>CBDAPB010000001.1:0-14471 GCA_965198265.1 Terriglobia bacterium
GACGATGGACGTTGAAGTCCGGGTCGCGTTCGACGAATCGGATCCGAGGGGGTACAACGTGATCGGCGAGATTCCGGGGAGTGATCTAGCAGACGAGGTGGTGATGATCGGGGCGCACCTGGACTCCTGGCACGCCGGGACCGGTGCAACCGACAACGCGAGTGGCGTTTCGGTCGTGCTCGAAGCGATGCGCATACTCCGGGCCATCGACTCCCGTCCGCGGCGCACGATTCGTGTGGCCCTGTGGAGTCAGGAGGAGACGGGTCACAGGGGCTCCCTGGGCTATATCAAGAATCACTTCGGGAGTCCGCAAGAAGGCACCACGCCCGACCATGAGCGCTTTTCCGTGTACTTCAACATGGACAATGGCACCGGCCAGTTCCGCGGCGTGCACATCCAAGGAAATACCCAAGCCACGCCCATACTCGATGCCTGGATGAGACCGTTCAATGAGTTTCAAATGGAAACGATCTCCCAGTTCAGTAACACGGGAACCGACCACCTCTCGTTCATCAAGTCCGGGCTTCCTGGGTTCCAGTTTCTGCAGGACCGAATCGACTACCGGGCCAGAAGTCACCACTTCAACATGGACGTCTTCGACCGACTCCTACCGAAAGACCTGATGATCAATTCGGTCGTGATGGCGAGTTTCGCATACCACGCAGCGATGAGGGACGGAACTTTTCCCCGCCCGCCTGCGGAGCGTTGACAGTTCCAGCCCGGGTCGCACTGAAGGGGTGAGCTTTGGAAGTGCTCGTGAGTTCCAAGTCGCCTTGTCCTTGGCGTTTACCGGCCAACAGTAAAAGCTCGCTGAAGCATAAGAAAAGGCGGAAGTTGATACCAATCAGACAGCCCCTTCCATAGAATCGCCCATGCCCAGAAGTGACAATGCCCGAAAATCGAGGGATTGCGACAGAATCCACTTTGGACAGTAGGCGACTTGAACGAAGCCGCTGGCGCGGCGGACGCTACGCGTGTGCTGAGCGAAGAGTGATGAGCCCCCGATAGAGTGTGAGCCTCACAAGGAGGCTCACATGACGAAGCTGCGACAACGGATGCTGGAGGAACTCCAGCGCCGGAACTACTCACCCGCTACGATTCGGCTGTATCTTCACGCGGTCGAAGACTTCGCCCGCTACTTCGGGAAGTCCCCCGACAAGCTCGAACAGGAACAGATGCGGCAGTACCAGCTGCATCTGCTTCAGGAGCGCAAGCTCGCTGTCGACACCATCATCGGACGGATCGCCGCACTCCGGTTCTTCTACGTGAAGGTGCTTCGCCGTCCCTATCACCAGGTCGATCTGGTCTATCCGAAACAGCCGTCCCGGTTGCCCACGATTCTGAGCGAAGAGGAAGTGGCGCAACTGCTGGCCTCCGCCAACAGTGCCTATCACTTCGTCATCCTGATGACCTTGTATTCGACGGGACTGCGGCGGGCCGAGCTGTGTCGTCTGAAGGTCGAGGACGTCGATAGCGAACGCATGGTGATCCATGTGAGGCAGGGTAAAGGCAATCGCGACCGCGACGTGCCGCTGTCACCGAAACTGCTGGAAGTCCTGCGCGACTACTGGCGTTGGCGGAAACCCGGCGAGTACCTCTTCCCCAGTTTGCTCCGGACCCGGCCCGGACAGCCCATCGATGTGAAGACGGTTTGGTACGCCGTCCAACAAGCCGCCCAACGTGCCGGCATCAAAAAGAAAGTATCCCCACATACGCTGCGCCACAGCTGGGCCACCCACCTGCTGGAGAGGGGAACCGACCTGCGAACCATCCAGCTCCTGTTGGGTCATGTCGATCTGGAAGCGACGACCCTCTATCTCCATTTGTCTCAGGCGCACATGCAGCGCGTGGTGAACCCGATCGATTCTCTTCCGGTTCCCGATCTGGGACCGTCTCCCCGTCTGAGAAAGAAGAAAGGCGAATGAGCCGGCCCGCCGTCGAGGTGGCCGACATCGTCCGCGCCCGGGTTCGAGGTTTCCTCCAGCGTCACCGCCTCGGCATCCAGAAGCTCAAGGTCCTGCGCGCCATCCTGAACTGTCGTACTGCGGCTCTGGGTGGCCACATCGACCGGTGTGCCGATTGTGGCCGGGAGTCCGGAATCTCGTTCAACTCCTGCCGCAACCGCCACTGCCCGAAGTGTCAGACCCAGGCCCGACGACGGTGGCTCGAAGCACGAGAAGCCGAACTGCTGCCCACCCCCTACTTCCACGTCGTGTTCACCGTCCCGCACCAGTTCCATCCGTTCTTCTTCCACAACCCTGCCCTACTCTACAGCCTGCTGTTTCGCAGCGTGGCCGACACGATGATCGAGGTGGCGGCCAATCCGAAACGACTCGGCGCCCGGATCGGCTTCTTCGGCATCCTGCATACCTGGAGTCAGAACCTGGAGTTCCATCCCCACATCCACTGCGTGGTACCGGCCGGCGGACTGGCTCCGGATCAGTCCCGTTGGATTCCGGGTTCTGGGCGCTTCTTCCTCCCCAAGCAGGTGCTCGCCCGAGTCTTCCGTGGCAAGTTCATCGACGGGCTCGGGCGAGCGATCGCCGACGGTTCGCTCGAACTGTCCGGCTCGATTCGACCCTTCGGCGAACCGCAACACTTTCGGCGGTTCCGCCGCCAGATCCATTCCCGCAACTGGGTCGTCTATATCAAACGACCCTTTGGTGGCCCCGAACAGGTGCTCCGCTACCTGGGCCGCTACACCCATCGGGTCGCCATCTCCAACCATCGATTGATCTCGTTTGACGGTAACCGGGTCCGGTTCCGTTGGCGGGATTACCGCAATGGCAACAAGAGTCGCATCATGACACTCGCGGCCGACGAGTTCATCCGACGGTTCTTATTGCACGTTCTGCCGAAGGGCTTCGTCCGCATCCGACACTTCGGATTCATGGCCAACTACCGCCGGTCGGCCGCCTTCGCTCTCTGTCGCCAACTCCTCGATGCCATGCCGAGGGTCGAATCTGACGAAACCACCACCTCGAACTCTTCCTGGTCGTGTCCGCACTGTCAGGGACCGATGACTCTCATCCAACGCTTCACCGCTCTGCAACTCGTAGCGAGGCTCGCCTTCCAATGCGATACGTCCTAATCCTCCTTCACAAACCGACGACCGACGTGCGGTTCAGCCACGTCCTCGCCGGAGTGTGCCTCCGCTGCAAAATCCCCTCAGATCCCGTCCTTTCAACCCACCGATTCCCCGACCCAACTGCTTTCCGATTCACACCATCGACGCGGTCATCGACCGCCGGTCCCCCTCCTCGCCCCAACGCCACTCCAGATCCGGCCCGCTTCCGGCTACTTTCTCCATAGCCCACCGCGTCCGCCGCATTCGGCCAGCGCCCTCCTTCAAGTCTTGTTATCGAAACTGCCGCGGTGGGAACTTCTCGCTCATCCTGTGGCCGCGCTCGCCGCGGCACTTCCGATGAACGCTAACGACTATACGTCCACGTGAATTTTCGAGAACTCCGGTCGGCAGCTACTGGAAAGGTTTTGGCGGTGCAGGCTGCCATCCCGGAAGAGAGGACGATGCCCTACCCCTCCGCACTCGTCCTTTCAGGTCCTCCAACGAGTCGGCGACGATACTAGGACGACAACATCCTCCATCTGGGAAATAGAGTTACGAAAGCTCTTCTCGTCAGTCGATAGGCTTGTTGCTGCTGAAGATGTCCTGAGCGATCTTCCACGAACCGTCCGGTTGCCGCTGCCACGCCTCCAAGTACTTGAAGACTTCTTCGACAGGAGGTTCTCCAGTCTTCGGTGCGAGCGTAAGCGCAACCGTGCCCCTTCGAAATGCCAAATCCCCCGAGGCTGTCAGATCGTCAGTTTGATCCTTCATTGTCACCTTGAAAGCCGTAAAGAACTCATTGATCATGAAGGCCCGTATCTCTCCGCACCCCTTCAATGGAGGCCGATTGGGCGCCATGAATACGGCATCTTCGGTGTACAACGATACCCATAGATCCGCGTCGGAAGTGTTCGCTACGATCTCTATTTGGGCGCATGCTTTGCGAATGGCGTCGGCATCTTTCTGAACTTCGGGTTTGCTCATGTATCCGACCTCCTTCAGTGATCTTGATTTCGGTTATTGGAGCTCATCGACACCCCGCTTTTACGCCGTTCCGTAGCTCACGTGAAGTCGCCTGAGCCGGTGGATCCCATCTACGAGTCGCCGGCTTCACGTGCATGTGGCTCGACACTCCCAAACGCGCTGCAACCTCCTTGACTGGATAGCCCCGCTCCACCACCTGGCGTACCGCTTCGTCCTTGAATTCCGGTGTGTATTGCTGGTTTCCCACATCCACCTCCTGAAGGCTCAATTCAAGCCCCCTATGAATCGTGGGAAGTCCAGGGCACCGAAGAACTCGGAACGTCCTGAATTCTTTCTATCTAGCAGGTTCGGATGGTTTGCCACTTGCAAGAATCGGGCGGCATGCGTGAGACGAGCTGTTCGGACAGGACTTGACCCTCGGCGGTCACCCAAAACCGGCCAATGGTGGTCACCTGAAAACCGGCCAACGAACATAGATAAGCCCGGGACATTGACACCGACGGGAAGCCGAAACAGGCTCCGTCGGCATGAGCAATGTCTTGAGCACAGAAAAGAGAGAGCAAGTTGTTGCATTGGGGCGGCTTGGATGGCCGCTGCGTCGGATCGAACAGACCACCGGCGTGCGTCGTGAGACGGCCAGTGCGTATCTGAGAGCGGCCGGAATCCCCATTCGGCCGCCCGGGAGTTGGGGCCGGCGACCGGCAAAACCGGCCAACGAGGTGACCACCGACCCGGACGGCGTAAATGGTGTCGTTGAGGGGTTTGGCGGTTCCGATACTTCAAAACCGGCCAACGAAGTGACCACCGACCCGGAGGCCGAGAATCCGGTCTCGGCAGAGTCGTCGGCTCCCCCTCCAAGCCCACCGTCGGGCAGTTCCTGCGAGCCGTACCGGGAGACCATCCAACAGGCGCTGGAGCGTGGCCGCAACGCGATGGCGATCTGGCAGGACCTGGTCACGGATCACGGTTTTGTCGGCAGCTACGAATCGGTCAAGCGTTTCGTTCGCAAACTCCGGGGAGTGCGATCCCCGGAAGCGGTCGGAATCATCCAGACCGGAGCTGGAGAGGAAGCGCAGGTCGACTACGGGACCGGACCGATGGTCCGGGATCCGAAGACGGGCAAGTACCGACGGACGCGGCTGTTCGTGATGACGTTGGGCTACAGCCGCAAATCGGTCCGGCTGCTGACGTTCAAGTCCAGTTCCCGCATCTGGGCCCAGTTGCACGAGACCGCGTTCCGCCGACTCGGCGGCACTCCCCGCCTCATCGTGCTGGATAACCTGCGCGAAGGCGTGATCGTCCCGGACCATTACGACCCCACCCTGAATCCGTTGTTTCGAGATGTCCTGACCCATTACGGCGTGGTGGCCATGCCATGCCGGGTGCGCGATCCAGACCGCAAAGGCAAAGTCGAATCCGGTGTCGGGCACGCCCAGAAGACCCCATTGAAGGGACAGCGCTTCGAGAGCCTCGACCAGGCCCAGGGGTATCTGGATCGCTGGGAAGTCCGATGGGCCGACACCCGCATCCACGGCACGACCAAGCGGCAGGTGGCGGCCATGTTCGCCGAAGAGAAACCATCTCTTAAGCCGCTGCCGATCGAACCGTTTCGCTATTACCAATTCGGTGAACGTGTCGTCCATCTCGACGGTTGCGTCGAAGTCGAAGCCGCCTATTACAGTGTACCGCCGGGCTGGATCGGACGGGGTGTCAAGGTCCAGTGGGACACGCTTCACGTCCGGATCCTGGACCCAAACACCTATCCACTCCTCCGCGAGCATGTCCGCCAGAAGCGGGGTGGATACCGTGTCCGTGCTGAAGACAACCCGAAGAAAACCCCGTTAACGACGGTGCAACTGCTGGCCCGAGCCCGCCGCGCTGGCACCCACATCGGCACACTCTGTGACGCCATTCACCGCCGACAAGGGGAAGCTGCGGTCCGCCGCATCCTGGGTGTGCTCTCCCTGGCCAAGAAGTACGGTGTCTCCGCCGTGGAGGATGCTTCGGCTGCGGCACTGGAACTCCACGTCTACGAGTATCGTTTCGTCCGCCGCTATCTGGAGCGGCGACCTCCACTCGCCCTGCGTCAGGTCGATCCTCTCATTCGCGAACTGACTCAGTATCGCGATCTCATCAACCTCAAAATCCAGGAGCAGGAACACTCATGAATCTGATCGAACTCCAGCGGGCTCTCCGACAACTCCGGCTCGGCGGCATTGCCGAGGTGTTGGAAACACGCCTCCACCAGGCCCAGACCGAAGCCATGGCGCCGATCGACTTGGTCTCTCGTCTGGTCTCGGATGAACTGGACCGTCGCAGCATCCGGTTGTTGGAACGGCGTCGGAAACAGGCCCGGTTCCGCGATCCCCAGAAGACGCTCGACTCCTTCGACTTTACTTTCAACAAGAAGATGAATCGTAGTCTGGTCTTCGACCTGGCGACGGGCGCCTTCATCTCCAGGCACGACGATGCCTTGTTTCTCGGTCCTCCTGGCACCGGCAAGAGTCATCTGGCTCAGGCCATCGGCTTGGCTGCCATTGAGCAGGGCTATCGGGTCGTCTACCGTGAAACTCATGCGCTTCTCGACGACATCGCCGAAGCCACCATTGACGGTACCCGAAAGGAGTGCATGGAAGCTTTGGCGACGGTCCCGCTGCTGATCATCGACGATCTGGGGATGCGGAAGCTTCCTCCCACTGCAGCAGAGGAACTCCTCGAGATCGTGATGCGACGCTATGAACGGACCAGTACGTTACTGACATCGAATCGACCCGTCCAAGACTGGGGAAAACTACTGGGTGATAGCGCCGCCGTCACAGCCATGCTGGACCGGCTGCTCCATCACGGCCACATCCTCAAATGCGGCCCTCGGAGTTGGAGGACTAAAACGGGCTTGCCGAGTCCAGTCCCAAAGAGGTAGAACAACACCGTCCCGGGCCATCGTTTTCAGGTGACCATCGTTGGCCGGTTTTGAAGTGACCACTGAGGCTTGACGGCCGCGTCACGTTTTTGACCCCAGTTTCCACCATTGCGCTCTAACAGCGACTCCATGCCTGATAAGAACGTCATCTGAACGGAGTTAGTGTCTCGCTGCCTACTCGGCACTTTGGTTTTTGAATTGCACAGTTGAGTGATGTGAATAGACTTGGGGAAAGCAAAAAGGGCAGGAATTTGCCTGTGGAGCGCCTCAGACCTCGGGTGCTGCAGCCTGGTTCCGGTTGGACGATCTGGTTCACTGGATTGTCCGGTGCAGGTAAGACCAGTCTGGGTTGCGAGATCGTGAAGAGACTGCATCTGAAAGGACTCGGAACCGAACTGCTCGACGGCGATTTGGTTCGCGAAAACTTGTCAAAGGGTCTCGGATTCAGCAAGGAAGACCGGGACACCAACGTCAAACGTATCGGCTTCGTAGCGAACTTGCTCAGCCGCAACGGCGTGTGTACGGTCGTAGCGGCGATTTCTCCGTATCGTGCCGCGCGCGACGCCGTTCGTGCGGAGCACGATGCTGGCCGATTCGTTGAAGTCTACGTTGAGTGTTCACTCGATACTCTTATCGCAAGGGATGTCAAAGGTCTCTATCAGAAGGCGCTCAACGGTACGATACCCAACTTCACTGGGGTTTCAGATCCTTACGAACCACCGAAGCGCGCGGAGATAGTGGTTCACACCGACCAGGAAACCAGGGAAGAAAGCACGCAGCGAATATTTGGCTGGCTGGAATGTAACGGCTACTTGCCTCAGGACCCAACTGCTGCGTCCCATGACGTACACGTGGGGACGGGGTTTGAAGAACCCTTTGGATCTGAACACGCCGGAGCATGAAATCAACAAGAGATAGCCGCTTCCTCACCAGGAACGGAAGTAAGCTATGAATCAAAAGAGTTGATGGATGAAAGATCAGCTATTCAAAACCGGTGCTACTTCGATCAAACCTCAACATACCGTCGGTTTGTATCTCAACATACCGTCGGTTTGATTGGAACGATGCCGAAATCCGGAACGTGGTTAAACCACTACTTCTTTCACTTTTTCCAATTCATGCTCGCCGGAAAAACAGCGCCTGCTCCTCAATCCCCTGTTACCGATGCTCATTCCTTTAATGAAATCGGGCTAGACACCTTCTTTATTGCTCACTGCTGTTTTCCGGGCTTCGACCAATACAATGGAAAGTATCGAGAACGATGGGACTCACTTCAATTTCATATCGATGGTTTCGATTGGCCATCAAAGTACCTATATGAAAAGCGATCTATATATCATCCAGAAGAAAATCCGCTGGCAAAGTATGTCTACATTTATAGAAATCCACTTGATCAAAGCGTCTCGCACTTTCGGCACGCGAAAAATCACATTGACCCCACTATTACTGCTCATAAAGATCTCAATGGGAATTATTGTCGCGACAAAAATGACGCAATCATACTGCCTGAGAATCCAGCCGAATTCATGATATCCACAAATCTTGAAAGTTATCTTAAGCAATACCTGACATGGAAGCTAAGCCATGAAATATATCAAGACCGGATTCTGCTAATCAGCTACGAAGAACTCATCAGAGATTCAGTGAGAACTATCACTCAAATCCTTGAGCATTTTGGGTTCTTACTGGAGTCCGAAACCCATTTTCGGTGTTTCGCGAAAGCCATTGAACTTTCTTCAAAAGACAACATGCAGGCAATGGAAAATCGTATAGGGAGACCCCTTGCTCAAGATCAAACAGATCCAAACGAAAGGCACATCAGAGACGGAAGAATTGGCACATGGAAAGCTCATTTCAGTAAAACCCATCTGGACAAAATTGAGCGCAAACTGCAAGACTTTGGACTGTCGTTAACAGATTTTGAAATAGAAGGCGGTAGCCCAGCGCATAGGGAAACGACAACACCCAGTATCGGCCATCCGACGGCCACCACAGGAATTGCAATTCCGCACCCGCTCGAAGAATCCATCTAACCTCCCGCTCGTGACAAGCCACAGGTTCAAATCCTTGACCGGCTTGGGTTTCGATGACGGAAATTTGGCGCAACAATGTCGACCGCGGGTCCGACATCGACTCTTGAAAACTACGTTTTCTCCCTTGTTTTGTGTCGATTGAGTCGGTCTGTCCGATTCCAACTTCGGAAAAACCATTGGTAGGCAGGGTGCTTTATCTCTCGGTGAGGGAGAAGACTGTGAAGCATATGGACTTAGGCACGGCGATAGTGACCGGTGGGGCCGGCGCGATCGGCTCCCGTCTTGTTCGGCAACTGCTGGACCGCGGCGCGCGGGAGGTCATCGTAGTCGACGATCTCTCGTCCGGTTATGAGTGGCTGCTTCCGACGGATGATCGGCTGACGTTCATCACACGGGACGTTTGCGATCTTCCCTCGCTCGAGCTCGACGTCCGCGACGCCCTGGTCTTCCACCTGGCTGCGTTCTTCGCCAATCAAAACAGCGTCGATCATCCGCTCGCCGACCTGCATACGAACGGCAAGGGTACGCTTTCCGTCCTTTCGTGGGCTGCGAAGAACGATGCCCGCCGCGTCGTGTACGCCTCTGCTGGGTGTTCCATCGCCGGCCACGGAATCGACGCCCCGATCCGCGAAGACATGCCCGTGAGCCTGGACCTCGACACGCCGTACCAGATCACGAAAGCGCTGGGTGAGTTCTACTGCAATTATTTCGACCAGCATGTCAGCACCGTGCGCTGCCGTTTCTTCAATTCGTACGGTCCCGGGGAAGTACCGGGCCGTTACCGCAACGTCATTCCCAACTTCATCTGGCGCGCGTTGAATGAAGAACCCCTCGTAATCACGGGCAGCGGCGCGGAAACCCGCGACTTCATATTTGTCGACGACCTTGTCGAAGGCCTGCTGCTGGCCGGCACGAGTCCCGATGCCGGCGGTGGAGCATTCAACCTGGGCACCGGAATCCAAACCGACGTCCTCACCCTCGCAAACGCCATCATTCAGGCGTGCGATTCAGCAAGCTCGGTGGACTTCGCCCCGCGGCGGCCGTGGGACAACAGCACGCGACGTCGTGCCGACATATCCCATGCGCATTCCGTGTTGGGGTTCGAGCCGACGGTGAACGTGCAGGATGGGATCCAGCGAACCGTCGACTGGTTTGTCGAAGAACGGGAAAGGATCGAGGCGTCGATTCACGCCATCGCATGAAAGTCCTGGTCACAGGTGGAGCCGGTTTCATCGGATCGCACGTCGTGGATGCCGCTGCGGATCAGGGCGCCAGAGTCCTCTGCGTCGACAGCCTGGATCCGGACGTCCATCACGGCGCGCCCGACTACCTGCGCACCGACGTCGACTACTGCTTCGCGGACCTGCGTTATCTCGAGCCGGACTCCCGCTTCGACGATGTCGAAGCCATCGTCCACCTTGCGGCGCTCGGCGGCGTCGGGCGGGCGGCGCGCGAACCGGCCAACATCATCGACGCAAACTGTCGCGGAACCACGCGGCTCCTCGAACACGCCCGGCGCTGGCCGAATCTGCGCCGTGTCGTTCTTGCCGGAAGTTTCAGCGTCTACGGATCCAACTACAAATACGCGTGCCCGCAATGCGGCGCGAGTACGGATGGGACACGTCACGAATCGGACCTTGCCGCCGGTCGCTATGAAGTTTCCTGTCCCGGCTGCGGAGCCGAAGCCGAGATCGTCGCGATCACCGAAGACGCGGCGGCCGCCCCACTGGAAACCTACGGCGCATCGAAGTACATGCAGGAACTATGTTTCCGGGGGTTCGAAGCCTGTCCGGTAAACATCCTGCGATTCTCGTCCGTTTACGGTCCGAGGCTGCGGCTCTACGACGGGGAGGCCACGATCATTGCACAGCTGGCGGGATGGATCCGGTCCGGGCAGCGCCCGCGGATTTTCGAAGACGGGCGTCAGATGCGGGACTGGGTGTATATCGGCGATGTTGTCGCCGCGATTTCCCGGCTCCTGGAGGGCGCCGAAGCCCCGTCCGTCGTCAACGTATGTTCCGGCGTGGGGACACCTCTCGCCGAGGCTTGTGAAGCCATCGCATCCGCCTATGGAGTGCAGTATGACCCGGAGTTCGTGGGGAACTTCAGGATTGGGGACATGCGCCATTGCCTGGGCGACCCGGGGCGGCTTCGAGCCCTAATCGGGCGGGATCCTGTCCCCTTCACGGAAGGATCATCCCTTGCATTCGCCCCGTACTCTGAGCAGGGAAGCGAAACATGTGCGGAATTGTCGTCACTCACAGCGTAAACAGACCGTTCAGTCACAAGTCCCTTTCGAGCCTTCGTAAGCGGGGACCGGATCAGATCGGTTTCTGGGCGGACAGTTACGTCCAGATGGCCCATTCCCGACTGGCGATCATCGGGCTGGACGAACGTGGCGCAGAACCTCTCGAGAACGACCGGCACGTTCTGGCGTATAACGGCGAGATCTACAACTTCAACGAGATCCGCGCCCGCCTGCAGGCCAGGGGCGTTCAGTTTCACGTCGGCAATGATGCCGAGGTTCTGCTGCATGCATGGACGGCATGGGGTCCCGACACACTCCGCGAACTGACTGGTTTCTGGTCTTTCGTGATCTATGACAAGCTGGAACGCCGACTGACGCTGGCGCGCGACCAGTTCGGTGTCAAGCCGCTGTACTACTCCTACGATGAGAACGGTCTGTGCATCGCGTCGATGATCCGCACGATCCAGGAGGTCGTAGCGGCGCCGTTCGATCTGGACTACTCCACGATCTCCGAATACGTTCGGTACCAACTCACTTTCGGCGACAAGACGTTCTTCAAGCAGGTCAAGAAGGTGATGCCGGGTCATACGGTGGACATCGATCTCCGAACCGGCGCCGTGAAGAGCACCTTGTACGAGGACATCCTCACGCCAGGAAAAGATGCCGACCGTGCGGCGACACCGGCGTGGGTCGAGGAGACTCGGGAACTGATCGCGGAATGTGTCTCGGAATCGAGGGTCGGCGACACTCCTTTCAGCACGTTGTGCAGCGGAGGAATCGACTCGAGCTTGATCACGCGGCTGGCGGCGCCGGAGATCGCGTACCACTGCAATTTCTCCGACCCGGAGTGCAACGAAACCGTTTATGCCCAGCAGGTCACAGAAGGGACCGACACCCGCTTGTTCGTCGTGAATGCGCAGGAATCCTTCGACCTCGTTTCACGACTCCAGGACATCCTGGATGACTTCGATGAGCTCACGGTGGGTTCGGTCATACTTCCACTCGATAATCTGCTCGCACAGGTCCAGCGTCGATACAAAATGGTCCTGACAGGAACGGGAGGAGACGAACTGTTCGGCGGATATGTCCGCTATCAACTGGCCATGGGCGAGTGCCATCAGGAGTCCTACCGCGCCCTCTACGAGCGGGTACGGAAGCTGCCGCGCCTGGCGGACCGGTTCGAATTGACGCATCGTAAAGGCGATCCGTCCTTCTACAACTTCTACGAGCCCTCCGTCGAAGAGACTTTCAAAGAGGCTTTCGCCGAACCTGCCGCGGACGCCGATCCTTTGCAGATGATGCTCCAGTTCGACCGCCGCTATTTCCTGCCGGCTCTGCTGAACATCGACGACAAGATGTGCGGCCGACACTCCATGGAAAGTCGTCCCAGCCTGCTGCACCAGAAACTGGTCCGCCACGTCAATGAGCTGGACCCACGGGCCCTTCGTCGCGGCGGTGAACTCAAACCGCTTTTGTGCGATATCGCTTCGGGGGTTCTGCCGCATTCCGTCGTTCACCGTCCCGACAAGATGGGATTCACCACACCCATCGGCACGTTCGTCAACAACTCCTCCCACTTGATCCGCGAACAGATCACGGGTTCGCGCTTCAGGGAACTCTACGACGTACGTGGGCTGAACATGAGGGCGGAAAACAAATTCTCGCGCGAGGTGTTCGGGCTCCTGATGCTGGACCTGTGGCTGAACCGGTATGCTTCGGCGCCCGTGCGGAAAGCCGTCGAAGATCCGATCTCTGTCCCAAGCGTACCCGGCTCGGTGGTTCGTGGAACGATCCGTGAACCCACGCTCGGCGGCGTCTCGTAGGAACCCCGCGTCTTCAAGGAATTCTCCAGTGGCCCACCGTCCCCCCTAGGGTAGGTGTGAAGTAGAGCGAAGTGTGAAGGCTCTATGACGGGGCGCACGGGCGAGATCGTTTCGGCTCGCGGAAGCTTGCGGATGTGCTCCCGAAGCCGTCGGGGTCAATAGTCACATCGAAACGGCTTCGCACATGCACCTACACGTCCCTCAGCGGCCTATCTAGGTTCGTATGAAGAGGAATGTGCACAGAGGTTTCGGTGCCTGAGACAAGCGGAACTTCGAGCTCAGGTGTAGGTGCGCTCTATGAGCGCACGTGTTTCGGCTCGAAGAGTGTGCGGTCATAGACCGCACCTACACCTATCGCAAATTGCGAGATTTGAAAGAATCCACATTGCAGGTTGCTCATTGGAGATTGTTTCATTTCAGATTTCCGGCCAATAAGAAATTGAGCAATTTGCAATCTCCAAATTTCCAATGCGGAATCGTCCAATGACCAATCTGCAATAGCTGTCGGACGAGGTCCCAGCTACCTCCCTCGATCGAGTAGAATGTGCGGTCATAGACCGCACCTACACGTCCCTCAGCGGTCTATCTAGGTTCGTATAAAACCGCCGGTGAGCTTCAGCTCGATAATCTTCCCTGCGTTCAAGCGCGCGAATTCCAGGTTGAACTTCGCGTCCAGGTACCCGGGTCTCAGGTCCAACGCCTCCTGGAGCCTGCGTTGTCCCGCAGCCACCTTACCCAGCTTGTAGAGCGAAACTCCCAGGTTGTTGAGCACCTCGGGTTGCTTATGGCGCCTCAGCAGACCCCGGAGTAGATCGGCGGACTTCTGAAGGTCGCCAAGGTGGTAGAGCGCGTTTGCCTGGTAGAAGATGAGTTCATCCCTCAGCGACCGCGATGCCCCGGGTTCGGAGATCAGACGCGTCACGCCCTCCACGGTCGCATTGTAGTCGCCCGCACGGTAGCGAGCCTTCACCGGCAGGGCCTTCCTGTACCACGCCGACGAGTTCTTCACCCGAGGCTGGTCGAGGACCTCATCGATGATGGGAAGAAGCATCTTTTCGTAGTTGAGGTGTTCGTAGGCGTATCGCTGCCCTGCCTTCGCGATCTTCTCCCGTGCCTTGTCGTTCTTGAGGTAGAACTTAACCAGATCCAGAGTTTCCTTCGCCGACGAGCTCCAGCAAAGATGCTTGTGGTTCTCTACATACTTCTCCATTCCTTCCGTGTAGTGCCAGATCAGGAACGAGCCGCAGGCAAGGGCCCGTGCCAGGCGGCTTCCGTAGGCTCCGTACTCGGCGTTGGCCGTGATTCCCAGCACGATCTTGGCGCCGGAGTTTACCGCCGGCAGATCCTCATAGGAAAAAACACCCCGGTAGAGGTGGGGTTTCTTCTTCACATACGG
>CBDAPB010000002.1:0-13996 GCA_965198265.1 Terriglobia bacterium
TGAGTCGACGGACCGTTGGAAGCGTGGGCTGAAGGGTATACTTTCGCAGGGAGAAACCGCACCTATGAGGGTGATCTCGATCGAAGAAATCCGAGGAGTTCTGCCGAGGGTCGATCCGTTCGCGGCGATGGAGGCGGCGTTCTCGTCTTACTCCGAGGGGCGGGCCGTCGTGGGGCCGGTGGGCGAACTCCTGTTCGAGAAACCACCCGGGGACGTCCATATCAAGTACGGCTACCTCGAGGGCGACGACTACTACGTCGTGAAGGTCGCCTCAGGTTTCTATGAGAATCCGAAATTGGGTCTGCCTTCCAGCAACGGCCTGATGTTGCTCTTCGACCGAAAGACGGGGTCCGGCCTGGCCGTCTTTCTCGACGAGGGCTACTTGACCGACGTCCGCACGGCCGCTGCCGGCGCGGTGGCCGCACGATACCTGGCGCCTAAGCCCGTCGGGCGTATCGGCATTATCGGTTCCGGGATCCAGGCCAGGCTGCAGCTGCGCTACCTTTCGGAGCTTACGGGTTGCCGGCGAGCTGTGGTCTGGGGCCGGACACCCGAGAACGTGGAGCGTTACCGAACGGAGATGGAAGAGCGGGGAATCGAGATCGAAGTTGCCCCCTCTCCGGCGGATCTTGCGTCGAAGTGCAACCTGATCGTCACCACTACGCCTTCGAAGCAGCCGTTACTCGAGGCGGGCTCGGTCGAGAAAGGCACGCATGTCACAGCGGTCGGCTCCGACAGTCCGGACAAGCAGGAGTTGGACCCGCGGATCCTGGAGAAGGCCGACTTGGTCGTTGCCGACAGCATCTCTCAGTGTCTGGAACGAGGTGAGATCTCCCACGCCCTACGCGCCGGCCTGGTTCGGAAAGACGACCTGGTCGAGCTGGGGCGGCTGACATCCGGCAGGGCGGAGGGCCGAACCTCTCCGGATCAAGTCACCGTTGCCGATCTCACCGGCGTCGCGGTCCAGGACATCGCGATCACCCGGGCGGTGTACGAGGCGCTCGGCGGCCAGGAATCCTGAAGTCGTCTTATTTCCCACCTGTTGACGGGATTCGTGTCGCTCCCGCCGGCCGGCGGGAGCCAAAAGCATATTGTGCCCGGCCCTCTCAGATGGATACAATTCTCGGTCGCCTCTGAGTTCGGGGCCTATGAGGACGGTAAGACAGTCATTCCACAGCTCGTATCGAGTTCGCACTTCTGGGGCTGCGACTTCGTTGACGGTGAGAGGAGTCAGGTTCAACAGATGACCAAGCAGGAGAAGAACAAAATATTCAGGAGTTTAGGGCTCAAGAGCGAGTTCGACGGAACGAGCTTCGGTGGCGACTGGTACGCCTCGACCGATGACTGGCTGGAGGTACGCAGTCCGACCACCGGCGACTTGTTGGCGCGGGTTCAGCAGACGGGCGGAAGGGACTTCAACAGGATGATGCGGCAGTCCCAGAAGGCGTTCGAGGCGTGGCGCGTCGTCCCCGCGCCCCATCGCGGAGAAATCGTTCGTCAGATCGCAATCTCTCTCCGAGAGAAGAAGCAGGAGCTCGGAACCTTGATTTCCATCGAGATGGGCAAGATCCTGACCGAGGGTCTGGGCGAAGTCCAGGAAATGATCGACATCTGCGATTTCGCCGTCGGTTTGAGCCGAACGTTCGCCGGTCCGACGCTGCAGAGCGAGCGTCCCGGGCACCGAATGATGGAGCAATGGCATCCACTCGGCACGATCGGCGTGATCTCGGCCTTCAACTTCCCCATGGCGGTATGGTCCTGGAATGCCGCGCTCGGTTGGGTGTGCGGAGACACGGTCGTCTGGAAGCCTTCAAGCAAGGCTCCGCTGTCGGCGATTGCGTGTCAGAACGTGGTCAACGAGGTGTTCCGAGCCAACGGTGTGCCCGAAGGTGTTTCCTCCATCATCGTCGGCCGCGGGTCGACGGTGGGCGAGAGGTTGATCCGCGACAAGCGTATTCCGCTCATCAGTGCCACCGGGTCGACGCCAATGGGGAAAAGGATCGGCGAAGTCGTTGGTGGCCGCCTGGGCCGGGTGATCCTCGAACTGGGTGGAAACAACGCCGTGATCGTCTCCGATAAGGCCGACATAAAGGGCGCTCTGGCCGCCGCGTTTTTCGGGGCGGTCGGTACGGCCGGCCAACGATGCACGTCCACACGCCGACTCGTCATCCACGAGAAGATCTACAAGCGGTTCCTCGCTCGCCTCATTCGGATGTATGAGAAAGTCACAATCGGAGATCCGTTGAATCCGAAAACGGTGATGGGACCGTTGATCGACGAAAGCGCCGTGGCGGATTACGAGAACGGCATTGCCGCTGCGAAGGAGCAGGGCGGTAAGGTGCTCTACGGGGCTAGAGTCCTCCGCGCGCGTTTTGGCCGTCGAACCTTCGTGAAGCCGACCATCATCGAGATCGATAACGGAGCCCCGATTGTTCAGTCGGAAACCTTCGCGCCGATCCTGTACGTCATGAAATACAGGAACTTCAACCGGGCGCTCGCCATCCATAACGGGGTTCCCCAGGGTCTGTCTTCAGGCGTGTTCACAGACAGTGTTGCCGAAGCCGAAACTTTTATCAGCTACCGGGGTTCGGATTGCGGCATCGCCAACATCAACGTCGGGACTTCGGGGGCGGAGATCGGCGGTGCCTTCGGTGGGGAGAAAGAGACCGGCGGCGGTCGCGAATCGGGGTCCGACGCGTGGAAAGCTTACATGCGCCGCCAGACGAACACCGTCAACTGGGGCGGCGGCATCCACCTGGCTCAGGGCGTGGAGTTCCCGTCCTAAGCCAGAAAGAATAAAAGAGGAGAAAGTGGACAGCCTCGACTGCCCTACTTTTTCTCTCGAGGCTCTACACGGGACAGCGTTTGCAACCCACCCCATTTGAAATCTCCAATCCGCAGTCTCGAATTTCCATTATTCTTGGGGTTCTGACGCGGTTCGTTTTTTCTCGGCCTCGCGCACGCGTTTCAACTCCTTCTCCCGTTCCAGATGCCTGACCCCGTCGGTGATCCATTTAGCTGCTTGTTCTCCTTGGAGCTTGTGCCCGAACCAGTCGAGAATTCGACGGTGATAATCGATCTGGTTCTCCTTCTTCCTCACGCTGTGGTTTTCGCCGGGGTAGACGAGCAGGATCATTTCCTTACCCAGTCGGCGGGCGGCGTTGTACATCTCGATGCCCTGGTGCCAGTCTACCGATCCGTCCTTGTCGCCGAACTCCATCAGAAGGGGCGTGTTCATGTTCTGGATCGAGAATAAGGGCGAGTTCCTGACGTAGGCGTCGACATCTTCCCAGAATGGCACCTCCATCCGCTCCTGGCCGACCTCGAAGTGGCCCGTTTCCGGAACACCCGTATTCCAGAACACCGAGCCGTACATACTGAAGAAGTTGGTGAGCGGGGCGCCGGCCACCGCCGCCGCAAACAGATCGGTCTGAGTGACCAGGAACGCGGTCTCGTAGCCGCCCCACGAGTGGCCGACCAACCCGATGCGGTTCCGGTCGATCATTCCCATCTCCAGCACGCGCTCTACGCCGGAGGTAATGCAATCCAGAGCGGAGGCTCCCGGCTCGCGGAACCGGAACACCACGTCGGGTTGCAGGACGAAGTATCCCTGGGTCGTGAAAACAGATGTGTTGTACGTGCTGCGCTCCGAGGGCGCGGCGTAGCGGTGCACGAACTGAGATCGCTTCTCGTACACGTACACAACCATCGGGTACTGACGCCCTGGCTGGTAGTCGGCAGGGTAGAAGAGCGCCCCCTGAAGCCGGTCGCCCTGCGCGTTCCGGTACTCGATCAACTCGGAGTCGCCCCAGTGGAAGTCGGCCTGGAACCGGTTTGTCTCGGTGATCTGGCTTGCATCATCCAGAGTCGGACCGCCGAGGAAGTAGTCCGGCGAATCGTCAAAATCCTGTTCCACATACGCGAAGACGTCGGCGTAGCGCGCTTTCTGGAGCCGGTCGAGCGCTTTGTCGTGCCAAACCAACCGTTTCGGCACTTGATCATTCGCCGCGAGCCGTGCGAAACCGGACTGTTTGGTCCACTCACCGTAAAGTGAGAAATAGATGGGCCGGCTGGTGTCGATCGACTCTTCATCGGGGTCGAGTTTGACGTAGCGGTGCCGGACTTCGCTCTCGGCTCCCCGGGTCACACGTGTCGGCTGCGAGCCGTCGGTGGGGATGTGCCACACGTCGTACCTGTCGTAGACGAGCAATGCGCTGTCGTGCTCCGTCCAGCCAGCGACGCCGTACGGCGGCGTTTGCGGAGCGGGATGGTCGTCTTCCCGGTTGGCAAACGAGCCAGGCAGATCGGACGTAGCGTTGGTGTGGGTGTCGTGGGCGACATCGTAGATCCAATAGTCATCGTCTCTGAAGTAGGCCAGGTATCCTCCCTCGGGGCTGGTCATCAGGGTGGAGTCTGGGAAGCGCGCCCCGCCTGAGAGTTGATCGATGATTCGCCGCCGTTGACCCGTCCTCAGATCGATCAAATCGACGTCCCGGCGTGCGCGGCCGAACATGCTGTCGAAGCGGGCGCTCTCCAGGTCGAGGCCCACCGCGAACCGGTCCCCTCCGAGCGGGCGTACGTTTTCGGTTGTCTCGTCCGCGAGTTGGATGAAGCGCCCCGAATCCAGGTGCCAAACCGACAGGTAGTTCTTTGCGCGATCTCTTTTCGCAGTCAGCTTCTGCTTGGGGATCACATGCTGGTCTCTGCTGTGCCAGACCTCCACGTTGGCAGGTTTCTCGGCGCTTTCTTCCTCCTGCTCGACCGCCTCGTCGCCGCTGCCGGCCGCTTCCGGCTCCTCCGGCTTCTTCTCCCAGTCCTTCACACCAAAGTAAATGGAGCCGCCCTCGTCGGCCCACTCCGGTTTCCGGTCGCGGACGATTCGGCTGTCGCGCGGGAAGGTCGAATGGTTCGTCGGGTTCAGCTCGAAGCGGATGTCGTTCGGCGAAGCGTCGGGGACCATCAGACCCTTCCACGCCAGGACAACGTGAGTGACGTCCTCGTAGGAGTCATCTTTCAGAGACCGCAGGGCGGCAAGGTCGTCGGCGTCCTTCCGCCACGCCAGGCCGCTGTAGTCGCTCCTGCCCGAATCCAGAACCCTCAACCTTCCGACGGACGGGTCGAGCAACCGAACGCCGTTGCCCAGCCTTCCGTCCGTAGAGGTGATCATCGCCAGCAGATGTCCTTCATCCTGCCAGGCGAACTCGGACACGTTCGCAAAGCGTTGTTCGGTGTCCCTGGCAAGGTCCCGTACGATCAGGTCGGCGCCCTTCGGCGCTTCGTCTGGCCCTTCGTCGGAAGCCTCTCTTTCCCCTGAATAGTCGTGGATTGCCAGGTACTGGCCGTCTTCGCTGAAAAGAAATGCGGCAACACCGTCGAGCGTCTCGGTTGTTCCGGTCTCGATGTCGAAAAGGCCCAAACCGTCCCGGACGGGCCCTCCTGACTCTTGCAACTCCAGGCTTGCGTCCTCGTGCATGCCGACCCGGAATGCGAGATGACGCGAATCATCCGAGAATACCGGCGCGGAGCCGAACGGAGCCACGGTCACCTCACCGGATGCCGCCTCATGAATGCGCAACTCGTCGTTTCCGTTGACGCGCCGGATGACATGTGCCAGCCATCGACCGTCTGGCGACAGTAGCCCCGGTCCCGGGTTTTCCCAAGCGCCGTAGTCTTCAGGAAGGAGGGCGCGCTTCTGCTGCGCCGTTGCCAGATTTGGCGCGAGCAGGAGGAGCAGCAGCGCCTTGACCAAAAAGTGCCCAGACCGAGTCGGCATGGAAGGACTCCTTTGTTTGGTGAAAGTGATGCGGCCATCATGCCGCGCCCGGTCTGTGGTTTTCAACAATTTCGAGCGGGCTGACCGGATGGCCTCCCGCGCGGGGTCCTTCCACCCCTCCAACAGCATTCAACGACGGTCGTCTGCAGTGGTTGCATCATCCAAGTCTTTCAGCGCAGAGCATTTACATAACGCAACCTTTGCACTTCGTGTAATTATATTGAGCCTAGCTCCTAAGTTTAGATCTGAGGAACGGATGGCGATGGACAGCGAGTCCGAACAGCTCCAGAAAGCGCTCGTCGCAGCCAACGATGAGATCCAACAGCTGAAGGCTTCCGTCAACGCGCTGCGGGACGAGTTGGAGAAAGCCAGAATCGGCGAAGACGAACGGATCCAGAAGGCAGTGGCCGCCGCCAACGATGAGATCGTGCAGCTGAGGGCGACGGCGAACGCGCTGCGGGACGGGCTGGAAAAGGCCCGTGTCGGAGAAGAAGAAAGGCTTCAGAAAGCAGTAGCGGCCGCCAACGATGAGATCGTGCAGCTGAGGGCGACGGCGAACGCACTGCGGGATGAGCTCGAAGCCAGGGGCCGAGAGCACGAGGAAAACGTTCAAAACGTCGAACTTCGGCATCATAATGAGAGGAGTCACCTGCAAGAAACCATCTCGGTGCTGAGACAGCAGCTGGAAGATCTCGATGCGCGAGTTAAGTGACAGCCAACCCGCGACCCCCATAAGCGGAAGGGACACCCGTCCCGCTGAGCTGTTGCTCAGCGTGTCGAACCGGCTGGCGATATCGAAGACGCTCAACGAGGCGCTCGATACACTCGTCGAGATCACGACGACGACAATCGGCGCCGAGCGTGGAGCGATCTTCCTCAACGACGCGCGAACCGGGGAACTCTACACGCGGATTGCCGACGGCAAGTTCAGCCGCGAGATTCGGATGCTGAACTCCGTCGGGGTGGCCGGACACGTCTTTTCGACCGGCGAAGGCGCTGTCATCCATGACGCCTACGCCGATGAGCACTTCAACCCGGAAATCGACAGCAAGACCGGTTTTACGACGAAGAACATCCTCTGTGCGCCGCTCCATACGCTCAAGGGTCAGAAAATAGGCGTTTCCCAGCTCCTCAACAAGAAAGACGGGCAGTTTTCCGAAGACGATCTGGAATTGCTCGAAGCGATGATCGAGCAGGCTGCGATCGCCCTGGAGAGCCTGCGTCAGGTCGAGGAGGTCGAAAGTTCCCGCCAGCAGGAGCTGGAGTTCCTGAATGTCGTGTCGGAAGTATCGTCGGAGCTCAAACTGGGGCCGCTCCTGAACAAGCTCGTCGGCACGATCACCAGGATGCTGGATGCGGAGAGGTCGTCCTTGTTCATCAACGATGAGAAGACCAACGAGCTCTACACCGAAATCGGCGAAGGCCTCGGCGCCACCAAGATCCGCTTCCCGAACCACCTCGGGATCGCAGGAACTGTGTTCACAACGGCCGATAGCATGAACATCCCTCATGCCTACGCCGACCTGAGATTCAACCCCAGCTTCGATCGCCAGACGGGTTTCTTCACCCGTTCGATCCTCTGCGTTCCTGTCGTCAACAAGGACGGGAAGGCGATCGGTGCCACGCAGGTACTGAACAAGAAGGGTGGACCGTTCACCGACGAGGACGAGGCGCGGCTGAAGGCGTTCACGTCGCAGATCGCGATCGGTCTGGAAAACGCGAAGCTGTTCGACGACGTCCAGAACATGAAGAACTACAACGAGAGCATGCTCGAGAGCATGTCCAACGGTGTAGTGACGGTAAACGAGGAGGGCGCCATACTGACCTGTAATGCGGCCGGTCTCCGCATCATGAAGGTGGACGAGACGGAGATCCTTCTCAAGCCCGCGTCGGAGTTCTTCGTCGACGCGAATGCCTGGGTGATGGAGAAGCTTCAGCAGGTCGGGGAAAACCAGGAACAGCATGTTTACATGGATACCGAGATGGAGTTTGGCGGCGAGAAGGTGTCGGCCAACGTCACCATCATGCCTCTCGTCAGCACGAAGGGCGAGAAACTCGGATCCATGATTATGATCGAGGATATCTCGAGCGAGAAGCGGATGAAGTCCACCATGTCCCGGTACATGGATCCCTCGCTTGCCGACAAGCTGCTGCAGACCGATGAGGATATTCTCGGTGGTCAGAGCAGCGTCGCGACAGTGCTGTTCTCCGACATCCGCAACTTCACCTCATTCACCGAGGAACTTGGCGCCCAGGCGACAGTCAGTCTGCTGAACGAGTACTTCACCGTGATGGTCGAGTGCATTCAGGATGAAGGCGGGATGCTGGACAAGTTCATCGGTGACGCCATCATGGCAATTTTCGGGACGCCGCTCGCTCACGACGACGACCCCGACCGCGCGGTGCGGGCGGCGATCAGTATGATCCGTTGCCTGTACGACTTCAATGCGGCCCGTGTGGAGGCGGGTCACAAACCGATCGACATCGGAGTCGGGATCAATACGGATTCGATCGTGTCGGGAAACATCGGTTCGCCGAAACGGATGGACTACACGGTGATCGGTGACGGCGTCAACCTGGCGTCCCGGCTGGAAGGTGCCTGTAAGCAGTATGGAACGGGCATCCTGGTGAGCGAGGGGACCTACAAGCGGCTTCGCGGCACGTATCGCGCCAGGGAAGTGGACCATGTCGTCGTGAAAGGGAAGACCCAGCCAGTCGAGATCTTCGAGCTTCTCGACTACCACACCGAAGAAACGTTTCCGAACATCGTCGATGCCCTGGCGCGGTTCCGGGACGGCATCCAGTGCTACCGTCAGCGCAAATGGGCTGCGGCTTGCGAGGCATTCGGGGAAGCCCTGGACCTTCAGCCCGACGACAAGCTCGCCAGGCTCTACATCGACCGCTGCCTCCACCTCGAAGAGAGCCCACCGCCTGTCGACTGGGACGGAGTGTGGAGGTTCCGTCAATAAGTGTGTAAATAGACATCAGGCGGCTTTCTCCTCGGTGACTTGGTTGACTGGAACTCCATTGACATATTGGGCGCCTTGGTAGACATCCTTCATCAAGTGCGGAGCCTTCAAACGGCGAAATCTTTTCTCAGCGACCAGCAGCATCTTCCAGATGACAGCCCGTGCGTTGGCCACTTTCTTGAACCTTCGAGAGGCATCGGTTCGCAGTCGCAGAGCAGAGAAGGGAGACTCCACTGGATTGGTAGTCCGCAGATGTTGCCACTGCTGTTTGGGATAGTTGTAAAACGTCACCATCCGATCCCAGTCCTGGTCGATCAGATCAGCCGCAGCCTCCAGTCCTCTCTTGCCACACCAATGTTGGAATCGTCCTTTGACTTGCTCGGCTTCCTGCCGTGTTTCTGCATAAGGGATCTGCCGCAACATCAACAACGCCGCTTTGTGCCGACCCTTGGGGATCTTAGCCAGCAAGTTGACGATGCGATGATTCCAGCATCTCTGCTCGTCGGCTTCTGGGGAAAACGTTGCGCAACGCTCCCCAGATCCCCAGATGCCCGTCAGCCATCACCAGTCTCGGTGGGTTCATCCCCCGCTCTTTGAGATCTGAGGGGCTCCCCATTCTTCGGACAGCAACCCCCGGGTCTTAAGGTGGATCGCTGCCACTGAAATGGGTTGATATTTAGCCCGTCGCCGAGCCTGTGGGAACTGTGAAAAAGCCGAGTCTTCGAGGCTGTTTTCAAGCAGCTGTGGGAATCCGAGTTGTGTGCGGATTTCCACTGCGGAGTCAGTTTCCACAGGCCCCTGGCGCGCGCTGAAAGTAAACGGTCTCGGGCGTCTGATAGTCGAATACTTGATGGCCGCGTTCCTGATTGTAAAACCTGAAATCACTAGTGTCCGGTTAGAAGTCGAATAGAACCAGCTGGTTAGGATCTTGGAGTTCATTGAATTGGGAATCAGGCGCGTGAAAGGCCTGCAAAATGGGCTGTTTCTCAAGAATCGCAATGCTGAGAATCTGTAGGATTTGGTAAAGACTCCTATCGATGCCGAGGCGCTTCCGGATGATGGCGACGAGAACATAAACCGAAATGGCGATCCAGATCTGGGTCTTCACCGCATTCTCGCTGGTGCCGTAGAAGGACTTGATTCGAAGGTGTTGTTTGATCCATTTAAAGAAAAGTTCCACCTGCCATCGCGACTTGTAGATCTGAGTGATGGTGAGTGCAGGCAACGCGAAGTTGTTGGTCAGGAACTTCAACCGCTTGTTCGTCCCGGCATCGAAGTAGCTGATACGCCGCAACGGATCGGGATAGGTTTTGGCGGATTTGTTCGTTGTGAGGATGACCGTCTGGTCGGATCGCAATCCCGTGGTCGTGTCCACCCGACGGGAGTACCGCCGCCGCAGGACGACGTTCTTCTTAGCACGCACCACAAAGAAAGCGGAACAGAGGGAGAAGAGAAAGAGCCGTTCAAAATCGATATAGGCGCGGTCCATGACGTAGAAGGCCCCCGCTTCGGGTGCGATCTCATCGAGAACGTTGACGTCATGGACTTTCCCGTCTGTGACGTGGATAAACGCGGGAATGTTGCCGTGAAGATCCAGCAGTGTATGCATCTTGACCGCGGCTTTGTGCCGGCGAAACCGGGCCCATGGGAATAGTGAAAGACACAGGTCAATGGTGGTCGAGTCCAGGGCATACAGACCTTGATCCAACTCGACGCCGATGGGGTCTTCGGCATATAACGGCCGCGCCATGCCGATCAGGACCTGTGCGAAATCCGCATAGATCCGCCAGTCGCGCCGCTCGTTGGCGTCGGCCAGTGTCGTCCGCGCCACCTTGCTTCGGAATCCCATGTGGTAACGCTTTCTGCCGAGGGCGCGTAAGCAGGCTTCGATGTCGCGGAGGCTTTCACGATAGGTCAATTGGGCGAATGCCATCGCCAGGAACTGATCCCAGCAGGAAAACCCTTTCTGCTGGTAATCGCCCCGATAGCGGGCGACACACTTCTGAAACTCGTATCGGGGCGCGTAATCCATGACTTGTGAGAAGACGGTTTGGCCTGAGTTCATGCGCCATTGGTATCACCCCTCTCACCGTAATATTGCTAAAAGTGTGATCGGCAGGTTCAAATCGAAAAATCGTAGAATGCCCTTCAACTCACTGTCCATCTATAAGTTGCCGGCGGCTGTTGCACCGTGTTCCGGACACTAGTGACCTGAAATATAGGTTCAGGTTCGAGATCGCCTCGGAAACGCTCAAGTAGTCCTTCAGGTACACTTCCTCGTACTTCACGGTGCGCCATAAGCGCTCGACGAAGATGTTGTCCAGGAACCGGCCCCGGCCGTCCATGCTGATCGTGATGCCCTGGTCTTCCAGTCGGCGCGTGAAGACATCGCTGGTGAACTGAGCCCCCTGATCCGTGTTGAAAATCTCCGGTTGCGCTTGCCTCAGCGCCCAGTCCAGTGCCGACACGCAAAATCCACTGTCCATCGACGTGGACACTTCCCAAGCCAGCACGTACCGGCTGAACCAGTCCATGATCGCCACCAGATAGATGAATCCCTGCCGGAGTCGGATATACGTGATATCGGTGGCCCACACCTGATCGGGACGCACAATCTCCAGATTGCGCAACTGGTATGGGTAAATCCGGTGTCCCGGGGCTGGCATCGACAACCGCGGTTTGGGATAGATCGCTTCCAGTCCCATGAGCCGTAGCAGTCGCCGAACCCGCTTCGCATTGACCTGCCGACCTTGCGTCTCCAACCACCAGGTCATACGCCGAATCCCGTAGAACGGGGTCCGCGTATACTGCTCGTCCAACAGACGCATCAACGCGATGTTCTCGGCGCTCTCGCCCACCGGTGTGTAGTAGAGTCCGGATCGGGACACTCCGGTCAACCGACACTGCTCGACGATGCTCAGCTCGTCGTGATTTGATTCGATCCATGGCCGTCGTTGCTCTAACGGGAAAGTCCCGACTTTTTTTTGAGCCACTCCACCTCGATCTGTAATTTTCCGATCTGTTGGTAAAGTTCGGCCTGTACTTGCTCATCGACTTCACTGGCCGGGGATCGACCATTGGAGAAGATCTCCGATACGCCGTCGAGCACTTGCTTTTTCCACTTCGTCACCATGTTCGGGTGAACTTCGTAGTGGGACGCGAGCTCCTGGATCGTGCGCTGTCCCTTGACCGCTTCCACGGCGATCTTTGCCTTCAATGCCGCGCTGTACTGCTTCCGTCCTCGCTTCTTCATCTGCCTCTCCTGAGGCAGCGATCTTACACCTTAGCAACCTGTCCGAATTTTGGGGAGCACCTCAATCCCTCAGCACTTCGGACCAGCTCTGGGTCGATTCTCGATAACCACTACTGACCGACACCACCACTTTAGTGCCATCACTTAAAGCGGCGATCACTACCAGGATCACGGCCTTTTCCTTCTCCAGCCCTGCTTTGATGTACACACCGTCTGCCCACAGATACACCACTTCCAGATCGTCCAGCCGACGGCTTTGCCAGGCCTCCATTTCTCCCTGCCACTTCTCCTTCAACCGGGCTACGGTGCTGGGGGACAGCGGCGCTTCTTCCCCTAAAAGCCCTCTTAAGGCCAGATCGAAATCCCCCTCGGCCAGACCATGCAAATAGAGTTCTGGAATCAAGTCTCGTACCTCTTGCGTCCGCTTGGCAAACAGCGGCAAGACCCGGCTCTCAAAACGCTCTTCCAGATCCCGCACTCGGGGACGCCGCAGCTTGATCGTTCCGCAACTCAGCGTCAGTCGCCGCTCCTTACCGTAGCCGTTGCGATAGCCACCGTGAGGGGCTCCCCATTCTTCGGACAGCAACCCCCGGGTCTTAAGGTGGATCGCTGCCACTGAAATGGGTTGATATTTAGCCCGTCGCCGAGCCTGTGGGAACTGTGAAAAAGCCGAGTCTTCGAGGCTGTTTTCAAGCAGCTGTGGGAATCCGAGTTGTGTGCGGATTTCCACTGCGGAGTCAGTTTCCACAGGCCCCTGGCGCGCGCTGAAAGTAAACGGTCTCGGGCGTCTGATAGTCGAATACTTGATGGCCGCGTTCCTGATTGTAAAACCTGAAATATAGGTTCAGGTTCGAGATCGCCTCGGAAACGCTCAAGTAGTCCTTCAGGTACACTTCCTCGTACTTCACGGTGCGCCATAAGCGCTCGACGAAGATGTTGTCCAGGAACCGGCCCCGGCCGTCCATGCTGATCGTGATGCCCTGGTCTTCCAGTCGGCGCGTGAAGACATCGCTGGTGAACTGAGCCCCCTGATCCGTGTTGAAAATCTCCGGTTGCGCTTGCCTCAGCGCCCAGTCCAGTGCCGACACGCAAAATCCACTGTCCATCGACGTGGACACTTCCCAAGCCAGCACGTACCGGCTGAACCAGTCCATGATCGCCACCAGATAGATGAATCCCTGCCGGAGTCGGATATACGTGATATCGGTGGCCCACACCTGATCGGGACGCACAATCTCCAGATTGCGCAACTGGTATGGGTAAATCCGGTGTCCCGGGGCTGGCATCGACAACCGCGGTTTGGGATAGATCGCTTCCAGTCCCATGAGCCGTAGCAGTCGCCGAACCCGCTTCGCATTGACCTGCCGACCTTGCGTCTCCAACCACCAGGTCATACGCCGAATCCCGTAGAACGGGGTCCGCGTATACTGCTCGTCCAACAGACGCATCAACGCGATGTTCTCGGCGCTCTCGCCCACCGGTGTGTAGTAGAGTCCGGATCGGGACACTCCGGTCAACCGACACTGCTCGACGATGCTCAGCTCGTCGTGATTTGATTCGATCCATGGCCGTCGTTGCTCTAACGGGAAAGTCCCGACTTTTTTTTGAGCCACTCCACCTCGATCTGTAATTTTCCGATCTGTTGGTAAAGTTCGGCCTGTACTTGCTCATCGACTTCACTGGCCGGGGATCGACCATTGGAGAAGATCTCCGATACGCCGTCGAGCACTTGCTTTTTCCACTTCGTCACCATGTTCGGGTGAACTTCGTAGTGGGACGCGAGCTCCTGGATCGTGCGCTGTCCCTTGACCGCTTCCACGGCGATCTTTGCCTTCAATGCCGCGCTGTACTGCTTCCGTCCTCGCTTCTTCATCTGCCTCTCCTGAGGCAGCGATCTTACACCTTAGCAACCTGTCCGAGTTGTGTGCGTCAAGTTCTGCAAAAAGTATTTCCGAAAAATTCAGTTCTCGAGTGTCGATCGCCGTCGGGCCTGTGGGAATG
>CBDAPB010000003.1:0-9163 GCA_965198265.1 Terriglobia bacterium
CCGAAGAGGGAGCTACCCTCAAAAGGTGTGTAAATAGCATAGGCGGTGATTATCCTTCCGGGTGAAATAAAAACCCGGGCGGAAGAGCCCGAAAGGAAGGAGTCACACCGCCATGAGCAAGAAGAACATTGATCGAAGTGTGGAGTCAAGAGTCTGCTTTGAACAGCTGGAAGAGTGGGTGCGAGAGCAGATCCAGTTTTACGTACAGGAACTGTTGGAGGATGAAGTGACACAGCTGCTGGGACGAAGAAAGAATGAGCGTCGCCGAGAAGTGGACGCACCCGGGGGCTATCGCAACGGCTACGGTAAGGAGCGGCGACTGACGCTGAGTTGCGGAACGATCAAGCTGCGGCGTCCCCGAGTGCGGGATCTGGAAGAGCGTTTTGAGAGCCGGGTCTTGCCGCTGTTTGCCAAGCGGACGCAAGAGGTACGAGACTTGATTCCAGAACTCTATTTGCATGGTCTGGCCGAGGGGGATTTCGATCTGGCCTTAAGAGGGCTTTTAGGGGAAGAAGCGCCGCTGTCCCCCAGCACCGTAGCCCGGTTGAAGGAGAAGTGGCAGGGAGAAATGGAGGCCTGGCAAAGCCGTCGGCTGGACGATCTGGAAGTGGTGTATCTGTGGGCAGACGGTGTGTACATCAAAGCAGGGCTGGAGAAGGAAAAGGCCGTGATCCTGGTAGTGATCGCCGCTTTAAGTGATGGCACTAAAGTGGTGGTGTCGGTCAGTAGTGGTTATCGAGAATCGACCCAGAGCTGGTCCGAAGTGCTGAGGGATCTCAAAGAGCGGGGGATGAACCCACCGAGACTGGTGATGGCTGACGGGCATCTGGGGATCTGGGGAGCGTTGCGCAACGTTTTCCCAGAAGCCGACGAGCAGAGATGCTGGAATCATCGCATCGTCAACTTGCTGGCTAAGATCCCCAAGGGTCGGCACAAAGCGGCGTTGTTGATGTTGCGGCAGATCCCTTATGCAGAAACACGGCAGGAAGCCGAGCAAGTCAAAGGACGATTCCAACATTGGTGTGGCAAGAGAGGACTGGAGGCTGCGGCTGATCTGATCGACCAGGACTGGGATCGGATGGTGACGTTTTACAACTATCCCAAACAGCAGTGGCAACATCTGCGGACTACCAATCCAGTGGAGTCTCCCTTCTCTGCTCTGCGACTGCGAACCGATGCCGCTCGAAGGTTCAAGAAAGTGGCCAACGCACGGGCTGTCATCTGGAAGATGCTGCTGGTCGCTGAGAAAAGATTTCGCCGTTTGAAGGCTCCGCACTTGATGAAGGATGTCTACCAAGGCGCCCAATATGTCAATGGAGTTCCAGTCAACCAAGTCACCGAGGAGAAAGCCGCCTGATGTCTATTTACACACTTATTGACGGAACCTCAACGAAGAACAAAGCTGCGCTAAGAAGTCCGCAGCAGCCAAGATGGGCACGATCGCGGTGTTTGCCGTTGTCGGCGCAATAGGCGGTCTGCTCCTGGGAGACCTGGCGTCGGGAACAGCGCGCGGCGCCGCAGGAGGCTTCCTCCTTGGCGGAGGGGGCTGAAGCTAGCTCGTACCGCTGGACGCGGTCCTCATTCGATTTGAAAACGCTCTTAAACCCGTGCCGCTCCGCCCTGTCTATAGTCGACGGAGGAGTAAACCCATGAGAACATTCGCGTCTGCGTTATTGGTCCTCGTCCTGGTGAGCCCTGCCACGGCCCAGCGGCGAGGCGGCGGCCCCACGCCTGGAGATACGGCGCCTGATTTCACGTTCAGTACAAAAGACGGAAAGCAAGAGATTACGCTTTCTGAGATGACGGGCAGACCGACCGCGCTGATCTTCGCCAGCTATACCTGAGGCCCGTTCCGCCGCGATGTCGTGGACATCGAAAACTGGTACCAGGCTTACAAGGACCGCGCCAATTTCTTCTTCGTCTACATTCGAGAAGCGCATCCCACCGACGGCAACCTCGGAGCGGCGAATGTTATCGACGGCATCCTGATCGAACAAGCCAAAACCGACGAGCAGCGCCAGGAAGCAGCCAACATCTGTACGACCGCCTTGGACATCTCGATGCCGACCATTCTGGACAAGATCGACGACCGGACGGCGAATGCGTACGCCGCGTTTCCCGACCGGATCTATGTCGTGGGCTCCGACGGCACCATCGCCTTCAAGGGACGCCCCGGGCCGGCCGGGTTCGATGTCCCCGAAGCCAGGGCAGCGCTCGAGGTCGCTCTCAGAGGGGAGATCACCGCCTACGGACAGGAACAGGGACAGCGTCGCGGCCGCGGCATGCGTGGTATGCGCCCTCGGCCGGGGCAGAGGCCCGGGACTGCGGGCGGTATGGGCGTCATGGACACGAACGAGGACGGTACAATCTCACGGGAAGAGTGGACGGGCGACGGCGAGACGTTCGACCGGCTCGATCGAAACGATGATGGTCTCCTCGCTCGTGACGAAATCCAGCGGCAATTCGGGGGCGGCCGCGGCAGAGGCGGAAGAGGCGCAGACCCTCAAGCCCGTTTCCAGGGGCTCGACAGCGATGGCGATGGACGCGTGTCGCAGCAGGAGTTTCCGGGTCCCGCGCAGATGTTCGAGACCATGGACGCCGATGGCGACGGCTTCATCACTCTCGAAGAGATGCAGAACTCCCGCCCGGGCAGAGGCGGACGTGGCCGGGGAGCCGCGATGCTCCAGATGGATGAAGACGGCGACGGCAAGGTTTCTCGTGACGAGTGGACCCGACCGAGTGAGGCCTTCGACCGCCTCGACGCGGACGATGATGGATTCATCACCCGGGAAGAGATGCGTCGACGCCCGGGATAAGGCGCAGACGCCGGCAGGTCGCGTCATCGTCTGCCGGCGCCCCTCACCTCTCTCGTCTTTGACATCCACGCTACCCTTCCCATCTCGGTGACTTCGCTTACAATATCGGCTGAAGAAAAGTCGATCAAATGATTCGTTCGGAGAACTTGCCCTTCGCATTGAATCAGGAGACACCCCATGACTATCTTGCCTGAACAGGTACTTCACGCGCCCCCACGTTACGAAGAGCGGCTGATCGGAGAATTCGGACTGATGTTCGACCCCGAGGCGCCAAACTGGATCGTGACGAACCGAGCGGGCGTCGAAATACTCGGCTGGATCGACGGACAGCGGAGGGTCTCGGACCTTGTGGGCCGCTACCGGTCCCACGCGGGCAAGGACTGGGCCGAAGCCTGGCTCGACGTCAGCACGCTGCTCAACCATGCACTGCGGACCGACTTCCTGAGAAGCGAGCCGTTCCAGCACCCGACCTATCCGGGTCGCGGGGCGTTGATCGAGCGCCACGAGCCGCAAGAGATGTGGCTGCACCTGACGAACCGCTGCAACCTGACTTGCGCCCACTGCCTCGTGGATTCTTCCCCGAAAGGGATCGAGGGACTTCCAACTGATCGATGGCTGAAGATCGTCGACGACGCGAAACAGATGGGTGTTCGGCAATTTTACATCACCGGTGGAGAGCCGTTCTTACGGCGCGACCTGATCGACATCGTTCGGGCCATCTGCACCGACAGCGAACTCGTCATCCTGACCAACGCCATGTTCTTCCGGGGCGATACCCTGGCCAATCTCAAAGCCGCCGCGAACGGCAACGTGGCCCTACAGGTCAGCATCGACGGACCCGACCGCGAGACCCACCACGCGATCCGCGGATCCGGGTTCGAGCGAACCGTCGAAGGCATCGGCGCCCTGCTGGACGCCGCGTTTGAACCGACCGTGTCCACTGTCGTGACTCGCTCGAACCTCGACACGCTTCCTCGATTCCCGGAGTTCCTGGACAAACTCGGCGTCCGGCGTCATCACCTGCTGTGGGACCACAAACAGGGCAGGGCTCTGGAAGACGACCAGATGCAGAGTCCGTTCACCGCCGACATCATCGAGATGCTGGAACGATACCTGGAAAACGCATCTTCGAAGGGAATCGAGCTCGACAACTACGAGGTCGCCCGGGAAAGGGCTCAGGGCCGACGCGGGGTCAAGATGGACCTGTCGGTCGCGGCCACGAGCAGCTGCTGCGTCTACGCGGACGGCACCGTCTATCCTTCCGCGGCGCTGGCCGGTGTCCCCGAACTGCTTATGGGCAACGTCGAGGAACAGCCGCTGGCGGAAATCTGGAAAACATCCGCGCGCGCGCGCGCGCTGCGCCGAGCCAGCGTCATCGCGAAAGAAGACTGTCAGGAATGCTACCTGCGCTACGTGTGCGGCGGCGGTGACGTCGAACATTCATTCTTCTACTCCGGCACCGTCCTTGGAAAAGACCCGTTTTCGAAGGTTCACGAATGGCTGCTGCTCCGAGCGATCGAGCAGATCGCCTCTGAGAACAAGAGCCATGAGGGCCCATCCGGATACGATTCCCCGACCGTCGTGGCCGCGATGGGTGAATCGCTTTCTGAGATGGAAACCATTGAAGCGGAGGGGTTCGAGATCGCCACATCCCGTTCCACGTGCGTCCTCTCCGTCGACTTGGAACGATCGCGTGAGAAAGTCCGCCAGTTCTACGCCCAGGCGGCCGTCGAGCCTCAGGAAGCGCTGTGCTGTCCGACCGCCTACGACCCCGCCGAGCTTCGGGCACTGCCGAAGGAAGTCGTCGAGGTGTCCTACGGCTGCGGCAGCCCGATTCGGTTCGCCGACATCAAGCCGGGCGAAACATACGTCGATCTCGGTTCGGGAGGCGGTATCGACTGCTTTATCGCGGCACAGCGCGTCGGGTCCAGCGGTCGTGTGATCGGCATCGACATGACGACGGAAATGATCGAGCGGGCCGAACGGAATCGGGGCATCGTCGCCGAATCCCTCGGGTACGACGTCGTCGAATTCCGGCGCGGATACCTCGAACAGCTTCCGCTGGAGGATCAGAAGGCCGATATCGTGACGTCCAACTGCGTGATCAACCTTTCGCCCGATAAACGCCGCGTACTTTCGCAGATGTGGCGGGTTCTGAAGAATCACGGCCGCGCGATCATCTCCGACACGGTGTCCGAATCGAAGATTCCCCACCACATGAAAGCCAACCCCCGGCTGTGGGGAGAGTGCGTCTCGGGAGCACTGACCGAAGATGAATACTTCGCCATGCTCGAGCAGGTGGGTTTCTACGGCCTGTCGCTCGTCGAGAAAACCTTCTGGAAAGAGATCGAAGGCTACCGTTTCTACTCGCTGATCATCCAGGGCTTCAAGTTCGGGAAGAACGGAGTGTGCAACTTCGAAGGCCAGCGCGCCGTCTATCTGGGCCCGCTGAAGGCGGTCGTCGACGAGGAAGGCCACCTCTTTCCCCGAAACGAACCCGTCCAGGTGTGCACCGATACCGCTGCGAAACTGTCGCGAGAGCCTTACGCGGGATCTTTCCTGGTGATGGCCAAGGATGCTGACGCGGCGCTGTCCAGCGTTGAGTGTTGCGAACCCGGCGAGTGCTGCTGATAGGCCGCACCCGGCGACATTTGTGGAGCCGGGCGCTTTCTTCACGCCGATGGCCCACGTCGAGTTCGTGCGCAAGCCATGCGCGATATGGCCTGGTGGCCACTTACTCATGGACGACTGGATCATAATCGCTGTCGAAACGATCCGGGGTCTGGGCTGGATCGGTCCCCTCGCTTTCGCACTTATATACGTAGTTGCAACCATCGCCCTGATTCCAGGCTCTGCGATGACGCTGATCGCCGGATTCATATACGGGCCGATTCTCGGAACGGCTCTGGTTTCTCCCGTGAGCGTCCTGGCCGCGACGATCGCGTTTCTACTCGTTCGTACCGCGTTCCGCCACCGGATAGAGCGGCGGATCCGCAATCAGCCGTTCCTCGACCGGCTGAACCAGGCCGCGGAAGAATCGGGATTCAAGCTGATCACACTCCTCCGCCTGTCGCCCGTCTTTCCTTTCGTCTTCCTGAACTATTCGCTGGGCCTGACGCGGGTCCGCCTGCGTGACTATGTATTGGCGTCTTTTCTGGGAATGTTCCCTGCCACCGCGATGTACGTCTACATCGGGTCCGTCGCTTTCAACATTGCGGAAATGTTGTCGGGTCAACGCGAGGCCACGACCGGAGAAACCGTCCTCTATTGGTTCGGGCTCGGTGCTACCGTGATCGTCGCCGTGCTGCTGACACAGATGGCGCGACGTTCGCTGGCGGAGTTCACGGAGGACGCAACTGAAGGAGATTCGGGAGCGGAGGAGTGATCGAGCCAGCTATGGCGCGATCGAACGGCCCGAAATGGTCTAGCCTCCGAGACACGCCAGAAAGTTCGCGGTGTGCGGGGGATGGGTTTGCTCGTCGCTGTGTTCGAGCGCGCTCCGGAGACGTTCGAGGTCGGCAGGCTCGTCGATGTCGAACCAGGACGGAACCGTCGAGACGGACTTTCCTGCCGCCTCGGCCTGACAGACGGTCTGCTGGAAGACCGAATCCGTGCTCCATTCGATTCGTTCGAACAGACGGATGTCCGGCTCGCACAATCCGATCAGGTAGTAGCCCCCGTCTTCGGTCGGGCCGAGGACGACCCTGTCGTCCTCGTGCAGTAAATCCGCCGCCTGACGCACATAGTCGGCGGGAAGCGTGGGCAGGTCGGTTCCGACGAGCAGCACAGCTTCAGCTCCATCGGAGCACCTGTCTTCGACGATGTGGTGCATACGCTGGCCCAGATCGTCGCCCCGCTGAGGCATCAACGGGATCGGCGGATCGATGTTCGTCTCGAACCAGGCCCGTTCGTCCTCCGGCGTGAATGCCAGCCAGAGCTCGAACCCGGACAGCGAACGGAGCCGCTCGATCGTGTCCAGCAACATCGACCGATACAAACCGGCGGCTTCATCAGGGGTCAAAGCGGGAAACAGGCGCGTTTTCGTGCGGCCGGCACGTGGCGCCTTGGCCATGATGACAAGCGAGGTCGCCAGCGGCGCCTTCATCAGCGTTCCTCTCTTGTTCGCCGGTCATAGGAATAGAATCGAGCCAGGCGGTCCGGCGCAATGCCTGCATAGTATGCCGCCATCAGCATCTGGTTGCGGACTCCGTTTCGGATGAAGCCTTGCTCGCGAAATCGTCGACCGGAAGTCACCACCGGGGTCCGGATCATTGTGAATCGTCCGTTCTTCTTGATGCGATGAGCCATTTCGACGTCCTCCATCAAGCGCCATTGCCGGTAGCCTTCGGTTTCGAGGAAGAAGGTGCGGCGGACGAAAAGAGCTTGATCCCCCCAGGGGGCGAGAATGTAGGAACGCACGTTGGTCTGGAAGCTCACCAGACGCATGAGCCAGCCGCCGGAGTCGAATCGCAGGTGGAAGGCACCACCGAGGACGCGATCGTCCGCGAGGGCGTTCTCGACAAGCCGGCCCGCGTCCGGCGGCAGGCGCGTGTCGGCGTGGAGAAACAGCAGGACCTCCCCGCTGCTGACTCGCGCGCCGGCGTTCATCTGGCTCGCCCTTCCCCGGGGACCCTCCATCGTCGTCACCCGGGCGGCCTGTGCGTGCAGAACCGTTTCGTCGGCACTGCCGCCGTCGACCACCAGAACGTCATCAAGGCCTGCGGCGTGGACGGCGTCCAGTGTCAGCCCGATCTGGTCCGCTTCGTTGTAGGCTGGGATGATGACAGAGATCTTCATAGCCGGCATTTTAAGTGGTTCAAAATGTTGCCGATAAAATAGGGACACAGGAGTCTGTCCCTATTTTATCCAGAAATCACAACATCCTCCCCTGTCGCATACAATAGGAAGAGCGATGCTTCGCCCGACGACAAAGCTGTTCCTGCCCCTGCTCCTGTCACTGACCGTCTGCGTCGGCCAGACCCCGCTCTCGGCCCAAGACGGGCGATGCGCTCCACAATCAGCTGGAGCCCGGCGGATACGTCAATGACTTCGCGAATGTGATGAGTGCCGAGCGGGGTCAGGTGGAACCGTTTCTGGCGTAGCTCGAGCAGAAGACCGGTCCGCAGGTGGCCGTCGTCACGCTGCCGTCGCTCCAGGGCGGGGAGATTGCGGACTTCGCCAACCGTCTTTTCGAACGCTGGGGCATCGGGCAGCGGGGTGAAGACAACGGTGTCCTGATACTGACGTCGATCGAGGAACGCCGGATCTGGATCGAAGTCGGTTATGGCCTGGAGCCGTTCCCTGCACAACTGCGAAGTCCCTTTCCATTCGGCACATCGTCCACGTCGTCGCAATCTTGCCTGTCGGCAGGCGATAAGACGCTTGTGATCAATCCTTTAAGCCCTGGTCTCCAACTTCTGAAACCGACTCTGAAATCATCGCCCCTTTTGGTTGCGGTTTTCTGTAACCTTTTGACAATCGATCGGTTTTCAGGATTGGAATCGGAAGAATGAAGGCGCAGGAAGTCAGTTCCGTCAGCGATGATGCCCTGATGCTCGACGTGAGCAAGGGGCAGGTGGCCAAGCTGGGGGTGCTGTTTGACCGGAATCACAGGAAGCTGTTCGACTTCTTCATCCGGATGACCGGCAGCCGCGAAGTGAGCGAGGATCTCGTTCAAGACGTCTTCTTCCGGATTCTGAAGTACCGTGCTACGTTTCGAGCCAGCAGCCGGTTCACGACGTGGATGTACCACATCGCGCGGAACGCCGGATCGACCACCTCAACAAGCACAAGCGGGAGTACTACTTCGAAGACACGCTGCTGGAGGTGATGAGCCCGTCGGTCGTGCCCGAGGACCTTGGGAAAAAGCAGGAGGCCGCGCTGTTGCGACGGGCTCTGGCGGATCTTCCCGACGAGAAGCGCGAGGTGTTGATTCTGAGCCGGTTTCAGAACATGAAATACGATCAGATCGGCGAGGTCATGGGCTGCGACACCGGAACCGTCAAGGTTCGAGTCTTCCGGGCAACGCAGGAACTGAGGAAGGTCTATTTCAGGATTGCAGGTGAGAAAAAGTCATGGAATGCGCAAAAGTAAGAGAAAAACTCCCCGATTATCTGACCGATAGTCTGGATGAGCTCTCCAAGACAGCCCTCCAGACTCACTGGAACACCTGCTCGGCATGCCAGCAGGAGGCGGATAGCCTCAGGGGCATCTGGACGAAGCTCGGTTCGATCCCGACGGAGGAACCTTCACCCAAAGTTCGAGCCCGTTTCGAAGCCATGTTGGAGGCTTACGAGGAAGGCCTGGCCAACGCCCATCCAGGACCGCGATGGCACAAATCTCTCAAT
>CBDAPB010000004.1:0-21226 GCA_965198265.1 Terriglobia bacterium
TCACCATGTTCAGCACGCGATCGTGGCGTTCGGGCTGTCCCTGCGGCAATAGCCCGAGGTGGGCCACTTTCGCCGCGGTGAACAGCGTCGCCGAGGCATTGGGACAAGCCGCCACGCAGGCGCCGCAACCGATGCAGGATGCGGCGTCCATCGCCATCTCCGCCGTCTCTTTCGCGATCGGTATGGCGTTGGCTTCCGGCGCACTGCCCGTCGAAACCGAAATGTAGCCACCGGCCTCGACGATCCTGTCCAACGTTCGACGATCGACCACCAGGTCTTTGATGATCGGGAAGGCTCGGGCCCGCCAGGGCTCGATCGTGATCGTGTCGCCGTCGGCGAAAAGTCGCATGTGCAGCTGGCAGGTCGTCGTCGCGGGTGACGGCCCGTGTGGATGCCCGTTGATCACCACTCCGCACGTCCCGCAGATCCCCTCCCGGCAGTCGTGGTCGAAAGCGATCGGATCCCCTCCCTTGAGGATCAGGTCCTCGTTGACGACATCCAGCATTTCCAGGAACGACATGTCCGGGCTGACGTCCGTGGCCCGGTAAGTCTGGAAGCGTCCACGATCCCGCGCGTCCTTCTGCCGCCACACACGGAGTGTGAGGTTCACTACCTGTAGCTCCTTTGTGTCGGTGTGACGAATTCGAACATGAGGGACTCCTTGTGCTGCTTCGGTGTCACGTCCTCGCCTTGGTACTCCCAGGCTGCGACATAGGAGAAGTCTTCGTCATTGCGCAGAGCTTCGCCGTCCGGAGTCTGGTGCTCGACCCGGAAATGGGAGCCGCACGACTCGTCTCTCTCCAGCGCATCCCGGCACATCAGCTCGGCCAGTTCTAGGAAGTCGGCCACCCGGCCCGCTTTTTCCAGTGAAGGGTTCAACTCTTCGTTGGTACCGACAACCCGGACGTCCTCCCAGAATTCCTGTCGCAGTCCCGGTATCTTCTCGAGCGCGTCTCTCAGACTCTGCCTGTCGCGGGACATCCCGCAGGAATCCCACATGAGCTTCCCCAGTTTGCGATGAAATTCGTCGACGGTCCGTTTTCCGTCGATCGCAAGCAGTTTCCGGGTCCGCTCCTCCACTTCGCGCTCCAAGCGCTTGAACTCTTCGTGGTCCGGGGGCACCGAGTCCCGGGCGGAGCCCGCCAGGTAGTGGCCGATCGTGTAGGGAATGATGAAGTAGCCATCGGCCAGACCCTGCATCAGGGCGCTGGCCCCGAGCCTGTTGGCGCCGTGATCCGAGAAGTTCGCCTCTCCGAGGACGAACAGACCGGGTATGTTGCTCATCAGGTTGTAGTCCACCCAGAGCCCGCCCATCACGTAGTGGACGGCGGGGAAGATGCGCATCGGCACCCGGTACGGATCTTCGTCCGTGATGCGGCTGTACATGTCGAAGAGGTTGCCGTAGCGCTCGCGGATCGTCGTGTCGCCGAGGCGTTCGATCGCGGCCGCGAAGTCGAGATAGACTCCAGCCCGGTCGGGCCGACTCCGCGCCCCTCGTCGCAGATGGCCTTGGCGGCCCGGGAAGCGACATCACGCGGGACGAGGTTTCCGAAGCTCGGGTACCTGCGTTCCAGGTAGTAGTCGCGTTCCGCTTCGGGAATGTCCTTCGGGCGCCTCTGGTCCCCCTTTTCCTGCGGGACCCAGATACGGCCATCATTGCGCAGCGACTCGCTCATCAGGGTCAGCTTCGATTGATGCTCACCCGACACGGAATACAAGTTGGATGGATCTGCGTGAAAGACGGATTAGCCAGCGCGGCACCGCGCTTGTAGGCACGCCAGATGGCTGTCGTGTTACATCCTTTCGCGTTCGTCGAGAGATAGTAGACGTTGCCGTAGCCCCCCGTGCACAGGGCCACGGCGTCCGCAGCGTGGGATTGGATTTCACCGGTAACCATATCGCGGGTGACGATACCGCGGGCGTGGCCGTCGACGACGACGAGATCCAGCATCTCGGCTCGGGAGTTCATGACGACCCGGCCGGCCGCAATCTGACGGGACAGGGCCTGGTAGGCGCCCAGCAGCAGTTGCTGACCCGTCTGGCCCCGGGCATAGAAGGTCCGGGAGACCTGCGCCCCTCCGAAAGAGCGGTTTGCCAGCACGCCGCCATACTCGCGCGCAAAGGGCACTCCCTGTGCGACGCACTGGTCGATGATGTTCAGCTGATCTGAGCCAGACGATAGACGTTTGCTTCACGCGATCTGTAATCCCCACCCTTGATTGTGTCGTAGAAAAGCCGAAACACGCTGTCGCCGTCGTTCTGGTAATTCTTGGCGGCGTTGATACCCCCCTGGGCCGCGATGTTGTGGGCTCGGCGTGGACTGTCCTGATAGCAGAAACACTGGATGTTGTAGCCCAGTTCCGCCAGGGAAGCAGCCGCCGACGCTCCGGCCAGACCCGAGCCGACAACGATCACGTTGTACTTTCGCTTGTTCGCGGGGTTGACCAGCTTCAGCCGTGATCGACGGCTGTCCCACTTTCTCTCGATCGGGCCGGACGGGGAGTTCGCACGAAGGTTCATTTAGTTGACGACTCCGGTCAGTACGGCGATGGGAATTGAAACGTAGCCCGCTACGATCAGGGAGCTGAGGATCAAAGCACTGCGCTGAATCATTAGCGCATACTTCGGGTGATTCAGACCGACCGATTGAAACATGCTCCAGACGCCGTGAGCGATGTGGAGCCCCAGGCTCCGAGACGGCCACGATGTAGAACAGTGCGACGGGCCATTGCTGGAATCCGCTCACGACGTTTGCATACACGGCTTCCGCTCGGAAATCCGGTTGCGACGGATGAACGGTTCCCAACGTGAGATGCAACAGGTGGTATATGACGAACAGACCGATTATCGGTCCGCTCCAGACCATCGTGCGGGAAGCGTAGCTGGCCTCCTTGTACTTGTGGAGTCGGTAGCCGATCGGCCGCGCCGAGCGATTCCGGATAGCCAACTGCGTCGCGGCAAAAATATGCAGACCGAGGGCCGCAAGCAAGATGACCCGAGTGGTCCAGAGCACTTCCGGCTTTTCCTTCAGGAATCTGGCGTAGGAGTCCAGCACTTCCGGACCCGCGAATATCTGGAGGTTCCCGATGAGATGGCCGATGATGAACCCGAAAAGGGCCACTCCCGACACGGCCATGACGATCTTCTTGCCGACCGACGAGCTGTAGGGCCGCAGCATCCAGTGCATTGTGCCTATTCCAGGAAGGAGGGCGATGTGTCTTCGGCGGTGGGCTCGAGATCGTGTTCCACTATAGTCCGAGCGCACGCATTCCAGCGCAGAACGGCGTCGTCGTTACCCGACGGCGGAATCTGTTCGGACTTCTCATACCAGTCCATGGCCTGCCGAAGCCAGTCGTAGGCGACGTAGCCGGACCCTTCCGAGCCCTGCTTCAGGTGAGCCCTGCCCCGCCTCTCATAGATGATGCCGGTATAGTAGGTCTTCTGGTACTCGTCCTGAAGCCGGGGCAGCAACTCTCGAGCCCGAGTGTAAGTGGCTCGTTCCATGTGCGTGAACTCATCCGTGAGCGCGAGGATGAGTACGACGATCGCTTCCTGGTCGTCGGGATCGATCCGCAGAATGTCGAGGCAGATACTCTCCGCCTGCTCGGGCTCGTTCAGGAGTCGGTAGTTCTTCGCACGTTCGAGTGCCCGGGGAATGGTCTCGGAGGAGAGCGGCTTGAATTGGAACTCCATGATCTCTGCCAACACGCATTTCACACGCCGCGCGTGGGGTTTGTCAACAAACCAGTGAGCGGGGCTCTGTAAGGCCGCTGCCTCAACAGAAATCCCTGCGGATTGCAAATTGCGGTATTTGAATAATCCACATTGCAGGTTGCTCATTGGAAATTGCTTCATTTCAGATCTTTTATGCTCGAGGCTCCGACCGATGACAAATCGAGCAATTTCGAACCTCCAACTTCCAATGCGGATTTGTCCACTAACCAATTTGCGGTACATCGGTTCATCTTCCTCTCCCCTCTTACTTGTCACTCGTCACTTGTCACCTCTTCCAACTGACTACTGACTACTGACTACTGACTACTGACTACTTCCCCAACATCCATTACCATGTACTGCTTCCGGGCATCGACACGCGTATGAGCAAGCAGCGAATCGGTATCGACACGGGCGGAACCTTTACGGACTTCGTCCTCATCCGTGACGGACGGATCGAGATCTTCAAAGAGTTGTCCACGCCGGAGCATCCCGAACGGGCCATCCTGACCGGTCTGGAGCGCGTGGACGCCACGACACTTGGCGAGATCATCCATGGATCGACGGTGGCGACCAACGCGCTACTCGAGCGGAAGGGCGCCCGCACCGCACTGGTGACGACGGCCGGTTTCGAAGACGTTCTCGTCATCGGACGGCAGACCCGTCGGGCACTCTACGACATCTTCACGACCCGGCCCGAACCCCTGATTGCCGAGGACCTGCGACTCGGCGTTGGAGAACGCACGCTGTATGACGGATCGATCGAGAAAGCTCTCGACCCCCGGGAGTTGGAGAAGCTGTGTAGACGTCTGCGCTCGGCCGGCGTGGAGTCGATCGCCGTGTCGCTACTTTATTCCTTCGCGAACCCGGAACACGAGAAGCAGATCGGGCACGTGCTCGGCAGCCTCGGCGTACCCCTCTCGCTCTCGTCCGAAATCCTGCCGGAGTACCGGGAATACGAGAGGACCTCGACGACCTCCATCAATGCCTACCTGGCGCCGGTGATGAGCCGGTACCTCGGTCGTCTGGAGTCCAACCTTTCCGAGTGCCCGCTGCGCGTGATGCAGTCCAACGGGGGTGCCGTAAAGGCCCGCACGTCGATGGCCGCGCCGGTGAAGACCATACTGTCGGGTCCGGCTGGTGGCGTCGTCGGGGCTTTCTTCATCGCCGGGGAGAGCGGCTATCCCAGGATCATCACGTTCGACATGGGAGGAACGTCGACCGACGTGGCGCTCTGTGACGGCGAAGTCCGCGTGACCCACGAGAGCCACGTTGACGGCTTGCCGATCGGGATTCCCATGATGGACATCCACACGGTCGGCGCGGGAGGTGGTTCCATCGCCGAGGTCGACGCCGGAGGCGCCCTGCGCGTCGGGCCTGAAAGCGCCGGCGCCGATCCCGGCCCGATCTGCTACGGGAAGGGCAATGCCCTGACGGTCACCGATGCCAACGTGATCCTCGGACGTTTGTTGCCCAGGTTCTTTCTGGGTGGCACGATGGCTCTTCGAGCAGAGCGGGTCCCAGAGGCTGTGGGGCGCCTGGGCTGGGCAAGCGCATGGCGAAGTGGGGAGGGTCTCGCCCAGGGCGTTATCGATGTCGTCAACAACAACATGGAACAGGCGATCCGGCTGATTTCCGTCGAGCGGGGGCACGATCCTAGAGATTTCACGCTGGTGTGCTTTGGAGGCGCTGGAGCGCTGCATGCGGCAACACTGGCCCGGGGGCTCGGGATTCCGCGTATTGTCGTGCCTCCCCATCCCGGTGCCCTTTCGGCTCTCGGACTGCTGCTGGCCGACGCGAGGAAGGACTATTCCCGGACGCTGCTCGGAACGGCCAGGCTCACGCAGTCGAAGATCAAAAAGACTCTCGCAGCATTGCATCGTGTCGGTATCGCAGAGTTGCGGGCGGAAGGCTTCAAGCGGGGGGGCATCACGATCGTAGACGCCCTGGATGTCCGGTACCGGGGGCAATCTTACGAACTGACCATACCTTTGTCGAAGGAATGGCGGGCAGGGTTCCATCAGTCCCACGAACGTCGTTATGGGTACGCCAACCCGGACAGCCCCGTCGAAGTTGTCAGCGCCCGGACGACCCTGTTCGGGAGAACGGACAAGCCGGCCATCCAGAAGGCAAAACGCAAGGCACGCAAGGTGAAGCCCGTCGAAGTCCGACGCGTCTGGTTTGGCGACGGCTGGGCGAAGACAAGCGTGTATGACAGACAGTTCTTGCGGTACGGTCACGTCATTCCCGGCCCGGCAATCGTCGGAGAATACAGCTCGACCACCCTCGTACCGCCGGACTACCGGTGTGAGGTGGATCGGTTTGGAAACCTGGTGCTGATGAAGAAGAAAAGGTGATGTAGGTGCGGTCTATGACCGCACTCTCTTCGAACCGAGACAACGTGCGCTCATAGGGCGCACCTACACTTGCCTGAACAATGTGTGCTCATAGCAGGTGTCGGCTAAGCGGAAAAGTTGGGAAGTGCCGAATCCACCCCGAGGCTAAATCAAACCATGGCATTTGATCCTGTAAAACTTGAAATCTTCAAGAGCCTGTTCCACTCCATCGCGGAGGAGATGGGCGCCACACTGAAGCGCACGGCCTACTCTCCCAACATCAAGGAGCGCCGCGACTATTCGTGTGCCATCTTCGACGAATCCGGCCGGATGGTGGCCCAGGGTGATCACATGCCGGTCCACCTGGGATCAATGCCGCTGTCGGTCGAAGCCGCGATCGCCAACCGGTCCATTGGCCCCGGCGACATGATCGCGCTCAACGACCCTTACAAGGGAGGGACCCATCTGCCCGACATCACGCTCGTTTCGGGCGTCTTCGTGAAGCGCCGTCTCCTGTTCTTCGTCGCGTCGCGAGCCCACCATTCCGACGTCGGAGGCATGACCCCGGGTTCGATGCCGCTCGCCGAAGAGATTTACCAGGAGGGGCTCCGAATCCCCCCGGTGAAGCTGCTCAAGGCTGGAGAGATCAACCGGGATGTCTGGGACCTGGTCCTGCACAATGTCCGGACCCCTGAGGAACGCGATGGGGATCTTGCGGCGATGCTCGGTGCGAACCGGACCGGCGAGCGCCGGCTGCTGGAGATTCTGCGGAAGTACGGCAGAAGGGAGGTGGACCGCTACATCACGGAATTGCTCGACTACACCGAACGCATGACCCGCCACGTCATCTCTACGATTCCAAACGGCACCTACGAGGCGGAGGATGTCCTCGACGACGACGGCATCGGCAACCAGCCCGTAAAGATCCGGGTCCGCATCACGATTCGAGGCAGCAACGCTCGCGTCGATTTTTCCGACTCCGATCCACAGGTCGCCGGGAGCGTCAACGCCGTCTATGCCATCACGGCGTCAGTAGTCTTCTACGTCTTCCGGACGCTGGTGGGAGTTCCGATACCGGCCACCGCCGGCGGGATGAGACCGCTGGAGATCATTGCTCCAGAGGGAACGGTCGTGAACGCCCGGCCTCCGGCGGCCGTCTGCGGAGGTAACGTCGAAACCTCGCAGCGCATCGTCGACGTGCTGTACCGGTGCCTGGCTCCGGCGATGCCGGACACCATCCCGGCAGCCAGCCAGGGAACGATGAACAACGTCACGTTCGGGGGAACTGACGATCGTACGGGAGGTGCCTTTGCCTACTACGAAACGATCGCGGGCGGTATGGGTGCCCGCCCGACCATGGATGGCATCTCGGGAGTGCATACCCACATGACCAACTCCATGAACACGCCCGTCGAGGCTATCGAGTACGCGTATCCCGTCCGAATCGAGCGCTACGGGTTGCGTCCCGGATCGGGTGGGGCGGGCCGGCATCAAGGCGGAGATGGAATCGTTCGCCATATCCGCTTTCTGACACCTGCTCAGGTGACGGTCCTGTCGGAAAGACGCCGCGTCGAACCCTACGGCCTGAGGGGAGGTCGGCCCGGGGAGGCCGGCCGCAACAGGGTGTTACGGACAGGTGGCGGCGTTGATCGGTTCCCCTCCAAGTTCACGACCGCGGTTGAGGCCGGCGACGTGTTGACCGTCGAAACGCCAGGTGGCGGCGGTTGGGGCCGGCCACGGAAGAAGAAATGAATCTACTGTCATAGACCGCACCTACACCTCCTCAGGAGATGCGCCTCTCCAAATCTCCTCCCCTCGAAAGACTGTCTTGGACAAGGATGGCTGCACCTCAACCCATACGAGCGGCCGCACCCTTCTCACAAAAATTGGCTCCAACACCACTATTTTCTTTATACTTTTCCTATCGTTCATGAGCCGTCGTGTGACATCCGGGATCGCCTTCTTTCTGCTGCCGGCATTACTCCTGTTCAGCTTCCAGTCGGCGCTCGAAGTCTTTCATCCGATCGAGGAGGAGAGTTCTTCCCATCCCGATTTCGCCGGTGAGGGGGATATTCTTCACGATCCGGCTGAAGGCGATCACGGTGACCACGATCCGCATTTCTGTCCTCATTCGCACGCGTTCGCCCCTCTCGCACAGTTAGCGCTTGCTTTCAACGACGACGCCTTCGCCGGGACGAGCGCCTCAATTTCCGACGCGCCTGTCGTGGGTTCGACCTCATCCGCTTCAGAACGCGGCCCTCCAGTCTTCCGGTAGAAATCCTGTTTCATGTCCCGGGCGAATCACGCCCGGTGTCTTTTTCTACCCGGAGGATTGTTTGAAGCATTTCGCGATTTTTTCGCTTTTTGGGTTCCTGGTGTTCCCGGTGATGCTGTCCGCCCAGTCGGGAAGCCCGCCCGCGCAGTCGGGAGGCATCGTCGAGGGCATTGTCTCGCTTCCCACCGAAGCCCCGGCTCACCGAGCAACCGTCATGCTGGTTCAGCTCAGTCGTGTCGTCGAGACCGACGAAGAAGGGCGATACCGCTTCGAGAACGTTCCAGACGGCACGTACGAGGTCGTCGCGATCATGTTGGCAATGAGTGCCCCGAGCCAGGTTGTCGAGGTGTCGGCCGGAGTCACGGTTTCGCTCGACATCCAGCTGGCTGTCTCGCGCTTGAGGCAGGAGATCACGGTAACCGCAACCGGTCGTGAAGAGCTGACGTTCGAGGCCGTCCCGTCGGTCACGACCTTGGATTCTTTCGACTTGTCCGAAGCCATGGCGACGTCCATCGGCGAAGTCCTGAATGGACAGTTGGGTGTCGCGAAGCGCAGCTTCGGCGCCGGCAATGCCCGGCCGGTGGTGCGCGGTTTTGACGGCGACCGGGTCCTCGTGATGCAGGACGGGGTCCGCGTCGGTTCGCTCGGTGCCCAATCGGGCGATCATGCGGAGCCGATCGATATCAGCAGTGTGGAGCGGGTGGAAGTCGTCAAGGGACCGGCTACGCTGCTTTACGGCAGCAACGCCGTCGGCGGCGTCGTGAACGCGGTGAGCAGTCACCAGGAAATTCACCAGCGGCCCCACCAGGGTCTGCGGGGCCAGGTTTCGACCTCCTTTGGAGCGGGTAACGAGCAGGCGGGTGGCGGCTTCAGTTCCGAGTACGGCTTCGAGAACTGGCTCGTGTGGGTGGGTGGCGGCGGACAGCGAACCGATGACTACTCGACACCGATCGGGAAGATCGAAAACTCGAAGAGCCGAATAAGCAACGGGTCCGCGGGAATCGGCTGGTATTCGGACGGTGGTTTCTTAAGCGCCGGCTACAAGGCCAACGATGGACGCTCCGGCATTCCGTTCGCCGGAAGTCTGTTCGAGCACCATGAGCAAGCAGGCGAAGAAGCGGCAGCGGGAGAGGAAGAAGTTGAAGCCATCGACGTCGCCTTCCGCCGGCACAACGTGCACTTCACCGGCGGTCTCCGAAACCTCGGATCCACCCTCGAGGGTTTTGAGCTCTCGCTGAACTACACGGACTGGAACCAGGACGAGGTCGAAACGCTGCGAGGCGGGATCCAGGAAGTGGGAACGACGTTCGAAAACAAGCAGTTCGTGTACCGCGGGGTCTTCGAACAGGCGCGCCGCGGCGTGCTCAGCGGAAGCTTTGGTTTCTGGGGGATGAGGCGGGACTACGAGGCCAAGGGCGAGGAGGCGCTGTCGCCTCCCGTCGACAAGAGAGCATTCGCGGCCTTTGCACTGGAGGAATTCGAGTACGACCGCGTAAAAGTTCAGCTCGGAGGACGACTCGAACACACGCAGTACGAGCCAAAGGCGCCGGGCGCCGAAGCCCCGCGGCGGGGAATCCCGGGTGCGCAGTTTTCGGACCAGGCTTTCACCGGGTTCTCCGCCGGTATCGGCGCCCGCTTCGACCTATGGTCGGGCGGAGCGTTCGTCGCCAACTATACGAGCTCGTTTCGGGCTCCAGCGTTGGAAGAGCTCTACAACTTCGGTCCGCACGTCGGCAATCTCACCTTTGAAATCGGCAACCCGAATCTTGAACGCGAGCGTTCCAACGGCCTCGACTTTTCCCTCCGGCATCAACAGAGCCGCATCAGCGGTGAGGCCAATTTTTTCTACTATGACATCGACAACTTTGTATTCCTGGCGCCGACGGGTGAAATCGAAGGCGGTCTGACCGAGGCCGTATACGATCAGGACGACAGCCGGTTCCTGGGAGCGGAAGTCAAACTCGACGTCGGCATCAACGACACCATATGGTTGAACCTGTCCGTGGATGCCGTGGACACGCGACTTGAGGCAACCGACAGTACGCTGCCTCGGATACCACCCCTGCGGGGCACGGTCGGGCTTGACCTCCGGTCGCACGATTTCAGCGTGAGACCGGAAGTAGTCATGGCCGATTCACGGGACGACGTGTTTTCGACCGAGACGTCGACGCCGGGCTACACCATCTTCAACCTCAGGGCGTCCTACACGATTCCGCAGCAACATCTCGCCCACCACCTGTCAGTCAATTTCTTCAACATCGGCGACCGGCTCTACCGGAACCACGTGAGCTTCATAAAGGATCTCGCTCCCGAGATCGGGCGCGGAATTCGGTTCTCCTACGCGGCCAAGTACTTTTAGACGAGTGACAAGAAGTGGCCAGTGGCCAGTGGTCAGTGGCCAGGAAGAAAGTGACAAGTGACCAGTGACGAGTCGGAACTCCCCTCTTACTTGTCACTCGTCACCATCCCCTTGCCCCCAACTGACTACTGACACTACTGACACTACTGACAACTGACTACTCACTAGTGTATAAGGGTCGCCAAATCTAGAATGTCAAATTAGATCTTGCAGAGGCGACCAGCTCAGTGCTGATCGCTAACAGCACGCTCGATTCCTGCGCTCGGAGTGCAGACGCTACGAACATGTGGATCCGGCGTCCAGGAGGACACATGCAGTCCACCAGGTACGGTTTGTACACAAAGTGTTGTCTTCTCTTTCTCACGACTATTCTGATGTTGTCGGGCGACGCCAGAGCGCAGAGAACGCTCAAACCCACCCTGCACGGCAAGCACTGGGTCGCCATCACGGGAAAGCCTCTGGGAGCGACCGCCGGCGCGATGATGTTTCAGAAAGGGGGCAATGCCGTCGACGCCGCCTGTGCCATGCTGGGTGCTACCGCGACGATGTATGATGCGTTGAGCTGGGGAGGCGAGACCCAGGCGCTGATATTCAATCCTCACACCGGCACAGTCCACGGGATCAACGCCCTCGGGGTGGCCCCGACCGGTGCGACCCCCGAATTCTTCCGGAAAGAGGGCATGCCCTACCCGCCGGCCTACGGCCCTCTGGCCGCCGTGACTCCGGGAACACCCGGGGGGCTGCTCGTGATGCTGGCCGAATACGGCACGCTGAGCCTCAAGGAGGTCCTGGAACCCTCGATGCAGATGGCGGAAGGCTATCCGATCGAGCAGCAGGCCGCCGACAGCATCGAGGAGCAAAAGGATCGGATCAAGCAATGGCCATACTCCCGGCAGGTGTTTCTCCCGCACATCGGTGAGGAGCGCGAAGCGCCCTACCCGGGCGAGATCTTCCGACAACCCGAACTTCTGGAGACTCTGCGCAAGCTGGTCGAGGCCGAGGAGCGGGCACTGGCGGAAGGCAAGACCCGAAAAGAAGCCATCTACGCGGCATACGAGCGGTTCTACAAGGGCGACATCGCCATGGAATTCGTGCGAGGGTCTCGAGAGCAGGGGGGACTCCACACCCTGGAAGACCTCGCGAACTGGGAGGTGTACATCGAAGACCCGGTGAAGACGAGCTACCGGGACATCGACGTGTACAAGCTGACCTCCTGGGTCCAGGGGCCGGTTCTGCTGCAGACCCTGAACATACTGGAGAACGCCGACCTCCGATCGATGGGGCACAACAGCACACGGTACATCCACACGCTGTACCAGGCGATGAACCTCGCGTTCGCCGACCGTGACTTCTACTACGGCGACCCGTATTTCCCTCCGGCCGAGCCGATCCGGGGGCTGCTGTCGAAGGAGTATGCCAGGCAGCGCTATGCCGAGATCGGTTGGGAACGGAACGATCCCAACATCAAGCCGGGGGATCCATACCCATTCCAGAGGGAAGAGAATCCGTACCTCGATCTTCTGGAGCGATGGAACAATCCCCAGACCGAGTCCCAGGCGGTCGTAGCGTCTTCGGGCGAGCGTTCGTTCGAGGAAGGGTTCTTTGCCGGTACCACCTCGATTCAGGCCGCGGATGAGGAAGGGTGGGTGGTCTCGGTCACTCCAAGCGGCGGGTGGATTCCGGCCACCCTGGCGGGCCGGACGGGAATCGGGATGAGTCAGCGCATGCAGAGCTTCGTCCTCGACGAAACCCAGAACCCGTTCAATGTCGTCGAGCCGGGCAAGCGGCCACGCGCCACATTGACACCGAGCCTGGCTCTGAAGGATGGCCGGCCGTTTCTGTCTTTCGCAGTTCAGGGCGGAGACAGTCAAGACCAGAATCTTCTACAGTTTTTCCTGAACGTCGTCGAGTTCGGAATGAACGTGCAGCAGGCAGTCGAAGCACCGAACATCAACAGCTTCCAGATGAGGAGTTCCTTCGACGCGCACGAGTCTCAGCCCGGGCGGCTGACCCTGAACGATTCCGTTCCACCGTGGGTCCGGGCCGAACTGCAGAGGATGGGCTACAGTCTTGCTTTCAGTCCACGCACCTCCGGTCCCATCTCGGCCATTTTCTTCGACCGCGTGCATGGAACGATGTGGGGAGGAGCCAGCCACCATGGCGAGGACTACGGCATAGCGTGGTAATCGCGGTTGTTTAGGCGAGTCCGAAGTCATCGAGCGGCGATTTACCGACGCTTCTGCTTACCGGACACCCGGGGACAGGGCCAGGCCCCTGTCCCCCTCACACTGGCTCTCTCGGGGTTCGTATCGCGAAGCGTAGACGCCTGCAGAGACCGGTTTCCGGATTGCAAATTGCGGTATTAAAAACAATCCGCATTGCATGTTGCTCATTGGAAATTGCTTCATTTCAGATTTTTCTGCTCGACCGATCACCAATTGAGCAATTTCCAATCTCCAACCTGCAATGCGGATTTGTCCATTAATCAATTTGCGATAGATCGGTTTCGTCCCTGACACGGGAAGATGTCGGTCACTTCGTGACGAGTCGGAGCAGTCCTCCTACTTGACGCTTGTCACTCGTTACCACTCCACTCCCCCCAACTGACTACTGACTACTGACTACTGACTACCGACTACTGACTACTCGCCGCCGAGCGGCGCCCCTTTTGTCCTTGATTGCTTCTTCGACTCTGCATTAGCGTTTTGGGCATGCAATCGGTACGAATCGCGATGCTTGTCATCGCTCTCATGATGCTGGGGGTCCATGCGGAGGCTCAATCGTTGGCCCAGTTGCGGGATCTGGTCGAAACCTACGGGGTTTCGGGGTCCGAGGGCCCTGTTCGGGAAAAAGTGCGCACTTACCTGCCGTCCTGGACTCGTCCGCAGGTCGACGACAAGGGGAACCTTCTTGTCACGTTCGGTAGCGGCGACGAACATCTGGTGTTTGTCGCCCATCTCGACGAAGTCGGATACGTCGTGGACGAGATTCGGGACGACGGGACGCTCGTAGTTTCCCGTCGCGGTGGCTACTTCGATCGGTATTTCGAGGCGCGACCGATCCTGGTGCATACCCGCCGCGGACCGATATCCGGGCTGATCTCGCCCCGGCTCGGGTACTTTCGCTCCGGTGAAGCCAGGGCCGAGTTCACGACCGAAGACAACTACCTGGGCACTGACGCGCGCAAGGACACAGAGGACCTCGGAGTTCGCGTAGGCGACTCCATCACCGTGCCGAAGCAGTTCGTGCCGTTGGCGAATGGCCGTGCCACGGCGCGTTCCTTCGATGATCGGAGCGATTGCACGGCCTTGATCCTGGCCCTCATGAACATCGATCCGTCCGTAGTCCGGAAGAAGGTGACGTTCGCCTGGGTCGTCGAAGAAGAGGTCGGCCTGTTCGGAGCCCGAGCTCTTGCGGCTCGCGCCGCCGCCGACTTCGTCTTTGCCGTCGACACCTTCGTGTCTTCCGACTCCCCCAGGGAAGACAAAAGGTTTGCCGATGCACCGCTCGGCAAGGGCTTTGTGATACGGGCGTTGGACACGAGCAACATCACGCCGGTCGAGTTCGTCGACCGGGTTATCGGTATCGCAAACCAGCACAACGTACCCGTCCAGGTCGGCTCGTCCAACGGTGGCAACGATGGTTCGGCCTTTACCCGGTACGGGGCGATTGACATACCGATCGCCTGGCCGCTGCGGTACTCTCACTCACCTGTCGAGGTTCTCGCAAGAAACGACCTGGAAGCCCTGGCCGAGATCATCCGTCATCTTGTCGCTGAGTTCTGAGACTCCTTTTCACCCACGATGCCCGTAACGACACGCATCCCGGAAGGCTGGTTTTGGATGGGTTCTGACGATTACCACCAGTCCGAGGCGCCCCGTCACCGGGTGTGGATCGATTCCTTCGAGCTCGCTCGAACGACGGTGACGCGCCGCGACTACGCGCAGTTTCTCGCTGCCACCGATCATGAACCGCCGAAGGGTTGGCGTGATGAGAATTTTTCTCTTCCCGAGCAGCCCGTGGTAGGGGCGAGTTGGTTCGATGCCGTCGTCTACTGCGAGTGGTTGAGCGACTTGATGGGTAGGACCTATCGGTTGCCGACCGAGGCCGAATGGGAGAAAGCCTGTCGGGGTCCCGAGGATGGCGGTCTCTACTACTGGGGAAACGAACCACCCGAGACCCTCGACTACTTCCAGGGTGGCTGGGACGGGCCGCGTCCGGTGGCCGAGTGGCGGCCGAACAACTACGGCCTGTGGAACATGGGTGACAACGTACACGAATGGTGCCAGGACTGGTATTCCGCCGATTACTATGCGATTTCACTTAGCCACAACCCGACCGGGCCCGTGAAGGGAACGCGTCGCGTTTCGCGGGGGGGATCGTGGCGTCACGAGATCAAGGCCTCCCGCATCACCCAGCGAAGCAGCATCCCACCTTCCTACCGGTACACCGACTACGGTTTCCGGGTGGCCGGGAGCGTTGTGGGCCAGTAGCCCTTGCCTGCTCCAACATAACTGCTTATCCAACACCCGGGGACAGGGCCAGGTCGCGAGTCCCCCTCACATTGGCTCACTCGCGGACATCTCGAGAAGCGAACAGTCATCAAACCTTCGATTCCGGAAGACTCGGCGAACTACGTGCGGAGTGCGGTCGTAGAGAATACCGTCTACGGTGCGAAGTAGCCGTTGCGGGCCCGAACCGTGGACGCATCGCGGGTTCGAACGCGGATGTCGTGCCACCCCAGCTGCCCGACGTTGGAGGGGTAGTAACCGAGCGTGTACTGGCTTCGAAGCTCGGCTGAGACCTCATCGAGGACCACGTCGATTTCAGTCGCGCTCCCACCTGTCCAGGTGCCCGAGACCAGGTATGCCTTGCCCCCGCTCGCCTCACCGAATGACCGCAACACTTCCATGTCGACCGGTTCGTCGACGATGTTGGCCGGCACTCCCCGCACACCCGGGACCGGAGACAAGGGCCAGTCGAAGGCGACGTGTTCGGTCGGATCAGCGAACCGGGTCGGGTCGATCCCCAGGCCGTAGATCAGCATTTCTGACTTGCGGACCGCCTCGAGGGTTTCCTCAAACTCCAGGGAGCTGCTCGTATCGTCTCCGTCGGTGAGCAGCAGTACGGCCCGCTTGTCGTGACGTCCTTCCACGACTTTGTCGAGTCCCGCCGAAAGCGCGTCGTAGAGCGCCGTCCCCCCGACCGTGCGAACTCTTCTCAGGGATCGCGACAGCTTCTCGCGGTCGCTGGTGATGTCTTGAATCAGCGAAACGCCTCCCGAGAACGTCATGATGAACACGTCGTCATCCTCGTGCAGTGTCCCGATGAATCGGTCGACCGCTCCCAGCGCGGTCCGGATTCGACGTTGCATGCTGCCGCTGGTGTCGATGACGATGCCTACGCTGGCCGGGATGTTCCGGTCCTGGGTGAAATGCACGATCTCCTGGGGGATCCCTTCGTCCTCGATGATGAAGTCGTCTACCGTGAGGTCGTCGACGTAACGCCCGTCCTGGTCCGTGACCGTCGCGACGACATTGACGAGCTGGATATCGACCTGGAGGGTGTCCTGTTGTCGGGCCGGAGCGGGCAGGGACGCAAGGAGGCTGACGAGGGCGAGTCCCGCGGCCGAGCCGAAAAGCGTTCGTCTACTCATGGCCATCCCTGTTTAATAGAGGGCCCGCCGCCCGGCGGGGCAGAGTTCGGGGACGGAGACCGAATTACGAATTAGATTAACCGACACGTTTGCGGGCCTGGCTAATTCGGTCTCCGTCCCCGAACTCTCACCGGGCGGCTTACCCATGCGCTATGAAGTAAGACGGCGGTGATTCAAGATCGTTAACAGGGGACCTCGGGATATCCGTCACATCCCGCGGGCTGCCCGGATGCGTCGATCGATTTCCGGGACGGCCGCCTGTTGGGAGAGCCACCAGTCTTCGTCCAGCTGCCGGTCGAGTTCGTCGAGGGTCCGGCCCTGCTGTTCAACCCAGGTGTAGTACTTCAGGTTGTGCCACTGGCGTCTCTGTCCCGGCGTGCCGTCCTTGATCCACTGCGTCCCCTGTCCCCGGAAGATGTTAATTCGCTTGATCGCTTCGCCCTCATCCATAGGGCCGAAACGATCCGACATGTCGGCCATCACCGAGCCGTAGCGGTCGATCGCATCGGTGCAGATCGTCACGATCGTGTCGCCCCCCCCGAGCCCGTAGTGCCTGGCGGTCTTGATCGCACCCAGGACGTTACAGACGCCGCTGATGCCAAAGATGGCGGCCAGCAGGTCCACCTTGTGTCTGTCGATTTCGAAGTTCTCTTCCAGAACCTTGCGGCCGACCTCGTCAGTCAGCAACTGCAAGCCTTTCAGGCACTCGGTATCGTCGACGCACATGATGGCGTCCATGTTCGTCACGTGGTGGATCCATGTGACGTGTTTGTCGCCGATGCCCTGGATCTCGTGAGATCCGTAGCCGTTGTCGTAGAGAGTGGAGCATTGGACCGGCTCCAGCCCGACGATCTTTGCGTCCGACCATTCCTGCTTGATCCTGTCGCCGGCCGCGATCGTTCCGGCCGAACCCATCGCGCTGCAGAAGGCAGCGATCCTCCCGTTTCCGATTCCCGCCGCGGCCAGCTCCGCAGTCAGTTCGACGATCGTGTTGCCGGTAACGTAGTAGTGAAACCGGTAATTGCCCATCACCTCGAACTGGTTCATGACCCGAACCCGGGGATCGTCCTCGAGCTCCCGCACCTTCTCATAGATCTCCCGGACGTTGCTCTCGGTGCCGGGGGTCTTGATGATTCGTGCGCCGTAGCCCTCGATCTGCTCGAAGCGTTCGCGGCTCATGCCCTCCGGCAGGATCACCATGCTGTCGAACCCCATCCGGCATCCGACCCAGGCGCCGCCGATTCCGTAGTTGCCCGTCGATGGCCAGACCAGGGTGTGGATCGCCGGATCGACTTCACCGGCCGTCTCCATCTCGACGGCAACGGCGTATGCGGCACCGACTTTGTGGGAGCCGGTCGGGAAATCGACCGAGTAGAGGACGACAACGTTCGCATCGACACCCGTAAGCTCGGACGGCAGGACCATGTGTCGGACGCGGTTCGGGCCATCCCGCCAACTGATGTTGTACAGGTTGATCGGGTCGAGCGGATCCGCGACGAGAGCTTCGAGAGCCGCGGCCCGGGTCTCGCTCGCGATCGTACCAGGGTGGAGCATTTCTTCGAAGGTAGGCCCCGCGATCTTCATCGGATTACTTATACCCCAGGCTGGCACGTCTGAAGAAAGATCAACCACGGAGGCGCAGAGGCACGGATTTTCTGTTCTTCCTCCGTGTCTCCGAGCCTCTGTGGTTATTTTTTCTTTCTACTCGTTAGATTCAAGCCGCAAGCAGGTTCTGAAGGTCTCCCAGCTCCGAGTCCCAGCCGCCGGTGTTGTCCTTGAAATGCTCCTCGGTTTTGAAACCCGACTCTCGCAGTTCGAGGAGCGTGCCCCCGTTTTCGAGCGGCGTTAGGAACCACTCGACAAGAGTAGAGCCGGCTTCGGAGAACCCCTCGTTGGGTGAGTGGGCCATCCAGCGCCAGGAGACGCGTCGGGGAGCCTCGACGATCTCGATACGCATCGCGAAGCGCCCGTGCTTCTCCCAACCGAACCATCCTTCGCTTCCCGGAGTGAGGTCGAATTCCGCGGTGTCACCGAACCATTGTGCGACTTCCGCCGGGTCGGTGATCGCCCGCCAGACGCGATCCGACGGCGCCTTCAGTTCCAGTTTCTTCTCAATCGTCATCGTCATCAGCCTGCTCCCTGTCGAGGTATTCGCGTAGGTTCTCCAGACGCCGATCCCATTGCGCCGCGTACGGTGCGAGCCAGGTATCGAGCTCTTGAAGCGGTTCGGTTTTCAATCGGTGGAGCCTTTCCCGTCCGCGCCATTCCTGTTCGATCAAACCAGCCTCAGAAAGCAGGTTCAGGTGTTTCGTTACCGCCTGGCGGCTCATCGGTAGCGGTCGGGCTAACTCGTTGACCGATTGCGAGCCGCTCCGGCGCAACCGTTCGAGAATCTGCCTGCGGGTCGGGTCGGCCACGGCTGCAAAGACATCCAGCATCGGGAACCATAATATGCAACTAAATGGTTGCATGTCAAGCAAACTTCTGGCGGCGCTTCGAACTCGAGATTTCATATTGGCTCAGGCGTCCTGCCTGAGCGTGACCTGCTCGATCAGTTGCACCGCCTTCGAGACACCGTCTTCGTTCCGCATCCGCTGCCCGAGCAGGCCCGCCTTCGACCGCATCTCAGGTTTGTCCAGAACCGTGCGGATTCGCCTGGCAAGCCGATGGGCGGTCAGCTTCTTGATGGGCAAGGGCTTGGGAGCGACGCCCAGTCGCTTGAGCTCCTCTGCCCAGAAGAACTGATCCGAGACGTGCGGAATAACGACGGAAGGAACGCCAGCTTGCAGGGTGGATTGTGTGGTTCCGGCCCCACCGTGGTGAACGACGAGTGCGCAGCGAGGGAACACCAGGCGGTGGTCGACGAACGAGGCGTAGTGGATTGCGTCGTTTGCCGGCAGGTGGGGCATCGCATCTTCCCGAACCTGCACGACGGCCCGGACCCCTGCAAGCCGAATCGCGTCGTGGAACACCCTCACCATTGGGAGCAAGTGCTCCATCTGGCGTGGCGTCATGCTGCCGAGTGTGATGAATGCCGGTCGGTCGCCGGCTTCGAGGAACTCGTTCAGTCCAGCCGGCAAATCACCCGCATCGGTCTCAGGCGGATAGAAGAATCCCACGACTCGGTGGCGGTGGTCCCAATCATCGGGCCGTTCGCAGATCGTCGGGCTGACGGCGACCAGATTCAAATCCCGCCCCACCCACGCTTCCCGAAGGAGATCTTCGAGTGGCGCTAGGCCCTCTCGCTCTCGCGTGGCGTTCACGGCCGCCAGGAAATTCCGATTCAACATCCATCGCACGACCCGCCACGCTACCCGGTTGGACCATCGGCCGAGGTTGGGAAAACCGGCGGGGCAGATCGCAGGAGACGGAATCGTGTTGTGGACCAGCGACACCGTGATTTCCGGGACACCGAGTTTCGCGGCGGCTGTCTGCATGGGATGCAGAAAGAAATGACGAATGACGAGATCGCTCGTGCGACACAGTTCGAGGGAAGCTTCGAACATCTCCGGAACCTTCAGTTCGAACAGGTCGTTGATGATGATCTTCGCCTGCTCGAGCGGGTTGGGTGCGTTGATGAAGGCCAACCCCATTCGGTCCATTTCTTCGGGCGGGAGAACCGGAGTCGCAACCGGCGTCAACCCGAACCCCGATTCACGGGCAATCCCGCTGTAGTCCAGATCCAGGAGGTCGGTCGCACAGAGATGGACCTCGTGACCGGCCTTCCTCAGGCCAGCGGCCAGCGCCATGAAGGGGTTGATGTCACCACGACTTCCATAGCAGCCCGTGGCAGAAGTCTGATGGTTCGCGCGCACGGGTCTTGCGAGGCGGAGACGAGGCGCGAGGAGGAATTGATGCGGTTTCATCATGACGACGAGCAACAAAGTATCCGACCGCAACCCCCGTGCGCCCGGAGGGTTACGGCGGCGTCACACCATCTGCGTTGTTGCCGCGCCTCAACGATGTACCAGCATCGCAGTCGGCGCGGCGCCTAGCATCTGGCGCAACGCCGCCGTAACGCGAGCCATCAGACTTCTGCCACGGGCTGCTGGCCAGGTCTGAATCCCAATACGCATGCCGGCTCAGGTTTCCGAGGGGAGGTTGGCGATCTCCTTCTGCACCTTCTTTGGGAGCTTCGAAACGACGAGGTCGTAGGATTGTTGTATCAGTTGCTTGATTGCGGCGCCATCGAGGCGACACTCATTCGGCTGGATCTGGATCCATTTTGCTCGAGCCAGATAAGGGGCAGGGCGGATGCCGGGCATTTCGGTCAGCTCATGGAAATTCTCGTCGCTGCATTTGAACGAATAGCCCAGACCGGGCTCGAGTCCCGCGACAAGAAACATCTTCTTGGCCACCTTGAACACGAGGTCGTCGTCCCATTGGACCTGCTCGGTCGTTCCCGGCAGGGACAGACAGACTTCCCGGATCTGATCGATGTTCATCGAGCCCGTTGCCCGCCCAGGGAGGTATTGACCATTTGCAGATTGTGCACGTATTCGAGTCAACCGTGAAGCAGATTGTCGCAGCGTCAGGACACCCCGTTAGACCTCCGCAGTTGCTTGACTTCAAGACCGAGGTCCGTGGGATACTTTCGTGCCAATCCTAGGGGATGTCTGAGAGAAGATGAACCACAGAGGCACAGAGGCACAGAGGCACAGAGGCACGGAGTTTCTATGTTCATCCTCCGCGTCTCCGCGCCTCCGTGGTTAAACACAGACTGTCGGAGGGTCAGAATGCTACCGCGCATGAATAGAATCCGTTATCAAGTGCTCGCGATCTTGCTGGTGAGCTTCTTTGCCTCGGCTCCAGGCTTTGCCCAGCAGACACGCAGCGTGCTCACCGGGGCCGACTACGAGCGTGCCGAGCAGTTCCTCGCGTACAAC
>CBDAPB010000005.1:0-23202 GCA_965198265.1 Terriglobia bacterium
GGAGTCTGCGCGGCAGAAGAAACCCGGTACTACATGTCGATGCTAAGTGCTGCGCACACACACTATGCTGTGGTCACAATGACCCAAAATCGTTCTACCGCGCAGACTCCTAGCCATCTGAATAGACCTGTATTCACGGGGTTTTCGGGAAAAACCACCTTACCGCGATGCCGGCTTACCAAATTCGGTCCGTCGGCACTCCGGAAATGAGAGAGGGGGCCGAAGCCCCCTCCGCCTTCGCGTCAATCGATTATTCGTTACCAGCCTTTCCCATCGTAGACGATCCGGCCGCCCACCATCGTCATGACCGGATTGATGTCCTTGATCTCATCCGCCGGCACCGTCAGGTAGTCGCGGTCGGTCACGACCAGGTCGGCTAGATGCCCCGCCTGGATCGAGCCGATATCGTGCTCGCGGAACAAGATAAAGGCGTTGCTGCGCGTATGGGCGATCAGGGCCTCCTCGCGCGTCACCGTGTGGGTGTTGACTACGTCACCGCCAACCATCTTCCCCGTCACGGCCCAGTATAGGGTCTGGAAGGGACGGTACTGATTGACCTCGAACGCGTCGGTACCGAGGCCCCACATGATGCCGATGTTCTGAATATCTCGCAGCGGCGGCATCGCGTACTTCTTATCGCCCCATACCCGAAGCAGCAGCCCTCCAGTAACGATCTCGCGCGGATGCACCGCGATGACCATGTTCAGATCACGGAGCCGTTCGATTTGATCGACCGTAACGCCTTCCATATGCATGAGACCCCAACGTAAGGATCTGAGCGGAACGATCTCGTTTATCCGCTCGAACTGGCGCATCTTGCCTTCGATCGCAACCTCGGTCTGAGTGTGGATCAACGCCTGGGCGCCTGTCTTTGCCACTTCGAGCGCAAGATCACCGAACAGATCCCACTGCTCCTGCGACACGGGTTCCTGGGTTGCCGAGTAGAGGTTGTCGCCACCGCCGCCCGGAATGTTCTCTCCAAGGGTGGTGTTGTCCATCCACTCGTCGCCGTCGTGCCAGGTCAGTTCCGAAAGTCCGGCGAGAAAACGCTGAGGTGCATCGGGCCCGCGCCCGGCACTCGGCCCCTGCATGCAGAAAAACCGCATGCTCTGGACACCCTCTTTCTGGAACTCGCGATAGAGATCATCCCACTGGCATGCGCCGCCTGAAGCCGTCAGACCCGCGGCGTTGAGATCGTGGAGCATCGCAAGGCTGCTGGAACGCACCACGTCCATCGGCAGGTTCGCCCGCGCCCCGTTCGGCGCGTCGATGAAGTTGGCCATCCGCCTCACGGCGCCCGCACCCTGCGGTGCAATCTGACCCGTGGCTCTGCCGTTGGCGTCACGGTAAATCCACGGCTCGTTCATCTCTGCGAGGCCGATGGCATCGATGGCCCGGCTGTTGATGTAGGCGTCCGAGCGGGAGAATATGAGATAGACCGGATTGTCCGGCGAGTACTGGTCGAGCTCGTCCCGCGTAAACGGAGATTTGTCTTCGACGAACTGGTCCGGTGACCAGCCTCCGAAGTTGAATATCCATTCGCCGTCCGGCGTCTCGTCCGCTTTTGCGCGGAGCCTGTTCAACGCCTCTTGGCGAGACTCCACGCCGTCGAACCGCAGATCGAGATCCCAGTACGCACCCTCCTCCATGAAGTGCGCATGATTGTCGATGAAACCCGGGACGACGGACCGCCCCTCGAGATCGATGCGCTCCGTGTTCGGTCCCGCGAGTTCGGTAATCTCGGCATTCGAACCGACCGCAACGAATCGATCTCCGCGGATCGCGATTGCCTCTGCGATCCGGAACTGATCGTCGACCGTAATGACCTTGCCATTCGTCAGGATCGTGTCCGGCGCCTGCTGGCCGTACACGACGGGAGCCGCGAGGCCGGCCACGAGGATCGTGACTAGGTATCTCTTCATTGTAATTCTCCGTACGATGCCCCAGAGAACGACTCAGACCTTGCGCGAAGGAGCAAAACCTCAAGCGCAGCCTGTCTGATCTCTTCCGCTATTTCTTTCCGAATTGCCCTCATTATTCGCACCTAAATAAAAGGACCGTTGTCCCGGCCCTGCCAGGAGGAGAAAAGATCTCTAGTGGCCAAGTGTGGCGCCAGGTTCCATTGGATGATGAAACGACAGGAAGGGGTCGGGGTCAATCATAACGGCACATCTCCGGTATGGCGACTTGAACGAAGCCGCTGGCGCGGCGGACGCTACGCGTGTGCTGAGCGAAGAGTGATGAGCCCCCGATAGAGTGTGAGCCTCACAAGGAGGCTCACATGACGAAGCTGCGACAACGGATGCTGGAGGAACTCCAGCGCCGGAACTACTCACCCGCTACGATTCGGCTGTATCTTCACGCGGTCGAAGACTTCGCCCGCTACTTCGGGAAGTCCCCCGACAAGCTCGAACAGGAACAGATGCGGCAGTACCAGCTGCATCTGCTTCAGGAGCGCAAGCTCGCTGTCGACACCATCATCGGACGGATCGCCGCACTCCGGTTCTTCTACGTGAAGGTGCTTCGCCGTCCCTATCACCAGGTCGATCTGGTCTATCCGAAACAGCCGTCCCGGTTGCCCACGATTCTGAGCGAAGAGGAAGTGGCGCAACTGCTGGCCTCCGCCAACAGTGCCTATCACTTCGTCATCCTGATGACCTTGTATTCGACGGGACTGCGGCGGGCCGAGCTGTGTCGTCTGAAGGTCGAGGACGTCGATAGCGAACGCATGGTGATCCATGTGAGGCAGGGTAAAGGCAATCGCGACCGCGACGTGCCGCTGTCACCGAAACTGCTGGAAGTCCTGCGCGACTACTGGCGTTGGCGGAAACCCGGCGAGTACCTCTTCCCCAGTTTGCTCCGGACCCGGCCCGGACAGCCCATCGATGTGAAGACGGTTTGGTACGCCGTCCAACAAGCCGCCCAACGTGCCGGCATCAAAAAGAAAGTATCCCCACATACGCTGCGCCACAGCTGGGCCACCCACCTGCTGGAGAGGGGAACCGACCTGCGAACCATCCAGCTCCTGTTGGGTCATGTCGATCTGGAAGCGACGACCCTCTATCTCCATTTGTCTCAGGCGCACATGCAGCGCGTGGTGAACCCGATCGATTCTCTTCCGGTTCCCGATCTGGGACCGTCTCCCCGTCTGAGAAAGAAGAAAGGCGAATGAGCCGGCCCGCCGTCGAGGTGGCCGACATCGTCCGCGCCCGGGTTCGAGGTTTCCTCCAGCGTCACCGCCTCGGCATCCAGAAGCTCAAGGTCCTGCGCGCCATCCTGAACTGTCGTACTGCGGCTCTGGGTGGCCACATCGACCGGTGTGCCGATTGTGGCCGGGAGTCCGGAATCTCGTTCAACTCCTGCCGCAACCGCCACTGCCCGAAGTGTCAGACCCAGGCCCGACGACGGTGGCTCGAAGCACGAGAAGCCGAACTGCTGCCCACCCCCTACTTCCACGTCGTGTTCACCGTCCCGCACCAGTTCCATCCGTTCTTCTTCCACAACCCTGCCCTACTCTACAGCCTGCTGTTTCGCAGCGTGGCCGACACGATGATCGAGGTGGCGGCCAATCCGAAACGACTCGGCGCCCGGATCGGCTTCTTCGGCATCCTGCATACCTGGAGTCAGAACCTGGAGTTCCATCCCCACATCCACTGCGTGGTACCGGCCGGCGGACTGGCTCCGGATCAGTCCCGTTGGATTCCGGGTTCTGGGCGCTTCTTCCTCCCCAAGCAGGTGCTCGCCCGAGTCTTCCGTGGCAAGTTCATCGACGGGCTCGGGCGAGCGATCGCCGACGGTTCGCTCGAACTGTCCGGCTCGATTCGACCCTTCGGCGAACCGCAACACTTTCGGCGGTTCCGCCGCCAGATCCATTCCCGCAACTGGGTCGTCTATATCAAACGACCCTTTGGTGGCCCCGAACAGGTGCTCCGCTACCTGGGCCGCTACACCCATCGGGTCGCCATCTCCAACCATCGATTGATCTCGTTTGACGGTAACCGGGTCCGGTTCCGTTGGCGGGATTACCGCAATGGCAACAAGAGTCGCATCATGACACTCGCGGCCGACGAGTTCATCCGACGGTTCTTATTGCACGTTCTGCCGAAGGGCTTCGTCCGCATCCGACACTTCGGATTCATGGCCAACTACCGCCGGTCGGCCGCCTTCGCTCTCTGTCGCCAACTCCTCGATGCCATGCCGAGGGTCGAATCTGACGAAACCACCACCTCGAACTCTTCCTGGTCGTGTCCGCACTGTCAGGGACCGATGACTCTCATCCAACGCTTCACCGCTCTGCAACTCGTAGCGAGGCTCGCCTTCCAATGCGATACGTCCTAATCCTCCTTCACAAACCGACGACCGACGTGCGGTTCAGCCACGTCCTCGCCGGAGTGTGCCTCCGCTGCAAAATCCCCTCAGATCCCGTCCTTTCAACCCACCGATTCCCCGACCCAACTGCTTTCCGATTCACACCATCGACGCGGTCATCGACCGCCGGTCCCCCTCCTCGCCCCAACGCCACTCCAGATCCGGCCCGCTTCCGGCTACTTTCTCCATAGCCCACCGCGTCCGCCGCATTCGGCCAGCGCCCTCCTTCAAGTCTTGTTATCGAAACTGCCGCGGTGGGAACTTCTCGCTCATCCTGTGGCCGCGCTCGCCGCGGCACTTCCGATGAACGCTAACGACTATACGGCAAGGTGGATTGAGGGCAGTGGGGCGGATCGAGAGGGTTTGTCGGGGGCAGAAGGCTCGAACACAGATCCCTAAGGCACTGGCACACGTTCCTTCAGTTCCTCGAATCAGTTCAGAACAACTGTGATCGGGATCGAACCGGTTTCGGCGGTCGGTCGGCTACTCGTAGATGTGCATGGGCGCTAACCAGAAAAGTGCCCACTGCATTGACCTCAAGCCCCTTGCGTCGTACTCTTCTTCGGATTTGCTCGTGCGGTTCGTTCCTGCAGTGCTTTTCGAACTTCCCGGCTACGTTCTCTCATCCGAAGTTTTGCCTTGCGCAGACGGTTGAAGCGCGCCTTGTCACCATTTCTTGCAGACATTTGTCACCTCACATAATTCAGCATTCAGATTCTTAGTCATTTGTGAACGAATAGAAAGTGTCCTCTTGCTAACGGAACGACAAAGGCCACTGGATGAACATTCAGACCCCCGGCTTTCCCCACGAGATCCACAAGGAAGTGTAGGCGACTTGAACGAAGCCGCTGGCGCGGCGGACGCTACGCGTGTGCTGAGCGAAGAGTGATGAGCCCCCGATAGAGTGTGAGCCTCACAAGGAGGCTCACATGACGAAGCTGCGACAACGGATGCTGGAGGAACTCCAGCGCCGGAACTACTCACCCGCTACGATTCGGCTGTATCTTCACGCGGTCGAAGACTTCGCCCGCTACTTCGGGAAGTCCCCCGACAAGCTCGAACAGGAACAGATGCGGCAGTACCAGCTGCATCTGCTTCAGGAGCGCAAGCTCGCTGTCGACACCATCATCGGACGGATCGCCGCACTCCGGTTCTTCTACGTGAAGGTGCTTCGCCGTCCCTATCACCAGGTCGATCTGGTCTATCCGAAACAGCCGTCCCGGTTGCCCACGATTCTGAGCGAAGAGGAAGTGGCGCAACTGCTGGCCTCCGCCAACAGTGCCTATCACTTCGTCATCCTGATGACCTTGTATTCGACGGGACTGCGGCGGGCCGAGCTGTGTCGTCTGAAGGTCGAGGACGTCGATAGCGAACGCATGGTGATCCATGTGAGGCAGGGTAAAGGCAATCGCGACCGCGACGTGCCGCTGTCACCGAAACTGCTGGAAGTCCTGCGCGACTACTGGCGTTGGCGGAAACCCGGCGAGTACCTCTTCCCCAGTTTGCTCCGGACCCGGCCCGGACAGCCCATCGATGTGAAGACGGTTTGGTACGCCGTCCAACAAGCCGCCCAACGTGCCGGCATCAAAAAGAAAGTATCCCCACATACGCTGCGCCACAGCTGGGCCACCCACCTGCTGGAGAGGGGAACCGACCTGCGAACCATCCAGCTCCTGTTGGGTCATGTCGATCTGGAAGCGACGACCCTCTATCTCCATTTGTCTCAGGCGCACATGCAGCGCGTGGTGAACCCGATCGATTCTCTTCCGGTTCCCGATCTGGGACCGTCTCCCCGTCTGAGAAAGAAGAAAGGCGAATGAGCCGGCCCGCCGTCGAGGTGGCCGACATCGTCCGCGCCCGGGTTCGAGGTTTCCTCCAGCGTCACCGCCTCGGCATCCAGAAGCTCAAGGTCCTGCGCGCCATCCTGAACTGTCGTACTGCGGCTCTGGGTGGCCACATCGACCGGTGTGCCGATTGTGGCCGGGAGTCCGGAATCTCGTTCAACTCCTGCCGCAACCGCCACTGCCCGAAGTGTCAGACCCAGGCCCGACGACGGTGGCTCGAAGCACGAGAAGCCGAACTGCTGCCCACCCCCTACTTCCACGTCGTGTTCACCGTCCCGCACCAGTTCCATCCGTTCTTCTTCCACAACCCTGCCCTACTCTACAGCCTGCTGTTTCGCAGCGTGGCCGACACGATGATCGAGGTGGCGGCCAATCCGAAACGACTCGGCGCCCGGATCGGCTTCTTCGGCATCCTGCATACCTGGAGTCAGAACCTGGAGTTCCATCCCCACATCCACTGCGTGGTACCGGCCGGCGGACTGGCTCCGGATCAGTCCCGTTGGATTCCGGGTTCTGGGCGCTTCTTCCTCCCCAAGCAGGTGCTCGCCCGAGTCTTCCGTGGCAAGTTCATCGACGGGCTCGGGCGAGCGATCGCCGACGGTTCGCTCGAACTGTCCGGAAAGACTGCCGTAGTCGGTGCAAAGGATCGGGCGACCAACAAGATCCGGGCACGAGTGGTCCGGCGTACAGACGGTGCCACGCTGAAAGGATTCATCCACGAGAACACCGAACCCACCACGAAGGTCTACACCGACGAGGCCTCGGCCTACGAGAACCTGGCGCGTCCTCACGAGTCGGTGAAGCACTCGGTTGGAGAGTACGTGAGAGACCAGGCGCACACCAACGGGATCGAGAGCTTCTGGAGCATGCTGAAGCGAGCCCACAAGGGGACGTTCCACCGGCTCTCCCCGAAGCACCTGGATCGCTACGTTCAGGAGTTTGCCTGGAGGCACAACATCAGGGAGCGGGACACGATTGAGCAGATGCGGTCGGTCGTGGCGGGTCTGGTGGGGCGACAGCTCATGTACAGCGAGTTGATCTCCGCAAACGGGCTGTCGGCTTACGCCGAGGACTAGCGGTGGGGTTCCTTCTTGAGTTCGCGCACATCCTCTTTCAGTTCGCTCACGTCACCCTTGAGCTCGCTGACATCGCCTTTGACTTCGGCCATATCCTCTTTCAGGCCATCAACGTCCCGTGACACGGCCTGGAGCTTCTGGTTCACTTCGACGAATCCTTCACGGGTTTCCTTGCGTAACGCATTCACATCGTTACCCACGGTTTCCACGTCCTTGCGGATCGGCTTGACCTCTTCCTGAAACACGCGCCGGATCGCTTTCACCAGCAAGTCATTTTCGTTTCTGCCTTCCATAACTCCCACTATGGGTCAGTATGCCAACTCTGTCAATATTGATTGACAAAGCCATGATAGCCCGTCAGAGTTCCGCCAGCCACTTTTCAACAGAGAACCCGTTGAGTCGGGCTTCCTGCTGAAATACAACAGCCTGATTATAACTCGGGAACGGGTAGCTCCCTTTAACCGACTGGCGAATACGGCGGGACTCTTCCCACGATCTCTGTGTGAAAAGTGGCAAAGCCCGACGCCTGCGTAAATGGCATGCCCAGGGATCTATCAGAGAACACAATAACGAGGCCGACAGGTGCTGGTCACAGCCACCGGCCTCTGAACCCGATCCTCCTACCGAGCAGGAAGAACGGAGATCGAAAAATTGTAACATTCCTCCCTTCTTGGTGTGCGTGGATCGCCCGGAGGGAGTTCATGCCCGCACTGCTCGTCCTTGTTTCCTTGATCCTTGTCACATGCCCGAAGCCAGCAACCGCCCAGGCGCATGGGGATACCAGCGGGGCCATTTCGCTGGAGGAACTGGCGCGCCGATTCAGCGATGACGACTCGTACGACGAAGCGCTAGAAGCGCTCACGTCTTTTGGCATGGCGCGGCATGTCTACCCGCTGTACAACGCTTGCCGCCCGATGACCTTCATCAGCACCATCGAGAGCCCGATCGGGACCGCAGCCGACATCGGCTTGACCGATCCGCTCCTCCGAGATGCAGTAGAGCGCCGCCTGAGATCCGCCCGCCTGTACGCTTCCGATCCCGTAACTGGAAACCCGTTCCTGCACGTCCATGTCCAGGTTCTGAGCAGGGCTTTTCACGTATCAGCCATGCTTCAGAAAAGGGTGGAGGATCCGGAGTTCGATATAGATGGAATAGCGACCACCTGGATGAAGGGCGGGCCAGGTGTGCATGGAGGCGATTTGAGTTTAGTCTTGTCTGCGGTGGATCTTGTCATGAACGCATTCATCCTGGAGTACCTGCGCGTCAACGAGACGGCCTGCGGCGGGCCATAGATGCACGGCCTCGCCCTAGTACTCGCCGCCCAACTTCTCTGGCACGGCCTCGTGGTCGCGCCAGAGGATCGCTGCGCCCCTTACAGCCCGGACGACTACCGATACCCGCAGAGCCTCGAAGCCAGGATCATCGAGCGCCAGGGCGGCATCTTCAGCCCTTACACCGATACCCGGTTTTCCGATCCGAGAGAAACCGATATCGAGCACATCGTTGCTCGATCGGAAGCCCACGACAGCGGCTTGTGCGCGGCCGCCCCGGCCACGCGGCGGGCGTTCGCAACTGACTTGGACAATCTCACGCTGGCGGAACCCAGCTTGAACCGGGACGAAAAGCGCGGCCATGACGCCGCAGGATGGATGCCCGAACGGAACCGCTGCTGGTTCGTCGAGCAGGTAATCGCCGTGAAGTTCAAGTATGGGTTGACCGTGGACGCTCAAGAGGCGGAAGCCTTGGATGTTGCTCTACAGGCCTGTCAGTGAACCACATGGAAAGGAGCTTACGATGACTGATGAACTTGACTCTCTTCAAATGATCGGTGGGAAAATGCATGTTCACGCCAACCCCGCCTTCCCGAACCCGTTCAAACTGACCTTTGAATCATGTCTTCCGAAACGAGCATCGGCTTCCAGCCCACGTCAAGTGACCATACCCGGTTCTCTTCATATCGAGCCGGATCGAGCCACGATTCGGGAACAGACATTTTTCCTGACCAGGGAAATCGCCGAAGGGCTTGTCGGGATTTTGCGGCAGGCCCTTGATGGTGCTCCGCAGGTTCAATAGTTGACATACGCAGGAGGATACATGAAACCGATGCTCGACCCAAATACGGAACCTTGCGGAGATGCTTCAAATGGCGTCAGAAAATCTTGAAGATAGAACCCAGTCAAGGTAAGCGTATAATCCCCAAAGAATAACTCCCGTCCGTTGTGCGCCCAGACGGGTTCGACGCCTCCTTCGTTTGAAATCTGCCACTTCCCGTCGGTGACGTTCGGGAAGGGCCGCACGAAGACCGCATCACGGCCCGTCTCGTTGGATATGTACGCCAGCCAGCGGCCGTCCCGCGAGACTGCAGGGTACTGTTCATGAAACCTGTCGCTCACGACCAGCGGCTCCGCTTCGCCGTCCTCGCCGGGTCGCAGCCCGATGATGTCTGAGGTGGGGTGTTCGGGTGGGGCGGGGTTCCTGCGGACCACCAGCCACCCGTCCGGGCTCCAGACACCCTCCCCACTCGGGGAGTCCGAGTCTCCGTAGACCAACTCGGCCTCCGCCGTGCCGTTGGCCGGCCGCTGCCACACGCGATAAAATTGGCCGGGACCGACAGAATTCGAGTTCCCCCGCCTCGACGCGAACGTGATCTCCCGGCCATCGGGCCATCTGGCAGTACCTTGGTCCAGATGTCCACATTCCCGTTCGTTTCGTTCGTGAACGCCACCCGGCGGCCATCCGGAGACAGCCGCAGGCCACTATTCTGCCCCTGATTTGTCCAACGGAGCGTTTCGCCCGGGCTGACCGGGCTCGCCTCACCCGAACGGGTCACCCAAACGAACTCGCGCACGCCAGAACCCCCGCCCGCACGATAGACGAGACTGCCGTCCTCCGACACGCTAAAGGCCGCAACACCGGATCTTCCGCGCGTCAGGCCGTCCACAACAGGAACGGCATTCCCTGTGAACGCCGCACTCGCCATATCGAACGGCGCGGCCATCAAGTGCCTGTCCGGAGTGCTGAACAGCAGGTGCCCTGACGCCGCGTAACGCGCCATCGATCCCGCTGTCATCATCTTCCGCTCGCCCGTCTCCATGTCCATCGACCAAATGGCTGCGTCACTGCCGTATAGATCGCCGCGGCCCACCACGGTGTACAGCAAGACCTTCCCACCGGGCATGGGATGGGGGGTGTGTCTGCGGTCTCGCTCCGCAAGCTGGGTCACCGTTTCGATCTCGCCACCGGCATCCGGCACGCGGCTGATGCCTTGGTTTGGGTCCGTGAAGTAGAGCCATCCATCGTCGGACCAGGCCGCATTGTAAGCACTTTCTGCCAGTTCCTGGCCCGGTCCCCCGGCAACCGGCACCACCAGCAGCGGGCCCGGCGGCTGACGTCCCTGGACGAACGCCACCTCCCTCCCGTCCGGTGAAACCGCAAAGGCACGGTTTCCTCCGACTCCTGCAGTTCCCGGAATCGGCCGTGCCTCCAGTCCGTTCCAATTCCGCATCCACAGCTGCGACCCTCCGCTCGTCTCTCCGGGACCCACATAGATGAGAGCAGAACCATCCCGGGTCAGCTCGAGCCAACCGGTCGGGGCCTGCCCGTCCTGGAACGGCGTATCGAATCGGGCGACCGAACCGAGAGGTTCAGTCACAGGACGAAGCAGCGACCAACTGGCGACGACGGCGAACATTGCGGCTAGGACCGTCATCGCGACCGTCCGCCGATTCCAGCGCCCCACCTCCGGTGTCGAGGCCGCCAGCTCGCCGCCCGTGTCGGCGAGTACCTTCTGAATGTCCACGCGCACGTCAGCGATGTCGTGATACCGGTCCTTCGCCTCCTTCTCCAAGCAACGCTCCAGAAGCAACCGAATGCGCGGATGAAGGTTCAGTGGCAGCGTGTTCCACTGTGGTTCCCTCGCCAGCACGCCAGCCAACACGTCCGACACCGTTCGCCCATCGAAGGTCCCTTGCCCGGTGAGCATTTCGAACAACACGACACCGAATGCCCATATGTCCGCCCTCTTGTCAGTGGTCTCACCACGAGCCTGTTCGGGGCTCATGTACGCGGCAGTACCGAGGATGATTCCCTGCTGCGTCGCCGCCATACTCAGAGTTGGGGAGTTCGACAGGCTGGCGTCGGCACCGTCGCCAATGAAAGCCTTCGCCAGCCCGAAGTCCAGCACTTTCACCTTGCCGTCTCGTGTGACCTTGATATTGCCCGGCTTCAGATCGCGGTGGATGACGCCCTTCTCGTGTGCAGCTTCGAGAGCTTCGGCGATCTGGAGGGCCAGCTTGAGGGATTCTTCGACGGGGATGGCACCACGTTTGAGCCGATCCTGAAGCGTGTCGCCTTCCACGAGTTCAAGGACAAGAAATTGAGTGCCCTCGTGTTCTTCGAGACCGTGGATCGTCGCGATGTTGGGATGGTTCAGAGAGGCCAGCAGCTTCGCCTCACGTTCAAACCGGGCGAGGCGCTCTTCGTCCCGCGCAAACTCCTCGGGGAGGGTCTTGATCGCAACCTGACGCCCTAACTTCGCGTCCTGCGCCAGCCAGACTGATCCCATCCCGCCCTGGCCGAGCTTGTCGGTGATCAACGGGTGGGCCGCCCGTCGCCGACACGCGGCTCAGACCTCCGAGGGCGGAAAAGATGATGTCCCCATCGTTGTTCCATGTGCCGGTAAAGGGCTGGAATACAACACAGATCGTCCGCGAAGCCGCGTCCGAGAGGTCCGCAACTTGGAGGGTTGTCCCCGTGAAAAATCCTATGGACTGTCCGTCAGGCGACCAGAACAAGGACCTGGAGGCACCCTCGGTGCCCGCCAGCATTCGCATCTCACCCGACGCAAGTTCGCGGACCCAGACCGCCTGCCCACCGGTTGAATCTGGCGCGAGAAACGCGAGACGTTCGCCGTCGGGTGAGATGGCAAGCACGTCTCCCCGGGCCGCGGGTTGGACGAAGGAAAATCGGAAGGCCGTCTGCTCCTGGGGTGCGGTAGAGAAATAAGCTACGGCCAGGAAGAGTGTTGAAATCAGAAGGACTCCAAGTGCGGACAACAGGATGAACTCGCGCCCTTTTGATGGGGTTTCAACGGAAGCTGTTCCAATCTGTGCGCTGAAATCTGTAACCCAGTTCAGCTCGTGCATCAAATCGGCTGCCGTCTGCCACCGCATGTCGGGGTCTTTGTCGAGGCATCTCGTCACGATGTGATCCAGCGAGGGGGGCGTCATGGTCTGAAGCTGCGTCATCGCCCGGGGCTGGGCAGACATGATTGCCGTAATCAAACTCGCCTGACTCGCCCCCTCAAACGCCTTCTTCCCCGTGACCATCTCGTACACCACCGCCCCGAACGCAAAGATGTCCGTCCGGGCGTCGGCTTCCTTGCCTTCCAACTGCTCGGGGGCCATGTATTGAAGCGTGCCGATGATGGTGCCTTCTGCCGTCAGGGGTGCGGAGGGGTCCTGCGTGGGCATCTGGGACAGGGGTGAGACTTCACTCGCATCACCCTTGAGTTTCGCCAACCCAAAGTCCAGCAGCTTCACACCCGCCGACTTCGTGATCATGATGTTGCCGGGCTTCAAGTCCCGATGCACGACGCCCTGCCGGTGGGCCTTGTCGAGTGCGTCGGCGATCTGGATGGCGTACTCCAGCGCCTGATCGAGCGGGAGCCGGCCCTGCTCCAACCGCTGCTGCAACGTCTCACCCTCCACCAGTTCCATGACGAGATAGTGCGTCCCGTCCTGTTCGCCAACATCGAAGAGTGTGCAGATGTGCGGGTGGTTGAGGCTGCTGACGGCTTTCGCTTCGCGCTCGAAGCGTTCCCGGCGTTGCGGATCACTGGCAAGGTGTTCGGGCAGGACTTTGATGGCAACCGTGCGGTCCAGGCGTGTGTCGGTGGCCCGATACACCTCTCCCATGCCACCGGCACCGAGTTGGTCGGCGATTTCGTATGGGCCGAGTCGGGTTCCTGCCGTGAGGGCCATAAGGCTGCGTTGCCTCGCTGGCGTTCCGTCGCCAATGTCTGATGAAACTTGCGTAAATACTACGGCAGGCAGGAGTTGGACACAATCAAACAGTCAAGTGGATCAAGTGGACGTCAGAACCGCCCGCCCTTCGTAGTGAAAGCGCTCGAAGACTTTGGGATGTTCGAAGAATCCACGTTACCGGGATGGCGACTATACGGGAGCTGAGAGAGCAAATCCGGGCCGATCATGGCACCGGCACCTGTTCCTTCAGTTCTTCGAAGAAGTTCTCGACCACGATGACCTCGGTCGCGGCCGCTTCACCCTCGCCTGCGTAGGTGCGGACCATCAGGAACCGCTGGTCGTCCAACGCTACGTCGTAAAAGTTGCTGCTATCCTGGGTCAAGTATCCCGGTGGTATGGTGAACAAAGTCTCAAAACCGAGCACCTGAGCCGAGACCGGATCGAACCGGGCGGCAGTAAGACCACGGTCCGCGTCCATGAAGAACAGCTCGCGACCGCTGTGGGCCCAGAGTGGTCCGCGCCCTCCGTCGATCGAAACCGGCACTTTGGTCGAGTCCACGTTCGGAAACGGAACCACGAACACTTCGGGGCGGCCCGTCTCGTTGGAGCTGTAGGCCAGCCAGCGCCCGTCCGGCGAGAAGGCAGGATCGTCCTCCCGAAACTCGGACGTCGCTACGAGAGGCGCAGCGGCGCTGTCCACGCCCGGACGGAAAGCCAGGATGTCGCGCAGGCCAAGACCCATTACCGCATTCGCCCCAGAGCGCAGCACCAGCCACTCGCCGTCGGCACTCCACGACCCCTGGGCGAAGGGGCGCTCGTCGTTGAGCACCAGCACCGCTTCTCCCGTTCCGTCCGCTCGCCGGGACCACACGCTACGGTCTTCTGAGGACGGACCCGAGAAGTACGTCACGGTCTCACCATCGGGCGTCCAGAACGGCCTGTAGTCGATGCCCTCGTAGAAGGTGATTCGCACCCGCGGCCCATCGGGTAGGTGCTTGATCCAGACGTCTTCGTTTGCACCGTACGCCAGCCGCGTTCCGTCGGGTGAGAGCCTCCACCCGATCCCCGCCTCGCCGCGCTCGTGAATGGTTGCGATGTTGGGATGATTCAGCGATGCCAGCAGTTTTGCTTCGCGCTCGAACCGCGCTAGGCGCTCGTCGTCCTTGGAGAACTCCTCGGGTAGGGTCTTGATCGCGACCTCACGCCCGAGCTTGGAGTCGCGGGCACGCCACACCTCGCCCATGCCACCTTTTCCGAGGGCAGAAACGACTTCATAGTGTGAGAGCTTGAAACCGGGCTGAATCACCCGTACATGAAACTACATAAGGGGGTTAACAGCAATCAAACAGTCACCTGCCTGTATTACCGCGTTACCGGAGATCTGGCAAATTTCCCCGTCCGGGAGCGCAATCCCTTGGGAGGTTCAGCGTTTGCCCGTGGGCCGAGTGCCGATGCCATACACATTTCCCAGAGTCCGGATAACGATCATCCCGCCAGAAATCGCTGGCGTTGCCATAACCACCTCCTCCATGTCATTCACGGCAACTTCGGCGTACTCTCGCCCCGCGCGGATCACCCACACCTCGCCGTCCTCGCTGGCCAGATAAAGCCGACCGTCAGCGGCGACCGGCGAGGCGCTGAAGGCGCCGCCCGGCCCGACCCGCCTGCGGTAGATGGTTTCGCCGGTCTGCGCGTCGTAAACGCTGAGGACGCCGTTGGTGTTCAGGGTGTACAGCAGACCGCGGTAGACGATCGGAGTCGGGATGTAGGTGCCGTAGCGATTGTAGCTCCAAGCGATCGCATCGCTGGAGCTCGTGCCCCTCTCGAGCGAGATATCGCCGTCGTAACCGGGCCGAATCGCGTATACGGGGCGCACGGGCGAGTACCCGCCCGTAACGTAGACCAAGTCCGGGCCCGCGACCGGGGTCCCGATCGATATCTCGGAATTCGGACCGAGGCTCCACCGCAGTTCGCCGCTCGACGGATCGTAGCCGCGAATCGTCGTCCCGTTGGTGATCAGCTCCTCGCCACGGCGCCCGCTTACGATCGTAGGCGTGCCCCACGTGGGGATCTCACCCTCGCGGCTCGTCCTCCAGAGCTCGGAGCCGTCGTCCAAGCCGTAGGCCGCAACGAAAGAGTCGGTCTGACGATCGACCTGAACGATGACCGAACGTTGATAGATGATCGGCGAGCTGCTGTGGCCCCATTGGACGGTCGCATCGTAGAACCAGCCGCTGTCGAGCAGGCCAAGGTCGTTCTTCCACGACAGATTGCCTTCCATATCGTAGGCGGCCAGGACTCCCACAGTACCGAAGAGCACGACGACCCGGTTCCCATCCGTGACGGGCGTGGAACTGGACTGGCTGCCTTTGAGGTGACGCTTGGTCCGGGGTACGCCCCGGTGCACTTCCTGCTCCCAGACCTGTTGTCCTGTTTCCAGGTCCAGCGCGTAGAGTTTCCAGACGTGTTCGGAGAGGTCGTCGACCGAGGACACCGAACCGTAGTCCCCGGTCCTGAAGGTCGTGTCCCCGGCGCCACTAATCGCCGTCGTCACGAACACGCGGTCTCCCCAGACGACGGGGCTGGCGTTTGCGATCCCAGAGATCGGAGTTCTCCATCGGACATTGTGTCCTTTCGTCAGGTCCCACTCCACGACCGCCCCCTGCCCGTCGCCGACACCGGACGCACCCGCGCCGCGAAACGACGGCCAGGGTCGATTCGCGTCGCGGGGCGCGATGGCTCGGTCAGCCGGATCGGTCGACGACGGAGCCCGGGCAGAGGAGTCCGGAGAATCCTCGGAGATCCTGAGGAATTCGAGCGTTGCCTCCGCGTCCTTTCCACCGGGGCGCGTGACGTACAGCAGGTCGGCCGTTTCCCCCGAGGGTTCGAACCTGAAATCCGTCCCGGGCAGTTGTGGGGCGATGAACGTATTCTCCGATGTCGCGAAGAGCATCGGTCGGCGGGGGCCCTGCACTGTGACCAGTTGGTCTCCGTCCAAGCCGATGACCATCGACTGGGATTGGCCCGTGCTCTCGTGGAGGTAGGTGCCGACGAATTCCTTCAGCGCGGAAGCCGATAGCGTAACGAACGGATTTGTGGCCTCCGGCCGTGCATCCAGCAGGATCGCCGCAGCCTCCGTCTTTCCGGTGGCCACGGCGAGCGCATGATTCGCCGCGACCGCGGGGTCGGGAACATCCTCGCGCGCGACGAGCGAACGCAGCAGCTCCAGTTCGTCACTCTCGATCGCGACCGGAAGGAGGTCCGCTGCACCCGGAGCGCCCCGTTCGAGCAGGAAGCGGACAAGGTCCATCTGCCTGCTGCCGGTCGAAAGGCCGACTGCTGTCATGCGGTAGAACGTGTCCTGAGCGGATAGGTCGGCACCGCGCTCCACCAGGAGCTTCACCATATCGGCGTTCGCATGGCGTGCAGCAAACAGCAGTGCCGTGGCTTCGTAACGTGTCTTCGCATCGACATCGGCTCCCGCTTCGAGAGCGCTGAAGAGGTCCGCCATGTCGTTACGTTGAGCCGCGTCCAGCAACGCTTCGTCGGCGGGGGCTCGCGTTCCGGGTTGCTGGGCCCCGGCCACCAGGAGTGCGAGAACGAGTGATCGAACCATGGGAACCTCCTATTGCCCCGTCGCAAAAAACGTGTCGTTGGACCGGATAAGAGAGTCGACCGGGGGATCGCAGGCGAGGCCAGTTGACGGGGATCCCGGTCGTTGCGGCCCAATGGCGGAAACGACTTCGTAGTGTTCAAGTCTGGAACCGGGCTGGATCACCCGTAAATCAAACTATAGGTTGGGGTTGAGGTCAATCAGAAGGTCGCATACATGTAAACCGCCTAGTGTGACGTCTGGATGGCCCTCTATCCATGGGGTCTTCGTGAGAATCCACTTTTCCGTGTCGGCGACAACACAGGGAAGTGGATTAGGGCGTGTTAACACTAACGTAGTGCCTCGACGATGAGAGCGAAGTGAAGGAAGGCGAGGAACATGACGTCGAGTTTATCGAAGCGGGAGAATATACGCCGGAAACCTTTGAGTCGGCGGAAGAGCCTCTCGACTTCGTTCCTGCGGCGGTAGAGAACGCGGTCGTATTCCCACGGCTCCAAGCGGTTGCGCTTGGGCGGCACGACGGGAATCCACCCAAAATCCAGAGCCAATTGGCGGGTCTGGTCGTCCTGGTAGGCACGGTCCATCAGCAGCGGCAGCGGCGCGGGCAACGGCCCCAGGCCGGCGAGCAGCTCGCGGCCCTGCGGGGCGTCGTGCGCTTGGCCGGGCGAGAGCGCAAACGTTATCGCCGTTCGAGCATTCGCGGCAACCAGATGAATCTTGGTGGTCCATCCACCGCGGGATTTGCCGATCGCTTGCGGACCGTTTTTTTTAACGCTCCTGTGCCGTCGGGATGCACCTTCACAATGGTCGAGTCCATCGAAACGGCTTCCACCCGGATGCGCACCAGTTGCTCGCGCTGGAGTTTTTCGAAGACGGCGTCGAGCACCCCGTTCTTGGACCAGCGGTTCATCCGGGTGTAGATGGTGTGCCAGTTGCCAAAGCGCTTGGGCAGACCGCGCCACTTGCAGCCCTGCTCAGCCACATACAAAATGGCGTTCAAGACCGTCAGGTTCGAAAGACTGACGTTGCCCCGCTGACGCGGCAGTTCCGGCTCGATGCGACAATACTGCTCCTGTGTGATCTCCATGCCTGATTATAAAACATTCATGCTCATTAGTGTTAACACGCCCTAGTCCAGATAGCTCTGCAGGTAGGCTCTGGTCGACGTATGGTGAGGAATCTGGGAACCGGCTATGGAACCGGTACGCGTTCCTTCAGTGTTTCAAACCAGTTCAAAATCAGCGTCAACCCGGAATCGGAATCGTTCGTCTGCACCATCAGGAACTGCTGACCATCGAGCGATACGTCATAGTTCGCATGTCCGCCGAGGATGGGCTCGGGATCGTAGGGGTCAGGGAACAGGGGACGGGGTGTTCCCGGATTCTCCGGGTCGGCCATGCTAACGGCGAACATCTGCGTTCCGTCGCGATAGAAGAGTTCGGACCCGTCACGCGACCAGACTGGCTCGGTACCCCGCCCCGTGGAGATCGGGATCACGCCGGTGCTCTCGGGATAGCGTTCTACATAGACCCTGTGCTCGCCGTCCCGATTGGATACGTAAGCCAGCCATTGGCCTTTGGGCGAGAACCTCGCAGCGTAGTCCTCGCCAGACCCGTCGACAACGGGCGCGGTCTGTCCATCGGTCCACCGCCACACGTCGCGCCGCGTTTCAGGATTGATCAGGTTGTAGAGCAGCGTCTCCTCAAACCACGCTCCCGGGACGACGCTCGAGGCGTCTTCCAGGAGCGGCACAGTTCCCTCACTTAGATTTACGGGTCGAACGAAAATGTCAAACGTGCCGTTCCGCGGGGAGCCGAACGCCACACGCGTCCCATCCGGTGACCAGACCGGCCAACGATTGCTCGTGCCCGGTTCAGTTAACCGTATCTCGCGGTCGGTTTGGAGGTCGCGAATCCAAATCTCGTCCGAGTCACCGCTCTTCACGAGCGCAATGCTCCGGCCGTCTGGTGAGAGTCGCGGAACCCCCCAGATCGCACCGGTGTCGATGAGGGAGGTCATCTGTCCCGTGTTTCGATCCACCCAACCCAGCGTCCGCTCGATTGAGCCGCTGGCATAAAGCAGCGAACCGTTCCGTGAGATGCCGAAATTGGCCGCGCCGTTGGACTTCGTTGGAACGTCTTCGACTACCCGGAAAGGCTCGCCGATCAGTTCTCTCCGATCAGGATCGAAACCGACGGCCCGCAAGTCGCCGTCCAATGCATAAACGAGGTGGCCAGACGCTGCATACTTTGCGTGAGTTCCGCGGAGGCCGAGGGACCTCCAAACTTCAGTGGCCAAGTCGTAGATGGCGATTTCAGAGTCTTCGATGGGGTTGGCTGAGATCGTGAAAACGACTGCGTCCCCGTCGGGAAGAATCTCAGGCCAGAGATGATCGGTCGGCCCCCGCTGTCGGTCTGGCGTTGTTAGCAACTCAAGGTCGCCGCCGTCGACTGAAACGCGCCAAAGGCCCGTCTCCGTGTCCGTTGTCGCGAAGATGATCGAATCGTCGCCCCCCCATGCTGCTCCGCCGGGGTTGGCCAATGTTCCAACTCCTGTTCCTGTCAAATTCAGGATCGTATCCACCGGTCCTCCACCCACGCGAACGCGCTGCAAGGAGCCTTCGGTAAGGTTGAAGAACCCGACCCAATCGCTGCCGGTGGAAAAGAATGGACCGTAACTTCCCCCACCGGTAGGCAGACTGGGGTCGGGCTGATCGAGCTGCCTGACCATAATCTGGGTTCCGTCGCCACCACTTCCGGACATATAGGCAAGATGGTAACTGTCCGGGGAAATAGCCACGTCCGGGAATGCCGTCGAGAAGTACAGTTCAGCGGGGATGGAGAATCGCATCGGGCGTTGCGGCGTCGGGCGTGTCACTCGGTAGACACTCAAACCGGCCAAGCTCAGGGAGCGACGCCAGCCACCCGATGATGCCGTGACCGGGAGTTTCGCTTGGTCCGGACCATCGAATGTCCCCTCGAGCACCAACCGAACCGACGCCATGTCTCCGAATCGGCGCTTCGCTTCTTTCCTCAGGCAAACCTCGAGAGCCTTGCGAACCCGAGACGGTGTGTCTGCGGGAAGCAGGGTCCAATCCGGCTCGCGGTCGATAACCCGCGCAAGCGTCTGGGATGTGTCGTCACCTGGAAACGGTTTAGTTGCAGTCACTAGTGTCCGGAACACGGTGCAACAGCCGCCGGCAACTTATAGATGGACAGTGAGTTGAAGGGCATTCTACGATTTTTCGATTTGAACCTGCCGATCACACTTTTAGCAATATTACGGTGAGAGGGGTGATACCAATGGCGCATGAACTCAGGCCAAACCGTCTTCTCACAAGTCATGGATTACGCGCCCCGATACGAGTTTCAGAAGTGTGTCGCCCGCTATCGGGGCGATTACCAGCAGAAAGGGTTTTCCTGCTGGGATCAGTTCCTGGCGATGGCATTCGCCCAATTGACCTATCGTGAAAGCCTCCGCGACATCGAAGCCTGCTTACGCGCCCTCGGCAGAAAGCGTTACCACATGGGATTCCGAAGCAAGGTGGCGCGGACGACACTGGCCGACGCCAACGAGCGGCGCGACTGGCGGATCTATGCGGATTTCGCACAGGTCCTGATCGGCATGGCGCGGCCGTTATATGCCGAAGACCCCATCGGCGTCGAGTTGGATCAAGGTCTGTATGCCCTGGACTCGACCACCATTGACCTGTGTCTTTCACTATTCCCATGGGCCCGGTTTCGCCGGCACAAAGCCGCGGTCAAGATGCATACACTGCTGGATCTTCACGGCAACATTCCCGCGTTTATCCACGTCACAGACGGGAAAGTCCATGACGTCAACGTTCTCGATGAGATCGCACCCGAAGCGGGTGCCTTCTACGTCATGGACCGCGCCTATATCGATTTTGAACGGCTCTTTCTCTTCTCCCTCTGTTCCGCTTTCTTTGTGGTGCGTGCTAAGAAGAACGTCGTCCTGCGGCGGCGGTACTCCCGTCGGGTGGACACGACCACGGGATTGCGATCCGACCAGACGGTCATCCTCACAACGAACAAATCCGCCAAAACCTATCCCGATCCGTTGCGGCGTATCAGCTACTTCGATGCCGGGACGAACAAGCGGTTGAAGTTCCTGACCAACAACTTCGCGTTGCCTGCACTCACCATCACTCAGATCTACAAGTCGCGATGGCAGGTGGAACTTTTCTTTAAATGGATCAAACAACACCTTCGAATCAAGTCCTTCTACGGCACCAGCGAGAATGCGGTGAAGACCCAGATCTGGATCGCCATTTCGGTTTATGTTCTCGTCGCCATCATCCGGAAGCGCCTCGGCATCGATAGGAGTCTTTACCAAATCCTACAGATTCTCAGCATTGCGATTCTTGAGAAACAGCCCATTTTGCAGGCCTTTCACGCGCCTGATTCCCAATTCAATGAACTCCAAGATCCTAACCAGCTGGTTCTATTCGACTTCTAACCGGACACTAGTGAGTTGCAGTCAACATCTCGAACAGGACCACGCCAAACGCCCAGATGTCGGTCCGCCGGTCAACGGTCTTGGCTCGCGCCTGTTCAGGAGACATGTACGCCGCTGTGCCCAGGACAACGCCCTGCTGAGTGGCGGCCATGCTCAACGTGGGAGAATCGGCTTGGATAGCGTCGTCGGACTCAAAGACCTTGGCCAGTCCGAAATCCAACACCTTCACAGTATCGTCCGGCGTGATCTTGATATTGGCTGGCTTGAGGTCCCTGTGGATGACTCCCTTCTCATGCGCGGCTTCGAGAGCTTGAGCGATCTGCAGTGCTAGCGGCACGGATTCCTCGAAAGGGACAGCCCCACGCTGAAGTCGATACGCCAGCGTGTCGCCGGCCACCAGTTCCATGACGAGGAAGTGCGTCCCGGCGTCTTCTTCAAACCCGTGAATCGCTGCGATGTTGGGGTGGTTCAACGATGCGAGCAGTTTGGCTTCACGTTCAAACCGTGCGAGACGGTCGGCGTCCTGAGCGAACTCTGCCGGTAACGTCTTAATGGCTACTTCGCGCCCGAGCTTGGTGTCTTTGGCCTTCCACACTTCGCCCATTCCACCCCTTCCGAGGGCAGAAACGACTTCGTAGTGCGCGAGTGTGGAACCGGGTTGGATCACCTGTAAATAACACTACAGGTGGGGGGTAAGGTCAATTAGAAGGTCACTTGGTCGTGTAACCGCATTCTCGGTAAGTAGGAAACCCTGAAAAACGGCCCTTTCTCGACATATCCAAGTTACCGAGGTGGCGACCATACGTCCGAGTGGATTGAAACAGCCCTGCGAATCGGGGAGTCTGCGGGGGGAGCTTGCTTGACGGATCGTGGCTCACCTGCGGCGGCCACATCCTTTTCATTCAAGAGAATACTGTGGCCGCCGTCTGGTGCAGCCACTTGATACTCATGAAGGCCCCCCAAAGCTGCCCGCCAGGCGGGCAGGCTGGAAAGGTAACCAAACCGATTCCAAGAAGGGGGCTTTCTGAATGCGATTCTATACCAACCAACATGAGTACTACTGGCGGGATCGACCTGCATGCACGGACGATGTGGATTTGCATCCTCGACTCGACCGGAGAAGTCTTGGTCGACAAGAACGTCAGTGCCGGACCCGAGGAGTTTCTGAGAGTGATCGAACCCTATCGATCCGATGTGGCCGTTGGCGTGGAATGCATTTTCACTTGGTATTGGCTGGCGGACCTGTGCGAGCGGGAAGAGATCCGGTTCGTGCTGGGTCACGCCCTGTACATGAAAGCGATTCACGGTGGGAAAGCCAAGAACGACCGGATCGATGCCTACAAGATCGCTGTGCTACTGCGCGGCGGCATGTTGCCCCAGGCCTACGTGTATCCGGAACCGATGCGCGCCACGCGGGATCTGCTCCGTCGCCGGCTGTATCTGGTCCGTATCCGCGGTGAGCTGCTGACTCACATCCAGAGCACGAATCACCAGTACAATCTCGGCCCGATTCCATCGAAACTCCAATACCCATCCAATCGCGACGGATTCGTCGAACGATTCACCGATCCGAGCGTCCGGAAGAGCATGGACGCGGATCTGGAACTGATCGGTCACCTGGAACGCGTGATCCATGCGATTGAGGTCTATGTCCTCAAGCAAGCCCGCCAGCACGATCCCGGAGCCGTTCATCTGTTGCGGTCCATCCCGGGTATCGGCAAGATCCTGGCGCTGACGATTCTCTATGAGATTCAGAACATCGACCGATTCGAACGCGTTCAGGATTTCGTCTCCTACTCCCGGCTAGTGAAGTGTGCCAAGGAGTCGGCCGGCAAGAG
>CBDAPB010000006.1:0-11384 GCA_965198265.1 Terriglobia bacterium
GGGCGGCATGGGATCGGTCTGGCTGGCGCAAAGTTCTCAGTCGAACCCCAACCAAACTGACAATCAGAATCCGCCGTACACGAGGGGCCACTGCCGGGCTTCCTCACGGCACGCTATAGTGCCTGAGTAGAGTCTACGGTCTCTGCCATCGCACACGAGGCGCCAGCCTCCCGCTGCCGGGCGAGGCCACAATCTCGCCATTCTCGTAGACCACCTCGCCCCGCCGGATCGTGACAATCGGCCAACCGGTCAGCTCCCAACCCGAGAAGAGTGAGAACTTCCCGTTTGATAGGATGTCCTCATCCCGGATCGTCTTCGTCAGGTCGGGATCCCAGATGACGACGTCCGCGTCGGATCCAACGGCAATCGTGCCCTTGCGCGGATAAAGCCCGAAGAGCTTAGCTGGGTTGGTTGCCGTCACGGCGACCATCTGTTTCTAAAGTGATCCGACCCTTCCGCACACCCTCTGAATAGAGCAGCGGCATCTGGTCCTGGAGGAAGTTGGCGCCCTCTCGCGGTCTGAGGACACTGTTCTCCGGGTTCATCTTCTCGGCACGGGTATAACCGACGTGGTCCGTGTTCACCGCGTCAACACTTCCTCGTGCGATCGCGCCCCACAGGTAATCCTGATCGCTCTTGTCACGGAGCGGCGGTGCGCCTGTGAAGGTGGGACCGTCTGGCCCGTTGAAGCGGTCCCGGGTCAAGTGCAGATAGATGAAGCGCACTTCAGTGAACACGGGCAGCCCGCGGACTCGTGCCGCCTCAGCAGCGCGCATTGCGCGTTCCGAGGGACATGTGCACCAAATAAATGGGAGCGCCCGTTGCCTCGGCAAAGCCGATCGCTCGCTGAGTGCCCACTTCCTCGCCTGAGATGGGATGCGAGTCGGCGAAATTCTGGCCGACCAGGGCGGTCCGCCCCTCAGCGACCAGGCGATCCATCGCCAACCTCAGGATTGCGGCGTCCTCCGCGTGGAGTTGGGTCAGGATGCCTGCCTTGCCGGCGTCGTCGATCAGCTTCAGATTGTCCAAAGCTCGCTGGTCGAACCCGAGGCCCCTCATGAAGATCTTCAGCGTGACGCCGCGGTCCCGGAGCATTGTCACGTCGTCGGGCGCCAGCGCCGTCGGATCCCGGACGGTGAAGTGCAGGATGGCATCCGCGATGGTGTCCCGGTTCGCGGCGTCTGCGGCCTCGGCGAGGGTCTGTGCAGCGGGCACTGATGTATTCTGGCCAATGAATGCGCCGATGGTCGTGATCCCTCCGGCAAGAGCGGCACGAGATGCGGAGGCAAAGTCGTCGGTGCCCTCGCGAGTGTTCGCTGTCCGCACCGGTGTCAGGTGCACGTGCGTGTCGATACCACCAGGAAGGATCAGCTTTCCGGTCCCGTCGATCACTCGCGCTCCTGTTCCCGGGGTGAGGTTCCGGCCGAACTCAGCGATCACACCTGCCCGAATGCGCAGGTCCCCTTGCACGCGTCCTGCCTCTGTCACGATCAGACCGTCGCGGATTACGAGCTCGGCCGGCCCCTGGGCTGTCCCGTCGACGGCCAACCCGAGAACGAACACGGCGGTGACCCACATGCCACTCGGCATCCAACGTCGCATCATCAGCGTCATCGTTACCTCCTCATGAAGATTGCACAGCCATCGCCCCAGAAGAGCCGAGTGGAGGGAAAGTCGTCGGCCCTCCCTGCGTAGCGATTGGTCATGAAATTGCCGAATATCCACTAACGGATCTTGTGTATTGGCCCTTCAGAGTCAAGACAGAGGATCATAGGCTGATTTAAGGGATGGCCGCCAAGGAAAACTACCTTCCGCCGTGCCGCTTGCCACCCCCCGGCCCTGCAAACCCCGCTTGTTTTACGTGTCGGCCAGAGTTTCATCATGACCGCCGGATCTTCTCTGGCTACTTCCTTGGGTGCTATCGACGATGACTCATGAGTAACGCCTCAGAGTTTAACGAATCGCCTTCCCAGGGGCTCCTGGTAGGTCGGCTTTGGTCCAAAGTGGCTTCCCCTTTAGCGGGTTTTCTAGTTACCAGTAAGGCGGTTTACCAGGACCTGACCTTCTGATTGCCTCCAACCCTCTTCTCTCATACCATTTACGCTAGCTTTACCGCCACGTGGCGAAGGACCGCTTGAGAGACAGGAATCGCAGCCTATGGCTCTCACGGCAGGGACACGATTAGGCCCTTATGAAATCATCGCGCCGATCTGTGCCGGCGGCATGGGAGAGGTCTATCGCGTAAGAAAATAGAGACACAGGTGTGCCCTATCTATTCCGATGAAGTCTGATCGCTGGAAAGAAATCGAACGGATCTACCACGCTGCTCTGGAGCGGAAGGAAGCCGAGCGCGCGGACTTCCTGGCTGAGACCTGCCGCGACGACGCCGAATTGCGTCGGGAGGTCGAATCGCTGCTCGGCTACGAGACCAGGGCCGAAGGATTCATCGAAGGACCCGCTCTGGATGCGGCTGCGCAAGGCATGCCCCAACAGCCGGCACAGCCGATGATCGGACGTCGGATTGGGGTGTACGAGATCACTTCTCTCATCGATAGGGGTGGGATGGGCGAAGTGTGGCGTGCACGGGACTCGAAGCTCGGGCGTGAAGTAGCCATCAAGTCGCTGCCTGAGGAGTTTGCCAAAGATGAAGAACGCCTCGCCCGGTTTGAACGTGAAGCCAAGCTGCTGGCATCGCTAAACCATCCAAACATCGCGGCGATATACGGACTGGAAGAGGACAATGGCGCAGGCTTTCTTATCCTGGAACTTGTCGAAGGCGACACCTTGGCCGAGTTCCTAACTGCCGGCTCCCTTCCTGTCAAGTCCGCACTCAATATCGCTTTGCAGGTTGCCGAGGGCCTCGAAGCCGCCGATGAAAAGGGAATCATTCATCGCGACTTGAAACCAGCGAACATCAAGGTCACGCCCGACGGCAAAGTGAAGGTGCTGGACTTCGGGCTGGCGAAGACCATCGCCGGCGAGATACCAGGGCCAGACCTGTCTATCCAGACTGAACTCGAAACAAGAGAAGGAATCATCCAAGGAACGCCGGCTTACATGAGCCCACAGCAGGCGCGTGGCGAGGTCGTAGACAAGCGCGTCGACATCTGGTCGTTCGGATGCGTGCTGTACGAAATGCTGACGGGTCGTCGCGCTTTTCCAGGTGAGAGACTGACAGACACGATCGCACGGATTCTCGAGCGAGAGCCCGATTGGGAGGGCCTTCCCGCGAATCTCCATCCAGCCGTTCAAAAGCTACTCCACCGCTGCCTTGAAAAGGAACCAAAGAATCGATGGCAGGCGGTGGGGGACGTGCGAGTAGAGCTCGAGCAGCTGTTGGCGGGCAAGGATGAACCACTGTCTGAATCCGAACTGGAGTCTCAGTCCCGCCCGACACGTGTCCTATTCGGGTCCCAAGCCATTGCCTTGCTGTTAGTCGGTGTCTTCATAGGCGGATTTGTGGCATGGAGTGTTTTGCCTGAACCGGTGCCGAACCCGACCCGGCGTTTCGAGATTGACTCGTCGCCTGCGGAGCGTGTGTTGGGTGCCATGTCTGTTTCTCCCGACGGTCAATCTATCGTCTACGTTGGGAGCGGAGATGGCATCGACCGAAGGCTATATCTTCGTCGGATGGACAGTTTCGAGGGGCTTACGATTGAAGGAACAGAAGGCGCCCGTTCTCCCATCTTCTCGCCGGAAAGTACCTGGGTAGCGTATGTGAACTCGGAATCGGGTCACATTATGAAACTCCTGCTTCCGGAGGGAAGACCACTGTCGGTGTACGAATTCGAAGAAGCGCCGGAAGCGGTTTGGAGGCGTAGCGTCAATACGTGGGCTGGAACTGACAGGATAGTGTTTGTGGATGAGGATCTCGGCCTGTCGTGGGTTTCAAGCGACGGCGGTCCTCGACAAATCGTAACTTCTATCAACAAAGCTGACGGAGAGATCGCACACCGGAACCCATACGCGTTGCCGGGTGCTCGAGAGGTACTCTTTACGATTGAACGAGACGGGGGGATTGAAGAATGGAGCCTTGCAGTTGTCTCTTTGGAAACAGGGGAGATCAAGAATCTCGACGCAGCAGGATCCAGAGCCCAATACGCACCGACGGGACATCTCATCTATAACGGTCCAGAGGGACCAATGGCCGCACCTTTCGACCTAGCGGCGCTGGAGTTGACGGGACAGCCTGTAGACATCCTCGAAGAAGTCGCAATCGCCCTCAGTTGGGGTTTCGGCGATGATGGATCCCTGGTCTACATCGCTGACGAAGCCGTTGGCCGCCGCCGAGCTGGGCGACTCGTTTGGGTCGATCGGGAAGGTAACGAGCAGCAACTGGCGGGGCCACCTGGTGCTTACGTCATGCCCCGTCTGTCGCCCGACAGGAGTCAGATAGCGGTAAATTCCAGGACGAACCAGGTCCTACTGTTTGATGTGGAAACGGGTGCAGGGAGACAACTAACGTTCGCAGACGGGCGCAACATCGCTCCGGTTTGGACACCGGACGGTATGCGCGTGGCGTTTGGAGGCAGCGACTTGAACCTGTATTGGAAACTGGCGGACGGCAGCGGCCCGGATGAGCTCCTCCTGGAGAGAGAAAACGAGGCGGTTCCGATGTCGTGGTCTCCTGATGGTCGCTATTTGGCCTTCTATGAGAATGGCCCTCCAGAAACTCAGGGGATCTATGTGTTATCGATGGAAGATCGAACAGCCGAACCGTTTCTCGTGACTGCGGATCAGGAAAGGTCACCGATGTTTTCGCCGGATGGCCGCTTCATCGCCTATACCTCAGACGAATCGGGGCAGACAGAGGTCTACGTCGAACCGTTTCCAAGAACGGGCGGCAAGTGGAAGATTTCCCTCGACGGCGGCGTAGGACCCTTGTGGTCGCGCTCCGGCCAAGAACTCTTCTATCTGAACGGCGGCAGCCAGATGATAGCAGTCGACTATGAGAATATGCCTACGTTTAGTCCTGGGGCGCAGAGGCCACTCTTCACCAAGTTCGCTTCTCGAATCTTGAATCCCAATTTTGCAAACTATGACATCGATCCCGGTGGCCACCGGTTCGTCTTCATCAAGCAAGTCGCCTTTTCTAGTGAAACCGACGCAGATGCTCGCTCGGCGAAGATCAACATCGTGTTGAATTGGTTTGAAGAACTGAAGGAACGAGTACCTGTTCCCTAGCTAAGCTAGGTCCCCTGAAACTATCCAGCAAGCCATCAATCTCAAGAATCGAATCTAGATGCCCGTGTAGTCGTTAGCGTTCATCGGAAGTGCCGCGGCGAGCGCGGCCACAGGATGAGCGAGAAGTTCCCACCGCGGCAGTTTCGATAACAAGACTTGAAGGAGGGCGCTGGCCGAATGCGGCGGACGCGGTGGGCTATGGAGAAAGTAGCCGGAAGCGGGCCGGATCTGGAGTGGCGTTGGGGCGAGGAGGGGGACCGGCGGTCGATGACCGCGTCGATGGTGTGAATCGGAAAGCAGTTGGGTCGGGGAATCGGTGGGTTGAAAGGACGGGATCTGAGGGGATTTTGCAGCGGAGGCACACTCCGGCGAGGACGTGGCTGAACCGCACGTCGGTCGTCGGTTTGTGAAGGAGGATTAGGACGTATCGCATTGGAAGGCGAGCCTCGCTACGAGTTGCAGAGCGGTGAAGCGTTGGATGAGAGTCATCGGTCCCTGACAGTGCGGACACGACCAGGAAGAGTTCGAGGTGGTGGTTTCGTCAGATTCGACCCTCGGCATGGCATCGAGGAGTTGGCGACAGAGAGCGAAGGCGGCCGACCGGCGGTAGTTGGCCATGAATCCGAAGTATCGGATGCGGACGAAGCCCTTCGGCAGAACGTGCAATAAGAACCGTCGGATGAACTCGTCGGCCGCGAGTGTCATGATGCGACTCTTGTTGCCATTGCGGTAATCCCGCCAACGGAACCGGACCCGGTTACCGTCAAACGAGATCAATCGATGGTTGGAGATGGCGACCCGATGGGTGTAGCGGCCCAGGTAGCGGAGCACCTGTTCGGGGCCACCAAAGGGTCGTTTGATATAGACGACCCAGTTGCGGGAATGGATCTGGCGGCGGAACCGCCGAAAGTGTTGCGGTTCGCCGAAGGGTCGAATCGAGCCGGACAGTTCGAGCGAACCGTCGGCGATCGCTCGCCCGAGCCCGTCGATGAACTTGCCACGGAAGACTCGGGCGAGCACCTGCTTGGGGAGGAAGAAGCGCCCAGAACCCGGAATCCAACGGGACTGATCCGGAGCCAGTCCGCCGGCCGGTACCACGCAGTGGATGTGGGGATGGAACTCCAGGTTCTGACTCCAGGTATGCAGGATGCCGAAGAAGCCGATCCGGGCGCCGAGTCGTTTCGGATTGGCCGCCACCTCGATCATCGTGTCGGCCACGCTGCGAAACAGCAGGCTGTAGAGTAGGGCAGGGTTGTGGAAGAAGAACGGATGGAACTGGTGCGGGACGGTGAACACGACGTGGAAGTAGGGGGTGGGCAGCAGTTCGGCTTCTCGTGCTTCGAGCCACCGTCGTCGGGCCTGGGTCTGACACTTCGGGCAGTGGCGGTTGCGGCAGGAGTTGAACGAGATTCCGGACTCCCGGCCACAATCGGCACACCGGTCGATGTGGCCACCCAGAGCCGCAGTACGACAGTTCAGGATGGCGCGCAGGACCTTGAGCTTCTGGATGCCGAGGCGGTGACGCTGGAGGAAACCTCGAACCCGGGCGCGGACGATGTCGGCCACCTCGACGGCGGGCCGGCTCATTCGCCTTTCTTCTTTCTCAGACGGGGAGACGGTCCCAGATCGGGAACCGGAAGAGAATCGATCGGGTTCACCACGCGCTGCATGTGCGCCTGAGACAAATGGAGATAGAGGGTCGTCGCTTCCAGATCGACATGACCCAACAGGAGCTGGATGGTTCGCAGGTCGGTTCCCCTCTCCAGCAGGTGGGTGGCCCAGCTGTGGCGCAGCGTATGTGGGGATACTTTCTTTTTGATGCCGGCACGTTGGGCGGCTTGTTGGACGGCGTACCAAACCGTCTTCACATCGATGGGCTGTCCGGGCCGGGTCCGGAGCAAACTGGGGAAGAGGTACTCGCCGGGTTTCCGCCAACGCCAGTAGTCGCGCAGGACTTCCAGCAGTTTCGGTGACAGCGGCACGTCGCGGTCGCGATTGCCTTTACCCTGCCTCACATGGATCACCATGCGTTCGCTATCGACGTCCTCGACCTTCAGACGACACAGCTCGGCCCGCCGCAGTCCCGTCGAATACAAGGTCATCAGGATGACGAAGTGATAGGCACTGTTGGCGGAGGCCAGCAGTTGCGCCACTTCCTCTTCGCTCAGAATCGTGGGCAACCGGGACGGCTGTTTCGGATAGACCAGATCGACCTGGTGATAGGGACGGCGAAGCACCTTCACGTAGAAGAACCGGAGTGCGGCGATCCGTCCGATGATGGTGTCGACAGCGAGCTTGCGCTCCTGAAGCAGATGCAGCTGGTACTGCCGCATCTGTTCCTGTTCGAGCTTGTCGGGGGACTTCCCGAAGTAGCGGGCGAAGTCTTCGACCGCGTGAAGATACAGCCGAATCGTAGCGGGTGAGTAGTTCCGGCGCTGGAGTTCCTCCAGCATCCGTTGTCGCAGCTTCGTCATGTGAGCCTCCTTGTGAGGCTCACACTCTATCGGGGGCTCATCACTCTTCGCTCAGCACACGCGTAGCGTCCGCCGCGCCAGCGGCTTCGTTCTAGTCGCCTATCGTCCAAAGTGGATTCTGCCGAGAACCCTCGATTTTAGGGCCTTTTTTACTTCGGAGCGACGGCGGTTTACCGGGCATGTGACCTTCCGTTGACCTGCATGCACTACGTGCGTGAGCCACCTATTCTATTTATAAAGACGAGCTTCGTATCGTCGCCAACGACGGGGTTCCGCCGCCCAGCAGCGCCCTCCCACACTTTGGAAGCAATCTCATGCTAGGTCGTGTTCTCAAGAACGAGTAAGCCTGAGCGGTATGCTGACCGCCACCGACACGCGGCTCCACCGCAGTCGTCTCGCCACCGGCTGTTTTTCTGTGACGACGTTCCAGCTCGACGCGACCGCCGGCGTCAATTCGACTGCCCCGACGGGATCGGAAGGCTCACGCCATTCTCAGGCACGCCGCACGGGCTGCCGGCGCGATGGTACAATCGGCAGCCGATGTCGCAATGCGACCCCAGCCACTGCGCGACCGGTCGACGTCCTGCCAAGGCAGACCCATGATCCTGCGACCGGCACTCGCTGGTTCCATCGGCGTTCTGCTGGTAGCGCTGCCAGCGCCGGGGGACGACGATCTGGAGGGATTCGAAGACCGTCGCGTCGTCCGTGCCCTCCGGCTCCTGCCCGATGAGGTCATCGATCTGGACGGGCATCTGGACGACGCCGTATGGGACCGGGCTGAACCCGCCACCGACTTTCTCCAACAGGAGCCCGACAACGGCGCGCCCTCGACCGAACGGACCGAAGTGCGGCTCGCGTTCGACAGCGGGCGTCTCTACATCGGCGTTCGATGCCTTGATTCGGAGCCCGATCAGTTGCTGGGCAACCAGATGCAGCGGGACGCGCCGTTCTCGGCCGACGACCGCTTCATGTGGTCGCTGGACACCTACCTGGACGAACGCAGCGGCTACTTCTTCGAGATCAACCCTTCAGGCGCCATGGGTGACGGACTCATCAACACCGCCGAATTTGGCGGATTCGCCAACAAGGCCTGGGATGGGATATGGACCGCAAGAGTGCGGCGTACCGCGGTCGGCTGGACTGCGGAGATCGAAATCCCGTTCGCGACGCTCAACTTCGATCCCGAGGCTCCGGCATGGGGAGCCAACTTCCAGCGGACCATCCGCCGGAAGAACGAGGAGAGCCGGTGGAACGGCTACTCGCGGAATCAGGGCCTGACACAGATGAGCACCGCAGGGCTGATCGTCGGCCTGGAAGATATCAGCCAGGGCGTCGGCCTGGACGTGAAACCCTACCTGGTCGGAGGCTTCTCCGAGAGTCCGATCGAAGACCGGCCCCGAGCCTACACCGGAGACGTGGGAGCGGATTTCTTCTACAACGTCACCCCACAGCTTCGCGCAAACTTCACTCTGAACACCGACTTTGCGGAGACCGAGGTCGACCAGCGTCAGATCAACCTCACACGCTTCCCGCTGTTCTTCCCCGAAAAAAGAGACTTCTTTCTGGAAGGATCCAGTTTCTTCCAGTTCTCGCCCCGCAACGGTGTGAATCCGTTCTTCAGCCGCCGAATCGGGTTGGATGCCGACGGCCGCCCGCAGAGGATCGACTACGGGCTGAAGCTGACCGGTCAGGTTGGCGCGCAGGATGTCGGCGTCCTCCAGGTTCGGACCGCGCCGTCGGGCCGGCTGCCCGGGGAAGACTATTCGGTCCTCCGCGTGAAGCGGCGGTTTCTGTCGTCTTCCCACGTCGGCATGATTTACACGAGGCGGGCCGAACGCGGTTCCGGGGCACGAGAGCTACACACCGTCGGCACAGAATTCAGCCTGCAGACCAATCGATTTCGAGGCAACCAGAACCTGACGTCCTCCGGTTTTCTCGTCTGGCACAACACCCCGGGCGGCGAGGGTCGCAGCGTCGCCCGCGGCCTTCGGATCTCCTATCCGAATGACACCTGGGACACGCGCCTTTCGGTGCGGGAGTTGCAGGAGAACTTCGACCCGGCCGTAGGGTTCACACCCAGACGGGGGTTCCGCCGGGCCAATCCCGCCCTGAGCTACTCGCCGCGTCCGCGGAACCATCCCTGGATCCGCCGGTTCTCGTTCGGATCGAACACGACGCTGTTCACCGACACAAAGAACCGGCTCTTGAGCCGAAACTACGGGTTGACGCCGTTTTCGGTAGAGCTGCACTCGCAGGACTTGTTCGAGTTCAACGTCGATCCGACCTACGAGCGTCTGACCCGAGACTTCGAGATCGTTACTGACGTCGTTCTTCCGGCCGGGGGCGTCTACCGGTTCACGCGGTACGGAATCGAGGTGTCCACGGCCAATCGCCGGACCCTGTCCGGATTCGCAAGGTTGGAGTGGGGAGACTTCTTCTCGGGGCGGCGGCGTGAGTTCGCCGTGAGCCTCGACGTACGCCCGCGACCGGGTCTTCTGGTCCACCTGAGGGGCGAGTGGAACAAGATCGAACTCGAGCAGGGTCGGTTTTCAACCAGCCTCGTGCGAGCAGAAGTTAACGCGCAGTTCAGTCCCTGGATTTCGCTCGCGAATCAGATCCAGTACGACACCGTGACCCGGGTCATCGGATTTCAGTCGCGCTTTCGCTGGATCCTACGACCGGGCAACGACATCTTTCTGGTACTCAACCACAGCTGGAGAGAGGATGTGTTCAACCCTCAGGGCTTCCTCACGCTGGATCGCCAACTCGCCAGCAAGATCGTCTACACCTACCGGTTCTGACATGCGGCAGCTTGGGGAACGACGTTCGGGGCCGTACAGCGCAGCTGGTTGTATAGTCGCCAACTCGGACTAGTGGATTTTCACGGAGACCCCATGAATACGGGCCAATTCAGATGTCACACTATGCGGTTTTACAGCCATGTGACTGTTTGATTGCTGTTAACCCCCTTATGTAGTTTCATGTACGGGTGATTCAGCCTGGGTCAAAGCTCGCACACTACGAAGTCGCTTCTGCCCTCGGAAAAGGCGGCATGGGCGAAGTGTGGCGTGCGCGTGACTCCAAGCTCGGGCGTGAAGTCGCCATCAAGACTCTTCCGGAAGAGTTCGCCAAGGACGAAGAACGCCTCGCCCGGTTCGAGCGCGAAGCCAAGCTGCTCGCGTCGTTGAACCATCCGAATATCGCTACCATCCACGGGTTGGAGGAAGACAGCGGGACGCGGTTCCTTGTCTTGGAACTCGTCGAAGGCGACACGCTGGCGGACCGGCTGAGACGCGGTGCCATCCCCGTCGAGGAATCCCTCAAACTCGCCCTCCAGATTGCCGAAGCTCTCGAAGCCGCGCATGAGAAGGGTGTCATCCACCGCGATTTGAAACCCGCCAACATCAAGGTCACGCCCGAGGGCAAAGTGAAGGTGCTGGACTTCGGTCTGGCGAAGGCGTTCTCGGGGGATGGCGCAGACGTGAACCTGTCGCAGTCACCTACGTTGAGCATGGCAGCAACACAGCAAGGCGTGATTCTGGGAACGGCAGCGTACATGTCACCTGAGCAGGCCAAGGGTCTACCTTCGGACAAACGTGCTGACGTTTTCGCTTTCGGTTGCGTCCTATTCGAGATGCTGACTAGTCGTCAGACCTTCGACGGTCAACTGGCAACGGAGATCTTAGCGTCGGTGATACGGGCTGAACCCGACTACACGGCACTTGA
>CBDAPB010000007.1:0-15394 GCA_965198265.1 Terriglobia bacterium
GTAGGCGTGCGCAGGCTCTTGCAGTACTGACGAATCGTGGCCTGCTCGCCGGCGTCGCTGGCGAGCAGGCCATCTCCATCGCGAGCAGTGCATCGTGTTATTGGGGCATTTTCTTTATTTCGCGGAGCTTATCGCGGAGTTCTTCGGTCGCATGGTCGGCCTCTTCGGAGCTCCGAATGACATGTGGGGTGATCAGGATCACGAGTTCGGTTCGATTCTTCGTTGTGGAAGTGCTCCCGAACAGGGCCCCCAGAACCGGGATGCGGCCCAGGAGCGGAATTCTGTTTCGCACCAGATCGTTGCTTTCGCGGATGAAGCCTCCGAGCACGACCGTCTGCCCGTCGCGGATGACGACGGTCGAAGTGACAGTCGATTGCCCGATCACCGGACCGAGTGGGCCCAGGGCACCGACCTGGCTGACCTCCTGACTGATCTCCAGGGTGACGTTTCCGCTGTCGTTGATCAGAGGGGTGACCTGCATGATGACCCCGGTCTCGCGCCGCTGGATTGTCTGGGCGAAGAGGGTCCCGCCCCCGGGGGCCTGGACGCCGCTGGCCGACGACGCCACAGGAACCGGAACCTCCGCGCCCACGGAAAACTGTGCGGTCTGGTTGTCACTGACGAGCACGGAGGGCGCCGAAAGCGTTCGAACCCGGGACCGGTTCTCGGAAGCATGCAGGAACAAGAAGAGCTCTCTGGAACGGCCGATGAAGGCAAAGGTCTGGGCCGCGAGCGACGGCGGGTTACCTGCGAATGACGCCGTCGTCTGGGCCGGCTGGAGAGTGCCCCGATTCTGAAGGATTGCCGACAATCCGAACGCCAGCGAATCGTCCAGGACGACCTCGTAGATCTGGGCATCGATCAGCACCTGTCGCGGCAGGATATCCAGCTGTTCGATCGTATCTTCGATGATGGCGTACTCCTGCGGAGTCGCCTGAATCACGAGCGCATTGTTCGTCACGTCGGTAATGATCTTGACGTTACCGGTGGGTAGGAAGGCCGTTCCCGCCTCGGCGCCCGCATCGGCCTGAGCCGGGGTCTGATCCGCCGGGGACGGCATGGCGCCGACCGCTCCGGTAGGGGTCTGGTAGATGCCCGAAAGCTGGACCTGGGTTCCGTAGAGCTGGCTGAGAACGCGCTGGATCTCGATCGCTTTCGCGTTTCGGACCCGGTATACGAAGTTGCGAACGCCCGAAGTTTGAAGCGGTTGATCCAGTCGGTCCAGCCACTTCTGAACTTCATCGAAGACAGTGACGTTCGGCGAAACCACCAGAACCGAGTTCATGCGTTCGATCGCCACGAACCGGATCGCGCCGCGGCCCTCCGACAGCGCGTAGCCCGCGAAAACCGTCACGAGATCCTGGACGAGGTCGGCGGCCAGGCTGTTTTCGACCGGAAACAGGCGCACGCGCTCTCCCTCGAACACGTTCGTGTCGAACACGTCGACGATTTCCAGCAACTTCAGGAGGTTGCCGCGGCGTTCGCTGATCAAAAGGATATTCCCGGCTTCATGCACGACGATGTTGGCGCCCTCACTGAGGTAGGGAGTCAACAACTGCGACATTTCCGAGGCGGAAACAAACTTCATCCGGACGACCTGAATGACGAACTGATCGTCGACCCTCTGCGGTTGGGCATCGTCCTGGACCGGGAGCGGGAGTCGCAAGGCGGCGTTCGCCGGTACGATTTCATAGAAATTGCCGGTCTGAGCGATCGTCGCCCCGTTGATCCTCAGGATCGTCTCCAGGACCGGGAGCAGGTCGGAGCGCTGGAGGTTTCCCGCCGTGTTGATGTTGACCGTTCCCTGGACGGCCGGATCGACGATGTAGTTGATGCCCAGCGTCTCGCCGATTATCCGGATGATCTGGTGGATGTTGGCGTTATCCAGGTGCAGCGATATCGGCACCCCCTCCTGCGCTGCGGGAGGAGGCTCCTGAGCGCTGAGCGGAGTCATGCCTGCAATGGCAAGCGACAATGAAATCAAGAGAATGGTTTTTTTCATGGCTGTGGTTTCGGCACAAGACGGTTACCAAACGGAGTCCTCTGGATCATGAATCCCGGCGGGACATTGTCTTCGGTAACGGCTGCGGGATTCGGTCGCCCCGCTTGACGCGCAGGGGTAGGGTTCACGCCCGATTGCATGTTCGTTGCGGACACCGGAGCCTGGACGGTGGAAACCACGGGAGCGGCTCCGCTCCGGGCCGTCGTCCGGCTCCGATCTCTCGGCATCTGTGCGGTCGGGTCGTTCATGATGACGGTGGTCTCGACACTGCCGGAGCGAATGCGCACCGACTTGTCGAGAATCTCGATGAGCTCCCAGCCATCGATCAGTTCTCCGATCCGCACCGGCCTGTACGCCCGATTCCCCGCTTCGCCACTCGCCAGCATGGCCATCGGCGCGTCCCCGAGCGACAGCGTTCCGAACAGGAACGGACGAGGACCTGTGGCAACCGGGCCTTCCGATGTCTCGATACCCAGATCGTTCCGGTCGAAGCTGAACAGGTTCTGTTCCGCAATGGCTGTCCAATCCTGAATAGGCCTGGCCGTTCGATCGGCTTCGTCCGGGATCCCGAGCGCCTCGCCGTCAAACTGGATGCTGGCCGGAGAATGGGTTGTTTCGAACTCGACCCATCCCCTGCGTAGTTCCACGGTCGCGCCGATCACGGCGAGTGCCAGAATCATGTTGATGACAATCAGTTCTCGTTTCATCGATTAATCCTCAGCCGGCTCGCCTTCGGGCGGGCTGGCCAGAACGGCACCGACGGTCAAGTTCACGCGCAGATCTTTCGGCAATTCCATCCCCGCGCTCACTTCATCCGCGACGCTGAGCGGAGCGATCCGGATCGACCTCACCGCGACGAGTTTCTCCGAGCGACGCAACTGTTCGAGGAACGCCACGAGCTGGCCGGGTGTACATTCGAACCCGAGCGTCATCGTAATCTCATTGAAAAACTCATCCTTCTGCCTGGCCGCGGACATGTTCCGCTGACCCAGCTCGACTCCCGTGGCCGCGGCGATTCCTTCGATGATCGTCTGCAGCTCGGCAGAGGCCAGCGACGGGTTATCGCCGCGGATCAGGAGCGATTCGCCTTCTTCGACACGCCGGCGGGCTTCTTCGAGCAGCGGCCCGTAGTCCGCCTTCTGCACGGCCGCGCGGCGATACCGGCGCAACTGGTCTTCCCGATCCCGGGCGGTATCGCCGGCCGCGGCCAGTCTGTCGTAGGCAGGGAAAGCAACTTCGGACAGGACGAAATACAGGCCCAGCAAAACGCCCAGCAGGAGAAGCGCTCGACGGTCTCGCTGTCGTATCTCCAGCTTCACGACTCACCCCCAACACCGAACCGCAGGGTGAAGCGGTCGCGCCCGGCGTCATCACGCGTAACGGAGCTCGCGAACTCGGCGTCTTCAAACAACGGGCTCTCTTCGATCAGTCGCTGGATCTCGGAAGCACTGCCGGAAAAACCCGTGATCGTCGCAGCCCCTTCCTGTAGCGAAACCGCGCTCAACCAGGTGTGGGGTGGCAGAACCCGAACCAGTTCCAGGAGCATTTCCAGCGTGGAATCGCCTCCCGCTATGTGCACACTCATTGCCCGGTACTTCTCCGAGAGCGCGTTCATCTCCGTTTCCCGGTCCGTCAGGTCCCGGACCGTCGGGGCCACGGCGCGAATCGCGTTCTCCAGCTCCGAAGCGTAAACGGACCATTGGAAGGGCCCGCGCAGCCCGAGAGCGGTGCCGACGAGGATCAGCAGCAGAACGAGCACAAAGGTCGGCACGAGCTGCGCCTGATTGCTTCGGTGCCTCCGCTCCGAGGGGATGATATTTACGGCGAACGGGCTTTCGCCGACACCGGACAGGGCAGCGGCCAGGGCCCCGAAAAGACCCCTCGGCCCCCCGACTGCCCCCTCGAGCGGTAGCCGCGGATTGTCTCCATCCAGATCTTCGAGCTTTGAACCGTGGGCCATGGTGCGGGCGTCTTCAAGGCTCACGACCCGGGCCAGGCTGGCGAGTCGCGCGATCATGGACGCGGCTCGCTGGTTGGACGAACCGGCCTCGTCCACGGTGAGGGACGTCATCCGGCCATCATGGACGAGACAGCCCTCGGCGTAATCCGGCTCCAGGCCGACCAGAACCGTCGGCCGAGCGTCGGGCCACAATTGGGTTGCCGCGTGAGCACACGCGAGGGTTGAAAGCGTTGCCCCTGTCAGCGGAAGGCTCGCCGAGGAGAACAGGTCGATCCACGGATCGAGTCCTTCGCGCGTGATGATCGCGATCGTCACACCCAGAGGTTTGCCCGGCTTTCCTCGATCATTCGACGACATGTCCCAGTAGATTTCCTCCTTCGGCCATGGCGAAAGACTCTCGACCTGGAACTCCACCGCGGGTCTCAAGCTCTCCCGAACTTCAACGGGCAGTTCCAGGTACCGCGCCATCCCGCTCGACTCCGGCAGGCTGAGGAATGCCCTGGCACTCCGGAGTTGGTGCCGCTCCGCAACCTTCTCGAGCTCAGCTCGGCGCTCGTCGGTGCCCATCCCGACAAAGCCTTCAACGACAAAAGAAGAGATCAGGCGTCTCTTGTTGAATGCCGCACGGACGACAGTGACACGGAGATCCTCCCCGGCGACCTCGAAGCCGGCGATCGTCTTGGGCAGAAAGCTATTCATACTGCCACCGGTCGAGCTTCAGCTCCTGCAACCTGTGGTAGCGGAGGGGATTGAGACTCAGGATCTGCAATCGTTCTTCCCGCCGCAGAACCAGACGAACGGTACGCGACACGCCGGAAGGGATCGCCCGGCCTCTCGAAACGATCGTCACCGGACCGTCGCGCTCGAATGTGAAGTAACTCAGGACATCGCTCTCGGACAGTATCGGTACCCTCTCGACCAGGTCGGCCAGATCGTCAAAGAATCCGTCCTCGCGCGCCTCGACGACGGTGTCGGCGAGAATCGGGTGGATCCCTGGCAGCGCACGCAGCACGGCGACGGATGCCTCGTTCGGATTCACCTGAGCCGTACCGGACTCGGTGGTGACCAGTTCCCGAACTCCGGGGACCCGGCGGAAGCCTCTCGTGGACTCTTCCAGGACCAGTCGACCGTAGAACAATTCCGGCGTCATTCCTCTCACGAACAGGAGGTCGTCGACAAACCGAAAGATGTCGTTCGCGGGCAAACGCCTCCCGCCGGCGACATCATAGTCTCCGATCTCGGCTCCGTAGAGATGCGGTATGTCGTCGCCGTCTCTCCAGTCCAGGATCGAGTCGACCAGGCGGTTGCGGGTATCCTGGTCGACGCCCAGGGAGTCGAACATCGAAGCCAGTATCATGTCCGACGCCTGGTTGATGTCGATGCGGCCCCGACCGGACTCGAGCCGGACTCGAACTTCTCCCGTATCGAACGGGAAGACGTACTCTCCGTTCACCAATTCCACCGGTGAGCCCGCCAGCAGATCCTGGTCCGTCATCAAGTCCTCATACATCACCTCCGCAGCTCCACGCGCCATGAAAAAAGCCCGTTCCGCATCGAAGCCGTCCCGCGAGAGAGACATCTCCGTCCGCACGGCGGCCGCCAGCGACAGCGAGATCACCGACAGGATCAATACGACCCAGAGAACGCTCAACAGGATGACGCCGCGGTTGTTCATCAGTAAATCAGCGGAACGACGACATAGTCGTCATCAATCCGAACCTGGACAGCGCCGGGCAGGCCGGCACCGGATTCCCACTCGTCGATCCATTGCAGTCTCCCGTCACGATCCGAGCCCAGGTAACGGAACTCGACGTTCTGAAACTGGGCCAACATTTGTCCCTGACGATTCGTAGTCTCGTTCGGGTCATGATCAAACAAGAACTGCTCGTCGTACATGAACCCGCCGTCATCTACGGCATAGTCGATTTTGCGAGCCTGGACCGCTCCGTCGATCAACGAATAGGCGGACACGAACTCCAGCCTCCCGTTATCGCCGGCAAAAAGGACGAAAGCGCCATCGTCGCCTTCGAACTCTTCCGGAGAAGCCAGTGAAAGCTGGCGTCGGAGAAGCCCTTCCACACGTGCCCGATTCTCGATCTCCAGGATCTTCCCGGAGCCGCGCTCCCAGGTATCCATTCCGACGCTCAATCCGGAAAACATGAAGGTCATGATCAATCCCACGATGGCGAGGCTGACCATCACCTCGATCAGTGTGAACCCGGTCTCTGCCTGGTGCGCGGAATCGGTTCTCACAAGCCTCTGCCTCGATTCATTCCGGAAACACATCATCGATCGCACGTTGGAAGTCCTGAGGGCCATAGGTCAGCGGGGAAGGTTTCAACGTCTCCAAGTCGATGTTTCGCCGCCCGGAACGCCCATCGAACTCAACCTCGACGACAATTCTCACAATCGCCTGCTCCGGACGCCCGTCGAAACTCTCGGGAATCCAGGGCTCCACTCTCACCCTCCAGTCCGCATCGATCTGACGCAGACGGCCGCCCGCCTGGCCGTCTGCCGGAAGAACAGGCAGCAGGAGGACCCGATTCATGACGTCCGCGGCCGCGAGATGGTAGCGGTGCAGTTTCTCGATCCGTCGGAGATTGTCGACCGAAGTGCTGAAAAGGCCGAAAAGGGCGCTCGAAGACAGCCCCAGTATGGCGACGGCAACGACCACTTCGATCAGGGTGAAGCCTCTCTGGTACCTCACCAGAAGGTCACCTCGAAGGGCCCGAAACGGGACCGCAGCCCGATGACCTGACCGCGGAGCAGGCCCGATGGAGGAACGTGGATCGACTCGATGCCCGTCTCGGAATCGACGACGAGTTCCACCGAAGAAGGCAGTTCGCGTTCTCGAAGGATGCTCATGTCGGGTCCTACAAGCACCACCGTCGGCCCCCGGCGATTCAGCACCACGAAATGGGCAAGATTGGAGCGCTGAGCCCTGGAACGGGCCATCTCGACGAAACTTCGGATGGTCTGCTCGGCCTGGTATATCTCGATGCGGGTCATGCCGGCACCGATTCGCGGGCCGACCAGCCCGACCGACAGGGCAATGATCGCCATCACGATCATCACTTCGACCAGAGACAGTCCTCTCGCCCGGTTCATGTCAGTGATGACGCCTGATGGGCTCGGAAAGGACGAACGGAAGGAAAAAATACTGAAATTCAGCGGGATACGCGTACGGGATGCCCCGGCGAGGCGGGAACCTACTGCCAGCTCACGATGTCGAGATTCACGTCCTCTCCGCCCTGTTCACCGTCGGCTCCGAGCGACAGGAGGTCGAAGTCTCCATGCTCGCCGGGGTACTGGTAGACGTAAGAATTCCCCCATGGATCCATCGGGACGTTCTTGCCCAGGTACGGGCCGTCCCAGTTCCGGATACCGCCGGGGTCGACCCTCAAGACTTGAAGCCCTTCCGACGCGGTCGGGTAACGGCCCACGTCGAGGCGGAAGAGGTCGAGCACCGTCTCGAATTCTGAAATCTGTGCCTTGGCCGTTGTCTGACGGGCCTTGTCGACGTTACTGAACAACCGCGCCCCGACCAGAGTCGCGAACAACGAGATGATGACCATCACGACGAGCAGCTCGATCAGCGTGATACCCGACTCCCGACGGCGCCCTCGATCGTCCTTCGTCTCGAAACGACCCGAACTGTTCACGGCTTCCTCCTGTTTCATCAGAAAGCGATCTCGTTCCTTAGAACGCGATGTCGTTGATGCTGAAAATCGCCATCAGCATCGATAGCACAACGGTCCCGATCAGTATACCCATGACGAGTATGATCAGGGGCTCGAAGACGGCCGTCAGCGCCTTCACCGAGGTCTTGACGTCTTTCTCGTAGACGTCGGCCAGCTGGAGCAGCATCGCATCCAGACGCCCGGTTTCCTCGCCGACGCTGACCAGGTGCACGGCCAACCCCGGGAAAACGCCCGCCTCGCGCATGGGCCTGGACACTCCTTCGCCGCGCTTTGCGCCGTCGGCAATCTTCGATATCGCCTCCGCCAGAAGCTGATTATGGGCGATGTCCTGGACGATACGGACGCCCGCAATCAAGGGGACGGCGCTGCTGATCAACGTACCGAGGGTGCGCGCAAAGCGTGCGACTTCAACTTTGAGCAGCGTCGGACCGAACAGCGGCATCCTGAACTGAACGATATTCCACATCCGCCGCCCTCTCGCCGTCCGCAGCCAACCCCGCATTGCCAGAACCATCAAACCAAAACCTGCGAGAATCGCCCACCAGTAGTCACGGGTGAGATTAGACATCGTCAGCAGGGCGAGCGTCGTCGCCGGCATCTCGGCGCCGACATCCTCGAAGATCGTCGCGAAACGTGGAATCACGAAATAAAACAGGATCCCGAAAGACCCGAGCCCGACCAGCGTCAGGAGAATGGGATAGACGAGCGACGCGATCAGGTAGGAACGCAGCTCGTCGGCGGACCGTTCGAACTCCGCCAATCGGTCCAGGATCACATCCAGAACACCGCCGGCCTCGCCGGCGCGGATCATGCTCACGTGAAGACGGGTGAACTGTTTTGGATGCGCTGCCAGTGCCTCGGCCAGCGACTTGCCGCCTTTGATCTGCTTCAGCAGATCGTCGATCACTTCTTTCAGGACCTGCTTCGGCGCCAGTTCGCGAGTGATGCTGAGGCTGCGGTCCAGCGGCAAGCCCGCGCGTACGAGCGTCGCCAGCTCCTCGGTAAAGAAGAGAATGTCTTTCCTTGTAACCCTCTGCAGCCGGAGCGTGGGCAGGCTTCCACCGGACGGTTTTGTCGCAGGCTCATCGATCGACACGGGAATCAATCCCATGTTCCTGACGCTGAACGCGGCCGCGGAAACGTCGGCCGCTTCGACGCGACCCTGGAAATGCTTCCCCTGAGGGTTCACCGCTTTGTATGCGAAGGTTCCCATCAGACTTCCTGCGTCACCCGGAGGACTTCGTCCGGCGTGGTGGTCCCGTCCCGTACTTTCTTCCAGCCGTCTTCCTTGAGCGTGCGCATGCCGGAACGAATCGCCTGTTCTTTCAGAACGTTCGCGTCCGGGTTTGAGGTGATGACTTCGCGAAGAGCCTCATCGATATCGACGAGCTCGAATATGCCCAGGCGGCTTTGGTATCCGGTATAGCCGCAATGCTCACAACCGGACCCTTTCTGCAACTCGATGGAACCCTCGGACTCTTCCAGCGGAAAGTCCAGATCCCGGGCCGTCTGGACCGACATCCGCTCGGTGCGGCGACACTTCTCGCAGTTGGCACGAACGAGACGCTGGGCCAGGATTCCGATCAGCGAAGAGGCCAGCAGGTAGTCCTCGACCCCCATGTCGATCAAGCGCGTGATCGCACTGGGAGCGTCGTTGGTGTGGAGCGTGCTGAAAACCAGATGGCCCGTGAGCGCGGCCCGGATCGCGATCTCGGCTGTCTCCAGATCCCGGATCTCGCCGATCATGATCACGTCCGGGTCCTGCCGGACGATATGACGCAGGCCGGCCGAGAAAGTGAGGCCGATCTGCGAGTTCACCTGGATCTGGTTGATGCCGTCCATCTGGTACTCGACCGGGTCTTCGATGGTGATGATCTTGCGATCGGGAATGTTGATTCTCTTCAGCGCGCTGTAGAGGGTCGTCGTCTTCCCGCTGCCCGTCGGTCCAGTGACGAGCACGATCCCATGGGGCTTGGAGGTCATCTCGCAGATCTTCGAGTAGAGGTCCTCCGGAAAACCGAGTCGGCGGAGATCAATCAGGTCCGTGTTCGATTTGTCCAGGATCCGCATCACGACGCTCTCGCCGTACATCGTCGGAAGAGTGGACACACGCAGGTCGATCTCCTTCCCCAGCACCTTCAGCTTGATCCTGCCGTCCTGCGGAAGGCGGCGTTCGGCAATGTTCAGCTTCGCCATCAGTTTGATGCGCGAGATGATCGCTCCCCGCAGCCGATTGGGCGGAGCATCGACGTTCTGCAACACACCGTCGACGCGGTATCGGAGTTGAAGCTCCTTCTCGAACGGCTCGATGTGGATGTCGCTCGCACGCGACTCCACTGCCCTTGAGATGATCAGGTTGACCATCCGGATGACGGGCACTTCGGATGCAAGGTCTCGAAGCTGGTCGACGTCGTCATCCGTGAGCGTATCGCCGAGCGTTTCGATCAGCTTCTCATCGCCTCCCTCTTCGCCGTAGAGGCGGTCCAGCTGCGCGGTGACGTCCGACTCGGACCCCAGATTTACCCTCAGGTCATAGCCGGTGCGCAACCGGATCGTGGAGAGGGCTCCCGAATCCAACGGATCCGCCATCACCAGCGACAGGACGTCATCCTCGAGGTGCACCGGCAGGACTTTGAACGGACGGAGAAAACGGTAAGGCAGCTTCTCGGCTTCGATCGGGACCGCCGGGTATTCTCCGCTGAACAGCGGGACGTCGATCTGTCCGCTCAGTACCGACAGAACATCCCGTTCGGAAACGAATCCGAGATCCGTCAGTATTTTCCCGATTCGATCGGACCGCTCGGCTTGCAGCGACAGGGCGTTGTTCAGGTCTTCTTCGGAAATCAGGTCGCGCTCCTGGAGCAGCCCGCCCAGAAGCTTCCGATCGAAAGTCAGTAGCGCCTTCATGGGATCTCAGTATTCCCGGATGTTCACACGGTCGCGGAACGCGGCCGGGCTGATTCTTCGCGCCTCGAGGTCGGCCGCCGCCTGCTTTCCGACGGAGACGACAACCTGGGTGGGCAGGTCGGGCAGGTCGGCGGGATTCGTGTTCAGCAGGTGAATGACGATCGCAACCCGCTCATCCGAACCGACCGAGGCCAGTCCAGCCACCCTGTTCTGTAGCAGCTCGACCGCTTTCTCCTTGAGAGCTTCGCGGCGCTCGGCGCTCGACCGACGAATCTCTTCGGGTTGCTTCACACCGCTAAACGGATTCCGCGGGGGTTCCAGCGCAACCTCGACCGTGACCACGAGTCCGTAACCGTCCAGTTGCGTCGCCTTGGATCGCTGCAGCAATGGTCCGGGAACGATAGAAGAAAAGGCATCATCCAGCGCGGCGGCCATCACCGCCGATTCCTGCCGGAATCGGGAAAGCTGGTCCGTGCCGGCCTGCGCGGGAAGGATAGCCGGAACGATCATCAACAAGACCAACAGCCGGATTACTCTCATTCCCGCACCTCCGTCCGCGCAGCCAGAAGCTGGATCGAAGACGCGTTCACGAGCGTGTCCCGCAGCCCGACACGCTGCAGGTCGGACAGATACGCCATTTCCGCCCTCAGGCGCTGGACCTCCCTGCCGTTCGCGGCTGAGATTCCCTGAATTCGGCTCTCCAGCTCGGACTCCAGCCAGGCCTGCTGTTCAGCGGTGACGCGTGCTACGACGAGCTCGTAGTCCACCGGTTGCGGGGGGACAACGACAGGTTGGGCAGCCACCTGTAATGGTTCGGCTTCGGGCAACGCGCCAAACGCGATCGTCATGCCGGATTCGTGCCGGTCGAACCGAATCGGTCCACCGATCACGAGCGCAAGCACCAGCGCCGCGGCCGTCGCGGAAGGAACGAGCCACCGGAGCGGCACCCACGTCCTCGTCGCCGGTTTCCGGGAACCCACGAAAACCACCCGCCTCGGAACCTCGACGTCGGGAACCGACTTGAGGAAGTGCCGCACTTTTTGGAACTCCGAGATACGCCCCTGGCACTCCAGGCACTGGGCAACGTGCTGCCGGGCTTCCTCCATCTCCGACGCCGTCAGTTCTTCGTAGACGAACTCTGCGAGTCTCTCCTCCAGATGCGACATATCAATCACCCTATGATGTTTTTTGCCACCTTATGATGGTTGCGACCGGTTGAGCGGTTCGCCGCCCAGGACCGACTTCAGTTCCGGCCCTTGGGCGATCGAAGCTCGCTGAAGGCCTTCATGAAGGTTTCCTGACAGAGGTCCATGGCTTCGTCGGTATTCTCAACCACCTTGAAGATATGGTTGTGGATAGGCTTTTCCCGCCGACAGACGAGCAGGTTGAAGGAGTGGATATCTCCTTCCAGGACTCGCTCGATGATCCGCCGATCTCCGGTGCGCCCTAAACTCAAGTCCGGTCCTCACATAACGTAAAGACGCCGCGGGTCCCCGAAAAGACGAGTGGCCCACGAACACGGCACCCATTTCTGGAGGTTGGTGGCCCGCTCGTCGTTATGTCCGCCCCTCCGCGATGCACCGCGAGGGCACTGTCAGAGGAAAGCGGCAGGGCTGAGTTCTCCACCTGTGACAGGGAATTAGGCCGCTCCGAGCTGACGCCACTGGGCGAGTGCGGCGACGCGGTGGAGCGTGAAATGGTCCCGTGAGCAGAGGTGTCGTCGCCGATGGAAGTGGTTGTAGACGGAAGAATGAACGGCGACGAATTTCTGAAGGCTTCGCATCCTCCTGAAACCGAGCATGGCGTGTTCCCTTCGCCGGAGGGGCAGGTGTGAATTCTCCGCCCGATTGTTCAGCCAGCGACCGGCTTGTTGTAGACCGGATCCGCCCAGTTCGCGCAGCGTCGCTCGGTACGATCTCAGCTGATCGGTGACGATCGCTTCTGGTCTACCGTAGCGCTTCATCAGTTTCCTGAGGAATTTCAAGGCGGCCTTGCGATCTCTCTTCTTCGAGACAAAGGCCTCCCGCACCTCGCCTTCCTGGTCGACGGCGCGCCAAAGGTAATGGCGTTCACCGTTGATCTTCACGAACACCTCATCGAGGTGCCACCGCCGACCCGAAAACGCGCGCATTCGATCCGTCCGCTTCTTGCGGATCTCGGCGGCGAAAAGCGGGCCAAAACGGTTCCACCAGAACCGGATCGTCTCGTGGGTGAGTAGCCCGGAGGAATCGCACCCCCGGGACCGGGTGGCCAGAGGCGGCCGCCCGCCTCCGGCTCCCACAGAACGTAGCATGCAGATTTCCCGCACTACGCTCTTCAGAAACGGATTCACAGCACAGCGAGAGACTGGAACTCCCGATACGGAAGTGCCAGCTGTGGCCGCTGCAACGGAAAGCGCGTCTTGATCCGCTGGAATACTTCCCGCCGGACATGACCGGCTCGACTACGGCTGCTCAGCATCTGACGCCAGTAACGCTCCACAACCCGAGCGACATGCTGGAGGGCCCGGAAGTTCCCGGCAATGCCATAGTAGGCGTAGTGACCGCACAAGTCCCGGTTTAGATTGTGAACCTGCTCCCGGACCGGCAAGTGGCGCATTCGCCTCATCAGGTCGCGTAGATGGGCCAGACTGCGCCGAAGTCGAGACTTCTCGGTTCGCAATCCGACCCGGAAATTGCCTTTGCGATTATGCGTACAGTACAGGGTCACCTCGATCCCGCACTCGTGGAGAAGGTCCTCGACATTGCGTAGCGACAGCCTCCCGGGCCTCTATGCCAGTTTTGGGTGACCGCCGGGGCTAGCCTCCTCCTCCCCTTGTGGCCCCGGCATAAGGCCAGGCCTGTCAGTAGTTTGTGATTGGTTCTAAGACCAGACAGGGTCGCGGCGCAACCGTCCGTGCGTTCATGGTAGTAACCCGCATAAACGACTGATGCGAAGTGAGTTCTCGTGCCTTGAGAGACGCTGCACCGGACTTCTTGTCAGGTTCAGTCCGCGAGCTTCAACACGGGAATGGCCGTGAACTGGCCCAGCGCGACTCCGATTTCCAAAGCGGTCGCCACCAGCGAACCCTGGAACGTACTGATTACGAGCGAGCCGTGGAAGTCATCGGTATCGGCATCCGGAAACAGTTCGTCCAGGAAGCGTGCGATGTGCCCACCCGCAGGCAGGGATGGAATCATATGCGTCCCGGACGGAACCTGAACGCCGGCGGTGTCGAACAGGGTCAGCGTCACCCACATCGAATCTTCACCCGGATTCATGATCGCGAGACCAGTGTTCAGGCCATCCGGGCTCCGACGCATCGGCACGACCATGTTGCTCAGGGGCGTGCCTTCGAGGACCGCGGCCGTACCCACTCCCGGAAACGTGAACCGGACGACACCGCCAAGATCCAGGTTGGACGACACCGTAGCCGAGCCGGAGACGATCTCACCCTCTCCGTCGGTCTCGATCGAAAAGGTCCCCGGCGGCGGTATCGAGAAGCTCATTTCCGATAGAGGGACGCCTTCGAAGTTCAGCGGGAGCGGGAGGCCAGCGTCTCCACGAAACACGACGGTGCCCCTAGCGGTTCGACTCGCAGAAGGATTCGTCAGCACGAGCTCCGAGGTGAATCCCTGACCTGCAGCGATTTGAGCGTAGTGCCCGAGCACCTGAGGTTCGATCTCGTTCAGGTTTCCCGCGCAAACGATGTCGTCGGACTGAATGACGTAGTCCTCTCCGTTCGGGAGGATATCGAAGGCATGGATCGACGACATGGTGCGCGGCGTGGTGATCGAACCGACCAGCGTATACGTGATCGTCTCATAGACGGAGATCGTATCGGGCGCCTGGGCGACGTACACGAGCGAACCGTCGTCGCTGACCCGCGGCACGCCCGCGCCCACTTTGCCGACCTGGATGAACGAGCCGGTTCTGAGGGCCTGTCCATTCGCCGTATAGATGATGTTGCCGTCCGGGCTGACCGCCAGCTAATGAGTTCCGTACACGGAACCGTGATCGTCTTCCAGGATGATCCGTCCCACCGTTGAACTAGGAGCCTGTCGGGAATTGGCTCCCTCGAACCAAGAATCAACAACTTACGAGCCATCCCTGGTCTGTAAGTTGTTGATTCTTGGTTGCAGACTTCTTATTCCCGACAGGCTCCTAGGGGAGTTGGAACTGAAGACGGTAGGAGCCCGAATTGAAGATCAGGGTTCCGGTCTCGCCGTGGGTATAGAAACTCCGGACTTCGACCACGTAGCGGCCGGGGGGCAGGAACGTCGAGATCCGCTCCGACTGCCCGTTCAGGCCTTGATCGGAACGCACCAAGACCTGACCTTCCGAATCCATCAGGAACAGATCCAGGTCGTTGGCTCCGGGGTTTCCACCCGGACCGACTCCGGTGATGTCGAGACGCAACGATACGGCCCCTCCCCCGACGTCGAATGCATATTGATGCGCGGACTGGGCCAGGTTCGCACGCTGTCGGGAAAGCGAATCCACCTCCCCGGTGACCGCATCGGCGCCGGAGACCAGCCGCGGGAGAGGATCGGCAATGCTGGGCTGGGCGCCGGCTCGGTAGTCGATCGAGCGCCCTCGGACGATCTGCTCGATACCGAGCGATTCGGAAGGCACAAGCTGGACCAGACGGTCCAGGAACGCGGGAAGATAGACGAAGCGGTCGTTGTTGAGTCCCGTGAATGCCCTCCACAGCGTGGTCGCATCGATCCGCGTATTGTCTCCAGCATCCGAGAGGTCATCCGCCAAGTCCCAGAGTATCGAATGCACGGAAAACTCGCTCCAATATCCGGGCGCATCGCCGACGGGCACATTCTGCTCAAGATC
>CBDAPB010000008.1:0-8231 GCA_965198265.1 Terriglobia bacterium
GTAATCCCCCGGATCACATGGTACCGACGATTGGCTTTCGTTGCGTCTGTCGAAAGGAAGATGTGGTCCGAGTACCGGGGGGCTAGTGGCCCGTTACAGGTCACTAGTCCAGGACCATGCTGTTGCGGAATTCTGGCTAACCTTCATGGTTGAAGCACGTGGGAACGTGCCCGGGCGGGTGAAAGCGCCGCACGCATTCTGGCCGCGTACTTCAAGAACCACAGCTCCACGGGTATGGAATAAAGGTCGGCCTTCAAACGGGCACGGGCTAAGGGCGCAAGCAGCCGAACCACCCTCTCGCGGCTGGTACGCCGTCGGATTCGCTTCGTCGCAAAGCCGATTCGAATGTATTCGCGCATCCGCTGGATGTGTCGATGACCTTTCTCATCCAGCCAGGGCAATCGCTGGAACTTGGGATAAAACTCGGCCCACTCCTCCAAAGATTGCGGCTCGCGGAGCCCCAGCTCGACCGCTCGGCGGAAATTGGGAGCGCCGGGATAGGGCGTATAGATGTTGCTGTGAAACTCGGTGCCCGGAAACCGTGACTTGATCTCTGTGATCATCGCAAGGGTTGCCCTGCGATCCGCATCGGTTTCTCCAGGCAGCGCAAAGATCAATGAAAACGAGCACGTGATACCGGCCTTGTGCAGCTTCTCAGCGACTGCAAGCAAGACACGCTGAGCCTGAAAGCGAACCTTGTTGGCTGAGCGCAAGACATCGTCGGAACCCGATTCGGCCCCGATGAACACCCGTTCGAGGCCGCTCTGCTGCATCAGCCTGACGTCCTCATCGCTCGTCTTGAGAAGGAAGTTCGCCGTCGACTGGATGCACCACCTGAACCGGCGGCCCGAAGCGAGAAATCCGCGAGCGATATCGACCCCCCGCCGGGGATCGACCATGAAGTTGTCGTCGATGATATCCACGAGATCGAGGCGGTACTCATCGACGAGCGCGACAACTTCGTTGACCACGCGCTGCCGGGGAAGCGCGTTCCAGGCGCGCCCATAGAGACTGGCGTTGGAGCAGAACGAGCAGTCATACGGACATCCGTGGCTCGACGTATACATCACCCACCGACACCCACAGAGCTCGGCGTAAGGTTCCAGGTCGATCAAGTGGTATGCCTTCGGCGGCAGCTTGTCGATGTCGATGGTCGGTCGTGGGGGATTCTCCACGATCCGGCCATCGACGTCGCGGTAGGTGCAGCCTGCGACTCCGCTCAGGCTTTCTCCCGACGCCAGGCGATCGACGATGTCGCCCATCGTCGCCTCGCCCTGCCCGCGGACCACGATGTCCACATAAGGCGCTTGGAGGGTCTGCTGGGTGAGGGCCGAGGAATGCCAGCCCCCCAGGACCACCGGAAAGCGCGGACGCCTGGCCTTGACGGCTCGAGCGATCTCGATCGCCTCGTAGATCATCGGTCCGGTCACGATCGAAATACCCAGACACAGAGACTCGTCGAGTTGCTCCAGAATGCGTCGCTTGTAATCGGGTTCGACGGTGGAGTCGACGATGCTTACAGCGTAGCCGCGTTGTTCCAGGACGGATGCGAGTGCCAGCAGGGCCAGGGGTGGCGCCGCTTCGAGACTTCTGTAGGACGGAAAAAAGAGAAGAACCTTCTTCTTCATCAGCGAATCTGCCAGTGGCTTCGGAGAAATTCTCGGAAGCCCATTTCACAAACCGAAATTCCCCATCAGTCTAATGCGCGCCCGGTGCCTACCTCAAGCGGATCTTGAAAATCGTCGTAAACCGGTAACCGCGACGGCGATCGCTGGCGAAGTAGATCGTCCGCCCGTCGATAGAGTAGACCGGCATGAGGTCGTTAGCGAGGCTGGTCGTCCGGTTTTCGGTCTTTCCATCGGCGAACGAATACTCGGCGACCTCCCAGTTTCCGGATGAGTTCGTCGCAAACGCCAACCGGCCCCCGTCGGGGGAGTACGTCGCGTATCGGTAATCCCCGCTTCCGGCAAGAAGAGGGACCCTGGCGCCAGTGGCTCGGAACCACTCGGAAACACGGTACCTCCCCCCTACAAGCTCCGAGAATGCGACCTTGGCGTTATCAGGCGACACCGCCAGATCGTGGATCACCGACTCAGTCCTGAGGAGTTCCACCCATCCCGCCCCCGTGAACTCCACGACCGCACTACCGTCGAGGGTCTCCTCTATGGCGAGAGCGCTCTCGGGACCCAGCACGGGCTCGAATCCATCGCCGAGTTCGATGAGTGTACCGTCGGAAAGTCGGCCACGGATTCCAGCCGGGCTTTCGTAGGCCAGCGCGCTCCCTAACGCGGATGGATGGATCCAGTTGTAGCCTCCTATCTGAAGCGACGAATAAAGCAGACCTCCCGCACCAAAAGTCGGATCCAAGTCCAGGAACCCCGCACGGTCCGGCTGAGCTATCACCGCCCCATCGAACACATCTCGTCGCCACCGGTTCCACTCCGAATAGGTCGACACCGCACCGATCACGGCGAGAACCACGGCGACCATTCCCAGAGACCGAAGCGGCACGCGAAGCTGACGTAGCGCGCCGCCGACCGAACCCAGCGTCCCGGATTGAAGTACCAGAAGCAGCCCCCACATCACCAGCATCAGGTAGGCTCGAGGAAAGGCCAGCACCATCGATGGGCCGCTGTCGAAGGTCGTTGTGGCTCCCATGTAGTTGGAGCAGATGAGCGCGTACAGCGCCAGGATTCCCAACCCTGCCTTCAGGCTGCGAACGGCGGCGAGGGCAGCGACAATTGCCGGGAACAACAGAACGTTGTGGTAACTGGCCTGGCTCGGTGTGATCAGGGAAATCATGGCGACGAGGACTCCGTACTCGAGCAGACGGTTTCCTCCACCGGAACGCCTGATCCGACTGAATGTAAACACCGTCACGACCGATGTGAAGATGAACCGGAGGAAGAAGTATAGAGCCGGCACATCGGCGATGGGTGCGGGGTTCAGAACGGGATCACCGACGAAGGCGCGTCGAATCAGTGCGTGCCAGCTGTTCCAGCGAACGTGGTACGGATCCTGGATTTCACCTCGCATGACACGTTCGAGGACTTCTTCGAGATAGACACGGTGAGGAACCCATCCGAGGACAAAGAGACCGACGGCTATCGCCACACAGATAAACACGATTGTCCACAGTGTCGCTTTCCACCTTCGGGTCCAGGCAAAGTAACCCAGTAGAAAGAGCGGGAACACCTTGGTGACGACTCCCAGCGCCAGAGCCACTCCGCTCGCTCTCGGCCAACGATCATTCCAGGCAAGCGCCATGACGAGCAGCGCGGTCAGAACCAGATAGAATTGCCCGAAGGTCAGATTGTTGCCGAGCGCGTCACCGGCCGCCAGCGCCACAGCCGCCGACCCGAGCAAACCAACTCCGGTCATCCGGGATGTCAAGGTGACTGCAAGACCGAGACAGCCAAGGCTCAGCACGATCCAGATCCTTTTCGCCGTTATCGGTTCGAAACGCGCGACCGGTAGCATCGTCAAAGCCGAGAAGGGTGTGAAGTAGTTGAACAGCGCGGTTTCCCCGGGGATTCCAAAGCGCCGCCACTCCCGGTCGAACGATACCGGGTCGTAGAGATCGACGGTAGGACGACCCTCCGACACGATCCAGGCCGCTGTGTAGTAGTTCGGAAAGTCGGTGTGGATGTTGTTCCAGCCCGGAAGCAGGTGCATCAGGATCAAGCGGAGGAGCAACAGCGCGACGGCGGCGCCGAGAAACGCCCTTTTCATTGGAATTCCAGGACAACCATCGTCTCTCCCATCCACCACCGCCGGTTCGCCACCGGCGTTGCCAACAGCACAGGTCGGGCCAACCGTCGGACGCTATCCAGAAGTATGTTCCTTATCCGCGTGAACCGACGAGTTCAGCCAGGTAGGGCTCGATCGCCAGACCGTACACTTCGTGGTCACAGCGGCGGCGCGCGACAGCCTGCAACAACCTTCGAACCGGCCCCCCACCGGTACGATACGCGTGACGAATGTAGAAATTAAGATTGCGGACCCTTCGGGAGAGCTTAAGGCGCGACGGAGGAAGCCATGCACTCTCGATGCTGAAATCGCTCCACTCCTCCAGCTTGATAGGCAAACGCATTCCCCTGGCTTCCAACTGTTGCACCAGCTCGGTGCCCGGATACGGAGAATAAAAATAAAGCGTTGCTTCCAGGCGGGTGTCAATACGACGAACGGACTTGATGACGTCAAGCGTCGCGCTGAAATCTTCTTCGGTCTCGCCGGGAAAGCCTGTGATGAAGCTGTAGGCAACGCCCAAGCCCGCACCAGCAGCCCGGCGACCTGCTTCGACAATCTGTTCGACGCGATACTGCTTCTTGATCTGATCCAGGATGGGCTGCGAGCCGGACTCGGCGCCGACATTGATTCGACGGCATCCCGAGGCGCGAAGCCGCCCGAAGAAGTCCTCGGGCAAACGACAGAGCTCGTCGGCGCGCGCAGTCCCCTTCCAGCCGAAAGGCACCTTCGCCTCTATGAGTGCCTCAGCCAGCGCCTGAATCCGCTTGAGGCTGGCAAACAAATCGTCGTCGAGAAAGAAGACCTCGTCCATCCGGTAGCGGTGGTGGATCTTCATCAATTCTTCGACCGTGCGCGCGGCTTTCAATCCCGTCCACTTGCTCTTGTAGATAATGGGATCGGCGCAGAAGGTACAGCGGTAGGGGCAACCTCGCGACGAGCTGTAATCGATCTGGCGGTGCCCTTTGTGCCGAAAGTACGATTCGACATCCAGCAACTCGTAGCAAACCGGTGGAAAGCTGTTCATGTCGGCGAGTGGTCGGGGTGGAGTGCGTTTCGTTCCGGTTTCAGTCTTGACGCACAGGCCGGCGATTCCCTCCCACTCCCGCGGGCGGTCGATCGCCGCCACGAGTTCGGCGAAGCTCCCTTCACCCTGTCCGATCGCGACTGCGTCCACCTCCCCGCTATCGATGCACTGTTCGGGAAAGATCGACGGATGCCAGCCGCCCCAAACCACTGGGAGTCCGGGGTTCTGTCGCTTCACTGCCCGGGCCAGCGCAAGTGCCGGCCCGATGGGGGGGCCGGAAAACACCGTCATCCCGACACAGCTTGCCTGGGGCGCCAGCTCCAGCAGAACTTCCTCCGCGTCTGGATCGATTCGCGAGTCGAGGATCCGCACGTTGATGCCCGCAGTGCCGTGAACAGCCGAGCCGACCGAAAGCAGCCCCAGCGGCATCGCGTAGAACTCCGACGGCGGGTTGTAGAGGAGGATGAGTTTCTTGTCGCTCATCGTTTTGAACCGCTCAGGTGCTACGAACTTTCCACACCGACAACACGTGGTCGCCCATCGCCGAAAAAAGCCACGATCGCCCAAGGACGGAATCGATGGGTTGGAGGGCGCGGAACGTCCGGGGAAAACGCTGCGCCAGGTGCTCCAGCCCCGGCTCCGGCAGCAACAGGTTGAGCCCCCGACGTTGCTCCAGGACGAACCCTTCCGCCAGCGCCTTCCTGAGAACTCTGAAGCAATGGTAGTGCACCGGGAACTCGACGTCCCGAACAATCGCAGACGCCGGCGAACGGAAGCGCCTCAGCGCCGGACGGAGGCGACCTCGGGCAAGGTTCACGGCGATCTCCAGCGGATAGCAACGTCCCATCGCGATGATGATCATCCGGCCTCCAGGCCGGAGTGCCCGCCGACCAAGCTCTCCAAGCCACTCCAGGTCGGCGACGCAATTGACAGCGCCGAAGTTCGAGTAGATCCCGTCCAGCGATCCGGGCGGAAGGTTGAGGGAGCGGCCGTCAGCGACCGTGCAGTTGATCAGGTCGTCGAGTTCCAGTCCCCGGGCTTTCTGGGTGAGACGGTCAACCATGGCCGGAGCAACGTCTAGCGCTCGAACGCGCACCCCCCGGCCGGCAAGGTGAACGGCATCCTCGCCCGTCCCGCATCCCAGGTCGAGGACCCTCTGCCCGGGGTCGAAAACACGATCCATCACTTCCCAGATCCTTCCCCGGAGCTTGACGGCAATGGGGTTCTGGGAAAACCAGGCGTCGTAGTCCGAAGCATGACGATCGAAGGCCTTCCGGACCGGCCAATCGATCGGGTCGTCGCACCTGGTCTCCGACATCGTCAATCGCCTATAAGGATAAGGGGGAACGACGCGATCCGCTGACGGGCGAGCCGAGCCCGCAATCCCTCCAATGCCCTCATCGGTCCTGGCCAGACAGACACCAGCCGGAAGCTGAAACCGACACTCTCGGCGACCTTCGAGAAGGATTCACGTGACAGGAACGAAGCCCGGCCGCTGAGTTCCTCGTCGAGTCCGTAAAGGCCGCGAAACTCTTCAATCCGTCGGTCGACGGCCCTGCGGCCGTCGGCAGGATCCTCGTACCATGGCGTGTCCATGACGACGACCCTTCCGCCCTTCCCCAACACTCGCAGGAACTCGCGAATCGCGCCCCCGACGTCTGCGGCGTAGTGGAGAGCACCGTTTGCGACTACCAGTTTGAAGCTCCCGTTCGTGAACGGGAGGGCTTCCATCGGCGCACGCACGCGCTCGAATCGGTCTCCTTGTTCCAGATGGTACGCTCCCGCACGGAGGCCGTCCTGCTCCCCGGCGTTTACATCCAGCGCAGTTGCCCGGAATCCCCAACGATACAGGTAGCGCGTCAGCCAGCAGTTTCCCGCACCGACGTCCAACGCCGCGCCACCCGTCACGCCTTCGCTTCGGATCAGAGCTTGAAGCTTGAGGAAGGTTCGCCGCCGGACGGCCCAGATGTTCATGTGCCCTCGCGCGCCCAAGGGCAGGTCGAGGTCGTTTCGGCCCCAGCCTTCCGCCCTCCGAATCCGTTCATAAGCGGCACAGAAATCGGCGTAATCGGCGGCCTGCCGTCGGGTCATCAGGTCCAGAATACCGTCCTGGCGACGAATCTCGAAACCACAGGCGCAAGCCCCGGGTTCGGGCAATGCCTCCCCGCACTGAGGACACCTCCACACTGGAATACATTACTAGCGGGAGTGACGAAGATCTACTGCAGTGTCAGCTCGATCGGTTGCCCGTCGGTCCCGAAGAAACGCATGAGGCCGTTGGCAACCTGGCCTGCGGTCCCACTGAACAGGATCGTCTGGGTGCTCCAGCCACCGCCGTCGACCAGGTGTGGAAAGAGAAACTCTGCTGTCGTCGAGGATGCAGCCTCGTTAATAGGTACGGTGGTGGTCGTGAGGAACTCGTTGCGTTCGTTCGTTCGTCCTCGGAGTGCCGTCATGGCGATCGTCTGCTCGCTCGAAGAAACCCGTAGGACGCCCTTGAACGGTGCTGTGAAGAGCTCATCGACGAACAGGGCCCTCTGACCGGAGGCGGGAACGATAATAGAGTTCGTGCCGATCAGGTTGCCGTCGAGGCCAGTCAGTTCAAGATTGACGGTGGCGTTGACGAATCCAATGTTCCGGATCGCGACACCCGACTGGATCGCACCCGCGGTGAGAGGCGTGCCCGAGGCCTCGGCGTACATGCGAAAAGTGTTGCCGGTCTCGGCGGCGGGAACACCCGCCTCCGACACAACCACTCCGTCGGCATTCACAAGCGAAAAAATCACCTGCGCGGACGGAGCGATGTCGCCGCCGGGAACAATCTGAACCGATCCGACTTTTACCGCCGAAAAAACCGATTCTGTGGTTTGGAGCACGGTAGAGCCTTTTGGGCCGATCGAATACGAAAACACCGGCTGCGGAAAGAAGCCACCGACCGAAATCCCGGTCTGCAGTCCCGGAATGGTTTCCGTTCCGGGATTGATGAAACCGAGTATTCCCGTGAGGGTGTTTTCGGTCGGGTTGACCAGGACGATGTCGGTCGTCCAACCACCGCCGGCTGCGAAGTGCGGGAGATACACCGTCTCGGTAGATGTGCTGCTGACTGGGGTAATCGGGAGGCTACTTGTCAGGAAGTCGCCTCTGGTTGTCGTCCGCCCCCGGAGAGCGACTACCGAAATCGGCACTGATGACGAGAAAGTGAACGTCACGGTCGTACCGTCCTGCAGGCTGAAAGGGGCCTCCGACATGAAGCGGGATAACTGCTGACCCGCGCCCACCGTCATGCTGTCATTGGCGAAGTCAGGAACGTCAAGGGTCGTGTCGGTGAAGAAGAAGTCGATGGTCGCAACCTGATCGTTCGGGTTCGCGATCGCGATGCCCGTGTTCAAGCTTCCGCTGAATACGACATGGATCCGCCCGGACTGGACGAGTGGCCCCGCCGGCACTCCGGTTTGAC
>CBDAPB010000009.1:0-55948 GCA_965198265.1 Terriglobia bacterium
GCAGTGACTGACTTAGTTAGTAGGGGTGTTTGGGGCAGGAAAACTATATAAAAACACATGGAGTTGTGGAAAAGTTCACTGTAGAAAATGAGGTGCTCCCCAAAATTCGGACAGGTTGCTAAGGTGTAAGATCGCTGCCTCAGGAGAGGCAGATGAAGAAGCGAGGACGGAAGCAGTACAGCGCGGCATTGAAGGCAAAGATCGCCGTGGAAGCGGTCAAGGGACAGCGCACGATCCAGGAGCTCGCGTCCCACTACGAAGTTCACCCGAACATGGTGACGAAGTGGAAAAAGCAAGTGCTCGACGGCGTATCGGAGATCTTCTCCAATGGTCGATCCCCGGCCAGTGAAGTCGATGAGCAAGTACAGGACGAACTTTACCAACAGATCGGAAAATTACAGATCGAGGTGGAGTGGCTCAAAAAAAAGTCGGGACTTTCCCGTTAGAGCAACGACGGCCATGGATCGAATCAAATCACGACGAGTTGAGCATCGTCGAGCAGTGTCGGTTGACCGGAGTGTCCCGATCCGGACTCTACTACACACCGGTGGGCGAGAGCGCCGAGAACATCGCGTTGATGCGTCTGTTGGACGAGCAGTATACGCGGACCCCGTTCTACGGGATTCGGCGTATGACCTAGTGGTTGGAGACGCAAGGTCGGCAGGTCAATGCGAAGCGGGTTCGGCGACTGCTACGGCTCATGGGACTGGAAGCGATCTATCCCAAACCGCGGTTGTCGATGCCAGCCCCGGGACACCGGATTTACCCATACCAGTTGCGCAATCTGGAGATTGTGCGTCCCGATCAGGTGTGGGCCACCGATATCACGTATATCCGACTCCGGCAGGGATTCATCTATCTGGTGGCGATCATGGACTGGTTCAGCCGGTACGTGCTGGCTTGGGAAGTGTCCACGTCGATGGACAGTGGATTTTGCGTGTCGGCACTGGACTGGGCGCTGAGGCAAGCGCAACCGGAGATTTTCAACACGGATCAGGGGGCTCAGTTCACCAGCGATGTCTTCACGAGCCGACTGGAAGACCAGGGCATCACGATCAGCATGGACGGCCGGGGCCGGTTCCTGGACAACATCTTCGTCGAGCGCTTATGGCGCACCGTGAAGTACGAGGAAGTGTACCTGAAGGACTACTTGAGCGTTTCCGAGGCGATCTCGAACCTGAACCTATATTTCAGGTTTTACAATCAGGAACGCGGCCATCAAGTATTCGACTATCAGACGCCCGAGACCGTTTACTTTCAGCGCGCGCCAGGGGCCTGTGGAAACTGACTCCGCAGTGGAAATCCGCACACAACTCGGATTCCCACAGCTGCTTGAAAACAGCCTCGAAGACTCGGCTTTTTCACAGTTCCCACAGGCTCGGCGACGGGCTAAATATCAACCCATTTCAGTGGCAGCGATCCACCTTAAGACCCGGGGGTTGCTGTCCGAAGAATGGGGAGCCCCTCAAAAGGCCCAAGATATAGAAAATGTCGGTATTGTCGGTTTTGTTTTCTCTATATTCCTTCTCTTTCTCCGGCCGGACTGTCGGGGAACCACAGAGCGTTTGGATTAGCGGGGAAGTAGAGGGAACTGAAGGGGCGGAACGGAGGGGGTAGTTGTGGGGAGCAACACAAGGGCTCCCTTGGGAGTCGCATAGTCTAGTCTGGCTGACGGTTGATGTTGAGGACGACGATATCAAGATTGAAGTAACGTGAACGTACGTCACACATCCCCAATCTTCCGGCATGGTTCGCTCTATGTGGAGACAGGTCCCCCCGAGAACGCCGAGCAGAAACAGCAGTCGTCGACAAACAATCGGCCAACCTCCTGGACGAAGCGACTGGTCGGCGTCATCGCCCTGGGATTCCTGACCGTGCTTTGTGGGGGTTGCGCGGATTCGCCCTCCGAAAGGGACAGCGCCGGGACTGTGACGGACGGTGAGTCCGGCGGCGCGACGTTACTCCCCGAAATGGAAGTCCCCCCAGACAATCCGCTGACTCTCGAAAAGGTCGGGCTCGGTAAGCAGCTCTTCTTCGACAAGCGGTTGTCGGCTACAGGCGAGATGTCCTGCGAAAGTTGTCATCTGCCTGAAATGGGCTGGACCGACGGGAAGCAATTCTCCGTCACCGCCGGTGGATCTGTGAACAGCCGTCACACCCCGACCCTCTATAACGCAGGCTATTATCGGGAGTGGTATTGGGACGGTCGTGCCCCGACCCTGGAGGCACAGATTCTGGCCGCCTGGAGGTCTCAGATGGGGGCGGCACCGGAAGAAATCGCAGCGCGGATCGCCGAGATCCCAGGCTACCGGGATCAATTCAGCCTCCACATGGGAACCCCGGTCGAACCGGACTCGATCGTGAAAGCGCTGGCGACGTTCGTCCGGACGATTGTGTCGGACGATTCACCCTGGGACCGTTACGAGCTTGGTGACCTAAACGCCGTATCTCCCGAAGCCGTGATGGGCTTCAAGGTCTTTAGTGAAAGCGAGAAAGCGAACTGCACCCTGTGTCACCTTCCGCCCCTCTACACCGATACCCTGTATCACAACATCGGCGTCGGGTTCGACCAACGTGAACCGGACCTCGGCCGGGGAGGGTTCCTTGCCCGCTCCCAGGCGGAACAGACAGTCGAAGCGGAGACCCTCCGCGGAGCCTTCAAGACGCCCACAGTCCGAAGCATCACCGAAACGGCGCCGTACTTTCACGATGGCAGTGCTCGTACGCTGGAGGAAGCCGTCGACTTCGTTCTCGGAGGGGGGCACCCCAACCCGTATCTGGATGAGAAGCTGCAACCCCGAGACCTGACAACCCAGGAAAGGGATGCTCTTATGGAGTTCCTGCGAGCCCTCACCCCACAGGAAGAGGAGTTCGAGCGGCCCATCCTGCCACAGCCGACGGGTGGATCCTGATCCGGACGTAGAGAAACCGTGGATCTGCATTGATCACCGCTCACAATCAAAGTTTAGTAACGGCAAGTACAATCGCCTGAAGGCGTTTCTTCACCGGACAAAACTGTCGAGTCGTTCAGTCTTCGCCCTCGCTCTATCGATCACACGCGCGAGGTCCGGCTCCCCCTGGAGATTCCGGAGCAGCGGATCGGACTCCAGGAAGCGGGAATTCCAGAAACCCCCTTCGACAGCAATCTCCAGCCACTCGCAGGCCCGCTCTTTGTCTCCTAACACCGCATAGCGCTCGGCCAACATCAAGGCGAACAGCAAGTCTGTTCGGAAGGCCGTCTCGAGTTCTTCGCTCACAAGCCCCGCCACCCCGACCCTGTCGGCTTTGAGAGAGCTCTTCAGGATAAGTCCGAGCGTTGTCCACGAATGGGATTCGCCTGCGGCCTCGAACGGCGCCAGGAGTTCAATAGCCTCATCCGCCTTTCCCTGACACGCGAGCACCTGAGCATACGCCGTTCGAAATTGAGGGGTCTGCGGAGAAGCAGAGTACGCCTTCTCGAAGCGCGTCGCGGCCCCGTCCATACGGTCCGCCAGGAGGTCACACATGCCGCCCACGAACTGTGTGAAGGGGTTCAGGCTGTCGCGCACGACCAGCAGCCCGTAGAAGTAGTCACTCCTCTCTGGATTTCCGACAGAGGCATAGAAAACGCTCAACCAGCCCAAGTTATCGACGTCGTTCGGATCCAGCTCGAAGGCTCGCTCCATGTGGCGCAGACCTTCGACGGTCTCGAACAAGTCGAACAGGACCAGGCCGAGGAGCGAGTGCCCCCTGGCAGCGTCCGGCTCGAGTTCGAGAATCTTTTCCGCCCAGTGCCGGCAGACCCGCAGATGCTCGCGGTGACGAAACGTGTCGATGTAACTGAGATGGAAGTACGCATTTCCCTTGGCCGCGTAGAGGAGCGCGTTCGGGCCGACTATTTCCAGACCCTGATCGACATAGCGCAGGGCCGCATCCACGCCTTCGCGCGTCCCCCGGCTGTACTCGTAGCGAGCCCGCAGGTAGCAGTCGAATGCCTGCGCGTCATCGATCGGTCTTTCCGAGATGCGGCGATCTTCCTCGGCGCTGAGCTGAACCTTCAAGGCATCGACGATGTTGCCGGCGATCTGCTCCTGGATCGCAAAGATGTCGTCCATCGTGCCGTCGTATTTGTCGGCCCACACATGCGCGTCGCTGTCGAGGTCGATGAGCTGTGCGGTCACCCGAAGCTGATGTCCCGCTCGCCGCACGCTTCCCTGCAGCAGGTAGTCGACACCCAACTCCCTACCGATCGTGGGCAGGTCCTTCTCCGACCCCTTGAGCTGGATCGCCGACTTCTGGGAAATCACCTTCATCGCCCGCACCCTGGAGAGGTCGGTGATGATCTCTTCGGTCAGGCCGTCGCTGAAGTATTCGTCGCTGGCCTGGGGGCTCAGGTAGTTGAACGGCAGCACGGCAATCGCCGGCACCGACGGGGGCGAAACAGGAGCCCCGACATCACGGGACAGGGCCAACCTTTCCGCAAGCTCACCGGTGTCGGCGTAACGCTCTTCGGGCTCCTTGCCGAGGCAGCGTCCAACAACTTCCGCCAGTGAGGGAGATACGCGGCCCTCGATCTCCGGCTCGTCGCGCAGGATCGCCGACAGGGTCTCGGCAGCGGTATCGCGGAGAAAGGCCGGCGCTCCGGTCGCGAGCTCGTAGAGAATCACGCCAAAGGCGAACTGATCCGACCGGAAGTCGACGGAGAGTCCTTTGGCCTGCTCGGGCGACATGTAGGCGACCGTCCCGAGTATTGCTCCCGGACTCGTGTCTTCCGAACTCACGGTTGTGGCTTGAGAGTCACCGCCCAGTGGAGGCTGGTGCTTGGCCAAACCGAAGTCGAGAATCTTCACGTAGTCGTCCGCGCGAACCAAGACGTTTTCCGGTTTGAGATCACGGTGGACGATGCCTGCCTGGTGCGCTTCGGTCAGTCCTTCCGCAATTTGCCTGGCGTAGCCTATGAGCGGATCCTCTGCGAGCGGGCCCTCGGACAGAACCTGGCGAAGGGTTCTTCCATCGATGTGCTCCATCGCGATGTACGGCACGCCAGCGTCCTCACCGATGTCGTAGATCGTTGCGATGTTCGGATGATTCAGTGAAGCAAGGATCCTGGCTTCTCTCTTGAATCGTGCGAGGCGTTCTCCGTCCCTGGCGAACTCCTCGGGCAGCGTCTTGATTGCGACCTCCCGGGCAAGTTTCTGATCGCGCGCACGCCACACCGCTCCCATACCGCCTTTGCCCAGCGGAGAGAGAATCTCGTAGCTGCCAAGTAGGGTGCCGACCTGGATCACCCGTAAATCAAACTACAGGTGGAGGTTGAGGTCAACGGGGGGTCACGTTTCGAATCACCGGCTTCGCGGCAAGCTGGAACGCGGGAATTGGGTGGGAATCTCGGTAAGCCTTGAGAGCGGATGAACTCATTCGGGTGAAACGAATCCGATCCGCCGTCCGGAGTGCAGCCGCGATGGTCCGGCCAGTTCACTGATGGCTGTGAGTATCTCGTCAATGATCTCGTCGTGTTCCTGATACTGCTCTCGCAAAGGGTCAATCTTCCCTGCAAGCCCCAGTTTGAACTTGAAGTCGCATTTTGCGACTTCAAGTTCGCAAACTCTTCTTCAGTCAAGACGAAGGCGAAGTCTGCAGGAAAGCGGTCGTTGTTCCGGCGAACCTGTTCGTTGAGTCGCCGAGTCACCACACCATACAGTTCTGCGAGGTCTGCGTCGACCATGACCTTTCTCCACGAATCACGTGGATCCGCTCCTGAATCGACGGAAGGGAAAGCGTGATGTCCGCTGACTTGTGACGGGAGGGCTCTCGGGGCATAGCAGTGTCGCTACCCGCAATTGCCCGACCAAATCCCGTCGCCAGCACAAAAGTGGGTCTCCCGTGAGAATCGTGCTAGATCCGTAACCACCGCGGCTTTGATTGTCAGGAATATCGGCGACTTCGCACGAGAAACACCGCGCCGTATCGGATCAATCTCAATTCCCCGAACGGCGTCGTCGGCTTGCACTTCTCCTTGTGGCCGACCTCTCGGGGATATATGGATTGGTTCGGACCAGTTGCTGGTGTTCTTCGCGGGGAGTCGGCGAGCGGTGGAGAAGGTTACTGGGGCACCGGCACCAGCCGCTTCAGTTCTTCAAACCAGTTCACCATTACATTCAAGGGCGGTCTGGCCTCCAGGGCGTCGTCACGGATCATGAGGAACCGCTCACCGCCTGGAGTGACATCATAGAACGTAGCCGCACCGGCGCCAGACCTGTACGGTCCATCAAACAGTTCACTCGGCGAGCCCCAAGTGAAGGTCGGCTCGGTCGTGACTTCGACAGCCATGAGCCGTCCCCGGCTGCGGTACACGATCTCGCCACCGTTGGACGCCCAGCGCGGAAAGGATCCGCCATCCGTCGTGATTTGGCGTCTCGTACTGGTTTCGGGAAATGTCTGGACATAGACTTCATTCTGCCCGCTCTCGTTCGAGGTGTAGGTCACCCAACGCCCATTCGGAGAGAACTGCGCCCAGCCATCCTGAAAGGGTCTGTTTAGGAACGGGCGAGACTCTCCCTCGTCCGGCATGAACGCCCCTGCTTGAAGAATCCATTCAAGACTCGGCAAATCAAAATACAGGTAGGACTTGGCGTCAATCAGAAGGTCACCTGCCTGAGATACCTTCCTCGGTAACTTGAAACCTCAGAAGAACAAGGGCTTCCGGCGTGATCCCGTCGATTAGGCGCCCAGCTAGGATCGGACCCGGGCCGATTTGATGGACATATCAGGAGAGTGTCTCTTAGTTTTTTAGGGAATTCTGTCCGAAATGTTCTGACGGGCTGCTAGGGTTCTATACCTGCCTCTGCTAGCAAACGCCGCGCGTAGACGACGGGAACACCAAAATTGGAGCCACCATATTCCGGAATGATAGCGGTGTTGATGGCTAGGGCGCCACCATTGATATCGAGCACCGGTCCGCCACTACCACCATGAGTAGTATCCGCATCGTAGACCACGGTTGCCTCCGAGACCTGTCCGATAATGCCGCGGCTGGCAAGTGGCTGGATAAACCCTCTTTCTGATAAGCGCTCGGCTACAGCCCAAAAATCCAGATTGTCATTATCTTGAAGTTCAGCCAGAAAGCTGTCGCCGGTTTGCGCCAGCATAGATCTCAAGCCGGTCGGGTAACCCATTACGATAACCTCGTCGCCTGGTTCTGGGAGTCTATCGTTGAGACTGAGGTGAGGCAGTTCAGTAACAACACCGCTGCACAACAACACCGCCAGATCGGCCTCGTCGCTGACCTTGAGCAGTTGTACAGGAAAGGCGGTGATGGTGTCAGGTATATACCCAATGAATTTGATTAACACCGGCTCCATACCCTGCTGCATCAGTGCTTCGAGAATTGTGTCGTCCTCCCACGGCAGCGCGACGTGACGGTTGGTCAGCAGTGCACCGCTGCTGCTCACCAGGAAAGCGGTCCCGGTAAACACCCGCTCGGCGACCTCGCCATCACCCTCAAGGATTAGCAGAGGCTCGCCACGCGGCGAAAATAGTGGACGTCTCTGATCGTCGATCATGTAGCGCAGCATGTTGCCCGTTTCTATATCCCTGAAGCCGTATGATCCCTGAAGGAACACGATTGAGCGGGTGGCTTCGGCAATTATCCGGGTGCTCGCCGCGGATCGATTTTCCAGAAACGCCAGCCTATCGGCTGCATTGCTCAATGAGTTGCTGAGTTCCAGGCGCAGACTATTCAGGTCGGACGGACGCAATGCTTCCTGGTTGGTCCTGGTAAGGGTACGGGCGAAACCTTCCAGCTGTAGCGCGCTGCTCTCGGCTTGTTGCTGAAGCAACAGGCTGGAGCGGTACTGGTAATAGGAAGTCACCGAAAGGGCAACGATGGCCACAATGACAACGATTCGGAAAAATAGGGTGGATTCGCGGGCAAAGTCCCGGCAAAAGTCGCGAAATGCAGCTTGCAGGCGCCGGGCCCTGGGTTTGCGACTGACGCGGGTGTAATCGATACAGTTGCTAAGCATATCGCCGAGAGATTTTCGAACCCGACTACCCTGCTGGTGAAGCCGGTAGCGAGATAGAGGACCGGCGTCACCAAACTCGATCAGGTCGCGTTGCTCGAGTTTTTTCGAGACCACCCGCTTGCCGTTTACCCACAGCGGATAGTCGTTACGCGCCTCGATCTCGTAACTGTGATCGGAGCGATGGAATCTCGCGATAATGTCATCGTCTCGCGTATCGGTGCCTACTTCTGTGATTCGAACGCGGTGTCCACCAGCCAGCGAAACGTCCAACGTGATTCCACTCAGCCAGGATTCGGTGCCGCGCGCCGGACCGGTCAGATACTCAAGCGAGGCGGTAGAGGTGGGCGACGTCGCAGGACTAATGTCGGCTTCGTCCATAGCGTTCACTTTACGCATAACTTGCGGCACACTGCAGTATTCATGATGACTCGATAGTTTCGAATTTGCATCAGACCTTTATCGGCGATGGTCCCCGGATATCATTTTCGTTGCTATCGGTTATGTTTCAGAGTTTCTGCAAAAAGGTCCTGAAATAGGAAGGGGCCAGGGTATCTCCGAAAAGTTGGTAACGAATCAACTTTGAAACGAAGGAGATGAACCGATGGCCCGAACTAAGATTAAGCGAAAGGGAGTGGATTGGAAAGAACTGTTAGGAGAGGAACAGGATCTGCTGAAAAGCGTCGTGCAGGAGGTGGTTCAGGAGATTCTCGAGGCGGAGATGGACCAGGTCGTGGGTGCGATCAAGAGCGAACGAACAGGGGGTCGCACAGGATATCGGAGCGGCTACTACGAGCGAGGTCTGGTCACACGGGTGGGCAAGTTGGAGCTGCGCGTGCCGCAGGATCGTGCCGGCCGGTTCAGTACGGAAGTGTTTGAGCGCTACCAACGCAGCGAGAAAGCTTTCGTGGCCAGCTTGGCCGAGATGTACGTGCAGGGGGTATCGACACGGAAGGTGAAAGCGATCACCGAAGAATTATGCGGGCATTCGTTTTCGGCGAGCACGATCAGCCGGATCAATAGGACATTGGACACGGAGCTGAAAAAGTTTGCGACGCGAGGATTGGAAGAAGAATACCCCTACCTGATTCTGGATGCGCGCTACGAGAAGGTGCGCGAAGACGGGGTGATCCGGAGCCGGGCGGTCCTGGTAGCGATCGGAATCAACTGGGACGGCCGGCGCGGTGTGTTGGCGGTGGAACTGGCGGGACGGGAGAGCACGACCAGTTGGAGGCAACTCTTGCTGAGTTTGAAGCAACGCGGCTTGTGCGGGGTGGAGTTCGTGGTGACCGACGATCATGCGGGGTTGAAGAAAGCCATCGCAGAAGTCCTGCCCGAAGCGATCTGGCAACGCTGCTACGTCCACTTTCTTCGAAACGCATTGGATTATTTGCCGCGCAAAGCCGATGACGATTGTCTCCAGGAACTGCGTTGGCTCTACGACCGGCGGAACCTCCAGGAAGCGCGGCAGGATCTGGCGGCGTGGTTAACCAAGTGGGGGCAGAAATATCCCAAACTTTGCGACTGGGTCGAAGACAACATCGACGAGACGCTGAGCTTCTACACGCTGCCGCGCCAGCATCACAAGCACATGAAATCCACCAATATGCTGGAACGGCTCAACGAGGAGATCAAGCGGCGAACGCGCGTGGTGCGGATCTTCCCCAACGCAGCCAGCTGTTTGCGTTTGATTCGGGCGCTGACCACCGAAACGCATGAGAACTGGATCGAAGCGATCCGCTACTTGAACATGGATCTGTTGAAGGAACACAAAAAGGACTGGCACCGTCAGACGCCCGCTGCCTAAACGCGTCAAAACGGGCCGACCCATGATCGACTCGGATGTCGATCGGCGATTACAGAGCATCCTGGAGCGGAAAATCGCTGCGGAACACTTTCGAGGGGGCGAAAGAAAGAAAAAGAACCAAAAAGAAAGAAACGCAGAGGCCTGATGGAAATGACGCCTCAGAGGAAATCCGCAAAAGACGCGGATTCCCTCTGAGCCTTGGAAAAGTTTCGCCAAGAACGCTCAGCTTTACCACATTCCCACAGGCCCGACGGCGATCAACATTCAAGAACTGAATTTTCGGAAATACTTTTTGCAGAACTTGACGCACACAACTTTGCTATCTATTGATTGAGCGGCCGAACTGCGTCGGTCATCCACATGCCGCGATGATTTCCATCGAGTTGCAGACCCAGTCTCGTGTCCTTGGCCTTCCACACCTCAAACCATCCGCTTATGCTGCTCCACAATCTTGGGGATTCATCGGAGGTAAGTATGCCTGTGTGCCGCTCAGTTCAGGAACTCGACTGAGACTATGTCCGAGATCCGACGGGACACGATGTTGCCGGCTCGATCGAGTCCGACGAACTTCATGGTCAGTGGAAATGTTCCCGCCGACCCAGTCGCCAGTCTTTCGACTCTCCCAATAAGGCCAGCCCCGCGCTTCAGCAAGATCCTGCCGGCGTCGCCTTCAAAAAATAAACGGGAGATGTCTCGCAGGTCTAGAACGTGCTGAACGCCGGAGGGATCCTGGACAAAGAGTCTTGTGTCATCGAAAGGAATTCCAAGCGTGGACATGGCCGGATCAGCTCCATAGTTCATCTTCAGGCAATAGATCTCCGTCGCGACATTGTTCACGTCCGTTACCAGCGCATGAATTCCCTTTTCTCGCATTGACACCACGAGAGCTCGGCGCTCTGCCGGGTCGCTGAGGGCCACACGGATGGTCTTCATATCGTATCGGGCGAACTGAATGACTGCTTGTCCAAGCAGGTCAGCATGAGAGTTCCAATAGTAGTATTCGATCCACGTGGGCTCGCCTCCCCTTCCTTCAACCCTGTAAATGACGACGTCCCGGGCGAGTGCTTTCTCACCGCTATCAGTCACTTGGAAGAGGTCATCAGCACGCAGATAACTTGCCGTGCCAAGAACGATTGGCAGCACATACGCGAGCGTTCTAGCGGTCTTCATTGTCGCTCCTCAATTTCTTGCCTGCTGCAGGTCCCAGTCTCCGGTAAGGCGACAGTCATGTGGTCGGCCTGGGGATCAGGCCATACGACCCGATCGATCAAGCATAGTGCTATTTCAACTGAATCGGCGAGTTGCAGCGGACGACAACCCCTGAGCTTGCAGAATGCCGAATCACTATCATTCCACGAAGATGTCCAGCGGCAGGATTGCGATCACGTTGACGTGGCCGGCGTCGACGACCTCGCCGATTCTAAGGTCCACCGCCGCGCTCGACAGAAAGTAGGCCTGTTCCCGCGTCAGCCCGTGCTCTTCGACCAGATAATCGATCATCTCCATCAGCGCGTTGCGCGCCGCCAGGAGCAGGTTGTCCGACAGGTAGGCCAGTTCCTGAGCCACGGGTGACTGAAGGTACTCGAGGTTGGGCGGCAGCTCTCCCTCCTCTTTGAAAGGCATGCCGACCGTGGCATAAAAACGCCCAGTCGCAGGAGCCAGGACGTCGACCGAGCCTTCGAAATGCGGCCCCCGGCTCATCGACTTGCTCTCCTCGAGGACTTCGACCCGGACGGTCACGTCGGCGAACATCTCGACGGCGGTCCCGGCCACTTCGCCGTCGCCCTGGGCATAGTGCACGTCTCCGATGGTCAGACCGCAGCCATCGATATAGCACGGCAGGTACACGGTCGTGCCGGCGCTGTGATACCGGATGTCCATGTTGCCGCCGTGTTCACGCGGCGGACCCGTCCGTATACATTCGCCCCTCGTGGGACTCTCCGGCCCGCAGATGTCCGCCGGTATCGCGTTGATGGGTTCGGGCAGATGGCTGCGACCGCCAGCCGCGGCGCCGGCGCGCTCCCTGGCCAGGTAGGTTTCGATCTGCTCCTGGCCGGGAAGAGCCGTGATCACGCCCGGAAATCCGCGGTTCGGGACCCGGACGTTGGGAATGGCTTCGCTCGTGGCGTAATCCGTTCCCAGCTCCCAACGGATTGTCTTGCCGACGGAATCCGGGAACTGGTCGGCAAGGAGACCGTTGGCCGTCATCGACGTTCTCCCGTCGCCAAAGGGCACGACGCTCACAACGGTCACCGCGATCGTATCCCCGGACCGGGCTCCGACAATTTCGACCGGTCCCGAGAGGGGATGAATCCTACTCAGGAGCGGTCCACCCGTGAGCCCATCGGCGCGTGTCTTGAAGACGATTTCCTGGCCCGATTCGGCCCTGGCGGCCATGGGGATGTCGGGATGGAGGCGATTGATGCAATTGGGATCCTCAAAGCAGTCTGAACCGGACCGTTCGAGGACAATCTGACCGGCACTTCTAGCGCCTCCGCTTTGAGCCGCGTAAACACACATCGAACCTAAAACCACAACGTAGCCCATTGCCCATAGATGTCGCATAAGAACCTCCCCTCGGTGCTGTTCCGAGTCCCGCAGCCTATTCACTGGAAAGCCCGGCGACCTGTCAGCATCTCGTAGAGCAAGCACCTTAGCGACCAGATGTCAGCCAGTTTTTCCACGGTCACGCCTCTTGGCCGTTTCACGCCCGAGCTTGGAGTCACACGCACGTCATACCTCGCCCATACCACCTTTTCCGAGGGCAGAGACGACTTCATAGTGTGCGAGCTTGGAACCGGGCTGGATCACCCGAAAATAAGACTACAGGAAGGAGTTGGGGTCAATCAGCAAGTCACATGCTTGGATACCGCCTTCCCGGTAAGTAGACGCGCCGACTTTCGGCAGCATCCACTTTGGTGGTAAGGCTATACGGGCATATGGACATGCTCTTCGTTCCGTAAGAGCGTTCAAGTACGTCGAGGAGTCCCCACCAGACGCAATGCAGTACTGGCGGATGGATTCGGCGCCGCAAAGACAACTCTTGAGAAATGCGGGCTAGGAGTCTGCGCGGCAGAGCGCGAAGAACTCGAATTTATTGGGATTTGAGAGGGTCTTCGGAGGAGAACCCATCGATTCTTCCGATACGAGGAGTTCAGAGCTGTACGGATACCAGTAATTGGCCGTGTATCGGGTCTGCTGGGTTCCGGTTTTCCGGATTATGCCCATTCGATCATCCCGTTCATCCGCCGTAAGTTCACCGCCAGAGTGAGCAGGTTCCACTCACCGGTCACTTTGTCCAAACCGCGTAGACTGAACTGTCGGAATCCGAGCACCGACTTGATCCACCCGAAGGGCGGCTCGCCAATGTGCTTTCTGGCCCGGTAGCGGTCGCGCCCACGCTTGGTTTTCATCTTTCTCATCATCCGGCCAACAGCAGTGTCTTTGGGTGGGAGTGGAACATCGGCCAGATTCTTCTCGCGACCCATGGCAACATACCCGTCAATCTGACGTTGTTCCAACATCCCTAGATTCGACTCGGATCGATATCCCGCATCGGCCAGTACACGTTCGGGATGCTCTCCCAGGTTGTTGTTCAACGCATCCAGGGTCGGTTCCAACTGTCCCGCGTCGGACGCATTGGAACTCACCGTTGTCGCTACGATGATCCGGGCCTCGGAATCCACCACCGCCTGCGCGTTGTAGCATTGCTGGAACCCTTCAGTGGAGGTTTTCATGATCCGGCTTTCCGGATCTGTGAAGTTGTCCTGGGCCGTCGGTTTGGGCTCGCCCATGGGGCGTTTGAATGGCTTCTTTCCGCATCCGGGTTTGTCGTCTCCCGGTTCCCGTCCCGCTTCCTGGTCCGCAGCCATCTGACGTTCTTCGAGCCGTTTCATTGCTGCCTGGATCGTGGCCAATCGCTTTTTGCGGGTCGACAACCCATCGGGCAGTTCGTCTCCGCGCCGGTCCTTGCCGTATCGCTGGTCTTCTTCCTCATCGGTCGCCGTAGCCCGGTTCAACAGATCCCGAATCTGTTCGCCCAATTCGGTCTCCTGCTTCTTCATCCGTTCATAGCTCATCGCTTTGCGTTTGCTCGCATTCGCCCGCATCTTGGTTCCGTCCACCGCCACGGTTCCCATCTTCACCAGTCCCGCTTCCCGCGCCATCATCACCACTTGCACAAACAGGTTCCCGAACTCCTCAAGATGCAGTTTGCGAAAATCCGAGATCGTACGGTGCGCCGGAAAGTTCTCCGCTCCCAACATCCGGAACGCCACGTCGTCGGTCAACTTCGCCGCGATCTTCCGCGACGAGAACACCCCGGTCGCGTACCCGTAGATCAACACCTTCACCATCATCCGCGGATCGTACGCTTGATTGCCCGGTCCGTCCGTTCCATACCGCTGCTCAAACGCGCTCAAATCCATGGCGTCCACCGTGTCCGATATGAAGTACGACAGGTGATCTTCGGCCAACCAATCTCTCAGCGACGGCGGCAGCAGCAGGCTCTGTTCTGGGATATAGGTTCGATATGTTCGTGACATGTCCTATCTTCGATCTCTATCCGCCCAATTCCGGTCCTTCTGCCGCGCAGACTCCTAGTGGAGATTTGGCGAACTTCAGTCAGCATCCCCGAAGACGAGATCAGGGAACAGAGCCCACCGCGTGTTCCGCGGGCCCTTTGGTGCGCTCGTTGTCCAGGTCCAAAATCAGGCTTGCGTGATGCTTGAACATCGAAGCGACAGTCGGAGAACTTCTCCGTGTCTCGGCAGGTCTTGAGAGTCGATGTGAACTCAATCTGGTGAAACGAATCCGATCTGCCGCCCGGATTGTACCCGCGGTGGCGGGGCTAGTTCACTGATGGCGGCGAGTATCTCGTCAATGATCTCGTCGTGTTCCTGAGACTGCTCTCGCAATGCGTCAATCTTCCTTTCAAGGTCTTTGTGGACCGATAGCATTTCCCGCATCGCTACAAAGGCTCGTACCACGTGGACGCTTACCTGGACCGCCGTGGAACTACTGAGGACGCTCGCAGCCATGATGGCTCCGTGTTCTGTAAACGCATGCGGAAGCTTCCGCCGTCCGCCCCAGTTCGAACTTGAAGTCGCAAAATGCGACTTCAAGTTCGCAAACTCCGCTTCAGTCAAGACGAACGCGAAGTCTGGGGGGAAGCGTTCCTTGTTCCGGCGAACTTGTTCGTTGAGTCGACGAGTCACCACGCCATACAGTTCTGCGAGGTCTCTATCGACCATGACTCTTTGTCCGCGAATCACGTGGATCCGCTCCTGGATTGATTGAAGGGCGATCGTGATGTCCGGTGATTTGTGACGTGACGGCTGTCGAGACATAGCCCCGTCGATGCAGGCAATCGCCTGACCAAATCCAGTCACCAGCTGAAAAGCGGGATATCACATGAGAATCTCGCGAGAGCCGTGACAATCACGGCTTTGATTGTCAGGAATATCGACGACTTCTCGCGAGAAACACCGCTCTGTATCGGGTTGATCTCAAGTCCCCAAACGGCTATGTCGGGGAAGCTGGCACTTCTCCGTGAAGGCGACAATACATCAATGTGGATTCGCTCGGACCGATTCAGGCAAGACGTATCGACGGTTCCCGATACGAGGCTTGGCGAGTCTCAATCAACCGCCACGCGCTCAAGCAGCTCCTGGGTCCAGTTAAGGATGATGTAAATGCGCGGGACCTCGGGCTCGCCGTCTTCACCCGCGTCGTTCTAAGATTCAATTCTCAACGTCCGACAAGATGATTTCTCGTTACCTTGACCACCCTTGGATTACGGAACCTCAAGGTCAGGTCCCAAGACCGAGGTCCAGTTCAGGAGAACGGACACAGCCGGACGTTGACCCCCTGAGATCACCAGAAAACGCTGACCATCTGGTGATACGTCATAAGAAAAGCCTGAGCGGTCTGATGCGCTGTTTAAAGCCGCGTCCGTGAAAAACAGACGTGTAGGCGGAGTATGCACAAACTCGTTTCCACCGGTGGCTCCAACGGACATTATTGAACTGTCCGGTGCCAGGTAGAACAACTCTTCACCGTCTGAGCGCCATCGCGGTTGGACGCCCCCATCCGGCGAGATCCTAACTGGTATGCCCCTCTCAGGAAACGCCGTTACATAGACGTCGTGCTGTCCGGCTTCATCGGATGTGTACGCAAGCCAGTTTCCGTCGGGTGAGAGCTGTGCATGGAACTCATCAAAACGGCTCTGCAATACTGGGTAGGTTTCGCCGTCCACAAGAGAATGGATCCATACGTCGTAAGAAAGAGTGTCGGCCCGACGTAACACCAGGAGCTGACCATCTCTCGACCAGTCCTCCACGAAAACGTCATTACCATTTGAGGATGGAACTGTAAGCAAGCCCTCACCGGCCCCTCCGACTTCTTCAACATATACTTCGAATACCCCCCGGCGAAGTGACGAGAAGGCAAATCGCTGTCCGTCCGGCGACCACACAGGTTCCGTATCAACCGAAGGATGGGATGTCAGAAGAGTGGGGGCCGTATCAGCGCTGTAGAGCCAGACGTCAAGCCCCACATTCGCCGCCGCACGCTGGCCATCACGGGAAAGAGAAACCCTCCAAAACCTTTCAGGTTCTCCGAGCAGTTCGGTGGTAGCCGTTTCTCGATCGAGCCAAATCAGAGCTCGACCGATCTCATCGTGCTGGTCGAAACCTTGGAACAGCAGGATCTCAGTTCGCGCCGAGAAAGCACCCCACCCGCCGGGACCCCACACTGGCCCTGAGGAAACTGGGACAGGCGCTCCGACTGGTTGGATCGTTTTCGCATCGACTGCTTGAGCCACGAGAACTCTCGAACGGTCCATGTAGAAGAGATAGCCGGATTCGACGTACTCGCCGCGAGACGTTACATTTGTGGGCCCCAAGAGAACCTCCGCAGGCATGTCACTGTCAAGTGACGCTAGTGCCAAAGAGGCTAGCCCATCTGTATCCCTGACACTGACGAGAAAACGACGCCCATCGGGAAGGAAGCTGGGCCAACTGAGTGCCGCTTCACCGATCGACGAATCCGGTACACGTCGAACGACAGCTTCTCCGCCATCTGCAGATACTTCGTAAATTGCACCGCCGGCGGCGAATATGATCACATCGTCTTGACTCCAACTTCCACCGGATGGCCGTGGCGGAGTTTCGGTGATCGTCTGGACAGCCCCTCCGCTGGCCGGGATTCGCTTGAGCAATCCGTCAGCAAAGAACCCTATGGATTCCCCATCCGGCGCCCAGAATGGATACACGGTCCCCTCGGTTCCTGCTAGCAGACGGGGAACCTCTTGATCCAGCCCCTGGATCCACAATTGTGGTGTCCTTGCACCACCGTCACGAGGCACACCGCCATATACGAAACGGCGACCATCAGGAGATAGGGCAAAGCCGAAACGCATGGATTTGGTATCGGGGACGACGGACAGCCGCGTCGGCTGAGCGGTAGGTTCTGACGGTCCCGTAAACTGCTGTCCCACAACAGCGACAACTAACAGCAGTAGTGCAAGGGCCCACACCATTCGTTCTTTACGAAGGTTTCCGGGAACAGCCGGTGCAGTTTCATCGACCACGGGTGGCGAAAATGCTCCCCCTAGTGCCAGTCGAACATCGCCAACGTCACGAATACGCTGCTTCTGATTCTTCTGTAGGCATCTGATTTCGATAACGTAAAAGGGACCCACCCAAGGGGGTTCTGATCGAGCAAAAGGGACCCACCCCTGATAGCCTCCCCCGGCGTGTCGCCGGATGAACCGGCAAGGCGGGAGGGAGGGTGAGGAGTTGTTAGGGATGGATCAGTACGAGATGGTCAGGACCGCACATCGGGTTTACAAGAAAAGCATTCGACAGATCGCCCGGGAGACCGGGCACACGAGACGGACGGTTCGGAAGGCGTTGGCCGGGCAGGAGCCGAAGTATCGGCGGGAGAAGGAGCCGGCCTGTCCGGTGATGGATCCGGTGGCCGGGATCGTGGAGGGCTGGCTGCGGGCGGATCGGGAGCAGCCGGTCAAGCAGCGACACACGGCGCACCGGGTGTGGCAACGTCTGGTGGACGAGCATGGATTTACCGGAGCCGAGCCGACGGTGCGGCGATGGGTGCGGGAGCGGAAGATGCGGCTGGGCTGGAGCCGGTCGGCGGCGGTGGTGCCGCTGGATCCGGAACAGGCGTCGGAAGCCGAAGTGGACTGGGGCACGGCCTGGGTCCGGATGAATGGTGAAGACCTTCAGGTCAAACTGTTCTGCATGCGGAGCCGGTACTCGGGCAAGTCGTTTGTGCGGGCGTATCGGTGGGAACGGCAGGAGATGTTCCTGGACGGTCAGATCCGGGGGTTCGGCTGGTACGGCGGCGTATTCCCGACCGTGGTCTTCGACAACCTGAAGACGGCTGTGAAGCGGGTTCTGAGAGGGAAGGCCCGGATCGAGCAGGACCGGTTCACGGCGTTTCGAGCCCACTACACGTTTGAAGCGCGGTTCTGTAATCCGGCCCGGGGCCAGGAGAAAGGCGGTGTCGAAGGCCTGGTGGGTTTCGCACGCCGGAACTTCCTGGTGCCGGTTCCCGAGGTGGCCGACTTGGAGGATCTGAACGCGCAACTGCTGGAACGCTGCGCGACCGACGACCAGCGCCGGATCGGCGGCCGGGCCGACGACCGCACGATCGGGGAACGGCATGCTGCCGAGCAAGAGCGGCTGTTGGCACTGCCCGAGACGCCATTTGAGAACACCAAGGTGGTGGGTGTGCGGATCAGCCGGTACCAGACCGCGCAGGTGGATTCGAACCGGTACTCGGTGCCGACCGCGTATGTGGGACGCCGTCTCTGGGCCCATATTGGCTGTGACCGGGTGCGCTTTTATGCGGACCAGAAGAAGGTGGCCGAACATTCCCGAGCCTTCGGTCATAGCGACTGGCGGATTGATCCGATGCACTACCTGGAACTGATCCGCCGGAAGGTGGGGGCGTTTGAAAGCGCCCGACCGATTCGGCAGTGGCGGCCCCAGTGGCCCGCCCATTACGAGACGGCGCTGGAACGGTTGCGGGAACGGCACGGCTATAGCCGGGGCACCCGGCAGTTTATCGGCATCCTCCAACTCCACCAGGACTGGGCTCTGGACCGGGTCTCGGCGGCCCTTCAGGAAGCGCTCGATGCCCACTGCGCCGAACTGGACGCGGTCCAGCACATTCTGATGCGGGAGGCATCCCCGGCCCGAGCCCATGCCCCGCTCGAGTCCGGGTTAATGCCCGGTATCACCGACCGGACGATCGCTGGAGCCGATCTGGATCAATACGACCGTCTCCTGACTGGGGGTGTGCGATGACACCGGGCCAGGAGATCGTTCTGGACGACGCATTACGGCAGCTTCGGCTTCCGGCCATGGGACGGGAGTGGCGCGAACACGCCCGGCAGGCCAAGGAGGCCGGAGAGGGGTACACCGGCTTCCTGCTGGCTCTGGCCAGCCGCGAGTTGGAACAGCGCCAAGCCAATCAGGTCCAGCGCCGGTTGCGCGAGGCCCGGTTTCCACTGCTCAAGACCCTGGAAACGACCGACCTGAAGAAGTGGCCGGCGCTGGATGCGGTTCAGGTCCGCGACTATGCCGAGTGCGGCTACATCACCCGGCGCGAGAACGTTGTGCTGCTGGGCAAGCACGGCACCGGCAAGACCCATGCCGCAACGGTCCTGGGTGTGGAAGCCTGCCGCAACGGTTACCGCGTCGGGTTCACCACGGCCGCGGGATTGGTCAACACGCTGATCGAATCCCGCGAAGAACGGCAGTTGAAGCGGTACCTGGCCAAGCTGTCCCGCTTTGAACTGCTCGTCGTTGACGAGGTCGGCTATATCCCGTTCTCGGCCGAGGGGGCCCAGCTGCTGTTTCAGGTCTTCTCGGACCGTTATGAGAAGGGCTCGGTGATCGTCACGTCGAACCTCCCGTTTGCGCAGTGGACCAGCGTCTTCGGCGACGCCGCGCTGACTGCGGCCCTATTGGACCGGCTCACCCATCACTGCTCGATTCACGAGTTCAAATGGGAAAGCATCCGGTTCACCGAAAGTCTGGGCGCCGCCAGCAAACGGAAAAAGAAACCCCGTGCCGCCGGAGGATCCGCGTGAAAAACGCGGGCGCGACGGGCTGTGGAAAGTGCCGCCACCGTGGGAACCCGCTGCAAAGCCAGCGCGTTCCCACCGCGGCTTGGAAGCCTTCGGCTTCCACACTTTCCACAGCCCCGACGGCGGGCTTACTTACAAACCATTAACCCAGGGGGTGGGTCCCTTTTACTCGATCGGGGTGGGCTCTTTTTACGTTGTCAAAGCGAGGCATCGCTGAATTGTGTTCGCGACTGCTGGCGGGGCGGAAGCGATTGCCTCCCAATCGGGTTCCTTCATCAGGATCGCCGCTAACGTCTCCGACACATCCGCGGCCTGAAACGCTAATTTGCCCGTCAGCAATTCATACAAGACACATCCGAACGCCCAGACGTCGGTGCGTTTGTCGACGGTGCGGCCCTTCGCCTGTTCCGGCGACATGTAGGCCGCCGTTCCGAGGATTACGCCCTGTTGGGTTCCGGCCATGCTCAGGGTCGGGGAGTTCGAGAGGTTCAAGTCTGAACCATCCTCGGTAAAAGCTTTGGCGAGTCCGAAGTCAAGGACCTTGGCTTTGCCTTCGGGTGTGACCTTGATGTTGGCGGGTTTGAGGTCCCGATGGATGACACCCTTTTCGTGCGCGGCTTCGAGGGCTTCGGCAATCTGGAGGGCGAGCTTAAGGGACTCTTCGACGGGGATCGCGCCGTGCTTCAATCGATCCGCCAGCGTGTCGCCCTCAACCAGTTCTAAGACGAGGAAACGTGTGCCGTTGTCTTCTTCGAGGCCGTGGATGGTTGCGATGTTTGCATGGTTCAGGGACGCGAGCAGCTTAGCTTCACGCTCAAATCGTGCAAGACGTTCTTCGTCCTGAGCGAACTCCTCGGGCAGAGTCTTGATGGCGACTTCGCGCCCGAGCGTTGTGTCCTGCGCACGCCACACCTCGCCCATACCGCCCTTCCCGAGGGCAGAAACGATTTCGTAGTGTGCAAGTGTTGAACCGGGCTGAATCACCCGTATATAAAACTACAGTCGGGGGTTAACAGCAATCAATCAGTCACATGTGTCAATCAGAACATGCTTGGTAACCGCCTTCTCGGTAAGATCGAAACCTGCCACTTGCCGCTTTCCACGTCTGGAAACGGGCGCACATAAATCTCGTCTTGGCCCGACTCGTTCGAGGTATAGGCCAGCCAGCCGCCATCCGGTGAAATACGGGCGTTTTGCTCGTTGAATTCCGTATTCAACAGTACTTCAGCCGAACCGCCTTCCAGGGAAACCATATAGAGGTCACGATCTTGCGCCGACACAGGTCCTTGTCCTTCCGCAAAAACGAGCGTCTGGCCGTCGGGCGATACAGACATCGCAACTTGGAAGTTGGCACTCGTTGTCAGACGCTCGACCAGGCCCGTTCCGTCCGCCTTTCTCCAGAACAGATTGCTGACTCCATCCCGCTCGGATCGAAACACCAGCCGCTCCCCATCCGGCGTCCAGATCGCGGTTCCGTCAATAGCTGGATCGAACGTGGATCGCGCCAGTGTTTTACGTTCCACATCCCAGATCCAAATGTCTCGATCGTCGTCCGAGATGTAGAGCGCCACCCGGGTTCCTTCCGGCGAAACGCTCGGGTTGGCGTATCCGCGGAGCGGCGCTTCAAGCGCCTGCTCTCCTCCTTCTCGGTCCACCCAGACCAACGATCGTCCGACACCTAAGGCCTGACCCGTCAGGTACACCAGACTGCCCGATGCGGAAATGGTGACGTGACCGTACCGGCCCCTGCCAGCGATTCCTTCGACGAGTGCAACTGATCCGCCGGTTATCTCTCCTCGTGCAGAATCAAACGGTGCTGCCAGCAGTACACCTTCCCTTATGTACACAACGTGTCCCGTCGTCAGGTAGCGAACGGGAATACCTCCTGGTAGCAGGCTACGTCGTTCTCCCGTACTGATCGATTGTGTGACGATTTGAAGGTCGTCGAAACCTGTACCCGTGGCAACGCCGAAGAGCAGGGTGTCCCCGTCCGGCAGGATGTCGGGGCGTAGCAAGTTGGTCTCACCGGCCGCAGAATCGAGGGACACCAGTATCTCTGGCTCTCCACCGTTAGCGGATACACGCATGAGGTTTGGCGGAGTTGAGAAAACGATCGTGTCGTCCGGCAGCCAATTGGCTCCTCGGAGAGTTGCCGCTTCGCACAGCGGCACCGGCGGCCCTCCCCCGATTGGGATTTTCTGGAGTTGTCCGTTTGCTGCGAATCCAATCCACTGGCTGTCCGGCGAGAAGAACGGGTTTACCGCACCTTCGGTACCACGAATCGGCACAGCGCCCATTTGGGCAACCTCCCGCAGGTAGAGCTGATCGTTCGCTGAATAGACAAGGTACTTGTCATCAGGGGACAGAGCCACCGCAAGCGCCAGGGACAATACATCACCTTCCGGTATCTCCACCGCGAACCGCGCAACAGGCCGCAACATCGGAGTCTCGCGGGTCAACATCCATCCACTGATAACACCCACAATGAGCGTTGCCAGAGCCCACGGGACCACGGTTCGCCATCTCGCAGGTCGTCCGACCTCTGCCTGTCCAACCGAGACACCGCTGGGATCACTCAGCACCTTCCGAATGTCCATCCGCACATCCCCAACAGCCTGCCATCGGTTATGTGCTTCCTTTTCAAGGCACCGTTCGAGCAGTTCTCTAAGTCTCGGATGCACGTTCGCAGGAAGACAGCTCCACTCCGGCTCTGCACGTATCACCGCCGCGAGAATGTCCGTCACGTCGTTTCCCGGGAATGATCGGCGTCCGGTCAACATCTCAAACAAGACACATCCGAATGCCCAAACATCCGTCCGCTTGTCCACGGCTCGGCCACGAGTCTGCTCAGGACTCATGTAGGCAGCCGTTCCAAGAATCACGCCTTGCTCCGTCGCAGCCATGCTCAAGGTCGGCGATTGGGACACGTTCGCCTCGCTCCCATCCCCAGCGAACGCTTTCGCCAGTCCGAAGTCCAGCACCTTGACCTTGCCGTCGGGTGTGACCTTGATGTTTGCGGGCTTCAGATCCCGGTGGATGACGCCTTTCTCGTGGGCCGCCTCGAGAGCTTCGGCGATCTGGAGGGCGAGCTTGAGGGATTCTTCGACAGGGATAGCACCGTGCTTCAGCCGGTCCGCTACAGTGTCGCCTTCGACGAGCTCGAGAACCAGGAAGCGCGTGCCGTTGTCTTCTTCCAGTCCGTGGATGGTGGCGATGTTTGGGTGGTTCAACGACGCCAGCAGCTTCGCCTCGCGTTCAAACCGGGCCAGGCGTTCTTCGTCCTTCGCGAACTCTTCGGGGAGGGTCTTGATGGCAACCTCGCGACCAAGTTTGGAGTCCCGCGCACGCCACACCTCGCCCATACCGCCTTTGCCGAGGGCGGAGATGATCTCGTAGCTGCCGAGTTGGGTGCCGGGGGTCATTGGTTCTCCAGTTCAGCGGTCCAGTTGACGATGATCGTGACCGGTGGTGGGTCCAGGCTGGACCGACGCAGCAGAAAACTGTTTCCGTCGCCGGTCACGGCATAGTGATGACGAGCGTCCAGCATCCCTGACGTCGCCGAATCGGAGATCTGTACCGGCCTGTCAAACTCAAGACCTGAAAGGCTGGCATTCACCTGGACAGCCATTAGCGGTGCGTCACCACTGCCGCCCTTGTAGAACAACTCCCCGCCGTCGCTTCTCCACCTTGGATGCATACCGACTCTGTCTGAGGCGCGTTGGCGGTCGGTCCCGTCCGGGAACCGCGCCACGTAGATGTTTTCCGGGCCGGCCTCCCCCGAGATGTAGGCGACCCAGTCCCCGTTCGGCGAAAAGTGAGCGGCACGCTCCGAATACGATTCGTTGAAAAGCGGCCATGGATCATCCCCGGAAACGGGCAACACCCAAACGTCGATGCTTGCACCTCGCTGGTCAACCAGGTCGAACAGAATGAACTGTCCGTCCGGCGACCAGTCCATGGTCATCAGTCGACTGGATCCATCGGCAGCCTCCCAGAGACGCTCTTCTTCGCCCGTGCGGATGTTCTTCTTCCAGAGGCCCCACTTCCCGTTCCGGTAGGACGAAAAGGCGATTTCCTGGCTGTCGGGTGACCAGACGGGGTCGACATCGAACGATGCCGTTGAGGTGAGCGGAGAGGGAGTGTCCGTCTCCAGATCGATCCGCCAGATATCGACATTTCCGGTTGTCGGATCCTTCCGGTTCACGGCGACCTGTTGCCCGTCCGGTGAGATGGCCGGGTTCAGATACTCGCCCGACTGTGGCTGATGCACCCGTCGGGTTTCGTTTCCCTCACGATCGACCCACACGAGTTGTCCATCCACGCCGTTCCCGGAACGAAACGCGAGAATACCGTTGGTCGAAACCGAAAACGGGATGTCATCTGCGTGGCTGACCCCCGGAGAAGACACCTGGGGACCGATTGGGCGTGCTTCTCCTTTGAGTTCCAAGCTATCGACGTCAAACGGTTGCGCCATCAACACGCCCCCGCTCACGAACAGGACATGACCGCTCGCGTATACGGCCTTGGTATCGCGGTCGGCGATCAACAGAAAGCGCGTGTCGCTGGATTCCAGAGACGCTACATAGATCGAAGACGGCTCAAAAAAAGAGCCGGACCCATAGAGGAAGTGAATCCCATCGGGCAGGAAGTAGGGGAACCGGACGCCCACCTCCAGCGGGACAGGTTGGCCGCCCGTCTCCGATACGCGGCTCAGATCTCCGAGAGCGGAAAAGATGATGTCCCCATCGTTGTTCCATGTGCCGGCAAAGGGCTGGAATACAGCACAGATCGTCCGCGAAGCCGCGCCCGAGAGGTCCGCAACTTGGAGGGTTGTCTGCGTGAAAAATCCTATGGACTGTCCGTCAGGCGACCAGAACAAGGACCTGGAGGCACCCTCGGTGCCCGCCAGCATTCGCATCTCACCCGACGCAAGTTCGCGGACCCAGACCGCCTGACCACCGGTTGAACCTGGCGCGAGAACGGCGAGACGTTCGCCGTCGGGTGAAATTGCAAGCACGTCTCCCCGGGCCTCGGGTTGGACGAAGGAAAATCGGAAGGCCGTCTGCTCCTGGGGTGCGTCACCAAAAAACGCAAAGAGGAGGGAGAGTGCGACTGTGGACATCAGGAGAACGAGGCTCAAAGACCACGCGACACGCTCGCGTGTCTTGGAGGGCATCTCAATAGGAACGGTTTCGACCTGCGCGTGTCCATACTTGACCCACTTCAACTCGCGCATCAGGTCCGCAGCATTTTGACATCTATGGTCGGGATCCTTGGCGAGACACGCCGTGATGACGTGATCGAGCATGGGCGGTGACACGGGCTGAACTGCGGTGATCGGAACTGGTTCATGCTCCATGATCGAACCGATCAAACTCGCCTGACTCGCCCCCTCAAACGCCTTCTTCCCCGTCACCATCTCGTACACGACCGCACCGAACGCAAAGATGTCGGTCCGGCTGTCAGTTCCTTACCCTCCAACTGCTCGGGTGCCATGTACTGAAGCGTGCCGATGATGGTGCCTTCAGCCGTAAGAGGGGCGGACGGATCCTGGGTCGGCATCTGCGACAAGGGAGAAACCTGCGCGCCGTCGCCCTTCAACTTCGCCAGCCCGAAGTCGAGCAGCTTCACGCCCGCTGACTTCGTGATCATGATGTTTCCGGGTTTCAGATCCCGATGGACCACGCCCTGACGATGGGCCTTGTCCAGAGCGTCGGCGATCTGGATGGCGTATTCGAGGGCCTGATCGAGCGGTAACCGTCCCTTTTCCAACCGGGCGGCCAGCGTGTCTCCTTCCACCAACTCCATGACAAGGTAGTGAACGCCGTCTTGTTCGCCCACGTCGTGGAGCGTGCAGATGTGCGGGTGGTTCAGGCTGCTGACGGCTTTCGCTTCGCGCTCGAAGCGTTCCCGGCGTTGCGGATCACTGGCAAGGTGTTCGGGCAGGACTTTGATGGCGACCGTGCGGTCCAGGCGGGTGTCGGTGGCCCGATACACCTCTCCCATGCCACCGGCACCGAGTTGGTCGCCGATTTCGTATGGGCCGAGTCGGGTTCCTGCCGTGAGGGCCATAAGGCTGCGTTGCCTCGCAGGCGTTCCGTCGCCAATGTCTGATGAAACTTGCGTAAATACTACGGCAGGCAGGAGTTGGACACAATCAAACAGTCAAGTGGATCAGGTGGACGTCAGAACCGCCCGCCCTTCCCCATCGCGTTTACGGACTGTCAAGCTTCACTGGCTTTGTTAGGCGGTGTCTTCGCCAGCCCTTGCTAGGCCGCTGACACTTTCAGTTTGACACCCAAGCTATGGAGCACCTTCAACACAGTGTCATAGCGCGGTTTGGCTCCTGGAGCTATCGCTTTGTACAGGCTTTCCCGGCCCAAACCCGTCTTCTCGGCGATAGCGCTCATGCCACGAGCTTTCGCAACGTTGCCAACTGCGGCGAGAAAGACGTCGGGATTGTCGTCTTGTAACGCTGCAGTCAGATACTCAGCAATGACGTTTTCATCGTCGAGAAACGCACTCGGATCAAACTCTGTTACTTTGACCATGACCATTACTCCTCGATTTCTTTCAGTAGCCGCTTCGCTCGGCGAATGTCATCGCTTTGGTTTGACTTCGAGCCCCCACAGAGAAGGATGAGAGCAACGTTTGTTCGCTGAACGAAATAGACTCTGTAACCCGCCCCGGTGTGAATTCGCATCTCCCGAATCCCGGAGCCGACCGCCTTGCGGTCGCCTAGGTTGCCCAGACGCGCAGACTCCAACCTCGCAAGAATTCGGGCCTTGGATTAGGCACCTCCGACCCTCCCGATCCGTTAGGTCAGAGTGTCCACTAAACCGTAGGAGGTCTCCCGTCAGCTTCATTGCCTTGTTAGATAGCTCGTTCAAATGCTACATTCAGTTCGTGACTTTCACCATAGAACTCGAACCCGAAGACGACGGACGTTGGGTCGCTGAAGTCCCCGCCCTGAGCGGTGTTATGTGCTACGGCAAAGATCGCAACGAAGCGATTGCCCGCGTGCAGGCCTTGGCCTTACGCGTCATCGCCGATCGTCTCGAACATGCTGAGGCCCCGCCTGAGTTCCTCCACGTAACCTTCCAAGCCGCTTGAGCAACTGGCCATCAACCAAGGCACGTCGCCTCCTGTCTGCGCTACGACGGATTGGCTGGACGATAAAGCGGGAGTCCGGTTCGCACCGAACACTCTCAAGAGAGGGATGGCCCGACTTCGTCTTTGCCTTCCACGACAGCGAGGAGATTGGACCCAAGATGCTCGCCCGAATCGCGAAAAAGACCGGTCTTAGGCCCGGCGACCTCTAGGCAACCAGTAGCCCAGCTGTCATCGCGGTAGAACGGCCAGTTTCCCAAACCGCCCCCGCACAGATCCCGGCGTGCCGTTTTCCAGCACCGGGCTCCTCAGAAGTACTCGCCTCCGCGTCGGGCCTCAGGAGAATGAAACCGCCGGTCGGTCCTGGACTCGGAGCCGCACGCGAATTCGTGGCTCGGGCACCTTGAAGTGGTCGAGCAAATCCTTGAAGCCCTGCCGGGTAAAGCTGCGGCGTTGACTTCGCCGATTTAACCACTTCCAGAGAATCGCCGTCGCCTCATGGTAGAACTCCTGCAATCCCGCGCTGTTGCCGCACACCCCGTAGTATTGGTAATACCCGCGGAGTTTCGGGTTCAGCGCTGGAAACAGCTTGCGGAGGGGCGTGGACCGGTTCTCCTTGCACCACTGGGTGAAGTTGGCCAGCGAATTCCGGAGCTTCTTCCGAGAGGTCCGGCGCTTCAGGTGGGGCTTGCCGCTGCGATCTTTCCCCCAGTAAAACTCAAATCCCAGAAAGTCGAACCGGGTTGCACCTGGTTCGCCGTTCCGGCTGAAGGGGATCACCCGGCTCTTTGCCTTCGCTAGCCGCAGTCCGAACTGTTCCAGTCGATGCTCCAGCACCCCGAAGAAGTGTTGCGCTTCGTCCTGATTCTCAAACGCGCACACAAAATCGTCCGCGTATCGAATCAGGCTCGCCTCCCCCTTCGAGTGCCACCTCACCTGTTCATGAAACCACACGTCCAGGGCGTAGTGCAGGTACACGTTCGCCAGAATCGGTGAAACAATGCCGCCTTGAGGAGTTCCCGTCAGCGGATGAATCACCTTGCCGTCGGTATCCAGCACTCCGGCCTTGAGCCATTTCCGAATCAGCCTCAACAGTTGCCGGTCTCCGATCCTCCGGCTCAACATCTCGATCAGGTCTTCGTGCACGAGATTGTCGAAAAACCCTTGGATGTCGGCTTCAACGACGAAGTTATACCGCCCGAACTGAAGCTTGACCGTCAGCTTATCGACTGCGTCCAATGCTCCCTTCTTCGGCCGGTATCCATAGCTACAGCGCAGAAAGTCCTGCTCGTAGATGGCCTCCAGTATCCGCGTGACCGCCAACTGCAGCAGCTTGTCTTCCACCACCGGAATCCCTAGCGGACGTTTCTTTCCGTCTGCCTTCGGAATCCAGTGCCGTCGAACCAGCCGCGCCCGGTAGTTCTTCCGCTTCAGTCGCTCCACGAGGTTCCTGATGTTGTCGATCAGGTTCTCCTCATACTGCCGTGCGCTGATTCCGTCCACCCCATAGGCGGCGTTCTTACGAATCTTGCGCCAGCAGTCCAGTAGGAAATCCTCGTCGATTAACCGGTAGAGGTTGAAGAACCGGGTGTGTTTCTTCTCCTGTGCCTTCTTTGCTATTGCCAGCAGTGAGGTTGGCATTGTGTGTTCCGGCCCTTCATCGCCGGACAATGTTTCCTGTACCGACTACGTACTTCTGTCCGCCCCTTCCCCCTGTGATCGGCGCGACCGTCTCCGAGTACTATGGGCGGATCTGACTCCCTGCGAATCCTCAGCGGCTCTTCTTTCGGTTGAACTCGCCTACCCGTGGCGGTCGTCGGTCCGGCGTCGGGTGCGTTTAGGCTCCGGCCTACCTGGGTCCGGGTTTCCCCCTGTGTGGGCTCAATAGCCGTATGCCCTGCACACCGTCGTTTCGGATCGCGTCTCCGCTCGGGAACCCGCAGGGTCTCCCAAGTTCCTGACGCTTCTTTGCATGCATGCCACGCTCTAAAGTGGACCCCGGCAGACCCTCGCGGACCTCACCAAAATCGGACCGTCTGTGTTGGCTTCCGGTACCGTTAACACCGTCGCCGTCTGCTCTAAGCCACATGACGGGGCTGTATCAAGCTTTGGAGTTCGCGGTCTCTCCTGCGGCCTGCATGCTTCCCTGTGTACGCTTCAACTGACTTGTTCGGCTTCCTACCTCCTGAGTCGCAGCTGCAACACTCGGTAGGAGTGGGTGGTTAACCCTTACTCCGCAGGGACTCTCACCCTGCAAGAAGCGCCAAGCTTCGCTTGGCGCACTAACGGTTCTGGCTCACTTGCGGCGGCCACATCCTTTTCATTCAAGAGAATACTGTGGCCGCCGTCTGGTGCAGCCGCTGTTGGGTGGCTCCCAGGGACTATGCGAATGTCAGGCGGCCGCGAGGCTGAGGGATGTCTCGGCCGAAGTTCCTTGGCGGTCTCGATCCACTCGCCGATTACGACTTCCGCCTGAGCGAGGGCTTCCTGATAGGTCTGGCCATCCGCGGCGCATCCAGGGAGTTCAGGCACTTCAGCGATGAAAGCGTTATCGTCGTCGCTCCAGTAGATGATGATCTCGTAGCGGTACTTACTCTTCACTGGGATCACCTCCGAGTCGGTACTTCAGGATAAACATCCCTGACCTGCTTGATCTGGTAGGGCTTTGCGTTCCGCCCACGGGGTTGCAGATTGAGAATCTCGCTCACTCCTTCCCGCGTAAATATATGGTGATCCCCTCGAATTCGTTTTTGGAATTCCAGGCGTTCCAAGACCCTGCACAGCTCGCCGAAGTCGATTCCGGCGTCTGAAGTGCCCCGAAGGATTCGATCCAACGCCTTCCGGAACGAGGTCATATGGACACTTTACCGCACCTCTCGCCGTCGACTCCCTGAGCTCTGGGAAAATGCGGGTCACACTTCCGAACCCTTTCGGATTCTCAGGTGGAACGCGCGCCGTTCCTTTTTCCAGAATCGACAGTCATGTGGATTGATACGCCCTGACCGACCGGAGTCAGGACCTCGATCGCTGCCGAGTGGATTGTCGGGACATTGCTGCTAATTGTCCGTCGGAACCAGACGCTTCAACTCTTCGAAGAAGTTCAGGACGAGGATCACGGAGGTCTCGGTGTCGACTGGTCGGGTCGTCAGGAAGCTCTGGTCGTCCAGTGCGACATCGTACACTCTCGGACGATTCGCCCGATTGTCGAGATTGTCGCCCGGCATCCGGAACAGGGGCGTAACAGACCCGAGTTCGAACGAGTTCTCCGTTGTCGAAAACGTCGCCACCGCGATCTCATTCGTGGCACGGTTCCGAAAGAACAACTCCCGCCCGTTGTGCGCCCAGACGGGTTCGACGCCTCCTTCGTTTGAAATCTGCCACTTCCCGTCGGTGACGTTCGGGAACGGCCGCACGAAGACCTCATCACGGCTCGTCTCGTTGGACACATACGCCAGCCAGCGACCGTCCCGCGAGACTGCAGGGTACCACTCATTAAACCTGTCGCTCACGACCAGCGGCTCCGCTTCGCCGTCCTCGCCGGGTCGCAGCCCGATGATGTCGAGGGTGGGGTGTTCGGGTGGGACGGGGTTCCTCCGGATCACCAGCCACCCGTCAGGGCTCCAGACACCTTCCCCACCCGGGGAGTCCGGGTCTCCGTAGACCAACTCGGCCTCCGCCGTGCCGTTGGCCGGCTGCCGCCACACGCGCCAACGTTGGACGAGACCGACAGAGTCCGGGCTCGCTCGCATCGAGGCGAACGTGATCTCACGGCCATCGGGCGTCCAGGCCGGTCCCTGTTCCGGGGTCTCATCGAAGGTAAGGCGGGACATCGGGCCATCTGGCAAGACCTTGGTCCAGATGTCCACATTCCCATCCGTTACGTTCGTGAACGCCACCCGGTTGCCATCCGGCGAGAGTCGCAGGCCATGATTTGGCCCCCGACCTTCCCAACGGAGCGTTTCGCCCTGGCTGACGGGGCTCGCCTCACCCGAACGCGTCACCCACACGAACTCGCGCACGTCAAGACTTCCGCCTGCAGCATAGACGAGGCTGCCGTCCGCCGACACGCTATAGGCCAAAGAACGGAACCGGCCGGTCGTCAGACCGTCCACCATAGGGACGGCATTCCCTGTGAACTCCGCACGCGCCACATCGAACGGCTGGGCCATCAGCTGCCCGTCCGGGGTGCTGAACAGCAGGTGCCCTGACGCCGCGTAACGCGCCATCGTTCCCGGTGTCAGCATCTTCCGCTCGCCCGTCTCCAGGTCCATCGACCACAGGGCGGCGTCACTGCCGGATAGATCGCGCACTACTGTGAGCAACAAGACCTTCCCACCGGGCATGGGATGGGGGATATGTATAGAGTCTCCCTCCGCCAGCTGGGTCACCGTTTCGATCTCGCCGCCGGCGACCGGCACGCGGCTGACGGCAAGGTTTAAGTTTCGGTCCGTGAAGTAGAGCCATCCATCGTCGGCCCAGAACGCAAACCAGGCACCCTCTGCCAGTTTCCGGACCGGTCCGCCGTCAACCGGCACCACCCACAGCGGGCTCGGAGATCCCTGGATGAACGCCACCTCCCTCCCGTCCGGTGAAACCGCAAAGGAGGAGGTGGTTACTCCGACTCCTGCAGTTCCCGGAATCGGCCGCGCCTCCAGGCCGTTCCAGTTCCGCATCCACAGCTGCGACCCTCCGCCCGTCTCTCCGGGACCCACATAGATGAGAGCCGAACCATCCCGGGTCAGCTCGAACCCACCGGTCGGGGCCTGCCCTTCCCGGAACGGCAACTCGAATCGGGCGACCGAACGCGGAGGTTCGGTCACAGGACGAAGCAGCGACCAACTGGCGACGACGGCGAACATTGCGGCTAAGACCGTCATCGCGACCGTCAGCCGCTTCCAGCGCCCCACCTCCGGTGTCGAGGCCGCCAGCTCACCGCCCGTGTCGAACGCGCCTTCCAGGGCCAGCCGCATTGCGCCCACGTCAGGAATCCGCTGCTTCGGCTCTCTCTCGAGGCACCGCGTGAGATACACACGGAGCGTGGGCGACAGATCGGACGGCAGTGCCTTCCAGGGGACCTCCCCCCGTAGCACCGCCGCCAGAGTGAGCGACACATCTTCGGCCTCGAAGGCACGTTGCCCGGTCAGCATTTCGTAGACCACGCACCCGAAAGCCCAGATGTCGGTGCGCTTGTCCACCGCCTTTCCCCTGGCTTGTTCGGGGCTCATGTAGGCAGCGGTTCCGAGGATGATCCCCTGCTGCGTCGCCGCCAGGCTCAGCGTGGGCGATTGCGACAAGCTCTCATCCTTCCCATCGCTCGCAAACGCCTTCGCCAGTCCGAAGTCCAACACCTTCACTTTGCCGTCGGGAGTGACCTTGATGTTGGCGGGTTTCAGGTCCCGGTGGATCACTCCTTTTTCATGGGCCGCTTCGAGAGCCTCGGCGATCTGGAGTGCGAGCTGGAGGGATTCTTCGACAGGGATCGCACCACGCTTGAGCCGGTCGGCCAGGGTGTCGCCTTCTACGAGTTCGAGGACCAGGAACCGCGTGCCGTCGTCTTCTTCGAGGCCGTGGATAGTGGCGATGTTGGGATGATTCAGCGACGCCAGCAGCTTCGCTTCGCGCTCAAACCGTGCCAGCCGTTCTTCGTCCTTGGCGAACTCCTCGGACAGCGTCTTGATGGCGACTTCTCGTCCGAGTTTCTGGTCCCGCGCACGCCACACCTCGCCCATGCCGCCCTTGCCGAGAGGGGAGAGGATCTCGTAGCTGCCGAGTTGGGTGCTGGGTTGCATTGTTTGTGTGGACTTGGGGCGACGCCCGAAGAGCTCCGTAAAGGATATGAAAGGAGGGAGTTGGATGCAATCATCCAGTCACTTGTAAAGAGCGCCAGGCCGCTAAGTAAGTCGCTTCTGGATGTCCCGCAATTGCGCAATGTCCAGGAGATCCTGCGGCCGGCCCGCACGCTGTTTCATGGCAACCAGATCATCGATCGAGGCGACGAGGAAAGTTCGTTGGTCGATTGCGACAGAGACCGCACGCTGGGAAAGTTCCTCAAACCGATCGGCCTCGGCTACGATCAGGTCCACTTCGATGCTGCCATCCGCGTTCCTGAAATTTAGCGCCAGCATCCCTTTCTCGCGCCGCCATTGACGGACTAGCTCCACATCCCGGATTCGGTCCAGGGACTCCGGAATTCGTGGACGGGCGCCCAACTCCCAAAGCAAGTCAATCACGGCCGGCCAGGATCCCTCTCGAAAGCTGGGCACGATGTCGAGGTCGAACGTGACGCGGGTACCTCCGTGAAGCGCCGTCGCTACACCACCTACGATCACAAATTCAACTCGACTGTCGTGCAGTCGGTTCAGAATCTCCAGAAAGTTGCTGGCCATCGTCTTGTTGCTCAGCAAAAGAACGCCGCAAAATCGTCAGGCTCAGAGCGCGTTCGCTGAGCATGCGGAGACGCGACGTAAATGTGTCGGCGTCCAACTGCGCGATCGGGGACCGATCCGGTTGGATCCCACTCCAGTCGATCTGTGAATCGTCAGACGATTGCATGGCCTCATTGTCCCAGTAATCACCCGATCATAGCAATGCCACGCTCCCGTAGATGACGGGGATGTTGGGCGCGCCTACTGTTTTGTGAACGGGATGACGTCGTCGGGTGCGATTGTGAAGAGAACGGGTCTCTAGGAGCCCCCGGGTTGCCGATCAATCAGGTGCCGGACGAATTACCGCAAGACCGAGGAGGGTATTCCTGCTAATTGTCCGTCGGAACCAGACGCTTCAACTCTTCGAAGAAGTTCTGGACGAGGATCAGGGCGGTCGCGGCGGTTTCGGTGTCGACTGGCCGGGTCATCAGGAAGCTCTGGTCGTCCAGTGCGACGTCGTACACTCTCGGAAGATTCTGCATGTCGCCATTGTCGCCCGGCATCCGGAACAGGGGCGTGACAGACCCGAGATCGAACGACTTCTCCGTTGTCGAAAACGTGGCCACCGCGATCTCAGTCGTGGCACGGTTCCGAAAAAACAACTCCCGCCCGTTGTGCGCCCAGACGGGTTCGAGGCCGCCGGCGTTTGAAATCTGCCACTTCCCAGTGTTGACGTTCGGGAACGGCCGCACGAAGACCTCATCACGGCCCGTCTCGTTGGACACGTACGCCAGCCAGCGACCGTCCCGCGAGACTGCAGGGTACAGCTCATGGAACTGCTCGCTCACGACCAGCGGCTCCGCTACGCCGTCCCCGCCGGGTCGCAGCCCGATGATGTCTACCGTGGGGTGTTCGGGCGAGGGGTTCCTGCGGACCACCAGCCACCCGTCAGGGCTCCAGACACCTTCCCCACCCGGGGAGTCCGAGTCTCCGTAGACGAACTCGGCCTCGGCCGTGCCGTTGGCCGGCTGCCGCCACACGCGGAAGTTTTGGGCGGGACCGACAGAATTCGAGATCCCCCTACTCGATGCGAACGTGATCTCCCGGCCATCGGGCGTCCAGGCCGGTCCCTGTTCCGGAGTCTCATCGAAGGTAAGGCGGGACATCGGGCCATCCGGCAGTATCTTGGTCCAGATGTCCACATTCCCGTTCGTTTCGTTCGTGAACGCCACCCGGCCGCCATCCGGAGACAGCCGCAGGCCATCATTATTCACTTGCCCCTGAGTTGTCCAACGGTGCGTTTCGCCAGGGCTGACCGGGCTCGCCTCACCCGAACGGGTCACCCAGACGAACTCGCGCTCGCCAGAACTCCCGCCCGCAGAATAGACGAGACTGCCGTTCTCCGACACGGTAAAGGCCACGCTACCGAGCGAGCTGATCGCCAGGCCGTCCACAACAGGAACGGCATTCCCTGTGAACTCCGCACGTGCCACATCGAACGGCGCGGCCATCAACTGCCCGTCCCGGGTGCCGAACAGCAAGTGCCCTGACGCCGCGTAACGCGCCATCGTTCCCGGTCCCAGCATCTTCCGATCGCCCGTCTCCAGGTCCATCGACCACAGGGCGGCGTCACTGGCGGATAGATCGCGCAACACGGTATACAGCAAGACCTTCCCACCGGGCATGGGATGGGGGATGTGTCTGCTGTCTCGCTCCGCAAGCTGGGTCACCGTTTCGATCTCGCCACCGGCATCCGGCACGCGGCTGATGGCTAGGTTTGGGCCCGTGAAGTAAAGCCATCCATCGTCGGACCAGAACGCAGTTCGAGCATCTTCTGCCAGTTCCCGGACCAGTCCGCCGTCAACCGGCACCACCCACAGCGGGCCCGGGCCCGGACCTCCCTGGACGAACGCCACCTCCCTCCCGTCCGGTGAAACCGCAAAGGAGGAGGAGATTACTCCGACTCCTGCAGTTCCTTGAATTGGCCGCACCTCCAGTCCGTTCCAGTTCCGCATCCACAGCTGCGACCCTCCGCCCGTCTCTCCGGGACCCACATAGATGAGAGCCGAACCATCCCGGGTCAGCTCGAACCCACCGGTCGGGGCCTGCCCTTCCCGGAACGGCAACTCGAATCGGGCGACCGAACGCGGAGGTTCGGTCACAGGACGAAGCAGCGACCAACTGGCGACGACGGCGAACATTGCGGCTAAGACCGTCATCGCGACCGTCAGCCGCTTCCAGCGCCCCACCTCCGGTGTCGAGGCCGCCAGCTCACCGCCCGTGTCGAACGCGCCTTCCAGGGCCAGCCGCATTGCGCCCACGTCAGGAATCCGCTGCTTCGGCTCTCTCTCGAGGCACCGCGTGAGATACACACGGAGCGTGGGCGACAGATCGGACGGCAGTGCCTTCCAGGGGACCTCCCCCCGTAGCACCGCCGCCAGAGTGAGCGACACATCTTCGGCCTCGAAGGCACGTTGCCCGGTCAGCATTTCGTAGACCACGCACCCGAAAGCCCAGATGTCGGTGCGCTTGTCCACCGCCTTTCCCCTGGCTTGTTCGGGGCTCATGTAGGCAGCGGTTCCGAGGATGATCCCCTGCTGCGTCGCCGCCAGGCTCAGCGTGGGCGATTGCGACAAGCTCTCATCCTTCCCATCGCTCGCAAACGCCTTCGCCAGTCCGAAGTCCAACACCTTCACTTTGCCGTCGGGAGTGACCTTGATGTTGGCGGGTTTCAGGTCCCGGTGGATCACTCCTTTTTCATGGGCCGCTTCGAGAGCCTCGGCGATCTGGAGTGCGAGCTGGAGGGATTCTTCGACAGGGATCGCACCACGCTTGAGCCGGTCGGCCAGGGTGTCGCCTTATAGTAGGTCCAGCTCGAGATCTAGGAGAAGAAGGAGAGAAGAATGGGAGATTCGCCGCCGTCGACGCTGTGGGAAATGTGGTAAAAGCGGAGCGTTTTTTGCGAAGCTTTTTCCAAGCCGCTGTGGATATGCGAGCGCGTTTTTTAGCGCGGATATCCACAGGGGCGGCATTTCCCACAGCGCACCGGGCGATTTGAAAAAGTCGGATAATGGACGGGCGTGTTTTCAAGATGCGCTCCGTCCCGCTACGAATCAGTGTCGCCCACCGGGTCGAAACGGTTAGTCGAAGAGTTTCGAGCGGGACGGAGTGCTTTGGTCCGACATCGCATACTCAGATGCCGTCCTTAGAGGACTCACTATAAGGTTTGCGCGGGGCTAAAGCCAAGCGTGCGGGGAAAAACGCACCACAGGCCTGAATAGGAAAGGAGTCGGAAGAGATGGAACTGGCAGCTTACGTGGGGTTGGACTGGGCCGATCGAACACACGCCGTGTGTTTGGAATCGGCGGACGGATCCGTGATGGAAGAGTTGGAGTTGGAGCAGAAACCGGAGACGATCCACGCCTGGATCGGCCAGCTGCGCGAGCAGTTCGGTGGACGGCCGGTTGGGATTGCAATCGAGCAGGCGAAAGGCGCGCTGATTCATGCCTTGATGATGTACGAGTTTATTGTCCTGTATCCGATCAATCCGAAAGCGGTGGCCCGGTATCGGGACGCGCTGGCGGTCAGTGGCGCAAAGGATGATCCATCCGATGCGCGGCTGCTGAAGGACTTCTTCAGAAAGCATCAGGCGTGTCTGCGACCCTGGATTCCGGAAGACGCCCAGACGCGAACCATTGACATCCTGGCCCAACACCGCCGCACCACCGTCGAGGACCGCGTGCGGCTGGGGCATCGGATTACGACGTTGCTGAAATCCTATTTTCCACAGGCCCTGGACTGGGCCGGTGCGCTCGACACAATCCAGGCCTGCGACTTTCTGATGCGGTGGTCCACACTGGCCGATGTGCGGAAGGTCCGACCTGAGACGTTGCGGAAGTTCTATTACAGCCACCGGTGTCGCAGCCGGAAACGGATTGAAGAGCGGATTGCCCAGATCCGTGTCGCACGGCCCCTGACGGACGATCCGGCCATCGTGACCGGTCTGAGCCTGGCGATGCGAGCCACCGTGGTCCAGCTACGGGCCGTTATCGATGCGGTGAATGAGTTTGATCGCACACTGGCGAACCTATTTGCGCAGCACGCCGATCACGAACTGTTTGAAAGTTTTCCGGGCGCCGGCCCAGTCTTTGCGCCTCGCCTGCTTGTTGTGATGGGAACGGATCGGAATCGATTCAAGTCCGCCAGCGATGTGCAACGGCTCGGCATCGCACCGGTCACGGTCAAAAGCGGCAAGATGCACTGGGTGCATCATCGTTGGGCCTGCTCGAAGTTTTTCAAACAGACGTTCCACGAGTTCGCCCAGCTGTCGCTGCCGTACTCCCCATGGGCCCGGGCCTACTACAAGCGTCAGCGGGGTCGCGGCAACGGGCATCATGCGGCGGTGCGCGCGCTGGCGTACAAATGGATCCGGATCATCTTCCGTTGCTGGAAAGAACGCCGGCCCTACGACGAGTCGCAATACGTGGAGGCTCTTCACCGGCACCGTTCGCCTTTGGCCGAACTCTTGGCTTGACAGACTTCCTCAGATGTCTTCGACGAGTTCAAGAACGAGGAAGCGCGTGCCCTCGTGCTCTTCGAGACCGTGGATTGTGGCTATGTTGGGATGATTCAGCGAGGCAAGCAGTTTCGCTTCACGCTCAAACCGTGCGAGGCGCTCTTCGTCCTGGGCGAATTCCTCGGGTAGAGTCTTGATCGCAACCTTCCGCCCCAGCTTCGAGTCCTGCGCCAGCCAGACAGATCCCATGCCGCCCTGACCGAGCTTGTCGGTGATCTCGTAGTGGCCCAGCGTCTTGCCGATCATGGAACAGGCACCCGTTCCTTCAGTTCTTCAAACCAGTTTAAGATCACGTTGACGCGGCGGTAGTCGTCTCCGACTTCGTCTGTCGGCGCCATGTCTCCACCTGCCCTAATAGACGCCAACAAGTGCGCGCCATCCGGCGTGACATCGTATCGCGGGATTCCGTTGTTGGCGACTGAACTAGGATCAACAACGAAGCCTTCCACCGGATTACCTCGCTCGAGAGTGGGATCGGTCTGAATGGGGATGACCCGTATCAAACCGCCACCGCTCCGGTAACTCGTGCCCGCGCGACGTGGGTCTCTGTAGAAAAGTTGATTCCCACGACGCGGCCAGATCGGCGCATCGCCCCCGTCTGTGGTGATCGTCCGGCGTGCTGCCGAACCTACCGGATAGGGCAAGGCAATGAGCTGGCGAGGGGCCCCGGACCCGAATACGAACCAACGGCCGTCGGGGGAGAACTGCGGTGCAAACACCCGGTCTGCCTGGGGTCCTCCTGGAACGATGACTTCGACACTGCCGCCGTTGTTGTCCCGGGTCCACGCATGGATTCCGGACGGCGATGAGAACAGTAGGACCCGGTCATCGTTGGACCACGATCCGGGACCCTCGTTTCCCGCGACGTTGGTTCCAGCCAGCTCGGTCGCCGTGCCGCTGAAATCGGCGCGGATGTTCCAGAGCAACCCCTCGTTCAGGTACGTGATCTCGGTGCCGTCCCGTGTCCACAACGGGCGTTCGCCGCCGTCAAACGTGAGCTGACTGGGGACGTTGCTCGTGATGTCATAGATCCAGATGTTCGTGGTTCCGTCATCGTCTCCGATCTGAACGGCAATTCGTCTTTCGTCTGGTGATAGTCGGGTAAAGTCGTAAAGCCTCTCCGGTGCCGGCAACACTTCGGTGTTTCCATCACGATCCACAAACGCGAGGACGCGTTCGTTCGTATTCCCAGCGCCAGGTCGGTGAACCAACGTGCCGGTGTCCGAAATCGCATACTGACGCCTGCTCAATCCAGGTACGACGGAGACTTGCGGATCTTCTCCCACATTGAGCGTCTCCAGGTCAAATTGCAGGGCGAAGAGGTCATTCTCGAACGCATACACCAGGTGTCCGGTCGGCAGATACATCGCGTCGTTTCCACCCGTCCAGACCGTTTTGCGCTCGTGGGTCTCCAGATCCTCCACAACGATCTCGGCCTGGTCCGGGCTATTTCCGGTCCACACCGAATACAGGACGTGCGTTCCAGCAGGGAGGAGCTGGGAACCGAAGACGTTTTCGCCCTCCGCTGCCTCGACAATCCGTGTCGCTGTCCCCCCATTGCTGGGAACCTGCCAGATGCCGTTCGGCAGAGAGTACATGAGCGTGTCGTCGTCTCCCCACGTGATATCAAAGGGAAATGCAGCGGGGGTTATCGAGATGGGAGTGCCGCCCGCAACCGGAATCCGCTTCAGCGTCCTGTCCTGAACCGAGTAGAAACCGAGCCACGCGCCGTCCGGCGAAAAAACCGGGGTCGAAGCATCTTCGGCGGTGCCCACAATGGGCCGGGCATCGGCCTCGTCCAGGTTCTTCAGAAAGATCTGATTGTTGGCGACGTATGCGAGCTGCGTCCCGTCACGGGAAATGCCGACAGTTGGTCGGCCTCCACGGGTGAAGTTCTCCTCTCCCAGATGATGACTGAAGCGTACGACGGTGCCAGGTGGGGGGTCCGGTTTCAGGTTCCAGGCCGCTACGGCCGCGACTATGACGAGAGCGACCATGGTCCCCACCCACGGAAGTTTCGACTGCGGTGCCAACTGAACAGGCTCAGCAACCGGCTGGACGATCACGCCGTCGGGATCGGCAAGGACCTTCTGAATATCGACCCTCACGTCAGCGATATCGTGGTATCGGTCTCGGGCTTCCTTTTCGAGAGAGCGTTCGAGAAGGAGGCGTATTCGGGGATGCAGGTTCGCTGGCAGGCTGTTCCAGTCTGGATCAGCCCGCAAGACACCGGCCAGCACATCTGACACGGTGCCTCCGTCGAACGTTCCCCTTCCGGTCAGCATCTCAAACAGAACGCAGCCAAACGCCCAGATGTCGGCACGCTTGTCTACTTCCTGCCCTCTCGCCTGTTCGGGAGACATGTACGCAGCCGTCCCGAGGATGATTCCCTGCTGCGTCGCTGCCATGCTCAACGTCGGTGAGTTCGACAGGCTGGCATCGGCACCGTCGCCGGTGAACGCCTTCGCCAGCCCGAAGTCCAGCACCTTCACCTTCCCGTCGGGTGTGACCTTGATGTTCCCTGGTTTCAGATCACGGTGAATCACACCGTTCTCATGTGCTGCTTCGAGAGCTTCGGCGATCTGGAGGGCAAGTTTGAGAGATTCCTCGACGGGGATGACACCGTGCTTCAGCTGATCCGCGAGCGTGTCGCCCTCGACGAGTTCAAGGACGAGGAACCGAATGCCGTTGTCTTCTTCCAGACCGTGGATGGTGGCGATGTTCGGGTGGTTCAGGGAGGCGAGAAGTTTGGCTTCACGCTCAAACCGGGCCAGACGTTCTTCGTTCTGCGCGAACTCTTCAGGAAGTGTCTTGATGGCGACTTCCCGTCCGAGTTTGGAATCCCGCGCACGCCACACCTCGCCCATGCCTCCCTTGCCGAGCGGGGAGAGGATCTCGTAGCTGCCTAGCGTCTGCCCGATCATTGACGCGTCCGGCTGTAGGTGCGCTCTATGAGCGCACATGGGCGGTCATAGACCGCCCCTACAGAAGAGGAGATTTCGTAGGGACCGAGTTGGGTGCCGGGGGTCATTGGTTATCGAGTTCAGCGGTCCAGTTGACGATGATCGTGACGGGAGGAGGGTCCAGGCTCGGCCGGCGCAGCAGAAAGCTGTTTCCGTCGCCGGTCACGGCATAGTTGTGCCGGTTGTCTCGCAGAGTTAACGACGTGGAATCAAAAACTGGTGCCGCTCTATCAAACCGAAGGCCGGAGGGGCCATCATCCACACGGACCGCCACTATCGGTCCACCGCCAAAATAGAACAGCTCCCCGCCATCACTCCTCCACCTCGAATGGCCACCCAGGCCGTCCGAGACGCGGTTGCGGTTAGTTCCGTCGGGGAACCGCGCCACGTAGATGCTTTCCTCGCCGGCTTCTCTCGAAGAGTAGGCGACCCACTCTCCGTCCGGCGAAAAGTGAGCGCCACGCTCGGTATAATTCGGATCGTTGAAAAGCGGCCAGGGGTCGTCCCCGGAAACGGGCAACACCCAAACCTCCCGTGGGGCTCGCTGGTCGAACAGAATGAACTCTCCGTTTGGCGACCAGTCCATGGCAATAATCGAGCGAAGTCCCCCGGCAGCTTCCCAGAGAGGCTCTTCCAGCTCCGTACTGATGTTCTTCTTCCAGAGACCCCACTTCCCGTTCCGATAGGACGAATAGGCGATTTCCTGGCTGTCGGGTGACCAGACCGGGTCGGCATCGAACGAAGGCGTTGACGTGAACCGCGAGGGAACACCCGTTCCCATATCGATCAACCAGATATCGACATTCCCGGTCGCTGGATCCCTGCGGTTCACCGCGATCTGTTGCCCGTCTGGTGACAGGGACGGGTTCAGATACTCACCTGTTTGTGGCTGAGGAAGCCGTCGGGTTTCGTTTCCTTCGCGATCGAACCACACGAGTTGCCCATCCACGCGGTTCCCGGACCGAAACGCGAGAATACCGTTGGTCGAAACCGAAAGCGGTATGTCATCGTTGGGAATCACCGCTGGAGAATACACCTGGGTGCCGATTCGGCGGGCTTCTCCCTTGAGCTCGAGGCTATCGACGTCAAACACCTGTGCCATCAACCCGCCCCCTCTCACGAACAGGACATGGCCGGTCGCGTACACGGCCTTCGGGCTGTCGGCAGGCAGCAGAAGCCGAGTTTCTGAGGATTCCAGAGACGCCAGGTAGATCGAATCCAGCTCACGCCGTGGCGAACAGAGGAAATGGATCCCATCGGGCAGGAAGAACGGGTGCAGCCCCCGCACTTCCAGCAGGACGGGTTGGCCTCCCAACGCCGACACGCGGCTCATGCCCCCGGATCCGGCGAAGATAATCTCCCCATAGGCGTTCCATGTGCCGCCTCCAGCCGTGACCACAGGACAGACAATCCGGGGAGCCGCGCCGGAGAGATCCGCAACCCGGAGGTCTGTCGACGTGAAGAATCCTATGGACTGCCCATTCGGCTCCCAGAACAAAGACCTGACGGCACCCTCCGTACCCGCCAGCATCCGCATTTCACCCGACCCGAGTTCGCGGACCCAGACCGCCTGCCCACCGGTGGGTGCTGGCGCGAGGAATGCAATTCGTTCGCCGTCGGGTGAAATGGCCAGCACTTCTGCACGGGCCTCGACGGGTTGGGGGAAGGAAAATCGGAATGCCGTCTGCTCCTGGTTGGCCCCCCCGAAATAAGCCACCGCCAGGATCAGCGTTGAAATCAGAAGGACTCCAATTGCGGACCACAAAACAAGTTCACGGCCTTTTGATCGGGTTTCAACGGGGGTTGTTCCAACTTGTGCACTGCCATCTGTGATCCACTGCAACTCGCGCATCAGGTCGGCGGCGTTTTGACACCGATCTTCGGGATTCTTGGCGAGGCACGCCTTGATGACGTGATTGAGCATGGGCGGCGACACCGGCTGAACCTCAGTGACCGGCGCGGGCTGGTGGTTCATGATCGCCCCGACCAGACTTGCCTGACTCGCACCCCCAAAACGCCTTCTTCCCGGTCACCATTTCGTACACGACCGCCCCGAACGCGAAGATGTCTGTCCGGGCATCGGCTTCCTTGCCCTCCAACTGTTCGGGTGCCATGTACTGGAGCGTGCCGATGATCGTGCCTTCAGCGGTGAGGGGTGCAGACGGATCTTGCGTGGGCATCTGTGACAGCGGAGAGACTTCAGCGGCGTCGCCTTTGAGTTTTGCCAACCCGAAGTCCAACAACTTCGTGCCCGACTTCGTCAGCATGATGTTGCCGGGTTTCAGGTCCCGATGCACGACGCCCTGCCGGTGCGCCTTGTCCAGCGCGTCGGCGATCTGGATGGCGTATTCCAGCGCCTGGTCGAGCGGGAGGCGTCCCTTCTCCAGCCGCTGATGCAGCGTGTCGCCCTCCACCAGTTCCATGACGAGGTAGTGCACGCCGTCCTGTTCCCCCACGTCGTGGAGCGTGCAGATGTGCGGGTGGTTCAGGCTGCTGACGGCTTTGGCTTCGCGCTCGAAGCGTTCCCGGCGTTGCGGATCGGAGGCGAGGTGTTCGGGCAGGACTTTGATGGCGACCGTGCGGTCGAGGCGCGTGTCGGTGGCGCGATACACCTCTCCCATACCGCCGGCACCGAGTTGGTCGGCGATTTCGTAAGGGCCGAGTCGGGTTCCTGCCGTGAGGGCCATAAGGCTGCGCGTGCCTCTCAGGCGTTCCGTCGCCAATGTCTGATGAAACTTGCGTAAATACTACGGCAGGCAGGAGTTGGACACAATCAAACAGTCAAGTGGAATCAAGTGGACGTCAGAACCGCCCGCCCTTCGTAGTAAAAGCGCTCGAAGACTTTGGGATGTTCAAAGAATCCACGTTACCGGGATGGCGACTTCCCAGGTACATGGGCTGCTGGCGTCGAGTACGACCTATTGGATGGACATAGAGAGTCGGATCGGTCAGGATATCGCTCAAGACAAATTCATCGGCAAAAGCGCTGATTGCAGGCAGGTTGCGCGGAGCCAGCGCACTGTGAATAGGTGGACAGATAAGCGTGTCTCGCGTTACTACGCAGTTCCACCTAATACTTGTCGGGCTGACTAGAAGCGGCACGGCCTAAAGGTTGGCTAACAAGCGGTCATACTCCGAATGACTGCCGATCCATATCCAGGTAATTTCATCGTCTTCGAGAAGTCCCACGGCCCGGTAGCCGTAGCTGACACGAACCGAGTACACAGCGTCGCTTCCATGAATCTTCTTGAAACGGAGACTCGGGTGTTGGGGGTCGTCGATGAACAGCTTGTACGCTTTCTTCGCGAGCTTACGAGTTTCGGGAGGTAGGATCTGGTACGCGGCCCAAAAAAGAGGCGTCGCGCGCGATCTCACAGACGGTCAGGATCCAGTTCGGTTGTCCGACCAGCAGCCTTCTCGGCGCGAGCCTCTTCGGCGAGTCTCCGCAACGCATCTTGCGAGGCCGAAAATTGCCTGTCCCAGTGCTCCTCGTCCTCAAGTTCGTCGAGAAGCCAACGGGCGACTCGCTCCTGCTCCTCTTGGGGCAAGGCTGAAATCTTTGCTATGGCGTCGTCAAGGATTCGAGTCATCATGTTTATTATACGACCCGAAACAGAGCAGCCCAACAAGTGGCTGCACCAGACGGCGGCCACGTTGGTTTCTTGAATTTGAAAAGGAGTGGCCGCCGCAGGTGAGCCACCATCCGTTATACCGGCAGACATCGAACCACGGTGATACGCCCGTCGGATAGCATGGCATCCGTGCTATCATGGTACTGTGGTTCATTCGTTTCGCGACGGTGGCACGGAAGATATTTTCAATGGATCGGAAACTAAGCGGGCCCGTCAGGTCTGCCCGGCAACCGTTCGGAAGGCCGCGAGGCGCAAGCTGGAGCTACTCGATTCGGCCAGCACCCTACGAGACCTGCGGGCGCCGCCTGGCAACCAACTAGTGACCTGTAACAGTGCTATCGGTACCAGCGTTCGGCGGAACGGCGTCGGATTCTAGGAGTGACGCTCGAGCCAATGCTGTTTCATTGCGAGGGCGTTACGACACCGAAGACGGTGCCGTTCCGCCGAACCCTTCGGGCCGATGGGGGTTGCGGGCGATCTCTTTGTCGGAAGCCGTCACCGATGAATGAGCATCGCTTTCCGTCTCCCTCCGCGACCTCGCCCGCAAGACCCATCGGCGATGGTACCGATAGCACTGTTACAGGCCACTAGAAGCCCTGAAGAAGGATCGGGCTGGGCAGCGCAGCATTCGCGTGAACGATCAGTATCGCGTCTGCTTCGTGTGGACGGAGCTTGGTCCGGCGAACGTGGAGATTGTCGACTACCACTGAACACACGTCACAACTGAATAGGAGGCTTCAATGGTCCGAATCCCAACGCATCGTCAGCCTACTCACCCTGGTGAGATGCTCTTAGAAGAGTTCCTGAATCCGATGGGTCTCAGCCAGCGGCAGTTGGCTGATGGCATCCGTGTTCCGTATCAACGCATTAACGAATTGGTAAACGGTCGACGGGGGATCACCCCTAGCACGGCCCTTCGACTGGCGAAGTTTTTTGGGACTACCGCCGATTTGTGGATGAACCTGCAACTCCGTTGGGATCTCTATCACGCGCAGGCAGCGGAGTCGGCAGAACTCGGGCGGATCCGGTGTGTGCAGGCCGGCTAACCTTAACAGCGGTATAAAGCGGCTGCACCAGACGCGGCCACGATATTTTCTTGAATGACCAATGGAGTGGCCGCCGCATGCCACAGTCCGTTAGTGCGCCAAGCGAAGCTTGGCGCTTCTTGCAGGGTGAGAGTCCCTGCGGAGTAAGGGTTAACCACCCACTCCTACCGAGTGTTGCAGCTGCGACTCAGGAGGTAGGAAGCCGAACAAGTCAGTTGAAGCGTACACAGGGAAGCATGCAGGCCGCAGGAGAGACCGCGAACTCCAAAGCTTGATACAGCCCCGTCATGTGGCTTAGAGCAGACGGCGACGGTGTTAACGGTACCGGAAGCCAACACAGACGGTCCGATTTTGGTGAGGTCCGCGAGGGTCTGCCGGGGTCCACTTTAGAGCGTGGCATGCATGCAAAGAAGCGTCAGGAACTTGGGAGACCCTGCGGGTTCCCGAGCGGAGACGCGATCCGAAACGACGGTGTGCAGGGCATACGGCTATTGAGCCCACACAGGGGGAAACCCGGACCCAGGTAGGCCGGAGCCTAAACGCACCCGACGCCGGACCGACGACCGCCACGGGTAGGCGAGTTCAACCGAAAGAAGAGCCGCTGAGGATTCGCAGGGAGTCAGATCCGCCCATAGTACTCGGAGACGGTCGCGCCGATCACAGGGGGAAGGGGCGGACAGAAGTACGTAGTCGGTACAGGAAACATTGTCCGGCGATGAAGGGCCGGAACACACAATGCCAACCTCACTGCTGGCAATAGCAAAGAAGGCACAGGAGAAGAAACACACCCGGTTCTTCAACCTCTACCGGTTAATCGACGAGGATTTCCTACTGGACTGCTGGCGCAAGATTCGTAAGAACGCCGCCTATGGGGTGGACGGAATCAGCGCACGGCAGTATGAGGAGAACCTGATCGACAACATCAGGAACCTCGTGGAGCGACTGAAGCGGAAGAACTACCGGGCGCGGCTGGTTCGACGGCACTGGATTCCGAAGGCAGACGGAAAGAAGCGTCCGCTAGGGATTCCGGTGGTGGAAGACAAGCTGCTGCAGTTGGCGGTCACGCGGATACTGGAGGCCATCTACGAGCAGGACTTTCTGCGCTGTAGCTATGGATACCGGCCGAAGAAGGGAGCATTGGACGCAGTCGATAAGCTGACGGTCAAGCTTCAGTTCGGGCGGTATAACTTCGTCGTTGAAGCCGACATCCAAGGGTTTTTCGACAATCTCGTGCACGAAGACCTGATCGAGATGTTGAGCCGGAGGATCGGAGACCGGCAACTGTTGAGGCTGATTCGGAAATGGCTCAAGGCCGGAGTGCTGGATACCGACGGCAAGGTGATTCATCCGCTGACGGGAACTCCTCAAGGCGGCATTGTTTCACCGATTCTGGCGAACGTGTACCTGCACTACGCCCTGGACGTGTGGTTTCATGAACAGGTGAGGTGGCACTCGAAGGGGGAGGCGAGCCTGATTCGATACGCGGACGATTTTGTGTGCGCGTTTGAGAATCAGGACGAAGCGCAACACTTCTTCGGGGTGCTGGAGCATCGACTGGAACAGTTCGGACTGCGGCTAGCGAAGGCAAAGAGCCGGGTGATCCCCTTCAGCCGGAACGGCGAACCAGGTGCAACCCGGTTCGACTTTCTGGGATTTGAGTTTTACTGGGGGAAAGATCGCAGCGGCAAGCCCCACCTGAAGCGCCGGACCTCTCGGAAGAAGCTCCGGAATTCGCTGGCCAACTTCACCCAGTGGTGCAAGGAGAACCGGTCCACGCCCCTCCGCAAGCTGTTTCCAGCGCTGAACCCGAAACTCCGCGGGTATTACCAATACTACGGGGTGTGCGGCAACAGCGCGGGATTGCAGGAGTTCTACCATGAGGCGACGGCGATTCTCTGGAAGTGGTTAAATCGGCGAAGTCAACGCCGCAGCTTTACCCGGCAGGGCTTCAAGGATTTGCTCGACCACTTCAAGGTGCCCGAGCCACGAATTCGCGTGCGGCTCCGAGTCCAGGACCGACCGGCGGTTTCATTCTCCTGAGGCCCGACGCGGAGGCGAGTACTTCTGAGGAGCCCGGTGCTGGAAAACGGCACGCCGGGATCTGTGCGGGGGCGGTTTGGGAAACTGGCCGTTCTACCGCGATGCCAGACGAAGATCCCACTGGCGGGATTGAAAGCTGCCGGTGTAGATACCATGGCAGGAAGAGGTTGGTAGCAATCAAACAGTGACATGGATGCATTACCGCCTGGTCGGAAGAGTGGAAACCCCAGTTCAGACGGGGCTTTTCGACGAGATCCACATGGGAGTATCGACGACGATCCGGGAATGTGGATGACCCACTTCCCGGCTGCGGTGCGATTCGAGGCTCTATCGACGGATACTCCCGCACCACCGTCCAACCGACAAGACCGATTCCGGCCGCCTACGCGAAACATCCAGCCTTGAATCCCCGCGCGACGGCCCCCGGCCGCGCGGGGGTGCATAACACCCATACGACGAGACTGTCCGCCTTGCAATAGGTGTCGGACCCTGCTTAAATCGCTTATCCGCCACATGCCTGGATTACCGCCGACACGGAAAAGTGGAACCGTCGAAAAGTGCGAGCTTTCGGCCGCGATTCCCCTTACCGGTATGGCGTGTCAGTTGAAGGTTGCCCGGAGTTCTTCGACCCAATTCTCCACAACGACCAGCGGATTTGAGCCCGCACGGTCCCTGCCGAAGCTGAGGAGCACGAAACGCCCGTCGATCGGAGAGATGTCGTATCTCCGATCGAAGCCTTCTGAGAAGGGCCCGGTTCGTAGCGGCTCCGCAGTCCCGAGATCCTGGAGAGATCTAAACGCCACTTCCATAACCCCTCGGGACCGCCGATAGTACAGTCGGGAGCTATCAGCCGCCCAGAGTGGGCTCGTTCCCCCGTCTGTTGATATCTTTCGCCTGTCAGAGTTTACGGCGGGGAAGGGCCGGACATAGATTTCTTCTTGTCCATCGCGATTGCTCACATATGCCAGCCAACGGCCATCTGGTGAAAGAGATGGGCTCCGTTCATCGAATGGTGATTCGAGTAACGCCTCGATACCATCGTTCTGGCCCATACGGACCACTCCGACGTTCCATCCTGTGTCCGGGCTTGTGTACCCGACGATCAGTTCGTCAGCGGAGGACCACGAGTACGGGTGCGCGCTCGTTCCCAGAACCAGCTGAGGATCGCCGGTCCCGTTTGCTGCCACTCGAACGATCTTGTCGTCCGACATGAAGGCAACCTCTGTGCCGTCAGGAGACCATACTGGATACCCGTCATTGATCCCGGAACTGATCTTGCTGAGCCCACGCCCGGGTTCGTAAACGTTGATGTTGGAAAACACCCTCAGTGCCACGCTTTCGCCACCAGGGGAAATGCGCGGCTGGCTGTATGAGGCCGGATCGATATCGAACGGTTCCCACTCCCATTCGTTGTCATTCGGACGCAACCAGCCTGGACTGGTCCCTGTATTAGCCGTCCCGGGAACATACGCCAGAGATCCGTCCGCCCCGACGGCATAGAGTGCCAGCCCGCCACTATTGACCCAAATTCCCGGAACGACGGGCACGGCACCGCCTGTAATCTCGCGTGCCGCCGAATCAAACGGAGCCGCCCAGAGTGATCCGTCGTATGCGTAAACCAGATGCCCACTCGACACGTAACTTGGGTTCGATCCGGGGCCCAGGTCCCGAGAGATGCCGGTGTCCACGTCGAGGACCGAGATTCGTGCCGAACTCAAAGCACCCACCCAGCTTGTATACAGGACCGCTTTCCCGTCAGGCAGAAACTTGGGGTAGTAATGCGATATTTCGCCCGCATCGACATTCAGTTGGCTGATAGGCACTGCTGTCGCACCCCCTGTCGCAGGCACCTGGTACAACACATCCCGGGCAGAGCCGAAGACGATCTGGTTGCCGAACCAGCTGGCACCGCGGCATCCCGTTTCACACGTCACAAGCGGCACCGCTTCTCCACCCGTGACTGCGACGACCCGGAGTTCTCTTCCCACGTTGAAACCCACACGTTGCCCGTCGGGCGATACGAACGTATTAGCCGCGCCTTCGGTACCACTCAAGGGAACGGCTTCCAACCGGTCGAGTGGTCTGCTATAGAGTTGCTGTCGACCCCGCGCGTAAGCGCCTAGGGGGTATATGAGGCTTCGTCCATCGTCCGAGAACACCGGGTTCCTACCGGGACCCTGTATCAATTGGCCCGCAGGTGGCGCAATCAAATAGCGGGAAACGGCCGGCGGGATATCAGGCGGCCAAAACCAAATGGCGGTGACCAATGCTGCTGCCAGCACGGCAGAGACCACCCAGGACAGTCTCGATTGTAGTGGGGTCGGTGTGGCTGTGGTTAAGGTATGAGCAAGCACACCGCCTGGATCAGCCAGCACCCTCTGAATGTCCACCCGGACATCGGCGATGTCGTGCCACCGATCGCTGGCTTCTTTTTCCAGACTCCGTTCCAGGAGCACCCGTACCCCGGGATGGAGATTCGGAGGCAGGCTGTTCCAGTCAGGCTCCGTCTTCAGGACCGAAGCCAGTATGTGCGGGGCCGTTTCCCCGGCGAAGACCGCCCGGCCAGTCATCATCTCGAAGAGCACGACGCCGAATGCCCAGATGTCGCTGCCCTTGCCCACGTCCAGCCCGGCGGCCTGCTCGGGGGACATATACGCTGCTGTCCCAAGAATCACCCCCTGCTGCGTTGCCGCCATGCTCATTGTCGGCGACTGCGACAAGTTCGCATCCGCCCCATCCCCGGCAAACGCCTTCGCCAGCCCAAAGTCCAGTACCTTGACCTTCCCGTCCGGCGTCACCTTGACGTTGGCAGGCTTCAGGTCGCGGTGGATGACACCCTTCTCGTGTGCGGCTTCGAGTGCTTCAGCGATCTGGAGAGCGAGCTTGAGGGATTCTTCGACAGGGATGGCACCGCGCTTCAGCCGGTCCGCCAGCGTGTCGCCTTCGACGAGTTCGAGGACCAGGAACCGTGTGCCGTGGTCTTCCTCGAGTCCGTGAATAGTCGCTATGTTCGGGTGATTCAGGGAAGCGAGTAATTTGGCTTCACGCTCAAACCGTGCCAGGCGTTCTCCGTCCTGTGCGAACTCTTCAGGGAGGGTCTTGATCGCTACTTCACGCCCGAGCTTGGAGTCCCGGGCACGCCACACTTCGCCCATGCCACCCTTGCCGAGGGGGGAAAGGATCTCGTAAGTGCCGAGTGTCTTACCGATCATTCGTTTGTAATCCGACTGTAGGTGCGCTCTATGAGCGCACACGGGCGGTCATAGACCGCCCCTACACAAAAGAGTGAGTTCCCCTCACGGCACCGGCACGCGTTCCTTCAGTTCTTCAAACCAGTTCAAGATCACGTTGACGCGGCGGTAGTCGTCTCCGACTTCGGTCGCGGCGACTAGACTCGCAGGAATAGACCTCAACAAGCGCGCGCCATCCGGCGTGACATCGTATAGCGGGATTCCGTTGGTGCTGAGTGAAATAGGATGACCAACGAAGCCTTCCACCGGATTACCTCGCTCCAGAGTGGGATCGGTCTGAATGGGGATGGCCTGTATCAATCCAGTGCCGCCTCGTAACCGGAAAAAAAGCTGATTCCCACGACGCGGCCAGATCGGCGCCATGCCCCCCTCCGTGGTGATCGTCCGGCGTGCTGCCGAACCTACCGGATAGGGCAACGCAAAGAGTTGGCGATTCTGATCGTTGGCTCCGTATACGAACCACCGGCCGTCGGGCGAGAACTGCGGGGCAAATACCCGGTCTGCCCCTGCTCCTCCTGAAACGATGACTTCGACACTGCCGCCGTTGTTGTCCCGGGTCCACGCATGGATTCCGGCCGGCGATGAGAACAGGAGGACCTCGTCATCGACGGACCACGATCCGGGACCCTCGTTTCCCGCGACGTTGGTGCCAGCCAACTCGGTCGCCGTGCCGCTGAAATCGGCGCGGATGTTCCAGAGCGACCCTTCGTTCGGGTACGTGATCTCGGTGCCGTCCCGTGTCCACAACGGGCGTTCGCCGCCGTCGAACGTGAGCTGACTGAGAACATTGCTCGTGCTGTCATAGATCCAGATGTTCCTGGTTCCGTCATCGTCTTCGATCTCGACGGCAATTCGTCTTTCGTCTGGTGACAGGCGGGTAAAGCCGTAAAGCCTCTCCGGTGCCGGCAACACTTCGCTGTTTCCATCACGATCCACAAACGCGAGGACGCGTCCGCGCAGCGTACCCCCACGGCCAGGCGGGTAAACCAACGTGCCGGTGTCCGAAATCGCATAATGAGCGCCTGATAGCGCCCTTCTCACTCCAGGTACGACGGAGACTTGCCCATCTCTTCCCACATTGAGCGTCTCCAGATCAAATTGCAGGGCGAAGAGGTCATTCTCGAACGCATACACCAGATGTCCGGTCGGCAGATACCTCGCGGCGTTTCCACCCGTCCAGACCGTTTTGCGCTCGTGGGTTTCCAGATCTTCCACAACGATCTCGGCCTGGTCCGCGACAGTCCCGGTCCACACCGAGTACAGGACGTGCGTTCCACCAGGGAGCAGCTGGGAACCGAAGACGTTTTCGCCCTCCGCTGCCCCGACAATCCGTGTCGCTGCTGTTCCCCCATTGCTGGGAACCTGCCAGATGCCGTCCGGCAGAGAGTACATGATCGTGTCGTCGTCTCCCCAGGTGATGTCAAAGGGATGTTCGGTGGGGGTTACCCTGAAGGGTGTGCCGCCCGCAACCGAAATCCGCTTCAACTCCCCGTCCTGATTCGAGTAGAAACCGAGTTCCTGACCGTCCGGCGAAAAAACCGGGGTCGAAGCATCTTCGTCGGTGCCCACAATGGGCCGAGCATCGGTCTCGTTCAGGTTCTTCAAATAGATCTGCTCGTCGGCGACGTATGCGAGCTCGGTCCCGTCACGGGAAATGCCGACGAGTGGTCGGCCGTCACGGGTGAAGCTCTCCTCTCCCAGCGGATGACTGAGGCGGACGACGGCGTCGGGTTCCTCCGGAGGTACGGGCTTCATGTACCAGCCTGCCACTCCAGCGACGAGGATTCCGAGAACGGCTACGACCCACGGCAGCGCCGACGGGGGCGCTGCCTGAGCAACCTCGGCAACCGGCTGGACGATCACGCCGTCGGGGTCGGACAACACCTTCTGAATGTCCACGCGAACATCCGCAATATCGTGACAACGATCCCTCGCTTCCTTCTCCAGGCAGCGTTCGAGCAGTAGCCTGAGTCTTGGATGTAGATTGGGAGGCAGACTACTCCACTGCGGCTCTGCCCGGAGGACATCGGCGAGAACATGCGCCACCGTCTTGCCGTCGAAAGTCTGGCGTCCCGTCACCATCTCGAACAGGACGACACCAAACGACCAGATGTCGGCTCGTTTGTCGGTGCTGTCACCGCTGGCCTGCTCGGGTGACATGTACGCGGCGGTCCCCAGAATTACTCCCTTCTGTGTCGCGGCCATGCTCAAGGTCGGCGACTGCGACACGTTCGCATCCGATCCATCCCCCGCAAATGCCTTCGCCAGCCCGAAATCCAATACCTTGATCTTGTCTTCTGGCGTGACCTTGATGTTGGCGGGTTTGAGATCGCGATGGATCACACCTTGTGCGTGTGCAGCTTCAAGGGCCTCGGCGATCTGGAGAGCGAGTTTAAGAGATTCTTCGACAGGGATCGCACCGCGCTTCAGCCGGTCGGCTAGCGTGTCGCCTTATAGTAGGTCCAGCTCGAGATCTAGGAGAAGAAGGAGAGAAGAATGGGAGATTCGCCGCCGTCGACGCTGTGGGAAATGTGGTAAAAGCGGAGCGTTTTTTGCGAAGCTTTTTCCAAGCCGCTGTGGATATGCGAGCGCGTTTTTTAGCGCGGATATCCACAGGGGCGGCATTTCCCACAGCGCACCGGGCGATTTGAAAAAGTCGGATAATGGACGGGCGTGTTTTCAAGATGCGCTCCGTCCCGCTACGAATCAGTGTCGCCCACCGGGTCGAAACGGTTAGTCGAAGAGTTTCGAGCGGGACGGAGTGCTTTGGTCCGACATCGCATACTCAGATGCCGTCCTTAGAGGACTCACTATAAGGTTTGCGCGGGGCTAAAGCCAAGCGTGCGGGGAAAAACGCACCACAGGCCTGAATAGGAAAGGAGTCGGAAGAGATGGAACTGGCAGCTTACGTGGGGTTGGACTGGGCCGATCGAACACACGCCGTGTGTTTGGAATCGGCGGACGGATCCGTGATGGAAGAGTTGGAGTTGGAGCAGAAACCGGAGACGATCCACGCCTGGATCGGCCAGCTGCGCGAGCAGTTCGGTGGACGGCCGGTTGGGATTGCAATCGAGCAGGCGAAAGGCGCGCTGATTCATGCCTTGATGATGTACGAGTTTATTGTCCTGTATCCGATCAATCCGAAAGCGGTGGCCCGGTATCGGGACGCGCTGGCGGTCAGTGGCGCAAAGGATGATCCATCCGATGCGCGGCTGCTGAAGGACTTCTTCAGAAAGCATCAGGCGTGTCTGCGACCCTGGATTCCGGAAGACGCCCAGACGCGAACCATTGACATCCTGGCCCAACACCGCCGCACCACCGTCGAGGACCGCGTGCGGCTGGGGCATCGGATTACGACGTTGCTGAAATCCTATTTTCCACAGGCCCTGGACTGGGCCGGTGCGCTCGACACAATCCAGGCCTGCGACTTTCTGATGCGGTGGTCCACACTGGCCGATGTGCGGAAGGTCCGACCTGAGACGTTGCGGAAGTTCTATTACAGCCACCGGTGTCGCAGCCGGAAACGGATTGAAGAGCGGATTGCCCAGATCCGTGTCGCACGGCCCCTGACGGACGATCCGGCCATCGTGACCGGTCTGAGCCTGGCGATGCGAGCCACCGTGGTCCAGCTACGGGCCGTTATCGATGCGGTGAATGAGTTTGATCGCACACTGGCGAACCTATTTGCGCAGCACGCCGATCACGAACTGTTTGAAAGTTTTCCGGGCGCCGGCCCAGTCTTTGCGCCTCGCCTGCTTGTTGTGATGGGAACGGATCGGAATCGATTCAAGTCCGCCAGCGATGTGCAACGGCTCGGCATCGCACCGGTCACGGTCAAAAGCGGCAAGATGCACTGGGTGCATCATCGTTGGGCCTGCTCGAAGTTTTTCAAACAGACGTTCCACGAGTTCGCCCAGCTGTCGCTGCCGTACTCCCCATGGGCCCGGGCCTACTACAAGCGTCAGCGGGGTCGCGGCAACGGGCATCATGCGGCGGTGCGCGCGCTGGCGTACAAATGGATCCGGATCATCTTCCGTTGCTGGAAAGAACGCCGGCCCTACGACGAGTCGCAATACGTGGAGGCTCTTCACCGGCACCGTTCGCCTTTGGCCGAACTCTTGGCTTGACAGACTTCCTCAGATGTCTTCGACGAGTTCAAGGACGAGGAACCGGGTGTCGTTGTGTTCTTCGAGACCGTGAATTGTAGCGATGTTCGGATGGTTCAGCGATGCGAGCAGCTTGGCTTCCCGCTCAAACCGTGCTAGGAGTCTGCGCGGCAGAAGGACCGGAATTAGGCGGATAAAGATCGAAGATAGGTCATGGCACGAACCTATCGGACTTATAGCCCAGAACAAACACTGCTGATGCCACCGTCGTTGAGAGATTGGTTGGCCGAAGATCACCTGTCGTACTTCATATCGGACGCGGTGGACGCGATGGATTTGAGCGCGTTCGAACAGCGGTATGGAACCGACGGTCCGGGCAATCAGGCGTTTGATCCGCGGATGATGGTGAAGGTGCTGATTTATGGGTACGCGACCGGAGTGTTCTCGTCCAGGAAGATCGCGGCGAAGTTGACCGACGACGTGGCGTTCCGGATGTTGGGAGCGGAGAACTTTCCGGCGCACCGGACGATCTCGGATTTTCGCAAACTGCATCTTGAGGAGTTCGGGAACCTGTTTGTTCAAGTAGTGATGATGGCGCGGGAAGCGGGACTGGTGAAGATAGGGACCGTGGCGGTGGACGGGACCAAGATGCGGGCGAATGCAAGCAAACGCAAAGCGATGAGTTACGAACGCATGAAAAAGCAGGAGACCGAATTGGGTGAACAGATTCGGGATCTGTTGAACTGGGCCGAGGCGACCGATGAGGACGAAGACCAGCGATACGGCAAGGACCGGCGCGGGGACGAACTGCCCGATGGGTTGTCGACCCGCAAGAAGCGCCTGGCCACGATCCAGGCGGCCATGAAGCGGCTCGAAGAACGTCAGATGGCCGCGGACAAGGAAGCGGGACGGAACACCAAAGATCACAACCCGAA
>CBDAPB010000010.1:0-9077 GCA_965198265.1 Terriglobia bacterium
CAATGATCGTCATGACGATCATCACCTCGACCAGAGACAGTCCTCTCGCCCTGTTCATGTCAGTGATGACGTCTGATGGGCGTGAAAAGACGAACGGGCAGAAAAATACTCAAATGCAGTGGGATACGGGTATGGGATTACCCGCCGAGACGGGAAACTACTGCCAGCTCACGATATCCATGTCCACGTCCTCGCCACCCTGTTGACCGTCGGATCCGAGCGACAGGAGGTCGAAGTCTCCATGCTCGCCAGGATACTGGTAGACGTAGGGGTTCCCCCACGGGTCCATGGGAACCTGCTTGCCCAGGTACGGGCCGTCCCAGTTCCGGATACCGCCGGGGTCGACCCTCAGGACTTGAAGCCCTTCCGACGCCATCGGATAAACGGCCAACATCGAGGCGGAAGAGGTCGAGGACGGTTTCGAATTCTGAAATCTGTGCCTTAGCTGTTGTCTGGCGGGCCTTGTCAACATTGCTGAACAAGCGCGCTCCGACCAGGGTGGCGAACAGGGAGATGATGACCATCACGACGAGCAACTCGATCAGCGTGATGCCCGACTCCCGACCCCACGCTCGTCCGGCATGTCGATCGGCTTTCGTTTCGGAACGACCCGAACTGTTCACGGCTTCCTCCCGGCTCCTTAGAACGCGATGTCGTTGATGCTGAAAATCGCCATCAGCATCGATAACACAACGGTCCCGATCAGTATACCCATCACGAGTATGATCAGGGGCTCGAAGACGGCCGTCAGCGCCTTCACCGACGTTTTCACATCTTTCTCGTAGACGTCGGCCAACTGGAGCAACATCGTATCCAACCGCCCGGTTTCCTCGCCGACACCAACCAGGTGGACGGCCAGCCCCGGGAAAACGCCTGCTTCCCTCATTGGCTTCGACACTCCTTCGCCGCGCTTCGCGCCGTCGGCAATCTTCGATATCGCCTCCGCCAGAATCTGATTGTGGGCGATGCCCTGCACGATGCGGACGCCTGCAATCAACGGGACGGCGCTGCTGATCAACGTACCGAGGGTTCTCGCAAAGCGTGCTACTTCGACTTTGAGCAACGTCGGACCGAACAGCGGCATCCTGAACTGGACGATATTCCACATCCGCCGCCCTCTCGACGTTTGCAGCCAACCCCGGATACCCAGAACCAGCAGGCCAAGGCCGGCGAGAATTGCCCACCAGTAGTCACGGGTCAAATTAGACATCGTCAGCAGGGCGAGCGTCGTCGTCGGCATCTCGGCACCGACGTCCTCGAAGATCGTGGCGAAACGTGGAATCACAAAATAAAAAAGGATCCCGAAGGACCCGAGCCCGACTGCGGTCAACAACGCGGGGTAGACGAGCGAGGCGATCAGGTACGAACGGAGCTCGTCGGCGGAACGTTCGAACTCCGCCAATCGGTCCAGGATCACGTCGATAACGCCACCGGCCTCACCCGCGCGGATCATGCTCACGTGAAGACGGGAGAACTGTTTCGGATGGCCGGCCATGGCCTCGGCCAGCGACCTACCGCCTTTGATCTGTTTCAGCAGGTCGTCGATCACCACTCTCAGGGCCTGCTTCGTCGCCAGTTCGCGAGTGATGCTGAGGCTGCGGTCCAACGGCAGGCCCGCACGTACGAGCGTCGCCAGTTCCTCGGTAAAGAAGAGAATGTCCTTGCGTGTGACCCTCTGCAACCGCAACGTGGGCAGGCTCCCTCCGGAGGGCTTCGCAATCGGCTCTTCGATAGAAACGGGGATCAATCCCATGTTCTTGACGCTGAAAGCCGCCGCCGCAGTATCGGCCGCTTCGATGCGACCCTCGAAATGCTTCCCCTGCGGGTTGACCGCTTTGTACGCGAAAACGCCCATCAGACCTCCTGCGTCACCCGCAGGACTTCGTCCGGCGTCGTGATCCCCGCCCGCACCTTGCTCCAGCCGTCTTCCTTGAGCGTACGCATGCCAGATACGATCGCCTGCGCCTTGAGAACGTTCGCGTCGGGATTCGACGTGATCACCTCGCGGAGCGCCTCGTCGATGTCCACCAGTTCGAAGATGCCCAGACGGCGCTCGTACCCGGTGTAGCCGCAGTGCTCGCAACCGGGCCCTTTCTGCAGTTCGATCGAGCCCTCCGACTCCTCGGGCGGAAAATCCAGATCCCGGGCCGTCTGAACCGAGATCCGCTCCGTGCGCCGACACTTCTCGCAGTTGGCACGGACCAGGCGCTGGGCCAGGATCCCGATCAGCGAAGACGCCAGCAAGTAGTCTTCGACCCCCATGTCGATCAAGCGCGTGATCGCACTTGGAGCGTCGTTCGTGTGAAGCGTACTGAAAACCAGATGGCCCGTGAGCGCGGCCCGGATCGCGATCTCGGCTGTTTCCAGATCCCGGATCTCTCCGATCATGATTACATCGGGGTCCTGCCGGACGATATGGCGCAAGCCAGCCGAGAAAGTGAGGCCGATCTGGGTGTTCACCTGGATCTGGTTGATGCCGTCCATCTGGTACTCGACCGGGTCTTCGATAGTGATGATCTTGCGATCGGGAATGTTGATTCTCTTCAGCGCGCTGTAGAGCGTCGTCGTCTTCCCGCTGCCCGTCGGTCCTGTGACCAGCAAGATCCCATGGGGCTTGGAGGTCATCTCGCAGATCTTCGAGTAGAGGTCCTCCGGAAAACCGAGTCGGCGGAGGTCGATCAGGTCGGTGTTCGACTTGTCCAGAATTCGCATCACCACGCTTTCCCCGTACATCGTCGGGAGCGTCGAGACGCGCAGGTCGATCTCTTTGCCCAGTACTTTCAGCTTGATCCTGCCGTCCTGCGGCAGACGCCGTTCGGCGATGTTGAGTTTCGCCATGAGCTTGATCCGCGAGATGATCGCTCCCCGCAGCTGATTGGGCGGGGGATCGACGTTTTGAAGGACGCCGTCGACACGGTATCGCAGCTGAAGCGCTTTCTCGAACGGCTCGATGTGGATGTCGCTCGCGTGCGACTCCACAGCCCTCGAAATGATCAGGTTGACCATCCGGATGACCGGCGCTTCAGATGCAAGGTCTCGAAGCTGGTCGATGTTATCGTCGGCCAAGGGGTCCCCGAGCGTTTCGATGAGCTTCTCATCGCCACCCTCTTCACCGTAGAGTCGGTCCAGTTGAGCGATAACATCGCTGGCCGGCGCAAGATACACCCTCTGCCCGTAGTTGGTTCGCAGGCGGATGGCGGATTGAGTTTCCGAATCCAGGGGATCAGCCATCACCAGCGACAGGACGTCATCGGCGAGGTGAACCGGAAGCACTTTGAAGGAACGGAGAAAACGGTAAGGAAGCTTCTCGGCTTCGATCGGAACCGCAGGGTACTCTCCAGTAAAAAGCGGAACGTCGATCTGCCCGCTCAGTACCGACAACACGTCCCGTTCGGAAACGAATCCGAGATCCGTCAGTATTTTCCCGATTCGATCGGACCGCTCCGCCTGCAACGAGAGAGCGTTGTTCAGGTCCTCGTCGGAAATCAGGTCGCGCTCCTGGAGCAGCTCGCCCAGAAGCTTCCGATCAAAAGCCAGTAGCGCCTTCATGGGATGTCAGTATTCCCGGATGTCGACCCGGTCGCGGAACGCGGCAGGGCTGATTCTCTGCGCCCGGAGGTCAGCCGCCGCCTGCTTTCCGACCGAGACGACCAGTTGCATGGGCAGGTCGGGCAGGTCGGCCGGGTTCGTGTTCAACATGTGAATGACGATCGCGACCCGCTCATCCGGACCGACCGAGGCCAGTCCCGCCACCCTGTTCTGTAGCAGTTCGACCGCTTTGTCCTTGAGAGCTTCGCGGCGATCGGCGCTCGACCGACGAATCTCTTCGGGTTGCTTCGCACCGCTAAACGGATTCCGGGGGGGCTCCAGCGCAACCTCGACCGTGACCACGAGTCCATAACCGTCCAGGTGCGTCGCCTTGGATCGCTGCAACAACGGTCCGGGAACGATCGAAGAGACGGCATCATCCAGGGCAGCGGTGATCGAGGCCGATTCCTGCCGGAATCTGGAAAGCTGGTCCGTGCCGGCCTGCGCGGGAAGGATAGCCGGAACGATGATCAACAAAACCAACAGCCGGAATCCTCTCATTGCTGCACCTCGGTCCTGGCAGCCAGAAGCTGGATCGAAGACGAATTCTCCAGCGTGTCCCTCACCCCCGCACGCTGTAGGTCGGACAGGTACGCCATTTCGGCCCTCAAGCGTTGAATCTCCCTGCCGTTGACGACCGAGATTGCCTGAATTCGTTCCGTTAATTCCGATTCCAACCAGGCCTGCTGTTCGGCAGTGACGCGTGCCACGATCTGCTCGTAGTTGACCGGTTGCGGCTCGACAACGATGGGTTGAGCGGCCGCCTGCAAAGGCTCGGCTTCGGGCAGGCCGCCAAACGCGATCGTCACTCCGGATTCCCCGCGATCGAAATGAATCGGTCCCGCAATCACGAGCGCAAGCACCAGCGCCGCAGCCGTCGCGGAAGGAACGAGCCACCGGAGCGGCAGCCATGTCTTTGCCGTCGACTTCCCGGACTCCACGAAAACCACTCGTCTCGGCACCTCGACGTCGGGAACCGTCTCGAGCGCGTGCTGCACTTTCTGGAACTCCGAGACGCGCCCCTGGCACTCCAGGCACTGAGCGACGTGCTGCCGCGCCTCCCCCATCTTCGACGCCGTCAGTTCTTCGTAGACGAACTCTGCAAGTCTGTCTTCCAGATGCGACATATCAATCACCTGCCTATGATGTTTGCGACCGGTTGAGCGGCTCGCTGCCCAGAACCGACTTCAGTTTCTCGAAGCTCATGTAGAGCCGGGACTTGACCGTCGACACTGGAGCGCCCTGAACGGCGGCGATCTCCTCGAACTTGAAGCCCTGGAAAACCTTCAGGACGACGACCTCGCGCTGATCGTCGGGCAACCCTCCGAGCGCTTTCTCCACCGCCAACCGGTTCTCTATCGAGGCCGGTTTCATGCCGGGATCGATTTCGAGCGGAACAAAGGTCTTCCCGGCGTCCTTTCGAAACCGCGAGTAGCAAACGTTGTGTGCGATGCGGTACAGCCAGGCTGAAAACCGGTCCCGGTCTTTGAGCGACGCCAGCTCGCTGAAGGCCTTCATGAAGCTTTCCTGGCAGAGGTCCATGGCTTCGTCGGTATTCCCAACCATCCTGAAGATATAGTTGTAGATAGGCTTTTCCCACTGCCAGACGAGCAGGTTGAAGGAGTTGGTGTCTCCTTCCAGCACTCGTTCGATGATCCGCCGGTCTCCGGCGCGCTCTAAACTCAAGTCCGGTCCTCACATAACGGGAAGACGCCCCAGGTCCCCGAAAAGACGAGCGGCCCGCAATACGGCACGCATTCCACACCCGAAGCCGCCTCAGGAAGAAGGACAACCTGGTTGGCCATGTCGTTCAACGCCGGCGCCTTAACGACGTTGGGTTGACTTCTCAGACGGGTCGAGACGCTTGATCCTCAAGTTTGAGAATTTTGCTCTCAGCTTGTAGGGATCAAGCGTGCTATCAGCGATCAGCTACTTCCGGAACGGGACGATAGTCTCATCCTGAGCCGATAGCTGAGGGCTGATCGCCTACCCAAAACATTTCAAGAATTTTTCTCTGGGCTATTCTAGCGATATATTGTTTCGGACGACGATTCCAGGAGAGGGGAATCTGACGCTCCGCACCGACATGCATATCGCTTTCATCCGGCCAGCAGCGCAGGCCAATGCCTATATCAACAATGTGCCGTTGAACTATGTCCACCTCTCGGCCTACCTGCGCGAGAACGGGCATGAGGCCGGCATCCTGGACCTCGTGCTGAAGGGCATGACGACCTTTCATGTTGACGACTACATCCGAAGCCGCGACGTGAAGGTGGCGGCTTCGGATGCATGACCTGCGAATTCCCCGACGCCGTCGCCGAGGCGCGCCGACTCAAGCAGGTCCACCCGGGGATCAAGATCGTTTTCGGCGGCGCCCATGCGTCGGGCGACCCGGAGGAGTGTTTAGAAAGAGGTCGAGGTCGTTCGTTGCAGGATTCCCGCCGGGCCCCACCTCCGTGATGTCCAAACGCAGGGACACGGCCCCACCGCGGACATCGAAAACATATTGGTGGGCGGACTACCCGACGGATTTTCGCGGCGATTCGGCAGTATCATAACCGGGCCGATGTTCAGGCTAACAGGCTAGTCACGCGCCCGAAGGCGTCGGATCATTTATGCATAAAACCAATTACTTACGGTTGGTTTTCAGGTTAGAAATGAGGGATTTCAAAAATGGCAATCGATGAGACTAATCTCACTAAAGCGCAGTTAAGAAAATTGAGCTCGCTCCGAAACTCGGTCGGAGACGATCTCGGCGAAGCGGTATTCATAAAGTGGCTAGCGCGACAGGCTACCCCAGCTAAAGCCGACCCGGTCGCGGTTAAACTCGTCGAGGCGCTCGTAGGTTTTGAGAATGACCCAAAGTTCCGTCTCGGTAATCATGGCTACACCATACGGCGCGTGAGAGGCAAAGGAATGTCGGGCTTCATCGCATCCAAGAATGAAAAACGGGGATAACCGCAGATCCGATTTTGTGACAGCGATTTTGGATTGTCGCGACGGAGTCGGCGCTTGTGTCGCCTGGTTTCAAACGGCTACGCGGTGATCGAGGCGTGTCAGCCGAGGCATGCACGAGTCTCGCCCGTGGTCAAAGAGGCTCGAATTCCCACCAGGAGGGAAACCGATGCATCGCAAGATTGGCCTTACGGTTCCCGTTGCTGCCGCCCTGAGCAGCATCATTGCGATCCACGCGAACGCTCAACAGACGTGCACCGGCAGCGATTCACCGACGCTTGCTTGGCTCGCCGCAGCGAGCTCGCAGTACACCGTCTGCTACGTGTCGGACCATGAAGGTGACGTTGAGTTCGCGCGCACGTGACTGGATCACGCCGAACAACTGGCCCGCGACAAGTACTCGGTGACCGAGTTACGAAACTCGCCGAGCGGCGGACGTGTACACATCAACGTCTTCCTGTACCCGGAACCGACATCCAAGGCCAACCTCCGGCGGGCGCCATTCGAATGCTGCTATGACGCGGCAGGAAAGCAACTGGATGACGGCGAGTCGGGGGGATACGGGCCATCCACTACCTGACGCCATCTGCTCCAGCGTGGGATCCCTATCCGACCCTGGGTCGCTTGCAGCGCCCGCCCGACGACGAGCATGCCAAAGTTCTAGTACATGAGTTCGTACATGCGGTGCAACGGACGATTCTCGGTCCTGGACGTCGAGGTGGATCTTGGCCGTCTTGGGTAACCGAGGCGCAGGCCGAATTCGACGGGATCTTCCACTCGAGCGACTACAACCGGACCGTCAGCTACGACAGCCTCATCCGGCACGTCCACTTGAACACCCGCGGTCAGATCTTCTGCTGCGCGACCTTGGCAACCGCCATACCCGAGTTGAACATCAGAGTCCACTATGGGCCAGGATACCGCGTGTATTATGGGGAACTGGAGAGAGCGGTCGTAATCTTGCCCTGCGGTGGTACTAAGCGCTCACAAAGTCGCGACATTGAACGCGCCAAAGCATATTGGCAGGACTTGAGGAGCCGCAGCAATGAATGAGAAACAGGTTTTGAAACACACGGTCCGTTACGACGAAGGACTTCTAAAAGCACTCAAAGATCCCAAAGAAGCGCGGGTCTACTTGGAAGTCGCGCTGGATGAGTGTGGAACAAGTGGTGAGACCGAAGGGCTGCTATTGGCCCTGCGCGATGTCGCCCAGGCCCAGGGGGGGGTGTTGGTGCCCTGGCGGCGCGCTCCGGCCTCAACCGCGAACACCTCTACCGCGTACTTTCAAGCCAAAGCAAGCCGAAGATAGATAACCTGATAGCCATCATATCGGCCTTGGGTTTTCGGCTCAGGTTGGATTTCACCAAGCTATAAAGTACTAAATGTTCATGCCCCTACCGTCCGATTTATCCTCACGGGAAGGCTCGGAAAAGGACCAAAAGAGGCGACGCTAACGCCCCTCTTTTTAGGGCACGATAAAAGAGAGTTATCCGCTGGTGTTTAGCGCAAGGTTCCCGCGAACGGTAAAGCCATTTCTTGATCCAAAGCCCCGCCGAGCTCAGGGTCCGGTAGCAATCGCGACGAGCCCCTGGTCCACTTCTTCGTACCGGTCTACGTTGAGCACGACGCCTCGAGTCCAATAAGGCGCCATGAACCGGTCGTTCATCCATGCGCGATGGGGGATCATCGCGAAGGCGAACAGCGTGTAGGCGCCTGGGCGGATACCTCGGATCGTGAACCGGCCGGACTGGTCCGTGTAGGCGGTCTTGTACGCTTCCTGGTCGCCCCTAAAGGGCTGTCCCGGCACGAGAACAACGTGCGCCTGGCCCATCGCATTGCCCTGTTGGTCGGTCACAGCGCCTTGGATTTGGCCGCCGCCTCTTCGTAATTCCAGCACCAGTTCGCCTGGAGGGTCTCCGCTCAGATCGAATGCCCGGCCGAGGATGTTTTCGGCTCCCAAGCGGGCGGCGACCAGGTAGACATCTTCCGGGGGCCTTGGCGTCAGGACGAGTCGGTAGCGCCCGCGAGCGGAGTCGGGGATTTCAAACGTACCGTCCGCGTCCACCATCTGGCTTCGTCCAAGAAAAGCAGTTGGTGCGAGGATCCCAGGCTTCTCGTCTGCAGCAAACAGCAGTGGTATGAACTGTGTCAGGTCGATTGGCGAAGTGGTCGAGGACTCATCCGTCAGGATCCTGCCCGTGAGCAACACACCCGGGTCGATCGTCACCGTCAGACCCGTCACGTCTCGATCAAATACGTCTACAGCGGTCGAGCCCGAGTAGAAGGTGATCTCGGGAGGGCGACCCACCGTGTAAGCGGCATACAGGGTGTAGGACCCTGGTGGCACGCCCCGAACCTCAAACTCGTCATCTCCAGTCGCGTAGTTTCGGAGTGACTCCGATCGCTCCCTGAGCGCGCAGTCTCGCGCTACCAAATAGAAAGTGTTGATCCGGCTTGAACCATCGGGCGCGAGCGGATTTATCGTTCGACCGATAACTTGGACCTTCGGGATGGCGTTCAAGGTGAAGTCGATG
>CBDAPB010000011.1:0-14709 GCA_965198265.1 Terriglobia bacterium
GGAGTCTGCGCGGCAGAAGAAACCCGGTACTACATGTCGATGCTAAGTGCTGCGCACACACACTATGCTGTGGTCACAATGACCCAAAATCGTTCTACCGCGCAGACTCCTAGCGGAGGGTTGGTTGATGAAGTTCACTTTGGTCTGCGTTGGCTTCGCCCTGCTTGCGATCGTGCTTTTCGGACAAGGTGATGCCCCCGTCGCCTTCGGCCAGGAAAGCGGCACTCTGTCCACGCTCGAATCGCAGCGTGCGATGGTGACCGACTACTGCGCCACGTGTCACAACCCTGCTCTCATGGAGGGCGCTTTCTCCTGGGACGAAGTGGACGTCGCGCACCCGGAGCAGAACGCCGAACAGGCCGAGAAGGTCATCCGCAAGGTTCGTTCCGGCATGATGCCCCCGGTCGGCATGCCCCGTCCGTCCGCCACCGAGTTGAAAGCGTTTGCCGCCGCGCTCGAAACCAGAATCGATCAGGCCGCTGTGCCGCATTCCGAAGCGCCCGAACTCCACCGTGTCAACCGGAGAGAGTACAGGAACTCCATCCGCGACCTGCTCGACCTCGACATCGATGTCGGAGCGCTGCTGCCGCCCGACGGCCGGACCGGTAATTTCGACAACATGGCCGACGCCCTGACTGTTACGCCCGCACTCATGCAGGCTTACGTGCGCGCCGCGGACAAGATAGCCAGACAGGCCGTGGGCGATCCACAGGCGCCACCCGTGATGGCACAGTTTGACGTCGCCAAAGTGACCAACCAGATGCGGCACGTCGAAGGCACACCGTTCGGGACGCGCGGTGGGACGGCCGTCACGCACAACTTCCCGGCGGACGGCGAATACACGTTCGGCCTGGAGATGTACTACTACTACACCGGCGAGTTGATCGGCTCCAACCTTCCCGAGTCTCTGCAAGGCCAGCAGATCGAAATCTCGGTCGACGGCGAGCGAGTGGGTGTGTTCACGGTCGATCCGCTGCAGGAAGAAACCACGGCTGTGATGGTGACCGATCCCGTGCAGGTGACGGCGGGACCGCACAACGTTGCTGCAGCGTTCATCCAGACCTTCGACGGTCCCGTAGAAGACCACTACCGGCTGGTCGAGCACACGTTGATGGATGTCAGTATCGCCCTTCATGCAGGCATGACGGCGTTGCCGCACCTGCAGACCATGACGATCACAGGGCCGTTGAAGATCACGGGAATCTCAGATACCCCGAGCCGCCAGAAGATCTTCATCTGCTATCCGGACAATCCCGCCGAAGAGCAGGGCTGCGCCGAGGAGATCACGACGAACCTCGCCGCCAAAGCCTTCCGACGGCCGGCGACTCCGGAAGATCTCGAAGGGCTGATGGAGATGTACAGAGTCGGCCTCGCCGAAGGCGATTTCGAAACCGGTATCCGGACTGTGGTTCAGGCGGTCATCGCGAAACCCGAGTTCGTCTTCCGCTTCGAGCGCGTCCCGGTCGGCGTGGAGCCCGGTCAGAGCTATCAAATTGGCGACCTCGAGCTGGCTTCCCGATTGTCGTATTTCCTCTGGAGCACTTCCCCCGACGAAGAGCTGGTCGAGATCGCAAGTCAAGGCAGCTTACGAGACGAGGGAGTCCTGGAAAGCCAGGTCCGGCGCATGCTCGCAGACCCGAGAGCAGAAACGCTGTCGGCCAACTTCGCATCGCAATGGCTGCGACTGGCGGGCATCGAAGAGGTGGCGCCGGAGCCGACGATCTTCCCGGACTACACGCGGAATCTGGCCGAATCGATGAGACGCGAGGTCGAACTGCTGTTCCACAGCATCGTCCAGGAAGACCGAAACGTTCTCGAGTTGATGACGGCCGATTACACGTTCGTGGATGAAACGCTCGCGACACACTACGAGATTCCCAACGTCGTCGGCACCCGATTCCGCCGCGTCCAGCTGGGCGACCCGAACCGTTTCGGGTTGCTCGGCAAGGGTGGCGTACTGACGTTGACTTCGCTGGCGAACCGGACCTCACCGGTGGCGCGCGGGAAGTACGTGCTGGAAGTCGTCGTGGGATCGCCTCCACCGAACCCCCCGCCCGTCGTTCCTCCCTTCAAGGAGAGCGTCAACAACGAGAAGATACTGACGGTTCGCGAGCGGATTGAGGTGCACCGGGGGAACCCGGTGTGTAACGCCTGCCACCAGATCATGGATCCGATCGGCCTGACGATGGAGAACTTCGACGCGATCGGGCGTTGGCGCGCCAACGACGAAGGGCTTCCCATCGATGCGTCCGCCAGGATGTACGACGGGACGGAGTTGGACGGGGTGGTCAGCCTCAGCCAGGCGGTTCTGGATCGCTCAGAGGCGTTCCTGGGCAACTTTGCGGAGAACCTTCTGGCATACGGCGTCGGCCGGGTGCTGGACTATCGCGACATGCCGACGGTCCGGACGATTAGAAGGGCCGCGGCAGCAGACAACAACCGCTTTTCGACGTTCGTCATGAACGTCATCGAGAGCGTCCCGTTCCAGATGAGGACGCTCAACCCGGCGACGGACGAGCAGGCTCAGGCCGGCCGCCATTGATGAGTTGATGAGTCGATGACTTGCTGAATTGATAGATCGATCAGGCATAGTAAGTATTCGAGTCAGTCAGTTGCTTTAACCTAGGATAGGTCGCTTAACAGACGAGGAGAGCCAAACCTATGTTCATTACAAAGAAACACATTTCACGCCGTACGATGCTTCGAGGTATGGGAGCTGCGGTCGCGCTGCCGTTCATGGAATCGATGGTGCCTGCCCAGACACCACTGAAGAACACGGCAGCCAACCCGAGAAGCCGTTTCGCCGCGATCGAGATCGTTCACGGAAACGGTGGCAGTACGATGTACGGCACGGAGAACAACCTCTGGGCGCCGGGCACCCAGGGCCGGGACTTTGAATTCGGGAAAATCATAAAGCCTCTGGAGCCGTTCAAGGACTACACGACGATCGTCAGTGACACCGACTGTGCTCCGGCCGACGCGATCACAGCCGAAGAGGTGGGTGCCGATCACTTCCGCTCCAGTGCCGTGTTCCTGACGGCTGCTCACGCGAAACAGACCGAAGGGTCCGACATTTACAACGGAACTTCGATCGACCAGATGTACGCGCATGAGTTCGGGCAGGACACGCCGCTGCCGTCGATCCAGCTGAGCATTGAGAACCTGGATTCCTCGGGCACCTGCGGCTACCACTACAGCTGCTTCTACATGGACACGATCAGCTGGTCCTCACCGTCGACTCCGCTGCCGATGACGCGCGACCCGCGTCTGGCGTTCGAGGAGTTGTTCGGTTCGGGTGGAACCGCCGAAGACCGGGCCACTCGGCGACGGATCAACCGCAGCATTCTGGACGGCATCACCCACGATGTCGCCAGGCTGAGCAAGGATCTCGACCCCGTGGATCGCACCCGGCTCAACGACTACCTGGAGAACATCCGGGAGCTGGAGCGCCGGATCCAGAGGATCGAGGCGTACAACACCGAGCACGGAGCTGAAAGGGAATTGCCGACCGCCCCGATCGGGGTGCCCGACAACTGGGAAGAGCATGTCAAGCTCATGTATGACCTTCAGGCTCTGGCTTTCGCCGCGGATGTGACGCGCGTGTCCGCCTTTAAGCTGAGCCGCGACACCAGCAACCGGGTCTTCCCGGAAAGCGGCTGCGATACCCCGTTCCACACGGCGTCGCACCACCAGGCGAAGCCCTCGTTGATCGAAGACATTGGCAAGATCAACCGTTACCACCTCGGCTTGCTCGCGTACTTCCTCGACAAGCTGAAGAATACCCCCGACGGTGACGGCAACCTTCTGGATCACTCGCTGGTGCTCTACGGCAGCCCGATGGGCGACGGCAATATCCACGGCCACAAACGTGTGCCGATGGTGCTGCTCGGCCACGCCTCGGGTACGCTTCAGGGCAACCTGCATTTGCGTTGCCCTGATGAGACGCCGGAGGCCAACATCCTGCTGACGACCCTGCACAAACTCGGGATGAAGACCGAAACAGTCGGCGACAGTACCGGGCCGCTTGCGATCTAGCTGATCGATCGGAGGCAGTGTTAGAACGTAGGGAAACAGTTAACTCATAGAGGGACGACACATGTTCGGTAAAAGCGTAGTTACCGGGTTGTGCATGGCCTTACTGCTGGCGGCGGTCGGCGGACAGCTTCTGGCTGCTCCGGTGGACGCGCCGCTGGCGGACGCGGCCATGCGCGGCGATCTGGATGCGGTTCGAGAAATACTTGGCCGGCAGGCGGACGTCAACGTAGCGCAGGGAGACGGCACGACGGCGTTGCACTGGGCGGCATACAGGGACGATGTTGAGATGGCCCGACTCCTCGTCGAGGCGGGTGCAGACGTTACCGTCAAGACCCGCTTGGGCGATCTCACGCCTCTGTTCATGGCTGCCAAGAACGGCACCGCGGAAATGATCGAGCTCCTGGCCGAGGCCGGCGCGGAGATCCATTCCACCAACGCCAACGGAACGACTCCGTTAATGCTGGCTGCGGCTTCGGGCAAGACAGACGCGGTTCAAGTCCTGTTGGATCGCGGCGCTGACGTCAACGCCAAGGACGTCACGAACGAACAGAATGCCGTGATGTTTGCTGCGTCACTCGGTCGTGCCGACGTGGTCAAGCTGCTCGCCGCGAACGGTGCGGCGCTCGACGACAACACGAAGGTGACCGAGATAGTCAAACGGGAGTACCGGTACCGCGAGCGGGAGCAAAAGAATACGAACCGCTCCCGGCAGATACGACGCGAAGGTGCGACCAGCTTACCCACCATGGGCGGGATGACCGCCCTGCAGTTTGCGACGCGTGAAGGCCACATGGACGTCGTACGGGAACTCGTTGAGGCCGGAGCCGACGTCGACCGGGTCAACGCGGCCGACCACATGAGCGCCCTCACCTCCGCGCTGCTCAACGGAGGCTTCGACATCGCCATGTACCTGGTCGAGAATGGCGCCGATCCGAATCTGGTGAGCACGACCGGCGTGACCCCGCTGTACGCGGTGATCGATGCGCAGTGGGCCGCACGGACGTGGTATCCGGCTCCGAGCCTTTCCGAAGAGAAGACCGGCTACCTCGACCTGCTGCAGGCCATCATCGGCAGCGGGGCCGATCTCAACGCCAGGTTGGGGAAGAAGCTGTGGTTCCGGTCGTTCCATGGGGACTCGATCAAGCAGGAAGGAGCGACGGCTTTCTGGCGGGCTGCAAAATCGAATGACGTAGCCGCGATGAAGATACTGGTGGCGGCAGGCGCAGACCCCAGCATTCCCACGCTCCTGGGCGGTACGCCTCTGCAGGCTGCGGCGGGCTTCGGGCTCGAGCCGCAGACCAGCAACGTGGTTCCGGATGCACGTCTGGCGGCCGTGAAGTACCTGGTGGAGGAAGTCGGTGCGGACCCGAACGCTGGCGACAAACAGGGCTACACGCCGCTGCACGGAGCGGCACTGACCACCAACATCGACGTGATGACCTACCTCGTGGCCATGGGCGGCAACGTGAAAGCTCGGGCCAAGATGGTTTTCGGCGGTATCGGTGAGACGGACCGCGAAGTTGAGGGCGAAACCGGAGACACGGTCGCGGACATGGCCAACGGGCCGAAACCCCACAACCTGCAGTATCCCGATGTCGTCACGTGGCTCGAGAGTCTCGGTTCGGAGAACTCGGATCACTGCCGGGCCGCGACCTGTGTGGTGAAGACCCTCAAAGAAAGCAACAAGGAACGGCAATAGCTCATCCTCGAAGCTAGGCGGTAGCGACCTGCCGCAACTGACAACTCGAAGCCGAAAGGAGCCCTTGGCGGGGCTCCTTTCTGTTATGGTCGGAATCATGTCTCGAAGACTGACCATCATACTGATTCCCTTACTGGTAATCTCCGGGGGCCTTGCTTTCTCGCCGGAGATGCGTGCGCAGGCACGGCGCAACACCAATCACGGGAGCGTGTGGGACGGTGTCTATACGGACGCGCAGGCGCAGGAAGGACAGGCGCTCTTCGAAGCCAACTGCATCAAGTGCCATGGCCGCGATACGGGTGGCTTCGCGGCAAAAGAACTCTACGGGGATCGATTCTTCGAGCGATGGAGAGAAGATACGCTCGACAGCCTGTATGGCTTCATGCAGAACATGCCGCCCGCCGGACCGGCCTTGAGTGCCCCCGAATACATGAACATCCTCAGCCACATCCTGTGGGCAAACGGCTTTCCGCCAGGCTCCGCGAGACTGGATACGAGTGGTCTGTCCATGATTCGAATCGAAGGAGAGGACGGGCCACAGCCGCTTCCGGACCGGGCCAGCGTCCAGGTGGTCGGCTGCATGACGCGTTCCGGAAGCGACTGGACGCTGACGATGGCGACCGACCCGGTCCGGGCTCGGAATACCGAAGAAGCGACTGAAATCGAGCTCAAGGCGGCCGACGCGAAGCAGCTCAGCACCCAGACTTTCGAACTGGGGAATTTCTTCATGCTGGGTTCATTCGACCGTGACGCCCACGAGGGCCACAGGATGCTCGCCAAGGGCGCGCTGGTACGTCAGGACGAACGTGACCGTATCAGCCTGACTGCCCTGGACTCGGTGGCCAGTAGCTGTCCGTAGCAGTCTCCCAGGTGTAGGTGCGGTCTATGACCGCACATCCTTCGAGCTAAGACGATGTGCGCTCATAGAGCGCCCCTACACCCGATCCTGAAGTTTCGCCCTCCCACACATATTGGTCTGGATAGCTGGATAGCGAACGGTGCGCTAGGAGTCTGCGCGGCAGAGCGCAAAGAACTCGGACTGATTGGGATTTGAGAGGGTCTTCGGAGGAGAATCGACCGATTCTTCCGATACGACGAGTTCAGAGTTGTACGGACACCCGTAATTGGCCGTGTATCGGGTCTGCCGGGTTGCGGTTTTCCGGATTATGCCCATTCGATCTTCCCGTTCATCCGTCGTAAGTTCACCGCCAGAGTGACCAGATTCCACTCCCCGGTCACTTTGTCCAAACCGCGTAGACTGAACTGTCGGAATCCGAGCACCGACTTGATCCACCCGAAGGGCGGCTCACCAATGTGCTTTCGGGCCCGGTAGCGGTCACGCCCACGCTTGGTTTTCATCTTTCTCATCATCCGACCAACAGCGGTGTCTTTGGGTGGGAGTGGGGCACGGGCGAGATCCTTCTCGCGACCCATCGCAACATACCCGTCAATCTGACGTTGTTCCAACATCCCCAGATTTGACTCGGATCGATATCCCGCATCGGCCAGCACGCGGTCGGGACGCTCCCCCAGATTGTCGCTCAACGCATCCAGCGTGGGTTCCAACTGCCCCACATCCGATGCATTGTCAGTCACCGTTGTTGCCACGATGATCCGGGCCTGGGAATCCACCACCGCTTGCGCGTTGTAGCATTGCTGGAACCCTTCGGTGGAGGTCTTCATCATCCGGCTTTCCGGGTCGGTGAAGTTGTCCTGGGCCGTGGGTTTAGGTTCCCCCATGGGACGTTTGAATGGCTTCTTTCCGCATCCGGGTTTGTGATCTTTGGTGTTCCGTCCCGCTTCCTTGTCCGCGGCCATCTGACGTTCTTCGAGCCGCTTCATGGCCGCCTGTATCGTGGCCAGGCGCTTCTTGCGCGTGGCCAACCCGTCGGGCAGTTCGTCTCCGCGCCGGTCCTTGCCGTATCGCTCGTCTTCGTCCTCATCGGTCGCCTCGGCCCGGTTCAACAGATCCCGAATCTGTTCACCCAATTCGGTCTCCTGCTTTTTCATGCGTTCGTAGCTCATCGCTTTGCGTTTGCTTGCATTCGCCCGCATCTTGGTCCCGTCCACCGCCACGGTTCCCATCTTCACCAGCCCCGCTTCCCGCGCCATCATCACCACTTGCACAAACAGGTTTCCGAACTCCTCAAGATGCAGTTTGCGAAAATCCGAGATCGTTCGGTGCGCCGGAAAGTTCTCCGCTCCCAACATCCGGAACGCTACGTCGTCGGTCAACTTCGCCGCGATCTTCCTGGACGAGAACACTCCGGTCGCGTACCCATAAATCAGCACCTTCACCATCATCCGCGGATCAAACGCCTGATTGCCCGGACCCTCGGTTCCATACCGCTGTTCGAACGCGCTCAAATCCATCGCGTCCACCGCGTCCGATATGAAGTACGACAGGTGATCTTCGGCCAACCAATCTCTCAACGACGGTGGCTCAGCATCGTCCGATAGGTTGGCCCATATCTTCGCGCAATTCCGGTCCTTCTGCCGCGCAGACTCCTAGTTGGCCGATTCGTGGAAATAGGCGGGTAGGTCCGGCTTTGTGTCCTGAAGGATCTCCAGGACGGAACGGCGGTCGTCGTCGGTCAGGTTGGCCTTTGCACCAGCCTTTGGGGGTAGCGCGTCGAACGATCGGCTGTACACCATGAAGCTCAACGGGTATCGGAACAGGCGTGTTTCCAGGTCGAAGTCGCGGAGCGAGCGGCCTTGCCCGTCGCGCGGTCCCCTCTCGGGGAAGGTCTCGGTAAACGTCGAGACACCTTCGACTGGTTCCGGAAGCGGAACTTCGTCGGCGAAAAGCATGTAGGTGACCAGCGCTTCGATGTCGGCGTCGATCTGTGCGCGCTTCAACGCGGAGGTGTCGCCGTCATGGAGCGCCATCCGCTCCTCCCAGCCGACTCGCGTGATGTAGTTGAGCATCTGAGTCTGATGTTCAAACGTCATCAACGCCACGATGTCACTTACCGGTTCCAGATATCCGTCGGTGTCGACCTTCCCGTAAAGGTGGGTCAGGTTTCGACGCTGGAACTCGTCCAACACCAGGGGCTGAGCCGGGTTCGGCGCCACGGCGTTCGAGCGGTCCTCCTGCTGCCCGCTTGTCGCGTTGACGTACCATCCACCCCACCGTTCTCCGAATTCCGTACGGTGGTCGGTAATGATCGCATCGACTGGCGACGGGTTTCCCGTGGGGCCCGGGAACACCGAGCCGACAAATATGCCGGGGACTCCCGATGTTGCAGGACCCTGGTGGCATCGCAGACACACCTCGCGGCGTTCGAAACCCTCCTGTTCCAGCTTGCCTACGTGCGCGGTATAGAACACCGGTCCGAGTGCCGGGTCGATGGCAGCGATTTCGATCGCGTCGCTGCCTCGTACGAAAGCGACTGCCACGTCGTCGCTGAAGTAGATGGCGCGCGGGTTGTCCGGAGCGATCTTAGGCGCCTGGAAACTCGTTTTCGAGAATACCAGCGCCTGCGAATCGGTGTTCACTCCGAGCTGTTCCAAGAGGGAAGGCAGGTACCCGAGCCCGTCAGTCCGGAGATCGAAAGCGGCTTCCCCGGCCTCCATTCTCTTCGTCAGGCGGGCGACTGCATCGTCGGTAGGCCGGTCGAAGTACTGGATCGCAGGATGGTCCACGGCCAGGTCCGGCAGGTATTCCTGGGCGGGAACCACAACGGCCAGCATCGTGCCAACGGCGAGCACGGAACAAATCGTAAGAAACGTCCTCGATGCCATGAAGAGTACTTTAGCAAATGGAAACCGGTTTGTGACGCCGAACACCGTCGTCGTCATGCAACTGATTCTGTAACAATGGCTTAGGTGCAGACAGTTTTGTCCAATCTGAAGGGCCCTGATTGCGCCACTGCTTCGGGCAAGCCGCCGGCACACAAAGCGCCGGGAACATTATTGAGGGTTGCAGGATCGCGGCGCAGATGGCCAGCCGTTGTCGAGCAATGATTCACGCAACAGGGTTGGGGTTGTTGTCCGCCCGCCGGCGGGCGAAAATGGCTTGCCCTCGAGCAACGGAACGAATGAATCGAAGAAACGCCGAATACTGGATCCAGGGTCTGGGATTGAACCCCCATCCTGAAGGTGGCCACTATCTGGAGACCTATCGAAGTACCGCCGAGGTAGGGGAATGCTGTTCAAACCATTCCGGCCGACGGCCGATGGCGACGGCGATCTACTACTTGCTCCAGGGCCGGGACTTTTCTGCGTTCCACCGCATCCACTCGGACGAAGTGTGGCACCACTACTCGGGATCGCCGATGACACTGCACCTATTGAAGGATGGAGGGACATACGAGAAGATGCACCTTGGGCCCGAATTGAGCCGGAGCCGGCCTCAGGTCTTGATTCCAGCTCAAACCTGGTTTGCAGCCACCGGGGACGATTTCGAATCCTACTCCCTCGTTGGTTGTACCGTTGCGCCCGGTTTTGATTTCGCGGATTTCGAACTCGGAAACCGGACCGAACTCATCGCGCAATTCCCGAAGCATTGCGAACTCATCGGGAAACTCACTCGATAGCAAGGACAATTGCCAATGACCAGCTCTCTGTTTCTGATCTCTCTCGCCATCGTTGGAGGGATCGCCGTCGCACTGCAAGCCCAGTTCATGGGACAGCTGGACCGGGGAATCGGAACCCTCGAAAGCGTGTTCATCACCTATGGCAGTGGTGGCTTGCTCATCGCACTCATAGCGCTCGTCCTGCGGGGCGGCAACCTCGCTGCGTGGCGAGCCGTCCCCCCCTACACGCTGTTGGCCGGGATCCTGGGACTCGTGATCGTCGGAACGATCAGCTACACGGCACCGCGTCTCGGGCTCGTCGTTACGTTCACCATCTTCGTGACGACGCAGTTTGCCGTCGGCGCTCTGGTCGACCACTTTGGTCTCTTCAATACTGCGATTCGACAGCTGGACCTGTCCCGCGGGGCCGGCATCGGCATGTTGCTGGCCGGCGTCTGGCTGATCATCCGCTGAGCGAGAGGCGCATTGGTCGATTCATCCGTCCTTACCGTCGCTAACAAGCCGGCCTTCGCGGCCGAAGACGTCGAGGGTCTCGTCCGAACGCTTTATGGTCTGGCCGGGAAGGTCGAATCGTTGCCGTCGGAATGGGACCAGAACTTCCTTCTCGACGCAGGTTCAGCCGGGCGTTTCGTCGCAAAGATCGCCAACCTCGGGGTCGAGGGCGAAGTGCTGGAGTTTCAGAACCTGGCGATGGACTGGGTCGCGAAGCGCTGGGAACGGGGCATCTGCCCGGGAGTCGTTGCTTCGATTTCGGGTGATGGTCTTTGCCGGGTGCGGGGTGGGGGCGGTGACGAATTCTGGCTTCGTGTCCTGACGTACCTCGACGGGAGACCCCTTTCGTCCACCCCCGAGCGCACCCCGGCGCTGCTCGAAGAGATCGGCCGAGCGCTGGGAGAACTCGACAATTGTCTCGCCGACTTCCGGCATCCGGCGATGGAGCGGGAACTCCGCTGGGATCTGCGCCGCGCCGAATGGATCACTCCTGAGATCGGCGTCATTCCGGATCTCCGCAGGAGGGCGATCGTCGCGCGGCTTCTGGTGCAGTACCGCGGAAGAATCCTGCCGCTCCTGGCCGAGCTCCCGGTCTCGGTCATCCACAACGATGCGAACGACGAGAACCTGCTGGTTCGGTCCGACCCCGACGCCGTCTGGAGGGTCGGGGGCCTCCTGGACTTCGGTGACATCGTTCGCACGCACACGGTCAACGAGCTGGCGATCGCTTCCGCCTACGCGTGTCTCAAAGACGACGACCCCCTGGCCACAGCGTCGACAATCGCTCGCGGCTATCACGCCCTCAGGCCCTTGAAAGACACCGAGATTCGGGTCCTCGTCCCGTTGATGGCGATGCGACTGGGTGTGAGCGTGACGATGTCGGCAATCGCGGCCAGGGAGGACCCCGCAAATGCGCACAAACAGATCACGGACCGGGACGCCTGGGCGATGCTGGAGCGTCTGGAGGCCCTCGACTGGAAAGCCGCTGAAGCCCGGGTTCGTCATGCCTGCGGTCTGGCGCCGATCACCGTAACGCCGATTGGCAGGCGGGCGTGGTCTCTTGACGAACTGGTGCAGGTACGGAAACGCCTGCTGGGTCCGTCCTTGAGCCTGTCTTATGAAGCGCCGTTGGAGATCGTTCGAGGCCGCGGCCAGTTCCTCTTCGACGAGCGTGGCCGTGCTTTCCTGGATTGCGTGAACAACGTCTGCCATGTCGGTCACAGTCATCCGAAGGTAGTTGAAGCGCAGGCCGCTCAGGCCGCCCTCCTCAACACGAACACCAGATACCTGCACCCTTACCTCGTGGAATACGCCCAACGATTGAGTGCGACTCTTCCCGATCCACTCAACGTGTGCTTTTTCGTGAATTCTGGCAGCGAGGCCAACGAACTTGCTGTCCGAATCGCACGGGCCCACACGGGGCGGCGCGATGCGATCGTCCTCGACGGTGCGTATCACGGCAACACGGCAACGCTCGTGGACTTGAGCCCGTACAAGTGCGAGGGGCCGGGCGGAGCCGGGCTGCCCGATTGGGTCCACAAGGTCGAGAAACCCGACCCGTACCGTGGTGCTCACCGGGGCACTGGAGCGGCCATCGGAAGAGCCTACGCCGAATCGGTACTAGAGGTTTGTCGGCGGCTTGAACAAGAGGAACGTGGGCCGGCGCATTTGATCGTCGAATCCATCCTGGGTTGTGCGGGACAGGTCGTTCTGCCGGCCGGATACCTCGAGCATGCTTTTGGTCACGTCCGGCGCTGCGGCGGTCTCTGCGTTGTCGACGAAGTTCAGGTCGGTTTCGGCCGGGTCGGGACTCACATGTGGGCGTTCCAGACGCAGGGTGTCGTACCCGACATCTTGACGTTGGGCAAGCCGATCGGCAACGGACATCCGATCGGGGCCGTCGTCACCACGGACGAGATTGCCGCCTCGTTCGCGAACGGCATGGAGTTCTTCAGCACGTTCGGAGGAAACCCGGTGTCCTGCGCCGTCGGGATGGCCGTCCTCGACGTAATCGAGGAGGAAGGATTGCAACGACGAGCGCTGACGGTGGGCCGATACCTTGCCGCGGGTTTCGAAGAACTCGGCGAACGGTACACGATGATCGGTGATGTTCGTGGCTTGGGCCTGTTCATGGGAGTCGAACTGGTCCGGGACCGCGAGACGCTGGAACCGGCCACCGAAGAGACTTCGCGGTTGATCGAACAGTCGAAGACCGACGGTGTTTTGTTGAGTGCCGAGGGACCTTCCCACAACGTCCTGAAGATCAAGCCTCCGCTGCAGTTCGGAGAGCGGGATGCGGACCTGCTTCTCGGCGCCGTGGAGCGGGTCCTCGCTAGCCTGTAGGGAGGGGTGCGTGACGCGTTCGCGCTGACGCGATGTCTGACCCCGACAAGATTCTCTCAGCCACAGCATAAGGATCGCTCATGGCCTACGACCTCCTTCTACAAAACGGAACCGTCATCGACCCGGCAGCCGGAGTCCACGATCGCCGGGACATCGGCGTCACCGATGGCGTGATCGTCGCTGTGGAATCGAATCTTTCTCGATCGGAGGCAGATCGGGTGATCGATGCCAAAGGCCGCCTGCTCACCCCGGGCCTGATCGATATCCATACCCACGTGGCACGAGGCATCATGCCGATCGCGCTCGACCCCGACGCCGCCGGTGTCCGTTGCGGCGTGACTGCCGTTTCCGACGCCGGAAGTGTCGGCTACGCCAACTACGGTTCCTTCAAGGAACTCATCCTGCCCCACGCGCGGACCGATGTCTTCTCATTCCTTCATCTGTGCCCGACGGGCCAGGCGGTATCGCCGGAGATTGCCTGGGAGAGCGTCGATCCTGACCGCACGCTGCGCCTGATCGATGCGGAGAGGGATGTCATCCGGGGGATGAAGATTCGGGCGAACGGCCCAGCGGTCGTCGAGCCGGACATGAAAGTCCTGAAGACCGCTCGGCAGGTCTGTTCAGCCGCAGGGCTACCGCTGATGGTCCATCTCGGCCTGAATTCCGAAGAAACAGTCCACCGGGATGTGCTGCGGGAATTCAACCGCAGTCTTCTGTCGTTTCTCGAACCCGGAGACATCCTGACTCACGTGTACTCCCAACGGATCGGAGGAGTGCTCGGCGGCGACGATGATCTGATCGCCAACCTGCTCGAGGCAAAGAAGCGAGGCATCGTCATCGACGCGGCGCCCGCCAAGAGCCACTTCAGCTTCGAGCTCGCCCGCGCCGCTCTTGAAGCGGGTCTGGTTCCGACGACCCTGAGTACGGACATCACGAAAACCAACTACCGCGGGCCGGCCTTGTTCAGCCTGCCTGTCGTCATGTCCAAGTTTCTGGCGCTGGGTCTGTCCCTGGATGAAGTCATCGAGAAAGCCACCGCTGCGCCAGCGCGTGTCCTCAGGGAAGAGAGCCGGCGTGGCAGCCTGCAGGTTGGGTTTCGGGCCGACGTGACCGTGTTTGAACTTGTTCGCGGCGACTTTCTCTTCTCCGACGGAATCGCCGGGAACACGCTCGAGGGCAACCGGCTCCTGGAGCCGCGGTGGACACTCAAGGACGGGGAGGTGATCGAGGCTGGTTCCCGATTCCGCAACCACGTTGCAGGGGAGCCCGTGACGTTGACCCGTGGGGCGTGACAACTGCTTGTTGCCACTCAGTTTGCGCCTTCCCAAGCCTATTGACGTCTTCGCCTTTCGGTGTATGATTGCTCCTCGTTCGCGGCCAACGCGGCGAACAGATTTCGTCGTTTAGCTAGGAGCCTGTCGGGAATAGATTCACGGATCGGAAGAGCAGTCCGGACCTGAGATGGCTGAAGAGATTGGTAGAAAGAGGCATTATGAAATGCTTTCTGATCGACGATCTGGACCAGGGCTTGTTGATGCCGCCGTCGTTACACGACTGGCTACCGGAGAATCACCTGGCGCGATTCGTGGTGGATTTGGTGGA
>CBDAPB010000012.1:0-17412 GCA_965198265.1 Terriglobia bacterium
ACAAAACATCCATCGAGTACCAGTACAGCCGTGACACGACGGATGACCCGTTCAACCTGGTCACCGGCATCACCAACCTGCCCGGCTTTGGCGTGCGTGACGCTCTCGCAACACAGACCCTCCGTGTGAACAATACGCACGTTTTCTCCACACGACTCCTGCATCAGATCGGGTTCTCGTTCGGCCACCTGCGCCAGCCGCGCACCATCCCTGCAGACGCGGGAACGCCGGCGGTGATCATCACGGAGTTTTCGAACGTCGGTCACGGGTCGAATATCCCCCAGGAGAGGACAAACAGGACCTACGCGCTGTCGAATGACGTGTCCTGGTTGCACGGTCCACGCACTACCAAGGTGGGGGGATCGATCCGGTATTTCAGCTTCGACGCATTCATGGACCTTTTGAGTCGTGGCCAGTTTCAGTTCACCGGCGGGTCCTTTTCCAACAACGCACTGGCTAACCTACTTCTGGGTCTGCCGGCAAACGCCCTCCGAATCCAGGGCGACACCGGACGTAAGTTTGGAACCTGGACGTCCGGCCTCTACGTCCAGCATGACTGGCGAGTCAGCCCCCTGCTGAACCTGAGCGCCGGACTCCGCTGGGACTACCAGACTCCGTTCGCCGAATCCGGGGGCCGAGTGGCCAACTTCACCGCGTCCGGAGAGCTCCAGACATCGCCGGAACAGCTGTACCCGTCCGACCTGAACAACTGGGGACCTCGGCTTGGTGTCGCGTGGAGTCCTCTTCCAGACACCGTCGTCCGCGCCGGGTACGGTATCTTTTACGACAGCCTCGCCGTCGGAGACAGTCTGTTCCTCCTGGGCCTCAACCCGCCTTTCGTCCGGTTCGACGTCGAGAACAACGATCCCGTGGTGCCTCGTTTCGACCTGGAGACCGTGTTTGGGGATCCTTCCATCGCGGTGCCGCCGAGTATCTTCTCGACCGCGTCCACGCTGGCGAACCCATATGTCCAGCATTGGAACCTCACCCTCGAACAGACCCTATCGGCCGACTACGAGGCACGTCTGGCCTATACGGGACAGAAGGGGACACGTCTCCGCCGCCAGATCAACCTGAACCAGCCGCTGGCCGGTCCCGCCGGCACCCTGGACGACCGGCGCCCGTTTCCGGATTTCAGAAACGTGTTTCAGTTTGAGACCAGCGCCGCTTCTTCGACCCATGCCATGGATCTCGGGTTGATCCGCCGGTTCTCGCAGGGGCTCGGTGTGCGGGCAGACTACCGTCTGGCCAGGTCGCTCGACGACGCGACACTGATCAGCATCCTTCCCCAGAACAGCCACGACCTGGCTTCGGAGAAAGGACTCAGCGATTTCCACGTGAAGCATCGCCTGCTGGTCTCGGGAACCTACAACCTTCCGCTCTCCGGCGGCTGGTTGAACGGCTGGCAGCTGCAGGCCCTCGGGATGGTTCAATCCGGCACGCCGCTGTCCGCCATTCTGGGCACCGATGTCGCCGGCACGGGGAGTCCAATCGTCAACCGCCCAAACCTGGTGGGCGATCCGCGGGTGTCGGACCCGACTCCACTCCGCTTCTTTAACACCGATGCTTTCGAAGCACCCGAATTCGGCCGCTTCGGCAACAGCGGGCGGAACGTGATCATCGGTCCCGGTCTGGCGAATGTCGACCTGGCGCTGATGCGGGCCTTTCGAGTTTCGGATCTCTTGCGAGCGCAGTTTCGCGCCGATTTCTACAACGCGTTCAACAGCGCCAATTTTGTCGCGCCGCCGACGATGCAGAATTTTGCAGACTCGCCAGACTTTGGCGCTCTTTTTGTCGCGCGCTCGCCGCGAATCATCCAAATGGGGTTGAGACTCTTCTGGTGAAGCTTTTGGGGGCCGAAAGGGTAGACATTACCGCGGAAATACCGTCTAATCTGCCTGAATCGTAAATTAGGGGTAAGAAGCCTTGAAACTGGCTCAAATCTCGATGTTTCATCGTTCCGGTTGCGTGTGGTTCGTCACGCTGGTCACACTCCTGGCCCTCGCCGTGCCTGCCGGATTGGCACAGAAGGAGGAAGAGCGGCCGAAAGTCCACACCGACTTCAAATTCGGATCGTTTCCTTACTCCTCGGACGCCCAGGAACGGTTTGCGGACGAAGAAACCGTCCGGCTCATCATCGGTTTCCACGAGGGTTGGTCGGTCGACAAGTACATCAAAGAGACCGCCTCGGAGCGCGTCGATGTTCTCACACTGGCCGACGATCTTGAGGAAGGCCGCCTCATCCGAGGACGATCTGACTACGACATGCGACCCGGGTTTCCCGTACTGCGTGAGCTGGAGCTTGCGATTCTGCTTCCGGAAGTCAGCCGTCACGCAGGAGAGTTGGCCGGTCTCATCCAGAGCCATTGGGCCGAAGTTGAGGAGTTCGTGTCGTCTCTGGAGGCTGCCCGGGAGATGCCCCGCAAGCAGGTGCTCTACCAGGCTCTGGTCGGGGGGGTTCTGCTGGGGGGGATGCTCGATGCCTTCTACGACGACAAGACTCTCCTGGCAGGTGGTGAGCCGAGGCGGGCCCGTCGGCGCGGCGACGGATACTACGCCTGGATGACGGAGGGAGATGCGGCCCCCGCTCACCTCGTTCGTCAGGCCAGGAGCGCAGGCCGGTACCAGGTGGTGTCGGTCGGTACCGTTCCCGAGGAAAATCTCCGGATCCGTATCGACGACCTCCGATCGGAAGCGGCCGTGTATGAAAGCGAAGACGCCCGCAAGTGGCGCATTTTCGCCAGCGTGTTCTCCAGAGACTACCTGCTTCCTTACTTCAAGTCGCAGCGAAGCACATTCATCAGCCTTCACGAACAGATTCGCGCCTCCCGCTACACCGCCCTGGCCGAGTTCATTGCCTGGTATTACCAGTCTGTTGTCGCGGACGCGACCGCCCGTCTGGTGTCGACCGGGCACATCGAGGCTCCGGAGACCTCCTTCAAGTACGCGATTCAATCCCGACGGTAAGGGAGATCTGGTCTGACTCATTCCCCGCCTCTTCTGCCTGGCGGACAGCGGAGCTTTCGTCGTTCCCGGCCAGTTCTGCTTAGCGGAGACCCGGGGACAGGGCAAGCCCCTGTCCCCCTCACAGTGGCTCTCTCACTTATCACGCGCAAACCGGGTCCCGTTCTCCTTGCTGTTACAATCTCTCGGTGGAACCGAAAGATTCACCCTCCGAGTCTCTGGACAAGATTGCCGGTAACCTCGGGATCGGCCGGATCGAGCGGCACATCTTTCTGTGCGCGGACCAGACGAAGCCCAAGTGCGCCCCGCGCGATGAGACGAACGTTTCCTGGGACTACCTGAAGCGGCGCCTGGGCGAACTCGGCCTGGTTCACGCAGAAAAATGCGTCTACCGCACGAAAGCCAATTGCCTGCGAATCTGCGAGCAGGGGCCGATTGCCGTGGTGTATCCAGAGGGGATCTGGTATCACTCGGCGCGGCCGGAGGTTCTGGAACGGATCATACAGGAACACCTCATCGGTGGGGAGCCCGTAGAGGAGTTCGCCTTCGCCACCAATCCACTCTAGTGACCTGTAACAGTGCTATCGGTACCAGCGTTCGGCGGAACGGCGTCGGATTCTAGGAGTGACGCTCGAGCCAATGCTGTTTCATTGCGAGGGTGTCACGACACCGAAGACGGCGCCGTTCCGCCGAACCCTTCGGGCCGATGGGGGTTGCGGGCGATCTCTTTGTCGGAAGCCGTCACCGATGAAAGAGCATCGCTTTCCGTCTCCCTCCGCGACCTCGCCCGCAAGACCCATCGGCGATGGTACCGATAGCACTGTTACAGGCCACTAGACGCTATCAGCAGTCAGCCTTCAGCTTTCAGCTAGTCCGGAAACGGGACGATCGTCCCATCCAATGGAGCTGATCGCTGAAAGCTGAAGGCTGATCGCTACTCGAGGGTCATGAGTTCGAACCGACAACCAGAGGGCGATGGCTCGGGCTTCGGCCCGCTGAGGCAGGAAGCTGCCGCGCTGCTGCGGCTCGGTCTGCCGGTCATCGGGGCACAGCTTGCCCAGATCGCGATGAACTTCGTCGACACCGTGATGGCGGGAAACCTGAGTGCCCGAGCCCTGGCCGCGGTGGCTCTGGGCGGAAGCCTCTGGATGACGGTCGCCATCTTCATCATGGGATCGATGATGGCGGTCACCGCATCGGTGGCCCATCTGTTCGGCGCTCAGAAGACGAGGGAAGTCGGTCACTTCGTACGGCAGGCGCTGTGGATGAGCCAGGGATTTGCGCTGTTTTCGTTTCTGATCGTGAGGAACGCCGATCCAATTCTCTTCTGGCTCGAGATCGAGGCGGAAATCATCCCGATCACTCTTGGCTACGTCGACGCCATCACATGGGGGCTCCCCGCACTCTGTGCTTTCGTCGTCCTGCGTTACTTCAGCGAGGGTGTGTCGATGACGCGACCGATCATGCTTATCGGGCTTGTAGGCCTTGTGACAAACATCTTCGGCAACTACGTGTTCATGTATGGCCGCCTGGGCGTACCGGCGATGGGCGCGGTCGGCTGCGGATGGGCAAGCGCGCTTGTGATGTGGATGATGTTCCTGTGCATCACGGCATACGTGGGACTCCAGCGCTACTACCGACCGTTCGGTGTGTTCGAACGATGGGAGGGACCGCGGCTTGACGAGATCGGGGAGATCCTCAAGCTGGGTCTGCCCATCGGGGTCAGCGTCTTCCTGGAAGCCAGCCTGTTCGCGACCGTGGCGCTGTTGATGGGCTCGATGGGGACGAACGTGGTTGCGGGTCACCAGATCGCTATCAACATCGCTTCGATCACGTTCATGATTCCGCTCGGCCTTTCGATGGCGATCACGGTGCGGGTCGGGCAGGCGATGGGGAGGGGCTCCCAGATCGGGGCACGCCGGGCCGGATTCGTCGGTGTAGCCCTGTCCCTGGTGATCATGGGGATCGCGGCGGCCATCATGCTGTTGCTGCCCGAGCTGATCGTCGGAATCTACACGAACGATCCAACAGTTACCGCGATCGCGGTCGAGCTGTTGTTCATGGCTGCAATCTTTCAGTTGTCCGATGGTTCGCAGGTTGCGGGTGCCGGCGCTCTCCGGGGACTGAAGGACACGGCCGTGCCAATGGTGATCACCTTCGTTGCGTACTGGGGTATCGGTCTGCCCCTCGGTTATACGCTGGGAGTAGTGCGGTCGATGGGGCCACAGGCAATGTGGATCGGACTGATCGCCGGCCTCACGGTCGCAGCGGTGTGTCTGAACGGGCGTTTCTACTTCGTGACCCGGCGGATGTTGACCGAAAAAGCACAGCCTCCCGGATACCCTCCTGCGATCGAGTAGATTCCCAGCCCGGATTATCCGGGCTAGGGCTTCAGGCGTCCCGCACTTTGACAACGCGATAAAGCAGGTGCGGTCGATCGGCGTGAACAATGTCGCGTTCAAACTCGAATCCGGCCTTCTGCATGACACGCTGAGACGCCCGGTTGGTCGTTAGCGTAAAGCAGACGATGTTTTCCATGCCCAACCGGTTGAACCCGACCTCCAAAATTGCTCTTGCCATTTCCGTGGCCAGACCTCTGCCCCACCACTCCTCGAGGAGCGCGTAGCCGACTTCGATCTCGTTGCATCCACCGAGGGCGACCTTTCGGAGTCCCGCGCGGCCGACGAAGCCGTCTCCAGCCTTGTCGTGAAACATCCAAGGCCCGTATCCATGAGTGTCCCAGTGATCCAGATTCCGACTGAAATACTGCCGCGTCTCCTCCTCGTCGCGAACACCGCCCAGCGTCGCCATGACCCGCGGATCACGATGCATGCGGCAGATCTCGTCAAAATCATCGATTCGGAGGCGCCAGGCGATCAGGCGGTCGGTGCTGAATGTTTCGACTGACTCCATTCGATTGGCTCTCTTCCGCTTGTTTCGGACGATTGTTTTGGCATAATCTTGACGCACTATGAGAATCCGTTTTTTCACTTTAATAATTGCACTAATAGCGATCGTCGCAGTCTTCCATTCCGCGGTTACTGCTCAATGGCAACGCTCCGTCCTCGACGGTGTCTTCACCGAAGAGCAGGCGATCCGGGGCGAGCAGCTCGTCAACAGCTACGACTGTGGCTACTGTCATGGCGGTGGTCTGGTTGGTGGAAACGAGGATGTGCCTCCTCTCGTCGGAAGCGATTTTACGGGCTTGTGGGATGGGCGGCCGCTCAGCGACCTCCACAAGATGGTCGGCGACATGCCGCCAGACACCTCCGACAAGCTGAGCTCCCAGGGCCGGGTCGATGTTATTGCTTTTCTGCTGTGGTTGAACTGGTATCCGGCGGGCGAATACGAGCTTCCTCCGGATCGGGCAGTGCTCGATCAGATCCAGATCGTTCTTCCCTGACCGATCCTCTTCTTCAACAAAACGGCTTTTCGAGGGGTGGACGTTTTGGAGACGCCTGTCCTAAGGGAGGTGTAGGTGCGGTCTATGACCGCACTCTGTTCTGGCCAAGGATGGCGTGGGGGAACCGGACCAACCCTCTTTCTCCACGAACCCGCGCACAGCAATTCGGTCCGTGAACGCTCAGTCTTTCGTCGGAAGGGGGACGGTGGGCCCGACGCCAATAGATGGTTCCGCTCATAGAGCGCACCTACACCCGGTGGACTCTCCCGAGTCCGATTTGCGTCGACCGCCCTTGCCTGAATCCAATCGACCTTTCTCTATTGCGGCACTGAATACGCGCTTTCGAATCCCCGCGGAGGCGCCGACGCGTTGCACATGCGGATTATCGAAAACTCGAGAGTCGAGTTGGCCACGTCTTCGCGCAACTGCCATAGACAGGGCAAGGTTCGAAGCTCGACGTTTCGTTCCTGCACGGCGCGGAAGATGTCGCTTATCGGACGCTCCGCGACCGGATCGACGTTCTCATTGGACCCGTAGTGACCGGCCGTCGGATCAACCACAGAGAACGAACCGGGGTCGAAAGCTCGAGGCGATAGCTTCCGGTCAGACATGTCCTGCCGTATCGCGCGAGAATCGAGCGGATGCCGAGGCCTTCCAGGATTCCGTCGGCTTCTCGGCGGATCGTTTGATCGAGCTGCAACAACGAGTCAGTCATCAGGGGCAAGTAAGGACCAAAGCGCGCTACGAGCGGGTCAGGTTTTCCTGGACGGCGGCACCCAGCCCGGGGGCGCTTCCGGCCAGTCCTCGTCCGGGCTGACGGGTTCGGGCTGTTCGAGCCCGAGGTTGCCCGGGTCGATGTCGGCCTCGATAAAACTCTCCGGAGGAACAGGAGATTCTGCCAGACGCCTGAGGAGCGCCAACTGACCCACGTGAGTCATCGCATCGGATAGTGGGCCCTGGAGCAGCCGCTCAGGTGAAGTGTCGCTGGCGCCTTCCGCCAGGTGATTGGAGAGGACGTCGAGCATCTCGTGAAAGCGTCGGACCTCTTCGTCGAAAGAAGGCAGGAGAGCTGGTCGGTACTCCCCGCCGACGAAACGGGTACGCGCGTAGCTCACGACACCCGTCATGTGACGCACAACCTCCGCAGGTGTGCGGACGCCATCCGCGGCTCGGAAGGAGCCGAAATCCGGCGGTGACCCTTTCAATGCCTTCTGTGTGCGGTATGCCAGCGCGCCCAGAAAATGCTGCAACAGGGCTCGCTTGTCATCGATAGATGGACCCATATCTGTTCTTGCCTTCCACTGACCTTCTCACCGGCTCAAGTCGGGGTGAGCTCGAGCCTGTAGCGTACTTCATGGAGGCTGAAGCCTCCGGAGTGACGCTCGGTCTTTTGGCCGCCGTCGGCGTCGAAACCGAACGATTCGTAAAAGGCGCGCGCGCGTCGGTTGGTTTCCAGTACCCACAGCGTAACCTGGCCGTAGTTACGCTCTCGCGCCCTATCTATGGCAGAAGACAACAAAACCGCACCGAAGCCCTTCTTCCATTTCCCGGGATGAACGTAGATCGCCGTAATCTCGCCGGTGCTGGAATCAGCATCCGAGTCGCCAGAGGCGGCCAGGTCGCAGAAACCGGCGATGTGTCCCTCCTCATCTTCGGCGACGAAAACATCCCGCTCGGGTCTCTGGGTCGCCTGGATCCACGTCTGGGTTCGATTTTCTACGTCGAGGTTATCCAGGAAATCATCCGGCATCTGACCGCGATAGGCGGACTGCCACGAGAGGACATGCACCAGACCGATGGCGGGCGCATCGTCGCGGGTTGCTCTCCTTACCTTCGGCACGGGCATATCTGGAAAGAACGTAGGCCGTTATCCGTTATCCGTTGTCCGTTGTGCGGTTCGTTTCAGCTTTTTATCGATCTACTCGTCACCCGTCAGTACATGTCGACTGAACAGCAGAGTTCGGGGCACACTGGGATACCGGATTGCGGACTCTCCGGCCGCTGTCCTTTAGGCACCGGTCACGCCCGACTCTCGCAATGTCTGCCGAAACGCCCCGGGACCAGCCTCGAGAGTGAACCTCACCGCATGGAGACCCACCTCCCGCGCTCCATCCAAGTTTTCAAGACGATCGTCGATAAACAAGACGTTCTCCGTTTGTGCCTCGATCTCTTCCAGAATGCCGTGGAAGTAGTCGGCATCCGGCTTTCTCAGGCCCATCCGGCAGGAGTAGAACTCTTTGTCGAACAGATCCCTGTAGCCGAGCGTCTCAGACATGTAACGCGCCCGGTGCGATTCCTGGTTCGTCGCGAGGTGACACGTCACGCCCATCTCCCTGACGACTTTGATCGTGTCGAAGATCTCCTCGTTGGGTTCGATCATTGTCCATGCTTCGAGAGCATCGTCCACAGTGCCACGCCACTTCCAACGGGAGAGAATCTCCTGGAACGCTTCGACGAAGTTCGATTGCCCGTCGATCGCCGGCTCTTCCGCGGCGAAAACGTCGCCCAGGAAACCGTCCAGATCGCTGGGAGAGCCCAGGAAGCTGGACCACCTGAGGGGGCGCGTTTCAGCGGGCTTCTGAATCACGCCGTCGGCGTCGAACAGGACTGCTTCAATACCCACGGCTCACACGCGGTCCCACCAAGCGCCCAGCCTGCGAAAGGCCTCATTTTCGGACAAGCGCGAGGCTTCGGCAGAAATCTCGTCCGGAACCCACTGCGGGAACGGCAGTTCCTGGGTGACGTGACGGCCCGAAGCGGTGTGAACCTCCTGGATTCGGGCGAGCCGCCGCGGCGGGAACTGTTTGGCCACCCTGACGAGCGGAGCCCAGACCCGGTTTGCTGTCGAAAGCTGGAGCGAACCCCTCGGAGACGGGTTAAGGCTGTTGGAGGGTGTGAGATGGCGAAACTTCAGGATCGGGTGTAGGTGCGCTCTATGAGCGCACATCGTTTCGGCTTGAAGAATGTGCGGTCATAGACCGCACCTACACCTCCTCAGGAGATCTGCCCCCCCCCAATCTTTCCCATCGAAAGGTTGTCTTGGACAAGGATGATTCCGAACCGAATCGCACGCATGTCCGTCAAGATCCTCAACCTGCATCTCGAATACCCAGCAGTAGTGGGTCGGCTTCTAAACCTCGCTCCCCGGGCGCCGACGTTTCGAACAGGGTTTCGACATCCTATGTAGTATAGCTTCCATTCTCGGCGACCCCGAGCAGGTTCCCGGCGGGGTCCTTGAACAGCGCAAACGTCACCACGTCCGGCACAACTGTCCGGGGTAGGACCACGCTTCCGCCGTGCGCCTCGACCTTCGCGAGAACGGCATCGATATCGTCCACGCCCATATACAGAACTTTGTCCGGCGGGTCTTCGCGGATGCCTCCTCGAAGCCCGCCCGTGGACGCAGACGAGATCGTTGAAGTCTGGTCTACGACCCCCCCGAATACGTTCTCGAAGAAGGATCGAAGGCGGGCTCCATCCGGGCCCGCTATCTCGAAGTAAACGATCGGGTTGCCCATTTCGATCTTACTGTTTGACGTACTTCGTCAGCCCACCCCCGGCGACCGGACGGGAATTTGGTCCTTCCGCGGCATACACGTTGCCCTCGGAATCGACCGCCACACCTTCGCCGGCGGCGCCGTGAGGCCCCGCATCCGTCTCATGCGGTGGGATGAAGGCCGTAACGCGGTCTTCGGTCGTGTTCCCGATCCGGACGCCCGTCTTCCAGTCGGGATGCCGTGTGGGGTTCGACTCTGAATCGATCGCGTAAAGCGTGTCGTCCGCGTCGATGAACAACCCGCTCACGCGGCCGAACTGCTCGAACGAGTCGAGAAGATTCCCCTCCTGGTCGAATATCTGGATTCGATGGTTCCCGCGGTCGGCAACGAAGAGGCGTTCCTGGGAGTCGAACGCAAGCGCATGGGGGGTCCGGAACTCTCCCGGCGCCGTGCCGATCTGCCCCCACTCTTTGATGTACTCCCCGTCCTTCGTGAACTTGACGATGCGTCCCGTTGCGCCTTCGGGTGGATTGTCGTTCTGGCCGCTGTGTCCGTCCGAGACGAAAATGTCGCCGTTCGACGCAGTGATCACGTCACATGGCTGGTTGAGGGTGTCGGGCCCGCTACCGGCAACCCCGGCCGTTCCCAACCTCATCAGCACCTCACCATCGGGACTGAACTTGATGACCTGGTGCCCCTTCGTTCCAGCCTCGTTGCCCTGGGAATCGGTTACCCAGACGTTTCCGTCGCTGTCCACGTGGAGCCCGTGGGGCAGCACGAATAGCCCGGCCCCAAAGCTCGTCAGAACTTCCCCGGTCGAACGATCGAACTTGAGGATCGGATCAACGTCCGAGGTGTCGCAGCCGCCGGCCAGCGCGTTGGCGCCGCATCGATCGTAGGCCCAGACGTGCCCGTCGGGGTCGATATCGACGCCTGCCGTCGACCCCCAGGTCCTGTCGTCGGGCAGGGGGCCCCACCCCTGGATTACCGTTGGATTGGGATTGGGCAGGTCATTGATAGCCGGATCGGTGATGGCAGTCTCGACGTCGGCCGGCTCCGGCTCGACGACTTCGGGCAACGGTTCCACCCCGCATCCCGACAGCGCGATCATGGTGATGCCCGTAATAAGCGTGAGTTTGAAGCGACCGAACACTGGCATGGTAGCGCCTCCCTTGAAAAGTCCAGTTTTGGTTGCGAATGGCTCCGGTTGATCCCCAGATGCGAGAAGCTTGCGCTATCTGCTACTGATTGATCAACCACGCAAGTCGAGCGTGCCCCATCGTATACGCGTTCACTGGATCGTGGCGAGCAATAGTGGGATGTGCCAGCTGATCGTGAGGTTGCGGTTATGCCATGGATCGACTCATACCCTGTGAAATTCAACCACCAGTTCGGGCCCTTCGCCGTAGCTCTCCCCGGCATATCCACCCCAACGATTGGTCACAGTGAAGCCGTGGTTCTGGATCAAGGAGACGAACTCATCGGGGTAGTAGCAGCGCATCGCGATTGGCAGAATCGTTTCCTCGACCAGCGCGTTCGCTTCGTACGTGCGATAGATCAGTTCCACGTACAGGATCACCCTTTCGGGCTCGAGCCGCGGCCGCCTGTCGTGACAAGTCATCCGCCGCCCATCGACTGTCACCTCCCACTCCTGAGTCTCGTTCAAATCGCACCATTCCCGCTTCATTGCCTCGCGCGATCGATTCGGATTGAAGACGTTGAGAATACATGTGCCTCCGGGGGCCAGGTGCGCGCCGACGGAACTGAACAGCCCGTCAACCTGAGTGTCGGTCTCGAGGTTCTGAAGGACGCGAAACGGGGCAATCACCAGATTGAACTGACGCCCCAGGTCGAAGTCTGCGATGTCTCCTGCTTGAATCCGGGCTTGCTGGGCTGGGACGCCGCCTTTGCGAAGTTTTTCGCGGCAGATATCGAGCATAGCAGCGGAGGCGTCGATGCCATGGATATACCGGCAGAATCCAGTCAGCGGGATGAGAACCCGGCCGGTGCCGCACCCAAGCTCGAGGACTTCGGCGTCGGGTGAGGGAATGCGGGCCCGATAGAAGTCGACGTCCGCCGGACGGTCGGGGTTCACGTCGTAGTACTTTGCCGCTGACGCCCTGGTGTCGTTCACCCCGATAATCCACCCGCCGTTGTCCTCGACCGTTTGGTCCGAGGTTTCTGGAGGTCGAAGATGACGAATGAGGGCGCGCGAAGCTCGTTCGCGAGATCCGGATAACGGTCACCTTCCTCCTCGTCGGGTTTCGATTCCCGAATTCCCCGGAGTGCGTATCCAGCGTCGAGAAAGCCGTTGACATAGGTCGCGAGCGTCCGATGAAAGTTGGTGAGCGGGTGTCCCCGGAACTGCATGATGCGGGCCGACTCGTCAAAGTAGTGGTCGACCCGGAACGCCATCCGAGAGCCGTCGGGATCCGTGATGCGAGAATTCGTAGAGGTCGCCATCGCTGCGAGATTGCAGACCACGAAGCGCCCCCCGGGCTTGATGATGCGGTAAGAAGACATGATTGCAGCTTCGAGATTCTCGACATCCACCAGGCTGATGTAGCTGATGGCAATGTCGAAAGCCGCGCTCTGTACCGGCTCGAGGCTCTCCATGTTTGAGATCAAATAGTCGTCGACATCCGAAACACTTCGCTTGCGCGCCTCAGCGACGAGGGGCTCGCACAGATCCACACCCAGGACATACGAGGCTCCCTGTTGCGCGAGAATCCGGCAAAACCTTCCCTCACCGCAGCCCAGGTCGGCGATCTTCAGACCCTTCACGGGACCGAGCACCTCCAGCATCCAGCGGTCCAGCATGCCGTCACGGTTCGGAGCTCCCTGGTCACACCTTTTGATCCACGTGGGCGCGAAGGATTCCCACTCGGTTTGTTTCTGCTCGTATGTCATAGTCGTCTTTTCCGCCCTCAGGCCGACCGCATTTCTCATCCGCGTCGAGCGACAAAGAACAGTCGGCGAAACGGGAAAATCACGCCTGAAGGGCCGGTCTTGTAGGTCTGCGAGAGCTCAGGGCCAAGGCATGCGAGGAACTCTGCCGACTCATCTGTGGACAAGGCAGAAAGAATCGGTCGCAATGCCGTGCCCTTCAGCCATTCGACGATGGCGTCGGAGCTGTCGAGCTGGTGGTAGTAGATCGTTTCCCAAACTTCTGCCGAAAGCCCCAGGCGACGCAGATGCCGGGCGTACCATTCCGCGGTTTCGACCGAAGGGAGCAGCTGTCTCGCCGGCAAACGTTCCTTCCAACGGGGGCTCTCAACCAGGTCGGACAGAATCCGATATGCCTTCTCGGAGCGGTTGTTCGGTACCTGGACGGCTAGAAGACCTCCGGCAGCGAGTTGAGACGCGAGTCCGGACAGCAGATCTGCATGGTCGGGTACCCACTGGAACACGGCATTCGAAAAGATCAGATCGAGCGGCTCCGGCGCTTGCCAACGACGGAGGTCGGCCTCGATGAAGACCAACCCGGGGCGCGGATCCGGGTGGCGCGTTCGCTCGAGCATCTTGTTGGAACGATCGATCGCCCAGAGTTGGGCGTCCGGCCACCGGTCGGCCAGCAAACGTGTAAGCTCTCCGGTCCCGCAGCCGAGGTCGGCACCGAATCGAACATCCATGTCCGGAACCCGCGCGAGAAGATCCACGAAGGGCTGCCGGCGCTCCTGTTTGAACCGCTCGTACTGGACAGGATCCCAGGTCGGTTCCGGTGTGTTTTTCGCTTCGGTTTCGGCCATCGAAGTCGTTCTCGAGAGTACCCTAGCGCGGCACCGGCACAACCCTGCGGCTGTCAATTATCCCGCGGGAGGCTCCGGGTTGCGGTCTCCCACCCAGCTGATGCCGATGTCGGCTGCTGCCCGCAGGCGGTCGGCAAGCTGCGCCGTGTGGTGCTGAATGTGGCGGATGTTGATGAACTGATGTTCCAGCTTGGAGACCTTGTACCAATAGAACCCACTTTCGGGGTTGGCGAAGTCCAGCGCGTCGACAGCATCATCAACCAGCCGATCGCAGACCTTCCAATATTCCAGTACCTGCGCGCGCGTGTAGGGCTCGGGAACCAGCGGCAGCGTGCTGTCCGGGTCCGCCGGCCCGGCTATGCCGTCCTGGTGCTGGACTTCCGCCTGGTGATGTTCCCAGGGTCGAAAAGCGGCCTGGTTTGGCTGAAGGTAAAGGTGCGATATGAACACGGTGTGGTAAGCGATTTGCCAGAATGAGTTCTTGTATTCGTCGCCCGACCAGACGTCATCGGGACATCGCTCGAGTGTCTCCAGCAGCATCGCAAGGGACGCATGATACTGGCTCTTGAGAATCGACCGAAGCGTTTCGTTTGGGGTGTCCGGCGTGGATTGACTCTGGTTCATGCATAACTCCAGATGGAGAGAGACTCAAGCGCTTCGCGCGTAGGCCGTTGGGCGTAGGCCGTTGAGGTGTCGCTCACCGACAATTCGAGGGTGACTGGCGAGGCGTCTCAGATTCTTGCCGGGCACTGGAGATGCGTCGCCAGTTACCGGCCAATGCGCGCCAGGCGACACCACAACGGATAACGGCCTACAGGTCTCGCAGCGGCCCAACGCGTCGCCATTTACCGACCAATGTTGTCAACAGAGCTGTCTAGGCGGCAATTATTGAACCGCAAACTTCTGGACGCGCCGTCCGGTGGATGCTTCTCCCACATACAGATTGCCCTGGGAGTCGATGCCCATCCCGTGTGGCCGAAGGAACTGACCCACAAAGCGCCCCCCTCGACCGAAATCACCTACCACGCCCAGATCCTCGCGCCGAAGCGTCCAGACCTTGTGGTTTGTGCCGTCCGCCAGGTGCAGCCACGTCTGATCCGGGTCGGGTGACAGCGCGATGACGAACGCAGATCCTGAGGCCCGCGTGAGGGGCGCGATGATCTTCTCCGCTACGAATTCGCCACTCTGACGAAACACTTGAATCCGGTTCCCCCGGCGATCCGCCGCGTAAATCATTCCGTCACTGGACCCGGTGAGGCCATGCACGTTGGAGAATTGGCGAGGAGGCGGCCCAGCCGGATCCCGGTCGCCATAGTCGTAGTCATCGTCCGGCGTTTCGCCGTAAGCCCCCCAGTGCCGGAGGTAGTCTCCCGTCTCGCCCTCATAGACGACCACGCGGCGATTCCGGTAGCCGTCGGCGATGTATACCTCGTTGGTGTCGGGGTCCACCCAGATTCCGGCCGGCCCGCCCAGGAAGTTGGTGTCGTTGCTGCCCTCGTTCTGGTCGTATTCGCCGATGGTCATCACATGTTCGCCGCTGCGCGTGAACTTCATGACGCGGTGGTGCCTGTAGGTGCCAATCCAGACGAAGTCGTTGTGATCCACGAAGAGCCCGTGAGGGTTTCTCGGGAACACGGAGATGTCCTGCGATGGATCCCCCCACGCCTGCACGACCTCGCCCTGAGGGTCGAATTCGATCACCGTGGGCGCCGGGACGCAGCACATGCCGATGGGTGGATCCTGCACGGCGGCCGTCTCCTCGGGGGTCAACGTTTCCTGCAGGTGCGTCACCCAGACATGGTCCTGGGCATCCACGAACACAGACGTGACGGCGCCTATGATCCAGTCGTTCGGCATCTCCCGGGGCCAGGAGGGATCCACCTGGAACGTCGGCATGTCGCCGGTGGAGGCGGCCGCCACATCACCGGCATCTGCAGCGTCCGGGACCGCGTGGCAGGCCGCCAAGAGGAACGGAAGCACGATGAATAAGGTGAGCGACAAGCTCTTTCGATTCTGCATTCTTCCGATCCTCCTTCAACTGTTTCGCGGATCGATGGACCCCACGTCCACCAACAGGCCTGCCAAAGCACCATAGGTTCTGACCGGTCGGCGTTCAAGGCCTGGGTCGTGACCGACAGCCCGACCAGTACCGGCATCTTCTTAGGCGGCTCCCTTGATCACCCGTTGTCCGGGCCCGCTTCGGCGCGCGCCGCGCGATCGCGGTTACTGGGCAGCCGCCGCAGCCTTGACCGGTCCTCGCGTGATGGTAGTCATCTCCTCCATCACATCGAACTGCTTGACGCTGAAGTCGCTGAGCGCGGGGTGATCTGTTACTTGCGCCGCCAGCGGTCCTTCCAGAAAGTTCTGAACGGACCCTTCGTCTTCGAAGAGGTAGATGCCACCGGCTTCGCTCTGGCTTCCATTGAGCATCCAGATCTTCCACCGAAGGCCAGGGAGCGCGGCGAACTCTTCGCCAGGGGGCCCACGGCTTTTTGGTATTCCGCGCCGGTAACGCTGAACTTGAAGTTAAGCTGCACTATTCTTTCCGCGATGGTTGACTCCTCTTGGGTGGGTTGTGTCGAGTCAAGATATCTCAGACCTTCCCGCTTGGGTAGCTAAACTGTATGTCGCGTCAGATAGCGTCCCACCTGCGCGCAATAGTCACGGTAGGCGTCCCCGTAGGCCCGGTGGAGAAAGCGCTCCTCGTGGAGGATCTGGGCGTGAAGCGTTCCGATGAGGAAGGCGGCGAGTGCCAGAAAGATCAGGCGTCCCTGGATCAGGAACACACCGATGGCCAGGCAGTCCAGGCCGACGTAGATCGGGTTCCGGGTCCACGCGAAAATGCCGCCGGTTACGAGCCGACCATGGGCATGGCGATCGATACCGAGACGCCAAGAGTCTCCGAAAGCGACCAGCGCTAGCAAGTAGATCAACGATCCGGCGACCAGCAACACGGCGCCGAGGGCCTTGACTGCGACGACATCGACCAGTACGACATCCATCGGTTGTGGAGCGACATGGGTCCCCAGCGGCCAGGCATGCGCGACGATTTCATACACCCACAGGACGAAGAACATGACACATAGCAGATCGGCCAGCGCTCGCGCACGCGACCGCTCCCGGTCGATGACGACGACCCGGATGCCTCTGGCGAAAAACAGGGCGAAAGCGCGCCCGAAGGCGAGGCACGCCATGAAGATGAGAACGGCGAGCTGTAACCAGTCGAAGAATCGGGAGATCGTCATCAAGAGTCCATCTGCTTCAGCTGGAATAAGAAGGTGTTCCCAAGGTTACCCCTTAGCGTCGAAATCTGTTCGAAGCCCAACTTGTGGAGTACATGCACAGAGGCTCCGTTGACTTCGTCGACTGCGGCGTAGAACTCCCTGAAGCCGGGCTGTTTACTCGCGTGCAGAATCGAGGCGCGGGCCATTTCTGTGGCGTATCCTTTACCCGCAAAGCGGCCGAACATCGCGTATACGAGCTGCGGCTCGGGGTGAATCGACGAAATCTCCAGGAAGCCGCAGAACCCAACGAGTTCGTCCCTCGCCAGGGTGTGCGCCAGCCAGATCCCGACACCGCGTCTCTCGAACAGCTCCTGGCTGTCCCGAACGCGTTCCTCGCTCCACTCTCTGGGGAATACGACGCCGTCCATGAGATAGCGGCGGACGTGGGGGTCCTGCACCAGGCTATGGAAGCTCTCCAGGTGGGCGGCCTCCACGGGGCAATATCTCAGTCTCGCCGACGTCATGTGTCCGACCCTTGCATACGGCGCGGATCCACCTGGACCGGCCCTCGTTCA
>CBDAPB010000013.1:0-20485 GCA_965198265.1 Terriglobia bacterium
GTTACGAGGTCCGTATTGATGGCGTTCGCCGATCCCCGCAGAGCTTCTCGACCGGCGTCGATCCCGGCCTCGGCCAGAAACAGCAACTGAGTGTTGACCTTGTAGTTGTCGGCAATCTTGACGTCGACGGTCGTTGATGTCAGCAGGGCGGCGCCGACGATCGTTAGAAAGGACAACAAGATCAGGGCCGTGATCAGGGCCATGCCTCGCTGTGGTTTCACCGCATCACACTCCCGGGAACAAGTTACCCACAGTAGTTCATGCTTGGCTCCACAGGCAATACAGGAAGCACCTAGGTGATTCCCTGCAATATAATCAGAATTTAACCTACTACAGGATAATGAAACAGCAAGGGCAGGGAAAGGGCAAGCACTTTGGCTACCACGGGCTGCTAGCCCGCATATTTCACCAATAGGACCAGAAAAGGCCGCCCTGTCTGGCATAAAGCGTTTTGGAATAAACGTTTAACAAGCCAAACGGAGACGGCCCTTATGAGAACAGAGTGTAACCAAGTCACGTTCGAATTTCACGGACTACTTCATCGAAAAGTGAAGGCGCGTTTTGACGGCGGAAAGATCACCTCCGACGCTGGGGTTGCTGCTGTTGCGGGAAGTGGAAAAGCGAACCGGGTTGATCGACGGACTGGCCCAGTGTTTTACCGATCACCGGGACCAGAGGTTGATCGAACACACGGTAAAGGAATTGTTGGGGCAGCGTGTCTATGGGCTCTGTTTGGGATATGAAGACCTGAACGATCACGACCAGCTGCGGACCGATCCGATGCTGGCCGTGGCAGTGGAGAAGGCCGATCCTTTGGGAGAGAGCCGACGCCAGGCCGGGGACCGGGGAAAGGCGCTGGCGGGCAAGTGTACGCTCAACCGGCTGGAGCTGAGCGGGGCTGAGGCCGATGGCCAGGAGCGGTACAAGAAGATCGTCATGGATGAGGACCGGATCGAGAGCTGGATGGTCGATGCGTTTCTGGCCGCCCACGACACGGCACCGGAAGAGATTGTTCTGGACATGGACGCGACCGATGATCCGATCCATGGTCAACAGGAAGGCCGGTTCTTTCACGGCTACTACCGCCGCTATTGCTATCTGCCTTTGTACATCTTCTGTGGCGAACATCTGTTGTGCGCCCGTCTGCGCCGATCCAATATCGATGGTGCCGATGGAGCGGTGGATGAGTTGAAACGTATCATCGGCCAGATCCGTCACGGCTGGCCGGAAGTGAGGATCATCATCCGGGCCGATTCCGGCTTTTGCCGGGATGAATTACTCCGTTGGTGTGAGGCCCATCAGCTCGATTACGTGATCGGGTTGGCCAAGAACGACCGTCTCAAGCGAGAGATTGCGGAAGAAATGACTCAGGCCGAAGGGGAGTTTAACACCACCGGAAAACCGGCGCGGGTGTTTAAGGATTTCCAGTACCGGACCCTGAAGAGCTGGAGCTGCACCCGACGCGTCGTTGCCAAGGCCGAGTTCCTGGACAAGGGTGCCAATCCTCGATTCGTGGTGACCTCATTACCGACAAAACGCCTCGCCGCCCAAGCTCTCTATGAAGATTTCTACTGCGCTCGCGGTGACATGGAGAACCGCATCAAGGAACAACAACTGGATCTGTTTGCCGACCGCACCAGCGCGGCGACGATGCGTGCCAATCAGCTCCGGCTGTATCTATCCTCAGCCGCTTACATGCTCATGCATGCACTGCGTCGTCTCGGGCTCAAGGATACCCCGCTGGCCCGCGCTCAATGCCAGACCATCCGCCTGAAGCTTCTCAAGATCGGCGCTCGCATCCGCCTGACGGTCCGCAACGTCTGGCTCTCGATGTCGGAGGCCTATCCCTACGCCGAAGTCTTTGCGACCATCCTTCGCAACCTGCAGTCGATTCCTCTGCGGTGCTGACACAGGACCCCGATCCACGGCTCTAAAATAGACTTGTTTCTTTCTCCGACGGAGAGCTCTGCCTGACTACCTTATCCAGGCCTCCTTCAAACCCCAGAAACAAACCCACTCCTGGCCAGCGACACCCTGATTGTCCCCATCCGTGCCTTACCGGAACCCAGACTCTCCCAACGCCCACTCTTCCGCACGAAAACGCGCTTCATTCACGATTGGTGAAATATGCGGGCTAGAGGTCGCCGGTGCTGCAGATTCGCGAGAAGATAGGCAGATCGGGCCGAAGGTCGTCTCCGGCCCGAAATCGCAGGAGATCAGACGGCCTTGACGAGGCCTTCCCGGATTGCGTACCGGATCAGCTCTCCGATCGTCCGGAGTCCCAGCTTGTCCATGATGTGCTGTCGATGCGTGTGGATCGTCTTTGGGCTGACGAACAGCGTCTTTGCGACCTCGCTGGATGACTTGCCCTCCGCGAGCAGGTAGAAGACTTCCTTCTCACGTGGAGTCAGCGCCTCCAGGCCCCGTCGCGATTGTTCCTCACCCGGCTGCAGGTTCGCGAGGACCTTCGTCACGTCGGTGGAGAAGACCGAGCCTCCCTGATGAATCGTGCGGACCGCGGTGACGAGCTCGTTGTCGAGCGAGTCCTTCAGCAGGTACCCGGCAGCTCCGGCGGTCACGGCACCCGCGATCACCTGTCGCTCGCTGTGCACGGTAAGCATCAGAACCTTCGAGCCGCCCTTGGTGGCGATCTCCCGGGTGCTTTCGATACCGTTCTGACCGGGCATCGAGATGTCCATGATCACAATATCGGGATGCAACTTCGCGGCGAGTTCGACGGCTTCGGTGCCCGACGAGGCTTCGCCGACTACTTCCATGTCCGGCTCCTCCTCCAGAATCCGTTTCAGTCCCTGCCTCAAGATGGCGTGATCGTCAGCGATTACCAGTTTTATTTTTTCGTTTGTCATCTTCTTCACTCGTTCCCCTGGGGATAATCATTTCGACCGTGGTCCCCTGACCCGACGCCGTACCGACCCGGAAGGATCCGCCGACGTCATTCATCCGCTGCCGGATGGTCCAGAAGCCAGAGCTCATCAATTTCCCACTTGTATCAAAATAGCGGCGGGGATCGAATCCCCTTCCGTTGTCCTCTACCGCGACCCGAACCTCCGAATCGGAGAAACTCACTGCGATGTCTACCGCAGACGCCCCGGAATGCCGGATTGCATTGCTGATCGCTTCCTGACAACACCGATATAGCGCCATCGTCGGCGACTCGTCAAGCGGGTACGGTTTGCCATGAGTCCTGCAGCGCACAGCCACGTCCGAGGAGCTCGATACCTGTCCGGCCAGTTCCTCCAACGCGGGGACAAAACCCAGCGTGTCGAGGATCCTCGGGTAGAGCGTGTGCGATAGATCGCGTATCTTCGACAGCAGGCTACCGACTTCGGCGCGCGCCTCTGCCAGTTCTTCGACGGCCTTTGCCGCGCTCCCGTTGCGCTTCATCTCGCTCTCGAGCAGCTTGAGCTTCAGCTTCAACGCGGCAATCGTCTGACCGACGTCGTCGTGCAGCTCGTGAGTGATCCGGCGACGTTCTTCATCCCGTGCACGCAGCGTCTCCCGTACGAGAACTGTTTCCGACACGGTGTTCTTCTGGGCGCGACGGAGGGCCGCGTGCATCGTCCGAGCCGCCGCGATCTGGGGCGCAAGCAGTTCCAGAATCCAGCCGTGATCTTCCGACGCGGGGCTCGTCGAGACAAAGCCGAACTGTTGGTCTCCGTTGCCGAACGACACGGTCTGGGCGGCCGGTGAAGGAGCGGGCCATTCCCCGAGCTCGAATTCCCGGATCCGGCGTCCCGTGGCATACCATTCCTTCCACTCGGACGCGGATCGGTAGACCACTCGCAGCTCCTTGGCCGGCGTCAGCTTCCGGACAATCTTCATTGTTTCCGCCACGACCGACCGCATGTCCTTGGCCTGCGTGATGGTTCGTCCGAATCGGCTGATCAGGCTGACGTCTGATTTGGAGATGTCCATTCCGTTCAATTAGTGCTTCTTTCCTAAAGCGTTCAACAGATTGATGCGTCCTTTGCCCAGGAGTTTTTCAAACTCCGGGTTCAGTCCGTCGATCGAATCTGCGGTCACTATAATCGTGCGTGCGGCTGTGTTGGCCCTCCCACCCAGGGACACCAGCAGTGCGACCGACCCACTGACGAGCGGTGCACTGAAAGACGTCCCAGAAGCCCTCGCATAGAGACCTCCCGGAAACGTCGTGACAACCTCGTCCCCGGGTGCGGTTACCGAAATATTTTTTCCGAAGTTCGAGAAGTCGGCCAGCCGGTCCCCGAGATCGGTCGCCGCGACTGCGATGACGGTCGGGTAGGACGCCGGGTAGACATCGCTGGCATCTTCGGCGTTGTTTCCGGCGGACGCGACGAGAACAATGCCGTCGGACCAGGCCTTCTGCACCACCCGCCCGAAAGCTTCGGAATCCTGGCCGATCGAGAAACTCATGTTGATGACGTCTACTTCCTGATCGATTGCCGCGTACACGGCAGTCATCGCTAGAAACAGCGTGGACTGACCCTGGGAGTCGAATGCGCGGATCGGCACCAGTTGCGCCTCGGGCGCGACCGCGTGAAGGAGCCCGGCGACCAGCGTGCCGTGTCCCAGGCGGTCGAACATGCCGTTACCGAACAGGGACATGGTCGACTGGTTTACGTGGAAGAACTGGAGCTGTTCCCAGAACAGGGACATGGTCGACTGGTCCAGGGTGAACTGCTGCATCTCCTCCCAGAACAGGGACATAGTCGACTGGTCCAGCGTGCCCGCCAGCAATTGCTCCCAGAACAGGGACATGGTCGATTGATCCAGGTTGAGCCGTTGGAGCTCTTCCCAGAACAGGGACATGGTCGACTGGTCCAGCGTACCCGCACGCAGCTGCTCCCAGAACAGGGACATGGTCGATTGGTCCAGGCCGAGCCTCAGCAATTGCTCCCAGAACAGAGACATCGTCGACATGTCGATCGAGCTGTTCTTCAGAGCCCGTACGAGATCTTCAAAGAGAGACATCGTGGACTGATCGATGCCGCCGAACTCCGAGACCGTCCCCCCGCCCAGCAGGTTAACGCCGGGTTCCAGCCAGGTCCGAATCGCCGGATGGTCCAGATCGACGCCGGTGTCGATGAACGCGATGCGCGTCCCCGCACCCGTCGTAATGTCACGTGTGTCGGAGGCGTGAATTACATCCAGCCCAATCTGCTCTGCGTAGTGTTCGGGTACTTCCGTTCCAAAGAAATAGGTGGGCGAACCCTCTCCGAACAGCGACATCACGCTCTGGAAGAGCGACATCGTGCTCTGGTCCAGATCGATTTCGCCGTCTGAGCCCGTTTTCTCCCGGTCCATCCGAATTATCTTGTTCTCTTCGGCGTCGATGACTGCCTTTTCCTTCTTCAGCTTTTTCTTGACGCTCTTCTTGTTCTCGACTTCAACCAGGTATATCGGTTCGTCGCCGATCTGTCCGAGAACCCTGCCCTTGTATCTTTTCAGGATCTTGTCTATCGACTTTCCGTCCTTGAGAGTCACGATCAACGTCCGGGTGCCCGCAGCTACAGCCACGCCGGGCAGCAGCCAGCCGAGGAGGACCAGAACGAGGATGATGCGTCGATGCATCGTTTCTAGGCCTCCTTATGCCTGTGCTTGCATGGAATAGGCGAGTCGCCAGTCGCGAGGATCGTTATGGGACAATCCTCGAACGACAAAACGGCGATCGTCGAGCGAGATCGTCAGATCGAAGTCCCCGTCGGGCACGGTGTGAAACATGAACTCTCCGATGGGATTCGTCCGCGTCAACGTCTTCTGCCGGTCCGTTTCGATCACGACCGGGAGGTTGGAGACATTACCCAGGGAGGCGGTTTCCGGCATCACCTGACCTCCGACATGGAGGCACGGGCTGCCGTCCGACTGCTTGACGAGAAGGTCGAGGATGACCCCCCCGCCTTCATAGATCAGGTGCCGATCCTCGGCAGAGGCATCCCGGATCAGGGGCACCTCTTCAAACCAGGAATCAAACAGGAGCGAGCCACGAATTTCGACAACGTCATGGTTCATAATCAGTTCCTCCTCGTCTTCGGACAAAAGTTCCGAACAAACCAACAAAAGTACGGATTCGCAACGTGGCCCGAGTGTTCTTGTTGGCGCCAGTGCAGCATGCTGGGGCCGGAGCCTTCGGGCCGTCGTTATAGATCGGTGTCCGTATTCTATGCTAAAGACCTAAGATGTTGGGATAGGAAACCTTCTCAGGCGAGGTGTAGTCAGGGGGGCTTGAAGAGTGTGATTTCCCCGGTGGCTGGCCCGAATCAAAGAGCCTCGCGGGCCCCTCGGCGGAGGATTGGGGAGAATGAGGTCGGATCGGAACCCGGCAGACACAGCGGATCAAGACGGATCGAGCGAACGGGTGCGACGCGCCACAACCCGCCGACCGACGCCGCGCGCGACCGACTCTTGGCGGGCGCGACCCGACTCACACCGTGTTGACCAGTCCTTCGCGGATCGCGTACCGAATCAACTCGCCGATCGTCCGAATGCGAAGCTTGTCCATGATGTGCTGCCGATGCGTATGGATCGTTTTGGCGCTCACGAACAGCGCATCGGCGACCTCGCTCGACGACTTGCCCTCGGCAAGGAGGTAAAACACTTCCTTTTCGCGTTTAGTGAGTGCTTCCAGGCCTCTGCGGCTTTCGTCCTCAACTGACCCGAGATTGGCGAGCGTTTTCGTCACTTTGGAGGAGAAGACGGACCCGCCCGAGTGAATCGTTCGGATCGCCGTGACGAGTTCGTTGTCGAGCGAATCTTTCAGCAGGTACCCGGCAGCGCCGGCGGTGACGGCGCTGGCGATGACCTGCCTTTCATCGTGGACGGTCAGCATCAAGACTTTGGAGCCGCCTTCCGTGGCGATTTCCCGGGTGCTTTCGATCCCGTTCTGCCCGGGCATCGATATGTCCATGATGACGATATCCGGATGCAGTTCCCCGGCCAGTGCGACCGCCTCGGACCCGGTGGAAGCTTCGCCCACGACTTCCATGTCCTGTTCTTCTTCCAGTATTCGTCTCAGCCCCTGTCTCAGTATTGCGTGATCATCCGCGATCAACAGTCGTATCTTTCCGTTCGTCATCCTTTTCTCCCGTTGTTAAGGGCACAATCATTTCAACCGTGGTTCCCTGGCCCGACGCCGTGCCGAGCCGGAAAGATCCGCCGGTGTCGCTCATCCGCTGGCGGATCGTCCAGAATCCCGAGCTCATCAACTTCCCACTGGCATCGTAGAAACGACGAGGGTCGAACCCGCATCCATTGTCTTCGACCGATACTCTTACCTCCTGTTCCGCAAAATAGACGTGTATGGTCGCTCTGGAGGCGCCGGAATGCCTGATCGCGTTGCTGAGCGCCTCCTGACAACATCGGTACAATGCGAGGGTCGTGGGTTCATCCAGGGGTCTTGGGGTGCCGCGCACGCTGCAACGGGCTCTGATGCCCGAAGGCCCCGACACCTGGTTCGCCAGTTCCTCCAGCGCGGGGACGAAACCCAGAGTGTCGAGGATCCTCGGATACAGCGTGTGAGACAGGTTCCGAACCCTTGCCAGCAACTGGCCCACGTTCTCGCGGGCTTCGGCCAGCTCCTCGATCGTTGTGGCCGAAAAACCGTTCTGTGCGATCCGATTCTCCAACAGCTTGAGCTTCAGCTTGAGTGTCGCGATCATCTGCCCCACGTCATCGTGCAGGTCGTGGGTAATCCGTCGCCGCTCTGCGTCACGAGCGCGCAGAGTTTCACGAACCAGTTCCATCTCCGAGATTGCATGCTTCTGGGCTCGAAGCAGGGCCGCGCGGAGGGTCAGTACGGCGGAAATCTGCGGAGCCATCAACTCCAGGACCCACGTCGTGTCCTCGGATGTCGGGCTGATCGAAACAAAACCGTATTGCTCGCTTCCGGTTTCGAATGCGACGGTCTGTGCGGCCGGCGACGGGGACGGCCATTCCGCCTGATCGTAGGAACGGATGCTGCGTCCGAGGGCGTGCCACTCCTTCCAGGCTCCCGCCACCGCGTACACGACGCGCAGCTCGACGGCGGGCGTCAGCTTCCGGACGATCTTCAGGGCCTCGGCGACGACCTTTCGGACGTCCTGGGTTTGCGTGATCGTCCGTCCGAACCGCCCGATCAGGCTGACGTCAGCGGGCGAAATCCCCGTCGTATCCGCAGCCTGTTTCGATTTCCTGCTCTCCCCGCCTGCAGCGAGCGGCTTAGTTATTTTTTTTCTTTTTGCCTTTGGCTTTGCCATTCCCGTTTCCGTTGGAATTCCCGGTACTGCCTGTGTTCGAGCCAGTTGTATCGCTGTCATCCAACGCCTCAGTCAGGTTGATGCGTCCCCAGCCCAGCTCGTTCCAGAGAGCCGGGTTCAACGATGACGATTCGATGGAGTCCGCCGTGTGTAGGATAGTGTGTCTGGCGGATATATTGTTCTTACCCACGGACATGAGCAACGCCAGCCCGGCGCTCACCATCGGCGCACTGAACGATGTGCCGGACGCTCTGGCATACAGGCCTCCAGGGAACGTGGTTGCCACGCCAACCCCCGGAGCCAGGACGTCGACGAAACCGTAGTTCGAGAACGACGCGAGGTGGTCTTCGAAATCCGTCGAGGCGACCGCGATCACCTTGTTGTGTTGCGCCGGATAAATGTCGTTGTTTATGTAGGCGGCGTCGTTTCCGATCGATGCGACCAGTGCGACTCCTTGCGACCATGCATCGTTCAGTGCCCGGTTCATGGCTTTGGATTCGGTACCGATCGAAAAACTCATGTTGATGACGTCGACGTCCAGGGCGAGGGCGGCATAGACGGCGGCGACGGCGAAGAACAGCGTCGACCGACCCTGGGAGTCGAATGCGCGGATCGGCACCAGTTGGGCTTCGGGCGCGACCGCGTGCAGGAGCCCGGCGACCAGCGTGCCGTGTCCCAGGCGGTCGAACATGCCGTTACCGAACAGGGACATCGTCGACTGGTTCACGTAGAAGAACTCGAGCTGTTCCCAGAACAGGGACATGGTCGACTGGTCCAGGGTGAACTGCTGCATCTCTTCCCAGAACAGGGACATGACCGACTGGTCCACGTCGAGCCTCCAGGCTCCCAGACATGGTCGACTGGTCCAGAGTAGCGACAGTTGCTCCCAGAACAGGGACATGGTCGATTGATCCAGAGTCTCTGGAGCTCTTCCCAGAACAGGGACATGGTCGACTGGTCCAGGGCGCCAGCCGCGAGCCGCTCCCAGAACAGCGACATGACGGACTGATCCAGGCCAGCCCTCAGCAATTGATCCCAGAACAGCGACATCGTCGACATGTCGATCGAGCTGTTCTTCAGGGCCCGCACGAGATCTTCAAAGAGCGACATCGTAGACTGGTCGATGCTGCCGTACTCCGAGGCCGACCCCCCACCCAGCAGGTTGACGCCGGGCTCCAGCCAGGTCCGAATCGCCGGATGGTCCAGATCGACGCCGGTGTCGATGAACGCGATGCGCGTCCCCGCACCCGTCGTAATGTCACGCGTGTCGGACGCGTGAATCACATCCAGCGCAATCTGCTCGGCGTAGTGTTCAGGCACTTCCGTCCCGAAGAAATCGGTAGGGGATCCTTCTCCGAATAACGACATCACGCTCTGGAACAGCGACATCGTGCTCTGATCCAGATCGAGAAACCCACCGGGTATCGATGGAGGCTTGCTCTCCAGCGATACGAGGCCGTTCGGTTCCACATCGGTGACCCACTTGTCGCCGGCCAGGTCCTCGATCGGGTCTTCGTCCGTCCCGTCGGTAAGAACCAGGAAAACCGGCTCCTGGCCCATCTGTCCGAGAACCTGGAGATCGTATTTCGCCTTGACCTGGTTGATCTTGTTTGCGCTCTTGAGTGTTACGATCAGCTCCAGCCCGCCGGCTGAGGCTGCGGTCGGGAGCAGGAGCCCCGCGATCAGTAAGGTGAGAATTATGCATCTTCGCATTTCTTGAGTTCTCCATCCATGGAAAGAAATCGGTTAACAGTCAGTCGAACACGCTAATTGCCAGTTTCGGGGATCGCTCCGCGAGAGCCCTCGCACCACAAACCGCCGACCCTCCAGCAGGATCGTGAGATCGAAGTCCACGTTCGAGACCGAATGAAACATGAATTCTCCGATCGGATTCGTCCGCGTCGCCGTCTTCTTCCTTCGAGTCTCGATCACGACCGGGAGGTTTGCGACGTCCCCCATGGAATCCGTGTCGGGCAGCACCTGGCCCCCGACGTGAAGGCAGGGGTCTCCGTTCGTGCGTTTGACCAGAAGATCGAGGATGACTCCGCCGCCCTCGTAGATCAGATGCCGGTCCTCGGGGGACGGGTTCCGGACCCGGGGCGTTTCTTCGAACCAGGAATCGAACAAAAGTGAGCCCCGAATTTCGACAACATCATGTTGCATAACGAGTTCCTCCGTGTTTTCGGACGAAAGTTCCGAATCCGCCCCAGAAGTACGGATGCGGAAACGTGGCGCGGATCGTCGCCGCGGCGCCATGAGTGGCCGCAGGCGCGTTCGTGCCGTCGTAAAGTTGATAGAACTGTCTGGAAAAAGATTGCGCCGCCTCATCCCGAATTGCCCAGAACGCCGAGACGATCGTGTGCGCACCGGACAGGTAGAAAGCTCTCATCAGCCCCTGCCACTCGTCGCCGGCCGAGATCACCCGGCGTGCGGTATGACAGCCGGTGACGACCAGGGTGCCCGCCCGGAACTGCATGTCCATCAGTTCCCGGCTCGTCAGGCGACCCTCACTGGTTTCCAGCCAGGAAAGCGCCCCCTGGACCGTGTCGATGCCCGCATGTCCTGCGACGTGGACCAACTCCCGATATTGCTTCAAGTGGTGGCCGAGCTCATCAGGAGACGGATTGATGAGCACGACCGCGTCATCGAAGTGTGCCGCGGACTGTTCCACTTCCGTGACGATGTCTTCCTTTTTGTCCGTGGAAAAAGCGACGAACAGCGGCGGTTCCGCTGGTTCCTCCTCCCGGACCGGGGATGCATACAGCGTCGCGCTCGGACTGTAGCCGATGGAATGATCCTCGCATAAGAACGATGCGCCATCGTGGAGGGCGTGGAATGGAACGCCGTGCAGGAATCCATGAGGCACGACGGTGACGTGCTTGCCCACTTTGTCACGAACGGGCTCGACCAGAGCCTGGTAGAGCTGCTGCAGATGTTCCCTCGCCGTCCGCTCCAGGTGATGAATGACCTTACCCAGCCGCTCGAACTTGACACTGCAGCTTGCGATGTGCCGCTCGAGATGGCTCGATTCGGACCGGATCGAGGGGCCCACGCCGGGTCGATGGACGCACTCGGTGGTTCCTCGATTGACGATGAAGATGTACAGATCCTTTCCGGAGATGAAGTACTCGAGGATGGTTTCGTCGAGGTCCAGACGTTGGGCCAACCCCTCGGATAAGACGCCCTCATCGGCGGGAGCCAGCCGCTCCACCAGGACCCGGGAGCGAGCCCGCTCCGAAAGCCGGAATGCATCCGGAACCGAAGTGGACGCGGCGGTCGGCATCATTTGCGTGTAAACGTTCTCTCGATCGGTCATGAAGGCCATCTTGAGGTCGTCCGATCCGATCCGATGCCAGAGGGAATCCAGCATGGATTCGGCTTTCCCCAGGAATGGAACACTCCGCGTCTCATCGATCTCGGCAAGCGACGCCCCTAATTCGTAGTAGGCGTGGAATTGCATCCATTCCGATCGACTCTCCTCTGCAAGCTTCGCGGCGGATTCGAAAGAGTCGATGGCGCACGCTCGATCCCCGGTTTTTCGTTGGATTCGCCCGATGACGATGTCGGCCATAGCTAACCGGTCGGGCAGGGAACGCTCTTCCAGCAGCGCCCGGGCCGCCGTCGCCTCTCGCAACGCCTGAGCCTCCCCCCGCTCGCCCCTGAACAGGGCCGCTTGCACCTTTGAAACGGCCGTCCAGACGCTGTTGCCTTCAGACTCGAAGCGTTTGACGGCTTCTCCCAGCAGCCGATCGACTTCTTCGTTCTGGCCCATCCGAAGCGATGCGACCGCTTCGAAGAGCAACGTCTTGCCGACTTCGTAGTTCAGCCCGATCTTCATACCCAGGGCTCGGGCTCGGCGTGCCGATCGGATCGCTTCCGAAAGATCGCCGATCTCGAGCAGCATCTCGGCCTCATCGAGCCAGCACAGGCTAACGTGACGGTCGTCGGCCTCGCGCTCGAACTCCTGCTTCAAGTCTGACATGCCGCGCAGAGCTTGACCGCTGTCTCCTCTCAGGTAATCCAGGTAGGTGCGGTTGTACCGGCTCTGCAGCTCGATCGCGTGCATGCCGAGTTCGGCAGCGAGCTCGAGGGCCCTTTCATAGCGCCCGTCGGCCTGATCGAATCGATGCAGAGCGGTGAGGACGACTCCTGAGTTCAGGGAGGACGCGAGGAGGCCTTCGAGATCACCCACCCGCTCCAGAACAGGGAATGCTCGATCGTAGCTTTCCAGCGCTTCGTGGTAGCGATCCAACCGGTGGTAGGCGTTGCCCAGGTTGACATTCAGGCGTGCCAGGCTGGCGTCATCGTCGGCCTGCTCGAAAAGAGTGCGGGCTCTCTCGGCACAATCGAACAGTTCGTCGAAGCGACTCAGGTAGAACAGCAGGCCGACTTTCGCCAGGAGCGTCTTTCCGACCTGTTCGGGATTGCCGCTGGAATCGAACAATGAGATCGCCTCATTGTAGTGTTCCATCGCGGCGTTGAAATTATTGAGCAGCTGATGTGCGTTGCCGCTGCGCGCACACACACACCACGGACGTAGGGGTCTTCAGCGGTAGCGGCCAGCTCTTCGGCCTGGCCGATAAGCGGAATGAGATCTTGCGGCGATCGACGTCCTGTCTGACGAATCTGCTCTGCCAGCTTCAGTGCTGTGCTCGACACGGGTCCCTCCGTGTTTGGTGCCCCTCTTCCTGAGGGAGACTCATTCTGTTTCAAGCGCCTGCCTGGACGCAAGAAAAAATACACCCTTTTTGGAAAACAGGTGGCGCCCTAGGATTATGCCTGACATTGAGTTGCATTCACGTTTTTTTGCGTCCAGTGCCGGAGACAGCTATTCTGCACAAGTCATCTTTATTCTATCAGTTATGTCCGACAAGGAAAACGCGCCACTTTGCCTCATTCGGACAAACTCAGAAACTCACTGATCGACTTATCGGCCGGATTCGCGGAAGACTTTAGCGAAAAAAACGCGCGGAGCCGACCCAGGGCCCTGCGTTCGAGTCGGCAGGCACCCGGCCTTGTGCGATTGAGCGCACACCCGTGACTGCCGATCAAGTTCTGTTAGCTCGGTTACAATTCTTAACACGCGACGTCAAAGCCGTATTGGTTCTGGGAAACCTGTCCTTCCCCGAGGGGGGAGTTCTTCTTGAGAGGTGAGTGAGATGAAACGAGTCCTTTTTGTATTTCCGCTCTTGCTCGTGTTTTCCGTCGCGGTCGAGGCGCAGGTTCGGAACAGGAGCTTCCTGGGGGTGTCGATCAGCGACGGCGAGCAGCAGGGTGTCCGTGTCGGCAGCGTCGACGACGACAGTCCGGCCGCCGAAGCAGGCGTCGAGGTTGGCGACGTGATTATCGAGTTCAACGGCCTGCCGGTCATCGGCGCGGAGCAGTTCACCAGGCTCGTCCGTGAAACGCCGGTCGGCCGCACGGTGAACCTGAAGGTGTTGCGGGACGGCCAGGAGCAGACGCTGTCGTTAACCACCGCCGGACGCCCTAGAGGGGACCGGGATTTTCGGATTGTGATTCCGGATGATCTTCCGGATCTCTCCGGCCTCGGCGACCGGATCCGGGACGTCGTACCGCGAGTTCATGTCATCCGCTCCGTCTCCCGCTTGGGGATTCGCGTCGACAGCATGACCGACCAGCTCCGAGAGTTCTTCGGCGTCGATCCGGACGAAGGGGTCCTGGTTGCGGAGATCGTAGAGGGCTCGGCCGCCGCCACGGCCGGCCTGAGAGCCGGGGACATTATCGTCGAGTTCGACGGCCGCAACGTGGATTCGCCCGGCGATCTGACCCGACGGTCCTTGAGAAACCGCGACACGGTCGCGGTCACGATCGTCCGCGACCAGGCGCGCCAGGAACTGACGATCGACGTGCCGGCCTCGAGCCGGCAGTAAGAGCCTCCGTTCTGTGCGCGAAGCTTCATGACCGAGTGTAGATGCGCTCTGTGAGCGCACGTTGTTTCGGTTCGAACAATGTGCGGTCATAGACCGCACCTACACGCGCCTGCCTTCCGACCACGGCCCATTGCCTACTTCTTTCCCGCCCTCCCAGTTCCAATGCGCCATAATCCCTACCAATGAGTCGTACGGAACAACCCTCTTCTGGTTCTGGCGTCCTGTGGGTGGCGGCCGGAGCTACTCTCTGGGGGACCGACACCGTGTTCCGCGCCCCGCTGACCGAGGTCATCGGACCCACCCACATCGTTCTCTATGAGCACCTGATCCTGTCGCTCGTCGTCCTGCCGATCGTGATTCGGCATCGAGGCGTGTTGCGACACCTCGGCAGATCCGAATGGCTGGCGGTGCTCGGTATTTCCTGGATCGGGTCGGCGGCGGCAACCGTTCTGTTCACCTACGCGATCCAGGCGGGCAACCCGACGACCGCGGTGCTGCTCCAGAAGCTGCAGCCTTTGTTCGCGATGACGCTGGCATGGAGTTTTCTCGGCGAGCGCTGGTCTCGAAAGTTTCCATACGTTGCGCTCGGAGCCCTGCTTGGCGGCTACTTGATCTCTTTCGGGGGAGCGAACCTTCTGGATCCGCTTTCCGCGGTCGAGCTTCGGCCGGCGCTCCTGGCGACGACTGCGGCGATGGGTTGGGGCAGCGCGACCGTTCTGGGTCGCTGGATGGTGCCCAAGGTTCCGTTCACCTTACTCACAGGACTGCGGGTTGTCTGTGCCGTGCCGCTTCTCACGCTGTTCTCGCTGATGGAGACTCCGGTCGTGCCGCGGGGCGAACACGTCCTGCCACTCCTTTTCATGGCGCTCGTACCCGGATTCGCCGGTCTGATGCTGTACTATCGGGGCCTCCGTAGGACGCCGGCGTTCCGGGCGACGTTGGCCGAGCTGGCCTTTCCCGCGACCGCCGCGCTTCTGAACTGGACGTTTCTCGGTGCGGAGACGAACGCCGTTCAGCTCTTTGGATTCATGCTGGTGTGGTTGTCGATCGTTCTGCTGCGAACCGGAGCACGGATTGCACGGACAAATCCAGCCACGGATTACACGGATTAAGCGGATTGGTTGAGGTCTTTCGGATAGCAGAGCCCAGGTTTTTGCCATCCGTGTAATCTGTGCAATCCGTGGCCTTCCGATGCTGGACTCGACACCTCAGTTCGCGCTTGCGAAATCTGCGAGAATCCGTGCAATCCGTGTAACATCCGCGTAATGGCTTTCAAGAACCTGCAGGACTTCACCACGCACCTCGAAAAGAACGGTCAACTCCGGAGGATTCGCGCCGAGGTCGATCCCGTGCTCGAAGCGCCGGAGATCGCCCAACGGGTCCTCCGAGAAGGCGGCCCGGCGTTGTTGTTCGAAAACCCAAAGAGTGCCTCCTTTCCGCTCCTGATGAACCTCTTCGGCACCATGGATCGCGTCGTGAGGGCCATCGGGCGGGACCCGGCGGAAATCGGAAAGGAACTTCTCGGCACGATCCAGCGCGTCAACCCGCCGTCGCTCAAGGGTTTCTGGGAGTCCCGGAACACGCTCAAGAAGGCCGCGCTGATGCAGCCGCGTCGGACCTCGTCCGCCGCCTGCCAGCAAGTCGTCGAAAACCCGGATCTCGAGCGGCTGCCCATTGTCCAATGCTGGCCCGAAGACGCCGGCCGTTTCATAACCTACGGTATGGTCATCACCCGTCACCCCGAAACAAAGCGCCGGAACTTTGCCCTGTATCGCCTGCAGGTCTACGACGACGACAAGACAGGCATGCACTGGCAGAGCATGAAGGGCGGGCGCGGGCACTACTGGGCCGCCGAGCAGCGGGGGGAGAGCCTGGAGGTTGCAGTCGTAATCGGTTGCAGCCCGATCCTGATGCTTGCATCGATCCTGCCGCTGCCCGAAGACATGGACGAGATCGCCTTTGCGGGATTCCTCGAGGGCCGGGGCATCAGGATGGCGCAAGCGGCCTCCATCGACATGCGGGTTCCCGCAGAAGCGGAGTTTGTCCTGGAAGGGGTTGTGCCGCCGAAGGAGCGTCGACTGGAAGGCCCGTTTGGAGATCATTTCGGCCACTACTCCGACGCGGCCGATTTCCCCGTGTTCCACATCCGGAAGGTGACGCGCAGACGCAACCCCATTTATGTGGCTACCGTCGTGGGAAAGCCTCCACAGGAGGACAAGTTCATCGGTATTGCGGCGGGCCAGATGGTCGGGCCGCTGATCCGTGTGATCAACCCGAACGTGGTCGACATGTGCGCTTACGTCGGTGCGGGATTCCACAACCTCCTCGTGGTGGCCGTCCAGGAACGCCACCCGAAGGAGGTGCTCAAGACGGCGATGTCGCTGCTCGGAACCGGGCAACTCTCGTTGACGAAGGTCATGGTCCTCGTCCGGGCCGATCAAGACCCCTCCGTGTTCTCCCGGGTCCTGGCCGAGATCGGTCGTCGCTGCGGGATCCAGGACAACCTTCTCCTGCTGCCGGTGGCGCCGCTCGACACGCTCGACTTCACGTCGTTCACGATGCACGTCGGAAGCAAGCTGATCATCGATGCGGCCGGCGAGGTCGTCAACGCCGAGGAACCCCGGTTGCGCGATACCCCTGAGCGCTTTGATCCGCTGGTGCGTCGGTGGAAACTGCTGGACGGGGGGTTCCTCGTCGTCGTCGTTGAGGGGAACGCTCGCGCGGTGCTGGAGCGGCTGATCGAGGCCGCGATCGGTGCGCGCTTCATCGTCGCAGTCAGCTCCGACGTCGACCTCGACGACGAGGAGAACCTGCAGTGGGGAATCTTTACGCGTTTCGATCCGGCGCGCGATATGCTTTTTGAAAGCCAGAAATTCGTCGGTGCGCGCCCCGTATACGGCGGCACCGTCGGAATCGATGCCACCTGGAAGGAGGGCTATCCGAAGCCGCTCGAACCGGAGCCCTCGACTACCCGCCTGGTCGACCGACGTTGGGACGAGTACTGGAAATAGATCGGGGACGGAGACCGAATTCGCGTGAGGATCGAGATCAGGGACGGAGACTGAATTACCCGGACTGCTAAACCGTTGGTTTTCGGTTCCCAAGAATTCGGTCTCCGTCCCCGATCTCCTCGATTTTGCGAATTCGGTCTCCGTCCCCGATCTATTTTCTGATCTATTTTTTGCCAACCGCATCGGGGCAGGGGTGTCTATGACACCGACAAGGACAGTGAATGGCGCCGGCTGACGAGACGCAACTTATTCAAAAAGCTCAAGATGGGGATGTCGACGCGTTCTGCGCCCTGGTGGCACAGCACCAGCGCTCCATGTATCTGCTGGCCTACCGGTACGACGCCGAGGACCTGGCCCAGGAGGTTTTCCTGAACGCTCATCGGGCAATCGACCGGTTTCAGGGGAGGAGTTCTTTTCGCACCTGGCTGTCGCGGATTCTGGTGAATGCATTCCTGAATCACCGGAGGAAGAATGATCCGCTCTCGGAGAAACGACGGTCCGACAGCGATCCGGAAGCCAGTCCCCCGGCTCCGGGGTTCCAGACCGCGAACGCGTCGGCCCGCACGACCGAGAACCGGCTACTCGTCCAGGAAGTGTTGCGTTTTCTGGACACCGTTCCGGAAAGGCAGCGACTGATGTTCCTGCTCAAGCACCAGGAGGGTCAGACCTGCGAGGAGATCGCCAAGCTGATGGGCACCTCTGTCGGCACCGTGAAGAAGACGCTGTTCCGTGTCGTGGGGAAGCTCAGATCCGAGTTCGCTCGGAAGGAAGAACAACCATGCATCGCTGCGAAAGTTTCAGAACAAGCGTAATCGAGCCGATCCTGGACGGGCGAGAGCTCAGCGCGGAGGAACGCCTCGAGTTGTCGTCCTGCCAAGACTGCATGGACTTCTACAGAGAGTCGGTCCAAGCCCTGGAGATTCTGGCACTTGCATCTGAGGAGCCGGATGAGGAGTTCTTTGCCGGGTTCAACGACCGCCTCCGGCGCCGGATTATCAACGATCGCGTCGCGGAAGAACGGGGCGTGGGCGGGCGACCCTCCTGGCTCGCACTTTTGAAGCCGCTGGTTCCCGCAGCAAGCCTCCTCGCTGTGATGGTCGCCGTTTACAGTAGCATCGGGCCGGCAGACGTTCCCTCGCCCGCCGGGAATCTGATTGTCTGGGAGCCTGTTCTGGAGATTGACCCCGGCACAGTGGACTTCCTCGAACGGTCGGAGTTGTTCCTCCGAACGTTCACGAAACTGAGGGTCACCGACGTGGAAGACCTGGCAGAGGCCCAGGCGATCTCCCACGCCCAGATCCTGGCGATCGAGCCACGGAAGGAAGCCGTAGTCGATTTCCCGCCCGTGTTGATGGTCTTCGAAGAATACGAGAACGTCTTGCGAGACATCCGTAACCTGCCCGAAGCGGCGGCTGAGGAAGATGTCGCCGATATCCAGGAAAGGATCGAGCGCAATGGACTCGTTGCCAGGATGAAGGGGTATCAGCCCGAGGTCACGCTGGTGGCGCTCGAACAATGAAGTGAAGAAGGAAGAAAAGCTCCAAATGCCATTACCCGTTGAGTATACGAGGAAAGAATCAATGCAACGTCATCCATTAACATTTCGGATAATCGGACTGGTTGTGCTGTCCGTGGTTGCGCTGCCGCCCGCCGAGGCCCAGGTTGTGTCCCCAGCGCTCGTGTCGCAGAATTCGCCGCCGAGCTGGATGAGGCGCGGGACATCTTCAACGAAGATCTGCGAATGTTCGAACAGGGACGCTGGGAAGGGGCCGAGCAGAATTTCCGCGAAGTGATGCGTCGTTTCCCGGACAACGCGATCGCCGACCGTTCATCCTACTATCACATCCGGACCCTGGTCCGGTTGAACCGGGCGACACAGGCGCTGGAAGAGATCGGTGCGTTCCCGACGCGGTTCCCGGATTCCCGCTGGCTGAGCGATGTTCACGAGGAGCGGCTCCGTCTGACGAACAATCTCCCCAGGGTGATGGCATTCCAGGCACCCGCGGCTCCGCCGGCCCCACCGGCTCCCCCCGCAGCCGAGCTACCTCCGGTTCCACCCGCTCCCCCGGCTCCGCCGCGTCCTTTTGAGTTCGCGGACCTGGAAGAGGTCATCGAACAGTCCATGGAAGGAATGGAGGAGAGGATGATGGAAGCTCGCGAGGGCTTCCGGGTGGCCGAGAGCGTCCTGCGCGGTATGCAGGGTGTGGTTGCCGGCGGCGAGGAAGTCGATCCCGAAACCAGCCTGCAGCAGGAAATCCTTCGATCCCTGTTTCGGAACGACCCGGACCGCGCGCTGGAGGTTGCGGCCGATCGCCTGGAAGCGAACCCGAGCGATCCTGTCGTGATGGCCAACTTCCACATGATTGCGCGGGAGGATTCCGACGCATCGCTCGAGATGCTTGCGAACCTGGCGAAGAACTCGCCCGATGACCGTGTCCGCAAGGAAGCCATCTTCTGGATCAGCCGATGGGACGGAGACGAGGATCGCGTCGTCGAGGTGCTGCTCGACATCCTGCCCACGATTGACGACGACGAGACTGCATCGTCGGTGGCCTTCTCCCTGAGCCGGGTTGACAGCGAAAGCGCGGTCCAGGCGCTGCTGACGATTGCCAACGACGCCGTTCGCAACGTCGAACTCCGTAAGAACGCGATCTTCTACATCGGGCGAACAGATGCAGGTAATCAGGTCGACGCTTTGAGACAGATCTACTCGAATGCCTCCGACAGCGAGGAGATTCGCAAACAGGTGGCTTTTGCTCTCAGCCGGCTGGATGAAGACGACGAAGGCGGAGCCGGCGCCATCGCGCTGATGGGAGAGATCGCCAGGAACGATCCCAGCATCGAGGTCAAGAAGCAGGCCGTCTTCTGGCTCGGCCGGATGGACAGTCCCGAAGCTCTGCAGATTCTGGAAGATCTTCTGCGCGGTCCGCAGTGAGGTGTAGGTGCGGTCTATGACCGCACAACAAAGGGACGGGCGCTCATAGAGCGCCCCTACAGGCATCGCATCATGATCTACCTGATTCCAGCGCTGTTCGTGCTGAACTTGCAAGTTGCGACCAGTACTGTCCCGTTAGAAGTCGAACAATAACAACTGGTTAGGAGGGATCGTTTCTCCCATATTAGTTGTTTCCTGCGAAAAAGCCTGCAAAAGCGGGGTTTTTTCGAAAAGGCTGAGGCTGAGAATTTGCAGGATTTCGCCCATGCTGCGATCGATTTGAGTTCCTTCTTGACGATGGCCACCAACAGGTAGACACAGAGAGCGATCCAGAGTTGGGTCTTGACCGCATTGACAGACGTGCCGTAGAAGGCCTTGATCCGCAGGTACTGCTTGATCCATTTGAAGAACAATTCC
>CBDAPB010000014.1:0-22748 GCA_965198265.1 Terriglobia bacterium
CTGTTTCGGAGGGGTTCTTCGAGGTCATCGGCGTGCGGCCGGTCGTGGGTTCGGGTTTCCTTTCCGAGCACCAGCGTTCCGGCGCCAGCCCGGTCGCAGTCGTCAGCCGACGGTTCTGGCGGGACGTCCTCGGCTCCCCGGAGGGTCTCGACAGCGTTCGCCTGAGCTTTTCAAACCGCATCCATCCCGTCGTAGGCGTTCTGCCTGAGCGAGCTGATTTTCCCGTCGACACCGACGTCTGGACCAATCAGGAAGGGGTGGGTGCCGCGCTCAATCCCAGCCGAAGCGCCCACAACTGGAGGGCGATCGGTCGGCTGGCGGCCGGTGCGACTCCCGCTCGGGCGACGCGACAACTGGAAACGATCGCCGCGCGCATCCACGGCGAATACTCCGACGTCACGGCGGTCGGGGCTGTGGCCGTCGGGCTTCAGGAGCAGTTGACCGGCGGGGTTCGAACGCCGTTGCTCGTCCTGATGGCGGCGGTGGGGATCCTGCTGCTGATAGCGTGCATGAACGTGACGAGCTTGTTGCTGGCGCACATGGAGGCGCGGTCCAGGGAGTTTGCAGTCCGCACGGCGCTGGGAGCGACCCCGCTGCAGTTGGCGCGCGGGTCCCTGGCTGAAACGGTGATCCTGGCCGCGGTCGGTGGGGTACTTGGAGTGATCCTGGCGCGTTGGGGGGTGGCGACGATGCTGGCAACCGTCGGGGGGGACCTGCCTCGGGCCGCCGAAATCGGACCGGACTGGAGGGTCTACACGTTCGCTTTGCTCCTGGCGTTGGGGATCTCTGTTCTGGTCGGTCTGCTTCCGGCAGTGCGCTTCTGGACCGGCAACCTCGTGGACGCGCTGAAAGCAGGAGGCCGGGGCCAGGCTGGAGCGCACAGCCGGGCGCGGAGCGTTCTGGTGACGGCTCAAGTTGCGATGACAGTCGTCTTGCTGGTCGGCGGAAGCCTTCTGGCTCGAAGTCTCGTCGAGATGCTCGAGGTCGACCTCGGGTTTCAAACACGGAATCGTCTTGCGGTCGAACTGGTCCAGCAGTTCCCGCAGGGCGAAGAAGCCACGAACCGGCTCGGCGCGTTCCAGCAGGCCTTCGAGGAAAGGGTGGGTGCGCTGCCCGGCGTTGTGAACGTCGGTGGCATCGATGCGTCGCCCCTCTCCCGGGCGGGGCAGCAACGGACGCTTCAAGATCGACGGCGCGGGCGACAGCGGCGATTACTGGCCCGACTACCGCGTTGCCAGCCCCGGCTACTTCCGGGCGCTGGGAATCCCGCTGCTCCGCGGACGACTCTTCGATGAGACCGATGGCGCGGGGGCCCCCGGCGTTGCGGTGATCAGTGAGTCTGTCGCCAACATCGTCTGGCCGGGCGAAGACCCTATCGGCCGGCGGATCGACCGCAGCAACATGGACGGCGTGGACCAGCTGATGACGATCGTGGGCATCGTGGGGGACGCGCGGCATTACGGGCCCGACAGCGAGCTGCGGGGAGAGACCTATTTCAACTACCTCCAGCGTGCGCGGAGGACCGCCAGGTTCACCTGGATCATCGAAACCGCCGGCGACCCGGCCGCGATCGGGACTCCGGTCATGGCCCTGGTCAAGGAACTCAACCCGGAGCTGCCGATCCGCCTGCAGACAATGGACTCGATGCTGTCTCTGATACTTTCGAGCCGGTTGTTCAACCTGTCTCTGCTGGGCGTGTTTGCGGCGGTGGCGTTGACGCTGGCCGTGATGGGCGTCTACCGGCCTGATTGCCTACACGGTGGCTCACCGTAGTATGGAGATCGGGGTGCGGACAGCCCTCGGGGCGCGTCCGGGCCAGGTCGTTGGGCTGTTTGTCAGGGGAGAGCGCTCTCCTGATCGGCCTGGGTGTCGTCGTCGGGGTGTTGGGGGCATTTGCGACAACTCGGGTACTGGAGAGCCTGTTGTTCGGAGTGGAACCGACCGACCCGGCCGCCTTCGGGATTGGCGTCGTCGCCCTCGTCGTGCCCGCCCTGCTGGCGGGTTACGTCTCGGCTCGCCGTGCGGCCAATGTCGACCCGCTGAATGCAATTCAGTCCGAGTGACGTGTAGGTGCGGTCTGTGACCGCACATTCTTCGAGCCGAAACCTTGTGCGCTCACAGAGCGCACCTACACTCGATCCCAGGTTTCGGCGTCAGTTCCGCCCACCGCCTGCGACCGGGTAGCCTGGCTGCCGCCGCCAGTCCTCCCATGAACCCACGTAGCCCCTATATTTCACGGATAGGACCAGAAAAGGCCGCCCTGTTTGGCATAAAGCGTTTGACGAGAAACGTTTAAAAACCCAAACGGAGACGGCCCTTATGAGAACAGAGTGTAAGCAAGCCACGTTCGAATTTCACGGACTTTTTCAACGGAAAGTGAAGGCGCGATTCGACGGCGGAAAGATCACCTCCGACGCGGGTGTTCTGCTGTTGAGGGAAGTCGAGAAGCGGACGGGTTTGATCGCCGGACTGGAGCAGTGTTTTACCGATCACCGGGACCCGAGGTTGATCGAACACAGCGTGAAGGAGTTGTTGGGCCAGCGGATTTATGGACTGTGCTTGGGCTATGAGGACCTGAACGACCACGACCAGCTACGGACCGATCCGATGCTGGCCGTGGCGGTGGAGAAGGCCGATCCACTGGGAAAAAACCGGCGGCAGGCCGGAGACCGGGGAAAGGCGTTGGCAGGCAAGTGCACGCTGAACCGGTTGGAACTGACCGCAGAGCAGGTCGATGGCCAGGAGCGGTACAAGAAGATCGCCATGGATGGCGACAAGATCGACCGGTGGATGGTCGACGCGTTTATCGCGGCCCACGAATCGGAGCCCTCTGAGATCGTTCTGGACCTGGATGCCACCGACGATACGATCCATGGCAACCAGGAAGGACGGTTCTTTCACGGCTACTACGGCAACTACTGCTACCTGCCGTTGTACATCTTCTCGGGAGAACATCTGCTGTGCGCCCGGCTCCGGCGTTCCAACATTGACGGGGCCGACGGAGCGGTGGATGAGTTAGAGCGCATCGTCGGTCAGATCCGACAGGTGTGGCCCACAGTATCGATCATCATCCGGGCCGACTCGGGCTTTTGCAGGGATGAACTGCTCGCCTGGTGTGAATCCCATCCGGTCGATTATGTGATCGGGTTGGCCAAGAACAGTCGTCTCAAGCAAGAAATCGCTGAAGAAATGGTTCAGGCGGAAGCGGAGTTTAACGCCACCGGGAAACCGGCGCGGGTGTTTAAGGATTTCCAGTACCGGACTCTAAACAGCTGGACCCGCGCGCGACGCGTCGTCGGCAAGGCGGAGTTCCTGGACAAGGGCGCCAATCCCCGATTCATCGTGACCTCCCTGCCGCCGGAACGCTTCCAAGCCCGCGCTTTGTATGAGGACTTCTACTGCGCGCGGGGCGACATGGAGAACCGTATCAAGGAACAGCAGTTGGACCTATTTGCGGACCGGACCAGCGCGGCGACCATGCGCGCCAATCAGCTCCGGCTCTATCTCTCCTCAGCTGCGTACATGCTCATGCATGCCCTGCGACGCCTCGGGCTCAAAGATACCGCGATGGCCCATGCCCAGTGCGGGACCATCCGTCTGAAGCTTCTCAAAATCGGCGCCCGAATCCGCCTGACGGTCCGCAACGTCTGGATCTCGATGTCGGAGGCCTATCCCTATCCCGAAACCTTCGCCCTTATCATGCGGAACCTGCAGTCGATTCCGCTTCGTTGCTGACGACACGATTCACCCACAACCGAAAAACTCACTTCTTCATCTGCACAGGGCCGAGGTCTGTCTCCACACGCCGAATCATGCCCCTGTCGTGCCAAACGAGTCGACCTCACGTCCTCAACAACGACTGATTCCCCCGATTCACCGACTCCAGGATTCAGAACTCGCCGCAATTCGTTTCTCGTACCCGAAAACCAGCCGATTCCCGGATTGGTGACCCATCCGGGGTAGACCCGGGCCGGAACACCGACGTACCGGGCGGCAAAGTACATGAGGCTGGCGCGCATGCCGACGGCGCAGTAGGTGACTGCCTGCTGTCCCGGTGCCAGGCCGGCGTTGCGGAGTAGGGCGTGTATCTCCTCCCTGGACTTGAACCTCATCTCGTCGAAGTTGGCATACAGGTCCTGCCACAGAACGAGCTGCGAACCGGGCAGGTAACCCCGATTACGTTCTCTTTGGGTTCGGACATCGAGGACGTGAGTATCCGGATCTTCCAGACGGTCCCTGACCCAGGGGGCGGCGACGATCACGTCGGGCGCGGGTCGTGGCGTCAGGCGTCCGGGCTTGATCCCGGCCGTGTCGGTTGAAACCGACCGACCTTCACTCCGCCAGGCCCGAATGTTTCCACTCAGCATCGATACATGGGCCCCGTGCCCGATGGACGCGAACGCCATGTACAGCCAGCCGACCTCCATCCCGTTCTCGCCATAGATGACGATGCGTGCCTCATCCCGGGCGCCGGCCCTGCCCAACACACCCGCCAGGGCTTCGGGTTCGAGTAAACCGTGCCCGCCACCGATCGTCGCCATATGGGGAACGAAAGCCGCTCCCGGAATGTGCCCGCGGTCAAAGTCGGGTCGCGAGCCGGTGGCCACCACGACCACGTCAGGGTCATCGAGGTGCTGCCCCAGCCAGGCTGTTGTCACAATCAGGTCGGCCCTCGACGCCTCTTGAGCCCTTTGCGTTGCCTCGCTTTCCGTGATCAGGAACAGGATCGCGACGATCTCGAGCCCGACCCAGAGCAGGAGTCCGGTCCTCAGATTCATGTGTTCCAACCTCCGTCAGCCATCAGCGCAGCCGGCCCCAGACCGTTGCCACTACCCCGGGGCTTCTTTTGTAGATATTCGACAAGAATAGGTAGTTTCGTGTCGATTGTCTACAAGAAACGCATGGAGGATGGCCTGTCGGTGTAGGTGCTCTCTATGGGCGCACGTGTTTCGGTTCGAAGAGTGTGCGGTCATAGACCGCACCTACACCTCCGTTTGGACGCGGGCGCCTCCAAAATCCTTGAGGCGCGTATGATAGCTCCAACGGCTCAAACCTGTTGATTGCGGCAGTAGGGCACTCTCACGCACGACGGGATGTGCCGAGTGGCGGCCGAGTCGACCAATTTTTGCGGACTTTGAAGGGAAGTACCATGAATCGTGAAGAGTTGATGGAGCTGGAGAAGCGTTACATCGAGCTCGGACGGGAGCTTACGGAAGCTCGCCGCTCGGTGGAACCGGAGACGGTTTCGGATTACGAGCTGCGGACCCTCGAGGGTCCGGTTTCGCTTTCGGGCCTGTTCGGAGAACAGGACCATCTGATCGTTGTACACAACATGGGCAAGGGATGTCCCTACTGCACACTCTGGGCGGATGGGTTTACCGGGCTGCACGATCACCTTCTCAGTCGTGCCGCGTTTGTCGTTTCTTCTCCGGACAGCCCCGAAGTCCAGCGAGAGTTCGCCGAGTCCAGGGGATGGCCCTTTCGGATGGTCAGTACGCAGGGGAGCGAGTTTGCCGGCGACATGGGATACCAGACCGAACAAGGCGGTCCCTTGCCCGGAGTCAGCGTGTTCCACCGGAACGAAGATGGAAGTGCCGTTCGCACCGGACACGGACCGTTCGGTCCGGGAGATCAGTTTTGTCCGGTGTGGCACTTCTTCGATCTACTCGGCAACAAGTCCGGCGATTGGGCACCTGAATACTCCTACTGAGCGAAAACCCATCAAGCCAGAATCGAGGGCAGATAGGGGGCCGTGGGCTCGTTGTACATTCCGAGGCTCATGTAGGTCATCTGTTGGACCACCCGGAGGCCGTGACCCAGGCACCAGCGGAACAATTCTCCGTTGCTGGTTGGCAACAGAAAACCGGGGCCGAAGAATTCCGGCGCCGCACCGATCAGCGCCTTCAACGCTTCGTTGCTCTCCCCGACCGCATGACCTGTGAACCCGACGTCAGTGGCGTAGCCTGACACGCGTCCCCCGTGCTCGACGACCCTGGCGGTTCCGTGGGTGATCGCGTCGGCGACCTCGCCACTTCGATCGTTTCCGTGAACGCGACGACAGAGTTCATCACACGCGGCCAGGTGCTCGTCCGCTGCAGGCCGGACCTCGTAGCCGGGAATCCGCACATCGAGCGCCGGCCCTTGCATGTTGGACAACATCTCGCGCGCCTCGAACCCGAGCTTCGAATACAGGCACAGAGAACGGTTGTGGTACGCAGCCTGGACCAGCCGGACTCCCGGGCGGCCGCGCTCGGCCACGCGATCTAATGCTTGCCGCATCAACTGCCTGCCGATGGTGCTGTCCTGGACTCCGGGGTCGACCGTGATCGGGCCGAGGCCGGCAATGCTCGAACGCTCGTCGAGGAAGTTACTCCCGACGATCCGGCCGTCGGTCTCGGCGACGACTCCGTAGAAACCAGGGTGCGACAGGAATTGCGACACAAACCCCGTCGCCATTTCGGCGTTGGGCAAGTCGCACGGAAAGTTATGCGCGTCGGCGAGGGTCTTGAACGCGTCGTAGCAGATCTGCCCGCACTGCTCGGCGTCGGCCGTGGTTGCCGGCCGCAGGGTCAGGTTCATGGTGGCCTCCGTCTGGTTCCGAGTAAGCCAATGGTAGTCCGCACTCGAGAGACGTTCCAATAAATTCACGGTTACGCTGAGAGTGGATCGGATGACTTGTGGAACACGTCCCAACATGGCATTCGTTGCCACAATCATTCGAATGACGGGATGTGTCCGACTATACTTCAGCGTTGTCTGCACTTGGCTGCTGCATCCCTCCGCTCGTGCGGCTGTAGCGACCACTGTATATTGGCCCACTTCAGGAATCTGCTTCACATTTCAGAGGAGAAGCGATGAGAGTTTCCCTAGCCCCTATATTTCACGGATAGGACCAGAAAAGGCCGCCCTGTTTGGCATAAAGCGTTTGACGAGAAACGTTTAAAAACCCAAACGGAGACGGCCCTTATGAGAACAGAGTGTAAGCAAGCCACGTTCGAATTTCACGGACTTTTTCAACGGAAAGTGAAGGCGCGATTCGACGGCGGAAAGATCACCTCCGACGCGGGTGTTCTGCTGTTGAGGGAAGTCGAGAAGCGGACGGGTTTGATCGCCGGACTGGAGCAGTGTTTTACCGATCACCGGGACCCGAGGTTGATCGAACACAGCGTGAAGGAGTTGTTGGGCCAGCGGATTTATGGACTGTGCTTGGGCTATGAGGACCTGAACGACCACGACCAGCTACGGACCGATCCGATGCTGGCCGTGGCGGTGGAGAAGGCCGATCCACTGGGAAAAAACCGGCGGCAGGCCGGAGACCGGGGAAAGGCGTTGGCAGGCAAGTGCACGCTGAACCGGTTGGAACTGACCGCAGAGCAGGTCGATGGCCAGGAGCGGTACAAGAAGATCGCCATGGATGGCGACAAGATCGACCGGTGGATGGTCGACGCGTTTATCGCGGCCCACGAATCGGAGCCCTCTGAGATCGTTCTGGACCTGGATGCCACCGACGATACGATCCATGGCAACCAGGAAGGACGGTTCTTTCACGGCTACTACGGCAACTACTGCTACCTGCCGTTGTACATCTTCTCGGGAGAACATCTGCTGTGCGCCCGGCTCCGGCGTTCCAACATTGACGGGGCCGACGGAGCGGTGGATGAGTTAGAGCGCATCGTCGGTCAGATCCGACAGGTGTGGCCCACAGTATCGATCATCATCCGGGCCGACTCGGGCTTTTGCAGGGATGAACTGCTCGCCTGGTGTGAATCCCATCCGGTCGATTATGTGATCGGGTTGGCCAAGAACAGTCGTCTCAAGCAAGAAATCGCTGAAGAAATGGTTCAGGCGGAAGCGGAGTTTAACGCCACCGGGAAACCGGCGCGGGTGTTTAAGGATTTCCAGTACCGGACTCTAAACAGCTGGACCCGCGCGCGACGCGTCGTCGGCAAGGCGGAGTTCCTGGACAAGGGCGCCAATCCCCGATTCATCGTGACCTCCCTGCCGCCGGAACGCTTCCAAGCCCGCGCTTTGTATGAGGACTTCTACTGCGCGCGGGGCGACATGGAGAACCGTATCAAGGAACAGCAGTTGGACCTATTTGCGGACCGGACCAGCGCGGCGACCATGCGCGCCAATCAGCTCCGGCTCTATCTCTCCTCAGCTGCGTACATGCTCATGCATGCCCTGCGACGCCTCGGGCTCAAAGATACCGCGATGGCCCATGCCCAGTGCGGGACCATCCTCGTCTGAAGCTTCTCAAAATCGGCGCCCGAATCCGCCTGACGGTCCGCAACGTCTGGATCTCGATGTCGGAGGCCTATCCCTATCCCGAAACCTTCGCCCTTATCATGCGGAACCTGCAGTCGATTCCGCTTCGTTGCTGACGACACGATTCACCCACAACCGAAAAACTCACTTCTTCATCTGCACAGGGCCGAGGTCTGCCTCCACACGCCGAATCATGCCCCTGTCGTGCCAAACGAGTCGACCTCACGTCCTCAACGACGACTGATTCCCCCGATTCACCGACTCCAGGATTCAGAACTCGCCGCAGTTCGTTTCTCGTACCCGAAAACCAGCCGATTCCCGGATTGGTGACCCATCCGGGCTAGCTCTGTTGATCTTTGCGGTGACGGCTTGCGGTAGGGTTGAAGCCCAGGAAGTTCCCTTGTACCAGATCCGGCAGGCCAAAACCGACACCGGGCTCGAGGTCGGTTCCTTTGCGATCTCCCTGGCCGATGGGTCCCGGATTTACGGCGTGGCCGGCGACAAGCTTTACGTGTCGCGGGACGCGGGGGCGGAGTGGTCGCCTCTGACGACGCCCGAATTCGTTGTCGAGATCAGCGCGCTGGCGGCTTCGGACCGGAACGCGGATGTGGTCTGGACGGCCCGGTCGAACCTGCTCTGGCGGAGCGCTGACGGGGGGGCGTCCTGGCGGCAGCTCTCGAGCCCCAGTGTCTGGAGCGTCAGCAAGATCGAATCGACTCCGGCCGGCGGTCTTTTTGTCGCGACGACGGGCAACGGCGTCTTTTTCTCCGACAGCGGTGGGGATTTCTGGCAGTCGCGGAGCCTGGGGCTTCCGGCCGGCGTCGGTGCCGCGCCCATCATCGAGATCGAAGACCTCCTCGTCAGTCCGACGGACTCCGGCACCGTGTTCGTCGTGACACGTTTCCTCGGCGTCTTCAAGAGTAGGGACGGGGGACGAAGCTGGCAGGCCCGGAACAACGGCCTACCCGTGCCACTTCTGTCGCCGACCCGCGAAAAAGGCCGCCTCACCGTCAGTCCATCATCTCCGGACGACCTGTACCTGTCGCTCACCGTGCCGATTCACAGCCACAAGTCGGAGCATTCCGTATTCAAGAGCTCCGATGGAGGCGATAGCTGGGAGTTGGTTGAAACCCGGGAGAGCGGCGAACGATGAAGCGATCACGGAACACCCCGATCTTGTTCGTTGGCCTGCTCGCTTTGATTTCCTACGTGTCCGCTTCGCGCTTGCCAGTCCACGGACAGGCGACCGCCAGCCAGGACGTCGGCAATATCCACGTGATGTTTGCCGAAGGCGACACGCTCAGCTCGGACAGTCCACCCCGGTTCGATACGCAGGGGGCGGCGCGGCAGTTCTACCAGAATCACGGCGACGACTACGACATCCTCGTGTACTTCACGAACTTCCAGACCGCCGACGACGCGGACGGTTTCTTCTACGAGACGCTACGGAACTCCACTACGGGAATCGGCGTAGAACTGATGGATCCGTCGGACGCCCTCGCCAACTACGGAAGTGCCAGCCGCCTGCAGGGGTCGGTCTTCCAGGGCCGGCTTTCGATATACCCGGACGACGATCTGGACGCCCCGTTGATGGATGGAAGCTCGCCAGGGCAGACCGTCACCTCGAATACCCTCCTCGGGCAGGAAGTGATGCACCGTTTCAACGCGTTCGTCCGGTTCGATTCCGACCCCGGACCCGGTATTACTCCCAGCCGGGACATGCTGGGACGCGAGCAAGCTCATTGGAGCTTCTACCTCGAATCCCAGGCGTCGGTCTTCGATGGGCTGCAGTGGCGGGCCGATTCGAGCACCAATTTCACCGCGATCGACAGCTTCCGCCGGTTCAGCCAGCTGGACCTCTACCTGATGGGGGCGAAGACGGCCAGCGAAGTGGAACCGTGGTTCCTCATCGACGACCCGGTTCCGGTATTCAGCGACACGGCTCAGAGTGTGACAACTTCCGGCGAATACCCCGTCGTCGTCGTTCTGAGGAACTTCGGTCCCGAGGGCTCTCTCATCGACGACGTCCTCGTCTCGAACCCGGGGACGTCGCGTGAGCAGCAATTTTCCGTCGTCTCCAGTGGCCAGGACGTGACCGATTCAAGCCTCGGCCAGATCGAGATCGGCGTCAAGGGGACGGGACAACCGCCCACCGACATCGACTTCAAAGCCGGAGACCCGTTCCTCGTCAAATACGACGCGACCGGCCCGGTTCGGCACAAGATCGGAAACAGCGACAGCGAGGGCAACGTTCAGTTTCTTACCGGAGCTACCATCATCGTCAACGGCACGAAGAAAGACATCACGATCGACGACGTCATTGCCGTGGAAGGTCCGCGCGTTCCCGACGCACAGAACGGGGCGTCCGTGCGCGCAGCATTCATCCTGCTGCAACTGCCGGGCACGTCGATCAACCAGACCGAGGTCACGAAGCTGGACAATATTCGCAAAGGCTTCACGACCTGGTTCAACGATCAGACCGGTAGCCGCTTGACGATCGATACCAGCCTGGCGCAGACGGGTGTCACGTCGTTTACGCTTCCCGACAGCGGAGGGTTTTCCGCGACGACGTCGGCCACCGCGTCCGATGTCAGCAGCGGATACGCCAGGATCCTGCCCGGCAGCGGCAGTTCGGCCCCGGCCGGCCTGGCGATCTTTGGTTTTACGGCTGGAGGCGTGCTCGTTTCCGAGGCCGGCGTTCCGGCTTCACCGCTGATCCAAGCGGCAGGATCTATGCCGAAGTCGCGGGAGCGGTCAATACGGGTCTGGCCATCGCGAATCCGAGCAGCCTGGTCGCAACGGTGACATTCAGGTTCACCGACGCGACCGGGACCGATTTCGGAAGTGGCACAACCACGATTGCAGCGGGCGGCCAGATTGCGAAGTTCCTGAATCAGGATCCGTTCAACAGTGGCGACAACGTCAACGGGACGTTCACGTTCAGTTCGGATGTTCCGATCTCCGTGATTGCGCTGCGCGGTTTCACGAACGAGCGCGCGGAGTTTCTGATCACGACCCTGCCCGTGGCGACGCTTTCGACGACTTCGACGGCCACCGGCCTGTTCCCTCACTTTGCCGACGGCGGTGGCTGGACCACGCAGGTCATACTGGTCAACCCGACCGATGGAGTGCTGGCCGGCAACGTGCAGTTCTTCAGTCAGGGCGACGACACGACATCCGGGGCGCCGGCAACGGTAACGGTGGACGGCGTGGCCGCCACTTCGTTCGCCTATTCGATACCGGCCCGAAGCTCGCGCCGGTTCCCGACATCGGGCACTCCGACGTCGACCACGTCCGGTTCGGTTCGAATCGTGCCGGCAGCGGGCAGCACCACGCCGTCCGGCCTGGGCGTGTTTACTTTCAAACCGGCCGGGTTCACAGTTGCCGAAGCGGGCGTGCCGCTGCTTCAGCCCGCCACGGCCGTGCGTATGTACGCCGAGTCGGCCTCGCCGATCCAGACCGGCGTCGCGGTCGCGAACCCGTCTTCGGATCCGGCCACGGTGATCTTCGAGTTGACCACCCTGGCCGGGGTATCGACGGGGCTGACCGGGACCGCTACGATTCCCGGCGACGGCCAGATCGCGAAGTTTCTGGACCAGATCGCGGGTTTCGAGAACTTGACCACGCCTTTCCAGGGTGTGCTGCGGATCTCGACATCCTCGACATCGGGTCTCTCTATCGTGGGATTGAGAAGCCGCATCAATCAGCGCGGAGATTTCTTGATCACAACGACTTCGCCGGTCGACGAGAACGCTGCCACCTCGACGGCCGAGCAGCTGTTCCCGCACTTCGCCGACGGCGGCGGCTGGTCGACCCAGTTCATCCTGTTCGGGGGCTCGGGAGCCTCGACGGCAGGGGAGCTGCGGTTCCTGTCTCAGACGGGACTGTTGATTGATGTGACCTCGCCGTGAGGCGATAGAGGCTTTCGGATTATTGCTCGGAGAAGGTGTCCAGCCCCACGACCGAATTAGGAGTTGGTGATCACCGAACCGAACCTGCAATAACTGATGAACCAATTAGGAAAATGGGGGCTCTGCCCCCTTGTTTTTTTGATAGGGTGTCGGGAACGGAGGAGCATTCATGGGATCAGAAACTTTGCGGGTCGGACTGATAGTTCCGTCCTCCAACACCGTGATGGAGCCGGACATGCACCGCGAGCTGGGCGATTCGTGCGCGATCAGCACTTCACGGACGATGCTCGAGGAGGCCTCGCGAGAGGCCGAAACGCGGATGCTGCAGGAAGAGCTGCCTCGCTCGATCAGGCTGATCGCGACGACGGATCCGCATGTGACGGTTTTTGGCTGCACCTCGGCCGGGTCGTTGGGCGGCGTGGCCCACGACCGGGAGATCGGGGAGAGCATCCAACGCGAAACCGGCGGCAAGGGCGTTACAGTCGTCGCCTCCGTCCTGGCCCAACTGAAGAGACTGCGGGTTCGTCGGCTCGCCGTATTCACTCCCTATGTCGAGGAGCTAACCGAATCCGTCACAGGATGCCTGCGCGAGGGCGACTATGAACTCGCCAAGGTCGCCGGGATGTGTCTTCTCAACAATCGCGACATCGGCGAAGTGACACCGGAGCAGATCGAGGAGTTTGTCGCCGGTCATATGGAAGGAGTAGAGGCCGACAGCATCTTCCTTTCGTGCACGAACTGGCAGGCGATTGGCGCGATCGCTCCCTTGCGTGAAAGATTCGGTGTACCAGTGGTTTCCAGCAACCAGGCCACGATCGACGCAGTCCGAGGAGTTGTTTCCGAAAGAGCTGCCGTTGAGGTGTAGGTGCGGTCTATGACCGCACATTCGTCGAGCCGAAACCCTGTGCGCTCATAGAGCGCACCTACAAAACCCATGACCATCTACTTGATCCTCCTGTCCGCTATGGCCATCGCCTTCGTTCCCCTGATTGTGGCCCTGATCCTCGAACGCCGCGAATCCGATGAGGAGAACCGCTGATGGATGGTGTGCTCCTGGCGGCGTTCATCATCTATTCGTTGTTCATCCTTGGAGTCGGGGTCTGGGGCTACAGGAAGGAATCGTTCTCGGCCTATGCCGTGGCGGGCCGCTCGATCGGGACTTTCCTGGGCACGGGATCGTTCATTGCGACCTTTCTGTCGGCCATCACGGTCATCGGAGTTTCCGGCTACGCTTCGCGCTACGGCTGGTCCGCCGCGGCCTTTACCTGCTACGGCTACGCGATGGGCTGGGTGCTGCTGGTCGTTGCCGCGAAGAAGATGCACCGATCCGGGCTGACCACTGTTCCGGAGTTCCTGCGCACGCGGTATGAGTCGACCGGTCTGGGAGTGTTCTCGGCCCTGGTGATCATCGGTTTGTACTCCCTGACCCTGGTCGTGCAGCTCCTGGGCGTGGCCATCACGCTCAACACGCTCATCGGATTCGCGGTGCCAGTTGCAATTCTGCTGGTCGGGGGCATCTTCCTGACCTACACGGTTCTGGGAGGATTGGCTTCGGTCGTGCGGACCGACATGATCCAGGCGGCGTTGCTGGGTAGCGGCGTCCTGATCGGAGCGATCGTCGTGATCTGGAAGACCGGCTTCACGGTCATCACCGCGCCTCCCGAACATCTGTCGCGTTTCTTCGGCGGCGATGTCTTGAGTACCGGCGATCTGATAGGCTGGGCGCTGGTCTGGGGTCTGGGCATCCCGACGCAGTCCTACTACCTGCACCGTTTTTACGCCAGCCGGAACACCGAGGTCGCCCGGATGCAGATCGCGCTGGCGAGCATCATTATTATGGTGCTCCTGCTGTCGGTGATCATATGCGGAGTCGGAGCCGGGATGCTGATCCCTGCGGATCAGGTCGGCAATGGCGCATTGCCCTATCTGTTCAAGAACGTCATCGGCGGGTGGGTCAGCGTCTTCATCCTGCTGGCGATCACCGCCTCGGTCCATTCGACGACGGACGGGTTGCTGCATGTTGTCGGCCTGTACTTTGCGGTCGACGTCTACAAGCGGGGCGAGGGTCAGGCAAGTAACGCTCGACTGCTGAGCGTCAGCCGGCGGGCGACGCTGGTATTCGGGTTGACCGTCACGTTGATCGCCACCTATATATCGCTGAATCCAGTTCCTCTCATCAGCCTGATCGCAGGTGTCGCGTGGGGCGGCATGGCGTCGACGCTCTTCGCCCCGTTGTTCTTCGGCCTGTTCTGGTCGAGAGCCACTCGAGCAGGGGCGCTCGCGAGCGCTATCGGAGGGTCGACATTCGCGGCCGCAGGCTTCTACTTGAAGCAGGCCGGCGTGTTCGACTTTCACGAAATCTATCCCGGGTTGATCGCTTCCCTGGCCTTGATGGTGACGGTGTCGCTCGCGACCCGACCCAACACCGAGCAAGTCATCAACCGGTTCTTCGCGACAAGCGTTACAACCGACGTCTGAACATCGGTGTAGGTGCCGCCTATGACCGCACAGATGTAGGCCATTGAGTAATTTGGAGGTTTCTGATGAATCGCATACGAGCGGGACTTCGCCTCTTGCTTCTCTTTGTCTTCGCCATCGCCTGGATGATTGCCCCGGACGCTCCCGGCCACATCGAGGCCCAGTCGGAACAGGCTGCGCCCGACGTGCGCCTCGAGCGCAACGTCCTGGTGCCGATGAGCGACGGCGTTCGCCTGGCGGCGGACGTCTACCTGCCGGAGGGAGACGGCCCCTTCCCGGTCCTGCTCACTCGCACTCCGTACAACAAAAATCGAGGCGAGCGCGCGGCGCGCCGCTACGCGGGGGAAGGCTACGCGGTGGTGGTCATGGACTCGCGCGGCATCTACGCCTCGCGTGGGGATTGGCTGCCCTACACGACCGAGGCCCAGGATGGATACGACACGCAGCAGTGGGTTGGGGACCAGGAGTGGTCGAACGGGAAGATCGGCATGTACGGGACCTCCTACCCGGGCTTTACACAGTTGCTTCCGGCCCGCTTTCGGAGCCCGTATGTGAAAGCCATCGTACCGATCGCCGCACAGTCGGACAATTTCGGGAGCATCTGGTCGACAAACGGTCTCTACCACCTGGCGCTCGGTCTGAGCTGGGGGACCCGGCAGGAGGCGATCGCCACCGAACAGACCATGCCGGAGTTGACATGGATGCAGGCGATGAACCACCTGCCGTTGAACACGGCGATGGACGAGGTTGGCGTGTATTCGGAATTCGTCGCCAACACGATTGGCCACGAGACCTACGACGACTTCTGGCGCCAGATGAGCGTCCGCGACGACTACGCCGAGATGGACGTGCCGGCGTTCCACGTCACCGGCTGGTACGACGACCTGGTGTCGGAGACGATCCTGAACTTCACGGAAATGCGCGGGCAGTCGCGCTCCGAGCATGCGCGGCGTTGGCAGAAGCTCTTGATTGGTCCGTGGGGGCACGGTGTGCGACCGAATCCGATCTACGGCGATGCCGACTTCGGGGACGAGGTCGCTCGAGTCGACGCCTTCGACTTTCACATGCAGTGGTTCGACTACCATCTCAAGGATGTCGACAACGGGCTCGATGAAGAGGCGCCGATCCGTATCTTCGTGATGGGCGACAACGTCTGGCGCGACGAGTGGGAATGGCCGCTCTCCAGAGCCGAATCCCGGACTATGTACCTTGCGAGCGGCGGGGCGGCCAACACCCGCTTCGGGAACGGCTTGCTGAGCTCGGACGAACCGGAAGGTGCGGAATCGGATCAGTACCGTTACGATCCCCGGAACCCCGTCCCGACCTACGGCGGCCACGGTTGCTGTGGGGCGGGCACGACACCGGATGGCCCGCTGGACCAACGGGCGACCCAGCAACGCCAGGATATCCTCGTCTACACCACTGACGAGTTGACCCAAGACATCGAAGTGACCGGGACGGTCGAACTGCGGCTGTTCTTCTCCACCGACGTGAGCGACACCGACTTCTTCGTGACACTGTCGGACGTGCGGCCGGATGGCCGTGCCATCCTGATCACGGAGGGCGCACTGCGGACTCGCTTTCGGAACTCTATCGAACGCGTAGAGCTGTTGACGCCGGGTGAGATCTACGAAGTTACGATCCCGATGTGGGAGACCAGCAATGTGTTCAAGGAAGGCCACCGCATCCGCCTGCATGTCACAAGCAGCAACTTCCCGCGTTTCGCCCGGAACCTGAATTCCGGAAAGGCGCTGGGAGAGGAAGCGGAGGCCGACATCCGTGTTGCCACCCACACGATCTACCACGACGCGGCGCGCTCCTCGGCGCTCGTCCTCCCGGTCATTCAATAAAGGGGGCAGAGCCCCCATTTGCCTCAATTCGTTTCCACTGCAGTTTCGAAATCAGGTAAATGGGGGCTCTGCCCCCCCTATTGAGTTATTTAGTTCTCCTCTTATTTCATTTTGCGGAACGTAACCTTTCCGCAGACCAGCGGTATTGACAGCATTTGGGCCAACCGCGTCCAGAGGAGATCCCATGCTGCAATCGCTGGTTCAAGACTTTCGTTTCGCGGTCCGTACGTTTCTGAAGATCCCCGGTTTCACTCTGGTTGCCGTCCTGACGCTGGCGCTGGGTATCGGCGCCAACACGGCGTTCTTCAGCGTCATCAACGGCATCCTCATCGAGCCCCTGGCGTATCCGGATCCGGATCGTATCGTGGTGATCCGGAATACCTATGGTGGCGGTCCGTCATCCAACGCGGTTCCCGACTACATGGACCGCGTTCGGGACGGGTTGACGCTGGAAGCGGTTGCGGCCATCCGTCGAACGGACTTCAACCTCACCGGCCGAGGCAGCACGGCTCATGTGGAAGGGGCCAACGTCACGGCCGGCTTCTTCGACGTGATGGGGGTGCAGCCCCTCCTCGGGCGGGTCTTCACGGTGTCGGAGGACCTACCCGGCGCGAACGATGTCGTCGTCCTGAGTCACGGGACGTGGCAGCTCTACTTCGGAGGAGATGGGAACATCGTCGGCCAGCGGATCGAATTGGACCAGCAGCCCTACACGGTGGTAGGTGTCATGCCCGAGGCCTTCCGCGCGCCGATGAGTGAGGCGGAAATCTGGAGACCCATCGCCTTCACCCTGGCCCAGATGGACGAGGGCAACCGCGGGAACGAATTCCTGACGAACATCGGGCGCTTTAAGGCGGAGTTCACTCTCCGGGAAGTCGACGCCGAGATGGCGACGCTCGGGGCCCGTGCGGTCGATACGGCCGGTCGGCGAAGAGACTTCCTGATCAACGCGCAGTTCAGCGCCGAAGCCGTCGCTCTGGCGGACGAAACCATCGGCGAGGCCCGGACGCCGTTGCTCGTCCTCCTCGGCGCCGTGGGCATGGTCCTGTTGATCGCTCTGGCGAATGTGGCCAACCTGCTCCTGGCCCGCGCGTCCGGGCGCCAGCGCGAGATTTTCATCCGGACGACTCTGGGCGCGCCACGCGGGCGGATCATCCGGCAATTGCTGACCGAGAGTGTGTTGTTGGCGTCCGCCGGAGGCGTGCTGGGGCTGCTGCTGGCCTATTGGGCTGTGCGTGCCTTTGTCGGAATGGGCCTGGAAGGTATCCCGAGGCTGGAAGACGTCGTCGTCGATCCGGCGGTGGTCGCTTTCGCCGCCGGTCTCTCCATATTGACCGGGATCCTGTTCGGATTCGTCCCGGCCTGGTCGACATCTGGCGTGTCTCAGGGCTCGCTCCAGGAAGGCGGCCGAGGATCGAGTTCATCGGGTCGCGGTCTGCGGAACACGGTTGTCGTGATCGAAGTGGCCGTGGCGCTCATTCTCCTGGTCGGTGCGGGACTGCTGGTGGGTAGCCTTCGACAGTTATTGGAAATCAGCCCGGGGTTCCAGGCGGAGGGTCGACTCGCCTTTCGTCTGTCGCTGCCCAGCAACGCTTATCCGGAGCCGGAACAGAAGAGCGCGGTCTTCGACCAACTGATCGAACGGATCGTCGCGCTGCCGGGGGTCCGTTCCGCGGGTTATACGACGCTCCTACCGATGGACATCCGCAACGATACGGCGACATTCCACGTTGAAGGATACGAGCTGGCGGCAGGGGCCGACCCGCTCGGAGCGGAACTGCGTCGGATCAGCGGCAGCTACATCGAGACGATGGGCATCCCGTTGTTGCGCGGCCGCACCTTCGATCGTGGCGATACCTACGATAGCCAGCTCGTCGTCCTCGTCGATCGGGATACCGCCGCGTTCTTCTGGCCGGCTGAAGACCCGATCGGCAAGCGACTGCGCTTCGGGCATAGTTGGCGGGAAGTCGTCGGCGTGGTCGGGCGTGTCAAGAACGTGGGCCTTGATGTTGACGGACAGTTCCAGGTCTACGGTCCCATGGCGCAGGAGCCTGAAAACGACATGGTCGTGACGATTCACGCTGAAGGCGACGCTGCGGCGTTGGCCAGTGCGGCACAGGCCGAAGTTACCGCACTGGACCCCGCGCTGCCCATCTTCGATGTCCGTCTGGTGGAAGATGTTTTCAACGAGTCCCTCGCCGCCCGGCGCTATTCGATGATGGTCCTGGGTGGGTTCGGTCTGACAGGACTGCTGCTGGCGGCCATCGGAATCTACGGCGTCATCTCTTATTCCGTCCGCCAGCGCGCTAAGGAGCTCGGCATCCGAATCGCTCTCGGCGCGCAGAAAGGCGACGTCCTCCGGCTGGTGCTTGGGCAGGGGATGGGTCTGACGCTGATGGGAGTGGCGATCGGTCTGATGGGCGCCTTCTGGCTGACCCGCTTTCTGGAGTCTCTCCTGTACGGCATCACCCCTACGGACCCGATGACCTTCGCGACGATAGCGGCAGTCCTGATCGGCACTGCATTGCGCATATTTCACCAATAGGACCAGAAAAGGCCGCCCTGTCTGGCATAAAGCGTTTTGGAATAAACGTTTAACAAGCCAAACGGAGACGGCCCTTATGAGAACAGAGTGTAACCAAGTCACGTTCGAATTTCACGGACTACTTCATCGAAAAGTGAAGGCGCGTTTTGACGGCGGAAAGATCACCTCCGACGCTGGGGTTCTGCTGTTGCGGGAAGTGGAAAAGCGAACCGGGTTGATCGACGGACTGGCCCAGTGTTTTACCGATCACCGGGACCAGAGGTTGATCGAACACACGGTAAAGGAATTGTTGGGGCAGCGTGTCTATGGGCTCTGTTTGGGATATGAAGACCTGAACGATCACGACCAGCTGCGGACCGATCCGATGCTGGCCGTGGCAGTGGAGAAGGCCGATCCTTTGGGAGAGAGCCGACGCCAGGCCGGGGACCGGGGAAAGGCGCTGGCGGGCAAGTGTACGCTCAACCGGCTGGAGCTGAGCGGGGCTGAGGCCGATGGCCAGGAGCGGTACAAGAAGATCGTCATGGATGAGGACCGGATCGAGAGCTGGATGGTCGATGCGTTTCTGGCCGCCCACGACACGGCACCGGAAGAGATTGTTCTGGACATGGACGCGACCGATGATCCGATCCATGGTCAACAGGAAGGCCGGTTCTTTCACGGCTACTACCGCCGCTATTGCTATCTGCCTTTGTACATCTTCTGTGGCGAACATCTGTTGTGCGCCCGTCTGCGCCGATCCAATATCGATGGTGCCGATGGAGCGGTGGATGAGTTGAAACGTATCATCGGCCAGATCCGTCACGGCTGGCCGGAAGTGAGGATCATCATCCGGGCCGATTCCGGCTTTTGCCGGGATGAATTACTCCGTTGGTGTGAGGCCCATCAGCTCGATTACGTGATCGGGTTGGCCAAGAACGACCGTCTCAAGCGAGAGATTGCGGAAGAAATGACTCAGGCCGAAGGGGAGTTTAACACCACCGGAAAACCGGCGCGGGTGTTTAAGGATTTCCAGTACCGGACCCTGAAGAGCTGGAGCTGCACCCGACGCGTCGTTGCCAAGGCCGAGTTCCTGGACAAGGGTGCCAATCCTCGATTCGTGGTGACCTCATTACCGACAAAACGCCTCGCCGCCCAAGCTCTCTATGAAGATTTCTACTGCGCTCGCGGTGACATGGAGAACCGCATCAAGGAACAACAACTGGATCTGTTTGCCGACCGCACCAGCGCGGCGACGATGCGTGCCAATCAGCTCCGGCTGTATCTATCCTCAGCCGCTTACATGCTCATGCATGCACTGCGTCGTCTCGGGCTCAAGGATACCCCGCTGGCCCGCGCTCAATGCCAGACCATCCGCCTGAAGCTTCTCAAGATCGGCGCTCGCATCCGCCTGACGGTCCGCAACGTCTGGCTCTCGATGTCGGAGGCCTATCCCTACGCCGAAGTCTTTGCGACCATCCTTCGCAACCTGCAGTCGATTCCTCTGCGGTGCTGACACAGGACCCCGATCCACGGCTCTAAAATAGACTTGTTTCTTTCTCCGACGGAGAGCTCTGCCTGACTACCTTATCCAGGCCTCCTTCAAACCCCAGAAACAAACCCACTCCTGGCCAGCGACACCCTGATTGTCCCCATCCGTGCCTTACCGGAACCCAGACTCTCCCAACGCCCACTCTTCCGCACGAAAACGCGCTTCATTCACGATTGGTGAAATATGCGGGCTAGCCCCTATATTTCACGGATAGGACCAGAAAAGGCCGCCCTGTTTGGCATAAAGCGTTTGACGAGAAACGTTTAAAAACCCAAACGGAGACGGCCCTTATGAGAACAGAGTGTAAGCAAGCCACGTTCGAATTTCACGGACTTTTTCAACGGAAAGTGAAGGCGCGATTCGACGGCGGAAAGATCACCTCCGACGCGGGTGTTCTGCTGTTGAGGGAAGTCGAGAAGCGGACGGGTTTGATCGCCGGACTGGAGCAGTGTTTTACCGATCACCGGGACCCGAGGTTGATCGAACACAGCGTGAAGGAGTTGTTGGGCCAGCGGATTTATGGACTGTGCTTGGGCTATGAGGACCTGAACGACCACGACCAGCTACGGACCGATCCGATGCTGGCCGTGGCGGTGGAGAAGGCCGATCCACTGGGAAAAAACCGGCGGCAGGCCGGAGACCGGGGAAAGGCGTTGGCAGGCAAGTGCACGCTGAACCGGTTGGAACTGACCGCAGAGCAGGTCGATGGCCAGGAGCGGTACAAGAAGATCGCCATGGATGGCGACAAGATCGACCGGTGGATGGTCGACGCGTTTATCGCGGCCCACGAATCGGAGCCCTCTGAGATCGTTCTGGACCTGGATGCCACCGACGATACGATCCATGGCAACCAGGAAGGACGGTTCTTTCACGGCTACTACGGCAACTACTGCTACCTGCCGTTGTACATCTTCTCGGGAGAACATCTGCTGTGCGCCCGGCTCCGGCGTTCCAACATTGACGGGGCCGACGGAGCGGTGGATGAGTTAGAGCGCATCGTCGGTCAGATCCGACAGGTGTGGCCCACAGTATCGATCATCATCCGGGCCGACTCGGGCTTTTGCAGGGATGAACTGCTCGCCTGGTGTGAATCCCATCCGGTCGATTATGTGATCGGGTTGGCCAAGAACAGTCGTCTCAAGCAAGAAATCGCTGAAGAAATGGTTCAGGCGGAAGCGGAGTTTAACGCCACCGGGAAACCGGCGCGGGTGTTTAAGGATTTCCAGTACCGGACTCTAAACAGCTGGACCCGCGCGCGACGCGTCGTCGGCAAGGCGGAGTTCCTGGACAAGGGCGCCAATCCCCGATTCATCGTGACCTCCCTGCCGCCGGAACGCTTCCAAGCCCGCGCTTTGTATGAGGACTTCTACTGCGCGCGGGGCGACATGGAGAACCGTATCAAGGAACAGCAGTTGGACCTATTTGCGGACCGGACCAGCGCGGCGACCATGCGCGCCAATCAGCTCCGGCTCTATCTCTCCTCAGCTGCGTACATGCTCATGCATGCCCTGCGACGCCTCGGGCTCAAAGATACCGCGATGGCCCATGCCCAGTGCGGGACCATCCGTCTGAAGCTTCTCAAAATCGGCGCCCGAATCCGCCTGACGGTCCGCAACGTCTGGATCTCGATGTCGGAGGCCTATCCCTATCCCGAAACCTTCGCCCTTATCATGCGGAACCTGCAGTCGATTCCGCTTCGTTGCTGACGACACGATTCACCCACAACCGAAAAACTCACTTCTTCATCTGCACAGGGCCGAGGTCTGCCTCCACACGCCGAATCATGCCCCTGTCGTGCCAAACGAGTCGACCTCACGTCCTCAACAACGACTGATTCCCCCGATTCACCGACTCCAGGATTCAGAACTCGCCGCAATTCGTTTCTCGTACCCGAAAACCAGCCGATTCCCGGATTGGTGACTCCTCCGGATTCAAACTCTCCAGGTATGCGACCAGTTCCGGTAGAGCTTCGGCCCCGACTGTAACCTCTCGGTTCGGATACCCCACCTTCTGGAAAATCAGTCGGTCGCCGCCGGAGCTGACCGTGATTCCGCCTAGTCGAATTTCAGACATCTTCTATTCACAATTAACCAGCCGTTTGACAGACAGTTACCCTAACGTCTGCCTTATCTTCCCTCGTCGATTATCCAGGTGCCTACCTTCACAAT
>CBDAPB010000015.1:0-21282 GCA_965198265.1 Terriglobia bacterium
TTCGCGACCGCGACGCCGGTCTGGATCGGCGAGCCCGACTCGGCGTACATACGCACGGCCGTGGAGGGCTGAAGCAGCGGCACGCCCGCTTCGGCAACCGTGAACCCGGCCGGTTTGAAAGTAAACACGCCCAGGCCGGACGGCGTGGTGCTGCCCGCTGCCGGCACGATTCGAACCGAACCGGACGTGGTCGACGTCGGAGTGCCCGATGTCGGGAACCGACGCGAGCTTCGGGCCGGTATCGAATAGGCGAACGAAGTGGCGGCCACGCCGTCCACCGTTACCGTTGCCGGCGCCCCGGATGTCGTGTCGTCGCCCTGACTGAAGAACTGCACGTTGCCGGCCAGCACTCCATCGGTCGGGTTGACCAGTATGACCTGCGTGGTCCAGCCACCGCCGTCGGCAAAGTGAGGGAACAGGCCGGTGGCCGTCGAAGTCGTCGAAAGCGTCGCCACGGGCAGGGTCGTGATCAGAAACTCCGCGCGCTCGTTCGTGAAACCGCGCAGCGCAATCACGGAGATCGGAACATCCGAACTGAACGTGAACGTCCCCGTCGACGTTGTCGCCACTGTTGAACGGATCCTGATTCAGGAACTTCGCAATCTGGCCGCCCGCTGCAATCGTGGTTGTGCCGCTTCCGAAATCGATCCCGTTCGCGTCGGTGAAATTGAATGTCACGGTCGCGGCGAGGCTGCTCGGGTTCGCAATGGCCAGGCCCGTGTTGACCGCCTCGGCGACTTCGGCATAGATCCTGCCGCTTTGGATCAGCGGTGAAGCCGGAACGCCGGCCTCGGAAACGAGCACGCCTCCAGCCGTAAAACCAAAGATCGCCAGGCCGGCCGGGGCCGAACTGCCGCTGCCGGGCAGGATCCTGGCGTATCCGCTGCTGACATCGGACGCGGTGGCCGACGTCGTCGCGGAAAACCCTCCGCTGTCGGGAAGCGTAAACGACGTGACACCCGTCTGCGCCAGGCTGGTATCGATCGTCAAGCGGCTACCGGTCTGATCGTTGAACCAGGTCGTGAAGCCTTTGCGAATATTGTCCAGCTTCGTGACCTCGGTCTGGTTGATCGACGTGCCCGGCAGTTGCAGCAGGATGAATGCTGCGCGCACGGACGCCCCGTTCTGTGCGGCGGGAACGCGCGGACCTTCCACGGCAATGACGTCGTCGATCGTGATGTCTTTCTTCGTGCCGTTGACGATGATGGTGGCTCCGGTAAGAAACTGAACGTTGCCGTCGCTGTCGCTGTTTCCGATCTTGTGCCGAACCGGGCCGGTCGCGTCGTATTTGACGAGGAACGGGTCTCCGGCTTTGAAGTCGATGTCGGTGGGCGGTTGTCCCGTCCCCTTGACGCCGATCTCGATCTGGCCGAGGCTTGAATCGGTCACGTCCTGGCCGCTGGAGACGACGGAAAATTGCTGCTCACGCGACGTCCCCTGGTTCGAGACGAGGACGTCGTCGATGAGAGAGCCCTCGGGACCGAAGTTCCTGGCAACGACGACGACGGGGTATTCGCCGGAAGTTGTCACACTCTGAGCCGTGTCGCTGAATACCGGAACCGGGTCGTCGATGAGGAACCACGGTTCCACTTCGCTGGCCGTCTTCGCCCCCATCAGGTAGAGGTCCAGCTGGCTGAACCGGCGGAAGCTGTCGATCGCGGTGAAATTGGTGCTCGAATCGGCCCGCCACTGCAGCCCATCGAAGACCGACGCCTGGGATTCGAGGTAGAAGCTCCAATGAGCTTGCTCGCGTCCCAGCATGTCCCGGCTGGGAGTAATACCGGGTCCGGGGTCGGAATCGAACCGGACGAACGCGTTGAAACGGTGCATCACTTCCTGCCCGAGGAGGGTATTCGAGGTGACGGTCTGCCCTGGCGAGCTTCCATCCATCAAAGGGGCGTCCAGATCGTCGTCCGGGTATATCGAAAGCCGGCCCTGGAAGACCGACCCCTGCAGGCGGCTGGCACTTCCGTAGTTGGCGAGGGCGTCCGACGGATCCATCAGTTCTAGACCGATTCCCGTAGTGGAGTTCCGTAGCGTCTCGTAGAAGAAACCGTCCGCGTCGTCGGCGGTCTGGAAGTTCGTGAAGTACACGAGGATGTCGTAGTCGTCGCCGTGATTCTGGTAGAACTGCCGCGCCGCCCCCTGCGTATCGAACCGGGGTGGACTGTCCGAGCTGAGCGTGTCGCCTTCGGCAAACATCACGTGGATATTGCCGACGTCCTGGCTGGCGGTCGCCTGTCCGAGGACTGGCAAGCGCGAAGCAGACACGTAGGAAATGAGAGCGAGCAGGCCAACGAACAAGATCGGGGTGTTCCGTGATCGCTTCATCGTTCGCCGCTCTCCCGGGTTTCAACCAACTCCCAGCTATCGCCTCCATCGGAGCTCTTGAATACGGAATGCTCCGACTTGTGGGTGTGAATCGGCACGGTGAGCGACAGGTACAGGTCGTCCGGAGATGATGGACTGACGGTGAGGCGGCCTTTTTCGCGGGTCGGCGACAGAAGTGGCACGGGTAGGCCGTTGTTCCGGGCCTGCCAGCTTCGCCCCCCGTCCCTACTCTTGAAGACGCCGAGGAAACGTGTCACGACGAACACGGTGCCGGAGTCCGTCGGACTGACGAGGAGGTCTTCGATCTCGATGATGGGCGCGGCACCGACGCCGGCCGGAAGCCCCAGGCTCCGCGACTGCCAGAAATCCCCACCGCTGTCGGAGAAAAAGACGCCGTTGCCTGTCGTCGCGACAAAAAGACCGCCGGCCGGAGTCGATTCGATCTTGCTGACGCTCCAGACACTGGGGCTCGAGAGCTGCCGCCAGGACGCCCCCCCGTCAGCGCTCCGCCAGAGCAGGTTCGACCGGGCCGTCCAGACCACGTCCGCATTCCAGTCCGAAGCCGCCAGCGCGCCGATCTCGACAACGTATTCGGGCGTCGTCAGAGGCGACCACTCCGCCCCCGCGTTCCGCGACACGTAAAAGCTTGTCGCCGGCCACGCCGTAAATCCGGGACCCATCGGCCAGGGAGATCGCAAACGAACCGACGGCGAGCCCGGTGGCGGTTTTGGCCGGGCGGGCCTGGAACAAGGCAACTTCCTAGGCCTCAACCCGTCCGCAAGCCATCACCGCAAAGATCAACAGAGCTAGGGAAACTCTCATCGCTTCTCCTCTGAAATGTGAAGCAGATTCCTGAAGTGGGCCAATATACAGTGGTCGCTACAGCCGCACGAGCGGAGGGATGCAGCAGCCAAGTGCAGACAACGCTGAAGTATAGTCGGACACATCCCGTCATTCGAATGATTGTGGCAACGAATGCCATGTTGGGACGTGTTCCACAAGTCATCCGATCCACTCTCAGCGTAACCGTGAATTTATTGGAACGTCTCTCGAGTGCGGACTACCATTGGCTTACTCGGAACCAGACGGAGGCCACCATGAACCTGACCCTGCGGCCGGCAACGACGGCCGACGCCGAGCAGTGCGGGCAGATCTGCTACGACGCGTTCAAGACCCTCGCCGACGCGCATAACTTTCCGTGCGACTTGCCCAACGCCGAAATGGCGACGGGGTTTGTGTCGCAATTCCTGTCGCACCCTGGTTTCTACGGAGTCGTCGCCGAGACCGACGGCCGGATCGTCGGGAGTAACTTCCTCGACGAGCGTTCGAGCATTGCCGGCCTCGGCCCGATCACGGTCGACCCCGGAGTCCAGAACAGCACCATCGGCAGGCAGTTGATGCGGCAAGCATTAGATCGCGTGGCCGAGCGCGGCCGCCCGGGAGTCCGGCTGGTCCAGGCTGGGTACCACAACCGTTCTCTGTGCCTGTATTCGAAGCTCGGGTTCGAGGCGCGCGAGATGTTGTCCAACATGCAAGGGCCGGCGCTCGATGTGCGGATTCCCGGCTACGAGGTCCGGCCTGCAGCGGACGAGCACCTGGCCGCGTGTGATGAACTCTGTCGTCGCGTTCACGGAAACGATCGAAGTGGCGAGGTCGCCGACGCGATCACCCACGGAACCGCCAGGGTCGTCGAGCACGGGGGACGCGTGTCAGGCTACGCCACTGACGTCGGGTTCACAGGTCATGCGGTCGGGTGATTTCGATAACGTAAAAAGGACCCACCAAACGGGGTTCTGATCGAGGAAAAAGGACCCACCCCTGATAGCCTCCCCCGGCGAGTGCCTGGATGAACCGGCATGGCGGAGGGAGGATAAGGAGTTGTTAGGGATGGATCAGTACGAGATGGTCAGGACCGCACATCGAGTTTACAAGAAAAGCATTCGACAGATCGCCCGGGAGACCGGGCACACGAGACGGACGGTCCGGAAAGTATTGGCCGGCCAGGAGCCGAAGTATCGGCGGGAGAAGGAGCCGGCTTGTCCGGTGATGGACCCGGTGGCCGGGATCGTGGAGGGCTGGTTGCGGGCCGATCGGGAGCAGCCGGTCAAGCAGCGGCACACGGCGCACCGCGTATGGCGGCGCCTGGTCGATGAACATGGGTTCACCGGAGCCGAGCCGACGGTGCGCCGGTGGGTCCGGGAACGGAAGATGCGTTTGGGCTGGCACCGGCCGGGGGCGGTGGTGCCGCTGGATCCGGAACAGGCGCGGGAAGCGGAAGTGGACTGGGGGACGGCCTGGGTCCGGATGAAGGGTGAAGACGTTCAGGTCAAACTGTTCTGCATGCGGAGCCGGTACTCGGGCAAGTCGTTCGTGCGGGCGTATCCGCGGGAACGGCAGGAGATGTTCCTGGACGGTCACATCCGGGCGTTCGACTGGTACGGCGGCGTATTCCCGACCGTGGTCTTCGATAACCTGAAGACAGCTGTGAGGCGGATTCTGAGGGGGAAGGCCCGGATCGAGCAGGACCGGTTCACGGCGTTACGAGCCCACTACACCTTTGAAGCGCGGTTCTGTAATCCGGCCCGGGGCCAGGAGAAAGGGGGTGTCGAGGGCCTGGTCGGTTTCGCACGCCGGAATTTCCTGGTGCCGATTCCCGAGGTGGCCGACTTCGAGGAACTGAACGCGCAGCTGCTGGAACGCTGCGCGACCGACGAGCAGCGCCGGATCGGCGGCCGGTCCGACACCCGCACGATCGGGGAACGGCATGCCGCCGAGCACGAGCGGCTGTTGGCACTGCCCGAGACGCCATTCGAAAACACGAAGGTGGTGGGCGTGCGGATCAGCCGGTACCAGACCGCCCAGGTGGATTCGAACCGCTACTCGGTGCCGACCGCGTATGTGGGCCGCCGGCTCTGGGCCCATATCGGCTGTGACCGGGTGAGCTTTTACGCGGACCAGAAGAAGGTGGCCGAACATGCCCGCGCCTTCGGTCATGGCGACTGGCGGATCGATCCGTTGCACTACCTGGAGTTGATCCGGCGGAAGGTGGCCTCGTTTGAGAGTGCCCGCCCGATCCGGCAGTGGCGGCCCGAGTGGCCGGCCCATTACGAGACGGTGCTGGAACGGTTGCGGGAACGGCATGGGTACAGCCGGGGCACCCGGGAGTTCATCGGCATCCTGCAACTCCACCAGAACTGGGATCTGGGCCGGGTGTCGGCCGCCGTCCAGGATGCGCTCGATTCCCACTGCGCCGAACTGGAAGCGGTGCGGCACATTCTGATGCGGGAGGACGCACCCGCCCGATCCCATGCCCCGCTCGAGTCCGGACTGATGCCCGGGATCACGGACCGGGCGATTGCCGGAACCGATCTGAATCGATACGACCTGTTGGCTGGAGGTGTGCGATGACTCCGGGACAGGAGGTGGTCCTGGACGACGCATTGCGGCAGCTCCGGTTGCCGGCCATGGTCCGGGAATGGCGGGAATACGCCCGGCAGGCCAAGGAAGCCGGCGAGGGGTACCCCGGCTTTCTGCTGGCTCTGGCCAGTCGTGAGTTGGAACAGCGGCAAGCCAATCAGATCCAGCGCCGGTTGCGCACGGCCCGGTTCCCACGGTTGAAAACCCTGGAAACGACCGACCTGAACAAGTGGCCGGCACTGGATGCGGTCCAGGTGCGCGACTATGCCGAGTGCGACTACATCACCCGGTGCGAGAACGTCGTGCTGTTGGGCAAGCACGGCACCGGCAAGACCCACGCCGCGACGGTGCTGGGCGTGGAAGCCTGCCGGAGGGGCTACCGCGTCGGGTTCACCACGGCCGCTGGGCTGGTCAATACGCTGATCGAGTCCCGTGAGGAGCGACAGTTGAAGCGGCAACTGGCGAAGTTGTCCCGCTTCGAGCTGCTCATCGTCGACGAGGTCGGCTATATCCCGTTCTCGGCCGAGGGCGCCCAGTTGCTGTTCCAGGTCTTCTCGGACCGGTACGAAAAGGGTTCCCTCGTCGTGACGTCGAACCTGCCGTTTGCGCAGTGGACCAGCGTGTTCGGCGATGCAGCCCTGACCGCGGCCCTGCTGGACCGATTGACCCATCACTGTGCGATTCATCAGTTCGATTGGGAAAGCATCCGCTTCACCGAGAGTCTCGGTGCCGCGGGCAAACGGAAGAAGAAACCCCGGTCCGCCGAAGGCTCCGCGTGAAACACACGCGAGCGAAGGATTGTGGAAAGTGTCGCCACCGTGGAAACCCACTGCAAAGCCAGTCCGTTTCCACCGCGGCTTGGAAGCCTTCGGCTTCCACACTTCCCGCAACCCCGACGGCGGATTTACTTACAAACCATTAACCCGGGGGGTGGGTCCTTTTTACTCGATCGGGGTGGGCTCTTTTTACGTTGTCAAAGCGAGTCGGGGAGAGCAACGAAGCGTTGAAGGCGCTGATCGGTGCGGCTCCGGAATTCTTCGGCCCCGGTTTTCTGTTGCCCACCAGCAACGGAGAATTGTTCCGCTGGTGCCTGGGTAACGGCCTCCGGGTGGTCCAACAGATGACCTACATGAGCCTCGGAATGTACAACGAGCCCACGGCCCCCTATCTGCCCTCGATTCTGGCTTGATGGGTTTTCGCTCAGTAGGAGTATTCAGGTGCCCAATCGCCGGGCTTGTTGCCGAGTAGATCGAAGAAGTGCCACACCGGACAAAACTGATCTCCCGGACCGAACGGTCCGTGTCCGGTGCGAACGGCACTTCCATCTTCGTTCCGGTGGAACACGCTGACTCCGGGCAAGGGACCGCCTTGTTCGGTTTGGTATCCCATGTCGCCGGCAAACTCGCTCCCCTGCGTACTGACCATCCGAAAGGGCCATCCCCTCGACTCGGCGAACTCTCGCTGGACTTCGGGGCTGTCCGGAGAAGAAACGACAAACGCGGCACGACTGAGAAGGTGATCGTGCAGCCCGGTAAACCCATCCGCCCAGAGTGTGCAGTAGGGACATGCCTTGCCCATGTTGTGTACAACGATCAGATGGTCCTGTTGTCCGAACAGGCCCGAAAGCGAAACCGGGCCCTCGAGGGTCCGCAGCTCGTAGTCCGAAACCGTCTCCGGTTCCACCGAGCGGCGAGCTTCCGTAAGCTCCCGTCCGAGCTCGATGTAACGCTTCTCCAGCTCCATCAACTCTTCACGATTCATGGTACTTCCCTTCAAAGTCCGCAAAAATTGGTCGACTCGGCCGCCACTCGGCACATCCCGTCGTGCGTGAGAGTGCCCTACTGCCGCAATCAACAGGTTTGAGCCGTTGGAGCTATCATACGCGCCTCAAGGATTTTGGAGGCGCCCGCGTCCAAACGGAGGTGTAGGTGCGGTCTATGACCGCACACTCTTCGAACCGAAACACGTGCGCCCATAGAGAGCACCTACACCGACAAGGCCATCCTCCATGCGTTTCTTGTAGACAATCGACACGAAACTACCTATTCTTGTCGAATTTCTACAAAAGAAGCCCGGGGTAGTGGCAACGGTCTGGGACCGGCTGCGCTGGTGGCTGACGGAGGTTGGAACACATGAATCTGAGGACCGGACTCCTGCTCTGGGTCGGGCTCGAGATCGTTGCGATCCTGTTCCTGATCACGGAAAGCGAGGCAACGCAAAGGGTTCAAGAGGCGTCGAGGGCCGAACTGATTGTGACAACAGCCTGGCTGGGGCAGCACCTCGATGCCCCTGACGTGGTCGTGGTGGCCACCGGCTCGCGACCCGACTTTGACCGCGGGCACATTCCGGGAGCGGCTTTCGTTCCCCATATGGCGACGATCGGTGGCGGGCACGGTTTACTCGAACCCGAAGCCCTGGCGGGTGTGTTGGGCAGGGCCGGCGCCCGGGACGAGGCGCGCATCGTCATCTATGGCGAGAACGGGATGGAGGTCGGCTGGCTGTACATGGCGTTCGCGTCCATCGGGCACGGGGACCATGTATCGATGCTGAGCGGAAACATGCAGGCCTGGCGGAATGAAGGTCGGTCGGTTTCAACCGACACGGCCGGGATCAAGCCCGGACGCCTGACGCCAAGACCGGCGCCTGACGTGATCGTCGCCGCCCCCTGGATCAGGGACCGTCTGGAAGATCCGGATACTCACGTCCTCGATGTCCGAACCCAAAGAGAACGTGATCGGGGTTACCTGCCCGGTTCGCAGCTCGTTCTGTGGCAGGACCTGTATGCCAACTTCGACGAGATGAGGTTCAAGTCCAAGGAGGAGATACACGCCCTACTCCGCAACGCCGGCCTGGCACCGGGACAGCAGGCGGTGACCTACTGCGCCGTCGGCATGCGCGCCAGCCTTATGTACTTTGCCGCGCGGTCTGTCGGCGTTCCGGCCCGGGTCTACGTGGGTTCATGGGAGGACTGGCGGCGGCAGCCAGGCTACCCGGTCGCAGGCGGTGGGCGGAACTGACGCCGAAACCTGGGATCGAGTGTAGGTGCGCTCTGTGAGCGCACAAGGTTTCGGCTCGAAGAATGTGCGGTCACAGACCGCACCTACACGTCACTCGGACTGAATTGCATTCAGCGGGTCGACATTGGCCGCACGGCGAGCCGAGACGTAACCCGCCAGCAGGGCGGGCACGACGAGGGCGACGACGCCAATCCCGAAGGCGGCCGGGTCGGTCGGTTCCACTCCGAACAACAGGCTCTCCAGTACCCGAGTTGTCGCAAATGCCCCCAACACCCCGACGACGACACCCAGGCCGATCAGGAGAGCGCTCTCCCTGACAAACAGCCCAACGACCTGGACCGGACGCGCCCCGAGGGCTGTCCGCACCCCGATCTCCATACTACGGTGAGCCACCGTGTAGGCAATCAGGCCGTAGACGCCCATCACGGCCAGCGTCAACGCCACCGCCGCAAACACGCCCAGCAGAGACAGGTTGAACAACCGGCTCGAAAGTATCAGAGACAGCATCGAGTCCATTGTCTGCAGGCGGATCGGCAGCTCCGGGTTGAGTTCCTTGACCAGGGCCATGACCGGAGTCCCTATCGCGGCCGGGTCGCCGGCGGTTTCGATGATCCAGGTGAACCTGGCGGTCCTCCGCGCACGCTGGAGGTAGTTGAAATAGGTCTCTCCCCGCAGCTCGCTGTCGGGCCCGTAATGCCGCGCGTCCCCCACGATGCCCACGATCGTCATCAGCTGGTCCACGCCGTCCATGTTGCTGCGGTCGATCCGCCGGCCGATAGGGTCTTCGCCCGGCCAGACGATGTTGGCGACAGACTCACTGATCACCGCAACGCCGGGGGCCCCCGCGCCATCGGTCTCATCGAAGAGTCGTCCGCGGAGCAGCGGGATTCCCAGCGCCCGGAAGTAGCCGGGGCTGGCAACGCGGTAGTCGGGCCAGTAATTGCCGCTGTCGCCCGCGCCGTCGATCTTGAAGCGTCCGTTGCTGCCCCGCCGGGAGAGGGGCGACGCATCGATGCCACCGACGTTCACAACGCCGGGCAGCGCACCCACCCTTTCCTCGAAGGCCTGCTGGAACGCGCCGAGCCGGTTCGTGGCTTCTTCGCCCTGCGGGAACTGCTGGACCAGTTCGACCGCAAGACGATTCCGTGTTTGAAACCCGAGGTCGACCTCGAGCATCTCGACGAGACTTCGAGCCAGAAGGCTTCCGCCGACCAGCAAGACGACTGTCATCGCAACCTGAGCCGTCACCAGAACGCTCCGCGCCCGGCTGTGCGCTCCAGCCTGGCCCCGGCCTCCTGCTTTCAGCGCGTCCACGAGGTTGCCGGTCCAGAAGCGCACTGCCGGAAGCAGACCGACCAGAACAGAGATCCCCAACGCCAGGAACAAAGCGAACGTGTAGACCCTCCAGTCGGGTCCGATTTCGGCGGCCCGAGGCAGGTTCCCCCCGACGGTTGCCAGCATCGTCGCCACCCCCCAACGCGCCAGGATCACTCCAAGTACCCCACCGACCGCGGCCAGGATCACCGTTTCAGCCAGGGACCCGCGCGCCAACTGCAGCGGGGTCGCTCCCAGCGCCGTGCGGACTGCAAACTCCCTGGACCGCGCCTCCATGTGCGCCAGCAACAAGCTCGTCACGTTCATGCACGCTATCAGCAGCAGGATCCCCACCGCCGCCATCAGGACGAGCAACGGCGTTCGAACCCCGCCGGTCAACTGCTCCTGAAGCCCGACGGCCACAGCCCCGACCGCCGTGACGTCGGAGTATTCGCCGTGGATGCGCGCGGCGATCGTTTCCAGTTGTCGCGTCGCCCGAGCGGGAGTCGCACCGGTTGCCAGCCGACCGATCGCCCTCCAGTTGTGGGCGCTTCGGCTGGGATTGAGCGCGGCACCCACCCCTTCCTGATTGGTCCAGACGTCGGTGTCGACGGGAAAATCAGCTCCCTCAGGCAGAACGCCTACGACGGGATGGATGCGGTTTGAAAAGCTCAGGCGAACGCTGTCGAGACCCTCCGGGGAGCCGAGGACGTCCCGCCAGAACCGTCGGCTGACGACTGCGACCGGGCTGGCGCCGGAACGCTGGTGCTCGGAAAGGAAACCCGAACCCACGACCGGCCGCACGCCGATGACCTCGAAGAACCCCTCCGAAACCGTCGCGACACGAGTTCGAAAAGGCTCGAGACCACCCAGGACGGTCGTCTCGCCGACACCGTACATCGCCATCAACTCAAAACTGTCGGCCTCGGCCTTCCAGTCGACGAAATTTGCCTCCGGGACCGCCATCCGGTTGCCCTCTTGCGACACCTCCCAGAGCTGCACGATCCGGTCAGGCTCCTCGTACGGCAGGGAGCGGACCAGGACGCTGTTGACAACCGTAAAGATCGCCGTCGAGGCCCCGATCCCCAGCGCCAGCATCGCGATCGCGAGGACCGAGAATGTGGGCTTCGCCCGAAGCACACGGACGGCGTAGCGGACTTCCTTTGCGAACATTCTAAACCTCCGGTCCCGGAGTTAAACCACCCCGCTCCCCCCAACTCAGATGAATACTGACCCACGACCGACAAGTTACTCATACCCGTCAGCAGATCCAGCAACTCAACACCGGCAGCTTCAAGATCGATTACCGTACATCGTTATTCTCGCCATTGAGATGGAACTTTATTGAAAATCTGTACGTCTTCTCATTAGATGATCGATGAGGGAAGAGTGGCTACTTCGCGACGGACGGAGTCGTCGAGGAGCCCGAAGGTATGATTGGACGCAACTCACTGTCGTAGCTAGGTTTACGTGTCCGGTTTCGAGGTTGCGAGCACGAACGAAGAAGTGGAGGGTGAGAATATGGGCTTCCGAATGACTTTCGCGTTGGCGTCTCTGGGTTTTTGCCTCTCTGGCTGCGTGGCCAACTTCCAGTCGAGGGTGCAGGCACAGGGAGCTCGTTCCGAGTGCCGGTACGATGCCGAGCATGAGATTTCGGTGGCGGCCTCCGCGAGCGATACGCTCGATCTCAAAGCAGGAGCAGGCGATCTCAAAGTAGAGGGCCGCCAGGGTTCGGATCAGGTGCGAGCAACAGCGCACGCAGCATCGGACCAGGATTACCTGGATGAGCTGCGGGTCACGCTCGACCGAGCAGGTAACGACATCATCCTGACAACTCATTACCCCGACTTATCCGGTTTCAGTTTCGGCAACAAAGTCGCCCGCATCGACCTGGTCGTGGAGATACCGCTCGATATGGCGGTGGAAATCGACGACTCTTCCGGTTCCATGGAGGTGTCCGACACCGGCGCGCTCCGTATCGACGACAGCTCCGGGGATATCGACGTCACTGGTATCGACGGGTCGGTGAGCATCGAGGATTCCTCGGGCAGCGTGGCAGTGGAGGATGTCGCCGGTGATGTCGAGATCGACGACCGATCGGGACCTATCGACGTCCGTGACATTCAAGGTACGGTGCGCGTGCGCGACAACTCCGGACCCATTGACGTCGCTGAGGTGGGCCAGGACGTGGTGGTCGAACGCGACGGTTCGGGTTCGATCAACGTGCGGAATGTCGGCGGCGACTTCACGGTCCGCCGTGATGGGAGCGGCGGGATTCGGTACAGCAACGTGGAAGGCCGAGTGCAGATCCCGGAGGGTGAGCGCTAGGCCGCACTCCCGGGGGGCAGAGCCCCTGTTTCTCTGATTGGCTCATCAGTTGTTGCAGGTTCGGTTCGGGGGAATAGGGGCTCCGCGCCCATATTTCAGAGTGCGGCGGGTTCTTTGATCCGCGCAAGGCTCCTGTAGGTTCAGGCCGCGCCAGGTAAGGTCAATGACCTAAAGATTCCGGGTCGCCTCTTTCGGAACCCGGAGGAGGTGGGGGCGCGACGGGTCTAAGGCCGCCCCCGGGAGCACCTATCAGCGGAGCACCGGTTCCTCCTACCACGCCTGTTCCAGGAGCCCCACAGGCACACGCTGAGTCCTGCAGGCCCAATAGCCCCCACGGGCCGTAGGGTCTAGTCGCGGTCGCAACGCAGACTTGACCACGGGTTATGCATATCCCGCCGCACTTGTCCCTGCGCACCAAGCTTTTTCGTAGCCGGCAGGCAGTGAGAAAAAAGGTGTAAATAAGCCACGCAATCAATTCTCCGAACAAGATAACGAGGAATACGAGAAACAGAACCGAGAGCCAGAAGGGTATGTCACTCACAGCTGCACCTCCGATCGAGCAAGGACCTGTTGATTGTGTTTTATTTACCAGGTCCCAAGCGGGTGTATCTACGGCGCCGCGAGCCCGTTCCTTCAGACTTCACCGCTACTAGCCCGAACTTCTCATGAATGATGCTGAAAACAGCGGTTTGGGACGCAGATCTCGCTCGCGAGCCTTGAGGAGATCGGAAAGACGAGGGCTGGACGGTCGAAAGAGCTGCACGTGGCTGGAATTGATGAGGATGGGGAGTTGAATCAGATTTGAGAGACACCTGTCCCTAAGCCGCGCTCAGCCGAGTCAATTGTCCAGAAGAGGGTTCAACAACGAAGCGGGATTTTCTGCAGGTTGGCGTAGATCTGGGCAAACACCTCGGCATAGGGATAGCCACCGGCCATCCGAATCCAGATGCGACGCACGGTGACATGGATCTGCGCACCGATTTTCAGCAGCTTCAGGCGAATCGTGGTGCACTGAGCGCGCGCGAATTCGGTTCCCTGTAATCCGATCCGACGTAAAGCCTGCATCAACATGTAGGCAACCGATGAGAAGTAAAGCCGGAGCTGATTGGCTCGCATCGTCGCCGTGGAGGTGCGGTCGGCGAATAACCCCAATTGTTGTTCCTTGATCCGATTCTCCATCTCCCCGCGGGCACAGTAGATGCGCTCATAGATATGTCGTGCCGAGAGTTGGCGCTTCGGTAGCGAGGTCACAACGAAGCGTGGATTGCGGCCCTTGGCCAGATACTCGGCCTTCCCGATGACGCGTCGGCTCCGGCTCCAGCTCGTCCGCGTCCGGTATGGGAAATCCTTGAACCGGCGCGCGGGCTTGCCGGTCTTCTGGAACTGCTGTTCCGCTTTCCCGAGCGCGGTATCGATCTCTGCGATCAACCGCGCATTCTTGGCGAATCCGATCACATAGTCGACGCGGTGGCCCTCGCACCAGGTGAAAATCTCTTCGCGGCAGAAACCCGAGTCGGCCCGAATCACAATGTGGACGTTGGGCCACTTCTGCCGGATCTGGCCCACGATCCGCTCCAGTTCTTCCACCGCTCCGGCCGACGCATCGATGTCGGAGGGCCGCAGCCGGGCGCACAACAGAAACTCCCCACAGAAGATATACAGCGGCAGATAACAGTAGTGCCCGTAGTAGCCGTGAAAGAATCGTCCTTCCTGGCTGCCGTGAATCGGATCGTCGGTCGCATCCAGATCCAGAATGATCTGTCGCGGCGCTCGCCGATGCGCTTCCAGAAACAGGTCGACCATCAACCGATCCATGGCCGCCTCGTCCCGCCCGATCTTCTTGTACTGTTCTTGCGCCGCTCCCTCGATCCGAGACAGCTCCAGCCGGTTCAACGTGCTCTTGCCCGCCAGCGCCTTGCCCCAATCGCGCTCTTGCTTCCGGCCTCTCCCCTTCGGATCGGTCTCCTCCACCAGTACCGCCAGCAGCGGATCCGTTCGCAGCTGATCGTGATCATTCAGATCCTCATAGCCCAGACACAATCCGTAAACCCGTTGCGCCACCAGTTGTTTGATGCCGTGTTCCACCCACCGCGGGTCTCGATAATCGCGGAAACACCCGGCAAACCGCTTCACGATTCCCGTCCGTTTCTCCACCTCCCGCAGCAGCAAACCGCCTGCGTCGGAACTGATGTCGCCACCGTCGAATTGCCCGTGCACTTCCCGCGAACCCAAAGCGTGAAATCTGACCGGTTCTGTTCTACACTCTGTCATGACAAAGGCCGCCTCCGTCTGAGCGTTTGAAGTTTCTCGCAAAACCTTCTATGCCAGACAGGGCGGCCTTTTCCGGTCCTTCGACCACTCGCTACTTGCTTTGATTACTTGAGTACTCTTGAGAAATGCGGGCTAGTGGCCTGTAACAGGTCACTAGGGGCAGCTCCCGTTCCCTAATTGGCTCTTGTATCATCGGGGGTTCGGTCCGGGAAATAGCGGCTCCGCGACCAATAGCGAACCAGCTCGACGGCTGGAATTCAGGGGCAGGATTGCGAGGCAATCCAGCCAGCCCGCCGGTGGCATGCACGGGCGCCGGGCCGGCCAGGCGCTATTCCCGACTCTCTACTTCGAAGAATCCGTCGCCGGCTCCGTGGTCAGGGCCCCTCCGGCGGCGTCGGTAAGGCCTTTCTGGGCATCAGCTCATCACGCATGGCAGCGTTGTAGGTAAAGATCGCGGCCACTGTCGCCAGCTGCACGACGTCCTCGCGTTGGATCCGATCGTAGACGTCCATGTTCGAGTGGTGGGTTCGGGAGTTGTATTCCAGTCGCTCCTGCATGAACTGGAAGCCGGGCAGGCCGACCGCATCGAACGAAGTATGGTCGGTTCCGCCAACCGATCGTGGGCCAAGCGTCGTCACGCCGGTCGGCGAGTGGAGCGATCCACTGCTCGAAGAATTCGCGTTGAATCGAACCAGCGACCAGCCTTTCCCGAACTCGAATTCCTCTTCGTGGATGTTGCCGAGTCCCCACTCTTCGAACTTCCCTTGAACCCATTGGCTGGCCAGCTTGATGGCGGACGAGCCGGTCAGGCGCGGGCCGTAGACATCGGAGAGCCAACTGATGTGATCACGATTCTCGGTTCGCGACAGCTTCGCCGTCTCACAGGGTAATCTCGGGATGTTTCAGGTGGTGGCCGGAGGCATCCTGGTACGCTTTCGCCACGGCCAGCAGCTCGGACTCGCCGAACGGGCGAGCGTAGAACGTCATGCTCGTGGGCATGCCCTCCTCGTCGAATCCGTTCGGAAGCGCCACGGCCGGGTACGTCGCATAGTTGCACTGCGTCGAAGCGCTCAGGCCCGGCGGTTGTTGATTGGCGGCAGCGCCTCCGCCACCTCCACCGCCTCCGCCACCCGGGGGAGTAGGCCGACGCTGGCGGCGTGGGATCAGGAAGACGTCAATACCCTCCGTGGCTTTGGCCAGGTCCATCATCATCATCATTCGAGCGCGCTGCGACTGGAGATACTCGACGGCCGGGATCAACCGGCTGGCCCGGAAACCGGCGGCACGGGTCTCCCTCGTGATCTGATCCACTCGGTCCGAGCGGACGAACTCGTCGAAGAAGGCAGCCATCTCGACGTTGTGAGCCGTGACGGTAACCGGGAATCGAGGCACCTCGAAGGCAATCGGCTCGACGCCCAGGGCTTTGAGCTGATCGAGCGTGGCTTGGTGGATGGCGCGAACGGCAGTGTCCTCGATGTCGTCGAAGGTTTCAGGAATATACCCGACGCGCAGGCGGGTGATGTCCAGGTTGGCGTCCCAGTTGAACGGGATGTCCTGCACGCTCAGGTCGCGGTCGTCTTGTTTGGCAATAGCAGCCATCACGAGGGCGCAATCTTCGGCGTATCGGCACATCGGACCGATGCGGTCCTGCGTCCACGACAACGCCATCACACCGTAGCGGCTGCTCCGTCCCAACGTGGGACGCAATCCCGTGACGCCGCACGCAGAAGAAGGTCCCAGGATAGACCCGCTGGTTTCGGTGCCGAGCGAAAAGCCGAGACATCCGCCGCCAGTTGCCGAACCCGGACCGGCCGAGGACCCGCTGGAGCTCCGTTCGGGATTCCATGGATTGTTGGTGCGGCCTCCGAACCAGTTGGCTCCACCGGCAAACTCGCCCGTTGTCAGTTTGGCGATCAGGACGGCGCCGGCGTCCCGGAGCAACTCGATGACGGTGGCGTCGTAGTCGAGGACCTGTTCCTGGTAGGCGCCCGATCCCCATGTCGTGCGGTAACCCCTGGCGGCGATGATGTCCTTGGCGCCCCAGGGGATGCCGTGGAGGGGCCCCTTGTACCGGCCGGCCGCAATCTCGGAGTCGGCCTGGCGGGCCTGGCTCATCGCCATGTCGTCGGTGAAGCTCACGACGCAGTTGAGGACGGGGTTGTACTTCTTCAACCGCTCCAGGTACATCGTCGCGAGCTCGACGGAGGTTACCTGGCGCGAGCGGATGAGCTCGGCCAGGTGTCGGACGGGCCAGAACGCAACGTCTTCGAGGTTCGAGGGGCGCTCGACGCTGGGCGGATCGCTGATCCGGAACGGACGCGCAGTCCGGTCCACCTTCATGCCCGGCACGATCGGATCGAAATGAAACGGCGGCGAGATGTCGTTCGGGATGTGGAAGTCATGGAGCTCTTCGTAGTCTTCTAGAGCGTTGTTGGCCCTTTCGACCATCTCCTCCCGTTGTTCCTCGCTGAATTCCATTCCGGACATCGCCAGCGCATCGCGCAGCATGTCGGCCTTGATTCGGGCTTCTTCGGCCTCCTGCATCTTTCCCCACAGGACTCCGGGGAGAAGCGTCGCGCCGAGGCCGGCTTGCGCAAAATGGGCCATGAAGCGCCGTCGGGTCTCGCTCGTGTTCATCGTCACGGCTTACCTCCGCTTGGGTAAAATCGGTCTCGAGAAAGGCTGATTTTATATGAAGGTGTTGGTTGGAGGGAACGGATTTGCGGCCCGCATTCCAAAGAAGGTGCTGAAAACGAGGGGCAGCAAATAAGGGGGCAGCAGCCCCCATTTCCCTAATTAAAGACTGCAATGAGTGGAGAACTAATTAGGGAAATGGGGGTTCTGCCCCCATTTTTTCTCTTTTTCTTGCCCCATTTTTAAGGAGCTTGCCATCGACCCCGCTCGAGGAGTTGGCCGCTGCCGACTTCCCCGACGATCTGGCCGTCCTGGTAAACGATCTCGCCCCGGCGGATCGTCATCGTCGGCCAGCCGGTCACTTCACGGCCCGAATACGTCGAGTAGCCAGCCTTCGAGAACATGTCTTCGTCGCGAACGGTCCGGGTCTCGCTCGGATCCCAAAGAACGAGGTCGGCGTCGGAACCGATAGCGATCGTTCCTTTCCGCGGATAGAGGCCGAACAGCTTTGCCGGATTCGTCGAGGTGACGGCGACAAAACGTTCCGCGGAAATGCGCCCCGTCGCGACGCCCTCCGAGAACAACATCGGCCGAATCAGTTGCAGGTTGCTCATCCCGGCGTTGTGGTTGGCGATTGTCTGGCTCGGATCGAGTTTTGTTTCCTTCAGGTAGGGCACGTGATCGGTTCCGAGGACGTGGACCGTTCCGTTGGCGATGCCGGTCCAGAGCGCGTCCTGATCGCTCTGCTTCCTGAGCGGAGGCTGGCCGATGTAGAGCCCCCGGTCATCACCCTCGTAGCGTTCCCCTGTCAAATGCAGGTAGATCGGGCGCGTTTCGACGAAAACCGGCAGCCCGCGGGCCTGCGCTTCCTGGGCGACTCGCAGGGCGCCCTCCGAGGACATGTGAACGATGTAGATCGGAGACCCGGTCGCCTCGGCCATCCCGATGGCGCGCTGCGTCGCGACTACCTCGCCGACGAGGGGCCTGCTTTGAGGATAGTACTCGAGCGACGTATGACCGTCAGCGGTGAGTTCAGCAACGGCGTGTGCGAGGATTGGTCCATCCTCGCAGTGCATCATGCTCATTACGCCGGCCTCACCGGCCGCGTCCAGCATCGCCAGGTATTCATCGATGTGTTCTTCGAACGCCGGGCGGTTCATGAAGACTTTCGTACTGGTCTGTCCCAGTTCGGCTAGCGCCTCCATCTCCGCGGGACGGCCTCGCGGGTCGGCGATGGTCGCGTGCAGTATGAAGTCGGCAATTCCCTCGGCCGCCACCCTCGCGGCCGCCCGTTCAACCACCGCGGCGAGAGGTTCCCCGTCTCGCGGAGTCGAGAAATCCGACACCGTCGTCACACCGCCCGCAAGCGCCGCCGACGAACCGCTCGTGTAGTCGTCGGCGCCGATGCTGAGGTGGGAGTGAGGATCGACTCCCCCGGGGACCACGAGCAGGCCTTCCGCATCGATTTCCCGAGCGTCGTTCGATGCCGCAAGATCCTGGCCGATCTCGACGATCGTCTCGCCCCGAACACGGACGTCGGCTTCGTAGCGACCTTCAGACGTCACGATCGTCCCGTTGCGGACGACAATCTCCGTGGGTTGTTGTGCCGTCGCGGCAACCGCGACCGACAACAGCATGAGTGACAGTAGAATGCAGAACCTGGCTGACGAAATCCTCATTGGGCCCCTCCGACCGCTGCGGGTGTGTTTCAGTTTCTGTGTGTCCGCCGAATTTATAACTCAATGGGGCAGGTCTTCCAGAAAAATCTGGAATCCGATCAATGAAAGAAAAAGGGCCACCCCGGTGCCTGGCCCTATTACATTTCCGTCCGTGCTATCGTACGACCGTCATTTGACGCTCGAACGACGCATGTGTGCTTTGCAAAAGGTTGGTCGCCGAGCGCCGAAATCGGGAGGAGGCACATGAGTTCGATCAACACGGGCCGTGTCGTCATGGGCGGCCTCGCCGCAGGGGTGGTCATCGACATCTTCGAGCTGATTTTCGGTATGGCGTTCGGAGAGGATTTGGCACAGGTTTCATCCAGTATGGGTCTGACGATCGACTCGGGAACGCTATCCAGCTTCGCGATCATCGGTTTGGCAAGCGGGATACTCCTGGTCTGGTTCTATGCAGCAATCCGGACGCGGTTCGGCCCCGGCCCTCGCACCGCCATCCTCGCTGCCGTCTACTGCTGGATCCTGCTCCGACTGATCCCTGACATGGCCCTGCTAAGGGCCGGGATGGAGCCGGCCGGAACCGTCATGATGCACCTTGGCTGGATGCTCGTCGGTACCGTGGTCGCCCTGCTTCTGGGGGCCCGGATTTACCTGGAGGAGTGAGACCCGGTCTTTCAAGATCCTCTCCGTCTTCGTTCGTCCGGAACTTCACGTAACCACGGGCCGCCGTCGTGTCGGTGCCGGAGAGAAGCGAAACTCTTGGATCGAGTGTAGGTGCGCTCGATCAAGCTGTGAACGAATGTCATTTGTTGGAGGATCGGGTGGTGGGGCTTTTCACGAAGAACCTGCGATCCTCAAGTGTAGGTGAGGTCTATGAGCACACAAATGCCCGCGGGACCACAAGTTGTGCGGTCATAGACCGCACCTACACTTGAAAAGCCCCGCCACCCGATTTTCCGTTCCCATAATTCGTTCACAGCTTGTATGAGCGCACAGTTTTCGGTTCGAAGAGTGTGCGGTCATTAGACCGCACCTACACCTCCGCTTGGACGCGGGCTTCTCTAAAATCCGCTTCCCTCGAACTGTTTTGGACAAGGATGATCCTCGTAATCGAAACTCGCCTCGATCGTCTCCAGGATGTCGATATTCTTTCCCCAACGATTCCATCGTGTGGAAAGTTAAAAAATAGTTCTTGACTGTTCGTTCCAAAATATGCGAAGCTCCGGCCATGGTAGTCGGAAGACCAAGACAGTTCGAGCGGGAAGAGGCCCTCGAGAAGGCCATGGAAATCTTCTGGGCCAAGGGCTACGACGCTACCAGTGTTCAGGACCTGCTCGACGCGATGGGGATCAACCGCGGCAGCATGTACGACACCTTCGGCGACAAGCACGCGTTGTTCGTGTCGTCGTTTGATCACTACGTCGACGGGTTTGCCGAGCGATGGAAGGCGGTGCTCAACGCGCCGGGTTCTCCTCTGGGAAATGTCGGATCGATGCTCGACGAAGTTGCGACGCTCGCCACCGACGGCCATCAGCGGGGCTGCATGGTCACCAACTGCGCGGTCGAGCTGGCACCGCGCGATCCCGTGGTCGCCGACGCGCTCAAGGGTGTGTTTCGCCAGATCGGAAGCCAGGTCCGTCACACGCTGGACCGCGCCGTCGAAGCGGGCGAACTCGGGCCAGAAGCGAACACGAGAGCCCAAACGCGGTTCGTGATCGCAACGATCCAGGGGCTGATCGTCCTGGGCAAGTCGGCCCACACCCGGAAGGAATTGAAGGATGTCGTCGACGTCGCGATTTCAGCGCTGAAGTAGGCGCATATATTTTTTGGCTATTTTTGGAACGATCATTCTATTACACAGGAGAAACCACAATGTCAGCTCTGACACAAGACAACGATGTTTCACGACTCCCGAAGGTTCGAGATTTCACGCCTGTCGGTCAGCGGCGGGGAACCACGAATTTCGGTTCGAAGTACGGACCGTGGGCTGTGGTCACCGGCGCCTCGTCCGGCATCGGCCGCGAATTCGCACGGCAGCTCGCCGCTGAAGGGCTGAACCTGGTGCTCGCGGCGCGAAGCGAAGATCGGCTCGAGCGTCTCGGCGAGGACCTGGTAGCCGCAAACAACATCGCGGTCCGGACCGTGCCGGTCGACCTGGGGAGAAACGGCTCGACTGAGGTCCTGGAAGAAGCCACAGCCGACTTGGAAATCGGTCTGCTTGTCAACAACGCCGGCGTCGAGACCCACGGAGCGTTCTTGAAATCCGACCGCAACACTGAAAACGCGCTGCTTCA
>CBDAPB010000016.1:0-19145 GCA_965198265.1 Terriglobia bacterium
GAGCATCCGAGTCCCGTCCGGTGAGACTGCGACGTTCGAGCCGAAGCCGTCGCCCCGCTGAGTGACAGGTAACTCGATGCTGTAGCGGCTGACGGGCCTCGCTTCCGGGGCCGAGGGACGGAGGAGCGCCAAGGCGAGGGTCCCCGCCAGGACGGCGGCGACTGCCGCTAACGCAACCGAGAGCCGGTTCCACCCACCGACGCCCGCAGGGACTCCAGTCCCATCGGCGGTCCCATGTCTGGACCCCGGATCAGCCAGTACTTTCTGAATATCCACCCGGACGTCCGCGATGTCGTGGTACCTGTCCTTGGCCTCCTTCTCCAGGCAACGTTCAAGGAGCAGCCGAATGCGCGGATGCAGGTTCGGTGGCAGGCTTTTCCAGTCCGGTTCTCTCGCAAGCACCCAGGCGAGAACGTCGGACGCAGTGGGGCCTTCATAGACTTGCCGCCCGGTCAGCACCTCGAACAAGACGCATCCGAACGCCCAAATATCCGCACGCTTGTCGACTTCCTGCCCTCTCGCCTGCTCCGGGGACATGTACGCGGCGGTTCCGAGGATGATCCCCTGCTGCGTCGCCGCCATGCTCAACGTTGGTGAGTTTGAGAGGCTGGCATCGGCACCGTCCCCTATGAATGCCTTTGCTAACCCGAAGTCCAGCACCTTCACGTTGCCGTCCGGCGTGACCTTGATGTTCGCAGGCTTCAGAATCCCGATGGATGACACCCTTCTCGTGTGCGGCTTCTCACTTCAGCTCACGCCTCAAATCGGCGGCGTTTTGACACCGATCTTCGGGATTCTTGGCGAGGCACGCCGTGATGACGTGATCGAGCATGGGGGGCGATACTGGCTGAACCTCGGCGACCGGCGCGGGCTGATGATTCATGATCGCTCCGACCAGACTCGCCTGCGTGGATCCCTCAAACGCCTTCTTCCCAGTCACCATCTCGTACACCACCGCACCGAACGCGAAGATGTCCGTCCGGGCGTCGGCCTCCTTGCCCTCCAACTGCTCGGGTGCCATGTACTGGAGCGTGCCGATGATGGTGCCTTCGGCGGTCAGGGGTGCGGAGAGGTCCTGCGTGGGCATCTGGGAGAGGGGTGATACGGCACCAGCATCGCCCTTCAGCTTTGCCAATCCGAAGTCGAGCAGCTTGACGCCCGCCGACTTCGTCAGCATGATGTTGCCGGGCTTGAGGTCCCGGTGCACGACGCCCTGCCGGTGGGCCTTGTCCAGCGCGTCGGCGATCTGGATGGCGTATTCGAGGGCCTGATCGAGCGGTAACCGTCCCTTTTCCAACCGGGCGGCCAGGGTGTCTCCTTCCACCAACTCCATGACAAGGTAGTGAACGCCGTCTTGTTCGCCCACGTCGTGGAGCGTGCAGATGTGCGGGTGGTTCAGGCTGCTGACGGCCTTAGCCTCGCGCTCGAACCGTTCCCGGCGCTGGGGGTCATCAGCTAAGTGTTCCGGAAGGACTTTGATCGCAACGGTGCGGTCCAGTCGGGTGTCGGTGGCCCGATACACCTCTCCCATGCCACCGGCACCGAGTTGGTCGCCGATTTCGTAAGGGCCGAGTCGGGTTCCTGCCGTGAGAGCCATAAGGCTGCGCGTGCCTCGCAGGCGTTCCGTCGCCAATGTCTGATGAAACTTGCGTAAATACTACGGCAGGCAGGAGTTGGACACAATCAAACAGTCAAGTGGATCAAGTGGACGTGAGAACCGGCCGCCCTTCGTAGTGAAAACCTTTCGAAAACTTGCGGATTTTTGAAAATCCACTTTACCGGCACGACATTACGCTCATGTGGTCTGCCTGGGGATCAGGCCATACGACCCGATCGATCAAGCATAGTGCTATTTCAACTGAATCGGCGAGTTGCAGCGGACGACAACCCGGAGCATGCAGAATGCCGAATCACTATCGTTCCACGAAGATGTCCAGCGGCAGGATCGCGATCACGTTGACGTGGCCGGCGTCGACGACCTCGCCGATTCTAAGGTCCACCGCCGCGCTCGACAGAAAGTAGGCCTGTTCCCGCGTCAGCCCGGAGGTTCCGTCAATAAGTCGCCGCTGTCCCCCAGCACCGTAGCCCGGTTGAAGGAGAAGTGGCAGGGATTTACACACCTTTTGAGGGTAGCTCGTCAGCCCGTGCTCTTCGACCAGATAATCGATCATCTCCATCAGCGCGTTGCGCGCCGCCAGGAGCAGGTTGTCCGACAGGTAGGCCAGTTCCTGAGCCACGGGTGACTGAAGGTACTCGAGGTTGGGCGGCAGCTCTCCCTCCTCTTTGAAAGACATGCCGACCGTGGCATAAAAACGCCCGGTCGCAGGAGCCAGGACGTCGACCGAGCCTTCGAAATGCGGCCCCCGGCTCATCGACTTGCTCTCCTCGAGGACTTCGACCCGGACGGTCACGTCGGCGAACATCTCGACGGCGGTCCCGGCCACTTCGCCGTCGCCCTGGGCATAGTGCACGTCTCCGATGGTCAGACCGCAGCCATCGATATAGCACGGCAGGTACACGGTCGTGCCGGCGCTGTGATACCGGATGTCCATGTTGCCGCCGTGTTCACGCGGCGGACCCGTCCGTATACATTCGCCCCTCGTGGGACTCTCCGGCCCGCAGATGTCCGCCGGTATCGCGTTGATGGGTTCGGGCAGATGGCTGCGACCGCCAGCCGCGGCGCCGGCGCGCTCCCTGGCCAGGTAGGTTTCGATCTGCTCCTGGCCGGGAAGAGCCGTGATCACGCCCGGAAATCCGCGGTTCGGGACCCGGACGTTGGGAATGGCTTCGCTCGTGGCGTAATCCGTTCCCAGCTCCCAACGGATTGTCTTGCCGACGGAATCCGGAAACTGGTCGGCAAGGAGACCGTTGGCCGTCATCGACGTTCTCCCGTCGCCAAAGGGCACGACGCTCACAACGGTCACCGCGATCGTATCCCCGGACCGGGCTCCGACAATTTCGACCGGTCCCGAGAGGGGATGAATCCTACCCAGGGGCGGTCCACCCGTGAGCCCATCGGCGCGTGTCTTGAAGACGATTTCCTGGCCCGATTCGGCCCTGGCGGCCATGGGGATGTCGGGATGGAGGCGATTGATGCAATTGGGATCCTCAAAGCAGTCTGAACCGGACCGTTCGAGGACAATCTGACCGGCACTTCTAGCGCCTCCGCTTTGAGCCGCGTAAACACACATCGAACCTAAAACCACAACGTAGCCCATTGCCCATAGATGTCGCATAAGAACCTCCCCTCGGTGCTGTTCCGGGTCCCGCAGCCTATTCACTGGAAAGCCCGGCGACCTCTCAGCATCTCGTAGAGCAAGCACCTTAGCGACCAGATGTCAGCCAGTTTTTCCACGGTCACGCCTCTTGGCCGTTTCACGCCCGAGCTTGGAGTCACACGCACGTCATACCTCGCCCATACCACCTTTTCCGAGGGCAGAGACGACTTCATAGTGTGCGAGCTTGGAACCGGGCTGGATCACCCGAAAATAAGACTACAGGAAGGAGTTGGGGTCAATCAGCAAGTCACATGCTTGGATACCGCCTTCCCGGTAAGTAGACGCGCCGACTTTCGGCAGCATCCACTTTGGTGGTAAGGCTATAGGGCATGTGGACATGCTCTTCGTTCCGTAAGAGCGTTCAAGTACGTCGAGGAGTCCCCACCAGACGCAATGCAGTACTGGCGGATGGATTCGACGCCGCAGCAGACAACTCTTGAGAAATGCGGGCTAGGAGTCTGCGCGGCAGAAGGACCGGAATTGGGCGGATAAAGATCGAAGATATGTCATGGCACGAACCTATCGGACTTATAGCCCAGAACAAACACTGCTGATGCCACCGTCGTTGAGAGATTGGTTGGCCGAAGATCACCTGTCGTACTTCATATCGGACGCGGTGGACGCGATGGATTTGAGCGCGTTCGAACAGCGGTATGGAACCGAGGGTCCGGGCAATCAGGCGTTTGATCCGCGGATGATGGTGAAGGTGCTGATTTATGGGTACGCGACCGGAGTGTTCTCGTCCAGGAAGATCGCGGCGAAGTTGACCGACGACGTAGCGTTCCGGATGTTGGGAGCGGAGAACTTTCCGGCGCACCGAACGATCTCGGATTTTCGCAAACTGCATCTTGAGGAGTTCGGAAACCTGTTTGTGCAAGTGGTGATGATGGCGCGGGAAGCGGGACTGGTGAAGATGGGAACCGTGGCGGTGGACGGGACCAAGATGCGGGCGAATGCAAGCAAACGCAAAGCGATGAGCTACGAACGCATGAAAAAGCAGGAGACCGAATTGGGTGAACAGATTCGGGATCTGTTGAACCGGGCCGAGGCGACCGATGAGGACGAAGACGAGCGATACGGCAAGGACCGGCGCGGAGACGAACTGCCCGACGGGTTGGCCACGCGCAAGAAGCGCCTGGCCACGATACAGGCGGCCATGAAGCGGCTCGAAGAACGTCAGATGGCCGCGGACAAGGAAGCGGGACGGAACACCAAAGATCACAAACCCGGATGCGGAAAGAAGCCATTCAAACGTCCCATGGGGGAACCTAAACCCACGGCCCAGGACAACTTCACCGACCCGGAAAGCCGGATGATGAAGACCTCCACCGAAGGGTTCCAGCAATGCTACAACGCGCAAGCGGTGGTGGATTCCCAGGCCCGGATCATCGTGGCAACAACGGTGACTGACAATGCATCGGATGTGGGGCAGTTGGAACCCACGCTGGATGCGTTGAGCGACAATCTGGGGGAGCGTCCCGACCGCGTGCTGGCCGATGCGGGATATCGATCCGAGTCAAATCTGGGGATGTTGGAACAACGTCAGATTGACGGGTATGTTGCGATGGGTCGCGAGAAGGATCTCGCCCGTGCCCCACTCCCACCCAAAGACACCGCTGTTGGTCGGATGATGAGAAAGATGAAAACCAAGCGTGGGCGTGACCGCTACCGGGCCCGAAAGCACATTGGTGAGCCGCCCTTCGGGTGGATCAAGTCGGTGCTCGGATTCCGACAGTTCAGTCTACGCGGTTTGGACAAAGTGACCGGGGAGTGGAATCTGGTCACTCTGGCGGTGAACTTACGACGGATGAACGGGAAGATCGAATGGGCATAATCCGGAAAACCGCAACCCGGCAGACCCGATACACGGCCAATTACGGGTGTCCGTACAACTCTGAACTCGTCGTATCGGAAGAATCGGTCGATTCTCCTCCGAAGACCCTCTCAAATCCCAATCAGTCCGAGTTCTTTGCGCTCTGCCGCGCAGACTCCTAGTGGAGATTTGGCGAACTTCAGTCAGCATCCCCGAAGACGAGATCCGAGGAACTGAGCCCACCGCGTGTTCCGCGGGCCCTTTGGTGCGCTCGTTGTCCAGCTCCAAAATCAGGCTTGCGTGATGCTTGAACACCGAGCGACAGTCGGAGAACTTCTCCGTGTCTCGGCAGGTCTTGAGAGTCGATGTGAACTCAATCTGGTGAAACGAATCCGATCTGCCGCCCGGATTGTACCCGCGGTGGCGGGGCTAGTTCACTGATGGCGGTGAGTCAGTAGTGTCCGACAGATTTAGGACCTCCCGGTCCTAAAGTTAGAACTGACGCGATGTAGCGCGCTTGTCAAGGTGTTAACGATTTGATTTCTGTGCGGCCTTCGCGGCAGCCTTTCCAGAGGTTTCTGGGAGGCACCGATGCACGCTGGCAAGCTGGTCTTCGCACAAGTCATGGAGTTCGCGCCGTGGTATACGTTCCGTCGTCTGGTGACCAAGTACCGCGGCAATTTCAACGTCCGCACATTCAGTTGCCTGGACCAGTTCCTATGCATGGCCTTCGCTCAGCTGACCTATCGGGAGAGCCTGCGCGACATTCAAGCCTGCTTGCGAGCCCAACCCGCCAAGCTCTACCACCTGGGGTTGCACGGGAAGGTCAGCCGCAGTGCATTGGCCGATGCCAACGAGTCTCGCGACTGGCGCATCTACGGAGAGTTCGCTCAGGCGCTGATCCGCATCGCACGCCGCTTGTATGCCCACGAGCCGCTCGGGATCGACCTGGACGAAACCGTCTACGCGCTCGACTCCACGATGATCAGTCTGTGCTTGTCGCTGTTCCCTTGGGCGCACTTTCGAAAGACCGAAGCCGCGGTGAAGCTTCATACGCTGCTCGACCTGCGTGGCGGTATCCCCAGCTTCATCCACATCTCCGAAGGCAGGCTGCACGACGTCAACGTTCTCGACCTGCTCATCGCCGAAGCCGGTGCTTTCTACGTGATGGACCGCGGCTATCTCGACTTCGATCGCCTCTACACCTTCAATCAAGCCGGGAGCTTCTTCGTCACCCGTGCTCGATCCGACTTCGCGTTCAAGCGCATCTACTCCCAACCCGTCGACCGACACACGGGCCTCATCTGCGATCAGACTATCGAACTGACCGTATTTCGCTCCCGCCGCGGCTACCCCGAACGGTTGCGTCGCATTCGTTATCGCGATCCCGAGGGTCGGCGACTGGTTTTCTTGACCAATCACATGACGCTCCCAGCCCGGACCATCTGCGAGTTGTATCGCCTGCGCTGGCAGGTGGAGCTGTTCTTCAAATGGATCAAACAGCACCTGCGCATCAAGCGTTTCTTCGGCACTTCCGAGAACGCCGTCAAAACTCAGGTCTGGGTCGCCGTGAGCGTTTACGTGCTGGTGGCTATCGTGCGTAAAGAACTGAATTTGCCTTTGTCGTTGCACTCAATGTTACAGATCTTGAGTGTCACACCATTTGAGAATGTGCCTCTTTTTCAGCTGCTTACCGAATCCGGGCTCATCTCAAATCGACACTCTAACGCTAACCAATTGAATCTATTCTGAAACGTGTCGGACACTACTGGCGGTGAGTATCTCGTCAATGATCTCGTCGTGTTCCTGAGACTGCTCTCGCAATGCGTCAATCTTTCTTTGAAGGTCTTTGTGGACCGATAGCATTTCCCGCATCGCTACAAAGGCTCGGACCACGTGGACGCTTACCTGGACCGCGGTGGAACTACTGAGAACGCTCGCAGCCATGATGGCTCCGTGTTCTGTAAACGCATGTGGAAGCTTCCGCCGTCCGCCCCAGTTCGAACTTGAAGTCGCATTTTGCGACTTCAAGTTCGCAAACTCAGCTTCAGTCAAGACGAACGCGAAGTCTGGAGGGAAGCGTTCCTTGTTCCGGCGAACTTGTTCGTTGAGTCGACGAGTCACCACGCCATACAGTTCTGCGAGGTCTCTATCGACCATGACTCTTTGTCCGCGAATCACGTGGATCCGCTCCTGGATTGATTGAAGGGAGATCGTGATGTCCGGTGAGTGACGTGACGGCTGTCGAGACATAGCCACGTCGATGCAGGCAATCGCATGACCAAATCCAGTCACCAGCTGAAAAGCGGGATATCACATGAGAATCTCGCGAGAAACACCGCTCTGTATCGGGTTGATCTCAAGTCCCCAAACGGCGCTGTCGGGGAAGCTGGCACTTCTCCGTGAAGGCGACAATACATCAATGTGGATTCGCTCGGACCGATTCAGGCAAGACGTATCGACGGTTCCCGATACGAGGCTTGGCGAGTCTCAATCAACCGCCACGCGCTCAAGCAGCTCCTGGGTCCAGTTAAGGATGATGTAAATGCGCGGGACCTCGGGCTCGCCGTCTTCACCCGCGTCGTTCTGAGGCGGGTCCACCATAACCATGCGGTCGCCATCGGGATGCCAGTCCCAATTCCGACCCGGGTTGCCGGCATAGATCACGTGTTCGAACAGCAGCTCCGGTGTTCGAAATACGCCAGGTTGGCGGGGTCGCCATCCTTCCCGATGATGCCAACACCAAGGCTCTACCAGACGAGGATGAACGCTGCCGCAAGCTCGACGCCGACGGCGAATCGGTACGCGGCATCGTCCAAGTTTATCGATTTAATCATTTGTTCATTCGTCTTCTGATCGCTGTCGGTTGGCGACCTTTTCAAGCAGTTTCACATAACGTGTTGCGCGTTACGGCGGTTTTTTGGTCACGTTTTCTGAAGATTCAATTCTCAACGTCCGACAAGATGATTTCTCGTTACCTTGACCACCCTTGGATTACGGAACCTCAAGGTCAGGTCCCAAGACCGAGGTCCAGTTCAGGAGAACGGACACAGCCGGACGTTGACCCCCTGAGATCACCAGAAAACGCTGACCATCTGGTGATACGTCATAAGAAAAGCCTGAGCGGTCTGATCCGTTTGAAGCCGCGTCTGTGAAAAACAGACGTGTAGGCGGAGTACGCACAAACTCGTTTCCACGGGTGACTCCAACGGACATTATTGAACTGTCCGGCGCCAGGTAGAACAACTCTTCACCGTCTGAGCGCCATACCGGTTGGACGCCACCATCCGGCGAGATCCTAACTGGTATGCCCCTCTCAGGAAACGCCGTTACATAGACGTCGTGCTGTCCGGCTTCATCGGATGTGTACGCAAGCCAGTTTCCGTCGGGTGAGAGCTGTGCATGGAACTCATCAAAACGGCTCTGCAATACTGGGTAGGTTTCGCCGTCCACAAGAGAATGGATCCATACGTCGTAAGAAAGAGTGTCGGCCCGACGTAACACCAGGAGCTGACCATCTCTCGACCAGTCCTCCACGAAAACGTCATTACCATTTGAGGATGGAACTGTAAGCAAGCCCTCACCGGCCCCTCCGACTTCTTCAACATATACTTCGAACACCCCCCGGCGTAGTGACGAGAAGGCAAATCGCTGTCCGTCCGGCGACCACACAGGTTCCGTATCAACCGAAGGATGGGATATCAGAAGAGTGGGGGCCGTATCAGCGCTGTAGAGCCAGACGTCAGTCCCCACAGTCGCCGCCGCACGCTGGCCATCACGGGAAAGAGAAACCTTAGTAAACGCTTCAGGTTCTCCGAGCAGTTCGGTGGTAGCCGTTTCTCGATCGAGCCAAATCAGAGCTCGACCGATCTCATCTTGCTGGTCGATCCTTTGGAACAGCAGGATCTCAGTTCGCGCCGAGAAAGCACCCCACCCGCCGGGATTCCACACTGGCCCTGAGGAAACTGGGACAGGCGCTCCGACTGGTTGGATCGTTTCCGCATCGACTGCTTGAGCCACGAGAACTCTCGAACGGTCTCTGTAGAAGAGATAGCCGGATTCGACGTACTCCCCGCGAGACGTTACATTTGTGGGCCCCGCGAGAACCTCCGCAGGCATGTCACTGTCAAGTGACGCTAGTGCTAAAGAGGATGAGCCCTCTGTATTCCTGACACTAACGAGAAAGCGACGCCCATCGGGAAGGAAGCTGGGCCAACGGAGTGCCGCTTCACCGATCGACGAATCCGGTACACGTCGAACGAGAGCTTCTCCGCCATCTGCAGATACTTCGTAAATTGCACCGCCGCCGGCGAATATGATCACATCGTCTTGACTCCAACTCCCACCGGATGGCCGTGGCGGAGTTTCGGTGATCGTCTGGACCGCCCCTCCGCTGGCCGGGACTCGCTTGAGCAATCCGCCAGCAAAGAACCCTATGGATTCCCCATCCGGCGCCCAGAATGGATACAGGGCCCCCTCGGTTCCTGCTAGCAGACGGGGAACCTCTTGATCCAGCCCCTGGATCCACAATTGTGGTGTCCTTGCACCACCGTCAAGAGGCACACCGCCATATACGAAACGGCGACCATCAGGAGATAGGGCAAAGCCGAAACGCATGGATTTGGTATCGGGGACGACGGACAGCCGCGTCGGCTGAGCGGTAGGTTCTGAAGGTCCCGTAAACTGCTGTCCCACAACAGCGACAACTAACAGCAGTAGTGCAAGGGCCCACACCATTCGTTCTTTACGAAGGTTTCCGGGAACAGTCGGTGCAGTTTCATCGACCACGGGTGGCGAAAATGCTCCCCCTAGTGCCAGGCGAACATCGCCAACGTCACGAATACGCTGCTTCTGATTCTTCTGTAGGCATCGCTGAATTGTGTTCGCGACTGCTGGCGGGGCGGAAGCGATTGCCTCCCAATCGGGTTCCTTCATCAGGATCGCAGCTAACGTCTCCGACACATCCGCGGCCTGAAACGCTAATTTGCCCGTCAGCAATTCATACAAGACGCATCCGAACGCCCAGACGTCGGTGCGTTTGTCGACGGTGCGGCCCTTCGCCTGTTCCGGCGACATGTAGGCCGCCGTTCCGAGGATTACGCCCTGTTGGGTTGCGGTCATGCTCAGGGTCGGGGAGTTCGATAGGTTCAAGTCTGAACCATCCTCGGTAAAAGCTTTGGCGAGTCCGAAGTCAAGGACCTTCACTTTGCCTTCGGGTGTGACCTTGATGTTCAACGGCTTGAGATCGCGGTGGATGACACCTTTCTCGTGGGCGGCTTCGAGTGCCTCTGCAATCTGGAGGGCGAGCTTCAGCGATTCTTCGACAGGGATAGCGCCGCTCTTCAGCCGATCCGCCAGCGTGTCGCCTTCGACGAGTTCGAGGACCAGGAACCGTGTGCCGTGGTCTTCCTCGAGTCCGTGAATGGTCGCTATGTTCGGGTGATTCAGGGAAGCGAGTAATTTGGCTTCACGCTCAAACCGTGCCAGGCGTTCTCCGTCCTGTGCGAACTCTTCAGGGAGGGTCTTGATCGCTACTTCACGCCCGAGCTTGGAGTCCCGCGCACGCCACACTTCGCCCATGCCACCCTTGCCGAGGGCAGAAACGACTTCATAGTGCGCGAGCTTTGAACCGGCCTGAATCACCCGTACATATAACTACAGTCACGGGTTAACAGCAATCAACAGTCACATGGTCGTGAAACGCCTTCGGGGTAAGTAGGAAACCTCCGAAAAACGGCCCTCGCTCGAAGAATCCAAGTTACCGCGATGGCGACTATACATTCTTGTGGAAGCGCTCGACCAGAGCCTGGCGTTCGCCGTCCTTGAGAAGAGCCCACTCTTCTGCGTCAACCGGACTCTCAGAGTCGTAGCGCTTGCGGTGTAGGTGGCTCGGTCGCGCGTGCGGACTCGGCGTGCGCTCTAGTGTCCCGTAACCCGAGTATCGCTACACCTACCGATGGGGCTTGCGAGCCGAGATCGCGGAGTGAGCGAGGACTGATGCTCTCTCATCATGACGAGTGAACGACAAAGATGTCGGCCCCGTTCTGTCCTATAATAGGCCCGTCTTCACACCACACGAGCGGTTGCGGGGCGGGTCGCGCACGCCCGCCTCCTCCGACACGGAGGTCTATAATGGCGAATCCCTTCATCGGCCGGGCGCTGTCGGCGATTGCCGGCTTCTTGCTCCTGGCAACATCAGCCGCGACACAGCAGGTCCCTCAGCTCGATTCCTACGATGGAGTTGCCGTGCGGATCCTCCAGAGTAACAACGCCGGCGACATCCATCACATCATCGATCCGACGACCAACGAGGTAGTCGGGCTCATCAGGGGTTGCCCGAACCCCCATAACCTGACCGTCCACCCGGATGGGCTCTATTACTACTGTTCGAACGAAATGGACCAGACCGTCGACGTCTTCGATACGAGGACGCTCGAGCTGGTTCTGCAGATTCCACTGTCTGCACGGCCGAACAAGATCCTGGTCCACAAGAAGCACCGGAAGATCTACGCCGGCATCGTGAGCCGCTCAGCCAATCCGCTCGGGCCCGGCTTCCAGGCCGACGACCCGGACGGCCCGCTGCCTGCGGTGCTCGACGTGATCGACATCGACACCCACACGCTCATCAAGAGCATCGAGGTCCACCAACGGATCCACAACGTCTTCGCCACTCCGGACGAGAACTACGTGGTGGTCGGCATGAGGGGGACCGTGCGGCCCGGCGAGCCGACGATTCAGGTGATCGACCCGGTCACCGACACCGTGGCCTGGGGAATCGAGATGTCCGGGTACGAACAGTACGGCAGGACGCATCACGAGGTGCGCCCGATGGCCTTCGAGGCAGCCGATGATGGCTCGACCCGGCGCATTTTTGCGCAGGCGACGGGCATCAACGCCGTATGGGTGATCGATTGGAACACCCGCCAGGTGGTCGACATGCTGTGGCCGCCGCCGCTGCCGCTGTGGGAGAAGAACGCCGATGGGATCCAAAGCGGCGACATGCACGGCCTCGAGGTGCTCCCCGACCGGTCGGCGGTGTGGGCGTCGAGCCGCCTCGACAGCCGGATCTACGGCTGGAGCCTGCCGGATCTGAACTACATCGGCGCCGTGAAGGTTGGCCCGAGCGCCAACTGGATGACCGCGACGCCAGACAGCCGGTACATGTACGTGGCGGTCTCTGGCAGCGACCACACGCTGGCCGTGGACCTCGAGAGCCTGGAGGTCGTCGCCACCATCAAGACCGGTGCGCGGCCGGCGCGCATCAGCACGGCGATTCTGCCACCCGACCGCGTGAATCCCCCGGGAACCGGCATGCGATTACAGGAGTAGCGAGCCATGAGTGCCAAACATTTCATCCTCACGCTCGGCCTCTTCCTGGCGCTGTCCACGTCTGCGGATTCGTTTGGGTTGCTTTCGTCCGCCGCCGCACAGTCGCCTGCGTTCCCGGGCCCATCGGATATCGAGACTTACCGGAACACCGTCGAGAGCGTCTTCATGGCCGATCGCGGTGGCACCATCGCCGGCTACGCGTCGTGCGTGATGTGCCACACCTGGCAGACGAGCGTGCGCTTCAGCCTGGAGACGCCCACCACCGAAGCCGGTTGGACCACCGAGCAGTCGCGGCGGAACTTCGACGTGGTGACCCAACTGGTGAACACGGCCAAGCCCGAGACCAGCCGGCTCCTGCTGAAGCCGCTCGCCGCCAACGCGGGGGGCCTCGGACACACCGGGGGGACCTACTGGACGTCGACGAGCGATCCCGAGTACCTATCTCTGCTCGGGTGGATCGAGAGCCTGCCCGCAGACCGGTACGTTTCCGGGCCCGAGCCAGAGCTTGATTTCGAGTTCTTTCGCGCGTGCGTGCAGCAGGTCTTCGCCAACCCCCGGGAGGGCCAGCTCCGCTGCAGCCGCTGCCATTCGGGGGGGCTCATGGGCTTTGCACCCGCTCCTCAGAGCGGCGATGCGTGGAGCGACGAAGAGGCGCGGCGGGCCTACCGGGCGATCTCGCGCGTGATCATTCCGGGCAACCCCGAGCAGAGCCGTTTCCTGCTCAAGCCGCTCCATCCCGACGGCGGAGGCGGCTACACGCACAATGGACCGCGACGCTGGCAGTCGCGTGACGACCCGGAATGGCAGATGCTGGCTGGATGGGTGCGGGGCGAACGGACCGGCCAAAGCTGTCCATGATCAACTGGGGCTCTGCCCCGGACCCTGTCCCTACCAGACTCTCCATCGCATTCGAAGTTGAGCCTGTGTGTAGCGAATTCCTCGCGGATCGAAAGAACCTCCTCGCCGACTTGTCCCTGGCGAATTACTATCTGATCAACGATCCTGACCTGGTCGTTGCGCGGCTGTGGATCGTCAACGAGTCATTCGTCGGTATGTCGATGGGAAGTGCGAGGACAATGAAGCGAGAGTTGTCGTGTTCTTCGAGTCCGTAGATCGCAGCGATGGCCGGGTGGTTGAGCGAAGCCAGGAGTTTGGCTTCACGTTCGAATCCGAGCAACGCGTTCGGCATCTGGGGAAAAATCCACCTTTCCGAGTCGGCGACTCCCAAGGAATAGAACCCTAAGGTATTGATAAATCACGGCAGGCCAAAAACCGGGAAAACCGGTCAATCTGCCGCTCGACGGGAAATTCCCTGGCAACCTGTCGAGCTGGCGCAGCCGGCTAGTCTGCGGCTTATCGGGAGTTGGAATGCAAATCCGGGCCACCTACGGCACCGGCACCTTTTCCTTCAACTCTTCATCCCAGTTCAGGATCACCCGGATCTCATCGTCCGACGGGTCGCTGATCATCAGGAAGCGGTCCCCGTCGGGATGGAGGTCGTATGAACGGAAGGTGGAGTCCGGATACCGGAACGGGCCATCGAAAAGCCGAACCCTTTCGCCGAAGGTCATCGTTGACGGGTCCGTGATCTCTGTCGCCCAGATCTGGTTTCCGTTGCGGTAGAACAACTCCCGGCCATCGGGCGACCACAGCGGTTCGATCCCGAAATCAACCGTGTGCAGGTCCCCGACGCAATCGAGCAAAGCGCATACGAATACCTGGTCGCGACCGCTTTCATCGGATGTGTAAGCCACCCAGTTGCCGTCGGGAGAAAACTGGGCGAAACGGTCGGAACCCGCGGTTTGGACAAGGAGTTCGGTCTTGTCGTCGTCGACCGACAACAGCCAGATGTCGGCGCCCGTGTCCGGGTGGACATTCCCGTATGCGAGCAGACGCTTCTCCGGAAGCCAGGATTCCGGTTGTTGACTGAACTCCTGGTTCAGGATTTCCTGGGCCTGACCGCCCCCGGTCGCATCAATGGAGTAGAGGTTCATGCTCCCGGACGTGTTCTGGGCAAACACGAGACTCCTGCTGTCCATCCAGAGAAAGCTTAAAATTCGATCCGCTATCTTTGTCGGGACCCCGCTCGCAATGTCGGTCACGAGGAGCGCCCGGTCCTCCCTCCTCACGGCGACGCGATCGCCACCTGGGGACAGCCGGGGTATTCGGTAATGGCCGGCCGGTATACCCAGTGGCTCCACGTCTCCCTCTCGATCCACCCACACCAATGCTTCCCGCAGCGGGCGCGGGACATAAGAAAGGGTTCCATTACTCGCGATCGAATAGACAAAACCGGTAACCGGGCCGCCCAAAACGTCCGTCAGGATACCGACGTTATTACCAACCGTTGACAGACTCTCCAGATCGAAGGGTGTCGCTGTAACTTGTGCGGTCTGGGTGAAGATCAGATGGCCAGTCGGGATGTAGGAAACATCATAGCCAAAGCCTGGGACTAGTACACTCTCCCACTGCATCGTGTCGAACGAAAGGACCCCGACGCTGTTCGAGGAAGACACCACGGTAAAAACGACGCCGCCCCCGTCGGGCAAGTAGTGGGGCAAGATGTGTCTTGCCGTCGGGAGTGACCTTGATGTTCGCAGGTTTCAGATCCCGGTGGATGACGCCTTTCTCATGCGCGGCTTCTAACGCCTCGGCAATCTGGAGTGACAGCCTGAGGGACTCTTCGACAGGCATCGCACCACGCTTCACCCGATCCGCGAGCGTGTCCCCTTCGACGAGTTCGAGGACGAGGAAGCGGGTGCCGCTGTCTTCTTCAAGGCCGTAGATGGCGGCAATGTTGGGATGGTTCAACGATGCGAGAAGCTTGGCTTCGCGTTCAAACCGGGCGAGTCGCTCTTCCTCTCGGGCAAACTCTTCGGGAAGGGTCTTGATCGCCACCTGGCGTCCCAGCTTCTGGTCGGTCGCCTGATACACCTCGCCCATTCCGCCACGGCCGAGCTCAGAAGTAAATTTCGTAATGTCCCAGCGTCTTTCCGATCATTTACTCTTCGTCACGGCACCCGTTCCCTCAGTTCTTCAATCCAGTTGATGATGACGTTGACTTGCAGGGATTGCGTGGCGGCGGCACTACCGGTTGTCAGTCTTACGACGAACTTCTGGCCATCCTCAGTGACATCGTAGCTTCTCCGACCAAACATATTCGGAGGCGCAACGCTCGCGTCGCGGGGAAACAACTCCACGGGATTGCCACGGTCGAAGGTCGGCTCGGTCTCGACCTCGATAACCTGAAACGAATCACGAGCGCCAGTGTCCGCGTATACGAGTTCCTGTCCGTTCCGGATCCACACGGGAGCCGACGCAGCGTCGGTCGAGATGGATATCGGACCCGCATCACCCTCGACCGGATACGGCTGCACGTAAAGCTGCCCCTCGCCCAGCTCATAGACGAAGAAGCGGCCGTCCGGCGAAAAATCGGCATCGCGACCTCTCGGTCCCGCGTCGGGTGCCTCTTTCCCAGGCATGAATCCCCTCACCGGAAACGAACAGCAGGACATCTCCGTCCGGCGACCAGGCGAAGGGTCCGAAGGGTTCATCCACCTCGGTTCCGGGGAGCAACGTCGGAGTCCCGCCTGGAGCCGATGGAGTTGTCCACAGCGCTTTGCCACTTAGAAACGTGATGTCGGCCCCGTCATGTGACCATAAAGGGCGTGTTCCACGCGCAATCCGATTCCATTGGTCATCTTGAATGTTGTAGATCCAAATGTTCGATCCGTCGTCGTCGTCAACTTGTACAGCGACGCGCAAATCGTCTGGAGAGAATCTCGGAAAGATGTAAAGCTGGGGGTCAGCCGTGAGCACTTCAGGCGTTCCGTCGCGGTCCAGGAATGCGAGGCCCCGCTCCGCACTGGCACCACCCGGAATGTGGACGAGAGTTCCCTGGGCAGAGACATCGTACTGCCCACTCCCGGTGGCGAAATCCATACCATTCGCTCGCTGGGTTCCGGCAACGATGGGCACCGGCCCTCCGGTAGTCGTGAGTGTTTGCGGATCGAATCGAAGTGCGACCAGGTCACTCTCCAGCGCGAACACAAGATGTCCGGTCTCAATGTAACGAGCGTCGCTGCCCCCGTCCCAGATGACCGTTCGATTTCCGGTTCCGGGAGTTTCAGCCACGATCTGGGCTTCGTCCCATCGGGCAATACCGGTTACCGACGTCAGAGAGAACAGGACCGTCTCGCCGTCGGGTAGCATCTGGGGTCCGTCGGCTTGTTCGCCGGGTTCGGTTGCGATCAGCATCGTCGCCGTACCGCCGTCTGCCGGAACCGTCATGATCCCTCCGGGCTGTCCGTAAAGGATCCTGCCGTCGGGTCCCCAACTTGCACCAAACAGATTAGTGGCCGGTGTAATGGGCACTGGAATACCACCCTCCACCGAGACCCTCTTGATCTGGTTGTCCCTGGCGGAAAAGAACCCAATCGAGTTGCCGTCGGGCGAGAAGAACGGCATCGCCAGGACCTCGTTTGTACCCGCAATGGGACGGGCTTGCTGCTCATCCAGTTTCTTAAGGTACAACTGGTCGTTGGCAACGTAGACGAATTGCGATCCGTCGGGCGCAACGGCCAACACCGGACGCCCCTGGCGGGTGAAAACCTGGTTTGCGGGCAGGACAAACGGGAAGCGGACTACGCGCTTTTCTTCCGGCAACGGTTCGGGCTTCAGGTTCCACGTGGCGATGACGGCTACGACTGCAACGAAGACAAGGGCGGCAACCCACGGAAGAATCGGTCGCTGTCCAAGCTCGCCTGAAGCCAGCATGACCTGGCTACCGCCCGGGTCTGCCAGAACCTGCTCCAACTCCACACGCACGTCCCCAATGTCATGCCATCGCTGCTTCGGCTCCTTCTCCAGACACCTCCGGAGCAGATCCCGCAACTTCGGATGAATCGTCGGGGGCAATCCCTTGTAGTCGGGATCGGATTTCAACACCGACGCCATCACGTCCGACATCAACTCACCCCGGAACACCTGGCGGCCCGAAAGCATTTCGTAGAGGACACAGCCGAAGGCCCAGATATCGGCGCGCTTGTCGACCGTCACGCCCCGTGCCTGCTCGGGGGACATGTATGCGGCTGTTCCCAGGATCACGCCTTGTTGGGTTGCGGCCATGCTGAGCGTGGGGGACTGCGACAGGCTCACGTCCACACCATCCCCGGCAAACGCCTTTGCCAGTCCGAAGTCCAGGACCTTGATCTTCCCGTCGGGCGTGACCTTGATGTTCTCGGGCTTCAGGTCGCGGTGGATGACACCCTTCTCGTGTGCGGCTTCCAACGCTTCAGCGATCTGGAGCGCGAGTTCGAGGGATTCTTCCACAGCGACGGCGCCGCGCTTCAACCGGTCCCTCAGCGTGTCGCCTTCGACAAGTTCAAGGACAAGGAACCGGGTGCCGTTGTCTTCTTCCAACCCGTAGATTGCTGCGATGTTCGGATGGTTCAACGACGCCAGCAGCTTCGCTTCACGCTCGAACCTCGCGAGGCGCTCTTCGGCTTTGGCGAACTCTTCAGGGAGAGTCTTGATCGCGACTTCGCGTCCCAGTTTGGAGTCGCGGGCACGCCACACTTCGCCCATGCCGCCCTTGCCGAGGGGAGAAACGACTTCATAGTGTGCGAGCTTGGAGCCGGGTTGAATCACCCGTAAATAAGACTACAGGAAGGAGTTGGGGTCAATCAGAAGGTCACATGCTTGAAAACCGCGTATCCGTACATGTGACAGTCGGCAAATCGATACGGTAGTGACTGTCTACGAGTACGGGTGGTTCAACTTCCGACAAGAGGATTTATCAGGACTTGAGAATGGATTTCAAGGCTGTTGAGGCCACAGAACGCCGTCTCGGCAGCGGCACTCTTTCAGTTCCAGGCGGCGCTCGTCCCCTCCAAGTTTTTATTGTGTTACCGTCGCGCTGACTATATGAAGAAGCCAATGACAACGAGATCCGGTCGGCAATTCCTGCAGATTCCTGGCCCTAGCAATGTGCCCGACCGCGTGTTGCGGGCCATTAATCGGCCCACAATCGATCATCGCGGTCCGGAGTTCCGAGAGCTGACCGAACGGCTCCTGTCCGGGCTGAAGCAGGTTTTTAACTGCGCGGGTCCGGTGATTATTTTTCCTTCGTCGGGATCGGGCTGCTGGGAAGCCGCCCTGGTGAATACGCTCTCCCCCGGCGACACCCTGTTGATGGTGGAGACGGGACAGTTCGCAGTGCTCTGGCGCGACATCGCCATGAAACTCGGGCTCGATGTGGAGTTCATTCCCGGAGATTGGCGGCATGGGGTGGACCCCAAGACCATCGAGGCGAGGCTATCGGCGGATAGCGATAGAGTGATCAAAGCCGTTGCCGTCGTCCACAACGAGACGTCCACCGGAGTCACCAGTAATATCGCCCAGGTCCGAAAAGCCATGGATTCGGCAGCTCATCCTGCTCTGCTTCTGGTGGACGTGATCTCTTCGCTCGGTTCGACCGACTACCAACAGGACGCGTGGGGCGTGGACGTAACCGTTGGAGGGTCCCAGAAAGGTCTCATGCTGCCTCCGGGCCTCGGCTTCAACGCGGTAAGTGACAAGGCGCTTGACGCTGCCAACGACGCAACCCTGTCGAGGTCATACTGGGACTGGAGCGCGGTCGTCGAGGCGAACAAGACCGGTTTCTTTCCTTATACGCCGGCCACCAATCTGCTCTTCGGTCTCGATGAAGCACTGACCATGCTCTT
>CBDAPB010000017.1:0-26292 GCA_965198265.1 Terriglobia bacterium
CTTGGAGAGTGAAGCGGTACAGTTGGGATCCCCAGAAGAACGAGAGGCTGATTGAAGAGCGCGGCATTTCGTTCGAGGAGATCGTGTTTCACATCGAACGTGGCGACGAAGTGGACATTCTGGAGCACCCAAATCAGGCGCGCTACCCTGGCCAGAGGATTTCAGTCGTCATCGTCGAAGAGTACGCATACCTCGTGCCCTATTCGGAATCTGACACGGAGATCTTCCTGAAGACGATCATTCCCAGCCGCAAGGCCACAAAGAAATACGTTGGAGATAAAGATGAGCAGACTCACTAAGGAGGAGCGCGAAATCCTGGAAGCGTTCGAGCGCGGCGAACTGAAGTCGGTACGCGGGAAGGTGGCGGCAATCAAGAAGCATCGTGAGTATGCGGCGTCGACGTTTCGGAAGGATCGGCGCGTCAACATCAGAATTTCGAGCCGTGACCTCGAAGCACTCCAGAAACGCGCACTGGTGGAAGGTATCCCCTATCAGACATTGATTGCGAGCGTCCTCCACAAGTTTGTGGATGGACGGCTCAGAGAAAGGGCATCGACGGAGTCGCTGTAACCTGCGACCCGGCGACAAGCTGCGAACGAATTGTGGGAACGGAAACTCCGGGCTTTCCAGGTGTAGGTGCGGTCTATGACCGCACATCTGCACGTCAAAGTGGGATTTCGATTCGTCGATACCGGTCAGTGCTGGGAGTTCTTGTAGATCCGACCGCCCTTCATGACGAACACGACGCGACCCAGGGCGCCGATGTCTTCCAGCGGATTGCCGTCGACGGCAATGATGTCGGCAAGCTTTCCGGCCTCCAGATTCCCGACTGTCTCGGAAAGGCCGAGTGCCTCGGCGGCGACAACGGTCGCGCTGACGATGGCCTGTTCCGGGCTCATTCCGTTCGCGACCCGGCGTTCGAACTCCGGGAAGGTGTTACCGGCCATACCGGCTACTGCATCCGTCCCGAACGCGATCACTACGCCTCGCTCGACCGCTTTGCGGAACACCTCCTCCCGGGGCGGCAGCAGACGGCGCGTCCACTCGAGTTGTTCTTCGTTGAACGGAAACTTGTCGGCGTTGGCCAGGTAATAACGCGACAGGTAGAGGTTCGGCACGTAGTAGGTGCCCCGTTCCGCCATCAGGTCGATCGTCGCGTCGTCGAGCAGCGCGCCGTGCTCGATCGTCCGCGCTCCGGCGAGAATCGCCCGGCGCGCACCTTCCGCCGCGTGAGCGTGCGCCGCGACGGGCTTGCCAGCCTTGGTGGCTTCTTCGATCGCGACACTCAACTGCTCAAAGGAGTAGGTTGGGGTTCCTCCAGAGCGGCTGCTGAGGGTAGCAAATATCTTCAGGACGTCCACGTTGCCTTCCATCTGCTTGCGGACGAACTCGCGTACCGGCGTGATCAGGTCTGTCGGCGCCCTCCCGGCCTCGGCCAGTGCGCCCTCGGCCGCCGGGACCTGCCCATCCGATACCCCCTCGCCCGAAGCGAGAAGTCGCGGCCCGGGGACGACTCCCGCCTCGATGGCATCCCGCAGATCCACATCGACGAAATCCGGCGCTCCCAGGCTCCGAACGGTCGTGAAGCCGCTCTCCAGGAACTTGAGCGCATTTGCGGCTGCATGGAGCGCCGTCGCGGAGCGACGTTCACCCCGCCCGTCGAAGTGAGCCGCGATGTGGACATGGCAGTCGATCAGCCCGGGAAGGACGGTGTAGGAGCGGAGATCGACCAGGGTCGCGCCGGCTGGAATCGACCCTGACGATTCGACGGAAACGATCTCCTCGCCCTCGACCAGAATGATGACGTCTTCGAGCACCTGCCCGTGCCCGTCGATCGCTATCCGTGTCCGGAGGGCGTAGTTCTGTGCGGATGCCGGCAGCGCCACCAGCGCCACCAGTACCCAGAGAGATGCGCGGAATAATCGCATTTCGACTCCTCCTCAGAGGGGAAAACGGCGAGTCTTTCGCCAAGAAAAAACCCACGCCACCGTGCTCAGCACGATGGCGTGGGTCGAGGTTGGTCGCTCAGCCTTCCGGCTAGAACGAATACTTCAGGAACAGCTGAGCCGCCCGAGCGGGTTGCAGGCTCCTCATCCCTGTCTGGTACCGGCTGGTCTGGTAGATGCGGTTTGCACCGCTTTCCCACTGGTAGAAGGAGTTGCTGTTTGCGACGTTCATGAAGTTGAACGAAATCTCAACCGCCTGAGAATCGCTGATCTGGAACTCCTTCCCGACCTTGATGTTCATGTTGTGGACATTCGGGGCCTTGAACTGGCCCTCTCCGCGCGTCGGGAACTCGATCCGGAACCGGGTCGCCAGCGGGTTGGACTGGGTCGTCCCGTTCGGAAGCGTGAACCGGGAAGGCCCATAGGTCGGATCGCCGGCCGAAAGCCGATTCTTGACCACACCGTTGAAGGAACCCTGGTTCAGCGTGTAGCCGCTGGAAACCTTGATCCCGTAAGGCGCGTCCCACTGACCCATGAAGCTGAACGTGTAGTGCTTCCAGATGTCCTGGCTGCCGCCGTCGCCCGAGGTCAGGCTGTTCTCGGAGCCGTTGCCACGGGTATCTTCCAGACCCTTGTTGTCCGGAAACGTCGACGGCTGAATGAACCGCGCCGGATCGGTCGGGTTCCAGTCGCCGCTGATGTTGTGTTTCTGGACACCCAGGGTGCCGTAGAGCATGAAGTTGTTGCTCATGTTCTTCGTCACCGTGAAATCCCCGGCCCAGAGGTTGTTCCGGCTGTAGGTATTGTTCGTCTGCTGCCGGACCATCCCCCGGTTCACGTCGACCAGACCGAAACCGAGGAACGGCAGGCCCGGACCTGCCGGGTAGATCCCGTTGATGTCGACTTCGGCGTAGTTGTGCTCGACGTGCTTCATCGTACCGGCGATGTCGACCACCACCTGGCCCGGGAACTGCCTCCGGTAGGCCAGGATGAACTCGTCGATGTAGGGTTGGCTCAGGTCCGGGTGGAACCGTTGCTTGATCAGCGCGTCTCCCGACCGCGACGACAACTGAATGGTTTCGAACGTGCCGTCAAGATCGTTGTCGTACTCCGTTCGGATCGTTGTCGCACCCGTCGAGGCGAAACGCGTCGGCCCGTCGCGGCCGGTCATTCCCGCGTGCAACCGGACGGCGCTTCCCCGGATCACGTTCTTGGCATCCGCATCGAGCATGAGCGAAAAGCCCAGGCGTGGCGCGACCTCGGTGCTGTCCTGTCGGGTGAAGTTGAACAACACGTCGTCCCGCTTCACGAAGTCCACGCGGATACCCAGGTTGAGTGTGAGCCGGTCGATCGGCCTCCACTGATCCTGCACGTAGAACGCGTAGTTGTTCTCGCTGGCATCGATGACGATCGGGTCGAATGGATCCGCATAGGAGCGGCGGAAAGGAACATGGCCGCCGCTCTTGTTGGCGGAATCGATCAGCACGCGTTGTTCCTGGTAGAAGCCGTTGTTCGAGAAAACGTCCGTCTGGCGGTACAGGCTCCGCGGGGCCGCGAAGAACCCCGTCTTGAGCTCGTGCGACACCCCGCCGCCCTGCATGAAGTAGGTCAGGTCTCCCTTGAACTCCCAGTGCGAGGATACCTGGTACCGGCGCCGGTCATCGTTGTCGAGGACACCGAGGAGGGTGTCGCCGGAAAGGTTCGATCCGGAGATTGCCGCGTCGTCGTAGATGAGCCTCTCGGGTGTCGTGTTGGCCAGGTCGGCAAAAGTCGCCTCGTTGGCGCCGCTCTTGTCGTTCCAGGAGCCGACGACCTGCGTGCTCAGGGCCGACGACCAGATCGAATTGAGTTTGGCCGTGTACTGGTAGCCGCCCGTGGAGTTGAACCGAAGGGGCTGGAGAATGTCCTGGTTGTTCTGCTGGTAGTTGGTCCGGTCGTTGGCCACCGAGAACAGTAGGTTGTGGTTCTGATTCAACTGTGCGGTCATCTTGATGAACCAGTTCTGGGCGTTTGTCTTGTTCTGGAAGTCTTCCTGACCGGGAGCCAGCGCCGCCCCGTTGTCGATGAAGAACTGGGTCCGGGAGATGAAGTTCTCGATCCGTTGATCCCTGAACGATCCGAAGAACCAGACTCTATTGCGTACGATCGGCCCCCCCATAGAACCATCGATCATGCCGATGTCTTGCTTGGTCGGCGAGCCGCCGTTGTTCTTGAACGTGTTGGCGGTGTTGTCGCCGTTCCACTTATTCGGCTGGAAGGCGTAGCTGACCTTGCCGTGAAACTCGTTGCCGCCGCTGGGCGTGACGATGTTGAGCTGGATGCCGTTGCCCATCGGCAGGGACGCATCGTAGCCGCCGGTCTTGACTTCGACGTCCCCGAGCGTGTCCGTGCTCATGTTGAGGTATGCGGGCTGCGAATCGTAATACGACGTCGCCCGCGTCCCGTCCATCTCGATGACGTGGCCGAAGTGGTGGACGCCACGGCCGTAGTACACCTGTCTGCCGCTCTGGTCGTTCCAGGGACGGGTGTTGATGCCCGGCTGCATCTCCAGGATGTCACTCCAGTTGCGCCGGGATTGCACCGGAACCGCTCTCTGGAACTCGCCGGCGATGGCCACGGCGCTCACCGTGGACGTCGTTTCGACCATCGGCGTTTCGGCCGTGACGCTGATCGTCTCGGTCACGGCGCCGACCTGCATCTCGACGTTGATCGTCAGGTTCGTGCCTGCCCGGACGAGGATTTCCTCACGCCGGTAGGTCGCAAACCCGGGCAGCTCGGCGATCAGGGTGTAGTTGCCCGGTGGCAGGCCGATGATGCGATAGTTCCCGTTCTCGTCGGAGAACACCTGGCGTTCACCGATCATTTGGTCACTCGAAGCAGTGACCGTGATGCCCGGCAGAACCGCGCCGGACGGGTCCGAAACGCGACCGATTAGGCTTCCTGCACCGGTCTGCGCAAAGGCGGCTCCGGTGAACAACAGAACCATTGCCACCGCTAGCCCTGCCTTGAAATAGTTCAACTCACTCCTCATAACCATCCTCCCCTTCGGGTGTAGATTGACCGCACACTGCGGGCTGGAGCCGGCAGGTCCGGTAGGTTTGGCTTAGATTGCCACTAAGCTTCGGTTGTTCTTGCTTAGATTGTGTCTGAGTGTAGTTTTATATCGGTCCAGGGCCGCACTGTCAAGCAGTTACCCGCGCGGACGACCTCCTCTCGCGGCGGCAGCAGAAGACGCGCCATTCCACTTAATCTTCGTTGAGGGGAAATTTTTTGGCGTTGGCCGGGTATTGACGCGACAGGTAGAGGTTCGGCACGCCCCGATCGGCCCGGGTCGCGACGGCTGGAAATCTATTCCGCCTTCTTGACGTCCCTAGTTCGATCCCATCAACCGAACGACGCCGATTCCGTCCTCGAACCGAATGTCGGTGCCGCAGGGCTTCCACAACTCCGCTAGATCCGAGAGGTTACACGCCCAACGACCTCCGTGAGGGGAAAACGGCGAATCTTTCAGGCAAACCCACGCCACCGTTCTCAGCACGATGGCGTGGGTTCGAGGTTAGTCCCTCCAGCCTTCCGGCTAGAACTCGTACTTCAGGAACAACTGCAACGCTCGAGCAGGCTGCAGAGATGTCATCACCTTGAGGTACGTCCGTGGAACGTAGATCCGGTTGGCGCCCGACCCCCACCGGTAGAACGAGTTGTTGTTCAGGAAGTTCGTGATGTTGCCGGAAATCTCGAACGACTGAGAATCGCCGATCTGGCACCTTCCCGATCTTCACGTTCAGGCTGTGGATGTTCGGCGCCTTGGTCTGGCCCTCTCCGCGCGTGGGGAAGAAGATCCGGAACCGGGTCGCCAGCGGATTGGGCTGGGTCGTGCCGTTCGGGAGCGTGAACCGGGTAGGCCCGTAGGTCGGGTCGGCCTGGGCAAGCCGGTCCTTGACGACGCCGGTGAAACGACCCTGATGCAGGGTGTAGCCACTGGAGAGCTTGATTCCACCCGGTGCGTCCCACGTCCCCGCGAAGTTGTACGAGTAGTCCTGCCAGACGTGAACGCTGCCGCCCGAGCCCCGGGTCAGGCTGTTCCCGTCCCCGTTGCCGCGCGTGTCTTCGAGGTTGCGGTCGTTCGGAAACTTTTCCGGCGAGATGAACCGGGACGGGTCCGTCGGGTTCCAGTCGCCGCTGATGCTGTGCTTCTGCAGGCCCAGAGTCGAATAGAGCATGAAGTTGTTGGTCATGTTCTTCGTGAGCGTGAAATCCGTGGCCCACAGGTTGTTCCGGCTCCAGGTGTTGTTGGTCTGCTGGGTCACGCGACCGCGGTTGGGATCGACCCTGCCGAATCCGAGGAATGGGAGCCCCGGTCCCGCCGGATAGATGCCGTTGATGTCGACTGAGGCGTAGTTGTTCTCGACGTGTTTCAGCGTTCCCGCGATGTCGAGGACGACCTGGCCTGGGAACTGCCGGCGATACGCCAGGATGAACTCGTCGATGTAGGGCTGGCCCAGCTCGGGATCGAAGCGTTGGGCCACGAGGCTTTCCGTCTGGCGTAGCGACTGCTGGACGGTCTCGAAAACCCCATCCAGATCGTTATCGAACTCGGTTCGAATTGCCGCACTCGACGCCGTTACAAACCGTGTCGGCCCGTCACGGCCGGTCATTCCGGCATGCAGCCGCACGAAACTTCCCCGGATCACGTTGCTGGCATCCCGGTCGAGCATCAGCGAAAAACCGAACCGCGGTGCGATCTGGGTGCTCGACTGCCGCGTGAGGTTGAACAGATCGTCATGGCGCCGGACCCAATCCACACGCAGCCCCAAATTGAGCGTGAGCCGGTCGATCGGCTTCCATTGATCCTGGACATAGAACGCGAAGTCCTTCCCCCGCGCCCGAGAGATCTGCACCACGACCGGATCTGCGTAAGAAACGGGAGTAGGGAATGTGGGGACTGGTGATGTCGTTGGGATCGGTCAGGACTCGATTTTCAGAATAGAAGCCGTTGTTCGCGTACTGGATGTCTTCGTCGTAGAGGCTCCGGGGCGCGATGAAGAAACCGGTTTTGAACTCGTGGGACACGCCGCCGCCTTGCATGAATAGGTGATGTCTCCCTTGAATTCGAGGTGGGACGAAACCTGGTACTTCCGTTGTCCGTCGTTCAGAATCGTGCCCATGACGTCTTCGCCCGAGAGATTCGCTCCGGACAGTCCCACTCGTGCGTACACCGTCGTTTGCGGTACGTCGTTGCGCAGGTCCCTGAACGTGTCCGGGTCCGCGCCGCTTTTGTCGTTGTAAGAGAACACGAACTGGGAGCTGAGCGCCGTAGACCAGATCGAGTTGAGCTTCGCCGTGTATTGGAAGCCACCGGTGGCGTTGTACAAAATGCGCTCGTGGATGCGCTCGTGGTTCTGCTGGTACTCGGTGCGATCGTTCGCGACGGAAAAGAGCAGGTTGTGGTTCTGGTTGAGCTGCGACGTGACCTTGACGAACCAGTTCTCCGCGCTCGTGTCGTTGGTGAAGTCTTCGTAATTGGGAACCAGGGCCCTGCCCCGCCGGATAAATTCGTCGGACCGGGAGATGAAGTTCTTGATGCGGTTGTCGCGGAACGACGTGAAGAACCACACCCGGTCGCGAGCGATCGGTCCGCCCACCGACACGTCGAGGATGCCGACATCCTGGACGGTCGGCACGCCGCCGAGGTCGAGGAAGGTGCCCTGGGAATTGTCGCCGTTCCATTTTGTGGGCTGGAACGCGTAGGCGACTTTCCCGTGGAACTCGTTCCCACCGCTGGGCGTGACGATGTTCAACTGGATACCGTTGCCCATCGGCAGCGACGCGTCGTAGCCGCCGGTCTTGATTTCGACGTCCCCGAGGTTGTCGGTGCTCATGTTCAGATACGCCGGTTGCGAGTCGTAGTACGACGTCGCCCGCGTCCCGTCCATCTCGATGACGTGACCGAAATGGTGCACGCCGCGACCGTAGTACACCTGGCGGCCGCTCTGATCGGTCCACGGCCGCACGTTGATGCCGGGTTGCATCTCCAGAATGTCGGCCCAGTTCCGCCGCGGCTGCAACGGGATCTCTCGCTGGAACTCACCGGCGATGGCCACGGCGCTCACCGTGGACGTCGTTTCGACCATCGGCGTTTCGGCCGTGACGCTGATCGTCTCGGTCACGGCGCCGACCTGCATCTCGATGTTCACCGTCAGGTTCGTGCCGGCACGCACCAGGATTCCTTCGCGCTGATAAGTGGCGAACCCCGGCAATTCGCCGGTCAACGTGTATTCGCCCGGCGGCAAGGTGATGATCCGAAAGTTCCCGTTCTCGTCGGAGAACACCTGGCGTTCGCCGATCAGGGCGGGACTCGTGGCCGTGATCGTGATGCCGGGCAGAACCGCGCCCGACACGTCCGTGACACGACCGATTAGACTACCGGCACCGGTCTGAGCAAAAGCGACTCCGGTGAACAATAGAGCCATTGCTACCGCCAGCGCGGCTTTAAAAAAGCTGAACTCATTCCTCATAGCCTTTCTCCCATTCGGGTGTAGTTTTAGCGCGTACTGCGGGCGAAGAGCCTGCAGCTTCGGTTGAGTTTTTGTGGATTACCTTTGGCTAGGAGCCTGTCGGGAATTGGCTCCCTGAATCAAGAATCAACAATACTAGGCATCCCTGGTCTGTAAGTTGTTGATTCTTGGTTGGACTTCTTATTCCCGACAGCTCCTAGCTTTATACGAACCTCATGGCCGTGTCAAGGAATTCGAAGGAGGTGCTGTGGAGCCCCTTATCCTACACATGGCAGTCAATTTAGTCGACGGTGGCCAACCCGAATTCCTTTGACTTCACTCGAGGGTTCGACCGACAATTGCGGATGCTGAGCCGCGATCCATATATACCTGCTTTGTCTCGTTGCGGCTGATCTCCTGATGCGCGAGTTCCTTCCACCAGACAAAGCCATCCACCATCCGTAAGGGAGGTGCAATGTCCAAATACCTAGTACGCTTTCTATATCCGCTCCTGGGTTTGGCGATCCTGGCGGCGATTTCTAGCGAACCCCTGACGGCCCAGTATCCCGGTCGCAGCCAGCAGCGCGGGCCGACGGCCCAGCGCCAGGGCCGTGCTGAAGCGGGTGCCGGCGGGCAGCAGCAGATCCAGGTTCCCGGTCCAATCAAGGACTTTCTTGGAACCACCGACGAGGTGATCCCGCCCGTTCCCATGACCGGTGTGCCGGCCAAGGCCCCCACGACCGACACCTATTACTACGACCGTGCCGTCGAGGACATGCTCCCCGACGAGTTCATGTCGAATCCGGACGCGGAGTTCGACTGGAACACACTAAAGGCGTGGCATGTCCCGCCGCTGTTGAAATCGGTTCGGATCATCGGTCCGCGCAGGGTCGAAGCGGGTGCGACGATTCAGTACGAGGCCGAGGTGGCCGATCCGACGGCGACGACGACGGCCGCCTACCTGCGCTACTACGGCCCGAAAGGACGCCGCAGCTCGCCGCAGGCGACGTTCAAGCCGATCGCGGAAGGCTCCATGTTCCTGCGCGGAACCTTGAAGATTCCCGAGCATGCCGAGCCCGGTGTCTACCGGCACATCCGCTTCGGAATCACGAATGCGGTCCGAAGCGCGAAGGCTTATTTCTCCGATTATCATCCCGCAATGCGCGGGCAGCCTCTCGAAGTCGAAGTGCTGCCGAACCCGAACGTCGACGTCATCCCGCCCACGATGCACTGGCTGAGGCTCGGCGCGATGGATCGAACCGACGACAGTCTGATCACCCAGCCGATCGGGCGTGCGATCCCGATCTACGCCCACGTGACCGACAATCTCTCCGGAGTTGAAACCGTGAAGCTCCGGATGAACAAGCGGGACGTGAACAAGTTCCAGGAGTTTGAGCTGAAACCGCTGATGGGACAGGAAGATGTCTACGTCGGCTATCTGAATGTCCCGAAGTGGTGGGAGTCGGGCGTGTATCAGGTGACGACGGTCACGCTCGAAGACAAAGCCGGCATGCAGGTTTACCACTATTTCGCGACGAACGAGATGGTCGGCCACGCCCGGGTGCGTCTGGAGAACGATCCCGAAATGGTCGACACGACCGTGCCGCAGCTCATATCGGTGTGGCTCGACAGCGAGACCGGCACGATGGGAGAGCCCGTCACCGTGAGCGCGATCGTCATCGACGACAAGTCCGGCGTCGGAACCGCCTCGGCGGTCTTCCAGTCGGTGCCGAGTTACCAGAACAACACCAGGGTGGTCTTGAGGAAGGTGCAGAACCCGGATGTCATCATGAAGTCCGGATTCGACACCGATCTGAACCTGTACCGGGGCGAGCTGGTGACATCGGTATGGCAGGAGCCCGGGCGCTGGCAGTTGATGCGATTTGTCGCCCGTGACAACGCGGACAATTTTCTCGACATGCTGCCTACCCAGCACCCGGAATTTCAGGGCGTGGCGGTGGAGTTCGGCGGCGGGATGCGGTTGCGGGAGAAGATACTCGCCGTCATTTCAGACGGTGCCGGCGCCGGAACGCTCGACACGATGAGCCTCCCCGCGGCCGCCGCACCCGCCGCGCAACCCGCTGAGCCGGGAAAGATTCGTCGGATCGATATGATACCGCCCCACCCACCGCGCGGGGCGTGTCTGAATTGCCACGAACCGTAGAGATTCTTGTTTACTAATGCCTGTGTGACCGCTTTATTTGGTTTTTCAAGATTCTGGAGGAGCCGAGATGGATAGACGAAATTTCATTAAAACGATGGGTGTTGCCGGAGCCGGCAGTCTCGCTGCCGCGCAGGTGGCCCCCGCTGCCCCCGCTCCCGAGTTCAAGACCAAACACCTGATCTGGATCATGAACGGGAACGGGAAGCGGAAGAAAGAGTTCATCGAGAACCCGGAGCTGCAGCCCAACTACGCCCGGATCGTCCGAGAAGGTTTCGTGTTCGAAGAGGACCACAACAACACCGTCTCTGAACACGGGAACTCTTGGACCGAATACCTGATGGGCCATCAGGCCCAGGGCGGGGTTCCGCTCTACCCGACGCCGCCCAACTACGTCCGCAAGCATCACGGCGACAAAGCCACGAACTATTTCTACCTGAACGGCGTCAGCTACTACCGCCAGTGGAGGTTCAGCGAGAAGTACTTCACGTGGCATCCCGACTACGGGGAAGACACCCGGCCGATCAGCTTCACGGCGACCCACATCTTCAACGAGATGTTCAACAAGGGACGGGATCCACGCACGATCGTTCGCGAAGAGTTTCCGGACATGGGTGTGACGGAAGCCGAATTCAAGCAACTCGAGGAATTCGTCGACGACGCTCAGAAGCGCCGTCTGTATGACGTCACGGGACTCCATAACAAGGCCATTCCACGCGACCCGTTTCTGGGCGATGCGATGGCTCTGCAGCTGTTGCCCGCCGTCATGCAGGCGTTCAAGCCCCGGATGTTGCTCTTCCAGCAGGTCGGGCACGACACCGGTCACGGGGCGGGCGGCTATCTGCGGCAGCAGACCGGCTACCACGAATACGAACGTGTGGCCAGGAGCACCGACGAGCAGCTGGGTCTTCTGTTCGACTTCATCAAGAACGACCCCTACTTCAGCCAGAACACGGCCATCGTGATCCGGCCGGAGTTCGGACGTGACGACGAAGTCAACCTCTACGGTGAAGTGCACCACTCTTCGGGCTACTACTACTGCCAGCGGTCGGCCAGCATCTGGTACGGGCCCGACTTCAAGGTAGGAAGCAGCAAAGATCTGGTCAACCGGCTCGACGTCGCCCCGACGATAACGAAGCTCATGGGCGGCGACGCGACGTACTCGGAAGGACTGTTCCGTCCGCAGATGCTCAAAGACGATCTGGCGGCCGAGTTCGAACCGTACCAGAGCTACACGGTAGGCTGAGAAGCAGGCCGGACAACAAGACGACATCGTGAGCGCCAGGCGGTCGCCCGCCTGGCGTTTTTTCGTGGGTAGGTGCGGTCTATGACCGCACAATTCTCGAACCGAAACACGTGCGCTCATAGAGCGCCCCTACACTCGGAGCAAGATGTCGCAAAAGTGTAGGTGCGGTCTATGACCGCACAATTTTCGAAACGAGACGAGTGCGCTCATAGAGCGCCCCTACACTCGGAGCAAGATGTTGCAAAAGTGTAGGTGCGGTCTATGACCGCACAATCTTTGAACCGAGACGTGTGCGCTCATAGGGCACCCCTACACCTGATCCGTAATCTCGATCCCGAAATACCGTTTGAGGGCATCGGTCCGCTCGAGGTCCGTTGCCAGCTCGCAATCCTCGGTCTCGTCGCCCTTGGTGGTGCTCAGGTGCATGTCCCGCAGGGTCACCCGGCCGTCCTCTGTCGCGATGGTCGCCACCTGATGTTTTGGGAACGGGGAATCGGGTGACGTCTGGTGGTACCGGCACATACCCTCGAATTCACCGGCGTCGCGGGGAGTGAGGGTGAACAGGTATCGCGGGGTCCACGCGGCTTGCGTCCGGCCTACGTACAGCGCATGGTCTTCGTCTCGGGCTCCGACCCGGTACATCCGCCCCTCCGAGGCAACCACGTTCGACCCGTCGATTCGCAGGGGTTCCCTTGCCGACTGGCCGTTCCCGACGTCGACGAGGTAATCCTCGTCGAGATGCACCTGCAGGACCATGTGATCGAACTCGGGATTGACCTCATCCCCGTTCAGCATTCGCGCCGAAAGGTACGCAACCTGAAAGCCGATCGCCGTCAGCAGTCGAGAGAAGAGAATATTGCACTCGTAGCAGAACCCGCCCCTCCGTTTCGATACGATCTTTTCAAAGATTCCCTCCGGGGAAAGTACGATCTTTCGCCCGAGGTGGATGTCGAGGTTCTCGAACGGCACGTGGATCAGGAATGCGAGCTGCAGATCTCGCAGCACATCAATGTTCGGCGTTCGCTCGCCGCTGTAGCCGATCCGCTCCATGCATCGGTCGAGATCCATCACGTGACGCTCCGGTCCCCAGCCGCGAGAACCCCTGCGGTGTTCGAGGAACTTTGGCCGTTGTCAAATCTGAAAACCCGAATATACTGCCAATCTCGAAACTACTCCAACTAGGCTGAAAGGTGATGATTCAGTGTCTAAACCGTCCGACAGCACTTCTCCGTCCGGTTCTCCCGCGAGCCGGAACACCTCTTCAGACTCGAAACCGGCGCACCTGATCCACACCATAGCGGGGCCGATCGTCTTCCTGTTGATGCTCGTGGTGCCCGTAGAGTCCATGACCTACGAGATCCGCTGTAGTATCGGGCTGCTGTTGTGGATGGCGTGGTGGTGGATCACCAGGCCGGTCCATCTCGCCGTCACCGGCTTTCTACCTCTGGTCGTGGTGGCTCTCTTCAATTTTGCACCCTTAGCGCGCATTCTCCCGGCCTACGCGGCGGAACTGGTGATTCTCCTGCTGTCGGCCAACGTCCTGACGACTGTCTGGACCCGGTGGGGGCTGGATCGCCGTATCGCCCTCGCTTCGCTCATCGGGGTCGGCACGAATACGACCCGGCAGATCCTGGCGTGGTTTGCGATCAGCATGATCATGAGCGCCTTTCTTCCGAACACGATCGTCGCGGCGACGATGATTCCGATCGTCGTGGCGATGCTCCGGTTCATCGGCATCGAGGACCTGTGGGAGAGCAACCTCGGCACCGCGCTCGTCATCGCCGTGGCATGGGGGACCAGCGCTGGCGGAGCGACGACACCTCTGGGCGGTGCTCCGAACCTGCTCACGGTCGAGTTCATCCAGGAGACCGTCACCGGAAGGGAGTTCCTGTTCGTCACCTGGGTCACCCGTTTTCTGCCGCTCAGCCTGGCCGTGATGATCGTGACTTTTCTGTTCGTTCGGTTCGCGTTCAAGCCGGAGATCGCTGAAGTAGAAGGCACGCGAGATTATTTTGTCGGGGAATTGAAAGCGCTTGGATCGATGAGCATCCAGGAAAAGTGGGGTTTCTTTCTATTCTCTATGGCTGCCTTGCTCGCGTTCACCCGGCCGCTGTACGCGGCCGCATTCCCCGCATTCAGCCCCGCCTACGCGTTTCTCAGTTTCGCACTGCTCTGTTTCCTGATTCGGCCGCGGGGTGAGAACCTCATGACCTGGGAGTACGCCCAGGGGAAGATGATGTGGGGACTGTTCTACCTGTTCGCCGGCGGCACCGCCCTGGGCCGGATCCTGAGCGAGACGGGCACGGCCGCCTACGTCGCGGACGTCCTGCTGCCCTACGCCAGCGGCGGCGGGTTTCTCGCGGTTGTCGTGTTTTCGGTGTTGACGCTGTTGATGACCCAGATCACCAGCAACACCGCGGCCGTCGCCGTCACGGTTCCGATCACGATCAGCACGTTCCAGAGCCTCGGCTTGAACCCTCTGCCGTTCGTCTACATCGTGACGACAATTGGGAACTGTGGGTTCATGCTGCCGACCTCCGCCGGGGGACCTGCCGTCGCCGCCGGCTACGGCATTAACCTGAAGACGATGTTGATCAAAGGGTTCTGGGCCTGCCTCCTCGTTTTGACCGTGGTCGTTGTGCTGGGATACCTGCTCTCGGTCTACTGGCCGGCTTTCGGCACGGCCTGAGGGGACGCGGGGACTTCTAGGCTCCGGCGTGGGCGCGTCAGAGGATCTGGACGAGCATCACGATCGAGGCGACGTAGATCACGCCAATCACGATTGCCTGCAACGGCCGCTCGGGCATTTTCACCGCGAGGCGACTGCCCGCAAACACTCCAGCCAGTGATCCCACCCACATCACAGCCGCGGTTATCAGCTCCAACTGGCCTCCCCACATGAAAATCACCGACGTCTGGAGGGACAGGACGAAAGCGATCAGGATCGAGGTGCCGACGGCGCTGGCGGCCGACAGGCCCATGAGAATGATCAGCACCGGAAGTACGAGGATGCCGCCTCCGACGCTGGTTGCCCCCACGAGGCCCCCGACGATCAAGCCACACAGAACGCACAGAAACGTCCGGCTCCTGCCGCGCCCACCGGCGTCGGATGCGGGGATCGACGTCTTTCGGACCAGGTTCAACGTCAAAATGATGGCCGACAGCAGCATCGACAGCGCGATCACGAGTCCCAGGCTGTCCTGAAAGCTCTCCAGCCTGGGAGCGTCCTCAGTTCCGGCGGTCCGAATGTAGCTGTTGATGAAATAGGCCGTGACGACGTTGCCCGGGATAGCGCCGGCGAGGAAGGTCAGCGTTGCCGACCGGTCCAGGGTGCCCAGACGGTGGTGTGCGAACACGGCGTACGCCTTGGCCAGGAACGCGTACAGGCTCGCGGTGCCGACGGCGATCGAAGAAGGAAGCCCGAGAATGATGGTCAAGGCCGGAACAGTCAGCGCCCCGCCGCCGACTCCGGTCAGCGCGATGAGGAATCCGATGACCATCCCGGTGGCGAGTCGAACCAGGATTTCCCACGCGTCAAGGCCCATCAACTCTCGCTGTCCTTCCGCGCCGAGGGCCGTGGATAGTGGGCTTTTTCGGGAAGGATATGCCGGACCCCTCCCTGCGGCCGTGGATGGTCTCCTAGGTAGCGCGGAATCAGGTGGAAGTGGACGTGGTGTATGCTCTGTCCCCCCGCCGAACCCACGTTGACGCCGATGTTGTATCCGTCGGGGTGGTACTCATTCTCAAGGACATGCTGTTCCAGCTGGAGCAGATCGAAACAGGCAGCGGCTTCATCGGGACGGAGTTCGAAAAAACTCGCGCAGTGTCGGAGCGGAATGACGAGAGAGTGGCCCGGGCTGACCGGGTAACTGTCCCTCGCGGAGTAGGCGAACTCATTCCTTTCGGTCACGCCCCGCGGAGTGCAGAACAGACACGGACTATTCGGATCCCGCATTCACGTACTTGAATCCCTGTTGTCCGCTGCGAACAGCATCGCCACAAACCGGTACGAGAGGTGCGCGAACTTCGAGTAGGGGAGGTAGGCAAGGAGAAAGAAAATGAACAACAGGTGAACGAAATACATCCAGTAGGCCAGAGTCGCAACGTCGAGGAGCCGCAGCCACTCCGTGAAGAACCCGGTCAGCGTGGTCAGGCCCAGCACCGACAGAAACAGCACGTCCGAATAGGTCGTCTTGCCGGCTTTTTCCTTGTCCTTGCTCCGCCGGTAACCGAAGACGGCACACGCGATGATCACGGCGACGCCGCTCACATTGCCGAGAATCTTGACCGGGTGCCAGAGCGGCCACGGCGTCAGGTAACCAAACCCGTAGATGCCGATCCCGACCGACGTCGTCGTGATGACGAGACCGATGAACCCGTAGAACAGTGCCATGTGGGTCTTGAAGAGATGTTCCTTGTAGCTCTTCCTGTCTCCCGTTCTCTCGGATTCGCACTGGCGGAACCGGGTGTGTTTGAGGATCGAGACGATCGTCGGAATCAACCCCGCAGTCGCGTTCCCGTCGCTGGCAGCCTCCTGCCGGAGCGCCCGCCAGTAGTCGAAGGCGGTCTTGAGCGCCGCGATCACCGCCAGCCCGACCGCGATCGTAAACATGACTTCGACGTAGATGATCGGCAGAAACTTCGAGTAGACGACCGTCCCATCCGGAAGGGAAGTCAGATTACCCAGGCTCGCGAGCATCGCGAGCAGGATGACGGCCGGAAAACCGAACAGCAGGGGCAGGTACTTCGCCTGATCGACGGCCCGGCCCATGAACTGCGGCCAGGCATAGTGGGTGATGCTGTAGTCCCGGACGGCCGCCATCACATCCGCGGGTTTCGCGTCCCGAGGACAGTAGGTATTGCAGACTCCGCACTGGTGGCACTGCCAAACCGAAGCGTCTGCCATCAGCCGGTCTTTCAGGCCCCACTGAACCCAGATCATTTCCTTGCGCGGGAACGGATCCGTCTCGGTCGAAATCGGGCAGATCACCGAGCAGGTTCCGCACTGGTAGCAGGAGGTCAGATCGTGGGCATCAAGGCCCATGATCTCGCGTTTGAAATCCAGATCCGGTTCGATTAAAGCTACCTTAGCCATCGCTTCTCCCGCAACTGACTCCCCTCCTTAACCAAGGAGGTGTGGCTGCGCCAAAGGCGCAGACGGGGTGGTTCTTCCCGGTCAACACCACCCCGGCGCTTCGCGCCACCCCTCGTCATCTGAGGAGGGGAGTTGGGTGGTTGGTTCAGAACCCCTTGAATGGATTCGGTCCAATTTCCTCGATCGACGAGGAGAACTCTTCGAGCATCCCCGGGATCTCCCGGTAGTCGGAAATCGCGACTTCCCTGACCTGAACTCTCTCCGGCTCCAGAGCCAGGCGGTCCAGGGTCTCGCGCACGTTCTCCATCCGTTGTCCCAGCAACTCGCTCCCCTGGATAAAATGGCACTGGTAGTCTTCGCCGGACTTGCAGCCCATCAAGGCGACCCCGTCGAACCCCCTGGACATCGCATCGGCAATCAGAACGCTGTTGACCGAGCCGAGGCAGCGCACCGGAACGATCCGGACGTTCACCGGATAATCAAGCCTGTTGATGCCTGCGGCGTCCAGGGCCGGATACGCGTCGTTCTCGCAGGCCAGTACGAGTATCCGTAGTTTCTCATCGTCGTCCTCGGGTATCTCGACGGCCCGTATCATCGACGAGAGCATGTCGACCGAATAGTCGTCGAATGAGATGATCTGGACCGGGCAAGCGCCCATGCATATCCCACACCGCCGGCACCGATTCGGGTCCAGCGAAGGGTGGCTGTTCTCATCCACCTCCAGCGCCCCGAACGGACACTCCTGGGAGCAGCGCCCGCAGGAGGTGCACTTCTGCATGAAGAAATCCGGATAGGACAGGTCGCCGGTTCGCGGGTGCACCGCCGATCCCGCCGATGAGTTCTCGATACACTGAATGGCCTTGAGCGCCGCGGCGGTCCCGTCCTGAGCGCTGGAGCCCATGTCCATGGGCTTTCTCGCGCAACCGGCCGAATATATGCCGGTTCGTCGCGTCTCGTATGGGAAACAGATGAAATGAGAGTCCGCAAACCCGAACTGCGTTTGTGGAAGCTCGCCTCCCTGAAGGTAGCCGAGGTTGAGCGCCTGTTCGTCCATCCCGACCGGGGTCATTCCCGTCGACAGCACGAGCATGTCCGCCGTTATTCCGACGCTGCCGCCGAGTAGCGTGTTGTCGACTTCCAGGACGATGTTCCCGTTCGAGTCCTCCGAAACCGACCCGACATCGCCCTGTGAGAACATGATGCCTTCGTCGGCCTGAACCTGCCGGTAGAAGTACTCGTATTGGCCGGGCGTCTGCATGTCCTGGTAGAAGACATACACGCTCGAGTTCGGGTAAAGCTTTCGCAGGTAGCTCGCCTGCTTCAGCGCGACCAGAGAGGTGACGTTGCCGCCGTACGGCAGGTGTTTTTCGTCGCCCTTGCCTTCGCACTGGAGGATTGCCACGCGCTCAACCTCACGTCCGTCGGACGGCCGGGTCACTTTTCCGGACGACGCCATTTCTTCCAGCTGAACGCTCGTGACGACGTTGGCGTATCGTCCGAAACCGTATGATTGGAACTGAGAGGCGTCGTAGGGTTTCCAGCCTGTGGCCACGACGACGGCGCCGACCGTCACGCTTCGAGATGTTCCGTCGTGGCTCAGCGTGACTTTGAAATTCCCCGGCTGACCCTCGACGCCTTCCACCTGCGAGGAAAGGCATACGGTGATATTCGCTTCCTGCTCCACCGCCCGAATCCTGTCATCGACGTCGGAATCCTGGAGGTCTGCGTAGGGAGGCCGGGTGGGAAAGTGTCTGTACATCTTCGTCGCGAATCCGCCAAGTTGCGCCTTCTTCTCGACCAACACGACCTTGAAGCCGGTTCGCGCGGCGTCGATCGCCGCCGCCATCCCGGTGATCCCACCTCCCACCACCAGGATGGTTCTCTCGTTGGCCTCCGTGTAGGGGGTTGGAGTCTCCGTCTTCTGCGCCCGCACGATACCCATCCGAAGATAATCTTCGGCGAGGCTCTGGGTCTCTTCAGTGTTCGGCGGGTGGCTCCACACCACCTGCTCCCGGATATTCACCCGTTCCACGGGAGCGTTCTCGAATGAAAGAATGTCGGTGTTCACGCGTGGCGAGCAGGCGGCCACAACGACCCGATCGACCTCACCTTTTGCGATGTCGCTCTTGATGAGGTTGACGTCTTCGAGACAGAAAGCGTCGGCGCTTCGGACGACGGCCGGGTTGAACTCGTCGGTCGCGATCTTTACCAGATCGTCCGGTTTGAGGCACTCCCCGATGTCACAGCCTTTGCAGACGTAGACTCCGACCTTATGTTCCATGATTCATCAGTGTCCAATTTAGGGGTTCGAACGCGTGCCCAGCCGCGTTCAACCAGACTCAGGTGTTTACGGGCTCCGCTGCCCGCTCCCCTGCACGATGGATGGCTTGAATCGCCTTTAGCGTGGCTGCCGTCGCATCCTGGACGGAAGTTTCGACGTCCACCGGTCCCCGCGCGCATCCGGCGGCAAAAATCCCGGGCGCGGTCTCATCGGGCAGGATGAAAGCGTCGGAATCGTAGCCGGCAGGGACACTGGATTGCGTCGGATCCACGCCTGACGCCATTCCCGTGGCGAGAACCACGAGGTCGACATTTGTCTTCGTCTTACGGGCGGAGAGGATGTCTTCCGCTTCGACGACCAGCTTGCCGGTAGTCGAGTCTTCAGCAATCCTGGCTACTTTCCCCTTCACTACCGACACGTTCGGATCGCTCTGCACTTTCTCGGAAAAGAATTCGTACGTACCCGGTGTCCTCAAGTCGATGTAGAAAATGTAGACCTTCGATTCCGGATTCTGCTCTCTCACGTACGTCGCTTCCTTCAGGGATGCCAGGCAACAGATGCTGGAGCAATAACCCAGGTGGTTCTCGTCCCTGGAGCCCGCGCACTGGATGAACGCGACGGAATTCACGTCGCCTCCGTCGGACGGCCGGACAATCCTGCCCTGGGTGGGCCCGTCCGGAGCGGCCATGCGCTCGATCATCATGTTGGTGACGACATCCGTATAGCGACCGAACCCCAGATTGTCGATCCGTGCGGCGTCGTAGGGTTGCCAACCGGTGGTCATGATCACCGCGCCGACCTTGAGGCTGAGGCTCGCGGGTTTCATATTCAGGTCAATCGCATCGTAGTTGCACGCGTCGACGCATTTCGCGCACGCGCTGAGCTCACACGCGGAATCGTCGATCGCGTACTTCATCGGAAACGCCATCGCATGGGGCAGGTAGATCGCCTTGGTCGTACCCATACCGAGATTGAAGGCGTCCGGTCGATCTTCAGGACAAACTGCAACGCAGTCGTTGCATGCAGTGCAGCGGTCGTTCACGTAGCGAGGGTGCTGCTTGATGGCGACATCGAAATTCCCGGGTTCACCCGCGATACTCTCGACCTCCGCCATCGTGAAGAATCGAATCCTCCGATTCTTTTTCATACGTTGGAAATTGATCTCAAGACCACAGTTGGGAGGACACAGTTTGGGGAAATACTTGGCGAGTTGCGCCACACGTCCACCCAGGTAGGGTTGTTTCTCGACGATGTAGACCTCGTATCCCACCTCGGCGGCTTCGACCGCTGCTGTGATTCCGGCGATGCCCCCGCCGACGACCAGGATGCTCTTGTGGATTGAAGGGACTGTTTCTGCCGTCATATTCTGCTCCGCTACGGGACGAGCGGAATAAACGGTTTCTTGGACATATGCCACTCCCCGGTTGCGGGATCGTACCTGGAATTGACGAACACCTTCCAGTTCTCTTCGTCCAGCTTCGGGAAATCGCCGCGGTAGTAGTACCCGGGCCACCGGGTTTCTTCCCTGAACTGGATGTGACGCAGGTGCGATTCCGCGCACCACGTCCGATCCCACAGCTCCCAGCACCGGAGCAGATCGTGGAGATCCCGCGCGCCCAGCTTCTGGAGGTCTTCCCGGTAAAGACCCAGCAGCTCCAGGCCCCTCGCCAGGGTGGGGCCGTTTGTCATGTAGAAGTTCCCCGGACCCGCGACGTACTCGTCCATCGTCTTTTGGAGCCGCATCAGAGCCTGCTTGGGCAGGAGGTAATGGGGATTGACCTCCACGCGTGTCGAGGCATCCTTGTGCTCCTCCAGGGTCTGGAACGGCTGATAGAGCTCTGCCTTGATGGCCTCGACCCTGCCGTCGTCGTAGCGCAGCGGATTGGGATGGTCGGCGATGTAGGCGACCGCCGCCTTGCCCGCCATCCGTCCCTCGGTGAACGAACCCGACGAGAACTTGTGCGCCGATGCTCCCACTCCGTCCCCCGCCGCAAACAGGCCGTTGATGGTCGTCATGCGGTTGTAGCCCCAGAAGTATTCCTTCGGTGAAATATCTTCCGGTCCGCTGACCCAGGCGCCGCATGCCGAGGAGTGCGAGCCCATCAGGTAGGGTTCCGTGAGAATGATCTCCGATGGCGTCTTCGCGGGATCGATGTTCTCCGATGCCCACAGCAGAGCCTGCGACATCGTCATGTCGAGAAAGTCTTCCCACGCATCGGACTCGATCTCCTTCATCTTCTTCTTGTCGTTCTGCACCTCGGTGAACAACTTCTGGAGCGCTTTGTCGGTCCGCATGTAGTGAGGCCCCCGGCCGTCCTTGATGTCGTTCAACATCAAATGGTTCCGGAGCGGTGTCGGCACAGGCTTCGCCCGGCCGTATTCCCCCCACTCGAGCAGCTCGTGGGCGCGAGTCTTCTCCAGTTCGTCGCCGTATGCGTTCTCGGCTTTGGCCTTGAAGAGCAGGAACCAGGCACCGACCGGGCCGTAGCCGTCCTTGAAGCGCGTGACGACCACGCGGTGCTCCATCTGGGTCATCTCGGCGCCGGCTTTCTGCATCAGGCTGTATGCGGAGCCGGTATTCCACACGGCGTACCAGATCCGGCCGAGTCCCTCGCCAGTTGCACGGGGACGGAAGACGTTCGTGGCGCCGCCAGCCGAGCAGATCACGGTCCTGGACTTGAAGACATAGATTTTGTGGTCCCTCACGCTGAACCCGACCGCGCCCGAGACCGTCGTCGGCTCGTCGGCGTCGGTCAGCAGATGGGAAACGAAGATTCTCTCGTAGACGTTCCCCTCGCCGACCGCTTTCTTTGCCGCTTCCGCGACGATCGGCTTGTAGGACTCGCCGTGGATCATCACCTGCCACTTGCCTTCCCGTTTGTAGGTCCCGTCTTCGTTCTTGAAGAACGGCAGGCCCCATTCTTCGAACATGTGGACGCTCTCATCCACGTGCCGGGCGATGTCATAGACCAGGTCCTCGCGCGACAGGCCCATCAGGTCGTTCCGGACATACCGGACGAAATCCTCCGGCTGGTTCTCGCCGTTCTTCATTCCCATGTAGCAGTTGATGGCGGACAGGCCCATCGCGACCGCCCCGCTTCTCTCCGTGGCGGCTTTCTCGACGAGCACAACCCGCAACCCTTTTTCCTTGGCCCAGTAGGCGGCTTCGAAAGCGGCCCCGGTACCGGCCATTCCGCCGCCGACGACCAGGACGTCACATTCGACTGTTTCGACTTCAGGCTCAATCATTCGCTGCCTCCAGTGATCACGGCGTGAGGGCGCGGGCCCTCGTCTTCATCCAGATATCTCGTCAGGGCCGGTTGTCGGGAAGGAAAACCCTCTGACCAGAACGGCTTCAGTTCGAAAGTGCGGGCAGGTTGTCAACGCCCAGGTACTCCGACTGGCCGTACAACGCCTGTGTCCGCAGTGCATCGGGTGGGGGGCTTGCCGACACCCGGAACGGCTCGATCGTTCCCCAGGCGGTCGTGCGGATCGCGTATTTGAACCGCTTCATCTGGCCGTTCCGGTACTTCACGGTCCACATGATGGAGTCCGTGCCCCTGAGCGGCGTCAAGCTTGCGCCCAGCGGAACGACGTCATTGTACCCGCGCATGTCGATCGCGGACTGCGGGCACGTCTTGACGCACGAATAGCACTCCCAGCACATGTCCGGTTCCAGGTTGTACGCCTTTCCCAGCGCCGGATCCAGCGCCATGATGTCGCTGGGACAGATGTAGTGACACGCCGGCCGATCCAGAGCCTTGCAGCCGTCACACTTGTTCGGGTTCACATACGTGGGCATGTATTCATTCCTCCGGGCCTATTCACCCTCGGCGTACTTGTGGAGTTTGACCTCCACCCTGTCCTCGAGTGTTCTGTAGTATTCCTTGAGAATAGCCAGCACTTCGGGCCGACTGAAGTGGTCGGGCACGTCCTCCCCGCTCGACAGCCACTTCCGGAGCATCGTTCCGCTCACCAGCAGCCGATCCTCCTTGCCGTGCGGACAGGTCTTCATCGACGCGACGCCGTCACACCGGGCGCAGTAAAAAGTCCAGTCGATCTTGAGAGGCCGTATCTCCAGCGCGTCTTCCGGAATCTCGTCGAAGATGTGATGAGCGTCGAACGGACCGTAGTACTCTCCCACCCCGGCATGGTCGCGTCCAACGATGAGGTGGCTGCAGCCAAAGTTCTGCCGGAACACCGCATGCAACAGTGCCTCTCTCGGTCCTCCGTATCGCATCTCCATGGGATACACGGCCTGGATGCAGGTATCGTCTACAAAATAGTTCTCCACCAGCATGTCGACGGCGCCGACGCGAACCTCCGCGGGAATGTCTCCCGGCTTCAGTTTTCCCACCAGCTGGTGGATCAGGATTCCGTCGCAGACTTCGATGGCGATCTTCGCCAGGTACTCGTGGGAACGATGCATCGGATTTCGCAGCTGCAGCGCTGCGACCGCGCTCCATCCCTTCTGCTCGAACAGTTGCCGCGTTTCCACCGGCCGGAGGTAGCTGCCGGAGTACTTCTTCGGGTACGGGCCTTCGCTCAAGACCCGGACCTTCCCGCCGATGTTCACATCCCCCTGGGCCATCACCGTGGCGACGCCGGGATGCTCCGAGTCGGTGGTCTTGAAAACCTGTTTGCACTCGTGAGCCTTGTCGATCCGGTATTTCTCGTCGATGACGAGGCTTCCCATGAGCTCGTCGCTTTCGGAATCGACGAGAGCCACCTCCTGTCCGTCTCTCAAGCCGTCCGCCTCTTCCGGAGTTGCCGAAAGCGTGATCGGAATGGGCCAGAAGCAGCCGGCGTCAGTCCGAAGCGCGTCGCACACGCCCTGCCAGTCGGCACGACCCATGAAGCCGTCCAACGGTGTGAACGCTCCGATACCCATCATGATGAGGTCGGAAGTTTCCCTGGACGTCATCCGAACCTGAGCCAGCCCGGCGATCCTCTCCCGTTCTTCTCGAAGCTCGGCTCCTGAGGTCAGGAGCGGCTTCAACTTGCGTTCTGAACCATGCGGGTTCGCCAGAGCCATTCAGATCCTCACCTAAACCTGCGCCAACCGAACAGAAGCGTTCGGTGCTGCGGGTAAAGAACTGGAAAAATGAACGAACGTAAACGCTGGACTCAATAAGATGCTTCTTACAAAGGCCTTAGCGGGCGACCGAATCATAGACGGAGATGCCCGGCAACGCAACCGTTTTGACGAAAACGTACGCCGCCGGGAAAAAGTTTGACTTTCGAAACGGGAGCCGTTTAAACAGGCAAGTGGACTTGACCGGCGTCCGATCGGTGACCTCCAATTTCCGTACCGCCTTCCGAAGGAGACAGAGACATGAATCGCTTTCGAACACTCGTTTTCTTGTTTGCCCTTTCACTGATTCCGATCGGCGGCCTGGCGCAGACCAATCCCCTGTGGCACGGACAGAAGATCAAGAATTACCTGCCTCATATGACGAGGCCGGAGGTGGAAGATCTATTGACGCGGACCGACATGGCGTTGATCCCCGTTCCTTCGCTCGAACAGCATGGATTGCACTTGCCGATCGGAACGGATTTTCTGAGCGGGATCGGTCGCGCGCAGTTGATCGCCCAGAAAACCGACGTTCTGGTGGCACCGGTTCTGTTCGTGGGCAACGCCCCCTATCACATGGGCTATGCGGGCACGATGACGCTGTCGGCCGAAACGATCCAGCAGGTCTACTTCGAGGCGGCACAGAGTCTGATGCACCACGGCTTCAAGCGTTTCCTGATAATGAACAGTCACGGCGGAAACCGGGTCATTTCCCAATACATCGTCGACCGCATCAACCACGAGACTCCTGGGATTGCGGTGGAGCTTGGAGCGGCTTCGGCCCCGTTCCTCTCCCGCGAGACGAACAACAGCCCGCCCCAGCACGGTTTTTGACCGCCACGGGGGAGTGGGGGGAGACCTCCCGGGGGCTCTACATGTTTCCCCAGCCTGGTCGACATGGACAGCGCCGAGACGGCAACTCTGACGATGCCTGAACACATGGAAAGAATGCTGCCCGAAGTGGTCGCAGGCGACCGCACGGCACTGATGGTGTTGCTGGCGGAAGGGCTCAAGAAGGAGGAGACCGGCAAGAAGACTTCTGTCCGGGAGATGTCGAGCACGGGCGTCTGGGGAGTCCGGGACCTCCGGGAGGCCAGCGCTGAGAGGGGAGAGCAGGCAACGCTGAGGTCCGTTGAAGCGGCCGTCGCGTTCATCGAACGCTGGAAACAACTGCGGCCGAGGGAACCCTAGTGGCCTGTAACAGAGAGAGTGATAGTGGCGTTGCGAGCGCAACGGTACCGGATTCTAGGAGCGCCGCCCGAGGTAATGCTGCTTCATTGCGAGAAGGCGCGACGACGAAGACGGTGCTGTTCCGCCGCAACCCGAAGGGACGATGGGCCTTGCCGCCACGCAGAGAAGTTATGAAACACGCGATGTTTTTCGACTTGCAACGACTTATGAGAGGACCCGCAAGGCCCATCGGCGACGCTGTTACTATCTCTGTTACAGGCTGCTAGGACTACCACTAAAGATAGGCCGATAACTATAAAGATAGATTGACAAGGCTTGCGAACGGAAGTATATCTCCCCTGAGACTAAACCTTTTGACAGATTGGTAGATCGAAAGGTGGTTACCCGAACTTTCGAGACACGAGCCGATGCTTGGGTCCGGTTCGCGAAGAGTCCAGTTTCTAGGACGGAGGCTGGGGGCTCGAGCCCCGGCTTTTTTTTTGGTGCGCCAGGCATGGCGCGCAGCGCCATGAATTGGCGCTGGATAACCGGGGAGCGAAAGCGAACCGGGAAGTGACTAGGAGGTGAGAGTCCTCTGGGGGCCTTGATGACAGGAACCCTTAGCCGATGTGGCAACTGCGTCCGAGCAATCGGGGGTGGGAAGGAAGCCATAGGCAAAACTCTGGCCCGAGGCACACGAACCGCATAAGAGGCAGGCGTCAGGTGGGCGAAGAGGCCAACAGATCGGAAGCCCAATGTCATCCGGACCGGGCGTTTGTAGATGCGGCGGGTAGATGGAGTGAAAGTCACGTGCCTTACCCTGGG
>CBDAPB010000018.1:0-67227 GCA_965198265.1 Terriglobia bacterium
TGCGATAAGCCTCCTCACCTGTAGCCCAAGACCCCGTCTGCCGTGACCTGCCAACCGGCTTCCAACCTGCAAACCTAGTCGTAATGCCAATAACCCTCATCGCCGTCAGCAAAGACACCCTGCTGCGTGCTCAACAACGCATCCTCGGCTGTGAAGCATGCTCTCCCAAGGTTGAAATCTTTTGGACGACGTTGGTGGAAGTGTATGGCGTCGCTCGCCGCCTACTCATCCTTTCCCGGGCCGGTGCCAGCCACCGAGACCTAGCCAGTCTGCGCTTCCCCTCACCGGCGGTGCCGACTCTCCTGCCATAATACCGCCGGCCACCTGCCCGAGTTCTTCTCCCGACAGTTCACCGGAAACTGGCTGGGGAATCACCAGGTACTTCTTTCGATCGGTTTCGGTAACCACCTCGATCTCGACCTGGTCGGGGAACTCGGCGCTGAACTCCCGCGCGAGGGTGCCCTTGGGATCGCGGATCAGCGCCTCGCGAAACGCTTCGTCCTTCCAGGCCCGCTCGATCAGCTTGATCTCGATCTCCTGGCGCCGTGCCAATAGCTTTTTGCCCTGCTCTTCCATTTAGTGTTCCTCCTGCCTGCTTTTCGTCGATGCGTGTTTATAGCCCAGTCTTACGCCGTGTCTATCGTAGAGGCGCGGAAAGGGCAAGCACAAACCGACGTCGATTCCGGCACCCCCACCGCCCATCATCAGCGTCGGGAAAACAGGAGCAAGAACGAGGCCGCCATCGCCGAATACGGCGAAGACTCCGATTACTGCCGAGTGTGGATTCGCGGCCTGGCACCACGGGCTTCGGATCTTCAGTTTATCGATGTGGAGCGCCTAGCCTGCAACCCTAATCGCCGTCAGCAAGGCCACTCTACAGCGTGCTCAGCAAGACATCATGGCCTGCGAGAACTGTGACCCCAAGATCAGCGAGATTCCGTTCTGTTGGCTACTCGACCGAGCAAGCGGCCTGGATCCGGCTACGACGGACTATCTGCTGAGCGAACCTGCAACGTGTCCGAAGTGCAGGAAGCTCAGTTCATGAAGAAAGTCTGGTCGAAGACCGTGGGTAGATGAGATATCCCAAGCCGAGTAAGCATTACTGGTCGAAATACGTGTTCCTAAGGTATAAGCAGGGTCCCGAAGGAAAGACGGAACCCCCATTTCCAGAAATAAAAAACACCAAGGGAGACGCCAATGTCGAAATTCACAGAACGCATGATTCGCGCTGCGAAGTTAGATGTGAACCTTTATGAAGAGGTGGAAGCCGATAAGACGGCCATGAGCCAGGCGATGGGCGTGGTGGTGTTGTCTTCTCTTGCCGCCGGTATCGGCAGTATATCCATGGGCGGCAGAAATTTAATTGTCATAACCATTGTCGCTTTAGTGGGATGGTATATCTGGGCGTATCTCACTTATTTTATCGGCACCAAATTGCTCCCCGAAGCCCAAACAAAGGCCGATCACGGAGAACTGTTAAGAACGATCGGATTTTCCAGCTCACCGGGGCTGATACGGATTGTGGGAATTATTCCGGGGACCACCAATTTAGTCTTCTCGGTGGCCGGAATCTGGATGCTCATTGCGATGGTCATTGCGGTGCGCCAGGCATTGGACTATACAAGCACCCTGCGAGCGGTGGGTGTGTGCTTGATCGGCTGGATCATTCAGATCATCTTTTTGGGGCTCTTATTGTCGTTTGGCCAAGGTGGAGCTTGAAATAATTGTACGTCGTCAGAGTAATTCGGACAGAAGCGTCGTTTTTCTAAGAGAGGGTTTCAGCTTCTGCCACTCCAGCCCTGAGGTCTCGCCTGACGTGACTTGCCTACCGGCATCCAACTGCAAACTTATTAGCAATGCCAAAAAATGTTCAGTTACAAGTAACCTTAACAGGTATTGAAACTAACAAATCATAATAGGCGGGTGAGCGATAGTAACAGTAATAGGAAATCCCGTTCTATTCGGCTTTTCGGGGAGAGTGATTTGGGTGGCCGGTACAGGATCAAAATAGCGAGGGCCCTCGCGTTTGTCACTCTTTGGCTTGGTACAACATCAGCGTTCGCACAGGGAGTCTTTCTGCCGATAGGGATTCCTTATACAGCCATCGAGACCGGTCATACTGAACTTGCTGGTCCAATTCAGCTGGCCCTCAGCTTTGGCACAACCTCGGCTGACGTGATCGTCGTCGATCCTAGTCCGTTTCAGATTACAAACGCATCTACAACTGACATTCGAATCACTGCTGCAGGCAGTCTGAGTACGGGAGTGCCGACAATCGACTCCACCGAAAACCTGTTGCGAATACCGATAAACGCGGGGGGCTCCACCGGCTCGTTAAGTATCGAAGGTCTGCGTCTGTCGGTAAGCGGTGCGACAGCGAGATCCGTTCCAGTCCGGGTTTTCTTCGAACAGTCACAGAACGTCATGCTGTCGTCCGATCCGGTGCCTGTAATCGATTCTTTTAGCCGTGGTCTGAGCGCAGACGAAATGACGGATCGGTTTCTGATCGTTAACAACCAGGTCCTCGATGCCACGGCTACTATTCCAGTCGCGGAGGTATTCGCCTCCGCTTTCAGCAGCGGTTCCGAGTTCGGACAATCCGGAGGTACCCAGATCCGCATCATGGTGTCTGATTTCCCCTCAGGATTGCGAATGCTGTTTCCAGCGTCTGTGACAGCCGCCGAAACTGCGGCGACACTGACAACTCTTGAAGGAACAAATGTGGAACTGCCGCGAACGAACGGCGGCCGAGAAGTGAACTATGTCTTCGCGCAGGCTGCGGATAGTGCCCAGAAGGTGGAATCGTTCAACATCGCGTTTTCGGTCAGTGTCGTGGGAAGGGTCGAGGTATTGCAGCCGACGATTGAAGTCTCACTCGCCCCGATCGGTGCTGCTGTGCCGACAAGCGCTCTGCCCTCGGCTGCGGTACCTCGCTTCTCTGAAGACGACATCCTCGTGCTTGCCGGCAGCTCGCGGACAGTGAGCAAGAGGTTTTACTGGCCGGGCGTCGATGCGACCCGCGAAAACAGGATCACGCTGGTTAATACCGGGAATCGAAGCAGCAGAATCACCGTTGAAGGCCTTGAGGCCGATGGGACACTCCTTTCGGACGTAGCACTGTTACTTTCGTCGAACGAATCCTGGACACGGTCCACGGAGTCGCTGTTTGGAAGCTTGACCGCGGATCTTGCTTCCGTTCGTGTGCTCAGTACAGAGGAGACGGTCTTGGCGATGGGTACGAGCTTTGGGGTTCGCGTTGAGGAAGCCGTCGAATTGACCGATTATCGACGTGCCGGTTTTACCATACCGGCCACATCTGGGGAAGCCCGCTTGAGTGTGTTGAACACCGACCCTGATCTGCCAAGCGAAGGCGTTCTGGAACTGCGGAACCATAGTGGCGCATCCATCGCACTTGTACCCACGCTGCTGGGACCGTTGGCTTCCACGAATGCCACGGTCAGCGATATTTTTGATGGGGCCGCCGGGGACTATGTTGTCGGTAGGTTCAATCGACCTATCGCCGCTGCCTTGTCGTCGCAGTCATCAGAAAGCCTAGCGACTGCGCCACGTCACTTGTCCGTCGGCAAGCCAACACTGATTGTGCCCTTCGCCACATCCGGAGGTGCGTACGACACACTGCTGAAACTCGTTAACACTTCGCTTGACACCGCGGCTTTGACCGCAACGCTGGTTACTGAAACTTCGACGGATTCACAAACGGTCACACTTCGTTCGGGCGAGTCTCAAGCTTTATCGCTCACGGATCTTTTCGGTGGCACTGGAAATATCCGGACGGGCTATCTTCGTTTGGATGTCGAGGGGATTCGAAAAGCTATTTTTACGACATACCCCGTCGTTACCGGGTACGCCGAAGTCCGCCGGACCACTCCGGAAGCTAAAACTCTACTACCGCTCTTGACGTACGCCTCCAAGTCATCGACCTTGATTAACATGGGCTCGGGTGAGGGTCGTTTCACCGGGATAGCCGTTATCAACGCCGCTTCTGTGCTTACAACAGTAACGTTGAACCTTCAAGATGCGGTAGGAGTTCTCATCGAACAACAGACTCTTTCTCTAGAGCCTGGAGCATTCACTTTCAAGCTGCTGTCCGAGATCTTCGCAGTAGCCCTGCCGGAAAACGCAGTCTTAGGTATCAGCGGGGACAACCCGGTGTACACTGGCTCTACGGTCGGCTCGCTGGATGGTGAAACGCTCTACTCGGTTCCTGTCTTTCCTTAGTTGTGCAAGCTGAAATCCACTCTCTCTAGACGACCAGGGTGTGGAGTTTCCGATGGGAGTACTACTGTGCGGGTTGTCGGGAGTATGAGTGGGCAGGGTCGAAGCTGAGCTCGACCGCGATCATGAAGGAGACGGTGTAGGAGCCGACAGTGGATCTCCGCCGGACTCCCGGTGCGCACCCTTGGCCCCTTGCCCTGTTAGCTCGAAGTCAAGTTCATTTGGCCGAACTCTCATAGAGTGATCCCGACCTGCTGCCCCCTACAAATGCAAATTAGGCCCCATTTCGGAACACCGAACATGAGGTCTAATCTATTTGTTATCAATGAATCGGGGCGAGAGGATTCGAACCTCCGACTTCCTGCTCCCAAAGCAGGCGCGCTACCGGGCTGCGCCACGCCCCGTTCGATGCTCCGCCGCCAGCGGAGCATGTACTCCTAAGGTAATTGAAAGAACCACCGTTTCAAAGAGGAACCTCGGTTGGGAAGGCCCTTCACCGCATTCGCCGGTGCTGTCGTTCGTCGGGGCGGGGTTGTCGGCGTCGGGACTGTTTGTGTAGGTGCGGCCTGTGACCATTGGTGTCTAAAACATTTGCAGGGAACCTCTCTGGTACGGGATAAGCCCTTTCGAATCGGTAGGTGCAACGTCAAGTCCCCAGAGAGGTCTCGGTGCCTGAGACAGGCGAAACTCTAGGATCGGGTGTAGGTGCGCTCTGTGAGCGCACCTACACTCGAACCGCCCTCTTAGGGTTCGAGGGGACGATCCAGGACGATCTCGAGCGTCGTTCCCCGGGTGAGCGTCAGGTCCTCGCCGCGAGTCAACAACACCTGGGCCACTCCGGCTGCAGCCCCGGCCCCGGCTCCGATCGCCACACCCTTGCCGCCGCCACCGATGGCTCCGATCACGGCGCCAGTCGTTGCATTCTGGGCGACGGTGCCGGCGTCGGTGCCCTTGCTCGATTCACCCTCGATGCTGGCTTCGCCACGCCGCTCGGCAACACCTCCGATTCCTCCCAGACTGCCGTACATCGGCAGCGTTAGGCCGCTGGGAAGGACGATCGTGTGGAAGTTGATCGTCAGCTCTGCTTTTCCACTTACTCGACCCGGGCGCGTCGCGTTGACCACGCGTCCGCGGACGTAGCTGTTGACCGGGATTACGATCTCGTTGCTGACCGTGACCGGAAAGATGGTTTGGGCGTAGATGCCATCGCCCTCTTTGGCGTGTTTGGTCGACACCTCGGTGATCAAACTGACCGGGATGACGGTGCCCTCTGCGACTACCAGCGGGGGTTTGATTTCTTCGGGTACTTTGAGTTCTTTCGGACCCTGGGCACCCGGACCCAACAGTATCAATGCCAGTATGAGCGAACTCACTTGGACCTCCTGAGGGACGAATTCGGTGCTGGCGTCTTAGATGAAGACACTACCTAATAGGTTAGCAGCGTCAGGCGTCAAAGGAATGTTAAAAGTAGTCCAATGTCCAAGGTCCAAAGTCGAACATCCGAGGGCGAGAGTGACGTTCGTCCAACTGACCTTGGACGTTGGACCTTGGACCTTGGACTCCCACTACAGGGTCGATAGATACTCCTTCAGTCGCGCCAGGGCGCGTCCCCGATGGCTGATCCGGTTCTTGACCACCGGTTCGAGCTCGCCCATCGTCTTCTCGAAGTCCGGTGTCCAGAAAATGGGATCGTAACCGAACCCGTTCGATCCCGCAGGTTCGGTTACGATCCGTCCCCGAACCCGTTCTTCGACCGTCCAGACCGCCTTGCCTGATCGTGCCAGAGCCAGGGCACACACGAATTCAGCGGTGCGTTTCTCCTCGGGCACACCCTCCAATTCTTTGAGCAGCTTTTCGTTTCGTGCCTCGTCCGTCGGTGCGAAACGCGCGGAGTAGATTCCAGGCCGGCCGTCGAGCGCGTCGACGACAAGGCCCGAATCGTCGGCGAGGGTGAGCGCCGTAGTCCTGAGGCTATGGAATTCGGCCTTCTGCGAGGCGTTCTGCATGAAGGTGGAACCTGTTTCGTCACAGTCAGGCGCCTCTTCCGACAGCCGTTCGGCCCGCCAGTCGTGGAGGGGTTCGAGAATCGTTTGGATTTCGCTGGCTTTGCCCGGATTCTTGCTCGCGACGATCAGACGCCTCACCGAGGCTGCTCGACGTCGAGAGCCTGTCGCTGTGCTTCGATCAGGTCGGTGATGCCGGTTTCCGCGAGCCGAAGAAGCTCGTCCAGGCGGTCGCGGCTGAAGGGTTGGCGTTCGGCCGTCCCCTGGAGTTCGACGAACTCATTGCGGTCGGTCATGACCACGTTGAAATCGACATCCGCCTGGGAATCCTCCGAGTAGTTCAGATCGAGCAGCGGCACTCCGCCCATGATGCCGACGCTGACCGCAGCCAGGTTGCAGCGGGCGGGAATCTCGTCCAGCGAGCCGATGGAGACCAGCCGGCCGATCGCCTGAATCATCGCGACATAGGCGCCTGTGATGGAGGCTGTTCGCGTACCACCGTCCGCCTCGATAACGTCACAGTCCACCCAGATCGTCCGTTCACCCAGACGGTTCAAGTCGATCGAGGTCCGTAGTGATCGGCCGATCAGGCGCTGAATCTCCTGCGTTCGGCCCGACTTACGTCCCAGGGACGCCTCGCGCGGCGTTCTACTCTCGGTAGCCCGGGGCAGCATCGAGTACTCCGCGGTGATCCATCCCTTGTTCGAGCCGCGCAGGAACATCGGGACGGACTCTTCGACACTCGCGGTGCAGATGACGCGTGTCCTGCCGATCTCGATCAGTACGGATCCTTCGGCGTGCGGGATGAAATCAGGTGTCATCCGTACCGGTCGAAGTTGATCCGGTCGACGTCCGTCTATTCTCATGAGTCCTTTCAGTTTGTGTTACTGGCCACTAGCGACGACCTCGGCCGACGCGATGTCGGTGATGGACAGATCCAACTTTAACGGTAGCAGAAGCAGGCAGTGTCCAGCCAGCGTCTCCTTCTCACCGCCGCCGATCAGGATCTTGACGTTTTCGATTTCGGGCAGGTTGTAGGTCACCGAGTTCACGATCGAATAGATCGTGGCCTGCTCGGGAAGGACGCCACCGGTGTGGTTGTCGGATATGGCGCTGTTGAAATCCAGAAAGACGGTGCCGCCCGACACGAAGAGCTCATTGAGCTGCGTTCCGGCAGGGAGGCTCCCGAACAACCCGTCATCCCCCGCTCCCTCGATGAGTCGATCGACGATCTGACGCGCCCGGTTCTCGAGTGCGGCCGATGCAAACACTGTCGTGTCCCGCGTTCGGAGCAGAACATCGTTGCTCCTCCCGGGGAAGAACAGTTTGACTTCGATCTGGGGATCCGTGGGTTCGTAGAGCCGCTGATCCGGTTCCTCGAACGGCACATCGTCCACATTCGGTTCCGTCGCCGACCGGATGTCCCGCGTGAGGTTGAAAAAATACAACACGGACATCGCCAGGATGATCGACATCACGAACAGGCCGATCTGGATGTGTCTCGGCATCACAATCGTTCCGTGTCCCTGCCTCCGAATCGCGAGGCGGCTTCGACGATCGCATCGATGAGCCTTCCCTGAAACCCGGCATCGGTCAGGGCTCTCAGGTTCGCTTCGTTGTTCGCATTACCCAGTTCCAGCAGCAGACCCGGCATGGATGAACTGGTCAGGACGCTGATGGGCGCCCGTCGGATCGGGAATTGCCACCCGGGGATAGCATCGACCAGGCTCTGCTGAAGCGTTGTCGCAAATTGCACGCTCCCGGCCGAACTCCGGCGGTGCACCGCGTACCAGGGCTGGAACAGGTTGGTTGCGGGGGCCTCCCTCAGCACTTCGGCGGGGGTCTCAACGAGGAACAGCGAGGAACTCGATTCGGTCGGGTCCGACGAGAACCCGACGTGGAGGCTGATAAACAGGTCGGCCCCATTGTTGTTGGCAATCGCGGAACGGGCCTCACCTACCAGCTCCCCGTCGCCGTCGCGCGTCAGGATGACCGTCGTGTCCAGCCGGCGCTGGAGAGCGCGCCGGAGTCTGCGTGCGAGTTCCAGGGTGATGTCTTTTTCGAGTGTGCCATGTGCCCTGGTCCCGCTGTCCAGACCGCCGTGTCCGGGATCGATCACGATGACGCGAAGCGCCCCGGCCGACAGCGCACCGCCTCGATCCCTGCCTGATCGGAGAGAATTCGCGCTTGTTTCGCCCGGCCCGACGAAATCGACGAAAAACCGACGGTTTGCATCCGACGGTAACAGGCGGACATTCGCAACCTGAGGTGTCGTCTCGATTGTGATCTTCGAGCGGCCGTCGGAATCCCCAAAGGCGATTCCCCGGATGGATGGATCCCGGTAGGCGAGTTCCTCATTTGCCGGCTCTAAGGGGGCTCGATCGATGGCCAGCACGACCCGGGTCCCGCCCGGTTCCTGCTGCACGCGCATGTTGATGGCGGTGCTCGATTCGATGGTCAGCCGCGTCGATTCCCCCCTCGGGCCGGCGCTCATCGTCAGGGTCGGAGCCGTCACGTTCCCGACCAGGATTCGATTCGCTCCCTGACGATGTCGGAACTCGACTCCGGCTACGTGGGACAGCGGACGCAGGAGGAAATCGGTCGGCACGAACCAACGACCGTCGACGCGAATAACCGGATCGGCCAAACGGGCTTGACTGTCATCGATGGAAACAACGTCGCTGTCGCGCGTCGCCACGAGGGTCCCGTTCGGCGCTCGGATCGTGAAAGTTCCCCGCAGAGTGGCATCCGTGTAGGGCAGGGCCATGTGCCGCACCAGGCCGATCAACTCGACATACCGTGCATCGGCGACTCGCATCTGATCGACGATGAGCGGGCCATCTTCGAAGTAGATTGGGATCTTGGGACCTGGCAATGTTGGCGGGGCCTCGAACTGGGCGGAAACCATGAAGCCCCCTACCAGCACGGTCGCTAACAGGAAGAGGCCGATTCGGAAGTAGGCTGAATGGGCGTGCTTCATCGGGACAGGATCCAAGACCGCACGGACTACTCCTACAAGTCTAACAAACGCTTGTGTTCCTGAAGGGGTCCGGACCTCTCATACTTTGGGATTTCGTCAGAGAAGGATCAGTCGCGGGGAAAAATATCGACCACTTCGATTCCCAGCTTCCGGGCTGCACGAGCCAGGCTGCGATCCGCTGTTGCGATCCGCATTCCGGCCTCTGTGGCGACTGCAAGATGGAGGGCGTCAAGGGTACGTAGACCCGTTCTCAGTGTTGCGAGCCATTCTCGAGCCTGATCGAAGTGACGGTGGTCCAGGGGGACTTGTGAGTAGAGTCCTTCGCGGATGTGTTTCTCGAACTCTGTCGCGATCCGCCCGGCCTGGGTGGAGGATAATTCGTCAGCCTGCGTTTTTCGGGCCAGGGCCGAAGCAAATTCGACCCTGGTCAGGTTACTTATGGCTGGTGCAGGTTCGAGCCGCACAAGTTTCTCAGCACGTGAACTGAGCGTCTCGGGGCAGTAGTACGCGACGACGACGCTCGTGTCCAGGTAGATCAATACCTGGCCTGCCGCCGTTCTTCGATCACGGTACGACTCATCGCTGTTCCCTTGACCTTGATGGATTCGCGGAACAACCTGAGGCTTGGGAGCCGGTCAGTGGTCCGGGCCGGCGGGACCAGGCGAGCCACTTCCTTCCCCCGGCGAAGGATTACCACTTCCTCTCCGGCTTCCACACGGTCTAGCAGAGCCTTGAGGTTCTCGCGCGCTTCTTTGACACTGACCTGAGACATACAGCTCCTCTGTACATGTACGCTTATAATGTACATCCAAATTCTTAGATAGGTCAACGATCTGGACGGAACAGCCGAGACAGAGTCGACGAATTCAAGGGGAGGATGAAGGCTTGTGGACGAACGAATAGAACGCGGTCAAATCTCGCTGACCTCTAGGAAGCGCCGACCCGTCCTCGTGCTGTCGCGCACCGAAGTCATCGAGCTTCTGCACACCGTCATGATGGCCCCGGTCACATCTGTAATTCGGGGAGCGCCGAGCGAAGTCGTCGTTGGGGTGGAGGAAGGACTGAAAAGGGACTCGGAGGTGAACCTGGACCACGTCCAGACTGTCGAAAAGGCCCGCTTGAAAAGTTTCGTCGGTACGATTGGGCCTGACAAGATGAACGACGTGTGTCGGGCGCTCGCGATTGCGTGGGCTGCAGCGCGGGCTGATGGATTTCAGGCGCCGCAACACTTCTTGTACTTCTTACCGCTGCCGCATGGGCACGGTTCGTTCCGGCCCGTCTTGGGCCCCGGATGCCGAAACGGAAGCGACAAGGTTGCGATTTCAAGTCCAAGGTCGCTCCACGCGGGTTCCGACTCTCCGTTTTCAAATCGACCGAACTCATCATCGTGGAAACACGCCCACCACCCCATCTCCTTCACCGTATCCTCTACTAGGCGATGGTGGGGGCTGTGCGAAAGCCGCGCGAGAAGCCTGTCCTTCCCCATCGCTGCATCGCCTTGGATCTCACCAAAGCTAACGAAATGAGGATCGACGAGACCCTCCCGGTAAGCTTGCTCGATGTCGTCCATCAATTCGGCCGGGTAAAGGTCGGAGCTGCAGGCGGTCAACTCGTTCCACGCGTTAGACGGTTCCCGCTCTAGTTTTCCTCTGAACAGCTCCGCGAAGTAGTTCACGATTTCCTGTCGGCTCTTCTTGCCCGCGGCAACCAAAGTCACAAGGCCGCTGAGGGCCGCCCCTCGAACCCACTCGTCGGCATCGACGTTCTCGATCAAGGTCTGGATTCCATCCAGTTCGCCGTCGCAAACCGATGCCAGGATGCGGCCGAAATCCTCCGTTATGAGGTCGCCACACAGGGAATAAAGGAGGTCGCCTGGAAGTGATGCAAGACGTAGCAGGAGAGGGTAAGCGCGGACTTCACGGAACTGTGCCAGCAGGAACATGGCGTAGAGGTGCGCCATATAGCCGCCCTCATCAGCGAGTTCGGCCGCGCGGTTGACAGTATCGTCGAGGATGCCCAGAACCTCCGATGTGTAGTCTCTTGCGGGCATGCCACAGCCGACTCGACAGCGGCTCTCGCGAATGTGCCAGTTGCGTATTCGAACTCTGGCAAGATCTTTGCTGTTTTCGACATGTGGTCACCCCTTATCAGATTCCCGTGGTGATGCGCCCCTACACGGTCCAGTGTCGGTTTTCGTCGAAGAATTGCAAGTATCCAAGACCTCTGCGATTCCAACGGCCCGCTTCTTGCCACACCCAGGCACAGCGACGAGTTCCTCCGCATCAGCCGCCAAGACCCGTCGCACGGTGCCGAATCGCTCCAACATCCGCCCCGCGAGGACCGGTCCCACACCCGGAAAACCCTGGAGGATGAAATAACACCGATTCTTCAGCCTCTTCGGACGATAGCCGCCGCGAGCGAGTTGGAGGGGCCCTCCGGCAGACTCTGCCTGCCGAGCGTTTCGAGCATCCATGCCGACTCTGCAGGATCTTCGCTGAAGACGACGGGAACTCTCCAGGCTGTGACGATCGAAAGCAGCGTGCCCTTTAAAGCGTGGGTGTGAACTCCGCAGGACCGTTCGTCCGGTCCCTCGACCAGGATGATCGGCCGCGATGCTTCCGAGAGCTTTGCGGCCTGCCGAAAGAGTCTCCCGTCGAGGAGAGCGATCGCGAAGTCCGAATGTGTCTTTCGTTCGACGGTGACTTGCTCTTCGATGATGTAGTCGCCTGTTCTGAGATGCCCCGCGCGGAGATCGAAGGCCGGATTTTCTTGGAGAAGCTGAAAAAGCTCGCTGCCGCGTTCGCCATTGTCGGCGAAGACCCGAATTTGTTTCGCTATCTCCGCTCCTGTCTTACGTGATGTGGTCTTTCCCACCGGAACCAAACGAATAGTGGAAGGGCCACTTCATGAAGCGTACGGGACAACTGTGACGAATGGGGTCCAGGGGAGCGTTCGAATGTCTCTGACACTCGATTCTCCCCTGCTTTTCGCCCGCTCGGGCTTCTGGGAGAACTCCACAAGAATCCAGCACGGCTGCTCGAGGGATAAGGGCTTGACTGAAATCCTTTAGAAGCGTTTTTTTCGACGCTGCGAAACGCAGAAGTTATAGGCGTTGATAGAGGCTGTGTGGCAGTACTGACATCGAGAAATAGCGATAACCGTAGTTTTTCTGACGCCGGGAGTGAAGTCTACCTTGAGCATCCCGGACCACCTGCCAAAGGCTTCCTGTTCCCCCTTCGGCGCTTCTCGCCTGTCAAACCCGCAGCTTCTTCGAATCCGCGAGCTTCCTGAACAGCTTTTTGTACTCCTCGATGGTTCTGGTTATGTCGTGATGTTCCAAGACATAGCGATATCCGTTCTCTGAACAGTTCTGCCATTCTTTTTTGTCTGACAGCAACATGCCGACATCTTGCGCCATCTGCTCAAAGCTTTGTGAATGACGGCCCAACCCGTGTCTTTTGATCACCCCGTCCGGATCAACGGTACTGACAACAGGCGTCTCATTCCTCCACGCTTCCAGCAAGACATTGGGAAATGAATCACTTTTCGAGGTATGAACAAGGAGCTTCGCGGAAGCGTAGTAGGCATCCATCTCTTCATGAGGCACGTTGCACAAGACCCTGACATTCGGTGGAGTGACTGGCTTCGATCTCGTAGCGAGTATCATCAAGAACTGTTCACCAGGAAAACCTTTCGCGAGTTCGATGAACAATTCGGGCCTTTTGACATCATGATATGGACGACCGACCCAAAGAAGGTGTTCTCGTGCGACACGAAACGGTTTAGGCAAAGCCTTGCCGGTCGGGATAACCATTGCCTGTTTCCCTACTGCTGACCTCAATCTGTATTGCGAATTAGTGACGATCGCATGAGCAAGCCTCAATGCTGCCGGAAAACAAATTCTCCAACGTACAAACTCAATGGGACGCGTGATCGGCGCTCTCAACGGAGCGTAGGCAAGAACATGCACATATACCCTGTTGCGCCACAGACAAAACAGGGCAGTCAGAAGGTAGAATTCCGGTCCGACGCCGGCACGATGGACATATATATCGGCATCTATCTCAGTGAGCTTCCTCCAAAAGGAAGCGAAGGCGCTGCCCCTCTCGATCGTCCGCACGGTAATTCCGTGCGTTCTAATGACGAACTCATCGTCCGCTTCAACAAGCATTTGAACGTCAAAGCTGCGGTCCTTCGACAGCTCGCACCCGTCTGTGCACATCGCCACTTCTGCACCGCCGACTGGCTGCACCCGGCAGTATTCTCGAGCAAAGAAGCCGTAGCCGAGCAGATTGATGTAGCAAACACGGATCATGCACGCCCGCACAAACAAGAAACTCAAAAAGATATGGGGGAAACTATATTATTCTCCCGCCCAGAAACAGTGCTCTCATGACAATCCAGCAATTCACCCGCAAAGCATGGCGGCGGCTGTGCCGCTTTACCATCCGGAAGCGAAAGCTTTCAACCCGCAATCTCGAGCGTTTGTGCCGTGAGACTGGAACGACCGAATCCACTTTGGTGGTGCATTCCGAGGATGTCGACCACGAGCAGGACTTTCCCAATGCCTACACCGTGACGAAGCGCGCGAACATACCGGCGAATCTACATGTCGACGTGTATTACAGGGAGCTCAGCCGGATTTCCGATGGCTCCTATCCCGTGATACTTTGCACCGGCTTGCTCGAACACATTCCAGATCCGCAGCGGCTCATCGGCGAGTTTCGCCGCATTCTTCAGCCGGGAGGAAGACTGGTCATCTCGGCAAGCGCAGTGTTCTCGTTCCACGAATGCCCGGACAACTTCTTCCACTTTACGCCCTATGGCTTCCGGCTGCTGTTCAAGGACTGGAGCGAGATCAAGGTGTTGCGGGGTTCCAGCCAACCGTTTGAGACGATAGGAATCTTACTGCAGCGCATCCTATTGCACTGCGACATGGTCCCAATCGTGCGACCATTCGTGGAGCTTGCGGCGCATGTCGCCCGGGCCGGCGATTGGTTCATCCTTCGACAGTACGACACGCGGCAGATTCAGGATGAGACCTCCGAGATCGACTCGATGCTCCCTTCGAACGTTCAAGCCGTCGTCGTCAAGTAGCTTTCATGAGATGCACCTATGACCGGCTCGTTGAGAAGCCTGGCCCGTTGTCGGGCGCTGGATTCTGGCACGATCGACGATTCGAATGTGACCACACGCGCGGGGGTGGCCAGACATGGTGGTTGACTCGAGCGAACTGATTCCACGAGCAGCGGAATACGAGTTTTGCGTAATCGGCAGCGGTCCGGCCGGATTGACCGTTGCCCGAGAACTCGCAGATGCCGGCCGACATGTGATCGTACTCGAGAGTGGCGGGACCAAGCGGCGGCCCGAAACCGACGCGTTGAGCGCCACCGAGACATCCGGAATTCCTGTTAAAGCTTACTCTCGCGAACGGGTCTTTGGCGGGACGTCCTCGGCGTGGGCAGGCCTTTCCAGCCCGTATGACCAGATCGATTTCCTACAAAGGCCCGACCGTGGGTCCAGCGGCTGGCCGATCAGCCGCAGAGAACTGGATCCGTTCTACCGGCTCGCATCCGAGCGATACCGCTTCGCGCCGGCTGAATGGTTTCGGGAGAGCGGGCCGCTGTCCACCGTGCGGAGTGAGTCCACCGTGGAACCGAAGTGGTCGAACGTGGAAGAAAAGCTCTTCCTGGCGGCGCTAGAGCCGCAGCACTTCGGCCGCGAGCACGCGGGCATTTTCAGATGCGAAGGAGTTGATCTCGCCTGCAATGCCACCGTGGTGGCATTCGGTGGCCGTACCGGTAATCGGATGGTGGACTTTGTGGAGACACGGACAGTCGAAGGCGGAGTTTTCCGGGTGCGCGCCAAGGCGTTCGTGCTGGCGGCTGGGGGCATTGAAAACGCCCGGCTGCTGTTGAACTCGCACGACCTGTGTTCGAACGGGCTGGGCAACGAGTCCGACAACGTCGGTCGTTACCTGATGAACCACCCGAAGAATTATGCCGGTTTGATACGCCTGCGGCACGCGGTTGCCGAGTTGCCGTATTACTTCGGTTTCACCAGAAATGGTTTCGCGGGCTACGCCGGATTGCGATTGCCCCAGGACGTGCAGTGGCGTGAGGGATTGCTCAACTGCTATGTGCGCTTCGAACCCGTCTATGGTTGGTCGAACAAGAGAGGGGGGGAGGCGTTCGTTTCGCTTCTATGGCGGGCCAGACGCCTGATCCGCGCGCTGCCGCAGATGAACCCGCACTGGTCCTGCAAGCTCGCCGAGCGGCTCAGTCCGCCTATCCGGGCGGTCCGCTTGCGGAATTTCATGGAGATGGGGCCGCGCCGCGAGAATCGGGTTACGCTGAGCAAGCGGCTCGACCGATTCGGTATGCCCCTGCCTCACGTGCACCATGACACCTCCGCCTCGGATCGTCACTCGCTCCGGGTCTTGCATGAGCGACTCGCCGCCGAGGTCGCGCGACTAGGTCTGGGTGAATTCGTTCATGGCCTGCCGCCCGAGGGCGAGCCTTGGCCCGTCGACCAGGATGCTTCGCACTACATCGGCACGACACGGATGGGCGCGGACCCCGCCACAAGCGTCCTGAACACCAACTGCCGGTTGCATAAGGTGGCCAACGTCTATGTTGCGGGGAGCTCTGTTTTCCCGACGAGTGGGAACGCAAACCCAACTTACACGATCGTGGCGCTGGCGATCCGGTTGGCCCGGCATTTGAACGTGAGAGCGTCTTGAAGTTGGCACGTCTTGTCTACCTTTCAGACTCCCGCGTTCCGTCCCCGACGGCGAACAGCGTTCAGGTGATGAAGATGTGCGCGGCGTTCGCTGCCGAGGGTATGGACGTGGTCCTTCATGCACGCCGCGGAAAAAAGGGGGCGGTCGACACTCAGCATTACGGCGTGCCTCCTAGTTTCGAGGTCCGCTTTTCGTGGCATCCGAACCGAATCAGAGGAAGGCAGTGGGCCTACGCGGCTCTTGTCGGAGCAAAGGCCAGGCTCGGCGGAGCCGGGTTCGCGTATGCACGCTGCGTTTATTCCGCGCGAGTGGCGGCATCCCTCGGATTGCCGGTTTTCTTCGAGGCGCACGCAGCCCCCGCGCTGGATTCGAAGCAGCATCGCGGAGGAATGGCGAGGCTGTTCGGGAAAGCGACATTGCTCGGCGTTGTGAGCGTCACTCATGCCCTCAACGATGAACTCATCCGCCGGTATCGCGTTCCGCGCGAAGCTACGTTCGTGGCGCCGAACGGAGCGGATCCGGTTGCGGCGGTCGAACTCTTGACTCTCAGAAAGCCGGGTCGGCTGTGCGTCGGCTATGTTGGACAGCTTTATGCGGGGAAGGGCATGGAGATCATTGTTCCACTGGCCCGCCGCTGCGCCTGGGCGGACTTCCACATCGTAGGAGGTCCGGCGGACCTGGTCGAGCGCTGGCGGCGGGAGTTGGGAGATGTCCCTAACGTCTTTTTTCATGGCTTCGTTGCGCCGGTGAGAACCGCGCGATACATCGCCAGCTTCGACGCCGTATTGGTGCCGTGTCTGCGCCGAGTCAGTGGGTCGGGCGGAGAGGACATCGCGCCGTGGACCTCGCCCCTGAAGCTGTTCGAGTACTTGGCGCACGGCCGCGCCATCGTCGCCTCGGATCTGCCCGTGTTGCGCGAGGTGCTGAAGCACCAAGAGAACTGCCTGCTCTGCCCTCCAGAAGCGCCGGCGAAATGGGAGGAGACGTTGGGGCAGTTGCAGTTGAATCCGGCACTGGGCGAGGAGATCGGCCGGCGGGCCAGGGAGGAGTTTCTGGCAAACTACACCTGGCGGCAGCGGGCGCGACAAGTGCTGGGCTTCATGCAAGCGCGGCTGGCAAGGCTCGGTTGAGGCCGACAGCGTTCTTTCACCGCCGTTGTTACTCCGGCAGAAGCCGGAGTGTTGTCAGGAATGGTAGGTGCGGTCTCTGACCGCACAGCCCTTCGACACGAAACAATGTGCGCTCATAGAGCGCCCCTACAGTTCGCGTGGCACAAGTTAGCCACATTCCTGACCTTCGTTTGCGCATCCAGTTGCCGGAATCAAAGTTTCGCGAGGGTCGAACTGACAGTAGTATCCTCTCGTCTGTTGGCAGCGATCTATGGCTGTAGCCTCCAAAATGAAATCACGTTCAAAAAGGCGGGCGCCACGAGAGACTGGCGTTCTTCCGGCCACGAGAAATCTCTTGCCGATTTGTGCGGTGGCCGCGTTGACTTTACTTGCCTACGCGAACAGCCTCCACGGCAGCTTCGTCTTCGACGACCGGGTGATTGTGCTCGGGGACCCGCGGCTCATCAACGTTCCGAGCTTTACTGATGCCATCGGTTTGGGTTCGGGATGGCGGGAGTTGCTGTTTTCCACCTACCGTCTCAATTACTACTGGGGCGGGCTGGATACCTTCGGATACCACGCGCTGAATGTCGTTTTGCATACCCTGAATTCTGTCCTCGTGTTCCTGATCATTCTGCGCGTTTCAGGGGGATCGCAGTTTGCCGCTACTGCCGGCGCCGCGGTGTTTGGCGTTCACACGCTGTTCACGGGGGCAGTGAGCTACATCTGGGGACGATCGTCGGTTCTGTGCGCGACGTTCTATTTCGCGGCAATCCTGTTGTTCTTGAAAGGGCTCGACACTCCGAAGCGGTCCCTACGCGTCGGTCATTTCCTTTTGGCTGCCGGAGCAGGATTTCTGGCCTGGCAGGTGAAGCAAGAGGCTATTACGTTGCCGATTCTTCTCGCGGGGATGTTGTGGCTGCGAAGTGAAAGAACAGACTGGCGCTGGATTGCACCATTAGCCGCGATCCCCGCGGTGACCGTCTTTCTCATCAGAGACCAGATTGGGGCGCTGTATGCGAACGTCACAAGTAATCAAGAGCTGGTTGCTGCAGGGTTTGAACCTGTGCTCGCTCCCGCGATTTACGTTCGGACCTATATCACGTCCGTCGTTGGGTATTACTTTCCGAGATTCGCCTTCCCTTCGAACCTCAGTGCCGATCCGCACATCCGTCCAGTGGAGAATTGGTACAGTCCCGAGTTTCTGTTCTCGATCATCGCGCTGGCCGTAGTCGGCTGGGTGATGTTGCGGTATGCGAAGTCCGAGCCACTTCTTGCTATTGGTCTGGCCGCGGTCGTGTTGTCGCCGATGGCAGCCTACGCTGCGATTCCGCTGGCCGATGTGGTCCTTGAACATCGGGCATACATTCCGGGTCTCGGCGTGGGATTACTCTTTGCGTGGTTGTTTCAGCAGGTCGAAAGCATGCACCGTCGGTTCAAGTTCCTGGTACCGATCGCGGTGGTTCTTGTCTTTACAGTCATGACCGTCAATCGGAATCCCGTCTGGAACAACGACATCGCCCTTTGGGAGGACGCAGAGAGAAAAGCGCCCGGCAAGCCGCGGCCGCACTTCAACCTCGGGCAGGCCTACCAGGAGGCGAAGCGTTTTCCGGAAGCGACACGAGAATACGAACACGCTCTGGAACTGAATCCGGATCTCCACGCGGCACGCTCGAATATCGCAGCCATTTACATGGACCAGGGGGCGCTCGGTTCGGCCGAGGAGATTCTGGTGAAGGTGACCGAGACGGCGCCGGAGTTCGCCGACGGTTTTATCAATCTGGGTGTTTTGTTCATCCGGAAGAATGAGCCCAAAAGGGCCCTGCAGGCGCTGGAGAGCGCATTGGAGATCAATGACGATTCGCCGGCCGCCTACTCTAATCACGGTGCAGCTCTCACGTTGGCAGGAGATTTCACGGCGGCAGTCTATAGTTACGAGCGTGCCGCGCATCTGGGGCTGAACGCACCCGGCTTCCGGCTTAGCCTTGGCCAGGCCTACCTGTTGGCGGGAGATCGAGAAGCCGCTGAAAGGGAATTCCTGGGTCTTGTCGGTACCCCGAATTCTGCTGAAGCCTATCGCAACCTCGGGGCTCTTTACAGTGATGCGAACGATCTGGACAAGGCGATCGCATATCTCCAACAGGCTGTTCGCGAGCGCCCGATGTATCCGGACGCCCACAACGATCTCGGCGTCATCTACATCGAAAAGAGAATGTACGATGCGGCGATCGGAGCGTTCGAGACAGTGTTGGGACAGCAATCGGACGACGGAGCAGCGGCGCTGAACCTGGCGCTGGCGCATCAGATGAACGGCGACGTGCAGATGGCGAGGCAAACTCTCGAGACGTATCTCGAGAATCAAGGAGATCGCGGTTCGGCGTTTGCAGCGCAAGCCCGTGAGAGGTTGGCATTGCTGAGGTAGCCCGACGATGAGTATCCGACGAACAATGGTGACGCCTGAGCAGCACCTAGCCCGGTAGAGACCGGCACTCTTCTGCGGTGGTGTCTATCGTCATAGTCAACTGGAATCGATATGAGGATACGGCAGTATGTCTGGAGTCGCTTCAAAAGCTCTCGTACCCGCAGTATTCGATTGTCGTCGTCGACAACGGATCGAGCGACGGTTCGGAGGCAAGGCTCCGGCAAAACTATCCCCTGCACACAATTCTCCAAGCGGGCCAGAATCTCGGTTTGGCAGGAGGCTCGAATCTCGGAATCCGGCATTCGCTCGATCAGGGTGCTGACCATGTCCTCTTGCTGAACAACGACACTGTAGTCAGCAAGGACGCGGTGTCTGAGCTCGTCAAGCTAATGGATTCAGATCCTGGTATCGGCCTTGCAGCAGGCAAGATCTATTTCATGGATCCACCCGGCCGGGTCTGGTCCTACGGCGGTTGTTTCAATGTAGACAACGGTTCGGCGCGGCATTTCCGGAGCGAGCAGGAGGCTCGCCTGCCGCTGGAGGAACCTCTCTTTTCATACCTGCCCGCGTGTCTCCTGATGATCCGAAGGAAATGCATCGACGATGTGGGCCTTTTGACCGATAAGTATTTTCACCTTGGCGAAGACGTGGAGTACTGTATCCGCGCCCAAAAGAAGGGATGGAAAACGGCTCTGACGCCTCGGGCTGTCATCTATCACAAGGGGTCCGCCTCCATGGAGCATCTGAGCCCGGTCTACAACTACTACGAACAACGGAACCGTCTGTACATCGTGAATGAGTACCACACTGCCGGCAGGCCTCTTGTCTTTCGCGTTGGCGACTTTCTTACTATTATCGGAAGGCTTCTCCGGGCCATGGTCATGCCGCGAAGCCCAGTGCGGGTCCTGGAGAACCTGAAGTGCGTGATCATGGCGGTTATGGATTTTTTTGCCGGTCGGCACGGAAGGCTTGTTAGACCGTGAAAAGCATCCTGATAATCTCTCATCACCTGCCCTACCGGAACGTTTGCCATGCCGGCGGCAAGAAGATCTACGACTTTATCGTTCATTCAAAGAAGAGAAACGTAGCGGTTTACCTAGTTTCCCTCGCGCTTCCGGATGAGTTGGATTGCCTGCCTGAAATGGAAGACCTGTGCGACGGTACCGCGTTCCTGGTTTCTAAGCCGGTGTTCACGGAGGATCTTCTCGACTCCTTTTTGAAGCACCTGGAGTTTTTCCGGCGTCGCCGCTTGGACCAGCGGTTCATGATGGTTGCCAGGAGCGCTTGGGCAGACCGCGCCCTTGCAGCCCCTCAGAAATGGAAGACCTCAGGTGCTGACGGTACCGCGTTCCTGGTTTCTAAGCCGGTGTTCACGGACCTGTGCGACGGTACCGCGTTCCTTCTAAGCCGGTGTTCACGGAGGATCTTCTCGACTCCTTTTTGAAGCACCCGGTCGCCGCCTGTATGAGGCTTCCAGGAGACCTCAAGAAATACTGGGCGCTGAGATCCCGTTTGAATCGCGAGATCGATGAGATGGTACGACGCTACGACCCCGAGGTCATCCAGGTGGAATACAGCATCATGGCGCTGTATCTGCGGAGGCTTCAGGGGAAGGCTCTGAAGATCCTGCATCTGCACGACGTCATGATCAAGCCTTTTGAAAGACTCTATCGGGCTGAAAAGCCGATTCATAAGAGATTCTACAGATGGATGTTGCTGCAGATGGTCCGGCGTGTGGAAATCTCGTTTTGCCGACGGTTCGATGTCCTCCTGACGGCCTCCGAATATGATCAGCACTTTCTGAAGAACCAAGGAGACTTCGAACCGGAGGTGTTCGTCCAGGCCAGCGATCCCGTCGACTACGTGGTCCCCTTCGATCAGCGGGAACCGAATAGCATTCTCTTTGTCGGCGCGATGTTTCGGTCCCTGAACGAAGAGGGCGTTTTGTATTTCGTTCGCGAAGTCTTGCCGGGCCTGAAGGAAAAATTGGGGGCCGTCAAGTTTTATGTTGTCGGAAAGGGGCCGTCGGACAGATTGCGGAGCCTGGCTTCGGATGACGTGCTTGTCACCGACACCGTGAACGACCTGGAACCTTTTTACAGCCGCTGCAGGGTGTCCGTCGCTCCGCTTTTCATCGGCGGAGGAATGATATTTAAGGTCGTCCAGTCCATGAGCTTCGGGGTCCCGGTAGTTGCGACAACCATCGCGAATGAGGGAGTGAGAGCCGGGCAAGGTGAGGAAATACTCATCGCAGACGATCGCGAGGTGTTTATCCGGGAAACGGAACGGCTGCTTACGGATCAGCAACTGTGGGATTCCGTATCGAACCGCGCCCGGGCGTGCGCGGTCTCGAGGTTTTCGTGGCCGCGAACGATGGACGACTATCTGGCGGTGATCGACAAGCGGCTTCAAGAACGAACCGCTCCAGTGGAGGGTGATGTTCTAGAGGGGCGCGATCGAGAAGCTGAGTCCACAGGAGGGCACCGAATACGTCCCACACGTGCCGACGCTTCAGGATGTTTTGAACAGCGAACTCACGCTACTGAGGCTTCGCTAAAGGTACCTGGCGGGATTCATCCGCGGTAGGTCAACTGGCAACTGAATACTGACAACTGACTACTTCTTCAATCTATGGAGGCGGCGGGAATCGAACCCGCGTCCGAAAACGTTCAACAGAAGAGTCTACATACATATCAGGTTCCAATTTGTCTCGCCCTCCGGTGCGAGGGAACCTGCAACTTCACCGGAACGCCAGCCCGTTAGGTTCGCCCCGGCCGGCCGGGCCAGTCGACCGGGGCTATCCTGCATAAAGTCGTCGCTCTAGGAAAAACCTACAGGCGAATCTTTCGAAGAACGTAGCCGCTTAAGCGGCTAGTGCTGGCTGAAAGTCAGCAGTTGATTGTTTTTCCACGGGTTTTACGAGGATCGCGGAACCTCGGCATGCATCTCCTGCCTCATCGCATCCGTCGAAACCGGTGCGCCCCCGGCAGTCTATTCATTTATAGAGCCCACGCGCCGACCTGTCAATCCACGGTCAATAGCCCGCCGACGCGATCGACTCGTCACTTGTCACTCGTCACTCGTCACTCCCGAAGGGTCCGAATCAACGGAAGTCACTAGAAACGTTAGCCTTGCGGACCCCTATGCTATAATCCGGCCTTTCTTCTGGAGGTCAAGGTCGTGCCGGAGAATTCCCCTGCAAATCCACCTGAGGGCAACCCAACCCTCGATCGGCTGCTGGCGGCCGCATCTCCTGCGATGGCGGAAGAGCTGGACCGCATCATGCAAGAATTTCGCGCCTCCCTGGAGGTCGAGTTCAACGTTCAATTGAAGAAGGCCCTTCTGGAACAAGAGGCCGATTTCCGTGCTAAAGCGGAAGAGGATCGCCGTCAGGCACTGGAGGAGACCGAAAAGTCGGTCCGGGCCGGTGTGACCGCGAAGCTCGAGGCCCGGTTCAAAGCGGATTTGACGTCCCAACTCGACGAACTGCGAACCCGGTTGGAAGAGGAAGCCCGGAAGGCGATCGATGCTTTGAAATCCGAGCACGAGCAGAGGGTCAAGAGGGAACGCGAATCGGTCCGTTTGGGAGTGACGGCGGAGATGGAAGCCCGCTTCAAAGGAGACCTTCAATCGCAGCTCGAGCAATTGCGCGCCAGTATGGAGCAGGAGGCAAGAGAGGCGGAGGCGCGTTTGAAAAGGGAAGCGAGCGAAACCGCCGAACGGTTGAAGGAACAAGCGGAAGAGGTTGCCCGGCAAGTCGACCGCTGGCGCCTGCTCGCCGAATTCAGTCGCCGCATCGGGGATGCCTCTTCACAGGTCGAGATCCTGGCACGGTTCCTGAAAGCGGCAGAGCAGTTTTCGGCCGGCGTCGCGTTGTACCTGAACAAACCGGAAGGTCTGGAGCTGTGGAAGAGCGGTGGTGAGAATGCCTTCCCTGATCTGATTTCGGAGGACACGATCGACCCGGAATGGTACTTCTCAAAGATCGTCGTTCGCGACAAGACGGTCGCAGCCATCTGTGCGCTGGGCGTCGAGGATCGTGAATCTCTCCTCGTTCTCGTCGAAGGCCTGACCAAGGCCATCGAGAACTTCGGGTTGCGCATCCGGTTCTTTGGACCCCCGTCCTCGTCCGAACCGAACGAGGAAAACGACGACCGGCGCCAGGAGGAGATCCGGGCTGAGGCCCGACGTCTGGCCCGGATGCTGGTCTCGGAAATCAAGCTGGGCCACGAAAAAGAAGTGCGGGAAGGCCGGGTCAATTCCGACCTATACAGCCGGCTCCACAAGGAAATCGACTCGAGCCGCGAGACATACCGGCGGCAGGTTGCGACCCCTAAGAATGGGGAAGACTACTTTCACCGGGAAATCGTGAAGATTCTCGCAGACAACGACCCGGGACGGCTCGGGGAAGGCTACCCGGGCCCCGTTTAGGAGTAATCATACCGATGTTCAACAAGCCGATCTCTCGTAAAGCGGAGCAGTTCACCGAATCGGTAATCCGGGAAATGACCCGGCTTGCGCTCCAGCATGACGCGATCAACCTGTCCCAGGGTTTTCCCGATTTTCCCGCGCCGGACGTCCTTAAGAGAGCAGCCGCGGACGCCGTGTTTGCCGATGTGAACCAGTATGCGATCACATGGGGAGCGAAGAGCTTCCGCGACGCTCTTGTCGAGAAGACCAGGCACTTCATGGGGATCGATATTGATCCGGAGCGGGAGATCACGGTCGCCTGCGGATCGACCGAAGCGATGATGGATGTCATGCTGGCCGTCATCAACCCCAGCGACGAGGTCATCGTCTTCGAGCCCTTTTACGAGAACTACGGACCCGATGCCATCATCTCGGGCGCCACGCCCCGCTACGTCCAACTGCGCCGGCCCGATTGGACTTTCGATGAGAAAGAACTCGAAGCGGCCTTCAACGACAATACCAAGGCGCTGATCATGAACACGCCGAACAACCCGACGGGGAAGGTCTTCTCGCGGGAAGAACTAGAACACATCGGGAAGCTCTGCCAGAAATGGGATGTTCTGGTGGTCACCGACGAAATCTACGAGCACATACTCTACGATGGCGCCAAGCATGTCTCCATGATCCAGGTCGAGGGCATGCGCGATCGGACTATCGTCGTCAACGGCATGTCGAAGACCTACAGCGTGACCGGCTGGCGTGTGGGCTACTCGATCGCCCCGCCCGAGATCACGAGCGCCATCCGGAAGATGCATGACTTCATTACCGTTGGCGCACCCGCACCGCTTCAAGAGGCCGGTGCCGTTGCCATGCGCCTGCCCGATTCTTATTACGAGGAACTGGCTGCGAGTTACCAGATACGACGCGATCGGATGATCAAGATGCTGGATGATGCGGGGTTCGATTACATCGTCCCGAAGGGCGCCTACTACATGATGAGCGACATCACACGATGGGGGTACCCGAACGACATCGAGATGTGCAAGTTCCTGGTCACTGAAGTCGGCGTCGCAACCGTTCCGGGAAGCAGTTTCTTCAGTAACCCCGCCTCGGGCAAGGACCTCATCCGGTTCACGTTCTGTAAGAAGCCCGAAACGCTGGCGGCCGCCGAAGAGCGGTTGAAGAAGATGAAGGAGCTGGCGGTGGGGAAGTGAGCCCAGTAGTCAGTACTCAGTAGTCGGTAGTCAGTTTCGGATTGCTTCACTGACTACTTGACTACCGACCACTGGCTACTTCTTCAGAATGTCAAGAATTCGTAAAATCGACGCCAAATCCCGAGCAGCATCGTCCAACCATTGTATGCACGCCCGATGGGGCGCTATTTCAAGTTTGTGCGCTATAATTCAACGCACTAGACATCATTAGATGGAAGGTTAACCCGATGGAAAAACGACGACTGCTTTTCTCCCTCTTTGTGGTGCTGACGCTGGCTATGGGTGTTGCGATAGGGACCATAATCTCGGACAGGGTGACGGCCGGCCAACAGCAGGCCCCCGCGCTGACGATTCCCGAACCTGTCCAGCTTTCGAACATCTTTTCGAAGATCGCCAGTGACGTCGGACCCGCCGTTGTCCACATCAACACCGAGGCGCGGATCCGAACCAGCAACCGGCAGGTGCCGAACCCCTTCGGAGACCCGTTTGACTTCTTCGATTTCTTCGGGGGGCAGCCACCCGATCAGGAGCCCGATCAGGGACGTCGAGCAGCGAATCTGGGTTCCGGCTTCATCGTCGACCAGTCCGGCTACATCATGACGAACAACCATGTCGTTGAAGATGCCGACAAGATCACAGTCCGGCTGCCGGATGATTCCGAGTACGAGGCCTCTTTGATCGGTTCGGACAGAGAAACCGACCTGGCCGTGATCAAGATCGACGCGGGACGGGATCTGCCCTTCGTCCGTTTGGGCAACTCCGACGCGGCTAATGCTGGCGACTGGGTGTTGGCGCTGGGCAGCCCGTTTGGTTTCGAGAATACGCTGACGGCGGGCATCATCAGCGCGAAGGGTCGTGACGTGCCCGGTGGCGCGCAGTTCCAGAGGTTTATCCAGACCGATGCGGCGATCAACCCGGGTAATAGCGGCGGCCCGCTGGTTAACATGGCTGGCGAAGTCATCGGCGTCAACAGTGCGATCATTTCCAACACGCGTTCGTTTGCGGGGCTTGGGTTTGCCATGCCGTCGAACATCGCGATCGATGTCTACAACCAGTTGGTGGCCGACGGACGGGTCACTCGAGGATCGATCGGCATCACGTACAACGGTAATCCGGACCCTGCCTTGATCCGCGCCTTCGGCTTGGACCACGGTGTCGTCGTCGACTCTGTCGTGCCCAACGGTCCGGCTGAGTCCGCGGGTTTCCTTGCCGGAGACGTCATCACCGAGATTGCCGGTCGTCCGGTCACGAATGGAGACGTTCTGCTCGAGATCGTCGCGGCACAAAAGGTTGGTGATGCGGTTCCTATAACCGTTCATCGCGGTGGAGACGATGTCACACTGGTTGTGACGATCGCCGACCGTGCCGAACTCTTCGCCGACCGTGCCGGTAACCCGAGGCCGCGGGACAACGAAGCGGTCCCGACTCGACTCGGCATTCGCGTGCAGGAGATTCCGGCGCAGGCCCGTTCCTTGCCGGGCGGACGCGACCTGCAGGGAGTCATGGTTTTGTCTGTGGAGCCTGACAGCCTGGCCGCCGAAGCCGGTATGGCCCGGGGCGTGATCATCTCGCGTATCGTGGCAGGGCGGGAGACGTTCGACATCACCAGCGTCGACGACTTCCAGCGCGCCGAGAGAAGTCTGGAATCGGGGATGACAGTGGCTTTCATGGTACAGATCCGCAACTCCCAGACCCAGCAGTTCCAGACCACCTTCCTGCCGATGACGATCCCGTAAGCGGAAGCCATCACGAGTTAGAAAGGGGCGCCCACCGGGCGCCCTCTTGTTTTTCTACCGCAAAGGCGCAAAGACGCAAAGAGCTGTATTCTTGGCGATCGAAGCTCCCGACCCATCCCTTTGCGCCTTTGCGCCTTTGCGGTGAAATCTCCGACTCTTGGTAAGCTATAGGTGGCCATGACGACCAAGACGTGGGAGTTGATGCTGGATCCGGCGCTCGACGGCGAAACCAATATGGCCGTCGATGCGGAACTGCTGGCTTCGATCGAGTCGTCTGAAGAGCCGCGGACGGTGCTGCGGTTCTATTCCTGGATTCGGCCGACGATTTCCCTGGGCCGCAACCAGAAGCCCGAAAAGGCGGTCGATTTGAAAGTCTGCCGCGAAGAAGGTCTCGAGGTTGTCCGGCGCCCGACTGGCGGACGGGCGGTCCTGCACGATGACGAGCTCACCTATGCCGTGGTTTCCAACGACCTGTCTTACTTCGCGGACGGATCGATCTATGAGACCTACCGCGTGATCTCCGAAGGCTTATCGGCGGGCTATGAAAGTCTGGGAGTGGAGACTTTGCTGGCGCCCGACACGCGCCGTCTGGGTTCGTCAAGAAACGGGGCTGACTACCCCTGTTTCGTCTCACCTTCCAGGTATGAGTTGATGGTCGATGGTCGAAAGATCGTGGGGAGTGCGCAGCGTCGCCTGAGAAGAAGCTTCCTCCAGCACGGGTCCATGCCGATCACCTGCAACCGCGACCTGCTGGCACGGGCCACATGCCTGGGAGAGGCAGGGTTACTGGACGAGGAGATGTGCAGTATCGAGGAATGCCTTGGGGTGCGACCGTCGCTGGGCACGATGCTGAACGTATTCGTCGGGGCCTTCCAGCATCATTTCGGCGTCGATTTCATCCGTCGGCCTTCTTCAGCTCAGTTGCCCGGCCAGTTGCTTTAAGTGGTTCATATAGTTACTTTTGTGATATACGACGAGTACAACCTGGATCGTTTTTCGACCCGTTTCGGGCTCGGTTGACAGCCTACTAACCTGATGTTATAAGCTAGCCCTATGAAGGCCAAACCGTCAGTGGGAAAAGAACTTGAAGATCGTCCCAGGGAGATCCTCGGGCTGATCATCAGTTCCTATATCGGTTCGGGCGAGCCCGTGGGCTCACGGACGATTTCGAAGGCGATCGAGAAGCGACTGAGTCCGGCAACGATCCGCAACATCATGGCCGACCTCGAGGATGCGGGTTACCTTTCCCAGCCCCACACCTCGGCCGGGCGAGTGCCTTCCGAGAAGGGATATCGTTTCTACGTCGATTGCCTCGGAGAGTCCCCGAAACCGAGCCGAGATGACGAGAAATACATCATCAAGGCGATGGCCGGGGCCACGACTCCCGAAGACATGATGTCGACGGCATCCTACCTGCTATCGGACATCTGCCAGAACGTGGGTATCGTCGTCGCGCCGTCGATGGAATCGAGCGTGCTGCAGCATATCGAGTTTGTCCGGTTGGATGACGGCAAGGTACTCGTGATCCTGGTCTCAAAACCGGGTCTCGTACAGCAGAAACTGATTCGAGTTTCGGATCCCTACACCCAGGAGGAGTTGACCCGGGCCGGCAACTATCTCGTCGAGAAGTTTTCAGGCCAAACGCTACCTGAGATCCGGCGCGAACTCGTCGAGATGATGGAAGAAGAGTGGGTCCGCTACGATCGAATGATGCGGAGCCTCCTGAAATCCTGGAGTCGGAGTCTGGCCGAATCAGAAGCTGACGCGCCTCCGGAATCCGTCTACGTTCAGGGCACGGGAAACATACTGGCGCAAATCGACCTGTCCGATATCGAGCGCATGAAGGAGCTGTTCCGGGTGTTTGAAGAGAAGGAACGGTTGGTTAAGATCCTGAACGCCTGCCTGCCTAGGGGGCCCGACGAAGGTGTGAGGATCATGATCGGTTCGGAGCTGGGCGCGGCCTGTATGAAAGACTTCACGTTGATCACATCGCCGTATCTCCAGCAGGACTCGAAAACCGGCTTCATGGGTGTGATCGGACCTTCCAGGATGGAATACCGACGGGGCATTTCCGTCGTCCACTGCATGGCCCGGGTCTTCGGCCGGATGATCGAAGCATAGCAGCCACGGGCTGCTCGCCTATCTGCCTCTTTCCCAAGGACATCTAGCTCCGTTGACGCACACCGACCCCGAGTCGGGTCGCCGTCGGTGCTGTTATAATAGGTGATCGGCCCGATGGCCACACAGTCCACGTACGGCACTGCTTTTGATTTGGACTTCTGCCACGGGCTGCTAATTCAGGGAAAAGATGCAAGACGAGCTTGAAAACCAGACGATGCCGACCGAACCCGAAAAGGTAGATGCGGGCGATCTCGAGACCGAACCCGAAGGACCGCTCGACCCGATCCAGCTCTCCCAGGACGTTCATGCGCTCAGCGAGGAGCGGGATGAACTCCGAGACAGCCTGTTGCGAAAGCAGGCCGAGTTCGAGAACTTCCGAAAGCGCATCGACCGGGAGCGCGGCGAGTTCGTCAAGTTTGCATCGTCCGAGTTGATGCGCGAGGTTCTAAACGTTCTCGATTCTTTCGAGCTGGCGTTGAACGACGTTTCCGCCGATGACGAGAAAAGTGCCAGCGTGCGGAAGGGGTTCGAGTTGATCTACAAACAGCTGCTCGACAGCCTGAAACGATTCGGTCTCGAGATGGTCGCCGCCCACGGCGTGAAGTTCGATCCCCATGTCCACGAGGCCGTCAGTACCCAGCCGACCGACGAAGCCCCGGAAGGCACGGTAATGACGGAACTGCGCAAAGGCTACCTGTTGCACGGAAAGCTGCTTCGTCCCGCGATGGTCACCGTCGCGGCCGCGGCGCCGACGCCGCCGGCCGCGGCGCCGACTGCGCCGTCGGAAGAGGGTGACTCTTGAGCCGGAAGCGCGACTATTACGACGTCATGGGCATTTCCCGGGGCGCCTCCGAGCAGGACATCAAGAGTGCCTACCGGAAGCTTGCACTGGAACATCACCCGGACCGCAATCCCGGCGACAAGGTGGCGGAAGACAAGTTCAAGGAAGCCGCCGAGGCGTACTCGGTCCTGAGCGACGCACAGAAGCGTAGTCAGTATGACCGGTTCGGGCATGCGGGCGTCAGCGGTGTCGGCGGCCCGGGCGCCGGTGGGTTCGATCCCAGCGTCTTTTCCGATTTCAGCGACATACTGGGAGACCTGTTCGGTTTTGGCGACCTGTTCGGCGGCGGAACTCGCAGCTCGGGTCGCGCCGCAAACCGTGGAGCGGATCTTCGTTATGACCTCGAACTCAGCTTCGAGGACGCTGCATTCGGCAAGAAGACCCGAATCAAAGTGCCCCGCCATGAAAGCTGTACGGAGTGTGGCGGTACCGGTGTGCCGGAGGGAAGCGGGCCGACGACATGCCCCACCTGCAACGGTTACGGCCAGGTTCGATTCCAGCAGGGCTTTTTCAGCATCACGCGCACGTGCAGCCAGTGCCAGGGGAGCGGGCAGTTCATCAAAGATCCGTGCCGGCGATGCCATGGAGAGGGACGCATCGTCAAGGAGAAGACACTCGAGATCAAGATTCCGGCCGGTGTCGACACCGGTTCCCGATTGCGTGTTGGCGGGGAAGGGGACTCGGGCACTCGCGGAGGCCCTCCCGGCGATCTCTACGTTCTGATCCAAGTCGAGGAGCACGAGTTCTTCGAGCGGCGTGACGAAGATCTCTTCTGTCACATACCCGTGTCGTTTGCCCAGGCCGCGTTGGGAACGGTGATTTCCGTGCCGACTCTCGACGGCCAGGAGCAACTGAAGATCCCCGCCGGCACCCAGCCCGAAAGCGTGTTTCGTGTCAGGGGGGTGGGCATTGCCAAGGCCAACGGCCGCGGCCAGGGCGACCTATACGTTACCGTCGGAGTCCAGATCCCGAAGAAGCTTTCCCGGGAGCAGCGAGAGCTCATCTCGAAGCTGTCCGAAACGGAGGAAGCACAGAATCAGCCGATTCAAAAGAAGATTCTGGAGCGAGTGAAGGAGATCTTTGGTTAGGAAGTTGTCAGTAGTCGGTAGTCGGTAGTCAGTTAGAGAGCCCGCCTTTCGATGCCTTTTAACCAGATTGTGGTTGAGGTTCCCGAGAAACTGAAAGAAGTCGTTGTTGCCGAATTTTCAGGTGAAGAGCTCGCCGGAGTGTGGGAGCAGGAACTGCCAGATGAACGGTCGCGGCTGACGATTTACTTCGATCCGTCGTCAGACTTCCGCAACCTCGAAGATCGGGTATGCGGGGTGTTCGAGAGGGCGGGGGAGGTGGTGCCGGAGGTTAGGGCAGGCGTCCAGGAAGACATGGACTGGACCCTCGAGTGGCGGAAAGGCTACACGAGTTTCGACCTCGGCCGAGGTTTCAGGGTCGTACCGAGTTGGGAGGAGCCTCCCAGGAGTGGCGAGCGTCAGGTCGTTCGCATCGATCCCGGGCAGGCGTTCGGAACCGGGACCCACGAGACGACACAGATGATTATCGAGGCGCTCGAGAAGTGCGAGGTGAGGGATGCTAACGTCCTGGACCTGGGGACTGGGTCCGGGATCCTGTCCATCGCCGCGATGAAGCTCGGCTGGTCCCGAGTCGCCGGATGTGACCTGGACCGGGAAGCGGCGACTGTTGCGGCGGCCAACTTCGAAAGGAACTTCGTGCCGGTGGATCTCTTCGTCGGCTCGATCGATGCCGTCGGGTCCGCATCGGTTGGTCTGCTTCTTGCGAACCTGACTGGCGACACGATTCGGGGTGTACTTCCGGAGATCAGCCGGGTTCTCATGCCCGGCTCGCACGCGATCCTGTCCGGGTTACTCGGCGAGCAGGCCGAAGCGCTGGGCTCGCTCCTCATAGGGCAGGGATACTCGGTGTTGGTTGAGGAAACGCGGGGAGAGTGGGTTGTGTTGGTAGTCCGCCATGGCGACTAAATCAGTTTACCTTCCAGGTCCGACGATCGATAACGGGGTGCTCCGTATATCCGGTGACGAGCACCATCACCTGAGGGTGTCCCGCACCCAGACCGGCGAGCCGGTCGACGTCTTCGACGGCAAGGGGGGCGTCTGGACGGGAGAGGTTGCTTCCGTCGAAAAACACGAGACTCGAATCCGTGTCATCGCGGCCCGCAACGAGCCCGGGCCGTCGATCGAACTGGTTCTGGCCCAGGCACTTATCAAGCCCGCGTCTTTCGAGTGGATCCTGGAGAAGGCCGTCGAGCTCGGGGTGACTCGCATCATTCCTTTCCGGGCCGAGCGGTCCAACGCAGCCCGGGGCCGCTTCCAGCGGTGGCAACGGATCATCGTCGAGGCGGCCAAACAGTCCAAGCACTATCGCCTCCCGACTCTCGGTGAGGTTACAAGCCTCGATGCCGTTCTCGCGCTTCCGGCCGCGTCCAAGATTCTGTTTGCGTCGAAAGACGGTGCTTCGCTAAAGTCCGCAGTTTCTGGAGAGCCGGTCCTGTATCTCATTGGGCCCGAAGGCGGATGGACGGCAGGTGAGCTCCAGAGGGCGGGGACACTGGGTGCGACGCCAGTGCATCTGGGCTCACACATCATGCGCGCCGAGACGGCCGCGGTCGTGGCGGCTGCTCTGATTCAGTACGAGCTGGGGGTATTTTAGTGTTCCGAAAGCGCTTCCTGCTGACGTTCCTCTTTGTGCTTGTGGCTGTGCCTGTTTCCGCTCAACAACGACCGCTGCTGACTGAAGACCCCCGGCTGATACCCGAAGGACAACTGGTGACCGAGACTGGTTTCGGATACTTCAACCGGGCGCGATTCCCCGTCAACGGGGTCGGAGGGAATCTGCTGTCGATCCTGGACGGCGGTTTTCATTTCGGGCTCGGTTCCAGGGCGGAGTTTCAGATAACCGGAACCATACGGAATTACCTCTGGGTGAAGGAAGGCGGAACCGGCCAGAGAAACGACTGGGGCGACGGTCTCCTGTCGACGAAGATCGCAATCGTCAAGGAATCGGGGAAGCTTCCCGACATCACGTTCCGGCCCACCATCCTCCTGCCCAACTCCAGCAACGAGAGCATCGGGAAGGATGGAACCGACTTCTTCGGTTCGCTGCTGATCGGCAAGAGTGTCGGCGGCGCGTACATCTTCGGCAGCATCGGTCTTGGCATTCTGGACGACGCGGTGCGGGTGAGCGCCCAGCAGGACGTGCTCACTTACGGTATCGCAGCGATCGCACCCGTGACCAATTCGCTGAACATCGCCCTGGAGGTCAACGGTCTGGAAAATCCGCAATCGAACCCCACGCCGGGGGGCGAGGATCGTGCGCAGGCACGATTCGGCATTCAATTGGATGCCCTTGGAATGCGCTGGGACCTCGGCGCGACCGCGGGACTGACGGACCTGGACCACCGGGTAGGAGTCGTCTTCGGCTTTACGAAAGAAATCACCCTCTGGCGTTAAAGGTGCCGGTGTGGCGCGGTCCGTGGTCGAACATTCTTCCGAGCAAAAGATCCGGGCAAGTGTAGGTGCGGTCTGTGACCGCACTTTCTTCGGGCCTCAACGTTTGTGCGCTCATAGAGCGCACCTACACCGCTTTGCTTTCGTTAGGGATGAAACCCCCTTTATCGCAAATTGGTCAGTGGACAAATCCGCATTGGAAGTTGGAGATTCGAAATTGCTCGATTTGTCATCGGTCGGGACTTCGATCAGAACAAATTTGAAATGAAGCAATTTCCAATGAGCAACCTGCAATGTGGATTGTTTAGATACTGCAATTTGCGATACAAACGCGGTGTCGGCGTTTTCGCGAAATGATCCGTAGGAGAGCCAATGTGGGGGGGGCTCGCGGCCTGGCCCTGTCCCCGGGTGTGTACTTGCGCAGACATGTCCGTACACGAGAAAGGCTTACCAATCCCCGTTGACGGGGTGTCTGCTAAGCAGAAGAGTCGGGAAACTTGGAAAGCCTGGCCAGTTCCGCGTTAATGCCTCTTCCGAATTGATTCGCGAATAGTCTAAAATGACAGTTTCATACTGAAGCATCATTGTCTATGGATCCTGAATACCGAGACGAACAGGTTCACGCACCCCAGCCGGACGTCTTCTCCGAGCCTCAGCCCAGTGTCTTAAGTGAGATACGCGGTTGGGCACGAGACGTCTTCTTCGCCATCGGGACCGCGATCATCATCGTCGTGTTCTTCTACCAGCCGGTGAAGGTGGAAGGCACCAGCATGCTTCCTGAACTGGTCGATCAGGAGCGGATTTTCGTCAATAAATTCGTCTACCGGATCGAAAACATCGCCCGCGGGGATATTGTCGTCTTCTGGTACCCACTCGACACCACGAAGTCCTACATCAAGCGCGTCATCGGAATTCCCGGTGACCTCGTCGAGCTGCGGCGGGGTGAAGTCCTCGTCAACGGGGAGCCGATCGAAGAGAGCTATGTACCGCCCAACTATTTCGATCGCAGGAGCTACTCTCCGGTCTACGTCGAGCCGGGTCAGTACTACGTCCTGGGTGACCACCGGAACCAGTCCAACGACAGCCGTATGTGGGGGTTGGTACCTGAACAGAATATCTACGGAAAGGCAGTCTTCCGGTATTGGCCTGTGAGTAAGATGGGTACTATCGATTGATGAAAGCGACGTTGCTCTTCGAGGACGGTAGAGTTTTCCGTGGTCAGGGACACGGATTCGAGAGCGAAGCTGTTGGGGAGGTCGTTTTCAACACATCGATGGCCGGGTACCAGGAGATTCTGACCGATCCCTCCTACGCGGGACAGATCGTCACGATGACCTACCCGCTGATCGGCAACACCGGCGTCAACCCAGAAGACGTCGAATCCCGCCGGCCTTTCCTCGAAGCGTTCATCGTCCGACGTTTGTCTTCTTACCCTAGCAGTTGGCGGAGTGCGGAAACGCTGGACGACTATCTTCGAAGAAACCGGATCCCGGCGATATCCGACATCGACACCCGGGCCCTGGTTCGTCACATCCGGACGAAGGGGGCCATGCGCGCTGTCGTGTCGCTCATCGACGACGACGTCGAATCCCTCAAAGCAAAGGTGGAACGTGGGCCCGAGATGGTCGGACGGGATCTGGCCAGTGAAGTAACGATCGATGCCCTATACGAGCCCGAGACGGAAGACATCGATTTCGTCGAGTTCGCCTCCTTCAAGTGCGGAGCCGAGGACGCCTTCCGGGTGGTGGCTTACGACTTCGGGATCAAGACGAACATTCTACGGGATCTGGCCCATTGTGGCGCGGACGTGACCGTCGTTCCTTCCGGAACGACCGCGTCAGAAGTCCTTTCGCTCGATCCCGACGGGGTCTTTCTATCGAACGGTCCCGGCGACCCGGAAGCTGTCGACTACGCCGTTCGGAACGTCCGGGAGTTGCTCGGGAAGAAGCCGGTCTTCGGCATCTGCCTCGGCCACCAGATCATGGGTCTCGCCCTGGGTGCCCGGACATTCAAGCTGAAGTTCGGGCACCACGGCGGCAACCATCCGGTGATGCACATCGACACGGGACGCGTCGAGATCACCGCCCAGAATCACGGATTTGCGGTCGATCCGCAGAGCCTCGACGACGAGGAAGTGCGTATTACCCACCTCAACCTGAACGACCAGACCGTCGAGGGTCTGGAGCACCGCAGGCTACCCGCTTTCAGCGTGCAGTACCACCCCGAAGCGTCACCGGGGCCTCACGACTCCTACTACCTGTTCGAAAAGTTCTTCGACCTGATGCGCGATGCCAAGACGCAGTGACATCTCCAAGATCCTGATCATCGGCTCGGGCCCGATCGTGATCGGCCAGGCCTGCGAGTTCGATTATTCGGGCACGCAGGCCTGCAAGGCTTTGCGGGAGGAGGGCTACGAGATCGTCCTGGTGAACTCGAACCCGGCCACGATCATGACCGATCCGGAGGTCGCCGATCGCACCTACGTCGAACCCCTGACGGCCGAGTTTCTGGACCAGGTCATCGCGCGGGAGAAACCCGACGCGTTGCTTCCGACGGTCGGGGGGCAGACGGCCTTGAACCTCGCCGTCGAACTCGCCGAGGGGGGGACCCTCAAGAAACACAACGTGGAGATGATCGGGGCCAGACTCCGCTCCGTCAAGGTGGCCGAGGACCGTCAGCTCTTCAAGCAGGCGATGGCAGAGATCAGCCTCGACACGCCGGAAAGCGTCGTGGTTGGCCACCTGCGTGAGGCCGAGCGGATCATCGAGCAGATCGGGTTCCCCGCCGTGATCCGTCCTTCCTTCACACTCGGGGGTGTCGGCGGCGGGGTGGCCTTCAACAAGGAAGAGTTCACCGAGGCGGTTCAGCGCGGATTGGACCTGAGCCCGGTCCATGAGGTCCTGATCGAGCAGTCGGTGATCGGTTGGAAGGAATACGAGCTCGAGGTGATGCGCGACCTCCGCGACAACGTCGTCATCATCTGTTCGATCGAAAATTTCGATCCCATGGGAGTCCACACCGGCGACTCGATCACTGTGGCGCCCGCCCAGACGCTGACCGACCGCGAATACCAGCGGATGCGGGATGCGGCAGTCCAGGTGATCCGGAAGGTCGGGGTGGAGACCGGCGGCTCGAACATCCAGTTCGCCGTAAACCCCCAGGATGGACGGCTCGTCGTCATCGAGATGAACCCGCGCGTGTCGCGCAGTTCGGCACTGGCTTCGAAGGCGACAGGGTTCCCGATCGCCAAGATCGCAGCCAAGCTGGCCGTCGGGTACACCCTCGACGAGATTCCGAACGACATCACGAAGAAGACCCCGGCGTCCTTCGAGCCGACGCTGGATTACGTCGTCGTGAAGATTCCGAAGTGGGCGTTCGAGAAGTTCCGTGAAGCCGAGCCGCTGCTGGGAACGCAAATGAAATCTGTTGGTGAAGTTATGGCGATCGGAAGGACGTTTTCGGAGGCGTTGTTCAAAGGCGTCCGCTCGCTGGAAACCGGCAAGAACCCCGGCTCGGAGAAAGTGGACCCGGACCGCGTGCGACAACACCTGATCACGCCGAACCCGGAACGGCTGACCTACCTGCTCCACGCGCTTTCGAACGGGATGTCGGTCGACGAGATCGGCAGGATTACCGGCATCGATCCCTGGTTCCTGAACGAGCTTCAGGATGCCACGGCGCTCGCCGCCCGCATGCAGAAGGTTGCAGGCGGCGAACTCGACTCCGACCTCCTGCGCGAAGCCAAGCGCAGCGGTTTTTCCGATCACCGCATCGCGAAACTGGCTGGAACCGATGTGTCCGCCGTCAGCGCAAGGCGCGACGAACTCGGGTTGCGGCCCGTCTACAAGCGGGTGGACACCTGCGCGGCAGAGTTCCCCTCTTTCACACCCTACATGTATTCGACCTATGAGGAAGAGGACGAGTCGGATCCCTCCAACGCAGAGAAAATCATCATCCTGGGCAGCGGTCCCAACCGGATCGGGCAGGGAATCGAGTTCGACTACTGCTGCTGTCACGCTTCGTTCGCGCTGAAGGACGCCGGGTACGAGACGATCATGGTGAACTGCAACCCGGAAACGGTCTCGACCGATTACGACACCTCGGACCGCCTCTACTTCGAGCCGCTGACGCTCGAGGATGTACTCCACATCGTGGAGAAAGAGGATCCGAAGGGTGTGATCGTGCAGTTTGGCGGCCAGACCCCGCTGAATCTGGCGCTGGATCTTCAGCGGGCGGGCGTGCCGATCATCGGCACGTCTCCGGAGTCGATCGACCTGGCGGAGGACCGAAAGCGGTTCGGGAGCCTGCTTGCCGATCTGAAGATACCGCAGCCGCCTAACGGCACTGCGATTTCACTGGAGGAGGCGCGTTCGAGCGCCGAAGAGGTCGGTTATCCGGTCCTGGTACGTCCATCCTACGTCCTGGGCGGCCGCGCGATGGTGATCGCCTACGACCAGGAAGCGCTGGATTCCTACATGAAGGAGGCCGTGGAGGTTTCGCAGGATCGTCCGATCCTGATCGACCGCTTTCTGGAGGACGCAATCGAGATCGACGTCGACGCCCTCTGCGACCGTGAGCGCGTCGTGATCGGCGGCATCATGGAGCATATCGAAGAGGCCGGTGTCCACTCCGGCGACAGTTCCTGCGTCCTGCCAGCCTACCAACTCAGCGACGGACACCGCGACACGATACGCCGCTACACGCGGGAGCTTGGCCGGGCGCTGGATGTGGTAGGCCTGATGAACGTCCAGTTTGCCGTCCAGCGCGACTCGGTCTACGTGATCGAGGTGAACCCGCGGGCGTCGCGTACGGTTCCCTTCGTGAGCAAGGCGACCGGGTTTCCTCTCGCAAAGATTGCCGCCCGCGTCATGGCAGGGGCTCGCCTGGACGACTTCAAGCTGCCTGATGAACTGCCGGTCCTCCAATACTTCGTCAAATCGCCGGTGTTCCCGTTCGCCCGCTTCCCGGGAGTCGACACGATCCTGGGTCCGGAGATGAAGTCCACAGGCGAGGTGATGGGCATCGACGATTCATTCGGCAAGGCCTTCATCAAGGCGCAGATCAGTGCGGGATCGATCCTGCCCCGGTCGGGGACGGCGTTCCTCAGCGTCAATGAGCACGACAAGAGGTTCATCGTCGACATTGCCAGGGACCTCCGAAGCATGGGTTTCAAGATCATCGCGACATCGGGTACCTGCCAGATCCTTCAGGACGCCGGCCTGGAAGCGACACCCGTGTACAAGGTGAACGAAGGACGGCCACACATCGTCGACAAGATCAAAAGCGGCGAAGTCGATTTCATCGTCAACACGCCGCTGGGTCGGGAGTCCTTCTTCGATGAGAAAGCGATTCGTCGAGCCGCCATGCAGTACCACATCCCGTGCATCACGACTATCTCCGGTGCGTCCGCCGCAGTGAACGGCATCCGGGACCTACAGCGCGAAACGCTCACCGTACGCTGCCTTCAGGAATACCATTCCGAAACCAGACCCGTCCGAGCCTAGATCCTCGAGTTTGAGCACTCTGCTCTGCTACGCTTTGTCTTGGGCCATCAGGCCCAGATACATGGACTTACGACAATCGCGTGGTCTATTATTTCTGTAAGTATATTAGGACGTGTTAACACTAAAGAGCAAGAATGTTTTATAATAGGGCATGGAGATCACACAGGAGCAGTATTGTCGCATCGAGCCGGAGCTGCCGCGTCAGCGGGGGAACGTCAGTCTTTCGAACCTGACGGTCTTGAACGCCATTTTGTATGTGGCTGAGCAGGGCTGCAAGTGGCGCGGTCTGCCCAAGCGCTTTGGCAACTGGCACACCATCTACACCCGGATGAACCGCTGGTCCAAGAACGGCGTGCTCGACGCCGTCTTCGAAAAACTCCAGCGCGAGCAACTGGTGCGCATCCGGGTGGAAGCCGTTTCGATGGACTCAACCATTGTGAAGGTGCATCCCGACGGCACGGGTGCGTTAAAAAAAACGGTCCGCAAGCGATCGGCAAATCCCGCGGCGGATGGACCACCAAGATTCATCTGGTTGCCGCGAATGCTCGAACGGCAATAACGTTTGCGCTCTCGCCCGGCCAAGCGCACGACGCCCCGCAGGGCCGCGATCTGCTCGCCGGTCTGGGGCCACTACCCGAGCCGCTACCGCTGCTGATGGACCGCGCCTACCAGGACGACCAGACCCGCCAATTGGCTCTGGATTTTGGGTGGATTCCCGTCGTGCCGCCCAAGCGCAACCGCCTGGAGCCGTGGGAATACGACCGCGTTCTCTACCGCCGCAGGAACGAAGTCGAGAGGCTCTTCCGCCGACTCAAAGGTTTCCGGCGTATCTTCTCCCGTTTCGATAAACTCGACGTCATGTTCCTCGCCTTCCTTCACTTCGCTCTCATCGTCGAGGCACTACGGTAGTGTTAACACGCCCTAGATTCTTTTCCGCTTTACACGACCATGGCGCAAACTTAGATTGGTTTCAAGAACATGACCAAGCTGAAGAGGGAGTCTCGGACGGATTCCTACGTAGGATTCAGTCTGATGGAAGCGATCCCCAGACATCGCCCATCCCCTCGGATCTGCGTTCGCCAGACTGGTTTTTCTCTCGTCGAGGTATTGGCAGTGCTGGCGATCGTCATGGTCGTCATGGGTGTCGCGAGCGTCGGTATTCAGTCCGTGCTGGAGAGCAACCGGCTTGACGTCAGCTATCGAAGAACCCTGACGCAGATGCGCCGCGCCCGCCAAGCGGCGGTCGACGGACGTCGCGTGCACCTGCTTACGTTCACCGCTCCGCGAACAATACGGATCGATCGTGTTGAAGCGGATGCCAGCCTTACTTTGGTAGAGGAGCTGGCCCTTGAGGACGACATCGAATTCAGGATCGAAGCTGGCGTACCGACAAATTCGGCGCAAACCCCGGACCGTTTTGGTACGGCTGACGTTACGATCGATTTCAACGGTGGCAACCAGGTTTTCTTTCAACCGGATGGATCTGCCTTCGATGTGGCGGGCCAACTCAGCAACGGCGTCATCTACCTGGCCCGGCCGGGGGAGCTCGATACGTCCCGCGCTGTCACGTTGTATGGCGCGACGGGCCGGATCAAGGGCTGGCGTTTGATCGAAGGGACATGGCAGTGAAGAGAACCCCGCAGATCACGAAAGGACCGCAGGTCGCAGGCGTCACGCTGATAGAAGTGATGATCGCAACGGGAATCCTCGTGATCGGCCTGGTCGGCCTGCTGGGAATGTTCAGCCACGCGCTGGCTACCGTCGCCATAGTAAAAGATGACTTGATTGCGAGGCAGAAAGTGCGCGAGGCGATGGAAAGCATTTACACCGCACGCAATACCTCACAAGTGGTATTCGACGACATCGAAAACGTTGCGGACGGCGGCATTTTTCTCGATGGTCCGCAGTCACTCCTGGTTGCGGGCAATGACGGGCTGCTGGGGACCGCAGATGATGGGGCTCCAGAAGTGATGCTCCATCCGGGGCCCGATGGTCAACTGGGAACCGGTGATGACGTGTCCCTCAGTCTTGCCAGGTTCCAGCGCACGATTGCCATTGAACCCATCTTGGAGGATGACGGAACAGTCAACCCGGATATCCGGGAAGTGACCGTAACGGTTCAGTATCCTTCGTCAGTAGGCGGAGCGGAGCGTTCCTTGCAGGTGACATCCTACGTGTCCCGTTTCAGATAGCTGTCACGGTTGGATCGAGCATGAGTGCTAAGAAGTCTATTACCACCTCGGGATACAGCATGGTAGAGGCCCTGATTGCCGTAGCGTTGAGCGCGCTCCTGATGAGTTCGGCCGTATTGGTGTTTCGGCAGGGCGTAATCGTGAATTCTGCGATATCCGAGCACACCGAAATGCAGCAGAACGCTCGTGCCGCACTGAACTTGATGGCTCGGGATCTCAGTATAGCCGGGACAGGTGTAGCCGAGGGCGGGATTGCATTGCCCAGCGGTGCGGGATCGAGTTCGCCGCTGTTTGGCTGCGATTCGTCGGATTGTTTTATTAGCGACAACGACTACGCCGACGACAACATCTACGCGATCACCCCGGGTGACGGAATCGGTCCGACGATCAACGGCGTTCCGACCGATGTCGTGACACTGGTTTACGAAGACAACACGGTGAACTTGAACGATTTCCCCCTGACCAGCATCACGCCGAGTGGCAATCAGGCGGAGTTTGATCCCGCGACCAATCCATCGATTGAGAATGTCATCTTCAATGGCGACATGCTGGTCCTGTGCAACATCAACGGCTGTGCCGCAGGCGTGGTAACCGGTACCCAGGCAGCCCCGCAGAGGGCGTTGTTTGCCAACAACGATCCGCTCAACGTAAACCAGCCCTCCGCGTCGTTCGGCAATATTGCATCCATCCTCGATCCGCCTTCGGGCCCGACGTTCCCGCCAACATGGGTGATTCGCGTCCGGACAATCACCTATTACATTGAAGTGCCCCCCGGTCCCGACGCGACCGTGGGCACCGCCGACGACGGCGACCCGCGCCTGATGTTCCAGGTCAACGCCCAGTCGCCTGTACCGGTAGCGGACAGAGTGGAGAACCTGCAGTTCAGCTACGACATATGGGATGACAATCAGGGTACGGCGACCGCGAACCTGGCCGACGCGGGTGGGTCGCCGAACCAGATTCGCAAGGTCAACATCAGTCTTGCGGTCCGTTCGTCTACAACGGGAGTGTTTGACACAGGGTTCGAAAGAATGACCCTGTCGACGTCGGTGTCGCCCCGGAATCTGAGCTTTAGGGATCGCTACAACTGAGTTTCCTGCCCCGAAACGGGGACGAGGTTTTCTCTATGAGAATTCGAAATGGCTTGAACCGTGGATCAAAGGGCTTTGCTCTGATCGGAACGTTATTGATGCTCCTGATGCTGTCGAGCATGGCGGTTGGTATTGCCTACGTTGCGTCCACCGAAGCCCGCCTCGGACAGACTGACCGGAGTAACACCGTTGCCTATTATGCAGCCGAGGCGGCGATGGAGAAGATGGTTACCGACCTCAACGCGCGCTACGGATCCATTCAGGCACCGACCGTTGCCGATTTGCAGGTTCTCGGTGATCCGTCCTACGAACCCACGATCCCGAACGTCACTTATTCGGAGTTCGCCTACGACATCCCCAACTCCGGGGGGGTTCCGGTTGTCGAAGTCCGGAACATCAGTACCGGGCCTAACGAAGGATTGGTCGCCTTCATGAACCCGATGACTCTCGACGTGACCGCCGTTTCTGCGGGTGGGGGCGAAGTCAAGATGAGCCGTGAGATCCAGGTGGCCCGTATTCCCGTTTTCCAGTTTGGAATATTTTCGGACATGGACTTGAGCTATGTCCCGGGACCCGCATTCAGTTTCGGAGGGCGCGTACATACCAACGGAAACCTGTTTCTGGCAGCTACGAGTGGTGGCGGACTGACCTTCGACGCGCGGATAACGGCGTCATTGGAAGTCATCCGCGCACAACTGGCGAACGGCGTTTCCACGGGTGGAACCTACAGTGGACCGGTCAGTATCGTGACGACTCCCGGCAACTACCGCGACTTGCAGGAAAACGAGGGCAGCGTTACAGGAGGTCCCGGCAGCGGCGCCAACTCTTCGTGGACGACCCTGTCGATGACAACGTACGCGGGTAACGTTCGCAACGGTCTGACTGGGGCGCAACCGCTGGAACTGCCGTTTGTTACCCAAACCGTTGGTCCGATCGAGATCATAAGGCGTCCGGTAGCCGGCGAAGACCCGAACTCGCTGGTCGCGGCCGACCGTCTGCACAACAAAGCCCAGATCCGCGTCCTCCTCTCCGACAGTGCGGCCAATCTTCCCGGCGGCGCTGGAAGCTCCGAAAACGTTCAGCTGGCCAACGTGGGTACGTACGCCACCGGCGTTCCGGTTGGAGTGGCGTTAACCGATTGTCCGGCCGCATGCACCTATTTTGCTACCGCTCAGACGTCAACGGATTCGGACTTTCGCGTTCCCCCGGGTGCGGGGGCGACCTGGCCGCTGATAGACGGCTTTCTCAGAGTCGAGGTACGACTTGCTGACGGCACTTATACAGCGGTGACCCGGGAGTGGCTCGAACTCGGGTTCGCACGTGGGATTCCGAGGCCCGACAGCGAAACCGCCCAGACCAATACGGTCCATCCCGACGCGATTCTCATCTTCCAGATGCAGGCCGACCGGGACATGGATGGCAATGTCACTGACGGCAACGAGAGTGCGACGGTTGTGGGGACGGGCGCACGGTTCAACTGGTTCCCGATCAACCTCTATGACGTTCGGGAAGGAGAGTATCGGGACGTCAGCAGCAGCACCTCTCAGACGGTCCGCCGAATTGGAGTCATGAATGTCATCGAAGTGGATGTGAACAACCTGCGTCGGTGGCTCGAGGGAACGATCGGTACGAGTGGAACCACGGTCGAGACCCAAACTCAGAACGGCTACATTTTCTATTTCTCGGATCGCCGGGGAAACAGCAATGGAGGCGCCGAAACCGGGGAATTCGGCTTCGAGGATGTCATCAATTACCCCGGTCCCAGTACGGGATACCCGAACGGCAACCGGGAAGCGGCCGAGGACGTCAACGACAACAATACTCTGGACACCTACGGTTCCACGAACCTGCTGTACCCAGGCGAGACGATGACTGGGCGTTTTGACCGGGCCCTGGGTCGCAAGAACCGCGTCCTGGGTTTTCGACGCGCCCTGAAGGTCGTCAATGGCAGTCTTGGGAACCTCCCGATGCCGGGCTTTACGATCGCCGCGGAAAACCCGGCGTATCTGGTGGGCAACTACAACTCGGACACCGCCACGGGTTTCACGGATCCGGGCGACGTGCGAGCCTCCGCAGCAGTCATTGCTGACGCCGTGACCATGCTTTCCCGGTTCTGGACAGACTACAAGAGCTGGGATAGGCCCAGGTATATCAACGCTCGGCGGCCGGCCGGCCACACGTGGTACCGGGCGGCTATCGCGGCGGGCAAGAATAAGACATTCACCCGGGGTGCGTACAGCGATACGACCGACTACAGTACCTTTGGAACCGACGGTGGGACTCACAACTTCCTCCGTTACGTGGAGGACTGGGGCAGCGGATCGCTTACCGCCGGAACTTACGATCTTAATTACGTAGGATCGATCGCGAATTTCTGGATCGCACGCCAGGCCGTCGGCCTCTATAAGTGCTGTCGCGCCGTGTACAGACCCCCTACGCGCAATTACTCTTTCGACTCGGATTTTCTCGATCCCTCGAAACTGCCCCCTGGGACCCCCATGTTCCGAGACATCGTCAACCTGGGTTTCCGGCAGATATTTACTCAGTGAGTTAGGACGAGAGTAACTGGCCTAGCCGCCGGCAGTAAGGTCTCTTTCCCTCGGTGAAGCCTCACGGATGACGGCCCTTTGTTCCCGAAGGCTCAACCTCGAGTTCCTCCAGAACCTTTGTCCCTTCTTCCAGTTCAGCGCGGAACGCGTTCAGCCCCTCTTCCTCCCATTCCGCATCGAGTGCATCAGAGAAGAGGGGATGCCAGGATCTGATAAACAAGTCGCCGATTCTCGGACTTTCATGCCTGATAAATGTCTCGGGCACGACGATGATTTTGTCGAATACCCTGCCAAAGTGCCTGCTGTTACTGTGAGTTATGTGTCGATGAAGATAAGGAACCCAGCGTGCCCAACGTCGTCGAATGAAAGTTCCCCAAGACAGATCACGGCGGGCTGAACGGGATTTTCGATGTTGGAGCGGCGTCAGACGGCGCTCAACGGAGACACCAAGAGCGTCGTTGCCGACGGTTCAGGCCGGAGCTGGTCGCAGTAAGAGCGGATTCACCCTCATCGAAACAATGATCGCCATCGGAATCATGGCGACGTCGCTGCTCGCAGCGGCGTCGATCTTTACCTATTCCGTTCGGACGAACATGCTCAATCAGCAACGGACTGTGGCAACGCTCCTCGCCAACTCGAAGCTCGAGGATCTGCGGGCGACATCGCCGATCGACAACCTGATCGTCGGCGGCGGACTCGATGGAGCGAACCCCACGGCGAGCTACTTCGAATACGTCACGCTGACAACGAGCGGGGCGGTCAGGGCCGACACCGTGACCGCCATGGCGCCCTACCTGCGTTTGTGGCAGATCTCCGGAGACAATCCTCGGTTGATCACAGTCGCTGTTTTCGCCCGGCGAAGTGGTGTGAGCGGACAACGTAGTGAGTTGATCCGCGCGACCACGAACGTGACGAACGGTTTCTAAACGATGAAGACGCACCTTGGACGCCGAGGATTCTCGTTGATCGAGCTGATGTTCGCGATGGCAATCACCTCCGGTATTGGTCTGATCGTGTTTCAGCTCTTCCTGCAGAACGAGCAGGTCTTTCGGGATCAGAACCTCACTCTCGAGATGCAACAGAGTGCCCGAGCAGTTGCGTCAATGATGACCGACGAGATCCGTATGGCAGGTCAGGGCGTTCCGGTCTATTCCGCGTCACAGGACTCGCTTACGGCAGAGGCCGTCCAGGTTTTCTTGAACGGCTCTGATGTTAGCGCCATCGTATTTCGAGCAGGCTATAGGAATGCAATCGCCTCGATCCAGACAACTCCGCCCCTGACCTACACCGTGGGGACTTCAACAAGCGTCACGGTGGCCGATGTCGCCGACATCAACGGCATCGTCGGCGGCAAACCCGACCGCTTCCTGTTCTTGTGGGGATCGACCGCTAGTTCCTGGAGCTGGGTGCGTGCGGAGATAACCGCAATCAACACGCAAACAGACGTGATCACGCTGACACCGAGGCAGATTTCGGGCCAGGGCGGTGCTTTCCCCGTTAGGCCGAATCTCGGCCTTGAGGAGGCGATCGCCTACCGGCTCTCGGGGGACTCGATCCAACGTGCAACCTCGAGAGGTTTTCGAACGCTGACGGCGCCATCCTTGATCTACAGTGCCATCGGGAACAATTTCACGGGCGTTTCCTTCGCCTACTATGACAGGTGGAACAACCCGGTGACGCCCAGCACGCTCCTCGCCCGGGCGATGGTGCGACGGGTCGATTTCACCATCACCGCACGAACATCGGAGGTTCTTCCGTCGACGGGTCGCTTCGGGACGTTCGCCGTGACGATGAAGGTCTACCCGCGCAACGTGGCGATCGTTGGTTGAAAAGATGTGGTTAAGAGCAAGAATCTGACGTCAATCGGCCCCAGGCCGGTCAGGAGCCATGTGTCCGAAGGGCAACGCGGTCTCGCCCTGATCACCGCCTTGCTGGTGCTGAGCTTCCTGACGATTGTCGGCGGTGCCCTGCTGACGACGACGACGATCGACGTCAAGATTTCCGACAACTACATAACGAACATTCAGTTGCAATTTCTTGCGGAGGCCGGAACCGAAGCGGCGCGCGAAACCCTGCGTGTGTCCGTCAATTCGATCAGTACCGCCCTGGGAACAGCAGCGGGGCACGATGGAACGCTTTCGACGGCCCGGGATTTGACTGCGCTGCTGGCCACGGATGACCAGCCGCTGCTGCCGGCGAACAACGCGCTGCGTGCCACGGGGCAGGCGCTCGTGGACCAGTCCGGTCAGACGATGGGGACGTACCACGTCTTCGTCAGAAATGACAGCGCCGACGGTGCGGTGGCGACGGCAGACACGAACGATGTCGTGGAACTTGTTTCCATCGCCCGGATCGGGAACGCCACCAAGACGATCGTCACAGTGGTCAAGCGCGGTAGCTTTCCTCCGATTCCTGCGGCGTTGACGCTCAACGGCGGCGTCTGCGCGGGGAACAGCCCGAAGTGCTTCGAGGCCGCGAACTCCAACCTCTTCCATATCGACGGCGACGATCAGGCTGGCAGCGGGAACAGCGAGAACGCGATCGGCGTGATCTCGCACCAGGATGACGACGGCGTGACGAACGCGATACCGAGCAACCGCCAGGCGAATTACACGGGTTTCGACGGTGGAATTCCGAATGTCGGGGACGTCAGTGGGGAGTTGGCCGGGACGCTGACGACCACCTCCGGGCTGGAGACTCTGGTGTCGAGCATCGCTTCATCATCGACGGACAGTCATACGCCGGGTCTTGGTAGGGAAACGGTGATCGGGAGCATCGGCGGAGCCGACGACTATCGCGTCGTCACCGTTCACGGCGACTGCGACTTCGGCCCCGGCACCGGGTATGGGATTCTCCTGGTACGGGGCGTCCTGAGGGTAAGGGGTAACTTCACATGGAACGGATTGATCCTGGTGATCGGGCAGGGCGAGCTCCACTGGAACGACGGGGGAAACGGCGAGGTCCAGGGCGGGATATTCATCGCGAAGACACGGGGAACCCGGACGGCTAACGATCCGCTCGGTCCGATGCTTCCTACACGTGGCGACGTCGTTGCAGACGTTAACGGGGGCGGCGGAAACGGGGTTCGCTACGACACGACGATGATCAACAACGCCAACTCGACCTTCCCGTACTCCCCGATCTCGATCCGGGAGTACTAGTGACCTGTAACAGTGCTATCGGTACCAGCGTTCGGCGGAACGGCGTCGGATTCTAGGAGTGACGCTCGAGCCAATGCTGTTTCATTGCGAGGGCGTTACGACACCGAAGACGGCGCCGTTGGGCCGAACCCTTCGGGCCGATGGGGGTTGCGAGCGATCTCTTTGTCGGAAGCCGTCACCGATGAAAGAGCATCGCTTTCCGTCTTCCTCCTCGACCTCGCCCGCAAGACCCATCGGCGATGGTACCGATAGCACTGTTACAGGCCACTAGCACGGTCTGAGGCAGCCAGCCTCAAACAGCGTTCACCAGCCCCTCCCGGATTGCATACCGGATCAGCTCTCCGATCGTCCGGAGTCCCAGCTTGTCCATGATGTGCTGGCGATGCGTGTGAATCGTCTTTGGGCTGACGAACAGCGTCTTTGCGACTTCGCTGGATGACTTGCCCTCCGCAAGCAGGTAGAAGACTTCCTTCTCGCGGGGAGTGAGCGCCTCCAGGCCCCGTCGCGCTTGCTCCTCACCCGGCTGCAGGTTGGCGAGGACTTTCGTCACGTCGGTGGAGAAGACGGAGCCTCCCTGGTGAATCGTCCGGACAGCGGTGATGAGTTCGTTGTCCAGCGAGTCCTTCAGCAGGTAGCCGGCGGCTCCCGCGGTCACGGCACTTGCGATCACCTGCCGCTCGCTGTGGACGGTAAGCATCAAAACCTTCGAGCCGCCCTTGGTGGCGATCTCCCGGGTGCTTTCGATGCCGTTCTGACCGGGCATGGAGATGTCCATGATCACGATATCGGGATGCAACTTCGCGGCAAGTGCGACGGCTTCCAAGCCCGATGAGGCTTCACCGACAACTTCTATGTCCGGCTCCTCCTCCAGAATCCGTTTCAGTCCCTGCCTCAAGATGGCGTGATCGTCAGCGACTACCAGTCTTATTTTTTCCTTTGTCATCTTCTTCTCTTGTTCCCAGCGGGATGATCATTTCCACCGTGGTTCCCTGACCCGACGCCGTGCTGACCCGGAAGGATCCGCCGACGTCATTCATCCGTTGCCGGATGGTCCAGAAACCAGCACTCATCAGTTTTCCACTCGAATCGAAATAACGCCGGGGATCGAATCCCCTTCCGTTGTCCTCCACAGCAACTCGAACCTCCGAGTCGGAAAAACCGACTTCGATGGCTACCGCAGACGCCCCGGAATGCCGGATGGCATTGCTGATCGCTTCCTGGCAGCACCGGTACAGCGCGAGGGTGGGCGACTCTTCCAGCGGGCGCGGTCTGCCGTGAAAATTGCAGCGCAAATCGACCTCCGAGGAGCTCGACACCTGGCCAGCCAGTTCCTCCAGCGCGGGGACGAAGCCCAGCGTGTCCAGGATCCTCGGGTAGAGCGTGTGCGACAGATTCCGGACCTTCGACAGCAGGCTGCCAACTTCCCCGCGTGCTTCGGCCAGCTCCTCGAGCGCTCTTGCTGCGTTCCCGTTACGCCTTATCTGGTTCTCGAGCAGCTTGAGTTTCAGTTTCAGGGTTGCGATCGTCTGACCAACATCGTCGTGCAACTCATGAGTGATCCGGCGACGCTCTTCGTCCCGGGCCCGCAAGGTTTCACGCACGAGAGCGGTTTCCGACCCGGTGTTCTTCTGGGCGCGCCGCACGGCTGCGTGCATCGTCAGAACCGCCGCAATCTGCGGCGCCAGCAGTTCCAGAATCCAGCCGTGCTCTTCCGAAGCCGGGCTCGTCGAGACAAAGCCGAACTGGGGCTCTCCGTTGCCGAACGAGACGGTCTGGGCGGCCGGTGAGGGAGAGGGCCACTCCGCGACCTCGAATTCCCGGATCCGGTGTCGGGTGGCATACCATTCCTTCCACTCGGACCCGGACCGGTAGACTACTCGCAGCTCCTTGGCCGGCGTCAGCTGCCGGACAATCTTCTGCGTTTCCGCCACGACCGACCGCATGTCCTTGGCCTGTGTGATGGTTCGTCCGAATCGTCCGATCAGGCTGACGTCTGACTTGGAGATGTCCATTCCGTTCAATTAATGTTTCTTCTTCGGGATCTATCCCTTGCCGCTACTCTTTGAAGAACTCTTCTTGGAACTCTTCGTCGAGCCCTCCTGCTCCTCCCCTAAAGCGTTCAGCAGATTGATGCGTCCTTCGCCTACTAGCTCCTCTAAGAACTCCGGGTTCAGTTCCTCGATCGAATCTGCGGTATCTATGATCGTGTCCGCCGCTTCGGTGGCCCGCTCTCCGAGACCGATGAGAAGGGCAACCGAACCGCTCACCAGCGCCGCGCTGAAAGACGTACCCGATACTAAGGCGTAGAGGCCTCCAGGAGCTCCGGCGTAGTGGCTTCCAGCAAATGTCGACACGATGCCGACTCCGGGAGCCGTTACCGAGATACTCTCGCCAAAGTTCGAGAAGTCGGCCAGGCGGTCTTCCAGGTCTGTCGCGGCAACCGCGATGACCTCGGGATACGCCGCCGGATAGACGTCACCCGCATCTTCGGAATTGTTTCCAACCGATGCGACGAGGACGATTCCACGCGACCGGGCGAGATCGATCACTTTCTTGAACGCCTTCGAATCTTCGCCGATCGAGAAGCTCATGTTGATCACGTCGACGCCGCGCTGGATAGCGGCGTAGACCGCGGCGATTGCGAGGAACCGGGTTGATTGACCCTGCGAGTCGAATGCCCGGATCGGGACCAGCCTGGCTTCGGGCGCACACGCGTGCAGCAGGCCCGCGACGAGGGTTCCATGACCGAAGCTGTCCCAGACCTTGACGTCGTCCCCGAAGAGCGACATCACCGATTGATCCAGGTACATTTCCCGCAACCCGTCTGAGAACAGGGACATGGTGGACTGATTCAGGTACAGCTCTTCGAGTCCCATCCAGAACAGGAACATGGTGGACTGGTTGACGCCCAGCTTCACCAACTGTTCGGCAAACAACGACATGACGGACTGATCCAGGCCCAACCGGCGGAGTTCCTCCCAGAACAGGGACATCGTGGACTGGCCCAGATACAACTGTTGCAGGTGTTCGGCGAACAGGGACATCGTGGACTGGTCCAAGCCCAGCGTGTGGAGCGCCTCCCAGAAGAGCGACATGACAGATTGATCCAGGCCCAGCCGTCGCAGCTCATCCCAGAAGAGAGACATCGTCGACTGGTTGATCTTTCCGTTCTCGCCCTGCCTGACAAACTCTTCGAAGAGCGACATCACCGACTGGTCCACTCCACCGAACTCCGATGCCGTTCCTGTTCCTCCAAGCAGGTCGACGCCCCATTCGAGCCATGGCCGAAGGGCCGGATGATCGTAGTCGACGCCGGTGTCGATGAAGGCGATGCGTGTGCCCGCTCCGGTCGCCAAGTGCCGGACGTCGGGCGCGTGAATCAGGTCGAGGGCCTCCTGGTCGGCGTAAGCCTCAAGTACCTCGGTTCCGAAAAACGATGTCTTCGGATGGTCCCCGGACAAAGACATCATGCTCTGGAAGAGCGGCACCGTGCCCTGGTGCAGGTGGACCGGCGCGCCGGGGCCCGAGGAGCTCGCCTTGTCCCCCCTCTTGGCCAGCTCGACAATTCGGTCTTCTTCGACGTCGAGTACCGATTGGTCAAGACGCAGCTTCCTGAACAGCTCCGTATCGTCTTCGACCTGCAGCAGGTAAATCGGTTCGTCGCCGATCTGTCCGATGACGTCGGCCTCGTACTTGTTCGTGATTGTCTTGATCGCCTTCTCGTCCTTGAGAGTCACGATCAAGGTCCGGGTCCCCGCAGCTACAGCCACGCCGGGCAGCAGCCAGGCCAGAAGAACCAGAACCAGGATGATGCGTCGATGCATCGGGCCTATGCCTCCCTACGCTTCTCCACCCATGGAATAGGCAAGTTGCCAGGCGCGGGGATCGTCGTGGGACAACCCTCGAACGACAAAACGGCGGTCCTCGAGCGAGATCGTCAGGTCGAAATCTCCGCTGGGCACGGTGTGAAACATGAACTCCCCGATGGGGTTCGTCCGCGTCAACGTCTTCTCCCGTTCCGTTTCGATCACGACCGGGAGGTTAGAGACATTACCCAGCGAGTCGGTTTCCGGCATCACCTGGCCTCCGACATGGAGGCACGGGCTTCCGTCGGACTGTTTCACGAGAAGATCAAGGATGACTCCCCCGCCTTCATAGATCAGGTGCCGGTCCTCAGCAGAGGCATTGCGGACCAGGGGCACCTCTTCAAACCAGGAATCAAAAAGAAGTGAGCCCCGAATTTCGATAACATCATGGTTCATAACGAGTTCCTCCTCGTTTTCGGCCAGAAAAATTCCGAATCAACAAAAGTACGGATGCGGAACGGGGCACGAGCGCTTGTTGACACCAGCGCCGCGGGCTGGGGCCGGAGCCCTCGGGCCGTCGTTACGGATCGGTCCCCGTATTCTATGAGTTGTGTGCGTCAAGTTCTGCAAAAAGTATTTCCGAAAATTCAGTTCTTGAATGTTGATCGCCGTCGGGCCTGTGGGAATGTGGTAAAGCTGAGCGTTCTTGGCGAAACTTTTCCAAGGCTCAGAGGGAATCCGCGTCTTTTGCGGATTTCCTCTGAGGCGTCATTTCCATCAGGCCTCTGCGTTTCTTTCTTTTTGGTTCTTTTTCTTTCTTTCGCCCCCTCGAAAGTGTTCCGCAGCGATTTTCCGCTCCAGGATGCTCTGTAATCGCCGATCGACATCCGAGTCGATCATGGGTCGGCCCGTTTTGACGCGTTTAGGCAGCGGGCGTCTGACGGTGCCAGTCCTTTTTGTGTTCCTTCAACAGATCCATGTTCAAGTAGCGGATCGCTTCGATCCAGTTCTCATGCGTTTCGGTGGTCAGCGCCCGAATCAAACGCAAACAGCTGGCTGCGTTGGGGAAGATCCGCACCACGCGCGTTCGCCGCTTGATCTCCTCGTTGAGCCGTTCCAGCATATTGGTGGATTTCATGTGCTTGTGATGCTGGCGCGGCAGCGTGTAGAAGCTCAGCGTCTCGTCGATGTTGTCTTCGACCCAGTCGCAAAGTTTGGGATATTTCTGCCCCCACTTGGTTAACCACGCCGCCAGATCCTGCCGCGCTTCCTGGAGGTTCCGCCGGTCGTAGAGCCAACGCAGTTCCTGGAGACAATCGTCATCGGCTTTGCGCGGCAAATAATCCAATGCGTTTCGAAGAAAGTGGACGTAGCAGCGTTGCCAGATCGCTTCGGGCAGGACTTCTGCGATGGCTTTCTTCAACCCCGCATGATCGTCGGTCACCACGAACTCCACCCCGCACAAGCCGCGTTGCTTCAAACTCAGCAAGAGTTGCCTCCAACTGGTCGTGCTCTCCCGTCCCGCCAGTTCCACCGCCAACACACCGCGCCGGCCGTCCCAGTTGATTCCGATCGCTACCAGGACCGCCCGGCTCCGGATCACCCCGTCTTCGCGCACCTTCTCGTAGCGCGCATCCAGAATCAGGTAGGGGTATTCTTCTTCCAATCCTCGCGTCGCAAACTTTTTCAGCTCCGTGTCCAATGTCCTATTGATCCGGCTGATCGTGCTCGCCGAAAACGAATGCCCGCATAATTCTTCGGTGATCGCTTTCACCTTCCGTGTCGATACCCCCTGCACGTACATCTCGGCCAAGCTGGCCACGAAAGCTTTCTCGCTGCGTTGGTAGCGCTCAAACACTTCCGTACTGAACCGGCCGGCACGATCCTGCGGCACGCGCAGCTCCAACTTGCCCACCCGTGTGACCAGACCTCGCTCGTAGTAGCCGCTCCGATATCCTGTGCGACCCCCTGTTCGTTCGCTCTTGATCGCACCCACGACCTGAGGTGCTCCCCAAAATTCGGACAGGTTGCTAAGGTGTAAGATCGCTGCCTCAGGAGAGGCAGATGAAGAAGCGAGGACGGAAGCAGTACAGCGCGGCATTGAAGGCAAAGATCGCCGTGGAAGCGGTCAAGGGACAGCGCACGATCCAGGAGCTCGCGTCCCACTACGAAGTTCACCCGAACATGGTGACGAAGTGGAAAAAGCAAGTGCTCGACGGCGTATCGGAGATCTTCTCCAATGGTCGATCCCCGGCCAGTGAAGTCGATGAGCAAGTACAGGCCGAACTTTACCAACAGATCGGAAAATTACAGATCGAGGTGGAGTGGCTCAAAAAAAAGTCGGGACTTTCCCGTTAGAGCAACGACGGCCATGGATCGAATCAAATCACGACGAGTTGAGCATCGTCGAGCAGTGTCGGTTGACCGGAGTGTCCCGATCCGGACTCTACTACACACCGGTGGGCGAGAGCGCCGAGAACATCGCGTTGATGCGTCTGTTGGACGAGCAGTATACGCGGACCCCGTTCTACGGGATTCGGCGTATGACCTGGTGGTTGGAGACGCAAGGTCGGCAGGTCAATGCGAAGCGGGTTCGGCGACTGCTACGGCTCATGGGACTGGAAGCGATCTATCCCAAACCGCGGTTGTCGATGCCAGCCCCGGGACACCGGATTTACCCATACCAGTTGCGCAATCTGGAGATTGTGCGTCCCGATCAGGTGTGGGCCACCGATATCACGTATATCCGACTCCGGCAGGGATTCATCTATCTGGTGGCGATCATGGACTGGTTCAGCCGGTACGTGCTGGCTTGGGAAGTGTCCACGTCGATGGACAGTGGATTTTGCGTGTCGGCACTGGACTGGGCGCTGAGGCAAGCGCAACCGGAGATTTTCAACACGGATCAGGGGGCTCAGTTCACCAGCGATGTCTTCACGAGCCGACTGGAAGACCAGGGCATCACGATCAGCATGGACGGCCGGGGCCGGTTCCTGGACAACATCTTCGTCGAGCGCTTATGGCGCACCGTGAAGTACGAGGAAGTGTACCTGAAGGACTACTTGAGCGTTTCCGAGGCGATCTCGAACCTGAACCTATATTTCAGGTTTTACAATCAGGAACGCGGCCATCAAGTATTCGACTATCAGACGCCCGAGACCGTTTACTTTCAGCGCGCGCCAGGGGCCTGTGGAAACTGACTCCGCAGTGGAAATCCGCACACAACTCGGATTCCCACAGCTGCTTGAAAACAGCCTCGAAGACTCGGCTTTTTCACAGTTCCCACAGGCTCGGCGACGGGCTAAATATCAACCCATTTCAGTGGCAGCGATCCACCTTAAGACCCGGGGGTTGCTGTCCGAAGAATGGGGAGCCCCTCAACCTGGTCCATCTCCGCCTCGAGAATCTCCTGAACCACCTCCTGCACGACGCTTTTCAGCAGATCCTGTTCCTCTCCTAACAGTTCTTTCCAATCCACTCCCTTTCGCTTAATCTTAGTTCGGGCCATCGGTTCATCTCCTTCGTTTCAAAGTTGATTCGTTACCAACTTTTCGGAGATACCCTGGCCCCTTCCTATTTCAGGACCTTTTTGCAGAAACTCTGAAACATAACCATTCTATGCTAAGGACCTAGGAGCCTGCGCGGCGGAACGAGAAGGATGGGTGTTCCATGGGATTTGATCGCGATTTCCGAGGAGCCCCTGCCGATTCTGCCACCAAGCCGAGCTCAGGCCGTTGCGGACTGGAGTCGTGAGCCGTGTGGTGGGCTTGGCGAGTCCCGGTTTCCCGGATTATGCCCATGCGATCTTCTCGTTCATCCGTCGTAAGTTCACCGCCAGAGTAACCAGATTCCATTCACATGCCGCGTTGTCCAAACCCCGCAGACTGAATTGTCGGAATCCCAGCACCGACTTGATCCACCCGAAGGGCGGTTCCCCAATGTGCTTTCTGGCCCGGTAACGGTCCCGTCCACGCTGGGTTTTCATCTTCCGGACCATCCGGCCAAACGCAGTGTCTTCAGGTGGAAGGGGAGCGGCGGCGAGGTCCTTTTCGCGGCCCATCGCAACATACCCATCGATTTGACGTTGTTCCAGCATTTCTAAATTCGACTCGGATCGGTATCCCGCATCCGCGAGCACGCAGTCGGGATGCTCTCCCAGATTGTCGTTCAACGCCTCCAGAGCCGGCTCCAACTGCCCCACATCCGCCGCATTGTTGCTCACCGTTGTCGCCACGATGATCCGGTCCTCAGAATCGACCACCGCCTGTGCGTTGTAGCATTGCTGAAACCCTGCGGTGGAGGTCTTCATGATCCGGCTTTCCGGGTCGGTGAAGTTGTCCTGGGCTTTTGGCTTGGGCTCACCCATGGGGCGTTTGAACGGCTTGCCTTTCTTACCGCTGCCCGGTTTGTCGTCTCCCGATTCCCGTCCCGCTTCCTGGTCCGCAGCCATTTGACGCTCTTCGAGCCGCTTCATTGCCGCCTGGATCGTGGCCAATCGCTTCTTGCGCGTCGCCAACCCCTCGGGCAGTTCGTCGCCGCGCCGGTCCTTGCCGTAACGCTGGTCTTCTTCCTCATCGATCGTCCTGGCCCGATTCACCAGATCCCGAATCTGCTCACCCAACTCGGTCTCCTGCTTCTTCATGCGTTCATAGCTCATCGCTTTGCGTTTGCTCGCATTGGCCCGCATCTTGGTTCCGTCCACTGCCACGGTTCCCATCTTCACCAGACCCGCTTCTCGCGCCATCCGCACCACTTGCACGAACAGGTTCCCGAACTCCTCAAGATGCTGTTTGCGAAAATCCGAGATCGTACGGTGCGCGGGAAAGTTCTCCGCTCCCAACATCCGGAACGCCACGTCGTCGGTCAACTTCACCGCGATCTTCCTGGACGAGAACACCCCGGTCGCGTAGCCATAGATCAACACCTTCACCATCATCCGCGGATCGAAGGCCTGATTGCCTGGCCCTTCAGACCCATACCGCTGTTCGAACGCGCTTAAATCCATTGCGTCCACAGCATCCGATATGAAGTACGACAGGTGATCTTCGGCCAGCCAATCTCTCAGCGACGGCGGCAGCAGCAGGTTCTGTTCCGGAAGATATGGTCGGTAGGTTCGTGACATGTCCTATCTTCGATCTCTATCCGCCCAATCCCGGTCCTTCTGCCGCGCAGACTCCTAGGCTGTTGGGATAGGAAAACCTTCTATGGCAAGGTGCGGTCTGGGGCCCGAAGAGTGTGATTTCCCCGGCAGGCGGGTACCGGCAGCCGCTCGAATGGGGAGTGTGTGGCGGAGAATCGCCGGCCGTCGCGGTCGCGAATGATAGGTTCAAGCGGGCTCGACACGGCGGGATTGAGGCGAAGTGAGACCGGATGACCTGAAGACGCAGCCGGGATCAAGACGGATCGAGCAAACGGGTGCGACACACCACAATCCGCCGCTCGACACCGTGACGCGACCGATTCTAGCCGGCCGTTACCCGACTCACACCGTGTTGACCAGTCCTTCGCGGATCGCGTAGCGAATCAACTCGCCGATTGTCCGGATGCGAAGCTTGTCCATGATGTGCTGCCGATGCGTATGGATCGTCTTGGGACTCACGAACAGCTCGTCGGCGACCTCGCTCGACGATTTGCCCTCGGCAAGGAGGTAGAACACTTCCTTCTCGCGGGGCGTGAGTGCTTCCAGGCCTCTGCGAGTTTCGTCCTGGCCTGACCCGAGATTGGCCAGCGTCTTCGTCACCTCGGAGGAGAAGACGGTCCCGCCCGAGTGAATCGTGCGGATCGCTGTGATGAGTTCGTTGTCGAGCGAGTCCTTCAGCAGGTACCCGGCGGCGCCGGCAGTGATGGCGCTGGCGATGACCTGCCTTTCATCGTGGACGGTCAGCATCAAGACTTTGGAGCCACCTTTCGTGGCGATTTCCCGGGTGCTTTCGATCCCGTTCTGCCCGGGCATCGATATATCCATGATGACGATATCCGGATGCAGTTCCCCGGCCAGTTCGACAGCCTCGGAACCGGTGGAAGCTTCGCCCACGACTTCCATGTCCTGCTCTTCTTCCAGTATTCGTCTCAGCCCCTGTCTCAATATGGCGTGATCATCCGCGATCAACAGTCGTATCTTTCCGTTTGTCATCCTTTCCTCCTGTTGTTAAGGGCACGATCATTTCAACCGTGGTTCCCCGGCCCGACGCCGTGCCGAGCCGGAAGGATCCGCCGGTGTCGCTCATCCTTTGTCGGATCGTCCAGAAACCCGAGCTCATCAGTTTTCCACTGGCATCGTAGAAACGACGAGGGTCGAAGCCGCACCCATTGTCTTCGACCGTTATCCGGACCTGCTGTTCCGAAAAATACACGTCTATGGCCGCTTTCGACGCCCCGGAATGCTTGATCGCGTTGCTGAGCGCCTCCTGACAGCATCGGTACAAAGCGAGGGTCGTGGGTTCATCCAGGGGCCTCGGGTTGCCGCGCACCGTGCAGCGCGCATTCACGCCCAAAGGCCCCGACACCTGGTTCGCCAGTTCCTCCAGCGCAGGGACCAGACCGAGAGTGTCGAGGATTCTCGGATACAGCGTGTGAGATAGATTCCGAACCCTTGCCAGCAACTGGCCCACGCTCTCGCGGGCTGCGGCCAGCTCCTCGGTCGCGGCGGCCGCAGAACCGCTCTCTAAGATCCGGTTTTCCAACAGCTTGAGCTTCAGTTTGAGTGTCGCGATCATCTGGCCCACGTCGTCGTGCAGCTCGTGGGTGATCCGTCGTCGTTCTTGATCACGAGCCCGCAAGGTTTCGCGAACCAGTTCCGTCTCGGATAATGCGTGCTTCTGGGCCCGAAGCAGGGCCGCACGCAGGGTCAGGACGGCGGAAATCTGCGGAGCCATCAACTCCAGAACCCACACCCTGTCCTCCGAGGCCGGACTGATCGAAACAAAACCGTATTGCTCGCTTCCGGTTTCGAATGCGACGGTCTGTGCGGCCGGGGACGGGGACGGCCATTCGGCATGGTCGTAGGAGCGGATGCGGCGTCCGAGGGCGTGCCACTCCTTCCAGGCTCCTGCCGTGGCGTAGACGACGCGAAACTCGACGGCGGGAGTCAGCTTCCGGATGATCTTCAGGGCCTCGGCCACGACCCTTCGGACATCCTGTGTTTGCGTGATCGTCCGTCCGAATCGTCCGATCAGGCCGACTTCGGCGGGTGAAATCCCCATCGGACCCGCTCCTTGTTTCGATTCCCGGCTCGCGTCGCTCGAGGCGACCGGCTCAGTTTTTCTTTTTGCCTTTGGCTTTGCCATTCTTCTTTCCCGACTGATGTGATCCAAATCGAGAATCAGTTGCCGCCCGAAGCCTCCGCTGCGCGAATGAGTTCTTCGGCCTTGGCCGGGTCCAGTGCCGATTCCAGGTTCATTTGTCCCCAGCCCAGCATGCCGCGAAACTCCGGGTTGTCGTCATCGATCGAATCGGCCGTAAAGACGATTTTCTGTGCCGCCAGGTCGCCGCGATTCCCAACCGACATCAGAAGAGCGACTCCCCCGGACACGAGCGGCGAGCTGAACGACGTGCCGGACGCGATGGCGTACAGGCCGCCTGGATACGTCGAGACGATTCCTTGACCTGGGGCTACGACGTTGACCGTGTTGCCGTAATTCGAGAAAGCAGCCAGGTAGGGGTCTTTCTTCTCGGTAGCTGCGACCCCTATGACGAACGGGTACGATGCGGGATAGACGTCCTCGGCGTCCCTCGAGTCGTTTCCGACCGAAGCGACCAGCACGACTCCGTTCGACCAGGCGTGCTCCAGCGCGCGCTGGAATGTTTCGGAGTCTTCTCCAATCGAAAAGCTCATGTTGATCACGTCCACATCCAGATCGACCGCCGCATAGATGGCCGCCGTTGCCAGAAACAGGGACGAGTGTCCCGAGACGTCGAAGGTCCGAATCGGAACCAGCACGGCTTCTGGCGCGACGGCGTGCAGGATTCCGGCTACAAGAGTGCCGTGACCGAACATCGGGCGAAAGGGAACCACCTCTTCCTCACCTGCGCCATTGCCGAACAACGACATGACGGATTGGTCCAGAAAGATCTGTATGCTTTCCCAGAACAGCGACATCACGGACTGATCGAGCGAGACCCCGCTCGCGATCTCTTGAACTCCGACCTGGAACAGGGACATCACCGACTGATCCAGGCCGCTCCATTCGGAAGCCGATCCTGTTCCGAGTAGATCGACTCCCGGCTCCACCCAGGGCCCCAAGGCCGGGTGGTCGAAATCGACACCGGTATCGATGAACGCGATCTTCGTGCCGGCTCCGGTCGAGAGGTCGTGTACATCGTCGGCATCGATCATGTGCAGGGGCTCCTGATCCATGTAATCCTTCAGGACCTGGGTGCCATAGAAGTCCTCCCATCCAAAGTCGCCAAAGAGCGACATCACCGACTGCTCCAGCTGGACGTAACCGTCGTCCTCCTCCCCCTGCTGCTCCGGGTACTGATCCAGGGAGATCAGCTGGTCTTGTTCGACTTCGACGACCCTCTTGTCCTTTTCCAGTTTCTTCCGATACTTGTCGTCGACTTCGATAAGGAAAACCGGTTCGCTGCCCACTTGGGCGAGCACGTTGACCTGGTACCTGTTTTCGAGTCGCTTGACCGCCCTTTCTTTTTTGAGCGTGACGATCAATCTATGGGTGTCGGCAGCAGTGGCGACGGGTAGGTTGGGGAGCAGGAATCCCGCTATCAGTAGGGTCAGAATTAGGCATCTTCGCATTTCTTGAGTTCTCCATCCATGGAAAGAAATGGGTTAACAACTTGGCGAACAAGCTAGGGCGTGTTAACACTACCGTAGTGCCTCGACGATGAGAGCGAAGTGAAGGAAGGCGAGGAACATGACGTCGAGTTTATCGAAACGGGAGAAGATACGCCGGAAACCTTTGAGTCGGCGGAAGAGCCTCTCGACTTCGTTCCTGCGGCGGTAGAGAACGCGGTCGTATTCCCACGGCTCCAGGCGGTTGCGCTTGGGCGGCACGACGGGAATCCACCCAAAATCCAGAGCCAATTGGCGGGTCTGGTCGTCCTGGTAGGCGCGGTCCATCAGCAGCGGTAGCGGCTCGGGTAGTGGCCCCAGACCGGCGAGCAGATCGCGGCCCTGCGGGGCGTCGTGCGCTTGGCCGGGCGAGAGCGCAAACGTTATTGCCGTTCGAGCATTCGCGGCAACCAGATGAATCTTGGTGGTCCATCCGCCGCGGGATTTGCCGATCGCTTGCGGACCGTTTTTTTTAACGCACCCGTGCCGTCGGGATGCACCTTCACAATGGTTGAGTCCATCGAAACGGCTTCCACCCGGATGCGCACCAGTTGCTCGCGCTGGAGTTTTTCGAAGACGGCGTCGAGCACGCCGTTCTTGGACCAGCGGTTCATCCGGGTGTAGATGGTGTGCCAGTTGCCAAAGCGCTTGGGCAGACCGCGCCACTTGCAGCCCTGCTCAGCCACATACAAAATGGCGTTCAAGACCGTCAGGTTCGAAAGACTGACGTTCCCCCGCTGACGCGGCAGCTCCGGCTCGATGCGACAATACTGCTCCTGTGTGATCTCCATGCCCTATTATAAAACATTCTTGCTCTTTAGTGTTAACACGTCCTAGTTGCCAATCTCGGGGATCGCTGCGTGAGAGCCCTCGCACCACAAACCGTCGATTGTCCAGCATGATCGTGAGATCGAAGTCCGCGTTCGAAACCGAGTGAAACATGAATTCTCCGATCGGATTCGTCCGCGTCGACGTTTTCTTCCTTCGAGTCTCGATTACGACGGGGACGTTGGCGACGTTCCCGATGGAATCCGTGTCGGGCAGCACCTGGCCCCCGACGTGGAGGCAGGGGTCCCCGTTCGTGCGTTTGACCAGCAGATCGAGGATGACTCCGCCACCCTCGTAGATCAGATGCCGGTCCTCGGGTGACGGGTTCCGGACCCGGGGTGTTTCTTCGAACCAGGAATCGAACAGAAGTGATCCCCGAATTTCGACAACATCATGTTGCATAGCGAGTTCCTCCGTGTTTTCGGACGAAAGTTCCGAATCCGCCCCAGAAGTACGGATGCGGAAACGTGGCGCGAATCGTCGCCGCGGCGCCATGGGTGGCCGCCGGCGCGTTCGTGCCGTCGTAGAGTTGATAGAACTGTCGGGAAAAGGATTGCGCCGACTCATCCCGTATGGCCCAGAACGCCGAGACGATCGTGTGTGCGCCAGATAGGTAGAAAGCTCTCATCAGCCCTTGCCACTCGTCGCCGGCCGAGATCACCCGTCGCGCGGTGTGACAGCCGGTGACGACCAGAGTGCCCGCGCGGAACTCCATGTCCATCAGTTCCCGGCTCGTGAGGCGACCCTCGCTGGTTTCCAGCCAGGAAAGCGCCCCCTGGACCGCGTCGATGCCGGCATGTCCGGCGACGTGGACCAACTCCCGATATTGCTTCAGGTGGTGGCCGAGCTCGTAAGGAGACGGATTGATGAGCACGACAGCGTCATCGAAATGTGCCGCGGACTGTTCCACCTCTGCGACGATGTCTTCCTTTTCGTCCGTGGAAAAAGCGACGAATAGTGGCGGTTCCACTGGTTCTTCTTCCTGGACCGGGGTTGCATACAGCGTCGCGCTCGGACTGTAGCCGATGGAATGATCTTCGCAGAAGAACGATGTGCCATCGTGGAGGGCGTGGAACGGAACGCCGTGCAGGAAGCCATGAGGCACGACGGTGACGTGTTTGGTCACTTTGTCACGAACGGGCTCAATCAAAGCCTCGTAGAGCTGCTGCAGATGTTCCCTCGCCGTCCGCTCCAGGTGATGAATGACCTTGGCTAGCCGCTCGAACTTGACACTGCAGCTTGCGATGTGCCGCTCGAGATGGCTCGATTCGGATCTGAGCGAAGGGACCACGCCGGCTCGATGGACGCACTCGGTGGTTCCTCGATTGACGATGAAGATGTACAGATCGTTTCCGGCGACGAAGTACTCGAGGATCGTTTCGTCGGGCTCCAGACGTTGGGCCAGCCCCTCGGATAAGACGCCCTCAGCGTCTAAGACGCCCTCATCGGTGGGAGCCAGCCGTTCCACCAGGACCCGGGAGCGAGCCCGCTCCGAAAGCCGGAAGGCGTCCGGAGCCGAAGTGGACGCGGCGGTCGGCATCATTTGCGTGTAAACGTTCTCGCGATCGGTCAGGAAGGCCATCTTGAGGTCGTCCGATCCGATCCGATGCCAGAGGGAATCCAGCATGGATTCGGCCTTCCCCAGGAATTCAACACTCCGCGTCTTATCGATCTCGGAAAGCGACGCCCCTAATTCGTAGTAGGCGTGGAATTGCATCCACTCCGAGCGACTCTCGTCCGCAAGCTTCGCGGCGGATTCGAAAGAGTCGATGGCGCACGCTCGATCCCCGGAGTTCCGTTGAATTCGCCCGATGACGATGTCGGCCATAGCCAACCGGTCGGGCAGGGAACGATCTTCCAGAAGCGCCCGGGCCGCCGTCGCCTCTCTCAATGCGTGAGCCTCCCCGCGTTCACCCCTGAACAGCGCGGCTTGCGCCTTTGAAACGGCTGTCCAGACGCTGTTACCTTCCGACTCAAAGCGTTTGACGGCTTCTCCCAACAGCCGATTGACTTCATCGTTCCGGCCCATCCGAAGCGATGCGACCGCCTCGAAGAGCAATGTTTTGCCGACTTCGTAATTCAGCCCGATCTTCATGCCCAGTGCCCGGGCTCTGCGTGCCGATCGAATCGATTCTGAAAGATCGCCGATCTCGAGCAGCATCTCGGCCTCGTCCAACCAGCACAGGCAGACGTGACGATCGTCGGCCCCGCGCTCGAACTCCTTCTTCAGCTCCAGCATTCCCCGCAGGGCCCGACCGCTGTTGCCTTTCAAGTAATCCAGGTAGGTACGGTTGTACCGGCTCTGCAGCTCGATCGCAGGCATGTCGAGCTCAGCCGCGAGATCGAAGGCCCTTTCGTAGCGCGCGTCGGCTTGATCGAATCGATGCAGGGCGGTGAGGACGACTCCGGAGTTGAGCGAAGAGGCCAGGAGGCCTTCGCGATCACCCACCCGCTCCAGAACGGGGAATGCTCGATCGTAGCTCTCCAGCGCTTCGTGATAGCGATCCAACCGGTGGTAGGCGTTGCCCAGGTTGACATTCAGGCGTGCCAGGCTGGCCTCATCGTTGCCTTCTTCGAACAGGGTTCGGGCCGTCTCGGCGCAATCGAACAGCTCGTCGAAGCGACTCAGATAGAACAGGAGGCCGACTTTTGCCAGCAGCGTTCTGCCGACCTGTTCGGAATCGCCGCTGGAATCGAACACTGAGATCGCCTCATCGTAGTGTTCCATGGCGGCGGCGAAATTATTGAGTAGCTGATGTGCGTTGCCGGTGGCGCGTACGCACACACCACGGGTGAAGGGGTCTTCGGCGGTAGAAGCCAGTTTTTCGGCCTGGCCGATCAGCGGAATGAGATCTTGCGGTGATCGACGTCCTGTCTGACGAATCTTTTCTGCCAGCTTCAGTGCTGTGCTAGACACGGGTCCCTCCGTGTTGGCTGCCCTCGTCCTGAGGGAGCCTCATTCTGTTTCAAGCGCCTGTGTGGACGCAACAAAAAATACATCCTTTTCGAAAAACAGATACAGTCCTAGGATTATATCTGATATGAGGGTGCACCCTGGTTTTCATGTCTGGTGCCGGGAACGGCTAGTCTACAGCAAGTCATCTTTATTCTGTCAGTTATGACGGGCTGCTAGAGCGTTCTGGTAGCTCGATTACAATTCTTAACACGCCACGTCAAAGCCCTAGCAGCCCGTGGCAGAAGTCTGATGGTTCGCGCGCACGGGTCTTCGGAGGCGGAGACGAGGCGCGAGGAGGAATTGATGCTGTTTCATCATGACGACGAGTAACAAAGTATCCGACCGCAACCCCCGTGCGCCCGAAGGGTTACGGCGGCGTCACACCATCTGCGTTGTTCCCGCTCCTAAACGATGTACCAGCATCGCCGTCGGCGCGGCGCCTAGCATCTGGCGCAACGCCGCCGTAACGCGAGCCATCAGACTTCTGCCGCGGGCTGCTAGGTTCTGGGAGAAATCTGTCCGTCCCCGTGGGGGGAGTTCTTCTTGAGAGGTGAGTGAGATGAAACGAGTCCTTTTTGTATTTCCGCTCTTGCTCGTGTTTGCCGTCGCCCTCCAGGCGCAGGTTCGGAACAGGAGCTTCCTGGGGGTGTCGATCAGCGACGGCGAGCAGCAGGGTGTCCGCGTCGGCCGTGTCGACGACGACAGCCCGGCCGCCGTAGCGGGCATCGAGGTTGGCGACGTGATCACCGAGTTCAACGGCCAGCCGGTCGTCGGCGTGGTGCAGTTTACGAGGCTTGTCCGTGAAACGCCGGTCGGCCGAACCGTGAACATGAAGGTGTTGCGGGACGGCCAGGAGCAGACGCTGTCGTTGACCACCGCCGAACGCCCGAGAGGGGACCGAGATTTTCGGATTGTGATCCCGGATGATCTTCCGGATCTCTCCGGCCTCGGCGACCGGATCCGGGACGTCGTACCACGAGTTCATGTCATCCGCTCCGTTTCGCGGTTGGGGATTAGCGTCGACAGCATGACCGACCAGCTCCGAGAGTACTTCGGCGTTGATCCGGACGAAGGGGTCCTGGTTGCGGAGATCGAAGAAGACTCTGCTGCCGCCACGGCCGGCCTGAGAGCCGGAGACGTCATCGTCGAGTTCGACGGCCGCAACGTGGATTCGCCCGGCGATCTGACCCGACGGTCCCTGAGAAACCGCGACACGGTCGCGGTCACGATCGTCCGGGACCGGGCGCGCCAGGAGCTGACGATCGACGTGCCGGCCTCGAGCCACCAGTAAGAGCGATTTGCACACGCACCGGGGCCACTAGTCTCGTTCTGTGCGCGAAGCTTCATGACCGGGTGTAGGTGCGCTCTATGAGCGCGCTCCGTTCCTGTTCAAAGAATTGTGCGGTCATAGACCGCACCTACACCTCCTGTCGCGGCCTTTTCTTCTGTCGTGACGGGCCGGAGCGCGAGTCCGCTCTGACTCGTCACTTCCTTCAACTGGCTACTGACTACTGACAACGGACCACTTCTTCGCGATAATCCCTCCACATGAGTCGCGCTGAACAACGCTCTTCTCGGTCCGGCGTCCTGTGGGTGGCGGCCGGAGCTGCTCTTTGGGGCACCGATACCGTATTCCGCGCTCCTCTGACTCAAGTCATTGGACCCACGCACATCGTTCTCTATGAGCACCTGATCCTGTCGCTCGTCGTCCTGCCGATCGTGATTCGGCATCGGGGCGTGCTGCGACATCTCGGCAGATCCGAATGGCTGGCAGTGCTCGGTATTTCCTGGATCGGGTCGGCGGCGGCCACCGTTCTGTTCACCTACGCGATCCAGGCCGGCAACCCGACAACCGCGGTACTGCTCCAGAAGCTGCAGCCTTTGTTCGCGATGACTCTGGCATGGCGCTTTCTAGGCGAGCGCTGGTCTCGGAAGTTTCCATACGTCGTGGTCGGAGCCCTCTTTGGCGGCTACCTGATCTCCTTCGGGGGGGCGAACCTCCTGGACCCGCTTTCAGCGGTAGAACTTCGGCCGGCGCTCCTGGCGATGACTGCGGCGCTGGGATGGGGCAGCACGACTGTGCTGGGCCGTTGGATGGTGCCCAAGGTTCCATTCACCTTGCTCACAGGTTTGCGGGTTGTGTGTGCCGTGCCGCTTCTCACTCTCTTCTCGCTGATGGAGACTCCGGTCTTGCCGAGGGGCGAACACGTTCTGCCACTCGTCTTCCTGGCGCTCGTACCGGGATTCGCCGGTCTGATGCTCTACTACCGGGGCCTTGGTCGGACGCCGGCGTTCCGGGCAACGGTAGCCGAACTGGCCTTCCCAGCGACCGCCGCGCTTCTGAACTGGACGTTTCTCGGTGCGGAGACAAATAGTGTCCAACTCTTCGGATTCACGCTGGTGTGGCTGTCGATCGTTCTGATGCGAACGGGTATGGCGATTGCACGGACAAATCCAGCCACGGATTGCACGGATTAAGCGGATTAGTTGAGGTCTTTAGGACCGCAGAACACAGGTTTCTTGCCATCCGTGTAATCCGTGCAATCCGTGGCCTTCCGATGCCGGACTTGACACCTGAGCTCGAGCTCGCGAAATCTGCGAGAATCCATGTAATCCGTGTAATATCCGCTTAATGGCATTCAAGAACCTGCAGGACTTCACCACGCACCTCGAGAAGAACGGTCAACTCCGGAGGATTCGTGCCGAGGTCGATCCTGTGCTCGAAGCGCCTGAGATCGCCCAACGTGTCCTCCGAGAAGGCGGCCCGGCGCTGTTGTTCGAGAACCCAACGAGTGCCTCTTTTCCGCTCCTGATGAACCTCTTCGGCACCATGGAGCGCGTCGTGACGGCCATTGGGCGGGACCCGGCGGAGATCGGAAGGGAACTGCTCGGTACGATCCAGCGCGTCAACCCGCCGTCGCTCAAAGGATTCTGGGAGTCCCGGAACACGCTCAAGAAGGCTGTGCTGATGCAGCCGCGTCGGACCTCGTCCGCCGCCTGCCAGCAAGTCGTCGAGAACCCGGATCTCGGGCGGCTGCCCGTCGTCCAATGCTGGCCCGAAG
>CBDAPB010000019.1:0-88315 GCA_965198265.1 Terriglobia bacterium
GTTCGGTCCCGAATGGTTGCCCCGGGCGACGTTCAAAGCGGAGCGCGCGAAAGCGATCCACTCCACTCGGAAGAACCAGACGAGCGCGACCAGCGTGCCGAGGTGCAGGGCGACATCGAAGGTGAGGCCGGGATCCTCCCAGCCCATGAACCAGGGAAGCAGGACAAGGTGAGCCGTACTGCTGATCGGCAGAAACTCCGTGATGCCCTGGACGGTTCCGTAGATGATGGCCTGTAAATAATCCATTCGGAATGAAGAAGTGGTCAGTGGCCAGTGGCGAGTGGCCAGTCAAGGGGGCCCGCTTCACAAACTGACCACTGACCACTGATCACTGACCACTGTTCCATCAAATTTCCATGATGACGGGCAGTATGAACGGTCGTGTCGAGAGTTGTTTTCGGATGTAGCGCTTCAAGGCCAGGCGGACTTTTTCTTTGATCATCGACCAGTCGCCACGTTCCTCGACCGTGGAGGATTCGATTGTTTCGATGACCAACTGACGGCATTCCTCGACCAGCTCATCGTCTTCGTCGACTGCCATTCCCCGAAAGACCATCTCGGGAGGGATCTCCATCTCCCCCGTCTGTTTGTTGATCGCGATCACCGGGAGCACGATGCCGTCTTCCGAGATGTGCCTCCGATCTCGGATGACCAGGTCGGCGACTTCTTCGAGGCTGCCCTCGTCGATCAGGACGCGGCCAACGGGCGCCTTGTCGACGATGTCGACGCCGGCCTCATCGAAGCGGATCACGTCGCCTGTTTCCGCCAGCAGAACCTTCTCGCCGATCACACCGGTCTGATCCGCCAGCGCCGCGTGCCGGCGCAGGTGGCGGTAGCTGCCGTGAATCGGGATGAAGAAGCGGGGCTTCACGAGCATCATCATGACCTTGAGCTCTTCGGCGCTGGCGTGCCCGCTCACATGTACCGGTGGCGTCGAGCCGTCCTGGTAGAGGACATCGGTGTTCCGCCGGTAGAGATGGTCCATCATGCGGGAAATCCGGCGTTCGTTGCCGGGTATAATCCGGGAAGAGAGTACGACCGTGTCGCCGGCATCCAGGTGGAGATCCTTGTGCTGCTCCACGGCCGCACGGGCCATAGCCGACATGGGCTCTCCCTGGCAGCCGCTGACGATGACGCAGATCTTTTCGCGGGGCTGGTTCTTGATCTCCTTGGGCCGAACGACCAATCCCGGCGGGAGATGGAGCGATCCCAGGTTCTGCGCGATTTCGGTGTTTGCGAGCATCCGCCTGCCGAGAAACCCGAGCTTACGGTCGTGTCGTTTCGCCGTGTCGGCGATGATCTGGATGCGATGGATGGCCGAGGTGAAGCAGGAGACGACGATGCGGCCCGTCGCGCTTCGGAAGATCGCATCGAAACGGTCCTCCACCGCCCGTTCCGAAGGCGTGTAGCCGGAACGCTCCGCGTTCGTGCTGTCGGAAAAAAGCGCCAGCACGCCCTCCTCACCGTAGGAGGCGAAGGCGGGCAGGTCAAAGTGCCTGCCGTCGATGGGCGAGGGATCGATCTTGAAATCACCGGTGTGGATGACGAGCCCGGCCGGAGTGCGGATGGCAAGCGCCATCGAATCGACGATGGAATGCGTCACCGCGATGAAATCGACGGAGAATGCTCCCAGTTCGATCGTGTCGTTGGGAACGACTTCGTGGAGCGTCGCCTCTTCGAGCAGGCCGTGATCTTCCAGCTTCTTACGCACCAGCTCGAGGGTGAACGAGCTGCCGTAGATGGGGACGTTGAGGTAGGGCAGGATGAAGGGCAGGGCTCCGATGTGGTCCTCGTGCCCATGCGTCAGGACGATGGCTTCGACCTGCTCGATGTTGTCGAGTAGAAAGGTGACGTCAGGCACGATGACATCGACGCCCAGAAGCTCTTGCTCGGGAAACATCAGCCCGCAATCGACGACGATGATCGAGCCTTCGGAGTGGAACGCCATCGTGTGCATTCCGAACTCGCCCAAGCCGCCGAGCGGTACGACTTCCAGTGGTTTTCGAGCACTCATCGGGGAAGAGTATATCCGTTAAGGACCCTTAACGGGTCCAGTAGTCAGTAGTCGGTAGTCAGTAGTCAGTTGCCAGCAAAGGGCTCCCCTCCTTGGATAGACGGGGTTTTCTTGATCAACACCACCCCGGCGCTTCGCGCCACCCCTCCTCATCTGAGGAGGGGAGTTTTTTGTGTCGCGGACCCACACGACTCCCCTCCTTGGATAAGGAGGGGTGGATGCGCCGAAGGCGCAGACGGGGTGGTTTGATAACGCCGGGTGGATGCGCCAACGGCGCAGACGGGGTGGTTCGCCGTGTCAACACCACCACGGGGTCCCTGGCCAGTCGACAGCGGCCGTGGTCAGAACGATTGGAACAGCTTCACGTACGCTTCGGCGGAAAGGTCCTCGGGCCGGGCATCGGAATCGATGCCCAACGCTGTCAACGTGTCGGTGAGCTCGATGCGATTCTTGTTTCCGTACATCGCCATCAGGTTGTTGACCAGCTTCTTCCGTCGGGACATGAACGCTTTCCGCACGAACTTCATCAGCGCGGGCGCGTCGGCAACGTTATCGCGCCACGTCAGACGAATTACCGCGGAATCGACCTTCGGTCGCGGCGTGAAGGCTCCCGGCGGGACCCCGAAGCCGAATTCGACCTCGGCATAGTACTGAATGCCGATCGAAAGAGGGCTGTAGTCCCGGTTGCCCGGGCCGGCGAGAATCCGGTCGGCGACTTCACGCTGGATCATGACTGTGACGGAGAGTATGTGGGTCCGCGCTTCCACGAATCGCTCGAACAGGGGGGTTGCGATGTTGTATGGCAGATTACCGAGCAGGTGGTAGGGTTCGGGTGAGACTGCCGCCAGATCGGTCCCGAGGGCGTCCTGTTCCACGATCTGTACGTTCGCGGGAACGGATGTCCTGAGCTTTTCGGCCAGATCGCGGTCGATTTCAACAGCGACGACCCGTCTGACTCGCTCGGCGATCGCTTTCGTCAATGCGCCACGCCCGGGGCCGATCTCGACCACGGTATCGAACGGTCCGACCCGGGAAAAATCGACGATTCGCCCGAGTATGTTCGGGTCGGAGAGGAAGTGTTGTCCGAAGCGCTTCTTAGGCACGGCCCAAAGTGTAAGAGCTCGCGACCGATGACCGCGAGCTCTAGTGGCCTGTAACAGGCCACTAGACGTCCCGTACGGGATTCGAACCCGTGCTGCAGCCTTGAAAGGGCTGTGTCCTAGACCTGGCTAGACGAACGGGACCGGCTTCCTCAGTGCACTCCGGAGTGCATTGAGCAAACTATAACTTGTAGCATCGAACAGGCTGTGAAGTAAACTGGTGTCTCTCGATTCGAGTTAACGCTTTGACAGGTTTCGGGAAAACGCGTGTAATGGACCGCGAGCTCATCAAATTGCCGCGTTTTTCCCAGACAATCACGTAGGAGGGTTTATGGCACTTGCGATTGGCGCAACCGCGCCTGATTTCAACGCAGAAACCACAGACGGTTCGATTAACTTTCACGATTGGATTGGTGACAGCTGGGCGGTCCTGTTCTCGCATCCGAAGGATTTCACGCCCGTATGCACCACCGAGCTCGGCTACATGGCGAAGCTGAAGCCGGAATTCGACAACCGAAACGTGAAGGTCATCGGCCTCAGCGTCGATTCAGTCGACGATCACAAGGCGTGGTCCAAGGATATTGAGGAAACGCAGGGAACTGCGGTGAATTATCCCATGATCGGTGACTCCGACCTGAAGGTGGCCAAGCTCTACAACATGCTGCCGGCCGAGACCGAGGGCGGCTCCCAGGGACGCACGGCGAAAGACAACGCCACCGTGCGCAATGTCTACGTGATTGGGCCCGACAAGCAGATCAAGCTGATGATCACGTACCCGATGAGCACGGGAAGGAATTTCGACGAGGTTCTTCGCGTTGTCGATTCCCTCCAGCTCACCGCCAAGTACAGCGTGGCGACCCCGGTGAACTGGAAGGACGGAGAGGACTGCATCATCGTCCCGGCCGTTTCCGATGAGGCCGCGAAAGAGAAGTTTCCGGGTGGATGGAAGACGGTCAAGCCGTACCTGCGTGTCGTGCCACAGCCGAACAAGGCTGAGGGGAAGGGATCGGCCGGGTAGGTTCAGAAAGGGTGTGGCAGGCGGCCCGCCGCCAGCCACGCCTCCACCGCATCCGTCCTGACTTTCATGTACATCAAAGACGTCCTGGCCGCACACACACTCTGGTTGGAATCCGACGGCGAGCGTGGCGAACGCGCGGTGTTGCGGAACGCCATAATGCAGCAGGCCGACCTTCACGACGCCGACCTCACCCGTGCCGACTTGAAAGGGGCGCGGCTGACTGTCGCCGACCTGATGCGCGCCAACCTGACCGGCGCCGACCTTCGTGGCGCAGACCTGTGGATGTCGGACATGAAGGAGGCGACTCTCCAGGGGACCGACCTCCGGGGCGCTAACCTTGCTGAAGTGACCGGCCTGACCGCCTCACAGCTGGATGTGGCGATCCTCGACGATGAAACCCAGCTTCCGACGGACCAGGTGAAGAAATAAGCGTCTGTCGGGCCCTCGCCGACTCGAACCGCCGATGCAGATTCCCTCCCACCTCCGCCCACGCACCAGGCGGGGCTGGTTCATCATCGCTTACTTCGTCGTCATGTTCGCCTTGACGCAGTGGCCTTTCCTGGCCTGGGCGAATCGCATCGAACCTTTGATCTTGGGCCTCCCGTTTCTGTACGCATACCTCTGCATCATCTATGCCCTGATGCTAGGCGGCCTCGGGCTGCTGTGGCGGTGGAGGCTATAGAGAGAGATGGAAGCGTGGGTCATCGCTACCAGCCTGATTGCGGCTTATCTGCTCGGCTGCCTCGTCGTCGGGTGGCTCGCCGGGCGCAAGCTGCAGGTCAACATGGACGACTTCGTCGTCTACGGCCGCCGTGCCGGCTTTTTCGTGCTTTACCTCGCCGTCGTCTCCACCTACCACAGTGCGTTCGCCTTCCTCGGCTCGGGCGGCTTCTTCTACACCCACGGGATCGGGTTCTGGGACGCGGGTACCTGGACCCTGATGATGGGTCTGATCACCTATGTGTTCGGCACTCGCATCTGGGCGCTCGGTAAGAAGTTCGGCTACCTGACGCCGGCCGACATGCTCGCCGACTACTACGAGAGCGAAGGTGTCCGGGTTCTCGTGGCGTTCGTGTCGGTCCTGTTCACACTGCTCTACATCCAAGTGCAGAGCATGGGGCTGGGCTACATCCTCTCCGCGGCGACGGGGAACCGGATTTCCGTCGAAGTCTCGGCCGGCATCCTGATGCTGGTCGCCATGTTCTACATCAGCGTTGGCGGGGTGCGGGCGATCTACTGGACGGATGTCCTCCAGGGCATCTGGATGTACGTCGCGATATGGGGTGGCGCGCTCTACCTCTCTTACAAGTTGTTCGGCGGTCCATTCGCGCTATGGCAGCGGGTGGTCACCGAACGTCCGGATCTGCTGACGCTTCCCGGTCCGCAGGGCTTCTTCACTTATCCCATGTGGTTCGGGTTCATGATCACGCTCTCGTTCGGCATCGTCTTTCAGCCCCACATCTTCATGCGTTACTACAGCGCGATCGACCTGTCGACGATCAAGAAGCTGGGAGCGACGACTCCGATCTATCTGGCCACCCTCTACGTGCCGGCAGCCCTGGTGGGGTTGGGCGGCGCGCTGGCGCTGCCGGGGCTGGAGTTTCCGGATCGTGTGTTTCCGGAAATGTTGTTCCAGTTCGCTCCCGCCTGGATGACGGGGTTGGTGCTGGCGGGAGCGGCCGCCGCGGCGATGTCGACACTGGAAGGGATCATCCATTCCAACATGACGGTCCTGACGCGGGACGTCTACCAGCGCTACGTTCGGCCCGATGCGCCCCCGGAGCACTACGTCAAGGTGGGCCGCGTCATCATCGTCGGCCTGATCGCCATCGGCTACTGGCTGAGCCTCGCCAGTTACGACTTCCTCGTGACGATCGTGACGCTGTCGGGAGCCGGCGCAATGCAGCTGTGGCCCGGCATCATGGGCAACTTGTTCCCCTCGAAATTCAAATTCACGCGCGCCGGGGTGATGGCCGGAATGATCGCCGGACTATTCACCTTGTACTGGACGTTGATCGCCTACCCGCATCCGCTGACACTGCATGGCGGCGTGTGGGGAACCGCCGTCAACTTCGCGATCGCGATTGCGGTGTCGGCCTTCACGGAGCCTCCTTCGAAAGAGACCGAAGACCGCATCCACGGAACGCTGGAGAAGGCGTTGTACGGCTAGCAGTCGGAGATTCCTACCGCAAAGAGGCAAAGGTCAAAGTCAAAATCCAGTCTCTTTGCGCCTTCGCGCCTTTGCGGTGAAAAAATCCCGGACCCCCTGAGAGTCGTTCCTGGTTTGAACAGGAACCGCGAAAGGGGTACTCTCAACTGATGTTCCGGTTGAGCCTTCCCGAACTCGCGATCATGCTGGTGATCGTTTTCTTCCTGTGCGGCACGCGGCTTGTTCCGGCGAAGACGACGTCAGAGGAAAAGCCCGGCCCTATGTTCAACAAACGCTTCTTCGTCGGCCTCGGTGCCGTCCTTGCCGTCTTTGCGCTCGCCGAATTCTTCCTCTCACTGGATTGAGAGCAATCCTACAGGCAGGTGTAGGTGCGCTCTATGAGCGCACAAATGACTGCGGAACGACGAGTCGTGCGGTCATAGACCGCACCTACACCGAATTCAAGGATCTGAAATCTCAAATCTGTAATCTCGAATCTAAAATGACTACCGGTACGCTGATATTCCGGTAATCTTCTCTCCCAGGATCAACGAATGCATATGGTCGGTTCCCTCATAGGTGTAAACCGATTCCAGGTTTACCATGTGCCGGAACACCGGGTATTCGAGCGTGATGCCGTTGGCTCCCATCAGGTCGCGTGCCACGCGTGCGGTCTCCAGGCCGACCCGAACGTTGTTCTGTTTCGCGAGCGATGTCTGAGTGAAATGCAGTTTCCCTTCGTCTTTCAACTTTCCGAGGCGCCACGACAGTAGCTGGCCTTTCGTGATCTCGGAGAGCATGTGAGCGAGTTTCTCCTGGACCATCTGGAACGAAGCGATAGGCTGGCCGAACTGGGTCCGCCCCATCGTGTATTCCACCGCCCAGTCGTAACATGCCATCGCTGCCCCGATGCCGCCCCAGGCGATGCCGTAACGGGCCTGGTTCAGGCAACCCAGCGGCGACTTCAACCCGGTGCCGTTGGGCAGGCGGTTTTCTTCCGGCACCTCGACATCATCCATGATCAGGTCTGATGTCACCGATGCCCGGAGCGACAGCTTCTTCTTGATTTCAGGAGCCTGAAAGCCGGGTCTGTCGCACTCCACGATGAAGCCCTGGATCTCGCCGTCTTCGTCTTTGGCCCACACGATCGCGATGTCCGCAACACTGCCGTTCGTAATCCAGCGTTTCGTGCCACTCAGGATCCAGCCGTTGCCGTTCCGCTGGGCGCGGGTCTCCATGCCGCCGGGGTCGGATCCGTGATCGGGTTCGGTCAGGCCGAAGCATCCGATCTTGTCGGCGCTGGCGAGGAGCGGGAGCCACTGCTTTTTCTGTTCATCGGATCCGTAGGCATAGATGGGATACATCACCAGCGCGCCCTGCACGCTGACGAAGCTCCGGAGGCCGCTGTCGCCGGCCTCCAGTTCCTGCATGACGAGCCCGTAGGCCACGTTGTTCATTCCCGCGCAGCCGTACTCTTCAGGAAGGTTCGCACCGAGCAGGCCGAGCTCGGCCATCTGTGGGATCAGCTCGGTCGGAAACGTTCCAACTTCGAAGTGGTCGTCGATGATCGGATTCACTTGTTCATTGACGAATTGCCGAACGGTGTCGCGCACCATTCCCTCTTCTTCAGACAGCAGATCATCGATCCGATAGAAGTCGACTCCTTGATAAGACGGCATCTATACCTCCAGACAAAAGGGATATTATACAGTCTTTCGACGGCCCACAGGCTGGCGGGGAGGGGGCGAGAACTCGACGCTGCCGCGCTCTCAGACAAGCCGAAATGAAGCCCGAATACGCCACTGAAATCGTCAAAACACTCCGCGACAGAGGCTATGAAGCCTACTTCGTAGGCGGTTGCGTGCGCGACATGGTGACGGGGATCGAGCCCGCCGACTACGACATCGCCACCGGTGCCCGGCCCGAGGAAGTCGTCGAGATCTTTCCAAGGACGGAACCGATCGGAGCCAAGTTCGGAGTGATCCTGGTGATCCACCATGGCGTTGGGTTCGAGGTGGCGACCTTCCGGTCCGACGAGGCGTACGTCGACGGGCGTCGGCCCACGGGCGTCGTGTTCACGAGCCCGACAGAAGACGTCCTTCGGCGCGACTTCACGATCAACGGGTTGCTCTACGACCCGATCGACGGCCGGGTCATCGACCACGTCGGCGGGGAAGCGGATATCGAACAGCGCATCGTCCGTGCCATCGGAGATCCACACGAGAGATTCGACGAGGACAAGCTGCGGATTCTCCGGGCCATCCGGTTCGGCGCGCGTTTGGGTTACACGATCGAAGAGGAAACCTGGAAGGCAGTGGTCGCGATGGCGTCCGAGATCCATCAAGTCAGCGCCGAACGAATCCGCGAGGAGCTCGTCCGGATCCTGACGGAAGGTCAGGCCGCCCGCGGAGTCCGTATGCTGGAGCAGTCCGGCCTGCTGGCGGAGATCCTGCCGGAGGTCGATTGGAGCGGGTACCTCGAGAAGTGCCTGGAGAGGATCGAAACCCGGGTGCCGCCGGACTTTGCTGCTGGTGTGCTCCTGCACCAAAGCGGCATCGAAGCTGCCGAGGCTGTGACGACGCGTCTCCGGTTCTCGAACGCGGAGACGACACATGTCGTTTCGCTCATCCGGGAACAGGATCGTTTTGCCGGGATACGCCGCATGACAAGGGCTGTTCTAAAGCGGTTCCTCCGGCAGCATCGTTTCGAGGACCACCTGAGACTCAACGAGATTACCGCTCTGGCGTCCGACGCCGACCTGGAAGACTACGAATTTGCCCGAACGCGACTCGAAGGCTGGTCCACCGAAGACCTGCGGCCCGAACCGTTGATCTCGGGCGAAGATTTGATTACGCTGGGTCTGGAGCCCGGCCCTTCCTTCAAAGAAATCTTGACCCTGGTCGAAGACGAACAGCTCGAAGATAGAATCACGACCCGTGAAAGAGCCCTCGACTTCGTGCGAAAGCGGTGGGTCCAGTCAAAGTCCTAGCAGGCCACTGTAGGTGCGGTCTATGACCTCACGTTGTTCCAGCTTGAGGGATGTGCGGTCATAGACCGCACCTATACCTTTATAAAGGTTATGAAACACGTCTTCGTCATCCTGCTCCTCCTCAATCTCAACACCGCTACGCTCGAACAACTCGACGCCCTGCCGGGGATCGGTCCGGTCCTGGCTGGCCGCATCATCGAATTCCGCGAGAAACGGGGTGGTTTTCGGCGAGTCGAGGAACTCCTCGCGATTCCGGGCATCAGCGAGAGAAAGTGGCAGGAGTTGCGGAAGCTGGTAGATGTGAAGGACCCCGGAGGGGATCTGGCTAACGCGGAGTCCGACCCTCCGACCGGCGGACTTCGCTCAGAAAGAAGCGGTTCGTGAACGAATGGATTGGGCAGTAGGATCGCGGAGCTGTTCCGTAGATGAACGCCTGGACAAAGCTGTCGTCGCAGTAGGGTGTGGCGAGCGACAGCGTATTCTCGTCGATCGTCGCGATTTCAACCCCCGGCGGGTCGAAGAACTCGATTTCCGCCGGGTTCTCAGGGTCGCGCACCGGATAGAGTTCGTCCGCCTTCAACATGAAAGCCGTCCAGATCGGGAGTGCCGACCTGCTCCCCTCCAGGTTGAGCTCGCGGTTGTCGTCAAAGCCGACCCACGCGATGGCCAGCAGGTTCTTGGTGTAGCCGGCAAACCAGCCGTCGCTGTCGGTTCCGGTCTTGCCGGCGGCCGGCAGGGTGAATCCCCGGGCCCGAACGCCGGCTCCGGTGCCGTGGTTGATCACGCCCTGTAGCAGGTTCGTCATCAGGTAGGCCAACTCCGGGCGGAGGACTTCTTCGGATTCCAGTTCGTAGCGCTTCAGGACGTTGTCTTCATCGTCGAGGATCTCTTTCAGCGCCCGCGGTTCCACGCGAACGCCCTCGTTGGCGAACGCCGTGTAGGCGCCGGCCATCTCGATGGGCGTGACCTCGAATGCGCCAAGCGCGACCGAAGGGTACGGCCGGATGTCGGCGTTCAAGCCGACACGCTGGGCCAGCTCCGTAATTCGCTCGTATCCGATCCGCGCGGCTACCTTCACGGTCGGGACGTTCCAGGAACGCTGCAGCCCTTCACGGACGGTCACCATCCCGTGGAAAACATCCTTGTAGTTGTTCGGGCGATAGTACTTTTCGTCTTCGTAGACGAAAATCGTCGGTTCATCCATGACGGTCGTCAGAGGCGTCACGATCGTCGCATCGCGGATCGTTCCAGGTTCCTCCCTCACGGGAATCTGGTAGAGTTCGAGGTCTTCCAGATCTGTCAAAAGACCATCCCGTGTCTCCGACTCCTCTTCCAGCTCGCGGATGCGTTCGAACAGATCTTCCATCGTGATGGGGTCGGGCGGGACCGCGAGGTCCGCATAAGGGTCTTCTGCCTCGGGGTCCTGTTCTCGGTTCCGAGTCTGTCGGAAAGCGGTCGGCGTCAACGCGGGCGTGAGTTCCTCTTCGGTCGTTTCCGGATCCGGGAAGCCGCCTTCCAGATCGTCTTCGATAGGCTCTTCGTCGATGACCGGATTCCACGCCGTCTCGAAGGCTGCCGCGTAAACGAAGGGCTTGAAGATCGATCCAGGCTGGCGGAACGCTTCGGTGATCCGGTTGTACTGGCTGGATCCGTACTGTCGACCGCCCACCATCGCTCGGATCTCGCCGGTGTGAGGCTCCAGGACGATCAACGCAGCCTGGACGTCCGGTCTGTCGGGGTCCATGACGCCTTGTTCTTCCAGCACTTTCAGCTGTGCATCCACGTTCACGATGCCCGCCGCAACGGCGTCGACCGCCGCCCGCTGAAGATCCGGATCGAGCGTCGTGTAGACGTGCAACCGGTCGTTGATGAGTTCTTCCTCGGCGAAGTCTACGAGCAGCTCCTCCCGGATGAAGTCGATCATGTACGGTGCATCGCTCGCGTCCAGTTCGACTTCGGCAAGCTGCAATTCCGTTATCTTGGCTTCGGCCAGCTGCGTGGCGTCGATCATGTCCAGCCGGTGCATGGCGTCGAGGACGAGATCCCTGCGCTCGATCGCCCGGTCCATGTGGCGCCAGGGCGAATAGGCGTTCGGTGAAGGGATGATTGCCACGAGGGTCGCCGCCTCAGAGATCGTAAGGTCGGACACGTCTTTGCCGAAATAGGCTGCCGCCGCCTCTCCGAAGCCGTTGATGGCGAAGGACCCTCGATTCCCGAGGTAGATCTCGTTCGCGTACATCGTGAGAATCTCTGACTTCTCCAGGCGTTGTTCCAAGAGTAGAGCGATGAAGATCTCGGGTAGTTTTCGGTTCCAGGTGCGCTCCCGCCGGTTCAGGAAGAAGCTCCCGGCGAGCTGCATCGTCAGCGTGCTGGCTCCCTCGAGTCTCTCTCCGCGCACATAGGTCGCAACAAACGCGCCGCCGGCGCGAATCAGGTCGATGCCGAAGTGGCTGAAGAACCGCTGGTCTTCCGCTGCCGTCAGGGCGTCGCTCAGGTGCGGCGGGATCTGCTCCCATTCGACGAGCCGACGCTTCGTCCGGGTGTCGTCGAACATATTGGTGACGAGTTCGGCCGGGAGCGCTGCCTCCAGCATCTCGAAGCCCGTACGCTGTTCGATGACCCGCTCGATCTTTCCTTCTTTGAACTCCAGACGAAAATCGTTGCCGGCCCTTGGCGACACGATGATCGAGGTCCGCTCCTCGTCGTTTGCGATCTGGTAGACAAGGTCCTCGAAGGGGGCGCCAGCTGTTTCTTCGAGGCCCGCGCGCCGCAGTCGGAGCAGTATGTCGCCTGCGGAGATCTCCTGGCCCGGGTAGACGAGGTAAGGTGTGCCGTATATCTTTGCGGTGTGTTTGAAGACCTCGCCCGACAGCCTTCGGTCGATGATCGTGGCATAGATGTTGTAGTAGTGCGTAAACACCATGCCACCCGAGATCGATGCGATCAGGGTGAGTGCCGCCAGGACTTTGAAGTAGGGTGAGAGCAGAAAAGCCCTGATGCCTTTCTTCTTGCCCTTGCCCTTCCGCTTCTTCATAAGTCGTTCATTATAGCCTAGGAGTCTGCGCGGCAGAGCGCGAAGAACTCGAATTTATTGGGATTTGAGAGGGTCTTCGGAGGAGAACCCATCGATTCTTCCGATACGAGGAGTTCAGAGCTGTACGGATACCAGTAATTGGCCGTGTATCGGGTCTGCTGGGTTCCGGTTTTCCGGATTATGCCCATTCGATCATCCCGTTCATCCGCCGTAAGTTCACCGCCAGAGTGAGCAGGTTCCACTCACCGGTCACTTTGTCCAAACCGCGTAGACTGAACTGTCGGAATCCGAGCACCGACTTGATCCACCCGAAGGGCGGCTCGCCAATGTGCTTTCTGGCCCGGTAGCGGTCGCGCCCACGCTTGGTTTTCATCTTTCTCATCATCCGGCCAACAGCAGTGTCTTTGGGTGGGAGTGGAACATCGGCCAGATTCTTCTCGCGACCCATGGCAACATACCCGTCAATCTGACGTTGTTCCAACATCCCTAGATTCGACTCGGATCGATATCCCGCATCGGCCAGTACACGTTCGGGATGCTCTCCCAGGTTGTTGTTCAACGCATCCAGGGTCGGTTCCAACTGTCCCGCGTCGGACGCATTGGAACTCACCGTTGTCGCTACGATGATCCGGGCCTCGGAATCCACCACCGCCTGCGCGTTGTAGCATTGCTGGAACCCTTCAGTGGAGGTTTTCATGATCCGGCTTTCCGGATCTGTGAAGTTGTCCTGGGCCGTCGGTTTGGGCTCGCCCATGGGGCGTTTGAATGGCTTCTTTCCGCATCCGGGTTTGTCGTCTCCCGGTTCCCGTCCCGCTTCCTGGTCCGCAGCCATCTGACGTTCTTCGAGCCGTTTCATTGCTGCCTGGATCGTGGCCAATCGCTTTTTGCGGGTCGACAACCCATCGGGCAGTTCGTCTCCGCGCCGGTCCTTGCCGTATCGCTGGTCTTCTTCCTCATCGGTCGCCGTAGCCCGGTTCAACAGATCCCGAATCTGTTCGCCCAATTCGGTCTCCTGCTTCTTCATCCGTTCATAGCTCATCGCTTTGCGTTTGCTCGCATTCGCCCGCATCTTGGTTCCGTCCACCGCCACGGTTCCCATCTTCACCAGTCCCGCTTCCCGCGCCATCATCACCACTTGCACAAACAGGTTCCCGAACTCCTCAAGATGCAGTTTGCGAAAATCCGAGATCGTACGGTGCGCCGGAAAGTTCTCCGCTCCCAACATCCGGAACGCCACGTCGTCGGTCAACTTCGCCGCGATCTTCCGCGACGAGAACACCCCGGTCGCGTACCCGTAGATCAACACCTTCACCATCATCCGCGGATCGTACGCTTGATTGCCCGGTCCGTCCGTTCCATACCGCTGCTCAAACGCGCTCAAATCCATGGCGTCCACCGTGTCCGATATGAAGTACGACAGGTGATCTTCGGCCAACCAATCTCTCAGCGACGGCGGCAGCAGCAGGCTCTGTTCTGGGATATAGGTTCGATATGTTCGTGACATGTCCTATCTTCGATCTCTATCCGCCCAATTCCGGTCCTTCTGCCGCGCAGACTCCTAGGAGCAGAGATCCAGGGGCAAGTGCGCGATCAACCGTACCAAATGGGGCGGGCGCGGGCTCGTCGCTCGCCGTCTCCGAATTCCAAGTGGTTTCATCGGTTTAGGTCAGGTTCCGAGGCGGAGAGTCGCGCTCAGATTCTTCAACAACGCGATTGCCGACAGGGCCGCGATTCGCGATGTCCTGGGATTGTCCGGAGAAGGCGCGTTCTCCATCACGGTGCGAAACCGCCCGAAATCCCCCACGACCACGACCTCGTGGATGTTCCTTTCAACCGCAGGGTCCGCCACGATCGTAACGCGCGTCCGGTCTACGCCGATGCCGGCGAGGCTCAAAGCAGCGGAAACATTGACGTTGGCGGGGAATCCGCGGCACGCATCCCGGGCGGTGCCCTCAAAGACGATCGTTGCCTCCTCGAGCTCATCGAGCACGATCCCGTTGGCATCGAGGTAAGGCGCCCCGACCAGGGCCGACGGCGGCTTCCGGGTCGTGATGCGGGCCTCCCGGATGGTTCCCGAGCCGGCGGCCTTGACCGCGTCCAGGCCCGCGATCGCTCCCGACGGACAGTAAATGGTCGATCCCTTCTCGGCGGCGAGCCGGATCCAGTCGTCGCGGTCGATCAATCCGCCGATACTGAGAACCACCAGGTCTTTGCCCCGGTGGATCACGGCCTGCACGATTCCTTCCAGCGCTGCCGGCCCGGCGGTTTCGACGACGAGATCCGAGGCATCGGCGAGATCATCGACAGACAGGACAGGCGGCTTCCCCTCCAGCGTTCCAGCCAGTTTCTCGGCGCGTTGGGAATCCAGATCTGTGACGCCGACCAATGAGGCGGGGATTTCCGCTCGATCGATCGCGTGGGCGATCACCGATCCCATGCTCCCTGCGCCCACGATACCGATTCCGAACATGGCGACACTATCCCACATTTCTCACCCGAAGACGCCGGTACAGGCCACTAGTCCTGACTGAAATGCTTTCGGTACCAGGCGATACTCCGTTCGATGGAATCGGCGACGTGTTCGGTTTTCCGCAGCCCGTGTCCTTCGCCGGGATACCGGACCATGATGGTTTCCACGCCGACATCCTTGAGCGCGATGTAGAACTGCTCGGCCTCGGCGATCGGAACGTTGTTGTCGTTCTCACCGTGGATGAACATCGTCGGAGTGGTCACGCGGTTCACGTAGCGCAAAGGTGACCGCTCCCACAAGAAATCCATCAGGTTCTCCTGGTGGGGAAAGGTGCCGAACTCCACGGCGAGGTAGTCGTGGTAGTAGGACATGTAGTTGAAGCTGACGAGGTTCGAGATGCTAGCGGCGGGTATCGCGGCCTTGAACCGGTTCGTCTGTGTGATGATCCAGTTCGTCAACTGTCCGCCGTAGCTTCCACCCTCGATGCCGAGCCGATCGGGATCGAGCCACGACTTCCTCCGCAAGACCGCGTCCACTCCTGCCAGTACGTCGCGCGCCTCGCCACCGTTCTGGTCGCGGAAGATGGCATCGGCAAACGCCTGCCCGTAACCGGTCGAGCCGCGGTAGTTAACCATTAAGGACGCCCACCCTCGCGCGGCATAGACCTGCGCCTTGGTGTTCATCACGGGTCCCTGCTGGCCGTGTGGGCCGCCGTGGATCATCACGACCATCGGGTGCCGCGAATCCTCGGTCCGGCCCAGTGGGTGGGTCAGGAAGGCTTCCACCTCGCGGCCGTCGACGCTCAGAAACCGGACGCGTTCAACCGGGGCGATCTCCCGGCCAGCGAGTGTCTCGGAGTTCAGATCGGTCAGTTGCGTGTCGCTGCTGTCCCGGTAGAGGTGGAGCTGGGCCTGGTCCTCACGTGTGGACAGCGTGTAGGCGATCGCTTCATCCGAAACTGCAAAGGATCCGACCGAGCCGTTGCCGCCGATCGCCAGCCCCGCGCTGGCCCCGCTGACCAGCGCGCGGTAGAGCCGTGACAGTCCCTGCTCGCGTACGGTGAAGAACACGGCCGATCCGTCCGGGGACCATAACGGAGCCCCCTGTCGGTTATCGATCGAGGCTCCAATTTCCCGTCGCTCGCTCCCATCGGCGTCCATTAGCCAGATGTGTGTGTCTTCCATCGTCGTCTCGGACGACGTGAGGCCCCGCCGTGTGCCCTGGTAGGCCACGCTGTTTCCGTCGGGCGCCCAGCGGGGACGGTACTCGTTGCTTTCAGTGTTCGTCAGGCGATGAATGCTCTTGTCGGACAACGCCACAGTGAAGACGTCGTAATTGAAGCGCAGGTCCGGATCGGGCTCACGGTTCGAGACGAAGAGGATTCTGTCGCCGTCGGGAGACCAGTCGATCGAGTGCTCGTAATACGCGCCTTCGGTGATCTGTTCTACCTTTTTCGTCTCGACGTGGACGGTGAAGATGTGGAGCCGCCGGTTGTCGTTGAAGCCGGTGACCGAAGAGGGTGGCTTGTACAGGTAACGTGTGATGACGACGGGGTCCCCGTCGGTGTAGGGGTCCTCCGGGCCGGGTGTGGCCGATACGAACGCGATCCTACGCGAGTCCGGAGACCAGCTGAGGCCCGCGCCGCGGGAGGGAAGGGGATGGTTGGTCCCCTGAGTCTCAGCGAGGAAAACCGGCTCGGACCCGTCGGCGTTGGAGACCATGATGCCGGACCGATCTCCGTCGCGGCCCGTGTAGGCGATCCGCTTGCCATCCGGCGACCAGCGCGCGCCGCCCCCGTCCAGCTTGATCGATTCCCCGGTCGCCAGGGTCCGAATCCAGGTTTCGGCGTATGCCGTCCCCGGCCGGTCCCGTCGGGTGACGCTATAGATCAACCGTTCGCCGTCGGGGGAGAACTGCAAACCTCCGACCGATCTCAGCTGAGCAATGTCTTCGACCCTCAAGCCCGACTGCGCTCCCGCCGAACCAGCGAAGCAAACAACCGCAAACAGCGCGATGAATACCCGCGTCATGACAACCTCCACATGTGGTGTACGTGCGGTCTATGACCGCACATTCTACTCGATCGAGGGGGGTGGCTGGGACCTCGTCCGACAGCTATTGCAGATTGGTCATTGGACGATTCCGCATTGGAAATTTGGAGATTGCAAATTGCTCGATTTCTTATTGGTCGGAAATCTGAAATGAAACAATCTCCAATGAGCAACCTGCAATGTGGATTCTTTCAAATATCGCAATTTGCGATAGGTGTAGGTGCGGTCTATGACCGCACATTCCCCGAACCGCAACAATGTGCGCTCACAGAGCGCACCTACACCCGCCCTAACTGGCTACCGACTACCGACAACTGACTACTCGGTTAACCCGCGTCAGCGGGTTAACGGGTGTAGTGGTTTCCGCGGCAGCAGCTCATCGCGATTCGCCGTGTGGTATACGAACGATGCGACGATCACGGCGTTCCTCATCATGTCCCAGGATTGGATACGTTCGTAGACATCCATGCTGGAATGATGGGTTCGCGAACTGTATTCGATCGGGTCCTGGATGAAGCTCAGGCCGGGAATGCCGATGGCCTCGAACGAGGTGTGGTCGCTCCCCCCGATGCTGGTCGGCGGCTGGCGCGGCCCGCCGACGGCGATCGTGCTCATGCCAATGTTGCGGAAGGGTTCCATGCTCTGGCCGATGATCGGTACGGCAAGCGCAGCGATCAGGGCACAAAGCAGCAGTGCGTATCGCGCCTGGCGTCTCATTTGGACCTCCCGGTATTGAGTTCGGTTTGGGGAAACGATTATTGTCCGCGATCCGGGCTCGGTAAAGCGAAAAGCGGCGGGCTAAACTGTAACGGAAGGGGGTGGATGATGAGTGAACGAGGCCGCTGGTTCGACCGGAGTTTTGAGTTCGACTTCGCAACGGAGTTGCACGCCGAGTTGCTGGAGCGCCTGCGTGGAACGCCCGCGCGGCTCGAAGAGCGATTGCGCGGCCTGGCGCGAGAGGTTCTCACCCGACGTCGGGCAGAAGGGAAGTGGTCGATTCAGGAAAATGCCGGACATCTGATGGACCTGGAATCGCTCTTCGCCGGCCGCCTGGACGATTTCGACGCCGGTGCCGCGAAGTTACGCCCGGCCGACGAGACGAACCAGAAGACCGAAGACGCCGATCACAACTCCTCGGATCTCGAGTCGATACTGTCCGCCTTCCGCCGCGAACGCATGGCCCTGGTGGGTCGCCTCGACGCCCTGAAGCCTGACGATTTTGCCCGCTCGGCGCTGCACCCGCGCCTGAAGCAGCCAATGCGGCTCTGCGACCTGATGTTCTTCCAAGCCGAGCACGACGACCATCATCTGGCGACGATCACGGAATTGATGGTCTGAAGAAGTGGTCAGCGATCAGTGGCGAGTGGCCAGTGACTTGCCGAAACATCCCGTGCGACCGGTAAGATAGAGAACCACGGATGCCTGGGCTCCGGCTTGACGGGCGAACGCGAGCAACTAAACTTCCTTAACTGACCACTGACCACTGACCACTGACCACTGACCACTGACCACTGACCACTGACCACTGAGTTCGCGCCGTGGTATACGTTCCGTCGTCTGGTGACCAAGTACCGCGGCAATTTCAACGTCCGCACATTCACTGGACCAGTTCCTATGCATGGCCTTCGCTCAGCTGACCTATCGGGAGAGCCTGCGCGACATTCAACTTGCGAGCCCAACCCGCCAAGCTCTACCACCTGCACGGGAAGGTCAGCCGCAGTGCTGGCCGATGCCAACGAGTCTCGCGACTGGCGCACTACGGAGAGTTCGCCAGGCGCTGATCCGCATCGCACGCCGCTTGTATGCCCACGAGCCGCTCGGGATCGACCTGGACGAAACCGTCACCCTCTCCAACTCCCACAAGAGCCGCACACCGCTCTTCTTGGGGACAAACAAACCGCCTCCGCAGCTGACGAAGTCCCGGGCAAGAATCTTCCGGTACCAGTCCGCTGGGCGACGGCGCATGGCCGGGTCCGTTTTCTCGCGATCGCAGTTGTCGTCCTCCCAGTCCTCTTGGGTGATCACCTGCAGGTAGAGCGCTCCTCGACACATCGCCGCAATGTTGGTGAGGGCCGTCCGGACCTCGCGGTCTTTCAGGTAGGCAAGTACATCCTGACAGACGATGAGGTCGAACCTCCGGCGGGGTTTGAAATCGACAATCGAGGCCCGTTTCCAGCCGTATTCGCCACACAGGTAGCGGGAGACTTCGATGCCGGTGTACTTGATGTCGGGGTCGAATCCGTGCAGGGCCGCTTCCCAGAATCCGAGTCCGCAGCCGGAATCCAACACCGTCCGAACCGGTATTTCCAGGTACTGGAGGTAGGTCAGGACGAACCGTGCGAGACGTTTGTACTGTCGGGGCTCGACGGCCGCCGTTTCGGGGTTACGGTAGAAGCGGTCGTAGTATTCCTTGTCGAACTGTGATGCGGTTTTGTGTGCGGGCATCGAACCATCAGTTGAGTCGCGAAGACCGAGCTCTTTGTTCGGCGGCAATCTCGACTAGCCGCCTCAACTCGGCGATCGGCTGCTCGTTGTCGTCGACCTGCAGCCGCAGGACGACGTCGTTGTTCAACCAGACACCGCCATCTTCCTGAACGATCAGCATCGCGGCCGACTGCATGCCCCTGCGGTCTCCGCCCGCTGCCTGTCCCGCTTCCAGCGCGGCGAGGAGCCTGAAAGACAGGTGACCTTCGGTATTCGCGAACGCTGCGACCATCTCGTCGACAACCTCGTGGCCCGCCAGGATGTTGCCCTGCGCCGAAACATACCTTCCGAGTTTGTGGCCGGCCCAGTCGCTGGCGCTCTCTCCGGTGTGGGTGGCGTACTGCCCCTGGGCATTCATGACGGAGAATTGTCGGCCCGCTTTCGGCCAGTCGGCGGGAAACGGGTCCGGATCGGCTTTCAGCAGCTGTTCGACGACCTCCCTCGGCTCGACCCCCTGCCGGAGCAGTTCGATGGCCTGCGGGCCATAGCTTACGTCAACCCAGGCCTGAGTTGCGACGACTCCGACCCCGGCCTCGCCCCAGATCACGCCGTTGCCGACCGAGAACACGCGCGACTGAACGGCGACGCCCGCCTCGCCCGTTTCCGGATCGTACCCGACGATGGAAAAAGTGGCGACCGGATCGAGTCTCGTGTCCGCTCGAGCGGGCGCATCCTGACCGGGGATCAGTTTTGGGAAAGAAAGAACCAGGATCAGGGCGAGCAAACCTGAGAAACGCGCAGTTCCGCCGTCATGCATTCCAACTGTCACCTCCACCAGAGTGGCAAGAGCATACCACGGGCCATTCCGCGCACAGTGACGGTGAGGAAGAACCACCCCGTCTACACCTTCGGTGCAGTGACAAGTGACAAGTTGGAGGTAGACACTAGTGTCCGGTTATAAGTCGAATAGATTCAGCTGATTGGTCGAAAAGTACGGATCCTCATCGGTGGCGATGTTGTTAAGTAGCTGATTCAATGGGATTCGTTCGAACATGGTCAGGCTCAGAATCTGTAGCATTTCATACAAGCTGGCTGTGATGTGGAGTCGTTTTTTCACGATAGCGACCAGCAGGTAAATGGAGACAGCGATCCACACTTGAGTTTTGACTGCGTTCTCGGAAGTCCCAAAGAAAACTTTGATACGAAGATGCTGCTTGATCCATTTGAAGAACAGCTCGACCTGCCACCGGCATCGATAAAGCTCGGTGATAGTGATTGCCGGCAGCGTGAAGTTGTTGGTCAGGAACACCAACCGTTTTTCTGTTTCGGGATCCTTGAATCGGATGCGGCGCAATGGCGCGCCGAAGTGTTGACGCGTGTAGAAGCCAGTCAGCATGATGGTCTGATCGGCGATCAATCCGGTATTCCGATCGACGGTATGAGAATAGCGGCGCCGGGCTTTGAGATTGGACTTGGCGCGCGTCACAAAGAAGCTGCCTGCCTGGTGAAGACCGTAGAGCCGACGGAAGTCGATGTAGGCACGGTCCATGATGTAGAAGGCCCCGGGTTCGGGCCGCAACAGGTCCAGAACATTCACGTCGTGAAGTTTGCCGTCGCTGATGTGCAGGAACGAAGGGATATTGCCGCGCAGGTCCAAGAGCGTGTGCAGTTTGATCGCCGCTTTGGCCGAACGAAACGGTGCCCAGGAAAACACCGAGAGACACAAGTCGATGGTACTGGCATCCAAGGCGTAGACCGTCTCTTTCAGATCGACTCCAAACGGTTCGTCCGCATACAAACGCCGAGCCATACGGATCAGAGACTGCGCAAAGTCGGCGTAGATACGCCAGTCGCGCACTTCGTTGGCATCGGCAAGCGTGCTGCGCGACACTCGGCTTTGAATGCCCATGTGGTACAGCTTGCTTTCTTGCGCTCGCAGACACGCTTCGATGTCGCGCAGACTTTCCCGATACGTCAGTTGAGCGAACGCCATGCACAGATATTGATCGAGGCAGGAAAAGCTCTTGACCTTGCGCTCTCCGGCGTACCGGACCACGCACCGCCGAAACGTTGTCAGCGGCAGATGTTGTGTGACTTGCGCGAACACCAGCTTTCCCAGGTTCATCGATGCCTCCCGCGATTGAGTTCCTCGCAGGGTCGCAAATCGATGAGCAACGTTTCAAATCGAGACCAAACAAAACCATGACTTATTCATTCCCAATCAAACACTTACTGGGCTCTAACCCTTCAACGTCCGGACAGCAGTGGGAGGTAGACTCTATTAACTGACTACTGACTACTGACTACTGACTACTGACTACTGACTACTGACTACTTCCCCCACCCCCCATCGCCTTCGCGCGTTCGCCGATCTCCTCGAGCGAAACATCCTCGACGTGGGTGGCGATCGTCCAGAGGTGACCGTAAGGATCCTTGAGCGTCCCGGACCGATCCCCGTAGAACTGGTCCTTGATCGGTTGAACTTCAATGGCTCCGGCATCCAAGGCCTGCTTAAAGCGGTCATCCACGTTTTCCACGTAGAGCATGATAAAGGCTGGGGTTCCGCCGACAGTCTCCGGACTCAAGGCGCCCATGTCGGTGTGTTCATCGGCAAGCATGATCCGAGAATCCCCGATCTCGATCTCGGCGTGACCGATCTTGCCTCCAGGGGCGTCCAAACGGAACAGTTCGGTTGCGCCAAGCGCTTTCTTGTAGAACTCCAGCGCTCCAACTGCGCCCTTCACGATCAGGTAGGGGGTGACGGAGTGATAGCCGTCGGGAATCGGTTTGGCTGCCATGGTGTCTGGACCTCCCGGGATGATCATTTTCTGCAAGGATTTCGAGGATCTGCGAGTATCCTATGGCGTCAGAACGATCCGAGTCAAAGCAATCGGGGGCTGCTAGACTGCGACATCAACAGCAAAAGCCTGACGTGGGCGGTCGCAGCAGGAGGAATAGCAAAAAATGAAACTCAACAAGGTTCTTGTTGGCCTCATGTTTCTCACGCTCTTCGTCGCTCTCGGAGTCGGCGCTTCGCTGATCGAGAGCTGGGCCGTTGCCGCCGAACAGGCTGGTGTCGAGGCTCCGTTGTTCGAGGTGGATCCGCTGTGGCCGAAGCCGTTGCCCAACCACTGGCTCCTGGGCTCGACGATCGGCGTGTCAGTCGATTCCCGCGATCACGTCTGGATCATCCACCGTCGAAACACCTTAGACGGACGGACGGAAACCAACGCGACCCTCGATCCACCGACGAGTGAGTGCTGCATGCCGGCGCCCAACATCCTGGAGTTCGACCCGGAGGGAAACCTCGTCGGCCACTGGGGCGGGCCGGGCGAGGGCTACGACTGGCCACAGTCGAACCATGGCATCACCGTCGATCACATGGATAACGTGTGGATCGGCGGCAATGGTCAGGACGACTCTCACGTTCTGAAGTTCGCCAGGGACGGCAAATTTCTGATGCAGCTCGGCAGTCCCGGAATGCGAACGGGAAGCAACGACACCGAGAATTTCTGGAGGGTTGCGAAGATAGCGATCGATCCGTCGGCCAACGAGACCTACATCGCCGACGGCTACGGCAACAAGCGCGTTGCGGTCGTCGACGCGGGCACCGGTGAGTTCAAACGGTATTGGGGCGCCTACGGGAACAAGCCTGACGATGCGGCGCTACCGGCGTACAGTCCGGACGATCCTCCGGCCCGACAGTTCCGTACTCCCGTCCATTGCGTGGAGATCTCCAACGACGGTCTCGTCTATGTCTGTGACCGCGCGAGCGACCGGATTCAGGTGTTTCAGAAGGACGGCACGTTTGTGAAGGAAGGATTTTTTGCGCCCGAAACGCTGGGTTCCGGCTCGGCCTGGGACATTGCTCTATCGCATGACCCAGAGCAACGGTTCATCTACATGGCGGACGGCTTCAACAAGAAAGTCCACATCATCGAGCGCGAATCGCTGGAAGCCCTGACCACCTTCGGAGACGGAGGCCGTCAGCCCGGCCAGTTCGTCGGAGTGCACAGCATCGCGACTGACTCGGAAGGAAACATCTACACGACCGAAACCTACGAGGGGAAACGCCTGCAGAAGTTCGTGTTCAAGGGAATCGGGCGCGTGAGGCAAAAGGACCAGGGCGTCCTGTGGCCGACGTCCCCCGACTAGAGAATATCGGGCCCGGACGTCCCCCGACTAGAGACTAGCGGGCAGCAACTCGTCCCGGGTAGAAGAAACGATCAGAATCGTGCAGCCGCCTTCGGTCCACTGAACGTTGTGGATACTACCGGCCTCGGCGCGCTGGTAGTCTCCCTTGTGGAGGACGGATTCGTCGACATGCAAGTCGCCCTCGAGCACGAAACACTCTTCGACATCGTAGTGTCGGTGCGGGGGGTAGCTGGCGCCGGGGGCTGCCCGAACCAGCATGGTGACGTACTGTCGTACCGGATCTACGAAGAGCCGTCGAACTGAAATCCCGGGCAGGCCCGTCTCTTCCCACGCCCCTTCATCCGACGGTACCGATGTCCATCCGACGGAGGTTTCGGCCGATGAAGCCGACGACCCTCCCGGGCTCTCCCACTTTTTCCATACCTGTGGATCCATGTCGGGCGTCGTGGCGGCCTCGAGCCGGATTTGTTCCAGGAGTCTGTCGCGGAGGCGGGCCGGTGGGGCTTCCGGAGGAGCCAGCAACGCCAGGCTCGAACCCGTCGCTTCCATCTCGCGGAGTTCAGTAGCACATAACGCGCATCCCTCGCCGATGTGCTGCTTGTAGGTGGACGCTTCGGCAGACGGGAGCGTCCCCAGCGCGTAGAGAGCGGCAAACTCCCGCGCATCTTCGATGGAATGTCCTTTTTCCAAAGCCATTACCCCCCTCCCTCATCGAGGAGAAGTTCTCGGAGCCTCATCATACCATGGCGAATACGCGTCTTTACGGTACCGAGGGGCTGCCCCAGACGGTCCGCTATCTCGGAATGCGTCAGCCCTGAAAAGTACGCAATGTGAATAACTTCGCTCTGTTCCGGGCTCAATTGACCGATTGCCTCCCGGACGCGGAGCCCCCTCTCGGACAACAACAGCGACTGCTCGGGGTCGTGCGAGTTCGAGTGGGCACCGAGATCTCCAGGGGCAACCGAATCGAGCCGCTTGCGTCGAGTCGAAGCCCGTAGCTGGTCGATGGCCCGGCTCCGGGCCAGCGTACACAGCCACGATAGGGGATTCCCCCGGCCGCTGTCGTAGTTCCCCGCTTGCCTCCAGACCTGCAGATACACGTCCAGGGTCGCTTCCTCCGCTGCGTTTCGGTCCCCGAGGACGCGCTGGGCCAGGCCGAACACAAGACGACTCGTGCCGTCGTAGAGTCTCGCAAGAGCAGCCTGATCCCCCCCGGCGATTCGCTGGATCAGATCTCGCCAGAGCTCATCCTGGGTGCTCGACTTACGGGCTCTTCGATCCGCGGACAGCCTGGCCTCCTCTTATGTATACGTTCAACTACGGTTGTTCGGATTTGCCGAGCGCACTGCAGGCGGGCGGCCGGTAGCGACTTGCACTCCACGATTCTAACCCGCATTGCCTGTATCCATCGTTGAAATGCCCTCCCCTGGACCGCTCATGAGTCCAGGCTGACTTGCGAGTCAATTTTTTGCTCCGATTCCGAAATCCAAAACGACGTGGGGGTCGTATTGATTTTCGAAGCCGGAAAAAAGGAGGGTGAAGAGAATCGTGGCATTGAAGACTATCTGTGCCGAGGGGAGGGGCGCTCTGCCGAAAGCGGGGGCGTCCGTTCACATACCCTGGATACTGACCTTCATGGCGGGAATCCTGCTTCTCGCCGGTTGTCAGACCGGGAGTGTGGGGGAGTTCACGAGGGATGGTTTCCCCGACCCCTGCGCCGTTGCACTCATCCCACACAAAGGAAGCGAGGCGCTCGACCTCGACATCGCGGAGCTTCAGAAGGAGATCCGCGAGGCTCGCCGACCTGAAAGCAGGCTCGAACGGCTGGGTTGGTTGTTTGTTGCGAAGGCCCGAGCGAGCAACGATTCGGGCTATTACAGCCTGGCTGAACAGAGCGCGTGGTGTCTGGAATCCAAGCAACCCGACGTCCCGGCAGCTCTGTTGCTCCGCGGGCATATCCTGCATCAGCTGCATCGTTTCGGCGAGGCGGAGGCCCTGGCCCGTCGGCTGGTCGAGGTGCGTCGGGCGCCATTCGACTACGGTCTGTTGGGCGATGTCCTGCTGGAGCAGGGCAATCTGATCGAAGCCGCCGAGGCATACCAGAGCATGGTGGATCTCAAGCCCGGGCTTCAGTCCTACAGCCGGGCGGCCCACGTTCGCTGGTTGAAGGGAGATCTCGGCGGGGCCATCGATTTCATGCGGATGGCCGCAAGGTCGAGCAGTCCGCGCGATCCCGAAGCCGCGGCGTGGGTGCATTCCCGGCTCGCTCTGTACGAGTTGCAGGACGGCTCGGTCGAGAATGCGCTTCTCGCGTCGGACGCGGCGCTCCGATCCCAGGACGACCACGCGGCGGCCCTTCTCTCACGCGGCCGGATTCTGCTGGGCAGCGGGCAGGGAGCGGCCGCGATCGAAGCGCTCTTCGGGGTGGTCGACTCCGCTCCGATGCCCGAGAGCCAGTGGGTTCTCGCTGAAGCCCTTCGTGAAGTTGGTCGCGAAGCCGAAGCGCTTTCTCTCGAAGCCGACTTGGTCAAGAGGGGAGCGGCTCTGGACCCGCGGACGGTTTCACTCTATCTCGCGACCCGGGACGAGCGAACCAACGTGGCGTTGGAGCTGGCGGAACGGGAACTCGAATCCCGCCGGGACGTTTTCGCGCTGGACACGCACGCCTGGGCGCTGAAGGCTACCGGGAGGCTCCAGGAAGCACACTCGGCCATGGGCCGAGCGTTGGCGGAAGGCACCGAGGATGCCCGGCTGTTCTACCACGCCGGCGTAATTGCGGGGATGGTGGGAGAGAAGGAAGAGGGCTGCCAGTGGCTCGGCCAGGCATCCCTCATCAAACAAATGTTGCTGCCTTCGGAAAGAAAGGACGTCGCCGAGCGATACGCGGAATGTTCCGAAGGCCAAACTGCCAATCTATGGAGGAAACGAGACTCATGAGAACAAGAGGATTCCGACTGGTCATTCCGCTAGCGCTGATGATGCTGGCGGCCACACCGGTGCTGGCGTCCAGCCATATGGATGCGCCTTTGATTACACTCGACGATGCGGCAAACACCACGGACGTGTACGCTTTCGTTTCCGACATCGGCGGGGTCAAGTATCTGACGACCGCTCTGGCGGTGTTTCCGTTCGAGGAACCGGGTATCGGACCCAACGCGTACCGGTTCGATGAGGAAGTTCGCTACGAGATCCAAGTTGCCACGGGTGCCGACGTAGCCGCCGGGAACACCACCTTCAGCTACTGGTTCCGATTCGCGAGCCAGCGCAAGAACAAGAACACGATCCTGCAGTCGTACCTGGGTGTGATCGACAATGTCGACGATGCGTCCCAGAACTTCACTCAAACCTATACAGTCACCAGAGTCGATCAGTTCGGGGTTCAAAGCAGCCGCGGTACGGGGACTGTGCCACCGAACAACCAGGGAAAGGTGACCCCGCAGTACAACCAGCTCCTGGACGGAGAGATGAAGGCCAAAGAGGGCGTGGCGAGTGAAGGAGCCCTCGATCTCTACACCCAACAGGCTATCGCGAATCTCAGCAACGGCTATCGTGCCTTCGCCGGCCAGCGCGACGACGGGTTCTACGCCGACATCCAGTCCATCTTCGACCTGGATTTCACGTTCGGGGGACCGAACAAGCCTTTCGACAGCCAGGGCGGGTACAACGTCCACACGATCGTCCTCCAGATTCCGGTCAGCGAGCTGGGAGGGGACGCTCAGGTCGTCGGAGTCTACGGCAGCACGAGCCGGCGTCGGATCACGGTATTGAGCCCGCAAATCCCACCGGCATTCCTCGGTGACAAACTGGACATTCATGCTGGTGATTGGGTTCAGGTGGCCCGGCAGGGGAACCCCTTGTTCAATGAGGCGCTCGTCGCCAACGAGGACAAGGATCGGTACAACCGAAGCAGCCCGACCATCGATTCGGCGATGTTCGCGAAATACGCCGATGCGCCGGAACTGGCGGTGGTGTTGGGAACCGCGGCGAATCTCCAGACCAACCGGACCGATCTTGTCGGGATCTTCATTCCCGACATGATCCGTGTGGACCTGTCGACGGCTGCGGCCCGCCTCGCAGGGAACCCTCATGACGACGGTTTCCATCGGCTGGGTATCTTCGGCGGCGACACGCTCCTCAGTACCGTCCAGGAAGGTTTCGGCGCCGGTGCGGTTCCGGGCGGCTGGCCCAACGGCCGGCGGTTCGGCGACGACGTCCTCGACATCGCGATCATCGCGGTTCTCAGCGACCTGCGAACGAGCCCTATCGTGATCTTTGGCGATGCATCGGTCGACATCGATCGTGTGACGGCCAACGACATCACCTACAACAAGGTGATGCCCTATGCGGCGACGCCTTTGAACGGACGAAACCACGGGCACCACTAAACCAGACGCTTGATCCTCAGGTTTGAGAATCTTGCTCTCAGATTGTGGGGATCAAGCGTGCTGTCAGCAGTCAGCGTTCAGCCTTCAGCTAGTTAGGAAACGGGACGACAGTCCCATCCGATTGAGCTGATAGCTGAAAGCTGATGGCTGATTGCCTACCCAAGAATTTCAAAATATTCTTGGGTAGAACTACGGCAGGTCGGGCGGTGGTACCCGGCGTTTGGTAGCCTGTTCGAACGCGTAGGCAAGTTCGATCAGCCGCGGCTCGCTGCAAGCGGTCCCGGTGAAGCCGACCCCGAAAGGTCCTGGCTTCGCGTCGAACCCCTCGGGAAACGGCTGTTCGGGGGAATTGGGTTCGAAACCGAACGGCACGACGATGATAGGGTATCGCGCCCGGGCGGCGAGCCCGGCTCCGCGGCTGCCCGGAGTCAGGATGGCGTCGAGCTGGTACTCCTCGAGAACAGCGTCAATGCCCCTCCCACGGCTGAGCAGGGCATCCTTCGCAATGTCGGTCACATATCGTTCCCGGTCCCTCTCCAGGTCCATTTCATCGGATATGTCGAATCGCGACTGTCCAAACTTGAGTGTGCCGGCTGCGGCGTGGTCGACGTTCCACTGGCGCAGTTCGGTGAGCGTGCCGACCGGGGCTGACGGGCCGAGGCTTTCGAGCCAAATGTCGAAATCGCGCTTCATCCCGTACTTGAAGTTGACCGTGCAGCCTTCGTCGCCGCCTTGGCCCTGGCTCGCGCCCGAGCAGTAGTTCCAATTCGACCCTGTGCTTCGAGGATGGCAATCGCCTCGTCCATCGAGGCGGCCTGTTCCGCGTTCAGCCCGCCGCGCGGCCGGTTTTCTCCGTCGAGGGTAATGGCGTCGTAGTAGAACGCCCGGGGAATGCCGATGCGGGCACCATTCAAACCGTCCGGGTTCAGAAACGCCGTGTAGTCGCGGCCCGCTGGAGGCGTGCACGCATTTGTCGCCGGGTCGTTGGGATCCGGCGCGTCGCCCTCCATCGCGCCGAGCATGATTGCCGCGTCCGCGACGGTCCGCGCCATCGGCCCGGCCGTATCGTGGTCGAGCGTCACCGGCGCGATGCCCCAGCGGCTGATCCGACCCAGTGTGGGCCGTATACCGACCAGCATGTTCCGGTTGGACGGACTGATGACCGAGCCGCCGGTGTCGGTGCCGACATTGGCCGCCCAGAAACTTGCGGCTGTGCCCACGCCCGAGCTGGAACCACCCGTACCGAGAACAGGTCGGCCGTCAAAGAACCCGTCGCGGGGATCGCGTCGTGGGTCATAGGGATTGAAGGCAAATCCGGTCAGGGAGTTGTAGTTGCCCGGCATCGGTGTGGGCGCGCCGCCCATCCAGTTCGCAAACTCCGTCAGCCCGGCTTTGGCAATGATGATCGCCCCCGCCGCGCGAAGATTCGCGGTGAGCGTGGCCTCGTAGGGAGGTACGTATCCTGCGAAAGCGAGAGCCCCCCCGGTCGTTGGCAGGTGCGTCGTCTGAATGTTGTCCTTCAGGGCAACGGGAATACCGTGCAAGGGTCCACGCACGCGGCCTTCCGCGCGCTCGCGGTCGAGCTCTTCGGCTTCGCTCAGTGCATTCGGATTGATCGAGACCGCGGCGTTCAGACGATCTTCATACACCGCGATCCGTGCAAGGTATTGGGTAACCAGTTCCCGAGATGTGGCAGCATCGCTTTCCATCGCGACCTGGAGTTCGGGAATGCCGGCCTCGACCACGGAGATGGTCGGGAGTTGGGGCTCTTCGGCCACGCACGAGCCAAGCAGCGTGGGGAACAGGACGACCAAAACGAATCTGCAATACTTCAGCAGGAAACGCACTTGTGGCTGTTCTTGCCTCCCAACATTTCCAGCAGGGCGACGGTTTCGGGATAAGGCTGAACCCGCTGTCTGTAACCGTTCGCCATGTCGACGATCGTCGTGCCGTTCTTGGAAACCGCATCGAGACGGGCGCCCTTCGACACGAGGTAGAGGATCATCTCGTTGTCGCCGCGTGCGGCGGCATTGTGGAGTGCGGTGAAGCCGCCCGAGGACCGCCGGCGCCGGTTGGGATCCGCATCCGGATCCGGAGGCGGCTCGTGGTCGGCCTCGTCCACATCGGCACCCAGCTCTTCGATCAGGTACTTGACGGCCGGCAGCCGGCCTAGCGGTGTGGTCACCTCGTCGTTCCCGTGGTAACCGGCTCCCGCGGCGGTCAGTAGAGGAGTGATTCCTGAGATGCTCGCGAGCGCCGGATCGGCACCGTGTTCCACCAGCAACCGCATCCCGTCCACGTCGCCCACCGCAGCGGCCTTCCAGAACGCCGTGATTGCCGACGCGTTGGTCCTCTCCTTCTGGGCACCGCCGGGGGCGATGTACCACAGATCTTTCTTCAGCCGGGCGTTCGGGTCGGCGCCTTTATCCAGTATGAGCTCCATCAGGTCGAGATAATGCGTCTTCTCGAACTTCGTGGTCGGCTGCGGATGGAAGGTCAATCGCGCCCACTGGATGTTCACGACTGCGAACAGAGCCGAGGCGCCGTCCATGCTGGCAAGGTTCACGTCAGCCCCGTTCTCGACGAGGTACTTCGCGATATCGAATTGGCCGTTGATGGCCGCCAGGAGCAGCGCTGTGCTCTGGTCGGCACTGACGGCGTCCAGGTCTGCCCCACCCTTGACCAGGACGCGGACGGCGTCGAACTTGCCGTCCCGGGCCGCGTACATCAGCGGGCTCAGCTCGCCTTTCGGGTTTCCTCCTTTGGTCGTGACGAATTCGGGCTCCTTCTTTTCCTTGTCGTTCTCGGGCTCATCGACAGCCGCGACATTGGTCGCCGCCAGCGGCGCTTGGTTGGTGGCCGCCAGTGGGGGTTGGGCCTGGCCCTGACCTGATTGTCCGCCACGGGCCCTCCGACCGCCCCCCCGCGCCTGTTGCTGCTGGTTTTGCGGACGCCGGCGTGGCAGCGGCTTGAGGAACTTGCTTTTCTGATTGATGTCGGCACCGTGTTCCAGCAATACGGGAATCGCGTCCGGCCGGTCGAAGGCCGCCGCGAAGATCAACGGGGTCTGGCCGCGCCCGGTCTCGGCCGCGTTCACGTCCGCCCCGGCTTCGACGAGCAGCGTGACGGATTCGGCGTCACCCGAGCTGGCCGCCATCATGAGGGAAGTGACCCCGCCCCTCGCGACCTGCTTCGGATCCGCGCCCGCCTTCAACAGGACATCGACGACACGAGCGTGCCCGCTCTTGCTGGCCAGAAACAAGGGAGTGTAGCCGCCGAGTCTGGTCGTAGCCCCCGTGTTGGCACCGGCATAGAGCAGAAGCTGAGCCAGTTCGACATCATCGCTCAACGCCGCCCAATGCAGCGCCGTCATGCCGTCACCCTGAGCGGAGTTGACGTCGGCGGCGTCTCTCAGCAGGGCACGGACCATCTCCGAGTCGCCTGTCATCGCGGCGTCGGCTACGCGCGTGTCCGCCTGGGCCCCGACGACGATGAGCGTCGTGGCAAACAGAGGGAGCAGTGCCGCGGAAACCGCTCCGATGAAGTTCTTGCGCCACATAGATCGTTCCTCCAGCTAGCCCGGATTATTCGTGGTTGTCGTCGCGAAGCGGTGGAGACGCCGCAGAGACAAGGCGCGCGACCGAGGCCCCCGCAGGCGTATATGACAATACGTCGAGGAGGCCGACCGAGCGCAACGCCGTATCTGCGAGTGTATCCGCCGCTGCAGTAGACAATCCATGAATAATCCGGGCTACAGGTCCAGTTCTCCGGTGCTGTCGGCAAAGCTGGCCAAGTCGTCGAATCCGAGCCTGTGCAGCAGAGTGAGGTACATGTTTGCCGATGGTGTCGCGTCGGGCCCGACGACGTTGAGGCCGCCGCTGAGCCGGCCTCCGGCATGTCCCACCAGTATCAACGGCACCCTCTTGTGGTTGTGCAGGTTCCCATTTCCCATCGGGGACCCGTAGAGGATCATCGCGTTGTCCAGGAGCGTGCCTTCCCCGTCGGGCGTGTTCTGGAGCTTGTCGGCGAAGTAGGCGAGCACGCTGATGTGGTACGTGTTGATCTTGCCGAACGTCGTGATGCGCTGCGGGTTCTCGCCGTGGTGAGAAGCGCCGTGGAACGAACCGTCAAACCCGCTTTCCGGGAAGGTCCGCCCGGTGGCGTCGCGGCTCAGTTTGAAGGCAGTCACACGGGTGGTGTCGCTAGCGAACGCCAGGACCTGCAAGTCGAACATCAGCTTGACGTGTTCATCGAAGGAATCAGGTACGCCGATGGGGGCGGTCGGCAGTTCGCGGGCTTCGCCGCTGGCGTTCTTCTCTTCGATTCGAGCAATCCGGCGCTCGATCTCGCGGACGCTCTCGAGATGTTGGTCCAACCGGCTGCGATCGACAGGGCTCAGTTGCGTCTTCAGTTCCGCCACGCGGTGCGTGACCCAGTCGAGAATGCTGCGGTCGGTTTTGCGGCGGGTCGCCCGCGCTTCGGGGGATCCGCCGACACCGAACATCTGGTCGAAGACCATGCGCGGGTCGCGCAGCATCGGGAGCGGCCTCGTTGGCGTCGCCCAACTGATCGAATCGGTATAAACGCACGAATAGCCGTACTCGCAACCGCCCGCCTGGTCGACGCTCTCGATCGCCATCTGAATGGACGGTATGGGAGTCTGCTGGCCGAACCGCTGGGCGTAGAGTTGATCGAACGACACACCGGCCCGCACGTCCGAGCTCTGCGTTTGCCGCGGATGGGCCTGCGTGAGGAATACGGAGCTCGATCGGAAATGGTCGCCGCCGATTTCCTTGACCTCCCAGGCCTCGGCGCCGCGCATGTCGGTATTGCTAACGATCGTGAGGTAATCCCTCCACGGCTCGAGCGGGAGCAGGCTGCTCGGGGTGAGATCGAAGTCGCGGCCTGCTTTGGCCGGAGACCAGAGGTTTTGCGTCGCACCCCATCGCGTTGCGCCGGCGGAGCCGTGAACCATTTCCATGCACGCCAAACGAACGGGTGCGCTGCCCGCTGTTTCCTGCTTCCGTGCCGCCATCGCGGGAGTCATCGATTCCAGGTAAGGCATGGCGAGAGCGGCACCCATGCCCCGGAGCATCGTGCGGCGAGAAATGTGTTTCTTGGTGATGAACATCCTTCTTCCCCTTCGTGAATATCGATACTGCGATTCCTTATGAAAGTAACTCGAATTACTAGCCCGGATTATTCGTGGTTGTCGTCGCGAAGCGGTGGAGACGCCGCAGAGACAAGGCGCGCGACCGAGGCCCCCGCAGGCGTATATGACAATACGTCGAGGAGGCCGACCGAGCGCAACGCCGTATCTGCGAGTGTATCCGCCGCTGCAGTAGACAATCCATGAATAATCCGGGCTATTGCTTCTCGTTTGCCTCGGAGACGGGCTCTTGCGCCCGGCTCATCCGAAATGCCGGACTCTTCACGATGCCCCGGATCAGCCAAGAAAAGCGGTCGTCGTTCGCCTTCGCCTCGCGGGTGATGGCCCGAATCGTCGGCATGTCGAAGTACTCCACTCTGCGTCCGATCGCGAAGGCCAGCAGGTTCTCGGTCAGGGTGTTGATGAACGCGTCGGAATACTTGAGGATTGCCTGACGCAGACTGGCTGGTCCATCCAGAGGTGTCCCGTCGTAAAGCTCGGTCGTCGGATCGATCGGGATGCCGCCGGTATGGATACGCACCCCGCCGTCACTGATCGTGTAGGTCTTATCCAGGATTCGCCACTCGCCCGTCACGTCGAAGTTCTCGAGCGCCAGACCCAGCGGATCGATCATCCGGTGACACGAGTTGCACGCCGGGTTTGCCCGGTGCATCTCCATGCGGTCGCGAACCGGCAGAACCTGACCCGAGGTGATCGCATCGGTGTCGTCCAGACTGGGCACTGCGGGTGGCGGCGCGGGCGGCGGGGTGCCGAGCAGGACGCCCATGATCCACTTGCCGCGGAGCACCGGTGAGGTTCTCTCGGCGTTGGATGTCAGTGCCAGTATTGCGGCTTTCCCGAGCAGCCCGCGCCGGTGGTCCTCCGACAGCGTGACCTTGCGGAATCGCTGTCCTCGAACGTTCGGAACTCCGTAGTGCATCGCTACTCGCTCGTTGACGAACGTGTCATCGGCGGTAATCAGATCCAGGACGCTTCGGTCTTCACGGACGATGCTGTCGAAGAACAGCTCCGTTTCACGCGTGAGCGCCAGGGCCAGCGTGTGGTCGAACTGCGGGTAGTAGTAGGGTTCGGGATGGAAGTTTTCGAGATCCGGAAGATGGAGCCACAGGTTCGCGAACTTCGTCGACAGCCACAGGGAGCTGGGATCGGCCAACATGCGCCGCAGCTGTGCCTCGAGGACATTCTGATCTCCGAGCCGTCCCTGGTCTGCAAGATCGATCAGCTCGTCGTCGGGAGGCTTTCCCCACAGGAAGTAAGAGAGTCGCGACGCCAGGGCAAGGTCGCCGATGTAGTAGTCCTGACCCGTTTCGGTCCCTTCGGGGAAACGCTCGAACTTGAACACAAAATCCGGGCTCGTGAGCATCGCCTGTAACGCTTCGCGGATACCCGATTCGAAATCGCCGCCCGTTTCCCGGCCCTGGTCGTAGAAGAGCATGAGCCCTTCCATGTCTTCGTCGGTCACCGGCCGTCGGTAGGCCTTTCGCGCTAGTCGGCGGACGATCCGGGTGGCGCACGGGACTTCCTCCTCCGGGCCCAGGGGGCGGCACGTGAACACCCTGCGGCGCGGAGGCGAGTCCGACACCCCCGACACATTGCGGGGGCCACTGATCTCAAATTCCCGAACATGTGCGTACACCGTCAGCTCCCGGCCGTCGCCGGAGTCTGTATCGATCAACGTATGTTGAATCTCCGCCATGTCATCCGGAACGATGACGGTCTGCTTCTTGAGAAAAGCGGCCGAGACGCGGTGCGGACCCGTCTTGACGAAGATCGGACCCGTCGCGACGTTCAGGCCGCTGATCGAAGACGATTCCGACAATTGTGGGTCGATGGGCAACAGCGCGACACGCACTCCGTCGATCGACACCTCGATCTCTTCGTCGGGCGTGTTGCCGAACAGCTGGCCGGTGGGGGTGCCGTGCATCATCGCACGGAACTCGTACTCGCCGTCGGCCGGGAAGTTATACATCAGCGAGATTCCGCCCCGCGTTCCGAAGGGCGCGCCCGGCACCTTCATCAACTGCGAACCTGTGCGGTTGACCTGGAAAACGGTGGACGAGGCTTCCGCCATCGGATCGCCCAGCGCCTCACGCATGATCTGGCCCGCGGCCCGCATGTAGCCTTCCATCAGGGAGGCTGAGAATGTCTGCGAGTCGGCAATGTTGTCCAATCCCTCGCTCAGCGAATCGGCCGGTAGAAACTTGGCGACGTCGACATCGACTCCGAGCAGGTCCCGTACCGAATTGGCGTATTCGTCGCTAGTGAGCCGCTGAAACGGCCGACTGCCGGGATTCGGACGGGTGGCGGCAGCCTGGTCGATCTGCACTGCCAAGGAAGCGGCAAAGGCCTCGGCGTCCCGGCTACTGGGCCGGACCTCGCCGGCGGGGGGCATCAGACCCGTCTTCAATTTGCGGATCACTTTCTCGGCGAGTTCGGCGTTCTGTTCCGGATGTTCGAGATCCAGACCTGTGAGCGTCATCTCACCAAACCGGTCGTTGTCGTTATGGCACCCGGAACAATAATCCGCGACGAATGCGCGTTGCGCCCCGAGCGGCAGGATGGCGGTTTGGCTGGCTCGACCCGACTGGGATGGTTGCTGTGCGGCTAGATTGCTGGCCCCGGCTATGAGCAGACACACCACCGCGCCGCCCAGCATGGCAAACCTCAATCGGGTCATAGGGCCCTGTTCTCCTCGGTCAACTTCAGGTCGAATACAATCTGAATGCGCACTCCCACAGATCGAATTGCTACCTTATTACCACTTGACAAGTGCAATAGCAAGAAAGGTTTGAGTCCCTGGTCCCACACTGGCGATCGGCCTGATTCGGAGTATCGCACCGCAGACTCCGTGCTCCGAAACTGGTCCACATCGAGAGAGAAAATTGCGTTGTTCCACGGCGCGGTGAGGCTCGGTCCCTCGGCTAGGGTTTACGATACGTCCCCTTATTTAGTTGACCCGTTTGTGGAAGAGGCCTATCTAATAAACGATGCTCAACTTTTTCCTCGCACTTGCCCTGGTTCTGCCCATCCAGATCCCGGACCGGACCCAGATTCAACCTCCGGGCGCCCAGCGGAGCCTCGAAGCCGGATTCAATGTGATCGGGCAGCTCAGCTTTGAAAACGTCGCCGAGCCGACGATCGTCGAAGTCCAACTCCGCGAGCCGGACGGGTTGAACACAGTCGACCGCACGACCGCCACCATGGACGGGCGGTTCCAGTTCAACGGCGTCAGGCTGGGCCGCTACTGGGTCGTCATCGAGAACGACCACTACCAGTACATGCGGACGCGCCGGCCCGTCCAGGCGCTCGAGCAGGCGGACGCGTAACTCGAGGCGTTTCCCGATCACCCGAATCACGCGGCCATGAAGGAACGGGCCGACCAGATCCGGAAGGCGCTCCAGAACAATCGGAACTAGTTCCGACGCGAGTGCCGATGCAATGTTCCCGCCATCGATCGGTGGCCGGCCGAGGACCGATCGCCCTATGTTTGACCCTGCTTTGTCTTGCTTTTGGTCCCGCTTCGACGTTTGCGGCAGCTGGATGCCGCCGGCGGCCGCATTGACTACGAAACCATACGCGCGGAGAGGGTCGTCTCTGCGGTTCGAATCGATGAAGAAATCACCCTGGACGGCAGGCTGGAGGAAGAACGAGGATTCCTACTGGGTGCCCGTTCCGTGGCCGTACCGCGGGAACAAGATCTCGATGGCCGGAACTCTGGACGGTCTGGAAGACATCCAGCCAGGACGCAACCTCAAGGTCAAGCCGTTCGCGATCGCCGGCGTCCGGCAGACGCGGTCGGGAGATGAGTTTCCCTCAGACGTCGACTTCGACGGGGGACTCGATGTCAAGTACGGCATCACGTCGCAGCTGACGCTGGACCTGACCTACCGCACCGACTTTGCCCAGGTCGAAGTCGACCAGCAGCAGCTGAACCTGACCCGTTTCAACCTTTTTTTCCGGAGAAGCGCGAGTTCTTCCTGGAGACATCAGGCGCAGGGATACGACTCTCTATTCGGGCAGCGCGTCGTGGCGGCCGCGGTTGTCCTCAGCTCCCCAGGTTCGGAACCTTGGCTTGGGTATATCGCACGATTACTACTCCGACGGGGCTGGTGGAATCGCGACGAGAGAGGAGACGCTGAACGCGGGCGTGTTCTTCCATAACAGCGCGGCCATAAGCTTCGAAGCGTCGCGGAGGTTCGAGCGCCTGGCCGAGGCCTTCCGCATCAGCGGAGACTTGTCGATTCCGGTGGGCGACTACCACTTTCAGAGTTACTCGGCGTCGTTCAATTCCAACAGAAGTCGGGCCGTCTCGGGAAACCTGAGCTTCGACTGGGGGGGGTCTGGAACGGAAATCGTAAATCGTGGAGCAGCGGCATGGCCCTGCGGGCCAACTATCATCTCAACATCGACCTGAACTACACGCGTAACAACGTCACGTTGCCGAACGGGTCATTTGCATCGAACCTGATCGGTACCCGATTCCTATACGCGTTGACGAGCAAGATGTTCTTCAACGCGTTCCTCCAATACAATACCGACACCGACCGTTCAGCTCGAACATCCGCTTCAACATCATCCACCACCCGCTCAGTGACCTCTTCGTCGTGTACACCGATACCCGCGACACCATCTCAGGCAGGCTCTTGGATCGGGCGTTCGTCGTCAAGTTCACGCAGTTGTTCAGCTTCTAGCCCGAAGTATGGGCAGTGTTCCCAACCAGTTGATTCTTTCTTGTCCCGCGTGCAATCTTGGACTTGGGATTTGGTTCAGCGGGAACGGGTCTGTCCAAGGCCGACCTGCTGCAGTATCATACGTTTACACCTGTTTCACCAGGAATCAGCCTGTGCGTCCCCGCGGGATCGACGATCGGCCCGGCCGGCTCCGTGGAGCGACACGTACGGGGGTGGAACCTGCCGGTCGTAAAGAATGAAGTTCAAGCTGCTCCTGCTATGCGCGCTCGTGTGGGGCTCACTGCCCGCGAGCGCCCAGACGATCCAGGTTGGCTACACGCTGGTGACAGCCACTGGAGGTACGGGGGTACCGGCCAGTTCTGCGCTGTTCACCTATGAAAGCAATGGCGTGCTGGTGAGCCAGGCCGGCGTGCCCGCGACCGCTCCCATGCTGTCGGGCCGTATCGTGGTGGACGAAGTTGCCACTCAGACCGCGCTGGCACTGGTGAATCCCTCAAACGCCTCGGCGAGTATCCAGTTCACGCTTCGCGATGCCGCCGGTACTCAGGTGGGCCAGGAGAGTCGCGATCTCGAACCGGGACAGCACCTGGCGCTGTTCGTCTTTCAACTCTTTTCCGATATGCCAGCGGGCCTGCTCGGCAGCTTGACCTTTACCAGCGACCAGGGGCTGGCGCCGCTGACCCTGCGCCAGAGTACCAACAGCCGCGGAGAGCCCCTGTATGCGACTCTCCCGGTTGTCGACCTGACGACGGCGGCCGGGACCGATTCGCTGGTTTTTCCGCATCTCGCCGCGGGCGGTGGTTACGCGACGCAGCTGCTTCTTGTCAACGAGACCGAAGGCGCGATTCAGGGCACGGTTCGACTGAAACAGTCCGACGGTACTCCGTTGGTCGTGCAACTGGGCTCCCAGGAGGTCTCCAGTTTTGCCTACTTCTTACCACCCGCCGGCGTCAGCCGCGTTGAGCTCGGTGATCCGTCGACGCCGTCGGTTTCAGTCGGATACGCGGTCGTTGATCCTGACGCCGGACAGGTGTCCCCGGCCGGTACCGCGGTGTTCCAGCTCAAGGCGAACGGGCAGCTGGTTACCGAAGCGGCCGTGGCTGCGACCCCGCTGACGACGAAGGCCCGAGTCTTCGTCGACACCGTCGGAACCCAGACCGGCCTTGCGCTGGCGAACCCGACCTCCCAGGCGGTCGAAGTCACGCTGCTTCTCCTGGATCGGTACGGCGCGTTCCAGGAAGAGACGACGCGTACGTTGCCGGCCGAGGGACACTTTGCCATCCTGGCGACGGAGCTATTTTCGAGCGTGGCGCTGGGCTTCACGGGCCAGATCGAGGTCCAGAGCCCGCAGCCCATCGCTGCGGTGACGCTGAAGCTCACGACCAACTCGCGCGGCGAGCTCGTGCTGACCACGCTGCCGGTCGCCGATGCTGTTTCGCCCCCGACAGCGACTTCGATCGTGTTTCCCCACATCGCGATCGGTGCGGGGTTTTCCACCCGGTTCATCTTTCTGCACGCGGATTCATCGAACCCGGCCGACGGCCAGCTGCAGTTCTTTCAGTCCGACGGGTCGCTCATGCTGGTTCCGCTGGCTGGCGAGGAGGGCAGCCAGTTTCCGTATGGTTTCGCCGCAGGGGAAGCGCGCCGCTTCTTTCCGGGTAATACCGATACCGTCGCGAGCATCACGCTCCGCGACGCTACATCGAACGTGCCGACCGAGGAGGTGAACGTCAACCTCGGCGCGTCGGTGCGTGTCCGCGTCGTGGTCATCGACAGCGCGGGCACTTCGCGGGATGATTTCGCGGTCGGTTTCAGCAGCATCAGCCCCGACATCGCGAGCGTGGATGCGACCGGCAGCGTCCAGGGGCTGAAGTCGGGCTTCTCGACCCTGACGATGACTGCCGGGAGCATCATCGCCGCCGCGACCCTCACCGTCACCGATATCGCTGCGGGCGTGACCGGCTTCGAGGCGATCGGAGTCACCCAGGATGATGCAGGTGTCCTGTACCTGGCCTCCAGCCAGTCGCACACCGTGCTCACCAGCCCCGACCTGACCCAGACGCCCCAGGTCTACGCGGGTATCCAGGACAGCCCGGGTCTGAAGAACGCCGCGCGTACCGACTCGCAGTTTCGCAATCCCTCCTACCTTTCGTTCAACAGTGCCAGCGGCGCGCTCTACGTCAGCGACAGCGCAAACCACTCCATCCGCGAAGTCCAACCCGGAGCGGAAGGACAAGTGCAGACTCTGGCCGGAACGGGAGTAGCGGGGAGCGCCGACGGGGGATCGGCGGCGTTTGACACCCCTCAGGGAATCGCGCTCGACGGGCGGGGCAACATGTGGGTCGTCGATTCCGGCAACCACACGGTCCGCCGGGTCAACCTGGAGACAGGAGAAGTCGAAACACTGGCCGGATCCGCTGGCAGCGCCGGGCTGGCCGACGGGACCGGAACCGGTGTCCGGTTCGACTCACCGACCGGAATCGCTCTCGAAGTCGAGACACTCGCCCAACAGCTTGCGCGGGAACTGACCGGGGCACCCCCACCACCGGTTCGAATGCTCGTAACCGACACGAACAACGGCGTCATCCGCCGTGTATCGGAGACGGGCGTCGTGGAGACGGTGACCTCGCTCGGTTCCAGCTCCGGCCTAAGCACCGGCGACGGTTCCGTGAGCCGTGTGGAGTCGACGGCTGCGGACCTGCAGTTTTCGGCGCCCGCCGGTGTGGCTTCCGACTCGTTCGGGAACATCTACGTGACCGAGCCGGGCAGCAACCAGGTGCGGGTCGTCCTGCCCAACGGACGAACCGTCCGACTGGCGCAGCGGAATACCTTCCAGGAGCCCCGCGGAGTGACAATCACGGACGACGGGAAAGTCCTGGTGTCCGACCGCCAGAGCCTGGCTCGATCCGTCGAGTTCGGCGCCCCGACGATCTCCGGCATTTCGCCCATTCGAGTCCTGAACACCGGAGGGGACACCGTAACCATCCGCGGGACGAATTTCGCTCCAGGCACGCTGGTCCTGGTCGGCAGGCAGCCGATCGAGGCGGCAGTCGCAAGCAGCACCCGCCTCACGGTCACGGTCCCGGCCCTGCCGAGCGGGGTACGGACGTTGACGGTCCTGAACCGCGGCGGCGTCGCCCAGACCCCGCTCTGGGTCGATGCTGTACCGCTCAGAGAGACAACGCCGGGCAACATCACCACCGTGGCGGGTGGCACCGATTTCGTCGGTGACGGATTGAAGGGTGTGCAGGCGGCCCTCGCCTGGCCTTTCTCGACGGCATTTGTTCGGGGCGGGCTCTTGATCGTCGACCGCGGCAACAATCGGATCCGCCGCTATGAGTGGAGGAGCCGAGTCATCACGACGATCGCCGGAACCGGAGATCAGGAATCGTCCGGAGACGGCGGTCCTGCCGTCGCCGCCTCCCTCAACAGGCCGACCGACGCCCTCGTCGATCGGGCAGGCAACATATTCATCGCGGAACTCGGGGGACAACGCATCCGGATGATCGCTGCAGCGACCGGCATCATCTCGACTGTTGCAGGGACCGGTCAGCCGGGTTTTGCCGGCGACGGGGGTCCTGCCGTCGATGCCCTCTTGGGTCAACCCTTCGACCTCGCTCTCGACCCACAAGGCCGTCTGCTTGTTGCCGAGTCGGCGAACAACACCATCCGCCGAATCGACCTCTCCACCGGGACAATCTCCACCATCGCCGGAACCGGCGAGCGGGGTTTCGATGGAGACAACGGGTTGGCGACTGAGGCTCTGCTGGGCAAGCCCCGTGGGATCGTTTCGGATGCTTCCGGTAACCTGTTCATAACCGAGTCTTTTAATCATCGCATTCGTCGAGTCGATGCTGAAACAGGTGTGATCACGACCGTGGCCGGGACTGCAGAGGCGGGTCTCACCGGTGATGGAGGACCGGCAACGTCCGCGGCCCTGAACGATCCGGGGGGGATTGCCGCTGATGCCCATGGGAATCTTTACTTCGCCGACCGGTCCAACTACCGCATACGCCGGATCGACGCGGAAACCGGTGTGATCATGACGGTTGCAGGCAGCGGAGACGCTGGCTTCGCGGGAGACAACGGCCCGGGGGGAGATGCAGTTCTGAACCGGCCTGCGGGTGTCACCGTCACCCCGAACGGCGCCTTTCTCGTCATCGCCGATACGCTCAACAACAGGATTCGCCGCTGGCGTCCCCGCGACGACCTGGTCCGGACTTTCGTCGGAAACGGCGAGGCGCGGATAATCGGGGACGATGGCCCAGCGACCGCTGCAGGCCTCTACATACCAGCCGACCTGGCGTTCGATTCATCCGGCAACCTGGTCATCGCCGACACATTCAACCACCGCGTCCGTCGGATCGATGCGGGTTCCAGGAAGATCACGACGGTTGCAGGAGGCGGAAACGAAGGGCTGCGTTTCGGTCGCGGCAGCGGAGGCTACGCCGGCGACGACGGACCTGCACTCGCTGCCTCTCTCAATCAACCCTTTGGGATTTCGATCAATTTGGCGGGGAACATCGTGATCACTGATACGCAGAACAATCGCGTCCGGGTTGTCGCCGCGGGGTCTGGAAACATTCGAACGATAGCGGGCACCGGTCAGCAGGGTGATTCGGGCGACGGACGACAGGCCGCCGAGGCCGAGGTCTTAGGGCCCAAGGGCATCGCCGTCGACAGCGCCGGGCACGTCTATTTCACCGATACCGAAAACAGCAAGGTGCGCCGGATCGATCGAGACACCGGCGTGATCACGACAGTCGCCGGCAACGGAGGGGAAGGTTTCGCCGGAGACGACGGAGCGGCCGTCGATGCATCGCTGGACCGTCCCCGCGGCCTTGCGTTCGACGCTGAAGACAACCTTTACATCGCCGACGTTTTCAATCACCGGATCCGTCGTATCGATAGCCGGACCGCTGCGATCACAACCGTCGCCGGCGCCGGCGAAAGCGGCCGCAACGCTGGAACTTTTGAAGGGGATGGAGGTCTTGCGACCGCGGCGCGACTCAACCTGCCACTGGACGTCACCGTCGATGCGGCCGGCGACCTGTGGATTGCGGATTTCTTCAACAACAGGGTTCGTCGCGTCAGCAGCGCGACCGGCATTATCACGACGGTTGCCGGTAGCGGCAGGTTCGGCGTGCGGGAAACGTCTTCCGGAGACAACGGTCCAGCCACTTCCGCCACGCTGAAGTTTCCTCGCGCAGTGGTACTCGACGCCAACGGAAACCTCTTTATCGGCACCCAGGCCCATCGGGTCCGCGCCGTGCGTGCCCCGATCAATTAGTGTCCTGAGTCAGAAACAACATCACTATTGTCGACGGGTGTTGCAGCGAACTTTGGGCCCAGGTGTAGGTGCGCTCTATGAGCGCACATCGTTTCGGCTCGTAGAATGTGCGGTCATAGACCGCCCCTACACCTCCCTTAGGATTTAGGCTTCTCCAGAACCCCGCTCTCTAAAAGCTATCGTGGACAAGGATGCTCTATGAGCGCACGTGGTTCGGTTCGAAGAGTGTGCGGTCATAGACGCGAGCTTCTCCAAAAATCCCTCCCTTCGAACTGTTCTTGTCTTCGGTGTCAGGACGTTAGGGAATCGGCCCCCGAATGACACGAATCCGGTTGTTGAACGTATCGGCGATGTAAAGATCGCCGGCGGCATCGACTACCATTGCCCGCGGGTAAGCAAACTCGGCCATTGAAGCGGGTCCGCCGTCACCGGCCGGTCCTGTTTCACCAACGCCGGCGATCGTTCCCACGATGCCCGAAGCGTCGATCTGGCGGATCCCCTGAAGGAGAAAGTCGACGAAGAACAAACGGTCGTCCAACGAGGCGACCGCGACCGGAAAAATGTCGGAATCGGTGGCCACAACGCCGTCATCTATCGAACTCCCTCCCCCGGCAATCGTCGTGATCGTGCCCGAGACGATATCGAGCTTCCGGATCCTGGCATTCGGATCGGTGTCGACGATGAGCAGGTTTCCATCCGAATCGAATCCGAGGTCTGCAACATACGACAGCGCTGCTTCCACAGCCGGGCCGCCATCGCCCGAATAGCCGTTCGTTCCGCTGCCGGCGACCGTTACAATAGTTCCCGTTTCGAGGTTTATCCGCCGTATCCGGTAGTTCTCCGTGTCGGCCAGGTAGAGATCGCCGTCGCTCGATATTGCCAGGGCCTCGGGAACCTTCAACACGGCTTCAGGGGCCGGCCCTCCGTCACCGGAAAACCCCTCCGCCCCTGTTCCGGCAACCCGGCTGATGATTCCGCTGGCGTCGACTTTGCGGATTTGATGGTGCCAGGTATCGGCGATGAACAGATTGCCAGAAGCATCGAACGCGATCCCGGCCGGGCTCGAAAGAGGCGCTTCCGCGGCAGGTCCGCCGTTCCCGATGCCCTCTGCGGGATACTCGACTCCGCCTGCAACTGTAGTGATGAGCCCCGTCTCCTTCTCGATCCTCCGAACTCGCGCGCTGGTTTCGTCGACAACGAATAGATTCCCTCCAGCGTCGAATGCGATGTCCCGCGGAACAGTCAGGACGGCGGCTGCGGCCGGGCCCCCGTCTCCCAGGAACTCCCTGTCGCCGCCGGCTACGGTCTCGATCAGTCCACTCCCCTCGTCGACCACTCGGATGCGGCGGTTTCCGATGTCCGCAATGAAAAGGTTGCCTCCCGAATCGACGGCAACGTCGCTCTCACCGTTCAACCCCGCGTCGAGGGAAGGCCCACCGTCGCCGGAAAAATCGAAAGAACCGTTTCCGGCCACGGTCGCGATGATGTTGGTGTCCCCGGCGACCCTGCGAACCCTGCCGTTACCGCTGTCGGAGATGAAAAAATTACCGGCGCCGTCGACGGAAACGCGGGTGGGAGTGGACAGGGTCGCCGCGACGGCCGGGCCACCGTCACCGGTGAAATCAGCTTCACCTGTTCCGACGATCGTGCTGATCGTACCGCTGGCGGCGTCCACTAGCCGAATCCGGTTGTTGAGAGTATCGGCTATCAGCAGATTGCCCTCCTCGTCCAGGTCGATACCTGCAGGAATGTCGAGCATCGCTTCGACCCCCGGCCCGCCATCACCCGAGAAACCAGCCTCCCCGGTGCCGGCCACGGTCGTGATAATCCCGGTCACCGCATCCACGCGACGAATGCGATAAGCGAAAGTGTCTGCAATAAAAAGGTTTCCGGAAGAATCCACAGCGACGTCGAAAGGAGCCTCGATTTTCGCCTCCACAGCCGGGCCCCCGTCGCCGGCGGATCCGTGTTCTGAGCCGGCTACGGTCGTGATGATTCCCGTACCCGCAGCGATCTTTCGGATCACGCTGTTATTCGTGTCTGCGACATACAGGTTTCCGGCGGGGTCAAACGCGACAGCGTGAGGGTTGTCCAGCCCAGCGGCCGTGGAGAGCCCGTTGTCGCCGGTATACGCCGCAATGCCCGTTCCGGCGACCGTCGTGATGATCAGTGTTGTGCGATCCACTCGCCGGACACGGTTCTTGAACGTGTCCGCGATGAACAAGTTGCCTTCCGCATCCAGGGCAATCCCGAACGGATTCAGCGGCGCATCCGTCGCGGGCTCTCCGTCCCCGGCGAACGTCGAGCCGCCGGCGATCGTCGTGACGTAACCCGCCGGCAAGCTGTCAAACGGAATCGTCTCGACGACGAACCCGCGCTGAGCCAGGCCACCGCGATTCTGAACGGTCAGGGTCGTCAGGCCGCTGGGCAGCGCAGGTGCGACGAACGACATGTTTCGCGTGTCGATGATGAACGGGTTCTCGACCACGATCCCCGCGACCACGATGAGCGTGCCCGGGGCGAAGTTGCTTCCAACGATCGTGACGGTTGTTCCTCCCTGATTGTCAACGATATCTGGCCCGATGCTATCGATGACCGGCCCCCCGTAGGTGATCTCACGCGCTGTTTGTCCCGATTCGGCAACGACGACTCTCCCACTCCGGGTCACTGCGATTCCATGCGGTTTGACGACCGTGTTCGCCGGAACGGCCGAGACCAGCCGTCCGTCAGGCAAGATCGTTCGGACGTTGTTCTGGTCGGGTTCGGTCACATAGATGCTACCGAACACGTCTGCTGCCACCCCTGTTGGCGACCGAAACGCCAGCGGCACCCCGAGGGCGATCTCGTTGGCCCGCGTAGCGCTGGCTCCCCCGATAATCGCAGAGGTCGCAACAGGCTCGCGTAGCGTGGTTACCTTACCGGTTTCGTCCACGCGCCGGACGGCATCGTTACCCTTGTCGGCGACGATCACTCGAACGGGCTTCGGAGGCAGGCCTTGGAGTTCCCGCGCCAATTGTGCGGCTGTTGTCTCGATCTCGATCGCGATTCCCGTTGGTGTGTCGAATCGTGCCAGGCCCCCGTTGCCGTCGGCGAATCCCGCGGTGCCGGCTTGCCCGGCGATCGTCTCGACCTTCTGGGTCAGCAGGTTGATTCGACGGATCGTATGGTTCCCTGCGTCTGCGACCCAGAGGTAACCGAGGCTGTCCTGCGCGACGCCCTGGGGATTGTTGAAGAGAGCCTCGGCAACAGCCCCGTCCTTGTTCCCGGCCAGTCCCGACCCGGCAAGCGTCTCGACCCTCCCGGCTGGCCCCGGTTCGACCTGACGAATCGCATGGTTGGCAGAATCGCTGACGTAGAGGCTTCCGTCGGCCTGATTGATGGCAAGGAAGCTCGGCGTGTTGAATTGCGAACTCAAACGCACAGCGTTCTTCAGACCGGCGGACTGAGGTGTCCCGGCGTAGAGAACAGGCGTTTGCCCCAAAGCCTCAGCCAACCGGATCGTGTGCTCGGCGGCGGAAGCCAGGTAAAGTCGCTGGCCCAGGTCCTGGGCCAGGCCGGATACGTCAAACCCCGAGATGCCCGCAGACACTTCGATGACTGTAATCGTCGCCGTGGAGACCAGCCCGCCGCCCGTAATCGTCAGGGTGGAGAAGCCCCGCTGCTTGCCTTCGATCCGGCCGGTGGAATCGACCGTCGCGGTTGTCGTGTCCACGCTCGCGAAGGTGAGGGTGAAGTCGTCCCGGGATTGTCCGGCGCTGTCGAGCACCAGAGTGCGCGCACGCAACGTGTCGCCTTTGTTGACGGTCACCTCGGTGGTCGGCTGGTTCGTCACCGGGTCCCGCAGCGACAGGCTCGAAAGCGTTGCCGTGTTGCCGGGGAACAGGCGCAGCCCCTGACCCGCCGCGAAGGAGGAGCTGAACTGGTTGGAGGTCACTCCTGCAATGGGGACGTTCATCGCCGTCCCGTCGGAGTTGGAGAACACCATTCCAACGTTCGACGCCGTGGGGCCGTTCACGAACACCAGCCGGGTCGAAAAGCCCGAACCGATCACGACCTGGGGGAAGACCACCGTCGTTGCCGTCAAGGGCCGGGTCAGATCCGCCACCGGTAAGGTCGTCAACACCACCTCCCCCAGGGTGTTGATCGTCAGCTGCAAGGTGACGGCGGCGACGGCGACCGAGGTCTGGATCTCCACCAACCCGTTGAATCCCGACTCGACGGCAGGGAACAGCTCCTGCGCCATCCGGGCCAGGTGCCCCCCGGCCGGTATCGTCTGCGTGACCTTTTCTTGCTGGGTGGCGAAGCGGTCCTGGAGGATGAACTGGACCTCGGCTGCTGTGCTTCCCCGGTTCGCGATCGCCACGCCGGTCTGGCGGCCGACGTTGTCGAGTGAGATCCGGGCCGTCGTAGTTTCCGGCGTGGCGCCCACGCCTGCCTCGGTCACCAGCGTCGTCCCGCTCCAGAGTTGAAAGATCACGCTTCCGGCCGGTGTCGATCCCGTCTCGGATGTGACGGTGGCGTATCCCACCTGGACGGCTGCCGCTCCGGTCAGCTCGACCCTGTACACGCCGTCAGCGGCGATCTGGTAGGTTCCTTCCGACGCGGTGACCCCGTCCCAGTCCACCTGCAGCGGCGATCCATCCGATCCCACCAGCTGGATGCGACCCATGACCATCTCGGCGCTGCGGTTGATCAGGATCACCTGGGTCCGGTATCCGCCGCCCACGGCCAGATGCGGAAACACCACCGGGTCGGTTCCTGCGGTGGCGTCCAGGTCGACGACCGGCAGGGTCGTGTAGAGCGGTTCGCCCCGGGCATTGCGAGACTCCCGCAGCGTGATCGCTCCCAACCCGGAGGCACTTTCGAACGTCACGTTTCCGCGGAAGTCCGCCGCCTGCGCCCCGAACAGCTCGTCGACAAAGCGGGCACTGTGCTGGCCGGGGTTCAGCATCAGGATCTTCTGGCCCACCTGGCTGCCGGCGCCGTTGCGCAGGGTCAGCGTTACCGGAACGGTGGCCGTACCGGTATTGACTAGCGCCAACCCGGTGCGGGTTCCGACTTCATCGGCGAAGACACGTCCCCTGGAAACCAGTTCGGCGGCTCCCACGCCGGCTTCGGTCACCAGGACCCCGTCCCCGTTGCGGTAGCTGAACACGGCCGTCCCGACCGGCATCTCGGCTCCCGTGTTCCGCGTGACCACGGTGTAGCCCACCTGGATCGTCCCCTGGGCGTAGCTCCACCACGCGGCTCCTGTCAGGACCAGTACGGGAAGGAGCCAGATGCGAATGGACGATCGCCTCATCCGAACCATGTTACCGCGCTGCTCGCATTACATCTGGTCCGGCGCGATCACGGGATCGGGCCGCGGATCACACGAATCCGGTTGTTTCGGGTGTCGGAGATGTACACGTTACCGAAAGAATCCACAGCGACACCCTGGGGGCGATGAATGCTGGCTTCCGTGCCGACGCCATTGTCTCCCGAAAAGGTCGAGCGCCCGTCGCCCGCGATTGTTTCTATGATCCCGGTCTCGGCATCGACCCGGCGGATTCGGTGGTTAAAGGTGTCGGCGATGAACAGGTTGCCGTCCAAATCCACTGTTACATCAAAGGGTTTGCCCAGAAGAGCATCGACCGCCTGCCCCCCGTCCCCGGCAAATGGGTCGAAAAAGAATCCCGCCGTGCCGGCGACGGTTGTCGCTTCAAGCGTCGCCAGATCGATTTTGACGATGGTGCTTTTTCCAAAATCCGCCACAAAGAGCTGGTTGCGGAGTCTGTCGATCGCGATTCCCAAGGGGCCCTCACCCGCCTCGTTGTCGCTCAGGTCCAGGATCACGCTGGTGGCGCCGGCCGTGTCGACCTTCATCACTTTATCGGTTATCGCGTCGGCGAAATAAATGTTACCGTTTGCGTCCAGGTCCACACTGACGGGCTGTGATGAACCGAAGTTGCCCGAGGCCACATCAACACGCGTCGCCAGAATCCCCGTCGCGATATCCACCCGTTGAATCTGGGCCGACGTCGTGTCGGCGATGTAGATGTTCCCGTCGCTGTCTGTTGCGACACCCTCTGGAAATGCCAGGCCAAACTCCGTCGCAGGCACGCTGTCCACAAAACTGGTGCTGGCGAGATTCAGGGCGCCGTGGCCCGCTATGGTAGTAATGAGGCCGGTCTCCAGGTCGACTCTCCGGATTCGGCTCACGGATCGGTCCGCGATAAGGAGCGATCCGTCCGGCGTGATGGTGATCCCGCCCGGAGAAAAGAGGCGGGCCGCCCATGCCTGCTGGCCGTCACCCAGGGGCAGACTACCCCCGGCATACTCCGTCACTTCGGTCGAGCTGTCGATTCTCAGTATTCTCGAGCTGAACTCACCCGTCCCCTGAGCGGGCGCATCGGAGACAAACAGGTCTCCGCTGCTGTCTACGGCGAGTCCTTTCGCAAACGTCGGGACACCAAACTCGCCGGACAGTACCGTCGTGACCAGGCCGTCGCCAAACCGCACGAGACCCGCCGCCGCCACGAAAACGTCGCCTTCAAGCGACAGCGCCAGACCGACGGGTTCCGAGATCCCGAAATCCGTCGCCACGCCGTTCGTCACCGAGCGCGTGGTGACACGCTCGCCGTTGCCCAGCACGGTGGAGATCACGCCGGTTGCATCGACTTTCCGGACGCGAAGATTATCGGTGTCGGAAATGAGCAGGTTGCCGTCACGGTCCAGGCCGACGGCGCGCGGGGCATTCAGGCTGGCGCTGGTCGCCGTCCCGCCGTCCCCGGAAAAATCAGCGGTGCCGTTGCCGGCGACCGTCGTGATGATGCCGGTTTCCCCATCCACCTTTCTGATGCGATGATTGCCGGTGTCGGCGATGATCCAGTCGCCGTTCTGATCGACCAACATTCCGAGGGGCCAGCTCAGACGTGCGACGGCGGCCAGGCCCCCGTCGCCGCTCGCCCCGAAACCATCTCCGAGGCCGGCGACAGTACTGATCAGACCGGTCGACAGGTCCACCATCCGAATCCGGTTGTTGCTACTGTCCGCGATGAGCAGGTTTCCTCTCCCGTCCAGCGCCAACCCCCAGGGCTCATTCAGCTTCGCGGCTACCGCCGGGCCCCCATCTCCGGAGAATCCCTCCAACCCTGTACCGGCAACCGTCAGGATGATTCCGGTTCGCCGATCGATCTTCCGGATTCTGTGATCATCGGGATCGGCGACATAGAGGTCGCCGGCAGAATCGAAAGCGATGCCATACGATCTCCACAGGAGGGCGGACTCCGCCGCAGATCCGTCGCCCGAGAAAGAACTACCACCGGCTATCGTCGTGATGTAGCCGACCGGCAGCTGATCCAACGAAACAGGCTCGACCAGCAACGCACTCTGGGTAAGCCCACCCCGACCCTGGACCGTAAGGGTGGAACGTCCACTTGGAAGAGCGGGGGAGACAAACGACAACGTCTGGCTGTCCACGAACTGGGCAGCAATCGTCACACCGGCGACGAAAACCACAGAATCCGGAGCAAAGTTTCGTCCCTTGATGGTTACCGTCGCCCCGCCCAGTACGCTGATCTGTTGTGGGCTGATGGTCGTGATCTGCGGTTCTGCAAAACGGATTTCCCGAGGTGCCCGGTCTGTTTCGGCGACGAGGAGTCGACCGGTCTGGGTGATGGAGAGGCCGCGGGGGTTCTCGAAAGTTCCGACCTGGGCGGCGGCGACGACTGCGCCGTTCGTGAGAATTGTCCGGATCCGAGCCGAACCGGCTTCGGTGACGAAGATGTTGCCGAAGGCGTCCACGGCCATGCCCGTCGGCGAGGTGAAACTCAGGGCGTCCGAGAGCTCGATCTTAGAGGCCGAGTCGGGGGCCCCTGACGAGAGCGCGCTCGAGGTCACCGACCCAAGCGTTTCCACGCTTCCTGTTTCCGTCACGCGCCGGACGGCCCCGTTTCCCGTGTCGGCCACGATGACTCGCACCGGAGGCGGCGCTTCACCGCTCAATTCCCGCGCCAGCTGCTGGGCGGTGGTTTCGGCCTCAAGAGAAATCCCAGTAGGCGCATTGAAGCGGGCCGAGGACCCTTGCCCGTCGGCGAATCCAGCCTCACCCGCCAGGCCTGCTATCGTTTCGACCACACCGGTCAGCAGATGGATGCGCCGGATCGTATGGTTGGATTGATCGGCCACCCAGAGGTGTCCCCGGTTGTCCAGGACGATGCCTTGAGGCGTGTTGAATCCGGCCCCCGTCGATACGCCGTCCGCACTGCCCGAACTTCCGCTGCCCGCGAGCGTCTGGACGCGGCCGCTCGACCCGGGTTGCACTTCGCGGATCACATGATTTGCGGCGTCGCTGACATAAACATTCCCGCGCGCCTGGTCCACCGAGAGAAACGACGGGCTTTGAAATTGGGATTGCAGCCGGACGTCGTTCTTCAGACCAGGTTGCTGGCTGATTCCGGCATACACCTCGGGCGCGTTTGCGAGTCCCTGGGCCCGGAGTACGGTGTGGGTTTCGGCCGAAGCCAGATAGACGCGACCCGCCAGGTCCTGGGCGATACCCGTTGCGAAGCCGCCCTCGCCTGCCGATGCGATATCGACCACCGTGATAGTCGCCGTAGAGACCAGACCGGCTGCGGTGATGGTGAGGGTGGAGAAGCCTCGTTGCTTGCCTTCGATCTGGCCGGTGGAATCGACGGTCGCAGTTGCCGTGTCGAGGCTGGCGAAGCTGAGGGCGAATTCGTCGCGTGCCTTGCCCGTGCTGTCGAGCACGAGAGTCCGGGCACGCAGCGTGTTGCCTTCGTTGATCGTCACCTCGGTGGTCGGCTGGTTCGTCACCGGGTCCCGCAGCGACAGGCTCGAAAGCGTTGCCGTGTTGCCGGGGAACAGGCGCAGCCCCTGACCCGCCGCGAAGGAGGAGCTGAACTGGTTGGAGGTCACTCCTGCAATGGGGACGTTCATCGCCGTCCCGTCGGAGTTGGAGAACACCATTCCAACGTTCGACGCCGTGGGGCCGTTCACGAACACCAGCCGGGTCGAAAAGCCCGAACCGATCACGACCTGGGGGAAGACCACCGTCGTTGCCGTCAAGGGCCGGGTCAGATCCGCCACCGGTAAGGTCGTCAACACCACCTCCCCCAGGGTGTTGATCGTCAGCTGCAAGGTGACGGCGGCGACGGCGACCGAGGTCTGGATCTCCACCAACCCGTTGAATCCCGACTCGACGGCAGGGAACAGCTCCTGCGCCATCCGGGCCAGGTGCCCCCCGGCCGGTATCGTCTGCGTGACCTTTTCTTGCTGGGTGGCGAAGCGGTCCTGGAGGATGAACTGGACCTCGGCTGCTGTGCTTCCCCGGTTCGCGATCGCCACGCCGGTCTGGCGGCCGACGTTGTCGAGTGAGATCCGGGCCGTCGTAGTTTCCGGCGTGGCGCCCACGCCTGCCTCGGTCACCAGCGTCGTCCCGCTCCAGAGTTGAAAGATCACGCTTCCGGCCGGTGTCGATCCCGTCTCGGATGTGACGGTGGCGTATCCCACCTGGACGGCTGCCGCTCCGGTCAGCTCGACCCTGTACACGCCGTCAGCGGCGATCTGGTAGGTTCCTTCCGACGCGGTGACCCCGTCCCAGTCCACCTGCAGCGGCGATCCATCCGATCCCACCAGCTGGATGCGACCCATGACCATCTCGGCGCTGCGGTTGATCAGGATCACCTGGGTCCGGTATCCGCCGCCCACGGCCAGATGCGGAAACACCACCGGGTCGGTTCCTGCGGTGGCGTCCAGGTCGACGACCGGCAGGGTCGTGTAGAGCGGTTCGGCGCGGGCGTTGCGGGACTCCCGCAGCGTGATCGCTCCCAGTCCGGAGGCACTTTCGAACGTGACGTTTCCCCGAAAGTCGGCCGCCTGGGCGCCGAACAGCTCGTCGACGAAGCGGGCGCTGTGCTGGCCGGGGTTCAGCATCAGGATCTTCTGGCCCACCTGGCTACCGGCTCCGTTGCGCAGGGTCAGCGTCACCGGAACGGTGGCCGCACCGGTATTGACTAGCGCCAACCCGGTGCGGGTTCCGACTTCATCGGCAAAGACACGCCCTCTCGAAACCAGTTCGGCGGCTCCCACGCCGGCTTCGGTTACCAGGACCCCGTCCCCGTTGCGGTAGCTGAACACGGCCGTCCCGATCGGCATCTCGGTGCCCGCGGTCCGGGTCACCACGGTGTAGCCGACCTGGATCGTCCCCTGCGCGTAGCTCCACCACACGGCTCCCGTCACCGCCAGTGCGGCAGGAAACCAGATGCGGGTCAGGCTTCGCCTCATCCGAACGGCTCCGTATTCCTCAGGACTTCGTAGATTTCGACGGGATGCGCCTTGCCCTTGACTGGCTCGCTCCCTCGGTGTGTCGTCTGGATTGCCTCGCCCGCCGCCTCGCAGGTTTCCTTGCTGATCAGGATCTCGGCGTCCAGCCTGCGGGTCAAGCTTTCGATACGGGAGGCCGTGTTGACGACGTCACCGATCGCCGTGTAGTCCATCTTCTCGGGCGAACCCATGTTGCCGACGATTGCCTCGCCCGTGTGGATTCCCACCCCGATGCGAATCGGTTCCGCTCCATGTTCGGCGAGCTTCTCGTTGACCTGATCCAGCGTCGCCACCATTTCCAGCGCTGCCTGGACCGAATGCAGCGGGGCGTCGTGATCGTCCAAGGGCGCTCCGAACAGGGCCATGATCCCGTCGCCGATGAACTTGTCGACCATCCCGCCGCGATCCTGGATGGCGCGAACCATTCCAGTGAAATACTCGTTGAGCTGCTGAACCAGCGCTTCGGCCTCAAGGCCCTCCGAGCGTGAGGTGAAACTCCGAATGTCGGCAAAGAGAACGCTGACCCGCTTCCGTTCCCCTTCCAGGTGCAATCCTTCCGGGGACTTCAGTATCTGTTCGATCACCGCGTCGTTTACGTATCGCTTGAACACGCTCCTCAGATACCGTTTCTGCCGGCCTTCGCGCATGTAGTTCGACACCTGGGCCGACCCGATGGCCAGTGCCGAGCCCACGACCGGCGCGACGAGGTGCAGCCAGTACCCGTCGGGGAAAAGCAAAGAGAACGCGGCGAAAACGAATCCCGCGACAGCAAGCACGCTCGCCGATACGGCCCAGAGGGGAGAAAGCCGGAAGCAGAGAAAGGTGATTAACGAAACCAACACAAGGGCCGCCTGAAACTGACGTGCGCCGCCGATCTCCTCGATGAAGCTGTCTTCCAGCAGCGTCGCGATCGTGCTGCCGTGAATTTCGATGCCTGGTGTGCGCCACGGTCGGGTCGGGTCGGTCCGATCCGTCCAGTAGTACTGGGGTGTCGAATGAAAATCCTCGTCACCCCGCTCGCCAACCCGCCCGATCAGGACGATGCGCCCGCCGAAGTTCTCTTCGAAGAAGCCCAGGTCGTCTCTGTTCGCCGCCTCGACGGCCGCCGAGAACGGTATTCGGTCGAAATGGTTGGGACCCCGGAAGTTGACCAGGATCGTCCCTGGGGATTCGGCCTCGGCGGGTAAGGTCCGGTCGGTCTTTCCGGCGAACGCACTGGCGATCGCCAGGGGGAAGCTGGGCTGGAGGCCGCTCTCGGAGGTCCCGGCGACTTCCTGGCTCCGGACGAAGTCGTCGCTGTCGGTCGTCAGGTTGACGTAGGCGAGGGAGTGGCCCACGGCCAGGGCCGCAAAGCGCACAGCTTCGGGAGGTTGTTCCACCCCATATCCTGTGACTCGGTAGGCCAGGACCACCGTCAGTCCGGCCGGCCCCGAGCGCAGCAGCGCCTGGCTGAGCAACTGCTGGCCGACCGGATCGAAGCGGCTGATGTCGGAAAAAATGAAGTCGATTCCAACGACGACGGCGCCGCCCTGGGCCAGCTTCTCGACAACGGCGGCAAAGTGCCGGTGCCACAGCATGAGTGGATCCGGAATGCGGGAGAGCGTTTCTTCGTCGATCGCCAGGATGGTGGTAGGGGCCTCCGGCGACGGCGGAAGCGATCCGCGGAACGCGAACCGGAGGTCGTAGGTGCGCTTCTCGACAAAATCGCCGATGGAAGACGACTGGATCAGGATGCCCGCCGTCGTGGCTCCGAGACTGATGGCCATCCAGAGGAGGACGCTCGTGACGCGTGTCTTGTTGGGAGACATGGCCTCTTTCGGCGATCGGGCGTTACTGGAGGCGGTCCAGTTCTACGTTGGCGGCCGCAATCAATCCAGAGTTCCAGTAGAGCCAGGCCAGCCGCTGTCCGATTCGCGAGTCCGATCCCTCACCCCGGATCTCTGAGTAGAGCGCTGCGGCTTCGGCATAGTAGCCGGCGTTCTCGAACACCGCAGCGCGAACCAGCGCACTGCCTTGATCGTCGCCGACGGGGGAGGGAAGCGACCGGTCGAGCTTGACGGTGAAGTTTGCCGCCTGCTGACCAGCGACCTCTCCCCCTCGTTCGGCGACGACCTCCCAGCGGTAGCTCTTCTCCTCCAATTCGGGTCTGGATTCGGGATAGCGCAGCGATGTAGACGAGACAGACTCTTCCCATACCGGTAGACCGTCCTCGGTCGTCAGCGTGAGTCGGTAGGAGTCGGCGCCCTCGACCGCACCCCACTCGAACAGGGGGCGCGCCTGGCTGATCTGTCCGCCCAGGTAGAGCGGGATTGCCGGGTATCCGCGACCCCGGAGTCCCCCGACCCGTTCCATGCTCTCAGCGCCCAACGCCACCTGGGGAAGAACACAGATCGTGGGGCTCATACCGGGTTCGGGTCCGGTCACCCGCGTCACTTCCGTACTGGTCAATTCAACGACGCTTCCGTTCGAAAGACCGACCCGTCGCTCGGTAGGACAGAACACGAACGCGGCCTCTCCCTCGGCGGCTGTCACCCGGTCGCCTGCATAGAGCAGGTCCGCGAGCTGGGCGGGGCTCCTGGACCCGTCGCGCTCGATCTCGACCGTTCCGAGGGTTTCGAGCATCATTCCCACAGCCGGCCCGCTCTGAGCCAAGGAAGCGGGCACAAGTAGACCAAGACTGAAGAGGAGAACGAGTCCGCCGCGAATTGAAGTCATTGTTTACATTTTCGATTGGCTCAGAAGCCGAGCTTCAGAGCAAACCGGATCGAACGGGCGTCGACCTGGGTGTCGAAGGCACGTCCGAAGCCGGGGGATTCGAGAATTCGGACAGGAATACCGAAGTGTGTCCGATTCAGCAGGTTGAAGGCTTCCACACGAAAATCGATGCTCGCTGCCTCGCTGACGGGAAAACTGCGGGAAATGGCGGCGTCGATCGTGCCGATCCCTTGGGTCCTGAAACTGTTCCTACCGACGCGCCCATTCTGTCCGAGCGGAGCAGTCAGATTTAACAGCGAAACATCCGGGTTGAGGGCGATAGCCTGGAGCTCGGACGGGTTCACGGTGATGCCCGCCGTCGAGTCTAGACGATCCGTCAGGTTTCCGTCGCGATTGCGATCCAGCGACGTGTTCACCGTGTAGGGCTGGCCTCCCTGGAACTCCGCCACGGCGGCAAGGGTCCAGTCCTTCAATACCCGGTGGGTGCCGGGCAGGTTCCACAGCAAGAACCCGGAGACTCGGTGGCGCGCATCAAAGCTTGCCGATGCACGCTCGCCGGCCATGTTGTTGTTGTCCTGCGGTAGCGCAAAGAAACCGCGCCCGTCGAACTGGTCCGACACCTCATCGATCGCGTGTGCCCAGGTCCAGTTGGAACGAAACTGGATTCCCCGGCTCAGGCGCCGTTCCACCGACAGCTGGAGCGAGTGGTATTCCGACGTCGCCGAATCCTCCAGCAGCGTGAAGGCTCCCAAACCCCGCGTGGACCGTCCCTCCAGAGCGCCCGTCAGTGTTGGCGGCAGGTCGAGAAGGAGAAGCGGGCGGAACTGTGAGGAAAACAGGATCGGTGCTGCGATCAGGCCCGCATTCGGTGTCGTGAATCGGGACAGGCGAACGCCACGAGTGCCCACATAGCTCAGCGACACGAGCAGGTTCTGGTTGAGCTGTCGCTCGGCGGACAGGACGAAATGTTGCGCGTAGCTGCCCTTGAAATCCGCGTTTGGCAGCGTGAAGGCCAGCCCGTTGCTGCTGAGGTTGGCTCCGGGAAGCGGCGGTGCCTGGATGAACAGCGTCCCCAGGCCGGTTGCGAATGCGTCACCGCTCAGGTTGTAGGTGTTGAGGGTTCCGGGCCGGATCAACGGCTCGCCTGTCGGCACGAACGAAAAGAAAGTCGGGCTGTTCAGGATCTGACCGGTCGGCGGCCGGAAGTTGAGGTCCAGGTTGAGGGGCGCGAAAGTCGGAAAGACATTACGTGACTGGCTCGTGAATGCCCCGAGGTTGGCATCGAACTGCAGGCTGTAGCCGGCGCGCAGGGCCATCCTGCCGTCACCGTTGGGATCCCACGCCATGCCGATCCGGGGCCCGAAGTTGTTCCGGTCGGAACCGTAGATGCGTTCGCGGTTCCCGATGAACCCGTTCAGGGACTCCAAGGCGCGGTCGAACGCCCGGTTGCCGGCCCGGATGATCGCTTGATTCCTGGCGCTTCCGGACGGTTCCAGATGGGGGAACTGGTCGGCCCGCATGCCGAAAGTGTCCTCGATCCTCTGGTTGACCTCACGCGGTACGGTCTGGAGTTCGTAGCGGAGCCCCAGGTTCAGCGTCAGGTTGGGCCGGATCTTCAAGTCCGATTGCGCAAAGAAGTCGTACTGCATCAGACGCAGACCGATCGTGGTGTCGGCGACCGGCTGAGTGCTGATGGTTTGAAGGAAACCAGCCGGCGCGCCCAGCGCGGCCAGGTCTGTTCCGCGAAGCCGTCCGTCCGGGGTCGCGAATGGGCACAGCGGATTGTTCCGGCAGCCGGATGAAACCGCACCCGCACCGAACAACACCAGCGGCCGGCTGTTCCGGTCGGCAAAACTGTTCAGTTGCGACCGGCGGATGTCGAAACCGACCTTGGTCGTGTGCGTCGCTCCGGTCCACGTCACGAAATCGCTGATCTGGAAAGTGTTGTCAACCCTTCCCTGGGGGAAGTTGAAGACGTCGACTCCGATCGTGCTGTAGGGAAGGATCGTGAGCTGCCCGATCGGACCCGTCGCCCCGAAGGGACCGAAGCGCCCGTACGGCGTGTCGATCAGGCGGGCGAATTCGTCCGGAAGCGCATCTGATGGCGTCGATCCGAATAGAAGCGGACTGCCTTCCTCTGGTGGGAAAGCCAGTCGGGTCCGGCCGTAGGAGAAGCGAAAGACGTTGCCCAACTCCGATGTGCTCGAGTTGACAAACAGAGAAATATTCTGCGTTCGGGTGTCGGTGGCCAATGTCGAGTGGATCGCCTCACCGGTGAAAGGAATCACGGAATCATCGTCGGTGTAGTTGTAGCGTGCCGTCACGGTGTGACCGTTGGAAGGGTACCAGTCGACGCGGGCTGAAAAAACAGACCCCGTGCCTTCGAACCCCCGCGCCTGGGAATAGTTATTTGCGCCGAACGGTCCGGCCGGGTTGTTGGGAAGCGGGTAGAGCGAGAAGATTCCGCCCCCGGCGACGTCCGAGTAGGGAATGCCCCGGTCGGCAAAGAAGACGCCGAGTTCTTCGATGGGGACAAAGCCGTCACGGACGCGCAGGCCCCGTTCGGCCGCGTTCGGGACGACGAAATGCCGCATGGCCGTGCCGCGATGGCGTTGCCGCTCGGCCGAGACGAAGTAGAAAAGCCGCTCCTCGACGATCGGCCCGCCAAGGGTGCCGCCGATCATCTGGCTGCTGGAGTCCTCGCTCGAGAAGCTGCCGCCGTCCAGTCCCGGCCGATTCACCGTGTCTTCAAAGGAGTGCTCGAAGAAGTTGCGGGCGTTCAAAACGTCATCGGTGAAAAACCCTTACAGGCCGCCATGAACCGTCGCCTGCCCCGAGCGCGACACCGCGTTGACCATGGATCCGGAACTGCGACCGAACTCGGCCGGGAAACCCGCCGTGACGATCTGGAAGTCCTGAACGCTTTCGATGCTCTGAGGAACCAGTGCGACGAAGCCCTGTCTGCGGACCCCGATGTCTTCGTCGTTATTGTCGGAGCCGTCGACCGTGAAATTGTTGCTCCGGCTTCGGATGCCGTTGACAGAGAACTGTCCGGTCGCGCCGACGCCGATTCCGACCGCCGGACCGTTGCCGGAGCTGAACGGTACCCTGAAAACGCCCGGGGAGAGGAAAGAGAGCTGATCGAATGTTCGTCCTCCCCGGAGTGGCAAACTATGGACTTGCAGGCTGTCGAAGTTCGAGCGAAGCGTCCAGTCGAGCGTCGACGCGAGTGAAGTAAAACCTGGTTCGTTGAGGAATGCCAGTATCGACGGCTCGGGTCCCGTGGCTGTCAGGTCGACCAGGGCTATGCGAGCCTGCTCCCCTTGGACGGTGATCTGCTGCGTCGGTGTCGACACGAGCGCTCGGAGGTCGAAAGGAGGAATGACGACTTTGGGTTGGTTGAGCCGGATCAGGACACCGGTCCGTTCGCTCGAGTAGTACCCTTCTTTCTCGGCAGTGACGGTGTAGTTGCCCGGCTCGAGCTGTATGAAGACATAGTTGCCGTCCCCCCTGGTCGGTACCTGCTTCGTCCAGCCCCGCGCGACATTGACCAGTGTCATGGTCGCATCTGCGATGGGGCTGCCGCTGACGATGTCCCGCACCGTACCCCGGACTTCGCCGTTGAGCGTGTCGGCCGTTACCGCGAACGGGCTGGCGAACAGGAGGGCGGCAAAGCCGAATTGCGTGCATCGCCGCAGGAGGAGCACCGCCGAGGCGGGGGAAGGGCACTGCCAGGTACTTCGTGCGATCCTCACCGAACGCCCTGCCTCATGCGTCGAATCGCGTCGCGGATTCCCTCGTCGTCGGGAAACAGCTCGAGCCCCTGTTCCAGAGTCTGGATCCCGGCACTACAGTCTCCAGATTCGCATTGAATCTCGGCGAGCAGCACGTAGGCCGCCGGCAGTTGTTGTCGATCGCGGACGCGGTCCTGCCCGGCGACAACGTCATCGAGGAAACCGATCGCGTCCCCCAGACGATCCTCGACGCGGAGCGTTCGAGCCACGAGCATTCGCGCGCCGACGTCGGGTCCCGTCGGCTCCAGCGCTTCCAGGTAGATTCCGACTCCATCGGCATCGCTCACCACGGTCGCCGCGGCGTAGACTTCGTGAGCGCGCCGATCCGGATGGTAGGCGATCTCGAAGTCCGCGAACCCACTCGGATCGACCGCGTCCTCGGGGAACATCAGGCTGTCGATTGTCAACGGAGAGAAATCAGGGACGATGCCGAATATGTTCCGCTCGAGAGCGCGCTCCATCAATTCCAGGGCTCGAGCGTACTCCCGTTGCTCGATCAGCCGCAGGGCCCAGCGGTACACGACTTGATGGATGCCGTGAGCGTCGTTGCCGAAGTTGAATGCGGTACTCGTAACGAGTCTCTGTTCGGCGGGGCCGATATCGTCGAGGGCATCGAGGAAGGTCTCGAGCCCCCCGCCGCCGGCACGCCATGCTTCTTCGGCCTGCCGTTGCAGGGTCCAGAATCGGGTCCGAACCACATCGGAAAGGGTCGAGTCCGGCAGAGAAGCGACATCCACCTCGTCGGAGTAGTCGTCCTGGAACTGGAGTATCGCGTTGCGGAGAGCCGCATCCTCAGGGGCCGTTTCGGCTGCATCCAGGTATACCGACCAGGCCTGGCCGTAACGACGTCTACTGATCTCGTCGGCAGCCTGGCTCAAACTCACGTCCACGATGGCCCCGCGAGTCTGAGTGATCAATTCCTGTAACTCCCAATGGTAAGCCACCGCCTCTGGCGGTGAGACTCGAAGAGGTTCGACCGTCCCGTCGTGCAGTGTGATAGACGGTCTCCAATCAACGAACCACCACGTTCGAATTGAAAGGAGACCGTCATGAGAGAGTGGCAGAGCCAGTCCCATGTGAAATGGTACTGCAGATATCACATCGTGTTTGTTCCGAAATACCGGAAGAAGGCCATCTTTGGGACGCTGCGCAGAGGGATCGGAAAGATTCTCCGGGAGTTATGCAAGCAGCAGAAAGTGGAGTTGGTGGAAGGACATGCGATGGGGGATCATGTGCACCTGTGTTTGAGCATTCCGCCAAAGTACAGCGTGGCGAACACGGTGGGAGTGCTGAAAGGGAAATCGGCAATCCAAATTCACCGGCAATACATGGGAAAGCAACGGAATTTCACGGGCTTCCACTTCTGGGCTCGGGGCTACTGTGTAAGTACGGTAGGACTGGATGAAGCGACGATCCGACAGTATATTCGGAACCAGGAGGCCGAGGAGAAGCGGCAGGAGCAGCTCACTCTGGGAGGGCTTTAGCCCTCTTCATTCGTTCGAGGCCCCCTCGGGGGGCCTTCATCATACCGCCCGCTCTGCGGGCGCTAGCTGATTCCAGCTGTTGATCCAGTTCGATCGTCAGATCCAGAGCCGTTTCGAAGGAAGCAAGCGCCTCTCGATAATTCTCCTGCGCGAACCGGATCTGGCCCCGGAGCCGTTGGGGCGCCGCGTAACGCGGGTCGGCTTCGATGGCGAGCTCCAGCTCTCGTTCCGCATCGTCCAGCCTTTGAAGGACCAGGTGGAGGCTGGCCAGATTGTGATGCGCGAAAGCATTCGACGAATCCAATTCGATAGCCCGTCGGTATTCGTCATCGGCGTCATCGATCCGGCTTTGCCGACGCAGGAAACTACCGTAGAGGACATGCAGGTTTGCATCTTCCGGGGCCAGCGCGATGGCCCGTCCGAACAAGGAGTCCGCATCGTCGTCCCGGCCCTCCGAAACAAGGAAGTCGCTGTAGGACTCGATGACGGGAATGCTGGTCGGGTCGGCGGCCGCGACTGCGGCGAAGACCGGCTCGGCCTCGGCTCCGCGCCCGGCCTGAACCAGTAGGTCGCCGAGGCTCGCCTGGAACGACGTTTCATCCGGTTCCAGGCGGATCGCCAGCCGAATCATCTCTTCGGCTTCGACGAGCTGCCCCAACCGCCGCCGGAGCTGTCCGTAGGTATGGTAGGCGTACGCATTGCCCGGATTGAACTCGACGGCGCTCTCCAGCTGCGCCTCGGCTTCGTCGTTGCGGCCCAGCAACAGGTACAACTGCCCGAGCCCGTGGTAGGCGGTGCTGTCTTCGTCGTCGTTAGCGAGCGCGGCCTGGAAACCGGCCTCGGTTTCGTCGTAGCGGCGCTGCTCCAGGTAGACCAGTGAAAGGGTGTAGCGCGGGTAGTTCCACTCCGGGGTCAGCGCGATCGCCTGCTGAAGAGGTGGAATCGCCTGTTCGAACAGTCCTTGCTGCCAGTACGCCAGGCCGATCGCGTTGTGGGCATGACTGGCCTGGTCGTCGAGATTTATCGCCTGCTGCAGTTGCTGAACCGCGCCGGCGTATTGCCCATCCTCGATCAACGCCCGGCCGTCGAAGAAGCTTTGCTGGGATTCCATCTCCGGAGTGGACTGGAACAGTTGGCGAACCCGGGCCGTCAGAAGGGCGCCTTCTTCGAAGATCTCCGCGTTCCAACGGATGTCGCCGCCGCGCCGGTACTTGAGAATCGTCCGCTGTGCGCGATTTCCGAGCGCGACCACGAGACGGTTCCGCACGTCGTCGGCGAGATCGGCCGGCACGCCCCCTTGTAGTTGATCGTAATAATCCGAGGCGGACTGGCCCTGCGGGGCGATCAAGTCATCGGCCCAGAGCGCTTCCTCAAAGTCCCGATATACCTGGACGAGCCCTGCAGGAACGCCGGGTGGAACCTGGTTCTGCGAAGGGGACATCGGACGGACCACGACGTAGCGAAGCTCGCCGCTGGCCAGGTCGAACACATGCGATCCCGAGAACAGCTCCAGGCGGAACCGGTACTCGCGCTCAGGCGAGGGGACGAGTCTCAGGTTGTGAACACCAGGCGTCAGTCCACGGAGCTGAACGAGCCGGTCGGCCGTTTGGCTGTTGCCGAAATAATCATCGTCCAGGTAAACATCGGTCGGGTCGTCCAATCGAATCAGCAGCACCGCCGAGGACCCTGTGGCGGGGAGGATCTGTGGTGATGCCGGCACGACGGGTGCAAGCGACGCTGTCCGGATGGTGCCGCCCGGCTGGAAACTCCAGCCCAGCGAGTCCATCCTCAGTGTGTTGGATCCTTCCTCCAGCGTAAGAGCGACCACGCGTTCCTGGTTTTCAGCGTCATAGAAATACAGCTCCAGCCCGCCGGGCTCGAGCGGCGTGATTTCGACGTCGCCTTCGGCTCCCGCGATCTGTTGGACTACCCGGGATTCCGTTTCGGGGTCGAGCCATTCGACCCGCTCATAGCCACTGGCGCCGGCGCCGACGATCAACAACCCGGTCGCATCCGTCTCGACTTCTGGGGTCGGACCCGGCAGTTCGAGGTAAGCCAGCGGCAGTTCGGGGTCGAAGTCCTCGTTCGCCATCGGATTCTGCTGGTTGGCCGTGTATTTCGGAACCTCTGAACGGACGTAGCCGACCACGTCCCCCGCCGCGGCGACCGTCGAGCCGGGCTCAGCGCCCAGCCCATTCAAAGCTTCGAGCAGGGTATGGGTGAACACACCGCTCCCCAGGTCGTCCCTTTCCCAGGATGCTTCGGTCGGTCGGCTGGCCAGCAGGTTGAGGAACGTTCCCTCACCCGCGTCAATTTGCAGCAGCTCGTCGTTGATCAGGTTCTGGATCCTCGCCGCCAGTTCGGTCTGCTGCGGCCCGATGCGTCCGGCGTTGCACATGTCTGTGACCAGGATCCGGGTGTTGGCGTGAGCCAGGCCGGCCTCGACCATGTCCTTCAAGTGCGAGAAGTTCACGGCGGACGCCGCCGGAAGGTTCAGCGCGCCGTCACTGGGTATGAAGTAACCCACCCGGTTCTTGATGAAGCCATGGCCGGCCAGGTAGACGTAAACGGTGTCCCCCGCCTGGACTTTCCCCTGCAGTTCTTCCAGCGCCACCAGGACACCGAATCGAGTTGCCTAATCTTCGAGGAGCGTAAAGATATGATCTTCGAGTATGCCTCCCCCTCGGGGGCTCTGAAGAAAGTCGCTGAAGGATTCCGCGTCGGAGGCGGCAAACTGGAGTGGTTCGGCGTGCGCATAATTGGACACACCGATCACGATCGCCCACAGCCGATCTCTGTCGACCTGTGGTGCATCCTGGGCGAGGAAAGGAGTCGCCGACAGGGCGATGACCAGAACGATGATCCCAGGGAGTCGGTGGCTCATTGGCTGTACCCGCCGTGACAATCGCGAAATCCTCGCTAGTCGGTGTCCGTAGGGTGATCGTCCGTGTCGCTCGAAATTCCTTTACTAATAGCACATTAAAAGAGGGACGTACTGCACGTCAACGTTGTTGCAAGGCACGCCCAAACCGTCGGCTCGCGACCCGGCACTCAATTTCCACTTTCGAATCTCGAATGACGAAATGCCCAATGCGGATTCTCCGATCGAAAACTTGGGCCTATGGCGAGGTCATTGCAGTTTGTCTAATGGAAATTCCACAATGGAAATTCGAGATTGCGGATTCGAAATTTGAGACTTGGCGGAGGCTGGCTCCCGCTCGCAATCTCCGACAGTGCCAATGTCCTTCTGCGCCTCAACTTTCCTTTTCCTGGTGACCCTGCAGTCGCTGACTGCTTCCGGGGTTGTGACCGATCAGTCTGGTGACGTCCTTCCCGGGGCCGACGTGGTGCTCGAGCACGTGACGAGTGGGGTGCGGCGCGTGATCCATACCGATCAGGCGGGATCGTTCCGTTTCGATGATCTTCAGCGGGGTTCCTACTCGGTGACGGTGGCGAAGCCGGGCTTCTTCGCCGCCGCATACGACCTTGAGCTGGAGTCGGGCAAGCTGATCGAGTTCGTCCTGGTGCCGGTCACGATCCTCGACCAGCAGGTCGAGGTAGTAGCCCGACCCATGCCGATCGACACGGAGGTCCTCTCGGTTCGTCAAGACATCGGCGAACGTCAGGTCCAGCAGCTGCCCTACACCGGGAGACGCAATTTCCTCAACGCCGTTACCTACTCGCCGGGCATCATGCGCGACAATTTCGGGATTCTTCGCTTCCATGGATCGGAACGGGGCCAGGTCCGGTACCTGCTCGACGGCGTCAACCTGACCGACCCCTCTACTGGATCGCTCACCTCCAGCGTTCCCATCGATGCGGTCGAAAACGTCGAAGTCGACCTGGTGGGATTCTCGGCGGAATACGGTAAGGCCTCGGGAGGTGTCGTGCGGGTCAACAGCCAGCTGATCGGTAACGAGTTCCGCTGGGACCTGACCGATTTCGTTCCCGGCGTGAACTTCAAGCGCCGAGCAGTGGGTGAGTTCTCTCCGAGGCTTCAGCTCTCCGGCCCGCTAGTCGAAGGCCGGCTCTGGGGGATGTACTCGGCCAGCACCCGCTATGTGCAAACCTACAACGATGAACTGCCGCCCGAAGCGGACAGCCGCAACGAGACGCGAGTCGACCAGCTCGCGCGGGTGCAGTGGAAACTGATCGATGGACACTCGGTGTCGTTGAACCTCCTGCACGGTTCGCTGTTCCTCGGCAACCTCGGCCTCGACGTCCGGCGACCTCTGGAAACCACCACGAATTTCCTGGACCGCAACACGACGGTGGCCGTGTCGAACCGCAAGGCGTCCGGTCGAGCGTTGCTGGAAGGTCGATTTCAATGGACACGACAACGGGAAACCCAGCTCGCGAAGGGCACCCAACCCCTGGAGATCCGTCCTGCGGGCTGGACGGGTAATTTCTTCGGTGACACCGAGGATCGCAACGAACGGTTCAGCTTCAGGCAGACCCTGGCCTGGGAGATCTCGGGGACAAACGTCACGCACCGCTTCAAATTGGGTGGCGAGTTCGATTACGTCCGAGCGGAGGAATCGGCCCGGCGCCGGGGGTTCTTCGTTTTCGACGCGGAGGACCGGTTGGATACGCGGGTCGACTTTACCGGTCCGTCTTCGGCTGAAATCCGAAACCGGGAGTACGGGCTGTTCTTCCGCGACCGAATGGCTTTCTCCCGGTTTCAGGTCGAAGCCGGACTGCGTCTGGACCGAGAGAGCGTCGTTGGCGCGACGAACCTGGCGCCTCGGGTTGGGGTGTCTGTCCTACCCTTTGGGGACGAACGGGCGAAAGTGACGGCCGGCCTCGGCCTGTTTTACGACAACTTCGTGTTCCGACGCCTGTTGCTGGCCCGTCTTCAGAGACGTTCCACGACGTCGATCACCGACGACGGGCCCGTTACGCTCCAGCCTGCTGGCCTCGGCGTCGCCGAAGAGCTGCACAACCCCTACGGCGTGCATTGGAACCTCGGATGGGCACAAGAATGGGCGCCTCGCTGGGTAACGCGATTCAACTATGTTGAGAAACGCGGCCGCAGGCAGGTACGCGTCGCGGCGGGCCCGGTGGGCGATGGGTTTGGCCTGGAGGTGAACAATTCCGGCAGATCCATCTACAGAGCCCTCGAGATGACAATCGACCGCCCGATCCGCTCGGACCTTCGCTTCCTTGCCTCGTACACGTATTCCCGGTCGGAACGGCGGCCTTCAGTGTCGTTCGACTTTCCCGATCCGACGCTGGAGAGCGTCGCCATGGCCCCAGCGAACTGGGATACGCCCCACCGGTTCGTCTCGTGGGGATACTTTCCGATGCTGTTCCAAACGCAGGGGGCGTTCACCCTGGAGGCACGGTCCGGGTTTCCCTTCACGATTACGGACGCCCTTCAACGAAAGTTGGGCATCTACAACGCCGAGCGACTCCCGGCCTTTTTCGTCATCAACTTCAATGTCGAACGCGAGATTCCCTTCCTCGGGGGGCGTCGTCTGGGCGTGCGGATCGGCGTTACCAACCTGCTCGATCGATTCAACCCTCGTTTCGTCGATTCGGTCCAAACCTCGCCGACGTTCATGAAGTTCAGCGATTCCTCAGGTCGCGGCTTTGTCGGTCGGCTGCGTGTCTTGAAGCGGTAGGCATTGGAAATCTCTTCATTCGAGATTCGAAATTGGAGATTGAAGATGTCGTACGGCGTCCCGCGCCCCTAATCTCCGATCTCGAATCTGCAATCTCCAATTTCCACTAACCCTGATCCTGGCCGCGGCGGCGGTTGATGAACCGGATGACGCCGGGTAGGGTGCCGGCCGGCAGAAGCCTGGTGACGAGAACGAAAAGCCGATTGATGAGGCCGGGCACAACAAGGTGTCGGCCGCGCAGAGTCTCCTCGTATGCGATGCGGGCGGCGGCCTCGGCCGTCATGCCCGAATCTCTCCGTTTCTCAGCGATGCCCGCGCGGGACCGGAACTCGGTCTGTGTGACGCCAGGACAGAACACGGTGACGGTCACGCCGGTCCCTCCCAGCTCGCTCCGTAGCGACTGGGAAAACGAGAACAAGAACGCTTTAGAGGCGGCATACACGGACTGAAAGGGGACGGGCGAGAAGGAATAGACCGAAGCTACGTTCAGGATCCTGCCGCTGCGGCGGGAAAGCATGGCCGGAAGCAGCGCCCGGGTGAGCCTGAGCGCTGCGGTGAGCTGGAGGTTCAGCAGTTCGACGTTCTCTTCGATGCTTGTGGAGGCGAAGTCGCCGTGGACGCCGAAGCCGGCGTTGTTGACGAGCACCTCATACCTGTGAGGTTCGGCCTCAAGCCTGGCGATCAGGCGGTCGAGGCCTTCGCCCCTGGAGAGATCGGCCGAAACGACCTCGGTCTCCACCTGGTGCTTGCTGGAGCATGCCGCGGCTACCTCCCCCAGCCGGGCTTCGTTGCGACCGGCCAGGAAGACGTTGAAACCGCCGTCGGCGAACTCGAAGGCCAGAGCTCTGCCGATACCGGACGAGGCCCCGGTGATGACGACCCATTGCGCGTCCGCGTTCATTGCACGTTCGGGTCCTGATTGCCGGCGCCGAACACGTTAGCCGGGTCCAGGCTCTTCTTCAGCTCGCGTTTCCACTCCAGCGCCGCTTCCGACATGATCCGCGGCAGGTAGGCACGCCGCAGTTTCCCCACACCGTGGTGGTGCGACAGCGATCCGCCGGACTTCAGAATCTCATCGCGCGCGGTGTTCTCCAGTTCGAGGTAGACTTCCTGCGGGTTCGGGATTCCTTTGAAGTAGAAGCCGAAATAGAAATAGATGCATACGCCGGTGCTATAAACTTGGGTTACGCGCGCCGTCACGTAAGGCCTGCCGGGCAAGCCGCGAAGCTCGTACTCCTTCCTCAAGCGCCGCCTTACATTTTCCGTGAGTGCGAGCGCGTCGCGCCATGAGACGGACGTCTCGAATGATTCCGCGATGATGTGGTAGTTCATGAGGAAGTCGCGGATGTAGGCGATGCTGAAGGTGAGCTGATACCCACGCCGGCCGTTCTCGCTCCCGGCCTTCATGCCGCCGTGGCGGGCAGCGATCCGGTAGAGATCACGCTGTTGCCGTATGACTTCCGGGCGGGACCCTTCAAAAACGAGCGTACACGCCACCATTTTGTCGGGTTCGAACCCCTTGACCTTCGTGACGAAGAACCTTTCGGCCTTGCTCTTCAACGCGGCCAGCCCGCTCGATTTCGGTTTCAGCGCCAGGCCGAACTGGAACTGCAGATTGTCGACGAGACGAACGCTCGCGGGTGGCGTGGCCTCGCGCGTGAGGTCGTACATGAACCGGAATCCGTCCTCGAAGGTCGGGAACAGGACCGATCCGTACTCCTCGGCCTCAGGCAAGGGAAATATCTTGACGACGGCCGAAGTGATGATGCCGAGAGTGCCTTCCGAACCGAATATCAACCGCCGGAGGTCGAGGCCGACAGACTCGCGAGGCGAAACATTTGAACGCCGGAGAGCACCGGCCGCGGTGGCGACGTTCACGTCGAGCACGAGATCCTCGATGTTGCCGTACCGGTTCTTCTTCATGCCGCTGGCGTTGGTCGCGATCCAACCGCCGAGCGTGGAGAATTCGACGCTGTCGGGTTCGTGGCCCATGGTGACACCGTACTTGCCGAGCTCGGACATGATGCGGCGACCGGCGGCGCCTGCCTGAATGCACGCCATCATGTTGCGGTCGTCGATCCAGAGAACCCGGTTCATGCGACCCATGTCGACCGATACGATGACGCGGTGCTCATCGTGACGGCAGCGAAGAGCGTCGGTGACGTTCGTGCCGCCGCCATAAGGGATCAGAGAAACATCGTGTTTCTTTGCCGCTTCGATCAGGCTGCTTACCTGATCTTCCGTCTCCGGGTACACGACGAGGTCGGGCGTGCGGCCCAGTTTCCCGTATTTGATCGCGTACATCTCTTCCTGCGTGTGGCCGTGCCCGTGCCGCAGACGGATTTCGCCGCTGTCATCGATCTGGTTCGGGTCCAGGAACCGGCTGACGTCAGCCAGGAATTCTGGAGACTTCTTCGGATCGGGGATGGTGGTCGGATAGCCCGGGGTCTTGACGTCAGCGGGATCGACCTGGACTTCGAGGACCTCCCTCACCCATGGCAGGAAGCGCGGGAGTTCCTTTCCGCTCAGTTCGTAGCGCGTGCCCCGGATGGTGACGTGCCCGTTCTCGCTGAAATCGAAGCGGGTGTCTCGAAAGCCCCAGACATCAAGGCTTTCGGCCCCGCCTGGATCCTCAGGCGCCGGGTGCTCGGGAACGATCAACGATCCGTCAGGGGCGGACTTTGACGACTCGTTGTCTTGGGGTAGCGTTTTCTCGAAACTCAAATCGCGATTCTATGCGTCTTTCCCCGCGAACTGAAGCGGAAAAGAGCGACCGTTCTTCGAGCGTCGCGTCCCTCCATGCTTGGCGGCCCCGGGTTCGGTTCAACTATAATGATGGTCCCTATGAGCAAGGCCGCTTTCTACGATCTGGACGGCACTCTACTTTCCTGCAACCTGGTGTCCACGCATGCCTACTACGCGCGCAACGACCGCTCGCCCGTCCGCAGTGTGTACCAGTTCATGAAAGTTCTGCTGAGCGTGCCGATTCTGTTCGGCCTCGATCTGTACTCGCGGTCCTTGTTCAACGTCTTCTCGTTCCGGGCATACCGCGGCATGCACCGCGACCGTCTGATCGGCCTGGCTGACGACCTGTTTGAGGTCACTCTCAAGCCGTCAATCTTTCCACACGCCGAGACCCTGATCGACACCACGCGCCAGCTCGGCTATCGCAACGTGCTAGTGACCGGCACCCTCGATTTCACGATTCGTCCCGTAGCGCTGCACTTCGGCATCGATGAGGTCATCTGTAACCGGCTGGAGTTCAAGAACCACGTCGCCAGCGGCCGCGTGATTGGGACGCTATTGGCCGAAACCGAGAAGGCTCGCTCGATCCGCGAGTACGCCGCGAGGGAAGGCATCGACTTGGCCGACTGCTGTGCTTTCTCGGACGCCTCCGCCGACGTGCCGATGCTGTCGGCTGTGGGCCATCCCGTGGCGACGAACCCGACACGCAGGCTGCGACGAATCGCCCAGCAGAAGCACTGGCCGATTCTGGAACTCCGCGAGGCGTCGCCCAGCTATCCGTCGTTCCTGAAACCGGCCGACTCTGTTCGATAGAGTATGAGACCCGGCACCAAACTCGCCCACTACGAAATTCTTTCCCGGATCGGTAAAGGTGGCATGGGTGAAGTGTGGAAGGCCCGCGACACCAAACTCGGTCGCGAGGTCGCGATCAAGACGCTGCCTGAAGAGTTCGCCAATGACGAAGAACGTCTCGGGCGGCTGGAGCGCGAAGCCAAGCTGCTCGCCGCGCTGAATCATCCGAACATCGCGGCGATTTACGGGCTGGAAGAAGAGAACGGGATGCGGTTCCTCGTTCTCGAATTGGTCGAAGGCGACACGCTCGCCGACCGGCTGGAGCGCGGGGCTATTCCGACCCAGGAATCTTTCGTGGTAGCGCTCCAGATTGCCGAGGCCCTCGAAGCCGCGCACGCGAAGGGCGTCATCCATCGGGATCTGAAACCGGCAAACATCAAGGTCACACCCGACGGTAGAGTCAAGGTATTGGACTTCGGCATGGCGAAAGCACATCTGGCGGAGGTCCAGGGAGACGGGCCGGTCGTAGAGACCATCTCCGCCGTGGTTGAGACCCAGCCGGGCCTGCTCGTCGGAACTCCGGCATACATGAGTCCTGAACAAGCGCGGCGCCAGCCCACCGACAGCCGATCTGATGTCTGGGCCTTCGGCAGCGTACTCTTCGAAATACTGACCGGTGAGAGCCCGTTCAAGGGAACGACGGTTGCCGACACCATCGCGGGAGTCCTGGAACGCGAGCCCGACTTGGACGTTTTACCCCCGCACATCCATCCTGGAATGCGGCAGCTCGTCCGACTCTGCCTCACAAAAAACCCGAAGCGCCGCTGGCAGTCCATCGGCGACGTGCGGCTGGAGATCGAGGAGGCCCTTGAGGATCCGACCGGATTGACCGCTCAGCCGATCCCAGTCACCGACTCTGCCGAGCGCGAGGTCCTGCCCTTTGCGGTGGGAATCCTGGCGCTAGCCGTTGTCGCGGGCAGCATCGGTTGGTTTCTCCGGCCGCAGCCCATACCGGAACCGGAACTCGTCGTTCGATTGCATCACGACCTTCCCGACGATCAAGTTGTCGATCCCAGTGCTCCGTACCCACTTGTCGGGGTCTCACCTGACGGGGCCCGGGTTGCCTACGTCGCGAATTCACGGCTCTACCTGTGGAGCCTCGAACAGGGCGAAGCCCGACCGCTTACAGCCACCGCGGACTCTCCGATCGATCCTGTCTTTTCTCCCGACGGTCGGTGGATTTCTTATTTCTCTCGGGACGAGGGCCAACTTAGGAAGATTCCAATCGATAGAGGCGTTCCGATCACGCTGAGCGATGTAGATCCTCCTTACATGATGGCGAGTTGGAGCGGCAACGACACCATCGTTTATGGACAGCGGCAGGGCATCATGAGCGTGTCCGCCAGTGGCGGCGAGCCCGAGCTCATCGTCGAAGCACAGGAGGGCGAAACGCTGCGCGTTCCGCAGATTCTGCCGGACGGGATATCAGTGCTGTCGACCGTGGAGACGGTCGGCGTCGGGTCCCGGACCACAGACATCGTTGTCTATTCGCTCGAGTCGAACTCCCGCAAGACGCTCGTTCAAGCCGCTCTGGATGCGCGCTACCTGCCGACAGGGCATCTCGTCTACGCGGTAGGAGACGTCCTTTACGCCGTTTCCCTAGACCTGGCAACCCAAGAATTGACCGCCGGACCAGTTCCCGTACTGGAAGACGTTCTGAACACCGGGAGTCCCAACTACGCTCTGGGCGATGGCGGAACGCTCGCCTACCTCCCGGGAGAAACCATTGGCTTCCGCGGCACACTCAGCTGGATCGATCGAGAGGGCGAGGTCACCGTCGCGATCGATGAGGGGCGAGCCTACCGGTTCGTCCGACTCTCGCCCGGTGGTGATCGTTTTGCGGCCGTGGTCCGGGATGCCGACGGCATCGACAACATATGGATCCATGACGTGGAGAGCGGCACTCCTATCCAATTGACGGACGACAAAAGAGCAAAGGGTTCGCTGGCCTGGACGCCCGACGGGAAACAGGTCACGTTTTCAGTCGAAGGAGCCATCTATTGGCAACGCGCCGACGGCAGCGGACCGGCGCAACTCCTGTGGAGCCATGACGATCCGCTGGGCACGATGAACTGGTCCGCCGACGGCCGTTTCCTGGCGTTCGACACGGCGGCCAGCCTGCTGACCCGGGCGGCGGACATCTGGGTGTTTTCGGCGGAAGAGGGAACCGCAATCCAGTTCACCGAGACCGACGATTTCGAGGCACTTCCTGCGTTCTCTCCGGGTGGAGAATGGATTTCTTACGTCCGCCGGGGCAGGGAAGGCAACCAGGTTTGGGTTGCGCCTCATCCGGGACCCGGTGCGGCGCGCCAGGTGTCCCGTGTAAGCGGGGGCGTCCAGGGTGGCTGGTCGGCCTGGTCCGGCGAACGAGGAGAACTCTACTACCGCGGGATTGGCGCCAACTTCCAGAAAGTCATGGTGGTCTCCGTTCAGCTCGAGCCCGACTTCACCAGGAGCGACCCTCGGACGCTGTTTGACCTTCCGATCTCTTCGTCAGTGCTGGACCTTCATCCGGACGGCGAGTGGTTTCTTCTCCTTCAGAACCTATCTGTGAGTGGAATGATTCGGCAGAACGCCCGGATCAACGTCGTTCTGAACTGGCTCGAAGAGCTGAAGGAGCGAGTTCCGGTTCCTTGAGTTCCCGTCGCATTCGCGTTAGCGACCACTCCTCGCGTTTCGCGGGCAGAAAAGGGATCTTTACCACGGAGACACGGAGGCGCGAAGCAGGTGAATCAATAGAACTGTACCTCTGTGCCTCCGAGCCTCCGTGGTGAAACTTTTGTCTCATACGGGTTTCGGAATGCGGGCCAGTCGATCTCGCTCGAATCCTTCGAAACTAGGTGTGCCGGATGAGCTTTTGTGATACGGGGTAGTAGCGAAATTCGACAACCTGGTACGTGCTCTTGGCGCTTGTCGACTGATATCGGTGTCCTTCAGAGCGTTTCTCGGGAGACTACACAGTGACAGATTTGTTCGGGATCCTGGGCGGCCCGCTGGCCGTTTTCTACTCGATCGCGATCCTGGCTTCCCTCGTCCTCGTCGTCCAGATCCTTCTGATGGCCCTCGGACTGGGCGACGGAGACGCCGACCTCGACGTCGGAGACGGACTCGATTTCTTTTCCGTGCGATCGCTGACCGGCTTCTTCGGAGGGTTCGGCTGGGCCGGTGTGATCATGCTGGAGAACGGCTCGTCGTTGACCGCCGCTACTGGGGTGGGCGTCGTTGCCGGTTCCGTTCTGATGCTTTCCGTCGCGTACCTGATGAAGTTGCTCTATTCACTGAAGGAAAGCGGCACGATCGATTTGAACAATGCTGTGGGGCAAACGGGAACGGTGTATCTCTCGATCCCTCCCTCCGAATCCGGCACCGGGAAGGTGCGCGTGATGATTCAGGGACGATTGAAGATCGTTGCCGCCTGCACGAAATCTTCGGAATCGATCCCGACCGAGAGGAAGGTTGCGGTCCAGGGGCTGCTGGACCCGACAACGCTGCTGGTGGAACCGCTTGGTAGACCAGCAGCAGAGGAATAGCAAAATGCCGATAGATCTACCGGTAATAATGGGAATCAGCTTTGTCGTCGTGTTTGTCGCGATGGTCCTCGTGCTGGTGGCGACCCGTTATAAGAGGTGTCCTTCCGACCGAATTCTGGTCGTGTACGGCCGAGTGGGAGGGAAGGGGGCTGAGCGTCGGTCGGCGAGATGCTACCACGGCGGCGCGGCCTTCATCGTTCCTGTCTTCCAGAGCTTCGAGTTCCTGGACCTGACCCCCACGCCCATCGAGATCAGCCTGCAAGGCGCGCTGTCGCAGCAGAACATCCGGATCAACACACCCTCGACTTTTACGGTTGGAATCTCGACCGAAACCGGCGTGATGGAGAACGCGGCCGAACGCCTGCTCGGGTTGCCGATGACGCAGATTCGGGAGCTGGCGCGCGACATCATCTTCGGGCAGATGCGGGTCGTGATCGCGACCATGACGATCGAGGAGATCAACGCGGACCGGGAAAAGCTGATCGAGAAGATCTTCAGCGGCGTTGAAGTCGAGCTCAACAAGGTCGGCCTTCACCTGATCAACGTCAACATTCAGGACATCACCGACGAATCCGGTTACATCGACGCGCTCGGCCGGGAAGCGGCGGCACGAGCGATCAACGAGGCGAAGATCAAGGTCTCGGAGCAGGAACGCGACGGCGAAATCGGAAAGGCCAACGCGGAGAGGGAGCAACGCGTCCAGGTCGCCTCGGCCCACGCGACGGCGGTCGAGGGAGAGAACGAGTCTGGCGTCAAGATTGCCCAGTCCGCTGCGTCTCGCCGGGAACTGGAAGCCGAAGCGGAACGTCGCGCCACCGCCGCCGAGAAGGTGAAGCAGGCCGATGCGCTGCGAGAAGCGTATGCCGCAGAGGAAGCCGCCGAACTCGAACGCGCAAAAAAGGAAGCGGCATCCCAGGAAGCCAACATCATCGTGCCCGTCGAAATCGAGAAGAGGCGAATCGAAACACTGGCAGAAGCCGAGGCCGAAAAGGTTCGGCGCCTGAAGCGCGGCGAGGCCGACGGGGTGCGTTCCTTGATGGAAGCCGAGGCCGAGGGCCTGATGGCGATCCTGAGCCGGAAAGCCGAAGGGTTCGACCGGATCGTTCGGGCTGCTTCTAACAACCCGGAAATGGCATCGCTCCTGCTCGTAACCGAACAGCTGCCCAAGCTGATCGAAGAGCAGGTAAAGGCGATCTCGAACCTGAAGATCGATTCCGTCACGGTATGGGAATCGGGCGGCGGTTCCAACGGGAAGACCAACACGGCGGAGTTTCTCTCGGGCCTGATCGGTTCTCTCCCCCCCCTCCACGAGCTGACGAAAAACGTCGGAATCAAGCTTCCCGAATACCTTGGGAAGATGGCGACAGACGGCTCGGCAAGTGAAGAAGTGGAGGCTGCGAAAAGTAGCGAAGGCGAGCCGGGAACCGAATAGATTTGAACTCGGCGACAAACTGAAACACGGGGATTATGACAGCCGTTTGGAAACGCTCGGTGCACAGGTCTCAGACAGCCGTCTTCGCTGCCATCTTACTCACGCTTCTAGTGTCCACTATTGCCGTGGCACAGGGGAACGAGCCCCCAAGCGAACCGCCGGCCGATTGGGGCCCCATCTCTTCCACCATGGAAGAGATCCCCTATCCCCATTCAGTTCAGTATTTGGACATCAATATCTTTGGGCAGGACTTGAAGCTCGCCTACATGGATGTGAGGCCCGAGGGAGAGGCGAATGGCCAAACCGCAATGCTCTTCCACGGCATGAACTTCACGGGAAAAGCCTTTGAGGTGACGATCGACGCTTTGAGGGCCGCGGGTTTCCGCGTGATCGTTCCCGATCGCATCGGGTACGGGAGATCTTCGAAGCCGGATATTCCCTATAACCTCCACGTCTTTACATCAAACGCGAAATCCCTGCTGGATCACCTTGAGATTCCCGAAGTTGCCATCGTCGGGCACTCCATGGGAGGAATGGTGGCGAGCCGATTCGCCATGTCCTATCCGGATACGACCACTCACGTCGTAATGGTCAACCAGATTGGAATGACCGATCAGCGCCAGAGTCGAACCTGGCGGGATATCGAGGAAGTCTATAGAGGAGTTCTCGGGACAAGCTACCAATCCATCCTGCGCAACCACATGCGGTACTATCCGACGTGGAAGCCGGAATACCTGGAGTGGGTCAAGCTGCAATACGGTTTGACGCTCACCAGTGAGTGGCCTCTGCTGGCAAGGATCCGGGCCTGGCAGACGCAGATCCTCTTCTTCGATCCCGTGGTCTATGATTGGCAGCACATCAAGACCAAGGCGTTGGTCATGGGAGGGGCGGCCGACGCGCTCACGCGGGATTACGCAGCGGCTGCCCGTCGGGTTGCTGAAACGCTCCCCAACGCGGAGCTCGTCCTGTTTCCGGGTATCGGACACAACCCGCAGTTCGAGATTCCGGATGAGTATCACGCCGAGTTGATCCGTTTCCTCCGCTCCGACCCCAACGAGCCGGCCAAGTCCAACTGAAAATAGCGCGGGTGCCGGTTCCCATCCTCTCCGGAGCAAGGTGTGCAAGTGCCTTAAGGGAGGTGTAGGTGCGGTCTATGACAGTCATAGACCGCACCTACACCGATCGCAAATTGCGATATTTGAAAGAATCCACATTGCAGGTTGAGGTGCTCCCCAAAATTCGGACAGGTTGCTAAGGTGTAAGATCGCTGCCTCAGGAGAGGCAGATGAAGAAGCGAGGACGGAAGCAGTACAGCGCGGCATTGAAGGCAAAGATCGCCGTGGAAGCGGTCAAGGGACAGCGCACGATCCAGGAGCTCGCGTCCCACTACGAAGTTCACCCGAACATGGTGACGAAGTGGAAAAAGCAAGTGCTCGACGGCGTATCGGAGATCTTCTCCAATGGTCGATCCCCGGCCAGTGAAGTCGATGAGCAAGTACAGGCCGAACTTTACCAACAGATCGGAAAATTACAGATCGAGGTGGAGTGGCTCAAAAAAAAGTCGGGACTTTCCCGTTAGAGCAACGACGGCCATGGATCGAATCAAATCACGACGAGTTGAGCATCGTCGAGCAGTGTCGGTTGACCGGAGTGTCCCGATCCGGACTCTACTACACACCGGTGGGCGAGAGCGCCGAGAACATCGCGTTGATGCGTCTGTTGGACGAGCAGTATACGCGGACCCCGTTCTACGGGATTCGGCGTATGACCTGGTGGTTGGAGACGCAAGGTCGGCAGGTCAATGCGAAGCGGGTTCGGCGACTGCTACGGCTCATGGGACTGGAAGCGATCTATCCCAAACCGCGGTTGTCGATGCCAGCCCCGGGACACCGGATTTACCCATACCAGTTGCGCAATCTGGAGATTGTGCGTCCCGATCAGGTGTGGGCCACCGATATCACGTATATCCGACTCCGGCAGGGATTCATCTATCTGGTGGCGATCATGGACTGGTTCAGCCGGTACGTGCTGGCTTGGGAAGTGTCCACGTCGATGGACAGTGGATTTTGCGTGTCGGCACTGGACTGGGCGCTGAGGCAAGCGCAACCGGAGATTTTCAACACGGATCAGGGGGCTCAGTTCACCAGCGATGTCTTCACGAGCCGACTGGAAGACCAGGGCATCACGATCAGCATGGACGGCCGGGGCCGGTTCCTGGACAACATCTTCGTCGAGCGCTTATGGCGCACCGTGAAGTACGAGGAAGTGTACCTGAAGGACTACTTGAGCGTTTCCGAGGCGATCTCGAACCTGAACCTATATTTCAGGTTTTACAATCAGGAACGCGGCCATCAAGTATTCGACTATCAGACGCCCGAGACCGTTTACTTTCAGCGCGCGCCAGGGGCCTGTGGAAACTGACTCCGCAGTGGAAATCCGCACACAACTCGGATTCCCACAGCTGCTTGAAAACAGCCTCGAAGACTCGGCTTTTTCACAGTTCCCACAGGCTCGGCGACGGGCTAAATATCAACCCATTTCAGTGGCAGCGATCCACCTTAAGACCCGGGGGTTGCTGTCCGAAGAATGGGGAGCCCCTCAGGTTGCGGATTGCAAATTGTTTCATTTCAGATTTCCGACCAATAAGAAATCGAGCAATTTGCAATCTCCAAATTTCCAATGCGGAATCGTCCAATGACCAATCTGCAATAGCTGTCGGACGAGGTCCCAGCCATCTCCCTCGATCGAGTAGAATGTGCGGTCATAGACTGTCATAGACCGCACCTACACCTCCGTGTGGACACGGGCTTCTCCATTGGTCATAAGACCGCACCTACACGTCATGCGGCTTCTGCGTTGGGCCGCGTTACGACGTCGGCGAGACGTGTTGAAGGGGAACGTTGGATTGCCGGGGGTCAAACAGGCCCCGCTCGGAAGCTCCTAGGAATTCGACACTGACAGGTCCGCCGTCGTCGCCGTAGGCGATGATGACACCGCCGGGTTCTTCGATGGAGTCGAGCGGAGGCGCATCGCGGAGGACGAGAACGAGCACATCTGCGTCGGGGTCGTATTTGATCAACATCCTCAGTCCTCCCAGTACCGCGCGACCTGGCTTGTCCAATAGAGTGTCACGATCTTACGGCATCCTTCAACTTCGACGAAAGGAACCCGCAAGAGTCCACCTCGAAGCCGGCTCTGTGCTACAAGTACGCCCGCATGCCCCCGAACAACTTGTTGTGGTGCCGAGGTGACAGCCTCGACTTCAGCCCTCGTTACGTCACGTGTTTTGTGCCATTCCAACTGCCGCGTAGGACAATGTGGAGAATTCATAAAGGGACGGGCACCTGTGTTTCCAAAGGAGTCGGTGCCAGTACGCTGATGAAGTTCATACCGAAGGGACCTGGAAATTCTACGCGCCGGTCGGGGTGCAGAGATGGAAGAGCGTCGATCCTCTGATCGCGGGGGCTCTGCCGGTTGTCGAAGCCCTCGAGGAACGCAAGGACCGTTTTTGAAGGCGATGGGCTGCCACCAAGGAGGAGAGGCGTTGTGGGGGACGTGCGTTCGAAGCCCGATTATCCGCAGGACTACGATGTGACTGGATGAGCCACTCCCGTGGCGTCTCCAGTAGCTGGCGTGGGAAGCGACAGGGGATGGTAATCGTGGGTGTAACCGAAAACCTGGCACGGCACACAAAGACCCCAGTCTTCGGTACCGATTCCGCCGCTCCCCACGCCGCTCTTTATGGCTGGTCCTCGTCCCATTGTCAAGCATCGCGTCCCCCCATGTATAGAATGGTGTTGAACAGTTGGGATCCGAACACTGTGGTTTTGCCGATGAAGGCTTTTTGAGCGGACCAATGTTCTGGAGATTTCTCGCGGGACGGGGTGGTTTCTAATGAAGCGTGTCATCAGACTCTTACTGATCGTTTCGTTTGTTCCATCGTTAACCATCGCGTCCAGTTTTCGTCAGGTGACCGTCGAACAACTCGCGAGGTCGAGTGAGTTCGTATTTAGAGGCGAGGTTGTCGGCACCGAGGCACGCTGGGACGACCTGCACTCTGCCATACACACCTACATAACGTTCCGAGTCGATGAACGAGTCAGCGGTGAGTACGTCGGCGCCCATATCGTCCTTCGATTCCTCGGGGGTGCGGTCGGCTTTGCCCGGTTTCAGGTTTCGGACTCGACCCTTCCCAGAATCGGTGAGCGCGGAATCTATTTCGTCGAGCGGGTGGGCACTTTCCAGGTGAACCCTCTGTGTGGGGCAGACCAGGGACACTTCCTCATCTCGGGTCTGCCTGGTCAGGAAGTCGTGACCACTAGAGGCGGGAGCCTGGTCACGCGGATCGTGCCCGAAGCCGCCCTGAGTGGCTCCAAGCTGAGTGACGGCATTGCCGTTGGACTGCTGGTTCAAGACGAGACGACGCCTTCACGAGGAATCACTGTCTCAGAGTTCATTCGTGAGATTCGCGAACTGGCAAATCGATGATTCGGGCGAGTCTGGCCTTCGTCTTGATCTGCCTGACCGTTTGGCTCTCAGGCACCGGAATTGTGGAGGGCTTTGTTTTTCTCGGCCCTCGGTGGGAAAGCCCTACGACGACCTTCTTTGTGGACATCCCGGGGGCGGGCGGTCTGTGGAATGGAGCCTTCGAGGACGCCATGTCCTACTGGAACGACGCGACCGAGTTCAACCTCGTGATCGATAGGTCTTTGGAGCCGCCCTGCGACGCGCCGGATGGGCAGAATGGCGTGGCCTTCGCCGATTCGGTTTGCGGCGACGCCTTCGGGCAAAACACACTCGCGGTGACAATAGCCTACAGCGTGGGAGACTTCTTCACCGACACCGACATCATTTTCAACGACGCGAGAAGCTGGAACGTCTATGACGGGCCATACGCGAGTGGCCCATGGCAGAACATCGACGACTTTCGTCGAGTCGCTGTTCACGAATTGGGTCACTCCCTGGGGCTTGGCCATGAGGACAGCGCGACTTCCATCATGTCGACCAGCGTGGCGGTTGGCGACACGATCACCAGACCACAATCTGACGACATCTCTGGCGTGATAGAACTCTACGGATTCAGTGGTGCGACATCCGATGGTCCGCCCGATATCCCGGGAGGCTTGTTTCCAAACAATGGGGCAAAGGGCGTGAGCCTCACCCCGACGCTATCCTGGAGAGCCGTCGGGGGGGCCACTTCCTACGATGTCCATTTGGGCACGAGCTCTGATCCCCCGTTTGTGCAAAATGTTACTGAGAGTCTGTACATTCCCGGGGCGCTCACACCGAGCCAGACGTATCGATGGAAAATCATTTCCAAGAACAGTTTTGGTTCCGGTTCCACGGGAGTCGCCAGCTTCACTACGACGGGTATACCTCCGTCAAGCCCCACAGGTCTTCGACCGGAAGATGGAGAGCCGAACGTTTCCCTCACTCCACTTCTTCAGTGGAACCCTTCAGATAGGGCCGCTTCTTACAAAGTCTATCTGGGCATTACAACGGATCTCCCACTGAGTGGATTGGCTTTCGAGAACAGCTTCACACCGGCTGCTCTCGAGGAGAATCAGTCCTACTTCTGGCGAGTAGTCGCGGCAAACAATTTCGGGCTGGTATCGTCGCCCACTCAGCAGTTCACAACGGTCGGGCCCCCGGCCATTGCCTCAATGTCTGTACAGGTTGGAAAACCCGGCACAACCGTTCAATCAAGACTGAACGGAGCAAAAATCGGCTCTGCGACGGAAATCAGCATTGAGGGAGAGGGCGTGACCGTGACCATTGCACCAGTAGGGGCTAATGAGGACAGTCGTCCCATACTGATAAGCATTGCCCCCGAAGCGGAAGGAGGACGGAGAAAAGGTCACCGCCTCCAATGAATTCGGAGACTCGGAGTCTTTCGACGGCTTTATTGTCCAGAACGAGGGTCGGGATCAAGAATTCACCGCCGACATCGCTGCGGGTTATTACACCGCGGAAGTGACTCTTGCCGAGGGGCAGAAGGCGGGTTATTGGGGGATGGAAGTGCTGAGTGCGGACAGAATATTGTCCGGCGGCTTCAATCTCGGCGGCGGCTACAACAGCGACAGTGCGCCTGGTTTTGGAGCGTTTCTGATTGAAGAGGACGAAGCAATCCAGGTGAACGTGAACGCGCAACCACTAGGCGGACAGCCTCAGCCCGAGTTGATGATGTCCTTGTTCGACTCGGAGAGAAACTCCATTGCTGGTCCTATCCTCGGCACGACCAGCGTAGAACTCAACGCGCCGCTTCAGAGTGGCTTCTTCACCCTAACCCTGGCCAGCGAATCAGGAAAGGGTGCGTTCCAACTCGGAGTCTCAGCAGACCACTTTTCCGCGGGTGTGATCGTCGGAGGCTACATCGAGGAAAACATCGTGGGGTTTGGCGGTTTCAACCTCCCGCGTCCGACTACCTTGACCATCCGTCTCTACAACAGCACCTACGGAACCGCCTCATCTGGACGGGTTCAACTTCGGCTGGTTGACAGCGCCGGCCAACCGGTGAGTGTGACAAGGGTCGAACAACCGTGATTTCCGGACGCACCTCTGCAGGCTAACTCTCCGCGGTTGATTCTGTGTTTTGAGCAAAAAGTCATCCGGCCCCTTTGCGCTCCGCACGCCGCCGCCGATATCCCTCTTGCAGGCCACTAGTGGCCTATAACAGTGCTATCGGTACCATCGCCGATGGGTCTTGCGGGCGAGGTCGCGGAGGGAGACGGAAAGCGATGTTCTTTCATCGGTGACGGCTTCCGACAAAGAGATCGCCCGCAACCCCCATCGGCCCGTTCGGCGGAACGGCGCCGCCTTCGGTGTCGTAACGCCCTCGCAATGAAACAGCATTGGCTCGGGCGTCACTCCTAGAATCCGACGCCGTTCCGCCGAACGCTGGTACCGATAGCACTGTTACAGGTCACTAGATGACCCACTGAGACTGGTCAGGCGATACGTTCCCCGTGCAACCGCTGTCGCATATCCTTCCTTGACCAGCACCTGATTTCCGATTCCAGCTTCGACACGTGACAAACCTGTGACACGCGCCAGCTCACCGGGCACCGTGAGTCCCGCGCCGTCGAGAAAGCATCGCGCCACTTCCCGTACAGCCGTTGCCTGATTCGTTCTTAAAGCGAGTTCTTTGGGAAAACGCTCCGTGGCCAACTCCCACAGGTAGGTGAACTTGGGGCGATAGATGGCTTCGCTGGGGACGACGAGCATTGCTCCCTGAAGTTCATCCATGGCACGTGTGAACGCTTTCCGATCCGTCACCCCAGATTCAGAACGAAGATCGGCAGTGCCCATTTCCCACTCCCGGCGCAGCACTGCGAGGATGGCGAGGGCTTCCCCGCTCAAACGCATTCTCTCCTGTCGCCGCGGAACGCCCCAAAGGGCTTTGAAATGCGGGACCATTCGCGGAGCCAGGAACATCGCTCTACCCCGGGAAAGCCTGGCGTAGTAGACACGGCCGCGCCGCATGAGCTCGTCTTTCAGCCGCCACGTGTGCGAGCTCTCCGGGTCTTTCTGGACGTTGCGTGGCATAACGGCGTCGCGCCTTCCGCAGACGGCGATGTAAAGCGACGGGCCGGGCCGACGCGAGTCTGTCATGCAGGCCGCGAACCCGACTTGTTCAATAAAGTGCTCCGCTTGTCGTGCCGTGTTCACAGGCGCCGTTTCTGACCGCAGCCAACGTTCGTCACGATAGTCTTCAATCTCATCGGGGAGCGGCTGTCGACGGGGCATGTCCGGAGTCTAAACCCTAGAGACGGCAACTTCGGGTGCGTAAATCTGAAAGTCTTCATCCAGAACTAAGCCGGTTCGGCTCAGATCTTGAGATGATCGGAGGAGAGGGTCATCGGAGAAGCCTCTGAGGGATAAGGGTTCGAGTACTAGCCCGGATTATTCATGAATTGTCTGCTGCAGCGGCGGATACACTCGCAGATACGGCGTTGCGCTCGGTCGGCCTCCTCGACGTATTGTCATATACGCCTGCGGGGGCCTCGGTCGCGCGCCTTGTCGTCTGCGGCGTCTCCACCGCTTCGCGACGACAACCACGAATAATCCGGGCTAGAGGCCTGTAACGGAGATATCGGCACCATCGCCGCGAACGAGGTCGCCACGATCCCGATCAGCGTCAGGCCCGGATGCTAGATTAGCATCCGCAGGCCCAGCTTGATATCCAGCCACCCTGTGTCAACACTCACAAGCCACCTTCACTTGACGAAATTGGGAGCGCTCTTCTTCGAGAACATCACTGTCGACGACGTGCGTTGCAGAAACGTATTAACAACGGCCCATGAAATTCCCGTCCATCGTGTTATTCAGGAAACTGAAAAGCGGCACGAGTGAAATCCGACTATGCTAGGTGCTTTGTTTTCAATGAGCCGTGCTGGACTCGAACCAGCGACCCTCTGCTTAAAAGGCGAGTCTCCCCAGTTTCAGTGATTTAGCTCGAGTTCCACCCAGGGACGGACGGGCCAAGCCGAACGGTTGTCAGAACGATATAGGACAGTTGGAACCGGAGCAGAACGGACCGTTTACGAATCCTAAACCCGCGGTTTGTCCTTTTCGGATTCCGTCGGAGATCCGAATCTGTATCGCGACTGGAAAACCACTTCCCACACACCCTTCGGAGGTAGTTGGAAGAAGATCCACCGTATAGAAACCGTTTCCGAGGTTGGTGACGTCGAAATCGAAGGGTTTGTCTGTGAAAGCGGTTGGGGGCTGAAACTCTGGCGGTGCAGTAAAGCCGCATGCCTGCTGCGCAGCCAACTGGTCAACGGTGAAATTGTTCTCTCCGAGATTGTCTATCGGTTCGCCGGTAGTAGGATCAGAAACAGAAACAGGTGTCCTTGTACGAGCGAAAGTCAGCGCTGTGAACGAGGTTTGCTCAAGAAAGCTTTCCTCGATAATGATGAAGTCGGCCGCCTGAACTTCAAAAGCAGTGGGCAAGAATATCGCCGATGAACCCTTGTTGTTGGACTTCTTTGATGAATCTCCAGCAGACACACTGACTGAGAACATAGATCCGGCAATGAAAGCGATCGAGAGGATCGCTGTAAGCGTTGAACTAGTTGAGAATCGAATTGGCATCTGTAGCCTCCTCGGCGGAACGGAACCTCGAGATTAACGCACTTGGACCAGATGAGAAGCGTTGTAGCTGAGGGTCGTTTGGGAGTCAAAGGAAACCGTTAGCCTGCGAGTGGATCTGTGGCAATGAAAAAAGCCAGTAGGAAGAGTCCTTTGAACTGAAAATGAGCCGTGCTGGACTCGAACCAGCGACCCTCTGCTTAAAAGTTCGCTGGGCGAGGTGTCACTGACTACCACTGAATACGCTGGAGTCCTTAACTGGCAAGGGTTCCAGCTTCCTTCCTTCACTCCAACACACTCCCTGATACTTGGTGATATTCGGTGTTCAAACCAGGGTTGTGACACAAACCATGACACAAAATGATGGGACCCACCAAGACCAGGGGGGTGGCCCAACCCCCAAGGCCCCCTTCGATAGATGCTGGGCTGAGGGCGTGTCTGATTTTTGTGGATTTCCTGGATGGGACCCTTCAGGTTGAATTCGTTTGCCCATCCCACAGCCACTTCCTGCCTGCCAAGTTGAAACAGAAATTTTTCAAATCCTGGTGCAGTAGAAAGCTACACCAACAAGAACCAGGCTCTCCAGTTCATGCGGAAGGTGGATAGAAGGGATGATTGAGAGTAGGCAGCCTGCATGATGATGTCGATCTTGATGAGCCTGAGCCGTAAGATATGGACGTCATAAGGAGAAAAGGTGATGGACAGGGACATCGAAAAGTTACGAGTCTTCGTGTCTAAAGTCTACGATTGGCTTCGGGCTTGTTACCTCGGGGACACTCAAGTGAACGAACCCGAATGGCCAGTGATCGACATTCATCCAAAAATCGCCAGGCGGGCTCCTCGTGTCTGGAGGGAGTTCGAAAAAGAATACCCCGTTGGAAGAACTGTTGAAGCCACTCGATCCAAAACGAAAGGATCTTGAGGGCATCTTGAAGGCACACGGCCTGCATGGTGCGCAACTGAGCTATAAACTCCGTTTGGTGGATCTAGCGGCTACGAAATCGCTTGGGATCACTGGTTGGAGGCGAAAACTGATCGACCTTATCGACAACGTGATCGATAGCCTTAATCCTGTTGGAATCGCTGGGGCGCTGAAAGAACTGAAAGACGCGCTGAAGGGTAATCTGCCTGACAAGTAAATCATTACGGAGCCGTTGCGCATCCTTCGCCAGTCAGGACCGCAGGTTAAGGCACCTCCGTTACAATTCCACCAACCCCTCCTCCATAACCTCCACCAACACCTCGTACACCTGGCAGCCTCGCCCGCCTACCCAAAACCGGCTCTCAACTGTAAAGAAAGCCGACACACTCCAAAATCTCCACGAGATGCCGGGCAAGTGGTTGGCATTCAGGCCATTGGCGGTGTGGGTACGCTGAAACACTGTCGGAGATTTTTACAATCCTGTGTCGTGACTGAAATTCACTGCGATGCGCCGAGTGGGGCTATTGCCTGTCGTGCTGTCCGTAACCTGCTGATTCTAAACACGGGTTGAAAGAAGTTTTCTGGATTACCGACTAGGGTGTCGGCTCTCATGGATCGGCATTGGAATTGCTGTGAGCTACCCTCAAAAGGTGTGTAAATAGCATAGGCGGTGATTATCCTTCCGGGTGAAATAAAAACCCGGGCGGAAGAGCCCGAAAGGAAGGAGTCACACCGCCATGAGCAAGAAGAACATTGATCGAAGTGTGGAGTCAAGAGTCTGCTTTGAACAGCTGGAAGAGTGGGTGCGAGAGCAGATCCAGTTTTACGTACAGGAACTGTTGGAGGATGAGGTGACACAGCTGCTGGGACGAAGAAAGAATGAGCGTCGCCGAGAAGTGGACGCACCCGGTGGCTATCGCAACGGCTACGGTAAGGAGCGGCGACTGACGCTGAGTTGCGGAACGATCAAGCTGCGGCGTCCCCGAGTGCGGGATCTGGAAGAGCGTTTTGAGAGCCGGGTCTTGCCGCTGTTTGCCAAGCGGACGCAAGAGGTACGAGACTTGATTCCAGAACTCTATTTGCATGGTCTGGCCGAGGGGGATTTCGATCTGGCCTTAAGAGGGCTTTTAGGGGAAGAAGCGCCGCTGTCCCCCAGCACCGTAGCCCGGTTGAAGGAGAAGTGGCAGGGAGAAATGGAGGCCTGGCAAAGCCGTCGGCTGGACGATCTGGAAGTGGTGTATCTGTGGGCAGACGGTGTGTACATCAAAGCAGGGCTGGAGAAGGAAAAGGCCGTGATCCTGGTAGTGATCGCCGCTTTAAGTGATGGCACTAAAGTGGTGGTGTCGGTCAGTAGTGGTTATCGAGAATCGACCCAGAGCTGGTCCGAAGTGCTGAGGGATCTCAAAGAGCGGGGGATGAACCCACCGAGACTGGTGATGGCTGACGGGCATCTGGGGATCTGGGGAGGCGTTGCGCAACGTTTTCCCAGAAGCCGACGAGCAGAGATGCTGGAATCATCGCATCGTCAACTTGCTGGCTAAGATCCCCAAGGGTCGGCACAAAGCGGCGTTGTTGATGTTGCGGCAGATCCCTTATGCAGAAACACGGCAGGAAGCCGAGCAAGTCAAAGGACGATTCCAACATTGGTGTGGCAAGAGAGGACTGGAGGCAGCGGCTGATCTGATCGACCAGGACTGGGATCGGATGGTGACGTTTTACAACTATCCCAAACAGCAGTGGCAACATCTGCGGACTACCAATCCAGTGGAGTCTCCCTTCTCTGCTCTGCGACTGCGAACCGATGCCGCTCGAAGGTTCAAGAAAGTGGCCAACGCACGGGCTGTCATCTGGAAGATGCTGCTGGTCGCTGAGAAAAGATTTCGCCGTTTGAAGGCTCCGCACTTGATGAAGGATGTCTACCAAGGCGCCCAATATGTCAATGGAGTTCCAGTCAACCAAGTCACCGAGGAGAAAGCCGCCTGATGTCTATTTACACACTTATTGACGGAACCTCAATTGCTGTAAATACCACAAGCCCACGGATAGGTCAGCACCACCCAACAGGCACGGACGCTTCAACTCAAGGAGCTTGAAGATGAATGCAGCACGTACCAGCACCGGCCTCGCGGGGCTGGCGGCCTACCGGAGGCGCCGAGCGTCGTATACGAAAAAGAAGGCATTTTTCCTGGTTCTCGCGACATCAGGCTTTCTCGTCGCAGGTGCTGAAGAAGCCCGTGCAGTCGCGATCACTCTTCAGCAGGGCACGGCAACCTTCAGCCAGTCCTCCTTTAGTGTTGATGAAGCCATCAACGGAGTTATCACGAGTGGCTCGGATGGATGGGCCATCGCAAGCCCGACTACTGCCTCGCAGACGGCTGTTTTTGAGACGATGTCGGATTTAACCGCTACGCAGCTTGACTTTTCGTTGCATCAGATTTACAGCGCTGCCTTTCACACGCTTGGCCGGTTTCGCCTTTCATACACAACCGATGATCGATCCACTTTCGCTGACGGGCTAGATACCGGTGGCGATGTAACTGCAAGCTGGACTGTCCTAACCGGCGCGACCATTAGCAGTACAGGAGGTCAGATCTTCAGCGTATTGGGTGACAACAGCATACGCGTCACCGGCGCTAATCCATCGAATGATGTTTACTCTGTTGGATTCACGGGCAGCTTTAGTGCAGTATCTGGTATCAGACTGGAAGCCATCGATGATGGCGCCGGCACTCCCGGACGGGCTGCAAACGGCAATTTCGTTCTCAGTGAAATCGTACTCGATGCCTCTGTCCCCGAACCCTCAACACTCCTGCTCCTCAGCATGGGCCTTGTTGGGCTGGTGGTTTCGAGGAGGCGGA
>CBDAPB010000020.1:0-76170 GCA_965198265.1 Terriglobia bacterium
CTAGCTCTTTCTCCACAAACTCGCTTCCCACCGATCCAGGGGGGTAAACAGAACGTTTCAGGTGGCTTCGGCGGCCTGGCGGTTCAGGGCGTACCCCATCACGTGGGGTATCGAACGCATCTCTCACCCCGGGGTGGCAAACGCTGCAGCCACGATGAAGGAGACACCGAGGTGGCCCAGTATGTAGACCATCAGCAGTAGAGCGAGCGCCCCGAAGGGTGGTCCCCACCAATCCCCGTAGGCGATCAGATCGAATCCGACCGCCAGGAGGGCGAGAACCAGAAGAATGATCTGGCCGCGCTGGGCCGATACCATTCCGAAACCCCTTCGGAAGACTTCTCCGAAGAAGAAGAAGGAAAGGACCATGCCGACCAGAAGGCTGACGGGCAGCTCCGATCCTTTTCGTAATGCGAAGAATCCTTCCCAATTCCCGAGCGTGTTCAGGAGAAGGCTCAGCACGGCCAGGCCCATCGCCAACCGGACTCCACGTCCGATCGGTCCGGGCCGCGGAAGGGTGCCCGCCTTTACGGTTTCGGTGACGGCCATCACTGTCTCGCCAGATCGGTTCGTGCGCCCGAGGTCCTCTTCTCTCCGTCATTGGCGCCGGGCAATACACACCAGAACCCAGGCCGACCCCACGCGATGCCGATCCCCCAAACGATGAGAAGCAAGGGCCAGATGTAATCCCAGGCTTCGTAGGGCAGCATCCCCAGATTACTCAACAGGAACACGACGCCGATGAACGCAATCAAGTAGCCGCACCACATTTGAATCCTCCTCGAGAGCCATTCGGCAATCAGGACCAACATCAAGGACATCAAGCCGGCAAACCACCTCCGGCTCATCCCTTCTCGACCACCCTCGCGCCCCCTGCCCGAACGCCTGTTGAGATGGATGAGGAAGCCTAGCGCGATTATGAACAGCACGTTCAGGAGGAAAACAAGCGAGGGCATCAGCCCGTTAAGCGGGGGACCGACGAGTTGTAGCGAAATCGCGAAGGCCAGGAGAATCGAAACGAGGCTGACGACATAGACTGTCCCGATGCCGTACTTCCAGAAACCTGCGACCGTTGCTTCGTTCCCGACGTATAGGTTGTGCATCATCGTCGGCGGGAAAAGGAACGCGACGATCAACAGGGTCAGGTCGACCACCGGTGAGGCACGCCCGCCCTGGTCGGCAAGTGTCTCCAGAAAATTCAATCCGAACCACGCGGCACAGATCAACAGGAAGACTCCGCCGACAAGGTGCTCTGACCCCGAGCAGTAGGCGTGGGTATGTCTTCCCTGATGGCGCTCGCTCAGCCAGAAGATGAAAAACGACAGGAAGGCCAGCGTACCGAACGTATAGACTAAGGTCCCGACCAGCAAGTAGCACCCCTCGATGGGAAGTTTAGCTTACGCCGGGGGCCGCGATGCTCCGAGTCTCGAACGAACGGCACGATTGGGGCTGTGAGCGGCAGCATCGAACAGTCGAACGGAACCGGGGGACATCCGTCAGCACGTCCCCCGAAGGTTGATCACGCCCGGATTTCCGAAACCAGGATATCGATTGCCTTGTCCAGGTGACGCGGCAGGATGTAGTAGGGACATGAAAAGCGGATGGAAGCCTGTTCTCCGTCTCGGCCGTCGGAGATGTTGAACCAGACGCCATGCTCCTTCCAGATAGCCTCACCCCGGGCGCTCAGCTTCTCGACCGGAACCCGTACCTTGACCATCGCAGCGGCCAGGTCGGGCGGCGGCCCGCTCATGAACGACACGTCGCCTACTTCGTGGATCTTTCGACGGACATAGTTGGCCAGGTACTGGTGCCGCTGATGGATCGTCTCCGGACCGATGTGTTCGGCAAACTCGATCGCGGCTTCAAGACCGGCCAGCAGGGTCGTGTTCGAGGTTCCGATCGTGCTCAACCGCTCGACACCGAGTTCGGACCTGTCCCAGTTGCTAGAGACCGTGTGCCCCCAAAGCCGATCGGCCATTCCCTGGCGGCAATACAGGAACCCGGTGCCTTTGGGAGCGAACAACCATTTGTGCGGGCTGCTGGCGTAGAAATCACAACCGAGCGCATGCAGGTCCAGCGGTAGCTGTCCCATGGCGTGCGCACCATCGATCACGCTGATGATGCCGCGGTCGCGCGCCAGACGGGATATCTCACGAACCGGCAGCATGCCTCCCGTTGACGTCGTGATGTGGCTGATGCTGATCACTTTCGTGCGTGGACTGATTGCATCCTCGACGGCCTGCAGGATCTCGTCCGGACTCTCGGGAGGCACCGGTATCTTGAAATAGCGCACCGCTATGCCGTAGCGCTTCTCTCGCTGCAGCCACGGACTGCGCCCCCCCGGATGTTCCTGGTCGCTCAGGAGCACTTCGTCCCCGGCTTCGAGTTCCAGACCACTCCCCACCGTGTTCATCCCCTCAGTGGCGTTCCGCGTCAGGGCGATTTCGTCGGGATCCGCACCCACGAACGCGGCAATCTTGCTGCGCATATTCAGGGTCGTATTGGCATACCCCCACCAAGGGTAGGTATTGAATTCGCGATCCTCGAAGCTCTCCGTGTCGTGCAGATGGCGAATCATACGATCGACGACCGGACGCGGCGATATCCCCAGGCTCCCGTTGTTGAGGTAGATGACGTTTTCGGGATGCGGGAACTGCTGCCGCACGACCTCCCAGAATCGCTCGTCCTGTGGCAGCGCACCGGAACGAGTCGTCGCTCGGAGCGGCTCTCCCATCGCTCCAAGCGCAGTCGTCGCTCCGAGCGCAGTCGTCGCTCCGAGCGCAGTCGTCGCTCCGAGCGCAGTCGTCGCTCCCACCAGAGACAAAAAGTGTCGACGGTCCATATCCCACCTCCGTTTTTTTCGGGAATGCGTGTGGCGCTCGTTTGCGAGCGATTCTACCACCGAATCGATTCCGACTCTCCGCGCGGACGGATCCAACGGAACAGACGGACGGTTAGGAGGAAGCCGTGGGGCGTAAACGTTCCACCAGCCGGCGGAACCGGCCGCTGTCGAAATCGGATCTAAGATCCTCGGGAAGGTGATTCACTTCACCCGACACGAACACCTCGAACAAATCCCGTCCCCATTTCTGAACGAATCTCTGCGAATACACGCGGTCCCGGTCTCCTGGGAAGTCTCGCCGCCGCGCCAGGTGGACTTGCCTTGGAAATGAAGGACGTAGGAACTGAGCGCATAGCGCAACTCAAAACCGTGTTCGTGGGATCGGATGCAGTAATCCTTGTCCTCTCCTCCTCCAATCCCAAAGCCCTCACTGAGCTGATCAAACCAGCCGGGCGTAAAGACGATGTCGTTGTTCAGGAAAATCAGGTCGGCTCCCGATTCGCCGGCAAGCTATTCCTGACTTCTAATACTTGACACCTTACCGCACCCTCCCTACCATGCAGGCAGCCGTATCTCAGTGACAGAAAAGGATGTATGGGACGATGTCGACTCGTAGGGAGGTACCCTCCATGCAGAGAACGAGCCACCGCATGAAAACTGTACTGTTCCTCCTGACTTGGGGCTCTATCGCCTCCTGGGCCAGCGCCCAGAACTTGAAGTTCCAGGGACCCGAGATCGAGCAGTTCATGGCCGAGGCCACCATCACGGGTATGGTCGACATCGGAGAGGGCGTCACGCGACCGGAGAAGGCGACCCTGGAACTCAACGGCGAAACGCACCACGGTGTCTTCAAGGACGTCGACATCTTCCGCGAAGGTATGACCCGGGTCGGCGACATCATGGAAATGAACTTCCAGGACAGCTACAAGACCGAGATCGCCGCCTATGAGATCGATCGCCTGATCGACCTCGGTCTGGTACCGGCGACGCTGGAGAGGTCCTACCGCGGGAATAGAGGATCCCTGCAATGGTGGGTCGAGAGCGAAATGTCGGAGGCCGAGAGAGCCCAGGGCCGTATCCTGCCACCGGACCGCCAGAGATGGGGTCGGATGATGTCGAAGGTCCGCCTCTTCGACAGCCTCATTTACAACACGGACCGCCATCAGCGGAACATCCGTATCACGAAGGACTGGACGATCATCTTGATCGATCATTCGCGCACCTTCCGTACGGAAGATGAGTTGCGGGAGCCCGAACAGATCATGCTCTTCTCCAGGTCGTTGCTGGAGAATATTGCTAAACTGGATGAAGATACGTTGAAGGACCGTGTCGGAAGGTATCTGACGATCTTTCAAATCCGAGCCGTACTGACCCGACGTGATCTTCTCCTCGATCGAGCCAAGAAACTGGTCGCCGAACGGGGAGAGGAAAGGGTCCTTTTCCCTTGACGGAAGTCAAAAGTTGAATGGTGCTTAGATCCCTAACGAAACGCGATCTCGGCCGAACCCCGCTGGCGGTCCTGCTTCTTCTGGCCCTGGTGCCCGTTGTCTTTTCCGGTGTTCTTGCCGGCGAATTTTCCGGCGCCCTTGCCGGCGAACGCATCGTGTCGATGGCAGACATTCACGGCAACTACGCTTCAGCCACTGCACTTCTACGACAGGTCGGCCTGATCGACGACGAAGCCCGGTGGGTCGGCGGCCGGACCACGTTTGTCCAGACCGGAGACTATACCGACCGCGGTCCCGAGGTGCGACGCGTGATGGATCTCCTCATGGATCTCGAAGAACAGGCGCCCAAGGCTCGTGGGCAAGTCATCGTCCTGATCGGCAACCACGAGATCATGAATATCATCGGCGAGCTGGTGGACGTCACCGAGGCAGACTACGCCAGCTTCGTCGACTCCCGATCCGAAGACCGGCGGCAAGATGCTTATGAAGACTTCCTGAAGTTCGAGAAACGCCGCGCGGAGAAGCTCGACCTGCCCTTACCGGCGCCCACACCCGAGACCGAAACTGCCTGGATGGCGGCACATCCGCCCGGGTTCGTCGAACACCGCGAAGCATTCTCGTCGAAAGGCCGGTACGGGAAATGGTTGCGGGATCTTCCGGTCATCGCGAAGGAAGAAGACATCATCTTCATGCATGCCGGCATCAACCCGCTCCTGTCGGAGATTTCGATCAAAGACCTCAACGCGCGAGTTCAGGAAGAACTCCGGGCTTTCGACCAGTACAAACAATACCTGGTCGATCGAGAACTGGCGCTGCCTTTCTTCACGCTGGGAGAACTGATCCGAGCGACGCAGGATGATCTCGAGAGGCGGCGAACGCGCATCGCACGGGAGACGACGGCGGCGGAGGAGGACGGGAAAACCTACTCTCCGCCGCGCGACGAGCAAGAGCATATGAACGTGCTCGAAACCATCCTCGGGATGGGCCGCTGGCTGATCATCCATGAAGACGGCGTGCTCTGGTACCGCGGATTTGCGCAGTGGAACGACGCCGAGGGCGCCGCCGGCATCGAGCAACTTCTCGACGCGTACGATGCCCATCATTTCGTCGTCGGACATACGCCGCAGGTGGGGGGACGCATACGGCCCCGCTTCGACGGCAAGATATTCCTGGCGGACACCGGAATGCTGTCGAGCGTGTACTACGGCGGGCAGGCCTCGGCGCTCGAATTCCAGGATGGTGCAATTCGGGCGATCTACCTGGATCAGGGTCCCGTACAGCTATATCCTTCCGCCCGTTAGCGCTCCTCGATCTTTCATGTCGCATTGGGTTGAACGACTGTTGAACCTGCGCCGCGGCGACTTGGCCCGCGGCATCCTCTTCTCTGCCTATTACTTCCTGATCATCGCGAGCTACGTGGTCGGCCAGGTCGCACGTGATGCTCTTTTCCTCGACCGGTTCGCACCGGATCAGCTTCCCTACGTCGACATATCCATCGCCGTGCTGGTGGGGTTTGTCATCGCGGCCTACATCCGTGCCGGTCACCGAGTCGGAATGCACAACCTGTTGACCGGCAGCTTGATCTCCTTCGCTGGCATCGCGATCTTCTTCTGGTGGGCGTTCAGCAGCTTCCGGTGGGACTGGCTCTTCCCGGCGCTCTACATCTGGGTCGGCATCTTCGGTGTACTCGCCATCACGCAGGTGTGGACTCTGGCCAACTTCATGTTGACCACGCGCGAGGCCAAGCGTTTGTTCGGCCTGGTCGGCAGCGGGGGGATCCTGGGTGGGATTTTCGGGGGTTTCATTTCGAACTCCACGGCGCGCAACCTCGGGACGGAGAGCCTGTTGCCGATCCTGGCGCTGTTCTTCGGCACCTGCGTCGTCCTGGTGTTGCTGATCTGGCGACAACGCCAGGCTGAAGTCCCCGAAGACGAGCCTCTGGTGCCGATCGCCGAAGGTCCGCGCAACCTGTTCGAGAGCTTTCGGTTGATGCTGTCCTCGCAGCACCTCACCTCGATCGCTGCTCTGATATGCGTCACATCGATCGTCACGACCGCGGCCGGGTGGCAGTTCAAGGCCATTGCGAAGGAGTCATACATCGACACGGATGCGCTCGCCGCATTCTTCGGCTCTTTTCAGGGGTACGCCGGGGCTCTCTCGCTTGTGGCCCAGGTACTGCTGACCTCGCGTATTCTCCAACGGTTCGGCGTGGGACTCGCGCTGTTCATCCTGCCCGTGACGCTGACGCTGGGTTCGGTCGGAGTCCTGGCTCTTGGCGGCATCTGGGCTGCTACGTTCCTCAAGGGGAGCGACAAGGTCCTGCGGTATTCAATCGACACTTCCGCACTCCAATTGCTCTACCTGCCGGTTCCGGCTTCCGTCAAGATGCAGGTCAAATCGTTCATCGATACCGTCATCTGGCGGCTCGGGGACGGGTTGGCAGGTCTTACGCTTCTGGTGTTCGCGACCTTCCTGAACTTCACGCCGAGTCAGATCAGCTGGGTCAACCTGACTTTCCTCGGCCTCTGGTTTGTCCTCGCCGACATCGCGCGCCGGCAGTATGTCGCGACCCTGGGAGAAACGGATTCAGGAGCATCGGATCGACGTCGAGAGCGCCGCCACACCCGTTCTCGACAGATCGACTACGTCGATCATGGCTTCCAAGCTGGATTCGGCAGACACCGAGGAGATCCTCTACGGATTGAGCCTGTTCGAAGTGGGTTACCACCAGACGTCCCATCCATCGATGCGAGGGCTCATCAAACACCCCTCCCCCGAAGTCCGTGCGAAGGCCCTGGCGATCTTGAACGCCGGGGGAGACCGATCGGTGGCTGACGACGTGGAAGAACTCCTGCGTGACGACGACCTGCACGTCCGTACCGAAGCCCTTCTCTATCTCGCCCATCACTCGCATATCGACCCCGTCGCCCGCATTCAGGAGATCGCTGACTTTCCGGAGTTCACGGTTCGTTCATCGATCGCAGCGTTTCTGGCTCGGCCGGGAAGGCACAGAACCTGGAAGTCTCGCAGATGATGCTGGACATGATGATCGACGAAGCGGGACCCGACGGAAAACAGGTACGGCTGGAGGCGGCGCGGCTGATCGGGACGATGCCTGAGGATTTCGAAGAACAGCTGGCCCGGTCGCTCCGCGACAAAGACCCTGAAATCGCGCGTGAAGCGATCCAGGCCGCCGGCCGACTCGGGAAACGTCGGTTCGTACCGGACCTGCTCGAGCATTTGTCGGTGCCCGACTGCCGGGAATCGGCCACGGAATCTCTGGCCGGGTTCGGCAATCGGATTCTCGGAACACTCCGGGACTACATGGCCGATGAAGAGATCTCGATGGAGGTCCGGCGCCAGATCCCGACGGTTATGGTCGTCCTCGGCAGCGAAGAGGCCCAGGCGCTGCTGGTCGAAAACCTGTTCCAGGGCGATTCCGAGTTGCGATTCCGGATCATCTCCGCACTCAACAAGTTTCGAAACGGCCACCCCGAGATCAGGCTCGACACTCAGATGGTCGAGACGGTACTGGCGGCAGAGATCCTCGGACACTACCGTTCCTATCAGGGTCTGGGCGCGCTGGCCGGAAAACTCGATCGAGAAGACCCTGCCATGCAGGCTCTGGAGGAGTCGATCGACCAGGAAGTGGAACGAATCTTCCGGCTCCTCGGAATACTGTTCCCAAAACACGATCTCCACGCCGCGCATATCGGGCTTCGGGCCGGCGACTCCGTCGTTCACGACAACGTGCTAGAGTTCCTCGACAACACGCTGCGGCCCGAGTTGAGAGAGCTGTTGGTTCCGTTGGTCGACAGCGGAATTCGGCTCGAGGAACGTGTCCGTCGTGCCGATGCCCTGCTGGGCACCAGAGTGGAAACGTCCGAAGAGGCCGTCTCGATGCTGATCCACAGCGGCGATCCGTGGTTGCGTTCTTGCGCTGCATACGCGATCGGCGCCCTCGGACTCCGATCGATGGAAGCGGAGCTGGAAGCCTGGGAAGATGACCCGGATCCCTTGCTGGTCGAAACCGTGCGGCAGGCCAGGGAAAAGCTGTCCTCCGGGACCGCAGGGGACTAGGTGAGTCCGTGCAATTGCAAATCGCGATATTTGAGTAATCCGCATTGCAGGTTGCTCATTGGAGATTGCTTCATTTCAAATGTTTGAGAACCAGTTTCGCCGGTTGGTGGAAGGAGGAGCTCATGCGATACAGACTGTTTCTGATCACGCTGACGCTGCTGGTTGGCCTCAGCTTCGTGATCACACCCGCGTCGAGAGGCCAGATGGGCCACATGAACAGGGTCGTCGATCTGCTGGCCGGCGGTCAGGCGATTTTCGGATCCTTCTCGGGATCCCACGACGCCGCCGGTGCCGCGCAGACGATCCAGAACCGGGACCTGGACTTCGTCTTCTACTCGATGGAGGCGCTCGGGCAGTACAACATCCCCAACCTCCGTGCGTTCATCCAGTTCATGAACGTGGCGGGCGTGATGGAGAACCGGTACGACATCCGCACGGAGTATCCGCTGCTGGTTCGGATTCCTCCGCTCGAGGACGACCGCCAGGCAGGTCCGCGTCGGGTGGGCGAGGTTCTCAACGCGGGGGCGCACGGCGTCGTCTTCCCGCAACTCAACTCCCCGGAAGATGCGAAGCTCGCGATCGACTCGATGAGGTATTCGGCGTTGCGCCAGACACCGCAGGCTCGAGGGCGAGGCGGTCGTGGCCGCGGAGGGCGGGGCGGTCGTGGGGCGGCTGGGCCGCCGCCGATACCGGCAGCAGCCTACTGGGGAATGTCCCAGGAAGAATACAAGGAACGCGCCGATGTCTGGCCGATCAACCCCAACGGTGAACTGGCAAACATGTTTCTCATCGAAAACCAGGAGGGCATCGGGCACGCGAGGGAGATCGTTCGGACGCCGGGTGTCAGCATCGCCGTTCCCGGTCCCGGCGACCTCCGCCAGGCATACCAGGGGGACATGGAAGCGGTCGAGAATGCCATCCAAACGGTCTTGGCCGCGTGTAAGGAATTCGACGTTGCGTGCGGCATCACAGCCAACACGAATGACATCGAACGGCGCCTGTCTGAAGGTTTCCGGGTGATCATTGCCAACGCGGAAGCGAACCGGATCGGGATGGGGGTGTCGGGACGAAGGGACGACTAACGTAATCAGTAGTCAGTAGTCAGTAGTCAATTAAACTTCAATATCTATGTTGACGGTGAGGATGTCCGGTTCCTGGACGACTTGGAACGTAAGGTTCCGGAGCGCGCTGAAATCTCGATTATCCCCGCCATATCCGGTGGGTAACCTTTCCGGCTGCGCCGCCTGTCACCGCGGCACGAGGTACGTCCCCGCGATACGATCCTGAAGGCACCGCTCGGGACGCCACACCGCCCATAGGAGGCCTACCGAAAGCAGGAACATTCCGAGGCCCAGGATCATCAGTTCGGCCACCATGTAGCCGTAGTCGGCCAGATAGTATCCCGTGAGCCGAATGTACGGAATCCACAAGGCGAACGGCGACCATGCGATGACACCACGGAACAGCGTTCGCCAGCGCGATGCTTCGCGGCCGTCTGGACGGACAACCGCAATGCGGAAAAGACGGAACAAGGCCCCGCCGCGGAACAGGAACGCGAATACAGTTCCTGCGGCAGCCACGAGAACCAGAACCCCAGCCGTACCCTCAAGCACCAACAGAAAGACGAACACGCTCGAGGTCCGGTGAACGTATTCCCGTTCTCTCGCCTCCAGATACGGCGTAAGGCTGCTGCGAATCTCGGCCAACTCGGCGGCGGTCACCTCGGGATACCGGTCCATCAGCTCTCTCCCGAGCTCGACAACCTGATCCGGTACCGGGAAATCTTCCGGCCAGCCGGTCGGATCGGTGAGCAGGTTGCGGTATTCTCCGGCTACGAACATTTCCAAAGTCTGGACATCCGCCAGCGTATCGACCGTTGTCGCTCCCGTCTGTATGCGATTCAGACGCCTCAGGTGGCGATCGAGTTGCGCGAAATCGGGATACTCGATGACATGCTGCTGTAACCGGTACGCAACGAAAATACCGACGGGAAGAAACATGAACAGTGGGAAAATCAGACAGGTCAGAATCTGCCCGGCACGCACGGCCCTGGAAACCACGGCCCGAGACTCCAGAAGGGGCCGGATTCCCTCGATCAGGGCATCGAAGCTCTGAAACCCGCTATCACGGAGCGTTTCCAGGTAATGCGTTGCCCGGAGTGGAATCGGGATCTCTGGAATTCCCGTATTCTCAAGCGCTTCTTCCGGTGCCGCGGCCCGCGCCACGAAGCGGCTCACGAACTGCTGGACCGCTTTGAGATCCGTCAGATCCACCTCGCCGAGGTCATCCCCTGTCTCAAAGACCGGGAAGTCGAGAAGTCTCAGCCGGCCGTCATCCCCCATCCAAAGATGGCGCACGCTGAGCACTTCCGGCAGCGTCCCATCGGAGGTCGCATCACGGAACTCAGCCAGCAGGTCCGCCACCCAATGCCGGGCTGTGCCCCAGTCCGAACGTCCCTTGAGGACTTCGGCCATCGGGCGTCCCGCGGGAACCGCGTACGCGTCCCAACTGTTGCCCTGTTCGCGCCGGCCGCTAAGCCATCGCAATCGCCCCACCCGCGCCAGATCCCGGCGGGTTTCCGACTGACGAGGCGCATCAGCGGAAACACGGCGAATCCAGACGGGACGCTGCAGCCGGGGATCGTATCCGGTTACGATCGTTCCCTCCGGCGCTTCAGACAGGACACCGGTGACGACATAGGGGCCGATCTGCTCGGAAGACGATTCCATTCCGACCGTCTTAACGGCCGACTCCACGGCAGGGCGCAACACCGTTTTCGGCTTTTCCACAACGCGCGTTCCGCTGATCCAATCGTGCAGCCCTGCGAACCCGTTCCGGTGCCGGGCCCCGACAAACAGGAGCAGCGTAGTGACACCGTGTCCGGAGAATCTTAATGCTCCTGCAGGGTCCGGCTCGGTAAGCGACATCGTTGCCTCACCGGCGATGAATACCGGCAACAGACCTACAAGCGTTGGAATCCCGGTGTAGATTCCGGCACGCGCGGCCGCCCGCTTGAGGCCCGGTACGCCGCGATCGGGTCCCAGGACTCGAAGGCCGCACAGAAACTTCCCCAATGAAGCCCCCCAGATCCCCTCGCTCAACGTGAAGTACAACCACATAGCGCCGGTCGACAGGAACAACATTGGCACCATTGCAGTTTCCAGATCGAGGCTCATCACACCCAATGCGCTCGTGGCCAAGCCAACGGGCACGCCGTCCAGAAGCTGGGCCAGGGCTCGCCATGGGAGCGACGCGGGACGCGCACGGGCCGAACTGAAAGTCCGCAATGCCTCTCTCAGCTCTGCGTAGCTCACAAAACGAGAACCGCTCTGGCGGGCGAGGCAGCGGAGCACGATTGAGACCAGACCTTTTGGTATGTCCTTGCGAATTGCGCGCGGCGAAACCGGTTCTCTCTCCAGAACGGCGGCCAGGAGATTCACAACACCCTTCTCCTCAAACGGCGGCCGGCCAGTCAGCAGGTAATACAGTGTCGCACCGACCGAATAGATGTCGGACCGAACGTCCAGGTCCTGCCCTCTCAACTGCTCTGGTGATGAGAAGGCCGGAGTCCCGATTATGGTGCCAGCCATCGTCAGCATCGTCTCGCCGGCCACGGTCGATATCGAGAGACCATAATCACCGATCTTCACCCGTCCATCCGTGTCCGCGAAACAGTTCGACGGCTTGATGTCGCGGTGTAGTACACCCTGCTCCAACGCGGCTTCCAATCCGTCGATCAGTTGGAGAATCGCGTCCGCGGCCTCGCTTGGATCCATCGGCCCACGGGCGTTCACACGTTCTTGAAGCGTGCCTTCGGCACTCAACTCCATTGCGATGACCGGCACCCCATCGATTTCGTCGGTCCCGAAGATGTAGACGCTGTTCGGGTGGTTGATCGAAGCGGCCAGCCGTCCTTCACGGAGAAAGCGCGCCCGGTCGTCCTCGGAAGCCAGTGGATGGGCCATCAGCTTGATCGCCATCCGGCGCCCGGTCTCCGAATCTTCGGCTTCGTAGACTTCGCCCATGCCGCCTTTCCCCAGAAGCCGGACGATCCGGTAGTGGCCAAATGTCTTGCCTGTTTCAACACCCGATCTTTCTACTTGCCAGTCCTGGACGCGGCCCGCTCCTTCATCGCTCAATGTGGTCAAATCCGGGCCAGTCTGCTTCGGATCGGATGGGCTGTCTTTCAAGACGTGGCTCCGTAAAGGGCTAGCGGCTGGCATGCAGCCCCGGCGAAAACGAGGTTTCTTAAGCGAGAGCGGCTTTATTTAAAGAAGTGTACCTCTTACTTGCCACTTGTTACTCGTCACTTGTCGCTTTTCCTGCTGCCCACTGATCAGTGGCCAGCTGCCACTGGCCACTTCTTCTCACTCGTCACTTCCCCGCGGCTCTCGCCAGGTCCGCCTCTGCGGCGATGAAACCGAACGCGGCCCATTCCGAACCTTTAACGATCGTCTCCAAGACTTCCTGCGCGCGTTCGGGCTGCCCGTTCGCCCGGTACCAGCTCGCGACGGCGTAGCCGTAGGTCGCACTCGCCAGACCGCCGGCAGTCGTGTCGAGCAGGTCCGATGCTTCCTTCTCGCCCTTGTAGACAAGCAGTCGATCCAGGTATGCGGTATTTTCGATGACCTCGATGTCGGCGTGGATCGGCCGCAGGATCTGCTCCGCCTCCTCGTTGCGGCCGAGGCGCTTCAGTGCCAGGTAGAGCCAGTCCGTCGACGCGACCAGCCGGTCGTTGCTCCCGACGGAAAACTTCAGACATTCGCGAAAGCTCCGTTCGGCTTCCTGGAAATCACCCTGGAAGTAGTAGGCCAGGCCCAGGTGATACCAGATGTTGAAATGAGAAGTACTGACCGGCGTGTTCTGCGCATTCGGCAGCCCGTCGGGCTCGATCTCATCGGGCACGCCGGCAGTCAACCCGGTCGCACGTTCCAGGTCAGCAGCGGCCTTGTCGAACTGTCGTGTCGTCAGGTAGCGGTGGCCGCGATGCCGCAGTAGTTTGTAACTGTCGGGATGCTTATCGATCCCGCGCGAATAGACGGCGATGGCATCCCGATACCGTCCCAGGTAGGCCATGCGCCGGCCGACCCAGATGATCTTCTCTTCGTCATCCGGATCCAGCGCAAACTCCGCGTTCGCGTCATTGAGATTGGCTTCGAACTTCTGTCGGGTATCCACATCCAGCACGGCCGGAAACAGGGGTACACCGAGCAGCGATGTGGCTTCGGGCGTTCTTCCCTTTTCCTCGTTCGAGGTAATTTTCTCCGGCCGCAAGAACCGGTCGTACCACGCGATGTACCGGTTGTAGCGGTCCACCTGGTAGCTGGGCTTCCGGATCCCGTGATTCTGACCGGGATAGATCACCAGTTCGGTTTCCCGGCCGAGTCTACGTAACGCCTGGTACATCTGCTCGGAATTCAGAGTCGGGACGTTCATGTCTTCCGCACCGCCCATCAACAGGGTCGGCGTCACGATCTCCTCGACCTTGAACCATGGCGATATCTTCATCCAGAGGTCGGTGTTCTGCCAGGGGAGGCCGAGTTCCGCTTCCCACTGACGCTGGTAGTGGTCGGTCCCGTAGTTGGACAGGTAGTTCACCTCGCTCGCGCCCGAGATCGCGGCTTTGAAGCGGGCGGTCTGCGTGATGACATAGTTGGTGAGGATGCCACCGTAACTCCAGCCGCCGACACCAAGTCGATCCGGATCCGCAACACCCATGTCGATCGTTCTGTCAAGGGCCGACATCACATCCTGGAAGTCCTTGTTGCCCCAATCGGCCCAGATGGCGTAGCTGAAATCCCGGCCGTAACCGGAGGAGCCCCGCGGATTGGCAGCCACCACGGCATACCCCTGAGCGGCGAGGATCTGCCATTCCATGTTGAACGCCGGGGTGAACTGCGAAACCGGACCGCCGTGAATGCGCAGGAGCAGCGGAAGCCTCTCTCCCTCGGGCGCATCCGGCGGACGGGTGAGGAAGGCATCGATCATGGTTCCGTCAGCGCTTCTGGCACGAATGCGTTCAACGTTACCGAGTTGGATACTTTCCAGGAACGGGTCGTTCTCACGAGAGATCCGCTCGAGCGAACCATCTCCGACGCGAGAGACTTCATAGGGCTGGTGGGGCTGGCTCTGGAGGACGATCGTTTCCCCGCCTGGCGCGATGTCGAACTGACGGATGCTCAACTCGCCGTCGATGACCCGTTCGACGTGGCCACCTCCGACCGGGACTCGTGCGAGATGGTTGTTCCCGCCATCCTCCAGCAAAAAGTAGATCCATTCACCCGTCGGATCGAACCGCGGGCCGCGCCCGTTTCGATCCAGCTCGAGCGTCAGCGCCCTGCGGGACGAGCCGTCCACTGAAACCACGGCCAGGTGGCTGACCGCGTACCAGATATCCTCCGGGGCTCCGCCGGCGACGTAGACGATGGACTGACCATCGGGGCTGAACGCTGGCGATCGGTCGGTACCCGGGGACGTGGTCAGCGCGCGGGGCGTCTGACCAGGCGCCGCGCGCAAGATGAAGACGTCGTTGTTGGCGTTGGAATCCGGCTCCTCGGTGCGGTTGCTCACGAATGCCAGCCATTCCCCGTCGGGGGACCAGACGGGACCGGAGTCGTCGTAGGGTCCCTCGGTAATCTGCGTGGTTTTCTTTTCTTCGATGTCGAAAACGTAGATATGACGCCGACGCTCGTCAAGATAACCCTGTCCGTCCCGCTTGAACTGCAGCCGGCGGACGACGATGGGGTCCTCGGCCCCGCCCTCCTCCTCCTCGGAAGCGTCCGGATCTTCGTCTCGGATGATCAACGCGAGGCGGGTGGCGTCGGGCGACCAGGTGAAGGCGGATACTCCGGACTTGATGTCGGTGAGCTTCTTCGCCTCGCCTCCGCGGCGGTCCAGCAGCCACACCTGATTGCTGTCGCCTTCCCGAGCGGACAGAAAGGCCAGGAATCGACCGTCGGGGCTCCAGCGCGGAAAGTTCTCGCTCTTCGGGCTCGATGTCAGCTGAAGCGTGTCCTCGCCGTCGAGCGACACCATGAAGATGTTGGTGTCGGAGTTGTCTTCATCTGCATTCATCTGTGAAACCGTGTAAGCGACCCACCGGGCGTCGGGACTGATACGTGGATCTCCGACTGTCTTGAGCTCGAAGATGTCATCGACCGACATCGGTCGTCTCTCCTGAGCCCCGAGAGAGTTCACCAGCAACAGGGCGAAGGTCACAGCCAGGGCATTTCGTTTCATGCTCACCTCTGGGAGAAAAGCGGTTCAGCCCTGAAACCTAGCGTGTTTGCCGCCAGGAAGCCAACATTTTTCGACCGTTTCAGAGTTGTGATAATCTCCCGTTTGAGCACCACGATCCCGGCGGATATTGACGCGACAGGCCGGACATACCGAGGGGGTACATCGTAAATGAACGCGCGGACAAATCTCAGAGTTCTGACGAGCGCACTGCTCGTTCTGTGCCTGATGGCCGGGACGGCGTCATCGGCTTCGGCACAGGGTTCCGGCCTCCGATTCGAAATATCCGTGCCGCCCGAGGCTCGATCGGAACCGACGACGGGTCGGGTCTACCTGATGGTCTCGCGCACTGCGGAGCCCGCGCCGTACTTGCAGATCGGACGCACCGGCACACCCTTTTTCGGTCGGGACATCGAAGCGCTGCCCGCAGGCGAGGCCGGCATCATCGACGCGACCGACCTGGGAACGCCCGTACCCAGCCTGAGCGAGATCCCACCCGGGGAGTATTTCGTTCAGGGGTTCGTGAACATCTACTCGGAATTCAAGCGGGCTGACGGCCATGTCGTCTGGATGCACGACGACCAATGGGAGGGCCAGCACTGGAACCGATCGCCGGGTAACCTCTACAGCGACGCCCAACGAGTCCGCATCGACCCAGCCTCGGACGACGTCATCCGGCTGGAGGCGAAGAACGTCATCCCGCCCGTAGTGATACCACCCGATACCCAGTGGATCCGGCGGTTCCGTTTCCAGAGCGACATGCTGTCGGAATTCTGGGGACGCCCGGTTTACCTGGGAGCAACGGTTCTGCTCCCGAGGGATTACGATCGGACCACGATCGATTACCCGGTCATCTACGAGCAGGGTCACTTCTCGCTCCGGGCTCCGATGCGCTTCACCGTGGGCGGAGACCTCTACGACGATTGGGTGCAGGACAACTTCCCGCGGATGATCGTCGTCACGTTCCAGCACCCCAACCCCTACTTCGACGACTCCTACGCCGTCAACTCGGTCAACGTCGGACCGTACGGCGACGCGATCCTGCAGGAGTTGATACCCGAGATCGAGGCCCGCTATCGGGTCATCAAACAACCGTGGGCCCGCGCGCTCACGGGGGGATCAACCGGAGGATGGGAGGCTCTCGCCCTGCAGGTATTCCACCCCGATTTCTTCGGCGGCACCTGGTCGTACTGCCCCGACCCGGTCACCTTCTACGACGTCGAAGGCATCAATGTTTACGAAGACACGAACGCCTTCTACAAGCAGCACGAATGGCGAAGGGTCCCCACGCCCAACACCCGCGAAACCAACGGCGAGATCCGTCTCACCTCCCGACAACGGAATCATTTCGAGCTGGTAAACGGGACGAAAGGCCGTTCGGGCCAGCAACTCGACATCTGGTCCGCTGTCAACGGTCCTCTGGGCGATGACGGTTACTTCAAGCCGCTCTTCGACAAGTTCACCGGCGAGATCGATCCCGAAGTAGCCCAGTACTGGAAGGACAACTTCGATCTGATGCATTACCTCGAAAGGAACTGGTCCCAGATCGGGTACAAGCTCATCGACAAGATCCACGTCTACACGGGGACCATGGACAACTTCTACCTGAACAACTCGACGAAGATGCTCGAGGAATGGATGAAGACGACGAGCGACCCGCACTACGAGGGGTTCTTCCTGTACGGAGACGGCGAGGGGCATTGCTGGAGCGGACCGGTGACCCAGGGAGAACGGCTCAAGGAAATCGGCCAGCACATGCTGAACAAGATGCCGGACGGAACGACGACGTCCTGGTGGAGGTACTAGGGGAAGTAGTCAGTAGTCAGTTAGTGGCAAATCAATTGATCTAGAACCCCGACTCGTGTAGCGTTTGTGATAGCTGGAGGGGAGTAGATCAAGATCCGGCAGGTCGTCAATACGGTCCTCGGAACAACCGATGGCCCGGCTTGCTGGCGCGGCGTCGCGAGACCCGCCGCGGATCAAGACCTTTTGCGGAATTGCCGCAGGAGGTCTTTTTTTTGCCTCTTTGCTGAGAGTCGATATGGATGGCGTCCAGTTATTTCCGTTTGCCGAGTACTGGTGGTTGTACATTTCGTTCATCGGTGCCGTGGCGCTGCTGCTGGCGATCGACCTGGGCGTGTTCCATCGCGAGGCCCACGAAGTTTCGATAAAGGAAGCTGGCGTCTGGGTTTCGATCTGGGTGTCGCTAGCGTTGCTGTTCAACTTCGGTCTCTGGCGTTACTCTCTGTGGAAGTTCGCAATCGACCCGCGCCTGCAGGCCGTTCCGGGCTTCGACGCGACTGCCGAGGCGTGGCGGGTGGCGCTGGAGTTCCTCACCGGCTACGTGGTCGAGGAATCGTTATCTGTCGACAACATCTTCGTCTTCGTGGTTGTCTTTGCTTATTTCGGCATCCCTTCCCGTTACCAGCACCGTGTTCTGTTCTACGGCATCCTCGGCGCTTTCGTGTTCCGCACCATATTCATCGTGATGGGAGCCGTGCTGATCCAGTATCACTTCGTGGTCCTGCTGTTCGGCGCCTTTCTCATCTTCACGGGTATCCGGCTGATGTACGCACCCAACGACAAAGTCGAACCGGAGAAAAACCCGCTCATCAAGATCTTCCGCAGGTTCGTTCCAGTCACTAACTCGCTTCATGGTCAGCGCTTCTTCGTGCGGATCGACGGCGTCCTGTACGGGACGCCACTGGTCGTCACGCTCCTTTTCCTGGAAGCCACCGACATCGTTTTTGCGGTCGACTCGGTGCCGGCCGTGTTCGCAATCACTGCCGAGCCGCTCATCGTTTTCACATCCAACCTGGCGGCAATCCTTGGCCTCAGGTCCATTTACTTCCTGCTTTCAGGGGCGATGGACAAATTCCACCTGCTCAAGTACGGTCTGGCTATCGTGTTGATTTTTGTCGGCTTGAAGATGGTGTGGCTGAACGACCTCTATGACGGGCACTTTCCGATCGGCATTTCCCTCGGCTTCATCCTGAGCGTCCTGGTGCTCTCTGTCGCGGCCTCCCTGATCTGGCCGAAGACCGAAGTAGAAGAAGCGTAGGGCTACTACTGACGACTATCTTTTGATATCGAATTTGATTCCAGCCGTCAGAGTCCGTGGCAGGCCCGGGCGAACACCGGCCGGACGACGGGCTGCAACGTAGCTGGCATCGGTCAGGTTCTGGACACCGAGGAACAGCCGGGCGGATTCCCCAATCTGGTACTCGCCCGTCAGGTTCACGAGCAGGCGAGCGTCGGTGGCATCTTCGGGCGCAACAGAACCGCTTCCGGCCTCGACCCGCATCCGGCTCATGTAACCGGCCGAGACGTCGAGGCTCCAGCGCGGTTTCTCCAGCGTCAACCCAGCGTGGAGGTTATGAGCCGGCAGGTAGGGCACCTTGTCTCCCCGGCGAACATCACCCCAGGGTCCGAAGTCGCTGTCGAAGTCGCTCTGGAACCGGGCATCCGTGAAGGTATAGGCCATACGGACTGGCAGGCTGAAATCGGTCCCGATAGCCGCCGCTGGGTTGAACCCGGCTGACGCCTCCAGGCCGATCACCCGTGCCGCGCCGCCGTTGAACAGCTCCCCCGTTCCCTCTCCGCCGGTCGAGAGCGTGTCTCTTCCCAACAGGTTGCTGTAGTCGTTGTAGAAACCGACGAGCTCAACCCGTGCGGAGCGGCGGGTCCAGCGAAAGCCGCCTTCATAGTTGATACTCTCTTCGGCCTCGGTGTCTTCGGACGATCCCGGGCCCGGCGGGCCGAACCCTCTGTTCGCCCCAACGAACACGCCCAATGCACCATTCACGTCGAACGTGATTCCGACTCCCGGCACGAACACGTCGAGGGCGTTCCGGCGCACTCGGGTGGGCGCGGAACGATTCGGGTCTACCCTTGAATAATCGGTCCGGACCAGTGTGATGCGCTCGTAGCGGAAACCCGGCCGCAGCGTCCACCGCCCCCACTGAAGCTCATCCTCCGCGAAAAAGGCCCAGCTGCGCCCCTTGCTGATCCGGTTGGACTGACTACCGGGGGCACCGGCGCTCGTCAGCCTCATCCGGCCCTCGGCCATCTGAAAGCCATCCTCGTGCTGAAAGCGGTCTTCCTCATCCCGGTGATAACGAACACCAAACTCGAAGCTCTGGCCGAGGCTGCTTGTAGTCGTGCGTACACCCACCACCGATTGCACCCCGGAGGAAACGTAACTGCGATTGTTCGCACGCAGACGTAGTGCGTCGACGCCGCTGTCTGCGCCTTTCGCGATACGGAGCTCTTCGGCGTAGGCCACCGGGTCTCCCAGGACACTGGCGATGCTTGCTCCGGAGATGCTCTGAAGCTTGTACCAGTTCCGGGCAAAGTTGTTCCGGTACGCCGTTACGGTCAAATCGATGTTGGGGGACAGACCCGCGAAGTATCGTGCCTGGTACTGTTCGTGGTCACCATAGAAGACGTCCTTCTGTGACGCGGCATACCGTCTGGTCGGGTCTCGGGCGAAGTCGTCGTCAGTCACACCGAGATATGTTTCGTTAGAGGTCTGGTTCGTCTTTCCCAGCTTGATCTCGATTGCCTGGTAGAGTTCGGCTTCGGGTCCGGAGTTAAAGCGGAACTTACCGACGTAATCGTTTATCTTGAACCCCGTGTCGCCACCACCGTCGAGCTGCTTGAAACCCTTCGTGTCGATCTGGTATGTCTCGAACAGCCAGCCGAATCGATCGCGGGAGTCTCCGAACCGGACGTATCCCTTCGCGGTTCCGTGCGCTCCGCCGCTTATCGTCCCGGCGGCTCGGAGTGAATCGGGTATCGATGAGGAGATCAGGTTGAGTGCTCCACCGTTGGTCTGTGGACCGAACTTGATCTGGCTCGATCCCTTGCGGACCTCGATGGCTTCCATGCGTCCAGGAACCGGGAAGTAATACGCCGACGGGGCGGCATAGGGCGCCGGTGCGATCAGGACGCCGTCCTCCATGACCGTGATCTTCGCGCTGCGTTCGACGCCCGTCCCGCGCATCCCGATGTTTGGCCTCAGGCCGAAGCCTTCTTCCTCCTGGATGTTCACGCCGGGGACCGGGGCGAGCAACTTGTGGATGTCATCGAAGGAGAGCTTCTGTTTCTCCAGTTGTTCGCCGGCGACGTAGTGCGCGGAACCTGGAATCATGGTGGCTTCAGACGGGCTCGCAACCACCATCACTCGCTCTTGGATAACCAGGCCAGGGTCCAGTTGCAGACTCCGGTTGACGATGCGGTGCTCTCCGCGGCGGACTTCTATGGTTTCCAGATCGGTGCGAAAATCAGACGCCTCGACCCGCAATTCGTACGCTGCCGCCGCGAGTCCCTCGAACCGGAAAGCACCGACCTCGTCGCTTGTCGTCACGCGTTTGGAGTCGTCTGGTGATCTGAGGATCACCGACGCTCCTTGAATGACCGCCCCCGACGGATCGAGCACTCTTCCCGACAGCGAGGCGTTAGCCCGTTGCGCCCAACCGTCTACAACGGAGGGACCCAGCAGCATTACAGGGATGAAGAGAGCAGCCATCGAACGAAAACAGGAATGGCGCGAACCGAATATCATGATCCTCCGAACACACAGCTTGCGAAGGCCGGGACGTCGAGCAGCGGATGATCGGAGTTGATTGTCTGGTAAGGATGGGCGCGGCCAAACTGTTATAATGACCTCGCGCGTTTTTTACCCGTGTGACAACCGCGCTACCGAAGGGATGTGCTGCAACCAACAGTGCATCCCTTTTCCGCTAGTTGGGAGTCTCTCAACCCGCCAACCATTACCATTATCGAGCAGGGGCCACAGGCCGTCAACATGAAAATGAAAACCATTCTCATTTAGGAGAGGGGCTCCCCGCCACGGCTCTTCGCAAATTCCGGTATAATTCGCTTCTTCTTTTGAACCCTGTCATGCGAGAGGGAAAATGAGCTCGACGGTAGAAACGACTGTAAACGGGCCGTTGCGCCACGACTGGAGTCGGGACGAGGTGAGCGGCCTCTTCAACCAGCCGCTACTGAACTTGATTGCGCAGGCGCAGCAGCTTCACCTGCGCCATCACAAGCCGCGTGAAGTGCAACTCTGCCAGCTGATATCGATCAAAACCGGCGGCTGCCCCGAAGATTGTGCCTACTGTCCGCAGAGCGCCCATTACGAAACCAATGTCGACAACGAAGGATTGCTCGACGTCGACCACGTCCTCGAAGTCGCGTCAAAGGCTAGAGACCAAGGCGTGAGCCGGTTCTGCATGGGCGCTGCATGGCGCGAGATCAAGGATGGCCCGGAGTTCGACAAGGTGCTGGACATGGTCCGCGGCGTCTCGTCGATGGGTATGGAGGTCTGCTGCACGCTCGGTATGCTGACCGACTCGCAAGCTCAGCGACTGGCGGATGCAGGTCTTCACGCCTACAACCACAACCTGGACACGTCACCGGAGTATTACGAGAAGATCATCACGACGCGCAGCTACCAGGATCGGCTGCAGACTCTGAAATCGGTTCGAAGAGCGGGTATCACGGTATGCTGCGGCGGAATCATCGGCATGGGTGAGTCCGACGAAGACCGGATCGGACTCCTCCACCAGCTTTCGATTCAGGAACCGCACCCTGAGAGTGTTCCCATCAACGTTCTCGTGCAGGTCGAGGGAACCCCTCTGACGCCGTCTGAGCCGCTGGACCCGTTCGTTCTCGTGCGCATGATCGCGACCGCCCGCATCCTCATGCCGGAATCCCGGGTCCGCCTCAGCGCCGGGCGGCGGTCGCTCAGCAGGGAATGCGTGACGCTTTGCTTCATCGCCGGTGCCAACTCGATCTTCGTCGGGGACAAGCTGCTCACCACACCGAACCCGCAACGCTCCGAAGACGACCAGCTGCTGGAAGACCTCGACCTCATCCCCCTCAGCAATGATTGATCGGGCGTCCCAACGCCTCGCCGACGAGCTTGACTTGCTCCGGTCCCGCTCCGAGTTCCGTCGGCTGGAATCGATGGGAGCGGCGAATTTCTGCTCGAACGACTACCTGGGACTGGCCAGGCATCCCGAATTGGGCCGCGCGGTCTCGGATGCGATCGCCCAGTGCGGGCGCGTGGCGTCCACCGGTTCTCGTCTGTTGTCGGGGCACGTCCCCGCATGGGAAGTGCTCGAGGCGGAGTTCGCGTCCTGGGTCGGCTCCGATGCTGCCCTGCTCTTCAATTCCGGCTACGCCGCGAACACGGGCCTGCTCGGCTCGATCCTGCGAGACAGTGATGTCGTCTTCTCTGACAGCGCCAACCACGCGAGCCTCATCGACGGCCTGCGTCTCTCGAAAGCACGCCGCGTGATTTTCTCTCACCTGGATATGAACGCCTTGGAAGAGGCTCTGAAGAGCGAGAGGGACGTCTTGGGTGAGCGGTTTATCGTCGTTGAGAGCATTTTCAGCATGGACGGGGACCGTTCCTCGATCGTGGATCTCTCCATGCTTGCCGACCGGTACGACGCCAACCTGATCGTCGACGAAGCCCACGCCACGGGCGTGTCGGGTCCCGAGGGTCGCGGAGAAGTTGCCGCCGCCGAGCGACCTGGAAATGTGTTTGCGACCATCCACACCTGCGGAAAGGCGCTGGCGTCGGCCGGGGCTTTCGTCGCGGGTTCTCAAACCCTGAAGGACTTCCTGATCAACCGCGCCCGCACCTTCATATTCAGCACGGCTCTCCCCCCTTACATGGCGTCTCAGATCCACGCGGCGATCAGCCTCGCCCGACGGGCCGGGAACAAACGAACCTTGTTGTCGAGGATGGCCGACGGCCTCCGGACGCGGCTCCGTGACGGGGGCCTGGACTGCGGCAAGAGCGATTCACAGATCATACCCGTATTGCTCGGAACCAACGAAGAAGCTCTACGGGTATCCGACATACTGGGGCGCAAAGGCCTCCTCGTGCGGGCTATCCGGCCTCCGACGGTCCCGGAGGGCACTTCGCGGCTGCGTCTCTCGCTCAACACGACGATTCCACCACAGGTGATCGATGAGCTCGTCGAGGCTCTTCGTGCGATTCCCGCTGAGGTGAAGTGAAGGACCTGTTCGTAACCGGAACGGATACCGAGGTCGGTAAGACGGTCCTCGCTGCGACGTTGACGGCAGCGCTGGATGCCATCTACTGGAAACCAATCCAGACAGGAGTTCAGGGAGGCGCTACGCCCACCGATCGGGATGCGGTAGCTCGCTTCACTGAGCTTCCCGGTGACCGACTGCTGCCGGAGGCGTACGTTTTCGATCCTCCCGTGTCGCCGCACCTGGCGGCCGAACGCTGTGGAACGACAATCGATCTCGCTACGATCCGCAAACCGTCCCTCGACGGACGGCGTCTCGTGATCGAGGGAGCGGGCGGTGTTCTGGTCCCGGTTAACGGCGAGGACTTGATGTTGGATCTTGCCCGTCATCTGGATACTTCCCTCATCGTCGCCGCCCGTACGACGCTCGGCACGATCAACCACACGTTGCTGACGGTGAAGGCAATCCGCCAGAGCGGGCTGGACCTGCTCGGAGTCGTGTTGATCGGAGAAAAGAACACCGACAACCGAAGCGCGATCGAACGCTACGGAAAGGTACCGGTCGTGGGCTGGATACCGTTGTTGGAAACCCTCAACCGCACCACCCTGCTCGACGCGTTTGCTTCGCATTTCGACCGGAGTTGCTTCGACTGATGACGCAGGATCTTCACATCTGGAAGCCGTACACGCAACAGGCGCTCGATCCTCTCCCGATCGCTATCGAGCGGGCCGAAGGGGTCTACCTGTACACGAAAGACGGCCGACGTCTGATCGACGGTATCTCCTCATGGTGGGTCAACATCCACGGGCACGCACATCCCCACATCGCGGCGGCTATCGCCCGCCAGGCCGAACAACTCGAGCAAGTCATCTTCGCGGGGTTCACGCACGAACCGGCCGAACGACTCGCCTGCAAGCTGAAACAGGTGGTTCCCCGCGCCATGTCTCACATCTTCCTTTCAGACAACGGTTCCACGGCGGTCGAGGTGGCCTTGAAGATGGCCGTGCAGTACTGGCAGAACACCGGGCAACCGGAACGGCGCAAGGTCATCGCGCTGGAACACGCCTACCACGGCGACACGGTGGGCGCGATGTCTCTCAGCGAAGCGTCGGCGTTCACGGACGCCTTCAAGGACATGCTCTTTCCGATCCTGCGCTCGCACTCTGCTTACTGCTACCGATGTCCGGTGGGCAAGGAGCGAAGCACATGCCACATCGAGTGTCTGGACAAGCTCCAAGGACTTCTCGAGGAACAGGGAAGCGAGGTCGCGGCCATGATCGTCGAACCGCTGATCCAGGGGGCAGGTGGAATGATCATGCACCCGCCAGAGTTCCTGAAACGGACGCGCGAACTGTGCAGCCGCCATGGCGTCCTGCTGATCGCCGACGAGGTCTTCACCGGGTTCGGGCGCACCGGCACGATGTTTGCCTGCGATGGGGTCGACGTGATTCCCGACATCATGTGCGTTTCGAAGGGCCTCACCGGTGGATTCCTTCCGTTCGCGGCCACACTGTGCTCGGATGAGATCTATGCTCCATTCCACGTGCCGGACCGGACGAAGACACTGTTCCATGGCCACTCCTACGCCGGAAACCCTCTGGGCTGCGCCGCCGCGATCGCCAACCTGGAAGTGTTCGAGACCGAGCCGGTGTTCGATCGGATCCGAACCGTCGAGCGCATCCACGCCGAGCGGCTCCCGCTGCTAGGGGAGAACTCGCTGGTGGGCGACGCCCGCATGGTCGGCACCGTGGCAGCCATAGAACTGATAGCTGACGATGCGGGCTATCTCTCCGACCTGAAACCGAAGCTGTACGATTTCTTCCTGAGCAAGGGAGTGCTGCTTCGTCCACTCGGCAACATCGTCTACATCCTGCCGCCCTATGTCATCCAGCCCGATGAGTTGCACTACATCTATGACGTCGTAACCGAAGCGATCGGTTCCCTTTCCGACCTCTAGTGCCCTGTGTCGACACCCAACGTTTTCTTTGCGAGTGACGAAGACGAGGTCCGCATCGCGCGGACTGTGAACGACGCCTACGCCCAGCTGATCGCGGAACAACCGAAGCGCTTCCACGGCTTCGCGTCCATACCGATGGATGTCCCCGACGAAGCCCTGAAGGAGCTCCATCGAGCGATCGACGTGCTCCGGATGCAGGGCGTGATCCTGATCAGCAACATCAAAGGACGAGCGCTGACGTCGCCTTCCTACCGTCCGTTCTTCGAGAAAGCGAACCGGATGAAGCTCTGTATCTTCCTCCACCCGATGTTGCCCTTGAACGCGGAAGCCTTCAGCGAGTACGTCCTGGGACCGATCATCGGTTTCCCGTGCGACACGACGCTCGCTGTCGCGTTCTACGTCTATACCGAACTCTACGTGAAGTACATACGATGAAGGTCGACGTGACGACGTATCACCTCGAAATGACCCGGGCCGCGGGTTTGCAGCCGACAGCGGCGGACATCGATGGGCTGAGAATCGAACGGGTCGGCATCCCCTCCCCCGAACTGAACCGATTCCTCTACGAGACAGTTGGACACCGATGGCATTGGATCGATCGACTGGTCTGGACAGAAAAGGACTGGACCGACTGGGTGGATCGGGACGAGCTCCAGACCTGGGTCGCTTATCTCAAAGGGGCTCCCGCGGGTTATTTCGAGCTGGAGTTCCGGGACGGCAACGTCGAGATCGCTTTCTTCGGCCTCCTTCCCCGCTTCATCGGGCTCGGCCTGGGCGGCCATCTCCTGACGGAAGCTATCCGCCGGGCCTGGGATGACATGAAAGCGACCCGTGTGTGGGTCCACACCTGCACGCTCGACCATCCCAACGCGCTGGCGAACTACCAGGCACGGGGCTTCCGGATCTTTCGGGAAGAAACGCATGAGCAGGAGGTGGCCGACGGAGCGTGACGTGGTGAAAGGTGTAGGTGCGCTCTATGAGCGCACACGGCTGACCTGGTGGAGCCATCGGGTCGGCGCCCTCGAGCGCAACCGCGGACTCCGGGTCGACCACCACCTGGTGCACCCATCCCTCAGGACACGCATCCAATCAGTCGACATCGACGTTGATGAACGCAAACGCCCAAACGCCTCCGACCACACCCCCGTCACCCTGACCCTGAAGACCGGTACGTAGTACCTGGCCGAAACACCATATCGAAACCGGCACACTTCTGTTCCTACCGCAAAGGCGCAAAGACGCAAAGGTCCGGACCTTTTCCCCTGCAAGGGGTCGGAACGATCGGACAACAAACTTTGCGCCTTTGCGCGTTTGCGGTGAGAAAAAGCACGGCGGCGTGTCCGGTGCAGGTCTAATCTGCGGAAACCGTGGGTTCCAGGGCTGGTTCGGCCGGCGCGTAGCCCCGGAAGCCCAAGGCTTTCTTGATGTCGTCGAGTATCAGGTAGAGCGACGGGACCAGAGCCAGCGTGATGAGAGTCGCGAACAGGACGCCGAACGCCAGGGAGACCGCCATCGGGATGAGAAACTGGGCCTGTATGCTGGATTCGAGCATCAGCGGCGTAACGCCCGCCGCAGTGGTCAGTGAAGTCAGGAGGATCGGCCGGAAGCGGGCGGCGCCTGCCTCACGCACGGCGTCTTTCAGCGACTCGCTTTCCTGGCGGTTCCGGTTAATGAAATGCACGAGTACCAGGCTGTCGTTGACGACCACGCCGGCAACTGCGACCATGCCCATCATCGACATGAAGTTCATCGTCATTCCCAGTATCGCGTGCCCGGCGACAGCCCCGACCAGTCCGAACGGGACGGCAGACATGACGATCAAGGGCTGGGAGTACGACTTGAACGGGATCGCCATCAGAGCGAAAACCACAAACAGGGCAATAAGGAACCCCTGGAGCAAACCTTCCATGAACTCGCCCTGCATCCGTTGTTCGCCTTCCAGGCTGTAGGTGACACCGGGGTGGTCGGCGAGAACTTCGGGCATGTGGCGCGCCTGGAAATCAGACAGAACCGCGTTGGCATTGGCAACTTCCTCATCGACTCCGGCCCTCACGTTGATCGCACGCTGCCGGTCGACGCGGGTGATGCTGGAAAAGCCCCGGCCGAACTCGGCGTCGGCCACGGTCTGGAACGGAACCTGACCTCCGTCAGGCGTGCGGATGCGCATGTTTTCCAGGTAGCCGAGCGACTGCCGTTCTTCCTCCGGGTAGCGAACCATCACCCGAACATCGTCTCGTCCCCTCTGAATGCGCTGGGCCTCCTCTCCGAAGAACCCCTGCCGCACCTGCCGGCCGAGATCCTGCAGTGACAGCCCGAGGGACTCCGCGCTCGGTCGGATATCCAGTTCGATCTCAGGCTTTCCGCCGCGGAAGGAATCCGTGATGTCGGTGACGCCGGGATACTCCGCCAGCCGGGCACGGACATCTGCGGCGACGATGCGGAGCTCCTCGATATCGGGCCCCGCGATCAGGAAGTCGATCGGTTTGCCGGCTCCACCCATCAGCTCGCTGACGATCTCCAGCTCGACGGCGCCTGGAATCGGATCGAGGCGTTCCCGCAGCATGCTGGCGATCTGCGTGCTCGAATAAGGCCGGCCTTCGCCGGAAACCAGCTCGACGCCGACTTCGCCCAGGTAGGATCGTGCGGGGGCGATTCCCGGATTGCCGGGACCCCTGTTGGACGAAGGCTGCTCACCCACACTGGAAAGGACGTGGGTAAACAGCGGGAAACCGTGTTGTTCCTCCAGATCCGCCCCCAGCGCGAGCGCGGTGCGTTCGATGCCCTCGATGGCGGTCGCCGTGATCTCCGACGGGGTCTCCTGCGGCATCGTCAGCTTGACCATGACGTTGTCCGAATCCAATTCCGGGAAGAAGACAAACTCGACAACGCCTCCCTGGATCAAGCCGACGGTCAGGAGCAACGACGCGATGCCGATGGCAGCCGTCAGGTAACGCCAGTCCAGGGCGAAGCCGAGCGAAGGCCTGTAGATGGCCCGGATAAACCAGTCGACCATGTGCCCGAAGCCGACGAAAAAACCGTCCCAGGCGCGCTGAAGGACGTTCTTCTTTTTCGTCTGAGGCCGTTCCCGATGGTGCGACAGATGGTAGGGAAGAACAAGCTGCGACTCGATCACGGAAAAGGCCAGAACCGGGATGACGATCAGCGGGATGGCCCGCGTGAAATTACCGATCAGACCGGGGACCATCATGAATGGTGAAAACGCCACCATCGTGGTCAGGACCCCGAATATGACGGGGATCGCCACCTCCTGGGTACCGAGAATGGCTCCCTGCAGCCCCTCGCAGCATTCATCCTGCCGGTAATGGATACGCTCAGCAACGATGATGGCATCATCCACCACGATTCCCAGTACGAGGATGAACGCAAACAGCGTCATCATGTTGATCGTGATGCCGGTGTACGGCATGGTGGCAAACGCGCCAAGAAAAGCCACCGGGATCCCGATTGCCACCCACATGGCGAGCCTCATCCGCAGGAACAGGGTCAATATGATGAACACCAGGATCAGCCCGTTCCTACCGTTGCGCACCAGCAGGTCTGTCCGTTCTCCGAGCATCACCGAACTGTCCCGCCAGGTGGCGATGGAGATGCCCGGAGGAAGGTTGGGTCGCACCTCCTCGACGTAGCGATGAACAGCGGCGGCAACGTCGGGCGTGTCTTCGTCCCCGACCCTGTAGACCTGAATCATCACGGTCGGCTGACCGTCGAAAAGGGACCATTGATCGGTCTCTTCGAAACCGTCTATGACTCTCGCGACGTCGGCCAGTCGCAGCCGACTGCCGTCGGCCCGCGTCAGCAGGGTCAGGTCCTCGTATTCTTCGCCCCTGTAAGCCTGCCCCTTCGTCCGGAGCAGTATCTCGCCGGATTCGGCCTTGACGGACCCCCCGGGCATATCCAGCGAAGAGCGACGGACCGCCCGGGCAACTTCATCGAACGTGATGCCGTGGCGCCGTAGGGCGCCTTCGGAAACCTCGATTGCAATCTCATAGGGCCGAACGCTCTTCAAGTCCGCCTGACTGATCTCGGGAAGAGCTGTGATCTCGTCCCGCACCTGTTCTCCCAGGCGCTTCAACGTCAACTCATCCGTGTCCCCGTACAAAGACACGTTGATGACCTGCAGACGCGGCAGCAACTCCTGTACAACAGGCTTCTCGGTCTCCTCCGGGAAGGTCGAAATGGCGTCAACGCGGGCCTTGACGTCGTCGAGCAATTCTCGAACGTCGTAACCCGTCTCGACTTCGATCAGCACGGATCCCGCACCTTCCGCTGCCGTCGAGGTCATTCGCTTCACGCCTTCCAGGCCCTGGATGGCCTCTTCGATGCGGACGCACACAGCTTCTTCGACTTCCTCAGGCGCGGCGCCGCGGTAGGGAACAGCGACCGAAATGAGCTCGGCTTCAAACTCAGGAAAGACTTCTTGATTGACGCCCGTCACCGCCATCAGTCCGAGCGCGATGATGACGATCATCAACAGGTTGGCAACCACGCCGTTGTTGGCAAACCAATCGATCAGCGACTTCATCGTCTACTCCTGTACCGGGGCTACGACTCCGGCCGTTTCCTGAACCTGAACCCGCAACCCATCGACCGCGTTCTCCAAAGGTGAAACGATTATGCGGTCGCCCTCTTCGAGCCCGGACTGTACCAGGACGCGGTCGCGTTCGAGACGGAAGAGTTCGACCTGTCGAAAGCGGACATGGTCGGTGTCGTCCACGATCAGAACCCGATCCGCACCGCGAAGAACCGTTCGCGGCAGGACCATCACCCGTCCGGAAGACCGGCCGATGATTTCGGCCTCGACGAACATACCGACCGCCAGGGGCGGGCGGTTCGGGCTGTCGCCGCGGGCGTAAGGATCTTCGACACGGGCGATGGCATGAACCATCCGGGTGCGCGGATCGATCTCGCCCTCGGTTCGCACGACCCTCCCCCTCCATTCGTGCCGGCGACCGGCAAATTCGGACCTGAGAATCACTCTGGGGCCTCGGACCGATCCGATCGCCACTTCGTCGTCCCGGTAGGCCAACGGGAGATTCAGGAAAGCCAACTCCGAGTCCGGTATCGGCAACCGAACCTCGGCGGCATCGATGGCATACAGCGTTGCGACGGAGTTTCCACGGGCGACGAACTGACCGACATCGACCCGTTCGGCCCGGACCCTCCCCGCAAAAGGCGCGCCGACGACCGTCCGTTCGAGGTCGTATTCGGCCTGCTGCAATGCGGCCTCCGCAGACGCGAGCGCAGCCTGCGCCTCTGCAATCTGTGGCTCTCGGATGGCCAGGGGCGTCGGACGTCCAGTTCCCAGCAGCTCCCATTCCTCCATGGCCACGGCGGCCTCCTGGCGCTCGGTCTCCAGACGCAGCTTCGACTGGGCGATCGCCGCCCGAGCCCGTGTCACGGCAAGTTCGTATTCACGGGAATCGAGCCGGAGCAGGACGTCACCCTCTTCGAAGAAACCGCCGACAACGAGAGATTCCGCAACTTCGATCACGCGACCCGATACCTCGGGCGTCAACTCGCTCACGGTTCGCGGTGCGACAGTCCCTTCCGCAAACACGCTCAGGGTGACGCTGGAGAATTCCGCCTCGATCGTTGTCACGAGTGGGAGCGGTATCTCGGCCGCGCGGGTTTCCGGCGCCGGCCGATTGCGGATCATCGTGACTGTCGCGTATCCGGCACCTGCCAGGACGAGGATCGGAAGAATAATCCTGAGAATCAGCTTGATCACTTGTTCCCACCTTCACTCAAAGTTGTAGGACGGCGCGCTTCGGTCTCGGAAGGGACGTCATCCATGTCGAATCCTCCGCCCAGCGCCAGATGCAGGTCGACCCGGTTGTCCAGCCGCGCCCGCCGAAGGCCGAGCAGTTGGCTCTCCGAGTTGTAAGCGGTCCGCTGAGCCGACAATACGGTGATGATGTCGGTCAGGCCGGCCTGGTACCGTTGCTCCGCCAACGCCCGCGCGGCGCTCGATTGCAGGACAGCTTCTTCAAGCGCACGTTCGCGGCGTGCGAGCACATCTTCGGCCGCTAGCGCCGACTCGACTTCCCTGTACGACTGCAGGAGCCGACTTTCGTAGTTCGCCACGGCTTCTTCGGCCTGGCTTTCGTTCCGGGCGACGGTCGCCTTCAACCTGCCGTTGTTGAACAGCGGCTGAATGAGGTTACCGACGAAGCTCCAGACGAACAGGTCGTTGTCGATCAGGTCGATCAGGTTGCCGCTCGATGTACCGGTTCCCGACGTCAGACTGAACCGTGGGCGCAGGTCGGCCTGTGCGGCAGCGATGCGCGTGTCGGCGGCCACCAACTGCAATTCCGCGGCGACAAGGTCCGGACGGCGATGCACGAGTTCGGCCGGAAGACCGCCGGGCACGACTTCGGGAAGCACCGGCAGGTCCGCGCCGAGGGCATAGTCGCCTCCCGGATACCGCCCCATCAACGACTCGAGTTGCCGAACAGCACGGTCTCGCTGTTCGCGGCGTTGCTCCAGTGATGCTTCAGCTCTGGCAACCTCGGCAAGGGCCAGCCGCAGATCGAGTGCCGGCCGGAGTCCGCCCTGAAATCGGGCTCGCACTCGCTCTGACGAAAAACGAAAGCTCTCCAGAGTCGCTTCCGCCAGATCTACCTGACGCTGCGCCTCAACTGCGCCAAACCATATCTTGGCGACCTGCCCGCTCAGCGAGAGACGTGCCGCCGCCAGGTCGGCGAAACGAATCCTCGTGTTGGTTACCGCGGCCCTCTCTCCGGATCGAATGCGCCCCCACAGGTCCGGCTCCCAAGCGGCGTTCACGCGCAAGCCATAGTTGGTGGAAGTCGTGCTCAAGACCGTGTCTTCCCTACCCGGTATCGGAAACCCGATGAAGTTCTGTCGTTGCTGACTGCGGTTCAACGAGACATTCGCGTCGGGCAGCAAGGGCGCTCCCGCGATGATCGCGTCCTGGCGCGCGGTCTCGATCCGTGCCGCGGCGGCACGCAAATCGTGATTCCCTTCCAGTGCCTCGGCGACGATCCGCTCGAGCTCCGCGTTTCCGAAATACGTCCACCAGTCGCTGCCGGCCGGTACCGGCGCCAGCTCGCCGCCGCTCCATCGATCCGGTGCGATCACGTGGAATGTGTGCTCCGGCGGGGGCAACTGCCGGGTGCAGCCCGCCACTGCCAGGGTGCTCAACAAGACGACGGTTCCAGCACGATGCTTCATGCTTCTTTCCTTTCCGACGAGACGAGTACTTCTTCTCCGCCGTGTGTTTTCAGAGCCGGAGCTTTCATACCGGCTGCCATGAAATGAACGATCTGTTGGATCGATCCTTCGACATCGGAGGTGTCGCACAAGCCGCCGGTGGCCCGACAGATCCACTCGTGTTCTCGCAGGGCATGCATCATCGCGCCGACCGCCAGGTGACCACGCCATGAACGCTCCCTTTCTGAGAGATGCGGCAGCGCCTTCCGACAGGCGGCGGTGATCCGCCGATAAAGTGTCTGGAAGAACTCGTTGAAGAGCACCTCCATGTAACCCGTTTTTTCTGAAGAGATGCGGCCCGCCAGGCGCATGAACCGAGCGCCCTCCTCGCTGCCTCGAAGACGCAGAGCTGGCGCCACCATGGCGAACATGATCTCTTCGATCGGAACCGGCCCGTCGCCCGCACGGCCCTCGGATTCGTCCAGAAGGACCAACCGTTCCCGGTTCAGCGGTTCGATCCTGCGGGCGAAGACAGCCCTGACGAGCTCCTCCTTCGACCCGAAATGATAGTGAATGGCCGCCGAGTTTACGCCCGCTTCGGCGATGATCTGCCGGAGGGGTACCGCCTTGATGCCGTGCTCCCCGAAGAGAGACTCGGCTGCGTCGAGAATCTGTTCCTTGGTATCTGCCATAAGAAGATCCTACCGAATTAAAACAAACGATTCAATCATTTGATTGAACTGAACGCTTAAATCATTCGATTCAGGCAGATTGCAGGGTGGGAGCGATGGGCTCACTCAACCGAGACACGTGCCCAAGGGTGTCTCTTCCGTCCCGGAACTTGCGGCCCGGCCCCGTTAAGGCCGGGCATCCGATCGCGTTTCAGTTCAACACGACGGAACGCAGCAAACGAAGTAACACGAAGAAGAATTTAATTCCTCTTCGTGCCCTTCATGTCTAGGTGTTGAAAAAGAACTTTGCGGCTGTGTCGGTTTGGCGTTGAAAAGAGAACCCTCTATCGCCACTACTGATTGGAGCGTGAGGGTCCTTTTATCATCTCCGGACGAGGGCCCTGCTCGGCGATGTCCCAGCTCATCTGATGCACGAGCCGGACGATCTTCTCCATCTTGGAATAGTTGATCCTCTCGGGACGGTCATTCGGAGTGTGGTAATCGGGATGCAGCCCCGTATGGAAGAAGAGTGCCGGGACGCCATTCTGGAGGAACGGCCACTGGTCGCTCCGCCGCATCAGGTTCGAGGTGTTGTTGTCGTAGCGCATCTTCAGCTCTAGCCCGATATTCTGGTTCGCGCTCTGGACCAGCTGCTTCATGTCGTCGCTGAAGGTCGTCCCGAGAATGTTGATGGCATTCGCGTTCGACTCGGCAGTCTGAACCTCGAGGCCTCGGAAACGGCCGCCTCCTCCGATGGGAACCTCCTCGTTGCGGCCGATCATGTCCATGTTGAGGACAGCAACGGTGTCGTCGAGCGGAAGGACCGGGCGCAGGGTGTACGCCCACGCACCGAGCAGACCTCGCTCCTCGGAGTTCCAGGCCGCAAACATCACGGTGCGCTTGGGTCCCCGACCCGACCGCGCCGCGGCGGCATAGGCTTCGGCGACCTCGATCAGTCCAACCGTTCCCGAACCATCATCGTCAGCGCCCGCAAAGATGCGATTCCCGTCGGCGCCGTTGTGATCGTAGTGGGCGCAGACGATGACGACCTCATCCTTCATTTCAGGATCGGAACCTTCGATCATCCCGATCACGTTCCGGTCCGGGATCGCGATCCGGTTGATCGAAGTTGTCAGCTCGACCTCCGGGCCGGCGATCGGCACCGGAGTCACCCCGCCGGCTGTCTCCGACGACGCGGACAACTCCGCGAGCGTTCGGCTCCCGCGGCCCAGTAACTGCCCGGCCAGAGCAGGTGAAATCTGGGCTGCTGGAATCCGGACCTTCTCCATCCAGTCCGCCAGCGTGTAGCGGGGGAATCGCCGTTCCTGCCAGTAGTTCGCCGCAGCTCCCGCGAAGTTGCCGTCTTCGTGGTTGTGGACGTCTGCGACGAAGAGGATCGCCAGCGCTCCGCGTTGCTGGGCCGAGAGGGCTTTGCGCAGGGAGTTCGACGCCTCAGCGCGGACCACACCATCGAACGGGCTGTCCGGATCCCGCTCACCGGGCTCGTGGTCCACGACCAGGACGATCTTTCCGGTGATGTCGTCTCCTCGCAGGTCGTCGTAGGAATGCTCGGGCGCAACGATCCCGAAACCCGCAAACACTATCGACCCGCGCACTCGACCGCTTCCGCTGAAGTTAAGTGGGTAGTAGTCCTGCACCGGCCGCAGTCGCTGAATCGCGTTGTCGCCGTCGAGAACCTGTAACAGGTTGTCCTCCCCCAGCGTCGAGGTCATCAAGTTGTAGGTGTGGAAGAAGGACTGGCCCGAGGCGGGCTTCAAGCCCATCCTACGGAACCGGGACGCGATGTATTCGGCGGCCAACCGGTTCTCGGGCGTATCGGTGCGACGCCCGTTCATGGCATCGGACGCGAGGAAGAACAAATCCGCGCGCAGGTCGTCCTCGGTGATCGAATCATTGAACGGTGCGCTCTGTGTTCCCTGAAAACCCACAAGGAACAAGAGCGATACCAACACGAGGCTCAATCGTGTCTTCATAAGACCTCCTACCAGTATCCGGGAAGTCCAAGGTCCAACGTCTGGGGAAATAGGAACATCGACTTTGGACCTTGGACTTTGGACTTTGGACCTTGGACTGGCAACTGACTACGGACTACTGAAGCAAGGATTGTATCTTCTCTTCGATGGATTTTCGAGCGAATGGATTCGCAGTCCATCGGACCGCTTCGCGGTAGACCGCCAGGGCAATCTCTTTCTCACCCTCGGCCTCGTAAAACGGACCGATCAGGTAAGTGAGGGAGAAGGACGAGACCCGTGGCGTGGCGGCCGATAGCACAACCGAGGTGGTCAATCGAAGGTTCTCACGGGAGGGGCGCTCAGCGAGTCGCTCGTGCAGGTCCTCGAAGAGCAGCGAATAGGCAGGCGACAGGTCTGGGTGCACGGCCGCGAAGGCGTCTATGAACGCGGTCAATCGTTCCGTTTCACCGTCGAGGTAAACAGGTTCTTCCAGGTACGTTGTAGCGGTATCCAGAGTCGCGATGTCCAGGACGACCTTTTGGATCGTCTCGGCATCGACAGCAAGGCGGTCGTAGCGGATCTGGTCCGGAGTGTCGCCAGTGCCGTGGTAGTCTTCGTGCGTCCCGTTCGTGAAGAAGAGGTACGGGATCTGCTGGGCCGCAAACGGGGCAAAATCACTTCTCGGACCGAGCAAATCCGTGCCCAGCAGAAGCATCTCCGGCGTCTGTCGGCCCTGGATGACCGATCGGAGTTCCGGCGAAAACTCCGTCCCGAAAACGACAAGGGTCCATTCCTCCAGGTCCCCGAAACTGCGACCCATCGTATCCAGGACCACGACTGCCGTCGCATCCTCCAGGGGATAGACCGGTTCCCGGGCATAGTGCCGAGACCCGTTCAAGCCCCGCTCCTCATCGTCAAAGGCGATGAAAACGAAAGACCGGGTAGTGTTCTCTTCCTTCAACTCCCGGGCCAGTTCCAGCAGGACAGCCACACCGGCCGCGTTGTCGCTGGCCGAAGGCCGCCCCATACCCTGACCGTCATAATGGGTTCCGATGATGACGTGTTCGGCCGCGCTGCCGGAGCGCGCCACGACGTTTCGCCGGCCGGGTCCGATGTCCTGCATTTGCGCCTCGAGACCCAGTTCTTCGAATCGCTCCAGGAGATAGTCGGCGGTTTCAATCGCCCCGGGACTCTGTGAAAGGCGCCCATCTCGAATCGGGTCCGACAGCCACTCCACCGTCGTCTGGAGGCGATCGACCGATACAGCCGAAACCGACAGCAGCGCGATCAACAGGACGGGAAGGATGGAGAATCTGCGTGATCTTGTCATCGTGATGAGTTAGACGAACTGCCAGCCCGAACGTTCCCTGCTAGAAGCCAAACACGATTCCGACGCTGGCTTCTACCAGATTCAGGCTCTGATCCTGGATGCCTCTCACAGAGTACCCACGAAGGGCGAAACGTGCCTCGATCGGACCGATCAAACCGACCTTCAACCCTCCGCCGTAGTTGAAGGCGAACTTGTTTCCGAAAGCTCCCGGACCGTCACCGCCGGCACGGATACCGCCGAGACCCGCTGTCACGTAGGGCGTCACGGGACCTGGCAGCAGGCTCGCGCGCAAGTTGACGTTGTAGATAAATGCGTTGGCCTGGCTGTCGATAAAACTTGGGCTGTAGGCCACCGTGTACTCCGCGCCGACCGGCAGGTTCGAGCGGTAGAGACGCGCGCCGAAAACCCCGAAGTCTTTCGGGTCGGTCAGCAGTTGACCGGCGACGGAACCGATGGCTCCGGCCGACGGCTGAAGCGTAATCTTGCCGGGATGGTGAAAGCCGCCGAACAGGGTCAGGTCGCTGGCCTGTAAGGCAACGGGCATCAGGAACAACAGCGCAAGAAAACGGCAGAAGTATTTCATCAAGAAATTATAATCAATCGAATGGTTGTTACCAGCGATCATCTTCCAGCGTCAAAGACTACGAGCAAACGTATGCTCAACCCGAGCACACCACTCGTTCCGGCCGCGCGGCCTCGGAATCGACTTCTCCGACAGGCCCTCTTCACGCTCGCGCTCCTCCTAGTGGCCCACCCTTCATCGGCACAGGTCGGTGAGGCACGACAAGCGATGGCGGAGGGCGATTCTCTCCGCGCGGTCGAGATTCTGACGGCGGCGCTCGAGGACGCTCCTACTCCGGACGCGTATCTTTACCTCGGCCTCGCCCATGCGAACCTCAAGCAGTACGACCGGGCTCTGGACGTGTTCACCGAAGCATCCCGTCGGTATCCTGACGACCCACGCTTCCACAGCGAGACGGCCGGCGTCCACCTGGCCAACCGGGAAGTGGAGTTGGCGCGCGAGGCGCTGATGCAGGCGTTGGTCCTCGCCCCGGACGACGATTACGCGTCGGACCTGCTGGCCTCGATCAACCTGTCTGAAGGGGATGTGGAAGAAGCGCTCGATACCTGGAACCAGGCCGGCCGGCCTCGAATCGACGAAATCTTCCAGAACTTTTCTCCAGGATTCCTCAACTGGGTCGTGCCGCGTTCACTCTCTTTTGCCGGGGGCGATGTCCTCGATTACGACCGGTGGCGGACAACCCAGGAACGCTTGTACGCGACGAAGCTGTTCTCGAATGTCGGCCTGGAAGTGGAACCCTCCTCCGTCCCCCAACTCTACAACGCGATCGTCCGCACAACCCCCCGGGCCAACACGCGCGGAGACATCCTCCTCGATCTGTTTCGCGGGCTTCTTGTCGAGACCACGTTCTTCGAGTTGTGGGACCTGGGCCTGTCTGGGGTCAGCTGGAGGTCGAGCTATCGCTGGGACGAGGATCGGCGGAGGGCTCGCGGTCAACTGGTAGTGCCGCTCCCACTTCCCGGTGTTCCTGTACTGGACTTCACGAACACATGGAGATCCGAACGCTGGGACATGTCGCAATCCATAAGAGAGGAGTTTCTTCCCGAGGCACGTTTCGATTACAAGGTAAACAGCGTGCGTTTCGGAATCCACGCGGTCCCACACTACCGGATCGAGGTCGGCGCCGGTCTGGAGTACCGGAATCGAGCGGCAGCCGGCACAATCGAACCGCTCGCGATGGACGCGCGCAATTCCGGCACACTTCAATTCGATGTCCGCGTTCGTCCGGTTGAGGGACGCTACAGTAGCCAACTGCGTTTTGAAGCCTTCCTCGCAAGGAAAGGCCTCCTCGGAGACTTCGACTTTAGCGGCGGCACGGCGCAAATAGCCAATCGATACGTGATTGATGAAGTATCCGACATCGCCTTCAACTGGTCCGTGTCGGGAGGCACGGCGCGCGGTGAGCTGCCCGTCGACAGCTACTTCATGCTGGGCATCGGGCGTGGGAGCGCGCATCCGCTCCGCGGCCACGTCGTCTCCGACAGCGGGCGCTATGGTCGGGCTCCGATGGGAACGGATTTCGTCCTGATCAACACCGATATCGAACGAAGGCTGGTAACGGTTCCCCTGTTCAACACCCTCAGCATCCCTTACTTGATGGTCAAGGCGATGGGCTTCTTCGACTCGGCCAAGGTGTTCGACCGCAACCGGGTCTTCCGTCAGGGAGAGTGGATGAACGACGTCGGTGTCGGGATGCGATTCGAAACGCCGACGGGGTCGTTCACGGTGTTGTACGGGCGGGACATCACCGACGGCGTCAACAACTTCTACGGCTACGTCGAGCGGCGCTTCTGGTAGCCCCCAGTGATGACGCACGTCGTCGAACCCTGAGGTTTTCGATCTGGGATTTTTCACCGCAAAGACGCAAAGTAAGGAGTCTCTAAGAAATAAGTCCTTTGCGTCTTTGCGCCTTTGCGGTGAGGTTTCTTCTTCTCGCTTTCAGGGTGAGACTGTCGTCTACGACTACGGGGCCGGATCCCGCGTCTCCGCAAACCGCTCCCACGACGGCTCGGTTCCCAGCGCTAGGGTGACGACCCGCGCATAGCTTCGGATTCCACCTTCCACTCGATTGGCCTTGAGAAACAGGTCGAGCGTACGTGCCTGAATGTCGTTGACCCACTCGACGCGGTTGTCGCGCCTGCGTCTAAACATCGCCTCCAGATCCTGGTCCGGGCCGAAACTCCGTTGGTGTGAGGCCCATCAGCTCGCCAAGAACGACCGTCTCAAGCAGAGATTGCGGAAGAAATGACTCAGGCCGAAGGGGGTCAACCAACCGCTGTACCGGAACGAGGGATCATTCGAGGTGACGCAGGCCATCAGGGCGATGAATGCGTGTCTCGGCCCCTCGTCGAGCAACTCGTCCGTTTCTCCGGAGCGCAGGTAAAGCCACAGGGTCAACCAACCGCTGTACCGGAACGAGGGATCATTCGAGGTGACGCAGGCCATCAGGGCGATGAAGTTGGCGTCCCCTTCGTTAGGGTAGCCGCGGACATGGGCAATCTCGTGCGCGAGGGTCATCGGCCGCTCGAACCTCAGCAGGCCTGAGGTCACCAGGGCCTCGTGTCCGAACGGGTTGAACATGCCGTCCACCCCGGCAGCTTTGAAGAAGGGGTTCAGGAGCGTGGATGACTTCGCCGATCCGCTCGCCGTCCAGGAGACACCGTCCAACTCCTCGACTACCTGCGCGACTCGGGTGCCCGCTAGCGCACCGAGTTCCCGCTCGTCGTAGGACAGCGCTTCCTTCTCGGGATAGAGTTGGTTCAGGTGGGACGCAGTTTTTGCGGTGAACCGGGCAACGTTTTCTTCAGTGACGAGGTCGTTGTTGAAATCGAGTTTCGAAACGAGAGGGGTGCGGTGGTAGTTCAAGCCCCAGGTCCAGAAGAAAAAGAGGTAGCCAACCGCTGCCACCCCAAACAGTGTCCGTAACTTTCGACGGTAAACAAGGTAGAGAACCAAAGGGACGGCGAAGACGATGAGCAGGTCCAGCCACGACGCGCGCATTGAATTCGCAGCCAGGGCCATGGCTCTCGACAGCAGCGGGTACAGACCGGTCGCGTACCAGCTCTCGACTAAACGGGCGGGAAACAAGCCGGCCCACGACGCGAGGAACGATGTTAGGGCCAACAGGATCAACCAGATGGAGATCGGTTGTTGCAGTTTTATCTTGACCCGCTTGGACAGCATTTGCTACGATTCCGCTTTCTTGTTAGATAAGTCCTTACAAATCAATTGAATAAGGACGGCGCCTCGCGGCTTACGGCTGCAACTGAGCTCGATCGGCTATCAAAACCGATGGCAAAGAATTTCTATACACTCATTATCGTACCGAACGCGAGTTCCGGACTCCACAAGGTACGTATCCCGCTTGCCGTTCTCTACGCCATTTGCCTGCTCGCCCTGATCGGTGTCTTCACGGTTGTCGGGCTCGGGTTCAACTATGCGCGTATGGCGTTGAAGACCGCCGACTATGGCCAGCTTCAGACCGAGAACCGCGGCCTGAAGGTCGAGAACAAGAACCTTGAAGTCTCGACAAGGCAGCTCAACTCCAAGATCGAGTCCCTGGAAGAACTCTCGGACCGAATCCAGGATCTGATGCGGAGCGATACCTGGAACGAGCGATTCGGGTTGCTGGACACGGGCGGCATCGGAGGAGCGATCGAAGACTATCCAACCGCGACGATGATCGCCAGTCTCAACGTGCGGGACAACATCGATCTCGTCCGTGATCGCACTTCGGAAATCGGAATCCAGCTGCGATTAGTCGAACAGGTTGCCGAACGTCGGCTCGGAAAACTGACGCTCACGCCGTCGGCGTGGCCGGTCAACGGACCGATCCGCAGTTCCTACGGCCGGCGACGGGATCCTTTTACCGGACAGGCGGAGATGCACCAGGGATTGGATATCGGCGGCCTCTACGGCTCGGTCGTCCGGGCGCCCGCGAACGGACGAGTCGTCTATGCCCGGCGCAAGTCGAGCTACGGCAACTTGATCATGCTGGACCACGGCAGTAGCATCACCACGCGCTACGGCCACCTTTCCCGTTTTGCTGTCTCAGTCGGGGATCGGGTACAGAAGGGCGACCTCATCGGCTACGTCGGAAACTCCGGGCGCAGCACCGGCCCGCATTTGCATTACGAGGTGCGGCTAAACGACAGAACACTCAACCCACGGAATTACCTTCCTGCAAAATCGGTACGGATTGCAGACTGAACACCTCTTACGACAAACCTCGCTCCGCCTGAATTTCGCCCTGCCTTTTCCCATACTCCTATATCCAGACAACAACCCGTCATCGAGTCGCGCCGCTGGCCACGGATGGGCTCAAATGGCTGTCCCAAAGGGGTTTGAGCAAGATCGGAACCGCCTCACAAACCCATCAACGGGCTCTTCCGATGCCGGTTGGGGTCGCTTGAATTCAGGTTTCCTTTACCCTAAACTTCAAATTCAGGCACTTTATGCTCGACATCGTTAAGAAATTCATCGGATCCAGAAACGACCGTAAGTTGAAGAAGATCCGCCCGGTCGTCGAGGCAGTCAACGCGCTGGAACCGACCGTGTCGAGCCTCGCCGACGAGCAACTCCGAGCCAAGACCGCCGAATTCCGGCAACGAATCGATCAGGGTGCATCCCTCGACGACCTGTTGCCCGAAGCTTTTGCCGTGGGACGGGAAGCGGGCAAACGGGTCCTGAACATGCGGCACTTCGACGTTCAGCTCATCGGGGGCTACGCACTGCACACCGGCAGAATCGCCGAGATGAAGACCGGTGAGGGCAAGACCCTGGTTGCCACTCTCCCAGGCTACCTTAATGCCCTGGGCGGCAGGGGTGTCCATGTCGTGACGGTCAACGATTACCTTGCGCGACGGGACTCGGACTGGATGGGCAACATCTACCGCTTCCTTGGACTCGATGTCGGCGTCATCCAGCACGGATTGGACGAGCTGCAGCGACAGGAATCATACGGCGCCGACATCACCTACGGGACCAACAACGAGTTCGGGTTCGATTACCTACGCGACAACATGAAATTCCAGCTGGCGCACTGCGTCCAGCGCGGCCACAACTTCGGCATCGTCGATGAAGTTGACTCGATACTGATCGACGAAGCGCGGACGCCCCTCATCATCTCGGGACCGAGCGACGAGGCGACCGACAAGTATTACCGCATCGACAAGGTCGTCCCCCGGTTCCGTCGCGATATCGATTACCAGGTCGAGGAGAAGCACCGGACCGCAACGTTGACCGAGGAAGGGGTGACACGTGCCGAAGGTCTGCTTTCGGTCGAGAACCTGTACGATCCGTCCAACATGGAGATCCTCCATCACATCAACCAGAGTCTGAAGGCACACACGCTGTTCAAGAGGGACGTCGATTACGTGGTGAAGGACGGAGAGGTCCAGATCGTCGACGAGTTTACCGGTCGCTTGATGCCGGGGCGCCGCTGGAGCGACGGCCTACACCAGGCCGTGGAAGCCAAGGAAGGCCTGAAGATTCAACAGGAGAACCAGACGCTGGCGTCGATCACGTTCCAGAACTATTTTCGGATGTACGACAAGCTTGCCGGTATGACGGGAACCGCCGAGACCGAGGCCGAGGAGTTCCTGAAGATCTATAACCTCGACGTACTGGTCATCCCCACCAACGTCCCGCTGGGCCGGGTCGAAAACCCGGACGTCATCTACCGCACGGAACGGGAAAAATACAGCGCCGTCGTTGACGAGATTCGTGAGCTGAACGAAAGAGGTCAGCCGGTCCTGGTCGGCACGATTTCCATAGATAAGTCGGAAAAACTGAGTTCGATGATCAAGCGGAAGGGCATCAAGCACGTCGTCCTGAACGCCAAGTACCATGAGAAAGAAGCGGAAATCGTGGCGCAGGCCGGTCGGAAGGGAGCGGTCACGATTGCGACGAACATGGCGGGACGCGGCACCGACATCCTTCTGGGCGGGAACCCCGAGTTTCTCGCACGCGACCAGCTGCGGAAGAAGAAGGTCGATCCCGGCGAAGCGACCCCCGAACAGATGGAGGCGGCGCTCGCCGTGGTGCGGCCCGAGGTCGAGGCCGAACACGAAGAGGTGGTCAGCCTGGGGGGACTCCACATCATCGGGACGGAGCGTCACGAAGCCCGACGCATCGACAACCAGCTCCGGGGGCGTTCCGGCCGCCAGGGAGACCCGGGTTCCTCCAGGTTCTTCGTATCGCTGGAAGACGATCTCATGCGGATTTTCGCCGCAGAACGCATTTCGGGAATCATGCAGCGGCTGGGGATGGAAGAAGGCGTGCCGATCGAATCCAAGATGGTTTCCAAGCAGATCGAAAGCGCCCAGAAGCGCGTTGAAGGCCAAAACTTCTCTTCGCGGAAACACGTTCTGGAATACGACGACGTGATGAACAAGCAGCGCCAGGCAATATACGGGCTCCGCAAGCAGCTGCTGGAACAGGATGATCAGCGGGAGTACGTGATGTCGATCGCCGAAGACATCGCGGCTTCGCTCGTGTCACAACAGGCCAGTGAAGAGACGCATCCGAGCGAGTGGGATCTCGACGGGCTCCACACCTCGGTCTTGCGACAGTTCGGCCTGGATCACATAAAGGAGGGCGTCCGCCCTGACGAGGATCAGCTGAGCTCGAAGGAGCTGGAAGAGCGCCTGATTGATCTTCTCCAGCGGAAGTACAAAGAGAAAGAGGAGCTGATCGGCCCCGAGTCGATGCGCTTACACGAACGGATGCTGATGCTTCAGATCGTCGACGCACAGTGGAAGGACCACCTGCTCGGCATGGATCACCTCAAGGAAGGTATCGGTCTCCGCGGATACGGCCAGCGCAACCCGCTCATCGAGTACAAGAAGGAATCGTACGATCTCTTCGAAGACTTGATGAACCGTATCGAGGACGACTCGATCCGCTTCCTGTTCCTGCTGCAGCCCGTGGACCAGTCGAAGCAGGCCGAACAGATCGAGCGCCGGCAGAAGAGGCAGCAGTTCATCGCGTCCAACCAGGGGAGAGGCGACGGCCCCAGGAAACCCGTCAAACGCGGCTCCCCGAAGGTGGGACGAAACGATCCTTGCCCGTGCGGTAGCGGCAAGAAATTCAAAAAATGTTGCGGAGTGACAGCTTGAGGGAAAAGACATTCCAGGAAGCCTACACCTTTGACGACGTCCTTCTGGCACCGAGGAAATCGGACGTCCTGCCCACCGAAGTCGAGACGAGTACGAAACTGACGAACCGCATCTCACTGAACATCCCCGTCGCGAGTGCGGCGATGGACACCGTAACCGAATCGCGCCTTGCGATCGCCCTGGCCCAGCAGGGTGGAATCGGGATCGTGCACCGCAACATGTCCATCGAGAGCCAGGCGGCGGAAGTGGACAAAGTCAAACGGTCGGAAAGCGGCATGATCGTCGATCCGATCACGATGTCTCCGGATCGCAAGATTCAGGACGCGGTCGAGCTGATGGCCCACTTCAAGATTTCGGGCGTCCCGATCACGGAGAACGGCCGCCTCGTCGGAATCCTGACGAACAGGGACCTGCGCTTCGAGGATCGCTTCCATCTTCCGATCCAGGACGTGATGACCAAAGACAATCTGGTCACGGTGCCAGTCGGCACAACTCTGGACGAGGCGCAACGAATCCTGCACAAACACCGGATCGAAAAGCTGCTGGTAGTCGACGATGATCGGAACCTGAAGGGCCTCATCACGGTCAAAGACATCACCAAGAAGATCAAGTATCCCCTCTCAGCGAAGGACGAACACGGACGGCTGCGGGTCGGTGCGGCGATCGGGGCGACCGGAGATTACGCCGAACGCGCCGGCGCGCTGATTGAAGCGAAAGTAGACGTGATCGTCGTCGATACGGCTCACGGACATTCGTCGCGAGTCCTCGAGGCGGTCAAGACTGTCAAGAGCCGATTTCCCGACATGGACGTCGTTGCCGGAAACATCGCGGCGTCCGAAGCCGCCGCCGACCTGATCGGTGCAGGCGTGGACGCGATCAAGGTTGGTATCGGACCCGGTTCGATCTGTACGACGCGAGTCGTGAGCGGAGTGGGCGTGCCTCAGATCAGCGCGATCATGGAGTGCGCAAAAGTCTGCCGTGAACAAAAGGTTCCGCTTGTCGCCGACGGCGGTGTCAAGTTTTCCGGGGACATCACGAAAGCCATCGCGGCGGGCGCCGACACGATCATGATCGGGTCGTTGTTCGCCGGAACCGACGAGAGCCCGGGTGAGATCATCCTCTACCAGGGCCGAACGTACAAATCCTACCGCGGTATGGGTTCACTCGGCGCGATGCAGACCGGAGGCAGCGACCGCTACGCGCAGGACAAGGCTCAGCCGAACAAACTGGTCCCGGAAGGCGTAGAAGGGCGGGTGCCCCACAAAGGGTCCCTGGCTTCCCTGGTCACGCAGTTGGTGGGCGGGCTGAAGTCCGGTATGGGCTACTGCGGCTGCAGCTCGATCGAGCAACTGCAGACGCAAACGCAGTTCCTGAAGATTACGGACGCGTCGCTGAAGGAGAGCCACGTCCACGACGTGTTCATTACAAAGGAGGCGCCCAACTATCAGTTGGAGTAGCGGCCGGAGGATCCGAAGACCAGTGCAGATTGGTCATTGGACGAATCCACATTGGAAGTTCGAAATTGGAAATTGCTTTATTTGTGATTTATCGAAGCTCTCAGCGGAGGTCGCGCTCGGGGGGACGGATTCTCGAAGATTTGAAATGAAGCAATTTCCAATGAACAACCTGCAATGCGGATTACTCGATATCGCGATTTGCAATTAGACCCAAGAAGTTTCCCGTGTGTTCTGCTGAGCAGAAAGTTGGTGAACGACAAAAACGGCGGCCGATCGGCCGCCGTTTTCAAGTCTGTTCTTTGCGCCTTCGCGCCTTTGCGGTGACTCTCTTGTCTTCTACCCGATAGTCCGTCCGGACCTCCTGAACGGGGCGTTGATGTACCCCTCCGCCTCGTCCTGCGCGCCGTAGGCGTCGTCGCCCGTGTTGAGTGCCTTCTGGTACTCGCCCAGGGCACGGTCCCGGTCACCGCGGATGTCGAAAATCTTGCCGAGGTTCACGTAGGACCACACTTCGACCCAGATGGGCTCCAGGTCGCCGTTCAGGGCTTCCCGAAACACGTTGGCCGACGCCTGGAGGTTCCCGAGTTCGAACAGTGCTTCACCCATCCGGAAGAAGGCCAGCGAACTCAGGCGATCCTCGTCGATGGCCGCCTGGTACTGGTCGATCGCCTCGTTGTAGCGTCCCGCATCAGCGTAATCCTCACCCCGAGAGATGTGCACGGCCACACGCATGTCCGGCGACAGGCGCAACAACCTCTTGTTCGGATCGATGGAGATCGATCGGGGCTTCCTCTCGGTGATCAGGTCGAAATCGCTCGACGGTCCCGAGACCCAGATCGTATGGTATTCGGGCTCGGCGTCTGTCTCCACTTCGACCTCCACGGGCATCCGGAACAGATCCAGATCCTGGTTGATCTGCCCCATGATCTTGTACCCGTCCGGAAGCCGGAACACGGTGTATTCCCGTGTAAACTCAGGTATCCCCGCAGAATTCAGCCATTGGTCGAAGAAGTATGTGAGGTCTTCGCCGGCCAGCTCGGTAGAAACGTCGAAGAACGCGGCAGTCGACAGGGGCCGGTCCGCAAACCGCGTCGGGAATTCCTCCAGCATGGTGGCGAACTTTTCGTCTCCCATGACGTCGCGAAGCATCCGGACGATGAAGCCACCCTTGAACGCTACCAGCGCAAGGTATTCTGCCGAATCCATCCCAAAACCGCTGGCCTGGCTGATGGGGGTGTCGCCCTCGTAGCTCAGCGCCTTGACGATCGTCCGCTGGACATATTCGTCAGCTTCGAAGGGCGAAAGCGTTTCCTCGAAGTACATCATGCCGGCGAAGACAGCCAAGCCTTCGGCCAGCCACGCATCCGATTCCGGATCATCCACGGGATACCTCAATGGAAACCACTGCGCGGCGACGTATCGAGTGAGCACCCAGGGATCGAAACCGGGCCCGACCTCGTCGGACGGCAGCAGCAGCATGCCCGGAGCCGAACGCGCATCCCAGTTCGCGCCATCGATCTCGATCATGCGGAACGAATCCGCGACCGGTTCGCCGAAGGTATCCGTGTAGATGGTGATCATCTCCGCCGCCGCTTCGCCCATTTCCCGGGCTGAATCGATGTCCCCGAAGACCATCACTTCAACCCCCGGCCCGCCGTCGATCGAAGCAGTAACGGTTTCATAGCTGCCCGCAACGATCGTTCCCGACACGGTAGGCGTGGGGCTGCTGAAAGACAGCAGCTTTTCGACATCCGTGATCCCGGGTTCGGCTTCCTGGAAACTGGTTATCACCTGCCAGTTGGAAGGAACCGTCAGCCGAACGTCCATTGTGGCTGGATCACTGTGGAGGCCGTTGGTCGGGAACCACTTCGCCTCATAGAGCAGGAACGCACTCTCGGCGGAAATGCGTCCCAGGATTGGTTCGCGTCGTTCGAGTTCAGGATTCAACACCCCGTCGTACTCGACTCGGATCACCGGCTGGTCGAACTGGCCGAGGTCGCTCAGATCCACCTCGAGGGTGGAATCCAGGTCGAACTGGCGAAACCGAACCGGCAGCGGTTCTTCTTCTCCCAGGTAAACGTCGCGAACCCGCAACCGACGGTCCAGGTCGAACACGGCGTAGTTCTGCCGATCGAGTTGTACGAAGCGAATCTCTGCGCTCGCGAGCACTTCGCCTTCGAAGGCATCGATCCGGGCCTCGATGGAATAGGATTCAACGTCGATCTGAGGCCGATCCGTGTCCGCGGCTTGCGGAATGAGCGTCTGCGCCGATGCTGGAACCGCAAACAGCGCGCAAATCATAAAGGTTGAAAGTTTTCTCATGGCTATGGTTGGTGTGAACAATTCTGATGGCCCCCTAGGAGTCTAGAACTCAAGAGGGTCTTCGGAGGAGAACCCATCACTGGGCCGGATAGTTTGGCCGCGGGCCCATGGCGTTCATCCGCCTTGAGCAGGTTCCACTCACCGGTCACTTTGTCCAAACCGCGTAGACTGAACTGTCGGAATCCGAGCACCGACTTGATCCACCCGAAGGGCGGCTCGCCAATGTGCTTTCTGGCCCGGTAGCGGTCGCGCCCACGCTTGGTTTTCATCTTTCTCATCATCCGGCCAACAGCAGTGTCTTTGGGTGGGAGTGGAACATCGGCCAGATTCTTCTCGCGACCCATGGCAACATACCCGTCAATCTGACGTTGTTCCAACATCCCTAGATTCGACTCGGATCGATATCATCGGCCAGTAACGTTCGGGATGCTCTCCCAGGTTGTTGTTCAACGCATCCAGGGCTCCAACTGTCCCGCGTCGGACGTGAACTCACCGTTGTCGCTACGATGATCCGGGCCTCGGAATCCACCACCGCCTGCGCGTTGTAGCATTGCTGGAACCCTTCAGTGGAGGTTTTCATGATCCGGCTTTCCGGATCTGTGAGTTGTCCTGGGCCGTCGGTTTGGGCTCGCCCATGGGGCGTTTGAATGGCTTCTTTCCGCATCCGGGTTTGTCGTCTCCCGGTTCCCGTCCCGCTTCCTGGTCCGCAGCCATCTGACGTTCTTCGAATTGCTGCCTGGATCGTGGCCAATCGCTTTTTGCGGGTCGACAACCCATCGGGAGTTCGTCTCCGCGCCGGTCCTTGCCGTATCGCTGGTCTTCTTCCTCATCGGTCGCCGTAGCCCGGTTCAACAGATCCCGAATCTGTTCGCCCAATTCGGTCTCCTGCTTCTTCATCCGTTCATAGCTCATCGCTTTGCGTTTGCTCGCATTCGCCCGATCTTGGTTCCGTCCACCGCCACGGTTCCCATCTTCACCAGTCCCGCTTCCCGCGCCATCATCACCACTTGCACAAACAGGTTCCCGAACTCCTCAAGATGCAGTTTGCGAAAATCCGAGATCGTACGGTGCGCCGGAAAGTTCTCCGCTCCCAACATCCGGAACGCCACGTCGTCGGTCAACTTCGCCGCGATCTTCCGCGACGAGAACACCCCGGTCGCGTACCCGTAGATCAACACCTTCACCATCATCCGCGGATCGTACGCTTGATTGCCCGGTCCGTCCGTTCCATACCGCTGCTCAAACGCGCTCAAATCCATGGCGTCCACCGTGTCCGATATGAAGTACGACAGGTGATCTTCGGCCAACCAATCTCTCAGCGACGGCGGCAGCAGCAGGCTCTGTTCTGGGATATAGGTTCGATATGTTCGTGACATGTCCTATCTTCGATCTCTATCCGCCCAATTCCGGTCCTTCTGCCGCGCAGACTCCTAGCCAAAGTTTGGCCACGAGTTTGGCCGCGGGCCCATGGCTTCTTAGACGGTCCGTTTACGGAATACTCGACCGGCGTTTTCGTTCTGATCGTAATCCGGAACGCACCGTGTGCTCGCCCGGGGTGAGTTCGATCGACGAGAACTCACCTCCGAGAGAGAATCGACAATCCCATCCACGGGGAAGATGGGGCGCCAATCCCCCGCGTCGACCGACACTTCAGCCTGTTTCAACGTAGATGTCTGATCTTCGACCTCGACGTGGAACCGTACCCGGCGGTTCTCGATCCCTTCTTCGCGCATCGTCACGCGAGGCGGAGAATTGTCGATGGCTCTCGCTCACCCGCCAGGGCGATTTCGGCCGGGTTGGCTCCCCCGTCACTTGCGACGACACGGAAAACGTAGGTTCCGTCGGGCAAGGTGTCCGATGCGACCGTGTAGAACGCGTCCTCGAGACCATCCCGCAACAGCTTCCATGCCGCCTCGTTCTCCGCCTTGTAGTGCAGCGAATAAGTCAGCCCGTCGTTGTTGCGGTCGGTCGCAGTCCACTGGAGCGAGCGTGCGCCCTTCTGGTTCAGCCGGCGCGGCGGAATCCGGGGCGCGGCATTGCCGTTACCGCTGCCGGCCTGGGCGGCGGCGTTGTTCGTGGTCTGGACTTTCTGGAGGGCGACCCCGGAGGGCAAGACGACAAGCGAAGTGACGTCCGGTCGAAAATTCTGCTGCAGGTAAGGAACCCGCACCGACGAGAGGAGGGGAACGTCCTCGCCCTCGCCATTCAAGACGGCCTTCCACTGGATGAAGCGAGCGTTCGGGCTGAACACCTCCCCGGAATCACCGATCGGCGCCCAGTCCGACCACGTGGAGTCGGGACTGCCCGTGTTCCCGGTCCGCGTGAGGATCTCCACACTGCCGGTCCCACCTCTCCAGCTGACTTTCCCCCAACTGGAGGTCGCCTCGGTGTTCCTCACCTTCGATTCGTAGAAGCCGGTGCCGGCTACCTGGTTGCTGAGTTCGAAAAGCTTGCCGGCGTTGGAAGACGAGGCGTACACACGAGTGCCGTGGATCAGCAACTGCGTGGTCTGCTCCTCGGATGATTCGACGACGAGTGTCGTCCGGCGCGGACCTTCATAATTGTAGATGCGTCCTTTTGTGCCCGTGGAGAAGAACAACCCCTCGTCGTGCGGGAGCAGGGCGAAGATCATCTCGCTCGAGGACTGCCACACAGTCGTAACGACACCGTCCGTCCGGACCTCGAGGAGAGCACTTTGTGGCGCGGCGGCCCCGCGCCCAGACGCCCCTGCACCGCCACCTCCCGACCGGGATCCCTGCTGGGCGGGCCGGGCCTGAGGCTGCTGCTGTGCGGCCGCGGCTCCAGGACCGACAGTAACGCTGACGGTCGTGCCCTCTGTAGTCGAAGGAGCCGTCCCGGGCGCCTGTGGGGAGACTGTTGCTCCCGAGGAGTTTACGACCGCCGCATAGATCGTCCCATCCGCGGCCAGAGCCAGGGAATGGACTTCCTGCATTCCCGAGTCGTAAAGAACGAACGGCCTCCCGTCGTCCGAAATCCGGTAGACATAGCCCTTCGGATTGCCGCCGGCGATCAGGTTTCCTGTGGCATCGAAAGCCATCGTGATGATGTGGGTCTCCTCGCTATCGTAGAAGACTTCTGAGGTGCCGTCGGGCGCAACGCGGTAGATCACACCCTCGCCCCCGGTGGCGACGAACAGGTTGCCCATCTCGTCGAAAAGCAACGACCAGACGTACTTGTCTTCAGGGTCGAAGAACACCTGCTCGCTTCCGTCCGGCCCGATGCGGTAGACCTTCCCGTCCGGAGACGTTGCCGCAAAAAGACCGTCCTCGGCGTCGAGGGCCAGGGCCAGAACATCCAGTTCGAGCAAATCCGCGAGCAAGGCGCCGTTTCCGTCAGCGTCGACCCGGTAGACCTTACCGTCATGACCGGTCCCCAGATAGACGTCGCCTGCAGAGTCGGCCACGGCGCTAAAGATCAGCGTCTCGTCGGTGTCAAAGAGAACGTCGAAGCGGGGGGCGAGCACGAGCTCCCCATCGCTCGTGATCGACAGTCCGCTCAACTCGCCCTCTCGGAATTCGTCGTACGTACGTACTTCCCAGAACTGGGGGATGACCCCGAGCGCAGGCAGCGCGACAAGAAGCGGAATCATCCAGAATGGTTTTTTCATCAGTTCTTCCAAACGAGCCCCAAACACCGTGCCGACGTGTTTCCTCCAACCTTGTCGATCGCCGTCAGGGGACGATGTCGTCGCCCTCAGGGGACGATGTCGTCCCCCTCAGGGGACGATCGTGAGGTTCAACGACCGCTGCCCTTGAATGACGTAGTCGGACGGTGGAAGCTCAAACTCGCCGACCGCCGAGTTGCGCGTACCGGAAGTGTTGCCATCGGAAGACCGCCCCGTCTGGATCATGGCAATCATCGAAGGCGGCAGCGACGGAAGCTCCTCGCCGGCGATCACGACACCGGGAACCGCGCTCAAGACCCGGACATACAGACGGTCTGTCTTGCGGAGCTTGTTCAACTCTCTCAAGATCTGCTGGATGTCCCGCGGTGCGCCCTGGGGCACCCGGCGCAGGTCCGAACCGGTCATCGTTACGCCGTCACCCACCAGCAACTGGACTCGTCCTGGGGCCAGCCCGTCGGGCACCTCGAATGAATATTCTTCGACAAGTTCGTCCCCGTTCGCGGCGCGAAGGCTGGCTGACAGCGTCACCATGTCGCCGGCGCGCACTTCGGTGCGGTCGATCCTCAGCGCCTCGAGGCGGGCGCTGCGCTTTCTGTCGGTCGAGACGATGTCCAGTTCGACCGAATCGATGACCAGTTCCTCAAATCCCCCGGACAACAGGTAGGTGATCGGCGCGACCGTCGCGATGGTCGCCTGAGCCGGCCCGTTCATGTCACCCGCGAAAGCGTTGCCGATTTCGACGCGTTCTCCACCGGCCAAATGAATCGTCCCGGTAATCTCGAGTGTCGACTCTCCAAGACCGCGTTCGCTCGCCAGAATCGCGTTGAAGACTGTGAAGTTCATCATGAAAGGCGTCAGGAATCGGTCATTGACGACCTCGAACTCATAACGCTCGGTAGTATCGCGCGAGGTGCGCAGATCCACCCGAACCGGAATCATCCGCGGAGACTCGCCCAGTTTTCCCAAGATCCCCGTGGACCGATCCTGCTGGAATGCCCCGACCACGTCCAGCGGCACGGCAATCTTGAACGACGTCGATACGCTGGGAATGTGCGCGATCACATAGCCTTTCGACATCGGCACGTCGGTTGGGCCGGTCGACATGAAGGGATGGCCGAAGGCGAAGACCTTGTCCCCGTCCACGTGAGTCACGGTTCCGTTCGCGCTGACGCTGATGTCTCCACGGACGAGTTCGGCATTGATCGAGGCACCCGGCTCGATCGGGCCGTCGGAGGCGGCCAGGTGCGCCCCACTCCCGGATCCGCCACCCTGGACCGGGGTGAAGCCGAAGTCTTCGAAGAGTCCCGAAAACTGGCGGACGGCCACCGGCGACACACCGGATATGAACAGCGGCGTCCGGATCTGTGTCAGCCCGGCCGTCGCGAAGGACGCCCGAACCGGGTTCGATCTCATCCAGGCCCGCGGAAGAAAGTACTCTTCGATCCCGTCCCCGGCGGCAGCGGCCACCATGAGTCTGTTGACATAAGCGTGCGGGCCTTCGGCGGGAAACGAACCCGGGACGACTCTCTCCGCACCTGCCTGCTCCAGAACGCTTACCATCTGGTTGATGGGCTGAATCCCCGCGATGGGGTCCTTCGAGAACTCGAACGCGAAGGCCAACGCGCCGAGCAGCTTCCCGTCGATGTAGATCGGGCTGCCGCTCATGCCCTGCAGGACTCCGGTGTGCTCGAGCGGGCCCCCTGAGATTCGGGCCAGGACCATGTCCCGCCTGGGCGACGAGTTCTTCAGCACTCCCAGGATCTCAACGTCGAACTCTTCGATCGTCGTGCCTTGGAAGACCGTGCGGCCGACGCCTTTCATCCCTTCGCGCAGATCGTCGACCTGGAAGAATTCCGGGCTCTGGGCGTGGGAAGGCAACGCGAGGCACGCGGCCACCCCACCGAGGAGGAAACCGAACAGGACTTTCTTCATCGTGGCTCCGACACGGCTCCGGTCTTCCGGACTGTGCACAGGATCCTACCTCTCGGTTTACCGATCGCGGCGTCTCATAGCCGGAGCCGCGGAGTTCGGCGTGTAAACCTAATGTTTTCAGTCGAGAACGGAAATTTCATACTAATGGAAGGCTCGATGCCCTGTCAACAAGACGCCGCCCGCTCCGTGTAGGGTGCCGCAGGTGACAGGCGAGCGAAAAACGGTACGCTCCGCGCTCGACCCGCGAGGGCCGTGAGCACAGATCGCGATCGGTTCAAGGTCCCTTGTCGAGCCGGTAACTCCAACGGTCTATTTGACTTTACCGCGTCCTTTCCGTTAATGTGCGAAGACTCGGTCGAGTTTTCTGCGCCCTTCGAAAACCAGCACATTGAGGGTTTCAAGAATGCGAAGGTTCACTATCGGTGCCCTTTTGGCGGCGATGTTCGTGTTGACCCCAGGCCAGGCGTTCGCCCAGGGCGAGGGCGACCTGGAGTTGAATCTGTTCTTTGGTGGGTCCTGGCACTCCACGAACAAGTACGAGATCGGGTTTCCTCAGGCAGTCACACCGATCCAGCAGGAATTCAAGTTCAACCAGGGCTTCCGGGGCGGCGTCCGGCTCAACGTTTTTAACTCCGGTCACTGGGGAGAAGAATTCGTCTACAGCTTCGAAACGAACGATGCCCGATTCATTACGATCAATCCGGCTGCATCGGAACTGGAACTCGGGACACAGATCCATCAGTTCGCCGTCAACACCCTGTATTACTTCGACGCCGAAGAGGACTTGATGGTCCGGCCGTTCCTGAGCTTCGGCATCGGAGGCACGTTGTACCGACCGACGAGGCCAAGTCCATCGCAAGCGATCCATTGAGGGGCAACCTTCCAGGCTTCGGCGAATCGACTTCGTTCGCGTTCAACTACGGCTTCGGCCTCAAGGCACGGATGGCCGGCCGAATGGGACTCCGTTTCGATTTCAAGGGCTTCCTGGCCAGAACGCCTTCGTTCGGACTGGCCCGTCAATCTGACGATCCGAACGCAACGGTGTTCCCGGCCGGAGGAGCGTTCCACAACGTCTCCGCCACCGCGGGAGTGGTGTTTTTTCTTAACTAGCTGTCAGCAGTTGGCACCCATCCAAAACTCCCCTCCTCAGATGAGGAGGGGTGGCGCGAAGCGCCGGGGTGGTGTTGACCGAAAAAATCCGAACGGTCCCAAACAGCCAGGCAGCGCTGTCCAAACAAACACCCGTCTGCGCCTTCGGCGCAGCCACCCAAACTCCCCTCCTCAGTTGAGCCCACCGGGGTGGTGTTGACCGAAAAAATCCGAACGGTCCCAAACAGCCAGGCAGCGCTGTCCAAACAAACACCCGTCTGCGCCTTCGGCGCAGCCACCCAAACTCCCCTCCTCAGTTGAGCCCAGGGTGGCGCGAAGCGCCGGGGTGGTGTTGATCAGAAAACTCTGAACTATCCTAAACATCCGGACAGTGCTGCACCAGACAACCACCCCGTCTGCACCTGCGGTGCATCCACCCCTCCTTGTGTCAAGGAGGGGGATCTGTTCGGAAGATTTATGGTTTCCAGGCCCAGAAAGCGACCTGATTCCCGATCGAGTGAACCACCTCGATCGCCACGTCGTTGCTGGTGCTGAGTTCGTCGAGCATCCGGCCTTCCGCTATACAGATAAGCCGGGTGCCAGCCTGGATGAGCTCGGCCAATGCCTCTCCTGAGAGAGCTGTCACCGCGTTGTTGTCCCGGTAATACCGCAACCCGTACTCCATCCACCGGTCCGGCTTGTACAGAATCACGGGCTGTTGATCCGAGACGAAACGCTCCAGCTCCTCCGTCCACGGCTCCATCGTTTCCGCCATCGGCCCGTGGGGAAAGACCACGCCAGTGATCACCAGGACGACGATCGCCATCACCGCTGTGTTGAATGCTCCGAGGGCGGGAGCGGGCATCCAGATCGCCAGGCCCACGAGCGCGCCAGCCGCCAGGAAGGACGCTACGGCCAGCAGGACCCCGTACGTCTGCACATCGACGTTGATGGCATCGCCGAAGAAGCCGACCGTGATACCTATCGCGATCGAGAAAGCCGCCTGGCACAGGACGGCAACCTGGAAGGCGCGCGTCTTTTCGGTGCCGATTTCACGCGCACATAAAAGCGCGATGGGTGGCGCCATCGGCAGGATGTAGGCGGGGAGTTTCGAGCCGGAAAGCGAGAAAAACACGAAAGGCGCCACGGCCCACACCAGGATCAGTTGTTCGCTCCTGGAGAAACGCCGGCGCAGGGCGGGTATGAGCAGGAAGGTCCAGGGGAACATCATCAGCAACAGAACCGGCATGAAGAAATAGAACGGCTCTTGGTGTCCGTGTATATCCGAAGTGAAACGCTGCAGGTTCTGGTTGATTATGAAGACGTCGATGAACTCCCGACCGTTCACCCAGGTGACCGCGACATACCAGGGGAGGGCGACGAGCAACGTTACCAGAATACCCTTCGGGTACCATCGCTTCCACTCGCCGTGACCCCCGCGCCACAACAGGAAAAGCACCAGGGCGAGAGCCGGAAGCAGTATGGCCACGGGCCCCTTCGCCAGCACACCGACACCGAGAGCGGCGTAAAAGCCGTAGAAATACCATCGCCGTGCCGCCTCCTCGGCATCCATCCCGAGAACGAAGAAGACCAACGCTCCGGTCAGGGCGGCGGTCAGAGGCATGTCCGTCGACGACGCCCGGGCCATGGCGAAAAACCCAGCCGATGAGGCGAGAATCAGGGCGCCGCCAAACGCGATCCCCCGGGAAAACAGACGGCGACCGCACCAGTAGATTAGGAAGACCGAGAGAGTTGCGCACATCGCCGATGGAAACCGGGCGCCCGTCTCGCCGACACCGAACAGAGCAAAGCCCAGCGCGGCGAACCAGTACAACAGAGGCGGCTTCTCAAACCAGGTCTCTCCGTGGAGTCGTGGCGTGATGTAGTCCCCCGTCTCATACATGCCGCGGGCGACTGCGGCGTAACGGGGTTCATCGGGCCCAAGAAAACCGATGCCGTCCAACTCGTGGAAAAACATCAGGTAGCAGACGGCGGCGAGGGCGATAACGATGAAGTAGTCGAGGTGCTGGTCCAGCTTCGGTCGCATCTTTAAAAGTATGTGAAAATAACACGGATGCGAGTGGGTGCAAAAGCGTTCATGCAGTATGCGTTAGCCAAGATCCTGCTGGGGGTGTTCGGTGCCCTGCCCCGCCCCATCGCCTGCGGAGCAGGAGACATCGTGGCATGGATCGGCCACGGGGTCGCGCACCGGCAACGCGCAGCCGGCATGCGGAACCTCCGGATGGCGCTGCCTGACCTGTCTGAGGACGAGAGACGAAGAATCGTCCGGGCCGTGTTCCGAAACCTGGGCCGCCTGCTCGTCGAATTCAGCCGTTTCCCCAAACTCACTAGAGAAAACATACCCCAATTGGTCGACTACGAAGGCTTCGACAACTACATGGAGGGACACCGGCGCGGTAAAGGCATCCTCTACCTGACCGCCCACATCGGCGCATGGGAACTCTGTTCCTTTGCGCATTCCGTCTACGGCTACCCGTTGAAGTTCCTCGTTCGACCGATCGACAACCCGATGATCGACGCATTGATTACCCGCTTCCGAACCTGCTCGGGCAACGATGTAATCGACAGGACCGACGCGGCCCGCGACGTCCTGAAAGCGCTGCGCGACAACGAAGCAGTCGGCGTTCTCGTCGACCAGAACACAACCCGCGACGAGGGTGTGTTCGCGGATTTCTTCGGGATTCCGGCAGCAACGACACCGGGGCTGGCGACGTTTGCGGTCCGGACCGAGGCGGCGGTGATACCGGTCTACCTGCGCTGGGATAAAGGGCGACGACGCCACATCCTCCACTTCGACCCTCCGCTGGACCTGATCCGAACCGGAGACCGGCGGGCCGACATTGTGGAAAACACAAAGATGTTCAACAACGTCCTGGAAGGTTTCGTCCGCCAGTTCCCCGAACAATGGCTCTGGATCCACCGTAGATGGAAAACCCGCCCCGAAGGCGAACCCTCCCTGTATTGATTTTTTCCCACCGCAAAGGCGCAAAGACGCAAAGGCTTTGGTTGAGAGTGTTGTCGACGCTGGTACGTCTCTTCGAGCGCGACGACCTCTCCCGACGCCAAAAAGAAAAACGCCAGCTCACTCCCGGAACTGGCGTAAGAACAAATCTACTTTGCGCCTTTGCGCCCTTGCGGTGAAAAACTCCTATTCGATGGAGCCGTAAGCCATGCTCTCCAGGCGGGCGACTCGGTCGTCCATCGGGGGGTGGGTGCTGAACAGCTTCGCCACGCGGCCGCCGCGGAGCGGGTTGACGATGAACATGTGGGCCGTGGCGGGACTGGCGTTCATGGGTATGCGCTTGGACGCTGCATCCAGCTTGCGGAGCGCGGAGGCCAGCCACATCGGGTTTCCGCACAAACGGGCGCCGGTCGCGTCGGCCTGGTACTCGCGGGAACGCGAGATCGCCATCTGGATCAACATCGCGGCGATCGGGGCGATGATCATCATCGCGATCAGCCCCACGATGCCGCCCCCGTCGTCGTCGTCGCTTCGACCGCCGCCGAAAATCATAGCCCACTGGGCCATGTGCGCCAGCAGGCTGATCGCACCCGCAATCGTGGCCGCTATGGTACCGATCAGGATGTCGCGGTTGCGCACGTGCGCGAGTTCGTGGGCCATGACCCCGGTCAACTCTTCACGGCTGAGAAAACGCAGGATCCCTGTCGTCGCGGCGACGGCCGCGTGGTTCGGATTTCTTCCTGTGGCGAACGCGTTCGGGGCGTCGTCGGGAATGATATAAACCTTCGGCATGGGCATGTTCGCCCGCATCGCCAGGTCTCGAACGACGTCATAGAGCTGGGGGGCCTCCTGCTCGGTGGCTTCCTTCGCGCGGTACATCTTCAGGACGATCTTGTCGCTGAACCAGTACGAAAACGCGTTCATCGCCAGCGCGAACACGAATGCGAATATCATGCCTCCCTGTCCGCCGAGTGCCCCGCCCGCGAACACGAGCAGGACTGTGAGTCCGACCATCAAAGTAGCGGTCTTTGCGGTGTTCATTTTACTCCCCTGGATTCGCGCCCGGTGTCAGGCTGGCGCGATACATACAAAAGTTTATGACCTACATCTCTTTTGTCAAACGATACCGGCCTTTTGTCAAAGGAGACCGGCAGCGGGATGGAGCGCCCGGGCGAGAAATTCGGCAATATGAACGACTTCGAGGGTCAACCCATGGCGTCTGGCGCCGTATTGGAGCTGAAACAGGCATCCCGGGTTGCCAGTGACCAGAACGTCCAGTTCGGCCCGGCGGACCCGCTCCATCTTGCGATCGAGGATCTCCATCGACAGCTCGCGTTGCGTCAAGTTGTAGACACCGGCGCTGCCGCAGCACTCATCGGCCCCTTCCACTTCAACCAGTTCAACTCCAGGAACGGCCTCGAGCAGTTTACGCGGAGGCTGTCGGACGCCCTGGGCGTGGAGGAGGTGGCACGGGTCATCGTATCCCACACGTTGTTCCATCCTACGAGTTAGACGTTCCGCAATCGAGGTGGACACCAGGAAGGACGACAGATCCTGCACCCGGGACGACAGTTCCGTGGCCCCTTCGACCAGCAGCGGGTATTCGGCCAGCATGGCGCCACATCCCGAAGCATTCACGATGACCGCGTCGAGGCCGTCGAGCGGAAACGCCGAAACGTTGGCGCGCGCCATTTCGGATGCAGTCGACTGAAGACCGGAGTGGTTGGCCAGGGCGCCGCAGCAGATCTGATCCGCGGGCACGGCGACGTCGTAGCCGGCCGCATTCAACAGGCCGACGGTCGATCGGTTCACGCCCCCAAGAATCGAGTTCATGACGCAACCCGCAAACAGAGCGACCCTCCCCCTGGCTCGTCCAACGGCTGAATACACGTTGCCGGGCTTCAAGCCCGTGGCCGGCTCCAACTCCGGCATCAGCTCTTCGGCTGCCGCGTATTCCGGAGCGATTCGCTTCAGCAGACCCGTCGATCTCAGGAACGAAGACAGGCCGGACTTGCTGTAGAGCTGCAGCAGGCGCCCGAGCAGGTGAAAGCGGCCCGGATGCGGGAATACATGCCGGAGCATCAGACGAGAGATCCAATCCGTCGAGCGTTCCTCGACGATCGTGGCCCGCATCTCCTCCATCATGTGCCCGAACTGCACTCCTGAAGGGCACACGGTCTCGCAGGCCCGACAGTCGAGGCACCGGAACATGTGTTCGGCGAACGAGTCCGTGATCGAAGCACGGCCCTCGTCGAAGGCTCGCATGAGATAGATGCGTCCCCTGGGGGAGTCCACCTCGTTGCCGAGAACCCGGTAGGTCGGACAGGAGGGCAGACAGAGCCCGCAATGGACGCAGTCCAGGTACAGATCATCGTGGCGGGCTTCGACTTCCGCCCTCATCGTTCCCCGTCAACGTGTCGGCCGGGATTCAGACGACCTTCGGGGTCGAACGAGTGCTTGATCTGCTTCATCAGCTCGTACTCCCGTCCGCCGACACCGAAGGTCGAGACACGATGGCGAACGTCGATCGGAGCGCGCTCGATCACCGTCGGAAACTGTTCGCGGATCTTCAGGATTTCTTCCGGATCGCGAAGCCCAAGCAACAGGACGCCCGCCGCCGCGTGCGCTATCCAGGACACAGGGCTCAGACGCTTGACGACCTCGCCGATCCTGGAGGGCAGCGCGACAACCCGGACCACGATGTCACCGAGTTCGCGATAACGCTGGCCGACCTCGCGCCAGAGATCGGGCTCAGCGTCTGCGCCGAAGCGCTCCCAATCTCCTGCAGGCAGGTTCTCGAACTGCCATTCCACCGCGTCAGGGTGTTCGCCGAAGCGGACGAGGACGACTTCGGCGGGCCCGAGCCAGATCAGTGATATGGGATCGCAGGGTCCGGTACGAATGGCCGACAGCACCTGGAGCGCGTGGGCCCGGTCCCCGACTCGCAGACGGGCCGTCAGGGTCTTCTCGTATCGGGCTCTCAACTTGAAGCTGACTTCCGATATCAGGGCCAGCGACCCCAGCGAACCCGTGTAGAGCTTGGCCAGGTCGTAGCCGGACACGTTCTTGACGACTCGACCTCCGGTCCGGGAACGTCGGCCTTCCACATCCACCACGTGCATACCGATGATCCAGTCTCGGATGCTGCCGACGGTCCTCAAGGGTCCTTGAGCGTTGGTCGCCGCGATACCGCCGATCGTCGCTTCCGGGCCGTTCCACGGATCGAGCGGCAGAATCTGACCGTGCTCTTCGAGGGCTGAATGCAGCTGTCCCAGGGTGACGCCGGATTCCACGTGAACGGTTAGGTCCTCCGGTACGTATTCGGTGAGGCGTGACAGACGCCGGGTATCGATCGCACAATCGATGGGCTGGAGCGGGTTGCCGAAGTTCAGTTGAGTGCCCGCACCGACTGGTGCGATCGTGCCGGTCTCGGCACGCATGATCTCGGCCAGGTCGTCCACGTTTTCGGGTCGCTCAACACGTCCCACCTGGACCGAGTCGACGATCATCGGGCCCCTCCCCCGCCGCCGGCGACGTAGCGATCGATCCGTCGAGCGGCCTCCGCCGTGCTCGTGACACCGGGACCAACCTCCGTGCACGAACCCTTCGTGGGGAAGATCTTGCCCGGGTTCAGCAGGCCCTCCGGATTGAAGACGTTTCGCGTGCGTTTCATGACGTCGAGCGACTCCTCATCAAAGATCATCGTCATGAACTCTTTCTTTTCGACGCCGATGCCGTGTTCGCCGCTGAGTGCCCCGCCGATGGCGACGCAGACATCCATGATCTCCTCACCCATCGCAAATATCTTGTCGACCTGGTCCGATCGGCGGCCGTCGAAAAGGATGAGCGGGTGCAGGTTACCGTCGCCGGCATGAAAGACGTTAGCAACGGGAAGATCGTGTCGCTCCGAGATGCTTGCGATCTGGGCCAGCACTTCCGGAAGCCGCGTGCGCGGGATCACCGCATCCATCACGATCATGTCCGGGCTGATCCGTCCCATCGCTCCGAACGCCCCCTTGCGTCCGAGCCAAAGCCGAGCCCGCTGGTCTTCATCGGCGGCAACGTGGATGTCGTAGGCATTGTTCCGTTCGCATATCGCAAGGATCGAGGCGGCCGTATCTTCGAGAGCAACGTCGAAGCCATCGACTTCGATCAGCAAACTGGCCGCCGCATCGAGACGGTATCCTGCCTTGTAGACCGAAGCTTCGACCGCTTCGGTCGTCTTCTGGTCGACGAACTCCAGGGCGGAGGGAACGATCCCGACAGCGGTGATGTCGGAGACTGTCTGGCTGCATTCCTCGATGCTGTGGAAGGCGGCAAGCAGCGTCTTGACGGCCTGCGGCTTCCCGAGCAGCCGGACGGTCACCTCGGTCACGATCGCGCACGTGCCTTCAGAGCCGACGACCATGCCGACGAGGTCGTAGCCGATCGGTTCCCCCACCGGATTGCCGATGCGCACGATATCGCCGTCCGGCAGGACAGCTTCGAGTTCCAGAATGTGGTTGGTCGTCATCCCGTACTTCAGGCAATGGGGTCCGCCGGCATTCTCTCCGACGTTGCCGCCGATGCTGCATGCCATCTGAGACGAAGGATCCGGCGCGTAGTACAGGCCGTGCGGAGCGGCTGCTTCAGACACGTGAAGATTGACGACACCGGGCTGCAGAACGGCGATTCGGTCGTCCGGATCGATGGAGATGATGCGGTTCATCCTCTGCAACTCGATGATGATTCCGCCTTCCACCGCCAAGGCGCCGCCGGACAGTCCCGTGCCGGCCCCTCGCGGCAGGAAGGGGATCCGGTAGGCGTTGGCAACCTTCACGATCTCTGAAACCTGGGCCGTCGTAGTCGGGAAGACGACGACGTCGGGAGCGTGTTTGAACAGGGCCAGCGCGTCACACTCATAGACGAGCAGATCCGTCTCGTCGGCTGTGGCGCCGGAGTCGCCTACGATTAATTTCAGCTTCGCGAGAACTTCGTCGAGCATGGGTGATGAAGAAGTAGTCAGTAGTCAGTAATCAGTAGTCAGTAGTCAGTAATTCGTTCTATCTAAACTGCAGGTCGTTGGCCCTAGCCATAAAACAGCAGCAACCCAACGAGCAACACGACGATGGCGGCGCCCCAGATCATCACGCCCCATCTCGCGTAGCGCGTTTCCCCAGGGGGCAGGGCAGCGAGTCCGAAGACCGCACGATAACCGGCACGTTCGACCGCGTGAAGGTATGTCTCCTCAGACGCGTCTTCGGCGGTCACTACGGTTGCGGTCTCTGAGCGGAAATCCACACGCGCATCTTCGGTGCCCGGAACTTCCATCAACGCCTGGGTCAGGGTGACGACACAGGCACCGCAATACATTCCCTCGATCCGAAAACGTAATTCTCGACTCAAGCGACTATGGCCCCTGTTTCAGCCTTGCGATCTCTTCCTTCACCATCTCGACTTGCGGGTATTCCGGATTGGCTTCTACCAGTCGCTCCCACAAGCGAATCGCGCCCTCCCTGTCGTTTCGCTCTTCGAGGAGCACGACGCCCATGTTGAAGAGAGACTGGGGATGGTCAGGGGCGATTGAGAGTGATCTCTCGAAGGCGGCGATGGCATCGTCGATACGGTTCGAGTAATACAACGCAGTTCCCAGGTCCGTACTGATGTCGACGTTGTCCGGACTGACTTCCAAAGCCCGTCTGTAGTACTCCGCCGCACCCGGGAAGTTCTCGCTGTCGAAGTGGAGGTTCCCCATCTGCACGAGCCCTTGAAAGTTCGTCGGATCGCTTGCGAGCTGGTTCTCGAGCTGCTCTCTCATCTGGACGGCAGCTTCTGATTCCACCGGTCCGCGTGCAAGGGCCGCACCGTCACGGATGATGATCGGTCCGAGATCGCGATCCCGAACCCACATATAGGTCATCAGAAAACCGAGCAGAAAGCCGACCAGAAGCAAGAGGGCGGAGTCTCTGTTCATCGCGATGATGATACCACGGAACAAGGCCGGTTCCCGGAGTCATCAAGACTCGCAAGCTTATGTAAAAAAGGCTCTTCCGGCAATCTAGTGGGTCCAATTGCAGATCGCGATACTTGAGTAATCCGCATTGCAGGTTGTCCATTGGAAATTGCTTCATTTCAAATATTCGAGAGCCAGCAAAGGCTTTAAAACTCCATCAGAAGCCTCTCAAAAACCGCTCTGTAGACGCTGTCGGGAAACTCGGCGCCGACGGCCGAGGAGGAGAGCAGATCAACCGCAATCGCCGGCCGCTCGAGGTGATGGATGGCGTTCGGGACACGATCGGCGACCAACAGTTTGTATGCCAGGACTACGGAGCAATCCGCAAGGCCTCCATGGAACGCCCGAGCGCTTGCGTGAACCCACGCGTCGAGTTCGGCATCGCCCAGCGCCGGGGACAACCGCAGGAAGATCTTTCGGCCATCAAGTTCCAGGACGGAGTCTCCGTCGCCGACGATTCGCCGTCTCCAGCCCGATCCTCCGATGACCTCGTCTGCGGCCGCCAGCACGGCCCCCTGCAACTCCGGCGGTGCGGCGATCACGAGACGCCGGTCGTACGCCCGCCGCTTTTTCACGTCTTTCAGGCATTCAAACGCCTCGTTGATCAGCGTCATCCGCGAACGGGCCTCCGGTGTCGGATTGCGATCGGGATGGTACTCCCTCGCCAGCGTACGGTAAGCATTATGGACTTGATCCGCCGAGGCGTCCTTTGCCAGTTTCAGGGTGGAGTAATAATCGATGCTCGACTTCATCGCGAGTCACCGAAATAGCACGTCCGATAGGCTTCCTCGACGGAAACGGTCCCTTCGAGAGCCATGGCGACGGCCTGGTCGATGAGTGGAACGAAACCGGAGCGCCGGGCCTCGGTCTCGAAACCTCCTTCCGATCCCGCAGCGATGAGGGCGCGGAGACTCCGGTCGACCTCCAGTATTTCAAACAGGGGACGCCGACTGCGGATGCCGCTGAAGCGGCAGTCCGTACAGCCGTAGCTTCGCCGCAATCGTTCGGCCTCGGAAGGGGGGATTCCGAGGCGTTCGAGATAGAAAGCCTCCGGATAGTCCGGTCGCAGGCAATTCGGGCAGTTCGTCCGGATGAGACGCTGGGCGAGGACGCCGACCAACGCCGACGACACCAGGTGGAGGTCGACGCCGAGTTCTCGAAGGCGTCGGAGGGTGGACACCCCGTCGGTCGCATGCAGTGTCGAGAGGACGAGATGCCCGGTCAATGCCGCGTTGAAGGCGATCTGAGCGGTTTCGCGGTCGCGGATTTCCCCCACCAGAATCACGTCGGGATCCTGACGCAGCGTTGAGCGCAACGCGGAGTGGAAGGTGAGGCCGGTCTTCTCATCGACCTGGACCTGGCGGATCCCGTCTACTCGGTACTCGACGGGATTTTCGATCGTCACGATCCCGAGCGGCCGCTCCCGCAGTTCATCGATCAGGGCGTACAGTGTGGTGGTCTTTCCGGTGCCGGTCGGGCCCACAACCAGTAGAATGCCCTGCGTTCTCCGCGAGATCGCACGCAACCGTTCTTGAACATCGCTCCCGATCCCAAGTTCTGCGAGTTTCGGACTGCTGAGCCGGCCACCCAGCATGCGGGCGACGACCGCCTCGCCCCGGTGCGTGGGCAGGGTCGACAAACGCGCCTCGAATCCAGCCGACGAAGCAGGGATGTGACCGTCCTGGGGAATGCGCCTCTCGCTGACGTCGAGCCTGGCCATCACCTTGATCCGCGCAACGAGACGGTCTGTCAGCCACCGCGGAATCTCGAATCCGTCCTGCATCAGGCCGTCGACACGGTATCGGATACGTGTCAATCGATCCCCGGGCTCGACATGGAGATCGCTGGCACCTCGTCGCACGGCTTCGGCGAAGACGAGTTTCTGGATTCGCACAACGGGCGGCTCGGGAAGCGCGGCTCTCTTCTGAGGGGTAACCAGGGCCGGGAGCAGCGTGGGGGCATAGTGGCTTTCGATGGCGCGGTCGATGGCGACCACGCTGGATTCGACACCCTCGACGCGCATACCCGTCAGGAACTCGATTTCGGTGATGGTCGTGAGGTCTGTCGGATTCGACATCGCGACCAGCAGCCGCGACGCGGAATCCTTTCTCAAGGGAATACAGTGATAGCGCCGGGCGTGGTCGGCGGAGAGGAGATCGATCGCGTCCTCGTCGGGACGGAGCGAGGGTACAACCTGAGTTTGAGTCATGCTTTCCTGAAAGAAGGGCGATAAGAGGCGGGCTCAGCCATGACACCACAGAAGCTGGCAGTGGGTCAATAGCAGCCGTGGAGAGTCCGGAATGGCGGCGACAATCGGATTGGATGGTGGTACGGTTCGTCCAATCGGCCGAAATCTGATTGCCCAGGCTGCCTGTGACGGCCTAGGATAGAGCTTCCCGTGGGAGGTCGCCCGAAGAGGAGGTTTGTCTTGAAAGAAGCGGCACAGCCGAAACACTGGATCGTCCGGGTAGCCGTTCAGGCCGGCCTGGAAGGAAGTAGCGCGCTCGACATTCGGGCAGGAGTTCCCACCGACGAAGCATGGGAGGCCGTCCAGAGATCCTGCGGTGTGGATGAGGCGGAGCTGACCCGCCATGTGGCCGCGCAGCAGCGTCTTGCGGTTGCCGACTTTCCCACGTCAGAGGACCGCGCCCTGAAGTTGCTCCCCGAGAAAGTGGTCCGGCGATTTCAGGTCTTTCCACTGCGTGAAGAGCACAATCGGCTGATCGTCGCCACGAGCGAGCCCGCGAATCTCGTCGCGGAACAGGCGATCGGGTTCGCTTCAGGAAGACACACGGTCTTCGAAGTGGCTTGTCCGGCCGCCATCACCAACGCCATAGCGACACATTACTCGGCGGATCAACTGACCGAAAGCCTCATGAGCCACGTGCAGACGGAGCTCGCCGAATCGGTTCGCGTCCTGGAGTCGTCTGCACCTGAAGACGTCACAGCCGGGGAAACAGAAAGAGCGCCGGTCGTCAAGCTGACCAACCTGATCCTCCACGATGCCATCGCCAGCGGCGCCAGCGACATACACGTCGAGCCGGAGCTGCAGGGGGGATGCGTCAGGATGCGGGTTGACGGCGTGCTCCGAAACTACCTGAAGATGCCTCGTCCAATACTGAATCGCGTCGTTTCGCGCATCAAGGTGCTCGGCGGAATGGATATCGCGGATCGGCTCCGACCTCACAGCGGTCGGACCCGCATCAGCGTGGGCAGCGCCAGCTACGTCGGGGCCGTCTTCCCGTCATCGAAATCGTCGTCAAGACCGCAGAGCTGGAAGAACTCATCGGAAGCGGGGCCACTGCTCTGGAACTGGGCAAGGCTGCTCGAGAGGCCGGGGCAAAGCCGATGGTTTCGATGGCTCTGGACAGGGTCGCGGAGGGCTTGACGACACTCGAAGAGGTCGAACGGGTTCTTGGTGAAACGGTCGAACGCAAAATATCGAAAGCTCCAAGCGGGCCGCATGTTCTCCTGGTGGATCACGACATGGAGGAACTCGAACTGCTCCAAGTGACGCTCGAGGGGAGCGGTTATCGCGTTTCGCAAGCCGGGAGCGGTGTGGCAGCTCTCGAGTTGATCGAGCGGGAGAAGAACCTGGACCTGGTTGTGACGGAACTGAGTATGCCCGGTTTAGACGGGCACGAGTTGCTCAGCAGGCTGAGGGGATCGGTCTCGACTGTCGGACTCCCGGTGCTGGTGCTGACCGATGGCGAAGACAGCGCGCTGGAGACGAGCGTGATGAATGAGGGAGCGGATGATTACATCCGCAGGCCCGTCGACGCCGATGCCCTCCTCCGGCGGGTGAAGGCCACGCTGCAGCGTTCCAGTGTGTTCGAGGCTCCTGCTGCGAGCGTGCAGACCGACCTCGGCCAGCTCCTCGAGGAGACTGAGCCATCGGTGGCGGTCCTCCCGTTCGCGGATATGAGTCCTCAGGGAGACCAGGATTATTTTTGTGAAGGCCTGGCCGAAGAGCTGATCAACTCCCTGACCAAGTTGGAGGGATTGCGCGTTGCCGCGCGGACCAGTGCGTTTCGGTTCAAGGGAAAGGGAGTCGCCGTCCAGGAAGTGGGAAGGCAGCTGGGTGTGAGCGCGGTGCTGGAAGGAAGTGTTCGGAAGGCCGGCGACCGTCTGCGTATCACCGCCCAGCTCGTGACCGTGGACGACGGCTACGACCTCTGGTCGGAGCAGTACGACCGGAAGCTCGACGACGTATTCGAGATACAGGACCAAATCTCGGCGGCAATCGTCGACAAACTCAGGGTCTCACTTCTCGGGACCGACGAACGGACGCCCGTCCAGCCGTCGACGAAGGATCCCGCCGCCTACGAGTTGTTCCTCAAAGGTCGTCACTACTGGAACAAGCGGACCGAAGACGGGCTCCAGCAGAGCGTCGAGCAGTTCAAGCTGGCGATCGAGAAGGATCCCGACTTCGCGCTGGCTTTCGCGGGTCTTGCGGAGTCCTATACCACGCTCGGCATCTACGGCGCCCTTCCCCCGAAGGAGGTCATGCCCCTGGCGCGGGAAGCCGCCGAGCATGCCCTGGACCTCGATCCCGGTCTGGCCGAAGCGCACACCTCTCTCGGCTGTGTGCGCGCGATGTATGACTGGGATTGGGACGCGGACCAGGATTTCAAGCGGGCGATCGAAATCAACCCCCGCTACCCGAATGCGTATAACTGGTACGCGAGCAATTACCTGACCCCTCTGGGACTCCACCCCGCTGCACATCAGCAACTGGCTCGGGCCCGCGAACTCGATCCGCTCTCACTCGTCATCAACGCATCGGTGGGCGTGCAACTCTACTTCGATCGCCGGTACGACGAGGCGGTCGAACAGTACCTGAAAGTCGTGGAGATGGATCCGAGCTTCGGAATCGTGCACTACTTTCTGGGGCAGGCCTACGTCCAGAAGAAAATGACCGACGAGGCGATCGCCGAACTGGAGAAGGCGGTGGAGCTGACTGCCCGAAGCCCGGAAGTCGTCGCGGCGCTGGGTCACGCGCACGCGTCGATCGGCGACCAGGATCGTGCGCGCGCGCTGCTCGGTGAGTTGACCGAACGATCCAGCGAGCGCTATGTCTCTCCCGTCCTGCTGAGCCAGGTTCATGTCGGTCTCGGGGACTCGGACTCGGCCTTCGAGTGCCTCGAGCAGGCGTTCTCGATCCGTTCGGCGGATCTCATCTGGCTCAAGGCGCGTCCCGTGTTCGATCCCGTCCGGAACGATTCGAGATTCAGCGATCTCTGTGCGAGGATCTTCTTTCCCGGATAGAGGCCAGGATGAAAGTCTGGCTTGCCTTCCTGGGCGTCGACAGCGAATGAGCACATTAGAACATGGAGAATCGGCAACGCCCCCCCTCCGACAATCCGAAAAACCATTCGGGAATATCGCACTGTGTCTTTCAGGTGGAGGAGGACGGGCCACCGGTTTTCACCTCGGCACGACGGCATACCTGGATCGTCTCGATCTGTTGAAGGATGTCATTATCCTTTCCTCGGTTTCCGGAGGCAGTTTTGTCGCGGCCCAATATGCCCTCACGCTGCAGCAGGCCAAAAACAAAAATTAGGACGAGTTGCAAGATGATCCATCCGCATTGTTCAAGAAACTAGATTCCTCGGCGCAGCCGGAAGGCCAGAACACTCGCTGGCCCCAAGAAAGCGCAATCGGCCACCCCCTGACGCCTGCCCCTCTGTTCAGGACAATCCACCAAATCAGTGTCAGGATCGCCCGAAAACTCTCAGGCCGACGGTCAACACTCAGTGTTCAAAGGGTTTAGGGTGTCTGGCAGGAGCCCGAAGGATGTTATAATTCGACCCACATCCAAACGGCATTCACACCATGGGATGGGCCGAACCGGGGAGTTCACGCGATGGCCGACAGATGGCGCCATATCCAGGAGTTCTTTCACCGCGCGCTGGAGTACATTGAGCCGGAGCGGGCTGCGTTTCTGGACGAGGCCTGTGCCGGCGATGATGCCCTGCGTCGGGAGGTCGAATCGCTGCTCGCCAAGGAGTCCGAGTCCGGCTTCAAGGAAACACCGGCGATGGAAGGGGAGGCGCGAGAACTAGCCCAAGAGAACCGGCCAGGGCTGGAAGGCCGCAGAGAAGGGACCTTCGAAACCCTCTCTCCGCTGGGCCGGGGCGGGACGGGCGAGGTGTGGCGGGCGCGTGACACCAGCCTTAATCTTCGCCGGGCCCTGTCGCAGCAGTCAAACCGGAAAAACTCTCGCGGGCGGGTTCGCGAACCGGCGTCCGATCCGGCAAAACCCGTCATCGGGGGGATGATTTCTCACTACCGGATAATCGAGAAGCTGGCCGAGGGCGGCATGGGGGCCCTTTATCTCGCTGAAGACATCCGGTTGAAACGCCGTGTCGCTCTGAAGTTCCTGCTGGCCCGCGCGCTCCAGAATCCCACAGTACGCGAGCGCTTCATCCGGGAGGCTCGGGCCTCGGCGGTGCTGGACCATCCGAACATCTGCGCGGTGTTCGAAATCGACGAGGTCGGTGAAGGGCACAGACGGCAGACCTTCATCGCCATGCCTTACCTCAGCGGCGGCAGCCTCAAGGAAAAACTCCTTGAAGAACCGGTGCCGGTCTCCGACATCATCGACATCGTCATACAGGTCGGATCGGGACTTGCCCTGGCGCATTCCCACGGAATCGTTCACCGGGATATCAAGCCGGCCAACGTCATGCTCACCGATGAAGCCACGCCGAAGATCGTCGATTTCGGTCTGGTCTTGATCGTCGGTCCGATGGACGGGAAAGAGCTGACCAAGCTCACCCAGGAAGGAGCCGTCTCTGGCACCCTCGTGTACATGTCGCCCGAGCAGGCTCGAGGCAGCAAAGTCGATCATCGGACTGACATCTGGTCCCTGGGTGTTCTCACTTATGAAGCGGTCACCGGCAGGCAGCCCTTCGAGGCGGTGGCACCGCATGCGTTCCTCAACGCACTGGTCAACGGCCAGCCTGAGCCGATAGTCGATTTGCGGCCCGAAGCGCCACCCGAACTGGACTGGGTCGTGCGTCGAGCGATGGCGAAATCTCCCGACGAACGATACCAGCATGTCGAAGAGATGGTTGCAGAGCTTGAAGCGATCCGGCAGCGCACACAGGCGGGTGCCTCGAGCGTGCAGATAGGTGCCCCGAAAAAAACTGCCCATTCGATCGCGGTGCTTCCTTTCCGCGACATGAGCCCCGGCCGAGACCAGGGTTATTTTTGTGAGGGCATCGCCGAAGAAATCATCAACGCCCTCACCCACGTGGAGGGTCTCCACGTGGCGTCTCGCGGCTCCTCTTTCCAATTCGACAAAGCCTATGACGTGCGCGAAGTCGGCCATAAGCTCAAAGTTGCCCAGGTAACTGAAGGCAGCCTCCGCCGGGCTGGAAACCGACTCCGGATCACGGCACAGCTCACAAACACTTCGGATGGGTATCAGGTCTGGTCCGAGCGATTCGACCGGGACGCCGACGACATCTTCGAGATTCAGGACGAAATCTCGATGGGAATCCTCAAGAAGATGAAGGTCGACCTTGTCGGCGACGAGGGGCCTGTCCGCCGCTATACCGACAACATCGAGGCTTACAATCTGTACCTGAAGGGCAGGTATTACTGGAACAAGCGGACCGAAGACGGGCTCCAGCGGAGCGTCGAACAGTTCAAGCTGGCGATCGAGAAGGACCCCGACTTCGCGCTGGCCTTCGCGGGTCTTGCGGAGTCCTACACCACGCTCGGCATCTACGGCGCCCTTCCCCCGAAGGAGGTCATGCCCCTGGCGCGGGAAGCCGCCGAGCATGCCCTGGACCTCGATCCCGGTCTGGCCGAAGCGCACACCTCTCTCGGCTGTGTGCGCGCGATGTATGACTGGGATTGGGACGCGGACCAGGATTTCAAGCGGGCGATCGAAATCAACCCCCGCTACCCGAATGCGTATAACTGGTACGCGAGCAATTACCTGACCCCTCTGGGACTCCACCCCGCTGCACATCAGCAACTGGCTCGGGCCCGCGAACTCGATCCGCTCTCACTCGTCATCAACGCATCGGTGGGCGTGCAACTCTACTTCGATCGCCGGTACGACGAGGCGGTCGAACAGTACCTGAAAGTCGTGGAGATGGATCCGAGCTTCGGAATCGTGCACTACTTTCTGGGGCAGGCCTACGTCCAGAAGAAAATGACCGACGAGGCGATCGCCGAACTGGAGAAGGCGGTGGAGCTGACTGCCCGAAGCCCGGAAGTCGTCGCGGCGCTGGGTCACGCGCACGCGTCGATCGGCGACCAGGATCGTGCGCGCGCGCTGCTCGGTGAGTTGACCGAACGATCCAGCGAGCGCTATGTCTCTCCCGTCCTGCTGAGCCAGGTTCATGTCGGTCTCGGGGACTCGGACTCGGCCTTCGAGTGCCTCGAGCAGGCGTTCTCGATCCGTTCGGCGGATCTCATCTGGCTCAAGGCGCGTCCCGTGTTCGATCCCGTCCGGAACGATTCGAGATTCAGTGATCTCTGCGCGAGGATCTTTTTTCCCGGATAGGCGTTCCAGTGATCGTCCTCCTCAGAGGCCTCGGTACCGGACACAAGCGAAACTCCAGCATCGGGTGTAGGTGCGCTCTATGAGCGCATATGTTTCGGCTCGAAGAGCGTGCGGTCATAGACCGCACCTACACCTCCGTGTGGAGGAGGGCTTCTCCAAAATGCCCTCCCCTCGAAAGAGGGATCTGCCAAATCAGTGTTCGGAGGCATGATAGGCTTTGTTTCCCCGAGGGTCGGCCTGTTCCATTCCACGGGAGGCTGCCGGTACAATGTGAGGATGCGTTCGGTCCAGAACGCAGGATCCCTCGCCATTCCAGGCTGGGATACTGTTGTCCTGGCAATAAGCGGTCGAGCTGACCCTGCGATAGGAGGTCGAGGGTGTCCGTGTCCAACGCAGCGAGCGGAGCAGTCGTCAGGACCCTGCTTCTGACAGACCTCGTCGACAGCACTCGGCTGATTGAAAGAACAGGCGACATACGCGCCGCGGAAGCTCTGACCCAATCCGACCGAATCGCGCGCGACCTGCTCGCCCGGTTCAACGGAACGGAAATCGACAAGACCGACGGGTTTCTGTTCCTGTTCGACCGCCCCGTCGACGCTGTCCGCTATGCCCTGGCCTACCACACGGCCCTATCAGACCTCGCGAGCCAGGTCGGCGCATCCATCTCGGCCCGGGCGGGAATCCACCTGGGCGAGGTCGTATTGCGCGCCAACGTTCCTAAAGACGTCGCTCTGGGCGCAAAGCCGGTGGAGGTGGATGGCCTGGCCAAACACACCGCCGCACGCGTGATGTCGCTCGCCGGCGCGAAGCAGACCCTCCTCACACGCGGGCCATTCGACCTGGCCCGCCGCGCCTCAGTCGGCGAGCCAGCCGTGGACGAGAAGTTACAGTGGTTGGCTCACGGCCAATATCGGTTCAAAGGGGTCACCGAGCCGATGGAGGTATTCGAAGTTGGCATGGCTGGTGTCGCCCCGCTCACCGCTCCCCCCGATTCGGAAAAGGCCGGTCGCGTCCTCACGTCCGCCGACGAGTTGATGCTCGGATGGCGTCCGGCCGCCGGACTGGAGATGCCGCATCGATCCAATTGGGTGCTTCGGGAGAAGCTGGGGGAAGGCGGCTTCGGGGAGGCCTGGCTCGCGGCCAATCGAAAGACTGCCGAGATGCGCACCTTCAAGTTCTGCCTGGATGCCGAGCGGTTGGGAGCCCTGCGGCGCGAGGTGTCTGTCTTCCGGTTGATGAGGGAGCTGCTGGGTAATCGCGGTGACATTGCGCGGATCCTGGATTGGCAGTTCGATAAGGCGCCCTACTTCCTGGAGTCCGAGTGGAGCGAGGACGGGAACTTCATGGAATGGGCCGAAAGGCAGGGTGGTCTGGATCAGGTGCCTCTCTCTATCCGCTTGGAACTGATCGCCCAGTTGGCCGAAGCGCTGGCGGCCGCACATTCGGTCGGCGTCCTGCACAAGGACATCAAGCCGGCCAGTGTTCTGATATCCCCCGACCCGAACGGCGTCCCGAAGGTTCGGCTGACAGACTTCGGCGTGGGCACGATCCAAGACGAGCAGTTGTTTCTCGACAAGGGAATAACGGTCTACAGCATGACCGACATGTTCCTGCCGAAGAGCGATTCGGCGACCGGGGGCGCACACCTCTACAGGGCGCCCGAGCTGATCGAAGGCAAAGAGGCGACCGTTCAGACCGATATCTTTTCGCTGGGAGTGATGCTCTACCAGATCGTCGTCGGAGACTTCGGCCGGGCGCTGGCGTCGGGATGGGAACGGAGCATCAGCGACGAACTGCTCGTCGAGGACATCAGTTCACTGGTCGACGGATCGTCCGAGCGTCGCATGGACAACGCTCTCGAGGTCGCGGATCATCTTCGCCGGCTGCATGAGCGCAGGACTCGACTCGAATCCGGGGAACGCACCTCCGCGGAAGGCGGATCGCAAACGTCGACGTCGGAGGCGTCCGGGCCCCGCCGCGAGAGTTCTTCCGGTTTGGCCGCTGCGACTGGACGTGAACCGGCCGCCGGTCCGGCGAAACCCGTCATCGGAGGCATGATTTCTCGATACAGGGTAATCGAGAAGCTGGCCGAGGGCGGCATGGGGGCCCTCTATCTCGCTGAAGACATCCGGTTGAAGCGCCGCGTCGCTCTGAAGTTCCTGCTGGCGCGCGCCCTCCAGAATCCCAGGGTACGAGAGCGTTTCATCCGGGAGGCTCGGGCCTCGGCACTGCTGGACCACCCGAACATCTGCCCGGTATTCGAAATCGACGAGGTCGGTGACGGGCCCGACCGGCAGACTTTCATCGCTATGCCCTACATCGGCGGCGGCAGCCTCAAGGAAAAAATCCTTGAAGAACCATTGCCGGTCTCCGACGTCATCGAACTCGTCATACAAGTCGGGTCGGGACTCGCACGAGCGCATTCCCACGGCATCGTTCACCGGGACATCAAGCCGGCCAACATCATGCTCACCGAGGACGACGTGCCGAAGATCGTCGATTTCGGTTTGGCCCTGATCATCACTCCGATGGGCGGGAAAGAGCTAACGGCGCTCACCCAGGAAGGAGCCGTGTCGGGCACCCTCATGTACATGTCGCCCGAGCAGGCCCGCGGCCACAAAGTCGATTATCGGACCGACATCTGGTCCCTAGGTGTGCTCACCTACGAGACCCTCACCCGAAGGCATCCCTTCGATGCAGTGGCCCCGCATGCGCTCCTCAACTCCCTTGTCAACCACGCGGCTGAGCCGATGACCGCCTTACGGTCTGATGTGCCACAGGAGTTGGATCGGGTCGTCGGTCGAGCCATGCGGAAGTCTCCCGGGGAACGATACCAGAAGGTCGAAGAGATGGTTGCGGACCTTCAAGCGATCCGGAAAAGAAGCCAGGCGAGTGTGCCGGGAGTGCAGGTCGCTGCTGTAAAAGAAGCTGTCCTGTCGATCGCCGTGCTTCCTTTTCGTGACATGAGCCCCGACCGAGATCAGGGGTACTTCTGCGAGGGCATCGCTGAAGAAATCATAAACGCTCTCATGCACGTGGAGGGCCTCCACGTGGCCTCGCGCGGCTCCTCTTTTCAGTTCGACGAGGGTTACGACGTGCGCGAAATCGGCCAGCGGCTGAAAGTTGACCAGGTCACGGAAGGCAGTCTCCGTCGAGCTGGCAACCGGGTCCGGATCACGGCACAGCTCACGAATACCGCGGATGGTTACCAGATCTGGTCAGAGCGCTTCGACAGGACCACTGATGACATCTTCGAGATTCAGGACGAGATCTCGAAGGGAATCCTCAAGAAGCTGAAGCTCGAACTCGGCGTCGACAAGGGGCCTGTGCGCCGCTATACCGACAACATCGAGGCGTACAACCTGTACCTGAAGGGCCGCTACTACTGGAACAATCGCGTTCCGGACGCTATTCGAAAGTCCATCGAGGTTTACAAGAAGGCCCTCGAGCTGGACCCCGACTACGCGCTGGCCTACTGCGGCCTGGCGGACTGCTATCTCGTGCCGGGTTATTACGGGAGCCAGCTTCCCGGACAGGTCATGCCGCTTGCCAAGGCGGCTGCCGAGAGGGCTCTGGCCATCGATCCCAACCTGGTCGAAGCCCATACGTCGCTAGCCCGCATATTTCACCAATCGTGAATGAAGCGCGTTTTCGTGCGGAAGAGTGGGCGTTGGGAGAGTCTGGGTTCCGGTAAGGCACGGATGGGGACAATCAGGGTGTCGCTGGCCATGAGTGGGTTTGTTTCTGGGGTTTGAAGGAAGCCTGGATAAGGTAGTCAGG
>CBDAPB010000021.1:0-84579 GCA_965198265.1 Terriglobia bacterium
CACTGACGGAGATCGGAACCGACACGACGCTCGCCGGCCGCCTGGACTGGGTCTACCAGGAGGAGCTTTATGGCCGGGACAATTTCAAGGGCTACTGGTGGAGTCCGGATTCGACCAGGATCGCGTTCCTCGCCCTGGACACCTCACTGGTCCTGCCTTTCACCTTGATCGATCACGTTTCGGGAGCCGTGGAGCTGACGAACTACCCCAAAGCAGGTGAGGCGAACCCCACAGCCCGGGCTCGGCGTTGTCTCGGTTGCCGCCGAACCCATCCAATGGGTCGACACCTCCCAATACGAACAGGTCGAACACCTCATCGTTCGCGTCGCATGGACGCTCGACGGCCGCGCGATCGCTTACCAAGTCCAGGATCGCGAACAGACCTGGCTCGACCTCAACCTGGCGAACGCGGATTCGGGCACCTCGGAGACCCTGATGCGCGAGACGTCCCACACGTGGGTCCGAGCCTTGGATGACCCGCGCTGGTTGAAAGACGGATCCTTCCTGTGGCTCAGCGAACGGTCCGGTTGGAGACACCTCTACCACTACGGCAGCGATCACGAACTCCTGAACCAGGTCACCAGTGGAGCCTGGGAAGTCCGGGAGCTTCACGGGACAGACGAGGAAGGCCGATTCGCTTACTTCACCGCCAGCGAACACAGCCACGTCGCAAACCACATCTACCGCATCGGGCTGGACGGGGCCGGCCTGACTCGCCTGACCCAACAGGACGGAACGCACCGCGCGGAGTTCTCTCCCGCCTTCGAACACTTCATCGACTACCGGAGCGACGCCACGCGGCCCAGGGAAGTGCGCCTGTGCGACGCCTCGGGCGAGCTGGTCCGGGTGATCGATGAGAACAGACGTCCGGTGTTCGACCAATACCGATGGGGTCAAACGGAGTTTGTACAGATCTCGAGCCGGGACGGTTTCGTCATGGAAGCGATGATGATCCGGCCACCGGACTTCGACCCGTCGCAGAAATACCCCGTCCTTGTACACACCTACGGCGGACCATCCGCCCCCAAAGTGGTCAACGGATGGGGCGGGGCCACTTTCCTGTGGCACCAGATGTTGGCCCAGAAGGGCTACATCATCTGGATCTGCGACAACCGATCATCAAGCGGGAAGGGGGTCGGGTCCGCCTGGCCCGTCTACGGTAACTTGGGAGAGCTGGAACTCCAGGACCTGGAAGACGGTCTCGGGTGGCTGAAATCCAAGACGTACATCGGACGGATCGCGAGTCGGAATCTGGGGTTGGAGCTTCGGCGGCACCCTGACGCTCCACGCGCTGACTCACACCGAAGCGTTCAAACTCGGCATCGCCGGCGCGCCGGTGACCGACTGGCGCCTGTACGACACGATCTACACGGAGCGATACATGGCAACGCCAGAGAACAACCCGGAAGGGTATGAGAAGAGTTCCCTCGTGAAAAGAGCGGCACACCTCCATGGAAAACTCCTGCTCATCCACGGAACGATGGATGACAACGTCCACGTGCAGAACTCAATGCAGTTCATCTACGAGCTGCAGAAAGAGGGCAGGCAGTTCGACCTCATGCTCTACCCCAAAGCCCGTCACGGCATCGAAGACCCCCAACAGCTCTACCACCTGCGAACCCTCATGACAAACTTCATCCTCGAAAATCTATAGACAAGAGTTTTCACCGCAAAGACGCAAAGGCGCAAAGAAAGACAACCTTTTGTCCGACTGAAAGAGCCCCCTTTGCGTCTTTGCGCCTTTGCGGTGGATTCTTCTTGTTTTCAGTCCAGTCAGGAGCAGAAGTCGTCGACCAGGGCGACCAGGGCGGCCTGACAGGCGAGGACGTCTTCGGCCACGACGTACTCTTCGACGCTGTGGAGGCCTTTGCCGGTCGGACCGAAGATAACGGAAGGGATCCCGGCCTGCCCCAGCACAGCCGCATCGGTCCAGAACGTCATGCTGGATCGGTCCGTCTTCCGGCCGACGCCCTCCACGGCTTTCACGAGGTCCTCAGCGATCGGGTGGTCGGCGGGTGTCTCGTAGGGAGGTTGCCCGAACACGTAACGGGCGTTTGCACGAAACTCGGAGTCCTCGGCACGCAGTTCTCTGATGATCGATTCCACTTCGGCGAGGGAAATCTCCCCCGACTCTCCCGCTACTGTTCGACGCTCCATCTTCAGCGTACAGCGGTCCGGGTAGGTGCTCCATTCCTTGCCGCCGTCGATCAGGGAGGCATGGAGCGATGCCGTTCCCATCAACGGATGCGGATCCCGCGACGCCAGCTCGCGATCCAGACGTTCCAGGCGCGACAAGACCCGCCCCATCCGCAGGATCGCATCCAATCCCTCGGCCGGCCGGCTACCGTGCGCCGCGCGACCCTCCACATTGATCTCGACCCACTCGAAACCCTTGTGACCGACCGCTACGGACATGTCGGTCGGCTCGCCCACGACGGCCGCGTCTGCCATCCATTCCTTGACGAGTTCCCGCGCGCCGATGCTGGAGTACTCTTCGTCGATGACCCCGGCGATGATCAAGCGGCCGGCTCTGGGCCCGCCACTGTCCGCGATGAGGCGCGCGGCTCCCATCATCGAGACCAGACCGCCTTTCATGTCCTGGGATCCGCGCCCGTAAACCTTTCCATCCGTGTAGGTCGGATCAAACGGCCTTTCCATTCCAGCCACCCCTACCGTGTCGGTGTGACCGCAGAACATCAGCGAGGGCCCGGTCTTGCCGCTGTCGAGAACCCCGATGACGTTGGGGCGGCCGGGCGCGGCGTCCTGGAACTCGACGTCGAGGCCCATCTTCCCGAGTTCGCCCGCCACGGCCTGGGCGATGTCGCCTTCCCCGGTGTGCCCGGATGCCAGTGATGGATTCACCGAATCGATCGCGACCATGTCGCGAAGCATTTGTATGGTGTCTCTCGCCATCTTCTAACCTCAGAAGAGACCGGGATAGGTGATCCGATCGCCATCCACCCGCGCGAAGCCGGTCATCTTGTGCGGGTCGCAGCGTGTGGCGCTGACTATATGACCGATCCGGAAACCGTTCAAACTCCTCGATCGGCACAGCCTGCACGATTCCACAAGAACGTCTAGCCTTGCGTAGGGAAGATTAACCACGGAGGCGCGAAGGCACCGAGCATAATACCCTGCCTCGGCGCCTCCGTGCCTCCGTGGTTATCTCTCTTCGACCTTTAACCAAAAGACGGCCAGCTACGGTCAGAGAAGATCCGAATACCTGGGACGCGACGGATGCCCTGCCCGAGCCCTCTCGATTTTTTTCGACCCGCGGGAATAATTTCCTGATTCCGTGGAATTATTACCATATGGGGCTCTTCCGGCAACCGGCACGGCGGGCCGATTTCGAGGCAGCCGCCCTTCCGTTCCTGGAAGACATCTTTCGTGCCGCCCGCCGCATGGTGGGTACTCAGTCCCAGGCGGAAGATCTCGTGCAGCAAGTGTACCTGACGGCCTGGAAGGTCTTTGACCGGTTCCAGATGGGAACGAACTGCAAGGCATGGTTGTTCAAGATTCTTTTTAACGAGGTTCTGCATCATCGCCGCCGACTGGCCACCGACCCGACGGTGCCCGGCAATCTGGAACGGGAGCAGACCTATGAACCGCCGGTGCCGGAGGAATTGAGCGATGAAGATGTGCTGGAGGCGATCGACGACGTTCCGGAGGACTTCCGGAAGGTCGTTTTGCTCGCCGATGTTCACGAATTCTCCTACAGGGAGATCGCCGATATCCTCGGGATTCCGGCAGGAACCGTGATGTCCCGCCTGAGCCGGGGACGAAAACTTTTCAGAACCAGACTGGCCCGGTTCGCTGGATTCGACCTCGAGGACCGGGGCAGCTAGGGCCAATCAGCTTGATTGAACTATGCAACTGATCAACTTCAAAGACGGGGCCTGCCGGAGAGTGCAGGCTCATTTCGACGCCTACATGGACAACGAGCTCCTCGTTGAAACGAACAGGGACGTGCTGGAACACCTCGAATCCTGCCCGCGCTGCGCGACCACTCTGGACGACCAGATCCGTTTCCGCGCAGCTCTTCGGCGCGCAGGTTCCCAGGTTGCGGTACCGGAGGCGGTAGGCGATGCTGTCCGTAGCTCGTTGAACCAAGCCTCGACCGCACGAGCCTGGCCACGCTGGGCGGCGGTGGCAGCCGCTGCGGCCGTTGTGCTGACTCTCGGATTGACGTCGGCGAGGCTGTTCCGCCAACCGGCCGTCCCCGCGGCGTCGACACCGCCTCCAGCGCTATTGGTCGACGAGCTGCAGGTAGCGCTTTCACCAGGTGTGGACAATCACGTCTATTGCACGATAGAGCACGGTTTCGACGAGAGAAGCTTCACGCGGGCCGAAATGGAGACCGCCATCGGCGCGAGCTACACGCAGCTGGTTTCGCTGGTCGAAGCCGATGCCCCGCCCGAGTACACGCTCACCGTCGCGCACCACTGTACGACGGACGGACGCCGCTTCATCCACCTCGTTCTCCAGGGGAACGAATCCGCCGTGTCGCTAGCAGTCACGGCGAAGGGTGGCACGGCATTTCCGCGTCGGGCGCTGGCGGAGGTTCTCGACGAGTTTGAATTCCCGCTGTATGCCGACCAGGTAAGGGGCTATGAAGTCGCGGGCTTTGAAAGCCGAAATCACTACACCTTTGTGGTCTCTGATCTGACACGAAGTGAGAACGTCCGAATCGCTACGGCCCTGGCTTCATCCGTACGTGAATTTCTTTCCCAAATCGAGATATAGTATTTAGTTGAACTCATTTTAGAGGTCGATCTCCATTATGGATAACGTTTCAGTCCTGGCGGCGTTCGCAGCGGGTGTCGTATCGTTCCTGTCGCCTTGCGTGCTTCCGCTGGTGCCCGGTTACATATCGATCGTTTCGGGCATCTCCCTGGAGCAACTGCAGTCCGAACAGAAGAACAAGGGTCTGATGAAGATCGTCGTGATCAATTCGGTGTTCTTCATCATGGGATTCTCCGTCACCTTTATCACACTCGGCGCGTCGGCAACGTTCCTGGGCCAATTGCTCATGTCGAGAATGTCGGTCCTGTACCGGATCGCCGGCATCGTCATCATCATTTTCGGTCTGCATTTGACCGGTATCATCAAGATCCCGTTCCTCTACCAGGACAAGCGATTCCACAACGTCGCCAAGCCGCGGGGTATGTTCGGCGCGTTCGTCCTGGGTCTGGCCTTCGCTTTCGGATGGACTCCCTGTATCGGCCCGATCCTGGCCGGGATCCTGACGTTTGCGAGCACGAAGGAGACAGTGACGCAGGGTGTATTCCTCCTGGCCGTGTATTCGGCGGGACTCGGCCTGCCGTTCCTCCTGACGAGCCTGGGTCTCAACAAGTTCCTGTCTTTCTACGGACGGTTCAAACACCATTTCAAGACGGTCGAGGTGGTCAGCGGTGTGCTGGTCGTGACGGTCGGTCTGCTGATTCTGACCAACAACTTCACGCGCCTCGCCGGTTACCTGTCGTTCCTGAACCGTTTCGCTCTCTGAAACTCAGCCACAGATTTGGCAGACGAAGTCAGCCACGATTGCACGGACGAACTCAGCCACGGATTACACGGATTGAACGGATTAGGAGTGGTTTTTCCCGGAGCGAACCACTAGCTTCTTCCGATCCGTGTAATCTGTGTAATCCGTGTCCTTCTTCCCCGGACCGGCTGTGGATGAGATTCTCCAGTCGCTGATCTCGCTCGCCACCGAAAACTTCGGTGCGTCCCGCGCGAAGGCCCTCCATCCCTTCCTCCAGGAACTCGCAGCAGACCTTGCCACACTGAGGGAGGTCGCCATGGACCCGCACGATGGGCCTTGAGAACCTCAGCGTCGTCGAACTCGCGGACCGTATCCGCTCTCGTGAAGTCTCCCCGGTCGATGTCGCTCAGGCCTGCCTCGTTCGGATCGAACGGATCGATCCCGCGATAAAAGCCTGGCAGAAGATCGATTCCGCCACCCTCATGGCTGCGGCCCGGCGACGGGAAGCCGAACTCGACGCCGCGGTTGACGTAGGGCCGCTGCACGGTGTGCCCGTTGGCATCAAAGACATCTTCAACACCGGCGGCATCGCGACCACCATGGGATCCCCTATCTTCAGGGACTTCGTGCCCGACCGGGATGCGGAGGTCGTGGCGCGGCTGAAACGGGCGGGAGCTGTCGTGATCGGAAAGACGGTCACGACCGAATTCGCCACGTTCGATCCAGCAGAAACACGCAATCCCTGGAATGTGGCACACACTCCGGGCGGTTCGAGCAGCGGGTCGGCCGCCGCCGTCGCGGCGCGCATGTGTCCGGCCGCCGTCGGATCTCAGACCGTGGCATCCATCGGTCGGCCTGCTGCCTTCTGCGGCATCGTCGGACTCATGCCCACGGCGACACGCACCGCCGGCGACGGGATTTTCCCGGTGGCCTGGTCCCTGGATCATGCCGGAATGTTCGCCCGATGGGTTGATGACGTCGCGCTGATGCTGGATGCGATGGCCGAAACACCGATCGAGCGGCCCGACCTCGGCGCAAGCTTCTCGGTGGGTGTCGTCCGGGAGTTCTTCGAAGAGCAAACCTCTCCTGAAGCATGGCGCCTCCACACCGAGTTGATCGACCGGGTCTCCCACGCGGGAATACGAACAATCGAATTGTCGCTGCCAGGCATCTTCGACCGGCAGGCTGCCCTACTGCGAACGATCCTTCGCGCGGAAGTCGCCGCCATTCATCAACAGCTGCACGGCGAGCATGCCGAGCGGTACGGTCCGAAGCTCCGCGGTCTGATCGAGACCGGAAAGCTGATCTCATCCACGGACTATCTCGGCGCGCGACGAGTGCGGAAGCGTTACCAGAGGGAGATGGCAGCGCTGTTCGGTGAATGCGACGTCCTGATCTCGCCGGGCGCGCGAGGCGCTGCCCCGCGAGGCCTGGACTACACGGGAGACCCGATCGTCTCTGCACCATGGACGCTGGCAGACTTTCCTACCTTGTCGCTGCCCCTCAAACTGGACTCCAATGGAATGCCGGTCGGGATTCAGCTGACCGCACCCCCGCGTTCGGAGGGCCTCTTGCTGGAGATCGGTCGATGGTTCGAGGATTTTATTGGATTCGATCATCAGCCACGGATTGCGCGGACGAACTCAGCCACGGATTGCACGGATCTAGCGGATTGGGAGTGATCTTTCGGACAGCAGACTACCAGATTCTTTCGATCCGTGTAATCTGTGTAATCCGTGGCTTGCAGCTCCGTGTAATCTGTGGCTTCGCGCTTGCTGCGACGGCCTGTCAGTCCGGGCTCTCCCCTTCCGGCAGCATCACGCCTTTGTCGAGATGACGGATGGTTGTCGCATGATGAGCCGCTCGCGGGTCATGGGTGACCATCACGATCGTCTTGTCGAATTCCCGGTTCAATTTTTCCAGGATCGCGAGCACCTCTTCGGCCGACCGGGCATCGAGGTCGCCGGTCGGCTCGTCGGCAAGCACGAGCGTCGGGTCGGTCACGATGGCCCGTGCGATCGCGACCCTCTGCTCCTCGCCACCAGAAAGCTGCCTCGGGTAATGCGTCATCCGGTCGTCGAGCCCGACAAGCCGCAACGCCGTCCTGACATGCTCTCGACGTTCCGACTTCGACAACTTCGTCAGCAGCAGAGGCAGTTCGACGTTCTCGTGCGCCGTCAGGACCGGTATCAGGTTGAATGTCTGGAAGACGAAGCCGATGTGGTCGTTCCGCCACACCGCCAGACGACTCTCGCCCATTTCGGCGATGTCATCGCCCAGGACCACGACCCTCCCTGAGGACGGTTTGTCGATTCCGGCAATCAGGTTCAACAAGGTCGACTTGCCGGAACCGGACGGTCCCATCAGGCACAAGAACGTGCCCGCATCGATATCGAGCGTGACGTTCTCCAGCGCAACGACCTCCGACGCGTCTTTCCGGAATACCTTGCCGGCTTCCTGAATCTGTACGGCCGACATCTACTCCGGTTGCCCTTCTGCCCGGTCGCCCGACTTCAGCGCTTGAAGCTCATCGCCGACGATGATGGACTCGTCGCCGGTCAAACCCGCGCTGACATAGGCGACGTCATCCACTTCACGGGCCACGGTGATCGGTTTCAGCCGAACCTCTCCGTCGATGAGGACCAGCACCGCCTTGCCCTCCTCGTGGTCGATCAGGGCACCAGCAGGTATCGACATTTGTTCGGTCACCTCCCGGGTCTCCGCTCCTGGTTGGAGAAATGTGACGCGTGCATTCATCTCCGGCTTTATCAACGTGTCGGGATCCAATATTTGAACCTTTACTTGAATCGTTGCCCGCTGCCGATCCGCCTCGGGTGCAATTTCGGCGACCACGCACTGGTAGAGCCGGTCCGGGTATGCGTCCGTCACGGCGTTGCAAGGCTGCTCGGGACCGATCCGGTTGAAATCATTCTGGCTGATGTCGAGCTCCACCTGCAGGTCGTTCAGGTCGGCAAGCGACACGGTCGACGATTTCGCACCGCGTTCCCCGACGAACGATGTGGTCACCATCTCGCCCGGCTCGACGATTCGCTCGAGGATCACGCCGTCGATCGGCGCGCGGATCTCGACGGCATCGAGCATCGTTTCGCTGTAGTCCACGTCGGCCCGCGCCCGTTCGACCTCGGCGCGAGCCGCGTCAATCTGCTCGATACGGGGACCCTGGCGAATAAGCTCGTAGCCCCGGCTCAAGACCTCCAGGCTCGCCCGGGACACGTCGCGCCGGCCGAGCGCTTCGTCCAGGTCTCGAGCCGTGAACACACCTTCCGACACCAGGCCTTCAACCCGGGTCAGATTCGCTTCGTCCGTGCGCAACTGGGCTTCGGCACGATCCACCTCCGCCTGAGCCCGTTCGATCTCCTCGGGACGGGACCCCCGTTCCAGCTCCGCCAGGCGCGCCTGGGCGGCTTGATGCACGGCACGGGCGCGGTCGACCTGGGCCTGGTACTCCCGATCTTCCAGTTTGACCAGGAGCTCTCCCTTCCGGACCCGGTCGCCCTTCTCGACACCGATCCATTCGACGCGCCCGATGACCTTGGAACTGAGATCGATCTTGTGGTGCGCCACGACGTATCCCGTCGCCACGAGCACGGGAGATTCGGACGATTCGACCCGCGGCCGCACCGTCCGGACGGTCACCGCCTCACTCGAGCCCCGGAAGAAATAGATGCCAGCGACGACACCCGCGAACACCAAAGCAAGAAACAGGATCCATCCCGGCGACGGGCCCTCTCTTCGCCTATGGCGTTTCGACTTGTCTATCTTTAGTTTGTGGAGTTCGTTGGACAGATCGTCCATTCCAGCGCTCCTCTAGACTTCCGTCCGCAACGCGCGGACGATGGGCAACCGGGCGGCCAGCCGCGCCGGCAAGATGCCCCCGGCAATTCCCATGATAGCTGCAAAAATCATCCCCTGCGTCAGCAGGTCCCGGGTGATGCGGAATTCGAACAGCACTTCAGAAAAACTCGCAAAATTAAGCGTCCCCGTCGAAATGCCGTTCACGGGCAGCGCCATCAGGCAGCCCACGACTCCGCCGGCGAGCGCCAGTATCAGGGACTCCAGGAAGAACGATGCCATGATGGAGCGTCGACGGAACCCCAACAGCCGCAGCGTCGCGATCTCCCGCGTCCGGTAGGCGGTCGCGGCGTACATGGTGTTCATCACGGCGAAACTAGAGCCGATTGCCATGATGATCGCGATGAACGTACCGATGATCTGGATCGGGGTGGCCGCCGATGTCTGGGCTCGGAAATAGTCGATCTCGCGGAAAGCATCCAGCTGGAGCCGGCGATCATCGGCGATTCTCTGCTGGAGTCCTGGAATCGAGGCTTCATCGGTCACTCGAATCAGCAGCGACGAGTAGATCGGGCGCTCGAACTCTCCAGAGACTTCGTTGTAGCTCCCCCAGATTTCCGAGTCGTATGCCGTCCGGCCCGCGTCGAATACCCCGACAATGTCCCAGTCCACGCGTCCGATTCGGATCTTATCGCCAAGCCTTGCCCCCTCGAACCGGTTCGACACCGAACGGCTGACGATGACCTCTCCGACCCCCGTGCGGAACATACGGCCTTCGACGATCTCCATCCCGGGCCTCAGTCCGGCCGCTTCGACAGACACGCCGCGCACGATCACGTTGGCGTCGCTGCCGTCGATGCGTGGGTGGTTGATCAAGATGATGACTTCGCCCGAAACCGTCCACACGCCCTCCAGGGTCTCGATGATGCCCTTGATGTCCCGGTTGAAGAAGCTGTTGGTCTCGGCCTGGGAGCCTTCCCGTATCGCTATCAGATTCAGCGGGTCGCCCGTGTCGGTGTAGGTGTTGTGCAGGCCGTGCACCAGAGCCAGCACGGAAACGAAAACGGCCACCGTCAACGCCACCCCGAGGATCGTCATCGCGGTTCCAACCCGGCGCACGACGAGGCTTCTCACGTTGTATTTGACGGGGATCATTTCCCTCCCTCACCCGGGGCGTGACCGGCGTCTCCTCTATTCCCCCCGTCGGCGTACCGCATCGACGATTGCCAGACGCGAAGCGTTGTAGGCCGGGACCGCCGTGCTGATCACCGCGACAGAGAGGGCAATGACAGCAGCCAGGGCCACGGTGTCCCAGCGAACGATGAACGCAGGAATGAAACCCATGGTCATGCTGCTGATGTCTATCGAGCCGTAAAGATACCGAGCTCCGAGCGATCCCAGGAGCCCTCCCGCAAGCGCGATCGCGACCGCTTCAACGACGATCAGCCCGAGCACCTGTCCGCGATTGAAGCCGATTGTCTTCAGAATGGCGATCTCGGCAGTCCGTTCCCGGATCGACATCGCCATGGTATTTGCGGCCACCAGGATGATCGTGAAGAGAACGACGGTGGAAATGCTTACGATCAGGGCCCGTATGTTTCCCCACATCTCCATGAATCCGAGCAGAAACGACTTCTCGCTTTCCGTCTTCGTCGGTGTGTTCGTGTTCACGAACTCCGCATCGATGGATTCGATCACACCCGGAATGACATCCGCACTCTCGGCTCGGATGGTGAAGTGGCCCGCGATTCCGGGGCGTTCGAACAGCTCGTCGTAGTAGTCCCACCTGAAGTAGAAGGTGTTCTCGCTGTTCGCGCCCGTGACAAAGCCCCGAACAATGGTCTCCACGTCGAACGGGGCGAACGTGCCCTCCAGAGTCACGCGGTCTCCGATCTCCCAACCGAACCGTTCGGCCAGGTTCACCCCGACCAGGGAGGCAGTCCGCTCGGACTCGAACGCCTCGCGTTGTTCCGTGGTCGTTTCGATATCCGGATAAACGGTAAAGAAGGTTTCATGGTCGGTTGCAAAGTTCGCGAAGAAATTGGCCGGGTCCTGGTAGATGCCCCCGAACCACTGGCTCGCGTTGACCTCTTCCACGCCTGGAATCTGTCGGATGCGGTCGGCATAGGCGACCGGCATGACATTCGCGAGCGACACCTTGTGTCGAGTCACGAGGCGCAGGGCGGAAGCCGGCGTCAACTCCGGATCCTCCAGCGAGGTCAGCAGTGTCCGCAATGTCGTGATCAAAAACAGCGACATCGCGATGCTCAGCACCGTGAGGATAGTCCGCCGTTTGTTGCGCAGGGTATTCTTGAGGATCAGCGGGAGAAATCGCACAAGACCATTAAAACACAACCGCGGCGGGGCCGCGGATTGGAGATTGATCATTGACTGCATTTCTGGATTCCCCATTGAGGACGCACTCCGCAGCACTCCGAAAGTCTCAAATCTGCAGTCTCCAACGTCCAATTTCCAATAATCCGGTCCCCCCACGCTGGGGCATATGCGGTCTATTTCCGCAGATGCCGACTGCTACAATACGGAAATGGTTCGCACTTCCAACGCCCTCGCACTCCTCAAAGTCCTGATCGCTGCAGCCTGGGTCGACTCCGAGCTCTCGCAGGCCGAGTTGAACTACATCAAGGAGCTGGCTCGGCATTTCGACCTCGATGACGACGAGTGGTTCCACCTGCAGCCCTACATCGAGGATCCCGTGACACCGGAGGAGCAGGAGGCGGTCGTGCGCGACCTGCTCGCCCGAATCGGCACAGCTTCTGAACGCAAAGCCGTCATCCACCACCTGGAACAGATGATCCAATCCGACGACCGGATTTCGGATGAAGAGAGGGACCTGTTGGAACGCTACGAGCAGATCCTGATGGAGGCCTCGTCGATGGACCTGATGCTGGGTCGCATCAAGGGCCTCTTCCAGGCCTCGAAACGCCACTCCACGGTCGACATCGACGAGTTTCTCCGGAACAAGATCCTCTTCAAGCTTCGGAAACGTGCCGGCGACACGCGGATCTCACCCGATATTCACCGTCTTGCCCTGCTGGGCGGGTTGATGGGGATCGTGGCCCACGCCGACCACGACATTCACGAGCGGGAACTCGACGAGATTCGTCGACAGCTCTCGACCAGAGGCCGGTTTGACGAGGATGCGACGGAGCTGCTGCTGACGATCATCGAGGAAGAATCGGTCCGGGGACTGGACCGGCATCGTCTGATCGCCGAATACGCGGCCGACTCCGATCTGGACGGACGGGTGGAAATGCTCGACTTGCTCTTCGCGGTCGCAGCCGCAGACGGCGCCATGAAGCATCCGGAACTGGAGGAGCTGCGCGCAATCTCCTCGGCCCTCCACCTGAGCCACAAGCAATACATCGCCGCCAAGCTGCGAGCCAAGCCGGACTAACCTGCTACCGCCACCGGGATCGCCTCTCCAATGATGTTCACGATCCGGTCGATCTCGTCGTCCGTGCTGGTGAAAGGGGGAGCGATGACATAGATGTCTTCCCGGAAGCGGCTGTAAAGTCCCCGGCTAGTGCATTCCGCATGCAGCCGAGCTCCGACTTTTCGCCCTGCGGAGAAGCTTTTCTTCGTTGCCTTGTCTTCGACCAGCTCCACACCCGTCATCAGACCGAGCCCCCGCACGTCCCCAACGTGATCGAGTGTCGCCAGACCCTGCAGCCCTTCGAGGAGGCGCTTCCCCTGCCGGGCCGCAGCGTCGACGAGTTCCTCCCGCTCGAGAATAGCGAGGTTCGCCACGGCGACCGCACAGCAGGTCGGATGGCCCGAGTACGTGTAGGCATGCATCCAGCGCCGGTCGGGCGGAACGGCGACGATTCCGTCGTAGACGCGATCGGATAGACCGATGCCGCCGAGTGGAACGTAACCGGATGTGATCCCCTTGGCCATCGAGACAAGGTCGGGCTCCACCCCCCAGTGTTCCATGGCGAACCACTTCCCCGTCCGTCCGAAGCCCGTGATCACCTCGTCCGCGATAAAGAGCACATCGTGCTGGTCGCAGATTTGACGGACGCGGGGAAAATAGTCATCCGGCGGGACGATGGCTCCTCCGACCCCCTGGACCGGTTCGGCGATGAATGCAGCCACCGTGTCGGCACCCTCCCGGACGATCGCTTCCTCCAGCAGGTCTGCCGCGGCGATGCCGGCGGTGACATCGGTTCGGCTCGATTCGAAACGGTACGGGTATGGAGGTGGAATTCTCACGAATCCGGGCATCCCGGGACCGAAGCCCGGCCGGTACATGTCGAGACCCGTCGCGTTCATGGCACCCAGCGTGACGCCGTGGTAGCCGAGGTCGAGGCTGATGATCTTGTGCTTTCCTTCCCTGCCGACAGCATTCCAGAAGAAGCGGGCCGTCTTGAAGGCGCTGTCGTTGGATTCCGCCCCACCCGAGGTGAGGAAGAAGTGGTTGATCGACGGGTAGCAGTGTTCGGCGAGTTTCTCCGAGAGCGTCACCGCAGGGACATTCGTGTTCCCAGTATAGGCCGACGCGTACGCGAGCGTCTTCATCTGGTTTGCGGATGCTTCCGCCAACTCCGCGCGGCCGTGCCCGACATTGACGTTCCACAGGCCGGACAGGCCGTCTATGAACTCGCGGCCGTCCGCGGCGCGTAGAGTCGAACCGTGGCCTTCCACCCACACCATCGGGTGAGTGTGATCGTCCGGGTGGTAGAGGGGATGAACGAGATGTTCCTGATCGGTCTGAATCAAACGATCGATATCGGGCATGCTTCAACCTTTCGGGTAAGGAGTCACGAAGTTCGTATAATACCGCAATGCATTTCGGGGTCACGCTTCCACATTTTCGGCACCTGGCGTCACCGGAGGCGATCCGGAACCTCGCCCATCACGCCGAGCAGGTCGGTCTGGATTCTGTTTGGGTCACGGACCACGTCGTCCTGCCGGATTCCGCCCTGCTGAAATTCGGCGAGACGTTCTACGAGCCGCTGGCGGTCCTCGCATACGTTGCCGGCATGACGTCGAGAATCTCGATCGGAACGAGCGCGATCATCCTGCCCTACCGCAACCCGTTGGTGACGGCCAAGCAGCTGTCGACGATCGACGTCCTGTCCGCGGGTCGACTCATTTTCGGCGCCGCCGCCGGGTGGGCCGAGGCCGAGTTTCGAGCGCTGGGCGTGGGTTTCGAAGATCGTGGAGCCCGGTCCGACGAGTACCTCCGTGTGATACGCACCCTCTGGACTGAAAACCGCCCGCAGTTTCAAGGCGATTTCGCACGCTTTTCCGACATCAATTTCCAACCCAGACCCGTCCAGCAGCCGCACCCGCCGATCTGGATCGGAGGTAACAGCGGGCGGGGAATCCGCCGCGCTGCGGAGTTCGGAGACTACTGGCATCCGACTCGCCCGAGCGTCGAGGACATCCGAATCGGTCGCGATCAGTTGGCCGAGGCTGAGGAGCGTGCCGGACGAGAGCCGGGGGAGGTGGGGATCGCAGCCCGAGAACCATTCAAGCTGGACGAAACCATGCCCGCGGACCCGCGCAAGCCTTTGCTCGGGCCACGGAACCACGTACTGGATTCTCTGGCCGCGTTTGCCGAACTCGGTGTCACTCATTTTGTAATCGACCTCTTCTACAGCACGTCCGCGCTGCATGATTCGACTCTGGATTCCGTCATGAAGGCGATGGACGTGTTAGCCGAGGACATTCGTCCCAGTCTTCTTGACTCACCGAGAATCTAGAATGCGCGCATACCTGGCCCGTCACGGAAGAGCGAAGTCCGTCGCCGAAGACCCATCGCGAGGTCTGACGAAGGAGGGGGTTCGGGAACTCGAGGACTTGGGCCGCTTCCTCGCAAAACTTCGCTTGACGGTCTCGTCGGTCTGGCACAGCGACAAGGCCCGGACTAGAGAGACGGCCGAGATCATCTCGGAGATTCTGGGTTTCAAAGGCCAGGGGAACGAAACCCTAGACCTTTCTCCCGAAGCGGATCCGACATCGATGGTCGCTTTCCTCGATGCTGCAGAAGAAGACGTCCTCGCCGTCGGCCACCTGCCGCACATGGAGAGGCTGGCCTCGCTCCTGCTGACCGGCAGTGCCGAGACAGACGTCATTCGTTTCAACAGTGGAACGATCGCGTGTCTGGAGCGATTGGGTCCGGGAGCGTGGACCCTGCTATGGGTGCTCGGGCCGGGTCTGGTCGGTGACAACGATTGACTGCACGCTCGAGCACGGGGCGTAACCCGGTCGCTCACGCGACGACGCGCTGCTCATGCAGGGAGAAGAGCCCCGATGTCGGCCTGAAGGTGTTCAGGGCGATCCGTTTGAATTGCGCAGGCTTCATCTGAAGCAGCTCTTTCCGGCCGATCCGGCGTCCCATCACGAGCTGCCCGTCCTTACGGCGAGTCAGTTCCCGGGCAAGGGAGCCGAGATCATCCAGCGACCATTTTGAGAGCAGGGCTTCGGGGTCTTCGTCGTGCTCATCCTTGAACCAGCCCAGATTCCGGTTCGACCGCACCGCTTCGGCGATTCCCTTGAGGTCGCGGTTCCACTTCAGCGCCCACTCCGACTTGTCGTAGTACTCGGGCCCGACCTCAAACAGCAGGCGCACGCAGTTGCGCGAGACCGCTACCTTGAAGTGAACGTCCTTCTTGTAACCTCGTTTTCCCGCACCGATGGCCGCCCAGGTGTCGTCAGGCGGGTTCACCGTCCGGCGGGCGTGCTTGGCGACGTGGACGAACAGCGGCTGATCGATCATTCCCGCAAGAGTTGGGGCCAGTTCCTCGCCGATGCCGGCCAGCTTCGGTCGCACGCTTGCGGCGATGGCGCCCATCCGTTCGTGAAATCCTGGAATCTCGAAAACTTTGAAATCCTTTGCCGTGAATAGCTCCATCACTCTCCTCCGAGCTTCATTATAAGGCGGGGATCTTTGATTCACGCTGTGAAACAAGCAGGACGGGCGGCGAGGCGGCGGAATGGTTTAACATATGCGAAGCGTTCAAGCTGGCATCGAATCGACCCGAGAGGCAGCACTCTCGACCGAGCCAGGTCGCTCATCGACAGAATATCCGAGGTGGAGGCCCCGTGATCGTACTCGTTCTGGTTGTCATTCTTCTTACCGGAGGCGCGGTTTCAGCGCCCGCCCAGGCCATATATGCGGAAAACCAGATTCCAGCCCAAGGGGTTCAGATCGAATACCGCCTGAGGATCGAGGATCCGAATCTGCATGTTTACACCGTGGAGATGGACATCCGGGGCATTCACGACGACACCATCAGCGTGGCAATGCCGGCCTGGGCACCGGGTGCGTACCGTATCCGCGACTACGCGCGAAACGTCCAGGGCTTCCAGGTCCGAACCCGTTCGGGGCGGCGCATTCTCGGATGGCAGAAGACCGATAAGCAGACCTGGGAGATTTCCAAACAACCCGCCGACGATATCATCGTCGCTTACGAGTTGTATTCGGACCGACTGAACTACGAGATGGCGGACATCTCCGGACCGGCAACTTACATGTATGTCGTCGGCCAGAAGCATGTTGGTGTGGCGCTGCGCTACGAGAAGCCGGGGGACTGGGACGTCTACACGGGTCTCGAGCGGCGTCGGGGAGCCTACCGCGCATCGGATTACGACATTTTCATCGACGCACCAGCCTTCGTCGGCGAATTCAAGGTGCTCGAGTTCGAATCAGCAGACGTTCCCTACCGTCTCGTCTTCAGCGATCCGGAAGTCGAATTCAACGAGGAGCAGGTTGTCGGAGACATCCAGGCGATCGTCGAAGCCTCCGTCGAGGTATTCGGTGCAGCTCCCTTCCGCGACTACACGTTCCTCTTCAAAGTGCAGCCTCGGCCCGGCAGCGGTGGGCTCGAGCACCTGAACTCCACCAGGATTTCCGTGGGGGAGAACGATTTCGCGAGCGGCACGCGGTACGACCGATTCCTCTTCGTCGTGGCGCATGAGTTCTTCCACCTCTGGAACGTCAAACGCATCCGGCCCGAGGCGCTCGGACCTTTCGATTACACGCGCGAGGTGCACACCCGTTCGCTGTGGATTTCCGAAGGCCTGACGAGCTATTACGGACGCCTCCTGCTCAATCGGGCCGGCGTTTTCAATCCCCAGGCCTACCTGCAGAGCCTGTCTCAGGAGATCGACCTCCACCAGAAAAAGCCGGGGCGTATCCTGATGAGCGCCGAAGAGGCCAGTTGGGAAACCTGGCTGCGGAGCGACAACAGCGAAAACAACACGATCTCCTACTACACCAAGGGCGAAATCGCCGGCCTGTTGCTCGACATCGAGATTCGTGCCCGCACCCGGAGCGCGAAGAGCCTCGACGACGTGATGCGCTACCTGACGGAGAACTACGCGAACAAGGGAATCGGCTTTCCCGAAGACGGGTTCCTGATGGCTTTGAATGCGGTCGTCGGCTCAGACTTCGAGGAGTTCTACTCCAGGGTAATCCAGAGCCGGTTGGAGTTGGACTACAACCGCTACCTGTCCCAGGCCGGACTGCAGGTCGAAACGCAGCGACAACCATCTTCGTTGTTCATGGGTGTGGCGGTTGAGGAAGCGGACGGCGGCCTTGCGAGAATCTCCCGCGTCATCCCGGGCAGCCCGGCCTCCGAAGCTGGTTTCGACAGTCGGGATGTGCTGATCGCTTTCAATGACCAACGCATCACCTTCGCGAACTTTCAAGGGCGTTTTCGTCAGCGAAAACTCGGAGAGACGCTCGATGTCAGCGTACTGCGGGGAGAAAAACTGCTCCACCTCGAGCTGACACCGGGCGAGATCCAGCAGGAGACGTGGGTCATCACGGAAGCCAATGAGGTCACAGCCGAACAGCTGGAGCTTAGAAACCGCTGGATTGGTGAGCTAAACTAGTGGCCTGTAACAGTGCTCAGCGGTCAGCCTTCAGCCCGCAGCTAATTCGGAAACGGGACGATAGTCCCATCCGATTGAGCTGACAGCTGATAGTTGATCGCATTTAAGAAGGAAGGGGCCGAATGGAAATCGAACTCGTCTACTGCCAGGCTTGAAACTACGAACCTCAAGCGGTCAGTTTGACCGACAAACTCATATCCCAATATAAGGCCAGGATTGAGCGGCTCGTCCTGGTGCCTTCCGACGGGGGGCGATTTGAAGTGAGCGTGGACGGAAAGCTCATCTACTCGAAACTCGAGACCGGAAGGTTCCCCGAGTACGATGAGATCGCCGCGGAGTTGCCCGCCTGAGTTCAATATCGCGATTTGCAATCAGACTCACTAGTGGCCTGTAACAGAGAGAGTGATAGGGGCGTTGCGCGCGCAACGGTACCGGATTCTAGGAGCGCCGCCCGAGGTAATGCTGCTTCATTGCGAGAAGGCGCGACGACGAAGACGGTGCTGTTCCGCCGCAACCCGAAGGGACGATGGGCCTTGCCAGCCAGGCAGAGGAGCTAGGAAAGAGCGAGTTTTTCCATCTGCGAACAGTCGCGAGAGGACCCGCAAGGCCCATCGGCGACGCTGTCACTATCTCTGTTACAGGCTACTAAGTTACCGGAAGAGCCTTCACCCAAAACGCGCCTCCCGAAACGCCCGGAGAGCCTCGTGTCCCACCTGCGGAGCCTACTCGACCGTGATCTCGGCGAGCGTGGATAAGCCGTAGCTCATCTGGATCTTCATCCCGACCTCGAAACGAAGTCCTTCGGTGAAGACGACAGTGGCCTCGAGCGTTTCGTTGGCCAGCAACGCCACAGTCTCCTGGTCGGCTTTCGCTGCGATGATCGAACCATCGCCGTAGACGAGTTTGAAGAAGCGTGGGACGAAATTGAAGGACTCTCCGTAGATGTCCTTCACTTGGAACTCGATGCGGTCTCCAGTGATCTCCAGGACGCGCAACTCCATCTGCCGCGTCCGGATGACGGCCTGCTGGATCTCTTTGCCGTCGATCTTGATGACCATGACGGGCTGCTCCTGCCCCGTATTATACTCGGGCGCTGGTCGAGTCGCAGGGTCCCGATCCACCTCCCATGCGCAGTGAGTTGGCCAGCGCCCGCGTGAGGAATTCCTTTCCGGCCCTCACCGCTTCGGGTGCGGCCATACTCCGGGCCAGGTTGGCCGTGATCGCCGCCGACAGCACGCAACCCGTACCATGAGTGTCCGCCGTCCGAACGCGCTCCTCGGAGAGCCGCAACGTCGTATCGCCGTCGAATAGCACATCCACCGCGGGCCCTTCGAGATGCCCTCCCTTGACGAGAACGTAGCGAGGCCCCATCTCATAGATAGCGCGCGCAGCCTCCTCCATCTCGGAAACGTTCCCGACGCTTCCCTCCACCAGAGCCTCCGCTTCGTCCAGGTTCGGTGAAATCAGGAAGGCCAAAGGCACCAGACTCTCCCGAAACGCTGCAAAACCGTCGGCGTTCAACAACGAGGCACCCGACGAGGAAGCGATGACAGGGTCGACAACGAGGGTCTGAATCCGATATTCACGAACCTTCGCGGAAACGGCCTCGACATTTGATGCCGTGGACAACATCCCGGTCTTGACCGTCTCGGTCGGGAGATCCGTCATGACCGCATCGATCTGAGCGGCAACGGCCTCGGCCGAGACGTCGAACACATCGGCCACGCCAAGGGTATTCTGCGCGGTCACCGCGGTGATCACCGACATCCCGTAGACGCCGAGCGCGGCAAAGGTCTTCAAGTCTGCTTGAATGCCGGCTCCTCCGCTGGAATCCGATCCTGCGATCGTCAAGACCCTGGGGATCACCGAAGCTCCCCGAGTGTCGTTTCAATCTGCGCTCGCGAGGCGGCGTGCGGGACGGCGACGACCGGAAGCGTGGCACCGGCGGCCCGGAACTCGTCGAGACGTCGCCGGCATTCATCGCGCGAGCCGAGTGCAGCGAGTTGGTCGATCATCGCGTCGGAAACCGCGGAGACGGCCTCACGCCGTTTACCGCCCTGCCACAACGCGTGAACCTTCTCGGCTTCGTTCCGGAAACCGAAACGAGCGACAGCGTTTCTGTAGAAGGTGCCCATGCCTCCGACATAGTAGGCCAGGTGGGGACGCACCATGTTCCGGAGGGCCGGTTTGTCCTCCCCCACACATGCCATGATGTTCGGTGCGACCTCTTTCACCGCTCCGACCTCCTCCAGCGCGCTCGCGAAGCCGCCCAGCGGCAACCAGATCGGCAGCCAGCCGTCGGCGATCTCGCCCGTCAACCGATTGTTCTTCGGACCGATCGAAGCGATGAGGATCGGTACGTCCTTCCTCATCGGCTGAAACCCGAGGCGGAAGCCTTTCAGGCGGAAAATCTCACCTGAATAGTCGACGCGACCTCCACCGAGTGCCAATCGAATGATCTCGACGACTTCGCGCGTGCGCCGCAGGGCGCTGTCGAAGGGAACGCCGTGCCAGCCTTCGATCACCGCTGGACCGCTGATGCCCAGACCCATCACGGCTCGACCACCGGAAGCCTCGTCCAGAGTTGCAATCGATTGGGCGAGCAGGGCCGGCGTCCGGCTGAAGACGTTGACGATGCCCGGACCCAGACGGACGCTTTTCGTGCGCGACGCGATGACTCCCAGCGTCGTGAACGCGTCGCGATTCCAGGACTCGGGGACGAATACGGTGTCGTAACCCAACTCATCCGCGAGACTGGCGTAGCTGAGCAGTTCGTCGCCGGGAGCTCCTCGATCGTGAGGGAACTGAAACGCGATCCGGTGGTGCTCAGGCATATCCTGCGGCATCGTGCGATCTCCTGGGGGTTACACTGGCTGGAGAGAATCCCCGACGTGTATCTCACCCGGTGACACGACCCGGGCGAACCGCCCGCGCTTTCCGTTGATGTCGGTCCGAAGGCCGGAACGAATGCGGTCCATCTGAACGCAAGGCTCGCAGGGAATCGTGATCTCGATCGTCGCTTCCCCGACCCGGAACTGTTGGCCTTCCGGCAGATTCATCACCTCCAGACCGTCCACAAGCATGTTTTCGAGGAGCTGACCGGGTTGGAGTCCGAACTCACCAAGGATCGATTCCGACTGGATCAGAATCTGCCGCTGGCCCTTGCGCCCGGCATGATAGTCCCCCTCCAGGCCGATCTCCGTGGCCGTCACCGATCGGACCGATTGAGAGGAGTCGCCCTTACGGCGGTTGACGAACAACGCTTTCACACGAGGGTTCTCCATGCCGACATTATATCCCTCAACTACAGCACTCAGAGACCGGGACGTCTGTTAGAATATTTGGATGATTCCCCGACTGACGCTCTGCGGCTTTTGTATCCTCGGTGCCGTTGTCGCCGCTTCGGGCCAGGTTCCGGCGGGCGATCCCTTCGAAGCCAAGAAACACCCGAACCCGATCGTCACTTTCGTCGAATCAAAACACTTCAAACCGACGGATTACAACACCGCTCGGGACCGGGCGGACATCGAACTCCTCGGCTTATCGCGGGACGAAGGTCATCGTGAAAGCGTCGAGATAACGCCGAGCGACGCCCGGAAGTTCAAGGTCCTCGGCCGAAAGACCGAAGTTCTGTTCTTTCCTGTCGTGAAGCAGAATTTCCGCTTGGCCGACGAAGGTCTGCTCGTCCTGTACTCCTTCAAGGATCCGCGGCCCGATATCCCGTCCGAGTACCGCGTGTCGATACTCAACGAACACGCTTTTGTCGAGCACAAGAAACCCAAGGATGGACGATTCGGGCTCAGTAATCCGCCGGAGCGGTTGGGGATCCGGGGTTCGGCAGCCCTGTTGTTTGACAACGATGGAGAACTGACGTTGTTCTGGCAGGATCGTGGCGTGTCGCACGTCGCCTCGGGAAGCATGAGCCGGGAGATGCTGTTCTGGTTGGTCGAAGATCTATTGTAGCGAAATCAAACACGTCTCACGACTCGTGGGACTCCTCCGCAGTGGGTGCAAGTTTGTGAAAGTAGCTGTCACCGGTGCGACAGGGTTCATCGGAAAACGGTTGATCGAAGAGTTCGGGCGCAGGGGCATCGAATTCGTCGTCATCACCCGAGATTCCTCTCGTGCCCGTGAATCGCTCCCACAAGCGGCCGGTGTTCTGGAATGGGATCCGCCCGGGCGAGGCCTGAATCCATCCGATCTTGCCGGGCTGGACGGGGTCGTGAACCTGGCCGGGGCAACGGTCGCCCAACGCTGGACGGCCAGGGCAAAGGACGCGATCCGCAACAGTCGTGTGGATTCGACACGGCTGGTAGTCGACGCGTTCAGGGGTTCGGACGCCCCGCCTCCGGTGCTGGTCAGTACATCCGCGATCGGGTTCTACGGTCCACACGATGCCACCCGACTGAACGAAGACAGCCCTCCCGGATCCGACTTTCTGGCTGAAGTCTGCCAGCAGTGGGAGGCCGAATCGCAGAAGGCAACCGCGGCCGGGATCCGGGTGGTCAACCCCAGGATGGGCATCGTCCTCGGCCCCGGCGGCGGGGCGATGGCAAACATGCTGACACCTTTCAAACTCGGAGTCGGAGGCCCCATCGGAAACGGGAGTCAATGGATGTCCTGGGTCCACATCGACGATGTCGCCGGCATCCTGATCGAGGGGCTGACGAACGCCAGCCTGTCGGGACCCGTCAATGTGACTGCCCCGGAGCCTGCGACAAACCGTGACTTCTCTAAAGCTCTGGGACGCGCCCTGCACCGGCCGGCCTTCCTGCCGACGCCGGTCTTTGCGTTGAAATTGGGGTTCGGAGAGTTCGCCGACATACTGGCCACGGGGCAACGGGTCCTACCCGAGAAGGCGTTGGCAGCGGGCTACCGGTTCCGATTTCCAGAACTGCAAGAGGCCCTATCCGACGTCGTCTGAGATGCAACGTCGCACGTGAAACTACTCGACCGGTACATCTTCCGCGAAACGCTCGTCCCGATGCTCATCGCGCTTCTTGCGCTGACTTTCGTCATGGTAGCTCAGCAGATGGGCGGGCTCGTAGAACTGGTCGTCCGGCGTTCGGCCACCGCCGACGAAGTGTGGGCCATCATCGCCGCGATCCTGCCGGGCGCCTTGATGGTCACCATACCGACTGCACTGCTCGTCGGTGTGCTGACCGGATTCGGACGGATGTCGTCCGACAGCGAAAGCGTGGCCTTCCGTGCCGGTGGCGTCCCGACGCGCGCCATACTCCGACCCGTCCTCACACTCGGTTTTCTGGCCTGGGCCGTGAATCTGGCCCTCTCGATATGGATCGCCCCTGCTTCCGCTGCCCGGCTCGAGGAGCTCAAGTTTTCGATCGGCGTGAAGCAGCTGTCGTTCGAACTCCAACCACGTGTCTTCAACGAAGATCTCGGTAACGGGGACCTCGTACTGTACGTTCGGGACGTGTCGGCGGAAGGGAACGAGTGGCGCGGAATCCTCCTGGCAGACCTTGGAACGCCGGACAAGCCGAGTGTCACGATGGCGCAGTACGGCCGTTTCAGCGGTGAGGCAAGCGACGGAACGTACGAGGTGACGTTGTTCAACGGCAGCACCCATATCGCGCTCAGCCCTGATCGCTACGACTTCTCGCAGTGGAACGCGAACACTCTCCCGGTCCCGCTGCCGGCAGACCCGACACCGGCGGTGGAGCTTTCTCCGACTCAAGTCTCGACCGAGGGCCTCTGGCGATCGATAGGCGCCGGCAGCGCGACCTTCGCCGACGAGGTCGAGTTCCACCGCCGTGTTGCTCTTCCGTTTGCATGCCTGGCGTTCGCGCTCATCGGCCTGCCGCTCGGGCTGTCGACCCATCGCGGAGGCAGGTCGATGGGACTGGTCGTCAGCACCCTGCTCATGCTCGTCTACTACATGATCTTCATCGGCGGCACACGCATCGCCGCCAACGCGCAATTGTCTCCCTTCGTCGGAACCTGGGGAGCCAACCTCGCGTTCGCGGCCCTGGGCATATTCCTCCTGATCCGCTCGGAAAAGGAACAGGACAACCGGCTGATCGGTCTGTTGATCGAAGTCGGTGAGGGCTTCCGGCGGAAGCTCAGTTCCATTCCAAAGTTCGGTTCCTGGATCGGCCGATGGGCCTACTCGCTCACCCACCACCCCACCTGGTTCAGGACACTCGACGTCTACGTGTTGAGGGGATTCTCTTTTTTCTTCTTCCTCGTTCTCGTCGTCTTCGTGGCGTTGTTCATGATCGTGACGCTCTTCGAGCTGCTCCCGGACATCGTGAAGAACAACGCCAGCTCGAGCGTCGTAGCCGGCTATTTCTTCTTTCTCCTGCCCCAGATCCTGCACTGGGTGATGCCCCTCGCCGTCCTGCTTGCGGTGCTCGTGAACCTCGGCACACTGACCAAGACGAACGAGACCCTCGCGGCAAAGGCCGGAGCAATCAGCCTGTACCGGATGTCGGTGCCGCTTCTGATCGTTGCCCTGCTGCTTTCCGTGGGAGTCTATTTCATGCAGGACTACCTGCTTCCGTACTCCAACCAACGGCAGGACGAATTCAGGAACCGGATCAAGGGCCGAGCGGCACAGACCTACCGCGACCCGCTGCGGAAGTGGATGGCGGGCTCGGAAAACCAGATCTACCACTACAACTATTTCGATCCCGAGCGGAACGCTTTCGCGGGTATCTCGGTTTTCGACTTCGACCCGGAAAGCTTCGGGCTGCGACGCTGGACGTTCGCCTCGCGCGGCAGCTGGAATGGCCAGGGGTGGACACTCGAGAATGGGTGGTCCCGATCACTCCAGAGCGATGGCGCAATCGCTTATGAAGCGTTCGAACGCAGGGACTCCGCACAGATGGAAGATGGCCCGGACTACTTCAAGAAAGAAGTCCGGACAGCCTCGCAGATGAGCTATCCCGAATTGCGCCTCTACATCGATGACCTCTCGCAGAGCGGTTTCGACACTAGCAGCCTAACCGTCGATCTGTACCGCAAGCTCTCGTTCCCCTTCGTGTCGCTCATCATGGCCATCATCGCCGTACCGTTCTCGTTCACGACCGGCCGGAGGGGGGCCTTCTACGGGATCGGAATCTCAATCGTCATCGGGATCAGCTACTGGGCGGCGTTCGAATTCTTCGACACGCTCGGCGGGCTCAACCGGCTGTCGCCGCTGATCGCGGCCTGGTTCCCGAACCTGATATTCGGGTTCAGTGGAATCTGGCTGCTCTTGAAAGTCCGTACGTAATGAGGGGAAAGGGATTTTTCACCGCAAAGGCGCAAAGACGCTAAGGCCATTTGTCTGATTTCGTTCGATAGGCTCGCACCTGCTACAGGCCACCAGGTGGACGTGTCGACAAACAACCGAAGAACTTTGCGTCTTTGCGCCTTTGCGGTTCAAACTCAGACGGCTGCGGCCTGGCTCCGCAGGGCGGCCGCCTTGTCGGTCTCTTCCCAGGAAAATTCGGGCTCTTCCCTGCCGAAATGACCGTAGCTGGCCGTCTTCTGGTAAATCGGACGCCTCAGGTTCAGGGACTCGATGATCCCGCGGGGCGTCAACTGGAAGTTCTCCCGTACGAGCTCTGAAATCTTCTCATCGGCCATCTTTCCGGTGCCGAACGAATCCACCAACACGGAAACCGGGTCCGCAACACCAATGGCGTAGGCAAGTTGAATCTCAACGCGGCTGGCGAGCCCTGCCGCAACGACGTTCTTGGCAACGTAGCGCGCCATGTAGCAGGCCGATCGGTCCACCTTTGTCGGGTCCTTTCCGGAAAACGCCCCGCCTCCGTGGCGACCCATTCCGCCGTAGGTGTCGACGATGATCTTCCTCCCGGTCAGCCCGCAATCGCCCTGCGGACCACCCCGAACGAACCTACCGGTGGGATTGACGTGGTACTTGGTAGCGGAATCGAGGAGCTCCTCAGGAAGCACCGCCTTGATCACGTGGGTTATGACCTCCTCACGGATCTGCATCGCGGTGGCTTCAGGATCGTGTTGTGTAGAGATAACAACCGTATCGATCCTTATTGGTTTACCCCCTTCATATTCAACCGATACCTGAGATTTTCCATCGGGTCTGAGAAACGGGAGCAGGCCGGACTTCCGCAGCTGGGCCAGCCGCGCCGTCAATTTGTGGGCGAGCAGGATCGGCGTCGGCATCAACTCGCGAGTTTCGTCGGTCGCGTAACCGAACATCATGCCCTGGTCGCCGGCACCTCCGGTGTCGACACCCATCGCGATGTCCGGAGACTGCCGGTCGATCGCCGACATGACCGCACAGGTGTTGAAATCGAAGCCGTAGTCGCCCGAAACGTACCCCACATCCTGCACCGTCCTCCGGACCACGCTCTCGAAGTCGATGTAGCATTTTGTCGTGATCTCCCCTGCCACCAGAGCCAGCCCGGTCGTCACCAGCGTCTCGCAGGCGACGCGGCCCATCGGGTCTTCTTCCATGACGCAGTCCAGAACCGCATCCGAGATCCGGTCGGCCAGCTTGTCGGGATGCCCCTCCGTTACCGACTCTGACGTAAACAACTGTCGAGTGTCACTCACTTAGCCTTTCTCCTTCCAGAATCCCGCACCTGGCGCCCACAGGCGATCGGTCGGGAGCATACTTTTCGTAGCGATAATTGCTTACGCCCTGGGATGGTGTGCCTTGTAAATCTGCTTCAACCGCTCCCGGATCACGTGGGTGTATATCTGCGTCGTCGATATGTCGGAATGGCCGAGCATCATCTGGACCGATCTCAAGTCAGCGCCACGCTCCAGCAGGTGTGTTGCGAACGAATGCCGCAACATGTGCGGCGATATTTTCTTGTCAATCTTCGCCCGCTCACCGTAAGTCTTCAGGATCAGCCAGAAGCCGCCCCGGGTCAGTTTCCCGCCCCTGTAGTTCAGGAACAGATACTGGCTGGTCTGTTTCTTCCGGCCCTTGTCTAGGTATTCCCGGACCGCCCGGACGGCCGAAGCGCCCAGCGGCACGATACGTTCCTTACTCCCTTTCCCCATGCATCGGACGAATCCGCTGTCCAGGTCGAGAGCGTCGACTCTCAGCCCAACAAGCTCCGAAACACGGAGACCGGTCGCGTACATCACCTCGAGCATCGCACGGTCGCGAAGGCCCGCCCGCTCCTCTGCCTTCGGGGCGGCCAGCAGCTGATCCACCTCTTCAAACGTCAAGAAGTGGGGCAGTGGAACCCAGGACTTCGGGATATCCACCACAGTCGTCGGATTATCCTGGCTTTCGCCTTCCAGTATCAGGAACCTGTACAAACCCCGGATGGCGGTCAACGCCCGTGCGGCCGAGCGTGCCTTCAAACCGCGACTATAAAGGAACGAAACAAAAGCGGATACATCTGCAGGCTTTGCTGACGCCAGATCGGCTTCGTCCAGATGCTCGCAGTAGAGCAACAGATCCCGCCCGTAGGAATCGAGGGTGTTCGCTGATAGACCCTTCTCAATCCGAAGATACTGGAGAAACCGGTCTACCCATTCCTCGTTCGTCATGAGATGGGCGTCGATCCGTCGCCCGTGCGCCTGAGGAAAACGTCGCGAACTTCACGAAGCTCGCGACTCCTCAGCAAAAAGGCCGCCAGAAAGTATACAACGGCTGAGGCAAGGATCGTCGCTCCGAGTGCGAAGATACGCTGTACCAGGGCCTGCCCGTGGTAGAAACCGGGCCAGTTGATCAGTGCCGACGCCAGGAATCCCAGCGGCACCGACGCGGCGGCAAACCGGACCAGCGATGCGTTGATGGAACCAAGGCCGATTGTCCCATGCCGCCGGGTGAATATCACGATCAGGGCAATCGCGTTGAAGAAGGCGGCCAGCGACATCGCCAGGGCCGGTCCGCCGACTTCGAGGGGCCGGAAGAACGCAAAGTTGAACACGACGTTCAGGAGCATCGCCCAGAAGGCCACCTGGACTGGAGTCCGGGTATCCTCGAGCGAGTAGAACGCCGGCACGATGACCTTCACCATGGAGAGGGCCGAGAGACCGATGGCAAAAAACAACAGGGGCCAGGCCGTCAGCGCGGTGGACGCGGCGTCGAACTCACCGTGCTCGAAGAGCACTTCGATGATCGGGACACGCAGCACGATGAGCCCGACCGTGGATGGCACCGTTATGAACAGGATGATCCGCGATGAAAAATTCAGCGTCGCTTTCATTTCGTCCATCCGATGGTCGGCCGCCTGGCGCGACAGCAGAGGCAAAACCACGGTCGCGATCGCGATCGCGTACCCTCCGAGAACCAATTCCATCACCCGGTCGGAAAGATACAGGGCCATCTGGGGACCATCACCAAGGAAGGAAGCAAACGTCCGGCCCACGACAAAGTTGAGCTGGGCGACGCCGACGCCCGCAACCACGGGCACCATCAACCGCCCGGCCCGGCGCACGGCAGCGTCGGCCAGGTTCAATCGCGGCCGCAGCCTCCAACCGGTCCCGAGGAGCTGCGGTATCTGGACTAGGACCTGTGCGATGCCGCCGATGACCACTCCGACCGCCAACGCGATCTCGGGGCTCCGGAAGAGTCCGGTCAGAAAAGAAAGCGTGATCACGCTGAGGTTGAGGAGCACCGGAGCAAATGCGGGAGCCGCAAACTTGTGAAAGCTGTTCAGGATCCCCATCGCCATCGCCGACAGGCTGATGAAGAAGATGTAGGGGAACATGATGCGGTTCAGGACGGCGGTCAGTTCCAGCTTGCCCGGGGTTTCAACGAAACCATATGCGATTGCTCGAACGAGAAACGGCGATAGGAGGATTCCGAGGACGGTTACTGCGGTCATCACCACTGTAACGAGGGTGATCAAGGTGTTGGCAAACTCCCACCCGTCTTCTCCGTCATCGCGGGTAATGTACTTGGAAAAAATGGGGATGAATGCAGCGCTCACGGCGCCTTCGCCGACTAGGCGGCGGAGGAGGTTGGGAATCATGTAAGCGACGGTGTAGGCGTCGGCTGCGATGCCCGTGCCGAGAAGAGAGGCGATCCGAAGGTCACGAACGTAACCGAAAATGCGGCTGAGGAGAGTGATTGCGGTGACGAGGGAGGCTGACCGGAGCAGCGTACGGTGTTCGCTCATTCCTTCCAGGGAGCTATACTAACATAGGCCTCTAAGACAAAGGCCTTCATGGGTTTAAGCGAAGAGGAGGAACCGTGAAGCTACGGCTGATTGCGGAAAAGCTCGGGTGCACGCTCCACGGCGACGGTGAGCGAGAAATCACAGGAGTCTCCGGCATCGGGGAAGCTGGACCGGATCAGATCACGTTCGTCTCGAATCGCCGTTACGCAGCGAGCGCGAGGACGACGAAGGCCGGCGCGGTCCTCGTCACCGACGACTTTCCCGAGATATCGGCACCCACGCTTCGCACACCCAATCCGTATCTTGCCTTCGCGCGCTCGATCGAGCTGTTCTACCAGCCACCGGTGCCGCCGGCCGTGGTCGATCCGACCGCGAGGGTTTCCGCTCTGGCGCGAATCGGGGCGGGGGCGTCGATCGGAGCCTACACTGTTATCGACGACGACGTCACGATCGGAGACAACGCGACCATCGGCACGTTTACCCACATCGGCAGGGGTACGCAGATCGGCGACAACTTCAGAACGTATTCGCATGTATCGGTGCGCGAGTACTGTGTAATCGGGAATGACGTCATCCTGCAGGATGGCGCCCGCATCGGCTCCGACGGCTACGGTTATGCCAAGAAGGATGACGGCAGCTACCACAAGATCGTCCAGTCCGGAATCGTGGTCCTCGAAGACGACGTCGAGGTGGGCGCCAACGCCACGATCGATCGGGCGACGATAGGGGAAACGAGGATTCGGAGCGGCGCCAAGATCGACAACCTCGTACAAGTCGGCCACTCCTCAATCGTGGGTGAGAACACTCTGCTCTGCGCGCAAGTCGGCCTCGGAGGTAGTTCCAGAATCGGACGCGACGTCGTCCTCACCGGACAGGTCGGCGTGGCAGGACACCTCGAGATCGGAGACGGCGTGATCGCCACCGCCCAGACTGGAATCCCCAACTCGGTCGAAGCCGGCAAGATGATTTCCGGCTATCCCGCCATTGACAACCGGCTCTGGCTGAAATGCTCGGCGGTGTTCAAGCGACTCCCGGAGCTTCTGAAGCGGATCGACGCGTTGGAGAAGGGTAGGGGAAGTAGTCAGTAATCAGTAGTCAGTTGGCGACTTACGGGACGGTTTTTCTGATCAACACCACAGGCGCTTCGCGCCACCCCTCCTCATCTGAGGAGGGGAGTTTGATGTGTTCACACCCAGACCGCTCCCCTCCTTGGATAAGGAGGGGTGGATGCGCCGCAGGCGCAGACGGGGTCGTTGGATTCAACCGGGTGGCGCCGCAGCGGCCGCGAGCGACAGTGCCGCGAGGCGATTCAGCTCAGGGGGGACGGCGTTGCAAAGACCGGACTTCCAATCCTCTACTCGGCGACATCCCGCCGTTGGTGTCCGCCAAAACGAGCCACAGGATGAAAAACACGGTCTGTTTCGCTTTCCGCTGTCATGAACGAAGTATCCCTCTTGGAGATTCTCTTCGTCGCGGCGATTCCCTTCCTCATGCTGATCTTTTTCGCGCTTCTTCACCGCCGTTTCAGGAAGAAGAACCCGGCCGCTGGATTTGGAGTCGCGGGTTAGCTCACCCCTTTCATCCCGCCTTGACGACGCTGTTCGACCCCCAAGCGATTTGCCCGGTCTGAGGAAAGTCTCCTCGATCGGACCCGCATCCCAAGACTTCTGCCCCCAACTGCCACTCTTGAGTTGCCGAGGACGCTGATCGCAGGTCCCCAGGGAGAGTCAAGCTCAGACAGTCTCCACCTGCAGTCCGCCCATGACGGTACAGGCCAGATTGAAAAGCGCACCGGCGATCAAACCTGTCAGAAAGCCCATGAAGCCGTAGAAAATCGGCAACACGATAACCGAACCCACGCCGAAGAACAGGGCGAGTAGGGCACCCGTAGCCCCCTCGGCCCCTCCGGTCAGGGCGAACCCGAACACCGACAGCAGCGCAAAGACCGAGCCCCCGATGAGCCCAAAGGCTGCATAGATAACCGTGAGAATCTTTCCCAACGACAGAACGTCGATTTTCGTAATAGTCAAGACAGCACCTCCTTGAACGATCAGCCTCCTGACCTCGTCGAGACTGCACCGAAGCGTGTTCGCACGTGCAGAGAGAAGACTAGCCACGGAGGCACGGAGGCGCCGAGCACTTGTGTCTTGTCTCCGCGCCTCGGTGCCTCCGTGGTTGCTTCTTTCTTCTAACCGTGTCGATATGGATTGCACGTTATCGTCTCCTGCAAGACGTTGTAAAGGAAGACAGGCATGCAGAATCAGACGGGAAAGTGGCGCCGGCGGGCGCGTCGACATAGAATGACGACACCGATGACCCGGCGAATCATCCTCCCCATGCTGTTGGTCCTGACGGGATTTTCGGCGCACGCCGACGACTGGCCCCAGTTCCGTGGTCCCACAGGACAGGGACACTCCTCCGAAGGCCAGTTGCCGTTGGAGTGGGATGAGGAACGGAACGTGGTCTGGAGAATCCCTGTTCAGGGACAGGGCTGGTCTTCTCCGGTCGTTTCCGAAGGGCGCATCTGGTTGACGACGGCGATCGTCGATCAAGGCGCAGCATCGCTTCGAGCAATCGCTTTCGACTTTGAGACGGGAAGCGAAGTCGTTAACTCCGAGGTCTTTCGGATGGACGATGCGCGACTGCTGAATCTGAAGAACACCCACGCCTCCCCCACACCCATCGTGGAAGGCGATCAGGTCTATGTCCACTTCGGCGCCACGGGCACGGCAGCAATCACGACATCCGGTGAAGTCATCTGGAAGACGCGCTTCCCTTACATTTCTCAGCACGGAAACGGGGGTTCACCCGTTCTGTATGAGGACCTGCTGATTATCAACTGCGACGGCTTCGACGAAGCCTTCGTCGTGGCGGTGGACAAGAACACGGGCGAGGTCCGCTGGAAAACGGCCCGGCCCAGACCGTTCAGCCAGGCATACTCGACTCCCCTCGTGATCCGCGTCGAAGAGCACGACCAACTCGTTAGCGTAGGCGCGTTTCGCACGATCGCCTATGACCCGACATCCGGAGATGAAATCTGGCGCGTCAACTATCCGGATGGCTTCTCCAACGTCCCGAGTCCCGTCTACGGGCACGGGCTCGTCTACATAGCCACAGGGTTCCAGCAGCCGTCGCTGATAGCCGTGCGCGTGGACGGCAAGGGTGACGTGACCCAGACACACATCGAATGGACCTTGCGGCGGTCTGTGTCTCTGACTCCGTCGCCACTCCTGGTCGGAGACGAACTCTATGTCGTGAGCGACATCGGCGTCGTCAGCTGCCTCGACGCCGAAACCGGAAAGCCGCACTGGCAGCAGCGCGTCCTCGGTAACTTCTCCGCGTCCCCGGTCTACGCGGACGGGCGAATTCACATCCTGAGCGAAGGAGGGATAACGACTGTCATCTCCCCCGGGAAAGAGTTTCGCGCCCTCGCGGAGAACGCCATCGATGGCTGGACGCTTGCCTCGATGGCCGTTTCGGACGGATCGGTCTTCATCCGCAGCCTCAGCCACCTGTACCGTATCGCCGGGCAGTAGCAGCCCAACCTTCCCCTCATCCGTGTGATTACGCTTCACCAATCCCGTCCGGAGGTCGTACAATTTGCTCGACTCCCGGTAAGAACAGGGACATAACGCTGTTGAAAGGCAGGTGACCCATGAGACGTGTGAGCATCCTGGTCCGCTCGATCGGAGTTTTGACCGGCATCCTGATCGGCCTCAACGCCCCGGCTAGTCTTGCGCAGGAGTGGCTCGGTGCCCGCTCCCAGCACTACCGGATTCTGGGCACAGCCGACGACGACGACTTGGTAGAAGTCGGAGTGCGGCTTGAAGCTTTCTTCACCGCCGTCAACAGCACTCTCTTCAGGGGGCAGCAGCTTCGGAGTCCGGCCCCGACGACAGTGATCGTTCTGGATGACGATGACGACGTCGAGGAGCTCGGCCTGACCCCGGAAGCCGATGGCTACTTCCTCGCCGGCAGGAACGAAAACTTCATGATCCTCTCTCCTGAATCCCGCAGCCGTAAGCCCTTCGAGCCGATCATGCGCGGTTTCTTCCTGACGATTGCTGAGGACAACCTGCCCGACATGCCGGTGTGGATCCGTGAGGGCTTGGCCGAGTTCTACAGCACGATCGAAATGGATGACGAGCTGCTGGTGATCGGACGCCATATCGAAGAGTACATCCGAGCGGTCCGGGACGAAGACGACCGTCTGCCGTACGCGGAAGTGTTCGAAGGAGCGCCCACGGGGAATCCCGCCGACGAGGAGCGGGACCAGATGCTCCAGGCTCAGTCATGGGCCCTGATCCACTTCTTGATGATGCGCAACAGGGGACCGGGTCTCGCAGAAACGGCAACCTTCGCCCAGTTGCTGAACGGCGGGGGAGCTTTCGAGGAGTCTTTCCGCGGCGCGTTTGGCACCAGCTTCGAAGACCTTCAGGAAGAGTTTGACGATTACCTCGACGAAAGGAGTTTTCCGTTCCTGCGGATGACGATCAGCGGAATCGGCGAGGACTACGTAACGATGGATGCGGATCCTTTCTCGCCGGCGCAGGGTGAGACTTATCTTGCGGATCTCATGCTCGAAGCCGGCCGAACCGCCGAAGCGGAACGTCGCCTGCAGGCTGCGATCGCCAGGGAGGGGGGGCTCTCGGCGCCTCACACGTCCCTAGGTGGACTGCGTCTCCAACAAGGGCGGCATGACGAAGCGCTGGAGAGCCTCGAACGAGCGGTCGAAGGGTCAGGACCGACACATCTCAGCCACCACTACTACGCACTGGCTTACCACAGGGTGAACCCCGACCTGTCCGACGAAGGACGGGCACTTCTCCGGCAACACCTCGGTGAAGCCATCCGGCTCGGGCCAGAGTTTGCGGACGCGCACCACGAACTTGCCGTGACGTACGTCGACGCGGGTGACGACCTGGATGAAGCGGCCCGGCTGCTCGACCGAGCATTGACGCTTTCGCCGGATCACCCCGCGTATCTGGTAACGCTCAGCCGTGTCTTGATCGCCCAGGGTTTTCCCGATGCAGCACGCAGCGTTCTTGAACGGGTGCTGGAATTGACCGACGACCAGGCCATTCGTGGACGTGCCGAATCGATACTGGAGTCGATCGCCGGCCAGGATGAAGGCCAGGCGTGAAAGGACCCTCGCTGGCGAGCGTTGCGTTTCTCGTCACGACGCTCGCCATCGACGTCGCCGCCCAGGACATCCCGTCGTCGCCTGAGCCCGGACGGATGGATGTGCTCTTCATAGCGATAGATGACCTCAATGACTGGGTGGGAGTTCTGGGTGGGCATCCCCAGGCCAGGACCCCGAACATCGACCGGCTCGCGGACCGCGGGATAGTCTTCACGAACGCCCACACGGTCTCGACTTCATGCAATTCGTCGCGCACCGCCCTGCTGACGGGACTCCGACCTTCGAGCACCGGTGTCTACACCAACGGACGGGACTGGCGCAGCGTCGAAAGACTTCAGGGGTTACCGACCCTGCCCAGACACTTTCTCGAAGAGGGCTATCGGACGTTCGGTGCCGGCAAGATCTTCCACGCCCATACGTACTACCCGGAGGGATTCTTCGGGTTCAACGACCCCGACGCGTGGGAGGCTTTCTATCCCTCCGTCGGCCGCCAGCTCCCCGACGAGGTCGGCCCGCCCACACGGCCTACCAACCAGAATCCGGGCTACCTCGGCTTCGATTGGTCCGCCGTCGTCACCGACGACGCGGCGATGGGGGATGGGCAGGTCGTCTCCTGGGCCGAACGCCAGTTAGGAGCTTCGAGCGGTGACCCGAGGTTTCTGGCCGTGGGTATATACCGCCCACACCTTCCCTGGTATGTGCCGCAGGCGTACCTGGACATGCATCCTCTCGAACAGATCGAGCTGCCCACGACCGTGGAGAGCGACCTGGATGACGTGCCCGAGATAGCCTGGCCTGCCCCGCTGAACTCACGTGAAACACACCGTTGGATCGTCGAAGAGGACCTGTGGGAAGAGGCGGTCCAGGCTTACCTGGCCAGTGTGAGTTTTGCAGACGCGATGGTTGGCCGTCTGATCGACGCGTTGGATCGGAGTGGGCGCGCCGGGGACACGATTATCGTGCTCTGGTCCGATCACGGTTTTCATCTGGGCGAGAAGCAACGCTGGCGCAAGTGGACCCTGTGGGAGGAAGTGACCCACGTGCCGCTGATTGTCGTGGCACCTGGCGTCACGACACCCGGCAGCCGCACCCCGAGGCCGGTCTCTTTGCTGGACGTTTATCCTACACTGACGGAGTTGGCAGGGATCTCGATGCCGGAACACCTGGAGGGAACCAGTCTCGTTCCGTTGCTTCGGGATCCGGACGCCGAATGGGACCATGCCGCCGTGACCACGAACGCCTACCGGGACCATTCGGTGCGGGACGATCGTTACCGCTACATCCGTCACGCCGATCGGTCGGAGGAACTCTACGACCTGGAAACCGACCCCAACGAATGGAAGAACCTGGCCGCCGACCCCGCCTTTGCTGGGACAAAGCGCCGGCTCGCCGAGTGGCTGCCGGAAGTCGACGTCCTTATCCGACCCCAGCCATAACCGAGAACGGTGTCGGTGTCCGTTAGATATAGTTCCGTTCCGAGCTTCTCAGGGAACGGTAGCGCTCAAAGACCTTCTGCTCGTCTTCGAGTCCCAGCATCGACTTCAGGCTGCTTCCACGGAACGAATGCGCCAGCAGCCGGAAAGCATTGCGGAAGACGTAGAAATTGTGCGCGGCGCTCGCAAAGATGTGTTTGGTCTTCATCCAGCGGTCGACTTGCCACCGCATGAATTCGATCTCCTTCGACGTCAGGTATTTCGTCTGAACGACCGCGGTCGTGCCGTCATACTCTTCCAGGCGGTCGTTCGTGATCAGACCCTGCCTCTCGAAGTTCTGGGTCATCGGCGTACCCGGATAGGGCGTCGGGTGCTGGATGTAGGGCCAGTCGACATGGCGGCGGGCGAATTTCAGGTTCTCCTGGACCGACTCCCGCGTGTCGTCGGGATTGCCCACGAGGTTATGTTTCAGAGTTTCTGCAAAAAGGGGTCCTGAAATAGGAAGGGGCCAGGGTATCTCCGAAAAGTTGGTAACCAACAACTTTGAAACGAAGGAGATGAACCGATGGCCCGAACTAAGATTAAGCGAAAGGGAGTGGATTGGAAAGAACTGTTAGGAGAGGAAAAGGATCTGCTGAAAAGCGTCGTGCAGGAGGTGGTTCAGGAAATTCTCGAGGGGGAGATGGAGCAGGTTGTGGCCGCGGCCAAGAGTGAACGAACGGCGGGGCGGACCGGATATCGGAGTGGCTATTACGGGCGGGGCCTGGTCACGCGGGTGGGCAAGCTGGAGCTGCGCGTGCCGCAGGACCGGGCCGGGCGGTTCAGCACGGAAGTGTTTGAACGCTACCAACGCAGCGAGAAAGCTTTGGTGGCCAGCTTGGCCGAGATGTACGTGCAGGGCGTGTCGACGCGCAAGGTCAAGGCCATCACCGAAGAATTATGCGGGCATTCGTTTTCGGCCAGCACGATCAGCCGGATCAATAAGACACTGGACACGGAGCTGAAAAAGTTTGCGACGCGAGCATTGGAGGAAGAATACCCGTACGTGATTCTGGATGCGCGCTACGAGAAGGTGCGCCAAGACGGGGTCATCCGGAGCCGAGCGGTTCTGGTGGCGATCGGAATCAACTGGGACGGGAGGCGCGGTGTGTTGGCGGTGGAACTGGCGGAACGGGAAAGCACGACCAGTTGGCGGGAACTGTTACTGAGTTTGAAACAACGCGGCTTGTGCGGCGTGGAGTTCGTGGTGACCGACGATCATGCCGGGTTGAAGAAAGCCATCGCAGAAGTCCTGCCCGAAGCGATCTGGCAACGCTGCTACGTCCACTTTCTGAGAAACGCATTGGATTATCTGCCGCGCAAAGCCGATGACGATTGTCTCCAGGAACTGCGTTGGCTCTACGACCGGCGGGACCTCCAGGAGGCGCGGCAGGACCTGGCGGCATGGTTGAGCAAGTGGGGGCAGAAATATCCCAAACTCTGCGACTGGGTCGAAGACAATATCGACGAGACACTAAGCTTCTACACGCTGCCGCTTCAGCATCACAAACACATGAAATCCACCAATATGCTGGAACGGCTCAACGAAGAGATCAAACGGCGAACGCGCGTGGTGCGGATATTCCCCAACGCAGCCAGCTGTCTGCGTTTGATTCGGGCGCTGACCACCGAAACGCACGAGAACTGGATCGAAGCGATCCGCTACTTGAACATGGACCTGTTGAAGGAACACAAAAGGGACTGGCACCGTCAGACGCCGGCTGCCTAAACGCGTCCCAACGGGCCGACCCAATGATCGACTCGGATGTCGATCGGCGATTACAGAGCATCCTGGAGCGAACAATCGCTGTGGAAAACTTTCGAGAGGACGAAAGAAAGAAAAAGAACTAAAAAGAAAGAAACGCAGAGACCTGATGGAAATGACGCCTCAGAGGAAATCCGCCAAAAGGCGCGGTTCTCCTGGACCGACTCCCGCGTGTCGTCGGGATTGCCCACGATCAACCCCCCGACGATATACATCTTGTTCCGATGCAGGTATTCGATCGCCTTCACCGTCGCGTTGCCGACCCTGCGACCGTTCTCGCGCTGTGAATTCTTCGAGGAGGCCCGAAGGAAGTCCAGATCGCTTTCCAGGATTGAAAGTAGGAGTAGATTCATTGAACCCTCCTGCTGCGACTGTCAGACAATCAAACCCTATACCGTACGAAACAGCTCCGATTGGTCGGATATCGCGGCCTGTGCCGCGGCCAGACGTGCAATCGGAACACGGTAGGGCGAACAGCTCACGTAGTGCAGGCCAACGTTGTGAAAGAACCGGACCGAAGCCGGATCGCCTCCATGCTCCCCGCATATGCCGAGCTTGACGTCGGAACGCACTTCCCTGCCCTTCTTGCAGGCCATTCGAATCAGTTGCCCGACACCCGCCACATCGAGCTGTCGGAACGGATCCGCTTCCAGGATTCCGCGGCGCACGTACGCATCGATGAACTTTCCGGCGTCGTCCCGCGAAAAGCCGAAAGCGGTCTGCGTGAGGTCGTTTGTCCCGAACGAGAAGAACTGGGCAGATTCCGCAATCTTGTCCGCCACGACGGCGGCTCGCGGCAGCTCGATCATCGTGCCGATCAGAAACTCCACGCGCACACCGCGCTCCACAAAGACCTCTTCTGAGACACGGTCCACGATCGCTTTCTGCTCTTCGAGTTCCCTGGGATGTCCGACCAGCGGGATCATAATCTCGGGCCGGACCGTCAATCCTTCTCCCTGGACCGTGCAGGCCGCTTCGATAATCGCCCGCACCTGCATCTCCGAAATCTCCGGGTGCGTGATCCCCAACCGGCAGCCCCGGTGGCCGAGCATCGGGTTGAATTCGAACAGATCTTCCACACGACCGAGTAGAGCTTCCCGCTCTTCAACCTCATCTTCAGCGGCGCCACGCTCCTTTAAGAGCGCGACCTCTACCATCAGGTCTTCCCGCTTGGGAAGGAACTCGTGAAGCGGCGGATCCAGCAGTCGAATCGTGACCGGCAGGCCGTCCATCACGCGGAACAGCTCCTCGAAGTCCTGGCGTTGGACCGGCAACAGCTTCGCCACGGCTCCGCGCCGTTGGGCCGAACTCGAGGCGAGAATCATCTCCTGTACGATGGCGAGCCGATCCTCGGCGAAGAACATGTGCTCTGTCCGACACAAACCGATTCCTTCGGCGCCGAACTTCCGGGCGACCTCTGCATCACGGGGAACATCGGCGTTCGTCCGCACGCCGAGACGCCGAATCTTGTCGGCCATCCCCATGAATTCCGCAAAGTCGCCAGTGTTGGGATCCGGTTCTACGGTCTGGACTCGCCCTTCGATCACGCGACCGTTCGAACCGTCCAGCGTGATGAAATCCCCCTCATGAAACCGCCTGCCGGCGACCTCGACGGTCTTGTTGCGCTCGTCGATCTGCAAGGCATCGACACCGGCCACACAGCACTTGCCCATTCCGCGCGCCACGACGGCGGCGTGGCTGGTCATCCCACCCCTGGAAGTCAGGATCCCGGCTGCGACTTCCATCCCGTGGATGTCATCGGGCACGGTTTCCTTGCGAACCAGGATGACTTTCTCGAGGCCGCCCTGCTCGGCTGCCTCATCGGCGGTAAACACGATCTTTCCGGTCGCGGCCCCCGGAGAGGCCGGCAACCCGGTCGCGATCACGGCGTGGTCTTCGTCGGGATCCAGCTGAGGATGCAACAACTGGTCCAGCTGCGCGGGATCGACCCGCATGATGGCCTGCGTCTCGTCGATCAACCCCTCGCGAACCATCTCCACGGCGATCCGGACCGCCGCTGGCCCGGTCCGCTTGCCGTTTCGGGTCTGGAGCATGTAAAGACGACGCTCCTGAATCGTGAACTCGAAGTCCTGCACGTCGCGATAGTGCTTTTCCAGACGCGTGGCGATGTCGCGCAACTGGTCGTAGACGTCCGGCATGACGGTCTCGAGTTCGGCGATCGGTACCGGCGTCCGGATGCCGGCGACGACGTCCTCGCCCTGGGCGTTCATCAGGAACTCTCCGTAGAACTCGTGCACACCCGTCGAGGGATTTCGCGTGAAACCAACGCCGGTTCCGGAGGTGTCCCCCATGTTGCCGAAGACCATCGCCTGGACGTTGACGGCGGTTCCGAGCTCGGCCGGTATCTGGTTCATCCGGCGGTAGTGGATGGCACGGGGGTTGTTCCAGGAACCGAACACGGCGTTGATCGCGAGTCGCAGCTGCTCGTGGGGTTCGTCCGGGAATTCTCTTCCCGTCGTCCCTGACACGGCCTTCTTGTACGCGTTTGCGATCCCGGCGAGCGCTTCGGCGGACAGTTCCGTGTCATCGGTCACTCCGGCCTGATCTTTTGCCTGGTCGAGGATGTCTTCGAAGGCTTCCCTGGGCACCTGCAGCACGACGTTGCCGAACATCTGGATGAAACGCCGATAGCTGTCCCAGGCAAACCTGGGGTTCTCGGTCCGACGCTCCATGGCGTCGACCGTCATGGGGTTCAGACCCAGGTTCAAGATCGTGTCCATCATTCCTGGCATTGAAAACCTCGCACCGGACCGAACCGACACGAGCAAGGGCTTTTCCGCGTCGCCGAGCTTCTGATCGGTCACCTTCTCGAGCCGAGCGAGGGCCGATTTCACCTGATCATCCACTGCGGCGTCAGGCGCTCCTTCCGACTCGTAGTAGATCTTGCAGACGTCTGTACTGATGGTAAAACCCGGCGGCACAGGCAGTCCGGCCTTGCTCATCTCGGCAAGCCCGGCCCCTTTGCCGCCGAGCAGATCTTTCATGACCCCGTTGCCCTCGGCTCCACCGTCGCCGAAGAAGTATACGTATTGGCTCATTCTCGCAGTCCCCTACGCCTCAGTCGGACACCACGACTTCGGAAATGTCCGCAACCTGGAGGAAGGTCTCAAACAAGTGTTTCAGCAGCACCAGACGGCGCATCCGGACCGACGCATCTTCGTGCATGACCAGAATCTTGTCGAAGAATTCGTCCACCGGGGCGCGTAGATTCGCCATCTGTTCGAGTACCTTCCGGTACTCGCCTTCTCGGGACCAGGCGGCGACCTGCGGCTCCAGATTACGAAGCGCCGAAGCCAGAACATCCTCGGCCGGCTCCAGGTCGTCGCCCTCGACATCTCCCAGGATCGCCTCACCCCTTTTCTCCGACTGCCTGAGGATGTTCTTGATTCGCTTGAAGGCGGTCGCGATGGCAACCAGGTCGGGGCTCTGACGAACGTCGTGTAACGCTTCGACGCGTGCCAGGACGTCGGAAGGGCTGTCGGAGCTGGTGGCCAGAACCGCGCTGATCTCATCGTAGGCAAAACCCCGCCGGCCCAGGATGTATCGGAGGCGATCCTCCCAGAATCCGCGAACGGCGTTCGCTCCCTCGCCTTCCAACCGGGGGTCGGACGCCAGGATCCCCTCCAGCGAGAAGGGCAGGCCGTGGTCCAACAGCGTCTTGATGATCCCCTGCGTATGTCTACGGAGCCCAAGTGGGTCGGCGGAGCCGGTCGGGATCAAGCCCAGCGAAAAACATCCGATCACAGTGTCCAGGCTGTCGGTCAGGGAAACGACGACGCCCGTCGGCGTGTCCGGCGACCGATCTTCAAGGCTCCGCGGCCTGTACTGATCGTAGATCGCCCGCCACAGTTCCTCCGGGGCACCTTCGCGGCGGGCGTACAATCCTCCGACGACGCCCTGGAGGTCGGGAAACTCACCGACCAGGTCCGTCGTCAAATCCGATTTCGCCCAACGAAGAGCCGTGTCCAGCACGTCGGTTGGAACGTCCGATCCGGTCAACTCCCTTACCCGCCCGGCAAGCGTGCGCATCCGGTCGACCTTCTCGGCGTAGGTTCCTAATTCCTTCTGGAAGACAATCGATTTCAAGCCGGCGGTGCGCTCCTCCAGGGTCTGCTTACCATCGACTTCCCAGAAGAACAGCGCGTCGCTCAACCGTGCTCGAAGCACGCGCTCGTGCCCGACGCGTATCAGCCCCCGCCGGTCCTCGTTCGTGTTCATCACGGCCAGGAAATAGGGCAGCAGCGAACCGTCACCGGTCTCGAGCGCGAAATACTTCTGGTGTTCCCGCATTACGCTGATCAATACCTCTCTCGGCACCTCGAGAAAACGCTCTTCGAACCCGCCTACGATGACGGTCGGATATTCGTTGATGTAGACCACTTCTTCCAGCAGCCGTTCATCAGACACGAGGCGGGCATCTAGACGGGATGCAGCCTCCGTCAGCTCGGCCTCGACCTTCTGTTTCCTGGATTCCTCGGAAACCAGGACAAAGTTGTTCTCAAGCTTGCGAACGTAATCATCGAAGGAATCGACGGCGATCGAACGTCGGCCCAGGATGCGGTGGCCGTCGGTCGCCGATCCCGAACCGACGCCAAATAACTCCACGGGAACGGTGCTTCCACCGAGGAGTGTCAACACCCAACGGATCGGACGGGCGAACCGCTGCCGGTCATCGGTCCAGTACATCATCTTGGGAAACGTCAGGGACCCCACAACGTCAGGGATCCCGGCCGCAAGGATTTCCGAAGCCGTCTTACCCTCGATTCGGGCCTCGAACCCCATGTACTCCCCACGTTCGGTCTCGATGACGTCGAGGGCGTCGACGGCGACACCGGATTTCCGCGCGAAGCCTTCGAGCGCCTTCGAGGGCTTGCCCTCCTGGAACGCGATGTTCTTCGGGGGCCCAAGCTTTGTTACGGTGCGGATTTCCTGGCCTTCGGCAAGTCCCACGACGCGAACGACCAGTCGGCGGGCTGATCCGAGCGTCTCGACGCCGGCGTGGGCGAGCTTCTCTTCATCTAGCAACGTTTCGAAGCGCTGCTTCAGATCATCCAGCGCGCGACGCATCGCCCGGGCCGGAATCTCTTCGCATCCGATTTCCAGGAGGAACTCACTCGCCACGAGCCACCCCCTCTTCATCGGCCGTTCCCAACAACGGGAACCCGAGGCTTTCGCGGCTCGCGAGATAGGCTTTGGCGACGGCCACGGCCAGAACTCGGACCCGAGCGATCATGCGTGCCCGCTCGGTCACGCTGATTGCCCCCCGGGCGTCGAGCACGTTGAAAATGTGGGAGCACTTCAGGCAATTCTCGTATGAAGCCAGAACGAGATCCTCGTCGATCAGACGCTTCGATTCCTCTTCGAATTCTTCGAAGAGCCGAAAGTAGCGCTCGATGTCGGCGCACTCGAAGTAATACTTCGAAAACTCGAACTCGTCGCGATGACGCACTTCTCCGTAGGACACCCGATCGTTCCACGGAAGGTCGAAGACGTTGTCCACGTCGTTGAGGAACATGGCAATACGCTCCAACCCAAAAGTGATCTCACCCGATATCGGCATGAGATCCAGGCCGCCCGCCTGTTGAAAGTAGGTAAACTGCGTGATTTCCTGCCCGTCGAGCATCACCTGCCAACCGACCCCGGCCGCTCCCAGCGTGGGGGCTTCCCAGTTGTCTTCCTCGAACTTGATGTCGTGTTCCTCCAGTTTGATGCCCATGGCCGTGAGCGAGTTCAGGTAGATCGTCTGGATGTCGGCCGGGGGCGGCTTGAGTATGACCTGCAGTTGGTGGTGCTTTTCGAGGCGGTTCGGATTCTCGCCGTATCGACCATCCGCCGGTCGCCGGGACGGCTCGACGTAGGCCACCCGGTAAGGTTCGGGTCCGAGCACCCTCAGGAATGTCTCGGGATGCATGGTACCCGCGCCGACTTCGACGTCATAGGGCTGCTGCAGAACGCAGCCCTGCCGGCCCCAGAAGTCCATCAACGACTGAATCAGGTCTTGAAAGTTCATCGTTCGAAGTAGTGTTCGATCCAGAACTTGTTGAGTTGCTGGATGTGCTGCAAACCCTCGGGGACCGGCGCGACTGCCTCCACGTCGAGCGAGGTCGTCAGGATCCGGCCGAGGGTCGCTATCGTCGAAGACGGAACCTCGGTTCCGTTGCCGGAGCCGCACCCCACGCATGCCACGGCCGTCAGACCGGAGAGGAGGACGCGTTCGTCTTCGGTGCCCAGCGCGCGTGAACAGGCCGAGCACGTGAACAGGTCGGGAAACACGCCTGCGAGGCGGAGCATCCACACTTCGAAATAACAGCGGGCCAGATCGAGCGGACAACCGGCCACCAACGCACGCCGCGCAAGGCTGAACAGCCGGAAGACGGCGTCCTGAACCTCGTGATCCGGCAGGAAACGGTCGACGAGATCGGCGATGTGACTGGCCAGGATAGCCCGGTCGTAGTCCTCGAACAGCCTCATCGGCGAGTCGATGAGTTCGGAGGAGCGGATCCGGACCAGTTCCCGGTTCTCCTTCCGGAAAAACGTCACCCTCGACTGAGCCAGTGGTTCCAGCGATGCTCCGAACCGGCTCTTGATTCTGCGCGCGCCGTTCGCGACGCCACGGACCTTTCCGTACTCCCGGCTGAAGAACACGACGATCCGATCCGCCTCAGCGAGAGGATACGTCTTTAGTATGATGGAGTCGCTCTCATGAAGCGGCATGGTCCACACTGATCGTGGCACGACCAACCGTCAGAACGGGGCCCAAGCGCAGCATTAGATTTAAACATGCCACCCCGCGCCAATTCCACCACGATTCCCAACTCGTTTGACGTCGTCGGTCTGGGTCTCAACGCGATGGACTACATCTCCATCCTTCCCCGATTTCCCGAGCCCCACTCCAAAATAGCCATCCGGGAAGTCCGCCTCGAACCCGGCGGACAGGTCGCCACCGCGCTGACCACCTGCCGGCGTCTGGGCCTCTCGGCCCGCTACATTGGCTCAGTCGGTTCCGACTATCTGGGGCGCCTCCAGATCGAAAGTCTCGAGCAGGAGGGTCTGGAGGCGACCGGGGTTCGAATCGTGGAGGAGGCGACAAGTCAGGTGGCTTTCATTCTCGTCGAAGATGGAATCGGTGAGCGAACGATCTTGTGGCACCGTGACGAGCGGCTGATCTTTCCACCCGAAGCGCTGTCGAAGGAGGCCGTCCTATCCGGTCGGATCCTCCACCTGGATGGCCGGGACTCCGAGGCCGCGCTCCAGGCAGCCCGTTGGGCCAAGGAGGCCTCGATCCCGATCGTCATCGACATCGATCAAATCTACGACGAAACAACCGAGGACCTGCTCTCGATCGTGGACTACCTGATCGCCGCCGAAGACTTTGCCCTGCCCTTGACCGATCGAACGAATCCCGTTGAAGCTGCTCGAGCCTTGTCGGATCGATACGGGGCGGCGGTCACTGGAATCACTCTCGGCGCCTCAGGGGCAGTCTTCATCCAGGAAGACCACGAGCTAAGAACTCCCGCTTTCGACGTCCCCGTCGCGGACACCACCGGGGCCGGCGACGTCTTCCACGGCGCGTTCATGTACGGCGTGCTCGAGTGTTGGGGTCTGGAAGAAACAATCCGTTTCTCCCACGCGGTCGCGGCTATGAGTTGTATGAAGATCGGTGCACGGGCGGGAATACCGAAGCTGGAAGAAGCGAGGAAGTTTCTGCGAAGTCGCGGGATGGTCAGCCCTTGAAAGGCCGCCGTCGGTAGTCTCTCGCTTCGCGCTTGATATCCTCGGCGCAATCCAGCGCCAGTACGGCATTGTACCGCTCCAGTGCCTCGGAGCGCTGATTGCGAGAGTCGAATATCTTCCCCATCCACAGGTAGGACCGTCCCTTCAGGTCGTCGCCCGCCTCATCGCTGATGGCGACCTTCTCGAACGCGACCACGGCCTCGTCGAGGCTCAGTCCTTCGGTTTCGAACCCGTGAACGTTGATCTCACCGATTTTGAAGAGCACCGAATCGATTTCGAGCCTGTCGTAATCATCCTGACCGGTCTGAACCTTAGCGAGGACGGAACGGTAGACCTCGCTCGCACGGCCCCATTCTTCTTTCCGTTCGTAGATCGCCCCTTTGCCCAATTCGAGAAGGAAGTTCCTCGGGTAGCTCGTATGCAGGTCGTGCAGAACCTCGAGAGCCTTGTCGTATTCTTTCTCGCGGTTGTAAATGACGACGAGCACCATCTTCGCGTTCGTGCTGGCCCGGCGGCCGAGTTGGGCGGCATACTCCAACTGCTCGATGCCGCCCTCCCTGTCACCGCCCCGTATGCCGATGAACCCGAGCAGAAACCGGAGGAAACCCGGGATCACGCCCAGGGCATAGTCGTAGGTGCCGATCGTGAGCCGGGCGTCGTTATAGGATGGGTCGATCGCGAGAACCCGCATGTGGTATTCGCGGGCCTTCCTCGCTTCGCCGTTGGCTTTGAGGTATGCACGCCTGACTGTCGCCTCGAAGCTAGCGAGCGTGCCGTGAGCGATGCCCAGCGCGTATAGTGCCTCGATGTCGTCGGGATGTTCCGCCAGAATCGCCTCGCCCGTCTCGATGGCCCGGGCCAGCGTGCGGCGAAGGCGGGCTTCGGTTTCGGCTTCGACCGAGTCATCGGAGTCGCTCGTGCCGAGCCTGGAACCGGAGTAGCTGTCCAGGTTCATTTTTTCCTGCTCGTAGACGATCTTCAGCCAGATCGACGACGCCAACAGGTTCCAGTAGCGCGGGTTGGTCGGATCCTCTTCTGTCAGCTGCTGGAATTTTCCTTCAGCGAGGTCAAAATCGAGGCTGTACAATGCTTCTAGAGCCTCGGGATCGATCGTTTGACCCACCACCCGTCCAGCATCGACCAACAGGAACGATACGACCAGAAGCCCTACCAGGACCCAGCGAGACAAAATGATCCCTTTTCGAGACAACATCCAATCCCGAACGCGTCCGGTCGTCACGGTATCGCTCATCATCGTCAATTCGCTGGTTTTCCTGTACGAGCTATCTCTCGGCCAGAACCTGATGCCCTTCATGTACGAATACGGTGTCGTACCTATAAATGTATTCCAATGGCCAGCGTCGGGACAATCCCTGTCGTCGATCGTCATCCCCTATTTTACGTCGATGTTTCTGCATGGCGGATGGCTCCACCTGATCGGCAACATGTGGTACCTCTGGATTTTCGGCGACAACGTCGAAGATCGACTCGGCCACGGGGGCTTTCTCCTCTTTTACCTTCTCGCCGGCCTCGGCGCCGGCGGGGTTCACACCGCGCTCAACTACTACGTCACTATTCCAAGCGTCGGTGCAAGCGGGGCGATCGCAGGCGTTTTGGGTGCCTATCTCCTCCTGTATCCTTTTGCGCGCATCCTGACCCTGATTCCGTTGTTCTTCTTCTGGCAAATCATTGAGATTCCCGCGATCATCGTTCTCGGATTCTGGTTCGTCATGCAGTTCCTGTCGGGAGCGAGCTCCCTCTCCGTCGCCGATCCGGGGGCCGGCGGCGTCGCCTGGTGGGCCCATATCGGCGGCTTCGTCGTCGGCATGATCCTGCTCGGCCTCATGCCACGCAAGCCCGACAATCGCACCCTCGCGTAGTTTGCCGAAGATCTTGCATAGCCCCCTGTTCTGTTTGACACACAAACCCGGCCATTAGTTATTAGTTTTTGGGTAGGACTTATTGCAAATTGGGTAATCGAACAGTCCACATCGTGGGATAACCCGCGAAAAACGCCCTACCGATTACCGATTCTGAGGCGGCGCATTACTCGCCCCTTGGCGACTTTTGGTTACTAATCCGCCATGAGCTCGCAACACGTCCAAGTGGATTCTGACAGTGCGCCGCTCTTCAGGAAGTTGGAAGGGATTCTTGGCGTTTGGGAGGTGGATTGATCAGCGAACACTACGGCGCCGGCACCCGTTCCTTCAGTTCTTCAAAGAAGTTCAGAACGACCTTGATTCGTTGGGTGGGGGCCTCGCCATCGCTATCAGCGGCGACTGGTCTGATCATCAGAAACCGTTGGCCGTCGGCTGAAACATCAAAGTAATTGAAATAAGGTCGGTAGCTGAATAGCGCCTCTGGGCTTCCATAACTGAAAGTGCCCTCGGTCCGGATTGGAACCCGCATCAATTGCAAATCGGCCGAAACGTAGAACAATTCCCGGCCATCCGGCCCCCACTGCGGACGCGTGCCCCCGGCGGTCGAAACTTGCCACCTGCCGCTTTCCACGTCAGGAAACGGGTGCACATAGATCTCGTTTGTGCCCGACTCGTTCGAATGGTAGGCTAGCCAGCGGCCATCAGGTGAAATGCGCCCGGCTCGCTCCAGGGATTCAGTCCTCAAAAGGACTTCAGCCTCCGACCCACCTTTCAAGAAAACAATGTGGAGGTCATCTTCTGCCGGAGTGGGTCCTCGTGCTTCTGCAAAAACGAGCGTCTGGCCGTCGGGCGATACGGAAAAGGCAACTTGACGGTTTGGACTCGTTGTCAGGCGCTCGACCTGGCCTGTGCCATCCGCCTTTTTCCAGAACAGATTGCTGACTCCATCCCGCTCGGAGCGGAACACGAGGCGCTCCCCATCAGGCGTCCAGATCGCCGTTCTATCGGCAGATGGATCGAACGTGGATCGCGTCAGTGTTTTGCGTTCGAAATCCCATATCCAAATGTCCAGATCGTCGTCATTGATATAGACCGCCACCCGGTTTCCTTCCGGTGAAATGCTTGGGTTGTAGTATGCGCGGGGCGGTGCGTCCAGCGCCTCCTCTTCTCCTTCCCGGTCCACCCAGACGAGCATCCGCGGCCCCACGACACCCGGACCGGTCTCTGCAGAGTAGACGAGCAGGTCGCCATTGGCAGACGCCGAATACGCGCCACAGATCCCGCCGACTTCGGCGGCCACCGGAACGGCATCGCCGGTCAGCTCGAGTGCAGCCGGGTCGAATCTCTGGGCCAGAAGCGTCCCCTGCCGCGGGAACAGCAGCCACCCGTCACCTCCTTCGGAATTCTCCACGAATCGCCCTCCGCCAGCCCCCAACAAAGGCGTCGTAGCCTGCTCCTCTGGCGTCGCATCGAGCCAACCAACATAGGTTTCCGCTAGGTCTAGCCCGCGGGAGTGCATGCAGTAGAGGAAGTGCCGGCCATCCGGCAAGAAAACGGGATCCTCATGATGTAATTCGTCGGGGGCCCTGGTGACGGGGACGGGTTCACCGCCTCCGGACGGAACCTGATAGAACCCGCCACCCGCACCTTGGAAAAGAATGACGCCGCTTGAGCTCCAGGCGCCGCTCCAATTTCCCGCCCCCTCGCTGAGGATGGTCTGCGCCGGGCTGCCGACAATGTCCACGCGTTTCAGCGCGCCGTCGGCGACGAAGCCGATCGAGCGGCCATCCGGCGACCAGAAGGGCCGGAACGCCCCTTCGGTGCCGGGCAAGGGCGTGGCTTCCCCAGAATTCAGGGACCATAGAAAGAGGGGTGCGAGAACGACGGGTGTGGAAGACAGACGCGGTGTCCCACCCGTAATCGCAATGTAGCGGCCGTCCGGCGACACGGCGAAGGTGGTTCCCTCTGCGGGGTTAAACTCGAGGCCGGCCGGCAGTACCGGTTCAAAGCGCATGGATTCGACCACCGGTGCTGGTGTAGGCCACAGAATCCATGCTCCGACCACGAGAGCAAGCACGGCCGCTGTTGCCACTCCCTTCCACAACCACTGTTTGTCCGCAGGCGCAACCGCTCCCGCAACCTCGATTCCAATCCATTCCAGCGCATGCTTGACTTCCCGTGCCGACTGCCAGCGGTTGTCCGGGTCCTTCTCCAATCCCGTTTGCACGACACGATCCAATTGCGGAGGTGTGTCCGGCTGCAGTTCACAAAGCGGCTGGGGCTTGTCTTTCAAAATGGCCGCGATCAGACTCGCCTGGGTGTCGGCGTCGAACGGCCGCTTTCCCGTGATCATCTCGTAGATCACCAGACTCAGTGCGTAGGTGTCGGTGCGGGCATCCACCTCCTTGCCTTCGAGCTGTTCGGGCGCCATGTAGCAGAACGTGCCCAATATCGTGCCTTTCGCGGTTAGTTCAGAGTCGCCACGCGTCGGCATCTGAGACCGTCGCGACGCGGCATCCCGTCCAGCAGTCAGCTTGGCCAAGCCGAAGTCCAGCAGCTTCACTTTGTCATCGGACGTGACCTTGATGTTGGCGGGTTTCAGGTCGCGATGGATGACACCCTTCTCATGCGCGGCTTCGAGGGCTTCAGCGATCTGGAGGGCGAGTTTGAGCGATTCCTCGACCGGGATGGCTCCACGCTTCAATCGATCCCCCAGCGTGTCGCCTTATAGTAGGTCCAGCTCGAGATCTAGGAGAAGAAGGAGAGAAGAATGGGAGATTCGCCGCCGTCGACGCTGTGGGAAATGTGGTAAAAGCGGAGCGTTTTTTGCGAAGCTTTTTCCAAGCCGCTGTGGATATGCGAGCGCGTTTTTTAGCGCGGATATCCACAGGGGCGGCATTTCCCACAGCGCACCGGGCGATTTGAAAAAGTCGGATAATGGACGGGCGTGTTTTCAAGATGCGCTCCGTCCCGCTACGAATCAGTGTCGCCCACCGGGTCGAAACGGTTAGTCGAAGAGTTTCGAGCGGGACGGAGTGCTTTGGTCCGACATCGCATACTCAGATGCCGTCCTTAGAGGACTCACTATAAGGTTTGCGCGGGGCTAAAGCCAAGCGTGCGGGGAAAAACGCACCACAGGCCTGAATAGGAAAGGAGTCGGAAGAGATGGAACTGGCAGCTTACGTGGGGTTGGACTGGGCCGATCGAACACACGCCGTGTGTTTGGAATCGGCGGACGGATCCGTGATGGAAGAGTTGGAGTTGGAGCAGAAACCGGAGACGATCCACGCCTGGATCGGCCAGCTGCGCGAGCAGTTCGGTGGACGGCCGGTTGGGATTGCAATCGAGCAGGCGAAAGGCGCGCTGATTCATGCCTTGATGATGTACGAGTTTATTGTCCTGTATCCGATCAATCCGAAAGCGGTGGCCCGGTATCGGGACGCGCTGGCGGTCAGTGGCGCAAAGGATGATCCATCCGATGCGCGGCTGCTGAAGGACTTCTTCAGAAAGCATCAGGCGTGTCTGCGACCCTGGATTCCGGAAGACGCCCAGACGCGAACCATTGACATCCTGGCCCAACACCGCCGCACCACCGTCGAGGACCGCGTGCGGCTGGGGCATCGGATTACGACGTTGCTGAAATCCTATTTTCCACAGGCCCTGGACTGGGCCGGTGCGCTCGACACAATCCAGGCCTGCGACTTTCTGATGCGGTGGTCCACACTGGCCGATGTGCGGAAGGTCCGACCTGAGACGTTGCGGAAGTTCTATTACAGCCACCGGTGTCGCAGCCGGAAACGGATTGAAGAGCGGATTGCCCAGATCCGTGTCGCACGGCCCCTGACGGACGATCCGGCCATCGTGACCGGTCTGAGCCTGGCGATGCGAGCCACCGTGGTCCAGCTACGGGCCGTTATCGATGCGGTGAATGAGTTTGATCGCACACTGGCGAACCTATTTGCGCAGCACGCCGATCACGAACTGTTTGAAAGTTTTCCGGGCGCCGGCCCAGTCTTTGCGCCTCGCCTGCTTGTTGTGATGGGAACGGATCGGAATCGATTCAAGTCCGCCAGCGATGTGCAACGGCTCGGCATCGCACCGGTCACGGTCAAAAGCGGCAAGATGCACTGGGTGCATCATCGTTGGGCCTGCTCGAAGTTTTTCAAACAGACGTTCCACGAGTTCGCCCAGCTGTCGCTGCCGTACTCCCCATGGGCCCGGGCCTACTACAAGCGTCAGCGGGGTCGCGGCAACGGGCATCATGCGGCGGTGCGCGCGCTGGCGTACAAATGGATCCGGATCATCTTCCGTTGCTGGAAAGAACGCCGGCCCTACGACGAGTCGCAATACGTGGAGGCTCTTCACCGGCACCGTTCGCCTTTGGCCGAACTCTTGGCTTGACAGACTTCCTCAGATGTCTTCGACGAGTTCGAGGACCAGAAAGCGTGTGCCGTTGTCTTCTTCGAGGCCGTGGATCGTGGCAATGTTCGGATGGTTCAGCGACGCGAGTAGCCTCGCTTCTCGTTCAAACCGGGCCAGCCGTTCTTCGTCCTTGGCGAACTCTTCGGGAAGGGTCTTGATGGCCACTTCGCGACCCAGCTTCGTATCACGCGCCCTCCATACCTCGCCCATGCCGCCCTTGCCGATCGATTCCAGGATCCTGTAGGAACCCAGCGTTCTCCCGACCAGCAGTTGGGTCCCGCCGATCGCCGGCTTCTCGATGAAGCTCCCGGCGTTTTCGGAGCGCTCAAGCAGCGATTCGACCTCCCGACGAAGCGCATCGTCTCCCACGCACACTCCGTCCAGGTAAGCGTCGCGCTCTTGGGGCTCGCGTTCCAGCGCCTGCCGGAACAGCGTTTCGACCTGCTTCCAGCGTTCGTCGGTCATGGCCTGAGGTGAGTGAATATTTTCACCAACTTATCACCTCCCGATCCGGCCTTCCAAAAAAAAGCACCCTGACTGCACTTCTCCAACGCGTTTCCCGCCCGTTCAGATGAGACCACATCGGAGGTGAAACGCAATGACTCGATCACAGAGGCAGGCCGGGGCGCTGATACTTTTCCTAACGATGAGCTCCCTTCTGCCGGAAAGAGTGTGGGCCGGGGAGGCACCGCGAGAGCTTCGCCTTCAAGTATATGAGTACGTTCGACTGCCCGAGGGTGCGCTGGCCCGCGCCCAGCAACAGGTTGATCGGATCTTCGGCAGGGTCGGAGTGGTGCCGGTTTGGGTCGATTCCGAGGTCTGTGGCGACAACCCAGCCCTCAGTCCGTGCCCTCCATGGATCCGGATCCACATTCTGCCGCGCTCGTTCGTCGCATGGGATACCTCGGTGATGGGGCTGGCCCACAGCGAGGCCGGTCTGGGGCCGGTCGCCTATGTCTTCTACGACCGCCTTCAATGTCTGGTCGAACGCCATACGCTGGAACACCAACGGCAGTCCACGATAGCCATAGCCCTGGGGCACGTGATCGCGCATGAACTCGGTCACCTGTTGCTCCCGACCGGGAATGATCATTCGAACGTCGGTGTCATGCTGGCTCGCTGGACGTCGAACAACCTCCACCATGCTCGAAGCGGTCGTCTCGGTTTCACCCCAGAACAGGCCCGCTTGATCCGCACTGAACTGGACGGGCGGATGCACGACTACGCCGCCAGGACTGGCGGTCAAGCTGCCAGGACTGAAACGGTGCCGTCGGCCGCCAGCTTGAGTGGACCTCATTAGAGGATCCCGGGATCAGTCTCCTCACCCGTTCGTCATTTCGCGGTGAAGCCAGGCCTTGGCCAGATTCCAGTCGTTGATCACCGTTCGCCGGGACACTTTCAATACTTCCGCCGTGTGGTCGACGCTGAGGCCGCCAAAGAAACGCAGCTCCACGACCTTGCTCTTGCGCTCATCCAGAACGGCGAGCTGGTCCAGAGCATCGTCCAGCGCCAGGATCTCGCGGTCGCGTTCGGGAGAGATCACCATCGAGTCCTCCAAAGGAATGGGACGGACTCCACCGCCACGTTTCGCGTATCCTCGTGCTCGGGCCGAATCCACCGGTATGCGCCGAATCATCCCGGCGCAGACGGCGAAGAAGGGGGATCGGTTCTGCCAGCGAACATTCTTCCAGTCGATCAACCGGATGTAGGCCTCATTGATCAGGGCAGTGCCCTGTAAGGTGTGCCGGGGCGCTCCCCAGCCATGTGTCGCCTGGCAATCCCACCCAGTTCCCTGCAGACGATGGGCGTCAACTCGCCCAGTGCATGCTCAATCGCCGCCGGTCCGGGCTTGAAGCAACCCCGTGATTTGATGTGAAGAGGGCTCCATCGCCGACCTTGTTGAAACGTAATCGTGCTTAACCACAGACCACAAACAGGGGGCGCCACGTCGCTAAGGAGAAACTGGGTAAATCTTATGAAAGGAAGCGGTTGGACGCAATCAAACAGCCACTCGGTCGTGCAAGCGCCTACCCTTCTATTTGCCAGGGGATCTGCGAACCGATTTCGCTTCTCCGTGTTGCCGCCTATTCTATACATTTATGTGGATCCTCACAGCGCGGTGACTTGTGAGACGATAGAAAGAGATTTTCGGCGTTTGGGAGCAGGCTCGATCAGCAAAGGCTACGGCACCGGCACCCGTTCATTCAGTTCCTGAAACCAATTCAGGACGACGCTGATTCTCCTCGTTTGGCTACCATCTTCAGCAGCCGATTCTCCTCGTTTGGCTACCATCTTCAGCAGCCGCGTCCTTGATCATCAGAAACCGCTGTCCGTCGGGCGCGATGTCGTAGTTTCGTCCACCTCCCCGATAGTATTCATCGTCGAATAGTGGTCTGGGATTCCCAAACGATGGATTATCGTTGCCTTCGACTGTTACAAGCATCAGAGGGCCGCGCGCGGGTCTGTAAAACAGTTCCTCCCCCTTACCCCACAGCACTTCAGTGCCGCCGTCGATGGAAATGGTCCAGCGACGGTCGTCAACATTAGGAAACGGGCGGACGTAGACTTGATCTCGTCCTGACTCATCGGATCGGTAAGCGATCCAACGGTCGTCCGGTGAAAGTGTTGGACGACCCTCGTTAAACAACGGGTCAGCAAGAAGTCCTTCTCCGTCTGGATCCCCGTCCAATGAAAGCAAGCGGATATCATTGTTGCCGGTCACCAGATCAACATCCGTGAAGATCAGCTCCGTGCCGTCGGAAGTCCAGACATAGGCCATTGAGGTGGAACTCGCGGTCAGCCGTTCGATATCACCCGTTCCATCAGCCGCCGTCCAGAACAATCCACCGTCGTCTCCGTGCCTGCTAAATACCACCCGCGATCCATCGGGCGTCCAAATCGGAAAGCGATCGATCTGCTGTCGCGTCAATCGAGTTGAAGACGCCCGCACAAGGTCATAAACCCACACATCCGTATTGCCAGAGGATTCCACGTGAAAAACCACACGTCCGCCATTCGGAGAGACACGCGGACTCGCATATGGCTGTGGTGGCAGGTCTATGAGTTCTTCCTGGCCCTGGCGATCTACCCAGACCAGTGACCGCTCAACTGACCGCTCAACACCCGATGCCCCGCCAGACACGTAGGTAAGTGTCCCGTCGTCGGAGAAACTGTAATGGGCGGTGCCCGTCCAAAACATTGGATAAGTTGTCCGTTGAACACCTTCTACAATCGACACCGGTTCTCCTGTCACTTCCAGACTGGCAAGGTCAAACGGAATGGCGAACAGTACGTCTTCGAACGCATAGACGAGGTGTCCGGTGGGCACATACTGGGCATCACTACCGCCGTTCCACAGCAGCTTCCGTTCGCCTGTATCGAGCGATTCCACGACAACTTGAGCTTCGTCCCAGCGTGTCGGCCCAGCAGTGCTTGTCCGTGTGAACAGGACCACCTCGTTTGGCAGCAACTGCGGACCATCGAACTGTTCTCCTTCTTCTGTTGCAACCAGCAGTTCCGGTGTCCCACCGTTGGCGGAGACGCGCATGATGCCTTCGGGCTGGTGAAACAGAATGGTGTCATCTACGCCCCAACTTGCACCGAAGAAAGGAGAAGTGAAATCGCAAAGGACGACGGGCGCTCCGCCGCTGATAGAAATCTTCTTCAACTGACGGTCGGCACCAGACCCGTAACCAACCCATTGTCCGTCCGGAGAGAAGAACGGCCCGAATGGTCTCTCATCGGTTCCCGGAATGGGATGCGCCTCTAACTCATCCATCGAGCGCAAATAGAGTTGCCGGTTGGCGACATAAACGAATTGACTACCGTCGGGCGACACGGCTAGAAGAGAAGCCCATGGTCGCCTGAATTGTTGGGCCTCGGGCAGGTCGTAATCAAAGCGGGTGATGACGCGGGGTTCGGACGGTGTCAGGTTCCAGACGGCGATGGAGGCAAGTAGGGCCGTTAGGACGACAGCGGTCACGACCCATGGAAGCACCAGCCGCAACTTCGCTTGAGGTTGTAAAACGGTTGCCTCTTCCCGCACCAGTAAGCCATCCGGATCGGCAAGCAGGTTCGCTATCTCGAAACGAACGTCGGCGACCGCCTGCCACCGTTCGTTCGGTTCCTTCTCAAGACAGCGTCGGAGTAACTCTTGAACCTTCCGGTTAAGATTTTCAGGAAGAGGACTCCAGTCGGGTTCCCTGGTGAGGGCCGCAGCTATCATGTCTGTTACGGTCTCGCCACCCCACGTCTGCCGCCCGGTGAGCACTTCGTAGAACACACACCCCAAGGCCCAGATGTCGGCACGTCTATCGACGGGCTTTCCACGCGCCTGTTCCGGACTCATATACCCCGGCGTTCCCACCATCTGCCCTTCTGCGGTGGGGATCTCACTGATCGTTGGCAATTTGGAAAGATCCACGTTCAGCCCTTCACCCCACAAGGCCTTCGCCAACCCGAAGTCCAACAGCTTGACCTTGCCGTCATCCGTGACTTTGATGTTCGCTGGCTTCAGGTCCCGATGAATGATTCCTTTTTCATGGGCGGCTTCGAGTGCCTCAGCAATCTGGAGGGCCAGTTTCAAGGACTCTTCGATGGGAATCGCGCCACGTTTGAGGCGATCCGCAACCGTGTTTCCGTCGACGAATTCCAGAACGAGGAAGTGCGTTCCATTGTCCTCTTCAAACCCATGGATCGCCGCGATGTTGGGGTGGTTTAGGGATGCGAGGAGCCTCGCTTCTCGTTCAAACCGGGCCAGACGTTCTTCGTCCTTAGCGAACTCTTCGGGCAGGGTCTTGATAGCAACTTCGCGACCCAGCTTCGTGTCGAGGGCTTTCCACACTTCTCCCATGCCGCCCTTGCCGATCGATTCCAGGATCCTGTAGGAACCCAGAGTTCTCCCGACCAGGATTTGGGTCCCGCCGATCACCGGCTTCTCGATGAAGCTCCCGGCGTTTTCGGCGTGCTCAAGTAGCGATTCGACCTCCCCACGCAGCGCCTCGTCTCCCGCGCACACTCTGTCCAGGTAAGCGTCGCGCTCGTGGGGCTCGCGCTCCAGCGCCTGCCGGAACAGCGTTTCGACCTGCTTCCACCGTTCGTCGGTCATGGCCTTGGGTGAGTGAATGTTTTCACAAACTTATCACCTTCCGATCCGAGCCTCGTAAAAAAAAGCACCCCGGCTGCACTTCTCCGACGCGTTTCCCGCCCGTTCCGATGAGACCGAATCGGAGGTGAAACGCAATGAGTCGATCACGGAGGCCGGCCGGCGCTGATCCTGTTCCTGACTATGAGCTCCCTTCTGTCGGAAAGAGGGTGGGCCGGGGAGGCACCGAGAGTGCTTCGCCTTCAAGTCAGTGAGTTCGTTCGACTGCCCGAGGGTGCGCTGGCCCTCGCCCAGCAACACGACACGGGCCCAATACTGATTCTGAGCCTCCTGAACAACGCTGGAATCCCGAACGAAGTACTCACCCAGGCAAGAGATCACGTCGAACGGATCTACCGGGACATCAGAATTCAGATCGTCTGGCGGACGGATGACGCCAACGATGGAACACGCATGGTGGATCGGCCTGGGTTGGTCTCGTCCGACAGGAATGCGCTCCAACTGACCATTGTTCTCGTACCCGAAGATCTTGCCGACCGGTTGGACCCCGGGAGCACCTGTGCCGGTTTTGCCCTCAGCAACGACGGCCGGGGCGCGCGTCGAACGTAGTGTTTTCCGCCCGCGTGGACGCTCAGGCGGACCAGGTGCGCTTCAAGATGCTCTTTCTCAACTTGACAGCCGCCGAGGGGTTGGTGCTGGGCCACGTCATCGCACACGAGGCCGGCCATCTGATGCTTCCGCCCGGCGCGCACAACTCCACTGGGATCATGAAGGCGCGTACGGATTCGCGAAGCTGGAACGAAGCGTTCCGGAAAAGTCTTCTGTTCCTGCCGGAAGAGGGCGAGTTGATCCGCGCCGCGATGCTCGGTCAAACCGCGCAGCGGTGACCATGTAGAGATGAGCCAAGCGGTGAAGCTCCCCACCCCGTGGACGAGAGGAGTCAAGTCCAGGGCTCCGGCCAGCGCTCTTCCCCCTTCAAGATCAGCGGTCGGTGCCCGCTTCGGTACTGCTTTCAGCGCGATGAAAAGCTCTCAATAGATGCTACGAAAAAGAGATGCTACGAAAAAGAAGTTGGAAGTAGTCAAGCTGTCACTTGGTTATCACTAAGTTGTATTACCGCCGGACCACCCGTTTGAGCCGCTGTTGCTGGAACGCTACGGCACAAGGAAGAGTAGCCGTGCAATACGTCGAAGTGAAATTTCTACAATCCAGCTCAGGAGGTATTGGAGGATATTGTCAGTGGTTGAAAGGCTGGGTCAGGGAAGGGACAACGGCCTACGGTACCCGTTCCTTCAGCTCTTCAAACCAGGGTCGAACGCCATTCTGAAGCCGCGCTGGACTCTGGCCGATAAGCTCATAACTTTCATACGTTTTCGCGAGTTGAACCACGCGTGCCGCTGTGGATGAGGAACTCAATTCACCGGCACGCGCTCTGTCAACTCTTGGAACCAGTTGAGGACGATGTTGATCTGAGGAGTTTCAGCGTCGTCATCTACAAGATTCGTTTTGATCGCGAGAAACCTCTGGCCGTCTGGAGACACGTCGTATGTCCGACCGTCGAAATTCGACAAGAGGTATAACCACTCAAATAGTTCTTGACGGTTCCCGGCGGCAAAATCCCCATCCGGTCGGACTGGAACGGTGATAAGACGGGCACGTTCTGGACCTTCCAAATAAAACAACTCCTGTCCGTCACGGGACCAGAGAGGGTGAATTCCGCCATCGTTTGACACCTGCGATCGACCCTCCTCCACGTTGGGAAACGGCTGCACATAGACCTCATACTGCCCGGTTTCGTCCGATTGATAGGCTATCCACCGTCCGTTAGGAGACAGTACGGCATTCCTTTCGTTAAACTCGCTTCGCAACAGCCAGTCCGTATCGGAATCCCCGTCCACCGCAAGCATGGCAATATCGTCTCGAGTCTCGGGATGCGCTGGATCCCGAAAGATGAGCTGTGCGCCGTCTGGAGAAAAGAAGTAGGGACTGGGTCCCCCCCCACCCCTCCCTTCCCCCGGTTTCTCGGCCAGCAACTCCTCTCGACCGGTGTTGTTCGACGCCTTCTGAAAGATGTTCGGGCCTCTCACGTATGCGATACGCGCGTCGTCTCCTGTCCAGACCGGATAGCTATCGTCGCCCCCAAATGTCAGCCGGTTCAGCGTCTCCGCCTCAAAATTCCACACCCATATGTCCTCCTCCGCGCCCCGGACGTCTAGAGCCACACGGCGGCCGTCGTGGGAGATCCGAGGATAAGCATAGCCCCGCGGCTCCGCCAAAATCCGTTCTTCGCGGCCCGTCCGGTCTACCCAGACCAACGTCCGGTTGTTTGTCCCAATGGCTCCAGCGAGGTAAGCCAACGTGCCGTCAGGGGAAACGCTGAAACTGGCACCACCGGTGCTCTTGGTGATGACGCCATCAAGGACCGGGACCGGCGTGCCGCGTACTTCGAACGAATCCAGGTCGAACGGCACTGCGTGCAGAGTCCCCGCGACACCATAGACGATGTGCCCCGACGTGGTATAGCGAGCGTGAGTCCCACCTTGGATCAAGACTCGGTATTCGCCAGCATCCAGGTCGAGCATGGCGATCTGAGAATTGTCGATCCCCTGGTTGTTTGTGATCGTGAAAAGAACGGCGCGTCCACCGGGCAAAAATTCGGGGAATAGATGGTCGACCTCGCCCTTCTCGGAATCCGGTGTCGTCAGGACTTCGGCTTCGCCTCCCCCCGCAGAGATCCTGGCCAGACCTGTTGAGTTACTGCCCGTTGCGAACACAATCGTCTCATCCGGTCCCCAGGTTGCGCCTCGGGCACTCCCGGCTGCTCCCCCAATCCGCACGGCGGGTCCTCCAGTGACGGCCACTTTCATCAACGTTGCCTCTCCTACAAACCCCACCCACTGATCATCGGGTGAAAGAAAAAGTGAGCGTGCCGTCTCAGCCAGCAGAGTAGGCTCCAACTGATCCAGTGCGCGCACGTAAAGTCGGGTCCCGCCCGCGATGTAGACAATACGTCTACCATCCGTAGAGAAGGCCACATCCGTATCAAGGTCGTTGCCCACGAGTTCGGTGCCAGGATGGGCTACTGTGAGGCGGACGGGCAGCTCCGGAGCAGGTTGCAGCACTGCCCAAACACCAAAGCCGGTAACGACTGAGAGGACGATTGCCGCAACCCACGGCCCCTTCGATTGGGATGCCACCTGAACAACATCGGCAACCGGCTGGACCACTAGGCCGCCCGGGTCCGCTAAAGCGCGCTCGATCTCAATTCGAACGTCACCTGCGGCATGCCACCGGTCTCTCGGCTCCTTCTCAAGGCACCGTTCGAGCAACTCCCGAACCTTTGGATGCAGATTCGCAGGCAGACCGGTCCAATCCGGCTCCCCACTGATCACCGCAGCCAAAATGTCCGTCACATTGTTTCCCGGGAATGATCGGCGTCCGGTCAACATCTCAAACAGGACACACCCGAAAGTCCAGCTGTCGGTCCGTTTGTCCAACCGATCCGCACGGACCTGTTCCGGACTCATATACCCTGGCGTTCCCACGATCTGTCCTTCTGCGGTGGGGATCTCACTGATCGTCAGCAATTTGGAAAGATCCACGTTTGGCCCTTCACCCCACAAGACCTTTGCCAACCCGAAATCCAACACCTTCACCTTGCCGTCGGGCGTTACCTTGATGTTCGCGGGTTTCAGGTCCCGGTGGATGACGCCTTTCCCATGGGCGGCTTCGAGGGCCTCAGCAATCTGGAGGGCGAGTTTAAGGGATTCCTCGACCGGGATGGCACCGCGTTTGAGACGATCCGCGAGCGTGTCCCCCTCCACCAGTTCGAGAACCAAGAAGCGATTGCCTTCCTCTTCTTCCAGTCCGTATATCGCCCCGATGTTGGGATGATTCAACGACGCCAACAGCCTCGCCTCCCCTTCAAACCGAGTCAGTCGCTCCTCATCATTCGCAAACTCCTCGGGTAGCGTCTTGATCGCGACTTCACGACCCAGCTTCGTATCGCGGGCCCTCCACACCTCACCCATGCCGCCCTTGCCGATCGATTCCAGGATCCTGTAGGAACCCAGAGTTCGCCCGACCAGGACTCGGGTCCCGCCGATCGCAGGCTTCTCGATGAAGCTCCCGGCGTTTTCAGCGTGCTCCAGCAGCGATTCGACCTCCCGACGAAGCGCCTCGTCTCCCACGCACACTCCGTCCAGGTAAGCGTCGCGCTCGTGGGGTTCGCGCTCCAGTGCCTGCCGGAACAGCGTTTCGACCTGCTTCCAGCGTTCGTCGGTCATGGGCTCGGGTGAGTGAGTATTTTCACAAACTTATCACCTCCCGATCGGGCCTTCAAAAAAAAAGCACCCTGGCTGCACTTCTCCCACGCGTTTCCCGCCCGTTCAGATGAGACCGAATCGGAGGTGAAACGCAATGAGTCGATCACGGAGGCAGGCCGGGGCGCTGATACTTTTCCTAGCGATGAGCTCCCTTCTGCCGGAAAGAGTGTGGGCCGGGCAGGCACCGCGAGTGCTTCGCCTTCAAGTATATGAGTACGTTCGACTGCCCGAGGGTGTGCTTGCCCTCGCGCAGGAACAGGTGGATCGGATCTTCCGCAGGGTCGGAGTGGTGCCGGTTTGGGTCGATTCCGAAGTTTGTGGCGAGAACCCAGCCCTCAGTCCATGCCGTACATGGATCCGGATCCACATTCTGCCGCGCTCGTTCGTCGCATGGGACACCTCGGTGATGGGGCTGGCCCACAGCGAGGCCGGTCTGGGGCCGGTCGCCTATGTCTTCTACGACCGCCTTAAATGTCTGGTCGAACGCCATACGCTGGAACACCAACGGCAGTCCACGATAGCCATAGCCCTGGGGCACGTGATCGCGCATGAACTCGGTCACCTGTTGCTCCCGACCGGGAATGATCATTCGAACGTCGGTGTCATGCTAGCTCGCTGGACGTCGAACAACCTCCGCCATGCTCGAAGCGGTCGTCTCGGTTTCACCGGAGAACAGGCCCGCTTGATCCGAACGGAACTGGACGGGCGGATGCACGACTACGCTGCCAGGACTGAAACGGTGCCGTCGGCCGCGAGCTTGAGTGGACCTCAATAGAGGATCCCGGGATCCGTCTCCTCACCCGTTCGTCATTTCTCGGTGAAGCCAGGCCTTGGCCAGATTCCAGTCGTTGATCACCGTTCGCCGGGACACTTTCAATACTTCCGCCGTGTGGTCGACGCTGAGGCCGCCAAAGAAACGCAGCTCCACGACCTTGCTCTTGCGCTCATCGACAGCCACAAGCCGGTCCAGAGCATCGTCCAGCGCCAGGATCTCGCGGTCGCGTTCGGGAGAGATCACCATCGAATCTTCCAACGGAATGGGACGGAGGCCGCCACGTTTCGCGTATCCTCGTGCTCGTGCGGAATCCACGAGTATGCGCCGCATCATCCCGGCGCAGACGGCGAAGAAGTGAGCCCGGTTCTGCCAGCGAACATTCTTCCAGTCGATCAACCGGATGTAGGCCTCATTGATCAGCGCCGTGGCCTGTAAGGTGTGCCCGGGGCGCTCCCCGGCCATGTATCGCCGGGCGATCCCGCGCAGCTCGCGGTAGACGATTGGGGTCAGCTCGTCCAGTGCATGCTCATCGCCGCCGGTCCAGGCTTGAAGCAACCCCGTTATTTGATGTGAAGAGGGCTCCATCGCCGACCTTGTTGAAACGTAATCCTGCTACCCATAGACCGCAAACAGGGTGAAGAGGGCTCCATCGCCGACCTTGTTGAAACGTAATCCTGCTACCCATAGACCGCAAACAGGGGGCGCCACGTCGCTAAGGAGAAACTGGGTAAATCTTATGAAAGGGAAGGGTTGGAAGCAATCAAACTGTCACCAGTTTATCACTAGTTTCACTAGTCTGTATCACCGCCTTACCGCACTTGTGCCCGTGGTGTGAGTAACGCTCAAAACAGCAGGGCTATGAGCCCCGCTTCGGCCAGCCGATCATGTCGACGTGTCCGACGATCAACTCGGATCGACCGGTATCGATGTGCGCCAGACGGCGCTCGCGCCATTTTCGTAAATCCGACGCCCGATCGGGATCAATTTCGGTTGCGGCGTCGAACCAATCGTCGAGCAGCGCCCGCTGCAACGCCGGCTGGGCACGTCCGATACGCCAATCGCTCCGCTCGCTGCGGGTGCGGTAGCCGCAGTCCTCGAAGATCTCGGCGGCCCTCCACGCGGCACCGGGACCGAGTGCCGAACCGAAGCCCTTTTCCCTTAGCTGATGCCTATTGAAGAGCTCACGCACATCCGGATCTTCTGGTTCCGGCGGACTGCAGTCGATGCGGCCGTCGTAGCTCAGTGCGAACCACACGGATGCCTCGGCGGTCATCGAGCGGTGCGCCAGCCGCGCCAACCAGTCTTCCGACACCAGGTCGAGCAGCGCAGACGCGGTCACCAGACCTCTCTCGGGTATGACCACGCGAGCGAGTTCGGTCGCGAGATCGATGACCACGCTGCGGATGCGGCACTCGAACCGGGTCGTGCGAACGACGAGCTGCCGCTTGTCGTCGAAGACGCGAGCGCCGTCGAAGACGCGAGCGCCGGACGAATCTGCCCAGGCCCGTATCTGGTCACCTGCGGCCTCGAGCAGCAACCGATCGCGATCGACCAACAGCCAGTCCTGCGCACCGCCGAGCAGCGGTGCCAGGTAACGCAGGTTGGCACCCGTGCCTGCGCCGAGATCAGCGACCTGAATCGGCTGGTCGAGCCCTTCGGTAGAGCGAACCACTTGTAGGATTGTCGCTGCGAGGTTGGCGTTGCGCGAGGCATTGTCGAGCGGTTCCCGCAGGCTGAGCCACTCGGCCGAGAAACTGGTCACGTCCTGCTCACCAGATCATCGAGCGCGGCGGCAAACTGCCTCGACGCCTGGCTCCAGGTCGGCAGCGTCCTGCGCGCCGCCAGCGCGTTCGAGGCCAGGCGGTGGCGGGTCTCCGGGTCGTCCATGAGCTTTGCCAAAGCTCGGGCCAGCGCTTGTGAATCGCCCGGACGCACGAGCACGCCCGCACTCGAAGGGACAGTCTCGGGAATCGCTCCCGCCACAGTGCTGACGACGGGGAGGCCGCGAGCGAGGGCCTCCGCAAGCGCCATGCCGTAACCTTCCAGATGAGACGCGAGCACGAACAGGTCCGAACGTGCGTAGAGGCGATCGAGCTCCAGTCGATCGACTTCCCCGAGCAAGCTGATTCTCGGGCCAAGCCTCAGCCGGTCGATCTGCCGGCGCAACGCATCGGCCGTCGTGGGGTCCCGGGTCCGACTACCCGCACAGCACAGATGCCACGCCCTGTCCCCGAGCCGCGCCAGCGCGTCGAACAACACACTGTGACCTTTGCGCGGCGTCAACGTCGCAACGCAGATCAGCTTCAACGATGTCTCATCGGCCTCGTCGCGGTCTCGGGGATTCCTGCGAGCTCCTTCTCTTTCCGGGCCGCCCGACACGACATCCACCCCTGGCGTTACGACCCGGATCCGCTCGGCCGCGACGCCGAATTCGCTGAGCTTGCGCGATGTCCACTGACTCGTCACCACGACTCGCCGCATCAGCGCAAGCGCAGCGCGTTCCGATTCCCGGAGGACTCGCGCCGTTTCCGCATCCAGGCCGGTCTCCAGGGCCACGGGATGATGGATCAGCGCGACCAGACGGAGGCGCTCAGCCTCCGCGCCCAAGAGTTTCGACAAACCGCCCAACGCCAGGCCGTCGATGACGACGATGTGCCCGTCTGGTACGCCAGCGAGCACGCTCCGGGCATGGTCCAAGGCTGGAACCGTCGGTAGAGGGAAACTCGCATCGAGAGAATGCACATCGACATGCCAGCCCAGGCTGCCCAGCCCATCGATGATGCGCCGGTCGTAGACGTAGCCTCCGGTCTGCGTCTCGGGGTCACCGGGCACCAGCAGGGCCAACCGGGGGGCGGTGCGAACGATCGTAGACTCTCCTGTGGGATTCACGGGTCTTGATTCGCCAGATTGCTTTCGTAAGCCGCCCATGCGATGTGGGATTCGTGCAGGGTCACGCGCATCGAGGTCAGCCCTCTCGCGCCGTCACCGAGTTCGCCCCTCCGAATCCGTTCCTCAAGGCGATCGAAAACGATGCGGGCCAGAAACTCTGTCGTCGTGTTTCGACCGGTGAACGCCGGCTCCTCGTCGAGGTTGCGGTACTTGAGTTCCGAAAGCACAGAGCCGAGCGCCTGACCGGCCAGGCCGATGTCGACCACAACGCTGTCTTCGTCGAGCTCCGGTCTGCGCAATTCGACATCGACCACATACGTCGCGCCATGAAGGCTTTGAGCGGGACCGAAAACGTCGCCGTCGAGGCTGTGCGCGATCATGAAGTGATCGCGAACGCAGATGCTATACATGAGAGTCCTCTCTGCTACAGGGCAACTACTACTACCCAAAAACATTTCACATTTTTGGGTAGGCGATCCGATGGCACAACGTGCGACCGGGTGTCGTCGCGAGCGTTTGCATGAGTGTCGGCAGGTCGTCGAAATCGCTTTGACCGGTGATCACGGCGTCCAGCCCGGAATCGCCGAGCAGCCTGAGAACGAGTTCCATGCGGCGCCTCGGCGTCCAGCGGGCCCTCTGTGCAGGGGCGATGGCGCCGACCTGCGATGCGCGCAAACTCAAACGCCGACTGTGGAACGCCTCTCCCAGGGCCGCCGCTGGCCGACGCTCACCGTACCAGCTCAACTCGATGACCCTCGCCTCGAAGCCAGCGAGACGTAAAGCGGTGGACAGACCCTCCTCGGTCGCACTGGCGTGAAAGACGAGGTCGGCTTCTGCAGTTGCGTGCTCGGGTGATCGAAAACCGACGCCCAGCGTGGCTGCAACCGGCGCTTTGTCGGAATCGATGTCGATCAGTTCGACACTGCAGCCTGGAATCCTGGCCGCCAACCATGAGACCAGACAACCCAACGCTCCGGCACCAACGACCGCCACCCGATCACCGACTCTCGGCGACGCGTCCCACAAGCCGTTGACAGCGCTTTCCAGGTTGGCGGCCAGTACCGCGCGCTCGGGAGGCACATCGTCGGGCAGTGGATGCACGGCTTCGGTGGGAACGACGTAGCGGGTCTGATGGGGATAGAGGCAGAAAACGACGCGGTCCTGCAGTCCGGACGGTCCCTGCTCCACGTGTCCGACACTGATATAACCGTACTTGACTGGGGCAGGAAAGTCGCCCGCTTGAAACGGCGCACGCATCCGTTCGTACTCGCTTGCCGGAACGGCGCCATTGAAGACCAGGACCTCGGTGCCACGACTGATGCCGCTGTAGAGCGTCCGGACCAGAACTTGCCCTTTGCCCGGCTCCGGCACGGTCTCGGTGCGAATTTCTCCGCGGCCCGGTCCGACGACCCAGAAGGAGCGTGCATCATCGCTGGTGTTGGACACTACGTTCTTCCCCCGGAACACCCGGTACTTGCTGCTCGAAACCGAAGATGCAAGTATTCTTTGAAACCTGGACCTCGAGAGCTCTCGAAGGTAGGCGCAGCAGAGGCCCAGGTACAGGGCTTCTACACTATACAAAGGGCGGGAGTGCATTCGAAATTCGAAATCGTAGATTCCAAAATTGGAAATCTGATCAAATCGAGTCGGGGTCAAGACATCTGAGATCTCGAACTTCCAATCTCGAATCTCCAATTTGCACTCTCCAATGGGTTCCCTCATGTCGATCTTCGCTAACAGGGTTCATCCGCAATCGGCTGTATCGGAAAGTACTCGGTGGAGTGTCGTCGTGGCGTTCATTGCGACAACGGCCTTGGCATGGGTTGTGCAGTGGTACCTCGGGCTGAGCCGACTCTTCCCTCTCAAGGCGATGCTGATTTGCGGCTTCGGTGCGACCCTGGTCGCGGCGCTCGCCGCGAAGCACCTGGCATCGGATTCGTTCGGGCGAGCGAACCGTGTCACGCTGGCACGCGGCACGATGACCGCCCTGTTGCTTGCTCTGATCGGTGAGGGCTCGACCTCCGCGGGCGCATGGTTTGCAGTGATCGTCGCTTCGCTTGTCGTGAGTCTGGACGGTATCGATGGTTGGATTGCACGCAATCGGGGTAACACGACCGATTTTGGGGCGCGTTTCGACATGGAGACCGACGCGTTACTGATCCTCGGGACCGCCGCACTGGCGTGGCAATACGGCAAGGCCGGACCCTGGATTCTCGCGGCCGGACTGATGCGCTACGTGTTCATCGCATCGAGTTATCTGTTGCCGTGGATGAAGCGCACGTTGCCGAGCAGTCGACGGCGTCAGACGATCTGCGTTGTAGGCGCGCTATCGTTGACCGCTTGCCTCGCGCCACCCCTGCTACCGCCGATCAGCGATGTCGTCGCACTGGCAGGGCTCGCGCTATTGAGCGGTTCGTTTGCGATCGATGTCGCCTGGCTTGCGCTCACCGCCCGCCGGCCGTGAACGGGGAGATTTATAACCACGGAGGCACTGAGGCACGGATACGACTTGAGTCTGCCGAGACTCGGGCGCACATCGCCTCGGTGTCTCCGCGCCTCCGTGGTTAGTTTCCCAACCGTCCGTTCGGGCCGGCCTGCGGGGCACTAGCCGAGAGCGATCACCTCACAGTTGTTCACAGGGGGAAGCCGCAGCTCGTCTTCCCAGGACTGTCCATAGAAACTGGCCCTCATCATCTTGATCACTTCGTTGTGGGCGACGATCAGAACCCTCTGGCCAACATGCCGATTCTGGATCCTGCGAAGAGCGTGTCCCGCCCGCACCCGGAGACGCGTGTAGTCTTCCACGCCCGGTGAATCGATCACATACCGAAAGTCATTCAGCACGAATATGTCACGGGCATACTTGGGGATGTCAGCCGGGGATCTTCCGGTCAGCACTCCATAGTCCCTCTCGATGAGGTCCGACTCGACATGATGTTCTGCAATGCCTAACGTCTCGGAGATTATCGAGGCCGTCTGTCTCGCTCGCTGAAGCGGCGACGTGTAAACGCACCTGATCGCCTCCGGCCGAAGCTGTTCGGCTACGGCCAGCGCCTGAGTTCTGCCCAGTTCGGTCAGGGGAGTATCGCGTCTGCCGTTGATGAGGGAACGCGAATTGTCCAGATCCTGGCCATGACGAACAAGAAGGAGCCTGGTTGGGTTTTGCTTTTCTGAAGTCACGTATCGGACCAGGAAATGACTATCCGCGCCGAGCCGCGAAAAACAGAGGCCCCAGCAGGAGGTGTTCAATGTAATGACGTGTGCTTACGGAGAACAACCCGCAACCCGGTGATGGCCTGGCCGGAAAACCGGCTTCGAAACGGAATAATTGACGGGGGTGCGTGTTTGTGTTTAGCTCTGACGCGGGTGAGGCGCCCTTCTCCAAGTTTCTCGCGAACGAATTCATGGCGTCGGTGGCATCCACGTCATTGTACGTGAGCGCTGAGGGCGCGAACCGCGATTTCGAGACGGGCTATTGTCCGTCGGAGATGTAAATGGAGCTCGGAACAGCCATGGGGGACGTGATTCACCGATCAGGGTCGGCCCGTCTTCCGACAGCCTTCGGTGAGTTTACGGTTACCGCGTACCGGGACCGGGAACGCAAGGAGCACTTGGCGGTCCGAATGGGGGAGTTGAGCGGCCCGCCGTCACTGGTTCGTATCCACTCCGAGTGCTTGACCGGGGACGTGTTCGGCTCCGTGCGCTGCGATTGCGGGGAACAGTTACAGGCTGCCTTACACTATATATCCGAAGAAGGCCGTGGTCTGCTCCTGTATCTGAGACAGGAGGGGCGCGGCATCGGACTCAACAACAAGATCCGTGCCTACGCGCTGCAGGACCAGGGGATGGACACTGTTGAGGCGAACCTCCACCTGGGATTCCCTGCCGACGTGCGAAGCTACACGCACGCCGCGGCGATGATCAAGGATCAGGGGGTCCACTCGGTTCGACTCGCGACCAACAACCCCGAGAAGGTGAAGGCGTTGGAGGCCTGCGGCATCCATATCGTGGAACGGGTGCGATACCAGATCCCACCGCGCCCGGAAAACTACGCATACCTACAGACGAAAGCCTCTAAAATGGGCCACCTCTTGAATCCTCTGCCGGGGCTCGAACGCCCCTCTGACGAAGGTTTCACGAACCACACTGCACCGACCGTGCTCTTTGAGACCGCCCTGGAGCCCGACGATGGCGGCGTATTGTCCCGATTGCGCGACAGCCTCCCCCAAGCCGGGGAGCGTCGACACCCGGAGTCAGTTCCGTCGGTAACATTGAGTTACGCCCAGAGCCTCGATGGGTCGATCGCTGCTGAGCCGGGCAAACCGCTCCAGCTCAGCAATCCCAAATCGCAAGCTCTGACCCACCGGCTTCGTTCGATGCACGATGGGGTCCTGGTCGGAATCAACACGCTTCTGTCGGACGATCCACGCCTGACGGTTCGCCTCGTGGCGGGCAAGAACCCACAACCAGTCGTCGTGGATTCTCGCCTGCGCTCTCCCCTGAAGGCCAGGCTTCTGCGCCCTCCGTGCGTGCCGCCGATCATAGCGACAACGGAGGGCGCGAGCGCCATCCGAGAAAAACGGCTTCTGGCGGCCGGAGCCGACGTGGCGCGCCTGCCGTCTCAACCTGACGGACTGGTCGATCTCCACATGTTGCTGCGGCATCTGTATGAGCTGGGTATCCGCTCGCTGATGGTTGAGGGGGGAGCGGGAGTCATCACCAACTTCCTGGCGTGTCAGTTAGTCGATCAGATGGTCATCACAATTGCCCCGCAGTTCGTCGGCGGCCTTTCGGCCATCCAACCCTCGTTGCCGAAGACTCTGGGCAGCAGCAAGTTGACGAACGTTCGGTACGAGTCTTTCGCGGGCGACCTCGTCGTCTATGCAGAGGTCGAACGGCCGGCTTCCAGTTCGACGTCGACTTTCCGTGCGGAACGCCAGCCCTCCACCGCAACTTCTTCCTGACTCTCCGATGGGCCGTTCGGCCACGCACCAGCCGGCCGCTGGCTGGTTGAATCACGGCTGCTTGAGGAATCCTATATCTGTCGACGCGGGCAATCACGCGTCGCCGAACTCGATCCGCCTTCCGGCCGACGCTTCGATCATCCAACTGTGAAGCGGTCAAAACCTTGTTGCCATCATGGACCAGACGTGGTACAGCAAACCGATATATAGCAGGTACACAAGTTGGTTCGTCAGCGTAAGATAAGAGGCGAAACGCGGCTGAGGACAAGGTTCAGAATGATGCGACACAAGTTTGCAGTCCTGAGCGGTGCTGTCGTGGTTCTGCTCCTGGCAGGCCATGTCAGCCTGGCACGACCCCCGACACCGACGGTAGCGACACTGAATCCCGTCGAGTTCGGCCCGCAGGCCGTCGCTCCGGCCCCCGCGCAGGCGCCAGGCGGTCGCCAGGGCACGGTTACCGATCTGATACCGTTGGCCGAACAGCGCGCGCTCATCTCGGAACACTGTTCCGATTGCCACAACGACGCTGAAATGGTTGGAGGCATGACGCTGACCAGTTTGGATCTGACACACGTCGATCAGAGCGCCGAACTGGCCGAGAAAGTGATCAAGAAGCTGAAGACGGGCTTGATGCCCCCCGCCACTTACCCCTTTCGGCCGGATCGGGAAGCCGCTATGGCTTTCGTTGGAACGCTGGAGGCGCAGCTCGACCAGGCTGCGGCACTTCGTCCGAATCCCGGCGGCCGACTGTTCCAGCGGCTGACCCGGGACGAGTACGCCCGCTCGATCCGCGAGTTGCTCCAGATCGAGGTCGATGTCGAGAAATACCTCCCTCCCGACACCGTCAGTGAAGGCCTGGACAACATGGCGGACTCGCAGAGGTTCTCGGCATCGCTGATGGAGGGGTACGTCCGGGCGGCCGCCCAGATCACCCTCGAGGCTCTGGGCGATCCTCAGGCAGACCCGGCATCGTCGGTCTACAAACTCAACCGGACCGGGGCGCAACTGCGCCACGTTCCCGGAGCCCCCTTCGGGACGCGCGGCGGACTCTCCCTCGTGTTCAACTTCCCCGCGGACGGTGAGTACAACTTCAGGTCGCTGATGCACGGCGACACGGAGGGCACCCTTTTCGGAACCGTTTCAGACGAGCAGCTCGAGGTCTCCATCGACGGAGAACGGGTGGCATTGATGGACGTCAAGTATGAGGACCTGTCCGAAGCCTTCGAAACGGGCCTCAACGTGACGACCGGGCTCGTGTTCGTGAGGGCGGGACCCCACCGTGTTTCGTCCGCTTTCCTGCAGAAACACACCGAGATCATCGACGACGTCATAGGGGAGATCGAGCACACACTGGCCAGCATTGACATCGGCGATGATCGGGAAAAGACAACCTACCCGCACCTGAGGGAATTTGAAATCACTGGCCCCTTCAACGTGACCGGTGTCTCCGACACTCCAGTCCGCCGCAAGGTTTTCACTTGCCGTCCGCTCGATCCTGGTGAGGAAATGCCATGCGCCACAGAGATTGTCAGCGGGCTGGCGCGGCAAGCCTATCGGAGACCCGTGAATGACGAGGACCTGGAGGGTCTGATGACCTTCTACCAGCAGGGCCGTGATGAAGGCGACTTCGAATCGGGGATCCGCCTGGCCCTGCAGGCGCTCCTCACCAGTCCCGAGTTTCTGTTCAAGCTGGAGCCTCCGCCTCCCACCGCCGAGCCCGGCCGAAATTATCGGATCAGTGACCTGGCACTGGCTGCCCGCTTATCGTACTTCCTTTGGGGAACCCCGCCTGACGACGACCTGATCTCCGCTGCCAACCGGGGAAACCTGAAGGATCCCGCGTTGCTCGAGATACAGGTGCGGCGGATGCTGAGGGACCCGCGATCAGAGTGGCTGTCGACGAAGTTTGCCGGTCAATGGCTACTATTGCCGGACCTCTTGAACTTCCGCCCCGATCCTTTCTACTATCCCCAGTTCGATCACGGCCTCGCATTGTCCATGCTGCGCGAGGTGGAGTTGTTCTTCGACAGCATCGTGCGCGATGACCGCAACGTAGTGGATCTTCTTACGGCAAGCCACACGTTCCTCGATGAGCGTCTGGCCTTGCATTACGGAGTCGAGGGAGTCCGGGGAGGGCAGTTCCGTCGTGTGGAGCTCGACGAAGACTATCGGCGCGGGCTTCTGGGCAAAGGCGGTATTCTGGCGCTGACGTCGGTTGCCGACAGGACTTCTGCCGTGATGCGCGGTAAATGGGTCATGAGCGTGTTGCTCGGCACGCCACCGCCGCCGCCTCCACCGGTCGTACCAAAGCTTGAGGAAACGGCCGCCGTAACTTCCGGCAAGCTTCTGACAGTGCGGGAACGTCTGGAGACCCACCGGGAGAATCCCGCTTGCAACTCTTGCCACTCCATGATCGACCCAATCGGCCTGGCGCTAGAAAACTTCGACGTCACGGGCGAATGGCGAACCTGGGACAAGACGTATGCCATCAGCTCGGCCGGCGTCCGCATTCATACGGCCGGTATACCCGTCGACGCCACGACAACGATGTATGACGGAACTCCGTTGGACGGCCCTCGGAGTCTCCGGCAAGGCATACTCGGGTACTCTGGAGCGTTTATCTCAACGCTGACCGAGAAACTCCTGGCCTTTGCGATCGGTCGGAGAGTCGAGTATTTCGATATGCCGACGGTTCGAGCGATCATGAGGGAAGCCGCTGATGAGGAGAACCGTTTCTCAGAGTTGATTCTGGGCATCGTAAACAGCCAGGCGTTTCAGATGAACAAATCGGCATCAGATGAGACCGGGCCTGCCGGCACCGCCGGCAAGGCCGAACCGATTGGCCGGAACCGAAAGTAGTCGCAATCACGGAGGTAGGGATGTTTATCACGAAGAAGCACATTTCCCGCCGCACGATGCTGCGCGGTATGGGTGCGACCGTGGCGTTGCCTTTCATGGAATCCATGCTGCCGGCGATGGCATCGCCCCAGCGGAGGGAGGGAGGGCCTCCCCTGCGACTGGCTTGCCTGGAAATGGTCCATGGAGCGGCCGGGTGCACGAGGTACGGTCAAGAAACCAATCTGTGGTCTCCTGCCGAAGTCGGTAGCGAATTCGTTCTCACAGGGAGCAGCCTGGCGCCCCTCGATTCCTGGAAAGACGACCTCACGATCGTCAGCAACACCGATATGCACGCGGCTGAAGCCTGGGAACCCCATGAGCTTGGTGGCGACCACTTCCGCTCGAGTGCCGTCTTCCTGACCCAGGCGCACCCGAGGCACACCCAGAGTTCGGACGTTCGCGCCGGAATATCGTTCGATCAGCTCTACGCACAGAGGTTTGGCCAGGACACTCCGATGCCTTCGATTCAGCTTTCGATCGAAAGCGTCGATCAGGCGGGCGGATGCATGTACGGTTACTCGTGCGTCTACACCGACACGTTGAGTTGGGAAACGCCAACCAAACCGCTTCCGATGGTCCGAGATCCCCGGATGGTCTTCGACCAATTGTTTGGTGTTGGAGGTTCGGAGGAGAAGCGGGCACAGCGTCGACGGGCGGATCGCAGTATTCTGGATTGGGTCACACGCAAAACAGCTGCACTGAAGGCAACCCTGGGCCCGGGAGACCGTCGGCGGCTGGATGAATATCTCGAAAGTGTCCGCGAGATTGAGCGCCGGATAACAAGAATCGAGGAGCAGAATGCCGGTGGCGACGTTCGAGATGTGCCAACGGCCCCGATCGGCGTGCCCGACAGCTGGGACGAACATGTCAAGCTGATGTTCGATCTCCAGGTCCTGGCGTTCGTGGGCGACGTTACCCGGATATCTTCGTTCAAGATGAGCCGCGACGTGAATGGCCGCGTTTTCTCCGAGGCCGGTGTGGACACCGGGTTCCACAGTGCGTCACACCACGGCGAAAATGAACAGCGTATCAAGCAGTTCGCGTCGATCAACAAGTACCACATCAGCGTCCTGGCGTACTTCGTCGACCGGTTGAAGAACACACAGGAAGGCGAGGCAACGCTGCTCGATCAGACCCTGCTCCTCTACGGGTCTCCGATGGGGAATTCGAACCTGCACAACCACAAACGAGTACCGTTGATTCTGCTCGGTCATGCCGGTGGCGCCCTCGAGGGCGGGCTGCACGTCAAACCGCCGGATGAAACGCCATCGGCAAACCTGTACTTGACCCTGTTGCACAGGATCGGGTTCGACGACCTTGCCAGCTTTGGCGACAGTACTGGAGAGATCACGCTTTAGGCGGCGAGGTTAGAACCGCTGGAGAACCATCGCCGGAGAAGAACCATGTCGAACAAGAAACTAGTGAGTGCCCTTTGTGCGAGCTTGTTGGGAGTCCTTTCGACCACCCTCATCCTCTGGGGAGCCGCTGCTGATTCCCGGGTGGCCGATGCCGCCATGGAGCGTGACCTGGAGGCGGTGCGTTCCCTGATCAGCCAGGCCGTGGACGTGAACTCGGCGCAGGGTGATGGCACGACGGCGTTGCACTGGGCTGCGATGAACGGTGATGCGGAAATGGCGCAATTGCTGCTCTATGCCGGAGCCAATGTTCGAGCGACGACGCGACTCGGCGGTTACACGCCGCTGTTGATGGCCTCTAAGGCCGGCTTTGCTCCCATCATCGATCTTTTGTTAAAGGCCGCGGCCGATCCGACCACGCCCGCGATGGGCGGCACAACTCCGCTCATGATGGCGGCCAGTTCCGGCAACCCGGATGCCGTCAGACTGCTCGTGGAAGCCGGCGCAGACGTAAACGCGGCCGAGGCCGAGCGCGGACAGACGCCGTTGGCTTTCGCGGCTGCCTTCAATCATCCGGAAGCAATCCAGATGCTTTTGCAGAACGGGGCAGACGTTGACAAGAAGGGCAAACAGCGCAAGCCTGCCGTACGACCCACCCGGCGTCGGCAGGGCCAACAACAGCGCCAACAGCAGGGGCAGCAGCAAGGCCAACAGCAAGGCCAGCAGCAGGGTCAGCAACAGAGTCGGCAGCGAGATCCTACCGCAGCGGGGGGGAACCCCAGAGGTGAGTTGACCGCCTTAATGTATGCGGCTCGCGAGGGTCACATCGAGGCCGTAGGCGCCCTCATTGAAGGCGGGGCCAGCCTGAACGAACTCAGCGCGGACCATAGCACCGCCCTTCTCGTGGCAACCATCAACGGCAATTTCGGCGTCGCAGAATTCCTGCTCGAGAAGGGTGCCGACGTTACCATTGCCAGTATGGACGGGGCCACGCCCCTGTTTGGCGTCGTGAACATCCAGTGGGCCCCGAAGACCGACACGCCGCAACCCACGCTGAAGTACGAGGAGACCCATTATCTCGACTTGATGAAGCTCGTGCTGGACGCCGGAGCGGATCCGAACGCCAGAACAAAGAAAGATCTGTGGTACACGCGGAACAGAGAGGGCACCAGTTCGGCCGGGATAACACCATTCTGGAGGTGTGCGTCAGTCGGGGACATCGACTGCATGCGTCTGCTCATCGCCTACGGCGCCGATCCGGACATCGCGAACACCGATGGAATCACGCCTTTGTTGATTGCCGCTGGCGCGGGTTTCCATGGCAACAACGAGTTGACCACGCCGACCGGCCGCCTGGCCACTGTCAAGTATCTGGTTGAGAAACTCCAGGCTGACGTGAACGGGACGGACACCGCTGAAGGCAGCGCCCGAAACGACACGATGAACACCTCGCGATTCGCGGGTGGCTTCGCGGCGCTACACCACGCCGCGGCGCGCGGGGACAATGACATGATCATCTACCTCGTGTCCAAGGGCGCCAGCGTGGACGTCGTTGCCGGAAACGGCACGACGGTGGTCGACATGGCAAACGGCCCGAGGCAACGGATTCAGCCGTACCCGGATACGGTCGCTCTTCTCGAACTGCTGGGCTCCACGAACAGTCACCGCTGCATTTCCTGTTGAGAGCCCCAGCGCGAAATAGCTCTCAGCTGTCAAACCATCAGCTTTCAGGTTCTGGGCCCAAACTGTGGCTTCTCGACCATCGCCCAAAACCTGCGAAGAGGTCTCGGCGCCGGAGACAAGCGAAACGCTAGGATCAGGTGAAGGTGCGGTCTATGAGCGCACATCGTTTCGCCTCGAAGAATGTGCCGTCATAGACCGCACCTACACCTATCGCAAATTGCGATATTTGAAAGAATCCACATTGCAGGTTGCTCATTGGAGATTGTTTCATTTCAGATTTCCGACCAATAAGAAATCGAGCAATTTGCAATCTCCAAATTTCCAATGCGGAATCGTCCAATGACCAATCTGCAATAGCTGTCGGACGAGGTCCCAGCCACCCCCCCTCGATCGAGTAGAATGTGCGGTCATAGACCGCACCTACACCTCCTCAGGAGATACGCGTTTAATTTCGAAGTCGGGCGTAGATGTCGCCGGACGACGCGCCACCTGCGCCTTCGTCCAGCCAGGACCTGATGTCTTCGCTCCGGACCCAAGACTCAAACAGGAATTTCCTGCCCTCGCCCGCAATGGCGTTGAATTCATAAGGTCCAAGCTCATCGAGGCGACTTATGCAGGAGGCCGCCACCTCCAGGCCTCCGGAAACGAACTCCACCGATAGCCCTGGTATTGGATGAGTGAGTCCAGCCAGGACGTCGGCCTCGTACCCCTCCACATCGATCTTGCAAAAACGCGGGAGCCCGTAGTTCTCGATGAGGGCGTCCAGGGTAATGACAGGGACCTCCGCAGCGTCGTCCCAACGGACCCTTCGGAAGCCGGGATTGGTCTCCGAAAGCTTCTTCCGCCAGGCCTCGGCCAGCGTGGAAACGGTGGGTGTTCGCGTGCTGATTGCGAGCAAGCCGGTTCCCACGACGCGACCCACTGCCTCGGCCCGTACGATGATCCGTTCGTTCCGTCCCACGAGTCGCTGGAGCCAGGGCACGAGGTGAGGCTGCGGCTCCAGGGCCACCACGCGGGCCCCCAGGGCCGCAAATGCCACCGAACGATCGCCAAGGTGGGCTCCCACATCGAACACCAGGTCGCCCGGCTCCACCAACGGGCGATAGAGTCGACGCAGTTCCTTCTGACGCCCGGGACGCCAGTAAAGGATCAGGGATCGAAGTAGCCCGAACCATTCAGCAGCGGTCGACACCGTCATTCGAAATTCGAAATTGGAGATTCAAGCTGCGGGGGTTCGCTAAAAGCCCTCACGAACCAATCACGAAAGGCATCCATGCCCGGCGGCGCCCGATCCGGGTCAGGGAGCGCCCCTCTCTGGAACCCCCAGTCCAAAAACGGCTGTACCAGTGCCGGATCACGGCTGATCACGTGCACGGGCACGGCTCGGCTGGCATCCTCGCCGATGATCAGCGGCGCCGCCTGGTGATCGCCGACTACGATGAGCAAGGTTCGATCGTCGACGTAGCGCTCGGCGTAACTGGTCATAGTATGGATGGCGTAGTCCAACGAGAGCGCATAGTGCTCGCGGACGCGATCCATGTCGCGCCAGAGCTGATTCGGAGGCTCCCCGGCGTTTTCCCAGCTCGCGAAGACCGATCCATCGCCGATGCTCTCCCAGTCATCCAGCACGGGTAGGATCGGCGTCCACGGTGCGTGACTGCTGATCAACCCAACCTCGGCGAACACGGGCCTGGGATCGGTGCCATCAGTCGTGCGGATTGCACGCTCCAGAAAGGACCATGTGAACTGATCAGGAATTGTGACCCAGTTCAGGGCCGGACCCGCGTAATCGATATCCCGATGGGCAAAGATCTGGTCGTAGCCCAACCGCTCCCCTTCCGGCCACGCCAACGTGATCGCCGGCATCAGGACAGCAGTGCGATGTCCGGCACGGCGGAAGTCGTCGATGAGCGTCTCCCGGCCGCTGGCCAGCATCAAGTCGTAGCGCAACTGATTGTCCAGCCACAATCCACTGAACAGCGATCCGTGCGAAAACCAGGACTGGCCGCCCTGGGTCGGGGCCACCAGCGTACCGGTGGTCAAGTACAGGCCCGCGTCCGCCATCCGCCTGTCGAGAAAATCCAGACGAGACAGGACTACGGGTGAAAAACGAAGATCATAGAGGACCGACACGCCGTAGGATTCGATGAAGGCCAGGACTACATCATGGTCGGCAAGCTTGGCGAGGAGCCCAGGCACTCGGGCGTAGCCGGACGGCGCGGCGGTCATTTCGGCGGTAAAGCGCTCCCGTTCCTCCAGCATCCGCAGGAAGTGCCGGGTCTGATCCGTAGCGATCTGAACCGCGGGTAAAGTGATCCGTTCGGTGACCCCGGGCGTTTGTTCGCCTGCCAGCCCGACAGCAAAGAGAGCGATCATCGCCAGTCCCGCTATCCGGTCGCCCCGTTTCGGCGAATGGACCTCGACGGGCGACAACAGGTAGGCTAGGATCAGGATCAAGAGCGAGGCGCCCAGCGTTAGGCCCAGCGAAAGCAATACCGCCGCGGCCGTACCCAGCGCTCCGCTCAGCAGCTTGTAGACGGCGCTCACCAGATGCAGATCAAGATAGAGATTCAACGGCCGACCCACGCTTTGCCGGATCACTGTATCGGCAAATGCCACCAGGCTCAGCAACACCAACACGGTGGCGGTGCCCGCCGCCAGCGCCGCAGTCCAACGCCGGACCGACATCAAAGCAAACAGCCCGACGACCAACAACGATTCGAGAGCGACCCAGCCCGGACCCAGGCTGCGGGTCAGAAGCCACTGCGGAGTGAGCAACAAGCCGTTGACGAAGAACAGGGCGATCACCAGGCCCAGGATCTTTGCTCGCACAGTCATCAGCATAGCTGGCCGTCTCCGGGCGCAAAAGCCGTCATGCGCCGCCTCCTTGTCGCTCCGTTCTCGCTGATCTTACTACTCGCCGTGGCGTGTGACTCCACGTCCGAGCGGAACACAACAGTACCCCAGCCCGACCCGGACGCCAACCCGCCTCCGGCTTCCGATCCGTTCGCGGCCCCGCAACCGCCGGTGACCCCGGCAACCCTGTTCGATCACGTTACCGAGCGGGCCCGCAGCCTCGCACGGACCGCGTACTCGGCTCAGGCCGCGGCTCTGCCCGCTGCGATCGAGGGCATGGATTATGAGCAGTATCGATCAATCCGTTTCCGTCCCGAAGCCGCCGTGTGGCACGACGACACGCCGTTCGAGGTACAGCTGTTTCATCCGGGATCGCTGTACCGGGAGACGGTCCGGATTCACCTTGTGCACGACCAGAAGATCGCCGCGCTTCGGTTCGACAAGAGCCGGTTCAGCTACGACGGCGCCGCGGCATCGGTGGCCGACGCGGTCGGCCCCCAACTGGGCTACGCTGGATTTCGAATACACTACCCGCTCAACAGCACCGCCATCAAGGACGAGGTCGTGGTGTTCCTTGGCGCCTCCTACTTCCGGCTCCTCGGCCGGGGGCATGTCTATGGGCTCTCCTCGCGAGGCCTGGCTGTCGATATCGCCGTGGAAAGCGGTGAGGAATTCCCTTCGTTCAGGGAGTTCTGGTTGGTCCGACCGGCGCCCGATGCCACGAGAGTGACCCTCTACGCCCTGCTCGACAGCCCATCGGTAACCGGCGCCTATCACTTCGATCTCCACCCGGGCTCCCCGACGACGATGGAGGTCGATGCACGCCTGTTTGCACGACGCGATGTCGCCAAGCTCGGTGTGGCACCTCTGAGCACCATGTTTCTGTACGGTCCGAACCGGACCCCGGCATTCGATGATTTCCGCCCCCAGGTGCACGACTCGGATGGTCTGCTGATGCATACGGCGGCCGGGGAATGGATCTGGCGGCCGCTCAGCAACGGACCGGGACTGCAAGTAACGTCATTGCGCGATAACAGCCCGCGGGGGTTCGGCCTGGTGCAGCGAGACCGGGATTTCGCGAGCTACCTTGATCTCGAGGCCAACTACCATCGCCGTCCCAGCGAATGGGTCGCCCTCGGAGAGGGCGATTGGGGCAGTGGCGGTGTCGAACTGCTGGCCATCCCCACCGACTCCGAGTTCAACGACAACATCGCCGCCTACTGGGTCCCCGACCAGCCGTTCATGGCGGGCGATGAGCGACGCTATCGCTACCGCCTGATGACATTCGACGGCCGGCTCGAATCGCAGACACTCGGCCAGGTCGAACGCGCACGCATCGGCTGGGATGCCCTTCCCGGTCAGAGCGACCCGCCGCCGCCGAGCCAGCGCCGGTTCATCGTCGACTACTTCGCCGGTGGAGAACTGTCCTCACTCGAGGGTACCGACTCGGTCGAAGCTCGTTTGGAAACCTCCGCCGGGCAGACTTCCGATCTCGTTGTCCAGCCATTGCCCGACGGCCGGGGATGGCGTGCCGCTTTCCGGCTTGCTCGGGCCGGTAAGCGACCTGCCGATATGCGGCTATACCTGATGCTGGACGGCCGTCGGCTAACCGAAACCTGGAGCTATGTCTGGTATCCCGACCGGGTCCAGTGACATGCCGAATCCGACCCAGACAGGACGCATCCGGCCGCCGCTGCTGCGGCTGCGCCGTGGGCTGTTCTTCGGACTGGTAGGCGGCACCACCCTGGTCGGTATCAGCATGATGCTCGACATCGTGCGGGCCCACGGCGTCAATGCCCTTGAGATCGTAGTTCTGGCACTGTTTGCGGTGACCTTCAGCTGGATCTCCCTTCCTTTCTGGAACGCAGTCATCGGGTTCGCGCTGATCGTGCTGGGACGGGACCCTTTGTCCCTAGGTCGAGCGATGCCACGCAACCCGAATCCACCGATCGCGAGCCGAACCGCGCTGGTCATGCCGGCCCACAACGAAGACCCCGAAAGGATCATGAGCGGCCTGTCTGCCGTGCTGCGCTCGCTGAGTGGTACCGGTTACGCTGACCAGTTCGACCTGCACCTCCTGAGCGACACAACCGATCCGACTCTCGCCCGGGCAGAAGAGGTCGCGTGGACCAACGTGCAGCAGGAACTGGGTCGTTCGGCCGGCCTCTACTACCGCCGCCGCTCGGCGAACATCGGTCGTAAGGCCGGCAACATCGCGGACTTCTGCGAGCGCCGGGGTGCGGACTACGATTTCATGGTGGTGCTGGACGCCGACAGCGTCATGAGCGGGTCAACGTTGGTCGAACTCGTCCGTGCCATGGAGGCCAACCCGCGAATCGGCCTGATCCAGACGGTGCCGATTCCGGCCCGGCGGGATACGTTGTTCGGCCGTTTGGTTCAGTTCGCCGCCAGCCTCTACAGTCCGATGCTGGCGACGGGCCAGACTTTCTGGCAAACCGACGTAGCCAATTACTGGGGGCACAACGCCATCATCCGGGTCGGGCCGTTCGTCGAGCACTGCACACTGCCGGTGCTCCCCGGCAAACCCCCTCTCGGTGGCCCGATCCTGAGCCATGACTTCGTCGAGGCGGCCCTGATGCGCCGTGCCGGCTGGGGTGTGTACCTGCTGGCGTCCATCGGCGGCAGTTACGAAGAGGTGCCTGGCAACATCCTGGACTATGCCAAACGCGACCGCCGATGGACCCAGGGCAGCCTGCAGCACTTGCGACTTTTGCGGGCCCGTGGCCTGCACGCATTGAGCCGACTGCACTTTGTGCTGGGAGCGCTGGGCTATGTCGCATCATTGTTGTGGCTGCTGATGCTGCTGGCCAGTACGGCCTACATCGTGCTGCCCTCGTTCGGCATGGCGACTCTTCTCGATGGCTATTCACCGTTGCCGGACTGGTCAATGCCCTGGGCGGCGGCGAGCCGGATCTTCCCGTTGCTGGGCGTCACCATCGGCATGCTGTTCGTGCCCAAGCTACTCGGTGTGATCCTCGCGCTTGTCCATCAACGACGATCATTCGGTGGAGCCCGGCACTTGTTGCTCAGCGCCTTGCTCGAGAGTCTGTTCGCGGTAGTGGTTGCGCCCGTGATGATGATGTATCACAGCCGCTTCGTCCTGAGCGTGCTGGGTGGCCGTGACATCCGTTGGGATCCTCCCGTGCGCGAAGCGCGTGTGGTGGGGTGGCCTGAAGCCTGGCGCAAGACTGCAGCAACCACTCTGTTCGGGCTGGCCTGGGCAGGGTTGACGCTGTACAGCAGCCCGACCTTTTTCCTCTGGCTGACACCGATCTTTACAGGCTTGCTCCTGGCCGCTCCGCTGGTTCAATGGACCAGCAGCCGGACGTTTGGTCAATGGGCCCGCCGTCGCGGGCTCTTCCTCGTACCGTCCGAGACAGCGGCCCCTCCGGAGTTGCAAACGGCACCGGAAGGCATCGTCCGGTTAGCGGGACAGCCGGCGGAGTAGTTCCCCCCAAGACTCCCCTCCTTGGACAAGGAGGGGTGGATGCGCCGCAGGCGCAGACGGGGTGGTTGGATTCCAGGATGGACGCGCCAACGGCGCTGACCGGTGGTTTTTCTTGATCAACACCACCCCGGCGCTTCGCGCCACCCCTCCTCATCTGAGGAGGGGAGTTTTTTGACGGAGACGCATCGCCTAGTCCGGCGTCAGATCTTGTACCAGCAATCTACAATTTCGAATCTCCAATCCTCGCCGTTCCTCACCCAACGGCGAGGTAGTCCTGTCCGCGTTTCCAGCCACGCTGCCTGAGTCCCAATTCGACTTCGTCGCGGGCGCCGTGACGCGTCACGTAGATCAGCACGAACGGCCTGGGCCGCGCGCCCTCGAGCCATTCCGGCGATTCGACGGGAATGCCCCAGACGGAATGCCCGATTTTCCTGGGGTCGATGTCGATCCAGGCCGTGGGTGCGACGCCGCGGTCCATGACGAGCCGAGCCCTCTGACGGGTTCGGCGCCCGGCACCCCAGACCACGACCGGTCGTCCTCCAGCCACCCGCGAATCGCCTGCCAGGTAGCGGGCCCGAAGTCGGTCGAAGGACTCGCGCGAATACCGATCATCCACCCGTGAGACCCGATCCGGTCGCTCGCGCCACAAGAGCAACACTTCCGGTAGCTTGGCCATCCGGATCCCCTGTTGATTCATCCGGAGCCACAGATCGTAATCTTCGGGGAAGTCCCCTTCCGAGTAGCCACCCATACGTTCCACTACCGAAAGACGCATCATGACCGAAGGGTGGGCGAACGGAGATTCGACATAGATGTTGTCGGCAATCTCGTCGGGTTCGATGCAGGCGTTCTGCCAGCGGATGTACTCGCGGTACCCGGCACGAATCGATTCACTCGGAAACAATTCCACCCGACACCCCACGACTGCCACCCCCCGGTTCTTCTTCAGGAAGTTCAACTGCAGTTCCAGCCTTCGCGGGTCCATGATGTCGTCGGCATCCATCCGGGCGACGAACCGAGACCTGGCCCGTCCGAATCCAGTATTCAGGGCGCCGACAATTCCGTGTCTCTCAGTAGGAACGAGAAACACACGCGAGTCGCTTCTCGATCGTTCGCCGAGAATTTCCGCTGAACCATCCGAAGAGCCGTCGTCGACGGCGATCAGTTCGAACAGCGTCAGGGATTGCCGCCGGATCGAATCCAGACACTCCTCGAGGGTGTCGGCGGCGTTGCGAAACGGAAGGACGATGGAAACTTTCGGCGGCAAAGAGCTCAACCGACCGCGATGTAGCGGATCAGGAACAGCGCGGTGAACAGCCAGATCATCCAGTGCAGCTGCCGGTAGCGGCCCGAGACCAGCTGAGGATCACGTAGCTGATGAAGCCGAAGGCGATCCCGTCAGTGATGCTGAAGGTAAACGGAATGACGGTGATCGTGATGAAGGCCGGGATGTATTCATGCGGGTCATCCCAGGCGATGTGTCCAACGTTGCGCATCATGAAAGCGCCCACGATAATCAACGCCGGCGCGACGGTCGGGTACAGCATCAACCCGGACTCTGAAGGGTGGCCTTCTCCGATCATGCGCGCCAGCGGAGCAAAGAACAACGCCAGCAGAAACATGCCTGCCGTCACGAGGTTCGCAAGACCCGTATGCGCGCCTTCCGCGACACCAGTCGCGCTCTCGATGTAGCTGACTACGGTTGAATTGCCGATCACGCCGGACGCCGTCGTACCGATCGCATCGGCCAGGAGCGCTTCCCGCACACGAGGCAGACGCCCGTTCTTCATGAAGCCGCCCTGCTGGGCGATGCCAATCAACGATCCGATGCTGTCGAACAGATCGAGAAAGAAGAACACGAAAATTACCGGGATTGCACCCAGGCTCAGGGCACCGACCACGTCCAACTCGAAGGCGACGGCGGCCGGCGAGGGCGGCGGGGCGAAGACTCCGTGGAAGCGGACCACGCCCACCATCAGGCCGATCGCGGTGCTCGTCAGGATGCCGAAAAGGATAGCGCCCCGGACCCCGACCACGAGCAGGACGGCAGTCACCAGTATCCCCGCACTCGACATCCAGACGGCCGGCTGGCCGAGGTCGCCCAGCGTGACCAGGGTCGCGGGATTGCCGGCTACGAACCCACCCCACTCGAGCCCGACCAGCGTGATCAGGAGCCCGATGCCGACGGCGATGCCGTGTTTTAGAGACGCCGGTATGCCCTCGATCAACGCCTCCCGGATACCCCAGAGCGACATGACCAGGAAAAGAACACCGGAAAGAAAGACGGCTCCCAGCGCCACCTGCCACGAGTAACCCATCGCGCCGACCACGGTAAAGGCAAAGAAGAAGTTGTGTCCCATCGCGGGCGCCACCGCGATCGGATAGTTCGCGAGGAACGCCATCAGGAGCGTTCCGAATGCGCTGATCAGGCAGGTCGCGGCAAGGACGGCATCGAAGTCCATGCCCGTCGTGCTCATCACGGCCGGCTGGACGAAGATGATGTAGGACATCGTCATGAACGTCGTCAACCCGCCCAATCCCTCGTTGCGGATCGTCGTCTGGTTCTCCTTCAGCCGAAAGAGCTTTTCG
>CBDAPB010000022.1:0-109426 GCA_965198265.1 Terriglobia bacterium
AATCTCTCCAGCAACAGCGCCACACCAATCCCGACGAATACAGCGCCCAGTATCGCTGGATAGAAAGTTGCTCCATGCACGGGTAGCCCCAGGAACGCGGACACAAACTCGGGAAACATCAGCAGCGGCAGGCCCAGCAGTACATTGCCCACGCCGTCGACTTCCAGCAGTCTCGAACTCGTCATCGTGTCTTCCCTCCTTACCATTGGATGCACCGAGCCTCTCCTACCGCTCAGCCTGCCAGTTGTGTGGCGCAGGGCATCCGCTGCGTCGTTGGACGGACGTGCTCGAAGATCCAGTCGAAGAGACTAGCACGCCAAACTCGCGCCCGTTGACCTGACGAGTCCCCACGAACAGGGCTGATCGCTGAAAGAAACGGTCTGAGCGCTATCCTGACCGATTCGGCCACCGAGGTCTACCAAATCGGAACGGCGTGTCGCTTTTCATCGACGAGGAGGACCTTTCCTTGATTGATTGCCTCCAAGGAGCCGGTTCTATAGACTTTTCTCACCTTTTTGCCGTTCGTTCGGGATAAAAACTAACCCGACCGGCCGGAGTCTCGGTGACCTCTCTTGAGGAGGGGTCCGCAGGAATGAGGAGTAAAGTGCGACGATCGCCATGGACCTCGCGGCGTTCAGCCGGTTTCTATGTGCGCACGGCCGGCGTCGGTTTGGCAACGCTGGCGGGCTTCCTCGCGGTGGCCATCGGCGCTTGGACCGGCGGCCAGGTTGCCGACGTGTCGGGTCTCTGCGCAGACCGCGCGGCCGGGTCCCCGGTTGGGAGCACTCCCAGCCGAACCGGCAATCCGTTCGCAAGACCGGCATCTGATCTCTACTGCGTGGATCTCTTTTCCACTGCCGCGGGCGGCGATGCGCAGGGCGTCGTGGAAATGGGGCATGTCCCCACGCCCTTTGGTGTAGCGGTCACACCGGAAGGACACCACGAGTACGCGCTTACCGCCTGGATCGAGGGCCTGCCCGACGTCACCTCAGTCGGACCTTACAACGCCTACGTGGCCTGGGCCACCACACCGGTCTTCGACCAACTCATCCAGCTCGGCGAAGTGTCGAACGGCGCCAACCCGCTTGGCAACGTCGCGCTCAACAAATTCCTGATCCTCATCAGCGCCGAGGCGTCTGCCGACGTTTCGGATCGTAATGGCAGGCTGGTGCTGCGGGGCCGGTCGCCCTCCAGCCTGATGGAAGCGCACGACATGTTGGCACAGGCGCCCTCGGCTGCGCAGGCGCCGCCTGCCGGCGGCCACGACATGGACGCAATGGACGGCAATGGCTGGATGATGCCCCCGTCCTACCCCGGGGTCCGCATGCTTCCGGGACTCATGAGCCTCTCCCCCCGGGTTTCCCCGCTGCTTCCGTCACCCGGCGATGCAGCCGGCCTGCCTGTCGTTACGCCGCGGGAACTGGTCGAGCTTCCCGACGGCGGCACGCTCGACCTGGAGGCCGGATTCGTACGCCGCCAGATCCGGGGCCGCACGGTGGTCATGATGGCGTTCAATCGCCAACACCCAGGGCCACTGATCAAGGTGCCCGAAAAGGCTACGATCTTCGTGAACTTCAAGAACCGGACGCCGCTGCCGACCGCCGTCCACTGGCACGGCGTGCGTCTCGACAACCGCTTCGACGGTGTTCCCGGTGTGACCCAGGAACCCGTGCTGCCTGGCGAAACGTTTCAATACAGGATCTACTTCCGCGACGCGGGCATCTACTGGTACCACCCGCATCATCGCGAAGATGTCCAGCAGGAGATGGGACTCTACGGCAATATGCTGGTCGACCCGGTTCCCGAGGACTACTACAACGCGGTGAACCGCGAGGAGGTCTTGATGCTCGACGACCTCCTGCTCTCCGACGCCGGCATCGTGCCCTTCGGGGACGAGTCGGCCAACTACATGTTGATGGGTCGGTTCGGCAATATGTTCCTCGTGAACGGAGAGCCGGACTATGAGCTCGAAGTCGATCGAGGCGAGGTGGTTCGGTTCTTCTTGACGAATGCATCAAGCACGCGGACATTCAACCTTTCGTTCCGGCGTGGGGAAGCAGCGGGGTCGCCGCGCGACGCGGCCGATCCGGACGAGATCCTGTCCATGAAGGTCGTCGGGTCCGACGTGGGACGCTTCGAGCGCGAGGCCATCGCCCGAAACGCGGTGTTGGCTCCGGCAGAGCGCTACGTGGTGGAGGTCCAGTTCCCGGAGTCGGGCGTGTACCGCATGGTCAACCATGTTCAGGGGATCAACCATCGCCAGGGTGTCTTCCTGCCGGAGCTGAGGGCGATGGGCAGGGTGCGGGTGTCTGAGGGCGCAGCCGAGCCGGACTACTCCGATACCTTCGCGAGTGTGCGCGAGCACGACGCGGTCGTCGCTGAGATCGACAACTATCGTCACCTGTTCGACAAACCCCTGGACCATGAGCTGGTGCTATCTCTCGAGGTCAAGGACCTTCCCCTTCCCGTCGAACAGTCCATGGCCTACGACTGGGTCTATTTCAACCCCGTCGAGTGGACAGGGACGATGCCGATGATGAACTGGGCGTCGAGCGGGCAGGAGGTCGAGTGGATTCTGCGCGATCCCGCCACGGGGAAGGAGAACATGGACATCGACTGGCGCTTTCGCGTCGGCGATGTCGTCAAGATTCGGATCGTAAACGACCGGGACGCGTTTCATGCCATGCAACACCCGCTGCATATCCATGGCCAACGCTTCCTGGTCCTGGAACAGAACGGCGTTCCCGAGCCCAACCTGGTCTGGAAGGATACGGTATTGCTGCCCACAGGCTCGACGACGGACATCCTGCTCGAGCTGTCGAATCCGGGTCGATGGATGATCCACTGCCACATCGCAGAGCACCTCGAATCTGGCATGAAATTCGTGATGGAGGTCGAAGGACAATGACGACGCGCGCTTATCAGGCTTTTGTTCTCACGGCGATCGTAGCCCTCGCGGGGCTCGAGGCCGCCGCCCAAACCCAGAGACCGGAACAATTCCAGCAGTTCGTCGCCGTAGAGGCGCCAACCGTGGCACTGACGAACGTCAAGCTCCTGGATGGCACGGGAGCCCCCGCCCGGGACACCCAGACGATCGTTATCGAAGGGGACCGCATCACGGCCGTCGGAGGGACGGGGCAGGTGCGGGTTCCCGGCGGTGCGGAGGTACACGACCTCCGTGGCCACACCATAATCCCGGGGCTCGTCGGTCTCCACAACCACAGCTACTACACCGGCGGACGGGGCCGGGCGGCGCAGTTGTCGTTTTCGGGCTCGCGTCTCTACCTGGCGTCCGGCGTGACGACCATCCGCACTACCGGCGCGCGTGCGCCATACGAGGAACTCAACCTCAAGCGCGACATCGAAGCCGGCCGGGTGATCGGGCCGACCATGTTCACGACCGGGCCGTACCTGACCGGCGAACAGGGCTCGTCGACGATGACTCGCCTGGAAGGTCCTGAACAGGCCCGGCGGGTAGTCCAGTACTGGGCCGAGGAGGGTGTCAGCTGGTTCAAGGCCTACACCTGGATCTCCCGGGCGGAGTTGGCTGCGGCGATCGAGGCCGCGCACACCAACGGCGTCAAGGTGACCGCCCACCTTTGCTCGATCGGTTACCGCGAGGCCGTGGCCCTGGGGATCGACAACCTCGAGCACGGCCTGTTCGCCAACAGCGAGTACGCTCCCGACAAACAGCCGGACGATTGTCCACAGAACTTCCGCGCCGCCTACGCGGACCTCGACATCAACTCCGAGCAGGTCCAGGCCACGTTCCGCGACATGATCGAAAGCAATGTCTCGATGACATCGACGCTCGTGGTCTACGAAATCTCGGTCCCCGGCCGCGAACCGATCGACGAGCGAGTCTTCGAAGTCCTGGCCCCCGAGATCGCGGCCGAGGTGCGGGAGATCGCCGAGCAGCGCCGGGGCGCGGATCCTTCCTCCAGTAGGGGACTCAATCCGGCCACGCTCAAGAAGGCGATGGAGTACGAGTATGCATTCGTGAAGGCAGGCGGGCTCCTGGCGGCCGGTGTGGACCCGACCGGCTATGGCGCCGCGCCCCCGGGCCTGGGCGATCAGCGTAACTACGAACTCCTGCTCGAAGCTGGATTTACACCGCCCGAAGTCGTACAGATCATGAGCGCGAACGGAGCCAAAGTCCTCGGCATCGACGCCGATGTCGGCACGATCGAAGCCGGCAAGATCGCAGATCTGGTCGTGATCGAAGGCGACGTCGAGCAGGCCGGCCACATCCGCGACACCCGGATCGTGTTCCGACACGGCGTGGGCTGGGATTCCAGAGCGCTCTACGAGTCGGTCAAGGGAATCGTCGGGATCCGGTAAGCGCCCGGTCCCTCGCGGCGACACGCTGGCGACTCGGACGGGTCGTCCGATGCCTCTAGTTGCGATGTGCCGGTGAACCTTGACTCTTCAAGAGTCTTATACTCAATTAAAGGGGTTAATCCGTCTTGTACCTTATACTCTGGACGTGCTAGGAAGAGGCAGACCCGGCAGGATTGCGGTCCTGCGTGAGCCTCAGGAGAAAGAGGTTCACCTGGTCGAGGATTCGCGCAGCTCTCGGATCTAACGTACGCTGCATTACAGAACCGAACGAAACCCTAATCCCCCGAGGAAGAACAAATGAACAAGTCGACTTGGAGCGCCCAACCGGCCACTGGCGAATGGAACACGGCGACCAACTGGGACCCCACCGATGTGCCTGCGGACACGGCTTCCTTTGCAAAGTCATCCCAGACGGCAATCACCTTTTCGCCGAGCAGCGCCGCCACGGTAAACAACATTGAGTTTGCTGACAGCGCGCCCTCCTACACCTTCATGTTTGGCACTTCCCCCACCACACCGGCTTTGACGATTGCGGGCCAGGGAATTGCCAACGACTCCACGAGCACCCAGAGCTTCAAGGTTGCTTCCAAGGGTGACCACTACCAGGATCCGCAGCTCAAGTTTGAGGTGCTCCCCAAAATTCGGACAGGTTGCTAAGGTGTAAGATCCCGACTGCGCCCCTTCATTGGACATTTTTCCCAAGAATTAGAGAATAGGTGATCGGCTTAGCCGGTCCTGCTGCTGGAAGGGGGAATATTATCCCCCCGCCGGCGCTGTGGGAACGGTGGGAAAGCGGAGCGTATTGTGCCGAGCTTTTCCACGGTTTCCACAGCGCGTGACGCGCGCCGATTTTTCAGCAGTGGGCCAGGGAGTCCGACACCGATGGGAAAGATCCGACGGAAGTTTGAAGTGGAATTCAAGCGACGCCTGGTCGAGCAGATTGAAACAGGCCAGATGACGCTGAGCGCGGCAGCGCGGCAGTACCAGATCTCGCCCAGCGTGATTCAGCGTTGGCGGACGCAGTACGAGGCGAATCAACTGGTGGATAGGCCTTCGAGCCGGGAACGGGCGTTGGAGGCCGAGAATGAACGCCTGAAGGCGAAGGTTGGGGATCTGGTGATGCAGATCGATCATCAAAAAAAACTGCAGAGCTGGATGAAGCGGAATCGAAACGTCGATACTGCCGTAATCACTGGGAAAAACTGGGATCGATATCGAAAGGGTGCGAAATGACGGGCCTGGCACGTAGCACGTATTACTACAGGCCGAAGGTCGATCCCAAACTGAAAGCGCAACAGGACGCCGATCTGCGCGATCGCATCGAGCGGATCCAGGCCGAATTTCCCGGCTACGGATACCGCCGGGTGTATCGGGAACTGGAACGCCAGGGCGAGATCGTCAACACGAAACGGCTTCGGCGCGTGATGAAGCGGTACGGGTTGAAGCCGATCACCTGGCGGAGTTTCCTCCACACGACCGATTCCAATCACCGGTTCCGCATCTACCCCAATCTGCTGAAGAGGCACACGGTCACCGGTCTGAATCAAGCGTGGGCAGCCGATATCACTTACATCCGGATACGCACCGGATTCGTGTTCCTGGCCGCCATCCTGGATCTCCACTCTCGCAAGGTCATCGGTTGGGCGATCTCGAAACGGATCGACCGCCAGCTCTGCATCGAGGCGTTACAGATGGCCATCGCAGCGCGTCTCGACACCCGGGCCTGCATCCATCATTCAGATCGGGGCGTGCAGTATGCCTCCGACGACTACATCGACATCTTGCGAACACACGGCTTCCAGATCAGCATGTCGGCGAAGGGCAATCCCGGGGACAACGCTTTCGTGGAGTCGTTCTTCAAGACGTTGAAGTACGAGGAGATCCATCTCTGGAACTACGAGACCTACGAGGACGTGATCGAACGTGTCCCATACTTCATCGAGGAGGTCTACAATCGCAAGCGGCTGCACTCCTCAATCGGCTATCGTCCGCCGATCGAGTTCGAGCAGCTCGTGAACTTGAAACGCGCCGATCGGCCTATTCTCAATCTTTGACGAAATCTGTCCAGTTTTGGGGGCGCACTCCCATCGCTGCCTCAGGAGAGGCAGATGAAGAAGCGAGGACGGAAGCAGTACAGCGCGGCATTGAAGGCAAAGATCGCCGTGGAAGCGGTCAAGGGACAGCGCACGATCCAGGAGCTCGCGTCCCACTACGAAGTTCACCCGAACATGGTGACGAAGTGGAAAAAGCAAGTGCTCGACGGCGTATCGGAGATCTTCTCCAATGGTCGATCCCCGGCCAGTGAAGTCGATGAGCAAGTACAGGCCGAACTTTACCAACAGATCGGAAAATTACAGATCGAGGTGGAGTGGCTCAAAAAAAAGTCGGGACTTTCCCGTTAGAGCAACGACGGCCATGGATCGAATCAAATCACGACGAGTTGAGCATCGTCGAGCAGTGTCGGTTGACCGGAGTGTCCCGATCCGGACTCTACTACACACCGGTGGGCGAGAGCGCCGAGAACATCGCGTTGATGCGTCTGTTGGACGAGCAGTATACGCGGACCCCGTTCTACGGGATTCGGCGTATGACCTGGTGGTTGGAGACGCAAGGTCGGCAGGTCAATGCGAAGCGGGTTCGGCGACTGCTACGGCTCATGGGACTGGAAGCGATCTATCCCAAACCGCGGTTGTCGATGCCAGCCCCGGGACACCGGATTTACCCATACCAGTTGCGCAATCTGGAGATTGTGCGTCCCGATCAGGTGTGGGCCACCGATATCACGTATATCCGACTCCGGCAGGGATTCATCTATCTGGTGGCGATCATGGACTGGTTCAGCCGGTACGTGCTGGCTTGGGAAGTGTCCACGTCGATGGACAGTGGATTTTGCGTGTCGGCACTGGACTGGGCGCTGAGGCAAGCGCAACCGGAGATTTTCAACACGGATCAGGGGGCTCAGTTCACCAGCGATGTCTTCACGAGCCGACTGGAAGACCAGGGCATCACGATCAGCATGGACGGCCGGGGCCGGTTCCTGGACAACATCTTCGTCGAGCGCTTATGGCGCACCGTGAAGTACGAGGAAGTGTACCTGAAGGACTACTTGAGCGTTTCCGAGGCGATCTCGAACCTGAACCTATATTTCAGGTTTTACAATCAGGAACGCGGCCATCAAGTATTCGACTATCAGACGCCCGAGACCGTTTACTTTCAGCGCGCGCCAGGGGCCTGTGGAAACTGACTCCGCAGTGGAAATCCGCACACAACTCGGATTCCCACAGCTGCTTGAAAACAGCCTCGAAGACTCGGCTTTTTCACAGTTCCCACAGGCTCGGCGACGGGCTAAATATCAACCCATTTCAGTGGCAGCGATCCACCTTAAGACCCGGGGGTTGCTGTCCGAAGAATGGGGAGCCCCTCAGTTCACGAACTCCGCGACGGCGGGAGGGGACGACATGTCCTACTACGCCGGCCCGGAGACGCTACAAGGAGGCTACGGAGGAGGCATCATCGGCTTCTGCGACGAATCTACGGCGGGCTCGGCCGCCTTCACCGTGAGGACCGGCGCCGTACAACCCCCAAAGGAGGGCAGCACGGTGGGCGGTGAGGTGAGCTTCAATAACTCCTCTAGGGCGGGCACCGCCCGCTTCACCATCTACGGCACCTTGGGCACCGATCCCTTCCCTGAAATCGGTGACACCTTCGGCAACGTGGTGTTCCACGACACCGCGACTGCGGATAAGGCCACATTCACGAACATCGGTGGGACGGTGCCCGGCGGCGACGGCGGCAACACGCAGTTTTACGACAACTCGAAAGCGGCCTACGGTGCCTTTCACAACCGGGGCGGGACGTGCTTCGCGCTGCCGAAGGGACAGAAAAAAAAGGCGGGCGCGAACGGCGGCGACGTGGCATTCGATGGCACGTCGAATGGGGGCCATGGCCACTTCTACAACCACGCCGCCCCGACCGCCGGCGCATACGGAGGCGTCACGAGCTTCAACAACAATTGGCCCCACGTGACAACGGGGGGAGCGTCCGCAGGCAACGGTTCCTACCACCAATTCGGCGCAAAGGAGGCCGGCCAGGGCGGGGGCGGCCACATCGAATTCAGCGCAAAATACGGCTCTCCGACGGCCGACAACGCCAGTTTCTTTAACTATGGCAGTGTGATTGAGGGCAACTCCAGCGCCGGCCACACGATCTTCTCAATCAGCCAGCCAACCAACTACTTTCCGACCGCAGGCAATGGCACCTTTTGGAACCACCCCGCGTTGGCCAAGGGTGGTGCCGCCGGCTACACGGAATTTTCGGTGTACAGCAACAGCAAGAGTGACAGTACCGGTACCACCAGCAGCGACAGCAACGTTCCAACGGCAGGCGACGGCACGTTCCACAACCTGGGCGGCTGCTCCTCGGGTATTGCCGGCAGCTCCACGACATTTGGGAACACGTCGAGCGCGGGAAATGCCCAGTTGATCGCCTACGGTGGCACCAACGGGGGTGACGGCGGCCAAATCGTGTTCAAAAACGAGTCTTCGGGCGGGACTGCGTACGTTCAGCTGTCCGGCAACGGTGTGCTCGACATCAGCTACCACTACGGAGGACTGACCATCGACACCCTCGATTTGACCGAGGGTATTATCAAACCCCAGCTTGGCAAATACGTGACAGGCCTTACGGTGTCTAAGGAGCTGATTCTCAAATCAACCTCTACGACCTTTTCCTTCTATAAGAGCGCGGGGTTTGAAAAAAATAAATCCTATACCATTCTCACCGCCCCCAACCTCTCCAAGTTTACGGCGGATCAATTCAGCGGCAACAAACTGGATGATGTGTGGCCGACTTTCACCATCGTCGGCAACGATCTTCAGGTTTCCTTTGGAGCAGTCGAGGCCGTTGAACTGGCTGATCCGGCGCGTGCGTGATTGAGCGAATAAGTGGGCGAGGTCGAGTCCGCCGTGGACTTCGGTGAGAGCTCAAGACCCTGATTAATGAGACCCGAGGCATGCGCTCCGTTCCGGGCGAGGAGACAGAGCGATGCCATATCGAATTGCGGGGATCGATGTTCACAAGCGAATGTTGGCCGTTTCATTACGCTTTGCTTCCTGTCGAACTCCCGGTGTTGCGTGAATCGCTAAAGTGGTGGGCATAGGCGTCGTGCACGTAATCATGCACCGACTGATCAGGGGTCGGTGAGCGACCCGTCAGCTTCTTCATTGTCCGGGCACATTGGTGCTCCAGATCGGTCGCCGGTGTGTCGCCCGAGTCCGAGAGCGACAGCGGTTGGACAGCCGGCTTGTCCTTCCGGGCAACGTCGAGGGTCAGCAAGCAGCTCAGGTCCGGCGCGTTCGCGTCACGGGCGGTCAGGCTTCCCTCAAGTCCGAAGCACTTGCGTACCGTCGCGGTATGGTCGAAGGGCGTGGAGCCCGAGGGGCGGGCGATGGTGCCCGCCTGCACCAGCGGCGACACGACCACGGTCGGAACGCGGACTCCGAAGCGATTGAAGCGAAAGCCGTGCTGGCCGGGCGCACCGGGGTCCGCACCGTCCGGTGGCGTCGCGTTGTTAGGCGGGGGAACGTGATCGTAGCACCCGCCGTGCTCGTCGTAGGTGACCACCAGGAGCGTCTCGTCCCAACTGGGAGAGTCGCGCACTGCCTGATACACGTCCGCGATCAACTTCTCGCCGGGGCGGATGTCCGACGGAGGATGCTGGTCGTTCTTCTGAGGACCCGTGATCTGGGGTTCGAGGAACGCATAGCTGGGCAGCGTGCCGTCGGAGGCGTGCTTGTAGAACTGGTCGATGGACTCGAAGTTCGGATCGAACACCGCGGGCTTGATTTGCTTCAGTGCCGTTCGCGTCAGCGAGAACAACTGCTTTTTCCAGTTAATTCCGCAATAAACTTTCCAGCTCAGGTCAGCCTCCTGAAGCTGGTTGAAGATCGTCTTGGCGTCGCACAGGCTGTGGGGTTCGTTGTTGACGTACCCGGTGGAGGTGGCCGCATGAACGAAGTCTCGATTGGTCAGGGTCTCGCTGGGGAGCGACGAGTACCACTGATCGCAGACGGCGAAACTCCTGGCCAGCTCGCTCAGGACCGGCACCTGCTCCGGCATATAACACGCCATAATGTCGCGCGGGTTCCCGCTGCCAAAGCCGAGCGCGTATGCGTAGTAGCGGATCGCCGCGGCGTAGGCTTCCACAAAGCCGGCGTTGGTAGGCACCGGGATCTCCAGATCGGCCACGCGGTAGGACTGAAAGAGCTGGAGGTTCGTGTACCCGTAGCCTTCGCCCGGATCGGGGTTGGGGAGCGTGTAGTCGAGCGGGTAGAGCCGCTTGGCGATGGATGCTGAGGGCGCGAAACCGGTGATCCACTGGGACAGGTATCCCGGCGTGGGTCCGCGGCGGGGGGCGTGACCGTTGCGCCGCACGTAAACCTGCTCGATGAACGGCGTGCCGTTATCGTCGCTGTTGGCAAATGGGCACCAGAGCCCGTCGTTCAGGCCTTCAAACGCCTGGCCGCGCGGTGGCGCCTCCGCGTCGTACAGCCACCCAAGCAAGTTGTCGAACGAGCGGTTCTCCAGCATCAGCACCACGACGTGCTTGATGCGAGCCAGCGCCTTGGGATTAGCATCGAGTGTCTGCTGCGTCATTACGACTACTCCCGGTATAGGAATTTCGGTTCTACAGAAGAATCTATGGGCGAACTCGGGCTCGGGAAGTCTTCCAAGCGTGTGGTAGCGGGCGATCTCGGCGATGAGTGCTTTTGAACACGGTGAAGGATAGTTTTCAGCTGCATCCTGTTTTCGCCTCGCTTGATGGTCTCTTCGTCGATTACCGGGGAAACCAGTGGACTAGTACCGTTCCATGATCCCGTTGCACTCAGGCTCGCCCACATAGCTTGATTGTATAGTAGAGTAGCACTATGCCAAGACGGTGGGCACATAACTACTCGACCGCCCTCCAGCGGGCCGCCGTCAAGTGCCACACGCCGCAAGGACGCCATGCCGAGTCCCTCACCGCCATCGCCCGCGCGCGAGACCTCGACCCGTTGAACATCTCGCATAACGCAGGCTTGCGAGCACTATTCCTTTCGACTTGTTTCTGTACAGGAGGATGCGAGACTGATCCGCCTTCACACCGAGCCGCGCTTTCGAGCGCTTCTCGAGCGCTTCGGGTTCGAGTCGGACACCTGGCGAGGTGACGATGAGCTTCGAGGAAGTCCTGGACCAAGCCATCGAGATGCTGCGGCGCCGGAAGCGTGTGACGTACCGTGCGCTCAAGCGTCAGTTCGACCTCGACGACGATTTCCTCGAAGACCTGAAGATCGAGCTCATCAAGGGGCAGCACCTCGCCGCCGACGAGGACGGAGAGGTGCTTGTGTGGACGGGGGCCGACGAGGTCCCGGCTGAGAAGCCCGCGGCCTTGGCCACAGCTGCGGGGAAGGCGCAGCCGGTCGAGTCCGCACCGCCGCCAACCGAGCCGACGACGGCGCCGCCCAGCCCGCCGCGAGTCTCCGCGAAAAGCTCCGGGGCGGAGCTGCGTCAGCTGACCGTCATGTTCTGCGATATCGTGGACTCCACGACCCTTTCCGGCCGGCTCGACCCTGAGGACTTCAGCGAAGTGCTGCAGTCGTATCAGGCGTCGTGCGCCGCGGTAATCGAGCGCTACGAGGGCAACATCGCGCAGTATCTTGGCGACGGCCTGCTCGTCTACTTTGGATACCCGTTGGCGCACGAAGACGACGCGCAGCGCGCCGTTCGCGCCGGCATCGACATCCTGCAAGCGATGGAGGGGCCAAACGCCAGCCTCGCGGCCGACAAGGGTACCCATCTCTCGGTGCGTATCGGCATCCACACCGGCGGCGTCGTCGTCGGCAAGATGGGCGGCGGCCGCCATCATGAGCAGCTCGCCGTCGGCGAGGTACCCAACATCGCGTCGCGCATCCAGGGTGTGGCCGAGCCCGACACCATCGTCATCAGCGGCGCCACCTACAGGCTCGCGCAGTCGGCGTTCTCGTTCGAGGATCTCGGCAAGCACGACCTGAAAGGCGTGCAGGACCCGGCGCAGATCTATCGCGTGCTCGAGATTCAGAAATCCGACTCGCTAGAGCGCCTGTCAGCCGGCCGCGACACGGGGAGGACCGCTCTGGTCGGGCGTGACTCCGAGCTGACGCTTCTGATGGAGCGCTGGGCGCAGGCCAAGGAGTCTCCCGGCCAGGTAGTGATGATCAGCGGCGAGGCCGGCATCGGCAAGTCGCGTCTGGTGGATGCGCTTCGCGAGAGCGTGACCGCCGACAACGCGTCGCGCCTCGTGTTCGAATGCTCGCCGTACTACATGAACAGTGCTCTCTATCCGGTCATCGACCACCTTCGCCGGACCCTCCAGTTCAGTCGAGACGACTCGGCCGACACCAAGGCCGAGAAGCTCGAGCAGCTGCTCAAGCCGCACGGCTTCAACCTGCAAGAGGCCGTGCCTCTCTTCGCGACACTGCTGACGGTGCAGATGCCCGAGCGCTACCCGCCGCTCGACCTCCCCGCGAAGAAGCAGAGCCAGATGACCCAGGAGCTGCTCGTGTCCTGGCTCGTGGAGCAGGCGGAGCGGCGCGCGGTGCTCATGCTGTTCGAGGATCTGCAGTGGGCGGATCCGTCCACTCTGGATCTTCTGGGCCTGCTGATCGACGAGGTGCCGACCTCACGCCTGCTCACCGTCTTCACGTACCGGCCCGAGTTCGACCCGCCTTGGACGCTCCGCTCCTACGTGACGCAGCTCATCGTCAACCGGTTCACGAGCGTGCAGGTCGAGGAGATGGTCGGTGAGATCGCCGGAAAGCCCTTCCCCCAGGAGGTCATGGAGCAGGTGGTCGAGAAGACAGACGGCGTGCCGCTCTTCGTCGAGGAGGTGACCAAGGTTCTTCTCGAGTCGGGGTGTCTGGAGGAGAAGAAGGACTCCTTCGAGCTGACAGCGCCGCTGTCGCCTCTCGCGGTGCCGGCAACCTTGCACGACTCGCTGACGGCTCGGCTCGATCGCCTCTCCCAGTCCCGCATGATCGCACAGGTTGGCGCCGCCATCGGACGTGAGTTCAGCTACGAGCTCATTCTGGCCGTGTCGGACGTCGCGGAGGAGGCACTCCAGCTCGATGTCGGTCGCCTGGTGGATTCCGAGCTCGTGTTCCGCAAGGGCCGCGGTCCCCACGCGCGTTACGTGTTCAAGCACGCGCTCGTCCAGGACGTGGCCTACCAATCGCTGCTGCGGACGAAGCGCCAGCAGTATCACCGGAAGATTGCGCTGGCCCTCGAGGACCGCTTCCCGGAGACGATCGACCAGCACCCCGAGCTTCTGGCGTATCACTACACCAGCGCGGGCGTGAACGAGCGGGCCATTCTCTACTGGCACAAGGCGGCGGAGCGCGCCATCGCGCAGTCCACCCACCGGGAGGCCATCAGCCACCTGACAAAAGGGCTCGAGCTGATGGAGAGCCTCGAAGAGTCCACGGACCGGCACCGGCTCGAGCTGAAGTTCCAGATCAGCCTCGGTGTCTCGCTCCAGGCCACGAAGGGCTATGGCTCCGAAGAGGTCTTGACGACCTACGAGCGCGCGCGCCGACTGTGTCAGCGACTCGGTGAGAGCGAGCAGCTCTTCCCGGTGCTCTACGGCCTCTTCCGGTCGAAACTGCTTCGCGCGCAGTACGCCGGCGCGCGCGAGCTCGGCGAGGAGCTCCTGCTCCTCGCCGAGGGGCTGCAGAACCCTGGCTTCCTCGCCGCCGCCCATCGGGCGCTCGGCTCGACGCTCTTTTACGTCGGGGAGAGCACGAAGGCGGTCACGCACCTCCGGGAAGTGTTGAACTCCGACATCGCGCCCGAGGACCGGCCACACGCCTTTCTCTACGATGTCGTGGATCCGTGGGTGACGGCACACTCGTACTCGGCGTGGGCGCTGTGGCTCCTCGGCTATCCCGACCAGGCCCGGTCCGAGAGCCGCCAAGCCGTGTCCACGGCCGAGAGCATCGGTCATCCGTTCAGTAGCGCGCTGGCGCTGAGCTTCTCGACGTGGCTCCACCAGTTCTGTCGGGACACGGACCGCACCCGCCAGCTCGCCGAGGTGGCCGTGGCGCTCTCCACGGAGCACGGCTTCCCGTTCTGGATCGGATGGGGGAAAGTGCTCCAAGGCTGGACGCTGGCGGAAGAAGGAAAGGACGACGAGGCGATTGCCACGATGCGCCAGGGCCTCCTCGACTGGAAGAAGCAGGGGTCGGAGCTGGGATGGAGCTACTTCCTCGTGCTCCTGTCCGAAGTGTATTCCAACACCGGAAAGACCAGCGAAGGGCTCGAGGCGCTGAAAGAGGCCGAGGAGTTCGTCGACAGGACGGGCGAGCGCTGGTGGGAGTCCGAGCGTTGCCGCATGCAGGGGGAGTTGCTGAAGAACGGCGGCAGCTCGGAGCAGGAAGTGGAGCAGTGGTTCCAGCGCGCGCTCGACGTCGCGCGCCAGCAGCAGGCCAAGTCGCTGGAGCTCCGCGCGGCGATGAGCCTGTGCAAGCTCTGGAGTGCGAACGCGAAGGGGACCGAGGCGCGCAAGTTCCTCGGCGACGTGTACGCGTGGTTCACGGAGGGCTTCGACACGCACGACCTCAGAGCCGCGAAGGCGCTGCTCGAGGAGCTGGGGTAGAGGGAGGCGGGCGTTCGCAAAGGGCTGTATCCGACGCCACTCTTCGTCGACGCGCCCACGGACCCCCGGCATCCCGGCCGCGCCGATGGTGGCCCCGCGGTTTTCTGGCAATCAGTCCTTACGCCTTCTGAGAACACCAAGTCGCTCAAGAACAAGGTCTTGTGCAAATCAGCCAGAACAGGAGCTGCACCTATTCATTGCACAATACGAAAAAGAGGAGCGAGATCGGCGCTGCCGGGTAAGGGAAGGAGGGGAGAGGAAGTCCCGATCGCGGGATCAAAACTGCAGGGCCCACGAGAGCCGGGGATGAGCTCACTGAGCAGTGACGATCATTTCCGCCGCCTTCTCGCCAATCATCACCGAGGGCGCGTTCGTGTTGCCCGATGTGGCCCTCGGCATGATCGAAGCGTCGGCGACGCGCAGGCCCTGGATGCCGTAGACCCGCAGGTCGGGATCGACGACCGCCTCGTCATCGATCCCCATCTTGCACGTGCTGGTGGGATGAAAATATGTTGTGGCGGCCTGTCGGATGAACTCGATCATTTCCGACCGGGGCAGGTTCCCCGGCATGACTTCTCGTTTTCGGAGGTCGCCGAACGCGTCGGAGGCACCCATCTCCCGGCAGAGTTCCACCGCCCTCAGCATCGCGTTGATGTCGGCATCGCGTGCCATGAAGTTGACATCGATAGCCGGTGAAACAGCGGGGTCGGACGAGACGAGCCTGACCGAGCCACGACTGGCCGGGCGTACGACGCTCGGCGCGATGGCGTAGCAGTTCTCGTTCGGAAGCCGTTCGGCCAACTCCGGCGTCGCGAAAGGGAACTCGATGATCACGGGTTGGATGTCCGGACCGATCATCCGAGAATCGGACTTCCACCACATCGTGCTCTCCGCCCCGTTGTTACGAACTTCCGGAAGCGGCCCCTGACATTCGTAGTTGATACCGGCGACCAGGACGTGGTCGTGGAGGTTCCGTCCGACACCTCGGAGGTTCGCGACGACCGGAACGTCCAACGCTTTCAGATCGTCCTCGGGCCCGATCCCGGAAAGCATCAGTATCTGTGGAGAACCGATCACTCCCGCACAAAGGACGATTTCCTTCTCGGCGGCCGCTCTCACGACGCCCTCGTGTCGGTACTCGACGCCGACAGCACGGGTGCCGTCGATGAGAATACGATGGGTGACGGCATGCGTCCGCACCGTCAGGCCGGTATTCTCCGTCGCCGGCTGAAGGTACGTCTGGACGACACTGTGCCGCTTGCCGTCCTTGATCGTCATGTTGAAGAAACTCGTGCCTTCCATCGACGGTCCGTTGCAATCCTCGACCCTGGGCAGTCCGACGGCGGGACCGGACTCGACAAAGGCGGTGGCGACCGGGTTCGGGTCCTCGGCGGGCGTGACGTATACGGGGCCGCCTGTTCCCCTCAGCTCGCTCGGAGGACCCTGCCAGTCTTCCATTCTCTTGTAGAGCGGGAAGACCTCCTTCCAACTCCAGCCGGGATTGCCGTCAAGGGCCCAGCCGTCAAATTCGCTGGGGTGTCCGCGAACCCAGACGCTGGCATTATGGCTGTGGCAGCCGCCCAGCATCTTGCCCCGGGGTACATGATCGATCCGGTTGTTGCAGCTCCGAAGCTGTGTCGTGTCATACCCCCAGTCCAACTCGCCCTTGAACAGCGTCGGCCACTTGGCGGGATCGATCACATCCGGATGGGTCGCCGGTCCCCCTCCTTCGAGCAGCAACACACGCGCATCGGGATTCTCTGACAGTCGCGCGGCAACCACGCAGCCAGCTGAGCCCGCACCTACGACGACATAGTCGTAAGTTTCCTCGAACGCCTGGTTGCTCATCGATGTTCCCTCCGTCCAAAGTTGGTGCCGGGTCTGATCCACGTAAACAACTGAATTCCTGCGATTGGCTCCCGATATCCTTGCATGATTTAGCTGTATGATTCCAGCTTCCATTCGGCATCACTTCCCGGAAGAAAGCTACCGAGGATCTCTGTGGAGCGTATTGCCCAGGCGATGAATCGCAGTGGCATGAAGACGGCGAAGGGGTGCCTGTGGACGCGATCGCGAGTGAAGGACGTGCGCCGGTCCTACCGCATCGCCGTCCACGATCCGGCCCGGCAGCAGGAGGAAGGATGGTTGCACCTGGGAGAAGCCGCGGCGTATCTGGGAGTCGCACCCGCCACCGTGCGCCGCTTCATTGCACTCGGTCCGGTTGTGGCACTGCACCCAGTCAGCTGTGCGCCCTGGGTGTTGCGGCGGCTCGATCTCGACCGTCCCGCGGTGCGCGTGATCTTCGCTCGCGATGAGCCGCTGCTGGCCTCTCTCTACGGCGCCTCCGTGGCGGGCCGGATCAGGTCGACGTCGACCCCGATCTGATGGCTCTCGCACACCCCGACGCGACGGGCCCTCGTGCCGGACAGCGGGTGCGGGCCGCCGGCGTTCAGATTGAAGACCGCTATCCGGAGCCTCTGACCGGGCCCCTATGCGCATACCGCAAAAACGGAGTCGTTGCGGAGATCATCGGTACATCCGGTCCCGCCCTCTACGTCGCTCTCAGCTCCGGCAAGGGTGGGCGGTGCCCCTCGGTTTTGGACTCCCGATGTGCGAGAGACGGCCGGCTCAGACCTGCCCTGAATCTTCTTCCCCTACACATGGTCTCTCGGGATAATTACGTCCTGTTAGGGTCGTCGAATAGGATAGGTAACAAATCGCTCAACCGGAGAGGCGGCTTAGCGCTGAGGAGATCTTCTGTTGAGCTGGTTAGCAGACAAACCGAGCACAAGGAGACGAAGATGAGCCAGAGCACTGCCAGAACGCCGGAGAACCTGGATGCCTTGCGGCGGTCCCTGGAGTTTCAGACCAAGATGAACTACGTCATGCAGGCCATCCACGGGGCCGGCTCGTTTGCCGAGATCATGCCCCAGGTGGAAAAGGAGATCCTAGGCCTGATCAACGCCGAGCGGGTGACGGTCTTCCAGCGCAACCGTTCGGAGAAGCAGCTGGTCTCCAAGCACCATAGCGCCCACGATGTGGAGGAGATCCGGGTTCCCCTGACGGCCTCATCCATCGTGGGCTACGTGGCCATGAGCCAGAGCCCGGTGCGCATCGACGACGTCTACGACGAGGCGGCTCTCAAGACGATCCACCCTAACCTGCGCTTCGGCGGCCGTGATCTGGACAAGCAGACCGGCTACCGCACCCTCTCAATCATCGCCGTGCCCATCAAGGCCCACGAGGTGCTCCTGGGTGTGCTCCAGCTGATCAACCATCAGGGCGGCGGGAGCTTCAACGACAACGAGCTGGAGTGCGCCATCGAGCTGTCCAACGTCCTGGGCCAGCGGTTCGTCTACGACTTCCAGGCCACCCGGGACCCCTATCACTACCTGGTCCAGACGCGCAAGGTCTCGGCCCAGGATCTGGAGGAGATGCAGGCCCGGGCGCGCAAAGAGAAGGTCCCCGTAACCCGCCTCCTGCTCTCCGAGGGCATGGTCCGCCGCAAGCAGCTGGGGGCCTCCCTGGAGCGCTACTACCAGGTGCCTTTCATGCCCTATGAGCCGACCATTCGGGTGCCCCTTCCCCTGCTCAAGGGCATCAGCAGGTCCTATCTGCGCAACCAGTGCTGGGTGCCGGTGTCCCTGGACCAGGACGAGGTGGTGGTCCTGATGGCGAACCCCATGGACGCCCACCGGGTCATGGACATCCAGCGCACCCTGAAGGTACGCAACTACGTCTTCAGGGTGGGTATTGAGGACGATATTCGTCACTTTATCGATGAGATCGACAAGCCGGTCAAGTCCGCACAGCTCGGGGAGATGGTCGAGGTTCTCCGGGAGGAGGGAGAGGAAGAGGGGGAGGAAGGGGAGGAGATAGCGGAGACCACGGCCTCGGTCATCCAGACGGTGAACCAGATGATCCTGGACGCCCATGATGCCCGGGCCTCCGATATCCACATCGAGCCTGGCCGGGGAGGAACGCCGGCTACGGTGCGCATCCGTGTGGATGGCCTGTGTCAGCCGTTGATCACCCTGCCCGCGGCCCAAGTCCAGGCCGTCATCTCCCGGATCAAGATCATCAGTGACCTGGACATCTCCGAGCGGCGGAAGCCCCAAGATGGCAAATGCCGGCTCCGGCACGGCGACCTGGATCTGGAGCTACGGGTGGCCACCATTCCCACGGTCAACGGGGAGAACGTGATCCTGCGCCTGCTGCCGGCCCGCGAGCCCCTGCCCATAAAGCAGCTCTCCCTTTCCGAGCGCAATCTGATGGAGATCGTCAGGCTGGTCAACCGTCCCCACGGCCTTTTCCTGGTGGTGGGGCCCACCGGCTCAGGCAAGACCACCACCCTGCATGCCATCCTCGGGTACCTGAACCGGCCGGAGCGCAAGATCTGGACCGCCGAGGACCCGGTGGAGATCACCCAGTCGGGCCTCCAGCAGGTCCAGGTCCGACCCGATCTGGGCCTGACCTTCAGCAACGCCTTGCGGGCCTTTCTGCGGGCCGATCCGGACATCATCATGGTGGGGGAGATGCGCGACCGGGAGACCGCCGCCATGGCGGTGGACGCCTCCTTGACCGGTCATCTGGTCTTCTCCACCCTGCACACCAACTCGGCGCCAGAGACCGTGGTGCGTCTGCTGGACCTCGGGCTCGATCCCGTCTCCTTCGCCGACGCCCTCTCGGGGGTTCTGGCCCAGCGCCTGATCCGCACCCTGTGCGACAGCTGCAAGCAGGCCTCTACGCTCGACGAGGCGACCCACGACATGGTCCGGGTCTACTACGGTGAGGAGCACTTTTCCGAGCTGAAGCTACGACCGGGGGAGCAGAAACTCTGCCAGCCTGTGAGCTGCCCGGCGTGTTCGTCGACCGGCTATCGGTCCCGGGTGGGCATCCACGAGCTGCTGGTGAACAGCGAGGAGCTCAAGAAGGTCATCTATGCCAAGGGCCGGGCCACGGAGATACGGGAGGTGGCCATGAAGCAAGGCATGCGCACCCTCATGCAGGACGGCATCCGAAAGATGATCAACGGCCAGACCGACCTCGAAGAGGTGCGCCGGGTGGCCCTGGCTTGAGACGTTCCATCTGAAACAGTTGGGGCGTTTGACTACGTCGACTCGGGCATCCCTGCTACGCCACCTCCCGGGCCACCAGTCGCTCGAACCCGATGGACACCACAGCATGGGAGCGCAGAGGCAGCTCCTGGCCGGACTGCTCCGAAAAACCGAGCCGATAACGTCGGATCTGGTCCTCTGCCTCCTAACGTCTCAAGCGTCTCTGGTCGAATGGCAGACCCACATCGTCCTGGACCCTCTGGAACTCATCTGAGAACCCGCTGCTTTAGTGCCCCCACCCGCCTTCACCGCTTGCGTTATCACGGCGTGCTGGCCGCGGCCGCAAAATGGCGGTCTCAGATCGTGTCGGCGGTCCGGAGAACGGACCTGCCGATGGGTCCTGCGCCCACGATCCTGCCGCCCGACCCTCCGGCTTCCCATCCACGCCACGGGCCCGCAAATGTTCTTTGGCCCAGTTGATGCGCCGGGTGTTTGCCATTGACGTGCTTGGAATGTCCCCAATGCGGCGGCACGATTCGGATTCTTGCCGCCATCCAATCGCCCGAACCACCCGCAAGATTCTCGACTGTCTCGGCCTCCTCCCGTGCCCCTACCATCGCGCCCGCCACCCTCCCAGACCAAGGACAGCTCGAATGGGCCTGAACTCCTCAGCCCGTTGTAATGTCGGTATGGTCCCGATCTAGAAGGGATCATTTCAGCAGCAGCAGACCGGGAGGGTGCCGAGCGCGTCTCCCCAAAAGCGAGCAGAACGAGGAACAAGCCGAGACATCCCAGGCCGTTCACCCACCGACGAGGGGCCATTGCCATCCCGCCAGGTAGCCGATGCAAATTCCGGCCGGGAACAGCGCGAGAAGGATCCATTCCGTCGGTGTGGGCGGTCGGGCGCTCTCGTCGGGGTTGACGATGTGAGCCGCCAGGAAAACGAGGAGCGCCGCCGCGATGACGGCGCCGCTCAATCGTGCCGACCATTTGAGAAAACCGCGCATCCGGTCACGATCCCATTACGCCACGCCGCGGGCCGTCAACCGGTCTGGATCTCAAATGGTTCGAGGCGGTAGAATCCTCCCGGCCATGGAAACACCCTCCCCGGTTCTCCGACCCGTCCCCGCCACCGACCGCATCGTTTCCATCGATGTGCTGCGCGGGTTCGCCCTGCTCGGCATCCTGGTGATGAACATCCAGGCCTTCTCGATGATCGCCGCAGCCTACTTCAACCCGACCGCGTACGGCGACCTCGCGGGTGGCAACTACCGGGTCTGGCTCCTCGGCCACTTGCTTTTCGACCAGAAATTCATGTCGATCTTCTCGATGCTGTTCGGCGCCGGCGTCCTTTTGATGTGGCAGCGGGCCGAGCGCTCCGGCGGCCGCTCCACCCGGCTGCACTACCGGCGGATGGGATGGCTGATCCTGTTCGGCCTCCTGCACGGGTATCTCCTGTGGTGGGGAGACATCCTGTACATGTACGGAATGTCCGGCCTGCTGGTTTACCTGTTTCGCCGGTGGAATCCGCGCAAGCTGCTCGTCGTCGGTCTGATCGCCGTCGCCGTTCCGTTCGTCCTGTTCCTGCTGGCCGGCTGGTCGTTGCCGTACTGGCCGGACGAGATCCGCGGGGAGATGGAGCTGAAGGAGTGGCGGCCGCCGCCCGAAACGGTGGCCGAGGAGATCGGGAACTACCGGGGCGGATGGATCGATCAGATGAGCAGCCGGGTCCCCAAGGCCCTTGCCCTGCAGACCGGCGGGTTCTTTCTCTTTGCGGGGTGGCGGATCGGCGGCATGATGCTGATCGGCATGGCTCTGTTCCAGTTCGGGGTGTTCTCCGCCGCCCGGTCGGTGCGCTTCTACCTGGCGATGATCGTGCCGGCCGTCGCGGTCGGGATTCCGGTCATCGCCTACGTCGCTTTGACAACGTAAAAAGAGCCCACCCCGATCGAGTAAAAGGGACCCACCCCCTGGGTTAATGGTTTGTAAGTAAGCCCGCCGTCGGGGCTGTGGAAAGTGTGGAAGCCGAAGGCTTCCAAGCCGCGGTGGGAACGCGCTGGCTTTGCAGCGGGTTCCCACGGTGGCGGCACTTTCCACAGCCCGTCGCGCCCGCGTTTTTCACGCGGATCCTCCGGCGGCACGGGGTTTCTTTTTCCGTTTGCTGGCGGCGCCCAGACTTTCGGTGAACCGGATGCTTTCCCATTTGAACTCGTGAATCGAGCAGTGATGGGTGAGCCGGTCCAATAGGGCCGCAGTCAGCGCGGCGTCGCCGAAGACGCTGGTCCACTGCGCAAACGGGAGGTTCGACGTGACGATCACCGAGCCCTTCTCATAACGGTCCGAGAAGACCTGAAACAGCAGCTGGGCCCCCTCGGCCGAGAACGGGATATAGCCGACCTCGTCAACGACGAGCAGTTCAAAGCGGGACAGCTTGGCCAGGTACCGCTTCAACTGCCGTTCTTCGCGGGATTCGATCAGCGTGTTGACCAATCCCGCGGCCGTGGTGAACCCGACGCGGTAACCGTTGCGGCAGGCTTCCACACCCAGGACCGTTGCGGCATGGGTCTTGCCGGTGCCGTGCTTGCCCAGCAGCACAACGTTCTCGCGCCGGGTGATGTAGCCGCACTCGGCATAGTCGCGGACCTGAACCGCATCCAGCGCCGGCCACTTCTTCAGGTCGGTCGTTTCCAGGGTCTTGAGCAGTGGAAACCGGGCCTCGCGCAACCGGCGCTGGACCTGATTGGCTTGGCGCTGTTCCAACTCGCGGCTGGCCAGAGCCAGCAGGAAGCCGGTGTACCCCTCTCCGGCCTCCTTGGCCTGCCGGGCGTGTTCGCGCCACTCCCGTCCCATGGCCGGAAGCCGAAGCTGCCGTAATGCGTCGTCCAGAACGATCTCCTGGCCCGGTGTCATCGCACACCCCCAGTCAGGAGACGGTCGTATTGATCCAGATCGGCTCCAGCGATCGTCCGGTCGGTGATACCGGGCATTAACCCGGACTCGAGCGGGGCATGGGCTCGGGCCGGGGATGCCTCCCGCATCAGAATGTGCTGGACCGCGTCCAGTTCGGCGCAGTGGGCATCGAGCGCTTCCTGAAGGGCCGCCGAGACCCGGTCCAGAGCCCAGTCCTGGTGGAGTTGGAGGATGCCGATAAACTGCCGGGTGCCCCGGCTATAGCCGTGCCGTTCCCGCAACCGTTCCAGCGCCGTCTCGTAATGGGCGGGCCACTGGGGCCGCCACTGCCGAATCGGTCGGGCGCTTTCAAACGCCCCCACCTTCCGGCGGATCAGTTCCAGGTAGTGCATCGGATCAATCCGCCAGTCGCTATGACCGAAGGCTCGGGAATGTTCGGCCACCTTCTTCTGGTCCGCATAAAAGCGCACCCGGTCACAGCCAATATGGGCCCAGAGACGGCGTCCCACATACGCGGTCGGCACCGAGTACCGGTTCGAATCCACCTGCGCGGTCTGGTACCGGCTGATCCGCACACCCACCACCTTGGTGTTCTCAAATGGCGTCTCGGGCAGTGCCAACAGCCGCTCTTGCTCGGCAGCATGCCGTTCCCCGATCGTGCGGTCGTCGGCCCGGCCGCCGATCCGGCGCTGGTCGTCGGTCGCGCAGCGTTCCAGCAGTTGCGCGTTCAGATCCTCCAAGTCGGCCACCTCGGGAACCGGCACCAGGAAGTTCCGGCGTGCGAAACCCACCAGGCCTTCGACACCGCCTTTCTCCTGGCCCCGGGCCGGATTACAGAACCGCGCTTCAAACGTGTAGTGGGCTCGAAACGCCGTGAACCGGTCCTGCTCGATCCGGGCCTTCCCTCTCAGAACCCGCTTCACAGCCGTCTTCAGGTTGTCGAAGACCACGGTCGGGAATACGCCGCCGTACCAGCCGAACCCCCGGATCTGACCGTCCAGGAACATCTCCTGCCGTTCCCACCGATACGCCCGCACAAACGACTTGCCCGAGTACCGGCTCCGCATGCAGAACAGTTTGACCTGAAGGTCTTCACCATTCATCCGGACCCAGGCCGTGCCCCAGTCCACTTCGGCTTCCGACGCCTGTTCCGGATCCAGCGGCACCACCGCCGCCGACCGGCTCCAGCCCAGCCGCATCTTCCGCTCCCGCACCCATCGCCGCACCGTCGGCTCGGCTCCGGTAAATCCATGCTCGTCCACCAGACGTTGCCACACCCGGTGCGCCGTGTGTCGCTGCTTGACCGGCTGCTCCCGATCCGCCCGCAGCCAGCCCTCCACGATCCCGGCCACCGGATCCATCACCGGACAGGCCGGCTCCTTCTCCCGCCGATACTTCGGCTCCTGCCCGGCCAACGCCTTCCGGACCGTCCGTCTCGTGTGCCCGGTCTCCCGGGCGATCTGTCGAATGCTTTTCTTGTAAACCCGATGTGCGGTCCTGACCATCTCGTACTGATCCATCCCTAACAACTCCTCACCCTCCCTCCCGCCTTGCCGGTTCATCCGGCGACACGCCGGGGGAGGCTATCAGGGGTGGGTCCCTTTTGCTCGATCAGAACCCCCTTGGGTGGGTCCCTTTTACGTTATCGAAATCACCTACGGGGTGCGGGGCAATTTCGAAGGGGATTGGGACCTGTCGCGGATGTTTTTCGGGGCGCCGTACAACTACTGGGGCAGCGTCCTGGTGTGCTTCGGCTGGGTCGGCCTCGTCATGCTCGCCTGCCGCGCCGGAAGCCTGGCGTCGATCACGCGCCCGCTGGCCGCCGTCGGGCAGATGGCGTTCTCCAACTACATCCTGCAGACCGTGATCTGCACCACCCTGTTCTACGGCCACGGCTTCGGCCTGTTCGGGCAGGTGAGCCGGGTCGGCCAGTTCGGGACCGTGGTCGCGATCTGGGCGATTCAGATCCCGGTGTCGGTGTTGTGGCTTCGGCGGTTCCGCTACGGCCCGCTCGAATGGCTGTGGCGGACGCTGTCGTACGGGCAGCGACAGGCGATGAGACGGGTGTGAACCGGCTTGCCCCTTGCCGGGCAAGGCCTGGATCCGTTGCGCCCCAAGCGCCTAACGAATTAGTTGCTGCTTCCAGTCGTGTCGAAGCTCAGATCTGGCAGAAACCGCAGCAGCCTGTTCTTATAACTGGTGATGAGCGCGTTTCGGCGGACATTGAACGCTTGCCTTGCTGCTGCCTGCGACTCCGCGTCGGAACCCATCCCTCGATTCACCGGCGGCGGCTGGTCGAACTCGGCGTAGCTGTTGGCGGGATTCACCATCGTGAATACGCCAGCATAGCCCCCGAGACCTGACGAGTAGATCCAAAAGTCCGGGATCCCCGCCCGCTGCAGAGCAGGCAAATATTCGGACCTCATCAGATCAACAAACTCCCCGGCTTTTCCTGGCAGCACCGTCAGGTCGGTTACTCGCGCAAACTTGTATGGAGTCGTCGTGTTGCTCTGGACGCTGATACTCTCCTGCAGCGTGAAAAGCTGTGTAGAGACCGATTCCGCTGTCTTGGAAATCTTCCCAATCCACTGGGCCATGCCCGCTCCGCCGAGCGCTCGAGTCAGCGGGTCGATCTCATCATACCGAGCAAGATTCGTCATCGGTGCAACGATGACATACTCAAACGCCTGACCGAATGGTCCAGTTGTCCAAACTCTACGCCAAGGGACACTGCCTTCCTCTTTCAACGGGTCTATCGTCTGCTTGATCAAGTCCTCAAAGGTTCCCACCATGTCGGGCTTTACCTGGACGGTCGTAACGCTGATCCTTTGCGGTTGACTGTTAGTGGACTGCGCCGAAGCGACACTCGCGGCCATTGCGAACGTCAGTCCGACCGCAGCCACGGCGGCAAACTGCCAGATTCGGCTACGGGAATTCATACTATCCTCCGATCGTGTTCACGTCCGAAAGTCAGGACGGATCTTATCGCGACTCGGCCGCGAAAGTTTGAATTGTCGCTGAAGATTGGACTCATACTACTTTAGCTCCACCCGGCCCGCAATTTTTCCATGACTCCATCTAATCGTCCGGGAGGCAACTTGCGTCGATACGACGGGAGTGAGGACGCTGACGGCGAATGTCTTTACGTACTTTCAGTCGTCGAACGTTCTTGCGGCAAAATCAACCGAGTCGGCAACTTGGGATCTCGGTGTATGTGATCTCGCCGCGTTAGTGCCCCCACCCCGCTTTCACCTGGTCCGCTATCACGCCTGCTTGCCCCGGCCGCAAAATGGCGGTCTCAGATCGAGCCAGCTGCGCCAGAGAACGGACCTGCCGATGGGTCCTGCGCCCACGAGAAGGGATCATCTCAGCAGGAGTCCTGCATCGGAATCTCGATCGCCACGTCCCCTACCCCGTCCCCTACCTGCGGCCAGGCCCTATTTTGATAGCCCTTGGGGCCACTTTCCCCATCTCAGCGCCGACTTTGGACTCTTGAAGTTCCTGCCGCGGCCGGTGTTCAGACCCGGTCGGGTCGCGGTTGCCATCAACTTATTCCCGCGATCGTCGAGCCTCACTAGTGTCCTGAGTTAGAAGTTCGTTCACTATGCCTCTTATTCTTCCTATGCGCCGGCATCATGTCGGTACGGCGCTGCGTGGCAGACCCCAGAGGCCATCAAACGCCTTGACGGTACAACGACACCCTCGATGGACTCTCCGAGAATCCGAGTTCTACTTAAGGCGGATTCTGGCATTTCGTGAGGGGGGACCATGAAAGGGGAGAAAAGATTCGGCAAATTTAAATTCTGGAAACACCTAACCAAGGCCGAACAGAAGGCGCTCCGCGGCGGTGGTCACGGCGGCGGCACCAGTTCCGACAGTTCGGGAAGTTCGGCCAGTTCGGCCTCGGGGGGGCAAGTTCCGTCGTTTCCAGCACCACCTCCTCCGTCGATTCCACCTCCCGACCCTGGAGGCTGATTCTAGGACCCTATAGTGACTCCCGGCGGGATGTCACCTGGATGAATCGGTTCTTGAGTTTCTTGTATCTGGAACTCTCGAGCGTCTTAGCCTCGCCTTCTGCCTCCATTGAGGATCACGGACAAATTAGGGCAATAACTTACTTGCCCAACCATCCAATCATCTACATTCCAACTTGATAGAATACCCGCCAAGGATCGGGATACCTCTCCACTCGTTTGCCTCTAGATCCCGCTGCAATCAGAGGAACTTTGACCATCCCAGATGTGCGGCGATGGAATTCGATGCGCTGAGGAGACGGATTTCGATGTCATCGATTCCCATTGGCGATTGAGTCAACACCTCTTAGTCTTCCTATGCGCCGCACAAGTACAAATCAAGGACTTACCAGTTGCAGAAACTCGTCGATGCTCACGACCCTACCGGCGAGGGCCATCAGGAACTGGTCTTGGATGGGGGCAAGCACGTAGACCGGTTTGCGTCGGGCGTAGGCATAGCCGATTTCCATCACGACGCTGTTCCCGACATAGCCGTCTTTGTTGAACACGAAGATCCAGTCTGCTTGATCTATGCGCTCTAGATGACGCGTGATAGCGTCGCGGGCTTCGTCTGCAGTCATGGCCTGCGGATCCCGACGTGGGCCCGGCAGGGGCCACTCACAGAGGACGCCCTGGGTCTGGAGTGCGTTTCGGAGCTGAACCATCTCCTCGTAGAACCTGAAGCTGCCACAGATGCAGACGGACTTCATAATGCCTACCTGAAACCCTCTGTGGCGATCGGGAGGGGCGATCGATATGTCTCAACCGCGTGTTCGTTGTTGATGTCCGGGACCATGTTCAAGACTCGCTGCCTCCCCGGGGTTCGAGCAACAGTTCCGGGCAAGGCCGCCGACCGACAACCAGCAGCAGCAGAAGAGCGGGCGCCGCGTGAAGAAGCAACGGTACCCTTCACCGAGCGCGTCCAGGGCAAAAACTCCAAAAAACAGGGCGACAAGAATGCCGAGGACTCGCGGACTCCACAGTAGCATCCTCGAATGAGTCGAAAGCAAAGCCTACGGGACTGACGCGCATGGCGGATCCGTTTCCCCAGCTGTTGTACGGCTCTCGTACCCGAACTCAACCCAATGCCAAAACCAGTGAACATGACGGATTTCAGGAGAGCAGATCCCGAAATGTGTTCGCGTTTGACGTGATGTTCCAGCAGCTCAAATCGGCGAGCAGATTCACTTGCTCGGGAGTCAGTTCCACCAGGTGTAGTCCGTTCTCATCTACTGTGCTGTAGTTCGGGAACTTCCTGAACGGACCATGGAAGAGCCAGGCGTGGTTGCCTCTCTCGATTTCTCTTTGAATTTCAGAACTCAGCTGGCTTTCCCAGGTCCTGACCCTGTCGAGGTAGTGCCAGCAAATCCTTACCGACTGACCTCCTTCGAGGCCCCACCAGTCGTTCGGGTGCACCTTGAGCTCTGTGGTCGCCATCACAGCCCTGCCGGTCCTTTTTGCCTCCTGCAATCCTCGGACGAGTTTGGGAAAGTCGGATCTATCAAAGACGTGGTTGTTCCCGGTAAACTTTCCAGTGGAATCGACGTGGTGGCCGAACAAGGGCGGCAGGTTCGCGTCGATACCTTTTCCTTCCGCAAGCTTCTCGAGGTCCTCCTCCATGCTCAACGGAGTTGGTGTGTTGATGAACACCACGATGGTCTCCACCCTTCTCTGTAGAAGGGAGATCAGGCCGTAGTTCTCCAACACCCCGCCGTCTCCAAAGGCGAAATTCACCGTCCGTTGGCCACTGAAACCGCCGACTGGCCAGTAGGGTACTTCCGGTGACAGGCCGCTAGCCTTACTGAAAAGGCGAAGCAGATGACGCTGTTCGACAAAACCGGCGTATGCAGCGCTACTCGTGCCGCTAGCGTCTGCCAAGTTGTAAGGCTTTTCAGGCTGAGGAAGGTTGACCGACTTACCACTGGGAGCACTGACCGGAGCCGGGCCGCCGAATGCAAAAGGTTCAACGAAACCGCCACCGGTCAGATATGTCTCCTCGCTGCGCCCATCTTCGGGCCTGTAGGTCACCTTCAATGCGTAAGGATTGCCGACGTATAGCGGCGTGTACTGGAAGCTGACGACAGACTCCTTTCTGAAAGGTGAAAGAGCCACCGGACCAATCAGGGAGGCATTGATGACCAGAAAGGGCCTGGGGGCCGCGGTGCGCACGGTATGGAAGGTAGCATTTTGAAGGCTGGGGTTCTGGCTCTTGATCTTTGTGACGGTCTCGTCATTAAGGCTGAAGTAGCCCGGGCTAATGGGGTCGTACAACCCGAATTGCCCAAAAAAGACTTCGCCAATGGTGTCTATCCACGCCCGGTCTTCTGGCGCCCCGTCCGTCAACTTATCGAAAAGAACGTGCCGAAGATTCTTGGTCGCCGTGTATCCAAGGCAACCTTCCTTCAACTCACCCAGGCCTTTCATCGTGATGTTCTTCGGTTCGGTCACCGGACCCAGGAATTCATGGTCGTCGGCCGAGCCGGTGTTGTAGTAAGTGAAAGCTGTCGATGCCCAGGAGCCACCCGAGACGCAGGATATGTAGCGAATTCTATCGATCAGGCCTAGTTCGTTAAGACCTCTCAGCTGTCCCATAGTGGCCGACAGCGAGCGTGTCCCGCCACCTGAGAAACAGACCCCGGTGTTGGGGGTTTCTGGCAACACGCCGGGCGCCTGTTCCGCATATTTGTAACTCTTGCCATCGTTGATCCAGACTCTGGCGTTAAATGTTGAACGATTACTGTTCGTCCGTGCCATGCTTACCTGCCTGAGCGCTATCCTTGCCGATTCGGCGATCGATGTCCATCAGGACTGACCAAGGCTCGAGTTCCCCGGAAGACGGCTTGAGGAAGTCGGGATTTGGGCGGTGCACACTGATGCCATCAACGCGAGGCAATTGCCCTTGACACGTTGCTGCTAACCGATTTAGCTTCTTCGTGTTAGCAGTGCCACAACAATATGGATAAGCTGTTTCGAACGACACTTGACCCGTTAGGAGGCAGAAGACACCGAGCATGAAGAAGACAGTTCTATGGATGCTCCTCATGGTCGGGCCGGCAATCTTCCATACACAAGCCGCCGGACCCCCGGCGCGTCGACTCCAGCGTTCGCCGAGCCCCTTTCCGGCGACCGTTTCCCCGCAGCGAGAAGTCATCAACGAATACTGCGGGCCTTGCCACAACGATGCACTGCTGACCGGAGGACTCTCCCTCAGCGGGATCGACTTCGAGGACGCCAACCGGGACGCCGAGTTGTTGGAGAAAGTGCTGCACAAGCTTCGCACCGGTCAGATGCCTCCGCCGGGAATGCCACGCCCCGATGAGGCAACGGCGGGTGCCACCGTGGCCTGGCTGGAAACGACTCTCGATCAGGCAGCCCGAACGAACCCCAATCCGGGCAGAGTCGGGGTGCATCGCTTGAACCGCAGCGAGTACACCAACGCGATCCGTGATTTGCTCGCGGTCGAGATCGACGCGAAAACGCTCCTTCTGCCCGACGAGGCCGACGAGGGCTTCGACAACGTGGCCGCCAGCTTGACGATTTCGCCGGCGCATCTCGAGCGGTACCTTTCGGCGGCCCGTAAGATCAGTCGCCTCGCCGTCGGCGACCCGACGATGGGCGCCGTTCCGAACTTCAGGGTGTACCCGGTTGCGCGGTTACTGGATCAGGACAGCCGGGTGAGCGAAGAACTGCCTTTCGGATCGCGCGGCGGCATTGCAATACGCCACAACTTTCCGCTCGACGGCGAGTACCTGATCAAAGTCCGACTACAACGACAGATCTACGACTACATCATCGGCCTGGGCGATCCGCAGCAACTGGACGTGCGTCTGGATGGGAAGCGCATCAAACGTTTCACCGTAGGCGGTGTGGGTCTGGAAAAGGGAGCGCCTGCCCCATTGACGTGGGTCGGGGAAATCACCGGAGACGTCGAATGGGAACAGTACATGCACTCAGCAGACGATGGGCTGGAAGTCCGCGCCTCCGTCGAGGCCGGGGCACGGACGGTCTCGGTTTCCTTCGTCGAGGCCCCGCGGGAACCTGAACGAGCGCCTCAGCCGACCGCCAGGGGCTTCAGCATCATGTCGGATCAGCACTATGACGGTTACGCGGCCGTCGACAGTGTCGCGATCGGAGGTCCCTATCTCCCGAAGGGCCCGGGGGATACGCCCAGCCGCCGCAGGATCTTTGTCTGCCGGCCCGCGAGGGGCGCCGACGAGGACCCATGCGCCCGGACGATTTTGTCGACACTGGCCCGTCGCGCCTATCGCCGTCCGGTCAATGAGGTGGAAGTCCAGAGGCTGATGGACTTCTACGAAATGGGCCGGGGCTCTGGCGGCTTTGAAGCCGGCATCCAGTCGGCGATCGAGCGGCTCCTGGTCAGCGTCAACTTTCTGCTCCGAACCGAAAACCCGCCATCCGACGCTGCCCCGAACACCGTATATCGCCTCAGCGATCTGGACCTGGCCTCCCGGTTGTCGTTCTTCCTCTGGAGCAGCATTCCCGACGAGGAACTCCTGGACCTCGCGGTTCGCGGCCAGCTTCGAAACTCTGCCGTCCTCGAGGCTCAAGTACGACGCATGTTGGCCGACCCCCGGTCGTCCTCGCTGGTGGAGAATTTCGCCAGCCAGTGGCTGACGGTTCGAAAGGCCCGGGTCTGGCAACCGGATCCAGACGAGTTCCCCGATTTCGACGAGAACCTGCGCCATGCCTTCCTCGAGGAGACAAGGCTCTTCATCGAGGGCCAGTTCCGCGAGGACCGCAGCGTCGCGGAGTTGTTGAGTGCGAACTACACCTTCGTCAATGAACGGCTGGCTTCGCATTATGGAATCACGGGTGTTTACGGGGAGCGCTTTCGGAGAGTGACGTTCGAAGACGGCGTGCGGGGCGGCCTTCTGGGTCAGGGCAGTATCCTGATGGTGACCTCCTACCCGAACCGCACCGCGCCGGTGGTGCGTGGGGTGTGGCTGCTCGACAACATACTCGGCACGCCGCCGCCGCCACCGCCAGACAGCGTGCCCGATCTGGAACCCAAGGCTGACGACGGCCGCACGCTCACAGTGCGAGAGCAGATGGAGCGGCATCGAAGGGACCCGGCCTGCGCCGCATGCCACGTGCGGATGGACCCGCTTGGGTTCGCACTGGAGAATTTCGATGCGGTGGGCCGGTGGCGGACCGAAAGCGAGGACATTCCGATCAACGCATCCTCAGTCGCCGCCGACGGCACGCCGATCGAAGGTGTTCCGGGCATGCGGAAGTTCCTGTTGAGCCATCGCGAGGATTTCGTCAGTACCTTTACCGCAAAACTGCTGACTTACGCTCTCGGGCGCCGGGTCGAGTACTACGACAATCCCTCCATCCGCCAGATCCTGCGAGACGCCGCCGCCACCGACTACCAGTGGTCATCTATCATTATGGGAATCATCAAGAGTTCGCCATTTCAGACGAGGAGAACATCGTCATGATCATCACGAAGAAGACCATTTCCCGGCGTACGCTGCTACGCGGTTTGGGCGCCACCGTCGCCCTACCGTTGCTGGACGCGATGGTGCCGGCGATGACCGCCCTCGCTCAAACACCGGCCAGGTCGGCGATACGCTTCGGCGCCGTCTACGTTCCGAACGGGGTGGTGCCAGCGCGCTGGTTTCCGGAGACGGAGGGACCGGGGTTCGAATTCTCACCCACGTTGAAACCACTGGAGCCGTTTCGGGATCGTCTGAAGGTGTTGAGCGGACTGGACAGCAACCCGCCTCGCCCACCTGATGCAGCCACAGCGGTTCACGCAAGAGCCAGCACGAAATTCCTCACGAACGTACACCCCCACCGCACCTTGAAGGCCGGTACGTCGATGGACCAGATCGCGGCCACCGTTCTGGGCGAGGAAACGCAGCTGCCGTCGTTGGAGCTCGCGCTGGAGTCCGTGGATGCGGCGGCGACCTGTGACGATGGGAGCTGCATTTACGTGGGTACGATTTCATGGGCCGGGCCTACCTCACCGCTGCCTATGGAGAGCGACCCGGCGGCCGCCTTTGAACGGATGTTCGGCGATGACACCACGGACCCGGCCGCCCGCCGCGCGCGCGCCCGGCAGAAGGGCAGCATTCTCGATTCGGTACTCGGGGAGGTTTCCGAACTCCGGAGAAAGGTCGGACCGGGCGACCAATCCCGCCTGGCGGGATACCTGGAGAGCGTCCGAGCCGTCGAGCTGCGTATCCAGAAGGCCATCGAACAGAACGTGGAGCTGCCTGCGGTGGAGCGGCCTACCGGTATCCCTGCCACGTTTGAAGAGCATGCGAAGTTGACCCTCGACCTGCAAGTACTTGCGTATCAGGCGGACATCACGCGCGTGACCACCTTCATGTTGGGCCGGGAATTCAGTGGGCGGACCTATCCCGAGATCGGGGTACCGGATGCGCATCACCCGATATCGCACCACCGAAACGACCCGGACCGGATGGACAGGTTCGCCAGGATCAACGAATACCACGTCGAGCTGTTCTCGTACTTGATGGAGCGTCTGGCATCGACGCCGGACGGCGACGGGTCTCTATTGGATCAGATCGCAATCCTCTTCGGCGCCGGTATGAACGACGGCAATGGACATGCTATCCGGAATCTGCCGCTGGTGCTGGCCGGTGGGGGAGCGGGCCGCCTGAAGGGGGGAGACCATATCCGGTATCCGGAAGGTACTCCGCTGGCAAACCTCCACGTGGCCCTGCTCGACAAGTTGGGTGTACCGGTGGAGAGCTTTGGCAACAGCACGGAACCCCTCGAACTCGACAATCTGGGCGGGATCTAAGAGTGTCTGTGACTGTCAAGAAGATGGTTGCCGGGGCCGCGCTACCTGCGCTGCTGATCGCAGGTCTGGCTGCGGGAAGCGAGCTTCAGGGCGAACTTCGAAGCAATCTTCGACTCGTGGATGCCGTCAAGCGCAAGAACATGTCCGCCGTACGGACGCTTCTCGCACAGGGAGTCGACGTCAGTGTGGCTGAGGGTGACGGGGCCACCGCGCTGCACTGGGCGGCATATTGGGATGATCTGGATACCGTCGACCGATTGATCGCCGCCGGCGCAAACGTCGACGCGACCAACGACCTGATGGTCACGCCACTCGCGCTTGCCAGCTCGAACGGAAATGCCGCGGTCGTCGGAAATCTGCTCCGGGCGGGAGCCGACCCCAACGCCGCCGGCGAGACCGGTGTGACGCCGTTGATGGAGGGCGCGCGCACAGGAAGTGTCGGCGCTATACGAGTGTTGCTGGAGTCTGGGGCGGACGTGAACGCTCACACGAATGACCGGCGGCAGACCGCCTTGATGTGGGCCGTCGCCGGGCGACACCCCGACGTCGTCCGGATGCTTATCGAGTCCGGCGCAGACCCGCACGCCCGCTCCCGCACGCGTCGCACGATCGTGATGCTCGACCGGGGACCACGGAGGGTTGCCAAGACTTCCAGCGAAGTCGGCACGGAAGTCGATGTAGGGGGCATCACCGCATTACTGTTTGCCGCCCAGGTCGGCGATGTGCCCTCGGCCCGGCTCCTGCTCGGGGCTGGAGCGGAAATCAACGAAGCCGGGGCGGACGGCAACTCTCCTCTGGTCGTCGCGGCAATCTCGGGTCACCCGACGCTAGCGTCCCTGCTGCTGGACGAGGGGGCAGACCCGAACGCCGCAGGCGGCGGATATACCGCGCTGCAGGCGGCCGTGCTGAGACGTGATCTCCCAACTGTCGCAGCGCTCCTGGCTCGCGGCGCCGATCCGGACCTGCCACTGACAAAGGGCAGCCCGGTCCGGCGGAACGGTTCTCAATGGGCGCTGTCGAGCGCCTGGGCCGGTGCGACTCCCCTGCTCCTGGCGGCCAGCTACCTCGAGCTGGACATCATGCGAACGCTGGTGGCCGGTGGGGCCAAGGTCACACCGGCTCTTCCAGACGGGACCACGCCGCTTCTGGTGGCGGCGGGAATCGTCATCGAGCGACGCCTCAATCGGCCGCTGGATCACATGGATACTTCGACGGATATCGGGGATGACTGCTGTGACCGCCCGGAGGACGGCGTGCTCGAAGCCGTCGAAGTGCTGCTGGAGGGAGGCGCAGACGTAAACGAGACCAACCTGGCCGGCGACACGGCCCTTCACGCGGCAGCGAGCAACGGGTACACCACGGTGATCCAGTTGCTCGCCGACAGAGGCGCAATGCTGGACGCAAAGAACCAGGACGGTCAGACACCGCTGGACCTGACGTCCGGCGGAGAGGGCCGCGGGCGAGGGAGAGGTGTTTCGCCGGAGCTCAAGAAAGCAGGAGAACTCCTTCGAAAGTTGGGCGCCACAAACTGAGAGGCGATGCTCTCTCAACATGTAGGCAGCTTGGCTGCATCGGTCGTGGCTCGGGTGGGTGAGGCGATAGGAAGGGATTGATTTTATTGTTGGACTCGATTGACTCGGGGGTTTTCCGTTACTGCAGCAGACTACTTCCGCACTTTGCGCCGTTTGCTTTTCGCCCGCTTCTTGCCAGGTTTGGTCCGGCGGGCCTTCTCCGCCAACCGCTCGCGTACTTCCGCAGCACCGAGCTTTTGAACCTCCCGCAGTGCCGCCTGGCTCTCGTCGCGAAGCCCGAGCTGGCCGCCCTTGCTCTCCCAGAGAAACACGGAGTATGCGGACACTCCAAGCAACGCCGCGAACTGGGCCTGCGTCAATCTCAGCTTCCTTCTCAATGCCAGGACGCCACGGGATGTCATGCGAAACTCTTCTTTCGGCGATTCCACGCCCGTGCTTCGGGCAAGCTTCGAAAGTGCCGCGGACAGCCGTTTCTGCTCTGCCCTGAGCCCGGACACTTCCTTCCTCAGCCCTGCAACGGTACTGCGCAGAGTCGCGTTGCTTTTGGCCAAACTGGCAGTAACGATCCGTGCCTCTTTGCGTGAGAGCCGGCGGATTTCTTCTCTCAGAACCTTCGCAATGTTGGGCATGTCCCCTCCTTCTTGTCGAGGCGAAGCGGAGTACGGGCGGCTGGACAACTAAGCAGTTACTCTTCCTGATAGAGCCACGCCCCCGCTACCGACGCGACTGGTATTTCAATGACGGTCCATATCCAATGGATCATCACGACACCGAGCGGGAGTAGGTTACCTTACCCGATCTCCAGAACGGGACATAGTTAATAGCACCCCATGACAATCCATCCCATGCGAGCACCATCAATCTGCCGCAGGCGGAGTGTCCCAAGTTTCCCGGTGACCCAGTAGTTTCTGGTCCATTCCATCTATTTTCACCGTGACCGAGATTTTCGGGACGATGTGCAGCACAATAAAAAAACTCGGTGATAGAATCTCTCAACATCTCCACAGCTACGACTCTTGAGTCCACCGCCAACCTGGGAGTTCGGTCACGCAAACGGAGGCAGAGGCATGATTGACAGGAACCCTTCGCGCAGCGCCCTCCTGGTGAGGGTGCTTTCCATGGCAACGCTTCTGTCGTATGTGACGGGATGTTCGACCCCGGGTTTGCCCCCCGGAGAGCAGCAAGAACAGCAGGCCGGAGTCGAATCGCACAACGTCAGGCTCGTCGGGTACAACGACCTCCAGGGTCGCGAAACCCTGATGGTGGTGGCCAAGTCGGACCCGACGAACGGGGACTGGGTCTACGTTGGCCATCACGAAAGCTACTACGACGGCGAGCAGCGGATGAACCCGATTACCAACCAGATGGAATGGAGCGGCACGTCGATTCTCGAGGTTTCCGATCCCGCGAACCCACAGTTGGTCTGGCACATCCCGAACGAGGCTAACGCCAACTCGCGTGGAGTGTCCGTCGTCTATGACTACGGCTTCGACTCGGATCCCCCGGGAAGGGACTACCTCATTCGCAATTCAGAGGCCGGTGACGACCGGAAGTTCCAGATCTTCGACATCACATCCCGCGACAGCGATCCGTCGCAGATCTCGCTCGTGTCGGAAATCACCGGCACCCCTGAAGATTCATGCGGACAGGGCTGCGGCGGAGGTTTCATCCAGCGGGCGCACAAAGGTTGGTGGTCTCCGGACACCGGCTACTTTTACTCCGCGGGAGGAGAGCCCGGATTTCGGTCGGCGCTGGGGCAGATCTGGGACTTGAAAGACCCCGGCAACCCCCGGTTCGTGGGTCGGGCATGGCTGCCCGGCCAGAAAGAAGGTGAGGAGGGGTTCGAAGGACAGTACGCCCACCACCCTATCGTTGACGAAGAGAACAACCGGTTGTACCTCGGCTTCCGCGGCGCCGGTCATACGGGCTCCTGGGACATTTCCGATCCCACGAACCCCTCCCTGGTCTGGATGGTGGACGTTTCCCCGCCGGGACGGGGACCGCATACAATCTCGCCCATCGTGTACAACGAGCTTCCGAACTTCAAGCGGGACGCCCTGCCGAGAACCTACGCCCTCGTCGTGGAAGAGGCCGGGGGCGAGGACGACATGGCCCCGTGCCCGATCGGCGTTCGGGCGAAGTCCTACATGTTCGACATCACCCACGAGAGCCGACCGTTCCCGGTGTCGACCTGGGAGGTGCCCGTCGGAGACTCCTGCGACAAGGGTGGGCGCTTCGGGCCGCATCAGTCGGCCGAGACGGTGAACGGGAGCCTCAACAGGTTCGAGGACAGGATCGCCTGGATCGCCTACTTCAACGCCGGGATCCGGGTCATAGACCTTTCTGATCCGTACAACCTGCGTGAGATCGGCTACTACGTTCCCGAGCCGAACGAGCATTCGCATCCTGCCGTGGAAGGCCAGACGACAACCATCCAGATCGACGACGTCGACCTCGATCACCGGGGGCTGGCGTACGCCACGGATCGAGTCGGAACGGGTCTCTACGTTCTGGAATACACGGGGCCGATGCCGCGCACGGCGACGGAGACGATCAACTAATCGATAGACGCTGAGACAGAAATCGCTCCAGTCCACGCCCTTAGTGAGACAGCCGTCCCCGACATCCCCGCCGAGTCTCAACTTCCGACAATGTCGTTTATCAGAACCTGACCCTTTTCTTGCCACTAACCCTTCACCTCTTGTATCGCTCACCCAGATTTACACGGCGTCCTTAACTGCACACTTAAACGATGGAATCCGGCACCAAACTCGGTCACTACGAGATCGGCACACTCCTCGGTAAGGGAGGCATGGGTGAAGTGTGGCGGGCGCGAGACACGAAGCTCGGGCGTGAAGTTGCGATCAAGACGCTGCCGGAGGAGTGAGGTGCTCCCCAAAATTCGGACAGGTTGCTAAGGTGTAAGATCGCTGCCTCAGGAGAGGCAGATGAAGAAGCGAGGACGGAAGCAGTACAGCGCGGCATTGAAGGCAAAGATCGCCGTGGAAGCGGTCAAGGGACAGCGCACGATCCAGGAGCTCGCGTCCCACTACGAAGTTCACCCGAACATGGTGACGAAGTGGAAAAAGCAAGTGCTCGACGGCGTATCGGAGATCTTCTCCAATGGTCGATCCCCGGCCAGTGAAGTCGATGAGCAAGTACAGGCCGAACTTTACCAACAGATCGGAAAATTACAGATCGAGGTGGAGTGGCTCAAAAAAAAGTCGGGACTTTCCCGTTAGAGCAACGACGGCCATGGATCGAATCAAATCACGACGAGTTGAGCATCGTCGAGCAGTGTCGGTTGACCGGAGTGTCCCGATCCGGACTCTACTACACACCGGTGGGCGAGAGCGCCGAGAACATCGCGTTGATGCGTCTGTTGGACGAGCAGTATACGCGGACCCCGTTCTACGGGATTCGGCGTATGACCTGGTGGTTGGAGACGCAAGGTCGGCAGGTCAATGCGAAGCGGGTTCGGCGACTGCTACGGCTCATGGGACTGGAAGCGATCTATCCCAAACCGCGGTTGTCGATGCCAGCCCCGGGACACCGGATTTACCCATACCAGTTGCGCAATCTGGAGATTGTGCGTCCCGATCAGGTGTGGGCCACCGATATCACGTATATCCGACTCCGGCAGGGATTCATCTATCTGGTGGCGATCATGGACTGGTTCAGCCGGTACGTGCTGGCTTGGGAAGTGTCCACGTCGATGGACAGTGGATTTTGCGTGTCGGCACTGGACTGGGCGCTGAGGCAAGCGCAACCGGAGATTTTCAACACGGATCAGGGGGCTCAGTTCACCAGCGATGTCTTCACGAGCCGACTGGAAGACCAGGGCATCACGATCAGCATGGACGGCCGGGGCCGGTTCCTGGACAACATCTTCGTCGAGCGCTTATGGCGCACCGTGAAGTACGAGGAAGTGTACCTGAAGGACTACTTGAGCGTTTCCGAGGCGATCTCGAACCTGAACCTATATTTCAGGTTTTACAATCAGGAACGCGGCCATCAAGTATTCGACTATCAGACGCCCGAGACCGTTTACTTTCAGCGCGCGCCAGGGGCCTGTGGAAACTGACTCCGCAGTGGAAATCCGCACACAACTCGGATTCCCACAGCTGCTTGAAAACAGCCTCGAAGACTCGGCTTTTTCACAGTTCCCACAGGCTCGGCGACGGGCTAAATATCAACCCATTTCAGTGGCAGCGATCCACCTTAAGACCCGGGGGTTGCTGTCCGAAGAATGGGGAGCCCCTCAGAGTTTGCTCGGGATGCTGACCGACTAGCTAGGTTTGAGCGTGAGGCCAAAATGCCAGGGGATGACCAGACGCAGGGCGGGAATGCCAGAGTTGGGGTGTTATGTTGAGTTGTAGGAGACAGAAACAACAGGGGATTTTTTAGCGCGCTAATTTATTAAACACAGGTTAACAACGCTACGGATTAATCAGATCACTGATGCCGACGCCAAGTGAACCAAGATCCGAGCAGGTAGGGCCGAGGTTCAAGTACATCACCTGATTGGCTAGGTCGGTGCCGTCGGGCAGAATGATGAAGTGATCGGCTAAACCAGATTCCTCACTGGGGGCGAGTACCGAATCATCTGGCCACAGAAAGATGACGTCCCGGGCATCCGCTGGGTCTTCGAAATCGTCGAAATCGACGACCGTAGTATCACCTGTATTGGCTCCGTCGGCGTAAATGATCTCAAACGGCTTGGTGCAGGCCGAATGCAGGCCGGACTCATAGTAAAGTTTGTACCGTTGGTCGCCAAGATGTTGAATGACTGGTCCGTGGCCCGGACTAATCAATGGCGTGGCCGTCGTCGCGCCCGAACTCCGGTACACATTCCACTGCGATCCAGTATAGAAAGCGTAGAAAATTCCTCCTGTGCCATCGGTATTATCACCACTGATTAGCATAAAGGGGCCGCGCGTCCCATCCCAAAGCCAGTCATCAATTAAGGGAAGACCGATCTTGAATTGGCGGGCGAGGTCAAGCCCGGTGCCACCGGCGGTTGTATCGCTATCGACACCAACGGCGGGAGTCGGTGCACACGTGGTCGTCCACTCAGTGGCCGTCGACACCAGGTCTTGCATTGTATTGGGATTAAAGTCCATGCCGGCGTAGTCGTCCTGACTGTCCAGGTAGACAATACGCTCAGTGCCATCGGCATCTAAGGCATTGAAGTACAAGCGCACGCCCTCGAAAGTGCCGGTCATGGGTATCCCTTGCGATGCTGAGAGCGTACTTACAATATCATGCCCTGAGGTAGGTCCTCCCGGCTCTTGCAACCCAAAACCCAAGTCGCTAAAATAGTTGGCGACATCAGCATCAGATAATGCCACCGCCACCTCCCGGTAGGCTCTCATGGGAGATCCGACGGGCCTTTGAGCAGGCCGGTAGTACATCCGATAACTGCCATCTTTACTACCTGGCAAGCTACTGGACCCATAGCGAAATGCCGCAGAAAGCACCTCGCCATCACTGACCACTTTGTCACAGGTGGAAAACGAATTTCCGGTGCCGCGAAGCTGCCATACCTCTTGAGAAGTAGTGCCCACGGCGGTCGAATCTGCGTCAACATATGTACTACAGGCGGCGTCTAAGCAGGCCTTCAGGGTGAAAAGGTATCCGGTGCTCGATTTTAGGTTTTCAAGGAAGGTGGATGTGGTGCCACTCGTAAAGGTTGAGGTTGTGGAGGTACCGGCCACCAGTTCTTCGATGGTCAAATGGTAGTGATCTAATGAAAAACCAGGAGCGGTCCAATAAACAAGGAGTTGCGTTGACGAATAGTAAGTGGTTGAACCTCGTGAAGTGGCGAAGATCTGATCGGCTCGCAGTTTCGCAGCCCAGGTTAGCGTGCCTGCATCCAAGCGTAGCGACCATACACTGATCGTCGACGCAATAGTCAAAATTCCAAATAGCATTCGATGGATTAGTAAATTTTTCATCTTGATATCCCTTCGCCATTGTTGTGGGCGTGATGGCACGAATCTCGCAATTTCTTTGTTTATTAAGTCTGCGGATAAGCGATATAGGCAGAGGCTGACGACTATGGCAGCGCCCCTTGTGGTCACCCGACGGGACTGAGGTCACGTTTCAGAACGGAAACGCGCTCTGGACGGTGCGGTCGGATTTTAGCGGTACGCCGACCGAATTGCCCGGCACCAATGTGGTTGGAAATAGGGGCTCCGGCTCATGGTTACGGGACGGCGAGGTCCTGCTTTTCGGCTCCAACGAGGGGATTCATGCGTGGCGGCAAGAGAACGCGTCAGAAGACCCATCCGAAACAGCTGAGCTGATCGTCCCGTCACCGGAAAACCCCTTCGCTATGGAACCTGAGTTTTCGCCGGACGGTCGCTGGTTTGTCTATGTCTCCGGAGAGACCGGCTCCCGGGAGCTGTACGCGAATCCGTACCCCGCCGGAGTCGGCCCTCGGCAACGGATCACAACCGACAGCGGACAGGGCCCAGTATGGGTCCGGTAGCAAGAGGAACTCATATTTCAGAGACTTAGCAATACGGTGCAGGTCATGGAGATAACCACACAGCCCACACTGGCGCGGACCAATCCCGTGTCATTGTTTTCCGAGCAGGAAGTGGGTGCTAATCTCGAAACGGCTGGTCGAAGGAATTATGATGTCACTACGGACGGCCAGCGGTTCATCGTCGCGACAATCGAGCAGACTGCAGATTCGGTCGACGCGCCACTCCGCCCAATCATCATCGTCGAAAACTGGTTTGAGGAACTGAAAGAATGGGTGCCAGTCCCCTGACTTTCAAGGTCAAGTCCTGATAAATCTTGTCGGAAGTTGAAAAAATCGGAAACGCTTTCAACCCCATGTTCGAAGCGTCCTTGGCTTCAATCTGGGGTGAAGGAGTGGGAGGGCGAGGGCCGCCGTTCCGTACCGGCCCCTACCGCAATGTCTGGCCAGCGTCTGCTTCTATTCTCGCCTAGTCGGACTGACCGGTCTTGAGGCGGTCACACGTGCCTTTGCGAAGATCATCGATGAGGTGAACAGGATCGACCTCAAAGAGGTTCGGCGCGTGCAAAGCATTGGACGCCAGTAGTGACCACCGCGTGGGTGTCCTGGAAGTTCTTCAAGGAGTGCAAGCGCTTCGCGTCTGCAAAGCAGGGCATCTGCCGGCCTTGAATCTTCGTCTCAACGTGAGTTGATTCTATTCCCTGACCCTCTCAAATCCGCCTGCATTCACGTGAGCGAACATCCGGGTGAGGCCGTCGGGTCCTGTGGCGAAAACATACTTGTTCGAGTCCCTGAAACCGGCCTCCAGCGGCAATGCCCCGTCGAGCGTGAACGTATCCGGCCCCGACGGGCGATACACCCCAATTCCGCCGATCACCAGGCCACCGTCGCCGCTATCCTCGACCATGCGGCCCGGCCGCGTAGATGCAATATCGGGGTTGGTCGGAATATACAGGTACTGACCCGTATACCGATTCAGGTCGACCTCCATGTCTCTCTCGAAAGGAAGCGGGCCGAGGAAATGCTCGAGGACCAGGGCACGCACGCCGCTGTGGGACAACGCGGGCTCCACCGGGCCGGTGATGGGCTGCAGCGTGGTATCTGCCGCGGCCAGCGAGGCGGCATTCGGCTCTCCTCCTCCGCCCATGGTCACGAACACACCGATCTTCTTGTCGAGCATTATGAATTCCATGGACCTGAACCGAATGCTCCCATAGTGCTCCAGGACGCGTTCGCCGTTGTAGTCATAAGTGAAGAACTTCATCCCAAAACCGCTCATGTCGGGATGGTTGCCCCGGTGGCGAGTGTGCATCAGCTGGAACGTTTCCGGGGACAGGATCGCCGGTCCGGTGCCCCGACCTTCCTGGATATGGGCGATGAGCCATTTCGCCATATCCCCGGCCGTCGAATTGACGTCACCGGCGTAAGAGATATAGGGCGAGATGGCCGGATAGGGCAGCGCAACCGGCGGCCCGTCGGGCACGAACGCATACTGTGTCACCATGTTCGGGCCGGCCTCGGGCGCGTTCGTGAGCGTTGTGTGGGTCATGCCCAGCGGTGCGTAGATGTTCTCGCGCAAAAAGTCTTCGAGAGTCCGGCCGGTGATGTCCTCCACCATGAATCCGAGCGTGGCGCTGCAGGGATTGCAGTAAGTCGAGATCGTACCCGGTTCTCGCACGACATCCGGAGTGTGGGCGGCGACGTAGTCGGCCGGCAACAGCGCCACCGGCCTTGGACCATCCGATTCAGGAATGAAGACGGGTGCGCTGCCGAGGCCACCCTGGTGCGTCAACAGGTCCCAAATGGTGATGTCGCGGCCAAAGGGGTTCTCCAGCTGAGTGCGCGTCAGATACTTGTTGACGGGATCGTCAAGCGAGTCGATCCGGCCGCGTTCCAGGAGTTGGGCGATGGCAGTGGACAGAAAAGTCTTGCTCAAGGACCCGATGCGAAATTGCGACGTGTCCGGATCCACGGGCGTTTTCGTGGCCCAGTCCGCATAACCATATCCCTTGGTCAGGATCACCTCGTTGCCCTGGGTGACGGCAACGGCCAGGCCGGAAACGCGGTGCTCCGCGAGGATTTTCCCGAAAGTCTCATCGGCCCATTGCTCGACCTGGGCTGCGTTCAGCCTGTCTTCGAGTGCGATCGATAGGGAACCGGCCGGCGGCGCGCTATCCGCGCCCGTTTGTTGACCCGATTCACAGGCGGTCAGCCAGGTCGCCAACGCGAACCCTACAAGAACGAAGACAAATACCGGTGACAACTTGAGTCCCATCGCCGCTCGCTTCATGACGTTCTCCTATCGTGTAGATCAATGCCAGGGCGCGGTTTCGATCTGGACTGCGGCGGCGGCATGTTCCGGCTCCCGGATTTGGTCGACCAGTTCCCGGGTCGCAGCGCTCGGAGGCGGGAAAAACCTGGTGAGTCCAAGAGTGACAACGAAGTTCAGGACCATACCAACTGTCCCGATCCCCTGGGGATCGATCCCGACCGGGAGCAAGCCAAAGGTCCAGCGGTCCATTCCAAAGAAGACCGTCGCGATGATGTAGAAGGCCGTAAAGGAAATCCCGGCGATCATTCCCGCAACGGCTGGTACGGTTCCCACGCGTTTGCTGAAGATACCCAGAACGATGGCCGGGAAGAAGCTGGCAGCAGCCAGCCCGAAAGCAAACGCAACGACTTGACTGACGAAACCCAGTGGATAGATACCGAAAATCCCGGCGATGACGACGGCGATGCCGATGACGGCACGTCCCACTCGCAGCCGTTGGGCTTCGTCGGCGCCCGGCCGGAGGATTCGGAAATAGAGGTCGTGGGCGACGCTGGACGACATCACCAGCAGGAGGCCGCTGGCGGTCGAGAGCGCCGCGGCAAGCCCGCCGGCCGCAACCAGTGCGATAATCCAGTTGGCCAGCCCGGCCATTTCAGGCGTCGCCAGAACGATGATGTCCCGATCCGGCCCCGACAACCCGGCATCCCTCAATGCGATCCGTCCGTCATCGCCGGCGGCGCCGCGGGTATCCAGCCATTGCTGGTGAGCCGCTCTGATGGAAGCCAACTCCGCCGCGGACAACGTCCCGTTTCGAAACACTTCGTTGTCTTCGCCCTCGGCATACCGGAACCTGCCGTCGCCGTCATCGAGCCAGAGAATCAGGCCGGTCCGCTCCCAGTTCTCGAACCACTCGGGTAACTCTTCGGCGGTTTGGCCATTCAGGCTGTCGATCATGAAATAGCGTGCGAACGCCGCTGTCGCAGGCGCCGTGAGGTAAAGCATCGAGATGAAGAACAGCGCCCAGAACGCACTCCACCGCGCGGCCTTGACCGACTTCACCGTGTAGAAGCGGACAATAACGTGCGGCAATCCCGCCGTGCCGACCATCAGCGCCAGAGTGACGAGGAAGACGTTGACCTTGTCCCACCCGCCGACGAATGTGTCGGTGTAGGCTGCAAAGCCCAGATCGGTCTGGATCTGATTGAGACGTTCCAGAAGGTAGACGCCGGAACCATCGGTTGCGCCAATCAGTTCACCTCCGAGACCTACCTGCGGCAAGAGATTCCCAGTTAATCGGATGCTGATTGCAATCGCGGGTATGAGGAAAGCCGTGATCAGGATCCAGTATTGGACGACCTGGGTCCAGGTGATCCCTTTCATACCGCCAAGCGTGGCGTAGACGAAGACGATCGCCATGCCGATGAAGACACCGACGTTGATATCCACCTCGAGGAAACGGCTGAAGACCACGCCGACGCCGCGCATCTGTCCGGTGACGTAGGTGAACGAGACGAAGATGGCACAGATCACCGCAACGATCCGGGCCACGTTGGACTCGTACCGGTCGCCGATGAAATCCGGCACCGTATAGTGCCCGAACTTGCGGAGATACGGCGCGATCAGGAGAGCCAACAGGACGAACCCACCGGTCCAGCCCATGAGATAAACACCTCCCGCATACCCCATGGTCGAGATCAACCCCGCCATCGAAATGTAGGACGCCGCGCTCATCCAGTCCGCTGCGGTTGCCATCCCGTTCGCACCGGAAGGCACTCCCCGTCCGGCGACGTAGAATCCCTTCGTGTCGCGAACGCGGCTCAGCCAGGCGATCGTCAGGTAGAGGCCGAAGGTGAGTCCGACGAAGAGGTAGGTCCAGGCTTGTACACTCACCCGACATCTCCATCGCGGCTCTGCTCTATCTCCAAGTGGTGCTGCCCGTCAAGCCGATTCATCAAAAGGCAATAGACGAGGATTAGGAGGACAAACGCGATGATGCTGCCCTGCTGGGCAAACCAGAAGCCAAGAGGGAATCCGGTTCCGGGAAGTGTGTAGGCGTTCAGGCGGTCGGCGAAGAGAACTCCGGCTCCCAGTCCGACCGCCGCCCAAGCAAAGAGCAGGATGACCATGATACGGACGTTGCGACGCCAGTACCGTTGGAGCAGTGTTTCGGCGCCGGAAGTCTTCGATGGGTTTTTGGAGTTCATGTGGATGGCTAGCTGCTGGAGCGCAGCGATTCTACCGGAGGCTATACTTGACGTCAACGCAGCGTGTGCCGGATCTAATTTCAGCATCGGGTGTAGGGGCGCTCTATGACCGCACATGTTTTTCGGTTCGAACAATGTGCGGTCATAGACACGGAACCCTGGTGAAGAGCTTTGGCGCAGGGCTCTTCTCGTTTCCACACGGTTTCTACCTGGACCATGAAGGATACCTGTGGGTGACGGAGGGCGCTCCGGACGGGGACCCCCGCGAGGTGGAGGGGATTCGGCGAGGCATGGGGCACCAGGTCTTCAAACTGAACCAGGATGGAGAAGTGGTGATGACCATGGGCGAGGCAGGAGTTTCCGGATACGGACCGAAACACGATCTACGCGGGCGATGGGACATCGAGAAGTCGGTCGACAGCGATTAGTCAAGTATGTCCGGGGCAGGCCCTAGGCGATGGAGTGTAGGTGCGCTCTATGAGCGCACATTGTTTCGGCTCGAAGATCGAGGGGGGTGGCTGGGATCTCGTCCGACAGCTATTGCAGATTGGTCATTGGACGATTCCGCATTGGAAATTTGGAGATTGCAAATTGCTCGATTTCTTATTGGTCGGAAATCTGAAATGAAACAATCTCCAATGAGCAACCTGCAATGTGGATTCTTTCAAATATCGCAATTTGCGATAGGTGTAGGTGCGGTTTCAGGAACGTGCGGTCATAGACCGCACCTACACCTCCTCCAACTACGGTGGCACTTCCAGACTACGGCCAAGCTCCCAGAGGATGTTCAAGCGGGAAGCGATCCTGGTTTGCCGGGCAACGTTGACGACGTCGGCACGGAGGCTTTGCAGGATGTCCGACCGGGTTCTCGCCGCCAGGCCTCCGATCATCATCAACTGTTCGTCCAAACGCCTTGCGGCGAACTGAGCGCGGTCGTACTCGAAGGCCTTGGGGTCGTCGCCCGTGAGGGAGCGAAATAGATCGCCGGCGGCGTTCTCCAAGTCGGCCGATCTCTCCAGGAGATCGCCCCGCACCCAGGGTTTTTCCAGCGGTGCGAACCGGAAGGATCGAAACTCCACGGAAAGTTGGCTCAGCCTGCCGACGTCGTGTAACAGATCCCGGAGCCACCTTTCACGCCGGCCGAACCCTTGGGGAGGCCCGAACTCCGCCGTCGCCCACTCTTCCCCCGTCAACCCGCGTTCACCGACCTTCGCGAGGAGCTCGCCAAAGAGAAATCCCCCCTCGTCGCTATCGGCATAGATTCCGAGCCTCTCTTCCCGCGCCCCTTCGGCCTTCCGGTTTGCAAGGACCTCCTCGGGCCAGCTCTGTGCGAGCGCAGAGCCCTGAAACAGGAAGCAAGCGGCCACGATGTATCGGATGGGTTTCATCCAGATGTCCCCAGCTTGATTTGACCCATGATGCGACGAGTCGCGCCCTGGAAAAAAGAAAAAAGCTAGCCGGGAGGCTGCACCTCTCCTGACACAGGTTCCAGTCTGAAAAGCTTCGACAGGCGATCTCCTTCCCGGTTGTCGCTCGTCAGGTAGATGAAACCGTCCGGACCTTGTTTAACTTCCCGGATCCGACCCAGCACGCCGCCGAGAAGCAGCTCCACGCTCACGGCGTCCTGGCCCTCCTCGAGGGTGACCCGCGAGAGCTGCTCGCCGACCATGCCGCCCGAGAACGCATTGCCCTTCCACCACGGGAACTGATCGCCGTTATAGATCATCAACCCGGAGATCCCGATGGAGGGAATCCATGCGAAGCGGGCCGATTCCATCCCCTCCCGCTCCGCCTCCCTCGTAAAGACCTCGCCGCTGTAGTGGATCCCGTGTGAAACTACGGGCCAGCCATAGTTGCCTCCGCGGACGATGAGGTTCAGCTCATCGCCCCCTCTGGGACCGTGTTCGTTCGACCAAACCTGGCCGGTTTCCGGATGGAGCGCGAGTCCCTGCAGGTTCCGGTGCCCGTAGGTCCAGATTTCGGGACGGGCGTCGGGGAGGCCGACGAAGGGGTTGTCCGGCGGGACCTGGCCGTCGTCATAGAGGCGGACGATGGTACCCATGTGGTTCGTCAGGTCCTGTGCCGGGTGGACCCACATCTCGTCGGGAGTGACCAGGCGGTCGCCTACCGTAAGGAACAGGTAGCCGTCGTGGTCGAAGATCATACGTCCTGAAAAGTGGTTGTTGTTGTCGCCCCAGGCGTCCGACTCGAAGATCTCCTCCACGTCGACGACTCGCTTGCCCTCCAGGCGCCCCCGGACAACGGTCGTCGTACCCTCGGAGCCGTCCGCGTTCGGCTTTCCGTATGCGAGGTAGAGCAGACGGTTGTTGGCAAAGTCCGGATGCGGAACAATGTCCATAAACCCGCCCTGACCCTGCTCTTTGTAAACACTCGGCCATCCGGATATGGGTTCCGGATCAAGCTTGTCGTCAAGCATGATCCTCAGACGGCCGGTCCGTTCCACGACGAGCATCTCACCGCTCGGCAGCCAGGCGAGCGACCAGGGGTTGTCCAATCCCTCCGCCAGAGTGACGAGACGAAAATTGTGACGGGCCGACTCGTAGACTCCCGGGGGGAGAGCGTCCTCGTCGTCGGGGGAGTCCTGCGACATCGCCTGCGGAGACGCCGCCAGCCCGAAAACCAGCACGCAAGCCAGCGTTCGAAGGGAAAGAGGATTCCACATCATCTGGTCGAACCTCCATTTCTGAATATGTGTCATCGGAGTCTACCACTGCTGGAGGCGTGATTGGCCCACAAGAATCGACCCCGACGCCAGCAGCCCGTGGCAGAAGCCCGGTCGGTTCTTGTTGATGAAAGGGATGTAGGAAGATGATAATCTCGGCAATTCGTTCTCAGACAAAGAGTCACGTGCATGGGGAGGGGTAGCCCGATGGTAAAGAGACTGATTGCGTGTTCCCTGATGTTGACCTTCTTCGCGTTGGTCGCGACCGCGCAGACACCTCGGGGAAGCATCACGATTGAGCACATTTCCGAAATCAAGTACCCGTCGAACCAGGCCTGGTCGCCCGACGGGAAGATGGTTGCGTTTCTCTGGGATTCCTGGGGAAAACAGGATCTATTTGTCGTCACACCGGGTCAGAAGCCGGTGGCTCTGACCGACTTTCCGTTGGATCCGGATCTGCTGGTTTCCGACATCAATTCGCTCGCGTGGGTATCCCCCACTGAGATCCTGTTCTCGAAAGACGGGCAGCTTTGGACAGTCTCGCCCTCCTCGGCGGAACCGATGCGTTATCCCGGGCTGGCGGATGCGGGAAACTTCACGCTGTCACGCGACAGGACGCAGATCGCGTTCGTCCAGGGCGGCGACATCTGGTTCGCATCGCTTGAGGCAGAGACACGGCGTCAGGTCACGGTCTTACCCGATGGTATGCGGGGCGGCAACCCCATGTTCTCGCCCGACGGGCGGTGGATCGCCTTCACGACAACCCGCAGAACCTCGTTACCGGAGTCCTTCCCACTGCCGTTCAACGGCAACTTGATTCGTTCGTTTCGGACCTCGAACCCCAGCGGCGAGCGCAGGCTCGGCGTCGTTTCCGTGTTTGGCGGCGATGTCCGCTGGATTCCGACGATCGGAAGAATCAGCGCGGTGCAGTTCACCAGTGACGGCTCGGTTCTGTACCAGGAACGGTCGTCTGACGGAAAGACCCGCGAAATCAAGGTCGCCCCGATGGACGGCGCACCACACACGCTCTGGAAGGATTACGACGATCGATGGTGGTCTCCGACCCACCGTGTTGACCGAACCGTCGTTTCCCCGGACGGAAGATCCGTGGCTTTCGTCAGTGATCGTTCCGGCTGGACTCACGTTTATATGATGCCGGTCGACGCCGAATCAGAAACCGAAGCCCGGCAGCTGACCTCGGGTAACTACGGAGCCGGCCTGCCGAACTGGTCGCCCGACAGCAAACGGATCGCCTACCAGCACAGTGTGGATGGCAACCAGATGGTGCGATTCATTGATATCTTCGACGTTGGGACGGGCGGCAGCGAAACTATCGTCACGGAGATTGGCGTCAACCTCAACCCGGCTTTCTCTCCGGACGGGGCAAACATTCTTTATCAACGCACGGATCCTCAGAATTCCCTCGATCTCTACACCGCACCTGCCCATGCCCGGGCCAGTTCGGTCCGACTCAGCGACTCGATGCCGGCCGGACTGGACAAAGCGGACCTGACCACACCCGTTCCCGTGTACTTTCCGAGCCGCCATGACGGGGCCCAGGTGCCGGCGACGTTGATGGTTCCCGAAAACCTGGATCGGACGCGCAGGCATCCGGCGATCGTCTGGATTCACGGGTCCGGTTCCGACCAGAACTACATCGGCTGGCACCCCGGCGCCTACCGGATGTACTACTCGGTGCACCAGTACCTGGTGCAGCAGGGCTACATCATCCTGACGCCGGACTACCGTGGAAGCTCGGGGTACAGCCGCGAATGGACCACGGGCGTCCACATGGGAGTCGGCGTTTCCGACACGGCCGACGTGGCGTCGGGTGCGGACTACCTGAAGACGCTCGACTACGTGGACCCGGACCGGATCGGGGTGTGGGGCCTCAGTTACGGAGGGTTCATGACGCTTCAGGCGCTCAACACGGACCCCCGGCTCTGGCGATGCGGGATCAACGTTGCCGGAGTCGTCGACTGGGCGACCTACGGCGCCGGCTACACGACACCGCGCCTGGGTACGCCGGTTGAAAATCCGGAGATCTACGACATCTCCGCGCCCGTAAAACACATGGACCGGCTCGAGCGGCCGTTGATGGTCATGCACGGCACCAACGACACGAACGTCGCGTTTCACGATTCCCTGCGATTGATCGACGTCCTGGTGAAACTGGGCAAGGACTTTGAGACCGTGATCTATCCGGGTGAGATCCACTTCTTCCGCCGCGCGTTCGTCCTGCGCGACGCCTGGACGCGGGCCGAACGGTTCTTCGACGAACACCTGAGGAAGGGCCCATTGATGACAAGCCAGTAAGTCGAGTTCAAACGGAGGTGTAGGTGCGGTCTATGACCGCAGCCTGTTCGAACCGAAACGAGTGCGCTCATAGAGCGCACCTACACCCGATCTTGAATTTTCCCCCAGGTGTGCAGTTTGACCAGATGTCACCAGATCGACATGTACAATGCCGATTGTCTTGGCAATCCCGACAAGGAGTCTTGTATGAGCGTTCAGCGATCACGATTCACCCAGGCTTGTCGTCGGCGCCTCCACGTCGTAGCGACCGCGTGCGCCCTGATCCTGTTCGCCGTTCCCACAGTCGGCCTGGGACGGCAATCCCCAGCCACCATGCTCACGGCGGATCGGATTCTCCACAACGGCCAGATCGTGACGGTGGACGGGGATTTCCGCATCGCCGAGGCGCTGGCCATCCGGTTCAGTCCCGCGGGTTCGGAGATAATGGCGGTCGGCTCGGACGAGGAGGTCTTGGCCCTCGGTGACGCCGACACCGAGGTCACGGACCTCGACGGACGCGTCGTCATCCCCGGCATCATCGATTCGCATCTTCATTTTTCGCTCCTGGGCATCGAGGCGGCGTTCCAGGCTGACCTCCGGCGCGCGATGAGCGTGTCCGCCATCGCCGAGGAAATCGGAAAGCTCGTCGCACGCCGGCAGCCGAGAGAGGGCGAGTGGCTCGTCGGCCGGGGTTGGGACGAGTACAAGTACGACCGGCCCTTCACGCGCTGGGACATCGACGCCGTTGCTCCGGACAACCCGGTACAGCTCAACCGCGTCTACCGCGGGCTCGCGGTCAACACCGCCGCTTTCGAACTGATGGGCATCCGGGACGACGATCCCTCCTCGTGGCCCGAGTGGTGGCTCGAAGACCCGGAATCGTTCGGACCGGACGACAAGATCTTCCGGGAGACTCGGACTGTGACCGTCAACGATCAACCCCGCCAGCTCGAGGTTCCCACCGGGATGTTCTTGAGCAACGCGGCCCGTCTGGTGACGGCACGGGCTCCGTCGCCCGACTTCGACGACCAGGTGGAGGCGGTCCGTTATGGCAGCGAGGAGATGACCCGGCTGGGAGTAACCGGCATCGTCGATCCGGCGGGTGGCGGCCGGGTGATGCGCGCCTACCAGGAAGCCTACCGGCGGGGCTGGCTCAAGCTGAGGATCCTCCAGATTTATGAGGGAATGTGGAATACCCAGGCACCGGAGGAGATCGGTGCGCACTTCGATTCCATTCCGTTCCAGAATCTGGGAGATCGCTTCCTCCGATGGCGTGGAACGAAGTGGCAGATCGACGGCGGAGCCGGGACCCGCAGCTCCTGGGTGAGCGAGCCGTTCGTCGATTGGCAAACGATCGAGGGCGAGCCCAACCACGGCTACCACTGGGCCGACGACGCGCTGCGGGAGGCTCAGCTACGTGAAGTCGTCGACCGGGGTTGGGAAGTCCACATCCATTCGACGGGCGACCTCGGAATGCGGCAGACCGTGGACCTCTACGCAAAGCTTATGGACGAGGTCCGCGCCGACAAACCCGAGGCGGACCTGCGCTGGAGCGTGATCCACGCCTACCTCCCCAAGGAAGAAGGCACGAACATGCTGGCCGCGATGGCAGAAAACGGAATCATCGCCGCCGTCAACCCATCCTTCATCTGGCACCAGGGCCGTTCCTTCTCCCGGAACCTCGGCGATGAACGGATGGGCCGGCTCCAGCCCTTTCGGAGCTACGTCGAGGCCGGCGTCAAAGTCGCCGTTGGCTCAGACTACGGGACTTCTCCCTACAGCCCCTGGATTGGTCTCTACGCGCTCCTGACCCGTCGGGACCTGTGGGGTGATGTCCACAACGCAAACGAGACGCTCGGCATCGAAGACGCCCTCCGGGCCATGACCATCAACAATGCCTACCTCACATACTCCGATGAATGGAACGGTAGCCTGGAGCCGGGGAAGGTCGCCGACCTGGTCGTGTTGGATCTTCAGGATATTCGTGAGCTGGAACGGAATCCGGAACGGATACTCGATATGGAGGACTCGGTCCTCCTGACCCTGGTAGACGGCCGACCGGCATTCCGGAAACAAGGCTTCCGGTACTGAGGCTTCGCGAACTTTTCTGCTTCCCAGAAAACCCGGGGACAGGGCCAGGCCCCTGTCCCCCTCACATTGGCTCTCCCACGGATCGTTGAGCGAACCCGCCAACGCACAACGACCTACGTCTTCTCCCCCCCTCCCGGCGGCGCAGCCGCCAACGCACAACGGCCTACGACCTACATCTTCTCCCCCTGCGGCAGCAGCCGCCAACTGACTACTGACTACCGACTACTGCCTACTTCTCATGCCCCCTATCACTCGTATCGCCGATTCCATACACGTGGCCGAACGTGCGGATGACGATCAGGCCGTCTGAAATCGCGGGCGTCGCCATGACGATTTCGTTCATGTCGTTCCGCGATATCAGAACGTACTCCCGGCCGGCCTCGAGCACATACGCGTCGCCGTCTTCGTTGACGAGATACAGGCGGCCGTCGGCGGCGATGGGCGAGGCAGTGAATGCGCCGCCAACACGACCGACCCGCGCCTGGTAGACGCGTTCACCCGTGCCGCCGTCGTAGCCCGTGATGACGCCGTTGTTTCTGAGGACGTAGAGCACGCCTCGATAGAAGATCGGCGTCGGGATGTAGGGGCCGCCTCGCCGGGCGCTCCAGGCGATGGCTTCGTTGGAACTCGCGCGGTCTTCCAGAGAAATGTTACCGGTGGATCCCGGTCGAATCGCGTAGATCGGCCGGATCGGGGGATACCCCGCAGCGACGTAAACCAGGTCGGGACCTGCCACCGGAGTCGGTATCGCGACGTCGGAATTCGGTGCGAGCGTCCAGCGCAGCTCGCCGGTCTTTGGATCGTACCCCCTGATCGAGGTGCCGTTGGTGATCAGTTCATCTCCGCCCGACCTTGCGGTCACGATCGTCGGAGTGCCCCAGGAGGAGATCTCACCCTCCCGGCTCGTCCGCCATAGCTCCCGTCCCGTTGCGAGATCATATGCCGCCACAAACGGATCTTTCTGGCGATCGATCTGAAGGATGACCGTGTCCCCGTAGATGATCGGTGAACTGCTGTGGCCCCACTGGTCGTTGGAATCGTAATAGGAGCCGTTGCCCAATACCCCCAGGTCCTTCTTCCACAGCAGCTCGCCGTCAATGTCGTAAGCCGCAAACATTCCGACCGTACCGAAGATGACGACGACGTAGCGTCCGTCGGTCACCGGAGTCGAGCTGGCCTGGCTGCCTTTCATGTGACGCTTCGTGCGTGGCACGCCCTGGTGGACTTCCCGCTCCCAGACAATGCGTCCGCTTTCGACGTCGAGCGCATACAGTCTCCAGCTATGCTCGGACAGATCGTCGACCGACGATGCGCCGCTGTAATCCCCGGTCCGGAAAAAACTGTTGCCCGAGCTGCTGAGGGCCGTGGCAACGAATACGCGATTCCCCCAGATGATGGGGCTCGCGTTCGCGATGCCGGGAATAGGCGTCTTCCAGCGAATGTTCCTACCGGTCCGGGCGTCCCATTCCGCGACGGCGCCCTGCCCGTCGGCAATGCCGGATGCGCTCTGCCCACGGAAAGAGGGCCACGGCCGCGGTGTGTCGCGCGGCGCCGTGGACAGGTCGATCGGACCTGCGTTCGGAAGCGACGCAGCCGCCAGCGTCTCGGCCTCGTCATCGGCGCGCAGGTAGGTGAGCGTTGGATTCTTGCCGTTGGTCGGATTGCTGAAAACCACGCTCGCGACGACGCCATCCTGTCGATCGAACCGGAAACTGGCGTGGGCGACCTGCGGGGTGATGAAGGTCGAATCCGACGTTGGGACCAGCATCAGTGAGACTTCGCGAGTGGCGCCGGTGATCGACACGCTGAGGTTCACGTCGTCGGGAGCGATGTCGAACGTCAGCCTCTGAGTCTGGCCGGTGCTCAGGTCCAGGTACGAACCGGTGAACGCCTCCAACTCGGCCCGGGGCAGTGCCACGACCAGATCTGCCGCGCCCCGACGTCGATCCTTCTCGGTCTCCAGGGCCGTCGCCATCTCGCTATTGTCGGTCCTGACGGCATAGGCATGACCGGCGGCGATCACCGTGTCGGGTATGTCGGCACGGGCGAACGCTGCTTCAAGCAGGTTGAGATTCTTCTGTTCGACCGCGTACAGGACGACGGCGGAGATTCCTGCCGATCCTTCCTCGAGCCTTTCCAACAGATACAGTGTCATCTCCATGTTCCCGCTGCGCATCACCCCGCCGACGACTCCGCTGAGGTATGGCGTGACCTCGACCATGAGATGCGCTCCGCGTTCGACAAGCAGCTCCACCATGTCGAGGTTCGCGTTGGTCGCCGCAAACAGCAAGGCGCGGCCACCATAAAACTTCTGTGCATTGACATCAGCTCCCTGTCGGAGAGCCCGCACAACGCCGTTCATGTCGTTGCGTTGAGCGGCGTCGAGTAGGGCTTCGTCGGGCGCGCTCAGAGGCGGGGGCATCTGAGCGCCGAGGAGCGTCAGAGCTAGAACAATCGGCTTCAAAGGCAAGACGAACATCACAAACATCGCCTCCCGTGGCTTAGTTTCGGCCTCACGCTACACCGAACCCATGGAACAGTCAAACACCGTCCCTGTCCCAAAACAGAGGTGTAGGTGCGGTCTATGACCGCACACTCTGCAAACCGAAACATGTGCGCTCCTAGAGCGCACCTACACCCTCTCGAGGGTCCCGTCCTCAGGCGATCCCGAGGAACGTCACCGCGTTTTCTCCGAGAAACAGTCTCTTCTCGTCCTGGGACAGGAAGTGGGCGTTTTCGAGCACTGCCTGGACGTGCTGGAAGTACTTGCTCCAGGTTTCGGTCCATGGCCAATCGGTACTCCACATGATCCTGTCTCGCCCGACGGCCTGGTACAACATCTCCAGCTTCTCGAGATAGCCGAGGTACGGGTAGGTATGATCGACATGCATGGCCGTTTCGAACCAGACGTTGCCGTGCCTCTCGTTGAGTTCGTTAACGACCCGGAACATCGGTACCCGCGCCAGCTGCGCGAGCTCGTCGAAGCCCATGTGCATGAGACAGAAACGCACGTCCGGGAAGGCGTCGACGACCTCGGCGAACCAGCCCAGGTATTCCGCCTGGTCCGGCGTCTCCGGAGGGACGATGCCCTCGAAGGTCATCATCACCGGTTTCTGGTTGGCGCGACACCAGTCCAGGATTTCACGGTGTGTGCTGTCGTTGATCGGATTGCGCGGGAAGAACGGAGGCCGGAACACCACCGCTTTCAGCTCCTCGCCTTCGATGCGACTCTTCCATTCGGCCATCCGGTCGGTCCTCGTGGGGTTGAAGACACCGGCCCACAGGAACCGGTCCGGATACTTGCGAATCCAGGGCAGCATGTATTCTTCACCGGTCTGGAATTCAGCAGGATCTATTCCGAAGCGTTTGAGCGCAATGGCCAGATCTTCGGCCTCGTAAGTCTTCACCAGGGCCTGGGTCACGCCGGCCACGTTCATTTCGGCAACCAGCAGGTCCCCGTTGTGCTCGTGCCAGGTGTAATGGCTCGTCAGCGGATTGTCACGCAGGACCGGGGTGCGTGGCAATGGAGGCCGCACCTGCCGGAGCAGGTGCGTGTGCATGTCGATGATTCGCCAGTCGGGTTTCGGAAAGGTCTGGGCGGCGGCGGAGCCAGCTTCCAGAATCCCGGATGCCGCGGCGCCGGTAGCAATCGAAAACCTGAGGAAGTCCCTCCGATTCAAATTCGAGATGGTCATCGCCGATCTCCTCCACTTTGTTTGGTGTAAGGACGGGAATTGTAATTCAAATCCGGCCCGTGCCCAAGAACGGGTCTGTGAGGTGGGACCCTCGGGGTCGACAGTCGAGGGCCGGCCTTCCCAGTGTGCCTATTTTCTTTGTTCCGAAACTTCACTCATGCTCCACGCCCAACCCCAGTTGCTGAGCCAGGAACGTGATCTCGCGAGCCGTGTCCTCGACGCGCAGGCTCACGGGTCGCCCGCGGCCGGCGGCATGGCCTCCCCTTTCGTCGTAGTACAGAATCACGGGCATGCCCGACGACGTCGCGGCCTGTAGCCGGGCAGTCATCCGCCTGGCCTGAAGAGGCGGCACTCGGGTGTCCAGGTCCCCTGTCGTCAGCATAACGGCCGGGTAGTCCACCCCGTCGCGCACGGCTTGATAGGGTGAGTATTGCCGAATAGCTTCGAACTGCTCGGGAATGGAGGCGTCTCCGTACTCCAGAAGGGCGGGCATGTTGTTCGTGGCGCGGAAGGTGTTGAATCGCACCATGTCCAGGTCGGGATAGGCGCACAGAACGGCGCGGAACAGGTCCGGGCGTTGGGTCATGGCGCTCGCCACAAGCAATCCTCCATTGCTGGCGCCCGTGATCCCAAGCCGCTCTGGACTCGTGTAGCCGTTGTCCACCAGCCACTCGGCGGCCGCGATAAAGTCCTCGAAGACGTGCTGCTTGTTCTCGAGCATTCCGTCCCGATGCCAGTTCTCGCCGAACTCGCCTCCCCCGCGCAACGTGGCCACAGCGTAGACCCCGCCCAACTCCAACCAGACCGCGGCCGTCGTCGAAAAGCCGGGTTTGGTGCTGGCGTTGAAACCTCCATACCCGTTGAGCAGGGTCGGGTGGCTCCCGTCCAGTTCGATGCCCTCCCGATGGATGACGTACAAGGGCGCTCGGGTTCCGTCTCGAGAGGTGTACCACTCCTGCTCTACCGCGAAACCACTGGCGTCGAAGGGCACGTCCGACTCCTCGGATACCACACGCTCGCCGCTGGACAGGTCGAGGTCGTACGTCGTGTTCGGCTGCAGGTGACCGCGCAGCGTCAACGAGGCTTTGCCATCCCCGTCGCCCCGGATTGTCGCGGAGAGGTGATCGGGGATTTCCACCTCACCAACCGGCGTTCCGTCCTCTGTGAAGACACGGATGCGATCACTCACGTCGTGGAGGTAGGTGGCGTAGATCCTGTCGTCGATGAAGCTGTAGCCCTCAAACAGATCTTCGGACTCCGTGATGAGTTCCTCCCAGTGTTCCGGCTCCGGACGCGCCGGGTCCGCGACCATGAGCCGGTACATGGGCGCGTCCATGTCGGTGCGCACATAGAGGCGGCCTTCCCGAAAGCGGACGTTGAAGTGAGCGGGCACACCGACGACGATGGGACGGATCTCGCCACTGCCCTCGAGGTCCTGGATGTAGACATCGTTGCGGGCCCAACCGTGCTGGACTCCGAAGATGCGATATCGGCCGTCTCCGACTGTGTTCATATTCAGGAAACTCGTCGGCCCGTGGCCCTCTCCGAAGATTTCCTCGTCCTCGGTTGGAGGGGAACCGAAGGAGTGATGGCGGACGCGCGGTCCGACCTCTCGCGAGCGGTGGGTGTAGTAAAAGCCCTCTCCCTCCTCATCGAAGTTGACCGACGCATACAAGGCTCGCGGGAGCCGATCGGGCAGGTCGGCCAGGGTGTTCAGGTCCAGAAAACGGATTTCGATTTCGTCCGCCCCGCCGTCCCGGATCGAATACATCATCACGTCACCGTCCGGCGAGAAGTTCATCATCGAGACCAGGGTTCGATAGGTCGGGTCGATGTCGGCGGGGTCGAGTACGACCTCGTATCTGCCGTCCGGATCGGGCTCGGCCTGTTCCTCTTCGAGATCTTCCTCCTCCGGTATCGGACGACGATAGATCACCGGAGCCTCCCCACCTCTGCGGCGCATGGTGAAGTACTCATAGCTCCCTGCCCGCTCCGGCGTCCCGACTTCCGGTAAATCGAGTAGCTCGCGGAGGCGCGCGCGGATTCGCGCGCGCAGCGGCGACCCTCCCACGATCGTTTCGGCGTAATCATTCTGCGCCGCGATCCACTGCCGGGTCTCCGGAGCGTCCTGGTTCTCGAGCCATCGATAATCGTCCGTGAATTCGACACCGTGGATCACGTCCACGACCGGATCCATGCGCGTATCGGGAGGGGCCGGATAGGGCGACGAGCATCCCTTGGTTGCGATCAGAGCGATCGCTAGCAAAAAGTAGCGGACGGAACGCACGGAACGGGTCGCTGCCATCATCCTAACCTCCGTGGCGCATTCCGCTGCTGTCGAAGGAGTCTTGACCTTCAGCCAGGCGACGCGCCTCGAGACCATTGTTGTCCGAAGAACGGTTTGAACATTATCCTGCCCGGTCCGCTCAGGCAATGTTCATTAGTGTGAAAAAAGGGGAAGCGTTGCCTGCGCGAATTGATACATTGACCGACAGGTTGGTGAACCATGAGAAAAGAATCAAGACTAGTGAGAAAGATCGTCGCAATGGTCGTCCTCGCTGTGGCGCCGATCAGCGCGACGACGGCGACTTGCGAAGCCGCCGGAGGGCCGCAGACCGATCCTCGTTTCGAGGAGTTGGCATCGCTCGTCACCGAGAAGATGGAGGAATACGGGGTTACGGGTGTGGCCTTTGGAGTCGCGAAAGACGGGGTTGTCACGCTGCGGGGTTTCGGTGTCAACAACGTCGACGACCCGCAGCCCATCACACCAGACACGATCTTCCCGATCGCCTCCATCTCGAAGACCGTGGCGACGACGGCGCTGATGAAGCTCGCCGAAGACGGGCGCGTGGACCTGGCCGCCCAGGTTCGCCGCTATCTCCCGGAGTTCCGTGTCCAGGACGAAGTAACAAGCCGGGAGGTCACGGTTCTGGACCTCCTGACACACACTCCCGGTTGGGAGGGTCAACTTCCTACCGAGAACCGCGGGTCTCGGTCCCTTGGATACTTCGTCGAGACGATGGATCGGCTACCGCAGCTCGCTCCGCACGGAGTAGTGTGGAGCTACAACAACGCCGGGTTCAGCCTGGCGGGCCGGGTCATCGAAGCTGTCACGGAGCAATCGATTCACCGAGCCCTTCGCGAACTCGTTTTTGAACCGCTGGGACTGTCGCGCTCGTTCACGCAGCTGGGAGACGTCGCAACCTTTCGGTTCGCACTCGGACATCGCGTCCGGAATGATCGGACCGTGGTCATCCGTCCGTTCAATCTTCCGGCGAGCGTGACCGCCGGCGGCGCTGCGATGAGTCTCACCGACATTCTTGCGTACGGAGTGTTCCATCTCGGGGACGGTACCGGGCACGAAGGTCAGCAGGTCCTGACTCGTGCCTCTCTGGAACAGATGCGGGCGCCTCAGCTCGAGAAGCTCGGAACGGACGACCAGATGGGGATCGGATGGCACCTGCGAAACGTCGGCGGGGTCGTTACCGCTGCACACGGGGGAACGCTTGGTGGTCATCGTCTCCTTCTCGAGCTCGTGCCCGAGCGGGATCTGGCCTTCTCGATCCTCACCAATCACAGCAACGGTACAAGGTTGATCCAGGACGTCGAACGTGCTGTGCTCCGGCGTTACGAGGACATGGCAATGGATCCCAGACACACGGTCACCAACCGCGGCGTGGGAGAAACTTTGCCTGCTCCCCGGCTCCTGGACGAGCAACCAGATGCATCACCCTACCTCGGCGTATACCGGCGGCCGCCGCTCGATACGGTGTGGAGAGTTCGCGAACAGGACGGGGGATTGATCATCGAAAACACGAACGGAAACGAAATAGCCATCGGGTTCTATGCCCCGGATCGCGCGATGGCGACGTTCGACAGGTTCGGAGATCCCGTGGACTTCATCCGAGCCCCGGATGGAGTGATCCGCTGGATGCGATGGGGCGGCAGGATCGCGCGAAAGGATTAGCAACTCGTGGGCACGGGAAAACGCGCTCCATGAACGCACAAACGTGCCGAATCGAACATGTGCGGTCATAGACCGCCCCTACACCGTCGTGGGGAAGGGGACCAAACCCCGACGGATCTCAAACCTCAAATCCACAAATGAGCAACCTACAATGCGGATTTTTTCAAATATCGCAATATGCGATCGCACAGAAAGGGAGTTCCGTCTAATCGCAGATTTGTTAATGCACAAATCCGCATTGGAAGTTGGAGATTGGAAATTGCTAGATTTCTCATCGGTTCGAAATAAAAGTCAAAGTGCGCGACACGTCTCGCTCAGGTGTAGGTGCGCTCTATGAGCGCACAAACTTGCTGGAACGAAACATGTGGTTCGAAGACAGCACCTACACGCCTGACTCTTCGGCGGCGCGTTTGAGATTTTCCAGACTCCCGAGGTCGCGCCACGAATACTCGTCGGCTCGAAACCCCACGATGCGACAGCTGCGCCCGGCCAGACTCATGTAGGCATCGATGATGGAAAACTTTCCCTCCTCCGTCATCTTCTGAAGCAAGCGGGGAGAGATGACGTGGATGCCGGTAAAGGCCAACGCCTGAGCATGCTCTGACTCTCGGATGACGTCCGTTTTCCCGCTGGCCCGGTGCCACCCGCAGAGCTGAAGTTGTTCGTCGAAAAGCAGGTACCGGGAACTGTCCCGTTCCTGAACGGCAAGAGTGGCGAGCGCCTCGTTATCGGCGTGGAATTCCAGCATGCGGTCCAGGTCAATCGTGCTGAGGACATCCACGTTGTGGAGGATGAACGGCTCATCCAGTCTGTCCGGGTCTCTTAGAAAGAACCAGGCCGCTTTCTTCAGGCCGCCGCCGGTGTCGAGCAGGCTCTCCTCGCGAGACACCTCGACCCGCATGCCGAAGTTGTCGTTCGCCTCGAGATACGTGACGATCATCTCGGCCAGGTGATGCACGTTGACGATCACCTCGTCGACGCCACACTCTCGTAACCGTTCGAACGTGATCTCCAGCAGAGTCCGGCCCGATATCTCAACCAGAGCCTTGGGTCGGTCATCGGTCAGCGGTCGCAACCGGGTTCCGAGACCGGCGGCGAGAATCATCGCTCTCACTCGCCCAGCCTTTCCAACCCAAGGTGGGTGAGGGTGACTCCCACGCCCTGCCCGCCGCGCAGATGCTTCGCCAGCTGTTCCGCAAGGAAGACCGAGCGATGCTGCCCGCCGGTGCAGCCGAACGACACCATCAGGTTCCTGAAGCCGCGTCGCTGGTAGTTACTGACGCTGGCGTCCACGAGCGTCGTCACGTCGGCGAAGTACCGACGGACGCTCTCCTGCCCGAGCAGATACTCGATAACGGGTGCATCTCTGCCCGTGAGATCCCTGTAACGCTCCTCGCGGCCCGGATTCGGGAGGCTGCGGGCATCGAACACGAACCCACCGCCATTCCCAGTCTCGTCGGCGGGCACGTCCTGGTGAAACGAGAAACTGAAAACCCGCACCGCGATGCTTCCGGAACTCTCCGCTTCTGAACCGATACCCTGCAGCTTCTCCGAACCGAGCATGCTCCTGAACGCTGCGACCAGAGCGGACAGCTCGATCGGGAGCTCGACGTTGTGCAGCAACCACCGCAGGTTCCTCAGCGCATACGGAACGCTCTTCAGGAAATGGGGTTTGCGCTCGAAGAAACCACGATAGCCGTATGCACCCAACGCCTGCAGGATCCGAACGTAGACGTACGCATAGTAATGCCGCATGAACGCGGGTCGATCCAAATCGACGAAACCGGAAAGCGCGTCCAGGTAGGCCTCGAGCAGTTGCTCCCGCACCCCCGGTGGCAGGTCGGCCTTCGCGTCGTACAGCAAGGATGCGATGTCATACTGCAGCGCGCCTTTGCGACCGCCCTGATAGTCCACGAAAAACGGATTCCCACCGCGCAGCATGATGTTGCGGGATTGGAAATCACGGTAGAGAAAATAGTCGCGGTCGGCGCCGAGCAGAAAGTCCGCAAGGCGGCCGAAGTCGTCTTCGAGCGTCTGTTCATTGAAAGGAATGCCGGCGAGCTTCAGGAAGTGATACTTGAAGTAGTTCAGATCCCAGAAAATGGACTGCCGATCGAAGCTGTTCCGCGGATAGCACACATCGTAGTTCAGATCGCGTCCGGCCTCGACCTGAAAGCGCGGCAATACCGCCACGACCTTGCCGTAGGCTTCCAACACCCTGGAAGCGATTTTCTCGCCTTCACGATTCTCCTGAAGGAACTGGTACAGCGTCGTGTCTCCGAGGTCCTCTTCGAGGTACGCGTTCTCGTCCAGGTTCGCAGCATAAATCTCCGGAACAGGCAAACCATGGCGGCGAAAGTGTCTGGAGAATTCCAGAAATGCGACGTTCTCGTCGCGAACGTCATGCAGAATGCCTACTGCGCTGAATCTGTCGTTGGCCAGACGAATGATCTTCCGCTCCGAAGCGCCGAGCTGTCCCTGGACTTCCTCCATCCGCTCGGCAGGCGAGTCGAACCGCTGCTCGAAAAGCCTCTTGAGTTCATCTTTAGAAGTCATCCGCACCAGAAAGATAGCAGAGAGGAATTCCCGTGTCAGATGAGAAGCAAACTGAGATCGATATTGACGACAGGAGTCGGAGGAATCGGAGGCCGGTTGTGCAGTGGACGGCTAGTTGCGCTCTACGAGGGCACGCCGTACCGGACTGGAAGATGTGCGACTCCCAGGGCGCACACACGAAGCGGAGGTCACGTCCCGACGATCTCGTTCAAACCCTCAACGGCGTCCTCGACCTGCTCCGGACTCGCGATCGCCAGGCGTTTTCCGATTCTGTCGATCGACAGAGTTCGGATCTGGCTGATCTTGACCCACGATTGCTTTGGTAGCGCCCCCGCGTCCAGTTCCATGGTCAGCGGGAATCCGGCCCTCTGTTTCTGACTGGTGATCGCCATAGCGATTACAGTGCCCGACCTCGCATTGAACACGTCGTGACTCAGGACCAAGACCGGTCGTTTGCCGGCCTGTTCGCGACCGCGGACAGGATTCAGGTCCGCCCAGCGGATCTCTCCTCTCAGTATTCGGGCCATTCGGCGAGTTCCTCGGTAAGACCCTCGTCCGCTATTGCCTTTTCGAAACAGGGCTCGAGCTTCGCGGACTCCCTCGCAAGGCGTGTCCGTTCGATCCGGTCCAGTTTTTCAGCGACGGCAGCCTCAATGGCCTGGCTCCGGTTTGGAAAGACCTCGAGTTCGACGAGGTGATCGAGCCGTTCAAGCGTGTTTTCATCCAGCGAGATCCCAATCTTTGATCGTGGCATCGACATCTCCTCCCAGGGTATGACGATACGTCATACCATACGATGTGTCAATCGGCATTGACCTCAACTCCAACCTGTAGTTAGATTTAGCGAGCCTAACCCCAGCGGGGTTTTGGCTCGATAGGGCGCGTGGGCTCGGTGCCGGAGGCAAGCGAAACTCTAGGATCGGGTGATAGGGGTAGGGAGAGCGTAGGCTCCCCCTCCCTCCGAACCGGACGCGCGGATCTCCCGCATCCGGCTCTCCAGTTAGCAGTTCACCTCCGAAGAGGATTGACAAGCCGCCGCATGCGCCCCAGTCAAGGAGAAGAGCCCATGCGCAGTAAAGAAAGCATTCGGCCAGCGGTTATGGTCCCGGCCGCGCCCACGGCCGCGTCCACCGCGACGATGGCGGAGGATGCTGCGCAGTCGCATCCGAGTCCAAGAGTCCAGCGAGGGAAACGTCCGGCGCTCGCTGTGCTTAAAGTAGCCGAACCACCCCCGCAGGGTCTGATTGAGGTCGGTGATGATGAATCCCAGGCTATGGCCGTTGGTCCGCTTCGTCTTCGAGCGGATGGAGTCTCGGAACTTTCGTAAGCTCTTGCGGCGCGGCCACCGTCGGCCTTGCTCGAAGTGATAACCTAGAAAGTCGAAACCTCCCGGCTGCATCGCATCCACAAGACGAGTCTTTTCCGGGTGTAGTTCCAGTCCGACCTGAGTCATCCAGCCTTGCACGTCTTCCAGCGCCCGTGTTGCATCGGCCTGGTTTCGGCAGAACAGGACCACGTCATCGGCGTATCGCACCATCTCGATTCCCGCCTTGGCCATCAAATGGTCCAGCGGGTCCAGATAAATGTTCGATAGCAACGGACTGACAACCGCCCCTTGTGGAGTACCCGCTTCCGGCTGCCATTGACGGAGGCTCTCCCAGACTCCTTGCCGCAACATGGCGGCAACCAGATCCAGAACCCGCCCATCCGTCACCTTTGTCTCGATCCGCTCCAACAACACCTCGTGCGAAATCGTGTCAAAGTAGCTCCGGATATCCGCGTCCACTACCCAGCTGTATCCTGTCTTCAACAGCGCGTCGACGCGGCGTAGCGCATCCTTGGCCCCGCGCCACGGCCGAAACCCGTAGCTGTGTGCCGCGAAGTCCCGTTCGAAGATCGGTTCCAATACATTGCGCAGCGCTGCCTGCACCACCCGGTCCCGCACCGTTGGGATCCGCAACGGCCGTTGGTCTGGACTTCCCAGCTTGTCGATCCAAACTCGCCTCACCGCCTGCGGACGATAGCTTCCATCCTTCAGCGTTTTCGCCAGCTTGTCTAGATTCGCTTCCAGGTGGCCTTCGTACATCTCGATCGTTTGATGATCCACTCCTGGCGCCCCATGGTTGGCTTGGACTTTCTCAAACGCCGACCGCAGGTTCGCCTCCGAGTACACCTTGTCAATCAGGCTGAACCACTTGCCTCCTTTCACCCCGTTCTCCAGGGCTGTCAACATCCGCTCCGTCCAGACCGTCGGTTCTGTCCACTGCCATCGCGCGCGAACTTCTCCGGCTTGCTTAGTCGTCGCCGACACTCCCGCCGGTTCTGCTTCCAACGTCCTGTCCGTCACCGATCCACCTTCCTGCACTCCCTTCGCTCCAGTCCCATTACGGACCTTCTTCGCTACTATGAGGCTCTGACTCCTGTCCGCACGCCGCTTCTGAAGCGCCGGCTCCTTTTGCGGACAGGTCTCCCTGATTCACGTACCCGACCTTCTGATCCCTCCGTCCCCAACCACCTGACGTCCAACGACATCGCTTTATCACGCTACCCTTCACCGTGTCGCTCTTCCCGCTCACGCGGGTCTGGGCTTCGCCATTACCTAGCAGGCTCGCCGATACCGCCCGGCCGAATCGGGTTCGTTATCCTACGGATGAATCGTTCACCTCCTGCTGCTCCCCACCCCGCCTCGCGGCGACGCAGTTGCTTTCGGTTACAGGCCGGAGAGCGTCTGCCTGAAGGGGACTCTCACCCCTCTGATCTGGTACGCTTTCAGGCGCACTAGGTGCGCTCTATGAGCGCACGTGTTTCGGTTCGAAGAGTGTGCGGTCATAGACTGCACTTACACGTCCGTTTGGACGCGGGCTTTTCCAAAATGCCCTGCCCTCGAATTGTTTTGGACAGCAATGGTCTATGACCGCATCGGATGAAGAACCTCGGAAAGACACGGCTCATAAGGAAAACATGTCCACATCAAGACGTCGGTTTCTGAAATCCGTCGGTAGCACCTCGCTCGGCGGGATCCTTAGCCCGACTTCCGCGGTTCGGCACGATTTTCATCTAATTTAGCCCATTTGGAGCACGAATCGCGTTTGTTTTCTATACCTTGACCTCCCGGGTGGGCGTGTAGTGCCGACCTACCCCCTTGATTAGTTTTTCGGATATGCCGACGATGCGTGCATGTTCGTGCGCTGCAAGAAGCGATTCAAGGACGGCAAGGAGCACCGCTACTGGAGTGTCGTCGAGAGCACCCGGGTCGGTGGCGGCCGTGTGGTCCAGCGCCAGCTTCTCTATCTCGGCGAGATCAACGACAGCCAGCGCGCCGAGTGGTGCCGCTCGATCGAGGTTCTCAGCGGCGGCGCGGCGCTGCAGCAGATGGCGCTGTTTCCCGAGGACCGGCCCGCGCCGGTGCTGGATTGCGATGTCGTGCAGCTCCAGCTCGACAAACTGGAACTGCGCGATCCGCGCCAGTGGGGCGCCTGCTGGCTGGCGCTGGCGTTGTGGGACCGTCTCGGGCTGGACCGTTTCTGGGGCCCGCGGCTGCCGCCCAGCCGCAAGGGCACCCGATGGCTCGATATCCTCAAGGTGCAGGTCTGTTATCACCTGATCGATCCCGGCAGCGACTGGCGGCTGCACCGGCACTGGTATGAACACAGCGCGCTACGTGACCTGCTGGGCAGTGACCGCGTGATCTCCGACGACAAGCTCTACCGCTGTCTCGACCGGTTGCTCGACCACAAGCGCGAATTCTTCTCGTTCCTCAAGGCGCGCTGGAGCACCCTGTTTGAGGCCCGGTTCGATGTTCTGCTCTACGATCTGACCAGCACTTATTTCGAGTCGGACCCGCCCTTGGCGGGCAAACGCCAGTTCGGCTACAGCCGCGACAAGCGTCCCGACTGCGTCCAGGTGGTGATCGCGCTGATCATCACGCCCGACGGTTTCCCGCTGGCCTATGAGGTGATGCCGGGCAACACGGCCGACAACACCACGCTGGCCGCCTTCATCGCCCGCATCGAGGCGCAATACGGTCGTTCCGACCGCATCTGGATCATGGATCGCGGCATTCCCACCGAGGAGACCCTGGCCGAGATGCGCGCCAGTGCCTCGGGCCTGCGCTATCTGGTTGGCACACCCAAAGGTCGGCTGACCCGTCTGGAGTCGTCCTTCCTCGATCTGCCCTGGCAGCAGGTTCGCCAGTCCGTTGACGTCAAGCTGCTGTCACGAGACGGCGAACTCTATGTGCTGGTCCGTAGCGAAAAACGGGTCTCGAAGGAACGCAGCATGCGGCGGCGGCGGCTGAAGAAGCTGTGGAAACGCCTGCATGACCTGCAGCGACAATCCCTCAGCCGGGATGCGTTGCTGATCAAGCTGGGCGCCGCAAAGAAGGAGGCCGGACGCGCCTGGTATCTGGTCCGTATCGAGGTCCCAGAAAGCAATGGGGCACTGGCCCACAACGGCTTTGCCTTCACGCTCCGGCGCGACAAGCTCCGGGCCGCCTACCGGCGCGAAGGCCGCTACCTGCTGCGCTCCAACATGACCAGCGGTGACCCGGCACAGTTGTGGAGCCACTACATGCGATTGACCGAAATCGAGCAGGCGTTCAAGGAACTCAAGCACGACCTCGCGATCCGGCCGATCTTCCATCAGCACGACCACCGCATCGAAGCCCATATCTTCCTTGCCTTCATCGCCTGGTGCCTGCAGGTCACCCTGAAATCCCTCATCCGCCCCCACGCCCCGGGGCTGACACCCCGCGCAATCCTCGACACATTCTCGACCATACAGATGGTCGATGTTCATGTGCCGACCACCGACGGACGCCACCTCGTCCTGCCGCGCTACACCCAACCCAACAGGGACCATCTCTTGCTGCTGCATCATCTCGCCATGACGTTGCCGCAACAGCCGACACCGCGCATCGCCATCTGAGCGCCATGCCACGGCCCCGATCGCCGACAGCCTTGTAGTGCCGACCTTCGGGATCTCGATCTAATTAACTCAACAACTTAGGTCTACCAAACCTGCCGAACCGCGGAAGTCGGGTTAGCGCAGTTGCGGGTCCCGTCGCCCATGGCCGGACGCAGGTACGGCCCCCGAACATCCTGCTGATGATGTGCGACCAGCTGCGGTTCGACGGAACCGGTTTCGCCGGGAACCGCTTCGCCGTCACACCCATTCTCGATAGATTGGCCGGTTCCGGTGTCGTCTTCTCGAGGACCTACTGCCAGAATCCACTGTGCGTCCCCGCGCGCACCTCGCTGCTGCTTGGCCGATACTGTCGATCCACCGGAGTCCTGCGCAACCAGGACCTTCCGTACCGCGAACAAATCTCTTTTACCCAGGTTCTGCGCAAAGCGGGCTTCAAGACCGCGTGTTTCGGGAAGCTCCACGTCCAGGACCGCAACGATCTCGACTGGGATGTCGTCGACGATTCCCGGCCACCCCGCGCCGGAGCGCGGGGCTCCAGGCGTGGACGGCGGGGCCGCGGTGCCGCCGTCCACACTGCCGAACAGGAGGCTCCCGCGGGGCCGATCCCGGTGGGACGCCCGGCAGACTTCGACGAAGAATTGCATCCCGAGCTCCATGACATGCGGCACACGATTGCATTCATGGAAGAGAATCGTGAGGAACCGTGGTTCATCCAGTGTTCCTTCCGCAAGCCGCACCCCCCGTTCCTGCCCCCGCAGCGTCAGTGGGACAGAATCGACCGTTCGAGCCTGGTCATTCCCCGCTACCCCGACGACGACCTAGACGACGTCAACCCCAGCCTCTGGCAACGGCCCAACGGAGCGAGCCGCGCGAGGGTACTCGACGACGAAGTCGTTCTCGACGCCATGCAGGGCTATTACGCCTGCCTGGCCTATTGCGACGAGTTATTCGGCCAGGTGCTCGCGGTTCTGGATCATCTTGGTTTGAGGGAAGACACGCTCGTTGTCTTCACGGCCGACCACGGAGAAATGCTGTATGACCACCGGCTGTGGTCCAAATCGAACTTCTTCGAACAGTCTGTGCACGTCCCACTGATCTTGAGCTGGCCGGGCCAGCTGGAAGCCGGCGAGAGTCACGCGCTCGCTGAACACGTCGATCTGTTTCCGACCTTCATGGATCTAGTCGGTCTCGAGACTCCGAACTCGGTTCAGGGCCGCTCTCTCGCCCCCGTCCTGAGGGGCGAGATGGAATCGAATCGGGACCTGGCACATAGCGAGCAAAGCCGCGGGATCGCGATGCGGTTCGATGGCCGGTGGAAATTCATCCACAACGGCGACGGCGCTCAGCACGAGCTCTACGACCTTCAGGAGGATCCGCGGGAGATTACCAACCTGGCGATGGATCCCGACTACAGCGAGAAGGTCGGGGAGCTGGCGGCGGAACTGAGCGCCTGGAAGGAGCAGGATGCCGTGCCACGGCGCGCAGGCCGGGGCGGCGGGCGTCGCAGGCGCGGAAGGCGTGGCCGGAGACGGGGACAGTAAGAAAGGTGTAGGTGCGGTCTATGACCGCACAACTCGTTGTTCCACGGGCTTTTGTGCGCTCATAGAGCGCACCTACACTACTCTAACCCGTCTCAATTCGGCCGGGACACCTCAACCACGGACAGCCCATCCTCGCCGGCAAGGACAACAATATTGATCGGTCTACAGCAGACTTCGCAGTCTTCGATGTAGGCTTGCCGCTCCAGGGAACAGTCGATCAGCAGCTCGATCGTCGCGCCGCATGAGGGACACTGCACACGAGCTGTCTCGACTCCGTTCATCGTTGCGTTGTCGCTGGTTTGAACGCTTTGGCGGGATCAGTCGACCGTCTGAAAAACTTCCCTCTCAGTCTCGGTCGGCAGGGCAGCTTCGGCTTCCTGAGGCGCTCTCCAGTGGTCGATCACCGACACGCGCTGCACACAGCTCACGGTGCACCGCGGGGCGCAGGACTTCCTGGTGTTGAACTCGCGCCTCACGTCCTCGCTGGTGTATTCGGCCAGCGGAATGCCCGGATAACCGCGCTGCTGGGAACAGTAGTGAACGAGCCCGTCCTCGCAGATGTAGAGGTAGCGCGCTCCCGCCCGGCAGTGCCAGTTGTTCGGCCTTCCCTTGGCGAGGTTCTCCTGAAACCAGTCGAGCCGGGCGTAGCTGCTCGTACCATAGCTTCGGATCTTGCGGTACACGCGCTCTTCCCTCTTGTTGAGCGGCTTCACCTGTCCCTCGCCGTCGTGGATGATCCCGAGTGAAGTGGAGAAGCCGAGGTGCTGCGCGAGCTCGGTGATGTGGAGCGCGTCTTCGGGGTTCTTGATGCCTCCGCCGATGACGGAATTGATGTTGACGTCGAACTCCGAATACTCCGCCAGGTTCTCCAGCTTGCGTTCGAGCACCTTGAGGCTCTTCATCGACACCTCGTCGGGTTCGATGTTGTCAATGCTGATTTGAAGGTACTCCAGTCCCGCGTCGTTGAGCGACCGAATCTTGTCCGGTACCAGCAGGTAGCCGTTCGTGATGATGCCCGCGATCATGTCGTGGTGCCGGATGCGCTGGATGATCTGCTCGATCTCGGGGTGCATGAGCGGTTCGCCCCCACTGATCGTGATGACCGAGGTCCCCAGTTCCGCGAGCTTGTCCAACCGCCGGAACATTTCCTCGGTGGGGACGGGGGGTGAGAAGTCGTCGTACTCGTTGCAGTAGGTGCACGCCAGGTTGCAGCGACGCATCGGGATGATGTGGGCCAGCAGGGGATGGCCGGTCGAGAACAGACCGCCCACAATCATCTTGGCTTCCCGCCAGACCAACCGGTATTTGTTCTTTGTTTTCATCCCGTTCGGAGGCGCACCGGCACGCTGTGGAAGCCGGTCCGTTCAGTAACATAGCACACTGGGCGAGTAGCCCGTGGCGGTAGCCTGATGGTTCGCGCGCACGGGTCTTGCGAGGCGGAGACGAGGCGCGAGGAGGAACTGATGCTGTTTCATCAATGACGACGAGCAACAAAGTATCCGACCGCAACGCCGCCGTAACGCGAGCCATCAGGCTACCGCCAGGGCTGCTATGGCAGAAACCGAATTGAAACGCGGACTTTGGACGGGACCGGATCGAACCTCCAGTCGCGGACGGCGCCGGTCGCCAGGTTTCCAAACACGTCCGGTTCCGACGAAATCAACCACACGCCGATGACGTCGCCTTCAGGGGATACCTGAACATCAAGGATCACGTCGCCGTGGACGGAATCGTCTCTCAGATCGTCGGGGTAGTAGGGCATGACTACGTCCTGAACCCCCGGTCCAGTTTCGTCCGTCGTGAGCAAACGATACTCGATATGCTGGCGGCTCTCCGACGCGTACTCCCGGTAGACCGGCTCGGCCTCCAGCACGCCTTCCACCATGAGCCGGACTCTGGGCAGCTCCGGTGGGATGTGCCGGGCGGCCGCGACCTCGACGAGCCCTTCGATCCGCTTCATCTCCTCCAGGTAGATTTCGGAAAGGGCCCAATATATGAGCGGCTCCCGAGCGCCGGCGGCGGCCGCCTGCTCCAGCGTCGTGCGCACCTCCGGGATTCCCAGTTCACGCATCTGCACTAGATGAAATGCCGCGCGGGAACCGAACTCTTCGTCGATCAACGAGTCGACGAAGTGCTCCCGTGCCGCCTCTTCCCCAGCCACCCAGGCCAGGACTCCACGGAAGTACTCGATTCGCGTCTGGATCGGTTCGTAGTGGGAAGCCGCTTCCAGGTACGGAAGCGCCTCGTCGGTGCGACCGCTGGAGAGGAGCATTTCTGCGAGGCTGGCGTCAATCTCGGCGCGGTCGATCGTACGGGACGCCGCATCGACTAATTCCACCTGGGCTTCCATTTGCAGCGGCGACTGCGCCTGAACCGTCCGCCGGAGATAGCCGACGAAGTCCCGCTCGAAGTGACCTGCGCTGACGGGCAAGAACTCGATCAGATCGGCTTCACGTCGCCGCAGCGCGCCGAGATACTCGTGAAAGGGTTCCGCGTACTGGCCGTGGAACAGGAAATGCACCAAGGCCCACGCCTGCGAGTAGAAGACGTTGGCCTTGTCCCGCTCGTTGTAATAGGACGAATCCGGACCGACCGCAAACAACTCTTCCAGCGGAAGCATGGCGCCGGCCCTCAGTAGACGGACCTTGTCCTCCAGCACTCTTCCGACCTCGAGACGGTTGCCGCTGATCGTAGCCGAAGCGAAGTATTCTCCCAATCCTTCGTTCAGCCAGGTGGGAGGCCGCAGCATGGCCCGCGATGCCAGGTAGTGAGTCAGTTCATGGTAGACGACCTCGGTCGAGATCTTTCCGGTGAGGTCGGCCGATAAGACGATGAAGTCGCGATCGATGCCCTTCTGGTAGAACCCGTTGAGGTCATCGGGGTCGCCGATGTAGGCTGCACCGAGGCCTGCGATCTCTTCCCTCTGGAGCACGAGGACTTCCAGGGGGAGGTCCGGCGTTCGCACACCCCGGAACATCTCTCCCCCCACGATCTGGTAGAAGGTTTCCAGCTCTTTCAGAACAGTGGCCGCCTGCTCGACTCCAATCGGGGACTTGACCACGAAGGCGTCGGAGCGCACCTGGACCCAGGAAGACAGTAAAACGGCGGCGAGGAGGAAGTGCATGGGTGTACTTGATTTTATCACGCAGTGGTCAGCACCACCCCGGCGCTTCGCGCCACCCCTCCTCATCTGAGGAGGGGAGTTGGGTTCCTACTCGTCACTTGTCACTATTGGGGTATAACGGAACCCGACTCGCAGCAAACAATCTCTTATGAACCTGAAGTTCCTGTGGAAAGTCCATCTGAAGACGGAGCCGGGGCGACTGTGGCGCTACCTCGCCGACACCAGCCGGCTGAACGAGGCCGCTGGACTCCCCGAATGGAAGCTGAGCTATGTCCCGGAATCCGACGGGGGCTCGCACCAGGTGGGCGAACTGCGCTACATGGGTTGGCGCGTGCGGTGGGACGAGCACCCCTTCGAATGGATCGAGGGCCGCCAGTACGAAGTCGTCCGCTCCTACCACAACGGCCCGCTTCGGAGGTTTCAGATGGCCGTGTTCCTTCGGCCCGAAAACGGAGGAACGCTGCTGGAAGAAGTCATCACGGTCGAGCCACGCTGGCTGGTGCTGGTTCCTCTGATCTATTGGGAGATCGGCTGGCACTCGCGTCGGCGCTTCGAACGCGTCTACCGCAGGATCGATCGGTTTCTCGGGGGGGATGATGCGGGAACCCCATTCCAGCCGGTCCGCCGACGAACGCTGTCGGCGGCGCGACTTCAGACACTCGGGCAGCGATTGCGCAACGCCGACGGAGCGAAATCACTCCCGGGGCTGCTGAAAGCTCTCGAGACCTCCAAAGACGAGGACCTGGACCGGATGCGCGCGTTCCGGTATGCCGACCGTTGGGGTGCGGATCGGCTGGCGACGCTCAAGCTGTTCCTCCATGCCGCAAGCGCGGGACTGCTGGACGTGTCATGGGATGTCATCTGCCCGAGCTGCCGCGGCGCGAAGGTCCGAGAATCGAAGCTGCGCGACCTCCGCGCCGAAGCGCACTGTGACGCCTGCAACATCCGCTACACGGCAGACTTCGCCGAATCCGTCGAAGTCACTTTTCGGCCGAACGCCGGAATCCGCAGGCTGAACGTGGCCGACTACTGCAGCGGCGGCCCGATGAACGCTCCCCACGTGGTCGTCCAGCAACAGATCGCGGCAGGGGAGGCCCGCACACTCACGCTCCAGCTGGAACCATGGACCTACCGCCTCCGTTCACTGAAGCTGCCGGGAGAGTCCTCGATCCGGGTCGTCTCGAAAAGTGACGAAGGCGAAGCCGCCGTAACCCTGGATGCTGATGTCCGGCCCAGTGAAGTGACACTGAACCCGAACTTCACACTGACGATCCGAAACTCTACCGAGAAAACGCATACCGTGATGCTCGAACGGCGCGCCGAAGCCGAGCAGGCCACGACCGCCGCCATGGTGACAGCGATGCCTGAGTTCCGAACCCTGTTTTCATCGGAAGTCCTGTCGCCGGACACTCAGGTTCGCGCCGGGACCGTCTGCCTGATGTTCACGGACCTGCAGGCTTCGACCGCAATGTATGAGCAACTCGGTGAAACATCAGCCTACGCGCGGGTTCGTCAACACTTCGAACTTCTTCGGGAGGTCGTAGCGGCCGCAGACGGAACGTTCGTCAAGACGATCGGCGACGCGGTGATGGCGGTCTTTCCGGACGCCCCTGCCGCGATCGAGGCGGCGTTCGGGATGCACAACAGGATCGAAACGGACAACCAGGAGAGACAACCTGCACTGACGCTCAAGATCGGCATACACCAGGGGTCATGTTTTGCAGTCAACCTGAACGACAGCCTGGATTACTTCGGAACGACCGTGAACATCGCTGCGAGGGTTCAGAGAGAAAGCCAGGGCGGAGACGTCGTCGTGACCCACGAGGTCTACCAGGACCCGGAAGCGCAGAAGCAGCTTGCAGCCCGCCCGCATGGGCACGAGGAATTCGACGTCCAGGTACGGGGCCTGTCGGGAACGCGCCGGGTCCACCGACTCCGTCCACGCGAGCGATGAGGTCGCACTGCGAGCGCACTCGGGAGCGGGATCATTCAAAGGGGTTTGACAAGATCATCCCAAACCTTTACTGTTACTTGACGCAACACGAGTTGCGATAAATTCGGTTGTTTCGGAGCCTCTAGTCTCTTGTCCGGAAAGTAGTTGGACTGTTAGTTCCTGCCCTTCCTTTCCCGCAAAGCCCTCGAAGTTCCCTACAGCTAATTCCTGAGGAAGATAAATGACGAAGAAACTGTATGTTGGAAATCTCCCGTTTCAGACGACGGAAGACGATCTGGATGGCCTGTTCGGACAGGTCGGCAGCGTCGAATCGGTAAGGATCATCACGGACCGGGATACCGGTCGATCCCGGGGTTTCGGCTTTGTTGAAATGGGTGATGAAGAAGCCGACAAGGCGATTGAACAGCTCAACGGAACTGAACTCGACGGACGAGCTCTCACGGTAAACGAAGCGCGACCCCAGACCCCAAGGCAGGGTGGCGGCGGCGGCGGCCGCGGCGGTTACGGGCGGTACTAACAAGCGATCAGCTATCAGCGTTCAGCTATCAGGCACTTCGGAAACGGGACGATAGTCCCATCCGATTGAGCTGATGGCTGACAGCTGATGGCTGACAGCACGCTTGATCCTGAGGATCAAGCGTCTACGGATCGGGCACGACGTTTCCTTCCATGTCGTACATCTCCACCGGCCCGTACTTTTCCATCACTTCTCTGATTCGACCGGCGTCTCCGACGGCAACGATCTGGAGCGCGTCCGGGTTCAAATATTTCTCGGCCATCCTCCCTACATCGTCGGCCGTCACAGCCATGATCTGGGCCGGATACCGGTCCCAGTAGTCATCAGCAAACTCGTAGATCTCACGAATCGTCGAATAGCGCAGCAGCCCGGTCGGCCGCTCCAAGGACAGCGCGAATCCCGCAACGATCGATCGCTTCACTTCTTCCAGTTCCGCCTCGGGCACCTTTTCTTCCCGAATCCTCCGAATCTCTTTGAGAAATTCGGTCATGGCGCCGTCGGTGACCTCTGTCCGAACGTCGGCGTAAGCGTTCCAGGCCCCGGGATACTTCAGCGCTGAGAAAGAACTGTAGGCTCCGTAGGTGTAACCCTTCTCCTCGCGGAGATTGAGGAAGAGGCGCGCCGCCGCACTGCCGCCCAGAACATCGTTCATGACCGTCAACGGGATGTAGTCGGGGTGTTTCCGGTCGAGGACGACATTACCCATGAAGATGGTCGTCTGGGCGGAGTTCGGCCGGTCGACCAGGAGAATCTTTTTCGTTTCCATCGGCTCCGGGTCGGGCGGCAACTCTTCGACCAGGTCGGTCCGTTCCCACTCTGCGAGCAGCTCATTCAGCTTCGGCACAATCTCTTCGGCATCGACGTCTCCGGCTATGCCAAGTATCGCGTTCTGCGGGGCGTATCGGTCCCGATGCCATTTAGCGATGACCTCCGTCGTCAGTCGGTCGAGCGATTCCGCGGTCTGCGCCACTGCAGACGCCGGGTGGTCTCCGAAGACGGCCTTGTTGAAGCGCTCTCGCGCCAGAAAACCGGCGGACGTCCGCTGCTGCCGGAGACGCACCTTCGAACGCTGCCGGAGCTGCTCCAGTTCGTCCTCGGGGAAGCTCGGATGAAGCAGCACGTCGCGCATCACCTCGAACCAATCGTCCAGGTTGCGGCTCAACCCGGACGCGGTGATCGAAGCGGCGGCAGAGCCGAAACCCGATCGGCTCGACAGTGTCGCTCCCAGACGAGCGACCTCGTCGAGAATCTCGCGCTTGCTCCGCGTGGTCGTCCCGTCGCGAAGCATCGTCGCCGTAACCCCTGCCAATCCCACGAGCTCGGAAGGTTCATATAAGGGTCCGGCGCCGCTGAGGGTGAGCTGCATCGACACGATGGGCTGCCGGTGGTCTTCCAGAATCAAGATCGTCAGTCCGTTGTCCAGGACCGCTTCGACGGCGTTGGGCAATCGGACCTGCAGGACTTCATCCGACACCGGCGCCCGGTTCTTGCGGACAATTTCCGACCGGTCCGGAGCGGGGCTGCCTTCCTGCGCCCAGGCCGGCGGGACGGATAGGGCCAAGGCGCCCGGCAGGGCCAAGGCGCCCGGCAGGGCGAAGGCGCCCAGAAGGGCGAAGGCGCATAGAAGGGCCGAGTTCCATATGGTATTCGACCGGATCATCTTTCACCTCCTGGCCCCGGGCGGTTTTCACCTCCTGGCCCCCTTCGGCCCCTTCCCCGACCGCCGCCCTGCGGCAAGGTCGTGACGACGGTTCGGTTATTTTCTGTCAGGAAAACCTGCGCCGCACGCTGGGCCAAACCCTTGGTCACGCGGTTGAACTTCTCGGACACCGTGTTGATCAGGTTCGGATCGCTGTAGAAGAGCGTGTTCTCCGCGATGGCGATGGCGCGGCCGAGCGTGCTCTGCATTCCTTGAGCCTGGCGGCGCTCCATCTGCATCCGGATCTTTTCCATCTCCCGATCCTCGACGCCCTCCTCCTTCATCTTATCGATCTCCTCGTAGATGATGCGTTCCAGATCGGCAAGCTCGGTTCCAGGCCGCGGTGTAGCGACTATCTGAAGGAGTGAAGGACCGCGGCGCTCGGTGAGGAAACCGCCGACGTTGACCGCCGCCTGCTCCTCTTCGACCAGTCGCTGATAGAGGCGGGACGACCGGCCCCCGCCGAGGACTTCCATCATCACCGCTGCGATGTACCAGTCGTTCGAGTTGCCCACCGGCGCCTTATAAACGATGTCGAGCCGGGGCACACGGGCGAAGCGGTCGCGCACAGTCGTCCGCTTCTCTGCCCGCTGCTGGGGTTCGGTCATCAGGATTTCGGGATTCTCGAGCTGAGAGGGGATGTCGCCGAAGTACTGCTTCACCTTCTCCAGCGCTTCCTCTGTATCGAAGTCTCCGACGAGCGCGATCACCGCGTTGTTCGGGGCGTAGAAGCGCTTGAAGAAGGTTCGTACGTCGTCCAGCGTCGCTCGGTTCAGGTCTTCCATCGACCCGATCGTCGAGTGCTGGTACCCGAAGTTCTCGTAGGCTGTCTCAGAGATGATTTCGAAAGTCCGGCCGTAGGGGGCGTTGTCGACCCGTAGTCGCCGTTCCTCCTTCACGGCCTGGCGCTGGTTCTCGAGGTTCTGTTCGGAAATGTCGAGCGACCGCATACGATCAGCTTCCAGGAACAGCCCCAGATCGAGCTGATTCGCCGGGAGTGTCTGAAAATAGTTCGTCCTGTCCGGGCTGGTCGTCCCGTTCATCCCACCGCCGTTATTCTGAATCAGGATGAAGTGCTCGCCCTTACCGACGTTCTCGGACCCCTGGAACATCATGTGTTCAAACAGATGGGCAAACCCGGTCTTGCCGGGCCGTTCATCGCGGGACCCGACGTTGTAGACCACGCAGATCGAGTAGGTTGGCGCCGAGTGATCTTCAGAAACTACCACCCGTAGTCCGTTCTCGAGCCTGAACGACTCGATCGGTATTTCGGAAGCCCCGCTCCTGGACTGTGTCCACGCCTGCGGTGGGAGCAGAGCCACCGATAGCACAAGCACCGGGAGAAACTTCGGCCTCAACATGGTTTCACCTCGGAAGTGACAGAAAAGACTCGGTTATTTCCGGATGGCTTATTCTATGCGACCCGCTTCATCCATTCCACACATTCCACGACCTTCTCCCGCATGATATCGGCCGGGTAGTGGGCCCGGCGGCCGTGACCCGGCAGGATCCATTCGAAGCGGTAGTCGAGCAGACTCGACATCGAACGAATCGTCGCCGGCCAGGAATACCAGTTGTGTCTGCGAAAGGCGATCAGGTGCTTGTAGTTGGGGGACCAGGCCAGGTGGTCGCCGGTGAAAAGGAACCCTCTGTGGAGCAGCACGACGTGTCCCTTCGTGTGGCCCGGCGTCGGGATGGCCGTCAGGTCTGCCGCCAGCCGAACGGGGTCGACTCCCTCGAGCACTTGCTCGGCGGGGATTCCCCGGGCTTCGTGTTTGTGAATGATGCGGTCGCAACCGAAGTGCGCGCGAAATTTTTCGTGGTCGGCCACATCGTCCCGATGGCTGAGGAACATCATCGAGACACCACCCATGTCTTCCAACCGCCGGACCAGTCGACGGGCGAAACGGGGGGAATCGACCAGGACGTTTCCTTCGGGCCGGACGACGAGATAACTGGAGCCCCCGAACGAGTCCCGCGAGGAGTATCCACAGAAGTAGACGCTCTCGTCGATCGGATCGGGGTAGGCGCGAAGTGCTTCTCCCAGGTCCGGTTTCTGCCGCGTTCCGATCGACCCCGTCGGACACGTCAGCAGAGCTTTGCGCGCGTCGTGGATCTGTTCGGGGGTTTCGGGCTGGCGGAAGACGACGGAGTATCCGGCATCGGGTGCGAAGGAGTCGGGGGCGATCTGCCGGCACAGGTCGCAATCGATGCAGGTGTCGTCGACGAAGAAGTCACCGGCGACATTGCCGGTAAGAATCGCGTTCGGATCCGCCATAGTTCAACCCATCAACTGTGGTCCGTCTAGTGGCCTGTAACAGAGATAGCGACAGCGTCGCCGATGGGCCTTGCGGGTCTTCTCACGAGTCGTCGCAGATCGAGAAACATGTTTCCTAGCTTCTCTGCGTGGCTGGCAAGACCCATCGTCCCTTCGGGTTGCGGCGGAACAGCACCGCCTTCGTCGTCGCGCCTTCTCGCAATGAAGCAGCATTACCTCGGGCGGCGCTCCTAGAATCCGGTACCGTTGCGCTCGCAACGCCACTATCACTCTCTCTGTTACAGGCCACTAGTGTTCCACGGGAGTCACGTCGAGGAAAGTCTTCTCAGAGTTCCGCAGCAGCATCAGCGGGACCGTCACTCCGACCGCATCGGCCGTCAACACGCGATGAAGGTCGTCGATGCCGCTCACGGGAGTATTGCCGCAAGCGACGATGATGTCTCCCTCACAGACGCCGGCCGCCGAAGCCGGACTGTCCGGCTCGACGGAGACGACCAGAATACCCGTCTCCAGGGGAAGCCGGTGGAAGCGGACGACGCGGCGGTGAATCGGCACGACCTGACCGCCTACACCGATGTAGCTCCGGCGAACCCGGCCGTCCTTGATCAACTGCCCGGCGACGAACTTTGCCGTATTGATCCCGATCGCGAAGCAGAGGCCCTGGGCCGGCAGGATGACCGCCGTGTTAACGCCGATCACCAGGCCTCTGGAATCCACGAGAGGCCCCCCGGAGTTTCCCGGGTTGAGGCTGGCGTCGGTCTGGATGACGTTGTCGATCAGGCGCCCGGACCGCGACCGAAGGCTGCGCCCCAGCGCACTGACGACACCGGCAGTGACGGAGTACTGAAACCCGTAGGGATTGCCGATCGCAATCGCGAGCTGTCCGACACGGATGGATTGCGAGTCGCCCATCGGGGCGGGGATCAGGTCCGGCGTGCCGGGGATCAGGTCCGGCTGGCTTACGCGGACGACGGCGAGATCGCTGTCGGGGTCGTCGCCGACCGGCGTGGCGGCGACACGGCGCCCATCGGAAAGCACGACGTCGATGTGGCCGGCGCCGTGGACGACGTGGCTGTTCGTCAGGACGAATCCATCAGGAGTAAACACGAACCCCGAACCGCTGCCCGCCGCTTGTTCGCGACCGTTCCGACCGGCACTCGAGCTGCGGGAAGCACGCGTCCGGACCTCGATGTTGACGACTGACGGGCTGGCCGACTCGGTTGCGGCCACGACCGCTCTGGAGTAAGCGTCGAGCAACTCTCCGTCCGACGGCACCGAGGGCACAGGGGACGGGATCGTGCCTTTGCTCTGATTGGAGACCGCGTGGATGAACGGACCCACTCCTCCCTCTCCTCTTGCTGCGTGTGTTGAAGCGACTACAAGGAAGGTCTATATGTCCGGCCGGCGAAATTGCAAGCCCCCGCTGGGACGGATCCAGGTTCTGGGTTCCAGGTAGCTAACCCATCGTTGCCACGCTCTCGGGACGGATCTTGTAGATAACGCGGACTTGCCCCTCCTGCCGGTACGGATACTTATCCGCGTCCAGGTACTTCTTGGCAAGCGAGTCGATGTGGTCGTCCGCGCCGTTGTTCGTGACGTCGACGACGTCGCCCCGGATCGCGATGTGTCGATAGGGGTTGTTGACGTCAACGATCGCCAGCGCAACTTTGCGAGTCCGCCGGACGTTCTTATCCTTCACGCGGCCTTCGGCGCTATTCACCCAGATGAGCGACCCGTCGAAGCTGAACCACACGGGGCTCACCTGCGGGCTGCCGTCGGCCATGGTGGTCGCAAAGCTGGCCAGCGCCTTGCTGTTCATGATGTCGATGAATTCTTCGGGAATGGTCGCCATCGGAATGGTCTCCTCTCGTTGTTAGGAGGTGTAGGTGCGGTCTATGACAGTCTATGACTGTTTAAGACCGAACATTCTTCGAGCCGAAACAACGTGCGCTCATAGAGCGCACCTACACCAGCCCCTTGTCCTATCCATGATACGTCAAGTGTCCAGACGACCTAAGGCCGCCGGCGAGCCCGGATCCGCTCGGTTGCTTTCCGCCAGGTATCGTCAGCGCCAGCCACCTTCTCCATGCCATCGATCCGGGCAGACTCTTCACGCGGAAAGCACAACAGGTTGCTCTCGGGATGGATGTCGGCGAAGACGTCCTCGGGGTTCTGGAAGAAATTGTCCCCGTTGTAGTAGGTCGCGATGTGCCACCAGGAATCGTACCGGTAGTCGCGCAGGATCTCGATCACCTCCCGGTGGTTCACGGTCGTCGTCTCTACAAAGAGGACCGGACGGGTGCGCTTGATGGTCGCCGCCGCGCCCTCCAGGACCTTGCGCTCCATACCTTCGACATCGATCTTAATGAGATTCACGCGTTCCAGGCCGAAATGGTCGAGCCTCAACGCGTCGACCGGTTCTCCCTCTCCCTTGCTCGCTTCCTCCAGGTTCACCGCTCCAAAGTTGAACGTCAGGTTCGGATCTCTCAACGGTACGTGAAGCACGCCCTCGGCGTCGCTCAACGCTTTCTGGAAGGTCGCGACGTGGATCAGGTTGTTCACGACGAGGTTCGCGGTCAGGTAGTTGAACGCCTGGCGCTGGGGTTCGAAAGCCAGGGCCAGGCCCGTTTCCGTAACCTTCTTCGCCAGGGGAACCGTGTGAGTGCCGATGTTGGCACCGACGTCGACGACGACCTGGCCGGGTTGAACAATCTGGAACAGGGCGACGAGTTCGCCCTCGCACCACTCCCCGTAAATGTCGAGCGAGCGACCGATGAACGTGTCGTTCCTGTTGAAGAGGAAGAAGCCGTGCCGGCATTCCTTCAGGGCCGTGTAACCGTTGCTGAATATGGGATCCGGGATATCGGGCATTTCAAGCGTTCTTCCGGGGCTGTCGTTTTTTTCGAGAGTCTTTAACCACGGAGGCGCGAAGGCACGGAGGTTTTATATATTCTTCTCTGTGCCTCCGTGCCTCCGTGGTTGATTCTTTAGGCTCCCGGCCGAGACCCAAGTGCTCCGGAAAAATCAGAGCCGGAGGCCGCCTGAAAAACACGCAGGCCGAAATCGGGCATGATCGAGAAGATGTGGTCGAAGATATCGGACTGGATTTCCTCATAGGCGATCCAGTCGGTGTCGTTGGTAAAGACATAGAGTTCGATCGGCAAACCTTCCGGCCCGGGATCGAGCTGGCGGACCAGCAACGTCATGCCTTTGTGAATCTTGGGATGTTGCTTCAGGTAGCGCACCAGGTAGGCGCGAAGGGTACCGACATTGGTGAGGCGCCGGGCGTTGAGCACTAGACCGGGATCGCCTTCGTAGGTTTTGTTGAACTCTGCCAGCTCTCTACGCTTCTCCCGGACGTAGTCTTTCAAGATGGCGAATCGACCCAGCCGATCGAGGTCGGCATCATCCAGAAAACGGATCGAATTCATGTCCACGTAGAAGGACCGCTTGATCCTGCGGCCTCCTGATTCGGTCATCCCTCTCCAGTTCTTGAACGGTTGTTCGGTCAGCTTTGAAGTCGGGATGGTCGTGATCGTCTTGTCGAAATTCTGAATCTTGACCGTGTGCAGCGTCAGTTCCATAACGTCACCGTCCGCCCCGTACTGCTTCATTTCGATCCAGTCGCCCACACGGACCATGTCGTAGCTGGCCATCTGAAGGCTGGCCACGAACGAGAGGATCGTGTCGCGGAAGACCAGGAGCAGAACAGCAGCGAGCGCGCCGATTCCGCTGAGCAGGACCAGGGGAGAGCGACCCGTCAACGTGGCGACAAAAATGACTCCGCCGATGACGTAAACGGCAATCTTGGCGACCTGAACATACGCCTCGATGGGACGGCCTTCGGCAATCTTGCTCTGGGCATAGGTCTTTCCGACCACGGTTAGGAATGCGCCGAGAGCGGACACGCCAATCAGGACCATAGCTGCCGCCACCAGGTGTCCGATGAGGACGTCAACGGCTTCGGGAATGTCTGGGACGAAGCGTATTCCGAAGTAGATCGCGATGGCCGGCACCAGGTGGGCCAACCTGCCGAAGACGTTGTGCTCGAGCAGCAGATCGTCAAACCGGGAAGTCGTCTCCCGAGCCAGACGGCTCATCGACTTCAGGAGGACTCTCTTAGCAATCTTGTCGGACAGCCACGCCAGGAGCAGCACAACAACCACGCCGATTGCCGTCGCCAGTATCGGGTATCGCTGTAGCAGGTTGCCGACCTGGTTCATGAAATCCTGCATCAGAAAACTCGCCTCGCTCGAGTGCCGCCTATCTTACACCGATCTGAAATCCGGGCGCACCCCGACAAGGTGTCTGTCATAGACCGCACCTACACTTCCTCGGGATATGCCTCCCGTCAACAGATCGTTTCGATTATCTGGTTGACCCATCACGGGAATGGGCCTATGTAGTAATGATGCTGAACTTCCTCCTCGCCTTCACTCTGTTTCAATCCCCGACCGTGCTCCACAGCATCAAAGACGGTTTCCCGCTGGTTGGACAGATTCACTTCGAAGACGGAGCTGAGGCGGCAATCGTCGAGATCGAGCTCCGGGACGACGGCGACGCGGCTGTGCTCGACAGGACCACTTCCAACCCGGCCGGCGCTTTCTACTTCGACGACGTCAAGGTGGGTCGGTACTGGATTGCGATCGAAGGTGAGCGCTACCAGAGGATCAAGCACCGGCTGGATGTGGACATCCTGACCTTCGGCGTGATCAACCTCGAGCTGTCTCTCTACCCGAGGCGGGTCCTCGCCGACGGCACACCGGTCGTGAGCCTCGAGGAGCTGCGGCGTGACATTCCCCGCAAGGCGCTGGACAAGCTGGAAGACGCGATCGGGGAGTTCCAGAAGGACAACGAGAAGAAAGGAATCGATCGTCTCGAAGAAGCACTCGAGATCGCCCCGAGGTTTTTCGAAGCCCACCTGCAGCTGGGCTTCGCGCACCAGAGGGCCGGCAGGCGAGAAGAAGCAATCGCATCTCTCGTCAGGGCCGACGAGTTGAACCCCGCTTCTCCGGGAGCGACGACGTGGCTCGGCCGCCTGTACTTCGAGACGGAGCGTTTCCAGGAGGCCGTCGACACGCTCACGCGGCGACTCGACATGGGCGCAGCAGGCGCCGACGACTACTTCCACATCGGGTCGTCCTATTACAAGATGGGCCTGCTGAATGAAGCGGAAGCAAACCTGCTCCACGCCGTCGCGCTCTGGCCGGACGAAGCCGGGAATTCCCGCCTGCAACTCTTCAACGTCTACATGCGCTCCCGTCAGCCTGCGAAGGCACTGGAACAGTTGGATGCCTACGTCGAAGCGTTTCCCGAAGCGCCCGATCACGACGCCATCAAGCAACGAGCAGACGAGCTCCGCAGAATGCTTGGGGGACACGAAGTGTAGGGGCGGTCTGTGACTGTCTGTGACGTCTGTGACGTCTGTGACCGCAGATTCTACTCGATCGAGGGGGGTGGCTGGGACCTCGTCCGACAGCTATTGCAGATTGGTCATTGGACGATTCCGCATTGGAAATTTGGAGATTGCAAATTGCTCGATTTCTTATTGGTCGGAAATCTGAAATGAAACAATCTCCAATGAGCAACCTGCAATGTGGATTCTTTCAAATATCGCAATTTGCGATAGGTGTAGGTGCGGTCTATGACCAGACCTGTCCAAAACAATCCGAAAACGTGTTTTGGACGAGCTTAGTCTGTGACTGCACATCCTCCGAACCGAAACCACGTGCGCTCACAGAGCGCACCTACACCCGAGCGTGAAGTTTCGGGCTTGAAAGCCCGGTAGAGATCTACGGAATTTTAGCGGCTGGCGTGCGCCATGGGAAAGGCCAGGCGGTCTTTCTGCTTGATCCGGGTCTTGAGGTTGTACATCCGTCCGTCGGCCACGGCGGTCACCTTCTCCAGGTCGGGGCCGTCGTCCGGGGAAGCTGCCACGCCCCAGCTGAGGCCGAATCCGAGGCTCTGGTACCGCTCGAAGACCGGATCCCGGGCCACCATTTTCCTGAATTCCCGGACCTTTCTTCGCAGCGCGAAAGACGATTCCTCACTGGCGACCAGGAACTCGTCCCCGCCCAGCCGACAGACGATGTCGGAGGAATCGAACGTGGCCTGCAGGTGCTCGGCAATCCGCACGAGGGCGTCATCACCGGCCTGATGACCGAAAGTGTCGTTGACGGCCTTGAACGCGTTGATGTCGATCAGGACTAGAGAGAACGCACCGGCGATGGTTTCGAAGGCCTTCTCCAGCGCCCTGCGGTTTGCCAGACCCGTCAGGCGGTCCGACGTGGCGTCCCGTCGCACGACCTCGAGCGCGCTGGCGCTCTGGAGGCTGCCCGCAATACGCTCTGCGGCGGCGGTCACGAGCCGGACCTCGTCGTCACTAAACTCCGGGTTTCCTCGGTAGACCGACAGCACTCCGAGCAGCTCGTCGTCAAACAGAACCGGAACCGCAACCACGCGGGAACCCTTGTATGGACCGAAGTTCGCCGTCATGTTCACGCACGAACTGCGCTCGGCGGCCACCCAGCCGGACACTCCGGCTCCGACCGGCAGCATCTGCGGGTCTTCTCCCTCCTCGACACAGGTCACGATCTCGTCGCCGTTGGGAAGCCAGAAGACTGCGGTGCTGGGCACGATCCCTTCCAGCATCCGGGTCGCAGTCGCCGCGATCTCTCGAACCGAATCCATCGCGCTGACCGTCTCCGACAGTTCGTCGAGCGTCTCGACTTCCGACGCTGCTCGCCCGATGTCCCGGAAAGGCGCCATCTGGTCCGGCGTTGCTGTCGTGTCGACTCCGGAATCAAGGACGTCGCAGTAGATCCCTTTCCATGCCGCCACGACCGTGGGGTCGAAATGAGTTTCTGAATCTCGCTCCAGCATCGCCATGGAGTCATCGGCGCGACCTTGGTGACGCGACATGTAGCTTTCGCAGGAGTCCACAACAGCCAGCACCCGCGAGCCGAGCGGGATGTCTTCCCCCTTGAGTCCCGCGGGATAACCTGAGCCGTCGAAGCGCTCATGGTGGTGACGGATGGTGTCGGAGACCGGATACGCGAACTTGATATTGGCGATGATGTCGGCGCCCGTTTCCGGATGCAGCCTCATCTTCGCCATTTCCTCGGCTGTCAGTGCGCCCTTCTTCTTTATGATATGTTCGGGCACGGCCAGCTTCCCGATATCGTGAAGCAGGGCGGCGGCAGCAATCCCTTCGACTTCTTCTTCGTCGAGCTTCATGGCTACGGCAAGCTCCCGGGCGTAGTTCTGGACACGGACGACGTGGCCCTGGTTCCGATCTTTCGCGTCGATCGCCAGGACGAGGGTCTCGAGCGTGGACCCGTGGAGCAGGGCCATGTCCTCGGCATGTTTCTTCTCGCTCTGGAGGTTGTCCAGGTACACCTTGTAGGAGTAGTAGCTGAAGTAAAGGATCGGCGCCAGCACCAGCAGCACACTGAAGTGGACCGCCTTCAAGATTTCATTGGCCGCGAAGGCCAGAACCCCGGCCATGAAGAATGCCGGAGCGGTATAGAGGAAGTGGTCGTGCCAGATCTTCAGCGGCGACTTTCGGCTCGATAGCCCCACGATCATCGAAACGAAGACGGAGTTGCCGAAATAATAGACCAGCGACGCCACAAGCAGAGCGACCAGCGAGCCAGCGGAACTGGAATCGATGAGCAACTGGTAGGCGCGCCCGGCGCCCCACACCGTCGCACCGATCATCCCGACATTGAAGGCCAGAGTGTAAGAAGACAGTGTCCGGGCGGGCACTGCGGTCTGAAAGATCACCCCGCAGATGGCGATCATCAACGCCCCATCCGGGCCCAGTGAAATCAACGACATCAAGACGACCGAAGTCAGCAGGGACAGCGATGAGCCGCCCAGGAGCCGCACGGTGGTGTTGGCCGTGACACCCGCAACAGCCAGGATCAACAGAAAGGCCCAGGACTGGGTCCAGTCGAAACGGATCAGCGAGATGGAGAATAATCCCACGCCAACCGTGAGGGACAGGGCAATCGCGATGCGGGCGCCAATTGGCAGATCTTTATAGGTGTTTTCTTTACCCAACGCAGTCCACCTCCAAGGGTTTCCATCTTTATCGGCCTGTGACCCATCGGCTTTAGCTTTTCTTTATCCGGCACAAGAAAAAACTAAACCTTTGGCTATTCGCGCCGATACGAACGAATGAAGCGGGGAAGTCTGTGCCGCAGACCCCCGTCTCCCCTTCCCCTTGTTATTGAAGGAGCTTTTATGAATATCAAATCATTACTACTGACAGTTGTGCTACTGACTGCACCGCTGGGAGTGGCGCCGGTTGAGGCAGCTCCCGCCCAAGACAGTCAGGGAAAGATTGATAAAGCCCTGAGGAAAACCCTGGCAGCGGCGAAGAAGCTGGCCCGGGAGGCCGAAAAGGCCCAGAAAAAGGCCGAAAAGGCAGAAGAAAGGGCTTCGAAGTCTAAAGAACGTAAGGAAGCCGCTGTAGAGAAGAAGGCCGAAAGGGCGGAACGCGCGGTCGAGAAAGCCGCCAAGAAGGCCGAACGTGGAGCCAAAAAGGCGGAACGTGCGGCCGAAAAAGAAGCCAAAAAGGCGGAACGTGCGGCAAAGAAGAATGGTTCCGAGTCCGACCCCGCAGGTGATGATGATGACGAGGGCAACGAAGAACAAGACCTTGCGGAGATAGAACAGGAAGTCCAGGATGCGACCGCCGCAGCCGAGGAAGACGAGAAGGCAAGGGTTCTGGCGGTTAAGGAGTCTGTCTATGCGTCCCAGCAGGCCGAAGCGGCCTCCAGCCAGACTATACGGCTGATCGTTCGTGAAAGTGACGACGAGGAACTGAGCCCCGGCGACCTCAAAGAGTTAGGGGCAACGGTCTACCGGATCTACCGGTATTTCCCGGGTTTCGCGGTCGAAATGCCGATCGAGAACGTCGAGGCTCTCGCCGAGGACGACAACGTCGGCGGTATATCTGTAGACGCAATGACCTCCCGGACCGGTTATGACGATATCGCCTTGATCACCGGAGCCGAAACGGCCGCCGAGGCCTACGGAACAGGTGGGGCTGGAATCGGCATAGCCGTGATCGACAGCGGCATCGCAGACGTTGCCGACCTCCGCTCGTCTCTGCTCGGCAGGGTCGATTTCACGATGTTCCCCAACCGGAGCCCGTACGATCCGTTCGGTCACGGAACTCATGTGGCCGGAATCATTGCCGGTGACGGAATCGCCTCCGGCGGACAGTACGGCGGTATCGCACCGCGCGCCCAGCTGATCGATCTGCGAACGCTCGACGCAAACGGCAGGGGTTATACGAGCGACGCGATCGCGGCGGTGGAATGGGCTATCCAGCACCGGCACAATGACGGGGATGATGACGGGGACGACGAGCGGAACCTGAACATTCGGGTGATCAACCTGTCGCTCGGGCACGCCCCATACGAACCGGCGGAGACAGATCCTCTTTCGATGATCTGCCGCATCGCGGTCGAACACGGTATCGTCGTGGTTGCTGCAGCCGGTAATATCGGCTCTATCGAAGGACAGGAAGTCTACGGCGGCATCACGAGCCCGGGTATCGAGCCGTCGGTGATCACCGTTGGCGCGGTGACGGCATGGGGTACGCCCAGCCGGTCCGACGACACGGTCGCCTCTTACAGCTCGCGAGGTCCGACGCGTTACGACGAAATCATCAAGCCCGACATCACGGCTCCCGGAACCCAGATCGTGGGTCCCATGAGCCCCGGCAACATGCTGGCAATGGAATACCCACAAGTGGTTGTAGATTCCAACCACATGTGGCTCAGCGGAACCAGCATGTCCGCACCCATGGTTTCCGGCGCCGTCGCTCTGATCCTGGAACAGAACCCGGATCTGACGCCCAACGCGGTCAAAGGCATCCTGATGTTTACGGCCGAAGACACGGCCGCCAACCCGCTCCAGGAGGGGGCCGGCTACCTGAACATCGCCGGCGCGGTCAACCTGGCCGCCAACATCGACGCCTCGGTCTCGGAGGGCGAGTACTGGCTCATCGAGAACGGCACGGGTCTGGAATACCAGAACAAGATCACGGACGACTACACGGCCGTCTGGGGTGAGACCATCGTCTGGGGCAAGACCATCGTCTGGGGCAAAACCATCGTCTGGGGCAAGACCATCGTCTGGGGCAAGACCATCGTCTGGGGCAAGACCATTGCCTGGGACGAAATCGAAGCCGACACCATCGTTTGGGGTAAGACCATTACCTGGGAAGACTTTTAAGTGGAGGTCCCGATGTCAACTGTAATCATGCAAGAACTTCAGTTAGACCAGATCGCGGGGCAGGCGAAATCGTTCCTGAGCCTGCTCCGGGTCCGGGATCCCTACACGGGGGTTCACAGCGACCGAATGCTGGATCTCGCAAGCAAGATCTGTGTGCAGTTCGGACTCGGTCCGGCAGACACCCAGATGATTGAAGCCGGTGCGTACCTGCACGATATCGGCAAGGTCGCCATCCCGGATGACATTCTCCGAAAACCGGGCCGCCTGAGCGCCGACGAGTGGGAGATCATGCAGACCCACTCGGCGCTGGGCTCGGCAGCCCTGCGTGAGATGGATGAGTTTAGCCATCTCGCCCCGATTGTGCTGCATCACCACGAGCGGTACGACGGCAAGGGTTATCCGAGCCGGCGCGCCGGCGAGAACATCCCGTTCGGCTCCCGCGTCATCGCCGTACTGGATACCTACGACGCGCTGTCGTCGGATCGTCCGTACCGCAAGGCGCAGTCGATCGATGCGGCCGGCATCGAGTTGCTGGCCGGCAAGGGAACCCAGTTCGATCCCGATGTCGTCGACGCCCTGCTCGAGGTCATCGGTTACCGGGTCCAGCTTCACTGACAAAGACTGAAGGACGGAAAGCGGTCGTCGGGGCCGCTTTCCGAAACCGCAGCCGGTTGGAGCGATCTCCAGCTCTGACCAGGTTGGGAGAATCATGAAGAAGATTTTCTATGTCGTCGCGGTCAGCCTGGTCCTTTCGGGCTGGGTCCCGGCCGGGGCGCAATCGCAGACAGGAAACACAATGACCGACTCCGGTTCAGCGGCAGAATCCGAAGGGGCATTCACTGAAAAACTCGACGAAGCGCTCCGGAAAATGGTGGAAGGGATTCGGGATCAGGGTGGAACTTCCGACCAGGTAGTACACATCCTGGTGCGCACACGACCCGAACTGAAGGAAGACCTGGCGTCTGAACTTGAAGAGCTGGGCGTCGGGATCCTCAAGAACTACAGGATATTGCCGGCGTTCCTCATCGAGACAACGACAGGAAGAATCGAACCGATCGCCCGAATCCGGGAAGTCGTTCGGATGTCGTTGGATGAAAGCATGGCCCCCTGACCTGAAAAAAACTAATGCTTCGGGGTGTTCGGGCCGATAAGGAAAGGTGAAGCGGGGATTCCGCGCAGGTCGCGCCCCACGCCGTAACCTCTTACAAAAAGGCTCTCGGTTCGCTTCAACACTCATCAGGCGTCCAACCGGGGCGCAGGAGAATGGACGAGGAACTCAGTATGTCGACGTTGCTAGACAGGCTTACAAAAGACCCAGCCGAGGCGCAGACCGGAACGTTCGCCAACCTGGTCCGGATGCGCGACCGCACAATCGGGCTACACAGCGAACGCATGCGGCTTCTTGCGCGAGACGTCTGCCAACGGATGGAACTGTCGGCTGCCGAAATTGCTGTCGCCGAGGCGGCGGCTCACCTGCACGACCTGGGAACCATCGCCATACCCGACCCGATCCTCCACAAACCCGGCATCCTCACCGTGGATGAGCGGGTGATCATGCAGGGACACGCCCGGCTGGGATTCGAGGCGCTGGAACATGCCGATGACTTCGCCCACATTGCCGACGTCGTGCTGCACCACCACGAGCGGTATGACGGCAGGGGTTATCCCGACGGTCTCGAAGGGGACGCCATACCCTTCGCGGCGCGGGTTATCGCTGTCCTGGATGCCTACGAATCAATGACGAGCGAACGGTCCTACCGCTCTCGACGAACCGAGCGGGAGGCCGCCGAACAGCTCATCATGGGCAAGGGAACGCAGTTTGATCCCGACGTCGTCGACGAAGTCCTGAAGGCGGTCCACTTCGCGGTTCACTAACACTACTCAAAACCTTTTTTGAAATTTTTGGGTAGGCGTTCAGCCATCGGCTTTCAGCTATCAGCTCAATTGGATAACGAGGTGTAGGTGCGGTCTATGACCGTCTCGCACTCTCTTCCAACCGATGAGAAATCCAGTAATTTCGAACCTCCAACTTCCAATGCGGATTTGTGCATTAACAAATCTGCGATTAGACGGGACTCTCTTTCTGTTCGATCGCAAATTGCGATATTTAAAAGAATCCACATTGCAGGTTGCTCATTGCAGATTTGAGGTTTGAAATCCGTCGGGGTTTGGTCCCCTTCCACCACGAGGTGTAGGTGCGGTCTATGACCTCACACTCTTCCAACCGCAACAACGTGCGCTCATAGAGCGCACCTACACCTGATCCCCAAGTTCCGAAGAGTCCGCGGGCCCTACAGGCTTGTCGGCTGCCGCAGGCTCCTTCTTAGTGGTCCGGCGAATCGTCTTGGTGGCCTTCTTCGTCGTCCGAGTAGTCTTCTTCCGGGTAGTCTTCGTGGCCTTCTTGGCGGCTTTCTTCGTCGTCTTGCGAGTCTTGGCCGCCGTGGTCTTTCGTTTCCGGGTGGGCTTCCCGGCTTCTGGAGCTTCGGGCACAGCCTCCGCCTGATCCAATCCGGGCTCCACGGCCTCCAGACCAACGTCACTGGACGTAACTGACTCGTCTGCAGAGACTTCTGTTTCCAACGGCGTGTCGGCAGCCGCCCCCGGGGCCTTGGACATCTCGCCCGGAAATATCCGGAGGACGCCCTGCCGGTTCCGCTCGAGCCGGAATACGCCGGCCCTCTGGCTCTGGCGCACGGCGTCGAGCAGACTCGAAAATCCGTATTCCTTCTCGTCGAAGTCGGGGCGGGCGGACTTGAGGAGCTGTTTGACGTTCCGCAGGTACATCGGCCATTTCTGGGTCGCATCGATCGTCTCGACGACCGATCGGATCACCTGGACCCCTTCTTCCTGACGGGCGGAACCGTTCTCGGCGACGGCCGGCTCCTCGCCGTTGTCGGGTCTTGGACCCTCCGGGGCTCTCCGAGACGATGCCTTCGACTTCCTGCTACGAGTCGGCCGATCCCGGTCGCCGTTGTCGGATTTTTCTTCGCGGAGCTCCACCAGCCACGACCGATCGACCTGCTTCAGGTTGATCACACCTGTCCGGGCGAGCTTTTCCATGAAATCGCGGAACGTCGTGGCGGCATAGTCCCGCTCCGAAAACGTCGAATCCAACTGGAGCAGTGTGCTCTTCAGCAGGCCCAGCTGCGGAGAGACCTCGCGATCCGTCAGGATCTTCAGCGCTCGACGTACGAGCGGTACGGCCTTCTCCAGCGGTGCTTCGCTCGCGCTTCGCGAACGCGATTGCTTCCGTCCCGGAGACTGCGAGCGGATGAGGTTCTCATACGCGATGAACTCATGGCAGTTCTTCTGGAGGATTGAGCTGGTGAAGCCGCGACCTCCGACGACGAACACCTTCTTGTCGTATTGCTTGAGTTTTTCGACCAGCGTAATGAAATCGCTGTCGCCACCGACGATAACAAAAGCATTGATGTGGTCGCGGATGAACGCCATCTCCAACGCATCGAGCGCCAGGTTGATGTCGGCTCCATTCTTGTCGCCCCCGGGCGTCAGATTTCTCTGGACCATGTGGATGGCATGTTGCCCCATGGCACGCCCGTAATCCCCGGAACGTTTCCAATCTCCGTAGGCAACTTTCGTCACGATCTCGCCGCGTTCCTTGATGGCCTCGAGAACCGCGCCGATGTCAAAATTCTTGTTCAGCGTACTCTTGACCCCGATTTCGATGTTGTCGAAGTCGACGAATACGGCGATCTTCAGGTTTTCTTCTGTCAAAATCTTTCCCTTCTGTCCTTCTGGACAGGCGCGCCCGCCGGACCCAATTTACTGACGCGCCAGGCCTTTAGGCCGGTGCCGCAGAGTCGGGCTGGGTGCGAAATCACTAATATCAAATAGCTTAAAGCATCGACAGCACCGGAACCAAGGTTCGGCGTGGCCGTCATCGGCTCCGTGCCGGAAGAGGTTGCTAGCGGAAGAGATCGTCGAAAGCGCTCCGGGCGTCCTTGGGACTTCCACCCCCCTGCGAGGTCGGGGAAGTCGTCTCCCGTTCCACCGAGGTGCGGCGGTCGAAGAACTCACAGTCGTTCCGGACGTCCTTCGGGATACGCTTCGGAATCGGCTGGGTGCACTCGAATTGCGCGGCAGTGTCGAAGTGGCGGCATTGTTTGCAGGTGCGCAGGTCCGCCTGACACTTCGGACACTGGCTGTCGCCCCGGATTTCTACCAGGGAAGAGATGATGTTGCCGCACATGGCGCAGCGCATCACTTCCTGAAAGCCGGGCATTCTCGGGGAGCGCGGTCCCTCTCTGGTTCTCTTCGGCTGTTGTTTCGGCCTTGCCTTCTCCCTGTCGCCGCCGGTGTCCTGATAGCCGTCCTGCTTGTACTTCCTACCCATGATCTCCTCCGGGCCGATCGTGGCGACGCACGGCAGCCGTGGCCGGTATAAGACCACCAGGGTTCATCAAAAGGGATACGAGGGTCACCAAAGGGGTACTACTCCAAAGGAAAATGGATGGTGGAGTCGCTATCAATTATAACTTGGGGGCGCTTGAGCGCAACCCTATGTCGCATCCCGCCGGAACCCGAAGCGCGGGGGAGGGCCCCAATCCGCGGCGTCCGCTTCACTCCAGCAGGCCCACAACGGCTTCACGCAGCGCGTCATTGATCGCCGCATAGGGGTCGGGCGCTTCGGTGAAAGCGTCCGGAAGGATCGGATCGCCGATCACGATTTCGACCGGATGAGGGCGCAAGCTCCCGCCCCGCGGCCACGCCTCGAAGGTACCTCTCATCCCGACCGGTACGATCGGAGCGCCCAGCTCGATCGACAGGATTGCCGATCCCTTCTTGAATTCGGTCAGGTTGCCGTCGATGCTCCTTTCGCCTTCGGGAAAGACGAGCAGGATTCGCCGCTTCCGCAGGCCCACCGCCGCGATCCGCATCGCGCGGTTCAGGTTCGAGTTCGCATCGACCGGCACGATGTTCACGGTGCTCCCGAGGCAGCCCATGACGGCACCGTCGAAGTAGTCGGTGTAGCCGAGGATAAAGATGTCCCGGATCACGCGGAACGGCAGTACCGAACAAACCAGAAAGGGATCGAGGTAAGAAACATGGTTCGGGCATATCAGGTAGGGACCTTCGCGCGGAAGCTTCTCCAGTCCCCGGACCTTCGTCCGGAGCGGAATCTTTGCGATCGAACCCAGCAGGCGGATCGTGGGAAACCCGAAGAAGGTCAGGCTCGCACGAGAGTCACGGATGAACCGTGAGGCCAGTTCGTCGTCTCCGTCCTCGGTCAGCTTTTCCTTCCAACTCCGCCGTTGGGAACTCTCCGTCCCCGCAGCCTGATCCAGGACCTGGAGCAATTCCTCGAGGGTAAAGATCTGATTGGCCTTTTCTTCGTCCACCTCGATATCGAGTCGGGCTTCGATGTCGCCCAGCAGTTCGACTCTACCGAGGGAATCAAAGCCCATGTCGAGTTCGAAGTTCATGTCCGGCTGCAGGCCGCCCAGATCGGGTTTGGCTTCGTGAATGGCCTCGGCCACGGCCGCACCGACACCCTCGCGGAGTCTCGGATGGTCCTCGGTTTGTGCGGCGGCTTCCTTAGTTTCGGAACCCCTCACCTCCTCTTCGTAAATCTCGAACCTCTTGAGTTTCCGTGTGACGGTCCGCGGCAGGGGTTCGTTCCGCACCGTCAGGGAGTGCACGCGCATGAACGAAGCCAGTTGCTTTGACCTGTTGTCCAACTCGTAGCGGATCATCTCGGCGATGGCGGTCTGGTTTCGCTTGCGGAATTCCTCCATATCGGGAACGACGACGGCGTGGAGCGTGTCACCTGGACCGGACGCCTCGGGCATCGCCATCACGCACATTTCCTTGACGAACGGACACTTTTCGTAGTGCTCTTCGACCTCTTCGGGGTAGATGTTCTTGCCGCTCGACAACACGATCACGTCCTTGCTGCGGCCTGTGATCATCAGATTTCCGCCGGAATCGAGGCGGCCGAGGTCCCCAGTATGAAGCCAGCCGTCACGGATCGCGTCCGCAGTCGCAGCGTCGTTGAGATAATAGCCCTGCATCAAGATGTCGCCTGCAATGCAAACCTCGCCGATGCCTTCCTCGTTCGGCCGATCGATCCGTATCGAAACGCCCCGGACTGGCAAACCCACGGTTCCGACAGCATTGTTGCTGACCGGCGTCGCGGTCGCGGCGGCGGTGGTCTCGGTCAATCCATATGCCTGGACCATCGTGTAGCCGAGCGTCTGGAAATCCCGGGCAATACGCGGCTCGAAACGGGATCCGCCGGTTATCAACAGCGTCAGGTCGGGACCGATCCCGTTGTGGATTCGTGAGAAGAGTTTGCGGCTGAGCTGTTGGTTCTTGATCCTGCGGGAGAGGCCGAACAGGAGGCCGAACAGCTTCCGGGCGACCCAAGGCTGCTCCGCGACCTGGGCGAAGACCCGCTTGTGCACGGCGTAGAAAAACTGCGGGACACAAACAAAGAAACTGATCCGTTGACGTTTGAAGGCATCAACGATGGCCTGCGGAGATATGACGGACAGGAAGACCACTCCAGCACCCGACGCCAGAGAACCCAGCCCGTTGGCCACCAGCGGAAGCACATGGGAGAACGGCAGAACCGATAGAATCCGGTGGCCGGGGGCCAGTTCCAGGAGTTCGATCAATCCGCGGATGTCATAGGACAGTCCCCTGGCTGAAATCCGCACGCCTTTCGGGTCGCCGGTCGTTCCCGACGTATACATCAGAACCGCGGTTCCGTCGGGAGATACCCTCTGTTCCCAGTCCGCACCCTCGCCTCGTCGGAGAAACTCGTCCCATCCGACGCCGCCCTCGGCGCTCCCGACACCGATCACTTTCTGCGGGTCGCACGCCTCCAGGGCCGTCTCGATGTTGGAATCGTCCGCAAACACGAGCCTGCATTGGGAGTGATCGACAAGCCGGCGGATGGAAGATGCCGGAAGCAGCACAGAGAGCGGAACACCCACTCCACCCAGGCGGAGCACCCCCAGCATGATGAAGACCCAGTGGGGACTGTTGTCCATCTCGATACCGACGCGGTCTCCCGGCCGTACGCCACTCGCGTGGAGGGCGGCAGCAATGCGACCGGATCGCTCCATCACGTCGGCGTAGGTATATTCTTCGACCGTGTCGGCGTGATCGACGGCAAAGGCAAACCTGTCGGGCTCGGTTGTGGCCCACTCGGCAATCCGCTCGAGAAACCAGGTGTCGGACAGTTGCTCGGCGGCGGAACCGCTGATTTCAGTACGGATAGTCATCAATAAGCGCGGGTTCGGTTCGGGTTGTTAGAGCCTGTCATGCTAGCATACGCAGCGATGTTTTCCCGGCTCGGCTTACTGGGTGTGACCATCATCGCCGCCGCCCTGGCGGGCTGCTCTCCATCCAGCCCGGAAACTGCGCTTCTCGATGAAGTGGTCACGGCCCTTGGAGGCGCTGAAGCAATCCGTAGCGCGAATACCCTTGTGCTCGATGGAGTCGGATCCAGCTACAACCTCGGACAGAATGCGAATTCGGATGGTGAGCTGCCGACGTTCGAGGTCACCGAGTACCGGCGGGCAATCGACTTCGCCGGCGGACGTTGGCAGGTGCGTTGGACCCGCGAACCACGCTACCTGACCGGCAACACGAATCCTCGGATCCAGACTCTCGGGCTGGACAACGGCGTGGCCTTCAACGTGACGGGAAACGGAAACCTGCAGCGCATGTCGGAACTCGAGGGTCGCTTGAGGAGGACCGGGCTCAGCATGCACCCGATCGGACTCCTGCGCGTCGCACTCGATCCCGCAAGCCGGGTATTGGACAAGCGCTCGGTGGGGGGGGTCGAGACGCTCAACATCATCACGACCGACGGCGAGTTCATCCTCTACGTCGATCCTCAGACCAAATTGCCGGCGAAGATCCAATCCACGATCTACCACGCAAACCTGGGCAATGTGATCGCGGAGATTGCGTTCGAAGACTACGATCCCGTCGACGGCCTCCTGCTTCCGACACGGTTCACCCACATGTTGGACCGATTTGTCGTCGCGGAGTTGACGCTAACCAACAGTCTGAACAGTGACACCGGAGACCTCTCGGCGCCAGATTCCGTCAAGTCGGCAACGGTGCCGGTCCCGCGGGCCACGGTCGAGGTGGAAGAGGTCGCACGAGGGATCTGGTATTTGACGGGCCAGTCCCACCACAGCGTCGTGGCCGAATTGTCGGATCACCTGGTGCTGATCGAAGCCCCGCAGAACGACACGAGGACACTGGCGGTGATCGAACAAGCGCGGCAGCTGAACCCGGACAAACCTCTGACACATGTCATAAACACACACCACCATTCCGATCATGCCGGCGGAATCCGAGCGGCAATTTCAGAAGGGCTGACGATCATCACACACGAACGGAACCGCGCACTGTATGAAGACATCGCCGCCAGATCCCACCGGCTGTCACCGGACGCACTGGAGCGGAATCCGAAACCGCTGATGCTGGAGACGATCAGCGAGAAGCATGTCCTTGAGGAAGGCACTCGAGCGATCGAATTGTATCCGATCGAGGAAAGCCGTCATGCCAACACGCTGCTGATGGTCTACTTTCCCGCGCAGCGGATCCTGACTTTCGCCGACGTCTTCACACCGGCCCCACCGAACGCCCTCACCTTGCCGCGGTTTCCATTCGTGGCCAACTTACTCGCAAACATCGAGAACTACGGACTGCGCGTGAACCGGGTGATGCCCATTCACGGGCGGATCGTTCCGATCGCGGAAGTCCGCGCTGCCGCGGAGGCGGAGGCAGAGAGGGGAAAGTAATCCGTAGGCCGTTGTTGCGGGCAACTTTTAGTAGAGCCGACTCCCCTCCTTGACTAAGGAGGCGTGGATGCGCCGAAGGTGCAGACGGGGTGGTCCCTTCCTTGTTCAACCACCCCGTCGCTTCGCGCCACCCGGGCTCCCCTCCTTGGATAAGGAGGGGTGGATGCGCCGAAGGTGCAGACGGGGTGGTTCTTCTTCTCACTCCTCACTTCTTCATTTGAACTTGCCCGGTTCCGACCATATCTGTTAGCTTCCCATCACTCGACCCAAAGGGGATTACCCGTAAATGTCCGCAGATGAAGGGAAAACGGGCGCGCTTCCGAAGATCGGTATGGCGACACTGATCGGCCCCGGACTGATGATCGCCGCTACCGGTGTCGGGGCCGGCGACCTGGCGGCCGCGACCGTGGGCGGCGCAAATTTCGGACTCGTCCTGATCTGGGCAGTCGCCATCGGCGCCTTCTTCAAGTACGTGCTCACCGAAGGCATCGCGCGGTGGCAGCTGGCAACCGACACGACAGTCATGGAGGGATGGGGAGAGTACCTGCCCGGATGGGTCAAAGTCTACTTCGGGGCCTACATGATCGTGTGGACGGTCTCGGTCAGCGCTGCACTGGCGAACGCATGCGGACTCGGCATTTCTAATCTTACCGACGGCGCGATTCCGACAGCCTGGGGCGCCGTCCTCCACAGTCTGATCGGGTGCGTGTTCGTCTGGATCGGGGGTTTCAGCGGGTTCGAGAAGGTCATGCAGGCATTGATAGGCCTGATGGTCGTCAGCATCGTGGCCTGCGCGGCCCTGACGTTCACTGACGTCGGGGGGACCTTGAGCGGACTGTTTATCCCTACGATCCCGGCTGGCAGTACCGGCTCTCTGCTCGCGCTTATCGGTGGCGTCGGGGGGACGATCACGATCCTGAACTACAACTACTGGATGAACGAGAAACGGATGAGCGGCCCGGCCTTCCTGAAGTACGTCCGGACCGACCTTGTCGTCGCCTACTTCGTTACGGCAATTCTTGCGATTGCGGTTCTCTTGCTGGCTAATCGGGCGTTCTTCGTGACCGGAGTCGAGCTCAACAGCGCTACGGTCGTGCCCCAGATGGCGGAGATGCTGGGCCAGACGATTGGGCCGCTGGGGTCGTTTGCGTACTCGATCGGGTTCTGGGGAGCGGTGTTCTCATCCTTGCTGGGAGTCTGGCAGGGAGTCCCCTACATGTTTGCGGACTTCTACGGGATCATCAAGAAGTTCTCCAGGGAGCGCAGGGCGGAAGTCACACAGGTCACGAGCAAGCCGTACCGGATCGCGCTTCTCTTCATCACACTCGTACCGATACCACTTGCCTTCATCGGGCGGCCGTTGTTCCTGCTGGTGACCTACACCGTCATTGGCAGCTTCTTCATCCCGTTCCTGGCGATAACGCTGCTCTACCTGAACAACAAGATTCAGTGGGATTCCCCCCTCCAGAAGAACGGGTGGGGCGCCAACCTCGTATTGGTCCTGGTCCTGGTCTTCTTCCTGGCCGTAGGGATCCGGGACGTTGTGGGGCAGTTCTAGACGGTAGAACGAGTTTTCTCTTTATCTCAAACGATCCGCGAGAGAGCCAGTGTGAGGGGGACAGGGGCCTGGCCCTGTCCCCGGGCTTTGGCTAAGCAGAAAAGTCGCAGAGAGTGTACGTGCGCTCTGTGAGCGCACAAAACCCGTGGGCAAGAGAAGATGTGCGGTCATAGACCGCACCTACACCGATCGCAAATTGCGATATTTGAAAGAATCCACATTGCAGGTTGCTCATTGGGAATTGCTTCATTTCAGATTTCCGACCAATAAGAAATCGAGCAATTTGCTATCTCCAAATTTCCAATGCGGAATCGTCCAATGACCAATCTACAATAGCTGTCGGACAAGGCCCCAGCCCACCCCCCTCGATCGAGTAGAATGTGCGGTCATAGACAGTCATAGACCGCACCTACACCGATCCTACAAACCTTTCGATTCTAGAAACTCTCGGACCACCAGCTTTACGTCTTCGCGCTCCCCATCCACACGGTAGTTCATCCGGCGCATGTCGGATTCGGTGATCAGGCCATCGAGAATCCTCAGGGCCTCACGAACTTCCGGGTGGGCTTCGACAACCTCGGTACGGATGAGCGGGACGGCGTCGTAAGGTGGGAAGTACCGCAGATTGTCCTCGAGTATGACCAGACCGAGGGCATCGATCAGTCCGTCTGTGGAATTGCCGGCGATCAGGTCAATGTCACCGTCCGCTACAGCGCGGTAGGTCAGACCCAGGTCCATCACCCGCGGCGGCGTCGGGAACCGCAGCCCATAGGTTTGAGCAAGGCCCGGATACCCGTCCTCACGCTCGATGAACTCGTAGCCGAAGCCCGCACTCCAATCGGCGGTGTGAGGCGCCGCGTCGGAGATGGTTTCGAGTCCGAGGTCGCGGGCGTCGTCCCCGCGTACGATGATGGCGAAGGTGTTGTTGAAGCCCAGCGGCTCGGCCCACTCGACTCCAAACTGATCGCGATAGGCAGACCGGACCGCAGCGAGCACCGCCTCCGGGTCGCTTGACGGCGGTTCTTTCAAAATCGCCGCTTGGGCGGTCCCCGTGTATTCCACATAGATGTCGAGTTGTCCTGCGATCATCCCCTCGTGGCAGACGAAAGTGCCCCCCAGGTTCAGACGCCGATCCACCTCGAGATCGGTGTGCCTTTCCAGATGCTGCGCGATCAACTCACCCAGGATGATCTGCTCGGTGAAGTTCTTCGAGCCGATCACGATCCTGTTCTCGCTGGAACATCCTGCGGACAGCAAATTCAGCGCCAACGCGAGAATCACCGCTCCGCCGACATGCCCCCTCGGTCGCATCAGCGCTCACCCCCACGATCGTGTTTCGTCCGCCGGCTCAACTTGTGCTCCACCCGGCCGAGCGCGAAATCGGCGACCAGTGCCATCGTCGCCGCCGGGATGGCGCCGGCCAGTATGACCCTGGAGTCCACCATGGACACGCCACGGAAGATGTACATGCCGAGGCCCCCGGCACCAATCGCCGCCGCGATCGTCGCCAGACCCACTGCGATCACGGTGGCGACTCGAATACCGGCGAAGATCACGCCCATCGCCAGAGGGAGCTCGACCTGCCTCAACAACTGCCAGTCGGTCATACCCATGCCGATGGCGGCTTCGCGGACAGCCGGATCGACATGCGTGATTCCCGTGTAAGTGTTCCTGATGATCGGCAGAAGCGAGTAAAGAATCAGAGCGACGATGGCGGTCCGCGCGCCGATACCGCCTATGAAAGGAATCGGGATCAGGAACCCGAACAGAGCGAGACTCGGTATGGTCTGCATCACGTTCGCAAAGGTCAGGATAGGGCGACTCAGTCCTTCCCGACGGGTCATCAAAACCCCGAGGGGAAGGCCGATTAGCACTGCCAGCAAGGTCGAAGCGCCAACCAGCACGATGTGTTCCAGCGTCAACTGGAACACCTCCGCACGGTTCTGGACCATGTACTGAACGACGCTCATGACATTGATCCCAGGAAAGCTCGTGCCTCAGGGTCGTCGAACCGCTTGAACTGCTCGGGCTCCGCCAGGGCCACAAGCTTCCCCTCTTTCATCAACCCGATGCGATCGCCCAGCGCGAAGGCTTCGGCAACATCGTGCGTCACGAACACGATGGTCTTGCCCAGTCGCTTCCTGAGATCCTTGAACTCGGACCGGATCTCGTTTCGTGTGATCGGATCCAGCGCTCCGAATGGCTCGTCCATCAGCAGGATCGAAGGATCGGCCGCCAGGGCCCGCGCCACGCCAACTCTCTGGCGCTGACCACCCGACAATTCGTCCGGATAGCGGCTGGCGAAATCATCCGGGTCGAGTCCCACCAGTTCGAGCATCCGGCGGACGCGTTCGCCAGTTCTCTCGGGAGACCAGCCTTCGATCGAGGGAACCAGGGCCACGTTTTCTTCAACCGTGAAATGCGGAAAGAGACCGACTTCCTGGATGACATAGCCGATGTGGCGTCGCAATCGAATGGGATCCCAGTTGTCGGTGGATTCGCCTTCCACAAGAACCCGACCCGCCGAGGGTTCGAGAAGACGGTTGATCAACTTCAACGTGGTCGTCTTGCCCGAACCGCTGCGTCCGAGCAACACGATAGTCTCTCCAGCCGCAACCGACAGGCTGAGCTTGTCGATAATGCTGCGACCGGAATCGAGGAGGTAGGAAGCGTCTTCGAACTCGATAGCGGCGGCGGGCATCGGTCAAGCATACCGTATAATTGAGGCCCCAATTAGGCGAGGTAAACGTCATTTGAGTCTGAACAGTTCGTGGATCGAGGTCAGCGGCGACCGGCTTCGACAAAACCTGAAAACATTCCGGAGCGTCCTGGCCGAGGGCACGAATCTGATGGTGGTGGTCAAGGCGAACGCCTATGGACACGGGCTGGAGGCCGTATCTGGAGCCGTCATCGATCAAGCCGATTGGTTCGGCGTCGATTCGGTGGCCGAGGCCCTGGCCGTCGCGCAGGTTGCACCGGGCAAACCCATCCTGATCTTGGGTCACTCAAAAGAGTCGGATGCCCGGACGATCGTGGAACACGGCTTTCGCCAGGTGATCTACCGACAGGATCTGGCCCAGGCGCTTTCCGAGGCCGCCCGGGCGTCGGGCAAACGCGCGAGCGTCCACGTCAAGGTCGAGACCGGAACGAATCGACAGGGTGTCGGCCCGGCAGAAATTGTCTCTTTCGGAGAAGGAGTCGCCGCTCTGCCGGAAGTGGAGATAGAAGGCGTATACACCCACTTTGCCAACATCGAAGACACGCTCGATCCATCGTTCGCACAGATGCAGTTGGAGCTTTTCAATCAGGCAGTGGAAGGGCTCACCAGCGCGGGAATCCGCCCGAGCCAGGTCCATGCCGCTGCGACAGCCGGCATCCTGCTGTACCCCGAAACTCATTTCACGATGGTCCGCCTCGGAATCGGCGCTTACGGCATCTGGCCTTCGCGCGAAACCCGCGTTGCGGAACGTGAACGCGGACGGCAGGTGGAGCTGTTGCCGGTGTTGACCTGGAAAGCGAATATCGCGCAGCTGAAAACGATCGCTGCCGGTGAATATGTGGGGTACGGTCTCGCGTTCCAAGCCGGCCGAGAGACCACGTTGGCCATCATCCCTGTCGGCTATTACGAAGGATACGACCGTCGACTGTCGAGCACGGGCCGGGCTCTGGTTGGCGGAAAACCGGTACCGGTCGTTGGGCGCGTCGCCATGAACATGATGATGTTGGATGTCACCGACGCCGCACCGTCTCTCGATGACGAAGTTGTCCTGCTCGGTCGACAGGGTGACGCCGAAATCACTGCCGAGGAACTCGCCGAAAAGATCGGCACGATCCCCTATGAAGTCCTCGCGCGCATCAACCCATTGCTGGAGCGACGCACCTGTGGTTAAGGTAGTCGGCATTCATCACGTCCAGCTGGCGATGCCCCAAGGGAGGGAGGAAGAAGCCCGGGCGTTCTATTCTGGCCTCCTGGGTCTGGGTGGCTACGGGAGCGGCGAAGAACGCTTCGCGACGACAACCGGTGAGAAAAGCGGGCTAGTCTTCTCTCAATGCCGTCATCGGATCCAGTCCCGTTGCGCGCCGCGCCGGGATCCAGCACGAGGTGATCGCTACAATTGACAGCAACGAGGGTATGCCCACGAAGACGGCTGGGTCGAGGGGGTCTCCAGGTACAAGGTGGGCGTAGACGACGAAAGCGAGGAGCCATCCGATTGCCATCCCAACAGCGATGCTGCCCATGCTTTCGCCCACAATTTGTCTGACGAGCGTGCGCGTGCGTGCACCCATTGCCAGACGGATGCCGATTTCGGTCGTGCGGCGCGTGACATTGTAGGCCACGACCGCGTAGATCCCGATCGCCGCAAGCAGGAGCAGCAGCGGCGCGATGACCGCGAACATCTGGGCGGGAATCCGCCGAAGGAAGAGGTTCGTTTCGATATGCTCGGTCATCGTTCGTACGTCGTACACGGGAAGCGCCGGATCCAGTTCGCGAACGACCCGCCGGACCTCCGTCGCGAGGAGAGCCTCACCGCCTGCGCGGGTCCGAAGATGGATCTGACCATCGGTGGGCAGGCGGTTTCTGTATGCGTAGTAGGTGAACGGGATCGGCGCTTCGCCGAACGATTCGTACACCGAGTCCCTGACGACGCCGGTAATCGTAAAGGTTTGTCCGCTCGCATCGAGCCGTCGTCCGATAGGCTCGGAGCCCGCCAGAAATCGGCGGACGAATTCTTCGTTGACGATGACCTGTGGAGGAGTCGTGGAGTCACTGAGAATCGTGAAATCGGTTCCCCGGACCAATGGGATGCCCATGGTCTCGAAGTATGAACGGGTCACCACGTTCAGCAGTGCCCGGTCTGGAGCCAGATCGGTCTGTGGGCGGCCTTCGAGACTGAACGATCCCAGCGGGAGGCCGTGAATGTCGATCGGTATGAAGGTCGCGATTGCAGCCGACTCCACTTCCGGTAGTGCCCTCAGGTCTTCGAGGAGTCTTCCGGTAAATGTCCGGGCGAACGTTTTGTCGATGTTGGCTCCCGATACCAAGTGCCCTGCCGTGCCGCCGGACAGATCGTAGGCTGAGAGAAGAAGGCCCTCAGGCTGGAAACCCGGATCCGTATCGAGGGTTTCGCGGAAACCCTGAAGGAAGAGACCGGCCGCCAGCAGGACCATAAGAGCCAACCCCGCTTCGATACTCATCAGAGTCTTTCGCATCCTCTTTGGCTCGATCCTACTGCTGTGCGATCGAAGGCTCAGATGGGATCCTCGCAGCAACTGCAGGGCCGGAGCCGTTCCGAAGGCGACCGCACATACGACGCCGAGTGCTGCCGCGAACGAGAGGCCGATCGCATCGACACTGGTCTCAAACCGGACCGGGAACAAGGTGGAGAAGCGGACGGCGCGGAGCGCGGTCGTTCCCCAGATAGCGATCAGCACTCCCATCGTGGCGCCGGCAAGCCCCAGTATCAGGTTTTCGGTCATCAACAGTCGGACGACGCGTGAGCGGCTGGCGCCCATTGCAAGCCTCACGGCCACTTCACGCTGCCGAACGGTTGCTCGCGCCAGGACAAGATTCGCCGTGTTGCCGCAGACAGCCAGCAGCAGGAGAAGCATGACGGCCTGAAGAACTGTGAGCCCAGGCAATACGAATTGTTGGGCTCCCCTGGGTGCGCGCCAGAACGGAAGGACCTCGCTCCGGAATCCGGCGTTGGCTTCGGGAAAGTCCCCTTCGATTCGTGCCGCTACGGCGTCCACGTCGGCCTGGGCCTGGGCTTGGGAGGTGCCCGGGAGGAGCCTGCCCATCACCGAGTAGCCCCGCTGGTTCCGTTCTTCCAGTTCGCGCGATCCGTCGTACAGGATCGGCGCCAGCGCCGCCGGGACCCAAAGGTCGAACTCCAGGCCGAGGACGGTTCCCTGAAACCCGGGAGGCGTGACGGCGACCACAGTCAGTTCCTGGCCATTGACTCGCACCCTGCTGCCGATCGCATCACCGGAGCCGTCCAACCGTCTCTGCCAGAAGCCGTGCGAGACTACGACCTCCATGTTGTCCGAGCCGTCGCCGTTCCAGGCGAAACGTCCAAGAAGCGGTTCGAGGCCCAGCGTGGAGAAATAATTGGTGGAGACGAGAAACCCGTACACACGCTCGGTTCGTCCGTCTTCGCTCAGGTTGATGGGAACCATCCGGAAAGCCGCCAGATCGTTGAACGAAACGACGCCTTCCCAGAGGTCCCGGTACTCGGGCCACGAGACGCCTGGATAGGCTCCCGCGTCGGCGCGCGGCTCGATCAGGTAGAAGTCGGATGGATCCGTGACACCCGGGATCGGTTGAAGGACAACGGCCTGGATCCATGAGAAAACCGTCGTGTTGATTCCGATTCCCACCCCGAGAGACAAAACCACGACGATCGTGAGGACGGGCATTCCAATGATCGTCCGACAGGCGTAGCGGATGTCGCCGACAGTGTCGTCCACCCAGTTCCATCCCCACACGTCGCGGGACTCTTCCCGAAGCCGTAGCGTATTGCCGAAGCGGGGCGGTTCCCCCATCTCCGCACGATGCGATTCCATCTCTTCGCGAAGGTCGGCTTCCATGCGCCGGCGGTTGAACAGGTACCAGAAGCGGCGCCACAACTCTCCAAGCGGTCTCATGATCTTTCCCTCATGCAGTTTCCAGAAGCGCTTCTATGGCACGGTTCATGCGGCGGTATTCGGCAAGTTCGAGATCGAGTTGTTGTCTTCCCGAAGGCGTGACACGGTAGGAACGCACCCGGCGGCCCGAATCCGACACGGTCCAGTTTGCCTGGACCCAGCCTTTCAGCAGCAGTTTTTGCAGCGCCGGGTACAGCGACCCTTCTTCCACGCGCAGCTCTTCGCTGGACAGGTTGTGAATGCGTTGGGCGATGGCGTACCCGTGAAGCGGCCCGGCGGCCAGGACCTTCAGGACAAGCATGACGAGTGTTCCCGGCGGTAGTCCAGTTTCCCTAGGCATAGGTATTCTATGCCTGTAAGCGATCCGCATGTCAAGTCAGTTGTCTATCAGGTAGGCCAGGTCGTCGACAGGGCAGTATCGACCTCCAGTTACAGTGGAAGTACCACCTGGAGCAGTTCCGTGCCGCGCGGGGACGCGGGCTTCGACATCTAGTGACCTGTAACAGTGCTATCGGTACCAGCGTTCGGCGGAACGGCGTCGGATTCTAGGAGTGACGCTCGAGCCAATGCTGTTTCATTGCGAGGGCGTTACGACACCGAAGACGGCGCCGTTCCGCCGAACCCTTCGGGCCGATGGCATTGTTACAGGCCACTGTTTGGGGGCACCAATATCTGATCGATCCCTTTTCAGGTCCGGTCTACTTCATTGAATCCGATTCGTGTCACACCGAACGTAGTAACTGTTAGTAACAGTTACTAACCACCGACAAGATCATGCCTCTTTCTCCATCTATTTCTTATAACTCTTTATTCTGAAGGTACGGATAGAAACCCCCTCTCTCCTCTTATCGGACAAGAAACTTCAGGACTTTAGTCGATTTTTTGAAAAGCGTTTGTCCCGCGACCGGAACTCGAACTTTTCGTTAAACTTCTGAACGGATATCGCCGATAGAATAAAGAGAAGACGGTTTCTTTCTTGAGGCTCGAGGGCTGCTCGCAGGGAGTGGCTGACTCGGTTTACTAGAAGGGACTCCATAAGAGTCCCAACGTTTCATCAGAGAAGCTTGTTGAGAATCCGGCCAGTATCGAGAAACGTGAATTGAAAGACAATTCCCCAAGCGCGGGCGAACTTCTGGAAGAGATCCGCGAGACCGAGCTCAGGGTTGCTCAACTCATCAATCAGATCGGTAATCCTGAAGGGACACTCGAAGAGAAGATACGTCTGAACATCCACCGCGGCAGGCTGGAGTCTTATGCCGCCGGTCTTCGTTACGCCATCGACGGTTCCACCGTGCATCCCACATTCGAAGAAAACCAGGCATAGATCGAAGTGAGTCTCGGGACTCCTGAGCAGGCAATTGGCAGTCCATTCACGGCAAACCGTAGAAGTGATTTTGGGGCGAGGTTCGTTGACCCAACTGTCGACACCGATTGCCCCCGAGTAACGCCGTAGCGATTACCGACCCGAAATCGCCAACCGGAACCCGTTCTTGATGCCGCCTGTCGAACCTCGACTCAATTCCCCGGGGGGCTGAACTCGTAGTCGTCGGGCGGCTGGGCACCCATGAGGTGCTCGACGAAGTAGTCCCAGCGGCGACGCATCATGTAGGGCTCGTTCCCGAAACCGTGTCGCCGGTTCGGCAGCAGGATCAGATCGAAATCCTTGTTGGCCTTGATCAGAGCGTCCACGACGAGCAGGGTGCTGTAGTAGGGCACGTTGTCGTCGAGGGTGCCGTGGGCGAGCAGCAGTTTGCCTTTGAGGTTCTTCGCGAAGTTCTGGTTCGCCTGGTTATCGTAGCTGTCCGTGCCGTCTTCGTTACGGGTCAGGAGACCCTGCCACTTCTCCCCCCAGTCGTCCTCGTAGACGCGGTTGTCGTGGTTCCCCGCCTGGGACACGCCGACTTTGAAGAAGTCGGGATAGTGGAACATGGCACCGCTCGTCGCGAAGCCGCCCCCGGAATGCCCGTATATCCCGGCACGATCGATGTCGATCCAGGAATACCGTTCTCCGAGCTGTTGCATGCCGGTCACCTGGTCGGGCAGCGTGTTGTCGCCCATGTCGCCGTAGTAGGCTTCGTGGAACTCCTTCGAGCGACCCGGAGTTCCCATGCCATCGATCTGGATCACGATGAAACCCAGCTCGGCGATCGCCTGGGTGTCCCCCACGTGCGGGGGGAGAAGCTCCAGCCCCGGATGCTTCCCGACTGGGGCCCCGGGTAGATGTTGTTGATGATCGGGTATTTTCGATTGGGGTCGAAGTTCGTCGGCCGAAACATCATCCCGTAGATATCGGTCTCGCCGTCCCGTGCCTTGACCACGAACGGAATCGGAGGCTTCCAACCCGTCGCCCGTCAGGCGGGTTTGTGTCTGCCTCCTCCAGGGTCATGAGCCGGTCGCCATCGGTGTCGCGTAACACGGCGATCGCCGGGACATCCGGTTTCGAAAAGCTGTCGACGAAGAAACCGTCCTGAGGGGGAGACCGAGACGCTGTGATCCGCATCCTCCACTGTAAGCAGCTCGGCGTCCCCGCTGTCGAACCCCACGCGGTAAAGATTGCGGTAGTAGGGATTTCTGTCCGC
>CBDAPB010000023.1:0-103627 GCA_965198265.1 Terriglobia bacterium
GCCTAGCCGAAGGTGAGAGTGCAGGAGCTGCAGGCTCGATCGAGATCGACGTGAAGCGGCTGGTCTTGAACAGCGGAGGGCGGGTCAACGCCAGTACGATCGATGGAGACGGCGGGACGGTCACGATTCGTGCATCCGATCGAGCGACCTTCAGCGGTTTGGATTCCAGATCGGCGAGCGGCGTCTTCACCGACACGTCTGGAGCCGGGCCGGCGGGCAGCCTCACGATCGATACACCCCGTCTCGAGGTGTCGGATAGAGCGCAGGTTCTAGCATCGGCAGGAGCCGAAAGCAGCGCGACGGCAGGGGACATCCAGCTCTGGGTTCGAGAAATGGATCTGAGCGGTCGAGCCCTCGTTTCTGCCGAAAGCCTGGGCACGGGTTCGGCTGGCGTCGTCCATATCGGCGATCTCGAACAACCCGCACTTTCTCTTGTGAGCCGATCGGGAAGAATCACAACGGAATCCAGGCAGGCCGGAGGCGGCAGCATCAGAATCGCTGCAAACCGCGTGTCTTTGTCCGGTGACAGCGTGATCACCACCAACGTTGCCACCGGTACCGAGAGTGGAAACGTGGACCTCAACGCCCGCTTCGTTGAACTGGACAGCAGCAACGTCACAGCCGACGGCGGCGACGGGCCCGGCGGCAACATCTCGATAGTTGCGAAGGACGACGAAGGTACCCGCGACTCGCAGTTTCCAGGAGGGTTCCTGGTTCTCAAAGACATCAGCGAGGTCCGCGCCGACGGTGGCAGTCAGGGTGGCAAGATCGGCATTTCTGCTGTTGGCTTCACGGCTTCTCAGACCAGTCTGGTCCAGGCCCGCGCGCGGCAGCCGGCAGGAATCGCCGGCGAGGTCGGCATTCAGGCGCTCATCGCCGGAGTCAGTGAAAGCATTACGCCTCTGCCGGGGAACTTCCTCGATGCCGCCGCCCTGTTGCGGGCGCGTTGTACGGAGCGAGCGAGCGGTGGGGAGACGAGCAGTTTCATCGCGGCAGGCCGCGATGGATTGCCACCGGAGCCGGGAGGATTGCTGTCGAGTTCCCTCCTCGACCTGGCTCCTGCAGCAGGCGCGGCCTCGGCTCCGAGCGCTTCGGCACTGACGCCAATGAAGCGGTTTTTCGGCTCATTCTGGTTCTGGCACACGCCGATCGATCAGCGGTGCCCTCAGCTGACACGAGAGCAGACCCAGGGGGCGCGGCGATGACGAACCGATTCCGATTCCTGCTTGTGTCGGCCCTACTTCTCTGCGCCTTTGTCCGCCTGGCTGCCCAGAGTGTCGTCCTCGACCCAAGCCTCGGCACCGGGACGAGCCTCGGAAACGGCCCCACCTACAGCATCACCGAAGCCATGGGCCGGAGAATCGGCAGCAACCTGTTCCACAGTTTTTCCCGTTTCTCGCTGCTCGGCGGCGAGACGGCCGAATTCACGACGGCGGGTGCCATCCAGAACATCCTGGCCCGCATTACCGGTGCCGACGTATCCACGATCGACGGTACCATTCGATCGCCCGCGAACCTGTTCTTCCTCAACCCGAACGGCGTCGTGTTCAACTCCGGCGCGACCCTCGACATCAATGGGTCGTTCCATGCGAGCACCGCCGACTACCTGAGGATGGGTGCGACTGCCTTCTACGTGGATGAGTCCCAAGCCAGCGCGGACTTGCCGAGCGTGTTATCGATCGATCCCGGTGTGCTGCTCGATCCGCCCGACGCCTTTGGATTCTCGTCCGTAACCCCGACCCCAATCGCGGTCAACGGCTCGACTCTGGAGATGGCGGAGGGCGGCAGGATCGGTCTGGTCGGCGGTGACATCACGTTTGTTGGAGGAGCGCTGAGGGCCGACGGCGGTCGCGTCGACGTCGCCGGAGTCGGGGCCGCCGGAGAAGTCGTCTTGACCGAGCAAGGGCTGGACACCAGCTCGTTTTCGTTGTCCGGTCTCGGTGACCTCCGGTTGAGTGGCGACGCGACGATGGACGTCAGCGAGGCTTTTTCCGCGCCAAACGGAGCGGGTCGGCTGATTATCCGGGCCGGCCACCTCGAGCTGGACTCCTCCATCCTGCGAGCCAATACGACCTTCAGCGGCGGGGGCGTCATCGACATCGATGTTACCGGTGCCATCGTCCTCTCGAATGGTGCCGCCATCGCGAGTTGGACCCTTGGAGACGGCACTGCCGCACCGATCCAGATCGTTGCGGACGACCTGGAAATCCGCGGCGGCAGCGAGATCCGATCGCTGTCAACCGGAGCCGGTCGGGCCGGCGACATCACCGTCGAAGCCTTCCGCTCGATCCTGATGTCCGACCCCGACAGTTCCAGTCCGTTCGGTAACGGGGTCGAAAGCAATGTGTTCCTCGGGGAGGGCGGTGGCGGGGATATCACGATCACGGCTCCCAAGATCACGATCGAACAAAGCCACATCAGCGCCGACGTGCGGAACACGGTCCTGGAAGAAACCGTCACGAGCGGCCAGCCGGGCACCATCCGAATCCAGACCAATGAACTGGTGATGAGCGGTGGCTCCACAATCCAGAACGACGTGCGAAACTCGGGTTCTGCTCCGAGTGCTTCAGATACACCGGAGATCCGGGTGCACCCCCTCGACGTGCTTTCCCACTCCGAGATTCGGCTGACGGGGCCGGGGACCAAGATTCAGAGCCGCGCCAGCGAGAGCAGTCAGGACAGCTCCAACATCTGGCTGGAGGCGAACCGGATCCGATTGTCCGGTGCCGCCGGTGTCGATACGACGGTGTCGAGCGGCTCCGCATCGGCCGGCCGGATCGACGTCACCGCGGATCGACTGACGCTGGAGGGGGGCAGTTTCATCGACAGCGAATCCCTGTCAGCGGCGACCGGGGACGCCGGCACGATCGCGGTTCGCGCGAGCGAATCCGTGACCCTGCGTGGGAGGGAAGGCGACTTCCGAAGCCAGATTTCCAGCACGACCCGGGGTGGGGGGAACGGCGGTCAGGTCTCGGTGGGGGTCAACAACCTTGATCGGACGGGCGCCCTCGTCATTACCGACGACGCCGTCGTCCAGTCGAACAACCGATCGGAAGTCGCCGGCGTGCGCGGCGGAGATGTTCGCATCGATGCTGACGTCGTGCGTGTTGACACCGGTGGTTCCGTCGAAAGCGTCGCGGGTACCGGCAGCAGGGGAGCCGCCGGGAACGTCACGATCGGTGCGACGGAGTCGATTACCCTGCGAGGCACCAACGCGGACCTGTTCCCGAGTTTCGTGTCCACTTCGACCTTCGGTGAAGGCCCCGGAGGGACCGTCCGGCTTTCCGCTCCCAGCATCGTGGTCGCCGACGGTGCCGTCGTCGACTCGTTGACCACCGACTCGGGAAGCGGAGGGACCGTCCGGATCGGTCGGGACGTGGACCTTCCGATCGATACGGGGGAACTCTCAGTTCAGAGGGAAGGAAGAATTGTCGTCGACAGCCGGGGCTTCGGTGACGGTGCCGGCCGTGCAGGGTCCATCTCGGTGGATGTCGCCCGTCTCGTCCTCGATGGAGGTGGTCAGATTACCGCCACTACGTCCGATGGGGAGGGAGGCACGATCGCGATTCGCGCGAGCGAGTCTGTTTCGCTGGAAGACCTGGGAACTGCCTCGCTCGACACCGTCATCTCTACCGCGACGTTCGGCGCGGGCGAAGGCGGACGGGTTTCCCTAAACGCGACAAACGGTGCCGGTACGGGAACGGTTCTGATAGACGGCGCAGCGGTCGAATCGAACAATTTTTCGGATTTCGGTGTCCCGGCCGGTGGAGATGTACGCATCGACGCGGACGTCGTGTGGATCAAGAACGGCGGTTCCGTCGCGAGTGCCGCCGCCAACGGCGTCCTGGGCGGTGCCGGTAACGTCACGATCGGTGCGACCTCGCTGTTGTCGGTTCGCGGGATTGACGCGGATGGACTCCGGAGTCGTGTTACCACGGCCACGGGTGGCGCTGGACCGGCAGGCGAGCTTCGAGTGTCGGCGGACCGGATCGTCGTTGCCGATGGAGCCAGGATCGACTCGCTGACAAACAGTACGGGCAGTGGGGGAACCATCCGGATCGGTCGGGCTCCCGATCTTCCGATCGATACGCAAGAACTCGTCGTTCGAAATTCTGCGGGGATCTCCGCCAGTAGTTCGGCGACGGGTCTGGGCGCCGGTCGTGCAGGGTCTGTGATCGCCGACGTCGATCGCCTCGACCTCGAGACCGGTGGGTTCATCACGGCCATCACGTTCGACGGCGACGGTGGGAAGATCGCGATTGGTGCCGCCTCGTCGATGTCGCTCAGCGGGCAGAGCATCGTGTCCAGCTCCACCCTGGGCGAAGGGCCGGGAGGTGAGGTGCAGCTCTCAGCCGGTCGCATCGCCGTCACCGATGCGTCGGTCATCAGCTCGACGACGGGTCTCACCGGAGACGGAGGAACTGTCCGGATCGGGCGCGGCACGGATGTCACGATCGATACGCAGGAACTCTTCGTCCAGGATGCGATCATTTCTGCACAGAGTGTCGCCCTCGGCGAGAGCGCCGGTGCGGCCGGCTCGGTCAGCGTGGACGTAGCCCGGCTCGTGTTGGACGGCGGTGGCCAGATCGCGGCGAGCACGTTTGATGGGACGGGAGGAACGATCGGCATCCGCGTTTCCGAGTCCGCGAAGTTCAGTGGGCTTGCCGATGGCGAGTTCCCGAGTGGCGTTTTCACGGACACCAGCGGAACCGGCACCGGCGGCACGGTGACGATCGACACGCCGCGTCTGGAAATGTCGGCGCGCTCGCACGTCGCCTCGATCGCCCGAGCTGACAGTAGCGCGTCGGCCGGGGACATCAACCTTCGTGTCGAAGAGATGGACCTGAGCGATGAAGCCCTGGTTTCTGCCGAGAGCATCGGTACAGGCTCGGCCGGTTTGATCGATATCCGGGGGCGCGCCGACGCTGGGCAACCTGCGCTGTCACTGGTAATCCGCAACGGAAGGATAACGACCGAGTCTCTTCAAGCCGGGGGGGGGAGCATCGGGGTCGATGCCACCCGGGTCCTGCTCTCCGAAGACAGCCTGATCACGACCAACGTCCTTAGCGGCACCGAGAGTGGAAACGTCAGTCTCGACGCCCGCTTTGTCGAACTCGACAACAGCAACGTGACCGCCGACGGCGGTGAAGGGGCCGGCGGCAATATCGCGATCGTCGTCGACGGGGCCGAAGATACGGGGAGTTCGCGGTTCCCGTCCGGTTTCCTGGTTCTCAAGGACACCACTGAGGTCCGGGCAGACGGCGGCAGTCAGGGTGGAAAGATCAACATTCGAGCGGCGGGGTTCACGGCTTCACAGACCAGCCTCGTGCAGGCGCGGGCGCGGCAGCCTGCGGGAGTCGCCGGCGAAGTCGGGATCCAGGCGCTCATCGCGGGAGTCAGCGAAAGCATCACGCCTCTGCCAGGGAACTTCCTCGACGCTGCCGCCCTCCTGCGGGCACGGTGTGCCGAGAGGGCAAGCGGCGGGGCGGCGAGCAGTTTCATCGCGGCTGGCCGCGACGGGCTCCCGCCCGAGCCGGGCGGACTGCTTTCGAGTTCGGTGTTCGATCTGGTGCCGGCACCCAGGGCTTCTTCCCGCGGCGCCGGCTCCACCGTGCCGGTCTGGCAGCGGTCGAACCCCGCGTGGTTCTGGTACACGCCCTCGGATCCCTCGTGCGGCCGGATCGCAGGAGGGCGACGATGAGAAACCCCCTGCTGCTTCTCTTTGCATCAGGTTTAGTCCTTGCCGCAACGTTGCCGCTCATCGGCGCGCCGGCACAGCAGGTCCTGCCGCCCATCCCACCGTCAGCGCGGGACCCGCTGGCGGGCGTTGAAATCCACGAAATTCGCGTCGAGGGCAGCACCGTCTTCACCACCGATGAACTCGATACCATCACTGCTCGGTACGTCAACCGCAGGCTGACATCCGAAGATCTGAGCGTTCTTCGCCGGGAACTGACCGACCTGTACGTCAACAACGGCTACGTCAACTCGGGCGCCCTCATTCCGGATCAGGTTCTCAGCGGCGGCGTGATAACGGTAGCAATCGTCGAGGGCCGATTGACGGATCTGGAAGTGCAGGAGCCGCGATGGTTTCGAGCGGAGCACATCCGCAAGCGCCTCGAGCCCCGTGCGGACGGGCCCCTGAACATCCGGAGCCTCCAGGAGCGTTTGCAGCTGCTGGAACAGGACCCGCGCATTCGCCGGTTTGCAGCGGAGTTGCGGCCCGGTTACCGCCCCGGGGAGGCGCGATTGAACCTCGCGATCGAAGAAGAAAGCCCCTATAGCGCTTCGGTAGGTTTCGACAACTACCAGTCTCCAACGGTGGGCTCCTCTCGCGTGACGCTGGGCGCGGCGCACGTGAACCTGACGGGATTAGGCGATGTCCTGAGCGTGAGCTCGGGCTGGTCGAGCGGGGTGTCCCCGCAAATCACGGCTGCCTATGAGATACCCCTGACCGCTCAGGACACGTCGCTCAACTTCAGCTACACCAAGAACGATTTCACCGTCGTTGAAGCGCCGTTCAACACCCTGGATGTGGTCAGCGAATCCTCGGGCTTCGGGCTGGAGCTGCGGCATCCTCTTTACAGAACGCTGAATACGGAGCTGGTCGTGGGAGTGGGCGCAGAACGGACGAGCAACCGAACCTTCCTGTTGGGAGAAACCTTTTCGTTTTCACTGGGCGCTAAAGACGGCGTATCGAACGTCACCGCGCTGAGGATTTCGCAAGGATGGACGCACCGGTCGCAGAATCAAGCGTTGGCGGTTCAGTCCCGTTTCAGTTTCGGGATGAACTTGTTCGGCGCGACCATTCATGGTGACGATTCGATCTACCGCCGGATCGACGTCGAGGACCCGCCCGACGGGCGGTTCTTTGCCTGGTTGGGCAAGTTTCAATGGGCACGGCGTGTCGGCCGCGCTCAGCTGATCTTCCGAACCGATGCGCAACTGGCGACCGATCCGCTTCTGGCCACCGAGCAGCTTCCAATCGGTGGACGAAACAGCGTCCGGGGCTACCGGGAGAACCAGCTCGTCCGGGACAATGCCGTCATCACCTCACTCGAATCCCGCCTGACACTGGTGTCGGATCGAAGTTGGGCACGTAGCCTCGAGCTGGCACCCTTCTTCGATTTTGGGGAGGGATGGCATACTACACCGGACGCAGCCGGCCGAGGCCGGATCCTGCTCCCAGTTCCTCCGTCCAGGATCTACAGCGCCGGCGTAGGCGTCCGATGGGACGGGGTTTTCGGCGATTCCCTCCGATGGAATCCGCAGTTCGAAGTGTACTGGGGCGAAGGCCTCGTCGACCTCGATGCTGCGAATAGCCCAAGCGGTTCACTGCAGGATGCGGGCATCCATTTCAGTTTCGGGTTGAGGATCTACTAAGGATGATGCGAGTCGAAAGATGGGATACCGAACGCGACGGCCCGCTGTCTGAGCAGGCCATGCGGGAGAAGCTCGAAGCTCTCGGCTATGGTGTCGCCCGCTACGTTTACCCCCCGGGAACGTACTTCCCGGACCACACCCACGATATCGACAAGATGGACGCTGTCCTCTCCGGACGCTTCCGCATGACCATACTCAACGAGAGCGCCATCCTCGAGGCGGGAGACTGTCTGAAGGTCCCGGCCGGAACCGTCCACAGCGCCGAAGTCATCGGCGATGAACCCGTCGTGTCCCTGGACGCCACTCGCGACTGATTTTTTCACCGCAAAGGCGCAAAGGCGCAAAGAGAAATTGTCTTTTCCGTATTTGCCCAGCTCGTATAGCTGAACGCCCATAGCGATACCAATGAGCCTTTGCGTCTTGGCGCCTTTGCGGTGAAAACTCTTCCAAGGTTCCGACTCAGACAAACATGTCGAAAGGTTCGAAGTCCCCGTTCAGGATCTCCCGCGTGTTCGTCTGTCCGAGCCAGCCTTCGATGACTGTCGCGTACACGCGGCGGAAGTCGGTCGTATAGACCAGGTTGTCGCCTTCGTCCAGTTCCGTCAGGCTGGGGATCTCGCCGTAGTGACCGCCCTTCACGCTGTTTCCGATGACGAACATCACGTTTGCGGCACCGTGGTCGGTCCCGAGACTGACGTTTTCCGGAACGCGACGTCCGAACTCGGAAAAGACCATCACGACGACGTCGTCCGCGCGCCCGATCCGTTCCAGGTCGCGGATGAAACCCGACAGGGAGTCAGCGCTGTAGGTCAATATGCGCTGGTGTAGCTCGTTCTGGAAGACATGCGTGTCGAAGGCGTTGTTGCGATACGTCGTGTAGTAGAGACGCGTCGGCATTTCCGCTTCGATCAGAGCCACGACTTTCGGCAGGTCGAGCGACACCAGCCCGTAGTCGATGGGCGAGGAATAGTTCGCCCACGCCTGTCTGACCAGAGACGACGCCTCATTTGCGCTCCTGGCAATATCGAGCAGGAACCTTCGCGAGGGGTTCATATCAATCGTGCCGTCCGACACGTGCTGGAACAGCTCCCGTTCCTGGAAAAAGCCCTCGCGGGTGAACTTGTTCGGGTCGTTGAAGACGACGGGCGTGTGTTCGCGGCTCCGAACGGCGAGGGATTGCCTGGAGTCGATGTTCACGAGGAAGTTCGGTGCCCCGTCCGGCTCCATCTCGTCAGCCAGGCGTCCCACCCATCCGTACTCCTCACCGCTGTTGGGGGCGGCGGTGTGCCAGTAGGCCATCGAGCTGAAGTGCGAGAAGGACGGATTCTCATAACCGCATCCATGGATGACGGCCATCTTTCCGTCCTTGTACAGCCGTTCGAAACCGGCCGTGCCCCGGTTGAATCCGAAATGATCGTCGATCTTCCGGAGGGTGTCGGCCTTGAGGCCGATGCCGGGTCGATGCCGATAGTAGGCATCGTCTCCGTACGGCACCAGCGTATTCAACCCGTCGTTCCCACCCGAGAGCTCGAACACGACCAGAATCTTGTTGTCGTTCGCCGCCTGAGCGGCGACCGACGCTGCAGTTCGCGCGAACAGCGGCGGCACGGGAAAAGCTCCAACGGCACCGACACCCATGCCGTACAAGCCGGCTCGGAGCAAGTCGCGTCGGGTTATCCCTTGTTTCGAAATGTCTCGTTTGCCCATGGTTGTTACCTCAGCTGAGCTGGTACTCCGGCTCGCTCATGATCAGGTGGAGCAGCAGACGGAGCGGATCCTCGAGATAGCTCTCGGCTCCACCGATGTCGCCGGTTCCTAGTTCGTCCGTCAGAAAGTCGATCAGCATGCGGCGCTTGTCGGCTCCCGGTGCGACGCGCATGAAGCGGTGAATCAGGTAGTCGACAACCTGTTCGGTGTTCGTGAGGTTCTCGCCCAGGATCATTCGCGTCAGGTTGACCTGCGCGGTGTGGCGCGGAATCGGTTTGACGCGTTGGATGGCCATCTGCCACCCGCGGAAGCTGCCGTAGCGCGTGTTGAAGTCCTCGTCGCGGTCGGCCATCATGTTCGACTCGGCCACTATCTCGCCCGTGTCAGGCATTGTAGACGTCGCGATGTCGTAACCTCGCGCGATGTTGTCGGCCACAGCGCGAATCGTTGCACTTCCGTTGTACCGGTCGGGCGGGAGGAAGTTGATATCGGGAAAGAGGATGTCGCGAATGAAATTGCCGCGCTCCAGCAGCAGGCCCGGCGTGATCCAGCTCCGACCGTGCGCCCATCCTGCGACCGTTGGCGGGCGGAACAGAAACTGGCCGAGCGCTGAAGTCGCCCGGTTGAAATCGGGCACACCCGGCACTTCCTCGAGTCCCAGCTTGCGGAATGTCGAGATCGCCAGCTGGACCGGACTCCTGAGGTACGTGCCGATGGATGGCGGACTGTAGAAGTCCTTCGACAGGAATATCGTCTGCAGCAGCGGGGCGATCTCGTAGTTGGCATCCCGCAGTACGGAGCCGAGCTTCGGTTGCAGTTCGGGGGATAGTTCCTGACGGACGAAGTAGCGGTAGATTTTGCCGGCAAGATGATCCGCCGTGACCTGTTGTCGGAGGATGATGTCGATGACATCCACACCGTCGAAGTTTCCCGTCTCTCCGAGGACTGTTTTCCCTCCGTCGTCATGTTTGTCTTCGTTGACGACGAACGTCAGGTCTTCGTAGTTCCAGCCGGTAAAGGCGCGGGCCGCTTCCCGGATGTCGGTCTCGGTATAGTTGCCGACCCCCATTGTGAACAGTTCCATGATCTCGCGGGCGAAGTTCTCGTTCGGGGCGCCCTTGACGTTGACACCCGCATCAAGGAACGACAGCATCGCCGGGTCCTGGGCCACGGCCACCATGAGGTTCCGGAAGTTGCCGGTTCCGTGCTGGTAGAAGAGTCCCAGCTGGTTGAGCATCTTGCGGTAGTCCCGAACCTTGCCCTCGTTGACGGCATAATGGCCGTGCCAGAACAAGGCCATCTTCTCCTCTAGAGGATGATTGGTGGCGACCATGCGGTTGGCCCACCAGTAGCCGACTCTGTTGGTCTCCAGGACGCTGGCCCTCAGCCAGTAGAAGAACTTGTTCACAACCGGCTGGAGCCGGCGGTTTCCCGATGGCTTGACCTTGATGCCGAGCGCTTCACCCGTCTCTTTGGCCAGGTCGGTCGTGGCGGGTCGGCTGGGAGGGAATGGCTCCAGGCCGGAGTCGTGAATCCCAGAGTGGTCAAACGGCCGGAGATGGCTGTTGTCGATCGGGTGGAAATCGACGAAGTGGAGAACCGCCTCTTCGGGCGTCATGGCGGCCAGCGCTTCGACCTGTTCCGGCGTGCCGCCGAAGCCGGCCCGTTCCAGCAGGTGCGCCGCGCGCTCGTAGTTCCAATCGCCCGGCCCGATGGGCGCGAGATCATCCTTCCATTCGTCCGGACCAGCTCCCTGAGCGAGCCCGACCACCGGCACAGCGAGCAACAAAACCGCTGCGAGCGTCAGTTGCAATCGTGCATCCATCCGAAAGCCTCCCTTACACGACAAAAAAGGGGAATCAATTCGGCTCCTATTCTAGTTTTTGTCCGGGCGAGGATTCAAATGTAATAGAGGTCGGCTTTATTCGTGTCTTAGCGAGTCCGACGGATCCACGCTCATCGCTCGTCTGGCCGGGAGGTAGCTGGCCACGAACGACACGGCGATCAGGAGAGCCGCAATCGCGGCGAAGCTGGGTCCATCGGTCGGGCTGACTTCGAACAGCAGCCCCTCCATCAGCCGGGTCAGCGCCAGAGCGCCGCCGAGCCCGATGCCGGTCCCGATGCCGGCGAGCAGCAACCCTTTTCCGACAATGAGGCGGAAGACCGTGTTCCTTCCGGCGCCGAGAGCCACTCGGATTCCGATCTCGTGCGTCCGCTGCGAGACCGAATAAGAGATCACCCCGTAGACACCGATCGCGGCCAGAGCCAGTGCGAGCGCGGCAAAAATTGCCAGCATCGACATCGAAAACTGTCTGTCCGCCATCGAGACGGCCACGAGTTCTTCCATCGGCTGGACGCCCCAGATCGGTTGGTCGGGATCGCCTTCGGCCACCGCCGCCCGGAGAGACGGAACCAGGCTCGACGGCGGCAGAGTGCTCCGGATTGCGAGGCTCAGGTTGCGCCCCGTCCGCTGGGCCTGGGGCAGGTAGACCTGGAACCTGGTGTCATCGTCGAGCCGCCCATGTTTGATATTGCCCACCACCCCGACAATCTCCCGCCAGATCGGCTCGTCCTGCTCGAAATAAGACAGCCGCTGGCCGATCGGATCCCGCCCCGGGAATAGAGTGTTGGCGACGTGTTCGTTGACCACCGCCACGAGCCGGGCCTCAGCGGTGTCCTGCCGCTGGAAACCGCGGCCCCGAGCCAGGGGAATCCCCATTGTCTCGAAATAATCGGGAGTCACGATCCAACGGTCGCCGTGGAGCTCGGAAACATCGATGTCCGTCGAGCCGTCGTCGACCCGGAACGACGCCTGGGAATGTCCGCCCGCGAGCGGCAGAAGGTTCGCTCCCGCGACGGATTCGACACCGGGTATCGCCGCGATGCGCTCGCGCAATCCGTCGTAGAAATCCAGGATCGGCGCTTCTGTATCGTACTTGCCTGGCGGCAACGACACGTTCAGCTTCAACACGTTGTCCGGGCGAAAGCCCGGGTTGACACCCTGAAGCCGGACGAAACTCTTGATCATCAGGGCCGAACCCACGAGCAGCACCAGCGCGAGGGCGACTTCCGACACCACCAGCGCGCTGCGGAGGCGGCTCTGCCTCCCGCTGCCTGCACTCTTCGAGCACTCCTTCAGGCTTTCGACGAGGCCGAGACCGGACGAGTGGAAGATCGGAGCCAATCCGAAGATGATGCCGGTCGCGATGGAAAGCCCGAGCGTGAACGCAAGGATCCGGGAGTCCATTGTCAGTGTCTGGAGACGCGGGATGTTGTCGACCGCGAATGCGGGCAGCATCTGAATGCCGGTGCGAGCCAACCCGAAGCCGATCAGTCCGCCTGCCAGGCTGAGCATGATTGTTTCACTCAGAAACAGGCGCACGAGACGCGAGCGCGAGGCGCCGATCGCGGTCCGCAACGCGATCTCCCGTTGCCGGTTGGCGGATCGGACGAGCAAAAGGTTGGCGACGTTGGCGCACGCGATGAGCAGTACGAAGCCCACCGTTCCTAGCAGGATGAACAGCGCCGGCCGGACGTCACCGACCACCTGTTCTTCGAGCGGAACCAGCGAGATGTGCCATTCGCCGAAGCCGATGTCGGCGTAGACGGACTCCCGCAGACGTGCGGAGATGCCGTCCATCTCGGACTGTGCCTGCGCGATCGTGGTTCCCCCTCGAACGCGTCCGACAACGGCCAGGAACTCGGAGCCTCGACGATCCGGGCTCTTCATCTCCTGCGTGAACGCAATCGGCGAATACACGTCTCGATCTCCCGAGGGCAGCCAGAGGTCTTCGGGCAGGACGCCCACCACCTCGTAGCTGTTGCCGTTGATCGTCATCGTCTTACCGACGACATCCGGATCACCTCCGAACCGCCGCTTCCAGAAGCCGTCGCCGAGCAGCAGAACATGATCGCGGCCCGGCTGATCTTCTTCCTCAAGAAAGTCGCGACCCATCGCCGGTTCGATTCCGAAAGTTCGGAAGAATGACCACGACACCAACATTCCCGAAAGGCGCTCCGGCCGGTCGATTCCGGTCAGGTTTGCGCTCCACCCTGTGTAGGCGGAGAGGCTCTCAATCAGGGAGGCCTGTTCCTTGTAGTCGATGAACCCGAGAACCGACACCGATGCGGTAAGCGAGAGAGACGGATACTCGTGGTAGAGACGGATGAGTTGATCCGGTTCTTCGTACGGTAGCGGGTCGAGGAGTACACGATCGACGACGGAGAAGATTGCCGTGTTGGCGCCTATGCCGAGCGCAAGCGTCAGGACTGCCGTGACAGTAAAGCCCGGACTCTTGATCAACCCGCGAAACGCGTATCGAACATCTTGAAAGGTCATCTCCGGAAGGCTCCCTTGCGGGTGTTGAGAGTGCGGACTCGGGCTGAACTCGCTGCCGCGAATCGTCTCGAGGTGCTCTCGAACGAACGTCCGGGCGAGGTCGGACAGGGCGCGCGACCATGCTTCGTATCGGGTCCTGTCGAAGCACATCTGCTGGAAGTCTTCGGCCATATCCGTACTGAACCGCTTGCGGAATTTCCGAGGAAGTGCGTTCAACAACAGGCAGTAGACACCGATCGATAGACGGAACCGCTGTCCCGAGCTCGATTGTTTCATTTCGACGACGCTCCTTTCGGCAGGAGATTACGATCGCGGACGAGACCGGCAAGCCGGGTGATCCGAGCGGATTCCTCATAGAGCGCTCTCCGCCCCTCTTCGGTCAGCGCGAAGGTGCGTCGGGGCCGCCCACGGCCGCCGGGTCTGCCTTCGACTTCCGCCACGAGACCGGCGTCTTGCATTCGCTGGAGGGAACCATAGATTGTTCCCGGCCCCATCGGGATAGCCTGAGGCCCGGAGCTTTCTTCCACCGCTTTCATAATCGCGTATCCGTGTTGCTTGCCTTCGGCCAGTGCCAGCAGGATGTGAAACACCGCTGGAGTGAGTGGCGAAGTTCCCGCATCATCGCTAGACTTCATCGCGTTCAACCTGTCCTTGTCTCTTGAAGACTGTCGTCGTTTATGATTGGTTACGGATACTTCCGTCACAGATATTACTGTAACAGTAATAATCGATCAATGCGAGGGGAGTTCTGTAGTGGGAAATAGTAGTGGGACATAAGGGGGGCAGAGCCCCCATTTCCCTAATCTGTTCATCAGCTAATGCAGTTTCGCGAGAAGAGAACCGAGCAGCGAGTTTCGCCGATTTCCCCTCTGCGCACGGCGATCGCTGTGGTTAAATCTAACGACTTATGAGACACGCTTTTCTAGCCTTCTGGCTCCTGGTTCCGAATCTCCTGTCCGCCCAGGATGTCGCGGTGGAGGCCGCACGCGATTACCGTAGTGCAAACGGTGCCACGATCCTGGCGGACTTTGCCGAACTGCTTTCGATACCCAACGTAGCCAGCGATGCGGATGGTATTGGTAGAAACGCCGAGTACGTCCGCGACCAGTTTCTCCAGCGCGGCGTCGAAATGGAGCTGCTGACCCTGCCCGGAGCTCCACCCATCGTTTTCGGGGAGATCACGAGACCGAACGCTGCACGGACCCTTGCCGTCTATGTGCACTATGACGGTCAGCCGGCCGACCCGTCGCAGTGGACTCACGACCCGTGGGAGCCGACTCTCTACACCGCGGCCATCGAGTCGGGAGGGGTGCCCCGGGCTCTGCCAGCCTCCGGAGAGGAAATCGATCCGGAGTGGCGCCTCTACGCGCGATCGGCGGGAGACGACAAAGCTCCGATCGCGGCGTTGCTGGCCGTGCTGGATGCTTTTGACGAAAACGACATCGCGATCAGCTCGAACATCAAGTTCTTCTTTGAGGGCGAAGAGGAAGCTGGGTCGGCCCGCCTGCCCGAGTACCTGGCAGCGTATCGCGACCGTCTGAACGACATCGACGTATGGCTTTTCTGCGACGGCCCCGTGCACCAGAGCCGCGCGCCTCAGCTGGTATTCGGCGCCCGCGGTGTCACCGGGATGGAAATCACCATCTATGGCGCCAACCGATCGCTACACAGCGGTCACTACGGAAACTGGGCTCCGGTCCCTGGGGCGATGCTCGCCAACCTGCTGGCGAGCATGAAGGACAACGCCGGGAAGGTTCTGGTCGAGGGATTCTACGACAGTGTCGTACCGATTGGTGACGAGGAACGCGCCGCGCTTGAAGACCTACCCGATATCGATCGAGAGCTCCGCGAGTCATTCGGTTTGGTCGAGACCGAAGCCGACAACGGGCCTCTTGCTGAACGGTTGCTGTTGCCGGCGCTTACGGTCCGCGGACTCTCGAGCGGCAACGTGGGCGCGCTGGCCCGTAACATCATCCCTTCCTCGGCCACGGCGACGTTGGGTATTCGTCTCGTGAAGGGTAATGACCCGGAACGGATGAAAGATCTTGTCGAAAACCACATTCGCGCCCAGGGCTACCACATTGTGAGCGAAGACCCCGATGCGGCGACGCGCCTGACCTACCCGAGGATTGCGAAAGTCACACGGGGAGGCGGGTACCCGGCCGCCCGAACCCCGATGGATCTACCCATCTCCAGAGCCTTGTTTGAAGCCGTGCAGCGCGCGGCTGGCGATGCGGCCTTGAAGGTGCCTGCCCTGGGCGGCTCGCTACCGCTGTACCTGTTTTCTGATCCGGATCATATGAACCAGCCGGCAGTCATCGTGCCGGTCGCAAACCACGACAACAACCAGCACGCGGCCGACGAGAACCTTAGGATCGCCAACCTCTGGTACGCCATCGATCTCTATGCGGCCCTGCTGACGATGCCTTGACTGGCAGACCCAAGCGGTCACAGCGTCAATCCTCTTCGGCCTGGGTTCTGGGGGCAACCGTCCCTGGTTGCCCGAGAGAAAGAGTGGCGTTAATTCAATTCCGAAATCGCCCGGGCTCTCCGAACCAGCTCGATGAACTCGGCCCGGTATCCTTCTGCGTCCGCGCCCCGGCTGGCCTCGGCCATCCGGATAACCTCATCGAAGGTCACGCTGCCCTTGTAGGGCGAGTCCCTCAGAAGCATCCCGAAACCAGCTACGGCGGTCGCAAACCGGTAGTCGTCGCTCGCGTCCGTCAGCCGGGTTTGACGATCCACCACCGCCACATCCATCAGCTTGCTCACATCGCCGTCCGGCTCCTTGTAGCGGATCTTCATCGTCAGCAATTCGCCACTTCGCGCCCGCTCGCTCTTTGATGCCGGAGTCTGGTACTTGAGCGGATCCACTCCAGGCACGTTGATCGCTACGCCGGCCGGCACGATCTCGAACAAGGCTGTCACGGTGTGGCCCGAACCGATCTCGCCCGCATCCTTCGTGTCGTCGTTGAAGTCCTGGTGTTCGAGGACTCGGTTCTCATAGCCGATCAGCCGGTAGGCGTTCACCTCGGCGGGATTGAACTCGATCTGGATCTTCACGTCCTTGGCGATCGTGATCAGGGTGCTGCCCATCTCCTGAACGAGCACTTTCCGCGCTTCTTTGAGCGAGTCGATGTAGGCGTAGTTGCCGTTTCCCTGGTCGGCGAGGGATTCCAGGCCGGCATCGTTGTAGTTTCCGGTACCGAATCCCAGGACACTCAGGAACACGCCCGTCTTCGCCTTTTCCTCGATCAACCGCGTCAGGGCGCCGTTGTTCGTCACGCCGACGTTGAAGTCGCCGTCGGTCGCCAGGATCACCCGGTTCGTGCCGCCCTCCACGAAGTTCTGAACGGCCGTGTTGTAGGCGAGTTCGATACCCGCTCCGCCGTTGGTGGAACCCCCCGCGGACAGGTGATCGAGTGCCCGGATCACGACTTCCTTCTTGTCTCCGGTCGTCGAGGGCAGAACCATTCCCGACGCACCGGCATAGACGACGATCGCCACGCGGTCGTTCTCCCTCAGCTGTTCGACGAGCAGCTTCATGCCGTCCTTGAGCAGCTCGAGCTTGTTCCGGTCCCGCATCGAGCCGGACACATCGACGAGAAAGACGAGGTTGCTCGCCGCGTGCTCGTCCCGGGGAATCTCGCGGCCCTTGATCCCGAACCGCACCAGTCGGTGGCCGGGGTTCCAGGGCGCTCGGGCCACCTCGGCGTGCACTCGTAGCGGGTGTTCGCCGGTAGGCCCCGCGTAGTCATAAGTGAAATAGTTCACCATCTCTTCGATTCGCACGGCGTCGGGGGGCGGCAGCATCCTCTGGTTCAGGAAGCGCCTCACGTTCGCGTACGCCGCGGTGTCGACATCGATTGAGAACGTCGCCAGCGGATCCTGGGATACCGAGACGAAGGCGTTGTCGACGATCCGGTCATACTCCTCGGTGTTGAACCGGTTCCGAGGCGGCAGGTCCGGCCGGATGTCGCGCCTCATTCGGGAGAGCGCGTCCACTTCGTCCTCCGAAGCCACGAATCTTTGCCCCGCAACCCGCTGACTGGGCATGGCGGGTTGCTCGGCTCGCAGCGTTCCTCCCAGCACCCCGCGCAGTTCGGACAGCTCCGCGGCGCGCGTCCCCTGTGCCGTGGGTGGCCCGGGCGCCGGAGGAGGTGCGGGAGGCGCGCTCTGCTTCTGCAACTGCGCAAATTCGACGACCCCGGAATCCCGATCTGCCCCGAGTGGCGCCGCCGGGCCTGCATTGCCAGCCGCGGACGGCTCGGTCGGGATGGACTGGGTGTCCTGCGACGCGGTCGGCTCCGCCCGGTTGGCCGTGGCGTCCGGCGGCAGCACCTGTTCCTCTTGGTTGCGGACCACCAGGCGCGGCGCCGGTGCACGTTCGACCGGGACGGGAGTATTCAGCGCGAACGGGGGCGGTCCAGCCGCCTGCCGCGATCGCAGGAGGCTCGGAATCATGATCGACACCAGGCCCATCAACACAAGCGCCGCCGCGGCCAGGCCGCCGGTCCAGGAAATGATTCGGCTTCCAGCCGTGATCTCGGGCGCGGCCTCGAGCTCGACCGTTTGCCGTTGTTCCGCCGACAGGTAAACCCTTTCTTCCGAGGCGTAGCCTTCGCCGAGCAGACCGACGGTCTCTCGGATCTCCTTCAGGATTTCCTCAGCGATCTCCTTGGCCTCCGGCGCCGACTCCATTTCGCGCTCGAACGCGGCACGTTCGTGATCGTCCATTTCTCCCAGCACGTAGGCTGTCCAGCGTGGATCGTTGCGGTCGATACTCATGGGACTCTCCTTACCAGGGACGGTGTCGGGGACGACGCCTTCGTCGGAGACGGCGTCTTCGTCGGGAACGACGCCTTCATCCGCTCGCGAATCGTTTTGACTCCCGTGTGGATGAGGAAACCGACGTTGCTGACCGATAGTTGGGTGATGCTGGAGATCTCTTTGTAGCTGAGATCGCACTGAAACTTCAGGCAGAGAACTTCGCGCTGCTTGTCGGGAAGGGTTTCGACCATGTCCATTACCTGCCGGATGCTTTCTTTCTGCTCCAGCACGGCCAGCGGACGTGGCCCCGGCCCGGGCCGACTGCGAAGGTCGACTTCGTCCAGCGGGCGCATTCGGCTGTCTTTCTTGCGGACGTCGAAAGCCCGGTTGCGACAGACGGTGAACAGCCACTGGGCCAGGTGGTCCCGAACCTTTCCTGTCTTCTCTTTGCAAAGTTTCAGGAATGTGTCCTGGACGACTTCTCTGGCCCGTTCGACGTCCCCGAGAATCCGCGCGGCATAGCGGATCAGCGGCGCCTCGTAGCGTTCCAGGGCCAGGACCAGGAATTCAGAGTTGGAGGTCTTATCGGTCAACACGTGGTGTCTATCCCCCTTTCAAATCGACAACGATCCAGGTGGAGGTTTCTTAGGTTTAGACACAGACGGGCTGCAAACGGTTCTGCGGGTGTCGGCTATCAATGAAATGATCCGTGGCCAGGGCAGTGGTCAGCCGGAAGCCGCCCCAGTTTTGTGTTGCCTCAGTTTTGTTGCCCATGTCCGGACCCAGCGCTAGAATGGGGTAACGATACCCGTCCGAACAACCGCATCTCAGGGACTTTAGGGAGGACTGAAGGATGACTCCATTGGCTTCTCGCATGTTGGTCGTCGGGGGTTTGACCTTAGCTGTGGCAGCCCTCCTCGGCGCGCAGGCACTCGACACCGGATCGTTCCAGGGTGACGAGTTCGAGAGTTTCATGCTGAACGCCGAGGTCACGGATCTGGAAGGAACTAAGCGGGGCATTACCCTTCCCAGGAAGGCAACGCTCGAATTGAACTCACGAACACACTTTGCGCTTTTCAAGACCATCGACGTCTTCAAGCCCGGAGTCACGCGGATGGGCAACGGTGGCATCGAGGTCGATTTTCAGGACAGCTGGAAGACGGAGGTTGCGGCCTACGAGCTCGACAAAATGATCGGCCTCGGCATGGTTCCGACAACGATCGAGCGGCGCCACCGCCGTGATAGGGGCTCGATGCAATTGTGGGTCGACGGGATGTTGGAATGGGACCGCGTGAAGAGTGGGATCCCACCGCCCGATCCGCAAGCCTGGAACGATATGGTCTACAAGATGCGACTGTTCGACAGCCTCATCTATAACGTTGACCGAAACGCGAGAAACATGCTCGTCACCGACGACTTCCGGATTTGCCTGATCGACCACTCGCGATCTTTTCGGAAATTCAAGGCGCTGCGCGAGCCCGAGAAACTGGATCGTTTTTCAAGGTCTTTGCTGGAAGGGATCAAGGGACTGAACGAAGAATGGCTGTTGGAGGTTCTTGATCCTTACCTGACCATCTACCAGATCCGAGGGATCATGGCCCGCCGCGATCTGTTGGTCGAGCTCGCCGAGAAGCGGATCGCCGAATTGGGTGAAGAAAAGGTCCTCTACGACTAGCCCACACCCAGATCTCGGAACCCCGAGCAAACAGGGCGGATAGAATAGGGACGGATTCCTCTGTCCCTATTTTTGTCCCCACTTCGGCCAGCGCCAGCCCCACCACTCGTAGGCCACCCAGCAAAGCAGGACGATGTAGATGCCGAGCGACGCCACGTCCACGAAACTCTCGTCGCCGGCGCGCGTCACGGCGGCGCCGATCATGACCGGAATCAGGCCCAGGCTGGCGTAGCTGGCCACCCACGGGACGAGGATCGCTATCCCACCGACGGTTTCGATGGCCCCGATCGCGATGCGAAACCAAACCGGGTAGCCCCACCGTTCGAACGCCGCCGTCCAGAAGCTATCGGGATTGAACTTTGCCACACCCACCGTGATGTAAACAGACGCCAGGGCGAGGCCGACCAGTACGACCAGAGCGATGCGAAGCCTTCTCTTCCACATCAGATTCCTCCAACACCGAGAAAACAAGGGACACAAAATAAGGACAGAGGCGCCTGTCCCTATTTCCTATTCATAGCGTAGGGCGACGGTCGGGTCGACGCGTGCCGGCCGGCGAGCCGGGATGTAGCAAGCCAGCAGCGCGACCGCGATCAGGGTCGCCGTGATCGGAGCGAACGCCATCGTGTCGGTCGCATCGATCAGCGGTGACAGCGTCGCGGATGCCACCACCCCGACGCCGTACCCGCCGGCGAGTCCGACGATCAAGCCCAGGAGCGTGACGACCATGCCCTGCCGGATGACCTGCTTGTAGATCGTGCCGTGAAGGTTGGCCCGGGACCCCCTCCACGCGGGTATCAGGCCGAAGAACAGCGTGCTTGCGACCGAGAGGCCGAGCGTGAAGAGCAGCACTTTCCAGTCGATCTGCATCGCGCGGACCAGCAGCGTCGTTCCGGGAGCCGACCCGAACTCCGATCGCATGAACGCGACCGCCCACACCGGAAAGAACAATCCGCCGATCCCGGACGTGCGGAAATTTAATTGATTAACAATATATTGTCTAACAATATAGTTGTCATCAATTTGGATGCTCTGCAAAAAGTTGTGTCTGACGAACCCGAGGCCGATTTTCGAGCCTGATGGTGATAAGATCCTACGGTTTTCAAATTTTCAAACCGACGGAGGAGAGTAGATGAAGATCAAGACTCTGGGGGTAATTTGTTTCGCTTTGGTCGCGACCCTGGCGATGGCGCAGATGGATCCGTTGAGTGGTACCTGGACCGGGGATTGGGGTCCGAGTGCGCGCGACCGGAATGAAGTGACCGTCGAGCTGAAATTGGACGATGGCAAGCTGACCGGGGTCGTCAATCCGGGCCCGAACGCCGTCGAATTGATGAATGCTTCTTTCGATCCCGACACGGGCATGGTGAAGATGGAAGCCGAAGCTCCGGGTTTCCGCGGAGGAACCTTCCATTACATGATAGAGGGCAAGGTCGAAGGGAACATGATGACCGGCAGCTGGAGCCACGACAACCGGAACGGTGATTTCAAGATAACGAAGGGAATGTAATTTCGCGGTCTGTGAGCGCTTGACCTTTCGTTCAGGAAGTGTAGGTGCGGTCTATGACCGCACATCGTTTCCCTCTGGCGGGCTGTGCGCTCACAGAGCGCACGTACACTCATACATAGATGATGCATAGGTGGTGCCAGCGTCAAATATAAAAAGCCCGGTAGGCATCCCTGCACTACCGGGCTTGATCTCTAGTGTCCTTCATCGCCCACGTTCAGTTGCCGCTCGAGGAATCCTTTCGACGTGGGCTCCGCCCCCGCAGCTCTATCCTGATCCTTAACGTTTGCGACTACCGTCCCTGGCCGGACTTGCCTGATTGCTACTAGAGGTCCGAACGGGCTGTAGTCAGCCGCGTTATGTCTTGATGTAGAGCAAACGCTGTGCCAAAGGTTCTCGATTAGTTAGCGTTTCAATAAACGCAATGAGTTAGGGCGGGCGGCCTGTCGTCCAACTGACCGTATCCCCCTGTTATCGACAAATCTTGAAGAAACTTTAACGAAATTGTCGTCGAAGAATGTGGACAAAGCTGCCCTTCAGGGTTTTCTTGCCTAGCATCTGGCGCAACGCCGCCGCAACGCGAGCCATCAGACTTCTGCCACGGGCTGCTAATTCAGCGAAAGGTTCAATCGGGTTCCAGCCTGGTTGAAGAACCGGATGTTTCCGACCGCGGTCTGACCGGCCGCTCCGCTGAACAGGATGATCTGTGTAGTGTACCCGCCGGAATCGACCAGGTGCGGGAACACCATCTCGTTGCTGGAAGTCGTCGTCGCTTCGTCCACCGGTGAGGTCGTTGTGATCAGGAAATCCCCGCGCTCGTTGTACCGACCGCGCAGGCCGACCACATTGACCGGAGAGGGACTCGACATCCGGAGTACGCCTTTGAACGGGATGACGAGGCCCTCCAGCCCCTGGATCTGGTTCAGGAACATTGCCACCTGGCCGTTATCGGGAACCGTGACGCTCCCGGTCAAACCCATGCTCGCTCCCGAAAGATTCGTCAGCTCGAACGTCACCGGAACTTCAGAGGAAGAAGTGTTGGCGATGGCGATTCCCGTCTGAATGGACCCGATGGCCGACGCGGCGAAGTCGCCGGACGCCTCCGCGTAAACCCGGAACGCACTGCCCGCCGACAGGGCCGGTACTCCGGCTTGGGCCACCGTGATGCCTCCGGACTTGAATGAGAAAACGCCGAGTCCGGTGGGGGTGATCTGGTTGACGGCGGGCGTGACACGCACCGATCCGACACTGACTGCGGACGATGCGCCTGCTGTGCCCAGCCGACGCGAACTCCGCGGAGGGATGGTGTAGGAAAAAGATGACGCCGTCACCCCGTCGATCGTCACCTCGACCGGCGATGCGGCGGTCCCGGCGCTCCCCTGTCCGACGAAGGCTATCGCGCCGCTGATGACCGCGTCGCTCGGATTGACCAGGATCGTCTGGGTCGTCCATCCTCCCCCGTCGGCAAAGTGGGGGAAGACGACAGCTTTTCCGGTGATCGCCGCCGACAGCGGACTGACCGGCAGTGTCGTAATCAGAAACTCCGACCGCTCGTTCGTGAAGCCTCGCAGCGCGATGACGGATACAGGTACCGATGCGCTGAAGAAAAATGTCCCTTGGACGGTTGAACCGCCGTTGAACGGAGCCTCGTTCAAGAACGCCGCGACCTGGCCGTTGGCCGGAATCGTCGTCTGTCCCTGCCCGAAGTTGTTGCCGTCGAGATCAGTGAAGGAAAAGCTGATCGCGGCTTCCGACGAATTCGGGTTCGCAATCGCAACTCCGGTGTTGACCGGACCGTTGACGTCCGCATAGATCCGTCCCGTCTGGATCAGCGCCGAGGCCGGGACGGCAGCTTCGGTGACCAGCACACCGCCCTGCGTGAGCCCGAAGATCGCCAGGCCCGACGGCGTCGTCCCGAAGGCCGGTTGGATCCGGCCGTATGCGATCGTTGCGGTCCCGGCACCGCCCGCTGTCGCGAGTGACGTTCCCCCGCGGTCCGATATAGAGAACGAAGTCGGGGCGGATGTTTCAAGACTCAGCAGCTGCCGACCGTGCAGGACGACGTGGCGAGTCGTGTGGGTTGACTGTCCCTGGCCGTCCGTCCCCGATGCGAACAGCGTCAAAGTCACGACGTCCGATCCATCGGTGTCGAGGTTCGGGAAGTCCGAAGCGAAGCCCGAGGCATTGAAGGAATACTCGAAGCTGTTGCCGGATGCCGCGACCGCCTGTGTTTCCAAAACAAACCCCGGCATCATGGCCGTCACGTGGGCGCTGTCGAGTGTGAGGTCGGATGTTGCCGTGATCGAAAGCTGAACCGGGGCGCTGACGAAGCCGTTCGAGACGTTGACGTTCAAGGCGTCGCTGTTGACCGGCACTACGTAGACGTAGAACCGCCCGTTGGCCGTTCCGAGCACATTCCCGGCCGGAAACGGCGCCGTCAACTGGCCGGCGGACGTCGATCCGCTGTAGGTCACACTCACGTCGACGGTGTAGAGTCCGGCCTCCTGGACGGTGAAGTCGTCGCCGGGCTGATAGTAGTAGCCGATCCGACTGGCCTGTCCCGAAGCCTGAACCACCTGGCCGCCCGGCATCGTGACCGTCGTCGACACCCTCGCCCCGAGCGTGGGGCCGACAGCGCCGGCGATCGAGAACGTGTCGCCGACCTCCAGGATCGTTCCCGGCCGGACGCCGGTCAGGTGGATGAAGAGATCGATGTCCTCTCCCTTCAGCTTCATGATTGGGCCCCCGCTCGGGCCCCCACCGTTGCCCTGGAACGGTGGGAAGGTCCTGCTGCCGCCTGTGGCATCGCCCCCGTCGGGGATCAGGACAAACAGCGAGCCGTATATGTCGTACTGCGGGCCGGACAGCGCAGATCCGCGGACGACGACCCCGCCATACTGGAACTTGATGTCGTTGGGCAGGTCACCTTGCTGCCCAGCGCCAAGCTGCGAACCGTACTGGTCGTTGAACCTCCAGTACTGGCCGCTGAGCCGGTCCTCCGCGATCTGTTCGCGAACCCGCACCAGCGGCCGCTGGATCGACCGGTAGCTGTAGGCCCACAGGTCGACGTTAGACGGATCGATGTGGGGATCCCATCCGTTCGCCGTGCTGGAGAAGAGGGGGATTTCCCCCACGGCCAGCCGTTCTTCGAACCCAAAAGGCGGCCAGAGCGCCGGTATCGCTCGTTGGCTCATGATGGACGAAATCTGGCCACCGGGATCCTGAAACGTGACGACCGGGGCCACCGAGTCATTGTCCTGGAGCCACGACACGTCGCCGCTGTTGAAGGGAAACATCAGATGGTCGGTGTCCAGCCCGGTGTCCGTCCGGAAAAACCACTGGTTGCCGATCGAGTCCTGTCCATCGATCCCGCGGCGGCCGTGAGCCAGGATCGACGGAGTCTGCGGCGCTATGACGCCTCCCCATGTGCGTGATCCCATCCACAGATTGCCTTCCTCGTCTTCGAAACTGGCGGTGACATCCACCCGGTACTCACCGGTCTGGTCCAGCGCGATGCCCGTGCCTGAGGGATAGAAGTAGCCGAACCTGTTGGCCGTACCGCCCACCCGCGTTTCGACCATCTGAGAGGCGTCCGAGTTCGGCGCCAATCGGTACCGTAGCTCCACCGCCGCTGGAACGCCGGGCGTGATCGTCACACCCGGACTGAACACATCGCCGACTTCGAACTGCGTCGACGGCAGCACCGCCGTGTCGAGCGACAGGTCCTGCGCCACCCAGACTTCGTAGGTGCCGCCGCCGGTCCACGTGTTGCCCCAGATGTCATCGATCGTTCCGCTCAGCGTGATCGTGTGCAGCCCGTCTTGGTCGAAGCTGGCCTTCAGCTCGCTGCTCCTCGTGCTGAGCTGGTACGCGTCCGTTATGTGCCCCCCTCCCGACCCCAGAATCCCTCCGCTGAAGTCCACCAGTCCGTGCATTCGAGATTGCACGAACGGGAACGGACCGAAGCTCAGGGTCGTCCCGTCGGGACGCTGCAGGGTGACGGACATGCCGCCCGAAGGAAAACTGAACGGGATGAGAGGGATCGCGGGCGGCGTTCCGCGGTCGCCAACCGAAACACTGAGAGCGAAGGGTTCGAGCCGGTATGTGATCGTCTTACCGGTCTCTGCGTCCACACGCGGGATGACGAAGGTCTCCGACTGAGTAAGTATGCGGGAGGCAACGCCGAACCGATTGCGGTCCTCGACAGATCTGACGCCTCGGGTCCCGTTGCTCAGCGTGTCAGTCAGCAATGTCCACGGAATTTGGGGTGCCGCGGGATCACCGACTTTCGTGATGGGCAGATACATACTCTTCGGCCCGAATTCGGTGAAGTTGATCGGCCGCCGGTCCGCGCGGTCTACGAGAACGATGGCCGCCTGTCCGCTGGCTGTTGCACTCAGGGCGAAATCGAGGGTGATGAACGGCCGGTAGTGGCCGGCAGGGAGGTTTGACGGGAGCTGGAGCGTGATGTCGACCGACCCCTCGATGTTGCTGCCTGACTGCGTCATCGTGACGTTTGCGGCCTGGGTCAACGCCGTCCCGGTGTAGGTCTCCGGCCTTTCCAGAGGCAGGCCGGTCGGGGTCAGGATTGTCGATGCGTACAGGTTCTGCCCGAAGTGCCCGGAACCGTCGGCATTGGACACTCGCTCGAGACTGAGGCGGACGTCGGCTTGACCCGCCTGGCTAAGGGTTGCTGCCAGGATCGAGAGAGTTCCCTGAACCGTCAGAGTACCGCCGGGTTGGACGGATGTTGAATTCAGGGTGCCCTGTAAAGTCCATGCCGGCAATTCTCGTGGCTCCTGGACGCTGACAAGGCCGGCTCCTCCAAATGGGACCCCGGAACCGCTCGACGGCGGGTCCGCCACTCTCAGGATTGTGCCGGCAAGTCCGGTCAGGTAGGCATCGCCTGTCGGGTCGTCCAGGAACGCCTGGACCGTACCGCCGAAAACGTCGGCCTTGATCATGATCGACGTGCCGGCAGGCGCGAAGATCGATGAAGTGAAAGAGCCGTCCGAGCCTGCCTGCGTCGTTACGTAGTGCCCCGTATCGAGTGTGAAGAGCAGCAGGGAAGCGCCCGATGTCGTCCCACCCGCCGATCCTGTGACGGTTACCATGCCGCCGGAGTCGGGGCTCGACACCGCGATCAGCGACGCCACCGGTGGCGCGTCCGGGGCCAATGGGCTCCCGCCGTGCGGAAAATCCACGCCAGGGTCCTGCCCGGGCGTGCAGGTCGGGATGTTGGTACCCCGAGGGATGATTGCGGGGTCGGTCTCTCCGGAAAGGCAAACGGGAAGCGTCGACTGGCCAAGGCCAGAGGTGAGAGAGCCGAGCAGCAGACCGACCAGGAAGAGGGTGCGAAAGACCTGTCGGTTTATATCACTCATGGCGTATTTGCGGGCGAGAGCGAGTCTACAGGGAAAGAAGAAACGCGATCAAGTCCGCCAACTCGACCCCGGTAAGGTGGGATGTGCGGCCGTGCAGGTCGGTCGGGTTGGCCTCTCTGATGACGTCTTCAAGCGTCGGTACGCTGCCATCGTGAAGGTATGGCGCGCTATCCCACAAGCCCTTGAGGGAGGGCGTATCGAACTCGGGACCGAACCGTTCGTCGGGGCCGTTGCCCGTGCCCACGTCGTGCCGGATGAAGGGTGATCCTTGCGTCGTCGAATCCGTGTAGCGCGGCGGCACGTGGCAGTCTGAACACCCGACGTCGGAACGCGTGAAGACGTCTCGACCTCGTTCGATAGCTTGCCGGTCCGCGACCCGGAAGGGACTCGGTTTCGGCTCGAGCTGGTTCACGTACGCCGCCATCGCATCCAGGTCGGAAGATCGGCCAGCATTCGGAGAGCCCAGGGAGGGATGAGGCCGTCCGTCTTTGAGAAGCCCTCTTCCTGCCTGGAGATCGCGAACCGTGTGCTCGAAGTCCTGCACTTCGTCGCGGTCCGCGCTCCAGTGCACAGGGTGCGTTTCGCCTGCCCCGCGCAGGCTCGTGGTGTTGCGCGGTCCGAGTTCGGTGAACCATGTGCGGCCGTCGTGTTCTGCTTCGAAGTGACAGCTTGCGCAGCTCATCCAGCGGTCCCGGGCGATGTCGGGCGACTGGCTCGAGAAAAAGACGATCTTTCCGCGCTGGACGTCTTCGGGCAGCGGGATGTCCGTTACCCGAATGCGCGCGGTCTCCTCGAAGCGGTGCAGGTCCAGGACGGAAATTTCGCCGGTCAACGAATTGTTGACGTAACCCGCGGTTCCGTCAGACGAAATAGCGATACCACGCGGCCCGTGACCGACGTCGATCTTGGCGACGCGTCGGCCGGTTTCGATGTCGTGGACCATGACGTCCCCGCTGCCGAGGTTGACGACGTAGATCTGCTTTCCGTCGACCGAGAACTGGGCATCGAAAGGCAGGTTGGCCACCGTGATTCCGAGAGACAGGTCGATACGTTCCCGGGGCATATGAACCCGCGCTTGAAGGTCTACGACGGACACCGCCGGAAAGACCGTCGAGTCGAACAGACGAAATCGGTTCGTGACGTTCGATCGGATGTGGGGCAGGTAGGCGCGACCGTTGTCGGGATGTACGACGATCCGCTGGGCCATGTTGCTGTCGGCGCCGGTGCCGATCACCTCGACGGCGGCCTGTTGGAACAGGTCGATCACGGAGACCCGACCCGTCAGCAGGTGTGTGACGTACAGCCAGCGTCCACCGGCAGAGCGCGCGACACCGGCCGGCTTCGCCTCGACGGGAATGCTTCGAACCACTCTGTTGTGGATTGCACGGATGAGGATGGGCTCTTGCCCGAGCAGGGCGTTGTCGAAAGTTTCAAAACTGAGCGTGTCGTCCTCGAACCGGACGACGTCGACAACTCCCAACGCTGCCGACGTGACGTAGGCGTGGCTTCCCAGTGGGCCCGCCACAACGCCGTAGGGTTCTGCGGAAACCGGGATGCGCTCCTCAAGTGCGAGCGACGAGGTATCGACGACCGCCAGGAGATTGCTTTCCTGGCAAGTCACCAGCAGACGCTGGCCATCGGCGGAAAGCGCCATGGTACGCGGCGTCCGTCCCACTCTAATCTCGGCCAGTTTGTTGTTCGAGCCCACGTCGAGGACAGAGACGGACCCCGAATCCGGATTGGCAACGAAGAGCATCCTTTGGTCTTCGGAAAGGAGGATCGTCGTGCTCGAAACCGGTCGGAAGAGATAGCCTCTTTAAGCGTTCGCACCGGACCTAGCGAACCCGACCGACAGAAGCACCACCGCAGCCACGAAGTATGCGATCGGAACCTTCATCTCTTTAGCGCCAGTCTACATCAGGGCAACTACACCGATCGCAAATTGCGATATTTGAAAGAATCCACATTGCAGGTTGCAGATTGTTTCATTTCAGATTTCCGACCAAATAAGAAATCGTGCAATTTGCAATCTCCAAATTTCCAATGCGGAATCGTCCAATGACCAACCTGCAATAGCTGTCGGACGAGGTCCCAGCCACCTCCCTCGATCGAGTAGAATGTGCGGTCATAGACCGCACCTACACTCCAACGGGGCTTCATAGGCATGCAGAGCATGAAACACGTCAGGAGACTAACATTCGGACTCGCATTGATTCTCGCGGTGGGGAGGCCTGTATCCGACGCTCCAGGCGCAACACCCGCCGTCCAGGAAGAGAGTCCGCAACTCCCCTCCAACCGGCTGGCGTTCGGGGACTTCGTGGCGCAATTCAGTCCCGACCAGACATTCACTCTCGATGGCGAGGAGTGGCCTTCGTTCGGGGGAACCTGGAAGACGGACGGCGGCGAGGTCGAGCTGCTTTGGAGCGAGGGCCCCGGCGGGTGTAGCGGGCCGGGTCGGTACCGGTTTCGCGTTGCCGGCGCTCGGCTCAACTTCGAGCTTGTCTCCGACGAATGCGTGCCGCGTCGCATGGTCCTGGACGGTAGCATGTGGCGGCCTGAGGGCGAAACCGAGGTCGTACCCGAACGTCGCATCGTGCGAACCGGCGGGGAGAGTTCACCGTTGCCGTCCGATGCGGAGACCTCGCCTGGCAGCTGGCCATCATTCCGGGGACCGCAGGCTTCGGGCGTCTCCGAGGGCCAGAATCTGCCGGACCGGTGGGACGGTGAGACCGGCGAGAACATCCTGTGGCGCACACCGATTCCGGGTCTCGGACACTCCAGCCCCATCGTCTGGGGCCAGCGCATCTTCGTGACGAGCGCCGTCAGCAGCGATCCCAACGCGACCTTCCGTCCGGGTCTGTACGGAGACGGCGACGCCTCCGAAGACCGCTCGCGTCACCGTTGGATGGTGTATGCCATCGACAAGGGCACCGGGGAAATCCTGTGGGAACGCGTCGCCCACGACGACGAGCCCGTGGACAAGCGGCACATCAAGTCTACCTATGCCAGCTCGACTCCGGTTACCGACGGCCGCATCGTCGTCGCCTGGTTCGGATCGCAGGGCGTCTATGCATACGATATCGACGGCAACTTGATCTGGGAGGTCGACCTCGGCCGTCTCAATCTCGGGGCTTACAACATTCCGACGTTCGAATGGGGACCGGCCAGTTCGCCGATTATCTGGAATGGACTCGTCATCCTGCAGGTCGACACGCATGCCGATTCGTTCATCCTGGCCCTGGATGCCGACACCGGCGAGACCGTTTGGCAGACCGAGCGCGACGAGCTCCCATCCTGGGGAACACCCAACGTCGCCCTCACGTCGGCGGGGGCGGAGCTGGTCACGAACGCGTCCAACTTCATCCGGGGGTACGATCCTCGCACCGGGGAAGAACTGTGGCGGCTCGGGGGGAGCTCGAAGATCACCGCGCCCACGCCGATTTTCAGCGAGGACCTGTTCGTGGTCGCCAGTGGCCGCGCGCCGGAACGCCCCATCTTTGTGGTGCGGGCCGGCGCCCGCGCTGATCTCACTTTGGCAGGCCGCAACACCAGCAGCGACGCGATCGCCTGGAGCCGTACCAGGCGGGGTTCCTACATGCCGACGCCCCTGATCTACGACGGGCTGCTTTACATTCTGGCGAACAACGGCATCTTCGATGCTTACAACCTCCGAACCGGTGAAGAGATCTATCGCCAGCGACTCGAGCACCTCGGCAGTGGCTTCAGCGCTTCACCGGTAGCTGCCGACGGCAAGATCTATCTTTCGGGCGAGGACGGCGAGATGCTCGTCATCGAGGCCGGACCGGTACTGAGGCATGTCGCGACGAACTCGATGGGTGAGCACCTGATGGCGACGCCGGCGCTTTCGGACGGCGTCATGTACGTCCGTTCGTCCGAGAGCCTGTTCGCGATCGGGCGGAGCAGGTAGCGATGTTCCATTTCGCGCTCTCTTGTCCAAAACGGTTCGAGGGGAGGCATTTTGGAGAGGCCCTTGTCCAAACGAAGGTGTAGGGGCGGTCTATGACCACCGACGACACGAATGCCCACCACGTCATCGCCGAGATTCCGGGCACGGATCCGGAAATCGGCGACGAGGTCGTCATGGTCTTTGGTCGGCTTGAAAAAAACGGCGGCCGAGAGGCCGCCGTCTGCTGTTAGCCAAGGGATAGGTCAGAAAATCTTCCCGGGGCAGAACGTAAAAGCCCGGTAGGCGTCCAGCGCTACCGGGCTTCGATCTCTAGTGTCCTTCATCGCCCACGTCCAGTTGCCGCTCGTGAAATCCTTTCAACGTGGGCTCCGCCCCCGCAGCTCTATCCTGATCCTTAACGTTTGCGACTACCGTCCCTGGCCGGACTTACCTGATGCTATCTAGAGGTCCGAACGGGCTGTAGTCAGCCGCGTTATGCCCTTATGTAATGCAAGCGCCGTGCCAAAGGTGTCGACGATTTCGCTCTCTAAAGAATTCAATGGGTTGGGACCGGCGGGCGGGTGGGCGGATCACCGTATCCCTCTCTTATCGACAAATCTTGAAGAAACTTTAACGAAATTGTTGTCGAAAATCAGCGACAGGTACCTCTGTCTCCATTTTATCGCCCACAAGACCGGGTGACGACCTCTGACGGTCTTTGGTCGGCTTGAAAAAAAACGGCGGCCGAGAGGCCGCCGTCTGTTAGCCAAAGGATGGGTCAGAAAATGATCCCGGGGTAACACGTAAAAGCCCGGTAGGCGTCCAGCGCTACCGGGCTTCGATCTCTAGTGTCCTTCATCGCCCACGTCCAGTTGCCGCTCGTGAAATCCTTTCAACGTGGGCTCCGCCCCCGCAGCTCTATCCTGATCCTTAACGTTTGCGACTACCGTCCCTGGCCGGACTTACCTGATGCTATCTAGAGGTCCGAACGGGCTGTAGTCAGCCGCGTTATGCCCTTATGTAAGGCAAGCGCCGTGCCAAAGGTGTCGACGATTTCGCTCTCTAATGAATTCAATGGGTTGAGACCGGCGGGCGGGTGGGCGGATCACCGTATCCCTCTCTTATCGACAAATCTTGAAGAAACTTTAACGAAATTGTTGTCGAAACAGGGACAGATTCCTCTGTCCCTATTTCTTGACCCTCACTTTCGGGCCGACTCCAGGTACGCCGTCTGGAGGTTCCACTTGTGCAGCCCCTCGACGAACGGCCACGCGGCCGCAAACGGGGAGTCGGGAGGAATCTCGTAGTCGGGACCGAGTTCGTTCTCCAACGCAGTCGCGAGCGAATCGCCCGAACGGTTCGCTTCGCGTACAAATTCGATCAACTCGGTGAGATAGCGAACGTATCGACCAAAGATCGCCGCTGTGGTCGGTATACCGTGGCCAGGTATGATTGTCCGGACCTCGAGTGTTCTGGCGAATAGGGAGATCGTTTCCAAGTAAACCCCCGGCCGCCCTTCGATCAGGAACGGGATGGTTCCCTCGCCGACGACCAGGTTCCCCGTCCACGCCGTCCGTGTTTGCGGCTCGTAGACCACAGTATCGCCCGCCGTGTTCCCGGGTCCAAAGTGGTAGACATCTACGTATCGGCCCCCGAGATCGAGCCGGATGTGATTTTCAAACTCCACATCGGGCAGTCGGAGCTCGACGCCGTCAAACACCGTCGCATCACCTTTGACCGTCGCCAACAGGAAGTTGCGCTCAAAATCGAATCGCTGCATGTGCCGCGCCGTCTCGCGATGGGCGACGATGATCGTCTCGGATGGGAAGGCGTAGTTTCCGAACGTGTGATCGCCGTGATAGTTGGTGTTGACCAGGTAGAGGATGGGCTTCGGCGTTACGCGCCGGACCGCGTCCTGAATCTGGCGTGCCATGTCGCCGTTGATATGGGCGTCGATGACCAGGACTCCGCGTTCGCCCACGATGAACCCGCTGTTGTCGACTCCGGGGTGATTCGAGAGCAGCGCGTAGACGTTGTTCCCGAGCGGCTTGGTTACGAGAGTGACGCCTTCCGGGTGGATCGGCGGCGGGATAAAGCCTGCAGGGCCATCCAAATTCAGTGGGCGTTGCTCCGCCGACAGGGGCAGGACGAGCCCGACGAGAATCAAGGTTGCGATTGCTGTTTTCAGTTTCATTTTTCTATCTCCTCAATACATGTGTGTTGTTGACTTATCGTTCCAAAAGAAAAGAAAAATTTTCGGACTTTACCCTTACAGCAACTCCGGTTGCATGGCCTTTCCGGCCAACCCACTGAACACCTGTGAGATCCCGCTGCGCGAGAGAACACGCTTGCTGACGAAACCCAGGATGTTGTTCACGGCTCCCGGTATGACGGACGGCCGTCGGCCCAGGTTCCGGAGGGCGGTTCGGACGACCGGCTCGACGTCCATGAGAGGGATCGGCGTCTTCGAGAAGTCCACTCCTTCCATCCCCCGCGGCATCGCCGTGTCGGTCAGGCCGGGTGAAAGGACCGTGACGTCGACGCCCTTCTTCTTCAGTTCGAAGTGGAGCGCCTCGCCGAGCGACAGGACGTAGGCCTTCGACGACGCGTAGTTCGCGAAGTAGGGCACTGATTGATAGCCGAGCGTGCTCGCGACGAAGAAGATCCCACCCTTTGCCCGTCGGGCCATCTTCTGTCCAAAGACGTGAGCCAGTTCCATCGGACGGACCACGTTCAACTGAAGCAGCGCGTTTTCAGTGTCGCGGTCAGACTTCAAAAACGCTCCGTGGGTCTCGACGCCGGCGTTGTTGACAAGCAAACCGATTTCCAGGTCGGCGGTGGCTTCTTCCAGGACCTCGGTCGAACCGTTCCTGCCGAGGTCGACCGGCACCGTCCGCACCGCGATCTTGTTTGCGGCGACCAGATCCTCCCCGAGGCGCTCGAGCCGATCTTTGCTTCGCGCCGCGAGCACCAGGTTTAGGCCTTCTGCGGCGAGCTGCCGTGCAAATTCACGACCGATGCCAGACGAGGCACCGGTGACCAGCGCCCACGGTCCGTACTTCGAACCGAAATTCGTGTTTTCCTGCCGCTGACCGACAGGAGTGAAATCACGAATCTTCGGGAGTCGTGAAACATCGTTGTCGTGTGTGAGAACTAACATTGTGTCTTCTCCTTGTTATAGAATGTTCGTTCCAAAACTAACCAAAAAATATATGCGCTTACTTGAGCGCTGAAATCGCGACGTCGACGACGTCCTTCAGTTCCTTCCGGGTGTGGGCCGACTTGCCCAGGACGATCAACCCCTGGATCGTCGCGATCACGAACCGCGTCTGGGCTCTCGTGTTCGCCTCTGCCCCGAGCTCGCCTGCTTCCACGGCGCGGTCGAGCGTGTGACGGACCTGGCTCCCGATCTGGCGAAACACGCCCTTGAGCGCGTCGGCGACCACGGGATCCCGTGGTGCCAGCTCGACCGCGCAGTTGGTGACCATGCAACCCCGCTGATGGCCGTCCGTGGCGAGCGTCGCAACCTCGTTGAGCATCGACCCGACATTTCCCAGAGGGGAACCCGGCGCGTTGAGGACCGCCTTCCATCGTTCGGCGAACCTCGCGACGTAGTGATCGAACGCGGACACGAACAACGCGTGCTTGTCGCCGAACGTGTCGTACATGCTGCCGCGGTTGATCCCCATCGCGTCGAGCAGGTCCTGAACACTGGTGGCGTCGTACCCCTTGGTCCAGAAGATCTCCATGGCCTTCTCGAGGGCCTCTTCCCGCTCAAATTGCCTTGGTCTTCCAACTACCATGAGCGCAGCTTCGCATATTCTGGAACGATCAGTCAAGAACTATTGTTTAACTTTCCACACGATGGAGTCGTTTCGGAAGAAATCGACATCCTAGACACGATCGAGGGCGAGTTTCGATTACGGGGATCGCACCTACACCCGATCCAAGAGTTTCGCTTGTCTTCGGCACCGAGACGACGGCGGCCGTGGTCACGTGAAGTTCCGGACGAACGGAGGCGGAGAGGACCTTGAAAGACCCGGTCTCACTCCTCCAGGTAGATCCGGGCCCCCAGAAGCAGGGCGACCACGGTGCCGACGAGCATCCAGCCAAGATGCATCATGACGGTTCCGACCGGCTCCATCCCGGCCGTTAGCAGGGCCATGTCGGGGATCAGTCGGAGCAGGATCCAGCAGTAGACGGCAGCGAGGATGGCGGTGCGCGGGCCGGGGCCGAACCGCGCGCGGATTGCCGCGTAAAACCAGACCAGGAGTATCCCACTCGCCAGACCGATGATCGCGAAGCTGGACAGCGTGCCCGAGTCGATCGTCAGGTCCATACTTGAGGAAACCTGCGCCAACTGCTCCCCGAACGCCATACCGAAAATCAGCTCGAAGATGTCGATGACCACCCCGGCGGCGAGGCCGCCCATGACGACACGACCCGTGTTGATCGAACTCATGTGCCTCCTCCCGATTTTGGCGCTCGGCGACTACTCGGTTGCAAAGCGCACGTTCGTCGTCATTCGAGGGTCGAATGACGGTCGTACGATAGCACGGACGCAAATACAATAGGGACATGCACCGTAGTCCCCGTTTTCTTTCATTGAGCGGATTCCAGATTTTTCTGGAAGACGTCCCCTTCCAGATTTTTCTGGAAGACGTCCCCTTCCAGATTTTTCTGGAAGACTTACCCCTTTGAGTTATAAATTCGGCGGACACACAGAAACTGAAACACAACCGCAGCGGTCGGAGGGGACCAATGAGGATTTCGTCAGCCAGGTTCTGCATTCTACTGTCACTCATGCTGTTGTCGGCCGCAGTTGCCGCGACAGCACAACAACCCACGGAGATTGTCGTCCGCAACGGAACGATCGTGACGTCTGAAGGCCGCTACGAAGCCGACGTCCGCGTTCGGGGCGAGACGATCGTCGAGATCGGCCAGGATCTTGTGGCATCGAACGACGCTCAGGAAATCGATGCGGAGGGTCTGCTCGTGGTTCCCGGGGGAGTCGATCCTCACTCCCACCTCAGCATAGGCGCCGACGACTACACGAGCGGCTCGTCGGCGGCGCTTGCGGGCGGTGTGACGACGGTCTCGGACTTCTCGACCCCGCGAGACGGGGAACCCCTCGCCGCGGTGGTCGAACGCGCGGCCGCGAGGGTGGCGGCCGAGGGGATTGCCGACTTCATACTGCACTCGACCATCAACGACCCGCGAGGCCGTCCGGCGGAGATGGAAGCGCTGGCCGAACTGGGACAGACCAGCACCAAAGTCTTCATGAACCGACCCGCGTTTGAAGAACACATCGACGAATACCTGGCGATGCTGGACGCGGCCGGTGAGGCCGGTGTGATGAGCATGATGCACTGCGAGGATGGACCGATCCTCGCACACGCCGTTGCAGAATTGACCGCTGACGGTCACACGTCGCTCGAGTACTATCCCCAAAGCCGACCGCTCGTCGGCGAGGTAGTCGCGACGCAGCGCGCCATAGGGATGGCCGAGGCGACCGGGTCCCCCATCTACATCGTTCACATGTCCTCGGAAGGTGCTCTCCGCGTCGCTCAGAACGCGCAGGCGCGTGGATTGCCGGTTTTCGTCGAAACGCGCCCGATCTACCTGCATTTGACCGGGGAACGCTACGAGGGTGACGACCGGGGGCTCTACATCGGCCAGCCTCCGCTCAGGAAGCAAAGCGATCAGGACGCGCTCTGGACCGGCATCGCCAACGGAACGGTCCATGTCCTCGGAACCGATCATGTCCCGTACCTGAAGGAAACAAAACTCGACCCGAGCCAGACAATCGCCAACCACAACGCCGGGATGAGCAACCTGCAGCTGATTCGGCCGATGCTGTTCTCGGAAGGCGTCGCGACGGGGCGCATTTCCGCGGAACGTTTTGTCGCCGTCACCTCGACGAATCCGGCAAAGCTGTTCGGCCTCTATCCGCGGAAAGGAACGATCGCTATCGGTTCCGACGCCGACCTCGTTCTTTGGGATCCGAGCGAGACCCGGACCGTTCGCGACGAAGACATGCTCTCGAAGGCTGGCTATTCGACGTATTCGGGCCGGGAAGTGACCGGCTGGCCGACGATGACGATCCGCCGGGGCGAGATCGTTTACCAGGACGGCCAGATCGTTGGGGAAGTCGGCAGCGGCCAACTCATCGAGAGGGGTCCCTGGCAGGCTCCTTGAACAAACAACCACCCTGAAAGACCGCATCGGTTGGGAGGGCCGCCATGAGGATTTCCTCAGCAAGTCATTGCATTCTACTATCACTCGTTCTGTTGTCGATCGCTGCTCATGCCCAAGCACAGCAACCCACAGAAATCATCATCCGTAACGGCACTGTCGTCACTTCCGAGGGTCGCTACGCGGCCGACGTTCGGGTTCGCGGGGCGACGATCGTCGAGATCGGTCAGGGCCTGAGCGCGGCCGCCGGCGCCGAAGAGATCGATGCCGACGGGCTGCTGCTGATACCGGGCGGCGTCGACCCCCACGTTCACCTGGGTGGGAGCCGGGTCGACGACTACACCAGCGGGTCGGCGGCCGCACTGGCCGGCGGCATCACGACGATTTCGAATCTGGCCAGCCCCGGACCGGACGAAACGCTGGCCGCGCGGGTCGAGGGTGAAGGTGAACTGGTCGGACAAATCAGCCTTTCTCGAGACCGATTTTACCCAAGCGGAGGTATGCCGTGACGATGAACACGAGCGAGACCCGACGGCGCTTCATGGCCCATTTTGCGCAGGCCGGCCTCGGCGCGACGCTTCTCCCCGGAGTCCTGTGGGGAAAGATGCAGGAGGCCGAAGAAGCCCGAATCAAGGCCGACATGCTGCGCGATGCGCTGGCGATGTCCGGAATGGAATTCAGCGAGGAACAACGGGAGGAGATGGTCGAAAGGGCCAACAACGCTCTCGAAGATTACGAAGAGCTCCATGACTTCCACATCCCCAACGACATCTCGCCGCCTTTTCACTTCGATCCGATCGTGCCGGGCATGAAGGTGGACCGGTCGGCGCGTCCGTTTCGGATCAGCGATCCGCCCAACGTGCAGCGTCCCTCGAACCTGGAAGACGTTGCGTTCTGGCCCGTCCGACACCTGGCCGAGCTCATCCGCTCGCGCCGTGTCACCTCCGTCGAGCTCGCGACGATGTACCTGGAACGGTTGAAGAAGTACAACCCCGTCCTCAATTGCGTCGTGAGCTTCACCGACGACATGGCTATGAACCAGGCCCGCCAGGCCGACTCCGAGATCGCCGCTGGCCGGTACAAGGGGCCCTTACACGGCATCCCCTGGGGCGCCAAGGACATCATCGCCGCCAAGGGTTACCGGACCACATGGGGATCGGGCGCCTATCAGGAACAGGTCCTCGACTACGACGCCACCGTCATCGAGTTGCTCCGGGACGCGGGTGCCGTTCTGATCGCCAAGTTGACGACCGGAGAGTTTGCCGGGGGAGCCAACTGGTTCGGAGGCCGGACCAATAATCCGTGGAATCCCGAACGGAGCTCGAGCGGATCCTCGGCCGGTCCGGGTTCGGCCACCGGCGGCGGGTGCGTGGGCTTTTCGCTCGGCACCGAGACCAGCGGGTCTATCCTGGGACCCTCTTCTGCGTGCGGCGTCACGGGGTTGCGTCCCACGTTGGGGCGTAGCAGCCGCTACGGCGTGATGGCGTTGTCGTGGACGCAGGACCGCATCGGTCCGATGTGCCGGTACGCAGAAGATTGTGCCCTCGTAATGGCTGCGATCGCCAAACAAGACGACCGCGACCTGAGCGTGCAGGACATCCCGTTCAACTGGGACGCCAACCTGGACATCACCCGCCTGCGCGTCGGGTACATTCCTGAAACCTTCGACGACATCGAGGACACTGCCGTTCGCGCGATCCACCAGGCCACGCTCGATGAGCTCAAAGCTCTGGGCGTCGAGCCGATTTCCTTCGACGTCCCTCGATTCCCGGTTTCGGTCACGGCACACAACGTCGAGATGGCTGCGTTCTTCGACGAGTTCGTCCGCTCGGACCGAGTGGATCAGATCACGAGGGAGACCCGTGCCGCCGGTTTCCGGGCCAGCCGGTTGATCCCGGCCGTCGAGTATCTCCAGTCGCAACGCGCTCGAATGATGATGATGATGGACCTGGCCAAGGCCACGGAAGGTATCGACGTCTTCCTGATCCCGCGCCGTCAGCGCCGACCTACCCCCCCGGGTGGCGGAGGCGGCGGAGGTGGTGGCGGCGGCGCCAATCAACAACCGCCGGGCCTGAGCGCATCGACGCAGTGCAACTATGCGACGTACCCGGCCGTGGCGGTTCCCAACGGATTTGACGAAGAGGGCATGCCCACGAGCATGACGTTCTACGCGCGTCCGTTCGGCGAATCCGAACTCCTGGCCGTGGCGAAGGCGTACCAGGATGCCTCCGGCCACCACCTGAAACATCCCGAGATTACTCTGTGATGCCGGCCCAATCTGTAGCGAACCGAGGTCAACACGACAATGAGCACATCGACAACTTGGAACCTAATGACGTTCACCCGCGCGACCGTCGCCGTCGTCGCCGTGCTAGCAACCGCAAGGGCCGCCGAGAGCTGGCTGAACCAGCAGGTGCAACATAGACCGACTGCCGCAACGTTCTGACTCCAAGGGGGAGACATGAACGAGAGACCGGAAAGCGAACGAGCCTTGCTCGTTTCATATCTGACTCTGCGAAAAGTCATCGGATTTCTCGGGCTTTCATTTCCCTTCGTGCTCTCAGTGGGCGCCGCGATCGTCTTTCGAACCGGCATTCAGAGAATGACCCTATCCCCCGATCCAAACACGCAATAACTGATGAGCCATTAGGGAAACGGGGGCTCTGCCACCCTAATTAATAGCGGGAAGGGCGAGCCATCAGACTTCTGCCACGGGCTGCTAGTGTCCTGAGTCAGAAGTTCGTTCACTATCTCCGATGGATGTTGCCACTCGCTGGGTGGACGTTGAACCGATCGACAACGGGGGTATGCACGCGGCCGGCTCGGCCCTCACAACCGGCAACTTCCATCGGCCCTGCGGGTTCGGGCGGAACGGCGCTGTCTTTGGAGTCGCTCCTCCTCGCAATGAATGAGCATTGGCTCGTCGTCGCTCCGCCAAATCCAGCGTCGTTGCGCACCGAAATATAGCAAACGTACTTCTGACTCAGGACACTAGCGTCCACCGTCCGGGATCTGCACCCGGCCTTCCACGTTGCTGTACCGAATCCCGCCGCTGCCATCGCGGCGCACCGTGAAGTCACCGCCGACATTCCGCACGTTGATGGAACCCGAACCGTCGCGTTCGACCACTACGTTCTGGCCCACCTCAACGACCTCAATGGACCCAGAGCTGTCGCGCACCCGCAGTGTACCTTCAATGTCACGGACGTCTATAGGGCCCGATCGGTCTTCGATCTCGACATCACCGGCGACATCCTCCACATCCACGCTTCCCGAGGAATCGTCGATGTTCACCGACCCGTTGATGCCACTGACGTCGATATCCCCGGAGCTGTCGTCGATACGGAGGGCGCCAGTGCCGGACACCTCCATGGAACCGGAAGAGTCGTCGATTTCCACCTCCATATTCAAAGGTATCTCCACAACCAGGTCGATGCGGGCGACATTTTCAATAAAGTTCCATCTCAATGGCGAGAACAACGATTCCCCTGATTACTCAGCGCGACATCTGTGTAGCATCCATTCACGGATCTCCCGTAATTCCCGGTCAGGGTCGATTGTGTGGGTCTTCGCGAACTCCCGGTAATCGATCTTGAAGCCGCCGGCGTTGAGTTGTTCGATCTGTTGACGGGTCTGTGCCACAGGCAGCAATTCGTCATCAGTGCCGTGCGTGATGAGCCAGTCTCCTTGATTCACTTCGGGGTTGAGGTCTCCGAGGAGCGCTTCGGGATCGTATACGTAACCGCTAGTGCCGACGTAGCCCGCCAATCTTCGTGGGTGCCGCGCTCCAAATTCGAGGGTCAGGAGACAGCCCTGCGAGAACCCGAAAAGGAATGTTCGCTCCGGCGCGAACCCGTTCTGCTCCGTTTGAGCGAGCACTTCGCCGAGCAGCCGCCGGGATCGGACGATTCCCGGAAGCTGGCGCGGCGGCAGGTCGTACCAGCTGAAGCCGATGGCGTATGGGTCTGGTGCGGTGAGGAGCAGGAAGTCCAGCGAATCGATAGCAAGCGCTTCCTGCAGCCAGACAAAGCCTTCCGCCGAATCGCCGCGTCCATGCAACACCACTACGAGTTGCTTTGTCGGCACACGAGCCGGCTGCCAGATGTGTGTGAGAGGTAGATCCATCTTCCTGAGTGGAAGCACCCGGTTCGTCGGCACAAAATCAATTCGTGATCTGTTTGCTGTTCTTAGCGTCGGATCGCGCAGTCTTCAAATGTAGGTGCGGTCTATGACCGCACGTTCTTTGATCGGAAACCCTGTGCGCTCACAGAGCGCACATACACTCGATCCCAGGGTTCGGTGTCAGTTCCGCCCACCGCCGGCGATCGGGTAGCCGGGCTGCCGCCGCCAGTCTTCCCATGAACCCACGTAGACGCGGGCCGGAACGCCGACGTAACGCGCGGCGAAGTACATCAGGCTGGCTCACATGCCGATGGCGCAGTAGGTCACGGCTTGTTGCCCGGGCGCCAGGCCGGCCTTGCGGAGCAGGGCCTGAATCTCGTCTCTCGTTTTGAAGACCATCGCGTCGGGGTTGGTGAATAGATCCTGCCAGAAGATCAGCTCCGAGCCGGGAAGGTAGCCCCGGTTGCGTTCCCTGTTGGTCCGCACGTCGAGGACGTGGATGTCCGGATTTTCGAGACGGTCCCGGACCCATCTTGCGTTGACGATCACGTCACCGGCGGGCCGGGGAGTCAGATGTCCCGCTCGGGGTCCGTTACTGTTGGTCGAAACCGGTCGCCTTTCGCGCCGCCAGGCGCGCATGTTTCCGCTCAGCGTCGACACGTGGTCCCCGTGTCCGATTGACGCGAACGCCATGTAAAACCAGCCGACCTCCATCGCACTCTCGCCATAGATGACGATGCGGGCGTCGTCTCGCGCGCCGGCCCGGGACAACACACCTGCCAGGGCATCCGGTTCGAGTAAACCGTGTCCGTCACCGATCGTCGCCATGTGGGGGACGAAACCCGCACCTGGAATGTGCCCATCTTCAAAGTCGTCTCGCGATCCCGTGCCGACCACGACCATGTTCGGGTCACCGAGATGCTCCGCCAGCCACTCCGTCGTCACGACCAGCTCGGCGTTTGACACCTCCTGAGGTCTCTTGGTTGCCTCGCCTTCCGTGATCAGGAACAGGTGATTTCGATAACGTAAAAGGGACCCACCCAAGGGGGTTCTGATCGAGCAAAAGGGACCCACCCCTGATAGCCTCCCCCGGCGTGTCGCCGGATGAACCGGCAAGGCGGGAGGGAGGGTGAGGAGTTGTTAGGGATGGATCAGTACGAGATGGTCAGGACCGCAGATCGGGTTTACAAGAAAAGCATTCGACAGATCGCCCGGGAGACCGGGCACACGAGACGGACGGTCCGGAAGGCGTTGGCCGGGCAGGAGCCGAAGTATCGGCGGGAGAAGGAGCCGGCCTGTCCGGTGATGGATCCGGTGGCCGGGATCGTGGAGGGCTGGCTGCGGGCGGATCGGGAGCAGCCGGTCAAGCAGCGACACACGGCGCACCGGGTGTGGCAACGTCTGGTGGACGAGCATGGATTTACCGGAGCCGAGCCGACGGTGCGGCGATGGGTGCGGGAGCGGAAGATGCGGCTGGGCTGGAGCCGGTCGGCGGCGGTGGTGCCGCTGGATCCGGAACAGGCGTCGGAAGCCGAAGTGGACTGGGGCACGGCCTGGGTCCGGATGAATGGTGAAGATCTTCAGGTCAAACTGTTCTGCATGCGGAGCAGGTACTCGGGCAAGTCGTTTGTGCGGGCGTATCGGTGGGAACGGCAGGAGATGTTCCTGGACGGTCAGATCCGGGGGTTCGGCTGGTACGGCGGCGTATTCCCGACCGTGGTCTTCGACAACCTGAAGACGGCTGTGAAGCGGGTTCTGAGAGGGAAGGCCCGGATCGAGCAGGACCGGTTCACGGCGTTTCGAGCCCACTACACGTTTGAAGCGCGGTTCTGTAATCCGGCCCGGGGCCAGGAGAAAGGCGGTGTCGAAGGCCTGGTGGGTTTCGCACGCCGGAACTTCCTGGTGCCGGTTCCCGAGGTGGCCGACTTGGAGGATCTGAACGCGCAACTGCTGGAACGCTGCGCGACCGACGACCAGCGCCGGATCGGCGGCCGGGCCGACGACCGCACGATCGGGGAACGGCATGCTGCCGAGCAAGAGCGGCTGTTGGCACTGCCCGAGACGCCATTTGAGAACACCAAGGTGGTGGGTGTGCGGATCAGCCGGTACCAGACCGCGCAGGTGGATTCGAACCGGTACTCGGTGCCGACCGCGTATGTGGGACGCCGTCTCTGGGCCCATATTGGCTGTGACCGGGTGCGCTTTTATGCGGACCAGAAGAAGGTGGCCGAACATTCCCGAGCCTTCGGTCATAGCGACTGGCGGATTGATCCGATGCACTACCTGGAACTGATCCGCCGGAAGGTGGGGGCGTTTGAAAGCGCCCGACCGATTCGGCAGTGGCGGCCCCAGTGGCCCGCCCATTACGAGACGGCGCTGGAACGGTTGCGGGAACGGCACGGCTATAGCCGGGGCACCCGGCAGTTTATCGGCATCCTCCAACTCCACCAGGACTGGGCTCTGGACCGGGTCTCGGCGGCCCTTCAGGAAGCGCTCGATGCCCACTGCGCCGAACTGGACGCGGTCCAGCACATTCTGATGCGGGAGGCATCCCCGGCCCGAGCCCATGCCCCGCTCGAGTCCGGGTTAATGCCCGGTATCACCGACCGGACGATCGCTGGAGCCGATCTGGATCAATACGACCGTCTCCTGACTGGGGGTGTGCGATGACACCGGGCCAGGAGATCGTTCTGGACGACGCATTACGGCAGCTTCGGCTTCCGGCCATGGGACGGGAGTGGCGCGAACACGCCCGGCAGGCCAAGGAGGCCGGAGAGGGGTACACCGGCTTCCTGCTGGCTCTGGCCAGCCGCGAGTTGGAACAGCGCCAAGCCAATCAGGTCCAGCGCCGGTTGCGCGAGGCCCGGTTTCCACTGCTCAAGACCCTGGAAACGACCGACCTGAAGAAGTGGCCGGCGCTGGATGCGGTTCAGGTCCGCGACTATGCCGAGTGCGGCTACATCACCCGGCGCGAGAACGTTGTGCTGCTGGGCAAGCACGGCACCGGCAAGACCCATGCCGCAACGGTCCTGGGTGTGGAAGCCTGCCGCAACGGTTACCGCGTCGGGTTCACCACGGCCGCGGGATTGGTCAACACGCTGATCGAATCCCGCGAAGAACGGCAGTTGAAGCGGTACCTGGCCAAGCTGTCCCGCTTTGAACTGCTCGTCGTTGACGAGGTCGGCTATATCCCGTTCTCGGCCGAGGGGGCCCAGCTGCTGTTTCAGGTCTTCTCGGACCGTTATGAGAAGGGCTCGGTGATCGTCACGTCGAACCTCCCGTTTGCGCAGTGGACCAGCGTCTTCGGCGACGCCGCGCTGACTGCGGCCCTATTGGACCGGCTCACCCATCACTGCTCGATTCACGAGTTCAAATGGGAAAGCATCCGGTTCACCGAAAGTCTGGGCGCCGCCAGCAAACGGAAAAAGAAACCCCGTGCCGCCGGAGGATCCGCGTGAAAAACGCGGGCGCGACGGGCCGTGGAAAGTGCCGCCACCGTGGGAACCCGCTGCAAAGCCAGCGCGTTCCCACCGCGGCTTGGAAGCCTTCGGCTTCCACACTTTCCACAGCCAGTTGTGTGCGTCAAGTTCTGCAAAAAGTATTTCCGAAAAATTCAGTTCTTAAGTATTGACCGCCGTCGGGCCTGTGGGAATGTGGGAAAGCTGAGCGTTCTTGGCGAAGCTTTTCCAAGGCTCAGAGGGAATCCGCGTCTTTTGCGGATTTCCTCTGAGGCGTCATTTCCATCAGGCCTCGGCGTTTCTTTCTTTTGGTTCTTTTTCTTTCTTTCGCCCCCTCCGAAGGTTTTCCACAGCGATTTTTGCTTCAGGATGCCCTGTAATCGACGATCAATATCCTGACCGATCCCTTGTTGGCCCGTTTTGACGCGTTTAGGCAGCGGGCGTCTGACGGTGCCAGTCCTTTTTGTGTTCCTTCAACAGATCCATGTTCAAGTAGCGGATCGCTTCGATCCAGTTCTCATGCGTTTCGGTGGTCAGCGCCCGAATCAAACGCAAACAGCTGGCTGCGTTGGGGAAGATCCGCACCACGCGCGTTCGCCGCTTGATCTCCTCGTTGAGCCGTTCCAGCATATTGGTGGATTTCATGTGCTTGTGATGCTGGCGCGGCAGCGTGTAGAAGCTCAGCGTCTCGTCGATGTTGTCTTCGACCCAGTCGCAAAGTTTGGGATATTTCTGCCCCCACTTGGTTAACCACGCCGCCAGATCCTGCCGCGCTTCCTGGAGGTTCCGCCGGTCGTAGAGCCAACGCAGTTCCTGGAGACAATCGTCATCGGCTTTGCGCGGCAAATAATCCAATGCGTTTCGAAGAAAGTGGACGTAGCAGCGTTGCCAGATCGCTTCGGGCAGGACTTCTGCGATGGCTTTCTTCAACCCCGCATGATCGTCGGTCACCACGAACTCCACCCCGCACAAGCCGCGTTGCTTCAAACTCAGCAAGAGTTGCCTCCAACTGGTCGTGCTCTCCCGTCCCGCCAGTTCCACCGCCAACACACCGCGCCGGCCGTCCCAGTTGATTCCGATCGCTACCAGGACCGCCCGGCTCCGGATCACCCCGTCTTCGCGCACCTTCTCGTAGCGCGCATCCAGAATCAGGTAGGGGTATTCTTCTTCCAATCCTCGCGTCGCAAACTTTTTCAGCTCCGTGTCCAATGTCCTATTGATCCGGCTGATCGTGCTCGCCGAAAACGAATGCCCGCATAATTCTTCGGTGATCGCTTTCACCTTCCGCGTCGACACCCCCTGCACGTACATCTCGGCCAAGCTGGCCACGAAAGCTTTCTCGCTGCGTTGGTAGCGCTCAAACACTTCCGTACTGAACCGGCCGGCACGATCCTGCGGCACGCGCAGCTCCAACTTGCCCACCCGTGTGACCAGACCTCGCTCGTAGTAGCCGCTCCGATATCCTGTGCGACCCCCTGTTCGTTCGCTCTTGACCGCGCCCACGACCTGGTCCATCTCCGCCTCGAGAATCTCTTGAACCACCTCCTGCACGACGCTTTTCAGCAGATCCTCTTCCTCTCCCAACAGTTCTTTCCAATCCACTCCCTTTCGCCTAATCTTAGTTCGGGCCATCGGTTCATCTCCTTCGTTTCAAAGTTGATTGGTTACCAACTTTTCGGAGATACCCTGGCCCCTTCCTATTTCAGGACCTTTTTTTGCAGAAACTCTGAAACATAACCCCACAGCCCCGACGGCGGGCTTACTTACAAACCATTAACCCAGGGGGTGGGTCCCTTTTACTCGATCGGGGTGGGCTCTTTTTACGTTGTCAAAGCGAACAGGATCGCAACGATCTCGGGTCCCACCCAGACTAAGAGTCCGGTCCTCAGATTCATATGTTCGAACCTCCGTCAACCACCAGCAGTTTCTTTTGTAGACGTCCGACAAGAATAAAAAGTTTCATGTCGTTTGTCTAGAAGAAGGCTCGTGGAACGAAGGCTGCAATTCCTGATGGGCTAAATAGGGAAATGGGGGCTCTGCCCCCTTATTTCTATTACAAATTCACGGCTACGCTGAGAGGGGATCAGCTGACCTGTGTGGAACACGCCGCAAGGCAGGATTGGTTGCCGTAATCGCTCGAATAACGGGACGTGTCCGACTATACTCCGGCGTGATGACACGGCACCGAGCCTCCGAATGGATCATCGGCCCGGCGATCCTCTGCGCCCTCTGGCTTCCTGATTCCAGAACGCCCTACGCCGGACAGTCGCCTTCCACGACCATCGACGCCGCGTTCGAGCGTTTCTGGGACGCCAATTCCCCCGAACGAGCGGTCGATCGCCTCGACGACATCGTCAAATCGGGCGTCACGTTTGAAGACGCCGGCTACGCGCTCCTTTCCCGCACGACGAGATCCACGTCGCAGTCCAGCACATGGAGCAACGCCAGGAGCTTGTCGATGGACTTCCGGTAGTTCGTCTGGTCGAGCAGTCGGTAGAACTGGGTCGCCGAGGTTCCCAGGCGGCGGATGATTTCCCTTTTGGATAGCTGACTTTCTCCGACCCGACGTTGCGCTTCGATGGTGAGGCGGTACAGGAGCATGTCACGCAGATACGAAGGGTCGCGGTTGTAGTCCAACACCTGGTCGATGTGCACAGTTCCCTCGCGGCCGGATTCGAGGACGAACGTGAACGCTTCGCGACCGAGTTCCTTGTCGACCCACACTCGGACGATTCGGTCCTTGGTATCGGGTCGCGGAAGAGCTTTGGTATAAGGAAACAGGAGACTCAGTCGGGCTGTGTTGACTTCGAAGACCTTTTTCCGGTTGTTGCTGGCAACCTTTTTGATCTTCACAGTCCACCTTCCGATTCAAGCCGCTCGATCAGTGCCACCAGCTTCCTTGATGCCTGTCCTTTCATCACCATCTTGTTCTCAAGATCCCACTTCAGGATCAACCGCCCATCCAGGTACACATGGACGTGCCTCGGGGTGTGGTCCCCTTTCCACGTCAGGAACACGTATCCGCCACGGCGGATCTTGCCCATACTGCGCTTAATGGATGTTACCGTACAAGGTAACGCTTATGCAAGGGCTGACGGGCTCTTCTAGCTCTCCGCAAACATCTCCAGCGAAACCACCGTCTCGGGAAATTCCTGAATCAATCTCTTGTCCGAAGTGACCAAAGAAGTCGACAGTTCCTGGGCCAAGGCGACATATTCGCAGTCGTAGGCGGAGCAGTTCGAGTCGGCGACGAGGCGGAGGACGCGGGCGGAGTCCGGTGGGTATTCGCGGCCTTCGATCAAGCCTTCAGCCTCGACCAGAATGTCGAGCGCTTGACCGATCGGAAAGCGTTCTCTCCTCAGATACTGTGCCAGAACATTACGGAGCTCGCTTCGCCAGAGCGGCGGAGCGAACCATGCCGGGTCTCTCAGGAACGCTGCCTTTGCGCTCGCAGTTCGGGGTCCGTCAATATAGACACCGGCTATGACGTTCGTATCGACGACGATCACTCGCGGCCGTATTCCTTTGCTTTGCGGAATTCTTCATCAGTCATCGCCGGGAGGTTCAAACGCTCTCGTAGGGCGTCGGCACGTTTCAGGATAGCCCGCGGATCCCGCCGTGGTTTCGCGAGCTGGAGCTCCAGGCACACGATCACCTGGCTGTTGATGCTCCGGCGTTCTTCGGCGGCACGCCTCTTGAGCCTTTTGTAGAGCGGATCCGGTATGCCCTTGATCGTCAGAGTCGCCATCGGAGTCTCCTCGGCCTCGGTGGTTCCATTATGGTTCCAATATGGATTTTACCGACATCTGACGGATAGGGCAAGTGCCGCCAGAGTGTCACTGCAAGAACGGTTCCAGTTAACGGCAGGAAAGTAGGGACAGAGGAGCGTGTCCCTATTTTGGCCTATTTTTTGAGGACATATTTTACAAGTGCTTGGGCCTGTTGTAGGGTGTCGGGAACGGAGGCGCACCCATGGGATCTGAAACGCTGCGGGTCGGACTGATCGTTCCGTCTTCCAACACCGTGATGGAGCCAGACATGCACCGGGAGCTGGGCGATTCGTGCGCGATCAGCACCTCGCGAACGATGCTGGAGGAGGCCACGCGAGAGGCCGAAACACGGATGCTGCAAGAAGAGCTGCCCCGCTCGATCAGGTTGATCGCGACGACGGATCCGCATGTGACGGTTTTTGGCTGCACTTCGGCCGGGTCGTTGGGTGGCGTGGCCCACGACCGCGAGATCGGGGAGGGCATCCAACGCGGGACAGGCGGCAAGGGCGTTACGGTGGTGGCGTCCGTCCTGGCCCAACTGAAGAGACTCCGGGTCCGTCGGCTCGCCGTATTTACACCGTATGTCGAGGAGTTGACCGAATCCGTCACAGGATGCCTGCGCGAGGGCGAGTATGAACTCGTCAAGGTCGCCGGGATGGGTATTCTCAACAATCGCGACATCGGCGAAGTAACACCCGAGCAAATCGAGGCGTTTGTCGACCCTCACATGGACGGCGTGGATGCAGACTGCGTCTTCCTTTCTTGCACGAACTGGCAGGCTATCGGCGCAATCGCTCCCTTGCGTGAACGATACGGTGTTCCAGTGGTTTCCAGCAACCAGGCCACGATCGACGCGGTCCGAGAGTTTGTTGCGGAACGAGCGGGAGTGAACGTGTAGGTGCGGTCTATGACCGCACATTCGTCGAGCCGAAACGACGTGCGCTCATAGAGCGCACCTACAAAGCCCAAAATGACCATCTACTTAATCCTACTGTCCGCCATGGCCATTGCCTTTGTTCCCCTGATCCTCGCCCTGATCCTCAAACGCCGCGAATCAGACGAGGAGAGCCGCTGATGGATGGTGTGCTCCTGGCGGCATTCATCATTTATTCGTTGTTCGTCCTCGCGGTGGGGGTCTGGGGCTACCGGAAGGAATCCTTCTCCGCGTATGCTGTCGCCGGTCGATCGATCGGCACCTTTCTGGGTACGGGATCGTTCATCGCGACTTTTCTGTCGGCCATCACCGTCATCGGAGTTTCCGGCTACGCGTCGCGCTACGGCTGGTCCGCCGCTGCCTTTACCTGTTACGGCTACGCGATGGGCTGGATGCTGCTGGTCGTTGCCGCGAAGAAGATGCACCGATCCGGGCTGACCACGGTGCCGGAGTTCCTGCGTACGCGGTATGAGTCGACCGGTCTGGGAGTGTTCTCGGCGTTGGTGATCATCGGGTTGTACTCTCTCACCCTGATCGTGCAGCTGCTGGGCGTGGCCATCACGCTCAATACGCTCATCGGATTCGCGGTACCCGTGGCGATTCTGCTGGTCGGGGGCATCTTCCTGACCTACACGGTTCTGGGAGGACTGGCCTCGGTTGTGAGGACCGACATGATCCAGGCGGCGTTGCTGGGCGGCGGTGTCCTGATCGGAGCGATCGTCGTAATCTGGAAGACCGGGTTCACGGTGATCACCGCGCCTCCTGAACATCTGTCGCGTTTCTTCGGTGGCGACGTCTTGAGCACCGGTGATCTGATCGGCTGGGCGCTCGTCTGGGGTCTGGGCATCCCGACGCAGTCCTACTACCTGCACCGCTTTTACGCCAGCCGGAACACCGAGGTCGCTCGGATGCAGATCGCGCTGGCGAGCATCGTTATTATGGTGCTCCTGCTGTCGGTGATCATATGCGGAGTCGGAGCCGGGATGCTGATCCCTGCGGATCAGGTCGGTAACGGCGCACTGCCCTACCTGTTCAAGAACGTCATCGGAGGGTGGGTCAGCGTCTTCATCCTGCTGGCGATCACCGCCTCGGTCCATTCGACGACGGACGGGTTGCTGCATGTTGTCGGTCTGTACTTTGCGGTGGACGTCTACAGGCGCGGCGAGGGTCAGGCAAGCGACGCGCGACTTCTGACCATCAGCCGCCGGGCGACACTGGTATTCGGGTTGACCGTTACCTTGATCGCCACCTATATATCGCTGAATCCAATTCCCCTCATCAGCCTGATCGCTGGTGTCGCGTGGGGCGGCATGGCGTCGACACTCTTCGCTCCATTGTTCTTCGGTCTGTTCTGGTCGAGAGCCACTCGCGCGGGAGCGCTCGCGAGCGCGGTCGGGGGACTGACGTTCGCGGCCGCCGGCTTCTACATGAAGCAAGTCGGCGTGTTCGACTTTCACGAGATCTATCCCGGGTTGGTCGCTTCCCTCGCCTTGATGGTGATGGTGTCGCTCGCGACCCGACCCAACACCGAGCAGGCCATCAACCGGTTCTTCGCAACAAGTCGCGACGACGGTGTAGGTGCGGTCTATGACCGCACAACCTAGCGTATGAGCTGTAGGTGCGGTCTATGACCCCACAACCAATCGGAGGTTTCCAATGAAACGTTTACAGCCGGGACCCTGGATCTCACTTCTGATCGTCTTGGCCATAGCCTGTCTGGCCACCGGCAAGATGGAAGCCCAGTCGGAACAGGCTGCGCCCGAGGTGCGCGTCGAGCGCAACGTCCTGGTGCCGATGACGGACGGTGTGCGTCTGGCAGCGGACATCTACCTGCCGGAGGGAGACGGCCCCTTCCCGGTCCTGCTCACTCGCACCCCGTACAACAAAGATCGAGGCGAGCGCCCGGCGCGACGCTACGCAGCGGAAGGCTACGCGGTGATGATAATGGACTCGCGCGGCATCTACGCCTCGCGCGGGGACTGGCTGCCGTACACGACCGAGGCCCGGGATGGATACGACACGCAGCAGTGGGTTGGGGAACAAGACTGGTCGAACGGGAGGATCGGCATGTACGGGTCCTCCTATCCGGGATTCACACAGTTGCTTCCGGCACGCTTTCGGAGTCCGTACGTGAAGGCCATCGTGCCGATCGCGGCGCAGTCGGACAACTTCGGGAGCATCTGGTCGACCAACGGTCTCTATCACCTGGCGCTCGGTCTGAGCTGGGGGACCCGGCAGGAGGCGATCGCCACCGAACAGACCATGCCCGAGTTGACATGGATGCAGGCGATGAACCACCTTCCTTTGAACACCGCAATGGACGAGGTCGGCATCTATTCGGAATTCGTCGCCGACACGATTGGGCACGAGGCCTACGACGACTTCTGGCGCCAGATGAGCGTCCGGGACGACTACGCCGAGATGGACGTGCCGGCATTCCACGTCACCGGCTGGTACGACGACCTGGTGTCGGAGACGATCCTGAACTTCACGAACATGCGCGAGCGGTCGCGCTCCGAGCATGCGCGGCGTTGGCAGAAGCTCTTGATTGGTCCGTGGGGCCACGGTGTGCGGCCGAATCCGGTCTACGGCGATGCCGACTTCGGGGACGAGGTCGCTCGAGTCGACGCCTTCGACTTTCACATGCAGTGGTTCGACTACCATCTGAAGGATGTCGACAACGGGCTCGATGAAGAGGCGCCGATACGTATCTTCGTGATGGGCGACAACATCTGGCGGGACGAGTGGGAATGGCCGCTCTCCAGAGCCGAATCGCAAACTCTGTACCTTGCGAGCGGCGGGGCTGCCAACACGCGCTTCGGGAACGGCTTGCTGAGCTCGGACGAGCCGGAGGGCGCCGAATCGGATCACTACCGTTACGATCCCCGAAACCCGGTCCCGACCTACGGCGGCCACGGTTGCTGCGGGGCGGGCACGACGCCGGATGGCCCGCTGGACCAGCGGGCGACCCAGCAACGCCAGGATATCCTCGTCTACACCACCGACGAGTTGACCGAAGATGTCGAAGTGACCGGAACGGTCGACCTGCGGCTGTTCTTCTCCACCGATGTGAGCGACACCGACCTCTTCGTGACGCTGTCGGACGTGCGGCCGGACGGCCGTGCCATCCTGATCACGGAGGGCGCAATGCGGACGCGCTTTCGGAATTCTATCGAACGCGCAGAGCTGTTGACGCCGGGCGAGGTCTACGAAGTCACGATCCCGATGTGGGAGACCAGCAACGTGTTCAAGGAAGGCCACCGCATCCGCCTGCATGTCACGAGCAGCAATTTTCCGCGTTTCGCCCGGAACCTGAATTCCGGAAAGGCGCTGGGAGAGGAAGCAGAGGCGGACATCCGTGTAGCCACCCAGACGATCTACCACGACGCGACACGCCCCTCGGCACTCGTCCTCCCGGTTATCCCTTAATGGGGGGACAGGAGAAAAAATGGGGGCAGAGCCCCCTTATTTAGTCATTTGGTTCTCCACTTATTTCATTTTGCGGAGGCGTAACCTTTGCGCAAACCAGCGGTATTGACAGCATTTGGGCCAACCGCGTCTAGCAGCCCGTGGCAGAAGTCTGATGGTTCGCGCGCACGGGTCTTCGGAGGCGGAGACGAGGCGCGAGGAGGAACTGATGCGGTTTCATCATGACGACGAGCAACAAAGTATCCGACCGCAACCCTCGTGCGCCCGGAGGGTTACGGCGGCGTCACACCATCTGCGTTGTTGCCGCGCGACATTTTCTCCAGACCCGCTGACCGGTCGGCGCAGCGCCTAGCATCTGGCGCAACGCCGTCGTAACGCGAGCCATCAGACTTCTGCCACGGGCTGCTAGAGGAGATCCCATGCTGCAATCGCTGGTTCAAGACTTTCGTTTCGCCGTCCGTACTTTTCTGAAGATCCCCGGTTTCACCCTGGTCTGTCGCTGCCCAACAACGCTTATCCGGAGCCGGAACAAAAGAGTGCGTTCTTCGACCAGCTGATCGAACGGATTGCCGCGCTGCCGGGGGTCCGTTCCGCGGGTTATACGACGCTCCTGCCGATGGGCATCCGCAACGATACGGCGACGTTCCACGTTGAAGGATACGAGCTGGCTGCCGGGGCCGACCCGCCCGGAGCGGAACTGCGTCGGATCAGCGGCAGCTACATCGAGACGATGGGCATCCCGTTGTTACGCGGCCGCGCCTTCGATCGCGGCGACACATACGATAGCCAGCTCGTCGTCCTCGTCGATCGGGATACCGCCGAGTTCTTCTGGCCGGATGAGGACCCGATCGGCAAGCGTCTGCGATTCGGTTCCTCGTGGCGCGAAGTCGTCGGTGTGGTCGGGCGGGTCAAGAACGCGGGCCTTGATGTTGACGGACAGTTCCAGGTCTACGGTCCACTGGCGCCATCCTGATCAGCACCGCGTTGCTGGCGACCTACATCCCGGCATTCCGGGCGACGCGCCTGGACCCGGTCGTGACCCTGCGGAACGAATAGCTTAACGCCCAATAAAATAGGGAGAGACTCATACTCCCACCTGGAACGGGCGGCGGGGAGGTCGGACTCTAAAAGACCGGCATGCCCGCTTCGGCCTGTTTGGACAGCCAGGTGGTTTCTAGTTGCTTGACGATTACCATCAGTGAGTCCGGGGGCTCGAGTTTGCCCCAGCGGAAAGTGTCCGTGAAGGAGATCCCGTAGCGCGACCCGTTCCGCCGCCGGGCAACCCCGCGTAGATCAACGCACTTGGTCGCGTACTCCAGCTCGACTCTAAGGTCCGTATTCAGCGGCAGCTCGCGAGCATGGCCTTGTAACTCCACCAGGATGCCGGACAGGCTGATGTCCAGGATCCGCACCAGCCAGATCATCTTTCCGTCGGACACGCAGGCCTTGATCCCGCCGTCTCGGGGGATCGGTACGCGAAAACCGGCCCGCAGGTCACTTTCCTCCGGGTTCAAACTCTCAAGGTATGCGACCAGCTCCGGGAGAGCTTCGGCCCCGACTGCAACCTCTCGGTTCGGATAGCCCACTTTCTGGAAAATCAGCCTGTCGCCGCCGGCGCTGACCGTGATTCCGCCTAGTCGTATCTCAGACATCTCTTACTCACTATTAACCAGCCATTTAGCTGCGTATTTACCCTGCCGTCTGCGTTGTCTTCCTCGTCTTCCGCCGACTCTTGCCAGGGCGCCTACTCTCACAATCGGCAAACAACCACGGAAACTGCACCCTAAACAGTTTGAAAGTTAGGGACATAGGTGTCTGTCCCCACTTCTCTCGAGGCCGTGAGCCACTCACGATAGTGCCGCAGAATCGTCTACTTAGTTAGGCGACCGAAGACGCAGCATCGCAAGGGCAAGGAGGTCCAGATGTCTCGAGGAATGCGGTTGGATCCTGAAAGACGGAGTCCTGAGTTTGTTGAATTCGAACGCGGCCTTCGACAGAAGGTTGTCGGACAAGACCGTGCCGTTCAGCGTGTCGCCCACATGCTGCAGGTATACCAGGCGGGTATGAGCATGCCGGGCCACCCCCTGGGAAACCTGCTGTTCCTCGGCCCCACCGGCACCGGCAAGACACGTGTCGTGGAAGCGGCCGCGGACATCCTCTTTGGAAGCCCGAGGGCGTTCATCAAGATCGACTGCGCCGAGTACCAGCATGGTCACGAGATCGCGAAGCTCATCGGCTCCCCTCCGGGGTACCTTGGACATCGCGAGACTCCACCGCTACTGACCCAGAAGGCCCTCGACGAGCATCACACCGACGACGCGCCGTTCGGTTTCCTGCTGTTCGACGAGATCGAGAAAGCGCACGCTTCGCTTTGGCAGTTGCTGCTCGGTATCCTCGACAAGGGTACGCTGACGTTGGGGGACAACCAGAGGGTCGACTTCTCCCGGACCGTCGTCTTCATGACGTCAAACCTGGGAGCCAAGGAGATCGCGCGGTTGATGTCGGGCGGCATCGGCTTCTCGCCCGCCGGGCCCGACGAGGACGGCAACCTCGACCAGAAGATCTACCGGACCGCGCTCGAAGCCGCTCGCGGAAAGTTCTCCCCGGAGTTCATGAACCGCATCGACAAGGTGGTCGTGTTCCGCGCGTTGAACCGCGGTCACTTGCGGCGGATCGTCGACATCGAACTGCGGCAGGTGCAGGAACGGGTCATTGCTTCAGAGGCGGCTCGGCCTTTCGTCCTGCGCTGGACCGAGGATGCCAAAGACTTCCTGCTCGACGAGGGCTGGAACCGGACCTATGGTGCGCGCCATCTGAAACGCGCGATCGAGCGGCACCTGATCTTCCCGCTCTCCAGCCTGATGGCGACCGATCAGATCTATCCGGGCGACAGCGTGATCGTCGAGCTGGACGAGCGGAAGTGCAAACTGTCGTTCCGCCGCCACCCGACCTTTCACGTGATTGCAAAGGCCGCCAAGGCGTCATCGGGTGGTGAAAGCACACCGCCCGAGCCAGAACCCGACGGCCCCGTGGACTTGATTGCGAGTTGATTCGGCCGCCATCCCCTCGTTAAGCAGAAAAGTGCCGCGAGGGAACCTGTGTGAGGGGGACTCGCGGCCTGGCCCTGTCCCCGGGTGTTCAATAGGCAGAAAAGTCGGGGAACGACAAACACCCACATAGACCGTGGCTACAGGAGCTTTAGCCTCGCGTAGTGTCGAAAGTCCGCATCGCGGGTAACCAGCGTCATGTTGTGGTCCAGGCAACTCTGTGCGATCAGCGCATCGGCGATGCGCGCCCTCCGTTTCTTCGCGAGCAGACGTGCCCGGAGCAAACCCGCCCGTTCCCAATAACCGTCCATTACTTCCAATAAGGGAAGTGCCGCGAGCAGACGCTTGATCGCTCGCGCCAGCTTGGGATCGCTGAGCAGCTCCGTCAGAACGACGGGAGGCAGGGCCGCCTGACCATGCTCCAGTGCGGTGTCGACCGCTTCAACGTCGGCTCCGGTGTCTCCCCGCAGGTACGCGATCAGCGAACTCGTGTCGATCGCGATCACGTTCGGTCCTCTCGAATCACTTCGAGTCGCACCGAGAAACGAACTTTTCCTCGAAGTTCCCGCAGCTTTCGGGCGGCTTCCCGGGCGGCGACCAACTCCAGTCCTTTACGGATCGTCGCTGTCACTCCTTCGCCCGTCGTTCCTTGGGCTCGCTCGAGCAGGTCATGAGGCAGCATCACTGTCACCTTTCTTTGTTGCGAAGGCATATCCAATGATACCAGCATTGATGCCGTATCAATATACGGCATTCGTGTTGCAGTCATAGACCGCCCCTACACCTGCCTTTGGCCGCGGGCTTCTCCAAGTATCCCCTCCCCTCGAACTGTTCTAGACAAGGATGGTCTACTACCGCACATTCGTCCGACCGGAACAAACGTGCGCTGATAGAGCGCACGTCCACCTGCTAGTTCTGCCCCAGAATCTGAGCCCGCAGCTTCTCGACGTGCGTCCGGGCTTCCCCTTCGGGATTCTCTTCCAGGTATGCGTCCAACTGTTCCATGACCTGGTCGAATCGCTGCCGCTTCAAATAGATGTTGGCGAGCAGCAGGCGGATCATTCCGGAATCCGACAACTCCTTCGCCCGCAGAACCGCGGCCTCCGCTTCGTCTAGCCGGCCCATCTTGTGGTACGCCAGCCCGAGGTTGATGAACGCATCGGCCGGGGGCGGAGTCATCGCCGAAGCTTCACGCAGTATGCTGGTCGCAGGTTCGTTCTCATCCCGGAGCAGGTAGATGGTGCCGAGGTTGATCAGGGGTCGGGCACGGTTCGGGGACAGCTCCCGGGCGATGTCGTACTGGTGTTCGGCTTCCTCGAGTCGCCCTTGATCCTGGTAGAGAACGCCCAGGTCGAGGTGGGCGTCATAGTAGTCCGGCGCGAGACGGACGGCTTCTTCCAGGTGTTTGATGGCACCGGCGAGCCGGCCCCTGTTCTTGTCCCGGAGCCCCTTGTCGAACGCCTCGCGCGCCTCTTTCGGAAAATTCTCACGGAACTGGCTGACGTCGATCGTGGGATCGTTAGTCGTGACGAGAGTGCGCTTCGGGACATTTATCGGATGCAGGCGAATGCGCATGCGAATTTGTTGCGTACCCTCCGAGCGTACGGTTCGACGCACCGGTGCGTAACCCTCATGGTTGATCACAACCTCGTGCAATCCCGGTAGCACGTCAAGAAAGTCGAATCGTCCCAACGAATCGGTCACTGTTCGGAAGCGGAACCCGGATTCTTCCAGGACCACGGGAACATTTCCCAGCGGCGATCCGTGCTCGGTTAGTACCTGGCCGCTGAGCCACCCTGCCTGCCCATCCTGTGCGCCAGATGGAGTCGTCATGAGTGAAACCAGAGTGACGATCAGCGCGGCGTGTCCGATAAGAGTTCGGGCCCGATAGGGGCTCGTGTCGTGATATTTCATCGTTAAGCAGTGACTGGGTTAGGTCGCTCAGCGTTACCCACGCTTGCAAGAAGTTACAACTTCACCGGGAGGCCTATTTTCGTGGAGCGAAACGCAAGTCGTTCATGAAGAGGCGTTAGTGGAGGATCTGGTTGGCGGGCACACGAAAGGTATACCTGCTGCGTGCAGGATGGACGCACAAAACAGGTTGCGCGGAGACAATCAGGTCGGATCTGTCAGGGAGGGAAGAGAGATTCCGCGACACCCGTCCTAGTGACCTGTTACAGGCCACTAGGAGTCTGCGCGGCAGAGCGCGAAGAACTCGAATTTATTGGGATTTGAGAGGGTCTTCGGAGGAGAACCCATCGATTCTTCCGATACGAGGAGTTCAGAGCTGTACGGATACCAGTAATTGGCCGTGTATCGGGTCTGCTGGGTTCCGGTTTTCCGGATTATGCCCATTCGATCATCCCGTTCATCCGCCGTAAGTTCACCGCCAGAGTGAGCAGGTTCCACTCACCGGTCACTTTGTCCAAACCGCGTAGACTGAACTGTCGGAATCCGAGCACCGACTTGATCCACCCGAAGGGCGGCTCGCCAATGTGCTTTCTGGCCCGGTAGCGGTCGCGCCCACGCTTGGTTTTCATCTTTCTCATCATCCGGCCAACAGCAGTGTCTTTGGGTGGGAGTGGAACATCGGCCAGATTCTTCTCGCGACCCATGGCAACATACCCGTCAATCTGACGTTGTTCCAACATCCCTAGATTCGACTCGGATCGATATCCCGCATCGGCCAGTACACGTTCGGGATGCTCTCCCAGGTTGTTGTTCAACGCATCCAGGGTCGGTTCCAACTGTCCCGCGTCGGACGCATTGGAACTCACCGTTGTCGCTACGATGATCCGGGCCTCGGAATCCACCACCGCCTGCGCGTTGTAGCATTGCTGGAACCCTTCAGTGGAGGTTTTCATGATCCGGCTTTCCGGATCTGTGAAGTTGTCCTGGGCCGTCGGTTTGGGCTCGCCCATGGGGCGTTTGAATGGCTTCTTTCCGCATCCGGGTTTGTCGTCTCCCGGTTCCCGTCCCGCTTCCTGGTCCGCAGCCATCTGACGTTCTTCGAGCCGTTTCATTGCTGCCTGGATCGTGGCCAATCGCTTTTTGCGGGTCGACAACCCATCGGGCAGTTCGTCTCCGCGCCGGTCCTTGCCGTATCGCTGGTCTTCTTCCTCATCGGTCGCCGTAGCCCGGTTCAACAGATCCCGAATCTGTTCGCCCAATTCGGTCTCCTGCTTCTTCATCCGTTCATAGCTCATCGCTTTGCGTTTGCTCGCATTCGCCCGCATCTTGGTTCCGTCCACCGCCACGGTTCCCATCTTCACCAGTCCCGCTTCCCGCGCCATCATCACCACTTGCACAAACAGGTTCCCGAACTCCTCAAGATGCAGTTTGCGAAAATCCGAGATCGTACGGTGCGCCGGAAAGTTCTCCGCTCCCAACATCCGGAACGCCACGTCGTCGGTCAACTTCGCCGCGATCTTCGCTCGCGTTACCCGAGAACATCCCCGGTCGCGTACCCGTAGCTCAAATCATGAAACACCGTTCACCATCATCCGCTGGAGACAATCAGGGATCGTGACGCTTGATTCCGCCCGGTCCGTCCGTCTGCGCGGCAGAGCGCGAAGAACTCGAATTTATTGGGATTTGAGAGGGTCTTCGGAGGAGAACCCATCGATTCTTCCGATACGAGGAGTTCAGAGCTGTACGGATACCAGTAATTGGCCGTGTATCGGGTCTGCTGGGTTCCGGTTTTCCGGATTATGCCCATTCGATCATCCCGTTCATCCGCCGTAAGTTCACCGCCAGAGTGAGCAGGTTCCACTCACCGGTCACTTTGTCCAAACCGCGTAGACTGAACTGTCGGAATCCGAGCACCGACTTGATCCACCCGAAGGGCGGCTCGCCAATGTGCTTTCTGGCCCGGTAGCGGTCGCGCCCACGCTTGGTTTTCATCTTTCTCATCATCCGGCCAACAGCAGTGTCTTTGGGTGGGAGTGGAACATCGGCCAGATTCTTCTCGCGACCCATGGCAACATACCCGTCAATCTGACGTTGTTCCAACATCCCTAGATTCGACTCGGATCGATATCCCGCATCGGCCAGTACACGTTCGGGATGCTCTCCCAGGTTGTTGTTCAACGCATCCAGGGTCGGTTCCAACTGTCCCGCGTCGGACGCATTGGAACTCACCGTTGTCGCTACGATGATCCGGGCCTCGGAATCCACCACCGCCTGCGCGTTGTAGCATTGCTGGAACCCTTCAGTGGAGGTTTTCATGATCCGGCTTTCCGGATCTGTGAAGTTGTCCTGGGCCGTCGGTTTGGGCTCGCCCATGGGGCGTTTGAATGGCTTCTTTCCGCATCCGGGTTTGTCGTCTCCCGGTTCCCGTCCCGCTTCCTGGTCCGCAGCCATCTGACGTTCTTCGAGCCGTTTCATTGCTGCCTGGATCGTGGCCAATCGCTTTTTGCGGGTCGACAACCCATCGGGCAGTTCGTCTCCGCGCCGGTCCTTGCCGTATCGCTGGTCTTCTTCCTCATCGGTCGCCGTAGCCCGGTTCAACAGATCCCGAATCTGTTCGCCCAATTCGGTCTCCTGCTTCTTCATCCGTTCATAGCTCATCGCTTTGCGTTTGCTCGCATTCGCCCGCATCTTGGTTCCGTCCACCGCCACGGTTCCCATCTTCACCAGTCCCGCTTCCCGCGCCATCATCACCACTTGCACAAACAGGTTCCCGAACTCCTCAAGATGCAGTTTGCGAAAATCCGAGATCGTACGGTGCGCCGGAAAGTTCTCCGCTCCCAACATCCGGAACGCCACGTCGTCGGTCAACTTCGCCGCGATCTTCCGCGACGAGAACACCCCGGTCGCGTACCCGTAGATCAACACCTTCACCATCATCCGCGGATCGTACGCTTGATTGCCCGGTCCGTCCGTTCCATACCGCTGCTCAAACGCGCTCAAATCCATGGCGTCCACCGTGTCCGATATGAAGTACGACAGGTGATCTTCGGCCAACCAATCTCTCAGCGACGGCGGCAGCAGCAGGCTCTGTTCTGGGATATAGGTTCGATATGTTCGTGACATGTCCTATCTTCGATCTCTATCCGCCCAATTCCGGTCCTTCTGCCGCGCAGACTCCTAGCCTGACTTTCGCAGTTGGGCCACCTTCAAGACGAATTTTCACGGTTTCAAAAGCGTAAGTAGTTGTGTCCTCAAGCGAGGCCTTTCGAGAACGGCTGCGGTGAAGACCTACCCCCTGTTTTTCTGAAGACGTTTCTGTGATTCTGTGTGGGATGTTTCTACGACGCACGAATCGAAAGAAGGACGGCAAAGACCATCGATACTTCAGCGTGGTCGAGAATCGGCGGTTGAGCTCGGGAAAGACGGTGCAGCGGACCGTGTTGTACCTGGGGGAAATCAATGACAGCCAGGAGGCCGCGTGGCGCAAGACGCTAGATGTGTTCGACGAGAAAGATCAACGAAGCCGAACCTTGAGTTTGTTTCCCGAGGATCGAGAGATTCCCTCCGATGCCCTCGATAGTTTGCAGTTGAAAGTAAGCGGGTTGGAGTTGCGGCGGCCGCGGCCATTCGGCAACTGCTGGTTGGCATGCCAGGTGTGGCGGGATCTGGGATTGGAGGAATTCTGGCGCCAACGGTTGCCCAAGGGCCGCGAGGCGGTCGGTTGGGAGAAGGTGTTGCGGCTGCTGGTGGTGAACCGGTGGATCGAGCCAGGCAGCGAATTTCGAGTGCACCGCCATTGGTTTTCCAATAGCGCGATGGACGAGTTGCTGGGCGTGGATTTTGAGGTGGCCTCCAAGGACCGGTTGTATCGCTGCCTGGACCGGCTGTTGGCGCACAAGCAAGAGTTGTTCGTCTGGCTGAGACGCAAGTGGGCGGATCTGTTCGACGCCGACTTCGAGGTGCTGCTCTACGATCTGACCAGCACCTACTTTGAAGGCGAGATGGAAAACAACCCGAAAGCCAAGCGGGGCTACAGCCGGGATGGACGGCCCGATTGCTTGCAGGTCGTCATCGCGCTGGTCATCACGACCGACGGCTTTCCGTTGGCATACGAGGTGATGGAGGGCAACACATCGGATCGGACAACGCTACGGGATTTTCTCAACAAGATCGAAACCACCTACGGCAAAGCGAAACGGCTATGGGTGATGGATCGCGGCATACCGACCGAAGAAGTTCTGGCCGAGATGCGGGACCCGGACCGTCAGGTGTCCTATCTGGTGGGAACACCGAAAAGCAAAATCAAACAAACCGAACAGAAGTGGCTGGATCTGCCGTGGCAGCAAGTCCGCGATTCGGTGGAGGTAAAGCTGTTCGAAGACGACGGCGAACTCTATGTGCTGGCCAAGAGCACGGGCCGTCAGGCCAAAGAGAGGGCCATGCGCCGGAAACGTCTGGTCCGCCTGTTGCGCAAACTCCGTGCGATGCGCCGCAGCTTGCCGTCACGCGATCAACTGCTCATGCGCATCGGCGCGGCGAAAACCCAGGCGGGTCGTGCGTTTGGTTTTGTCCAGATCCAGGTGCCCGAGGACGGCCAGCCGGTGACCCGCCAATCCTTTCGATTCCGCGTCAACAAAGCCAAACTCCAGGCCGCCCAGTTGCGTGACGGCCACTACCTGCTGCGCTCCAATCTCACCGCCGAAGACCCGGCCGTGCTTTGGACGCGCTACGTGCAACTGACCCAGATCGAAGCGGTGTTCCGCTCACTCAAGAGCGAACTAGGCGTCCGCCCGATCTATCATCAACTCGAACATCGCGCCGATGCACACATCCTGATTGCGTTTCTGGCCTACTGTCTTCAGGTCACGCTGAAACATCGTTTGATGGCTCATGCTTCCGGACTCACGCCCGCTTCGGTAATGGAAAAACTCGCCACGATTCAAATGATCGATGTCTGTATTCCCACCGTGGACCAGCGCTGGCTGATCCTGCCCCGATACACCCAGCCTGACACCGACACCAAAATGCTGCTCCACGAACTCCGCATCGAACTGCCCACTCAACCGCCCCCACGCATCACGCTCAACCCCGCCCGATCCGCTCCGGTTCTGGCCCTCTCCCGGTAGCATCCCGCCCCCCCTGTGGTGAAGACCTACGGGTAACCTCGACTGAATCTAAAAGACTTAACTGCCTCTATACCCCTCAACTGCGAAAGTCGGGCTAGTTGCGCGGTCGATCGAGCGTTCCCTTGAGAAGCTCGGACCGCAAGCGTGCGGCCCATTCGCGTCCCTCTCCATCCGGGCCTTCTCGAAGATAGCCATCGAGTTGTTTCAGGAGCCGCTCGTTTTCTCCCGTCCGAAGGTAGACGTTGGCCAGCATGAGGCGCACCGAAGGTAATTCTGGATCGAGATCTCGCGCCCGAAGCAGCACTCTCTCCGCCTCCTCCAGCTGGTTTGTTCGAAACAGGGCAATACCGAGATTGTAGAAGGCGGCCGTGGGCGGCGGCGTGATCCGTGTCGCCTCCCGGAGGATCCCGATTGCGTCCCTGTTGCGTCCCTGTTTCAGGTAAAGGCTGCCCAGATTGATGAGCGGTCGGGGATGCTGTCGGCTCAGCGACAGGGCGACCAGGTACTCCTGCTCCGCCTCCTCGAGCCAGTTGTTTCCGTGGTAGAGCAGCGCGAGGTTGACATGTGCATCAAGAAAGCGGGGCGCGAGGGCGACCGCCTTCTTCAGGTGTTCAATCGCTTCCTCCCGACGGCCTTTCCGGCTGGATTCGACACCTTTTCTGTAGTGCTTGGTGGCTTCATCGGGAAAGTTCTCCAGGAACTGGCTGACGTCGATGACGTGGCTTTCCGGAGCCCGTTCGGGACGTCTGCGGCGGAGTGAGCGCAGGATGATGCGTGTCGGAGCAAACCCATCCGCCACGACTGTTTCGTGTTCGTAACCCGTCGCTTCGACGACGATGCGGTGTCGTCCACTTGCCACCCCGAAGAATTCGAATCGCCCAAAGGTATCGGTGAAGGTCGTTCTCGGGGGAACGCCCAGAAAACGAACTTCGATGTGAGCAACGGGTTGGCCGAGCTCGTCGATGACTTTCCCTCTCAGCCGGTCGGCCTGGCCGAGGATGGAAACCGGAGCGAGGAGATAAGAGCAGACGATTGGCGCGATGACGAGCAAGGCCAGTCTCAGGCTGGGGTGCAAGGGCCTTTTTTTCCGGTGATCGTGCATCGCGTTTTCTCCGGCAAATGTGTCTGGATGTTCTCGACTCTTGAGAGGCAAGACGTGTGCCAAAAACCCAAAATCGCGTTACGATCGGCGTAACCGTTTCGTTTCAGCATGATCGGGTGAAGGGGCGTGGTGAGCGTGAGCGGGCGGAAGGTGTTTCGGGACGGGCTGATGACACCCTTGATGTTTTTTTGAAGACGGGCTAGTTGTTTCGGGGTCCGGATGACGGGGTGTTGGGGAGCATACTCAGGATCTGCGAGCGCAGGCGCTCGGCCCATTCGCGGTCCTTGCCAGTCGGATTGGTTGCCAGGTACGAATCGAGGAGTTTCATCAACCGTTGCTGGTCGCCCATAGACAGGTAGATACGCGCGAGCATCGAAGATGCTTGAGGCGACAGAGACGGATCCAGCTCCAGGGCGCGAAGCAGAGCCTGTTCCGCTCCAGCAAGCTCGCGCAATCGGAACAGTGCAAGCCCCAGGTTGTAAAACGCCACAGGTGGGGGCGGGGTCATCGCGATGGCCTCACGCAGTATTCCGACAGCCTTTCTGTTCTGATCGCGCATCAGGTACACACTCGCGAGATTGACCGTCGGCATTCGGTAGTCTCCGGTCAGGCTCCGTGCGAGCAGGTACTCCCGCTCGGCTTCGTCCAGAAAGCCACTCGTCTGGTAGACCATCCCCAGGTACATGTGAGCGGCGCCAAACTTGGGCGCCCGACGGGTGGCTGCCTCGAAATGCCGGATGGCGCTCCGGCTCCTGCCTTTGGCCAGGGCCGTGAGACCTTTTTCGTAGTGATCGATCTCGGAATTCGGGAAGAGCTTCGGGACTTGATTCAGATCGCGGACGAGGTCCCCGGGCTTCGGGCGCGACTCGTCGTGAGGCGCTGCGGCCAGGGTCGCCGTGGTCAGACATGCCAGGAGGAGTGACGCCAAAACAAAGTGGCACCCGACACCGGTGCTGTGCTGCCAGCCTTTTCGTCCATGAGTGGGCATGGCGTTCCTCCTTGAACTTGGGTATTTCCAAGCTACTGCCTGCAGGTTGCGAGCCAATCGGACCCGTCCGGTGCGACACGGATCAAAGCTATTGATAGGAAGAAAGAAGCGGCGATCGTGGACCGGGGCTCGCCTGCCCGGAATGGTGTCAATTGGTTGACATTGACGAGGAAGAGTCGCGGATAAACGGGATCAATCCACCGAGTTGGTGGACCAGGAGGCTTCAAATTGGAAGTTCGAGATCGGGTGCGAGCGTGAGAACCACAACAGTCGTGAATCCCCGATTCTTCGCCAGGACACGGACGCCATAGCGCATGTCCTGCAAAAGTCGGTCGATCTGCGGGATCCCACGCCGGTCGCGATGGTTTTCTTCTCTGTCGCCAATGTTCAGCGAGTTAGCGCAGCAGGCGGCTGCTGTTCCAGCGGATGTCGGCAGGCCGGTAGCGGTTGTGGATGTTGAGCTTCCTGATGCGGTAGGCGAGCGTCGTCGGTCGCAGACCGAGCCGGACGGCTGCGCCGAGGTCGCCGTAAATACGGCCTTTGGATTCTTCCAGGGCCCGTAGAATGATGTCGCGCTCCAGTCGTTCCAAGTCCCCCAGTGTCAGGTTCTCAGGAAGTGGTCCCTCGCCCTCGCCGTTGTCGGATCCGGGTTGCGGGGAGGGAGGTTCCGCCCGGCGTTCCCCGTCCTCGAAGACCAGCGGGCCGCCGGCCGATTGAATGACTGCGCGCTCGATCGCGTTTTGCAGTTCGCGCACGTTGCCGGGCCAGGTCTGGGACTCGAGATGGCGGATGTTTGCACGCGTCAGTTGGACTTCCGCAAAGCCGTGCCGTCGGCAGGATTCGTCCAGGAAGTGACGCGCGAGCACGGGAACGTCCTCGATCCGATTGCGCAGCGGCGGGACTTCGACCGGCAAGACACTCAGCCTGTAATAGAGGTCTTCCCGGAAGCGCCCTTCCCGTGCATCGGCTGCGAGATCGCGGTTCGTCGCCGCGATGATGCGGACATCGGTTGTCCGAGTGAAGCTTTGGCCCACTCGTTCGAACTGGCGCTCCTGTAGGACCCGAAGCAGCTTGCTCTGGAGTGAAACGGGAATCTCGCCGACCTCGTCGAGAAACAGCGTTCCGCGGTGAGATAGCTCAAAACGGCTAATTCGGTCCCGAACCGCTCCGGTAAAAGCTCCTTTGATGTGGCCGAAGAACTCGCTTTCGAACAGCTCGGCGGGGATGGAGGCGCAGTTGACGCGAACAAGCGGGTTTTCAGATCGGTTGCTCTCCTTGTGGATGGCCCGCGCGAAGAGCTCCTTGCCCGTTCCCGACTCGCCCGTGATCAGGACGGCGGCGTCAGTGCCCGCGACCATCTGAACCTGCTGGATGGTCTTGGTCAGGGCCGGGCTTGCCCCGATGATGTCGCCGAAACGGCCTTCCGTGGACATTTCCCTGCGTAGGTGCTCGTTTTCCTCCTCTAGACGTTCCTGATTTGACACGTCCCGGATGATCCACACCATACAGTTCCGGTCCTGGTACTGGACCAATGATGCCGATATTTCGGCGGACACCAGATCTCCGTTCTTGGCCATGCAGCTGAGCTGGTTGGTCCACCCGCCACCAGTCTTCACGACCCTTTTCGCTAACCTCTTTGCTTTCTTCATTTCGTGGGGATGAAGCATCGAGGCTTGACCGGTCAAGAGCTCCTTCTTCGAGTAGCCCAGCAAGCTGGCCGCCCTCGGGTTGGCGTCGAGGATCTTGTCAGCTTCCAGGTCGATGAGGAAGATGACGTCGTTCGAGTGCTCGAAAATGATCCGGAGCTGTTCCTCCTTGGGAGTCAATTCCAGGTCCCGCTCGAGTAGTTTTTCCTGGTTGTCTTCGAGCCGGGCGGCGTGTTTTCTCAAGGCGCGCAGCTCGCGCAGGAGCCCGTTTTTCGTCTTCTTGATGTCAGATTTCCGGTAGGTCACACAGTCGAAATAACACAAATATTCGTTGAAAATCAATGAAATATTAGTGACAATGGATATTCGTTGTTTTCATAAAAGCCTCAACTGCCGCACAACCTCTTTTTCATGAGTCATTTAGCTTTCGCGTCCGCGTCCGCTGTGATTGGGTGCGGTCTGCTGCTCTCAGACACGACTGCGGGGACATCATCCCGTTCGTCCTGCTCTACGTTACGGAAGGTCATCGGGTAATGGCGACGAGGGGAAGCTGGCCGACCCCTTGAGTCCTTGGCCAATATAAAGGCATATGAATGACCTACTACAGGCCATTAAAATGGCAGGCCCTTGCAGCAGTCCTATCTGCGAGCCTGGTCCTGTTATGAGGGGATGTATTCTCATACGGGCCCGTAGTGAGGCAACGACGAGGAGTTTGTGTTGACGGGCTTTTCATGGCCTCGTAAGATACCGCCCTAATCTGAACCCGGACTAAGAACAGGGAGGAGCAATGTCATACGAGGTTGAAGGCCGTCTTCTTGAAGTCTGTACGTGCAACGTGCTATGCCCTTGTTGGGTCGGGGAAGACCCCGATCAGGGTTACTGTGATGGTGTGCTCGCCTGGCACGTCGACAAGGGCACGATCAACGACTTGGATGTGTCCGGTCATGCACTGGTTATCCTGTGCCACATTCCCGGCAATATTCTGAAAGGAAACTGGCGGGTGCGCGTTTACGTCGACGATAAGGCCACTTCGGAACAGAAAGACGCCTTGCTCAGCGTCTGGACCGGTCAGCTGGGCGGTCCGATCGCGGATCTTGCCAAGCTCGTCGGTGAGGTCGCAGCCGTCGAGCAGGTCCCGATTACGTTCGAGGTCGAAGGAGTCAAGGGAACACTCAAGGTAGGCGAGGCGATTGACGCTGGATTGAGTCCTTTTAAGGGCGCCACCGGGGAGGAAACGGCGCTGCACGATACGATCTTCACGACGATTCCGGGATCGCCGGCCTACGTCGGCAAGGCCTCGCACTATCGCGTGAATGCGCCGGAGTTCGAGATCGATCTGAAGGACCACAACGCCGTTTCCGGCTCGTTCCATTTTGCCGCCTGAGGGCCGGGCATGCCCGGGTTCAGAGTCCAGGCGCCCCCTGTCGTCGAGCGGACGCTGCTTGTAGTATCGATTAGTGTGCTGACAGCAGCGGCGTGGGCGAGTCTGTGGGCTGCAAGCAACCCCGCTTACGGTTTTCTTCACCACCACCAGCTCGGTCACGAGGGGGCGGAGGCCCTACCCGCCCTATTGTTCCTCATTGGTTGGGTCGTCATGACCGTGGCGATGATGTTGCCCACCAGCGTGCCCGTCGTCACGACGTTCCACGCGATCGCCGGAAGACGGAGCGATCGGGCCCTGCTCATTGCGCTCGTGGTCACCGGGTACATCCTGACGTGGTCGGTGTTCGGCGTCCTTGTTTACGGGGCAAACCTGCTCGTGCAGTGGCTGATCCAAGCATCTTCCCAGCCGAGCGGGCTGGCGCTGGGCGGCCCTCTTCTGTTGTTGCTTGCGGGAGGATTTCAGTTCACATCGCTCAAGTACCGCTGTCTCGACAAGTGCCGCTCCGCCCTCAGTTTTGTCATCGAACACTGGCAAGGCAGCCATGATCGATGGCAGGCGTTCCGACTCGGGGTTGACCACGGCATCTTCTGTGTCGGCTGTTGCTGGGCCCTGATGCTGCTGATGTTCGTGGTCGGTGTCGGCAGCCTGGGCTGGATGTTCGTCCTCGCCGTCGTGATGGCGACGGAAAAGAACGTGTCTTGGGGAAGGAAAATGAGCGCTCCCTTAGGGGCGGCTCTTTTGGCCTGGGGGTCGACGCTGCTGTTGCTCGGATAGCCGGGACCTCACGCTCCGCTCAAACGCCGAAACCCAGATCGATTCACGACGATCCCCGATCTGCTCTCAACCCTTACACACCCACGGAGGCTGCCGGCAGGTTCAGTCTCACGGCGAAACGGACTCGCGTCGGGCGATCAAGCTCGTCCAAGAACCTGAAAAGGGTGTAGGTGCGGTCTATGACCGCACGTTCCTCGACCTGCAAACAATGTGCGCTCACAGAGCGCACCTACTCCGGGCCTGTACGCTTCGCCTAGCCGGACGAAGAACCCGCTGCTGCAACTTTCTTCCTCCAAGTCCCCCTATTTCCTATTTTCTCCGTTCCCATCTGCCGATAAAGCAGTTGAAAGACCAATTCAAGGGGGGACCGAATGATGAAGCGTTTGCTTCCGATCGTGATATTGCTTTTCGGAGCGCCCCTCTTCGCACAACCACGAGTTCTGATCGACAACCGCACCAATCATGACGTGGACACCGGGCGTGTCCGCCGAATGGCTGTTGAAGCTCTTGTTAACGCACCCGTTAACAAACCCACTATTGTCGTTCACATCTGGCCAAGGAAGGCGCTCCGATCGATGACCGGCCGAAAAATGGATTCATTTTTCGTCGGCCCGAACCACGTTTTCATGCACGATGTCGACTACCTGGCTCTCGTCCACGGTATGTTGCTCGTGATGTTTCCCGACGAAGATGTCGAGGAAATCGAACGCCGGGGTCGTCGCATCTGGTTGATGGAAGAGCTGGTGGTGCGGGCGGATACGTTCCAAACCGCTTCCGGATCGCGCTAGCAGCTCGCCAACAAACCAAGGTTCAAGCAGAACCGCTCGCGTTTACCTGAAATCCGGGATTGGAGCTCGAGTGCAGGATCCACCCGATCTGAGATCTCGAATCTCCAATCTCGAATTTCCATTGCGTCGTCCGGCCTCATCCGAGGCCGTTTCTAGAGTGACCTGTAACAGTGCTATCGGTACCATCGCCGATGGGTCTTGCGGGCGAGGTCGCGAAGGGAGACGGAAAGCGATGCTCTGTCATCGGTGACGGCTTCCGACAAAGAGATCGCCCGCAACTCCCATCGGCCCGAAGGGTTCGGCGGAACGGCGCCGTCTTCGGTGTCGTAACGCCCTCGCAATGAAGCAGCATTGGCTCGAGCGTCACTCCTAGAATCCGACGCCGTTCGGCCGAACGCTGGTACCGATAGCACTGTTACAGGCCACTAGAACCTCGAGCCCCGAATCCAGGTATCCGACCGCGCCCAACTGGCCTCGAAGTCGGCGTCCACTTCCGGCGACGATTTGCCCTGGGCCCCCAGCGCGGCTATGAGCCCGAACAACGACCAGCCGTTGTGCGGGTGGTCTTGAAGCTCCTCCCGGTAGACCCGCTCCGCTTCGGCGTACCGCTCCGCTTCGAGCAGTGCCGCCCCCAGCCAGTGTCGCGCCGCGAACGGCAGCGCTTCCGGCTCGTCGTAAATCAGTTCGTCTTCCAGAGTTGCTGCGCGTTCGAAGGACGCAATCGCAGCGCCCAGATCTCCCGATTCCCTGTGGATCTCTCCTTCCAGGATCCCAGCCAGAGTTCCAAGCAGGTTCTCGGCCGATTGTCTGCGGAAGCTCGACGTCGAATCGGCACCTTCCCGAACCCGGTTCAGATGGGCCCGGGCAAAATCGACATCGCCCGCACGAAGCCGCGCGTAGCCGTGACCGAAGTTCCACATACCGGCTTGGACGGTGGCGTCGGGGCGGTCCGTGACTTCCGGAACCTCATCGAAGCGGCCGAACCGGACCAGTGTGAGGACGTGGTACATCGTGTCGCCCGTCAGCTTCGCGTAATCTTTGGCGGCCTGGATCGCAAGCCCGCCCTGGCCGTCCATCGATGCCGCAAACAGCAGCATGTGCAGGTTGTGGCTGGGATAGATCGCGAACCCTTCGCCGACGTCCGCCTTCAGGTCGGAATGCCAGGCCTGGATGTTCGCGCGGACCGAATCTCCCCACCGCCCGATCTCGTTCCAGGTATGAGACGGCATGTGGTTGATGTGACTGGCACCAGGTATGGAGTTCCCGATGAACTCGGCGCAGCCCTCGGCCTTGCCCGGCGAGACCGTGGACTCGGTGGCGTGAATGTAGAGATGACAGGCGCCCGGGTGCCGGACATCTCTCTCCAGGATGCCTTCGAGCACACCATGAAGGCGCTTGATGTTCGGATCGTTCAAGTCGCGAGTTCCCTGGCGAGGCTCCATCAGGAACAATGCGTCCGCGTAGAGCGTGGCGGCATCCAGGTCGTCGGGGTACCTGTCGGCGAGCTTTCGCATCGCTTCTGCATACGGGCGATCCTGATCAACCCGCTTGTCCGGGTCGAAGTCCTCGACATATCGCACGCGCATTGCTTCGATAAAGGCTTGTTCTACCGGCGTGGCGTGGTCCGGCGCCAGCTCGAGCGCCTTCTGGATCGCCGCATACGCGTGGGGCGCTTCATTGCGCCGCATCGGCCCGTTCAGGTACGACCCCCAGGACCAGGCTTCCCCCCAGTAGCAGATCGCGCAATCCGGATCCCGCTTCCAGGCTTCTCGAAAGGAGCGGGTCGCATCCTGCTTGGCGAACGCATACATCATCTGGAACCCCTGGTCGAAATACGCCTGCGCTTCCCGGTTGCTCGAGGAAATCGGACGTCCAAACTCGCCCAGGGCTTTCGAAAAAAGGGCCATCGGTTCGTTGAAAACGTCCGGCAGTGATGGTTCCTCTCTGTCCTGTCCGCCTGTCGTGGAGGCAAACAACAACAGCGACATGAAGACTATTCCGGCACACCGGCTCAACGTGGTCATGGGTTGGGTCCTCCTCTGGATATGCCTTGATGGGATCACACATGATACGACAGACTCCGAGAAGAACGGGTATCTGGCTTCGCTGCTGAGCGAACTGGACATCGATGTCTCTTCTCAATTGCTCGTTGCTTCCAAGACGAGCCTCCAGATCGCCCACATCTCGCCCGCGACCCCACGCGCCATCTACTTCAACGACAAGGTCTACGTCGGGTGGGTGCAGGGGAGCCCGGCCATCGAGCTCTCGGCAGTCGATCCGAAGTTGGGGGCGGTCTTCTACACCGTCGAGCACGAGCCCGGGATGGGGGCGAAGTTCGAACACAAGATGGGCGTCTGTCTCCAATGTCACAAACCCGTCGTTGCCGAGCCACGTCATGACTTCGGTGATCCCTGACCCAGGCGGTCTGCCCGTCTTCACCGCGGGTCTTTTCAGCACGAGCGACCAGATCACGAACCCGGGCTACGAGCCGCGGAAGGCGCTCCACGACGGGACACTAGATCAGGAACTGGGACGCGGGGAAGGTGTCTACCAGCGACTCTGGGAGGTGCTCAGGGGTGAGGACACTAGCGACACGTTCGCGCACCTGTCCGGCAGGGAACGCAGGGCGATCCTCGAAATTCTCGAGGAGACCGATCCTTGGTTTGCCGCGCAACCGACGAAGTAACCGGACCTGGGACGCACCTACACCTCCGTTGGGGAAGGGGCCCAAACCGCGACGGATTTCAAACCTCAAATCTGCAATGAGCAACCTACAATGTGGATTCTTTCAAATATCGCAATTTGCGATCGCACTGAACGAGAGTTTCGTCTAATCGCAGATTTGTTAATGCACAAGTCCGCATTGGAGGTTGGAGATTTGGAAATTGCTGGATTTCTCATTGGTTCGAAAAAATCTGATGGCCCTATTTGATGGCCCCCGTAGGTCGGACAGCAACCCCCGGGTCTTAAGGTGGATCGCTGCCACTGAAATGGGTTGATATTTAGCCCGTCGCCGAGCCTGTGGGAACTGTGAAAAAGCCGAGTCTTCGAGGCTGTTTTCAAGCAGCTGTGGGAATCCGAGTTGTGTGCGGATTTCCACTGCGGAGTCAGTTTCCACAGGCTCGGGCGTCTGATAGTCGAATACTTGATGGCCGCGTTCCTGATTGTAAAACCTGAAATATAGGTTCAGGTTCGAGATCGCCTCGGAAACGCTCAAGTAGTCCTTCAGGTACACTTCCTCGTACTTCACGGTGCGCCATAAGCGCTCGACGAAGATGTTGTCCAGGAACCGGCCCCGGCCGTCCATGCTGATCGTGATGCCCTGGTCTTCCAGTCGGCTCGTGAAGACATCGCTGGTGAACTGAGCCCCCTGATCCGTGTTGAAAATCTCCGGTTGCGCTTGCCTCAGCGCCCAGTCCAGTGCCGACACGCAAAATCCACTGTCCATCGACGTGGACACTTCCCAAGCCAGCACGTACCGGCTGAACCAGTCCATGATCGCCACCAGATAGATGAATCCCTGCCGGAGTCGGATATACGTGATATCGGTGGCCCACACCTGATCGGGACGCACAATCTCCAGATTGCGCAACTGGTATGGGTAAATCCGGTGTCCCGGGGCTGGCATCGACAACCGCGGTTTGGGATAGATCGCTTCCAGTCCCATGAGCCGTAGCAGTCGCCGAACCCGCTTCGCATTGACCTGCCGACCTTGCGTCTCCAACCACCAGGTCATACGCCGAATCCCGTAGAACGGGGTCCGCGTATACTGCTCGTCCAACAGACGCATCAACGCGATGTTCTCGGCGCTCTCGCCCACCGGTGTGTAGTAGAGTCCGGATCGGGACACTCCGGTCAACCGACACTGCTCGACGATGCTCAACTCGTCGTGATTTGATTCGATCCATGGCCGTCGTTGCTCTAACGGGAAAGTCCCGACTTTTTTTTGAGCCACTCCACCTCGATCTGTAATTTTCCGATCTGTTGGTAAAGTTCGGCCTGTACTTGCTCATCGACTTCACTGGCCGGGGATCGACCATTGGAGAAGATCTCCGATACGCCGTCGAGCACTTGCTTTTTCCACTTCGTCACCATGTTCGGGTGAACTTCGTAGTGGGACGCGAGCTCCTGGATCGTGCGCTGTCCCTTGACCGCTTCCACGGCGATCTTTGCCTTCAATGCCGCGCTGTACTGCTTCCGTCCTCGCTTCTTCATCTGCCTCTCCTGAGGCAGCGATCTTACACCTTAGCAACCTGTCCGAATTTTGGGGAGCACCTCAATGAGCGCACATCGTTTCGGCTCGAAGAGTGTGCGGTCATAGATCGCACCTCGCTCACACACCCGCCCCCTGGACAAGGACAAAGCCAGAGGTGCTCAATCCGAAGGAGATCTCCCTGTCAGAAGATGACTCGATGCTATCCTTCAGCAAGTGAAGCTCTACGTCTCAGGCGGGATGACGGTTTTGGCCGTGTTCGTGATTGCGGCCACGCCGCCTGCGGCCTGGGCGCAGGACACGGCCGCCTGCGACGCGTTGTCCACGGCCGAGGGCGACGGTCAGGTTCAGATCGTCGAGTCGACGCCGTCTTGCGCTTCGACTCTGGTGAGTCTCCTACATTCCGACCCGACGCGTTACGTGGACGCCTTTGGCGCGCTGATATCCAGTCCGGGGGTGACCGAATCGCTCTTCTTTGCGACCTACGAGGAACTCCGGGGCGGCCGGCTCCGCTTCGACCGCGCGGGCGTGGACCTGTTGCTCTCTGAGCTCCCCTCCGATATCGCAGCCTGCCAGAATCTGTCCCGGTGCGGAGACTGGAATACCTTTATCCTGTCCGGACTCCAGACCGGAGGGATGTTCCAGTGTCCGGATGTGGCGGGCCTCAGCGCGTGGCAGTTACTGGCGAACCTGCCGTATGGGGATTACGACTGCACGGAGGCCATCGCTGGATCCCTGGGCGCCCTGGAGTTTGCTTCTCCGCAGGACGAAGCGGCCATCCAACTGTTGATCCTCCTCGGGGAGGCTCGTCCGGAGGGGTGGTCGCGCCGGAACGCGCTTCGCGCTTTGGGCCGGTCGGCGGAAAGGCCGGAAGGCAGCGACGAGCGACGCCTGGTACTTTCGGTTTACGCCTCGAGCTTAGAAGCGATGCTCCACCGTCGCCTTGCGCGCGACCGCTCCGAAGATGTCTTGCACGACGCGATCTGGATACTGGACACGTTTTTCTATCCCCACTACGAGACCCAGAAATACCTGGAAACGATCAGTGCCGATCCCACCTTCAGTACTTCGCTCCGTTTCCGGGCCGCACGGGCGTGGAGCCGCCTCATCTGGGCCGGGAGCGGCCCGATCGCCGATCGGGAACTCGAGTTCATCGTTCGGTCCATGGATTCGGACGATGCATGGGTTCGAGCCGAGGCGGCGTACGCTGCCGAAACCATGGGCGACGATCGTATGAATTCGGCGATCCGCAGCCGCATTGTCGCAGCGCTCGAACGGAGTTGGAGGATCGAGTCCGAACTGATCGCACAGGTGTACGTCGCCCAGGCCCTGGATTACTACAACGGTACGGACCTGCGCACCGAGCTGCGCACGGATTGGGAGGTGACGCATCTGGGCAGCACGTTCACCGCGCTCGGGCTCACGATTCGCTCAGGTCTTCCCGAGGACGATCTGGGGTCGTTCGCGACGACCGTCGAGAACACGCGCGCGGCTTTCTTCGACATTCTTGGATCGGCGTTTGCGACGCCCGTTCCTGAAGATACGAACGCCTCCATGACGCTCTTTCTCTTCGCCAGCCTCGACCGCTATTCCGAGTACATGAGCCTGTTCGTCGGGTACGGTCAGGATGCGGGAGGGCTCTACCTGGAAAACGATGGTGCGCTCTACACTTATCAACGGACTCCTGCCGAGAGCATCTTCACCGTCGAGGAGTTGATCCAGCATGAGTACAGCCACTACCTGCAGGGCCGGTACGTGTACCCGGGCCTGTGGGCCGATACCGGGTACCACGATCAGCCCAAGGGCTGGCTGGACGAGGGCCTCGCTGAGGTGCTTGCCGGCGCGGCGTTCGAGGCGAACGGCGCCTACAGCCTTCCCGTCCGGGCCGCGCATCTTTCCTCCATATGCAGCACGCCGCCCGAGCTCCAGACCCTTCTCGAACGTCGCGCCGGCTACGACCAGACCGGAACCTTCGACTACACGTCGGCGTGGGCCTTCAGTTACTTTCTGACTACCGGAGAACTCTCCGTGCTACGAAGCGTGGCCGGTGCCTATCGGGATCAGACGTACCAGTTGACCGACTTCCGAAGCGCGGCGGGCCGCGACGTCCCCGACCTCGAACAGGCCTGGCATGCAGCGATTCCCGCATGGTGCGCCACCAGCCAACCGGTGACCCGTTCCTATGCCGCGTCGATCTCTCATCAGGACGGACCCGAGCCGATCCTGCATTTCCGACCCCGAAAGTGAAAAGCGTCGCGCTGTGCCTCGCGGTTTCGATGCTGATCCTGGTAGCGCGAACCCCGGCCGGAGCCCAGGGCTTCGACGGCATCTGGACAGGCACGACGTCCCAGGGCCACACCCTGAGCTTCACCGTTCTGGACCAGTCCCTGACCGCAGTGGAATTTGGTTTCGATTCCTCAGGAGGCACGGTAGCGACGTTCAACGGACAGGTGAGTCCGCCGCTCGGCGTTACCGGGAGCGCGTTCTCGGGACCCGTCGGCGTCTGCTACCGGATTGAGGGAGGGTTCGCGTCGTCCACTGCCGCCTCCGGGAGCGTGTCGGTTACGGGCGAGCCCGCCTGCGAGGCTCTCGGAGCGGCCGGCTTCACGTGGACCGCCTCTCTGGAGATGCCACCGTCGAATGACAACTTCCTGAACGCGACAATGCTCGTTGACACCGAGCGCTCGGTCGCGGGCGCGACACGAGGCGCAACGACGGAGGCCGGAGAGCCCACACATCACGCGACGACAAGCGCGACAGCGTCGGTGTGGTGGAGCTGGGTGGCCCCTTCCTCGGGCCAGGTCACATTCGATACGGGCGGCAGCGATTTCGACACGATCCTCGCGGTCTACGAAGGCGGCACGCTGACCACCCTCACGACGGTGGCCTCCAACGATGACGATCTCGGGACGGAAACGAGCCGTGTGTCCTTCATGGTCACTGCAGGCCGGACGTATCACCTCGTCGTGGCCGGGTTTCTCGGACAAACAGGAAGCGTGCGGTTGAGCTGGACGGCAATACGATCCATGGGACTCGAATTCGATCTGCCCGATCGTGGCGTCTCGAAATCGACTTCGAGCAATGGTGTGTCGCTGCGGACCGGCTCGGTGATGATCGAGCCGGCGTCGGGAAACGTCGCCCCGGCCGGAATTGCCATCCTGGGGTTCCGCCGGGACGGCATCCTGGTGAGCGAGGTCGCGATACCGGCCGCCCGGCCGCTCACCGGCGTCCGACTTTATGCGGAGGTTGCGGGTCCACTCAACACCGGAGTGGCCATCGCCAACCCGAACTCCACCCCGGCCGACGTCTCTTTCGTTGTCACCGGTTCGGACGGCGCGACGGTGACCGACGGCCTGATGACACTCTCCGCGGGCCAACAACTGGCCCGCTTCCTGACCGAGCCGCCTTTCAGTGTTGCCGCGTTAGGTGGGGGGACGCTGACGCTGTCCGCCTCAGCGCCGGTCGTCGTGACAGCGCTGCGGCTGTTCACCAACGAGCGGTCGGATCTGTTCATGACGGCCATCCCGGCGGGGGATCTGTCCTTACCCGCGGGAAACGACATCGTCGTCCTGCCACATTTTGCCGACGGAAGCGGTTGGAAGACCCATCTCCTTCTGGTGAATCCCACCGACGCCGTGACCGCCGGCACCCTCTCGTTTACTGAGCCCGGGACCCCGACATCCCCTCCGGGTTCGTCCCTGGTGGAACTCGAAGGCAACGATACGTACGAATACTCGCTCCCGCCACGGAGCGGCCAGCGGATCGAGACGCGGGGCGTCCTCCCCGGGCTTCGCGTCGGATCCGTCCGGCTCGGGCCTGCGCCGGGAAGCGCCGCGCCGTTCGTGTCGGCGATCTTCGCGTTCGAGACCGCGGGAGTCACCGTGTCGGAAACAGGAGCAACCGGGGAGAAGGCCGGAGCATTGCGGACCTACGTCGAATCAGAGGGACCGGCTGGAGAGACGGGCTCGATCCGAAGCGGGATCGCCATCGCTAACCCCGCGTCCGCGCCCATAACCGTCGACCTGGAAATCACCGACGCGGCCGGCGTCCTTCTTCCCATGACGGGCTCGATCAGCCTGCCCGCGCGCGGTCAACTCGCCGGATTCCTCAACGACCTTCCGGGCTTCGAGACGCTAACGTCGCCGTTTCGCGGCGTCCTGCGGGTTTCGACGACGGGGGCGGAGGGAATCGTCGCGACGGCCATCCGGGGGCGGGTCAACGAGCGGGGCGATTTTCTGATGGCCACGACTCCGCCGGCGCCTGAAACACGGCTGGGCCTGTTCGGCCCTGTCTACTTCGCCCATTTTGCCGACGGCGGCGGCTTTACCACCGAATTCATCCTTCTCGGCGCGACGCTGGAGCAACCATCGTCAGGCTTCGTCTGGTTCTTCGATCCTTCCGGAGCCCCGATCAGCCCGCCCTAGGATAAGGTGTCTTCTACGCACGCCGAACTCAGATCCATTATTTCCTCTTGGGTTTCCCCGGCCGAGTATACCCACCGTCTTCCCCTTCCTCATCGACCTCGGGGTCGTAGTTATAGGTTTGGCCGTTGTAGATGACGCTCATGCCATATTGGAAGCGCAGCTTCCCTTTGCCGTGACCGGTGTTGTCGACCTGCACCTGGTACGCCGTGCCCGGAGGTTGGACGGTTTCCGCGAACCATGGAGGGTTGCCGGTCCAGTCTGAAAAAGGACCGGTTCCTTTCTTGAAGTAGATCCCTTTTTCATAAGGAAAAGTTGCCGTGATTGTGTTCCCGTTTTGATCCGTAGGGATCAATGACCACGTGATCCAATCCTGGCCGCCGTAGGCCAGATCGCCGACCTTCGGATCGACGGAAAATGTTGCTTCCTTCGTGGACGTGTTGAAAGTGAAATCAACTGCCACGACCAGACTTGTCGTCGGATCTGGTGAAGACATCTCGAACCCTCCCTTGACTGATTAGTTTCCTGAAACGTGTTTGAAGCACGTTTCCGTCCGCTCGATGCCGAGCTTCCCCGAAGAGCGTCACCCAGGTTAACTATCTGGTATCGGTTGTTTTTCTTGCCAGAGTTCCACAAATTCCCGCTTCCTGTAGCCCATGGACTCCAGCTTTTCCACGATTGGTGTGGCTTCTCTGATTTGACCCAGGTTGAGTAAAGCCCGTGCCCAAGGTGCAAGTAATCTTCGGTCATTCGAGTCGCGAGCCAGCGGCTCGATGGTTTCTACGGCGCGGTTCCATGAGGCGCTTGATCTCTCAGCGTCACCCATCGCCGCCCAGACGCTGCCGAGGAGTATGTGGATTAGGCTCAACCTCCGAGTCGAATCTCGATCGTCCGGATTGTCATAGACCAGCTCGTCCAGGATCTGCAGCGCCGAGCGCGCTTCCTCGAGTGCCCCGCCTGGCTGTCCCCTCGCGAGACTAAGCTGGCCAAGATAGAGACGTGCGACGGCCAGATCTCCGGACCAGTCCGATCGCTTCGGGTCCGTCTCGACGAGTGCTTCCGCGATGCGGAATCCGTCTTGATAGTGTTGGCCGGCCAGGTTCAGATCGCCGAGCGCCTCGGCTGCATTGCCCACTCTACCTGCCGCGTACGCCAGTTCACGCTGCCATCCGGTGTTCGTCGGATCGAGAGCGACGAGTCTCTGGTATATCGCCAGATAGGTACGAAAATGATCGAGAGCCGCGTAGAGATCGCCGGTGTCTTCCAGTAGCGAGCCCAGGCGAGTGTGGCTGAGGGCCAGGCGATCCTGCCATCGGGTGTTGTCCGGAGCATGGTCTACAAGAGCTTGTCTGATTGCCAGACCCGCTTGATAGGGCTCCCGGGCGCCGATCAGATCGCCCATTTTCTCCAGAACACTGCCGATCTTGTTGTGGGCCGTCGCCAGGCTATCCTGCCAGCCGCTGTTATCTGGATCACCGTTGACCAGTTCCTGTTTCACCGCAAGGGACGCTTCGAGCGCTTCAAGGGCTCCTTCCAGGTTCCCTTGACTTTCAAGGATCGTCCCGACATTGCCGTGGGCGTACCCCACTTCGAGCTGCCAGTCCAGATTGTTTGGATCTCTGGCGACGAGCTCTTCGGAGATGTCCTGATATGCCAGCCACTGATGGAGCGTCGCGTCCAGATTCCCCTGACGACGGTGGGCCTCCCCAACCCAAAAATGGGCGGCGCCCAGCTCGACCTGCCATTCGCCGTTTTCGGGGTCTCGTTCGACCAGCGCCTTCATCAGCGCCAGGGATTCCTCAAACGCGCCCATTGCGGCCTCTAGGTTCCCCTGGCGTATCCGGACATCGCCGATCTGATTCAGCGTCTTCGAGCGACGGAACAACTCGTCGTCGTCGACTTCATCGGCGGGTAGCGATGCGAAATATTCAATCGCCTCGTCACCGACATCGTCCAGAACGTCGAGACGTCCGATGGGCGCCAGCTTCGCCCGCAGATCTCCCACCATGAAATCGATCAGGTTTTCGGCCTGTCCCCGTCTCAGGTCCGCATCCTGGCGGGCCCGGACGGCCTGGATCGCGAGAAAGGACACGACCAGCAGGACCACGCTCGCCGTGGTCGCGATCATCCCGAAGACGCGGCGGCGGCGCTGGGCCTGTTCCAGTGCAACCCGGGTAGCCTCGGCCTCCGCCTGGTGTGCCCGCTCGGCTTCGAGCCGCACCCGGTGCTCTTCCAGATTTCGCAAGGGCTCGGCGATGTCGGCCGCACTTCCGGGACGCCGCTCGGGCGATCTTTCGACGAGGTGGGCGATGTCTTCTCGAAGCAGCTCGTCCTCGACGTCGCGCTCCCACCCCGGCGCCAGGGCCCGATTGAAATCGCCGACCACGATCTGGTACAGCATCACGCCAAGGGCGAAGATGTCGGCCTGAACCGTTGCAACCTTACCCTCGACCAGCTCCGGCGCCATGTACAGGTGTGTTCCGCTGGTGCCGGATTCGCCGCCGGGCAACGTCAAGCCGTATGCCGTGATGCCTTTCTCCAGGAGCAACTGCTTGTCCTGGATCAGACCGATACCAAAGTCTGCGATCCGGACCCTGGGGTTTCCCTCCCGATCGCTCATGATCAGAATGTTGGCCGGCTTGATGTCCTTGTGCAGGACACCGACCGAATGGGCTGCAGCGAGGGCTTCGCCGACCTGAGCAAGCAATTCGAGACGGGTTGCGATAGGTATCTGGGAGAGCCCGCCCCGGTTTTCGACCCAATCGACGAGGCTTCCGCCTTCTGTGTATTCCGATTCGAGGAAATAAGGCGCCTCATCGAACTGCCAGTCCAGGACGCGCGCGATATCGTCCCGGTTGCCAAGGGCTTCTTTCAGCAGCCGGAAAAGCGTCACTTCCCGGCGCAGGGCGCGCAAACGATCGGCCTGGAAACAGAACTTGAACACGCGTTGCTCGCCGGTGTTCTTGTGCGTGGCCAGCCAGACCTCCCCGAAACCGCCTTCGCCGAGCTTGTCGGCCAGGAGCCAGTTGGCGCGCTGCGGAATATCCAGTCCCGGGGCGGGCCGCCAGCCCAGAGTCACCTCGTCGCCCGCCGTCACGGCTCGGCGGGCCTTTTCCGAACTCTGGGGCACCGAAAGGGGAGCGATACCTTCTTCCCCGACTTCGAAGATGTCCAGGGGTTCGGCGATACCCTTGAACAGGTAGGGACCGTGAGCGAGCCATCCCAGCGCTCGCTCCGAGACGGTCTCGCCAACCGCCGCGCGGCGCGCCAGGTCGAAGGCCCCTTGAGTCAGCAGAGTCTGCCCTCCGCGGGCCAGCGAGGCCACCCGCGCGACGGTGTGTTTGGCCAGGCCCTCCACTTCGAGCGGCTTGGCGCCGCGGGCCACGTCTTCGGGGGAGTTCTCGCGCAGGAAGATTTCGCCCAGGTGGATGCCGACGCGGCCGGCGACCTGAACGCTGGTACGTTCGGAGAGTTCGACCAGGGCGGACTGATAGGAAAGCGCGTAGCGGGTGGCGTCGATGGGACGGTCGAAGAGCAGCAGGAAGCCGTCGGTCTTGTCGATCTCCCGGCCGTGGAACCGGTCGAGCAGATCTCTCGCCACGCGATCGTAATCGGCGGAAACTTCGGCCGCGCGCTCGTCGCCCAATCGTTCGAAGAGCCGCGTGCTGTCGACCAGGTCGGTCAGGAGCAGGGTCTTGATGACGGCGGTGGACGGCGCCTCACTGGAAGTCGACATTCGAAGCTTCTGCCCGTTTTCCTAGTCCAGTTCACGGCCCACCGCGGCAGCGTCAATGGCCCACCAGGGTAACCGTTTCAGTCGCACGCACACGTAGATGTCAGATTTCGTTGTTTTTATACCGCCCGAAACGTTCAAGCAACCGAAATCGGCACAATCAATACTCGGCCTACCCGAACCACGCCAGACTCTCAAGCCAGCCCATAGCTGGGGAAACTTGGTTGCCGCGTCTGGCCAGAAAAGGGCGGAGGACGGCGGGGCTGGTGCCGGAACAATTCGACGAACGGAAAAGAATCGTATATGATTCGAGGCCACCGACCGCAGCCTGTCAAGATACATCCCGATCATGAACGACGAAGACCGCACCCGTTCTACGAGCAAGGCCGAACAACTGGCGCACGAAGCCATGGCCGAGGTTTCCCGTGAACAGACCCTCGAGCAGGAGCGGTCCGAAGCGGAAGAGAAGCCAAAGTCCGGCGCCGGTCAATACGTCGTGATGACGGTTGTTCTGTTGCTGCTGGCGGTGCTGATCGGGCTCAACCTTGCAGGACGAATGCCGTTCCAGGTCGTCAGGCCGTCCGTCTCGGAGGACGAGCTCCAACACAACCTGCGCGTGGCGCTCAATTACGCGGTCCGACGGATCGAGTCCTATCGACTCGCTAACGACAGGTATCCGGCAAATCTGGCTGAGATCGGGGGTTCGGATCAAGCGGGCTGGACGTTCGTTCTGACTGGCGGAGGGTACCGGATCGCGGTCTCCGAAGGGCCCGTAACTGTGGAATACGATTCCAGCCAGGACGCGGATGCTTTCTTCGCCGACGTGAGGCAGCGATGAGACCGAATACGGGGAGCGGAAAGAGGGTCTTGAATCAGCGCGGCCTCACAGCGGTCGAATTAATTATCGTTGTCGGCATCATCTTGGTCGTGTCTGCTCTGGCCATGCCTGCAATCTCGCGGGCGCTCGTGCAGGCACGAGTTGCGTCCATCATCGCCGACTTCCGAGTGGTGGAGGCTGCGGCGACGGATTACTATCTCGAAAACGATCGGTGGCCAGCGGAAAGAAGCCAGGGTGAAGCCCCCCCGGAAATGGTCGAATACCTTCAGGAACAGTTTGACTGGTCCTCACCCTTTGTCTACGACTGGGAGAACTTGATCGGTGCCAACGGTCAGCCGACCCAGCCGGAGTCTGGCATCGCAATCGGATTCGCCGTTCGCACGACGGATGCGGTGGTCCTGCAGTTGCTCAAGAACTCCTGGGACGGCCCGCTCTACGAGACCCAGGGTTTCGGGGTGACGTTCACGATCGAGCCACTTTGAGTTCTTGACCTGGTCCACCCGCCTCTCCCTGAGGCTGCAGCGGCACGCACGAAGAGCCGAGGTTCAAAACACCCTGTTAGCGAGGTCTTGTCGAGTTAAGTCGTAGTGTGCTCTACTCGCTGCGCACTGCGCCTGCCAGGTTGACGCGCACGGCCCGTCGCGCCGGAACGTAGGAAGCCATTAGGGCGATCGCGACGAGGAGCGCGGCGATCCCGGCGTAGGTCCACGGCGCCGACGCGTCGACCCCACGGACCGCGCCACCAAAGAGCTGCGCCAGCGGGTAAGCAACGAGGAGGCCAGCTGCGATGCCCGTCACCGTCAGCCGCAGCCCCTGAACGACGACCATCGACAGGATGTCGATCCGTCGCGCCCCCAGGATCATGCGGAGCGCCAGCTCTCCCGTCCGGCGAACGACGGCGTACTCGATCAACCCGAAAAGGCCGATCGACGCGAGGAAGACGGCGACCAGGGCGAACGCCGCGAAGAGTCCGGCCGTGAGGCGGTCGTTGGCGAGCGACGCGTTCAGCGCCTCGTCGAAGGTTCGGAGGTCGTAGACCGCCAGAGATGGATCGACGCGCCGGACGACGTCGCGTGCCTCCGCCGCAGCTTCAGCTGAGGCGTCGCCGGTTCTGATCACGAACACGGGCCGGCGGGCCGGCTGCTGGGCGAGCGCCACGTAGACGTGCGGTCCCGGCGTTGTCTCCGCCAACGAGCGGCGCACGTCGCCGACGATGCCGACCACCTCGAGCCATGCTCCCGACGGCATGCCGTCGACCTGGATTCGCGCACCCAGGGCCTGATCCCTGCCCCGCCAGTATCGACGGACGGTCTCGTTGCCGAGCACCGCGACTCCGGGCGCATCAGCCGTGTCCCGGGGTGAGAGCCCTCGCCCCGCGAGCATCTCGAGCCCGAGCGTGCGGAAGTACTCCGGGCTGATCGCGGCCGGGACGACACCAGGGCGCTCCTCGGCGTTTGCGCGACCTTGAATAGTCATCGGCGTCGTCGGTTGGGCGCCGAGGGCAGGCAAATGCGTTGCGGCCGCGACGCGTCGGACCCCGGGGATGCGCGCCACCCCCGCGAGGACCTCGTCGGTGAACGCCGCCAGCTCCCGTGGGGTCGCGTAGCGCGAATCGGGCAGGTCGGCGCGCATCGTCAGCATCCGTGCCGTGTCGAATCCGAGATCCGCAGTCCGTAGCGTTACCGCCGCACGAACCGCCAGAACACAGACCACTAGCAACGCGAGGGCAACCGCGATCTGGGAAACGACCAAGACCGCGCGGGCTCGCTGTGTGCCGCGGCCACTGACGAGACCTTGGCCGCCGGATTTGAGCGCGTCCAGGAGTGGCACTCGCACCGCGGTCATCGCCGGTCCCAGGCCGAACAGCAAAGGTGTGACGAAGGCCATGAGCAGGACGAACCCCAGCACCCGGTGATCGAGGTCCACTTGTTGCTGGAAGAACGGGTGGAAGGTCAACGCCCGAACGACCTCCAACCCGGCGAACGCCAGGAGTAAGCCGGAGCCGGCGCCGAGGAGCCCGAGCATGACCGCCTCGAGGGCCATCGGTCCGACGATTTGTCGCGGCCGCGCGCCCAGAGCCATACACACGGCTACCGTCCTCCGCCCATCGAACGCTCGGGCGAGCATCAGGCTCGCGACGTTGGCGCAGGCCACGAACAGGACGAGCACCACGGCGAAGCTGGCCAGACCGAGGACGACCCACGTGTCGGGTATCGCCATCGCCTCGGCAAACCCCAGCACGCGCACGCCCCAGCCACCGTTGGTCTCAGGGTAGAGGTCGGCCAGACTGCGACTGATTGTGCTGAGCTCTGCGTCGGCTCGCTCGACGCTGACGTCGGATCGTCTGAGCGCCGTAACTTGCAGGGAGCGCCGTCCGCGCGGCCAGTCGCTTTCGTCGAGGCGAAGCGGGATCCAGAGGTCGGTCAGCGCGAGATCGCCGATTTCCAGATTCGGCCGCATGATGGCGGCGACCGTGTAGGGGCCGCCATCCAACCGGATGCTGCGGCCGATGATGCCCGGGTCGGATCCGAACTGGCGGGTCCAGAAGCCGTAGCTGAGCAGAACCACCCTCTCGCCGGACCCTTCATCGCCGAACGACGAGAAGCTGCCAAGCGCCGGGGTCAGCCCCCACGTCTGCGCGAAGTTCGATGTGACCCGCCGTCCGCGCGCCGGCACCGGTCCCGACGCGCTGTCGAGACTCCACGTCGTCACCGCGGTGGAGGCTGCCAGCTCTTCGAAGCTGGTTGCGACGGCGAGCCAGTCGAGGAAGTCGGGCAGGGAGCTTCCCCCTCGCGTGACGCCCTGCCGTCCATTCGTGCCGAAAATGAGGACGACCCGATCGGGCTCGGCCATCGGCAGCGGCTCGAGAACGAGCGCGTTGACGAAGCTGAAGATGACGGTAGTGGCGGCGACAGCGACCGCCAGTGTCACAACGATGAAACCCGCGTGACGCGGTTGCCGCGCGAGCATCCGCAGAGTGTGCATGACATCGGTCATGAGGGGACCCCGCTCGATGGTCCGATGCAACACTCTACCGGATCAATCCTATTCTGAGGTCTCGAATCTCCAATCTCGAATTTCGATTGTCCAATCTCCCCGTGCTATTACCGCCGCAGCGCGATCATTGGATCGACGCGTGTCACCGTGCGGTTCCAGAGAAGTGACGCGGAAGCAGTCAGCCTGTCGTCGCCAACAAGCCGAGCTGATCGCTATGCGGGCGGGTCTGCCTCGACGATCTCGATCCGGTTCCGCCCGGCCTCTTTGGCCAGGTAAAGCGCCTGATCGGCCCGCTTGATGAAGTCCTCTTTCGTGTCGGCGGATGAGAACTGGGTGACCCCGAAGCTCGCCGTGACCGGGATGGGGATCGGCATGGTCGAATGCTCGAGCTCCACTCGGAGTCGGGATGCGAGGATACCGGCCTGGGAGGCGTCGGTGTTCGGCAGGACGAGGAGGAACTCTTCGCCACCGAAACGGGTGACCAGGTCCTCCATCCGGCAGGACACCTTGAGCAGTTGCGCGAACGAGATCAGGACCTGGTCGCCGGTCAGGTGGCCGAATTCATCGTTGACGCTCTTGAAATGGTCCAGATCCGCCATGATCATGGTCAGCGGCTGCTTCCATCGTCTGGCGAACGACATCGCGCGGTTCAGGTTGTCTTTCAGCGCTCGTCGGTTGGCCAGCCCCGTCAGCGGGTCCTCACGCATCAGTTTGTTGATCGTCTCGTTTGCCTCTGCCAGAGATTCTTCTGCATGCTTTCGAGAGGTGATGTCGGCGACGAAGCCTTCCAGGTAGAAGGGGTCGTCGCCCGGGCGAGAAACTCCGCGGCCGTCTTCCAGGACCCACTTCTCGGCTCCGGTCCGCGTATAGACCCTGTAGACCAGCTGGAACGGGCGTTCCTGGTCCAGTGCCGTTCGGATCTCTTCGTAGACGCGCGTCAGGTCGTCGGGATGAAGCAGCTTGACCCAGGCGTGTTCGGCGTTGATCAGTTCGTCAGGCGCGTATCCAGTCAGCGCCTTCGAGCCGTTGCTGACGAACTCCATGCCCCAGGCGCCGCTCCAGCGGCAGCGATACGCCATGCCGGGAAGGTTGTTTACCAGGCTTCGGATATCGAACCGACTGAGTTTCTTTGCGGGTTTGAGCGTTTCCAAGGAGTCCATCGTGTCAGCTCGGATCGGCCAGCGCTACCGGTTCGGCATCCTCCTCGAGCGAGGCGATCTGGTTCACACCCGCACCCTGTGCGTGCTGTAGTGCCTGGCTGGCCCGGTCGATAAAGGCTGCGGGATCGTCCTCGGCCATGAACTTCGCGGTCCCGAAACTGGCCCTCAGGTCGCTGTCGACCTGCCAGTCCGTTTTCGCGATTTTCTTCTGGAGCCGTTCTGTCAAGACACTGGCCGGCTGCACGTCCGTATTCGCGAGAAGCAGCGCGAACCGGCCCTCCTCCAGGCGGGCGACGAGATCTTCCTTCCGGCAGGAGGTCTTCAAAAGTTCCGCGAACGAAACAATCACCTGCTCGCCGCCTGAGTGACCGAATTTTTCGTTGAGGTGCTCGAATTCGTCCAGGTCGACGAGGACAAGCGTTAGCGGTTGCTTCCACCGACGCGCAAAGGACGTGGCCCGGACGAGCTCGTCGTCCAGAGCCTTCCTGTTTGCCAGCCCCGTGAGCGGATCATTGCGCATCAACTGCTTGAGGGAATGCTCCGCCTCCGAGAGCTGAGCGGTCATCGCATTACGTTCGCTCAAGTCGTGGACGAAGGCATTGAAGAACCGGTTTTCTCCGTGGCGGCAGGGCCAAATGGTGAGTTCCGCCGGGAATTCCCGCCCATTGCGTCGGAGTCCGGTTATGTTGGCGTTCAGGACGATGTGAGTCGCCTGGGTTTCGAGGAGTTGGCCGAACCCCTTGTTGTGTCCCTCTCGCCTGTTTTCCGGGATCAGAGTTTCGGCGAGGTCTTTGCCGATGATCTCGTCCCTGGGCCAGCCGAAAGTGGTTGCGGCCTGGAGGTTCCAATCCCGTATCTTGCCGGTCAGGTCGATCGAAAGGAAACCGTCTCTGGCCCTTTCCACGACCTGCCTGCTTTGCTCGCGCTGTTCCTTCAGGTCGTTTTCGTGCGCTTTCTGCTCGGTGATGTCCGTGATGAAACCCTCGAGGATATGGGGGTAAGCCGACTTGTCCGATATCACACGGCCGTCTTCGATGACCCATTTCTCGACCCCGCCGGGCAATGCCAGCCGGTAGACGCACTGGAAGGGTTTCCGGTCTTTGGTCGCCGTCCGGACCGCTTTCGACACCTCGGCGAGGTCGTCTGAGAGGATCAGGTGGCCCCAGGTCACCTTGCGATTGCCGACCAGGTCTTCGGGCGGATGGCCCAAGAGCGCCAGAGCACCGCGGCTGACGTAGTCCATCGTCCAGTCGCCATCCCATCTGCACCGGTAGGCCATTCCCGGCAGATGGTCCAGGAGGCTGCCGTAATCAGAATCAGCCAAAATACTGACACCGCAGTCGTCGTCGTGCCTCAGATTATCCATTTGGCCCTCCGTAAACCGTTGCCGCTGAATAAGCTTACGTTCAGCGTGCCGTCATTTCACACAGCATTGAAGCAATTGTGATACCAGCGGCTAGAGCACCGACCTTGATACAGAGGAAGGTCCCGCGAGAGAGCCACCGTGAGGGGGACAGGGGCCTGGCCCTGTCCCCGGAGCGCCCGGGATTGACCGGTCTCTTCTGGGGTGAACTATTGCAAATTGGTCAATGGACAAATCCGCATTGCAAGTTGGAGATTGTCTTTCGAATGCTTCACCGCGACTTGCCTCGAGATCCTAGAATTGGGGCTTGACAATCTATAGACCGATCGGTATATTTAACCATGTCCTATGGGCGGCGGAAGGGGATCGGATGATGAGCAAAACACCCGGCAGCAAGCAACGCATGGTCACCAAGGCCGCCGAGCTTTTCAGAAAGCAGGGTTACAACGGAACCGGCCTGAAACAGATCGTGGAAGAGAGCGGTACGCCCAAAGGCTCGTTGTATTTTCATTTTCCGGGAGGGAAAGAGGAACTTGCGATTGCAGCCGTGAAATACGCCTGTGCAGTCCGGATGGGAGCAATGCAGAAGGCGTTCGAAGAGACCTCGAGTGCCATCGATGCAGTGGCTTCCCTGGTCCGGTCGTCTCGAGACGGCCTGGTCGCTTCCAGATTCGAAGACGGTTGCCCGATCGCGACGGTCGTCCTGGAAACGGCCGCCACGTCGGATCCGCTCCAGGAAACGTGTTCGAAATCATGGCGGACCTGGGAGGAGCTGTTCCAGGAGCGGCTGAGGGAGGAAGGACACGACCAAAGGCGCGCGAAACGCCTGGCAACAGTGGCTCTGGCTTTGATGGAGGGCGGCATGCTTCTCAGCCGGGCCTACCGGAGTACCGAGCCGCTGGATGTGGTTCAGGAAGAGGTTCAGAACATTCTGGAAGTCGAAAAACCACGTGAAAGGAGAAAACGATGAGTGATCAGCTGAGGGAATTGACCGACAACAACCTGGAGGACCAGCTTCTCCAGAACGACAGGCCCGTGCTAGTCGATTTCTGGGCCCCCTGGTGCGGCCCTTGTAAGGCCATCGCGCCCACGTTGGAGGAACTCGGAGCGAGCTACTCCGAGCGGGCGACGATCGGAAAGCTCAATGTCGATGAGAACCCGACGACGGCATCCCGCTTCGCGGTTCAGGCCATTCCCACGCTGATACTGTTCAAGGATGGCGAAGAGAAGGAACGCCTGGTGGGTGCACAATCCAAAGCGGTGATTTCGGAGCTATTGGATCGCTACGCCGCGTGAATCAGTCCGGTCGCTATAACGACCGGTCTAACTAGGTGTAGGTGCGCTCTATGAGCGCACAAAATATCCGCCTAGGAGTCTGCGCGGCAGAGCGCGAAGAACTCGAATTTATTGGGATTTGAGAGGGTCTTCGGAGGAGAACCCATCGATTCTTCCGATACGAGGAGTTCAGAGCTGTACGGATACCAGTAATTGGCCGTGTATCGGGTCTGCTGGGTTCCGGTTTTCCGGATTATGCCCATTCGATCATCCCGTTCATCCGCCGTAAGTTCACCGCCAGAGTGAGCAGGTTCCACTCACCGGTCACTTTGTCCAAACCGCGTAGACTGAACTGTCGGAATCCGAGCACCGACTTGATCCACCCGAAGGGCGGCTCGCCAATGTGCTTTCTGGCCCGGTAGCGGTCGCGCCCACGCTTGGTTTTCATCTTTCTCATCATCCGGCCAACAGCAGTGTCTTTGGGTGGGAGTGGAACATCGGCCAGATTCTTCTCGCGACCCATGGCAACATACCCGTCAATCTGACGTTGTTCCAACATCCCTAGATTCGACTCGGATCGATATCCCGCATCGGCCAGTACACGTTCGGGATGCTCTCCCAGGTTGTTGTTCAACGCATCCAGGGTCGGTTCCAACTGTCCCGCGTCGGACGCATTGGAACTCACCGTTGTCGCTACGATGATCCGGGCCTCGGAATCCACCACCGCCTGCGCGTTGTAGCATTGCTGGAACCCTTCAGTGGAGGTTTTCATGATCCGGCTTTCCGGATCTGTGAAGTTGTCCTGGGCCGTCGGTTTGGGCTCGCCCATGGGGCGTTTGAATGGCTTCTTTCCGCATCCGGGTTTGTCGTCTCCCGGTTCCCGTCCCGCTTCCTGGTCCGCAGCCATCTGACGTTCTTCGAGCCGTTTCATTGCTGCCTGGATCGTGGCCAATCGCTTTTTGCGGGTCGACAACCCATCGGGCAGTTCGTCTCCGCGCCGGTCCTTGCCGTATCGCTGGTCTTCTTCCTCATCGGTCGCCGTAGCCCGGTTCAACAGATCCCGAATCTGTTCGCCCAATTCGGTCTCCTGCTTCTTCATCCGTTCATAGCTCATCGCTTTGCGTTTGCTCGCATTCGCCCGCATCTTGGTTCCGTCCACCGCCACGGTTCCCATCTTCACCAGTCCCGCTTCCCGCGCCATCATCACCACTTGCACAAACAGGTTCCCGAACTCCTCAAGATGCAGTTTGCGAAAATCCGAGATCGTACGGTGCGCCGGAAAGTTCTCCGCTCCCAACATCCGGAACGCCACGTCGTCGGTCAACTTCGCCGCGATCTTCCGCGACGAGAACACCCCGGTCGCGTACCCGTAGATCAACACCTTCACCATCATCCGCGGATCGTACGCTTGATTGCCCGGTCCGTCCGTTCCATACCGCTGCTCAAACGCGCTCAAATCCATGGCGTCCACCGTGTCCGATATGAAGTACGACAGGTGATCTTCGGCCAACCAATCTCTCAGCGACGGCGGCAGCAGCAGGCTCTGTTCTGGGATATAGGTTCGATATGTTCGTGACATGTCCTATCTTCGATCTCTATCCGCCCAATTCCGGTCCTTCTGCCGCGCAGACTCCTAGCCCCGAACTTGTGCGGTCATAGATCGCACCTACACTCGTTCAGTCTCCGTTTCAAAAACTGAAACGGAGACTGACCTGCACATTCCGCCCGTCATTCTGGGTGTTCGTGATCTGTCCGAAGGATTCTGCCGCCATTCGCTCGCTGGGGGGTGAAAACTGCGGATGGTTGAAGGCGTTGATGAATTCAGTTCGGAATAACAGCGCCTGGTCCCCGGACAGAGCGAACGTTCGGCTGATTGCGAGGTTGAAGTTCATCGTGCCGTCTTTCCGGAACGAGTTACGCGCGAGGTTGCCGTAGCCGTCCCTGAAGGGGGCTTCCATGTCGAATGCGTCCCGCCGGAGTATCGCAAGCGCCGTGTCCGGATTGTCGACGCTGGCGCCCAGGATGCTGGTATCCAGGATCGATGGCCTGTCGCCGCGCTCGCCGTCGCCGTTCCCGAACGGCGGGGCGTCGGTTCCCGTCTGGATGGTGAACGGCGTTCCGTCTTTGAGGATCGTCATCCCGGAAACCGCCCATCCCCGCAGGAGACCGCCCGGCAGCTGAAAGGTGTATCCCAACTGCAGGCTGTGCGGTGCGTCGAAGCTGCTTCGGGCCTTCAGGTCCTGGAAAGCGATCGATTCGACCTGGGCATGGCGTTCCTGTCGGTTTGTTCCGGGGTTGGAAAAATTAGAGCCCGTGTCCAGAGCTTTGCTCCACGTGTAAGTTGCGCGTATCGCCAGGCCCCGGCTGAAGACCTTGTCGACGGAGAGCTGTCCGGCGTCGAAATAGCCCCGAGCCTGGTTGGTCATGCGCGCGATCGAGAAGAAGCGGTCGTCGGCCCTCCGGAGATTGGTTGTCTTCGTCACGAGGGGAATGTCCTCGACGCGCTCCGCGCGATTCTCGCGCACGATTCGGAACAGCTTCCATGTCCGGTTCCCGATGTAAGTGGCCTTCACCCTGAGATCGGCGAACAGCTCCCTTTCGAATTCGAGGGTGAACTGGTGGGAATAGGGGGTCACCAGTTCCGGATCCATCACGTTCAGTCCTGATCGGGGTGTTACTCCTGGCTCCTGGACGAAATCCTTCAGCGGGTCCAGTAAGTCGGGCGACTGCTGCACCACCCGGAAGATTTGGGGTGGATTCAGCCGGGCCGGCCGAAACGTTGCGGCAAACACCGATCCATAGGAGATGCCATATCCGGCTCGGATCATCGTGGCACCGCGATTCCAGGCCAGCCCAACGCGCGGGGCGAAGTTGTTTGCGTCGGAGCCCTGTGGAAAATCGGTGAGCTGGTTCACCTCTGACGGCTTGCCGGCGAATTCGTAACGGATACCCACGGTGAGGTGCAGGTCGGGCCGGACACGGATGCGGTCGTTCACGAAGACGCTGAAATCGGTTTGCCGGAATCCGCGGTAGAGTTCGCCCAGTATGACCGTGTAACGCGTCGATCGCCCGGCGAGAAAGTTTTCGATTGCGGATCGGCCGAAATTTGCGTCGAACCCGAATGTGCCCCTGGCGCCGTCGGCCTGAAACTCGTTGAGTTGTGTCCGTTGAACCCCGCCCCCCCAATCCAGCACGTGGCCATCAAAGGTCGTAGTCCCCTGAACGAGATACTCGAAATCATTGCTCACGCGCAGGATCGGCAACTGGAAAGAAGGTCCCAGGAAGGCGAGTCCGGAGATGTATATGAACGGCCCGACCGCCGCAGGCGGGATTACGACGTGTACTTTCCGTCGCAGGAAATTGAAGCCGGCGCGCAGATGGCTGCGGTCGCCGAGCTGTTGATCCAGAGCCAGGTTGAGCGTTTGGGGACGCAGGCGCTGGTCTGGATTCTGACCACCCACGAGTTCGAAACCGTCGATGAAATTGTCTCCGAACGAGTAACGCGTCGAAAAGAGTTGCCGGGACGTACGTGCCCAGTCCAGCCGAAAGCTCCCCCCACTGTTCCGGATGATCTGGGGCGCGTTCGTGTTCAGTAGCCGCTGGTCGATTTCCGTCCTGTTGGGAACTTCGTCGGGGAAAGCGGCCAGCCACTTCTGGACCAGAGCCCGGACTGCGGGATCTGTCGCCGTTGAAACACGTTCGCTCGGCAGCGGGACGAGCACGTTGTCGTTCACGAATCCCGATTCCCGGGTTTCCTCTCCAGTAACGAGGAATGAAAGATTGTCCGCCCCCAGCGGTCCGCCGAACCGGAATCCATACTGATTCCGTCGCGACGGCAGAACGCTGCCGACTTGAAAGAACGTGCGAGCGTTGAGCCGGCTGTTGTTGTGGGTTCCGTACAGTTCCCCGTGATAGCTGTCCTGCCGGTCGCTGCGGACGATCCGCGGCCCGGGTCCCACGCCGCCGAATTCGGCGGCATAGTTCTGGCGCGTCGCCGAGAATTCGGTCACGGGGCTGACCTGAGCGCCCTGGCGGTCGAGTGACTCTATCAGGGCCTGCGTGTCGACAAGGTTGATCTGGATATTCTGGTTGCGGCGTGCTCCTTCTGCCTGCTGTTCCTGGGATGCTTCAACCGATTCCGGGCTGACATCGATTTCGACCGACTCCGTCAGTGGGACCACGACGTCGGCAATCGATGCGACCACGGTCTCGCGGACCAGCGCACGGACGGTGTAGGTGCCGTCAGGCAAGTCTTCGAACGCATACTCACCCGGCTCGGACGCGGCCATCTGACCGACGACCTCACCCGCACTGTCCTGGATGACGAGGCGAAGATCGTCCACGCTCTCGCCGACGTGGACGGTCAGGCTGACCGCGAATGCAAGGAACACGCCAATCATGGACCATCATGATATTCCATGAACAGGCTGCGCGCAGAGCACGAAGTAGAAAACGGTGTAGGAGCGGTCTATGACCGCACGTCGTCGCGGTTCGAAGAAATGTGCGGTCATAGACCGCACCTACACCTCAGAAACTGAAACGCACCATTACCTGAATTATCCGGCCTGCATTCTGCGTGTTGGTGATCTGTCCGAAGCCCGGGTCGGTCAAGTTTGGCGCCGGTGGTGAGAACTGGGGATGGTTGAAAGCGTTGATGAACTCAGTCCGGAACGTTAGCACGCGGGTTTGGTCGGCCGAGATCGGGAAGTCCCTCGACAACGCGATGTTGAAGTTCACCGTGCCATCCTTGCGGAATGCGGCGCGCGCAAGGTTGCCACGACCTTCCCGGAACGGCGCGGAGATATCGAAGGCTTCGCGGCGCAATACCTTCCGGGCCGTGTCCGGATGATCCACGCTCGCACCGAGCAAGCCCGGATCGAGGATCGACGGCCGATCGTTTCGCTCGCCGTCCACGTTGCCGAACGGTGGCGAATCGGTCCCGATCTCCACGGTAAATGGCGTGCCGTCCCGGAGGATCGTTGCCCCCGACACCGTAAGACCGCCCAGCCTGGGAGGAAACACGTAGGAGTAACCGATCAGAAAGCTGTGGGGGGCGTCGAATCGACTCCGGGCCTTCAGGTCGTCGAGACCGAGTTTCTCGGTCTGGGGGATATTGGTTCGAATCCCCGTGTTCGAGAAATCGGTCGCCGTATCCAGCGCCTTGCTGAATGTGTAAGTGGCGCGCAGGGCCAGGCCCTGGCTGAAGGTTTTGTCCATCGATAATTGTGCGGCATCGAAATAGGCCCGTCCCTGGTTAGTGACGTTCCGGACCGTGAAGAATCTCTGGTCCGGTCGCCGTGCGGGGATGGTGCGGGTTGTCAGAGGGATGCCGGCGACCCGCTCCGCCCGGTTGCCATAGCTATTTTGGAAGAGCTTCCAGTTCCTGCTCCCGATGTAGGTCGCGCGGAGCCTCAGGTTCGAGGAGAGCTCCCCTTCGACCTGCAGCGTGTAGTGCTGTATGTAGGGAACCACCAGGTCCGGGTCCAGAAGATTCCGAATGTGGCGCGGAATCTCGCCGGGAGTCCGGACGAAATCCTTCAGCGGATCCAGTAGGTCGGGGATCTGGATATCCGCTCGAACGGCCTCCGGTGGGTTCAGACGGCCCTGTCGGAACGTCGCTGGGAAGATATCGCCGTAGGATATTCCGTAGCCGGCACGGACAACCATTCCGCCTCTCGAGTAGGCCAGACCTACTCTGGGAGCGAGATTGTTCGCGTCGGAGTCGAAGCGGAGCACCGTGAGCCCATTGGCGTCGGTTGGCAGTCCGGCAAACTCGTACCGCAGCCCCATCGTCAGGTCCAGGCCGGGCGCCAACCGCATGCGGTCGTTCACGAACAGGTTGACGTCGGTGCGCCTCCAGGCCCGGTAGAGGTTGCCCGACACGAAGCTGTAGCGCGTCGCCGTTCCGTGCCGGAAGTTCTCAAGGCCGGTTCGACCGAAGTTGTTGCTGAAAGGTACGACGCCCCGTAACCCGTCGCTGTGCAATTCGTTGAGCTGGGATCGGACGACCTGCCCCCCCCAGTCCAGTTGATGTCTACCGACACTCGTGGCCCCGTGCGCCAGGTACTGGAAGTCGTTGCTGATCTGGAATATCGGCATGTTGAACGGAGGCCCAAGACGCTCGATCTCGCTGCCGATGCTCACACTTGGTCCGACCGACCCCGGCGGCACCAGCAGATGCACCTTTCGCCTCACGAAGTTAGCACCCAGCCGCAGGGTTGTGGTCGGGGAAAGCTGTTGTTGCCAGGCCAGATTCAACGATTGTGGGCGCAGGCGTTGGTTCGGGTTCTGGCCGATCACGAGTTCGAAAGAATCGATGAAGTTGTCGTTGATGGAGTACCGCACGGAGAACTGCTTTCCGTCATTGGGTTCCCAATCGAGACGAAAGGCGCCGCCGCTGTTACGGATCTTCTGCACCGCGTTGGTGTTCAACATCCGCGGATCGATTTCGGTCCGGTTCGGCGCTTCCTTCGGGTAGGCGTCGAGCCAACTCTGTATCAGTGCATTCAGCTCCGGATCCTCGGCCAGAGCCCTCCGCTCGGAAGGAAGGGGGACGCGGACGTTGCCGTTGACGAAACCGGATTCGCGGGTTTCCTCAGCCGTCCAGACGAATGACAACCTGTCCGATCCAAGCGGACCGCCGACGCGGAAGCCATACTGGTTTCGGCGTGACGGAAGGACCTCGCCCACCTGAAAGAACGTTCGGGCGTTCACCCGGTTGTTGTTGTGCGTCCCGTAGATCTCTCCGTGGTAGGCGCTTCGGCGGTCTCCCCGGATGACCTGCGGGTCCCGCCCGATGCCTCCCAGTTCGGCCGCGTAGTTTCCACGTGAGGCCGAGAACTCGACGATTGGACGGATCTGGGCCCCCTGGCGTTCCAGCGCCTCGTCGAGCGCCTCGTTGTCCACCAGGTTGACCTGGATGTTCTGGTTGCGACGGGCTTCGGCTTCCCGCTCCTCGGACTGCGCAACGGACTCTTCCGTGACCGCGATTTCGATCGATTCCGTCAGAGGAACATCGACGTCAGCCACCGTCGCCACGACAGTATCCCGCACCACTGCGAGGACCGTGTACCGGCCTTCAGCGAGCTCTTCGAAAACGTATTCCCCGGCCGTCGGCGCCGCCACCTGCCCGACCACTTCCCCTGCACTGTTAGTGACGACGAGCTGGAGGCTTTCGACGGTACTCTGAAGATGGACCGTGAGCCCGAGGAACAATGAAATCAGCAGCACGAGCATAAACAACATCATAATGCACGACATCGCTGCGTGCGTGGGGCAAAAACAAATTGTCAGCTGGGGAAGGTCCGGTCGTTTTAGACCAACTGACTACTGACTACTGGCAACTGACTACTCAGTTCAGTCTCCGGCTCAGAAACTGAGCCGGAGCGTGAACTGAATTATCCGTCCCGCATTCACCGTGTTCGTCACCTGACCGAATGAGGAGGAGGACAGGTTCGTGTTTGGCCGGTCGAACTGGGGATGGTTGAAGGCGTTGATGAACTCCGCCCGGAACGTCAGCGCACGAGTCTGGTCGGCAGAGATCGGAAAGTCGCGCGAGAGCGCGACGTTGAAGTTGGTCGTGCCGTCCTTGCGGAAACTGCCGCGGCGAAGGTTCCCGCGGCCTTCGCGGAAAGCTGCCTCGGCGTCGAAGGCTTCGCGGCGCAGGATCGACCGTGCGGTGTCGGGATCGTCGACACTGGCTCCCAGAATGCTCAGGTCCAGAATCGACGGGCGGTCGCTGCGCTCGCCGTCGACGTTGCCGAACGGTGGGGCGTCCGTCCCTGTTTCTACCGACAACGGCGTGCCGTCTTTGAGGATTGTCGTCCCAGAGAGCGTGAAGGCTCCAAGCCAGCGGGGAAGGCGGTAGGAGTATCCCAGGATGAAGGCGTGAGGAGCGTCGAAACGCGAGAACCCCTTCAGATCCTCGAAGAACAGTTCCTCGATCTGAGCTCTGCGTTCATCGCGGCCCGTCGCCGTGTTGGAGAAGTCCGTCGCCAGGCCCAGCGCCTTGCTGAAGGTATAGGTTCCGCGCAGGGCCAGCCCGTCGCTGAACACCTTCTCGATCGTCAGTTGCCCGGCGTCGAAGTACGCGCGGCCCGCGTTGGTCATCCGGCCGATTCCGAAGATGCTCTGATCGGGTCTTCGATCGTTGATCGTGCTCGTCGTCAGCGGGATCCCCTCCACGCGGGCGGCCCGATTCTCGCGGGCCACGTGGAAGAGCTTGACGCTTCGAGTGCCGACGTAAGACGCCCGGATGCGGACACTGGCCGGGAGGTCTCGCTCGATCTGGAGCGTGTACTGGTGCATGTAGGGCGTCACCAGGTCCGGGTCGAGCAGGTTGAGGCTCGATCGCGGCACCTCTCCCGGAACCTGGACGAAATCCTTCAGGGGATCCAGAACATCCGGGTTGCGGACGTCCACCCTGATGACGTCGGGCGGGTTGAGTCGCCCGATCCTGAACGTTGCGGGGAAGACATCGCCGTAGGCTATTCCGTAGCCAGCACGGATGACCCAAGCCCCCGCCGAGTAGACCAGGCCGAGCCGTGGGGCGAAATTGTTGCTGTCGGATACGTAGGAGAACGTCGTGAGGTCGTTGACTTCCGTCGGCGCTCCCGCGAACTCGTAACGTAGACCGAGTGTCACGCTGAGGTTGGGTGTCAGTCGAATCCGGTCGTTCAGGTAGCCGTTGACATCCCATCGGCGGAATCCCCGGTACAGCTCGCCCAGGACGATGGCGTATCGCGAGGGCGTACCGAGGCGGAAGTTCTCGATCGAACTCCGACCGAAGTTGTTGCCGAAGTTCAGGGTGCCGCGCGCGCCGTCGGATTGGAATTCGTTGAGCTGGGAACGAACCAACTGGATCCCCCAGTCGAAGTCATGCGCGCCGTCCCCAGTGTTTCCCTGAACCAGGTACTGGAAATCGTTGCCCGATCGATTGACGGGGAAGGTTCGCCTCGGCCCCAGAGCTTCGAAGTCCCTCCCGAAATGAACGTAAGGTCCCACCGCTCCCGGCGGAACCAACACGTCCACCCTCCGGCGGAGGTAGTTGACCCCGAAGCGCACGTTCGTCCGGGACGACAGCTGCTCGGTCCATGCCAGGTTCAGGTTCTGGGGCCTCAGGCTCTGGTTCGGGTTCTGTCCGACGACCAATTCGAACGAGTCGATGAAGTTGTCGCTGAAGGTATACCGGAACGACAGGTTCCGCGTGTCATTCGGTTCCCAGTCCAGACGGAAGGTGCCACCCGTATTTCGCACGGTCTGAATCGCGTTCGTGTTCAGCAGGTTCGCCGCGATTTCAGGCCGGTTGGGTTCTTCGTCCGGATATGCGTCGAGCCAGCTTTGGATCAGGGCGTTGACTCCAGGGTCTTCGGCGAGAGCGGTTCGCTCATCGGGGAGCGGGACGAGCACGTTGCCGTTGACGAAACCCGACTCGCGCATCTCTTCACCGGTCAGGACGAACGACAGGGTGTCCGACGCCAGGGGGCCCCCGAAGCGGAAGCCGTACCGGTTGCTGCGTGAAGGAAGTACCTTGCCGACCTGGAAGAACGTGCGAGCATTCAGTTTGTTGTTGTTGTGGGTTTCGTAGATCTCGCCGTGGTATGCATTCTGCCGGTCGGTGCGGATAATGGCGGGGTCGCGCCCGATGCCTCCCAGCTCGGCAGCATAGTTTCCGCGCACCGCGGAAAACTCGGTGACCGGGTTGACCTGTACCCCCTGTCGGCCGAGCGCTTCGGTCAAGGCCTGGTTGTCGACCAGGTTGACCTGAATGTTCTGGTTGCGTCGGGCGCCCTGGTCCGCGGGAGCTTCCTGGGTTTCCTGAGAACCGGCGACCGATTCCGGATCGACGCTGATCTCGACACTCTCGGTCAAAGGGATGTTGATGTCCGCGATCGAGGCGACCACGATGTTCTCGACAAGAGCCCGAACTGTGTAGGACCCGTCGGCGAGGTCATCGAAAACATACTCCCCCCGCGTCGGCGCCGCCTGTCGTTCGATGATGATGCCGTTGCGGTCGACGATGACGAGCGTCATGTCCTCAACAGTCTGTTCGACGTGGACCGTGAGCGTCAGGAGGGCTGATAAGAGTAGTGCAAACATGAATTCCACATCATATGTCAGGAGCCGGGGAAATGTCTCCGGCCGGTTTCTCTTCGGTATACGCTTTACGAGATGAAGAGGTTACGAGTGTTTGCGCAATCGCGCCGTCTGTCGCTTCGGGAATTCGGTTTCCGTCCCCAAATTCACCAACAGCTAGGCTTGGCGTCGGTGAGAAATGTGGGTGCCCGAACTTTCGTGAGAAGTTCGGGCTAAGAGGTGCGGTGCCGGTCGACCCAATATGCCCAGGCGACGACCAACCATAGTGCATTCGCGGCGACGGCAACGACCGTGTCGCTCGGAGGCGGCTCGCCGAAGATGTTTCCGATCCAGACCAGAACGAGAAAAGCCAGCAGTCCGCCGAAGCCGTATGTGCCGATGCGGTCGGAGCTCTTGGTAGCCTTGATGTAAACGAAGGCCGCTGCCGCGAAGATCGCGCCCTCCAAGACCATCGTTCCGGCGAGCGAGTTCCACAACCCGAATCCCACATACGGGCCGTTTGGCAGGACCGGCAAGTCGGGGCGATGCATCAGCAGGTCGAGGAACCAGTGACTGGCCACACCCACGGCAAGGATACCCGCGCCCAGCCAGTTTTTCCGGCTCACGAAATAGAGGACGGCGAACATTGCCGCCCAGACCAGGGTGCCGAGGAGGCTGTGAGAGATCGGATAGTCGTAGAAGTCGAGTGGCGTGACGACGGTCGCCCCCGGGTCGATGCGGACGTGTTCCACACCGGCGAGGACGAGGACCGGCCATATGACCGCACATCTTCCGGTTGGATGCGATTTGTGCGCTCATTGCGCGCACCTACACCGGGGCTTAAGTGTTTCCTGGGCAAAAAAAGAGGCGCCCATGCGAGCGCGCCTCTTCCTTACAAGAAACGAAGATCGTCTTTCGGCTTCGGTGTGATCTTGCCCGGAGCCGGGCGGTCGACCTTGGGAACTACTTCGAGCCCTTCACTCTTCCAATCGCGGATACCGCAGAACTGGCCGGCGTTGTAGCCGGCATCGGCAAACTTTTTAGCAGCGCGCGACGCGCGCCCACCGCCAGCTCAGTAGAAGACCAGTTCGATATCCTTGGGGAGATCCGCCATACGGGCGTCCAGATCGCCCATGGGAATGTGGATGGCGCCTTTGATCGCACCGTGCTCCTCGAGTTCGTTGTCTTCGCGGACATCGATCAACAGGAACGTCTCGCCACTGTCGATTTTCTCTTTCAGCGTGGAAATGGCGATGCGTTCCGTGTCCGATTGCTGGGCCATCGCAGCGGCACCAAGTCCGACTACGAGTAAGCCCGCCGCGACGACGAACGCTAACAGTCGCTTGTGGGACATCCTTCCTCCTGTTGGAGTTGTGGAACCGGGGATGGCCGGTCCATTTGGGATACTACCCCCGGGGTCGGACGGGTTCAACAGTTTGTTGCTACTTCTTTCTCGGGTGCTCAATCCGCGCCGGAAACCGGCGTCACGAAAAAATTCTGGCGGTGGCACCCCCGGCAACGGTAGATCGGCAGCCCGAAGCGGCGCGAAATCAACCCTTCGGTTTCCAGGTCGGTCGCGGCGTTCCCCGAACCGCAGTTCCAACAGACGTTGAAGCAGGACTTGATCGGTCGCATGTCGACCGGGCCGCGGGAAAAGACCAGACCCCAGCCGTAAAGACTCGAGTCCGAGCCGAGGACCTTGTCGACGAGACGTGTGACAAGGTTCACACCCGTGATCCAGAGTGTGCTCAAGCGTTCGGGGATGTCGGCCAGGTATTCGGCAGTCTCCGGGAAATGGATGAGCTGCTCCGGTGTCGGGATCTTCAGGTAGACGAACCCGCTGTAGAGCCGGATGGCCTGGACAAGTTCAGCCCCGGTCCGATCGGTGACCTCGACGACCAGCCGGTCCTGGCGGAACTGGTTGACGTGCCCCCCGCCCGAGAAGATGTGGCGGAAAAGCGTGTCGTCGAAGCTGTGGCCGTCGGGAACAGCGATCCAGAGCACACCTTCCGGGCTCAGGACTCTTCCGATCTCGGCAAGAGTGCTCTTGTAGCCCGGAAAGTGTTCGAGGGTGTGGTGGCAAAAAACCAGGTCCACCGAGCCGTCCTCGAGCGGGATCTCCTCGGCCTGGGAGCGAACGTAGTGAACTCGACCGGCCTCTCTGTACAGCGCGTTCGGATCCAGATGGAGATCCACGCCCACGATCTGGAAGGCATATCTGGAGTAGTCGAAACTACCCGGACCGCATCCCAGGTCCAGTGCAGTGTCAGACGGTCGAAGTATTTCCAGGATCTCGTCCATCAGCTCAATCGAACTCGACATGTTAGGACGAAAATCGGAAGGTACCTAGACCAGTCTTGAAACAGGAATAACTGCCATTAACGCAAATATTGCAAAAGGCGCTAAATTTGCGCTATGCTGTCGCTCTCTCTCCTTCTGAACAGTGGGCTCGAAACGAAGCTAAGGAACCCTTGATGAGCGAGCGGCCTCGACAACTGGCCATTCTCTTGGTGGACGACGATCCTGACGTTCTGGAGATCACGGACCAGATGTTGGCTCAATTGGGCTACACGACGATCACGGCCTGCGACCCGGGCGACGCAGCCGAGATCCTGTGCGATCCCCGGACTCAAATCGATGCCCTAGGAGTCTGCGCGGCAGAGCGCGAAGAACTCGAATTTATTGGGATTTGAGAGGGTCTTCGGAGGAGAACCCATCGATTCTTCCGATACGAGGAGTTCAGAGCTGTACGGATACCAGTAATTGGCCGTGTATCGGGTCTGCTGGGTTCCGGTTTTCCGGATTATGCCCATTCGATCATCCCGTTCATCCGCCGTAAGTTCACCGCCAGAGTGAGCAGGTTCCACTCACCGGTCACTTTGTCCAAACCGCGTAGACTGAACTGTCGGAATCCGAGCACCGACTTGATCCACCCGAAGGGCGGCTCGCCAATGTGCTTTCTGGCCCGGTAGCGGTCGCGCCCACGCTTGGTTTTCATCTTTCTCATCATCCGGCCAACAGCAGTGTCTTTGGGTGGGAGTGGAACATCGGCCAGATTCTTCTCGCGACCCATGGCAACATACCCGTCAATCTGACGTTGTTCCAACATCCCTAGATTCGACTCGGATCGATATCCCGCATCGGCCAGTACACGTTCGGGATGCTCTCCCAGGTTGTTGTTCAACGCATCCAGGGTCGGTTCCAACTGTCCCGCGTCGGACGCATTGGAACTCACCGTTGTCGCTACGATGATCCGGGCCTCGGAATCCACCACCGCCTGCGCGTTGTAGCATTGCTGGAACCCTTCAGTGGAGGTTTTCATGATCCGGCTTTCCGGATCTGTGAAGTTGTCCTGGGCCGTCGGTTTGGGCTCGCCCATGGGGCGTTTGAATGGCTTCTTTCCGCATCCGGGTTTGTCGTCTCCCGGTTCCCGTCCCGCTTCCTGGTCCGCAGCCATCTGACGTTCTTCGAGCCGTTTCATTGCTGCCTGGATCGTGGCCAATCGCTTTTTGCGGGTCGACAACCCATCGGGCAGTTCGTCTCCGCGCCGGTCCTTGCCGTATCGCTGGTCTTCTTCCTCATCGGTCGCCGTAGCCCGGTTCAACAGATCCCGAATCTGTTCGCCCAATTCGGTCTCCTGCTTCTTCATCCGTTCATAGCTCATCGCTTTGCGTTTGCTCGCATTCGCCCGCATCTTGGTTCCGTCCACCGCCACGGTTCCCATCTTCACCAGTCCCGCTTCCCGCGCCATCATCACCACTTGCACAAACAGGTTCCCGAACTCCTCAAGATGCAGTTTGCGAAAATCCGAGATCGTACGGTGCGCCGGAAAGTTCTCCGCTCCCAACATCCGGAACGCCACGTCGTCGGTCAACTTCGCCGCGATCTTCCGCGACGAGAACACCCCGGTCGCGTACCCGTAGATCAACACCTTCACCATCATCCGCGGATCGTACGCTTGATTGCCCGGTCCGTCCGTTCCATACCGCTGCTCAAACGCGCTCAAATCCATGGCGTCCACCGTGTCCGATATGAAGTACGACAGGTGATCTTCGGCCAACCAATCTCTCAGCGACGGCGGCAGCAGCAGGCTCTGTTCTGGGATATAGGTTCGATATGTTCGTGACATGTCCTATCTTCGATCTCTATCCGCCCAATTCCGGTCCTTCTGCCGCGCAGACTCCTAGCTCGGGAAACGGGGATCAAG
>CBDAPB010000024.1:0-116920 GCA_965198265.1 Terriglobia bacterium
CCTCCTATTTTACCTATACTCGCTCCGACCTAAATGGCCGTGAGTTTATGCTTGACTGATTGTAAAACCGCTGATTTCTTTCCCCAGGCACGGCCACCTCGGCAACCGCGACCGTTACACGTAAAACCGATTTTTGTGTGGTTGATCAAAGCAAAGGGCGCAAAAAGCACCTCACCTGCCCCCAAGGACTGACCCACCCTGTAATTTACAAAATTAAAAGAGAAAAGCCCCCAATCACGAAGTTCGAGTCGGGGGGCTGTGTGTTCTGTTCCGCTGTGGTACCTATGCCTTTCCCCGCCTGCCGTAGCCGATCAGGCCGACCAGGCCAGTGCCCAGGAGGAGAAAAGCGGAGGGTTCGGGGACCGACGCGGGGGCGAAGGCCAGACTCAAGATAAGAAATCCGTGGGGTCCAATGGCCGTGCCGGCGCCGGTAGCCGGATTGATGGTGCCCAGTTGGCTCCCGACTTCCCCGCCGAACATCGTGTTCGTCGTCGGGTCGAAGGCCAGGCTAGCTGGAAAGAGTCCTCCGAAGGGACCAATGATCGTGCCAGCGCCGGTAGCCGTATTGTGGGTGACAAGTTGGCTGGCGCTGACACTGAACAGCGTGTTCGTATTCGGATCGAAGGCCAGGTCTGAGGTGTTCACGATTCCGAGAGATCCAACGTCTGTGCCAGCGCCGGTAGCCGGATTGATGGTGATCAGTCGGCCCGCGTTGTTGTCCGAACCGTACATCGTGCTTGTCGTGGGGTCGAAGGCCAGGCCTGTGATGGCATTGGGTCCGATGAGTCCAACAGCCGTGCCCGCGCCGGTCGTTGTATTGATGGTGATCAGTTGGCTCCCCGTCCCGCTTATGAAGTACACCCCAAACATCGTGCTTGTCGTGGGGTCGAAGGCCAGGTCCTGGACGTCACCGAATCCGACGGGTCCAACGGCCGTGCCCGCGCCGGTAGCCGTATTGAGGGTGATTAGCTGGTCCGTGAGGAGATCCACGCTGAACAGCGTGCCTGTGGCCTCTGCCTGTCCGCCGGTCAGCAGAACCGTGGCGCACACCACACTACCGAGTCGTTTTATCCATCGACTTGCGTTCATTTTCTCCTCTGAATGTCCCTTCATAATTCAATCCCGGTATGTATTTATTACTGATAATTTATAGAGCAAATTCCATGCCAGATGTGTAACTCGTTGATTTCTAACAAATCACGTTTCCCCCCCTCGTTGGAAATCGTAAAGTTTTCCGTCAACCCCAAGGTATCGTATTGATAGAAAACTAAAAGAAAGAATGAGTTAGTCAAGATCTGGCAAAGTGTAAAGTTTTCCGTCACCCTACTGAGAGGCCTTAAACCTCTTCCTGCGCATAGGAAAAACAAGAGCCGTTCTTGGCGTGACGCCCAACTATGGCGGGATGAGGCGGACCGTTGGGGGGCTTTGGACGACGCCCGGCGCCTGAACTTCACAGCGAACGCACAACGGCCTACGGCCCACTTCCCCCAAGCCAGCGCACAATCGTATCCGTCACGAAATCCGCCGCGTCGCGGTGGACGAAGTGGCCGGCGCCGGGGATCGTGACCAGGGTCAGGTCCCGCTCCAGCCAGTCCCACGTGCCGCTCAGGGCGTCGGCGAGTAGGTACTGGTCCTCCAGTCCGTGAATCAGGAGCACCGGTGCCTGTACCTTGACGAGGGGCGACGTGCCTTCGAGGTAGGGCTCCCGCGGATAGTTCGCTTTGTAGTAGTTCAACATCGCTTCGAAACTCGACTGCTCGAAGGCTTCGACATACCGTGTCCGCGCTTCCGGTTCCGCTACCCAGCCGGCGAGCCCTTCTGCGCTCAAAGATTCGTGGGCTCCGGGCTTCTGGAAGTTGCGGGCGTACTGGCTGTTAGCTTGCTGAGTGGGGTTCGTAGCCAACTCCCGCATGAGACCCCGTGGATGCGGCAGGTTGCAGATGATAAGCCTTTCCACCAGCTCGGGACGCGTCATCGCGAGCGTCCACGAGATCATCCCGCCCCAATCATGTCCGACGATTGTTGCCTGTGGGCGCCCCTGGTCTTCGATGACGGCCACGATGTCGTCGACGAGGCGCGGCATCGAGTAGTTTTCAAGACCCGCTGGTTGATCACTCCGGTTGTAGCCCCGCAGGTCGATGGCCGCGACACGGTGATCCCGGGCCAGCGCCGCCATCTGATCTCGCCAGGTGTACCAGAAGTCGGGAAAGCCGTGAATCATCACGACGAGCGGCCCCTCGCCGAGAGTGACGTAGTGAATCCGGACGTCGGCGTTCTGGGCGAAGTGATGCTCCACTTCGTCGAAGAGGTCGGATCCCTGGCTGGCGGAAGGAGGCGGGCTCGCAAGGAGAAACGCTGCCAGCAGACAGAAGCGCAACCGCATCGGTGTTTTCTCGTTATCGCCCGGGCGCATTCGAAAGCCGACCCGGTTCTGGCACGACTGACAGACCAGCTTCGCCCTCGGCGTGACTGAACTCGGATCCGAAAGCCAACCCTGGGCACGTCTGGCGTAGGCTGTTCCGGGAATCGTTTCGACGATTCTTTTCATGAAGGCGTCCGCCCGTTCTCGATTGCCGAGCCGGTACGCCGATTCGGCGACGCCGGCCAGGACTTCGCCCTTGTGGTGAAGAGGCATGTTGTCCAGTTGCGCCTGCTGTTCCTCGTAGAGGACGTTGTAGGCGTCCCTGGCCTTCTCGAGCGCCCGTTGCCGGTGCTGGTTCGGTATTCGTCCCTGGTTCATGAGCATCGTGCCGCCGTAGACCGCGTTGACTCCGATCCCCCTGGGGTCGATGTTCAAAGCCCCGTCCAACAGGCGGAGCGCTTCGCCGTACTGGCGTTCGAAGCCCTCCGAATCTCCACTCTCGTGCGCCAGGACGGCCAGATGGGCGACACCCATGGCCTTCAACGCCATCGCATCGGGGTCCTTCGGGTTTTCCTTGAGGATCTCTTCGAGTTTATCCAGGCCGACATTCATCCTGTTCAGGTCGTTGCCAAGCGGCCCGGCAAATATGTCTTCGCGAGTCCATGTGTACACACTCAGGCCGTCGGGACGTTGGGCAAAGGCGGCAGCCGCCATCGACAGCAGCAGGATCGCGGTCACTCGAATTCGCATTAGAGCTCTCCTCTCCGGATGTTCGCCCTCAGGATCAGGCGTCGGGTCAGGACCGATGGAGCCATTCGTGAATTGCACGACTCACGAGAAATGATAAGCGAGGGCACGGTGGGGGTCAATTCGTGCTCACGCTAGTGGCCTGTAACGGAGATATCGGTACCAGCGTTGCGGTGGAATGGCAGCGGATTCTAGGAGCCGACAACTCGTGAGAAGCGGGTCTTACAATAAAATGGTAGCGGCAACGAAGACCCGACCATTCCGCCGCAACCGTCCGGGCCGATGGGGGTTGCCGTCGATCTCTTTGTCGTTCGTCGTCATGATGAAACCGCATCAATTCCTCCTCTCTCCTCGACCTCGACTGGCAAGACCCATCGGCGATGGTGCCGATATCTCCGTTACAGGCCACTACAAGACAAGGCGGCCGCTTTCGACCAGGGGCGAGCCACCGGCGGTAACAGTTGCGTTCGTAACGAAGTTCCAGTAGACACCGCCTCCCCGGTTGGCGCCGCCCATCTCGACGTTGTCCCCAAGGCTCAAGCGGATGACACCGGCGCCGTAGCCGTAGTAGCCGATGTAGGGTTCGTCCGGGTTGATCGCGAGGACGCGATTGCAGCCCAGCCCGAACTCCCGGAATGTTTTCGCCGCTCCGCCGGCAGTGCTCAAAGCATGGTCTACGGCTGCGGCGTTGTTTCCCTGGATGTCAACGACCTGACCGTCGACGAAACGCAGGAGGAGTTCGGCAGCCTCGATGCCCAGGTGCCGCCAGGTCGGTAGAAAAAGCGTTCCGTTGGCGGAGGTTTCGATCGGGGCGACACGCAGGACGCCGGACGGCATTTCGACGTCGCGATCGATCCGGAGTGTCCATGCCCTTGCCGCATCCAGGCTCGCGTCCCCGGTTTGTTTGGAAAAGGTCCGATCTCCCACGACAAAGTTCATGTCCGTCCCCTCCGGTGTCACAACCCGCACCGGTCCTCTACGAAGGAGCTCGATCACCCGATCATGAGTTGCTTCCAGTTCACTGGGAGGGACGTCGAGCGCTTCGAGATAGTGCCGATCGACAACGTCCGGGACCGGCGGCGTCGTGCCAGCAACCGCGTAGGTCCCGCTGGCCCAGTGAAAATGGACCGAGCGTCCCCGCTTGCTGTCGAGCCACTCATCCAACGCCTGGCGGACGGCTGGAGTGTTGCCCTGATGTACTTCCGGAAGCCAGATGAACACATCGGCGTCGTCGAAGAGCCGCCGAAGGGAGGAAAGCTCGCTCTCGGAAGTCTCCGCGGTCTCTTCGGAAAGAATCGTCCCTGAAACAAAACCGCCGGCCCGTCGGATCTCTTTCCGGAGAGGTTCGACGATTTCAGTGAAGATCCGGACGTCGACTTTCAGAAGGACGCTCTCGCCTGTCTGAATGCGCAGCGCTTCGGCGATCTTGCGGGCGCACTTTTCGTAATCCGACGTTGTGAGACTCATGGGTCCCTTTCGTCAGCGTTCTCGAAATAGCGATCGATCGCCGCAACCAGGTCCGCGATGGTCGCGCTCGAGGCCTGGATGTCGGCACTCAGCCCGACTTGGGCCGCACAGTCTCGAGTGACGGGGCCGATGACTGCCACGGCGATTCCGTCGAGGATTTCAGACAGATTCGAAACGCCGAGCATGTCGGCCAGGTTCTGGGCGGTGGCGCCGCTTGTCAAGGTGATGCAATCGATCTCTTCCTCGCCCAGCGATTGGCGCAACCGGGAAGCGCCGTCCGGCGGCCGGCGCGTTCGGTAGACGGTTACGACGTCCACCCGGGCCCCCCTGGCGCGCAGGGTGTCGGGAAGGTACTCCCGCGCCACCTCCGCTCGTGGAAGCAGGATGTGTTTGCCGGACAGGTCTTCCGGGAGCGCATCGATGAGTCCCTCCGCACGAAAGTCGTCCGGGATGAGGGCTGCAGAGAGGCCCCGTTGCTCGAGCTTTTTTGCGGTCTGGGAGCCGACGACCGCGATCGGCGGGACGCCGGCTTGATCACCGAGACGGTCCAGAAAGCATCGAACGGCGTTCGCACTGGTAAGAATCAGCCAGTCGTAGTCGGCAAGACTACCGATCGCGGCGTCGACGGGCGCCCAGGATTCTGGATCGACGATTTCGATGGTCGGGATTTCCAGGACTCGGGCGCCGAGTTGTTCGAGTCGCTCGCGCAACGGACCGGACTGGCCCTTCGCCCGCGTCGTAAGGATCGTTCGTCCCTCAAGTCCCATTGCGACTGATTTCTTCAAGCACGGCCCTGCCGCCGGAAGCGAGCAGTCGCCGGCCGAGTTCCGCACCGATCTCTCCGGCCCGGGCCGGATCGCCCTCGGCGCGATCGGTGATCAGATCTTTCCCGTCGAGACTCGCGATCAGACCGGTAAGGACGATGACGTCTCCCTCGACACGCGCGTGTCCGCCGATCGGAACCTGACAGCTCCCTTCAAGACTTGCGAGCAGCGCGCGCTCGGCCAGGACGGCCGAGCGTGTGGTCTCGTGGTCCAACCGGAGCAGGGAAGCCTGCGTTTCGCTGTCCCCGCAGCGGCAAACGATCGCCAGGGCTCCCTGCCCGACAGCCGACAACATGACCTCCGATTCGAGGTATTCGGTGATGCGGTCAGAGTATCCCAATCGATTCAGGCCTGCGGCAGCTAGTATTATTCCGTCATACTCACCTGCGTCGAGCTTTCCCAGCCGTGTGTCGACGTTGCCTCTGAGGGGAACGACATCGAGTTCCGGAAAACGATGTCGGAGCTGCACCTGCCTCCGCAGGCTGCTCGTCCCGATACGGGCGCCGGGCAACATTTCTCCGAGCTTCCTTCCGTCCGATACCAGGGCATCACGGTGATCTTCGCGTTTCGTTATCGCGACCAGTCGGATGCCGTCGGGAAGATCGCACGGAAGATCCTTCATGCTGTGAACCGCGAAATCGATCCGCCCGTCGAGTAGGGCTTCGTCGAGCTCCTTCGTGAAAAGCCGTTTCCCCCCGACCTGGGCCAAAGGAACGTCCAGGACCCTGTCGCCGGTCGTCTTGATGATGACGATTTCGACGGAGAGGCTCTCGAAGAAACGTTCGAGTTCAGCTTTGGCCCAGTTTGCCTGCCACAGCGCGAGCTGGCTTCCGCGCGAGCCGAGCTTGAGCGTGCGACTCACCGAACGGCCTCGCTACTTCTGTTTGACATTGAAGATTTTTCGGACCAGGTCGAGATACTCCGGTCCTTTCGGGTCGTGAGCCATGTCTTTCAGCTGCGAAATCGGGTGATGGAGGATCTTGTTGATGAGCGCCTGCGTGATCCGGTCGACGGCCTGTTGCTGCCCCTCATCGAGGGCTCCCAGATGCTTCCGGTTGCGCTCGATCTCGTCGCGCCGCAGCTTCTCCAGGGTCTCCCTCAGGCCCACGATCGTCGGGACAACCTCGCGTGTCTGCATCTTCGAGCAGAACGCCTGGACCTCCTGGTCGACGATCTCTTCGGCCCGGCCGGCCTCCTTCATCCTTTCCCGGACATTTTCATCGACAACCTGCTGCAGGTCATCGATGTCGTACAGGAAGATGTTGTCGATGTCGTTGACGGCGGGATCGATGTCCCGCGGGACGGCGATATCGATGAAGAACATCGGGCGGTTCTTCCTGCGGTGGATGATCTGTTCGGCCATTGGCTTGGCGATGACGAAATGAGGGGCTCCCGTTGAACTGATGACGATGTCAGCTCGGTCGATGTGATCGTGGAGGTGTTCGAACTGGATCGCGGCGCCCTCGAACACACGGGCCATCTCGACAGCACGTTCGAAAGTCCGGTTAGTCACCATTACCATCGACACCCCGCTTCGCTTCAAATGCTTCGCGGCCAGCTCTCCCATCTTGCTGGCGCCGATGATCATGACGCTCTTGGCCGAGAGGTCACCGAAGATCTTCCGGGCCAGCTCGACGGCCGCGTAGCTGACCGAAACGGCGGATTGGGCAATGCCTGTCTCGGTTCGTATCTTCTTGGCGACGACGAACGCGCGATTCATGAGCGAGCCGAGGTGCAGGCCCATGGTACCGGCGTCGCTGGCCACGCGGTAGGCCTCCTTCACCTGGCCCAGGATCTGGGGCTCTCCCACCACCATCGAGTCCAGGCTCGACGCCACCCTGAAGATGTGACGGATCACGTCGTTGTCGTTCAGCGTGTACAGGTAGTTAGTGATGCTGTCGCTCGGAATCCGGTGATAGGAGCACAGAAACTGGCGGACCAGATCGTCACCGGGAGCCTCGGCGACGACCTCGACACGGTTGCAGGTGGAGAGGATCATCGCTTCGGAAACGCCGTCGTAACGGACGAGCGCTCGCAGTGCTTCCCGGATGTCCAAGTTGTCGAAGGCCAGCCGCTCGCGGATTTCGACCGGCGCGGTCTTGTGGCTCAAGCCGACTAGAGCTAACTGCATATCCTTACTGCGTAAACGTGTGGAGCCCTCCCAAGTAGTTGGCTCCCAGGAACGAAACGAGCACGCTGATGAAACCGACGATGGCCAGGTATGCGGCCTTCTTGCCGCGCCATCCGCCAATCAGGCGGTAGTTGATCAACAGCAGGTAGATGACCCAGGTGAATAGCGACAACAGAATCTTCAGATCTCCGCCCCACACCGTCCCCCATGCCGACTGGGCCCAGAGTGCTCCGGAGATGATGCCCAGCGTTATCAAGGGAAAGCCGATCGCGAGCGACTTGTACGACAGGTCGTCGCAGACCTCCAGCGACGGCAATCGATGGAAGTAGGGCGAATAGTGTTTCGACTTGAGTTCCCGCTCCTGGATCAGGTACATGATCGCGCCCGCGAAGCTGATGAACAGCGCCGCATATCCAAGGAAAATCAACGGTGTATGGATGTATATCCAGTTACTCTGCAGGGCCGGCGGAATCGAACTGGACGGGTCATAGGCCAGGTTTGCGATGAACGTGACGATGAAGATCAACGGGAACACGAAGACGCTGAGCGAGTCGATCCGGTACTTGATATATGCAATCAGGAATCCCAGGACCCCCAGGGCCGCAAAGAACGAGAATGCCTCGTAGCGCTGGGTCAACGGCATGTACTGCAGCTCGACCGCCCGCAGGATGATCGACGCCGAGTGGCAAATGAAGCCGAGGATGATGGAGAAAAGACTGAAGCGGAACAGGGAGTATTTTCGGTTCAGGACCGTGAGCACTGAGTGCAGCAAACCCACTGAATACAAAGCCAGTGCCACCCTCAGAAGCACGACGTGCATGGGCGGATTATAGCACAGGCCCAGCCTTCGCCCGGGCGTGCCCGGCCCAGTGTGCTAGCATGGTAAGTCTATGGGTATAGACGTCTTTCAGGTCGTTTCTTCAGTCATCGTACTGCTGCTTTCCCTCAGCGTTCACGAGTCGGCGCACGCCTGGACGGCTGACCGTCTCGGGGATCCCACGGCCCGCTATCTGGGCCGCATTTCGATGAATCCCCTGGTCCATGCCGACTTTTTCGGGACGTTTCTGTTTCCCCTGATCGGGTTCTTCAGCGGTTTCATCTTTGGCTGGGCAAAACCCGTGCCCGTCAACACGGCGCGTTTGCGTCATCCGAAGCGAGACTACATGCTGGTCGCGGCAGCTGGACCGGTGAGTAACCTGTTAATGGCAAGTGGTTTACTGTTTTTGCTGCTCGTGCTCAAGGCCACTTCGTCCTCGATGGGCCTTTTGATCAACCAGGTGGCGCGGGGGGTGGCTAGCGGGGAGGGGATCCTCGTGCCGCTGATATCCATGGCGTACTTTGGGGTGATGATCAACCTGATCCTGGCGATCTTCAACATGATCCCGGTCGCTCCGCTCGACGGTGCAGCCGTGTTGTCCGGCCTGCTGCCGGATAGCCTGTCTCGCCCTTACGCTCAGATTCAGAATTACGGATTCTTTATCTTGATCGGCCTGCTCTTCCTGGGCGTGCCCTGGTACATGTTCAGTCCGGTGATCGGTGCAGTCCAATCCTTCCTCGTGTACTGACACTAGTGGCCTGTAACGATGGCTAAGAAACGAATCCTCAGCGGGATGAGGCCGACCGGCCGACTGCACCTGGGCAACTACGTCGGTGCTCTGGAGAACTGGGCGCGTCTCCAGCACGAGTACGACAGCTTCCACTTCGTCGCCGACTGGCACGCCCTGACGACCGACTACGACAGCGGTCTGGACATTCGCGACGACAGCATCGAAGTCGCGACCGATTACCTGGCCGCGGGGCTGGATCCCGAGCGGGTGACGATTTTCGTCCAGTCCAGCGTCCCGGAACATGCCGAGCTGCACCTCCTCTTCTCGATGGTCACGCCCCTGGGATGGTTGGAGCGGGTTCCCTCCTACAAGGAAATGCAGGAGAACCTCGATCACGACATCAACACGTACGGCTTTCTCGGCTACCCGGTGCTCCAGTCGGCCGACATCCTGATGTACAAGGCCGCCGCGGTCCCTGTCGGAGAAGATCAGGTCGCGCACGTGGAGTTGACGCGGGAGATCGCCCGGCGCTTCAATCGGATCTACAACACCGACATCTTTCCCGAACCCCAGGCTCTGCTCACTGCGACGCCCAAGCTTCCGGGCACCGATGGCCGCAAGATGAGCAAGAGCTACGGGAACACGATCGCGATCGGCGCGTCACCCGAAGATGTGCGTGCTTCGATGATGACCATGATGACCGACCCTGCCCGCAAGCGCCGGACCGATCCGGGTAACCCCGAAGTCTGTCCCGTTTTCGACTACCACAAGGTGTTTTCCAGCCCCGAAACGATCGCCGAGGTGGACCAAGGTTGTCGCTCCGCCGGAATAGGCTGTGTCGAGTGCAAGGGTTGGCTTTTCGACAGCCATCAGAACAAGTTGGGCCCGATCTACGAGCGACGCCTCCATTACGAGAAAAACAGGCAGGAGGTCATCGACGTACTGGAACACGGAGCCAAGCGAGCGCAGAGCTTTGCCCGGGAGACCACGTCCCAGGTTCGGAACGCGATGAAGCTGTGAGTTTTGCACCGCTGTTAGCCCGTTATGCCTGTCGACACTAGAATCTTTGTACCCGTTACCTGCATAACGGGCAAGCCGCCGAAGGCGCCGCCGCGAGGAAGCGGCGCGCGGCTGGCAGCGCCGCGCAAGCGAACGAGCCGGGGTCCGGGGCAGAGCCCCGGCTATAGTTAAGAACCGAAGGCGCCGCCGCGAGGAAGCGGCGCGCGGCTGACAGCGCCGCGCAAGCGAACGAGCCGGGGTCCGGGGCAGAGCCCCGGCTAGTCAGTTCCGGAAGACGCTATGGCCGATGAGCTAAAGATAACGTTGCCGCTTTACGAGGGGCCACTCGACCTGCTGCTGGACATGATCCGGAAGCAGAAGATCGACATTTACGACATCCCCATCGCGCAAGTCACAGCGCAGTACCTGGACTTCCTTCACCTGATGAAGGAGATGAACGTCGATCTGGCGTCGGAGTTTCTTCTGACGGCCGCCCACCTCATCTACATCAAGTCCCGTACGCTGCTGCCTCCCGATCCAAACGCGGACCCGGAAGAGGAGGAAGATCCCCGAGCCGAGCTCGTCCGTCGCCTGCTGGAGTACGAGAAGTTTAAGAATGCAGCCGAGATGCTCTACCAGAAGGAGCTCGTCGAACGCGCGATCTGGACCCGGCCCGGCAGTCTGGACACTGGCGGCCAGGAACGCGAACCCCACGTAACGGCGACTCTCTTCGACATGCTTGCAGTGTTTCGCGACGTCCTGAAGCGCTTCGAGGAACGCCCGCCTCTGGATATGGCGCGCGAGGAGTTTTCCGTCGAGCAGATGATGAAGTTCGTGCTCGGTGAAGTCCGCAGCGCGTCCAACGGTGTGGGCTTCGTGAAACTTCTGGAAAACTTCTCGACGCGAGGGGCCCTGATAACCGTCTTCTTAGCCTTGCTCGAACTGGCTCGAATTCGTGCGATCAGTATTTCGCAGAAGGGAGCCCTCTCCGACATACAGCTCACAGCCAACCCGAACTATGAGCGATCCGAAACTTTCAGCATTGCTTGAGGCCATCATCTACCTGGCCAAAGAACCGGTGCGTATCGGTCAGATCACCCGGGCGCTCAAAGACGTGTCCCGCAAAGAGGTGACGGCCGGCATCGGGGAGCTCATCGACAAGTACCAGGCTCCAGAACACGGCGTCGAGATTCGCGAAATCGCAGGAGGGTATCTCTTCTCGACGAAAGCAGAGCATCACGAAATCCTGAGGAGGTTCGCCAAGAGCCTGGTGCCACCGACACGCCTCTCCCTTGCGGCACTCGAAACCCTTGCCGTGATCGCCTACCGCCAACCCATGACCGTGCCCGAGATTCAGGAGATCCGTGGGGTAGGAGCCAGCGGTGTGATCAAGACGCTGCTGGACCGCAAACTCATCACGGCAGCCGGTCGTAAAGAAGTCATCGGCAGACCGATTCTGTACAAGACCACTCGAGATTTTCTGATCCACTTCGGCCTCAAAAGCCTTGACGAACTGCCAAGCATGGAGGAGTTTGAAGAGTTGATCAAGACCGAGCACTCCGCCGAGCAGGCAGAGCTTCCACTGGACGATCCGGAAGAGGATGAGACGGACGATCAGGGGACGATCGACGAGGGGGCCGACACCTCTCCCTGAGGCCTAGCAGCCCGCCATGGACGAATGCCAAAGCGGACCCTCAAAAAGGACAGCCCGCCAAGCGCTCACCAACCGGGCCTTTGTGTCAGATTGCGGTCGAGGTAATTGCAGATTAACTATCGGAGACTCCACAGTGGAAATTTGAGATTGGAGATTCGAGATTTCAGATTGGTTGGTTCCCACAATTTCCAGTTTTGAATCTCGAATGACGAAATGTCCAATGCGGACTCTCCGATAGCAGATTTGCGATATATCGACCTGACGGTCCCCGACGCAGATAATCGCCACATCCTATTCCGAACCAAACGATGGACGAACGTCTACAGAAGATCCTGGCCCATGCTGGCGTCGCGTCTCGCCGAGCGGCGGAGGAGATGATCGTTGCCGGCCGGGTTTCGGTGAACGGCCAGGTCGTGAGAAAGATGGGCGTCCGAGCGGACCAGCTCCGCGACGTCATCGCCGTCGACGGACATCGGATTCCCAAGGCAGGCAAGCCGATCTACGTCCTGCTCAACAAACCCCGCAGCGTCGTTTCAACGCTGGACGATCCCGAGAAAAGACAGACGGTCGTCGATCTGATTCGACCGAAGATCCACGAACGCGTCTATCCGGTCGGACGGCTCGATTTCGCATCCGAGGGGCTCCTGATCCTCACCAACGACGGGGAGTTCACGCGATTCATGACGCGGGGAGGCCGTGTCCCAAAGGTGTACCGGGTCAAGGTGTCGGGAACCCCGGCGGAGGAAGAACTGGGACGACTTCGCCGAGGTCTGCGGGCAGGGGGTATCCGCTACGCCGCATGCAGAATCCATCTCGTCAAGCCGGGGACGAACCCATGGTACGAGATCACCCTGCTGCAGGGCCGAAACCGTCAGATCCGCCGCATGATCGAGGCCATCGGGCATCGCGTCCTCAAACTGCGACGGACTCGAATCGGATTCCTGGAAGACTCCCGGCTGGAACCCGGAGAGTGGCGGCTCCTGCAGACGTCCGAAATCAAGAAATTCTACGATCGTTACTCGAACCAGGGGGCAGCCCAGCCCGGTCGGTCTCGGCCGGTCGGAGCCCGGAAGGCGAAGGCTCCCAGGGCCGCCAAACACAAAACGAAGCGGAGAAGACTATGACACTCATGGACATCGTACCGGAGCACATCCGCGCCATCCAGCCCTACAAACCAGGCAAACCGGTTGAGGAAGTCGAGCGCGAACTCGGCATTTCCGCCATCAAGCTCGCGTCGAACGAGAACCCCTGGGGACCCTCTCCGAAAGCCGTAGCGGCGGTGCGGGAGTACCTGGACGACGCCGGTCGATATCCCGAAGATACGGGCTTCTACCTTCGCCGCCGTCTTGCGGAGAAGCACGACGTGGACATGAACGACATCATCGTCGGTGCGGGCTCGAGCGAAATCCTCGCGATGGCTTTCCACTCGTTGATCGGGCACGGCGACGAGGTGCTGACTTCCGAAGGATCGTTCGTCCTCTACTACCTGCTCACCCAGGGCATGGGCGGCCGACTCATTGCCGTGCCTCTGCGGGACTACCGCTTCGACCTGGACGCCATGGCGGAGCGAATCGGGGAAAAGACCCGGCTGATTCTCCTCGCCAATCCGAACAACCCGACCGGTACGATGGTCGGACGTTCCGAGGTTGGACGGTTCATGGAAAAAGTGCCTGAACACGCTCTGGTCGTGTTTGACGAGGCTTACTTCGAGTATGTCCAGGATGACGACTACCCTGATTCGTTCGAATACCTTTCGGCCGGTCGGGGCGTGTTGATTCTGCGGACCTTCTCCAAAGCATACGGCCTGGCTGGATTCCGCGTCGGTTATGGCATAGGGCGGCCGGATGTCGTGGAGATCCTGCACAAGGTGCGCCCTCCGTTCAACGCCCCCAGCGTTGCCCAGGTCGCGGCCCTGGCCGCTTCGGACGACCAGGACCATGTCCGCAAGAGCGTGGGCGAAAACCGCAAGGAGTTGGACTTCTTGGCTGCTGAATTCGAAGCGCGGTCCATGCCCGCCATTCGGTCGGTGGCGAATTTTGTCCTCGTCGATGTCGGTATCCCGGCAGGAGAGGCTTTCGAGAAGCTCATGCGTCTCGGAGTGATCGTCCGCCCGATGCACGGCGCCGGCTTTCCGTCCATGATGCGCGTTTCGGTGGGCACACACGAGGAGAACGAACAGTTTCTGAGTGCTCTGGACCAGATTCGATGAACATCGCAGAGATTCTCCAGACCTACCGCACGATCGCCGTCGTTGGTCTCTCTTCCAGCCCGTGGAGGGCGAGCCACTCGGTCTCACAATACATGCAGGGCCACGGATATCGAATCATTCCGGTGAACCCGAACGAAGAATCGGTACTGGGTGAGCGCGCGTATCCCCGACTGGAGGATGTTCCTGAAGCGGTGGAGATCGTGGATGTATTCCGGCGTTCCGAATACGTGCCGGACATCATGGAGTCGGCGATCCGGATCGGGGCAAAGGTCGCCTGGCTACAGGAGGGCGTGTTTCACGAAGTAGCCGCGGCACGCGGGCGGGAAGCCGGACTGGATGTCGTCATGGACCGCTGCATCCTGAAAGAACACGCGGCGACCCGGTGATCGAGCGACAGCGTCGGGTCCCCTGAATTACCGTTTCTTGTTCCGCTTCTTCTCGATCTCTTCCAACCTTTGCTTGACGCGCGCCTCGACTCCAACGTCCCTGGGGTGGTAGAGGCGCTGCCCGAGGAGGCTTTCAGGCAGGCAATCCATGTCGGCGACTTGATCCTCGGTGTCGTGCGCGTACTCGTAGCCTTCTCCGTAGTGGAGTTGCTTCATCAAGCGGGTGGATGCGTTCCGAAGGTGCAACGGCACGGGTTCGGCCCGGCTGTGACGGGCCTTCTCCAACGCTGCCGAATAGGCCGTATAGACCGAATTCGATTTAGGCGCCGCCGCCAGGTAGATGACGCATTGGGCCAGCGCCAGTCCTCCCTCCGGCATTCCGATGAAGGCCACCGAGTCCTTGGCGTTCAACGCGACCCGAAGGGCAGCGGGATCCGCAAGGCCCACGTCTTCCGACGCGAAGCGAACGAGACGACGGGCCACATAAAGGGGGTCCTCACCGGCATCGAGCATACGCGCCAGCCAGTAGAGTCCCGCATCGACATCAGAGTTCCGGATGGACTTGTGCAGGGCCGAGATGATGTTGTAATGCTCCTCGCCGGACTTGTCGTAGAGCAGCACTTTCTGCTGCGCGACCTCTTGGACGACGTCTTTGGATATCTCCTCGTTCGCTTCGACCGACTGGGACGCCATCTCGAGTATGTTGTATCCGGCCCGCGCGTCCCCGTTTGCCAGATCAACGATCGTTCGACCGGCTTCCGCGGTGAGGTCATACTCGAACCTGGCTGCAGCCCGTTCGATCAGGGTGTGGATTTCGTCATCGGTCAAAGGTTCCAGGACAAAGACGCGGACGCGCGACAGAAGCGCCGCGATCACTTCAAAGGAAGGATTCTCGGTCGTCGCGCCAATCAGCGTGATGCTGCCCTTCTCCACGTAAGGCAGGAACGCATCCTGCTGCGCCTTGTTGAAGCGGTGAATCTCGTCGATGAAGAGGATCGTCCGGCGGCCCAGGTGGCGGGATCGTTCGGCCACCGCCATGATGCCCTTGATCTCTTTGATACCGGATAGAACGGCGCTGAAGGTCAGGAACTCCGACTTCGTCAGGTGCGCGATGATCTGGGCCAGCGTGGTCTTGCCCACGCCGGGCGGGCCCCACAGGACCATCGAGGGAACCTGGTCATGTTCGATCGCGACCCTCAACGCCTTGCCGGGACCGAGAAGGTGTGCCTGACCGACGAAGCCATCGAGTGTTTCGGGGCGCATGCGCTCGGCCAGGGGTGCAGCCTCGGGTTCACCCGGCGGTTTCGGTTCTTCAAACAGTGAATCCATCATCATTACGCTTCAAGCCCACGCCGCCGTGCCGCTTCGTAGAGGACGATACCCGCTACGACTGCCGCATTCAAGGACTCAACGGCGTCTTGGTGCGGTACCCGGAAGAGTCCATCACACATGTCCTTCTCCGTCGTCGAAAGTCCGCCACCTTCGTTACCGAACAAGACTGCGGCAGGCTGCTTCCAGGAGAATTCGTCGAGAGGTTGGGGCGCATCCGTAGCCGTTCCGAGCAGATGGATTCGAGCCGAACGCAACCGTTGGGCGAGTGCACCGAGGTCCAGATCCCAGCAAAGTGGCAGGCGGAACAGACTGCCGGCGCTGGCCCGGATGAGCTTATCGTTGTACGGGCTGACGGTTCCGATGGTCGCGAGACACCCGGCAGCACCGAATGCTTCCGCCACACGCAGGATGGTTCCGGCGTTGCCGGGGTCCTGGATTCGGCAGAGAACGACAAGGATTTGGGGATCGGTTTCGAGAACGTCGGCCAGTGTGAACGTTCGGGGACGGACCAGGGCGATCGCTCCTTGGGAGTTTCGAGTCGCCTGTATCGACCGGAAGACCTGCTGTGGGAGAGTATAGGTCGTGGGGGAGACTGGTGGCGTGTAGGCAGTGTGTTGCTCGAGAAACAGTTCGACGATCTCCACTCCGCTCCGATGAGCTTCCTCGATCAGAGTCGGTCCTTCCACCGGCAGCAGGCCGTCATCGGTGAGAGACCCGCGAGAGATGGACTTCCGGATTTCCTTCAGACGCGGGTTGTGCTTACCGATCGTCTCGGGCGTCATGATCCGTCATTATCGCAGCAGCCGGGGCCTCCAGCCGTAAGAAACGTCCCGACGCTTGATCCTCAGATCTGAGGAATTTGCCCTCAGATTGCTGGTATTGGGCGTGCTGTCAGCGATCAGCGTTCAGCTATTTCGGAAACGGGACGATAGTCCCATCCAATTAAGCTGATGGGTTTGAAACTTGCCCACTACCACCGATCGGCTACCAAACAATTCAAATATTTTTTGGTAGTCTTAGTCCAATGAGCGTGATCGACGCAGGACGACACTCCGAGGAAGCAGTTGCGGCGGTTATCGATATTGTCGCCAACGGCGGAGTGATCTGCTTTCCCACCGACACCGCGTATGGTCTCGGCGTCGATCCCGGTAACACCTCCGCTCTGGACCGCCTTTTCACGATCAAGGGCCGTGCTTCGAACAAGCCGATCCTGCTGCTGGTCGACTCGGTCGAGATGGCACGGACACAGTCGAGAGAGACCGCTCTGTTTGAGCACTTGGCCAGGGAGTTCTGGCCCGGCCCCATCACGCTCGTTGTTTCGGCGGCGCCTGGCCTGTCGGAGCGTGTGACCGGCCGTAGCGGTACTGTGGGCATTCGTTGGCCTCGAGCGCCGCTGGCGACGCGGCTCGTCGGCCGCCTCGGCCACCCCCTGACGGCGACCAGCGCCAACCTGAGCGGAGAGGCTCCAGCCCGCTCTGCGACCGAGGCCGTCGATCAACTCGGGGATCGGGTAGATCTGGTCATCGATGGCGGTCCATCTCCGGACACGCCGTCGTCGACCCTGCTCGATCTGACGAAGGATCCGCCCCGACTTCTGCGCGAAGGCCCGATCGCCTACGACGATCTGGCGAGTTTTCTACATGGTCGTCTGCGAAGGGTTTCGTCATGATCCGTCGTTTGCTCAAAGTTGCGGTTCTGTTCATCGCTTTAGTCACCCTTCTCGGGGTCGCTTACGGAGCCGTGATGTTCTCCCGCATCCGGATGTCTGCCGGGGAGGACCAGGCCCAACCCGTCGACGCAATCATCGTGATGGGAGCGGCGCAGTACAACGGACAACCCTCGCCGGTGCTGAAAGCCCGGCTGGACCACGCCTACGATCTCTTCGATCGGGGCCTTGCGAACATCATCATCACCACGGGTGGCTTCGGTCCTGACCCCAACTTCTCCGAGGCACACGTCAGCGCCCGATACCTTTCCGAACAGGGAATCGATCCCTCGCAGATCGTGACCGAGCAGGGAAGCGGCACCACCTACGACACGGTTCAGGCGGCATCCCGTCTGAAGCATTCCAACGGTTGGAAGAAAGCCCTGGTCGTCAGTGATGGGTTCCATCTCTACCGCGTGAAAGAGATCTTCGCCGACAGCCGCGTGGACGCGCTGACTTCGCCTGCCCCGGCCAGCCCGATCGAGATGGCATCGACCTCCCGCATCTGGTTCAGCCTGCGAGAGATCGTTTTGGTGTCCGTGTATCGTGTCGTGAGGTTGGTGGGCTAAGCAGCCCGTGGTAGCAGTCTGATGGCTCGCGTTGCTAAGGAAGCGAAGATTCCGGAGAGCTGACCGATATTTGCGTGAGAAAGTTATAGTCACCCGTGGGAGAGAGTCTGATTCCCTTGATCCGGTCGTTGTACACGCTCACGTTATTCAGGTACCAAAACCCCACGTAGGGGAGATCCTCGGATACCTGTTTCTGAATCAGGGCGTAGTACTCCTTTCGCTTTTCTGTGTCGACTTCTCGCCGAGCAAGTTCAATCCACTGATCCACTTCCGGATTCGAATAATAGCCGCGGTTTCGTCCTCCGTTGGACGGCACCATCTCCGAATGAAAAATGGAATTGAAGATGTCCGGATCGTTGTTGCCCCCGATCCAGCGCAGGGAGTACATCTGGAAATTACCGCTGAGCACGTCGGAAAAAAAAGTCGCAAACTCGTTGGACTGGATTTCCATCCTGATTCCAATCTGCTTGAATTGCTCCTGAAGGGCGGTAGCGACGAGCAGACCTGTTTCATCCGTCGACGTTCGGTAAGTGAACGACAGGTCGCTATAGCCCGCCTCATCGAGAATCGCTTTCGCACGAGCAGGATCGTACTCATAGCGGCGAACGCTATCGAAGTACGCCCAGTTGTTCGGAGGCAGAACCGAGTAGGCGGGACGAACCTGGTCTCGCCATATATGCTCGATGAGCGCGTCCCTGTCGATCGCATGAGCGATCGCGCGCCGGACCCGAACGTCGCCAAAGAGAGGGTCTTGCAGGTTGAAAGCCAGATACTGGTAGTTCGTACCCTCCGCGTTCATCACCCTCAGGGACGGTTCGCCGCCGAGCGCTTCAATCATGTCCGGCGGCAGGGCGTTGAGCGCGATGTCCACCGTTCCTTTGCGCAATTCCAATCCCCGTACGACCGCTTCCGGAACAATCTTGAACCGGACTGCATCGATATGTGGCTTTTCCCCGAAATAGTCAGGGTTGGACCGCAGCAAGACCTCTCCGTCACGGATGTAGTGTTCGAAAACGAACGGGCCCGATCCTACGGGGTTGTCCGCTAAGTCGGTTCCCGCTCCGTCCGGAATGATCCTGATTCCCACCAGATTCCACAGGAACGGCGAGAACGGTTCACTGAGACTGAACCGGACAGTGTGATCATCCAAAGCTTCGACGTCTTCGACCAACTCCAGGGACCCCCTTCTCGGGCTAAGAAGGGACTCTTCCATGATGGATCTGCACGTGTAGACGACATCCCACGCGTTAAGAACACGACCATCGTGGAACCGCACATCGTCGCGGAGGTGAAACACATAAGTCGTCGCGTCGGGAATTTCCCAGCTTTCGGCGAGATCCGGAACGAACGACGATGTATCGTCCACCCCCACCAGAGCGCTGAATATCAATTGGTCCAGCCGTTCTGAAGACGCGTCGACCCCTATACGTGGGTCCAGGCTGGTCGGAGCTATGTCCAGCGCCAGCGTGACGATACTGTCGTCGGTTGGCGCGGTTCCACAGCCAGACAAGAACCCGACCAGCAAAAGCACCACGCACGGGCGGAAGTTCATAGTTCGAACATGTTAGCCCCTTGTGGGTCAAAACGGGGGATCATTCGCTACGGAATGAGCGCGTCAAGATGTCCAGAACACGCAGAGCGCGGTGGAGGCGCCGCCTGGGCTAGGAACGCCACGTACGGGCGCCGCAGGCGTATGAATAATACGCCGAGGACGAACGTGCGAGCGTGACAACGCCCAGGCGGATGCATCCGCCGCGCGATGCTAGCAGCCCGTGGCAGAACTCTGCAGGGCCCCGTTTCGCCGTAACCCGAAGGGCGCAGGGGGGGGCGGGCCGCAGGCTTTGTCGCTCGTCGGTCACGATGAATGATCATCGCTCCGCTCCTCGCTTCGCGCCTGCAACCCGAAGACCCCTGCGCGCGACCCTGCAGAGTTCTGCCACGGGCTGCACTAGCGCACCCGGACTTTTTCGACCGTTGGAATCGACTGCTTCAGCTTCTCGATCTGGCGGGTCAGGCGGGCCTTCACGTGCGGGCGGTAACGTAGGGGGACGAATTCGATCTTCGCCTTGCGCTCGAAGATGCGTTCGACAGAAGCGTCGATCCGGAGCCGCAGCTTCTTGTCGGCCCGGGCCGCCTCCAGGATAAACCAGAACGCCTCTTCGAGGAGCGGCGTTGTCTGCGAGAACAGAAACATGTCGTTCCCGGCTTCAAGCGCGCGGAGAAAGATCTTGGGCGTGAGACCGATTGATGTGATCGCCCCCATTGTCAGGTCGTCGGTCAGCACGATCCCTTCGAAACCGATCGTTTGGCGCAACAGACCGTCGATCACGCGGGGCGACAGGGACGCTGGCAGGGGACGGATGTCTCCCAGCGAAGGATAGTGCCCATGAGAGACCATGATCATGTCGACGTCATTGGAAAGAGCATCGAAGGGCACGACATCTTCCACGATCAATTCGCGTCGGCTGCGTTCGATTCGGGGCAGAGCAAAGTGAGGGTCGCGGTGAGCGCCCCCGAGGCCAGGGAAGTGTCGGGCGCAGGAAAAGATTTTCTTCTTGGCAAATTCCTCCAGGACGACACGTCCAAGACGCGCTACTTCGCCCGCGGCGGCCGCCAGTGTCCGCTCGCGCACGATCGAGTCGGGGAGTCCCAGGTCGAGGACCGGAGCCAGGTTGGTGTTGAGACCGGCCGCCTCGATTTCGGAAGCCAGTATCCGGGCTCCCGCGCGGACTGCGCTGGTTCCCAGATCCGCCAGATCGGCAAGGGAGGGAACCGGCGCGATAAGGTGTCTCAGGCGGTCGACCGCCCCGCCTTCCTGATTGATCGCCAGGAAGAGGGGGACATTGGCGCTGCGCTGCAATTCGAGATTGAGGTCGTAGACCTGGTCCAGGCTCTCAAGATTGCGCTGCGAGCAGACGATTCCTCCCGGGCGCACCCGTTCCAGCACGCCGGCGGTATCGGGCGTGAGTGCGCTTCCCTGGAAGCCGACAAAGAAGAGCTGACCGACCCGCTCTTCCAATGTCAGCCGCGCGGAGTCTCTCATAAGCTCTGAAACTGGAAAATCGTCTGCAATTCGTGGACGGAAACCGGAATTGCGCGCAAAGCGAGGCAAAACGAGGGCGATTCTTCAGGAACTCGGGCTCCGTCTCCGAAGTCCCTCAGCTCTCGTCTGCCTTGTCCTTCAAATCAGCCAGAATCTGCAGGGCGTCGATCGGCTTAACTTGATCCAGATCCAAGCCGCGCACACGAGCCCGAAGCTCTTCCTCCTCTGGGGAAAAGAGCGCTAGCTGATTGATAACGATACGTTTCTTCCGTCTGGCACGGACCGTCAGATTATCCGACAATTCATGCTCGGTTTCCTCATGTTTTTTCAAAATCTCCCGGGCACGGCCGATGACGGATGGGGGGATGCCGGCCAACCGGGCCACTTCTATGCCATAGCTCCGGCTTGCGGCGCCGGTGGCGACCTTTCGAAGGAAAATGATCCGATTCTCCGTTTCTTTGACCGTCAGGTGGAAGTTCCGGATGCCCGGCAGAAGATCCGCCAGTTCCGTTAGTTCATGGTAATGCGTTGCAAATAAGGTCTTTGCGTGTATGTGTGCCTGTATGTGTTCCACGACGGCCCAGGCGATCGACAACCCGTCAAAGGTGGATGTACCACGCCCGACCTCGTCGAGGATGATCAGACTTCGGGCGGTTGCCGAGTTCAGAATGATAGCCGCCTCGGTCATCTCGACCATGAAAGTCGAGCGTCCTCGGGCGAGATTGTCCGAGGCCCCGATTCGAGTGAAGACCCGGTCAACTATCGGCAACCTGGCGAACTGGGCGGGCACGAACGATCCCATTTGGGCCAGGATGACGATCAGGGCGTTTTGCCGGAGGTAAGTCGATTTGCCGCCCATGTTCGGGCCGGTGATGATCTGGATCCGGCTGTCTCCTTCGTCCATGAACAGATCGTTCGGGACGAACCGTTCGGCGCGATGGTCCTCGGCCAAAGCTTCGAGAACCGGATGCCGACCGTTCCGAACGAGCAGGGATTCGTCGCCAGCTGGTTCCGGCCGCGAATAGGAGAAGCGTTGGGCCAGCAGGGCCAGTCCGGACAGGACATCCAACTGCGCAATGACCGCCGCAGACGCGCGGATGCGAGCCGAGGAGGCCCCCAACCGGTCGCGGACCTGCCCGAACAGCTCTTTTTCCAGGGCGACGAGCCGTTCTTCCGCGTTGAGAATCTTTTCCTCGTACTCCTTGAGTTCCTGCGTGATGAAGCGCTCGTGACCGACCAGCGTCTGCTTCCGCACATAGTCGTCCGGAACAAGATGCAGGTTGGCCTTAGAGACCTCGATGTAGTACCCGAAGACCTTGTTGAATCGAACCTTCAGGGATCCGATACCTGTCTGGCTCTTCTCTCTCTGTTCAAGGCTCGCGAGGTAGGTCTTGCTATGGAGCGATACGCCCCGAAGTTCATCCAGAGTCGAATCGTAACCATCGCGGATCACACCACCATCGGTGAGAGTAACGGGAGGCTCGTCCTTGATCGATCGTTCCAGCAGTTGGCTCAAGTCATCGAGCTGGTCCATCCGGCCGGCGAGGATTCCGAACCGCGGCGCCTTGAGCCTGCTCATCACACTGACCAGCGCGGGCAGGCGGGCGAAAGCCGCTCTGAGGGCCACGAGTTCACGCGGCGTCGTGGTACCGACTGTAACCTTGCTCAAGAGCCGTTCGACGTCGGCCATCCCGTCGAGCCCGTTCCGGAGCTCCTCCAGAAGTGGGCTCTCCCCGATCAGTTCCTCGACCGCATCCAGGCGGTGTGTGATCTCGTCGCCCTCGATCGAGGGGCGCAAAAGCCAGATTCGGATGAGCCTCGCCCCCATCCCGGTTGCGGTGTGATCGACAACGCCGAGCAGAGTCTCGCTGCGGTCCCCGCCTGTGGAAGATTCGAGTAGCTCGAGGTTCCTTATAGATGAGCCGTCCAGAACCATGTAGTCGGCCGATTCCTCGCAGGTCAGTCCGCTGATGTGTTCGAGTCCCGCCTTCTGAGTCTGACGTGCGTAGTGCACCAGGGCACCGGCTGATCCGATCGCCAGCGGTTTGTCCGCACATCCGAAACCGTCCAGGCTGGCTGTGGCAAATTGATCTCGAAGCAGGCGTGAGGCCGACTCCTCGTCGAAGAGCCAGTCGTCGAGCGGCGTCCTTACACAGCCGTCCAGAGCAGGCAGCTTCTCTTCGTCGGACCGGGGAAAAACCACTTCGCGTGGGTTGAAGTGTTCTACGTCCAGTAGCAACTGGTCCCGGCCTGAGCGGGCCTCGGACTGGCGCACGCGAAACTCACCGGTCGAGACGTCGATGAAGGCCGTCCCCAGCTGTCCTTCCCGCTCGAGGAACCCGAGAAGAAAGTTGTTTTCGCCCGACTGCAACACGTGCAAGTCGGTGATCGTGCCGGGAGTGACCACGCGCGTGATCTTGCGTGGGACGAGCTTGACGCCCTTCTTTGGTGGTTCCGTCTGATCGCAGATCGCGACCTTGTATCCCTTCCGGAGAAGGCGTGCGATGTAGCCTTCGGCGGCATGATAGGGCACGCCGCACATGGGAATTCCCGAGCCTCGTTCCTTCTGACGTGCGGTGAGCGTGATCCCCAGCTCGCCCGAGGCCGTGACGGCGTCGTCGAAGAAGAGTTCGTAGAAATCACCCAATCGAAACAGCAATAGCGTGTCCGGCACTTCTTCCTTGATGGCATGGTACTGGCGCATCATGGGAGTCATCTCAGACGGGGAAGTCAAATCGGACTGGCTCGGCATCGAGGATCCTTCGGTCGCAGGTTTGCTGGCTACGGGCTACTAGTGGCCTGTAACAGTGCTATCGGTACCATCGCCGATGGGTCTTGCGGGCGAGGTCGCGGAGGGAGACGGAAAGCGATGCTCTTTCATCGGTGACGGCTTCCGACAAAGAGATCGCCCGCAACCCCCATCGGCCCAAAGGGTTCGGCGGAACGGCGCCGTCTTCGGTGTCGTAACGCCCTCGCAATGAAACAGCATTGGCTCGGGCGTCACTCCTAGAATCCGACGCCGTTCGCCGAACGCTGGTACCGATAGCACTGTTACAGGTCACTAGTGGGGTCGGCCAGCAGTTTATAATAAGGCATGCCTATCCGAGGTCCCGGAAACAGGCCGTGGCCAATTGCATGAACGTTCTGGCGGTCGACACCAGTTCTGAAAGGGGAAGCGTGGCCATCATCGGGGACGGACAAGTCCTGGGTGAGATCCGCCTCGTTTCCTCGATTCAGCATTCCGAACGCTTGTTCCGGTCGATCGATTTTCTCTTCGACCACGTCGACCTCACGATCGAAGACATCGACGTCTTCGCGGCCGCCCGTGGACCGGGTTCTTTTACGGGATTGAGAGTCGGTCTTGCCGCGATGGAGGGCTTCGCCTTTGCAAACGACAAGCCCAGCGTTGGCGTTTCCACGCTGGCGGCAATGGCATGGCAGGTCGAGGAGCCGAACACCCCGCTGGCGCCGATGCTGGACGCCAGGCGCGGGGAGGTCTACTGCGCATTGTTTGAGAGGCACGGAGAGGAACTCGTTGAACTGCGACATCCGGTCGTGCTACAACCCGCCGAGTGGTTTTCCTGTTTGACAGAGAGCCGGGTTCTTTTCTGCGTGGGGGACACCTCGGACGCCAGGCTTCCGACGGAGCATCCCGGGGAATGGGAGGTGGTGTCTATCGATCCATATCTGTCCGTCACGATTGCAGGGATGGCATCGACGTCGAATCGGGAGCCTCTCGAACCGCTCTACGTCCGAAAACCCGATGCCGAGGTCAAGAGGAATGAAAGCGGTCCCCGTTAGGGTGCGCTCGGCACGCGCCGGCGACATCGACCGAATCGTTGAGATCGAACGTTCCTGGGTGCACCTTTCGCACTGGTCCGTCGATGCCTACGAGCGGTTGCTGAACGAGGACAATTTTACGTCGAGTTTCGTCGGCGAGATCGAGACCGGAGAAGAGGGGCCTGCGATCGTCGGGTTCGTCATCTTTCATGTCGCCGACCGCATTTCCGAAATCTATAACATCGCCGTCGACCGAACCTGTGCCCGGGATGGAGTCGGAACATACATGATGAACGCCGTGATCGATGCGTCCCGCCAGGAGGGAGCGCGGAAACTGATGCTGGAGGTCCGGAAGTCGAATTCCGCCGCGATCAAGTTCTACAGCCGTTTCCAGTTTTCGATCGCCGGAGAACGACACAACTACTACTCAAACCCGGTCGAAGACGCGTATGTGATGGAGCGGGACCTCCGTTTCTGACTCGGAGTCGGTTCGGGAAGAGGAAGGAGTGGCGTTCTTAAAGTGTTGATTCGTTGGAGCGTACATCGTGTTTCCGTTGAATCGGAATCGTGCGTATGGTAGGGTGACGCGGGATTGTCCCGGAACCTTCTAGACTGTTGAGGAGGCGCTGCCTAATGACAAGAGACGAGGAGATCAAAGAGTACCTGATCTCCAACAACCCGGATTTCAAACGCCTGGTCGAAGAACATCAGTCCTACGACAACAAGCTCCGCGAGTTGGCCAACCAACCGCACGTCTCGGGACAGGAGCAGATCGAACAAGTCCAGCTGAAGAAGAAAAAACTCTTTCTCAAGGATCAGATGAGCAGGATGATTCAGCAGTTCCGCCAGGACCAGGTGAGTCATCAGCATCCGTAAACGGTTCCGCGGGGCGGGCAGCCGAAGGCCCGTCCCGTTTCACCCCCGCCTCTTCCAAGTATCACTTCCTATTCTCGATCTATGCTTGATATGAATGATCTTGCTGGTGTTTGGAGCGGCGGCGGTTTTGTATTCTGATGGTCAAAGACGCATTCTTCTTCCTGATTCCGTTGCTGGCCGGAGCGGTGGTCGCGTTGTGGGTCGGCTGGAACGTCCTCGGTGCAGGGCTCCTGACCCTCCTCGGTTTTGTTGCCTACTTCTTCAGGGATCCGGAGCGTTCGATCACTTTGGACACTTCGATTATTGTGTCTCCGGCCGACGGGAGAGTCGTTAGAATAGAAAAACAGGGAGCTGCGACCCGCATCAGCATCTTTCTGTCCATATTCAACGTGCACGTGAACCGGTCCCCGATGGGAGGAACCGTCGCCGATGTCGAGTATCGGAAGGGCCGGTTTCGGGCGGCTTTCAACCACCTGGCGAGCGTCGAGAACGAACAGAACACGTTGACGATCCGGGACAATGGCCTCGAGATAGCGTGCTCGCAGATCGCCGGCCTCGTGGCTCGACGGATCGTTTGCTGGAAGAAACCCGGTGATTCGGTGCGTAAGGGAGAACGCATCGGGTTGATTCGTTTCGGCTCTCGCGTCGATTTGCTGCTGCCCGCACAGGCGTCACCGACGGTTCGGGTGGGCGACAAAGTGTTGGGAGGAAGCTCGGCGATAGCACGTCTGACGACGTGAAGTCGCACGCCTGGCCACATCACCATGACGACCTCTTCAAAGCCTCACAGCAAACGACGGCTCCGGGACAGACCCCGAATCCGCACCGGCTTGTCGATCATTCCCAGCCTGTTCACGATCGGGAACATGTTTTGCGGCTACTACTCTATCGTCTCCACGCTGCGGGAAAACTACGACGTGGCGGCCATCGCAATCGGAGTGGGCGCTGTGCTCGACCTCCTCGATGGACGGATCGCCCGACTGACCAATACCACGAGCGACTTTGGGCTCGAACTGGATTCTCTCGCGGATGTGTTGACGTTCGGGATTGCGCCCGCCGTACTGGCCCTGAACTGGGGAGTCGGGTCGCTCGCCGGGCTCCCGGCCGAGATCGCGCAGAACGTCTACAAGTTTGGGTGGCTGAGCACGTTCGGCTTCCTGATGTGTGCGGCCCTACGTCTGGCTCGTTTCAACATTCAGGCGCGCAAACCGGTCGACGAGTCCACATCGAGGAGGGATTTCGTCGGACTGCCGACTCCGGCCGGCGCCGCACTGATCGCGGCGATCGTCCATTTTGGCAAGAACCCGATACTGCAGGTCGGTTCGGCGCTCCTCTGGTGTTCGCTCGTGGCATTGCTGGCTTTCCTGATGATCAGTCGGGTCCGCTATCCCAGCTTCAAAGCGTTCGACCTGAAGAAGCCGCAGCCGCGCACGACGATCTTGGGAACCGCGATGCTGATCGGCCTGATCTTTTTCTTCTCCGAGATCGTACTCCTGTCGCTGGCAACGGCCTACCTGGCGTCGGGCCCCGTGGCCCGCGTGTCCCAGGCTGTTCGCCGCCTCGTGGCATCTCCCGAGAAAGCCGGCGACATTTCCGAACCGCACGTTGAAGGACGCGGAGACCTGTTGTGACCCGGTGGGGTCCGACTCCCCGGGTCACCATCGTCGGTTCCACTTCGCCCCTCGGCAAGGAGGTGCGAGAGGTCCTCGAGCGGAACAACAGCTTACGTCCCCATTTGACGCTCCTGGACACGGACGACTATGCCGGCCTGCTGCAGGAATTCGCCGGCGAGATCGAGCTGACTCAGGCCATTTCGCCGGAACGGCTGGCTGACTCGGATGTCGCGCTGCTGAGCTGCGAGCCCGCAATCATCGAACAGTACGACCAGAGCGGAGCGACGCTACCTGATGCCACTATCGACCTGACAGACGGAGGCAGAGAGGGTCGTCTTTTCGTCGCGTCTCGATCGAAGTCGGACACATACGCGCCGGCTCCTTACGTGGCGCCTCGGGTGGCGACGCTGGTCCTCAGCGAGGTTCTCACGCGTTGTCATGACACTTTCGGCATCGACGGTTGTACCGCCACCGTGCTGGAACCCGTCTCGGAGCGGGGAGGGAAGGGGATTCGCGACCTGGAGGAGCAGACAGCCGGCATCCTGAATTTCAAGGGCGGGGCCGACGGAGGTGCGCAAGTCGCGTTCAATGTACGCGGTCCGGACGCGGACGCGCGAAACCGGGAGGCGCGTGTCGCTTCCGAGATCTCGTCGCTGTGTCCGGGTTGCCCCTCTCCATCGGTTCAGATTGCGACGGTTCCCATTTTTCAAGGGACAAGTTTTTCGCTGCACGTTCGGACGGAGCGCACCGTGGAAATCGGGAGATTGCAGGATGTCTTGAGCGCAACGGGCGGGATCTCCATCTCCTGGGACATCAGCCGCAGTGGCCTGTCACCCGTCGCGATAGTGGGATCCGAGAGCATCCATGTGACACGAGCCGATGTGGTGGACCACGGGGCCCAGATCTGGCTTGTTGCCGACAATCTGAGACTTCCTGCGCTCAATGCCTGCCGACTGCTCGGACTGCTCGAACCAATCCATCCGGACCGATGACCGTTTCCGGTTACCTCGCGGCCGGTTTCTCCCTCGCTTCACGCCGGTTTGACCTGGTGTTCCTGGACTTTATCTCCAAGCTGCTCTGGGTCGCCGTCACTCTGGGTCTGTTCTGGTTGGCTGGCATCTGGTTCTCATCCCGGGCGCTGCTGAGCGGCGCCGATCTGCGGGCGTTCGAGACCGGTGTTCCGCCAGTCGCGCTGGCTGGCGTGGTCCGGGTTGTCCTTGAGAACGCCGAAACGCTCGGATGGAATCTGGCCCTTGCCGCCGCCGCCTCCTGCGGCTGGTGGTTCGTCGCCGAAGCTTTCGTCCGGGCGGGTATGCTCCCACTTTCCGGAAACAGCTTTTACCGCAACGCGCTGGGGAACTTTGCCGTCTTTCTGGCCTCGGGTCTCATTCGAAGAAGCATCATGGGGTCGGCGGGGCTTCTTCTGGGCCTGATCATCTTTGGACCTCTCCTGACATCCCCCCTCGGAGAATGGGGGCAGGCATTTCCGGACATCGGATGGCCGGCCCTCGCCGGAAGCGCTCTCATTGCCGTCCTGGCGTTCGCCTTGATGCTGCTGGATACACTCGTTCGCAACGATGCGCTCGAGGTGGCCGGCGATCAACTCGGCCAGGTTCTTGGCGTCGTCGGCACGCTCGTCCTGTTTGAAGCGTCGCTGCTGGCCTCGGCCGTGGTGCTGGTTGGCGTGTCTTTCGGGATGGCCAGCGGGGCCGCAGGGGTATCGGGTGTGTTTCTCCTGGCGCTGATCCTAGTTGCGACCCTGAGCGTAGTGGACAGCTACCTGCTCCTGGTGCGCTACTACACGGTTGGTATAATGCGATCCTACATTCATACGGAGCGAATCAAGAAATATGGCAGCGACGTCTGAGGAAATCCTGATCCTGGATTTCGGCTCGCAATACACACAGCTGATCGGGAGGAGGATTCGCGAGGCTCACGTCTATTCGGAAATCCTGCCCTTTCACACGCCGCTCGATGCGCTCCGGGAACGCCGGCCCAAGGGCATCATTCTTTCCGGCGGACCCAGCTCGGTCTACGAAACGGATGCCCCCGTCTGCAGCCCGGAGGTGTACGAGATGGGAGTGCCTATCCTTGGCGTCTGTTACGGCATGCAACTCATGGCCAAGGATCTCGGCGGGAGAGTCGAACCGGCTGAGCAGCGGGAATACGGCCACGGCGAGCTGCAGCGCGCCGGCGACTCCGCCCTTCTGAACGGACTGAAGCGGGTCTGGATGAGTCACGGCGATCGGATCCTGGAGCCCCCGCCGGGTTTTGAAGTTACCGCCCGCACCGATACAACGACAGCGGTCATCGAGAATCCCGGAAAAAAGATCTTTGGGGTTCAATTTCACCCTGAGGTCGTGCACACGGAAAACGGAACGGAATTGATCCGACGTTTTGTCTTTGACATATGCAGGTGTTCCGGAAGCTGGACGCTCGGCTCTTTCCTGGAAGAAGAGGTCGAAAGGATTCGTGCTCAGGTCGGCGACGGACGGGTGCTCTGTGCCATCAGCGGTGGGGTCGACTCCACGGTTGCCGCTACTCTTGTCTCGCGTGCGATCGGCGATCGCCTCGTCGGTATCTTCGTCAACACAGGTCTTCTTCGGATGCGGGAGTACGAGAAGGTCCTGTCGATGCTCCAGGACAACCTGCAACTCAACGTTCGCGGTGTCGACGCGTCGGAGCGCTTCCTGACCCTGCTTCGAGGGGTTACCGATCCCGAGCAGAAGCGGAAGATCATCGGACGAGAATTCATCAAGGTGTTCGAGGAAGAAGCTGAACGGATCGGTTCGGTCGACTTCCTGGCCCAGGGAACTCTCTATCCGGATGTCATCGAATCGGTGTCGGTGCGGGGGCCGTCCCAGACGATCAAGTCGCATCACAACGTCGGGGGGCTGCCCGAGAAGATGCACCTGAAGCTGGTCGAACCACTCCGCGAGCTCTTCAAGGACGAGGTGCGGCAACTCGGCCTGGAACTGGGTTTGGCCGAGGAGCTGGTGTGGCGTCAGCCGTTTCCAGGGCCAGGTCTGGGTATCCGGATCATGGGCGAAATCAGCCCCGAAAACATACGCATCCTTCAGGAGGCCGACGACATCCTCGTCGCCGAAATCAAGGAGGCCGGTCTCTACCGCGACATCTGGCAATCGTTTGCCGTGCTGCTGCCGATCAAGAGTGTCGGAGTCATGGGGGATATCCGGACCTACGAGTACACCGTGGCCATCCGGGCGGTCACCAGTACCGACGGCATGACCGCGGATTGGGCCCGCCTCCCATACGATCTGCTCGGCCGAATCGCCAACCGTATCGTGAATAAAGTCCACGGAGTGAACCGCGTCGTCTACGACATCACGTCAAAGCCCCCGGCGACGATCGAATGGGAGTAGTGGGGGATAGTAGGGGGATAGTAGTCAGTAGTCTGTAGTCGGTAGTCAGTTGGGGATCGCGTTCCGGTCACTGATTACTGACTACCGACTACTGACTACTTGTTCAAGAGAGAACTACGGATCAGGGAAGGAACTATTTTGAAGACCGCTGAATCGACGAAAAACGAATTCGTCCACCTGCATCTCCATTCTGGATTCAGCTTGCTCGATGGGGCCTGCGACCACACTCGCCTGGCCCAGATGGCCTCCGATTACAACATGCCTGCCGTTGCGGTTACCGATCACGGCAACCTGTTTGGTGCTATCGGCTTTCACGAGGCCGCCGTAAAGCAGGGGGTCAAGCCGATCATCGGATGCGAGATGTATGTCGCAAAGTCCTCGCGCCACGACCGGGATCCGCGCACGGCACGCCCGCATCACCTGATCGTCCTCTGCGAAAACGCCACGGGCTACCAGAACCTGATCAAGCTCGTGTCGGCAGGCTATCTGGAAGGCTTTTATTACAAACCCCGCATCGACAAGGAAATCCTGGCCGCGCACAGCGAGGGTCTGATCGGCCTGTCGGGCTGTCTCAACGGAGAGGTGTCGGCGAACCTGCTGGCGAACCATTACGAAGTGGCGGAAGAGGCAGCGGGGGAACTTCGGGACATCTTCGGTCCTGATCGCTTCTTTCTGGAGGTCCAGGACCAAGGCCTGGCCAAACAGCGTCAGATCATTCCCGACATGCTCCGCATGGCCGATCGGACAGGTATTCCCGCAGTTGCGACCAACGACTGTCATTACATGTGTCAGGACGACTCACGGGCTCACGACGTCCTGCTCTGCATCCAGACCGGTAAAGCCGTCAACGATCCAAACCGGATGAAGTTTTACACGGATCAGTTCTACTTCAAGTCCCACGACGAGATGCACGCCGTGTTCGGGGACTATCCGGACCTGCTGCGCCGTACCGTGGACATCGCCGAACGCTGCCATGTCGAACTGAAGAGCATCGACAATCCTTTTCCGGAATTCGACGTGCCCCCCGGTTTTACCGCAGATTCCTACTTCGCGAAGGTTGCTCGGGATGGCTTCGAAGATCGTCTGGCGCACCTGAAGCCGCTCGCGGACGCCGGTGTCCTGAAGTATCCGGTGTCCGAATACGAAAGGCGTCTGGAAGATGAGATCGGGATCATCCAGGGGATGAAGTACTCGGGTTACTTCCTCATCGTGTGGGATCTGATCCGCTATTCCCGCGAAAACGAGATTCCGGTAGGTCCTGGAAGAGGGTCGGCTGCGGGAAGCCTCGTGTCTTACTGTCTCCGGATCACGGATCTGGACCCCTTACAGTACGGCTTGCTCTTCGAGCGCTTTCTCAACCCCGAGCGTGTAACGCTGCCGGACATCGACATCGATTTCTGCATGAATCGCCGGGCCGAGGTCATCGAGTACGTCACCGAGAAGTACGGACGCGAGAATGTTTCGCAGATCATCACGTTTGGAACGATGGCTGCGCGCGGCGTCATCCGCGACACCGGGCGCGGAATGCAGATGCCCTACGCCGAGGTCGATCGGATCGCAAAGATGATCCCCCCCGAACTGAACATCACCCTGGACCGCGCAATAGAGCAGAACAAAGACCTCAAGGACCTAGTGAATCGCGACGACAAGGTTCGCGACATCATGCAGGTTGCAAAGCGCCTTGAAGGTCTGGCCCGCCACGCGTCGATGCACGCCGCGGGAGTGGTGATATCTCCGAGACCGCTGAGGGAACTCGTCCCGCTCTACAAGTCCACCAAGGACGAGATCATGACGATGTATCCGATGACGGACGTGGAGAAGATTGGCCTTCTCAAGATGGATTTTCTAGCGCTGACCACGCTCACGATAATCGACGACACTCTCAAGATGCTCCAGAAACAGGAAGGCCTCTTCCTGGACGTGGACGAGCTTCCTCTCGACGATCAGAAGACGTACCAGTTGTTCTCCGACGGACTGACGAGCGGTGTTTTCCAGTTTGAAAGTTCGGGGATGAAAGACATCCTGCGGCGATTCAAACCATCCAGCATCGAACACCTGACGGCACTGAACGCCCTCTACCGGCCGGGCCCCATCGGCGGGGGGATGATCGCCGATTTCATCGAGCGAAAACACGGGAAGAGGAAGATCAGCTACGAACTGCCGGAGCTGAAGCCGATTCTCGAGGAAACATACGGCGTGATCGTCTACCAGGAACAGGTCATGCAAATCGCCAACCTCATCGCCGCGTATTCGCTCGGCGAAGCCGACCTCCTGCGCCGGGCTATGGGCAAGAAGAAGGCGGAAGAGATGGCCGCCCAGAGGCAGAAGTTTCTCGAAGGGGCCGCGGCCAAAGGGTTCTCCGACAAGAAAAAGATCGCGAAGCTCTTCGACCTGATGGAACAGTTCGCCGGTTATGGATTCAACAAGTCCCACTCCGCCGCGTACGCCGTCCTCGCCTACCGGACCGGCTACCTGAAGGCTCACTACCCGAACTATTTTATGGCGGCAGTGCTCACCAGTGAGCGGGGCAATATGGACAAGATCGTCAAGTACATCAACGAGTGCCGGGAGATGGGCATCTCCATTCTTCCACCGGACGTGAACGTCAGTGATGTCGATTTCACGCCGACACCCGAAGGAATCCGTTTCGGTCTGGCGGCCATCAAGAATGTCGGCGAGACGGCGATCCGTTCCATCGCTCGGAACAAGCCCTTCCGCTCGCTTTTCGACCTGTGCGAGCGAGCCGATCTCCGAACGGTGAACAAGCGCGTTTTGGAGAGCTTGATCAAGGCGGGAGCCTTCGACAGCCTCGCGATCGATAGGGCGTCCCTCTACAACAACGTGGACCGGGCAGTCGAATGGGGACAGAGGAAGCAGCATGAGGCCGAGGTCGGGCAAGGAGGGCTGTTTGCGATGTTTGCCGATCCCGCCTCCGACGACAGGGACATGATGGTTCCCGCCGAAGCCTGGCCGGACTCGCTGAAACTTACGCACGAAAAGGAGGCCTTGGGTTTCTATATCACGGGTCATCCGTTGCAACGATTTCGCTCCGACGTCGAGACCTATGCGACGGCCAACACCTCCAGCCTGACGTCGCGGCCCGCCAAGTCGGAGGTCGTTGTCGCCGGAATCGTCGCCAGCACGCGAACGATGCGCACGAAGAAGGGAAACCGAATGGGTGTGGTGCTCCTGGAAGACCTGCAAGGCGTCGTCGAGGTGCTCGTGTTTCCCGACACCTTTGAGCGCACCGAAGAGCTGCTGCTATCCGATGCCCCCGTCTTCGTGGTGGCGAAACTCGACAGTGACGAATCGACTTTGCGCCTGCTGGCCAGCGACATACTGCCGATGGACCGCGCCCGGGAGCACCTGAGCAAACGGGTCACGGTTGCGATAGACGCCCAAGACGCACCGAAGGATCTCGCCCAACGCCTGCGCCCGATGATCGAAGAAAAGACAGGCGACGCGGAACTGGTGTTCGAGCTTCGGTACGCGGGTCGGTACACCGCCTTCATCCGTCCCAACCCCTACCTCAAGGTGCGGCCTGACAGAGAGTTCGTCCATTTTCTGGAAGGGATTTGCGGCCGCGATGCGGTAAGGTTCAGCTGATGAGCAAGGCCCAGGATGAGACGCTGGAGCGCCTCGAGCGCGAACTCCATGAGTTGGAGCGATTGCCGGAATCTCCCGACACCGAGGACCGGTCACGGCTCGAATCCCGGATTGCGCAGCTTCGGCAGGATATTCTCGACAACATGAACGCCTACGAAAAGGTCCAACTGGCGCGACACCCACAACGTCCATACTTTCTCGATTACGTCGACCTCATCTTCACCGAGTTCGAAGAATGGCACGGTGACAGGAACTTCGGGGACGACCCGGCAATCGTCACAGGGTTCGCCCTGTTCAACGATGAACCGGTCTGCATCCTCGGACAGCAGAAGGGAAGAGACACGAAACAGAAGCTGCACCGCAACTTCGGCATGCCGAAACCCGAGGGTTACAGGAAGGCGATCCGGATCATGAAGCTTGCGGAGAAATTTTCCCGTCCCGTCCTGACCTTCATCGACACCCCGGGCGCCTATCCGGGAATCGACGCGGAGGAGCGGGGACAGGCCGAGGCGATCGCCTTCAACCTGCGGGAGATGGCAAGCCTGAAGGTGCCGATCATCGTGACGGTCACCGGGGAGGGCGGCTCGGGCGGGGCACTGGCCATCGGCGTCGGCGATCGGGTCAACATGCTGCAGTTTTCGATCTATTCCGTGATCGCACCCGAAAGCTGCTCTGCGATCCTGTGGCGGGATCAGCAACACGCCGCAGAGGCCGCCGAAGCTTTGAAGCTGACACCGGACAACCTGAAGCGGCTGAACCTCGTCGACGAGATCGTACCCGAGCCGAACGGCGGCGCCCAGAACGACCCGGCCGAGATGGCGGAAACGCTCCGACGACTGTTCGAACGCCAGTTGGGAGAACTGAGGAACGCTCGGATCGCGGACATACTGGAGGAACGCTACCAGAAATTCCGCAGAATGGGAGTCTTCGGGGAGAGCTAGTGCTAGTGATCGCCCGAGTGAAGGTTTTCTTCTCCCCGCTTGACGGCCGCAATGCTGATCGCGATCGTCAGGATGACGATCGGCGCCAGAATCACGGCCCCGATGCCGATCGCGGCAAAAACATCCGACATCCAACCTCCTTTAAACTCGTCGTCAAGCCACGACGACAGCAACCATGATCCCAGAAAACGGTTTTTCCGACAACCCGCATCGGAGGATGACGTTGGACGCCTCACTGAACAGCGTCGTGGAGGAGAGATGCTTTGTAGCGTAAAGCGCTTGACTGAAACAAGGGGACCGCGCTAACTTGGATTTCATGTCGTCTCCTTTTCCCAAGCGCGAAGCTCCACCCGAGCCCGCGCCGATCGAACGGAAGGCCGCGGCCGACCTCCATTACATCCGACAGACGATGGAGCGCGCCACTGCGTTCACCGCGGTGCCGGGCTGGGGTGGTGTCGGTATGGGAGTCGCAGCGTTCACCGCGGCCTTCGTCGCCAGCAGCACGTCCACCCCACAGGCTTGGACGCTGACGTGGATTGCGGCTGCGGTCATCGCGATGGGAATAGGGGCATGGGCGATGAACCGAAAGGCCATGCTGGTCAACATGCCACTCCGCAGCGCGCCCGGACGGCGCTTTGTCATGAGCCTCCTGCCCCCGATGATCGCGGCTGCCGTGATCACTCTGGCGCTCTATAGCTCCGGCGGGATCGAGTTTCTGCCGGGACTCTGGCTACTCCTTTACGGAGCCGGCGTTCTCAGCGGCGGAACATACTCCGTGCGCGTGGTACCGATCATGGGGCTCTGCTTCATGGTCCTGGGAGCCACTGCAGTGTTTGCTCCCTTCGAGGTCGGGAAATGGCTGATGGTGGCGGGATTTGGCGGTCTCCACGTGACTTTCGGTTGGATCATCGCGAGGAGGTACGGTGGCTAGACGAAGCCTGTCGGCCGAGCGAAAGACGCGGCCGAGCACGAAGAAACTGAAAAACGCGATGCGGCTGACGCCCCAACGTCAGGCATCCGAACTCGATCGCGTGATTCACGAACCTGTCCGACTCGGGATCGTCAGCGCGTTGGCAGTCAACGCGTCGATGTCGTTCCGGGATTTGAAGGAGCTGCTCAACACGACCGACGGCAACCTGAGCGTCCATGCCCGAAAGCTGGAGGACGCCGCCTACATCACCTGCACGAAGCACTTCGAAGGCCGGACCCCGAAGACGGAGTTCCAGATAACTGCCGGGGGGCAAAAGGCGCTGGAGAGCTACCTGGACCACATGGATGCACTCATAAGGGCGACCAGGCGCGGCTGAATAGTTGAAGGCCTCCCGCTCCCGAAGTCCGACTGTGCACGTCCAACGATTTGTGATTCTGGATTCCCGGACGCCCGACTTTTTCACCGCAAAGGCGCGAAGGCGCAAAGAATTTGATCTTTAATCCGCCCTTTGCGTCTTTGCGACTTTGCGGTAGAAACTCGCTCCGGCTCTGGAGGCGAATCTCGGGAACGCGAGAGGCGAAGCCGTTGTTCACGATCGGCTTCCGCCGATGGTAAGATATCGAGACATATACCTCAACGAGGAGAGGACATGCTGATCAGACGGCCCGAGGACATCAAGTCCTCCGAAATCACCGATGAGAAACTCTACCGGAATCGCCGCCAGTTCCTGAAGGTGGCGGGGATCGCGACGATCGCCTCAGCGGCTGGCGTGATCGTGCCGGCGGGTTGTGCCGGCCCTTCCGAATCGGAAGCGTCCACCCGCGGCCCTCAAAACACCGGCTCTCCGAGTCGCGACGTCGAGCCCGGGACCTACGACACCGACGAAGAAAAGAGCCCCTACGAGATGGTCACCGGGTACAACAACTTCTACGAATTCGGCGTCGACAAGCTGGATCCGGTGAAGAATGCCGGGACGTTGCGGCCTCGACCTTGGAAGGTGAAGGTCGAAGGACTGGTGAAGAAACCGGCCACCTGGGACGTGGATGATCTTCTTTCCGGCTTCACGATGGAGGATCGCGTTTACCGGATGCGGTGCGTCGAAGGCTGGTCGATGGTCATCCCGTGGTATGGATTCCCACTGGCCAAGTTGATCGACAAACTCGAACCCCTGCCCAGTGCCAGATACATCAGGATGGAAACCCTCTACGACCCGGATCAGATGCCCGGCCAGAGGCGCGCCGTACTGGACTGGCCGTACGTCGAGGGGCTGCGGATGGACGAAGCGACGAACCCGTTGACGCTGATGGCCGTCGGAGTCTACGGCAAGGAGGGTCCGAACCAGAACGGGGCTCCGATTCGCGTCGTCATCCCGTGGAAGTACGGGTTCAAAGGTGTCAAGTCGATCGTCAACATCAGTTTCGAGGAGAAACAGCCCTTGAACACCTGGCAGGCTCAGGCCGCGCACGAGTACGGCTTCTTCGCCAACGTGAACCCCGAGGTCGACCATCCCCGATGGACTCAGGCCCGGGAGAGGCGCCTTGGAGAGTTCTTCAAACGGGAGACGTTGATGTTTAACGGCTATGGCGAGCACGTCGCCCACATGTACGCGGGCATGGACCTCCGGAAGTATTATTAGCCGATGACTCCAGACCGGCTTCGCAAATTCGTGCTGAAGCCGGTCGTGTTTCTCCTCTGCCTGCTGCCGCTGGCTTTACTCACCTGGAACGCCTTCACGGGCGGTCTGACCGCCAACCCGATCGAAGACATCACCCACGCGACCGGCCGCTGGACTCTTCGGTTTCTCCTGATCACTCTGGCGATCCGGCCGCTGCGCCAGATCACGGGTTGGAATCAGCTGATCCGGTTCCGGAGGATGCTGGGCCTTTTCGCATTCTTTCACGGCATCCTCCATCTCATAACCTACCTCTGGCTGGATCAGTTTTTCGACATGGAGGCAATCCTCAAGGACATCCCTCAACGTCCTTTCATCACCGCGGGCTTCACCGGATTCGTCTTGATGTTGCCGCTTGCGATCACATCCACGAAGAAATGGATCGGAAGGCTGGGAGGGAAACGCTGGCAGCTACTTCACCGCCTGATCTACGTGAGCTCAGCGGCAGGTGTCATCCATTACCTCTGGCTTGTGAAGGCCGACACGTTGAGACCCTTGACTTACGGAGCCATCCTGTCGGTGCTTCTGCTTTTTCGCCTGGTTGTGTACCTGAAGCCCCAGATCGTTATTTCTAGCCGCGCGGGGAAGGCAGAGCGGGCGGAGGCCTAGCAGCCCGTGGCAGAACTCTGCAGGGTCGCGCGCAGGGGTCTTCGGGTTGCAGGCGCGAAGAGAGGAGCGGAGCGATGATCATTCATCGTGCCCGACGAGGGACAAAGCCTGCGGCCCGAACCCCCCTGCGCCCTTCGGGTTACGGCGAAACGGGGCCGTCTTCGTTGTCGTCGACTCCTCCCAATGAATGAGCATTGTTTCGTCCTCGCCTCCTAGAATCCGGCCCCGTTTGGCCGTAACGCGGCCCTGTAGAGTTCTGCCACGGGCTGCTAGGGGCGACACTGTGGGGTTGCCAACCATCCTTATCCAAAACAACCCTTCGAGAGAGGGTTTGTTGGAGAAGCCTACGTCCTATGGAGGTGTAGTTGCGGACCGATTCCTCAGCCGAGAAGGAACAGGGCCAAGCCGGTGATCGCGACGAGTATCGCCGTCGACTTGTAGTAGAAAGGAATCCAGCTTCGGCTCTTGTCCTTTCGAGTCAAGATTGAAGCGATCTCGATGTAAGGGACCGGGGAACGGCGGTACCAGCCCTCGACGATCACTTCTTCTCCCTGGTATTGGCCGGCTTTCATCAGGCCGAAGAAGAACTCCCAAATGCCGAGCGGTTGTCGGTAGTCGAGGAAGATGATGCCGGTGTCGTCTCTCATGACGAAGTCTTCTGAAAAGATCAAGCCGGGGACACCTTTTCCAATCACCGTTCCCTTGAGTTTGCAGGGCACGCCCCGGACCGCGGACACCTTGACCTTCTTCAGAACCGCAGCAACGCTCATCTCCGGGAAAACCCCGCCGCGGTAGGAAAACCGAAACTTGGTCCACATCGCCCCTCCGAGCAACGCGACTATCAGAAAGGGAATGCGCCCGACATCCGCGCCAAAGAGGGCAGGTAGAGCAAAGGACCCGACGAGGAACAGCACGACGATCCCGGGCAGCAGGTAGATGCCCAGGTCGAAGAGAAACTCGTCCCAGTAGGACTCGGGCTGAACCTCGTCGAATACCACGTAGGGTTCGCGACCCATCTGCACCGCCTGGTCGGAGAGGTAGCGCAGCCGGTTCGCGACCAGAGGGTGGGTCGAATTCAACTCATACCACTTGGCCCACGGGTTCCACATGTCCCATCGCATCGCACCTTTGAGGTTCTCCTCGCCGCCGTCGCCGAGTTCGGCCGGCACCGCCGAATAGCTCGTGATAGCCAGGCTCCTGGCCGCGCGGCTGTCGAAGATACCGAGAGCGCCGATGGCTTCCAGGTTCGAGCTGCGGGAAGAGCTTCCTTTTTCCTTGGTTTTCGGATCCCGACCGGCAAGGCCGTAGGCGATTTTCACCAACGCCGCAGCGAGAGCGGACGGGTCGTTCGTCACCTCGCCGGCAAAACGGTCGGCGTGGTATTCCCGGGTTCGCGAGAACCACAGCACGGCATATTCGCTGACGATGTAGAGAATGTAGGCGGCGATCGCGATGTAGATGGCTCCGCCGCCTCCCTTCTTGTTGCCGCTCTTGGATCCTCCCGAGTCGACGGTTGCTCGAAAAATGTAGTAGAGCAGCAGGGGAACCAGCTGGGCGATGGTCATCAAGAACATATCCCAGTGGATGGCATGACCCATTTCATGGGCGACCACGGCCTCGGCTTCGTCTTCGTCCAGGATTTCCAGAAGACCGCGAGAGATGACGATCCGGGCGTTGTTGGGGCGATGTCCGTAGGTGAAGGCTTGAGGAGCGCCGTCGTCGATGATGCCGAAACTCGGAAACCGGATGTTCTTGTCGTTGGAAACCTCTTTGACGAAGCGGCGGAGATGGTTCGGGAGCCGCGCCGGGGCGACCCACTCCATCCGGTAGAGCCACCGCAGAGACAGGTCCATGATGAAGGGTCCGAGGGTGAATTGAATGATGACGGCAAAGACCCCGACGGCGACCGGGACCCCTACACCGCCGAATTCGGCGATCGTGATCAGAACAAGACCCAGAATCGCGTACAGGCCGATCAAGGTTGCCACGGAACGCACGAACAGGTTCGGAAGCGCGAGCATCCCCGCACGGATCTGAGCGTGACGCTTTGCCTCACCTGAATCATCACCAGCGGGGCCCGATGCAGCGCTCGCCGGATCAAGATCGAGATTCAGGGAGCGTTCCGCCTTCAGGATCGACCGGAGTTCCCCTCCGTCGAACCAGAGGCCTCCGGAATCGGGACAGTGATTCAGTTGGGGGCCTCCCGGGTAGCTGATGACTTCCATCGCCTGGCCGGTCCTCGGGGAGGGTTTCAACGTCGGCACCCGTTTCTCCATGGCCTTCTCCAGCTTCTCGGCCATCGAGCCTGGATCTCTCGAAAAGAGCGACAGTTCGCCCCGGTCCAGCCACACGCCCTGGCACGAATCGCAGTATTCCACCTCGACTCCCTGTCGGGTCAGGACCGGGCGAAGATCGATACCGTCACAGTTTGGACACTTCACGGGCAACCCTCCCGTCAGAGATGTGTCGCACGCCCAAGGACAAACTCGCGAGGAAACCCAGGGCGAGGATCACCCCGAGCATGCCGACTGGCCAGAACTCGCCATCCGGACCGGCTGCCCGGACGTGGTCGACGGCCAGACCCAACGCCGGTGCCATACCCATCGTCGCAAGACGTCGGCCCTGGCTCTCGATGCTGAGCAGTGTTGCCCCTTGGGCGTCGTCACCGGAGGCGTCGAAACGGCTGATAAGGACGGGCCTCCAGAAGTTCTGGAGGATGTGTAGCAGGACGAAAGTCGCAATGAGAGACCAGAGAATCTCCATGTAGGCCGAAACGGACATGATGCTAAAGACAAGAAGAGCCATTCCCCACATCAGGAACGCTGCGCGATCCTGGCTTCCCGCAGAATCCGCGAAGCGATGAGCATGGCGACTGGCGGTTGCCGAAAGCAGGTGGAGAACCAGGTAGACCGGCGTCACGAGCAGGGAAGCACGCTGGGTGTCGGTCAGGCCCGACAGCTCCCAAAACCCTGTGGTCGCAGACACTGCGGCAACCATTAGTACCGGCTGAATGTAATCCTTGACCGCATGAAAGGTGCCTTCGAAGCCCATCGATTCAAACAGGAGCCGGCGCAAGGGTCGCTCCCGAAGCGTGGAGCCCACTGCGCTCGACAGATGCCGGATAACTGCCGACGGTGATCCGGGCACGGACACTTCATCGAGCTCGGGAGGATAGCCCAGGAAGTTGACGATGCTGAACAGGTAGGGAATCATCGCGAAGTAGAAGATCGTCACGTAGCTGTCGCTCGTGAAGACGAACACGCCCGCGAGCACGACCGAAACCGCAGAGCCCAGTTTGCTCCAGGACCGAGTGTAGCCGTAGTAGCGTGTGCGCTCCTCCGCTCGGCCCTGAAGCTTCAGCCAGGAGAAGATCATCGCCTTGTGGGTGCCGGTCCGGAAGGCTTCACCGATCCCGAAAAGCAGCATCGCGGGGAACAGTAGGATCACTCGATCGGCAGCGGCAAAGATCAGAAAGCTGCCCATGTAGGCTCCAAAAGACAGCATCATCGACTTGCGCCGTCCGTACACGTCGGCGATCGCCCCAGAGGGGACCTCCAGCGCGATGACGGTGATCTCGCGGAAGGCGATCAGGAGACCTATTTCGAAGAAGGTCAGTCCCTTTTCGAGAAACGCCAGGATCAGAAACGGCTCGAAATAGCGCTGATTCTTCAGGAATCCGTAGAGGCTGAAGCGAAAGAGCATGGGGAAACCGATGGTAGCAGATGTGGATGGGAGGCCGCGATCACCCCGATTACCTACAAGATCGTGTCCTTCCTCAAACATGCGGAGCGCGAGGACTACTACGACTACAAGACCGACTTCACTCCCTTCTCGATCGAAGTGTGAGACAGCTGTCAGCCCCCAGCCAAAGCTGTACCATTGGGATCGCTTGATAGCTGAAAGCTCACAGCTGATCGCTATCTATCAACGGTTTCCACTGGCCAACTTCAAGGATTCGTTCATACCACGAAGCCGGCCCATGGCCAGCACTCCGAGGGCGGGCCCGATTGCGAGAAACGCGAAGGCATAGCGCCAGGTCAAGATCTCGACGAGGTAGGGGATCAGGTGGATCGTCACCATCGTCAGGAGGAAGCCAACGCTGGTCTGAACCGTGAGCATCGTCCCGACGATCGAGGGGTCCGACAATTCGGCAATGCTTGCCGAAAACTGTGCCGAGTCGGCGACGATCGCAATGCCCCAAACGACGCAGAAGGCGGTGAGCAGCCAGGGATTCGCTCCAAAGAGAAAACCCGCGATCACGCAACATGTGCCGCTGAGGGCCATTGCCGTCATCGTGACCGTGGTTCGCCCCCACCGGTCGGCGATCAGGCCCGCGACCAAACAGCCTAGCGCCCCGCTTCCCACCGTCAAGAAGGTCGCCAGGCGCGCCAGGTACGCTGCCGCATCCGCTTCCATCCGAATTGCGAAACTGGCCTGGAGGAAGACAGCGATCCAGGCCCACATGGCGTAGAGCTCCCACATATGGCCGAAATAGCCGAGGTTGGCAAAGCGCAGCGACCGAGTGGTCCAGGCCTTCGCAGCCAAGGTTGGATTGAATGGAGGACTCTTGGTCTTGTTAGGCCCGATAGGAAAGAAGTTGATCAGGGCCGCCGCCATTGCCGCTGCGAGCGTCGCGACGCCGATCGTGAAACGCCACTCCACGCCCCCGAACGCATTGATCAGATGAGGCGAGGCGGAGCCCAGCGTCAGAGCGCCGACCAGCAGTCCCACCATCAGGCCCATGTCGCCCGCGGCCCACGTGGACGCCATCTTCATCCCGACAGGGTAGATCCCTGCCATGCACATCCCGGTGATGAAGCGGAGGAGGGGAACCGAAAGCGTTGATGCGTCCTGGAAGAGGATTGCGCCGTTTGCGGCTGCCGCCACCAGGCCCGCCACCGTGAAGAAACGCCGGGGATCCAGGCGGTCGGCGAGCCCCAGGAGGGCGCTGATCAGCGTCCCGACGACAAACCCTATCTGGACAGCGCTCGTGAACAGCGAGGACTGCAGCGGGGTCAGGTCATACTCGGCGCCAAGGGAGGGCAGGACTGCCGAAGCCGAGAACCAGAGGGTCATCGCCAGCACCTGACAGACGCAGAGCAGCGCCAGCGCGACCCATTTGGTTCTGAACAGGGGGGGACTCACAAGAAGGGCATTATGGCTTTACCGCCCGGATGAATGCACTCATGAACTTGCCTCCGACTTCCACCTCCATGCCGCAGAGCGCTTCGGACCCAGCCGGGTTTCGCGCATCTTCGACACCGAAGATTCGCGTCGGTTCGATCGCGACATCGGTAAAGCCGCTGCTTTCCAGGCAGGCCTTGTATTCGGTTTCCTCCAGCGCGCCGGCGACGCACCCGACCCAAAGCTTCATGTCGGCTCGTAGATCGTCCGAAACGCTGCCGCGAACAACGATGTCCGAAACCGCGAAGCGACCTCCGGGACACAGTACGCGGAACGCCTCGGCGAGCACCCGATTCTTGTCTGCCGACAGGTTGATGACACAGTTCGAGATGATCACGTCGACCGAGGAGTCGGGAAGCGGGATGTCCTCGATGTCGCCTTTGAGAAACTCAGCGTTGTCTATGCCGGCTTCGGCCTGATTCTTTCTCGCCAGTTCCAGCATCTCGTCTGTCATGTCCAGGCCGTAGGCCTTGCCCGTCGGGCCGACGCGTCGCGCCGAGAGCAGAACATCGATCCCGCCGCCTGCGCCCAGATCGAGTACGGTTTCGCCGGTGCGCAGGTTGGCCAGGGCCGTCGGGTTCCCGCAACCCAGCGACGCGAGTACCGCTCCGGCAGGCAGCTCGCTTGTTTCGTCGATCGTGTAGAGGTCGGCGCCCGCGGAGTCGGCGCAATTCGAGGAGGCCGTCCCGTTGTGGGAGGGAGTCCCGCAGCAGGAGGTAGCCCCGGCGGCTGCCGCGCGGGCTGCGCGACCGTATGTTTCTTTTATGTTGTCTTTCAGTGTTGAACTCATTTTGTCTCCAGTTCCACCAGGATGTTTTCAGGCCTGACCACGTTGTTACGCGAACAGCACTCCGCAAAGAGGAAACGCGTCAGGACTTCGAGATTCGCCGTGTTCGCGCTGTACCAGAGGAACTGCCGGTCCCGGCGAACGCGAAGGAGCCCTTCGTTCTTCAGTCGTTCCAGGTGGTGGGAAAGCGTCGAATTGGGTATGCCCAACTCGGCCTGAATGTCCCCGACCACCATCCCGTCCGGATGGGCCGAGAGGAGCAGTCGCAGGATACGCAACCGCGCCTCGTTCCCGATCGCTGCAAACATGTCCGCGAAGCGGGCCACCTGCTTGTGCGTTGGTGTTTTCATATTTCTACAATAATAGAAATATAGAAATACGAAAAGGTTTTTTTCTCGTCTTCCTCAGCGTTCCCGGCGGATGCAGCTAGCAGCCCGTGGCAGTCCGATTCCGCGAGCAACAGGCCACTGGTGACCTTATTTCTGACTCAGGACACTCGGAACCGTTTATGCTGAGCGTGCCGTGGCCGCATCGTCTCGAAAAGTCATCTTTGCTGCCCTAGTTGGCAACTCCCTCATCGCGGTGACGAAGTTCGTCGCCGCAACTTTGACAGGGAGTTCCGCCATGCTATCGGAAGGCATCCATGTGCTTTCGGGCCCGGTTCGGTCGTAGACTCGGGACGGGCATTGCTGAAATCCTTCGGTGGAGGTCTTCAATCCGGCTTTCCGGGTCGGTGAAGTTGTCCTGGGCCGTGGGTTTAGGTTCCCCCATGGGACGTTTGAATGGCCAGGCGCTTTGCGTTTGCTTGCATTCGCCCGCATCTTGGTCCCGTCCACCGCCACGGTCCCTATCTTCACCAGTCCCGCTTCCCGCGCCATCATCACTACTTGAACAAACTACTGCTCTATGGCCTGAAGCGCGCACGCCGGCCGGCGGACGATCAGTTTCCGTTCGGACACGGGAAAGAGGTCTACTTCTGGAGCTTCGTCGTTGCGATCCTGATATTCGCCCTCGGAGCGGGTATCTCGATTTATGAGGGCATCCAGCATCTGCTACACCCGGCTCCGATCGGGAACCCGATGGTCAATTATGTGGTTCTGGGAATCGCGATGCTCTTCGAGGGAGTTGCCTGGTATCTGGCGTTCAACGAGTTCACGAAAGCGAAGGGCAAATGGGGCTACGTCGAGGCCGTTCAGAGAGGAAAGGATCCGACGCTGTTCGTGGTGCTGTTCGAGGACTCTGCCGCGATGATGGGTCTGCTCGTCGCCTTTGCGGGTGTGGCGCTGACGCAGGCTACCGGCCTGTCGGCGTTCGACGGGTTGGCTTCGGTTGCGATCGGCCTCATCCTCGGCGGTACGGCCATCTGGCTCGCCTACGAAACGAAAGGACTCCTCATCGGCGAATCGGCAAACGCGCAGGTCATTTCAGGGATCAGAGAACTGACGGGATCGGCCCCCGAGGTCCGCCATGTGAACGAGGTCCTGACCATGCATATGGGTCCGGATTTCATACTCCTGAACTTGGGCGTCAAGTTCGCGGGCGAAATCAAAGCACGCGATCTCGAAGAAGCGGTGCGGCGTCTCGAACGGGAGATCAAGCAGGCGTATCCCGAGGTGAAGCGGATATTCATCGAAGCGGAAGAGCGACCTGCGGGGTCTGGTGACGGGTGATCGACTTACGCTTATAGGTTCCGGCGGCGGCCGAAATACGCCACTTCCTTCCGGATCGTTCGGGTTATATTGACCGGACTGTGGATACCGGTTGGCGCGCCCGCCTGTACGAAATCATCTTCGAACACGACGCCTGGGCAGGGAAGGCGTTCGACGTCGCCCTGCTCTGGTCGATCGTCCTGAGCGTTCTGGCCGTGATGCTCGAGAGCGTGGCCTCGATCCGCGCCGACTACGGCACTCCCCTGCGCTGGCTCGAGTGGGCGTTCACGATCCTGTTCACAGCGGAGTATGTCCTCCGGCTCGCCTGCGTTCCGAGCCCGCGTCGGTACGCGCTGAGCTTCTTCGGGATCGTCGACTTGATGGCGGTGGCTCCCACCTACCTCAGCCTTCTTCTTCCGGGAACACAATCGCTTCTCGTTATCCGTGCCATTCGACTGTTGCGGGTCTTCCGCGTGCTCAAGCTGGGTCATTACCTCCGGGAGGCCGAGGTGCTGAACCGTGCCATCCGCTCCAGCGGGCAGAAGATCACCGTTTTTCTCTCCGTCGTGCTGATCGTCGTCGTCGTGATCGGCGCGATGATGCACGTCATCGAGGGTGAGGCCAACGGTTTTACGAGCATTCCGAGGAGCGTGTACTGGGCAATCGTGACCATGACCACGGTCGGGTACGGCGACATTGCACCCCAGACGGTCGTCGGTCAGATTCTGGCTTCGGTTCTGATGATCACCGGCTATGGCGTGATAGCAGTCCCCACCGGCATCGTCACCGTCGAGCTCGGCCATGCGGTCCGTTCGCGCTCCGGAGCTCGGACTTACGGGGCATGTGGTGAGACCGGGCACGATGTCGACGCCCGCCACTGCAAATACTGTGGCAATCCCCTGGGAGCTATAGCCGATCAGTTGGTTCTGTAGTTGGTGAACTGGATATCGATGCCGTAGTCGTCTTCCTTGATCAGCTGAATCGTGTCCTGAAGAAGGTCCCGACTCTTGCCGCTGACACGCACCAGATCTCCCTGGATCGAAGCCTGTACCTTCAGCTTGCTCTGCTTGATCTTCTTGACGATCTCCCGGCACTTTTCGACGGGGATGCCGTTCTGGATGGAAATCTCCTGCCGCACCGTCGACCCGGCGGCATCCTCGACCGCCCCGTAGGTCAGACCCTTCAGCGGAACTTTCCGCCGGACCAGCTTTTGTTCGAGCACGTCGTTGACTGCCTTGAGCTTGTAGTCGTCAACGCTCGAGACAACGAGCTTGTGCTCCTTTTCATTCAGTTCGACCCTCGAGCCAGAGCCTTTCAAGTCGAACCGGGTTGCCACTTCCTTCCGGGTCTGCTGGACGGCATTGCCCACTTCGGCGAGATCGATCTTGGAAACGATGTCGAAGCTGTTAGCTGCCATGGGCTGGATGTCCGGCGTGATCGCAGAGAAGGCCGGGACGGCCCTCGAGCCATCCCGGCGGAATCGTCAGAAGGGGATGTCGTCGTCGCTGATCGTCGAACCGCCCGCGGCGGCCTTCTCGGGCGCCGGTCGACGTCCGCCATCGCCGGCGCCTCCCGGTGATCCCAGCAAGACCATGTCCCGGGCGCGAATGTCGTAGGAAGTCCGCTTGTTTCCGTCCTGGTCTTCCCACTGTCTTGACTGGATGCTCCCTTCGATGTACACCAGGCGGCCCTTGGCCAGGTATTGCCCGCAGATCTCGGCGAGACGTTCCCAGGCCACGACGTTGTGCCACTCGGTCCGCTCCTGTCGCTCTCCCGTGTTTTTGTCCGTCCACGAGTCGTCGGTCGCCATCGAAAACCGGCAATAGGCGGTACCGCCGGCCGTGTACTTCAACTCCGGGTCGCGGCCGAGGCGGCCGATCAGGGTTACTTTGTTGATAGATTTCGCCATTTTTCTCGTTCCTCTTCCGCCGCTCATCAAAAAGCGGCACCTTGCTCCGGTCGCAAAACCTACCTCTCACCGGTCAGATCGTCGATCTTCTGCTGGGCACTCGCTGCTTCGGTGCTGTCTGGAAAATCAGAAACGACTTGGCGGAGGTAGGTCAGCGCGTCCTCAGTTTCGTCGAGTTCGGCCAGAGCCAGGCCTTTCTTGTACAGGGCAGTGACCTTTTTATCGCTGTTAGGATACTTCTGCAACAGCAAATCGTATTCGATGATCGCCTGGTCGTATTCCCGCTGGTTGAAGTGGAGGTCGCCCATGTAGAGTTGGGCCTCAGCCGCCCGGGAGCTCGTTGGGTAACTGTCGAGGTATTCCCGGAAACCCTCCCTCGCCAACTCGTAGTTCCCGGACAGGAAATCCGTCACAGCCAATCGCATCAAGCCTTCCGGAGATTCCAACTGCTGCGTTGTCGCCTGCATCGTCGTCAGCTGCTGCGCCATCCCGTTGACCTCTCCGCGCAGCTCACCCAGACTCCGATCCATGATCTCGACGTCGTCCCGCAGGTTGGACATCAGGACGCGCATCTCACCGCTCAACCTGTCGTTGCTGGTCTGGACGTCATTCAGAGTTCCGGTGATGCGATCGACGGTTCCGGCGAGTGAAACGACCCGGTCGTAGAGCTGCTCGACCAGATTCTGGACGACGGCGCTGCGGTCATCAAGGCTGTTCTGGATCTCGGTGACCTGCTGCGTCAGACGGATGATGTCGGCCTGAAGCTGGACGATCTCCCTCCGCTGCCCCAGGGCCGGACCCGCCGCAACCAGAAGCGCGAAGACGACGAGTAATGGCTTTTTCATGGTGACTCCCGGACTTCGAGCGTGGACCTAGCAGCCCGTGGCTGCTATAGCAGCCACGGGCTGCCTGACTACTGCCGCGTGACGAATTCCGCTCGACGATTCTGCTGGTAGCAACCCTCGGTCGTGGCTGCGCAGACGGGCCTTTCCTCACCGAAACTGACAGTGCTGATGCGTGACTCTGCGATCCCTTGCTCCATGAGGAACTGGCGGACCGCGGTCGCCCGCAGGTCACCCAGACCGATATTGTATTCCTGGCTGCCGCGCTCGTCGGCGTGACCGCTGATGGTGAATCGGACGCCGCGATTCTGCTGCAGGAAGCGGGCGTTGGCCTGAAGCCGTCCCACCTGATCCGGGCGAATCTCAGACCTGTCGTAGTCGAAGAGTATCGGTTGAACGTTGTCCCGGAAGAGTTCCTCGATAGTCGGCTCCGGTGTGTCTGGCAACGGTGGTGCGACCGGCGGTGGAGCCGGGACGCTGACGGTGACGCGAACCGTGTCGGTTGAAGTTCCACCCGCTCCCGTGGCCGTCGCCGTGTACGTGACCGAGGAAGAGGGACTGACGTCCCTGCGGCCCGACGTGCCTACCGTGCCAATGCCGGGCTCGATCCGGACCGAATCCGCATTCCGAGCTTGCCACTCGAGCCTCGTCTCTTCCCCTCGCTCGATGCTGGAGGGTTGGGCGCTGAGCGAGATGGCCGGGGCGGCTGGCGGTGGTGGCTCCTCAACCGGCGCTGGAGGAGGCGGCGGCGGTGGTGGAGCCGCCGGCCTCCTGCATGAAAATGAAAACAGTCCAACCAGGACAAGAACGACGACCAGGCCGGTCCCCGATCTCTTGATCACTCCGCTTGAATTCGCCGATTTCATTCGCGAGCCTCCCTTTCGAGTGTTCGAAAACTCGGAACAGCGCTACCGCCGCGCCTGCCGCCCGATGTAGGGCGACCAGGCCGGTCCCACGTTGTTGCCTTCGTTCGTCAGCCGGCGGACCTTCGTCCCGTCGGCCAGCATCGAGTAAATGTGCCGTCTGCCGCTGCGGTTGGACTCAAAGGCCAGGTGTCGCCCGTCGGGCGACCATGTCGGTCGCTCATTGTTCCGGGCGTTCTGCGTTAACTGTACATTCCGACCCGTTGCCAAGTCGTGCAGGTAGATATCGTAGTTTCCCCTACCTCGCTGCTGCCAGGCAAACGCAATCGTCTGCCCATCCGGCGCCCAGGCGGGGTTGACCGCGGAGCCCCCGCCTCGGACGATCTGCCGCACGTTTCCGCCCTGGGCGTCAACGATGTAGATCTGGGTTGACCCGTTGCGGTCGGACACGAAGGCGATCTGTTCGCCCGTTCTTGGATTCCACACCGGAGAGGTATCGACCCCCCTCGACGTCGTCAACCGCCGTAGATTACGACCGCGCGAGTCCGACACGTAGATCTCCGGGTCGGGTTGGCCTCGTACCTTTCCCATGCTGGACGAAAACGCGAGCCGGGTACCATCTGACGACCAACTCGGCGTCGTCGTGGTTCCTTCGAACTCGGGGAATGCGAAGCCGCGTCGGTCGATTCTTGAGACGATCGCGACATCGGCTTTGTTCCGCTCCCAACTCGTGAAGGCAATCCGCTCGCCGTCGGGCGACCAACTGGGCGTCAGCGCGAGGTCGCGAACCGTCGTCAACTGGAACTGGTTGTGACCGTCGTAGTCCATGACGAAGATCTCTTTAGCTCCGCGCCCTGTCCGGTCAGACACGAAGGCAATTTTGGTCTTTGAAACGCCACGAATACCTCCGCCCAGCGCCTCGATGACCATGTCCGCCCACTCGTGGGCAACCTGCCGGACGGCATTGTCTCCCGACGGCACGCGGAAACGCTGGCCCGGCAGTATCGCTTCGCGGTCCTCGATGCGCGTCTTGAGGTCCCATAGCCTCGACTCGACCACAAAATTACCGCGCTCCACCGTCGCATTCCCGAACGAAACGAACTGTGCGTCGACTGCGGTCGTGGTCCACGCCGTAGCGTCGATGTCAATGGGGCGCCCGAAACGTCCCAGAGGGTAGAAGCTCCGGCTGATGAGGTCAACGACGCCGGAAAAATCCAGGTCTTCCCAGAGGGTTTCGTTGAATGTGCGCGTGTAGTCGGATCCTTGAGGACCACCACCTCCCCGAAACTGGAACTCGGGCAGGGCCAGCCGAACCGCGCTGGCCCCTGTTCGGGTGCCGGTGACGATCTGTGCCTGCTCGGAACCCAGGCTCCACAGGGGCAGAAGCAAGACGACGAAGAACGCAGCTTTCTTGAGGGTCATTGCTTGGTGTACTCGAACCAGAAACGGACCTGTACGCTTCGTCCGCGAAATCCCGTCGGAAGCGGCGCCAGTGGACTGGACGCGAAGACGGCGCGTTGAGCCGAGCGGTCGAGGGAGCGATTTCCGCTACTCTCGGAGATCTCGACGTTCGTAATCGAACCGTCACGCAGGATATCAAAACTCATGTAGATTCGCGGCGCTCGCCGAAGGTTCACGTCCACCGTCGACTGAAGCCAGTTTTCGGAGATCCTTCGTGTAATAGCATCCACGTAACCTCCGTACAACTCTCCGAATGCGCCTTCGCCGATCGCACCGACGCCGGTGCCTTCTCCTCCGGGCTGGCCGTAGTTGATCGACGGCCGACCGCCTTCGCCGAACGGAATGGCGTTGTCGGTCTCAGGTTCCGCCTCCGGTTCCGACTCATCGGGTGGGGGAGCGGGCGTGGGAGTGGTCTCGGGCGGAGGGGGTGGGGGCGTCGTTTCGACCGGTGCCGTGGTCTCCGGGACAGGTTCGGCTTCCGCGACGGGTGCTTCCGGCTCCGGTTCCACGGCGGGTTCCGGCTCCGATTCATAGAATCCGGCAGATTCGTTGGCAACGGCGTCATCATTGACGACGGCCGGGGCCGGCAGCGGCACACCGGAGATGCTGGCAACGATCTGCACGCTCATTCCTTCACCCCCGGCGTCCTCTGAACCCCAACTGGTTCCACCAAATGCGGGGAAGATCGCCGGAGCCAGCACGACTATTGAGGCCAGAACGACATGCAGCAGGAGTGACATCAACAGGCCGCGGTCGAAGCGCTCGTGGTCCCTCGTCATTGAACGCCTTCGTTCAACGGCTGGGTCACGACACTGATGTTTTCGATACCCACCTGGTTCAGTCGATCCATAACGACGGTGATCGTGCCGAAGGGAACCGATTCATCGGCCCTGAGGTAAACGCTCCGGCTGTCGGGATCGCTGATGCGGTCCAGGATCAGGGGCCCCAGCTCATTGATGTTGACCCGTTCGTTCTGCAGGTAGAGGTACTGCTCACGATCGATGGACACCACGAGCTTCTCTTCGGCCAGCTCGCGAACGACCTGGGTTCGGGGAACGTCTATATCGATGCCGGACTGAATCACCGGAGCCGTGATCATGAAGATGATCAGGAGAACCAGCATGATGTCGATGAAGGGGATCATATTGATCTCCGACAGCTCGGTCCTGGTCCTGCCTTCCCGCGTCGTAAATGCCATCGTTCCCTCTATCGTGAGTGACCTGCAACTATCACCCTCACTGTTACAGTCACTCTAGGCCACTTCTCTCGGCCAGCGCCAGAAACTCGACTTGAAGATCATCCAGCTGGCCACCGAGGCTCCGGATCTCGGCCACGAAATAATTGTAGGCCACGACCGCGGGAATAGCTGCAAAAAGGCCGAATGCCGTAGCGATCAGAGCCTCCGCGATTCCGGGTCCGACGGCGCTGAGGGTCGTCACGTTTTGATTCGCCAGGCTGGCGAAGGATCCGATCACACCCCAGACCGTGCCGAACAGGCCGATGAACGGCGTGACGGCCGCGGTCGTGGCCAGAAAAGTCATCCGGGCCTCCAATTCCGTCAACTGCGCCGCCGACGCCCGGAGGAGCCCCCGCTGAACTGTCGCCGCGCTCGCTGCCCTCAGCGAGGGCCCGTCGCCCTCGGCGGAGCGGATGGGGCCGACCATTTCGAAACCGGCATCGAAGACTGGAACAAGTGGAGTGAAGTGCAGAGTCTCGCAGGCGGTGCTGATCTCCGACAGGCTATGCCCCTTGCGAAAGATGCGCCAGAAGACCTCCGACTCCTTCCGGATCTTCCGGATAAGCAGGGTCTTGGAGATGATGACCCCCCAGGACCCGACTGAGAACACCAGCAGGATCACCAGGATAATCCGTGACAGCACACCGGTGCTTTCCAGGAGCTCGACAATGCTGGCACCACCCTGCAGGATCATCGAAGCGGGGTATGTCATCGCGGTCAAACCAGTCCTCCTTCATGACAGAGACGTCGCGGGCGCGCAATCGGTTGCCCGTCGGCAAGTAAATTTCTCGTTCTTCGCGTCGTCGACCGAAACGGTGTCGGCAATGTCAGCTTCGGCATTGCAAGACGTGGTTGGTTGACATATAAACGCTCAGGTATGCTCCAGCTGCTCCGCGTCCGAAATTTCGCGCTCATCGATAACCTCGAACTGGAATTCGAAAAGGGCTTCAACCTCCTCTCGGGCGAAACAGGAGCCGGAAAATCTCTGATCGTCGACGCGCTCTCGCTCCTTGCGGGAGCGAAAGCATCACCCGGCGTGATCCGAACCGGGGAGCAACGTGCCATCATCGAAGCCGTGTTCCAGGCTCCGGAGGATCTCGACCTGCAGTCGGTCGGCATCGATGCCGAAGATGACGAGGTCATCGTCAGGCGCGAGATCTCCTCGGGTAACAAGAACCGGGTCTACATCAATAGCCAGCCCAGCACTGTGGGCGCCCTTCGGACTCTCGCGCCCGCGCTCCTCGACATTCACGGGCAGCACGAACAGCAAACCCTGCTCGATGTGGGCCGCCAGCTCGCTCTCATCGACCGCGTCGGCGACGCCGCAGCCCTTGGCGGGCAGGTCCGTGCTTTCTACGACGCGCTCCGGCATCTCGAAGACGAACTGGCCGGGCTGACGAAGGCCGAATCGGAAATGCTGCAGCGCACCGACCTGTTGCAGTTCCAGCGCGACGAGATCGAAGGCGTCAACTCCCGGCCTGGCGAGACCCAGCGTCTCCGGGAACGGGTTCGGGTACTCGAGCACTCGGGGAAGCTGCTCGAAACCGCTTCCAACAGCTACCAGACGCTGTATGAAGCCGAATCCTCGGTGCTTTCGACGCTAGCGACGGTCGAAAAGTCACTGCGAGAAGTCGCCGCCTACGACTCGAGCCTCGAGAACATCGTCGAACAATCAGCGTCCGCAAGCGCCACTGTCGAAGACATGGCCTACGCGCTGCGGGACTACGTGCAGAACATCGACGCGGATCCGGCCGAACTCGAACATCTCCAGGGCCGGCTTGCAGAACTGGAGCGGCTGCACCGCAAATACGGCCCGGATCTACTCGTGCACCTGGCAAAAGTAATCCGGGAGCTGGACAATTTAGGTCTTACGGAGACCAGGAAAGCGGATATCAGCAGGCAGTTGACCGAGTTACGGGACAACTACGCCCGGGTGGCGGCGGAGCTTCGCGCCATTCGGCATCGAGTTTCAACGACGCTGGAGCAATCCGTTACCGGAGAACTACGATCGCTGGCCATGCCGAGTGCGGACTTCTCCATCCGCTGGCAGGCTGTAGAACCTTCCGCGACCGGTATCGATCTCCCGGTTCTTCTGTTGGCTCCGAATCCGGGGGAGGAGCCAGCTCCGCTTTCCCACATCGCTTCGGGCGGGGAACTCTCACGAGTCATGTTGGCCCTGCGGACCGTCATGGCAGTCGACGGTGGGGATAAATCGTTGGTTTTCGATGAGATCGACGCCGGAATCGGCGGGGAAGCCGCCGAGACCGTCGGGCGTAAGCTCCGAGAGCTTTCCGGGTCCTACCAAGTCCTCTGTGTCACGCACCTGTCCCAGATCGCCCGTTTCGCCGATCACCACTACCGGATCGAAAAACTGGTCGTCGACGGCCGGACAGTGACGCGTTCAGAGACGCTGGATGGGTCTGCGCGCGTCGAGGAACTCGCCCGTATGATGAGCGGCCCTGACGTCAGTGACGCGGCCCGGCGTCATGTAAAGGAACTACTCAAGCGGCAATAACTTGCAATTTCACGGTCCTGGAATATACATTGCAAGGTAACGACACCGACAGAAGCGAGGAGACGCTCTTGGAAGTCGAGATGAAGATTCGGGGTCTGATGATGGACCCGATCACGAACATGCCGATCGTGATCCTCAAAGAAGCCACGGGGTCCGCAATCCTGCCGATCTGGGTTGGCGTGTCCGAAGCGAACGCGATCGCGCTCGAAATCGAGAAAGTCGTCACCCCACGCCCGATGACCCACGACCTTCTGAAGAATGTCCTGATCGGGCTCGACAGCCACGTTCACAAGATCGTGGTGACCTCGATCAAGGACGACACATTCTACGCCGTCATCTGGATTCAGCGCGACGGGCAGCTCGTTTCCGTCGATTCGCGGCCGAGCGACGCCCTGGCTCTGGCGCTTCGAATCGACTGTCCGATACTCGTGGCGGACGAGGTCCTGCAGAATGCGAAGGGCCAGGCCAACGGCACCGAGAAAATCCCCAACGAAGAACTGAAGCGTTGGCTCGACATGAACGACGAGGACCTCGGCAAGTACAAGATGTAAGTGAGCTGGAAGAAGCTTGCCAACCGCGTTTCTCCCCTCAGTAGGCAATCAGCCCTCAGCTATCAGCTCAATCGGAGGCGACTATCGTCGCGTTCCCGAAGTATCTGAAAGCTGAACGCTGACCGCTGATCGCTGACAGCACGCTTGATTCGAAGGATCAAGCGTCTATTCCGAGGATTCGCAATCCGGCGTTCTTGACCTTGTACTGGCGGTTGATTCCGATCAGCAACAGAGTCATCTGTTCAAGATAGCGGGCAGACGACAAGGGGCCGGAGTACACGGGGTGGAGACCGAAACCCTCGACGAGAGCTAGGACCTCGTCCTTTCGATCCCGCGGACCCGCCACCAGGATATCTGTCGAAACGTGTCTCTCGCGTAGAGTGTGGAAGGAAACCGTCTGGAACGCAGCGAATACCGCGGTCTCCCTACCCAGGATCTCGCCTGCCTCTTCGGCTGCGGAACGTCCACTTTCGGTTCGAACCTGTTTCGGGTTTTCTGGATCGATCGGGACGGTGGCGTCGATCACGAGTTTGCCCCTCAGAAGCGAGGCGAGCGGTTCGACGGTGCTGCGGTGCGCGCCGTAGGGCACACTGAGAATAGCTGCGTCGCAATCGTTCGCCGCGTCCGAGTTCGACATGCCCCGGACCCGGGCGTCGATTGCCCGTGATGCATCGACGGCACGACCGGCATCGCGAGAACCGATGATGACGTCATGGCCCGCAGCCAGGGCCCGGGCAGCCAGGCCCTGTCCCAGCTTTCCCGTTCCTCCGATGACCGCAATTCTCATCTGAACAAATCCTCCTCCCGCGCTCGGACCAGAGCCGCCGCGTCCGAGCCACCCGCGGACCACTCGTACCCGCGGATCCGGACCGCGGGAACGCCCTGTGCCTTGCCCATCAGGAGGCCGGCAGCCGCCGCCAGCGCATCGGCCGCGCACAACACCGTGGAAGACAGGCGATAGCCGAAGCGATCGGTGTCTCCTCTCAGATCCAGCAGCGCGGGTGGCCCCGCAATCCCGATACAGACGTCGACCAGCCCTTCCCGCCACGGCCGGCCAAACGTGTCGGTGATGATGATGCCACATCCCAACCGTTCCCGAAGTTGTCGAGCCGACCGGTCCGGGTCTCGGGGCAGCATCGTAACCGTGTCGGTCCCGTCGATGTTCGAACGGTCCACACCGGCGTTGGCGCAGACAAATCCGTGGTGGGTCTCGGTGATGAGCAGTTCGGATCGTTGTCGGACGACGCGACGGCTTTCCCTCAGGATTACCTCGACCAAGCGGGCGTCTTTCATGACCGCCCTCGACAGATCGAGCGCTTCCGCCGACGGCTGGACCTCATCGAGCTGAACAATTCTGTTCTCCGCCTTAGACACCACCTTTTGGGTCACGGTCAGTATGTCGCCCTCGTCGAGATCGACCTTGTTCTGGGACATGGCCCTACTCAGGGCCAGTGCCAGGTCGTCGCGGGGGTGGATCTCAGAAACGCCCGGAATCGGCAGAAACTCGAGGTTCATCGGAGGGCACGGAGGGATCGCTCGAGTCCACCCCTGGACAGGTAGCTCCCGGTGTGGGTATCGACGGGACGAGTATCCATCAGGTCAAAAAGGTCTTTCGCCGTGTCGACATCAAAACCGATGCCTGGGATGTCGAGGACATCGACAGGCAAGTGGCAGGCCTTTGCAGACGCGAGATGGCGGCGCAAGCTGTCGGTGCCGTACTCCATCTCGATTCGGCAGCCCGGCTGCATCAACACCCCGTTGGTGCCTGTCTGGTCGCGGGACCGTATCAGTGCCAGCCCGTCGTAGTCGGCGTCGAGCACGCCGTCGATCTCGTGCGCGCGGATAGTCGGCAGGTCGGAGGCGATGGAGAGGAGGCGCGATGCCACGGCTCCTAACTCCAGCGTCATTCGATTCACAGCGGCGCTGTGTCCGGCCACGATGTTCTCGTCGACGACCTCGAACCCGAAACCGAGGCTCAAGTCGCGGACTTCACCGCTGGCGGTGATGACGATTGCCCGATCGGTGGAATGAGATCCGCCGACGGCGGCAAGGACATCCCTCAGCATGGCGCGGGCCAGTGCCGACCTTTCAGTCGGGTTCAACACCGGGGCGAGTCTCTGCTTGGCTTCGCTAAACCCCTTTACGGGCAACAGGACGGTCTTCATTGGTCACGCGTCGCGCCAGCCGGCTCGCCTCATCGGGGGTGTTGATCAAGATGTTTTCGACCCAGACTCCGACGCCGACCGCTCTTATTTCGTCGAGACGAGTCAGGTCGCTAGTGTGGATGACGATGTGATCGAGAAAGTCCCGATATCTTTCGGCGACGGCCTTCGCAGAGACTTCTGAGCCTGTCGCCTTCATCAGCTTTCCGGCCGGCCCGCTCACGGGTTGGGAGCCCACGATGGGACTGACGGCAACGACCCCCGCTTCGGTCGCCATGAGGGCTTCGCGGATCCCTGGAACCGCAAGGATCGCTCCGATGCTGGTAACGGGGTTGGACGGCGCCAGGACCACCCGCGACGCCTTCATGATCGAATTGACGACTCTGTCGGGTGCCCGCGCGACGTCGGCCCCCTCGTAGCTCACGCCGGTAACATCAGGCTTGCACTCTTCCCGGACGAAGTACTCCTGGAACGCGAGCGTTTTGTGCTCCGTCCGGATTCGCGTCCGAATGGGGCTGTTGGTCGCGGGCATGACGAGCGCGCCGATGCCGAAACGGTCCGCAAGCTGCTCGGTCGCCTCTTCGAGTGTCGAGCCCTGGCGCAGGAGGCTGGATCGGACGAGGTGTGTTGCCAGGTCCCGATCGCCGAGCCTGAACCAGGTCGGCATGCCGAGCTTCCTGATGGTGTCCAGACAACGAAACGTTTCATCCCGACGGCCCCAACCGCGGCTCGGATCGAGTTCATCGGCCAGCGCGTAGAGGATGCTGTCGATGTCGGGGCTGACGTAGAGACCCCAGACTTCGTGATCGTCGCCCACGTTGACGATGATGTGGACCTGCTCTTCCGGCACGACGCCGACCAGGCCTTGCAGGAACTTCGCCGCTCCCGTACCACCAGCTAATACGGTGACGTGGCTCATTCGAGGTATCCGTCCCGTCCTAGATTTCCAACCATCTTGCGCATCTGCTCCGATCGGTCCTGACTCTCCAACCTGCTGTGTCCCGCATCGCCTGGTGCGGCACTGCGGTGAGTGTCGGGAATTCCCTCTGTCTCGAGCGCGGGGTGGAGGGTTCCGGCTGTTAACTAGTGGCCTGTGCCGCGCCGGAACGCCATACAGTATACCTGTAGTGTCACCCAGTCGGCGTTAACAGGCTCGGAGCATCCGGTTCGGCCCGGCGGGAACCCAGAGCTTCGAGGAAGTCGAAGACCGTGTTCAAGTAGGCGTCCCGGTCGAGCTGGAAAGCCCTGCCATGTCGGGCCCCTTTAACGATCAGTAACTCCCGATGCGGATTCGTCGAGGCCTCGTAGAGGCGGCGGGCGAGCTCCGGCGGCATCCGGCGGTCCTCTTCCCCCGCGATGAAGAGAATCGGCAGGGCCGGACTCTCCCGAACCGCCGACTCCACATCACCCTCGACCAGCGCGAATCCCATCCGCAACCGGGTCAGTCCCGTCATCATGTTGGCGATAGGGAAAGAGGGGAGTCCGAATATGAGTCGGAAGTGATGCGCAACCGTTTCTTCCAGCGAAAGAAAAGAGCTGTCGGCGATGGCAGCTTCGAAGCCGGGACAGCGGCGGGCAGCGAGCAAAGCCGTCGAGGCTCCGAGCGACACCCCCCAGAGCACAATGGGACGGGTCGGGGACCGCGCTTCGACCAAAGCCTTCGCGGCGCACACGTCCTGGCTTTCGTGAACCCCGAGCGTCGTGTAGGCCTCACCGCTCTCTCCGTGGTTCCGCAGGTCGAACAGCAGGACTCCGTAGCCTCGTTCAACGCTCTCAACCCCACGTTCGAGCAGTTCCAGACGGGAGCGATTCAGCCCATGCACGAAGATCAGGACCGGACGATCGTCCTGGCCCGGGTTCCACCATCCCTTAAGGGGAATACCGTCCGGAGAGGTGAACTCGACTGCCTCCACCGCCAGACCGAGAGCTTCAGGATCAGTAGACCCTGGTTCGGGAAAGCGGAAACGGCTGTTCGTGATCAGGTATGATCCGCCCACCGGAAGGAACACCAGGAAGAAGAAGAGGACGGCGGTCAGCCCCGCCACCAGGAAGCGTTTGAACCATTTCTTCATAGGGTGTGGATTCGGCGTCATTGGAGCCGGGCGATAGGACCGCTTGGGGTCCCACCTTCGGCCGGCCGTTCGATCTCGGCTCTCAGGGCGGCGAGCACCTGCCCCGTGTCTTCGACAACGACCTCGTAGGTCACGCCGGCAGGAGGGACTGTCGTCACGATGCCGTCGATGGCGTAGCGCCTCTTCTCGCCGCTTGCCACCTCGTCGCTGAGTATCACGATCAGCGGCAGGGATTCGCCGTTCTGCAGGATGACCAGCTGGCGTCCCAGGAAATCGGAAACGACCTCGGCTGGTTGGTCCGGCTCCACACGGGCGCGAATCTCCACCGGAATCTCGCTCACGGGTTCCGTTCCGACGTTTTCGACGATCAGGCTCAGGTGGTGTCGGTAGATGTTCTCGTCCGGGTAGCCCGACTCGCCTCTCAATTCCAGCTCCAACCTGATCTGAGAATAGTCCGTCTGGGTCTCCGGTGGACCGATGACCCACAGGGCGAAGCCAAAGAACAACAGCGCCGCGTAAGGATACGGGGTGTTCAGACGCAGTTTCGCGGCCAGGCTCGGTCGCTCGACGACGGGGGCCGGATCGAGCGATTTGCCGCAGCTCGAGCAGAAACGGCTGTCATCGAGAACATCTGCGCCGCAATGCCGGCAGAACATCAGACCCAATCCCGCGGCTGGAAGAAGGCCGCAGCCTCGGCCTCGGGCGTCCCCGGCTCGGGCCGGAAGTCGTAGATCCAGCGTGCTGCCGGAGGAAGGCTCATCAGGATCGATTCCGCGCGACCGCCAGTCTTGAGGCCGAACACGGTGCCGCGATCGTACACGAGATTGAATTCGGCATAACGGCCCCGCCGAATCATCTGAAACTCGCGTTCCCGATCGCCAAACGATTCGTCCTTCCTCCGCTCGACAATCGGAAGGTAGGCCGGCAGAAAGCAATCACCGACAGTCCGAACGAACTCAAACACACCCTCCAGATCCTCCTGAAGGTAGTCGAAGAATATGCCTCCGACGCCCCGCATCTCCCCCCGGTGCTGGATCGTGAAGTATTCATCACACCATTGCTTGAAGCGCGGATAGTAACCCGGATCATGGGCGTCACAGGCTGCTTTCAGGGTGGCGTGAAAGTGGACCCCATCGTCCGCGTACGGGTAGGAGGGCGTCAGGTCGGCACCGCCCCCGAACCATGAACCATCTCCCTTTTCCAGGTACCTGAAGTTCGCATGGACGATGGGAACCTTCGGGTTGAACGGATGGATGACAAGGGATATGCCCGTCGCGAAGAACTCCGTTCCGGATCCCACGGGAATCTCGTCGGCGAATTCCTCCGGAAGGTTGCCTTGGACTTCCGAGAAGTTCACGCCGCCTTTCTCGAATACGGCGCCGCCTTCCAAAACGCGGGTCCTCCCACCGCCGCCGCCTTCACGTTCCCACAAATCCTCGCGGAAGGCGGTCCCGTCCATCTCCGAGAGCGCTTCGGTGATCCGGTCCTGCAAATCCTTGAAATAATTCCCTGCTTCGTCTCGCACGCTCATTCCTGAATGATAACTGGCGGAGTAGTCAGTAGTCAGTAATCAGTAGTCAGTTTTTGGTCAACGTGAGTGCCACTGCGGTCGCGACACTGCAGGTGAGGTATTATTGGCTTCCGTTCATTTGAATGCGGAATGACTATGGAAAGACTCACTTTCCTCTTGGTCTTGTTACTGTTGAGCCCGTCTCCGGCCCAAGCGCAGGCTCGGTTGCGTTTCCAGGCTGCCGAAGGGTGGAGGGTCGAGACGCCGGCGTCGGAGATGCGCGTCGGACAGTTCGTTCTCCCACGTTCGAACCCGGAGGGCGAGGACGCGGAACTCGTCGTCTACTTCTTCGGTGGCTCTGGCGGCAGCATCGAGGCGAACCTGGCCCGCTGGACCGGCTAGGTCGAACAGCCCGACGGGCGAGACTCCCGGTCCGTGGCGACGACTGCAGAGTTCTCTTCGAACGGCCTGGACCTCACGACCCTCGACCTGACCGGCACCTATGTTGCCGAGGTCCGGCCGGGAAGTGCCGAATACCACAACAAGGTGGGGTACCGTTTGATAGCAGCCGTTGTCGAGACCCCTGGAGGTCCCTACTTCGTGAAGCTCACCGGTCCCGCCGACACCGTGAAACGCTGGGAGGGCAGCATACGCGAGTTCCTCCGATCGTTTGCCTACCACTGAAACCGATCTTTGGACTGGAGTTCCGATGGGTTTTCTTTCCAGCTCGGATCGCGCCGAGATCCGGAAGATGTTCGAGAGGCTTGAACGTGACGTCAAGCTGGTCTACTTCACCGAAAGGGAATCGCCGATCGTGATTCCCGGACGCGACTTTGCCAGCTGCAAGGAAACACAGGCACTGCTGGAGGAGGTCGCCACCCTGTCGGAGTGGCTCTCCCTCGACGTGCACGAGCACGACCCCGCCACCGAGGGGGCGGGAGAATCCGGCATCGACAAGATCCCGGCGATCGTGATCGAGGCCGAGGGGGTGCAGGGACGGGTTCGCTATTTCGGAATGCCGTCTGGATACGAGTTCTCCGTACTTGTGGGCGCGATCATCGATGCCGGCGGTCCCTCCACCGGGCTGGCGCAGGAGACTCTAGACTCCCTCGAGGGGATCTCGGAGGATGCCCATGTCCAGGTCTTTGTCACCCCCACATGACCGCACTGTCCCGGCCTGGGCAGGCTGGCCCACAAGATGGCGATCGACAACCCGCACATCACCGCGGATGTGATCGAGGTGACCGAGTTCCTGCCGCTGGCAGAACGTTACGCGGTCCGGGGCGTGCCAAAGACCGTCATCAATGAAGGCAACGAATTCGTGGGTGCGCTCTCCGAAGCCGAATTCGTCCGCGTTTTAGTCGACGCAGTCTCTCCTCGGGCCGAATCATGATTCGCGAAGTCGACGACTACATCGAGACTGTCCGGCCTGAGTTCGAAACGAAACTCCGGGAATGGGTCGAGATCCCGACGATCAGTGCACTGCCCGAAAAGCGAGCCGACATCGAACGGGGGGCGGACGCGGCCCTCGACTATCTGAGTGCACTGGGTGGAGATGCCGAGAAGATTTCGACCGATGGAAACCCTGTGGTCTTGGGGCGATTCGGGAGCCACGAGTCCCATCCCACCGTAACCGTGTACAACCACCTGGACGTGCAGCCTGCTAACGAACCCGAGTGGAGAAGCGAGCCGTTTCGGATGCTCACCGCAAACGGGACCTACATCGGGCGAGGTACTACTGACGACAAGGGACCGGCGTTGACCGCTCTGATGGCAGCACGCTACGCACGAGAGGCCGGAACACCGTTGAACATTCAGTTCTTCTGGGAGCTGGAGGAGGAAATCGGCAGTCCGAATTTCGAATCTTTCATCCGGAGCAATGTGGGGCGGGTCGCAACCGATTCTATCGTGGTCTCCGACACGATCTGGGTCTCCCGTAAGCGCCCCGCGATTCCGTATGGCCTGCGGGGACTTCTCTCGGTCCGCCTTCTTCTGGAGACCGGAACGAAGGACGTCCATTCGGGTCTGACCGGTGGGGCCGCCCGGAATCCGATCTCCGAACTCTGCGAGGTGATCGCCGCCTGCGCGGATGCCGGCACAGGGACGGTTCGAGTTCCGAGCTTCTACGACGCTGTCGTCCCCGCGACCGAACAGGAAGTCGAAGACTTTCTGGCTTCCGGTTTCAACGCCGCGGGTTTCCGCGAAGCGCACGAGTTGAAGTTGCTTCGGTCCACGGATCCGGCGGACCTGGCCCAGCGGATCTGGACGCAACCCACTTTCGAGGTTCACGGCATCGTCGGTGGTTACACCGGCCCCGGCGTCAAGACCGCAGTGCCGGCCAGGGCCGAGGCGAAGGTCAGCATGCGCCTTGTTCCGAAGCAGTCGCCGCAGAAGATCTTCGAGCTGACACGTGAGTTCATCAAGGAACGGAACCCCGACGTCGAGGTCATCCTGGATTCCACCCTGGCGCCCTACATCGGCCCGCGCGATGGCATCCATGCCCGTGCGGGCCGGAAGGCGATGGCCGATGCGTTCGGGGTCGAACCGGCCATGGTGCGGGAGGGCGGCTCCATCGGAGCGGTCGTCACGATGGAAGAGTACCTCAAGGTGCCGATCATATTCCTGGGTTTAAGCCTGCCCGAGCACGGCTATCACGCCCCGAACGAGAACTTCGACTGGAACCAGGCGTCCGGGGGCATCCGGATGTTTGCCCGCTACTTCGAAAGCCTCGCCAAGCTGGAAAAGTGAAATATGACTTCGACGCTGAAGTAGATCGAAAGAATACGAATTCGATCAAGTGGGAGTTCATCGAAAGGGCAGGGGACCTGAACCTGGAGAGGACGCACCGATTCTTCGGAGACGACCGTGCTCTCCCCATGTGGGTTGCGGACATGGACTTTCCGGTTCCGCTCGGCGTCGCCGAAGCCCTCGTTGCCCGGGCGAAGCACGCTATCTACGGCTACACCGCGCCGGGGGACTCCTACTACCAAGCGGTAACCGACTGGATGAAGAGACGTCATGGGTGGGACGTCTCTGCGGACTGGATTTCGATCACTCCCGGCGTCGTCCCAGCCCTGAACCTCTTGATCCGAGCCTTTGTTCCTTCCGGTGGGGGAGTTCTCGTCCAGCCGCCTGTCTACTACCCATTCTTCAGAGCAATCGAGAACAACAGCGCGCGACTCATCTGCAATCCCTTGATTCTCGAGAACGGTCGCTACACCATGGACTTCGAGGATCTTGACGCAAAGACGAGAGATCCGAAGGTCGGAATGATCATCCTGTCGAGTCCTCACAACCCGGTCGGACGGGTCTGGACTGAGGAGGAGTTGGTTCGTTTCGGGGAGATCTGTCAGAAGAACAAGGTGCTGGTCGTAGCGGACGAAGTCCATGGCGATTTGATCTACAGCGGACACCGTTTCATCCCCTTTGCCGGTCTCCGCCCCGAGTTTGCCCAGAATGCGATCGCGTGCACCTCCCCCAGCAAGACATTCAACCTCGCAGGCCTGCAGACATCGAACATCGTAATCTCGGACGAACAACTGCGCTCCGAGTTTCGAAAGACTCTGAATGCGACCGGATTGTACGGGGCAGCAACGTTTGGCGTCGTCGCGACCGAGGCCGCCTATGACCACGGTGAAGACTGGCTCGAGCAGCTCCTGGCGTACCTGGAAGGCAACCTCGTGTTCCTCGAACAGTATGTGGGGGCACATCTCGGCGGAATTCGCGTCGTCCGACCCGAAGGCACGTTTCTGGTCTGGCTGGACTGTCGCGGGTTGGGACTCGATCGGGAGCGGTTGAGGAACCTGATGTTCGAGGGGGCCAGAATCTACCTCGACGACGGTTTCCTGTTCGGCGACGAAGGCGACGGATTCCAGCGGATCAACATCGCCTGTCCGCGGTCGGTGCTGACCGACGCGCTGGAACGAATCAGGAAAGCTGTCGACGGACTGTGATACGTAGCAGCCCGCGGCAGGAGTCTGATGCCACTGCCTGCTGGGAATGTCTCAGCGCAGATGTCGCGTAACCAGATCCCAATAGCTGCGGAGCCGCCCGGAAGCTGCATCCTCCAGAAACCCGGCCATCGGTTGAATCAAACTCGTCGGTCGATGGCCCCGCACGTTCCGAGGGTGGCGGCCCCCGAAAGTGGGGAAGTAGGCGCGGATGAAGACGGCATCCTCGGTGATCGGAAAGGACCGGATATTGTCGACGTAGTCGTTCCACTCCGGCCGGTTGAAAAGGTAGAACTCGACGTTGGAAGCGTAGAACACCGACACGGCCAGGCCTCGTTCGTCCAGGAAGGCCGCAGCAGCCTTCATAGCTTTCCCGCCGGCAAAGTCGCCGACGATGGGGATGAGACGGTTCTCCCGCTGTATGGACTGCAGGCGGTCGAACAATTCGTCGCTGGCCAGGTAGTTTTGGTGCCGACCTTCCAGATCCGTCTCCAGAATCAGATGTTCGAAGGTGGGATATCCAATGGGAGACCGCCCGAAGCTCGAGAACCGAAGTCCGAGGTTCTCCCGTGAGAACGTCTCGTAAATGTAACGGATCCGCTCCAGGTCGAACGCGCTCAGCTCGAGTTCGTACTCCTCGAGCAGCATCCGTTCGATCTCTGCCAGACGAGGCTCGAAGTCGCCACCCGGCGCTCTCCGCACCGCGCGCAGCATTTCCGGCAGGGCGAGATCGATGTCCCTTGGAGGACACTCCTTCGAGAACAACAGGCACAGGAAGTCGTAGCGATCTTCAGCCTCTTCGATCAGCACCTTGAACAGCAGATGCTGCAGCATGTTCTGCCGACGGATGTCTGCGATGATCGCCAGCGTCGGCTGCGCGTGAACGATGTAGCTGAAATTCTGGTCGGGGCCGACACCGAAGTAGACGCCGCCCGGTTCGACTTGTTCCTGCAGCGTGTCGATGACGTGCAGATACGATGTCTCGTTCGAGATGAAGTTATCGGTGTCGAAGTAGCCCTCGGGTTCAGAGAGCCCTTCGACGATCGCCCCGAAATCGGAGCGGGAAATCTCGAGGCCCGCGGCCGCGACGGACGGTTCGCTCGGTCGGGGACTCCAGGGGATCAGGCTGACGGCAAGGGCGGCCGCGACGGCCCCTCCCACGAAGACAAGCCGCCGATTCTGGGAGCTTTTCTGGGGTCGGTTCTCGTTCATGACACCGGCTAATGGAGCGGATTTCAGGTTTCTTGACCGCGGCACCCATCATGTCGCAGTTTGGCGGCGTGTTTCAAGCCAATCGACCTGTCTCGTCGACCTCTCGGAGTTCGAGCCTGTTGGGTGGAGTTCCCGCCTGCAGAAACCGAAGCGCTGGCCGGGCTGAACGGGCGGTTCTACCCCGGCCCGCCGGTCTGACGAGTGTATCTTCTGTTCTCACTAGACATCGGAGTGCCTGGAGGTCGAATTCATACTGAAGTGAATGTGGAAACGGCCAGGTGGTCGACCGTAGCACGGCAGTACCGGGAGATGGGTGGGGACCGGACTCTTGAGATGTCAGTGCCGGCTCACTAGGCTGGCGCGCTTTCCGAGGTGAAGATCGTTGATTCTGCCGACACGGCAGTTCCACCGACGGCCATCGTTCAGCCGAAGCGTCAGCTGAGCGTTCCCCTGCATCAGCGACCACAAGTCGATGTCTCCACCCACCTTGATGTCAGCCCGGGCCTCCTCGGACCGGATGTACTCGGATCCGTAGTCGGACCCTTCGACGGAGCCAAAGCCGTATACGACCTCTCCCAGGCACACATCACCCTGCAGGAGCTCGCCTTCACCCAAAACGGATTGGACCACGCGCAAACTTTTCGCCATCGCAGGGGCCTCCTTACCTCTGACTTTATCGTGAGTCGTTGACAGGACAATTCAGGTCCCAGCGAGGCAAAAAGTGGGCTATGCCCTCCCGGTTCGCTATGATGTCTGGACCTCCGATGAAACACGCGCTCACTTTCGAGGGCACCAGCGTCATCGTCGAAGAACCGGATGGCTGGGACCGATCTCTGGCTTTCATTCTCGGCCACGGTGCTGGACAGAGCATGGATTCGCCCTTCATGTCGTTCTTCCACGCCGGCCTCGCCGAGCTCGGTTTCCTGTCGGTCAAGTTCAACTTCCAGTATATGGAACAAGGTCGTCGGGCACCCGACCATCAGAACAAGCTGCGCGCGACCTACCGGGGCGTCATCGATCTGATCACGGAACGCCACACCCCGGAAGCCCTCCTCATCGGGGGCAAATCCATGGGAGGGCGGGTGGCATCCTACATCGCAGGCGAAATTCCTGCGGTGCGGGGCCTGGTCTTCCTGGGATACCCCCTGCACCCTCCTGGACGGACCGACAAGCTACGAGACGAACATCTTTATGATCTGAACCGCGACATGTTGTTCATCAGCGGTACTCGGGATTCGCTGGCCAGGCCGGAACTTCTGGACCGCGTTGTCGCGAAGATCGGCGCTCGCGCTCGACTCGTCCGGATCGAGGGCGGCGATCACTCGCTCCGCGTGAAGAAATCCGACGAGGAGCCCCTGGCCCACGCCCTCCAATCGATCGGAGATTGGTCCAGGCGTTTTTGACAAGGAGAGAGCATGGGTCGACGTGATGAGTTTAAGGAATGCCGTCCGGAGACTGCTCCCGGAACCGGTTGGGACGTTTCGTGACCGAACTGATCTACACCGAGGATTCCTACGTGAAGGAATTTGAGGCCGTGCTCGTTGGCGCCGAAGGCGATGCGGTCTCGCTGTCCCGGACCGCTTTCTATCCTGGCGGGGGCGGTCAGCCGAGCGACCAGGGAACGATCCGCTGGGATGGGGGAGAGGTCCGGGTGGCATCCGCCGGCAAGCGAGGCGGCGACGTCCTCCACACCCTTGAGGGAGAGTCCCCGCCCCTCGGTGCGCCTGTCGCTGGGGTTCTGGACTGGGAACGCCGCTACGCCCTGATGCGCACGCACACCGCGTTGCACATCCTTTGCGCCGTCGTTTACCGCGATTTCGGTACCTGGGTGACCGGAAGCAACATGAAACCGAATGAGGCTCGTATGGATTTCGAGCTGGATCGGCTCTCGGTCCAATTCACCGAAGATGTCGAAAGACGGATCAACGTCGAGGTCGAAGAAGCGCGTCCTATCCGCGTGCGTATCCTTCCACGTGAAGAGGCTTTCCAGATCCCGGAACTGATCCGTACCAAGATCAATCTGCTACCGGAAGGAATCGCCGAGGTCCGAACCGTCGAGATCGAAGGCCTGGACCTCCAGGCCGACGGCGGAACCCACGTCGCGAACACCCGCGAGGTGGGCCCGATTCGCGTCGTGGGTCACGAGAGCAAGGGAAAGATCAACAAGCGGCTGAGAATCGCGCTGGATCCCGCATGAGAAACGGGCAACAGATTCGGGTTGCTCTCGGGGACGGAGACCGAATTCAAGCGTTCGGGGAGAAACGCGCGCTGGCCGATCATTTTGAATTGTTTACGCGTTTCCGCAGGCCGGCTTCCAGAGCCGGAGCGTAGCTCTGGCAGACGTACTCCTTCATCATCCGACGGGCGCTGAACCGCGGTACGATGGTCGCGATTGACTTCTTGGCCATGAGGATCCACCGCCGTGGCAACCCGCGGTCCCTCTCGTAAAAGAGAGGGATGACTTCTTTCTCCAGGATTTCATACAGAAGGGCTGCGTCAGAGGGATCGTCCCGGCGGGTTTCCAGATCTTCGGCCGCGGAACCGACCGACCAGCCGTTCCCTACTTCAAAGCCTTCGAACCACCAACCGTCCGGCACGCTCAGGTTCAGCACCCCGTTCATGCCGGCCTTCTGCCCGCTCGTTCCGCACGCTTCCAGATGAGGCCTGGGAGTGTTCAGCCAGGCATCGGCTCCCTGCACGAAAAAGCGTGCGGCATGCATTTCGTAGTTCTCCACAAAGGCGACGTGTCCGGCCAGGCCGTGATCGGTGGCCAGCGAGTAGATTTGCTGGATCAGCTGCTTTCCGTGCTCGTCGGCCGGGTGAGCCTTGCCGCCGAACACGAGTTGCACCGGTCTCCAACGGTCGGTAATCAGGGTCCGCATTCGATCGAGATCCTCGAAAATCAGTGCCGCGCGCTTGTATCCGGTAAAACGCCGCGCAAAGCCGATCGTCAGGGCGTCCGGGTCGAGCAGGCTACCCATTCCCAACACCTGCATTGGGTCGACCTCGCCCGATGACCACCGGCCTCGCGCCCTTTCCCGCACGAAGGCAAGCAACTTGCGCTTGAGGCGGAGGTGGACATCCCAGAACTCTTCATCGGGAATCTTAAAGATCCCCTGCCACAGGTTCTCGTCGTCGTGCCGGTCGACCCAATCCTCGCCTAGATAGCGGTCGAGCAGCAGACCGAGCTCGGTCGAAATCCAGGTCGGCGCGTGGACACCGTTGGTGATCGATCCGATTGGCACACTCTCCTCGGCAGTGTCGGGCCAGAGCCCCCGCCACATTCGCCGCGAGACCTGACCGTGGAGTCTACTGACGCCATTCCTCCGTTCGCTCGTCCTCAGCCCCAGGGCTGTCATGTTGAATTCTCCGTCATGCGCACCGAGATCCATAAACTGTCGGAGCGCTAGGCCAAGCTCGCTGGAGTAGTCACCGAAATACTTCTCGACCATGTGGAAGGGAAACGAATCGTGTCCGGCCCGCACCGGAGTGTGTGTCGTGAATATCGAGCTTTCCCGGACTGCTTCGGACGCCTGCGCGAAGGAATGTCCATCGAGAACGAGTTCCCGGATCCGCTCCACGAACATGAAGGACGTATGGCCCTCGTTCGCATGCCACACCTCGGGAGCAACACCCAAAGCCCGGAGAGCGCGCACGCCGCCGATACCGAGGACGATCTCCTGCCGGATGCGATGCTCTCGGTCGCCTCCGTAAAGCCGCGCGGACAGATCCCGATTCTGCGGTTCATTCTCCTCCACGTCGGTATCCATCAGGTAGAGCGATACCCCACCGATCCGAACCAGCCAGACTCCAAAATGGATCGTTTCCTCGTTCAATTGTAGCTGGACCAGAAACCGTCGATCTTCGACCGCGCGCCGGATCGGCGACGCGTCTCGTTCGAGCCTCTGGTACACGTTTTCCTGCCAGCCGTCAGAACGCAGCTGCTGATGGAAGTATCCCTGGGGATAAACGAAACCGACTCCGAGGAGTGGGACTCCCAGGTCGCTTGATTCCTTGCACTGATCGCCGGCGAGAATCCCCAGACCGCCGGAATAGATCGGGAGTGAGCTGTGCAGACCGAATTCAGCGGAGAAGTACGCGACGGGCCTGTCTTTCAGGGAAGGGAATGCCTCGGCAAACCACTTGCCTTCGCCGAGGGCGGCGGCGGCCATCGTGGCGAGGACCCTATCGTACGCCCCGAGAAACTCCTCATCGCTCGCCGCCTCCTCCAGCACCTGCAAAGGCAGTTCGCGCAGCAAGCGGACGGGGTTGTGGTGCGTCAGCTTCCACAGGCGCGGGTCCAGCGTCTTGAAGAGCTCCCGCGCGCCACGGTCCCAGCTCCACCAGAGGTTGTGGGCCAGGCTATCGAGTCTGGCAATGCGCGGCGGAATCGGGAATGGAGCCAAGGCCATTGGTAGTAAGCAATGTGTCAGGCCGAGCGCGGCTTCATCTCTGCTCCAGTGGACGGGCAATCGCACTCAGCAAAGCCGGTCCCATCCGGAAATGAACAGTATCCCATGAATCCCCGCAGAGGAGGGCCCGCGAGGGGAAGTTGGCCCGACATGGGCAAACGGCGGCCGCATGGGCTGCTGGCCCCACTTTAGGGTAGTATAGAAACCGATGTCTTCTGAACGTCCTCAAATGCCGGAACTTCCGCCGGGCGCCGGGCTGGTCTACCGGCTGTTCGGAATCATATTCTTCTTGCTCGTCGTGAACCAGGCAGCGGCGATCTACGTTGAAACGTTGTGGTTCGAGAGCGTGGGCTACGAGTCCGTCTACTGGTACCGGCTCACCATGCAGCTGGGGACGTTCGGCGTCTTCGCCCTGGCGACGAGCGTCTCGCTCTGGCTGTCATTCCGTCTGATCACGCCCCAGGCCGACGAGAGCCGCTCAGCGATCGAGTTTGGTGGCGAAAGCATCGTGATCCCACCAGTAGAGTTCTTCCGACGAATCGCGGCCGTCGGGGCTATCCTTTTCGGGTTGCTTTTCGGCCTGGCCTACAGCATCGACTGGCCCCGATACGCGCTGTTCTTCAACCGGCCGCCCGCCTCAGGAATAACGGACCCCATCCTGGGCCGGGACCTAAACTTCTATCTGTTCGTCCTGCCAGTGCTCGACGCCGTCGTGTCCTGGTTCCTGTCGGTCGCCCTGATCATCGGTTTCGCGGGAGCGCTGCTGGCTCCGCTGGACCGCACGATGAGGTTTCGTGGTCTATCCCTGGCGGTGGTCATCGTGTCTATAGCTCTGGCCGCAAGAGCCTACCTCTACCAGTTCCACCTGATGTATGAGGAGCACGATCTCTTTTCCGGGGTCACCTACGTCGACGAGAACGCTATCATCCCCGGCCTGCGGGTGATCGTCGCCACACTGCTCGCCGCCGCCGCCCTCAGCGCCTACAACCTTCATGCCTGTCGTCCCCGAAACCTGATGATAGCGGGAGGGATTCCAGCGCTGGCGTACGTGTTTGCATGGATCCTCGTGCCGGGCTATGTCACGAACTTCGTCGTTCGGCCGAACGAGCTGGTGCGGGAAACACCCTACATCAAGCGAAGCATCGAGCACACGAGAAGGGCTTTCGGGCTCGAAGGCATCGAAGAGATTCCGTTCGAACCGGCCGTCACCGATGCGTTGTTCGAGCCGTCCGTGCACATGCAGACGCTGGAGAACGTGCGGCTGTGGGACTGGCGGGCGCTGCAGGCGACCCTGGGCCAGGTGCAGGAAATTCGTACCTACTACGACTTTGCCGACGTCGATGTCGATCGTTATGAAATAGACGGCGAGAAGAGGTCGATGATGCTCGCCACCAGAGAGCTGAACCTGGCGAACCTGCCGTCAGGGTCGAGCAACTGGATCAACGAACGTCTCATCTTCACGCATGGATACGGCGTGACGATGAACCCGGTCAACGGGTTCACGAGCGAAGGCCTCCCGGAGTTTATCCTCCATGACATGCCGGTCGAGAGTACGATCCCGGAGATCGAGGTCATTCGGCCCGAGGTTTACTTCGGGGAGATGACGAACTGGCCGGTGTACGTGAAGACCCGGCAGCAGGAGTTCAACTACCCGGAAGGGGAGAGCAACAACTACACCACCTACGAGGGGGCGGGCGGGATACAGATCGGCGGACTCCTGCGCCGTCTTATCCTGGCCTACGAGACCGGCGAGCTGATGACTCTGCCGTTTGCCGATGACGTGACCCCGGAAAGCCAGCTTCTGATGCGGCGCAACATCCGGCAACGCGTCCAGACCATCGCACCGTTCCTGATCTACGATGACGATGCATACATCGTAGTCGGCGACGATGGCGGGCTTTACTGGATCATCGACGCTTTCACGGTCGCGGACACCTACCCGTACTCGAGGCAGATCGCATTCGGCCGGGGGAGCGTCAACTACATCCGCAACAGTGTCAAGATTGTCGTCAACGCCTATAACGGAACGACCCGGTTCTACGTGTTCGAGCCGGACGACCCTGTCATCCCGGCATACCGCAACACGTTCCCGGATCTGTTCGTCGACGCGGACGACATGCCGAGTGGGTTACGACCGCACACCCGCTATCCGGAACTCCTGTTCCGGATACAGGCGCTCGTGTACGCCACCTACCATGTCGAGGACGAACAGGTCTTCTACAACCGGGAGGACCTCTGGACTGTGGCTCAGCAGGGACGATCCCAGGCCGGTTCCGATGAGATCGAGCCCTACTTCGTGCTGATGCGGTTCCCGGGTGAGGCCGACGTAGAGTTCGTGTCGATCCTCCCTTTCACGCCGTCGAACCGGAACAACCTCATCGGCTGGATGGCCGCCCGCAGCGACGGCGACGCCTATGGCAAGCTTCGCGCCTACCAGTTCCCGAAGACCCGTTTTATCGACGGCCCGCTCCAGATCGAGGCTCGCATCGATCAGGACCCCGAGCTGTCGTCGCAGTTGAGCCTGTGGAACCAGCAGGGATCCAACGTGCTTCGCGGCAACCTGCTCGTGATCCCCCTGGAAGAGACCCTCCTTTTTGTTGCGCCGATTTACCTCCAGGCCGAGCGGAGTCCGATGCCGGAACTGCGGATCGTCGTCCTGGCCACTCAGGATCGGATGGCCTACGGTGCCAGTTTCGAGGAAGCCCTCCAGGGGCTGCTCGAAGGGACCTCCTCCCTGGCGCCGATGGAGGAGCTCACCGAGGTGGAACCCGGCGCACGGCCGGTCTCCACGACGGGTGGAGACACGCGGGATAGCCTCATCGCGAGGGCCAGCCAGGCGCTGGAAGCGTACCAGCGCTTGACGGCGGAGGGTAAGCTTGCCGACGCCGGACAGGCGCTCGAAGAACTGAAGGCAACCCTCGACGCATTGGCCGGCACGGGACGGTAACTCGCGATACGGGACGGTAAGCCATTCCGCCAACGGGCACGTCGACATTGCCTCGGGTTTCGGAGCGGTGCTGGTTGACCCTCCCTCGATCACCGCCATGACCGGGCCCAAACCAGCCGTGCGCCTTCTAGCCGTCGACCTAGACGGGACTCTGCTCGATTCCAATTGGGAGCTGAGCGATCGGAATCGACGTGCTCTCACTACTGCCAGACGGCAGGGAGTCGAGATCGCCATCGTTACCGGCCGCCGCAACTCTGCCGCACGAAGACTGGTTCAAGCGCTCGAATTCGACCACTACCTCATCACCAGTGCCGGTGCACTAGTTTCATCCAAGACTGAGGGTCCCCTACTGTCCCACGAGTGGGATGGAGGTCTTCTGGACCAGTTTCTATCGCATGTCCAACGATTCCGAGGAGCGACGTTCCTGATCACGGAAGCGGAAGGGGCGGGTGAGATTCGGTGTCAGGATCCCGATCTCGAAGACCCGCACGTCGCGCGTTACGTCCGCTTGAACGAGAGCTTCATCGCCCGAAACTCAAACCTAGCCAGCCAGGCGGGGGCCGGAGTGCTTCAGGTCGCTTTTATGGGCGGTCTTGTCCGAATGGATGAATTGCAGGGCATCATCAATCGCTTCGGGCGTCTTGACGAAATATCCGTCTCGCACACCCGTTACCCGGAACGGGACTTCGAACTGATCGACGCAGTCCGAGGCGACGCCGACAAGGGGCACTCCGTCCGTAAGTTAGCAGAGATGTTGGGCATCGAAGCGGGTCAGACCATGGCTATCGGGGACAATCACGCCGACGAAGCGATGCTCGAGTTTGCGGGCCATCCTTTTGTAGTGGCCAACGCTCAGGATGGGCTTAAGCAGAGATGGCCCGTGGTCCCGAGCAACGACGACAACGGCGTCGCCCTGGCGATCGACACCTACCTCCAACCCTGATGCGTGACTTGCTCGGATCAGAGCGCGTTTCGGCTTCCCGCCTAGGAATCCCGTTAAGAATTCCAAGGCACTAATGGAAATTCGCTTATTCAAGGAGGAATTGAAGGTGTTCAAGGTGTCAAGGTACCAAGGCCTTAGCGCGAATCGGGCGGGGCGAAGCCGGTTCTTAGGTGAAACGCAGAATTCTGATACCACAGTATTTATCCCGACCGTGTGAGATCTGCCGGGGTAGAAGGAGTTGAAGGGAATGGCGTGCAGGAAGCAAGCCACACGGCACCGGGAAGGTGCCGCTAACAGACAGGATGCTGGGGGTCCGGGGGGACCCGAAAGAGTCAACCTCCCACCACCCGCAACGATTCTCCAGTCGGATAGCATCTGGTTCCGTACTGCGTTTCGACAAGGCCAGGGCCGCATGCAGGCCTTGCTTCAGACCGTCCGCAGCATTCTCTTCAGAAAAAAAACGATTTTGGTACTAAAGAAATCCTACGGAATGCCGATGTGGGGGAAGACAGCCGGAACTCTCGTTCCCGGCCGCCTGCGGGTGGTTGGGTGCGCGGTTCGGTAGTCCGACCGGCAGGCTGGCCACGAGGCGGCACGGCAACAGGTACCACGGATACTCAAGGAGATCCTACATGTTCATATGCAGACGAACCACTATTCTCACCCTTGTAATCACGCTGTTGATAGCGGGTCCGGCGACCCTCGAGACGTTCGGCCAGAACGAATCGCCCATCAGCGTGCTGATCCGTACAGATTCGAACGCGGAGGCCATCCGGGCCGTCATCGAGGCGGTCGGGGGGCATATCACCAGAGAGTACAAGTACCTGGACATCGTGGCCGCGCAGGTTCCGCAAGAAGGTTTTGGCGAGGTTGAATCCGTCACCGGTGCTGGCGCCCTCATGAGAGACGACCTAGGAGCCTGCGCGGCGGAACGAGAAGGATGGGTGTTCCATGGGATTTGATCGCGATTTCCGAGGAGCCCCTGCCGATTCTGCCACCAAGCCGAGCTCAGGCCGTTGCGGACTGGAGTCGTGAGCCGTGCGGTGGGCTTGGCGAGTCCCGGTTTCCCGGATTATGCCCATGCGATCTTCTCGTTCATCCGTCGTAAGTTCACCGCCAGAGTAACCAGATTCCATTCACATGCCGCGTTGTCCAAACCCCGCAGACTGAATTGTCGGAATCCCAGCACCGACTTGATCCACCCGAAGGGCGGTTCCCCAATGTGCTTTCTGGCCCGGTAACGGTCCCGTCCACGCTGGGTTTTCATCTTCCGGACCATCCGGCCAAACGCAGTGTCTTCAGGTGGAAGGGGAGCGGCGGCGAGGTCCTTTTCGCGGCCCATCGCAACATACCCATCGATTTGACGTTGTTCCAGCATTTCTAAATTCGACTCGGATCGGTATCCCGCATCCGCGAGCACGCAGTCGGGATGCTCTCCCAGATTGTCGTTCAACGCCTCCAGAGCCGGCTCCAACTGCCCCACATCCGCCGCATTGTTGCTCACCGTTGTCGCCACGATGATCCGGTCCTCAGAATCGACCACCGCCTGTGCGTTGTAGCATTGCTGAAACCCTGCGGTGGAGGTCTTCATGATCCGGCTTTCCGGGTCGGTGAAGTTGTCCTGGGCTTTTGGCTTGGGCTCACCCATGGGGCGTTTGAACGGCTTGCCTTTCTTACCGCTGCCCGGTTTGTCGTCTCCCGATTCCCGTCCCGCTTCCTGGTCCGCAGCCATTTGACGCTCTTCGAGCCGCTTCATTGCCGCCTGGATCGTGGCCAATCGCTTCTTGCGCGTCGCCAACCCCTCGGGCAGTTCGTCGCCGCGCCGGTCCTTGCCGTAACGCTGGTCTTCTTCCTCATCGATCGTCCTGGCCCGATTCACCAGATCCCGGATCTGCTCACCCAACTCGGTCTCCTGCTTCTTCATGCGTTCATAGCTCATCGCTTTGCGTTTGCTCGCATTGGCCCGCATCTTGGTTCCGTCCACTGCCACGGTTCCCATCTTCACCAGACCCGCTTCTCGCGCCATCCGCACCACTTGCACGAACAGGTTCCCGAACTCCTCAAGATGCTGTTTGCGAAAATCCGAGATCGTACGGTGCGCGGGAAAGTTCTCCGCTCCCAACATCCGGAACGCCACGTCGTCGGTCAACTTCACCGCGATCTTCCTGGACGAGAACACCCCGGTCGCGTAGCCATAGATCAACACCTTCACCATCATCCGCGGATCGAAGGCCTGATTGCCTGGCCCTTCAGACCCATACCGCTGTTCGAACGCGCTTAAATCCATTGCGTCCACAGCATCCGATATGAAGTACGACAGGTGATCTTCGGCCAGCCAATCTCTCAGCGACGGCGGCAGCAGCAGGTTCTGTTCCGGAAGATATGGTCGGTAGGTTCGTGACATGTCCTATCTTCGATCTCTATCCGCCCAATCCCGGTCCTTCTGCCGCGCAGACTCCTAGTCGCGCTGCCGGAGACCGACCTTGCGTTTAGTGGGCGCGAGGAGACGGCATGCCCGACCTTCGACTTCAACCGAGTGAACAACGTCCCCGCCACGTTCGTCCGAAACATCGGGAAGAAGAGTTCCATCAAGGAGTTCGCGGAAGATCACGAAGGGTCCTATCTGCTGAACCATGCCAAGAGTAACGTTCGGGAGCGGCACGAGGAGGGCCATACCGGGAAGAACGTCATCGTAGCAGTTATCGACACAGGACTCCGGCCCGGTTACGAGCACCTGCTCGAAGACGCGGTGATCGGCTGCGAGGACATATTGGACCCCACTTCCGACGACGCCTGTTCGAGCGACGCAAACTCCGGTCATGGAACTTTCACGGCGGGTCTGATCGCCGCAAACGCGATCTTCCAGTTTGATCCCGCAGACATGTTCCTGCAGTCGGTCGGCATCCACGCGCCGTCGGCGATTCTCTCCGACGACAACTCCGACAAGTCAAATAAGTCGAGCAAGTCCTCCAAATCGAGCAAGTCCGGCAAGTCCGACAAGTCCGGCGAAGACAATCTCGTCGCGATGATCGGCAGCGCCCCGAACGCCGAGATCTATGCTTTGCGCGTCTTCGACAACGACGGCCTTCGGGGTAGAGCGGCGGACATATTCGCCGCGGTGGACCGCGTGATCGAACTCAAGACAATAGATGGTCTCAACATCGGGGTCGTCAACATGAGCTTCGGCCGGCGGACGTTCAACCCCGGACAGGGCTTTCTCCAGTCGTTAGTGGATACGCTGCTTGATTACGACATTCTGCCTGTCGCTGCGGTTGGCAACTCCGGCCCTTCGGCGGCAACGACAGCCAGTCCAGCCGCCTCGATCGAGACTTTGGCGGTCGCGGCCGGCAGTGTGCCCCACCAGGAACGGATCATCGCAGACGTGGCCTGCGGTGCCTCCCCAGGCTTTGGGAGTATGTTTCGCCCATTCGATGGGACGCAGACAGCCAACTTCAGCTCCCGCGGACCGAACGCGGACGGGCGGCCGGGACCGGACGTGATCGCAGCCGGTTTCGGGCTTTTCGGTCAGGGTCTCTCAGAAGACCGGGGCCAAGATCCGACGAGCGACCGGGTCAGCCTCGGGTTCGGAACCAGCTTCAGCACGCCTTTGACAGCGGGTATCGCAGCGGTCCTGCGTGGCAAGTTCAAAGGCATGTCGGCGCGGCAGGTTCGCAACGCCATCATCGAGTCAGCCAACCCGAGTATCCTCGAAGACGGCTCGACGGCGATGGATCGGGGTCGCGGCTGGGTCGATGCTGAGGAGGCGTTCGAGCTGCTCGACGACAACGAGGTGTCCGATCTGACACCTATTCCACCGGTGCCCAACGTTCTCGTGAGCAAGAACTTCAACGCCGCTACGGCGCTCACCGTCCATCAGGCTGTGGATGGTTTCGTCGTCGAAGAAACGGGATTCCTGTTGCCGGGCGAGCGGTACGAGATCTTCTTCGAGATTCCAGCGAACACCGCCGAGGTGACGGTCCAGATCCACAACGTGGAAGCGGAGAATCCACCGGGAGGGCAGAATACGTTCTTCGACGACACCATCAGGCTGTCGGCCCACAGTGCAAAGACGTCTTCGATCGTGAGCGGAGATTACTTCGATTTGAACGCGGATGAAGGCAGCGTCGCCGCATTCATGAAGGAGGGTGAAGACCGGACCTTTGTCATGGCCGACTTCGATTTCGACGCCTCCCTAGTGCCTCCGAGCCACCTGGTCGTCTTCGACAACCTGGAACCAGGTATCCTGCGTATCACCGTCAGCGGCGATACCTTGAACCTCGGCAGGATCAGCGCCGACGTGATGATCTCGAGTTCGACGATTTCCCGGCCGAATTTCACCGCGACGGGTTCGACCGCCCTCGACTGCTGCGCGTTTGTCTTCATCCCGGAGTTCAAAACGTCCGTGGTCGCCGAGTTTCGTCTGAGCTGGGACGGTGATGCAGATGAGGATCTCTTCGGCGACGGCGGATGGGCCCACTACCCGGCAAACGACCTCGACATGTTCCTGTTTAACGCGCCGTTCACGCCGCCTCGGGCGGTTGCTTTCACACTGGACTCCCCCGAAGTCCTGACCTTAACGCTGGAGCCCGAAGAAACGGGGAGATTGTGGCTTGTGTTTGTTGACGGGTTCGAGGTGAACACCGGCACGGACACGTGGGAGCTTCGGGTGAAGGTAGGCGACACAGTCATCCTGCCGTAAGATTTTTCGACAGACTACCGAAAAGCTCACTTCGGGTGGTTCTTGGGGACCACCCATTTTTTTCGCCTACAATCCGCTAGCGAACTCCAGGGCGATCTGGGGTGCGTCCGGGTTGTCTTCGTGTTTGATGAAGGCGTAAACGTCGATTCCGTCCGACGCCCAACCCCGAAGCCGCTGCTGCCATTCTTCACGCTCCGCTTCCGAATAGTTCGACTTCCGCAAGCGCACGTACGTCTTGTCTGAGGTGAGCCGCAGGGGGGTCGTGTGGTCGTCGGCATCGTGGATGCACAGGGCCGCCTTGTACCGCTCGAGCAGGGAATAGACGTCGTCGGTGAACCAGGACTCGTTCCGAAACTCAAACGCGCAAGCCATACTCGAAGGCAGTCCGGAGAGGAACATCTCCAGCCGCTCGAGGTCGCACTTGAAGTTTGGTGGAAGCTGGTAGAGCAGGATGCCGAACCGATCCTCCAGCTGGGGCAGCGTATCGAGCAGGTAATCGAGAGCCTCGGACGGAACCCGCAGGCGCTCCCAGTGTGTAATCTTCCGGGAGGCCTTCAGCGCGAAGCGAAAATCCGCATGGGTCTTCTCCTTCCAGCCATCCAGCGTCTTCCGCGTCGGCATGCGGTAAAAGGTGTAGTCGATTTCAACCGCATCGAACTTCGAGGCGTAATAGTTCAGGAAGTTCTTCTGCGGGACATCCTTCGGGTAGAAAGACGGTTTCCACTCTTTGTAACTGAAGCCCGATGTCCCCAGCCAGACCTTCGCCATCGCGTGCCCGTTCCCCCTTTTCTTGCAACCGGCGATTTCTTTGGGGGATGATACGCGATCAGCGAAGGGGGACACAATGAAGCGCTTCTGTCTGGTTCTGGTCGTGATCTCGGTTCTGGCTCTGTACGCGCCGGCGCAGGAGGACTTCGACATCGTCATCCGCGGGGGCCGCGTCGTCGATGGTTCCGGTAACCCGTGGATTCGATCCGACGTCGGAATTCGCGCCGACCGTATCGTGCGCATCGGCGATTTGCGGGACGCCGTGGCGGAACGATTCATCGAGGCAGACGGCCTGGTCGTCGCTCCGGGCTTCATCGATCCCCACACGCATGCCGTCCGTGGAATTTTCGATGTCCCCACTGCCGACAGCGCGCTCCTGCAGGGTGTGACAACGTTGATCGAGGGTAACGACGGCAGTTCGCCCTACCCGATCTCGGATCATCTCGAGCGCATACAGACGAGCGGAATCAGCGCCAACTGGGCGCTGTTCGTCGGGCAGGGAACTGTTCGATCTCAGGTCATCGGCGCGGAGGACCGTGCGGCCACACCTGAGGAAATGGATCAGATGAAACGGCTGGTTGCCGACGCGATGGAGCAGGGGGCGCTCGGCATCTCGACCGGTCTTTTCTACGTTCCCGGAAGCTTCACGCCCATAGAAGAAGTCATCGCACTCTCGAAGGAAGCCGCCCGCTACAAGGGGATCTACATCTCCCACATGCGCGACGAAGTGTCGGGCCTGCTCGACTCGGTTCGGGAAACGATCCGAATCGGGGAAGAGGCCGGGCTGCCCGTCCAGATGACCCACCACAAGGTCGTCGGCAAGGACATGTGGGGTGCCAGCGTGGATTCGCTGAGACTGGTGGACGAAGCCCGTGAGCGCGGTGTCGACATCACCATGGATCAGTACCCGTACACGGCCTCACAGACTGGAATCACGGCGCTGGTGCCGCAGTGGGCGCAGGAGGGGGGGAACGAGAGACTGATCGAACGCCTGCAGGATCCGACAACTCGTGAGGAGGTTCGTGCCGGGATCGTCGATCGCATTCTCCACGACAGGGGCGGCGGTGACCCGAAGAATGTTTTCATCTCCTCCTGCACCTGGGACACGTCGCTGGAAGGGAAGAACCTGGCCGAGATCACCGCCGAGCGCGGTATGGAGCCCACACCCGACAATGCCGCCGTAGTCGTGATGGACCTCATAACCAGCGGGGGCGCACGCGCTGTCTACCACGCCATGTCGGAAGAAGACGTCGCGCGGATCATGCAGCACCCCGCCACGGCCATCGGGTCCGACGGCCCCCTGTCGGTTTTCGGCGAGGGCACTCCACATCCGCGCCAGTACGGAACGTTTGCACGGGTCCTCGGTTACTACGTCCGGGAACGGGGCATCCTGAGACTCGAGGAAGCGGTCCGGAAGATGACCAGCGCCACGGCTCAGCGGCTAGGGATTCGGGATCGTGGTCTGCTACGCGAGGGATACGTCGCCGACGTGACGATCTTCGATCCCGACGAGATCCGCGACACGGCAACTTTCGAGGAACCCCACCAGTACGCCGTCGGCGTCCGCTTCGTAATCGTCAACGGGGAAGTCGTCGTGGCGGAAGGCCAGCACACCGGCGTCCGTCCCGGCCGCGTTATTCACGGCCCCGGTTTCTCGGGAAACTGAGCACAAAACCTCGAGTCATTATTCTAAACAAGGGATGTAAATCGCAGTTTTAACTCACTTACTTTACACTCGTAGGGGAAGGCAAGCTAACGATCCCCGTGGCAGCATCGCACGGCACCCCCGAAGTCGTTCCCAGGAACGCGTCCCTCTCACCCGCTTCAAGCACCGTCTACAGGGCGTTCGCGGGGCGGCAAGCCCACGAAAGGCCCAAACCAAGCCATAACAGGCCCGGAACCCCGCTCTGTGTCGCTATCAGCAAGGTCTTCTGCCGACAGGTAGGCTGAACCTCAATAAAACCGGGTTCCAGAGCGTCTACAACACACGAAACCGGCGTCATTATTGGCTGAAAACACGCCTCACTTTTCAACAAGGCGCTGACTGACCGAATTCGGCGCAAGACCCTACAAACGATCGTTTTATTGCGCCTTAGCCCGAAAACTCAGACCTTTTCCACACCCTTTTCCACAGCTCCTGTGGACCAAGCCATCCTCTGGCGAAAATGTAGCGTGAGTTCCTTTGCTTTTCCCCAACCAAATATTATGTCACCGTAGCGCCCCCGACACCCCCATCAGGCCGAAAACCTCTTCACATAGGCTCCCAAGCGGTGCCTCAGAGCTAACCCACCGGGGCGTTACTTGATAGCGCGAGTTCCTTTTGTTTTTCCCCCAACCAAATATTATGTTAAGTAGCGCCCCCGACACCCCCCATCAGGCCGAAAACCTCTTCACATAGGGTCCCAAGCGCTGGCTCAGAGCTAGCCCACCGGGGCGTTACTTGACATAATATTACTTATCCGACGTTGCTATCCAACTCCACCGCCTTGAACAACCTCCTCCCCCGCGAGATAATGCCGTGATGACATCGCACTCTCCCATATCCGCGGCTACGGACAAGTTCGGCCGCCCCATACGCGACCTCCGAATATCGGTCACCGATCGCTGCAACTACCGCTGCACCTACTGTATGCCCTACGACGAATACGTCTGGATCGAGCGCGAAGCGGTCCTCTCGTTCGAGGAGATCACCCGCCTTGCGCGGGTGTTTATCGAGCTGGGTGTCGAGAAGATTCGGCTCACCGGAGGCGAACCACTCGTTCGGAAAGGTCTCGAGACGCTCATCTCGCAGCTGAGGGATCTTCCGGGCTTGAAGGATCTCGCCCTTACGACGAACGGCTCGCTGCTCGCGGAAAAGGCAGTTTCGCTGAAGTCTGCGGGCCTGGAGCGGATCAACGTCAGCCTGGATACCCTCCGTGAGGACCGCTTTCGCGAGCTGACCCAGCGCGGCGAGTTGAACCATGTCCTCGACGGTATCCGGGTCGCCAAGGAGGCCGGCCTGGGGCCGATCAAGATCAACGCGGTAGTCATGAAGGGGTTTAACGACGACGAGATCCTGGACCTCGCCGAATACGGTCGTGACAACGGCCTCGAGACACGGTTCATCGAGTTCCTTGATGTTGGCAACTCCAACACCTGGAGTCTGGATCGAACCGTACCGAAAGAACGCATCGTCGAGATGATCCACTCTCGGCATCCGCTCGAGGAGGTCGGACGGAGCGAGGACCGCGCTCCGAGCGTCGATTACCGCTACGTCGACGGCAACGGTCGCGTCGGCATCATCGGCTCACTGACCGAGCCCTTCTGCGGCAGCTGTACTCGCGCTCGTCTCACCGCCGACGGCCGGCTCGTCACCTGCCTCTTTTCAGAGAGTGGCTTCGATTTGAAGACGCCGCTCCGGGCCGGCAAGGGCGATACGGAAATCGGTGACACGATCCGCTCGCTGTGGGCCGAACGAACTGATCGCTATTCCGATCAACGCTGGGAAGCAATCAAGTCGGGGACCTACAAGGCCGGTAAGAAGATCGAGATGATCACCTTGGGCGGTTAGTGACCCGTGGCTCTCAATTGACCTCCGATTTCCCCCGGGAGTATCCTGAGGGAAACCAAGAACAGGAGAGGTTCCGATGCGCCTTACGCTTTCTTTGTTCGCGCTGATGCTGTTTTGTGCGATTCCCATATCTGCCCAGGACGAAGCTCCGACACCACCCGGGCCGAAGCCCGAGCGCGTTGACGTCTCTCCGCGCCGGATCGAAATCGAGGCTGGACAGAAGCGACAGTTCACGGCGACAGGCTTCGACGAGGCGGGCGAGGCAATAGACGCGGAACCGACGGCATGGTTCGCCACTCCATTCGACCAGGCCGCCGCGGACATGGAAGGTAGCGTGACGTTCTTCCTCCCCGGAAGCGTTCGTGTCGGTGCCCTGATCAACGGCCAGACGGGGTTTGCGACAGTGACGGTGTTGCCACAGGCCGTGTCTCAGCTTGAAATCGAGTCCACCGAAGACACGATCGCCGTCGGAACGGGAATCCTTCTCATGGCAACCGCACGGACCTCCAACGGAGATCCCCGCACGGACGTGCAGATTGACTGGAATTCTGAATCGCCCGACGTCGCCGTCGTCGACGCCGCCGGTTTCGTCGTCGGGATTGCGCCGGGTCGGGCCGTGCTTCGCGTCGAGGCGGGTGCGGCCAGCACGACCGTCAGCATCGAGGTCGTTACCAATCCCGTCGACGTCCTCAGGGTGACGCCGGCGAGGGCCAACGCCAGAACCGGCGACGTGGTTCGGTTCAGCGCCGCTGCGTTGGATTCCGACGGTCAATCTCTGGAAACACCGGTGGTTCGATGAGCTGTTACGGGCACGGGCGCGATGATCGAATCCGACGGCGGCTTCGTGGCCGAGCGACCCGGGTCCTACGTCGTCAATGCGATCAGCGGAAGCCGGACGGCGGTCGCAACCGTTACGGTGTCTCCCCGCTTCGCGGAACGCGAGTTGGAGATCGTCGGCCAGACCGAACAGGAGGAATTCCAGAGCGGCGAACAGTGGATCATCGGAAACCACGCGTACCTGACGTCCATGATGGCGGGCAAGTTGTGGGTCTACGATGTTACCAATCCCGGGTCCCCTCTAAAGGTCGATTCCGTGGCCTTCGACGCGCGCGTCATCAACGATGTCAGCACCACACCGGACGGCAAGATCGGTGTGATCACCCGTGAGGGCGCTTCGGACAGGAAGAACGGAATCGTATTTCTGGATCTGGATGACCCCGCGCATCCGGGCGTGCTGTCGGAGTACACGGAGACGGTGACTGGTGGGGTTCACAGCGCCTACATCGACGATCACTACGTCTACCTCACAGACGATGCGACCGGTTCCCTCCGCGTTATCGATTTCGAGGATGCCGAGAACCCGAAAGAAGTAGCACGATGGGAGGTCGAGAACCCGCTGGTGACGACGATCGAAACGCCGGTTGGCGAGATGATGGGCGGCCGCATGCTGCACGACATCCAGGTCGTGGACGGCCTGATCTACATGGGTTACTGGCGGGACGGTCTCGTCATCCTCGACGTTGGCAACGGCATCGCGGGCGGCAGCCCTGAGAAACCCGAGTTCGTGAGCCAGCTCCGTTTCAATTATAACGAGCTCTACGGTCCGGAATGGCTCGCAGGCGCACACTCGGTATTTCGCTACAACGACTATCTCTTCCTCGGTGACGAAGTCTTTCCCGCCCAGTTCAACCTCAGCTCTAGGGATCGTATTCCGGTCAAAGGCGTCGTTCACGTCGTCGACGTGTCCGACATCCGCAACCCTCGGAAGGTCGCCGAGTATGCGGTACCCGAAGCGGGAGCCCACAACATGTGGGTCGAGAACGACGTGATGTACATGGGCTACTACGATGGGGGCGGCAGAGTCGTGGATGTTTCGGGAGAACTGCGTGGAAACCTCTACCGGCAGGGCCGGGAGATGGTGCGCCTGTGGACGGGCAGCCCGGACGGATACCGACCGAACCTGCCTTTCGCCTGGGGAGCCCAGCCCCACAATGGACTGGTCTATTTCAACGACATCAACACGGGGATCTGGGTCACACGGATCGTCGACCCCCGCGACCGGGAACCGTAGACTGCTGGCTCAGCGCCTCCGGTTGCCGCCGCTGCCCCTGCGGATGTCTATGCCGCCCGCCTGCTGGGGGACGTCGGCACTGGCGACGATCTCCAGACTCTCCAGGTCGAGCACTTCCACCGCGCCGGGCTCGGCGCTGACTCCCTCGACCGACACGAAAGCATATTGTTCGTCTTCTGAAATCGCGACACCGTGGACGACTCGCCGCCCGGTTGCGATCCGAGCGACCTCTGTTCCCGACTCGATCTCGTACACGGAGATCGATTGATCCCTCTTGTTTGTGGCCACAAGCAGCTCATCGGTCGCGGCCAGGTTGTAGACACCGGCACGCGCTTCCAGACGACGACTCAATTCCCAAGTCTCCACGTCGACCTCGACGATCTCGTCCGATGCGTTGCATGCCACGAAAACAAAGCGCCCGTCCTTAGATGGCTCGGCCCAGGTGGGTGAGCAGCGTTCGGCGGATGCGGAATCGTTCATCATTCCCGGGGACATGCCAGTACTCTCGACGGGTCCTCTAAATCCTTTTTCTTCGCCTCTCGTCAACATGAAGTTTCTCGATACACGAAGCGTGCTGGTGTCGATCTCTACGAGCCGGTCGTCCATCATGCACGTCGAGTAGTGCCGCGTGCCCTGCGAGTTGATCCTTGAGCCGTGCGGCATCGTGCAGGTCGTGATCCGAACGATCTCCAGCATCTCGTCGGTCATCACGACCGACACCGATGAGGGAACCATGTCGCCGTGGAGGTTGAAGTTCACGACGTAGAGAAACGTTCCATCGGGAGTGAGGTCGATCGTCGCCGGGAACATTCCGACTGTGACCCTTCCAAGCGCCGTGTCGTCCGTCGCCGAATACTTCCAGACAGTCCCGTACGGCTGGCCGTGCGCGATCGAAACGTAGTAGAAGCGTCCATCTGGAGACAGGCGTAGCCCGTGCGGGCCGTCGATGTCGAGCGGCATGATTCCGACGGTCACTTCACGATCGACGGCGACAACATTCCCCTCAAAGCTGAGGACGGCAATCCGGTCGGCGGCCTCGGCGGCAACGTAGATCTCGTGGAAGTCGATCTGCTGCTCTCCTTGCGCGGTTGCGACCTTTGCGAAGAGGAGTAGGCCGAGGATCAGGCGGGGTAGCATGGAGCCATTATATACGCTGCTCCCCTCCTAAAGAGGGAACTCCGGTGCGAGACTCCCACACACTTGGAGGCATTGCAGATTGGTCAATATCAACTCTGGACGGAGTTTCCGGGAGAGCCAGCAAAGAAGGGGCTCGCAGTCGAAACCGCGGGCCCCTTCCTTTCCCTCATCGTCCCTGAGCGGATATCCGTTCGGGCGCATGCGAGAGCCGCAATGATTTCTTTTTCTTCCTTGAGGTGCTCCCCAAAATTCGGACAGGTTGCTAAGGTGTAAGATCGCTGCCTCAGGAGAGGCAGATGAAGAAGCGAGGACGGAAGCAGTACAGCGCGGCATTGAAGGCAAAGATCGCCGTGGAAGCGGTCAAGGGACAGCGCACGATCCAGGAGCTCGCGTCCCACTACGAAGTTCACCCGAACATGGTGACGAAGTGGAAAAAGCAAGTGCTCGACGGCGTATCGGAGATCTTCTCCAATGGTCGATCCCCGGCCAGTGAAGTCGATGAGCAAGTACAGGCCGAACTTTACCAACAGATCGGAAAATTACAGATCGAGGTGGAGTGGCTCAAAAAAAAGTCGGGACTTTCCCGTTAGAGCAACGACGGCCATGGATCGAATCAAATCACGACGAGTTGAGCATCGTCGAGCAGTGTCGGTTGACCGGAGTGTCCCGATCCGGACTCTACTACACACCGGTGGGCGAGAGCGCCGAGAACATCGCGTTGATGCGTCTGTTGGACGAGCAGTATACGCGGACCCCGTTCTACGGGATTCGGCGTATGACCTGGTGGTTGGAGACGCAAGGTCGGCAGGTCAATGCGAAGCGGGTTCGGCGACTGCTACGGCTCATGGGACTGGAAGCGATCTATCCCAAACCGCGGTTGTCGATGCCAGCCCCGGGACACCGGATTTACCCATACCAGTTGCGCAATCTGGAGATTGTGCGTCCCGATCAGGTGTGGGCCACCGATATCACGTATATCCGACTCCGGCAGGGATTCATCTATCTGGTGGCGATCATGGACTGGTTCAGCCGGTACGTGCTGGCTTGGGAAGTGTCCACGTCGATGGACAGTGGATTTTGCGTGTCGGCACTGGACTGGGCGCTGAGGCAAGCGCAACCGGAGATTTTCAACACGGATCAGGGGGCTCAGTTCACCAGCGATGTCTTCACGAGCCGACTGGAAGACCAGGGCATCACGATCAGCATGGACGGCCGGGGCCGGTTCCTGGACAACATCTTCGTCGAGCGCTTATGGCGCACCGTGAAGTACGAGGAAGTGTACCTGAAGGACTACTTGAGCGTTTCCGAGGCGATCTCGAACCTGAACCTATATTTCAGGTTTTACAATCAGGAACGCGGCCATCAAGTATTCGACTATCAGACGCCCGAGACCGTTTACTTTCAGCGCGCGCCAGGGGCCTGTGGAAACTGACTCCGCAGTGGAAATCCGCACACAACTCGGATTCCCACAGCTGCTTGAAAACAGCCTCGAAGACTCGGCTTTTTCACAGTTCCCACAGGCTCGGCGACGGGCTAAATATCAACCCATTTCAGTGGCAGCGATCCACCTTAAGACCCGGGGGTTGCTGTCCGAAGAATGGGGAGCCCCTCACTTGGCGGCCTTCTTCTTCGTTGCTTTCTTCTTAGCTGCCTTCTTCTTCGTGGCTTTCTTCTTGGCAGCTTTCTTCTTTGTAGCTTTCTTCTTAGTTGCCTTCTTCTTCGTGGCTTTCTTCTTGGCTGCCTTCTTCTTCGTGGCTTTCTTCTTGGCTGCCTTCTTCTTCGTGGCTTTCTTCTTAGCAGCCTTCTTCTTGGGCGCTTTCTTCTTGGTTGCCATAATTGAAGTTTCTCCTTTTTCTCTTGTTAATTCATACACGCTCCAAAGTAACAAGCGTGCGATAACAGTACTTAACTACAATCGCGAGGTGTTTTTCCAGTCTAGATTTCAACCGACACCTAACACGACAGCTTATTATTCTCGTCGGTTTTCCCAGATCAGGTCCCTCCACCACCGTAATAATTGCGTTAATTCGGACACTGACGTAAGTTCTTTTCGTGCGATTGAAAGCTTCCTTGCCAGTTATCTTTATCCTCCTTGCGGGATGTTCGGGCCTGGATACGTTGACCGAAGATGTGCTCGGTGATGCGCAACGGCGATGGCGGATTGAAGAGCCGGGGCTCTATCGTCTTGTCGTCGAGATGAGCGGCGAACGTGTCGAGACAGGTGTGTTTGAAGCACTGGTGCGTGACGGGGAGGTGGTCAGTCTCAAACGCAATGGCCGGGTGATCCTGCCGGACAGAGGTCAAGACTACTCGATGGAAGGCTTGTTCGGAATGCTGCAACAGGAACTGGCACTGTCGGAGCGGCCCGCCCTGATGGGCGCGCCGCCTGGCTTTGCTGCACATCTGCTCGTACGTTTTGACGAGGAGACCGGAAGGTTGGAGCGCTACCGCCGGACTGTGGGAGGTGCGAACAACAACATCGAGATAGCGGTTGTCGAGTACACGCCGCAGTGATCCAACTAGCCGGCGACGTGGACCGGCTTGCCTTCTAGGAACGCAAATACATTCTCGATCTGAGGTGCTCCCCAAAATTCGGACAGGTTGCTAAGGTGTAAGATCGCTGCCTCAGGAGAGGCAGATGAAGAAGCGAGGACGGAAGCAGTACAGCGCGGCATTGAAGGCAAAGATCGCCGTGGAAGCGGTCAAGGGACAGCGCACGATCCAGGAGCTCGCGTCCCACTACGAAGTTCACCCGAACATGGTGACGAAGTGGAAAAAGCAAGTGCTCGACGGCGTATCGGAGATCTTCTCCAATGGTCGATCCCCGGCCAGTGAAGTCGATGAGCAAGTACAGGCCGAACTTTACCAACAGATCGGAAAATTACAGATCGAGGTGGAGTGGCTCAAAAAAAAGTCGGGACTTTCCCGTTAGAGCAACGACGGCCATGGATCGAATCAAATCACGACGAGTTGAGCATCGTCGAGCAGTGTCGGTTGACCGGAGTGTCCCGATCCGGACTCTACTACACACCGGTGGGCGAGAGCGCCGAGAACATCGCGTTGATGCGTCTGTTGGACGAGCAGTATACGCGGACCCCGTTCTACGGGATTCGGCGTATGACCTGGTGGTTGGAGACGCAAGGTCGGCAGGTCAATGCGAAGCGGGTTCGGCGACTGCTACGGCTCATGGGACTGGAAGCGATCTATCCCAAACCGCGGTTGTCGATGCCAGCCCCGGGACACCGGATTTACCCATACCAGTTGCGCAATCTGGAGATTGTGCGTCCCGATCAGGTGTGGGCCACCGATATCACGTATATCCGACTCCGGCAGGGATTCATCTATCTGGTGGCGATCATGGACTGGTTCAGCCGGTACGTGCTGGCTTGGGAAGTGTCCACGTCGATGGACAGTGGATTTTGCGTGTCGGCACTGGACTGGGCGCTGAGGCAAGCGCAACCGGAGATTTTCAACACGGATCAGGGGGCTCAGTTCACCAGCGATGTCTTCACGAGCCGACTGGAAGACCAGGGCATCACGATCAGCATGGACGGCCGGGGCCGGTTCCTGGACAACATCTTCGTCGAGCGCTTATGGCGCACCGTGAAGTACGAGGAAGTGTACCTGAAGGACTACTTGAGCGTTTCCGAGGCGATCTCGAACCTGAACCTATATTTCAGGTTTTACAATCAGGAACGCGGCCATCAAGTATTCGACTATCAGACGCCCGAGACCGTTTACTTTCAGCGCGCGCCAGGGGCCTGTGGAAACTGACTCCGCAGTGGAAATCCGCACACAACTCGGATTCCCACAGCTGCTTGAAAACAGCCTCGAAGACTCGGCTTTTTCACAGTTCCCACAGGCTCGGCGACGGGCTAAATATCAACCCATTTCAGTGGCAGCGATCCACCTTAAGACCCGGGGGTTGCTGTCCGAAGAATGGGGAGCCCCTCAATCGTCATCGCCAGACCCGCCTCCGTCGTTTCCGGAGAGATGCCTCCCGAGTGTGGCGTGAGGACCACGTTGGGAAGATCGAAGAAGGAACTTCCCTCCCCCAGAGGCTCATCCGCAAAAACATCGAGGCCGGCACCCCCGATCGTTCCGCTTCGGAGAGCGTCGATCAAGGCAGGTTCATCGACAACCCTTCCACGAGCGGTGTTGATGAACAGGGCCGATGTCTTCATCAGCTCAAAGTGCTTACGCTCGATGAATCGATCTGTGTCGGGAGAGTGGCGAACATGGACGCTGACGACGTCGGACTCGCTGAACACTTCGTCGAATTCCACCCAGCGCAGGGGGATTTCCTTCTCCAATGCGGCCGTCGGGTGGAATGTCCACGCGATTACGTTCATACCAATTCCGACTCCCAGGCGTGCAACCTGCGTCCCGATTGCTCCGGTCCCGATCAGCCCGAGCGTTTTCCCGTAGAGTTCGGTGATCATCGCGCGGGGCCACTCGCCCTGGCGAATCCGCCGGTCGACTTCGACGATTCGCCGACCCGCCGCGAGCATCAGCATCAGAGTGTGCTCACCGAGAGTGTGCCTGGACACTGCAGGGGTGTTGGTCACACACACGCCTCGCTCGCGCGCCGTGACGAGATCGACGTTGTCCGTGCCGGTTCCCCAGATCGATATCATTCTGAGCGTTGGGCACCGGTCGAACACTTCCCTGTCGAATCGACAGCTCGAGCGGATGTTGATCACGACATCCGCATCGCCGATTCGTCGGGCGAGTTCGTCACGGCTTGCAGGACGGGTGTCAAAGGAACGGACATCGTACCCGTTCAGTTTCTGGAAAGCCGCGCTGGGAACCATCACGGCCGGCTCGTCATCGGGTATGACGATTCGAGGGTAGGGCCTCATTCAAGGCCGTACCGCTTCAACTTGTTGATCAACCCCTGGTGGCTCAATCCCAACAATTTTGCCGCACGGCGCCTGTCGCCGTCGGTCTGCGACATCGCACCACGGATCATCCGAATCTCGAGGGCGGTGACACGTTCCTTCAGCGGCTTGCCCTCTTCCCCACCTGCTGCGGGCGGAACCCCGCCGAACCCCGTCGAGAGTTTCTCGTCGCGGATCGGGTCGGAGAAGTCATCTATCTGGATGACATCGCCCGAGGAGAGTACGAGGGCCCGTTTGATCTCGTTCTCGAGCTCACGCACGTTTCCTGGCCATTCATATGAAGACAGGGCCTGCAGCGCTTCAGGCGCAAAGCCTCTGGCGGAACTGCCAAGCTCCGGCCCGTACAACCGGAGAAAATGCGTGGCTAGCAGCGGGATGTCGCCACGAATCTCCTTGAGCGAAGGCATCTCGAGACGGACGACATTGAGCCGGAAGTAGAGGTCCTGCCGGAAGCGACCGGTTTCGATCTCCTCTTTAAGATCTTTGTTGGTTGCCGCAACGAGTCGGATGTCCACCGGAACCGGCTTTCGGCCTCCCACCCACTCCACTTCCTTTTCCTGTAGAGCTCGAAGAAGCTTGGCCTGCGCGGTCAGGCTCAGGTCGCCGATCTCGTCGAGAAAAAGGGTACCGCTCGATGCCGATTCGATGCGGCCGACGCGCCGCTCCACTCCAGTCGCGACTCCCTTCTCGATGCCGAACAGCTCGGCCTCGACCAACGCTTCGGGCAAAGCGGCGCAGTTGACGGCGACGAAAGGCTTTGGCCCTCGCGGGCCGCCGTAGTGGATCGCGCGTGCCGTCAGCTCCTTGCCGGTTCCGTTTTCGCCCGTGATCAGCACCGACACTGTGGTTGCCGACACCTTGTCGATGAGCTGGCGTATCTCATCGATGCGGCGGGCGCTCCCCAGAATATTGCGAGTCGAAAAACGTTCTTCGACTTCCTTTCGGAGCGTCTGGTTCTCCTCGATCAGTTCCTTCTGCTTCTCACGGAGATCCATCAAGTGGCGCGCATTCTCCAGGGCGACAGCAGCCTGTGAAGCGAGTGCTTCGGCAAACTGCTCGTCTTCGGACAGAAACCGGTCATCCCTCTTGTTCAGCACCTGGAAGACGCCGATCGTTTCAGAGCGATAGTTTCGAATCGGAACGCAGAGTATGTTCCGCGTCCGAAAACCCGTCATGCTATCGATCGCCGGGTAGAAGAGTGGAGAATTGTACGCATCTTCAACGATCATCGTCTTGCCGGTCTTCATCACCGCACCGGCAATCCCGAGGCGCGAGTCAAACCGGATCACCTCGGAGGTACCCAAGGCCACCTTCGCCCAGAGCTCGCCTTTCCGGTGGTCGAACAGGAAGATCGTCGCGCGTTCGGCGTCGATGAGCTTGGCGGCCTCGATCGCCATGATATTGAGCAGCTCGTCGAAGTTCTTCTCGGAGTTGATGCGCTGACAGATGTCTAGCAAGGCAACGAATCGATCGATGATTACGTGCGGAGCGTGGAAGTCGGCTTTCATTCCGTTGTAAAGGTAGACATCCGAATTCAGAATGTCAATAATGCGCCGATGAAACAGGCCACTTTCGATGGTTTTCCAGAAACCGGTATTCGTTTCCTTCGTTCACTGAAGCGTAACAACAGGCGGGAATGGTTCCAGGAACGCAAGGGCACTTACCTGGACCAAGTCAAGGCTCCGATGGAGGACTTCATACTGGCCGTCGCCGATGCGTTCCGTCGCTTCGCGCCCGAGATGGTCGCCAACCCAAAGGTTTCCGCCTACCGCATCTACAGGGATACCCGCTTTTCCAAAGACAAGTCACCTTACAAGACCCACGTTGCCGCGGTCTTTCCCCGCAGAGGGCTCGCCAAGCACGAGGGCGCCGGCTTTTACGTGCACATCGCCCCGGACGACGTCTTTGTGGGCGGCGGTCTTTACATGCCCGACAAGCAGGCTCTGCAGGCCCTGCGCGAGCATCTAGCCCTCAACCACCGCCAGTTTCGATCCAAGGTCGGTTCGCGGCGGTTTCGCCACCTGTTTGGTGAGATCTCCGGAGAGCAGTTGAGTCGGGTGCCCAGGGGCTTTCCAGCCGACCACCCGGCGGGCGACCTTCTGCGGCATAAGCAATTCCTCGCCTCCAGGCAGTTCGAGCCCGACTTCGCGACGAGCCCCGCCTTCTTCCCAGAGGTCGTCCAGACTTTCAAAGCGCTGCTGCCGATGATCCGTTTGTTGAACGAACCCATCGTCGGGCAACACAGTTCTGGCCTGGATCTTAACGCTCAGCGATGATCTGCGTCCGGACTTCAACTCGAGCGGGCGATCAGGTCGTAGTAGCTTCGCACATCGTCGGTTTGGTAGGCAGACACCAGACTGGCCATGCTGTCGAGCAGAGTGACGGAAAAATGACGGGCCCTCTGTGCGGGATGGCGGTAGCCGAAGTTGTTGAAGTAGGAGCGCACGAACTCGACACGACTTTCCGAAAGCTCAAACAGCGCCTTGTACAACAGGTGCTGCAACATGTTCTGGCGTCGAATGTCTACGATAAACGCCCAGAACTCCCGGTCCGTTAGATCAGCCCTCGCGGCCGGAAGTGAATCCGGCCCGGACTCTACCAGGAGGAACACCACAGACAGGACCGCTGGTGGCCTGTAACAGTGCTATCGGTACCATCGCCGATGGGTCTTGCGGGCGAGGTCGAGGAGGGAGACGACGGAAAGCGATGCTCTTTCATCGGTGACGGCTTCCGACAAAGAGATCGCCCGCAACCCCCATCGGCCCGAAGGGTTCGGCCCAACGGCGCCGTCTTCGGTGTCGTAACGCCCTCGCAATGAAACAGTATTGGCTCGAGCGTCACTCCTAGAATCCAACGCCGTTCGGCCGAACGCTGGTACCGATAGCACTGTTACAGGTCACTAGTAGCAGGGCCGCCAGTAGGATACCTTTGAACTGTTTCATCGAAACTGCCTCTCCGCTGAGGTCGAATCTATTGTGACCTAGACCGTCGCGCGAGAAAATGAATTATCTAATTCGCTGATCTCCACGACACCCCATGGCCCCATCCGGACGAATTTTTCTAAGGTGGTTCAACGTTTTCCGCTTCCGAATGTCCTGTCGTTTCGGGTATCAATGCTTGGAAGCACATCGATCTTTAAACCCGCCCCGCTGAAATCGTTCTAACTGGGGTAGCGTCGGAAATTCGAGCCGGAGAGGAGGCTGCAGAAAAGATGATGATCCGGGCAAACCTAGGAGCCTGCGCGGCGGAACGAGAAGGATGGGTGTTCCATGGGATTTGATCGCGATTTCCGAGGAGCCCCTGCCGATTCTGCCACCAAGCCGAGCTCAGGCCGTTGCGGACTGGAGTCGTGAGCCGTGTGGTGGGCTTGGCGAGTCCCGGTTTCCCGGATTATGCCCATGCGATCTTCTCGTTCATCCGTCGTAAGTTCACCGCCAGAGTAACCAGATTCCATTCACATGCCGCGTTGTCCAAACCCCGCAGACTGAATTGTCGGAATCCCAGCACCGACTTGATCCACCCGAAGGGCGGTTCCCCAATGTGCTTTCTGGCCCGGTAACGGTCCCGTCCACGCTGGGTTTTCATCTTCCGGACCATCCGGCCAAACGCAGTGTCTTCAGGTGGAAGGGGAGCGGCGGCGAGGTCCTTTTCGCGGCCCATCGCAACATACCCATCGATTTGACGTTGTTCCAGCATTTCTAAATTCGACTCGGATCGGTATCCCGCATCCGCGAGCACGCAGTCGGGATGCTCTCCCAGATTGTCGTTCAACGCCTCCAGAGCCGGCTCCAACTGCCCCACATCCGCCGCATTGTTGCTCACCGTTGTCGCCACGATGATCCGGTCCTCAGAATCGACCACCGCCTGTGCGTTGTAGCATTGCTGAAACCCTGCGGTGGAGGTCTTCATGATCCGGCTTTCCGGGTCGGTGAAGTTGTCCTGGGCTTTTGGCTTGGGCTCACCCATGGGGCGTTTGAACGGCTTGCCTTTCTTACCGCTGCCCGGTTTGTCGTCTCCCGATTCCCGTCCCGCTTCCTGGTCCGCAGCCATTTGACGCTCTTCGAGCCGCTTCATTGCCGCCTGGATCGTGGCCAATCGCTTCTTGCGCGTCGCCAACCCCTCGGGCAGTTCGTCACCGCGCCGGTCCTTGCCGTAACGCTGGTCTTCTTCCTCATCGATCGTCCTGGCCCGATTCACCAGATCCCGAATCTGCTCACCCAACTCGGTCTCCTGCTTCTTCATGCGTTCATAGCTCATCGCTTTGCGTTTGCTCGCATTGGCCCGCATCTTGGTTCCGTCCACTGCCACGGTTCCCATCTTCACCAGACCCGCTTCTCGCGCCATCCGCACCACTTGCACGAACAGGTTCCCGAACTCCTCAAGATGCTGTTTGCGAAAATCCGAGATCGTACGGTGCGCGGGAAAGTTCTCCGCTCCCAACATCCGGAACGCCACGTCGTCGGTCAACTTCACCGCGATCTTCCTGGACGAGAACACCCCGGTCGCGTAGCCATAGATCAACACCTTCACCATCATCCGCGGATCGAAGGCCTGATTGCCTGGCCCTTCAGACCCATACCGCTGTTCGAACGCGCTTAAATCCATTGCGTCCACAGCATCCGATATGAAGTACGACAGGTGATCTTCGGCCAGCCAATCTCTCAGCGACGGCGGCAGCAGCAGGTTCTGTTCCGGAAGATATGGTCGGTAGGTTCGTGACATGTCCTATCTTCGATCTCTATCCGCCCAATCCCGGTCCTTCTGCCGCGCAGACTCCTAGTTCTGGTTTCAGTGGCTGCGATGCTGTTGACGTCGACGTTCTCGTCGCTAGCTGAGAAGGAAGAGGGTTTTGCGGGCGAGCGGGCGAACCTCGCCGCGCCAACCATCGAGAGTTGCGGTTACGTCAACGATCCCTCCCTGTATGTTTTCTCCTCCGAACAGAACCAGGCCGCCCTCTCCACGCTCACCGACTCGGTCGTTTCCTACGTCAAACCGGTTATCACCCGGAGTGGACCACTCCTGCCGGTCCAGCGGAACAATTTCATCGACGAATACATCTTCGGTCAGATCGAGGCGGTCGGAATCGAGGCCGCGTCGCTCAGCTCCGACACGGAATTTCTCCGCCGGGTTACGCTTGACCTGACGGGCCGGATTCCCTCGCGCGACCAGGTCGTCAACTTCGTCAACGATCCCAATCCCGGAAAGCGAAACGTGCTGATTGACAGCCTCGTGACCAGTCCGGAGCACGTCGACAAGTGGACGATGTTCTTGGGCGACCTGCTCAAGCTGAACGGACCCGCCTCGAACGTCAACCGGTACACCCAGGGGCGCGACGCTTTTTATCTCTACCTGAAGGATTCGATCAGCCTGAACAAGCCTTACGATCAGCTGGTCCGGGAGATGCTCACCGCCGACGGTGACAACCACACCAGCGGAGCAGTCAACTATCTTGTCGGAGGACGCATTCCCATGGGTCCCGTCCAGGACACCTACGATGGCCAAGCAGCGCAGGTGGCCTCGATGTTTCTCGGAGTCCAGGTCGTCGATTGCCTGCTTTGCCATGACGGAGCAGGCCGGCTGGAGGCGGTCAATCTCTGGGGAGCCACCCAGACCCGGATGGAGATGTGGGCCCTGTCGGCTTTCTTCGCGCAGACGCGGATCCAGGGCGAGCGTATCAGCACTCAGCCCCGGTTGATCCGCTACTCGCTCGTTCCGCAGCGTCGCCGGCCGGGCTACCACCTCAACACCGACGACGGCAACCGGAGCCCGCGTGAGCCCCAGGGCGGTGTCACCGAGGTCGAGCCCTTCTACCCCTTCACGCTGGCGAGCGACAAATTCGGCGGTGTCGTTGAAGACCAAGCGCGTCGTGAGGCCCTGGCCGACCTTGTCGTCAACGACATCCAGTTCGCACGTGCGGCGGTCAACTACGTCTGGGAAGAATTGATGGTGCAGGCTTTTGTCACGCCATCGAACGCCTTTGATCCCGCGCGCCTCGACGCCGACAATCCGCCGGCTTCGCCGTGGACCCTCCAACCGACGAACCCCCGTCTCCTGGACGCCATGTCGACGTGGTTCCAGCAGAACAACTTCGACCTGCGTCAGTTGATTGCGCTGATCGCGAAATCCCGGGCCTATCAGCTGTCGGCCGCCTACCCGATGGAGTGGAGTCCCGAGTATGTTCCCTACTATGCGCGGCGCTTCGCCCGGCGAATGGATGCCGAAGAGATCCATGATGCGGTCGTGAAAGCGACAGGCGTGCCCGCAAATTACGCGTTCCGGTCCCGCACCGGTACGTTACTCGATCCCGTCGGATGGGCGATGCAGCTCCCGGACACCCGCGAGCCACGGAGCAACCGACGTGTTCGTGAATTTCTGGATTCCTTCGGGAGAGGTGACCGGGACCTGACCGACCGCCAGTCGGACGGGTCGCCGCTCCAGGCCCTGAACCTGCTGAACCATCAATTCATCAACGATCGCATCAACGCGAACAACCGCACGTCGACGATCGGAGTGGTCCTGGCCGAAACGAATGACCCCACCGAGATCATCCAGGGGCTCTACCTGTCCACGCTGTCACGGTTCCCTACCCAACAAGAGACGGCTCTCCTGCTGCCGATGATGGTCCAACTGGGTAACGCGGACGGCGCGGAATCGCTCCAATGGATCCTGATGAACAAGCTGGATTTTGTCTTCAACTACTGAGGGAACTTGAGAACCATGTCGGCAATGATCAACAGACGGGCTTTCTTCAAGACCTCGATGGCAGGCGTAGCCGGATACTTCATGTCGCCGCTCCACCTCCTGGCCCAGTCGTCGGTCGTCACGCAGCCAGACGTATCCCTGCAGGGCCAGGCAAAAAACGTCATCTTCATCCTCCTGGCAGGAGCCCCGAGCCAGGTCGACACGTTCGATCTCAAGATCGGACCGTGGACCCCGGATGATTTCGACCCGACCACGATCGACGGAATGGATTTTCCGCAGGGCCTGCTACCGGGCATGACGCAGCAGCTGAACCGTATCTCGGTCGTCCGCAGTATGCAGACTCTCGCGCTCGTCCATCCTCTGCTTCAGAACTGGACGCAGATCGCTCGGAACCCGACCAGCGCGACCGGCGGAATCGCACCGAACATGGGTTCGATCGTCGCCCTGGAGACCGAGACCCAGCGGCGAAGCGACCAGCCACTTCCCGGGTTCGTTTCACTCAACACGGGTGGCCGGGTTTCCAAGCAGGGTTATTTCGAGGGACGCTACTCGCCATTCGACCTCGTCGCCGACCCGGAGGGGCTCACCAACACGAGCAACGCTGCGGGCGAGCAGCTCTTCAACGCACGCTACGAAATGCTGCAACTGCTCGATTCGGTCAATCGCGAAGAGTCGCAGTACGGCCCGGTCATGGATGAGATGCATGATTTCTACACCAGCGCCCGCCGGATGATGTATGAGCCCCGCGTGAACGAGGCCTTCCAATTCTCCTCCGAAGATGCCGAACGATACGGGGACTCCGGCCTGGGCAACTCGTGCGTCGTGGCCAGGAATCTCATCGCCGGGGATCTGGGAACGCGCTACATCCAGATCAACTCGCGTGGCTGGGACCATCATGAGGACATCTACCTGGAGGACGCCGGTCTCTACGCACGCTGCGCCGAACTGGATCCCGCCTTGTCGAGCTTGCTCACCGATCTGGCGAACACCCCGGGGTCGTCCGGAAACACGTTGCTGGACGAAACGTTGATCGTCGTCAAGGGGGAGTTCGGAAGGACGGTCGGCGAACTCACCAGTCGTAACGGTCGTGATCACTATTTCGTCCACTTTGCCCTCTTTGCAGGTGGAGGCACCGTTGGGAGTCGGATCATCGGACAGACCACCTCCGACGGGCGTTTCGTCCAGGATCCCGGATGGTCTGCCGGACGGCCAGCCACGGCGGAAGACATCGCCGCGACGATCTATTCGGCCATGGGGATCAACTACACGACCGTGCGCCTGGACGATCCGCTCGGTCGTGGCTTCCCCTACGTCCCCTCCACTCCCTGGCAGGCCTACCCGATCGACGAACTATTCGAGTAAAACGTCTTCATCATCGTAAGGAGTGTCGTCGAAAAAGCACACGGCGCTCCCCTTCTGCATCGCACAAAGAGGGCAATCGTCGTCAAAGTAATCGTCCGGATCGAAGTGTTCGGTCCGGACATGGATCAAGTTCTCGTCGGGGCGGTCCAGGTGCACGAGGACGTAACCGTCCTTCCGCGAGATGGACACGTCGTCGCCGTAACGCGCACGCACTTCTTCGTCTGAGATCATGTTGTTTTGTTTTCTGGGTTTAAGGCGGGCGTGAATATTATACAGCGACCGGGGCGTATTGTATCAGTCCGGTCTACCGGCGAAGGACTGCGGGCAACTGCCTACTGACTACTTCTTATCGACTCGACCGTAGTCGTCTTCGAGCCGCTCGATGTCGTCTTCGCCAAGATACGTACCACGCTGAATCTCGATGAAGACGAGTTTGCCGGCCCCCGGATTCTCGACGCGATGGGCGGAGCCGATCCCGACGTCGATCGTGTCGCCTGCCTCGAGTCGGACTTCCCGGCCGTCGAGCGTGACCCGGGCACGGCCTTTGACCACCATCCAGTGCTCCGTACGCCGCGCGTGACGTTGATAGCTGAGGCGGTGGCCCGGCAACACTTCGATCCGCTTCACCTTGTATCCGTCCGCCGCATCCAGAAGCGTGAAGCTCCCCCACGGCCGTTCGTCGTATTCGCGGGTCGAATCCACCATCGGGTAATACTATTACACGGCATTCAGGAATTGCAGACAATGGGTAGTGTCCCATATGGGGACACTACCAGACAGTGCCTGCACTAGTGGCCTGTAACGGAGATAAGTGTCTTGACTCGCCGCTGTCATACGGTTATTTATGTGGGAGCCAGCGAAGGAAAAACACCTTGAGGAAGGACACTCATGATCGTTCGCTTCTGGGGTACCCGCGGATCGATACCGACCCCGGGCGCGGGGACCGCGCGTTATGGGGGGAACACCTCCTGTGTCGAAGTTCGGAGTGATGACGGCAACCTGTTCATCTTCGACTGTGGCACCGGAATCCGCCAGCTCGGTCTCTCGTTGCTCGGCGCTTCGCCCAAGCCTCCACGAATTCACATCCTGATCGGTCACACTCACTGGGACCATATCCAGGGATTCCCCTTTTTTACGCCGGTCTTTCTCCCCGGGACCGAGATCAACATCTATGCTCCGCTGGGCTTTCAGCGGAGCCTCGAAGACGCCATGTCGGGACAGATGCAGTATTCCTACTTCCCGGTCAAACTGACAGATCTGTCCAGCCGGATCCACTACACGGAACTCGACGAAGGCTTTTTCCGCATCGGTAAATGCCTCGTTGAAACTCAATACCTCAACCACACAGCGCCGACGATCGCCTACCGTGTCACCGAGGGGCCAACCAGTATCGCCTACGTCACCGATCACGAACCTTTCTGGAAGTCTTCCGGCACCCAGTTCCAACACCCCGGCGATCAGCGGCACGTCGAGTTCATCCGGGACGCCGATCTCGTGATTCACGACGCGCAGTACTCCGACGAGGAGTACCAAACCAAGGTCGGTTGGGGACACAGTCCGATCGGCTACGTAATGGATGTAGCCGTCGCTGCCGGGGTCCGAAGACTGGCGCTCTTCCATCACGATCCGACCCACGACGACGAATGGGTGGAGGGAATGGAGCAGGGTTTCCGCGAACAGCTTGCCCAACGGGGCAGTCCGATGGAAGCCTTCGCGGCTGCCGAGGGTATGGAGCTCGAGATCCAGGGCGAAGGATCACGCACCGCGCTTGAAGGAGACTCGGCTCTGAAACAGCGCTCGATTATGGGAGGGCGTGTTCTGATCATCAGCCCGAACGAAGGTGACTTTGCCACGATCGAGCACATGCTGGTCGAGGACGGCCTCATTCTGATGCCGGTCTCCGACGCCGATACCGCCCTGAAACGTGCTGCGGCATTCAACCCAAACCTGGTGATCCTGGATTCGACTTCCCCCGGGGAGAACGCCGCTGAACTCACCGAGAGGCTCCGGACCGCGACCGGTCAGGACAACCTGCCCGTAGTGATGTTGACCGATTCGGTGCACGCGATCAGTGATGGCGTGTCCACGGAAACGACCGACTACCTGGAACGCCCATTCAGCCCGCCGATGCTGCGTTCACGAGTTCGCGCCTGGCTGGCCCGAACTCGTGCCGAAGCTCCGGCGACGGAGTTTGAACTGGGTGTGGTAGAAGTGGACGAGCGGCCCGAACCACAGCGAACCGAACATGCATACGTCGAGGCGCTGTCGAAGACGAATCTCTTCCGACACCTGGACCCGACGCAACTCCAGAACCTGGTGTCGAGCGCTAGCGAACAGGTGTTTCCCTCGGGTTACGAGGTCCTGCGGGAAGGGGAACCGGGGACCAATGTCTTCATCATTCTCTCGGGAGCGGTTCGCGTCGTCGAGGCCGTGCCCGAGGGTCCCGAAAGCATGTTCCTGACCGAGATGGGAGCCGGCGACCTGTTCGGCGAAATCGGTTTCCTCCGTAACGCCCCACGCTCGGCGACGGTCGTCACGCTGGAGAGGACTCGTTGCCTTGTTCTGGCGCAGAAGGAGTTCCTCGAAACACTCGAATGTTCCTCGGCTCTCTCGATCGCACTGCTGCGTGTACTGGCTGGACGCCTCGCAGACGCGGATCGCCTCCTGGCACGGTATGCTCCCGATCCACTCACGGACCTGCCCAGACGACGGGCTTTCAGTGAGCTCTACCAGAGGCTGGCAGCCGGGGCCCGACGACGCGACAGCGGCGTTCTTATACTACTGATGGACGTCCAGAATCTGCGCGCCATCAACGACGAATACGGCTACAGCGTTGGCGATGAAGTTCTGAAAGGGATGGCGGAAGCCCTGATGGAATCCTCTCGGACCACCGACCTGATTGCCCGGTATGGCAGCGATGAGTTTGTCGTTCTGCTGATCGACGCTCAGGCCTCCGATTGCGATATCATTATCGAACGGGTGAACGAGAAGCTGGCGCAGCTCGTGGCCCGCAAGACTCTGCCGGTTCCCGTGCGGTATGACGTCGGCATCGCGGTCAGCGCCGAGGCCCCCGAGAAGGTCGAGCTCCTGCTTCGGATGGCGGACGAGGAGATCCAGAAGAAGAAAAACGAGAAATCTCAGCCGACGTAAGCCACTGAGTACCAGCATATGAAAGCCACGGATTACACGGATGGGAAAAAACCTGTGGTCTGCTGTCTGAAAGACCACTCCTGATCCATGCTAGTCCAGGGTCAACACCGCAGCTCCCTGAACCCGGCTCTCCTTCAGTCGAACCAGGGCCCGGTTGGCCTCCTCCAGCCGGAAAGCTTCCACTTCGGTCTGAATCGGGATCTCACCTGCCAGGCCCAGGAGTTCTCGAGCGTCCTGCCGCGTGCTGTTGGCCACACTTCGCACGGTTCGTTCCGAGTAGAGAAGGTCATAGGACATGTTCGGGATCGGCGACATGTAGATTCCGGCCAGCGCGACCGTTCCACCTTTCTCGAGGACCCGCAGCACATCGAGTACGAGGTCGCCCGACGGAGCAAAGACCACAGCCGCGTCGATCCGTCCAGGAGGCTCGTCCTCGGCCCGGCCGACCCATGCAGCGCCTAGCTCGGTTGCGAGGCGCCGGTGCTCTTCGCTTCGCGTAAAGACATAGACCTCGCACTGCCAGTGGCGCGCGATCTGGATCGTGATGTGCGCGGAGGCACCGAAACCGTAGAGTCCGAGACGACCCCCGGGCCGGATTTCACTCAGACGCAATGCGCGATATCCAATGATGCCGGCGCAGAGCAGTGGCGCTACTTCGATGTCGGAGAACGCGGCAGGCAACTCGTAAGCATAGTCCTCTCCGACGATCATCCATTCGGCGTATCCACCGTTGACATCCAGACCCGTAAAGCGAGCCCGGTCGCACAGGTTCTCGCGGTCGGTCGTACAAAATCCACATTGTCCGCAAGTCTGAAACAGCCAGGGAACACCGACGCGATCGCCCTGCCGGAACTTCGAAGCCCCGGGGCCGGCCCCATCGATCAGGCCGACAACCTGATGCCCGGGAATCAGCGGCAACGTAGGGGGCGCAAGGTCGCCCTCGATGGTGTGGAGGTCCGTGTGACATACACCGCAGCATCTCACCCGAAGACGGACTTCTCCTTCCGCCGGCTCAGGAACCGGCCAATCGCGCATGCGCAGTGGAAGCTTGTCGACCCCCATCTGCTCTTCCAACGTCATCGCTCGCATCGTTTCTGGCATCTCGCCGAAGCAGCCCGTGGCAGCAGTCTGATGGCTCGCGTTACGGCGTTGCGCCAGATGCTAGGCGCCGCAATCGACCGATCAGCGGGTCCGGAGAAATGCCCGGCAGCAACGCTCCGGGGTGTGACGCCGCCCTAACCCTTCGGGCGCATGGGGGTTGCGGTCGGATACTTTGTTGCTCGTCGTCATGATGAAACAGCATCAGTTCCTCCTCGCGCCTCGTCTCCGCCTCCGAAGACCCATGCGCGCGAACCATCAGACTGCTGCCACGGGCTGCGCCTACAGTCTATACTGAGAGTATGAGTACAATTCCCCATGTATTCGGCGCCTACGAAAGCGAGGTAATTCGGGAGATTGCCCAACACCGTATCCGCCCGACGGCCGTGGAGCGGCTACTCGACGGAATCGGCCGACCTTTCAGCCGGCTCTTTGAGGCCGGTCGGGAATCCGACAACGGGATGATCCGATCACTCTCCGGCCAGGTGCAGGGCGTCATCGAGGAGGGTCTGATTCGGACGATCAAGATCGGCCGGCGACTGACTGCGGATGCGGACATCGTCGGCGAATTCGAGCGGAGTGGACTCCCCCTCGACGACATTGCCGACGCGCGTGCGCTGCCGCTCGAAGAACTCGACCGTATAGCAGACCGGTTTCACGTCGGGAGCAGCCTCGTTCTAGGAACCGAGGGCGCGGCCCTGGGCGCTCTGACCACGCTGGCATATGCCGTGCCGGGAGCGGGCCTGCTCATACCTTCGCTCGTCCTCACCGACGTGACCTCGTCGATGGCGCTGCTCTCCCGGCATGCCTGCCGCGTGGCCGGAGTGTATGGGTTTTCCTCAGGTGCGCCGGAGACACTACCACACGTTCTTGCCGCGATGGCTCCCCAGACGGGGACGAGCGATGAAGGGTACCTTGCACTGAAAGCGGCCGTCGTGACATCGATCCGCGAGGCCAGCCAGTTCATGTCACGAACGGCGACACGCGTCATCGACCGGCAACTTCTGGAACGGGAAGCTCCGCAGCTGGTTCGATTGATCGCATTCGTCGCCGAGCGGCTCGGCGTCGTCGTCACGCAAAAGAACCTGAGCATTCTGGTACCCGTCGCCGGCGCGGCGCTGAACTCCTCCGTCAACGTTGCTTTCCAGCAGGTCGGCCACCACGGCGCGAAAGATTACTTCCGACGCATGATCCTACACGAGCGCTACGGCGAAGGACTGGTCGAAGAGGCCATCTCGCGGGAAACCAACCACCTCCGCTCCGAGTCCTGATTCAGAAACAGCGTCAGCATCGCTGAGGGCCAATACCAGTGGCCTGTAATAGTGCTATCGGCACCATCGCCGATGGGTCTTGCGGGCGAGGTCGAGGAGGGAGACGGAAAGCGATGCTCATTCATCGGTGACGGCTTCCGACAAAGAGATCGCCCGCAACCCCCATCGGCCCGAAGGGTTCGGCGGAACGGCGCCGTCTTCGGTGTCGTAACGCCCTCGCAATGAAACAGCATTGGCTCGGGCGTCACTCCTAGAATCCGCCGCCGTTCCCCCGAACGCTGGTACCGATAGCACTGTTACAGGTCACTAGTGGCCTGTAAGTTTCTCGGTGTGTTTCTTGCAGTTTCGACTATCCTAGGCTCTTTCGACTCACAAAGGGAAAAGAGCAAGGAGTGCCATGTCGACACAGGCCCCACATGAGCCCTACATCCCCGCAACAACGAGCCTGGCCGAGATCACGGTCAAATCGATCATCCTGAGCGTCCTTCTAGCAGTCGTTCTGGGCGCGGCGAACGCCTACCTCGGTCTCTTTGCCGGCATGACCGTGTCTGCGTCGATACCGGCAGCCGTTATCTCGATGGCAATATTGCGGATGTTCCGCAACTCGAACATCCTCGAAAACAACATCGTCCAGACAGCCGCGTCCGCCGGCGAAAGCGTGTCCGCAGGAGTCATCTTCACGATTCCCGCTCTCGTGATCCTTGGAACCTGGAGCGGGTTCGATTACTGGGAGACGACGATGATCGCAGGCTTTGGGGGGATCCTGGGCGTGCTCTTCACGATTCCGCTCCGGCGAGCGTTGATCATCGAGAATCCCCTGCAGTTTCCCGAAGGCGTCGCAACCGCAGAGGTCTTGAAAGTCGGCGAATCCGGGGGCGCCGGAATCCGCCACATCGCAATGTCGGGGCTGATCGGCGCGGTGTTCAAACTCGGCGAGACGGGGTTCCGGCTGTGGGGCGGCGTGGTGGAGATGGCAACATACGCCGGAGGAACGATTGTCTACATCGGCAGCAACCTGTCGCCGGCTCTGATCGGCGTCGGTTACATCGTCGGCCTGAACATCGCGGCTCTCGTCTTCATTGGCGGTGCGATCAACTGGTTCGTCGCGATACCTATCCTGGCGTCTCTCCAGGGCATTTCCACAGACCAATCCGCCGTCTCGACGGCCGGGGCCCTCTGGTCCACCCAGACGCGCTACCTCGGGGTGGGTGCGATGGTAATCGGCGGGCTCTGGGCGTTGGTGCGATTGCGATCCAGTTTGGTCCAGGGCATCCGAGCAGGCGCCGAAGCGTACCGCAAGGTTCGCGAAGGCGGGATGTCGGCGACGCTGAGGACAGAGCGCGACGCGCCAATGCAGTGGATCGGGGGCGTCCTCGTCCTGGCGGTCATACCCCTCTATTTCATCTTCAACCACATCACCGGTCAACCGGGCACGTCCCTCATCATGGCCGTGATAATGCTCATCGCGGGATTCCTGTTCTCGGCCGTCGCGGCGTACATGGCCGGTCTGGTTGGTTCGTCTAACAACCCGATCTCCGGAGTGACGATCGCAACCATACTCAGCTCTGCCCTACTCCTGCTCTTGTTCATGGGGGCGGACAGCCCCATCGGACCCGCTTCAGCGATCCTCATCGGTTCGGTGGTCTGCTGCGCGGCTGCCATGGCGGGAGACAACCTCCAGGATCTGAAGGCTGGACATCTCGTGGGCGCAACGCCATACAAGCAACAGATCGTCCAGGGCGTTGGCGTGATATCCGCGGCACTGGTGATCGCTCCGACGCTCAGCCTCCTGCTGGAAGCCTACGGAATCGGCGTCCCGACCGAGACCCACCCGGAGCCTCTGGCGGCGCCGCAGGCGACGCTGATGGCATCCGTCGCCCAGGGTGTCTTTCGCGGAGGTCTCCCGCTGCCGATGGTCGGGATCGGAATGGCGATAGCCATCGCCGTCATCGCATTCGATCTCTACCTGGAAAAACGGCGAAGCCAGTTCCGCACGCCGGTACTCGCACTGGCGGTGGGCATTTACCTGCCGCTGGAGTTATCGGTGCCGATACTGATCGGGGGCTTGATCGCCCATTCCGTGGGAGCGGGACTGGGGAACAACGGAGTGCTCTTCGCTGCAGGCCTGATCACCGGTGAGGCGCTGATCGGCATCGCGATGGCTGTTCCTATCGTCATCTATGGGCGGGCGGACGTCCTGGCGTTCTGGGGAGTCCACGAAGGGAACCTTCCAGGAATAGTCCTGTTGGCTCTGGTCGCGTTTCTGCTCTACCGGGCGGGAAAGAGCTGAGAGGAAGTTGTCAGTAGTCAGTAATCAGTAGTCAGTTAGCTGCGGGTGTCGTCGAAATCGCACATGGATACAGGCCCGGCAATCGTGACGGTTCCGGACGACTGACTACCGACTACTGGCAACTGACTACTCTTACCTGAGTATGTCCTCTAGCGACGTCGACGCATCGGTCTTCTCGTCGCGGTACTTGACGATCACCGGAGCGTAGAGCGAGAGGTCGTGTTCTCTCGCGAACTCTCCGCTCGCCGGGCGTGAGCCGGGAACCACTACCGCCCCGGCCGGGATGGTCAGCGGCGCCGCGTCCGTTCGTCGATAGACCGCCCCTTTGATGGTGTCGTAGACGGAAACCCCGCCGGTCAGCACGACGCCCGACGCGAGCACGGCCCGCTCACCGACGATCACACCCTCATACACGCCACAGTTTCCGCCGATGAACACGTCGTCTTCGATGATGACGGGTAACGCTCCTGGCGGCTCGAGCACTCCACCGACCTGCGCCGCGGCCGAAAGGTGCACGCGACGACCTACTTGCGCACAGGAACCCACCAGCGCGTGGGAATCGATCATCGTGTCGTCGCCGACCCAGGCTCCGATGTTGATGAACATCGGCGGCATGCATATAACATTCCGACCGATGAAAGAGCCATCCCGGATGCTTGAACCACCAGGTACGACCCGCAGGTTGGAATCTGGCTTCGGCCTCAGCGGAAGCGTGTCTTTGTCACAGAAATAGAACTCGTCCGACAGCGGACGATCCGTACTCTGGCCGAGACGGAACGCGAGCAGGATCCCCTGCTTGACCCACGCGTTCGCCTGCCAGGCACCGTCGATCTTTTGCGCGGAGCGGAACTCGCCGCGGTTGAGGCCGTCCCGGAATCGAGCAAGCAGATCGACCCCTTCACGACGGGCCTCGTCGAGGGGCAGCGTCAGGAGACGCCCGATCTCATTCTCCATGTCTTCGGCCGACTTCGGAGCCTTCGAACAGACCCAGGTCTTCGACCACGGTTCTCAGCCTCGCCTTGTTCTCGGGCGCCATCGGGACGAGCGGCAAACGGTACCTCTCGTCAATCATGCCCATCATCGCGAGCGCGGCTTTGACCGGAATCGGATTGGTTTCGATGAAATTCACTCTCATCAACGGCAGGAGCCGGTAGTGCAAGGCCCTGGCCCGATCCATGTCACCGGCCAGGGCGGCATCCACCATATCGTGGATCATGGTCGGCGCTTCATTTGCGGCGACGGAGACGACACCGTCGCCTCCGAGAGCCACCATGGCGAGCGTCGCCCAATCATCCCCGGACAGCACCCTGAACCCGGCGGGACGATTCCTGATGATCTCCATCACTTGATCGAAGTCTCCAGAGGATTCCTTTACCGCGACGACGCCAGGCAACTCGGCCAACCGCAGCATCGTCTCAGCGGAGATGTTGCTGCTCGTACGGCTGGGCACGTTGTAGATGACAACGGGAATGTCGTCGGCTTCAGCGATTGCCTTGAAGTGCTCGTAAAACCCGGCTTGGGTCGGTTTGTTGTAGTAAGGCCCGACCGATAGAACACCGTCCGCACCAAGCTTCCGGGCCGTGCGGGTCAACTTGACGGCTCGCTCCGTCGAATTACAGCCGGCCCCGGCGATCACAGGGATCCGGCCCGCGACGCGCTCCACGATCGACCCGATGACGCGTTCGTATTCGTCGCCCTCCATTGTGGCGCCTTCACCGGTCGTCCCGCAGGGCACAATCATGTCGATTCCACCGTCAATCTGGAAGTCAACAAGGCGCGCGAGAGAGGTTTCATCGACGGATCCTCCGGGCGCGAAAGGCGTGACAAGGGCGGTGCCCGTCCCTCGAAATCTCTGCTTTGTCATCCTCTTAAACCTGTTCCATGCATTGTCGACGCCGCCGGGCCATTACAGGTCCACGTCGTCCATGGTGAACACACCCTTGCGGCCGTGCACCCAGTGTGCGGCTTTGAGCGCACCCAGCGCAAAGCCTGACCGGTTTCTCGAAACGTGGCGAAGCTCTATCGAGTCCGCCTCGGACTCGAAACCCACGGTGTGCGACGCCGGCAGACTACCCACACGGACCGAGGCGATGTGGAGGTTTTCCGGCGCGACGCCCCCGGCCGGATCGGTCTGGATTCGCACCTTCCTTCCGATGGCTTCGAGGAGGATTCCACCGATACGAAGGGCTGTTCCGCTGGGGTTGTCTACCTTGTCACGGTTGTGGTGCTCCAGAACGTAGAGATCGTAATCGGGGTCACCATCTGCCAACTCGGCCGCCCTCCTCACGATCCTGTAGAACATATTCATACCCACGGAGAAGTTTTGCGCGTAAAGCAGGGCCGAGTCAGAAAACCACTTCTTCACCTCGTCGAGATCGTCGTACCATCCCGTGGTGCCCTGAACGATGTCGACTCCGCACTCCGAGGCCAAGCGCATGTTGCCGACGGCCGCTTCGGGAACGGAGAAATCCATACAAACGTCGGCGCCCTCCAGGCCGCCGCGCTCGAGCGGCCGGTCCACGTCGAAAACCTCGGATATGTCATCGCCGAAATCCCCGGCGACTCGTTCCACCTCGAGTCCCATTCTTCCGTGACCGATGAGCACTAGGTTCATGGAGTGTCAGGATGCCAGTTGACGCGCAAGGCTTCGGTAGAGATCGATACCCTGTAGCACGTCCTGCTTGAGTATTTTTTCGTTCGCCGTGTGCGCATCGAGAATCGATCCGGGACCGACGAGCAACGCCTTCCCCAGGTTGCCGAGATAGGGAACATCGCTGCCGAACGACACGACGGTCTGCGGGAACCCGTCCACCACGTGCATGTACTGGGGCGATGCCCCACTGCGGACGTGGATTTCGGCTCGCTCGCCGACGACCCCTCGGAGCCGTTCTTCGGCCGCGGGAACATCTTCGACAGTCCGCACCATCACTGAAGCCAACGCATTCGGCGCAACGATGTTAGCCCGCTCCCCCGCCTCCACTACGCCTACGTTGAAGGTTCCGGGCCCCAGAACCGCATCCGTACCCCAATCGGCATGGATGCAATCGTGGAGAACGTCGATCAGTGGATCCAGGGCGGAAACGCCCATCTCCGGGTAGCCGGAATGCGCGGCCTTGCCCCGAACTGTCAAGTCTGCGAGCAGAGTGCCCTTCTGCGCTCGCGCCAGCTTGTTTTCCGTCGGCTCGCCGACGATGACGTATTCCGAATCCCAGTTCAACGTGTTGGCGGCCTTGGCTCCGTCTCCACCTGTTTCCTCGCCCACGACGAGCAGGAACGCAAAATTCGAAAACCCATCCTGACGCAATCGGCGCGCAGCCTCCACCATGGCGGCGATGATGCCCTTCGTGTCACAGGCGCCTCTTCCGTACAGAAACGAGTCGTCTTCCGACACCGGCAGGTGAGGTGGAACCGTATCGATGTGGGTGCAGAAGACGAGCTTCGGATCACCCGCGTAGGCCATCACGTTGAACCGACCGTCGGTGACCGGCTGGGTGTCAACCCGGTATTCCTGGCCCTCGAGAAGTGAGGCAAGGAATCGACCGACTTCGCCCTCTGTTCCCGTAACCGACGGGATCAACATCAGTTGTTTGGTCAGCTCGAAAGGATCCATGGCTCAAAGCTCCGTTTGCAGGGAACCGACTCCGGAGCGGTTCCCTGCACGTCGTGCATCTCCCCCCCACGTCGTGCATCTTCCGCGCACGCCGTGCATCATTATAGATCGTCATATCGGCAGGCTGCTACAATCTGCTGCATGATCAACGACGACGATTTCGGCAGGCTGAGCTCTGCGTCCCTGGAGGCTCTGAATCGGGGCCTGGACCGGGTAGCCGAGGAGCACGAAGTTGAGATTCTGTACCAGTCCGGAGTCTTGACCCTCGAGATCGAAGAGCCCGTGATTTCCAAGATCGTGATCAGCCCGAACAGCCCGGCTCGCCAGGTTTGGATATCGGCCCAGTCGACCAGCTTCAAACTGGACTGGTCGGCGGCAAAGCAAGAGTTCGTGCTCCCATCAACCGGCGAAACTTTGAACCAACTCGTAGGGCGGCTCGCGGGCGAGGAACTGGGCGTGGAACCATTCGCTCTCTAGTGGCCTGTAACGGAGATATCGGCACCATCGCCGATGGGTCTTGCCAGTCGAGGTCGAGGAGAGAGGAGGAATTGATGCAGTTTCATCATGACGACGAACGACAAAGAGATCGACGGCAACCCCCATCGGCCCGAAGGGTTGCGGCGGAACGGCACCGTCTTCGTTGTCGCTCCTCCTCGCAATGTAGGAGCATTACCTCGTCGTCGGCTCCTAGAATCCGGTGCCGTTCCACCGCAACGCTGGTACCGATATCTCCGTTACAGGCCACTGGTGGCCTGTAACGAAGATATGAGAATCAATCACGTTACCCACAACATTTCGAGGGATAACGTCGAAGCGGCTCGCCGTTTCTACTCCCAGAGCCTCGGCCTCGAGGAGGTCCCCGCGATCCTCGACCCGACCGGGAAACGCTTGATCTGGTACCGCCTCGGATCCCACCTCTTGCATCTATCGATTCGCGATCAGGCAGACGCAAGATCGACGCGACATATCGCGGTGGTGATCAATGATTTCGAGGAGTGTCTGTCCCGGTTGGAGGAAGACGACGTTGGAGGAAGACGACGTTCCCTGCGATCGCTGGGATGCCGGCAGCCTGTGGAGAGTTCTTCCGAACGGAACCCGGTCCGTATTCTGCTACGATCCGGACGGGAATCGAATAGAACTGCTGGATGGGGAATGAGGTCGCACGCCGGCGTGCGGCAGTAGTCAGTGGTCAGTAGTTCAGTTGTCAGTTGTTGAGGGTCGCTCTCCCAACGTATTCTCTTGCTCGCCACCTTCCACCGCTCAGGGCGCAGACTATCTGGATTTCATCCGACGAACTAATCGTGCCCTTCAGATCCCACTGCTGTTCTTCGTTTACGAAGATCTTAATGTGCTCGCGGACCTGGTCCTGCTCGTCGATGATCCGAAAGCGGATGCCGGGATAATCCGAATCCAGGTGCCGGAGTAGTTCGCCGACGGTTCCACCCACGGCATGAACCACGTTGGACTGGTTCGTGTAGGATCTCAGCGGGCCCGGGATGAAGACTTTCATCAGGTCACGCCTACCGACTCGATGGAATAGATTTCCGGAAGGTGCTCGGCCAGACGCCTCCAGGTTCCCCCCTCATTCCGGTTGGCCCAGACCTCACCGCTGGTCGTACCGAAGTAGAGACCCAGAGGGTCGCGCCCGTCGTGGGACATTGCCTGACGTTTGACAGTGAACCAGGCATCCGACGTCGGCAGCCCCTTGTCCAGTCGCTTCCAGTTGCGTCCCGCGTTGCGGGAGACGTAGGCGGCGGGCTTCCCTCCGGGGCTCGTACGAGGCCAGACCGTCGTTCCATCCATCGGGAAAACCCACACCGTGTCCGGATCCCGAGGGTCGAGGACGATCGGAAAACCGATGTCTCCGATTGTCTTCGGCATGTTGCTGCCGATTCGAGTCCAGTGTCCGTCCGCCCGATCCATCCGGTAGATGCCGCAGTGGTTCTGCTGGTACAGCCGGTCCGGGTTCAACGGATGCAACTGCAGGTTGTGCGGGTCATGGCCGTATTCGGCTTCGGCGACAGGCAGGAAGTCCGCCGCGCAGCCCTTATTCAAGGGCTTCCAATCCGCGCCCTGGTCCACCGACTCGAAGACCCCTCCAAGCGACATACCGATGTACATATGTCTTGCATCTCTCGGATCCACCAGGATCGAATGCATCTTGGGACCGTCAGGCGTGCCATCCTGATCTCCGCCAACCCAGTCGAACCGCTTCCGGTGTTCGTTAAACCCCTTGACTCCCTCCCACGTGCGGCCTCGATCTTCAGAACGAAAGAGTCCCTGAGGTGACGAGCCTGCATACCAGACGTCCGGTTCGGAGGCGTGACCGGACGCCAACCAGAAAACGTGGTTGACGACCAGCGGGTTGCGGCCCCGACCCGCTTTCTCGAATGCCGGTGGGCGTTCCGCCTCCTTCCAGGACCGGCCCGCGTTCGTGGATCTAAACACCGTCGGACCGAGGTGTCCTGTACGCGCTGCGGCAAGCATCGTCTTTCGGTCTCGAGGGTCGAGAACGATGTGATAGACAATGTGCCCCAGAAACATGGGCTTCGACAGCTTCCAACTGCGGCGCGACTTGTCGCCCTGCAGGAAGAAGCCGCCTTTTCGTGTACCTATCAACAGTCTCGGACCGTCGTTTCGGACCCGGCCTCTAACGGATTTTGATCCCGTAGCTTTCACTTCACCACTCCCCTTCGTTCTTGGTGTAGGTTCCTCCGACCCGGCGGAAGAGATCCTGGATTTCGTCGATCTCGATCTCGGCGCCCAGAGCCAGCATGAGGACAATGCGTGCTTTCAGCCCGTCCAGGTCTTCACCTTCGATCACGCCCGCCTCCAGCAGTCGCGAGGACAACGCCACACGACCTTCGACCGTCCGCGACACCACCACGACCACCTGGCCCGCCTCCAACGCCGCCGTCAACGCCTCCATCACAGGACGCGGCATGTTGCCCCGTCCGAAGGCTTCGATCACGATCCCCCGTGCGCCTGTCTCGATCGAATGCCGGATAAATTTTCCCGTGTCACCGGCAACCAGGCGAACGAGGTCGACTCCGGGTTCAACTCGAGAGGCAGAAATCCTAACGCGGTTCAATGGCTTCGAATAGAAAATGACTTTCCCCTGGTCGATCGTCCCGAGCATCCCCTTCTTTCCCGACTCGAACGATTCGACCGCCACCGAGTGATGCTTCGTCACATATCGAGCGGCATGCAGATCGTCATTCAGGGCAACCAGGACACCCATGTCCCGGGCATTGGGGGATATCGCCGTCCGAATTGCGGCTTCGAGGTTCCGAGGCCCGTCGGAATCGGAAACACGTGGCGCCCGTTGCGCCGCGGCAAAAACCACCGGACGCGAATCGTCGTGGAGCAGATCCACGAAGAAAGCTGTCTCCTCGAGTGAATCGGTCCCGTGAGTGACCACGATACCCGCGAGGTCGTCCCGGCTCTCGAAGAGATCCCGAACGCGACTCGCGAGACGAAACTGGATCTCTGGGGTCATCGACGAACTGCCGATCCTCGAAAAGTCCTCCTCCTCGATCTGCACGTTGTCCTTGAGCGAAGGAACCAAAGCGACGAGATCCGACGCACCCAAGCTGCGGCGCTGACCGGTCTCAGCATCGACTCCCCCTGATATCGTTCCGCCGGTTCCGATCACGACGACCTTCGGGGCCGGGAGGGACTGGGAAAAAGCCGAGAGGGACACCGTGAGGACAAAAATCAGTGACCTGAGCATCGTGTCAGAGATTTTACTCGCTGCCAAAAGCAATGCCAAGTCGGTTGGCGGCGCTCGACCTCATCCCTGACTGTACAGATTGCACCTTAGGACAGAGTCAGCCACAGATTACACAGATTACACGGACAGGAAGAAGCCTGCGGTCCGAAAAGTCCACTCTCAATCCGGTAAATCCGTGCAATCGTAGCTGACTTCGTCTACCCAATCCGTGGCTGGACTTCCCCGTGCAATCAGTGGCTGAACTACCGGCGCGACAGATTTCGCAGGCGAAACACGATTAGCCTGCAGGCGGGCTCCGATGCAGCCAGAACGCCACGACGCCCGCCAGCGTCAGCTTCGCAAAATCGATTACCGTGTAAGCAGCGTGCAGCAACCCGAACGTCGTCAATTCCGGCGGCGGAGGATCTCTCCCCACGAAATCCAGCGCCCGGCCGATCGACAGGATCCCGGGGGTCAGACCAATCGTGAGGATCACGACCAGAAGCAGCATCACCGTCACACCCCGCCGAATGCGGCGAGGCTCGATCGAGTAGACGAGCCAGAGGGCGAGGATCGCGACCCCGAGCTGCGCGAAGTTCCAAAGCTGGAAGAAGAGCCGATTCAGCTCTGAGGAAAGGTACCGCATGAAGTCGCGCGCCTGCGCCCGGCCGAGTTCGGCAACCACGCCACCGAACGTCTCGTTCGGACTCCCGTCGAGAAGGCGATCGATTGTGTAGAAGTTCTCGGTTGCAACGAGAGCCATGAACAGGCTCCCCGCGAGCCACACGCCCATCAGAAAGATCGCCGCGTCACGTCTCATATGTCTCGGATCGCACTAGTGGCCTCTAACGGCGCCGGATGACGCCTTTGGCGTTCAGAGCGAACCCCTCGGGCAGGGTTTCCTCGATCTTGGGGCGGAAACCCTTCACCGTCCAGTCGCGTTCGGCAAAGAGATCGGCGATTTTCAACCGGATGCGCGGGCGATCTTCGGCATCGAGAAAGGCTTGGAGCAGGGTTTCCCTCTCCGAGGGCCCGATCTCGACGAGGCCTTCAATCGCCGCGATCCGGACGTCGTCATCGGAGTCTCCAAGAAATCCCCGCAGCAACTCCGCCATCTCAGCCGTGACGTGTCCCCCAACGGCGCGAAGCAGGCTCACGCGGTGTTCGGGAGCAGCAAATTCGCTCAGCGCGACGGCCTCTATCGTCTCGACGAGATGTCGGACGAGTTTCCTCTTGAGGAACAATCCGTGCCAGGGCCTGGACCGGCCAGTCGACCTGGTGGTTCGTCTTCATGAACCGGAGCAAAGGGTCGACGGACGCGTCCCCGAGCCCCACGAGCATGTCGACGACCATCCGTTTCTCTTCGATATCCTGGGTGATCACCCGCGAAGACACCGTGAAGCGTTTAACCAGACCGAAGATGGCCTCGGGAGTACCCCAATCTACCAGCTTCTCGGCCGCTTCGATCCGGGGACCCTGTTCGCCGTGAGGTTCGGTAAGCCTCTTGACTGTCTTCTGGATCTGCTTTGGCGAAGGTTGGCCCCGCCGGAAAAGGTCAAGCATCATCGTGGGTCGGCTAGTCGGGCAGCCGTGTCAGCGAAAATGGATCGACGCGGGCATTCTGAATCCGGAACCCCCAGTGAAGATGTGGTCCGGTCACCCGACCTGTGGCGCCGACCAAACCCACCGTCTCCCCCTTGTCGGCAATGTCGCCCTCTCGGACGTCGATCCTCGAAAGATGGAGGTACATGGAGTAGATTCCCAGCCCGTGATCGATTATGACCGTGTTTGCCGTTGAAGAAGAAATCTCCGGTCACGACCACACGGCCCCGGTTCGCGGCCGCCACGGGAGTGCCCCGTCGTGGCGGAGATGTCCGCGCCGGAATGCGGATTCCTCGGTTGATCGTTGAAGACCCGACGATGGCCGAAGTTGCTACCTTCGCCTCCGGCAATAGGGACCTCGAACTGTTCCCTCCAGTAGATCTCCGCGGTGATCGTGCGGAAAAC
>CBDAPB010000025.1:0-135709 GCA_965198265.1 Terriglobia bacterium
AGAAGTCTGATGGTTCGCGCGCACGGGTCTTGCGAGGCGGAGACGAGGCGCGAGGAGGAACTGATGCGGTTTCATCATGACGACGAGCAACAAAGCATCCGACCGCAACCCCCGTGCGCCCGGAGGGTTACGGCGGCGTCACACCATCTGGGTTGTTGCCGGCAAGGGCCAGGAGGGGAAAAGGGCTCTGGCTAGAGGCAATAATCCCCGCACGGTGTTCGAATTTTGTTCGGACCTTGTGTGCCGATGTACCCCAGAGCGGAGCCCGCATCGCGGGCGGGGCTCTCAAGCGTGCCGGAGCGCCCGAGTGCGGTCATAGACGTCATAGACCGTACCTATATCGCGGAGATGGTGGACTGAGGAATCCCAGTTAACTGTGCTAGTTGGTTCTCGCTGAGCTCCTGGAGTTCCCGGATGATTCGGACCGATTCGTCAACAGAAACTTCGCTTTTTGCTGGCCGGAAAGTTTTCACGTCAATCTCCCGACTTTCTGCGACGACACTCAGCCGGTCTCTAGGGCGAGCAGCTTCTTCGCAACTGCGGGAGGGAAGTCAACGAAAACGAAATGGCTTTGATGGTAGAGGTAGTCCTCGCCGCTCTCGTCAACGATGCGGACCAACTCGTCCTTGCCCGCTTGCTCGTCGTGCAGGACGCGATAAACCTTCCCTGGAATAAGGGACGCCTCGCAATCGGTGTTGTCGAGACATAGGACAAAGGGTTTCGTCGCTGTTTTCATCGTTTGCCCAGGTAGTGCGATGACATCTGTGATCGGACCAATGATCTCAAATTTCATCCGTGACCAAGAAGTGGAAAACCCAGGGAGTAGACAAGGGCTGGAGTCCGGCTCAGCCCGCTGGAGGATTCGGGGCTGGCGCTGCTTTCGTTCGCACGAAGGATGCCAAAAAAGGAGCGACCGGTTTTGAAAGAGATGAGTCCCAGCTTTAGGAAAGACTACGGCCGGAACCGCTGTCCAGGGAGTCCCGATCAACCTGTCGTCCGAGGTGGTCGAAGAAGTCGACAGTCCCCAGGCTAAGGCGACAAATGGCTTCAGGAGTTCTTCGTAGGGCCAGGGGAATGTGGTCGCAGAGCTGCGAGCTCGCGGGGCGGTAGCTCTCACGCCGAGTATGATCGGCTGCTCAACAGACTAATCCAGCCGTTTGATGGACCGTTCGAGATCGCGGCGGTGGATCAATGCGAGGACCTCCAGCGTCTCCCCATCCAGGCGAAAGAGGATACGGTGGCGCTGACCCACACGCTGCCGCAAGACCTCATGCCGCAGCTTCAACCGTTTGCTACCGCGAAACGCCGCGGCGTCTCCCGCCGCGAGACGGCCGATCAGGCGAATGGCCTCGCGGGCCACCGGCTCTGGCACGGCCTCAAGACTTTCGGAAAACCTCTTGGGATAGGACGGGATCCGCAAGGGTTGGGCGCCGAGAAACTTCTCCTCAGGCAGAAGCACCGACTCCTCGTCGTCCTGTTTCTGCTCGTTGGTTCCGGCGGATGTCGCTTCCCTGTCGCGGAGCGTTGCGAGATCTTCGTGAGCCCCCTGCAGTTCATGCCGCAGTTGATTCCGCTCGAGATGGCGTTGCTTGAGTTCGGTCTTGACAGAGGCGAGTTTTCGACGAAGCTGCGATACTACAGGCTCGACGTCTCTCGCCGCCGGTCGCGCGGCAAGAGCCGTCGATTCCGGTTCCTTTGCCGCCTCCGCCTCGCGCCGTTCGAGCTCGGCGTGGAGCTTCGCTAGCTGCTTTTTTAGAACAATCACTTCTGCCCGTTTCGACTCCAGGCGTTGGCGCGCTTCCTTCGAAGCCTCCGCCTCCCCGTGATCGTCGCTCGTTTCGTCCAGGAATCTGCGGTCGAGAGTCTCCTCGAGCGGATCCGTCGGCGTCAGGTAGAGCTCGTCCCGGACCATGAGAAGTTCCTCAAGCAGCATGGACGCATCAAAAGGATCGCAGATTGGCAAAACACCTCGAGCCACGAGAATCCCGAGAGCCCGGGCGCGACTGTGCAGCAAGTCGTAGGACATGTCGATAATTTTCAGTATGTCGTCTTTGTGCAACGCCTCCAGGGCTTCCGCCTCGATCATTTCCAGCGGCTCGGCGGTCTCATTCTCGAGTAGCAGTCGAGCTCCGAAATCCAGCGGTTGGGCTGCGATCCCCGACTTCTCGCGTACCGTGATCAGACGCGCCAAGAGGTCTCTTCGCGACTCGTGCGTGACTCGATGCACCGCGTCGTGCCAGCAATCGTCGAGGTCCATCCTCATACCCACAGTTTCGAAGAGTCCCACCGCGGCTTCGGATTCCCCGTAAAGCAGGAGTTGCTCGACGAGGTCGTAGTGCAGATCTTCATCGATGCGCGACGGGTCGAGCCGAGCGAGTTCGTAGGAACGCATTTCCATGAGACGGTCTATGGTCAGATGGCTCTCCGGGCTGCGGCGCAACTCTTCGACTGTGACTCCTGGAACCTCTGAGGAATGGCTCAGACGTTCTTGATCCTTTTCGATGCAGCACCTCTTGTATTTCTTTCCACTGCCGCACGGACACGGATCATTGCGGCCGACTCTCCCGACGGCACGCCGCACGGTGTGGCCGGAAGCCAGGAGGGATTCGGGCTTCTCGGGAACCAGCGCAAATACTGGATCGTCGATCCCTTTGAACAGGGTCTCTGGAATCTTCCGGTCAAGAGGGTCCCGGGTGTCGGTTGTCTTCCCTCCCATGGCGGCCGTCAGGCTTTCGTCCTCGATGAGATCTGCCAGAGCTCTGAGCAGGATCCATACGATGGGGCTTCCAGACACCTGGCGGGAGAGAATGCGGGCGCGCACGATCAATTCCGGATCGACCGTACCGTCTCGGCGCTCCTTGCACCATTTTCCGGCCAAGAGGAGCGCAAAGGCTTCGCGCTCATTTCCCATGCCGCCGTGCTTGACGGCTTCGACCAGAGCGGCAGCAGTATCGCCGATGCAGCGCATGGCGACCGTCGCTAAGAGGCCTGCATCGGGCAGGAGGACCGCACCGCCGGCGAGGTGTCTCGCATCTACGGGAAGTTCAAGGTCGAGGGCTGCGAGGAGAATATGCGTGAAAGCGGCATCGTCCCTTTTCTCGACAGATTCGCTCAGGAGTTGGTCGAGCGCGGCTTTATCGTTGGGCAGATGAGTTTGGAGAGCCCGCAGATCTTCCTGGCAGAACCGGCAGTCCCGAGCTCGCTCAAGAAGCCGTTCAGACATCGAGTCAGACGTAAGGTCGGTCTCCATTGCGTTCTTCTCTCCTTTCTCGTGTCTGTCGAAACCGTTGGACCGAGGTGTTCGTCGAGTGTAACCGACCCCCAGACCGCTTATTGAAGGATTTTTGGCGAGTTTCGACCGGCACGGGCCGGGAGTGGAAATCCGGGCCTCGGGAGACCCGATGGCATTGGCCGGGGTGGTGCAGGAGGAGATGTGCCGGTGGTTTTGGTGGCGGTTGCGTTGGTGGCGAGTTTGATTCTGGCAAGGAGGGCGACAAGGGTGGATCCGATTCTTGCGTTGCGGTATGAGGGAGAGGGCGCTCTGATAGCGCCCTTGTGCGGTCATAGACCGCACCTACACGTGATTGGAGATTGCGCAAATCAATAAACAGGGGGACTCGATTACTCTCTGGATCGCCAGCGGATCGGATTCCTCCGCCCGTGCATGCAGGCGACGATCACGATTGTGTGTGGATAGATACGGTAGTAGAGACCGTAGGGGAAACGCTTCAGACGAACGCGTCGGGTGTCCCGGTAAAGGACAGGATAGGCTTTCGGGTTGCGCCGAACTCTGTCGAAGGCGGACCTGAGCTCATCAAGAAAGCTCGACGCCAGGTCCCGGTCTCTGTCGAGATACCAGCTGTGAGCGTCTTCGATATCGGCCGCCGCACCCGGGCGGACAATAAGATTCACTAAGGCTTGCTTTGGAGGCGCTTCAGGACGTCCTCCCAGGGAATGCCGCGAGGGCCCTCGCGCTCGAGGTCGTCCAGCCGTCGATCTAGTTCACTCCGTTGAGCAGTGGGCAGGGGGATGTCCTCATCGGACAAGCTATCCCAGAGCTCTTCGAGGAGACGCAGGCGCTCCTCGGGCAGGAGTTTTGAAACGTCGATGGCGGACTCACTCATGGAATCATTGTCTCACAGCCAGGGAGACTCAAATACAAGAGGAGCTCAGTCTAATCTCTCTTTCCCAAATCTCTCCTTCGGATCCTTTCCCATAGCCCCCGCGGATTCACGATCGGGACCGGTGGGTCAGTGAGTTCTAGCATCTCGCGGTCGCCGGTGACAAAAACGTCCACCCCGGCCCCGATGGCGGCGGCTAGAATCCGTCGGTCTGCCCGATCGCGCAGACCCACCGCGGCTCCCTTGGCAGGGCTTCCGCCGACTTCGCACTCTGATCGCAGCAACTGGACGATGGCATCGAAATCATCAAACGGGGAGGCGAATCTTGGACTTGAGAACCCGGCGGACCTCGGCCAGGACGACCCCGGCCGTGACGAGCTCATGGTCGGCAAGAGCGAGCCTGAACACGTCGGCACACAATCCGCGAGTGGCAAACGCGCTGACGATCACATTTGTGTCGAGAAAGATCCTCAAGAAACGTCGCGGGCGATGTCCTCGTCGGTGAGGTAACCGCGGGCTTCAGCGAAGGGCAGGGTCCGGCGGCGCAGAGTTTCAAAACGCTGGAGGCGGAGCCGCATCGCGCGTTCGCTTACGAGCCGGAACTCGAGGCAACCTCCGTCGGGGGCGTCTCGGCGTATTCGCAAATCCACTCGTAACGGGTGTCGCGGAAGAGATCGGGGTGGGCCACCATGACGAGCTTCCTCCGCGCCCGGGTCAGCGCGACGTTGAAGCGTCGATCATCGAAGACGAATCCGGTGCCGCGGGAACGCACGAAAGAGATGACGATCACGTCACGCTCGCCTCCCTGGAAACGTTCCACGGTGTCGGCGACGACTCCGGTGTCTTCGAGCAGCCGGCGGAGCAGCACGACCTGTGCCCGAAAGGGCGAGATCACGCCGATCGATTCGGCCGGCACCCGTTCCCGCAACGCTTCGACCAGATCGCGGACGACACGCGCCTCGGCCGGATTCGACCGGCCGTCGGAGTCCGACCCAACCGGCAGGAAAAGGATAGGAGGTCCCACGGGCGGCACCCGGTCCTCGGAGGCGACTCCCGAGGTCAGGCGCCCGGAGTAGTAGAGCCTGTTCGATACCCCCATGATTTCGGGATGCATGCGGTACTGGGTGTCGAGCAGCGTTAGTATCCTGGGAGCGGCGGATTCGGCCTGTTCCTTCAGACGTTCGAACATCGATCGCCCGAGGTCCGGCAAGCGAACCACCGGCGGCAATTGCCGGTCGTCGCCGATCAGGACGAAACGGCGGGCGCGCATGATCAAGCCGAGCGTCAGTGGCTCGGTGAGCTGTCCGGCCTCGTCGACGATGGCCATCTCGAACGACCGGCCTCTAAGGTAAGGATGGCTCGACGCCCGATGAGCGGTCGACGCCACGACGGGAACGGAATCGAGTTTCTGCCGTAGTTCTCGCGCGCTGCCGGTGGAGGAAGCCACATCGTCGCTGAAGTAGCGGGCGGACTCGGCGCCCAGGCGACGCGCGAGCTCTGGCGAATCTTTTGATCGTCCGATGCGCAGGAAGCGGGCCTGCGGATCGTGGTCCAGCATTGCCAGTAACATCTTGTCGACGGCCGTGTTCGTGAACGCTCCGAGGAGAACCGAGCCTCCGACGTTCGCGACGATCTCGGGAACGACTTTCGTCTTCCCGGTTCCAGGCGGACCCCAGATCAGATGCAACGCCCGACATTCCACGGCTCCGCGTATCGCTTCGATCTGGCTTGTATTCAATTCGCTCCGAAGCTCGAGCGACTTGCCTGTCGTTCGCCCCGGGTCACCGGTCCCCTCTCCAAGCGCCGGCGCCAGGTCCCCGAGGACGATGCGTTTGCGGGAATCGTCGGTGCTGACCAGGAAGTCATACAGGGCCGTCTGACTGGCCTCGCTCGTCCGATCGGAGGGAAAGCGATCGATCGTCCAGGACGGGCCTTCGAAGGCGGCTTCGGAAACGTTTTTCAGGGGAATCGAGATGCGGGCCTCCCGGCCCCCGATCGATCGCAGGTAACCATGGAAGATGGGACTGCTCGAGATTCGACCCGAATGGATCAGGACGCGGTCGCCCACCGCCAGGTCCGAATCGTTCTCCTCGAACTCGAAAACGAACTGTCCGGATTCCGAACCGGAACACCGGGCATCGCAGATCGTTTTGAAGTTGCGCACCCGGAACCCACGCCGGCTGTCATCGAGCAGGTCCGCCAGATCCTTGTCTGCCGCCCATTTCTCCGCCTGCACGAGCGTGGAAAACCGCCGGAAGTACTCCAGATCCGGCTCGGGCTCGGTGTCCGGGCGATCTCCGAACAATTCGGTCGACTCTATGCATCGCCGGCGAGTCCACGACGGGCAGGCGCCGCACACCCCGGGGTCGAAGTCGGCGTAGCGCATCGGAACGTGCGGGCGGGAACGGCCCAGCGCGTAGGCAAGAGCCGCGAGCCTGTTTCGCGCTTCAAGAACGAGTGCAAAATCAGCGCCTGTCCGCAGAGGCGTACTGGTTCCATCGTGGGAAGACAGCAGCCGCGTCGTCACCTCGAGCGGTTCGTCACCCATGTGTTCCCGACGACGCAGCCAGTCCGAAAGCAGCAGACGATAGATGAACAGCTGCGCATGATCTTCTTCGCGGAGGCGCTTCCCGGTCTTCAGCTCGACCACGTCGAGACGGTTCCCTGTCGTGAAGACGGCATCGATCCGGCCCTGGACGCCGAGTGTCGCCGAGTACCGTCGCAACTCGACTTGCGGGTCCTCTCTCATGTGCGGGTTCAGGTCCACGAATTCCTTGAGAGCTGCGGCATGTCGCAAGGCTTCGGCCCGGAACGCACCCTCGTCGAAGCCGGAATCGGTGACGGCGGCCATCTGCACGAGGTATCCCCCCAGCACGGCTTCATAGGAGGCAGCGATTTCGCCGTCCGAGGCGACGATTTCGCCGTCCGAGGAGACGATGTCGTCCTCGCCTTCCAGCATCCGGTCGAACATGGCGTGCACGATCATCCCTTTGAGCGTGGGCAGCGTCACGTCACCCCGACCGCGCCGCGCCTGATCGACGAGCGGCTTGGGGCAGTTCAATGCGCGGGCCACCGAAGTCGCGTTCACCTGCCGGAGGGGTTCCAGAACGAAAAACGTTTCCGGGCAGTCTTCAAACGTGCCCTCCGAAACCGGGACGAGGTTGTAGGCCGCGATGGATGCGTGCACCCAGAAGTACGGGACGATGAAACACGCGGTCGGGTTCACCGCAGACCGCACTCGAACCTCGATTTCACGTTCGCGCAGCGGACCCGTCGTCACCTGGGCCTCGAAGGCGGCCTCCCAGTGGCCGTCCCCGGTCTCCGCAGGCTGCCGGATCCGGAGAATCTTCGCTTCGGGGATGACAACACGATCTCCGCCCCTCGCCCCGCCACGGGAGCGGGACTCCAGCGTGGGCGGGTTGCGATCCAGGATCCCGTACAAGGCGGATACGACCTCGTCGACGGAGGTGTAATCGTCCTCGAGGGCGCGCCAGATCACCTGGGCCAGGTAGCGGGAGACGCCATGATCCGGACCGATCAAGGACCGCGGATCCTCACGGAAAGTCTCAGTCGAAACCGATCCGGCCGAGAGCGCGCGCAACATCGTCTCGCCAGCGGATCGGACGTCCAGTCCGGGCGACGAGGCGAGCGTTTCAATGAGGCTGGCGACAGGTTGCGTCATATGAGCGGTCAGCGATCAGCTTTCAGCTGTCAGCTGTCAGCTGTCAGCTCAACCGGTTGGGACTATCGTCCCCTTTCGGAAGTAGCTGAACGCTGATAGCTGATCGCTGGCCCAGGGATTTTCAATCCTTGGGCACACCTTCAGACTCTTCCCCACACGTCTTGGCCAACTCCTTGTCGGTCAGCCAGAATTGACCGCTGATGACACCACCGCCACCGACCGGCTGGTAGAGGCCCTCTCGAGGCCCCATGTCCCACACGACCACGGGAGAGGCGCCTATGCCCAGTTCCCACTCGCCCTCGTCGGTATAGGTGACGCCAGGCAGCGGATACTTCAGGGACGGGGTGTGCGATCCAAACGGCACGGACGGGCCCATGCCGTAGACGGAGCCGAGCAACTGCGCCGTGTTACCGAAGGTGCGGTTGTCGTCGAAGAGCACCTGGAGCGATGCGATCCGGTCGTCGCAGAAGATGAGGTTGATCTGCTCGACGATGAAGTCCTCTTCGAACAGCCTGCTGACCAGGCCGAGACCATAGTTCGAATCGGCAAGCGACAGGCTGTTGATGCCCGAAACTTCAGTCGGCAGCTTCGTCCGCGCGCGGAGTTCGGCGGCCTGCACCGGTGCCAGTCGCTCGGTGTTCCGGATCAGAACCTGGTTCCATGGGTCGATGAGCTCGAGTGCCTGGTCGAAATCGCTGCCGAGCAGGTTCCGAAGAATACCCATGTCATCGATCTGCGGAGCGGCCAGAAGCGCACTGATCAAGATCGTGCCCAGCAACTTCATTGTTCCACCTGGACCCTTCCGTCGAGCAAGCGCGGTATCGTCTCCAGGTCGCCGACGTAGGCTGCGAACGCATCGCGCATCAAGACCCCGGTATCGCGAACATCGACACCGTCGCTGAACTCGTCGATTCCATCGCCGCCGGCAACGAGGAAGTCGTTTGTGGTGACCGAATACATTTCGTGATCCTCGATCGCCCCGCCGTCGGACAACTCGAGGGACAACAACCGCTGTCCCGGCGGCCGTGCCAGGTCCACCCGGACTCGGATGCCGCTGACGGCCATCAGCCCGCGGCTGAGGATTCGCCTGAGGACTTGGCCGGAAAGGTTCATCGTGACCAGGGTGTTGTCGAACGGCAGCAGCTCAAAAACGTGGGCGCGCGTCATCATGCCCTGGCGTATGTCGGCGCGAATGCCGCCGAGGTTGGTCACTGCGATCTGGGTGTTCCCTTCCTTCCTGAACGCGTCCGCGACGAGGTTGGCGACCGGGGACTCGGTGATCCTCGACCTCTTCATTCCCGTCGGCGAATGAGCCACGACCGACGTCATGTGGGACTCGACCGCGGCTTCATAGGGCCTCAGGATGTTGCGCACTTCGGCGTCGACGGGGGCATCCTTCGTCGGAATGAGGCGCGCCGTCATGCCCACGACCTCCATGTCCTCGAAATCGATGTCGATCCGTCCCACGAAACGGCCGTAGTCGCCCGTCTGGACGATCATCGTCTCTCCTACCCGGATGGGTTCCCTCAATTCCCGGTGGGAGTGCCCGCCGATGATCAGGTCGACTTCCGGAAACGCATTGGCGACACGAAGCTCCTCGTCGGGCCGGATGTGGGCGAGGACGATCACAAAGTCGGTTTGCGCCGCGAGGCGGGGCAGCGAGTTCTCGATCGCCCGGACGACATCCATCACATGGACCCGTTCCATGTTCTTCGGATGGGATGACGTCTTCACTTCCTCGGTGGTCAGCCCGATCACTCCAAAACGGATGCCTTCCACGTTGAAGATCGCCTTCTGCTGGAGATCTTCGAGCGGCGCTTGAACGTTGGCGGACAGAAACCGAAAGTCCGCATCGATCATCCTCTCCCGGAGGATGTCGATGCCCTTGTCGAACTCGTGGTTGCCAAGAGCGACCGCGTCGTAACCTGTCGCGTTCATGACATCGATGACAGCCCGGCCTTCGGACAGGTCCGCGACGGGTGTTCCTGTGAAAATGTCACCGGCGTCGAACAGCAGTTGCGGTTCGATCTGTTTGACGATGCCGGCGATGCGGGCGCTGCCACCCGTTTCGCCGTCAGCGAGCAGATGCCCGTGAACGTCGTTGGTGTGCAAGATGACGACATGGACGTCTTCCGAGACGCCGAGCAACAGACCTATCGACAGAAGCGGACCGAGCACCAGCAAGGCAAAGCTTGGAAGGGTGGATGCTTTCTCCGCAAGTCGGCGGAACGGGGCAAAAATCGAGTTGTTCGCGGTACTCATCGCAGGGATCCTGGCAGGGAAAATTCTACCATGGGGACGAGACCAGGAAAGTTGCGAAGCAGTTCTCGGATGCGGCCGTCTCTGGTTTGGTGCGAAGCCCTCGGAGGCGTATAATCCAAGCAGTTAGTGGACGTGACAGAGAGACGCTACGTTTCCCTCTCGTTACGATCTACTACTTCGACGTCATCGAAATCATCCGGAGGTGTCCCGATGAAGACAAAGATTACGCTCGCGATCCTCGCGGTAACCGTAGTTGTCGTCTTGCCCCTGACCGCCGAAGCGCAACGCGGCGGTTTCGTCGTCGGCCTGGGGCCGGGAGCCGTCCACCAATCGATTTCGCCCCACCTGGTCGGACCTGTCGTTCAACCGTTCGTCTCTGCGCCTCCCTTCGGAGTAGTGATACCGCCCAGGCATCATGTGCCGCGCGGCCAGGTATTTCATCAAGGCCAGGTCATCTTCATCGGGCCGCCCACTGTGAAGTACGGGCCGGGGTTTGACCGCTCGGTCGGGCCAATCGTGGCGCCCTACGTCAGCGTGGTTACCCCGCGAGGATCCGGCGTCTTCCCGCACGGTGCGGGCGTCTTCCCGCGCGGTGCGGGCGTCTTCCCGCGACGCCGACGCGGGCACTTCGGCGGGACCCGGATCGTTCAACCTGGAGTGCCGAGCGTGGTCGTCAATCGTCCCGGAAGGGGCATCCGCAACGCGGGAACCATCACCGGCCTGCCACGCGCGGACGTGCTTCGGCGTTTCGGACGTCCGAACGTCACGGTTTACAACGCACAGGGCGAGACGCTGATTTTCGGTCACACTACTATCATCATCCAGAATGGCGTCGTGGCCTTCGTGCAGTAAGATCAGCGAGTGTCGGCTCTGTCCGCGCCTGGTCCAATACCGCGAGGAACTCGCGCGCATCAGGGTTCGACGTTTCGCGCACTGGAACTACTGGGGTCGACCCGTCCCAAGCTTTGGTGACCGCCGCGCCCGCCTCCTGATTGTCGGCCTGGCGCCTGCCGCCCACGGCGCCAACCGGACTGGCCGGATGTTCACCGGGGACCGTTCCGGAGACTGGCTCTACGGCGCCCTCCACCGATTCGGATTTGCGAACCAACCGACTTCGACCGATCGCAACGACGGGCTGAAACTGTCCGATTGTTTCATCACTGCTGCAGCACACTGCGCCCCGCCGGCAAACAAACCGACGCCCGAAGAGTTGGCCAACTGCCGTCCGTATTTCTTGGACGAGTTGAAACGACTGAAGAAGAGACTACGTGTCGTCGTCCCGTTGGGACAGATCGGATTCCAGACATACCTGCGGGCCCGAACGGCACTGGGTTGGGAAAACCCGAGGCCGCTTCCGAAGTTCGGACATGCCCGGGAGGTCCGCCTGCCGGATGGCGTGACGATCGTCTGCTCCTACCACCCCAGCCAGCAGAATACGTTCACGGGAAAATTGACCCAACCGATGTTCGACGACGTGTTTCGGAAGGCAAGGGAGATAATCGCGCTGTGAGAGGGCGATTCGAGGTCGGGTGTAGGGGCGCTCTATGAGCGCACATGGTTTCGAATCGAAGAATGTGCGGTCATAGACCGCCCCTACACTCGGACGCGGGATTTCGGGGAGGGTTAGACCTGCCAGCGGACGTTGCACACGGAACAGGTCCACCACCCCTCGTGCCAATGACCCAGTGCGGAAACGGTATGCTCGTTGCCGCAGCGGATACACTTGGGTTTGCTCGGGGGTTTCTTCCTGGTGGGTTTGGCTTCGGCCATCTGGACGTGCTCCTTTTGCGTAACTTCTATTGGATCAATACTATACTACCGCCGGCTGTTCCAATGCAAATAGACGCGTTCTGAAGGTAAGGAAACACGGAGCAGAGGGCTGAAGTCAAGCGAGTCCTCGGTTAAGCCTCTTCTTCCAGCATCTTGCGAAACCGCCCCGACCGCATGACCCGGACCCCGAGCCGTCGGAGGCTCTCGGCCAGCAATCGGTCTGAAGTCACAGCGACGATCTCACCGCGATTCATCAACTCCTCGGCCAGTTCGATGATTCGGTGATCCGCGTCCGAGCCGGGACGCGCAAAGAAGGCGGTGACACCATCGATAAGTTCACCATCGTTCACATCCGGAAGCGGGCGACCGTCGAATACCACGATCGCCTCTTCCCCATCCGAAACAACCCATTCAGAAGTCTCCCGCAACAGCCGCCGCTGTGCCCCAGGTTTGTCGCGGTGCCATCCGACCCGTTGCCCCATCACGTTGTTGCCGTCAATCAGATACATCCGATCCCTCACATCTTAAATAATTCGCAGCCGCGACAACGTGAAGTCGGCAAAACTCCTTCGAACTCGTGTGTCGTATGTTATTCCTCCTTGACTCGCGTTATGCCGAGGAGGGCATAAGCGAAAAACATCGCGTCGATGACCACTGGAGTTGCTTCTCAGGGCCGGCCGGTGTCACGCCATTTCCTGGCTTCACTGGGCGAAGTAGGGGGCAATTCGCACCATCGCTCTCGAATACGAATCAGAATGCTAGCGCATTGCTCGCATCAGCTACAAACCCGAACCCTCCGTCATACATCCAGAAGTCGTAGTGGTGGCGACATGATTCGGATTGGCTTGTAACGGTCCAGCTTCTGCAACAAACTGTTTCTAAGGTGCGGACGAAAGCGTTTTGAGAGCAGGAAACCGAGCGTGGGTCGCTTCAAATATACTGGCTCTGGTCTGCCTTTTCGGGGTCTCGGGTGCAAGCGCCCAGGACTGGGAGTGGCGCGACATCACACCGATCTCAGGTGAGACGCCTGAAGCGCGGCGCTACGGCAGTGCAATCTATGATCCGGTCGGCGGGCAGGTCATCATTTTCGGAGGCCGCGGAAGCAGCGGGTTTCTGAACGATGTCTGGGCGTTCGACACCGATACGGAAGTCTGGCGGCGTCTGGTCACCTCGGGCGCCGCTCCCGAATCGCGTTTCGGCCACAATGCGGTTTACGATCCGGTCGGACACCAGATGGTGGTCTGGGCCGGTCAGGGGAGCCTCTTCTTTAACGATACATGGCGGCTCGATCTGGCCAGCCTGGAGTGGAGCGACGTCTCGCCTGTGGCTCGGCCGGCGGCCCGGTACGGCTCGGCCGCCATCTACGATGCGGTCGAGGGCAGCCTGGTGCAGTTCGCCGGTTTCACCCAGGAAGCTGCGCGATTTCAGGACACGCAGGCGTTTCGGATTGCGTCGACAAGCTGGCTGAACATCACGCCGTCGAGCGTTAAGCCCCAGGTTCGCTGCCTGCACACGGCGTCGCGGGATCAAACCGGCCGATTGATCATCTACGGAGGCCAGCGCTTCGGCGCGCTCGGGGACTTATGGGCCTTCGACATCCGGTCGCGATCGTGGACCGAGCTGACGCCGGCGGAATCCCCGCCGGGCCGCTACTTCTCCACGAGCTTCGTCGACAGCGAAGGTTCGTTCATCATTTTTGGCGGCACGACCTCCCAGGGAAACAGCAACGACACGTGGGCCTACAGTTTCGACACCGGGCAGTGGCGGCAGCTCGAGATCGACTCCGCACCTTCGGCTCGCAACGGCATGGTGGGCGCATACGTCGAGTCCCAGAACCGTTTCATCATGTTCGGCGGGAGCAGCGGGGCACTGTTGAACGATGTTTGGGAGCTGCGACAGGCAGCGTCCGTGGACGAGTCGGTGACCATCCCCGGCCGGGGCGCGGTCTCTCTGACGAGTGCGGTGGGCGGTGGTTCGACGGTAATAGGCCATACCCGCATCGCCGCCGGTTCAGGCGAGGCCCTGCCGGTGGGCGCGGCCATCCTGGGTTTCCGCCAGGACGGCATCCTCGTCACCGAAGCCGGCGTTCCACCTTCTCCACTGGCCCGCGACGCACGCATCTACGTCACGCTCGAGGGGACCATCACGACGGGCCTGGCGATCGCCAACCCGAACGCGGACTCCGTCAGCTTGTCGTTCTTCTTCACCGACACCGATGGGGTGAACTCTGCCACCCGCACGTTCGACATCGCCGCCAACAGCCAGATGGCGGGATTCCTGAGCGAATCTCCGTTTGACGCGACGTCACCGTTTCGAGGAACGGTGACGCTCAACGCATCGCTGCCGGTATCGACGATCGCGCTTCGCGGGCTGGTGAACGAGCGCGCGGAGTTCCTGTTCACGACGCTCCCTGTGGTGGGGTTGTCAGCGACGAGCTCCGAGACCGCCATCGTTCCTCATTTCGTGGACGGGGGCGGCTGGTCGACCCGGATCGTCCTTGTCAATCCGACCGATCTGGCCATCGGCGGAACGGTGGAGTTTATCGATCCTGGCAGCGGAAGTACGGCCGGTCAGCCTATCGAACTGGCAGTGGATGGTCAGACAGGCCAGAGCTTTTCCTACACCCTCGCTCCGCGAAGTGCCCGCCGGTTCCAGACCACGGGCGGGCTGTCAACGGCCCGCGTGGGCTCTGTCCGCATCGTCCCCACTGCCGGCGAAACCACCCCGTCGGCGCTCGCGATCTTTTCGTTCATTGCCGGAGGCATCACCTCGACCGAAGCCTCGATTTCGGCAACGCCTGCCGGTTCCGCGTTCCGAGTTTACGCCGAGGTTGCGGGGGAATCGGGCCAGATCGGATCGATCCAGTCCGGTGTCGCCATCGCCAATCCCTCTACGTCTGGGGTCGCTGTCGCTTTCGAGTTGTTCAACCTGGCGGGCGTGTCTACAGGACTCACGGGGAACCTCACAGTTCCTGCCCAGGGGCAGAGCGCGCTGTTCCTGGACCAGATTCCCGGTTTCGAGACCCTGGCGAGTCCTTTTCAGGGAGTCCTCCGAATATCGAGTGCAACGACCGGTGTCCACGTGGCCGGAATTCGCAGCCGCTACAACGAACGGGGAGAGTTTCTGATCACGACCACGCCGCCGGTCAACGAGTCGGAGGCGGCCGTGGATTCGCAGTTGATCTTCCCCCACGTCGTCGACGGCGGCGGCTACTCTACACAGCTGATCCTCTGGAACAGAGTCGGGGCGGACTCCCCGTCCGCCGGCTTGCTCCGTTTTTTCATGCAGGACGGTCAGCAGAGCGCTTCGCCATTGCAGTAAGGAGTCTCTGATGATGAGTTAACCGCACGCATCCGATGGGCCACAAACGAAAGTGCTTTACATTAGTTTGGTGCGGGTCTTCTCGAAGCTGCGGCCCCCGAATTCCCAGATCGAAGGCAGAACCGAAAGTGGTAGGATTCCGTAAGTAGTTTGTTTTCAGCCGCGCCGGAGTGGCGGAATTGGCAGACGCACCAGACTCAAAATCTGGCGGGGATTACTCCCCGTGGGGGTTCAAGTCCCCCCTCCGGCACTTTCGAATCAATGATTTAGGAACGGGTAGTGGCAGCTTAGTTCCTCAGGTTCGCTGGGCTTCGTTCGCTTTCGTCCGCAATTGCTTTTCCCGCTGCTCGATCCTCTTGCCGGCAGGCCCCGGGTGGGCCAAAATACCGATGACTCTGTTCTAGATACCTACGATACTCTTCACCAAAATAGCCCTCGAGCTGCCGCTCTTCCTCCAGGAAATATGACTCAAGTCTCATCCAGAATATTGCTGTGAGAAGGAGGGCGAATCCGGATTTGCCGGCTGTCGATAGACCCAACAAAAACAATACCCATCCGACATTCTGAGGATTACGACTCCAACGGTATATTCCATTCGTCACCAACCGATTGTGAAGCCTTCCATTCATGCGCTGAAATGAGCCAAAAGCGGCGATGCCTGAGACAAACAGGAGAACACCAATTCCACTCAACAAAAACCCGATTGTGAAAGTGATTCCACTGTTGACCGGCAATGGCCACAACCCCCATGTCGCCGCGACCGCGGTGAGCCCCAGATGCCCTCCGTACACGAGCCAAACGGCGATGACAGTACTAACCGACAACCCCTTTGCTTGCCCATGTTCTTTGAGAACCCGCTTTCCCCCCCAATAAGCGAGCACTGCAACAAACGCTAGTCCGACTGATAACCAGATAATCATCCTGACCTCGGGCGCCTAACGAATATGTTTTTGTCTGCGGCGCGGGAACGCGAAGTCCGCGGAGCAAGTACGGATTGGCATCGCGGGTGAAAACCTTGTTCGAATGAGCTGGGTGGCGAGGACGTTAACCCCTCCTATGGGCCCATCGCGAGAACTCGCCACCACCCTCAAGACTGAGGTCGCGACAACGGACGGGAACTCGGACGCTGCCCTAGCCTTCTCACAGCGCCTCGGTGGGATCGACCCGGAGAGCGCGACGGGCCGGTCCGAGGACCGCGAGCAGGCCGACCACAATCATGAGCGCCGCAGCGGCGGGAGGACACCCCGGATGTTCCAGCCACCCATCTCTTCGACCGGCAAATAATAGCCGACTAAGAGCGCCACCACAACGCCGCCGCCCGCCCCGACCGCGACCTGGCCCAGCGCACGTCCGAGGATGCCCGCCAGTAGGCGTTGTGGTTGCGCCCCCAGGGCTCGTCGGAATCAGTAGACGCAGCGTCGAGTTCTAGGATCGGGTGTAGGTGGGCTTGTCCAATGTCCCCTCCTGTCGAACTGTGTTGTAGACGTCCCCGCGAAGGCGAACGCCTTGCTTGGGGCGCACATGCACACTGCGTGGAGGGGGCTCTCGGGGCGACTCTTGGGGAGTAAGCCTGTTCTTGTCAGCGTCCAACTAGGGGCTCTCGTGCTTTAGGATTCTGTTTGTCCCTAATCTCCTGCCGTGATTAGATTCCTGAGGCAGCCAGCAGCTCGGTTTTCAGATTTTGACACCGGCGCGGTCACAGTAATAGGAGACGCCGCACAACGATGCTGCTACGTGAACAGCAGGTGGAACTATAGAACTCTGACTAGTAGTCCAGCAGCAGAGCAATCCGAAGAGGATCGTGGGTGGATACAGAGCGCTGCGAAGTCCGGATTGAGCGTGGGACCGAGCGAGACGTTCCAGTCATTCTGCGCTTGATCAAGGGCCTTGCAGAATACGAAGAGCTTTCCGGGGAGGTGACGGCCACTGAGGAAGGCCTACGGCAGTCTCTTTTCGGAAGGAATCCGTCCGCCGAGGTGCTCATCGCTTGCGTCGATACCGAGCCGGTCGGCTTTGCAGTCTTCTTTCAGAATTATTCCACTTTCCTTGGCCGTCAGGGTCTGTATCTGGAAGATCTGTTCGTGTTGCCACAGTGGAGGAAGCGAGGATTTGGCCGGCAGCTGTTGGCGCGCGTGGCAACGATAGCTGTGGAGCGTGGATGCGGACGTATGGAGTGGTCGGTACTCGACTGGAACCAACCGGCCATGCGACTCTACAGGAGCCTTGGCGCTCAGGCCATGGATCAATGGACCGTTTTCCGGCTGACTGGAGACGATCTTCGACGGCTCGCTTCGGGTGGCGACACTGGGCCTGTTTCGCCAGACGAGGCTGGATAACGGGCGATTAGAGTCCTTACGCCAAACTCTTGGCAGCCGACCGCTGCTTCACTCTCAGCGTAATGCCGCCGGTTATCGTCGCGAGAACTACCGCGATAACCATCCACGATCCGAAATTCAGCATCGGCAGCAGCAGGTATCCTTGCAAGGGCGTTACGCCTTCGCCGACCGGTCCCAGGCTCTCGGTCTGAAAGCGCAAGCTGTCGATCTGATAAACGTAACCCAGAACATAAGTGATGGCCACGGCCACGCGGACGGGTACGGCCCACATCACTGTAGTCTTGATAAGCGTAAAGAAAGGCTTTTCGAATCCCAGTTCGAGAATCTTTATCGCGAAGTAGACCGGAAACAGCATGTGCAGCCAGGCCACGCCGAAAATCATACTCACGGCGGTCGGCGCGCCAAACGCTTCCACGGTTGCGCGGACGAGGGTCACCGCAAGCGCGATCAGAATCGGCATCCTGATGAGTTTGATTAGATCGCTTCTGTCAGCCATTCATACAGCTCCTTATCCTTGATCAATTTGGGCGTCACTCAACGACAGACACCCCGGACATTTGAAGGCCAATTCACTCGTAAATAAGACTACAGAAAAAACTTGGAGTCAAAGGTGCAGACGGGGCGGTTCTTCTTGATCAACACAACCCCGGCGCTTCGCGCCACCCCTCCTCATCTGAGGAGGGGAATAGGGTGGATGCGCCGAAGGCGCAGACGGGGCCACACGAGCATGACTTCACTGAGGAGGTCGTGACTCGCAAATTGGGAAAACAGCGGGCTGACCCTTAACTTCCGATGTAACATGACCGTCATCCTGTCGATTTCCTGGAGGTGGTGATGAACAGGCGTGTTCTCTACCTGATTGGTCTAATTGCCGTTCTGCTCGGGGTGAGGGCCCTCGCACAAACTAAAGACGGGCACTCGCCCATGGTGGGGCGCTCCGTGGTTGCCACCGAGTTCGGCATTGTGGCGGCCAGCCAACCCCTGGCGGCTCGGGCCGGTGTCGAGATGCTCGAGCGTGGCGGCAACGCCGTCGATGCGGCCATTGCCGCTAATGCCACGATCGGGCTGATGGAACCGACCGGCAACGGCATCGGTGGCGATCTCTTCGTCATCTACTATGAGGCGGAGACCGGGAGGACTTATGGGCTGAACTCGAGCGGATGGTCAGCGACGGGCCTGAGCGCACAGTTCCTCAGGTCCAGGGGCGAGACCCGGATGCCGAGACGCACAATCTACAGCGTAACGGTCCCGGGGGTGGTCGCCGGCTGGGACGCCCTGCGCAGTCGATTCGGAACGAAGCCCTTTTCCGAGCTGCTGGCGCCTGCGATTTATTACGCCGAGAACGGATTCCCGCTCAGCGAAGTGATCGCCGGCGCGTGGTCCCGATCCCTCAGCATGTTGTCGGCCCACCCGAACTCGGCGAGCACCTTCCTGATCGATGGCCGGGCGCCCGAAGCGGGTGAGACCTTCCGCAACCCGGACCTCGCGCAATCGCTCCGGCTGATCGCACGGAACGGACGGGACGCCTACTACGAGGGACCGATCGCGCAGGCGATCCTGCAGGTCTCGAAGGAGCAGGGAGGCACTTTCACCGCGGCGGATCTGGCTGAATTCGAGCCGGAGTGGGTCACACCGATCACGACGACCTACCGCGGGTGGAGAGTATCGGAAATCCCTCCAAACACGACGGGCATCGCCGCTCTGATAATGCTCAACATCATGGAGCAGTTTCCCCTGAACGAATGGGGCTTCCACAGTACGAAGGCACTGCACGTCATGATCGAGGCCAAGAAGCTGGCTTATGCCGACATGATCCGCTACGTCGGCGATCCCCGGCTTTCGCGGCTCCCTGTCGAAACGCTCATTTCCAAGTCTCACGCCGAGGAGCGCGCCGCCCACATTGATATGAGCAGAGCGGCCTGCGGCGTCGAGCCGTCTCATCTGGAGGGATACACGAACGCCGAAGGCAACGACACCATCTACATGAGCGCCATCGACAAGGACGGGAATATCGTTTCGCTGATCCAGAGCAACTATTCCGGATTCGGGTCCGGCCTCGTGCCTCCCGGCACCGGCTTCATGCTGCACAACCGCGGCGACCTGTTCACGCTGGAAGAAGGCCATCCAAATACGCTGGCTCCCCGCAAGCGGCCCCTCCACACGATCATCCCGGCGTTCATGGAAAAAGACGGCGTGCGGATCGGCTTCGGGATAATGGGCGGATTCAACCAGCCCCAGGCGCACGCGCAGTTTGTGGCCAACGTGGCCGACTACGGCATGAACATCCAGGAGGCGCTCGAAGCAGGCCGTTTCACTAAAGGGACTTTCGAGGGCTGCGACGTTAATGTCGAAGCGCTGGTCCCCGAAGGCGCGCGTGGCGAGCTGGCGGCGCTTGGACACGAAATCAATGTGGTCGCGCCTCGGACGGGGACTTTTGGATACGGGCAGGCGGTGATGAGCGACCCATCGGGAATCCACTACGGCGCCTCGGAGCCGCGCCACGACGGTGCGGCAATCCCCCAGATGCCGCCGGTGTTCCAGAAGAACTAGCAGACGTCAGTTCGTCGCGCGGCAGGAACTTCGGGATCGGGTGTAGGTGCGCTCACATCTCACGAACCAGAACAATGTGCGGTCATAGACGTCATGGACCGCAACTACACCTATCGCAAATTGCGATATTTGAAAGAATCCACACTGCAAGTTGTTCATTGCAGATTGTTTCATTTCAGATTTCCGACCAATAAGAAATCGAGCAATCTGCAATCTCCAAATCTCCAATGCGGAATCGTCCAATGACCAATCTGCAATAGCTGTCGGACGAGGTCCCAGCCACCTCCCTCGATCGAGTAGAATGTGCAGTCATATACCGCACCTACACCTGGGTTTTGCCATAAGCCCACCTTCCCGTGCCCAAGTCAGGGCTGGGGTCTCGTACCCCCTACCTGGGCCTGATACAGCTCACGTCCCCGCTCGAACGTCCGGATGACCTCCGCCTTGTGCGCCGGGTCGTCCCAGCGGTCCATCGCCCTGAGCTGCTCCAGCGTCTCGTCGATCCACGCGACGAAGAACGCGGCATCGGCCGCCGAGCGGATCGGTTCTCCGTCGGCCACCACGAAGACGGGATTGGTGTGCGCGAAGAGGTAGCTATCCATGGCACCGTGCTGGGTCGGGCCGAGGACCCGAGCGGCGATCCACCCGCTCGTCTCGACAGGGACCTCCAGCTCTGCCTCGATCGACTTCGATCCGTTCGCCTCCACCGTGTGGACGACCTCACCGTTTCGGATGATCTCCAGTCGGTCCATGGTGAAGATCGAACGCGCGGTGGCCGACACCGCCACGACATCGCCTCGGGACGCGGCGAGTTCCTCTCCCATTCCCTTGCCCGAGACTTCGAGGAAAAGGATCGGTCCGCTGGTCACGAAGGCGCGGCCCTGTGCCATCGCGTCCGCCCACTCGTCATAGTCCAGCTCCTCACCACCGGTGTAGACGTAGGCCCGCGTCGTCCCGACCGCCGGGTGGCGCCAGATGTCCGTCATGGTGTCCGTACCGGCCGTGGCCGGGATCCTGGATCCGGTGTTCAGCAGCCGGTACCACACCTCGGCGGTCCCGAGCTCATCGCTCCAGATGCAGGAGACGTCGACGAAGTCCGCGACTCCCAGGATCGCGTCGACGGGGAGCTCTCGCGCTCCGCCAGGACCTGCCGCGACCGGATCCCGGTGATTCAGTCCGAAGGGATGCACGTACCCGCCGATGCCACCCTGGTCGTGAACCCGTTCGAGCACCGAGGCGTTGTCCGGGTAGAGCGCGTGGTGCGCGGTGCCGATGGAGCCGATGTAGAAGGGCGTGATCAGCTCGACGAGGTTGAGCAGCGAGAGATGCGCGAAGTAGCTCGCCCGGTACTCTTCGTTGTAGTAGACGATGGTCCGTTCGTCCCCGTGCGGATGGGGGTGTCCGAGGAAGTGCTCGAGGTCCTCGACCCGGCTGTTGCCCCAGTAGTTGGCGATCATCCCGTTCGCCACGTTGAGGTCCTCGGCTTGAGCCTTGTTCCTGAGATCGATCGGCAGGACGCGGTAGTGGCCACCGTAGTTGGGGTGGATGTGGTTGTCCCCGGAGTACCAGCCCTCGGCGGCCATGTCGATCCAGCGGCTCATGTCGACCTCGAGGGTCGTCCACTCGCCGGCACGTACATCGACCGTTCGCCGGACCGGCTCGTACTCGAAGCCCCGCCACACCTCGAGATCGGCCTCGCCCACCGGGAGAGTCACGGTGAAGCTGCCGTCGGTGTGGAAGTAGTAGTCCTCCGTGACGCTCACCACGCGCGGGTAGCTGCCGTCGGGAAAGTAGCTGCGGCCGTCGGTGCCCTGAAGGTAGATGCGCGACGGGAGCAGTTCCCCGTCGGCGTCGCTCACTCGCACCCGAACGCGACCCGTCGGCTCGGACCACGCGTAGTCCTCGATGCGGACGGGTTGTGGCACCCCGCCACCTCGACCGACGGTGTAGAGCCCGAATCCCATGTTTCCGTCCGCCGTCCGCTCCTGATCGGGCATGCCTCCGTTGCGCGCATACGCGAGTCGCTGGCCGTCGGGTGACCATGTTGGGAAGTATTCGTCGGCCGTCGTGTGAGTCAACCGTACAGGTTGGATCCCTCGGGGCGACTTCTCGCTCGGGACGAGATACAGGTCGTTGTTCCCGGACGCATCGGTGATATACGCGACCGCCCCGCCGTGGGAAGCGACGACCGGTGCCGCCTGATAGTTTGTCTCCACGCGCAGTAAGAGGTCCGCCTCGGACGTCGCGGCGCTCCACCGCCAGAGCGAGCCCGAACCCAACGCGGCCTCACCCCGCCTGGAAACGAAGACCAGGTCTCCGCCGTCGCCAATCCAGTCGCCGGCCATGTTGTTCTGATCGTTCGCGACCAGGTGCTCCGCGACGTTGCGCTCCACGTCGTAGGCCCACAGGTCGAACGACCCGTTACGGGCGGTCGTGAACAGGATGCGGGATCCATCCGGCGACCACCGGGGGCGCAAATCGAGGAACGGATCGGTCGTGATCCGTCGGGCCTCGCCGCTCGCTCGATCCAGGACGTAGATATCGAAGTTCCCCTCGACGTCAGCCGCATAGGCTACGCGTCGGCCGTCGGGCGACCAACTCGGTTGGGAGTGGTACCCCGGGCCCCTCGTCAGCTGTTCGGCGACCCCACCCTCCACGGAAACGCTCCAGATCCGGCCTTGATACGCGAAGGCGAGGGAGGTACCGTCGGGCGACCAGGCCGGGTACGTCGGCGACGCGGTCACCGGGGGTGGGAAGTAGCTCTCCATGTACATCTTCCCTGCACCGCCGAAGCCACTCTCTGGGTAGCCGCCCACGAAGGGACCCGGATACCTGGAGAGGTCCTGGGCCGACGCGGGGAAAGCAACCGCCAGCAGGCACGTGAGGAGGCTCGTCCGTATCCACTCTCGATTCATTTCATTCTCCCTTGATGCGCATTTACCTAGACCACCTCACTCTTGACTCATCGAGGCGGCAACGGCGTCGACCTCTCGAGGAAAGACGAGATAAGAGGCCATTGAGTTGATGGAGCTGGGGTGAGTATAGTTTGCTTTCAGATTTTCTGCTTGGGGACGATTTGACCGTGGAGACACCCAGGAGGACACATGAGGTTCAAATTCGCTGACACCGACAGAACTCTGACGGGCGTTTTCGTTGTCATAGTCGGTCTGCTCCTGCCCTTGTCCGCAGACGCTCAGACGCGAGCGGCCGGGCCGTGGTGGCCGAATGCCCAATGGGGACCTGAGGATCAGGCTGGCGCCTCGAACCGGATCACCGGGGAAAAGGTCATGGACGCTCTGCAGCTCGCCGCGACCGGGAAGGTCTACGAACTCGGCCAGATTTACGAGCAGGGCATGCCGTTGTACGGCACGCGAAGCTACGTCATGGTGCTTCCCGCGAAGGGCCCTGCAAGCGCGGAAAACCGACTCGTGGCCAACGAGGAATTCCTGTCGACTCAGATCGGGCAGGTGGGTACCCAGTTCGACGGACTGGGCCACATCGGCCAGGAAATCACGATGGACGACGGCAGAGCCGAGTACATCTTCTACAACGGCTTCACTGCAACGGAGATGGACACGCCGAGCGGACTACAAAGGCTGGGAATAGAGCACGTCAAGCCGATCATCACGCGCGGCGTGCTTATCGACATCGCGGGCTTCAAGGGCGTGCCTCGTCTGCCCAACAGGTATGAGGTAACCGTCAGCGACGTCCTCGGCGCGCTCGAACGTCAGGGTATGTCCGAGGCCGACGTGAGGCCCGGAGACGCCGTTCTCTTTCGGTACGGGTGGTCATCGCTCTGGGATCAGCCGGAGGCATACAACGTCGATCCGCCCGGGATCGGCTTGGGCGTCGCCCGATGGGTCGCCGGGCGGCAGGCCACGATGATCGGCAGCGACTCCTGGTGCAGCGAGGTCGTGCCGAGTTCCGAACAGGGGTTGGCCTTCCCGGTGCATCAAGAGCTCATGATGAAGAACGGCATCTTCAACCTGGAGAACATGCAGTTTGATGAGCTCGTGGCTGACGGTGTGAACGAATTCCTTTTCATAGTGACGCCCATCCGGTTCAAAGGGGCCACGGGCTCGCCCGTGCGACCGATCGCGATTCGTTGAACGCCCCTCAATCGACCGCGAAGGAAACTGGGTGTATGTCGGGTTCCTGGGGTGGGGGCCATAGGCTGCAATCTGTCTCTCAGGAGTTCCGTCGCCACCGCTGCTGCATCGGCCGGGCGAGTTAGTTCCGTAATTCGTGGCTCAGGGCCCGGATCACAAAAAGATCTACTTGCACCTCGCGTTGCAGCTCGAGGTCGAGAACGAGTTTACCTGGCTTCCTGTTGGATGCCACGATGAAGACGTGACAGTTGTCGGCGTTAACGTTCAGGCTCCCCTGCAGTGGGAAACTACTCGCGAAGTGTGGTAAGAAGTAACGGATGTCCGAACCTGGAGAAGCGAGCGGAGAAGCCCTTGGACGGCATCTTATTGCCGACATGACGGGGTTGCCCACGGCCCTCCTGCGTGATGGCGATCGGATCATGCGTGCACTGAAGGAGGCACTGGCGCAAGCAGGCTTTCACTCCATAAAGAGCGTGGAGCATCACTTCGTCGAGCGGGGCCAGGGATTTACGGGAATGTTCCTTCTGGCGGAATCCCATGCCGCCGTTCACACCTATCCCGAGCGGAAATATCTCGCGCTGGACATCTTCGCTTGCGGCAGCATCGATCCTTCCTGCGTCATGGACGCGTTGGTTGCAGAACTGGGTCCTGAAGCAGTCGACGTGCGGACTTTGACACGCACACCTCGCGCCAACATTCCCGCAGACAGAGATACTTAGTATTCGGCCCGCCGTCAGAAGGTCCACACGATCAGGATCGACGCACCGATGTAGCCGAACGCTTCTAGGAGGCCGGCCCCGATGTTTGGATGTTCCTGCGTCTGCTCGTCGGCAAGCTTGACGCCGGGTGCCAGCAAGGTGTCGGTGAATTTGTGGACGAGGAACAACATGATGAAGCCGAATGTCACGTCGATCGCAAACAGGGTCAGGCTGTCGGTCCAACCGGTGAAATCGCCGCCGATTGCCACACTGATGATATTGCCGAGACCGATGAGCGCCCCTCCGAACGCCAGGCCCACCGCGGCATTGTCTCGCTCCAGTTCTTCAAAAAACTTGTACGGGGTCACCAACTCGTAGAGTCGTCCGGCGATAACGAGCACCACCTGGGCGAGCAGCCAGAAAGCTAGCAGGACAAGCATGCCCGAACCCACTGCGCCGAGCGTGCTCGCCGCGGCAGAAGCTCCCCCGGTATCGCCCTGAGTGGCTCGGAGAATAATCAGGCCGTTGGCGATGTATACGCCGGCCTCGACAAACCCGACGCCGAGGTTCCGATCTTCGACAACCTCTTTAGTGTTGTTGAATGTCGGCAGAAGGATCTTCTCGCACATGAAGCTCGCCAGAAGCATGAGGAAAATCGCGGAAAGACCGTAGATACCGATCGTCACCACGTCGGTGCCGAGACCCTGTGATTCGCCCGAAATCGCGCCGCCGAAAGCTATCAGGATTCCAAAGTAATAGCCGACCGTGGAGATTGCGAGTGCCTGGTTGTCCCGAGTGAAGAGTTCCGCATTCAACTCCACACGCCGATAGAGACCGGAATAAGCGAGCTTCGCGATCCAGAGGAGAACAAACGCCTCGAGGATATAAAAGAGGGATTCGCCGATCAGGTAGAGATTATCTACGAGAGAAACCTGAGTTGGCGGCGCGGCAGGGGTCTGCACAAATCCTGGCCCAGCGAATACTGGGACGACTAACAGAAGTACGACAGCGAGAAAGACCGGCTGCTTAATCATAATGAAACCCCTATCGCGTGCGTCGGTCGCAGATCATTTTCCCAGACTGCGCCCGCCCGAGCTTGCCCGACTGCGGGCTCTGGCCTGGAAACGAGCCTGTTTGGCCTGATACCTCTGAGAGAACGATGGGCGCGTTCTGGCCGTCGCGGTACCGTTCGCGCCGAAAGTGGGCCGACCTCCGGCCTGGGGGCCGTAATACGGCTGTCCGCGATTCCTCATGCCGGTGTAGGTGCCGTGGTCCTGCCGGCTGATCCGGTGCCCACCCAGCGCGGCGCTCATGAACGCGTACTGCCCGTAAAAGATCCAGAAACCGCCGGGACCAAAGTACCCGTATTGGCTACGGCCCACATTCTGATAGTAGGGAGGGTAGCTCTGGTCATAGCCGGTCAAGGTGCCATCCGGCGTCTTTGAAGCCACTACCATGCCGATGGATCGTTCATAGCGGCTCGCCAACCTGTCGGAGATCGAATAGGTGTCCACCCGTTCATCAAACTGGGCGGCTTCTCCCTCGTCGGGGTTCTCACCGATCGGCTCGGTGACCAGAAAACTGCTCTTGAGCGTCATGGAGTTCCGCAGAAATCCGTCGTCGACATCGTCCACGACGATCGAATACTCGGAATACTGTGCAAGCTCCCGTACCAAGTCTGGAAGGGGGTCACTGCTCGAGAGAAAGCCGCCGGCCAGCCAGAATCCCAGCACTATCACGGCCACAACCGCCGCTACCTGGATTCCGCGTCGCTCGTTTGTCTGCCCGGGCATTCCTAGACTCCTTTGATCATCTCTGTTCCCGGTAGTTCCTACGCGTTCCCGCTCGGCAGGATGTTGGTGAACTGATACTCTTCAACGTATTCGCCGGCGACCGACTTGAAATCCCTTTCTCCGTACTGCGTGACGAACAGCACATTTCTTCCTGAATCGTCACAGTAAGCCCAACTGATGAACTCCCTACCCGGGCCCCTGGCGTCTTCATGGAACAAACCCGCGCCGGTTTCCATCAGCCTATAGCTCCGCCCGTTGTGGGTCAAGTTCTGGGGCGGATCCTCATGTCGGCGGGTATGTTCCACGACGTCCTCGGAGATCTGACCGATGGAAATGCTTTCTGTCAGCGTCCAGGTAACCTCCCCCTCACTATCAGCCCGCTCCAGGTAGACGACCTTGTCGGAGGTCTCGATCACCCATTCTTTGGTCTCGAAGCCGGAATAGTCGTAGGTGTTGTACCCGGTGACCTCCCATGTCTTCATATCGTAGTCGACCAGGTATCCGACCTTCATGGCGCCCAGCTCGAAGTCCACCAGCGGGTCGGATTCCGCATCGTCTCGCCCCCGGCCCAACCATTTCTTCCATCCCATCGTTCATTCCCCCACTAGTGGCCTGTAACAGTGCTATCGGCACCATCGCCGATGGGTCTTGCGGGCGAGGTCGAGGAGGGAGACGGAAAGCGATGCTCATTCATCGGTGACGGCTTCCGACAAAGAGATCGCCCGCAACCCCCATCGGCCCGAAGGGTTCGGCGGAACGGCGCCGTCTTCGGTGTCGTAACACCCTCGCAATGAAACAGCATTGGCTCGGGCGTCACTCCTAGAATCCGACGCCGTTCCGCCGAACGCTGGTACCGATAGCACTGTTACAGGTCACTAGGAGCATATCGGACTACCATCGAGCGAAATCTTCGCGATAATACCCCGCAAGAGTCGGCCGTTCCAAGGTATTGGGCTCGACTTCGACACGGGCCATGTCCGCATCAAAATCGAGCCTGGACAAGAACAACTCCTTGTTCAGGTAACGTAGCCCGGGCATAAACTCAATGTCACGGGGATCGATCGGCTCCTCGGACGCGAGATGAAAGCCCCACTCGCCGAAGGAAGGTACGTAGGCGTGAAAAGAAAGCACCTCGAAACCCGCTCCTTCCATCGATTCGCCGATACACCAGTAGGCCCGGCGCGCGTAGTAGGGGCTTGTCGCCTGGGTAAGCACCACTCCTCCGGGAGCCAGATGCCGCCGAATCAGCCTGTAAGCTTCGACCGAGAACAGCTTTGAGATCGCCTCTTCTCGCGGATCCGGCAGGTCGATTATCACGACCGAATAGGGTTCGTGTGCCCTCTGCAGAAAAGTAAAACCATCTTCGTTAGTCACCCGGACCTGCGGGTGGCTCAGGGCGTTCCGGTTTAGGTCCGTGAAATAAAGATTACGCCGTGCCAGGGTCGTCATCGCCGGATCGAGGTCCACGAGTTCGATCTCTTCCACGTCGGAATACCGGAGGATCTCACGAACGGCGAGACCGTCACCGCCGCCGATGACGAGAACTCGCGCTCGGTTCCGCGACAACGCCATTGCGGGGTGGACCAGCGCTTCGTGATACCGGTATTCGTCGACCGAGGAGAACTGCAGACGCCCGTTCAAAAAGAGTCGGGTTTCGTCCTTCCAACGCGTAACTACGATCTGCTGATACTCGGTCTGCGTGCTGAAAACCACCTGGCCTTCGTAGAGGGAATCTTCCCACCGCTCCATCAAGGGATCGGCTTGAATGGCGAACACGAGCAATATACCGGAAACCAGGATGCCCTGAAGGAAGAGTCCTTCCCGGTCTCTGGCCGATAGCTGGGCCCACACGGCCAGAAGAATGGCCGCACCGGCAAGAACGTTTAGGGCGCCGGCGACGAGTGATGTATGAAACGCTCCGAGAACCGGCAAACAGAAAAACGGGAAGAGAACAGCCGCGACCAGAGCGCCGACGTAATCGAGGGAAAGCACGTTCGACAGGATCGTCCGTAACGAACCGTGTCTTCTCAGGATCCGTGTCAGGAGGGGGATTTCCAGCCCGATGAGCGTGCCGATGATCAGGATGATGACAAGCATCAGATACTGGTAGACATCGGTGTAGGCATAAGCGAGGTACAGAGCGGGAACTGTCAAGCCACCGAACAACCCGAGCCAGATTTCCAACGCCACCAGCCGCCGGATCAATTTACCGTGAACGGCTCGCGACACCCACGAGCCCAGGCCCATCGCGAAAAGGAAGAAGCCAATCGTCAGGGAGTATTGCTCGACGCTGTTCCCCAGGAAATACGAGGAGATACTTCCGACCAGCAGCTCGTAGACGATCCCGCACCCCGCGGCGATAAAAACCGATGCGAGTATCAGGAACAAGCCCAGCCTCGACATCCTTTCATCGTCGGGCCCAACATAGCTGAGCTCTAGGTCGTCGGACGCGAGCTCGCCGTCAGGTGCCTTAGTGAAGCTCATTGGACTGTGGCCGTCTCTCCGGACAGACCATTGATTGATGGTTCGAATGTCCTGCCAAGGCGCTCCAGGACCTGTTCGGCCGCCCGGATGCCTGAAAAACACGCTTCTTCGAACAGCGGCAGCCCGGTCGTGTCACAGGAGGCGAAATAAACGTTCCCGAAACGTTCCCTTCGAATGGCGCTTTCGCGACCCCATATGATTCCCGGGCTCGGTCGGATCATGGCGTGACCCCACCGGTAAACGTCGATGCGGCTGACGTAACGCTCCAGGTCCGGATGCGCCACCAGCAGGTCCTGCATGATCACGTTGACCCAGTAAGGATGTTCTTCTTCCAGGAGCTTCTGACGAGCCAGGTCGAGCTCCTCGACGAACGGGAGATAGTAAACCAGGACCGATGGGTTGTCTTTGTAGACCTTTCGGGTTTGATGATCAGCGACAATGTAGCCCAGGGATCGGCTGTTGTAGAGTACGTTGTCCCACCCGATCGAGACTTCAGCGTTCGTGGGCAGCTCGCTCACGTGGACACTGGCGGTTAGCCAGGGGCTGTAATCGCAGGATTCGATCGCTCTTACCTGAGGCCCGGGCAACCCATCGATCAGGAAAGGCGCGGTATGGAGCTTAGAGGCGTAGATCACCGTCCGGGCCGAAAGACTGCGATAAGTCTCACCGGCCGTGTCGAAGTAACCGACCCGAACGCCGGGATCCTCGTTGTCGATCCGGAGCACGGCGCATCCCAGCCGGTACTGCGAATCCGCCAGGTCTTTAGCCAAGCGTTGTACGAGAAACCCGTTCCCCGCGGGCCATGTCAAGGTGTCGGAAGGGTACTCGCTCTGCAGCCGCCGGTCGTAGTATCGGCAGGCGAAATAGTGAATGCCGGCCCAGGCCGATACGGTCGCCATCGTGCCTCCGTAATCGTCCCGGCAAGCGTAATTGATCATCCAATCCAACCGCGGCGAATCCCATCCTTTGGAGCGGACGTAGGTTTCCATCGAAATGTCGTCGAGTTGACGAACGCGGGAATCGGTGGTGCTGTAGCTGAGAGGGAGGACGAATGCGCGCCGGCCGTCGAAACCGCGGTAAAGTGTCCAGGTAAGCATGTCGTCCTCGAAGGCAAGTATGGCTTCGCGTTCCTCGGTTGAGGCCCCGCTCAGCAAGTCCCATTCGATCCATCTTCCGTCCATGAAGAGACGCTCCGCGGGCCATCGCAGGATATGTTGTTCGGAAATCTTCGGCCGGCCGTCCCCGTCGTAGCCTTCGATTATTCCAAGGTCGGACAGGACTTCTTTGACGCAATCTGCTTCGGCGGGTGGGACATTGATGTAGTGTGCCGCCCAGGGGAATTCGGTGCCCTCTGCGCGCCCGGAGGCGGCAGTGCCCCCAAGCCAGGGCTCCAGTTCGAGCAGGATAAAGTCGTCCAGTCCGGCCTTCTTCAGCTTCCACGCCGCGCACAGCCCCGAAACGCCTCCCCCAACGATGGCGACGTCGTAAGTATGAGCTTCAGGCTCGGGAAACCGACCGCGGGGACGAGGTTCACGAAGAAGATGCCCCGCATGCTGGTTTCCACCCACGATTCTCCCCGGGACGTCGAAGGTCCTGGGAAGCGAAATGCCTGAATTCCAGCACGAAGGGACGACCGCCAAAAGGCCACTGGTCGCGGAGAGGCGAAGGAACTCCCGGCGTGTGAAGGACGACATTCCTGGATGATATCCCGCCTGTTTGAATCTTGCTTCAAACAATTCCCGAAGCCACTTCACAGGGCTGCTTTCTGGGGGCAAAATACTTCGGTATGCGCCCTCGCTGGATTGCATCGGCCTGTTTCGACCTCGGGCTCATCGTCGGGCCGCCGGTCGTCGCGGTACTTCTGGTGCTGGCTTTGCCGGCCATGCGGTCCCAGGAGACTCCGGTCTGGGGCTGGGTGCTCTTCGTTGTCTTCATAGACGTGGCGCATGTCTACGCATCGCTGTATCGGACCTATTTTCAACCTGACGAATTCGCCCGCAGGAGACTCTTTTACCTGGCGACACCTCTGGCGTGCTTTCTGGGAGGCGTCGCGCTCTACAGCCTCGGCTACCAGGTGTTCTGGAGGGTGCTTGCCTACGTCGCCGTCTTTCATTTCGTCCGTCAGCAGTATGGCTTCATGATGGTTTACCGCCATCGCGCGGGTGAGCACTCCCGGAGCGAAGCGCTCGTGGACAAATGCGCGATCTACGCGGCCATGGTCTACCCCCTGGCGTTGTGGCACCGGGATCCGTCATCACGAAATTTTCAGTGGTTCGTCGAAGGGGATTTCATCCAGCTGCCGGCTTGGATCGCAACTGGGGCCGTGGTGTTCTATACGGCATCACTGCTTTTCTTTGCGGCCCGCCAGATACAGGTTTTCGCCCTCAGGGGCACCGTCAACTGGGGCAAGATCGGCATCGTGGGCTCCACCGCTGCTGTCTGGTATGTGGGTATCGCTTTCCTGAATTCCGATTTTGCGTTCACCGTGACGAACGTTGTCGCGCACGGAGTCCCGTACATGGCCCTGGTGTGGCTCTACGGTCGCCGGCGCTGGGCCGGCAACCCTTCCTGGAGGGGGACGATTCATCGTCCGGTAGGCGTCGGTTTGTTCGTCGGCCTCATGCTCGTGCTCGCCTACGCGGAGGAGGGCCTGTGGGAGCTCTTTGTCTGGCAGGAGCACGCCGAAGTATTCCTGGGAATGGCTTTGAATTTCGAGGTGCCTTCCATGGCTCTGACCATACTGGTGCCCCTGCTCACCGTTCCGCAGGCGACACACTACATCCTCGACGCCAAGATCTGGAAGTTTGACGGTTCGAATCCGAATCTCCGTTACTATCTTTTCCTCGAGGGCGAGGCTGGCTCGGAGTCGTAGGTCGGGAGTCGATAGCCAAGAGACTCGCCAAGCGAGCTCAGATGCCCATTTTCTTCTTGAGTTCGGCCAGCGAATCGCTGGTCTCGGCCGAGCTGGGCGCTGCAAGGGTTCTGTCTATCTCCTCGTCCAGGGTTACGCTCGCGTCCGTCATTTCCCCGTAGGCCTCGGCAAGCGACTCCTCCTCCATGACTTTGTCCTTCATCTTTTCAAGCATCGCAATCGTACCGGTGGAGTCGGCGTTCGACATCTGCTGGTTGATTTTCCGCATCGATTTGGCGGTCCTGGCGCGGGCTCTCAAGGTCACCAGCTCGGTCTCGTAGCGGCTGATCGTTTCCTTCAACGTCTGCACCTTTGCCTGAAGCTGATCCCCCATGCCTTTCTGCTGCTCATGATCCTTCTTCAACGTGCCTGCGCGTTGCAGGGCCTCTTCCTTCTTGTGCAAGGCTTCGGTTGCCAGACGTTCCGCTTCAGCTTCCTGCAGATCCCCGCTTTTCATTTTCTGGAGAAGAAGCATCGCTTTTCTCTCGTAATCTTTCCCGAGCTTTTTCTGGTCGTCCGAGTCCTTCTTGAGACGAATCGCGATCGCTTTGACCTGCGCCAGACTCTGCATGGCACCCTGCAGGTCTTTTTTCAGGTCACGAATTCCTTGCTCGGTCAGCTTGATCGGATCCTCGAGCTTATCCACCACAGAATGGGCCTGGGACTGCACGTTCTTGAAAATTCTTTGAAAAAAACTCATTTTTCAGCTCCCCTCCAACTATCGGTGACTGAATTCCACCAACTCTGCGCCGTTTTCGGCCAGGGCAAGCTCCAGCGCTCGAATGGAGCCTTCCAACTCGTTACGATCCAGGTTTTCCAGTTGCAAAGTGTCGCGGAAAAGTACACGGCGACCTTCCTCGTCGTCGAGGACAAACGCTCCATGTACCATCGTTCGGTTCATCTGAAGGAGGCGTTTGAAGAAATCTCCGGCATCCTTGGGGACATCCATGATGAGCTGTTCGAGGATGACGATCGGTGGCTCGCAGTCAATGATGAGGTTTCGAATTCCATTCTCCTCATCCTCCACGACGACCAATTCCTCGGCCTCATCCTCGCTGACGATCTTCAGATCGATATCGAGCAGATAGCCCTTGACCAGATCTAGGTTCTCGGACATGTTTACTTCTCCTGTCTGTTTGTCTCGCTCTCCAGCCGCTTCCGCAGCTGTTCGTAGGCACCGTTCAACCGTTGCGCCAGTTCATCAGCGATTTTTCGTTTCTCGGGATCCTTCGAATGCAGATCCGGGTGATACTTCCGCAACTGCCGTTTCCACGCCTTCCGAACCGTGGCAAGGTCGGAACCATAGGGCACCTCCAGGTTGGAATACAGCCCGGCCAGCTGCGGATCCACGTCCTGGGCGGCTGCGGCCTGTCGGCCACCGTGGCCCGACCCGCGGGCCCGAGCTTGACTCTGACGTCCACGCGCCCGATCGAAGCGAACCCGTCCGCTCGAGTCAGCGCGGATCTGTGCTCGAATGAGGCGGATCACGCGGGTCACCAGGTTCAACGATTCAGCTCCTTAGAATACAGGTTCTCGACGACGACCTTGCGTACTGAACAGAATGATAACTCAAGATTCGACAGCGATCCCATTCCTGCGAATCTCTCGACGCTTGTGGCTTGCGTTTTCGGCAACTCGTTGACCCCAACCCCCTCCTCTCTTAATATTTACGCGAGTTTCTCAGAACCTGGCGAACGAACGCATTTGGCGGTATTGGGAAGCGCAGCGTCCGTCAGTGAAGGAATGACTCCATAACCATGCTCAGGCTTCTCATGGAATTCTTCCGGCGCTTCAGGCCGGAAAGCCACGGCGAAATCCTTCGGGTAGTCCTCTTGTTTTTCGCCCTGATCGTCCTGGGCGCGGTTGGTTTCAAACATTTTGAGGGTGCTGTCAAACCGGAGCTGTCTTGGGGCGATGCCATATGGTGGTCGATCGTTACGATGACCACTGTGGGGTACGGTGACTATTTTCCAACCACTGCCTACGGTCGCTACCTGGTGGCCATGCCAGTGATGCTTGTCGGCATCGGCATCCTTGGCTACCTGCTGTCGGTGATGGCAACTGCGTTGATTGAGTCGCGGTCAAAGGAGTTGAAAGGCATGACAGACCTGCGCGTTGAATCCCATGTACTCGTGGTCCATTTTCAGAGCCACGGCCGGAACCTGGAGATTGTCAAGGAACTGAGAGAGGACTCTAAAACGAAGGACCTTGCAATAGTGCTGGTCGACGAGCACCTCGACGAGCTGCCGGTCGAATTTCGGCAATTGGGTGTCCATTTTGTGAGAGGCAACCCATCGAAGGAAAGCGTCCTGTGGCGCGCATGCGTGGACAAGGCACGTTATGCCATCGTTCTTGCCTCCGAGGTCAACAACGTGCGAGCCGATGACCATACTCTAGCCGCTGCGCTCACCATCGAATCGATCCATTCCAATGTCTTCACGGTCGCCGAATGTGTCGATCCTGAGCGTGTAGAGCTGATGCGCCGATCGGGATGTAACGGCGTGGTCTGCGTGGCCGGTCTTGCATCTTCCTTCTTGGTTCAGGAGGTTTCCGATCCTGGCACGCAGGCGGTCGTCAACGAACTGATGTCAAACAGATTTGGCCAACACGTCTACATCGCACCTGTTGAACAAATGCAAACCTGGGACTTTTCCGAGCTGCAGGCACATCTTTCACGACAAGGGTACCTTGTATTAGGGGTACAACGCGGCGACCAGGCACTGCTTAACCCAGGTAACGCTTACAAGATCGAAGCGAGCGATCACGTTATCTGCATGGGGCCAGACAGACCCGCGCCGGTTCGGATCTCAACCTAAGATCGGCGACTGCGCCTTAGAATGTTTCCAGAACGCGGATAGGCCTAAGACCAGAACGCCCACTGAGATCCCTCCGCACACGAAACCCCAGAACCAATACGGCAAGATTAGTAGGTCTGCGAGCTGCGCAACGTCGGAAGGCATCGCTCCTGCGCTGGTCATCGCGGTCTCGGTAAACAGATAGTCCGCGCGCGCGAAGACGCTGAGTGCCATTTGTACCGCTAGGAACGCGGCAGTAAACTGAGCGAATCCGGTACCAAAGCGCATACCCACATAGAGCAGGCTTCCGCCCACTGCCCCGACGAAGGCAAGGCCAAAGACGTTGCGAATGACCAAGACGCAGGCAGCAAGCATTAACGCTCCGAATACCATGAGTGCGATCTGTGCAAGGCGTGCGCGGGCCGACAACCAAAACAACAAGGCCCCCGCCACTGCTGGCCCAATGAGCCCGCCCGCCGCTGTGGCCGCTCGGCTTAATCGGCCAGCACGGCCACCTATCATGGCCACCCCAGACCCGTCAGCGTAGAGGCTGAAAGAGTTGAACTCGAGGCCGACCAACATCGCCGTCAGTCCGTGGCCTATTTCGTGGGCAAGAGTTGAAAAAAGAAGGATAGGATAACCGACAATTCCACCATAGGGGAGGAAGGGCACCAAGACGCAGACGGCTGTTGCCGCAGCCAACGCAGTTCTCGCACGCGCTCCTTCTGTGTCTCGAAGATGTAGATGGTCTCGCAAAACGGTGGAAGGCTCGCGGGTCTCCTAGGATTTCGTGGCTACCGAGTCGAGTGCAGGAATGCAGACTCGTAACGTGCCAATCAAGTGACTTGATGCTGCTTGAAGTCTTCCATAGCTGCGCTTTATGGTCATCGGATGGCCGTCAAAAAGATCTCAACGGTCGTAACACTTCGCGCAAGAAAGGGTTCCGTCACCAAGTTTGGGAAAACTGGCTAAATAGTACGGCAGGAAGAGTTTGGGGTCAACGAAGTCGGCCGGTGACAGGGTCAGGGAGTGATGCTCCCCCTGTGGTGGATCGCGGCGGCGAGTCTAGTTCCGTAATTCGTGGCTCAGAGCCCGGATCACAAAAAGATCGACCCGCACGTCGCGTTGCAGCTTGAGGTCGAGAACTTCGCCGGTGGTGAGTTGTACGATTCGAGGAACCAAACGGTTGACGGTCGACGCGAGGCGGCGCAGTCGCGTTTCCACTCTTTCTGCAGGAACCGGGCCGACCTCTATCTCAGGCGCATCCGAACCGCTGTCGATGAACTTCAACAACTTTTCGGTCGCCTTCTCCAGGTCCTTCGACAAGCGCTCCAGGTCTTTCTTCGCCCAACGCTCTGACATGGGAGCGAAACGGAGCGCATGGAGTTCGACGGCCTGCCGATGGAATTTCTCAACATCTTTCAGGAATCCGTCCAGCCGGAGGGCCCGGTAGTAGTTTTCGCGGGCCTCGGCGCGTGCCCGACCCTCGGGGGAGACTCTTTCAAGCCACCGTTTCAGGTCGAGATCGCGTTCCTCGCGAAGTCTCCGTTTACGTTCTGCCGCTGCGCGCTCCGCCTCCCGCCGCCGCGCTTCCTCCCTTTCCTCCCTCTCTTCCGCTTCGGCGCGTTCCTTTTCCGTCTGCTGGGTTTGCTGGGCAAAGGTGGGCGGGGCAATAACTAACAGCAATGCGGCGAGTATCGAAAAATGAACTGCACTCTTCATCGCGTGACGCTTCAGTTCTATCCTGCGGCGGGACTGGCGAATCATCAAGAAAAAAGGGAAACTCCCGGTGCGTCAGAACGTAGTCTTTTCGCGCGGCGTTCAGCCGCGCTGGGACGGAAACACCTGTGCACGAATGGCTGGACACGGGACTTGCTTGGTTGCTCAAGTTATTGAAAATATGAGATCATAGTGATTGATCGTGCTCGTGGACGACTCGTTGACCAGATAGCGTGAGCCTGTTTTCGAACCGCATGGCTCCGGTTCGATTCCTCGGTCCGGTGATACCGAAAATGGCGAAATCCAGGGAGATCGTTCGTAGTGATGGGAAGAGATGGCGCCTTTCGAAAGTTCGATGGCAGGATGCGGAGAGCGAGGATTTTCGCTTCTGGTATGACGATCTCACTCCGGACGAACGTGTTGCAGCTGTTCACGACGCGCTCGCAATCTGCTTGAAAGCTCGAGGCGTCAATGCCGTCCCTCGACTACGAAGAGTTCATCGACGCATTAGGGCGCCATGGGGTCCGATATCTGATCGTCGGCGCGCACGCGGTGGCTCACCACGCTCGCCCTCGCGCAACGAAGGATCTTGACATCTTCATCGAGCCGATCCGCGCGAATGCTGGCAGGGTTCTGGCTGCCATGACGGATTTCTTCGACGGAACCGCTCCTGGTTACACGGAGCAGGAGCTGATTGATCCCGCTTGGATCATCCAACTCGGTGTCGCGCCGGTCCGTATCGACTTGATTTCCAGCCTCCTTGGATGTCCGAGTTTTCGGCTCGCCTGGAAGAATCGTGTCGAAGGACAGTTCGGTTCCGCGCCCACACACTACCTCGGTCTCGACGACCTCATTAAAAGGAGGCAACCGGCCGCATGCAAGATAAAGCCGACATTCGTATTCTCAAACGAGCAAAGGGTCGTAATCCCTCAGTTTGATGAGTCGGCCCTGTGACTGCTGCTCTTCAACATTGGCAGATCATCGTGCACTGACAGGCACCGCAAGTACAACGCGGCGTGTAAACACTCCCCCCGTCACGTGCCCCTCCCGTCGGCAGGACGCTCCCGGACAAGAACGACGTAGCCGGATCACGGATTGATCCCTACGTGGCAGTCAAGGAAGGGCTGAGGAGGTATGGATAAAATCTGTGATGTCGTCGAGAGCGTCCTCCCTGAAGGAGACGCTGTCACCCTCTCCCAGCCAGCCTTCGGGGTCTTCGAGAGCATGGCCGGAACCTTCGTATATCCTGATGTCGATGGTCGATCTGCCTAAGGAACGCAGCCTCGCCTCACTTTCCACCGTCGGCACGTTGGTATCGTTCCGCCCGTACAGGACCAGACATCTGATCGTGAGTTTCTCCCAATATGGGATCGGGTCGACGTTGCCGATCGCGTGCCAGAATGCCCCGTCTCCGACGGTTCTGACGAGAAAACTCGTGCCGTAGGCGAGTACGTTGGAGATCCCCGGCAGGACACCCCACTGTCTCAGAAACAAGAGTATTGCGTGCGATGTCTCGGCATCGAAATAATCTCTCCGGTATCAGAACAACATCATAGAATCGCCACACTGTGGCGCATGCAAAACATAGTCTGTCTCACCGACGAGGCTCGGAGGAATCGCTATCGGGTTTCATCAGGCCGTGTCTATTCAGAAAGTCCTGAATCGTCGACAACGCATCGAGGTATTGGTCCCTCGAGAAGCCGCCATGCTCGCCGCCGGGAATCGTCAGCAGTTCGTTCGATACACCGGCCTTCTCTAATTCTTCATGAAGCCGCACGGCATGGCTGTATGGAACAATGGGATCCGCATCACCGTGAATCGTGAGAATGGGTGGCAACTCGCGGCGGGTATAGTTCAACGGCGAGACTCGTTCTCCAATCTCTTTCCGATTTGGCATGCTGCCCATCCATTCAACCGCGTAGCTCTTAACGTTCGACCCTTCGAGGAGGTCCGGAACGTCGGTAATGCCAAACCAGTTGATAATGGCCGCCACCTTGAGTTCTTCCGTACCCGGGCACTGTCGATCCAGCCCAGCCGAGGCCGGCAGCATGCCGGTCGTCAGAGCCAGGTGGCCTCCGGCAGAATGACCACTGGTGACCAACCGATCGACATCAAACTGGTATCGTTCCGCATTCCGAATGACCCACCTCAACGCGCACAGGCAGTCCTCGACCGCCGCAGGAGCCAGAGACACCGGTCCGAGGCGATACTCCACGTTGACCACGCTCCATCCCATCTCGAGAAAAGGAAGGAAGGTCAGAGCACTGGCTTCTTTGCTGCCCCGGACCCAGCCGCCGCCATGGATGTAGATCAGTGTGGGGTTGGGTTCCGACACGTCCCGCGGAAGGTAGACATCGAGCTTCGCGTCCCAATTATTCGCCGTGAGGTACGTCATGTTGGGAATGATCCGGTATTGCCGGGCCAAATCAACCGCCGAGGTGGCGGCGTCGGAAAGCTGAGCCTGTGCGGGTTGGGCCAGCGCAACCACCCCGATCACCACGACGATCAGAGCGACCGCTCTATTCTTGAACATAGCGTTCTCCTTCTGAAGAAGTGCGGTCATAGACCGCACTTACGCCTGACCTAATAGGCGTTCCTTCGCCTTGCTCGGGAAAAGTTTCGTAAATATTACGAAACAGGAGGGTTTCGGTCAAATGGAAGGGGTGCCATTCCGGTAGAGTACGGGGCAAGGATGCGGGGGCAGAGCCCCCATTTACTAATTCCGAAGCTGTAATAAGTGGGGAACGAATTGGGGAAATGGGGGCTTTGCCCCCTAATTAGCACTACCTGGTGGCATAGGTTCTGGTGAACTGGTTGCGGCCGTTGGTGACGCTGTAGCTGCGACCATCGGGCCCGACGCTTGCCTTGATCCAGTACCCCAGGCAGTCATCCTCGTCCGCGGTGTTGGCGGTCATCTGTTCCCCTGCGTTGTGGTCCTCGTCGGTGTCCAGCGCACGGTGGAGCTGCCAGATTGCTTCCACCCCAGGGGTGTTCTGAACCACATCGAATCCGTCGGCTCCTCCACCCTTGTGGGGACCATTGTTCAGGACCGCCACGGTGGGCATGAGCGCCCCTGTCAACTGCGGAGCGACCCCGTCGCCGTGGTGAGGCACCTGGAAGAGGTCGATCGCGCCAATAAGATTCTCCGGACAGGCGAGCTCGTGCTGGATGTTCAGCGTCAGGTCGCCAAGGTCGAGGAACTCAAATCCTCCAAGCGACATCAAGTAGCCGACGCTATGGCTGTTCTCTCCTTGTGGGTCGTTACCCGGTGGTGCCCCCTGGCAGTCCGCGTTTGGAGTTTGTCCCCCCGCCGGGCTGAGAACGCTCTCGGCCGACGTCACGAACATGAGCTCCACCCCGGCGAGCGGCAATGTATCTCCCGGGTTGATGGTCCGTCGTTTGCCCTTCGCGGTGCTCAGGTAGGACTCCCAGACCCGGCGGCTGCTGTCAGGATCCCCTTCAACCCTGTCGCCATGATCGATGAACTGCCTGATCGGTACACGTGCGCCCAGTTCCGGAACGCCGCCTATGTGGTCGTCGTGGAAGTGGGAGGCGATGAAGTAGTCGATCCGTATGATACCCGCATCCATCATCGCCGCCTGGATTCGCTCGGCATCGCGTCCGTCTTCACGATCCCAGCCCGCATCCATCAGGATCGATTCTCGCGCTGGCGTGACGATCAACGTCGCCGCGCCCCCTTCGACGTCCACCCAGTAAATGTCCAGTGTTTCGTCCGGGGCGTCGAACCCTGAACAGCCCAGCAATAGGCCAACCACGAGAGCAATCATTGGACGCATATCGACGCGAACGCTGAGCAGGATACGAAGCAACGAACTGTTATGCATCGTTCTTCGATGGATCGACCTTCGTGTTCTTCCAAACCACCCCTATAAAACCAACAAGGGTGCCGATCATCAGGAAAGCGCCTGAGAAGAGTTTGGCGGACTCCTCCAAAATGATGGAAAACGACGTTGCCGGTTCACTGGTTGAATCGACGAACGTGTGAATCCCGTAAAACAGGAATGCAATCGCAAACAGCTCGAGAACCATTCGCCACCGCATCAAGCCTGGTAATAGCGCGATCAATATCGCCACCGCCAGGACGCCATACAAGACGACGATAATGTCATTCCAATGCCTGAAGAGACCCGAACCAGTGAAGCCGTCCATCAGATCGCCGGCACGCTCGTGGAACTCCAACGATTCATCGGCCCAGAGGAAAGCAAAACCCGACGCCAGAACAAACCACTCCCATTTGTGCGAATCCCTTGCGCGAATGAGCGTCACCATTGAAGCCAGGCAAAAGGCACTCGCGACGGCGAGAAAAACAGCTGACAACGACGTTATCGCACCATATTCGTGCACAAAGTGATATTCGAGCGGTTCATCGGTGGGAACCAGAATCGTCGCAAAGATGATGTAGGCAAGCGTGAAGCCGATAACGACGCTGAAGATGGATACGACCCGGGGAAGGTCAGCCGCGCGCCGTTCAATGACCGCCTCACGCAACCGGTCGTAGAAACGGTCAATCATGTCCTCTGGGCACCTATTCGATTTGCGGCCTGCGGTAAATGCACCACACCGTGCGCAGCGGCAGCAAGGTCGTCAGGTTCGAAGCCCGCTTACCTGGCGAGCTCGTCCTGCACGCTAGTGGCCTGTAACGGAGATATCGGTACCAGCGTTGCGGTGGAACGGCACCGGATTCTAGGAGTCGACAACCCGTGAGAAGCGGGTCTTACAAAAAAATGGTAGCGGCAACGAAGACCCAACCGTTCCGCCGCAACCCTCCGGGCCGATGGGGGTTGGGGTCGATCTCTTTGTCGTTCGTCGTCATGATGAAACCGCATCAATTCCTCCTCTCTCCTCGACCTCGACTGGCAAGACCCATCGGCGATGGTGCCGATATCTCCGTTACAGGCCACTAGTGTCATCCCTGCTTGCCCGGAATGAGCCACACGCAGAAGAACGCCGTCAGGACGTGCATTGCCGACAAGGTTACGATGGTCGCGCTATCAGCGCCGCTTCTGAGGGGCCCTGCGAACGATACAATCAGGACGACCAATGCGGTCAGCCGAAAGTAACGAGCGGCATTGTCGGTGTAGCGCTCCAGGAGGGAGTACACGACCACCGCGCTCAGGACGCCTCCTACACTAGCCCCACTCACCCGAAAGATATCGATGGTTACCTGCCCGGGAAGGTCCATCGAGGCGCCGAGCGCAACGTAGAAGGCAATGACGTTTCCCAGAACTGAACCGGCCGCCGCCATTCCACCCGAACCGAGGAGACGGCTTATACCAACGGATCTCTCATTGTGTTCTGCCATCGCTTCGTCCAGTCTGAAGATTCGCTTCGAGCGCGCACTCGTCGCCAGGTACAGGTGCTTCATCTTAATGCATAATTCACCCGGCCGAACGCACTCACAGTGGGAAACAGGGCTTTTCTTTGACCCGGGTCCCTGCCTTTCGTAATATTCACCCAAGTTTTCTGAAAGTCAGCCTGAGGTGTGAAGCGAGCCGTTGCAGGCGCCCTGGAGGTAGAAATGCTTTGTCGTTGCTTATGGGTGGTTCTCGTCGTCGTATCCCTTGCCACCGCGGCGTGTACCAGCGAGGTGACATCGGCTTGTGCGGACCTGGCTGCCCTCAACATGTCGGATGTGAATGTCACGTCTTCAGACGAGGTCGCAGCCTCGGATGGAGTGCCGAGCCACTGTAGCGTAAACGGAATGATCGACGGGCGGATCCGGTTCGCTTTGCTCCTCCCCGAGGAATGGAACGGCCGGTTCGTCATGGGTGGCGGGGGCGGCTTTGTCGGAACCGTCCAGAACCAGGCGCAGCCGTTCGCACGGCGCAGGGTTATGCGACCGTCGGAACCGACACGGGCCACTCTGGAACCGGCATCGAGGCCGGTTGGGCATTGGAGAATTCCGAAGCGGAGATCGACTTCGGCTACCGGGCCGTTCATCGCACCGCCGATACCGCAAAGAACCTGATCCGTGATTATTACGACGGCGAGATCGCCTATTCCTACTTCTTCGGGTGTTCGCGCGGCGGCGGTCAGGGGATGATGGAATCCCAACGGTATCCCGGAGACTTCGACGGCATCGTTGTCGGCGCACCCGCCTACGACTGGCCCGGCCTCGGGGCTGGTTTCATCCAGACCCAGCGGAGAATCTACCCGGACCCCGCTGACCTCGCCGCTCCTGTCATTTCCGCGGACACCCGGCACTTGCTGCAATCACCGCGCTCGGCACGATCGATTACTACGAGGGTGTCGAAGCGGGTGATCCTAACGTCCGCGACTACGCCCGTCTGTTCATGATGCCGGGTGTGCTTCACTGCTCGGGCGGCCCCGGGCCCGACGACGTCGACTGGCTCGCTGCCATCACCGATTGGGTGGAACGAGACGCCGCGCCGGATGATTTGTTGGCCACGAAGTACGACGAGAACCGGACGGCCATCCGGACGCGTCCGCTCTGTCCCTATCCGATGGTTGCGGCATACACAGGGTCCGGAAACACAGACGACGCGGCAAACTTCGAGTGCGTCGAACCCTGACCCGAAGGATCGACGTGAGGCGAGACGTCCTGAAAGCAGTCAGCCTCTGGCTTGAGGCCGGCACAGCCTCGTTCAAGTTCAGGAAGAAGTTCAGCCTCAAAGACATGGTCGTGCACGGGAAGCTGGAGCTGTAGGAGAGTGCCGAAGTCCCCGGGGTCAGTGCGTCATCGCGTACAACACGATGTTGATCCCCAGCCTTAAGGCTTCGGTGGAGGGTCTCAGCGGAAACGCGGGCCGGTCGATCCACTCCCAGAAATCGCCGACGTCGTTGTTGTAGCAGATGATCACTCCCAGATCGCCGTTGTCGCGCTCGATCCCGTAGAAGATAGCGGCGCCACCGACCGCGTAAGGCGATTCGATGTACAGACTGTCGATGTCGTAGAACGTGTTCAGCATCGGGTGCGTGTCGTCGAGAACCACCAACTCCCGCTCCGGGAACACACGCATCAGGTTGGCCTCCATCATCTCGAAGTGTCGTGGGCCATCGAAGTCGTCGATCATCACCAACCCACCCCGCTCGACATATTCCCTGAAATTCCGGACCTCCAGGTCACTGAGCCACATCATGCCTGGTTCTGAAATGTAGCCGAACGGGTATTCGAATATCTCTTCGCTGGCAATCGGGACGATCCGATACGACATCTCCTCGACGTCGATGATCGTGGCTTCGCTCATGATCTGGTTGAGGTGTTGTTCGGCGTCCGGGTAGTCATGGGCCCATCCGCCCCTGCCGGCATAGGCCCATCGCGCAAAGATGAATTCGGTTTTTGCAGGTTCGTTCTGAAAGACGCGTCGCGAGCGCTGGCCGAACCGGCCGTACTGTCCGAGTGCCAGGCCGGCGACCAAAGAGACGAGGATCAGGACCAGTCCCCAGCGAATATGCGACATGACTCTATTCTTCGCGTGACTCCTGGCGATTTCAAGCAAGATCCCCTGAAAAAAAAGCCTACAGACAAGGCAGATCGATTGCCCCGAAGGATGTCCCGAAGTACTTCAACTTCGCGAACCGGCTGAGAAGCCTCTTCTTCGGAATGTGAGTAGGGTCAGTAGTCAGTAGTCAGTAGTCAGTAGTCAGTAGTCAGTAGTCAGTTTGCACGTCCCAGTACCGTGGAATCGGGGAAGAAGGCCTTCCAGGCGAACCAGTAGGAAACGAAAGACGGTACTTCCTCGAGCCGGGTCCCGGAGAGCGGACCTGAGATCGCACGGCCTTCGAAACCGTCCCATTCCGAACCCGTCGCCGCGTCGCGCAGGATTCTGCGCCCGGCTTTGTCTCGGAGGTAGCTGAAGGAGAGCAGAAGCAGCGTCCGCATCATTCCTCCTCCAACAGTTCTTCAATCTTCGCCAGAAGCTGCTCGCGGCTGGCCAGACCCACGTGCTTCAAAGCGACCTGACTTCGACGGTCGAGTATGAAGGTCGTCGGCACGCCGATGATTCCTCCGATATCTCTGAGGATCTTCTCGTTCGACAACACGATCGGATAATTGATCTCGAGATCGCGTATGAACCTGGCGATGCCCTCGCTGTTGTCTCCGTCCAGCGTGACACCGACGACCTCGAAACCCAGGTCTTCGTACTGCCGCTTGAATTCCCTGAACCAGGGGATTTCCACGCGGCATGGGGGGCACCAGGTAGCCCAGAAATTGATGAGCCGGACTTTGCCGTCGAACTGGTCGGAAGAGACGACACCCCCCTGCGAGTTCAGGAGTTCGAAAGCGGGAAACGGCTGTCCTTCCTGAGCCTGGGCCTTGACCAGCGCCGGACTCAGCAACACCGCCCCCAGCAGCAAAAGGAGCGAAACTGTGTTTCTTCTGGTCATTCCGCAGCTAATTGTCAGACCATACAGCCAGTTCGTTCCCGTTCGGGTCCGTAAAGTGGAAACGCCGGCCGCCGGGAAACTCGAAAGTCTGGCGAACAATCTTTCCGCCCGATTCACGGACCCGCGACGCGATCGCCTCGAGATCGACCGCATAGATGACGACGAGAGGTCCACCACTCTGGTTGGCCTCGACCTTGGTGAACCCGCCCCCGAGGCGGCCGTCGCTGAAGCTCGTGTACTCCGGCCCGAAGTCCTCGAAGATCCATCCGAAGACGCTGTGATAGAAGCTCTTGGTCGCCTCGATATCCGTGGCAGAAAACTCCACGTAGTCGATGCGGCGATCCTTCTCGGATTGACTCATCCTCCGCTCTACGGGCCTTTGCGGCGCAGTTCGGCTGGGGCGCGGCGGCCGTCGTGCCGCGAGAGCTCCACGACGAAGTCGACGGGGACTTCAGCCGGCAGGTAGCAGATCGTGTCGTCGCAGGCCTGGTACTTGAAGCTGCCACCGATCTTGATCTCATCTTGCCGGGCCCGCGCCGAAATCGTGACATCTTTCCGGATCCGAACCGTGTGGTGGAAAACTGGCACTCGTTCGTCGATCGCGGGCAGGTGAAGAATCTCCGCCTCAGGAAACTCGGTCTCGTGTGCGATCAGGAGCGGATCTTCGGCAATGTTGAACTCGCTCGCGGTGTAGCCCTCCACTCCGGGCGCATAGATGTGCATCCTTTCGGGCAGCTCCACATCCAGGACGAGCGTAATTCGGTTGCCCGACCTCGCTGCATCATCGCTCGAGTACGCGGTGAGCGTAAGATGGTCGGTCTGCACTTCGACACGCCGGGCGCCCGCAACGCCGAACTCCCGGGTCAGGATCGAATCCGCGGTGTAGCGCTCCCGATGATCCTGTTCGAAATACTTGGCCTTCACGATTCCGTTCGCGTCCACGACGTAGGTCCCGGGGAACGGCACGCCGTACCATTCGTGATCTTCGGGGATGTTCGTATTCAGGATGTCGAAAGCTCTGATAATCTTCGAGTCGGTATCAGCCAGCAGCAGGTAGGTGATCCCGAGGCGTTCGGCAAAGTGCCGGATTACCTCCGGGGTGTCGTAGGTGATCGCGACCAACCCGAGGCCCTGCTCTGCCAATTCATCCAGGGTGTCTTGCAGCTCCACGAGCTGAGTCTTGCAGAACGGTCACCAGTCCGCGGAACGGTTGAGGTAAACCATCGCGCCGTTCGGGCCCTTGACCGAATCGAAATCGACCAGGCGGCCGCCCTGGTCGGCTGCCCGAAAGTCTGGGATCCGTTCGCCAACTTCAGGGCCGGTACGGATGTTCTGATCATACGGATCCTGCTGACGCTGTGCGAAGGAGGGCGCGGCCCACAGGAGCAGCACGAGGATGAATGGGGGAACACGTTTCACGGTGTCACTCTCCTCAAATCTCAATGGATTTGAAACATCATAGCATCGCGTGAGGTCCTGCAGAACGTATTGGTGATTCCGACAAGGTAGCGATTAGCCACGGAGCGCTAAAGAGTAGAAAAACCTGCAGGAAAGGCTTGCATTCGAGTCGTATACACACTATGGTTTGCGTGTACACCACTCATCGTGAAGGTTGTCCGGCGGGCACGGGACCCCAGCCCGCAATGCTGGCAGCCTGGTCGACCTCGGTCGACTTAACTCGCCAGCCAGCCCGTCGGCCAGCCTCGTTACATTGTGATCGCCCTTCCCAGCTTTTCTCAGAAACTGCTCCACACAGGATAAGACTATTCCACCTCGGATTTACACACCTTCGGCACCGGGTTCTTGTCTCCCATCGGCGCCGGACTCGAGCCACGACCGGATTCCCTGCCCGATGTCGACGGGTGAATCCTCCTGGATAAAGTGGACGCCCTTGACCGTGATTTCGCTCTGGTTCGGCCAACCCCTGCAGAAGTCCCTCTGAGCGCCGGTAAGGATCGCGCCCGGTTCCGCGTTGACGAACAGCTTGGGCACATCGGAACGGCTCAACCATTCCGCATAGTCCGCGACGATGTCGTGGACGTCAGCCGGGTGGCCGTCGATCGGAATCTGGCGCGGCCACGTCAGCGTCGGGCGGCGACCCTCTCCGGCCTCCGCAAAGGGTCTTCGGTATACGTCCATCTCATCCGCGGTCAGCGCCCGCAGCATCGAGCCGGGCAGCACGCGTTCGACGAAGACGTTCTGTTCGAGCACCATGGTCTCGCCGGCCGGAGATCGAAAGCCTTCGAACACGCCACGAGCCGCTTCGGGCCAATCCGACCAACCGAGCGGTTGAACGATGGCTTCCATGTAAGCAATGGCTCGCACCGATTCCCGATGTCGGTTCGCCCAGTCGAAGCCCAAGGCCGATCCCCAGTCGTGCACGACGAAGGCCACGCGTTCGGTGATGCCGAGTTGGTCGAACAGGGCGTTCAGATACCGTCGGTGTTCGACGAATCGGTAGCGATCCGGGCCGCTCGGTTCGAGCTTGTCCGAATCGCCCATCCCGATCAAGTCGGGTGCAACCAGGCGCCCAAGCCCCTCCAGGTGCGGCATTACGTTGCGCCAGAGGAAAGACGACGTGGGGTTGCCATGAAGAAAAACAAGCGGGTCCCCGTCGCCGACTTCGACATACGCCATCTTGCGGCCGAGAACTTCGATCCTTTTTTTCTCGTATCGCGCGTCGGTACCAGTCATGGAAAACTCGTTTCGCCCAGGAATCGCCAGAACGCAGGCAGTATACGCCAAGACCCGACCTCAGCCTCGCAGCCGCCCGATATGGCTTGCTGAACCGAACCGGCTTCATCCAGCCACCACGCTCAGGGGGGAGGTTGATACCATGCCCGAGAATGCTGTCGCACGGGCAAGCTCGGGAGTTCTACGATCGGTTCGGATCCAAACAGGACCGCCAGAGATTCTACGAAGACATCGAAATCGCATTGAGTGAGGCGCGCCGGGTTCAAGTGGCCTGTAACGGAGATATCGGTACCAGCGTTGCGGTGGAACGGCACCGGATTCTAGGAGCCGACAACCCGTGAGAAGCGGGTCTTACAAAAAAATGGTAGCGGCAACGAAGACCCAACCGTTGGGCCGCAACCCTCCGGGCCGATGGGGGTTGCCGCCGATCTCTTTGTCGTTCGTCGTCATGATGAAACCGCATCAATTCCTCCTCTCTCCTCGACCTCGACTGCCAAGACCCATCGGCGATGGTGCTGATATCTCCGTTACAGGCCACTGGTGTCGGGAGGTCTGCTCGGGCTCGCGAGCCTGACCCACGGCCAGGGGGTGGGATCACGCCTGATCGAAAGAGTGTGGATGGCGGCGCATTCGCTGCGGCCGGCTTGGGTGGGCGGCTGCCGTCCGATTCGGATCGAGGAACACCTGCGAGAAACAGACTGGAAGATCGTCCATGTCGGACAGGTGTGCCGCTACGGACTGTGTTCACAGTTCGCCGTGGCCAGGAAAAACTCGGCAATCACGCGGTGATGGAGCCGTATGCTCGGCCGCCCTTGAACATATCGATGAGACCTGGCGTGACGATGTGTCCGCCGGCGCTGATCACTCGACGGCCTGAGGACCGGGGAATATCGGCGGCAACACGAGAGATCTTCCCACCGGTGATCGCCACGTCACGGACGGCGGAGAGGTTCTCGGAGGGATCGATCACATGGCCACCCTTTATCAGAGTGTCGTAGCGATCGGTGTTTCGCTGGTTGCCGCGTCTGCCCGCGACCGCAGCGACGGGCAGGCCCGCCGCGGTCGTTCAAACCGTCAATCCCAGGGATTCTCGTCCGCGCTCGGACCGTAAATCGATGGCACGGGAACATTCAACAAGCGAAGGTAGACCGACATCTGACCCCGGTGATGGTACCAATGGTTCAGCATGATCGAGCGAACCACGCCGATCCGTGGGACAGCCATCAGTTCCTGCCCTCCCTTCACGGCCTTCCAGGTCGCCATCGCCGCCGCATCATCCATGCCGTTTAGAAACTCCCGCGCCTTGTCGACACCCTCGTCGTGCGTGGACAGCACGTTTTCGACCGACGATGCCGACGGTGCCTCACCGAAGTCGGGCACTTCCACCTCGTCCAGGGCGGCCATCCCGGCAATGTCTCCCGGCATGCTGGCGACGTGCTGAGCCAGCTGTCCGAGCGACATGGATTTCTCATGCGGCTTCCAGTCGAGCTTGTCGCCGGGAACCCGCTCGAGGACACGTCTAGTGGTCGCGGCTTCCTGGTCGAACTCCATTAATATCGAATCGACGATGCGTGGCATGGTGAACTCCCTACTCTATGGTTTGCTTGATTGCGTCGGTATTGTCTGCACTAGTCCAATGGCGTGTCATCCCTGTTGGCCCACTCGGCCATCGACCCGTCATAGACCCGCGCCGGGCTCTGTCCCAAGAGTTCGAGTGCGAACGCCACGAATGTCGCCCGCACCGCCGCCTGACAGTAGGTAACGGTCTCGGCGGCCGGGTCGACTCCGGTCGCAGATAAAATGGCTTGGATCTCCTCGGGAGAACGAAAGCGCCGTACCACCTGCGGGTCCGTGGAGTTTTCCAGTAATCGGTTCCACTCCAGGTGAAGGGCTCCTGGGACATGCCCGACCCGTTCGTTGCCGTGGGCCGCCCTCCCGTGGTATTCGTCGTCGGAACGAGCATCGATGACCGGGAGACTGGCGTGTCCCGCCATCAGTTCCCCGGCAGAAATAAAACGGTCCGGCTGAAGCTTTGGCGTCAGCGTCGGCGCCTCCCGAGCTGGGACCGTTTCGTAAGATACGGGTAGTCCAGCCGAAACCCATCCCTGCCATCCTCCGTCCAGGATCTTCACGTGCGCGTGCCCGTAATAGCGGAAGACCCACCAGAGACGGGTGGCGAAGAGCGTTCCCCAGTCGTCGTAGGCCACGACCGTTGTTTCGGGGCCAACGCCCAGCTCGGAGGCGAGCTTCTGAAACTCCTCGACGGAGGGCAGGTGCAACTTCGGGTTTCCGGAGTCGTCCTCGCCCTTCACGTAGGCGTGACCCTGTCGACACAGGGCCCCAGGAACATGGGCGCGTGCGTAGCTCGACTGCTCCCAGGGACAGTCGACGACGACAATAAAATCGTCGACTCTTTTTTCATGGAGCCACTCCGGGCTGACGAGCGATTCAGAGTTCGAGTAAGTCATCGTTTCTTTTCGGGGAAATATGGAGTGTAGCGCGATTGCTCGACGCGCGTGAACATCAATTGAGGGCCGGCGGGCACATCATCTATCTGCTGGTTGAAAGGTATAACACCAGGCTTCGCCCTGCAGCACCGTCTCGCCATCCTGGCGCCGAACCTCGACCTTGAGCTGCGTTACCGGCTTGTTGTCGTGAACGCTCACGATCTCGGCTTCGGCCGTGATGGTGTCGCCGATAAAGACGGGGGCGGTGAACTTCCAATTCTGGCTGAGAAAGACCGTTCCCGGCCCCGGCATGTCCATCGCGACGAGGGCGTGAAGCAAACCCGTGGTCAAGCCGCCCTGGACGACGAGTCTTCCAAACTTCGTCTTGGAGACGAATGCCTCGTCGAAATGGAGGGGGTTGTAGTCGCCTGACATCTCGGCGAACGACTTCACGTGCTCGACGCCCAGGGTGAGCGACCGGCGGGCTTTCTGTCCGACTTCCAGCTCCATGGGGACCCAGTCCTGTCAGCCCTGCGCCCGTTCGTCGAGGAAGCGGCGGACGCGCCGCAGCGTTACGAACGTCGCCAGATGGAATGCGATGATGACAGAGGCACCGATCTGAAGGATCATCCACTCCAGCCAGAGGTCACCCTCGCCATGCCAGATGTCGGTGAGCGCCAGATGACTGAACAGGAGGACAAGCGTCGAGGCAACCCCCAACGCGAGCGTGAACGCGGTCGTCTTTCTCACGAGTGTGAAAGGGGTCGTCTTCCGCAGACTTTGCATGTCGACCTCTCTTGTCGTGGGTGACGGCAAGTGTATCATGCGCCTAGGAGTTGAAAGATGAGCTCATCCCGATCGCCAGTCGTCGCCACGTTGGAGGCGCTCGGCGTCGATTTCGAAACCATCGCAATCGATCCGGCCTTCGCCGACACCGCCGCATTCTGCAAGAAATACGGATATCCGCTCGAGAAGTCCGCCAACACGATCATCGTGGTCTCGAAAAGAGGACCCAAGAAACATGCCGCATGCGTCGTGCTGGCGACTCACTTTCTGGACGTGAACAAGCGGGTCCGCAAGCTGATGGAAGTTTCGCGGGCTTCATTCGCTTCTGCGGAACAGATGAAGGAGTTGACCGGAATGGAAGTCGGCGGTGTGACGCCGATGTCGCTTCCCGAGGGTCTGCCCCTTTACGTCGATGAAAGGGTGATGCAGTGTGAGTGGATCATCCTGGGCGGGGGTGAGCGGAACCTGAAGATCAAGACCTCGCCCGAAGTATTCACGAAGCTGGGAGCGGTGATCGTATCGGACCTGGGGATGGAGCCGAGGAAAGAATGAGCTTTCAGCGGCCAGCTTTCAGATCGGGCCTCCGGACTTGATCGCTCAACGCTGAACGCGGACCGCCATGGCTGGTCTTTATGGAACACACAGTTTTCCTTCGCGACCTGACGATCCTTTTTGGAGCGGCCGTGTTTGTCTCCTATCTTTTCCACGCCGCACGCCTGTCGACCATCACCGGTTTCCTTGTAGCCGGCGCCATCATCGGGCCTTCAGGTCTAGCTCTGATCGCGTCCATCGACGAGGTTCAGCGGATGGAGGAGATCGGGGTGATGCTCCTTTTGTTTTCGATCGGCGTCGAGTTCTCCACTGAAAAACTCCGGAAGATGCGGTGGGCGGTTCTCGGTGGAGGCAGCGGCCAGGTCCTGGTGACTGGACTCCTGGTGGGCGTGACCGGCGCGCTCGTCGGTGGATCGATAAGACTGGCGGTGTTCCTCGGAATGCTGATGGCCCTGAGCAGCACCGTGATTGGCCTGCGGCTGCTGCACGAGCGGGGCCAGTCGCAGTCCGCGCAAGGCAGCGTCTCGCTGGCGATTCTGGTATTCCAGGACATCGCGGTCCTGCCGATGATGCTCTTCCTGCCCTTCGTCACCGGGAGGGCGGCCATGGACGCCTTCAATCTGGCGGGGACGTTGACGGTGTCGGTGGTCGCCATCGTCGTGATCCTGTTCCTGGCGCGCGCGATCGTTCCCCGGTTCATCTCCAGAACCGTCGAGGCGCGCAGCCGCGACATCTTCATCCTCTCGGTCATCCTGACCGTGGTCGCCATCGCGTGGACCAGCACACGCTTCGGCATCAGCGCTGGTCTCGGGGCATTCGTCGCCGGGCTCGTGATCTCCGAATCCGAGTACAGCCATCAGATTCTCTCCGACGTGCTGCCTTTCCGCGAAACGTTCAACAGCCTGTTCTTCGTTTCGATCGGGATGCTGCTCGACCCCCGTTTCATACTCGACAACGCACTGACGATCATCGGCGCGGCGATCGCTGTGATGGCTGTCAAAGCCGCCGTCACCACCGGTGTCGTCCGGACACTGGGTTTCCCGCTCCGGATCGCCGTGGCCGTCGGGTTGCTATTGGCTCAGATCGGCGAGTTCTCGATCGTGCTCCTGCGTGCCGCGCAGCCGAATGCCCTGCTGACACCCAACCTCGAACAACTGGTGCTGGCCACGATCCTCGCCACGATGGTTCTCTCACCGGTGGCGGTGGCGCTGGCCGAGCGCCTGCCCACCACGCCGCGGCGCGCCACTGAAGACGACGGCGATGAGCCCGAGCTCACGGATCACACCGTTATCGTCGGATACGGGCTAAACGGGAAGAACGTCGCGTTGCTGCTCGAGGCCTCGAAGCTGCCCTACGTCGTGCTCGACCTCAATCCGAAAACCGTGAAGACCGCGCGCGCCGACGGCGTGCCGATTCACTACGGGGACGCCATGAACAATGCCGTGCTTGATAGGGTGGGCGCCCGGCGCGCCAAGTCGATCGTATTCGCCATATCCGACCCCGTCGCCACGCGTCGGGGCCTGGCGGCAGCCCGCCAGCTGAACCCGTCGGCCTTCATCATTGTCCGAACGCGCCTCGAGGCGGAGATCGAGCCGCTTTACGAGGCGGGAGCGGACACGGTCGTCACCGAAGAGTTCGAGACGTCGCTGACGATCATCCGGCGACTCCTGGACCGGCTGGGAATTCATCCCTCGAAGATCGACGAAGCCATCCTCGACATTCGCCAGCAGCGGTACAAACCGCTGCGTGGCTCCATGCCGGCCGCCATCCGGACAGACTCTTCAATACGGTCGTTCGAAGCCGTGGTGCGCGGCGTCGCTGCCGGGTCATCCATCGCGGAACTCGACATCCGTTCGAAGACCGGCTCCACGATCATCGCCGTCCAGCGCGGCGAGGAAGTCTTTGCAAATCCCGCCCCTGATTTCGTCCTACAGCGCGGGGACCGCGTCCACCTGATCGGCAGCGAGCATGAAGTCGGACGCGCGATGACGCTGCTCTAGCCGAAGTGTGCGCCCTACTCGAAATCCGTTTCCATCCGTTTGAGGTTCGAAGCCTCGCCCATGGCGATCAGGAAATCACCCACTTCGATCCGGGTACTCGGCGCGGGATTGAAGAGCATGGTCTCCTCGGGTTTCTGGATGGCGAGAACGATCAGGCCGTAGTTCTGGCGGATTCCGGATTCTTCGAGCGTCTTGGAGGCGAAGACGCGTCCTTCGGTACTGATCGGAAAAAGCTCGCCGAAACCCACCGTCGTCAGCGTGATCAAAGCCATGTAGAAGCTGTCGAACCACGCCCACCCCTCGACGACGTGAAAGCCAATCGTCCCGGCGGCGAGCACGACGCCCAGCAAGCCCAATATAAGCAGTAGTCGCCTTGTTAACGAATCCATCTCTGCGTCTAAAAACTGTATAGCAGGTTTGGCAACGAAATGTGCCGACCTTGCACGGATTTGCGCGGACTATGGGAACTCGGAATGCGTGAAGGGTTTCCGATTGGAGATTCGAGATTGCAGACTGGGCGGTCCCGTACTTAAATCTTCAATCTCGAATCTCGAATCACCAAGTGTCCAATGCGGAATCTCCAATAGCGAATGCGATGACTTCCGACTGGCTACCAGCCTATAGCGAGGCCATCTTTGCGTGGATCGGAGCCTCCGATCAGCGCTCCCGACACGGGATCGATGATGATTCCCTGGTAACCCCCGAAAGCACCGAACGAATTGATGATGCTGTGGCCCTTCCGGGACAGGCCGAAACGGATGTTCCCGTCGATCGCCGACTCCAGCGCAACCCCACGACTGGAGTGGCGGAAACGCGGCGCTTCGCCCGCGTGCTGAGCGTCCATCCCGAAGTCGACGACGTTGGCCACGACCTGCACATGGCCTTGAGGCTGCATGTCCCCACCCATCACGCCGAAGGAGAAGAACGGTTGCCCATCCTTGAGCACCATCGCGGGAACGAGCGTGTGAAACGGGCGCTTCCGGGGGGCCACGCGGTTGCGGTGCTGGGATCCAGGACAAACGATCCGCCCCGGTTGTGGAGCGCGATGCCCGTATCGCCTGCGACGACACCGGAGCCGAAAGACGAGAACAGGCTGTTGATGAACGACACGACGTTGTGATCGCCATCGACGACCGTGAAATACACCGTGTCGCCCTCCTCCGACATCCCCGGCGGAGATTCGCGCTGGGCGCGATCCGGATCGATCAGACGACGGCGCTCGGCCGCGTACTCCTTGGAGATGATCGTGGCCGTGGGCAGGTCCACATGATCGGGGTCGGCGATGAAGACCTCGCGGTCAGCAAAGGCCAGTTTCTTGGCTTCGACCATCGTGTGGAGGTATTCGACCGAATTGTGCCCCATCGCTTTCAAGTCGAAACCTTCGACGATGTTCAACATCTCCAGCGCGGCGATTCCCTGAGTGTTGGGCGGCATCTCGTAGACTTCATGACCGCGGTAGGTCGTCGAGACGGGCTCGACCCACTGGGCATCGAATTCCTGGAAGTCCGCGAGCGTCAGCAGACCGCCGAGCTCATCCGATGTCTGGACGATCTTGCGGGCGATCTCCCCCTTGTAGTAAGCATCGCGGCCTTCGTCGGCGATCAGCCGAAAGGTCCGAGCAAGGTTTGGATTCCGAAACACCTCGCCGTGCCTGGGTGCCCTCCCATCGATAAGGTAGGTTTCCATCGCGGCTGGGTTGCGCCTGAGCTTACCGGCCGCGCCCGACCACTGCCCGGCGATGATCTCGGAGACCGGGAACCCATTCTCCGCGTAAAAGATTGCCGGCTCGAGAATGCGGGACATCGGCAACTTGCCGTAGCGCTCGTGGAGCTTGAACCACCCTGCGACGGCACCGGGGACCGAGACCGAGTGGATGTCGCCTGGAATCCGGTTCATGCCGTGCGACTTGAAATAGTCGAGGGTCGCTTTCGAACCCGCCCAGCCACTGCCGTTCAGCGCGGTAACCTTGCCTTCCTCCTGCATGTAGAGCAGGGCAAACATGTCGCCGCCGATGCCGGTCATCGGCGGTTCGACGACGTTGAGGGCCGCCGCCGCGGCGATGGCAGCATCGACGGCATTACCCCCTTCCATCAGGATGCTGAGGGCCGCTGCGGAGGCCAAAGGCTGGCTGGTCGCCACCATGCCGTTCATCGCCAGCACGGGAGAGCGGGTGCCCTGCGTGTGGGTCGCGGGCCGGTCGCCATGCTGTAGTCCGAAGGCGAGGCCCGCCGCAAGCAGGACAGCTACCAACGTCTTGATCGCTTTCATGGTTCCTCCTCCAACGTCGCACTGAATTCGGATCTCGTCGGTTTCATCAAAACCACCTGTAACGCTTGGGTTTGGAAGAATCTAACATCGGACCGGAAGAGTGTCTAATCAAAACCGGCTGCCGCTCCAGTTGCTATAATCTGGGCCCTATGCGCATCACACATTTGCTCCGTTGGCTGGGCGTTCTGACGCTCGGCGGATACGTGTTCGTGGGGTTCACTCCGCTTGCGAACGTTCTTGCTGTTCACCTGATGGCGGACTTCGAACTTGCGCCCGCCGACGCGGTCGTCGTTCTGGGCGGAGGATTGGGTGCGGATGGGGAAATGGGAGTCGCCTCGCTGAAGCGCGCTGTGCGGGGTCTGGAGCTGTACCAATTGGGCTACGCACCGCTTCTGGCACTGCTCGGCCCGAAGTCCGTCGAGAACTATCGCTCCGAGGCGTCACTCCGGCGCTTACTCGCTCTGACCATGCGGATACCGCCCGAGGACATCGTTACAGAGTCACGAGGCCTGACCACGCGGGACGAGGCGAGGCTGATGAACGAGGTGCTGAGCCCGATGGGAGTGCGCCGCATCCTTCTCGTAAGCGATTCACAGCACCTCATTCGCGCTCGCGCCCTTTTTGAGAACGAGGGCTTCGAAGTCCTCACCGCTCCTGCCGACACCATCGCGAACGGCAGCAGTGGCCCAACGGCGAGGCTGAAACTTCTGGACTGGGTAGTCCGGGAACAGGCTGCGCGCCTCTACTATCGAGCGGCGGGATATCTCTAAGTGACAACACTGACACTGCTGATCCTGGCGATCGGAACTTCGTTCGGGGCGTACCTGTTCGGAACCCGACTGTTGAGAATCTCTCCAGCAGCCTTGCGTGAAGGTTTGGGTAGGCTTGCGGAATCGATTGGGGTCGCGGTCACATTCTTCGTCGTCAACGTGACGGCCGTCGTCGTCATTGTACTTGTTTTGCGCGCGGCTGGACGCTTCGTCTCACTCTATACCGCGACTGATCCCATTCTGATAGTCCTCTCCTTGATCCAGGCCGCCGCCTTCCAGTTCTGGCGTTACAGCCACGGCCACAATGGCAAGGAATGAAACGCTATGCCGACAAGATCGATGCGGGGGTAAGGCACCTTCGGTCCCATGATCCCGTGATCCGGGCTGTCATCCGGATGTGTCCACCCCTGACATCCCTCCGCCTGGAACGAAATCGCTTTCGCTCGCTCGCAAACTCGATCCTGTCACAGCAGATCTCCATATACGCAGCCCGGTCGGTCCGAAGCCGTCTGGTCGAACAGGTCGGACCCGGTGGATTCACTCCAGCGAGAATCGCCAGACTCAGCGTGGAAGAGCTTCGTGCGATCGGTGTGTCCCGGCCTAAAGCGCGCTACCTTCTAGACCTTGCTGAGAAGGTGGACTCGGGGCAGGTTCGACTGAATCGGCTTGGGCGCTTCAACGACGATGAAGTGGTCCGGGAGTTGGTTGGAGTCAAGGGAATCGGCGTCTGGACTGCCCAGATGTTCCTGATCTTCGCCCTCGGACGCATGGATGTCATGCCGTGGGACGATTTCGGCGTTCGCGCCGCGATCCGGCGCCTTTATGGTCTGGAGGAACTTCCGGACAAGAAGACGTGCCTGGAGATCGCCGAGCCATGGCGCCCGTACGCGACCATCGCCTGCTGGTATTGCTGGCGGAGCCACGAGATGGAGATGGGGAAGAAGAAGTAGTCGGTAGTCAGTAGTCGGTAGTCAGTTGAATCGGTTTGGCGCATTTCCGATCTGACTACTGGCTACTGGCAACTGAATACTCCCGCGGCCTAGGCCGCGGGGCGCTTCTTCCCGAACAGGCCCTTCAGAATGGATTTCTTCTGGCTGACGACCACGCGGTTCTTGCCGGCCTTCTTCGCTTCGTAGAGCGCTTCATCGGCCGAGGCGATGAGTTGCTCGACCGTCTCACTGCCCGTGAACCCCGCCAATCCACAGCTTGCGGTGAAGCGGACGAAGCCCTCGGGGTCTCCCGACCGGAGCTCGTAGCGCGTCGAGGCGATTTCGCCCAGTAGTCCGGAAAACTTCGACTCCGCCTGGTCCAACGTAACGCCGTCCAGGAGAATCGCAAATTCCTCACCGCCGTAGCGGGCGACCAGGTCCTCGGGGCGCACACATTTCTTCAGGATCTGCGCGGCTCCCAGCAACACGCGATCGCCGACCTGGTGTCCCATGGTATCGTTGATTTGCTTGAAGTTATCCAGGTCGATCAGCGCCAAAACGAAGCCGGCCCCCGTCGAAGGGTGCTGGCGGATCCATTTCCGGATGGAGTCGTCAAAGCAGCCCCGATTCGCGACCTGAGTCAGGGGATCGATCAATGCGTCTTCCTCGGCTCGCGCCAGCCGGGTCTGCAGGGTTTCGATCTTGCCGGACAGATGGGAGTGACTTTCCTGGTCGCTCCTCCGCTGTTCCTCCACGAGTCGGTTCAGGTCCTGTGCTTCGGTCTTGATCTGTTCTTTCAGGACCTGGATGTCGTTGATCTCCAGCAGGCCTTGAAATCGCCGGGATGATGCGATCAGGCTATCGCTGAATTCCGCAGATCGACCGGCGAGCGTGCGAACTGTCTCGCGCAGCACATCGATGATCTCGATGAACTCGATCTCCCGGTTGAGAGCGTGCTCCCGGGCTTGACTGAAAAACCTCTCGCAGGCTGTGAGACACGACTCTGCCAACACCTGGATCGACTTGCCGCTTTCAGGATCGAGATCGGCGATAAGTTTGCGGAATCCCCCGAGCTCGGACCGGAACTCCGGCGTAGTCTTGAGGCTCTCGTTACCGACCGCGACATCTGAGAGCAGAGCCAGCAGACGATCGATGACGTCCAGTAACTCGTTAGCAACGTTCCTGGTGGAACGCTTCTCTTCGACCTTCAACTCGAGCAATTCGTCAGACATGCACTTCTCCCAACAAGAACGCTGCGTCTCAATCACCACATCGACCAGCCGGCTCTGATACTTTAGGTCCAAACTGGGGGATCGGACTGACCACGGAGGTTACAGAGGCACGGAGTTCTTGCTAGTGAGTTCCCTCAGCGCCTCTGTGCCTCCGTGGTTAAGACTCCGTTCGTGCAACCCGATGTCACATTAAGGAGACGGGGTCGACGTCGATGATGACTTTCGTGGGGGAAGTTTTCTGCTCTTCGAGGTGAGTCCGAAGGCGGCCCAGGGCACTATGGAGGTCCGCACGCGAGGCGGATTTGATCAGCAGTTGGTGGCGGTAGGTACGCTTGAGTTTTTCGAGCGGGGCGGCTGCAGGACCGAGAATACGGATCGATCGCGTCCGAAGGCCGTCCAGGAAATCGCTGATCTCCTGAGCGAAAACCCTGGCCTTTTCGCGACTGCGATCCAGTACCATCACACTCACCAGGGACGTGAACGGAGGGTAGAACATCGCCTTCCGGAAATGCACTTCGCGAGCGTAGAACTCTTCAAATCGATGCGTGGCCGCGAGCTGGAAACTGTAGTGATCGGGGAAGTAGCTCTGGATCACCACCTCGCCGGGAGAGTCGCCGCGCCCGGACCGCCCCGCCACCTGCGTCAGCAGTTGAAACGTTCGTTCGGCTGCCCGAAAATCCGGCAGCGATAGCGCCGCATCGGCCGCAATCACGCCCACGAGCGTCACGCGGGGGAAATCGTGCCCCTTTGCGATCATCTGGGTTCCGACCAGAACGTCCAGCTCCCCGGCCCGAAATTGCCCGAGCAGTCGATCGTAATCGCGAACGTGGCGCATCGTGTCGCGATCGATCCGCCCGATTCGGGCACCATCCAGCACCTCCCGAAGGCGCAACTCGACCTGCTCGGTGCCTTCTCCGATGTAGTGGATGTATTCGCTCGAACACTCGGGACAGGTGGCATCTGGTTGTCGTGTCGAGCCGCAGTAGTGGCACAGGAGGCGGTTGATCGACCTGTGGTATGTCATCGACACGCTGCAGGCGTCGCAGGTGAATGCGTAACCACAGCGGCGACAGAGCAGAAACATCGAGTACCCACGGCGGTTCAACAGGATCATCGTCTGTTCTCCACCCTCGAGCCGATCTTCGAGCGCATTCAGCAGGCGCGTGGAAAACAGGGCCTGCTTTCCCTGCCGCACGTATTCGTCCCGCATGTTGACGATCTCGACTTCCGGCAGCGGACGGTCTTCGACCCGGACAGGAAGCTGGACGTAGCTGTAGCGCCCGAGCTCGGCGTTGCGGAACGATTCCATCGATGGGGTCGCCGATCCGAGCACGACGAGGGCGCCGGCCATCTTCGCACGCATGATGGCCGAATCTCGGGCGTGGTAGCGGGGCATCTCCTCCTGTTTGAAGCTGCCCTCGTGTTCTTCGTCCACGACGATCAGCCCCACGTCCTCGAGTGGAGCAAACAGCGCCGACCGTGTTCCGATGACGATCGGGGCATTGCCTGTGTAGATCCGCAGCCACTCTTCGATACGTTGTTTCCGGGTCAGCGAGCTGTGCAGGAGGGCCAGGCGGGAGCCGAACCGGTTCTCGAACCGTTCACGTAGCTGCGGCGTCAGGCCGATTTCAGGAACAAGGACCAGCGCCGTCTTCCCCGCTCGGAGGAAGTGTTCGACGGCGCGAAGGTAAATCTCGGTCTTGCCGCTCCCGGTAACACCATGAAGCAACACGGTGTTGAACCGATCGTTCGGGATGATCGTCCCCAACGCCCGACGCTGATCGTCGGTGAGGTCGACTCCGTGTCGGACGGCGAGCGGCGGCGGCTTGCGGGGCTCGAACCGATCGACGTGCTTGCGGGTGATCGCCGGCGGCAGTGCGCCCTTCAGGACTTCCCCAAGCGGCGCCATGTAGTAGTCGGAAACCCATCGGCAGAGCTCGAAGATGTCGGGACGGATGAGGGGGTTCCGATCGAGAACCTCGCTGATGGGCCGGACATCCAGATTCTGCGGCCTTTCGTCCTGCAGCGCGACCACGAAGCCCTGGACCTCGCGCCTGCGAAACGGCACGGTGACCCTTGCTGGCAGTTCGAGTGAATCGGGAATTTCGTAGAGGAACGTACGGGAAAAGGGAAGGCAGAGCGCAACCTCGGCGTACATCACGCTCCGACTATTGCCCGGCGAGCTCAGCGCGAATCTGCTTCATGTCTTCCCAGACTTCCCGTTTCTTCTCAGGGTTGCGCAGGAGATACGCCGGATGGAAAGTTGCGATGAAACGCACCCCGTCGATGTTGTGGAAGCGACCTCGCAGCTTGGAGATCGGAATCTTCATCCCCAGCATCGTCTGTGCGGCGAACGTCCCCATGCAACAGACGATCTCGGGTTGAATGGCCTCCAATTGCTGTTTCAGAAACGGACTGCAGGTCTCGACTTCGACCGCCTCCGGATTCCTGTTTTCCGGTGGACGACATTTCAGGACATTGCAGATGTAGACATCTTCCCGTCTGAAGCCGATCGATTCAATGATCTTAGTCAGCAGCTGTCCGGCTCGCCCGACGAAAGGCAGTCCCTGCCGGTCTTCCTCCGAGCCGGGAGCCTCGCCGACGAACATCAACCGCGCGTTCGGACTTCCGGCACCGAACACGATGTTGGTGCGCGATGGCGCGAGCCCACAGCGCTGGCAGTCTCCCAACTCGTAACGGATGTCGTCCAGAGTCAAGGCTTCCGACCGGCTGGTCTCCTCCTTCAGGTCCGCGTCGCCAAGATCAACGGATTCGATACCGATGTCGCGGAAAAAAGCTAGCTGGTCGGAAATGTCGGTTCTGTTCATGAAGTGGTCAGTGATCAGTGGTCAGTGGTCAGAGCAGCTGGATGGTGGTCACTGACCACTGGCCACTGATCACTCGTAGTAGAACGACGGAATCTGCGCTGGGCGCACCCGGATGGGATCGAAAACCCTACAGTAGGCCTACAACCCGGTCCAGGATCCGATCCGCCATCTCCAGCTTCGACATCCGTGGCAGTTCTTCCCGTCCTCCATCGGCATCGACGATACTGGCTTGATTACTATCACCGTCGAAAGCCGAATTGGGTCCCGATACTGAATTCACGACAATCAGATCGAGGTTCTTCGACTTCAGCTTGTCGAAGCCGAATTCGATGTGGCGCTCGGTTTCGGCGGCGAATCCGACCAGAACCTTGCCGTTCTTCCGCTTTCCGAGCTCGGTCAGGATGTCCGGTGTTGGCTCGAAGACCACGTCGAGGCCGACGTCTTTCTTGATCTTGTGGGAAGCGACACTGCGAGGGCGGAAGTCCAACGGGGCTGCCGCCTTGACGACAACATCGGCGGTGTCAAAGTGGTCGACGACCGCATCGCGCATCTCCTGGGTCGTTCGAACCCTGATGGTTCCGGGAAAGTCGAGATCGGTCGGTCCCGATACGAGCGTCACGTCGCCTCCGCGGGCCCGTGCCGCTTCGGCGATCGCAAACCCCATCCTGCCCGAGGAACGATTGCTGATGAAGCGAACCGGGTCGATGTCCTCAACAGTCGGGCCGGCTGTTACCAGCACTTTCCTACCGGCAAGGTCGGCGGAGTGCGACAGTAATGTCGTCACGTAGTCGACGATCCGGCTCACTTCCGCCAGACGGCCCGGCCCTGAGGTGTGGCACGCCATCTGCCCGACGTCCGGATCGATGAAGCGAACGCCTCGAGCGCGGAGTGTCGCGATGTTGTCCTGAACCGAGGGGTGCTCCCACATGCGCGTGTTCATCGCGGGCGCGATGACGACGGGAGCCGTGACGGCAAGGTGGAAGGTCGTGAGGAAGTCGTCCGCGACACCAGCAGCCATACGTGCGATACAGTTGGCCGTCCCAGGCGCGACCAGGAAGAGGTCGATCGATTGTGCGAGAAAGATGTGGTCGAAAGGATCCGGCAAGTCGGGTTCGGACCGGGAGCCGTCGAATAGATCGGCGTAAACCCGCTCGCCGGAGAGAGCTTCGAACGTCAGCGGGGTCACGAATCGGGCGGCGTTTCGAGTCATGATCACGACAACGTCAAGACCCTCATCCTGTAGCCGTCTAAGGATTTCGGCAGCCTTATAGCAGGCGATTCCGCCGCTTACCCCCAGCGCAATCCTTCTCTTTTTGGCCGTCGATGACGTCGCCGCGCTCAATTTGCTCTCCCGCTGCGGACCGCCGCGACCGGACCTCGGTCGCCCGTGGTCATTCTTTCTTCAGTACCACTTCTGTCTCGGGAATCGTGAACTGAATCAGTCCCTCGAGCAGTTCCCGTTTCGCGATCTGCGTTGGTTTCTGTGCCTCATCGCCGACCTTCGGGGCGCTCCCGCCCTGGATCTGTCGAGCTCGAAGCGCCGAAACGATGACAAAACGGTATTTACTGTCAACATTGTCAGGTATTTTGATCAATCTAAGCCTCCAAAAGTCGCGATGATTTGATGAATACGGTCGGCTTCGCCCGGCGGCGGAGCGGCGCCTGCACGCACGATGGCATCCAGCTGCGGTATCGCTTCATCCAGCTTGTCGTTGACGACGACATGGTCGTAGTCGCGGTAACACGATATTTCACTCTTCGCGATCGCGAGCCGTTTTCGGATCGTCTCTTCATCCTCGAGCCGGCGCGAACGGAGCCGGCGTTCCAGTTCGTCGAAGGACGGCGGCATCAGGAAAACCGTCACCGCACCCGACATCGCCGACTTCACCTGCCGGGCACCCTGGACGTCGATGTCCAGGATGACGTTCCTGCCCGCTGCGAGGTTGTCCTCCACAAACTTCCGGGAAGTTCCGTACAGGTTCCCGTGATACTCCGCCCACTCCAGAAAGTCTCCGCGCTCGACCATCGCCTTGAACTCCGCCCTGTCGACGAAGAAATAATCGACGTGGTTGGCTTCGCCCGCACGCGGGGACCGCGTCGTGTAGGAGACCGAGAACGTCAGATCTTCGAAGTTTCGTATGAGGTGCTGGACTAAAGTGGTCTTCCCGGAGCCAGAAGGAGCCGAAACAATGTACAAGTTTCCGCGCAATTCTTAATTATATAGTAGTCAGTTGTCGGTGGTCAGTAGTCAGTTACATCACTCTACTGCGACCGACTACCGACTACTACCTACTGACTGCTACTCTATGTTCTGCACCTGCTCCCGGAGCTTGTCGATTTCCACTTTTATTTCGATCGCCGCCTCCCCGATCCGGCTCCCTGCATGATTCAAACCCGAAGTCTTGGACAGTATCGTCGTCACCTCGCGGTTCATCTCCTGTAGCAGGAAATCCATCCGCTTGCCCGTCTCTTCGTCACGTGTCTTCAAGTCTCCGAACTGATTCAGGTGGCTCTCCAGACGAGTCGTTTCCTCGGCGATGTCGCTCTTCTCGGCGTAGAACAGCGCTTCGACCTCGAGCCGGTTGCTGTCGACCTTCAGGTCCGGGGCGAGTTCCGCCGCCCGGGCCAAGAGCGATTCTCGGTGACGCTGCAACAGGGCATCGGCCCCATTTTCGATTGTTTCCAGATTCGTGCGGATCTTTTCGATCCTGCCATCCAGATCCTGGACGAGTGACGCGCCTTCCTTCATCCGCATCTCTTTGACTTGCTGCAACGCAGCCAGCGTGGCCTCCTCAAGGTGATCCGAAACCTTGCTCTTCTCCTGTGCCGTCAAGTTCTCATTCGACACGGTGATCGCTCCAGGCAGTTTCGAGATCGATTCCAGCGTCAACCCGCCTTCGATCGGATACTTCGCCCGCAGTTCGTCCATCAGCTCGACGTAGGAGGAAATCAGAGTCGGGTTGGCTTCCATCCGTATCTTCTCGCGCGTCAGTTCGATCTTGACGAACAGGTCGACACGACCCCGCCGCAGGTTGTCGGACACTGCTTTTCGAACGACTCCCTCCAAACTCTGAAACTCAGACGGGAGCCGCACGTGGACATCCAGGTAGCGGTGGTTGACTGTCTTGGCTTCCACCGAAACGGCCAGGTTCGGCGCTTCGATTCGCCCTGAGCCGAAGCCGGTCATGCTGTATATCATGTCGATTTCACCTGTCCGATTTCCAATGTCCGATGTCCAATCTCCAATGCCCCCGTCCTACCCCCGCTCTTCCAGCGTCTGAGTCACGTCCTGAAATTGCAGGTTGTGGAGCTTCCAGTAGAGTCCACGGCGGAGGATGAGCTCTTCGTGAGTGCCATCATCGACGATACGTCCGTCCGCAAGCGCGAGGATGCGGTCGGCTCGACGGACCGTGGACAGCCGGTGTGCGATGACGATGGTCGTGCGGCCCTCCATCAGGTTCTCGAGAGCCTGCTGGACCAGAGATTCCGACTCCGTATCCAGTGAGGAGGTCGCTTCGTCCAGGATCAGAATCGGAGCATTCTTCAGGAGAGCTCGAGCGATGGAGATTCGCTGGCGCTCCCCGCCCGAGAGTCGCAATCCACGCTCTCCGATCGCGGTGTCGTAACCTTCGGGCAGGCTACGAACAAAATCGTCGACCAGGGCAGCGCGCGCAGCGGCATGGACAGCGCCGTCATCGGCATCGGGATTCCCGTATGCGATGTTGGTTCGGATCGTGTCGTTGAAAAGGATCACATCCTGCGTGACCATCGCGATGCTGTGCCGAAGAGACCGCAGCTTGAAGTCTCGGATGTCGATTCCGTCGATCTCCACACGGCCTCCTGTCACGTCGTAGAAACGTGGCAGCAGGTTGACGAGCGTCGTCTTGCCCACACCGCTGGAACCGACCAGAGCCAGCACTTCCCCGCGCGGCAGCGAAAACGAAATGCCGTCCAGTGTCGGGTCGACTCCGTCGTAAGAAAACCGCACGTCCATGAAGTCGATGCTCTGTCGAAACTGATCGAGGTCCACCGAGCCGGGATCCGGCTCCCGCTCCGATGCCATGATCTTGAACAGTTGGCCTGAAGCGCCAATCGCCTGCTGGAAGGAGTTGTTGATTCCGCTCATCCGGCGGATCGGGTCATACAGCTTGATCAGGGCAATGACGAAAGCCGCGAATAGGCCAACGGTCATTTGGCCAGCCTGGATCTGGTTGCGGGCGTAAACGAGAAGCGCGACAACGACAAAGATTCCGAGGATCTCCATCAGGGGAGAAGACAGGGCATGCGTCATCCTCTGGCGCAGGTTCAGGCGGAAGATTCGGTCTGCGACGGATCGGAACTTGCCCAGCTCCGCCCCTTCCATCGTGAAGATCTTCACGATACGGTTGCCGGAAAGGGTTTCGAAGAGGATGTTCGCCATGCCGGCCATTTCCTCCTGGTTCGAACGACTCAGGTTCCGGAGCCGACGTCCGAACCAGAGCGTGGGGTAGAAGACCAGGGGCACGAGCACGAGAGACATGATCGCCAGCTTCCAATCGATCACGAACACGGCAAGCAGCAGGGCCAAGAGGATCGCGCTCTGTTTGAGAAACTCCGCCAGAGTCTCGGATACCGCAATCTGGACCTTTTCGACATCAGCGGAGACCCGTGAGATCAACCCGCCTGTGGGGTGGTTCGCGAAGAAACCGAGAGGTTGAAAGACGATCGATCGATACAGGTCGACCCTCAAGTCGCGTACGACCGACTGGCCGAGGAAGGCCGTCGAAGCAATCCCCCCGTACTCGGCCCCGGCCTTCAAGATCGTCGACACCACGAGCGCCACCAGAATCCATACGCCGTATTCCGCCGGGACATCCAGGGTGATGTCGTCAAAGAAGGGGATGTCCAGGGTCGGTGCGGCGGACTGCTCCAGCACGGTATCGAAGACGAGCCCGATCAGGAACGGGGAGATCGCTTCGAGGATGCCCACGACGAGGGCGAGCAGCAGAGACAGAACCAGGGCCCAGACGTAGGGGCGGATGTAACCCCGGAACCGCTCCGGATTGGACTCCGGTTCCTTCACTGTTCTGCCAGTACCGAACGGACGTGCTGTTCGATCTTGGAATAGCTCCTCATTTTCATCAGATCTTCGGTCATCTCCCGCAAATCGGCGATCGACACGGAGCGAATCATCCTCTTGATCCTCGAGTACGCTCCCAGGTTCACCGACAGTGCGGTAAACCCCAGCCCGAGCAGCACGGCGGCCGACATCGGGTCGGCTGCCAGCTCGCCGCAGACCACAATCGGTTTACCTGTCGGTGCAACCAGCTTCTGGACTTGCCGGAGCAGACGGAGCACCGCCGGTTGGTACGGACTATAGAGCTGAAGAGCGGAACGATCCGTGCGGTCGATGGCGAGACAGTACTGGATCAGGTCGTTGGTACCCAGACAGAAGAAATCCACCTGTGATGCCATCATGTCGCAGGTATGCGCAGCAGCCGGAGTCTCGATCATGACACCGACGGGCACGGTCTCGTCAAATGGGACCCCCCCTCGTGTCAATCGGCGGCGAACGTCGGCGATCACATCCATTCCCGCGCTCAGTTCATCCAGCGTGGACACGAATGGAAGCACGATCCGAGCCTGGCCACGCGGGGAGGCGCGGTAGATCGCCCGCAGCTGAGTGCGGAAGACATCCCGGTTTTCCAGGCAGAAGCGCAGCCCACGGAGTCCGCTGTCGGGGCTCATTCCGTCGCCCCTACCGTCCCGGAGGCCGACGTCGATCGTCCGGAAGTTGATGGGCAGGGCTTGTGCCTTCGAGAGAAGGTAGGAATAGTCCTCGACGAGCCGGTCCTCTTCCGGTTGCTTCCCATCCCGAAAGAACTCAAACTCGGTCCGGTAGAGCCCGATCGCCTCACAATCCTTGGCTACAACCGTCTTTATCTCTTCCTTGAAGTTGATGTTGGCGCCCAGCAGGACCGAAATGCGATCCTTGGTCACACACGGTGCGTGGATGGCCCGCGCGTGCCGGCGCTGCGACTTCTTGACTTCCTGTTCCCGTCTTCGATAGCGCTCGAGTGTTTCGTCGGAGGGGGCGCGGATGACAATCCCTTCGTCACCGTCGACGATAATCAGCTCGCCCGAGATCAACCCCGGCAGCACGTCGGCGACGCCCATCACAGCGGGCACTCCGATGGAACGCGCCATGATGGCCGTGTGTGACAAGGGGCTACCCGTCTCCGTCACAAGGCCGACGAGCCGGGGGGACTTCAGTTCGATCAGCGTCGAAGGGGGAATCGTCTTCCCAACGAGGATGGTGTGGTATCGGAGGGAGCGGAAAGTCGGAGGCTGATAGGACCGCAGGTTGACCAGCAACCGCCGAACGATATCTTCCAGGTCTCCGCGACGCTCGCGCAGGTATTCATCGTGGACACGATCGTAGGCCTCGAGAATCGTCCCGCTGACAGACTGGATCGCCCATTCGGCGTTGATCTGCTCCTTCTCGATCTTTTTGACAATCCGGTCGATGAAGATCCGGTCCTCCAGAATCATCAGGTGAGCATCGATCAGGGTCGTCGAATCACCGCCTCGGGAACGCTCCAGCCGGGTCTGCATCTTCTCCAGTTGGACCCTGGACTTCTCCACGGAGCGGAGGAAGCTCTGGATCTGACGGGGCACCTGCTCGGCCTTCAGCGAATAATTGAGCGTCACCAGCTCCGGGTCCCACGCCGTGACGGCGTGACCGAACGCGATGCCCGGAGACGCTGCGACCCCTTTCAGTTTGCGCTCGACTATGCTCATTGAACTCCAAGTCGCCGGGATGAGAACCCCTCAGGTGACGTATTCACCGGCTCGCAAGGTACTGACACACGGCGTCCACAGCCTCCTTTTCATCGTCACCCTCGGCACGAACCCGAACCCGGGTTCCCTGGCCCGCCGCCAGTAGAAGAATGCCCAGAATGCTTCGGGCGTCGGCTTCCACGTCGCTGCCAGCGTCCGCCCTGGACAGGCTGATTTCCGAGGAGAAGTTCTGGCTCAGCCGCACGAGTCGCGCCGAGGCTCGTGCATGCAGGCCCAGGCGATGCCCGATAACGACTTCTCTTGATGTCATGATTTGGGCGAGAGCAAATCGCTGGCAATGTGGATATTGTTCTGGCCGTTCTCTCGTACCAGTTTCGCTGCCGCCGCCAGGTCGTCCTCGGGGCCGAGTTGGGTCAGCTTGATCAGCATCGGCAGGTTGACACCGGTGACGATTTCGATGGCCCCCCGGTCGAGGAAGGTCGAGGCGATGTTGGTCGGCGTTCCCCCAAACATGTCGGTCAGAATCAAGACGCCGGCACCCGAGTCCACGCGTTTGATCGCCTTCTCGACCATGTCGGAGGCCATGTCCACATCGTCATGCCATCCGATCGACACCGCTGCGATGTTCTGGATGTCGCCGACAATGGCCTCGGCCGCGTTCAACAGCTCCACCGCAAGCCTGCCGTGAGTCACTATGAGACCGCCAATCATGCTCGCTCCTTGCTGCCGAATTTTATCACGCAGGGTTGTAGAAGAAGTGGTCAGTAGTCAGTGACCAGTGGTCAGTTGAGGACGACTGCCCCTTCCGGCACTGGCCACTGACCACTTCTTACCGCTTCTCCACATCCCGGTGGATCACCGTGATTCGGGCCGCCGAATCCGCAATAGCCTCGGCGATCGAGTTGACCATCATCACCGAACGGTGGCGTCCACCCGTACAGCCGATTGCGATCGTCAGGTACGCCTTGCCTTCCCTGTCGAACTCCGGCAGCAGGAAATCAAGCATCGATTGAAGGCGCACGAGAAAGTCCATCGCGACTCTCTGCGATCGGATGTACTTGATGACGGGTTCGTCAGATCCCGTAAGCTCCTTCAGTTCGGGCACGAAATATGGATTCGGAAGAAAGCGAACGTCGAAAACCAGATCCGAATCGACCGGAATCCCGTGCTTATATCCGAAGCTGACCAGGCTCAACAGGAGACCCGCGGACTCCTGCTCATCGAACAGGCGATCCGTGTACTTCCGCAGCTCGTGGATCGAGAAATGGGAGGTGTCGACAATGTGATCCGACATTTCCCGGATCGGGCGCAGCCGCTCCCTCTCCATCTGGATCGCTTCCCGTACAGGCCGTGTCGAATCGAGAGGATGAGGCCGCCGTGTCTCGCTGAAACGCCGGATCAGCGCGTCGTCAGAGGCTTCGAGAAAATAGAGCGACGCATCAAGGCTGTGCGCTTCCTTGAGCTCCTCCAAGAGCCGGGGAAACTCGCCCAGAGCTGGACCCTCCCGCACGTCGACGACCAGCGCCGCCCGACGGAAGTCTCCCTCGGCCTTCACCACCAGTTCGAAAAACTTGCCCAACAGCCCCACCGGCAGGTTGTCGACGCAGAAATAACCCCGATCTTCCAGAGCGCGAAGGAAGGTTCCTTTGCCGGAGCCGCTGGGACCTGTGATGACGATGAGAGGTGAGGCTTTCATGGCGATGGTCGCCGAAGCCCGGTTGAGATAATCTTCGCTGCCGGCTACTGCTCCGGTTCAATCCAGCCGATGTTGCCGTCCTTACGCTTGTAGACGACGTTCAGACGATCGGTCTTGGAGTTTCTGAAAGCGAGAAAACCATGGCCGGAGCCGCTGATTCGCGTCGCTGCTTCATCGATGCTGAGCGGCTTCACCCCGGCTCCGTCCGTTCGGATGACTTCAGGAATCTGTTCGGCAAGCTCAGGTTCGATCTCAGTCACTGAATCCGCCGCGATGACTCTGGGACTCACCGCATGACGTCGGCGATCAACATGACGCTTCTTTGACTTGAGGACCTGCTTCTCAAGCTTATCCAGGGCCGAGGCAATGGACGTGTACATGTCTGTGGACTCGTCCGTGCAATTATGAAAACCGTTTCGCGTCTTGAGGTTAACCTCTGCGATATGCCGCTGATGTTTTTCTGCGGTAAGGATGAAGTGAACTTCTATCATTTCGTCGACGGCCGGCAGCCGATCCAGCCGATCGAGGGCAAACTTCCGGATGGGCTCAGTGACGTCGATGTGGCGCCCTGTAAACTCCACTCTCACGAGAGTACCTCCATGTTGTGGGCCCGAGCGTTCAGCTTTCGGCTCCAGACGACCGTCTCGTTCCGCGAGGGCTGAGAGCTGAACGCTGACAGCCGATCGCTACTTCACAGTCTTTCCCTGCGCTGGTGCGTGCTGGGAATCTTCAGGTCTTCGCGGTACTTGGTGATACTGCGGCGAGTGACCAAAATTCCATCGTTCTTCAGGAGACTGGCAACCTTCTCATCGGTCAAAGGCTTACGCGGATCTTCGTTTTCGATCAGACGTTTGACCTTCAGTTTGACAAGAGTCAGCGACGTTCCACCGCTGTTGGTTCCGCCGACAGCTTCGGAGAAGAAGAATCGCAGTTCGTTAACGCCCTGGGGAGTATGGGCAAACTTGTTTGCGACCGCACGGCTGACCGTTGAGGGATGAACGCCGACTTCTTCGGCAACTTCCTTGATCATCATCGGCTTGAGCGCGTCGATCCCCTCGTCCAGGAACGGCGTCTGTCTGCGGATGATCGCTTCGCAGACCTTGACGATGATGTTCTTCCGCTGCTCGATGTTCTTCAGCAACTGAACGGCCGACTTGAAGCAGTCCTTGACGTAGTTGCGAACTTCTTTGGTTGCTTTGCCCTTCTCCAGCATCCGGCGGTAGGTCTGGCTCAGCCGGAGTTGGGGCACCTCGTCTTCGTTGGTCACGACGGTGTACTGATCACCCACCTTCACGATAAACACGTCGGGTTCGATGTGGCGGGCCTCGAGCTGGTTGTACTTCTGGCCCGGGCGGGGATCCAGATGCTTGATGATCTCGACGGCCCCGAGCACCTCGGGCAACGGACGTCGCAATGCCTTGGCAATCTCCTTGTACTGCCGGTTCTGCAGCTTGCGAAGATGGTCGGTCACGATCTCCATCGCGATGGGGCTATCCTCGTCGAGCAAAGCAAGTTGAATCAGAAGACACTCACGCAGGTCACGCGCGGCAACGCCCGGGGGATCGAAACCCTGGACGGTCACCAAGGCACTCTCGACAACCGCCATTGAATGGCCGCCCGAGGAGACAATCTCATCCAGCGAGAGCGGGACCTCCCGGTCCTTGTCGTTAACCGCCGCAAGGTAGCCGTCAGCGTTGAGGTTACCGATGATGGAACGACAGGCTTCCCGAATCTCCTCGTCCATTATGACCATGCCGAGTTGCCATTCGAGGTGATCGGTCAGGTTGGACGGCCGGGCAAGGAAGTTCTCGAAGGAAGGCTTCTCGAACACCTCGGTTTCACGCGGACGCGATGCGCCGTCGTTCAGGTAGTTTGCGAACTCCTGCAGGTCGAAATCGCGAAACTCATCCTCCTCGGCGGGCGGGTCCGGTTCGGGTTTCTCGGGGGTCGGTTCGTCGTTCTCTCCGCTGCGCTGATTAAGCAGCTCATACGCCTCGTCTGTCCGATCGGCTTTCGGCACCTCCGATTCAGCGTCCGAAGGCTTCTGTTCGGATTCTTCCTCGGCCACTTCGACGATTTCGGTGGCCTCCTCAAGCACGGGGTTCTCGACGAGCTCGGCAGAGATCATGTCCTGCAGTTCGAGCTTGTTCAGGGCCAGGAGGCTGACCATCTGGACGAGACCCGGGGTCAGTACCGTTTTCTGGGTGGGCTTGATGACAAGCCTGTGCTCTAAGAACGCCATCGTTTAGCGCGGAGGGTATCCCCCGAGGCTCATAGCAAGAACCTTACCAATCCCCGAAGGGACGCAAGAAATGCATGTGCAAATCTAATTTAGACTAAAACGCTCGCCGAGATAAACCCTTTTGACTTCCTCATCGGCACTGAGTTCGCGGGGGGTCCCGGATCTGAATATGACCCCTTCGTTGATGATATAGGCCCGGTCGGTAACCTGGAGGGTCTCCCGAACGTTGTGGTCGGTGATGAGAATCCCGATCTGGCGATCCTTCAGATGCTGGATGATCTTCTGAATCTCGAGCACGGTGATCGGGTCGATTCCCGAAAACGGCTCATCCAGGAGGATGAACTTCGGCGAGATAACGAGCGAGCGTGCGATCTCGACCCGCCTTCGCTCTCCGCCCGAGAGGGTGTCGGCGAGGCTCCTGCGGACGTGGCCGATCCCGAATTCGTCCAGGAGCGTTTCCAGGCGTTCCCGACGCTCCTGCCGGGAGAGAGGAAGCGTCTCGAGAATCGCCATGATGTTCGCCTCGACACTCAGTTTACGAAAGACGGAGGCTTCCTGGGGCAGGTAGCTGATGCCATTCCTCGCCCTCAGGTACATCGGCAGTTCGGTGATGTTGCTCTGATCGAGGAGAACCAATCCCGAATCGGGCCGTGTGAGCCCGACGATCATATAGAACGTCGTCGTCTTGCCGGCTCCGTTGGGACCTAACAAGCCGACAACTTCACCCTGGGAGATCTTCAGGTCGACATCGCTGACGACCCTACGGTTCTTGTAGGTCTTACCTACACCGACTGTTTCCAGAACCGCCATAACCGAAAGCCTATCGGGGGCCGATCAACCGACGCGAAACGACACGACTGCCGTCTTCGCCGTTGACGACGACCCCGTTGTCCTCGATGTTCATCACCAGCTTCCGCCCCTGCACGGCGGTTGTCGAGTCGGAAACTTCGGCCTCCCGTCCATACACCGTGATCGTCTGCGCGGCCTGGCTGTAGATCGCCTCGTCGGCCTTGACGTCAAAATCACGCCCGGTGATGATGACGTCCTCCTTCGCCACGATCCGGCGAGGTTCTCCGCCTTCGAGTGTTGCCTCCAGATCGTCGGCAATCAATGTCATGTCGTCGGATCGGACACGCACGTTGCCGACATAGTGCACGACACCCGCGGGTTCGGTAAACTCCAGCCTGTCGGATCGCGCCCGGAGCTCTTCGACGGTGGAGTCGATCTCACCCGTCGCGATAAAGCGCCGGTCATCGGGGAAAACCTCGATCGTCTTTGCTCGGACGTGAATCCGCTCGCGCCATAACTCGGCGGTATCGGAGTACACGATCTTCTCTCCGTCGCCTTCCGCCTTCCCGCCGACGATGAGAATCGGGTCCGCCGGGTCGAGCGAAACAGTCCGTGCGTTACCCACGGCGGTGAAAAACTGTTTCGTCTGATCGAGAGTGATCGTGTCGGCCTCGACACGAAAGCGCTCGTCGGAAACCACGGGCCGGCCTTGAAGGAGAATTCTGTCGCCGGAGGAGGACACTTCGGCGCGACCTGCAGTCCCCCTGCGGCCTCCCTGGTCGAAGCGGACGTCGCCGGTCTGCACCAGCTCGATCAAACCTCCGCCCTCCGGATCGAAAGCCGCGGTGGTCCTGTCCCCTGTCGAGCTGCCTGAACCGGTTTCCAGGGTCGCTCGACGCTCGGTCCGGAACCGAACCAAACCCGACCGCTTGATCTCAAAATCGCGGCCCCGGAGTCGGGCATCTCCGAGGCGCAGAAACGAATCCTCTGAAGTCGACACGGCGTTCCCAACATCGAGGCCGAACGCGCCGGAAAACTCGTTGCGAATCCGTGCGGAGCGAAGCTCCTCTTCCGGCCCGAACACCATACGGGCGCTGCCGGTCGCCTCGACGGCTGCGATGCGTCCAGCTCCGTCGAAAAAGCCATCGATCCGGTCACCGAACAGGGACTGCGAATCGTTTTCCTCGCCCGACCGCAACGCAGCCGTCCCGCGACCGGAGATACTCCGTGCAGCACCTTCCGGCGAAAGCGTCACGTGCAGCGCGTCGGCATCCAGAATCCAGTCTTGCCCGGAATCGAAAGATTCCGCGTGCACCTTGCCGGCGACAGTGAGCGAACTCGGGCGAAAAGTTGCCTCCACCAGCTCCGCGCTTGCTTCCTCGCCAAGTAGCCGCCCGCCTGCGGATGCGATCTCGACCCCTCCGGAAACCTGGACCCAGCCGTCGCGCTGGTGAAACCGGGCGCTGGAAGTCTCGAGTGTGGAACCGTCCTCGAGCGTGATGCTGACGGAGCCGTCCAGGACGACCATACTGTCCGGAATAAGGAACCTCAGGCTGTCGGACCGCCCTTCAAACTGCCCGGGGCGCGTGACGAGGACGGGTTGGCGAGACTCGATCGTGCGGGCTCGGTGGTTGTAGATCAGCTCGGCGGTACGGCCGACCGTGTTCTCATCCAGATGGAGTTCGACATTGCCCTCGAAGCGGATGTTGTCGGTCTCCGCGTCGTAACCGCACTCGTCGCTCTGGATTCGACGCTCGGGGTCGCCCGCCTCTCCGAAGATGGTGACCGTCACGTCCCGGAGCAGGTTCCGGCCGTCGGTAAACCCCAGGTTCGTCTGCGCTTCGATCGTGAACGTGGTGCGTTCTCCGTCCGTCCGCGACAGCTTGAAGCCCTCGGTCAACGCCGACATGTTCTCCACGAGTCTTGGCAGGGGCTCTTCGAAGACAGGCTCTTCGGCAGGCCGGTCCCAGTAGTTCCAGACCGGCACCGTGATCAACGCCACGACGATGACAGGAATGACGAATCGGAGTGCGCGAATCAGGTGATGGGTGTAGATCTTCTGCAGGCGCATCCCTTTGATCGTACCACGGCGGTCCGGAGCCGGAAGGCTCCGGACCGCCGAGTAGTCAGTAGTCAGTTGTCAGTAGTCAGTCATGGGAACCTGCCTCCGACTCGTCACTTGTCACTTATCGCTTGTCACTCCTCCACTGGCCACTGGCCACTTCTTGCACGAAGGTTGGACGCTTGTATTCCCCTCTTTTTAGAGGGATAATTCCGCCCTTCCACCAGACATCCGTCTGTTCGCAGACAAGGAGTATGGCTTATGAATCGCCGGGTAAGCATCGCAATAAACGGCACCAAACATGAGCAGGAGGTCGAGCCGAGGGTCCTGCTCACCCATTTCATCCGCGACCTCGCCGGCCTGACCGGAACACACGTCGGCTGCGAAACCAGCATATGCGGGGCATGCACCGTGCTGGTGGACGGCCTCGCCGTAAAGTCCTGCACCATGTTTGCGGTCCAGGTCGACGGTTCGGAGGTCGTTACGATCGAGGGCATGGCCAAAGACGGAAAGCTGCACCCGCTGCAGGAAAGTTTCTGGGAAAAGCACGGCCTGCAATGCGGATACTGCACGCCCGGGATGATCATGTGCAGTTACCAGTTGCTCGTGAACACTCCGTCGCCGACGGAGCAGGAAATACGTGACGCGCTGGACGGGAACCTCTGCAGGTGCACCGGCTATCAGAATATCGTCCGTGCGGTGGAGTCCGCCGGGGAAAAGATGCGGGAGGACCGATCCGCCGCGGTCGGTTCGTAGGAGGCAGGCATGACGAATCGCTTTGTTGGTCAGGCAGTCAAGAGAAAGGAAGACCCGCGGCTGGTTTCCGGAGCCTCGGCCTACGTCGACGACATCGTGCTGCCGGGTATGCTCTACGCGACGGTTGTACGGAGCATCCACGCGCACGCCCGCATCAAGAGCGTCGACGTGACGCGGGCGCGGAGCATGCCGGGGGTCCATGCGGTGCTGACGGGGGAGGACACCCGGGACACGATCGGTTCCGTGCCGTGCGCGGGTCAACTCCCCGACCTGAAAGTCCCCAACCATCCACCACTGGCCCTCGGTAAGGTTCGGTTTGTGGGCGAGCCGGTTGCCCTGGTCGTTGCCGACGACCGCTACGTCGGAGCAGACGCCGCCGATGCGGTCGATATCGACTACGAGCCCCTGCCGGCGGTCGTTGACCCGGAAAAAGCCATCGAAAGCGGCGCCACCGTACTCCATGAGGAATGGGACGACAACGTGGCGTTCCGGTTCGGCTTCGAGAACGGCAATACCGAGGAGGCCTTCGCCAGCGCCGAACATGTAACGAAGCACCGCTTCATCAACCAACGCCTGGCGCCCATCTCGATGGAGACTCGTGGCGTCGTCGCCGATTTTCAGATGCCCGCAGAAGAACTGGTCGTCTGGACATCGACCCAGATCCCGCACCTGGTCAAGACACAGGTGGCGGTGATGCTGGGATTTCCTGAGAACCGCACACGGGTCATCGCGCCGGAAGTCGGAGGCGGATTCGGTTCGAAGCTCAATGTCTATGCCGAGGAAGCCCTGGTGGCCTACGCGGCTCAAAAGATAGAGAGGCCGGTCAAGTGGATCGAGTCGCGGCGGGAGAACTTGGCGGCGACGATTCACGGGCGGGACCAGATCCAGGACGTCGAACTGGCGTTGAAGAAGGATGGGACGATTCTCGGTATGAGGCTTGGAGTCGTCGCCGACCTGGGCGCATACCACCAACTCCTGACACCGATCATCCCAACGTTGACAGCGCTGCTTGCCCCGGGCGCCTACGGGATTCCTGCGTTCAAGGTCGACATGGTCGGCGCTTTCACGAACAAGATGGCGACCGACGCATATCGCGGAGCCGGCCGCCCGGAGTCCACCTACCTCATCGAACGGATCATGGATGTCGCAGCGATGGAGCTGGGGATGGACCCGGTCGAACTCCGGCGGAAGAACTTCCCTCAGCCCGATCAGTTCCCGTACCAGACCTCGGGCGGCGTGGTTTACGACAGTGCCGACTACGAGAAGGCCCTGGACCGGGCGCTGGAGATCGCCGACTACGATGGACTCCGGGCCAAGCAGGCCGAGATGCGCAAAGAAGGGAAACACATGGGCATCGGCATCTCGACATACGTCGAGATCTGCGCGATGGGTCCGTCGACAGCTATGCCCGCCGGCGGGTGGGAGAGCGGGACCGTCCGCATCGAGCCGACCGGCAAGGTCACGGTCCTGACCGGGGCGTCGCCCCACGGACAGGGACAGGAAACATCCTTCGCCCAGATCGCAGCCGACGAATTCGGCATCGACATGGACGATGTGGTGGTCCTGCACGGAGACACCGGCCGCATTCCGTACGGCATCGGAACTTTCGGCAGCCGGGGCACGGCTGTCGGCGGCACCGCGATGTACCTGGCGATCCAGGATCTCAAGGAAAAGATGAAGAAGATCGCGGCCCATCGGCTCGGATCCGAACCGGCAATGATCGAGTTCGGCATCGGAAGGCTGAGCGTCGCCGGGGAGGACGACAAGTCCATCAGCTTCAACGATGTTGTCACCGCGGCCTACATCGCGCGCGACATTCCGCAGGGAGTAGAACCGGGTCTGGAAGCGACGCGATTCTTCGAGCCGTCCAACTTCACGTTCCCGTTCGGGACTCATGTCTGTGTCGTCGAAATCGACGGCGAAACCGGTGAAATCGACCTTACCCGTTACATCGCGGTCGATGACTGCGGGAAGGTCATCAACCCGCTTCTGGTCGAAGGTCAGCTTCACGGTGGAATCGTCCAGGGTGTCGCCCAGGCGCTCCATGAGGAAGTGGTTTACGACGACAACGGCCAGTTGGTGACAGGCAGCCTGATGGACTACGCGCTACCGCGCGCGCACGACATGCCGATGATCGAGATGGATCGAACCGTGACACCGTCACCGGTCAACCCGTTGGGGGTCAAGGGTGTCGGCGAAGCGGGAACGATCGGCTCGACGCCCTGCGTCGTCAACGCCGTAGTCGACGCGCTGGCTCCGTTCGGGGTGAAGCACATCGACATGCCCCTCCGGTCGGAGAAGATCTGGAGAATTCTGAAAGGAGGTAGTCCGTCATGATCCCGGAGAATTTCGAATACCTGACACCGGCTTCGTTGTCTGAAGCCGTCGGTCTGCTCGAAGAGCACGGTGACAGCGCGAAGGTGCTGGCCGGCGGGCACAGTCTGATCCCGATGATGAAACTGCGCCTGGCCGCGCCGGCACGACTCATCGATATCGGGAAGATCTCCGAACTGGCTTTCATCAACGAAGACGAGAGCACGCTCCGGATCGGAACGCTGACGACGCACCAGGCGATCGCGAACTCCGACGTCGTGAGGACCCGCTGCCAGGCGCTGGCCGAAGCGGCCGGACAGATCGGCGACATACAGGTGCGAAACAAGGGCACGATCGGCGGGAGTCTAGCGCACGCCGACCCGGCGGCCGACTACCCGGCCGTTATTCTCGCCACCGATGCGGCGATCGTCGCGGCGGGGTCGCAGGGTGACCGGGAGATTGCGGCGACGGACTTCTTCGTCGACATGCTGACAACCGCGCTGGAACCCGGAGAGATTATCCGGGAGATCCGGATTCCGATCCCATCCGGTTCGAACGGCAGCGCCTACGTGAAGCTGGCGCAGATGGCGTCGGGTTTCGCGATCTGCGGAGCGGCCGCTCGGGTCGAAATCGAAGATGGCACGGTCTCCGCATTGTCGGTTGGCATCACCGGAGTCTCGGGCAGCGCCTATCGCGCGACCAGAACCGAAGACGCGCTCCGGGGACAGAACGCCACATCGGATGCGGTCAGCGCCGCCGCGGCCAAAGCGGCCGACGGCATTACGGCATTGGACGACATCCATGCCTCGGCCGACTACCGGCTCGACCTAGCCCGAATCTTTGCCGCACGTGCGATCGGAGCCGCGATCGAACGGGCGGGATGACGGTCGAAGGGACATTCTCCTTCCAGAACGCCTCACGGGATGCGGTCTGGGATTCGTTGACGAATCCGGACCGCATCGCGGAATGCCTCCCCGGCTGCGACAAGCTCGAACAGATCGATGAACACGGCTACCGGATCAACATCGAAGTCGGGATTGGTGCGATTCGCAGTTCCTACAAGGGAACCGTCCGCCTCAAGGACTTCAGCCCGCCCTCCGCGTACTCCCTCGAGGTCCGGGGCACCGGTACCGGTGGTTTCATGGAGGGGGAAGGAAGCGTCGAACTCGATGAAGCGGTTGACGCGGTGCGGGTCCGCTATTCCGGGAACGTATCGGTCGGTGGAAAGATTGCCGCAGTAGGCCAACGCATGGTCGGCGGGGCGGCTCGAATGGTGATCGATCAGTTTTTTAAGTGCGTGGCGAAGACGCTCGCCGAACCAAATGAAGATTAACCACGGAGGCGCGGAGGGTCATTGACAATAGGTCCGTTCGCCGTTCCCCAACGTTTTCTGCTTAGCGGACACCCGGGGACAGAGCGATACACCTGTCCCCCTCACATTGGCTCTTCCGGACCGTTTCGCCTGACGAAGACTTCGTGCCTCCGTGGTTAAAGTCCTCTCTTGCTCAGTCGGGCTTGATGAATACATCGAGTTGGTCGCCCAGGTCCCGGGCGGACGGGGTGACGATGGTCTTTTCCCCGACCGCAATCTTGGTGTTCGACTGCGAAGCGGCTCGAACATCGTCCTCACAGACGAAATCCGCAGGCTTGGGAGGCGGTTTGGGCGGGCTCGCTGATGGAACGCTCCCGAGTTCGGCATAGGTGCCGAGCGGTGGGGCCGGCGAGGACGGGGCAGGAGGTGTAGGAGCCGCAACGGTTTTTCTCTCGAGCCAGCGGTTCACGACATTGGCGATCTTGTCTCGATCCGACCCGACCGGGTTTCCAGTTCTCGAAGGTGTGAGGAGGGTCGTCGCATCCGCGGGTGGAGACAGAGCAGCTTCGCGAACTCCGAAAGCCACCCGCTTCAGGTTGATCAGGTGGAGCGGTGAGATGTTGTCCGAGGTGATGTTTCCGCCCGCGGCACCGCAACCCAGCGTCATCGATGGGAACAGGTTGGTCGTGTAGCCCACTGCGCCCAGGGCGGCCGGGGTGTTCACGCATATCCGGAAGGCGGGTTTGTGGAGTGCGAACTGCCGAATCACTTCGTCGTCGTTCGAATGGAGGGCCAGGGTGTGCCCGAGGCCGCCGAAACTGAGGATGTCGATACATTTCTGGCATCCTTCTTTCCAGTCGCGCACCGTGTAGTAGGCAAGGATAGGCGAGAGCTTCTCCATCGACAGCGGATGCTCGCGTCCCACTCCTTCGGCCGCACCAACCAGGGCCCGGGTCCCTTCCGGGACGTCGATGCCTGCCATCTCGGCGATTCGAGGGGCCGACTGGCCGACGATCTTCGTGTTGAGTCCCCCGCGGGGTGTCTGAATCACTCTCTCGAGACGGGTTCGTTCGTCGGGGTTGCAGATGTAGGCTCCCTGCCTCGACAGTTGCTCAAGCGTTGCAGCGCCGATGGCCTCGTCGCAAATGAGCGACTGCTCGGACGAACACAAAGTTCCGTTGTCGAAGCACTTCCCAGTCAACACGTGCCGCACTGCTTGCGCCACGTCGGCCGAGCTTTCGATGTAGGCGGGAACGTTACCCGGGCCCACTCCGAACGCGGGCTTGCCGGCGCTGTAGGCGGCACGAACCAGGCCGGGACCTCCCGTCGCGAGTATCACCGCGGTGATCCGGTTCTTCATCAATTCCTGAGTGCCTTCCATCGTCGGTAAAGTCATGCAGCCGACGATCCCGGCCGGCGCCCCGGCCTGCTCGGCCGCTTGTGCGATCAGTCGTGCCGTTTCGGAGATACACCGTACCGCGGACGGATGCGGACTGAAGACGATGGCGTTTCGACCCTTGAGCGCGATCAACGCTTTGTAGATCGTCGTCGACGTCGGGTTGGTCGACGGAATGATTCCGGCAACCACACCGACCGGACTCGCAACTTCAAGGATTCGCTTTTCGAGGTCTTCACTGACGATTCCGACCGTCTTCAGCGGGCGGATGGCTTGATAGACGTTGTCGGCACAGAAGAGGTTTTTGGCCTTCTTATCCTCGGCAGTGCCGAAGCCGGTCTCCTCGACGGCAAGGCGACCCAGAGCGGCCGCGTTCTCGATTGTGATCTTAGAGACAGCCGCCAGAATTGGTTCCACCCGATCTTCGGAAAAATCCTCAAAGAGTTTCCCCGCGGAGTGGGCTTTCTCGAGCAGGCGTCGAGCCTCTTGTATCGATGAGAGATCCTTATCCATGCACGTCCGGCCTGAGAGATGTGAAGCGCAAAAAATTCGCGCGTTAGGAAGAGGCGATCAGCCTTCGATGATCAGGTCGACATCGTCGTAAGGGCGAGGGATGACATGCACGGTGACCAGTTCGCCGACACGTCCGGCAGCCGCAGAACCCGCATCAACAGCGGCTTTGACGGCCCCCACCTCACCTCGAACGAGCACGGCCACATAGCCTCCCAACGTGTATTCTCTCTTGATGAGAGACACATTGGCCGCTTTAACCATCGCATCAGACGCTTCAACCGCGCCGATAAACCCAAGTGTCTCAACCATACCGAGCGCTTCTCGCATCGTTACCTCGATGGAGCGAAAACGGCTCCCCTCGCACCCGCAGGGCCACACTCCGGGGAGATTCCGACACCCCGAGCGGTGGGGTACGCTAGCAGAATCGATGCATAAAAGCAATTGACTCCTAAGTGTCTGTTTTATAAGATCTTACTTATTTCTCGGAACGGTGCGCTCGGGACACTCATGTCGGGTTTCGGAAAGAAGTTCAGATCGGCCCGCGACGCGAAGGGTCTTTCCCTGAATCAGATCGCGGAAGAAACGCGCATCAGCACGCGATTTTTGCGCGCTATTGAGCAGGAAACGTTTCACCAGCTGCCCGGTGGTGTCTTCAACCGCGGGTTCATCCGCACCTACGCCACGCAGGTCGGGCTGGATCCCGACATCGCCGTCGCGGAGTATGCAGACCTTACCGACGAGACGGTGGTTGAAGAACCCTCCCGATCACCTGAGTTCGCTCCCGAACGCCATATCGTCCCTGTCGCAGTCGGTGGACTTGTTGTACTGATTGTTCTCTTTTACATCTTCGCGCGCGATAGCAGCGTGACCACGGGAGCTGCCGAACCGTCGGCGCCGACATCCCAGGCGATGGCCCGTCCCGAGCCGGCACCCGCTGTGAACCACGCAGCCACACTCCAGCCCGCGCCCCCTCCGCCTCCCGCTACGATCGAACCACCATTCGAAGGCGTCACCATTCAGATCCGGGTCCATGACGCGACGTGGGTGGCAATTGCGGCCGACGGCAGAGAAGTCATCGGCGGCGAAGTCCTCGGCGCCGGAACCAGCCGGCGCTACACGGCGCGCGAAGCAATCGAGCTGACGGTCGGCAATGCCGCCGGCCTGTCTCTCCTCATCAACGATCGCCCAGTCCCGTCACTAGGCCGAGCCGGACAGGTACGCATCCTGACGATCACCCCGGACAACATCGACCGCTATACCGGCAGCAGCTAGGCCCGCCCAGAGCCATCAGCCAACAGCTGCAGCCGCCGATTGCTCGGACAGAATCCAGCCACGGATTGGAAGTTGGAGATTGGAAATTGCTTAATCTGTCATTGGCAGAACTTCGAAAAAACGCCCCAACCATGACACCTGAGCGGGGTCGCCCGCTACGCGCTGCTGGTATAATTGTGGGTTATGTCCACGGCGTTGAAGTCGTCTGAGCAGGAACGGATCGTTGTCACCGGCGCCCGAGTCCACAACCTCAAGAACATTGATTTCGAGATTCCTCACAGCGCGCTGACCGTGGTCACCGGCGTGAGCGGTTCCGGCAAGTCGTCGCTTGCGTTCGACACCATCTATGCCGAAGGGCAGCGCCGCTACATCGAATCGCTGTCGGCCTACGCGAGGCAGTTCCTGGAGCGGATTGAGAGACCTGACATCGACGAAGCGACAGGAATCGCTCCAGCTATCGCAATCCGTCAGCGCAACACCGCTCGCACACCGCGATCCACGGTCGGCACCTCGACCGAAGTCAACGACTACATTCGTCTGCTGTTCGCACGCGTCGGCGTGACGCGATGTCGCGAGTGCGGAACGGTTGTGCAGAAAGATACGGTGGATCAGATTGCCGATGCCGTGACCTCCTGGCCTCAGGGGGCACGCTTCTACGTGCTGTTTCCGCTGCCCCAGATGGACGGCGAAGAGGAAATCGCGAGGTGTCTCGGCGACCTCAAACGCCGCGGTTTCGGGAGAATCTTCCAGGACGGTCGGACATGCGAGTATTCGCGGCCCGAATCGCTCCTCGACGTCAGGTTCGACCGCCCGACCTACGTGCTGGTCGACCGGCTCATGGTCGGCGATGATGTCCGGCAGCGGCTGGTCGACTCTGTCGAAATCTGCTTCCACGAAAACCAGGGCGAAGTTGTCCTCCAGGTTGCCGACACCGACGGCAGTGGCGAAGGGCAAACTCATCGCTTCAGCGAGCGGTTCGAATGCAAGAAGTGCGGTATCCGCTACGAAGATCCGGAACCGCGCCTGTTCTCGTTCAACAATCCCTTCGGAGCGTGCTCGAAGTGTCAGGGATTCGGCAACACGATAGACCTCGACATGAACCTGGTGATTCCCGACAAAGGCAAGAGCCTCGTCCAGGGCGCCATCGAGCCATGGACCAAGCCGCGATACAAGAGCTATCTGACGGACTTCAAGAAACGGGCGTCTGCCGTGGACCTCCCGCTGGACGTGCCCTTCCGCGACCTCGAAACTCAGCACCGGGAATTCGTCGTGAAACGGGTGCGGAAGTTCTTCGACTACCTGGAGACCAAGAAGTACAAGCTGCACGTCCGGGTGTTCCTGAGCCGCTACCGCGGCTACACGGTCTGCCGTGCATGCGACGGATCGCGCCTCCGCGTGGAGGCACGAGACATATTCGTCGATGACAAGAACATCGCGGACGTCTCTCGGATGTCGACCAGCGAGGCATTCGACTTCTTCCGCAGGCTGAAGCTATCCCCGTCCCAGTCGGAAATAGCCGAAAGAGTCCTCTGGGAGATTCAGACGAGACTTCGGTTTCTAAACGAGGTGGGGCTTCAGTACCTGACGCTGGATCGACTGTCCTCCACGCTGTCGGGTGGTGAGGCCCAGCGAATCCAGCTGGCCACCTCCCTTGGTTCGACCCTGGTCGGTGCCCTCTACGTCCTGGACGAACCGTCCATCGGGCTGCACCCGCGCGACGGGCTGCGGCTGATCGACATCCTGAAACGGCTCAGGGGACTCGGCAATACCGTCCTGGTCGTCGAGCATGACGCGGAGATGATTCGTTCGGCGGACTGGATCATCGACCTTGGACCGGGTGCGGGCGAGAACGGCGGCAATCTGATCTTTCAGGGTCCGTTGCGCGAACTCGAGAAGACGACGGCCTCGCTGACAGGGAAGTACCTGGTCAACGAACTCCGTGTGCCGCTGCCGAAACAGCGGCGAAAGAGGGGTAAGCAGAAGCTCATCCTGCGCGAGGCAGCCATGCACAACCTGAAGGGCATCGACGTCGAGATCCCACTCGGGCTGATGACCTGCATCACTGGAGTCTCCGGGTCCGGAAAGTCGACCCTGGTCCACGATTGTCTCTACGAAGCGCTGAAGTCGCACCTCCAGGGAACCGATCCCCCTCCGGCCAGCGGCCGTGTGGAAACAAACTCCAAGTGGATTTCCGACGTCGTCCTCGTCGACCAGAGCCCGATCGGCCGGACCCCCAGATCCAACCCGGTCACCTACATCAAGGCGTTCGACCAGGTTCGGGATCTCTTCGCCACCTCGCGAGAGTCCCAATCGCGTGGCTACACGGCGGGAAGCTTCTCGTTCAACATCCCCGGCGGAAGATGTGAAACCTGCCAGGGAGACGGCACGGTCACCGTCGAAATGCAGTTCCTCGCAGACGTCGAGCTCGTGTGCGAGGAATGCAAGGGCATGCGCTACAAGAGCGGCGTCCTGGAAGTTCTCTACAAGGGCAAGAATATCTACGAGGTGCTTCAGATGACGGTCCGGGAGGCTCTCATGTTCTTCTCGAACGTCGGCCGCATCACAAAAAAACTGACGATGCTCGAGGAAATCGGTCTGGGCTACCTGCGCCTCGGGCAGTCGGCCACGACTCTTTCAGGTGGTGAAGCCCAGAGAATCAAGCTAGCATCGTACTTGGCGAAGGACACGAGCAACAAGACACTGTTCATTTTCGATGAACCGACGACCGGCTTGCATTTCGACGACATCAACAAACTGCTCGTGGCCTTCCGGAGACTGATACGGGCCGGTGGTTCGGTATTGATCATCGAACACAATCTCGACATCGTGAAGTCCGCGGACTGGATCATCGACCTCGGTCCGGAAGGGGGAGACGGGGGCGGTCAGGTCGTGGCGATCGGAACGCCAGAGCAGATCTCCAGGAGCCGAACTTCAACCACCGGTCAGTTTCTCAAGCCGGCACTGAAACTTTCGTAAATCTCGGGGAACTCGATCGGAATTGAGAAGAAGAGATAACCACGGAGGCACGGAGACACAGAGTATATGTTCTCGACGCAAACCTACAAATCCCTCCGTGCCTCGGCGCCTCTGTGGTTGAGGTTTCTTCTTGTCATCCGCGTCAAGCGATAGAGGAACGACTCGATTTGAGGGCGTCGAGAAAACGGTAGGCTGCTGTTAGGCAATGATTATTCGACTGGCGCTTCTCCTCACCCTGGCTCAAGAACCGGCACAGCTGGTCCCGCTCGAACAGATGTACGAGCAGGCAGTGGCATTGATGGAGGCCGAGGAGTGGGACGACGCGATTGAGCAGCTCAAGGCGATCCGCCAAGAAGAGCCCGATCACGTCCCGACGCTGTTCAACCTGGCGATCAGTCTGTCAGAGACAGGCCGAGCCGATCGCGCCGTCGCGTTGTATCACGAAATCCTGGAGTTGGACCGAACCCTCTTCGAAGCACAGATGAACCTGGCCATTCTGCTGCACGAATCCGGGAACTCGGAAGGTGCGATCGACGAGTTCGCCCGCGCCGCCACTCTTGCTCCAGAGGACCCTGTTCCGGTTCTTTACCTTGCACAGGCTCTCGATCAGACCGGGCGCGACGCGGAGGCTGAGCAGGAATACCGCAAGGTGCTCGCGATCGACCCGGAAGTGGCCGATGCCTGGGAGAAGCTGGGGTTCCTTTACCGCCGCACCGAACGGTATGAGGAAGCCTACAGGGCGTTGATACAGGCGCGACGTCTGGGCGCCCGATCCCCTGCCCTGTTCGTCAACCTGGGAGACCTGGCGGTTGATGCAGACGACATGATCGCGGCGAAGGATCACTTCGAGAACGCCAACCGGCTCCTCCCCGGGGACGAAGACGTTCAACTCCGCCTGGCCCTGACCTTGCGGGACCTGGAGGAATTCCCGGCTGCGATCGAGCTCCTCGAGAAACTGCCGGCCGCAAAGGTGGCGCTCGGGGAAGCTTATTTTGCCAGTGAAGCATACGATCGCGCCCTCCTCGTGTACGAGAGTCTCGTGGAGACGAATCCCGGCAACGCCGATTATTGGTATCTGCTCGGCCGCAGCTTCTTCGAAATAGATCGTCGAGAACAGGCCATCCCGTACCTCCAGAAGTCGCTCGTGCTCGATCCCGGGCGGGTCGCCGGTTGGGGAACACTCGCCGCTATCCACTACAGGGTCGAGGATTGGGTCAACGCCGGCGCGATGTTGCTGAAGTACCTGGAACTCGAACCCAACCACGCCCCGTCGCACTTCGCGCTGGCGACCTGCTTCGACAATTTAGGCAACTTCGAAAAAGCGCTGCTGCACTATAATAGATTTACCGAACTCGACGATGGGAGCGACGATGTACGATCCTTCCAGGTGCGGCAGAGGGCCAAAGCTCTCCGTTTGCGTCTCAAGAAGAACTAACCCCAACCGCCTGCGGCTATGCGTTCTGTTTCTGCTGGCGATCAACCTTGCCGCCTGCTCGGCCCGTCCCAATGTGTTTTCCGAACCACGCGACGAACGCCTACGGAGGTTTGATCGCGAGCGTGCACAACTTCAACGCACGACTGATCCCGTCGGCCGGACCAAAATCCATATCCGGCTTTCGGAGTTAAGAATCAGTTTCGTCGGCGATGCCGTGGATATTGGTGACTTCGAGATGATGGAGGAACACCTCGAGGGATACCGGACGACTATCAAAGATGCCCGCGACACGATGATGAATTCCGGGCGGGATGCATCCCGCCGATCGGGCGGTTTTCGGGAGTTGGAGATAGCCCTGAGGCAGCACATGCGACAGCTCGACGACATCGGGGACCGGCTGACCTTCCAGTACCGTGATCCGGTCGAAGAAGTCATTACCGAGGTTTCCGAGATTCGCGACGAACTGTTGAGAGCTTTGTTTACGGACGGAAATGCGACTTCAAGCAGCCACTAGTCTATTAGCCGCCTCCCTGGTGGCTGGTGCATTGAGCGTGACGGCGGTCGCGGCCGCGGAGTACTTCACGGCACTGGAGATCGACCAGATTCGCGAGGCCCAGGAGATCGGACGGCGGGTCCCCGTCTTCCTCACCATCGCCCAGACCCGACTCGTGTACCTCGGGTTAAAGGAAGTGGAGAAGAAGGAAGAAGGCAAGGCTTCAAAAGTGGCGAAGGCGCTCGCGTCCGTGTTCCAGCCCGGGATGGCGGTGGAGGCCGAGAAGGCCGAAGCCGAAGCGAAGACCCGGGCCGAAGAGAGCGACGCGGAGCTGGTCGAGTTCACACGAACAGAACTGCTACGTGGCATCTACCAGGCCCTCGAAGAGGCGATGGACAACATCGACGACGCGTACGAGCGGAAACGGGGTGACGTCCGTGGCCCTCTCGAGGAGCTGAAGCAATTCACGGAAACCACGATACCGCTGCTGAAGCGATTCGAACCCGAAACCTTCCGCGAGAAATCCGCGCTGCAGGATGCGCTCGAGCAAGCAGAACTCGCGCTCGAGGGGGCGAAGAGCGCTCTCAAGATAGTTCCCAAGACTCCAAAGGGAAATTAGTAACCTTTAACGCCGTCGATGTCTCAGCTATCCCTCAGGTTCGAGGAGTTCCCTCCAGGGGTCGGCAACCTCGAATTTGCCTTTAAGACCGTCCATCGCCGACTGAAACCGCGAACGCCCCTGCCCTCGATAGAGAGTGAGTTCTTCCCCTCCGTCGGGGCCAACCATAGTGCAACCCTGGAGGATGGGGTTCTCCGGGTCCGCGTCAGCGACCTGTTCGCCCACGCGCCGCTGGAAGTCCTGGAGACCATCGCGACGATCCTTCTCTCGAAAATCTACCGCAAGAAAGTCGATCCGCAACACCACAAAGAGTACCGTCGCTTCACGATGAGCGAAGAGATGATCGAACGCAGCCGGCGCGTTCGGTCCCAGAGGGGTCGCCGAGCGAGAACGACAGGTCCGGTCGGGCTCCATTGGGACCTCGAGATGCTGTTCGACGAACTGAACACCCGCTACTTCGACTCTGACCTGCACAAGCCGTCCTTGTCATGGACCCCCCGAAAAGCACGATCGGTGCTGGGCAGGTACAACTACGACGACGACATAATCTTCATCAGCCGTCTCCTCGATTCAACGGCTATGCCCAGCTACGTCGTCGAATACATCCTCTTTCACGAAATGCTGCACGTGAAACACCAGCCCCGGATCTCCAATCTCCGGGAAATCGTCCACACCGCCGAATTCCGCCAGGAAGAAAAGCAGTTCGAGTACTACGACGAAGCGAACCACTGGTTGAAGGAGAACTGAAGAAGTAGTCAGTTGGAGAGCCGACTCCCCTCCTGCCAAGGAGGGGTGGATGTGCCGAAGGCGCAGACGGGTGGTCCTTCCCACAACAAGCACAGTAAGGCTTTGCCCAAAAACTCTTCTCTGCCCAACAATTGGGCTATCTGCCCAAAAAACATTTGATACGGAATCGCTCTGCCAAACTGAGCGGGACTTTGCCCAACGAGCAAATGATCATGACTTCCTCGGCCACGGTAGCCCTTCTTCCGCATTGTCCCTAAAAACACTGATCGCCCGTTGCAATTGACGGATTCTCTTTTTGTGGTCTGCAATCATAGCTTGTGCGTCTTCAATAGCTTGCCTCCATTTATCTGGATTGTGGTCTTTATGTAAATTAGCATGTAAATTTTTTCTTGCTCTTTTCGTAGTATTCATATAAATTCTCCGGTAATTGTTATGCCCAATCGTGATTACAGAGACACGCTTGAGGGCGCTAGGGACGAACTCGACGAGCTTCTGAACGAAGAAGCTCAAATCGAAATTCGCCTTGGGAAAATTCGTGAGCGGAGCGAAAAGCTTCGGAAGACGGTCTTGGGCCTGAGCGCGCTCATCGGGGAAGATGCCGAAGAAGAGTCGTTGGGAATAACCGATGCGATTCGGGGAGTTGTCGAACGTCGGAAGGAATTCAGGGTTTCGCCGATTAGCGTTCGGGCCCACCTGCGCAGCGCCGATTTTCCGGTCAGCAAGTACAAGAATGCTTTGGCCGTAATCCATACAACCCTGAAGCGACTCGAAGAACAGGGAGAGGTTAGGCCGATCGAGAAAGACGGTAAGACGTACTACCAGTGGATAGAGCGGGAGACGGCAATCACTGACGACGACATCCCGTTCTGAGGGCGGAAATGAGAATGAGTTTAACGGCGGGTTGCCAGAGTGGATTATTGGGCCGGACTTATAATCCGGTAGCCTCTCGGGGCACGTGGGTTCGAATCCCACACCCGCCGCCAAACCTGTAGATAGCCACGCCGGATGTTGGAGCATCCGGCGTGGCCACAAACCTGCAAGGTGCTCGTGACACCCGTACAGGCCAGCAGCCTCAATTTTAGGCCCACGGCCCTTGCGAATCAAGTAAGGAGATCCACCGTGGACGATCCCAGAAAACAACGCGCACTCGAAATCGCTGACAAGTTCCGCATCGCGACCGAGGACGCTTGCCGCTGGCTGGTTCCTTCGCAGTATGGGACGGGCAGGCACTCGGTGACAATCCTCGGCAAGAACTCCCACTGCACGTGTCTGGATTGGGAGAAGCGCCGTATACCGTGCAAGCACGTCATGGCGGTCGAAATTTTCAGGGTGCAGCAGGAGAGCCCGACGGAAAGGCCGAAGGTCACGGAGGCTATCTACGCCACCAAAAGGCCAACGTACAGGCAGGACTGGACGGCCTACAACGCGGCTCAGACGAACGAGAAGGACGAGTTTCAAATGCTTCTCTGGGGTCTGTGCCGTGAGTTGGAGCGGCCCAAACGTCAAGGCCGCGGCCGACCGGCACTCCCGCTTTCCGATGCGGTGTTCGCCTCCGCGTTCAAGGTGTACTCGACGGTTTCCGGGCGCCGGTTTATGAGCGATCTTAGGAACGCCAAAGCGTCGGGCTTCCTGAGCCAAGTCCCGCACTACAACTCGATTTTTCACCTGATGGACAACGCGGGACTTACGCCGATCCTTACTAGCCTCATCACGGAGTCGAGCCTTCCGCTGAAGTCGGTTGAGCGCGATTTTGCCGTTGATTCGTCCGGTTTCTCCACGTCCCGTTTCGAGCGCTGGTTCGATCACAAGCACGGCGGAGAGCGGTTCAAGCGGAATTGGGTGAAGGTCCACATCATGTGCGGCGTCAAGACGAACATCGTTACCGCCGTCGAGATCCGTGGGCGCGAAGCCCACGACGCGCCGCTGCTTCCTGCCATGCTTAAGTCCACGGCCAAGAACTTCACGATGGATGAAGTCTCCGCCGACAAGGGCTACCTCAGCGCGGACAACGTCAGGAAGGTGACTGAGGCCGGCGCGACACCGTTCATCGCGCTCAAGACCAACAGCCAGCCCCAGACGACCAGCAAGGTCTGGAACGACATGTACTACTACTTCCAATTGAAGCGCGAAGAGTTTCTGGAGCACTACCACAAACGCTCGAACGTCGAAACCACGTTCCATATGATCAAGACGAAGTTCGGAGACTCGCTCCGGTCGAAGACTGACCGCGCCCTGGTCAACGAATCGTTGCTCAAGATTTTGTGTCACAACTTAGTCGTCCTGATTCACGAAGCTCACGAGCTGGGGATTGAGCCGATTTTCTGGACAGAAACCCCGGCGACCGGCTAATATCTTCTCGCTTGTTAAGATCCTGCTATCAGGTTCCTTGCCCACGTAATGAACCTCACGAACAATCCAGTTGGCGGATTCGCAGGAATCTCTGCTATCAGGATTCCATCAACTTCACCTAATCCAATCGAGGATAGCCGCTCTTGGGCGTCCTCAAAACTCTCTGCCTTTAGATTGAACTGCCATAGCTTGAAGTTGTGCCTGTAACTGCAAACGAAAGTCTTGAAAGGAGTTTCTTCCATGTACTTCACCATGTATCGAGATACTCAGAATCAGTGGCGCTGGAACCTGAAATCTGGAAACCATGAAATAATCGCGCACGGTGAGAGTTACAAGAACAAGCAGGATTGTAGGCACGCAATCACTCTTGTCAAAAGCTCATCCGGTGCAATAGTTTACGAACCAGACGGAAAAGGGGGGTGGAAGAAAAATCTGAAATGACCCCTCGCGCTAACTATTTCCACATCTTTGCTCCTTCATATGATTTTTTTGGGCAGAAACCCCGGCTGCCCAAAAAAATGCCTGATTCAAAGGTTTTTAGGGCAAAGCCGCACAGTAACTGTGGAAAACCGTGTGGAAAAGCGGTGATTTGTCGTCCTAAGCAGCCCTAAAACTAAGGTTTATAGCATTTTTGCGCTGATTCCCGGCAGGCGTCAAGCTGTGGAAAGTCCGGTAAATTTTTCGAAACAAACGCACTCCTTGCGTCGCAGATTGGGCCGGCTCAACCCCCTCCGTGCCTTCGGGTCTCCGTGGTTAATGTTTTAGGCGGGGACGGTGGGGAGGCGTTCCAGGATGAGGTCTTTGAGCTGTGCAATGCCTTCGCCGGTCTTGGCGGAGATCAGGGCCTCGCCCGTCCCGGCCGCGGGGGGGATCTCCACCAGGTCGGCCTTGTTGTAGATCGTCAAGCAGGGGTGGCCTCCCGCACCGAGATCCTGGAGTACGTCGACAACTACGCGTGTTTTCTCCTCGTAATCGGGATCGGAGAGGTCGACGACGTGCAAAATCAAGTCGGCGGTGACGACCTCTTCCAGGGTCGCTCGAAACGCGGTCACCAACTCGTGAGGAAGTTTGCGGATGAAGCCGACCGTATCGGAAACCAGAACCGGGGCGCCGGCGATGTGGATGCGTCGGATCAGAGTGTCGAGCGTGGCGAACACGCGGCCCGAGACGACGGCCTCCTCACCCGACAGCCTCGAAAATAGGGTCGATTTGCCTGCGTTGGTATAACCCACAAGCGACACCATGGGCACATGGGTCCGTTTCCGGCGCGATCTGTGGAGCTGGCGATGTTTGCGGACCTGTTCGATCTCCCGTTTCAGCCTACCGATCCGCTGACGGATCCGGCGGCGATCGACTTCGAGCTTGGTTTCACCCGGCCCGCGGGTTCCGATGCCGCCGCCAAGTCGGGAGAGCCACTCACTCCGGCCCGCGAGGTGGGATACACGATAGTTGAGCTGGGCCAGTTCGACCTGCAACTTACCTTCGCGCGTCTGCGCGCGACGCGCGAAGATGTCGAGGATCAGGCCCGTGCGATCGATGATTTTGACATCGAGCGTGTCCTCGAGGTTTCGTACCTGGCTCGGGCTCAAGTCTGCATCGAAGATCACCAGGTCGGCACCCTCGACGAGGGCTTCCTCGCGGAGTTCGAAGGCCTTCCCTTTACCCACGAAGTACGTCGGATCGGGTTTGTCCCTGGGCTGGATGACCTCCTTAAGGACACGTGCGCCGGCGGCTCCGGCCAGTTCCCGAAGTTCGTCGAGGGAGTGAAATCCGACCAGTATGGCTGATTCCATGTCGGGGAAGTGACAAGTGGTCAGTGACGAGTGACGAGTAAGAGGCAGACGAAACCCTCCGACTTGTCACTCGTCACTTGCCACTCGTCACTGCTCTCGGGGTTCTCGAGGTTCCCGTGGTTCGCTTGGCCGCTCGCGCGGCTCGCTTGGCCGCTCGCGTGGCTCAGCTGGCCGCTCGCGGGGGTGGTCGCGACGGGGACCATGGCTTCCGCTCTGCTTCGAAGTCGTAACAGTGGAGATGGCGTGCTTGAAGATGAGCTGTTCCTGGTGGTTCGCCTCGAGGATGACCGAATACTTGTCGAAACCGCGAAGTCGGCCCATCAGTTTGACGCCGCTCATCAGGAAGATGGTGACCGGCAACTTTTCCCGCCGAACGGTGTTGAGATAGACGTCTTGGATATTCTGAGACTTGCCTTCCATAGGGAACTCCCCCAAAAAGATAGAGTTAACTTCGAGACGCGGCGTCTGGCAGGGAGCCGGAATGAGCGTTCAAAGCATGTTGTACAAACTGATGGACTCTTTTTCTGATCTTTTCATCATTTCCGAATCCATCGAACCATTGAACCGAATGCTGCCTGTTGAACCAGGTTAACTGTCGCTTCGCGTACCGGCGGGTATCGCGTTGCATCAACATTATCGCCTCATTACGGGCGGTTTTTCCATCAAGATAGTCTAGAACATGGCGGTAGCCTATCGCTTCAAACGCCTTTGAGGTCGGGGCAACATCGGAGGCGAGCAAGCCGCGCACCTCTTCGGACAGCCCCTTGTCCCACATATCCACTACCCTCTGGTTGATTCGATCGTAAAGCGCCTGGCGGGGGGGATCGAGACCGATCAGCGTGAACCTGAAGCCGAGGAGGGGAGTCCGGGCCGCCTGCCTCAGATGCTCGGAGAGGCGTCTGCCGGTCTCGAGCCGGACTTCGATGGCACGGATGACCTTGGGCTTGTCTCGAGGGGCAATCCTGCCGGCGGCTTCCGGGTCGAGTCGCTCCAGGACACGGTGAATGTGCTCGCGGCCGCGGGTCTCGACCGTGCGTTCCAGCCGTTCCCGCCAGTAACCAGAGCGCCGGGGTCCCGCAAACAGACCTTCAAGGAGAGCCCGAAGGTAGAGACCCGTCCCACCGACGAAAACCGGGACGCGGCCGCGTTCGCGAATCTCCGACAGGACCGCGCGCGCCCGCCGCTGGTAGTCGCCAGCGCTGGACCATTCCGCCGGATCAAGGACGTCGATCAGGTGGTGGGGTACCCGCTCCCGATCCCTCACGGGCGGCTTGGCCGTACCGATGTCGAGGTGACGGATGAGGTGGAGGGAATCATAGTTGATAATCTCTCCCTCGAATTCTTCCGCGATTCCCAAAGCCAGTTCGGACTTGCCGCTGGCGGTCGGGCCCGCGATGGCGATCGCGGGATGGGGGGCGGAAACGGGTGGGCTCAAGCTAGTGGCCTGTCCGTTACAGGCCACTAGTACACCCGGTCCAACTCGATTCCGCGGTAGTAGGTCTTCAGGATCTCTTCGGCGGCGGCCCCGTCGATGGCCATTCCGTAGGCGCCGACCTGGCACATGCCGACACCATGCCCCCAGCCGCCGCCGTAGAATGACATGCCCAGCAGCTCGCGGCGGGAGTTACGTTCCTCGTCGATGTAGACCAGGCTGTCACGCAAACCGATAAGAGTTCGCAACCGGGAGCCGACGATGACCCGACGGCCGTCAGTTCCGCGAATCTCGACCCGGACGGCGCGGTCTGACGGCCCGCGTGCCAGAACCCGGATGTCCTCAAGCAGGCCAATGTCGAGGGACCGGATCGCCGCATCGAGTTCTTCCCGACTTCGATGCGTCTGCCAGCGCACCAACGGCGAGTACCGATCCGCGGAAGGGTTGCCGATGTTGGGACGGTAGACGAGGGCTTCCACCTGACCGTCGAGAATACGGAGATCCATGCTTTCGCCACCGACCCATGCGCCCTGATCAACGGGAATTCGTTCGTTTCCGATGCGCCGAAATATCGCGGCATCAGGCCTGAGCGTGAGCTCGTGGATTTCGGGTCCCATCCGAACCTTGAGCGTTTCGCCATCCCAGGCAATCAGTCTGGCACCCTGCCACTCGAAAGCGTTCTTCTTGAGGATCAGGCGCAGCAGGACATCCCGCACGGCGTCGCCCCCGCCCGGCGACAGGATTCCCTGCTCCTGCAGAAACTCCAGGTCGGACTCGGTGGGTATATTCGGGAAGAACCGAGTGCGTATGAACTCGGCCAGGATGTCGGGTTCAGCGGACGGAGGCTCGCCGATACCGTCGAGGCCGAGAAACCGCCCGGCATCGTCAAAGCCGGCGACGCCGGCGACACCGAGCAAACCTTCGTCCCAACTGGAATACTCTGCGGTGGATGAAAACGGCTGCGGCTCCGGATGGCGGTAGTGACAGATCGTTGAAACCAGGTACGGCAGCGTCTCCTGAAAAACGTTCTCGACGTTTTCGGTCCTGCCCCCGCAAGTGGAACTATACAGCGCGTTGATGGGTTCGCCCTCGTAGGTGGCGATGATTCCCCGAGTCTCCTCCACGGCCTGGGTCGCGAGTGAATGCTCGGTGTTCAGGCCCTGGTAGACCTGACAGAAATCCGTGGCGCAGATGTCGAAGTTCTCACCGCTGAACTGGCCCAGATTCCGTAAGATGTAAGTCCTGGCCGCCACGGCCTGGGCCTTTAGCGCCTCCAGTTCGGGGAAAGCGTCCGGAGCCAGTTCGTTCGGGACGACGCCCAGCAGGTAGTCCTCGAGCGGCAACTCGTTCACCACCGTCATCGATCCCCTGGAATTCCCGAACACCTCGATGTCTCCGCGGTAGGTCCGGCCTTCCACCTCGAGAGGAGCCCCTTCCGCGGGGCTGGCCTGCACCTCCGAATCCAGCGCGCGGATCATGATCGTTTCGGGGTTGAGCTCGATCGCCATCCGCGGGTGGAGGTCGGCCCTGGAGTAGGTACCTTCGGCGGCGTCCAGCGTGATTACGATCGAGAACCTCGCAGAGCGGGTCCGGACGCCTTCGAGCACGAATGGCTCCGCCGAACGCAGCGTAAAATCGCTGATGTTCTGCTGGATCCCGATCCGAACGACCGGTTCGTCTTGAAAGGACACCTGTGAGAGCAGAAGGAACCCGAACAAGAATCGGGCCGGCGCAAACCCTGTCCGCCAGCGCCCGAGGATCCTTCCGCGCCTCCGTGCCTCCGTGGTAATAATCCCTTCCCTCATCGCATGTTGTACATGAACGTAAACTGCAGGACGATGTGATCGCTGTCGAAATCGTTGGGTAACGGGGGAAACGGATTAGAGGCTTGAATCGCTGCGGCCGCCGATCGATCGAGTGGATCGGCACCGGACTGCGCTACGATGCGCATGTCATCGACTCCGCCCCTCTTGAGGATCGTGAAGATGATCACGACGCGGCCTCGGCGCCCCAGGCGCGCTGTCTCGGGAATCAGGGAGTACCAGTTCACCCGGACACGGTTGATGACCTGATTCATGTAGGGGCCGAAATCGTACCCGCGCGTGTCGGAGAGGATCGTCGGCTCTTCAGTCGAAAAGTTCGGTAGTTCCTGCACTCCCTGCTGCGTACCAGGGCGTCGACCCGAAGCCGACTCCCGCCTGCGCCGTTCGATCTGCTCGTCGATGATGCTCTCGGCGCGTTCTCGAAAGTCAGGCAGGGGGAGCGCCCGGGGGTTCGTGTTCTCCGCCAGGGGGGCGGCCTCTTCGGCGGCCTCAGCTTCCGGCTCCGCTTCGACATCTTCGCCGCCCTCACCTGCCTCCTCCGGCTCCCCGGCCTCTCCGATTTCCTCGATCGCAAAATCGCCGGCACCGTTCTCCCTCACCTCGGTGGGCTCCATCGTCTCCCCTTCGGAGGCAGCCGGGTCGGAATCCGGTCGGGCCCCTTCTGCGAGAACGTCGTCGGGCCCAATCAGGGGCGGTGGCGGAAGCTCCGGTGGCGGCGGCGGTTCAACTTCGGGAGGTGGAGTTGTTTCCGGTTCCGGCGGAGGGGGCGGAGGTGGTGCTGGGACCGAAGGCGCCGCTTCGGGCAACGGAACGGCGATCGCGGGGGGGAGATTCTCGGCGATCTGAGGCGGTGGCTCAGGAATCTGAGGCGGTGGCTCAGGAGCCGGTGCCAGCTCCGGCGGCAACACCAATTCCCGGAGGATGAAGCGGTCCTGGTCGAAATCCTGACCCGCGATCCGGATGACGCGACGGGGCTGGCTCCTCAAAAAGTCCGGGTTCAGGCCGAAGAAAGCCACGATCAGGATCAGTGCCAGCACCCCGGCGGGGCGGTGCAATCTACGGATCGACCACAGGGGTTTGACTTCGATGGGCTCGGCCGTTGTTTCGACCGTGGTCGGATGGCGCGCGTCATCGACCATCGCACGGACCTGTCGTACGATCGAAACCACGACCGAACGCGGCTCGATCAGATTGTCGAGCGCACCCGGATCCGGAATGGCCGTGATCTCGGCCCGCGGGGGAGGGTTCCGAAATTCCTCATACAGCTCCAGGAATTGACGACGGATCGAACTGAACGGAGAGGGAGCCTGCACCATTCGGGCCAGCGCTTCAGGATCGCTCGCGGCTGTTGTTTCAACGGGTTCTGGAGGGTTCCGACGCTCTTCGAGCAGCTCTCGTATCTGTCGACGAAGCGAAAGGAACCACCCTTCCGGGGCAACTTCGTGAAAGGCGAGGATGCCGGGATCCCTGCCAGGTTCGGCAGACCGTTCCCTGTCGGCAGACCGTCGCTTCGTCGATTGGTCTTCGAGTGGCATCAGTTAGAACAGTTTAGCCCGTCGCCCGTCCTTCAAGGTACTGATCTCTGTGCAGCCGCCGGCCGATCTCCTCGTTGATCGAAACCGCTACACTGAGCGCCGCGAGACCCGCTTGGCCGGTGACACTTGGCGCTTCGCGGGTGCGAACACAGGCAGCGAAGCCTTCCAGTTGCAGCTTCAGCGGTTCCTCGTGCGCCGGCTCCAACCGGCGCTCGTGAATCTTTCCGTCCCGGAGCGAGAGAACGTGCCCCTGTTGAGCGGCGAAGTCCAAGGATACGTAGTCGTGCGGTTGGAAAAAACGCAGCTTGCGTACTTTGTCGATACTGACACGGCTCGCGGTCAGGTTCGCCACGCATCCGTCTTCGAATTCGATTCGGGCGTTGGCGATGTCGGCCCTATCGGAAAGGACCGGAATCCCGACGGCCCGAATTTCCGACACCTCCGAGTCGACCAGACTCAGGACGATGTCGATGTCGTGGATCATCAGGTCCAGGACAACATCGATGTCGAGACTCCTCATCGAGAACACGCTCAGGCGATGGACCTCGAAAAACTGCGGCCGGGTAGCAAGTCCCTGTGCCGCGAGAACCACTGGATTGAACCTCTCGACGTGCCCAACCTGGAGGATCCTGTCGTTTTCTCGCGCACAATCAATCAGCGACCGAGCCTCGCTGATGTTCGGCGCGATCGGTTTCTCCACAAGGAGATCGATCCCGTTCGTGAGACACTCGCGACCGATGTTCGCATGCTCCTCGGTCGGAACAGCGATACTGAGGGCGTCCACGTCAGCGAGCAGGTCCCGAAAGTTCTGAACGGCCCGGCCTCCGTAGTCGGCGGCGGCGCGCTCCGCCCTTTCGACCACGATGTCGGCAACACCGACCAGTTCGACGCCATCCAACTCGGAGTAGATCCGCGCGTGGTGCTGGCCGAGATGCCCGACTCCGATAACACCGACTTTCAACATTTGAACAACTCGCTAACGTCCACACCAGGTGTAGGTGCGGTCATTCGACTGCGATCATCGCGATCTGATTCTCGTCCGCTTTCCGGATGAAATCCTCTCGGTCGATCATCAAGGTTCGTCGGGCTTCGATCGCCACGGCAGTCACGCGATGACGGACCAGCGCGTCGATCGTTTCCGGGCCGACAACAGGCACATCGAATCTCGGGTCCTGGTTGGGTTTGGCCAGTTTGACCAGTCTCAGGTCCCGGCCGTTGACCAGAGAGGCCGCCCGTTCCACGATCGCGTCGGTCCCCTCCATCGCCTCCAGCGCAACGCAGGCGCCGTCGCTGACGACTACGGACTGCCCCAGATCCAGACGACCCAACTCACGGGCAATCCTGTAGCCGTAGTCCAGATCCCGTTGCTCCTCCTCGGTCGGCTTGCGCCCGGTCAGCAGACCGGGGTCGGGCAGTAGCGGCCCGAGGAACGCCGTGGAGTCCACGAGCTCGATTCCCTCGGCTTCCAGAATCCGGGCGACACCGCCGATCAGGGAATCGGTGGACTTCGTAGCCAGGCCTGCAAGCATCTGGAGCATCTTCAAGTCCGGAACGATGCCGCTGAAAATCTGCTTGTGCTTGACCTGCCCGGCCATGACAGCACGATCGACACCTTCGCTCTTGAACGTCTTGATCAGCTTTCCAAGTTGTCCCAACGAGATCCAGTGAACGGTGTCGGCTTCCTTCTCGATTTCGGGAAATGTTTCTTCCTTGATCGCGGCAACGACCATTTCGATGCCCTGGCTCCGGGCTGCCTCCAGGACAAGGAACGGAAACCGGCCGTTCCCGGCGATGAGACCGAACCTACTTGATGATCCCACGGGGCGACTTCTCGACGAATTCGATGATCGTCTGCGCTTCGATTCCCTCGACCTGTTCGCGGATCGCAGCCACCGCCTGCGACGTGTTGAGCTTGGATTGCAGCAGCAGCCGGAAAGCCTTCTTGATGTTGGCAATCTGTTCGCGTGAAAAGCCTCGTCGTTCCAACCCGAGTGTGTTGACGCCATAGGCTTTCGTGTCTCGAGGAGTCACGGTCTTCGAGTACGGAAGGACATCCTTGGTCACGACAGAATAGCCTCCGATCCAACCGTGGGCGCCGACGCGACAGAACGGGTGCACTCCGGAAAACGCACCGACCGTCCCGTAGTCCTCGATGACGACGTGGCCGCCGAGGGTCGCCGCGTTTGCCATCATAACGTGGTCACCCAGTATGCAGTCGTGGGCGACGTGAGCATTGACCAGGAAATAGCAGTGATTGCCGATGCGGGTCTCGCCGCCGCCGCCGGCAGTCCCCCTGTTGACGTTCACGTACTCGCGGAAGACATTGTCGGTACCGATAACCAGGGGGGTGGTCTCGCCCGCGTACTTGAGGTCCTGGGGCGGAGAACCGATCGTACAGAAGGGGAAGAAACGATTGTTGTGCCCGATTGTGGTCGGGCCTTCGACGACCACATGAGACTCGAAATGGCAGCCCGCACCGATCCGAACCTCCTCCCCGATCGTACAGTAGGGCCCGATGTAGACATCGGAGCCAATCTCAGCGTTGCTGCTGAGTAGGGCCGTCTCATGAATTGTGCAGCTACTCGTCGACACCGTCTCTGTCCTGGGATCCTGGCGCGCAACGCGCGCCCAACTGACTACTGACTACCGACTACTGACTACTGCGGAGCCCTACCTATCGACGACAGCAGCGTTGCTTCAGCGGCCAGCTCGTCGCCCACATGGACCTCCCCCCGCATCTTCCATATGGTGGCCTTGCGTCGAAGGATCTTGACTACGATTCGCAGTTGGTCGCCGGGCACGATCGGCCGTCTGAACTTGGCGGCGTCGATACCCATGAAGTAAACAAGCGCGTTTTCGAGGTCGGGCTCATCGAGGAGTCCGAGGATCGCACCGGTCTGGGCCATGGACTCGACCGTCAGAACGCCGGGCATGACGGGGGCGCCGGGGAAGTGGCCGGCAAAGAACGGTTCGTTGATCGTGACGTTCTTGATGCCGACGATCCGACTGTCACGCTCGACCTCAACGACGCGGTCCACGAGAAGGAACGGGTAACGATGCGGGAGGATCCGCATGATCTCCGCGATACGCAGGTCCAAAAAGCCTCCTAACGCGCGTGCCAGTCAACTTGGGCTTCAGGGCTGTGGCTTTAGGCCAGGTTCGCTGGGCTCACCAGTCTCAGCAGCATCCAACCGCCGTATGATTTCGGTGGTGATGTCGGCCACGTCTTCCACGAAAACGATGCCGGACTGCGGACTGGAGGCGTCCAGGATCAGCGTGTACCCTTGTTCACGAGCGTACTCTTCAAGAGCAGTACCGGCCGCGTCGACGACGGGCGAAATCAGTTCCTGCTGTTTCGCCTGCAGCTCCAACTCCGCGTCCTCCTGGTTTCGTGTCAACTGTGTCGTCTTGGTCTGAATGTCCCTGTTCAGCTCCGCCAGAGCCGACTGCGAGAGGGCCCGCTCCTGCGTCTGGAGCCGTTCCTGCAGGCCATTCAGCTCGTTCTGGAGTGCTTCGAGCTGACCACGGCGCTCGTCGAAGAAGATCTGCAGTTGCTCGGAAGCTCTCACTCCGCTGGCGCACTCGCGCACCACTCTCCCGATGTCGATGACGCCTACCTTCGAGCCGACTTGTGCCGCAAGCGAGGTCGGCATCAGCAGCAGCGTGAGCGTTAATAGCTTTAAGTACCTCATTTTCATTTTCTGTTCTTTCTCTCCAGATCTGTGTCAGCTCGGCGCCGACCCTAGAAAGTCCTTCCAACGGTAAATTTTATCGTGCGCAGATCCTCCCTCAGGAAAAACGGAGTGAAACTGCCGTCGGCTCTCGGGGTCGGACCAAAGAACACGCGGTTGATGCGCATGGGGTTGTAAGCAAAAATCAGGCGGAAAGGCGCGTTGATGACCGGCATGATCACCTGTATTTCCGCGCCCGTGCTCGCGCGCACACCGGAATTCGTTCCCGGCAGGAACTGCACGGGCTTGAACGTGATGTTTCCATCGGCATCGACGACCTGCCGCCGCAGTTGGTCTTTGTCCGTGACCCAGGAGTTCCCGATGTCGAGGAACGGGGCGAGCGCAATCGGCCCTACGATGGGAATCCGGTATTCGATATTTGCGACCGCGGAAGTGTCTCCACCAACCCAGGCGATGTCGTCCACGGCGAACGGCTGGCCCGTCAACGAGTCGTTCAAATCCCGCTGTACGAAAGCAATCGGGCTGATCGAGCGAAACTCGAAACCCCGGATGTCGAAGTCTCCGCCCATGAAGAACCGTTCGAAGAACGGGGCACTCGTGTTGGAAAATCCCTTCAGGTACGACGTCTGCAGCCGAAACGCCAGGACATTCCGGCCGTAGAAATCGGGCTTGAGGAACCTCATCGACCTGAAGAACTGAAACTCCATGATCGGCCGGATGAAGTTGACGTTGCCGCCCAACGGACCGCCCGTGAATTCGAATGAACCCGTAAGACTCTGCCCGTGGGTCGGGGTCATCGGGTTGTTCACTGTGTTGTACGTGTAGGTCGGTATGATCGAGCGGGTTCTGAAATCGCTGAAGCTGCCGCTGGTAATCAGCCGCTCCTCCTCGGACTGCTTGACGCTGTCGAAGAAGGCCGAGGTCGCCGGGTTCACCGCGGAGGTCTCGGAATTGTCGAACTGGAACGTCATCCCGAGACGCTGAAACACCCGGAAGGGGTAGCTGGCGAACACGTTGAAACCCCGGCGGCTCTGCTCGTAATTTAGCCGGTTTTCAAAGCCAAACCCTTGGGGCAAGTCTTCCGGATTCAGGCCGAAGATGTCACGCGCCTGGTCGAACCGGTACTCGCTCCTGAATATCGAAAAGCCCGTAGAGATCGGTCGGTCCATCAGGTACGGTTCGTTGAAACTGAAGATCAAGTTTGACTGCCGTGTGCCGCCCTGGATGTTGAACGACAGCGTCTCACCGAAACCGAGGAAGTTGTTCGTGGAGTAGTTCAAACCGAGGAAGGTCCCGCCGATGCCACTGACACCCCCGTTGAAACCGATCGATTGCCGGCCTTTCTCGTCCACGGTCAACGTGATGTCCACCTCCGGCAGGGTTGGGTTGGGCCGAATGTCGGCCGACTCTTCGGTGACCTCCTCGAAATAGCCCAGTTGGTTGAGCCGCAGCAGGCTCATGTCCCACAGTCGGGAGTTGAAGATACTGCCTTCCTGCAGCATGACTTCGCGCCGAATCACCTTGTCCCGGGTCGTCGTGTTGCCGCGGAAATTGATCCGCTTCACGAAGAACTGGCGGTCTTCGTCGATGTCGATCGTCAAGTTCACGATCTCGTTCTGATCGTCGAAATCGTGGAGGGGAACCGGCGTCGCATTGATGAAACCGCGGGCCCCGTACAGCTTCGTGAGGCTCTCAAAGCCTTCGCGAAGCATAGTTTCGTTGTAGACCTCGCCCGGGATCAAACCGAGGACGGCAAGCACCTGTAGGTCGGTGAACTCGGTATTGCCTGTGACCTGAACATCGCCGATCTGGTACTGCTCATTCTCTTCGACCTGAATCGTGATGAAGAAGCGATCGAGCTCCTTCTTCCAGAACGGAATCGGAATGCCCCACGGAACCGGCAGCTTGATGAACGGCAGGGTCCGGTAGACCTTGTGCGGCCGGACCTCGATTTGCGGCTCGAGGACGTTGGCCCGGACGTATCCGTTCTCGGCGTACATCATGCGAATCCGCGTGATGTCGTCGCCCATCTTCAGCTCGTGGTAGACATCCTTGCTCGTAAAGGGCGTGATTGGGCCTGCCTCCTTGAGCAACTGCATCGCTCCCTTGATCTTCCCATCCGAAAAAACCTCGTTGCCGATGATCTCGATATTCTCGATCTTGATCTTCGGTCCCTCATCGATGACGAAGGCAACGCCGATCGCGTTGGGTGGGATGTCGTAGGTTTCGACTTCGATCGTGGCGTTCTGGCGGCCCTTCTCGGCCAGCAGATCCAGCAGAACAACCTCGGCGCGCTTGACGCGCGTGGGGTCATAGGGCGACTCGATACTCAGACCGACCTTTCTCTCACGGAGGCGCTCCAGGATGTCGGACAACGTCACCGACTTGTTGTTCTCATAGTCGATGGCCCGGATGAGGGGCTTTTCATCCACCCTGAAGATGATGATCTTGCCCCGGTCGCCCTCTTCCTCTTCCACAACGATGTCGTCGAAGTAGCCCAGGGCATAGAGCGCCTTGATGTCCCGTTGGAGGACAGTGGCATTCAGGACGTCACCCGCCTTGGTCTGGAGGTTGTACTTGATCGTGTCGGAAGGGATTCTGCGGTTCCCGAACACGTCGACGGCCTCGATCATGTCCGGATTCGGAGTACGTATAATCTGTGGTTCGACACCGTTCAAGAACAGCGCCATGAAAACAGCAAACAGCTTCATTTCTTCCTCCAGCCTTCAAACAGGAAAAACAATTTTAAATTGTACTACGACCATTCCCGTAAATCCAATGGACACTGCATCATAAGTGCCCTGAATGGTCGGGCCTCCGAAGCCGGCAGACTCGTCTGGAAAAAGTTGTGTGCGTCAAGTTCTGCAAAAAGTATTTCCGAAAAATTCAGTTCTTAAGTATTGACCGCCGTCGGGCCTGTGGGAATGTGGGAAAGCTGAGCGTTCTTGGCGAAGCTTTTCCAAGGCTCAGAGGGAATCCGCGTCTTTTGCGGATTTCCTCTGAGGCGTCATTTCCATCAGGCCTCGGCGTTTCTTTCTTTTGGTTCTTTTTCTTTCTTTCGCCCCCTCCGAAGGTTTTCCACAGCGATTTTTGCTTCAGGATGCCCTGTAATCGACGATCAATATCCTGACCGATCCCTTGTTGGCCCGTTTTGACGCGTTTAGGCAGCGGGCGTCTGACGGTGCCAGTCCTTTTTGTGTTCCTTCAACAGATCCATGTTCAAGTAGCGGATCGCTTCGATCCAGTTCTCATGCGTTTCGGTGGTCAGCGCCCGAATCAAACGCAAACAGCTGGCTGCGTTGGGGAAGATCCGCACCACGCGCGTTCGCCGCTTGATCTCCTCGTTGAGCCGTTCCAGCATATTGGTGGATTTCATGTGCTTGTGATGCTGGCGCGGCAGCGTGTAGAAGCTCAGCGTCTCGTCGATGTTGTCTTCGACCCAGTCGCAAAGTTTGGGATATTTCTGCCCCCACTTGGTTAACCACGCCGCCAGATCCTGCCGCGCTTCCTGGAGGTTCCGCCGGTCGTAGAGCCAACGCAGTTCCTGGAGACAATCGTCATCGGCTTTGCGCGGCAAATAATCCAATGCGTTTCGAAGAAAGTGGACGTAGCAGCGTTGCCAGATCGCTTCGGGCAGGACTTCTGCGATGGCTTTCTTCAACCCCGCATGATCGTCGGTCACCACGAACTCCACCCCGCACAAGCCGCGTTGCTTCAAACTCAGCAAGAGTTGCCTCCAACTGGTCGTGCTCTCCCGTCCCGCCAGTTCCACCGCCAACACACCGCGCCGGCCGTCCCAGTTGATTCCGATCGCTACCAGGACCGCCCGGCTCCGGATCACCCCGTCTTCGCGCACCTTCTCGTAGCGCGCATCCAGAATCAGGTAGGGGTATTCTTCTTCCAATCCTCGCGTCGCAAACTTTTTCAGCTCCGTGTCCAATGTCCTATTGATCCGGCTGATCGTGCTCGCCGAAAACGAATGCCCGCATAATTCTTCGGTGATCGCTTTCACCTTCCGCGTCGACACCCCCTGCACGTACATCTCGGCCAAGCTGGCCACGAAAGCTTTCTCGCTGCGTTGGTAGCGCTCAAACACTTCCGTACTGAACCGGCCGGCACGATCCTGCGGCACGCGCAGCTCCAACTTGCCCACCCGTGTGACCAGACCTCGCTCGTAGTAGCCGCTCCGATATCCTGTGCGACCCCCTGTTCGTTCGCTCTTGACCGCGCCCACGACCTGGTCCATCTCCGCCTCGAGAATCTCTTGAACCACCTCCTGCACGACGCTTTTCAGCAGATCCTCTTCCTCTCCCAACAGTTCTTTCCAATCCACTCCCTTTCGCCTAATCTTAGTTCGGGCCATCGGTTCATCTCCTTCGTTTCAAAGTTGATTGGTTACCAACTTTTCGGAGATACCCTGGCCCCTTCCTATTTCAGGACCTTTTTTTGCAGAAACTCTGAAACATAACCTCTGGAAAAGCAGCTAGGAATGGGATCGGACTCGACTTCCTCTACCGGCAGGTACACTTCGCCCTGAAGCATTTGGTCTTAGACTGTAGGCGAGGCGTTTTGGTGGGAAAGAAACAGGTCTCTTGTGAGGAGAAGAGAACCACCCCGTCTGCACCTCCGGTGCAGCCACCTCTCCTGATGATTCAGGAGGGAGTCCGGGGCGGCGCGAAGCGCCGGGGTGGTGCTTGGTCAAGGAGGGGAGTCGTCTCCAGCCTGGCGGGAACTGACTACTGACTACTGGCTACTGACCAGTAGTGTCCGACAGATTTAGGACCTCCCGGTCCTAAAGTTAGAACTGACGCGATGTAGCGCGCTTGTCAAGGTGTTAACGATTTGATTTCTGTGCGGCCTTCGCGGCAGCCTTTCCAGAGGTTTCTGGGAGGCACCGATGCACGCTGGCAAGCTGGTCTTCGCACAAGTCATGGAGTTCGCGCCGTGGTATACGTTCCGTCGTCTGGTGACCAAGTACCGCGGCAATTTCAACGTCCGCACATTCAGTTGCCTGGACCAGTTCCTATGCATGGCCTTCGCTCAGCTGACCTATCGGGAGAGCCTGCGCGACATTCAAGCCTGCTTGCGAGCCCAACCCGCCAAGCTCTACCACCTGGGGTTGCACGGGAAGGTCAGCCGCAGTGCATTGGCCGATGCCAACGAGTCTCGCGACTGGCGCATCTACGGAGAGTTCGCTCAGGCGCTGATCCGCATCGCACGCCGCTTGTATGCCCACGAGCCGCTCGGGATCGACCTGGACGAAACCGTCTACGCGCTCGACTCCACGATGATCAGTCTGTGCTTGTCGCTGTTCCCTTGGGCGCACTTTCGAAAGACCGAAGCCGCGGTGAAGCTTCATACGCTGCTCGACCTGCGTGGCGGTATCCCCAGCTTCATCCACATCTCCGAAGGCAGGCTGCACGACGTCAACGTTCTCGACCTGCTCATCGCCGAAGCCGGTGCTTTCTACGTGATGGACCGCGGCTATCTCGACTTCGATCGCCTCTACACCTTCAATCAAGCCGGGAGCTTCTTCGTCACCCGTGCTCGATCCGACTTCGCGTTCAAGCGCATCTACTCCCAACCCGTCGACCGACACACGGGCCTCATCTGCGATCAGACTATCGAACTGACCGTATTTCGCTCCCGCCGCGGCTACCCCGAACGGTTGCGTCGCATTCGTTATCGCGATCCCGAGGGTCGGCGACTGGTTTTCTTGACCAATCACATGACGCTCCCAGCCCGGACCATCTGCGAGTTGTATCGCCTGCGCTGGCAGGTGGAGCTGTTCTTCAAATGGATCAAACAGCACCTGCGCATCAAGCGTTTCTTCGGCACTTCCGAGAACGCCGTCAAAACTCAGGTCTGGGTCGCCGTGAGCGTTTACGTGCTGGTGGCTATCGTGCGTAAAGAACTGAATTTGCCTTTGTCGTTGCACTCAATGTTACAGATCTTGAGTGTCACACCATTTGAGAATGTGCCTCTTTTTCAGCTGCTTACCGAATCCGGGCTCATCTCAAATCGACACTCTAACGCTAACCAATTGAATCTATTCTGAAACGTGTCGGACACTACTGGCTACTGACTACTAGATCGTCAGCGGTACCCCGACTTCTTCGGCGTCTTTGGACCGGTACCAGAGCTCGTCCCCGTCCCGGTAGACCTCGACCTTCGAGATTTCGGACAGGTTGCCCTGAATCAATGCCTCCGACAGGGGGTCTTCGATGTAGCGCTGGATGGCACGCCGCAGTGGCCGCGCCCCGTAGTTGCGATCCTTGCAGACCTTTTCCAGTATCCACAGCCTGGCCTCTTCGGTCAGGCTGACTTCCAGGTGCTTGTGCACCAGGTTCTCGTTCAGCTGTTCGATCATCAGCTCGATGATACGTTCCAGATCGTCGTCGGTCAGCGAGCTGAAAATGATGATCTCATCCAGACGGTTGATGAACTCCGGGTTGAACAGCCGTTTGACTTCGACCATCACGGCGTCTTCCATCTTGGCCTCGGTCGCGGCCTCGCTCGGGGCCTGGAAGCCCAGGCTCGTGTGCTTGCTGAGGAAGCGCGCACCGATGTTGGACGTCATGATGATGATCGTGTTCTTGAAGTCGATCGTGTTACCCAGGCCGTCGGTCAGATGGCCGTCCTCGAACACTTGCAACAGGATGTTGTACACGTCCGGGTGGGCCTTCTCGATTTCGTCGAGCAGGATGACCGAATACGGATTCCGTTTGACCCTTTCGGTCAACTGGCCACCCTCTTCGTAGCCGACGTAGCCCGGCGGGGAACCGATGAGCTTGGAAACAGAGTGCTTCTCCATGAACTCGGACATGTCGAAGCGGATGAGGGTTTTTTCGCTGCCGAACAGGAACTGGGCGAGCGAGCGCGCCATTTCGGTCTTCCCGACGCCGGTCGGGCCAAGGAACAGGAATGAACCGGCCGGACGGTTCGGAGATTTCAGGCCGGCACGCGAACGGCGTATGGCTCGTGCGAGGGCTCCGATGGCCTTCTCCTGACTGACGATCCGCTTGTGGAGCTCCTCTTCGATGCGGGTCAGCCGGATCATCTCTTCTTCCTTGATCGAAGTCACCGGGACGCCGGTCCACTTGGAGACGACGTCTTCGATGTCGGCACGGGTCACCACCCCCATGCTGGCGGTTTCGCTGATGTTGAACTTCTCGCGAACCTGCTCCAGGTTTTCGCGCTCGACCTGTTCCTGATTCTTGTAGTGTTCAGCTTTCTCGAAGTCCTTGCTGGAGATGGCACTCTCCATCCGCGCCACGATGAACTTGATACGGCGCTGGATGTCGGTCATCTCCGGAGGCAGAGTCGCCTGACGCAGCTTGACACGGGCACCGGCCTCATCAAGAAGGTCGATCGCCTTGTCAGGCAGAAACCGATCCGGGATGTAGCGGTTCGAGAGGTGCACGCCGGCGTCGATCGCCTCGTCGGTGTAGCTGACCATGTGGAACTTCTCGTAGCGGGATTTTACGCCGTGCAGGATCCGTATGGATTCGTCCTCGGGAGGCGCACCGACCTTGATGGACTGGAACCGGCGTTCGAGCGAGCGGTCCTTCTCGATGGACTTCCGAAACTCTGAAGGCGTCGTCGCGCCGATACACTGGATCTCCCCCCTCGACAGGGCCGGTTTCAGGATGTTGGCCGCGTCGAGCGAACCCTCGGCCGATCCCGCTCCGACCAGCGTATGCAGCTCGTCGATGAACACGATCGTATTGGGGTTGTCCACCAACTCCTTCATGATCGTCTTCAGACGCTCTTCAAACTGGCCGCGATACTTGGTGCCGGCGACGATCAGGGAGAGGTCGAGAACCAGAATTCGCTTATCGGAAAGAAAAGTAGGAACTTCTCCGTCGACGATCTTCTGTGCCAGGCCTTCGACGATCGCCGTCTTGCCGACGCCGGGATCGCCGATCAGGACCGGATTGTTCTTCGTCCGTCGGCACAGGATCTGGATGACCCGATCGATTTCGTTTCCACGGCCGACCAGCGGGTCGAGGACGCCGTCCATCGCGGCCTGCGTCAGGTCGCGGGAAAACTCGCTGAGCAGGGGCGTTTCTTTCGGCTTGACCAGGGTCTGGCGGTCGACGACAGACCGCGCCAGTTCCTCGCGAATCGCGTTGAGTCGCAGGCCCCGCTCGTGCAGGATTTCGCCGGCAACACACTTTTCCTCGCGCAGGATGCCCAGCAAAAGGTGTTCGGTTCCGATGTGCCGGTGGTTCAGCCTTTCGGCTTCTTCCGCCGCATAGGCGAGAATCCGCTTGCACTCGTTCGACAGCGGGAGATCGATCGACGTCGACACTTTCTCGCGAATCGTCGTCCGCCCCTCGATCTCCTTACGGATGCTCTCGATCGAGGACTGGTTGCGGAGAAACCGGTTCGTGAGGTTCTTGTCCTCTCGAATCAGGCCCAGGAGAAGGTGCTCGGTTTCGATCGTCGTGCTCCCGAACTGGCTGGCCTCGTATCGAGCAAAGAAGATCACTCGCCGGGCTCTCTCTGTGTATCGTTCGAACATGATCTGGTCTCTCGGTTCAGTGTCGCCCGAAAAGGACGTCTACCTAAGGTTTTACCGAGTTTTGACGACTATTTCGATTCTAGCCGAAGCGCACAAGCAGAAACAACAGGCTTTACGAATGTCCAAGGTCCAAAGTCATCAGCCTCGGACGTCGGCGATTGGCTAATAGCTAACGGCCAATTGGACTTCCGACATTCCTCAGCCGGTTCCCGGCTCAAGGTGACGTGAGACCGCCCTCCAGATGTCCGGCCTCGATCTTCCAGACCTGCTCACACCTGGCGGCGATTTTCTCGTTATGTGTCACGATCACCGAAGTGAGACCCCGTTCGGCGTGGAGATCCCGGACAACGTCAAAGACCTCTTCGCCGGTATGAACATCGAGGTTCCCCGTCGGCTCGTCGGCGAGCAGGATTTCGGGTTCACCGACAAGAGCTCGAGCGATCGCAACCCGCTGCTGTTCTCCTCCGGAAAGCTCACCCACCTTGTGCTCCAGCCGCGCCCCCAGCCCGACACGTTCAAGCAATTGGCGGGCTCGTGACAATGCGTCGTCTCTCACGTTGCCACGAACCAGCAGCGGCATCGCCGCGTTTTCTACCGCCGTGAACTCGGGCAGCAGATGGTGAAACTGGAAGACGAAGCCCACGTGGTGGTTACGAAACTCCGCGAGCCGGGCCGAAGGAAGGGCGAAAACGTCCTCACCCTGGAACAGCACCTGGCCCGTGGTCGGAGTATCCAACCCGCCAAGCAAGTGGAGCAACGTACTCTTACCAGCACCTGAAGGTCCAATTACGGCCACGAGATCGCCCTTCACGACCGTTAGGTTGAGACCCTCGAAAATGACGATGTCGCCGGCGGGAGTCCGGTAGATCTTCGACAGCTCGAGAGCTTCCAACATAGGCGGATTATACGTGGATCAGACTGACAGACCAGGGGTTTAGCCACGGATTGCACGGATTTAGCGGATCAAATGCCTTTGGGGCAGCTGATTCGAGCTATCTGTGTAGTCCGTGTTCCTTCTTACTCGTAGCGGAGGGCTTCCACAGGTTGGAGCTTGGAGGCGGCACGGGAAGGATAGATCGTGGCCAGGTAACTGATCAAAATTGCCGCGGTCGCCACAATTGCCGAGTCCTGAGCGCTCAGCTTGAACGGAACGTAGGCGATGGAATAGACGTCTGGCGCCAGGCTGACCAGGCGGTAGGCGTCGGCGATGTAGGCGACGACGTTGCCGACCACGAGTCCCAGGGCTGTGCCGACGACACCGATGATCACACCCTGGGCGATGAACACGCGGCGGATGTTGTCTTCGGTGGCGCCCATCGACATCAGAACCGCGATATCCCGGGTCTTCTCCATGACCATCATCACCAGCGTAACGATGATGTTCAGCGATGCCACGATGACGATCAGGCCGATCGTGATGAACATGACGAGCCGCTCCAGCTGCAGGGCCTGGAAGATCGCCCTGTTCTGAGTCTTCCAGTCGGTGAACTCGAGGTCCTGGCCGAGCGTGGCCAGGATGCGGGGGCCGAGAGTATCGGTCGCATCGAGGTCCTCCACCTGAATTTCGATAATCGAGGCGACATCGCCGACACGGGCGAGCCTCTGGGCGTTGCTCATCGAGACATACACCCAGCCGGAGTCGAACTCGTAGAGTCCGGATTTGAAGATGCCGACAACCTCGACGAAGCGGGAGAGGGGCGCCGGCCCGGCCGGAGTCAAGCGCGTCTCCGCGCTGAGGATCCGCAGACGATCTCCGACGAAAGATCCCAGATGCTGCGCCAGTTCCTCTCCGATTAGGATCGAATTGTCCTTGAAGTCATCGATCGAGCCCTCGACCAGCGTCTCAAGAATGTCCGATCGCGCGGCTTCGAGTTCAGGGATGATTCCTTTCATCCAGACTCCGCGATTCTGCACAGTACTCGACAGAAGGACGGTCTGGTACAGAGCCGGCGCTGCGGCCGTCACACCTTCGACGCGGCTTACCTGATCCGACACCGAGCGGTAATCGCGGATTCCGTCGCGGGTGGCCCGGAGCAGCGTGATGTGGGCCTGCGCACCGAGAAGCTTCTCCTGCAGATCCTGTCGGAAGCCCGCGTTGATGGCCAGCGCGACTACGAGAGCTGCGACGCCGGCAGCGACACCGACCACGGAGATTACCGTGATGAGCGACACGACGGCCTGTTTGCGCTTGGCCTTGAGATAACGTATCGCGACGAGGAACTCGAAACGCATTACGCCGATTATACGCGGAATGTCCAAGGTCCGAAGTCCAAGGTCCAATGTCCAAGGACCGACGGTTCTGGGTTCTAGGTTCAAGGTTCGGAGAGGCGCCCCGCACCGCGAGCACAGCACCGCAGCACCCAGAACTCCGCACCACCCGACTTTGGACATTGGACTTTGGACATTGGACTTCGTTCTACTCTTCCGGTCGAAGGTGCGGGAACAGGATCACGTCGCGGATTGATCGGGAGTCGGTCAGCAGCATCGTCACCCGGTCGACTCCGATGCCTTCACCGGCGGTCGGCGGCATGCCGTAGGCCAGGGCCCGGACATAGTCGTCGTCCATAGCGTGGGCTTCTTCGTCGCCCCGTTTCTGAGCTTCGAGCTGGTCCTCGAACCGTTTGCGCTGGACCACGGGGTCGTTCAGCTCAGAATAGGCGTTGGCAATCTCCATGCCGGCGATGAATAGCTCGAAGCGTTCGACGAGCCGGGGGTCGCTCTTCTTCGCTTTCGAGAGCGGAGACATCTCGACCGGATAGTCGTAAATGAAGGTCGGCTGGATCAGGTGCGCTTCGGCGACGTTGTCAAACAGCTCGCCGATGAGGTAGCCCAGTGGAAGCTGCGGATCGTAGTCGGCGTTCACTTCGTCAAGCAACGCGATGACGCTGTCGGGTTCGTCGAATGCTGACTCCGGGATCTCGCGGTGATAGTACTCGACTATAGCTTCCTTCACACTGAGCCGGGTCCAGCTATCGAAATCGATCTCTTTGTCGGCATAGGTGATCCGGCGCGACCCGCAGACCTTCTCGACCACAGTCTTCATCATCTCTTCGGTCAGATCCATCAGGTCGGTGTAGTTGCTGTACGCCTCATAGAACTCCAGCATCGTGTACTCGGGGTTGTGTTTGATAGACATCCCCTCGTTGCGGAAGCTTCGGTTCAAGTCGTAAACCTTGCTCAGCCCACCGACGATCAGCCGCTTCAAGTACAACTCCGGCGCGATCCGGAGGTAGAACGGCATGTCCAGCGTGTTGTGGTGTGTCCTGAAAGGTCGCGCCAACGCTCCTCCGGCAACGGGATGGAGGATCGGGGTCTCGACCTCGAGGTACCCTCGGTCATCCAGGAAGCGCCGCATCTCTCGGATGATCTGGCTCCGTTTTACGAAAACGTCGCGAACGGCCTGATTGACGATGAGGTCCACGTACCGTCGTCGGTACCGAATCTCGACGTCGGTCAGTCCGTGCCACTTTTCGGGAAGTGGCAGAAGACCCTTGGAGAGGAAGGTCAACTCAGACGCCAGCACGGTGAGCTCGCTGGTACGCGTCCGGAACATCACCCCTTCGACACCGATAAAGTCGCCGATGTCGAGCAGCTTGTAGAGCTGGAAATCCCTTTCCGGAAGCTTGTCTTTTTTGGCGTAGACTTGGATCCGGCCTCCACCCTCATAAATCGTCAGGAACCCGGCTTTGCCGAAAGGGCGGCTCGCGATGATCCGGCCGGTCACCCGGACGGTCTCGGACGATTGCTCGAGCTCTTCAGCGGATTTCTCCGAAAGCTGCTCGGCCAGAGCCGGCAGCGAGTGGGTATACCCGTAGGAAGTCGGGTATGGATCGTAGCCCAGCTCTTCGATCTTCTTGAGCTTCTCGAGCCGGACTTGTTCCAACTGTTCCATGACCCTATTTTTTCACCGCAAAGGCGCAAAGGCGCTATGTGGATACCAATCTTTGCGCCTTTGCGTCTTTGCGGTTAGTTCTTCTTCTCCATTTCCTTCCGGATACTGTCCAGAATCCCGTTGACGAAGTTGGGGGACTGCTCCGCGCCGTAGCGGCGGGCGATCTCGATGGCTTCGTTGATGACGACGGTGTTAGGCGTCTCTTCGTCGTAAAGCAGTTCCTGGGTCGCCAGCCTCAGGATGTTCCGGTCGACAGTGGCCATCCGATCGAGTCGCCAGTGTTCGGCGTGACGCTCGATCACCGGATCGATCTGTTCAACACACCCGACGGTACGCTCGAGCAACCGGTCGGCAAACTCCCGGGCGTCGGGAGACGCCTCGTGAACCTCCCAGAAGGTCACAGAAATCTCGTCGAACGAGTCGCGCGTCAGATCCCACTGGAACATCATCTGCAGCGCGCATTCCCTTCCCTGCCGTCGAATACCCATCGGATATCGATTGTCAGAGATCGCGAAGCTGTCGAGCCATTTCTATCGCAGCTATCGCCGCGTCGAAACCGCGGTTGCCGCCATCCCCCCCGGAGCGGGCTGCGGCCTGCTCGTAATCGTCGGTCGTCAGGACACCGAACGTAACGGGAACGTTCGCGTCGAGCGAAACACGCAGTAAACCCTCCGTGGCGGCTCGGCTGATATGCTCAAAATGCGGCGTCTCTCCACGAATCACGCATCCGAGCGCGATGACCGCATCAAGAGTGCCGTGATCGGTCAGACGCTTAGCGGCCAGCGGAAGTTCGAAGGAGCCTGGTACGCGCACCACGCGCACGTTCTCGGGCGGAGTGCCGGTCTTCTCGAGCGCTTCAAGAGCCCCTTCGAGCAAGCGATCGACGATGTTCGCGTTGAATCGGCTCGCGACGATCGCGAACCCGAGCCCCGAAGAATCGAGGTTGTCGGGAATCTTTGGCGGCTCTTTACTTTCCTTTGAAGTCGGCGGCACGTTTCTCCAGGAATGCCCGAGTCCCTTCCTTCATATCCTCGGTCGCGCAGCACAAACCGAACAGGGTCGCCTCCAGGAACTGGCCTTCCGCTTGAGGCATCTTGACACCCCGATTAACGGCTTCGAGACAGAACTGTACCGCCAGAGGAGCGTTGGCGATGATCTTTTTCGCCAGAGATTCCGCCCTACTTACGAGCTCGGCCTGTGGGACCACCTCGTTCGCAAGGCCGATCCGGTAGGCCTCTTCGGCCGTGACCATCTCGCCGGTGATCAGGATTTGCATCGCGCGGCCTTTTCCGACGAGCCGGGGCAGACGCTGCGTGCCCCCGTAGCCCGGGATGATGCCCAGCTTCACCTCAGGTTGCCCGAACACGGCGTTGTCGGAGGCGATCCGGAAGGAGCACGCCATGGCCAGTTCACAACCTCCACCAAGGGCATAGCCGTTGACCGCGGCGATCACGGGTTTGCCGAGTTCCTCGATGAAGTCGAACGTGGCCTGGCCCGACAGCGCCCATTCCTTACCTGGCACGGGAGTCTGGACGGCCAACTCGTTGATGTCTGCGCCGCTGACGAACGCCTTTTCCCCACCCCCGGTAAGGATGGCCACCCGCACCCCGGCGTCACTCTTCGCTTCCCCGAACGCCTGCCGCAACTCGGCCACCGTCTGCGCGTTGAGTGCATTCCGCACCTTCGGCCTGTCAATGGTCACGAAAGCAATACTGTCACGGACCTCATACAGCAAATTTTCATACATGACGTCTATCTCGTCTCAAAAAGAGATTCACCGCAAAGGCGCAAAGACGCAAAGAGAAAGCGATTCCTTCCGGCACCTTTGCGCCTTTGCGGTAAGAAATCTTAGTACAACGGTTTCGGACTAGCTGGGTCGCTGTGGTCGTAGAAACCGCGGCCGGTTTTGCGGCCGTGGTGGCCGGCCAGGACCATTCGCTTCAGCAAGGGAGGCGGTGCGAACCGGCGCTCACGGAACTCATCGAACATGATGTTGGCGATGTAATACGTCGTATCCAGGCCGACGAAATCCAACAGCGTAAACGGTCCCATGGGATAACCGCAGCCGAGCTTCATCCCGTTGTCGATGTCGGAAACCGAGCCGATGCCCTCCTCCAGGCCCCGGACCGCGTCGAGCAGGTACGGCACGAGCAGCCGGTTCACGATGAAACCTGAGCGATCGGTCGTCCGAATCGGGACCTTGCCCAGACTCTTGCCGAAGTCCATCGCTTCGTCCATGACGCCGGGGTCCGTCGTAATGGTGCCGACGACCTCGACCAGTTTCATGATCGGAACCGGGTTAAAGAAGTGGAGTCCGATGAAACGGTCCACCCGCCTGGTCGCCGTCATCATCTCGGTGATGACCAGCGAAGACGTGTTGCTGGCGAAGATCGCTCCGTCCTTCACGGCTTCGTCCAACTCCTTGAAGAGCTCGCGCTTCAAGTCGAGGTTCTCGATGACCGCCTCGATGACGACATCGCAATCGGCCAGGTCGCCGACGTCCGTAGTTCCGCTCAGCCGTCCCTTGATCTCGGACTTCTGCTCCCCGGTAATCTTTTCTTTCTTGAGCAGCCGCGAAAGGGACTTGTCGATCGACGCCATCCCCTTGTCGAGAAACTCGTCGGCCACTTCGCGAACGACGGTTTCGAACCCCGCCGCGGCCGCCGTCTGCGCGATGCCGGATCCCATCAGGCCGCAACCCAGCACTCCAACCTTTTTAATAGCCATAACCATTCCTCGCTCTCGCGGATTAGGAGTCCGAGGTCCAAAGTCCAATGTCGAATAATCCAGACGTTGGACCTTGGACCTCGGACTTTGGACATCCCCTATCCGCCACCTATCGATTCAGTTAAGTGCTTCTACAATGATTGCGATACCTTGCCCGCCGCCAATACAGGCGGCTGCAAGACCGTATCGTTGCTTCCGGCGCCGGAGCTGATAGAGGACTGTCATCGTCAGCCGTGTGCCGGTCGCGCCGAGCGGGTGTCCCAGGGCGATGGCGCCTCCGTTGACATTCACCTTGTCACGATCAAAACCGAGTTCCTTTTCCACGGCCAAATACTGTCCGGCGAAAGCCTCATTCACTTCGATAAGGTCGATGTCGGAGAGCTGCAGTCCGGCCCGCTCGAGGGCTATCTTCGTAGCGGGAACGGGACCGATGCCCATGATCTCGGGCGGGACTCCAGCGATCCCCCAACTGACGATCCGACCCAGCGCGCTGCCGTTCGCCTTCTCGGCCGTGGTCAAGACAACGGCCGCGCCGCCATCGACGATGCCGCTGGCGTTGCCGGCGGTGACGAAACCGTCCTTGGCAAACGCGGGGCGCAGCTTGGCCAGTCCCTCCATCGTCGTGTCCGGACGCATGTGGTCATCCTGCTCGAACAGCCGGATCCCTTTGCGGCTCTTGAGCTCGACCGGCGTGATTTCGTCCGCGAAGCGCCCGGCCTCCCACGCCGCGGCAGCCGCTTTCTGGCTGCGCAATGCGAACTCATCCTGCCGTTCGCGACTGATGTCGTGCTTCTGAGCCAGGTTGTTCGCCGTCCCGGCCATGTAGCAGCCACAGTAGGTGTCCATCAGCGCGACCATCAGCGAGTCCTCCATCTGAGCCTGGCCCAGTTTCAGGCCCCACCGGGCGCCCCGGATAACGTGAGGTGCCTGGCTCATCGATTCCATGCCGCCCGCGAGAACGAACTCGGCTTCATCTAGTTCGATCAACTGCGCGCCGGTCACGATGGCCTGAATCCCCGAACCGCACAGGCGGTTGAGGGTCAGAGCGGGCGTCTCGATCGGAAGGCCGGCCTTCAGGGCCACGTGGCGAGCACCATAGATGGCGTCACCGCTGGTCTGAAGCGCGTTGCCGAAGACGGCATGGTCGAAGTCCTCGGGCGCGACTCCCGACTGCTCGATTGCAGCCCGGGACGCGACGGCTCCCAAGTCCAGGGCACTCAGGTCCCGGAGCGCTCCACCATACTCCCCCATCGGGGTTCTTTTACCGGCAATGATGACAATGTCTTTCATGTACGACCTCCAAAACTGACAATTATCGCACAGTCCGGAAGCCCCAACTAATCGCAACTCGAAAGGAGGAAGTCTCACCGCAAAGACGCAAAGGCGCGAAGGTGCTGATCAATTTTCTTTGCGCCTTTGCGCCTTTGCGGTTAAGAACTTGCTCCAACTGCGCGTGGTGAGGACGCGTGCTAGACTGGCCGCATGATTCTGGTGACGGGCGGGGCGGGCTTTATCGGTTCCCACCTCATCGACCGCCTGCTTGAGCGAGGAGAGGAGGTCGTCTGCGTCGACGATTTCAATGATTTCTACTCCCCTGATATCAAGCGGGCGAACATCAGCATCCACCTCGAATCGGACCGGTATCGCCTCGTTGAAGCCGATATCCGGGATCAGAAGGCCCTTGCTAACACCTTCGAGCGTCACGGGATTAAGAAGATTGTCCACCTGGCGGCGCGAGCCGGTGTCCGCCCCTCGCTTGCCGAGCCGCTCCTCTACGAAGATGTCAATGTCCGTGGAACCCTGCATCTGCTCGAACTGGCACGCATGCACGAGGTCGACCAATTTGTTTTCGCCTCATCTTCTTCGGTTTACGGCGCAAACAAGAAGGTTCCTTTCAGCGAAGACGACCGGATCGATCGAACCATCTCTCCGTACGCCGCGACAAAGTACGGCGCGGAGCTCTTCTGCCACACCTACCACCACCTCTACGGCATACCGACGACCTGCCTACGATTCTTCACGGTTTACGGACCGCGGCAGCGTCCGGAGATGGCGATCCACAAATTTACACGTCTGCTGTTCGAATCGAGACCGATCCCCATGTTCGGAAACGGCGAAAGCACGCGCGATTACACCTACATCGACGACATCGTGGCGGGACTTTTGTCGGCGATCGACCGCCCTCTCGACTTCGAGGTGATCAACCTGGGGGAATCGAAGACGACAACGCTCCGGGAATTGATCGATACCCTCGGCCGCCTCTCGGGCAGGTCGGTCAAGACCGAACGCCTCCCCAACCAGCCGGGCGACGTCGAAATCACCTACGCCGACGTCTCCAAGGCGAAACGCCTGCTCGACTACCACCCCACCACTTCGATCGAAGACGGCCTGTCCAAGTTCCTCGAATGGTTCGAACGCAGCCTGACTTGACGGTTCGGACGAAGACAAAGCAGATTCACCGCAAAGGCGCAAAGGCGCAAAGGGATTTGAACAAAACCTCTTCGATCTTTGCGCCTTTGCGGTTTAAACATCTTCTTTCCTATGTCTTATCCGGCGACGTCAAAAAGCGTATGTTAGGATTTGTGTTTAGCTTATGAGGGATTTTCTCGACACGCTCCAGGAGCGCGTACTCGTCTGCGACGGGGCGATGGGCACGATGCTCTACGGCAAGGGAGTGTTCATAAATCGTTGTTTTGACGAGCTCAACATCTCCTCGCCGGAAATGGTCAAGGAGGTTCATTCCGAATACATCGCGGCCGGTGCCGACATCATCGAAACGAACACGTTCGGTGCGAACCGGCACAAGTTGATGATGCACGGGCTGGGCGCGCAACTGGAAGAAATCAACCGCCAGGGAGCGCGAATCGCGAAGGGAGCCGCGGGCGACGACGCCTTCGTTGCCGGCGCGATCGGTCCGCTCGACATCCGCATCGAACCCTGGGGCAAGACATCGATCGACGACGCCCGGGCGGCTTTTGCCGAGCAGGCTCGCGCTCTCCGGGAGGGCGGAGTCGACCTGTTCATCCTCGAAACCTTTTCGGACCTGAACGAAGTCCATGCCGCGATTCGAGGCGTTCGTGACGCATCCGACCTTCCGATCGTCGCCCAGATGACGATCGAGGAGGACGGGAACAGCCTCGAGGGAACGCCGCCGGAGGTGTTCGGCCGAAGGCTCGATGAGTGGGGCGCCGATGTCGTCGGCCTCAACTGCAGTGTCGGCCCTCAGGCGATGCTGGATGGGCTGGAAAGACTGGCCCTGATCACGAGCAAGAAGCTCTCCGTGCTGCCGAACGCGGGACGTCCGCGAAACGTCGAGGGCCGTAACCTCTATCTCTGTTCGCCGGAATACATGGCTTCCTATGCCCGCAAGTTTGTCCGATACGGCGCGGGTATCGTCGGCGGCTGCTGCGGGACGACGCCGCAGCACATCCAGGCCCTCCGCGCGTTCGTTCGTTCGGAAGAGCCTGGCGTCCGACACCGTATCGTGTCTGCCGCCCTCGCCCCGGCACCCCATCCGGAGACGGTTCCGTTCGAAGAAAAATCGGAAATCGCCAGGAAGCTGGCTGCGGATGAGTTCGTGTACTTTGTCGAGATGATGCCGCCGCACGGCCACGAGGCGGACCAGGCGATCATCGATGCGAAGAGGCTCCGCGGCGCCGGAATCGACGCCATCACGATCGTCGAGGCGGCGCTATCCAGTGCCCGGATGAGCGCGGTGTCGCTGGCGGTCCTGCTGAAGAGGGCCGCCGAGATCCCCACCTGCGTCCGGTACACTTGCTGCGATCACAACCTGATGGGTATGCAGGCGGATCTGTTGGGAGCCTATGCCCTGGGCCTGAGAAACCTGCTTCTGGTCACCGGCGACCCTCCCCGGCTCGGGGACTACCCCGACGCGACGGCGGTTTTCGACGTCGACTCCATCGGGCTCACGAACATGGTCACACACCTGAACAGGGGGATCGACGTCGGCGGCAAGGAGATGGGACGGCCCACCGGTTTCCTAGTCGGCGTGATGGCAAACCCCGGCGCCGTCGATATCGATCGTGAGATGAAGCGGCTCTACTACAAGATCGAAGCCGGTGCGGAGTTCTTGGTCACGCCGCCGGTTTTCGATAGCATGCTGCTCGAACGGTTCGTCCGGAAGATCGAGGAGTACCGGAAACCGGTCATCGCGGGGCTGATCCCGCTGGCCAGCTACAAGAACGCGGAGTTCATGAACAACGAGGTCCCGGGATCGTCGATTCCCGATCCGATCCTGGACCGAATACGCAACGCGGCAACGCCTGAAGCTGCCAAGGCGGAAGGCGTGCGGATCGCCCAGGAAACACTGCAGGCAATCCATGGAATGGTTCACGGGGTGCAGATCTCTCCCCCGTTGAACGACTACGACCGTGTCATCGAGATCCTGTCGGTCGTGGGATCAAAAGGAGCAGCATCGTGAGAACACTCGTCATCATCAGCCTACTCGTATTCGTGCCCCTGGCCGTCGCTCAGGATCTCGAAGATCTGGATCCCGGACTCTACGCCCACTTTGATACGACCGCGGGTGAATTCACCGTCGAACTGTTTCAGGAGGAAGCACCGAAGACGGTCGGGAACTTCGTCAACCTGGCCACGGGCCGACAGGACTGGAGACACCCCGTGACCGGCGAGGTTCACAAGGATACGCCCTACTACGACGGCATTATTTTCCATCGCGTCATCGCAGATTTCATGATCCAGACGGGAGACCCGAGCGGTACCGGCGCCGGAGGCCCGGGCTACACGATCCCCGACGAATTTGCCGGGGGACTCCGGCACAGCCGGGAAGGTATCGTTTCGATGGCCAACAAGAACGTTGCGGACAGCGGCAGCGCCCAGTTCTTCATCACGCTCGCAGCTACTCGTTTCCTGGACGGAAAGCATGCCATCTTCGGACGGGTCGCCAAGGGAATCAATATCATCCGAAGTATCGGTAGAGTTCGAGTCGGCGACCGGGACAAGCCTATCAGGGACGTCACGATCAACAAGGTAACGATCCTGCGGAAACAGGAGAAGGATTAGGGAGAAGAAGAATCTCAACCGCAAAGGCGCAAAGACGCAAAGGTTGCATTTCTTTATGAAAAAGAACTTGTCTTTGCGCCTTTGCGCCTTTGCGGTAAAGACTCTTCTACCGCGTTGTTTCGCGGGCGATCACTTCGACGAATTCCTGAGCGCTGTAGCCGGACGAAATGACCCTTACGCCCAGTTGCTCCTCGACCTCGGTGATCGTCAGGTCATCCAGGAACAGGTATTCCTCTCCGATCATTGATTCGGCGGGAAGGACGACGAAGTCGCCGTGCACCTTGCCCTTCAAGGCCCGAACGAAATCACTTCCTGTCAGCAGGCCAGCCACGTTGACGCCGGAACCCCAGAACCGGTTTTCGACGGCTACCGTCTTCAGATCGAGGCCGAATCTGGCCACGCACCGTTCCAGGTGTCCGTGGAACAACCGGCCGGTGCATATCGTGCCCATTCGAGATGCAGAGGGCGGCATGAACTTCCGGATCGCTCGATCGAACTCATCGAGAAACGTCCGGACCATGCCGACGCCGTTCTCGATCTGCGGAAACTCGGCGTAGTGACTCTCGGGTGGCAGGACCTGCCCAGCCAGTATGTAGAATTCGTCTCCGAGAAAAACAAAGGGTGTGTCCCACTTGTCTTCGTAGTGGCGTTGGACAGGCTCGACGTGCGCGATCGTAGCTCGTGCGTAGTCTGGAGTAACCGAATCGAGTTTGGGCAGGTTCTCGCGATGATCCGTCAGTCCGAGCGGTACGACGGCGACGGACTGAACCCCCGGATGGCGCCGGGCGAGGTCCTCGATCGTCCGTTCAAGGTGCGCCCCATCGTTAAGGCCTGGACACAGAACGACCTGGCAGTGCAGCGTGATACCCGCCTCCGTCAGCCGGTCCAGCTTGGTGTCTAGGCCGTCATAGGTCGTGTTGCCGAGCATGACGGTACGCAGCTCCGGTTCGGTGGCATGCACGGAAATGTAGAGGGGTGAGAGCCGTTGCTCGATGATCCGGTCGAGCTCGTCTTCGGCGACATTGGTCAGCGTAAGATAGTTTCCGAAAAGGAACGACAGGCGGTAGTCCTCATCCTTGATCCGAAGCGAGCGCCGGGTGTTGCCGGGATTCTGATGGACGAAGCAGAACACGCAGTCGTTGTCACAGACGAGAGGCTCGATCGGTTCGAACTCGACGCCAAAATCCTCCCATTCCCGGCGGACGAACCTGAGGGTCCGATCCTGCGTCCGAAGCGACATCCGCTCGCCGACGCCGGCGACCCTGAACTGAAAATCAATCACATCCAGGAGCGGATTGCCGTTCAGTTCGAGCACCTCGTCTCCCGGTTTCAGTCCGATACGTTCGGCCAGAGATGGTCGATCGACGGACAGAACCCGCAGCGGCTGACCCGTTGTCTTGCGTGCGGGCGGGGCGTGACGGTACTCATGCTGCGCGCTGATCTTTCGTGCAACGTCCTGGTCGTTCGTGCGACGGACGTAGGCGCTGGTGGAGAATTGTTTCTTTCGGGTCATCCGCTCTCGAGCAGTTTCCGGCCGATCGCAAGGTAGTTGAGGCCCGAGATCACCGTCAGCAAGCCCGTCAGGATGAACAGGAAGTAGAGGCCGGGTTCCTGAACGTTCATCCAGTTGTAGGCCAAAACGACAAACACCGTCAGGAGTTGGAATGCTGTACTCGCCTTGCCGTACATTGTCGGCGGAAAGGTTCGGAACCCGTGGACGAGCACGAAGGCAAGGCTGCCCAGTAGGATGAACACATCTCTGAAGATGACCAGCAACAGCAGCCACAGAGGTATTGCGTTGGCAAACCCCATCTCAGGAAGCGACAGTACGACGATGGAACTGGTCATCAGGAGCTTGTCCGCGATCGGATCCAGAATCGCGCCGACCGAAGTTTTCTGGCCGAAACGGCGCGCGATGAGGCCATCGAGGCCATCGGTCAGCCCCGCGGCCAGGAACGTCAGCAACGCCCAACCGAGCCGGTTGTAGACGAGCAGGATGATGAACACCGGCACGAAGACGATCCGCAGGATCGTCAGCTGGTTCGCCAGCGTCAGGATGTTCGTCTCGTAATGCTCGACTGTCCGGCTAGTGGGCATACTTGGTCCGTATCAATCCGTGTAATCCACGTCTCGTCTTCGCCATTTCAAAAAGCATCCGTAAACAAAAGGACGCAGGGACCAGGGTCCGTGCGTCCTTCAATCGTTCGATCCGGGCGACGTCCGGTTAATGCACCGTCACCGGAACCGCCGTATCGACAACCTGGCGGGAACAGAAACCGTCCGCCTGGGAGCAGAAGAAGTAGACGAGCGTCGCGGGAATCTCGTAGGTTCCCGCCTCCGCGGCCTCGACAACGACATCGAATGTCGGCACGTCGACGTAGTACTCGTCCTTAGATTTCGGGTCCTCCGAAGATGAAACCAAACTGGTGTCCTTCAGGGTCAGACCCTCGATCCCTTCGAGCTTCAGTTGAATCGGAGGAATGCGGTTGATGACATACCCTTCCCTGACGTCGAAGGAGACCTTAACCTCTCCCTTCTCGCCGGCCGGAATGGCTGTCTCGGAATAAGCGGGCTCCATGACCTGGGGCAGCCCCGCACCCGGACCGGAAAGCTGCGCCAGAAGAAGGATGATTCCGGCCGCGAAGTTCACCATAATAGTCTCCTTTGATATGTCGGACCCGCACCCCGCACAGGGACCCAATCGGGGCGCAAGTCGTTCAGAATTATAGCATGAGAATTACTTCGGTCGTGGGCGCCCGGCCCAACTTCATGAAGATCGCGCCGATTGCGGCCCTCCTGGCGGATGTCGGGGACGTCCGGCACTACCTGGTCCATACCGGACAGCACTACGACCAGGGTATGTCAGACGTTTTCTTTCGAGATTTGTCAATCCCGGTGCCCGACATCGACTTGGGCGTCGGCTCGGCCTCCCATGCCGTCCAGACGGCCCGGATCATGGAAGAATTCGAAAAGGTCTGCCTGTCGGATCGGCCGGATGTGGTCATAGTCGTCGGCGATGTGAATTCGACAATGGCCTGCACGCTGGTCGCGGCAAAACTCCTGATCCCGGTGGCCCACGTGGAAGCCGGCCTGCGGAGCTTCGACCGGACGATGCCCGAAGAGATCAATCGCCTCGTCACCGACGCCCTCGCCGAATTCCTGTTCACCACGAGCCGCGACGCCGACGAGAACCTCAAACGGGAAGGCGTCCCGGAAGAAAAGATCCATTTCGTCGGGAACGTCATGATCGACACCCTGCTGAAACACCGCGAGAAGGCCGCATCACTCGATGTCGCTTCGGGCCTCGGGCTGGACGGTGGGGGTTACGCCGTGATGACCCTTCACCGACCCTCTAACGTGGACGACCCGATCGTGCTCCAGGGCATCCTTGAATCGGTTCAGAAGATTTCGCAGTCCATGCCGGTCGTCTTTCCAATCCATCCTCGCACGTCGGGACGCATCCGGGAATTCGAACTGGATCCCCTGGTCCACGGCGCCGTCCGTATCTGCGAACCCCTCGGATACCTGGAATTTCTCAACCTGATGTCGGAAGCACGGTTCGTGCTCACCGATTCCGGCGGCCTTCAGGAAGAGACAACAATCCTGGGCATTCCCTGCTTGACCATCCGCGAAAACACCGAACGTCCCGTCACGATCACCGAAGGGAGCAACCTGCTGGTCGGAACCGACCCGGATCGGATCCTGGAAGCAGCTCGAAAGATCTTTGCCGGCGATTGGAAGGAATCCAGGGTGCCGGAGTACTGGGATGGGAAAGCAGCGGAACGGATCGTGAAGATCCTGACTGCAACGAAACCCGCCTGAACCTGGTACCCACACGAAGGCATGCGGATCCATTAACCACAGAGGCACGGAGGCACAGAGGTTTTTGGCCTGTGTGGGAGTGTGTCCCGATACAAATCCTCCGTGCCTCCGCGCCTCCGTGGTTCAAAAGTCTTCAAATCTGCGCATTAGTAGGTCGCGCCCGGCGCGCAGTTTCTCCCACCGCTCTAATCTCATCAGCCACTTAGCATTGGTACTCCCGATGCACCTGTTCAGCGTGTTCCGGTGGTCGCCCTCGGGGGCCCATTTAACCGAAGGGCCGGTGCTTCCGAGGGCTCTGCCGGGCGCATTCTCCAAGGTTCCTCTCGGCGGTTAGGGGGTGAGGCTGTGTATTTATCAATGCAAAGGGCCGCAGTCGCACAGGCCGCCGAGAGGAGACATCGCTAACCCTATCCTCAGAAGGAGGTCCAATGTCACGAAAAATTCTCGCCGGCACGATTCTGGCGACGCTGTTGTTCAGCATGGCAGCCACCGCCGGCCAGCGCGGAAACCCGATGCCGGAACCCGTCAAGCTGGTCGACATCAACTCCGCGCCGATGGAAGACATCGAAACCGTCGTGATGAATGAGCTTCTCGCGAAGAAGATCATCGACAACCGTCCTTACGCCAACAAGAGGCAATTGGTGACTCGAAAACTGATCACGTTCGAACAGTACGAAGAGATCAAAGATCGGATCATCGCCAAGCGAGGGCCGCAGTAGGCCTACCGATGTATGTCCGGATGGTCATCGGTGAGGCGGCCCACAAGGAGCAGGTAACCGAGTTTGCAGGCATCTATCACTCCGATGTCCTTCCGAAGCTTCAGCAGGAGCCGGGGTTTCAGTCGGCAAATCTGATGGTCGAAGACGGGGGGCGGATGGCTGTTTCCCTGACGGCCTGGAACTCTCGCGAGGACTGCTTGAAGTATCACTCCAGCCTCGCTTACCGCGAGTTCGTAGAAAAGACACATCACCTATTAACGGGCGATTTCGTGGTCAAGCTGTTCAACGCGGTCTAAGTCCAAGGTCCGATGTCCAATGTCCGAGGTCGGGACTTCCTGAATTTGGACCTCGGACTTTGGACCTTGGACTATTCCGGTTTCTTCCGGTACGGGCGAAAGTCGACATTGCAGCGGTGACGCCGGAGAAAATCCATGAACCTCTTGTAATCCGAGTCTGGCATCTTGAACAGGCGCACCATCTTCCGGTAGTTTCCTTGAGTTTGGACAAGCCCGCGCCGTATCACGGCTTCGACCTGACGCTTCGTGATCAAGCGCTCGGTGTAGGGTCGAGCAACCGACTCCCAGAAGTCATCCACGATGATCTCCTCGAAAGTCTCCCGGGTCAGGACATCGGTCGGTATGGCGATCGCGTCCGGACCGATTGCGTCGGCCTCAACCGTGTAGTACGCGCTTTCGACGACGTTTTGAAGCTCCCGAATATTGCCGGGATAGGAGTAGCTCTCGAGTTTCTTCATGGCGTCGTTCGTCAAAGTTCTGACCTGGTGGTTTCGGACGTTCAGTTCGTCGACAACGCTCGCGGCAAGTAACGGGATGTCTCCTTTACGCTTCCGGAGCGGCGGTATCTGGATTGGAAAGACGTTCAGCCGGTACAGGAGGTCTTCGCGGAACTCACCGGATCGAGTCATTGCCCGGAGGTCGCAATTCGTGGCCGCGATCACACGGAGCTCGAGCTTTCGATCGACCAGATCTCCAAGCCTGCGAACCTGCCGCTCTTGTAGCACGCGCAGGAACTTCACCTGAAAGCGCTTCGAAGTGTTACTGATTTCATCTAGGAACAGCGTCCCGTGGTTGGCTTCTTCAAACAGGCCGGGCTTGTCGGCCACGGCCGTTGTGAATGCACCACGCCGGTGGCCGAACAACTCGCTCTCGACCAGGTCTTCGGGTACGGCACCGCAGTCGACCGGAACGAACCGGCCTCCGTTCGACCGGCCAAGATCGTGGATCGAGCGGGCCACGAGTTCCTTGCCGGTGCCCGTTTCTCCTTCGATCAGAACCGAACTCGCCGCTCGTGCCGCAGCCCGGATCCTCGATTTCAGCGTCTGGATCGCATCACTCTGCCCGATCAGTTTCGTTTCCATCATGTCTACAGAGCCGGAGGAGCCGTGGAGAAGGTCACTCAAGAAGTGGAGAAGGTCACTCAAGAAATCGAGCTCGGTACGGTAGAAATCTCGAGGGAAGTCCGCAAGGCCGTTCGAACGCTCAACGGAAGGTCGGATCCGGACCTGGAGCAGGAGGCATTTCTGGGCGTACTGCGAGCGTTTCGCCGGTCCGAACGTGTCCGGCACCCGAGGGCGCTTATCCGGAAGATCACCCGGGACACAGTCATCGACCACTGGCGCCTTCAACAGCGGCATCGCTGGGACCCGATCGACGGCGTTCCGGACCGGTTCATTACAGGAGGATCTACCCAGGAAGCCGAGCTGGAACGGGACCGGATGATCGAGATGCTGCGAGAAGCCATCCTGGGGCTTGGGTGTGACATCCGCGGGCCCGTTTATCTCTTCTACCTAGAGGGTTATTCGATCAAGACGATTGCCCGGATCTACGACAAGTCGACCTCGGCCGTCAAGATGGCCCTCCACCGTGGACGACGACGGGTCGCCGAAATCATCCACGCGACCGCGACTATTAGCCGCAAAGATCACGACTTTCCGGACTGAGGTTGCTCGATGTTGCTGATTTCAGAGGGTCATCGAATGGTATCGAACGTGAACTCAAGTATGACGATCCCGGCCCGAATATCAGGGAGGAATAACGATGACAATCAAGGTTCACGCTCTATCCGAGGCGGAGCTTCTAGTGACGTCCGGAGGAGATTGGGATTGGGGTGATTTCGTGGATGGCGTCACCTACGGCCTTGGCGTCGGGTGTTTCTGGAGTGGGGGCAATCTTTTCCTCTGCGGCGGAGCATTGGTCGCCGGTGGAATCGGCTTGTACCTGTAGGAGGAAAAAATGGAAATCCAAGGCCTCTCACAGACAGAGTTAATGGAGATCGGTGGCGGTGACTGGTTCGAGACGACCGCCGGCATCATGTTCGGAACCGCCTTCGCCGCCGGATTCCTGGGTTCGGGCGGACTACTCGGTATCGCTGCGGCGGCCGGGGCCGCTCTTGTCATGGAGGACTACCTCTAACGCGAAGGAAGGGAGGGGCAGGATGCCCCTCCGCGTTAGGTCAAGGCAATGGACGTTTTTCAACTGGAAGAGGTCACCAAAGACCGGGGCGAAGACTTCACGCTCGGACCGCTCAGTCTTCACATGTCGCCAGGAGAGATCCTGGGGGTGATGGGACCGAACGGGGCCGGTAAGACGACTCTGCTGAGAATGTTGTGGGGTTTCCTCCGTCCCGACGAGGGACGGATATCTGTCTTCGGCCGATCACCGCACCTGGAACAGGTCTGGGTTCGACTCCGAGCAGGCTATTTATCGGAAGCTCCCGAGTTCTACGGATGGATGACCGGCAGACGCTTCCTTTCGTTTATCGCAGGATTCTATCCAAGCTGGGATTGGAGACGCGCCGACCGCCTGCTCGAGGACTTCGAGTTGGACGGTGGGAAGAAGGTAGGGAAACTGTCGAAGGGAAACCGGATCAAGCTCGGCCTAATCGCGGCAATCGCGCACCGTCCGCAACTGCTGATTCTGGACGAACCGACATCCGGCCTGGACCCTGTTATTCGAATCGACATATTGGAGTTCCTGCGCACGCTGTCGCGGGATGACGGCACGGGCGTTGTCATGTCAACCCACGTGTCGGGCGACCTGGACCGCATCGCCGACTCCGTATTGATGCTGAATGAAGGCAGGGTTGTCGAGTACGCTCCCGCGGCTGTCCTTCTGGACAGGTTCGGCCAATCTCAACTCGAGGACGTGTTCCTGCATGCAATCGGTCGGGTTCCCACGGCTCGCGCTGCACATCGCGCGTAAGGACTGGGGCGAGTCCAGGAAACTGATCCTGACTCTAACCGGGGCCTTGCTCGTCCCCGCTCTACTGGTCCGTTTCTTTCCTGGCCGATCCGAAGACTTCGCCAAAGGCCTGCTCGCCGGCCTACTCGCCGGCGCCGGCTTCGGCTATGCCCAATACTGCTTCCTGAACGAACGCCTCCGCAGCACCCTGAATCTGCTCCTGAGCCTCCCCATCGAACCCCGCGACCTCGTACTTGCCAAGTACGTCTCGCTCTACTCGATGGTTCTCTTCACGGTAAACATCCCGGCGCTGTTCGTCTCCAGCCTCACACTCATCTTCATTGTCAACGCCGCGGCTCTGTCCCTGGCAACACTGTTCATGGCCGCCACCGTCATCTCCGACAAACCCTGGGCCGCCCAGATCCCGATTTATCTGCTCCTGGTCTTCATCGTCCCGACAGAACGCCTCCTCACCCGTTACTACCCTTCCGGCCTCGACCTGTTCCGCACCCTCACATCCCACCCCCTCCTCCTCGCCACGCTGGCCCTGCTCCTGACCCCCATCCTGATCGGTGTGTCCGTGTTTGTTTTTCACCGCAAAGGCGCGAAGACGCAAAGTGGATGAGAACCCAGTTTCGCGGGAGATCATCGGATCGGCTATTGAGGTACACCGGGAGTTGGGACCAGGTTTGCTTGAGTCTGTGTATCAGGAATGTCTTGCCATAGAATTTCGATTGAAGGGTATCGAGTTTCGACGGGAAGTCCAGGTCCCCCTCACCTACAAGGGCTGCGAACTACGTGACCCATTGCGAATGGATTTCCTGGTTGCCAACTGTGTCGTGGTAGAAACCAAATCGGTTCAAAGCCTTCTGCCGGTTCATGATGCCCAATTGCTTACCTACCTCCGGTTAACCAATCACAGGCTTGGCCTCCTCATCAATTTCAACGCCGCCACCCTCAGAAGAGGAATCAAACGAATCGTCAACAATCTCTGACTTCATAGGTTCTTTGCGCCTTTGCGCCTTTGCGGTGAAAGATTCCCGACATGAGCTACCCTCAAAAGGTGTGTAAATAGCATAGGCGGTGATTATCCTTCCGGGTGAAATAAAAACCCGGGCGGAAGAGCCCGAAAGGAAGGAGTCACACCGCCATGAGCAAGAAGAACATTGATCGAAGTGTGGAGTCAAGAGTCTGCTTTGAACAGCTGGAAGAGTGGGTGCGAGAGCAGATCCAGTTTTACGTACAGGAACTGTTGGAGGATGAGGTGACACAGCTGCTGGGACGAAGAAAGAATGAGCGTCGCCGAGAAGTGGACGCGCCCGGTGGCTATCGCAACGGCTACGGTAAGGAGCGGCGACTGACGCTGAGTTGCGGAACGATCAAGCTGCGGCGTCCCCGAGTGCGGGATCTGGAAGAGCGTTTTGAGAGCCGGGTCTTGCCGCTGTTTGCCAAGCGGACGCAAGAGGTACGAGACTTGATTCCAGAACTCTATTTGCATGGTCTGGCCGAGGGGGATTTCGATCTGGCCTTAAGAGGGCTTTTAGGGGAAGAAGCGCCGCTGTCCCCCAGCACCGTAGCCCGGTTGAAGGAGAAGTGGCAGGGAGAAATGGAGGCCTGGCAAAGCCGTCGGCTGGACGATCTGGAAGTGGTGTATCTGTGGGCAGACGGTGTGTACATCAAAGCAGGGCTGGAGAAGGAAAAGGCCGTGATCCTGGTAGTGATCGCCGCTTTAAGTGATGGCACTAAAGTGGTGGTGTCGGTCAGTAGTGGTTATCGAGAATCGACCCAGAGCTGGTCCGAAGTGCTGAGGGATCTCAAAGAGCGGGGGATGAACCCACCGAGACTGGTGATGGCTGACGGGCATCTGGGGATCTGGGGAGCGTTGCGCAACGTTTTCCCAGAAGCCGACGAGCAGAGATGCTGGAATCATCGCATCGTCAACTTGCTGGCTAAGATCCCCAAGGGTCGGCACAAAGCGGCGTTGTTGATGTTGCGGCAGATCCCTTATGCAGAAACACGGCAGGAAGCCGAGCAAGTCAAAGGACGATTCCAACATTGGTGTGGCAAGAGAGGACTGGAGGCAGCGGCTGATCTGATCGACCAGGACTGGGATCGGATGGTGACGTTTTACAACTATCCCAAACAGCAGTGGCAACATCTGCGGACTACCAATCCAGTGGAGTCTCCCTTCTCTGCTCTGCGACTGCGAACCGATGCCGCTCGAAGGTTCAAGAAAGTGGCCAACGCACGGGCTGTCATCTGGAAGATGCTGCTGGTCGCTGAGAAAAGATTTCGCCGTTTGAAGGCTCCGCACTTGATGAAGGATGTCTACCAAGGCGCCCAATATGTCAATGGAGTTCCAGTCAACCAAGTCACCGAGGAGAAAGCCGCCTGATGTCTATTTACACACTTATTGACGGAACCTCCCCGACATGACGGCACGACGCTTGATCGGAAGTGCTACTTGTAGCACAATGAAAACTGATGAAGAAAACTGGCATTCGGGAGGCGCGGCAGAATCTGTCGTCTCTAATCGAGGAGGTCCGGAAAGGCCACGAGATTTTGATTACTGATCGTGGAAGGCCTGTGGCCTGCCTGGTGCCGGTGCCCCTTCAAACGGCCGAACCGTTTCGAGGAAAGTCGGCATTCAGACAAACGATGCCCAGCCTCCGTCCGACGCTTTCAGAATCGATTCTCGAAGACCGTGAAGACCAGCTCGAACTTTCCTTTCTGCTCGTCCTCGACAAGCTGAACCTCGATCGACAAGCGCCGGCAGAGCCGCTGCCCAAACGGAAGGAGCCTCAATTCGATCTGCGCTCAGCCTTGTACACGCTGATCGGAGCCGATCTATCTCAGATCCATGGCTCCCTATACCGTCCTGCGTCTGGTCGCCGAGTGTGGCGACGATCTGAGCAAGTGGCCCAGCGCGAAGCACTTCACATCCTGGTTGTGTCTGGCGCCCGGAAACAAGATATCGGGGGGGGGCGTGTACTCAACTCGAAAACCCGTCGGCCATCGAACCGTGCCAGCCCTCCTGCTAACCTCCCGCCATCAACGTCGGAAAAACTCAAACGGCGTTGGGCGCCTTCCATCGTCGCCGTGCCGCTCGTGTCGGGAAAGCCAAGGCCGTCACCGCGACCGCCAGGAAGCTGGCCGTACTGTTCTATAGCGCGTTCCGCTTCGGGATGAGGTAGGTGGACCCCGGCCAGAACTACTACGAAGAACGTTATCGCCGACGAGTCCTCCACCACCAGTCGCGCCGAGCTAGCTAGCGCCTTTGGCTATTCCTTGGTCGAGAATGGGGTGCCGCAATCTGGAGTTTCATAGGAACGTGGATTCCCACAGCCTTGGATCATGCCGAGCTCTGCATCATGGCGTGCTTCGGCCGGCGGCGAAGTGGCGATCGCAAATTGTCCCTTCCGCGCCCGACCCCGACACTGGCGACGGCGTCGACCCGCACGCGGCTGTCGCCCGACTCTTCGGCCCCGAGCGCACCCCGCGTCTCCGCAACTCCACCATCCAATACATGGGGCTCGGTTGATGCACCGGTTGTTGGAGATCGACGTGCTGGAATGTCCCCAATTCGGGGGCCCGCTACCGGTTCTAGTCTAAGGGGGCTAGCCGCGATCCAATCGCCGGAAGCGAATCGCAAGAGTTCCGACTGTCTCGCAGTGTTTGTTCCATTAGCATGAGTGCGTCTCCTCGGGGTCCGCATAATAGGCGGCGCCGCGAATGTTGTCGGCCTGCTGGTGGATGAGGAATGGACTGCCCGGGAACACCGTAAGCTCACCCGGCGCCTGCGCGCGGCCAAGCTGCGCTACCCCGACGCATCGCTGGAAAACGTCGACTTCAAACATCGTCGCAGTCTGGACCGTTCCCAAGTCCTCGCCATGGGCTCCTGCGCGTGGATCCAAGACCGGCACAATCTCCTCATCACCGGTCCGACCGGCATCGGGAAGAGCTTTCTGGCTTCGGCTTTCGTCGAACGTGCCTGCCGGCGGGGCTTCAACGCCACCTACGTCCGCATGCCCCGGCTCTTGCACCAAATGGCGGTCGGCCGTGGCGACGGCTCTTACACCCGACTCCTGGCCCGGCTGGCCAAAGCCGATCTGCTGGCCATCGACGACTGGCTCCTGGCGCCGCTGCGCGACGCCGAACGCCGGCACCTGATCGAAGTCGTCGAGGAACGTAGCGAACGCTCCGCGATCTTGATTGCCAGCCAGCTCCCGGTCGCCGACTGGCACAACGTCATTGGCGACCCGAACCAGGCCGACGCTATTTGCGATCGCCTCCTCCACAATGCGCACCGTATCGAACTGAAGGGACGCTCCATGAGACGGACACAGGCCGCGCCGAAAGCTTCCTCCAAGGAGCCGGCATGAAACCGACCCAGCCACGAGGTAGTCCAGCTCGGACTGGCGCCCGATCGTCGCGGGTACGCGATCCTGGCGCGAAGGATTTTCAGGAATTCGGTAGGGATGGGACAAAGAATGAAAAAGAACCGAAAAAGAAACAAACAGTGGCCTGTGGAAAATGACGCCTATGGAAATCCACAAAACACGTGGATTCCCACAGCCTTGGAAAAGCCTGGGGCTTTCCCACATTCCCCACAGGCCCGGCGACGAACAACAAGGTCATGGAAGGATTCAAACAAGAAACGTGGACTTCAGGAGGCATAAACTGAGACCCTAATCCTCGCTTCGCTCCGGCGGGTGATCACAATCCCCGGAATCGGTGATCACGATCAGCGGAATACGCAGACAAAAGGCCTCTTATTTCGTCTATGCTCTCAAGCATGAAGTATATAAAAGGACTAGGGCGTGTTAACACTACCGTAGTGCCTCGACGATGAGAGCGAAGTGAAGGAAGGCGAGGAACATGACGTCGAGTTTATCGAAACGGGAGAAGATACGCCGGAAACCTTTGAGTCGGCGGAAGAGCCTCTCGACTTCGTTCCTGCGGCGGTAGAGAACGCGGTCGTATTCCCACGGCTCCAGGCGGTTGCGCTTGGGCGGCACGACGGGAATCCACCCAAAATCCAGAGCCAATTGGCGGGTCTGGTCGTCCTGGTAGGCGCGGTCCATCAGCAGCGGTAGCGGCTCGGGTAGTGGCCCCAGACCGGCGAGCAGATCGCGGCCCTGCGGGGCGTCGTGCGCTTGGCCGGGCGAGAGCGCAAACGTTATTGCCGTTCGAGCATTCGCGGCAACCAGATGAATCTTGGTGGTCCATCCGCCGCGGGATTTGCCGATCGCTTGCGGACCGTTTTTTTTAACGCACCCGTGCCGTCGGGATGCACCTTCACAATGGTTGAGTCCATCGAAACGGCTTCCACCCGGATGCGCACCAGTTGCTCGCGCTGGAGTTTTTCGAAGACGGCGTCGAGCACGCCGTTCTTGGACCAGCGGTTCATCCGGGTGTAGATGGTGTGCCAGTTGCCAAAGCGCTTGGGCAGACCGCGCCACTTGCAGCCCTGCTCAGCCACATACAAAATGGCGTTCAAGACCGTCCGGTTCGAAAGACTGACGTTCCCCCGCTGACGCGGCAGCTCCGGCTCGATGCGACAATACTGCTCCTGTGTGATCTCCATGCCCTATTATAAAACATTCTTGCTCTTTAGTGTTAACACGTCCTAGTCTATCTTTGTGAAGACAACATTCATGTAAGGGCTCATCTAAGTCGTTTTATTGACAGCGGTGTTTGTCCATCCTATGCCATTTTATTGATCCCAAGATCTATTTCGCTCAAAGGAAAAATCGGGAGAAGGCTGCCGATCTTAAAATACTGGCATTTTAAGCTGAGGAGTAAGCCAGAGGACCTCAAATATTCGTATAGGCTATTCGGTAGGGACATTTTCAGCAAAACGGTCAGAAGTCTTTTAGTGGAAGCCGCAATTCCTTTCAAAGTCGTCGTTGCTAATGTCAACGACCCTGTTGTTATTCGTGAATTGAAGAGGCAAGAATGTAAATATGCACTGGTTAATGCAACAGGAATTTTGCGTGAAGCGATATTATCCATAAACATTGAATTCATTAATGCTCACAAAGGATATCTGCCAGCTTTTAGGGGAAGTAGCGCAACGCATTGGTCAATACTATGCCAGGGGCAATACGGTGCGACGGCCCATTTTATGGATGCGGGGATAGATACCGGACCAATAATTAAAGCAGACAAATATCTCCCCCCAAGAGTTCGTAGCAGCCACGAGTTAGGCCTATATGAAGCGCATATAGTATCTAAGACTCTTTCTGAAGTCTTGCTTGAGTGGCACAAAAAAGGAGAGGTAACAGCGACGCCTCAGGACCCTTCTGAGGGTGAAACGGGAGTGCG
>CBDAPB010000026.1:0-135381 GCA_965198265.1 Terriglobia bacterium
TGGCTTTTAGTTTTTGGATGAAGACGTTGAGCATGCGGCGGAGTTGGGTGAGCTGGCGTTCGGTTTCTGTGTAGACGTCGGATGGAATCAAGTGCAAGTCCCGGGCCAGGAGGAGGTGGTAATCGAGCTCGCTGGCGGAACCGCTGGCGATGGAGCAGAAGCGGGCCAGTGCCAGATTAGCGGGCAGCAATCAGCTTTCAGCGGGCAGCTTCTTGCGCGCAACCGCGCATTGTAGGCCATCGGCTCTGAGTTTCTTAATGAGAGCGGCAAGCATTTTTTGACTTCGATCGCCTTTGACGAAACTTTCTTGTGCTCCGATTCGGTGATCAGGTTCAGGTCTCGCGCTAGGAGGAGCTGATACTTCAGTTCGCTGGCAGAGCCACGAGCTATCGAACAGAAACGGGCGAGTTCGGCGTCGCCTTCCCTGCCGCAGCCTTCGGCCAAGTTGGAAGGCACAGAGGCCGATGACCGACGGAGTTGAGAGGTCAGGCCGTACATCTCTTCACGGGGGAAGGAACGGGTGACCTTGTAAACGGCCAATGTCAACGCGTGGGCGGTCTGCCAGACTTTGAGTTGGCGGAAGTTTTTCATCGTTGGCGGTTGGCGATTAGCTGTTGGCAGTTGGTTTTGGGCCTTTGGGTGTTACGCGCTGTTTCACCTCCCAGGTCGGATCGCTGGAGGGTGACGGCCGAAAGCCAACAGCTAACAGCCAAGGCCGGGAGAGTCGAACAGGGCGCTGCGTTCAAGGTGCTCGCCCGGAATGGCATCACGCTCTGACCCCTGCTTCGTCTGTCGGCGGCGGTCGCTAACGGCTATTAGAACATCGTGCGTCACTGGAAGAATTCGGAGACTTGGGCCGAGAAGCCAGGTAGCACGGGGTCGGCCGTGATCGTGGCGCTTTCTTCGAGGCGCTGTGTGTCGCTTAGGGAGCGGTAGACCGTGACGGTTCTGGCTTTGGGATCCACGAGCCAGACGAGGGGAACGCCATACTCCAGGAACTCGCCAATCTTGTCGGCGACCTGTCGCATTCGATCATTGGGCGAGAGCACCTCGATGACAAGGTCGGGAATGACTTCGCCCAAGCCTTCAGGCGATTCGCCGCCCGGCAGCTTTTCGCGACGGACGAAACAGACATCGGGTGAGCGAATGTTGCCGTTTGGGAGGACGATGCCCACATCCGCTGGATAGACTTTTCCCGCGTGCGCTCGGTCGACGGCCGTTCCCAGCAGTCGAAGGACCCGGCCGCCAATTTCCGAATGCCACATGCCAGCAGGACTCACAAGGATTTCTCCGTCGATTAATTCGTACTTCTGGCCGTCGCGGGGCGTTCGGAGAAGATCTTCGACGATAGCTGGACGCTGGGTCTTCATGAACGCCATTGTAATACGTCGGCCGGCGGATCCGGGCGAGATTCGAGTCCTACGCAGTGTCGGAGGAGCAATCTGATCGCCATGGCGAACTCTATGAATTTCGTTCAGTGATCGGAGTGGAATTCGCAATTTGAACCAGAATCGTTGTCGGCAAGGGCGAGGACATGGCGACTTATAGCTATGCTGTTGGCTGATGGCTGATTAATAGCGGATTTGGGCGCGCACATGGTAATTTTAGCCGTTAGGTTGGTAGCTGTTGGCTTTTGTCTGTTAGCTTTTGGCGATTAGCTGTGGGAAGGATCATAACGATTATGAAAGGAATAGGAAATATTGGCCGGGTTGGGCGGATCCCGGTGGTGGTGGGGCTGGTCGGAGTGGTGCTGTTCGCTGGGTCTCTTTCTGGCAGCGTGGTTATCCGGATGGATCTGGAGCAGCTCGTCGAGAAGTCTGACAGCATCGTCCAGGGTGTTGTCGAGGCTGTCTACAGCCAGTGGGACCAGGAGAGGAACCTCATCTTTACCTACACTTCGATACGGGTGGACGATCCGTTCAAGGGCGAACGCACACGATCGCTCTTGATACGACAGATGGGCGGGAGGGTCGGTTCACTCCACATGAGTGTGGCCGGGATGCCGGAATTCGAAGCGGGCTCGAACGTCATCGTGTTCCTGAAAGACGCGGGTAACGGCACCTTTCATGTGACCGGAATGAACCAGGGGCGTTACGTGGTCGTCGAGAACTTTGCCATCGCCAATGTCAGTGGTGTGGATCTGCTGAACCCGAAGACCGGCATCGTTTCCGGAGCATCGACCGTAAGGAAGGTCGCTCTGGAGGAGTTCAAAGAGAAGATCCGGGAGCTGGTCCGATGAGGAAGCTCCTAGGTCTGATCACAATATTCCTGACCGCGTCGCCCATGACCGCATACATACCCCAATCGACGGTCATTGACGGCACGGTGACTGTAATGAAGTGGTCCACGTCGGCGTTCCCGATTACCTGGCAGATGAATCCGACCATCGGTTCAAACATTTCGGGATCGCGTGAGCAGGCGGCCGTTTTTAGAGATTCGTTCCAGGAATGGGCCGACATCACGACCGCATCGATCAGCTTTACCGAAGGGGCGGCTACACGGTTCCCATCTTCACCAGACCCGTCTGTGAAACCGAGCTTCGACCAGATCAACGTGATGACGACGAACGTGACTGCCGCAGATTTCAATTCGACCGCCATCGGGTTGACCGGATCTTTCTCATTCGTCAGCACGGGATTGGATCAGTTCGGACGGACCGTTGAATTTCCAGGTCAGGTTCTTGAAGCCGATATCATGTTCAACCCCGACACGACCTTCAGCACCAACGACACAACGCCGGCCGGCTCTATAGACCTCGAATCGGTCATGACGCACGAAGTCGGACACCTGCTTGGGCTCGATCATTCCAACATCCTGTCGTCGAGCATGTTTCCCACGGTCCTGGCCGGCGTCAGTTTTCCGCGTGACACCCAGTTGGACGACCGCATCGGTGTTTCGGCGATCTATCCCTCGTCCTCCTTCTCGTCGTTTGGGGCGATCAGCGGAACGGTGCGGACGACAGCAAATGTAGCGGTCTTCGGCGCGATGGTTGTCGCCCTCGACCCGAACGGCCAGGCTGCGGCCAGCGCCGTGACGGACCCCAACGGACAATTCACGATTCAGGGTTTGGCTGAGGGAACTTACCTGGTCTACGCCGAGCCGATGAACCAGCCGTTCTCGCCGAGCGATGCGTTCACGTTGGATGATGCGTGGCCGGGTAATACCGCCAATACGAATTTTACGGTGAGGTTTAGGTAGGTTGGTGGTTGGCTGTTAGCTGTTGGCTGTTGGCTAATAGCTAACGGCTAACAGCCAACAGCTATCACCCGCATTCAACCAAAATCACGGTCCCAGAGTCGATCCAGAAAAGACTGATAAGGCAGAATCTCCGCGCCCTGCACCCGTCGCGGGCGGGTATCGAGAGAGACACAGATGTAACGGTTCATCTTTTGTTCCTGGCGAAGGGCCATCAGCCCTTTGAGGTCGCGGTCGGTGACGTTGGACTTGGCTTTGACCTCGATGGCGGTCTCACCACCGAGAATAAAGTCCACTTCAAAACCGGAGGTTGAACGCCAGTGTGCCGGCGAATCTGCCCCGGAATGATCCGAGTAGCTCTTGAGCTCGTGAAAGATGTAGCTTTCAAATGCCTCACCGAACTCAGGGCTGCGCGGTCTGATCTCAGCACGGTTCTGGAGAAACCGCGTCACCCCGACATCGAACAAGTAGAACTTTGAGGTGCCGATGGACTTCCGCTTGGTCGACCGTGTCCACGCGGGGACTTCGTGGGCGATCAGAGTGTCTTTCAGAATGTGAAAATATTCCTGAACCGTGCTGCGGGCCACCTGGGCGTCATTGGCGATGTTGGTGTAATTGATCAGTTTGCCATTACACAAGGCTGCCACTTGGAGGAATCGGCTAAAAGCGGGAACGTTGCGCGTGAGGCCTTCGGCAGAGATTTCTTCCTGAAGGTACGTTCCGGCGTAAGCCTTCAGGTCCTCCTCAGCATCATCAGAGAAGTAAATCGAAGGAAGCAACCCTCGGTTCAGAGCCCGCAGGAGGTCGAAGCGCGACTCCAACTCCCGGCGGACGAGAGGATGCAGATGTTTGACCCGAGCCCTGCCGCCCAGCAGGTTCACCCCCCCACGGCGTAGCTTGCGAGCACTAGAGCCGGTCAACAGGAACCGCAGCCCCCGCTCTTCGATCAGCAAATGAACCTCGTTCAGCAGACTTGGCAATCGCTGAATCTCGTCGATCACTACCAGCCGGGTGTCGGGTTGGATTTCCTCCTCGATCCGTTTCGGTCTCCCGCTCAATGCGAGAAACGTCACGCTGTCCAGAAGGTTATAAACAAGACAGTTGCTCAGTGTATTTCGAATGAGCCACGTCTTCCCAGTCTGACGAGGTCCGAACAGAAAGCATGACTTCGTCCTGACTGCCGCATTGAGGTCCAGTAGACGATCGATTGCTGGCGGAGAGGGTGCCATCGGTTTCGGCAATTATTATGATAGACGCCGAAATACTTGTCAATGTGTAGCGATCAGGTGTCGGAAGTCTAAAGTCCGAGGTCCAAGGATCGGGGTTGCGATTGGCTTTTGGCGATTAGCCACTGGCCAGTAGCCAACAGTTAAGAACGGTTTGGGCTATCGAACGGCCTCGTCGACGCACACCCTCGATAGCGAACACTACCCTGGATGTAGACGGGCTTCTCACGTTCGCCGCTTTGCAATGAAGCAGGAGATGGTCATGCTCGAGATCCGCCGAGTAACGCTTTTTGACTTTAGAAAAGGTGGCCGGGATAGCGTAGCTCGGGTAGTCGTTCCTTCAGAAAGGCGGCCGGGCGACGTAACGATGCGAGAAGCATCGGCGACAGACCGATGAGAAGAGTATAGAACACAGGTGCCGGCAGCCCGATGAGCTGCCGGCCGAAACGGACGCCGAGGCCCAGCCGCCCAAAGATCACCTTGTTCAAAGCCGAATGTTCGTTCTCCGTGAGGTCCAGCTTCGACCCCATTTCGGCTAAAAGATCGTCCAATGATCGCAGCGCGCCGGCGAGCTCATCTTTGCCGCTGCACGCGTTCCAGAGGTCGTCTTCCAGACGCAACAGTCGTCCCAGGATCCGGACATCCGAACAGTCGCCAACCTGCCGAATGAAATTCTCATGAGAACGTGCAGTCGCCTCTCGCTGGAGGTGGCTCCTGGCAGCGGATTGCCGTCCGCCATGAATACGCCGAGATGTAAGAAACTCCGGTACGATAGCGCCGTTCAACCGCTTCATCGCAATCCGGGTCCACAAATCGTAGTCTGCAGCGAGTGTATAGGCGGGATCGTATCCACCAAGATCGAGAACTTCCTGCCGCCGATACATCGCCGAGGGATGCCAGACCGGGCATAAACCGATTGCGAGAATCCCCAGGAACGCACCGAAGTTCTCGATCCGCGGTCGCCACCGCCGAATCTTGCGCCCATCTGCATCGATCGTGTATTCCCAAGCACCCACGATTCCAACATCCGGACGGTTGTCCAGCATCGACACCTGAAGGCGAAAACGGCCGGGCAGACACATGTCATCCTGATCCAGACGAGCAACGTATTGGCCCGAGGCCAGGTTCAATCCGCTGTTTAGAGACGCAGGCTGCCCGATATTGGTCTCGTTCGAAACCAGTCGGATTCTTGAGTCTGCGTATGATCGTATGAGATCGACGGAGCTATCTGTGCTCGCGTCGTCGACGATCAGAAATTCGAAATCGTCGAACGACTGAGCCAGGACGCTCTCAATTGCCGATGGCAGAAACCGCACACCATTGTAGACCGTCATCAGTACTGTAACGCGCGGTGATGTACTCAACTCTTCACTCCCGCTGGCTCTGCCCGACGACAGCTAATTCACTGACCACGTATTCCCGTAACGCCTCCTCCCATGGCCGAACTGACATCAAACCCATTAACTCGAGCCTGAGATTCCGCATCGCTTCCGACCGTGCCCTGGGAGCGGGAAGCGGAAAGTAAGCCGATGAAACAGGCTGGATCGAAACATCCGGCCGTTCGATGGCGTCCCGAATCGCCACGGCCACATCGTACCGGCTGCAGCAACCTTCGTTCACCATGTGGTACAGTCCGTAATAGCGGGTTTCGATCAGTTTCCTTACACCCGTTAAAAGATCTCGCGCATAGGTCGGGCTGCCCAATTTATCGTTCACGGCCTTGATCTCGGTCCTGCCATCTGCGATCAGTTGGGCGATCTTCCCGACAAATTTCTTGTCGCGCTGCCCTCCGCCTACCATCCAGCCGGCTCTGACTATGAAGTACCGCTCGAGCATGGAAGAGACGGACCTTTCACCGGCCAGCTTCGAATGCCCATAGACGTTCGCGGGCTGCGGAATGTCGTATTCAGTGTACGGCTCGACCTTATCGCCCCAGAAAACACCCGCGGTGCTTACGTAGACAAGCGTCGCGTCAAACTCCTTGCACGCCCGTGCAATGTTTTCTGTGCCGATCGCATTGTTATGGAAAGCCCACTCCGGCTCCTGCTCGCACTGGTCTACATCGGTGGCCGCGGCCAGGTGCAGCACAACATCGGGTCTGACATCACCGAGCGCCTGGCGGACTGCCTCCGGATCGCGAACGTCGAGCGATTCCGGGCTGTCGGCAAGATCGGTCAGGATCAGCTCGCGGCCGTCAAATACGGCCGGCACGTAACTCCCGGTCATTCCCGATGCGCCGGTCACCAGTATCCGTTTCGACTGTCTAGGCGAGTTTTTCGACATCCAATTCCTCGGCCCTGTCGGTGACGCCTTTTCGCGCAACGACAAAGTCTTGATAGCTCATGAACTGCTCTCGACCGCACCAGGAACCGTAATAAGGATTCTCGACGCTAAGATCGCATTTCTGAAACAGTTCCCGAACCGTCCTTTCTTCATATGCGAGCGCCGACTCCGGGTCGGCTTTGTCGGTCGTCAAACACCCCTCGATTCGGTGCACGAACTCCAGGCGGCTCGATCCGGATTCGATCAATCGGAGCGACTCCACATTAACAAGGAAGAAGCTTGCAAAACAGGTCCCTTCCGGCTTAACGACACGAGCGATCTCCGAGATATAGTTCTCAAGGTCGGAGGGCAGCATATGGGTAAATACTGAATACAGGAAGACGAAATCGAAGTAAGCCTCCTCGTATGGAAACCTGAACTCGGCCGCCGGCAGACCTCCGGCCGCGTTGTAGTGCCTGTTGTAGACCGGGCAGTGCTGGAACTGAAAATTTGGATATCTCGATGTGATGTTTTTCTGACACCACTCGATCCCGCCAGCTGAGGTGTCAAAGCCCCTGTATTCCGCTTCCGAAGACAAACACTTCGTCAGGGGCAATGCCAAGCGGCCCGTTCCACACCCAACGTCCAACACGCAGTCATTGGGCCCGAGGCCACCGAACTCGACGAAGTAGTCCTTCATCTGCTCTCCGGAATTAATGTATTCGCGAGTTTCCGTTCGGATCATCGACCAGGGAGGCACCATCTGTTCTCTGCCGACCAGAACATCCGCAACATCGTTCACGACGTTATAAAGTCGTCTCAGGGCCGGCTTGACCGAAACAGGGATGTATTTCTCAAGCCTCGACTCAACCCTCAACATCGCCTGCCTGAGGCGGTAAATGATGTTCTTCACGTCTTCGGATTACGCGGATTGCACAGACTCGGGAAACTCAGACGGCATACTCATCGGCTCGATACTCGGATAAGTGCTCCCGAATCCAGGTGATCGTGCGTTCAAGACCTTCTTCGAGTGACAGCTTCGGCCTCCAGTCCAATAGCCGCTCTGCTAGGCCGTTGTCCGCCAACAACCGGTCTACCTCGCTATTCTCCGGTCGGACACGACCGGCGTCTTGCTCGATGGAAATGTCTCCCCCGACGAGTCTAGCGATCGTGCGTGCGAGGTCGCGAATGGAAACCTCCCGGCCCGAACCCAGATTCACCGTTCGCCCCACCGCATCCGCCGAAACGGCAGCCCGAAGGAAGCCCTCGACCGTATCTCCCACGAAGTTGAAGTCCCGAGTCGGCTCCTGGTTTCCAATCCTTACGGATCGATTGTTCAGACACTGACTGATGATAGCGGGAATCACCGCTCGTGCCGATTGGCGCGGCCCGAACGTGTTGAACGGTCGAACCGTCACCACGGGAAGTTCAAACGACAGATGGAAGGACTCCGCCAGTTTGTCGGCTCCGATCTTGCTGGCTGAATAGGGCGACTGGCCTTGCAAAGGGTGCTTTTCGTCGATCGGAACGAATTGGGCCGAGCCGTAAACCTCGCTTGTCGAAGTGTGGACGAGCCTTTCGACTTGGAGCTCCCGTGCCGCCTGGAGCACGTTCAATGTGCCCTCCACATTCGTGGCCAGATAGGAACGAGGGGCATAGTACGAATACGGAATTCCGATCAGGGCCGCCAGGTGGAAAATAACGTCCCGATCCTGTGCGGCGCGTACGACTGAATCGTAGTCTCGAACGTCACCCGCAACAATATCGATCTCGCTTTTCGCACTCGAATCGTCCAGCCAACCCCACGACCCGTCTGAACGATAGTGGACCAAGGCTCGCGTCTCGGCGCCAGCCGCGACCAGGCGCTCAGTGAGGTGGCTCCCGATGAAGCCTCCAGCCCCTGTCACCAGGACGCGACTACCAGCCAGTTCGTTCAATTTGACTCAACCCACACGATTATTTGCTCGAAACCAACGGCAATCACATCAGACTATTGTTCACACCGACCGTACCAACTCACGACAAGAAAGTGTAAACTTCTCGCGGTGATTCCCGGGCTGGCATTGGCACTAGCGGCCTATCCAACAAGCTCAAAACAAGGAGGAAGCGGTTTTTGCGCCGCGTGTGCAAGGGAAGCTACGAGGAAGGTTACTCACAATCAGGGCTGTCCCAATCGATACCCTATATACCCGCGGACACCAAATCCAACAAGTGCAGCATTCCGACGACCCGATTCCCCTCGTCAACGACTGGCAATACTGAAGTTCGCTTCCTTCGACTCGAGGACATCAAGCTGAGCGCATCTACGGCCTTCGTTGTCTCTTCGACAGAAACCGGTTCGGGGTTCATCAGATCTGCAATCGAAAAATCGAATATGTTCTTCTCCGACTCGAGAACACGTCGGATATCGAAGTCGGTAATTATTCCCGCAAGACAACCGTCCTCGTCTATGACTGACACCGCGCCAGCCTGACCTTCTGCAATTCTAATAAGCATTTTCTTATTCGAATCTTCGCGAGATACCGTCGGGTTGTATTTCCCGCTCCGCATGACTTCGGACACCGTCAGGGTCAATCGCCTGCCGAGCTGGCCGCCCGGATGGTGACTCGCGAACTGATCCACTGAAAAATCCTTCAGCTTCATCAACGCAACGGCAAGGGCGTCGCCGGTCGCCAGGGCGGCCGTAGAGCTTGCGGTCGGTGCCAAATTCAGGGGGCATGCCTCGCGAGGTACGCCAACGTTCACCACGATGTCGGAGTTCCGGCCCAAGGTTGAATCGGTGCTACCTGTCAGTCCTATCAAGACGACACCGATCCTCTTGAAAACAGTGATCAGGGAATTAAGATCCGAGCTTTCTCCACTCTTGCCAATCGCAATAACAAGGTCGTCACTCTCGACAATACCGACGTCGCCATGTAGCGCTTCGGAGGGATGTAGAAAAACGGCGGGAGTTCCCGTGCTGGTCAAGGTGGAGGCAATCTTGGACGCAATGATTCCAGACTTACCGACCCCTGTGACGACCACCTTACCATCGCAGTCCCGTATGGCACTTACGGCCCGAGCGAATTCCGAATCGACTTGATCATGGACCTGCTGCAATCCCTCAATCTCGATAGCCAAGACTCGGCGGATCTCGTCAAGGACTTCCTGCGCCGACGTGGTCTGTTGATCAAGGGCGCCTTGCACCTTCTCTCTCATCTTCCTGACGTTACCGATCCTGCATGACGTTCAAGCCGTCGGCGTACTTCGGGTTAACGGAGTCCGAGTCGATGTCTCTGGCATCAACCAAATCGTAAAGATCGGTATTCGATAGCTTGACGGCTTCTTCGGCCGGCAGATCATGACGGTTCGTGTACAAAAGGGCATCGGCATGCGGCAGCAGTTGATCACACTGGTCGCAATACGGGAACAGGCCGAACCGTTTCCTACGGTGCGCCATCCGGAGCATTCTGTATTTCGAGGCGTTAAGCACGTCCAAGATCGACGTCGTGAACGCGTTGCCCAGAACGATCTGGTTGTTGTAGTCGTAGCAACACGGAATCACCTCGCCGTTCCACTGGATCTGAAGCGGTCCGTTCTCGGGGCGTCCACACGTGGTTTTCATCTCAAGGGAGCGATGCCGTTGCCGATAATCGCGTCCGTCACCAAAGTTGTGGGGTTTCCAGATTTCGATGGCGTCGGCTCGAGGCTCCCAGTACTCTCGAAATGCATCCACATCGTCTTTGTTTTCGTCCAGAACCAGGTAGGAAACCTGCAGTTTCGGGGTTCTTGATCCGAGCTCATTCCTCAGTTCAAGGAATCGCGTCAAATTCCCGATCGTCTTGTGAAAGTCCAGTTTCTTCATGACCGCGTTGTAGGTTTCGGGACGCGTACCGTAGACGCTGACTCGCAACTCGTCCAAACCCGCTTCGGTCAATCCCCTCGCACGACGCTCATCCAGTAACGAGGCGTTGGAAATCATGTAGGTGTTCAACCCGCGGTCATGGGCATAGGCCACCTTTTCCACCAGAGTGGAATCCATCAACGGTTCCCCGAACCCCGTGAGGACCACGCGTTTGGCACCGAGGGGAATAATCTCGTCGATGCTCTTCTCGTATTGGTCAAGGCCCATCACGCCGTGTTCGCGCCCATCTTCGTGCAGGTCCCGCGGACACATGATACACGTCGCATTACAATGGTCGGTCGTCTCATACCGCACTTCCGAGTGCTGAAGGCGGTCTAAGATTGGGTCGTTCTCCGCGGAGACAAATCGGTCGACGTCTCGACGCTTAAACTCGGAGAAGTCGACGCTACCATCATTGATCAGGTTTTCTTGAGCGTAACGATCCTTAGCGGGACCGAACATCACATCTCTCCTCATGACCACCTATTCTAAACCTGTTTCGGCCAGAAGCGCATCAATGCTCTCGTCGGTCACGGGAGTCACGTAGGCGCGCACATACGCCGCTGCTGACCGCCAATCAGCCCCTCGCTGGTCCGGTGGGCATGATTCGTCGTGCTCGATTTCCCGAACGAACCCTTTCGCCGACTCGCAGATCCGACGCCATACGTCTATGGCGTAAAGCGGATCCGAATCGAGCCTCGAATTCGATCTCAAATAAACTGGACGCAGACCGTGAAGGACCCCGTAGAGGACCGCGGAAGTTCCCCGATACAGCATTACAGACGCCCTTCGGTAGTCCGTCTCGATATCCTCTGCGTCGGAAGGAAAGACATTGGGGCAGTCTTCAGGCCGATCCGAAACCAGTTTCAACGCCTCCTCGATGGGCCAATTGGGATGACAGCGCAATATGAATCGGTATTCGGGCAGGAGGGCTGCACACCGATACGCAAAAGAGAACAGAACCGCAATCTCCGCAGCCAATCCTTCGGGTAGGACCAGGACGGTGCGGCGTGCGACATCAGCTGGCTCGTTCACGTTCACGTTGCTCGTTCTGAAGCTCCCAAAGGGAACGACGCGTGTCCCCAGAGCCTCGTGACCCTGTCGAAGGAGATCCGCGCTACCCTCACCCAGAGCCAAGACAAGGCCGGGCACCGAGCGGTTCGGGATGTCCCGGAAAGGCCGGATCATCGAGATGGCCTCGGGAAACACGGCTGCATGTTCATATCCAATCGTCCGGCAGTTCGGCGCCTCGGTCTTGGCCCCCCACCATAGAGCTTTCTCCCACGGCTGGCCCTCATAAAGCGTTACGCACGCTGTGGGACGCCATGTCTGGGCAACAGCCTTTCCCAGCCAGAAGTACAGACCCGTTCGCGTGACGGCAGGTAGCAAACAATCCCGCGATGCCCACTCTTCGATCTTCGATGCTAAGGAGTCTTCTTCCTGGTTTCGGAGCCTTCGAAGCTGGACACTTGTCTGAATCTGCAGGAGGGTCATCCACAGAGGCGTCCAAAAAGGCACGATACAGAACTCGGGCAGGCGGGCCAGTTCTCCGATGGACACATGATTGTCGGCAAACCGCTCTGAGTCTGTCTCCGTCGTGTCCCCACAGAGCAGAAGCATAGATACACCACGTCGGGCCAGGCGAGCCTGTAGGTCCCCGTAGTAGAAGTCCAGACCGACGACCGGGGGCTGATCCCCGAATCCCCAGGACTTTACGACGAAATCGAATCGTCGCCGCCGCAAAGCCCGGACTTGATTGCGGTAGCCGAAGCGCAGCAACGCGAGTCTGATGCTCAATCGGAGCGCGTTGCCAAAGCAGATCACGGCTCGAACCGGGATGCCTCCCCTCTGACTCAGTCTTCCCATCAAGGCATGGAACCCGGATCGGGCAACATCGCGAGGCCCCTGAACCCCCTCGTGGCCGTCGTCAGACATCAGGGCGGTCTGTACCGGATGCACGGGGTGCTTCGCATGCATCCAAAGGATCGATAAGACGGGCAGGCTCGGACACTTGGTGCGGACCGAATCGAGGGCAGCGACCAGCCGTTCAAACTGATCGGACGCCGTGGACATGTAGACCTTGCAAATCGGAAGGGGCAGATGGATTTCGACGCGTTGGGCTCACCCGTTAGGACTCCGGGCTCTGGAGGACGCCCGGACCGACCTTGGTTTTGGAATTCGGACGCGCTTCGCCGCCTCGTTCTCGTCGGCTTCACGGCAGGCATCGGCATCCGGGTGCCGCTCTCGCCACTCCGCTTCATACTGCCCGATGCGATCATAGTCAAAGTCCAACATCAGTTCTCTCAAGCCGTAGAGTTCCAGGGCATTGAAGTTTTCGGATATAACGGCCGTGATACGCGTTGCATCCCCGAGATCCAACAGAAAGGCTTCCAGATCTCCGCCATACTGCTCGAGTATCCGGTCCTTGTACACGTAGTACCAGAACGACCCGGGATACGGGGTTGCAAAAAATGGTTTGACGACTATTCCAAGACGTTCCCAGGCCTTCATGTCATCGCGCAACGAATCGAAATCTTCGCTCGGAAAACCGATGATCTGATTCGGGATCGGCCGGATCCCCGCCTCCATTGTCCAAGAAAACGAGCGGATGTTCGTTTCGGGAGTGGCCCCCTTTCCGAGGCGTTTCATTATCTGTCGGGAAAACGATTCGTAACCGTAGACGAGATGGGAACAGCCGGCCTGACGCATCCGCTTCAGGATTTCCGGGGTGCAGAGGCTGGCGTGGCTGGTGCCCCCCCAGTGGACGCCTTCGCACGTCTCATCGTGATCGACACCCTCGCGAACACAACGTGGCTGGAGACCTTCTGCAATCCAAAGGTCACAGATCTCGTTCAACCAGGTCCGCCGGGAATACTGGTCCATCGTCATCAGGTTCTCATCGAGAAACCCGATGAAATCGATGCCGTATCGATTTCGCAGCTCCAGTACAAGATCGACGATGTAACGCGGACTGTGATAACGGATTTCTCTGGTGAAGGAACCCGGGGCGTCGAACAAGACGTCCGGCTGACCGTTGTCCCCCTCGATGTATTTCATATCCCCGCTGATCCCAAGGTGGAAGCAGAACTTGCAGACCAAAGAACAGCCGTATGACGCGTTGATGTCGAGACGCCGCCGCGCCAGCATGCCCTCTTCTGAGAACAGAGCCTGACTGTTCTTGAAATACACCTCCTCAAGAGGAAACAATTCGTAAGCGGGATCAGGAAGACTGTCCAGATCCCTGAGGAGTGATCGCGGTGGCGTTGTGTGCAAGCTGCCATCGTCTATACGGCAAATGACGCCGGCGACCTCCACCGGACACCGCACTCCCGAGTCGATCCCGCGCAATATCTCTCCGAACGTGATGAAGGCTTCTCCGATAACACCGATGTCGATCTCGGGAACGAAATCCATGATGTCACTCGGCATCGAGGTCAACAGTCCTCCGCCGACGACAGCGACGGCATCGGGAGCGTGTTCTGCCGCAAGCTCCACTGTTTTTTTGACGTAACCGTATGTCGTGGAGATTCCTCCCGTCGCAACCACGTCCCAATCGTCTGCTTCCAACACTTGCTTCAAGACGTCGTCGCCCAGACGCCAGGCATTCGCGTCGTACACCTGCACCTGGTGCCCGTCCTCAATAGACAAGGCGGCAAGCAGCGCCATACCAAAGGGAACGTGCCTGGGCACGTCCTCGGCCCGGATTACCGGGTTGATGAACAGAACCTTAGCCATCTTCGCCAGCCCGTCGTGCTGTATTGAACCCGAGGAAGTCTTCCAGAGTTGTCCATTGGATACCTTCGCCGAACAAGATGCCGCCTCCCGAGCAGTTGTACGTCTCGCAGGCAGCGCTCTGGGCCATTTCCAGAAAGCCGTGCCGATACCACAGGTAGGCGGGGTCGGTGTAGAAATCCTGGTCGAGGTCGGGGTTGGTGATTCGGACAAAGACTTCGTCGAGTCGATCCTCGCCGACTAAGTCCACAATTTCGCGATAGTACTGAGTTTGAGCATACGGTGTGTCCGCGTAGTAACCGAAGTCCATCCCGACAAGGCCGACCCGAGTCTTTCCGAGAACCGCGTGGGCGAACACCCAGCACGCGGACCCGACGTTGCCACCGGCATTGAGACAGGGTAGCCCGTTCATAGCATGAATTCGCCGTGTCAGGCTCGAAGGATGGTCGTAATCATCGTACATGGGATTCCACCAATATACGTCCATCCCCGCATCCATGACTCGATCGACGACAGCCCGTGATGCACAGGAGGCAACCGCAACCCGGATCTGGGATGCATGACGATCGATCAACCCCAACAACTCCGCGTTGAACCGAAGCTGGTCCTGGCGGAACTTGGGATCCATGTCCTGCCGTGAGAAGTAGTCGTCTGCGGCAAGAGTTTCCCCGTTGAGGTCAGGATCGCCAAACCAACGGACGATCCGGCCGGGATGAGGATCGAGAGTTACAACCAGGCTCGGAACGATGCCGTTCCTCAAACACCAGGCCATGGCGGACTCAGTTGCGATGATCGTGCCCGAGAAATCCGAATCCCGTATTACCGGTGCGGGGTTGTTGCGATGCAAAGACGGACCGGCGGCGATGACCAACAGTGTCGGACGCATTGGCCAGAAAGCCCGTGCCAAGATCCTCAATGCTCTTGCCTGAAGCTATGAGGGGGGCGTTCAATCGGGCGTTTCCAAGGCCAATGTCCGCCACCTTCTCCAGCGTGATCGCCGCCATGCCGGCGGCTATCCGCTCTCCGAGAAGCCCCGGCTTGCCACCCTCCGACACCGATTCGTCGCGTCGCGGAATTTGAAGCTACTCCTTCAGATCCGGGGTGTCGCTTTCGTCCTCTGAACCTGAGGGGTAGAGGAATTTCTTTTTCGAAACGAAAGCGATACTCCCGCCCAATCGCCGTAACGCCTCGCGCTCGAACTGACTGCTCAGGTCTTCCTCTTCCTCCCCGGCCGTCACCTGGACTCTTGGTTTGAAGTTTCCTTTCAGCACCTCAGCCATATGGTCTCCGTTCTCTGGGAGCTCATCCAACAACCGGCGCGCCAATCCCAGAAGGGGCCGTCAGCGCCCAGTTTACCGCAAATCGACATGTCACACCCGAATTCAGGAGGAACGTGCACCATGGGAACTCAGAATCGAGTTGGCGCGGCGCTCGGCACCGGACGATCGCGGTCCGTCTAACCTCCACGAAATATTAGATCTACGTGGTAACAACGGTCTTGCGGATCCCGTTTCCACCTTGGAACAGAACTGCGTCGGAGCGATCGGACCAGTCGTGGCGTTCATCGGCCTATAATTTGGCTGCCGGACGATGGTCAGACTATAATCATTCCTTTCACTCATCGGCCTAAGTGACGATTCTCCAGTCGTTTGGCATGAGATTCGGTGGGGCCGACGGGTTATTGGTATGCAAATCGGCACTGCTGGCACTATCGACGTGGGAAGCAAAAAAATTGGGTCGGCCCATCCCTGCTTCATCATTGCCGAGGCCGGCGTGAATCACAATGGGGACATCCGGACGGCCGAATTGCTCGTGGAGGCTGCCTCCGACGCGGGAACGGATGCGGTGAAATTCCAAACTTTCCGGGCGGCAAGTCTCGTCAGCCGCAATGCCCCGAAAGCCCAGTATCAGATGGATTCGGCGGACCGGAAAGAGTCCCAGCTGGAGATGCTCCACCGCCTAGAGTTGAGCCGGGACGATCACCGGCACCTGAGCACGTACGCAGCAGAGCGAGGGATCCTGTTTCTCTCGACGCCATTCGACGAAGTCAGCGCCGACCTCTTGAGCGGTCTGGGCGTCCCGCTGTTCAAGATCGGCTCGGGCGAGTTGACGAACCTGGGCCTGTTGCGGCATGTCGCAGGAAAGAACAAACCCGTCGTTCTCTCGACAGGGATGGCGTACCTGGCAGAAGTCCAGCAGGCCGTCGAGGTCCTCAGGAGCGGCGGCTGCACCGAACTCGTCCTGCTCCACTGTACGTCGAACTATCCAACGGCTCTCGAAGACTGCAATCTACGGGCGATGCGCGTCCTGAAGGATGCGTGTAACGTTCCCGTCGGATACAGCGATCACACGCAAGGGTTCGAAGCGGCGTTGGGAGCCGTGGCATTAGGTGCGGTTGTTCTTGAGAAACACCTCACACTGGACAAACACATGGCTGGCCCGGATCACGCGGCATCGACCGAGCCGGAGGAATTCAAGACCCTGGTGGAATCTGTGCGGCGACTGGAACAAGCACTGGGAACCGAAAGCAAGAGTCCTGTTCCTGCCGAGTTCCCCGTTCGGGCCGTCAGCAGGCGGAGCATCGTCGTCGCCGTCGACCTGCCGGCCGGCGCGGCTCTCGAGAGCCGGCACCTCTCGATCAAGAGACCGGGCACAGGCATCCCGCCGGAAGATATTGAACGGGTGCTAGGCAGGAGGCTCATTCGACAGATCGCCGCCGACGAGATCCTCCAGTGGGCGGATCTTCGATGAGGGAAATCGCTGCCGTTACAGTCGGCAGGTCCGACTTCGGGGCCTATCGACCGATCTTCCTCAAACTGCAGTCCCGGCCCCATGTACAGCTCCGAATAATCGTTTCAGGGGCACACTTGCTGGAGCGTTTCGGCCTCACGGAACGCGAGATCGAAGCGGCGGGCTTTCCGATATTCGCACGGGTCCCCTCGCTGTGTGTTGGCGATACGGAAGAAGCCGTCGGTAGATCCATCGGTCAGGGTGTGATCGGATTTGCCCAGTTGTTTTCCCGTTATCGACCGGACATCCTGTTGGTCCTGGGGGACCGATTCGACATGTTTTCCGCGGTCCTGGCCGCGTTGCCGTTTCGGATTCCTGTTGCTCACATTCATGGGGGCGAACTGACGGAGGGAGCGATCGACGACGCGATTCGCCACTCGATCTCCAAGATGAGTCACCTCCATTTTGCCGCAACCGAAGATTACGCGCGGCGACTCGAACAGCTCGGGGAAGAACCATGGAGGATCTCCGTCACAGGCGCGCCGGCCCTGGACGCGCTAAACGAAGTCGAGCCTCTCGAGGCCGAGGAATTGGAATCTCAGTTTGGGATTGCCGTCGGGTCCCCATCTCTTTTGATCACTTTTCACCCCGTAACGCTGGAATCGGACCAGACGACTCTGCAGATCGATTCCATGCTGAAAGCGCTCGACGCGGTCCGCGCCGACTGCGTGTTCTCATATCCCAACGCAGACACAAACCACGGGATCATCATTGAAAGGATCGAAGCTTACACCGAACAACGGCCGCATTGCCGCCTCGTCAAGAATCTGGGGCATCGGACCTATTTCAGTCTGATGAACGCCGTATCGGCGATGGTTGGCAACTCATCCAGCGGAATCGTCGAAGCCGCGTCCTTCCGACTACCTGTTGTCGATATCGGTACCCGGCAACAAGGCCGGATACGATCACGAAACGTAATCGAATGCGGGTACCAAACCAAAGAAATTGTCGCGGCCATTCAGAAGGCCATTGAGCCCTCCTTCAGGCGTTCGCTCAGTGACATCTCGAATCCCTACGGCGATAGCCACGCCGCCGAACGCATCGTGGAACGTCTCGTCTCAGTCGACCTCGGTCCCGGGCTGACGATGAAACGGTTCACAGACATCAAGGGAATCGCCGCGACAGAGGCATGAAGGACTGCATCGTGATCGGTGGTGGCGGCCATGCGCGGGTCGTTCTGAACGCGATGCAGCTCGAGGGCGTCTATCAGCCGATCGCCGTCACCGATCCGGATCCTGCCCTGAAAAGGACCTCGATTCTCGGTGTGCCGGTCGTCGGGGACGACGCGCACGTGTCATCGATGGTCGCGGACGGTGTCCAACACTTCGTCGTCGCAGTCGGGTCTATTGCTGAGAACTCCCACCGGAAGGAAGTCTACGAAAGGATTGGCCGCCTGGGTCTTGCCCCGGCCACGGTGATTCATCCAAGTTCCATCGTTGCGCCGTCCGCGAAGATCGGTCCAGGAAGCGTCGTTCTGGCGGGCGCTGTCATCAATCCACATGTGTCCATCGACGAAAACGTCATAGTCAACTCGCTCGCGTTGATCGAACATGACTCGGTGGTGGAAAGCCACGTCCATGTCTGCCCGGGCGCGCAAGTCGGTGGCGGAGTGACAATCCGCGAAGGCGCTTTCATCGGTGCTGGAGTTGTGATCAAACAAGGCCTTACGGTCGGCAGTTGGGCGACGGTTGCCATGGGGGCTGTCGTTGTTCGACCGGTGGAAGCGGACACCACCGTAGCCGGCGTACCGGCGAAACGGTTGGAAAGAGTCGATTGAAAAGAGATTGGACCGAAAGCCGTTGTTCGGCCGGCGATTCACTCCTGTCGGCAATGAAGACTCTCGCCGAGAGCCGGACAGGGATCGTCCTGATCGTAGATGACCAGCGCCGCCTCCTCGGCACTCTGGTGGATGGGGACATTCGTCGAGCGGTACTGAGCGGAGGAAGGCTCGAAGATCCCATCGGACGGGCGATGAATCGATCTCCCATCACAGCCAAAACCGATCAGCCGTTGCAGAGCTACCTGGACTTGATGGTCCAACACGTCGTCCAGCAACTGCCGATTGTCGACGATGAGAACAAAGTCGTCGACTTGATTCTCGCTCACGACGTGGACTCCGTGCTGGCAACTGGACCCAAGGCCGTCATCATGGCCGGGGGGCTGGGAACGAGACTCCGGCCGCTGACCGACGACCTGCCCAAACCTTTGCTTCCGGTCGGGGAGCGGCCGATCATGGATCACATCCTGAGCCAACTTCAGGACGGCGGAATCCGGGAAGTCGTCGTGTCCACGCACTACAAGGGAGAAATGATCCAGGAGCACTTCGGCGACGGTTCCGCGATGGGCCTGGATATCCAATACGTGTCCGAGAGTGAACGCTACGGTACGATCGGCTCACTGCGGCTGATGCGCGATCAGCTGAAGGAACCGTTCGTCGTCATCAACGGAGACATCCTGACGAAGCTGGACTTCTCAGCCATGGCATCTTTTCATTACCAACACCGCGCCGATATGACGGTCGGAATCCGTCAATACGACTTCGACGTTCCCTATGGAGTCACCCATGTACAGGACGGGTGGGTCCGCGGGCTGGAAGAAAAACCGAAGGTTTCGCTCTTCATCAACGCCGGGGTCTATCTGATCAATCCGGATGTTATCGACTACATCCCTGAAGGCAAACCCATGGATGCAACGGATCTGATTTCGGAGTTGGTCGCCGAGAACCGACGCGTCGCCGCGTTTCCGGTCCTGGAGTACTGGCTGGATATCGGCCAGACTCGGGACTACGAGCGAGCCAACACGGATCTCGAATCCGGGGGGTCCGATAACGCTTGAAAGACGAGTCAAAGCTTAATCTCGGAGTCATCGCGGCCAGGGGCGGTTCAAAGGGATTGCCGAGGAAGAACGTCCGCTTGCTGCGCGGTGTCCCGTTGATCGTCTACTCGGTCAAAGCGGCCCGAGAGAGCCTTCTGCTGCATGACTTCCTCGTGTCGACAGACGATCCTTCAATCGCAGACGTAGCAAGATCGGCCGGAGCGAACGTACCTTTCCTGCGGCCTGAGGAACTGGCAAGGGACGAATCTTCGATCTGGCTTGCCGTGGCCCACGCGGTGGAGTTCTGGGAACGAACAACCGGCAGACGGGCGGATGCTGTGGTCCTCCTGCAGGCCACGTCGCCGTTTCGCGTGGCCAAAGACATCGACGGAGCCATCGAGCACTTTTGGCATACCGACGCAGATCTCTGCGTCAGCGCAGCCCCGGCACACGACAACCCTTACTTCAACATGGTGGAGGAAGTCCCTGGCGCCAACGGACTGGTTCAGCCGTGCACTGAAGCAATGACAAACGGGTCGCGCCGGCAAGACGTGCGCCGTGTCCTATCGGTAAACGGCGCGGTCTACGTCGTCCGGCCGAGGCTCTTACCCCTGGAAAACCAATTCAAAGTCCCTCGACTTGCTGCGTACGGAATGCCGACGTCCCGCAGCATAGACATCGATAGTGTCGAAGATTTCGAATTTGCCGAGTGGCTGTTGTCAAAACGAGAGACATGACTGTTCGCATCATTCCGCGACTCGATGTCAAGGGGCCCAACCTTGTAAAGGGCATCCACTTAGAAGGCTTGCGTGTCCTGGGACGGCCGCCGGACTTCGCGCGCCTTTACTATGAGCAGGGCGCGGACGAACTACTCTACATGGACGTCGTAGCCAGTCTGTATGGGCGAAACAGCCTGCTCGAGATGATCAGCCGGACGGCGAAGGATGTCTTTATACCCATTACGGTCGGCGGAGGACTCAGGAAAATCGAAGACATTCGCGACGCACTTCGCGCGGGAGCCGACAAGGTGTCACTGAATACGGCGGCGATTGCTCGACCGGAACTTATCGAGGAAGCTGCGACGCAATTTGGATCTTCAACGATCGTAGTTTCGATCGAGGCGATTCGGAAACCCGACGGCCGGTACGAAGCTTACACCGACAACGGAAGAGAGACCACGGGTATAGATCCTTTGGAATGGGCCCTCCAAATGGCGGGATCCGGAGCCGGGGAGATCATGGTAACTTCGATTGACCGTGAAGGCACTGGAAAAGGTCTCGATATCGAACTGACGCGGCAGATTGCTGAATCCGTACCTATCCCGGTCATTGCCTGTGGCGGAGCCGGTTGCCTGGACCATGTGCGGGACGTGTTTCTCCGGACTGAGACCAGTGCGGTGTGCCTTGCTTCAATGCTTCACTACAGTGTCCTGCGACGCCATGAAACAGGTGCGCATACGTCTTCCGAAGGGAATACCGAATACCTGAAAAGCCAAAAGGTCTTTTCTAAAGTTTCTGACGTTTCTCTGGAGGAACTCAAAGAATTCTTGGTAGAGAATGGAATCAACTGCAGGACGCACCGGGTCCCACAACTGCCGACCTCAAGCCGACGGTGATCTACTGCTTCGATATCGACGGTACCATCTGTACAAACACAGAGGGGAAATACGGCGAAGCTGAACCTCGCCGCGAAGTCATCCGGCACATCAACGAGTTGTATCAGAGCGGCCATCGCATTCTGCTGTTCACGGGCAGAGGCAGCGTTACCGGCATCGATTGGCGACCACTGACGGAAACACAGATGCAGGAGTGGAATGTGCGGTATCACGAGCTCCACATGGGCAAGCCTGCGGCAGACATCTACGTCGACGACAAGGCCCTCAACGTTGCCGACTGGGTACGGTCCGGCTTCCAGGCGCCAACTAGTGAAAACCGTGAGTGATCTTGCCGACCTCCGATTCCTGGTCGTAGGGCTGGGATCTGCGGGCCGACGCCACGCAGCAAACCTGGCCAAACTCGGTGCGAGCGAAATTGCCGTATGCAGCGAATCTCAGCGGCTGGAGTGCTTCGAAATTGAGGGTGTCCGTGCATTTATGTTCCACAGCTACAAGGAAGCTCTGGCCTGGCATCCGGATGCCGTAATCATCGCCAATCCGACGGCGCTGCACGCACAGTATGCAGCTGCGGCGCTCTTGGGTGGAGCACACGTCTATGTGGAAAAACCATTAGATCGTTCGACGACCCAGATCGGGTCGCTGGCTGAGACACTGAGAAGCTCCGGCCAGGTCCTGGCTGTCGGCAACCAACTTCGCTTCAGTCCGTGCCTGGGCCGGCTCAAGAGTCTTCTTGATGCGGGTGAATTGGGCCGGATCGTTCATGTCCACGTCGAAATGGGAGAGTATCTTCCAAGCTACCATCCGGATGAAGACTACAGGAACAGCTATGCTGCGCGCGCCGAACTCGGAGGCGGGGTGTTGCTGACGCAGATCCATGACATCAACTATCTTCACTGGCTTTTCGGCCGATTCGACTCCGCTTATGCGGTCGGCGGAAAGACTTCGAGTCTGGAAATAGATGTGGAAGACAATGTGACATTCTTGCTCGTCTCGAAAACCGCCAGGGCTGTCACGGGGCACATGAACTTCATCCTCAGGCCTCGGCGGAGAACCTTGATCGTAGCCGGTGAGCGAGCTTCTGCGGAGTGGGATTTCTACAGGAACACTTTAGAACTGATCTCCGAGGGACCGAGCCGGGAGGCAGTTCGCGGCGACTTATTAGATAGAAACGCCATGTTCGTGGATGCTATCGAGAACTTCGTGGACTGTATTCGCAACGGCTCCCAACCGAGAACCGGTTTCGAGGATGCTGCGGCCGATCTGTCCGTCGTCGGCGCAATCAAGGAATCCATGGCCACGAGTCGCACCGTCGCAATCCCCTATGACAACATCCACTGAACTGTTCCGACTGGATGACCGTCACGCCTTGATCGCGGGTGGCGCGGGCCTTTTGGGTGAAAGCTTCGCTGAAGGTTTATTGGAGGCGGGCAGTCGAGTAACCGTGCTGGATCTGAACGCGAAGCGTTTGCGGGACCTCGAGGAAGCGTTTGGCGCGCGATTCATCGATCGGTACCGATCGTCGGTAGCAGACCTCACGGATGAGAAAGCGGTCGAAGATGCCGTTTCAGAGGCTGAAGAATGGTATCCGATCGACATTTTGATCAACGCGGCCGCTATCGATCCAAAAACGGCCGACATGGCGTCATCCACCCGAAGAGACCTTCCTTTTGCCGAATATCCCATCGACATGTGGAAAAAATCGATGGATGTGAACCTGACCGGCATCTTCCTGGTGACCCGTTCAACCTGTCGTCGATTCGAAGCGCGCGAATGTGGGGTCGTCGTCAATATTTCGTCAACCTATGGCCTTGTAGGGCCCGATCAGCGTCTGTACCGGGATGGGCAGGTGGCACCATTTTTCATTAAACCCGGAGACTACTCGGTAACGAAGGCCGGGATGATAGGATTTACCAGCTATCTGGCCGCTTACTATGCGGGGCGGGGTATCCGCGTGAACTGTCTGACGCCAGGGGGCGTTGACAACAATCACGATCCGCTATTCAAGCGAGCGTATGCCTCGAGAACTCTCCTGGGACGAATGGCGAATCGGGACGAATACAAAGGCGCTATCCTGTTCTTGTGTTCCGACGCATCCAGCTATATGACTGGAGCCAATCTGGTGGTGGACGGGGGCTGGACAGCAATCTGAGAGTCGACATGTAGAGTCGACGACTGGCGCGGTGGCGGTAGGCAAAGGGGGTAGCTGTTGCCGGTGGCTTTCGCCGATTCCGGTGCCTCACTCCTCGCCGTGGCTTCGTTTCCAGTCGCACCGGGTGGTCGGAGGCAGTCGCCCGCCTCCGACTCCCACAGAACGCAGCGTGCGGATTTCCCGCACTGCGCTCTTCAGAATTGGATTTACAGCACAGCGAGAGACTGGAACTCCCGATAGGGGAGAGCCAACTTGGGACGCTGTAACGGAAAGCGCGTCTTAATCCGGTTGAATACCTCCCACCGGACAACGCCTGCACGACTACGACTGCTTAGCATTTGACGCCAGTAACGTTCCACGACCCGAGCGACGTGCTGCAAAGCCCGGAGGTTCCCAGCAATGCCATAGTAGGCGTAGTGACCGCGCAAGACCCGGTTCAGATTGTGCACTTGCTCCCGGACCGGCAAGTGACGCATTCGCCTCATCAAGCCGCGTAGATGAGCCAGACTGCGTTGAACTCGAGACTTCTCTGTTCGCAGTCCCATTCTGAAATTGCCTTTGCGATTATGCGTACAGTACAGGGTCATACCCAGAAAGTAGATCGTCTCTGGACGTTTTCTCCCGTGCTTGACAGCATCCCGCTGGGCATAGCGACCGAATTCAACGAGCTTCGTCTTGGTCGGCTCCAGCACCAGTCCAAACTTCCCCAAGCGCTTGCGCAGAACGTTCTGGAAACGAAGCGCATCGTCCCGATATTGGAAACACACCACGAAGTCATCGATGTACCGCACCAGATAGGCTTCACCCTTCAGGAGTGGCCGGACCCTCCGGTCAAACCATAGGTCGAGCGCATAGTGCAGGTACAGGTTGCTCAGCAGAACGCTGATCGACCCTCCTTGTGGGGTTCCCTCTTCGTTCGAATGCAATTCCCCGTCTTCCAAAACACCCGCCTTCAGCCATCGTCGAATCAGGCTGAGGATCCGCGGATCTCCGACTCGATGCTCCACAAAGCGGAGTAGCCATCCATGGTCTAAGCTCCCGAAAAAGTTCTTCAGGTCCGCCTCCAGCACCCAGCTCACTTTGCGTCCAGCAATCACCTCATGGAGGGTTGCCAGTGCATGGTGAGCACCCAGCCCAGGCCGGCCACCAAAGGAACAGGGCAAGAAGTCCTGTTCGTAGATGGCAGTCAGCACTTCGGCCACGCTGCGCTGAAGGGCCCGATCTTGAACACAGGGCACGCCCAGGGGACGTTTCTCCTGTTTGCCGGGCTTGGGGATATACACCCGCCGAATCGGTGGTGGGCGATATCCCTTCCGGTGTACCGATCCGAGCATCGGCTCCACCCACTCCCCAAATACTTCCTTCGCCTCCGGTACTCTCTGACCATCGCATCCGGGAGCCGTGTTGCGGGGAACCTGACACAGGTTCGTCCACACACGTTCTCTGGTGACATGATGGGCCAGCGACGTGAACCGGAGCTTTGGCTCACTTCGAGCTTTCGCTGCTATTCGTTCCAGTTTCGTTTCCATGACTGGCTGTTCCTCTCATTGAATAGAGGACCGAATCCTCCCGTTGTATGGAGCTCATGTTTCCCAAGAACGATTCCTCTTCTGCTGGCCGCTTCCCCATGTGATCGGCTCTCCCGACCTCGGAGTACTATCAGCCAGTCTGACTTCCGACAGGCCTTCGGGTCTTCCTCGCGTTGTTGGCTTGTCCAACCCTACAAGCTCCGCTTGAACCTGACGGATCTCCCTTGTTCCCATGAAATCCTTGGTTGCATGCCGACGGTACGAACCCCGGAAGCACCCCAGAACACTCGCCAATGCGTCTCCTGGAGTTTCGCCTTCCCCATTGAGCGACAAGGTCGGCTACTTCAACCACGTTCGATTTCGGGGCTATCTTTCCGTTCACTTGCGTTCCGGCCTACTCCCTCCCTGTCTACGCTTCGCAGCGTCCGTCACCGGCCACCACGCAAGACTCGGTACATGGCTGCTGGCTAAGCTTTGCCACGGCCGCCATTTCAGGCGACAAGATTTCATGCGCTTGCAAGGCGCAACGCTCATCGAACCGGACATGCAGATTTCCCGCATCCGGCTCTCGGACGAGATCATGCCTTCGCCCACGGAAAGCTCGCCGTACGCGGCGCAAGATGCGTGAGCCCGTAATCGGACCAGAGCCGCTCGGACGGGAAGCGCACGTGTTTCCCGATCCGCACCTTGTGCTTACGGCAGAGCCACTGGCGCAGCCGCCGTGTCGCGTGTTGATCAATCGCCTTGTAGGCCGGGCGGACCTGTCCCAGGATGAAATAGTTCGCCCAACCGGTCAGCAACCGGTTGAGGCGTCCCACTACGACTCCCGACGGCAGGAGCACGTGGCGCGGCGCGGTCAACTCGCTCACACGACGGCAGATGCTCTGGACGCTTTCCCGGCTCGGATGTGTGCCTATGTAGGCGGCACCCGTACCCGGCCGGTAGTTGCAACCAATCCGGTAGCCGAGGAACGTCATCGATTCCTCCGGCACCCGGCAGCAGCGGGTCTTCTCAACGTTCATCGCCAACTTCAGACGTTTTATCAGGGCTTCGACCGCCGCTAGCATCACCGCTGCCGGCGCGCGACCGAGAACCGCGAAGTCATCCGCGTAGTTGACGATTTCCGCCTTGAAGTGCCGGGCGTAGCCCAGCACCTTCCAGCCCAGAATGAAGCGCCGCATGTAGATGTTGCTGAACAGCGGCGAGATCGGAGACCCTTGCGGGGTCCCCTTCCGCTCGTGACGCGCCCGGTTCGTGCGGCGGCGACCGCCGCGCCCGTCGTCCTCTTCCACCGCCATCTCCAGCCACGCCTTGACCCAGCCCAACAGCCGCCCGTCGCTCACGCGCCGGGCGATGGACTTCATCAGGTCCGCGTGCGGAATCTGGCCGAAGTAGTCCGACAGGTCGGCGTCCACCACCTCCCGGTGGCCCGTCGTCAGCAGTCGATGCACGCGCCTGACTGCGTCATGCGCGTCTCGGCCCGGCCGGTACGCATACTGCTCCGGTTGCAGGTCGGCTTCGAAGATCGGCGATAACACCAGCATCGCCGCCGTCTGCACCACCCGATCCCGGAGACACGGAATGCCCAGCGGCCGGAACTTCCCTCGTTGCTTCTTCGGGATGAGAACCTGCCGAACCGCATGCGGCCGATAGGTCCCTTCCTTCAGGTCCCGCACCAGTGCTCCCAGCCACCGGTCCACCCCGAACGCATCGATGTCCGCGACCGTCTCGCCGTCCACCCCGGCCGCGCCGCCGTTGCGTCGCACGGCCTGCCAGGCGACTGCGAGCACGTCGTCGCGCCACACCTTGTCGCTCAGAGAGTAGAACCGGAAGCCCAGAGCTTCCTTCGCTTTCGCATGTAGCGCCGTCTGGAGTCGCTGAACTCTCTCCGAGGCTGTTAGGCTCTCGCCAGTCCTCATGTCCCTTCCTCCGTCATGCGCTGCTCTCGAACTGAGGTCCCTTCCCTCCACCGGCATTACCCGGCTTCCTTGGTACTGCGGACCTCTCCGCCACCCTGTCGGCCCAACCTGACCCTCGCGGGCTGTCGGTTGGCGCGTGCCACGCCACCGGCAGGGCTTCCCGTGTTGCGTCCAATCCCCTCTTCCATACATGCCACCGCCAATACCCCGGCGGAACCGGTCGGTGCTCGCGTCGCTCGCTTCCCGACCGCTGGCAGCCTTCCCCGTTTCAACGGCGGGTCGGCTTCCGCATTGTGCGTTTCGAGGCCTGCTCGGCGTTTACTCGCGTTGTGGCCTGTGTGGTTGCTGAGCCGCCCGAGGCGGCCCTTTGTCATCGGAGTGCTTCAGACGATGTTGTTACCTCCACCATCCGCTCCGATTGCTACCGACTGGAGCGACAGTTGCCGGGCGGGATTCGCACCCGCTGAGGATTGGCGCCTTCTCACGGCGCACGTCGAAATTCACGTTAGTCGCCGAGGTCGGATGCAACCACAAAGGCGATCTCGAAATTGCCAAACAATTCATCGATGTCGCAACGTCTTTCTGCAATGTGGCCCATATCAAGTTCCAGAAACGGACCGTGGATGAGCTACTGACCTCCGAGGAGTACGGACGCCCGCATCCCGTTCCACATAACTCCTACGGAGCCACATACGGCGAACATCGTGAAAGACTTGAATTCACGATCGAGCAGCATCGCGAGTTGAAGAAGCACTGTGAGGATTGTGGCGCAATCTACTCAGCGTCTGTCTGGGATTTGACCGCGCTGAAGCAGATCATCAGCATCGAGCCGGCTGCAATGAAGATTCCTTCGGCAATGAACACGAATCTGGAGCTACTGGAACATGCGTGCCGGTACTTTCCGCGTCGGATCTACGCGTCCCTGGGCATGACGACACGAGCCGAAGAGACAACGATGATGAACATCTTCCGGAAGCATGACAGGACGAAGGACCTGATTCTTTATGCGTGTACGTCGGGCTACCCGATTGCATCTTCGGAAGCCTGTCTCCTGGAGATCCAGCGCCTGAAGCAAGCCTACTCCGATGAGATTTGCGCACTAGGTTATTCGGGACACCACAACGGCATAGCGCTGGATATCGCGGCCTGCACGCTGGGTGCGACCCACGTCGAGCGACACTTCACACTGAATCGAACGTGGAAAGGCACGGACCATGCGGCATCGCTCGAACCGGACGGGCTGCGCCGCTTGAGTCGCAACTTGAATCAGTTGGAAGAGGCACTCACCTTCAAACCGAGCGAGATCCTCGCAATCGAAGAGGAGCAGCGCCAGAAACTCAAATGGAACCATCGAGTGCGCACCGGTCAGGAATAGGTTCCCGAGGAGATCTCGCATGACCCCATCCGAAGCTATTTCTGATTTGCCATCGGTCTTCAACACCGGAGATGAGCTGGGGTCTGATGCCAGGATCTGGTTGGCCGACCTGACTCACACACAGCAGATCATCACCTCTGACGTCATGCCTGCAGCGATTGGCAGCATCGCCACCTTCACTGAAACGCAGGTTCGGCTAACAAACCCCGTGCAGCTTTTCAAATTCCCTGAAAAGCTCGCGTCGCGGTTGGAAGAAGACATTCCCGACGTGATCGGATTCAGCAATTACGTGTGGAACCTTCGCCTATCGTACAAGTTTGCAAGCGTCATCAAGAAGATTCGTCCCGAAACAGTAGTGGTGTTTGGCGGACCCAATTATCCGGTCCTCGACGACCAACAGGTGGAATTTCATCGACGTTTTCCGCTGGTCGATTTTTGCATTCTCAAGGAGGGGGAGCTGGCGTTCTCTCTGCTGTTGAAACGCCTGATCGAGTGTGGAATGGAGGCGGTCCGAGTCAAGGAAGGACCGGAAATACCTTCTGTCCACTGGATGCGCCCAGACGGCACGCCGTCGCTACCCCACGAGGTTGCTCGTATCGAAGATCTTACCGTCATCCCCTCACCCTACGTAACAGGACGCATGGACGAGTTTTTCGACGGCCAACTCATCCCTATTCTTCAGACGAATCGAGGCTGCCCGTTTTCGTGTACCTTTTGTGTGGAGGGACTGTCCTACTACAACAAGGTCTACACGAATTCGACGGAAAAGCTCGCAGCCGAAATCGATTACATTGGCAGAAAGATGGCAGAAGTAGGCGCGAAGGGAGGACGCCGCGACACGTACATTTCGGATTCGAACTTCGGTATGTTCCGGCAGGACCTGGAAACGTGTCGCGCGCTGGCCGCATCGATGGAAAAGTACGGCTGGCCCGAGTATATCAACACGACCACTGGTAAGAACCAGAAGCAGCGAATCCTGGAAGCCGCCCGCCTGGTTAAAGGCGCGTTGAGATTGTCCGGATCAGTCCAGTCGCTGGATAGAGATGTCCTCAAGAACGTGAAGCGGTCCAACATCTCCGAAGAAGAAATTCTGGATCTCGCCCTCAAGGCCAGCGAGCTGAAGGCAAATTCCTACAGCGAAATCATTCTGGGGCTGCCCGGCGATTCGAAGCGTGCCCACTTTGATTCGGTACGAACCATCCTCAACGCCGGTTTCAACAACGTGTATACATGGCAGACGATGATTCTTCCCGGATCGGAACTCGATTCCGATGAAAGCCGCAAGCGATGGGGGATGGTGACGAAATTCCGGGTCTTGCCCCGGTGCTACGGCCATTTCACGGTTCGCGGAGAGTCTGTTGTCGCCTCCGAGATCGAAGAAGTCTGCGTCGCCAACAGCACGATGTCATTCGACGACTATCTCGCATGCCGGAAGCTTCATCTAATGATTGCCGTCTTCTACAACGACACGGTGCTGACGCCGATCGTAAAGCTCTTGAAGATCCTGGATGTCTCCCCTTTCGACTGGCTCGAAGTGCTCACGAACCAACCGGTGACGAACCGGCTGAAAGAGGTGCTCGACAGCTTCGAGCGACAAACCCAGGAAGAACTGTGGGACGACATCGACGATTTGGCCGACTTCGCCGACAAGAAGCCCAACGTACTGCGCTATATCAATGGCGAGATCGGCAACAACGTCCTCTTCATCCACAAGTCGATGGCTCTCAGCAACTACACGGAGGAAGTTATCGCTTTCGCCGGTGAGACGGTACGTTTGTTGCTGAGACGTTCCGGAAACCTCACGCTTGAGGTCGACGATTTTATCGGCGATGCGTTGACCTACACCTCCTGCCGACTCTCGAACATCTTCTCGAGTAGAGGGGAGCCCGTGAGGGCGACCCTACGTTTCGACGTTCCGGCGTTTGATCGCACACCCACACCAGAACCAATCCCGACTTATGCGCACGCTGTTCCTGTTACTTATCGGTTCCTACTCGACCCATCCCAGGAAGACGTCATATCGCGATACACTCGAATCTACGGCTCCGACCTCATCGGCATTTCCCGAATCATGATGAAGCTTTACCTCAGCAAGCTTTTTCGATCGGCCGTGCCAGAAAATCGAAGGCTTCGGGAGCAATCTACAGATTCGAAAGGCTTCGTCATCTCTGGCCTTCAAGATTCACTTTCCTGATCGATAGAGGCACTATTTGCGCGTTTTCAGGATCTGGCACATTGGCGCTTGGAATCGGAACGTCGGTGACTGGGCGCTTGCCTATCAAACTCATCGTCTTCTCAACGAACAAGCGAACAAGAGAGACTGGACACTAAGTTTTTACCTGGTCGATAGCCAGCGTACGTTCTTTCACCCTGCCCTGATCGACCAGATGAACGATGAAGCCGACCTCGTTCTTCTGGGAGGTGGGGGGTTGATCTTCTTCCGACCTGAGGATGAGAGCGTGTCGGGCTGGTCATTTAACATCTCGATTCATGAACTGTCCCGAATACGGGTGCCGATCGTTGTCTATGCAATTGGCTACAACAAGTTCGAATTCGACAGGCGGCACTTTCCGGACTCCACTGGGCCGCATCTGCGTGCGCTGCAGCAGAGAGCAACGCTTTTTTCTGTGCGAAACCACGGCACACGATCCGTTCTGCTGAAGCAATACGGTCTGGAGCGACATAAGCTGGATGTTATTCCTGACCCTGGCATCTACCTGTTCGATCGTCCCATTGAAATCCCTGCTCTCGATCCGGGGCGTCCGGTAGTTGCGCTGAACTGGGCCGGTGATCGTCCCAACCTGCGATACGCCAAACCTCACAAACAGAATGCCCAGCACTTCATGGCTACAGTCAAGTCTGCTCTTCTGCGCCTGGCTCGGGAGGCGAACGCCCAGATCATGTTCTTACCACACCTCGTGCACGTCGATTCCGACATGTACGAGGAGTTCGCGAATGATTTTCCTCCCGGAAGCATTTTTAGCACGCATGTCGAACTACCGTTCCTTTACCCACCACCAGGAGAAATGCTCTATCCCCACATTCCGTTTTTCACTAATATATTTCGGCAAGCCGATATTGTCATGGGTATGCGGTTTCACACCTGCGTGCTCTCCTTTGGCGCAGGAACTCCTTTCCTCCGGTTGGGCAGCCACCCTAAACTTGCATATTTTGTAAACGATACCGGCGTACCCGACTATGCAATTCCACTCGTCGATCCGGAAGTAGAAGATGAAGATCTGATGTTCCGACAGATCCATTCATGCTTGTGCGATGATGCGTATCAGGCAGACATCGAAAAACTTCTAGCGCAGCAGATAGCAATCTTACGCGAGTTTAACGAGAACGCCCTGAACATATTAGACGGCACTCGCCATGGATGAACAATTTCAGCCCATCTCGTATGACCTTGTCGGCAACACTCCCGAATCCAACCCTGTCATCGGTGACCTTGTGGGCGGCCGAATCAAAATCTTGGAGCTGATTCAGTGTGACCCACCTTTTTTCGAAGCCGTCGAACGCGAGGTGATGGAACTGCTCTCCAAGCGAAAAGGATACTCACTCGACACGGGACATCCTACGTTCGACTACATTCGAAAATGGGATCCACGATGGAAACCAGAACCGGATACGGTCACGCAATACAGTCTGTTCAATACGCGAAACGACATCGTTTTCTTCGAGGAAGACCACCATTGGTTTCCGGACCGTCAGTTCAATTCGATGCTCACTGAAATTCCCAACTTCTACGAAAGGTACTTTGGCGATTCTGAACTACAGAATTTCAGGGTGCAGGCGGTCGCAGGCGGTGGAGGACTAGGGCAGCATCGAGAAAGGATCGTTGCCATTCCGAAACGTGAGAGTCACTATAAGCTTCGGTTCCACCTACCGATTCTGACGAATCCAGACGTTACATTCCTGATGGACGGCGAGTCGTTCCACATGGAGGCCGGTTGGATATACCTCTTCAACCAGGCATGTCTTCACGGTGTGTCCAACCAGGGGGATGCCATGAGAATTCACCTGGTATGGGACTGCTATCTTAACGATTACATTATTTCCCGACTCATCGTTCCCGCTTTGAACAGAAAGTATGTCTAAGCGAGTCGTCGCCATCATTCCGGCAAAAGGGTATTCACGGCGAGTTCCCGGTAAGAACATGCGGTTGTTCAACGGCAAGCCGCTGCTCTTTTATACTCTTCAGCAAGCACTCCGCAGTTCCATGATCGACGACGTTTACGTCTCGACAGAGAGTCCCGAGATAGTGGAGTTCAGCGAAAACTGTGGGGCCAAAGTGCCGTTCGTCCGTCCTGTCGAGATGTGCGGCGACGATGTCCATGGATCGGTGCCAATCATTCACATGTTGGAACAGATTGGGGGAGCTACAGACTGCTCATACTGTCTGCAGTTGTTACCGACAAGCCCGTTGAAAAAGGCCAGCACGATCGATGCGGTCGTCGAACTTGCCAAAACGCGACGCACGAACGTCATCTCTGTCACCCCCACCGGTAAGATTCTGTTTCACTTGCGGACACTCGCGGACGATGGAACACTCCGCAGCCTGATGAAAGACATCGTTTACAACTTTCAAACTCAAGACATGCCCGAATTGAACTATTTGAACGGTGCCATCTACTGCGCTCCAGCAGACAAGTTGTTACAACACCGGACATTTCAATATGGGAATCCGGTTGGGTTCGTCATGAACCCGATTGAAGCCATCGATATCGATACCGAGACGGATTTTGTCGTAGCTGAGCGACTGGCCGGTCTCGTCGAACAGATAAGCGCAGATGTGTAGTGAGAGCCAATGTCCGATCTGTCACGGAGGCGATCACGAGGACCTGAGACGCGGCGTGCGCAACGGACCTGAATTGACGGTCCGACGATGCAAGAGATGTGATCTGGTGTTCCTTTGGCCGCGACCCGGCGAGGATGATCTCAAGGACTATTACTCGGACAAATATCGTACCGAGCACGAGGGCGAGACATCTCCGGTGAAGTCTTATCGCAGGGGTGTCGCACCGGCCCGCGCACGTGTCGAACGCTTGTTGCCTCATCTCCCAAGTGACAGCAGTGTCCTGGAAATAGGCTCCAGCACCGGCCATTTCTTGGAGGCAGTCCGACCGCATGTCCGCCATGTGACCGGAGTGGAGCCGGGTCTCGCGCACCGTAACTGGTGCCGCGCGGAGCTGGACCTGGACACGTATGCCAGTCTGGACGAGCTTCAGGGCCGTTCATTCGACCTCATTGCTCTGTTTCACACACTGGAACATCTGCAGGACCCGGTGCAGAGCCTGAGAAACCTGCGGCAGTACCTGGCTCCAGATGGACTCGTTGTCGTTGAAGTCCCCAATGTTGATGATGCCCTGGTGAAGCTCTATGATGTCCCCTCCTTTTTGGAGTCTTATTTTCAACGGCCCCACCTCTATTATTTCTCCGCGTCGACCTTGGAACGTGCGGCTCGTGCAGCCGGTGGGGCAGTGGAGGTCTCGGGAATTCAGAGGTACGACCTGTCCAACCACATCCGATGGCTCGTTGCGGGAGAAGGCGGTGGGCAGGGTTATTATTCGCACGTTTTCACGGAACCACTCCAGGCAGCATACAGCGAGGCACTTGCCCGTGCCGGGTTGTCCGATACGCTGTGGGGGCTCGTAAGGTTTGACTGAAGGCAAGCGCAGCGTCTGGTTGATGCATACACAGGCGTTCCACGTTCACTTGGTGCCTCGCCTGCGCGAACGAGGCATCGAGGTCCGTTATATCTGCAGTGGGCCTGACGCCCTCGGCCGCTACGACCCGATCGCGACCGATTGCATCCTCCATTCTGCTTGGGATGCGATCGCGGGCCGCCTGCCCGATATTCCAGACTGGAGATTGCGCATCCGGCACCCCGACGACTGGATCATCAAACGCATGGCGCCGCACGAATCCATGGTCTTCCAGACAATGGATCGGATGAACCGGCGGAGAATGAAGATCCAGGACCTGAAGCGGGTCTACTTCCGTTATGTCGCGATGTGGCAGACGCTGATCGATCGTGAGCGTCCCGATTCTGTCGTGTTCAATAGCCCACCACATATCGGATATGACTACGTCCTGTACATCGTTTGCCAATCATTGGGGATACCCACGTGGATCGTCCACCGAACGTTCATTCCAGACCGAATGATGATCGTCGATAGCCTTGAGAATGTCCCGTGTCCGCCAGCGGACTACGCCGAAAGGGACACGTCAGACTCGACACCCGCTGCTGTTCTGAACGGATACGATTCGAACTACTACGACGCGCGCAACGCCATCTGGGAAGACAACAGTGGTCGGAGGTTCAACAAGCTCGACCGCACGATCAAGAGCGCGGCTTCGGCATTGTTCTTCTTGTACCAGATGGTGCGGCGGCCGCATATGCTCAGAAAGCCCTTCTATGCCTCTGCGTACGGCTTGGAACCGCGAATGCCTAGTTATTTTGTTCATCAATGGAGATTCTTTCTCGATTCACTCGAGATGAACCGTCTCCGCGAGTTCTACGAATCGCGGACCGAAGCGCCGAACCAGGCGCACAAATACATCTATTTCGCCCTGCAAACTCAGCCAGAGGCGAGTAGCGTACCGTTGGGTTTCGGCTTTTCCGATCAGTTGCGGGCCGTCGATCTCCTACTGGAAGCGCTTCCCGCAGGCTGGCGACTGTACGTCAAAGAGCATCCCAGGCAGTTCGTCGACAACCCGCAGCGCTGTGCACTCGGAAGAAGTCAAGATTTTTACCAACATCTGGAGCGTGACGACCGCATACAACTGATCAGCACGAGCGTCCATTCGAAAGCTCTCCTGGCCGGCAGCCGGTGTGCGGCATCCGTCGCGGGGACCGTCGGTTGGGAAGCGGTACAGGCCGGCGTGCCCACGATCGTCTTTGGAGCCCCGTGGTATGTTTACTGTCCGGGAGTATACAGAGTCGAAACGGTTAGAGAGGCCAGAAACGTTTTACAGCAGATAGACTCGGGCGCGCAGACAGTGGATGCACGCAAGCTTGAGATCTACAAGACATGGATGTCCACGAACGGCACTTTCCGAGCGTACTTCACTGACATTTACGGGGAGTCCTCGGCTATTTCAGCAGAAGAAAACGCATATTCCTACGCGGAAGCGATCGAAGCACGAATGGGTCCGATTCCTCATGGGGCGAAACCGGTTGGCACGTGAATGAGCCGCGCGCATCCTCCAAGCCATCCAACGTCGTCATCGTCGACTACCGACTGGGCAATCTTTTCAGTGTGAAGAATGCTTGTGCGCGATTCGGCGTCAAAGCGCGGATTTCTGCCTCGAAGGATGACTTACGGGCTGCGGATCTAGTCATATTGCCGGGCGTCGGCGCGTTTGGAAACGCGATGCGCGCTCTGCGCGAACTGGATCTGGTGATCCCACTGAAGGACTTCGCGGCTTCTGGAAAGCCGCTCGTCGGTGTATGTCTCGGTATGCAGCTTCTGATGACCGAAAGTTATGAATTCGGGACGCACCACGGTCTGGATGTCATCTGCGGTTCCGTGGAGCGATTGGCGAAAGAAAACGTAGGAGGACGACAGCTCAAGATCCCCCACATCGGATGGGAGGCTATTCGTCCACCAGTCACGCCCGATTCCGAGAGATGTTGGAATGATTCACCGCTGCGCGGAGTGAGAGACGGCACCTTCATGTATTTCGTACACTCCTATGTTGTCAAACCTGCGGACTCCAATCTGACGCTTGCGCTTTCTCAGTACGGATCACAAGAATTTTGCTCGAGTTTTGGAACAGGAAACATCTTTGCTACGCAGTTCCATCCCGAGCGTAGTGGATCGGATGGGCTGATCATTTATCGAAATATTGTGAAACTCGCAACGAAGACTGTGGACTGATCGAGTAGGAGGATCAGGAGCGGTGGAATTCCTGAAGGCAGACTCACGAGAAGTAGCGCCAGAGAGGTTGTTGGACAAGGTGAACAACCAGCGCCTTGGCGTGCTTCCTTGGCTGGGTTATCACGTCAAATTAGTTTTTTCGTACCTGGCATTTCGGATTGTATCCATGGTAGACGAGTATCGGCAGAATGCTCAGGCGATTCGCGACCTGAACTGTGACCTTGATACCGAAGGTCTGTTGCGATCTGGATACAAGGACCACTACACCAACGAAACCGAACTAGCAGTCTGGCACAGATACCGGGCAGTCTTTGAAAGTGAAAATCCCGCAGAAAGCGAGGTTGGGTACAGGGCCAGGACAGTGCGTGATCAGATTCTTGCTGTGGCCGCTGGCGATCCGTACATCCGAAACGTAGTCAACTTCGGCTGTTCATACGGGTGGCTTGAAAACGAAATCGCGACAAGGCTATCCACAACGACAGTGTGGGGACTCGACAGAAGCCCAGACTGTATGCGTCTCAATGAAGATCAGTTTGGGAATTCGAACTGTCATTTCGTCGCAACTGATGTCTTCGATTTCATCACGGAGAATCCAGGGGCGCTCACCAACTCTATATTGTGTCACATTAACGTCGGTGTATATTTCCTTCCTACGTTCATTGAGAAACTATATCGATTAGCCGCTTCGGCGGGAGTTGGCTATATTGTTTGCTTTGAGCCATCCGGTCTAAGCAGGCAGACGCATCGCTACTTTCCTTACTCTCTCGAGGACACCAAGAGTCAGGTATTCCGCGGTGTAAGCCTACTGAATAACTATCCAGGCATCATGCGAAGTTGCGGCTTCGATCTTGTTCTAGCGGAAACGTTCCAACCACCCCATCCTCATTCCGATTTCAGGTCGGTAATGTTTGTCGGGAGGCGGACTGGATTAACGAATAGAGACCCATCCAATGCACCAGAATAGGGGACACGAACCCGCGGAAGTTTCTCAAGTTGGCAGACATGGCCTACCGCTTGACGTCACGTTCTGCAGGCGATGCGTCATGTCCAACCAGAGGCCTGCTTCCACCGTCGAGTTCAAGAACACGTCCGAACGGAGGATCCTGACATTGAACATCGACAGCGAGGGTGTCTGCGATGCATGCAGAGTTGCGGAGGAGAAACAACGTATCGACTGGGACGCGAGAGAAAAGGAGTTGCTGGCTGTTCTCGATCGCCACCGCCGAAACAATGGGACATACGATTGCATCGTGCCAGGCAGCGGCGGCAAGGACAGTTGTCATACCGCACATATCCTTAAGTACAAATACGGCATGCACCCTTTGACGGTAACCTGGCCGCCGCTCATCTATTCGGACATCGGATGGAGGAATTTCCGGAATTGGATCGAAGTCGGTGGGTTGGATAACGTCAGCTTCAAACCCAACGGCCGTGTCCATCGCCTTCTGACGCGACTGGCGATCGAAAACCTCTTGCATCCGTTTCAACCATTCATTCTGGGGCAGAAGAATATTGCACCCAAAATGGCCATCCAACACAAGGTGCCCCTCGTATTCTATGGAGAAAGCGAAGCCGAGTACGGCAATCCGATCGCTGAAAGTTCCCGGTCGTTGCGCGACAAATCGTACTACACCAGCCAGAATCTTCAGTGGTCACTTCAAAACCGGCCAACGATGGTCACTTCAAAACCGGCCAACGGGGATGGCCCGGGACGGTGTTGTTCTACCTCTTTGGGACTGGACTCGGCAAGCCCGTTTTAGTCCTCCAACTCCGAGGGCCGCATTTGAGGATGTGGCCGTGATGGAGCAGCCGGTCCAGCATGGCTGTGACGGCGGCGCTATCACCCAGTAGTTTTCCCCAGTCTTGGACGGGTCGATTCGATGTCAGTAACGTACTGGTCCGTTCATAGCGTCGCATCACGATCTCGAGGAGTTCCTCTGCTGCAGTGGGAGGAAGCTTCCGCATCCCCAGATCGTCGATGATCAGCAGCGGGACCGTCGCCAAAGCTTCCATGCACTCCTTTCGGGTACCGTCAATGGTGGCTTCGGCGATGTCGTCGAGAAGCGCATGAGTTTCACGGTAGACGACCCGATAGCCCTGCTCAATCGCAGCCAAGCCGATGGCCTGAGCCAGATGACTCTTGCCGGTGCCAGGAGGACCGAGAAACAAGGCATCGTCGTGCCTGGAGATGAAGGCGCCCGTCGCCAGGTCGAAGACCAGACTACGATTCATCTTCTTGTTGAAAGTAAAGTCGAAGGAGTCGAGCGTCTTCTGGGGATCGCGGAACCGGGCCTGTTTCCGACGCCGTTCCAACAGCCGGATGCTGCGACGGTCCAGTTCATCCGAGACCAGACGAGAGACCAAGTCGATCGGCGCCATGGCTTCGGTCTGGGCCTGGTGGAGGCGTGTTTCCAACACCTCGGCAATGCCGCCGAGGCGGAGTTGTCGGAGAGCCCGCTGGAGTTCGATCAGATTCATGATTGTTCCTGCTCCTGGATTTTGAGGTTGATGAGATCGCGATACTGAGTCAGTTCGCGAATGAGAGGGTCGACCTGACGCAGAGCGAGTGGAGGTCGCCGCTCCAGATAGCGGCGGACGAAACGGTACTCGTAGACGTGGAGCTCCAGAGCTGCAGCCGAAGCATCCTCCACGGCGGAGACACCGTACTTCTTGGCCAGGGAGAGCACACCCAGGATGCGGCGGACCGCAGCTTCCCCTTGTCGGCGGTGAATGGCGTCACAGAGTGTGCCGATGTGGGTGCCAGCGCGGCGGGCTCGGGCCAGCAGTTGCACCGTCGTTAACGGGGTCTTCTTCGGGTTGTCTTCAGCACGGACACGGTATCCACCCCGCTTCTGGCGGACATGCTCGCGGAGGAGTTGATAGGTGTTTGGGTCCAGGATCCGGACGTGAAGCGTGTCCCACTGGACCTTGACACCCCGTCCGATCCAGCCCGGCGGTACACCGTAATAGGCGGCTTCGACTTCGACGCAACCGTCGAGATGGACGACACGTTCACCGAATTGGTAATAGCGAAACGGTTCGATCGGCAGCGGCTTAAGAGATGGTTTCTCTTCGGCGAACATGGCCGCCACCTGCCGCTTGGTCGTGCCGTGGATGCGGGTGTCGGCCCATCGGACTTCCCAGCGATCCAGATACCCCTGGGCCTGGTCGAGGCTCTCGAAGCGCTGTCCCTTCAATGGGGTCTTCTGGGCGTGCCCGACACCGGATTCGACTTTGCCTTTGCGGTCTGGATCGCGCACCCGGCAGGGCATGGCCACCACGCCGTAATGGGTCAGGACATCTCGAAACAACGGATTCAGGGTGGGGTCGTAATGGTCCGGGACGATCACGCCTTCGCGCAGGTTATCCAGCACGATGAGGCGGGGAGTGCCGCCGAGTCGGCGGAACGCGGTCTCGTGCAACTGGGCCCAGATGCGGGAACTGGACTTGAACGTCAGCAGCCGGACCGATTTGCGGCTGTAGCCCAACGTCATCACGAACAGCCGCGTCCGTCGGTACTTGCCCGTCTTCGGATCCCGGACCATCGGTCCGGTCCCGTAGTCGACCTGCGCTTCCTCTCCAGCTCCGGTCTGGATGATTCCGACCGCTTCCGGGGATCGCACTCCCCGGAGTTTGCGAACGAAACGCTTGACCGATTCGTAGCTGCCGGCAAAACCGTGATCCGTGACCAGGTCCTGCCAGATCGCCATCGCGTTGCGGCCACGCTCCAGCGCCTGTTGGATCGTCTCCCGGTACGGCTCGCAGGAACTGCCCGACGGTGGGCTTGGAGGGGGAGCCGACGACTCTGCCGAGACCGGATTCTCGGCCTCCGGGTCGGTGGTCACTTCGTTGGCCGGTTTTGAAGTATCGGAACCGCCAAACCCCTCAACGACACCATTTACGCCGTCCGGGTCGGTGGTCACCTTGTTGGCCGGTTTTGCCGGTCGCCGGCCCCAACTCCCGGGCGGCCGAATGGGGATTCCGGCCGCTCTCAAATACGCACTGGCCGTCTCACGACGCACGCCGGTGGTCTGTTCGATCCGACGCAGCGGCCATCCAAGCCGCCCCAATGCAACAACTTGCTCTCTCTTTTCTGTGCTCAAGACATTGCTCATGCCGACGGAGCCTGTTTCGGCTTCCCGTCGGTGTCAATGTCCCGGGCTTATCTATGTTCGTTGGCCGGTTTTCAGGTGACCACCATTGGCCGGTTTTGGGTGACCGCCGTACTTTCACGAGGTCATGGACTTCATTGGACTCCAGTCAGGACGATTTCTTGAACTTTGCGACGCGTTTAGGCCGCCGCACCTGTGGGAGCGAAGAGGAACCGAGTGGAAGCTGATACACCAAGTTCAGTGAGGATGGAGTGAAATCAGAAATAAAGACGCGAACGACGGATGCGAAGGAGGATTGGCGGCGTTCTCAACTCGAACTATGGGCTGAAAGGGCGGCCATATACAGTAATCTTAAGTGGGTCAATGAATCGGACTTTTTGCAAGCCTTCCTTCATTTTTGTCCGATTACATCCCAGAGCTATGTTCTGGACGTCGGAACCGGCACCGGAATCGTAGCGAGAGCATTGGCTCAACACGCCAAGAAGGTAATGGGAATCGACATCTCACCAGAGATGATCGATACCTTTCTGGCAAACTCAAACCCGGCCAACTTGGAATGCCACGAATGCGACGTCCAGGCCATGCCCTTCTCCTCGGAGACGTTTGACCTGTGCACGGCCCGGATGGTGTTTCATCACGTAGAAAATTGCATGGCAGGTCTCAAGGAAATTCGTAGAGTTCTCAAGACTGGAGGACACCTGGCCCTCATTGAGGGTGTTCCTCCCGATCACCGCACGCGTGAACGCTACGAGGAAATCTTTCGGCTGAAAGAGAAACGGCACACCTTCTCCGAGGCGGAGCTGATTAACATGTTTCACCGCGCCGGCTTCGGGAATATTTCTCTATACCCACACTTCATGAAACAGGTAAGCTTGAACAACTGGCTTGAGAACTCTGCTCTGTCACAGGACGCCATTGACGAGATCAGGCGACTCCACGTCGAGGCCGACGAATACTTCAAGGATGCCTACAACCTCACACAGGTCGACGATGATGTATTGATGGACTGGAAATTCGTGATCTTGTTGGGGGCAAAATAGCTGGATGGAGACTTCGGCGCTCACCAGAATGGACCCAGTAGCACTTGATTGAAGTGACCCACACTGGGAACGGGATTTCGAACGGGAAGAAGAAAGGATGTGGGTTGCTTTTTGCAATCATCCGCTTTTGACCTGAAGGATGAACTGTGGGCTGAGCTGTCCCGTGCCGCGCATCTGCTGAAATGGATCCTGTTCCGTCCGGATGATCCAGTTGCGCAGGAGGTCATCTTTCCTCGGCATAGCGAAAGGCATCCGGAACCTTGTCCATGACCAGTTCAGAGAACGGTCATGCGCGCGCAGTACATGCGCATAATACTCCCGGGAAAAGGCATTGAAACCACTCTGCCAAGGCTGGTTAGGCTTGTCCGAATATCGGCAACGCACAAGCAGGTCGACTGCGAATTCGTTCATCATGCCAAATACCAGCAGAGTACCATTGTCGCTCAGACCATCGATGAGGTTGCTCAGTGGTTGTTCGAGCGAATCGAAGATCGAAAGGACACCAAGACAGGTAATCACATCAAATTTCCGATCATTGAAACAAGACGAATCCAGTAACGAGCCACATGTAAAATTCACTTTTGGCAATCTACGTCGCGACTCCTCGATCAATTTCTCCGACACATCAAGCCCGAAATAAGTCCAGTCTGGAAACTGGGATCTTAAATATTGGATGAATTCGCCGGTCGCGCACCCAACGTCGAGCATATCGACCTGCTCTTCTCCGGAAACCGGGTCAGCGGCAAGGATATCTCGAAGAACCTTGAAAATTTCCTTTGGCTCATCTGCCCTATTCTCTACAAGATATACCAGATCGTCATGGAGCCGCTCTCCCGGAGGTAATTCCGGATTGTCTCTTTGAACCATACTAACGGGCCTCCTATTTGCGCCAATGATCCAGGGCCAACACCTTCACCCTTCTGTTGCGGTATTGTCGTTGGCGGCAACGCCGATGCGGTGAACGTCGTCGAGGGGCAATGTATCGGTGTGAAAGGCATAGTACCAAACGACGCCGCTCGATGGAAAATCGAAGTTGTCATGGATGAAGCGGCGCCCCCTGGTTTCTATTGCCAGCCAGCTGAGGCTCAGCAGAGCGAGTGGGTCATTCTTGGCGAACAAAGGGGGGCCAATTCTGACGAGTGCTCAAGTGGATGGATTTCCAGCAAGAACTAGACGTCGCAGTTCGTTTGGCGCGTGAATCGAACGACATCGCCTGTGAATTCATTTCGAGTTCGACTCGGGTCTCCTACAAGGGGCCCAACGACCCTGTAACCGAAGCCGACATTGCGCTGAACAATTTTGTTCTGAAAGCCCTCGGGGAGCACTTTCCAAACGATGCGGTCCTGTCGGAAGAATCCAGCGATGATCCCGCCCGGTTAAGCTCACGCCGCCTCTGGTGTGTAGATCCGCTGGACGGCACACGGGAATTCATATCCGGAACCGGCGAATTCTCGATCATGATTGGCCTGGCCGTCGACGGTGAAGCCGTGATGGGCGTCGTTCAACAGCCGATACCCGGCATCACGTACTGGGGCACGACGTCGGAAGCGTGGATGAAACGCGGCAGGAACGAACCAACGCGGTTGAGAGTCAGCTCAGAAGATACTCTGTCCGAGGCGACTCTGGTTGTGAGCCGCTCTCATCGCGTGCCGTTGATTGACGACCTGATTCGAGACGCCAGGATTGAAAGCGTCAAACTTTCCGGTAGCGTTGGAGTGAAATGCGGAATGATCGCTTCCCGGCGCGCCGACTTGTATGTCCAGCCGGGAGCTGGCACGAAGGAATGGGACACATGTGCGCCGGAAGTCATATTGCGGGGCGCTGGCGGCAGAGTGACCGACACCAGAGGGCAACAACTTCGCTACAACAGGCCCGACGTCAGACGTCTGGATGGAATCGTGGCCAGCAACGGTCGACTCCACGCTGCGTGCCTGGCATTGCTGGTCGGGCTGGGAGAATAGAGAACACCATGGTCGTTTGGATTTGTGGACCGTCGGCCGCAGGCAAGACAACTATCGGGCGCCACTTACACTCATACCTGAAGCCTGCACTCCCTAATCTGGTACTCGTCGACGGGGACGATTTTCGGCATGCGATGGGCAACGATCTCGGTTATTCTCCCGAGGATCGACGCAAGAACTCTCTTCGGATTGCACGACTCTGTCATCTCCTGGACGCGCAGGACCTGCATGTCATCTGCTGCGCGGTGACCGTTCACCCGGAAGCACAGGCGCTAAGCCGGAGCGTACTCCAAAACTATCATGAGATCTTCGTCGACGTGTCCATGGAAACCCTGCTTCGCAGAGATCCCAAAGGCATCTATCAAAAAGCTATGGACGGCGAAATGTCGGACGTGGTCGGGATTCATACGCCATACGTACCGCCCGCCAACCCTGATCTCGTAATCGACAACAACACGGACCGTACTTCATTCGACCCGATCATACAGCAGCTCGTTCAGCACTTCGTCGACCGCACCAGCTTGCCCAAAACCATTCAGACTGTTGCGAAGGCACAATGACGGTTGACGCCACGACGGGCCGATGCATCTTTCTCACGACGCCTTTCAGGTCGGGTTCTTCGTTCCTTTCGAGGATCCTCAGCGCGCATCCGGCGATCGCCATGAGTTACGACACGGTGAATTTCTTCCGCTTCTGCTATCACCGTTATGATCCGATCTCGAACAGCGAAAACGGGAAAAGACTGTTTCAGGATATGGCCCATCGCCTGCTCAACCGCTTCGAACTCAGGCTCGATACAGAGCGGTGCATGGAGAACTTTGAAGGAAGCGACCGCAGTTACGGACAGGCATATCTCAGCATATTGAGGTCGCTGTTTCCCGACGAACAGAAGACGATCCTGGGGGATAAGGAACCCCTCGCCTGGACCAAGATCCCTAGCTTCCTCAGCATGTTTCCCGAGGGAAAGGCCATCGTCATACTCCGTGACCCGCGGGACGTCGTGGTGTCTTTCAAAAAGATGACGATTGCTCCGGGAGACGACTATCTCATCGCGCTGTTCAATGTCGTCGACGCTGTCAATCACGCATTTCGGTACCAGCACCGCTACCCGGATCGTGTGCTTGCTGTTCGCTACGAAAGACTCAAGACAGACATGGAGCAGGAAGTTCGCAAGCTGTGTGACTTCCTGGACGTCGAATTTGTCCACGAGATGCTCGAAGTGGACAAGTACACGGACCACTCGGGAAACAGATGGGACTCCCGGGCGGCTACAGTTTTTCCGGAAGAAGACCAGGATCCCTTGGCGCCGGTCGGCCGCTGGCGGAAACGAATCGAACCCGAAGATCTCCTCCTTTGTGAATGGATCGCGCGAGACCAGATTGCACGCCTGGGCCTTCCTTTCGACGGACGCATACACACGCCGGCAGTCTTCGAACGTGCCGTTCAAAGGTTGATGAGCAGCCCGCTCCTCCGGGACGCATTCCAGAGATGGTGCGATTTGGGGGAAGGAATGGAAAAGTTCCCCTTAGATCCCCTGGATCCGAACACATGGGACCCCGAGTACGTAGCGAATCCCGAAGCATTCTTAGAGAATCCCTGAGGCATGGACCGAAAGCTCGTCGTCATTCTTCACGCTGTCGACACGGAAGGACCATTGTTTGAGTCTCTCGAGGCAAGATTCGAACGGCTTCGTGACTTGTATGGACTGGAGGGAATCCAACCGGTCGCCGAAAACCTGCGTCGCCTGCAGGACCAGGAAATCGATCTCGGAGGATTGGAACAGCAGGTTGCGCTGACACTGAGCGGCCACCTCACCAACTACAACGACACGTGGGACAAAATCGACCTAATGCTCGATCGATTGATGAAACCCGATTTCAGGAGCGCTTTTCCCGATTCCTACGGCGGCGCGTGGGTATTCAACTGGTTCTGCCTCGATCATGTCGGCTTCGAGAACAACCCTCGGCGGCGCGACATGGGGTACCACAACATTTTCGATCATTATCGGAGAGTGTTGGCGGAACATCCCGGATGGGATGACGTAATACACTGGCACTTTCATCCCATGTCGACATACAGGGACGCCCACCGATGTGCGACGTCGTACGTCAATTCTCCAGAGCTATATCAGATCCTATGTCGCCGGGTCATCCAGCGGAGCTGGTTTCCCGCGGTCTTTCGGGCCGGTTTCCAAACCGAACGACCTGACAGCAACCTGTTCCTGGAACAGTGGATCCCGTTCGATATTTCGAACATGGCTGTCAACGATCCGGCTGAGTTGGACCTCTCGATCGATTTCCGTAAAGGACGCTCCGGGGATTGGAGGCTGGCGCCGGCCGACTGGTCCGTCTACCACCCGAGTCACGACAACTATCAACTGCCGGGCAACTGCCGCCGCTGGATCGGCCGCGCCCTGAATGTTATGAATCGAATCGCAAGCATCGATCAACGAGAGATGGACAAGGCGTTCGAACGGGCTGCCACGGGGGAACCAACGCTGGTGGGCATCGCGTCCCACGATTTTCGTGATCTGGAAACCGAAGTTGACTTCTTGCGGGGCTTGCTCAAAGAATCGAGCACCAAGTATCCCGATGTAAAATTCAAGTTCGCCGAAGCAAGAGACGCTTTTCGATCGGTCATCTGGCCGGACGGCGACCTGGAGGAAGCTCTCGATTTCGAGATCTTACTCCACCGGAATCCGACCGACGACGTACCGCATATTGAGGTGGCCACCAAGAATGGCAAGGTATTTGGGCCCCAGCCCTTTCTCGCAATCGAAACGCGCGGCCACCGATTCATCCACGACAACTTCGATTTCGCACCAACCGGCGACCGCTGGTACTATTCGTTCCACGCGGACACCCTCCCCCTGGATGACGTGTCACGACTTGGAGTCGCGGCCAACGATCAGTCCGGTAACACCGTCGTGAAGACTCTCGAACTCTGAACGGTCCTCGCTGTTCAGCACGAGTCATACATTCGTGAAATCGACGAAGCAGATGATACCGCTTTCTGAGCCCTGTATCGCCGGCAACGAGTGGAACTACGTAAAACAGTGTTTAGACGACGAGTGGGTTTCTTCGGGCGGTTCGTTTGTCAAACGTTTCGAGCGGGACGTTGCGCGTTATGTGGGATCCTCACACGCAGTGGCGACCATAAACGGTACAGCAGCCCTGCACGTCTCCCTGTTGGCCTCGGGCGTTCGTCCCGACGACGAAGTGATCGTCTCGGACCTGACTTTCATTGCTCCCGTGAACGCAATCCGGTACTGCAATGCGCATCCCGTATTCATGGACGCCGACATAGCTACTTGGCATATGGATCCCAACAAGCTAAAGGAGTTTCTGGAAGAGGAATGCGAGCTACGCGAGGGACACTGCTTCAACAAACGCACCCGAAGGCGAGTCCGGGCCGTGCTGCCCGTCCACATTCTAGGCCTCAGTTGTGATATCGAAGCCATCGCCGCATTGGCGAGAGCCTACGATCTGAAAACTATCGAAGATGCATCCGAAGGGATTGGCGTCCGCTTTCGCGGCCGGCACATTGGAACCTTCGGCGATGTGGGCGTCTTCAGCTTCAACGGAAACAAAATCATAACAACCAGTGGCGGGGGGATGGCCGTCACCAACGATACCGAGATCGCTGACCGATTGAAGTACCTGACAACGCAGGCGAAGGACGATGGAGTGGAGTACGATCACCGCGAAATCGGGTTCAACTACCGACTTACCAACGTCCAGGCGGCGATCGGAATCGCTCAGATGGAGCGGCTTGACGAATTCATCGAAAAGAAGCGTGGAATCGCGGATGCATACCGCCGGGAATTGGCAGACGTCCCGGGTCTGACAGTCATGCAGGAGTTCGACGGCTGTTCGGCGACCTACTGGCTCTTTACGATCTTGACCCCACCGGGGACCCGGCTAGACGATCGAAAGAAGATCATACTCCGACTCATAGATTCTGGTGTCGGAGCCCGACCACTGTGGCATCCAATTCACGACCTTCAGCCCTACCGCAACTGTCAGGCCTACAAGATCGAAAACTCGGTCTTGCTCCACGAACGTGCAATCAGCCTCCCGTCGAGTGTCGGGTTGAGGGTGGATCAGCTCCAAAGCTGTGCCAGGGAGCTCAAACAGAATCTCGCTAAGCTATGACGGACTCGCATTCGAACGTGTTTTTCGTAGAACACCTGACATTGCGGTCCTGGTTCGGATCCATTCTGCCGTGGCTGTTTGCTCGAGCGGGTGGGCCGCGGCCCAAGCTGACCTGCTACGTCATCGAGGGCTCCCCACTCGGTTTTGTAGCCGCTCGACTGTGTGCGTCGTTGATGGGCATGACGGTTACGCGGCTGGAGTTTCAGCTTAACGAGATTCAAGACCGCCAGGGTCTGAATGCGCGGATTCAGATTCAACACCTCGATATTGACCGTGTCCAGCTGCCGATTCTCGGCAGCGCAGCGTTCCGGAACGTTCTGGAACGCAGGCCGGATGCGAAAAGGCTCGGGATGTATCTAGCGAAGAGCATGGCCGTGACGAGCCTCGTTTACGAACGGGACAACCTCTTTCGGGGGTTGCTGGTTGTACAAATCTGTGACTGGAAAATGCGGGAGACAGAGCAATCCCCCGAAATGGCTGTTCTTTTTCTTGAGCATCGGCCGTGGTTTGGGGAAATACAGGACTATGCGACCCCTCTCGGTCTTGAGGTAATCGGCACTGAGCCGTCGCTGGCCCCGCTCTACACGATGCTCAACACAGCGGCGCCCACACAGCTGGAATGGCTGCGCGAACTCCGATACCGCGGCCTTTCGGCTCTACTTCCGTCTCCCCGTCAGACACCGATCCGCCCTCGGCCGGTGGCGGTAGAATATTATGGCCAGCTGAACTTAAACAAACCCGAGTTGTATTCTGATCTCGCCCTGAATCAGAACCGGCTGGTGGAGGGGGGAAAGGTCAACGCGATCTTCCATTTGCCTATGGATCCGCTCGACGAGGCTAAACGAACCGAACTCGCCGAACAAAACATCGGTTCGATCGCGATACACCCGGGAGCCACGACTCTCAAGGACGTTCCGGCATTCCGGAGTACGAGACGAATACCGAAACCCCTCAACAGATCCGCTGATTCGGCCGAAGAGCGATGGCTTCGAGCTCAGGCGTCGCACTATGACAGGCAGCGAATATACTGGGAAAGCCTGTTTCAGACGCACGGCACCAGAGTGTTCGTTACCTGGTACAAATACGATGCCCGGCACTGCGCGATCACCGATGCCTTGGAGGATCTCGGTGGCGTTTCTGTCTGCTTTCAACGGTCCCACGAAATGAACATCTGTATGGATGTAACTCCTGTAGCGGACGTGAACCTGGTATGGGGACGAAGAGATCTTGCAAAAGAACATTTTTTGACGCCCACACGATGCTACGTCACGGTCGGTCTCTTGGGTGATCATCGCTTTCCATTGCAGCGTGCGATTTCAGATCGATTGAGGACGGAACTTCAGCAGAACGGCGCGTCCCGCATTCTTTCATTCTTCGATGAAAACTCCTCGGAAGACGGCCAATGGTATTACGGCCACAGCCTCATGCGAGAGGCTTACGTGTTTCTGCTCCAAAAGTTGCTCGAGATACCTTGGCTGGGACTCGTATTGAAGCCTAAAGTCCCGAGAACTCTCCGACATCGGCTGGGTCCGGTCGCGGAGTTAATGAGGCAGGCCGAGGCCACAGGCCGCTGTGTTGTTCTTGAAGGTGGATCGGTACACGGATCGCACCCCCCCCCGGTTGCTGCTATGGCGTCGGACCTCGCGATCCATGGCCATCTATGGGCTGGTACGGCGGCGGTGGAAGCGGTACTGGCTGGCACACCGACGTTGCTCATGGACCGAGAGGGATGGAGCGTCAGCCCACTCTACGATTTGGGCATGGGCCGAGTTGTTTTTAACGACTGGTCCGTCCTCTGGAACGCGTGCCTGGAGCATTGGTCTCTGCCGGCCGGAGTGCCGGGATTCGGCGAGTGGGAGTCGGTGCTCGATGAACTGGACCCGTTTCGTGACGGCCGAGCTTTGGAGCGCATGGGTATGTATGTTCGGTGGCTGCTCGAAGCTCTAGAGGAAGGCGTAGACCGTGATGCTGCCATCGAACACGCATGTCATCGATACGCGGCCCAATGGGGCAGAGACAAGGTTCAATTCCTGAGCGGAAAACTTCGTACCGAATACCCTGCCGTTTCTTACGCGTTGGTTGAAACCAACCAGATCCGTGATGTGAGATGAATCTTCCCCTCTTCTTCTATTTCCTGAGACCGTACAAGAAGCTGTACGTCACCATTTTTTCCGTAATGATCGTGTCCTCGGTGCTCGACGCCTTCAGCCTTGCTGCGTTTTTCCCACTCCTTTCATCAATGGTGGGTGAGTCCAGCGAAGATTTGACTGGAATTCGTCGGTGGGTCACGTCCATCGCCGAACTTCTGCCCGTTGCCGATCCGATCGTGGCTGCCGCAATCGTTCTTCTCGCTGCCTTTTCTCTGCGCGCGGTATTTGGCCTGATGAGGGAAGGACTCGTGGCGTACGGGAGTGGAAGAGTTCTCTACGACATAAAGAACCGTCTTATCGAGCGATATTCGGAACACTCTTACCAGTTTTTCCTCGACAACAAATTGGGGAACCTGCTCTCTCGTAGTCTCGTTGCGCCCTCACATGTTGCCAATCTCATGAGACGCTTGCCCCAAATGGCGACCGAAGCTCTGAAGGTGATCGCGATTCTGATTGTCCTGGTATTGATATTCCCATCAGGCGTCATGGTGCTTGGCGTCTTGGCGCTGGCATATTATCAGGTCATTCGATACCTATCGCGGAAGGTCTCTTACAACGTGGGCCGAGAACGAGTGAAGCTTCGAGAAGCGGAACACGTTATCGCAAACGAATTGATCGCGGGTATTCGCCAGATGATTGCCTTCTGCACGACGCGCCATTGGGTGAAGCAATTCGAGATCAAGAACCGTGCGTTCACCTATTTGTGGACGAAGCATCACATCTGGCTGTCGGTACCAAAGCAACTCATGGAGTTCTCCGCTCTTCTCGTGATTCTGGGACTGCTGTTCGTCTTACGATCTCAAGCTTCGGGCAACTTGGGAGAGGTATTACCGGAACTGGGGATCTTTGTCGCTGGCCTGGTGCAACTCCTCCCAACGGTATCGGAACTGGGCCGCATGCGAATGGAAGTTCTCGGCATCTTGCCTGAAGGTGAAGCGGTTCATGCGGCCCTTGTCGAACCCTCCCTTCGACCCTCTCAGGGAGACAGGCTTTTTACTTCCTTCCAGACAGGCGTCTCATTTGAACAAGTGCACTTTGCCCACGCTGGACGCGAACTCCTGTTGCGCGGCCTGAATATCGAGTTCAAGAAGGGCAAGACAACCGCCTTAGTTGGCGCCTCGGGAGCGGGAAAATCAACGATCGTGAATTTACTGCTCGGCCTGTACGAACCGACTCGAGGCCGGATCATGATTGACGATACACCGCTATCGGATTACGACATGGAATCGTGGCGACGGTCGATCGGGTTTGTCAGTCAGGATCCCTTCGTCGTTCACGGAACCGTGAAAGAAAACATCGTTTTCGGCCGTGACGGTTATTCGGAAAGCGATGTAGATACCGCAGCCAAGCTGGCGAACGCAGATTCGTTCATAAGAGAGCTTTCAGACGAATACGACACAGTTGTCGGGGAACGAGGCATGAAGCTATCGGGTGGGCAGCAACAGCGGCTCTGCATTGCGCGGGCTTTGTTGTCCAATCCCCAATTGCTGTTACTGGACGAAGCAACCAGCTCCCTCGATTCGATTTCCGAACGGGCGGTCCAGGATACGATCAGGAACATATCGCAAGATAGGACTGTCATTCAGATCGCGCACCGAGCATCCACGATTGAAGCTGCAGACCACATTGTGGTGCTCCACGAGGGCCAGATTGTCGAAACAGGGAGCCATATGGACTTGCTTCGAAACGACGGCGAATACGCCAAGTTGTTCACCACAACAAGTCAGTGAAACTTCAATAAGCTCGCGATCGCATCAGTTGCCACACGAAAGAACTTGGAAAAGATTGTCCGTCTGGTGGGTACTCGAAATCAGGCGGCGATTTTCACAACAATCGCCCTACCCTCAATCACCCGCCATCGGCTTGTCCCTGACGAGTCGGCTTGCCACTTCTTCTCTAACGACCTCAGCCGCAGGGTCACGTGCCTCCGACAAGACCGGAGGACGCCGTTTAGCTCGATGGGTGTCGGTTGCGATGTAGTGCACCCATTCGTTCTTCAATAGCGTCTCCACACACCGCAAGGCCGACGCGCCAAACTCACCGGCCACACTCATCGCAGTCACCTATACCTATCCCGCTTGATAGTCAGGATCGATCCCGCTCGTCGATAGGCCAAGCCGAGCATGTGCAACAGTGTGTACCGCGGTTCGTTGTCACGCCGATCCTCAATCGAAACTCGAGTGGGATGAGCAGTTTCAAGGAAGACTCCGATTGCGGTCTCGGCCGTGCCGGTTTCTTCTAAGTAGCAATCCTTCGGCAGATAGCGGTTGTGCCAGCCTCCCAGAATCATTCGATTCCTTAGCACCCTCAACTCCGCGCGCGGTCTCACATCCACGACGTGGCGAATGGTCTCATCCAGATTCATCACGATGTACGGCATCCAGCCATTGTAATGGTACTGACAGGACTCTTCCGGATCGAGAACAGTCTCGCCCCTGTCTCGAGTCCTCAGACGCACAACCAGGGTGTGGGCGGTACTCTCGATCAGCCGCGTAAGGAATCCGAACGGGTCGGTCTGATGCAGGACAACGTCCTTGGAATAGACAAACTCCGGTTGGGATTCCAGCCCCGACGCCTCTATGAAACCGCTCTGATCTGACGGCGAAAGAGCCAGAAACTGCGCGTCAGGATACTTCCTCAAAGCGCAGTCGATAGCCGGCTGCGATATATCGGCCCCCCAATAGCGAACCCCGGGCCACTTAAGTCCCAGATAGCGTCGGAATTCTCCGGTCGCGCAGCCAATCTCCAAGAGCGTCGGACGACCCCTGGTCTCCGCAACACGCGTATTGAGTATCCGAACATCGTTCAGAGACTCGTAGTTTCGGATTAGATTGCGTGATGAAAGCGTCGATCGAAAATCGAAGTATTCGGCGTGCCTATCGGACTGCCAATCCGCGTACCACTTGTCGGCAGCGCTTTTCATTTGTTCGGCTTCCTGATTCTATGGGTTGTGAACAACGTCGGACAAGTCTCGTCTCACCCCGGCTCAATCCATACCGCATCGACCTACGCCTCAGTCGCCCTCACTGCCGATTGTTACTCACCTTGAATGGTCTGAATCGAGACAGGAAGCTGGGCTTCGGAGGCCGTTCGAAAGACAGGGGAGGTTCCGCGTCGATGGGGTCGCCCTGAATGACCGCTCGGGGATTGTCTTCCACGAGTCGACGGGATGCTTCCTCGCCAACGATCGCGGACGCCGCGTCTCGACCCGCGGAGAGGATGGGCGGTCGTCTGTCGGCCCGGTGTGTGTCCGTGGCGATGACATGGACGCAGTTGTGCCGCAGCAGCGTTTCGACCGATCGGCGCGCCGCGGAACCGAACTCGCCGGTGATGCTCATTGCGGTTACCTGGATTCGCACACCACGCTCGACGAAGCCCGCGACGATCGACGGACGGTTCTGAATCTGGCTGTTGCGCTCGGGGTGGACGAGGATCGGGATGATCCCTCTGATCTGTAGCTTGTAGAAGAGTTCTTCCGCACCCAACGGTACGTTCATCGACGGGAACTCAATCAGCATGTAGGTCTGCTGATTGATCTTCGTCACCTCATTCGCCTCGGCCTTCTCGGCGATGTCGTGAGCGATGTGAACCTCATTGCCGGGCAGCAACGTCAGGGACCCGCCAATCTCCTTCTGCAACGCACCCACACGCGCCACGACCTCCTCGGGCCCGGGATTGTGGGACAGTCCATTGAACATGTGAGGGGTCGCGACCATCTGTTCGATGCCGTCTTCTTCCGCGATACGGGCCATCTGTAGCGCCTCTTCCAGACTCCGGGCACCGTCGTCCAGTTCCGGAAGGATGTGGGAGTGAATGTCGATCATTTAGCGCCGAATTGTATCATCGGGGCTCGATCCAGGCTGCGTCGACTTCTGCTTCGATCGACCTCTGGAGCAAGTTGACGCTGACGATCAGTCGCGCCAGCCCTCGCTTCCGGATGAGGATCCCTTCGCAACCTTCGAGCGGCCCGTACTTCACCCGCACCTTCCTGCCTTCCCTCAAGTATGGATAGGGGTTGTGAGGTAACTCCGAGGTGACAAGTATGCGGACGGCCTCGATCTCCTCGTCCGGGATGATGGCCGGCACGCCCTCAACCGTCACAAACGACACTGCTCCGTAAGGTTTCAGTGCCCGCCGATAGGCCTGCTCCTCGCTGCGGACGAACAGGTAATTCTTGAAGAGGGGCTCTTCGACGATCTTGTACCGATCACTCCATCGCCGCCGCACCTTGTGTGTCGGTAAGTAGGCTTCGATACGTTGGTTTGTCAGTTCCTGAAGAACCTGTCTTTCGTGCCTCGGACGAGTATAGAGGGCGTACCAGTGCAACATTCACTTCAAGCTTCGAAGTCCGAGGTTCGAAGTCCAAGGCCCAAAGTCAGTGGTTCTGGGTTCAAGGGCTGGGTTCGTGAGGAAAGACCCCTGATTACGCCGGGAGAGCCATGATAACGAACCTTGGACATTGGACCTTGGACCCTTATTCCACTTCCGCCAGCGTGAATCCGTCCAACCAGACTTTGCCGCCGAGCAGGTTGTCGAACTTCCGGCTGGGGTTCCGCCGAACGCGAACGGTCGCCAGTTCCGAGGTTGCTGTAAACGGGATCGTGAACTCCTGCCAGTAGGTCGTACCCAGAGGCGCCTCGGTGCGTTGTCCTTCGACCTCGAGGAACACGCCCTCGTCGGTCGAAATCGCCTCGGTCTTCATCCAGAAGTTGAGTTCGTAGGAGTGTCCGCTTTCGACGGGCAGCCAGTGCCAGACATGGGAGTAGGTCACGTTCTCTTCACCGCCGAACTGGATCAGGAAGCTCGCCATCCCGTCCTTCGATTGCGTCGTGTCGCGGCGGGCTTCCGCCTGTTCCCAGGACGAGATCCGCCAGTCGAACCCTCCATTCATCGGGTTCCGTTCGAAATCTCCGTTGAACATCTCCCCGGGCCGGCCGTCGGCAGCGAACACCATGTAGGCGTCCAGGGGCTGCCCCTTGTTTACAAGGTACTCCACGTAACCAAAGCGTTCCTGCGGTCGGGTCTGGAACGTTCGCAATCGATTCCAGGCCAGTTCAGCCCCCAACTCGCTGTTCTGTCCGATGAAGTAGCCCATCGCGGACAGGTTCGCATCCTTCGTATTTGGCACATGGGTGATTTCGATAACGTAAAAGGGACCCACCCAAGGGGGTTCTGATCGAGCAAAAGGGACCCACCCCTGATAGCCTCCCCCGGCGTGTCGCCGGATGAACCGGCAAGGCGGGAGGGAGGGTGAGGAGTTGTTAGGGATGGATCAGTACGAGATGGTCAGGACCGCACATCGGGTTTACAAGAAAAGCATTCGACAGATCGCCCGGGAGACCGGGCACACGAGACGGACGGTCCGGAAGGCGTTGGCCGGGCAGGAGCCGAAGTATCGGCGGGAGAAGGAGCCGGCCTGTCCGGTGATGGATCCGGTGGCCGGGATCGTGGAGGGCTGGCTGCGGGCGGATCGGGAGCAGCCGGTCAAGCAGCGACACACGGCGCACCGGGTGTGGCAACGTCTGGTGGACGAGCATGGATTTACCGGAGCCGAGCCGACGGTGCGGCGATGGGTGCGGGAGCGGAAGATGCGGCTGGGCTGGAGCCGGTCGGCGGCGGTGGTGCCGCTGGATCCGGAACAGGCGTCGGAAGCCGAAGTGGACTGGGGCACGGCCGGGGTCCGGATGAATGGTGAAGACCTTCAGGTCAAACTGTTCTGCATGCGGAGCCGGTACTCGGGCAAGTCGTTTGTGCGGGCGTATCGGTGGGAACGGCAGGAGATGTTCCTGGACGGTCAGATCCGGGGGTTCGGCTGGTACGGCGGCGTATTCCCGACCGTGGTCTTCGACAACCTGAAGACGGCTGTGAAGCGGGTTCTGAGAGGGAAGGCCCGGATCGAGCAGGACCGGTTCACGGCGTTTCGAGCCCACTACACGTTTGAAGCGCGGTTCTGTAATCCGGCCCGGGGCCAGGAGAAAGGCGGTGTCGAAGGCCTGGTGGGTTTCGCACGCCGGAACTTCCTGGTGCCGGTTCCCGAGGTGGCCGACTTGGAGGATCTGAACGCGCAACTGCTGGAACGCTGCGCGACCGACGACCAGCGCCGGATCGGCGGCCGGGCCGACGACCGCACGATCGGGGAACGGCATGCTGCCGAGCAAGAGCGGCTGTTGGCACTGCCCGAGACGCCATTTGAGAACACCAAGGTGGTGGGTGTGCGGATCAGCCGGTACCAGACCGCGCAGGTGGATTCGAACCGGTACTCGGTGCCGACCGCGTATGTGGGACGCCGTCTCTGGGCCCATATTGGCTGTGACCGGGTGCGCTTTTATGCGGACCAGAAGAAGGTGGCCGAACATTCCCGAGCCTTCGGTCATAGCGACTGGCGGATTGATCCGATGCACTACCTGGAACTGATCCGCCGGAAGGTGGGGGCGTTTGAAAGCGCCCGACCGATTCGGCAGTGGCGGCCCCAGTGGCCCGCCCATTACGAGACGGCGCTGGAACGGTTGCGGGAACGGCACGGCTATAGCCGGGGCACCCGGCAGTTTATCGGCATCCTCCAACTCCACCAGGACTGGGCTCTGGACCGGGTCTCGGCGGCCCTTCAGGAAGCGCTCGATGCCCACTGCGCCGAACTGGACGCGGTCCAGCACATTCTGATGCGGGAGGCATCCCCGGCCCGAGCCCATGCCCCGCTCGAGTCCGGGTTAATGCCCGGTATCACCGACCGGACGATCGCTGGAGCCGATCTGGATCAATACGACCGTCTCCTGACTGGGGGTGTGCGATGACACCGGGCCAGGAGATCGTTCTGGACGACGCATTACGGCAGCTTCGGCTTCCGGCCATGGGACGGGAGTGGCGCGAACACGCCCGGCAGGCCAAGGAGGCCGGAGAGGGGTACACCGGCTTCCTGCTGGCTCTGGCCAGCCGCGAGTTGGAACAGCGCCAAGCCAATCAGGTCCAGCGCCGGTTGCGCGAGGCCCGGTTTCCACTGCTCAAGACCCTGGAAACGACCGACCTGAAGAAGTGGCCGGCGCTGGATGCGGTTCAGGTCCGCGACTATGCCGAGTGCGGCTACATCACCCGGCGCGAGAACGTTGTGCTGCTGGGCAAGCACGGCACCGGCAAGACCCATGCCGCAACGGTCCTGGGTGTGGAAGCCTGCCGCAACGGTTACCGCGTCGGGTTCACCACGGCCGCGGGATTGGTCAACACGCTGATCGAATCCCGCGAAGAACGGCAGTTGAAGCGGTACCTGGCCAAGCTGTCCCGCTTTGAACTGCTCGTCGTTGACGAGGTCGGCTATATCCCGTTCTCGGCCGAGGGGGCCCAGCTGCTGTTTCAGGTCTTCTCGGACCGTTATGAGAAGGGCTCGGTGATCGTCACGTCGAACCTCCCGTTTGCGCAGTGGACCAGCGTCTTCGGCGACGCCGCGCTGACTGCGGCCCTATTGGACCGGCTCACCCATCACTGCTCGATTCACGAGTTCAAATGGGAAAGCATCCGGTTCACCGAAAGTCTGGGCGCCGCCAGCAAACGGAAAAAGAAACCCCGTGCCGCCGGAGGATCCGCGTGAAAAACGCGGGCGCGACGGGCTGTGGAAAGTGCCGCCACCGTGGGAACCCGCTGCAAAGCCAGCGCGTTCCCACCGCGGCTTGGAAGCCTTCGGCTTCCACACTTTCCACAGCCCCGACGGCGGGCTTACTTACAAACCATTAACCCAGGGGGTGGGTCCCTTTTACTCGATCGGGGTGGGCTCTTTTTACGTTGTCAAAGCGACATGGGTCGCCACGATCATCTCGGGGTCTTCGTAGAACCTCCAGACCAGATCCAGAACCTGGGTCAGGTAGCTCACGTCCAGATCGGCTGTCCGCCGCAGCTCGAAATCCGCCGCCTCGAGATCCCCCATCCGGATGTAAAGGTTGGCTGCCGCCCAGTGCATCTGCGCCCAGTTCGGGTCCATCTCGAGCGCCTTTCCCATCGCGCTACGCGAGGCCTCGACATCCCCTTCCTGCTCGTAGAACTTCGACAGCTCCAACCAATGTCCGGACCGGTACGGGTTCAGTCGAACCGCTGCCAGGTATTGTTCCTTGGCCTTATCGAGATCCAGATAGAGCGTCGAGTAGTTGTAGATCTGAGCGAGGGTGAATCGATAGTCGGCGTTCTCGGGGTCGTACTCGATGGCGCGTTCGTAGATGGCGGGATCGGGATTCCCGTCGCGCGTGATCCACGCGGCGAGGAAGAGCCACCAGGTCTGGTAGAACATGAAACCGCACACCGACAGCGTCAATCCGATTGCGATCACCTTGCGGGGCCAGGTGTTGAGCTCGATCTCCCACTTGTTCCTGGAAGTCACTGGCGATCGGGCGCTGGACGCGATAGCGCTACCCCCGCTGATCCGGCGGGACCCATTTCAAGGTGGGTTCCGGACCCGTGTAGTCGGCCCTTGGCCGAATCAGCCGATTGTCGGCGTACTGTTCCAGGACATGCGCGGTCCAGCCGGCCATTCGGCTGACGGTAAAGAACGGTGTAAACAGGTCGATCGGGAGACCGATCACGTAGTAGGTGCTGGCGGAGTAGAAATCGACGTTCGCGTTGAGCTTCTTCTCGGCGTTGATGATCTTCTCGATGTGCGACGACATGTCGAACCACTTCGTGTCGCCGGAACGCTCACCCGCTTCCTGCGACATCCTGCGCAGATGGGTCGCCCGCGGGTCTTCCGTCGTGTAGACGCGGTGTCCGAAGCCGGGGATCTTCTTCTTCTCGGCGAGCATCGCGTGGACGGTTTCGTCGACCTTCGAATCGTCGCCGATCTCCAGAAGCAGCCGCATGACGTTCGCGTTCGCGCCGCCATGCAACGGGCCCTTGAGAGCTCCGATGCCGGAAGTCACGGCCGAATACATGTCCGACAGCGTGGCTGACGTCACCCGCGCCGCGAACGTCGACGCGTTGTACTCATGGTCGGCGTGAAGGATCAGGGCGATGTCGAGCGCCCGCTCGATCACCTCGTTCGGTTCCTCACCACTCAACATGTAGTAGAAGTTTCCCGCGTGGCTCAGGTCAGTACGGGGTGCGACAGGCTCCTTCCCATCCCGCAGCCTGGCGATCGCGGCAACGAGCGTCGCGGTCTGGGCAGTGACCCGCATCGCTTTCCGGTTGTTCGCTTCTGTCGAGCTGTCCTCCGCATCCGGATCGAACAACGCCAGCGCAGACACAGCGGACCGTACCGCCGCCATCGGAGGCGCTGATTTCGGGAAGTGGGTGATGATTGAGGCAACTTCGTCGGGAATGGCTCGTGAATCGGCCATCTGCTTCGAGGTGTCAGCGAGTTCGCCGGTCTTCGGCAGGCTTCCAAACCACAGCAGGTGAGCTGTCTCCTCGAAGGTGGAATTAGGAGCAAGCTCGTGGATGTCGTATCCACGGTAGGAGAGTAGCCCTTTCGCTCCATCGATATAACAGATCCCGGATTGACCCGCTATGACATCTTGAAGTCCTGCTGGCATTTGCCGTCCTCCTTAGTGTGAATCAATAGAGCAGCCAGTACCGGGGCATCATTTTATTGGTTTGAGGGGGGAGTTTCTACTTCCAATTCGGCCCCTACTTGAACGTTGAGGTGATCGGCCGCCGACGCTTGATTCATGGAAACCTCGACATAACCGCTGCTGCCCACGATCAGGAACAGCTCTCCGGACACCGCCGCCGAAAAAGATAAATGAGTCGTTCGGATCTCGCGGCCGCCGATCCGAACGACGGAGGCCGGGCCCAGATCCACTGGCCGAATGCTGGTGACGATGTTTCCGAACTTGTCGACATGGAGAACCCGCGGCCGTTCGCGGGCCGGCGCGAGGCTGAGGAAATCCGTGATCCGGGGGCCGACCGAGCGCAGCGGCGCGCCCCTGGCCAGCCGGGCCGCGACGGGCGCAAAGATGTCCCGCCCGTGGAATGTCGTGCTTACCGGATCCAGGAAATACTCCTCGTTCGTAATGTGATGCAGTTCCGCGTCCTGGTCCAGGCACAACGACAACAGGCCGTTGTCTGGGCCAACGAACAGACAGCGCCCGTCGGACCCTGCAATCGGTCGCCGTTGGGAGCCGACTCCAGGGTCGACCACCGCGACATGGACCGTACCAGTCGGAAAGAATCTTGCCGCCGAAAAAAGAACGAAGGCGCCCGCCAGGACGTCGTGCGACGACACGCCGTGGCTGATGTCGATGACCCGGGCTTCGGGCACGATTCCCAAGATCACGCCCTTCATGCAGCCGACATAGCCGTCGTCGGTCCCGAAGTCCGTGGTTAGGGTGATGATCATGCTAAGATCAGTTTCAAAGTCACAGAGTCCGAGGTCCAAAGTCCGAGGTCGGGGTAGAAAGTGCGGACACGACTTTGGACGTCGGACATTGGACTTCTTAACTCCATGAAGCACATTTATCTCGATAACAACGCAACGACCGCGCTTCGCCCGGAGGTGCTCGAGCGGATGCAGCCGTTCTTTCTCGAACACTACGGGAACGCTTCGTCGATCCACCGTTTCGGCCAGGAAGCGAAGGCGGCGATCGACGATGCCCGAGCGCAGGTCGCGCGATTGATCGGAGCACAGACCGCGGAAATCGTCTTCCTGAGTGGCGGAACCGAGGCTGACAACCTCGCGATCCGAGGGATCGTCGATTCGCAGGCACCCAAAGGCCGCCATGTTATCACGTCGCAGATCGAGCATCATGCGGTCCTGCACACGTGCAAAGAGCTGGAAAAGCAGGGCTTCGAGGTGACATGGCTCCCGGTCAGCGGGGACGGACTCGTCGATGCGGACGAGGTCCGCAGGGCAATTCGTCCGGATACGATTCTGATCACGATAATGCACGCCAACAACGAGATCGGCACGATACAGCCCGTCGAACGGATCGGGCAGATCGCCGCCGACGCTGGCATCTGCTTTCACTCCGACGGGGTTCAGGCAGCTGGCAAGATCCCGGTCGACGTGAAGGCCCTCGGCGTGCATCTGTACTCGATATCGGGCCACAAGCTGCACGGTCCGAAGGGCGTGGGCGCGCTGTACGTCCGCAAGGGCACTCCTCTCAAGCCCCAGATGACGGGGGGTGGACACGAACGGAACCGCAGGTCCGGGACGGAGAACGTCGCCGCGATTGTCGGGTTCGGTGCGGCCGCGGACCTCGCCCGACGTGAACTGGCCGAAGAGATGATTCAGGTCGGTCAGCTCCGTGACAGCATGGAGGATGGCCTGCGGGCGGCAATACCCGACATCCACGTCAACGGCAACAATGCGCCGCGGCTTCCGAACACGTCGAATCTCATGGTCGACTACGCTGAAGGTGAAGGCCTCGTTATTTCGTTGGACCTGAAGGGTATCGCGGTCTCAACCGGGTCGGCCTGTTCGTCGGGTTCGCTGGAACCCTCCCACGTCCTGACCGCGATCGGCAAGACTCCCGACGAGGGGTTTGGGAGCCTCAGGATCAGCCTGAGCGCCCTGACAACCCGGGAGGAGATCGAGTACCTACTCGAGATCCTGCCCGGCATTGTTGAGAGACTTCGCGAGCTCTCGCCCTACTACAAGAAGTCCGGATCTGCCCAGAGGCGCTGACGATGAGTTACTCCGAAAAGCTCCTGGACTATTTCCAAAATCCCCGTTGTGCGGGAGAGATCGCCGACGCCGATGCGGTCGCGGAGGTCAGCAATCCGGTCTGCGGAGATGTCATGAAGCTGTGGATCAAACTCTCTGGTGAGCATGTCTCGGATGCAAAGTTCAAGGCGCAGGGATGCACCGCCGCGATCGCGACGAGTTCGTTCGCGACCGAAATGCTGATCGGGATGGGAATCGAGCAGGCGCGGGGAATCAGTCGGGAAGAAATCGCCGATGCGCTGGGCGGCCTACCCGCATCGAAGATGCATTGCAGCGTTCTGGCTTCGGACGCGATACGAGAGGCGTTGAGAGACCTATGATTGCCGTGGCTATGAGTGGCGGCGTCGATTCATCGGCGGCCGCCGCGTTGCTGAAGGCACAGGGACATGACATCGTCGGGTTGTCGATGCAACTTTGGAATCAGCGGCGCAAACTCGGCGCTGACGCCGACGGCGACGCGGAAGTTCGCCGCACGGGACGTTGCTGTTCGATCGATGACGTCTGGGATGCCCGGCGGGTAGCCAGCCACATCGGCTTTCCGTTCTATGTCCTGAACCTCGAAGACAAATTCGAGCAAACCGTCATCGCGCCTTTTGTCAGCTCATACTTGAATGGCGAGACTCCGAGCCCATGCGTTCTTTGCAACAACTACGTCAAGTTCCATCACCTGATGGACAAGGCAGAACAAATCGGCGCCGACCGCGTGGCCACGGGTCACTACGCCCGAGTCCGGTTTGACGAAGCACTCGGGCGGTGGCTCTTGCTTCGCGGATGCGATGGTGGGAAAGACCAATCGTATTTCCTGTTCGGCCTGACACAGGCCCAGCTGTCGAAGACAGTCTTTCCGCTCGGTGAGCTGACGAAGGCTGAGGTGCGGGAGATCGCCCGGAACGCGGGCCTGCCGACCTACAACAAGCCGGAGTCGCAGGAAATCTGCTTTGTCCAGGGCCGGTCCTATGCGGATTTCGTGGAGCAGTACTCCGAGACGACGTCAGATGATCGAGGGGAGATCGTGAACCTGGCGGGAGACGTCGTCGGATCTCATTCGGGCATTCACCGCTATACGGTCGGGCAAAGGAAGGGTCTGATAGCAACAGGGAAGCCGCAATATGTCGTCCGTATCGAGCCGGCGTCGAACCGGGTCGTCGTCGGAGACAATGCGGATACCGCCGGACAGCGCTTTGCCGTACGGGATGCGAATTGGATCGCGATCGAGCGGCCCTCCGACCCGATCCGCTGCAGCATCCAGATCCGGAACCGGTTCGAGCCGCAGGCCGGCAGCGTCTTTATCGAAGACGGAAGGACGATCGTCCGTTTCGACACCCCGCAACGTGCCGTCACTCCTGGCCAGGCCGCCGTCTTCTACTGGGACGACGTTGTGGTCGGCGGCGGGTGGATCACCCGGTAAGTCCAAGGTCCGAAGTCCAACGTCCGAGGTCTGCAGCTCGACGTCTTCACCTTGGACCTTGGACCTTGGACCTTGGACAATTATTTCAACTACTTCACTGAAATCGAACGGTACTACCAGTCCAAGCGCGAGAGTTTCACTCTCCTTTCGACACTGGACTGGGTTCTGATCGAGAGTTGGAAGGACCAGGGAGTGCCGCTTGAACTCGTCCTCAAGGGAATGGACCGCGCCTTCTCCAAGGCCAAGCGCAAGGTCAGTTCCCTGGGCTACTGCGCGAACGCAATCTCAGAGGTCGTCAAGGAGCAGAAGAACCTGCGGACGGAAGCCCCCGATCTGCCCGAGTTCTCGACGGATGAAGTCGCTGCCTATCTCAAGGGACTGGCTGATCAGATCGCACCGCTGGGAAAAACCTTTCCGGAATTCGAATCACGGTTCTCGCAGCTCGCGAATTCCATCCGCAGTCAGGGTGGGTCGGATCTTCAGGCAGGTGAACATGCCCTCAACGCGCTGGAAGAGAAACTGATCGCCATCATCAAGATCGCTGCCGATGAACGTGTCCTGATCGATGTCGGGAGGGAAGTCGAGCGCAGCCTGTCATCGTTCCGTCGAACGATGACCGCCGAGCAACTGGCCATGCTCGAACAACAACTCTGGAAGCGGAAACTGATGGAACGCTACAACGCCCCCCGCCTCAGTTTGTTCTATTTGATCTAGTTTTTCACCGCAAAGACGCAAAGGCGCAAAGGTGTTTTGTTTTCCGAAGGCGACATTCAATGACAATCACACCCCTAGTAGCAGATCCGACTACCCATGACTTCCTTTGCGTCTTTGCGCCTTTGCGGTGAGGAACAATGCGTATCAGGATCGAAAAACTGGTTTACGGCGGCGCTGGTATTGCCCGGACCGACGAGGGAGTCGTGTTCGTGGGTCGGACCATCCCGGGCGAGCTCGTCGAGGCGGAAATCGTCGACCGCAAGAAGGACTACGCCCGCGCGAGCCTGGTTGAGGTACTCGAAACGTCCGAGGACCGCCGGGATCCGTCCTGTCCGAACTTCGAGACCGTGGGATGCTGCAGCTGGGATCACATTGCCTACGAACGACAGCGCGCTCTAAAGCAGGAGATCCTCGTCGAGAGCCTCGCGCGGCTGGGCAAGGTCGAATTGCCCGAACCGATCGCGTGCATTCACGGTCCGGAGCGCGAGTATCGTTTGCGAGCGAGCTTCCACGTCAGAGACCGCCGGCTAGGATTCATGAAGGAGGGCACGAATGACGTCGTTACCATCGACCGTTGCGCGGCGTTGATGCCGGAACTGAACACCTTCATCAGCGCGGCTTCCGAGGCGCTGGCCCAGCCGGGACTCGAGGGAACCGATACCGTCCGGGCCGTCGTCTCGCCGGAAAAGGGAGAGGTCGCCGCGACTTTTCTCCGGGGCCGAGAACGGGCGCGATGGGCCCACCGGAACCCGACGACCACGGTCGGCGGGATAGAGTTCCGGCTGAACCCGGATAGTTTTTTCCAACCCAATCGATTCCTGCTCGAGAAGTTCGTCTCTGCAGTCATAGACACTGCGGGAGCCCCCGGTATCACGTTGGACCTGTTTTGTGGGAGCGGCTTCTTTTCGCTGCCCCTGGCGCAACTGTCCTCCCGGCTGGTGGGCGTCGACCGGCGCTCGATCCGGACCGCCGAATGGAATGCCCGACGGAATCGAATCGCAAACGTGGAGTTCATCAAGGCGTCGGCATGGGCGTTCCTGGCGAACTCCGATATCCGACCTGATCTCGTCGTTCTCGATCCGCCGCGCTCGGGAGCCGGCCGGAATGTCGTAAAGAGGGTCGCCGGCCTCAGGCCTAAGCGGGTCGTCTACGTCTCCTGCAACCCGACAACTTTCGCGCCGGAAGCACGCCTGCTGCTGGAAACCGGGTACGCCCTCACGTCGATCACATTTATAGATGAGTTTCCCAATTCGCACCACATCGAGACCGTCGGGCTGTTTGAGCGAGCAGGCGTGGTGATACAATGAAGCCGCCCTCCGCCGAGATCCCTGTCTGCATTGGTGCCACTATATCCTCCCCTAGGAGTCTGCGCGGCAGAACGATTTTGGGTCATTGTGACCACAGCATAGTGTGTGTGCGCAGCACTTAGCATCGACATGGAGTACCGAGTTTCTTCTGCCGCGCAGACTCCTAGCCGCACTGATCGTGGGCATCGTCGCTTCACCCTACCTGGATCCGTTCTTCGTTTGGGTGACCCTGATTCCGACCCTGCTGCTCTCCCTCCTCCGTCCCAAATGCCTGTTGCTCGCCCTCTGTTTAATGGGAGCCGGCCTTCGCGCAAACCAGGAAGTCCGGCCTCCGGTAATCTTAGATGACGGATACGCGCGGCGGGTCGTCGCCGTGCTGGAAGGACCGCCCGAATGGAGGGATCCCGGTTACCACTTCGATGTCGACATCCGGACGCTCGACGGACAACCATGGCGCGGCCGGGCCCGGCTCTCCTTTTTCCCGCACGACGACAAGCTGGACAAGCTGTTCCGCAACCTGGGGTTGGGAACCGGAGATCGCGTCGAAGTCCTGACCCGCCTTCGCCCGCCACGCTCCTACCGCAACCCTGGCGTGTTCGACTACAGACGCTACCTGGCCCGTCAGGGAATATTCTGGGCTGGTTCGATCCGAAACCCGCGATTGATTCAGGTCCTCAACGGATCCTGGCATGGTGAGGACAGACTTCGGAAGTCGGTCACCGAACGCATCGGCCGGTTCTTCGAGGCTGACGAAACAATCCGGGGTCTGGTACTGGGCATGGTTCTGGGACAGCGCCGGAGACTTCCGGCCGATGACGTTCGCCGGTTCCAGGCGGCCGGCCTGATTCACCTCCTCGTCGTGTCGGGCTTCAACCTCGCGGTCGTGGCCGCAACCGCCCTGTGGCTCGGGCGGCGTCTTCGGTTCGGACGGTTCCAGAGAGCCGGACGATATCTCTTCGCGCTCGTCGCGATCCTGACCTACGCCGCTCTGGTCGATGGCCAGAGTCCCGTCGTGCGGGCAACGCTGATGGCATCGATCCTGATTCTAGGAAAGCTGCTGGACCGCGGTTACACGGTCGGCAACGCGCTGGCGGCGAGCGCAATCCTGATTCTGATAGCGGACCCGTCGGCGCTCGAGGATTCCAGCTTCCAGCTTACATTCGCGGCGGTGCTGGCCATTCAAGTCCTGGGATCGCCGCTGATTCGGTGGTGTCTCGGGTGGCTTCGGCTAGCTTTGCGGGATTTCTCCAGGACAGAGCCGGACATGGTGCTGCCGTCTGACGTTGCCGATTGGCGCGTGTCAAGACGCCTCCGCTGTGAGCTCGGCGGATGGCCGCACAGGACGATCACACTACCGTGGACGATCCTCACCGCGTTCGCTGAAACGGCCCTCGTCACGCTGTGCGTACAACTGGTTCTCACCGGGTTCATGGTCGAATCTTTTCACCTGCTCTCCCCCGTCACGGTCCCGCTCAACGTGGTGGGCGCGGCCGTCGCGGCCATCATCACACCGCTGGGCCTGCTCCTGATCCTCCTGCCCCACTTCGCGGGTCTTATCGTAGCCAGACTCATGTCTGCCCTGCTCCATTTCCTGATCCTGTCGGTCGATCTGGGCCTGCGAGTCCCGGGTGCCAGTTTTCGGGTGCCGTCACCGCCCGGCGAGGTCTGGGCAATTTACGCCCTGACCGTTCTCGCGTTCATGTTCTCGATTCGCCGACGCTCGCCCCGTGCGGCGCTGTTGAGCCTGGCAGCCGCCTACACTCTGCAGGCTTTGATCGTCATCGCGGATTTCGACCCGGTTCCGCCGCGACACACTACCGTGACCTTCTTGGATGTCGGCCAGGGGGATTCGAGTCTGGTCGAACTCACCGACGGCACGCGCGTTCTCATCGACGCGGGGGGTTCCGCCACGGCACGCTACCGGTCGGCTGACGGCCAGGGGACGTTTTCTGTAGGAGAAGACGTCCTGACGCCCTACCTCTTCTCGCGCGGCATCCGCCATCTAGACGTCGTCGCGCTGACACACGCCCACCACGATCACATGGGCGGTCTGTTCGATCTGATCCGGAATTTCCGGATTGGTGAGATCTGGCTCGGTCGGAACCCCATGACGGTGCGCTACCGCGAGTTGTTGCAGGAGGCATATGAGCACCAGATTCCCATCCGCTGGCTTCGGGCGGACGATCGAATCAAAGCTTTCGAAGTGTTGAACCCACCGCGGGACTGGAAAGCGGCCGGCAAGGTAAAGAATGACGACTCGCTCGTCTTACTCTTGAGAACCGAGGACGGGTCTGCGTTCTTGACCGGGGATCTCGAACGTTCCATTCCGGCACCGGATCTGGTGGACGTGCTGAAAGTCCCGCACCACGGCAGCAAGAACACAAGCCTCAAGGTTCGTGCGCTAATCCCAGTGATTTCCGTCGGAGCGAACAACCCGTTCAGACACCCCCACCCGACCAAGCTGCCGGCCCTCCGCACCGACATCCTGGGAGCCATCCAGGTCGTGCTGACCCCGGACGGCCCGGTGGTGTCGTTCCCTGGGCTGAAGGAAAAATAACCACGGAGGCGCGGAGGCACGGAGGGGTGTATGGGTTGAGTCGTTCACCCACTTTTCTGGGTAGTGAACATTCGGGGACAGGGCCCGGCCCGTGTCCCCCTCACATCCCTTCTCTCACGGCAACCGTACGCCCACCGAAAGACCTCCGCGCCTTCGTGCCTCCGTGGTTAACATCCTGTTGACCGGTGTGGGTTGACTCGGTTTCAGCTCTTGTGTAACCTAACTTGTTGCAGGACGGCCACTAAGCAAAGAAACACCCGCTTGCCGAGCCCGCCTGACCGGTCCCGCGCTAAGGACTCAACCGCGACATCTGGGGGTGTCTTCTTTGGTTCCTCACCACCGCATTCCTGCTCTCTCGCTGATTTTTGCGCTCTCGCTCGTCTCTGCATGTTCGGGGACGAGGCGATCGTCCGCGCGTCGGGTACCGCCCCCTCCGGTCGAAACCGCGAAAGCGGACACGCAGCCGCAGTCCGCCCCGAGGGATTCGCGAGTTGATCCCATCTCCGAGGTCCTTGTCCGCACGGAAGCACTCGAGTCGCAAGGAGCGGAGTTGCTCCGAGCCGGGTTCGTCGAACGAGCCCGCGAGGAATTCCAGGCGGCGCTCGCTCTGCTGCGAGACTATTCGAGGCAAGCTCCAGGCAACTTCCGGATCGAACGGGAGATTGATTTTCTGCAAGTCCGAATCGCGACGCTGGAGACCGCTCAAAGGACCGAAAGAGCCGCTATCGACGACCTCGCGGGCATCGAGGCCTCCACCGAAAACCTTGATCCCGGGCTGCGAGATCGGGCTCGGACCGATGTCGAGGAATCGAACTACGATTTCCCCGTCGAGATCAACGATCGCGTGCTCTCGATGCTGGATTACTACACCGCGGGACGGGGTCGGAGCACGATCGAAGCGGGCCTGGAGCGAATCGGGCTCTACCGTCCGTTGATCGAGCAGGTATTCGCGGAAGAAGGGCTGCCCCTGGACTTGATCTACCTGGCTCAGGCGGAGAGCGTCTTCAAGCCCAAAGCGCTCTCCAGCGCCAAGGCAAGGGGGATGTGGCAGTTCATATCGTCCCGTGGGAGGGAATACGGCCTGCGGCAGAACTGGTGGATCGATGAGCGATCAGACCCGCAGAAATCGACGCGGGCAGCCGCGCGACACCTGAAGGATCTCTACGACCAGTTCGGGGACTGGTACCTCGCGATGGCGGCTTACAATTCGGGACCCGCCCGCGTCAGCCGGGCGATGAAACAGGCCGGCGCGTCCGACTTCTGGACGCTGTCGGACCAACGCCGGCTTCCTCGGGAAACGAGGAACTACGTCCCGACCATCATCGCGATGACTATTATTGGGAAGCATCCGGACCGTTACGGGTTCGATATCAGCCCCGCCGAAAGCATCGATGTCGAGCGCGTCCGAGTCAACCTAGCCACGGATCTTCGGGTCATCGCGGATTATCTGGACCTGCCGCTGGAGCAGATACAGGAACTCAACCCCCATGTTCTCCGCTGGGCTACGCCTCCCGACGACAGTGAATTCGAGCTGATCCTGCCGATGGGGTATGGCAAGCCTTACTTTGGGAAAGTGGCCGGGTTACCCGAGGACAAACGCATCCTGTTCCGCCATCACATCGTCAGGAGTGGGGAAACCCTTTCCCACATCGCGCTGCGGTACGGCGTTTCGGTGCGGGCGATCGGCGACGCGAACAAGATCTCGGAACGACGGATCATCAGGATCGGTCAGTCCCTGGTGATTCCGATCAGTGGTCTGCCCGTCCCGGCTAACGCTTTTACGAGGGTTGCGCCGCCCGCTCGGATAGCGGGCCCCCCGCCCACCCTCTACCGCATAAGGAGGGGCGATACTCTGTCTGAGATCGCGGAAAGGTACGGCCTTTCCATCGCGGACATCAGGGCTTGGAACGACATGTCTTCCAGCCTGCTGATTGCAGGCCGCGCCCTGAGACTCTCTCCACAGCCCGCCAGCGCCACGGGCTCCGGCAAGGTTTCGGCTGAAGGGTCCCGCAGAGTGGTCTACCTGGTCCGCCCGGGCGACACTCTCAGTAAGATCGCATCGTCGTACAACACCTCGGTGGCCGAAATCCGGGAGTGGAATCGAGAATCCGACCTCTCAGTCATCCGTCCTGGAGATCAGATTACAATCTACAGAAAACGGTGAGCGCCCCCTGTCAACTGCTTTTGGCTGTTGGCTTTTAGCTGTTAGCCTTTAGTTTTGTTGGCTTTTGGCCTAATCTTGGCCTTCAGCAGCCCGTGGCGGAAGTCTGATGGTTCGCGCGCAGGGGTTGCTAATAGCTGTGAACGAAACTTTGTAATTTTTCTGTAACTTCTCGTTTAACCTTTCTCGATCAGGGGCGTCAAAACTACCTGATCATGGACACACTTACCTTGAAGAGGGCTCCGCGGCGCGAGGGGAATTCGGAAGAGGAGCGGCTTCTGGTCCAGCAGGCTCAGAGCGGCGATCGCGAGGCTTTCGAACAGTTGGTTTACCGTCACGACCGTGATATCTTGCGCCTAGCATTTCATATGCTTGGCAATCGGGAAGAGGCTCAGGACGTCTTCCAGGAGACGTTTCTCAAGGCTTATCGCTCCCTGGCGCGATTCCGCTCCGATTCCAGTTTTTATACCTGGATTTACCGGATCGCAACCAACGTGGCCCTGGATCGTCTCCGGAAGCGGCAAACGCTGCGCGAGGAGATTTCCTACGAAGCCGACACTGCGGCCAATCCCGACCGCCCGGCTCTCAAGGACACGCTGGAGGAAAAAAGTTATTACAGCAATCCCGAGCGTCGCCTCTACGGTAGAGAGGTCGGCGCCAAGATTCAGGAGGCCCTGAAGACACTCTCCGAAAAGGAAAGACTGGTCTTCGAGTTGAGGCATTACCAGGGGTTGAGACTAAGAATGATCGGGGAGATCATGGGAAGCACCGAGGAAACTGCCAAGAACTACCTGTTCCGTGCAACCCAGAAACTCCGCGCTTATCTGTCCCGGATTTGAAGCATTAGTATGAACTGTCTAGACCGCGAACACGATATTGTCCTTTTTCTCTACGACGAACTGCCAGAAGGACGGCGAAGCGAGCTCCGCGCTCACATGGATACCTGTGAGTCCTGCCAGCGCTTCTATGAGAATGAGAAACAGTTGCATTTCAGCCTGACCGAGGACTTCTCCGACTGGGAAGTTCCATCGGACCTTCTGGTCGAGTCTCGACGAACTCTGTCGGAGGAATTGGATCGCATCGACGCGCGCCGCTCGTGGTGGCACCTGCCGTCGATGGCGCCGGTCTTCTCTCGAATGCGCCTGCTGGAATCGGCAGCGCTGGTTTCGATCGGACTGGCGCTAGGTGTTTACGTCATGGCTCAGCGCCCGGCCGCTCCGTCTCTTCCGCCCCCAACCCAGCAAGTCCTGGTCGACCCGATCCCACAGAACGCCGCAGTTTCCAACCTCCGAATCATCGATTCCGACCTCTCAACCGGTCAGGTTCAGCTCGCTGGCGAGATGGTTCAGTCGATGCGGCTGCAGGGCAACCTGCGGGATGAAAACGTCCGGCGCCTCCTCTTTGGCGCTCTGCAATCGGGAGGCAACGCCGGGTTCCGGCTGCGGGCCGTCGAGCTGCTGGCCCAGGATCCACGTGATCCCAGCGTGAAAGATGTACTGATCGGCGCTCTGTTGAACGACGAGAACGCCGGAGTGCGGCTCTACGCCCTGCAGGGTTTGAAAGCGTTTGCTTCCGACGAAGACGTGCGCAGGGCCCTGATCTATGCACTGGAGAATGACGGCAATGCGGGGATACGTGTCGAGGCAATCGAGGCCTTGATGCCGCTGACTCAGGATGAAAACATGGGAGAGATCATCCAGGCAGCGACGCGAGAAGACGAGAACGCATACGTTCGGATGAAGGCGTTGCAGTTCGTGGGAACGGGTAACGAATGAAGATTGGTTTGAAGCCGAAGATGGATTTGAAGCGTTCTGCTTGGCGTAGCGCCCTGGTCATAGTTTCGATTCTCGCCCTCCAGTCTCTGGCTCTCGCCCAATGCCCGATCCCAGAAAACGGATCCCTGTTCGTTCGAGCACCGCTGGGCAACCTGTTGATCGACACTTCCGCGTCCGGGTTTGTCGAGGTCGAAGTCTCGAACTCGGCTATTGAAGTCGAGGAGAACTGTTTCGAAGATCACGTCGAAGTGGGCGGCACGGCTCCGGCCCAGTTTTTCGGACCTGTCGACTGGCGGATCCTGGTGCCCGGTTCCGTCGACCTTGATCTCATCACTTTCGCCGGAGGCATTCGCGTCTCGACTACCTCAGGGAACGTCACTCTGCGCACCACTGGGGGTTCAGTTGTCACGGGAAACATCGGAGGGACGGCTGCCGTGATCACCCAGGGCGGTTCGATCCTCGTCGGCAACATCGGCGGTGATGCGGAGCTGAGAAGCCTGGGTGGACAGATCGAGATCGGCGACGTCACCGGGAACGCGGAGTTGGAAACGCTGGGCGGCCCGATCACGACGGGAACCATCGCGGGGCAAGTACGCGCAGAAACAGCCGGCGGAACGATCAGAATCTCGGAAAGCCAGGGGGATCTCAACGCCGTGACGCTGGCCGGTGATATCGTCATCGGCACCGCGAGCCGTACGACCGTTCAGACAGCCGGTGGAAACATCATCGGACTGGTGATTCACGGCCCGTTCCAGGGCTTTACCGAGCTGGGGAACATCCGGCTCGATCGCGCCGAGGCTTCCGTCGAAGCAACGTCTGGCATGGGAGACATCCAGGCCCGACTGGCGCCAACTTCCTTCGATGGCGATCTCCATGTCACCCTGAGGACGAGTTCAGGTAGCATCCGGCTCGACATTCCCGAGAACCTCCCGGCCGACATCGAGGCCGTCGTCGACCGCTTGATCGTCCAGGAGCAGCGCATCCGGTCCGATTTTCCGCTCCGAAACGTCGGTTCAAACAGCAACACCACAACCTTCGGCCAGCGCTTTACGGTCGCTCCGGTCATACGGAACACCACTGTCCTGAACGGCGGCGGCAACCCGATCAAAGTCCAGACCTCCCGGGGCACCATCGAGATCCGCCGAATCCGCCAATAGCCCCCCCCCAGATCGTCGCCCTTTTTTCACCGCAAAGACGCAAAGGCGCAGAGTCAAAGACTCTGAAGCTGCGCCTTCTTAGCCTCGTCTCTCCACTAGTTGCATGGAAGGCGCCGCACTCTGGCTGCAGAAGAACAAGGCCTTTGCGTCTTTGCGCCTTTGCGGTTAATTCGTTCCCCTGAGGATGGCGATCTTGGCTGTGTCGGGGCTGAGGTATCTGGCGGCGACGGATTGGATGAACTCCAGGCCGACGAGCTGGATGTTCCCGCTGAATTCATCGACTGCCGAGACGCCGGTGCCGGCGTACACCGAGCGCGCGTAAGTCAGGACGCGTCCCAGACGGGTCTGGAGCTGGATTTCATGGGCGCCAACGGAATAGTTGATACCCTTCTGAAGTTCGTCTTCGGTGATCCCGTCCGCAATCAGCCGCTTGATCTCCGCTTCCAGCGACTCGAGCACCTGCGCTTCGTTCGCCGGCGAAAAGGCCGTGTAGGTAAACACTGCACCGGCCTTGGCCAGCAGGACATCCGACGCCATTACGGTGTAAGCCAGACCCTGCTGCTCGCGGATCGTCTCGAAGAAACGGCCGCCCAGGCCCGAAACGACATTTCCAAGTACCTTCAGCGCAAACCGGTCCGGATTCGAGTTCGTCGGCCCGACGAAACCGTAGACCAGAGCCGTCTGCCGCCTGGAGGCTGACTCGACGTTCTCCTCACGCTCCAGGTCGACGTCGGGGATCGGCAGCGTGGAGATGTCGCGCTCAAACAGATCCTCGTTGGTCAACGCTTCTGCGATCGAAGCCACGAGCCCGGTGCCCTGCGTGTCGCCGACGATCACGATGAGAGGAACCAGCGTTCGCTGATGGAGCTGATGCCACTCGGCCAGATTTTCCCGGGTCAGGGATCGAAGCGTCTCTTCGGTACCGACCGCCGGACGGGCATAGGAGTGCCCGTCAAAGACGGTGGACATGAACAGCTGCACGGGGTAGCGAAGATTGTCCTCGCGGAGCTTGCTGATTCGAGCCTGCTGCAGGCTGCGCTCGAGTTCCACCTCTTCGTCGGGAAACGCCGGCTCCTGGAGGATCTCGATCAGAATCTCCAGCGCTTGGTTCATCTGTCCGCTGACGCCGTCCAAGATGTAACCGAAGAAATCCTGTTCGTTGACGACCTGGATCCGAGCGCCTGCGTTTTCAAGCCGACGCCCGATATCGGCGGTGTTGTACCGGCGGGTACCCCGCAACGCACTGCGCAGCATCAACTCGGTGATGCCCGCATTCGTCGCAGATTCGTAGAGACGCCCTCCGGGATAGAAAATCCCGAACGAAACCAGCGGCAGCCGATGGTCCTCCAGAACATACACATCGGGGCCCCGGAGGATCGAACTTCGGACGATCGGCCGCACGAGGTCTTGAACGAGCTCCTGGTCGACAAGCCGCACCTCGGCCGAGACGGGTAGTTCTTCCACAGACCGCTCGATCACTGCCTGACCCACCAGCCGGAGCACATTGTCGCGAAAATCTGCGTTAGAAAACGATCGAGTCACCGACGCGGGCAGGTACTCGAACAGGCCGAGGTTCTCATTGCTAAGGTAGGCGTTAGCGACGCGAGAGACATCGGAGGCCGCCACGCTCAGGATGCCGGGCAGGTACGCGTCCGCCCGCTTCCAGTCTCCGAGCGCCTCGTGACGGGACAGTTCTTCGGCGATGCCATCGACCGTCTCGAGTCGATGGTAGAACTCCTGAGCCAGCAAAGCCTTCGCCCGGGACAGTTCCTCACCGGTCACCCCGAACTGTTTGACCTGCTCGATCTCGGCCAGTGCAGCGATTTCCGCATCGATAGGCGATGCCGCTGTTTCCAATGTGATCTCGAAATAACCGAGGTCTCTGAAGCCGGACAGCGAAGCGGAAGCGCTGCTGATAATGCCCTGCTCATCGCGGAGAAACCGGTTCATCCGGGATGCCCGTCCGGTGGTCAGAATCGACCGGAGGACCTCGAGCGGGTAGCGATCATCGGAACGGGCGTCGGGAACATGGTAGCCGATCGCAATGTGGCTCTGCTCGTGGCTTCCACGCTCCCAGTTGTACCGGAAGCTTGCCTGGGATCCCTCCGAAGGGGCGGAATCCCTCTCAACAGCCGTGTCTTCGGCGTCCCCGTAGAGCCGGATGACTTGCTCCAACATCTCTTCCCGCTCGAACCGGCCGACGAGAGTCAGTATGATGTTCGACGGCTGGTAGTACTTCCTGTAGTAGGCCACGATGTCGTCCCGCGTCAGCGCCCGCAGCCCCTCGGCGCTGCCGATTCGCCATCGCCGCATTCGATGACTGCGGAACGCGGTCTCGTACAGCCTCTCGGACGCCACCGCAGGGGGGTTGTCCAGCTTTCTGTTGTTTTCCTGCAGGATTACTTCGATCTCGCGAGCGAGTTCTTCATCATCAAGTGTCGGATTCCACAGCGCATCGGCCTGGATGTCCATCGCCGCTACGGTGTTCTCTGCCGGCACGACGGCCCGGTACACGGTACGGTCGTAAGCGGTATAGGCGTTCAGGTAACCTCCAAGGGCCTTGGTTTGCCTCGCAATCTGACCGACCGGCCGCTTTGGCGTTCCTTTGAAGAACATGTGCTCGATCACATGGGAGATCCCCGAGATCCGATCGGGCTCGTCGAAGTACCCCACCTTGACGTGGGTCGTCACGCTGGTCAACGGGATGGCGTTCTGCTCTCGAACGATCACGGTCAGACCGTTCTGCAGGATGACTTTCGTCGTCTGTCCGACGTCTTCTCTGAAAATATAGGGTCCCACGATTTCTCCGGCTATCGGTACTTCAGGAATTGGTATCGGCAACTGCGGAATGACCTGCAGAAAAAGAAGGAAAGCCAGAAACATACAAACAGTTTACCGCAGCGCTTGCCCGAGTAGTTTCGGCGAATCGTTTTTCACCGCAAAGGCGCAAAGACGCAAAGGTTATATACCCCCAAGCCGCCTATGATTCCGATTATTCGATACGGTATCGCTGAAACAAAAAAGCCTATCGCCGTGAGGCATGTTGCGGGTCAGGTGGCGCTGTATCGGCATGAATTAAAAAAATCTTTGCGTCTTTGCGCCTTTGCGATCAAACATCTTCGTCCGCACCGCTCTCAAGTTGAATCTGGCGAGCATTCGCGTCGACGTAGGTCAGGGTGACGCGTGTGGCGGGACCGGGGTCGAAGTTGCCGAGACGTTCGGCCCATTCCACGACCACCGCGGCCGCGGGTTCATCGAACATGTCTTCCAGGCCCAGATCGTCGAGCTCGCCTGACTCGATGCGATAGAGGTCGACATGGTAGATCGGCATCCGCGCCGCGTACTGATTGACGAGCGTGAAGGTCGGGCTGGATACCTCGCCGACGTCCTCCAGACCCAGGCCGGCGGCCAACCCCTTCGCGAACGTTGTTTTTCCGGCTCCGAGTTCACCGAAGAGCAGGACGTGAACCGGCAGTTCCAGCGTGCCGGCCAGTTCCCGGGCAAACTCGAACGTTTGCTCCTCAGACTGGGAAAGAAAGCTCGTCATCGGGGGTATTTCACCGCAAAGGCGCGAAGGCGCAAAGGCTGTATTCGCACAAGGAAGGCTCCAGTTCACCGTTGCGGTCTCTCTATACGTAGATGTCCTTTTCACGTAGAAACGAAAAAAACGAAGGACAGACGAGGACTAGTTCCGAAAAAATCTTCGTTCACTTCGCTTCTTCGTGTCGAAACAACGATCTATCGTCTTGAGGCACGTTGCAAGTCAGGTGGCGCTGCATCGGCATGAATGAACAAGATCTTTGCGCCTTCGCGCCTTTGCGGTGAAAAAACTAGTCTTCCCGGAGCTCCCGCCACGCTTCGGGCAGGAACCCGATGATGTCGGTGGCGACGAGGGATTCTTCCCCGAGTTCCGAGGCGGCGATGTCCCCGGCCAGTCCGTGCAGGTAGACGGCGAGGCAGAGACGCTCTTCGAAACCACCCAAATGCGGCTGACCCAGGATGCCGGCGATCATTCCGGTCAGGATGTCTCCGCTTCCGGCTGTCGCCATGCCGGCATTTCCGGTCGGGTTTACGAAGGCGGTTCCGTCCGGACACGCGATGACACTGCGGAAACCCTTCAGAACGACGTAGACGTCATGTTCACGGGCAAAGTCACGGGCCACTTCCAGCCGATTCCGACTGATGTAAGCGACATCCCTCCCGTTCAGCCGAGCCATTTCTCCGGGGTGGGGGGTGACGATGACGCCACTCTCAGTCCCGCGCAGCTCGGCTCCGTGCCCCTCGAAGGCGTTCAATCCGTCGGCATCCAGAACAACGGGGACTGAAAGACGACTGAGCAGGCCCCGAACCAGTTCAGCCGTCTCCGGATGTCGGCTGATTCCTGGCCCGAGCGCCACGATCGACTTTCCGGTGACCACCGTCTCCAGCCGCCCATCATCGAGCACAGCCCGGGAGAGGGTCCCTGCATCTGTCTCCGGAAGCGGCTCGGTCATCACCTCCGCCATGTGTCCTGCTATCGTCGGAAGCACGCCCTCGGGGCCGGCAACGGTCACCAGCCCGGAGCCGGACTGAAGCGCCGCCTGTCCGGCCATCGCTGCCGCTCCAGCTTTGCCCCGAGACCCGCCTATGACCAGAACCTTGCCATAATCACCTTTGTTCGTGTCCTGATCCCTGGTGTAGGCGGCGTCGGGAAAACTGTCGGGCAGGAGCAGGTTGACGTTCAGGCTTGGATCGTCGAAGAGCTCGCGCGGGTTCCCGATGTCGGCGATCACGACCTCACCGGCCATCTCATGAGCCGGGGGAAACACCAGGCAGAATTTTGGGGCCGACAACGTCACGGTCAAGTCTGCATCGACGGCGGGACCGGCAAGATCCGCGCTGTCGGCGGCGCATCCGGAAGGCAGGTCGATCGACGCAATCATCGCTTCCGGGAAGTCGTCCCTCATCGATTCAACGACGGTCCGCAACAACCCCTCGATGGGCTTGGACAGGCCTGTACCCAGTAGTGCATCCACGACGATGTCCGAGTCGATGATTTCTAGACGTTCCCGATTCCATTCGTCCTGGTTCTGGATGTGGACTGGCGGGTACCCGATCGCAGACAGTATCTCCAGATTCGTCTTAGCGTCACCGGTGACCTCGGAGGGCGAAGCGAACAGGAAGACCGCAGGGAAACATCCCCGCTGCATCAACTGCCTGGCAACGACAAATCCGTCGCCGCCGTTGTTCCCTTTACCGCAAAGAATGGCCACCGACCGGGTCTCGAGCTCTTCCACGCGCGCGTCGATGGCCTCGACGACACGCATACCTGCGTTTTCCATCAGAATGCTGCCGGCAATGCCGAACTTCTCAGTCGATATGCGGTCGATCTCGCGGATCTCGGCGGAAGTGAGGATCTTCGTCAAGGGAAGGCTACCTGAAAACGAAAAAGGACGCAGAGCCCACATTGGGCCTGCGTCCTTGATTGCATCGACTGGATCAGTTGTCCGAGAGCAGCGCGCTCAAGTCGGTCAACAGCTTGTCGACCGGGATCAAACCACCCGTCACGTTCTTCCAGATCAAAGTTCCTTCCTCATCGATCAGGAAGTAGTAGCGGTTGGCAACCCTGACAGCAAGGTTGTCCCGGATTGCGCCATACATGGCAGAGACCTTCAAATCCGGATCACTCAGGAAACGGTTCTTGGCTCCAACCTTGTTCTTGAACTCGTTCTGCGATGGGGCAAGGTCTCTGGAAACTCCGACGATCTCGATGCCCAGTTCCAGAAACTCGTCATATCTCTCACCGAACTCGGTGAACTCTCGCGTTCAGCCGCCGGTGAAGTCGGCCGGGTAGAACGCGAGCAGGACTTTACTGCGACCCGAGAAATCCTTGAGTCCAATCGTCTCTTGTCCGGCGATTCCGGCTGGACTCTCGAAATCGGGGGCCTTCTCTCCTACCGTCGGGGTGTTGTCGGCACCGGGTGCGGACAACTGGCTGAAGGCCATCGGGGCCATCACCAATGCCACGATCGGAAGGAGCACGGCAATCCTCTTCATCTCTGTCGTCCTCCTCTTGAATCGGCGGCGAGGAGCTCGACGCCGCGTGAAAATGACCCGGCACTTCGGTCTCTCGGACCTGCCGGACCCGGAATGAGAACCCGTAGATGATATGCTAAGATTTCCGTCTTATGCAAGGTTTCGCACCAGCGAAGTCTTGAGCTGTCAATAATTAAGGCCGATTACGGGCCCGACCCCCCGTTCTAGATCGAATGCCACTCGCAAATGTCAAAAAGTTGGAGGCCGCCTACCTCCTGGGTATTTACAACCGCTACGAGGTCCTGATCGACCGCGGTAGCGGAGCGTACCTGTTCGATCGCAGCAACAAACGATACCTGGATCTGATGGCCGGCATCGGTGTCAACGCAATGGGGTATGGCGACCCGCGGATTCTCCGGGTCCTGCGAAAGCAGATCAAGAAGCCGATTCACCTCTCCAACCTGCTGTACCACGACTATCAGGGCCGGCTGGCGGAACGGCTCGTGCAGGTCTCCGGCCTGGATCGGGTGTTCTTCACGAACAGCGGCACGGAATCGGTCGAAGGATGTCTCAAATTCGCCCGGGTCTACGCAAACTGGCAGGTCGAGCGCACGTCGGCACGGAAGTACCGGGTCCTTGCCCTGGAGGGATCCTTTCATGGGCGCACTCTGGGTTCGCTTTCCGCAACTAACAAGCAGAAGTACCGCGAACCCTTCGAACCGCTCGTGCCTGGTTTCGACTTCGTCCGGTTCAACGACGTCGCGGACCTGGAATCGAAGTTCTCCGACGATGTCTGCGCGGTGATCTTCGAAACGATACAAGGCGAAGGCGGTGTCCGTCCTGTCTCCGAAGAGTACTACCGGCGGGCGCGCAAGCTTACCCGGGACGCAGGGTGCGTCCTCATGTGCGATGAAATCCAGTGCGGCCTGGGACGTACCGGGCGTTGGTTCGCTTTCCACAAATTCGCCGATCCGAGCCAGAGCGAGGAACTTCCCGACCTGGTGTCTCTGGCCAAGCCGCTCGGGGTTGGCATCCCGCTCGGAGCGGTTCTGATGAAGGAAGACCTCGCCCGGACAATCGAAGTCGGAACCCACGGCACGACGTTCGGCGGCGGACCCCTCGCATGTCGATTGAGCCTGGAACTGTTCAGGATCTTCGAGGAGGACGGCATCCTCGAACACGTCGTGGAGGTGGGCCGGCACTTCCGGCGCCGGCTCGAAGAGCTGACCGACCTGCCGATAGTCGAGGAGGTGCGTGGCGAGGGGCTGATGCTCGCCCTTGAACTGGGCGTCTCAGGCCGACCCGTCGTCAGAAAGCTGCTCGCGAAAGGCTTCATCGTGAATTGCACCCGCGAGAAAGTTCTTCGGATGCTGCCCCCGCTGATCATCACATCGAAACAAGTGGATCGGTTCGTGAAAGTCCTGAGATCCCTGCTGGAGAACCACAATGCCTGACATGAAGGAACGCATTGCCAAGATCGAATCGTTCGTCCGACCGCCGACGTTCCCCATAGCCGTTCGAATGCTGTCGGAGGGCGATGAGATACCCGAGCGAGCCAAACGGCCCCACCGCGACATGTCGGTCCAGATCACTACCTGTCAGGCTGTTACGATGTCGAGAAAATACGGCTGGACGGTCGCAATAACAACCGAGGACATCAACTGCCCACTGACCAAAGTGGCCTTCGGTCTGAAGGAGGAACCGGCCTACTTCACCGAGGGCCACTGCTGCGCCGGGATGTACACCCAGTCAGCGGAGGCGGGCGCTCGGACAGAGGCGGAAACCTATCACTTCCCCTACCACAGGTACGAAGGTATCCTCACGGCCCCCGCCGCCAAGGACGCCTTCGAGCCGCAGGTGATCATCCTCTACGGCAACCCGGCTCAGGTTATGCGGCTGGTGACGGGAGCCCTCTGGCGGGACGGCGGGTCGATCACGTCTTCGTTCACCGGAAGAATCGATTGCTCTGACGAGATCATCCGTCCGATCGAAACCGGGGAGTACCAGGTCATTCTCCCATGCTACGGCGACCGTGTGTTCGGCCAGACCGAAGACCATGAGATGGCGTTCTCCCTGCCCGCGTCCAGGATCGACGAACTCGTCGAAGGACTCGATGGGACCCACAAGGGAGGGGTGCGTTACCCGATCCCGTCTTTCGTCCGCTACTCGGGCCAGTTCCCAGCGAGTTACAACAAGCTGGATGAAATCTGGGCAGCGGAAGAATCGTAGATCGCAAATCCGAAACGGAAGAAGGTTCACCGCAAAGACGCAAAGGCGCAAAGGAACCTTGTCTTCTTTGCGTCTTTGCGCCTTTGCGGTGAAAAAAAGATGTCAAAAATACTGGAACAGAGGGTTGAGTATGAAGGGCGGCGGATTACGGTGCGTCGGGACCGGATTATCGAGCCGTCGGGCAAGGAAGGGATCCGTGACGTCGTTTTGCATCCCGGTGCCGTCTCGATCCTCGCGTGGTCGAAACCCGATGAGATCGTCTTGATACGGCAGTACCGCCATGCGACTGGTGAGGAGCTTCTCGAGCTTCCTGCCGGAACGCTGGAGGAAGGAGAAGATCCAATCGATACTGCTCGGCGCGAACTGGAGGAAGAAACCGGTTATCGCGCGGGCAGGATCAAACACTGTGCCACCTACTACACCACTCCCGGCTTCACCAACGAGCTCATGTATCTCTATGAAGCCTCCGATCTGGAAGCAAGAGAACAGCGGCTCGAAGACGACGAAGCCATCGACGTCGTCCCAACGCCCTGGGAGGACGCCCTTCGCATGGTCCACGACGGCAGGATTCGCGACGCAAAAACACTCGTCGGCCTCCTGATGGTTAGTGGCCTGTAACGGAGATATCGGCACCATCGCCGATGGGTCTTGCCAGTCGAGGTCGAGGAGAGAGGAGGAATTGATGCGGTCTCATCATGACGACGAACGACAAAGAGATCGACGGCAACCCCCATCGGCCCGGAGGGTTGCGGCGGAACGGCAACGTCTTCGTTGTCGCTCCTCCTCGCAATGTAGGAGCATTACCTCGTCGTCGGCTCCTAGAATCCGGTGCCGTTCCACCGCAACGCTGGTACCGATATCTCCGTTACAGGCCACTAGCGCTGCTCCATGAGAACGACTCCCCTGAGCCGGTTGCAGTCTCTGGAGGCGTGGCGCAAGAACCAGATCGCGGTCACGGTGTCGGGGTCGTTCGTCTTTTTCGGCTTCACGCTGGTCATGCCGTTTCTGCCGCTGTATGTGCGACAACTCGGGGTCGAAGGAACCGGCGCGATCGCACTGTGGACGGGTCTGATTCTGAGCATCAGTCCCGCGATGGCCGCTTTGACGGGACCGATCTGGGGACGTATAGGGGATCGGATCGGGCTGAAACCGATGGCCATCCGGGCGACCGGGGTGAACTGCCTTTGCTGGTTGGGGATGGCGTTTGCCGGCAACGTCTGGGAACTGTTTTTGCTGCGAGCCGCTCTGGGTCTGCTCGGAGGGTTCAACAGTGTCTCAATAGCGGCCGTCACCCAGTTGTCACCCAAGGAAAAGATCGGCAGCGTCATCGGCACCCTGCAGTCGTCGCAGATCTTCGCCGCGGCGATCGGGCCACTCGTCGGCGGCATCCTGGCGGGCTTGATCGGCATCACGAACACGTTCTTCGCGACCGCGATGCTGATGTTCGGATCGTTTCTCAGCATCATGCTGTTCTACCAGGACGCCGAACGAAGATCTGAACAAGCGGACGAACCCGAGCAGCGGGTCGACCGAAGCTTCCTAAAGCATCCCGAGTATGTTCTTCCTCTGTTTCTCCTGTTCTTCATCCACATGAGCTTCCGCACGTTCAATCCGATCGTCCCCCTGTTTCTCGAGGAACTGGGAACAGCGGCCACGCGCCTCGCCGCGATATCTGGGGCGTTGATCTCCATGGCGGCTTTCGGTGAAGCCTTTTCGGCCTGGCTTTCAGGAAGACTGGCGGACAGGGTGGAACTCCGGAAGCTGATGGCGATTCGGCTCGCACTCGGGCTTCTCGTGCTGGTGCCCATGGTTGGTGTCCAGAGTCCCGGCGGCTTTTTCGCGCTACGGGTGGCGCTGACTCTACTATCGGGGGGTATGATGACACTGGCCTTTAGCGCCGCCGGTCGGGTGATTCCAGGCGAACACCGAGGTACGGGTTTCAGCGTCCTTTCGAGCACTTCACTGTTCGGCGGAGCGGCGGGCCCGATCATCGCCGGCGCTCTTGCCGGTCTCAGCATCCGCACGGTGTTCGTCTTCAACATCGTCATCTACACGGCCCTGATGCTGGCCGTCACGCGCATCGGACGGAGGTCGGGTGTAGATCAAACGTGATAACATTTCGAATCTATGCTGATCGTGATGGACGCTCATGCGAGCCCGGAACAGACCGAGGCCGTGTGCAAGAAGATCGAAGAGCTAGGGCTCAAGCCCCATCCCATGCCGGGAGCCAATCGAACGGCAATCGGGATCACCGGCAACGACGAGCCGATCGTGCCCGATCCGTTCGAGAACATGCCCGGGGTCGTGGAGCTGATACCCGTCACCCACCCCTACAAGCTGGTCAGCCGCGAGTTCCGCGGGGACGACACCCTGGTTCAGGTCGGAGAAGTGACGGTCGGCGGGAGCGATCTGGTCGTCATCGCGGGACCGTGCGCTGTGGAGAACGAGGAGCGAACGATCCGTATCGCCGAGAAGGTGCGGGCGGCCGGAGCTCACATGCTTCGCGGGGGCGCTTTTAAACCGCGAACCTCGCCTTACAGCTTTCAGGGGCTTGGACTCGAGGGGCTGAAGATGCTCGCCAAAGCCCGCGAACAAACGGGTCTGCCGATCGTCACCGAGGCGGTCGATGGAGAAAGCCTCGATCTGGTCGAGGAATACGCCGATGTCATCCAGATCGGCGCGCGCAACATGCAGAATTTCGCCCTCTTGAAGAGGGCCGGGAAGGCGTCGAAACCGGTATTCTTGAAACGCGGTATGAGCGCGACGCTCGATGACTTCATGCTGGCCGCCGAATACATCATGTCGGAGGGCAACTACCAAGTCATCCTCTGCGAACGCGGCGTCCGGACTTTCGCCGATCACACACGAAACACGCTGGACCTTTCGATCATCCCGGCGGTCAAGCGGATCTCACACCTGCCGATCCTCACCGACCCGAGCCACGGGACGGGCAAGCGCCACAAGGTGGGTCCGATGAGCCGGGCTTCGGTCGCAGCCGGCGCGGACGGACTGATCATCGAGGTCCATGACGAGCCCGACAAGGCTCTCTCGGACGGTCCTCAGGCACTCCTGCCTGATCACTTCGCGCTCCTGATGGATGAGCTGAGGCTGCTGGCGCCAGTGGTTCGGCGTGGGATTCCTCTGGTTGCCGTGTAGGTGCGCTCTATATGAGCGCACATTCCTCGACCCGACACAACGTGCGCTCATAGAGCGCACCTACACAACGATCCATTCCTGGGGCGAATTGGTCAAGCGCTCGCATCCGGTTTCCGTGATCACGTAGGTGTTTTCAACCCCCGCTCCACCCAGACCTGGGTAGAAAACCTTCGGCTCGACAGCAAGGACGACACCGGGTTCCAGCGGGTCATCGAACCGTTTAGCGATCACCGGGAGCTCGTCCAACTCCAGGCCGACGCCGTGGGCGACAAAGCCAACCTGGTTTTCCCCGGCCCCCATGAAATGCTCCCCGAAACCGGCGTTCGCCACTCGTTCCTGGGTCTTCGAGTAGATTTCGCTCGGGATGTTTCCCGGCTTGAGCTGCTCTTCGAGCCAGCCGTTCAAATCCAGGATGAAAGAATGCGTTTCCTGCACGCGCGGAGACGGAGGTCCCAGCGAATAGGCTCGGGATCCGTCTGCGAGATAGCCTCCATGACCGCCGACGACATCGACCATGATGGGCTCGCCGCGCACAAGTTCCTTGTGTCCCCCCATTGCGGGAACCGCGGGATAGAGTCCCCGAACTCCGACGGGGCCGTCGAAGCTGTGAGGATAAGCAGAGGTATCACCGAATGCGACCGCACCGTAGAACATTTCGAGATTGAACCGTCGCATCCGCGCAAGCCCCTGATGGCCGGACATTCGCATGACATATTCGATCCGGGCGCTCAACTCAAACTCGCAAAGTCCCTCCCGAAGCTGGTTTGGAATATCGACGAACGCTTCATCCAGCATGGCGGCAGCCCGGCGAATGTGTTCGATCTCGAAGTCGGTCTTCACGGCACGCGCGCGCCGGAGGGCCATCGAGGAATCCACGACCTCGCAGTCAGGAAACACCTTGGTGATCTGCCGGTACAACGCGACGGGCACAATGTCGAGCTCCAGCCCGAGGACTTCCCCCACATCCGGGATCAGGGAAGCGAGCTCGCCGTAGCGACGGAACCTTACGATATTCTCGAGCGCGGACTCGGTAAGCGCCCGCTGGTGGCTCTTCCGCACGGCAAACACCGGCTCGCCTTCGCGGGGAAACCAGAGGACTCCGTTCTGTATCGTTCCGGTCAGATAGAACTGGTCGACGTTCTGAAGCACGATGAGTGAATCGCAGTCCATGAAGCCGCGGACCCGCGTCCAACGCCGTTCGAGCTCCTCCCTGGGAACATAATCCATGAGTGACCTCCGCGAGGCATTATAAGCGAACGTGTCCAAGGTCCGAGGTCCTGTCATGCGATCGGCGACATTGGACCTTGGACTTTGGACTTTGGACGTCGGACTTGGACTGATATGATCATCCCGAACTTCGGATGAGGGAAAGCGGTGAGATTCCGCTGCTGCCCCGCAACTGTAAGACGACTCTTCCCAGCTACAGCCACTGCCAGCCACGCTGGCGGGAAGGCGCCCGCGAAACCGCTGTCGTCAAGCCAGGACACCTCCCGGAGGAGATTACCTTTCGAGGGAGAGGGACCATGTCCAAGTCTGGCCATTTGCGGCTTTGCCGTACCTTCAGTTTTCTGATCACCATATCTTTTCTGAACTTTTCTACCGAAGCGTCCGCACTGGATTCCGTCGCGGGATGCGTGGAGGACTCGACCCGCGCCCCGATCGCCGGGGCTCGCGTCGTCGTCCGACATCTCCGGAGAGGGGATCTCGTCCAAACCCGATCCGATGAGTCGGGCTGCTTTGCTGTCGAGGACTTCCCGTCCGGAAGCGCAAGCGTGCGCATTCTGGCCGAAGCGTTCGAAGCCTACGAGAGCAGGGTCGAGCTTGACGGTTCCAAACGCATGCCGACGATCATCCTGGGACTTCAGCCGATCCGCAACTCCGTCACCGTCACGGCTCGCCGCACTGTAGCTCCGACTGCAACCCTGGGTTCGAGCGTAGATCTCGTGGACCGAACGGACCTCGAGGCATCACAGACCCGGAACGTTTCCGATGCATTGAGGACCATGGCCGGTATCGCCCTCCAGCAGACCGGTGCGAGCGGCATCGCGAACTTCTTCGTCCGCGGCGGGGAATCCGACTACAGCAAGGTGCTGATCGACGGAGTGCCCGTCAACCTTCCGGGCGACACCTACGATTTCGCTCACATTCCGACTGACAACGTGGATCGCGTGGAGGTTGTCCGCGGACCACAGAGCGCGCTGTTCGGGTCCGACGCAATGTCGAGCGTCGTCCAGATCTTCACCCGAAGGGGACCGGCATCTCCCGAGGTGGGCTACACGGTCGAAGGCGGCAGTTTCGGCACGTTGCGTCAGGCAGGGTCCGTACGCGGGAGTTTCCGGGGCCTGGATTTCTCCAACACCTTCAGCCGCTCTGACACCGACAACGTAGCCGAGAACGACGACTACCGTAATGCCAGCTACTTCGGTAACTTCGGATACACACCGGATCCGAATCAAACCCTCCGTGTCACACTGATGAACACTTCGGTTCGTGCCGGAACGCCGGGACCGACGGCCGAAGGGTTCTCTTCGTTTGATCCAACCGCGTGGATGCAGCGCCGGGAGAGAGCCGGCGGTCTGAGTTATGACGCGCTGGTGGGAGGACGCCTCACTCAGCACGCCGCCTATCGTATACACGACCTTGATCAGACGTTTTTCGGGGCATTCGGTCCGTTCGAGGTCGCGAGCACGCGACACCGGGTCGAGTACCGCGGCGACGTCCTGCTCTCGCGAGGCGGTACGCTTTCATACGGTGTGGATTTCGATCGCGAACGCGGACTCGTCAGCGGCGATCCGCAGAGCCGGGACAACTTCGGCTACTACGTTCAACAACAATTGGAGCCCGTCCGCGGTCTCCACCTCACCGCAGGCTTGCGTGTCGAGGACAACGATTCCTTCGGAACGGTCGCGAGCCCGAGACTGGGTGTTTCTTACGGGCTTTGGGCACCCGACGGTTTCTTCGGACCGGCCCGACTTCGTTTCGCGCTCGGTCGGGGTATCAAAGAGCCGCGTTTTCTGGAGAGCTTCAGCCGGAACCCTTTCTTTCTCGGGAACCCGGACCTCGAAGCGGAGCGCTCCCGCAGCTGGGAGATCGGCTGGGAGCAGGGACTGGCGGACGAGCGTATCGTGGCCGACATCACGTGGTTTGACAACACCTTCCTCAACCTGATTCAACTCGTAGGGACCGACGACGGTTCAAGCCAGTACCAGAACATCGGTTTGACCACCACGCAGGGTCTCGAGATTCGGACTCGGTTTCGAATCGGGGCAGTGCGTGCCAGCGCGAACTACACCTACCTCGAGGGCCGGATCGAAGAGTCTTCCTCAGCGTCGTTCCCATTCAGGACGGGTGATCCTCTATTGCGTCGACCGAAACACTCCGGCGACTTTCGAGTGTCTTGGCTTGGCAATCGCTGGACGGCGGCGTGGAATTCTCGTTTCGTCGGGCGTCGTGCTGACAGCGACTTCTTCAGCCACTTCCCGCCGCTGACGAGCAACGAATACTACACCGCCTCCGACGTGGTCGTTACTCTGGACCTGACACCTCAGCTGTCCACCTTCGTCCGAATCGACAACATCTTCGATCGGACATACCAGGAAGTTCTGGGTTTTGAGGCTCTGGGGCGGGGAATAGCCGTGGGCAGTCGGGTCCGTTGGGGTGGAGAACGTTGAACAACATCGGACGATCCGCGGGCGCGCTGGTGTGCGCCCTCATGCTGCTGTCGTGCTCGGAATCCCAGACTGTGGAAATCCCTCGGCCAGAGGCTCCTGAACGAATCGTTTCGCTCGTGCCCGCCGTGACGGAAATGCTGTTTGCGCTCGGGGCTGGTGAACGGGTCGTCGGTGTCAGCGACTACGACACCTATCCACCAGAAGTCCTGCGTTTGCCGAAGGTCGGGGCACTCATCAACCCGAACCTGGAGAAGATTTTCGAACTGCAACCGGAAATGGTGATCACCTACGGAACCCAGTCCAATCTGCGAGAGCGGCTCGACGCCGCCGGAATCCGCTCATACTCTTTCCTTCACGGCCCGATCGACGACATGCTGGATTACGTGCTCGAACTGAGCCGTGAACTCCGTATGGAGAACGAGGGGCGCCGCCTGGTCGACGAAATCCGGGGTGAGCTGGACGCAATCCGAGGCGGCGCGTCCGGGTATCGACCTCGTGTTCTACTGGCCCACAGCCGGGAAGTGGGCACGATGGGGTCGTTCTACAGCGGAGGCGGCGAATCGTTCTTCAACGAGCTGATCGACATCGCCGGCGGTGTCAACATCTTTGGCGATGTCGAGGACGACTCGATCCAGCCATCACTAGAAGAGGTTCTCAAACGCCGGCCCGAGATCATCATCGAGCTGCTGCCGTCCAACAGGGATGACCCGGATCAGATCGCCCAGCGAATCCAGGATTGGAGGCAGCTCAAGACCCTGCCCGCGGTTCAACGGGAACGTGTCCACGTCATTGCCGGCGATTACCTCCTCCTCATTGGCCCCCGACTCCACCTCGCCGCCCGACGATTGGCTGAAGTGATTCGGGAAGAAGAATAACCACGGAGGCGCGGAGACACGGAGGTCCCTTTTTCATTGAGCCGAGGAGTTCAAGAGATGGCTCGGGCGTGGGGGGGGCCGGACCAGCTGTCTTTCTCCGGAATCGTTCCCAATGAGTGTAGTCGTCGAACGCTCTCGTTCGCGGTGAGAGGGGGACGGTGGGCCCGACGCTAAAGAATGGTCGGGGACAGGGGCCTGGCCCTGGCCCCGGGTGTCGGCTCTAGCAGAAACGTCGGTTAACGACTCACCTGCCTACCAAAAAACTCCGCGCCTCAGTGCCTCCGTGGTTAAGAAACCTCAGTCTAGGTCAGCGGCCACTGACTGGATCAACTTCCATGCGGCGCGGACGTGTCTCTCTTCGGTACGGAGGTTCCCGACCGTGAAACGGATGGTCAGCCGATCGTCGAGTTTCGTGTGGGACAGGAAAGCCTTACCGGAGGCGTTCACCCGATCGAGCAGCACCTGGTTCTCTTCGTCTGATCCCTCGAGTCGAAAGCAGACTGTGCTGAACGGCGCCGGAGCCATCAATCCGAAGTTCGGGCTCTCTTCGATCCAGGAAGCAAACATCTGGCTGAGACGGATGTGCTCGCGAAGCCTTTCGCGGATGCCGTCCACGCCAAAATACCGGATGACCATCCAGAATTTCAGCGCCCGGAACCGGCGTCCGAGCTGGATCCCGTAATCCATGTAGTTGGTGACGCTGTCGTCCTCGGCCGTTTTCAGGTATTCCGGCGTCATGCTGAATGCCTGTTTGAGTACTTCGGGACGGCGGCAATAGAACGCGCTGAAATCAATCGGGGTGAACATCCACTTATGAGGATTCACCACGAGCGAATCGGCACGTTCACAACCGTCGAGAACGTGTCGCAGCTCGGGCAGGATCGCCGCCGATCCCGCATATGCCGCGTCGACGTGCAGCCACAGCCCGTGACGTTCGCAAACCCTTGCGACTTCATCCACCGGATCGATGCTCGTCGTCGATGTCGTGCCGATGGTCGCCGAGACACAGAACGGTCTCCACCCATCCTGCAAGTCTCGCTCGATCGCTGCTTCCAGATCGGCCACGTCCAGGCAAAAACCCTTGTCCACACCGACTTTGACGACTCCCCGGCGGCCGAGCCCGATCGCCAGCGCTGCTTTTTCCACCGAGGAGTGCGCATGCTCCGATGTATAGAGACGCAGTCTGGGTGCTCCGGGACCAGCAATTCCTTCTTCGCTGACGTCTCGCTCTCCGATCGCCTGCCTTGCCGCTGCAAATGCGTGGAATGTGGAAATCGAAGCTGTATCGTAGACGACGCCCATGAAGTCTTCCGGAAGTCCCAGCATCTGGCGGAGCCAATCCAGAACAAGCTCCTCGAGTTCCGTCGCCGAAGGCGAGGTCTTCCACAGCATGGCGTTCACGTTGAATGCCGCCGTGAGGAGTTCGCCCAGTATTCCGGGACCAGACCCTGTTATCGCAAAGTAGGCAAAGAAGTCCGGATGATTCCAATGGGTTATCCCGGGAACGATGACGCGCTCCAGATCTGCAAAGATCGTCTCCATATCCTCTCCCGCGTCCGGCGGTGAAGCTGGCAACTGGTCGCGGATCGCCCCCGGTTCAACCTGTGCTAGAACCGGATACTTCTCTGGATCGGCCAGGTAGTCCGCAATCCAATCGATCGCGTAGTGTCCCCAGCGACGAAAATCTTCCGGGCTCATATCCGACGGAACTGGATCACTCATGATTACTTCCTCTCGACTGCGATGATCTCGCGTGAGTCGCGAAAACACATACCACCTTCGAAGTACTGATGGAAGGGCTTCCCATCTCTTCCACGGGCGGCAACGAAGGTCTTCCCCTCTGGCAGGCGAGACGTATCGCGCCTTGACGGTCCACGACCCAAACCCGTAAAATGTTATTCATACGCGGCAGGTTATATGGAAGAGTTTGAAATCGGCGACCAAGTGGTTTACCCAAACCACGGTGTCGGGATTATCGAAAAAATCTCGAATCGCCTGGTTCAAGGTAAGTTCGAAAGATTCTATCTTCTGAGAATCTGCTCCAACGATATCCTCGTCATGGTTCCCACGGCCAACGCCAACGACGTTGGCCTCCGTCGCACGATCGATGTAAAAGACGTCGACCGCCTTTTTTCGTTCCTCTCCAACGGTGAGTTCTTCTCCCAACGCGACTGGAAGGACCGTTTCAAGGAGAATTCCGAAAAGATGCGATCGGGTTCGATTTCCCATGTCGCGGAGGTCTACAAGAACCTGGTCTACCTCAACAAGATCAAGCCTCTTTCGTTCCGAGAAAAGCGCATGCAGGACCGGGCCCGTTTCCTGCTGGTTTCCGAACTGGCCTCCGTCATGGGCGTAGCCGAAGACGAGATTGAAACTCGAGTCGACAAGACAGTCAACAAGGCCTGCGCAAGAGTTCCCGTCGCCTAACCCGGGCGCCCCATGTCCTCCTTCTTTCTAATCTCTATCCTCCTTGTATTTCTTTTCCTGTCAGGATTCTTCTCCCTGTCGGAAACGGCGGTGTTATCGAGCAATCGGTATCGCATCCGGCACCTCGCGTCGAAGGGAAACAGAAACGCGCGGAAGCTCGCTGGTTGGTTGGACGCACCCCAGAAACTTCTGGCGACGATCCTGCTCGGCAACAACTTTGCCAACATCGGTGCCGCGACCGTGGCGGCGGCGCTCGTCACGCGCACTTTCCAGGAGCAGCAGCGGGACCTCTACCTGGCGCTGGAAACGATCGTGCTGACGCTTGTCGTTCTGTTGTTCTGCGAACTGGGGCCCAAAGCGTTCGCGACGCGAACGCCCGAGAGGATCAGTCTCCGCCTCGTCGTCCCGATCGAGGTGTGGATGCGGGTCGTCTATCCCGTGGCCCAACTGGCAATCAGGTTTGCGGGTCTTTTCTACCGTAGCGTTCGGGAGAATCAGCAGACGCTTGCGGCGTCGATATCAGACGTTGAACTCAAGTCGATCATCAACAGCTACACGCAGGATCGGAGGAAGATGCTCGAGCGGGTACTCGAATTTTCGGAACGGCAAGTGCGAGATGTGATGGTGCCGCGGATGGAAACCGTGTCACTCGCGATCTCGACGCCGCTGGAAGACGTTCTGCGCGTGGTAGAGACAACACGTTTCACGCGTTTTCCGGTATACCACGGCAGCATGGACAACGTGCTGGGTATCTTACACGGCAAGGATCTGATGCCCTACCTGCACCAACAGAAGACGTTCCGGATTTCGAACTTGCTCCGCAAACCGATCTTCATCCCCGATACTGCGCGGCTGAACAATGCCGTAAGCGTCCTGCAGACGGCGCAAACTCATATGGGAATCGTCGTCGACGAGCATGGTGGTGTGGAGGGCATCGTCACCCTCGAAGACCTGATCGAACAGATCGTCGGCGAGATTCAGGACGAACATGACGTTGAGGTTGACGAGATCGTCCCGCAGGCGAACGGGAATTACCTGATCGACGCCGGCATATCTGTCCGAGAACTGAACGAGAGATTGGGCTTGGGCGTGCCCGAAGAAGGACAATACGTTACGCTGGCCGGTTTCATCCTGATGAAGACGGGCCGACTGCCGACCGAAGGCGATGAGATCGAGTTCGAAGGAGACACCTACCGGATCGATCAGATGGTCGGTCGCAGGATCATGCGCGTGCGGCTGAATCGGACGCTCTCTTCGAGCAGCGTTGAACAAGAGCAGATTGACTTGAAAGAAGAGGCATAGCCACGGATTACACGGACTGGAAGAAACCTGTGGTCTGCGCTCCGAAAGACTACTCCTAATCCGTTAAATCCGTGGCTGAATTCTCAGTGCAATCCGTGGCGGGAAACCGTTCACCGCTTAGCCAACTCCTCCAGTACTTCAAAGAAACCGGGAAAAGAAACCTCGACGCAATCGGGGTCCTGAATGCGCACGCCAGACCGGGAAAGCAGACCGGCAACCGCGAACGCCATCGCGATTCGGTGGTCCCCGTGTGAAGAGATCGTGCCCCCCTCAATCGTCTGAGGACCGTCCACGGACAGGCCGTCGGGAAACTCCTCGACGGAGACGCCAACGCTCTCGAGGTTGCGAACGATCGCGGCGATTCGATCACTCTCCTTTACGCGCAGTTCGGCAGCTCCCCGGACGCGCAACCCCCCGCGACACCGGCTGCCCAGGACCGCCAGAACCGGCAACTCGTCGATCAGGCTCGGAACCGCTGCCGAATGAACGTCGATGCGGCCCATAGTCGACGACTTTACCGTAACGTCGGCTACCGGTTCGCCACTCTCGCTTCTCAGCAATCCAAACGAAACGATTCCCCCGATACGTTCGAGGAGGGACAGGTAACCGGAACGAGTCGGATTGACCCCAACCTCCAACAAGCGCAATTCGGAATCGGCAAGGGCCAACGCGGCCACAACGAGGAAGGCGGCGGAGGAAGTGTCTCCGGGGATACGTATCGATCGCGCTTCAAGCTTCCCCCCACCTTCCAAATCAATTCGTGAGTCGTCGGACAATATGTTTGCCCCGCACCCACCGAGGGCGATCTCGGTGTGGTCCCGCGTTGCGAACGTCTCGCGTACCGAGGTGACGCCGGAGGCGTAGAGTCCGGCGAGAAGAATGGCAGATTTGACCTGCGCGCTGGCAACGGGCAGCGCGTAGTCGATCGCCTGAAGAGAACCTCCCTGGATCCGGAGAGGAAGCCGCTCGCCCTCGGCCGCCTCTATGTGAGCCCCGAAGCGTCGGAGTGGGTCGATCACGCGATTCATCGGTCTTTCCCGCAGCGAGGAATCTCCGGACAGAGTCGATGAAAACGGCTGACCCGCTAGAATCCCTAACAAGAGGCGGGCCGTAGTACCGGAGTTCCCAGCGTCGAGTACTTCCCGAGGCTCCTGCAAACCACCGAGACCTCGACCCTCGACATGGAGTCGGTGACTCTCGAGCCCGAGGTCCACCCCGAGTGCCCGCAGGCAAGCAAGCGTGCTGAGACAGTCCGCGCTGAGGGGAAAGTTCTCCGCTTCGGTGGTACCTTCGGAGATCGCGCCGATCAGGGCGACACGATGACTGATCGACTTGTCCCCGGGCAAGCGGACGTCCCCGCGAAACGACTTTGCCGGCTGGACTTCCCGTATGTTTGCAGTCATCGATCCAACTCCGCCAATGCTCAAACCCACGCATCAGACGGACCCTGGGGAACGGCTCAGCATAGCACGCGCGAGTGTCGGGCCAACTCCAGTGGCCTGTAACGGAGATATCGGCACCATCGCCGATGGGTCTTGCCAGTCGAGGTCGAGGAGAGAGGAGGAATTGATGCGGTTTCATCATGACGACGAACGACAAAGAGATCGACGGCAACCCCCATCGGCCCGGAGGGTTGCGGCCCAACGGCACCGTCTTCGTTGTCGCTCCTCCTCGCAATGTAGGAGCATTACCTCGTCGTCGGCTCCTAGAATCCGGTGCCGTTCCACCGCAACGCTGGTACCGATATCTCCGTTACAGGCCACTAGCTAGCACGCTCTGCGTACACGCTTGTTGGAGCGGTTTCGAGCGGAATCACTCATTGATTTTTCAAAAACCCTATGTTACTTCTCGACCGATGGGTCAAAGTGATTCTTCGGTCTTCGAGCTCACAGTCCCAAGCCGGATGGAGGAGCTCACCTCTGTACAGGAGCTCGTTGAGAAGGCCAGCCGGGCGTTCGGCCTGAGTGAGGAGCTGGCACACTGGATCGAGCTGACCGTCAGCGAGTCAACGATCAACGCGATCGAACACGGCAACGGCGGAGATCCTTCCAAGAACGTCTTCCTCAGCATTTCTTCAGATGGGGAAAACATCGAAGTCATCGTCGAGGACCAGGGCCCGGGCTTCGAGCTGGCTGAGATACCGGACCCGACCGATGTCGAGAACCTTCTGAAACCCGGAGGGCGTGGCATCCTTATCATCCGCTCGTTCATGGACAAGGTTGAAGTCACGGAGCGCAAGGGTGGAGGAAGTCGTCTGCGAATGGTCAAAAACCTACAGGACTCTCAACCGGCATGAGCATGGCAATCAGTGCGCGGCACCTGGACGACGTCGAAATCCTGGATCTCGCCGGACGGATCACGATCGGTGAGGGAACACTCATGCTCCGCGACAAGATCCAGAATATGCTCGACGCCGGTGAAACGAAGTTCCTGTTGAACCTCGCCGACGTCGACTACATCGACAGCTCCGGGCTCGGCGAACTCGTGTCGTCCTTCACCACGGTGAAGAATCAAGGCGGCGTGTTGAAACTGCTGGGCCTGACTCACCGCGTCCGTGACCTCATGCAGATCACCAAACTCCTCACCGTTTTCGACGTCTACGATGACGAGCCGGAAGCCCTGAAAAGCTTCCGCTAAGCTACGCCTGACTGCAACCGCACGCCAAGCGTCAGATTTCGTTTCCACCGCAAAGGCGCAAAGACGCAAAGAGAGGAGTTTTCTTTCTTCGCTGCCACCTCCGCGTCTCTGCGCCTCCGTGGTGATAGGCAGCGTTTCGGTTCGGATTCCCGACAGGGGCGGCCAATCTCCGCCACGAAGCGAGAAAATAACCTTGCGTCTTTGCGCCTTTGCGGTGACAAACTCCTAACGTTCGACGACGACGTTGGAGTCGGGTAGGACCAGTCGCAGGAGGCGGCCGTTGGAATCGGTCGTAGCCTCCAGCTTCAGGTTGCTGCTGTCGAGCTCATAGGTCAGGTTTCCGGTAGGACGGACCCGGACGCTGCCTAATCGCATCTCGTTGGGAACGAAAACCGGCAACTCCCCTCCCTCGCTGCCGACTTTGTACAGCAAGAGCAGGTAGTGGTGGAAGAAGTTGTTGTCTACGATCATCCCGTTCGTCGGAATACGGACGTCGTATGGAGTGCGTTGACCCTCGACGGTGTATTCGACTTCACTCACCGGGCCGGCAAGTCGGACACGAATCAGAGTCTCTTCGGACCGGTACTCATAAAAGGTCGGGTTAAGGTCCTTATCGAGCTCCATCCGGCTCCGAACATCAACACTGTTACCCTCGACCCTCAGCCTGGTGTGGCCGCGCGCGACGAAACCGCTGCCGTCCTTCGATACGGAGAACTCTTCGGTTCCGACGCGTTCGCCGTCGACGCGCACCGTGAACCGCGCACTCTCGAGCTGGACCGGAAGAAGGAGCAATATGAGTAGGGACAGGGTGTTCATGAATATTCGATTGCACGGACAATTTCCCGCACCACCTCGTCTGGTTTGAGGGGGTCAGTATCGATCCGTACCCGTGCCATTCTATACGAAGGACGGCGCCGCTCGAAGAGTTCCTCGACCCTCGAAGCGTCGGAAAAAAGCGGCCGGGTGCCGTCATCGGAGATGCGTGAGCGAATCCGCGTGAGAGAAGCTTCCAGGTAGACAGACAGGCCATGAGAGTCGACGAAGGCGCGGTTGTCGGGATCCACGTACGTTCCTCCTCCTAGAGCGATGACACATTGCTCGTCTCTGGAAACGGTCCGGAGGAACCGGCTTTCGATCTCCCTGAAATACGGTTCACCGGATTCTTCGAAAATCCGCGTGATGGGACGCGCTTCACGACGCACGAGCTCCTCGTCCAGGTCAAGGAACTGCCATCCCAGTTCCCCGGCAACGAGGCGCCCCACTGTGCTCTTGCCCGAGCCCATGAAGCCAACCATGTACACTCTCGATACCATCAAGCCGAGGTTATCGTGCCCTCGGATCGCTGTCCAGAGCCGCTGATTCAGCCGCAAGAAACCAAAAGCGCGGGGAGAACGTCTCCCCGCGTCTTCGTGACTTTTGGCTTTCGATCAGATAGCTGAGGGCTGACGGCTAATCGCCAAAACTTATGCCGCGGTCAGAGCCGAACGGATCCTGTAGTGCTCTCGACCTTCAGCCGACAACAAAACCCAGAAGGCATAAATGCCGATGGCTGTCCCCACCGGGAACTTGAATAGCATGAACACGGCGGCAATGATCGCCATCACACGACCCCACGTCTGGTAGTACAGCAGGCCCACGCCCGCTGCCGCCGTCAGGCCCGACACGACGACCATCGAGATCGCCACGAGCGAGATGATGGATGTCAGGAACACTCCGAGATCCATCTCGACTCCAGTGAAACCGAAATCGACGAACTCCAGGATCCGACCGGCGAGAAGAACCATCGTTGACAGCATACCCATGAGTACGCCCGACCCGACGAGGAGCCAGGCCAGGATCTTTACATGGACCTGCATGCTTTCTGGCGTTCGTACCTTCCTGGCCGGCGCTGCTGTCTCCGGTTGAGCGGCCCCACAGCTACCGCAGAATCTGTGTTGAGGCTGGACCTCCGTTCCGCATTGTGGGCAATACATGTGTATGTTCTCCCGGTGTTTTGACTTGGAGCGAGAAAGTAGTCAGTAGTCAGTAGTCGGTAGTCAGTTAGGGATCAGAGTGAGGCTCAATGTAAGACAAAGAAGAAGCCGCAGCAAATGAGCAGGGCCGCCCCAACCGCCAGCAGCCCCGTGTCCATTCGCTCCTCAGACGGACGCATAGTATTCGTAACTGAATGTTTCAATTCGTTGCCGCAGTGAGCGCAGAACCTGTGATGCGCCTCTACCGTCGCCTGACACTTCGGACAATTCATTATTCCTCCTGACTGAAGAATGTTCGATTTCCGACAACTGACTACCGACTACGACTACTTCCCCTTCCCTCATCCCCTCTCTACCGTGTGCCTCTTCAGCAGATTGGGGTAGATGCGGAACCGGTGATTGGAATCGGTCGTGTGGAGGAAACTCAAGCCGTTTCCTTATGTCCCCGCGACTGGTTTGAATCGTGATGCGGGGTCCGCCTTCGCCAAGCTCTCCGACGACCCTCTGGTCGCGTCCCGACGACACGCGGTCGATTCCCTCGAAATCCGAATCGAATGAGCCGGAGCGGGTCTGGGCATCGAGCGAAAAGTTCGAGGCCGCGGGCATCTCGATCCGGATGTCGGTATAGTCGCCGGTCCCGACGAAGGAGATGTCGTTCTGCGGCGGCACCTCAACCTCAAACAGGAGTCGAATGCCGCCGTGCCGGTTGGCAAGGTCGATCTCTCCAGCCGCGTTGCGTACGATGATGTCCTTGTAGGAACTCTCCACTTCGACCGGACCCGTCACGTCCTCCAGGTCGACCGAGTTGTTGCGCCCTTCGATCTGAACCCGGCCTCCGACTCTCTCGACGCTGACCAGGGAATACTTGTTGTCGATCGTCGCGTCTCCCACGACCCCCGACACGTGGACGCTTCCGTATTTGTTCTCGACGAGGGCGTCACCGCCGATTTCGGTGACGGTCACACTGCCGTACTTGTTGACGATGCCGACGCTCCCTGAGACGTTCTCGGTGACGACGGGACCGTAGCCGTCCTCGATCCGGACACTGCCGGTGACGCCTCGTATCGTCGTGCCGCCGTAACGATTCTCGACCTCCTGGTCTCCACTCAGGCCCGTGACGCGAACAGGACCATACTTGTTGTTGACCCGGAGTGATGACTCAGCGGGCACTTGGATCGTGAGGCTGGTCTTGAACCGCCGTCGGAGGGATGAGCGGAGGTCGTCGCGATTGGACTCGACAACGTAGGAATCACCCCGATCGGTGATCGTAAAATACATTTCCGGCTCAAGGCGTTCGGCCTGCTCGCGGCTTGTTGCCCGGACGGTCTTTTCGATGTTGACGACGATCCTATCGCCCTCTCCGGGTTCGACCTCCACCGAACCATAGATATTGTGGATCTCGACGCTCCGTCCGGGCACGGCTTCAGCCTCGAGATTGGCTGAGAATTCGTAGTTGTCACCCAGGAGGTCAAAGAGATCGAAATCTTCGCCCAGGTTGATGTCGATGAACCCCACTTCGGAAGTGAGGTGAGCGGCGGCAGTCAGAGCACTGCCGACGAAGAGGACCAACACGAGCAGGGCGACCTCGCCCCCGGAAAACAGCCGTCGATTCTCGCCCTTCAATCGGTAGTAATCCACGACCTTCAGCAGCCCCCAGGCGATGATCAGAATCGGCCAGTACAGGGCCAGCCCCTGCCAGATCGGGATGTCATAGCCGAGGTTTCGGAGCAACAGCACCACTCCGACAGCGATCAGTATGATCGCCCAGAAGATGGTGCCCAGGCCACGACGCGGATTCATCTCAATCCTCCTTTCCCGGGACCGATGACGAGCTTCCTTCATCGTCCTTCGGTTCCGGGTCCGCCTTTTCGACAGGCTTTGAAGCTTCGCTTCCCCCACCGCTGTAGCCCGGCGACTGACGCGGTGCGTTGGTCTGAACGGGCCGGCCAGGGCTCAAAGATGGTATCGCCGATCCTGGTTTCGGGGCCGACGGCGGGGAGGACGGCGGCAGCGGTGATTTGGCAGTCGTTGGGCTTTTTACCGGGGCCGGGCGCTGGAGGTAGTCGACGATCTTGACGACGCCGATGACGATCAGAATCAGCGGCCACATCCGCCCGAACTCGAACTGTGTCGGGTAGAGGTTGTTCATCAAGAGCAGAACGCCCAGGGTGATCAACACGAACGCTCCAGTCATCTGTCTGCCTGCCCTTCATCTGGAGTCTTTGTTTCGCCCTTCTCCTGCTTGCTCCAGATCAGCCACACGCCGATTGCGATCAACGCCACAGGCCAGAATTCGAAGATCTGACGCAGTTGAAAGAACCGGAAGTTGTCCATCAGGAACAACGCGCCCAGAACGACGAGGGCAACGCCACCCCAAAGTTCCTTATTCTCGACGCCGGCAACCTGTTCGTGAAGGCGATCGATCGGCGTTTCCAACTGTACACCTTGAGTTTCTAGACGTCTCTTCTTGGCCGTATAGTACGCCTCGAACGGCATGTAGATGTAGAACCCGGTGATGAGCAGCCCGAACAGCGGTTCCAGGCCACGAGTCGAATCGACGATGCTGATCAGAACTCCAAAAATGATGATGTGAACGGCAGCTTTGAAGAATTCCCCGTTGTAGATGGCTCCAACTCCCGGGATCAGGCCGAGAGCAAATGCGGCGCCCGGACTCTCCCCGCCGACACTGGACGGCGGGGTCGGCCCGCGGGCGGCCGGTCCCCCTCTCATCCTCTCCCCAAGACAGGTCTCGCAGTAGACACTTCCCTGCACATCTCGTTTGCACGACTCGCAGAGGGCTCGGCCGCAGGTAACACAGAAAGCCACACTCGCAGCGTCAGCGTGGTAAGCACAATTCATCAAGAACTCTCCCTCAACCGCTCGATCTGAGACTGAATCTGCGTGACCAGCGGAGCGCGGTAGTAAAGCCGAACAGCCCCGTCGTATGCATCGTTGACGAGATCACCGGCACTCTGATAGATCGCTGCCGGGCTCCGCAAGTCGGCCAGGCTGGGAGCTATTCCGACGGTGTTGGAAATCCAGCCCAACACGATCATCGAGGTGAAGACGGACATCGCGGTTCTGGTGTCCAGGACCCAACGTCCGAGTGCCCCCAGCGTGTCCCTCCAGGTTTCGCGTTCCTTCCGCGGGGTGTTCGCAAGAATTCTCGTCACGAGCCACTCGGGGGCTTCGAAAACGGGGAAATTCCGGCCCCAATCGAGGACCTCCTCCATGCTCTCGTGGAGTCGCCGACACCTGTCACATGAAGCGAGATGAGCTTCGACCGAATGGTGCTCGCCGGCCATGAGCAGTCCGTCCAGATAGTCGGAAAGCCTGGCTTCAAGAGTCGTGCAGTTCATAACTGATCCTTCAATCGGCCTAGGACCCGGGCGAGTTCGCCGCGGCCTCGATTGATCCGTGATTTGACGGTCCCGATCGGGACGTCCAACAAGCCCGACATTTCGTCATAAGTAAAACCCTCCAGGTCCCTTAGGATCACGGCTTCTCTGAGGTCCTCGCTCAGCCGGAGCAATCCCTGGTGGACGAGGTCGGAGAGCTCCCGCTTCTCGAGAGCCTCCCCGGGGCTGTCATAGCGTGCCGGATTTTCCTCGACGCGCTCGAACTCGGCATCGATCGCGTCGGTCCTGGAACGCTCGGTCCTGAACTTCCGGTAGTGGTCGATGATATGGTTTCGACTAACTCGTATCAACCACGTAACCAGCGCTCCGGATTCCGGCCGGTAGGAGGCCAAGGTGCGGTAGACCTTGAGAAATATCTCCTGAGCCAGGTCTTCTGCCTCATCGAACCGTCCGGTGTAGCGGTACGCCAGGTTGTAGATCCGCTGGTGATGCTGCCGGACTATTGACTCCCAGGCGCCATGCTCACCCTCCAGGCACTGCCTCACCAGTTCGGCTTCCGGTCGGTCCAACTAGGGGCTCCATCCGCATCGCCGGCACTCACAATCGGTTAACGTAGTCACGCGAAGAAATGTTTCAACAACGTTAAACCTTTCTGAGATAATTCCCCCCGACATGGGCCGGAAACTATTGTTTTTTTTGGCTTTGGCGGCTTTCGCGGTGGCTATGTACCTGGTGTTCCGCCGGGACTTCGATTCGAGGCTCTTTCTCGAGAGCGTCACCGACGTCCGACCCATGTGGCTGGCCGCCTCGACTGTGCTGACCTTCGTCAACTACGTCGTCCGCTCTTTCAGGTGGCAGATCTTACTCATTTCAATGAAGTTAATTAAAATGACGTCCCTCGTCGGCGCAACGATCCTCGGTTTCGCCGTGATCTACCTGCTCGGCAGGGCCGGGGAGTTCGCCCGACCGGTTTGGATTGCACGCACGGAAGGCGTCGCCATGGCCGGATCTTTCGCGACGATCGTCGTCGAGCGGGTCTTCGATACGCTGATGCTGATCCTGCTCTTTGCTGCAACCGTTGGTGTTGTTGGGGCGGAAACCGGAGCTACGGGCGCGATCGACCTGCTGACGACATCCGTCTGGCTGCTTCTGGCTCTGTCCTCGGTCGCGCTTCTCGTGTTTATCCTGTTCCGAGCGCACGTACCTTCGATCGCCAGACGCCTTTCCTTCGAACGGCTCTCGACCACACTCGAACGGTTTGGGGACGGTCTGGCCATCACGGGCAGCTGGCGCAACCTGGGACTTACAACAGTATACTCGCTGCTGCTGTGGGTAGGGATTGCGCTACAATTCTGGCTGATGCTGTTCGGGCTGAACCTGGAGTTCACTTTCCGGGCGGCGACGCTGGTGCTAGTCGCCTCCGCAATCGGATCGATCGCACAGGTACCGGGAATCGGTGGAGGCTTCCAGGTCGGATTCATTTTCTGCGTGACAACATTCTTCCTGGTGCCCCTGGAAACCGCGGTTGGGGCCTCATTGTTGGCCTGGTTCTTTACCTATGTTCCGACTATTGTCGTCGCAGCAATCTACATGACCTGGAAAGGCATATCGGCGAGGGATCTGATCACCCCAGAGCCGGCCTGACAGTTCCATAAGCTATGAAATGCCCTTTTTGCGGCCACTTGAGAGACAAAGTGGTCGACTCCCGCGAAAGTAAGGAAGGCGATGCGATCCGGCGGCGCCGGCAGTGCCTGGAGTGTAGCCGCCGCTTCACCAGCTACGAAAGAATCGACGAGATCCCCTACATGGTCATCAAGAAGGACGGGCGCCGCGAACGCTTCGAACGTCAGAAGGTACTATCGGGCATACTGAAAGCGTGTGAGCGCCGACCAGTCTCGATGGTTCAACTCGAGGCTATCGCGGACAAAGTCGAGCTCCTTGCCCAGGAATCGCCCGTTCGCGAGGTCTCTACCGGGTCGGTCGGAGAGACGATCATGACGGAACTGAAGGACCTCGACAAGGTGGCCTACGTCCGGTTCGCGTCCGTATACCTCGACTTCAAGGACGTCCAGGAATTCATGGCGGAGTTGAAAGACCTCCTCGAGAGCCGGGATTAGGCACACGCATGGTCTACTTCCAGTTCGAACCCGAGGAACGTTTTCAATCCACCTGGTCTCCGATCGTCGACGTGTACGAGCGGCCGGCCGCAATCATAGTCCGGGTGGAGCTGCCTGGCGTGGCTAAGAACGACATCAAGCTCAGGTGGCGTGACGGAATTCTCACCATCGCCGGTACCAAACGGCGCCCGCCCGCCGAACAGGGGAGCTGCCGATACCTGTGCATGGAGCGGAACTACGGCTACTTCAGGCGAGACATCGCGATCGGCAGCGAAATCGACTATTCGAAATCCTCGGCGGAATTACGGGACGGGCTCTTGAATATTCAACTTCCCAAACTGATGGAACGGGACGGAGAGACGGTTATTCCGATTGGGTGAATGGTGTAGGTGCGGTCTATGACCGCACGTTGCCCAGCTTGAGGAATGTGCGCTCATAGAGCGCACCTACACTTAGAAGACTATGGAAATTATAAGCGACGAACCAGAAGAGACGCCCGAAGACCAGCAGGTTTCCATACCCGAGACGCTGCCGGTTTTGCCGCTGCCGGACGTTGTTGTCTTCCCGTATATGATTGTCCCGCTCTTCGTGAACCGGGAGCAGTCCATCCAGGCTGTCGACCAGTCACTCGCCGAGAACCGGATGGTACTGGTAGTGTCTCAAAAGACACCGGACGTCGAGGAGCCCACCGCGGAGGACCTCTACCCATTCGGAACCGTATCGCTGATCATGCGCATGCTGAAGCTCCCCGACGGTCGCGTGCGCATCCTCGTCCAGGGTTTCGCGCGGGCGAGTGTCCAGTATCTGTCCGGTCCGGAACCCTTCCTCCAGGCCAAGGTGTTCCCGGAGGCCGAATTCCCGCCGAGACAGGAATCCCTGGAACTGGAAGCGCTGATACGGAGCGTCAAGTCGGCGCTGGAGCGGGCGATTTCTCTGGGCAAGAACATCTCCCAGGACATCGTCATCATCGCTGCGAACCTCGAAGACCCCGGTCGATTGGCAGACCTGATCGCCTCGAACATGGAGCTGCGGATCGAAGACGCTCAAAATGTCCTGGAGATCACCGACCCTGTTGATCGGCTCCGGCAGATCAACACAATGCTGGCGAAGGAGATCGAGGTCCTCCAGATTCAGCACGACATCACGACACAAGCAAAAGGAGAGATCGATCGGACTCAGCGGGAGTACTACCTCCGCCAACAGATGAAGGCGATACAGCAGGAACTGGGTGAAGGCAACGAACTGCTCGAGGAGATCGAACAGTACCGGGAAAGGGTTCGAGACGCAAAGATGCCCGAAGAGGCAGCCGAAGAAACCGAGCGCCAGATCGGAAGGTTGGAGCGGATGCACCCCGATTCGGCCGAGACTGCCACTTTGCGCAATTACCTGGACTGGATGGTCGGCCTACCCTGGTCCACCGCAACCCCAGACAACCTCGACCTCAAGAAAGCGCAGAAGATTCTCGACGAGGACCACTATGGCCTCGAGAAGATCAAAGAGAGGATCATCGAGCACCTTGCCGTACGAAAGTTGAGGCAGAAAACCAAGGGACCCATCCTATGCTTTGTGGGACCCCCCGGGGTCGGCAAGACGTCGCTGGGCCGCTCGATCGCCAGGGCGCTTGGTCGCAAGTTCGTCCGCCTCAGTCTCGGTGGCGTCCACGACGAAGCTGAGATTCGGGGACACCGGCGCACCTACGTGGGAGCGATGCCGGGTCGGGTCGTCCAGAGCATCCAGCAAGCGGGCACGAACAACCCGGTGTTCATCATGGACGAAGTCGACAAGATTGGGGCTGATTTCCGGGGAGATCCATCCTCTGCCCTGCTCGAAGTGCTGGACCCGGAACAGAACTCCTCTTTCCGCGACAACTACCTCGGCGTCTCATTCGATCTGTCCGACGTGATGTTCATCACGACCGCAAACACGCTCGACCCGATCCAGCCGGCATTCCGGGACCGAATGGAAATCATCCGTTTGAGTGGTTACACCGAAGAAGAAAAGATCCAAATCGCCGAACGGCATCTGATCCTGAAACAACTGGATGAGCACGGGCTGACGAAAAAACATCTCGAGTTCAGTGAGTCGGGTCTGCGGGCCGTGATCAGCGGCTATACGCAGGAAGCCGGTTTGAGAAACCTGGAACGAGAGATCGCGAGCGTCTGCAGAAAGGTTGCACGCCAGGTGGCGATGGGCCAATCACGCTTACGTAGGCTGAATCCTAAACAGGTCGATAAGTATCTTGGACGCCCGAAGGTTTTCCAGGATGAGCTCTTGAAGAACGACGAGATCGGCGTCGCGACCGGCCTGGCGTGGACTCCAACGGGCGGGGACATTCTCTTTGTGGAGGCCACGGCCATGAAGGGCAAGGGTGGGCTGGCCCTGACGGGACAGCTCGGCGACGTAATGAAAGAGTCCGCCCACGCGGCGATGAGTTACGCGCGCTCGCATGCGACAGACTTCGGAATCGACGAGGACTTCTTCGCCGGCAACGACATCCACGTCCATGTGCCCGAGGGGGCAATTCCGAAGGACGGACCGTCGGCCGGTGTGACGATGGCAACGGCGATGATGTCGATGCTCGTCGGGAAGCCGGTCCACCGGAACATCGCGATGACCGGAGAGATCACGTTGCGCGGAGAGGTTCTTCCGGTCGGAGGTATCAAGGAGAAAGTTCTCGCCGCAAGGCGAGCCAAGATCCGTTCGGTCATCCTCCCCGCACTGAACGAGCGCGACCTGGAAGACGTCAACGAAGAACTGCGGCAGGAAATGCGGTTCGTCTTTGTCGGCCGGATCCACGAGGTGTACGCCGAGGCCATCATCACCGAGCCCAAGCCCCTTCCCAAGCGGAGGACTCCGCGCAAGAAAACGGCAAAGAAACAGCTGACAAAGAAGAAGACGAAGAAGAAAGCCGCCAAGCGGTCGACGACGGCGTCAAAGAAATCTGCCGCGAAGCGCGCAACGAGAAAAGGACGCCGCTAGGATCACGGCTCAGGGGACTGCGTGACTTGGTCCACGGCACTCTTTACTGACTACTGGCTACTGACTACTGGGTCCCCCCCATGTACCCCGAAGACCAGTTGATCGAGATGATCCGGAAAAGGTTCGCCGACACGTCGGTGCGTGTCGGGATCGGCGACACAACAGTGCGTGTCGGGATCGGCGACGATGCGGCCGTCATCGATCTCTCGTCGGGCTTTTCTACCCTGGTCTGTTCGGACCTGCTTGCCGAGAACACGCATTTCCGACGCGAAACCCATCCCCCGGACTCCGTGGGATTCAAGGCCGTGGCAGTCAACGTCAGCGACATCGGTGCGATGGGAGGAATCCCGGATTTTTGTCTGTTGTCGCTGGCCCTGCCCCGGGATCTGGAACGATCGTGGATCGACGCCTTCCTGGATGGCGTAGCAGCGGCGTGCCGTGAATTCGAGATAAGCCTTGTCGGGGGCGATTCTTCGGCTGCAGATCGAGTGTTCGTCGACGTGTCGGTCATCGGACATGTTCGGCGAGGCAGCGCGGTACTTCGATCCGGCGCTCGTTCGGGGAACCACGTTTACATCACGGGCAGTCTTGGAGGGTCCGCAATGGGCCTCGAGTTGCTCGAGGAAGGTCATGGCTTCGAGTTGCTTGAGGAGGGTCGGAGGGACCATCCAGCGATCCGCCGTAGTCTTTACCCGGAACCCCGACACCGGATCGGCTCAAGAGTCGCGGACCGGGCGACCGCGATGATCGACATCAGCGACGGGCTTTCCGCCGACCTCACACACATTCTGGAAGCTTCATCTGTCTCCGCGCGGATCACCAGCGAGTCGATTCCACTCCACCCCGGTGCGGAGGTTTCCCGAGCCCTGCACAGCGGTGAGGAGTACGAACTGATCGTGACGGCTGAAGATCTGCCCAGCGAGATCGACGGCGTACCGATAACATGCATCGGTCAAATCGTGCCTTCGGGCGAGAAGCCGCAGATTCTGCTGATCGAAGGGCTGAGGGAACAGGTGCTGGATCCGAAGGGGTGGAAACACTTCTGACACGTCAGTTCCAGGTGCTGGGTTCTCGGTGCTTGGTTCTTAGCGCGAACCCAGAACCCAGGTCCGAGGTCAGGACAGTATGGACCCGACTTTGGACCTTGGACTTTGGACTTCTTAGCTCGACCTCGGACCTTGGACTTCCGACTCCTGGACTCTGTGCTATCCTCAGACCATGTCGAACCCGGACCTCCTGAACCAGGCGGACAAGATCCTCCGACCGGTATTACGCAAGCTGACAAACGTCCCCTGGATGAAGGTGACGGCCTGCTGTGCGGGGCACGAACCGGAAGACAGCGTGTGGATCGAGGTGCATGTACGGGGATCGTCCGGTTTGAGCAGATTGATGGAACTGCTCAGGGTGCTGGAGGGAAAGCTGGCCGGTACTGACTGCCGGGCGGACTGCCTCGTAAACTACGGAACAGATGCGGAGGCGGTTCGCATCCAGCACGGATGGTTCCCGATTGTCGTCGAGGTTTTCTGGCCGTCGAAGGACGACTGGAGGCGCGGGCAGGCGCTGATTGTCGAAGCCCTGCTGTCTTCGGTCGAAGAATTCGGGGACCGTATCGACGACGCGACACAGCCTGAAGGCGCGATCGTCTATTGCCCGTACTGCTCCTCCTCGTTCATCAAGCTGGAGGGATTCGAACCCTCAGGGCATCGGTACCTCTGCGGCGATTGTGAAACTCCGTGGACGATGATTGATCCTTCCATCTAGTGACCTAGTTCGACACCACGCCCCCAACCTCCATTCCGGTATATATCCGAAGCGTCCTCGGGCCGGGCGCCTGCGTCGTGGAGCGTTCCACCCACGCCCCCTGACGGATAGACGCCGGGTACAAGAACGCGGTCGTCGGTAGTGGGCAAGTTCTTGCCCACTACGGAGTCATCGTGCGCGTTCCAACTAGAGTGACCTGTAACAGTGCTATCGGTACCAGCGTTCGGCGGAACGGCGTCGGATTCTAGGAGTGACGCCCGAGCCAATGCTGTTTCATTGCGAGGGCGTTACGACACCGAAGACGGCGCCGTTGGGCCGAACCCTTCGGGCCGATGGGGGTTGCGGGCGATCTCTTTGTCGGAAGCCGTCACCGATGAATGAGCATCGCTTTCCGTCTCCCTCCTCGACCTCGCCCGCAAGACCCATCGGCGATGGTACCGATAGCATTGTTACAGGCCACTACAAACCGGTTCATGGTATAAAGCTCGGTTACGTTTCGACGGAGGAAGCATGGAGTTCAGCCAGTCGGAGGAGCTGCAAGAGATTCGGCGGACAGTCCGGGAGTTCGCCGAGAACGAAATTCGTCCGCACATGATGGAGTGGGATGAGAAGCAGATCTTCCCCCGAGAAGTGCTCGACAAACTCGGAGAACTCGGGTTTCTGGGCGTCCTCATCCCGACCGAATACGGCGGAACCGGGCTCGGATACCAGGAATACATTGCCATCGTTGAGGAACTGTCGCGAGTGGACGGTTCCGTCGGTATTTCCGTGGCTGCCCACAACTCGCTGTGCACCGGACACATCTTCCTCGCAGGAACGGAAGATCAACGCACCAGATTCGTCATACCGCTGGCGAAAGGTGAGAAGCTTGGGGCATGGAGCCTGACCGAGCCTGAAGCCGGCAGCGACGCCGGTGGCACACAGACCGTGGCGATGAAGGACGGCGATTCTTGGATCCTGAAGGGGCAGAAGACATTCACGACCCACGGTACTTACGGTGAAGTCTGTATCGCCATGGCAGTGACGGATCCGACGAAGGGGCACGACGGGATTTCCGCCTTCATCATCGAGAAGGGAACGCCTGGCTTTCATCCCGGCCATAAGGAAAACAAGCTCGGTCTCCGAGCCAGCGATACCTCGACCGTCATCTTCGAAGACTGTCGGATACCGGCCGAGAACCTCCTGGGTGAGGAAGGCAGCGGTTTCCGTGATTCCATGAAAGTGCTCGACGGCGGGCGGATCTCGATCGCGGCGTTGGCCGTCGGCATGGCTCAGGGAGCCTATGAAGCAGCGCTCAGCTACTCCAAAGAACGCAAGCAGTTCGGCAAGTCCATTTCTGAATTCCAGGCCATCCAGTTCAAACTTGCAGACATGGCGACGGAAATCGACGCCGCGCGCCTCCTAATGTACCGGGCGGCATGGATGAAAGACAACGGCATGACGACGACCCTGGAGTCGTCGATGGCCAAGCTCTACGCAGGCGAAGTGGGAGTCCGCGTCGCCAACGAGAGTGTCCAGATCCACGGCGGCTACGGCTATATCAAGGACTATCCTGCTGAGAAGTTCTACAGGGACGTCAAGCTCTGCACGATCGGTGAAGGCACGAGCGAAATCCAGCGCATGGTGATCGCCAGACAGATCCTGCGGGATTAGCGCCTAGCAGCCCGTGGCAGAAGTCTGATGGTTCGCGCGCACGGGTCTTGCGAGGCGGAGACGAGGCGCGAGGAGGAACTGATGCGGTTTCATCATGACGACGAGTAACAAAGTATCCGACCGCAACCCCCGTGCGCCCGGAGGGTTACGGCGGCGTCACACCATCTGCGTTGTTGCCACACCTCAACGATGTACCCGCATCGCAGTCGGCGCGGCGCCTAGCATCTGGCGCAACGCCGCCGTAACGCGAGCCATCAGACTTCTGCCACGGGCTGCTAGCTCCCACCAACTTCAGCGACCCTATGAATGACCTCTTAGAACGTTTCTCGAAACGTGATGTACGAGCGCTGGCAAGGGTCATTACAACAGTCGAGAACCGCGCTGACGGCAGCCTCGCACTGTTGCAGAAAATTTTCCCGCAGAGCGGCAGGGCCCGGATCCTCGGCGTGACAGGCAGCCCGGGTTCGGGCAAGAGCACTCTGGTCGACAAACTGGCCCTTTCCTACCGTCAGGCGGGCGAGCCGGTCGGGATCGTCGCGGTCGATCCCAGCAGCCCGTACACGGGTGGCGCCATTCTCGGCGACAGGATCCGGATGCACGCGCTGGAGAAGGATCCCGGAGTGTACATCCGCAGCATGGCCACGCGGGGGAACCTAGGGGGATTGGCCGCGGCGACGACCGACGTTGTGACTGTCCTGGACGCTGCAGGCAAGGACCCCGTGATCGTTGAAACCGTAGGGGTCGGTCAGGATGAAGTCGACATCGTGAAACTCGCTGATGTGTCGATCGTGGTGCTCGTCCCGGGCATGGGCGACGACATCCAGGCCTTGAAGGCGGGAATCATGGAGATCGGCGATATTTTCGTCATCAACAAGTGCGACCGACCGGGCGTAGAGAAGATGGAGCGGGCGATTCAGGCGATGCTGTCGCTGGCGCCACACACGAGGGATTGGGAGCCGCCAATTGTGCGGGTGACGGCAACGGATGGCGACGGGATCGAGGAGTTGTCGCGCACGATCGCGGATTGCCATCGCGTCTTCCAGAGCCAGCCGGTCGAGGCGGAACGTCGACGTCAGGCCACGCGGGACCGTCTGGTCAAGTTGATGCAAGAGAGACTCGTCGGAAGGGTGATGGAGAGCGCCTTCCCAGGGGATGAGCTCGAGCGAGTCGTCGATGCCATTTCCAGGCGCGAGACCGATCCATACTCGGTTGTCGAGGAATTGATCGAACGTCTGAGCTTTGAAGGTCGCGAGGGGGCCCAGTCATGATCATCGAACACATCGGAATCGCGGTCAGGTCGCTCGAAGAGGCGACGAAAACATACGAAGAGTGTTTGGGCTTGGAACTCGAGGGACTCGACCACGTGGAAGACCAGGGTGTGCGGGTCGCCATGCTTCCGATCGGAGAGAGCCGCATCGAGCTGTTGGAGCCGGTCACGGCGGAGTCGCCGATCGAGAAGTTCCTGGCCAAACGCGGTCCCGGAATCCATCACATCGCGGTACGGGTCGACGACATCGAGGAATCTCTCGCAAGGATGAAGGCCGCGGGTGCGCGGTTGATCGACGAATCGCCGCGCGCCGGTGCCCACAACACTCGGGTTGCATTCGTGCATCCGTCGTCCACCCACGGAGTGCTGTTGGAGCTAGTCGAACATGGCGAATGAAATCAAGATCGGCATCATCGGAGGCAGCGGCCTCTACGAAATGGACGGGCTGACCGACATTCAGGAAATGTCTGTCGAAACGCCATTCGGCTCTCCGTCAGACGCCTACCGCGTCGGTACTCTGGAGGACCGCCGGGTGGCCTTTCTCGCCCGGCACGGACGCGGCCACACGATCATGCCTTCGGAGCTGAACTTCAGGGCCAACATCTACGGCTTCAAGAAACTCGGCGTGGAGCGCATCCTTTCCGCAAGCGCAGTCGGTTCCCTCAAAGAGGAACATGCCCCCCTGGACATCCTGCTTCCCGACCAGTTTTTCGACCGGACCCGGACCAGAGTTTCGACTTTCTTCGGAGACGGGCTGGTCGCACACGTCAGTTTCGGGGATCCGATCTGTCCGGACCTGGCCGACGTCATCGAGAGCGCGGCCGCGGATGCCGACATTTCGATCCACCGCGGAGGGACCTACATCTGTATGGAAGGCCCGCAATTTTCGACCAAGGCGGAATCGTACACATACCGCAGTTGGGGCATGGATGTCATCGGCATGACGAACCTACAGGAAGCCAAGCTCGCCAGGGAGGCTGAAATCTGCTACACGACGATGGCACTGGTAACCGATTATGACTGCTGGCATCCGGATCACGATTCGGTGACCGTCAGTGAAATCATCGAGAACCTCCAGAAGAACAGCGTCAACGCGCAAAAGATCATTCGTGCCGCCGTCCCTCGTCTACCCGGGAGTCGGGATTGCGCTTGCAAGGACGCTCTCAAGTACGCCGTGATCACGGATCCGGCGAAGATACCGGCAGAGACGCGGAAGCGCCTGGACCTGCTGGTGGGGAAGTATTTGGGAAGTAGTCAGTAGTCAGTTGGGGTGTGCGAACTGCAAACTGATAACTAACTGACTACCGACTACTGACTACTGATAACTAAGATCATGTCCGTCTTGTTTAACGAATCGAGCGAGCTCCGATCCGGCTGGAAGTTTGCCATCTATCTCTTGATCTTCGGCCTCTTGCTGTTCGCCGCGGGCGCCTTGATCTCGGCCCTACTGGATCCTTCCTTGGCCGAGAGCGAGGTCGGCTTGCTGGGTCTCAATGCGATCGCGCTGCTGATCCCGGCCGTCGGCGCCTTGCTGTTCATGGTTCGCTTTGTCGATCGCATCCCGGTTTCCACGTACGGCGTCGCGATGCATGAGAAGTGGGGGCGGGATCTCGTGCTGGGTCTACTGATTGCGCTGGCAATGTTGCTGCTCTTCGACCTCGTTGGCGCCGTAGTCGAAAACCTCAGCATAGAAACCGCTGTACATGGTGACGGCTTCTGGTTGAACTTCCTGCTCATCCTCGCAATGCTCGGCGTTTCCGCCGCCAACGAAGAACTCGTTTTCAGGGGTTACCCCTTGCAGGTATTGATGGCCGGTATCGGCGCGTGGCCGGCAATGATTCTTCTGTCGGGGCTTTTCGGCTTGCTGCACCACTTGAACCCGGGGGCGACGTGGCTGGGGACGACGAACACGTTTCTGGCCGGGATACTCCTGTCGGTGGCGTACCTGCGGACCCGATCGCTCTGGTTTCCCTTCGGCATTCACATCGGCTGGAACGTAGCGATCGGACCTGTTTCGGGGTATGCCGTCTCGGGCATCCAGATCAGTTCCATCTGGACGACCGAAATGTCGGGAGCGGACTGGTTTACCGGGGGTGCGTACGGACCGGAGGGAGGCGCCCTCGGTTCCGTGGTCATGATAGCCGCGATCGGCACGGTGCTCGCCACCCGGAGGGTCGAAATCAGCCCGACTCTCCGCAGACTTCTACAGGATCATTCGAAAAAGGTGTATGCGAAGGACATCGTGGGTTCCGCCCGGAACATTGTCGAACCGTCGCCATCATGATTAGTACGCATTCTTCTCAAGGGTTGCAGGGAGCGCGATGAAATCCTCGATACTGGTTGTCGGTTCTGTGGCGCTGGATTCGGTGAAGACACCCTTCGGCGAAGTGGACGACGCGCTGGGCGGATCGGCAACCTATTTTTCTGTAGCCGCCAGCTTCTTCTCCCCGGTCCGAGTCGTCGCGGTCGTCGGAGATGATTTCAGCGATGACCACTCCGCGATCTTCAAGCGCCATAACATCGACACCGACGGTCTGGTGCGGGCCGACGGGCGAACCTTCCGCTGGAAGGGGGAGTACAGCTACGATCTCAACGAGGCGCGAACACTCGACACACAACTCAACGTCTTCGAGGCGTTCAAACCTGAGATACCAAAATCCTACAGGGGTTCGGAGTACGTCTTTCTGGGCAACATCGACCCCGAACTCCAATCCCAGGTTCTGGAACAAATCGAACACCCGAAAGTTGTCGCCTGCGACACGATGAATTTCTGGATTGACGGCAAGCTGGACGAACTGAAGCGCACTCTCGGCAAGGTCGACATCCTCATCATCAATGACGGAGAGGCTCGTATGCTCGCCGGGGAGGCCAACCTCGTGCGGGCGGCGGGTAAGATAATGGCAATGGGCCCGAAAATCCTGATCGTGAAACGCGGGGAGTACGGAGTGCTGATGTTTAACGAAGGTTCGGTCTTCGGAGCGCCGGCCTTCCCGCTGGAGGAAGTCTACGATCCGACCGGGGCGGGAGATTCATTCGCTGGAGGGTTCATAGGCTATCTCGCCGAGTCCGGAGAACTGACCGACGAGGTGTTCCGCCGATCGATCATATTCGGCTCGGTTATGGCTTCGTTCAACGTGGAACAGTTCAGTCTCGACGGTCTATCCAAGCTGACGCGCACCGACATCGATTCGCGCTTCAGACAGTTCAAGAAGCTGACACACTTCGAAACACTCTAGCAGCCCGTGGCAGAAGTCTGATGGTTCGCGCGCACGGGTCTTGCGAGGCGGAGACGAGGCGCGAGGAGGAACTGATGCGGTTTCATCATGACGACGAGCAACAAAGTATCCGACCGCAACCCCCGTGCGCCCGGAGGGTTACGGCGGCGTCACACCATCTGGGTTGTTGCCGCACCTCAACGATGTACCAGCATCGCAGTCGGCGCGGCGCCTACCATCTGGCGCAACGCCGCCGTAACGCGAGCCATCAGACTTCTGCCACGGGCTGCTAACCATGATCCCTTTCGTAAAGACAAACGCGCTGGGCAACGACTTCATCCTGATCGCGGACACCGACGTGACCGGCGACGCTCCCAAGCTGGCGACTCGGATATGCGATCGCCACTTCGGCGTCGGCGCAGACGGGCTGATCGTATGGAAGCCGGGCAACGAAGGCGCTGAGATTCGGATCTTCAACATGGACGGCAGCGAGGCGGAGTGCTCCGGGAACGGCCTGCGATGCGTAGCAGCCTACCTGATGGACCTGGAGCGGTTCGACAGCGAGCAGATCGAACTCAGGACGGTTTCAGGCAGTTACCCGATTCGACGGGTCGGCGCAGGGTTCGAAACGGCCATGGGCGAACCCGGGTTGAAGCCCGAGGAGATACCGTTCACGGACGCAGATGGGCTCGAATGCATCGTCGATTACGCCCTGGAGGTCGACGGCAGCCCGGTTCGCATCACTGCGTGCTCGACGGGCAATCCACACTGTTCCCTGTTTGTCGACTCGATCGAAGCCGGCATGATCGAGAACCTGGGGCCGAAGCTGGAGAATCATCCGGCCTTCCCGAACCGGACGAACGTGGAGTTCGTGCACGTACGAAACCGGCGTGAAATCGAAGTCGCGTTCTGGGAACGGGGGGTCGGTCTGACTTTCGCATCCGGAACAGGATCGTGCGGCGCGACCGTGGCCTCGATCTTGAACGGCAGGACCGAACGGCAGGTCCGGGTCCACACCCGAGCAGGAAAGCTCGACGTGGAGTGGGCCGAAGACGGCAAACTGAAGCTCACTTCGACGGCGGAAGTCGTCGCCGAAGGCCGGTACATGGATTCCTGAACGAACTCGCTATGAAACAGCTTCTTGACGTGATCATCATCGGAGCCGGTCCAACCGGCCTCGCCGCGGGGATCGAGGCGCAGAGATACGGTCTCGATTACTTGATCATCGAGAAAGGCTGTGTCACCAACTCGATCTTCCACTTCCCGATCCAGATGGTGTTCTTCACCACTCCCGAACGGCTGGAAATCGGAAACATGCCTCTGGTTTGCGAACGGGAGAAGCCGAACCGCAACGAGGCACTCAAGTACTACAGGAAAGTGGTCGAGGCCATCGGCCTGGCGGTTCACCAGTACGAGGAGGTCCGAAACGTGGGGCGCGAGGGCCAAACGTTCGTAGTCGAGATCTCTGGCGCCAACTATAAGGCCCGGACCCTCGTCCTCGCGACCGGATACTACGACAACCCGAACTCCCTGGAGATTCCCGGTGAGGATCTCCCTCATGTGTCGCACTACTACACCGAGGCCCATCCTTTCTTCGATCGGGACGTCGTCGTCATCGGCGGGAAGAACTCGGCCGCCGAGGCCGCACTCGAGCTCTTCCGAACCGGTGCCCGAGTGACGCTGATCCACCGGGGAAGCGAACTGGGGGCGTCGGTCAAGTATTGGGTCCGGCCGGACATGCAGAATCGGATCGACCGCAAGGAGATTCAAGCGTATTTCGACACAACGGTGGAGCAGATCCTGCCAGACCGGGTTCGGGCCCGGAGGAATTCACACACGTTTGAGATCCCGGCGCAGCAGGTATTCGCCCTGACCGGCTACCGCCCCTCCACCAAGTTCTTCACCCAGCTCGGTGTTCACTACGACTCGGAGATACTGGAACCCGAGTACGATCCCGACACCTACGAAACGAACGTGCCCGGTGTCTTTCTGGCCGGGTCGATAGTGGCGGGAACGAAGAACCGCGAGATATTCATCGAGAACGGGCGCTTCCACGGGGAAATCGTCATGAAGACGATCGCGGAACGCCTCGGCAAACTTGGCTAGCTAGCCTGACCCGACATATCGTCACACCGACACGATTCGTGTTCACCGCAAAGGCGCAAAGACGCAAAGGGAGAAAGAAATATCAATTCTTTCCGACCTTTGCGCCTTTGCGGTGAAAACAAAAGGGCGGCCCGCTGGCCGCCCTTCTTTCGTCGATTGAAATGTTGAATCGGGTTAGTCGCCGGCGACGCCTTCGTAGGCCTCGACCGCCTCATCGTACTTATCGTGGAGCTGGATGCCGAAGTATTCTTCGACTTGGGGCGTCGGATACATCGCGATGGCATCCCAGGCCATCCGTTCGCAGACGTTGACACATATCACGCAGCCGATGCACTCGTCGAAGCGGACCTGCACGGGCTCCATGATGACGCCTACGTTGTCGGAGTTGTCGCGCGGAACGTGCTCAATACAATCCACCGGGCAGAACGGGATACAGGCTTCACAGCCGGTACAGTTGTCCGGGTTGACCACGGCGAGCATCTTGGGCTTCTTTTTCTTCCGCGTGATCTTCGACGGAGCTTCCGGGATGATTAAAGTCGGATTCGCCTTCTTCTTATTGACGGCCATCTATCAAGTCCTTCAGTCGATTAAGCCCCATTGTATCCCGAAAACCGATGATGCGCTCGACAGCTTCCCCGATTTGACTATTCGGTGTGGATGCCCCTGACGTCAATCCGATCGTCTGAGGTCCATCGGCGAGCCAGCCGCGAGTCGATGTCTCCTCCATCCGCCCCAGGACTTTGTGCCGAATCTCACCGACGTTGAGGATCGAACGGGCGTCCTCGATGTGGAAAACGCGCGTAAACTCCGCAGCGATCCGGGCCAGATTGTTGGTGTTTGAGCTGTTGTAGCCACCGATCACGATCATCAGGTCAATCGGTTCTCTGCGGAGCGCTTTCATTGCGTCCTGCCGATCCTGCGTCGCGCTACAGATCGTGTCGAAGGCAATGTAGCGCTGATCCAGCCCGTTCTTACCATGTTTACGGACCAGCGCAAGGCGCAACATCTCGGCAATCTCGAGCGATTCGGAACTCAGCATTGTCGTCTGATTGGCCAGTCCGACACGCTCCAGATGGTGGTCCGGATCAAACCCGTCCGATGCAGCCTTCCGAAACTTGTCGAGGAATCCCTTCCGACTACCGCCTCGCTCGATGTAGTCGCAGACGTCGGCGGCCTCGTCTTTGTTTCGCACGATCAGGTAATGGGCACCGGGATGCAAGGAGGTCCGGGAAAACGTCGCACGCGTCTCTTCGTGCTCGAACTTTCCATGGATGATCGACGTGATCCCGTCGGCCGCGTAACGCTCGACGTTCTTCCAGACGTTGAGAACTGAACCGCAGGTGGTGTCGACGACGACACAACCTTTTTCGGCAAGCACATCCAACTCCCTGCCGGGGACTCCGAAGGCGGGCACGATGACGACGTCTTCGGAAGTTACAGGACCGTACTTGTCCGGATCAGTCAAGAACTCGATTCCGGACTGTTTCAGTTCGTTGTTTACGAAAGGATTATGGATGATCTCGCCGGTCAGAAAGATGCGGCGGTTGGGAAACTTGGCAACCGTTTCGTAGGCGTATTCGACGGCCCGCTCGACGCCGTAACAGAACCCGAATTCGTTCGCCAGGCGGAACGTCAGGTCACCGACCTCGAGCCGGGACCCCTGGGCTCTCATCAGGTCGACGATCTGGCTGCGGTAGTTTTCCTGGAGTTGAGGACGGACCTGAGAACGTAGTCCAAACCCCTTTTGGAAGTACGTCTGGCCCATAAGTCAACGATTGTAACACACCACCGATTGTGCTAATTTCGGGCTTCTCCTGCCTTTGAGGAGCCCCGTTTATAAGGTTCGAGGGACCCCAGTTTGGCGAAGAAACACGCTGCGATCACAGCCGTCTCACACTTCCTGCCCGAACGCCGACTCACCAATCAGGATCTGGAAAAGATGGTCGACACGACCGACCAGTGGATCCTGGATCGGACCGGTATCAGCGAGCGACGAATCGTCGCAAAAGGACAGGCAACCAGCGACCTGGCCGCGGGAGCCGCTGACCAGATTCTCGCCGACCGGGGGATCGGGCCCGAAGAAATCGATCTGATCATCGTAGCGACGGTGACGCCGGACATGTTCTTTCCGTCCACGGCCTGCGTCATGCAGGAAAAGATCGGCGCGACCAACGCCTGGGGCTTCGATCTTCTCGGGGCTTGTTCCGGCTTTCTCTATGCGCTGGCAACCGGCGCGCAGTTCATCGCGAACGGCAGCCACGAGAAGGTGCTGATCGTGGGCGCCGACGTCATGAGCTCGATCATCGACTTCGAGGACCGGGCAACCTGTGTGCTCTTTGGCGACGGTGCCGGTGCTGTGCTGCTGGAACCGTCCGATAGCCCCAACGGAGTGCTCGACTGGATTCTACGGAGCGACGGCAGCGGCGGACAGTTTCTCTACATGCCCGGCGGGGGGAGCCTGAACCCGTCGACCACCGAAACGGTCGGTAAGAAAATGCACTACGTCCACCAGAACGGACGGAACGTGTTCAAGTATGCGGTAAAGGGCATGGTCGAAGTCTCACAGGCAATCCTCGAACGGAACAACCTGAAGATGGCCGACCTGAAGCTGTATGTCCCGCACCAGGCCAACCTCCGAATCATCAAGTCCGCCGCGGACAAACTACAACTGGACGAATCGCAGGTGGCGATCAACATCGACCGGTATGCGAACACGACCGCCGGGACCATACCGATCTGTCTGTCCGAAGCCGTTGACGACGGCCTTGTCCTGGACGGCGACATACTTTTGCTGGCGAGCTTCGGCGCTGGATTTACCTGGGGCAGTTTGCTCCTCCGCTGGGGGGCTTGATAGGCTATCAGCCGTCAGCGATCAGCTGCCAGCTCAATAGGATGGGACTATCGTCCCGTTTAGGAAGTAGCTGACGGTTGAACGCTGAGGGCGCGCTTGATCCCCTCAGTCCGAGAGATCCTCAAACATAAGGATCAAGCGCCTAAAGTAATTTCGGAGAAAAACCGAAAAAACATCCTAGTGACGTATTTTTGACAGGCGTGTCAAATCTATTGGTATGTAAGGCGGCATTAGAGAAAGCAGCCGAGCTTTGATCTAAAAAGAGATACTTTTCCGATACCGTCCCTGGCTGAGAAAAGCAATCATAGATCACAAAGCTCGGTACCAAAGCCCTCGCAAAGCGAGGGCTTTTTATTTTGTCCCAATACCGCTTTAAGACAAGCACCCGCTGTTTCCCTTCAATTCCGTCAACTCAGGGCGTACTGCCACCGCTATACAACCAATTTCCCTGTCAACATATTGTCACTCGGGAGGCACGCAACGGCAACGGAAGGGAGCTACAAATCGAATAGAATCTAGGCCTTGGGCTCTGACAGCCAGGATCCGAACTGCCAAACATCCTTCAACACCGAGGACCACGGAGGTAGATGACGGCCGTAGGCAGTCTGGAAACGCCATGCCAGGTACTTTCGTGTCGGAACGGGTAGGAACGGGGAACGTCGGTACCAATCCCCAGGTACGATCCGGAAGTAGAAGCTCACGAGCGCTCGGGCGATCGTCAGGTGTCGCACAAGGCGCATGCTATCATAAACTCATGAAAATATTCGGCATCCTGCTGTCGATGTTCATCGTAATTCCGCTGGTGGAGTTCGCGCTTCTAATCGAAATCGGATCTCGTTTGGGAACCGTGCGGACGCTGATGCTCATCTTTGGGACCGGCGTCGTGGGCGCTTATCTGGCTCGACTCGAGGGACTGCGGATTCTTTACCGCATCCAACGGGAATTCCAGCAGGGATCGATGCCGGGCGAGCAGCTCTTCGACGGTATTCTCGTCCTGATCGCCGGGGTCGTTCTGATCACTCCCGGACTGCTGACCGACATCGCCGGCCTGATCCTGCTGATTCCCGTGACCCGATACCCGATCAAGGCCTTCATCAAGCGTCGCGCGCAATCCTGGCTCTCCAGCAGCCATGTACGTATCTCCATGTAGTCGAGCAGCACGCCCGCGCCAGTTTGACCATTTCCACCCGGTTCCTATAACATCCAGCCGTTTCGTCCCCACTTCAATAACATAGATGAGGAGCAACCCATGGCTTCGAAACGACCGTTTCTCCTGACCGAGCTCGGCGCCGCATTTGCGGCCCTCGCCCTGGTAGCGCTCTGTTTGCCCCTGTTGGGGCAGACATCTCCGTTCACCGTCTCTCACGTCAAAGAAGCATCGATCGCCGATGTCCACGCCGCGATGACCGCGGGTAAACTGACGGCCCAGGATCTGGTGCAGATGTACCTGGATCGAATCGAGGCGTACGACAAGCAGGGGCCGGCCATCAACGCGATCATCATGATCAACCCGAGGGCCATGGACCGCGCTGCGGAACTGGACGCGAAGTTCGCCGAGTCAGGCTTTGTGGGTGCGTTGCACGGGATTCCCGTCATCATCAAGGACAACTACGACACGCACGACATGCCCACGACGAACGGAACGCTCGCACTCAAGGATTCCATACCGCCCGATGACGCCTACCAGGTCCGAAGACTGCGAGAGGCCGGAGCGATCATCCTGGCCAAATCCAACATGGCGGAGTTCGCGATGAGCGGGGGTTTCTCAGTCAGCTCCATCCTGGCTGGGTACACGCGGAACCCGTACGACACGAGCCGGGCGACGGCCGGCTCCAGTGGAGGCACTGCCGCAGCGATCGCTGCGAATTTCGCGACCGTCGGCCTGGGCACCGACACCGGTAGTTCGATCCGAGGTCCTGCTTCGCATCAGAGTCTGGTCGGGTTCCGATCTACGGTCGGGCTCACGAGCCGGGACGGGATCGTCCCACTCAATGCCGCCCGCGATGTGGGGGGGCCGATGGCTCGGAGTGTCGCCGACGCGGTGATCGTCTTCGAACTGATCGCGGGATACGACCCGGCGGACCCGATAACGGCTGCAAGCGAGGGCAAGGTGCCCGACAACTACAGTCAGTTTCTCGTCGAGGACGGTCTGGAGGGAGCTCGTCTCGGGGCTTTCCGGCAGCTCTTCCCGGAAGACGACACGGACCCCGAGGTCTTGCGGCTTATGGACCAGGCCCTGGAAGACATGAAAGCCGCGGGCGCCATCATCATCGACCCGGTCCGGATCCCGGACCTCGAAGAGATTCGAGAATCGTTCAAAGAGGGAACCAGTCGGATGAAGTACGACTTCGAACGGTATCTCGCCACGCTGGGGCCCGACGCGCCTTTCAAAACCCTGGACGAAATCGTTGAAACGGAGGACTTCCATCCTTTCTTGAGGAGGAATCTGAACCGCGCGATCGAACGGGCGGAGGAAAACCCCGGCCCACCCGAAGAGAACCCGGACTACCAGCACAACATGGAGGTCGAGGAGCGGCTGCGGGTGGCCCTCCTCAAGGCGATGGACGACAACGCGGTCGAGGCCATCATCTATCCGACCTTCCGGTATCCCCCGCGACTCATCGGGGACGAGAACACGACACCGCTGGGCGCAAACAGCAATCCGCTCTCACCTCCGACGGGCTTCCCCGCTTTCACCGTTCCGATGGGCTTCACCGTCAATGGCCTGCCGGTGGGCTTGCAGTTGCTGGGGCGCGCCTTCGACGAAGGGACCCTGATTCGGCTGTCCTACGCCTACGAGCAGGCCACAAAACATCGCCGACCTCCGCGGAGCACGCCGCCTCTCTGGTAGGTGAGTGAGCACTACCCGGTACTTCTCACCCGACTACAACACGGCCCGCGATCGGTTTCGCAAGGCCGTCGAGCGGGAGGGAGCACGGCTCGATGTGCTCAGACTCGATGCCGAGGGGCCCGTGGGAGGGAATCTGACGATCGACATTGCCTGGTTCGGGTCGGTGAATCCCAGACGTGCGATTATCCACACGTCCGGGCTGCACGGGGTGGAGGGCTTCGCAGGCTCCGCCATCCAACTGCGGCTCCTCGACCAAATGCCCGCCTTGCCGAAGGCCACGCGGTCGCGATCGTCCACATTCTGAATCCCTACGGCATGGCCTGGCTCCGCCGCTTCAACGAGAACGGAGTGGACCTGAACCGCAATTTTCTGAGCGAAGACGAGCGCTACACCGGATCGCCCGAGGGATACCCGCGGCTGGACTCGTTGCTGAATCCGACCAGCCAGCCCTCACGGGACCTGTTTCCGCTCCGCGTCGCTTGGCTCATCTGGCGGCATGGCCTGGCCGCAATGAAAGAAGCAATCGTCAGCGGCCAGTACGAGTACCCGAAGGGGCTTTTCTTCGGCGGAAAGCGGCTCGAACAGGGGGCGCAGCTGTATCTCGAATGGGTGCGAAAACATCTGTCGACGACGGAGCGTGTCCTTGCGGTGGATATTCACACGGGTCTCGGAAAATCTGGAGAAGACACCCTGCTCGTGGACGCGAACCTGTATGCACGGGCACGTCGTCTGTTCGGCAGACGGGTCGCTCCCTTCGATGCGGATCGCAGCGTCGCCTACGAGGTCCGCGGCGGGCTCCACATGAGGGTTCCTGATCTGCTACCCAACGTCGACTTCGTCGGCCAGGAATTCGGAACATACGGCCCGGTCCATGTCCTCCACGCTCTTCGTGAGGAAAACCGCTGGCACCACTACGGCGGGGGCAGCATCGATCATCCGGTCAAGATTGGGTTGAAGGAAGCCTTCTGCCGGGACGAAGAGTCCTGGAGGAGGAAAGTGCTGACCCGTGGATGTGAGCTGTTTGAGCAGGCAGTCGGTGTGGTGTTGGAATCCTAGTGGCCTGTAACGGAGATATCGGTACCAGCGTTGCGGTGGAACGGCACCGGATTCTAGGAGCCGACGACGAGGTAATGCTCCTACATTGAGAGGAGGAGCGACAACGAAGACGGTGCCGTTCCGCCGCAACCCTCCGGGCCGATGGGGGTTGCCGTCGATCTCTTTGTCGTTCGTCGTCATGATGAAACCGCATCAATTCCTCCTCTCTCTCCTCGATCTCGACTGGCAAGACCCATCGGCGATGGTGCCGATATCTCCGTTACAGGCCACTAGCCGGTGCCGCGTCAGCCAGCGGTATCGCAACGGTTGATCTGCTAAACTGGAACTCGCCCTTTCCTTATCTCCCAGGAACAATCCAATGCTCTTCAAGACCCGTACCGGTGCGGTCTATGGCATCGAAGCCCGTCCGGTCGAGGTGGAAGTCAATATCTCTTCCGGCGGAAACGGCGACTTCCAGATCGTCGGTCTCCCGGATTCCGCCATCCGGGAGTCCCGCCCGCGAATCCGGGCGGCGGTGCGCAACTCCGGATTCGAGTTCCCTGTTCAATACATCACGATAAACCTGGCCCCGGCCAACCTCAGGAAGGAAGGATCCGCGTTCGACCTTTCGATGGCCGTGGGCATACTGGGCGTCACGAGGTTGATTCACAACGACGTGTCCGATTGTTTGTTCATCGGCGAACTCTCCTTGGACGGGCGACTGCGACCCGTCCGGGGTGCGCTGTCGATGGCGATCCTCGCTCGAGACTCAGCTGTCGAGCGGCTGATCCTGCCGGAAGCCAACGCGAAGGAAGCCGCCGTAGTCGAGGGTGTTTCCGTCTACCCGGTGAGGACACTCGCCGAGGTCGTCGATCTCGTAAACGGGAACGGCCCCACTGCGCCCTTCCGAGTTTCGACCACCGACCACCGCGTCCCCCCGCATCCGAGAGTCGAGGATTATCACGACGTCCGCGGACAACAACACGCCAGGCGGGCGATCGAGGTTGCCGTCGCCGGCGGACACAACATCCTGATGATGGGCCCGCCCGGTTCCGGCAAGACGATGCTCGCCAGACGAATCCCGTCGGTGATCCCCCCGATGACATTTGAAGAGAGCCTGGAAACGACGCGGATCCACTCCAGTGCCGGTTTGCTCCCCAACGGCAACGGCCTGGTGGAAGAACGGCCATTCCGGGCGCCGCATCACAGCGTTTCGGCGGCCGGCCTGATCGGAGGTGGATCGATCCCCCGCCCGGGCGAGGTGAGCCTGGCCCACAACGGCGTCCTGTTTCTGGACGAGCTGCCGGAATTCCCTCGCCATGTCCTCGAAGTGTTGCGCCAGCCCCTTGAAGACCAGAGCATCACGATCGCACGCACCCAGATGACGCTCTCGTTTCCATCGTCTTTCGTCCTCGTCGCGGCGATGAACCCGTGTCCGTGCGGCTACGCGGGCGATCCACAGCGGGAGTGTCTGTGTTCTCCGGCCCAGATTCAGCGGTACATGTCCAGGATCTCCGGTCCGTTGCTGGACCGAATCGACATCCAGGTTGCGGTGCCCCGGGTTCAGTATCGTGAACTGACCGAGGCGGCGGCGGTCGAAAGTTCGACTTCCATTCGAGAACGAATCGTTCGTGCTCGAGAAAGTCAGCGAGCCCGACTCGGGAACGACGGGGCACTGGTCAACGCGAGAATGTCTCCCGGCCAGGTGGAGCGACATTGCCGACTGGACCCAGAATGCGGCCGGCTTCTCGAGCGCGCGGTGAATCGGTTGGGCCTGTCGGCGAGAGGGTGGAATCGAGTGCTGAAAGTGTCGCGAACGATTGCCGACCTCGAAAGTGGCGCAGCGATCAAGATCAACCATGTAGCCGAAGCGATCCAGTACCGGAGTCTGGACCGGGATCCGCGGTAAGCGTCTAACTCATTGACGACGTATGAGTATGGCCATAACATATAGTTATGGCTACCACTACGATCAAGTCCACCTACTCGCTCGATGTCGAAACGGTACGTCAACTCGAAGCGATGGCTCGGCGCTGGAGGGTGTCGAAGTCAGAAGCTCTGCGTCGCGCGATCAGAGCGGCAGCGGACCAACAGCCGGCGGTGGGCCGGGAAACTCTCGAGGCCCTCGATCGATTGCAGGACTCGCTGACATTGACGCCGGACGCCGCGAAACGCTGGGAGAGAAGCGCGAAGAACGAAGGCTTCTGGCCTGAAAATCCTTCAGTCCGATCCGGCCTCATGAGATCATCAGCCACGCCGTCTGGCTCTACTATCGATTCAGTCTGAGTTTTCGGGAAGTTGAAGAAATCGAGCTGAAGTATCCCACCAATCGACCCAACTGAGGGAGCGTCAGATGAGACGCTTCAAATCACCCGATCAGGCTCAGCGATTCTTGCATGTTCACGGTGTGATTCAGAATCTGTTCCGACTGGGAAGGCATCGGCTCAGGTCCGTTCATCACCTAACATTTCGGGCGCGATCTTTCACCGCCTGGGCCGCGGTCACAGCGGCCTAATCTGCGTCCGACCAGCCCCCCCCCTGACTTGCGTCCGTTAACTTGACAGTACCGTCGACATGCTTCTTTGGAGTAGGGACGATGCACCGGGCTTCACTGATAAGCTTCGCCAAGGTGCCCGTTTTTCGCTCGAATCGCGGCTGAGGAATCGCTTTCTTGTGGGCCTTTGCGGTTTTCTCGACTGGTGAATGGCGCTATTCCTGAAGAATTTCATCTTTACTTTGCTCGTCCCCGGGACTGTTGCGGAAATCCCATATGGGGGCGCTTCAAGCGCCCCCGAGATGCGACCAGATTCAGGGGTTGGGAAAGGCGATTAGTTTTTGAGTATTGGAACCGGCGGCCGGGAACTTCATGCCGTCGACGTGAAGGAGCTTTTGCGGCGTGCTGTTTCCGTCGCCCCATACCCAAAGCGTGCCGTCCTTGCCGGCCGCCATCCGTCCATACCCGCTGGATCCGATCGAGACTATCGGTGGCAGGCCGTTCACCCGAACCGGGACGCTGCTGTCGAGACAGTTGACAAAGACCTGGCAGCCATCCCCGAGTTGGCCGGCGTCATTCCAGCCCCACGTCCAGACGCTGCCATCCGACTCGAGCGCCATGCTGCCCGTTGCGCCGGCGGCGACCTGGACGACGTCGCTCACCCCCAGCACCGGGGCGGGTTCGAAAGCGCTGGGACAGATCGCGCTGAGGTCACAGCCATCGCCCAGCTGCCCGTGGTTGTTGTATCCCCACGCCCAGACGGTTCCGTCATCCTTAACCGCGAGCACGTGGGCATCGCCGCCGGCGAAATCGATGACCTCCTTCATGTTTGTCTGTTGCGGTGTCGTGTAGACAGCAGGCGGGCTACCATTACCCATCTGTCCGAAATAGTTGCTGCCCCACCCCCAGAGGGTGCCGTCTCTGGTCTGGGCCAGGCTGTACTCGGCGCCGGCGCCGAGCGCGACAGCAGAACTGATCTCGACCAGCACGGGCAGATTCCTGTCGACGGTGGTGTTGTCACCGAGCTGACCGAAAAAGTTGGAGCCCCAGGCGTAGACGAGCGTCTGAGTCCCCTGGGTGGTCAGGGCCAGGCTGTGAAACGGCCCAGCGGCAACAGCCAGGGCATTGCCGAGGAAGCCCTTACCGAGCCGTACCTGGACCGGAAACGGACTGGCGGGGTTCCCGTCGAAGGTGCTCCCGCCGTCGCCCAGCTGGCCCTTGGTATTGAATCCCCATGCCCAGACCCGCCCGGTTGGTGCAACCGCCAGGTTGAACTGGTTCCCGGCCGCCATGCTCACCACCCAGGTGGGACCGTCCACCGGGCCCGGGGTTTCTCGGGAGTGGAAGGTTCCGTCGCCGATCCCGCCCGGTCCCCACGTCCACATCGTCCACGGCACTTTCGAAAAGAGGCTGTACCCGGCACCGGCGGCAACTGTTGTCACTCCCTCAAGGCCCTGGATCTCGAGAGGCGCGCGGTGAATCCACGGAAACAGCGTCGGCATGCCGAACTGTCCCTGGGCGTTGCTGCCCCACGCCCAGACCGTGCCGTCGGTCTGGGTCGCCAGGCTGTGGTTGGCGCCCGCGCTGATCCGGGCGACGTCGGCGAGGGGGATTTGGCCAGGGTTCGGCTCGTTATTGGGGGCGGTCGTCCGTCCGAGCTGTCCCTGGACGTTGCGGCCCCAGGACCAGGCCGTACCGTCCGACTTAAGTGCCATGCTGTGCTCGCGTCCAGCCGCGACGCTGACCAACTTTTGAGGTGACGGCCCCAGAGAGACCGGCACCGGGGTGTTCTTGTCCCCGAAACTCCCATTGCCGAGCTGTCCCCGTTTGTTGCGGCCCCAGGCAAACACGTTGCCATCCGCGTCACGCGCGAGGCTGTGCCAGCCCCCGGCAGCGATTCCCGTTATCGCGCTCACGCCCTGCACCGGGAAAGGCACGGATTTCTGGATCCAGGTGCCGTCTCCGAGCTGGCCGAACTTGTTGTTTCCCCAGGCGACGAGGGAGCCGTTCGCGAGGGCGGCCAAGCTGTGGCTGCCGCCGGCAGCGATCGCCCGGACTCCCTGGAGAATGGTCCAGAAGTGCTTGACGTATTGCGGTCTGCCCCGGGGCGTTGTCGAGAAGTCTCCGAGCTGACCCGACGAGTTGTCCCCCCACGCCAGGACGTAGCCCCAGGATGTCAGGGCCATGCTGTGTTTATCACCGGCCGCGACAGCGATCACATCGCTCAAAGGCTGGCTGTATCGAGTCACCGGCACGGGAACATTGCTGTCGTAGCAGCTGGAGTTCACCGTGCACTCGTTGCCAAGCTGGCCCCTGTCGTTCTTTCCCCATGCGTAGACGGTTCCGCTCTTCATCAAGGCCAGACCGTGGCCGTTTCCGGTCGCGATGGCCGCAACATCGGTCAGATTGAGCACCTGCACCGGCACGCTGCTGTCCTGGTTGGACCCGTTGCCGAGCTGGCCCGAACCGTTTTCTCCGGAAGCCACGATCGTGCCGGGCACCTGGGCGATCCCCGGCACGGCGGCGAACATAACCAGCAACGAGCATCCGATCAGGCAGCGATCCCTCAATACCGTTGAAACTCTGTTCCGCATCTGTTTCATCCTTCCTCCTTGGCCTGTCACCATCCTAGGAAGGGGTCGCGAGGGCGTACATCGCATGTTCATGCGGTTTTTTCGACTCCGGCCCGAATTTTCGGGAGGATGCCGATGGGAACCGGCGGCCTTCGTCCTTGGGCGCGACTGGCACGACGTGAGGCCTCCACTGCACCGCTGGGGCCAGGACGCCAAGATCAGCCACGCCGTCTGGCTCTACTATCGATTCAGTCTGAGTTTTCGGGAAGTTGAAGAAATGCTGTTTGAGCGAGGCATCGACGTGACCTATGAAACGATCCGGCAGTGGTCGATGAAATTCGGAGTTCAGTACGCACGTTGCTTGAAACGTCGGCAAGGCCGGCTTGGCGACACCTGGCACTTGGATGAGCTGTTCGTCTAAATCAACGGACAGCGTCAGTATCTTTGGCGTGCGGTCGATCAAGACAACGACGTGATTGACATTCTCGTCCAACCCCGCCGGGACGCAGCTGCGGCGCGGAGATTCTTTCGAAAGCTCTTAAAGAGTCAGCGACGTGAGCCGTTTCGTCTTGTAACCGATAAGCTGGGAAGCTACCGCGCTGCTCACCGAACCGTCATGCCCTTGGCGACTCACGACACCGATCGATATGCCAACAATCGAGCTGAAGTATCCCACCAATCAACCCGACTACGGGAGCGTCAGATGAGACGCTTCAAATCACCCGATCACGCTCAGCGATTCTTGCATGTTCACGGTGTGATTCAGAATCTGTTCCGACTGGGAAGGCATCGGCTCAGGTCTATTCATCATCGAACATTGCGAGCACGATGTTTCACCACCTGGGCCGCGGTGACAGCGGCCAAATCTGCGTCCGACCAGCCTCCCCCTGACCTGCGCCCGTTAACTTGACAGTACCATCCCAACGGCGACAGTTCCGCCGTGCGTCCCGCCACCCGCTGCCCTGCGAACCCCTCTTGTTTTACTTATCGCCACGCGGCCAACATTTCCTCTCCGCTACAGATAATCGCATCGAAGCTGTACGGGCTCTCTGAAGACGCAACGCGGCAAGCAATAGGTGCAGCGCCAAGCGCGCGGCCTCAGCCGCAAAACGTCGGAAAATTTCACACTTGCAGCGTTTCCTCCTAACCCTTTGACTTTATGCCGCTTTATGCCCTTTTTCTAGCCTGGCCACGCCAAAGGTGTCGGGACTCTTTACAATGTGCCACGCGGTACCTCGCCGGCCGGTGGGGCGTGGCCGGCCTGGTACCAACGCAAAAATCTGTGGGAAATCAAGAGCTTATCAAGCATGCTCGGCAAAGCTGTTGCGGAATCCCGGGGTTGGCACGCTTCTTGCTCATTTCCTGAGGGAGTAATAGCGGCCATATCGGATCTCAGGTTGTCGAACCGCCGTGCGTTCACCTCGTGGCTGATCGTTTCCTGGCCGAAATATTGATTTTGAAAATAAACGGGATGTGCCAGCTAGACGAGAGCGGAGGGTATTCGAGCCAGAACAAGAAGGCCAGTCGGGCGTCGAATCAGGGACACATTGGAAAACGGGTTTCCATAAGCAAGCGAAGGAGCCAAGTAATGAAACAGTTTGCTATCCTTGTGGCCGTGTTTTTGGGGGTTGCAGCCGGCAGCGCAGACGGCGCCGTAATCGATTTCCAGGCACTGGAGACAGCTAATGCCAATCCCTCTAACTTCGTTCCGAATTTCAACTTCTACGACGAAGATGGATTTCGACTGAGTGACGGAAGCGGTATTCTCTTTCCAGGAACGCTTACTACCCAGTGGGCGAATTCTGGTAACTCAACGGCGATACATTCGAATAATCCCACCGACCTAATCACAATGGTTGACTTAGGAGGTAACCCATGCGGCGTTTCAACGGTGGACCTTTCTGAGTTGAGCCTCTCCGCGGGAACGCCGACGGCCAGGTTCATCGGTAACAAAGTCGGTGGTGGTTCTGTGATTCAAACAATTATCCTGGACGATCTCTTGGGTGTGGAGACGTTCAATCTTCAACTTCTTGATCCTGCTTTTGGCGCTTTGACCTCTTTGGATTTCCAAGATTTCGACCAGAGCACCTTCACTCAGGTACAGTTTGACAACATCACGATCACCTCTGTTCCAGAACCTACCACTCTCCTCCTCATGGCGAGTGGCCTTGCGTGTCTTGTGGGCTACGCCAGGAGGGGCAAAGCGACATAGCCTCCAACATCGATCAATTCGCACCAAGTCTTCGCTGGACCTGCGGGTCTACTACCATCGGACGCCCGACTTTCGCGCTGGCACCTGCCCCGCACGAACTCACCCATCGCGTTAATCGCCTTGTACCGATCCGCGATAAAGGTGGGAGCCCACACCAGGCCGGACGAAGGACCATGAGGTGTAGGGTCGCGATCAATGGATACGCATCGAGCAGGACGAACCGGAACGGAAACTCCGCAAGATCCCCGTACGAACCAAGCCCCACCAGGCCTTTGGAAGTTGAACGTCCGCACTCGTGAGGGTTATTTCACCGCCGGAAAGGCGGGCGTTACTTCTGACTCTCTTCCTCGATCCTCTTCGCCACTTGAGAGCCGGGACTCACCGGCTCGATGAGGAGAATGTGACTGGCATTCAGAACCGTCATATCCGGCGCGTGGATTTCCGTTCCCCGTTTGATCAGATTGGTGCTGACCTGGTTGGTCTCCGGGTTGACCTCGTTGTGAAGGTAGTAGACATCCCGCAGGACCGGATAGGCGGAGCCGGCCTTCTCGAGCTTCCCGAAGAAAGCCTGGCCGTTGGTCAAGAGGACGGCATGATAGGTCGCGGTGAGGTCTATCTCGGGCTGGCTGCGAGAGTTCCATGCAACCATAACGGCGGCCAAGGCGACGAGGATCAGCCCCAGGATGCCTACCCCGAGTTTGCCGCCCATGTTTGCAAAAGCCATATCAGGTTAAGCCCTGGCGCGCACCTGCCGCGAACGCCATCCCAGCGCGGCGAGGCCGAAAGCAAGAAGAACCAAGCTGGAGGGCTCGGGGACGGCCTGTAAGGGAGCAAGCACGCCGCCTCCCGCCAGATTGTAGTTTGCGGCACTGAGATACGCGTTGCCGGCCGCGTTCGGGTCGTAATAAATGTTGAAGCCGTTTCCCGTAATCGAGGCGATTTGGCTCAGCCCGCCCGCCAGGAGAAAACTACTCACGTAGAGGGCTCCGCCGGCATCGGCATTCCCGTCCAGAAGCGAGAGCGTCTGGCTCAGACCCAGGCTGAAACTTCCCCAGGCAAAATTGTCGTTCAGGCTCGCGAAACTGTTTCCGAAATCTTTGCCCGCGAGGCTCAACGTGTGAGCGCTCCCTCCCTGAAAGAGAAGCTCGGCCAAATTCGTGTCCCACAAGGTATCCAGCAAGCTGCCGTTCAGAAAGTCGCCGCTGACAAAAAAGCGGTCCCCCGCTCCACCGAGCAAGTAGCCAGACTCGTTCACGATCAGGTTGGTGAAGAAATTATCCGATGGGTCGCTGATGAACGCGCCGCTGTTGGTGAGTCCGCCCAGGAAGCGGGCCGTCGCGCCCGTCGTCTTGATCGTGCCGCTCGCGGAGTTGGTTACGGCGTCAAAGAAAGTCGTTGTGTTGTTGGTGATGTCGAGGTTCGCGTCGTTGGTCACTGAGCCCAAAACATCCGTCGCGGCGTCGGCGAAATGGACCACGTTGTTGTTTGTCAGCCCGCCGCTTGAGAATGTTCCGTTGCCGAGGATGTTTCCCGCATTGCTGACGGCTTGACCGTTATTGTCGAAGCGGCCACCGGTAAGGGCGATCGTTCCGGCGTTGGTGGCAAGACCTTGCGTATAGAAGACGGTCGCGCCGGTTCCGGCTTCGACCCGTCCGGACGCCGTATTGGTCCCGCCTGAGCCTGACAGTGTCAGTTGTCCGCCTTCCGGGCGGATGATCCCGCTGTTCACCACCGGATTGCCCACACGTCCGATGCCGCTGACGGTTCCCGTGTTCACCATCGCGAAAATGCCGGCGAGCGTCGCGTTTGTCCCCTTTAACACAACTGTGCCCGATGTTGAGAAAGGGTTGAAGATGTTCATTGCGCTCCCGTCCTCGACTCGCAGCTCGCCTCCGTTGATGTTGCCGCCGGAGAGGTTCGTGATGACCAGCGTCCCAGAGCTGTTCGCGTGTATCAGCCCTCCGTCATTCGTAAGGGGCGCCGAGACCGCGCTGCCCCCGCGGATGATCCCGCCCGCCTGGTTGGATACCGCGCCACTGCCGCTGATGACGCCGCTGTCAAGCTCGATCACTCCGAAATTGGTCAGGCCGCCGGAAGGCCGCAGGTTGGTCGCCGTTGCAAGTGTCATCTGGCCCAGATTGGTCATCGCGCCGTTTACAGTCAGGAGACCGGTCGTGTTGAGATTGCCATTGTTCACCAATGAGGTGCTGATCGTGCCCTTGCCCGTCAGTTGAGCGCCGAAATCATTGGTCACGCCGCCGGCGCCGCTCAGCGTGCCGTCATTCAGCGTGAGCGTGCCGAGGTTCGTGAGCCCGCCATCGGCCGTTACGACGCCGCCGGAGCTAACCGTCATGCTGGCCTGATTCACAGCGGCGCCTGTGGTCGTCGTGCTTCCGGCGAGGCTCGCCGTCGCTGTATTGGTCCATGAGCCGAGACTCAGCGTCGTGCCGCCTGCCTGCGTCAGAAAGCCCGCGTTCGTGAGCGAATCTGCTGTGAGCGTCCCGATCTGCTGATTGAGCTGGCCGAGGCTCTGGATCGTGATCCCGTTGGCAACGGTTAAATTGCCGCCGCCATTCGTTCGAAGGACCGCCGTCCCGCCCACCTTCGCGCCGATGGTGAGCGAACTGATCGAGACGTTTCCCGCCGGCCCGGTGACGCTCAACCCGGTAGTCGGGTCGATCACGACTGGATGCGGCGCGCCTGGGGCCAATCCCACTGTCCAGTTGCTGCTCGTGTCCCAGGAGCCGCTCGAGCTAGAGCGGTAGTGAAGCTCGGGGGTGAAGAGGAATGTCCCGGAAGAGCCGCTGGCAAGGTTGGCTTGGTAGGCGATTTGGCCGAAGTCGTTGAGCCCGGTTGTGCCTCCCCGATCCGTGCCTCCCAGGAAACTCACGGTTGTGATCGTGCTCCCGGCAAGGGAATCACCCGCCCTCGCCCCAGCAATGACCTGCTGGGAGTCGGCCAGGAAGATCCCCTGAGTCGAGGCCGAGCCGGTCACCTGGGCGAAGAAGGCGGCCGTCCCGGCGCTGTTCAGCGCGGGACTGCCGAAGGTTGAGAAGGTGCCACCCGCGGCCCCCGGCGCCGTGTCGTCCTCCCGGGCCAGAGCGACCGGAGTGCCGTCGCTCCGAAAGATCCCCCGATCCGAGGGCGAGCCGGTCACGGTGGCAAAGAAGGCGGCCGTCCCGGCGCTGTTCAGGGCGGGAAAGGTGCCGAAGCCTGAGAAGGTGCCGCCCGCGGCCCCCGGCGCCGCGTCGTCCTCCCGGGCCAGAGCGACGGGAGTGCCGTCGCTCCGAAAGATCCCCTGAGTCGAGGCCGAGCCGGTCACGGTGGCACGGAAGGCGGCCTGCCCGGCGCTGTTCAGCGCGGGAGTGAAAAAGCCAAAGAAGGTGCCACCCGCGGCCCCCGGCGCCGCGTCGTCCTCCCGTGCCAGAGCGACGGGAGTGCCGGAACTCCGAAAGATCCCCCGAGTCGAGGCCGAGCCGGTCACGGTGGCAAAGAAGGCGGCCTGCCCGGCGCTGTTCAGCGCGGGAGTGCTGCCGAAGCTAGAGAAGGTGCCACCCGCGGCCCCCGGCGCCGTGTCGTCCTCCCGGGCCAGAGCGACCGGAGTGCCGGAGCTCCGAAAGACCCCCCGAGTCGAGGCCGAGCCGGTCACGTTGGCAGAGAAGGCGGCCTGCCCGGCGCTGTTCAGCGCGGGAGTGAAAAAGCTAAAGAAGGTGCCGCCCGCAACCCCCGGCGCCGTGTCGTCCTCCCGTGCCAGAGCGACCGGAGTGCCGGAGCTCCGAAAGATCCCCCGAGTCGAGGCCGAGCCGGTCACGTTGGCAAAGAAGGCGGCCTGCCCGGCGCTGTTCAGTGCGGGACTGCTGCCGAAGCCTGAGAAGGTGCCACCCGCGGCCCCCGGCGCCGCGTCGTCCGCCCGTGCCAGGGCGACGGGAGTGCCGGAACTCCGAAAGATCCCCTGACTCGAGGCCGAGCCGGTCACGGTGGCAAAGAAGGCGGCCTGCCCGGCGCTGTTCAGCGCGGGAGTGAAAAGGAATGAGAAGGTGCCACCCGCGGCCCCCGGCGCGGCATTCCCCTCTAACGCCAGTGTCGTCGTGGCTCCCTGCGCGCCCAGAGACGGAGGAAGAGTCAGTGCCCCTAAGGATAAAAGGATGAGAGCGAATCCGGCCTTGCTCCACGCGTTGTTCATGCCTGCCTCCGAAAGGGGTGGCCCCGGGCATATCCCGAGCTCCAAGGGCGGTGAAGGTTCCGTCGAAAAGAGCGCGTTAGAGGGAGTTCGGTAAACTCCGGCCTCGGGTACCCGCTTCCGTAAAGAGACAATCGCAATCGGGATGCCACAGTCGCGCCGTCCGGACGCCGGGCGAGGAATTCCGCCACAACTGACTCATCTCCTTCAGCTAAATCATTTTCGCTCGCCGCTGTTCCAGCAGATTTCGCTGCCTCCCCCCCCCAAGATTCATGCGCGAAATCGTAAAGAAATTTTACAGCCCGGCTGAAACCAGCCACTCGCCATGGAGAAAAACTCAACGTAAACAGCCAGTTGAAGCGAAAAGCCCCGCAAAAATCAAAATCGTAAAGTTTTCCGACGTGCAGACGCCATAAGAAGGCGCTATCAAGAAAAGGACGCCCGTGGCGGTGGTGGGGCGTCGCTGAGCTGCAAACACAAATAGGCGCCAGAAAAGGCTGGGGGCATCGCGTCCTTGAGGAAAGGGCGTAAAGAATCCCGGCATCCACCAGGGCGACATCAATCCAAGTCCGAGTCATGGAATACGTTACGGCGCATCACGCTGTAAAGATCTCCGACGATCTCAACACCTATGAGCGTCGGTTCACTGGGATAGACCCGTCCCTGAACGTTGTGCTGAATTTCTTCGAAGAACAGTACAGGAGTCTCGATCGCGATCGGTAACAAACGTACAGAGGAACCTGCAGGCAACCCTGCGGAGCCAGTCGTCCAGGGGGCTCGAGGATCTCGGCGGGCTGGTCGACGAAGTCAATCGCCTCTTTTACGACACGACCGCGCCCGAGCACTACGCCACACTGGTCGTGGCGGCCTACGACGACCGGACGCGCTCGGTTCGCTACGTCAACTGCGGTCACAATCCGCCCATGATTCTCCGCCGAAACGGTCAACTGGACCGCCTGGGGCCGACGACCACGGTTCTTGGTCTGTTTCCGGATTTGGATGGCGCCGTCGGCAAGGTCGCCCTCGATTCCGGAGATACCATGATCGGCGGAGAAAATAGGGACAGTCTCGACTGTCCCTATTTAATTCCTCCAAATCTATTGCAAATTGGTCATCGGACGAATCCGCATTGGAAGTTGGAAACTGGAAATTGCTCCATTTGTCGTTGATCGAAACTTCGCGCAGGTGTTCGACTCTGGGAGACCGGTTCTCGAAAATCTGAAATGAAGCAATTTCCGATGAGCAACCTGCAATGCGGATTACTCAATATCGCGATTTGCAATAGGACCCACCAAGTTTCCGGAAAGGCCGTTTTTGTTTGTTCAGCGAGCCTGTAGAGGGGTAGAGTCGTGCCCATGCTCGGCTCCCGAACCCGGATCTGGTCCAGTGTATTCCTGACTGTTCTGTTGACTGCCCTCTGGGCCACAGCTTTCGGACAAAGTGTCCGTTTCCAGGGGGAGCAGATCGAGCGTTTCCTGGCTGAAGCACTGATCACGGGCATGGAGAGCTCCCTTCAAGGTGTGACCCGGCCACGTAAGGCGACATTGGAGCTCGACGGGACGACCCACAACGCGGTCTTCAAGGACATCGACGTCTTCAGGCCGGGCGTGACGACGCTCGGGGGAGGGACGGTCGAGATCGACTTTCAGGACAGCTGGAAGACCGAAGTTGCCGCGTATGAACTCGACAAGCTGATCGGGCTGGGCATGGTGCCGGCGACCGTTTCGAGGGTTTACTCCCGGCAGCGGGGATCCATGCAATGGTGGGTCGACAGCATGATGACCGAGTACGATCGAGCGAGCCAGGGCGTGCCGGTTCCGAACGGTGAAGCCTGGAACCGGCAACTCTACAAAGTTCGGCTCTTCGACAACCTGATCTACAACGTCGACCGGCACCTGGGCAACGTGCTGATCACAGAAGATTGGCGGGTCTGC
>CBDAPB010000027.1:0-160814 GCA_965198265.1 Terriglobia bacterium
TGTGGTACCGGAATCCCCGCTCGGGAGGCGGCCTCGCGCGTGGGGGACGAAGGGTCCGTCGCCGGGCTGGATCCCAGTCCTGGAATGCTCGCAGTTGGCTGAGCGGATCGCCCCAACTCTCGAGTGGCGGCCAGGGGTGGCGGAATCGCTGCCCTACGAGAATGACTCGTTCGACGCCCTCGTCAGCCAGTTTGGCCTGATATTGTAACGGGCAGGAAATCGTAGCTGGATTTTCGACGCTCACCGACGGAAGGCGCAGTCGGCACCCTACATTCACAGTTTGATCGCTGAGCTTGGAACCATGAGGGGCCTGATAGCACTGTTACAGGCCACTAGGACGTCAAGGCGGCACTCGGAATGACTGATGTTCAGAAAGCGGACCCTGCAGCGCGACGGCAAGCCATGGGGTTCGTTGTCGTCGGGACGCTGCTGGGAGCGTTACTTATTGGCGGCCTTGAACTCTATCGCGCGCCTCTGCTCGAATGGCTCCAGTCCGAGCCCGAACTATTAACGCATCGATTGAACCTCGTCTTCATACTTGCTGCTGTTGTTGGGTCAGCGCCGCTATTCGCCTTGGCCGTCTATCTTTGGTCGCTCGGCGGCAGAGTGATGCGCGCCGAGCGTTTTCCGCTGCCGGGGCAGCGAGTGATTCGCAACACTCGCATCGTTGAGGGTCATGTGGCAAAAGCCCGCGGGCTTGGTTTCCGGGTTCTGGCCATCTCTCTGCTTGCGGCCGGAGCGATGTTGACATACCTGTTCTGGCGGCTTGCCTCGGGGATCGGCTGATTTCACCGCGTGCGACCGAAACGCTCGCGGAAAAACCACTCTGCCCGGAAATTGACAGGCCATCCAGCCGAGCATAGGATGGCTGCAAATCGATCCCACTCCACAGTGAAGACACATCCCGAAGGAGGGCGATGATGCGCGGAACGGTTTTATCAGTGGTTTTGTTGTTGGCTCTCACCCCAGCAGTCGCTGCTTTGGCACAGACCCGGGCGGCGGATACCCTGGACATTTATCTGATCGATGTGGAGGGCGGCAACGCCACGCTCTTCGTTTCGCCATCGGGCGAATCGCTGCTGATGGATACGGGAAACGGTGGCGCACGGGCCGCTCGTGACGCGGGCCGCATCCTGGATGCCGTTCGAGACGCCGGCCTTCAGCAGATCGACCACCTGATCACCACTCACTGGCACGGCGATCATTTCGGCGCGATGGCCGAACTTGCGGACCGCATACCGATCCGGAATTTCATCGATCATGGTCCCAGCGTTCAGTCCAGCCCAAACACGGACACGTTCCTCGAGACGATATATCCAGGACTTCATCGCGAGGCGAGTCACACGGTCGTGAAGCCTGGCGACAAGATCCCGGTCGAAGGAGTCGAGATCACGGTTCTCACATCGGCCGGGGAAGTCGTCGACAACCCGCTTCCGGGTATGGGCCGGCCGAATCCGTATTGCGCCGGATTCACCCCTCAGGCTCCGGACACCGGCGAAAACGCACAGTCTGTCGGAATCTTCATCGGGTTCCAGCAGTTTCGGGCCCTCCATCTGGGCGATCTCACGGTGAACAAGGAATTCGATCTGATGTGTCCCGACAACCCCATCGATACCGTGGACCTGTTCGTCGTTTCACACCATGGACAGCCCACCTCGAATGCAGAAGTGCTCGCTCACGCAATCCAGCCCCGCGTTGCGATCCTGAACAACGGCACGCGCAAGGGTGGGCAACCCGATGCGATGAAGGTCCTTTATTCGGCCCCGGGCCTCCAGGACCTGTGGCAGCTCCACTTTTCGCTCTTGAGCGGACAGGAATACACCGTGCCTGGAATCTTCATCGCCAACGTCATCGACGAAGAGCAGCCGGCTATGCCCGTGACGCCCATGCCGCAGCCGCGCCGCGGATCGGGCGCTCCGCCCCCGCCGGTTCACGATGGACCCGCAAATTGGATCAAGGTGTCCGCCCGAGAGAACGGTTCCTTCACCGTTACGAACGGCCGGAACGGCTTCAGCAAGACATACGGAGTGGAACCATAGACCCTTCTGAATGAAATCCGGGCTCGACCCGTAGACAGTCTCAGTTCAGCCGTGCCGCCGGCAGACCGACGGATGAAACGCCGCCAGTCCCGTAATCGCAACCGGGCGCTAGGAGATAATTCGGCTCTTGAGCGCCTTGCTGACGGCCTCGGCTTTAGAGTGCACGTGGAGTTTGTCGTAGACCGTGCGGATGTAGTTGCGGACGGTATTGATGCTGATGTGCAGATCATCGGCGATGGCTTGATAGCTGTAGCCTTCCGCAAGGAACCCGAGAAGACGCACTTCGTTAGGCGTGAGGTCTTTCTTGAGTCCTGAAGGCCGTCCGGCCTTCCTAAACAGCGCTACCACCTTGCGCGCAACCTCCGGGGTCATGGGAGCCCCACCATCGTGTGCTTCGCGAATGGCCTCCAGGAGCTTTGCCGGGGGCGTTTTTTTCAGCATGTAACCACAGGCGCCGTTGCAGATCGACTCGAAGATCTTGTCTTCTTCTGCGAATACGGTAAGCATGAGGACTTGCATTCTCGGACACTCGTCACGGAGTAGGCGAACTCCTTCCGATCCCCAGATCCCCGGCAGGTGGACATCCAGAAGCAAGACGTCGGGATCCTCTCCACTCAACGAGCGACGAGCGCTCTCCACAGACGAGTAGGTCGCCACGCATTGATAGCCGCCGGTCCCGTCGATCAGGAGAGCGAGTCCCTCCCGCGTAGGACGGTCATCTTCAATGATCGCGACTCGAATGGTTTCGTCCGATTCCATAAGTTAGAAGCTCACGTCATCCTACTTTGGTCGCCGTAGAAGTAAAAGCGCATGTTCATGCGTCTTTATCTAATCGGAAGCTTCAACGTCACCGATGTTCCTCGGCCGGGGCTGGATGAGATCTCGAAATCCGCGTCCAGTTGCGCTGCCCTCGCCTGCATGTTTGCCAACCCGTGTCCGGGGCCAGCTGACGGATCGGTTTGCGGCGCTTCGAACCCTCTTCCGTCGTCACGGATTTGGGCTTTGAGATAGTTGCCCCCGACAGAGAGGGTCAGTGAAGCCGCGGCGCAATCGGCGTGCCGCGCGATGTTGTTGACAGCCTCCTTGAGGATCAGAAATAGACCGCGGCGTTTCTCTGGATCGAGTCTCACCCTGTCCAGATCAGCGCTCGTGTGAAACTCCCACTTGATCCCTTTGGATTCGAAGACGTCGGACGCAAACGCCCTCAGCCGCACGATCAGACTATTGAGATCATCTCGCCGGGGGTCGATGGACCACACGATGTCACCCATCGAATCCACCAGGCCTCGGGCCGATTCGGCGATCTCGGTCAGCCGTTGTCGGGATTCCTGCTGCTGTTCTCCGATCTGTTGCTTGACGACCTCGCTGAGGATGACCATCCGGGAGAGATTCAACCCGATGTCGTCATGAAGGTCCGTTGCGATGCGCGTCCGCACCGACTGGATTTCCAACAAACGCCGAACCTGGAAGCGATGCAGTGAGTAAATTGCCATCCCGACCGCGAGTGCAGTTACGGCGAGAAACCACCAGCGCAGCCAAAAGGGCGGGAGAACGGTAAAAGCGACAGCAGCGGGTGTCGGGCTGGGAATTCCCTCGTCGTTGAGAGCCCGGGCCTGAAACCGGTAGGTTCCCGGCGATAGATTCGCGTAGCTTATCGAACGCTGATCGGTCGGGGGACTCCACTCGTCGTCGGCCCCTTCCAGCATGTACTCGTAGCGCATCCCCTTCGTCACTCCGAAACTGACGCTGACCACTTCGATCTGGAGTCGACTCTGCTGCGGGGCGAGCTCAAACGCGGACGGGTTCGCTTCTCCAAGCTCGGACAAAGGCTGAGCGACGCCGTCGATTTGGATTCCACGAATCCACACAGGGGGCGGCGAATCAGGTCGATCCGGCCTCGGAATCAGCAGTGACAGTCCATCGCGCATCCCGAACCACAGCCGATCCGATCGATCGAAAAACGCTACTGTGACTTCGCTTCCGATCAAACCATCCGCGCGACTATAGTGCTTGAACTGCCCTGTGGGCGGATCGAAACGATCGACGCCGCGGGCTGTACCGATGTAGGTCCGCCCGAACCCGTCCTCCGCGAGACTGCGGGCATTATTGCTGGAGAGTCCGTCGGCAACCGAAAAGTTCCGGAAGGATGGGTTCGGCCCGCCGGGATCGTCGATGCGAGCGGTCCCTGCCCCGCTGCTGGCGACCCAGAGGCTGCCGGCGCGATCCCCGTAGAGTCCCTGGATCATCCCGCCGGGCACGCCGTAAGACTCGTCGAACTGCTCGAAGCGGCCCTGCCGGTACCGTGCCAGACCGCCGTTGTGCATGCCGAGCCACACCTGCCCGCTGGTATCTTCCGCAAAAATATTGCTCCAGTTGTTCGGGGGCAGACCGTGAGCTTCGGCGTAACGATGAAACGTCCCGGTCGAACGCTCCCAGCGGGTCAGCATCACGGGAGGGTTGTAGGAGCTGATCCAGATGTCGCCACGGGAGTCCTCAAAGAGGCGGTTGACGTTGTTATCTGCGAGACCGTCCCGCGTCGTGTAGTGGGCGTGCGGCCGGGTGTCGGCCAGATCTTCGAGCCGATCAACCCTCGGAAAGCGGTACAGCCCCTCGATCGTGGCGACCCACCATTCCCCGGCCCGGTCCTGGATGATCCACCAGCGCCCTAGACTCGAATCGATGACGCGCTGCGGTAGGTTCGGTTGAACCGACGTGAAACTGTCACCATCGAATCGATTGATGGACCAGTGTGACGTGATCGCGTAGAGCGCGCCATCATGGCCTTCGAAGATGTGTATCGTCTCGGGGCTCGCGATGCCTTCGGTTACGCCATAGGATACGAGCCCATCGCGCGCGATCTTCATCGCGCCGCGGTCCGGAGTGCCGACCCAAAGGTTTCCACTTCGATCCTCGGCCAGGGCGGTGATCTGATTGTCCAGCCCCTGCTTTGCGCTGTAAACGCGAAGCCGCTCTCCGTCGAACTCGACCACACCACCGTCGCGAGTCCCGATCCACACGTGGCCGTCTCCGGACTCGTGCACGGCTTGAACCTCGTTGCCCGGGAGGCCATCCGCCCTCGTGTACGCGTATGCCTCGCCCGGCGTCTGGGGGAACAGTATCCCGTCTTTCCCGCCCGGTGAACGGCGCACGGATCGCGGACTGACCGGAAGATCTCGAACCTGGCCGTGGAAGAGCTGGGCTTCGGCTGCCGGGTCGGGTTTGAAGACGAACAGTCCCGACTGATGGCCAAACCACAACCGGCCCTCCCGGTCGATGATCATCGCCAGCACAAGGTCGTCCCCGCCCGTCGGCCGGAGCGCATAGTAGGTCACCTGGCCGGTCGGAAGGAGGCGCGCCACACCCCATAAGGTGGCCACCCACAGGCTGCCCTCGTGGTCCTGGGCCACGGCCACAGCGATTGTGAGCTCCTCCGGACCTGGGGAAATGTTCAGCGCGAAGCGCTGGAACGAGCCTCCCTCGCGTTGGGTCGCCTTCAAACGAAACAGCCCGCCGTTGGTGGAAGCCCAGATGTCCCCGTTCCGATCCTCATAGATTCCATTGACGAGACTCCCCGGCACCTCGTCTCCGATCGGGTACGTCTTGAAGAGCACCTCATTACTCTCCGCGCTCCGAGAGGCCCTATTCGCTACCCGGTCTCCGTGAGGGCTGCTGCCTCGCGATTCCGGACGGAATCGGACGACACCGCCCCCCTGGGTCGCTATCCAGTAAGTGCCGTCGCGACTCTCCACCAGGTGGTTCACAGTCGCGACGGGCAGCCCATCGCGAACGTCGTAGGTGGTAAAGCGCACTCCGTCGAACCAGCTGAGACCGTCGTTGGTACAGAACCACAAGTAGCCGCGGGAGTCCCGAACGACGCATCGGACCTGGTCGTGAGCCAGACCGTCGGACACGTCGTAGGTCTTGACGGGAAGCTTCTGGGCGGACGCGTACGGCGAGAGCATCCACAGCACAGCGAGCAGCGGCGCCGCGTAACGAGACAGAACCGCCTTGTACCTGTCGGCACTCATGTTGGGGATGCTCCTGAACGCAGTAGTTAAGGATGAACCTGTGTACACCGAGGCTTCAAGTGCAATGTCGGGAAGAAAACCGCATGAACATGCGCTGCCCGATGTCGGGACTCGATCCGACGATAGTAGGCGATCGTTCAAAGGAGGACGAATGAATCCAAAGATCTGGTTCGAGAAGTGGATGGCGTCGGTTTTCAACTCCCTGGTCGGGTGCGCGCTGCTGATGGTTCACCGGCTCGACGGCGGGCCCAGGGAAGGCTCGACGAGGGGAGCATTGGAGGTTCGTGTCCTACTCGAGGAGCTTTCCATACGGCAGACACCCTCTCGATGAACCTCCCCGATTCTGCCGTGATGGCGTTTGGGGACTAACCGGCAGGAGTGTTTATCACGGTCCTTTTCCCGGAGCTTGGTGGTCACCAACCCTAACTCCGCCGGGGTCTCCGAGTTGGCTTCTCCGATTCCGTCCGGTTCTTTCTGTAGGATCTCGTCCGTAGAAGTTCTGGTAAGATTCACAGCACGTCGCCCCGCCGCAGTCGTATTCGGGAACGATCCATCGAAGATCATGATCGGCCAGACCATATCCCACTACAAGGTCCTCGAACATATCGGCGGCGGCGGCATGGGTGTTGTGTACCGTGCCGAGGACACCTCCCTCCAGCGTCAGGTGGCGTTGAAATTCTTGCCTCCCGACATCGTAAACGATAGTCAGGCCGTGGAACGGTTCAAGCGGGAAGCTCGTGCGGCGGCGGCTCTGAACCATCCGAACATCTGCGGCATCTACGAGATCGATGAACACGAAGGCCAGCCGTTCATCGTGATGGAGTTGATGAAGGGGCAAACGCTCAAGGAACGTTTGGAGCGCGGGCCCTTAGGGATGGACGAGGTGTTGGAGTTGGGGATTCAGTTGGCCGACGCGCTGGAAGCGGCTCATGCCGAAGGGATCGTCCATCGGGATATCAAACCGGCGAATCTTTTCGTCACCGAACGAGGGCGGGCCAAGATTCTGGACTTTGGGTTGGCGAAGCTGATGCAGCCGGGGAACAAAGCGGTCAAACTGAGTTCGACCCCGTCAGCCGATCTCACGACTGCAGGTGCGGCGCTCGGAACGATAGCTTACATGTCGCCGGAACAGGCTCTGGGTAAGGAAGTGGACCGGCGAACCGACCTGCTTTCGCTGGGTGCGGTTCTCTACGAGGCGGCGACCGGCGAGCCGGCATTCGCTGGTCCTACATCGGCTGCGATCTTCGACGAAATCCTGCACAAGGAACAGTTCCGCGCGGTGGAACTCAACCCGAAGATTCCCGTCGAGTTGGGGTTGGTCATCAGCAAGCTCCTGGAAAAGAAGCCCGATTTGCGCTACCAGAGTGCTGCCGAGTTGCGAACGGACCTGAAGAGAGCACAGCGTCATTCGAATTCCAGCCATGTTGCTCTGCCAGCAGCCGCAAACAGAGCGGAGGACCGACGTCGGAGAGTCGTTCTGGCAGGAATCGGAATCCTGGCGTCGGCCGCGGTGTTGTACGCCCTTGTTTTCGGACGGCCGGATGAGCCGCGATTTTCCGACCTCGAAACCACCATGACTCGACTGACGTCTCAGGCGGGCCAGGAGTTGTATCCGAGTCTTTCACCCGACGGCCGGTCGATCGTGTACTCAAAGGGGACAACTCCGGGCAACTCCGACATCTATCTTCTAAGAGTCGGTGGCCAAAGCGTCACTAATCTGACGGCGGATTCGGTGGACTCGGACATCCAGGCGAGATTCTCCCCCGACGGCGACTCGATCGCGTTTCGGTCCAGCCGCAACGGTGGAGGAATATTCGTGATGGGTGCGACAGGCGAGTCGGTGAGACGACTGACGCGATTCGGCTTCAATCCCGCCTGGTCCCCGGATGGTCGAGAAATCGTCTTTGCGACGGAGTCGGTCGAAACCGATCCCAGAGACAGACTGGGCGAAAGCGGACTGTGGATTGTGGCGCTGGACGTCGGAGAAACGAGACTGGCTTTCGAAGGCGACGCCGTGCACCCAGACTGGTCTCCCAACGGCTTCCGTATCGCCTACTGGGCTATCGCCGGCGGGCAGCGAGACATCTGGACGATCACCTCCGCCGGTGAGGAGGCCGTTCAAGTGACTCGAGACGCTGCGGTGGACTGGAATCCGGTTTGGTCGCCGGACGGGAAGTTTCTCTACTTCTCGAGCGACCGCAGCGGAAGCATGAATCTCTGGCGGGTTCGGATGGACCAGGAAACCGGCCGGACTCTGGCCGAGCCGGAAGCAGTCACGTCGGGCGCATCGGGCGAAGAAATGTATCTGACCCTGTCTTCAGACGGCAGGAGACTTGCCTACGGGGTGCAGGACGGCAGGGCAAACATCATGAGGGTGGATTTCGATCCTTCCGCCGGCACTGTTGTCGGAGACCCCATCCCCGTTACCGAAGGGTCGCTTCCGGTCGGTTCGGTCGAGCCGTCGCCTGACGGGACGTCGCTGGTTTTCTACCGGCGTCGGGGTGCAGGAAGACATCTTCGTCAGCAATGCCGATGGGACCGGCGTCCGACGCGCTGACGAACGATAGCTACTTCGATCGCTATCCGCGGTGGTCTCCCGACGGAGCCAGGATCAGCTTCTATTCGAATCGTGGCAGCGGGTATCAACTCTGGACCATCAACCCGGACGGAAGCAGCCTCCGTCAGCTCACCAACGACCCGGGAGATCTCGCGCATTCGGCGTGGTCCCCGGACGGATCGCGCGTGGCGTACACGGACTTCGTCACGGGGTCTTTCATCATGGAGGTGGAGGACCAGTCGGTGCAAACACTGCCGGCGCTAACGGACGGGACCGAATTTTTCGTCGCATTCTCCTGGTCGCCTGACGGCAACTGGCTGGCCGGCGCCGGTTTCGACGCGAGACGCATCCCGCAGGAAACGGGGGTGTACGTGTATTCGCTGGAATCGGGGCAGTATGAGAGGTTGACGACGGGGGGCGTGCATCCTCGCTGGATCGACGACAGCCGCGCGCTCGTGTACGCGGACCGTGGCACAATCTACATTGTGGGCCGACTCACGAAAGAAGTACGGGAGGTGCTGTCGCTCGACGGCGGCGACCTCCTGCTGCCAGCGCCCTCCACCGACAAGCGCACCCTGTACTATATCTTCGAACCGCCCACAGAGTCCGACATCTGGATGATCGAGTTGTCCGAAGCGCCTTGATCAACGGCGCACGGAGAGTTCCACGTTGAGGCGAAGGCGGCTATTCGACGTATCAGGCCACCGGACCCCAGACCCACTTGGTTATTTATGTTGAACTTTTCGTTGCAAGCTTCTTGGCTCGCATGCGTGTTCACACCCCTTCACTCGGGAAGGGTGATCAACCAGACGTCGGACTCTGTCTGGTGAGTGGAGACATAATACAGCGTCCGATCATCCCCAGAGACGACGGGGTTCGACAGGTTTTCCAGGTCCGCGGACAACACTTCCCAAACCTGTCTTGACACCCGGTCCACAGCCCGAAGCCGAAACAAGCTCGGCAGCGCCTGGTAAAGAAGGATGCGACTGTCGCTGAGCCAGCGGGGATAGCTGCCCGCGTCCGTTAATTTTTCGTACCGCTCGGATTCCAAGGAATAGATGTAAATTCCGTTCTGCCTGGGGTTCCGCAGTGGAGAGTAACCGTGACCGGCCAGCCACTTACCGTCGGGGGACCACGACGCAACCGCAAAGAACTCGCTTTCATCCGTCAGCGGCGGCAATTTCACCGGGGACTGTTCTTTCCATTGCTTGCCGGTCTCCATGATGAACGAGGCAGTCCGGAGGTCGGTGTAGGCGACGCGCGATCCGTCCGGGGACCACGTCGGGTAGGAGACCTGGAACGATTCGTCCGTAAGCTGCTCCAGATTGGCGCCGTCCCGGTCGATCGCCCAAAGCTGGTAGTCGCCGCCACGGTTGGAATAAAAACCAATCCGACTGCCGTCGGGGGACCAACGAGGAAATCGGTCGTTATAGATGTCGTTGGTCAGCTGGCGAATGCCTTCTCCGTCGGAGCCGCTGATGTATAGATCCTCCTGGGCGCCGAGCCTCATGAAAACGAGTGATTCTCCGTCGGGCGACACGTCGGCGGTTGAAGTGGTCACCGAACTCCCGGTCACCGCGACCGGTTCGCCCACCACCGTTCGTGTCGCGGGGTCGAACTCGACTTTCATGATGTTGGCCGTGTTGCGAAGAACCGCGTAGGCCATTCTCTTCCCATCCGCGGACAGACTGAGATGTATGTCCGCGCCCGCGACCGTCGTCGTCACGGGTTCCGGCTGATCCAGGGTCTCGCCTTTCTCATCGATGGACACGCGCCACAGGCTCATGCTTCCGCCTCGATTACTCGAAAAGTAGAGGTGCCTTCCATCGGGCGACCAAACCGGGTTCCAGTCGACGGCTTCATCGTCTGTCACATTGACCGCCTCTTCCCCGGCAGCCGGAATGGTCCAGACGTCGCGACGCCCGCCGTTAATTGCCCAGAAGGCGATCCGGTGGCCATTGGGTGACCAATGAGGTTGCACCGCATCCCCTCGGAAGATCTGGGTCGTTGTCTCCGTCTCGAGGTCCACCGTCCAAAGTTCGCTGTTGGCCGCGCTGCGGCTCCTTTGGGTGGTACCGATCGCTTGAGTCGCAAACAGGACCTGCTTTCCGTCGGGCGACCAGACGGGATTAAACCCGAAGTCGGTCAGACGCCGCATGTTCTCTCCGGTTGCTCCCATCAGGAAGATTCCGCCGCCGTCCCGGTCCGAACGAAACGCTATCCAATCCCCGTCTGAAGAAAAGCTAGGTTGCAGGTCGTCGGCATCGGAGTCCGCGGTCAGGTTGGTCGGATTCTCACCTCCCACCCGTTGCAGGTAGATATCCCAGTCGCCGGAATCTCTGCTCGAATAGACGAAAGATCGCCCATCGGGAGCAAGGTTGGGAAACGATTCCTCGCCGGGCTGGAAGGTCAATTGCTCGAAGCGGGGGTTGAGCTCCGAGAATCGCGGTTCTTCCGCACGAGCAAAGAAAAGGACATAGCCCACTGCGGCCAAAGCGACCACTCCGAGTGTTGCCGCGACCATGACGCGAAGTCGTTTTCCCGGTCCCTCCTCTATTACTTCCACCGCAACATGGCTCGATAACAATTTGTGCTTCACTCGCTCCAGGTCGGTTCTCAGTTCAACCGCGCTCTGGTAGCGTAGTTGGCGATCCTTTTCCAGGAGCTTGGTCATGACGAAGCCCAGCTCAGCCGAAACCTTCGCGTTAAGCTCGGCGGGCGGGGTCGGTTCTTTGTGCAGGATTTCGTCGATTATCGCGACTGGTGAGTTGCCGGTGAAGGCCAGGCTGCCGGTGACGGCTTCATAAAGGACTGTTCCGAGTGAGAAAAGGTCGGTTCGCGAATCCACTCCCTTACCCAGAGCCTGTTCGGGCGACATGTAGCCGGCGGTCCCGACAACCGCTCCGGTCGCTGTAAGGGCTGCGTCGACCGTGGTTCCGGAAATGTGGTCCCGGGTCACCATCGTGGACGGTTCCAGCTTGGCGAGACCGAAGTCCAGCAGCTTCGCCTGCCCCCGCTCGGTCACGAATATATTTTCGGGCTTGATGTCCCGGTGGATAATCCCCTCCGCATGGGCCGCAGCCAGTGCGCTGGCCAACTGGATTCCCAACTCCAAGGCTTCATCCGTATCCATCGCCCCCGGCAGATTCCCTTCCGCCCTCGCCCGGTCGTGCGGACCGGCCGTCCGGATCCCGAGCGGTTCCACTTTCGCGAGCCTTTCCGCGAGTGTCTGGCCTACCATCAATTCCATCACGATGAAAGGCTGGCCTTCGTGTTCACCGATTTCGTGGATGGCGCAGATGTTGGGATGGTTCAGGGCCGCTGTCGCACGGGCTTCCCGCTTGAACCGCTCCACGGCCTGCGTGTCGTCGGCAATCTCACGGGGAAGGAATTTCAATGCGACCTGACGCCCGAGGGAAGTGTCTTCCGCCTTGTAGACGACGCCCATGCCCCCCTGACCGATCTGTTCGAGGATGAAGTAGTGAGATATGGTCTTCCCGATCATGCGGTTTGTCTTGGGCTCCTTAGGCAGCGGGTGCCCGTTTCACTCCAGGATGGCTTCGGTGAGGGTGCGGATCCCCTGTAGCCGCGCGATAACTTCCCGATAGAGGACGATATCCAGGATGTTTCCTTCTACGAGGCGGATCAGCCTTGGCCGGACCTGCACGACACTGGAGTTTAGGAGCCCCAGCTTCTCATCGATCGTCAATTCTGACAGGGCGTAAGTCGGTCCGAGAGAGTCAGGCTGCTCATCCAGCAGGAAAATCAGAATGTGATCGATCCATTCCAGCAGAAACTTCGATTCTTCCCGGACACCCTTCACCGCCCACTGCTCCGATAGTGGCGCGAACCGATAGTGTGAAATCTCTGCTGCGAGCTTCAGGAATTCGTTTACATTCCCCCTGAGATTGTTCAGGTCGCGCCTGGACCATGCCTCGAGTTCTTCTTTCGCGGGCAGCCGGGTCGATCTCAGCCATTCCCGGGGATCTTTCCAGATTCCGAGTTTCTTTTCCGCCGCTTCGAGTCGGAGTTCGCCCTCGCGGAACCATTCAGGACGTTCATTCTCCGGGAGCTCCGGGTCCTGCGCATAAGCGACCGGTGCCATGGAAGCCATGACGATTACCGTGAAGCAAAACCAGACGATTCCCTGCATCAGGCAACCTTTTGGGAAAGGTATGTTCAGTATAGCTGTACTGTGTGGGAGAGTGGATGGGGATTTTGACCCTCTACGGGCTGCTATGTTTGCATGACTCGACGGAACCGTTGCAGCAATAGCCAGATGAGCGCGCTCTGATACGCCCATCCCGCCAAGAGGAAAACCCAGAATCCCGGTTCTCCTGCTTCCAGCATCCAAAAGGCCTTCGCCGGCCAGTAGTGGGGGGCGATACCGAAAAGCAGCTGCCACTGAGACGGTACGAAGTAAGCGATTATCGGTGGCCAGTTGGCTGCTCCCGACGCCTTCATCAGTGCGAATCCCTGGACTTTGTTTGCTGAGAAGGCCGCGAGAAAAAGGGCGAAGAGCGGTGCCAGCGGTGCCGCCGCAAGAGCCGCCAGGAAAAGATCGACGAAGGCCAGTTGCACCAATCCCACAACCGGTACGGCAACCAAAGTCATCAGTAAGCCGAGCAGCGTCGGGAGGGTGATGCGATAGGCAAGGTAGCCGGTCAGAGACAGCGGAGTCACCTGCAGAGCGGTCAGAGTCTGATCGTCGCGCTGGTCGAGCAGCAAGAAACCGACTACGACTCCGGCCATCATCGGCATGATCAGTACGATGAAGCTCACCAGTAGCGGATAATAAGGCTCGATATCGAGCTGGAAGCTCTCCAGCAGGCGAACCTGCACCGCAGGTGTCCCCCAGCGGCAAAGGAAGGCGATCAGGATCGGAATGAAGAAGAGCCATCGCAGCATGGAGTCGCGACGGACGCTCTTGAAGTCAATGGGTCCGAGCGCTCCGAGGGCCTTTATCGCATTCATGTCAGCGAGTTCCCTCCTTTCGCGTGATGAAACGATGAAAAGCCTTTCGCGAGAGGACGAACAGCAGTCCGATCCAGGCCGCCGAATAGACGATTCCGTAGCTCCATTCCCACAGCTCTATGCTGCCGAAGGCAGCTTCGAGTATGACCAGGGGAGCCTGCAAAGGATGCAAGTAGAAGAGCCAACCGGTCCACAGGTCGAAGTAGGGCAGAAATGGGATGGAGAAGAACGTCGCCCAGAGCATTGAAGGGAAGATGTACTCGTTGATCGAGTCGTAACGCGCCACAGCCAGGAAGCCGCTGAGGGTATAGATAGCCGATGCAGCCACAATCCCCAGGATCAGAGTCAAAGGATCGAAATCCCATCGGATCGCCAGTGCGACGATGAACAGATGCTCGGCGATGGCCAGGCCTGTCAACGTGAGCAGTTTGGATCCGAGGTACTCCCAGGTCCTCAAGGGAGTAACCACCTGCGCTTCCAGAGTTCCTTCTCCTTTTTCGAGCAGCACGAGACCGGCAATGAACATGAAAGTCCCGATTACAAGGTTTCCCAAGACGATTGCCGGCAAGAAGTAATCCCAGTTCCGCACGTGAATCTGGCTTACGAGAATGGCGAACAGGATCAGCATGAAAGCGACCGCCCAGTAAAATCCGTTGCGAGCCTGAAGGCGGACGTCACAGGCGAGGGTCGACAGGAGGCGACTCATGTCAGCTGCCTCCCCGTCACCTCGATGAAAACGTCCTCCAGCGAAGCTTCAAGAGTGTGAAGAGTCCGGGTTTTCTGAGTCTGCAAGAGTTCCAGAAAGTCGACGTTCGACCCCAGATTCTCCAGAGGGAACTCGCAGGCTTCGGTCCGATCGTCTGGACCGTACTCGATCCGGATTCGTGCCTGTCCGTAGCGCAGCTTCAGATCCCTGGGAGACTCGATCAGCTCGATGCGTCCTTCGACGATAAAAGCCAGGCGGTCGCATAATTCGTCGGCTGCCGACATGTCGTGGGTGGTTAGAAAGACTGTCTTCCCTTGCAGCTTTTGAGCCTGGATAAGATCCTTGATCCGGCGTGCATTAAGCGGGTCCAGGCCGGCAGTGGGCTCGTCCAGGAACAGCAGTTCCGGATTGTGCAGCAGAGATCTGGAGAAGCTCAACCGGTTCTTCATCCCCTTGGAATACTGAGATACGAGCATATCGCCGTCGCCGCCGAGTCCGACCATCTCGAGGAGCTCCTGGGGGCTCCGTGTCTCTCGAGAGTAGAGCGATGCAAAGTAAGTCAGATTCTCAATGGCTGTCAGCTTGAGGTAGTGATTTGGATACTCGAAGGAGACACCGATGCGTTCGTAATAGTCGGAATCCCGGCCGGCCAGATCCTTCCCAAAGATCGAGGCCGCCCCACTGTACCCTTGCAGGATTCCGATGAGGATTTTCTGAGTGGTGGATTTACCAGCGCCGCTTGGGCCCAGGAAACCAAAGATCTCTCCCTGACCAACCTCGAAGGAAAGAGCTTGGATGGCGGGTTCAGGTGATCCTGAATAGGTGAAGGTCAGATCGCGGATCTGGATCATTCAACGGTTCGTGGACTGGACCGCGTCCGGGAGCTTGATCGGCTGGACCAGCGCACCGTTGCCGGCGGAGTCCCAGACGGCAAATCGCACCCACTTCTTTCCGGTGACGTCGATCGGGATCTCGAAGCGGTGGCGCCCGAACGGGGGCAGATCGGTTGCCGGGATGATCTGTCGATCGGTTCTCTGCCCGTCCCCCCAGACCACCTCGACGAACTCCAGCGGGAAGGTCCACTCGACCTCTGCCACGACCGTACGGTCGGTACCGGTCCCCTCGACCGCATAGGAGGGAATCAACACCTCTCCCGACGTGACGAAATAGTCCCCGCGCTTAAGCGCGTTGATCACCGGACTCATGTCGTCCGGGGTCGGCAACGTATCGACTCTGATGTAGTTGACCGGGTTATTGGCGTAGATGTCGTCACCCGGTTGTTTCGCATAGGTCTCGGTGATGGCGAGGATGTACTTGGGCGGTGTCGGCTGGTCCGCCACCCAGTTGTTCATGTCATCGAAGAGGGGCATGACGCGAAAGTCCGATAAGCGCCGCTCCGACAGATCCAGTCCCATACCCCATCGCCACCCCACGCCGCGGTAGTGCTCGTCCCGGAAATGAGCTGTGTCCTTGACCGCGTCTGGGTAGCCGGTTGATCCCTTCGTGCGCGGGTGCGGCATGAAGATCAGCGCGTTCTCGCGCCGCGCCATCTCCATCACGTCTTCCGCGCTCCCGACGCGGTAGAGGCGGCCAAAGGTGGGATCTTCTTCGACGAACGGCTGTCCCGCTTCGCGATCGGTCGTCCAGAAGACGGGGTGCGAGAACAGGATGTCCCAATGGCCGCCCAGATACGCCGTCATTTCCTCGTTCGGCATGATCAGGAAATTCGTGTCGGAATGTCTCCGAACGGCTTCGAAGTAGTCCGCCATCACCTCCAGTCGATCGGGGCCTCTTTCGCGATCGGTCGGGCCGACGATGTCCATGCCGGCCGCCTTGAGGGCGTCCAAGTCGGGGAGCTTCGTGTCGAGGCTCCCCGATGCCCGCAATCGATCGGCCACGTTCATGTGAAAGTGGCCGCCCATGACCTGGTATCCGTCAACGGGCTTGAAGTGATCCCCGTGCGTGAAGGCCAGTGCCGACTCCAGTGCAGTCGAAGCCGGCCCGGAGCTCACGTAGAAATACGCCGCCATCCGCTGCCACGTACCCGGCGGTGCGCTGTAGAGCGAGAAATTGGCCTGATAGCGAGGGTTCTCCTCGCCCTCGCCCTGCCGGATGCCGAAGGAAAACGACCCCTCATCGTCCTTGCGGTACCAGGCGTACCCGAGGTTGGTTTCCACCTCCCGGGTCCAGAAGAAAGTGTGTGGAGGCGGGAACGCCGCGATCGAGCCGGCCTCGCTCTCGGCGACGATCAGGCGGTTACTGACTTTCAGGGGCACCTCACCGTCGTTTGGGGTTCCCCCAAACCGGTAGTCCTGCCATAGGTTCGACAGATCGCGCCAGACCACGCGCGTGTCGTCCCCGGTCGGCAAACCCTTCAGCCCTGCGTGGTACTTGTACGCAACGGAAGGCTCTTCGGTCCTGGCGATGGCTTCCGCGCGAATCAGGTTGGTTCCTCTGTAAACGGCGAACTGGAGACGCCCCGAAAAGACGCCGACTTCCATACCGGGGAACGATACCTCCAGACGCGCTCCGTTCGTTTTCACATCGCAGCGTTCGGCTTGATAGGTGGCCGTTGTCCGACGGACTTCATCCGGCCTGCGGGGCAGCCCGGGCTGGTGGGCTACACCCTCCGGGGGAGGCGGGTTACCGATACGTCCCTCGCCCTGGTCCAGATCCAGGGGAGCGTCCCAAAAGGCGTCCCATTTCTTTTCGTCGATGATCTCGGGTGTGAGTTCGACACCCAGCGCTCTGAGAGGGTTCAGTTGCTGGTTCGTGATGCGCCGGAACCCGGAAACGACATGAAACTCCGGGGTCACGTTGCTGACGACGGACACCCATTGTGCCGCGCCGTCGCGTCTGATCGCGAGATCGTTGATCGTCGGCGTGCCCCCGCGGATCCCCAGACGCAGTCGCAGTTCCTGGTCGTCGGCCCCGTCCCAGGTCAACTCGAGGGTATCGCCGGTGAGGGCGGCCGTCAGGCCTGGAACGTTCTCGTACTCCTGCAGGTCACAATCCAGGCTCTGGCCGTAGGTCACCTGGCCAAACATCAGGAGAGCGCTAAGTAGTGCAACGGGGGGTTTCATTGTCCTTGCCTCCTCACAAGATCCCTGAAGCTTCTAGTCTAATTACCACATCATCGATGAGGCGAGGAACCACAAACGCTCTCTGAATCATCGAGGATCGTGCGGGTCCTACCGATCCCGTTCGCGGATGCCGGGGTGAACCCGGCCGGCTCCTCGTCCGAGTCCTCTAGCAATGGTCCGGTTATACTTACAATCCGACACAGATGCTTTTCAGGCCACTAGCCAGGGCGTCCCTGCAATGTCGCCCCGGTACGATCCCGCCTCAACCCCAGGGAGAGCAGGCGCCCGTCTGATACAGGTGGAAGAAAGGAAGACATGGATTTTAGAAGGTGGACTCAGGCTTTCGTCGTGGCTCTGGTCCTGGCGTCCTTCGCCTGTGGCAACCGTACGGGTTCCAACGAAGACGCCGGTGATGGAGCTTCGGAATCAGAAAACGCGCCAACGAGCTCGACGGGTTCGACTGCTTCGGTGAGTTACCAGGGTATCGACGTGTCCCATGACCAGGGCGATGTCGATTGGGCTGCCGTGAAGGCAGCCGGCATCACGTTCGTATTCGCCAAAGCCACCCAGGGACACACTGAGGTCGATCCGAAATTCACCGAGAACTGGACAGGACTCAAGAACGCGGAACTCGTCCGCGGCGCCTACCACTTCTTTGATCCCGACGTGGACGCCGAGGCCCAGGCCGAACATTTCATCGCCACGGTGCACCTCGAGCAGGGCGATCTGCCTCCCGTTCTCGACATCGAAGTCACCCGGGGGGTGTCCCGAGAAGGTATCGACGACGATATCAAGGTGTGGTTGGAGAAGGTGGCCGCAGCCTACGGGATCACTCCCATCGTCTACTCCGATCTGTGGTTTATCGAGGAAAATCTGGCCAGCGGGTTCAGCAACTATCCCTTATGGATTGCGGACTATTCCCAATCGGCTCCAACCGCACCCGGGGACTGGGATGCCTGGACCTTCTGGCAGCATTCCCAGAGCGGACAGGTTGCGGGCGTCGATGGTGCGGTCGACCAGGACATCTTTCAGGGCTCCCCGGCCGCCTGGGAGCAACTGATAATACCGGTGACGCAATAAGGGACCACAAGCTCCGTCTCCAATTGAGCTCCCTGCCATGGCTGCTATCCCGACCCGTATCGCGCAGCAGCAAACGGAGTCCAAGTACGACTTCGACGAAGAGCGTGCCGCTGGCTTGGACTAGGATGACCGACAGTCAGCCATTATACTGGTCCCGTGAAGACGACCTGCATTGCTGCCGCGGTGGCCGTCACAGCACTCAGTTTGGCCGGTGCCGAGCCGTCGCCTCCGGTCGAGCAAAACACTGCGCGCGCGCGCAACGTGATCGTGATGGTCGCGGACGGAGCGGGCTTCAACACGTGGACGGCCGCCTCGATGTGGGAGGGCACGCTCGGCCGTGAATTCTACGACACCGACGAATGGACGCGGCTGGCCGTCACTGTCGACTCATTGCGGACCGGTGCGCTGGCCGGGGTCGGCCAGGAGTTCGCGAACACGCAGTTTCCAAACCGCGTCTACGATCCCGTGCGAGCATGGGACAGCATGCCTGTGTCGGGTGGAGCGGGCGGACTACGGTTCGAGGGGTACCGGTGGCTGCGCGGTACGGCCCCCGATTCCGCCTCGACGGCCTCGGCGATCGCCAGCGGGACCAGGTCGTACGACGGCTCGATCAACGTCGACGGGGCTTGGCAGCCGGTCGAGCGCACGCTCGCACGTCTCGCCCACGACTCGGGCCGCCGCGTCGGAATCGTCTCGAGCGTGCCGTTCACCCACGCGACACCTGCTGCTCTGGGCGGGGTGCACAACACGAGCAGGAACAACTACTGCGAGATCGCGGTCGAGCTTCTGACCTCGGGATTGGTGGACGTCATCGCCGGGGTCGGGCACCCCGATTTCGACAACAACGGCGACGAGATCGCGGAGGCCGGGCGCAAGGACTATCGTTACATCGGCGACCGTCTCGTCTGGGACGCGCTGACCGGTGCCGAAGCCGCCAAGGCAGGAGCAACACCCTGCAGCCCGATGGGAGCGGGCGGTGTCGCAGTCACAGACCACGCCGCCTCCGACACATCCCAGCCCGGCATCCGGCTCACCGCAGTTCAGGCCGACCGGCTGAACGGTTGGGTGCTCAAACAGACCCGTGACGAATTCGAGGCCCTGCGTCATGGAGAGACTCCCGATCGCATACTGTTAGTGCCGCAGGTAGGCTCGACCGGGTTCTGGCCGGGTTCGTCTGCGCAGCCAGCCGTGCCGTACCCTGCCCGCATCGGACCGACCCTCCACAAGAATCGAGGCTCCCGGGCCAACCCCAGGATCACTCCGCCCGGCTACGATCCGCCAAACCCTGGCGTGCCGACGCTCGAGACGCTGACCCGCGTGGCTCTGAACGCGCTCGACGACGATGAGGACGGCTTCTTGTTACACGTCGAGGGCGGCGCGGTCGATTGGGCGATGCACGGCAACCAGGCCGGCCGCATGATCGAGGAGCTGATGGATTTCAAGGCGTCGATCCGTGCCGTAGTCGAGTGGGTCGATGCGCGGGAGGTCTGGGACGAGACGCTGCTTGTCGTCACCGCGGACCACGACCACATGCTGTGGGGGCCGCTGGCCGATCGCGTGGCGTTTCACCCGCTGCAAGACCGTGGCGCGGGCAAGATGCCCGGCTACAGGTGGCTCGGCACGGTTCATTCGAACGCGTTGGTTCGACTTTTCGCCCGGGGAGTTGGCGTTGCGGGTCTCGTGGAGGCCGCGGACCGCGATGACCCGTTCCGTGGACCCTACCTTCACCAGGCAGACATCTTCGAGGTGCTCGCCGGGGTGCTGGAACCCTGAGGCGCCCGCCGGATTCAGAACTGGCCGGGTGCGCTGCAGTAGCCTGACCTTCTCCAAGCGGAAACGCTCAACCGTTGGATTTCGCTCGATTTGGTCTGAGAACCAAGCCGGACCAGCTTCCAGGTCGTGCACGCTACGCCGAACGTGAGGAACCCCGTCTCTAATTGAACCCCCTGCCACCGCGGTATACAATTCCCGAAATTCCGGAACCAACAAGGAGAGCAAGATGTCTTGGAACGGCCGCCTGAATCGCAGGTCTTTCTTGAAGAGCGCCGGTGCGACGGCACTCGCGGGCACGGTTGGAGCGGGCACCTCCATGGCCTCCATTCCGACCCGTATCGCGCAGCAATCAACGGGGACCGAGTACGACTTCGACGAAGTCTACAGCCGTATCGGTACGGACTGCACCAAGTGGGACCGACAGATCGAGAGGTTTGATGTGGACATCCAGGTGGGCATGGGCGTCGCGGACATGGATTACCGAGCGGCACCTTGCATCACCAGAGCATTGGCGGAGCGTTGCCAGCACGAAAACTGGGGCTACCTGAGTTCGTCGGCCAGGGCTTCCTACATCGAAGCCATCGTCAAATGGAACAAGCGGCGCTACGGTCTCGACATCGATCCGGAGACCCTCGTGTTGTCCAACGGCGTTCACCCCGCCCTCATCGCCGCCCTGCAAGCGTTTTCCCCTCCAGGCAGCAAGGTCCTCATGACGACGCCCATCTACAACGGATTCTACAGCGACCTCCGTTACTGCAACCTGGAGCCGGAGGACTCGCCGATGACCTGGGCCGACGGCCGGTACTCGATCGATTTCGACGATCTGGAGTCGCGTTTCAGTGACGAGACCAAAACCTTCATTCTGTGCAATCCACAGAATCCAACGGGCAACTGCTGGTCGGCCGAGGACATGATGACGCTGGGCGAGATGTGCCTGCGCCACGGGGTTGTCGTGCTCGCCGACGAAATTCACTGCGACTTCGTCACGAAGGGGCAGCGCTACACTCCGTTCGCCAGCCTTCCGAACAAGGATGTTGTCAACAACAGCCTCACGTTCAAGGCCGCGAGCAAGTCGTTCAGCATCTCGTCCATGAAGAGCGCCTGGTTTTTCTCGACCAATCCGGACTACCTGGCCCGGGTGAGAGCCAACAACAGGACGGATCTGACGACCCTGGGCATGGTGGCCAACCAGGCTGCGCTGAACGAAGGCGAGGACTGGCTCGATCAGTTGTTGACCTACATCGACAGCAACCATGACTTCGTCGAAGCTTACGTGAAGCACAGAATGCCGCTTGTCCGATACACGAAGGCCCAGGGAACGTTCCTGGCCTGGCTGGACGTCAGCCAGGTCGTCGACAAGATCGGTGCCCGCCGCGCGGCCGCTGAAGCCAGCACCTCGCGTAGAAGCGTCAGCCCCGAGGCAGTCGTCGAGCGTTGGTTCGTCGACAACGCGAAGGTGCATATGAACCCCGGCTCGTCGTACCGGGGCGCAGGCCACATGCGGATGAACATTGGGACAACCCGAAAGCTCGTTGAAGTGGCGCTCGACAACATGGCGAACGCGCTGGAAAAGGCATAGCCTGGATTTCTTGGGTACGTGCGCTCTATGAGCGCACATCTCTCGTTGAACAATGTGTAAACGGAGGTGTAGGTGCGGTCTATGACGTCTATGACCGCACAATCTTCGAACCGGAACGATGTGCGCTCATAGAGCGCCCCTACACCTGATCCTGCTCGAGAATGCCGAGGTGGACACGCGCGACTGTGTGCATGTAGCCGCCGGAGAGGTAAAAACGATCGGAGGCGGCGTCGCGAATGTGATCGAGCGCGCGCTCATCGTCTCCCGTCGCTTCGAAGTACAGACCGACATAAAGGTGGGCGTAGAACTGCGAGAGCGGTTCCTCGCCCGCGGCTTCCAACACCTGCTTGGGAGTGAGGTCGCCGCGGAACATCTCGTAGATCTCCGTCATCGGGGAGCGTCGATCCGGTCCGACAGGCAGTAGAGCCTCGCGGGCCTCGTCGGGAGATGCCCCACGGGCCACGCAGAGGAAATGCCAGGCGGCGTTCTCGACGTCGTTCGGGTTCACCGTCCGATGCGACTCGAACTGGGCGCGACAATCTTCATAGCGCCCGCCGTAGTAGAGCGCGATGCCGCGCTGCCAGAGTTCCGGGGCGAACCCTGGGATGAGCTCGACCAGGTTGTCGAACCCCTCGTTGGATTCCGCGATGCGTCCGTTCTCGAAGTCGGCCACGGCGCGATCGAATACCGACTGTGGCGACTGCGCCAGGAGGGGAACGACGAGGACCAGTACCAGCAACGGGCGTGACAGCATCGTGCTTCCTTCAACGACGGAGGTCGAGGGCGACCAGCGTGTCGTCGTTCCTCACGTAGAGGAAACCATCCGACAGGGCAGGGTAAGCCCGGACCGTCCCAGGAAGGATCTGCGCCCACACGATCGGCGTGAACTCCTCCGGGGACGCGTCGACCAGGACGAGCTCACCGCGTTCACGAACCACCACCAGGTGATCGCCCGCGAGGACGATGCTGCCGGCCCCGAATCGATCCACGGTCCATTGGACTTCACCTGTCTCGAACTCGACCGAGCGCAGGCTCGGGCCAAACTCCTGGCGGCCGTGGTATCCGTAGAGATACCCGTCCCGGTAGACGCTGGTCGCGTAGTGGTTCGAAAGAGCGTCGTTCGACGACCAGAGCTCAGTTAAGCGGTCGCCGTCCCACTGCAACACTCCGGCTCCTGGTCCGTATTCCATCGAGATGAATATCGAATCGTCGATGACCACCGGCGACGCCGCGTTGATCGACGAAGCCGATCGCGACCGCCAGCGCTTTTCGAATGCCACCTTTCCTGTTTCCGGATCGAGTCCCACCAGCCCGTTGCGCGTGAAGAAGATCGCGTACAAGTGCTCGGCGATCGTCGCGCTGACCGGCGACGAATAGCTGGCCCCGTCGCGGGTCGACGTCCAGAGAACCTCCCCGTCTTTGGCGTCGAAGGCGATGATCCCCGCATCCCGGCCGCCGATGTTAGCGATCACCCGGCCGTCTTCGACTAGCGGTGAACCCGCCGCCCCGAAGAAACCCTTCGGGACGCGGAAACGCCGCATTGTGTCCACGCTCCAGACCGGTTCGCCCGTTTCCAGTTCGACGGCGTGCAACTGTCCCTGTGCCCCGAAGGTGTAGACCACGCCGTCGACGACCCCCGGCACGGAGCGCGGCCCTTCGTCCCAACCGAAGTCGTCCCGGTACGTCGTCGGATACCCGTACTGCCAAAGGCTCTTTCCCGTCTTTCGGTCGAACGCTTCGACCACTTCGCGATCGGAGACGCGATGAAACAGGATGACTCGTCCGTCGACAACTACGGGCCCGCTCAGCCCTTGACCGACCTGCTGCCGCCAGACGACCGGAGGGCCGTCGGCGCTCCAGGTTTCCGAAAGCGCAGGACCACGATAGACGCCGTTCCGCTCGGGACCGAGGAACTGCGGCCAGTCTGCAGCCACGGTATCGAGTCCAACGATCAGCGCGATGACCGTCGTAGCTAGTGCCGGGTTGCGCATTCTCCTCTTCTCCCCTGGATGAAGTCTGGGACAGTTTACTAGAAGCTACCGACCGAAAATCGGGTTTTTCTGTTGGTGTGTGGGAGTGCAGTGACGGGTTCGGGGTCGATGTAGTCAGCCCTTGATGTCAACGTTCAACGATTCTTCCGTCGAGCGTTCGGCTCTGCTCGTTCCAGCGGGTCGACAACTTCCAGGAAGTCGAACTTCCGGAAATCGGTGTCCGTGCTGTAGAGCCTCCGCACACCGTGTTCCCGCAGAATCACTGCCAGGTGCGCGTCCGGAACGAGATTTCCGCGGACAGCAAAGTCGCTCGTCGCCGCATCGTAATCATCGGGAAAGGACGATTCTTCACCGATCACCTGGACGCGTGCGAGTTCGAGGATCGACCGGACATTTTGCCAGGCCTTGGCGGGGGTGAGCGGCGACGCGAAGATGCCCGGGTGGGTCGCTATCCGCTGATAGCCCATCAACGTCAACCACGAAATACAAAACAGGTCGGGGTCTGCCGGCCGCTCGAGTAGAAACGACCTGGCCCCCCTGTGCCACCGACTGTCCGTATCGGAGGCGTAGAGCAGCAGGTTGACATCCACGGAATAGCTCATCCGGAACTCTCATCCAGAATCTTGTAGATGGCTTCCTTGTCACGGAGGTCCATGCGAGCGTGCATCGGCGATGAATTCCAGGAAAACTCAGCGGGCCCGGCGCGCCGGGCTTTCCGCCGCGCACTGAGCGCATCCGCGAGCAACTCGGAGGCGATCCGGCTGAGGGATCGCTTTTCCTTTTTCTGCAGCGCCTTCAGGCCGTCCAGAACAGGCTTGTCCAGATCGAGGGTGGTACGCATGCATCTGATGTCATCATGAAATGCATCTGATGTCAAGAAGCGCGGTAGCGCTCCCGGCCCGTGCCGTTCGCATGCCGGGGCCGCGCTCTGTGTCGTGTGCCGGCGCCGGATGGTACCCGGCCGGAATCGGGATATTCCTCGAGTCGTCTCAAGATTCGTTCGGCTCGGTCGCGAAACTTCCTCGCGGCTCTCGGCTTGTCCTTTTGGATGTAAGCCAGTCCTTCGAGAAACTGACGCCGTGCCGAAGGCGTAAAGCGGATTCTCACAGTTACCCATTCTTGAGCAACGTATCCGCTTCCCGCAGAACACCGACAAGCGAGTGCCCCTTGCCTTCCGCCACCTCCTTCTCGCCCTGAGCCAGTAGACGAAGCAGCTCGTTTTCTCTCTGAGAACGCTCGTAGGCTTCAACACTGAGCAGGACGGCCGTTGCTCGTCATCGCTGCGTGATCACACAGGGCTCATCAGTGTTTCGGACCTCGTCTAACAGAGACGCGGCATCCTGCCGGAGATCAGTGATCGGCACAATCTTGGGAACTTTAGCCATGGTACCTCCAGACGTACCTCTAATAGCACGCTCGACAGGTCTTCAGGGCCAAGGGACAGTTAGATTTTGAAGGTCGGGTGTAGGTGCGCTCTCTATGAGCGCACATCTCTCGAACCAGAACGCTGTGCGGTCATAGACCGCACCTACACCCGGGGATTCTAGGCCCGCAACGTGGGTCGCCGGCGATGGAAGTCTGTGTCCCTCTGGAACGCCATCGCGACATCGAGGGCGGACTGTTCGTCCCAGGCCCGTGCGGTGATGTGCAGCCCCAGCGGCATTTCTTCGACGTCGAAGCCGCACGGTATGGATATGCCGGGTAACCCCGTCAGGTTCGCCATCCGTGTCATGGCAGCGCCGCGGCGTGGCGGCTCGGACGGAGTGGGCGGCGGTGTCGGCGGTCCATCGATCAGGCCGGCACCCCGGCCCCGACTCGGCGCGATGATGGCGCTGTAGGGAGCTAACAGTTCGTTTGTCGCGTTAACCATCATCTGCCGGATGCGTTGCGCAGTCACGTAGTCCGAAGCCGGAAGCATGCTGCCGGCGAGGAAGTCCGCCCGCCGGGCCCGGTCGAACTGTCCTTCGATTCGCTTGTCGTTGAAGAGGTGCTTGTAGAACGCGCCCGCCTCGGGGTTCCGGGTGACGTTGTAGACCTCGCCGTAGGGAAAGTCCGGCAGCTCGACGTCTTCAAAGGCGACGCCTGCCTGTTCGAGGACTTCCAGCGCCCGATCGAACACCGCGCGGTTCTCCTCCGGAACCAGGTCGAACTCGTGGCGGACCAGGCCCACCTTTCTGCCCGTCATCGCGCCCGGGTCGCGCCGGAAACGGAAGACGGCTTCGGAGCTTCTCGGGTCCCGGGGGTCGTGTCCGGCGATCGCGTCGAGCACAAGGCCGCAGTCTTCAGCAGAGCGCGCCATCGGGCCGAGCTTGTCCAGGCTCCACGCCAGTGCCATACAGCCGTACCGGCTCACCCGGCCGTAGGTCGGACGTACCCCGCAGACGCCGCACGACGACGACGGTCCCATGATCGACCCACCGGTTTCGGAACCGATCGAGAACCCTACCAGCGCGGCGGCGGTCGCCGCACCCGAGCCGCTGGACGAGCCCGATGTCGTTCGATCCAGTTTCCAGGGGTTGTGTGGATGATCGACGAGGTTCGAGCGCAGAGACCCCCCGGCAAACTCTGCCATAGAAAGCTTGGCCATGAGAACGCCGCCGGCGCCGAGGAGTTTTTCCACCACCGCCGAATCGCGAGTCGGAACCCGATCGGCGAAGATACTGGATGCCCAGGTTGTCCGGATTCCCTTGGTGTCGAGAAGGTCCTTGAGCCCGAAGGGAATGCCGTGGAGCGGTCCCCGCAGACGCCCCTGTTGAATTTCTTCTTCTGCAGCACGCGCGTCCGCGAGCGCTCGGTCGGGCAGCAAGGTGATGATGGATGCCAGTTTGGAGTCCAGCTCCTGGGCCCGCTCCAGGTAGGCCTCGGTGACTTCGACGGGTGACAGAGCCCCCGAGGCGATCTGGCCTGAGAGCTCGCTGACTGTTTGATAGCAGAGATCTTCACTCATGCCGTCACCTCTCAAACCCGAGAAGGGGTTCGATGTCATCCGGAATGGGGAAATTGCGCACGACCTGATGGTCGCGCAGCTTGCGGGTAAGCCCCGCCCGCAAATCCTCCAGGTGTTCCGGGTCTTCGTAGATGCCCCGTACGCCCTGCACGTCAAGCAAGGTTAGAACAAGGTCGGTCGACACCTCCCCGTCCTGTTCCATCTCAGTGAGCGCTCTCGCCCAGAGACTTCCCGGTAGAAGCGCCGTCGCACCGAGCATCGTCGCAAACTCTCGTCTTGTTGGCTCCATGGATCACCCCTCTTTGGATTTTGTCTGGAACGTTGGAACGTATCATCGTGCGTGAAGACTTGTCTAACGAAACAAGCGTGTGGTGGGAGCAACGGGTCGTCCCCGTCGCCCGCTCAGGCCTCCCCACGGATTGTGGACTTCGCTCTCCAGGTGGAAGAGAATATTCGGAAATGTGACACTTGAGCCCGAGGCGCTGCTGGAACCGTCTCGGGTAAGGAGGTCTGTCATGATCAGGCATCTGCTCTCATTGATGATGCTGGCCCTGGCCGCCGTGTGGCCCGCCGCGGCCGCCGCCCAGGGTCTGGCAGGGACCTGGACGGGGAGCATGCGCCAGCCGGACTCCGAGTTGGCTGTCACCATGGTTTTCGAGGTGAACTACGACGGCACCTGGATTGGCAGAATCGACATTCCCCGAATGGGTGCCCGCCTGGCGCGCTTGCGTGAAATCGAGAGGCGAGAGGGGCGGGTCTCCTTTACGGTGGAGACCGATCCCGTTAGCGGAGCTTTCGCCGGGGCCATCTCCTCGGATGGGGACACCCTGTCAGGGGACCTCGCTGGAGACAGGGGCACCTTTTCCCTGGAGCTCACCCGGACCGACGCCGGGTTCGGAAACGTCGCCGCCCTTGAAGGCGCCTGGGAAGGGCTCCTCGATGCCGGTGGGTTCACAACGAACGCCGTTCTCGTTGTTTCCAGGAGTGGAGGGGAGGTCCTAGCGACCATGGAGATGGGGGGGACCGATTCAATGCCGCGTCCCGTCGACAGCGTGGCCCTGCACGGGGATCTGGTGCGGTTCCACATCCCGGACCTGAGGGTCTCTTTCGTCGGGCTGATGGAGGAAGACGGCAGCGGCATGTCTGGGACCTGGAGACAGGGGGATGCGCAGCTCTCTCTGACGCTCGAAAAGAGGGACAATAAGAAATAAGGACAGCCATCTGCGTCCCCAAATCTAAGGAGAATGGTTCATGAAAATCCGACTCTTTCTCATCGTCATGCTCGCCGCGGGCGCGATGGCGCTCGTTTTTTCTCCGGTCACAGATGCCCAGCGCACTGCTCGGCTCAACCGTCTTGTCGAGGCGCTCTCTCTGGGCAAGGTGGCCATCGGGACTTCTTCGGGCGGCGGCAGCGATCTCGACGGCTTCCGCGAAGCGGGGAAAGCCCGTGGTGCCGAGCGGAATATCGACTTCCTGTTCATGAGCCAGGCAAATCCCGCGACCTTCAGCATCCCGAACCTGAAGGCTTACATCGAGGGCCTGGTCGAAGGCGGAGCGACGAGTAATCCGAGTACCCATCCCATGCTGCTCCGCGTTCCCACCGTGCACGAGGACACCGAGGCCGCCAAGCAGCGGATCCGGCAGGCGCTGGATGCGGGCGTGTACAACATCATGTACCCGCACGTCGAGAGCGCCGAAGAAGCCCTGTTCGCGGTTCGGGCCATGCGATACCCGGCCCAGGACGTTGTCGACGGAACGCGGCCCAACACCGCCGGGGAGGCACCGTCGGTTTGGGGCGTCTCTGAGGCGCAATATCGGGAGAAGGCGGACCTCTGGCCGCTCGATCCGAACGGCGAACTCGCCAGCATCATCCTGCTCGAAAGCGTGGACGCGGTCGAGAAGTACGGGCGCGCCATCACCGCCGTCGCCGGTGCAACGGTCGTGATTCCCGCCCCGGGAGATCTTCGGAGCGCCTATACGGCGCAAATGTTCCCGAATGTGCCACGCGGACGGGGGCGCGGCAGCGGGCTCAGCGAAGCCCAGCAGGAGACTCTCCAGGCCAAGCTGGAGGAAGTGTTCGCGACTCAGCTGGCGGTTTGCGTGGAGCTCGATGTCGTCTGCGGGATCACCGCGGGTGAGCAGGATATCGAGCGACGCGTGCGGCAGGGTTTCCGTTTCATCATCGCCAACAGCGCTGAAGCAGTCCGCCTCGGGCATGCCGCCGCTGGCAACGAGTAGACGTATCTCTTGAGGAGGTGTAGGTGCGGTCTATGACCGCACATTCTTCGGGCCGAAACGATGTGCGCTCATAGAGCGCACCTACACCCAGAGGCTGTGGGGCCTATCTTCCCCGTGGCTTATTGACGCATAGTGCGGCTCGGCAGTTGTCCGAAAACTCCGAGCCCAGATGCATGAGAAGGTCGATGACCTCGGAGAACACCAGCGTCTTCTCCAGTGGACCGTTCGCGATGTCAGCGACCGTCTCTCCCGATCCGGGTTCAACCTTGCCCCCGTTCAGAGAGTATGCCGTGGCGAACACATCGGCGCGCGTCGCCGCGTCGGCACCTGACGCCACCAGGTACAGGATGACGTCCCTGTCGCCAACCAGAGCCGCGGCGTGCAGCGGCGTGAAGCCGTCCTTGTCCGTCGAGTTCACATCGAGCCCTGCTTCCTCCACCAGGAATCGAACCGCGTCCAGCCGCGCTTCGGGCTTGACGTGACGCCCCTGGGACGGCTGGTCACCCCAACCGGCAGCGAGCAGCAGCGCGTTGACGCCCATCGCTCCCGTGATCGAGGGATTGGCTCCGCGAGTAAGGAGAAACTTCATCGCATCGACATCGTTTGCTTCCGCGGCACGCAGGAAAGCGGTGTTACCCCGATAGGTGGGACCGCCACCCGGTCCGACGATCCTCATCCACATGCGTCCCTGCATCTGGGCGTCGATGTCCGCTCCGTGCTCCACGAGCATTTCCATCAGTTCGAGATAGTCCACCTTTTCATTGTCCAGCTTCGGCGACGGGTACCAGCCCCGGGGCGCCCATCTCGTGTCCACGGTCGCAAACAGAGCCGTGGTTCCTTCCGTGCTCGCCGGGTTCGGATCGGCTCCCTGTTCAAGAAGATACTTGGCGATGTCGTAGCGGCCGTTGACGATGGCGAGGGTCATCGTGCTCATCCGGTCCGAGGCCGTCACGGCGTTGACGTCGGCGCCGGATTCGACCAGTGCCTGCGAGGCACTTATGTGACCCTCTCTCGCGGCGAACTGCAGCGCGGTCATACCACCCATTGCCAGAGGCTTCGGCGGCCCCTTTCTCGCCACGCGGGCGGTGGGTCCGTCCAACACCACCTTGCCGCGAGTCATCACCTTTGACTCAGCGTCGAGATCGGCTCCATGCTCGGCCAGAACCCGGATGACGTCAGAGCGGCCCCGGGCCGCGGCGAACATCAACGCCGTCTGCTCCTGGTGGACGTCCCTCGCGTTGACGTCTGCGCCCGCCGTCACGAGGACCTCGACGGCGTCGGGGCTGCCCGAGCCGGCGGCCAGCATCAGGGCTGTCGTCCCGATCGTCGAGGCAGATGTCGCTTCCGCTCCGGCGCCCAGCAGCGCCTCGATGACGTCCGCGTTTCCATTCTTTGCCGCCATGAACAACGGCGTCATCTCACCGAGGCGCGTTCGGGTGCCGACGTCGGCGCCTGCTCCCAGCAGCAACTCGGTCATCGCCAGGTCATTCCGCGACGCGGCCCAGTGCAGGGCTGTCGTCCCGTCGCCTTGAGAGGCGTTGACATCGGCGCCCTCCGCGATCAGTGATCGAACGGTCTCGATATCGCCATCCATCGCGGCAAGGGAAAGTGGCGCGACCGCGGCGGCTCCCGAAGCTACCGTCGTCACGAACAACAAAACGACCAAGATCAATCCAAATCGACCCTGCATTTTTCTTATCCTCACTGTAATTCGCCAGTCTTTTAGATCGAAATCATCCCTGTGCTGTCGCCGATCTCCGTCATATCGACGCCGAGCTTGTGCATGATCGCCAGCAGCAGGTTCGCCTGCGGTGTTTTTGACTCCGCTTTGACGTGCAGGTTGCCCCGGACGGTGCCGCTGGCTTGGCCCACCAGAAGGGCCGGCACCATCTTGTGGGCGTGCACGTGAGAGTCCCCCATGGCGCTGCCGTAGAACACGAGTGAATGATCCAGCAGGTTGCCGTCGCCGTCGGGCGTGTTCTTCAGCTTGTCGAGGAAATAGGCCACCAGGCTGACGTGGTACCGGTTGATCCCGGCGAACTTTTCAATGCCCTCGTCCGTTTCGCCGTGATGCGAAGCGGAATGGAAGGGTGCGTCAACTTCACATTCCGGGAACACGCGGTCGGAGACGTCCCGCCCCAGCTTCAGCGCGGAGACTCGTGTCACGTCTGCCGCGAAGGCGGCGACCTTCAGGTCCATCATGAGTTTCACCCACTCATCCCACGAATCCGGCACGCCGACGGGAGCCTCGGGAGTTTCCCGCGCCGCCCCGCTCGAATTGCGTGCTTCGATCGTCTGTATGCGGCGCTCGATCTCGCGCACGCTCTCGAGATAGTCGTCGAGTCGAGTGTTGTCCCGCGCGTCGAGATCCTGCTTCAGCCGCGTGACGTCATGGGTGATGCTGTCCAGGATGCTCCGGTTCATCTCCCGGCGCTTCGTGCGTTCTTCCTCCGTCCCTCCGAGTCCGAAGATTTCTTCGAAAGCCGCACGCGGGTTGTAGACCATCGGGAGCGGCGTCGTCGGCGAAGACCAGCTGATGGTGTCCATGTAGACGCAGCTGTACTTGTAGGCGCAGGAGCCGGAGGCGTCCATCACTTCCGTGCACAACTGAATCGATGGCAGAGGTGTATCCTGGCCGTGCTTCTGGGCATACATCTGGTCGATCGACGTGCCGCAATGAACATCCGCCCCTACGGTCTGTTTCGGATGAGCCCCCGTCAGGAACACCGCCGCGTTGCGGAAGTGGTCCGCGCCGACTTCCTCGGGGACCATCGAATCGGCGCCCCCACAGTCTGTGTTGGAAACGATGGTGGTGTAATCGCGGAACGGTTCCACGGGTTCGATGATCCTGCCGAACTCAAAGTCAGAGCCCTCGGTGAGCGGTCTCCAGAGGCCGATCTCGTTGCCGTGCGGTGTGCTGCCGGCGCAGCCGTGCACGACCTCGATGGCCGCAAAGCGGCTCTTCGGGTTCGCCGCAGTGTTGCGCAGCGGCGTCTGTGCCGGCACCATCGCCTCGAGGAAAGGCAGTGCGACCATCGATCCCAGCCCACGCAGAACCGTGCGCCGCGAGATCTTCTTCTTTGTGATGAACATTGCTGTTGACACTCCTCTTATTAATGGATCAATTCGCTTCCTCGACCGTTGAACTGACGCTTCGCATCTGGAACGGATCACTGTTCACGATGGCCATGACAAACGCGGAGAAACCATTATCGTCCCGCGCGGCTTCCCGCGCGATGGCACGAACCGTTGGCATATCCCTGTAATCCAGGACGCGCCCGAGAGCATATGTCAGTAGATTCTCGGTAAAGCCTCCCAGGAAGGCTTCGGAACGATTCAAGATCGCTTCCCTGACGCTCGCCGGGCCGGCAAACTTGAATCCGTCATACATCTCGCCCGAGGGGTCGATGACGATGCCGCCGTCTCTCTCTCTCCAAACACCTACGGCATCGAAGTTCTCCAACGCCATTCCGATCGGGTCCACGATCTTGTGACACGACGCACACGCCGGGTTGGACCGGTGCTGTTCCATGCGCTGGCGGACCGTCAGGATCCGGGCGTTGTCGACCTGTTCCTCGAGCGGTGGCACCACCGGTGGCGGCTGGGGCGGCGACAACCCAACGAGGACTTCCAGGACGTACTTACCGCGAGTCACCGGAGAGGTTCGGTTTGCGAATGACGTCAACGTCAGGATGCCAGCTTTGCCCAACAGGCCGAACCTCGAAGGGTCCCCGAGCGTTACTCGTTTGAAACCCGACCCGATCACGTCCGAAACGCCATAGTGCCGCGCCAGAGTTTCATCCAGAAACGTGTCATCCGCCGTCAGGAGATCGAGGACGCTTCGGTTCTCGCGCGCGATCGTGTCGAACAGGAGTTCGATCTCGCGCTGCATCGAGCGGGCCAGCTGCTTTGTGAAGTCGGGAAACAGCAGGGATTCCGGGGCGCGGTCTTCCAATCCCGTCAGACGCAGCCACTGGCTGGCGAAGTTCGTGGCGAGCGTTTCAGATCGAGGATCGGCCAGCATCCGCCTCACTTGTTGATCGAGGATCTCCTGATCCCGTAACGCCCCTCGATTGGCGAGGTCTATCAGCTCTTCGTCCGGGATGCTGCTCCAGAGGAAGTACGCCAGCCGAGACGCCAACTCCAGATCCGAGATGCGGTACGTTTGTCCCGGCTGCGCGTCGGACGGCTTTCTCTCGAAACGGAAGATGAATTCCGGTTTCGCCAGTATTGCCTGAACCGATACGCGCACACCCTCGTCGAATCCGCCGTCCTCTTCCCCTCGCCCGTAGAAATCCATCAGGCTTTCGAGATCTTCGTCGGTCACCGGTCTGCGGAAGGCTTCACCGGCCAACCTCGAGATAATTTCGGTGGCACAGGCCTCATTCTCGGCGGCCGTTGCCGGTCGGCACGTAAAAATCCTGTCCCGGACCTCGTTGTCCGAGACGCCGGTCGGATCGAAAGGACCGGTCACCCCGAGCGCCTGCAGGTGAGGCAGATCCGTCATCTCGGGTATGGTCGAAATCGTCCGGTCCATGATGGTGTTCTCAACGAGCCGGTAATGATCCTGGACCGGCCCGTCGAACTTCGAAATGAACGCCGCTGAAAGCCGCCGCTGGCCCGCCTTGACGTGGATCCGATCCGTGGAGTAGTCGGCGGCACTTTCTTTGATCTCCCTGTCGATCGTCAGGACCGCGACGGGCTCTCCGTCCACGGAGATTTCCAGTTGCTGGCCGTCGAGTTCCTGCGGCAGCGACGCCCCGATCACCAGCTCGGTGTAGTAGAAGAAGGGCGTGGCCGTGAAGGTGTATTCCCCGTCCGCCGGGAACGTGTGCAGCACCGAGATCCCGCCGCGCGTCCCGACAGGAGTACCGGGAACGTGGCGCATCTGGTTTTCCAGCTTCGACACCTTGTAGGTCGTCATCCCGGCGTCCGCGTCCGGGTCACCGAACGCATCGCGGCTGATCTTGTCCGCCGCCCGAACATAGGCGGCCATGAGCGTCGGCGTGATCGTCAGCGCTTCCGACATATTGTCGAAACCACCGCCGGAAACACCGGACGACGTGCGGGCATCGGGCGGCAGGAGATCGCCGACCTCCACGTGGATGCCCAGCAGATCGCGCACCGCGTTCTGGTATTCCGTCCGGTTCATGCGATGCAGTTCCGGCGACTTCACATACGGTTCAGCCGCCGCGGCATCGTCGATGCGCGTTTCCAGGCCCGCCGCAAAGGCATTCATTGTGTGGATGTCGGGCCGCAGCCCGCCTGCCGGCGGCATCATTCCCGTCCGCACTTTCCGGACAATCCTTTCGGCAAGGGGCCCGTTCTGCTCGGGATGCGCCAGGTCGATCGCGCTCCAGGTAAACCCGCCCGATTCCACACCATCGTCGTGACAGATGGCGCAATACTGCTCGGCGAGCGCCTGCTGGGATTCCACCGACATTTGTTCAGTGATTTCCTGACCGAAGAGGGCCTGGCCCGGGAGGAACATCATCATCGCCGCGACCACCGGGCCCCTGGAGACGTACATACCCTTCATAAAATAGCTAACCTCACGTACCGTTTTATATCGTGTTTAACTATTTATCATCCTTTGTCTATGGCGACGACCCCCTTTTTGATATCTGTGGAAGTTGCCCGCAACCATTGATGTCCAAAACATCGGCACGGAACCCCTCTGGTACGGGATAAGCCCGCTCGAATCAGTGGGCGCCGCGTCAAGTCCCCCGCAGAGGTTGGTGCCGGAGACAAGCGAAGCTCTGGCATCGGGTGTAGGTGCGCTCTATGAGCGCACAACGTTTCGGTTCGATCAATGTGCGGTCATAGACCGCCCCTACACCTCCTTTGGACACCGTAAATAGCCCGCCGTCATCCAGTTAGGACGTCACGGTAGCGTGAGGGCCACGAGTGAGCTCGGATAATTCTGCCCACCGATCTGCACCACGACGTACTGTTTGCCCTCGTGCAGGTAGGTCATCATGCCGTACTGGGCGCGCGTCGGGAGATCGACTGTTCCCAGCAGCTCGCCCGTCCGCTTGTTCCTGGCATTGAGCACCGGCTGGTTCCCGGCGACCTCGGCTGTGAGGAGCAAGCTGCCCGTGACCATCAGGATGGCCTGCCCACCTCCGCCGGTGTTTGGGAGGTCCACCCCCGCCAGGGCGGGATGGTTCTTGATCTCATCCGGCGTTTCCCCAATGGGGACCCAGAAGAGACGCTCGCCCGTGTTCATGTCGTAGGCGGAGGCCCGGTTGTACGGGGGCTTGGTGATCGGAAGACCCTGGGGACCCGAAAAGCGCACGTTGGGGCCGGCTACCCAGTCCGCGATCGTTTTGCCTGTCGTGAAGGGGTCGTCCGGGTTGTCCGCCTCGGCGCCGGGCCGGACCATGCCACCGCTGCATCGTCGCCGGTGAGACACGTACATGATCCCCGCGGTCGGGTCCATCGCTGCCGGATGCGTGATGTTCAACCCGCCTGCGCAGGTGATGTTCGGCTGTCCGTCATAGCCCACATGGACCCGCGGCATGTAGGGACCACCCATTTCGAACTCGTTCATGATCTCCATGGCTTCGCGCTTGAGCTCGGGCGTGAAGTCGATAACCGTGTCCTCGGAGATTCCGAGTGGCTCGAACGGCTCGGGTTTCGTCGGGAAGGGTTGGGTCGGTGACGTCCAGCTGCCAGGGACCACCGACTCCGGCACCGGGCGCTCCTCGATCGGCCACACCGGCTCTCCCGTTTCCCGGTTGAACGTAAAAATCATCCCCTGTTTCGTCGTCTGAACCACCGCCGGGATTTGCTCCCCGTCCACGGTAAGGTCCACCAGCATCGGCACGTTGGGAAGATCGTAGTTCCATTGATCGTTGTGAACCGTCTGGAAATGCCACTCCCGCTCTCCGGTCTTAACGTTCACCGCGATGATGCTGGTGCCGAACAGGTTGGCTCCGGGGCGGAATCCGCCGAAGAAGTCGATGGTCGGCGGGTTGGTCGGGATGTAGACGATGCCGCGCTCGTCGTCGCCCGACAGGGGGGCCCACGAGGAGACGTCTCCCGTGTACTCCCAGGCATCGTTCAACCACGTCTCGTGACCGAACTCGCCGGGCCGGGGGATGACGTGGAACTTCCACATGTGCTCGCCGGTCCGGGCGTCATAGGCCAGGATGTCGTTGGGGATCATCTCGGTGCGGGTCTGGTAGTAGCCCTGCTCGGCCGAGCTCCCCACGACCACAACCCCATCCACCACGATCGGCGGCGAGGAGCTGGTGAGATACCCCAGCTCGACGGGAATCCCGAAGTCCACGTCATAGGGGCGGCCGTAGTTCTCGTAGGGCCCCCAACCCGGCAGAAGGTCGGCCAGCAGGTCCACCACACCGGTTTCGGGAAAGCCTTCCAACGGAACGGGCTTGCCCCAGTTCTCCACATGCTCACCAGTCTTGGCATCGATGGCATGGAGAAAGAAGGCGGGAGTAATGATGTAAATCACACCACGTCCGTTCAGCTCGGCGTAGCCGACTCCCTTCCCGTACCCCGCCCGCATCGAACGTTCCCACCGTGTCGTGTGAGGCTCGCGGTAGGTCCAGAGCGTCTCTCCCGTAGTGGGGTCCATCGCCACGACTGTACGGCGCTTTCCGGCCACCGTGTAAAGGACGCCGTCGATGTAGCTGGGAGTCGAGCGGGACGTGATCTCCGGGATCGGGCCGAAATTGTCGCCGCGCCAGAGCCATGCGACCTCGAGGTCCTCGAAGTTCTCGCCGTCGATCTGGTCGACAGGCGAAAAACGGGTGCCCCAGGCGTCCGCACTCTGATAGCGCCACTCCCCGTAGGGATTGCCACGTTCCTGGGCAAGGGCCAGGCTCGGTATGGCTAACAGGACGACCAGCGCCAGGATGACGCCGAGCTCGGGTCGTCGTCGAAGGCGTGTCGGGTTTGCTTTCATTTTTCTTCCTCCCGGAGTTGGAAAGATTTCGTGCCGGATTCCATCGGCTCGGTTTGCATCGCAATCGAACATAAAAAGTTGGGCAAAGTCTATAAGAATTAAACGGTTGGACGCAAACAAACTCTCGAGGGCCGGCAATAGTCCCTGTCGGGAATCGAGGGGGTCGGCGTCAATAAAACTGACACTTGGATAACACTTGGATCGCTTGCATTATCTTCGGACCGGAACCGTTGTAGAATTACGAATGTAATAAATTGTAATAATGATCGTGTTCGGCGCATCGCCATTGATCCTGCTGGCCAAGGCGGACCTCATTGAGCGGTTCCTCGGATCCTTTCCCGAGCCGGTCGTGATTCCACCGGCAGTACAGACTGAATGCTGTGAAAAGAAGGCTTCCTTTGACGCGAAGCTGATTGCACGGCTGATAGCGGAAAAGCGGATCGTTGTGCGCAGGCTGAGGGGCCGCAAGGCTTTCGAGCAGATCCGCAGGGAGTTTGGTCTGGGAGTCGGGGAGGCCCAGGCCATCGCGCTCGCTCAGGCGAGCAAGGCGAGGCTGATCGCGATCGAGGACCGCAGTGGCGTCAACGCGTGCAGGATCCTGAAGCTGCCCTTCATCGGGGCGCTGGGAATCTTGATTCGCATGCGGGAGAAGGACCTGATTCCAGAAGACGAAGCCTTGCGGAAACTCGAAATCCTGCGGAAGTACGGCCGCTACCGGGCAGAGATTGTCGAGGAAGTAAGACGAAGGCTGGAGACAACGAAATGACCAGAACGATGAGCATAAGGATGGACGAGGAGAATTTCGATTTCCTCAGCAAGCTGTCCAAGGAGAGCGGAGATGTCTCCAAGGCCGTGCGGGAGCTGGTCCATAAGGGGAGGCTCATGCTGGCCGTGGAGCGATACAAGAAGGGCCAAGCATCCCTCGGCCTAGCCGCGGAACTCGCCGGTCTGACGCTTGGCGAGATGATAAACACCCTTGCGGAGTTCGGCGTGCAGAGCAACCTGGAAACCGAGGACTACCTCAAGGGGCTGGAGAATTTGCGGAAGGTGTGGTGAACCTCCCCATGACCAAGAGTGCGGAGTCCGACTTGTAACAAGATCGACCAGCAATCGGAAAGGTGATTCAGCGCGACACGATGCCCTACGGAACCGGGACGCGTTCTTTCAGCTCTTGAAACCAGTTCAGGATGACGTGGATTCGGCCGGAGGCCGTTGCACTGTTCTTGAGCATCAGGAACCTGCTGCCCTCGACATCGATGTCGTAGTCCGTGACGTTTCCGAATGGGCCTCTCCGGTAGGCGTCGGGGAACAGCTCCTGCGTACCTCGCGGCTGTCCGTCCGGACCGATCTCGACCGCCACCATGCTCGTGTTGTCGCGGTAGAACAACTCGCTGCCATCGGCATTCCATCGGGGCTCCGAGCCCCCGGAGTACGATATGCGACGTTTGCGCCCTGGATCCGCCGGAAAGGGCATCAGGTAGACTTCGGTGCTGCCTTGTTCGTCCGACACATAGGCAATCCAATCCCCAGTGGGTGAAAACATCGGCCCCCGCTCGTCCGCGGTGGTCGTGAGGTAGGGCGTCACCTCCGTATCCTCCAGTGACAGCGTGTAGATGTCTTGCGATCCGGAAACACCCTGCTCGTATTCATGGAAAGCGATCGTCCTTCCGTCCGGGGACCAGGAATCCGGAAACTGCTCCCCCGGCCGGCTTATCAGTGGCTCAGGATCTCCTCGCGGATCGATGCTCTTGAAATACAGGTCGAAGCCGTTTCCGCCCATTTCTGAAGTGAAGGCAAGACGATCGCCCTTCGGGCTCCAGACCGGCCGAAAGTCCCTCTGGGGGGAAAAAGTTTCCTGACTCGAGATACCGGTGTCGATGTTGTAAGTCCAGATGTTCGGGGCTGCGCTTCCGTAATCGAAATACGCCACTGTAGAACGGTTCGGGGACAGGGTGGGCATGTCGTAGTTGCCCGGTTCCGTCGTGAGAGCTTCTTCATTACCCTCGCGGTCGATCCAGACCAGATCCCCCGAGAGCGCGGCCGTGCCCCCGGACAGATAGACAGCCGTGCCGGTGTCGGATAGGTGGAAGTTCCGCACGCTTGCGCTTTCAATCACCGGTACCGGACCGCCCAACACCTTCAGGTCTTGCGCGTCAAACGCCACCGCAAATATTGTTGACGCCACGTAGTAGATAAGATGACCGGTCGGCGCATAGCCCCGCATCCGGCCATCCTCGAGGATCAATGTCTGTTCGCCGGTCTCCAATACCTGCGCCCATATCTGAATACCGCTGGTGGCGTCGGCGGACGCCCTATTGAACACCAGAACCCTACCGCCGGGCAGCATGTGGGGGCCGCCTCCGTCCTCCACGACTACTCTCGGTGTACCGCCGTTCGATGAAACGCCCATGATCGAGTTCCCTTGCCCGAAGTAGATCGTGTCGTCGAACCAGTCCCGACCCAGGGCAGGCGTGGCGTCGCACAGCGCTACTGGCGATCCGCCGGCGATCTGAATCTTCTTCAATTGGTTGTTGGTCCCGTACGCGATCCATTCGCCGTTCGGCGAGAAAACCGGGCGTAAAGGGTTTTCCTGAGTGCCCGGAATCGGGCGGGCCTCCTCGGAGCCGATATCCCGGAGCCACAACTGACCGTTTGCGACGTACGCGATGCGGGAACCCTCCCGGGACACGTCGATCATCCTTGAGCCCCCTGACGGGAACGCTTGCCCGTCGGCCAGGGTGTGCGAGAAACGCACCACAGCGGGGGGTGATAGGTCGGGTTGCAGGCTCCAGGCGGCGATACCGGTTGCGACCGCCGTCAGCATGAACGTGGCTGCGATCCACGGCAGGCTTGGCCGAGAGCGAGTCGGGGCGGAGTCGGAAGTCGGTACCACCAACAGTCCGTCTGGGTCTCCCAGCAACTGTTCCACTTCGACCCGCACGTCCCCGACCGCCTGCCATCGATTCTTCGGCTCCTTTTCCAGACACCGGCGCAGTAGCTCCTGAATCCGGGGATTGAGGTTCGAGGGCAGAATGGTAAAGTCGGGGTCCTTTGCAACCGCCGCCGCGATCATGTCCGTTACCGTGGGTCCAGACCAGGTCTGTCGACCCGTCAGCATCTCGTAGAGCACGCAGCCGAACGCCCACACGTCGGCCCTCTTGTCGACGTCCCCTCCACGGGCTTGTTCGGGTGCCATGTAAGCGGCAGTGCCGAGAATCACGCCCTGCTGCGTCGCGGTCATGCTGATCGTGGGCGACTGAGACAGACCCGCCTCGGTCCCATCACCCGCCAATGCCTTGGCCAGTCCAAAGTCCAGCACCTTCACTTTGCCGTCCGGCGTCACCTTGATATTCAGGGGTTTCAGGTCGCGGTGGATGACCCCTTTCTCGTGTGCCGCTTCGAGGGCCTCGGCGATCTGGAGGGCGAGTTTGAGGGACTCCTCTACCGCGATCGCATCCCGTTTTACCGCATCCGCGAGGGTCTCGCCCTCGACCAGTTCCAGGACCAGAAACCGGATGCCGTTGTCTTCTTCGAGACCGTGGATCGTGGCGATGTTCGGATGATTCAGCGATGCCAGCAGTTTGGCTTCACGCTCGAACCGGGCGAGGCGTTCCTCGTCTCTGGCGAACTCCTCCGGGAGGGTCTTGATCGCGACTTCGCGCCCGAGTTTGCTGTCCCGAGCACGCCACACTTCGCCCATGCCGCCCTTGCCGAGGGTTGATAGGATCTCGTAGCTGCCGAGACGTGCACCTGGGGTGAGAGCCATAGGCTGCGCGTTGCCTCTCTGGCGTCCGTCGCCAATGTCTGGAAGAACTTGGGTAGATCCTACGGGAGGAAGGAGTTGGAATCAACCAAAGCTTCAGACGGGCGTCAGACGGGCAAGAAAGGAAAGACGTCTGCTGCTGAACTGCTAGACTTACGCGTCCGAATCGATCAGGATAGCGCTCATATAGAATAGCCGTACGCAGCACCAGGGGGACAAAATGGACCAGAAACCAGTCGTTCTGAGTGGGTCGTCCCGGCCCTTGTTTCTCGTCGCAGCGTGCGCCGCAGCGCTTGCGTTGTCCGTGCCGGCGCCCTCGGCAGGCCAGGATGTCGGCGCTTTCCGGCCCGATCACGTCGTCGGGTCCCGGCCGGAGACGGTGTCCTGGGGATGGTACCCGCTCGACAAGGAGCCCGTGGCGAGAATCCAGTCCGGGCAGACCGTCCGGATCGACACGCTGACGCACGCGGGAGCCACGCAGAATGAGGAACCCGTGGAATACCTCTCGGGGATGGGTGTCGATCGAGAGGACATCCACCAGGATGTGCTGGATTTCTGGGCATCGAGGGAGGGCCGTCCGAGGGAGGGTCGCAGCGGGCACGTCATCACGGGGCCGGTCTACATCGAGGGCGCTGAGCCGGGCGACATGCTCGAAGTCCAGATCCTCGACGTCGAAACCCGCGTGCCCTGGGGGATCAACAACACGAGCTCGCGAGGCGGAGTCTTTTCGACCAGCTACCCCGGATTCAGCGAGGACGACGCGGAGCTGGAGATCGCGCCCGGTACACGGCACTTGATTCGGACGGGCCGGATGGGCGGGGGCGAGGTTGCTTTCTTCGCGCCCGACATCCAGGTACCACTGGCGCCCTTCATGGGCATCCTCGCGGTCGCGCCCGACCCGGTAATGGGTCAGCCCGGCGTGACCATGCCGGGTGTCCAGGGTTCGCGACCCCCAGGCGCCTTCGGCGGCAACCTGGACGTCAAGGACCTGAAGGCGGGCACCACCCTCTACCTCCCGGTCTTTCAGCGCGGCGCGCTTTTCTACACGGGCGATCCGCACAGCGCACAGGGCGACGGCGAGGTCAGCGGCACGGCGATCGAGCAGTCGTTGACCGGGACGTTCCGGTTCGTCGTGCACAAGGGGAAATCGATCTCAGGCCCTCGCGCTGAAGACGACACGCATTACATGATCATGGGGATCGATCTCGATCTCGACCGCGCGATGCGGCACGCGACGTGGGAAGTCGTGGACTTTCTCGTCGAGGAGAAGGGGCTCACTCCGGCCAAGGCGCTTTCGCTGGCGAGTATCGCGGTCGACTTTCGCGTCGGCGAGGTCGTCGACCTCACGCAGGTGGTCGTGGGCTACATCCCGAAGGACATCTTTCTCGAGCAGTGAGGCCACGCGCTGTTCGAACGATGACTATCGGCCTGAGTCCAGCAGTGTGGGAGGAAACCGAAGTCGGTATCTGGAACCGTCTGCCGGATTCTCGAAGAGGAAGACGCCGCCGATGGACGGCGCGTCGCTCTGTCCTCCCAGGAATGTAACCGATTCGGAGGACACGGGACTCTCGATGACCTGTCCCGCGATTCGGGAGCTGTGCGTCCCCCGCACGAAGCGTGCCGGGGGACCGAGAACGAATTCCAGCGACAGCGTCAGCCGGTCTTCGCCGTGCGCGAAAACGCCGTTTGCGCGAACGTCGGCGCCGTCCCTCTGTCCCGACATCGATTCAACGATCACCGGTCCGACTTCGATCCATTCGGAACCCTCGTACCTTTCCAGGCCGGGGCTGGTCGGCGCACAGCCGGGCGCAAGCAGCGCCAATACGATTGCGCATCGGAAAACCAAAACAAAGGGGGGGGTGCTCCACATTGTCAGCAGGCCTTTCATTGCACTGGTGTCAGCTCGGACAGAATCGCTTGCTCTTGGAGTCTATCTGAGAAGTGCCCGTTTTCGTGAGCTGTGACCTGCTGGTGATCGGTGCCGGACCGTATGGGGTCGCGACTGCCGCCTACGCGAAGAGCCGCGGTCTCGATGTTATCGTCTGCGGCAAGTTCATGGAATTCTGGAAGCGCAGTATGCCGGACGGGTTGATCTTGCGCTCCGACGAAAAGTGGCATCTGGACGTCGAGCAGATTCACACCTTCCGAGAATTTGTAGAAGAAGCCGGTTACACGAAGGAGCAGATTACGCCCATCCCGGTTTCCGTGTTCCTGGAATATGCCGACTGGTTCAGGGATCGTAAGAAACTCGCGGTTCGCGACTGTTACGTAACCGAGCTGAGCGGGTCGGAAGGCGCATTCCAGGCAAAGACAGATGCCGGCCACGAAATCGGTGCTGACAGAGTTGTCGTTGCTCCCGGGTACCGTTGCTTTCGAAAGCTCCCCGACGATGTCGTAGAGCTTCTTCCAGAAGATTCTTTCAAACACACATCGGATCATAAGAATTTTGACGAACTCACAGGGAAGCGCTGCCTGATCATCGGTGGACGACAGAGTGCCTACGAGTCCGCCGCGCTGATCTCCGAGCTTCCTGCCGAGAAAGTGATCATCAGTCACCGCCACAAGATGCCGAAGTTCATCCCCAGCGATTGGTCGGTCCTGGAGGAGATGGCCGAGAATACATCGAATGATCCTTCCTGGTGGCGAACGCTGGATCAGCACGCACGGGCTGAGATGGTCGGCCGTGCGATCGAAGCCGGTCGGCTCCGGCTGGAGCCCTGGTTGTGGCCGAGGCTCGAAAGAGGGAAGGTCGAAATCTTCGAGGAAACGACGCTCGAAAACGCAAGTCGGACCTCCGGGGGAATCCAGGTTCGCCTCAGCAACGGCAAGGAATTTGAGGTTGACGAGGTTGTTCTCGGGACGGGCTACGAGGTTGATGTTTCAAAGCTGACGTTCCTTTCCCCCGCGTTGAAGGACGGACTGAGGACTGAGAACGGCGCACCGTGCCTTGATGAAGACATGCAGGCCGCAGGCGTGGAGGGTCTCTACCTTGTGGGGATGATTTCGGCGAAAGAATTCAGTCTCGTATTCGGTTTTACGAGAGGATGTCCCGTGGCGGCGCGAATCGTCGTTGGCAGCATCTATGAATCGCTCGACCGCTAGTCCGTTACCGCGACCTTGCAATCTGCGATCTCGAATCTCCAATCTCGACTTTCAACCGGTCACCAGCTCACGCGAAGACCCGTCGTGGCAGCAACACCGGAGTAAGCCCCACCGTCGTCCGTGCGATCGTTCATGTCCCCGAACTGCACCCCGCTCTGGAGCTTCAGCTTGTGTCCGTAGAAGTAGTAATTGACGCCCAGGTAGAGCTCGTTGTAGCGATCGCCCCGCCCGCCGGTGAGCTTGTTCTCGTATCTGGCCAGCCGGACTCCGTTGGGGTTCTCACTGCGGAGGTAGGTGTGGCGGCCGGCGACCTGAAGCTTGGCCGTGAGGTCGAAGAACGGCATGATCACCGTGCCCCACAGGTCGCTCTGGCTACCGTAGCCCGATGCCGCCGACACATCGGCTCGCACACCCCATCTGCCGTCTTCTAACTTGATGTTCACGGAGGTCACGTGCCGGAGCGGACGTGTAAACGTGTTGTCGGGATGCGGATTCTGGTACACGTAGTTGCCCACCAAGAGTGCTTCGTCGACTCCCAGAGCCTCGGCGAAATCGTAACCCAGAACCGCCAGCGTGAACGCGCTTCCCGTGAACCTGCCAAACTCACGGTTCGCTGCACCCGCCGAATAGACGCCGGCTCGATAGACCCAGTTTGACACCTCCCCGGAAACGCTGACGCCTGGCAGGTACTCAGTCGTAAACCACATGTTATTGGCCAGGTTGCTGCGGTCAATCGTCAGAAGCTCCTTGGATGAGGTTGAACCCTCCATCGTGAAGGGAACACTCTGCTTGCCAACCCTCAGCGCCAACGGTGCGCCTCGGCTCCATTCCAGATAGAAATCAGTAAGCCGCCTGTAAAAGGGATCGGCCTCCTGAGGGTTGAGCTCCGCTTCGGCGTGCAGGGTCAACTGGTGGAACAGCTCCGATTTCAAACCGATCCGCATGCGGCGGACGTTCCATTCATCGTGCGTGGCATCCTCGTCATTGACCACCGCGTATTCGTATTGGAAGCGGCCGGTGAACAGCACGCTCTGGACCACAGGGTGCTGTTCGTCGTCGTGCCACTCGGCGAACTTCCAGATGTGGTCGTAGGTGGATGCCTGTCCCTGCGCCGCGCCGGCCTCCGGCGTAAGCTCCAGCTGATCCCGAGCCGACTCTTCCGGGTTCGCGATCCGCTTCTCCTGTCGGGCGAGCCGCTCTTCCGATGCCGTACTAGAAAGTGCAGGGTCTCCTGCGTCCTTCGCGTCGTCCGCGCGTCCCACGACGGAGAAGGAGATTGTCAGGACCGACACCACGACCATGCGCCAAGGTTGGATTCTCAATTTTCCCCCGCTGGTGCTGGTTTGATGTTCCCAGACGAGCAGGGTAACAAAATGCAACATTATCTTTGCCACAGATCCGCGGAATGGCGCGTGAACCTTCGGCGAAGCGAACGTGAACTTTACGCAAACGTCGCGTCTAGTGGCCCGCAACCCCCATCGGCATGAAGGGTTCGGCCCAACGGCGCCGTCTTCGGTGTCGTAACGCCCTCGCAATGAAACAGCATTGGCTCGAGCGTCACTCCTAGAATCCGACGCCGTTCCGCCGAACGCTGGTACCGATAGCACTGTTGCAGGTCACTAGGTCATCGAACTGCAACATTTTCATGCCCATGGGTAGCGGTCTCGGAGAAGACTACTACGGTTAGCGACGAAGTCGCATCCGATTGAGCTGATAGCTGAATGCTGACGGCCTGTCTACCTCAGACGCCGAGGATATTGTAACCGCCGTCCACGTAGAGCACTTCACCCGTCACACCGCGCGAAAGCGGGCTTGCGAGAAAGAGGGCCGTGTCGCCGACTTCTGAGGTTTCGACCGGTTTGCGCAGCGGAGCTTTTTCGGCGTGGAGCCGGACCATCCCCGAGATGCCCGATACGGCCGAGGATGCCAGCGTCTTGATCGGGCCGGCCGATATGGCATTGACGCGGATACCTTCCGGCCCGAGGTCGTTGGCCAAGTATCGGACCGAAGCCTCCAGGGCCGCCTTGGCCACGCCCATGACGTTGTAGCCGGAGACAACCCGTTCGCTACCCAGGTATGTCAGCGTGATGATGCTGCCGTCTCGGTCTTTCATGAGCGGCGCTGCGCGCCGGGCGACGGCCACCAGGGAATAGGCGCTCACGTCGAGGGCGATCCGGAATCCCTCGCGAGAGGTGTCGGCGTAGGCGCCGGTGAGTTCCTCGCGCAGAGCGAACGCCAGGGCATGGACGACGAAGTCGAGCCCCCCGACCTGCTCCCCGATGTTGGACATGAGACGGTCGATCTGCTCGTCGCTTCCGACGTCGCACTGGAGCAGGATGGGATCGGTCAGATCCGGTGCGAGCTTGCGGACGTTTTCGCCCAGTCGCTCGTTCTGGTAGGTCAGGATGAGGCGAGCGCCGGCTCCCTGGAGGGACTGGGCGATGCCCCACGCGATACTTCGCTTGTTGGCCACGCCCATGACCAGGCCCGTCTTACCTTCCAGCAGCATTCGAGCCTTTGATCAGCGGGGACCAGCGGCCAGGACCGACTCGGTCACGCCGTCGGAAAAGTCTTCGAAGTTTCGCTTGAAGCGTCCGGCCAACTCGTGGGCCTTCGTGTCGTAGGCCTCTTTGTCGTCCCATGTATCCCTCGGATTCAGTACCTCTTCCGGAACGCCGGGGCAGGCCGTGGGAACCTGCAGGTTGAAGATGGGGTCCGTGTAGGTCGGAACGTCGGCCAGCGTACCGTCCAGGATCGCTTTGATCATCGCCCGCGTGTGGGCGATCTTCATCCGCTTCCCGACACCGTACGGTCCGCCGGTCCACCCCGTGTTTACGAGCCAGCAGTCCGTCTTGTGGCTTTCCATCTGCTGCTTCAATAGGTCGGCATAAACGGTGGGGTGGAGCACCATGAACGGCGCGCCGAAACAGGTGCTGAACGTGGCCTGGGGTTCTTTGCCCAACCCTGCTTCCGTTCCCGCCACCTTCGCGGTGTAGCCTGATATGAAGTGATACATCGCCTGATCGGGCGTCAGGCGGGAGACCGGCGGCAGCACACCGAACGCGTCGGCGGTCAGCATCACGATGTTGTTGGGATGGTCGCCGAGACCGCTGAGCTCGACATTGCGGATGTAGGAAATCGGGTAGGCGGCCCGTGTGTTTTCGGTGATAGAGTCGTCGTCCAGGTCCACTCGCCGCGACTCTTCATCCACTGGAACGTTCTCGATGATCGTGCCGAAGCGCCGCGTGGCTTCGTAGATGTCGGGCTCCGCCTCAGCCGAGAGCCGGATGACCTTCGCGTAGCAGCCGCCCTCGAAATTGAACACGCCGTTCGGACCCCACCCGTGCTCGTCGTCACCGATGAGACGCCGTTCCGGATCGGCGGACAGGGTCGTCTTGCCCGTTCCCGACAACCCGAAGAAGATCGCTGATGAACCGTCCTCGCCGATGTTGGCCGAGGAGTGCATCGGAAAGATACCCTTCTGGGGGAGCAGGTAGTTCATGATCGTGAACACCGACTTCTTGATCTCGCCCGCGTAGCCCGTCCCGCCGATCAGCACCATCTTGCTGGCGAAATTCAACAGGACGAAGGCGTGGGAATTGGTTCCGTCAACCTCGGGTATGGCGTGGAAGTTCGGCAGGCTGACGATGGTGAACTCTGCCGGTTCGCCGGAGTTCCTGCGGATAAACATATTGCGCGCGAACAGGCTGTGCCACGCCGTTTCAGTGACCACCTGGATCGGAAGCCGGTGGTCCGGATCGGCGCCGGCGTAGCATTCCTGCACGTAGATGTCACGTCCTTGCAGGTAGGCTTCCAAACGCCGAAGCAGCGCGTCGAAGCGCTCAGCCTCGATCGGTCGGTTCACCGATCCCCACCACACCTTGTCGGCACAGGAAGGTTCCATCACGATGAACTTGTCCTTCGGGGATCTTCCCGTACGGGCACCCGTGTGCGCGACGATCGGTCCGAGGTGGGCGATGGCCGCCTCGCCGCGACGGATGATGTGTTCGTAAAGCGCTGCGGTCGACAGGTTACGGAACGTGTTTCGAACTCGATCCGAAATGATTGAATCAGTCATCTGTTGCAATATCCCCGGTCAGTCAATGGATGTGTGAAGGTATCTTCCCGAACGCGAAAGCGAGGGGCGAGCGCCGAGCTGAGTCGTGGAAAACTGGTGTCGTCTGACATCGGTTGCGACCAAACCACCTATGGTAAAACAACCTTTGTAACATAAGTGTCCAGCCCATTTCAGCACCGGATTGAGAAGAGAGTCAGTAGCCAGTACTCAGTAGTCAGTAGTCAGTTAGGGTGGTCAGTGGCCAGTGACGAGTGGCCAGCAGGAAAAGTGACGAGTGGCAAGTGACACGAACCACCCCGTCTGCACTGCGTGCAGCCACGCCTCCTTGACCAAGGAGGGGAGTCGAGTTGTGCGGGTCCCATCAACTGACTACTGACTACCGACTACTGACTACTTCTTCTCTCACTTTTCCACTCCCTCCCCGTCGAAGCCGGTAGTAGCTACAGGAAAAACCAGACCCGGGTCTCGCTCTTCTGACGAGTAATCGCAGAAACTCTCGCCCCCGGGCGTTCCGTTGCGTGTGGCGGAAACCCGGGATGGAGGTGCTTATGAGGGCCCGTATTCTTGGTGTCTGTCTCGTGATCGTGCTCACCGTCGCTGCTTGCGGCAAGAACGTGAACACCGTGAACCCAGCGTTGGAACCGACTTCAGTTCTCTATCCATTCGAACCAATACCGCTCGCCTCGTACGAAGGTATGGGGCTGGCCAAACACAAAGAACTACGGATCGCCCAGGAAATGGCGCGCAGCCAGGCGATGTCCGACTTGGGGTCGAACATCTTCGACACCGTGACATCGCGCGTCAACGAGGTCATCAGCAGCCGTGAGCGCTCGTCCGTATTCACGGCGGTTCGAAGCCTCACGACCAGCGTGCCGCTGGCCGGCAAGAAGTTCGTGGAGTACCGGATCGGCCAGAACACCGGAACCGTGTACTGCCGGATCTACATGGCCAAGAGCGAGGTCGACGAGTATCTCATGGATCGGCTCGTCAAGCTCAGCCAGCATCTCATCGACAACCCGATCAAAGAGCAGTTGACGAAGCAGCTCTCCGGGCAGGGCACGGTGAGCGCCGACATCCAGACGCTTACGCTGTTCCATGAACAGCAGCTGACCCGGGCCCGAGCGGAGAACGCGAAGAACAGGAACTGACCCGTCCCTGGGAAGGAGGCCGGCATGAAATCGAGGTTTCTCCTGATGGCCAGCACCCTATTGGTTGTCTCGTGTGCCGGAATTCGCCCCGTGCAACTGCAGCCTCCCACCGCGGTGCCTCCGGGCCTGCGGTGGGGGTACGGCGTGGAGAAGATTCGCGGCAAACCAGACCTCGCTCGCCGGAAGGCGTATTTGAGTGCCGTCGACGATCTCGTCACTCGCAGCGGCCCTCTGATCGTGTCCAAGGTCGTTCACGACCGTACGTCGGTCGTCGACAACCAATCGGTTCGTCGGAATATGGAATCGACGTTCCGGCTGCGGGCGTCGAGCATCATTGAGCCCAGCTACCATGACAGCGGAACCGAAGATGGCTTCTCCTGGGTGTTGGTCGCCACCACCGAAGCCGACATCGAACGGGGATGGCAGGATTTCCTTTCGTGGCGTCAGACGCGGATCGACGAAGCGGTCGAGCTATTCGAAGCGGCGGCCGGACCGACACGTCTGGGCTTCCTCCAGGCTTCTCTTCGGATCCTGGATGAGGTCGGTGCGCAGGATGACGCCGGGCTGATCTACTATCGCGTCAAGACCGCCCTGGATTCCGAACTTGTGCGGATCGCCGAGTTGGAATCGCTCCGAAGACAGGTGCGGGAGTTCCTCGCGTCCGGTCAACTCGTGGCCGCTGACAAAACCCTGGATCGCGGCCTCCACTCCGGGCTGCCATCGGCCGACTACGAATCCCTGAAGTACCAGATCGCCAACCAGCGTGTCCGCGCCCTCTCCATCGCCCAGGCGGGAGACGCCCTCTACGCCGAGGGGAAATACAAGGAAGCCCTCGAACGTTACGGGGAGGCTCGACTCCTGGATATCGATCACCCGGGGATCGCCGGCAAGATCGCCAAGGCCGAAGCCTCCCACCGAACAGCCCGGTCCGAGTCCCAACGCCGGTGGCTCGGCTTTATCGGTTTCACGGCAACGCGGGCTATCGGAGAGTACTTTGAGCACAGGCGAAACGACGAGTCGGAGGAGACCGATGACGAAGAGGAGAAGGACTCGGAAGAACAGAAAAGGCTCGAGCAGGACGAGCGCGACGATGGAATTCCGGAATGGATGAAGCGCACAGGAGTCCGCGTGAACGATGAGACCTCCGAGCCAGCGGACGCCTCAGATGAGGAATCGAGAGACGAGTCGGAATCCGAGGACGAAGACTCGGAAGACGACGACCCCGACACCGTCGGCGCAGACGCCCCGGACACAGTCCGCGCAGACGCCCCGGACACCGTCGGCACAGACGATGAGGATAGGACCGAAGAGGACAGGCCCCCGACGGTTGAACCCGTTCTCCGACGGATTCCCGCCAAGGTGGCCAAGAAGCCCGGGCCACGTTGAGGGCTGGATTGCGACCGCCGACGGCGGGCACCGAGCGGCCCTCATCCGACGACATCGGCGAGTCAGTCCCCATCTGAACAGAGCCTCCGCGGCGGGTGGTATACTCACCCGCATGGATGACGACCGTCATCGACTGTTGGCGGTGCTTCGCGAGCAATCCCTTAAAATCGGCGACTTTACCCTGACATCCGGCAAGAAGGCGTCCTACTACCTCGACTGCCGGACGACGACCCTGCATCCGCTCGGGGCACTGCTGACGGCCCGACTGATGCTTGAGATTGTCCGCGACCGAGGGATCGCGGCCGACGCCATCGGTGGTTTGACCCTCGGCGCGGATCCGATCGTTGCCGCCGTCGCAGTAGTGAGCGAAATCGAGAACGCGCCTCTTCCGGCGTTCATCGTCCGGAAGCAGGCCAAAGGTCACGGTGCCAGACGGTTGATCGAAGGGTGGCAAGGGGAGTCCGGGTCACGTGTGATTATTGTCGACGACGTGTGTACGACCGGCGGGTCCATCATCGAGGCGTGCGAAAAGGTTGAAGCCGCCGGCTACGAGGTGGCGGCCACGCTGTGCGTTGTCGACCGCGACGAAGGAGGCGCCGAGGCGATCCGGGCCAGCTACGAATTCCATCCGATATTCACCGCAAGGGATCTGCTGGGCAACGGGGCCGGAGGGAGCGAATGAGTTCCCGACGGTTGACACTGCTGCTCGTCGGGAGCGTCGCCTTTGCTGGTCTGGTGATTTCAGCGTCCGTTCGTACACCCGAACGATTCTTCCGGGCGAATCCAGCGGCGCCGGAGGCCGTCGAGGAGATTCCCTACTCCATCGGAGACGGCGCGAATGTCCCGGGTTTCGAAACTGCGGACCGAGCGCTGGCCCGCGCGGCCTTTGCCGCGTGGTCCCGAGAGAGCGAGGGTCGCCTGCGATTCATCGAAGCGGAATCCGAAGACGAAGCGCAGATCCGGCTGGTTTGGATTGCTGCCGATCAGGGACTGTTTGGGGAAATGCGTCGGTTTCAAGCGGGGGACAAGGTCGGGGCGTACGTGCACGTCATGCCCGATGTCACACAGTTGGGCCCCGAGCTTGCACGGCGGTCGAGGGAGGACCGCCTGCTGCGCGACACGATCGTCTACCTGACCTGTGTCCACGAACTGGGGCACGCGGTCGGATTGGACCACACCCGCAACTTCGCCGACATCATGTACTCGTTTGCGTTTGGCGGAAATATCGTCGAGTACTTCCTTCGCTACCGCCGGCTTCTGAATAGCTCCGCCGACATCCGCAGGCATTCCGGCCTGTCTCCCAACGACGTCCAGGTGCTCCGGAACCTCTATCAGTAACCGCGTTCCCGCACTCACAGGCTGCTAGCTTCGCTTCTTCAACTTTTCGACCAAATCAGCCTGAGACCGAACCCCGAGTTTGATGAAGATCGACTTGAGGTGGTTCCGGACCGTATTTGGCGCCAGCTTCAGGGTGTTGGCGATCGTGCGGACCCGGTCCCCCGTAACGATGGCTCGGAGAACCTCAGTTTCCCTCCTGGTTAGGGACTTGAAGCCTTCCAGTTCACTCGGATTAAGTCGATCGACCTGAAAACTCCGGTCCATGCCTATCAACGCGAGTTCGGATGCGATACGGTGCAGTGCGCTTTCCATCCGCGCGACCCGCGTACGCATCTGATCCGTCTCATCTGCCCGGGCTCCGTTTCCCGACGAAACGGGCGGTTTCCGTTCGGTGATGTCTTCGATGATTCCTTCGGTATAACGCAGCTTGTCCTGCCCATCGAAGATCGCCCGCCCTCGAATTGACACCAGGATGGTCGTCCCGTCCTGCCGCCGTAAGGCGCTTTCGAAAACCGGCAGCGGACCGTCTCGCTCCACTGCCGCGATCCGGTCCAGTCTCTCCTGAGGATTCACGTAGAGCTCGGCTCCGATGTCCTGGACACGAGACATCAAATCATCCGGATCCCTATACCCGAGCATCTCGGCTAGCGCCTGATTGACGGCCAGGAGGCGGCCGTCCGGTGTCGACCGATAGAAACCGACCACCGCGTTCTCGAAGAAGTCCCGGTAAATATCCTCTGCTGCTGTCGCCTCTCCTCTAATCATGAGCAGAATTACACCATGACTGAAACGGTCAGTCATCGGAGCCTGGTCCCATATGAACTGGCAAATTTCGGCTCTTCCAATGGCAGAATTTGGCCAGTGCGAACAACGAAATGGATCGTTGAGCCTATGAGATCAATAGGTTTTCAGAGAATCTTCTCGAGATCGAGATTGCCTCCCGAAATAATTGCGACCATTGGCCCAGTCCCGGCGACCTTGCCCGCGCAGAAGGCCGCCACCGTTACGGCCGCGGCACCTTCGGCCAGGACTTTTTCGTGGAAGAGCAGGACTCGGATCGCCTCCCGGATTTCGTCTTCGGTGACCGTCACCACGTCGTCGACATAGGCTTTGATGAGGTCGAAAGTCATCGAACCGGCCTCGACGTTGCCTTGAATGCCGTCGGCCAGCGTCGGCTGATCCGGAATCGTGACCAGCTTTCCTTTCTTAAGAGAATGGTAGATCGCCGCCGACGCATTGGCCTGCACCCCGATGATCCGGACCGAAGGGCGCAGTTGCTTCATCGCCGCCCCGACACCGGCGGCTAGGCCGCCGCCTCCGATCGGGATGAGGACGTGCGTGAGGTCGGGCTCTTGCTCGATCAACTCCAGAGCCAGCGTCCCCTGGCCAAGGATGACGTCGCGGTCGTTGTAGGGTGAGACGAAAACCCAGCGGCTTTCCTCTTCCGCCAGGCCCAGGGTGTGCGCTTCTGCTTCGTCGTAGTTCGAGCCTTCGATGACCAGATCGATCCCGTAGGAGCGGATGGCGTCGACTTTTGCTTTCGGGGCCGCCTGGGGGACGACGACCGTGCATGACCGGCCGAGGACCGACGCCGCGCGCGCCACGGCCTGGCCGTGGTTGCCCGCCGACACCGTCAGGACCGCCCGTTGATCCCCTGCCTGCCGAAGCTCCAGCATTCGGCTGAAAGCGCCGCGAATCTTGAACGAGTGCGTGTACTGAAGATTCTCGAGTTTCAGGCGCAGACCCGGCCACTCGGTCTCCACCACGGGCGTCCTGCGGATGTAGGGTTGTATCCGGGCCCGCGTCCTGCGGAAATCCCGCAGAGTCATCTTCTCCGCCATGGCCACTGAGTGTACCCCACAGCGGAAAGAACTTTATTAACCACGGAGACACGGAGGCTCGGAGGAATATGATCCCAGGTTCTCTGTGCCTCCGCGTCTCCGTGGTTAGATCCTGCTTTCCAGGCGTGTCGGTTAAGTGCAAAGGTTGGGAACGCCGCGCATCGGCCGTTGTGCTAGAGTCCCCGCATGTCGCTTGCCGCCCTTTCGATCCTCGCGTTCGCAATCTGTATCATCCTGAGCTGCGTGACGGCTATCAACGTGGGGATGGTTTCGATCGCCTTCGCGTTCATCGTCGGCGTCTTCTTCGGTGGCATGAGTGTGCGCGAGGTCGCGGCCGGCTTTCCTTCGAATCTGTTCCTGATCCTGGTCGGTGTGACGCTGCTCTTCAGCATGGCCGCCGTGAACGGGACGCTGGAGAAGCTGGCGCGTCGAAGCGTACGTCTTGCGCGCGGGCGGGTGGGGGTCATCCCGGTGGTGTTCTTCGGGCTCTCTGCCTTCCTGGCCGCGATCGGTGCGGGAAACATCGCCGCCACCGCGCTTCTGGCCCCGATGGCCATGGCCGTCGCGCAGCGGGTAGGGGTCAGCGCCTTCCTGATGACGATCGTCGTCGCCACGGGCGCCAACGCCGGCGGCCTCTCGCCCATCGCGCCGACCGGCGTTGTCGCCAACGGCCTGCTGGCGCGATTGGACATCGTCGGTCAGGAGTTCAGCACGTTTGCGAACAACTTCACAGCCCAGGCGTTCGTCGGGCTTTCCGGATACCTCGTGTTCGGCGGCTTTCGTCTCCTGCGCTCAGGGGCGTCGGCGGGTGCAGAAGCGTCCGAAGCCGCGGAGGACGATAGTCTGACCCTTCATCAGAAACTCACCATTTCTGCCATCGCCGCGCTCGTGGTGTCGGTCGTGTTCTTCGGCACCAATGTGGGAATGGGCGCCTTCATCGCGGCGGCGTTCCTGACGCTCGTCCGGGCCGCGGACGAGGGCGCCGCGATCAAGGCCATGCCCTGGCATGCGATCATGATGGTCAGCGGGGTCACCGTCTTGATAGCCATCCTGCAGCAGACAGGTGGGATGGAGCTGTTCACGGCGGCGATCACCCGCTTCTCGAATGCCACGACAGTGACCGGGACGATCGCCTTCATCACGGGTCTGATCTCGGTCTACAGCAGCTCGTCCGGCGTGGTCCTGCCCGCCTTTCTGCCGACGATCCCGAGTCTCATCGAGCAACTTGGCGGGGGAGATCCCATTGCCATCGCCGCATCGATCAACGTCGGCGCCCACATGGTGGACGTCTCGCCCCTTTCGACCCTCGGCGCGATCTGCATCGCCAGCGCCCCGGCGACGGAGAACCGCACGAAACTGTTCAACAAACTGCTGGCGTGGGGATTGTCTATGAGCGTGGTGGGCGCGCTCGTCTGTTATGTCTTCTTTGGGCTGCTGTGAGGCATCAAAGGGTGCCGTGCCATCTTGACGCTTTGACGCTATAACGCTATTATGGAGCTATGCCCGAGCTCAAGCGAACGACGGTGTACTTCGACCCGGGACTGCACAAGGCGCTTCGGATGAAAGCCGCCGAGACGGACCAGAGCGTTTCCGATCTCGTCAACGCCGCTGTCCGCCGGACCCTTGCGGAAGACGCGGATGATCTCGCGGCTTTCGACGCACGTGCGGGCGAGCCCAATCTTGGGTTCGAGGACGTAGTTGCCGACCTGAAGCGCCGTGGCAAGCTATAAGCTCCTCATCAAGCCATCGGCCGCAAAGGAACTGGCAGCCCTACCGCTCAAAGACAGAAATCGCATCATCGCTCGCATTCGAAAGCTGGCGGCCAATCCCCGGCCTGTGGGGCATGAGAAACTCTCCGGCCGCAAAAAGTACCGGCTCCGTCAAGGCGACTACCGGATCCTTTATTCGATCAAGGATGACGAGTCGTCGGTCGTGGTCGTAAAGATCGGGCATCGACGTGATGTCTACCGGCCCTAAGCAGCCCGTGGCAGCAGGTCCTCGAGTCGAATTCTCGACTCCACGGGGTTGCAATCCGATCGTCACGGAGAGCCGGGTCCCGTCCCCGCCGCGAGCCGGTCCAGAACGTGGTCCTGGATCCATTGTGGATCCCACCATTCGATGGGGTTGACGGGAACGCCGTGCAGGAACAGGCCGAAGTGCAGGTGGTCTCCGCCGGCAAGGCCGGTGGCTCCGCTGCGGCCGAGGATCTCTTTCTTCCCGACCACCTGTCCGACCTCGACATCGATTGAACTCATGTGGGCGTACAGGGACACCAGGCCGGCGCCGTGATCGATGAGGACCGCGTTGCCGTAGATGCCGAAGTATTCGGCGAGGATCACCCTGCCGGCGTTGGCGGCTTCGATCGGGTAGCGTTGGACGACCGACAGGTCGAAGCCGACGTGATCCTGCCGATCGACCTCTTCACCCTGGTACATGTAGGTCCGCCGGTCGCCGAAGGAGGATTCCACCTGTGAGTTGCTCAGCTGCAGGAACGCACCTTCCCACAGAAGCCGCCCCTCCGACTGTTTCGAGATTTCCGCCAGCGCTTCGTGGTTCGCCCTGCGCAGCCTGCTGTTGATCTCCACGTAGGTATCGATGAGTTCCCCCTGATCCCGAACCCCGGGGGTGCGGCTGACGATTTCCGGGACGACTTTCTGGAGAAAGCTGTCGGACAGCAGGATCTGCCGACGTCTGAATTCTCGGGGCGTCACCCGGTGCCCGATCCCGGCCATGGACTCGTTTCCGGCTCTGTCCCGGGCCACGAGTTGAACCGGCGTGTCGACCGGAAGGTCATATGCGAACGCGAAGAGCGCGAAGCGCAGCTCAGGATCGGACGGATCAACCGGGAGACCCGGGAAGAAGTGCGGGCCGACCTGAATGCCGGACGCTTCGGCGTCGGCCGACACCCTGTAGAGGGCGCATTCGGACCCGCCCTGGTTGATGTAGTGCAGCCCGGATAGTGCTTCGAGCCGGGGCGGGTAGATGTCGAAGACGAACTCCCGCGTCATCTCCGTCTGATTCCCGCCGCCGAAGCCGCGTAACGCGTAGTCGGCCGCGCTGACCCTCAGGTGGGCCGGTCCATCCTGAACCTGGTATTTTTGAGCTATAAGCGTCCCGATGTCGTATGTCCTGGACTTATCGGCTCCGGTTCCCCACAGGGCCAGCGTTCCCGGCCCATCGAAAGAATCTTCGACGAGGACGACTTCGCTGCCGTTCTGCGTCAGGACGACGCGCACCTGCTTCAGGCCGGTTGCGGCGTCTTCCACTGTCAGTTGCAGGGCGGGTGTCCTGCCGAGGGCTTCGAATTCCCGATCGAACAGGACCTGGGGTTCTTTGCCCTCCAGGCGGGGGTAACTCAGCGCGACTACGGCCACGAGGGCCAGGGCCGTGCCGACACCCAGTCGGCCGATCAGGGCTTTGCTTGAGAGGGCCGGCTTCGTGTGTCTGATCATGCGACACTCCTACCAGAGCGGGGGATCGATTCTGGTCCCTTTAGGGTATGATCCTCTGACACTTACATGGGAGGGATGACATGCGGTGGAATGTGTTCATCGTCGCAGCGGTACTTGGCTTGATCGTGGGCTCGGGCGCCTGGGCGTTTCCCCCCGCAGCGGCCGGTCAGGCGCCGGGAGCGCAGGCTACTGAAGAGGCAGACCCGGTGGCGCAACTGGTCGGGCGGTTGAGCCTCGAAAGCTACAAGGAGACGCTCCGGGGACTGGCCCAGTTCGGCGACCGCAGGCAGGGCACGGATCGGAACCGGGCCGCGGTCGACTGGATCGAGGAACAGCTCGAAAGCTTCGGTTGTCCGACCGACAGGATCCACTACGAGTACAACCCGACGCCTCGGCGGGGAGGCGGTGGAGGCCGTGGACGTCGTCTCACGCGGGATCCCGTGATCGCCAGCGGGGAGATCCGCAACGGTCCTGGCGGTTCCCGGTACTACGGCATCACGAGGCGCACGGGTGTAAACAACGACGCCGACGCCCAACCGGACGAAAGGCTCCGTGAACTCAACATGCAACCGACCTCGCCCGGCGCGCGGGAAGAAGTCTACTGCACGAAGGTCGGCGCGACGCGCCCGGACGAGATGTACATCATCGGCGCGCACATGGATGGACACGGCTGGGGCGAGGCCCTGAACGACAACGGGTCGGGAACCGCACTGGTGATCGAGCTGGCACGCGTCCTGAACCTGCCCGACGTCGAGACCGAACGGACGATTCGGTTTGCTCTTTGGAACAACGAGGAAACAGGTCTGAACGGCTCGCGCGCCTACGTGGAACAGCGTGCGGAACTCCAGGGCATCGAAGACCCGCCCGGGTCGGGACGGTTTCCGGAAGCCAACTGGGTCGGCATGATCCAGCACGACATGATGATGTGGGACCATGGCATGCCTCGTGCGGACGGCACATGGAACCCGGAGCAGCGACCCGAAGCCGACGTCAACATCGAATTCCAATCCAATTCGAAGTTCGCCGATCGGGCGATGAGGCTCGCGTTCTTCTTCCGTGCCGCCAACGAGCAGTACGCCACGGATTATCCGGCTGCGGTCGGGCCCCACATGACCAACACCGATTCGACGCCATTCATGAACCTGGTCCCATCGATCAGCCTTCGCGAAAACGAGCGTGGGATGCACACCGGGGCCGGGTGGAACCCGACCTGGCACCAGCCGATCGATGTGTTCAGCACTTTCAGCGACAAAGACTTTCGGCTTGGCCTGAACGCCGCTCAGACGACGCTGAGCGCAATCACACAACTGGCAGGCGCGACGCTGAAGTAGTAGCGCACGGCACGCCTCAATGGGCCAAATCAGGGGGCAGTAACTTCGTGCGTTCGCGAGACGTAGTCAATAGGGGAGCCAGAGAGACGTTTTTACAAACATTAACCGTACGACGCTTGAAATCGGGATCACGAGCATGCTTCTCTCAAAAGGTACTCCCTCTTTGTCGTGTCTTGTATTCGAACGCGCCTCTGGATGAGTAGCGCCACCACAACAGGGGCCCGCAGCAGCGGTTTTGAAATCAAGTTCGTTCTCGACGCCCCGGTCGCCGAGGGTATCGTCGATTGGGCGCGCGCCCACCTGAAGCCCGATCCCCACGGTTCGGGCCCCTGGGGTGACGAGTACCTCACCACGAACCTCTACTTCGATACCGACGCTTTCGACACCTTCCATCGCCGTGGTTCCTACGGCCGTGCCAAGTACCGCACGCGCCGCTACGGCGACGACGAGAGCCTTTTCCTGGAGCGCAAGTTGAGGAAGGCCGAGCGTGTGAACAAGCGGAGAACGAAGGTCTGCGTCGACGAGATGAGCCGGCTCAACGGAAGCGAGAAGGTGTCGGGGTGGTCTGGCAAGTGGTTCCACCGGCGCCTGCGCCTGCGAAGTCTTCAGCCCGTATGTCAGGTCGCCTACTTTCGGACGGCGCGTGTCGCCATCGGGGAGCACGGACCGATCCGTCTCACGGCCGACCGCGACATCCGGGTCTGGCCGACCAGGGAGCTGGCCTTCGTCAACGGGACCGGGCAGCCGATCGAAGACTCGAAGATATTGGTCGAGCTCAAGTTCCCCGTCGCTATGCCGGCACTGTTCGAGCAACTCGTCGAAGATTTCAAACTGGAACCGGTGCAGGTGTCGAAATACCGCGTGGGCGTCAGTGAGCTGTACGGGCTCGAAGACTCCGCAGACGCCGAGCCCCTGCCCGACGTCGGGGGTTCGGGTGATGCCTGAGTTCCTGCAGTTGGGGGAGGGATTTGCGTTGTCGCCTCTTACCGTCGCCGTTCGGCTCGTCGCGGCGATGATCCTGGGCGGTGTCGTCGTGTTCGTCTACAGGCGCACCCGGGCGGCGGAAGACGTCGTTCCGTCGTTTACGACGACGTTGCTGCTTCTTGCAATTCTTATCGCGATGGTGACGCAGGTGATCGGTGACAACGTGGCCCGGGCGTTCAGTCTCGTCGGCGCCCTGTCCATCGTCCGGTTTCGCACGGTTGTCCGAGACACGCAGGATACCGCGTACGTCATTTTTGCCGTCGTCGTCGGTATGGCCGCGGGCGCCGGTGATCCTTGGGTGGCCGGGATCGGCATCTTCATCGTGTCGTTTGCCGCCTACTTGATGCGCAGCACGCCGGAAACTCCGGCGATACAGGCGATCGAGGGCGGGGAAACGTGCACCCTCAAACTGAAGGTTGGGCTCGGGCACGATGTGAACGCGGCGGTCGTTCCCGTCATCGACGAGCATCTCTCCGGGCGACGCCTCAAATCGATGGGAACGGCGGCGGAAGGCTCGGCCATCGAGGTCGCCTACGAGGTGGACCTGCCGGCGGACGATTCCGCCGAGGCGTTGATCAAAGCGCTGAACCAGCTAGACGGAGTACAGAACGCGCAACTACAGCGTCGCAAACCAAAAGGGAATTGAGGAGGGCAATACCATGAAAGCACTCGGCGGGTTCATCGCGGCATCGATCGCCTGTTTCGCCGTGATTGCGGTCACGTACGGATCCACCGCCGAGCTCTCGCAGCGGGGCGGTCGAGGCCGAGGTGGCGGCGATCCCGTCGCAGGTCTGGTCGAGCTGGAGATCGTCGATCGGTTCGACACGAATGGCGATGGCATGCTGAATGCCGAAGAGCGCGTTCCGGCCCGTGAGTTCATGGCTAGTCAACCAGCGCGGCGTGGCCCGAGGGGCAATCGCCCGTCCCCACCCGAGCCCGGCGTGAAGCTGTCGCCGGACGACGTGACGATCTACGACAACGAGCCGCTCTACGACATGTCTGTGCTGCGCACCCTGTTCTTCGAATTCGAGAGCGGGGATTGGGAGGACGAACTCGGGGTGTTCCGGTTCTCGGATGTCGAGATACCCGCCAACCTGACGGTCGACGGCAAGGTCCATAAGGATGTCGGTGTTTCATTCCGGGGGGCGTCGTCGTACTTCACGGTGTGGCCGGGACTCAAGCGTTCGCTGAACGTGTCGCTCGATCTCTTCCATGAGGATCAGAGGCTCGGCGGTCATCGCACCCTGAACCTGCTCAACTCGCACGCGGACCCGACGTTTCTACGTTCCGTTCTCTGCTTCGAAGTATCGCGCGATTACCTGCCGGCCCCGAGGGCCAACTTCGTGCGCGTGGTCATCAACGGCGAGAGCTGGGGCTTGTACGTGAGCTCCGAACAGTTCAACAGCGACTTCGTGCGTGATTCATTCCAGGCCACAGGCGGCGCCCGCTGGAAAGTGAAGGGCAATCCCCGTGGCGGACGGGGTCTCGAGTACTTCGGCCCCGACGTCGCCCAATACAAGCGCGTGTTCGACATCAAGACGAAGGACGATCCGGACTCTTGGGCCGACCTCATCGAGCTGACTCGTGTGCTGAACGAGACGCCGCCGAACCAGCTTGAAGCCGCCCTCGAGCCCATACTCGACATCGACGGAGTCCTGAAGTTTCTGGCCCTGGACATCGTGCTCCTCAATGGCGATGGATACTGGACCCGGGCGAGCGATTACAACATCTATCAGGATCCGGACGGGCGGTTCCACCTGGTTCCTCACGACGCCAACGAGACATTCCGTGTCCCCGGGGTCGGGGGGCGTGGTGGGCGTGGAGGAGCACGCGGAGGGTTCGGCCCCCGCGGTGGGGGAGGCGGACGCGGAGGTTTCGGCCCCCGCCGTGGGAGGGGCGGACGCGGCGGTCCCCGCGCGACCATCGATCTCGATCCTCTCGTCGGCCTCGACGACGCGGGCAAGCCGTTACGCTCGAAACTGTTGGCTGTACCGGCCCTGCGGGAACGGTATATGGGTTACGTGCGTGACATCGCGACGAAGTGGCTCGACTGGGAGAAGCTCGAACCGATCATCGAGCGCTACCGCGCCCTCATCGCGGCCGACGTGGAAGCCGACACCCGCAAGCTTTATAGCCTCGAAGATTTCCAGCGGGGTGCTGAAGCCTTCAAGAGCTTCGCCGAGCAGCGGCGGGAGTTCCTTCTCAAGTAGCTAAACAAAGGGGATAGAACAGGTACAGACTCCTCTGTCCCGATTTTTTCAGTCGCGTCAAAAAGTCGGGGAGCTGGCCTCGACTTTTGCCCCCTCCGGGCCTCCGTGTCTCCGTGGTAAATCCTTACTGTCCAGTGCGCAGCGCCGCCCGGTCGACCGCATCCCCTCTCAGGTACACGCTGTCAATCCTGCGCGTGTTCTTGATGTCGTCCACCGGATTGGCGTCGAGGACGATGAAGTCGGCGCTCTTGCCCCCGGCCACCGTTCCCCGATCGTCGAGCATGAGAATTTCCGCGGAGGTGCTCGTCGCGGCCACGAGGACTTCGGCCGGCGTCATTCCGGCCGTCACCATGTCGGCCATCTCTTCGTGAACGTTCCATCCAGCGCCCCGGCCGTCGGTACCCACCCCAATCCGGACACCTGCGTCCTTCATTCGCACCAGGTTGCGCGCTTGAATCTGGAAAGATTCACTTGGCCCATCCGAGGCTTGGTCGCCCAGCTGCTCGCGCATGCCTTCGATCTCTTCGGGCGAAAGAGTCTCACTCAGAAAGTCCAGGTCGGCTTCCGTTCGCGTTCCGCTGCCCGGGAGGTTGGGTATCAGGAAGAAGTCTGGCCGCTCGGCGAGGAGCTCCATGAACTCGTCGTCAACGTCCATGTCGCGGACCCCGTGAGCGAAACCGTCCAGGCCCGCGCGGACCAGACCCTTGGCGTCGGCCAGGCTGAAAATGTGCGCCGTTACCCGTAGGCCCTGCTTGTGGGCTTCATCGATGATCGCTCCGTAGAGCGCCGGAGTCAGCTTCTCCACCGTACCCCTTCTGTCGTCGACCCAGATCTTGACGATATCCACGTTCTGCCCGGCCAGCTCCCGGATCGCTGCACGGCACTCGTCTTCATTCGTTACGCCGTAGGCGACGGGTTTCATGTATGCGGAGCCCGGCCCAGCCATCGGCATCGCGATCCCGGCACCGGCGGTGCGGAACAGGGCGGCACCCGGTATCGTTTCCCGGCGTAGCTGGAAAGGCGCCTCGCCCTGATCACCGCCCATGCTCAGGCCGGCGGAGATACCGTGGTAGGCCATCCGATTCAGCTGGTCGATCAGGTTTTCCCGAGAGTAATTGTCCTGCCCGGCAGTCCTGCCCATCACATCGGCGTATCCCGCGTGGTAATGGAGATCGACGATGGTCGGCATGACAGTCTTCCCGCTCAGGTCCACGCGCGTCCCGCCGGCAGGCAGTTCCAACTCCCCGGCGCTTCCGACGGCGGCAAAACGACCGTTCTCGACGATGAAAGCGGAGTTCTCGATCGGCCCGCTGTCGTCACCGACGATGAGTCGCGCCCCTTCGAACAGCACCGCGTCCGACGTCTCAACCGGAGCTTCCTGGGGGCCGCATCCTGCTACCCAGGGCAGAGAACAAAGCACCAGCGCTATTGTTTGCAATCGCATGAACCCTCCTCACAATCGTGACAGTTCCAGTCACCCGATTGTCATGGAATGAGCCATTCTACCCCAACCCTGCCGGAGTGGCGCGCACAGTTGGGCAGGTTGTACTCGAGCTTCGGACAGTTTCGTTTCTTTGTCTGTGTCCTTGCACTTCTTCTCATTCTTCTGACGTCCGCCATCTCCTATTCCCAGGGCAGAAGTGCCGTCGCTGACGCTTCGGCGCTGATCGAAGAGTTCATGAGGAAGTCGTAGACCGCACCTACACCTCGTTCGGCCACGCGGCTCTCAAAACCGTCCGACACCGTTTTCCTGACGGTGTAACTTTGGTTGCTTCCAACCTCTTCCTTTCGTATTATTTGCCCAGTTTTCCACGCGTACCTTCGGTCCCGGTGGAGGGTATGGAATGGCCAAAAGCGCAGGAGGAAATATGTCCCGGATGATCATTTGCTTCGCTTCCATTCTCCTCGTGGCGACGAACACCGTTGCGGCTTCGGCCCAGGGTTCGTTGCTCACGGTCCGCGGCAGAATCTCCTACGAGCCTCAACCGCCGGACCGAGAATTCCTGGTCGAATTGCAGACGAGCGATCGGCGCGTGATCGACACAGCCCGCCTGCGTGCGGACAACGAGTTTCAATTCCAGGGCCTCATAAGCGGCGAGTACTACATCCACATCGACGTCGAAGGGTACCAGGAAGTCCAGCAGGCCTTCGAAGTCCGGGGCGGACCAACCTACGTTAATGTCTCGCTGCGAGAAAATGTCACGACGATGGCCGCAGCACGGAGCGGTTTTGCCGGCGGCAACCCTAATGTAGTCGATATCGCGGCACTGGCGGCGAAACATCCCGAAGAGGCGGTCGAGGAATATGAGAAGTCGCTGGAGGATTCCAGGAAGGGAGACACGAAGCGCGCGATCGAGAGGCTCGAGAAAGCCCTCCGCCTTGCCCCCGACTTCTACCAGGCACGGAACAACCTCGGGATTCAGTATCAGCAGATGAATCGTTATGAGGACGCCGAAAGGGAATTCAGGCAAGCCCACTCCCTGAACCGGAACGCGGCGCAACCGCTCATCAACATCGGGAACCTCTGGCTGGTGCAGGAGGATTTCCAGCCGGCGTCGATCGTCCTGCGCGAGGCGGTCCGACTCGATCCGACCTCGGCGGCGGCTTTCTACTACCTGGGGTCGGCGCTGTACAAGACGGCAGCCTTCGAGGAAGCCGAGGGCGCACTGTCCCGTTCGATCGACCTCGATCCGGCTTCCTCGCAGGCGAGGTTGATGCTCGTCAACGTTTACATGCAGCAGGAGAGGTACAACGACGCGCTGGCACAGCTGGACACGTACCTCGAGCGCAATCCCGACGGCGACGACCGGAAGGCGGTGGAGGAAATGCGAGCCACGGTGGCGAAGCTGGCGAACCAGTAAGCGCCGAGCTTAGCCGACACCCTCAGCCGTGCGCCTTGGCCGATCTTTCCACGTCGGACTGGCCTTTCAGGAAACCGAAATCACACCCTTCCTCGGCGCCGAGGACATGCTCGACGAACATCTGCCCGTAGCCCCGTGCGTAGCGGGGCGGTCGCGGCTTCCAACGGGCAAGTCGGGCCTGGATTTCCCGGTCTTCGACGAGCAGTTCCAGCTTGCGGCCCGCGGTGTCCAGACGGATCCGGTCACCGTCACGGACCGCGGCCAGCGGTCCTCCCACCCCCGATTCAGGCGAGACATGCAGGACGACGGTGCCGTAGGATGTTCCGCTCATCCGGGCGTCGCTTATGCGAACCAGGTCGTTCACGCCCCTCTCGAGCAGCTTCGTCGGCAGCGGCAGGTTTCCCCATTCGGGCATTCCGGGCGCACCCTTTGGCCCTCCGTTTTTCATCACCATCACCGACCTTTCGTCGATGTCGAGGTCGGGGTTGTCGACCCGGGCGTGCATGTCTTCGAAGTCATCGAATACGACGGCGACACCCTCGTGCTGGAGCAGATCCGCAGTTGCGGCCGCCTGTTTAAGGATGGCCCCGTTAGGGCAGAGGTTGCCGCGCAACACGACCAGGCCCTGGGCCGCGCCCAGGGGTTGCGCCCGTGATGCGATGACGTCGCTGTTGATGATCTTTGCGTCGCTGATGTTCTCTCCGACGTTTCTGCCGGAGACCGTCAACGCGTCCCGGTCGAGCAGGTCCCCCATCTCGCGCATGAGCGCCGGGAGGCCGCCGGCGTAGAAGAAGTCCTCCATCATGTAGCGCCCGGCGGGCCGCAGGTTGACCATCCAGGGCGTCGTCCTCGAGAGTTCGTCGAACAGCGTCAGGGGCAGGTCGACGCCGACACGCCCGGCGATCGCGACGAGGTGGATGACGGCGTTGGTCGAACCGCTCAGAGCGTGCAGGACGCGGATGGCATTCTCGAAAGCGCTGCGTGTGAGGACATCGGAGGGCTTGATGTCATCGTTGACAAGCTGAACTATCCGGCGACCGACGGCTTCCGCCATCTGGTTGCGACGGGAATCTGCGGCTGGGATCGCCGCGGCTCCCGGCAGGGTCATGCCGAGCGCTTCGGTCATGCATGCCATCGTGGACGCGGTCCCCATCACCTGGCAGTGGCCCGCGCTTCGTCCGAGGCAACTTTCCACCTCGGCGACCTGTTCGTCGCTGAAACGTCCGATCTTCATCTCGTCGTGGATCCGCCAGCAGTCCGATATCCCGACTTCCTTGCCGTTCCAGTGACCGTTGAGCATCGGGCCGCCAGTCAGCATCAAAGCTGGGACGTTCGCGCTGGCGGCGCCCATCAGGGCGGCCGGGACAGTCTTATCGCAGCCGCCGAGCATCACGACGCCGTCGATCGGATAGGCGCGGATGCTTTCTTCCACGTCCATCGCCATCAGGTTGCGGTAGAGCATCGCCGTAGGTTTCATCAGCATCTCGCCCAGCGAGATCGTAGGGAACTCCATCGGAAAACCGCCGGCCTGCCACACCCCGCGCTTGACCGCTTCGGCTACCGTCCGCAGATGGGCGTTACAGTTGTTGAGCTCGCTCCAACTGTTGGCGATGCCGATGACCGGCCGACCCTGGAAGACCTCTTTGGTGAACCCTTCGCTCCGGATCCATGCTCGATGCATCAGCGCGTCGACATCATTGCCCGAAAACCAGGTTTCGCTCCGGTAGCGTGCCATTACCGACCTCCTTGCTGAGTGAGCATCATAGTCGAAGACGGCTACCAGTATCGTTCGACGTGGATCTGCCCCGGCTCTTTCTTCGTGTGCTCCCTGTAGCCCTCGGTTTCGAGTATCTCCACCATGTTCTCGATCATATCGGGGTTGCCGCATACAAAAATGTGTGTGTTGTCGGGGGTCGGTCCGTAGTTGCCGTTGGATTCCAACGGCCGGCTCTTCCAGAGATCCTGGATGTAACCGGTCGCGCCACCCCAGGGGGCGGATTCCTCCCGGGGCCGGCTGATCACCGACCGGTAGGCGAAATTCGGGCACATCCGGTTCAGCGTCATAAGCTCGCTTCGGTAACCGAGATCCCAGGAATGGCGGGCGCCATGCAGCACCGTGAAGTAGCGTGCATCTCCGCAAGTCAGCCTTGTCCGCAACATGCTCATGTAGGGAGCCAGACCCGTCCCTGTGGAGATCAGAATGATGTGCTTGTCGGTGGGCACGTCCTCGAGCGTGAACATGCCGGTAATCTTGGGCGCCAGCCACACGCGCTCTCCGGGCGTCAGAGCGAACAGGCGTGGCGTTAAGGCTCCTGAAGGGACGAGGACGATGTAGAGCTCGAGGTACTCTTTCGAGACCGAGGACGACGCGATCGAATAGGCCCGCTTGATCAGCTTCTGATGGTCGGGTACTTTTTCTTCGGGATCACAGACGTCGCAACGCTTGGCCAGCCCTGGCAAACCCAGGACCGCGAACTGTCCGGGCACGAAGTCCGGCAGCTCCCATCCATCCGGCACGATCCGCAGAATCCGGAGTCCGGGTGAGACTTCGATACTCTGGACAAGAACGGCGTTTGGTTGATCCCCCATTTGCGTGGCAGCTCCTTCAGGAATTTGAAAGCGGTAGGACGGATTGTATCAGGTAGGGAGCGTGACGAAGGTCAGGGTAGGATAGGGCGTTGGCGCTTGATCGTTACCGCCCGGAGGTCTTCGCCTTCGGGAACGCCCGAGACGGTCACGCGGTTGCCCTTCTGGAGCTTGTCAAAACTGATCGGCTTTCCGTCCTGCGTGATGCCGGTTTCCGGCGTGATGTGGATCGTCGAGGTGATGTAGCGCGGAGCGCTTCCCGGTCGCGGCGCTTCGGGGATGGGCAGCCGGGGCGGGTCAAAGGGGCCACGGACTTCGCGGCCGCCTCCGCTGCCACTGCCGACCCCAACTCCGACGTGGACATCTCCGTTCCATTTGCCGCCTCCGCCTGCGCGTCTCGTGCGCGTGATCTCGTAGACCCGGCTCCTCAACTCGAACGAGCCTGTCTCTTCGTTGACCTCGGTGATCTCACCGACGGTTACGACCTGCGTCTCGCTCGATCGACGGTGTTCCTCGGATTGGTTTGCCTGGGACGTCGCGCCGCCCGGCACCAGGAGCAAGGCAACGGTCATCGCCGCCGAGGATAGGAGTCGGGGAATCATTACCTATGACAATATCAAGGGAACGTTTCGTTCACAACTCTCGTACGGTCCGGGATGTCGTTTTCCCGACCAGGGGAGGCAATTTTGGAGAGGCGGATCTCCTGCGGAGGTGTAGGTGCGGTCTATGACCGCACATTTTTCGAGTCGGCACGATGTGCGCTCATAGAGCGCACCTACACCCGATCCTGAAGTTTTCGTTCTCTTAGTCGGTTACTTGATCCCGATCACCATCGAGTCGGGTCCTACCAGGTGTTCGACACGCGACTGTCTGAACCCACAGTCGGCCATCCAGCCCTGGCAATCTGCGCCCGTGTAGTCGAATCCGCCCGGAGTTTCGATCAGCATATTGAGGCTCATCAACAACCCGAAAGCGTTACGCTCGCGCTCGTCGTCGATGACCGCGTCGAACGCGATCAGCGCTCCGCCGTCCGGCAGCGCGTCATAGGCCTTGCCGAGCAGCATGCGTTTTTCGTCGAGGTCCCAGTCGTGCAGGATGTGTCCCATGACTACCACGTCCGCTTTCGGGAACGAATCGTTGAAGAAGTCTCCCCCTTGAAACCGCAGCCGCTCCTGGAGCCCGAACGATGCCACGTATTCCTCGAAGATTGGCTGCACCGCCGGTAGATCAAATCCATGACCTGAGAGGTGTTCGTGCGTCAGGGCGATCTGTACCGGCAGCCCCCCCTGGGCGGGCCCGATGTCGACGAACGTCTTGTAATCGTCCCAGGGAAACTTTGCCGCGATGGCCTGGGCCGCGCCCAGACTGAGACCGGTCATGGCCTCGAGGAAGCCTCGGAGCCGTTCCGGAGTGCCGTAGATCGCATCGAAAGGATTTCCGCCGGCTTTACTCTCGTTCTGCGGTTTGCCGGTCTTTAGCGCTTCGGTCAGGCTTCCCCAGAAGGGATACAGTCGAGCGTTGGCCATCTCGAGAATTCCGCCGATGTAGGACGGTTTTGCCGGATCCAGGAACAGATCCGATGCAGGGGTATTGGCGTAGTTTTCCCCGTCCCGCTGGAGCATCCCCAGGGCGACCAGGGCGTCCAGAAAGTCCCTACGGCTTCGAGAGTGTAAACCCAGCTTGTCGGCCAGTGCCTCACCGTCCATCGGACCCGACGCCAGCCGGGAAAACACCCCCAATTCAATCGCGCTCAGCAGGGTCTTCGAACCCCAGAAGCCCAGACCCAGTTGCATGATTCCATCCGGCGTGACACTTGGCTCTGCTTGCGACATGGTCAAATCTCTCCAATCTTGTTCGGTCTACGTAACGTTGTCTAAGCGTGGACAAAGAGTTTCAGGTCCGGAATCGATTCGAAATCGCTGTCGCTAGCGTACAGGTGGCAATTGTTCCGGATGGCGACGGCGGCGATCAGGCAGTCGGAGGGAGGAATTGTCACGCCATTCCACCTCAACCGGGCAAAGATACGGGCCGCTTCGACGAAATCTTCAGGTCGTTCTGCTTCCATCTCCCAGACCTGCATACTGTCGACCAGCTTCCGGAATGCCTTCTCGTCACGGCTGCCCTGGAGCACTTCTTGCAGAACCTGCCCGCAGATCACAATCCGTCCTGTCTTCATAAGCCGGCCCAACCCCCGCACGGCCGCGTCCGCGCCCCTCAAAAAGTCAATCCAGACGGAGGTATCGACGAGTACCCTAGCGTTTTCGGGCATGCCGTTCCAACTTCGCCAAGTCTTGTTGTTCTGCCTCGTGCCAGTCCATGTCCGCGAGGCCTGAGCCGGCGAGCGACATGAACTCCTCGATCCGTTTCCGGTGGACGTAATCCTCGATGGCCTTTCGCATCGCCTCGGATCGACTCACTCCGGGCTCAAGCCGCATCAATTCATCGATCAGGGATTCATCAATTGCAATTGTCGTGCGCATATATATTTAGCCTATTGTATCATAAAAATATTGTCAATATAGTCACACTTTTAATTAATAAAAGTATGACACTCCGACCGGAAAACGCATCATGGCGCTACGTGGCGCCGTCGCCAGCCGCCGCTTCCATGATATAGCGATGCTGGTCGTCTCCGGTTCGGACAAACCCGAGCCGTTCATAGAGCTTTGCTGCCGGGTTTGCCTTGAGGACGTTCAACCGCACCGGGATCGCACGACGCTTCGCGAGGTCGAGGATCTCCCGGATCACGATCGTTCCGATCCCCTGGTTCCGGAGCTCGGGAGCCAAAGCGATGTTGTAGGAGATCGAAGTCCTCCTCGTTCCCATCCGGGAGGTCGAGATCGTCGAACGTCATCGGCGACATGTTAAGGACACGAAGCGGCCGGGTCAAACGCGAGGAGGCGATGGATGTTGACCACCCGCCCGGAGGAGTCAATAATCGCCCCGGGTGGGGTTGCGGTCGGATACTTTGTTGCTCGTCGTCATGATGAAACAGCATCAGTTCCTCCTCGCGCCTCGTCTCCGCCTCGCAAGACCCGTGCGCGCGAACCATCAGACTTCAGCCACGGGCTGCTGGGAAAATGTGCTGCGATGGCAACCGCGTTCATATACGACGCTCGATTCCTCGACCACGAGACAGGGTTCCACCCCGAGACCCCGCGGCGTCTGGAAGTCATCCGACGCGCTCTCGAGGGCGACCGCGCGCTGTGGCGTCAGCTGGAGCATGTCGAGCCCCGTCCCGCTGCGGACGAAGACATAACGCGGTGCCACTCATCCGAACTGATCGACCTCATCCGCGCCGCGTGCGAGCGTGGCGACAGCATGCTCGACATGGATACGATCATCAGCCGCGATTCATTCGATGTCGCCCGCCTGGCAGCCGGAGCCGGAGTGACGGCCATCGACCAGGTTGTCGCCGGAGAGGTCGATACGGCGTTCGCCGCCGTTCGCCCGCCGGGACACCATGCCCGCCCGAACCGGGCAATGGGATTCTGCCTGTTCAACAACGCGGCGATCGCCGCGCGCTACGCTCAGTCGGCCCACGACGTGGAACGGGTCCTGATCATCGACTGGGATGTCCACCACGGCAACGGGACCCAGGAGATTTTCTACAGCGACCCGAACGTCTTCTATTTTTCGACGCACCAGTATCCCTACTACCCCGGAACCGGAGCGCGAAACGAAACCGGCGAGGGCGCCGGGGCCAACACCGTGCTCAACGTCCCGCCGCGAGCGCGCACGTCGGCCGACACCCATCGTTCCGTGTTCAGCGATGCGCTTGCCGATATCGAAGCCCGGTTTCCGCCTGACTTGATCATCATTTCTGCAGGCTTCGACTCCCGTCGGGAAGACCCGCTCGGTGGCCTGCTGCTCGACGATCCCGACTTCGTGGAGATGACGAAAGAGGCGATGGGGCTGGCGGGCCGGCACGGCGAAGGGCGTGTCGTGTCTTTACTGGAAGGCGGCTACAACCTGGACAACCTAGGCCGGACGGTGCACGACCACATCGCCGCTTTGGCCGGATGAAGAAGTGGCCAGTGATCAGTGGCCAGTGGACGCCCGGATCGAACGGTTTCCGATCCCGCAAACTGACCACTGACTACTGACCACTGGCCACTGAACAACTACCCAATCATCACAGTTCTCGGGAACTGGGCGTGGTTCTCCAGACCGGTCATCTTCTCGTCCAGGCTTTCGCGCTGGACATTTCCGTTTTCGTCCGTCACCCGCGAAACCAGCGTGTGTTCGCCGGGTGTCGCGCCGTCCCACATGTAAGAGAACAGCTTCCAGGAGTACTTGGTGTTGGACGACTCCATGGTGGCCGGCCGCCAGGCCCCATCATCGACCTTGACCTCGACCGACCGGAGTGGGGTCCCGTCGTTCAGGACGAAGCCGAGCACCTTGTGCCGGTTTCCTTCCCGCGTAACGCGGGCGATGACGGACTTTAACTGCAGCTTGCTGATGGCGGTTTCCTTGTACTTCACCTCTCCGTCGATCATTTCCGCCCTCAGGGTGCGGTAATGGCGCGCCTGGAACTTGCCCAGGTACCGCTTCGCCTGGACATGGATGTGGGCCAGCCACTTGACGTTGGAGACGCCATACCACCCTGGCATGATCACGCGCAAAGGGAATCCCTGGTGTCGCGTCAGCGGTTCGCCGTTCAGTGCGTAGACCAGGAGCGGCTCCCCGGTCATCGCGGTTTCGATCGATATGCTGCGTCCGAACTCCTGCTCGACGTTGTAGGTCCGACCGCGGAACTCGACTTCCTCTTCGCCCTTGTCGGCGCCGAAGAAGACCACCTCCCGGCCTGCGGGATTCACGCCGACTTCGTTGAGCAGAGTGCGCACCGGAACACCCGTCCAACGCCCGTTTCCGACCAGGCCATGGATCCGGCGCGGGCTGTTGCCGGAGCACTCGAACCCGGCCGCCAGGTCCTCGCCGGCCATCCGACGCAGGTCGCCGATGGAGAGTTCCATCGGGCGGTCGACCAATCCGGTCACCTTCAACCGAAAGCTGGCGCCGTCGATTTCCGGTTGGCCATAGTGCTGCACGGTGAAGAATTGATCCCGGGGCGTAAACGGACCGTCGATCTTGCGGATGTCCAGGAAACGGACCTGCTCGCTCGGATTCGTGTTGAAGTTCTCGGGAATGTCGGTAAATGGCACGAGCACGTCGCCCTGGGCCAGGGCGGGCAGAGCCCATTCCGGAATGCCCATCGCCGCCAGTCCTGCCGCCGCCAGACTTCCCCTGAGGATTTCTCGACGCGTGATTTCCCTCGCCATGTCGGCCTCCTTTTTGAGACCCGATTTTTACCACGAGCTCTACCAATCGGGCTACCCTTTTAAGTTTGGGTATCGCTGGAACTTTTCTCCCCCGCCGGCCGTTTGAACATATTGCGGATCATTGAAGCCGGTCCGCAAGGAGGACGAGAACATGGCAACGATGCACGAGGTGGACTTCAAGATCTATGGCGACGACATGCAGTTCGTCGAGGTGGAGTTGGATCCTGGAGAAGCGACCGTCGCCGAGGCCGGCGGCATGATGTACATGGATGAACAGATCGAGATGGAGACCATTTTTGGTGATGGCTCCCAGCAGAACAGCGGTGTGATGGGAGCCCTGATGGGCGCGGGCAAACGGCTCCTGACCGGGGAATCGCTCTTCATGACCGTCTTTATCAACCAGGGCCAGGCTAAGCGGCGCGTCGCCTTCGGAGCTCCTTATCCGGGCAAGATCATGCCGATCCATCTGAGCGAGATCGGTGGCCAGTTCATCGCCCAGAAGGACTCGTTCCTGGCCGCGGCGAAAGGGGTCTCGATCGGAATCGCGTTCCAGCGACGGCTCGGAGCCGGTCTGTTCGGCGGAGAAGGCTTCATCATGCAGCGCCTGGAAGGTGACGGCTGGGCCTTCATTCACGCGGGCGGAACCCTATACGAGCGGCAGCTTGCGCCCGGAGAGAAGATGCGCGTCGACACCGGATGCATCGTTGGCTTCCAGGGTGGGGTCGACTACGACATCCAGTTCGTCGGCAAGATCAAGTCGGCGCTGTTCGGCGGCGAGGGTCTGTTCTTTGCGACGCTGACCGGCCCGGGTAAGGTGTGGCTCCAGTCGTTGCCCCTGAGCCGCCTGGCGAACCGAATTGTGGCGGCCGTGCCCGCTATGGGCGGGAGGTCCAAGGGTGAAGGCTCTCTGCTCGGGGGGATCGGCCGTGTCCTGGATGGGGATAAACCGTTCTAGTGACCTGTAACAGTGCTATCGGTACCAGCGTTCGGGGGAACGGCGTCGGATTCTAGGAGTGACGCCCGAGCCAATGCTGTTTCATTGCGAGGGCGTTACGACACCGAAGACGGCGCCGTTGGGCCGAACCCTTTGGGCCGATGGGGGTTGCGGGCGATCTCTTTGTCGGAAGCCGTCACCGATGAAAGAGCATCGCTTTCCGGCTCCCTCCGCGACCTCGCCCGCAAGACCCATCGGCGATGGTACCGATAGCACTGTTACAGGCCACTAGTAGCCAGTAGTCAGGGAACAGAATATGCCTGAATTGATTGAGAAGCCGAGTGTGATCGAGGCGGCGGGCAACAAACCGAAGCGGATCGAGGAGTATGCGGGGCGGGTGAATTCCCACCACGAAGGTGTCAGCGTTGCGCGGATGGTCTCGCCGGAAGGCTGGCGGGAGCCCGGCCAGAGGCCAGAGTTCGAAGAAATCACGCTGGTCCTCCGCGGAACACTGCGCGTCGAGCACGAGGACGGCGTTCTGGACGTGGGCGCAGGCCAGGCCGTCGTGGCGCGACCCGGAGAATGGATCCGTTACAGCAGCCCCGACCCAGGCGGAGCCGAATACGTGGCCGTCTGTCTTCCAGCCTTCTCCCCCGAGACCGTCCACCGGGATGAGGAGTGAAATTCTAGGCTTTTCTGCTTAGCGAACACCCGGGAAGAGCTTCTACCGCAAAGGCGCAAAGACGCAAAGGTCTTGGTCCGGAAACCCTCTGCTTTGCGCCTTTGCGTCTTTGCGGTGAAAAATTCTCGATCGGATGTTTGGTAGGAGAACAGATTGGGATCTTTTAGGGCGCCCGGCTACTCAGCTTCGTGTTTGAAGAACAACGCCGCAAGAGGCGGCAGGGTCAATTCCAGTGCGTAGGGTCGCCCATGGCTCGGCTCCTCCAGCGTTTCCAGCCCGCCCAGGTTCCCACGACCGGATCCTCCGTAGGCGCCGGCGTCGCTGTTGAGCAGCTCCTTCCAGAATCCCCTCGCTGGAACCCCGATCCTATACACTTGCCGCGGCATGGGGTTGAAGTTACAGATGACCAGTGCCGTGTCGTTCCGGTCCTCCGCGGTGCGGATGAAGCTGACGACGTTCTGGCTGACATCATTGCCGTCGATCCACTCGAAGCCTTCGGCCACGCAATCCCCGTGGTGCAGGGTTGGCTCGGTTCGGTAGATACGGTTCAGATCCCGGACCCAGTCCGACAACATCCGGTGCTGCGGCGAGGCGAGAACATCCCAGTCGAGTCCCTCATCGTGGGTCCATGGTCCCGGCTGGCCGAACTCCGCCCCCATGAACAGGAGCTTCTTGCCCGGCTGCGCGTACATCCAGGCCAGGATCAGCCGGAGGCCTGCCAGCCGTTGCCATTCATCACCGGGCATACGGGCGAGCAGCGATTTCTGATCCCCGGAAAAGTCGTCATGGGAAAAGGGAAGCACGAAGTTTTCATCGTGCGCGTACAGCGAACGGAACGTGAGTGCATCGTGATGTTCGCTGCGCGCCGAAAAGTCCTGCGACACGTACCGCAGGACGTCGCGCGCCCAGCCGATATCCCACTTCAACCCGAACTCGAGCCCGCCGACGTCTCCGGGATGAGTCACCTTCTCCCGGGCGCCGCTCTCTTCCGCGACCCTCAACACATCGGGGTAAGACTGACGGATTTCCCGGTTCAGGCGGTGCAGGAAGTGAACCGCCTCCGGGTCTTCGAGCATTTCGGTGACGGCGTCCACCCGCAGCCCGTCTGCGTGGTACAGGTCTAGCCAGAACATGGCGTTGCTTATCAGGAAGCTCCGGACTTGGGGGCGGGAGTAGTCAAAGACATAGCTCTTCCAGTCGGGTTGTATCTTCCTTTCCGGGTCTGAGTGCTCGTAGAGGGCCGTACCGTCGAAGTTGCCCAGGCCGAATTCATCGGTCGCGAAGTGGTAAGGGACCCAGTCCAGAATGACGCCGATCCCGTTCTGGTGGAGGCAGTCGATCAGGTGCATGAAGTCTTGCGGCGTGCCGTACCGGCTCGTCGGGGCGAAATAGCCGCTGACCATGTAGCCCCAGGAGCCGTAGAAAGGGTGCTCGGTGACTGGTAGGAACTCGACGTGAGTAAATCCAAGTTCCCTCAGGTAGGGAGGCAGCTCCACAGCCAACTGTCTGTAAGTCGGAGGCCGATCATCGTGGCGCCGCCATGAACCCAGATGCATTTCGTATATGGTGATCGGGGAGCTCAGGCTGTTTCGTCGTCCCCGGCCGTCCATCCAATCGGCATCCGACCACTCGTAGTCCAACGACCAGACCCTCGAGGCGGTCGCGGGCGGCTGCTCGGCCAGGAAGACGTAGGGATCGGCCTTGTCCACACTCGACCCGTCTGCCTGCGTGACGCGGTACTTGTACAAAGCGCCGGTTTCGAGAGATTCAACGCGGCATTCCCAGATTCCCGAACTCGATCGCTCGAGTGGCGTCACCGTGGGATCCCAGTTGTTGAATTCGCCGAGAAGGGTGACCGCGCGCGCGTTCGGAGCCCAGAGGACGAAGTGCGTTCCTTCGCCCTCGTGCGAGGACACCGCGCGCGCTCCGAATTTCTCGTAGAGTCGGAAATGGGTTCCCTCTTCAAACAGATGTCGATCGTAGTCGGTAAGGATCGAGTTCGAATCGATTCGTGGCATGTTGGGGCAGTCGGGGTTGCACCCGGTTTGCCACCTTACTTTACTATGGAGTAACTTCGGACTTCTCCGCGCATTGACGTTTCCCACCCGATCCCGGAAGATGCGGTGGTGTCCCAAGAGCACTGTTACAGGTCACTAGTGGGACACTACCGAAGATGGGACCGCTTTTCCGGAGGTCAGCAATGAGAAAAAGGATCCTACGTTTGGGCGTCGTTCAGGCTGTTCTGCTCGGGCTGATCGCGCCGTCGTCAGCCCTATCGCAGAGTGGAAGCCGGTCCGAACTCCTGGCTCGAATCGACGAGAGCGTCGAGACGACGATGGAGCGAGATCATACCTCCGGCATCAAGGGCTACACGGAAATGGAGGTTTTCGGCGAGGTAGTGCGGGAGGACCTCTCGCAGGAGGAACTCATCGCATTGTTTTCCGCGGACCGCCCGATCCCGATATCGGTTCGCGACGGGCACCTGTTCATGATGGGCATCGCCCTTCGCCCGATCGGCGACCATCGTCTTGTCACGTCGATCGATCCGTATCACCGGACCAGCTTCACTGTCGAGGGCGATCGTGCAGTTCGGGTCCGGATCGAACGCGAAGGGCAGGTTACCGAAGCCCCGCGCGTCCCAACCCGGCCGTAACCTGGACGTTTCGAGAATGAAGCGAATCTGCGTGTTCGCCGGATCGAGCCCTGGGTTGAGGGACGAGTATGCGGCCGCGGCCCGGTCTCTTGCGCGCTCGCTCGCGTTCCGCCACCTGGGACTCGTCTACGGCGGAGGGGACATCGGGTTGATGGGAATCCTGGCCGACACGGTCCTCGAGGAAGGCGGCGAGGTTATCGGAGTCATCCCGCGGGCGCTTCTCGACCGGGAAATCGCGCACCGGGCCCTGACCGAGCTTCGGGTTGTTTCATCGATGCACGATCGGAAAGCGCAGATGGCGGAACTGGCCGATGGCTTCGTCGTGCTGCCGGGCGGTCTTGGCACCCTGGAAGAATTTCTCGAGATTCTCACCTGGGCACAACTCGGAATACACCACAAACCCGTCGGCGTGCTGAACGTCGGCGGCTACTACGACACGCTCCTCGAATTCCTGGATCAAACGGTGGTCGAGCAGTTCGTCAAGGACGAGAACCGTAAGATGGTGCTGGTCGAGGAGCGTCCCGAAGCATTGCTCGACTGCTTTGAGCGCTATACCCCGCCCGATGTTCGGCAATGGGCTGATAGTTCGGAAACCTGATGCCTGTTGATGTTCCAGGCATACGGCTGGGAGTGACGGTTGTGTGCCCGCGGCTGAAACGTGCCGGGCGATAGCACTGTTACAGGCCACTAGTGATTACGCGAAGACCGTTCGAGTTCGTCATCGATGATCGTGGCATAGGTTTCGAACGGTTGGGCTCCCGACACGATCCGCCCGTTGATGAACACGGCCGGCGTTCCGGTGACTCCCGCGATGACGCCGTCCCGGATGTCGCTCCGGACTCGATCCGCATTCTTTCCTGAATCCAGGCAGGCATTGAAGGCCTCGGTGTTCAAGCCCAGGCCCTCGGCCTTGGCCTTCAGACTGGCCACCTCGAGCTCGACAGGCTCTTGAAAGAGCAAGTCGTGCAGCGTCCAGAACTGACCCTGCTCATGAGCGCACAGCGAAGCTTCGGCTGCCTTCTGCGCCCGGGGGTGGATGTTATTCAGCGGGAACTGTCGGAACACGATCTGAATCTGATCCCCATAGTGTTCCTTGATTTGGTCCAGTGCAGGAAGCGCTCTGCGGCAGAATGGACACTCGAAGTCCGAAAACTCGACGATCTTCACGGGCGCATCGACCAGTCCCAACGACGGATGGTCGGCCACGTCGAGCTCGACGCGATAGGGTTCGAGCAACGACTCCACTCCGTAGGACTCTTTGAGGCGTTCGACGAACTCGCCGAGCGCTGTCTGGTAGCTCTGCTCGTTGAGGAAGTTCCGAACCTGCTGCAAGCCGTCTTCCAGGGAGAGGTTCGCCAGCCTGCTTCTGTTCGCGTTGTACAGGTTCTGGACCTCAGCTTCGGTTGGCGCGACTTTGTTGGCCGTTACTTCGGTGGCGAGCATCTCGTCCATCGGGATGCCCCGCTTTTCTGTCTCGGCCTTCAGGAGCCGGTCCGCGATCACTTCGTTGAGAGCATTCTCGATGATCCCGTGCTCCTCTCTTCTGGAGTTGGCCTCGGCCTGGAGACGCTGTGTTTCCAATGCCTCGAGCTCGGCCGCGGCCACTGCCCTCATCTCGGCTTCAGTCAAGGCCTCGCCGTCGACGATGGCCAGAGGCCTCGATGATTGAGCCCGGGCGGCCGGAATCAGGATCAACGCCAGGGCGCATACGCCCACGATCCGTGCGCACATAGGTTCCTCCGTTAACCAGTTGAAGCTAAATGCTATCAACTCTGATGGGTTTGAGACAGCGAAAGAAATGGCCGAAGTGACGAGTGACAAGTGACGAGTGACGAGTAGGAGCGTGCGATCTCTAACTGACTACTGACTACCGACTACCGACTACTGACTACTCAAAAGGGGCGGTCTCGCCGCCCCCTTTGTTCCCCGATCAATCTTGTACCGTGGCCATCACCCGTGCCAGATCCCGGTACGGGCCGACACCACCGTGACCGCCCACGACCTGATTCACGTCCAGGCCGGCCGACGTGACGCCCCTGTAGAAAGCCAGCGCGTTGGCGTTGTCCGCATTCACAGGTCCACCCGGTGAGTAAAGGTCACTTACGAAGGCGGTCCGCGCGTCGGCCACATACGCGATGAGCATTCCTGTGGCGTGCTCGTTCTCGACATGATGGATCTGGACTGTTCGTGTCCCGTCCGTCAGTTCCATCGGTTCGCCAACACCCTCCACGGTTGGGCTCGCACCCGAGGCCTGTTGGAGAGAGTCCGGCCGCTGCGTGTGTTCGGTGCCAAGAACGGTTTCCAGGAAAGGCACGATACTCTCGTGACCGACGATGGTGGCTCCCTTTGCGGCGTACGCCCGGACCCCTCCGCTGTGGTCCATGTGGAAGTGGGTCACTACGGCGTAGCGGATCGGCTTGCCGGGAAAACTTTCCTCCAGAGCTTCGATAACGGCCACCGATCTTTCCTCATACAGCGGCGTTCCTACGACGATCAGATGGTCTTCCATTTCGACGACCATGCTGTGATGGCTGCTCCCGGTGGCATGGAGGACACCCGGTGCGACTTCGCCGAGGACCACGTTCTGTGGCTGGGCAAAGCCCTGGTATCCGACCCCGAGTGTCGCTCGGCGCAGAGTCCACTGCGAAACCTGACGCTCGCCGTTTTCGGGCGTGTCGCGAACTTCCTGAGGGATATCGAAGATTCCCTCTTGGAAGCTCCCGTTGTTGATCAGGTTCCGGAACGCTTCTTCGCGGAATCGTTCGCCGTTCAAGAACAACGCCTGCGCATGAGGCAACCGGGCGTTGATCGGCGCTCCGGTCTCATCCGCGTCAACCTGCGCTTCCCGCCAGTCGAGGTAGACCAGTTCGTTCCGCGTGTCGCCGTAGAGCGGATCGTCTTCGGTGTAGGTCACGCGAATCGGAAGCTTCGTGAAGTTGTCGACCTGGAGCTCGACCGGGTGGCCCGCGTCCTGGTACTGCAGAATGTGGATCGTCTGGCCGTCAACCGTTTGATCCTCCAGCCGCGTCAATTCCGCCGAGTCCCGCGCAACGAAGAGAAGCCGTGTCGCCAGCCGGTTGAAATCCCTCATCCGCGTCGCAAACCGGCTCGGATGCATCCGGGTGTATACGGCCTGGCCTTCCTCGTCGGTTCCCTGAAGAGCACCGACGTCACCGTCGATCAGCTCGGTGAACTGAACAGCCTGATTATTGGGATAGAACCGCTCGCCGTCGAAGTTGAGGTAGATGCTCGGGTTGGTGTAGTCGATCATCAGCGTCCGGCCCCAACCGTTGACCTGGCGCTCAGCCCCGGGTTCCACTGCTTGCAACGGCTCCCAGTCATTGCCCTGCGAGACGATTTCCTGCCGCTCGATCGCAGACAGCACTTCCCAGCCGCCCATCGCGTCCGCAACTTCGTCGAGGATCGCGCGCGCCGCTTCCGGTCCGGTTGCGGGCGCCGAGCCGCAGGCGGAAAAGGACAGGACCGTCAACGTGAGAACGATAATCCAGCGGGTTCTCATCAGTTTCACCCCCATTGCAATGTTTGAATCCAGTGAAGGGTACGTCAAGCGGGCTCAAAGATCAATTGAATGAGAGGGTTTGGTGAAGCGTTCTCCGGGTATCCAGATCGAACGGCCGGTCAGTTCACGATGGTCAAGACCCGCAGCCTTGTCCATCAGCCGCAGAGACTCCGGTTGGGACACAGCGAAGCGCCAGTCATCGGACCGTCCACCCAAATCCTCGAGAGCCGCCGTCCACTCGCCCCACCACGGTGTCAACCGTCGGGCGATCGGTTCGACGATCAGGGCCGATGCCCCGCCGCGGGCAGATCGTGTGATCCTCTCGAGCAGTTTGCGGCGCGACGAAGAGGAAAGCTCATTCACCGCAAAAGCCGCCAGGATGCCGGCGCTTTCGCCAGGCAGGATGCCGGCGCCTTTGCCGGGCATGATGCCGGCACCTTTGCCGGGCAGGTCAAAGCGTGCCAGATCGGTCCGGTGTACCTTCCCGTGCAGTCCGAGCGCCTGAAGAGTCCACCGCGCCTCGTCTGCCGCCCACGAGTTGCGCTCGACACCGACGATCTCAGGTCGCGTTCCGAAAGATAGCGCCCAGGCGGCCCCTGCTGCCCCGGTTCCGCATCCAAGATCGACGATTCGAGTCAGCTTTGTGGCATCAGCTCGCAACGCGACAACGATCTCGCGGATGAGCAGGAAGTGGAGTGGGGCGTAAAAGAGGGCGAACGCGGCCCGCTTTCCGGCGCTCTCCAGAGCCCGCCCGGCTCTAGAGCGCCGGCGCTCGACATACCCGACCGACAAGGCCTGAACCGCGCGCCGGACCTCCTGGAAGGTGAGATCGGCTAGGTGCCGATCTTCCAGTGCCGAAAACCAGGTTCGGAACGCGTCTGTCGCGTCTCGGGTCATTACCAGCCGGGGAGCACGCCGCTAGTTCCCATCAGCGCGCCCATACCTTTGGAGTGTTCGATCGCCAGGTCCAGCTTGTAGGCCATGGCGCGGCTGATCATCGGGACGCGATCCCAGTTCATCCGTTTCATGACGGCGTCGAAATAGGCGCGTTGCTCCGGAGAGTTTTCTTCGATCGGTGGTATCGGGATCGTGGGCATGGGATTTCTCCTTTTCCTTGTAAAGGACCTGTCGCCACGAAGCGCGGACGACAGCGAATTGAAACATGCCTCCGCGGCACTGACAACGATTCGACTAACGGCAGCGGAGTTCGCTCGTCTATTCCTGTTGCGAGAATGATGTTATGCCTGTTTTGTTCCTGACGCTGTTGCTCCAGAGCTTCTTCCCCATCTTTGATGCACCCGGCGGGGAATACGTCGGCCTCTCAGCCGTGAACGCATCGGATGAATCCGCTCAGGTTACGGTCACGCTCACCGGGAATAGTGGTTCTGTTGTGAGCGTCGGCGGGATGACACTGGCGGCCGGGAATCAGAGAGCACTCCTCCTCCGGGAGGTCCTGGACGTCGAAACCACCCCCGCGTCAGGATGGATTCAACTGGATTCTTCGCAGCAGGGGACAGAGTTCTTCCTGGCGGCGGGTGGTGATGGACTGCTGGGCGGCGCGGCGCCCGCTACGTCGGTGTCGACGACGATCCTGCTCCCGAACGTCCGGGTCGATACCGGGTTCAAGGAATTGGGCGCAACCGATACGCTCGTGGCCATTGTCCATCCGAGCTCTGCCTTTGCAACTACCGTTACGCTCGAGTTGATCGGGCTCGACGGTGCGGTCGCCGGCAGTGTGACCAGGGTTCTGCCGACCCGAGGCAGCCTGACTCTGCGAGTCTCGGAAGCCTTCCGCGACTTCATGCCCGACAATGGAGTCGGGGGTCGGACGTTCGAGGGTTATCTCCGACTGAGGTCGACGCTGGGTATCGCGGCGTGGCAGCGCGTCGAGACGCCTCTCGTGCATTCCGTGCTCCGCGGCCGCGGTCTCGAGGAGTTGGATTCTTCCGGTGTCGTGGTGGCTCCGTATTTCGTGTTCGGCGGGGGCTATCGGTCCACCTTGAATCTCATCAATCCCTCGGCCCAGTCCGTCAGCCTGGAACTCATCGCCGAGAATGGCAACGGAGGCACGATCGGCGAGACCATCCAGCGAACACTCGGACCTGGAGAGGTGCTCCGCTCCGATGTCGAGGCGCTCTTTCGCGTCGTCACGATCCAGACTTTTCCTGGACCGACGATTGCCGGCTATGTCCGCGTCCGTGGGACCGGTGGCGGTTCGATCCAACTGATCGGGAGCCTCGACGTTGCCAGCATCGGGCAGGGAACATTCTCGCAGTCCGGGATGAGCTACCCCATCGGTGATCGAAGGGCCGAGATGTGGGTGATCCCGCTGGCACTCGGCGGGTCGGGTTACTACTCCGGCTATGCCATTGCCAACCCCAACGAGCTGCTCGCGGTCCAGACGGATGTGACGATCGAAGTCCGGGACTCCAGTGGGGTGCTGATCGACACATCGTTGGTTTCGCTGTCTCCGCGCCGGCAACATGCAGCCGTGACGCCACGCGAGCTGGCATCGGGCTGGGTCCGCATCACCGCGAACATGCCGGTCGGGCTTGTCGCTGCGATCGGCACCGCCGACTCCAGTGTCCTCGAACAGGTACCTGCAGGCAACTGATACACACGTGTTTGTCTCAACGAGGTGTAGGTGCGGTCTATGACCGCACATTGTTCCGTAATGAGTGATGTGCGCTCATAAGAGCGTACCTACACCCTAGTGGCCTGTAACGGAGATATCGGCACCATCGCCGATGGGTCTTGCCAGTCGAGGTCGAGGAGAGAGGAGGAATTGATGCGGTTTCATCATGACGACGAACGACAAAGAGATCGACGGCAACCCCCATCGGCCCGGAGGGTTGCGGCGGAACGGCACCGTCTTCGTTGTCGCTCCTCCTCGCAATGTAGGAGCATTACCTCGTCGTCGGCTCCTAGAATCCGGTGCCGTTCCACCGCAACGCTGGTACCGATATCTCCGTTACAGGCCACTAGCGTAAAGTTTCGCTGTCTCAACCGCTGAGTGCCTGTTCGAAGTCTTCGATCAGGTCCTCGATCGATTCGATTCCTACCGACAGCCGCAGCAGTCCGTCGGGAATCCCCAACCTCCGGCGATCCTGATCGGACATGGCCGAGTGGGTGGTGATCGCCGGCCGCGTGATCAGCGTCTCGATGCCTCCCAGGCTGACTGTGTTGATCGGCAGTTCCAGGCGCTCCATGAACTCTTCCGCGGCGGCGACGGCGCCCGCGAGTTCGAAACTGAGCATTCCCCCAAACCCGTCGAACAGATCCCGTGCCAGTATGTACTCGCGATGAGATTCGAGTCCGGGGTAGTTCACTTTCTCCACGGCCGGGTGTTTCTCCAGGAAGCTGGCCAGGAACATCGCATTGCTGTTCTGCCGGTCGACGCGGACTGCCAGTGTCTTGATGCCGCGGTGCAGCAGGAAGGCGGCATGCGGATCGAGCGATCCACCGAGATGGTTGAGTCGGTGGGTGATCCTGTCGATCAGATCCGCACGGCCGATGCACACGCCAGCGACCAGGTCGGAGTGTCCGTTGAGAAACTTGGTCGCGCTGTGCAGTGACAGATCGATGCCGACCTCCGACGGCCGGAAGTTAACCGGGCTGGCGAAAGTGTTGTCGATCATCGAAACCAATCCGTGTTTTCGCCCGAATTCGGCCGCCGTCCTGATGTCGGGGACCCGTAGCGCCGGGTTCGACATGGTTTCCAGGTAGATGGCCCGCGTGTTGTCGCGCAGCCTCTCCTCCCAGGATGCAGGATCGGCCCCATCGATGAAATCGAACTCGATCCCGAATGACGGAAAGTCTTCGGTGACGAGGTAGTGGGTCCCGCCGTAAAGACAATCCTGGACCAGCACGTGATCGCCGGCCGACAGGAAGGTCAGCAGGGACGTCGAGATTGCCGCCATACCGCTGGAGGTGACCACCGCCGCTTCGGCGTTCTCGAGTGCAGCGAGCTTGCTGGCGACGACGACCTGGTTCGGCGTGTTGTTCAGCCGGATGTAGGGAATCGCGTCGTACCCGGTTTCATTACCCCGCTCGAACATCGCGGTCTGGAAAATCGGCATCGTGATCGCGCCGCCGATGCGTGGCGAAGGCTCGCCGCTTCGGATGACTTTCGTGTCGATGTGCTTGAAGGTCTTGGGCATCAAATCCTCCCCGGCAGTTGTCGTCGAACCAGCGGCAGTTTACCACCTGGCGTAATTCCGACAGGCGGGAACGAAAAGAACTTAACCACGGAGGCACGGAGGGATCTGTTTGTAGTCAGAATTGGCTTTTCTTAACCTCCGTGCCTTCGTGCCTCCGTGGTTGAATTCCCGACAGACCGGTCTTGGGCCGAACTAGCAGTCAGGTGTGGTCCCGGGTTGATTGACCAGGGTTTCGCTGTGGGCTAGGATCGCGGAAACACTTCCGCAGAGGAGGAGATAATGATTCCGCGCCTTGCCCTCTCCCTGGCGATGATTCTCGCCGCTTCCATGCCTGCGCTGCCGCAGGAGGCCGACCCGGAAAACGACGAAGACAAAAGCGAAGGCTTGACGATCGAACCGACCCGCACGATCGCGTTCGAGACCTCGGAGGGAACGTACATGAACCTGGACGTTTCGCCCGACGGCAAGACGATCGTTTTCGACTTGCTCGGGGACATCTACACGGTTCCGGTCTCGGGAGGCCAGGCGACCCGCCTGACGGCGGGCATGGCATACGACATCCAACCGTCGTTCTCGCCGGACGGGAACGGGATCGCTTTCATCTCCGACGAGAGCGGCAGCGACAACATCTGGGTGATGGGGGCCGATGGGGGCGAACCCCGGGTGGTCACCGAGGAGACGGACAAGGCGGTCGCCGCTCCGCGGTGGGCGCCGGACGGCGAGTACCTCGTCGCCCGGCGTGACGGCAAGCTCTGGCTTTACCACCGGGATGGAGGCAGTGGGATGGAGTTGACGAAGTCCGACGCCGCCGAGGGTGCGTACGGACCGGTCTTTTCTCCCGATGGTCGCTGGGTCTATTTCTCCACCCGTGCCGAGTCTGCCGACGCTGCCCGGGGGCCGACGGCGGCTCTGGCGCGTATCACTTCCTGGCAGGTGAAGAGATTGGATCGGAAGACGGGCGATATCGCGACCATCACGGCTTCGCCCAACGGCGCGTACCGCCCCGCCATTTCCGAAGATGGACGCTGGATGGCTTACGGTGTCCGCCTGGACGCAAAGACCGGACTGCGCATTCGCAACCTCGACAGCGATGTCGAGGAATGGCTGGCATATCCGATCGATCGGGACAACGCCGAGCGTCCGGGTGTGCTGGATCTGATGCCCGCTTACGATTTCACGCCGGACGGGAGCGCGGTGATCATAGCCACCGGCGGGACGTTCCATCGAATCGATCTGGAAACGAAGGCAGATACCCCGATCGCATTCACCGCCCAAGTCGAGCAGGAACTCGGACCCCTCGTCCTTTTTGAGAGTTCGCACACCAACGATCCCGTCAAGGTGCGCAACGTGCGCTACGGCAACCGGAACCGGCAGCGCAACCGCATGGTCTTTTCGGCGTTGAACAAGATCTGGTCGATGGATCTACCGGACGGCGCGCCCTCGCAGCTTGCCGACCAGCCCTTCGGGCAGTTCCATCCCGTGATGTCGCCCGACGGTCGATGGGTTGCTTACGTTTCCTGGGACGACGTCGACGGCGGGCACGTCTGGAAATTATCCCTGGAAGGGCCCGGGGATCCCCGGCGCCTCACCGAACATGCGGGCTACTACATGCATCCGTCGTGGTCTCCGGATGGAGGTAAGATCGCCTTCCTCAAAGAGGAAGGTGCCGCCTTCAGGAACGTCTGGACGCGCAACACGGGCCAACTCCTGTGGGTAGATGCCAACGGCGGTGCGCCGCACTATGTCGGTTCCGCCCCGACCGATAACCGCGTTTCGTTCACCAGCGAGGGAGACCGTCTGATTTACGTCGCCGAGATTACACCCGAGAACAGACGAGAGGAGAAACCGGCGAAGTCCGAGGTCGTTTCCCTGCGTCTGGATGGAACCGACAGGAGAGCTCTTGCCAGGATCGACGCCGAGACCTACGAGGTCGTTCCGTCCCCCGACCTCTCGTGGGTCGCCTTCTCGGTCCGCGAGGACGTCTATCTGGCCGCCCTGCCCCTCGCGGCCGAGGTTCCCACGATCGGAGAGACCAAAGGCCCCGGCCCCGTCAAGCGGATCACGCGCGAGGGGGGCTTCGATATCCGGTGGGAAGACCAGGGTCGGACGCTGACCTGGTCGTTTGCCGACCGGTTCTACAGTGTCGACCGCGCGCAGGCGATGGCAGCCGACGATGATTTCGAACCCGACCAGATCGCGATCGACATCACCGTGCCCCGGCACTATCCGCGGGGAACACTCGCGCTGCGCGGAGCCGACGTCATCACGATGGCCAACGAGCGGACGATCGAGAACGCCACCGTCATCGTTCAGGGCAACCGGATCGTCGAAGTCGGCCCCTCCGCGAGTGTCCGTGTTCCGGCAGGCGCCGATGTCGTCGATGTGACCGGAAAGACGATAATGCCGGGTCTGATCGACATGCACGCCCACCTGCGTCCGCCGCGGGACGTCTTCGTCGAAGCCAGTTGGTCCTACCTGGCGAACCTTGCCTACGGCGTGACCACGACCCGGGATGTGTCCAGCAGCAACGATTCATTCGCCTATGGCGAACTGGTCGAAGCCGGCCGAATAGTCGGGCCGCGGATCTACAGCACCGGTCGGGCGATGACGACCGGCAACGCGAAGATCGAAGACCTCGACGACGCCAGGGCCATGGTACGGCACTACAAGAAGCTCGGCACGAACGTCATCAAGCAGTACATGCAGCCCCACCGCCGACAGCGGCAATGGGTCGTGGCCGCAGCGATGGAAGAGGGCCTCAATGTTACCAATGAGGGCGGTGGCGACTTCCGCCTCGACATGACGATGGTCCTGGACGGTTACAGCGGCTTCGAACACAGCCTGCCGCTGGCCAACATCTACGGTGACGCCGTCCGGCTTCTGGCGGAGTCGAAGACCTGGTACACGCCCACGCTAGTGGTCTCCTACGGCGGTCCAACGGCCGAGTGGTATTTCTACCAGACGACGAACGTGCACGATGATGTGAAGCTCGCCCGGTTTACGCCGCACGACGTCATCGACCGGAGGACGCGTAGGGGTAACATGTCCGCGATCGACGAGTACCACTTCACGAGCGTCTCCGAAATTGCTGCCCGGGTTCTCCAGGCGGGAGGCAACGTCGCCCTCGGAGCACACGGAGAAGAGCAGGGCATCTGCGCTCACTGGGAGTTATGGGCTCTCCAGATGGGTGGTCTGAGCAACTATGACGCGCTGCGAACGGCCACGAGCGTCGCGGCCGAAGGACTCGGCATGGCGGCCGACCTCGGCACCGTGGAAGCCGGCAAACTCGCCGACCTGCTGATCCTGGACGAGAATCCGCTCAGCGACATCCGGAACAGCAACACAGCCCACATGGTGATGAGCAACGGGGAGCTCTTCGATGCCGACACGCTCGATATGATCTGGCCCGAGAAAGTCCCCGCGCCCCCGTTGAAGTTCTTGGACTACGGCCCTCCGAGCGAAGCCACCTCGGATTTGAACGGGGGGCCGGGCAGGTGACGAGTGACAAGTGACGAGTGACCACGGTTGTTCTCATTCATCTTTCTTGGATAATCCAGGGTAGAGTTTCTTGAAACATTCGGGACAAATACCGTGACTGAACTTTGCTTCGGAATGGGCTGTCACATAGGATTCGATTTGTGTCCAATAACCCTCGTCATTACGAATTTTCTTGCAAGACGCGCAAATTGGCAGAAGACCGCTCAGCGTTCTGATTTGGTCGAGGGCGCCCCTTAATGTCTTGTTTGTTTCTTCTAACTCAACCGTCCTCTGTCTGAGCTCTTCTTCTGTACGCTTCAACTGTGTCAAATCGGTGTGCGCACCCAACATGCGGATAGGTTTTCCTGTGTTGTCACGAATCGCTAATCCACGACAACGAACCCATACAGTAGAACCATCCCTATGACGATACCGTGCTACCTGGTCGTAAGGATGATTGGGATCCTCACAGTGTTTGGCAAAATTGGCGAGAGCAACCTTTAGGTCATCGGGATCGATAAGATCTTGCCACTCGGACGCCAAAGGTCTCATTTCTTTATGATCGAATCCGAGAAGTTCCCAGAAGCGGGGACTCATGCATTCCGATTCTGGGTGCTCAATGTCCCAATACCAAATGCCGTCCAAAGATCCCTGCTGAAGAAACTCAAAAATAGACCGGTCCGTTTGGTTGAGTTCATACAACTCACGTTGCAGATAATGCTCTTCTGTATTCATGACAAGAACCCCGACTCAAGGCCATCACCCCCGACTTGATCAAGGCAGCATCCGGTCGCGAAGGGTTTGTCCACATAACGGGAGTTGAACTAAACCGCTTCGCGGTGGTCTGAGAAGCGTTTGTCAGATCCTACCTGCTCCATCCCCTCGTCTTTTTGGTCAGAGATTTTGAACAATCGCATCCGAGGAAGGTTCGCGATGAGCCTTCGAGACAGAAAGGAGGCGATGATGACCGAACTGCGTCAACGGATCCTATTGATTCGGAAGACTCTACAGCGGGTTTTCTCCACGGACACACCAGTCCTATCTTGCGGCTGTGACCGGCCTGGCCCGCCATTACGAGCAGCGTCCCGACCAGTTGAAGGCCGAGCAGATTCAAGCCTATCTGGTGTATCTGGAACGTGAGCGGGGGTCTGTCCTGGAGCAGCTTAAACGTCACGGCTTGTGGACTGCGTTTCTGCTATGGTCAGACTCTGAAGCGCAAACCCGCCGCGATGGAGATACCACGCCGGAAGGTGCAGAAGCGACTTCCCGAAGTGCTGAGCCGTTCCGAGGTCGACCAGCTCCTGGAGGCGGTTGGGAATGTGAAGCACCGGGCACTGTTGATGACCACCTACGCGGCGGGGCTCCGGGTCAGTGAAGTCGTGCGGCTTCGGGTTTCCGACATCGACAGCGCCCGAATGACCATTCGTGTCGAACAGGGCAAGGGATCCAAAGACCGCTATACGATCCTGTCCCCACGTCTGCTTGACGAGTTGCGTCGGTACTGGAAACTCCAGCAACCCAAGGAGTGGTTGTTTCCGGGTGCCAAGCCGAGTCGTCCTCTCGACATCACCGCTGCTCAGAAGGTGTATCGCAACGCCCGGCAGCATGCCGGCATCCAGAAGCGTGGGGGTATCCACACGCTCCGCCATTGCTTTGCAACGCATCTGTTGGAAGCCGGCGTCGACCTACGGACGATTCAAGCCTTGCTGGGTCACAACGCCATCACGACCACGATGCGTTATCTCCAGATCCGGCGGGACCACTTCGCGTCCGATTCCGGCAAGTTCGATCTGCTGGCTCTGCCTGAAACCGTTCCCGGCACATAGGGCTCTGCGGTGCCGCCCGCCTCATCGCGGGCAACGGGAGCGTCGCAGCCCGGCTGGGAACTGGCCGACATCTTCCGGCTTTACGGGCCAGCCTACCGCCGAGCTCACCGGCTCCCGTTGTCCCACTGGAAAGTGATGCACGCCATCGAGGTCTGCCGCACCGCGGCGTTGGGCGGTCATCTGGACCGGTGTGATGGCTGCGGCTTCGAACGTCCCGCCTACAACTCCTGCCGCAATCGTCACTGTCCGAAGTGTCCGGCCCTGCCCAAAACCCGCTGGCTCGACCGACAGCGAAGCGAACTCTTGCCCGTCGGCTACTTCCACTTGGTCTTTACCGTTCCTCACGAGTTGAACCCCATCGCGCTCACCAACAAGAGAACCTTCATCAACATCCTGTTTCGAGCCGTCTCGGACACTCTGGCCGACTTCGCGCGAACCCATCTTCACGGCCAACTCGGCTTTCTCGCCGTGCTCCACACCTGGGACCAGACGCTCGGCGATCACTTCCATCTGCATTGTCTGGTCCCGGCCGGCGCTTTGTCGTTCGACAAGCGTCGTTGGATTCCATCGCGCTCCAACTTTCTCTTCCACGTCCGGGCTCTATCGATCGTTTTTCGGGCCAAGTTTCTCGACCAACTCGACCACGCATTCCGGAACAATCACCTCCAGTTCCCAGGTGCGACCGCACCCTTGGCCCAAGCCCCCGCTTTCCAGCAACGGCTCCAACCCCTCAAGAAAAAGAGGTGGATCGTCTATGCCAAACGCCCCTTCGCTTCCCCCGACACGGTCCTGGACTACCTGGCTCGCTACACCCACCGAGTCGCGATCTCCAACCACCGCATCCGAACCGTCAAACCCGATGGAGTCTCGTTCCTCTATCGCGACCGCAAGAGTGGCGATTCACTCAAAACGATGACCCTGGACGCCGACGAGTTCATCCGACGCTTTCTCCTGCACGTGCTCCCACGTGGTCTGATGCGCATCCGCCACTTCGGCTTCATGGCCAACCGCCACAAAGCTCGCAACCTCGCCCGCTGCCGCCAGCTTCTGCCTCGAGCACAGGCACCACGCAAACCGCGTCCAGAACCGCTCCTCCAGTGGATTGCCGAACCCCGCCCGTGCCCGTCCTGCGGCATCGGAACGCTCGTTTCTGTCCGAATCCTCCCGCCACAAACCTGGGATTCGTCATGATTCCGTTTGCCGGTTTCAAACCAGAGATCCTCTCCGTCCCGCTCTTGGATCCGTGTGTCCGTTCGCCGTTTTTTCGAAACCGCACTTTCGGTCCTCCCATGCCTTCCTGGAGTTTCCGGACCGATCGCCGTCCCATCCCCGACCGCCCCCTCGCCCTCGATCTTCAGCGCGGTCCCCGCGATCTTTACAAAACCCATAGAAGGCGTTAACTTCCTCACCACGCGGCTTCGTCCAACAAGGTTTTATCCGCAATGCCAATCCGTACTTTTATCAGCGGACTTCGCGTGCCCGCACCGCGGATAAAACCCTATTCGTTAGGCGTCATCTCGTCCAGCTCTCTCCCGGCTCAGGAAACCCCAGACCAGGATGCTGGACGCGATCAACATAGTTATGGCTACAGTCGATAACCCAAGGGTCACCAGAGTCTCCTGCCATGGCAACCCCGCGTGGCCGGCTCCTGCGATCGGTGTAATCTTGCTGGTTCCGAATGTAGCGGCGAGACCGATGAAAAACCAGTTGGCGTAAGTTCCATAGATCAGAAGCCAGAAGGTCAGCGATTCGAGCGTCGACGACAAGGTGAGTCGCGACCAGACCGCCCCAACGGCAATCAGGAAGATGCCGTTCATCACGCCCTCGAGGTGACCCGATAACCCCATTCTCGGATTGGTCATGGCGGGTATGGCGAGGCCTGTGATTAACCCGAGGAGGAAGAGCAGCGGCGACTAAACGCCCGGATCTTTGATCGGTGGAATGCACTCTCGGTGAAGGACTTTCTGGTTCAGCCAGTTTGTCCGATCCCCTTGTTCGAATCTTCGAGGTAAGCGTGGAAGATCTCTTCGTGAACGTGTTTTCGTGTACCCATCTCGGTGTCCACAGGTAGCATAAGCGACGTAACCTGGCAGCGGATCTTTAAAAAGCGGTGGTTACGACCCTGATTCCGTATTCTCTCCGGATTTCGGCCAGGGGAACGTCCAGATATTGACCGAAGTCGGACCAAGGCCACCGCTTGTGCATCCGGAGGCAGCGGAAAAGGACGAGCGGGACATTGGCCACAGATCGAAGCGCAGTTCTCCCGACATCACTCCACCTGATCTGCTCGTAGATCTCTTTCGATTCAGGAGATCGATAGTCTCGGAGAAGTGAAAAGCCGGCCGTCGTGCCGAAAAAGCTCCAGACCTTCACCATCGCTTCGTTGGTGAGAGTTGTGCTGCAGCCAAATACGACGTGAGCAGCATCATGACAGCGGAAGAATTTTCGGGCTGAGTCAGATATGCCGCGTCCCGTTAAGAGGTCATCGCGGCTGCCATAATACTCGGTCAGGGCCTCTTCAAGAGTGATTTCGCAATCGGGGAACTGAAAGCTCAGCATCACCGCCACCTCCGGCAATCTTGCCCGCTCGATCCGAGAAAGTCGAATCAGACCAGCCCCGTCTCTTCGCCGAGGAGTTCTGGAGCTCGCAAACAACCGAGGGGTCCCAGGCTCTATCGCCGGCCAAGGCCCGTCACCCTGAGTTACTCCGTTCGGATGCGGTATCCGATCCAGTCGCCCTCCGCGTTGAAGAGCCAGGGTTCGGGCATCGCGTGCAATTCGTGGAACTCCAGGTGATCGCTCGGGGCGAGGGGCTTCATTTCGGGAGGCAGAGGGACCTGTTGCCGCATGGCCACATATTTCTCTTCCGCCGTACGGAACGTGATCCGATCGCTGTCTGACTGGTCGGCCGGCGCTGTGGCCGGGCGCCCTTCACGGGGATTTAGCACGAACAGGCGGTCGTAGGATTCGCGATCCTCTCATTGAAAGCCGTGATCAAACCGGACTTAGTGCCCAGAAACCAGTTACAGATTGGATTTACCCCGTACGTGGTCAGCACGAAATCGTTCTCCGAAAGCTGATACCGCTCCCTGAGTTCAAGGAGCTCCTCATGGATCTCTTCCTTTTCCGGATAAAGCATGATCAGGTTCATTGTCTCGCCGAACAACATGAGCGCGATGCCCACCGAAGCCAGGCCCTCCAACAGCCTGCCAGGGCGTTTTCTTGCCTGGTATTGGAGCTGGTAGATCAGGACGATTAACAGCGGGATCGGCATGAAGAGGACGAGTCTCGGAACCACATCCAGATCGAAGACCGGCAGCACTAGCAGGTAGGAAAAGAGCACGTTGCCGAGCCAGAAGATCCGATCGGCCGGCTGCAACGCGGCTCGATGCTGCGTATACGCTTTCAGTAGCAAAAAAACCAGGACAGGTGGAATCAGAACCCCAAGTGAATACCCTAGCTTCCGGCCTAACGGCTCGGCCGAGAACACGCTGCCCAGCAGGGAGTGTGGCAGGCTCGATTGCGCGTAACGCAGAATCCGCCCAAGCGCTTCGGGATCCAGGACGTAGACGGCCGCAAGACCAACGACCGAGAACGCTGCAACGAGGACCAGGATCGCCGTGACCTGCTTCGAATCTGCCCGGTTGTGGATCGCCGCCAGCAGTAGAGACAGGCCGAACAGCAAGCAGACAGCCAGCGTCCCGAGGTGCGTGAGACTGATCAGGACAAAGAGCAACGAGACAGCGATCAGCAATCTCGGCGAGCGATTGAGTATTAGCGCATAGGTCGCATACATCAATCCGCTGAGAAGCAGCAGACCCAAGGTATTCTTCTGCAGCAGCTCCGGCATGTGGGCGAGGGTCAAGGGCAGGAAAGCCGAGAGGGCGACGAGGATCCACTTCTCAGAGGACAGCGGGCGCAAGCCGACGATCCTGCGGACGATCATGTAGATCGGGTAGGCGATCAAAGCAGGCGCGATGCTCATGGTCGCTCTCGCGGAGGTCACGATGGCTGGCTGCATCTCCCTCCCGAAAACCTGCAACACGCTCGCCTCGGCGGCATAGACATGAAAGAGAAAGGGCAAGTCCGCATACGGCAGCCGACCGCTTTCCAGAACGCCCTTAACCTGCACCCAGTAGTAGTAAGAGTGATTAAACCAGCCGACGAACTCGGGCCGGTTAATCCAGATGGCGAGTGCCCTGCCGGCGAAGGCGCTACCGATAACGAAGGCCAGAATCGCTCCTTCCCGGTTTGGCGGAATCGCAAGACGGTCAGTCACCAGACAACTTCCTCGACCCGTGCTGGCGCGCATTTTGTTCAGAGAAACGTTTATCCCGTCCGCCCGTCCTTATCGATGTCCTCCCCCAGATGCTGTTCAAGCCGTTCAAGCAAGAGTCGTAGGAGCTGTCTTGTCTCATCCAGGCTTTCCTCTAACTGCGTGACACGGTCCTGCAGTGTCGATGCACGTTTCCGCTGATCTGCGATTTGGCTCTGTTGCATCAAGTCCCAGAACAGTCCCATATCCATCTCCTTCCGAAACGCTGACAGGCGGCGCGGTGAGAGCCCCTCGGGCTATCTCTGGTCCGGCAGGGTCAACGTCGGGCGTCGTTCCTTGGGGGAGGCCAAGATCTTGATTGCTTAGTACCCTCCGCCATCAGCCGAGTCATCCGGCGGCCTCCTCCAGGGCTTCCCGCACAGCCGCTAGGACGTGCTCGGAGGTTGGCCAGGGTCTGCCCAACAATTTGGCGATCAGTCCGCCCTTTCGAGAAACCACCAATCGATCGTTGACGACGATGTCGAACTGGCCCCGCCGGCCCTTGTCGAGCTCGACGGGAGTACCCAGATTGTCATGGATGAGAGCAGCGAAACTCGCTGCCTTTCTGGCGATCGGGCCTCAGGTTTCGCAGTAGACGATTCGGATGCTCATAGTGAGAGTAAACCTCCATGGGTCTGCACTGTTGGACGTGTGACCTCTCCGTTATTTTGAGCCAGGGTATCCCATCATAATGATGTCAGGAGACGGTGTCCCCTGCCCGGTCTTGCTCGATCAGAACGCGCCGGAGGATCTTGCCGGAGGCCGACTTTGGGATCTTGTCGATGAATTCGACGCGGCGAATCTTTTTGTGGGGTGAGACACGCTCGGCGACCCAGGACATGACGGTTTCTTCCTCCGTTTCCTCCCGGGTGACCAGGTAGGCCTTTGGAACCTCGCCGGCCTCGTCATCCGAGCTCGGGATGACCGCGGCGTCGGCGACGGCCGGGTGCGTCAACAGCAGCGCCTCCAGCTCGGCCGGCGCGACCTGGAAACCCTTGTACTTTATCAGCTCCTTCACCCGGTCGACGATGAAGAAATTCCCGTCTTTGTCAGCGTAGCCGACGTCGCCGGTACGCATCCACCCTTCGCTGTCGACCATCTGAGCCGTCTGATCCGGCTGGTTCAGGTAGCCCTTCATGACCTGGGGCCCCCGAACCCAGAGTTCACCGGTTTCTTCGGGTCCGAGTTCCCTGGCGTCGTCCAGGGCCAGGATCTTGCATTCCGTGTTCGGCGCGCAGGGTCCGACCGAATCCAGCGGGATCGAGGTCGCGCTGATGGGCACGACGTGGGTGACCGGGCTGGCTTCGGTCATGCCGTAACCCTGGGTGATCCGGCAGTCCATCTCTTGAGCGAACGCCTGCGCAGTCTCGGTCGGGAGCGGCGCCGCTCCGCACATGACAGTTCCGAGCTTCGGCAGCCGCAAGGCATCGACGCTCGGATGGCGGGTCAGAGCCAGGACCAGGGGCGGGACGAGATTCGCGTATGTGATGGAATGTTCCTCCATGGTCGAAAGGAAACTCTCCATGTCGAATCGAGGCAGCGTTACCAGCGTCGCCCCGAGGTACAGGCCCGACGTCAAGACGACCACCATGCCGTAGATGTGGAAGAACGGCAGGACACCGATGATCGTGTCCGACTCCGTGAAGATACCGGCGATCTCGATCTGTCTGAGGTTGGCCACAAGGTTCCGGTGGGTCAGCATGACGCCTTTGGACACGCCCGTTGTTCCACTGGAATACGGCAGCGCGACGACGTCCTCGCCAGGGTTGATCGATGCGGGAGCAACGGTGGGTTTTTCGTCCAACAAGTCGGAGAACGGGATCGTCCCCTCGAGATCTCCTAGGACGAAGGTACGCCGCATTTGCGAGGAGCGCGGCTCGGCTGGCACTTTTCCGATTAGCTGCGGGTGGGTGAAAAGAAAGGTGGCATTCGAGTCGGCAAGCTGGGACGCGATCTCCTCCACCGTGTACGTGGGATTGAGCGTCGTGTTGATCCCGCCCAGGTAGGCCGAAGCCATGAACATGATCCCGTACTCGGGGCAGTTCGGGCAAATAAAGGCCAGGACGTCCCCTTTCTTGAATCCGTTTCGGGCGAGCCCGGTCGCAACCTTCAGGACGGCGTCCCGGAATTGTGCAAACGTCAACGACGATCCCGTCGACCCGTCGATCAGGGCCGTCTTGTCGCCGTAGTCTTGGATGCGGCCCAGGATCAGCTCGGTCAACGAGATGTTCGGGATGTCGATTTCGGGATACGGTCCGCGAAAAATCATGATGTCTCCTGTTTGAGGTTCGAAATTGTAGCCGTCCGAACGGGGGAAATCCAGTCACCGGCGTTTTTGCAGTCCCTCGTATTAAACGATAGACTGGCAGGGCCGGTCCAAACGGCAAGAGCCTGAAATGCGTCGACTCACTCGATCAAGACGGATCTTGATTCTGTCCCTATCCGTATGCTTTCTCGTGCTGCTCGAGGTCGCACCGGCACAGACACCGTCTCCGGCCGAACGCTCAGCCTCGTTTGACGCCGCGCAGCGTGGCAGCCGTGGCGGTCGTGGTGGCGCTCGTCGAGGACGCAGCGGTGGGCGCAGGCGTGGGCCCGAGTTCGAACGTCGGATGAAGTACCGCGAGGCGGGCGAGTTGCTCAATCAACTCGACGATGAGTTGCGCAAACTCGAACTCCTGACGCGAGAAGACGTTCCTGACCTGGTCGCGCGTCGCTGGGGTATTGCCACCGGAATCCTCCACGACATGCGGAAGAACACCGAGAGATTCGTGGAAGCTCTATGGTTGGAGTCGATCGACGTCGAGGAGCTCGTCGCCTCGGTTGAACCGATCGGTTCCATGACGCCGGGCATCGGTATCGCGACCCTGCGCGGATCCCTCGACCACTTGAGGCGCATGTGGCGTCGCTGGCGGGACAATCGGGACATCGTCGACGTCGAACGCTATGAGGAGCTTCAGAACGAAGCGGTCGAGCTGCTGGTTACAATCGACGGGATGTTGACTGCCACCACCGAAGACGTGATGGCTGGATCGGGCGGATAATGTATCTTGTCAGTCCACAAACGTTCGCGGTTCTGTTGGTCCTCGCGTGTCCGATGTCTGCGATCGCCCGGCCCTTCCATCCGGCGGCCGCCGATCCGGCGGGTATCGCCGGAGCTTCGAACCTCCAGTCCCGAATCCGGACGCTGCGCACTTTCTCCCCGGGCCGACGAACTCCCGAACCGACGGCCGAAGAGCGGCACCGGAACGCGGGGCGATATCTGGATAAGTTGGAAGACGAAGCGCGCATGGTAGAGCTGCTTTCGCGCGGGGACGAGCCCGAAACACTGGTTCGGAGGCGGGCGATCGCCGAACACGTTCTCAGAAAGATGCGGAAACACTCGCTCGCGTTCGTCGAGGCCCTGTGCGAAAACTCGACTCACACGGACACGCTCGCCTCAGCCGCCGCCGCCCCCGGGATTCCTCCGAGCGTGGCAGCCGATACGATCCGGCAATCGCTCCGCGAGTTGAGAGCCATCTGGAGCAGTTGGCTGGAACACAAGAATACCGTCGAGGTGGGGCGGTACGAACGGCTCCAGCGCGAGGCCGCCAGACTCGTCGTTGCCGTGGACGCCCTACGTTCGATTCCCTGAGTCCGGTTTACTGAACTAGTGGCCTGTAACAGTGCTATCGGCACCATCGCCGATGGGTCTTGCGGGCGAGGTCGCGGAGGGAGACGGAAAACGATGCTCTTTCATCGGTGACGGCTTCCGACAAAGAGATCGCCCGCAACCCCCATCGGCCCGAAGGGTTCGGCCCAACGGCGCCGTCTTCGGTGTCGTAACGCCCTCGCAATGAAACAGCATTGGCTCGAGCGTCACTCCTAGAATCCGACGCCGTTCCGCCGAACGCTGGTACCGATAGCACTGTTACAGGTCACTAGGGTCTGCGCGGCAGAAGGACCGGGATTGGGCGGATAGAGATCGAAGATAGGACATGTCACGAACCTACCGACCATCTTCCGGAACAGAACCTGCTGCTGCCGCCGTCGCGAGATTGGCTGGCCGAAGATCACCGTCGTACCATATCGGAGACGCAATGGATTTAAGCGCGTTCGTCGTATGGGTCTGCCGCCTTCGATCCGCGGATGATGGTGAAGGTGTTGATCTATGGCTACGCCCTACGTTCGATTCCCTGAGTCCGGTTTACTGAACTAGTGGCCTGTAACAGTGCTATCGGCACCATCGCCGATGGGTCTTGCGGGCGAGGTGCGGGCCGCGGCAAAGATGGATGACGGAGCAAACGATGCTCTGGTGAATTTACGGCAAGGACCGGCGCGGCGAGAACTGCCCGATGGCGACGCGCAAGAAGCGATTGGCCACGATCCAGGCGGCAATGAAGCGGCTCGAAGAGCGGGACCAGGAAGCGGGATGACGGCTTCCGACAAAGAGCATCGCCCGCAACCCCCATCGGCCCGAAGGGTTCGGCCTCCACCGCAAGCAATGGCGCCGTCTTCGGTCATCGTCGTAACGCCCTCGCAATCCCGAAACATGCTGGAACAACATTGGCTCGAAAAGCGTCACTCGCCGCCGCTCCCCTTCCACCTACTGCGTTTGGCCGGAATCCGGCAGATGAAAACAGCGTGGACCGTTACCGGGCCGAACTGGGGAACCGCTCGGGTGGATCAACTCCTAGAATCCGACGCCGTTCCGACAATTCCGAATCTGGTACCGATAGCACTGTTACAGGTCATCGCGATCAAATCCCTAGGGGTCACTCACTGAACGTCGAACTCTCCCGCCCTGAGCCTTGCGACGTACTCGCCGTACTTTGCCATCGCCTGCCTGGAGAAGATGAGGATGATGGGAATGTTGGCAAACAGCATGACGCCGGTCCCGATGGAGGTGAAGCTGTCGAGTTCGCGGTCCGTCGAAATGAAACCCGCCGTCGCGACGACGACCAGAAGGCAGTAGATGAACTTGTAGGTGCGAACCCACTTCGCTCCGAACATGAACACAACTCCCTGCTCTCCGTAGTAGCTCCAGGAAATCATCGTCGATATCGCAAACAGCCAGGCGGCCAGGGTGATCAGCCAGCGACCCAGGCCCCGGTAGCCGCGATCAAAGGCATGGCTGGTCAGGCTGGCTCCCGTGTAGTTGACGTACACCTCCGGATCGGAGATCGTCGGGGCGATATCACCGCTGTAGGTGCCCCAGTCGACCGTGAAAGTGGGGTCGGCGCCAACCACCGTGCCCGGGATCTGGGCGAGAGTCGTTCCCTGTCCCTCGGTGAGGGTCCCGACGTCGGCCACCATGAAAACACCCTGGCCTGTGGTCCATGCGGTCTCCGTATTTGGCGGGAGCGGTCCGGTTTCCAGCGTCCACTCCCCCGGCCCGGCTTCCACGACCTGAGGGAGCTCTGTGAAGACGCCCTCTCCGCTCCGGTTCCAGGCGCCACTGGACAGGATCACCAGAGAGGTCAGCGTACAGACGACCAACGTGTCGATGAATGGTTCCAGGCCCGCGACGATGCCTTCACGTACCGGCTCATCGGTCCGTGCCGCGGAATGGGCAATCGGGGAAGATCCCTGTCCCGCTTCGTTCGAGAAAAGTGCCCGTTTCATCCCCCAGAGAAACGCGTACCCGAACGTGCCGCCGAGGAACGCTCCCTGAGCTTCGGTCGCGCTGAAAGCCGAAGTGAAGATCAGCCGGAGCAAGCTCGGAATCGCTTCGAAGTTGACGGCCAGAACGTAGAGGGAGGCCACCAGGTAGAGCCCGCACATGAACGGTACGAGCTGGCCGGCGACCGAGCCGATCCTTTTGATGCCGCCGATGATGACCATGCCGGTCACGACCGCCAGGATGATGCCGGTGAGAATCGACGGGATTCCGAAATTCAGTTCCGTAACGGTCCCTACGTTCCAGGCCTGGAACATGTTTCCGCCCGTGATCGTCGACACCAGAAGCGTGACGCAGAAGATGTAGCCGATCCAGCGGCCCAGCGTCGCGTAGGCCGGGTTCATGTTGGCCAGGCCGCGACTCACCACGAACATGGGTCCGCCATGCGGATTGTCCGGGTCTTCGGTGTTGCGGTACAGCATGGACTGGGTCACTTCGGTGGTCTTGATCGCCATGCCGACAAAACCCACGATCCACATCCAGAAGACTGCCCCGGGTCCGCCGAGCGAGATAGCTACGGCGACGCCACCGATGTTGCCCAAACCCACCGTCGCCGACAGGGCGGCCGATAAGGCCTGGAAGTGATTGATCGCCCCGGGATCGTCCTTCCGGTCGTACTTGCCTCGGATCACCTGGAACCCGTGAGTGAGAGCCACCAGTGGACCGAATTTGGTCCAGATCATCAGGATGACCCCGACGAGCAGGACGGTGTAGAGAACGAAGTCGTGCCACAGCACACCGTTGATCGTGTCAACGACGCTGTTTACGGTTTCCATCAAGGTGCTCCTGCCTCCAGCGTCGCCCTATAACGCACCGACGCCACTCTTCGTGAAATCTGTACGGGATTGTACTTTTGATTAAGGCCTGCACAAGGACTTTTTTGGGCGTTGCCGAAACCGTGACAGGTGTTTCTTCAGTGGGATAAACTTGCTCTATGTTGATATCACCGTGGATTCTTTCTGCCTCGCTGCTCTTCCAGGCTGGCGCACCCCCGGATCGGCAACTCTTCAGCCAGATTCTCGCCGAGGTACGACCCGCGACGAAACTGCGCCTGGTGGATGAGCTCGCGAAAAAGTATCCAGAGTCGGAACTGAGGGACGACGCCTATCTGATCGCCATGGGCATCTACCAAACACAGGGAGATGCCGCGAAGACGGTCGACTACGGAGAACGCGCGATCAAGGTCAATCCGGATGCCCTGGAAGCGCTCGTGACACTCTCCCGGCAGTTTGCTGTCGAGGGACGAAACCTGAATCGTGCGTTCGAGTATGCCCGACGCGCGATCGACGTGGCCGACAGCGTGCGGGCTAACCCGCCGCCTGGCTACAACCCCGACGTCTGGGCGCAATACGTCTCGCAGAGCAAGGTAACGGCGGAAGGGACCATCAAGTACATTCAAGAATTCGCGAACTCGGTTCTGGGCCGGAAGAAAGGTCCGGGGGGACCGGGGTCGTAGACTGTTGTGCGTTGTCGTGTAGGTGCGCTCTATGAGCGCACATCCTCATGCCGGGACAATGTGCGGTCATAGACCGCACCTACATCTCCCGCCCCGGATACCTCACGGTTTCGAAAGGCCATTGCTCTGCTATCCAGCGTCGCACGTTTGCAAACAGATCCGTATCTAGCTCCTCGTATTCTTCTTTCCGCACCCACATGAAGATATCGGCATCTGCCGTCTCTGACGGATAGATGTAGACGCATCCCAGGCAGCGTTCTTCGTCCAGGCTCATCATCGTAAAGGCGAATGAGGAACGTTTCTGGAAGCGGTCCGCGAAGACGTGTTCTCCACCGAGAGCATAACTGCCGGGTACGCCATCTTCAACCTGAAGGCCACCTACACCGTACCGCGACAGCATTGTCGGGATGCACCTCACCACGGTGTGCGTTGCTAGCCAGGTCCGTCACCGTGTTTCTGTTTTTTGCGGTCATGATGGGAATGAACCTGGAAGACAACCTGATCGCACGACTGGGACTTGCAGGTAACTATGGCCTGATCCTGGCCTCAGCGATTCTTTTCACCCTGTTCATGATCGGGCGTAACATTTTTGTCGTCGCGATCGTCGTTTGTCTGTGTCTGATCGCCAACATGCCAGCCGACTTCAGCCTGAACTTCGGCTACGACCGGGACATCTATGCAGGCGTGATGGTCGCGCTGCTGTTTCAGCCGCTACTGGCGAGGGTGTTGGATTAAGACTCCTCGGGAAGGTCAGGCATGGTGATCTCCATGCCTTGTTGCAGGGTTGTCATGAACAGGACGCCACCATGTGGCTGGTCCATTTCCCCGGCAAAGAAGATGTGTTCGAACAGATCGTCTGCCTCTTCAGCCTTGACGCAGATTTCCAGCACTTCCTTTTCCAGCTGCTCGCCAATACCTCGAGCTTTGATCTGCGAGATTCGACCCACACCACGTCCGCGGTAGAAGTTCGCGGCGTGCAGGCCGTGTTCATCGATGAGTGGTCGCTGAATCTGTGTTGCCTTGCCCTTCGGCAATATGCACGTGATGAGTTTGGCGTTCTCGATAATGCCTTTCACGACACTTCTTCCGCCTTCTCGTTGATGCGCTCGATGATTTCTTTCGGAATATAGGTTGCGGCTTTGTCGAGCTTGGTGATGTAGATGATGCCGTTACCCGGCACGTCGAGTTCGGCGGCAAAGTACATCCGCTCAAAAATGCGGTCTACCTGGTCGCCACCGACAAGCGTGGTGATGATCTCTTTTTCAACGTCGATCGCGAGACCGAGAATGCCGAGGCGCTCCCTGACACCACTGCCATAGCCGTAGTAAGTCGTCGCACCCTGGGCGCCGGCATCCTGCGCAGCCCGGACCACGCTGTCGGCCTTGCCGCGCTGAACGATACAAGTGATGAGGGAAACGTCGGTCAGTATCGTGAACTCTCTGCTCATGTTCTAAAGCTCCGTCACACCATTTGTGTGGGCGTGCCGACCGGCTCTTCCGGTTCAGCTTCCGCCTGCTTGTAGCGCCTCTGGATCTTGAAGCGAATATAGAGACCCGTAGTCAACACTGCGATGATCGGTCCGATCGACGCAATCGACAGGATGCCGAATCCTTCAATGGCACCTAGCGCGTTGCCGAACCCCAGGCCCATGGCGAGCACCAGCGGCACTGTCACGGGTCCGGTGGTCACTCCAGCGCTATCCCACGCAATGTTGACGAACTCCTCGTTCGAGAAGTACGTCAGGGTAATCGCAACCAGATAACCGGGAATCAACAGCACGGCTATCGGGATATCGAAGATGATCTTGGCAACGCCGATGGCGATTCCGAAGCCGACACCCAGCGACACTGCGTACATTAGCGTGGACTTCTTGAACGAACCGTTTGTCAGGTTCTGCACTGTCAGACCGAGTGCATTTAGGGCAGGCTCAGCGAGTGTTGCGCCGAATCCCAACAGCCATGCAAAGGCAATGGCGATGCCGAGTCCCAATGCCAGGACATAAAGTGGCGACGTTTCGACTGCTTCGATCGTGGTGAAGGCCGCAGGTACCAACCCACCACTTTGTCCGCCCAGCTTGGAAAGACCGTAGGACAGTCCGAGGTTGAAGGTGCACATGCCGATAACGCACAGCACGATGCCGAAACCAATGATAAGTGGATTGGGGATTCTCTCTCGCAGCAGAACCAGCATGACCAGCAGCAGGAAGACCACCAGCGGCACGATGGCTCGAATGCCGCCGATGATCTCAACCCAGGGAGTCTCTTCGAACCACGGTACCGCAGCAGTCGACGCCTGAGCTTGTTGCGCAGCCGCGATGATTTCGGCAGCAGTCGTCTGCGTGGCAACAAATAGCGTCAGTCCCATAACCGCAATGATCGGGAACAGGGAAGCCAATGTGACGATGCCAAAGCCGGAAAGGGAATCAGTGCCCTTCCCCGCCGCGTGTGCGATGCCGATACCCAGCGATAGCACCAGCGGCACCGTCACAGGTCCGGTTGTTACCGCACCACTGTCAAGAGCCAGACCGAGTGTCTTGGACAACTCCGGATCGAACGCCATGTATCCGCTGATCGAGAGTACAGGAACCAGCGTGATGTAAATGAGCGGCTTGAGACTCCAGCCATAGATGAAACGGATGGTGCCAAGTACGGCGGCAAGACCGACGCCGATGCCGACGGCGAGGACCAGCACGCCAGTCCATTCAGTGAGCAAGGAATATAAGAATGGCGCGCGTTCGACGCTGACGAGCGAACCTGCAGTCTGTAGTGCACCAATCGCCGGTTCGGCAAACGTGACGCCAATACCCAGGAGGAAAACGACAATCAGAACGGTTGCTAACGCCGCCTTCGCCGGTAGTGAAATGCCCAGCGATTCGCCGAACCGCATGAGGCCCACCTTGAGGCCTTCCATGAACAACATCAGGCCGAAGATGACGGCGACCAGGCCTGCCGAAATCACCCAGGCGTCCTGCACGGTTTCGCGCAGGATGAACAACTGGAACAGGACCAGGTAAAGCGCGAGCGGCATGACCGCCTTGAACTGGTCAATGAAACGAACAGAAAGGTAAGGACGCAGCAGACGATAGACATCCGCCGCACCGACAGTCAGCGCCGCTGGCCGGTGTGGGAGCTCGTTCCCTTCCTCATCATACTCGATCGGTGGAATCATCTCGTTGTAGCTGATCTGGTCCAGATGGACGTTCAGCTCCCGAGTGAAGCTTCCGAAAGAAATACGCCGGGTCACATCTTTTCCTTATTCTTTGTGAGGATTAGCGAGATCGTATCACGCTAAACGCCTTCAGCCGCAGCGCTGGGGCGTTCCTTCACCCGGTCATACCAAGCCACAATCTTCTTGTTGTCCTGATTGAGCGGCTGGCCCACCTGCCCAACTACACCTGGGCTCAACTTCTCCGCCGGGTGTTCCGGATCGACGTGCTCGAATGTCCCCGGTGTGGCGGCCGACTCCGCATTCTGGCCGCCATCCAGTCGCCCGAAGCGATCCAGAAGATCCTCGACTGCATGGGTCTGCCTTCCCGCGCTCCCCCCATCGCCGGCCCTCGGCCCGCAGACAACCCGGAACTGGAATTCGCCTAAGCGCCGGGCCCCACTACCCCCGGCAAGACCTCTCATCCCGCACCAAGTCCGTGGCGTCTACCGGACCCGTGTGTCTGGAAACGCCCTTCTCGATCGGGCTGAGGCGGCGTCCCGCTTCATCCTGACCCCTCCCCGAATCCTGTGGCCGCTCTGGCCGAGTTTTTCCTGACTGCGACTTCCCACTCGGCTTGAAATTGGCTTCGGTTTCCTCGCCCTCCGATTGTGAAAGGTCGCTTATTCGTCCTATGCTCCGACGCCCTGGCGATCACCCTGCACAACCGGCAGCTCGACATAGTGCCTCTGGTGGACTATGCCCGGGCACGAGGCATCACGCTCATCCGGGGCGTGGAACGAGACATCGGAGGTAAACACGCCCTGCTGATCAATTTCTCACCGCTTGCCCAGAGTCTTCGGTCATTCGATGACCTGGCGGCACTGAAACGCGCCGAGCCTCAGGGGCTCGTCGTGGCAGCCCATCCGTTCTTTCCGACGGGAAGCTGCCTGGGTCGGCTCATGGACCGCCATGCTGAGCTGTTTGACGCCGTGGAGTTCAACGCGATGTATTCACGCCTCGTGAACTTCAACGCCGCCGCCGAGCGATGGGCTACGGCTCACGATAGGCCGATCGTCTGGAATGCCGACGTCCACCGACTGGAGCAGCTTGGCTCGACCTATTCGCTTGTCGAGTCCGAACCATCTCCCGAAGCGATCTGGGAGGCGATACGCCACGGCCGGGTGGTCGTCCGTTCGATCCCACTGCCACTGACCCGAGCGGCCTGGATCTTCGCGAAGATCGTGCCGGCCGGAATCAGGGGGCGCCTCAAGCGCGCTACTGCTGGTTCTGTGTCGTGAACGCGCGCGCCTCTTCCACACCGGGATGGTCGGCCGGCCCGCGCCAGAAACTCAGCAGGGTAGAGTAGTGCTCGTGCGCGGCCGCATCGTCGCCCGTGGCCGCGGCGGCTCGCGCCGCACCCAGTAGAGATCGTGCCCGCTTCGGCATGCGAACCAGTGACATCTCGAATTTCTCCACTGCCTCTTCCGGTCGGTCCAGCTCGAGCAGGAGCTCTCCGTAGAGCTCGTATGGCGGCTTGACGGGGCTCGCCGCGCCGTTCGGCGGCCGCTGCATGGCGACCACCTCGAGCGCTTGCTCCATCAGCGCGACCGCTTCATCACCCCGACCCTCGGCAACCCGAATGGACGCCGCGACTTCTCGGTGTGTGATGGTCGCTTGGTTCCCTCCGTCTTCCGCACGTTTTCTCAGCTCGACCTCCGCCTGTCGGGCAGTGTCAAGGTCCCCCAGTCGGACGGCACTCAACCCGGTCGCGAGCAGCTCCGGAAGTGACGAATCTTCGGTCACCGGTTGGACGGCCCAGGTTTCCGTTTCGACGATGTATCGCGCCCTGAGCCGGGGGAGAGAATTCGTGGCGCGGGCCTGACCCTCGCTCTCGTCCCGGACCATCTCGAGCCGCTCGATCCACGTCTGCGCCTTTTCGTAGTCGCCAAGCTGCAGGTCGCCGTACTGACCCCAATCGAGCGGGTGGACGGTGTCGCCCACGCTGTCACCCGGTTGCCACAGGGCTCGCGCCGCATCATAGGAGCGCTGATTGTGCTCCGAGACGAGGTCCCACATCCCGTGCTGGATGAAGATGTGCGTCGGCATATGTCGCGCGTGCGCCACGGCCGGCGCGGTCTCGGCGTATGTCATCGCCGCCGGCAGGGCCAGCGGGGCATGAATTGGATCATCGAACGAGTGGATCGTGTAGTGGGCGGCACCCGGATGATTGGGGTTCTCATTCAGAACCGCCAAGGCGATCGCTCCGGCTCGAACTTCGAAACGACCGGTCTGGTCCCCAAGTGCTCGCGCGGCGCTGAGGGTGGCGACGGCATAGAAGCTCGCTACTTCATGGTCGTCCGGATATGCGTCGTACAAATCCGCCATCGCTTCCATGTAGGCGACCCGCCGCTCATCGTAGGTCCCCTCCTGGCCCCAGAGTGTTTCGACCGCATCCAGGAATCCCCGCTCTCGGTCGGTCGGGGCCTTTGCAAGTCTCTCCGAGCGGGTCGCGCCCAGACGGGCCAGAACGGCCCGCGGGTTGTCTTCGTCGGGAGTCGGTCCGCCAAACAGCGGATGGTTGTAGCAGAGAGTCTCACCCCAATAGGCCATGACGAAGTCGGGGTCTAGTTCCTGAGCGGCTTGAAACTGCTCGATCGCCTGCTTCCAACCAAAGCTGTGCAGAATGGCCACGCCCCGCAGGAAGTGATTCTGAGCCTCGGCCGACTGTGTCGAGGTCGGAAACTCGAGAGAGCCGACGGCATCAAACTGCGCCGACGCCGGCGAGGCACAGAGCCACACACCAAGAACGATAGTTGTCAGACGGAAAGCTGAGCGCATGTCGTCCTCTCCTATTTAGATTCGATCGGGGACCGCGAACGATGCACCACCCGTCAGAGTAGCACACTGAGTGATGCACACCAGGTCCGCTATAATCAGCCGTTCTTGAGGACCCGGTGATTGTCGCGTGCCGTTTTCTCGTGAGTGGGCTCGTCCAGGGCGTCGGCTTCCGCTTTTTCACCGAAGATGCGGCGCGACGCGAGGGGTTGACCGGGTTCGTCCGAAATCTTGATGACGGCTGCGTCGAAGCGGTCGCGGAGGGAGATACCGACGCGATCGCGCGTTTCGAACGGGCACTGTGGGAGGGCCCCCCGCTCGCTCGGGTTGACGACGTCAGGCGTGAGACACACCTAGCCAGATCCAACAAGATTGATCTGTTACGGCATCCTGATGCCCAAGGAACATGTGCCTGACGGCGTCCCCTACGTCAAAGTTCGAGACATGCGAGGCGATGTCATCGACGTAGCTAGGCTGAATCGGACGTCACCGACAATTGCGGCCAAGTACGCTCGGGCTTCTCTTGACGCTGGGGATATCCTGCTAGCAATTCGTGGCACCTATGGACGAGTGGCCCATGTCCCTGCGGAACTTCGAGGAGCCAAATTTACGCAAGACTCTGCACGCTTGGCTCTCCACCCATCTCTGTCAGACCGGTTTGTAGCTACGGTTCTGCGCTCGCCTGCAGTTCAGAATTACTTCAAGAGAGTAGCGAGACGTGTTGCCGTAAGAGGTGTGAACATTGCGGACGTCAGGGCGTGTCCAATTTTACTACCTCCTCGTGCAGAACAGGAGCAGATAGCCCTGAAAGTCGAGGCCATCACCTCGGTCATAGATCAACTTGAGTCGCAGTGCGGGATAGGGACAGCGAGGTCAGGTCGACTTCGGCAGTCGATCTTGAAGCGTGCCTTCGAAGGATCTCTTGTTGACCGCGTGGACAACAAGGCAGCTGAGTCGCTTCTTGATCGAACCACCACAAACAGCAAGAAGCCTTCGTTTGCACCGCAAAGGGTGAACCAAGAGTGAGCAACCACAGCCAGCAGATCGTCAAAAAGGCATGGAGCTACGCTCACGTGCTCCGGGACGATGGCCTCTCCTACATGGCCTACACAGAGCAGATCACCTTTTTGCTCTTCCTCAAGGTCGCCCACGAGCAGACGCAACCACCCTACAACCGCAAGTCCATCGTGCCGCCGGAGCTGGGGTGGGAGAGTCTCGTCAAGCTCGACGGGGATGAGCTGGAAGTCCACTACCGGCACGTCTTAGACGAGCTGGGCAAGAAGCCCGGAATGCTCGGCGAGATCTTCAAGAAGGCCCGGCACGAGATCCAGACCCCATCGACGCTCAAGCGGCTGATCGTGGACCTTATCGGTGCGGAGAACTGGAACTCCTTCTGATGCCAGCCCAGGTCGATCAGGTCCTGCTCGAGGGTGAGGCCTTCCGGCCACGGGGAGGTGGAGTCGAGCACGCCCTGCAGGTGATCAACACTCGACATCAACGCGTCGTAATCCTTCACGAGTCGTTGATGGTGAGCATTCGCAGGCGGTAGCGGTCGGTTTCGATACCGACCGGCACCTCAAAGTCGTCAGGTACCAGCCTTCGGGTCATGGCAGCGGCGGGGTGCTCGGCGGCGGGCGGCGATGTCGCGTGGACTGTTCGTAGGCATACACGAACCTGATCAGAGTGCCCTCGTCGAATGCGCGGCCGACGAACGACAGGCCGGCCGGAAGAGTCTGGTCGACATAGCCCATCGGGACGGTGATCGCCGGAAAACCCGTCCCCGGCGAGAGGCGCTGGCTGTTGTCTCCATGCGGCGAGGAAAGATCGCCCACCAGTCGCGGGGGATTGTTCCAGGTCGGGTAGATCACGGCATCAACATTGGCCTCTTCCATTGCGCGCAGCAGGGCCTGGCGCAGTTGTTCCTCGCCTTCCGCCGTGGTTTCGCAGCCGGGGTTCTCTGCGGGCGCCAGCTCCGTACGCTGGTTACGCTCCAGGCGTGGACGGACCGAAAAGTGAAAGTCGCCCGAGGCGATGATCTCTTCGAGGCTTCCGATGGGGGCCTCATCGCCCAGACCTTCAAGGTAGCTGTTGATGTCGAACTTGAAGCGGCTGCAGCTGCCGAACCGAATCTGCCCGTATTCGGGAAGCGGGACCGGATCGATGACGATCGCGCCCTCGCGCCGCATGTCGGCGATCGCGCCCTCCATCAACTCGAGGATCCTGGGATCCGCGGTGTCGGTGTTCGAAATCACGCGCATCACACCGATGCGTGCCCTCCGCAGGCCGTCTCTCTGGAGGTATGAGGCGTAGCTTTCTTCTTTCCTTCCCTGGCTGGCTGCCGTTACGGGATCGTCAGGGTCGTATCCGGCGATCGCATCGAGCACGGCCACCGCGTCGGCGACGGTTCGCGCCATCGGTCCGCCGATATCACGGGCGTAGCTCAGCGGGACGATGCCGGCCCGGCTCGTCAGTCCCATCGTCGAGCGGATCCCAACGAGAGCGTTGTGCGAGGATGGACCGCGGATCGAGTTTCCGGTGTCGGTACCCAGCCCCACGGTCCCGAAATTCGCGGCGATCGCCGCTCCGGTCCCGCCACTGGATCCGGCGGGCACCCGGTTCAGGGCGTATGGGTTGAACGTATATCCAGGGATGGTCGACCCGATCGTCTCGTACGGGGTGAACGCGAACTCTGCCATGTTGGACTTGGCCAGAACAATGGCTCCAGCTTCCCGGATCTTACGGACCTGGAAGGCGTCCTTCGACGACACCCAGTTTCCGAACGACGCGGAACCGGCTGTGGTGGGCAGCTCGATAGTTTCGTAGTTGTCCTTGACGATCATCGGGATGCAATGGAGCGCACCGACCGGGCCGGATTCGGCGTAGGCACGATCCAACTCGTCCGCTCGCGCGAGGGCGTTCGAATTGACGACGATGATGGCGTTCAGGGAAGGGCCCCTCTTGTCGTAGGCCTCGATTCGATCCAGGTAGTGCTGGACCAACTCACGACACGACAGGCTGCCGGTTTCGAGCGCCGAGTGAATGTCGCTGATAGTGGCCTCTTCGGTCCGGTAGAGGTCGAAGCCCTGAGCGCCGGCGTGCGCGCAGAAAATCAGAGTGGTCCATATCGGCAGGCACCGACAAAGGTTCCAGGCTTTCCTCATCCTTCCTCCTAGTGACCTGTAGCAGTGCTATCGGTACCAGCGTTCGGCGGGACGGCGTCGGATTCTAGGAGTGACGCTCGAGCCAATGCTGTTTCATTGCGAGGGCGTTACGACACCGAAGACGGCGCCGTTGGGCCGAACCCTTCGGGCCGATGGGGGTTGCGGGCGATCTCTTTGTCGGAAGCCGTCACCGATGAAAGAGCATCGTTTTCCGTCTCCCTCCTCGACCTCGCCCGCAAGACCCATCGGCGATGGTGCCGATAGCACTGTTACAGGCCACTTGTTCGGGGACGGAGACCGAATTATCGCCACCGTTGAATTCGGTCTCCGTCCCCGATCTCTCAGCCAGCGCGCGTGCCGTTAGGAACTTGGTGCTCCGGGCCGAGCAATGCCGGCTGGACGCCGTCCTCGTAGCCGACGTCGAACAGCATTCCCTCAGACACCTCGCCCATCATCTTCCGGGGTTCCAGGTTGACGATGAACAGCGCCTGCCGGCCTTCGATCTCCGTCGGATCCGTGCGCTCCTGTTTCATTCCCGCAAGTATCGTCCGCTTGTGGTCGCCGAAATCGACAGAGAGGCGAACCAGCTTGTCGGATCCTTCGACCTCGGCGACGCTCTCGATCGTACCGACGCGGGCGTCGATCTGATTGACGAATCGATATTGATGGAGGGTTTAACCTGGGCGGGTTTCATTTCTTGCAATCGATCCTCCCGATCTCAATTCGCGGCCAGTTCTCCCATCAACTGCCCGGTGAGCTTACAACGCGGGAAAAGGCGGGTCAATTTGACGAGGAAGTGTAGGTGCGGTCTATGACCACCGAAACGAGTTCGTCCGGCTGTTCGTAGGGCAATGGCCGCAGCATCACCGCGTTGACGACGCTGAAGATGGCGGTGTTGGCACCGATTCCGAGAGCCAGCGCGAATACCGCGACACTCGTGAAAGCACGGTTTTTGATCATCACCCGGTAGGCGAATGCTGCCCGACGATGTCCGAAGCCGGATCTGGACACCGCCGCCGTTGACCTGGCCGCTGAGTCTGTTTCGGCGCACGTTCTGGGTTGTGATGGGCTGATCCATCGAGATCGAGCCTGACGATGTTTCCGCGTCCAGGTCGAAGCCGAACTGGGCAGGCAGGTCGAGGTGCTTGCACGTCCGTGTCTGCCGGCACCGTGATTTCGTAGCTGATCGAAACGTTCCTCATCAAGTCCCGGTCCTGGCCGGAATTGCGTCCGATGACGATCCGGTTCCCGTTCTGCTCGATCGGGGGGGGCCTGGATCGACTGCAGCGTGCCTGCGGGACAACCGGTACGATACCGTCCCGCCAGATCGGGATCCCCCCGGTCACTAGAACCCCCAACGCTCTAAATGGTTACCTAACAAGCTGGAGAACGGCGCTGCGCCCAGTTTTGTTCCCACCCGGTGGCATTTTTCAGCCACGCGAAATGGGAGCGGCATCCGATGTGTTGTGGGTGTGCAGATGTTTGAATGAACTTTGCCGTCGCCGGACAGGGTGGAAGGCCATGGGGCGTGGCACGCGCCCACCCAGACGAGCCGGCTTTCGAACGACAACGGGTTTTCTCTCGGTGCGCCTGCGAGAGCGGGTGTGCCGCCGTGTCGGCAGGCGTTGGGGAACGTTCTGCTGCAGGTGTGGCTTGCTGCGGGCTGCACCTGCGGACACGGCTCTTGCAGGTTGCCTTCCGTTTCCTTGCCGCCGCGACCGGAAATCGTCCATGATGAAGACCGGTCGGCTGTCCGGAACCTCCACCGGTCGGAACCGTTCAGGGCCAGCAGCCACGGGCTGTTACACATTGACGACAAGTGCCTGGAATGGTTCTGTAACGTTTATGTCCTTAGAAGATAGGAAGGATTCCTCACCCTCCGCGCCGCGAATTCTCGTGGCTGAAGACAATCCTGTCAACGTGAAGCTGACCGTGCTCCTACTGAAGCGATTTGGCTATGACGCCGACACCGTCTCGAATGGCCGGGAAGCGCTCGACGCGATGGCTGGCCGGGCGTACGACGTGGTGCTGATGGACGTTCAAATGCCTGTCATGGACGGTCTGGAGGCGACGCGCCGGATTGCCGGCCTTGGCGATGGGACACCCCGCCCGCTGGTCATCGGAATGACGGCGAATGCGGTTGTAGGCTTTCGCCAGACATGCCTCGAGGCCGGGATGACCGACTACATCAGCAAGCCAGTACAGCCTGCGGAATTGAAGGCGACCCTCCTCCGTGCACTCGAAGAGCGGGAGGCCACACGCTCCATGACTGACGCCCCGGAAGATCAGACTGTCCCCTTGATGTCTGACGCACACCTGGATTTCCTGATCCAGCTTGCCGGGCCGTTTGTCGACGATACGACGCGATCGTTGAACGAACTGTCTCGCAGAGCCGAGCGGGGCGAGCCAGCCGAGCTCGGTCGTATCGCCCATCGTCTGAAAGGCAGCTGCCAGATCTTCGGCGCCCACCACATGTCTTCGATCTGCGAGGAACTCGAAGAAGTCGGCCGTTCGGGTTCGACGGTTGCCGCCGCGGAGCTGATCTCCCGCCTGGAGGAGCAGTTTCTGCTCGTGAAGTCTGAATTGACCGCCGACTGACCCGCAGCCGCTCTTCTTCGACGCTGCTCGAACTGCATCCTTTCTTCCCGAAGAACCCATCTAAAGATGGATTGTGCCCCGGGGTTGTGTGCCGATATCCTCGTGTCCCGGGCTGGTTGGTGGTAGCTACGGCATCAGCCCCTTGAACGCCAAAGCGACGGTGGTGCGGTTCTCGAGGCCGGTTTTTTTAAGGACCTGATGAACATGGTCCTTGACCGTCGCCTGCGAAATGAAGAGACGCGCTGCGATCGCTTTGTTGGACATGCCTTCGGCGATCAGTGCCACGACCTCCATTTCTCTCGGCGAGAGGCTGTCCAGGCAGGCGTCCGGTGTTGGTTCGAACGGGACGCGGACGACAACCAGCGGCTCACCAAGATCTTCAGCAGCCCTGAAGTCGACCGTGATGCCTGTTTCGATCCGGACCTGCTCAGCTATGTGAACCAGTTCGGCCGAGGGCACCGAAGAGCCTGTGCCGGACTTGAAACTGGTCTTGGATCGGCTCGACATGGATGGCGAGCAGTTGCGTGCCGAATGGACCTGCACGGCGCCGGTTTTTCCCGCGCCGATGAAGGGCTATGATCTGTTCACGATCCGCGACGGCAAGATCGCGTGCCTGGAGGTGGTGGTCACCGATGCGCCGCCGATGGGTTGACCGCGATTCAGGCTGGGGAGGTGTTTCATGAGGGGTCCCAAACATTGGTGGCTGGCCCTCGCTTCGAGTTTGGTGCTGGCTTCGCTCGCGTCCGGTCTCATGGCCTCGGCTCAGGACGGATCCGAGGACCCATGGAGTGCGTTCCGGTTCCTCGTCGGTGCCTGGGACGGAGAGGAGAGCGGCGTCGCCGGCATCGGCAAGGGTGATAGAACATACGAGTTCATCATGGGCGGCAAGTATCTGCTAAACCGGAACACGTCCACGTTCGAGCCCCAGGAGCGGAACCCCGATGGGGAGGTTCACGAGGACTGGGGCATCTTCAGCTACGATGAGAACCGTCAGCGCGTGGCCCTGCGGGAGTTCTACATCGAAGGATACGTGATCGACTACGTGCTTGCGAGCTTCGATGAGGAATCGCACCGCGCGGTTTTTGTCTCGGAGAGGATCGAGAACGGTACGCCGGGAATGACGGCCCGGTATTCCCTGACATTTACGAGCGAGGATTCTTTCGAAGAAATATTCGAGGTTGCCAGCTCGGGTCAGGACCTGCAAGTTCTGATCGAGAACTCCTGGACCCGAAGGTAGATTTTCTTCTCTTAACGTCTTCAATCTCGAATATGACGAAATCTCCAGTGCGGAATCTCCGATAGAAAAATCCCCGACGCATTCGAGGTGCCGGGTCATCGCAAATTGACTAATGGAAATTCCACACTGGGAATTCGAGATTGGAGATTCGAGATTGAAAATGGTGTAGGTGCGCTCTATGAGCGCACGTCGTTTTCGGCACCAGGAGTGTGCGGTCATAGACTGTCATAGCCGCACGTACATCTATCGCAAATTGCGATATTTGAAAGAATCCACATTGCAGGTTGCTCATTGGAGATCGGTTTCATTTCAGATTTCCGACCACTGCTGTCCGGACGTTAAAGGGTTAGAGCCCAGTAAGTGTTTGATTGGGAATGAATAAGTCATGGTTTTGTTTGGTCTCGATTTGAAACGTTGCTCATCGATTTGCGACCCTGCGAGGAACTCAATCGCGGGAGGCATCGATGAACCTGGGAAAGCTGGTGTTCGCGCAAGTCACACAACATCTGCCGCTGACAACGTTTCGGCGGTGCGTGGTCCGGTACGCCGGAGAGCGCAAGGTCAAGAGCTTTTCCTGCCTCGATCAATATCTGTGCATGGCGTTCGCTCAACTGACGTATCGGGAAAGTCTGCGCGACATCGAAGCGTGTCTGCGAGCGCAAGAAAGCAAGCTGTACCACATGGGCATTCAAAGCCGAGTGTCGCGCAGCACGCTTGCCGATGCCAACGAAGTGCCGCGACTGGCGATCTACGCCGACTTTGCGCAGTCTCTGATCCGTATGGCTCGCCGTTTGTATGCGGACGAACCGTTTGGAGTCGATCTGAAAGAGACGGTCTACGCCTTGGATGGCAGTACCATCGACTTGTGTCTCTCGGTGTTTTCCTGGGCACCGTTTCGTTCGGCCAAAGCGGCGATCAAACTGCACACGCTCTTGGACCTGCGCGGCAATATCCCTTCGTTCCTGCACATCAGCGACGGCAAACTTCACGACGTGAATGTTGTAGGCCCGCGCTCTGGATGACTTCCGCGCACGTCTTCAGCTTCTTTTGACGCGCGCCAAGTCCAATCTCAAAGCCCGGCGCCGCTATTCTCATACCGCGATCGGAATACCGGACCAGGAGCTTCTACACGCGTGCGCGTCATTAGACTGCCGGCAATCACTCATGCCGGTGGCAGCCGAGCTGTTCTTCAAATGGATCAAGCAGCATCTTCGTACAAATCTGGGATCCGCAAATTGGCGATATTTGAAAGAATCCACATTGAGCAGGTTGCTCACTTAACAACATCGGAGATCGGTTTCATTCGACTTATCAGATTTCCGACCAATAAGAAATCGAGCAATTTGCAATCTCCAAATTTCAAATGCGGAATCCTCCAATGACCAATCTGCAATAGCTGTCGGACGAGGTCCCAGTTCCTCGATCGAGTAGAATGTGCGGTCATAGACCGCACCTACACTTTGTCCGCGGGCGCTCGGGCGTCTTCGCCTCGGTCTCCGAACTGCTCCCGGGCCAACTCTGCTGCTACCTGCGGGGCGGTCCACAGCAGGGGCAGCAACACCAGAGAGACCGGGACGGCGGTCACGACGATGAACGACTGCAATGCCGTGATTCCGCCGTCTCCCAGCCGCAACAGGATCGCGCCGACCGCACCCATCATGACGGCCCAGAAAACGCGGACGGATGTCGCCGGAGTATCGTCGCCACTGACTGCCATGGCGATCGTGAACGACATCGAATCTCCCGTGGTTGCGAGGAAGACCACTATCAGGACCAGAAACGCGGGGACGAGCAAGCCCGCCAACGGTAGTTGCTGGACGACGGCGAGCATCGTCGCCGGAAGCCCTCCGTCGTTAAGAGGGCCCGAGATGATGCCCGGGCGCTGGAGCTCGTAGTAAATCCCGGACCCGCCGAGGATGGTGAACCAGAAATTCGTCACGATGGGCGCGACGAGGGCGATCGCCACCAGGATTTCCCGGATGGTCCGACCGCGCGAGATGCGTGCTACGAACATGGCCGTCAAAGGTCCGTAGCCGAGGAACCATCCGCCGAAGAAAATACTCCATGAACCCGACCAGGACGGATCCGTGCGGTTCGTGCTGATCGTGAAGAAGTTGTCCAGGTAGAGGCCGAACGAGGTGAAGAAAGAATCGATGATGAATGTGCCGGGACCCGTAATCAGGATGATGACCAGCAGTGCCAGGGCCAGCAGGACGTTGAACCGGCTCAGGATCTGTATGCCCCGGTTGATACCGGTCACTGCGGACACTGTATAGATCGCAACGAGCCCTGCGACGATCGTCAACTGCGTGGCATAGACGTCTGGAATTCCGATCAGACGGTCCAGTGAATAACTCAGCTGGAGGCCCAGGAAGCCGATCGGGCCGATCGTCCCGGCCGCGACTGCGAGGATGCATGACGCATCGACTGCCGTAGGGAGCCAGCCACCGAGCGCCCGCCGACCGAGAACGGGATAGAGCAGGGATCGGGGCTTCAACGGCAAGCCGCGGTGGTAGTGCACATACATCGCGACGACCGAACCCAGGGTTCCGATGATCGCCCAGGACAGAAAACCCCAGTGGTGGTGGCTCTGTGCCAGTGCCGGCCCGACTGCCGCCGCGGTTCCCGCCTCGACTCCCGCGAAAGAGGGCGGAACGGAAGTGAAGTGGTACATCGGTTCCGCAAACGACCAGAAAACGCCGCCGGCCGCCAGGAGCGTGCACATGATGATCGCGATCCAGCGGAACGTGCTCATCTCGGGTCGATCGATCCCGCCGAGCCGGACACGCCCGTACCTGGAAAACGCCAGTCCCAGAGAGACGCCGAACGTCGCCAGGAGCAAGACTTGCCAGAATGGGCCGAAGTACTTGACCGAGAACGCAAACGCGACGTCGACAAGTCCCGACACGAAGTCAATGTCGATGAGTGCTGCGACCATGAACAGGAATATCAAACCACCGCTGGTCAGGAAGACAGGCATATCCAGTCGCGTCGGGGTGATCTGCGGCGATATTCCGGAGGATTCCTGCATCCTGATCTGAATCCGGCCTAATCCTTGGTGACGAATTCGATCCAATCGTAGAGCTGGCGCGGCGAAAACCGAAAGACGTGACCCTGGCCCGGGACGATCGTCAATGTCGGCTCTGCTCCGGCCAGGACCAGCAGGTCTCGTGTCCGCTGGGATAGCTGCACCCAACGGGTGTCGCGTTCTCCGACGAGCAACCAGACCGGTTTTCCTTTCAACTGATCCAGAAAACCTGCTCCGCCGAACGCGCCCGGCATGACGACGATCGACGCGAAGCGGTGCGGTTGAGCGCGTGCGGCGTGAAACGCGCCCAGGCCTCCGTTGGACTGCCCGACCAGCGTCACACGTGAGGCGTCGTAGCTGACGTTCTCATCCATCCAATCAAAAACCCGCTCGAGGACATCCACTGCTCGTTCCCCCAGGCTACTTCCAACGACCGCGGGCGACACCATGACGTAGCCTCTCACGCCGCCCTCGTCTTCCCAGTAGTTCCGGAGGATGGCGTCCACCATCTCCGGAGTGCCCGGCCCGGGAGGCAGCGCGAAGATGACCGGATGCTTCGACTCCGGGTCGTAGGACTCGGGGTAGATCACCGTCAGGCGAAACGTGCCTCCGGCCCGGTCGGTCAGCGTCAACTCCTCCCGTTCCCCCAGCTGAGCAAACAACGGACTCGACGTGACGGCGAGCGCCAGAACGAACACCACGATGTGCTTCTTCATCAGAATCACCTCAAACTTTCGGTCTAAACGGATCTTTCGCCCCCAACTGACTACCGACTACCGACTACTGACTACCGACTACTGAAGTCTACACGCTGACCCCCGGCATTCTGCCCTTTTTGCTAGTCCCGTACCCCCGCGAAACCCTCGACTCAGGGAAGCCTGTGCGAGGTGTGAGGGCGCCGGACATTCGATCCAAACCCGTCCGTCCCTGGTTGGGTTCCCTCGTTTTTCCAGAACTCGAATGGGTCGGGCGTGGTCGGTCCGATCGGTCTCAGGCGGGCCGGAAAAGGGCGGATCGTTGCAGATTGACCTCGCCCGTAATTATCTGTAACCTCAAACGGTTACCCGTCGTACTGTCAGGTATGGATGAGGGGGTGCGCCCGTCGCACCGGAAAGGGTGGAGGAATCTGACGTTTAAGCCCTTCCAAACACATCAGTTATCTTATTGGATTATTGGATCTTTATCTGAACTTGCGGGCCGGCCGGACCGGCATCGATCTGGATTTGTACAACTGGACCCTGAATGACGACTAAACCCTACGTCTTCATACTTTTTTCTCTTCTCTGTTTGACCCTGACCGGCGTGGCCCAGGAGGGCGCCGGCGGCGGCGGCACTCTGCTCCAGGATTTCGACGCTCCCGAAATCCAGGATTTCGACGCGCTCGAAGAGATCCGCGATGTCCTCGAGGAAGCTGAATACCCGCTGACCCAGGAGCAGGAACAGGCTCTCCGTCCGATCGTCGAGTCGCGACCCGAATCCCAGCGCGGCGCCGTCATCGAGGGTGTTCGCCGGGATGGGGCCGACATCCTGACACCCGACCAGGACAGCGTGCTGTTACGTGTGGAAGCTGGCCGGATACTGCTGGCGGACGGTGTCGAAGGCCTCCGATCCCTGCTTGCACAAGCCGAGGCTCCCGCCTTGACGTTCGACCAGGAAACCCAGGTGCAGGCGGTGTACGAGACGCACGAGCGCGTGTTGGCTGAACTGCTCCAGACCGAAGACATCGGGCCCGAGGTCGTCGAGGCACAGCGGCAGGCGCTGGAAGAGCAATTGCTGTTGGCATCGCTCAAGTTCCTGAACCCCACCCAGCGGGTGGCCCTGGTGGGCTCCGTCGCGGCGGAGGCGCTGGCTTCCAACAGCGACCTCCCTGAAGACGAAGACGAACTGCGAGAGTACCTCGGGGACCTGGTTAGCCCGGCTGGCGGCGGAGGTGGTTTCCGCGGCGGAGGCGGCTTTGGCGGCGGGCGCGGCCGAGGCCGCGGCGGACGTGGTGGGGGTGGCCGCGGTGAAGGCGGAGGCATCGTCATCGACGGTTTCGGCGGAGGACGCATGCCCAACCGCGACGAAATCCAGGAGATCCGAATCAACGAGAACTCCTTCACTGCCGAGCAGAGCGAGCAGAGCCGGGGCCGCACCGAGATCATCACCCGTGGTGGCACGGGTCGCTTCAATGGCGATGTCACATTTGACTTTGCTGACGAGTCCCTGGACGCGCGGGACGTCTTCGCGGCGACCCGGCCTCCCTATCAGCAGCGGAACTTCGAAGCAAACGTCAGCGGCCCCATCATCCGTAACCGGCTGACGCTGACGTTCAGCATGAACAACAACACGAACGAGGACGGGAACACGCTGACCGCCATCACGCCTGACGGTCTCATCAACGACGCGATCACGAACCCGAGCCTGAACCGGGGCTTTACGACTCGCGCGACAGCCCAGCTTAACGAGAATAACGTCCTCAACTTCAGCTACACCTACGGCACGAGGGACAGGAAGAACAACGGTGTCGGCGGATTCGGACTTCCCGAACAGGGGTCGAACAGTTTCTGGAACAATTTCAATTTCCAGGTCAAGGAAACGTCGGTTCTCTCCCGCTCGTTCAACAACGAGGTTCGCTTCCGCGTCGGCGGGTTCACCAACGAGACCCGTCCGATCACAATGGCGCCGCACATCACCGTGTCCGACGCGTTCCGCAGCGGCGGATCGACCCGGAACAGTGAAAACGATACGCGCAACTACGAGTTCGGCGACCTCCTGATGTACACGGGACAGCGGCTCTCGTTGAAGATGGGTTTCGAGGGCGAGTACGCGAGCGACGCTTCGATTTCCCGGGACCGTTTTAACGGGTCTTTCACTTTCTCGCGCCTGGATTGCGACACGGATCCTGAGAACGACGATCCCTGTGCCGGGGCTTTCGTCGCCGGTCGCCCGATCCGGTACAGCGTCAACCAGGGAGTGCCGGAACTCGATGTGACGCAGTTCGAGATGGCCACGTTCTTTCAGGGCGATTTTCGCTTCACGCCGAGGCTGACGATGGGGTTTGGCCTGCGGTACGAGTGGCAGTCGAATCTCACCGACTCCAATAACCTGGATCCGCGTTTTGGGTTTGCCTACTCGCTGGGGCGATCGACCGTCATCCGAGGCGGCAGCGGAATCTTCCACCAGCGTTTCAACCTGTTCCAGGTCAAGGAATTGATTCGCCTGGACGGTACCCGGCAGCGAACTTTGACGATACGTAATCCGTCGTATCCCGACCCGTTCCTCACCGGGGATGGTGGGGTGGTCAGCGTGCCCTCTTCAGTGAGCGTGCGCGCGGAAGATCTGGCCGCTCCCTACACATGGAACAACGAGGCCTCGATCGAGACAACGTTCTCGCAAGGCCTTGTCCTGACGGGCTCTTACCGCTTCGTACGCGGTATCCACCTGCACCGAACACGCAACCTGAACGCCCCGCTGGACATCACTTCGCCAGTAGCGCGATCCTGTCGGCCTGGACAGCTGACGGAACCGGACGAGTTCGGAAACCCAGCTACTTGTGTTCGGCCCGACCCGACGCGCGGCAACATCAGCCAGCTCGAGTCCAGCGGTGTTTCCAACAACCACAACCTGCGGGTCGGCTTCCGTCAACGATTCAGCACGATCAACATCAACGGTAATTACAACTTCAGCTCCAACTACAGCGACGTTTCTGGAGGTTTTGGATTCGGAGAATTTGGAAGGTTTGGAGGCGGAGGAGGCCGAGGACCGGCCGACAACTACGACCTGGATTCAGAATGGGGTCGCTTCGGGGCCAGGCACCGCTTCAACTCGTCCGTGAATTTCCGTCTGCCCTGGAACATCAACGCCAACACGAGCTTCGAGTGGAATACGGGGAACCCCTACAGCCTCCGCACCGGAACCGACGACAACCAGGATACGAACACGAACGATCGCCCGCCTGGAATTCCGCGCAATTCGCTGACCGGGCCGGGCTCTTTCGAAATGGGTTTGAACCTGTCGAAGACTGTCCAGCTGATATCCGATTCAGTTGACGCTGGAGGAGCGGGCGGCCGTGGAGGCGCCGCAGCCGGCGGCGGTTACTACGGACGACGTACCGGAGTCCGGATGACGATCACGGCCAATGCCGAGAACCTGCTCAACAACGTCAACTTCTGGAGCTTCAGCGGCGTGATGACCTCTCCATTTTTCGGTCTGGCAACCCGGGCGCGTGATGCCCGCCAGATCCGCCTTTCCGTAAGATTCAATTTCTAGGAACGCGATTAACCACGGAGGCGCGAAGGCACGGAGGGATCTTTTCCTCTGTGCCTTTTTTGCGTTCGTTCCGGCCTGTAACTTCAGTTTTCTCGTGCGTTCGTACCGACACTCTTCAGCTGCAAGGCTCGGACGTTTCACCGCAAAGACGCGAAGGCGCAAAGGAAATAGAAAGCACAGCCATGTCCTCTTGGCGTCTTTGCGCCTTTGCGGTTGAAAAAAACTCTCCAGCTAGAGGGTAATTTTCAGGCGGGTGAGACTTCGCCGGCGGGTGGCGCGTCCCCTACGGTCGTCAGGGCGGCCATGGCCGCCAAGCGTTCCTCGTGGGCTCGCTGGACGTCGTCGCGGATCTCGGAGTACGTGTTCATGAGCAGATCGAGGTTCTTCCGTCGCAACCTCAACATCGTGCACGGCGTTGCAGCCCGAACGGTGGCGGTTCGCGGCGACTCTGCCAGGAGCGCGATCTCGCCGAAGAACCCACCCGACGTCAGGATTGCCAGAAGTCGTGATTCGGCTCCATCCTCGCGGAAGACTTGCACCGTGCCGCGGGCGATGACGTACATCGACTCCCCCGACTCTCCCTGACGTACGATCTTGTCACCCTCGGCGAAGGATTCCGATTCGAGCATCCCCGCGATGAGCCGAATTCCCTCTTCGCCGCAGTGTTCGAACAGGGGGATGTGAGCAATAAGAGACTCCGGGTCCAGTCTGAGGGTTTCAACCGGTCTGGCCCGAAGGCGTTCGAATCCCGCCTCGATTTCCGCTTTCTGCTCCAGGTAGACCTTGTCCGGGACCAATCCCAGCTCGCGGAGCATGTTGAGAGAAGTTTCCTCGTTGTGCAGGCAACTGCGGGTCAGGAGGTACTCCTGCGTTCTCTCGACGTACTCGGGATAGTCGTTCGCCATCGTCGTCAGGTCTCGCTGGGCCTTGTCGTGGCGGTTCTGGTAGTAGCGTCGGATCGTGGCATGAGAATCTTCGTCGACGGAGCTGTCCCGCAACAACCGGTCCAGCAGCGCCACGACCGACGTTGCCGCCAGCGTCTCCGCGCATTTTTCTTCAAAGTGGTTGGCAATCTCGCCCACCTTGCGTTTCTGCAGATACCCGCTGAAGATACCGAGCCTGTAGAGCAGGCGGTCCAGGGGACTCTCACGCGTGCTCGCTTCTTCGAAGCTTTCGGGCAGTCGTCCGTAGACCTTCACGTGGTCGGCCTGGTAATCCACGTCCTGCGCCAGTTGCTTGTAGGCCGCCTCGGTGAGGTTGCCCTCGTAGAATTCCTCCCAGTAGTGCTTCTTTTCCGCCCCCAGTGCCTGGCTTGCCAGCACCTGCATCCGGTCCAGCTCGCTGAGCTCGCCGCCGTCCGCCAGACACGTCTCACGCTCGGCTTCGAGCCGGGCTTCTCCCGACAGGTAGTCCTGTTGGAGCCGTCGGACGATGGTAGGAGCGATCGCTTTCTCTTCTGCGAACTTCGCGACACGGTTTCTGGTTTCTCGTTTCAGAACCAGGAGACTCTCGAAGCGCGCAAGCATTTCTGCAGGAGACAACCGGTCGAACCCCAGGAGGCGGAGCAGGGTACCGATGGTGAGCGCGTTCACGAGGAGTGTCGCCATCACGACACCCATCGCCGAAACAAGGATCAACTCCCTGGCGGCGAAGTCAGGCGGAAGGCTCAGAGCCAGGGCCAGAGCGAGCGCCCCACGCAGGCCGCCCCAGTACATGACCGCCTGGTAGCGTCGGTCGATCGGCTCGATCATCTTCGTTGCATTTACCATCGGGACCGCGACGGCGATGCTGACGGCGCGGGCGAGGTAAACGATCGGGATTGCCAGCAGGAGAGCGACGAGGAATTCCTGGATCAGCACGGGGCTCAGCGCCAGACCGACCAGCAGGAAGATCAGAGAGTTGGCGATGAACGCGAGATACTCCCAGAACGAATGCATGAAGTGCCCCACCTTGGGAGAAATCTTCGTGCGTCCCCAGCCGCCAAGGATCATACCGGCTGTCGCCGTGGCCATGACTCCCGAGACGTGGAGGGAGTGTTCGGCCACGATGAAGGACATGTACGCCACGATCGTCGTCAGCGTGATCTCGACCAGCTCATTGTCCCGCACGAACGCCAGGATCTGGGCGAACGTGAAGGCCAGGATCGCGCCCACTGCGATTCCGCCGATGAACACCGTCAGAAAGTCGATGACGGCCGCCGAAACCGACAGGGTTGCCGCCGCTCCTCCCAGCGCCAGGCCCAGCAGGACGTTGAACAGGACGATAGCCGTTGCGTCGTTGAACAGGCTTTCGCCTTCGACCAGGATCATCAGACGCTTCGGTGCGCCCAGCTCCTTGAACAGGGCGACGACGGCGACCGGATCCGTCGCGGAAATCAGGGCTCCGAACAGCAGAGCCGTGACGAGCGGGATGCCCAACGCCCAGGATCCCAGGTATCCGACTATCGCCGTAGAGAGCAGGAACGCCGGTATCGCCAGAGTCAAGACCGGAACGATGTTCCGGAAAAGGACCTTGGAGTCGAGGTTGAACGAAGACTCAAACAGCAGGGTCGGCAGGAAGATGAAGAAGACGACATCGGTTGAGATCTCCGATTGGAGGAACTGGAAACCTTCCCAATCAGCAAAGATCGTCCGGACACCAAAGCCGAAAATAACGAGGATGACCGTGTAGGGGAAACGGACGCGGGCGGCCACCAGCGAGATCACCGAGGCTGCAAAGAGCAGCCCGACCAGCAGCATCACAATCGTGGCTAGGTCCAACTCCATGTCTTCCCACCTTCCGAACGCCCGTGCGCCCTCGGACGAACGAACCGCGTCATGCCGGGTCAGATTGCAGTGCTACTCTTGCCCGCTTCACGTCGGACGCGTCTCCCAGGACGACGAGCGTCTGTCCTGGCTCGACCAACCAGGAGTCCTCTGGATTGTACGCGAAATTATCCTGGCCTGTCCGTCTTGCTCCGACAACGAACAGGCCGAACTCGGAGCGAGCCGGAATGTCACCGAGACGATTGTTTGCCCACCCCGATTTCTCCGGTATCGACAACTCCTCAAAGCGATAGCTCGAAGCCTTGTCGCGAAGCATCGCGTCGAGAAACATTACGACCGAGGGACGAACCAGTTCTGAGACCAGACGCAGCCCCCCGATGGCGCCGGGATTGACCACTGCGTCGGCGCCGGCACGCCGTAGACGAAGGTCCATGCCGGGCTCGATCTCCTTCACGACGATGCGGATCGATGGGTTCAGCATGCGGATGCTCAACGTCGTGACCAGCGTGTCGCGATCGTTCGGAAACGCGACGACGGCTCCGGCGGCACGCTCGATGCCGGCCGTCTTCAGCAGATCCTCGTCGTCGGCAGCGCTTCGACGGTCTTCGGGTCCGGATCGATGACCACGAAATCCCGCTGGGTCCGGGCAAGTTCCTCGACGATCCGCTGACCGGTTTCGCCGGCTCCGCAGACAATGAAGTGCTGTTTCATAGATGCGATTTGGCGTTGCATGCGTCTCTTCCAGAAGTATTGATTCAGGTCGCCCTCGACGATGAAGGCTGTCACCACCGCGACGGTGTACAGCATTATCCCGACACCCACCAGGATCAATAGCAGCGTGTAGGAGCGTAGTGCGGGACTGGCTGTCGTGTCTATCACTTCGCCGTAACCGACGGTGGTCACGGTGATGACCGACATGTAGAGACAGTCCAGAAACGATGTTTCCGGGCTCAAAAACTTGTAGCCCACTCCGCCCAGGATGTATTCACCCAGAAGGAAGTGCGACACCGATCTGGAATCTGCGTTTCACGTGCGTCGATTCTAACCCGGAATGCTTCCGGGAGTAGTCAGTCACCAGTAGTCAGTAGTCAGTCGGGACCGGCGGTTTGGTGGTGACGATGACGGGCGAACGGTAGAATGGTTAGCGAGAGCACAACTGACAACTTACTGACTACTGACTACCGACTACTGACTACTTATTGCAATGACGACTCCAACTACCTCCTCGTCCGTCCTCCATCACGGTCTCCAGCCATATTTCGAGGAGTTGGCCCGCTTTGAGAGCACGCCCGAGTGCGAAAGCTCGGCTCTGTACGAACGTCTCAAACCGGATCTGGAACGAGTCCTAGGCTGTATCGAACAGGGGGCATTCAGCCGTGTAGACCCGACAACGTCCCAGGGCGTCGTTCGCGCTACGGCCTGGAACTTGGAACGGGGCATCCAACTCGACGGCATCGTTCGCGCACTGCACCGCCATCCTGTCCTGAATCGCAGCGATATTCTGCTCATGAGAGGTGGACCACGGGATGGCCCGGACCGCGAACCGCCATGTCACCCAGAGGTGGACCACGGGATGGCCCGGACCGCGAACCGCCATGTCACCCGTGAAATCGCGGCATCCCTCGGGTTGAACTACGTATTTGCTCCCTGCTACATCGCGTTGAACAAGGGGGCCGGAGTGGAAGCTGAAGTGGAGGGCGAAAACACTCTGGCGCTGCACGGTAACGCGCTGATGTCGATCCATCCCCTCCACAACGCCCATTCCCTCGCCCTGCCGAACGGCAAAGACAAAATGCGGGGGCGTGAGAAGCGGCTGGGGAGCCAACATGCGGTCATTGCGAATGTGGATCATCCACTGGGGATGTTCCGGGCCGTGACGCTGCACCTGGATGCTCATTCGACCCAGCGACACCGTCAGCGGCAGATGTGCCTGCTGCTCGACCATCTCGAATCACTCGAGCCGTCGCTTCCCGTTCTTATCGGCGGCGATTGGAACACGACCACGCACAACGCGCGTCGAGCCCTGTACTCCATACTCGGGTACGTCCGCCGCGTTCTGATGGGAGTGCGTCACGTCGTATCCAGCCACTATCCGCACCCCGAACGCTGGTTCGAGCGCCACCTCTTCCGGGAGATCGAGAGACGCGGGTACAACTACCGTGATCTGAACGTCGACGGCGGTTGCACGCTGCACTATTCGATCGAGGACCTGGCTGCGAACAAGAATATGGGCGAGTGGATTCCCGGCTGGTGTTTCTGGTTCATCAACTGGGCTCTGGAGACGGAAGGCGGCCGCTGTTCGCTGAAGCTCGACTGGTTTACCGGAAGAGGGATCCGAGTCGATCCCGCCGCCGCCGACCACGGGCCTGAGATTCTGTCCGGGGTGGGGGAAGGAGACACTCCGCTGTCGGACCATGATCCCATCGTCCTGGGCTTCGTACCCGAGGGCTGATGCCGAGGCCGGTTCGTGCTTAGAGCGAGTTGGCTGCCAGGACTCTGCGGTTAGAATGTTTCAGCATCAAGGAGGCTCGATGAAGAGATTCGCGACCGTGATGGCGGTACTGTTTGCCCTTGGGTGTGGTACCGCCTCGGAGCCGGAAGTCGACACCCAGGCCGAGGCGGCGACGCTCTACCAGAACGCCGTCGCTGCGGAGCAGGACGGACGCCTGGGCGAAAGCGAACGAGCCCTTGAGGAGATCCTCGCCGATTATGCTTCTGAAACGGTGGCGGTGACCGCCGGGGAGATGCTCGGGCGGATCAGAGAGGATAGCCAGGCTGCGGCTCTCGCCGCCCTGCGTCAGATCCATGAGGCACAGGCCAACTTCATGGCGACCCGGAGGCGCTACGCGATCTCGATGGAGGAACTGGTCGAACAGTTCATGCTTCCGGAAGATCCTTCCCGTCCCGATCTCGGTTACGACATCATCATGCGGGGCAGCCCGAGCGCGGATCGGTACTCGATAACGGCCGACCCCACCTCCGGCGTCGGCGAGAAGCGCGCTTACTTTTCCGACGGTAGTGAGGTGATTCGGTGGGCCATCGGCGAGGCGGCCACGGCCGACAGTCCGGCGCTGACGGCCGACAGTCCGGCGCTGGAGGAAGCGCCAGAGTCGAACTAGCTAGTGACCTGTAACAGTGCTATCGGTACCAGCGTTCGGCGGAACGGCGTCGGATTCTAGGAGTGACGCTCGAGCCAATGCTGTTTCATTGCGAGGGCGTTACGACACCGAAGACGGCGCCGTTGGGCCGAACCCTTCGGGCCGATGGGGGTTGCGGGCGATCTCTTTGTCGGAAGCCGTCACCGATGAAAGAGCATCGCTTTCCGTCTCCCTCCTCGACCTCGCCCGCAAGACCCATCGGCGATGGTACCGATAGCACTGTTACAGGCCACTAGACGCTTGATCTTCGGGCCTGGGAGTCTGGCTCTAATATTCCCGTGCTCACAGCGATCAGCTTCAGCCAAGACGCCAAACAGGATCCGAAGTTGGCGGGAGGGATTTCCGGCTACTGCCATTGCCGGAACAACGAATGTTCACAGTCCTTGTTCAGAAGCTGAAAGCTGATAGCTAAGGGCTGATCGCTACTCAGTCGCCTACGATTCGTCCGGATCCAGATCCAGCGCAGCGGAATTGATGCAGTACCGCAGACCTGTCGGTCGCGGTCCGTCGGGGAACACGTGCCCCAGGTGCGCACCGCAGGCGTCGCACACCACCTCGGTCCGGCGCATTCCGTAGCTGCTGTCTTCTTCGGTCTCGACGTTGTCGCCCGACACCGGTTCATAGAAGCTGGGCCAGCCGCTTCCGGAGTCGAACTTCGTTTTCGAACTGAAAAGTTCGTTCCCGCAGCTGACGCACCGGTAGACACCCTCTTCCTTCGAATCGTGGTATTGTCCCGTGAACGGGGGTTCCGTTCCTTTCTCCCTGCAGACGTGGTATTGCTCCGGCGTCAGCTGCTCCCGCCATTCTTCTTCAGACTTACGAACCTTTCTTGTCACTGGAATTCTCCTCTCAGGCCACTAGTTTACAGCACACCGTTTTCTCTGGCGGCAGTCGATGACGGTTGGTCTTTGGTTGCGATTGAGAGCGGTCCGCCAAGTGGCTTCACGCGGTCCTCTCCGTCGGCGCTTCCCAGTTTTTGAGGCACGGGACTGGTAATCGGGAACACCAGGAGTAATTCGGTCTCCGTCCCCGAACTGGCCATGAATCTCTCAAGCCGTTCTATCGAAGCCGTTTAGCCCCGCTGAACGCTCCCTATACCTCGTATTGGACTCCGGGGCGTCATTCACCGATAATCCGCAGCAACTGACCGAAATTCGGCTGCGTTCTCCGACGCCGTTGAATATTCTGCCCTTGTCACGCCGTCCGGCCCGGACGGCGGGCGGGGAGATAGACATGACAGACCCGAGTAGGCATCACCGTCACTCCGATAACTCGTCGCACCTCTGGTTCGGGATCATCGCGATCATCGCGGGCATCCTGTTCACGCTGGACAACCTGGACATCGTGAACTCGAGGATGTTCTTCCGCCTGTGGCCGGTCCTGTTCATCCTGGTCGGCCTCAACCTTCTGTTCAACAAACAGAAAAGTCGCATCGCCGGTTCCATCTTCCTTATAGTTGGTTTCCTCCTGCTACTGGCCAACCTGGATTACATCGACTTCAACGTCTTCGATCTGCTGCCGCTGCTCCTGGTGCTCCTCGGTGTCCGGATACTCCAGCGCCACCGGAGTCGTGACGAGCCGATCCCCTCCGACGCCGACGCCGAATCCACGATTACCGCCTCAGGTGTTCTCGGCGGCGTCCAACGCACATGCAGTGCCCAGGACTTCAAGGGGGGACAGTTGACCGCGTTCATGGGAGGATGCGAGATCGATCTCCGCGAAGCCTCCATCGCTTCGGGACCGGCCGTCATCGACATTTTTGTGATGTGGGGAGGCGTGGAACTGAAGGTCCCCGAGGACTGGAGAGTGACCACCCAGACCCAGCCGATTCTCGGCGGGGTCGTCGACCGGACCAGGGCGCCCAAGCGTGGATCGGAGAAGAGCCTCATCCTGAAGGGATCTGCCATTATGGGTGGTATCGAAGTCCGGAACTGATCAGGCCCGATGCATCCGATACTCGCAGATCCGAGGCGGTTGGTGCTGTACCTACTGGCGTGGATTCCGGTCGGAGCCTTGTTTACGGCACTGACGTCGCTGGCACCGGAAACTCCATGGACAGGTACCGCGCTGGTCTGGGTGCCGATGGCGGGGCTCTACGCGTTTGTGAGTCTTTCGCCATGGCAGTTGTGCCGCGTGTTTCCGTTGAGCACCACGCCGTGGTCGCGACTGGCGGCCTTCGGTATCGCGGCTCCTGCCGTGACGGCCGCCGCGTGGCTGATGGTCGGGGCGGGGTGGGCGTCCCTGCTCGCTCAGACCGTGTCTGCCCAGGCGGACGAGTACTACTTTGCGGCGATCCCTCTCATCTTCGTCCTGGGCTTCGTCCTGTACGCGCTATCGATCGTGGGCCACTACCTGTTGATCAGTTACGAGGAGACCAGGGAGGCCGAGCGGAAAGCGCTGGAGAGCCAGGTGCTCGCCCGGGAGATCGAACTGAAGGTATTCAAAGCCCAGTTGGATCCCCACTTTCTGTTCAACAGCCTGAACTCGATCAGCTCGCTGATCGGTTCCGACACGGAAGGCGCGCGGCGAATGTGCCTGCTGCTGGCCGAGTTCTTGAGGACGAGTCTGGGGCTTGCGAATCGCTCGAGAATACCGCTGGCAGAGGAGATCGCGCTCATCGAGCGCTTCTTGAAGATCGAGCGGGTTCGGTTCGGTCCCCGGCTACGTCTCTCCGTGGACATCGATCAGAGGACCGAGACCTGTCTGATACCACCCCTGCTGCTCCAACCCCTGGTCGAAAACGCCGTCAAACACGGCATTGCTCATTTGCTCGATGGTGGGACGGTTCAGATTCGATCGTGGCTGGTGGGCGACGACGTGAAACTGCTGGTCGAGAACGAATGCGACCCGGATCGGAGGGCGCGTTCTGACGCCGGTGTGGGCCTCGACAACGTACGCAGCAGGATCGCAGCGACTTTCGGCGATGATGCCCGCATGGACGTCACCGAAGAGCCCGCCCGGTTTGCCGTCGAACTTCGCCTGCCCGCGGTCAAAGCGCACACCACCGGATCCACGGAACACCTCAAGATTGCGGCGGACGGAGTCTCCCGACGATGAATCCGGTGACCATCGGGCACTACCAACTCCTGGAGAAACTCGGCAGCGGCGGAATGGGTCAGGTCTTTCGAGCGGAGGACTCTCGTCTGAAGCGTTCGGTCGCCATCAAACTCCTCTCTGAAGACCTGGCGCGGGACGCTTCGGCGTTGGATCGATTCTTACGTGAGGCCCAGACGGCTTCGGCTTTGAACCACCCCAACATCTGCGTGATCTACGACGTCGGCGATGCCGAGGCCGGCCCCTACATCGCGATGGAACTTCTCGAGGGTGAGACTCTCAGCGAACGAATCTCCCGAGGTTCTCTGGAAACGGAAGCGATACTGAACGTTTCCTCCCAGGTCCTCGACGCGCTCGATGCGGCGCACTGGGAAGGCATCATTCATCGGGACATCAAGCCGGCCAACATATTCGTCAACCGCCGCGGCCAGACCAAGATCCTGGATTTCGGTCTCGCCCGAACCTCAGGCGGTGCGCCGGAGGACGCGACGCTGCTCACAGCCTCGCACACGGTGCTGGGGACGATCCCGTACATGTCGCCCGAGCAGGCTCGGGGTGAGGAAGTGGACGCTCGCTCGGACTTGTTCTCCTTCGGCGCAGTTCTCTACGAGATGTGCACCGGAGTTCGGGCCTTTGACGGAGCCAGCACGGCCGTCGTCTACGACGCGATCCTCAACCGTGAGCCCTCCTCCCCCGTCGGATTGAACCCTGATCTTCCTGTAGAGCTGGGGAAGATCGTGTCGCGCGCCCTCGAGAAGGACATTCGGGTACGCTACCAATCCGCAGGAGACATGCTGCGCGACGTGTCTCGCCTCAAACGCGACGTCGATTTCGCATCCGAGGCACGCAAGCGCCTTCCCGCCGAGCAGCGGCAAGCCAGGGCCCGGAGAGTCCGAATCGTCGTTGTCGACGATGAAGCCCCCGCGCGGGATGTGGTGCGGCAGTACCTGGAGGGCCAGCCCGGGGTGGAAATCGTAGGGGAGTGTGCGAACGGATTCGAAGCCGTGAAAGCGACGGCGGAACTCGAGCCGGACCTTTTGTTTCTCGACATCCAGATGCCGAAGTTGGACGGGTTCGAGGTCCTCGAGCTCATCGGATCCGACGTGGCCGTGATATTCGCGACGGCGTACGACGAATACGCCCTGAAAGCTTTCGAGGTGCAGGCGGTCGACTACCTGCTCAAACCGTTCAGTCGGGAACGGCTGCTCGAAGCCCTCGGGCGCGCCAGGATACGGTCGGGCGCCGGGCGGGATCCGGCACTGGATCGATTGGTGGAGGACCGGCGCGAAGCGAGCGGGCGGCTGGAGCGGATCTTGGTCCGGGATGGCTCCGAGGTCCACGTAATCCCGGTCGACAAGATCGATTACGTCGAGGCCCAGGACGATTACGTGTCGGTCAAGACGCGGGAGCGGGCGTACCTGAAGCAGGAAACCATGAACGAGATCGAAGCGGCGCTCGACCCCGGACGGTTTGTCCGGATCCATCGGTCCTACATCCTGAACCTGGACCGTCTGACCAAGATCGAATTGCTGGCAAAGGACAACCGTGTCGCGATCCTTGAAGACGGCACCCAGCTGCCGATCAGTCGCTCCGGCTATAGCCGCTTGAAACCGCTGTTGTAACCCGCATTTCTCACCAGTCTTGTTATTCTGACAAGCGAAACTCTTGGATCGGGTGTAGGGGCGCTCTATGAGCGCACGTGTTTCGGTTCGAAGAGTGTGCGGTCATAGACCGCACCTACACCTCCGTCTGGACTTGGGGTTCTCCAGAATCCGCTCCCCTCGAACTGTTTTGGACAAGGATGGTCTATGACCGCGCACGGGCGAGGAAGCAAACGATGTGCGCTCATATAGAGCGCACCTAAAAACGCGCAGCCTGGATTTCTGGTGAGGAGTCCAGGGTAGTGGTCCGGGAGTGGACCCTGTCTGCTAGCCCAGGGCGTGTCGGAACCCGTCTCTCCAGCTCTTGTATTTCGGTTCCCATCCCAGTTGGGCACGGGCGCGTCCGTTTGAAGCCCCACCCATCGCGGTCATCATATGGACCGCGTACGGCCCGCCCGGGCCGCCCTCGCGGCGGCGACCAGGTTTCGGGTTCCATCCCGCCGCAATCGATTGGTTTCGGCAAACTGGACCTTGATCTTTCGAGGATCGATCCGCTTCGGGATGGCCGTGAGCTGGTGTATCACCGCTTCCGGTTTCGCATCGCGGAGGGCCTGGTTCACTGCGCTTGGATCAAAGCGGTCGCAGACGACGGCGGCCACTCCCATCGCGCGCAGGTCGGCAGCGCGTTCTTGGGACCGGGTCAGGCCCGTCACTTCATGACCTTCCGAATGGAGAGCCGAGACCAGGGGACGACCGATCACCCCGGTTGCACCGGCTAGAAAGACCCTCATCTCCCTTAGTTTACACAGGTCACCAAGCGAGGTGATGACACGGGCCGCTATAATTTCGGCATGTCCGACGCAGTCGATGTGGTTGTCATCGGTGCCGGCCCGGCCGGATCAGTGACAGCGTCTTTGCTCGCTCGACTGGGTTACTCGGTCGAGATCTGGGAGACGCGACCTTTCCCGCGCTTCCGCATCGGCGAATCCCTGCCCCCGCGGGCCGTTTCCCTGATCAAGCACCTTGGATTTGGCCCCGCAGTCAACGAAGCCGACTTTGCCGTGATGGAGGGCCATACCGCCATCTGGACCAACCCGTTGCCGAAGCGCGCGGTGTTCGAAGATGAAACCGGTTTGCAGGTCGACAGGAGTCGTTTCGATCAGGTCTTGATCGACGCGTCCCCCATACCCGTTCGCATGGGGCGAACGGCGACCGGCTTCATCCGTGAGGGAACTCGGGTCGCCGGCGCCAGTTTCATCGAGGCCTCGAAGACCGGGAGGGTTCGATCGCGCTGGGTGGTGGTCGCGGCCGGGCCCCGCTCCCGATTCGGCCGTTCGACCGGCCCGCGACAGAATCATCTCTCTCAGTGGGCGATCGTCGGGTACTGGAGCGGGTCGCACCACCCACCGGGGAGCCAGATGAACGACACGATCATCGAGAGCTTCCCGGACGGCTGGGTCTGGTCGCTTCGTCTGGCATCGGACCTGCGTAACGCGACTGTGCTTTTCGGACCGGACTCGCTGGATCGGGTCCGTCAGGGAGTCGAACCGTTCTACCGTAATGCGCTGGAGGCCGCTTCGTTCACGAAAGGGCTTCTGGAGGAAGCGACCCTCACCTCCAAACCGGTCGGTGTCGACGCCTCCTGGCTCTGTGCGGAGAGCTTCTCCGATCCGGGCCTTCTGCTGGTCGGCGACTCCGGTTCGGTGATCGACCCGCTGTCGTCCCAGGGGGTCTACAAGGCCATGTGTACGGCGATGACCGCCTCGGCCGTCATCCACACCTCGCTCCAGAAACCCCAGATGGAAGAGACGGCGCGCGCATACTTTGACGAAGAGGAACGCCGAATGTTCGACGGCTATGCCGCGGGATCGGTCCAGACGTTCCGGGAAGAGCAGAGGTGGTCGGAGCGCCCTTTCTGGCAGGAGCGGCACGTCCTGAAGACTTGGGATACGCTCCTGGACCCCGAGGGCGAAACCGGATTCTCATTCCCATCGGAGCTCGCCGCAGCCATCGAAGCCGGCCGGGCGCCGGATCTCAATCTGGTTCGGGGGCCGCGCGTCTCCATAGAGAGTCGACCTTTCCTGAGCGGATCCGAGATCGTCCTGTCGGACTGCGTCGTCACAGAAGCGCTTCCCTACGGGTACCGGGGTCCGCAGCACGAAGAACTGGTTCGGCTGTGCCGGGCGTTCGAAGACGCACGAACTGTGGGGGAGGTGGCCAGCAACAGCCATGAGCGAGCCAGGGCGGATCTGCTGCGGTCGATTTCATACCTGTGCCGGCAGGGAGTTCTCCGCCGGGCTGCTAAACGTTGACCTCTGCGGCCAGCCTTCTATAATGGCGCCACGATGGTAGTACCCAAGAATTCTGAATTCTTGGGTAGGCGATCAGCTATCAGCTTACAGCTGTCGGCTCGATCGGATGGGACTATCGTCCCGTTTCCGAAATAGCTGAAGGCTGAACGCTGATGGCTGACAGCCGCGCTTGATCCCCGCAATCTGAGAGCAAGTCTCGAGCTTGAGGATCAAGCGCCTCGAGGACGGTTGCATGAACAGGCGCGCATTTGTCCGAACCGGTGGCCTGGGGGTCCTTGGGCTCGGGCTTGGCGCGTGCGCAAGCTCGCGGACGGGGCAGACAGTTGCGGTGCCTCAGACGGCTTCACGACCCCTTGTGACCCTGCCCCTCGTCGAAGCCTCCTGGGACCGGGTCATCCGCACGACCGTCGGTCTGCGCCCGCACCGGGACGCCGGTTTCGTGTTGAGGGCCGAAAAGCTGGACGACAAGACCATTGTCCACAACTACGGCCACGGCGGCGCCGGAATGTCGTTGTCCTGGGGTACGGCCTACATCGCTGCCGAGTTGGCGATGGAACACGACGAACGGCGGGCCGCGGTCATCGGCTGCGGCGTCGTGGGCTTGACCTCCGCCCGCCAGCTCCAGCGACGCGGTTTTGAGGTCGCGATCTACGCCATGTCCGTACCGCCGGACACGACCTCGAACATGTCGCTCGCCGGTTTCACTCCCACATCCGGACTCGTTTCGGCCTCGCGGCGCACGCCGGAGTGGGACGCGCTGTTCCGGCGCGCGGCCGAGATCGCCTACACCCAGCTCCAACTCCTCGCCGGTCCCGACTACGGCATATCGTGGATCGACAGCTATGCCCCGCGGGATACGAGGCCCACCCCCGGGCGCGGAAGCGGGCTCCTGCCTTCCGAACTACGGACGGGAGGGGTGGTGCTCGAGCCTGGCCAGCATCCGTTCCACACGACCTACGCCACGCGCCGCCCGTCCATGCGAATCGAGCCCTCCATCTACCTGGACGCGCTCGTGCGCGACTTCCTTCTTTTCGGGGGCCGTATCGTGATCCGGAAGTTCGAAACCCGACGCGACCTGATGTCGCTCGATGAACCGATCCTCATCAACTGCACGGGACTGGGTTCGCGCAATCTCGTGGGCGATGAAGAGCTCGTGCCCCTCAAAGGACAACTCACCCACTTCGTTCCGCAACCCGAGGTCAACTACCAGACGTTCGGCGGCGGACCACCCGCGGCCCAGCGCCAGCGCGGACTCGGAATCCACATGATGCCGCGCCGCGACGGCATTGCGCTCGGCGGTACTTCTCAGCGCGGAGTCTGGACGTTGGAACCCGACGAAGAAGCGCGCCGAAGGATCGTCGACGCCCACATCTTCCTCTTTACGTCGATGCGTCCACCCGGCAATAGCAGGCAGCTCACCCGCGGTGGGGTTCCGACGGAAGTGCCCCGCCTCGAGAGTTTCTTCGAATTCGAGTCCTAGCAGCCTGGCCTCATCGGCTTTCTGCTTGACCCCTTTTCGGATGCGCTACAATAGCGCTTCACCTTTTCAGACCGCTGAGGGAGGAGGCTCCAGTTGATCCGACGCGTGCTTGGCCTTGTGTCATGGCTTATTGTCTGTTCATCCGTCTCCCTGGCTCAGAATGACTCCAGCACCGGCATTCCGGTGATGCATGAAACGACTCGTTCGGCGTGCAGCGCCTGCCACGCCGTCGACGAAGAGGGGCGAATGACGCGCATCTCTTACATCCGTAAGACTCCGGAAGGCTGGCAGGAGACTATCAAAAGGATGGTCCGGGAGCAGGACGTCCCGGTTGAGCCCGAAGAGGCGCGATCGATCGTCAAGTACCTCAGCAACAACCACGGGCTGGCTCCCGAAGAGGCCCTCCCGGCCTTCTACGAAGCCGAACGGCGGATGATCCGCGAGACGATCCCGGACGAGGCCCTCGGCGAAGCCTGCACCCCTTGCCACAGCCTGGGCCGTGTTCTGGCTCAACGGCGCGACCGCGACGAATGGCAATTGCTGATCAACTTCCACTTGGCGCTATATCCGTTGGCCGAGTTCCAGGCCTTCAGGGGCCCAAGGAGCAGAGGGGCATCCCGGAAGCTGCCGGTGGTAGGGGAGGCTCTGACGACGGCTGAAGCGACCAGACCCGGACCAATCCCGGCGCCTGTCGCGGAATCCGCCTCGCCGTCCGATGAACAGGATCCTGTTGATCGCGCCCTCGACTACCTCGGCCGCTCCCAACCCCTGGATACGCCCGCCTGGCGGGCCTGGCGTGCAAACTTCCGGCAGCCCCGGATCGAAGGAGTCTGGGCCATCGAGGCCTACCTGCCCGGAAAGGGGAGGGGTTACGGTCGGATGACGATTTCGTCCGGCCCGGTTGAAGACGAGTTTCGGACTCAAACCGCAATGGAGTTCGGAGACGGCACGAGGACGAGTCGTGCGGGTCGGGTGATCCTGTATGCGGGCTACAGTTGGCGCGGCAGCTCGAATGATCCCGCCACCGGATCGGGCGACCTGGGAATGCTGCGGGAAGTGATGTTCCTGTCTTCCGACAACGAGACGTTGAGCGGCCGGTGGTTCACCGGGGCCTACGACGAGATCGGCATCGAAGTGCGCGCCAGCAAGGTTCGCGGCGACATCCATGTGTCGGGTACGGACAAGAGCCGGTTGCTCTCCGGCACGACCGATACCGTGAAGATTTTCGGCGCGAACTACCCGGACGACCTGGGGGCCGCGGACATCGACTTCGGGCTGGGCGTGGAAGTGATCGACGTCGAGGTGTCTCCGGATGTCCTGACCGTGCAGGTCCGGGTGGGTTCGGACGCGATCCCGGGCTACCGCGACGCCGTAGTCCGTGGCCGGGTTTCCGAGCGCGCGCTGACCGTGTTCGATCGTGTCGACTACGTTCGGGTTCTGCCCGAGCAGGGGATGGCCCGCCTGGGTGGCGTAGCGATGCCCAAGGGGTATCAGCAGTTCGACGCCGTCGCCTACCACAACGGTCCAGACGGCGTGTCTGCGACGGCCGACGACTTCGAACTGGGGCCGGTGCCGGTCGCGTGGTCGGTCGAGGAATATCACGCGACGCTCGACGACGATGACATCGCCTACGTCGGAGAGCTGGACGACAACGGTCTGTTCACGCCGAACATCGAAGGTCCGAATCCGGAACGCAGAGGGCAGACGAACAATTACGGTGATGTACGCATCATCGCAACCTATGAGGGAGCAGGAACCGATGCGCCGATCCGGGGGAGCGCCCACCTGATCGTGACGGTTCCGCTGTATTCGAGATGGCAACAGCTGGAAGTACTACCGTAAGCGGATATCAGCTTTCCGAAGCCCAGCGGTTCCGCGCTGCGGACCAGGAGTTCCTGTACCTGGTTACCTCTTCCGCGGTCATCGGGCTCGATCCGATGACTTCGGCCGTAGTCGATGCTTTTGAAGCGGGACCGGTTCCCTCGGCCGGTGTGCTCGACCGGTTGGCCGAGCGTTTTCCTAGGGACGAACTCGTCGACGGCCTGACCGAGCTGCATCAGCTGGGCGTTCTCGTTCCGGCTGGCCATCCGAGTCCGGTTCCGCCCTACGCGCCCCTCGATAAGCTTCCTTTGAGCACGCTTGTTCTGAACGTCACGAACAAGTGCAACCTCAGCTGCAAGTACTGCTACGAATACGGGGAGGATCGTCTCGCCCCCGAATCGGCGTCCGCCTTCATGGACGAGCAGACCGCCTTTGACAGCGTCGAGTTCCTGATCGACCAGAGCGGCCCGATCGAGCGCATCACCCTGACGTTCTTCGGCGGCGAGACGCTGCTCAATTTCAAAGTCGTCCGATCGACGATCGAATACGCCCGCCGCCGAGCCCGCGAAGAGGGGAAGACCATCGATTTCAGCCTGACGACCAACGCGACGCTGCTCACAGAAGAGGTTGTCGGCTTCCTGGCTGAGAATCATGTCGGAGTGACGATCAGCATCGACGGCCCGAAGGAACTGCAGGACGAATTCCGGACTTTCAAGGATGGTAGCGGCAGCTACAACCGGATTCTTCCCAGGATCCGGCAGTTGTTGACTCACCACCGAACCCGGCCGATCGGCGCGCGCGTGACCCTGACCTCACAGGTTCTCGATGTCGTGCGGATATTCGAGCATCTCACCGATGACATCGGCTTCTACGAGGTCGGTTTCGCCCCCGTGACAACCTCGCCGAATACCCTGTATGCGATCGGCACCGACGGCTTCGACTCGATGCTCGACCAGTTTCGGAAGCTCGGCAAACTCTACCTGGAGCGAGCCGTTACCGGCCAGTACATGGGTTTTTCGAACATGACCGACACGCTCCAGGAGCTTCACACGGGAATCAGCAAAAACTACGCGTGTGGCGCCGGCCTGGGTCTTCTGGGTGTCGCTCCATCAGGGGACATTTCCCTCTGTCATCGATTCGTCGAATCCTCCGATCATGTGCTCGGGCACATCCGGACCGGCCTGGACGAAGAGAAGCGGGAAGAGTTCTCCCGTCGAACTCACCTGTCGAACAAGGCCGAGTGCCACACTTGCTGGGTCCGCGGCCTGTGTTCGGGGGGGTGTTACCACGAGGCGCAAGTGCGCTACGGCGACATCGGGCATGCCAACCTTCATTATTGTGACTGGATTCGTGGATGGACGCGGACCTGTCTGGAAACCTACGCGGAAATATCGGAGCGCAACCCAGCGTTCTTCGATCGGTTTGATGAAAGGAAACCCCATGCGACATCTCAAAGCCGTTAACCGTAAGGCACAGCAGATCGAGCGCCTCATGCTTTCGGGAGGCGATGTGTACGCGGTCCAGCAGGGGCCACCGAGCGGGCCCCACTATCCGATGGGCTGTTCGCTCGTGTTTGACCCTGGGTGGGAGGTGGACTCCAGGGGTGGAACCGCCGGTCTCTGCCAGCCCGTGGAGCGCGACCTTTACGATTGTTACATCACCTGTTACTGGCCGGCGCAGGTTCCTGACCACCTGAACAACTATCCGGACTGGACGAAGAAGTGCGCGGCAGCGGCGAAGGACTGGCGGAACATCGACCTGGTATTCCCGTAGCAGCCCCTGGCTGCTTCAACGGGTGAGGCTTGCTTTGATCTACAGGACTCTCACGCTTTCGATGATCCCGTTGCTCCTGTTCGCGGCCGCGACCCCGGCAGCAGCGCAGGAATCCGACCTGGGTAGCATCTACGCGGCCGTCTGGCCCGACGAGATCATCGTCCTGGACGAGGCCACCGGTGAGGTTCAGGACAAGATCAAGCTGCGGCAGGGTGCCGCGATGACCCTGGAGATCTCTCCGGATCGCACCCGCTTCTACGCGAACACCGAGCAGATGCAGGGGATCGAGGTCATCGACATCGAATCGGGGCGGGTGCTCGATGCGTTCAAGTTGTCGGAAGGCAACCGGGTGGTTCGCGTCGTCCGTCGGTTCACACCCCACCCGGACAACAAACTGTTGTTTGCGGTCGTGCGCGTCGCCGTCCAGGAGAGCGACCGCTACCTGATCGAACCGCCGCAACTCGTGACGATCGACCTCGAACAGCGGGAGATTACCAAGTCGCTGGAGATCCCCTGGGAGTACGCGGGCGGTCAGGCTCCCCTGGTCCGCGTGTCCCCGGACGGCAAGTATCTGTTCTACCTGTCCCGTGATTTCCTCGTGATCAATATCGAGAGTTTCGAGATCGTCGACAAGGTGGAGTTGAGACGGCCCGTGTATCCGGGCGGAGGGACGATTCGACTCGGCCGGTCATTCGAGACCTACGATGATCCCAGTGGCGTCACGTTTCTCGCCACCTCGACCGATCCGACGACCGGCCGCGGCGTGATGGGGATCGCACGCTTCGATTTCGGTGATCGAAGCCTCGACTTCTTCGAAGCGGCCCCGGGCGCCGGGCTCGGCGGTTTTGCCGTGTCCCCGGATCACAAGCGAGCCTACGGTGTGCGGAACGCGATCGATCAGCACGAGCTCTACGTCTTCGACCTCGAGCAGAAGCGGCTCCTGCGCAAAGTGGCTTACGAGGGCCGCCCACGGACATCTTTGAAAGTCAGCACGGACGGCGAGACCGTCTACGTTCACCACGCAGGCAACACGATCGACTACCACGACGCGGAAACCTTCGCGTTCGAGAAGCGTGTGGAGTTGCCCGGTGATTCGACGGCACACATCATTGTCGTGCCTTAGGGAGTAGTCAGTTGCCAGTAGTCAGTAGTCAGTTGGCTGGGCGCGGCTTCCCCAGATCGCTGCTGCTCTTGGTCGCCTTCGCTGTCTTTCTGCCTCAAACAGGTCTGCCGCAGAGTCCGACGGGAACACTCTACACGGCGGTCTGGCCGGGTGAGATCCTGGCATTGGACGAGGCGACCGGAGCCATCAAGCACAAAATCCCGTTCAAGCTCGGCCAGACGATTTTCATGACGCTGTCGCCCGACCGGAAGCGCTTCTATGCGAACACCGCGCAGATGGAAGGGATCGAGGTCATCGACATCGAATCCCGGCAGGTCATCAATGCCTTCAAATTGTCGGAAGGAAACCGGAAGGTGCGCGTCATACCCAACTTTGCGCCGCATCCGGACGGTTCGCGCGTGTTTGCCGTCGTACGTGTTGCCGTTCAGGAGATCGACCGCTACACCCTGGAGGAGCCGCAGTTGGTAACGATCGACCTGGGGGAGCAGAAGATTACGAAGTCGCTCGAGCTGGGACCGGAGCACTCCGCCCCGTTTCGGATCATGCGCGTGTCTCCCGACGGCAAGTACCTTTACTACTTCCTGGGCAATATCCTGGTCATCGACGTCGAGCAATTCGAAATCGTCGACGAAATCGAGATGGACCGCCCTCTCTACCCGGGCGCGGGTTCGGTCGAGTTGGGACGTCCCATAGAAGTCTACGACGACCCGGAAACCCTGATGTTCACGTTCAATTCACCCGACTCGACGACGGATCAGGACATCATGGGCATCGCCCGCTTCAACCTCCTCGACCGCAGCCTGGATGTCTTCGAAACGAACCCCAGCCCGGGCGTCAGTTTTGGGGTCTCTTTTGCGGTCTCTCCAAACCGGAAGAGGGCCTACATGGTCCGCGATGCCGTCGATCAGTACGAGTTCTACGTCTGGGATCTGGAGGGGAGACGGTTCCTCAAGAAACAGGAATACGAAGGCCGCCCTCGCACGTCGGTCAAAGTCAGCAGCGACGGGACGACGCTCCTCCTACACACCGCCGGCAACACGATCGACTACTACGACGCGGAGACCCTGGTTTTCGAGAAACGCGTCGAATTGCCCGGCGACGCCGGCTTCGAGTTGTTCGTTATTCCGGCGACCCGCGACAACTGACTACCGACAACTGACTACTGACTACTCTCCCCATGAGCCAACGGATCCTCGAATTCGTCCTACCTTACTGGAAGCGTCTCGCCCTGGTCCTCATCCTAGGGACCATCGCAACTCTTTCCGGTCTCGCTCAGCCCTACTTCACCAAGCTCCTGATCGACGATGCGCTGCTCCAGGGCGATTTCAGCCTCCTGGTCTGGATCTCGCTCGCGATGCTGGCCGTGATGGCCCTTTCCTACGCGTTGAACGCCTGGACGGGCTACCGCTATGTCCAGGTCTCGGCAGCCATTCTCTTCGACATGCGGCAGAAGGTGTATCGACACCTTCAGAGGCTCGCGCCACGGTTCTACGCTAAGAACCGCATGGGGGACGTTGTCTCCCGCCTGAACAACGACGTCGGCGAGATCCAGCGGATTTCAGCCGATACACTGCTGGCCCTGACGAGCAACGTCCTGTTCCTCATCGGAGCAATTGTCATACTCCTGTACCTCAACGTGGTGCTGTCGCTGATGACGTTCGTGCTGTTGCCGTTCGTCGTCGCAGGGCTGGTGCGGGTGCGTCGAAGGCTGGAAGACGACACGCGGACCCTCCGCGAACGCAGCGCCGATATCGGCAGCTTCCTCGTCGAGACGTTTCTCGGCATGCGGACCACCGTCCTGATGAACCGGCAGGAGGACGAGGTGGACCGGTTTGGCGGCTGGAACGATCGTTTCGTCGACGCGCTGCTCCGGCGGCAGAAGACCTCGATCGTCGCCGGGATGATTCCGTCGATGGGCCTGACCATCGGTGCCCTGCTCGTCTTCGTGATCGGCGGTTACCAGGTCATCGGCGGAGGGATGACGCTAGGCGCATTCGTTGCTTTCATCTCCTACCAGGCCCGGCTCATCGCCCCGATCCAGAACATCCTCACTCTCTACACGAACCTTGCAACACTGAAGGTGTCGGCTCATCGAGTGTTCGAACTCCTGGATGCAAAACCGGAAGTAATGGACGGAGACAAGCCCCTCGATGAGAGCGTGGAGGCGATCGAATTCCGCGACGTCTCATTCCGCCACGACCGTGAGACCGTCTTGACGGGAGCGACCTTCACGCTGCCGGTCGGTTCGTTCTGCGTGGTCGTCGGGCCGAGCGGAGCCGGGAAATCCTCGATCGCAGATCTCCTCGTACGGCTCTATGACCCGGATGACGGGACAGTTTTGCTCAACGGGGTCGACCTGAGACGCTACCGGCTTTCGGACGTTCGGGAGAAGATCGCGCTCGTCGAGCAGGACACTTTCCTGTTCAACGCGACTCTCGAAGACAACGTCCGCTATGGCGGCGGCGGGATCGAGACCGCCTTGACGCGACTGATCGATGTGGGACTCGACGCCCAGATGGGTGATCGCGGGCTGGCGGTTTCGGGCGGCCAGAAGCAGTGTATCGGTATCGCGCGTGCGGTCGGCCGCCGACCTGAACTCCTCGTCCTGGATGAAGCGACTTCCGCGATGGACGTCGATCTGCAGGAGAAGGTTCTTTCCGCGCTGCGGGATTCGATGTCGGGCCGGACAATTGTTCTAATCACGCACCGGGAGTACCTGGGGGCCGACGCCAACGTCGTGTTGCGAGTCAACGATGGGCGGGTCGTGACAGAATCGTGGTCAGGCCTCAATCGCGCGTAAGTGTATGAAGAAGTGGCCAGTGGTCAGTGGCCAGAGGCTTGCGAAACATGGCTCGCTTCGAACGGATGATCGCAGAGGCGCCAGGAAGAGAGTTGACACTCAGGACCCAAAGAGCAAGCGTAGCTACTGACCACTGACCACTGACCACTGACCACTGACCACTGACCACTGACCACTGACCACTGACCACTGATAATGCCCATTACCGTTGCCGTTGTCGACAGTGGCATTAACCCCACTCATTCTCACGTGGGTGAGGTCCGCAGTGGCGTTTCGTTCCTGAATAACTCAGCTAAACTCGACCCCCCCTGGCTGGACGAACTCGGTCATGGCACCGCGGTGGCCGCGGCGATTCGTGGGCATGCGCCCGATGTCGAACTCTTTGCGGTGCGAGTCTTCGAGCAGAGCTTCGCGACCCGAATCGAGCGGGTCGTTGCGGGACTCGAGTGGTGTGTCGAGAACCGGATGGACGTCGTCAACCTCAGCCTGGCAACGCTCAAGGATCTCCACAGAGAAGCCCTCGAAGGCGTGTGCCGGAACATTCCCATCCTGGTAGCGCCGTATGACTTCCTCGGCGTGCCCGCCTTCCCAGGCAGTTTCCCTTCCGCCTTTGGTGTCGCCGGCGACCCGAAGCTCAAGGGCGATGCCCATCGCTTTGAGGCGACCCCGACTCCGCATTTCGTCGCCTCCCCCTACCCGAGGTCCCTGGAAACCCTCCCGGACGCCCAAAACTTCAGCGGTCCGAGCTTCGCGACGGCCAACCTGGCCGGCCTGATCAGCCGGATGATGATCGAGAGTGGTACGCGCGAGCCGGCCGTGCTGAGGTCCCTACTGAGGGACCGGTAGTCCGATCTCGGTACCGGTATCGGTCTGGCACTGTCTGTCGGCGTGACGAGGGTGCTCTCGACGTTCCTGTTCGGTGTCAGCGCGGTCGATCCGCTGGTTTTCGGCGGGATCTCACTGGTCCTGGGAGTCGTGGCGGGTGCCGCGTCCTTCGTGCCGGCCCGGAGGGCGATCCGGATCGATCCGATGCTCGCTTTGCGCTTCGACTAGCCCGGATTATTCGTGGTTGTCGTCGCGAAGCGGTGGAGACGCCGCAGAGACAAGGCGCGCGACCGAGGCCCCCGCAGGCGTATATGACAATACGTCGAGGAGGCCGACCGAGCGCAACGCCGTATCTGCGAGTGTATCCGCCGCTGCAGCAGACAATTCATGAATAATCCGGGCTAGTGAAACGTCAGCTTCGTGAACGTTCCTGGTTGTGACTGTGGACTGTTACAGATCCAGGCTTTGAAGCCAGCCATTCCGATACGGTCGCGACTGGGCTACTGCAAAGGATCGAAGGTACGTGCCGGCGGGTATGCCTGGAGAGTCCGGCTATTCTCCGCAGCCAGACTTCCCGCCGGAGACTCCATCGCAATCCGAACTCCTGCCGCAGACGTTCCGGTAGTAAACCAATTCCAACAGTACTTCCTAGATACAATAGGGTTCCGGTAACGGATGGCGAAAAGAGCGCATCTGCTATTTCCCGGGCGCTATCGCTAACCGTGATCACTTCGCCTTCCATCATGCTGTTCACGTACGACCGAAAATCGTGATACGTAGCCGGAACGAGGTGCTCCGGTATCCCGAACAGCCTCGCCGACAGAACGAATCCGTCGTAGTATTCTTCACGCTCACCGTTTGACAATGGTGAAACAAACGAATCGTAGACCAGCAGCGTCGAGTCCATTATCGTTGCGAGCACCCACAGCTTCAATTCGGGGTCATTCGCGTCATACGCCGTTCCAGTGCGAAACACTCCTGCCCGTGACTGCAGGACGCCGTGGACCGCCTGGTGTTTCCGATTGATGGATCTCACAGCTCGGAGGGCAAAGTCCCGACTTCCGAACGTGATAGCTGTGGCGGCCAGGGAGGTGCGATAGAGACGAGCCAGGCGATGCTCACGGAATCGGCTGTGGTTGGCTACCCCGGCCGCAATCAGCGGATGGGCGATCTGCATCAAAACCGCACGAGGACCCGCAAGGGCGCTGGCAAGTTCACGGTTGACCCGCCAGAAGACCGAAGAGGGAGAGAAGAGCGGCTGACTCATACCTTATATTAGCCAAAAAACCGGGTAAAAAGACGTAAGATATTTGGCTTGAAGTGCTGTCCATCGACGAGAGGAGGGACGATGAAGTTTTTAACCCTGACATTCCTGACCGCTTTTTTGCTCGCGCTGCCCGGTTGCGCGGCGCCGCCTTCGGAGCAGCCTGAGGAGGCTGCGGCGTCATCGGGCCAGACGCTGCCGGTGGCCTTTGTCGGAGTCAACGTGGTTCCCATGGACTCCGAACAGGTTTTGAACGAACAGACCGTCGTGATCCAGGGCGGCCGCATTGCCGCGATCGGCCCGGCCGGAGAGGTCGAGGTGCCTGATGGCGCGGTCCTGGTCGACGGTACCGGCAAGTACCTGATGCCCGGTCTTGCGGAGATGCACGGCCATATCCCCCCGCCGAATCAACCGGCGGAGTTTACAGAAGCCGTACTCTTCATGTACGTCGCCAACGGTGTCACGACGGTTCGGGGCATGTTGGGTGCCGACGGACAGCTGGATCTGCGGGACCGCTCGAATCGCGGTGAGCTCGTCGCCCCCAACCTCTACCTGGCAGGGCCCAGCTTCAACGACAACTCGATCAACTCCCCGGAAGAGGCAGTCGAGAAGGTTCGAACGCAGAAGGCCGAAGGGTGGGACCTGCTGAAGATCCACCCGGGCTTGACCATGGACGAATACGATGCGATGGCCGATACGGCACAGCAAGAAGCGATCCGTTTCGGCGGACACGTTCCTGCTGACGTCGGCCTGGCTCATGCGATCGAGAAGGGGCAGGAGACGTTCGATCATCTGGACGGCTACGTCGAGTACCTCGAGGGAGACACCGGGCCGGTCGACGAGGAGAAACTTGTCGATATTGTCCAGAAAACCAAGGATGCGGGAGCCTGGGTCGTTCCGACGATGGCGCTCTGGGAGACGCTGATGGGTACGAGCGATCTGGAAGCCCTGACGGGCCTCCCCGAGTTGCAGTACATGCCGCCCGACCAGGTAGAGCGGTGGACCCAACAGCACGAGTCGCGCCTGTCGGCCGACGGTTTCGAAGCAGCCCGCGCCCGACAGATCATCGACAGTCGGATGCGAATCCTCAAAGCGCTTCACGATGGCGGCGTTCCCATCCTGATGGGAACCGATGCCCCCCAGCAGTTCAGCGTCCCCGGGTTCTCCATTCACAGGGAGCTTCAAGTGATGGCCGCTGCCGGGATGTCGCCCTACGAGATCATCAAGGCCGGCAGCGTCAACGTTGGAGAGTACTTCAAGGACCACGACGATTTCGGGACGGTCGAAGTCGGGAAACGCGCCGACCTGTTGCTGGTGAACGCGAATCCGCTGGAAGATGTCGCCAACGTCGCCGATCGCTCCGGGGTGATGGTGCGTGGCGCCTGGCTGCCGGAGGACCGGATCAAGGAACGTCTGGCGGAAATCGCCGCATCCAACAATTAGCTTGAGAAACATGCATTACTGTAATCGTCTTGTTGGCGGCGAGCTCCGTCTTGCCTCAGTGTTGCTGCTAATTACGTTCGTCCTGACCTCCTGTGGGGCCAGGGGTCCAGTGACCGAAACCGAGATCCTGTGGGACACCTGGGGCGTCCCTCACATCTACTCCCAGACCTGGGAGGGTTTGTTCCACGCATTCGGCTGGGCTCAGATGCACAGCCACGGGGACCTGATACTCAAGCTCTACGGCGAGGCTCGTGGTCGCGCGGCCGAGTACTGGGGGGAGGACCACCTCGAATCCGATCGGTACATCAGGACGATGGGTGTTCCCGGCCGGGCAGAAGAGTGGTTGGGGGTGCAGAACCCGGGTATCCGTGCTTACCTCGAAGCGTTTGCAGCCGGGATCAACGAGTATGCTGAGGAGCATCCCGACCTCATCGCCGACGAGATGGAGGTTGTCTTGCCGATCGTGCCCTCGGACGTTCTCGCGCACCTTCAGCGGATCTTCCACTTACAGTTCGTCGGCGCGTCAATACAGCCGACTCTGAACGCCGTTGGGGCGCTCGGATCGAATGCTTGGGCGATCGGTCCGGAACGCTCGGAGAGCGAGAACGCCATGCTAATGGCCAATCCTCACCTGCCGTGGTCGGATTTTTTCATGTTTTACGAAGCACAGCTTGTCGCGCCGGACCTCGACGCGTACGGTGCCACGCTGGTCGGGTTCCCCATGTTGGCGATCGCCTTCAATGACTACCTGGGATGGACGCATACCGTCAGCACAATGGACGGAGCCGATCTGTACCAGGTTTTCCTCGGGGGAGAAGGTTACTACTGGCCGCCGGTGGGTTTCGGCCCGGACTACGTCCGAGGATTCGACTCGCGGAGTGAGACGCTGCGAATCAAGCAGGCGGACGGCACCTTGCGGGATGAGGTTCTGACCATTCGCAGCACCGATCACGGTCCCGTCGTCGCCGAGTTTGGACAGAGCGTGCTGGTTGCGCGGATTGTCGGGTTGGATCAGCCCCATTTCGCCGAACAGTACTGGGACATGATGCGAGCCACGAACATTGACGACTTCGAAGAAAGTCTCAGCCGGCTCCAGAACCCCGCTTTCAATGTCCTTTACGCGGACCGGGACGGTCACATCATGTACTTGTTCGGGGGGCGTCAACCGGTTCGGGGGGAGGGAGTCACTTGGCAGTACTCCCAGGGAGTCCAGCCCGGCAATCATCCGGCCAACCTCTGGGATCAGACTCACGCCTACGCGGTGCTGCCGCGTCTGCTCGATCCAGAGAGCGGTTGGGTCCAGAATGCCAACGACCCGCCGTGGACCTCGACGCTACCGATGGAACTCGACCCGGAAGAGTATCCGGCCTACATGGCACCTCGCGAAATGAGCTTCCGCGCGCAGCGGTCGGCCCGTATGCTCGACGAGGACGAGTCGATCAGTTTCGATGAAATGATCGAGTACAAGCACTCCACGCGGATGGAGTTGGCGGACCGGATTCTCGACGACTTGATTCCGACCGCTCGCCGTCGTGGCGGACGGGCTCGCGCTGCCGCCGAGGTGTTGGATTCGTGGGATCGACAAGCGAACGCGGACAGTCGCGGCGCCGTCCTTTTCCAGGCGTGGGTCACGGAAATCGGCCCGGACTCGGGAATCTTCGAAACCCCGTGGGATGAGGAGAATCCACGGACGACCCCCGACGGTTTGCGCGACCCCCGTGGCGCGGCTGCCGCACTGGAAACCGCAGCCGCCAAAGTCGAGGAAGACTATGGTGCACTCGACGTCGCCTGGGGTGACGTCTATCGTTTGCAGTACGCCGGCAAAGACCTCCCCGCCAACGGCGGCCCCGGCGATCTTGGCGTCTTTCGCGTTCTCGAGTTCGATCCGGATGGGGAGCTTTACCGCGCAACGTATGGAGACAGCTACGTCGCTGCCATCGAGTTCTCCGATCCCATTCAAGCCCGGGTCCTTCTCAGCTACGGAAACGCGAGCCAACCCCATTCGCCGCATCGCGGCGACCAATTGGAACTGTTTGCCAACAAGCAATTGCGCCAGGCGTGGCGAAGTCGAGCGGAAACGGAGAGCAACCTGGAGAGTTCTGAGACACTGCAGTTCCGGCTCCCGCGGCGCTGAGCGAACCAAATCGCGTGTAGGTGCGCTCTAATGAGCGCACGTTGTTGCGGCCTGAAGAAAGGGTGCGAAACTCTGGGATCGAGTGATAGGTGCGCTCTATGAGCGCACATGTTTCGGCTCGAAGAGTGTGCGGTCATAGACCGCACCTACACCTCCGCGGTATCATCCGCCGGCCCCGCGGTATCATCCGCCACCTCAGCGGTATCCTCCGCCGTTGTCGATTTGCTTCAGCAGTTCTTCGACGGCTTTATCCAGTTGGGAATCCCGACCCGTGAAGCTCTCGCCGATCGGCCGCTTTACCTCTATGTCGACGTCTCGGGGGTTCATCTCCATGAGCGTACCGTCGTTGGTCGTCACACGCCATCCGGGCACCCGGAAGCTGGAGCCGTCGATCAACCTCCTGCCGCTGGTGTAGATGATCCAGCCAGCCGTCGGCTCGCCCACGACCTTGCCGAGGTTGAGCGTTCGGTAGCCTTCAGTGAAGTCTTCGGCGTCGGAAAGCGACTGCTGATTCGTGACGAGTATGGTCGGAGATTCCAGCGCACGCTGTCCCAGGATCGATCGCGCAGGTGTCGCGGGCTGACCTCTCGGCGTCAAGGTCAGGTACCCGCGCCTGGAGAACACGTCGATCGCATACACGTTGACGAACCCGCCGCTGTTTTCGCGAATATCGATGACGACGCCCTCCCGTGAGTGGTTTTCGGCATCGAGATCCACATGCAGCCGGTTCAGGGCGCCTGCCGACATGTTGACCATGTGCACGTAACCCAGCCGTCCGTCGCTGATGCGATCGACGTAGGCGCGATTGTCTTCGACCCACCGCCGGTACTTCAGACCTCGATGCGATCGACGTAGGCGCGATTGTCTTCGACCCACCGCCGGTACTTCAGACCTTTTACCGTGTTCGTGTTGGGCCGGATGGTGACGACGCGAGATTCCGCGCCGGCCGCGTCCTCCCCGAGCGTCAACTCGACCCGGCGGTTGATTTTGTGATCGAGCAGCTGATCCAGGTTGCTCCGAGCATCGAGGGAAACACCGTCGACCGCCAGCAGATAGTCGCCGACCTGAATTTCTTCCTGCAGAGCTGCGGGTCCGAGCGGCAGGATTTCGGTGATCTTCAGGTTGCCGGACTCTTCGTACTCTCCGCGGTCGAACGCGAGGCCCAAACGACCCACCGACGGGCTGTTCGAGCCGGGTGGGCGACCCACACCGAGGTGTGACGCGTTCAGTTCACCCACCATCAGGGACAGGATCCGTCGCATTTCGTCGGGCGACCCGGCGCCTCGTATCCGGGCGCCGTACTCGTCGCGGATGGCCTCCCAGTCGATGCCGTTGAAGTCCGGATCGAAAAAGCCGTCGCGGAGCATTGCCCATCCTTCTTTGAACACCTCGAGTTTTTCCACGGCAAAATCGACGTCCATCTCTGCCGTGACGTCCAGGCGTTTCGCCTCCCGACCTTCGACGGAGATACTGTTGATGCGACCCTGCTGAAGGAAGAAGATTTCCTTGTTGTCGGGAGAGAACTGAGCGTAACCCTTGGACCCTCCTGTCGAAGTCAGCTGACGGGCAACCCGGCGTTCACTGCTCAGCTCGTCGAGCGAGTACAGGTAGAGGTTCTGGGAGCCTTCGGCGCTCGCGATCATCAGCAGCCATTTCCCATCCGGGCTGATCACCTGATACCCGGCGGCGACGCCGATCGGCAGCAGGCTCAGGCGTTCCCGAATATCATCGAAGACGATTTCCACAGGAGTAGCCGAATCCGCCTCGTCTTCCTCGTCTTCGGCGGTCTCTTCCTCATCCGGATCCTCGGGTTCATCCGACGGGGGTACCTCTTCGAAGAGCTCGCGGAACTGGTCCTCCCTGAACTCGGGGGTCCGTAATACGAGGTCGACACGTGCGATCTGTCCCGGTTCGGTCCGCTGAGCCGTGTCGAACAGGATGAACTCACCGTCCGGACTCCACGAGAGGGTGCCTCCATATGTGTTGGCCAGGAAACTGACGGGCCGGGCAGGACCTCCGTCCCTGGGAACGACCTGGATGTTGCGGAAAGACTTGTCGTCGATCGGGGCGAACGCGAGCCACTGGCTGTCAGGTGACCATCCGTATTGTCGATTAGACGGAAAACGCCGGAAGGTGCCCGCAGCCAGCAGCCTTTCTTCCCCGCTGTCCAGTTCGATTGCCCGCAGTTCACGATCGGCGCGCTGGAAGGCGATCATCTTGCCGTCGGGTGAGAAGACGGGCGCGTAGTCATCTTCGGTATCGCTCGTGAGCCGCGTTTCTGCATCGTCGGAAAAACTGTAGGTAAACAAGTCGAGTGACTCGTTTCGAGAGGACACGTAGGCGAGACCCTGGCTGTCGGGTGACCAGGTGACCCACGACTCCCGCTGGGGAGTTCGGGTCACCCGCGTTGCCGCACCCGCGTCCGCGGCAGAGGCTGCGAAGACCTCGCCGTGAACGACGAAGGCGACCTTCTTGCCGTCGGGCGAGAGTGCCAGTTCCTGGAACTCGTCGGAGTACGTCCGGTGCTCCACGCCGGGAACGGCGGCCACGCCTCGCCGCGTGATCGGAACGGGATTCGCCGCCCCGGAACGCGTATCCAGTTTCCAGACCGCAAAATCGCGCTCGAATACGATAACGCTTCCATCGTATGAAATCGTGGGCCAGAGTACACGACCATCATCGAAGTCTGTTACCTGCCGGGCCTCCCGTCCCGGTACATGGGTCCAGATGTTTTCCGAACCGGTCCGGTCCGACACGTAGAAGAGCCTGTCGCCCGCGGGGTTCCACATCGGCCACAGGTCTTTCGCCCCGCCGTTCGTCACGGCTTCGTAGCTTGGAGTCGGGCCGTCACTCATCAACCAGATCTCGGACTCGTCGATGTGGCTGTGACCGTTGCGCCACCACTGGCCCGAGACGATGCCACGGGCCGTGAAAGCCAGGGTCGATCCATCGGGCGAGGGAGCGGAAAAGTACTCGTTCGTGTATCGGTCCGCCGTCACGGGCATCGGCGTGCCACCGCCCGAACGGATGCGAAACACGTCGTTCCGCGACGAAATGTCCTGGTTCGTCGAGCTGAAGTAGATCCATCGGCCGTCCCACGACCAGCCATCGAGCTGGTCGTTGCCGTCAGCGAAGGTCAGTCGTTGGACCTCGCCGGTGTCCAGCGTGAGGACATAGATGTCTCCCCCGCCCGTCCGCCTCGACACGAATGCCAGTCGAGTTCCGTCAGGAGAGTAGATCGGTCGCGATTCCGTCGCCGGATGGGAGACCAGCAGGTGTCCGATGCCACCATCCGCGGGGACGATCCATATGTCCCCGGCCGACACGAACGCGATCTCTGTCAGGTTCGGAGAGATGGCCGGATCGCTGAAGTAGTGCGGTGCGGATCCGCTCGATCCGGACTGAGCCGGCATCGATGAGACCGAAAACGGCAGCATGATCGCAACGCAGACGGCGATTCGGTTCCAATGTGTTTTGAACGAGACGTTCATGGCGACCTCCCGGGGTTGTGGCAGGTTTGAGGCAGTCGGGGAACGTGCCGAATCTTATCCCGAAGGATTGGTCGATTACAAACCGGCGAACCTCGACGGTAGTGTCCTTGGGACACTACCGACCTCGACCGATCCTAGAGCGGTGGGTGATTGCTACTTCCGCTTGACGCTCCGCCCCAACGCCATCAGGAAGATCGCGCTCTTGCCGGCGGCGTGGGGCGAGAAGAACTCCGTCACCTCGTCATCGTAGAAGGTGAGGCCTGTCGCCCCGAGCCGCTGCGCATAGGCGGCAAGGTAGAGCTTCCCACCGATGATTCCCGCCTCCAGTTGAGTGGCGCGATAGCCGCGGTTTCCGAACCGTTCGAGGATGGCGCGCAAATCTGCGAGGAAGAAGACAGCGACGCTGGCGTCTCCGGGCAGTGCCTGGTCCAGCCCAAGGTGTGCGGCGGTTCCGCGAAAATCCTCTTCCTTGAGGCACTCGAGTTCCTGATTCCTGCGTCTGTAGAAGTATGCACCCGGCTGGATACCGTCAACCGCGTTGACGATCAGGTAAAGGTCGTTCAACTGGCTGCCCGGGGGTGCCAGGAAGTCGGCAGATATCCCCCTCGTCGCCCGGTCGAGCATGGTCGAGAGTTGCTCCAGCGCGATCGGCTCTCGCGAGAACTGCCGTGTCGATCCGCGCCGCAGGATGACGCTCTCGATCGCGTCGGGCGCCAGTCGGTCGTCTCCCTTGGGCGTCAGTTTGACTATTGCCCCCGAAGCCGGTTCCTCTGCTGCAGCGGCTAGGGACCCCTTCCACTCCGTGACCTCCTTTGTCGAGGTCAGCGACGACGCTTCGTGCATCCGGCTCATCGCCGGGTAGCGCACTTCGGTCGGAGACAAGGGAACCGTCGCCAGGTTCAGCGCGGGGAGTTGTTCCGGAGGCTCGGGAGCAGGTTCGTCGGTGAACCCCAGAGAGACCAGCGAGAACGCCACTTCACGCTCGATGTCCAGGTCGAGCAAACGGTTGACCTCCTCGTCGACGAATCCGGAATACACGCGGGCCGGGACACCCATCGCTGCCGAGACGGCGAGCATGTTGGCCAGGATCGTGCCGTTGTCCCAGCCAAAGTGACGGTACGTTCGGGACTCGTATTTCCAGGCATTGCGCCAGTAGGTTCCAGTGCAGACGATAATGACAGGTGCGTGGACTATGGCTTCGTCGGCAGCAGTTGCGGCGGCGATACACCCTCTGTGGTCGCCGTCGCGCAGTTTCCGAAGACCGAAGTCGCTCGCACCGAACTGGTACACACCGGCATCGAGATCGGGCAGATCGCGGCACATGACGTACAGCTCGATTTCATAAAGCGCTCCGGTGCACGATGCGGCGCGGAAGTACAGCTCAGTGCCCGGATAGTCGGCCTTCTTGATGATTCCTGCTGAAAAGTAGAGAAGCTGGGCCAGGTCTTCAACCGTGGGCGTCGAGGCGATGAGCTCGGTTGAAGGGGAGCCGGAGACGGCCAGCAGAGCCGGTACCTCGGTCCTCTGTATCTTTTTCTCGAAGAGCGCCGGCTTGAGTGTCGGATAGATCTTGAATGGGATCGGCTGGTTCGGCCAATCCAGGGTGTGTCCGCTGCTCTGGACGCTCCACGCCGAGTGTTTCGTCCGTTCGTGGTACTCCCGGCTCGCTTCCAGGTCACGGTTCGTCATACTTCCGGACTCCGCTCGGTCGCGGGTTCACCTCTTTCCTCGCTTATGATTCCTGACACGTCGGTGTAGAAATGTCTCTTCGTCTCGGGGTTCATGATCGGGATCGCCTCGATCGAGTAGCCGGACCTCCCCGATTCAACAACGAACCGGTATCGGTATCCGGTTACCGTGACCGAGCCCAATACCGGTTCGGCCAGGTTGGCCGCGATCAACTCCTGGACCGAGAAGGCGTACCTGCCTTTCGTTCCGAAGAACACTCCCTGTCCGGCGTGGATCGTGCCGAGGGCTTCGATCGCAGACTCCTCGAGTACCTTTTGATAGTCCCGAAGCGTCTCTATGGCTTTCGTTGCAATGACTGTGTCGGAGTAGTCGTTTTCGATGCGTGTCAGCAAATGCTCGGCTTCAAGAGGTTCCTTGTTTTCGACGGCGTCCATCGCCGCCCGGTAAAGGATTCTGGACTGTTCTTCCGGGTCGCCGCAGCCCACCCCCAGCAGTGTGAGTATCAGAAGGAGCTTCCTCATGAGTCCGTCGGGAACAATGGACTAAGATAACAGGTTCTGTCGATTTCTGAGCCGACCCCCGCTGAAGCGAACACCCCCAGGTCGGTGTAGGTGCGGTCTATGACCGCACAATCTTCGAACCGAAACACGTGCGCTCTATGAGCGCACAGACCACGCAAAGCCACACTTGTGCGGTCATAGACCGCCCCTACACCGGCTCAAGCATTTTCCCCGCAATCTCTTTCACGATCTTTGCGGCGACAACAGAGGTCAGGTTCTGGAAATCCTTCCGTGGGTTGACCTCGACGATATCCGCGCCGACCAGCTTTCCTTCGAGACGCTGGATGGTATCGATCACCTGCCGCGGCGAAAGGCCTCCCGGTTCGGGGTGGGAGACCCCGGGCGCGTACGCCGGGTCCAGACCGTCGATGTCGACCGAGACGTAGACGGGTGAATCGAATTCCAAACTGAGGTCATCCTTCAGTGCGCGCATCTCGATCATTTCGACGCCGAACCGTTCCGCCTGATCCCGCTGATGGCCCGTTGCCGTTCGTATGCCGACCTGCACCAGTCGATCCGCCAGGTTATTCTCCATGATCCGCGCGAACGGGGAGGCATGCGAGTGCGGGTTGTTCCCGAAGTCGCCATAGAGGTCGGGGTGTGCGTCGAAGTGGAGGATACTCAGCTTGTCGTACCTGGCTCGGAACGCCTTCACGATGGGATACGTGATCGCGTGGTCCCCGCCGAGGCAGATCGGAGGCAGTTCATGATCGAGTAGAACCTCGATCGCGTCCTGGACGGCGGCCCAGGCATCAGCAAGCCCGACCATCCCCAGGTCGCCCGCGTCAAAGAACACGTCCGCGCTCAAGTCGACGCCGGTCTCCGTCCACATGTTGAAGGCATCGGAAAAGAGCTGTCCCCGGATCGCTGGAGGGGCTTCAGCCGCTCCACGGAAGAAAGAGGAGTTCGAATCGTCGGGCACGCCGATGAGGGCGAGCTTGCTTGGTTCTGACCTCTCGAGTGCGGCTTTGAGTGACTTGACGGTCATGGCTGAGCTGGAGCTTGCTTCTCTGAGTCGGCGCAGGGCGCCGAGGCCGCCGCCGGCTTTTTCGCTGTTAATGCTGCATCAAGCTTGTTATCAATTTACCATCGCAACTATGACAAACAAGGACGGCCCCGACGAAGCCAAAAAGACGAAACCCACTCGAAAGACGAGGATCGTAGCTGTGGCGGCGGTTGTCCTGACTTTCCTCGTATGGTTGTTCTTTTACCTGATGTATCCGGACGTCCCGTTGAGCAAGACCGCCACTGGCGTCGTCCTCGTCGTCATGTTCGGTCTGGTGCAGATCGTGTTCCGGGTTGTCGAGACCCTGGTGTTGAAGAAACGAGGCAGTGATGTTTGAGGTTAGGCCGAGGTCCGTTTTGCGACTGCCGATTCATCGTGTGGCACTTGGAGTGACCGTAGGTTTGTGGGTCGCGTTCGCCGGGGTCGGCTGCGCCCCCATGGAAGACACGACCGCGGTTCCACCGGACCGCACCGGTTCGGATGCCCCCGCCCGCATTCGCGAGACAGCCCGGGCGTTCCTGATCGGTACGGATTCCGAGGAGCCGGGCTTCGGCTTGTACAGCTACCTGCTGTTCGGTTCGGCCCCGAGCCCCTCGTCCCGCAATCGCTACATTGCAGCGATCGAGTCCTACCTGGATTTCACCTCGCCGATCGGGGAAGTCACCGACTACTATGAACCCGGCGAGCTGAACATCAACTACCTGCCCATCACCGAGCCAAACGAGGGTGAAGATCCCGAGCAGCTGCTCGGGCAGTACAACTACGTCCGTGCGCGCGTGATCCTCGATGCCATTGAAAACGAAGGGTCTCAGAGGGATGGTCCCTACATCATTTCGCTCCGTTCACCCCTGACCGAAGCGCAGGTTGTCGGCGAGTACCTCTACCAGGATCTGTCGACAGTACCCGCCAACCTCGTACGCCTCTGGTTCAAGGAGTTTCTCGAACAGGTCGAGCAGGAGAATTTTGCCCAGGAGCGAGCCCTTGAGAACTTCTCCCTGGAATTCCGGACGAATCTCGAGCTCGTTGCCGTGTTCGCCCAGACCCTTCCCGACGGACTCCTGTCGTCTCTCATCCGATGGGTGTCGGGGTAGGTCGGGTCGGTCGCGTCCGGGTGTGAGCACAGTCGGAGCTCCGGCTGATCGGTCCAACGCCAGTGGCCTGTAACAGAGATAGTGAAAGCGTCGCCGATGGGCCTTGCGGATCCTCTCACGAGTCGTTGCAGAACGAAAAACGCCGGTTTCCTCGCTCCTCTGCGTGGCTGGCAAGACCCATCGTCCCTTCGGGTTGCGGAACGGCACCGTCTTCGTTGTCGCGCCTTCTCGCAATGAAGCAGCATTACCTCGGGCGGCGCTCCTAGAATCCGGCACCGTTGCGCTCGCAACGCCACTATCACTCTCTCTGTTACAGGCCACTAACCGCGCGATCGAGAGCCGGGTATCCCCATCACTTTTCGGTACTCAGCTACATTCCGGCGTGTTACCAGCATTCCCTCCGCGGAGAGCTGATCGGCAATCTCCCGGTCCGTCAGCGGCTTGTCCTTGTCTTCGGCCTCGATCAGCTCCTTGATACGGTGCCGAACGGCATTGATCGAAGTGTGCGCGCCAACGTCGCCTTTGCCGCCCGCCGAGAATAATGACCTCAGCGCCACGACGCCCTGCGGCGTGTTGACGTATTTGTTCTTTACGCATCGGCTAACAGTGGCTGAACTGACATGGAGCTCGTCGGCGGCTTGCTGGATCGTCAGAGGTTTGAGCCGCTCCAGACCACTGTCGAGAAACTCGGCCTGGTGCTCGGCTACGAGCTTGCAAACTCTTACAATCAGTCGTTCCCGCTGGTCCAGATCCCTCGTGAATTGCCTCGCGGCCCGTAACCGTTCACGAAGGAAGCTCCTGGCGTCCCGATCCAGGTCTCCCTGTTGGAGCAATCGCAAGAAAACTCGGGCTAAGCCGCAAGTTCGGAAGGCCTTCGTCGTCCACTAGCACCTTGTAGGCCCCTTCCACCTTGACGAACGTGGCTTCGGGTAGGACGAGACGGGGTTCTGAACCACCATAGTTCAACCCGGGATTCGGGTCTAATTTGCTGATCAACTCGCGTGCCCGCAGCACCTCCTGGATCGAACACCCGATCGATCGAGCGATTTCCCGATAACGTCTTTTCTGTAGCAGCGGAAGATGACAATCAATGGTGATTATGCACTTGACGAACCAATATCAGCCATGATACCCTTCTTTTTATGGTCGGCAAGATTGATTTTTGCAGTCATTTAGATCGACCCTCTACTATCTCGTCGACCTTCCGCATCACCCTCTTACCGAAGATTTTTTCCATGAGCGTGCGGTCATCCAGTTCAAGAAACTTTGGTGGTCGTTTTCTCGGTGCCGGTTTCCGTTTCTTCTTGTGAGGTTTTTCCATGACTGACATCAACCTGTTCTCCCTAGTGGACAAATTCAGTTCCAACGAACAGTGCCTCAGAGCCCTTGAGGGGTTGCGGTGGCCGCGCGGAGTTGCCTGTGTGCGTTGCGGGGACATGAACGTGTTCGAGCTTCCTGTGAAGCACAAGTTCAAGTGCCGGTCTTGCAAGCATCAGTTCACTGTGAGTTCTGGAACGATCATGCACGACTCCCACCTGCCGATCCGTAAATGGTTTTTTGCAATCTACCTGATGTGCGAGTCCAAGAAAGGCATGTCGGCCCTTCAGCTTCAACGGACACTGGGTGTGGCCTACCGCACGGCCTGGTATCTCTGCCACCGGATACGTGAGGCGATGGGTAACGACGCCTTTGAGGGCCCCACGCTGTTCGGCGTGGTCGAGGTCGATGAAACCCTTGTCGGTGGAAAGGCCAAGAACAGAGGCCGGGGATACCGGGGGAATAAGACTTGGGTTGCTGGCGCGATCCAGCGCGGCGGGAAGGTTCGGCTGGAGCGCATCCCGAACATCCGCCGCCATACCTTGCACGACTTCATCAACCGCACGGTCAAAGACGAGACCGAAGCGATCTACACTGACGAACTGAAGTCTTATCTCGGGATCGAGGATCACGACACCCGCCATGAGACGGTCAACCACTCTGCCGAGGAATGGGTTGTCGGTGATGTCCACACGAACAGTATTGAAGGCGTGTGGAGCCTGTTCAAGCGGTCTATTGTCGGGGCGTTCCACAAGATCAGTGCGAAGCATCTGGACCGTTACCTTGAGGAACTGGAGTGGCGCTTCAACAACCGCGACAACCCTCATATATTTAGGGACACCCTGCATAGGATCGTCACCACGGAGAACCTCACCTACAGGGATCTGGTGGCATAATGACAACATTTAGGCTCTGCGTCGGCCATCAGGTCGGTTGTTTGAATCACAAGGGGCAGCGAGTCGTTGCCCTCGAATTTCATTCAATGGAACAAAAGGCCATTCATCAAGATCCCTTAGTACCTTCTGAAGTTCACCGATTTGTTTTCTTGCCAGAAAATGCGGAGGTTTTAGCCACTGAACTTCTGAATCTTCTAGATCAAATTTGGAAAAAAGACGAATCAGATCAATCCTCGAAGCAACGGGTTTCATCGTTTATATCTCCCTACTTGACGCAGTTGGCCGACCTGTCGTAATCTTCCTCTCGCCATACAAATCGTGCGCGACCTGACACTGGGTCGCTCGCCGAATACAAGACCTTCGCTTTGAAGGAAACAGGCGGGAACCCGCACCTTGCGTGCGATTTGTGTGGCAACCGACCCGGTGGCCACACCCTATTATCGGTCGCCGGAAATTCCCAAACGAATCACACGAGAAAGGAAGGTTCTGCAATGCTGTCGAAGATCGCATTGGGCCTGCTAACATTGAGCGTACTCATTCCTGCCGCATACGCGCAAACAGGAGACATTCATCTCTACGGCGGGGCCGTCGTCGGTGGTGAAGAATACACCAAGGGATTCCTTGGTGGTGGCGCCATACAGAGGGAACGTCTTTATGTCGGAGTTGACGGGCACGGCCTCCGACTCAATGGGGAAGGAGAAGCAGCTTTCCAAGAACTTGCGAACGAAATAGGCGCTGACATCAAACTCGACACCTATGGCTTGGATATCTCCGTCGGAGCCTCGGTGTCCGACAGTAACAGGTTTTCGGTCATCCCCATTGGGCTGATCGGTTATACGACGGGTGAGTTCTGCATTGAGACGTCCTGTGAAGATTCCAACGAAGTCAACTACGGTGGCGGACTGGTTGCCGCAATCAAGGGCGCGGGGGGAAGGTACGGGATTCACTCTGGCGTTCGTTACACGCGCAACTATGGAGCTGCGGTGATGTTTGGGCTGGTCTTTACTCTGAATTAGCATTTATCAGTCGCCCCGCTCGTCCCAATCGGGCGGGGCGACTGTCGGCCACAGAGTGTAGATATCCCGGCTATCGACCTTCAACCCACTGTAAAAATCGATCATCCCGTCAAATAATTCCTCGTTGGCCATCTGGTCATCAGGCGCAAGAATCCAGCGATAGCCACCCGGCATAACGCCACAATGTATGCCAAGCCGTTTCAACTCCTTCGGCTGTATTCGTTGCGCCTTCAGCTTTCCCTTCGGTGTTCCACAAACCCTGACATGGCTCCGGCATGCCTCTTCATAAATTGCTTCAGCGATCTTTTTCTCCAGCGTTGGCAGGTACTCTGGCGTGTACTGATCTGGCTGGCACGACCGGACGTGAGCAATGGCTCTTTCTATCGTCATGTCAAACAATGGAGTCCACTTCTTCACGCATCTTTTTACCGGCCGTATCGCAATTTCCGGAAGGTATAGAAGGATCAACCCAACGCTACACGCAACAATCACATAGAACCAGCGGATGTCGCCTAGTGGGTATATGCTTTCCACTAGAAATCCCGTCGATGTAGTGATGGCAATGAGGATGGCAGCGGCCAAATGTTTCCGCATTGGGCCATGCTAACCCCCTCCACTTGGTTCGTCAAGTGCATAATCGCCGATCGAACTGCTGACGCTGAGCGCCTGCGAATCGGCATCGGGTGACGATCGCGCCGCACTGGGCCTGGCTGGTGTCGCCGTGAAGGCGGGCGCCAAGAGTGCACTGGCCACGTTGTGGCAGATCAGCGACGAGGCGACATCCGAACTCATCGGGCGTTTCTACGGCGAACTCCGGAACACGTCCTCCACCAAGGCGAAGGCACTGCAACAGGCGCAGCTGGAGCTGCTGTCCGACCCGAGATACGAGCATCCGTTCTACTGGTCGCCTTTCATCCTTATTAATAACTGGTTGTGAACTGAGCTGATGATCGCCCGCACCCGAATCCGCCG
>CBDAPB010000028.1:0-208497 GCA_965198265.1 Terriglobia bacterium
TCGCGTCGCGGAGTTTGTTCGGATGGGAAATACGGATCGACGAAACGGCTAGAATGGCGATAGCCATTTGGACCTCCTTAGTAGGTTCAATGGTTAGGCCCGCCATGGGTGTTAGTGCACTCGCGGTGGGCCGACTTAGTTTTCCTGAGTCTCGGTCTCTTCTTGTGATTGCTCCAGGTATTCTTCGATGAGTTTCCGAACGACCTGGCTCATGTCCTGCCCTGCAATCACGCAATGGATCTTGAATCTCTTGTGCAGGTCGTCGGTGATCACGATCGGCCGGAATACGCATCCACGTTGAACCGGTTGTTGTCGGGAGATTCTCCTCTCGACAACAGCCGACAAAGGGGCGTCCTTCCTTATAGCGTATAAGCAGGGTCTGACGACTATGGCAGGGCTGAATTGTCGTCGTATGGTGTTATGTACACCCGAGCGCGGCTCGCGCGGCTTGGCTAGCGCCTTCGCACGATGAACAGGAGCGCCAGTCCGAGGAGCGGAGTCATCCAGGTCGACGGCTCCGGTACGGGGGTGGCGATCTGCAGGGTGACCCCGTTGGTGAGCTGGGCAAAGTCCTGGTTCGTGCTCGTAAAGGAGGAAGCCAGGACGACCTCGGAGAACGTCACGTTCGTCGGGGCGAACTCGTAGGTCACGTTGAAGGTGAGCACGTCGCCCGGGTTCGCGATGAGCCCGTCTCCCGCGGCGAAGAAGATCCGCAGGTCATCCTGTCCGGCGCCCCCGTCGTCGTCGATGACGCCAGCGAGCGTGATAGCCGTGAAGGTGAGAGCCTGCGTGTCGTTCGTGACGTTACCAATCACGACGTCCGCATTCGCGTCGACAACGGTCGCGGCAAAGGTGTCCTGCTCGAGCTGGAAGCCATCGAACAGCGTGTCGTTCGGATTCGTCAGGGCGACGGCGGCCGTATCGCTCCCCGACCAGACGATGCGAAGACCACCGTCACCCCGGTCCGAGAAGGTGGCGATCGTAACGGCCTCCGCCTGGAACGGATGGCCGAAGAGACACAAACAGAGAGTGAAGAACGGGACGAGGGTTCGCAGGTCAAACCTCCCCAATACGCCTAGGAATTTCAAGTGCACTCTCTCTCGTCAGGAAGCGCACTGACAACCTCCACACGGCGGTTCTGCAGTTCGAACGGCCGAGATCCGATAAAGCCCAGGATGTTGGCGTCGAAGTCGCCCGTACCCGCGTTGGACTCCTGGGAAACGCGGATCGTCGTGGTGGCCTCAGCCTCCGCCGTAAAGCCCAAGACGACCGGCAGCAGACCCGCAACCGTTATCACGCGAAGAACTCTGGGACGACGTCGTTTCAGGTACCCCAACCCCACCAACCCAAAACCGAGTAGTAGCACAACGGACGGTTCGGGGACCTGGACCGCGTCGCCCAGACGCAGTTCGAAGAAACCAACGCCCTCCGACTGGCCCGGGCCATCGGGGTCGAAGTGAAACTGGGCTTCGAAGTCGTAGGTGAAGCCGCCGGAGAGCATGCCGGTCGTCGAACCGGTGCCGCCCATCGAACCCGGCGTGTAGTTCGTCCCACTGGGGGCGTTGATGCTGAAGCCCTCATTGAAAAAGAAGCCGCCGAACGGGATCGACTGGAGGAGGTTCAAGCTGCCCAGCAATTGCGTTTGGGAAGCAGTGCCCAGGATGTCGTAGTTGCCGACAATCTGGTAGGGCGTGTCCACGTCGAGAGAGAAGCGCAGGATCGACTGCCCTCCAGTGTTGGACCCGTCGACCATATCGAACGCATCCTGCTCGACGCGGAAACTTGCGCCGGTCGTCGGCACGTTCAAGTTTGTCGGTATGAACGTCATCGTGCTCATGGCGGACGGACTCTGGTCGCTGACGAGAAACGGCGGCGGGAAGCCAGACTGAGACACGTCGCTGCCCTGGGCGCGAGCGGCCGAGAACGACGCGAGATCGACCGTCACAGTGACCGCGTACGCCACCGTGCCGTGTCCGAACATCAACCATGCCGTCGTAACGATCACGCCAAGTCGCGTTATTGCTGACTTCCGAAACATTCTGAGTTCCCCCTCGCTACCGTTGAACCTGCAGGCAAGTGGTATGCCAAAGGAATTAACGGCTTCAATTCAACTGTTTATCGCAATACGCGCTGGCATTGATACGCAGTCGCCACGCGGCAAATTGTAAGAAATCCTGACGTGTGAGGTGCTCCCCAAAATTCGGACAGGTTGCTAAGGTGTAAGATCGCTGCCTCAGGAGAGGCAGATGAAGAAGCGAGGACGGAAGCAGTACAGCGCGGCATTGAAGGCAAAGATCGCCGTGGAAGCGGTCAAGGGACAGCGCACGATCCAGGAGCTCGCGTCCCACTACGAAGTTCACCCGAACATGGTGACGAAGTGGAAAAAGCAAGTGCTCGACGGCGTATCGGAGATCTTCTCCAATGGTCGATCCCCGGCCAGTGAAGTCGATGAGCAAGTACAGGCCGAACTTTACCAACAGATCGGAAAATTACAGATCGAGGTGGAGTGGCTCAAAAAAAAGTCGGGACTTTCCCGTTAGAGCAACGACGGCCATGGATCGAATCAAATCACGACGAGTTGAGCATCGTCGAGCAGTGTCGGTTGACCGGAGTGTCCCGATCCGGACTCTACTACACACCGGTGGGCGAGAGCGCCGAGAACATCGCGTTGATGCGTCTGTTGGACGAGCAGTATACGCGGACCCCGTTCTACGGGATTCGGCGTATGACCTGGTGGTTGGAGACGCAAGGTCGGCAGGTCAATGCGAAGCGGGTTCGGCGACTGCTACGGCTCATGGGACTGGAAGCGATCTATCCCAAACCGCGGTTGTCGATGCCAGCCCCGGGACACCGGATTTACCCATACCAGTTGCGCAATCTGGAGATTGTGCGTCCCGATCAGGTGTGGGCCACCGATATCACGTATATCCGACTCCGGCAGGGATTCATCTATCTGGTGGCGATCATGGACTGGTTCAGCCGGTACGTGCTGGCTTGGGAAGTGTCCACGTCGATGGACAGTGGATTTTGCGTGTCGGCACTGGACTGGGCGCTGAGGCAAGCGCAACCGGAGATTTTCAACACGGATCAGGGGGCTCAGTTCACCAGCGATGTCTTCACGAGCCGACTGGAAGACCAGGGCATCACGATCAGCATGGACGGCCGGGGCCGGTTCCTGGACAACATCTTCGTCGAGCGCTTATGGCGCACCGTGAAGTACGAGGAAGTGTACCTGAAGGACTACTTGAGCGTTTCCGAGGCGATCTCGAACCTGAACCTATATTTCAGGTTTTACAATCAGGAACGCGGCCATCAAGTATTCGACTATCAGACGCCCGAGACCGTTTACTTTCAGCGCGCGCCAGGGGCCTGTGGAAACTGACTCCGCAGTGGAAATCCGCACACAACTCGGATTCCCACAGCTGCTTGAAAACAGCCTCGAAGACTCGGCTTTTTCACAGTTCCCACAGGCTCGGCGACGGGCTAAATATCAACCCATTTCAGTGGCAGCGATCCACCTTAAGACCCGGGGGTTGCTGTCCGAAGAATGGGGAGCCCCTCAGTGATCGGGTGCGCGGGCGCCGACAAGCCTTGCGAAGTCACACGGTTAGCCGGAAAACTGAAGGTTGTAAGATTTTCCGACGTTACCGAGAAGTCCTCCACCGATCGTGCCGACGACTTCGATGATTCGGTATGTTGCGCGTATCGCTGCGGAGGCGCGGATAAGCGGTTCTATGGAACGCCCTGACGATGCGAAGATTCCGTTCGACCGGCTACTCGGAGAGGTCACGGGCAGAAGCGACAGATGCAGGGAAGCCGTGTTACGAAGAGACATTCGTGGTGTGGTAGAGCCGGTCTGGGGATGAAGAGCACCCGCGTCCGGCGACGACTACTACCCTGGAGGTCAAGAAGCAGGGGGTGGCCAACCCCAAGGCCCCCCAGTTGTGTGCTGGGCAGACTGCACGGCTGAACTTTGATTGATTCCTGGATGGGACCCGTCAGGTTGAGTTCGATTGCCCATCCTTCAGGCACGTTTCTGCCTGCCAGCTTGAAACAGAAATTTTTCAAATGCTGGTGCAGTTAATTGCTAGGCAGGTTCAACCAAGCACTTCTCCCTAAACCTACCCAAAACCGGCTCTCAACTGTAAAGAAAGCCGACGCACTCCAAATATCTCCCGCAGCGCCTCGCAACCAGAACATTGGCCGTGCGAAGTTCGGAGACGCTCGCAGTGAACCGCGCCGGGGAACATACAACCGTGGGTCGTCCGGGTTGTAGTAGAAGTACCCGAGCTTGAAGTGCGGCCCGGCCTCGTAGTTGGAATCGATCTCCTGGTAGTTTTCGAGTGGGGCTTTCATGGGAGAAGCGTAGACCCGGGGTCGGCTGGTGGGCAAGGAATTTCTTGCAGTCCCAAGTGTCCCAGAAGACCCAGTAGTTTCTAACCCTCTATATACCTATTCATACGCTTTGTTGCCGGGGTTGTATTTGCTGGGACTACTGGGACAAGTGGGACCGGGCGCAAGATTTATCGCCTCAATGCCTACGGGCCGCGCAGGTTCGACTGGCCGTGCCCCTGTTGGCGCTGACGCGAACTAATTACCAACCCCCGCGCTGGCGTCGTTAGGACTTCAGTTCGACGAAGATTACCTCAAGCGGTTGATCACCAAGATTCTCCGGCAGGTGCTCCACCGCATCAAAAAGGACAACCTGCCCGGGGGTGCCGACAATGTCTTCGGTCGTGCCGTCGGGGTAGGTGAATCTGCCCGTAGATTCTGTCAGAAAGATGCCTACCCCCGCAGGATGACCATGCATCACAGACTTCTCGTGGGGACCGTACTTGATTCGCAACACGCGTACTTTGTCATTCTCAACTTCCACGGTGTAGTGGTTGGAATCTACTTGAACGGGATCAGCTCCCGATGGTGCTGGTTGTGACATTTTCAGGGTTCCCTCCTTTTCAACAAGCTGACGGCAAATATAGATCTTGTGAGACTTCGCTTGCACGAATAAAGGCCCCCATCATCCGTGCCATTGCTGCTGGGAAGACGGGGACTGCCCACTCCAGTCCTAACGATGTGTCGCGGATGACCAGTGGTTTCTACCTGTGCTTAAATCACCTCATGCCTGCCCTACCCCGTATCCGTCCGATGCAACTGGTCCAGCGACCGGAGCCGTTCGACGACCACGACTCCATCTTCGAGGTGAAGTTCGACGGTTTTCGTGCACTCGCCTACGTCGAACAGGGTGAATGTCGCCTGGTCTCCAGGAAGGACAACACCTACCAGTCCTTCACCGACCTTCGTCAGTGGATTGGGCAGCACCTCAAGGCTAAGGACGCCATTCTCGATGGGGAGATCGTCTGCCTGGATGAAACCGGTCGGTCCGTGTTCAATGAACTGTTCTACCGCCAGGGTGATGCCTACTTCTATGCCTTTGACCTGCTGTGGCTGAACGGCAAGGATCTGCGGGACTGGCCACTCTTGAAGCGCAAGGCTCGACTGAAGAAGCTACTGCCCGTGCCACCCTCCTACCTGCTCTACATGGACCACGTTGAAGGCGACGGTTGCGAGTTGTTTCGCACCGTCTGTGAGATGGATCTGGAGGGCATCGTGGCCAAGCGGAAAGACTCCCCCTACAGCGACACGCGCAGCAATCGTTGGATCAAGGTCAAGAACCCGTCCTACAGCCAGTCTGAGGGCAGGCAGGAACAGTTTGAGAGGTTGCGGTCCGACTGCACTTTCTGCGATAACCCTGCTGACGGGTAGCTCAAGACCTCGCCTGCCATGACCTGCCAACTGGCATCCAACCTGCAAACCTTATTCGTCATGCCAATAACCCTCATCGCCGTCAGCAAAGCCACCCTTCTCAAAGCTCAACAACGCATCCTCGGCTGTGAAATGCTCTCCAGACGCTGAGATCCCCTTTGACTGGCTTTTGGACGAGGTGACGGGCTATGACGGGTCTGAAGTGGATTACGTGCTGTCAGAGGCAGGAGGTGTTCGAGGTGTTTGGGGGAGGTTGGGGAGAAGGGGTTGGTGGAGCGTTAGGCTGCCATCATTGAGAGCCACAGCCCATCCAGTCGGTGACGCGAATTGATTCAGTGCTACGAATTACGTTTCCGAGAAACTACCAACCCCACAAGGCCCATGCTCAGGAGCAGGAGCGCCGAGGGCTCGGGTGTGGAAGTGATGGAGACTGACCAGTTGTCAATGCCGCTGATGGTCGTGGCGGTTTCAAAAAATCCCGTGCCGTTGCCGGTGAGGTAGCCAAACTGCATAGCAGCACCTGTGGCCGAAAAATCCGGATTTGAGGGTCCTGTGCCTAGGTGTGCGCCGAAATCTGAAGCGATTGAGCCAGTATCACCAAACGACACCCAATTGTTCACGTTCATTAAGTGACTGGGCCCTGCGTAGAACGTGCCATTCTGGAGTAACAAGAGGTTGTATCGGACCGTGCCGGGACTCCCTGGGAAGCTGGTATTCAGGTCGAACGAATAGTCAATTCCTGTAATGGCTCCCGAGTGATTTCGATAACGTAAAAGGGACCCACCCAAGGGGGTTCTGATCGAGCAAAAGGGACCCACCCCTGATAGCCTCCCCCGGCGTGTCGCCGGATGAACCGGCAAGGCGGGAGGGAGGGTGAGGAGTTGTTAGGGATGGATCAGTACGAGATGGTCAGGACCGCACATCGGGTTTACAAGAAAAGCATTCGACAGATCGCCCGGGAGACCGGGCACACGAGACGGACGGTCCGGAAGGCGTTGGCCGGGCAGGAGCCGAAGTATCGGCGGGAGAAGGAGCCGGCCTGTCCGGTGATGGATCCGGTGGCCGGGATCGTGGAGGGCTGGCTGCGGGCGGATCGGGAGCAGCCGGTCAAGCAGCGACACACGGCGCACCGGGTGTGGCAACGTCTGGTGGACGAGCATGGATTTACCGGAGCCGAGCCGACGGTGCGGCGATGGGTGCGGGAGCGGAAGATGCGGCTGGGCTGGAGCCGGTCGGCGGCGGTGGTGCCGCTGGATCCGGAACAGGCGTCGGAAGCCGAAGTGGACTGGGGCACGGCCTGGGTCCGGATGAATGGTGAAGACCTTCAGGTCAAACTGTTCTGCATGCGGAGCCGGTACTCGGGCAAGTCGTTTGTGCGGGCGTATCGGTGGGAACGGCAGGAGATGTTGCTGGACGGTCAGATCCGGGGGTTCGGCTGGTACGGCGGCGTATTCCCGACCGTGGTCTTCGACAACCTGAAGACGGCTGTGAAGCGGGTTCTGAGAGGGAAGGCCCGGATCGAGCAGGACCGGTTCACGGCGTTTCGAGCCCACTACACGTTTGAAGCGCGGTTCTGTAATCCGGCCCGGGGCCAGGAGAAAGGCGGTGTCGAAGGCCTGGTGGGTTTCGCACGCCGGAACTTCCTGGTGCCGGTTCCCGAGGTGGCCGACTTGGAGGATCTGAACGCGCAACTGCTGGAACGCTGCGCGACCGACGACCAGCGCCGGATCGGCGGCCGGGCCGACGACCGCACGATCGGGGAACGGCATGCTGCCGAGCAAGAGCGGCTGTTGGCACTGCCCGAGACGCCATTTGAGAACACCAAGGTGGTGGGTGTGCGGATCAGCCGGTACCAGACCGCGCAGGTGGATTCGAACCGGTACTCGGTGCCGACCGCGTATGTGGGACGCCGTCTCTGGGCCCATATTGGCTGTGACCGGGTGCGCTTTTATGCGGACCAGAAGAAGGTGGCCGAACATTCCCGAGCCTTCGGTCATAGCGACTGGCGGATTGATCCGATGCACTACCTGGAACTGATCCGCCGGAAGGTGGGGGCGTTTGAAAGCGCCCGACCGATTCGGCAGTGGCGGCCCCAGTGGCCCGCCCATTACGAGACGGCGCTGGAACGGTTGCGGGAACGGCACGGCTATAGCCGGGGCACCCGGCAGTTTATCGGCATCCTCCAACTCCACCAGGACTGGGCTCTGGACCGGGTCTCGGCGGCCCTTCAGGAAGCGCTCGATGCCCACTGCGCCGAACTGGACGCGGTCCAGCACATTCTGATGCGGGAGGCATCCCCGGCCCGAGCCCATGCCCCGCTCGAGTCCGGGTTAATGCCCGGTATCACCGACCGGACGATCGCTGGAGCCGATCTGGATCAATACGACCGTCTCCTGACTGGGGGTGTGCGATGACACCGGGCCAGGAGATCGTTCTGGACGACGCATTACGGCAGCTTCGGCTTCCGGCCATGGGACGGGAGTGGCGCGAACACGCCCGGCAGGCCAAGGAGGCCGGAGAGGGGTACACCGGCTTCCTGCTGGCTCTGGCCAGCCGCGAGTTGGAACAGCGCCAAGCCAATCAGGTCCAGCGCCGGTTGCGCGAGGCCCGGTTTCCACTGCTCAAGACCCTGGAAACGACCGACCTGAAGAAGTGGCCGGCGCTGGATGCGGTTCAGGTCCGCGACTATGCCGAGTGCGGCTACATCACCCGGCGCGAGAACGTTGTGCTGCTGGGCAAGCACGGCACCGGCAAGACCCATGCCGCAACGGTCCTGGGTGTGGAAGCCTGCCGCAACGGTTACCGCGTCGGGTTCACCACGGCCGCGGGATTGGTCAACACGCTGATCGAATCCCGCGAAGAACGGCAGTTGAAGCGGTACCTGGCCAAGCTGTCCCGCTTTGAACTGCTCGTCGTTGACGAGGTCGGCTATATCCCGTTCTCGGCCGAGGGGGCCCAGCTGCTGTTTCAGGTCTTCTCGGACCGTTATGAGAAGGGCTCGGTGATCGTCACGTCGAACCTCCCGTTTGCGCAGTGGACCAGCGTCTTCGGCGACGCCGCGCTGACTGCGGCCCTATTGGACCGGCTCACCCATCACTGCTCGATTCACGAGTTCAAATGGGAAAGCATCCGGTTCACCGAAAGTCTGGGCGCCGCCAGCAAACGGAAAAAGAAACCCCGTGCCGCCGGAGGATCCGCGTGAAAAACGCGGGCGCGACGGGCTGTGGAAAGTGCCGCCACCGTGGGAACCCGCTGCAAAGCCAGCGCGTTCCCACCGCGGCTTGGAAGCCTTCGGCTTCCACACTTTCCACAGCCCCGACGGCGGGCTTACTTACAAACCATTAACCCAGGGGGTGGGTCCCTTTTACTCGATCGGGGTGGGCTCTTTTTACGTTGTCAAAGCGACCCGAGACACTCGGCTCGTAGACCGCTCCGGTTCGCAGATGGATAACGTTCATATTTCCAGGACCGTCCCAGGTGTGTGTGGTTTCACGATAGTGCCCTGGATTCCCTCCACTGGAGACCTGTGTGGCTGTAAAACTCTCGTTCATGGTCGTAGGACTCACAGCGCCAAATTGAGCGGTCCAGTCCGCGTTGTTGAAAGTTCCATCCGTAAAGCTCTCGGCCTGCGCAGATGCCGTCAGCCCGATGACTAGCGTAAAAGCGAGAAGTCCTACACATATTGCATTTGTCTGTCTCATCATATCACCTCATTATCAGATACAGTCCTCGCTACACCCTTTTCCGACGCCGCGCACTCGTTGCTTGTAGAACCAGCCGCCGCTAGACGTCACACCAAAAAGCCCCAACTGATTGGTCAGGACCGTCGAGTTTGAAAGGGCGACCTCAGTAAAGTCGATATCCACTGATGGACTCAACAACCCCGGTCCACCGACGATGGGGTTCGCGATGACGGTAGAAACGAATGTCATCAGTGCCATGCCAAGGGGTGCGAGCGTTCGTATCTGGACATTTAACGTCTCTCCCGCTTCCCTGCTTGTGTTGGTCGTGCTGACTCGTCCGTGGGTTTGTGGTATTTTTAGCAATTCCAATACCAATCCGCGACAGGCCGAACACTCCTTTCAATCCGTGTTTAGAATCAGCAGGTTACGGGCAGAGCAACAGGCAACATCCCCACTCGGCACAGCGCAGTGGATTTCAGTCAAGGCAAAGGAATGTAAAGAAATCCAACAGTACTCCAGCTCATCCACATCGCCAATTGCGTGAATGCCAACAACATACGAGGCGCTGAGGCAGCTTTCCCAGTGTGTCGGCTTTCTTTACAGTTGAGAGCCGGTTTTGGGTAGGTTTAGGGAGAAGGGCTTGGTTGAACCTGCCCAGCAATTAACTGCACCAGTATTTGAAAAATTTCTGTTTCAACCTGGCAGGCAGACCACGCCTGAAGGACGGACAAACAACTTCAACCTGAAGGGTCCCATCCAGCAAATCAATCAAAGTTCAGACACGCCCTCAAGCCCAGCGTCAATCGAGGGGTGCCTGGGGTTGGCTACCCCCGGGGCCTCGATGGGGCCCCTTTTTGTGTCACGGTTTGTGTCAGGGTGCAGATAGGGTGCAGAAGTGCACGACTATTGGGTACATCCTGCGGGGTTCTGCGACCCTAAGTGACTGAATATGTTGATAACAAAGGAGCTATGGTTAGCTTGGGAAGCTGGCATTCTACCGCTGAATTACTCCCGCATACTTACGGTACTGGAAAGATTATCAAAAAGTTAAGCCGTAGAAGTCAATCAACGGTTTTGAGCTTTTTAGCCGGGTACCCGTGGTGCGTTCGTGGGCGAGCGGTCTGTTGAAGACCGTCCGAGAGGTTGGTGTCCGACGAGTTCAAGAAACGGCGGGGTTTGAAGCCGCGATCAGACGTCAAAAGCCGCCGGTCGTTTTCGGACCCGTCGGCGCCGCAGGCGGACGAGGGCACCACCGAAGGCCATGACGGGCGAAATTGGAGGTTCGTCGAGGCTGTGGCTTGACGGCGTGAGGCCAACGGTGTTCTTTTATGGTGTTGCAGCCAATCATCGAGAACGACCGGTTCGCCGTGTTCGACGACTTCCTGGCTCCTCCCGACGCTGCCCACATCTGGCAGTGGTTGCAGGCGCAGAGGTACAAGTCTGTCCACGCCAACGGGTGGGACGAGGTCTGGCGTCTTCACGACGGGGAGCCCCTCGGCAGCGTTGTCGTCCATTCGGCACCGAGTCCCCACACCGGGGCGGGGGCCGAATCGCCATGGGGCGCCCCGGCGCACGTATACCCCACGAACACCCACATCGATCGACTGATCGAAGAGGTCAGCCTCAGTGGGAAGGCCTTGGAACCGCTCGTCGGCGAGCAGGGGCGCGACTGGACGATCTTCACCGCGCGGGCGTTCATCTACCCCAAGGAGACGGGGCTAAGTTGGCACACAGACCATGGCGTGCTTTCCGGTGCGTTCAGCTACTACGCACACCCGGTGTGGAACAGCCGTTGGGGCGGAGAGGTCTTGGTTGCGGCCATTCCCGAAGGTGCTTCCGTCTACGGCTCAGGTTCCGCGTTCGACGATCGGTCTCTGAACGAGGTCCTGCAGCGGATCGGTGCCGGCCAGTACGTTTCGCCGAAGCCCAACCGCCTTGTCGTCATCAAGGGTGGAACACCGCACCGCATCAACCCGGTCCATCCCGCCGCCGGCGCCCAGGTTCGCTGTTCGGTCTCGGGGTTCTTCGTTCGTCCCCCGGAAGACGGAGAGACCTGAGGTGCCTGCTAATCCGACCGATGAGATGCTTCGTCTTCTCAGCGGATACTGGTTCTCGCAGTGCCTCTACGTGATGGCAGAACTCGGCATTGCCGACTGTTTGGCCGCCGGTCCCAAGACCGCGGACAGGCTGGCGGAGGAAACCCAATGCCACCGAGACTCGATGTATCGATTCCTGCGGGCGCTGGCAAGCACAGGTGTCCTGCGCGAGGTGGAGCCGCGCCGATTTGCGCTGACCCCGCTGTCGGAGACACTGAGATCGGACCGTCGCTACTCACTCCGGCCAGTCGCGCTTCTGGGCGGTCATCCCATGCATTGGCAGGCTTGGGGAAACCTGCTCCACGGCGTGCGCACCGGCCAGGCGGCATTCGATGCTGCCCACGGCGAGAGTTTTTTCGAACTTCTTGGCAAGGATCGCGAGCTGTCGGCTACGTTCCAGCGTGTTCTCGACCGACTCTGCGCTGTGGACCGGGCGGTTGTCGATGCGGTCGACCTCAGCCGCTTCGAACGCGTGGTGGATGTCGGGGGCGGAACCGGCGAGCTCGCGCGCCAGATCGTGATAGCGCACCCCCGTTCGTCGGTCGTTCTATTCGACTGCAAGCACGTCCTGGAGATGGCCCCTCCGGCAAATGGGGTGGACCCCGTTTCGGGAGACTTCTTCCAGAGTGTCCCCGAAGGAGGGTCGGCTTACCTCCTCAAATTCGTGCTGCACGACTGGAACGACAAGCGCGCGGCACAGATCCTCCAGAACTGCAGGGCCGCGATGCCTGCAGATGGTCGCGTGTTCGTCATCGAGATGGTAGTGCCCGATGACGCGAGGGCCTCAACCGCCAAGACGCACGATATCAACATGCTCGTCCTGACAGGCGGCCGTGAGCGCACACTTAAAGAGTACCGTTCGCTCCTATGGGAGGCGGATCTCGAGCTGGTGGGCACTGCTTCGACCCCCCAGGGGGTCAGCGTCCTCGAAGCCCGGCCACGTGGTTCATAGGGAAGGGCCGGACTGGCTCGACCGGGGCGGCGGATCACTCTCCGTCGACATCGGTCGGCTTCTTCTTTGTCAGGGTCGAGAAATCGTCGGGCGCGGTGACGGGCCCCACGGGGACATACGGCGGTGCATAGGAGGGGACCGGACCCTTGCCCATGACGTTGACGCCGCCCGACACAACCTCCAGTTCCTGGTCCTCCAGGGCACCCTCCTCCGGCGGGAGGTCCCGGATCTCGACAGGTCCTTCCACTGCCTTCCGTCGGGCCGCCCAGAACTCGGAGAAGCGCTTGCCCTCCAGCTCGGCCCGCGTGTCCGCGTCCAGGTCGACCCCCAATTCGTCGAGCGCCTCGAGCGGGTTGAGCTCGAGTCGGGCGCGGAACTCCGGATCGGAAACCACGAGCTCCAACGCGGGCTTGAGCATCTTGACGGTTCTTTCATACAACTCATTTCGTTCTTCCTGAGTCATGAGCGAACTCCTTCTAGTTTGAGACGCGCCGTACGTGGCGGATGGGCGATAGCGCGCAAATTCGACAGTCCGGCATCTTCGACATCGAGCATCTCCCGCGGAAAGTTCTCGGCGATCGGGCTCGGGAAGTGGTGGACGATGGAGGGCCGCTCCCGTCCCGCCAGCTCGGCCAGCCAGCGCAACTGATCCGTCATATCGGCGATCTCGTAGATCTCCTTCGGACTGAGCCGGCACGAAGTCCTGAAGAGGTAGAGGTTGCGGAAGAACCCGTAGTGATCGTACATGGATTCGTGGACGAGCTGGGCGCGGCGCGCGTCCTCCCATATCCGCGATCCCGGGATCTGGCGGTACCACTGCATCATGATGTGTACGCCGTAAGCAGTGAACAGATGCGTTGCGAAGCGGATGGTCTTTTCGACCTCGTGCCTTGTCTCCCACGGAAGCCCGAGAATGAAGGAGAAGTCCGTCTTGGCTGCGATGCCGTTTTCGGAAAGCACTCGGGCGGCCTGCTCGAGCGTCTCGCAGGTGGTGTCCTTGCCGACTTTCTCGAGGCCTTCGTCGTAGCCGCACTCGGCTCCGACCAGCAGACCCGCCGTGTAAGGGGCGATACTCGGGACGAACTCGGGGTGAAGAAGGTCGGGGGCACGCGAATCGAACAACAACCGGGGCCGCAGGCCTCGGTCGCGGATCAGACGGGCGATCTGGGTCGCCCGTGCCGGGTTCATCGAGAATTCGTCATCGACGATGTGGATGCACCCGGAGGTCGTCCGATCGATGTGTGCGAGTGCGTGCTCGAGGCGATCGACAACGACATCCGCGGGGAGCCCGCGCCACGTTTGCCGGTAGGGGGTACTGCAGAACGAGCAGTCGTAGACGCAGCCGCGCGACGACTCGACGGCCAGGCACTTGTAGGAAGCCGGCGCAAGGCGCCCGTAATCCGGAAGCGGCCCAGACTCCAGTTCGTCGCTTTTGAGCTTCGGGTCGACGCGGTTTCGCACGAACCGACCCGCGGAATTGGTCCAGGAGAGGTTCCCCACGTCGCTAAGATCGATACTTCCATCGAGGGCATCACACAGGCGGACGATGGCCACTTCGCCTTCCCCCCGGACGACGTACTGGACAGGGAACGTGTTCAAGACGTAGCGGTCGAAAAGGGTTGGATGGATTCCGCCGCACACGATCGGTACATCGGGTCGGCGATGACGAACCTGCCCAATCACGTCCAGGGCGGTCGGCCAGGCCATCGAGGTAGCTCCAACGCCGACAAGGTCGCAGTCCTCGAGGTCGTTTTCGAATACCTTCACAGAGCGGGTGCCATGAAGGACCAGGTCCGCGATGACGACCTCATGCCCCTGCGCTTCGAGCACAGCTCCCAAACTGTAGATCCCCAACGGCGGGCATTCGAGGATCGCGTCAACGCCGACGACCCGAAGACGGCCGTCGATCGTATCCATGATCGGGGGTGCGATGAGAAGGACCTTCACGAAACCTCACCGACGATTCGGGCGGACCCCATCACAAGCCCTGCTATCAGACTCATCGCCCGCATCGAAGTCGCTCCGTCGAACTGGCGCAAGTAGAAGTGCATCGGGGATTTCGGCCATCTTATCACGGGGTCATCCAGCGCCGATCGGCTCGGCCGAGATCGGGCAGGTCGCTCCCGGACGATGAATCAGCTACCGCCCGCAGAGCGGGCGGTATGATGAAGGCCCCCCGAGGGGGCCTCGAACGAATGAAGAGGGCTAAAGCCCTCCCAGAGTGAGCTGCTCCTGCCGCTTCTCCTCGGCCTCCTGGTTCCGAATATACTGTCGGATCGTCGCTTCATCCAGTCCTACCGTACTTACACAGTAGCCCCGAGCCCAGAAGTGGAAGCCCGTGAAATTCCGTTGCTTTCCCATGTATTGCCGGTGAATTTGGATTGCCGATTTCCCTTTCAGCACTCCCACCGTGTTCGCCACGCTGTACTTTGGCGGAATGCTCAAACACAGGTGCACATGATCCCCCATCGCATGTCCTTCCACCAACTCCACTTTCTGCTGCTTGCATAACTCCCGGAGAATCTTTCCGATCCCTCTGCGCAGCGTCCCAAAGATGGCCTTCTTCCGGTATTTCGGAACAAACACGATGTGATATCTGCAGTACCATTTCACATGGGACTGGCTCTGCCACTCTCTCATGACGGTCTCCTTTCAATTCGAACGTGGTGGTTCGTTGATTGGAGACCGTCTATCACACTGCACGACGGGACGGTCGAACCTCTTCGAGTCTCACCGCCAGAGGCGGTGGCTTACCATTGGGAGTTATGATCGGTCTTGAGATGGCTCGCCGAACGTTGCTTCTGGTCTCCCCGCCCGTGCTGTACGCAAAGAACTGGTGGGGAAACCGCATTGCGAACAAGCCGCACCTCTCCAGTCTTGCGGGGTATGTGCGGGACTTTACGGACATCCGCATACTCGAGCTCGACGTCACCACTGAGGGTGACGACGACCAGCTGATCAGGCTGGACGAACACCTCACTGACTCGGTCGGACTCGTGGGTATTTCATGCTGGACCAGCCTGCACTACCTGGGAGCGCTCGCGACGGCGGAGAGAGTGCGACTCATCGCGCCGCACATACCGATCGTCGTGGGAGGTCACCACGCGACGGCCCTTCCTGGCGATTTCACGCATGCGGTTTGTGACTGGCTGGTGCGCGGCGACGGCGAATACGCGCTACGGGCGCTGTGCGCACAGTGGCCGAGGCGCCCGTCACACATGGAAGTCATTGAGGGTGGGGTCTTCGACCAGTCCAATCCGGAGGACATCGACTGGGCTCGATACGGACGATGGCCCGCCAAGGACCGGGCTATCTGGGTCGGCACAAGCCGCGGCTGTGCTTTCCAGTGCCGCTTCTGCGTCGAGCCGCAACGGGGCTCAGCCTACTCCGGCTACAGTGTCGACGACGCCTTGAACATCATCGAGGGCCTGGTTCTCTCGCACGAGCCTCGGGTCATCGCATTCTCGGATCCACTCTTCGGCGTGAATCGTCGATGGACCGAGGCTTTTCTCGATGGGGTCCAGGAGCGCGGCCTGCCGGTGATGTTCTGGGCCGAGACGCGTGCAGACCTCATGACCCGGGAACGTCTCGACCGTTTCAGACGATGCAACTTCATGCTGGACTTCGGCCTGGACACCGGCAGCGAAACGATGGTCCAACGGATGGAAAAGGCGGCCAATCCCGGGGTATACCTGGCCAGGTCCCGGGAGGTCCTCGCGCACGCCGACGACATCGGGCTCCACCATGGCGTGTACATCGTCTTCAACTTCCCCGGCGAGACACCCCAGACCCAGCGCGAAACGCGGGACTTCATCGATGGGCTCGGCGGCGAGGACGGATCCATGAGCGGTTGGCTCGCTTGCCAGACGTTTTTCATTCTACCGGGAACCCACGCTTTCGACCGGATGGATACGAATACCGCCACCTACGGAACGAAGATCCGCCATCCGGTCTGGTGGAGGGAGATCGGGGACCACCACGCGCTGGCAACTGACGTCCTCCCGAGCGCGGCCTGGGTCGGCCGGGAGGACGAGCTATGCAGCTTCGCAGAGTGGAACCAGGACGTCAATGACCGCTGGTCCGGACGCTACTCGTCCGACGTCCGGCAGTTCCGCCACACATTTTACGTGGGATAGTCCTGCCTTTCGGCCGACTTCGACCGGCAACCAAGATATCGACCTGAAGCCCGTCCTGCGCCGCCCGACCGGGCCGTCGCACTAGCAGCCCGTGGCAGAACTCTACAGGGCCGCGTTACGGCCAAACGGGGCCGGATTCTAGGAGGCGAGGACGAAACAATGCTCATTCATTGGGAGGAGTCGGCGACAATGAAGACGGCCCCGTTTCGCCGTAACCCGAAGGGCGCAGGGGGGTTCGGGCCGCAGGCTTTGTCCCTCGTCGGTCACGATGAATGATCATCGCTCCGCTCCTCCCTTCGCGCCTGCAACCCGAAGACCCCTGCGCGCGACCCTGCAGAGTTCTGCCACGGGCTGCTAGGGCAGAGTCCCTCGCGGATACAGTTCCGGGAAAGCTGCCCCCCTCAAACGACCCAGCTCATCGGTGTCGAATCTACCCGCCGCGTGGCCAGGCAGGCGCTCGCGAACGAGTTCGCAATCACCGCTAAAAAGGTGGGTCACAACGGTCTTTCGTGGATGTCGGCTCGTGTTGTCGTAGCTGCCGTGGAACGTCAGGCAGTGGTGCATGGTCACGTCACCGGCTCGAACCTCCAGTGGCACCTTCGCGTGATCAACCTGTTGGCGCTGGCTCCGGGAAAGCAGATTGCCGATGTCTCTTTGTGACTGTAGCCCCTCGGCGAAAATGTGAAAATCGCCGACAAAACCCCACTTGTGGCTGGCATCAACAACATAGAGGCAGCCGCTCTCTACACAGGCATCAGTGAGGGCCAATCCAACGGAGACAACAGCGGGCGGATCGAGGAAGCCGGTGTAAGTGTGGTCCTGGTGCAGGCTGACGGATCCGTTCGCCGCCGGGGGCTTCAGCAGAAGGGCGTCCTGCAGCAGTCGCACCGTGCGGGTGCCCAGCAAATGGCAGGCAAGCTCCGCCACACCATCATTGAGATGTCTCAGCAACAGCTTGTTGGTCCGGCAGACGTCGGGCAGCTGCAGGACGCCACTGTGTCCGGCCCCAGGAGGCAGGGGACCGGCCGCCATGGCCTTGTCGAACGCACGGTTGAACTCCGCAATGCCATCGGACGACACGACGTCGCGCAACAGAAGCCACCCGTGCGCCTCGAAGCGGGCGCACTGATCCTCGGAAAACAGGCGCCGTCTGCTACCCATCATCGACGATCATCGACCGCGCGGAGCCACTCATCGATCAGTTCCAGAAGGACTTCCTTCAGGCGGCCCTTGGGACGTCGGACCCTTCGATCGGGGTGCCGGTGGCGCATTTCGGACTCCACTTTTCTTGAACGATTTCCGGAGCTTGTCCGATTCGAGACAAGTCGGCTGGATTGTTCGTTGACGGCGGATCAACGCCGGCTGATCCTGAACATAGTCCAATATTGAACGCTTGGCCAGAAAAGGAGATCCGATGTTCCTCTATCTCGACGCACGGCCTCATCGCGGTTCTTCTAACCGGAGCGCTCTTTGCGAGCGGTCTACTGAAGGGCACAGCAGGAGTCCCGCCGGAGGCGTCATGACCCGTGTTGTAGCCACGCAGAACGACTGTTGTACAATGGCGCGCCGAACATCAGTGATCGATAAGGAGAATCCACGATGTCTTTCACTGCCGCCGTCGTTCAGGCCTCACCGGTCGTTTTCGACCGCGATCGCACGCTCGACAAGATCGGGAACCTAACGGCCGATGCCGCGCGCCAGGGAGCGAAGCTTGTCGTCTTTCCAGAGGCGTTCGTCTCGTCCTACCCCAAGGGACTCGACTTTGGCGCACGCGTCGGAGGCAGGTCTCCCGAGGGAAGGGAGTACTTCAAGAGGTACTGGGAGAGTGCCGTCGACATTCCGGGCGCGGGGATCGACCGGCTGGCGACGATCGCGGGCGAAGCGGGCGTTTACCTCGTTGTCGGCGTGATCGAGCGAGACAACGGGACACTCTACTGCACGGCGGTCTTCTTCGACGACGGGGGCAACTACCTGGGCAAACACCGGAAACTCATGCCGACCGGGATGGAACGGATCATCTGGGGATTCGGGGACGGCTCGACCCTACCCATCTATGACACTCCTCTCGGCAAGCTGGGAGCCGTCATCTGCTGGGAGAACTACATGCCGCTGATGCGGACGGCCATGTACGGGAAAGGCATTCAACTCTACTGCGCGCCAACTGCGGATGACCGCGACAGCTGGCACTCCTCGATGATTCACGTTGCGCTGGAAGGACGTTGCTACGTCTTTTCCTGCTGCCAGCACTTGAGGCGGGGAGACTGTCCCGAGGATTACCCGGCCATCCAGGGCGACGACCCCGACACGGTGATCATGCGCGGCGGCAGCGCGATCATCAGCCCGCTCGGAAAGGTCCTGGCTGGTCCGTTGTACAACGAGGATGGGATTCTAACCGCCGAGATCGACCTGGGGGAGATTGCGCGGGGGAAATACGACTTCGACGTGGTGGGGCACTATGCGCGGCCGGATGTGTTTCAGTTGCATGTGAATGAGAAGCCTACGCGACCGGTTGTGAGTGAGGGGGAATGACGATGTGCGGTCATAGACCGCACCTACACCAGTCAGAACAGGGGTTCGGCGAGGTATATGACGTGGCGGTCGAGGAGATCGATTCCGATGAAATAGAGGCTTCCGTCGTCGCGGAGGTCCAGATCAAAGGACCGCCATTGCCAGAACCGATCGCCCTGATCGGTTTCCTCACTGGTTCGGTAGACGGTGTGCATCGTTCCATCGGAGGTGCGCAGGAACAACGCGCTCCCCCCGGTTACGCTGAGGGAGAGCGCGATGTCTCCACGCCGGTTTACGTCGAACGTGTCGTTCACCCAATAGATGTCGGCGCCGTTGGGCATCGTATCGCGTGTTTGGATTACCGGCACCCACTGCTGGTTGACGTACTCCGCCAGAACAGGCCCGCTTGATGGTCGGTCGAACACAGCGAAGAATCTTTCCCCGGCGGCACGGAACATGTTGACGCGGTTGACGGCTGTTCCTCCGATCACCGTCTGGTCGAACAGGGCCGCCGTCTGCCACTGGCCGTTCTCATAGAGATAGACTCCGTCGGGGCCGTCTCGAACCTGCGCACTCACCATCACCCGCCCGATGTCGTCCATCGCGATCGAACTGGCAGTGCGGCCGGTTCCGAACAAGTCTTCGAAGACACCGCCGCCCGGAGCGGGAGTCTGATCGTCTCCGCCGAAGTTGGCCAACACCGTCACGCGTCCGTTCTCGAATGAAAGCAGCCGGCTGAAGGAGTCGGACTGGGCACGCCAGACGAATGTTCCGGCGTCGTTCGCCGCGAGGTAATTCGCCCCCTCGAGCCAACCATTGGTCCAATCCAGAGTGATGGACTGGAACGGGCTGAGCGCAATGCTTTCGGAGTAGTCGACGAGCGTCTCCAGCGATCCGGTGTGTCGGAACACGCCGTCTCCGTGCGCGAGATAGAGGTCACCCCGCGGGTTCCGGGCGGCGGTGTTCAGGCTGAGGTTCGAAGTCTCTCCCCCCGGCCGTTCCCCTGCCATCCAGACCGGTACCAGACCTGCCGGAGAAACCTCAAAGATACTCGGTATCTGTCCTGCGGTGTAGACGTATGGGAAGCCGGACTGGGTTCCGGGAACAAAGCCGAGGAAGTTCAGGGTGGCGCTGGCGTTCACAAGATCACCGTCCTTGAAGAGAACACGCCTGGATTCGGTTTCAACAACCACGTTGTTGTCTTCTGTCGTTCCGATGAGGCCGTAAACGGTGCCGGAAGAAGTGATATAGGCGTCGTTAAAGGGTCCGGCACCTCCACCGCCGACCGGATCACCCCAGACGAGTAGAGCAGTCGCCTTGTTCCCGTCCCAGCGATAGAAGCCGAAGTTATCTCCCGCATCCCCGGTGAAGGCGATCTCTCCCCGATCGTTGACGGAATGAACCCGGTAAAAGTTGTCGACCTCCAGCATGACCATATTGCCGGAGCCGTCGTACCTGGCCGGGCCCTGCCTGCCGTCTGTCAGGACTGCGTCGAAAGCGACCGTTCCGTTCGGCGAGATGGCCATGTTCGCAACGTACTCAATCGCCGATCCACCCAGGGAATCGCCCGTCGACACGAGTTTCTGCGGCGCAGAGAGTCCGTCCGCGCGGTAGATCGCTCGCGCGGGTCCGTCCTGAACGGTGAAATAAACCACTCCGTTTCCATCGACGCCAAACTCGTGGAAGAATTGGTACCCATCCGGAAAGTCCGCAAGGGGCAGCGTGGTCCCCCAAACCACGCGGAGATTCCCGTCCGATAGTTTGAAGATTCCGTTTTGGTCCTCCGGGCTGCCCGCCAGGTCGTACTGGCCGCGAAATACGATATCGCCCCGGTCGTTCAACGAGTACCGGGTGATTGCGAAATTCCGGATTCGTTGAAAGCTACCCTGTGTCTGTTCTTGCACCAGGACGACGGAGGTGTCGGTCACCGATGACAGAATGAGGCTGCTCGGGGCGCCCCGCGTGTTGGCCACCGACAGGACTTGTCCCTTGTCGTTCAGGGCCACGCCCTCAAACGACCACATGAAACTACCCGGAAAGGCTCCTGGAGTTCCCGCTGACGCAAGTAGGTCCAGGGTGGAGTTGCTGTAGAGAACGATTCCGCTGGTCACCTCCCCCAGCGACGAAACGAAACCGAACTGTCCGGCATCGTTACCGGCCAGACCGAACCAGTCGATCTGTCTGATCGCAAACGGACCTTCGACGGTGTTGGTTGCCAGCACTCGTGTGAGCCGGAACTCCGCTCTGCGCGTGATGACGACATCGGTGAAAGCGATAAACCGTTCCGGCTGGCCCGGCTGTCCGAAGAAATCGAGCGTCGCTTTGACTGTTACTTGCCCGGCCTCCCGGGCCTGCATCAGCCCTGTCTGGCTGATCGACGCCGTTTGCGTGTAGTAGCCGTTCGGACCCGACACCTTCCAGTAGAATTCGGTGTCCGGTATCGGCGCACCGTTGATGTCGCGGGCTGTTGCAGTGAACTGAACGGTGTCTCCGACGAACACCTCAGAAGCGTCCGTTCCCACGTCGACCCGCAGCGGTACCACGACCAATGACAGGAAAGTCCACGCACCGTCGATGTTGACGTTGACGTTGGTTGTGCCGACTCGCCGAGCGGTCACCATGCCCTGCTGGTCGACCGTGAGGATGCCTTCGTCGTTCGACTCCCACTGGAAACCATCGGAGCGCGTGGCGCCGTTCTCGTCCCGCGCCACGGCAAACAGGGGGACCCGCTCGCCGGCGACTATGGTCGTCTTCGGCGCACTGACAACGATACTGCGCGCTTCGAATTGCGCGTGCACGTTCTGGTGCGATACCAGGATCAGGCCGAGCAGGATCAGATGGCGAATGCTTCTCATCTGAAAACTTCCTCGACCGACGTGTAGACGCCGCTCAGACCGCTGGGCACGTATTCGAACTTCCGGCCCGAGGGCGTGTCCAGCAGACTCTTGGTCCAGTCGATGCCGAGCGCGGAATAGATCGTTGCTGCGAGATCCTCCATCACGATGGCACGCTGCCGGCTCCAGCCTGGCTCCGTCATGGCGGCTCCGTTGGAATCGGTCGCACCGATGACGCGCCCTCCGGCGATGCCTCCTCCCATCATGACAACGCTCATCGCGTCCCTGTGATGGTCGCGACCGCCCTGCAGATTCAGTACTCCCGGTGTGCGACCGAATTCCCCGAGCATGACGATGAGCGTCTGATCGAAATCGGCCGCCGTCGTCTCGGTGCCGAAGACAAGCGAGCCGATTGCGCTGTCCAGTTCGTTGCACAGGGTGTACATATTCGGGTCATTGTTGCGGTCGAACATCCTCTGATGCGTGTCCCAACCCGAGTGCGTCAGGGCGGCGAACACAGTTCCGTTCTTTGCACGGATGGCGTTTCGCGCGACTCGAGCAGCTCTCCCGAGCGACGTGTCGCCGTAGCGCTCGTTCTCATCTGCGGAGAGCCGGAACACCGCGGCGATCGACTCGTCGAACATCATCCTCTTCGCCGATTCGTAGTGCTCCGCGTGATCGGCCATCGCTTGCGAAAACGGGGCATTACGAAGTCGAGCGTCAAGCCGGTCCAGCAGGCTGGAACGCTCGGCAAAGCGGGCCTCGCTGTCCTCACCGAAATAGTCGTGCCGGATTACAGAGAGCCCGTCGCCTTCGGTGGGCGCGGCCAGGGGAGCTACAGAGCCGCCGAGAAACGTGGAACCCTGGACGGTCCCTTCTTGATTCAGCGAGAGAAACGGCGGCATCGGGCCTGTGCCTCCCAGCTCCGTCGCGATGATCGCTCCCATGTGGGGCGTTTCGATCAGGAACGCCGGGTTCGCCGGGTGGGCGGTCTGCATGTAGAAGACACCGCGCTCATGAATGGCTTCCCAGCTCCGGACCGAGCGCAGGATGCAGAGATCGTCGGTGAGCGATGAGAACTTGGGGAACAGGGTGTTCGACAGCGCGATATCGCCGTGCTGCTGGATGTCGATGTCGGCGGGATTCCAGGAATTGTCCTTAACGTCGAACGTGTCCAGCTGAGACGGGGCACCGTTCAGGTACACGAGGATGCAGGAGCGAGCGGTCCCCCGAACCTGGGCATTGCCGCTGACAACCTGGGCGTCGCCCCTGCGGGCCAGCGCCGTGAAAGCCGCCCACGAGGCCGCCTGCTTCATCCACTCACGACGCGTCAACTTTCTGCAGCTCGTACAGTCTTTCATCTCTTCACTGACTACTGACTACCGATTACTGACTACTTCAACGACTGATCTCCGATCAGTAGTTGAAAATGAAGTCCAGCTTGTTCAGCAGGGCCCACTGGCAGTCCGCGAGCCAGCGCTCATAATTGGCAGTCTTGGTGCTGAGCAGGATCTGGAATTCCTCATCCGTGGACCATCGGCCCAGCGTGGCCAGAAACAGTCGATCGATTGCCTCCCGATCGCCCAGGCTGGCCTGCGCCACACGGGTGACATGCGTCAAAACGCCGCGGTTTGCGAAAGCCCGGGAGTTGAGGGTGTAGTCGTTCATCAGCAGCAATGCCTGAAGGACGCTGGATTCCTGGGTCGGGGGTCTCTGCCACCAATCCCCCCGGCCGAGCTTGTCCAGGAAGTCCATGATCTGGTAGTTACTCCGAGGCTCGCTGGGGTCGGGCAACTGCATCGCGTAATACAGCGGGTTATCGAATCCTTCGACGTACATCGGGGTCTCGGTCATCGTCGCCGTGGTCAAGGCGTCGTAGATTTCCTCGGGCTTCAGGCGGCGAGGTTGGTGCTTGGCGAAATAGAGTTCGTGCTCCGGACGCCAGCCGACGGGATAGCTGACCGACAGCTGGTAGGTCTCCGATTGGGCGATCAGTCGGATGACGCTCCGGATGCTGTAGCCGCTGCGGATGAACTCGCCGGCCAGGGCTTCCAGCAGGGCCGGGTGGGTTGGCTGCAACGTCCAGGGGGCCGGAGGCGGGTTGGCCGGATCGATGCGCGACAGGTCCCAACCGTCGACAGGATCCACGATCCCCGATCCGAAGAAATGGGCCCACAGGTAGTTCACCGTCGCGCGGGCGAATTGCCGATCCGAAACAACCATGCGGGCCAGCTCCGACCTCCAGGTTCCCGACCCGGGTTCCTCACCGCCGAACATGTAGGCCGGCGTCACGGCGGTACTGGTTCGGAAAGGGCGAGGACCCGGATTGTTGGGGTCGACCGAACCGGTGTAGGCGCCGGTCGAGCGGTCGTTGATCAGGAAGTGCGACTGCTCATCGAAAGCGTCGGCCGCCAGTTGAATGAAATTGGTCCGCGACAGGAAGGCGGAGAGGCCCCAGAATTCCTCTCGGGTCCGCTCCGCCAGGTAGAGATTGATCTCTTCCAGGTGATTCGACCCGTGGTGGCAGGACACGCACTCGGTCTGTACGCCGAGGAACTTCGTCGTGATCCGGTCGCTCACGACATCCCAGGTGTCCTGGATCGGATCCCCCTGCTGGACACCCCGCACCAGGAAGTTCAGCTCTCCCCGCTCCAGCGAGTCCCCGCTGGATGAAATCAACTCGTTGACGACATCCCTGTAAGAGCGATCGCGGGCGACGAAATCACGCAGGTAGTTGTAGAAGAGGTTGCGACCCGGAATACCGATGAAATAGTAGTACTCGCTCGTGACCTCGAAGTGGTTCGCAAAGAACGCCGTCCAGTAGTCGACGAAGGCCGGGGAGCTGATCAGCTGTTCGATCAACTTGGCGCGCTTGGCCGAATCCTGGTCGGCGACGAAGCTTCGCACCTGTTCGATCGAGGGAATCCGGCCCGTCAGGTCGAGAGACATGCGCCGAAGGATCTCGCTGTCGCTCGTCAGCGGTGCCGGTTCGACTCCTCCGCTCTCCATCTTGGCGAAGATGTAGTCGTCGATGAAGTTGTTTCCAGCCAGGGTCGGTATGTTCCTGGGGCCGGACCAGTTCACGACCGGCTCGACGAGGTTGGTCGACAGAGCCTGGGCGGAACGCTCCATTTCGAGCCGGGACAGGTGGGCTTGACGCACCGGTTTCGGATAGGCGGGACAGTAGGGATCGTCCCCGCCCGCAAGGGCAGCCAGAAGGACAAGAATCAGTGGCGCGCGCAGCATAGTGTCAATGAGAACTCACTCTATTGGAGTCTCTTTGGCCCTGCCAGGGCAAAACAGCCGCGGCCCCAGCACCTAAGTAATCGTTAAGGAGTCTGGAGTTATGTTACCCGTCGGAATGGGTTGAAACAATTGAAGAACGCGCCGTGGCAGGCTCCAAGAGGTGTAGGGGCGGTCTATGACCGCACACTCTTCGAACCGAATCACTGTGCGCTCATAGAGCGCACCTACACCGTTTCGACAGTTATCCTATGAAGCTACTGCAGAAATTCGGCGATCGCAGCGTCCCACTTCCCCTGTGCCTTCAGGATCCCACTTCCCCTGTGCCTTCAGGATCAGCTCAATCGTCTCCCGAACGGCGCCGTCCCCGCCCGAGGCGCGGGTCACGTAGGCCGCACGCGCCTTGACCTCGGAAGCCGCGTTGGCCACCGCGACGGGGAACCGAATGCGCGTCATCGCCGGTAGGTCGACGACTTCGTCTCCGATGAAGCAGACGCGCTCGGATGCGATTCCGCTGTCGGCAAGAATCTCGTCGAGTGCCGAACGCTTGTCGCGCACTTCCAGATAAACGAACTCGACCGATAGCTCCGTCGCCCGCTTCTTCACGACCGGCGAGCCCCTCGCCGATACCCAGCCCGTCTTCAACCCTGCGCGGTGTGCCAGAGCTATTCCGGCCCCGTCCAGGACGCTGAAGGACTTCACCTCGACGAGCTCCTCCCCGTTCGGCACGAACGAGAGCTTGCCGTCGGTCAGGACGCCATCGACATCCATCAGGATGAGCCCGATATCGCGGGCCAGGTCCGTTAGTTCTTCTTGAGGCATCAGCTCATCCTGAGGCATCAGCTCTTCCTGAGGCATCGGCGGATGGAAAGCAGCTCTTCCAGCAGATCCGGCAACAGGGAGAGGTTCAACGCATTCGGGCCATCGGACAGGGCTTTCGAGGGATCGTCGTGGATCTCCATGAACACGCCGTCGACTCCCGCCGCCACACCGGCCCGGGCCAGGTTCGGTATAAACTCCGGCTGTCCCCCCGAAGCGTTTCCCTGCCCCCCGGGGAGTTGCAAGCTGTGCGTGATGTCGAAAACCACGGGACAGCCCATACTCTGCATGATCGAAAACGACCGGAAGTCCACAACGAGGTTGTTGTAGCCGAAGGAACTTCCACGCTCGGTCAGGATGACCCGCTCGTTGCCCGCTTGCCGGGCTTTCTCCACTGCGTGCTCCATGTCGTGCGGGCCGACGAACTGCCCTTTCTTGATGTTGACGATCTTGCCCGTCTCGGCCGCCGCCACGATCAGATCGGTCTGCCGACACAGAAACGCGGGAATCTGGAGGATGTCGAGTACTTCTCCAGCCGCTGCGGCGTGAGACGGCTCATGAACGTCCGATAGAACGGGAACGCCGACCTCTTCCCGAACCTCGGACAGGATCTCCAGCCCCTTCTCCAGGCCCGGACCGCGGTAGGAGTGAACCGATGTCCGGTTCGCCTTGTCGTAAGACGCCTTGAATATGAAGGGCAGACCCAGGTCGGAAGTGATCTTCCTGAGCTCGGTTGCCATGAACTTCGCGTGGTCCGCGCTTTCGACAACGCAGGGGCCGCCGATCAGGAAGAAATCACGGGAAAGGTCGTATTCCGAAATGCTATAACTAGCGGTCATGGCTCAAGCAGCCGATCCGGTCTATTTGGCGACAACCTGGTCTGCTTTCTGCCGCAGCTTCTGGTGTTCGTAGGCCGCGCCGAGGAATGACACGAACAGGGGGTGAGGTTCCAACGGCCTGGATTTGAACTCCGGATGGAACTGGCATCCCAGGAACCATGGATGGTCCTGAAGTTCGACGACTTCGACGAAATTCTTATCGGGGGAAACACCGGAAATCACCATGCCCGCATCCGTCAGGATGTTCTCGAAACCACGGTTGAACTCGTACCGGTGCCGGTGCCGCTCGGAAATGACCGACTGCTCGTAGATTCTGTTGACCAACGATCCCGGCGCCAGCTCGCAGGGATACGCACCCAGTCTCATGGTCCCGCCGATCGTATCGACGCCGAGCAGATCCCTCAACTTGTAGATCACCGGGTTGGATGTGTTGATGTCGAACTCGGTGCTGTCGGCCTTCTCCAATCCCGCGACGTTGCGGGCGTACTCGATGACGGCACACTGCATGCCCAGACAGATCCCGAAGTAAGGAACACGCGACTCTCTGGCGTACTGGATCGCGCGCACCATTCCGAGGATCCCACGTTTCCCGAAGCCCCCGGGCACCAGGATGCCGTCAAACTCGTGCAGCTCCGGAACGTCGCTGCGACCTTCGAGACGCTCAGCTTCGACCCACTCGATCCGGGTCCGCAGCCCGTGAGCGATGCCGCCATGAATCAGCGCTTCGCGCAGGCTCTTGTACGCGTCTTCGAGCTCGACGTACTTGCCGACGACACCTATCCTTACCTCGTCGCCAAGGTCATGAAGCCTTTGTATCAGGGCCTCCCACCTGTCCATCTTTCTCTCGGATTCGGGCAGTTCCAGGAGGTTGACGATCTGGTCGTCCAGCCCCTCCCCGCTCAGGACGAGCGGCACTTCATAGATGCTCTCGACGTCCTTGGCCGTGATGACGGCATCTTCATCTACGTTGCAGAACAACGCGACTTTCGCCTTCAATTCGCTCGAGAGATAGCGGTCCGTCCGACAGAGCAGGATGTCGGGCTGAATACCTATCTCGCGCAGCTCCTTCACGCTGTGCTGTGTCGGCTTCGTCTTGAGTTCCCCGGCTGTCGAGATGAACGGCACCAGGGTGAGGTGAATGAATATCGCGTTGCCACGGCCGATTCCGTGCCGGAACTGCCGGATCGCCTCGAGGAACGGAAGAGACTCGATGTCGCCGACCGTGCCGCCGACTTCCACGATCGTGATGTCGGTCTTCTCGGCGACGCGGTGCACGGCCGCCTTGATCTCGTTGGTGACGTGGGGAATCACCTGGACCGTGTTTCCAAGGTAATCGCCCCGCCGCTCCTTCTGGATGATGGTCTCGTAGATTCGTCCGGTCGTGACGTTGTTCCTTCGTGTGAGTTCCGCGTGCGTGTACCGTTCGTAGTGACCCAGATCCAGGTCGGTCTCCGCCCCGTCATCGGTCACGTAGACTTCACCATGCTGATAGGGACTCATCGTTCCCGGATCGACGTTGAGGTACGGGTCGAATTTGAGAATGCTGACCCGAAAGCCGCGGCTCTCCAGCAAGCACCCGATCGAGGCCGACGCCAGCCCTTTGCCAAGGGACGAAACGACGCCTCCAGTTACGAATATGAACTTCTTGTCCATCAATTACGCCCCAACAGCTTCTGAAATTCTTCCAGATCGGCCTGCGTGTCGATTCCCCACGACTGACTCTGGACTTCCACCACACGGATCTTGAACCCGTGCTCGACCATCCTCAACTGTTCCAGCCGCTCGGCTCGTTCGAGCGGCGTCTGTTCCAACGTAGTAAAGAATTTTATAAAACCAACCCGGTATCCGTAGAGTCCAAGATGGAGGAAGCAGTCCCCCGATGAGGGAATCGGGGACCGCGAGAAATACAACGCGTATCCGGCGCGGTCGACAACAACCTTGACGCGGTTGGGATCGGCGATGGCCGAAGGGTCCGTCAGAGTCGTCATCAGTGTGACGACATCGCCCTCCCGGGTTCGCGCCGCGTCAAGAGCTTTCTCGATGACTTCTGGCTCGATCAGCGGCTCGTCGCCCTGGACATTGACGACAATCGTGTCGTCCGGCAGGTCGGCTGCCGCCTCGGCCAGCCGGTCGGTTCCGCTTTCGTGATCGGTCCGTGTCAGGACGGCATCCCCGCCGAAGCCTTTGACGGCCTCCTGGATCCGATCGTCGTCGGTCGCGACGAGAATTCGGTCCAGACCGCGAGCCAGCTCGACCCTGCGGTAGACGTGTTCGATCAGCGTGCGACCGTTGATTTCTCTGAGAGGTTTGCCGGGGAGACGGCTCGACTGGTAGCGTGCAGGTATGATCGCGATTGAGCCGTTAGCGTTCATCAAGACCGAAAACCCATGACGGGTGGTCGTATCTCTGTAAATCCAACGGTGACTATAGCACAGGGTCCGGAACGGATTGTGAGCTTTAGGGCGGAAAAGAAAAGTGTTCAATGGGACCAGTTTTGACCTAAGTTTAAGCATACAAAGGTCGTGTGGGAATCCGGACTTGCACTGGGGATGCCGAATGACTATAATCGGGTCAAACAAGTCTGACAACTTGTTCAACTTATTGTATTTAGGGGCTCTAGATAGGGCCGGCAAAGGGAGTGTTGCCGATGAAGGGTAGGAAGTGGGTTCTAACCATCTCTACCTTCATGCTGGTTGCTGTGGTCGCATATTCCCAGGACATGCGGCAGGCGCTGAACCAGACCCTCAAGGTCGACGTCGATCTCGTGCTGATCAACGCGACCGTAACGGACCCTCAGAATCGCTACGTGACGGGTCTGGAAGGCGAGCACTTCGAGATCTTCGAAGACCGAGTCGAGCAGGAACTCCAGTACTTTTCCGCCGAAGACGTTGCACTCAGCCTCGGTATCGTGTTCGACGTCAGCGGAAGCATGAAGGACAAGCTGTCCATCGCACGCGACGCCGCCGTGACGTTCCTCAAGACAGGTAGCCCCGAAGACGAGTACTTTCTGGCCGAGTTCAGTGCCAAGCCATCGATCGCCCAGGACTTCACGACCGACATTTCCCGACTGCAGAACCAGTTGATATTCACACCGGCCAAGGGCATGACGGCGCTCTACGACGCCGTTTACCTTGCCCTGGAAAAAGTCGACGAAGGCTCGAACCCGAAGAAAGCGCTGCTGATGATCACCGACGGCGAGGACAACCGCAGTCGCTACACCTTCGGCAACGTCCGGGAGTTCGTCAAGGAATCCGACGTCCAGATCTATTCGATCGGGATCGTCAACAACTGGAACTCGCAACTGGCGATGGGGCGGACGGGTCGCGCGCTGATCGAGGAACTGTCCGAGGTCACCGGCGGTCGGTCCTTTTTCCCGAACTCCGTCTACGAGCTCGAAGACATCACGACGAAGATCGCCGTGGAGCTGAAGAACCAGTACGTCATCGGATACTTTTCTACGAACGAGGGCAAGGACGGTAAGTGGCGTAAGGTTCAGGTCAAGGTCAACCCTCCGCGGGGTCTCCCGCGCCTCACCGTTCGGGCCAAGCAAGGCTACTACGGACCGGTTCAGTAGCACCGTCTCCGTATGGATAGCCTGAATTGAAGTGTACCGACGTCGCATAGCAATCGCCCGTATCACGGCAATCGTCCGTATCACGGCAATCGCCCTCCTGATCATTCCGGCAACGCTCGCCGGCGCCCAGCAACTCCAGAAAGAACCAGATAAAGGTTTTCAGATCAGTGTGGATGTGCAGCTGGTCCAGCTTCCCGTGTCGGTCGTCGACCGGGATGGACAGCCTGTTCTCGGCCTGGAGCAGGGACACTTCCAGGTGCTCGAGGACAGGGTTCCGCAACAGATCGCGCTCTTCAGACACGAGGACGTTCCCATCAGCGTCGGGCTGGTCATCGACAACAGCGGCAGCATGCGGAACAAGCGCGAGCGGGTGAACAGCGCGGCTCTGACCTTCGTCCGGGAGAGCAATCCCGAGGACGAAACATTCATCGTGAACTTCGACGATTCCGCCTACCTGGAACAGGATTTCACCGGCAGTATCGGTAACCTGATGGACACGCTAGACAACATCGACACCCGCGGCGAGACGGCGTTCAACGATGCAGTGTATCTGTCCACCGAGCACGTCGAAGCGGATGGGCGGATGGACAAGAAAGCGCTGCTCGTGATCACGGACGGCGAAGACAACAAGAGCGGCTACACGTTCGACGAAGTGATCGAGAAGCTCCGCGACTCCAACGTGACCGTCTACGCGATCGGTCTGCTGGAGGAGAACGACCAGCGGGGCGGACTGTTCCGGAAGTCTCCGTCACAGAAGGCGAAGAAGGCGCTCGAAGAGATCGCCGAAACGACCGGCGGCGAAGCTTTCTTCCCTAAGAGTCTCGCAGAGGTCGAGGAGCTGTGCCGCCAGATCGCGCATGACCTCCGCAACCACTACACGATCGGATACAACCCTTCCAACAGGAATCTCGACGGAACCTGGCGCGACGTCGAAGTCAAGGTGAACGCCCCGCGTGGATTCCCGAAACTGTCGGTTCGGACTAAACCCGGCTACCGCGCGCCTGACGGCAAGCCGACTGCGCAGAAACAGTAACGAGTGGCCTGCAACGGAGATATCGGTACCAGCGTTGCGGTGGAACGGCACCGGATTCTAGGAGCCGACAACCCGTGAGAAGCGGGTCTTACAATTAAATGGTAGCGGCAACGAAGACCCCGCCGTTCCGCCGCAACCCTCCGGGCCGATGGGGGTTGGGGTCGATCTCTTTGTCGTTCGTCGTCATGATGAAACCGCATCAATTCCTCCTCTCTCCTCGACCTCGACTGGCAAGACCCATCGGCGATGGTGCCGATATCTCCGTTGCAGGCCACTAGCCACCAAATGGAACCCGATGTCGTCCTGACGAACGGAAGGATCTACGTCGGCTCCTCTTTTGACCGTACCGTCTCCTCGGTCTCGGTACTCGCCGGCCGCATCGCGGAAGTGGGAGATGTAAGTCGGGGTCCGAAGACAGAGGTCGTCGATCTCGGGGGTCGAACGGTGGTCCCCGGCTTTATCGACTCCCACACCCACTTCTGTTACTACGGCCTGAGCCTGTCGGGAATCAACCTCGACGGAGTGGCGCCGATCGAAGAAGCGATCGAGCGGGTCCGGCGGTTTATCTCGAAGAAACCCCCGGGCGAATGGATTCGGGGAATCGGCTGGAATCAGAACCTCTGGGACCGCTGGCCGACGCGGCAGGACCTGGACGAAGTCGCTCCGGATAACCCCGTCGTTCTCACACGTAAGGATGTCCACCTGTTGTGGGTAAACACCCGTGCCCTGGAGGCGGTCGGGTGGGGGCCTCACACTCCCGACCCTCAAGGAGGCCGGATCGACCGCGACCCCGTTTCTGGCGAACTGACGGGCGTCATTCGGGAAAGGGCGACGGAGGAGTTCCGCAACCTGATCCCTCCGCCGTCGGGCCAGGATTGGATCGATTCGGTCCGTGCCGCCACACCCGACTTTCATCGCTTCGGGATCACCTCCGTCCACACGATGGAGGGACTCGACGAATTCAAAGCCCTGTCCTACCTGAACCAGACCGGGGGGCTGGGGCTTCGATTCCATACACTGATCGCCAAGACGAACCTCGACGAGTTTACCGACAACGGTATCAGGACCGGTTTCGGCGACGAGTTCCTGCGGGTCGGTCCGCTCAAGATATTCCTCGACGGAACCCTCGGGTCACAGACCGCCGAGATGCTCCAGCCGTTCGAGCGCTCCGGCAGTTGCGGTATCACCTACACGAGGGATGAGGAACTCACCTCGCTCGTCGATCGCGCGACAGAGTCGGGAATCTCGGTGGCGATGCACGCGATCGGGGACAAGGCGGTCCGGCGTGCGATCGAGCATTTCGAGCGCGTCGGAAGCTCGAGCCTTCGGCACCGCATCGAACACGTCCAGTTGATCGACCCCGACGACCTCAGGCGTCTTGGTGCCCTCAACCTCATCGCATCGGTCCAGCCGATCCACCTGAGCTCCGACGCGGAAATCGTGCACGAATACTGGGGTGAACGCAGCCGCTATGCGTACGCGTTCAAGAGCCTGAGAGAGGCGGGGATGAAGCTGGCATTCGGATCGGACTGCCCGGTCGAATCCCCCGCCGTGCTACCGTCGATCGAAGTCGCTCGCAACCGGCGATCTCTCGGCGGCGAGGGTTTCTTCGCCGAGGAGGCCCTGCCACTTCGCGAGGTGCTCCAGGCCTTCACAATCGGCGGTGCGTACGCCTCCGGGGAGGAGGCCGGCAAGGGATCGATCGACGTCGGCAAGCTCGCCGACATGGTGGTCCTCTCTGAAGATCCGTTCGACACCGACAACATCCACAACCTGGAAGTTCTCAGGACCGTGTTGGGCGGAAAGACGGTATACTCGGTTTCTTGAGGAGTCACAAGAAGAGGCGCGACAACTCCCCTCCTTGGATAAGGAGGGGTGGCTGCACCAAAGGTGCAGACGGGGTGGTTCGATAACTGACTACTGGCTACTGATTACTGACTACTGGCAACGCCCCCATGGACTTTCACAATAAAGAAATACTGAAACGGTACGCCCGGATGGTTACGGGACGTCCGTTTGCGCCGATCCTGCTCAACATCCTCGTGACCTCGGTGTGTGACATGCGGTGCGTGCACTGTTTCTTCACCGACGAATTGAACGACAAGCCGCGCAAGAAGCTGCAGATGAAGACCCACGAGATCGTGCGCATCAGCGAGACGCTCGGGGCGAACCTCGGCGTCCTGGTCATAGCCGGCGGCGAACCGTTTACCCGGAAGGATCTTCCCGAGATCGCGCGGGCGTTCCACGAAAACAACCGCCTTGAATCGATCTACTTGATGTCGAACGGCCAGATCCAGCAAAGGGTCCTGCCCGATGTCAGCCGAATCCTCGAGGAGTGTCCGAAGCTGAACGTCACGGTGGCTCTCGGAATCGACGGCCTCGCCGAAGAGCACGACAAGATCCGGCAGAAGCCGGGAAGCTGGGATCGGGTCATCGACACGGCGAGGCAACTCCAGGGAATCAAGAAAGACCACCCGCAGCTCGACATCCAGACCTGCACCTGCTTCATGAACAGCAACCAGGACCGGATTTTCGAGTGGTACGATTTCCTGAAGAACGACCTTCAGCCCGACAAGGTGAACGTCAACTACATCCGGCCTCCCTCCGCTGTACCCAAGGAGCTCGACATCGACATCTCCCGCTACTACAAGTTGACCGAAGCAATCGGGCAGGACTCGGCCCATGCGGCGCTGAAGAACAGCTACGGAGGGGATGCCGGCTTCTTCAAGGCAGCCATCGACGTGTACATGCACGAACTCATCGCGAAAACCGCCCTGGAAGGCCGTCCGCAGCTCCGATGCTTTGCCGGCGACGCCGGAGGGGTGATCTACGACGAAGGCACGGTTTCCAGCTGCGAGATCCTGGAAGGCGTCGGCAACCTGCGGGACTACGACTGGGACTTTTCGAAGCTCTGGTACTCTCCAAAGATGGATGTGAGGCGGGAGCAGGTCGCCGACGGTTGCTTCTGCACGCACGAAAGCAACTGCTACTACCCGTCACTCGCGTTCAATCCTCAGCACCTCGTCCAGATCAAGAAGATCGAAAAGGACCTGCGTGAATCGGCCGAAATGCGCGAAGGCCTGCTATCCAACGCCGGTTAGACGATGATTCAGGCTCTGGTCGACTGGTTCGAAGCCAGCCACCGGGCACTTCCCTGGCGCGAATCCTACGATCCCTACCATGTCTGGGTCTCGGAGGTGATGCTGCAGCAGACCCAGGTCGATACGGTCCTCCCCTACTACGACCGCTTCCTCGAACGCTTTCCGGAACTCGAAGATCTCGCTGGAGCCGATGAAGACGAGGTGCTTCGCCTCTGGTCCGGGCTGGGATACTACAGCCGCGCCCGAAACTTCCGAGAGGCGGCAAGGCGTGTGGTCGACGATCACGACGGGACGATTCCGAAGGACTACGATACGTTGCTGGCCCTACCGGGGATCGGGCGCTACATGGCCGGAGCGATCATGAGCATCGCGTTCAACAAGCCGTACCCGATCGTGGACGGCAACGTGCGGCGCGTCCTGTCGCGCCTGAACGGATGGGCTGAGGAGGATCCCAAGTCTCTCTGGAATGCGGCCACAGAGATGGTCCAGTCGGCCGAACCCCGGATAGTCAACCAGGCCATGATGGAGTTGGGCGCAACGACCTGCACGTTCAAGGCGCCAAAGTGTCCGGCCTGCCCGTTGGGTGCGCGCTGTAAGGCGAACGCGGGCGGCAACCCGGAAAGCTTCCCGGCGCGACGGAAACGTCAGAAGACGGTGCAGGTTCGCTTCCTCGCAGTCATCGACCGGAACGAGCGAGGGTTCCTGATGCGGGAAACGGACGGTTTCTGGGAATTCCCAACTTTCGATGAGCTGCCACACGGATCGTTCGCGAAGCTCGGAAGCTGCCGGCACACGATCACGCACCACCGGCTTTTAGTAGATGTTTACGAAGGTAAGCTCGCCCGAAGGAAAGGCTACCGCCGCGTGGCGTTTGAAGACCTGCCCGTAACTTCACTCACTCGGAAGATCCACGCGACTGTTCTCGAAAAGGTGTAGGTGCGGTCTATGACCGCACATTCTCCGGGCCGCAACGCTGTGCGCTCATAGAGCGCACCTTCACCTCCGGTCCCAATCTGAAATCTTGAATCTGCAATCTCGAATTTCCAATGCTATCCCCCCGGCCCCCTCCCCCGACCGCCTCGACCTCCTCGATCACGCGAAGGGTTCTTCATCTGGCGGTATTGGGCCAGACCGGCGTTTATCTTGAACTCCAGTCCCATGCGGCCGATGTCGGCCGTCGCTTTCGTCGGATCGCCCGTCACGCCGGCATCCGGGAACCCGCCCAGCGGAGCCCGCTTCTCCATACGGATTCCCTCGGGATGGACGGCAAGCACCTGCGACGTGTCGGAAATGCCGGCGTGCCCGCCAACCGTCTCCTGGCCGTACCCGAACTGCGCGAGCATCCAGGCGCGGTAGTTGGCTGCACCGACGGCGTAGTAGTCCCGCAGGGCGAACACGCGGGAATCGGTCCCGGCCCAGTCGGTATTCACGTTGTCGGCCGCGGCCTCCATGCCGCCCTGGTTGCCGCCGCTGTCGCCGATGATCAGGATGTCTTTGAACCCGTGAGCCTGGAGGCTGTGCGCCGCCGATTCGAGGACCTTCGTGAAGGTTGGCGTGGGGTTGGTGATAACACCGGGTTTCTCACCGAACCCTTCCCGGTTGTAATCACCCTCGGGAACGTACTGGAGCACGGGAGCCACCAGAGCGTTGCCGAGCCGCCGCGCCATCTGCTCGGCCGTGTGGTGGATGATGTAGTTGTGCTTGCCAAGGAGCATGTGCGGACCGTTCTGTTCGGTCCCGCCGGTTGGAATGATCACGACGGTCTTGCCGTTGTCGATCATCTCCCGCACCTCGACCCACGTCAGCTCTTCCAGGAACACGGTGTCCGGTGTCTGGGCGCTGACGCCGAGAGCCGACACCAGGAGGACGGCTGCGGCTGCGATCGTTCGATTCCGATTGATGGTCACGTTACTGCCCTCCCTCTATGCTCTTGCGGATCTGCTCGACCGCGCTGTTGACCTTGATCGCGAGAAACAATTCGCCGCGGGCCACCGAAGCCCGCGTCGGATCGCCGGTGACCCCGCTGCCTTCGTACCCTCCGTTGATGGCGATCTCGCTCCTTCGGATCAGATCCGGGTTCACCGCAAGCACCTCGGACGTATCCAGGATTCCCGCGTGGGAGCCGATCGATTCTCGGGTCTCGCCGTAGTTATCGATCAGGAAGGCGCGCTGAGTGTCCATCGCTTTGCGGTAGTAGTCGCCGGCGAAATGGACACGATAGCCACTGCCCTGCCAGTCCGCGTTGACCTTGTCGGCCACCTCCTGCATCCCGTTCTGGTTTCCTCCCGAATCGCCCAGCAGGACGATGTCGGTGAAGCCGGCGGGGCGGAAGCTGCGGACCGCGTGCTCGAGGACTTCCATGAAGACATCGTTCGGGAGCGAGATCGTCCCGGCATAGCGCATGTGACCGGAGGGTTCATCCCAGTCTCCTTCCGGAACGTAAGCCAGTATCGGAGCGACCAGCGTCTTTCCCAGCGCTCGCGCCACCCTGTCGGTCGTTTGCTTCAACACAAAATTGTGCTTTCCCAGGACCATGTGCGGCCCGTTCTGCTCGGTTCCTCCCGTGGCGATGATGATCGTCGTGAATCCATCCGCGATCAGATCCCGGACTTCAACCCAGGTGAATTCTTCGAGAAAGACAGAGTCCGGCATCTGCGCCAGACCGGTCGATGCCACCAGCAGAACCAGCAACATTCCTGTTACCACACGTTTCATGAAAACCTCGCTTTGTCGGATTGGAGTGCAGATCTTACCCCAGGTCGGACATGAAGGTCTCGATGCGGTCGAGGCCCTTTTTCAGGTCCTCCATGGACGCGGCATACGAGATGCGGACGTGCTCCTTGGTCCCAAAGGCAACGCCCGGCACGACCGCCACCTGGTGCTTCTCGAGCAGCTGGACGGACCAGTCGACGACGTCTTTGATGCCCGAGTTGAAGGCGGCTGACACGTTGGGATAGGCATAGAAGGCTCCGCCCGGCTCGGGACAGGTGACGCCGGGAATCGAGCGAAGTCTATCGACGACATAGCGCCGGCGTTTGGCGTACTCCGCCAGCATCCCGGCAACAGAGTCCTGGGACCCGGTCAACGCCTCGACTGCGGCTTTCTGAGCGATCGACGTCGGGTTGGAGGTTGAATGGCTCTGGAGCTTTCCGATCCCCTTGATGAGAGACTGGTCGCCCAGGACGTAGCCGATGCGCCATCCGGTCATGGCATAGGTCTTGGACAGTGACCCCGCGATGACGATGGTGTCCCGCAGGTCGGGCTGCGATGCGATCGAGAACGGCTTCCGGTGGTCGTAGAGGAAAAACACGTAGCATTCGTCCGACATCAGGATGACACCGCGGTCCTGACACAGCTTCGCGATCCGAATGAACTCCTCGTCATCCAGCACCGCGCCACTGGGATTGTTGGGGGAATTGACGATCAGTACCCGGGTCTTCGTGGAGATCGCGGCTTCCACCATGTCGACGGTCAACCGAAATCCGTCTCCTTCGAGCGTGTCCACGAAAACAGGTGTCGCACCGACGTAACGCGTGATGTCGGCGAAACTGACCCAGTAGGGCGTCGGAATGATGACCTCGTCGCCGTCATCGACGAGAGCTGAAAAGATGCTGAAGACGGAGTGTTTGCCGCCGACGTTGACCAGCACTTCGCTCAGGTCGTACGCCGATCCCAGATCCCGGGCATGCTTATCGATGATCGCCTGCTTCAGCTCCTTGATACCGCCCGCAGCCGTGTACTTGCTGAAGTTCTCCTCGATCGCCCGAATCCCTGCCTGCTTGATGTTCTCGGGGGTTGGAAAGTCCGGCTCACCGGGACCAAAGTCGACGACGTCCAGGCCCTTCTCCCGGAGCCGGGTGGCCGCTTCCGCCACGGCCATCGTTTGAGAAGCAGAAATGCGTCCGATCTTGTCGGTTAGTTGAAATTCCATAGTCAGTAGTCAGTAGTCAGTAGTCAGTTAAAGGAGTTTACCTCTTACTTGTCACTCGTCACTTGTCACTTCTTCCCCCCAAACTTATCCAGCAGCCTCTGCTCTACTGCCTCCGGAACCAAGCCGGAGATCGAACCTCCATGCTCGGCTATGTCCCAGATCAAGCGAGAACTCAAGTATGAGTAGCTCTCCGCAGGCAGCATAAAAAACGTCTCGATCTCGGGCTCCAGCCGGCGGTTCATCAGGGCCATCTGGAGTTCGTACTCATAGTCGGAAACGGCTCGGATTCCCCTTATGATCACGTTCGCCTTCCGCTTCTTCGCGTAGTTGACCAATAAGCCCTGAAAGACGTCGACCTCGACATTGGATGTGTCGGAACCGATGGACTGCCGGATCAAGTCCTGGCGTTCCTCGACGGAGAAGATGGGGTCCTTCTGAGGGTTGATCAAGATTGCCACGACGATGTTCCCGAAGAGCCTGCTGCTGCGCGCGATGATGTCCAGGTGACCGTTGGTCACGGGATCAAAAGTGCCGGGATAGATCGCAGTTGTTCTCTTCACTCTGCCTCCGATGCGTAAAAAGTCAGCGCGCTGTCTCCCTGCTTCAGATTCCGAACCCGACGTATCCCGCCCGCGGCCTCCGGAAGGTCCATTTTTCTGGGATGCTCTACGACCAGCAGGCCGTTGGAGACGAGCAGCGTTCCGGACCCGAACTTCTCGATGTCCCTTAGGTAGAGATCCTCGCGATGGTACGGCGGATCCAGGAACGCGATGTCGAATCGCACGTCCGTCTCTCGACACTTTCGAAACGCGGCGTCGAGATCCATGTTGAGAACGTTGTACCCGGCGTCAACCTCCAGGGCTTCCAGGTTCGACCGAATCACTACACACGCCCTCGCCGACCGATCTACGAAGTAGACCATCGATGCGCCGCGACTTATCGCTTCCAGGCCGACACCGCCTACTCCGGCGTAGGCGTCCAGAAACACCGATTCTATTACGCGATCGCTCAGAATGTTAAACAGCGTTTCCCGAAGCCGGTCGCTGGTAGGCCGGATACCCTCCGGGGGAGTGCCCCTCAACCGTCGACTTCTGAACTGACCCGCGATGATGCGCATGGACGACTCTCTCACCCGACCGTGGCGAGCCCGGCGGTGCCGGATCTCCGGCCGAGTTCCTCGATCAGACGGTCGCGATTCTCTTCATCCTCGATCCACCGCTCCGCTTCGTCCCTGGCCTGGGAAAGCAGGTCGACATCCTCGACAAGGTCGGCGATACGAAAGTCCGGAATGCCGGACTGGCGCGTCCCGGCAAGCTCGCCGGGACCACGAATTCGCAGGTCCGTCTCCGCAAGCCGGAAGCCATCGGTAGTTGCTGCAACTGCACCCACCCTCTGACGGGCGACGTCGGTAACCTTGTTCGGGGTGATCAGCACGCACTTCGACGCGTGGCTTCCCCTGCCGACGCGGCCACGAAGCTGGTGGAGCTGGGCGATGCCGAATCTCTCCGCGTGCTCTATCAACATCAGGGTGGCGTTGGCGACGTCGACCCCGACCTCGACGACGGTCGTCGACACCAGCACGTCGATCATACCGGCCGCGAAGTCCTTCATGATCGACTCCTTCTCTTCACCCTTCATCCGGCCATGCAGTAGCTCGACACGGCGTTCCGGAAAGAGCCGGCGCAGGCGCTCGCAGCCTTCGGTCGCCGAACGTAGATCGAGCTTCTCCGACTCCTCAATCAGTGGGTAAACAACAAAACACTGTTTCCCGCTCTCGGTTTGCTCCCCAAGCAAGCGGTAGACGCTCTGTCTGGAACGTTCGGTGACATGGATCGTCTCGATCGGCGTCCGTCCGGGAGGCATCTCGTCGATCACGGAAACATCCAAATCTCCGTAGTAGGTCATTGCGAGCGTCCTCGGGATCGGCGTGGCGGTCATTACGAGGGTGTTGGGGCGGTGACCCTTCTCCATCAGGCGCAGCCGCTGCATCACGCCGAAACGATGCTGCTCGTCGACGATCACGAGACCGAGTTTGGCGAACGCCGCCGCGTCCTCCAGGAGGGCGTGGGTACCGATTGCGAACTGGATTTCCCCGGCACGGATTCGTTCGAGCAATTCGCTCTTCTCGCTCTTTCGCAGGGTACGCTTCACCAGGCCGATCGAGTAGCCAAGCGGCCCTACGATACGCCGGGCGTTGATGTAGTGCTGTTCGGCCAGAATCTCTGTCGGTGCCATCATCACCGCCTGAAACCCGTTCTCGACGGCGATGACGATCGCCTCGAACGCCACGATGGTCTTGCCGCACCCGACATCGCCCTGAAGCAGCCGGTTCATCGGAAAGGTAGCCTTCAGATCGTCAACGATCTCCTTCAAGGCTCCCTTCTGCGCAGCAGTGGGGTGAAAGGGGAGGATTTTCTTGAGTTGACCCCGAATACTATCGCTCGTTCGAAAACGGACCCCATCGCTTGCCCGTAATCGGTGACGCCGCAAAGCCATTGTGAGCTCGACGAGGAGGAATTCCTCGAATATGAAACGGCGATGGTAGGGTGACCGCCGGGCGTTCAGCTCCTCGATGTCGTCCTCGAGCGTCGGACGATGGACGCGTTCGAGACCGACACGGAGCCCAGGAAACCCGTAGCGGCGGAGCATGTCTGCCGGTAGCGGATCGTGGAGACGGGGAGGCAACGCGTCTAGAGCTGCCGAGATGATCCCGCGCAGCTGCCTGGAAGTGATTCCGGCGGCTTCGGTGTAGATGGCCACGTACCGGCCCATGTCCTCGTGTCTAACATCTTCGGCGTCCGGCACGACTTCGAACTCCGGGTTGAAGAAAACGAGCCCGTGATCGTAATTGTCGGTGTCCGCCCGACCGAAGAAGACCACCGAGCGGCCCGGCACGAAGACCTTGTTGTGGTAGAGATGATCCCCGTTGAACCACTTGGCGTGAACGAAACTGGTGCCGTCCGTCAATGCGACGTCCATGATTCGTCCGCGGGAACGCGTCGGAATCATGCGGACGCCGTACACTTTCGCGTGGCAGGTGTAGGTTGCGCCAACCTGGAGCGAGTCCAAAGGCGCAAAGTGTGCCCGGTCCTGGTAGCACCGCGGAAAGCAAAGCAGCAGATCCGTGACCGTGTGGATCCCCCTGGACCCGAGAAATGCCGCTCGTTTCGGGCCGACACCCTTGACGAACTGGACATCCGAATCGAGTTGCAACATCAGTAGTCAGTAGTCGGTAGTCAGTATTCAGTTGGTCAAACCACCCCGTCTGCACTACTCCCCTCCTCGATGAGGAGGGGTGGCCGGCTTCGCCGGCCGGGGTGGTTCCGCAGCCACCCTCCTTATCCAAGGAGGGGAGCCGGTGGATGCGCCTACTTTCCTATTCCTCGCCTGCGCCGGATTTCCACTCCAGGAATGCCTTGATGAAGCTCTCCAGATCTCCGTCCAGGACACGATCTACGTCTCCGACTTCGACTTTTGTGCGATGGTCCTTGACCATGCGGTAGGGCTGGAGCACGTAGGAGCGGATCTGGCTCCCCCAGGCGATATCGAGCTTGGTGTCCTCGATGGCCTGGGCTTCGGCACGCTTCTTCTCCATCTCGAGCTCGTAGAGACGGGCCCGAAGGATCTTCATGGCGACGTCGCGGTTCTTGTGCTGAGACCGCTCGTTCTGGCATTGGACGACGATCCCGGTCGGCATGTGGGTGATACGAACGGCGGAGTCGGTCACGTTGACGTGCTGGCCACCGGCGCCGCTGGAACGGTATGTGTCGATCCTCAGCTCCTTCTCGTCGATGTCGACCTCCACCTTGTCGTCGATTTCCGGATAGACCGACACGGACGCGAAGGAGGTGTGGCGGCGCTTGTTGGCGTCGAAGGGAGAGATGCGAACGAGCCGATGGACCCCGGTGTCCGCCGACAGGTAGCCGTAGGCGTAGTCGCCCGAGACAGTGAAAGTCGTCGATTTCAGTCCCGCTTCATCACCGTCCTGGTAGTCCAGTATCTGGGTCTTGTACCCCTGCTTCTCCGACCAGCGCATGTACATGCGCATGAGCATGGCGGCCCAGTCCTGGGCTTCGGTGCCTCCGGCGCCCGGGTGGATCGTGACGATCGCGTTCAGGCGGTCGTTTTCGCCGCCAAGCAGCATCTGGAACCCGACGCGGTCGACGAGCTCATCCAACTCGGTCAACAACTGCGGCAGCTCCTCGCCGATATCCTCGCCTTCCCGGGCCAGTTCGATGAGGGCCTCTGCGTCGGAGACCTGGCTGGTGATCCTGCGGTCGATCTCGATGCTCTCTTCCAGGCGAGCCTTCTGGCGCAACACCTCGCTGGAGCGCCCCTGATCCGACCAGAAGTCCGGCGTCGTGATCAGCTTCTCGAGGTCCGCTACCCGCTCCTGCTTACCCGAGGCGTCAAAGAAACCTCCGTACTTCCTGGCTCCTGTCCTTGAGGAGTGCGAATTGTTCTACGAGCTCGTCGTTCATCTGCAAATCTCCTCAGTCCGTGCCCGCCGGGCGCGACAGCCTGAAGCCACCGACGACCAGCGCAGCGGTAGTCATCATCAACATGACATAGGCGAACACGTCGCCGTACCGGACGTAAAACGTCAGATCGTTACGGTAACCGACCTCCCCTTCAAGAGTGGTCCTTTCGCCCAACTCCGTCCGTGACAGAATTCGACCGAATGGATCGATGATCGCCGTGATGCCAGTGTTCGTCGCCTTCACCAGGTAACGACGATTCTCGACGGCGCGCACCGCAGCCATTCGCAGATGCTGATAGGGGGCGGAGGTCGATCCGAACCATCCATCATTGGTGATATTGACGATCACCTCGGCGCCTTTCCCGGTGAACTGCCGCATCAGGCCCGGAAAGACATCCTCATAGCAGATCGTGGTCGATATCTTGTGACCGTCTATAGAGCTGAGCGTGTATTCGGTGCCCGGGGAGAAATCTCCGACGTTTCGCACCAGCGATTCGGCGAAGAACAGCAGGCGTCTGAAGGGAACGTACTCGCCGAACGGAACCAGGTGGAGCTTATCATAGCGCGAAACCTGTTCCCCACCCGGCGAGAGCAGGCCGGCGCTGTTGGACACTCCTTCTGCGGTGTGATCGATGTAGCCGAGCAGGAAGTGAGCGTCCAGCACTCCGGCGATGGCGGCAGTGCGTTTCTGCAGCTCTGGATCCCGCCCGAGGTAAAAAGGGGCCGGAGTCTCCGGCCACACGATCAGGTCCGGGCCCGGACCACCGGCAGTGGAGAGGGCGTGCAGCTCGTCGAGAAGCCGGGCTGCGTCCCCCGACTGCCAGGACTGGTCGATGTCGATATTGGTCTGCACGAGTCGGACGGACAGCGCTTCCGATGGGGTCGCGCCCTGCGGTGCCGGAACGAGCAGTGCAAGAAGAACAGGCGCGGCTGCCGCGACCCCGAATCTCCAGTCCCGCCACAAGACGGCCAGAGCAGCTGCGGCATTGACGGAAACCAGCAGGAACGACAGGCCGTATATTCCCGTCCAGGTCACGAGCTGGAGAATACCGAGATAGGGCGCGAGCGCATACCCGACGAGCATCCACGGGAACCCTCCGAAGATCAGGTGGGTCTGTAACAACTCCACCGCCACCCACGCGGGCCCCGCCAGCAACACGCCGTAAGAGCCGACCCTGCTGATGAGGAGTCGGAGCGCGACGGCGAACAGAGCGGTGTGAAGCGAGAAGACGACCACGAACAGCGCGAAGACCCCGAAGGACAGCGTCGGCGACAGCCCGCCGTAGGTGGACATCGTCGCCGCGATCCAGTAGAAAGTGCCCGCATAGTAGGCCAGACCCGCGGCGTAGCCGAGCGCGCACGCGCCGAAGGATGTCTGTTCCGACGAGATCAACAACAACAGCGGCAGGAGAGCGATCCAGCCGAGGGGATAGAGGTCCGGCTTGGGCAGGGAGGCGACGAGGAGCAGACCCGAAACTGCTGCCCCGGTAAGCTTCAGCGGAAAGGACAGGTTCGCCAGGGATCGTGCGACATTCATCTCCGTCGGACGATCGGTTTATACCCCTCGGCCTCCAGCCGATCCTGCACACCTGCGACCTCGGCTTCACTCAAAGGTCCGACCTGAACGCGATGGAGTCCGGAAGAATCGTCGGGGCCCGGTCGGAGCACAAACACGGCAAATCCCATCGCCCGAACCTCCTCCTGGAGTTTCGCAGCCTGATCCGCGCTGCTCAGCGCGGCGATCTGCAGAGTCACGTCCCGATTGACGGTCCGCGTGGGTGGCGGGGCGGTCCGCGCCGGCGGCGGAGCGGGTTCGGAAGCAGGGACCGACTCCAGTGGCGGGGGCTCACTCTGATCGACCGACTCGTAGAAGGTCAGGTCGAGTTCTTCGGGATCTGTTTCTTCGGGAAGCACCGCCGCGACGGGATCGCTGGCCACGGCCTCAGCCTGGGTACGACCGACGAGCATACCCAGAATGAAGAAAATCGAGCAGAGGACGACCACGCCACCGAATATCAGCAGCGTGAAGCTGTGTCCTCTCCAGGAAGTCTGGTCGTCCACCTCTTACCCCCCGCCCTCCTTGGTCTTTGCCGCAATCTCGTTGAAGTAGCTCAGGATGTCGATGGGCAATGGGAAGACGACAGTCGTGTTCTTCTCGATTCCGATTTCAGTCAATGTCTGAAGGTAACGCAGTTGGAGTGCGACCGGCTCGGCGGAGATTTTCTCGGCGGCGTCCGCCAACCGTCCGGAAGCCTCGAATTCGCCCTGGGCGTGAATGATCTTGGCACGCTTCTCACGCTCGGCTTCGGCCTGTTTTGCCATGGCTCGCTGCATGACCTCGGGCAGGTCGACTCCCTTGATTTCTACCAGGGACACCTTGATCCCCCACGGATCGGTATGCTGGTCCAGGATTTCCTGAAGTCGCTGGTTCAGTTTCTCGCGCTCGCTCAGCAGCTCGTCCAGAATCACCTCACCAAGAACCGATCGGAGAGTGGTTTGCGCGAGCTGAGACGTTGCGTAGAGGAAGTTTTCGACTTTGACAACCGCGCTGGAGGAGTCCACCACCCGGAAATACACGACAGCGTTCACCTTCACGGTCACGTTGTCCTTGGTGATGACATCCTGCGAGGGCACGTCCATCGTGATCAAACGCAGGCTCACCCGCACGATCTTGTCGATCGGCCAGAAGACGAAGATCAGGCCGGGTCCTTTGGGTTCAGCCAGCAGGCGTCCGAGGCGAAAGATGACACCGCGCTCGTACTCGCGGAGGATGTTCAAGGAATTGAAAAGCCAGATCAGGACGATCGCCAGCGCTACCATCCACAGGTTGAGTGGTGTCATTGCTGTCCCTCGCTTTCGGTTTCGACTTCAAGATTGAGTCCGTCGATTTGTATGACGCGAACCTTGGAACCCTGAGAAATCGGGTTCCTGGAGTGCGCCAGCCAGTACTCCCCCTTCAGGAGTACTTTGCCTTCTTCGAAGATCTCGGTCGCAGCCGTTCCCACCGATCCTACTATGCCCGACCGGCCCGTGACGGCCTTCCTGCGATGAGAGACAACAACCAGGCGGACCAGGAAAACGGTGATCAGCGCTAGCGGCAGGGCAACCGACAACACCGTCGGAAGTTGAATCCGCAGCTCGGGGATCGGTCCCTCCACAAGCATCAGACCGCCCGCAATCATGGCGACGATGCCACCCATGGCCAGGACGCCGTGACTGGGCACGGTGGCCTCGACGACAAACAGTCCGATCGCGAGGACAATCAACAGGACGCCGGTGAGGTTGATCGGGAGCAGGTTGAAGGCGAAGAGGGCCAGGATGAGGCTGATGCCACCGATCACACCCGGGAAGATCATGCCCGGACTAGTGATTTCCAGGTAGAGGCCGAGCATCCCCAAGAGCCCCAACACCAGGGCGATGTTGGGGTTCATGATCATCGACAGCAACCGCTGCCGGGACGTCATCTCGAACAGGTCGATGGCCGCGCCCTCCATCTCGAGCGTTATCGACGAGCCGTCGAACCTGGTGATCTCCCGCCCGTCGAAGGTCTGAATCAGCTCTGCAATGTCTTTGACAACCGCGTCGATCAAGCTGGCTTCGAGCGCCTCTTCAGCCGTGAACGCGGCACTTTCAGTCACGGCTGTCTCCGCCAGTTCCGGATTGCGCCCACGCTCGGAGGCATAGCTTCGCAGGAAAGCCGATGCATCGTTGACGATCTTCTGCTCCATCACTTCGTCAATCTCCGCCCCCAGCGACGAGACCGGATGAGCCGCGCCGGTGTTCGTCCCCGGAGCCATGACGGCCACATCGGCCGACAGCAGTATGAAGAAACCTGCCGATGCCGCCCGAACGCCGCTGGGCCCGACCCAGACAATCACTGGGACTTCCGACGCCAGGATTTCTTCGACCATCCCGCGCATCGAGTCGACGAGCCCCCCGGGCGTGTCCAGCCGAACGATTACGGCATCGGCGTCGATCTCGGCAGCATGCGCGAGTCCCTGCGACAGGTAGTCTGCGGTGATCGGATGGATGATGTCGGCCAACTCGATCTGGACGACAGTCCGGCTTTGTGCCCAGGACGGAAGCGACGGGTGGAAACCGGCCAATAAACCCGCGACGGAGATTCCCGCGAGCACAGGCAATCGCGTCAAAGAGCGACGAAATCGGATTCGAGAGCGACGCGATCGGATTTGACGCCGGAACGGCAGCGCTCGAGCGGTCGCACCTGCCCGCGGAGCCTGTTTCGACGGGCTCGAACAACGTCCAACTTGTCGTCGAATCATGATGATGATTATAGCAAACGATCGAGTCGGAACCATGTCGCCGAACGAGGCCCGGAGAGGAATTCGGCCGCCGGCTTGCCCACGAACAAGCCGGATCGAGCGAGTCGGTGCCATTTGAAAGGGCGATGCAGATGTGCTATTCCTTCGAAAGCAGTCATGCGTATCGCCATCGACATCCGAAAGGTTCATGGATTCGGGTTGGGCACCCATATCTGGAACCTCGTCCGAAACCTGTCGGAGATAGACAGCGAAAACGACTACTTCCTTCTCGGTTCACGCCGTCACTTCATGGAACTCGGGCCGCTCGGCTCGAACTTCGAACCCGTCGATATGCCTGAAGGAGGCAGCGCCTGGGATTTTCATCTGAAGACACCCTTCTGGCTCCGCCGTAAGGCAATCGACGTGCTGCACGTGCCGCACCATGAAGCCCCAGTTCTGGTCCCCTGCCAGCTCGTCGTAACTATCCACGACTGCGTCCACCTGCTGTTCCCACAGGAGGGCTCGTCGAAGTTCGACAACTACCGTCGGTACCTTTACACGAAGAGGGTCGTCAAGTCTGCGAACACCGTGCTGGCGGTTTCGGGCTCGACTCGTGACGACTTGGTCAACATCTTCGATCTGGATCCGGGCAAGATCTCGGTGGTCCACAACGCGCTGGACGAGCGTTTCACCCTCAGCCATAACCCTCAGGAACAGAAACAGGTCCTGGAGAGGTACCAGCTCAAGGACCCTTTCATTCTCTATTCCGGACAGATCAAACCCCATAAGAACATTCACCGGTTGATCGAGGCCTTCGCTGTCGTGAAGAACCAGCTGGCCGACAACAAAAAGTACAAGAAACTCAAGCTGATCATCATCGGCGACGAACTGAGCAAGCATCAATACTTGAGGCTGACCGTGGTCCGCAGCGGTGTCCAGCAGGATGTGCGGTTCTTCGGGTTCGTACCATACCCGATCCTGCAGGTCTTCTACGAAGCCGCGGTCGTGTTTGCCTCGCCCTCCCTCTACGAAGGTTTCGGGCTTTCGCCACTGGAGGCGATGGCGAACCGGACACCGGTCGTGGCCTCCAACACCTCCTCACTCCCCGAGGTCCTCGGCGATGCCGCCATTCTAGTGAACCCCGAGAATGTCTTCGAGATCGCCCGGGGGATGAAGCTGTTGCTCGTCGATCAGGTCGCACGCCAGGGGGCGATCGAAAAGGGGCTGGTGCAGGTCCGAAAATTCTCCTGGAGATCTTCCGCCGAAAAGGTGCTTGAAACCTACCGGAAGGCCGTAGCAGATGAGAGTGTGAAACGCACCAAGGGCGCTGAGCTGGCCTGACCGACCTTCCTGTTTGGCCGAAACTCGACGGGAGATAAGAGGTTCTAACCACGGAGGCTCGGAGGCGCAGAGAATAGGAGTTGTTTCCGGGAAAAACAAAGGCCCCGATTCCCTACCTCCGTGCCTCTGTGCCTCCGTGGTTAAGGCTCCGAGAGACTAGTTACCCGGACCTGGACCGCTTTTCTTTAGCGGGTTGGTTTCGTTGACGGCTTCGAACCTGATGTTCGAAACCATCGCGATGCGGGTGCCCGGCGTGTCGACTCTCATGGCGGAGGCTCCACGCGTAATGACCATTTCGCGGCCGATGACGCTGATCGACTGCGGACCGGGCTGGGTCTTGAGCGTGATGGACTTGCGCGCCATCGGCATGACGAACCTGTCGATGTCGGCATCACTTGTCCGTTCGATCCCCTCTTCGAATTTATCGCCCTCGTTGATCATGTCGAGCAGCGTGTAGCTGCCGAGTCGGTTCGTCCCGCCCGTAACCAATTCGACGACGGTCATGACCTCGGCGGGAAGTCCGAAATCGTCCGACATGGCAATACGGTGATGCAAGTCGAAGGTCAGCTTGCCACCCTTTCTCGTGTAGGGGAGCTTGATCAACACGCCTTCGACAGGTCGCTGGGTGATCACGACGTCGTAGAAATCGTGGCGGCTTTGGACGCCCTGCCCAAAGAGCAAGTTCGGGCGGGCTCTCATCGCGAAATTGGACGCTGGGTCCGGCACTGCAGCAGCCACTTCCTGTGCGGCCTGAGGCATGATCGGGGCCAACCAGAGCGCGGTGATCAGCAGGATAAGCATCGGAGTCTCCCTGTGACGTTTTGAGTCCTTAGTGACCTGTAACAGGCCACTAGACTATAGCATGAAGCTCGATTTCTGTGACGCTGTCGTCGACCACTCGGAAGGCCCGGACCGCAGGTTGACTCTCATCTTGAAGCGACACGATGAGGTGTGCGCTATCCGGATAGTACGCCTCGGCAATATCCCTCGAGGACGGCGTGGCTTCGCCAGCCGGGTGGGAGTGATAGATCGCCACCAGACTCTCGCCCGACGCCCGGAGTTCTCGGAACAATTCGAACAGGAACCGGGGTTCGACGCTGTAGGCGGTCTTACTTCCGAGCGCGTTTTCGGCGGGGACGAACCGCTCGACGCGCTCTTCCCGGCCCACGAGGAAGCCGCAACCCTCCTCCGGAAAGCAGTCGCGGGCGTGCCGGATGACCTCTTCGAGGATCCCGGGAGCGACGACGATCCTCGCGATGTTCATACGAAGATTATATGGGGTTTGCGGGAGAACAGCAGTCTTGGAGGGTCGGTGTAGGTGCGCTCTATGAGCGCACATCGTTTCGCCTCGAAGAATGTGCGGTCATAGACCGCACCTACACCTTCGTGTTGAAATCTGCCTATCCGGCCGGATCAGGTGTTCAGACAGGTGATCCTAGTGGCCTGTAACAGTGCTATCGGTACCATCGCCGATGGGTCTTGCGGGCGAGGTCGAGGAGGGAGACGGAAAGCGATGCTCTTTCATCGGTGACGGCTTCCGACAAAGAGATCGCCCGCAACCCCCATCGGCCCAAAGGGTTCGGCGGAACGGCGCCGTCTTCCGTGTCGTAACGCCCTCGCAATGAAACAGCATTGGCTCGAGCGTCACTCCTAGAATCCGACGCCGTTCCGCCGAACGCTGGTACCGATAGCACTGTTACAGGTCACTAGTTCGTTGTCGCGCGTCTCAGGAACGCCGGGATCTCCAATTCCGTTGCTTCGACGTCACCGGGTGCGATCTGCGGGAGCGCAGCCTCCACGCCTTTCCGTTCAAACCCGGTCGCGATGACGGTTATCTTGACCTCGTCCTTCATACGCTCGTCAAGGACAGCTCCAAAAATGATGTTGGCTTCGCCGTCGGCTGCTTCATGGATGATGCCCGACGCTTCACTGACCTCGTGCAACAGGAGGTCGCCGCCGCCGGTGATGTTGATCAGGACCCCCTTGGCACCCTGAATCGAACCATCTTCGAGCAGCCTGGAAGAAATGGCGCGGCGCGCTGCTTCGACCGCGCGATTCTCACCGGAAGCGACCCCGGTTCCCATCAGAGCCATACCCATACCATGCATGACCGTTTTCACGTCCGCGAAATCGAGGTTGATCAGCCCCGGCACCGTGATCAGGTCGGAAATCCCTTGGACCGCCTGGCGCAGGATGTCATCGGCAATGTGGAAAGCGTCGAAGAGGCTCGTCCCTTTCTCGAGCGTCGCGAGCAACTGTTCGTTCGGAATCGTGATGACGGTATCGACACACTCCTTCAGATCCCCCAGGCCGCGTTCGGCCTGCGTCATCCTCTTCTTCCCCTCGAACGCGAACGGCTTGGTCACGACCGCGACGGTCAGTCCTCCAAGCTCGGCCGCCAGGCTGGCAACAATCGGCGCCGCGCCGGTGCCCGTACCTCCGCCCAGACCGGTCGTCACAAAGATCATGTCTGCACCTTCCAGGGCCTCGATGATCTTGTCGGTATCCTCGAGGGCAGCCTCACGGCCGATCTCAGGATTGGCTCCGGCCCCGAGTCCTTTTGTCAGTCTGGCCCCGATCTGGAGTTTGACAGGGGCGTGGGACTGCTTGAGGGCTTGAAGGTCGGTATTCGCGACCAGAAACTCGACGCCGTCGACGCCGGCTTCGATCATGCGGTTGACGGCATTCGATCCGCCACCGCCGACGCCGATTACTTTTATCGATGCTCCATCGTCACGCCGCTCATCGAAGAGAAACCTGACGGTGTTTTCCATTTGTATGTTCTCTACCACTGCCTCCCCCTTGTTACGCACACCGGAGCTCTCGCCGCGTGTCAAACCGAGAATCGTTTCCGGCTGATTCATGCTCCAGTGTCCGGACGAAACCGGATATTCCTGATCCGGTCCGGGACCAGTCAAAAAAGTCCCAGCCCCCTGAGCCTGGAAACCATGCGCCTGAACGGTGAACCCGAGTACTCATGGAACTCGTGGGTCCTACGACGTCGATCACCAAAGACTGCCAGCCCGACGACGGTGGCGTATTCGGGTTCGACGAAACGCGCGTCGCTGAACCCCTGAGTTACGCCAAGCCGCACCGGCAGGTCCAGGAACTCCTCCACCAACTCCGGAATGCCCCGGAGCACTGCGCCACCGCCGGTCAGGACCGCCCCCGCGCCGGCCTGGCGCTCGTAGCCCGCTCCACGGATTTCGTCGCGGACGAAGTGAATGATCTCTTCCGCGCGCGGTTGAAGGACATCGCTCAATACTCGCTGTCCGATTGTTCGTGTCTGCCTGGAGCCCACGCCGGCGAAATCGAACGTCATACCCTCGTCAGCCATCGACGAAAGGGCACAGCCGAATTCCCTCTTGAGGCGTTCGGCCTCGGGAATGGGCGTGCGCAGCCCGACTGCGATGTCGTTCGTAAAATGGTCGCTCCCGATAGGAAGCACTACCGTATGGCGGACGGCGCCATGATGGTAGACGGCCAGGTTGGTCTTCCCTCCCCCGATGTCCAGGAGCACGCAACCCAGTTCCTTCTCGTCTTCGCTAAGAGTCGCCTCACCGGCCGCGATGGGTTCGAGAACCGTATCCCCGACTTCGAGCCCGCTGCGGTTGACAGCCGTAACGATGTTCTGGGCAGCGGTCACGGAACTGGTGACGATGTGGACATTGACTTCCAGCCGCGTGCCGACCATACCAAGCGGGTCCCCGATACCATCCTGGTCGTCGACGACGAACTCCTGGGGCAGGATGTGGATGATCTCCCGGTCCGGAGCCAGAGCGACGGCTCGCGCGGTCTCGATCACGCGCCGGACGTCTTCCCGGTTGATCTCCCGGGAATGCGTGGCGATGGGGATTGCACCCTTGCTGTTGAAGCTCCGGATGTGTGGTCCGGCCAGGCCCACGAACACCTGGTCGACTTCCGTGCCGGCCATCATCTCCGCTTCCGCGACACTCTTCTTGATCGATTCGACCGTGGCCTCGAGGTTGACGACGACTCCCTTCTTCAACCCCCTGGATTCGGCCTGGCCGAACCCGATCGTCTCCATTCCGCCGTTACGAGCGGCAGCAATGAGCGTGCAGACTTTCGTCGAGCCGATGTCGAGCCCTACAATAGTTTTTTCTCTTCGCCCCATATGATTTTCCCAGGAGGTTTGTTGTCCTCAGTTCGGATTATTACCTGGTCCTGAAATCGTAAATCGATGTGGAAGGCCCTCGGATAGTCCTCGCGGATTCTGGCCCGGAGTTGAACATACTTTTCCCAACGGGCACGATGGTCCGCCGATCCCAGGTCGATCAGCACCGGGTTGTGGATCGGCACGACGGATATCTCTCCGATGTCCGAGACGTGTACTTCTGAAAGCTCGCTCTGTCCGATCGCCTCGACAGCTGCGCTGTAGGCCTCGATCTTTCTCTTGTTGCCTTCGATGTCGCCGGGACGCAGGCCGTCGAGAACGGGAAAGCTCGTGTCCGTCCTGGCGTCGGTCGACAGGATGACGCCGTCGACATCCACCTGGTAGATCTCGCCATCGATCCGCCCCAGCGCGATGGGTTCCCTTTCGACAATCACAATGACAAGTTCGTTCGGCCACACACGCTGCACCGTGGCATGACGCACCCAGAGGATTTCTTCGACCGCCCGGCGGGTTTCGTCGAGGCTGACCCGAAGAATGTTCGCACCGGGTGCATACCCGGCGCGGGCAAGAACTTCGTTCTTCGAGACACGGTCCAGTCCGGACACCGATACCTGCCGGATCTCGAGCCGTTCCGTCGTCCCGGCGTAGTTGACGACCCGGTAGAGTCCCCATCCAAAGCTGAGCAGCATCAGGGCGAAAAAGCAGATGTAGAGGTAACGCAGCAGTTCAGTGCGCGACTTCTTCCGCAGCCACCCAATCCACTTTGTCGAGTGCCTCCTACTCATGCTCCACCTGCAACGGCTCCCGCTGTTGGAGTTCAACGGCCAGTGCATCGGCCAACTTCGTGATGCTGCCCGCTCCCATGATGACGACTGCGTCACCCGTCTTGGCGTGTTCCATCATGTAGGACCGAATGGCGCCGAAATCGCGCGCGTGCCGGACTTCGGTCTTGCCTATTTCCTTCATACTCTCGACCAGCCGTTCCGAGTTCACTCCGTCGATCGGCGGCTCTCCGGCTGGATAGATGTCGGTGATCAGCACGGCGTCGGCATCCTGGAAGGCATGGACAAAGTCATCGAACAGGTGATGCGTGCGGCTGTAGCGATGCGGCTGGAACGCAGCCAAGATCCTGCGAAACCCGGCACCTCGCGCCGCGCCGAGCGTCGCCCGGACCTCCGTCGGATGGTGCGCGTAATCGTCGATGACGACGACACCGGTTCGCGACTTGATTTCAAAGCGCCGCTCAACTCCGCCGAACTCCTGCAGGGCCAAAGCGATGACGTCTGCGGCCACGCCCATCTCGAGCGCTGCCGTGAACGCGGCCGCCGCGTTCAGCACGTTGTGCATCCCGGGGATCTGCAGGACACACTGCTGCCGTTTGCCGCCGTTGTAGCGAACGACAAAGCGCGAACCCATGGGATCGAGCACACAATCCAGTACGGCCACATCGGCTTTCTCGCTAGCCCCAAAGCTGATCACGCGTCGCTTGATTCGGGGGACTATCGCCCTCACAGTCGGCTGATCCGTACCCGCAATCACAGCCCCGTAGAAGGGCACCTTGTTGACGAACGAAACGAAAGCGTCCTGGATATCCTCGAGATCGCGGTAATGATCGAGGTGATCGGCTTCGATGTTCGTGACGACGGCAATCGTCGGGGACAGCATCAAAAAAGAACGGTCACTCTCGTCGGCTTCGAGAACGAACAATTCGCCCTTGCCGAGACGGGCGTTCCGTCCCACCGTGTTGAGTCGCCCGCCGACGACAAAAGTTGGATCCATCCCTGCCCGGTCCAGGATGGTCGCCATCATGGACGTCGTGGTGGTCTTGCCGTGTGTGCCGGCCACGGCCGCGGTGTACTTGAGACGGGCGAGCTCGGCCAGCATTTCCGCTCTGGATATCACCGGTATCTTCCGGGACTTGGCCTCCGCAAGCTCCACGTTGTCGGCCGGTACGGCCGAGGAACGGACCACGACGTGTGCACCGCCGATATTTTCGGCCGCATGCGCGGGAAACACAGCGGCACCCCCGGATTCCAGAGCCTGAGTCACCCGTGTCGTTCGCAGATCGGAGCCCGTCACTTTGTAGCCGAGCGTCAACAAGACCTCGGCGATGCCGCTCATCCCGGAGCCTCCGATTCCTACGAAGTGCATATGTTTGATACGTTCGAACATTGTTATCAGTAGTCGGTAGTCAGTTGCGCCTTCCGACTCGTCACTCGTCACTTCTTCGTTTTGAGCAGTCCGTAGGCCGTGGGCCACTGCGCATTGGCGAAATTTGCCTCTTGATCATCGTCTCATTCCTTCGGTCACTTGCCACTTGGCCCTTCCTTCTCTTCAACTGACTACTGACTACTGGCAACTGACTACTGGGCCCGAAGGGCCCTCCGTCTTGCTACCGCCTGCTCCATCAGATCTACGATCCGGGATTCGGCGTCCAAGACGGCCATCTTTCTCGCGTTCTTCTCCATGCGCGCCAGGGCTTCCGTGTCTTCCACGAGGCGACGGATCTCCTCGGACAGGCTCTCTCCGGTCAACTCAGCATTGGTGATCATCACTGCGGCCGCTCGATCGACCATCGCCTTTGCGTTCGCGGGTTGATCCAACGCCGCCGACGGTAGCGGGACCAGGATCGCGGCCCGGCCTGAAGCTTTGATTTCCGCGACTGTCGTCCCGCCGGCTCGTGAGATGATCAAGTCGGAGGCCGCATACTGACAGGCGATGTCATCCAGGAAGCTCTCGACTTGCGCCTCGAATCCTCGTTCACGGTAGGAGCTTCGGATTTCCTCGAGTTGACGCTCGCCGCTTTGATGGACGAATCGGATCCTGCTCTTCAATCCCTCCAGCGATTCCAGAGCATCCACCACGGCCCGGTTTATCGCCTCGGCCCCCTGGCTCCCCCCAACGATCAAGATCGTGAACGGCTCCCGGCTTGCCTTTGGTTCGATTTCCTTGAACGCGGCACGTACGGGATTGCCAGTCACCACCGCTTTCCCCGGAAAGAAGGCCGCGGTACGTTCATGGGTCACTGCAGCAAAGTCCACCCGGTAACCCAAAACCCGATTGGCGAGGCCGGGAGCAACGTTCTGTTCCATAATGCCGCGCGGTATTCCGCGCAGGATCGCCGCACCGACCACGGGGAACGATGCGTAGCCCCCGACGCCGACGACGACGTCCGGATCGAAACGACCCAGAACGCCCAGGGCTCGCACCAGCGCCAGCGTCATCGCGAAAAGGTTCTTCGCACCACGGACGAGACCTGTTCCTTTGATACCTCCGATCGGCAACGTTTCCAGTTTGAAGCCCTCCCGCGGAACGACTCGCTTCTCGATGCCACGATCCGCGCCGGCGAAAAGGATCCCTGCTTCGGGTTCGCGTCGCACAATCTCACGTGCGACGGCGATTCCCGGGAACAGGTGACCACCTGTTCCACCTCCTGCGATTATCGCCTTCATAGTGACAGATCAGGACCGGGCAAACTTTTTTTCGCGCCTTAAAAACAAAGACATACGAGCCTTGTGTGCAAAGATTTCGCGTCCGTTCCGCCGTCTCAACTCCCATGTTGGGACACGTTGATCAGGACGCCGACGCCGGCGAGCATGATCAGGAAAGAGCTGCCGCCGTAGCTCAAGAACGGCAACGGGATTCCCTTCGTCGGCAGCAAGCCCAGCACCACACTCATATTGATGAACGCTTGAACCGCCACCATCATCGTGATCCCGAGCGCCAGATAGAAGCCAAACGGATCGGGCGCTCTAGTTGCGCTGCGCAGGCCACGCCACAGGAAAACGCTGAACAGCGAGAGCACCAGCGCCGTCCCGATCAGCCCGAGCTCTTCGCCCACAACCGCGTAGATGAAGTCGGTGTGCGGCTCGGGCAGGTAGAACAACTTCTGCTGGCCTTCCATGAAGCCGACGCCCGCGATGCCCCCGGTCCCAACCGATATCAACGACTGAATGATCTGAAAGCCGCTATCCAGAGGGTCGGCCCAGGGATCCAGGAAGGCCAGCAGACGCTCCCTTCTCCAGGGAACCTGATACACGAGAACATAGAGAATCGGTGCAGCCGCGATCGCCCCAACGATGATCCATCTCAAGTTCAGCCCAGCGACGAAAAGCAACACCGAGACGACCGCAAGAATCGATATCGCGGTTCCAAGGTCGGGCTGCAAGACGATCAACCCTGCTAAGAACAGGCTGATCACCGCTATTGGAATCAAGGTCAGGCTGACGTCGTTCACGCGCTCCTTTCGCTTCTCGAGGAAGTATGCCAGGAACACGATGAGCGACAGCTTGGCCAGTTCGGCAGGCTGGAAGGACAAGCCCGCGAAACGGATCCAGCGATGCGTGTTCGAGGACGTCGGCATGAGAAACGCCAACGCGAGCAACACGATCACCACTGAGAGCAGCGAGAACACTACCGCCGGGTGCCTGTAGCGATGGTAGTCGACCTTCATCAGCGCGAACATGGCAATCAATCCGAGCGACGCGGCCACGACGTGCCTCAATGCAAAACGGTTGGGGTCGCCGTACCACTCCTTCGCCAAAACGGCCGACGAACTGAACACCATGACCACGCCGATCAACACGAGCGTCAGAGTGGTGACGAAGAGAATCCAGTCCGGTTTTAGCTTCCTAGCCATGTTTGTCCTTCAGCGTACGTCTACTCTTTCAAATGCAGGTGACGAGTGAAGAGTGAAAGTGACAAGTCGGAACGATCGAATTCATCGCTGAACACTTCTTACTCTTCACTCGCCACTTCTTTTCTCCTCAACTGACTACTGGCAACTGACTACTGGGCCCCAAAGGGCCCCTCGGCACGCGCTCGCACTGCCCTCTTGAATGCCCTACCCCGTTCTTCGTAGTTCGCAAACATGTCGAAACTCGAACACGCGGGTGCGAGCAGGACGACGTCTCCGGCTTGTCCTGAATCCAACGCCTGTGCGACTGCATCGTCCATCGAAGCCGCCCGGGCAGCTGACAAGCGATGGCCGATTGCATCCTCCAGCTTGTCGGCGGCGTCGCCGATCAGGAGCACCTGCTTGACCCGGCCTTCCATCGCGCTGACCAGAGGTTCATACGAAGCGCCCTTGTCTGTCCCACCGACGATGACGATCACGTTGGCGTCGAAGCTCTCGACGGCCTTTACAGCCGAATCGACGTTGGTCGCCTTCGAATCGTTGACGAACTCGATGCCGTCGATCGCCCCCGCGGTCTCGAGTCGATGTTCGACGCCGGCAAATGAACGAATGGTGGAAGCCATCGACTCGAGACTGATCCCGTGGAGATCGGCGACGAGGCATGCGGCCAGCACGTTGTCGACGTTGTGCCTCCCCCTGAGCGGGATCTCGCCGAGCGACAGAATCTTCCGGCCGAGGACGAACAGATCGTCTCCGGACACACTGGCGCCTGAATCCAACCAGCGGCTGCTGCTGAACAGGAGCTGGCGGGAGGCAAGCCACTCCGGGGCCGGGTAGCACTCCGGATCATCGAAGTTCAGAACCGCACAGTCGGAATCCGATTGGTTTCGGAACAGGTTGAACTTCGCATCCCGGTAGGCGGCAAAGTCGGCGTATCGATCCATGTGGTCGGGCGTGACGTTCAGGAGGAGGGCGACATCCGGACGAAAATCGACGATCGCATCCAGTTGAAAGCTACTGACCTCGAGCACATTCACGGTTTCATCGCTCGAGCGTTCAACCAGGTCGGACGCCGCGATACCGATGTTGCCGCCCACCTGCACCGGACGGTCGCCACGGGCCAGTATTTCTCCGATGAGTTTCGTCGTCGTCGTCTTTCCATTGGAGCCGGTGATCGCGACGATGTCCCCTTTCAGATAACGGGATGCCACTTCCAACTCGCTGACGATGGGGACCTCGTTCTCGCGGGCCGCGACGAGGGGCCCGCTGTCGAGAGGCACGCCTGGGCTGATAACGATTTCGCGAGCATTGATGAATTTCTTGAGGTCGTGTCGACCGGTCTCGTAAGGCACCCCGAGCCGGTTGAACTCCGGCTCCAGCCCACTCCTGTCCGAATCGGTGGCAAACACGGCAACCCCCTGCCCTTTCAGAAGTTTTGCCACTGCCAAACCGCTTCGCGCCATGCCGACGACAAGTACCATTCTTCTACCTTGTGACCTCGCTACCGCTCCTTTTGATTAGGCCGCAGTCAGCGATCCCGTGGAGTTTCGAACCGACTCCCCTCCTCGACTGAGGAGGGGTGGCTGCACCGAAGGTGCAGACGGGGTGGTTCTTCTTGCGCGTCACTCGCCACTTCTTCTCCCTTCTTCTCTCTTCAACTGACTACCGACTACTGGCTACTGACTACTGCGCCCTCCGGGCGCTCACCTCAGCTTCAGCGTCGACAGACTGGCCAGCGCGAACAACAACGCGGCAATCCAGAACCGGATGATGATCTTCGATTCGTCCCAGCCCACGAGTTCGAAGTGATGGTGGAGCGGGGCCATCTTGAAGATGCGCTTCCCGCGCAGCTTGAAAGAAAATACCTGCGCCATCACCGAAAGCGCCTCGACAACAAAGATTCCGCCGATAAAAACCAGCAACAGCTCCTGTTTGATCACGACCGCGACGGTACCGATGGCTCCACCCAGCGACAATGAACCCACGTCTCCCATGAAAACTTCAGCGGGGTGGGCGTTGTACCAGAGAAAGCCCATGCTCGCTCCAGCCATCGAGCCACAGAAGATGGTGACCTCACCGACCCGGGGCAGATGCTGCAGGTCGAGATACTCCGAGAAGACGACGTGCCCCGTCACGTAGGTCAACACGGTCAGGGCGCCCGAGGCGATCAACACTGATCCGATCGCCAGGCCGTCGAGCCCGTCGGTGAGGTTCACGGCGTTCGAAGACCCGACGATAACGAGGCTGATGAACAGGAGGAAGGGCAGGAACCCGAAGAAGAACAGCGGGGTGGCCACCAGCTGGGACAGCACGAGATCGGGTGTGAACGTTTTGAAGAAAGGTACGGTCAGCCGCGTCGAGAAGATGCCTCGACCGGTCAGGTCTAGTAGCGCGTAGCCGACGAGCAGCGTGATCAGCACCTGCAGGCCGATCTTGGCCCGGGCCCGTAACCCGAGCGAACGTTTCCGTACGATCTTCAGGTAGTCATCAGCGAAACCAACCGCTCCGAACGCCAGTGTGGAACCGATCAGCAGCCATCCGAACGGGTTGCTCAGATCGGTCCACAGCAGGGTGGACAGGACGATCGAAACCACAATCAGAACGCCACCCATCGTGGGCGTGCCCGCTTTGGAGTGATGCGACTGCGGCCCATCCTCCCGGATGTTCTGGCCGATCTGGAAGTCCCGGAGTCGCCCGATCAGCCACCCTCCGAGCAGCAGGCTGATCAACAGCGCCGTGATACTCGCCATCGCCGTCCGGAAGGTGATGTACTGAAAGACGTTCAGAACACCCAGGACCGGCCAGTCGGCAGTGATCGGATAGAGGTATTCCCACAGCAAGTGATACAGCATTACGGTTCCAGGCTCGAAAAGCTCAGTCTTAGTGAATCCAGCACCTGCTCCAGACGAACGCGGCGCGAACCCTTCAGCAAGACCAGGTCGTCTTTCTTCACTGTCTGGACCAGGTAATCCCCCGCATCGACGGCATCGCGAACGAAATGGAGTCGAGACTGATCCGCGCCGGCTGCGGCCGCGCCCGCAATCAGCTCATTCGCATCGCCGGAAACGCCGACGATCAGGTCAATTCCTGCTTTGACGGCTTCCTTGCCGCAGGCGGCGTGCGACTCTGCGCTGGTCTCACCCAGTTCGAGCATCTCGCCCGCCACCAGAATCTTCCTGCCGAAGCCGACCATTTTCCCCATTAGACGGATCATCTCGGTTAACGCCTTCGGGTTCGAGTTGTAGGAGTCGTCAATCACCGCAAAACCCTCCCGGAACGGGATGACTTCTCCCCTCATTCTCTCCGGGGCCATTCCCTCGACGGCCAAACGTGCGTCGTCCCAGCTGAGCCCGTGAGTCAAAGCGACGGAGATGGCGGCCGTGGCATTCGAAACATTGTGGTCGCCCAGCATCGGCAGCACGAAGTTCACCCTCCGGCGACCGTGACGGACGGTAAAACCGGTGCCCTCGAGGCCGAGATTCTCGATCTGGATCACGCGAAAGGCCGCGGCCGATCGGATTCCATAGGTCACGATGTCGCCGTCGAATCGGCGCGCCATGGAGCGCACCCGGGAATCGTCGTAGTTCAGGTATGCCCGACGGTTCCCGACCAGGCTGTCCAGCAATTCAGCCTTTGCCCGGGCGATGTCGTCGATGGATTCGAAGAATTCCATGTGAACGGGATTGACGTTCGTGACGACACCTTCGTTCGGTTCGGCGATCGAAGCGAGCGTTGCAATCTCGCCGATGGCCGACATTCCCATCTCCAGCACCGCCAACTCGTGGTATTTCTCGATCCGGAGAAGACAGAGTGGCAGACCGTATTCGTTGTTCATGTTGCCGACCGACCGGAAGACGGTGAACCGTCTTCCGAGGACAGCGGCGATCATTTCCTTTGTTGTGGTCTTTCCGACGCTGCCGGTGACCGCGATGATCGGCCGACCCCAGAGCCGCCGGACTGCGCGAGCCAGTTTTTGAATCGCCTCCAGCGTCGAAGCGACCTCGATACGAGCCAGACTGTCGATGCTGGGCACGGCATCGGATACCACGACGCCCGTCGCCCCACGCTGGGCCGCCTGCGCGACGAATTCGTGGCCGTCGAATCGCGGTCCCTTGATGGCGAAGAACAGTTCCCCACGCTTGAGGGTCCGGCTGTCGATCGAATACCCACGGACGCCCGCCGTGGCGGACCCATGCAGCCTCCCCTCGACAAGCTCAGCGATCTCTTCGAGCGTTAAGTTCATCCAGAAACTCTCGGGCGATGACTCGGTCGTCGAACGGGATTCGGGCGTCACCGATCAACTGGTAGTCCTCGTGCCCCTTCCCGGCGATGACAACGGTGTCCTCATCCCTGGCCATCTCGATCGCGGCGCGTATCGCGTCGCGCCGATCCACATGAGAAACCCAGCGGCTGCCTCCGTCACGCAGGCCGTCCTCGACCATCCGTATCACTTCGGCTGGATCCTCGCTCCGCGGGTTGTCGGAAGTGACGACGACAAAATCGCTCAGGCGACCGGCCACGGCGCCCATACGCGACCGTTTGGTGCGATCCCGATCCCCGCCACAGCCGAACACGACGATGAGCCTACTGGGAGTTATCTGCCGGGCCGCGTCCAGCAGGTTCTCGAGAGCATGGTCGGTATGTGCATAATCGACGATGACCCGGAAGGGTTGGCCGCAATCGATAAGTTCAAAGCGTCCCGGCACGCAGCGGAGGGCTTCAACGCCGGCGATGATCGACTCCGTCGGCACCTCCAGGGCGATACCGATCCCCAATGCCAAGGCCAGGTTATACAAGTTCGGCCGCCCCAGCAGAGACGATCGGATCCGGAGTCGTCCCCGCGGCGTCTCGAATCCGGCGTCGGTGCCTCGCTCGTCGAAACGACAGCTATGCGGATGGATGTCCGCGTTGGAATGCAGTCCGTATGACAGCATGGTGGCCGGGCCGCTGTCGCGGAGTTCCTCGAAAGTGTCGTCGTCCCGGTTGACGACGCCCCATCGTGGCGCGCGACCGGCCAGACCTGAAAACAGCTTCTTCTTGGCCTCGAAATAAGCCCGCATCCCGCCATGGAAGTCGAGATGATCTCCGGTCAGGTTCGTGAAAGCAGCGACTTCGAAATCGAGCCGCTCGACACGCCCGAGTACGATCGCGTGCGACGACACCTCCAAGACCCCGTAGCCGCAGCCGGCATCCACGGCGGATCGAAACAGACGCTCCAGATCCGGGGCTTCCGGGGTCGTTCGCTCGGCGGCACGCTCGAATCCGGGGCCGCGGTAATCGATGGTTCCCATCACAGCGACCTGTCGGTCGGCTGCCTTCAGGATCGACTCGACGAGGTATGTCGTGGTCGTCTTGCCGTTGGTGCCCGTGATCCCGACCAGACGCAAGTGGGAAGTCGGCCGCCCGAAATAGTTCGAAGCCAGGGAAGCCAGGGCGGATCGCGTGGATTCCACCTGGATCCATGGAATCTCCGCCCGCCGCGGCTCCTGTGAAACGACTGCGATTGCGCCTCGGCCGATTGCCTCGTCGATGTAGTCGTTCCCGTCGGCTTCGGCTCCCTTGATAGCGACAAACACGGCGTCAGACTCTACTTGTCGGGAGTCGTAGGCAACGCCGGACACCGGCACCCGGATATTCCCGGTCACGTTTCGGACATCCACGCCATTCAACAGATCGCCCAATTTCATCGTCCAATCTTGCTTTCTGTTCGCCTCCAGTAAACGCTCCGTCGACACCGCTACAACGGAATGCGTTTCCGGCACCTCCGGTGTAGGTGCGCTCTATGAGCGCACATCCCTCAACCTAGAACAATGTGCGGTCATAGACCGCACCTACACCTCGTCTGCAATGCGGACATCGTCCGGCATAGCAGCCCGTAGCTGCTACGACCCTCCCGTGATGGTCGAAAACCGAACCTGGATGCGAGTGCCAGGTCGAACCAGTGACCCGGGCGAGGGAACCTGCTCCACGGCGACCCCGGAGCCGCCCGATTGCAACCTCAAGCCAAGCCTCAGGCAGTCACCCGTTACCTGTCGAAGGGACTTTCCGTAGAAATTCGGGACTGGGAGTTGAACGAGCGCGTGTTCCTCACGGGAAGAAGTACTCGGGAAACCCAAATTCTCCGGCAGGGAGGTATCCACAACTTCCCAACCATTCACTATAACATCTTCAACCCGGCGACGCGGGCTGGGCGGCGCCAGCAGTTCGTCGCCCTCTTCAGTGAATCGCGGTACGGAAGAGGGTGCGTCGGGAACGATCGAGCGGTAACGAAGAATCTGCTCGACGACTGCTTTGAAGACCGGCGCGGCGACCTCACCCCCACCGTCGGCCCCCTCCGGCTCATCGATGACGACGATGGCGGAAACAACGGGGTTGCTCGCCGGAGCGTATCCGGCGAACGAAGCGACGTGCTTGGTCGGCGAGTAGGTCCCGATCTCCGGGTCGTACTTCTGTGCCGTCCCCGTCTTTCCTGCCGCGGTAAAGCCCGGCATCTGTGCGGATCGGGCCGTCCCGGCCGTCACGACGGCTTCGAGGGCGTCCTGGAGCGACCGGGCGGTTTCGGGGAACATGACGCGCCTGCCGCTGGGGTGGGTTTCACGAAGGATCTTGCCATCGCGATCCTCCACGCTCTTCACGACGAAGGGCCGGTACAGTATTCCGCCATTAGCGACCGCCGACATCAGGTTGACGATCTGCAACGCGGTCGTGCCGATTTCCTGCCCCATCGATATCGCACCGACCGAAACGCGGGACCATCGTGACGCCGGCTTTGTCAGGCCGCGCTCCTCACCGGGCAGGTCGATTTCAGTGGCTCTCCCGAAGCCGATCCGGTCGATGTAGTCCGCGAACCGCGCATCGCCCAAACGCAGACCCAGCTTGATGATCCCGACGTCGGAGGAATACTGCAGGATCTCGCGAACACTGAGTTCACCGAAGGGCTTGTGATCGCGGATGCGGTGGCCGAAGAGGACAATCGAGCCCATTTGGCAATCGATGATCTCGTCGAGGCTGGTGAGATTCTCCTCCAGCACCGCGGCCGCAGTAACGACCTTGAAGGTAGAGCCGGGCTCGTAGACGTGGCTGATCGCGCGGTTCGACCAGCTACGGGGCGGATAGGCGCCGTACTCGTTTGGGTTGAACTGCGGGTAGTTGGCCATCGCGAGCACTTCACCGTTGGAAGGGTCCATTACGATGATCGAGATGCCGGCAGCTTTGGTTTTCCGGGCGGTGCGGACGAGTTCCCTCTCGACGATGTACTGGATGTTCTGGTCGATGGTGGTTCGCAGGCCGCCGCCGCTCGTGGGCGGCTGTTCCAGGCGATGAAAGCTGCGGCCTCTCGCGTCGGTCATCACCACGACCTTGCCCGGGGTGCCGCCGACTACGTCGTCAAAGCGGTACTCGATACCGCCGCCGCCTTCGTTGTCAAGCCGGACGAAGCCCAGAACATGCGCCGCCAATTCGCGGTTGGGGTAAAACCTCTTCGATTCCTTCTGAAAGTACAGCCCTTTTACTTTGAGCGCCCTGACCCGAGCGGCCTCCCGGGCCGTGATCTTTCTCTCGATCCAGATAAAGGACCGCTCGGTATCAAGACGGGACTCCAGGGACGGAGTTGGAAAGTCGAGAATTTCGGAAAGCAATGCGGCTGTCTGGTGCGGGTCCTCGATCTCGGCGGGCACCGCGTACAATGATTCAACCTCGATACTGACGGCGAGCTCGTTTCCATTGCGATCGTAGATGGGCCCACGTTGTGGGCTGATCTCGAGAACTCGCTGCTGCTGACGTTCCGCACGCGCCCTGAAATCAGCCGACTCGACGACCTGCAGGAAGTACAGGCGCGCCCCGATTGCCATACCCCAGACGCTCATGAAAAGAGCGATCGCAACCAGACGTCGATTGATTTCTACACTTCGTCGTCTCATCGGCCGTGCGGTTTATCGGGTCGTGTTGGCTACGAGGACTTCGCTGTCTGTTTCGGACGGCAAACGGAATCCGACGCCCATCGTCACGACCTGTCCGGCGCCCGGCCCCACCATCCCCAGCTCCCCCCGGGCAAGAGCATCGATTCTCTGAGGGTTGCTGAGCGTGGCCCGCTCGATTCGAAGCTGGCGGCCAGTTTCCTGAAGCTGTTCGACCTTCTTCTGCGCCTCCTCGATCCGGTATCCGTACTGGATCCACTGGTACTGCTGCCAGGCGTAGAAAAGCACCCCGAGGACGAATATCGCGCCCAGCAGGGTTAGGCAGATGTACTCCAACCGGCACCGGGCATCGATCGGCCGTATGATCCTGGAGTTGTCGATCTTCTTCTCGAAGTGAATGTCGATCGTGGACATTAAGTAATCTCCATCGCGCGAAGCTTGGCGCTTCGGGCGCGCGGGTTGAGGTCGCGTTCTCGGCTTGTGGCCCGGACGACCTTCTTGGTCAGGACCCTTCCCAGTTCGCGCATCCGGTGTTTGACGATGCGATCCTCGAGCGAATGAAAGCTGATGATGACGAGTCTCCCGCCGGTCCTCACGATATCGGTACAAGCGGTGATCAGTGTCTCGAGGTTCTCGAGCTCCTTGTTAACTTCGAGGCGTAAGGCCATAAAAGTGCGGGTTGCCGGGTGGATCCGGCCGTATCGCGGCTGGCCCATCACCGCCTCGATCGCCCGGACAAGATCCCCGGTCGTCGCGTGGGGGCGCGACCGGACAATCGATCGGGCCAGCGGCCGCGAGCGGCGTTCTTCGCCGAGGCTGTAGATGATGTCGGCCAGCTCGCGCTCGCTGCTGTGATTGACGATGTCGGCGGCCGTCAGCTTCTGTCGCCGATCCATCCGCATGTCGAGGGGACCTTCGAGACGGAATGAGAAACCTCGATCGGCATCGTCCAGCATCATGGAGGAAACCCCTAGATCTGCAATCACGCCATCCACGCCCAGGAAACCCTCCTGCCGCGCCACCTCGGCAATGTCACCGAAGTTCGCGCGCACGAACACCGTTCTCGACGCGTCGGCCTCCAGGCGCCGGCTTGCAAGCTCCAGGGCCTCGGAGTCCTGATCCATCGCAAGCAATCGACCGGTTGGCGCTGTTCGCTCCTGGATCGCAGCGGCATGCCCCCCGGCCCCGACCGTCGCGTCGATGAATACCCCCCCTTGGTGGGGATCCAGAAAATGCAGCGCTTCCTCGAGCAGAACGGGTGTGTGGTCGTACATCAAACACTCAGACCCCCAACTCGCTCAAAACCTGCAGGTCCTCATCGGTAAGAGGCTGGTCTTCCATCCCCTTCTTGAACGTCTCGTTGTTCCAGACGTCGAGGTAGTTCAAACATCCCAGGACAGCGACTTCGCCCAGCACGTCCGCGGCCTCCCTAAGGAGAGGCGGTATCAGAACCCGACCCTGCTTATCCATGGAAGTTAACTGGCCGTAGTAATTCGTTCGGTCCAGAAACTTTTTCTTGGTAGGGTGTAAGGAAGGGAGCTTGGCGAGGCGTTCTTCGATTTCTTGCCAGACATTGAGGGGATAAATCCAGGCGGATTCACCGGTCATGCTGGTGATGTAGAAGTCGCTGCCCCAGGAATCCTCGATGTCGGCGCGGAACACCGCTGGAATCTTGAGTCTACCTTTCTCATCGATTCTGGCTGGTGAATTACCGCGCAACATGAAAAATAATCCCTGTTAGTACAATTTTTCCCACTGTGGACCACTTCTGTCCCCCACAGACTACTGACAAGCCATAAGCCTGTCAACCAAAAAAACGCACGGAAATGTATGTTAGGGTTTCACTTAATACGGTCCGGGCACGGGTGCATAGATAGCGTTGGCATGCCCGTTGGCGCAACGGGCCGGGATTTGAGGATCGACGACGCACAAATGCAGAGCGAATTGGCCGGAAACGCGGCCCAGAGAACGGACGCACAGCGATGAAAGCCGGCATTGTCGGGCTGGCGCTGGCCGGCAAGACGACGATCTTCAGAATGCTGACCCGGGCTCGGGTCGAGACCGATACACACCGCGGACGGAAAGCCGAACCGAATATCGGCATCGTTCGAGTTCCAGACAATCGGGTGGAATTCCTCGCCTCAGTCTTCAACCCCCGGAAAACCACCCACGCGACGATCGAGTTCGTCGATGTCCAGGGTCTGGTCCGGGGCAGGGGCCAGAGCCTGGCCCTGGATCCGGTCCGTGACGTCGACGCGATGGTCCACGTAGTCCGGGCTTTCGAGGATGATACGGTGCCGCACCCGGAGAGTTCTGTTGACCTCGAACGGGATGTCCGGAACTTCGACGCCGAATTGATCCTGGCCGATCTGGCGTCGGTCGAAAAGCGCCTCGAACGACTGGACAAGGACCTGAAGAAGATCAAAGACGATTCGCTGGCGCGAGAACGGGATCTTCTGCGGGGCGTTCACAAGTGGCTTGAAACAGAACGGCCGTTACGGGAGATGGAAATCAGTGACGCGGACCGCAGGCAGCTGCGAGGGTTCGCTTTCCTGTCGGAAAAGCCCATGATCTACTCCATCAACCTCGGCGATGATCAAGTCGAGCAGATTCCGGGTACTCCCGAGGAATCGGTCGCGAACACCGAGCGGGTGTACGTCTGTGGGAAACTGGAGGCGGAGATGGCGGAGCTTCCCCCCGAGGAACTCTCGGCGTTCCTGGCCGACTACGGGCTACATGAGTCCGGGATGGAACGCCTGATCCGTTCGACCTACCACCTTCTGGGGATGATCTCGTTCCTGACCGCGGGAGAGGAAGAATGCCGGGCTTGGACGATTCGGCGTGGCACGAAGGCACACCAGGCCGCAGGGGCCATTCACACGGACTTCGAGAAGCACTTCATCCGCGCCGAAGTCTCCCGTTTTGACGACTTCCGGGAACATCCCAGTTTCGCCGAGCTGCGCGAGAACGGCTTACTGCGCCTCGAGGGAAAGGAATACGAAGTCTGCGACGGTGATATCGTAAACGTCCGGCATAGCGGCTGATCCTGGCAGCCACGGGCTGCTAACACCTCATATGTCTGCTTTCCTGCTATCATTCGGCCTGGCTCTCGTGGCGGCCGGCGCCAACGTCGTCGGCGGGGCAATCGTCACTTCGCACCGCTGGGCGCTGACGACGCTCCGCTACTTCATCGCTCTGGGATCGGGCTTCATGCTGGGTACCGTCTTCCTGGAGATGGTGCCCGAAAGCCTCAACCTCCTGGAGACCGCACCGGTCTGGATTCTCGTCGGCTATCTTCTCGTTCACACTTTCGAGCATACCTTCGCATCCCACCTGCACTTCGGCGAAGAAACGCACCACGAGGAAATGGTCAACCCGGCGGTCGGCGTTTCTGCGTTGATCGGACTGCTCGTTCACACTCTCTTCGACGGCGTCGCGATCGGCGCGGGGTTCCAGGTCTCGCCGGAAACCGGACTGCTCATCTTTCTCGCGGTCCTGATCCACAAGATTCCTGACGGATTCACAGTCTCGTCGATTGCGCTGAGCTCGGGTTTCTCGAACCGTCAGGCCTTCGGCGCTGCTATTCTGCTGGGGTTGGCGACAGTAGCTGGGGTGCTGGCGGTCTTCCTGACCGGAAGCTCACCGACCTACGCTCTGCCGATCTCCACAGGGGCCACGCTCTACGTCGCGGCATCGGACCTGATGCCGGAGGTGAACCGTGAGCCCGGTGTCAAGCTCGCATTCGTGGTGTTCGCGGGGGTGGGACTGTTCCTGATCGCTAAAGTGCTGACGGGTTGAGGTCCGAACCGCTTATTTATCCCGGCCGCGCGTCACGCCCGCCATTGCGGTCTCGGACGCATGCTCGCGCTCGGCCTCTTCCTGGCATACGAGACACAGGGTCGCCCACGGCACGGCAACCAGTCTCTTCTCGTTGATCTCCTCGTCGCAACTCGAACAGGTTCCGTACTCTTCGCGGTCCATGCGCTGCAGGGCGTCTTCGATCGCCTTCAGGCGACGAAAATCCGTCTCGTGCAAGTTGTAGAGAAGTTCCTTGTTGTGGCTGATCAAGGCGAGATCGCCTTCGTCTTCAGTCTTTTCCAGACGTATTTCCTCTTCCGCGGCCCGGTTGCGGTTTAGCGACCGGACCAGATTGTCATATTCCTCCGTCAGTGTCTGCCGGAGCCGCTGCAACTTTCGCTTATCCATTTCTCTTCTCCTCCCGACTGGCTGGCGACAACTCCATCGCTCTGGAGGTGCGTTCCCGCTCAAATGTATGCAATTCCACAGCCAATGCAATCCCCTGGCCGGGAGAAATTGCACATCCTCCACTGTACCCACTAGATATAGACGGCGGGAAGGTCCAATCGTTTAGCCCCGACCGGCGATGCCCTGTCGATCCGGGACCCGAATTCCCGTAGACGTCTACCAAAAGCGCGGGATTATACCATCCGTTTCCAGCAATTCATGAGAGTATTGTCAACGGCCGGCCGGTTTAGGTCCCCCCCAAGGGGGAAAATGCCGCCGGCGGCCGCTTCCGACCCTGCACACGCCTGCTATTAGACTGTTGGTCAACGGTTTAGCAAGAAATCCAGTTTTTTGGGCGACGAGGAGAACATGATGCCTGACGATACCGAAATCATAGTAAGGACCAATGGCCCCCTTTTGGTAAGAGGTAACTTTGCGATCAAGGACGAGGAGGGTCAGGAATTTGACTTGTCCGGACGTACCGCAATCAGCCTCTGCCGCTGCGGACATTCCAGCAACAAGCCATTCTGCGACGGCAGTCACAAGGAAGCCGGCTTCGAGTCCAGGGTGGAGGCCAGAAAGCTACCACCGAAGCAGTGAATTAGCTTTCAGCTGTCAGCGATCAGCTCTCAGCTCAATCGGATGGGACTGTCGTCCCGTTTCGGAATTACATGAAGGCTGAAAAACAGTCTTCTGAAAAAGGGGACGACAGTCCCCATCCGCTTGAGCTGATCGCTAGACCTGGGCGCCCACCAGGCACCGCTTTTCGGTAATATGGTACTGGAACTCGTCGCGATATTTCTGGATCATTGCTTCAACCGGCATCGCACAGGCGTCACTGAGGACGCAGATCGTCACGCCCTTCATGTGACCGCACATGTCTTCGATCATGTCCAGATCCGCCATCGAGCCCTGGCCGTGTTCGATGCGGTGGAGAACCTGTTCCATCCACCAGGTCCCCTCCCGACACTGGCTGCACTGCCCGCAGGACTCCTCGGCGTAGAACCGCGCTGTCCTCATGGCAAGCCGGACCATACAGGTCGTCTCGTCGACGACGATGACGCCGGCAGATCCGAGCAGCGTGCCCTTTTCGGCCAGTGAGTCGAAGTCCATCCCGACGTCGATCTCGTCAGCCTTGAGGATCGGAACCGAGGATCCACCCGGGATCACGCCCTTCAGTTCGTTACCGTCACGGATCCCGCCGCACAGGTCGTAAATCAATTCTCTCAAGGGAAAACCGAGTTCACGCTCGATCACGGCCGGTTTCTGAACGTGACCGCTGACGCAGTAAAGTTTTGGCCCCGTGTTGTTCGGTGGCCTTCCGATGCTCTGGAACCAGTCGATACCCCGGTTGAACAGGTGTGGCAGGTTGGCCAATGTCTCGACATTGTTGACGACGGTGGGGCAGCCATACAGCCCTTCGACGGCGGGAAACGGGGGTTTCTGGCGCGGATGCCCCCGCTTGCCTTCCAGCGACTCCAGCAAGCCGGTCTCTTCGCCGCAGATGTAAGCTCCGGCGCCGGAATGCACGACGATTTCCAGATCAAATTTCGATCCGAAGACGCCAGTACCCAGGAAGCCTTTCGCGCGAGCCTGGGCGACGGCACGCTCGAGAACGTGAAAGCCGTCTGAGAACTCGCCCCGAATGTAGATGAACGCCGTGTGGCACTCCACGGCATAGGCGGCGATCATGATGCCTTCGAGCAACTGGTGGGGATCGCGCTCGATGATGACGCGATCCTTACAGGTTCCGGGCTCGCTCTCGTCGGCGTTGCAGCACAGATAGGTGGGCTTGCCCGTGTTCTTGGGCACGAAGCTCCACTTCATCCCGGCCGGAAAGCCGGCTCCTCCCCGGCCGCGAAGCCCCGACTCCTTCGTCACCTCGATGACCTCATCGGGAGTGCTATCGGTCAGGACCTTCCGGATCGCCCGGTACCCGCCCAACTCGATATATCGGTCGATCTCGACCGCCTCGGGATCGTCGATGTTCTTGAATAGGACCTTTTCGTACATGGGGGCAACGGCACATTCTACACGAATGTGCCGTTGCCAGTAGTCAGTTGCCAGTTGCTCGCTAAGCGGAAGGTCTGTGAGAGAGCCACTGTGAGGGGGACAGGGACTTGCCCTGTCCCCGGGTGTTTGCTTACGCCAAAAGGTCCTAGACCGCGGGTGTCCGACACGAAGAAATGTTCGGAGAGCGGGTCAATATTGCAAATCGCGATATCTGAACAATCCACATCGTAGGTTGGTCATTGGAGATTGCTTCATTTCAGATTTCGGACCAATAAGAAATCGAGCAATCTGCAATCTCCAACTTCCAATGCGGATTCGTGGTCATGGACCGCACCTACACGGACGGGAACAACCTAGGCTAACGGAGAGACGCCTTCGTCGGCAGAACCGACCGTGTCCAGGACGGATCGAACGGAGGGAAGGAACTGAGCGCGGCGACGCTCCAGCTCGTGGACTCTCTTCTTGGAATCGACGCGTTTGGCCAGTTCCCGCTGGGACAGGACGCGGTAGCCGCCAGGCTTCTTCAGTCGGGTGACGATCTGGAACTGGCCCTTGCGCAGGTTCAGATAGATCCAGTCACCGGTGCGTATGGCGGACAGTCCGCCGCCGTGGATGGCTTCGGGAACCATATGAGCGATCGACATACCGGTATGTCCGAAAGAGACCCTGCCATCGGTGGCCAAGACGACGCTCTCGCCGATCGATTCGACAGCTGGACCGGAGACTCGGATCTCCGGCATGCCCGACGCCCGGGGACCTTCTCCGGCAACGAACAGGATGACCCGCAGCAGGTCTTCGGCGACCAGGTGTTCCTGGGACAGGACGCGGTAGCCGCCAGGCTTCTTCAGTCGGGTGACGATCTGGAACTGGCCCTTGCGCAGGTTCAGATAGATCCAGTCACCGGTGCGTATGGCGGACAGTCCGCCGCCGTGGATGGCTTCGGGAACCATATGAGCGATCGACATACCGGTATGTCCGAAAGAGACCCTGCCATCGGTGGCCAAGACGACGCTCTCGCCGATCGATTCGACAGCTGGACCGGAGACTCGGATCTCCGGCATGCCCGACGCCCGGGGACCTTCTCCGGCAACGAACAGGATGACCCGCAGCAGGTCTTCGGCGACCAGGTGTTCCCAGAGCCGGCGCTTGTTCCATTGCGCGAGTTCCTCCGAATCGCCCGCGGCCCAATTGATGTGCCAGGTCCAGTAGAGATCATCGCGCGTGACCTTTCTTCTCAGACGCTCCAGCACACCGCCTTCGCTGGAGATCTCCGCAAGCAGCTCTTCCTGGCCAAGGTAGTAGTCCGACAGGTAGATCTTCCTGTCGTAGCGGTCCAGGTTGCCGTTCAGCGAACCCAACCGCGCCAACCCCATCGAACACAGGTTTCCGTGAACACGAGCCAGGCCCGATGACGCCGATATCGGGGTCATCGTCGAGTGAAAGAAATTCCCGTTCGCCGAACGCGCATCCATGATGCGCTGCATCCAGGAACCGTCGAGAGTCGCGGACCGGTCATCGACGAAACGCTTCTCTGAAAGTGTCCGCATAACGGTGTCGATGCCGTCGTTCCCGCCTGAGTCCGCTTCGGCAGCCAGGGCGTGGGCCGAGTGTCCGGCATTGTCATCGAAGGAAAGGAGCTTCGGGACCTTGGCCATTTTCCGGCTGAGCGCTGTCGGACTGAGGCGCACGCCGAGCGCCTCAGCCAGGTAATGGAGATGGAGCAGCCAGGTCGGGTGGCCGCCGGTCGCTCCCCAAACCGTGACGCCGTTCTGAAGATTCGTTCGAGTCAGGTGGGACGCGCTGATCCGGCGTTCCCGCTTCTGGATACCCTGGATGATCCGGTGAACGACGTGCGCCAGCTGCTCATCGTTGGGCGGCTTCAAGGACAGATCCATGTGGCGCGGGACCAGGCCGAAGGTGGCGATCATCAGGCGATTGACGATGGAAGCGTCCGACGACACGCAGTTCGCCCCGGACGCCGCAGCGGCCCGGGCCACCAGCCGCTCCAACTCGTCCTTCTCTGATTCCAGGATCGTCCGCTTCTGGAAGAGGTGATCCAGGCATGACTTCACGGACTCGTAGACCGGCGGTTTGATCGGGAGTACCAGCAGGGAGAACAGTTCGGCCGCTTCAGTCTCGGTCAGTCGCCCCCGGAAGGACTCGAATTTTCCCCGCTCCACCCCGCCCAGATAGACCTCTCGACCGACCGGCGTCGGCAGGAACGCGGCATACACCGGCCGGATCTTCCGCCGCTGGCGGGCCAGGTCGGCTTCGATGAGGGCGCGGAGCGACCCCACCAGCATCTTGTCGCAAACCCCCAAGACGATCGCGGCGTCGTATCCGTGGGCCTCCATCAGCGTGGCCAGGTTGGCGGCGCAGACGTTCCGGGCCAGGAACGCGTAATGAGATCCCGGCAACCCCCGCGACAGCTCTTCGCAGGGCATCGATTGGGAGACTTCGAACGGCAACGCTCCGTCAAACCACAGTTGGCGGATCAGTCTCCGCGCGGTTTCCCTCGACCCGATGCTCGGTGGGTGATCTTCGGACCCATGAACGACGGCGATCCGAGGGGCGCCACCCATGAAATGGTCCAGCACAAGCTCCCGGTCAGGGCGGACTCCGGAGTGCCTCAGCGTTTCCTCGATCACCGGGCTGAGCAGAGTGATCGGTTGGGCCTGACTGATCAGGGGGTCCTTGAACCTGGGTGAATGCATTTTCATCGCGCGCAACTCGCTAGCGAGAAATAGCTTAGATTGTGCAACTAGAGTTGCGCGCAATATACAATAAGTATTTGGGCGGGCACAACCCACGAACGCGATTCGGCCGACCTAAAACGCCCATTTGACTAGGGCGTGTTAACACTAACGTAGCGCCTCGACGATGAGAGCGAAGTGAAGGAAGGCGAGGAACATGACGTCGAGTTTATCGAAACGGGAGAAGATACGCCGGAAACCTTTGAGTCGGCGGAAGAGCCTCTCGACTTCGTTCCTGCGGCGGTAGAGAAGGCGGTCGTATTCCCACGGCTCCAAGCGGTTGCGCTTGGGCGGCACGACGGGAATCCACCTAAAATCCAGAGCCAATTGGCGGGTCTGGTCGTCTTGGTAGGCACGGTCCATCAGCAGCGGCAGCGGCGCGGGCAACGGCCCCAGGCCGGCGAGCAGATCGCGGCCCTGCGGGGCATCGTGCGCTTGGCCGGGCGAGAGCGCAAACGTTATTGCCGTTCGAGCATTCGCGGCAACCAGATGAATCTTGGTGGTCCATCCGCCGCGGGATTTGCCGATCGCTTGCGGACCGTTTTTTTTAACGCACCCGTGCCGTCGGGATGAACCTTCACAATGGTTGAGTCCATCGAAACGGCTTCGATCCGGATGCGGACCAGTTGCTCGCGCTGGAGTTTTTCGAAGACGGCGTCGAGCACGCCGTTCTTGGACCAGCGGTTCATCCGGGTGTAGATGGTGTGCCAGTTGCCAAAGCGCTTGGGCAGACCGCGCCACTTGCAGCCCTGCTCAGCAACATACAAAATGGCGTTCAAGACCGCCAGGTTCGAAAGACTGACGTTGCCCCGCTGACGCGGCAGTTCCGGCTCGATGCGACAATACTGCTCCTGTGTGATCTCCATGCCTGATTATAAAACATTTATGCTCATTAGTGTTAACACGCCCTAGCTTTTTACGTGGGGAGAAGGGTGTCAACGAATCCGTTTCCAGCGACGACCGGCAAGGATCCGGAGCTTGCGATTCTCGTGGTCCGACAGTTGATTGCGGACCTTGCGTAGCTCTTCTTCCCACGCCTGGAGCTGGGCGGGGGAACTCGCCTCCTGGGCTCTCGTCTTCAGGGCGTAAAAAACTTCACCGTACTGCCCCTGTAGTTCGCGAATGTAGTCGAACGATCGCCGGTGGATCGGACACGGGCCACGCTCCCGAACCGCCTGCTGGTGTGCGGGGGTACAGTACCCCTTGTGGCTGGCGAAACCGTAGCCGGGATAGGCATGGTCCAACTCCAGCATGAGTCGGTCGCGATACACCTTTGCCACGATCGAAGCGCTCGCGATCGAGAAATTCAAACCGTCTCCCTTGTTGAAGCTGTTCTGCGGCTGGGGCAGATCGGGAATGACGCGGCCGTCGACCAGGATATGCTGTGGAGGCGCTGCCAGACTCAAGACGGCGATGCGCATCGCGCGGATTCCCGCGTGGTAGATATTGAGCCGATCGATCTCGGCTGGGGAGACAACGCCGATGCCGATGTCGGAGGCCGCTGCGCGTATCTCTAGATCTAGCGCTTCCCGTGTTTCGGCGTCCAGGCGCTTGGAATCATCGACCGCATCGATCCTGGTGTCGGGAGGAAAGACCACAGCGGCGGCCACGACTGGTCCTGCCATGGGTCCGATACCGACCTCATCCACACCGGCGATCGTTTCGACACCTGCCCGCCAGAGCACTCGTTCGAAATGAAGCATCGCCTCGAGTCTTTCGCGTTCTCTGCGCTCCCGGTCCAGGCGTTTCTGGAGCTTTTCACGGAGCTTCTGAACCCCCGTACGCGGGTCTCGTTGCAGGCGGCGGAGCAACTGCGCAGACACCGGGGCACCGCCCGGAGCCAGATACCTCTGCTCCATTTCTTTCAGTGACAATGGTCTCCGGGCCATGACTACCGTTATATTAGTCGCTCGCCGGTCCATCCGAGGGGCGGGTGCGAGGAACTTCGACAATGGGCGCAATCCGGTCGTTCAACCCCGTCAAGCCGTTTGCGGGATTGCTGCTGGCAGATCCCGGGCTTCTCAACGAGTTGGAGCCGCGACTCGTCGCCGAATTCGGACCGATCGATCACCGGAGCGGCATCCTGCCCTTCGAGTTCACCGACTACTACTCCGCCGAAATGGGCGACATCATCGACCGCGTCTTCCTGTCGTTCGAGAGGCTGATCGAGGCCGACGACCTCCCCGCCCTCAAGCGAATGACAAACCGCATGGAGGAAGACGCCCGCGGAACCGCAGGCGACATCGCGCGCCCCATCAACATCGACCCCGGTTACATCGAACTCAGCAAGGTCGTCCTGGCTTCGACGAAGAATTTCTACCACAGAGTCTATATGGGAGATGGGATCTTTGCCGAAGTGACCATGCACTTCAAGAACAACAACTACCATTTCTTCCCCTGGACGTATCCGGATTACAAGAGCACCGACTACCAGCGGTTCTTCCTGCGCATGCGGCAGATCTACCGGTCACAGACCAGGAATCAGGCCTCTGACGAATGAAAGAAGAGGATAGAAGAAGCATGTCTACGTTCTGGAAAACTTCACTTTCGAAGGTTACGCAAAACAAGATCCTTATCCGGGGATACCGGGTCGACGACCTGATGGAGCACTGTTCGTTCGGCGATGTCATCTACCTCACATTCACCGGAGGGCTTCCGGCCGGAAACGAAGGCCGGATGCTGGAGACCATCGTCGTCTCCAGCACCGACCATTTCTTCCTGGCGCCATCGGTGGACGCCACACGGTTCGTCGCCTCGGGTGGCGTTCCGCTGCAGGCCTCGGTTGCAGCGGGCCTCATTTCGCTGGGCGAATACCACGGAGGCGCGGTCGAACAGTGCGCCCGACTGCTGCAGGAAGCTTCCGAGAACGGTCACACGGCCCGATCGATCGTCGCCGACCACAAGAGCCGGAAGCTGCGGGTACCCGGTTATGGCCATCCGCTTCACGACCGCGACCCCCGCACCGTGAAGTTGGTGGCGAAAGCGCGGGAGTGGAACCTGGACGGTGCGCACCTCAAGCTGGCGGAGGAGATTGCCGACGAGCTGGGAAAGCCCTTGAACGTAGACGGCGCGATATCGGGCATCATCTCGGACCTGGGCATCGGGTGGCAGTACGGGAAGGCGTTCTTTGTCATCTCGCGGTCGGTCGGGCTCTCCGCCCACCACGTCGAGGAAACAACCCGAGAGCGTCCCTTCCGGGCAATCAACCTCGATGACGCGACCTACGATGGACCGGCGGAACGGGACGTACCGGACTCATTCAAGCGGGGGCACTCATCGTGATTTCCGAAGAGCTGGCGGCGTTCGTCAAGTCTACGCGGATTGCCCACCTCCGGCCCGAAGTGATGACGATGGTAAGTCAGAGTCTGCTGGACTGGGCCGGCTCCGCCATCCGCGGCTCGGTCGAACCTCCAGCCCGAATGCTTACGGGTCTTGCACGTGAAGAGGGAGGACAAGCGCGCGCGACGGCTCTGCCCGACGGCTGGAAGACATCGGTGACCTGGGCCGCCCGCATCAACGCCGCCGCATCCCACACGATGGAGATGGACGACCTGCATCCCGCATCCGTCCTTCACCCCGCGGCGGCGGTGATCCCGGCCGCCCTGGCGATGGGAGAAGCGCTCGACAGCTCGGGTGTCGAGCTGATCGAGGCCATCGTCGTCGGTTACGAAATCGCGATCCGCGCCGGTGAAGCCGCCGGCCGAACTCACTACGATTACTGGCACACGACGGCGACTTGCGGCACGTTCGGCGCCGCCGTGGCAGCGGCGAAGCTGCTGAAGCTGGAACCCGAGCAGATCATCCACGCCCTGGGATCGGCGGGTACGCAGGCGGCCGGCCTCTGGGTCTTCCTCGAAGACGGTGCGATGAGCAAGCAGCTTCACCCGGCCCATGCGGCCGCTGACGGCGTCGTGGCCGCGGAGCTCGCAAAGCGGGGGTTCACGGCGGCGCGACGGATCTTCGAGGGACCGAAAGGCTTCCTGGATGCGATGTCTGCTGACCCGCAACCTGAATTGCTAACCCGCGGCTTGGGGTCGGAGTTCCGCATGACGGGCAACTCGTTCAAGAAACACGCGGCTTGCCGGCACACCCACTCCGCCATCGATGCCGTGCTCGAAGTTCGCGGAGACGGTGTCGGACCGGAGGAAATCGAACGCGTCACGGTCGCTCTATACCCGGCTGCCTGCGACCTGCTCGACGGCGTGGAGCCCACGACGGCCTACTCTGCGAAGTTTTCTCTCCCGTTCACCGTGGCGACCGCATTGTCCCGAGGACACGCCGGCCTGACGGACTTCGAGGACGTGAACGCGAACGACATCCGGGCCCTGATGCCGAACATCGAAGTCGTGAAGGATGAATCGCTGGGTGAGAACTACCCGGAAAAATGGCCAGCCCGGGTGACTCTCCGAGGCCGCGACGGGACCGAACGCTCGGCGCTGGTGGAATACCCGCGCGGCGACTCGCGCAATCCGCTCAGCCAGGACGAACTCGAGCAAAAGTTTCGAACACTAACGACCGACCTTCTGAGCCTCGAACAACAGGATCATATCGTCCAGGCGTCGAGCATAATCGAGGATTGCCCGGCGAGAGCGTTCTGGCCCTTCCGATGAGAGATTCGGGCTGGCAGGAACAGCTGCGCTGCGTTCGATGCCATGGGCCACTCAACCGGCACGACACGCAACTCGAATGCGCAGCGTGCAGCCTCGATTACCAGGTAACCGCCCACGGTGTACCGATCATGATGACCCCGGAGGATCGGCACCTCCTCGGCATTGCCCTGGACGGCGGCTCGACGGCCAGGATGGAAGAGCAGTATGCCCGACGACACGGCCGCGAATTCGGCTCGCGTCTCTTTCGGACTCTGTCCCCTCCAGAGCCGGTCTACGTCGATCCCGGCGCACCACCGCTGCCGGAGGCCGACCACGGCATGAATCTCTGGCTGGGTGGAGGCGGATTGGACACCGGAGGGTTCGTCAACATTGACCTGTCCCCTTTCTATGGAGTGGACCTCGTCGCCAATGCCGGCCGGCTTCCGTTTGCTGAAGGCTCGTGCGACCGAGTTGCCTGCCTGGCCTTGCTCGAACACGTCGCGGACCCCGGAGGAGTCGTCCGGGAAACCTACCGCGTCCTCAAGCCGGAAGGACTGGTCGAAGCCGTTGTGCCGTTCTGCCATCCCTACCACGCCTACCCTTCCGACTTTTCCCGGTTCTCGCGCGAGGGTCTGGCCTCCCTGTTCGGAGACTTCGCCGAAGTCCAGGTCGGAATCCGTACCGGACCGACGACTACGATGCTGACCTTCATGACCTACTACGGGAAGCTGCTGTTCCCGGTCCACTGCGCCAATCCCGTACGCCGCTGGGTCAACCGAGGGATCATGGGCGGCTTCGGCTGGATCGCGGCACCGTTCCGCTACCTGGACCGCTGGCTCAATCGCCTCCCCGACGCCCACGTCCTGGCCAACCACTTCTACGTGACTGCCCGCAAACCGGGGAGGTAAGAGTTGAACCGCAAAGGCGCAAAGACGCAAAGGGGGACTCTTCTTTCTCTTCCCTTTGCGCCTTTGCGGTGAAAAAAATCCCGATCCTCGATGCCTCGGCACCTAGAATCTCCGAAGGAGAAATCATGTTGACTTATTTCATGTTGCCCAACCGGGTGATCTTCGGGCCGGACGCTTCGCAAAGGGCCGGGAAGGAAGCCCGGAAGATGGGGATGAGTTCGGTCCTGCTCGTCACCGATCCGGGACTGGTCGCCTGCGGCATCGCGGAGTCGATGGAGTCCAACATCAGCGCGGTCGGGCTCCGCGTCCGGGTGTTCAGTGATGTCGTCGCGAACCCCACCGACAACGGTGTCGAAACGGGGTTGGGTGTCTGCGATGAATGCGGGGCCGACGGCATTGTGGCGCTTGGCGGCGGCAGCGCTATGGACACCGCGAAGGCGATCGGCCTGATGAAAACGCATCCGCCGCCGATGGCGCAATACGACAGCGGGAAGGGCGGGATGGCCAAGATCGGCGATCGGCTGCCACCGCTCATTGCCATACCCACAACCGCCGGTACGGGTTCGGAGGTGTCGTCCTTCTCCGTCATTACCGACACCGACCAGAAGATGAAGCTCGCTCTGGGCAGTCCGTACCTGATCCCGAATCTCGCGCTGGTCGATCCCAAACTGACTCTCGAGCTGCCAGCCGCCGTCACGGTCAACACCGGCGTGGACGCCCTGACACACCTCGTGGAAGGATATGTATCCACCGTCCCGAACCCGATGATCGACCGCATGGCGCTGTTTGGACTGGAGCTGCTCCGCGACGGCCTTCGAGCGGTCGTCGAGAAACCCGATGACTTGAGCGCACGATCTGACGTTATGCTGGCGGCGATGACCGGCGCTCTGGTTTACAACCAGAAGTTCCTGGGGATGAACCACTCGATGGCCCATTCCCTGTCCGCCGTCTATGGGACGGCTCACGGGTTGGCCAACGGGCTGGTCCTGCCTTTCACGATGCGCTTCAACGCGTCGGAGAACTCGGGCCTTTACGATGAAGTCGGGAAAGCGCTCGGCGGGGCGGATGGTGTCGCAGAAGTCGGGGTTTTTCTGAAAGACGTCGGGATGACGCTGGGACTACGCAATCACGGAGTGGACAGCAACGACGTAGGACAACTGGCCGCAAAGGCGTTCGATGATCCATCGCACGCGACTAATCCCCGGCAGCCGGTGACGGAAGGCGATTTCGAGAAACTTTTCCTGGAGGCGTATTGAGACTACCCAAAAGTTTTTGAAACTTTCGGGTAGGCGGTCAGCCATCATCTTTCAGCTATCAGCTCAATCGGAAGCGATACTGTTTTGGAAGTAGCTGGAGGCTGAGGGCTGACGGCAAGCTTGATTCTCAGACCTGCGGATCAAGCGCCTAGACGTGAGGCTTTATGCGCATCCACTCGACTTCGAGCCGGATGATTTTGGCACTCAGGTGCTCCTTGGCCTCGGCTGACAGGGTCTGGAACTCCAGGCCGACGACCTGCCCATTCTTCCGGCAAACCCGGACGTCCAGATCCAGGATGTGTTTGTTGTGGTAAAGAGACATGCCGCAGGTCTCGCCGACGTCGAGCGGGAAACCCGGCTCTACCGTGTAGACGCAAGTCCCGCCGTCGCTCAGGTCGAGAATCTTCGCCAGGTGCTGCTCTGCGCCCACGTGCAACACGACGACATCCTCGTTCGAGCCGATCGGCACGATTCGAGCGGAACGTCTCTTCTCGTCCATAGCCGCTAGCGTATCGGTGCCCATAAGGGTCGCATCGACCGGATGCGATCCTGGCTTTAGGGTTATCTGATGGCGTGCAGGGCCTTATCCTTATGCGTACTAGTGATTTAGCTAATAGCGGGCTGCGTCCAGGACCGACCCGATTTGGCAGGGTAGTCCTGCTAGCCCGGCGGCCACGTCAACGCCCGACCACCCAACACGTGCAGGTGGATGTGGAAGACGGCCTGGCCCGCTCCCTGGTTCACATTAAAAACGGTACGGTAACCGGATTGGTCGATTCCCTGCTGCCGTGCGATCTGCTTCGCGGCCTGGAAGATCCTACCCATAACCGGGTTGTCCCCTTCCTCCAGGTCGTTCAGCGTCGGGATGTGTTTCTTTGGGATCACCAGGACGTGTGTCGGCGCTTTCGGGCTGATATCTTCGAACGCAAGCACGTCCTGGTCTTCGTATACTTTCTTCGCAGGAATGTCCCCGGCGATGATCTTGCAGAATAGACAATCCGACATGCCGGTACTTTATCCCATTTTCCGATGCCCTACAGCCTCCTAAAACTCTTCATCCCTCTGATCCTCGCTGTCGGCACGATCCGTTTCGCCCTCACGGTCACGGACCTCGCCGATTGGGCGCTCTACGCCTCCATGACGGCCGTCATCCTGATCGCTATCATGTTCTTCTCATCGAAAGAAACCACCCCCCGCGAACGCTTCATCGCCTCCTACGCCCTTATCGCTCCCTACATGTTCGTCGAATCCGTCGGCCTCGGCTACACCTGGTGGTCGGGCAACGAAACCATCTTCCAGGTATGGCCCTACAACCTCGGCGCCCCTGTCCATGTCCACTTCTGGGGCCACATCATCGGGGGCCTCACTTGGGAACCGTTGTTGGTTTACGGGCTGATTACGGGAATCGCGAAACTCCGCAAACGAGTGTAGGTGCGGTCTGTGACCGCACATTCTACTCGATCGAGGAAGGTGGCTGGGACCTCGTCCGACAGCTATTGCAGATTGGTCATTGGACGATTCCGCATTGGAGATTTGGAGATTGCAAATTGCACGATTCCTTATTTGGTCGGAAATCTGAAATGAAACAATCTGCAATCTGCAACCTGCAATGTGGAATCTTTCAAATATCGCAATTTGCGATCGGTGTAGGTGCGGTCTATGACCGCACACTCATCGAACCGAAACGATGTACGCTCAGATGCGCACCTACACATGATAGACTTCATGTCTATGAAACGACTGGTATTTGCGCTGTTATTGACTTGCTCGGTGGACAAACATCGTGAATGACGATCGGCACTACCAGGCCGATCCTCTGGAAGATGAAGAGGAACGAATCAGCTTTTTCCCCAGCTGGAATTGGCTCTACGGGTCCATCGTCATCTACACCAGTCTCCTGATCGGACTCCTCTATCTCTTTACGGTGTTTCTGGATCACAGCGCCCCATGAGTGCCCTGGACTGGTTCGTTTTTGCTATCTACTTCGGGGCTGTGGTGGCCTTTGCCTACTCACAGAGCCGGAAAAACGTCGGTGTTGAGGGCTTCTTTCTGGCCAATCGGCGCCTTCCCTGGGGAGCGATCGGTCTTTCCGTCATGGCCACGCAGGCCAGCGCCATCACCTTCATCGGCACCACCGGACAGGCCTATGAGAGCGGAATGGAATTCATCCAGGTCTACCTCCCTCAGCCCCTGGTGATGGTTCTGCTCTGTGTGTTGTTTGTTCCCTTCTTCTACCGGGCCAGGGTGTATACCGCTTATGAATACCTGGAGAATCGCTTTGATGCCAAGACGCGGTCCCTGACCAGTTTCCTGTTCCTGTTGTCTCGCGGCATGGCCGCCGGAATTGTGCTTTACGCCCCGGCAGTGGTGCTGTCGGTGATCATGGGTTGGGATGAGACCGTCACCATAGTGATCATGGGGGCGGTGACCATTCTTTACACAGTGATGGGTGGAATCACGGCCGTCATCTGGACCGACGTTCTGCAGATGCTGATGATGTTTGCAGGGATCGCCGTCGCTCTGGTGGTGCTCTTCGGGGCTCTGCCCTCGGAAGTGGCCATGGGAGATGTGGTCTACATCGGAGGGATTCAGCAGATGTGGTCGAGCATCGATCTGTCCTGGGATCCGACCAACACCTACACGCTGTGGTCTGGTTTGATTGGAGGGTTCTTTCTCGCGCTGGCTTATTTCGGTTGTGATCAGAGCCAGGTCCAGCGTTATCTCACAGCAAGCTCTCTGAAGCAGAGTCGGCTCGCCCTGGTCTTCAATGCCTTTGTGAAGGTTCCCATGCAGTTCGCAATTCTGGCCATCGGCGTCCTGCTGTTTGTTTTCTATCACTTCGAACCGCCTCCTCTGATCTTCAATCCAGCCGAGACCGCTTCGGTTGAAGAAAGCCCCCGTGCCCAGGAGTTCGCCCGTCTGGAGGCGGAACATCAGGCGACTCACGATCTCCGGAGGGAGGCCACCCTGAATCTGCTCGAGGCGAGGCGCAATGGGGAAGACCTCCTCGGCTGGCGCGAGCAGATCAGCGGATACGACCGGCAGCTTTCCGATCTACGGGGCGAATCCAAGCAGCTGGTCGAGGAGGTACGTGGGGCATCTTCCAACGACGTCAATTACGTCTTTCCTTCTTACCTGGTACGTTACGTGCCGGCTGGCGTGCTGGGCCTGATGATCGCGGTCATCTTCGCCGCCGCCATGTCTTCACTCGATTCCGAGCTGACCGCCCTCTCCAGTGCCACCATCGTGGATTTTTATCGGCGTTACTTCAAACGGGAAGCCTCCCCTGAACATTACCTGGGGGCTTCACGGATAGCGACCCTGTTCTGGGGTGTGCTTGCCAGTGGATTTGCACTTTTTGCCGGTCAGCTGGGTTCGTTGATCGAGGCCGTCAATCTAGTCGGATCTTACTTTTACGGGTCTCTTTTGGGAGTGTTCCTGCTGGCCTTCCTGGTAAAGAGGGCCGACGGGAACGGCGCCTTCCTTGGACTGCTGGCGGGAATGCTCTCAGTGTTCGCCGTCAGCGAGACGACGGACATTTCCTTCCTCTACTACAATGTGGTCGGAGCGGTTGTGGTGGTGGCGGTTGGAACCCTTCTGAGCCTGCCCGCCCTGAAACGCTCAGGCGTGTAGCCACCGCTTCATCCATCTTCATCCGGGCCCCGGCAATCTTTACAAAACCCATCTGGTACTGCAGTTGTCCAACGTGTCCGGGGGCGACGAAGCAGGGTGTGAGCGCTCTTCCGGTGTCCGGAGGTGTGTTTCCGTGCCGGCTTAGCGCCAGGACTTCCGCCGCCCGCCAGTTAATGACATCACACGAACGGATCATTGGTGCCAGGCATCCCGACAGTGTTAACGACGAGTGGTACGATGTTGTCGACGATCTGTCAGGCGGCAAACAAACCAACTCCGAACCCACGCGATGTCAACGACATGACTACCGAGAGCCGTTTCTCAGACCCCGTGCTTCAGGCGCTCCAGCAAGCCAAGATTCTCGGTATTCGCGCCGGCAGCGAACATCGCTATACCGGAGTGTGGGTCGTCGTTGTCGGCGGCAGGGTCTTCGTTCGGTCATGGAATGACAAACCGACCGGGTGGTACCGCGCTTCTCGCGACGAACCGGGCGGAACTATCCACCTTGCGGAGCGAGAGGTCGCAGTCCGTGCGAGGCACACGCGAAGCGAGCGATTGCGGGACGCCGGCAGTCGGGCCCATGCCGAGAAGTACAACACGAAAGCATCTCAAGAGTGGGTACGTGGGTTCACCGAGGCAAGCCGCATGATCACGACGCTTGAGCTTCTACCGGGGTGACACGTCGGACCCGCCGATCAGTGGGCCGGAGGTGATTACCGGGGAACGACAGGGTGCTCTTCCGCAACCATTTTCTGCAGGGGATCCGGCGGGGTGAAGTGACGCTCGCCTTCCGCCGGTGGCGAAAACCATCCGTGCGGTCGGGGAGCACGCTGAAGACCGCCATTGGTGTCGTCGGAATCGGTTCTGTTCGACAGGTGCCGGAATCGTCGATCACAACCCGGGACGCTCGCGCCGCCGGTTACGAGTCAACCAGCGAATTACGCGCGGAACTGGACCGCAGGGTCGGGTGATTTCGATAACGTAAAAGGGACCCACCCAAGGGGGTTCTGATCGAGCAAAAGGGACCCACCCCTGATAGCCTCCCCCGGCGTGTCGCCGGATGAACCGGCAAGGCGGGAGGGAGGGTGAGGAGTTGTTAGGGATGGATCAGTACGAGATGGTCAGGACCGCACATCGGGTTTACAAGAAAAGCATTCGACAGATCGCCCGGGAGACCGGGCACACGAGACGGACGGTCCGGAAGGCGTTGGCCGGGCAGGAGCCGAAGTATCGGCGGGAGAAGGAGCCGGCCTGTCCGGTGATGGATCCGGTGGCCGGGATCGTGGAGGGCTGGCTGCGGGCGGATCGGGAGCAGCCGGTCAAGCAGCGACACACGGCGCACCGGGTGTGGCAACGTCTGGTGGACGAGCATGGATTTACCGGAGCCGAGCCGACGGTGCGGCGATGGGTGCGGGAGCGGAAGATGCGGCTGGGCTGGAGCCGGTCGGCGGCGGTGGTGCCGCTGGATCCGGAACAGGCGTCGGAAGCCGAAGTGGACTGGGGCACGGCCTGGGTCCGGATGAATGGTGAAGACCTTCAGGTCAAACTGTTCTGCATGCGGAGCAGGTACTCGGGCAAGTCGTTTGTGCGGGCGTATCGGTGGGAACGGCAGGAGATGTTGCTGGACGGTCAGATCCGGGGGTTCGGCTGGTACGGCGGCGTATTCCCGACCGCTTAATCTTGTCGGTTCGATCAACCGACGAACTATTTGAGGACCCCTTTTTGCAGGAACTCTGAAACATAACCGGATCGGACACAACCTACGAGCATGGATTTCCACCTTGAAGCGGAGCAGGAGAGGTCGCGAAGTCCACGGTGGGCGAGGCACACGCGGTGGGAACGGAAGCGAAGCGATCCGGGGGTTCGGCTTGCGTATTCCCGACCGTGGTCTTCGACAACCTGAAGACTGTGAAGCGGGTTCTGAGAGGGAAGGCCCGGATCGAGCAGGACCGGTTCACGGCGTTTCGAGCCCACTACACGTTTGAAGCGCGGTTCTGTAATCCGGCCCGGGGCCAGGAGAAAGGCGGTGTCGAAGGCCTGGTGGGTTTCGCACGCCGGAACTTCCTGGTGCCGGTTCCCGAGGTGGCCGACTTGGAGGATCTGAACGCGCAACTGCTGGAACGCTGCGCGACCGACGACCCGCCGGATCGGCGGCCGGGCCGACGACCGCACGATCGGGGAACGGCATGCTGCCGAGCAAGAGCGGCTGTTGGCACTGCCCGAGACGCCATTTGAGAACACCAAGGTGGTGGGTGTGCGGATCAGCCGGTACCAGACCGCGCAGGTGGATTCGAACCGGTACTCGGTGCCGACCGCGTATGTGGGACGCCGTCTCTGGGCCCATATTGGCTGTGACCGGGTGCGCTTTTATGCGGACCAGAAGAAGGTGGCCGAACATTCCCGAGCCTTCGGTCATAGCGACTGGCGGATTGATCCGATGCACTACCTGGAACTGATCCGCCGGAAGGTGGGGGCGTTTGAAAGCGCCCGACCGATTCGGCAGTGGCGGCCCCAGTGGCCCGCCCATTACGAGACGGCGCTGGAACGGTTGCGGGAACGGCACGGCTATAGCCGGGGCACCCGGCAGTTTATCGGCATCCTCCAACTCCACCAGGACTGGGCTCTGGACCGGGTCTCGGCGGCCCTTCAGGAAGCGCTCGATGCCCACTGCGCCGAACTGGACGCGGTCCAGCACATTCTGATGCGGGAGGCATCCCCGGCCCGAGCCCATGCCCCGCTCGAGTCCGGGTTAATGCCCGGTATCACCGACCGGACGATCGCTGGAGCCGATCTGGATCAATACGACCGTCTCCTGACTGGGGGTGTGCGATGACACCGGGCCAGGAGATCGTTCTGGACGACGCATTACGGCAGCTTCGGCTTCCGGCCATGGGACGGGAGTGGCGCGAACACGCCCGGCAGGCCAAGGAGGCCGGAGAGGGGTACACCGGCTTCCTGCTGGCTCTGGCCAGCCGCGAGTTGGAACAGCGCCAAGCCAATCAGGTCCAGCGCCGGTTGCGCGAGGCCCGGTTTCCACTGCTCAAGACCCTGGAAACGACCGACCTGAAGAAGTGGCCGGCGCTGGATGCGGTTCAGGTCCGCGACTATGCCGAGTGCGGCTACATCACCCGGCGCGAGAACGTTGTGCTGCTGGGCAAGCACGGCACCGGCAAGACCCATGCCGCAACGGTCCTGGGTGTGGAAGCCTGCCGCAACGGTTACCGCGTCGGGTTCACCACGGCCGCGGGATTGGTCAACACGCTGATCGAATCCCGCGAAGAACGGCAGTTGAAGCGGTACCTGGCCAAGCTGTCCCGCTTTGAACTGCTCGTCGTTGACGAGGTCGGCTATATCCCGTTCTCGGCCGAGGGGGCCCAGCTGCTGTTTCAGGTCTTCTCGGACCGTTATGAGAAGGGCTCGGTGATCGTCACGTCGAACCTCCCGTTTGCGCAGTGGACCAGCGTCTTCGGCGACGCCGCGCTGACTGCGGCCCTATTGGACCGGCTCACCCATCACTGCTCGATTCACGAGTTCAAATGGGAAAGCATCCGGTTCACCGAAAGTCTGGGCGCCGCCAGCAAACGGAAAAAGAAACCCCGTGCCGCCGGAGGATCCGCGTGAAAAACGCGGGCGCGACGGGCTGTGGAAAGTGCCGCCACCGTGGGAACCCGCTGCAAAGCCAGCGCGTTCCCACCGCGGCTTGGAAGCCTTCGGCTTCCACACTTTCCACAGCCCCGACGGCGGGCTTACTTACAAACCATTAACCCAGGGGGTGGGTCCCTTTTACTCGATCGGGGTGGGCTCTTTTTACGTTGTCAAAGCGAGTCGGGGGGAGTATTTACAGAATTGAGGTGAGCTATGCAGGGGACGATCCCCGAATAGCCCTGCGTAGCCAGGACAGGCTGACGGCCCTCGATTTGGCCGAAATCATGAGGCGGCTCGAGCGACTCGACAAGGCAAGCCGGCACGGTCCCTGGACGGTTACCACACTTCGACTGGTCGGTGCCGAAGCCGGAGTCCGGGCAGGCGATCTCGCGACGCGTGTCGGGCAGGAAAAGGAGAAGTTCAAGCTCAACGTTCGGAAGCTGAAAAACCTTGGTCTGACCGAAAGCCTGGAAACGGGATACCGCCTATCGCCGCGAGGACGGAGTGTGCTCGACGCTCTCGAAACCATCTACTGACCGTAAGAAGGCGTTTGGAGGTTCGCGGGCCTCGGGTGGGCTTAACGCCAACCCGTTTGACGGACGTGATCAGTTGTACAACATACAGATCCGAGAGGCTGGTTTGCATGGTCCGCAGTTGGATGCCTGTATAGAGAAGGAGGGTCGAGAAACCATGAATGGTCGTAACCTTACTCCGGAACAGCAGGCGATGGTCGAGATGTGGGAGCGACACATGAGGGCCGAGTTCGAGGAGAAGAATATCGATGCGACGATGGCGACAATGACGTCGGATCCCTTCGTCAATCATGTCCCTGTAATGACAGGCGGCGTTGGCTTCAGCGAAGTCCGCCACTTCTACAACACTCATTTCATCCCCGGCCATCCACCGGACACCGAAGCTGTACCGGTCGCTCGTACGGTTGGAGATGACCGCGTAGTGGACGAAATAATTCACAAGTTTACCCACACGATCGAGATGCCGTGGATACTCCCCGGCGTACCGCCTACGGGCAAGCGGGTCGAAGTCGCCGTCGTCGTGGTTGTGCAGTTCAAAGACGGAAAGATCGCCGGTGAACGCGTCTATTGGGACCAAGCCTCCGTACTCGCGCAGGTCGGCTTGATCGACGCGGAGCAACTCCCTGCGATGGGGATCGAGGCCTCTCGTAAAGTCGCCAACCCGGCACAGGAACCATCCAGCAGGTTAATCAAGAGGGTGAGTGAGTAAAGTCAGAATCAGTGCTCTCCAGCAAGGTCATCGTTACGCCCGAATCGAGGGCTGTCGATAATGTCACGAGGACAAGGGCCTCGAGGGCCCGTACCGGAATCGAAAAGGATCCCTTCCCTGGATGCCATGAGGGGCTTTGCCCTGCTCGGGATCCTGATCATGAACATTCAGTCCTTCTCGATGATCTATGCCGCTTATTTCAATCCGACCGCCTATGGCGATTTGAGCGGGGTCCATCGCTGGGTCTGGATACTGAGTCACCTATTCGCCGATCAAAAGTTCATGACGATCTTCTCGATGCTCTTCGGAGCGGGCATCGTCCTGATGGCCGAGCGTGCGGAAGCAATCGGACGCAGTGCGGCGCCTATTCATGTCCGCCGCATGCTGCTGTTGATCGCTTTTGGGGCCGCTCACGCGTACCTGCTCTGGTATGGCGATATCCTGGTGATCTACGGCATGAGTGGGCTGGTCGTGTACCTGTTTCGCAGACGCTCATCGCGGACCCTCCTGATTCTAGGGGTCGTCATGCTGGCGATCGGATCGGGCCTTTCCGTGGCGGCTGGACTGACTCTGCCTGCCTGGCCGGAATCGGCCCGCCAGCAGTTCATCGAGACGTGGCAGCCAACCCCCGAGAGCATCGAGGCCGAACTGGCGACCTATCGCGGCGGTTGGCTGGGGCAGATGGGCGATCGCGCAGCCAAGTCCCTGGAGTTCCACACCGGTGTTTTTCTCTTCTGGGGCCTCTGGCGAAGCGGCGGCCTGATGCTCATCGGCATGGCCCTCTACAAGCTGGGGTTCTTCCGACTTCACCGACGGCTGCGGTTTTCGTTCTGGGCGATAACCCTCGCCCTGCTGGCAGGCCTCCCCCTTGTCGGCTACGGCATCTATCGCCAGTTTGCCTCCGGTTGGGACCCTTCCTACACGTTTTTTCTGGGCGGACAGTTCAACTACTGGGGGAGTCTGCTGGTCAGCTTCGGTTGGCTGGGCGCCGTCTACTGGCTGGGCGAGGCAACCTCCTGGGGTAGCGTCACTCGACCACTGGCTGCGGTCGGAAAGACCGCTTTCAGCAATTACATCCTGCAAACACTGATTTGTACGACTATTTTTTACGGGCATGGGTTGGGACTCTTCGGCTCCATCGATCGTCTGGGTCAGATCTTGATCGTCATGGGCGTGTGGTCGGTCCAACTGGTGGGCTCGACGCTGTGGCTGCGTCGATTTCGCTTCGGTCCGCTGGAGTGGCTCTGGCGTAGTCTGACCTACGGAGAGTGGCAGCCGTTCGCAGTGAATGTCTTTAAGGATGGCGGTCGGGCTCCTCGTTACTGACGTAGGAGCCGGGTGTGTCGCGTTGGCGCTCGAAGGGCCTGAACGCCCGGCGGATTGGCTGAACCAGGTGGCGGAATGGGTGGCGGTAATCGACGAGCCCTTCGGCTCCTACATCAGTCAACTGCGCGAGTGGAAGAACCTCCGCCCTGAAGATGCTGTTGTGGCAATCTCCAGGAGCGGGGTGGGACCCGGCCACCAGGATTCCTGGGAGGGGATTTCACCGTTTGTGGTCGGAAGTGTTCTTTGGAGCCTGTATTCTTTTTTCAGAAGTCCTGACGATTACACGGAAACGGTTCGCACAGCAATAGCTGTCGGTTGCGACGTGGACACGACTGCGGCGATGGCTGGAGCAATCAGCGGAACTTACCTGGGTCTTGGAGCGATTGAAAACAGACTAAGCTTCGCGACCGCCGGCTGATCGCAACGTCAAACGCATTCTCCTTGAAGAGGCAAGTCATGATTAAGACAATCTGCGGCTCACTGGCGGGTTTCGTGGTAATCACACTAATCGGCTGCGCCCCACCCGAAACCACCCTAGAGCGCTACGACCTGGTTGTGCAGGGTGGTCGCGTGATGGATCCGGAATCCGGTTTGGACGCGGTCCGGAACGTGGGTGTCCGAGACGGCCGGATCGAAGAGATCAGCGCGGACACACTCGAGGGGGAACAGACAGTCGACGCAACCGGCCTGGTCGTCGCGCCGGGTTTCGTCGATTTGCACGCGCATGGCCAGTCCGAGGAAGCGTTCCGTCTAATGGTTCGCGATGGTGTCACGACTGCGTTCGAGCTCGAAGTGGGAACGGGGGACGTCTCCGCCTGGTACGGCGAGCACGAAGGCGGACAGATCCTCAACTACGGCGTCAGTATAGGGCACATCCCTGTGCGGATGAGGGTTATGGGCGATTCAGGGGAGTTCCTGCCGAGTGGACCCGGCGGCAGTGAGACAGCCACTGAAGAACAGATAGCCGAGATGGAGCGCCTAATCGAGGACGGCTTGGGGCAGGGGGCGGTTGCAGTCGGCTTCGGTCTCGCTTACACGCCGGCCGCCACCACGGCCGAGTTCGAATCGATGTTGCGGATTGCTGCCGCTCACGGTGCGTCGGCGCATATCCACGTGAGAGGGGGGCCGGACGGTCTGAACGAAGCGATCGAGAGCGCAGCAGCTACGGGTGCTTCCCTACACGTCGTTCATGCGAATTCCAGCGGTGGTGCCTCCACCGCGGAGTTTCTCAGGACGATCGAGCAGGCCCGAAGTGACGGTCAGGACGTGACCACCGAGGCCTACCCCTATGAGGCCGGCATGACGATGATCGAATCTGCGCTCTTCGACGACTGGGAGTCCTGGGATGACGACCGTTTCCCGATCCACCAGTGGGCGGAAACGGGTGAACGCCTCACCCGCGACAGTTTCGCCCGATACAGGGCGCAAGGCGGGGGAGTGATCATCCACAGTCGTACCGAGGAGATGACGCGTGCCGCCATCGAGAATCCCATCACCATTATTGCCAGTGACGGTCTCATAGAAGATGGGCAAGGCCATCCTCGTACTTCCGGAACCTATTCGAAGGTGTTTGGAAAGTACGTGCGCGAGGGAAACGTGCTCACGCTCATGGATGCTCTGCGGAGAATGACGATCGAACCCGCGCGGCGCCTGCAAGGGTACGTGTCGGCAATGGAGAGGAAGGGCCGCCTGAGGGTCGGCGCGGATGCCGACATCGCGATCTTTGAAGAAGCGACAGTGATCGACCGATCCACCTATACCAACCCAACCCTTCCATCGGAAGGTATTCCATACGTACTGGTTAACGGCGTGCTGGTCGTCCAGGGCGGCGAACTCGTGCCCGATGCCCGGCCCGGGCGTGCGATCAAAGCGCCGTGAGTCGCAATGTGGAGCTGGCTTCTGACCAACCACATGAGCCGACACCGTGAAGCGCTTCATCCTGCAGCCTATCGAATTGTTGATGAGGAGCACGGTGAACCAGAAGGCACCCGGGAGATCCTATGAGTACTCTTAGAGAACGCGAGCGTCGAGGACGATTGTCACGCCGAGATTTGCTGGCCCTACTCGGTGGCGGCATCATGGCGTCTATTCACGGCGCCTGTTCACCTGCACCAACACCGCCGCCGGCCGGCGACACCGAGGGCGGATCGCTGCACTACTCCAGTCTTACCGAAGTTGCCCGGCTGATTGAAGCGAGGGAACTCTCGCCGGTCGATCTGACGCAGATGATGCTGGATCGTATCGAGACGGTGGACTCCGGCCTCAGGAGCTACGCCACCGTGATCGGCGAGAGCGCCCTGGCGGCTGCCCGCATCGCCGAGCAGGAGATCGAGTCGGGAGGCTACCGGGGACCGCTCCATGGGATCCCAATCGCCGTCAAGGACCTCTATTACACGAAGGGTGTGCCCACGATGGGCGGTCTGAGCGTCCTGGCCGACTTCGTGCCCGACTACGACGCCACGGTCGTGACGAAATTCAACGACGCTGGCGCCATACTCCTCGGTAAGCTGAATATGAGCGAGGGTGCGATGCCGGGCTATCACGCCGACTTCGAGATTCCGGTGAACCCGTGGGACGAAGCGCTGTGGCCAGGGTCGTCCTCCAGCGGTTCGGGCGTTGCTACCGCAGCCGGCCTGTGCTTTGCCTCGCTCGGTTCCGACACCGGGGGATCGATCACCTTTCCGGCGATGTGCAACGGCATCGTCGGCCTCAAGCCGACCTACGGCCGGGTCAGTCGATACGGAGTCCTTCCACTCGCGGCATCGCTCGATCACGTTGGACCGATGACGCGTCGTGTGGCTGATGCCGCCGTCGTCCTGGAGGCGATAGCGGGGCTTGATTCCAATGACCCGACGTCGCTGGCGGAACCGATCCCGGACATGCTCGGGGAGCTCGGCCGGGGCCTGGACGGTGTGCGCATCGGTTTCGACCGGGGCTACGCGACGAGGGACGTCGATCCGGGCCTCGTGCGGTCCATCGAAGTCGCCCTCGGGGAACTGGAGCGCCTGGGCGCACAGATCGTGGAGCTGGACATGCCGGACTTCCCGGAAGACCTCGTGGACGCGTGGTTCACTATCTGTTTCTACGAAGCCCGTGCGGTCCACGCGGCCCATTACCCGGCGCGTGCCGACGAATACGGGCCATACTATCGAGACTTCCTGGCAGCAGCGGCGGCAGTAACGGATGAAGCGTACTCGGAGGCGGGCGCACTGCGCGCCGCGTTCAACGACCGGTTCCGAGCCGCGCTGTCGAATGTCGATGCCTTGGTCTGTCCGGCGGGCGGGGTCCCGTTCCCCATATCCGCCGACACGCTGTACGGCGACATGGCGGGCTTCGAGTCGGTGGGGCCGAAAATCCAGTTCCAGTTCACCGCGCCTGCGAATTTCGCAGGGACGCCGACGATCTCGCTGCCGTGCGGCGCAAACGAGGATGGAGTGCCCTACACGATGCAATTGCAGGGGCGCCACCTGACCGAAACCATGTTGTGCCGGATCGCGCATGCCTACGAAGAAGCGACCGAGTGGCACACGAGGCATCCGCCGGTGTGATCCTCCGGATGCGAAACCCGTACCTCGACAACTTTGGCCATCCAACGAGAGGAGCGACATAAGACATGGGATTGAATGAGAAACAACTCGAAATGTGTGAATCAAGCCGGTGGGATTTCTCCGCTCTGCGGGCGGTGTTTCTGAACTGCACGCTGAAGCGGACACCGGAGTTGTCTCACACCGAGGGCCTGATCGAGATTTCGAAGGCCATCATGGAGAAAAACGGCCTTAGTGTCGACGTACTGCGACCAGTGGACCACAACATCGCTTATGGGGTTTATCCCGACATGACCGCGCAGGGCTGGGCTCAAGACGACTGGCCGATGATTTATGACAAGGTGAAGGTCGCAAACATACTGGTGATCACCTCTCCAATATGGCTGGGAGAAAAGTCATCCGTCTGCACGAAGGTCATTGAACGATTGTATTCGTCGTCGGGGGACCTCAACGAGCAAGGTCAATATGCATATTACGGTCGTGTGGGAGGATGCTTGATCACCGGCAATGAGGACGGTGCGAAACACTGCGCGATGAACATCCTCTACTCCCTGCAACACCTCGGCTACGTCATTCCACCTCAAGCCGACGCCGGATGGCTGGGACCGGCGGGGCCAGGACCATCGTATCTAGACCCCGGTTCCGGCGGTCCGGAAAACGAGTTCACCAATCGAAACACGACGTTCATGACATGGAATCTGATGCACCTTGCTCGAATGATTCAAGATGCCGGTGGGATCCCACCGGCATGGAAACCAGCGTTCAAAATGGGAAGCGGGATGCCGATTTGACCACCCCAACCCGTTGTATCGATAAAGTGGAGGAGCGTGGCATCGTCTGCGGTGCCACGCAGGACAGAGGCTGGGGCTTGCTCGTCCAGCTTCCGCTTCCGGGGGGTGGAAAGCTCGGCATTTACGAGCCACGGCACGCGCGACCGAAGCCGATGGGACCGGGATGATACAGGCCGTTGAAGACGTGCAAAGAGAATACGGACGGCTGGTCGAGCTTGGCGTCGTTTTCACAACGCCGCCGACCACGACGGAATTGATGACCTACGCCGTGTTCGACGATACATGCGGGAACCTCATCCAGATCACTGAAGGATAACGCCGGCTCCGGCGAACAGGCTACGCCGCTGAACGACAGTCAGTCCACATCGATCCGCGCCGTATGCAGGGGTCGGACACATGACGTCGGCCAGACTGAGATATTGTCCCGTGGAGGCCGCCCACCTGGAGAGCTTCCATAGCCTGGTACAGGACCCCCACGTCCGCCGCTATCTCATGGACGGCGTCGTATTCCCCAGAGAGTGGAACGAGGAACGCGTTCGGGATAGCCAGGCGTTGTTCGAGCGGCGCGGTGTCGGGATCTGGCTGGCTCACACACTGACGGGGGATGAACTCGTTGGTTTCTGCGGCTTCCTGGAGATTCCGTCGATTCACCCCGAGCCGCAGCTCGTGTACGCGATGTTCGGCCGTTTTGCGGGTCAAGGATACGCCACAGAAATGGCCCGCGCCTCGATTCTGCACGCGAGCAAACAGCCCGGCTTCACGGAGTTCTACGCCGCAGTCGACGACATCAACCGAGCCTCCGTGCACGTACTCCGCAAGTTGGGCTTCGAACAGATCTCGACGCTGAGGGGTAACCTTGGGAACGCCTTCTTATTCCGGCTGAAGCAGATAGACTCTTAATGACGATCTCCCGATTCTTCGACTGGTTACAGCTCGCCGTTCTCATCTTCATGGGGTGCCTTGCCTTCGGGCGCGCTTTCGTTCTGTTTTTTGCCAGAGGCGTCCGGGTCGTCGTCATCGACCGGGAGCGGTCGCGGGCGCGAGCGCTGGTCGATCTGCTATGCGTCATGTTCTTCGGCCTGTGGGTGTATGAAATCGTCGCGCATGCATGGCCGCTGGGGACCCATATCACTCCACAACCGCTGGATGTCGTGCTGGTCGATGTCGTCGCAATCAAGGCCCTCGGCGCGGCTTTCCTGGTCGCCGGATCGTTGATCTATTTGCTGGCACTGGCAGCTTTCGGAAACTCGTGGCGGCTCGGAATCGATCGCCACGCTCATGGTCGGCTCGTAATCGGCGGCATTTTCGCGTGGACACGGAACCCGATCTACGTCGGCCTGGACTGCCTGGCCATAGGTGTGTTCCTGATCCAGGGACGTCTCATCTTTCTGGCACTCGCGGCTTTCCTCATCGGAGCGCTTCACGATCAGATTCTTCATGAAGAGCGCTTTCTCCACAGCGCCTACGGCGACGCCTACCGCGAGTATTGCACTCAGGTGGGACGCTATCTGAAAGTGTGACGACGACCGGCGCGCCAATGCCCGTTTCGTGTGACACTACCGAATACAGTTTAGCTACCCAAGAACGAAGGTCTGAGATATCTTGACTCGACACAACTCATCTAAAAGGAGTCAACCATGGCGGAAAGAATAGTGCAGCTTAACTTCAAGTTCAGCGTTACCGGTACGGAATACCAGCAAGCCGTGGCGCCCCTCGGCGAAGAGTTCGCCGCGCTTCCTGGCCTTCGGTGGAAGATCTGGATGATCAATGAGAGCCAGAGCGAGGCCGGCGGCATCTACCTCTTCGAAGACGAAGGGTCCGTGCAGAACTTTCTCGAAGGACCTCTCGCGGCGCAAGTAACGGGTCACCCCGCGCTCAGCGACTTCAGCGTCAAGCAGTTCGATGTGATGGAGGACATGACTACCATCACGCGTGGACCGGTCAAGGCTGCGGCAGCTGCCCAGTAGAGGCGACCGCGCTATCTGCTCCGGACCATACCCTGAACGTAGCTGCACCTGCTGGTCCTTTCTGTCACGACCGGGACGTGCGCTTCCCGTGTCATCCCTACCGGCAGGTCAGCTTCCCGAGGTGGATTGATCGCTTCGGCCTGGCATGCGCAGAAACCGCCGCGGACAACGAGCGGCGAAAGAAGCCACATGACAGGATGTGAGCGGCAGCACACCTGTCGGTCGCCGCATAGGCCCTACTCCAGGCGTGGGACCCGACACGGGTTGGCATGCCTGGTCGTTGACGTAGGATCCGTCAATCCACGAAAGAATCGAAGGAGGATCAGAAGAATGCGGGGTCGAAAGAGATCGCCCTTTACCTTAATCCTGATGCTTCCGGCCTTCCTGGTCGCCTGCCGAACGGTCCCGGATGCCGCAGATGCAGGTGACGTGCCGGCCGTCTCCACCGACGGTGGCATACCGACGTTCCAGGTGGATCCTTCCTGGCCCCGGGAGATGCCGAACGACTGGATCATAGGTGCCGTCACGTCTGTGTTCGTGGATGCCCAGGACCATGTCTGGGTGACGCACCTCCAGGAAACGTTGACCCCGGAGGAGACGGCGGCCGTGCTGGATCCACCCATCGGCGTGTGCTGCGTCCCGGCGCCCACGGTGATCGAATTCGACCCCCGGGGTGAGGTGGTGCAGGCGTGGGGGGATCCATCGCAGGACATCTCTGTGTTCCCGAGAAACCCCCACGGGCTCTTCGTGGATCACAATGACTACGTCTGGATCGGCACCTACCGGCACCATCGGGTCATGAAGTTCACGCGCAGCGGCGAACACGTGATGACCATCGGCGAATACGACCAGAACGCGGGCAGCAACGACACCGACTTCCTGGGCGGACCGGCAGGGATCTGGGTGGACCCCGACACCAACGAGGTCTACATCGCCGACGGCTACCGGAATCGCCGCGTGGTCGTCTATGAGGGCGAGTCGGGCAACTACCTCCGGCACTGGGGGGCCTACGGCGAAACGCCGGACGACGACTACGACTATGGCGACCGGGATCCGGCCGGGCCGCCCCCTCGCCAGTTCTCCAACGTGCATGGTCTCACCGGGTCCAGTGACGGAATGATTTACGCTGCGGATCGCCGGGGGAACCGGATTCAAGTGTTTCGTCAGAGTGGCGAATTCGTAGCGGAGAAGATCATCGCGCCCCTCACGCGGGCCTCCGGATCTGCGTTCGTCATCGCGCTTTCAACCGACCCGGACCAGACGTGGCTGCACCTGGCGGACGGCACGAACCACAAGGTCTGGACGCTTCGGCGCGAGGATCTGGAGGTGGTAAGTGATTTCGGTCGAGGGGGGCGCTTTGTGGGTCAGTTCCTGCGCCCGCACGGCATGGGTATCGACTCCCGAGGCAATCTCTACGTGGGAGAAGCATCCACCGGGCGGCGCGTCCAGAAGTTTGCGGTCCAATAGGCAAGAACTCATTCTGGCAGATCGCTTACCACACACTGTTCATCTCGCACCTGTACCTTCAGCCAAACCAGGCTGCATTTCGACCCTGGGAGCATCACCAGGCGGAAGTCCAAGCACCAGGACGGCATAGCCGGGCCGGCGGACCCGACAGCACGCTGCCGCTGGTCCCCGAACCATACACGCGCGCACAGGTACTGGAGTATTGGAACGTTTGCGATCGGCTGGTTGATGATGCCGTCGACGCGCTGGACCTCCATGACCCCGAGAGTGGGTTCTATTGGTACAAGGTCTCCAAGCTGGAACATCAGTTCATAAACCTCCGTCACATCCAGCATCACACGGCACAGCTGGCCGATCGCCTGCGTTCAGCGGCGGACATCGGCATCAGCTGGGTGGGAGACCGCAACCCAGAACCGCCGGCGGGATAGACTGCCACAGACTTGTGCCGACGCGGCGCTGGGGTGGATGAGCGATGCGGGTCGACCTCAGGGCGAAAACGACGACGATGACGTACGAGAAGAAACAAACCGAGTGGGAATCCTTCGCTTCTACTTGGATCAAAAGGTGTAGGGAAGGAGATCCGAACCGTGACGGCATGCTGGACCGTTGGATGCTGGATGTGCTCGGTCCTGTCAACGGCCTGAAGATCGCGGATCTGGGCTGCGGTGAAGGAAGGTTTTGCCGGATTCTCGCGCAACACGGAGCCTCGCATGTCCTGGGTGTGGACCTGTGCGAGCCCCTCGTCGCGGAGGCGCGCAAGCGGAGGTGTTCTGATGCCGAAGACTGTTTGGTCTCGAATATGGAGAGCCTCGATCCGGTAGAGCGCGAAGCTTTCGACATCGCCATCAGCTACGTCAGCCTGGTGGATGTGGAGAATCTCGAAGCCGAAATCATGGCCTCCTACCGCATCATCAAGCCCGGCGGGCGCTTCGTTGTCTGCAATCTTGCGCCGATGGCGACCTCCACGAATTCTCGCATCACGGATCCCGACGGCTCTCGGATGGCATTTCGGGTCGACCGCTACTTCGACGAGTCGGCTCGTATCATGCCGTTCAGGGGTCACCCGCTCACCAACTTTCATCGGACGCTCGCGACCTATATCAACAGCTTTCTGGAGGCGGGATACGCACTCCGCGGAATTTGGGAACCGAAACCCGACGAGCAGGAAGTTGCCCGTTACCCGGATCTCGAGAACGAGCTTCGCGCGCCCTCGTTCGTCATCTTCGACCTCCGGAAACCTCGGATCAAACGGTCGAAAACAACGGCGAGTGGATTGCCGGAATGACCGACGCACGGGCATCGGCAGCAAAATACTACTACCCGGATGAGTTCGTCTCCTTGATCCAGAACCATGGTTTCAGCGTGACCAATCGCTGGGGTGGATATGCAAGAGAGAGTTACTGAGAGGGGCCTGAACTGGTGGTCGAATTTCAAGGGGTCGGAGTCGACCCCTGGCATAACTGCACCCTCAGCCGGCACATCCCAGTATTGCTCGCCATGATCCCGTGAACACGTATACGATGGGACCTGTCGTCCTTACAGTCGCTGATCTTTACCGAGGCCCAGGACAGTTGGTGACCGAGACAAGATCGTGGGTCACCGGGGCTTCTGCGGTCGGGTCGAGGGGTTCAATGCATCCCGCAACCTTGGACTGCGATTTAGTAACCAAAACTGGACTCTTGAAGGGAGGGGCTACCATGCCAATATTCGGTCGCTTCAAACTCACTCTTATTACAGGCATCGCCGTGATCGCGCTGTCGGGATGCGGGGTGGAACCGTTGCCCGAAGTCGTCGAGCCGCAGCCGGCCGACGTCGAGACTACCATCACCGATCCGGCTATCAATGACCTGCCCAATCCCAATCCAACGGTGATCCGGGAGTGGGGACCGCTCCCCGACGGGAGGACGTGGGGATCGACCGCGGGTGTCGACATCGACCCCGATGGGCATGTCTGGGCCTATGATCGATGCGGAGCCAACGCGCTGGCCGGCGGCTGCGACACCTCCGACGTGGATCCGATCCTCAAGTTCGATCGTTCGACCGGGGAAGTTCTGACGAGCTTTGGGGCCGGGTTATTCGTACTGCCTCACGGACTCCACGTCGACAGCGATGGAAACGTCTGGGTGACCGATTCCCAGGGCAACGAGGCTGGAACGAAGGGACACCAGGTCATCAAGTTCAGTCCCGAAGGCGAGGTGCTGATGAGGCTGGGAACGGCCGGGGTTGCCGGTAGCGGGCCCGACACCCTCAACCAGCCATGTGACGTGATCACTGCGTCGAACGGCGACATTTTCGTCTCGGACGGACACAGCGGCCAGAACGACAATCCGCCCGAGGGCGCAACGGGACGCATCGTCAAGTTCACGAAGGAGGGGGAGTACATCAAAGAGTGGGGGCAGATCGGTACGGCTCCGGGAGAGTTCCGTACGCCCCATGCGCTTGCATTCGACTCCCAGGGACACCTCTTCGTCGCCGACCGCGGGAACCATCGCATCCAGATATTCGACCAGGAGGGAAATCTTCTCGACTCGTTCGAGCAGTTCGGCCGCGTGAGCGGGTTGTTCATCGACGCGGACGACACCCTGTATGCGATTGATTCGGAGTCGAACCCCACGAGCCACCCGGACTGGAAGACAGGCGTCCGGATCGGGACCACGACCGAAGACCGGGTGACGGCCTTCATCCCACCGCATGAGACAGATGCGGGACCTCACGGCGCCGCCGGCGAGGGCGTGGCGGTCGACGCCGACGGCAACGTGTATGCGGCGGAAGGACCGAACTCTCGTCCGGTCGCGGGCGGCGGTTTGACGAAGTACGTCAAGCAGTAGATAGAACCAATGATCCTCCGAGCTGTTCGGCCGGCACATGCCGGGCCCGGGAGAGGCGCGATTTCTTCGGCAGATCAGCGGCGGGGAGTGCCATGGGTAACCCGATCGTTTACTTCGAGATAGCCGGGCCGGATGCTGTCCGACCGCAATCCTTCTTCAGAAACGTATTCGGGTGGCTTATAGACGAGTCTTCCACGATCGCGGCGGCGTCTACAGGCGGGCTTCGGGGAGGCATCCGCGAAGACCCGCCCGACAAAGTTCTCTACATGGGCGTGGACGACATCGATGCTGTTCTCACGAAGGTCGAGGCGCACGGTGGAAGCGTGGTCCTACCCCGGACCGTTGTGCCAGACGTGGTGACGTTTGCGCTGTTCAGAGATCCCGCCGGGAACCTGGGTCTGGATCGGTGTCGACGACATCGATCCTCTGTTCGCTACCTACAGCTCCCGGAGGGTTAGGTTCAGCCAAGAGCCGACCAACTACTACTGGGCATTCGAGATGCGGGTTGAGGATCCTGACGGGCATGTGCTGCGATTCGGTTCCGAACCGAAGCAGTTCTGCTGGACGCCGACGGCGTGATCCAGAGACCCGCTCCATCTATCGATGACAAGCGAGGCCGGGACAGTCAGCAATGTGATCGACAAAGCCACGTTTTTACAGGGTTCTGAATCGGTGGTGGTCATCGAGGAGCGCTGGGTTCCCCTCTGTCGAAACACGACTCTCTATGTCTGTCATAGACCGCACCTACACCTCCCTTAGGACACGCGTCTCCAAAACGTCCGCCCCTCGGAAAGCTGTTTTGTTGAAGAAGAGGATCGGTCAGGGAAGAACGATCTGGATCTGATCGAGCACTGCCCGATCCGGAGGGAGTTCGTAATCACCTGCCGGATACCAGTTCAACCACAGCAGAAAAGCAATGACATCGACCCTGCCCTGTGCGCTCAGCTTGTCGGACGTGTCTGGTGGCATGTCGCCGACCATCTTGTGGAGGTCGCTGAGCGGCCGCCCATCCCACAAGCCGGTAAAGTCGCTGCCGACGAGAGGAGGTACATCCTCGTTTCCACCAACCAGACCACCGCCATGACAGTAGGCGCAGTCGTAGCTGTTGACGAGCTGCTCGCCGCGGATAGCCTGCTCTTCGGTGAAGACACCGTCCAGGACGGAGCGTTGCGATTGAGCAGTAACCGCGGAATGGAAGACTGCAGCGATCGCTATTAGTGCAATTATTAAAGTGAAAAAACGGATTCTCATGGTGCGTCAAGATTAAGTCAAAACGATCGTCCGAAACAAGCGGAAGAGCGCCAATCGAATGGAGCCAGTCGAAACATTCCGTACCTACACGATCGCTGGAGGGTATCCGGGACCCTGTGCTTCTTCGGTCAACATCCTCCGGGTCACGAAGTAGAAACGCCCGTTCAGACACACCGCCGCGACAGTGAGGCCCGCGATCAGTCCAATCCACATTGCCTGTGGCCCCATCGACCTCACTATCCCCAGCGTATAACCGAGGGGCAGGCCAATACCCCAGTACGCGACGAAGGTGATCACCATCGGTATGGCCGTGTCCTTCAGGCCTCGGAGAGCACCGGCACCTGCAACCTGCGAACCATCTGACAACTGAAAGATTGCCGCCATGAACAATAGCTCGACCGCGATCGCGGTGACTGTTGGATCGTTCGTGTAGATGCCGACGATCAGTTCGGGCAGCAAGAGCATGATAGCTGCCGCGATCCCCATGAACACCAGGGACAGGGCCACACCGACGAATCCGGCCCTGCGAGCTCCGGTCTGGGAACCCCGTCCCATCGACTGCCCGACACGAACCGTGATCGCCATGGAAAGGCCGAGCGGAATCATGAACGTGATCGAAGCGATGTTGATGGCGATCTGGTGACCGGCAACCACGTTCGTCCCCATCGAACCCATCAACAGCGCCACTGTCGCGAACAGGCTGGCTTCCAGGAAGACGCTGACCCCGATGGGAAGACCCAGCTTGAGGATCTCCCTGATCTCATCAAGCTGCGGGCCCTCTAATCGTTCGAACACGCCGAACGGTCGGTAATGGCGCTGGAGTGTCACGTACGCGGTGATGCACAGGAACATCATCCACATCACAAGCGCGCTGGCCCATCCGCAGCCGACAGCGCCCATCGCTGGTACGCCCAGGCGGCCATACATGAACACATAATTGCCGAAGATGTTTGTCACAAGGCCTACAAGCCCGATAAACACGATCGGTCGCGTCATCGATACGCCCTCGCTGAAGTAACGCAGGACAACGAAAGCGCAGAGTGCGGGAAGCCCCCATGTGATCGCGTCGACGTAGCCGAGGGTGATCGGGATGATTTCCGCATCGATCTCGAGCCAGAAGAGAATCGGATCGGCGTTCCTCACGATCAGGAAAGAAAACAGCGCAAACCCCTGGCTCATCCACAGCGCCTGCCGTACGAAGTGACCGACTTCCCTCGTCTTCTGAGCGCCGAACAGATGGGCCACCGATGCGGTGACCGCCATCATTGATCCCATGATGAAGATGGCGACCGTCATCCAGAGACTTCCGCCCAGAGCCACCGCAGCCAGGGCGCGCGCACTCAGGTTTCCCGCCATCACGGTGTCGACGAAGTTCATCGCGATCTGGGCAAGCTGTGCCCCGATCACCGGCAGACCGAGCCGCAGCAGCGCGGCAGCTTCATGCCTTAACGCGCCGAAGCCGGTGCCCTCTGGTTGTTGGTTCGAACTCATGGCCCTCGAGTAGCGATCAGCCATCAGCTTTCAGCGATCAGCTCTATCGGATGGCACTATCGTCCCGTTTCCGAATTAGCTGATAGCTGAAGGCTGACTGCTGATAGCACGCTTGATCCTTGGTTTGAGAACCTTGTTCTCAAACCAAGGATCAAGCGTCCAGCAGCCCGTGGCAGAGGTCTGATGGTTCGCGCGCACGGGTCTTGCGAGGCGGAGACGAGGCGCGAGGAGGAATTGATGCGGTTTCATCATGACGACGAGCAACAAAGTATCCGACCGCAACCCCCGTGCGCCCGAAGGGTTACGGCGGCGTCACACCATCTGCGTTGTTCCCGCTCCTAAACGATGTACCAGCATCGCCGTCGGCGCGGCGCCTAGCATCTGGCGCAACGCCGCCGTAACGCGAACCATCAGACCTCTGCCACGGGCTGCTAAAGTGGATTGGTGGCGAAAGCGAACTCGTCTACGGGCTCCCCACCGATGAGGTGTTCCTGTATGATCCGTTCCAGAACCTCCGGCCGCGCCGAGTGATACCAGATCCCCTCTGGGTACACCACAGCGATCGGCCCCTGCTCGCAGATTCGCAGGCAATTGGCTTTCGTGCGGTAGACGCATTTCTCTGCGTGAACCAGGCCGAGTTCGCCCAGGCGCCGCTTCAGGTAGTCCCAGGAAACGTTCGTCTCATCGCGGGGGGCGCACTTGGGCTTCGTCTGGTCCGCGCACAGAAAGATGTGCCGCTCGATCCGGCCGATCCCGAGATTACCGGCAATCCTTTCCAGGGACTCGGGGGGTAAATCTTTCGGTTCCACCCGAAGATTGTAACAGTAAGCGGAACCGGACGAATTCGGTGACAAGTGACGAGTAAGATTAGGCGCAGCTTGTCACTTGTCACTGGTCACTTCTTCTCGTTACCGTCGGGATTGAATCGCGTACTTGAAGGAGGCCTCCGGAGCCTCGATATGCCCGGTCGACACCAGACGGGCGGTCGCATCTGCGACAACAGATTGGTAATACCAGGCAATGAACTCGGCCAGGGCTGTGTAGCGGGAGGCACGAATCTGTTCGTGAAGGCTGATGAATGTGCTTCGCTGCGACTTGAAGTAGGGAAGCAGGTAGTCTCTGGAGAACACGCTGGCAAAGATGCGCCACTTGCGGGCATCTTCGCTTTCATACACGGGCGCTTCCGACCGGAGGTCGTCGATACGGACCCGGAGATTTTCCTCGGGAACGGTACCGACCGACACCACCTGATACCGGCCGGCGCTCCTGGTCTGACGAACGAGGTGAGCGGGGCCCGCATCTCCCTCGGTCATCCAGGCGTAGTAGCCCTCGCCGCGCCGACGAGCCCGCCTCGGCTCACCACCTGCCAGGAGAGTCTTGTCGTCGTAGAAGGCATCGAGCATCCCCCCCAGCAGAACCCCCCCGACGAGCGCCTGGTAGAGCACCTGCTTGCGGGGCATCTCCCGGGCAGCCTCTAGAGACGACACGAACTCCTCAACTTCGTCCCAATGGCTCTTGATGAGACCGGTCAACTCTTCCGCGTGACGGCTGACTTCGGGAAGCAGAATCGCAAGTTCCAACTCACGCAGTACGGGAAACCCGGGTCGCATGTTGTAGTCAGATCGTCCCCGGATGAGACGGCCTTCCTCCAGATCATCGGCCAGCGTGAGAACATCCACGCGCTCCGAGGCGGTCTCTTTGATGTACTTGTCGACCGACCACCCCTCGTGGAAACCGATGATGAGCCGCACGGTTTCCTCGTCCGCAAACCGTTCCTGGGCGTCCGCGGAGTAAGGAAATGATCCGAATTTGAAGTCGGTGTGGACTTTCGGCCGCTCTTCCTCCTTCTGTGCCAATCCGGCAGGCGCCGCGAGGGCCAGGAGGATGACGAGGGTGACGGACCACACGAAACCGGAACGATGGAACATCGAGATTTCAACCAGTTTCAAGATTTACTTACCCCTAATTTACGATTCAGGCAGATTAGACGGTATTTCCGCGGTAATGTCTACCCTTTCGGACCCCAAAAGCTTCACCAGAACAGTCTCAAACCCATTTGGATAATTCGAGGCGAGCGCGCGACAAAAAGAGCACCAAAGTCGGGCGAGTCGGCAAAATTCTGCATCGTCGGCGGCGCGACAAAATTGGTGCTGTTGAACGCGTTGTAGAAATCGGCGCGAAACTGCGCTCGTAAGAGATCCGAAACCCGAAACGCCCGCATCAGCGCCAGGTCGACATTCGCCAGACCGGGACCGATGATCACGTTCCGCCCGCTGTTGCCGAAGCGGCCGAATTCGGGCGCTTCGAAGGCATCGGTGTTAAAGAAGCGGAGTGGAGTCGGGTCGGACACCCGCGGATCGCCCACCAGGTTTGGGCGGTTAACGATTGGACTCCCTGTGCCGGCAACGTCGGTGCCCAGTATGGCGGACAGGGGCGTTCCGGATTGAACCATCCCGATGGCCTGTAGCTGCCAGCCGTTCAACCAGCCGCGGGTCCAGCCGCCGCGGAGCGGAAGGTTGTAGGTTCCCGAGACCAGCAGGCGATGCTTCACGTGGAAATCGCTGAGTCCTTTCTCCGAAGCAAGATCGTGGCTGTTCTGGGGAAGGATGCTGATCAGTGTCGCGTCGTCGATCGACCTGGCCAGACGGTAATCTGCGCGCACGCCCAGCCCCTGCGAGAAGCGGCGGATCAGCCCCAGATCCATCGCGTGCGTCGAAGAAGCAGCGCTTGTCTCAAACTGAAACACGTTTCTGAAATCCGGAAACGGGCGCCGGTCGTCCAGGGTGTCGGCGGGACCGGCCGGCGGCTGGTTCAGGTTGATCTGGCGGCGGAGACGTGTCCCCTTCTGTCCCGTGTAGGCCAGACGTGCCTCGTAGTCGGCCGATATGGTCCGTTCGAGGGTGAGGTTCCAATGCTGCACGTACGGGTTCGCCAGGGTGGAGGCGGTGGAGAAGATACTCGGCGGCACCGCGATGGAAGGATCCCCAAAAACAGTCTCCAGGTCGAAACGAGGCACCACGGGATCGTTGTTCTCGACGTCGAACTGGACGAAAGGCGGGTTGAGGCCCAGGAGGAACAAACTGTCTCCGACGGCGAGGTTGTCGTAAAAGATACCGTACCCGGCGCGGAGGACGGTGTCGGGAACAGGACTCCACGCAACTCCAAGTCGGGGTCCCCAGTTGTTCAGGTCTGACGGGTACAGCCTTTCCGGCGATGTCTGGAGCTCTCCGGACGCGATGAAGTTGGCCACTCGGCCCTCAGATTCGGCGAACGGAGTCTGGTAATCCCAGCGGAGCCCGGCGCTCAGGTTCAGCGCGGGGCTGACTCGCCAGTCATGCTGGACGTAGAGGCCCGACGTCCAGGTTCCAAACTTGCGTCCGGTATCGCCCTGGATTCGGAGAGCGTTTGCCGGCAGACCCAGAAGCAGGTTGGCCAGTGCGTTGTTGGAAAAGGAACCGCCGGTGAACTGGAACTGGCCGCGACTCAAAAGGTCCATGAATGCGTCGAAGCTGAAATACCGGACAGATCCCCCGACCTTGGTACTTCGTGAACCGTGTAGCCAGGACACGTCATTCGACAGCGCGTAGGTCCTGTTTGTCCTCTCCTGCGGGATATTCGACGCGTGACCAACGTTCGAAAACTCCGTGATGATCACCGCCGGAGTTCCCACGTCTGCCGGGATGGTGCGCGGCTGGCGCAGGTGGCCGAACGAGAAACCGATCTGATGCAGGAGTCGTGTGGAGAAAACGTGCGTATTGTTCACACGAAGCGTCTGCGTTGCCAGAGCGTCACGCACGCCAAAGCCGGGCAGGTTTGTGATGCCGGTGACCAGGTTGAACGGGTCATCTGTTGTATCCCGGCTGTACTGGTACTCGATGGATGTTTCGTCGGCGACCGTCGTCCGGTGGTCAAACCGGATTCCGAACGCATCGGCGACCGTGTTCAACTTAGCGATCGAACGGAAATTCTGGATGTCGCGGCCCGGGCTGTTGGGTTCCGGGAATAGAGCTGCCAGGTCGCCACCCCTCGGGCTCAGTCGATCCGCAGGAATGACATTGCCGGGAAACGGAAACCCCGTTTCGGGATCCAGGATCGGATCGGTCAAGGAGGAGAAATCGCCTCGAACCCAGTCCGGATTCGGAACTGTGGCAACACGAGTGATCGACTGCCGAACCCGGAGCCCCCAGTACCTGGCGAACGCGAAGGTTCCCTCCCGAAGCTGTCCGCCGACCTGAGCTCCGAAAAAATGGTACTTGAACGGGGGAATTGCCCGATCCGGAGGATCGAAGAAGTTCCTCGCGTTCAAGGCGTCGTTGCGGTGGAAGTAGTAGACGTTGCCGTTCAGGCCCGGCCCCCCTGTCGGAAGCGAATCGTCGACGCCGACGTTCGTGGGGAATTCGGCAGAAAAATCGGCGGTATCGATCAGGGCGCTCGCGCTCGCGGAGCTGGCGAACACGCTCCCCGAAGCGGCAATCCACTGCTGGCTGGAACCTTCCGCTATCCCGGAAACGTTGAGGCCTCCCCGCAAACCGAACAGACGATCGGATCGCGGAAGGTCCTCGCGCGCCGAGGGACCCGCCCCGCCGCCAAACTGAACGGGATCCTCGAGCAGCAGTTCCACCAGTTCGACGTCCGCCGGATCTCCGGCCACGAGAAGGACGTTGATCCTGTAGGCGGCCCCCGACGCGAGCGTTATCCTTGTCGTCCGGACGGTTCGAAAACCAGCGCGGGAGACTTCCAGTTCGAATCGGCCTGAGGTTTCGAGAGAAAAAGCTCCGGTGTCCCCAGTCGTCGCGGTCATGGAACGACCGCCCTCGAACGTCAGGCGGACCTCAGCCTGAGCAACCGGACCTCCGGATTCATCGATGACAGTCCCCGCAAAGGTCGCCGTTCCCTGAGCGAAAACAAGTGGGGCAAGGAAAAAGAACCCAAGAGCTACTAAAGCAGCCCGTGGCCAACGGTCTGACCCTTCTCCGACCATCGCAGGTTTCCTACCTCAGAATCCGCATCGTACATCGTTGATTCGAAATTGTTGGGACCTCCCAATCTCCAATTTCCATCGTGGACTCTCCGCTGGTCAATCTGCAATGACGTCGCGGGGACACCCTCAGATGCGAATCGCCTTCGCACTCAAGACATTCTCGATGCTGCGGACCTTCTCGACCACTTCATCGCGGATGGGATTGTCGATCAGAAGCAGAGCCAGAGCCTGGCCGCCTTCGCGCTCTCGTCCCAGGTGCATTCCGGCGACGTTGACCTTGTACTGCCCGAGCACCGTCCCTATGTCTCCAATCACACCCGGCCTGTCCGAGTTCGTCAAGAAAATCATGTGCCCTCGAGGCACGACTTCCAGCGCGTAACCGTCGACACTGACAATCCGCGGCAGCTTATCGGTGAAGACTGTTCCGGAGGCCTGACGGGACTCCTTGTCGGTCCGAACCTCGATGGCAACGAGGTTCGTAAAGTTCTCGGGAACGGGAACGCGGATTTCTTCCACCTTGATCCCGCGCTGCTGGGCGACGCGGGTGGCGTTGATCAGATTGACGCCTTCGCGGAGTATGGGAACGAGCAGGCGCCGCACGATGGTCGACGTCAGATAACCCAGGTTCATATCCGTGATCTCTCCCGAGTACCGGATCGAGATACTCTGCATTCGACCTTCCGATATCTGGCCCACAAACGTCGCCAGGCGCGTCGCCAGATCGACGAAGTGCTGGTACCGCTCGAGCTGTCCCGCCTCGAGCTGCGGAAAGTTGAGCGCCCCGCGAATCGTATTCTTCGTCAGAAAGTCCACGATCTGCCGGCATATGTCTTCAGAGACCTTCCTCTGGGCCTCGAACGTCGACGCGCCCAGATGAGGCGTCGCCACGAAATTGTCCAGCTCTAGCAGGGGCGATTCGGTGTTCGGCTCCTCTTCGAAGACGTCGAAGGCGGCCCCTGCAACCTTTCCGTCTTTGAGGGCGTCGTAGAGGTCAGTCTCGCTGATGATTCCCCCCCGTGCACAGTTGACCAGTCGCACCCCGTCCTTCATGCTCGCGATCGCATCCTTGTTGATGAGATTGCGCGTCTCACCGGTCAGTGGGCAATGTACGGTGATGAAATCGGCTTCTGCGAAGATTTTCCCGAGTTCGACGAGCAGGAGTCCACTGCTCAGGTCGGCATCCGGGTTCAGGAACGGATCGTAGGCCATCACTGTCATTCCAATGGCCCGGCATTTGTGCGCGACCTCGCTCCCGATGCGTCCCAGGCCGATTACGCCCAGGGTCTTCCCGGTCATCTCGACACCCTTGAACCGGCTCTTTTCCCACTTGTGATCCTTGAGCAGGCGGTACGCCTGGGGAATGTTTCGAGACAGCGCAAACATCATGGCTATGGTGTGTTCGGCGGTCGTCGTCGTCGAACCGCCGGGAGAATTCATCACGATGATGCCGTGCTCGGTCGCCGCATCGATATCGACGTTGTCGACACCGACGCCGGCTCGCCCCACCACCTTCAACTTGCTGGATCGTTCGATCGCTTCCCTGTCGACACTCGTGCCGCTGCGAACGATGATCCCGTCGACTTCGGGAATGATCTCGAGGAGCTTCTCGCGTTCGAGCTTGCTATGGACGATCGGCTCGATCGCGTTGGTCTTCTGAATCAGCTCGATCCCGGCCGGATCGATTCCATCTGCCAACAAGACTTTGAAGTAAGACATGCTCTATCAAGTATGTATGGAAGACTACGCTCGAGACGAACCCTACCCGCTCAAAGACCATCGACAAAACGGTCGATGCGCTCGAGAGCGGCTTCGATGTTGTCCAGTGAGTTTGCGAAAGAGAATCTCAAATAGCCTTCACCGTAACGACCGAAAGCGGTCCCGGGCAGCGCAGACACTCCGGCCTCGTCGAGTAATCGATCTGCCAGGACACTACTCGGGATGCCCAGATCCTCGACGTTTGGGAAAACGTAAAACGCTCCGTGGGGCCGAAGGCAGCGAATTCCATCGATCGCGTTCAACCCATCTACGATCTTGTCCCGACGGCGCTCGAATTCACTGACCATTGCCTCCACGGCGGGGCGCGTATTTTCCGAGAACGCACTCACGGCCGCCCGCTGTGTGAACGCTGCCGTACAGGAAACGCTGCTGTTGATGAACAACACCACCGTCTGGACCAGCTCCGGGGGCAGCACGACAAATCCGAGTCGCCATCCCGTCATCGCGAAAGTCTTCGAAAATCCATGGACCAGGAGCAGCCGGTCTCGGATGGCGGGAAAATGCAACATGCTCTCCGGGCGCTGCCCGTAGGAGATCTCGGAATAGATCTCGTCGGACAGGATCAAGAAGTCGTGCTTCAGGGCCAGGTCCGCAACCGCCTCCAGGTCGGAAGCCGTCAAGACACCTCCGGTCGGATTCTGAGGCGAGTTCAAGACGACCAACCGCGTTTTCTCCGTGATGCTGGCTTCCAGGTCCTCGACCCGGAGCCGAAACTCATTCGACTCCCTCAGTGGCACCGCTACGAGCTTTCCCCGTGCGATTTCGATCGCCGCCTCGTAGGCTGGAAAAGCAGGATTCGGCACGATCACTTCCTCGCCGGGATCGACGACGCTCATGATGGTGGAGAAGAGCATCATCTTTGCGCCCGGACCGACCACGATCTGATCGGCCCCGACCTTGACGCCGAAGATTCTCTGAAGGTCGGCCGCGATGGCCTCCCGCAGTTCCGGAATGCCTGCCGACCCCGTGTAGTGGGTGGCTCCACGTTTGAGCCAGTCAACGGCTGAATCGACGATCGTCTGCGGCGTGTCGAAGTCCGGCTCTCCGATCTCGAGATGGACGATACTCCGCCCCGCGCGCTCGAGTTCGTTGGCTCTTGCCAGCATGGCAAACGCGGCCTCGCCGTGGACGTTCTGCATCCGTTCTGCCGGTTTGATCATCTGAGCATCTGGCCCACTGTCGGGAAGTGACCAGTGACGAGTGACAAGTGACGAGCTACGACGCCAACAGCCGTCAGTCGCTGACTACTGACTACTGACAACTGACTAGTGACGATCACTCGTCACTTCTTCAGTCTTTCTTCCGGAAACATAGGAAAGCCAGTGAGAGTACTCCGAGGTTCGGCCACGGACCGTATCGAAGAACGTCGTCTGAATCGTCTCGGTGACCGGGCCGCGCCGCCCGTCTCCGATCGTCGTGTCTCCCACCTCTCGGATCGGGGTCACCTCCACCGCGGTACCTGAAAAGAAGAGCTCGTCTGCCGAGAGTACTTCATCCTGGGTGATCGCGCGGATCTCGATGGGTATCCCCTTGTCGTTGGCAATCCGCAGGATCGCTTCCCGCGTGATCCCCATCAGAATCGAAGCTTCGGCGTCGTTCGTGATGAGGGTTCCATCCTTCACGAGAAAGAGGTTCTCACCGGATCCCTCGGCAACATTGCCTTCCATGTTGAGCAGGATCGCTTCGTCGAAACCGTTCTTCTGGGCCTCCTGAACGGCAAGGACGGAATTGATGTACTGGCCACACGCCTTTCCCGACGTCGGTATCATCGACGAATGGAATCGCCGCACCGACGAAAACATCACGCGGACTCCCTCTTCGATCCCCTTGCGACCGAGATACTCGCCTCTGGGCCAAGCGGCTACCGCGACAACTACCGGGCAGTCCCTGGGCCATACATCCAACGAATAGACGCCATTGAAAGCGATGGGGCGAATGTAGGCATCGCCGAGCTTGTTGCGGGCGACGAGCTCGAGCGTCGCCTGCTCGAGATCATCGACGCTGTATGGGATGTCGATTTGGTAGATTTCGGCGGAATTCTTGAACCGCTTCATGTGGGCGTCGAGCCTGAACACGGCGGATCCATTCGGCGTCTCATAGGAACGCACACCTTCGAAGACGCCCGTGCCGTAATGCAGGCAATGGGCGGTGATATGGACCTGGGCGTCGTCCCACGCGACAAATTTCCCATCGAGCCAGATACTTTCGACTTTCGGAATCGCTCCCACCGAAAACCCCCTGGGACACCGAGTTTGGCAAAGTATAACATGAGTTTACGCGGTGTCTCAGTCGGCCCCAGCCAGGCGCGGAACCGGGTCGGATCCCGACAAACAGCGTGTCAGCAGCCCGTCGCAGACGTCTGATGGCTCGCGTTACGACGGCGTTGCGCCAGTAGGCGCCGCGCCGACCGGCGTGCGGGTCCGGAGAAATGTCGCGCGGCAACAACGCCCGCGTGTGACGCCGCCGTAACCCTCCGGGCGCACGGGGGTTGCGGTCGGATACTTTGTTGCTCGTCGTCATGATGAAACCGCATCAATTCCTCCTCGCGCCTCGTCTCCGCCTCCGAAGACCCGTGCGCGCGAACCATCAGACTTCTGCCACGGGCTGCTAATATGCACTTATGGACCCGTTCAGGCTCTATTGCCCTGTGACCGTCCGTCCCGCCGACCTGGACAGCCTCGGCCACATCAACAACGCGGTGTATTTCAGCTACCTCGAGATGGCGCGTTCCTTCTACTGGTCGGTTGTGTTCGGCTCCCAACGACAGGCCCGGGACGACATCATCCTGGCGCAGGCGGAACTCAACTACCGAGCCCAGGCGGGCAATGATCACGACCTGCGGGTCGGAATTCGGACGTCCCGGATCGGTAACTCCAGTTTCGATTTCCAGTACCAGATCATTCAGGATGAAACCGACCGGCTGATCGGGGAGGGGAGCTCGGTGCAGGTAATGTTCGACTACCGCTCGAACCGGAGCGTGCCGATGCCGGACTCGGTTCGGACCTCGATTCTGGAGTTTGAAGGGCCGGGACGCGTCAGCTTGGGAGGACCCGATGAATAAATGGGTTCGGGCCGCTTCGCTTGACGAAGTCCCCGATGACGGGATCGGCCATGCCCTCCAGATCGACGGACTCGACATCGCCCTCTTCCAGTGGGACCAATCCTTTTACGCCCTGGAAAACTTCTGCCCGCACCTCGGCTTTCCCCTGACCGAAGGCGTCGTTCAGAACGGTGAAATCATCTGTGGATGGCACGGTTGGCACGTACGCCTCGCCGACGGGGGCTGCCGGAAGGAGCGAGAGGGCGCAAAGACGTATCCGTGTGAGGTGCGAGGTGAGGACCTCTACGTGGAAATACAGTAGTCAGTAGTCAGTAGTCAGTAGTCAGCATTGGCTCGAGCGTCACTCCTAGAATCCGACGCCGTTCGGCCGAACGCTGGTACCGATAGCACTGATACAGGTCACTAGGATCGGCTGACCGCATCGCTGGCTGAAGAGTGTCCCATCGAGTTGCGGTTTACTCTAATGTAGCGTGACGGGTTCGACGTGCGGCAATTCTTGGAGCACAGTCCGGCAAGTGCTGAGGTCGCCTTCCGACCACGCCAAGAAGAACACCTCGGTTACTGAAACCTCAGATTGCTTCCGCATATATTCAGCAGCCATTTCGAACAACGAGCGTATTGACTCGCTAGGATCCGATCCACCTTGACCCGTACCGAACAGTGGCAACAGAATGGACCGTACTCCGAGTCGAGCGATGTCGGGACTATTCGCCTTTTTCAGCGCCTCCCATACACAATCTTCGAGATCTGAAACACCCTGGGATCGCCCGCCGCGCTCCCTGTAAGAGGCGGCTACATGGAGGATGCACTTGACTTGATGGGTCGTGGCGAGACGACCTGGGCCCGTCACAAGCACCGTATGAGGTTCTACAGCTTCACGGCCCTTCATTTTATCGAGCAGTTCCTGCATGATGGTGTCTCCCCCTTCAACCGGGTCGCCAAACCCATCTACTTCGGAGCCTAGGTGTCGAATTGTGGCGGAAATAGAGCGTTCGTAGATGCCCGCCATTCGCATATTCGTGTTCTCCGAGTTGGTCCAAATGTCAAACCCGCTGACTTTGGTCAAATCTCCGGTCGCAATGCCGATCAATCGATCCGGAAAATCCAGGAGGCGATAAGCGTGGCGATCGAAGTTTTTGACTTTTCTGCTGCTTTGCTCTCGTTGCCGTTCCGCTTCAAGCTTTTTGTTCGCTTCAACAAGTTGTGCTTCGACCTGTTCTAGGTGTGCTGCTTTGGCTACAAGACGAGTTCCGCGATGCCAGATATAGAGGAAGAGGGCTACGGCTCCAGTCGCAGACACGCCCTTGAATCGCAGATCGAGCGTAGACTCCGGAAAGACTGTGAACAGAACGAGTACTGGAGTCATTGCCATCAGAAGCCAAGCGATAGTGCTCGTCTGTCGCGGTGAATCGGTCGGGTGCCTTACTGCCCATAAATGGAGGCCGAGACCGCCAGTCAAACTGAGAACTGCGGCGACAAGAGCCGAGATCTGAATCATAATCACAGTCCGATCGGTCGTCACTGAGGAGTTGTTAACCCCCCTTTTCGCTGCCCCGTCGCAATCGCCTGCCTCAAACGGAAGTGAGCCAAGCCATGGACATCAAGAGTTCTTGGGCTCGGTCTATCGTCTCCTCATCAAGAACAACCTTTCGCAGGTGCTGAGCGCACTGCGCTTCCAACGGATCGTCAGCAGCGCCGTGAAACGTGAATGCCGTTTGATTGAGAGGAAACGCTGCTGTATCAAAGTCGGCTTCCACCGCTACTGGAAATCTCGGCGTCGCCGTGGAATTGCCTAGTAGCAACTTTTCATATTCGAACTCGGTATGCGCGCCCAGTCGGACGATTTCTGGCTTGCCGCTTGCCATATTAAGTCCGACCGGATCTAACACGAAAATGCACGGCTTGCAAGCTTCTCGAACGATCGCACAAAAGAGGGCGATGGAAAGTGATTCTGTCCATGCAAGTAATCTAGTGGGTAGGTAGCTATGGTGCATTCGTACCACTGCTTCCCAGTCAGACAAGTCGATGTGTGCGTCCGATCGCTTCAGGTGATGCCGATAACGTTCAAGGAGTAGCCGTTCCTGGCGTCGTCCGTTCCTGAATCGAAAGATAGACGGAACCAGCTCGTGGGACTCCGTATGGCCGCGAAACCAAACAATGGAGGGCCTGCCGAGTTCTTTAATTGCGGCATCCAGGGCCGGTATCGTGGCTGCCCCATGGACACTCGGATTCGTGTCATTTTGTTCTTTGATTATGACTGAAGCTCCTTTCGTTCACTTTGCTCACATGCATTCTGAGCCCGGACTTCCCCTCGTGCAACCCCCGAGACGTTTCGATCCGGTTGTGCCTCCGTTGTGAACAAGGGAACGGAACCGGGAGGGGACTGCGGAGTCGAGGTAAGAGACTTGTCCACGTCCGTTCCAGTTGTGCACCTGTGGTCGGCTTTGGCGTAGAAGTGGCTGGGGAAACTGCCACCGGCAGATTGCCCGCCATAAGTCGCCAAGTGGCGAGTTATCAGCTCCCATCAATGCCGTCACATCCGCATTGGCGTGCCGAAAGCCAGTCATTCGGATCGGCGATCGCTGGGACGTTACTCGCGAGCAATGTGGCCGAATCGACGCGGAGTCGGGTCAGGCCGCCCACGTGTTCTAGACTTTCTTGATGGCGAAACTTCATGCAGCACCAACCGATGCCCTTGCGGAGCCCTTCTTGCGCGACCTTCGGACCTTGCTCGACAACGCCTTCGAGGGTGATTTCACGGATGACGACTGGGCCCATGCTCTGGGCGGCGTGCATGTGTGGGTGAGCGGCCGGCACGGCGTCATAAGCCACGGGTCGCTCGTTGAGCGCACCCTCGTATATGCGGGCCAGCACCTTCGTCGACGGCCCCCGCGGCCGCGAGGGCACGTCTGGCGACGACGGCGACGTCATGATCCTGAGGACGCCACACTCACCACACCTTGACCTCGACGGAGACATCGGCTGCGACTGGCGGCCGGGCGACGTCTGGTAACGCGAGCTCGACGAGAGTCCGGGTGCACCACCTCGGCGTAACAATTATTCCAATACGGCGCCCTTCGACGCTGACGAGACCAGCTTGGCGTAGCGCGCGAGGGCCCCGGTTCTGTACTTCGGCGCGGGCTCGCTCCATTGCTCCAGGCGCGATCGAATCTGGTCATCGGACAGATCTACGTCGATGCGCTTCCGGACGGCGTCGATCGTGACGACGTCTCCGTCCTCCAGCGCCGCGATGGGTCCACCCCTGGCGGCTTCGGGCGCAACGTGCCCGACCATCAGACCGTGGGTCGCGCCGGAGAACCGGCCGTCGGTGATCAGAGCAACCTGATCTCCGAGTCCCTCTCCGGACAGGGCTCCGGTGACGGCAAGCATCTCGCGCATTCCGGGTCCGCCTTTTGGACCCTCGTACCGAATCACGACAACGTCGCCGGCAACCACACGCCCATCCATGATCGCTCCAAACGCATCTTCCTCCCGCTCGAAGACGCGCGCCGGACCGGAATGAGACGACCGGCCGACACCCGCAGTTTTGACCACTGCTCCCTCGGGAGCCAGGTTTCCCTTGAGGATCACCAGCGTGCCGGTGCCGTTGATCGGAGCGTCCAGGGATCGGACGATCGTTCCGTCCGGAGTGGCCACATCGGACAGGTTTTCACCGACCGACTGTCCGGTCACGGTGGACGGTTCCGGGTTCACATGCCCGCCATCCATCAAAACCTTCATCACGCGCGACACACCCCCGACGCGATCCAGGTCGGCCATCACGTAGTGCCCTCCCGGACGCATGTCGACGATGTGCGGGACGCGTTCTGTAACGCGGTTGAAATCTTCGATCTCGAGATCGACACCCGCCTCACGGGCGATGGCCAGCAGATGCAGAACTGCGTTGGTCGATCCGCCCGTGGCCACGACAACGGCGATGGCATTCTCGAATGCCTCTCGAGTCAAGACGCTGCGGGGAGTGATTCCTTCTCGGAGTACACGCATGACCGCTCTGCCCGATTCGATGCACACGTCCGCACGGCTTTCGGCGACGGCAGGTACCGAGGCGCTGCCCGGTACCGACATCCCAAGCGCCTCGATTGCGGCAGCCATGGTGTTGGCCGTGTACATGCCTGCACACGAACCCGGCCCGGGACAGGCCAGACCCTCCAGTTTGCGGAGAGCGGCCTCAGTCAGCTTCCCTTTGGCGAAAGACCCGACCGCCTCGAAAACATCTTGGATCGTGACGTCGCGGTCGTCGATATGCCCGGGCATGATCGTGCCGCCGTAGAGAAAGACAGAAGGAAGGTCCAGCCGTGCCAGCGCCATCAGCATACCCGGAAGGCTCTTGTCGCAACCTGCGATAGCGACAAGCCCGTCGAAGCGCTCGGCGAAGGCCACGATCTCGACAGAATCGGCGATGATCTCGCGGCTGACCAGTGAGCCTTTCATTCCTTCATGACCCATCGAGATCGCGTCGCTGACGGCAATCGTGCCGAACTCGATCGGCGTCCCGCCCGCTTCCCGGATTCCTTGTTTGACCTTGTCGGCAAGCTTGTCCAGGTGGATGTTGCACGGTGTCACTTCGTTCCACGAGCTGGCGACGCCGATCATCGGCCTTGCGAGGGCATCGTCATCCAAGCCCATGGCCCGAAGCATCGCGCGATGAGGCGCCCGCTCGGGACCCTCGGTCACCTCGGCACTTCTGTGTTTGAGGTTTGCGCCCTCAGCCATCAATCTTCTCCTGTACGCGCTCCCGAACCTGCTGGAGTGTGAACAAACCGGGCATCGCACCCTGGCCCGAGAGCTCGTTCATCATTTCGAGGAGCGTCGAGTTGTAAGGCGTCGGGACTCGAGCCTCGGCGCCCAACCTTACGATCTCGCCGTTAAAGTGGTCGACCTCGGTATCGCTGCGTCGCAGGACGACATCCTGCCAGGTCGAGGGATAGGTCCGACGCGCGGGTGGAAGGTCCAGTGCGTCAGCGTAAGCGTATCCGCCGCTCTCGAGCGTCTGGATGAACTCGGCTACGCCCGGTTCGCCAGGCCCCATCCTGCTACGGATACCCAGTTTCTCGATCACAGCCAGACCCTCCCGCATCGTCTCGGCAAGGAAGTGGCGCAGTTGCTCGTCCGTATATGCCAACTGGAGCCATGTATCGATGAGCGCATACAAAGAATTGTTGAGGTTGAGGAGCATCTTCCCCCACTTTGGGGGCATCACGTCTTCATCCAGCGTGACCCGGAAGCCGGCGCCCGTCAGCGCTGCGCCGACCCGTGAGGTCACCTCATCCAGCCCGGAGGGAAACCTGCCGATCGCCAGAACATCGTTGCGGGTGTGTTCCACGGTGCCCGCCTCGACGTAGGTCACGCTGACCACAACCAAGCCGCCGTAAACCCGTTCGAACCGTTCGGCGGCCCACTCTTCGTTCCGGACGCCGTTCTGAAAGCAGAACACGGGTGTCGCGGCAGGTGCCCCCTTCAGCTGGCCGAGGAGGTCGCGTGTGTGCTGGGATTTCGAGGTTATGAAGAGGATGTCCTGATCGGTCCAGTCCAGTTGCGAGGCATCATCGGTCGCATCCACCGTCGGATGGAGCTCGCCTTCGTTGGTCTTGAGAGTCAGGCCCCTGCTGCGGACCGCTTCCGCGTGTGGTGTTCGGGCGATAAGGACGACCGGATGTCCCTGAAGGGCCAGGTACCCTCCGATGGCGCTTCCGATCGAGCCGGCTCCGGCCATGACGAACCGCATGCGCGTGAGAATAGCACGCCTCGCACCCGCCTACTGACTACTGACAACTGGCTACTGACTACTTCTTCCTATAGCTCCAGCGGCCTGCCCACGCCACGCTCCTTCGCCCGTTCATAAACCAGACGCCCCAGGGCGACATCTTCCAGCCCGATGCCAAGCGACTTGAATAGAGTGATGTCTTCCGGACTCTTCCGGCGGAGGCCTCCGGCAACGACGTCTTTCAGCTCGACCACCTCTTCCCAATGCCGACGACCGAGTTCGAAAACGGAGACGAACTCTCCGCACTCCTGGCGAGCCTGCTCGATCGAATCGACCACGATTCGGTCCGATCGCATGACGGCTGCGGAATCCAGCTCCCGCCGGAGCACCATGTTGCCGCCTGTGGCGTTGACGTGAGTGCCGGTTTCGAGCCACTTGCCGAAAAGGACAGGATCGCGGCTGCCCGTGATCGTCGTAACGATAGTGCTGTCGCGCACCGCCTCTTCGGCGCTCTCGGCGATCTTCAACTCGGCTTCGACCCGCAGAGCCATGCGGTCGACGAAAGCCCGGGCGCGCTCGGCAGTGCGGTTGACGATCCAGACGCGCTTCAGCTTTCGCACCGCGGCGACCCCAAGTAGCTGACTCTCAGCCTGCCAGCCGGCTCCGAACAGCGTCATGACGTCGGCCTCCTCACGAGCGAGCAGGCGGGTTGCCAGACCGGTGGCGGCTCCAGTACGGATCTGTCCCAGCGTATCCGCTTCCATGACTGAAAGAAGCTCCGTGCTGGAGGAGTCGAAGAGATAGAAGAGAAAGCGGACCTTCCCGCCGCCGGTCGTGTAGGCCTTGTAGCCGAAAAAGCCGGGTATCGCGCCGGCCAGCATGTGCAGGAGCACCCGATCGGTTCGAAGCCGTTGTCGGGGGTGGGAGGTCGCGCCTCCGAGGGCCTGTTGTCGGAACGCCTCGTCGAGGACTGCGATGGCATCGTCGATCGTCACGAGATCGGCGATTTCGTTCTCTCTCAGGTGGATCGGTTTCATGAATGAGAGGGCTCAGCCCCTAGATTGACAGCCCGCACCATTTCTCGAAGGCCCTCGGTTCCCGCCACTATCACGCGGTGAGCCAGGCCGGCGAATATACCGGAGTCGACCACGCCGGACATGGACTTCAGCCGATGCTCGAGAGATGCCGGTTCGCTCAGCGGCCCATACCTCCAGTCGACGACGTGGTTCCCGTTGTCGGAAACGAAGGGTTCCCCGTCAAGCAACCGGAGCTCAGGCTCCCCGCCGATCTCCCGGAGCACGCCGGCGACGAGTGTCGCCGCAAAAGGAATCACCTCGACCGGGATCGGTGCGCGCGTGCCGAGCTGATCGACCAGTTTGCCCTCGTCCACGACGATGACGACCCGGCGGGACGCCGTGGCCACAATCTTCTCGCGGACCAGCGCGCCACCCAATCCCTTCACCAGATCCAACTCGGGCGACACCTCGTCGGCGCCATCGACCGTCACGTCCAGAACCCTGTGCTGCTCGAAACCAACGATGGGGATGCCAACCTCTCTCGCCAGCAGATCCGATTGCTCCGAGGTCGCGATCGCGGAGATCTTGAGTCCCGCACGCACGCGGGCACCAAGCTCCACGATGAAATGCTTCACCGTCGATCCGGTACCCAGGCCGACCGCCATACCATCGGCGACCTCGTCGACAGCCGCGACCGCGGCCTGGCGCTTGAGCGTGTCCGTCATAGCAGGCTATGGATCTTCAGCAGATCGTCTTCTTCTTCGATCAGTATCTGGTGACGGCACTGCGGCATCATCTCCAGATCGCGCTCCGAATCTGAAACAGCCAGCGTCCTCTCGGGATCCGCCGCGGACTTCTCGAAAAATGCCTCCGCGAGTCGGCGCTTCGATATCGGGCCGTCCGTATCCGCTGAAACGTTCAGACGTACTTCGGGACCTGGAATCAGGTCGTTGGCATAGATGTTCAGCGGTTCCCACGAGAATTCGTCCTGGATTCGTCGGGCCACGTGGGAGAAACCCGAGGAAATAATGACCGACGGAATCCGCTCCGCGATCAATCGTCGAACCAGTTCGGGAACATGGCGATTGAGCTCGATCTCGTCCAGCAGCGCCTCGATCTCGTCCACCCTGCGCCCACCCCACAGCGCGTAATCGCGCCTGCAGAATTCCTCGTACCGGATCTTGCCATCCAACCACTGCTGGAGGAATCCGGCGGCCTGGTTCTCCCAGACACCGAGCCTCTCGTGAACGTGTCGCCAGGGGCTCTTCACCTTGGTGAGCGTACCGTCGAGGTCAAAGATGACACTGTCGATTGGCATTTGTGGAAGTTGCCAGTTGTCAGTTGTCAGTAGTCAGTTCTCGGAATGCGTTCCGAAACAACTGACTACTGGCAACTGACTACTGACTACTGTGATCGGTCTATCAGATTCAAAAACTCGTTCCGCGTGTTCTGATTGTCTTTGAACGCGCCCAACATCGAACTGGTCACAGCGACCGAATGCTGCTTCTCCACCCCTCGCATGATCATGCACAGGTGCTGGGCTTCGATGACGACCGCGGCTCCACGGGGTTGAATCTTTTCGTTGATGGTATCGGCGATCTGCATCGTCAGTCGCTCCTGCACCTGTAATCGCCTCGCGTACATGTCCACGAGTCGCGGCACCTTGCTCAGCCCGATCACTTTCCGATCCGGCAGATACGCCACGTGGCACTTCCCGAAGAACGGCAGCAGGTGATGCTCGCAGAGCGAGAACAGCTCGATGTCCTTCACGATCACCATCTCGTCGTAGGGAACCTCGTAGAGGGCCGAATTCAAGATCTCGTCGGCGTCCTGCTTGTAGCCGCTGGTCAGGTACTCCAGGGAGCGGCTGACCCGTTCCGGAGTCTCTTTCAATCCGTCCCTGGACGGATCCTCTCCGATGGCCACCAGTATTTCTGTTATAGCGTCGACCAAAACACGTCCCTCAGCGCGGTGACCCCGCGTCAGCGCGACGACCCCGCGTCAGCGCGACGACCCCGCGTCAGCGCGACGACCCCGCGTCAGCGCGACGACCCCGCGTCAGCGCGACGACCCCGCGTCAGCGCGACGACCCCGCGCCCGAAATGAAAATGGCGACCCGCGTCGGGGTCGCCAGTCGGTAGTTCAGATCACATCCCTTTACGGTTCGCGATCGATGTGGATCGACCCCTTATGGCATAGGAAACAATCGGCCTTCCTCTCCCCTTCCGCGAAGAACGGCTGCTCGTTCAGCAATTTCACCATCGCGGCCATTTTCCTGGCTACCAGCTTGTGTTCCATGTCGTCCGAGGCGAAGTCGCCCTGGACGTGACACTCCGCGCACTTGACACCGAGCTGCCGTGCCCAGCTCTGCATCAACTGTCCGACTTCCCGGTCGGCCAGGTCTGTCAGCACCTGGATGTTCTTCAGTCTGGACGCCTGTTCGGCTCCATCCGCCCGTGGCGTCGGGGCGATCACGGCAAGCACGAGGCACGCCGTCACAAAAATCCAGAACAATTGCTTTCTCATCCAGCCCTCCTATGAATGTATATCGAACTGGCAAGTCTAAGGGAGCACACCACCGGAATCAAGCGGTGTTCAGGCATCCTTTGCCCGGAGCTGCCTGTGTGTTTCGACGTCCCGGTTCGCGCAATGTCACTGGCCCACCAACTCTTCGTAAGCCCGTCGGATGTTCTCGCCGACCGAATAGCTGAAGTACGGGAAATAGGGTTCATACTCATCAAGATTCACCGCTTGCGTGATTTCCTCGACGGGCACGTCGGCAGCGACCGCCGCCCGGACCCGTTCGGTCAGGTCACCGAGGTAACTGACGAGGATGTCGACGCGAGCCCGCGCATCATCGATCCAGCCATGGCCCGGCACAGCATGCTCCCATTCCATGTCGCGGAGTTTCGCCAGGGTTGGCCCCCATGCCGAAGGCACCGCATCGCGCGGTCTCATGAACGGTTGGCCCGGCGTGAGCAGGTCCCCGAACACGAGGGTTTCCTCCTCAGGCAGGAAGATCACGATGTCCCCCTGAGTGTGTCCGTGACCGACGTGAAGCAATTCGATTGGCTGGCGAGAGATGTCGAGCGAATAGGAATCCTCGAACACCTCATCGGGCGGCACGACCCGAACCGCCTGTAGTTCCTGGAGATACGCAGAGTCGAGCTCGATCTGCAGGGCCAACTGGTCCAGCTGCTCACTCGGTGGGTTTCCTCGAGCGCGTGCTTCGGCCAGAACCAGGCGGGCCTGCCCGAGCTGGCCGGGCAGCACCTCACGCTGCAGATCCAGGTTCGACACAACCCTCTGCCGGAGCTCCCGCAACGTGTTGATGTGTCCGACAATCTTCGCCCGTCCCTCGAACACCTGATTGCCGAGCGTGTGATCCTGGTGCCAGTGGGTGTTGATCAGGTAGCGGATCGGCAGGTCGGTGATCTGCCCGACGATGCGGATGACCTCCTCGTCGAAGGACGGCCGCTGGTGCGTGTCGACGACGGCGACCGCATCGTCGCCCACGATCACGGCCGTGTTGGTCGGGATTCCTGAAAGCGGCTTTCCGCGGACCGCAAAGACACTCTCGCTCACACGCACGAGATCGAAGTGCTCCGATTCCGGCAAGGCGGTGGTCTTAAACCGCTGCGACGGATGTGCGACTCGTGGTGAGAGGAGCAGCGCTGAAGCCGACCATCCTACAGTTCTTAGGAATTCACGGCGTTTCATGCTTTGTCCCTGTAGTTTATCATTTGCCGGCGCTCGCTCGGACGGCCCTTCCTTTTCAATCGTGTAGCCGTTGTGCTATTAAACCGATATGCCGATCTATGAGTACAACTGTGATAAATGCGGCAATGTTGTCGAACGCATTCAGAAATTCTCCGATCCTTTGCTGACCGAACATGAAGGCTGCGGCGGGACGTTGACCAAGCTCATCTCACGATCCGCGTTCCACCTCAAGGGAGACGGCTGGTACGTGACCGACTACGCGCGTAAAGACAAGGACGAAGCCGACGAAGGCGACAAGAAGGAAGCTACCAAGACGGTCGCCACAGAGTCGGACGGGACTACCGACAGCTCGTCAGGCGACAAGACCTCGAAAGACACGGCCCCCTCGAGCGACAAATCCGGGTCGAAAAAGGATTCTTCCTCCACGACGAGTGATGCCAAACCGTCCTGTGGAGCCTCCTAGTGGCCTGTAACAGTGCTATCGGTACCATCGCCGATGGGGGTTGCGGGCGATCTCTTGTCGCTCGTCGCTCACGACGAGAGAATATCTTCTCGCGCCTCGACCTCGCCCGCAAGACCCACCGGCGATGGTATCGTGATACGTGGGACAGGACACTCCCGTGCGATACCGGCGTCGAGATCAGATCATAGGCGAGCTCGAGGCAACCTATCCCGACGCTCGCTGCGCCCTTGATTTCACAAATCCATTACAGCTTCTGATCGCAACCATCCTGTCGGCTCAGAGCACCGACAAGATGGTCAACCAGGTCACTCCTGCCCTCTTCAAGAAATACAGGTCCGCCCGGGCGTTCGCGCGGTCCGAACCGTCTGAACTGGAGGAGATGGTTCACTCCACCGGATTCTTCAGGAACAAGGCCAGGCACATCCGCGAGGCATGCCGCATCGTCGACCGTAAACATCGGGGAAAAGTACCCGACGATATGGATCAGCTACTGGAACTACCTGGGGTCGCTCGGAAGACTGCCAACGTCGTGCTGGGTGTGGCGTTCGGCAAGGCGGAAGGGGTTGTGGTCGACACGCATGTCCGGCGGATTTCGCGTCGCCTTGGTTTTAGCAGCGAGTCCCGACCGGACAAGATCGAACAGGATTTGATGAAGAAACTACCCCGGCGGAAATGGATACAGTTCAGTCACCTTTTGATCTACCACGGCCGCGGACCATGCAAGGCCCAGCGACCCGACTGCGTCAACTGTAGCGTAGAACATCTCTGTCGCTCGGAAGACAAACGCGTGTAGGAAAGAGTGGCATGGAATCTTTAGAAAAAGTCGCTGAAGAACTCGAGTTGTACGAGCATCCGTTTTTTGAGTTCTCGGCTTCGGAACATGCAGACGGAGTCGAGGTCAGCATCCGCTCGAAGGTTCCGGATGTCCTCGCACCGGAGTTCCACCTGACGCTGACACCGCGGGAAATCGAACATCCGCAGTTCCGGTGGAGCTTTCAAGGGCTTCTCTACGGGTGCCTTCACGATTACGTCGTAGAACTCTTTACGAAGAGTCCGATGACGGGCGGATAGGTGTAGGTGCGCTCTTTGAGCGCACCTACACTTGATCTCTAGAGCCATCAGACCGAACCAATGACAAATGAAGCAATTTCCAATCTCCAACTTCCAAATGCGGATTCGTGCATTAACAAGTCTGCGATTAGACGGATGCTCTTTCTGTACGATCGCAAATTGCGATATTTGAGAGAATCCACATTGCAGGTTGCTCATTGCAGATTTGAGGTTTGAAATCCGTCGCGGTTTGGTCCCCTTCCCTACACGACATCAACGAGCCGCTGACTGCCGGCCGCCTTGCGCAGGAGCCTCTGACGCCGCGCTTCGAGACGGGCGGCCCGGCGTTCCAGCCTCTTGATCCCGGCCACTCGAGCCAGAGCCTCATCCAGCACTCTTAACGCGGACGCCAGATCCCGTACTCGCCGCTCGTAGAAGATCGATGCCCCTTCATAGCCGATCAAGCTGAATTCGGGATGGGCCATCAGCTGTTCGCACACCTCGAGGGACCTTTCATGTGCGCCCTTTCGCCGGTACAGAACCGACAGCCGCTCTAGCGCCCGCAACCGAATCAGCGGCGGCAGCGGTGAAGCCAGCGCCAGTTCATAACATTGAACGCTCTTGTCGCGTTCCTTGACAGTGTCGAAAACCCGGCCCAGCGAATACACATCGAGCGGGTCATCCAGCGGAGCCGGCTCGGTGACCACCCTGTCGCAGGCATGAATCGCGAGGACGGCGAGCGACAGGATGTCGTAGATATTGTGCGAGAACACGCTTTTGAGCGGCGTCGGATCGCGATGTATCAGGTACTCGAAATAGGCCCTGGGAATCATCGAACCGTGGATATCCGGCCCGCGCATGAACCGCAGCAGCTTCTGTTCCAGTGCGGTGAGTTTGCAGCTACCATGACCGTTGCGCCACAGGCGCCTCGCTGTGAAAAGGAGATCGAAATGCGCCATGTGGCCGAACGGTTTATCCAGCCGCGAGATTATGCACCGATTCTCGACGAGCGGTAGATCGAACGACTGACCGTTGTAGGTCACGATGATGTCGAAATCGGCCAGCAACTCTCCTAATGCCAGCAGCATCGATGGTTCCTCGTCGAAATCCCGGATGAAGTACTGCACCACGTGAAACTCGTCATGGCGGAAAAACCCCAATCCGATCAAAAACGGGCACATTCCCGCACCACCCGAAACACCGGTCGTTTCGGTGTCGAGGAACACGATCCGATCCCGCTCGATGGCAGAGTGCTCACAACGGGCCAGATCGAGAAGTCTGGAAAGCTCTTCTGGGGAGAGCCTTCCGATCTGGACCTTGCCATGAAAGTGGTCTTCCCCGTAAACGTTGCGGATGACGTAGTGGCTTCCGCTCACCGTCTGCTCGACTTCGCCGTCAGGGAGTGATCCACCGGGCATGACAGAAATCCGGCGCTCCGGCGAATCGGCGGGGGAGCCTCTCAGGAACCGCAGTTGGTCGGAAAAGGAGAACTGCCCACTCGGCACCTTTCCCCGGAGCTGATCCAGCGCTTTACGAAAGTCCGACATTGGATGTGATCGCGGCGAGAATCTCCAGCGCCGGCTCTTTCGCGCTCGGTGTGGGCCCCACACAGGAAGGACATCCTTCATCGCAAGCGCAGGACTCGATGAGTTGTCTCGTCTCGGAGAGCACGCGATCGGCGATCTCGTAGAGCGGCCGGCTCAGCCCGATCCCCCCCGGATAGTTGTCGTAGATGAAAATGGTGGGCTCGTATTCGCCATCGTTCGCCGCACTTCTTTCCGCGGGAAGCGGGCTCGGGGAACCATCGGATCGACGCGCTCCGTCCTGTGGACCGGTCTGCACCGATGATCCCAGGTCCCTCCGGTCGCACATCAGGAACACCGCAGCGATGTGCGCGAGCGCGTACCCGAGTCCGTAAACTCCATCCAGGCGAACGGAATGAGAAAATGGAAGTTCGGAGAAAACATCGCGCGGGATGCGCAACCAGTAGGATGTCGTGTGCATCTCCTGTGTGGGCAAGTTCAACTCACCCGACCCGACGTTTTCCATGGTCATGAACTTCAGCTTCTTGAAGCCCACAACCTGGTGCGCAACGTGGACTTCGCCGTGCTGGTGGGTCGTCTTCGTCTCAGCCGTGTCCAGCACCCGCACGTTCGTGTAAGTGATCGCGTCTGTGAAATATTCCGAATCGACCGACTTCACGTAGGCACGTCTTTCGGCAACATCCAGCTGCTGCACGTAGTACTGCCGGCCCTGGTGCAGGTAAATCGCCTTCTCGTGCAGTGTCGTGAACGCGCTCGTGTAGTCCACCTCGCCGATGATGCGTGCCTCCTCAGTCGTTTCCACCACGAGGAAATTGTCCGAGCTGATGCTTCTCAGCGAAAGGGCATCGGCCGGATAGGCTTCGCTGGTCCAGTGCCACCGCTCGCCCGCCCGGTGGATGAACCCGCGCTCGGACAGGTACTCGAGAATCTCAGACACATCATGGCCACCGAACAACTCGTGGGTCTCGAACGGCAGTTCGAACGTCGCGCACTGGAGGTGGCTGATCAGGATGTGGATGTTTTCCGGGTTGATGAGACCGCTTTCGGGCGATTGCGCCAGGAAGTACTCGGGATGGTTGACGATGTATTGATCCAGCGGCGCGCTGGAGGCCACCATGATGCCCACGGCACTGCCGCTTCGACGCCCGGCGCGGCCGATCCGCTGCCAGGTCGAAGCCACCGTTCCGGGATACCCGGCCAGAACCGCGACGTCGAGGCTGCCGATGTCGATACCCAGTTCCAGAGCATTTGTCGACACCACGCCCAGAAGATCGCCGTCCCGCAGACCGCGTTCGATCCGGCGCCGCTCGTTGGGCAGGTACCCCCCCCGGTAGCCCACGACGATGTCTTCCTGCCCCACCCCCTGGCGCAGGTCTTCTTTCAGGTATCGAACCAGGATCTCGGTAATCAAGCGACTGTTGGCAAAGACGATGGAACCTCGCTTCCCCCGCAGGAAGCCGGAGGCGATGTGACGGGTCTCCTGAACGTAGGAACGCCGGATGCCCAGCTGCCGGTTCACGACCGGAGGGTTGTAGAAGAACAGGTGCTTCTCACCCTCGGGAGCGCCGCTGTCGGCTATGAGCTCGAACTGCTTTCCCGTCAACTTCTCGGCCAGTTGTCGCGGGTTGGCGATCGTCGCGGACGTACAGATGAACTGGGGTGCACTGCCGTAGAAACGGCAGATTCGTTCCAGACGCCGGAAGAGGTTTGCCAGGTGGCTCCCGAAGACGCCGCGGTAGGTGTGCAGCTCGTCGACGACCACGTACCTCAGGTTCTCGAAGATCCGCGTCCACTTGGTGTGGTGGGGCAGGATCCCCTTGTGTAGCATGTCGGGGTTCGTCAGGACGATGTGCGCGCGCGCGCGAACTGCCGAGCGGGCATCCTGGGGTGTGTCCCCATCATAGGAATGAATACGAATGCCGGAATCCAGCGCGTCGGTCCATTTCAGGAGGTCATCCATCTGGTCGTAGGTAAGCGCCTTGGTTGGGTACAGGTACAGGGCTCGCGCGTCGGGGTCGTCGATGATGCTCTCGAGGACGGGCAGGTTGTAACACAGCGTTTTCCCCGAGGCGGTCGGCGTGAGCACGACGGTGTTCGCTCCGGCGCGGACCTGCACGTAGCATTCCCGCTGGTGGGAATAGAGCCGCCGGACGCCTCGGCCTTCCAGAACCCGGACGATCGCTGGGGGAAGCGAGGAGGGGAGGTCCACGAGTTGAGCTTCGCGTGCCGGAACGTGGTGGTAGCCCGTCACGCAGTCGCTGCCGCGCAGTTCCATCATGATGTCTCCGCGATCGGAGGGCCGGGGCAGCGAGGGGTCCTTCAGACGCACCTGCAACTCGGGACGCATACCTGTCAGAATCGCCCCGAATCAGGCCAAATCAGGTCCTACGTAAGCCACGGATTACACAGATGTGAAAGCCACGGATTGAACGGGTTTAGCGGATTACGAGTGGTCTTTGGGAATGCAGACCACAGGTCTTGTTTCTATCCGTGTAATTGTGTAATCCGTGGCTGGGTTTCCTGGGAACAGACGGGTCTGACCCAACACATGTCGGCAAGTTTGTCGCAGACCGCGAATCGCCGTATCATGGATAGTCATCAGGAGGCATAAGATGAAGAAACCGCTGGCAGTTATGGCACTGGCGACGCTGGCATTTGCGGCGGGTTCCCTCTACTCGCAACAGAGCGGGTTGGATGTATATCTCGAAGCTGCGGAGATCAGTGAGATGGACTGGAGGCTGCACCTGATCGACGAGCAGCTTCTCGAAGCGCTCCGCGACGGAGAAATCGACTACCATTCCCGGGCCCGGTATACACTCGATAAGAAGATTCACATGGACTTTGCGGTCCCGGTACGCGCGTTGGATGCACTCACGGAAACGGAACGGCAAAATCGTCTTCTTCGAACCGTGAATCTGTCCAATACCTTGTTGGTTAACAGTTTTGCGGGGTTCGAGAGAGATCGAGATCTCTCCGTATCGTTCGTTTCCAGCGGCAACCCGGACCGTGTATATGCCGCCTACCGAAACGGAGAGCTGACGTTTCCGGCGAATTGAGGCCGGTTCCTCGTACTAACAGATTTTGACCACCGTTCCAACCGCTCGCGACGAGAGCAAACTGTAGGAGATGAACTTCGATGAAAGTCCGGCTTAACTACGACAGTCCCCAGAAAGTGAAAACTGATCTTCTGGTGGTCATCCTCGACAAGGAAACCAAGTTGCACGATCTCGGTCGATCTCCGCTGGCGCAGACTGTCGAGGGTGCCAGGAGGGCGTTTCGCTCCCGACGGCTTCGGAAAGAGCAACTGACGACGCTCAACCCGCGTAGCGCGGCACAAAGCCTGGTGGTCTACTCGACGTCGCTCGATCCGGCGTTCAACGTCTGGGAGAACGTCAAGACATACGTCAACCGCTCGATCCGGCTTGCGCGGGATCTGGGTCTTCGACGGGTTTCTGTCGTGCTCAACACGGACCAGGCTGTGTCTTTTGTCGGCAAGGCTGTGGAGGGGGCGCTGCTGGGCGCCTATTCGTTCGACCGCTACAAGAAGGACGGCGTAGAGCAGCGAAAACGCTTCGACAGGATGACGGTGGACGTCATCGGTATGAAGGCACACGACGAACAGAATCGGTTCCATCTCAGCCGCTACAAGACTGTCTCGGAGGCCGTCAACTTCGCGCGCGACCTCATCAACGAACCGGGGGCGGTCGTCACGCCGCAGAGGCTGGCGGAAGAAGCAAAGCAGATTGCCTCTGAGGGCGGTCTGGACGTCAAGGTCTGGGACGAGAAACAACTCGCCAAGGAAGGCTTCACGGGTCTCATTTCGGTCGGAAAAGGAAGCATCCACAAGCCGCGCCTGATCCGGCTGCGCTACACCGCCTCGGGATCGGACAAGTGTCTCGCGCTGGTCGGCAAGGGTGTCACGTTCGACACCGGGGGCATATCGCTCAAACCCGCCGACAAGATGTGGGAGATGAAGGCGGACATGTCCGGCAGCGCGGCGGTGCTGGCAGCGATGAAAGCGATCGCTCAACTGAAGCCGTCGGTGAACGTGGTCGGTATCGTTCCGACGGCGGAAAACTCCCCGGACGCTGAAGCGCAGCGACCGGGCGACATCTTCGTCGCACAAAACGGCAAGTCCGTCATGGTCGACAATACCGACGCGGAGGGCCGTTTGATTCTGATCGACGGGCTGTTCCAGGCCGGGGTAGAGGGGGCCACCCACATCGTGGACATCGCGACTTTGACCGGTGCCTGCGTCCGCGCGCTCGGCTCCAGCATCGCCGGAATAATGGGAAATTCTCCAGAGTTGATCCGGTGGGTGATCGCCTCGGGCCAGAATCATGGCGAGGAGTATTGGCAGCTGCCGCTGCCTGACGAATACAAGGCATTGCTGAACACTCCCCACGCCGACCTCAACAACATCGGCGGTTCGCTCGCCGGGGCGACCACGGCGGGACTCTTCCTCCAGGAATTCGTGCCGGAAAAGACCGCGTGGGCACATCTGGACATCGCGGGACCGGCGTTCCGGGACAAAGCCTGGAAGTACTACGAGGCCGGTGGCGTCGGTTTCGGAGCCAAGACGTTCATCGATCTGGCCGAACGGTTCAACGACTACTTTGAGCAGCGCGATGCGTGAAGAGTATTCGGAACGCCTGGACCGTTACCAGTTTCAGATGGGCTCGACCCGCGGAAGTCTCGCTACCGCTCTGGACATCCTGACCGACGCGCTGGCCCTCGTCGGGCAGCACGGGGTCTATTGCCGGAGTGCACGCCAGCCGGAACAGCCGGCGATGGATGTCCGGCTGATCATGGATCAGATCGAAGAATCGAAAGGTTTGATCATGGCCGCGATGGAGGAACTGAAGGGGAATTCAGGACAGACACCTAGAGATCCTCCGGGCCGCAGATCTCGCCCTTGATTGCTGTGGCGGCGACGACATATGGGTTCGCCAGATACGCGTCGCCCTCGCCCATTCTGCCGGGCATGTTGCGGTTCGTGGCTGAAATTGCGACCTGTCCCTTCTGCGGCCCACCGGGCCCGGCGTTGATGCAGGCCCCGCAACCGGGTTCGGTGATCATCGTGACTCCCGCCCCTATCAGCTTGTCGTGAATGCCGTTTCCGGCTGCCTCATCGCGGACCCTCTCGGAGCCGTACTGTATAAAAGTCGGTATCGTCACCTCACGACCGTCCAGGATTTCCGCGTACATGCGGATCGAAGTCAGGTCGCCGGCCGTGCAGGACCCGGCGTAGGCCAGGTCGATCGGCGTACCACGAACCTCGTCGAGAGGCACGCCGTTGCCGGGGTGCCCGGGCGACGCCACCAACGTCTGGACCTCGCCCAGGTCGAGATCTATTCCCCGATCGACTTCCGATCCGGCGTCCGGATACACCAGAACGCTCTCGACATCCTCGCGCGGAAGCCCCCGGCGTTCGACCAGGTACCGAATCATGGGCTCGGTCGGTTCCATGATCGCGGTCAGGGCGTTGCACTCGACCGCCATGTTCGACAGTACAGCCTGTTCTTCCAGTTCGAGCGTCGCCAGTCCCGGACCGACGAATTCCATGACTTTGCCGGTGAAGGTCCCTTCCTGCTTCCCCTGGCGCGCCAGGTCGAGCATCACATCTTTAGCGGTACAAGAGGGCGCCAGTGAACCCGACAGCCGGATCCGAACGGTTTGGGGTACCCGGCCGGCCACTTCGTTGTGCTCCCAGATCGTGGCGATCTCGGTGTTGCCGACGCCGTAGGCCACGCAGTTCAGGGCTCCCGCCGAACACGTGTGGGAGTCGGTGCCCAGAACCACCTGGCCCGGAAGGGCGACTTCCTCGCGGATCACAGTGTGGCAAATCCCGTCGCTTCCGCCTCCGGCATTGACGTGAAAGTGGATGCCGGCCTCTTCTGCGAACCGGCGTTGACCGTCGCGCATGTCGCGGATTCCCGCCAGGGCTTCATCCGTGATGCCGGGGAGGCTCGGCGCAAGCGTCAGGTGATCGGGGAATGTATGGATCGACGCCGGGTCCTTCACGCGCGGGGCACGCCCGAGGGCGGAACGGAGCATTGCGGCACTGGGCGCCGTCGTGTAGTCGTGGGAAAAGCCCGCATCGACTCTGATGAAGCCCGCATCCCCAGGCTTGACGGCACCGTTGGCGGCATTCATATGACCGGCCAGGATTTTTTCCGCAATGGTCATCTTACGGGCAGCAGTCGGAATCGGCCGATCAACTTCTTCCCCCGCCGCTCGGGCCTCCATGAACCGGAAGAGCCCTCCGCGCCGGACGATCCGTCGAGTCAGATCGTCAAAACCCTGGGTCAGCTCAGCCACCGAAACCCGTTCCTTCGCCGCAAGTCGTTGAGCCAGTGAGAGATCAGTCACAGGAAACATCCCGTTGTTGACCAGGTTCTGCCGATGGATCGGAGCGATGCTCGGTGCAAAAACGATGCCAATGCCGGCATAGAGGAGGGCCAGGGCAGCGACCTCCCTGGAAGAACCTTCGCCCCAGCCGTCTCCGGCCAGGATCATCCCGAATCCGCCGTTGCGGATGTCGCCAGGCTCGACCATGCCGCCCCCGCCCAACGAGCGGAGCACGAGCGTACCGAGCCGGTCGTCATAGTAGTAACAATCGGGATTGGCCTTGATGATGGCGTCGGTTGAAACGTGTCCGTAGAGCTCCGACACCTGGGGAACCGGGTCCAGAGTCTCGCCGGTGAACTGCCGGCGCAACCGGTCGGTTTCGGAGGTCAAATATAAGGGCCGCCCGTCCAGTTGAATCGCCTCAACTAACTGATTATTATCGAGATAAATGCTAACGTGGCCTACTCTTCGTGCCATGTCTTCTCCCATGATGGAATTAGCTGTCATTGTAACACCCGCGCTACACCAGCGAGTCCTGCGGAGAGCCGACAGAACCTAGCAGCCCGTGGCAGAACTCTGCAGGGTCGCGCGCAGGGGTCTTCGGGTTGCAGGCGCGAAGGGAGGAGCGGAGCGATGATCATTCATCGTGACCGACGAGCGACAAAGCCTGCGGCCCGAACCCCCCTGCGCCCTTCGGGTTACGGCGAAACGGGGTCGTTTTCGTTGTCGCCGACTCCTCCCAATGAATGAGCATTGCTTCGTCCTCGCCTCCTAGAATCCGGCCCCGTTTGGCCGTAACGCGGCCCTGCAGAGTTCTGCCACGGGCTGCTCGCCAAAAAGGCTATTCTCTTGATTTTTTGTCTTGATTTTGTTTGTGTCGCTTGTGGTATGCTGCCCGCAAGTAGCAGGGCTCCCAAGATGAGGGGTCCTCGTTACCCGGAGCTTTTTCAGGAGAAAAAGCTTTACATCGGGAGCGTCCTCAGTAGATAACGCTCCGGTAAGTACTTACTAAATTGTCAGGAGGACAACAGGATGGAACCGAAGAACAACGAAGGATTCGAGCTCGAACTCGAACTGATTATCGAAGAATTAGAGCCGAAGATAGCTCTCGGCGACGACTACCCTGGGCCATTCCCGGGCGGTGGTGGCCCCTGGGGCTAGCATCTTCGCAACTCCCCTGCTAGTTCAGGGGAGTTGCTTTTCTGCTCTCAAAAAATGCAGCTTCGGCTGCATTTTTTTTTGCCCTTCCAACTCCCCGCCGTCGACAACCCGCTCCGTCCCAACGCCAACGCACATGCTATGATTCATCGCGAACAATGCAACTGACCTACTGACTACTGGCGACTTCTGGTCTATGCAACTCGGCGTTACGGACTACATCGACTGCGCTCACTTCCTCCCCAGACACCCGAAGTGCGGCGCGTTGCACGGGCACACCTACAAGGTCGAGTTCATCATCGAAGGGGATAAGGGCCCCGACGGCATGATTGTGGATTTCGACGAAGTGAAGGAGAAACTCCGGGCAGTCCTCAGTGAATACGACCACCGATCGCTGAACGACTTCATGGACTACCCGTCCGTCGAGAATGTCTGCGAAATGATCCGAGACAAACTCGAAGATCGGGTGGAGTTCGAACCGACGACGCTTCCTTCACCCTGCGGATCTGGGAAGGAAATGGTAAATGGGCGGAACTGTAAAAACAACATGTCTCGAATCGACGCATTGAAAGGGTTTCTCGAAGGCGATCCCAAAGATTCGTTCTCGCGATATGCGCTGGCGATGGAGTACGTGAAACTCGACCGCTACCGGGAGGCGCTGGCCGAATTCGAGACCGTCGTCGAGAACGATGCAGACTATGTCGCGACCTACTACCAACTGGCGAAAGCGTACGAGCACGAAGGTCGAACCGACGACGCTGAACGAACCTATCGTTCTGGAATGGATGCGGCCTCCCGGGCGGGCGATATCAAGACCAGGGACGAGCTGTCGGAAGCCCTCAACATGCTGCTGGGCAGCTGATGTCTGAGGATCGCCCTGACGAAGACCCTTCCTTTTTTTCCGTGTTCCTAGGCTCACTCGTTCCGCTGGCCGTCGCCGCGGGGATTGCTGCGGTGGGATTCTTCCTTTTCTATACACCCAGCCTGACACCGACACCAAAATGCTGCTCCACGAACTCCGCATTGAACTTTTCTGGTTTGGAACCGAATGGATATTTGGGTGAGGGAAGTTGGCAGTAGTCAGTAGTCGGTAGTCAGTAGGAGAAACGACTCCCCTCCTTAGGATAAGGAGGGGTGGATGCGCCGAAGGCGCAGACGGGGTGGTTTCTTCCCGGTCAACACCACCCCGGCGCTTCGCGCCACCCCTCCTCATAAGGGGAGCTCAGGTCTTCGCCCACTCGCACCTCACTCCTACACTTTCCCCGCAAGCGCTTCCAGAAACGGGCGAATATCCTGCCGGTCTGTCAAGACCGGGGCGAAGAGGTCGCCCACGCGTCTCAGGCGCCGTTGGATGTTCTTCACGTTGAACTTCCGCGGGTCGATGGCCCGGCGCAGCTCTTCCCATCGTAGTGGGGCCGACACGGGTGCCCCTGGCCGGGCGCGAGGGGAGTACACCCCGGCCACGGTCTTGCCTTTCACGTTTTGCAGAAAGTCGATGTAAACGTTCTTCGGGCGACGGCTCACGACGCGCTCGATCGTTGCCAGGTCCGGCACCCGCGATACGATGATCATCGCGATGGCTTCGGCAAACACCCGAACGTCGTGGTAGGTAAACGTGTCCTCCAGAATCGGCAGGTACACATGGATTCCGCTGGCTCCCGATGTTTTGGGATACGCGCGAAGCTCGAGTTCATCGAGCACCTTCTTCAACTCCAGCGCAACCTTCTGCACCATCCGGTAAGGAGCCTTATCGACGGGATCGAGGTCGAAGATAATGTAGTCGGGGTGGTCCAGGCGGTCCAGGCGCGAACTCCACGGGTTCTGTGTGATCCCGCCCGCGTTGGCCAGATAGATCAGCATCTCTCGATCCGCACCTATGAAATATCGGGTGTACTTCTCGACGTCTGCGCTCCACAGCTCCTGGGTGCGAAGCCAGTCGGGTGTGTAGTCCGGGGCATCCTTCTGGTAGAAGTACTCCCCTTTGATCCCGTCGGGGTATCGCTTGAGAACGAGGGGCCGATCGGCGAGGTAGGGGCCCATCACCTCGGCGATCCCGTCGTAGTAACGGACCAGATCTCCTTTCGTCAGACCATCATCGGGCCAGAACATCTTCGTCATGTTGGTCAACCGGACACGAGTCCCTGTGCCGTCCGCTTCGGTGCCGGCTTCGCCTTCCTCCGCTTTCGGCGCGTCCTCCACAGGAGGGAAATCGCCCTCCACAGGAGGGAGATCATCGGCGGGTTCTTCGCGCAGAACGCAATCCCTCGGATCCTTGTCGTCCCGGAAACGTTCAAAGACCGGTGCCCGGAGCTTGGCGTCGGGAGTCCACTCGTTGAACTTCACCTCGCAAACCAGATCCGGGCGTACCCACGTGGCCCCGGCGAGCTCGGAAGGCACCGGCTTGAACGGCGAACGCTTCCGGACGAGCGCATTGAGCATGTTGTGCGCGTTCTCGAGACCCGCATCGTCGAACCCGGCTCCGGCGCGACCGACGTAAACCAGCGCCCCCCGGCTGTCATAAAGCGCCAGCACCAGTGCCCCGAAGTGCTTCCGTGACGCCGCCGGAGGAGTGAAACCGACGACCACGAAGTCGTCGGACTGCGTGGTCTTGATCTTGAGCCACTGGCGGGATCGGCGTTGATGGTACGTGCTGTCCTTTCTCTTCGCCACGATCCCTTCCAGAGAATGCACCGCCGCCGCCGAGTAGAATTCCCGGCCCTGCCCCTCGACGTGATCGGTGTAGCGGATCCACTCTTCGTCATCGGGAATCATCTTGCGCAGCACCGCCTTCCGGTCAAGCAGCGGAAAACCCGTCAAGCTATGGCCGTTGATGTGGAGCAGATCGAAAGCGTAGAAGAACACGGGAATCGATTCCTCGGCCTTGTCGATGTCGGAGGATCTTGTCAGGTTGATCCTCGGCTGGATGAGACTGAAGCGGGAACGGCCCTCCTCGTCAAACGCCACGATCTCTCCATCGATGACGGCGCGGTCTGCGGGAATCTCTCTCAACTCTCGAACGAGTCCGGGGAACCGCCTTGTAAGAGATCGGTCGTTGCGGCTTCGGATCTCCACGTTCGTGCCGTCTTTGATCACGATCGCCCGGATCCCATCCAGCTTCAGTTCGAAAACCCAATCGTCGCCGTCGAAGGGATCCGTCGACAGAGTCGCCAGCATCGGAGAGACGGTCGTCGGGAGTGGGGTCCGACGCCCGGACTTCATTGCCCGCCCTTCGAGCTCCCGCTCAACGGAGACATGCCAGTGCCGTGTGTCGGTATCCGCCTCTCCGACCTGTTCAACGGTCACACCGGAAACGACCGACTCGGGCCGAGTTTGTGTGATGTCGGAAGTGGAGACAAAGTCATCCCGCACCTTGAAGAAGATCCACTGCCGCTCCTCCCGACGTGTTCGGACCAGTACCCATTCGCCTCCCAGTTTCTTCCCGTGGATCTCGAAGTGGAACTTCCCTTTTTTCCACCCTTCTTCCGGAGTCGACGGATCCACCATTCGGTAGATTCCGTGATCCCAGATGATCACGTTGCCGGCGCCGTAGTTTCCCTTGGGGATAACGCCCTCAAAACCGCCATAGTCGACAGGATGGTCTTCGGTCTGGACCGCCAGCCGCTTCTCGCCGGGGTCGAGCGACGGACCCTTCGGTACGGCCCATGATCGCAATACACCCTCCATCTCCAGGCGCAGATCGTAATGGAGCCGTGTCGCACGGTGTTTCTGGATTACGAACGAGTTCCCCCGGCTGCCTTTCAGCAGGCCCTCCGGCTCGGGCGTTCGGTCGAATGTCCGCTTCTTGTGATATTCGCTAAGACCCATCGCGATTGTCTCTAGTGAGCAGCCCGTGGCAGGAAGCCTGATGGCTCGCGTTACGGCGGCGTTGCGCCAGATGCTAGGCGCCTCGCCGACCGGTCAGCGGGTCCGGAGAAATGTCGCGCGGGAACGACGCCCGAGTGTGACGCCGCCGTAACCCTCCGCGCACAGGGGTTGCGGTCGGATACTTTGTTGCTCGTCGTCATGATGAAACAGCATCAGTTCCTCTTCGCGCCTCGTCTCCGCCTCGCAAGACCCGTGCGCGCGAACCATCAGGCTTCCTGCCACGGGCTGCAGAGCCCGTGGCAGCAAGTGGTGGCCTGTATAATACGTGTCATGGGTCGGCTGCGAATCAAAAAGAAAGAAGCTGTCCTTCCGTTCCGGCAGACCGTCGCCTACCGCTTCATCATCGTCGCGGTGCTGCTCATCGTCTTCCTATTCGGGGGCATCCGGGCGATCAGTTCGTTTCAGAGGGCCGACACCACCGGAATGATTATCGCGATCGCTCTAGCCCTTGGATCAGCCGGCGGGGCCTTCTACAATCTCGAAAAGATGCGATATGCCCGGATTCCCAAGAAAACCGCCATGAGGATGAAGAGGCGATGAGCACCCACCTGTCGCTCTTGGTTCTGGCTGCCACGTTGCAGCAACCCCTGCCCCAGATCCTGAACACCCCGGGAGACTCCACCTCGCTAGAGTTCTACGAAGGGCTCGAAGGTCCAGTTTTCGACGACGCCCGGAGGCTCTACGAAGAGCAGCGCTACCGGGAGTCGGCGGACCGGTTCCTGGAGCTCTACGCCGCGACCGGGCATCCCGTGGCTCTGTTCCTGGCCGGTAACGGTTTTTACCGGTTGGATGAAATCGATCGTTCGATCGAGCTCTACCTTCGGGCAATGAGCGATGGCCTGGAGCGAATGCCCGACGTGCACTACAACCTGGCCAACGCCTACTACTCGAAGTATCGGCGTGAAGAAGCGATCTCCGAGTTCAGGAGGGTACTCGAACTGACCGACGACACCGACGCGATGGCTCATTACCACCTGGGTATTCTTCTCGACGGTGAAGGAGCCCACGACGAATCCATCGTCCACTACCGCAAGACCGTCGAACTGACCTACGACGGCGAGCCGCTGGCCCGGCAACACCTCGGGGTCGCCTATTTCATGAACGGCGACTATGAGAAATCGGTCCGGGAGTGGGAGATCTACATCCGGATGGTCCCGGATGATCCGGGGGGGTACCTCAACCATGGGATGGCGCTTCGATACGTCGGCAAGCTGGAACAGGCGATTGAGCAGCTGAGGCGGGCGTTGGAGGAAAGCGGGGGCGACTTACCGCCGGCACACTACCAACTCGCGCTCATCTACGCGGACCGGGAAGAGTATTCGCTTTCGATCGAGCACTTCCAAGCCGCTATCGCTCAAGGTCATGCGAGCCCGAAGCTGCTGGAAGAGTATGAAGCGGTAAAGAAGAAGGGACCTGGTGGTCCGTAGTCAGTGGTCAGTGGTCAGTAGTCAGTGGTCAGTGGTCAGTGGTCAGATAAAGATGATCGCGCGATTGTCTTTGTCACTCTTCTCTGCCCTTCTGGTCAGTCGTCAACTCCCCTCTGGTCACTGGCCACTGACCACTGGCCACTTCTTCCTCACTGATCACTTCTTCGACGGAACTTCCGGCTTAGTCTCGACGGACACGGATTTGATCGCGACCGGTTTGAGGGTGCGTCCGAGTTCGTACACGGTCAGAACCAGTGCCAGGGTATGGGCGAAGAACCAGAGTGGTGCAAACCACGTCGCGGCTCTCAGACGTCGCGAGTAGCAAAAGTAACTGGTCGCCATCAAGCTGTAGCTGAAGGCGGAAAAGTAGAGGATGCCCAGGCTCGAAAACCCGGTCTGAGTGGAAAAAATTCCAAAGAGTATGCCGACGACCGCCACGATCGAGATCGCGGCGTTGCCGAGCACGAATGCCATCACGCGCCCGAAACTGAGCGACTCAGTGTCCAACCCGGACATCAGAGACCGGACTGACGCTTCGCGCGCGATCCAACCGGAGCCGTCCCCCTGGAACGTTTTCAGCCCCTCGGAACGATAGCTCCAGAGCGTCCAACCCGATTCGTTGAGTATCCCCGGTAACCGATTCAGACGATTGATCACCGTGTGGGTGTGGCCGTGCAGCAGGAGAAACGGTTCAGTCAGGTTCATGCGCTTGCTCTTCTCTCTCCCGCGGTCCACTGCTCGGATCATTCGCACAAACCACTCCAGCGAGGGCGCCAGCAGCTTTTGCAAAAGGGAGCGACACTCGACACTGGGCGACAGCGCAAGCGCGGTGAGGTCCTCCGTACCGGCAAACTCGAGCGCCGATTCGACGGCAAACTGTTCCAGTACGACGTCGGAATCCAGCACGAGCATCCACGACCCCCGGACGCTCGGCTGGGCCTGGTCCAGGGCTCGGATTCGATCGATTTCAGTCTCGAGCGGAAACGAAACGGGAATCTGCTGGATGGGAATGTGCGAACGCATCGCTCGAAACTCCCGTGCGAGGCTTGCGTGCCGTCCGTCGCTGTCGTCATAAACGAGTAAGAGCTCTATGAACGGATAGGACTGCTCGAGTATCGATTCCAGCGCCCGGCGGGAAACGTCCCCGGCTCCCCTGAGAGGAACCAGGACCGAGACGACTCCATAGCTTCCCGAGGACCGGCGAACCGACAGGCGAGATCGGCGCGTCAAAGCAAACCAGCTTTCGAGGAAGATGACGAGGGTGACCAGCGCGGAAAGCCAGCAGACAAACAGTAACGCGTACCGGAGGGAGGCGCCAGTCATGGCTCCTTTCTAAATCCGGAGTCGGGCTTCTGTCAACAACGAAGGAGAAAAACTGCGTGAGCCGGTCGAATGTGACACACGAGCGGCCGCGCCTCGAACGAAGAACGAGCACGAAGCCAGCCTACGACTTCCCCATCAGGATGAACGGAGCCCAATAATAAGGATGCGGAAAGGATTCTTTGACGGCCCCAGCCGCCTGTTGCAGCGCCCGGGGCTTGGACAGGCCCTCTTCGAGCCCCTCGTAGAATCGCCTCATCAGCATAGTGGTGGAACGATCGTTGACCCGCCACAGGCTGACCAGCATCGAGGGCGTTCCCGCGTAGAGGAATCCGCGCGTCAGTCCCAGCAACTCGTCTCCTTCGTAGAGTGCGCTCATGCCGGTTTCACAGGCACTCAACGTCGTCAGGTCCGCTCCCAGCCGCAGGTTGAAGATGTCGATCAAGCTGAGCCAACTGTCACCGAGACGTATCGAGGAGAACATTGGGTTGTCGCTCCGGAACACGCCGTGGGCCGCGATGTGGATTCTGCGGGCCGTAGGACCGTATCTCCCAAGAAGGTCCGCCCTGGCTTCCTCACCCACGAACACACGCGCATTCGGGAGCAACTGCTTCAACGTTTCGGCTTCCTCGAGAATCGCCGGTGTTGTCGCATCGGCGACGGCGAGGATGAGGTCTTCCGTTGCGTCGGGCGGCTCCTTCTCACGGCAGATCTTCATCACCGAAGCACTGGCGCTGTAGACAATGTCGTGGCTGTCGACGACGTAGCCGGACCCGTCGTAGAGCGCCTGGAACGGAACGTAGTGCAGCACGTCGTGCGGGATGACGACCAGCGAGCGTCCTTCAATCCACTCCTGGACCGGCTCGAGCAGCAGCTTGTGCAGCTCACGCAGATGATGTCGTGTCGCGTGCAGAAGAGTCAGTTCGTGCTGCTTCAGGTAGTCGGCGCTCAGGTGAAATTTGGACAGCTGGAAGTTGAGACCTTTCAGGCAAGAACGCACGGCGTCCTTCGTGGCAAGATCGGCAACGAGCTGGAACTCGTCCCTGCCGATTGCGAACGCGCAGAACTGTTCGCCCACCGTGTAGTACTCGATCAGGATCTCGTCGGAACTGAGCATCCCCTGGACTTCTTCGATTCCGGGCATGCTCATCGTCTCCAGCCTGGCCCAGCCTTCCTTCTCCGACCCCGCATCACGGAGCAGTGACATCAGTTCCTGTTCCCGCCTGGTGATCTCCTGCTGGGTCGCCTGATCAGAGTGCAGCGAGCTGACGGTCGTGCCGGCCTGGGACAACCGGCTGTATAGTACATTGAGATCCCGTCGCACTTTCTGGATCTCCGCGCGCTTCGAGCCGGAGCCATTCGACTCCCACATGGTGTCCAGGTTGCGCTCGAGCAGATCCATCAGCGTGCGCGACTTGGATCGTTCCACGAATTGAAACGCTTCGACCACAGCGCCGGTCCGGATCTTGAGGTCGACCAGATTCTCATAGACCTGATACTTGTCCCGCCCGAATGACATGCGGAACTCGTCGAGCTGGATGTTCCCGCGGAGCGATTCCATCTCGTCGACCGCCCTCAGGTACAGCCGTTCCGCTTCATCCAGAGCGCCGTCGGCAGCCTGGAGCTTGCCGAGTAGATCGTAACACTGGTAGGACACCCACTGGGCGTGGTAGCTCTCGAGTTGCTCCAGGGCTTTCTGAGCCTGTTTCAGAGCTTCTTCCCGGCGCCCGTCGGCGACGAGACTATCGGCCACCACGATGCGGGCATAGGCCCCGCGAACGGCTAGTTCCTGCGCCTCGAAGGCTTCAGCCGCGGAAAGCGCCAGCTGCTGGGCTTCTGGAAACTGCCGCTGCTTGTACACCAGCTTCGCCAGTTGGAGATCGACCGCCGCCGTGGACACTTCGTTGCCCTCTTGGCGAAACAACTTCCGGGCCCTGCGGAACGTTTCCTCTGCCGCGCGGCTTTCTCCCTTCTCCGCCTGGGCGATTCCGACCAGCGCCAGGCACTTCGCCGCATCGACCGCGCTGGATTGTCGCTCGAAGATCCCATGGGCTTTCTCGGCCAAGTCCGAGGCTTCCTGGGGGAGATTCAGCTGCAGATAGATCTCGGCACGGGCCAGATCGCAAACCGCGAGCTGGCGGTCATTGGACATTTCCTCATGCCGAAACCGGGCCTTCTCGAGACTCCTCAAGGCCTTGGAGTAGCTTCCGCGTTTGAAATGCAACTCCGCGATGTTTGCCTCCAAGACGGCCGCAAGAAGGACAAGTGCGTGCTGTTCGCAGTACTCCCCGGCGATTTCATAGGCCCGCATGGCCTCTTCGAAGCGATTCAGCTCGACCAGCGCCAGCCCACGATTGTGGTGCGCGCTCGCGATCAGGATGTAGTCGTCGCTGTCCCCGATCTTCTCCAACAACTCATCGTACTGCGCCAGCTCATCGGCAAACCGGTCCAAGCGGCGCAAGGCATTAGCAAGCGGGAAGTACACCCGTGGCAAATTCTCGGTGTCCCCGGCCTCCTCGAACAGTTCCCGGGCCCGCAAGGCCAGTTCCCGGGCCCGCTCGTATTCGCTGAGATAGTTCAAGTTCTGGGACTGAGAGCACAGCATCCGTCCTAGCTCCCGCATGGCTCCTGCCTCGGTAAATGCCCGGCCGGCCTCCTCGTAGAACGGTTGCGCTTCCGCGGCCTTCTTCAGGTTTGAGAAAGCATAGGCCTTACATTGATAGGCGTGTCCCCATGCCAGGGGGGTATCGAGCCGAGATGCCAGTTCCATGCTCGACTCGGCCAGGGCTTCTCCCAGCGGAGGGTCCTTTGGGAGCAGATCGCGGATTCGAACGGTGAGTTCTTCGACCAATGCCTGGGAGGGAGGAAAGTCGGATTCCGAGATGAACGCACGTTGACCGGCGGCATCAGGAATCTGGACCAGACGGTCTACGAATTCACGGGCGGGGGACGAAATCGCCATTCCTACGCTTCCTACGTACTGGCACGCGACTCGCTGCCGGTGGGCATACCCGGCCCGAGTTTGCCAGGCAAACTGCAGTCCACCAACGTTGTACGCACAAACGGGGTCCACCTGCCTCGTCGGGCAGGTGTATCTATGAATGATAGCGTATCGGCCTCGTCGAATGAAAACCGGCCGCAAGGCCGTGTGCGTCGCTTCATCGGCAAAGGGCCGGTACGCTCCGGCGCGCTTCCGACGCGATCCAGTGACCTGCAACAGTGCTAGCGGTAGTAGTGGCGGAGGCGCTGGTACAACCCGGCTGTCGCCTTGCAGTCCGCCAGACAGTAATGCGCAATCTCGTCCAGGCGACCCTGCTTGAAGTAGTCTCCGACCTTGCTGCCATCGATGCCGTCCTTCGGAGACGGCACGCCGAAAATCTCGCAGAAGAATTCCAGTGTGCCTTTCCGGTAACGATCGTAGTTGGTCAGGGCTTCGCGGACATCAAAGTGCCGTTCCGTGGAGAAACGGCGCGTATCGAGCATGATATCCCTCGGTATGGGAACTTCGAGTATTGCGCTGCGGACCTTGATGTAGGGAAAATCGAACGACTTTCCGTTGAAGGTCACGAAACGCGTGGGACGAATCTGACCCAGGTCGGACCAGAAGTTGGCAAGAAGCTCTCGCTCGTCGCTCTGGCAGTAGGCTCGAGATCGATCAACCTCGAGCCAATAGACCCCGATGCAGATGATCCGGCCGGTGGAGGGGTCCAGTCCAAGGCTATCCAACACGCGTTGACGCTCCTCATCGTCGTCGGTTGGAAGCAGTATTTCCAGGGCTCGTGGCGGGATACTGTCGACGTCCTGCCCCACGGTCTCGATGTCGACGATCAGGGTGTTGGGATTGGCCATCGAATCGATCCTAACGAGGCCACAGGACAGATCAGGTCGGCAGTGTCAGGGGTTGAATTGAAGGGTTACCGCTACATGCGGGTGGTCATGCCGCCGTCGACGGTGACGACTTGACCGGTGATGTAGTTGTCGGGTTCCAGGAACATTTCTATCGCACGAGCCACGTCATCGGCGCGCCCAAGGCGGGTGATCACGTCCTTCTCGATGAACGGATCGTACTTGCCGCTTGCGACGCTCTTCTGGGCCATCCCGGCCGTCGTCACGCCCGGCGCGACCACATTCACCCGAATGCGGGCCGATCCACCCCACTGCTTTGCCAGGATGCGGGCCGAATGAACCAGCGCTGCTTTGGGCGCCGCATACGCGGTGCTGCCCGGGAAGACCCCGATCGCCTGCATGGTCGAAACGAAAACGATGCTGGCGTCGTCACCGGCAGCCCCAGCGGCGAAATCGCGCGCCAGGAGGATCGGGGCGACAAAATTGATTCGCATCGAAGCCAGCAGGTCCTCGGCCGTCGCCGTCTCGATCGGAACGCGGGCCGGCTCTCCGACAAGCGGGACCAACCCGTACGGCTGTCCCGACGAGCGGGCAGCCTCGATCAATCGCCGTCGGGTCTCGGCAACAAGAACATCGCCAACCACGAGCGGGGCTGAGATCCCGTGCTGCTCCCGGATGTCGGACGCGAGCCGCTCTCCGCGCTCTCGATCGCTCGAACATCCGATCACGGGAATCGCCCCGCGGGAGGCAAGCCTCAGAGCAAGCGCTGAACCCAGTCCACCGGATCCGCCCGCCAGAATGACCGTTTTGGATTTCACAAAGGATCTCTCACAAACGCATCAACACCGACGCGACGTACCTCGGATCCACCTTCTGGCCGATCAGGGGCTCCAGTTCTCCGTGCAAATCCCTCAACCAGGTCGCCGCGATCGGTCGGAGCTCATCGGGCAGATCCAGTTCGGGAAACTCGATCCCGTCAGATAGAAAACTCTCCAACTCCTCGCGGCTCAAACCGGCCGGTTCAAACCGACCAGAAAGGGCTTGCCGGATGAGGGCGGTGTTGAACGCCTTCCGGAGAGTCGTTTCAGTCGAGGCAAGGATCGGTAAGAAGCCATGCACCATGGTGCGAAGCCGGTCCAGGCGAGCCGACGCATCCTGGACGTCGGCGAGACTCTCGAAGTTTCCGTACTGCTTGCCATCCCAGAGTAATGGCTTGAACCTGCGGAGGCCGCTCAGGAACTCTTGATCGGGGCTCTCGAACAACTCGACCGAAAAGGCCGGAAACTGCGCCAGTTGGTCGGCCTTGTCCCGGATACGAGCCAGTTGGTCGAACCCGGCCTTGAAGACGGTCTGGACATGGTTCGCCGTGAAGGCCAGTGCGGCCGATTCCAGATCCTTCCCCGACAGCGTCTCCAACCCGATGGTCAAAAAGGCGCGCATCTCTCCGAGTGCGTCCCGGATACTCTCGACCTCCCCGAGATTCACCAGGTTCGCCGACAGGATGCGATTCCCCAAGGCGGTCAGCTCGTCGGCCAGGCGTTCAGACTCCTCCGGTGGCACGTTGCCGAGCGCGCTGAGCAGAAATCCTGCTCCGGCCAGCGAGTCAGCAAAGACCGTCGGTAGCCGCTGCGGCGGTTCCTCGCCCGGAATCTCCTCATCGGCATCGTCGTCACGAGGCGCCGCTACCGTCTCGCTGGGTTCCGGACCCGCATAGATCGACAGCGCCTCGTAGTAATCGACAAACCCGTGAATGTCGAGGCGACGGGTCTTGTTCTGGTAAGCCGTCTCCTCCAGATCGGTTCGAGTCGTGTACCGGATCAGACGCAAGATGCTGTAGGCCAGGTCCGGCTGGAAGCGGAAGAGCGCGTCGAGGATCAGCGAGGCGATGGTGGAGACGTCGCCGGTCTCAATCTGTTGGACCGCAAAACGCTGATCCGGGGAATAAATGAGTTCGGTGGCGGGGGGTGGCTCGTCTCGCTCGATCTCGTAGACCTCGACCAGATCCTTCAAAAACAGCGCGATGACGTACTCATCGATTCCCCCGAGCGCCCGAATTGTACCCTCTGGACCTGTCTGGATGAACGCTGCAACCCACTCCATGAAGGGCTTGCGGGCGAACGAGTCCTTACGCCAACAGTCCAGGTCCAGGAAGGCGGAGACCTGACGCTCGCTGGCGAGGGCCAACAACTCCAGGGAATCGGCCAAGCCCAGGGTCTTAATCGTGAAGAAAACCTGTTCGAACGAGGCGTCGCGAACCGTCTTCAACGCGTCGGGCAAGGAGAGAAACTCTTCCAGCTGTTGCTTGTTCTGGATCCGGAGCGTGGACCCTATCAGTGGGTTCAGGACATCTTCGGTCATCCGGTTTTCAGGGTAACACGCGGGGTCAGTTATCCGTAGGCCGTAGGCCGTTAGTCAGTACTGCGTTGAATCTCCTGGTGATTTGCCCTACTTGTCGTTTGCCGCTTGTCGCTGACTTAGCGTGAGCCGAGGGTTCGCAACTGACTACTGACTACCGACTACGGACTACTTCCTCAACACCCGCATATAATGGGCATCGGTGGAACTAGAAGGACGCATCGTCGAGTTTCTCGATTCGGGGACGCTGAGCGTGGGATACGTGCGGAAGCACGACCGCAGCAAGGTCCAGATCGTCGACCGTCGGGGCCGTCAATCCAGTGTCCCCTCATCTCGTGTCGCCATCGTTCACCGGGCCCTGTCCGAGGCCGAGTTTCCCGAGGCCGTCCACCTCCTTCTCGAACAGGTCGAAGAATACCGCACCGAGATCGACGTGGAGCTGCTCTGGGAGTCCATCAATTCTGAATCTCGGGACTTTTCGCTCCGCGAGTTGGCCGAGGCCTATTTCGGCGAGACCTCACCCACTGCCGAAGCGGCCCTCTTTCGAGAACTGGAGCGGGCGCCTTTGTTCTTCAAGCTGAAGAGCACCCAATTCCAGCCCCGATCCCCCGAACAGGTCGCAAGGGAACGGCTTCGCATCGAGCGGGAGCAGAAACGGCAGGACTTTCGGCAGCGGGTGGAGGAATTGCTCGGCGGCGCGCTGAGAAACGCAGTGTCTCCCGAAGGCCCGTTCTGGACGGAGGTGCTCGACCGACTGGACGCCTGGCTGCGCCATCGCAGCAAGGATGAAGTCGGAGAGATCCTGGAGAGGATCACGAGCCCTTCGAAGGCACGGTCGAAGGCTTACGAGATTCTGCTCGGGGCAGGAAGAGTCCGCGCCGACGAGGACCGGTTTCTGCTCATGCGAGGCATCCATCCCGAGTTTCCGCCAGACACCATCGCCGCGTGCGCTGCCCTGTCCTGGTCGGAAGCCGAACCGGACCGCCTGGATCTGACCTCCCTTGCGGCGATCGCGATCGACGATGAGGACACCCGTGAAGTGGACGATGCCATGACCGTTCAGGAAATCGCCGGCGAAACCGTACTGGGTGTTCACATCGCCGACGTGTCCACTTTCGTCCGGAAGGGCGATCCGCTGGATCGGGAGGCCTACAGGCGGTCGGCAACCATATACCTGCCCAACCTCTCGGTCATGATGTTCCCAGAACGATTGGCCACCGACCTGGCGAGCCTCGTCCAGGGGTCTACCCGCCCTGCCTTCACCTTCGAAGCCCGGTTCGACGCCGAAAACGTCCTGTCCGGGTATCGGATCCGGCGGAGCGCGATACGGGTTTCCGAGCGCCTGTCCTACGAGGAAGCAGATAGGGCGCTCAGAGAAGGGCATTCCGACCTGGAACGGTTTCGCGGCATCGCGATGAGCCTGCTCGCGATGCGACAGGAGATGGGAGCCCAGACCCACCGTCGTCCCGAACTCAAGGTTCGCGTGCGTGGCGACGAGATATCCGTGAGGCAGGTCGACACGAGCTCTCCAGCTCGTCAACTCGTAAGTGAAATGATGATCCTCGCCAACCGCCTGGCAGCCGACCACGCGGCCGCTTCGAGAATCCCGATCATCTTCCGAACGCAGGAGCCGCCTGACTCGGTGCCCGAGGATCTGGAAGACATGCCCGAGCCACTCCAGTTCGACCGGAGACGGAGGAGCTTCAAGCGGTCACGGCTCTCCTTGACACCCGCAGAGCATTCAGGGCTCGGCCTGAGGGCCTACACTCAGATTTCTTCGCCGATTCGACGGTATGCGGATCTGGTGACACAGCTCCAGTTCGCCTCCGCTTTGGCGGACGAACCGCTTCCTTACGACAGCGAAGAGCTGCTTCGGATCCTCACGACCGCGGAATCGGCAGAACTCGAGAACCGCCGGTTGGAGGAAGAATCGACAACCTACTGGGTTCTGAAATACCTTGCTCGCGAACAGATGAACCGTCCTCTTCCCGCGCTCCTCCTCGACCGCAAAGGAAACATGGAGTTGACCGACTATCTCGTGCGTGGAAAGGTTTCCGACAAACAACAGCGGAAGCCGGGCGAGGGCACGATGGTGGAAATAGAATCGATCGACCTGGAACGTCAGGAAATCCGATTCCGCCCGGCCTGATAGCGGCCGATCATCGAGAAAAGACCCTTGGCGAGGCGTAAAGACAGAGGCAGCCGTCGGAGAAGATCAAGATTCGACCGCGCGATGGTCGACAGTGCCGATCTCTTAAGCGACGTTATCGCGGATATCGAATTCCCGATCCCGGCCGACGATTTTACGGTCTACGAGCTCGCGCGGCTGACCGCGGATTACGAAACACCGCTGTTCAAAGACGAAGAATTCCGCTTTCTGATCGAACAGGGCCTTCGACTTCACGTGGATTCCAGCGTCGAACTGCGGGCCCGGTTGGTGGAACGACTGCGGCTGGCAGCACCCGAAATGGATGCCGCGGCACGCAAGATCACGCTCGATGTGATCAGTGGCCTCGAAGACATCGAATTTCCCTTGTACAGGATCGGAGCGGTCGTCAGCAGTTACACCAACCAACTGTTCCAGAAGCTCGAGGGCATGCCCGACTCGTCGAACGCGGAAGAGGAGGCCCGAAGTCTGCTCGAAGAGTGGCGGGGCGGGAGGCTCGAACGCCAGACGATGATGGAAGAGCTGCGCGAGATTGGACGCGGAGCGGTGGCGCCGGCGGCCGACATGCTTTTCGAATCGCCGGACGATCGAGCCGTAGCCGACGCTGCCCTGGAGCTCCTGTCGACACTCGCATCGAACGTGTCGGCAAGGATATTGGCCTTCCTGGTGTCGGAGCCCGTCCTCGAAGAGGAACAGGAGGAACGGGCACATCAGATGCTCGGCGAGATCTGGCCGACTCCCCTGCCCTACATTCTCTACAACCTCAAGAAGCACTCGCACGAGGACCTCCCATACCGCTGGTTCGAACTGCTCATCACAACCGGATTCACCAGGGCGGTTGATCGGATCCTGGAAGAGGTGGCCGTCCATTCCGGCCTCGAAAGCTTCAGGGAGGATCTCCTCTCGATCCTGTCGCTGCTGAATGCGTCGAAAGATCCGGGCGTCGTCGGCAAGATCCTGCGGCTGATGACGGACGCGCGGACGACGGAATCTACAGTTCTGATCCTCGAAGACTGGCTGGCAGGATCCTCGATGGCGGAAGAGGTCGAAGCCGGAATGGACAGGTGGAACGATGGGCGTTCGATCCTCGTCGACCGGGACGAGGACTTCAATTCGTTCGCGTCTCGACAGCCTGAGCGCAGCTTCGATGAATTAAGGCGGGATTGGAACGACGCGTTCCATGAGTCGCTCGGCTGGCAGCGGAGAACGCAGTTTCAACGGGGAGCGCTCGAAGCCGAATTCGAGGAGCAGCTTCAGGAAACGATGATGCGAGAACTATCTCTCAATCCCAGGCTCGACGAAGCCGATGTGCGGGCGCAAATCGAGTCCTTCCGGGAAGACTGGCTCATGAAGCCGCGAGACGGCGTGGTCCCCCTGGTCGCGATTTACCTGGAACGGCCGCGCGAGACCCCCTGGATGGAAGAAATCTACTGGTGTGAGATCAACGGCTGGTATGCGAAGGCGGCTCAGTTCTTCGACCAGGGTATCCGCAGGAAAGCCCGCCAATACCTGGAAATCGTCCTGCAGATCGAGCCGGAGTATCCGTTTGCAAGAACACTGGCCAAGGCCCTGGGAGACTAGTGACCTGTAACGCCCGCCTCGCGCAGGCGCTGCGGGCCCTCAGAAGTCGCTGCAGGATTTGAAGTACCCGCATCTCGGGCAGTTCAGCTTGCAGCGGTCCTGATCCATCTCCGCGTCGCAATTCGGACAGGTCTTCTCGATCGCCTCCGGGTCGGGAACGGCCTCATAGTTTGTGTCCATGTTAAGTCCTCCTCGTGCCTCGACTCCGCCTCCGAAGACTCATGCGCGCGAGCCATCAGACTTCTGCCACGGCTGCTAACCCTCCACGAGCGTCGGGGGCCGGTCGGCGGCGGACAGGACCACTCCGCTAAAGATCAGCACACCTGAAAGCGCCATCGTCCCCGTCAGGGTCTCGCCGAGGATCGGTACGGCCAGGAAAGCCACCATTACCGGCTGCAGGCAGATGTAGACCGCGACGAGGGTCGATGATGCCTGCTTCAGTACGAATCCGGTCAGAAAATAGGCGAGGATACTCGTGAAAACGATCAGGAACGCGATCGATGCCCAGGTCAGCGCGCTCAAGGAAAGAAAGTTGGTCCGGACAACATCCCCCCATGCGAACGGCAGCATCACCAGCGACCCGAAGGTAAAAATCCATGTCACCACCGTCAAGGGATGGTAGCGGGACATGATGTTGCGGGCCAGGACGAGGTAGACGGAGTACGCGAACGCGGCGCTGAGCAGCAACACGTTGCCCACGGTGTGGGTGGAATCGAAAGAAATCGAACCTGGACCGGCCAGCACGATCACTCCGGCGAAAGCGAGGACCACGCCGAGGGTCTTCGGCACACTCGTTGCTTCGCGACCCAGAAGGAGAGCGATCACAAAAGTAAAGACGGGAATCATTCCGATCAGGATCGTCGCGTTGATCGCCGTCGTCAACGAAAGGCCGTGCAGGTAACACAGCTGGTTGATGCTGGCGCCGAAAACGCTGAACATCGCCAGCCGGGCATAGTCGGATAGTTCCACTCGATCGCGCGAGGCCACGAAGAACCACACCAGCAGAATGAAAGCGGCGAGCGCGAGCCGAACCCAGGCGAGCGACCATGGCGAGATTTCTCTGAAAGCTATCTTTGAAACGATCGGAGACGCGGCAAAAATGAGCTGAACGGCTAGAAGGTAAAGGTGCGTCGCCATTGGATGCCGGTTGACTGCCGTTCGAGAAAAGAAGAAAAGCGTTGTCTGGTCTGTGGCCCCACAAAAAAGGGCGCTCTTGGAGCGCCCTCGCCGACGAATGTCTTCTCGCGCCTACAAGTATTTGTCGTCCTGCTGCTGATCATCCGGCTGTTCCTTCCCGAAGTACTCGGCCAGATGACCCAGGATCGCTGCAGCGTCGGCAGGGCGGCCTTCAAAGGTTGTGATGCAACGCGATCTCCTCCACCCTTTGCCGTGTTTGACACCGATGATGATGTACTGATCGAAAAAGCCGGTGTCTTTCAGAAAACGAACTGCCGATTCGGGTGTGAATTCATTCGTTCGGAATTCACAGACGCTGATAAGGTCCCTTAAACGTTCCGTCTGTTCGGGCTCGAAAGTTTCCATGAAAGGTTCCAGCCCGTGAACTTCGCATTTCGCCGGAGGCTGGCCGTCTGCCGACAGCGCCTCCAGCTGCGCGCGCACAAACTCACCGAGAGCACAATCGACGAATCCTTCGATAACAGGGCCGGTTCTCGGATGCGACAACGAGAAGACGCCGTCGCGCGGGATCACCTTTCCAGCGTCATCCACAGACGCGAGAAGCGCGGCTTCCTCCAGTGTCGGAAAGTGAAAGGTAATCGGTCGGATGGTGGTTCGGCGGTTACGAACGCCAGCGTCAAAAACTGTGTTTCGAATACGGCACCGTAACTCGACCATCAGCTGCCTCCCATGATATTTCTCCATTTATGCTGGAGAGAGAGGACAAGAGTGGTCCCACACATCGATAGTCCCCCAACGGGTTTAAATCGCGCGTGGACGCATTTCGCCTGAGCAGCCCGTTTGTTAAGATCCTCGATGTCGAACGGTGGCTGACATGAAGACCTTCACGGATAGGGAGCGCCGACTGATTCAGAGGCTCAGGAACCTCTCACCGCAGGCAACGCTGCACCTGAGGGAGCCTTGCCCGAATCATTCCTTCTGTGTACCTCTTCCGTTATTCAGTTTGTATCGCGTGGACGAAGAGATTTTCGAGGCCGAGTGGAACGACCATCACCAGCAGGGGCCGAAACAGTTGTTTCGCTTTGCAGAAATTGTTGAGAAATGAAATGTAGGTGCGGTCTATGACCGCACATTGTCCTGGTGTGCGGGATGTGCGCTCATAGAGCGCACCTACACGGGGTGGTCACCGCACCAGGTAGCCGTCACGGGCACGGATCTTCAAGTCTCGTCCGGGAATTTCGACACGGATCGAGTGGTAACCGCTTTCGGCGGAGGCGTGGTATCCGAGGTAGTACTGGTTGCGCAACTCGCGGCTGATTCCGCTCAGGGCCGCGGCAACAGCCTCATCCGTTCCGATGTGCGTCACGCTGCCCCCGGTCATCGACGCCAGACCCCGGATAGTGTGCATGTCGATCAGAACCCGCGGCCCCATGGCGATGAAATACAGCAACGCCATGCTGCTCTGGGCCTCGTCGACAACCGCACCGTAAGTGTTCTCGCTGCGGTTGTCGTTACCATCGGAAACAACGATTAGCGCCTTGCGTTCGTGGCTGCCGGTGCGCACCTTACCGATTCCCGCATACAGCGCGTCGTAAAGAACCGACGTCCCCCACGAACGCAGAACCTCGAGCCTGGTCGACAACCCTTCCCGGTCATGCCGGAAGTCATGGATGATATCCGTCTCGATCGCGAACGACATCACGAACGTCTCATCGTCCGGGGCCAGACCGCCTACAAACTCTTCGACACCCGTCTTCACCGAACTCAAGACGTCGGCAGAGCTGCCGCTGTTGTCGATCAGAACGCCCACACTGGTAGCGACTTCATCCTGCTTCTCAAAGATCTCGATCGGCTGTTCGCGATCGTCGATGAACAGGACGAAATCTTCTCTGTCGAGATCCGCAACAAAGTTGCCCGCAGCATCCTGCACGGTGACGAACACGCTGACGAGGTTCACGTCTACCTTCAGCGTCTGCTGCAGAGGCAGTAGCAGGGGCAGCAGCGCCAGGAATGACAATCGACGCGGAGAGGTCGTCACGTGATTCAATAAGCCTCCACACTCCGAAGAGTCCTGTAGATCGCCGTATCGGTCGGGAAGATTCGGGCGCCTTTCAGCAACACTCGTTCTGCATCATCCCATCGTTCGTCGGCTATGTAGAGATTCGCCAGGCGAGTGTAGATCGCGACGTCGCGATCCAGCGCGTAGACGGTCAGGATTTCCAGATGATCGATCGCTTGCCCGGTGTCGCCCCGCTCCTCCAACACCTCTGCCAGACGCATCCGGGCCAGGTAGGAATAGGGCTCCAGATCCAGAGCGATCAGAAGGGCTTCGAGCGCCTCATCGTAGCGTTCCCCGGCGACGAGGTACTCGCCCAGCAACGCCCAATAGAACGCTACCGGATTGGGTGAAGTCTGTATGTACTGTTCCATCCACGTCACCGCTTGATCCCACTGTCTCGACAGGGCACTCAGCTCGGCAAGTTTCCGGAGAGATTCGAAGCGCGTCGGGTCGGCCGATATGATTTGAATGTGATGCCGGATGGCCTCGGAACGGTCTCCGGTCCTCTCCCGAAGCAGAGCCCACAACTCCTCCCGCTCGATCGCGAAACGGTCGGGGTCGAGGGCGAGCTCTTCGGCCTGTCTCAGAGCGTCTTCGGCGTCGTCATACTGCGAGGAGTCGATATTCAGGCGCGCCACGGCGATGTAAAGACTGGCTTCGGCGTCACGTTCCAGCACCGCGAGCTCGCGAACAGCCTGTCCGGCGAGCACCGACTCCCCCATCTCGATCAAGGGTTTCATGACTGCGACGTACGCACGTTCGCGGACCTCCTCGGGTAGTTCAGGGGGAAAGAGCTCGGACTTGTAATCCTGGAGCAGCTCCATGTTCAGATCCCATGTCTGAGAGAACAGGTTGCGCGGCGCGTGAAACTCGAGCAATGGATGATCGTCGGTGTTGCGCAGTGCCCCTGCTGAGAATTCTCGGACCTGATCCGATGACATGACGTAGTGCGCATAAAGCCCCATCGGGTCGTCCAACTTCAGGTGCTCGCGGAAGTCCCTCTGGACGGTCTCGTCCGAAGCCAGAAGACGATCCATCCGATCCGGGTCGATGTGTATCGGCTGGCGACTCCCGAGCAACACGATGTCCCCAACCCCCATGTCCCACACAGACACCTCCGGAAACTGCCGCTGGAACTCGGCAAGGACCATGCGGACATCGTCGGGCGACAGCTCGTAAAGCTGAAGCCATTGAGCAAACACGCCTTCTGGATTGAGGGCGGACGCCGCCCGTTCGTAGAATTCCGCCGTAAACAGACTGCCGACTCCGGCTATCCAGGGATTGGACGGCTCCGAAATGATTATGTCGTACGTGTTCGGGCTGATGTTGAGGTAGTTGCGGGCATCCCCGTAGATGATGTCGACCTTCGGATGGTCATAGCTCTTCCGGTTGACTTCATCGAACCAGCGGCCGGCGCCGACCACCGCGGGCTCGATTTCGACACATTCGACACGCTGCACCTCCGGAAAGACCGTGGCCGCCCCTGCACTGACTCCACTGCCGTAGCCGACGACGAGGATGTTTTCCGGGGAGGGATGATGAAGACCAGGAAGGTAGGCCAACAGCAACTGCGTCGTCATGTCTTCCCCATTCGAGGCATCCACCTTCCCGTTCGTGCGCAGACCGACGTAGTTGTTTCCTCGTCGTACAGAGATACTGGCGTTGTTGCCCTCAGCCCAATAGACGATGTCGGTGTCGGTGTAGTGCTCGTCGATCTTGAGCTCTGGACGTGACTCGAACTGGCGGGCATAGATCAGAACACCCCGATCCAGGGAGTTCGGGCTCCAGAAGAGCCCGCCGCTCATCGACACCGTCGCGACCAGCAGAAGGCTGACGGCAACCCACCGCGCGAGGGCGCCCTTCCCCTTCTCCTCTGCCAACAAAAGGAGCGCGAGCGAGGAGTTCAGAAACAGTCCGAAAAGGATCGTCCGCTCGGTCCCGATCACCGGGACCAGGATGAAGCCCGCCAGGAGGGAACCGAAGATCGCCCCGACAGTGTTGACCGAATACACCCCGCCGATCCGGCGGCCCAGAAACTCCATCCGGTTGGAAAAGAGCTGGCCCGCGATCGGAAACGTCGCTCCCATGAAGAAGGTCGCCAAGATCATGAGTGCCGAACAGACGATGAACTGGACCGTGAGGATGGCAGGGAACGAATAGTACAGCGCCCGAATCAGGGCGACCAGCAGGTAGGGTGCAACGAGATACCCCAGGAGAAACACGACGCCGCCGATCGCTATGGCTAGCTGAAAGAGCCCGAGCAACCGGATGCTGGCAGTGGGACGAAAACGGCTTGCCCACGAACTCCCAAAAGCGATGCCGACGAGGAAGGTCACCAGCATGATCGCGAACGCGTATGTCGAACTGCCGATCACCGCGCTCAGCGCCCGGGTCCAGGCCACCTCGTAGATCATTGCGGCGAAGCCGGAGATCGCCAGCGTCAACAGAACGAGCCGATCCGAAGCCCGGTCCACGACGGCCCCGGACGGGTCATCGAGGGATCCGTCGGAGACTTCGGGCAAAGATTCCTGACCGAGATCCAAACGGATCGCGACCAGACCGATCGTGATATTCATCGAGGCGATCCAGATCGTGGTGGTCTGATTGCCGAGACTCGGAATCAGAACCAGGGCCGCCAGAAGCGTTCCCGCTGCGGCGCCGAACGTATTCAAGGCGTACAGAGTCCCGAGCTTCGACTCCACTTCATTGACTTGCCTGACGAAGAAGCGGGTCAGGATCGGCAACGTTCCGCCCATCAGAAACGTCGGGACGAGCATGATGACAAACGAGGTTGTAAACCGGACCAGCCCTTCGGCGCCCGGAACCGCCGAGAGGCTGGGCACCAGACCCCAGTAGAGGGTGTCCATGCCCCGAAAAGCAACCGGGACCAGGGCCGCCGAAATCCCGATCGCGATCTCGAGGATCCCGTAAAGCCGCAGCGGCCGGGCATTCCTGTCCGAATAAGAACCGAGCACCCAACTTCCGAGCGCAAGGCCGGCCATGAACGCCCCCAGCACCGTCGCGATCGAATGGGAAGTGTTGCCGAAAACCAGACCGGTCAACCGAACCCAGATGACTTCATAGACAAGTCCGGTGGCGCCCGACAGGAAGAAGATCAGGTAGAGGATTCGGGTCATTTAGTGGCCTGTAACGGAGATATCGGTACCAGCGTTGCGGTGGAACGGCACCGGATTCTAGGAGCCGACAGCCCGTGAGAAGCGGGTCTTACAATGAAATGGTAGCGGCAACGAAGACTCGACCGTTCCGCCACAACCCTCCGGGCCGATGGGGGTTGCCGTCGATCTCTTTGTCGTTCGTCGTCATGATGAAACCGCATCAATTCCTCCTCTCTCCTCGACCTCGACTGGCAAGACCCATCGGCGATGGTGCCGATATCTCCGTTACAGGCCACTACGTCTCAGGTTAAAACAGGATCGGGCGGGGTGTAATCGAAAATCGAGAATGAAGAGAGCCCCGTCTCGCTCGCCGGCTGTCGCCGCGAGGCACTAAACGCAAGATCGACGGGCCTGGGAAGAAAGAAAGCTCAACCACGGAGGCACAGAGGCGCCGAGATAAGAATTCTGTCCACCGCAAGGCAAGAGAACTCGTCGCCTCCGTGCCTTCGCGCCTCCGTGGTAAAGGCGACCTTTCTGATCGAACCCGTCAGGCCAGGTTGAGACTGCTGGCGAAAATATCAATGAGAGGCCCGACCTAGTGACCTGTAACAGTGCTATCGGTACCAGCGTTCGGCGGAACGGCGTCGGATTCTAGGAGTGACGCTCGAGCCAATGCTGTTTCATTGCGAGGGCGTTACGACACCGAAGACGGCGCCGTTCCGCCGAACCCTTCGGGCCGATGGGGGTTGCGGGCGATCTCTTTGTCGGAAGCCGTCACCGATGAATGAGCATCGCTTTCCGTCTCCCTCCTCGACCTCGCCCGCAAGACCCATCGGCGATGGTGCCGATAGCACTGTTACAGGCCACTAAACGGCAGGTTGGTCCAGCGAATCCGGATCGGAGTAGGCGCTTGTGGCAGGTTGCTGAGGAAGGCGTATCGCGAAGGTCGTGCCCGGGGGGACGCTCGCAACCGTGATCGCCCCCTTCAGATCCTCCACGACGATGCGACGTGTGATGTAGAGTCCCAATCCCGTTCCCAAGTTCCCTTTCGTCGTAAAAAACGGCTCGAACACGCGGTCGCAGTCCTCTTCGGGGATCCCCCTCCCGGTGTCGGAGATTTCGATGCGGACCGCATCGGATTCGGCACCGGCGGTGACCTTGAGGTTCCGTTGGGGACAGTTCACCATCGCATCGGCGGCGTTCTGAAACAGGTTGATCAAGACCTGGACGAGGAGATTCCGGTCGACCGAGACCGGTCGCATCTTCGGTTCCTTGTCGAATTCGAAAGAAACCGTCCTCAGGCTCAAGTACGGTCTCACGAAGCGGTACGCGTCGTCGACGATGTCGCTGATGTCACACCGCTCGACCCGGGACGACGGTTTTCGGCTGAAATCGAGCATTCGTGATGCTAGGCGCCCGATTCGATCGGACGCGTCATTAGCCGCCCTCAGGTTGTCACGCAAAGGTTGTCACGCAAAGGGTGATCGCGGGGGATCTGCTCGTCGATCAGACGCAGGTGACCCTGGATGAGCATCAGGGGATTTGAGACATCGTGGGCAAAGCAGGCCGCAAGTTCGCCGATCATGACCAGCCGGGACAGATGGATGAGCCTTTCTGCTTCGCCCGCATCATCGACTGCGGATCCCACAGAAGTGCCCTGGCCTGTGAGTCGATCCATCCACCAACTCGGATAGTTCATCTGCGAAGTTTCTTTCTCATCCTGTTCAGCACTGCCTCGATGCCCGACACGGTCAGGTCGAAACCGGGAAACGCCGACAGTTCAGAAGCGGTAAAGCCGTCCATGTAGTGCAGCTTGAATATCAGCAGATTGCGCGTGGCGTTCTTGCGGTCCTCATCATTGTTGAGCACGCGTTCAACGTCGATCCAGGACAGGAGGGCGCCGACCGACTTCGCGTCCAGATCGGTGCCGTCGATACGAGCGTTCTCTATCATTTCCTTGGCATGGTCTAATGAAATCACTTGTGCCTGCCTTTTCTCGGCCATCTGATACCGAAAGTGATCGGATACAACACTCGCGGCGACCCGGGCCAGGAACGCTTTGACGGAAAACTCAGTCTGACCACGGAACGATTGCAGCATCCGACCGTCGTTCTTAACAAGACGGACATACACTTCCTGTGCCAGATCGAGGATGACCTCCCTTAGCGCATCCTGTTGTCCCCTGGAAATGCGGCACGCCCGGAGCAGGTACAGGAAGATCCGGCGTTGGAACCGCTTCTGGAACTCCTCCCAGAGTTCCGGATCGGTTAGGCGATTACCGCATTCGCGCAGGAGGTCCGGAGAAGCGACGTCATTGAGCTCCTTCGGATTTGGCTGTCGAACTACACGAGTCATCAGTGATACTCAGTTCAGCCGTTCGAGGCGGTTTCGAACCTCATCCGCCCAGTCGGATTCCGGGTCCATGGCCAGGTAGCTGTAGGAAAGAATCTCGGCCTGATCCGGGTTGCCCTTTATGTCGGCCAGCACGATCCGGTTGAACATCGCAGGAAGGAAAGACTCGTCGAGCTCCAGAGCCAGGAGGAATTCTTCTTCGGCCCTCCCCAGGTTCGCCGCTCTCTCCTCGGGAGTCCCGCCGCCAGATTCCAAGTAAGCCACCCCCAGGTCGTTGCGGACGGCAGTGTCGGTGGGCGTTTCCGATGCGGCGCGTTCAAGATGGTCGATTGCCAGACCAAACCTCTTCTGAGTGAGGTAGAAGAGACCCGTAAAATAGTCGCCGGCCCTCAGACGTTCGAAGTCAGGCTGTACCGCCTCGACCTCCGACTCGGGAATCGATCGCGTCAAGATGAAACGCAGGAATTGCTGGTCCGACAGCCTCGATTCGAAGGGCCGGTTTTCTCCGAGATAATCCCTGACGAGGGATTCGGGGTCGATATCGATCCCGCCGCCATCGAAGAAGATACCGACAGTGAGAGCCACCAGGACCGCCGCGGCCGCAGCGAACCACCGGCCTGTACCTGAAGCTTTCTTGGTTGCTCGGGTGGGCAAAACCCGACGGGTCCAATGACTAAGCGCTTCCTCGACTGCCGAATCCTCCTCCTTGAGAACGTCATCGTCGAGGATTCGCATGTAGAACGCCAGCTGACTACGGCAATCGTCACAGCCGACGAGGTGCTGCTCGGTCGCCACGCGGATGGCGGGGTCGAGCTGGCCTTCGAGGTACCCGGTCAACGAGTCTTCTTTAAGGCATTGTTTGTTGTTCACGCGTTTTGTTCCCCTTGGATTGTGGATTTACGTTTCCCTAGCCTAAAAAGACGAAAAAAGCAGTGGTGACCACGCGAAAAAAATTTTCGGCACGTGAACGCGTGTTGTTTACGTCTCTTAAGACAGGGACGTCACATCGTCCCGTACCCCTCTCGAACGATCTTCCACACCAATCAAACAAAAGGAGTTAACAGTGAATCGACGTGATTTCATGACTGTCTTCGGCGGTGTCGGCGCAGCCGCAGTGCTGGGAGACCGCCAACTGCTCGCATCCGACGACGAAACCACTTCGTTCTACGTTCGTGGCCTCGTCATGCTCACTTTCGATGACCCAAACTATCTTCGGCTTGCGATTCCTGAGGCTCACGGGCACAAAGCCATGTTGAGCATCGTGCCCGACGAGGGCGACCAGCGAACCCTGCCCATAAAAGGGCATGGCGCATTGGAAGGCATCGCACCGAACGGCCAGAAACCGGATCTCCACCTCCCGGAGTTGCTTCACATCCGCGAGATCTACCGCGACGCCACTCCAAAGATCGACGATAGCCCGTCTATCATATCGATTCCGTGGTCGGCCATCCGTTCGGTCAGAACGAATACGGTCAGCGACCACAGGTGGACGTTCACACGTACGGACACCGGCGAAGAAGTGAACACGGTTCGGCCACGCAAGATTGCGGAGTCACTCAAGATTGAACTAGTATCTTCGAGTACGCTGAAACTCAACAACGGGAAGGCTTCTGTGGCCCTCAGCAGGGTCCAGGAACTGTGGACGGACTTCATACCGATCAGGGACGACATCGGTGATTTCGTCGACCACTTCGCGCACTACATGCCGTACGTCGACACATCGGAGGCCTTTCACGTGATTCCGAAGAGATTAGGCCCGCCACGCCGGAGGGCGACGGTACCGCCAATGGGCAACTCCTACGCGACCGTGTGGCCGGACATAATGTGCTTCCTGCTTCTAATGTGAGAAACCCGATGATGTCTTCCCGTCGGCTGGGCGCGGTGGCGAGTGTCGCTTTGTTGGCCTGCGTAGGATTCGGCATCTCGCTATCGAGAAGACCGAATTCGACCGAATCTGCCATTCAGCAGTCGATATTCGACGCGTTCAGCACGGCCCGGCCGACGGGAGGGCGCCTTCTTGGGATCCCCTACGCGCAACGAGCGTCCTACGAACAGCCCTCGGACGCCCTCAAGGACGCGGAGCTGTCCCTGGTACCGCTGCCGCATACACCGGAAACCACTCTACTCAGAGCCTACTTTGACATTGCATACGGCCGCTGGCGGCGGGCGGCCAGCCAGCTGGAACTTCTCGAATCCGAACACCCCGATGACCCCAGGATCGCGAACGACCTCGGGGTAGTCTACCTAGAGCTCGCACGGCAAGAACCGTTCTATCTCTTCCAAGCCATGGAGCGCTTCGGGTCAGCCGCAAGACTCGCACCCGAAGCTGCCGAGCCGCTGTTCAACCAGGTCTTGACGCTTCACGAACGATACCTCCCAGTTCAGGCCAACGAAGCTCTGGATGCCTATCGAGCCGTGAAACCGGACGCCGTGTCGATTGCGGAACTCGTAGCTCGAGGGACGGTCACAGAGAATCATGATGAGTCGATTCTGATGGAGGCCCTCAGAGCAGAAGATACGGATTTGGCATGGAAGATAACGAAAAGGAATCCGAACGCTTTTTGGCGGGTTCTGATCGATGTCGCACTGGTTCGCAGCCGTCGCCTTCCCCAATACTCCTCCATTTATCAAGTGGCTGCTCTTTTCGAGGGTCAGTTCCACGACCGAACGCGATTGGCGATCCTGGCACCGTTGCTGTCTGAAAAGAGCGATGAAATCGTCGCCGCCCGCAAGGAAGTTGCAGAAGCCCTGGTACAACACCAGATTAGGAAACCCGACGTCGCCTTGCAGCTCCTGGATTCAGCGTCAAGGCTGGTCGATCCGGACTTGGACTTCGATCGCCTTTGGATCACGATTGTGCGCGCCGGTCCTCTTATCTGGACTAGAAGGGTCCCTGAAGCCCGCGACATATTGGATTCCGTGGTCGATGCGGCCCGGCGCAAGAACTACAGGTGGTTAGCAGCCCGCGCCTTGTCGATCTACGGTGTCGACTACACGCTTTCGGAAGATCGACTAAGAATGATTTCGCGGTTGAGAGAAGCCATCGAGACCTATGAAGCGATAGGCGCCCCAGCCGAGACCGTTCGCGCTCGTTTCTACCTGGCCACTTACTTGAACCGCGAAGGTAGTTTCAACGAGAGCTTGAGCGCTGCGCTCGGAGCCTCTGAACATGTGAGCCCGGGCAACCACAATCTTCTGCTCCAGTTGCACGCGATCGTGGGGTCGAGTCTGACGGCAGAGCGAAACTCAGTCCAGGGGCTGCCGCACTTGACCGAAGCGGCAAGGCAAGCCGAACTGGCCGGCGATTCAGCGATCGCGGCCCAGTTTCATGTTCAGCTGGCTGAAATCAAGGAGGCCAACTCGCAGAGCCGGCAGGCCGACGATCACCTGATGTTGGCCCAGGAGGCAGTATTGGCAGCGGATTCCTCCGAAGCCGTCGAGGCGCTACTGGAGGTCAACCTGACGCTGCCGCGAGCTCGGATCCTGGCGAACCGGGGTTACTTGGACAACGCCGAATCCCTGCTCACGGACGCGCTGCCCGTACTAGACCGTGTAGGGATCGACGTCGTGTATCGGTACCAATACCGCTTGTTGCTGGCCGGGATCTACCGGGACAAGGGTGACGCCAATCGGGCCCGCGATGAGTTCAGACTCGCCCTGGAGGCGATAGAGTTCGAGGATGATCTCCTGGCCCCACCCGCTCGACTCGCTTTCGACTTGAAACGTCGGGAGACCTATGAAGAGGCGATCGCGTTCGAACTCGACCATGGCGATCTTGATCGAGCCTGGGAGTACGCACAGCGCTACCGGACAAAGCTCATCACTGAAATGCTGGCCCAGTACTCTCCGACGGAGGAAGGTTTTGCGGATCGTGTTTCGATCGCGACTCGTGACAATCCACCACCAGAAGGTGTCACGGTTCTTGAATACACGATGTTGGAGGACCTGCTGTTGGTCTGGGCGATGTCGTCGGATGTGCTGGTCGCTCGGCAATATCCGATAACTCGAAAATCGCTCACTGCGAAGGTCGAGCGTTTTCTGAAGCTGCTCGAAGCTCAATCGTCGTCGGGAGAAGTCCAGGAACTGGCTCAAGAACTGCACCGCACCTTGATCGGCCCTGTGACCGATCTTGTGACAGAAGCCGAGACGATCTCGATCATTCCCGATCGCATTCTGAATAGGCTTCCGTTTGATGCACTCTTGCTGGGCGACGGACGGTATCTGCTGGATGCCCATGTATCAGTCGGCACTCCGAGCGTGACGTATTTCATGAGTCCACTGCCGGACGCCGATGAGCCAGGCAAGGTGGTCGCTATTGGCTCGAGGGTGGTGGATCCTTCGATCCGGGCGGAATTGGCGGAGGTCGCGGGCATTCACGACGGCACGAGAATCTTCGATCAGTTCGACGTCGACAAGAAGGTGTTCCTCGACGGCGTGAACGGGGCGGCGCTATTCCAGTACTCGGGGCACTCAGCGGCTGACGGAACTAACGCACTGATGTCGTCGATCCAGCTAGACGGCAGGAGGGACGGACCGAACACCGTGACGGCGATGGAGATCGCGAAACGAGAGTTGGCGCCGAATGCCGTCGTTGTCCTGGCGTCGTGTGATTCGTCGGTCGGAAACTCCACCGGCGGTGCGGGGGTGCGCGGGCTCACCTCCGCATTCCTCATAGCGGGTGCGGGCACCGTCGTAGGTTCCCTCTGGCCGGTCGAGACCGACTCGACCAGAGAGATCGTCGTCCGCTTTCACCGTGCTCTGAAGATCGGACGCTCTCCGGCTCAAGCCCTCCGCGAAGCCCGGATTTCATTCCTACAGGACTTTCCCGAAAGGTCGCATCCTTATTACTGGGCCGGTTTCACCGTGACCGGCAACAGGAGCGCACTGGAACCACTCCTCCTCGCCTCCGAAACCGCTACGGAATCAGAAGCACTTTCCCGGTAGTCTTTCGCCCCTCCAACTGCCGATGTGCCTCGGCCGCCTCCGAGAGCGGAAACGTGTGTTCGACACGGAGTTTGAGCTCGCCGGCTTCATGCCACGCGAACAGGTCCTTGGTCCGGGACATCAACTCCTCGCGGGTCGCCGCATAGTTGGCCAGTGTGGGACGGGTCAGGAAGAGAGATCCTTTCGCGGACAGCCGGACCGGCTCGAAAGGCGGGATGGGGCCGCTGGCCTGACCGAACGAAACCATGTAGCCCCTTGGGCGGAGACTGTTCAGGCTCTTCTCGAACGTTGCCTGACCGACCGAATCGTACGCGACGTCCACACCGCGGCCGTGGGTCCACCTCCGGACTTCAGTCTCGAAATCCTGCCGGGTATAGAGAATGACTTCATCGGCTCCGGCACCTCGGACGAGCTCGGCTTTTTCCTCCGTCGAACAAGTCCCGTAGACAGTCGCGCCGATCCTCTTCGCCATCTGGATCAACAACAGACCAACTCCGCCGGCCGCTGCATGGACAAGCGCCGTATCCCCCTTCTTCAACGCGAAGGTGCTGTGACACAGGTAGTGTGCCGTCAACCCCTGAAGCATGATCGCGGCACCGGAGCGGGCGTCCACCCCGTCGGGCAGCTGGACCAGCTTCCAGGATCCGACGATGGGCGCTTCGGAGTACGATCCCGGCGTCATGGCATACGCCACGCGGTCTCCGACATGAACCTCGGTCACATCCGGGCCGACGGCCTCGACCGTTCCCGCCGCCTCCATGCCGGGTGTAAAAGGCGTATCGAAATGGTACAGACCGGTCCGGTGGTACACGTCGATGAAGTTGACACCGATAGCTTCGGTTCGGACGACGGCCTCCCCCGACCCCGGCTCGGGGTTCGGCGTCTCCTCGAAACTGAGGGCTTCCGGCCCTCCGTGCGTGTGTATACGAATGGCTTTCATGATCCGCCAAACTTAAGTTATGCCGACACGGCCGGTCAACGACTTTGTCGGCGTCGGCCCTTCTCGCGGGCGGAATTCCGAAATTGAAAATCCATTCTCCCTTTAGTACATTCCTTCAACATGCAAACCGATGGAATCTGGGCCAACATTTTCCGGCTCGGTCACACTAAGGAAGACGTCAGCGAGATTCTTCGGCATGTTCCGATCTTCCGGGACTTGAACGACACTGATTGGATTCTTCCATCCCGACCTGGTGGAGATCATGGATCTGCACCCGGTCATGGCATCTAAGATCACACTCGGACTTTCCAGTACACTCGCCGAACGGCTGCGATTCACGAACGACCAGCTCCGGAAGATCTGGGACATCTAACCGACATGAGCGGGGCCTTCGGCGAGCAACCGACGCGGTGGCTCGTGATCGGCGGCCTGCTTATCGCCCTGGTCCTGGCGTTCTTCACCGTTCGTATCCTCGGCTGCTGATCGCCGTGCCGGTCGCGGCCAGCGTGAAGATCGTCGGCACGGAGTTATACCGAAACTACAGCCTGCAGGTAAGATGAGGCGGGCTGATTGTCTGTCGCTTCGGGAATTTCGGTCTCCGTCCCCGAATTCCGGAGACTTGGCGGTCTTATTGCAAATCGCGATATCTGGACAATCCACATTGCAGGTTGCTCATTGGAGACTGCTTCATTTCAGATTTCCGACCAATAAGAAATCGAGCAATCTGCAATGCAATGGTTATGGGATGAAGGAGTTCTCGGCGCTCAGTCAAATCGGGTCAGGGTCGCGTCAAGTCGCGGGGACTCCCGAAGGCGCCTCCCACAGCGCGGTGCTCATGTAACGTTCACCGATGTCGTTGAGGATCGTCACGATGGTTCCCTCTCCGATCCGTTTGGCGGTTTCATACACGCCTTGCAGATAAGCTCCCGACGACTGGCCCGCGAAGAGGCCATGCCGGGCTAGCAACGCGCACATGTGGGCAGAGTCGTCGCTCGAAACGCGAACCTGGTGGTCGACGACGCTCGTGTCGAGAATCTTCGGGATGATGTCTCCGGGAGACTCGAGCGGCTTCAGCCCTTCGATACCGGGAAAATCCTCCGGTATGATCTGGACGATTTCGACGCCCGGAACTTCCTTCTTCAATCGACGGCCCACTCCGGTCAGTGTGCCTCCTGTCCCGACGCCGGCCACGAAATGGGTGACGTGGCCCTCCATCTGGACGAGAATCTCAGTGGCGGTCGTGTTGTAGTGAGCCAGCCAGTTGTTGTCGTTTGAATACTGGTCGCAGTGGAAGAAGCGATGGCCCTCGGCATCGACGATCCGATGGCTCGCGCGCAGCGCCTCGTCGTAGCCTTCGATCGGATCCGTCTCGATCAGGGTAGCGCCGTGAGACTGTATCCGAAGCTTTCGTTCCTTGCTTGCGTTCCCGGGCACCACGATGTGACCCGGGACCTTCATCATCGCGCCGATCATCGCATAGGCGATGCCTGCATTGCCGGAGCTCGAGTCGAGCACTGCCCGGCCATCCTCCAACTCGCCGGCCAGCAACGCCTCGAGGAGCATCCGTCGAACGGGTCGATCCTTGAGGCTTCCGCCAGGATTGGTGTACTCAGCTTTGGCGAATACGCGAACTCCCGGAAACTCCTCCTTGAAGCAGAGAATCTCCACCATCCGGGTGTTCCCGACCAGGCTCAACGCCGGAAACCGTTCATGAAACTCGACGTAGGGTTCTTCGATCGGTATGGTTGCCGCTAAGTTCATCGATTGAGATGCTAATTAATCAAATAAGTAAAGAATCAGTGTACCGCAAAACCTGGTGGGTTCTTGCAAGGGACGGGGATGCGGTAATGGTCGGTCAAAATCTAGCGGACCATTACCGAGGATGAACCCGTTCAGCGGGTCCCGCATGCGGACAGCGACAGAGGAGTCTGTCTATTCTAATCCCTTCCTTTCGATCTACTTGTCACTTCTTCGGGACAAGCTTCCCCAGGTTCTGAGCGCGGACGTCTGCGAAGTAGATGTTCCCGCCGGCGTCCATCGACACCCAGTGTGGCCGGCCGAGGCCGCCGATCACGTCCAGTTTCTGACCGGAACCGTCCACGATCGTAATCGAACCGCCGTTGGCGTCGGCGACCAGCAGGATGTCTTCTTCAGTGATGTGGAGACCGTAAGGCGCGCTGACGTCGTTCCACTGGTCGAGATACGTGCCCTCCTGGTCAAAGATCTGGACGCGGCTGTTCTCGCGGTCGCCGACGAGCACCCGACCCCGAGAGTCGATCACGATCGAATGCGGCAGATCGAACTCGCCCGGTCCTGTACCTTTGCTTCCCCAGGATTTCAAGAACTTCCCGGACCGATCGAATTTCACCACTCGTGAGTTTCCATATCCGTCACTGACAAAGAAATCTCCGTTCCGAGCGACGGCGACATCGGTCGGTCGGTTGAACGTGTCAGGACCATCGCTAGCCACATCGCGCTGACCCAACTCGAGGAGCAGTTCACCGTCCGGGCTGAACTTCATCACCACATGTCCCTGGCCGTCGGTGGCCCAGATGAATCCATCGTCATCGACACGGAGACCATGGGCCCATGTGAACAGACCGTCGGCCCAGCCCTCGACGAACCTCCCGGCCCCGTCGAGCACGACGATGGCTGGATCGACGCGTTGCATCGCAAGGATACGGCCCTGACGATCGACGGACACCGACGAAACCGGCCCCCACTCCATGCCGTCTCGTAGTTCGAGCCAGTCGGAGGCCAACTCGTAAGACGGTGGCTTCTGGGCACTCAGGAACGGGAGGCCCAGCACTAGCAGTACGAACCCGGAAACCCAATAACGACCCATTTAACGCACCTCGATGTTCAGTTGTCAGCAAAAGCCTCGCGGTACCGCCAAACTCCCCTCCTCAGATGAGGAGGGGTGGCGCGAAGCGCCGGGGTGGTGTTGACCAAGAAATTCCGAACGGTCTCAACGCTGTCCAAACAACCACCCCGTCTGCACCTTTGGCGCATCCACCCGGATTATCTCGAACCACCCCGTCTGCGCCTTCGGCGCATCCACCCCTCCTTATCCAAGGAGGGGAGTCGGCTCTCCTCAGCACTGACTACTGACTACGGTTTTCGCGCAGCGAAAACCCAGGGTAACCGTCCGCAGCGACGGTTTCGTGTAGTTCCGGTAGTTCACCGTGAGCATCCGGTTGTCGGTATCGCCCCAGCTGCCGCCCCGGAACACACGGTAGACACCTTCGGCCGGGCCCTGCGGATTCTCGTCGGGACTGACGGCGTAGTACCCTCTCTCGTACCAGTCCGCAACCCATTCGCTGACATTGCCGGTGGCGTCGTACATTCCGAATCCATTCGGGGGCAGAGATCCGACCTCGACCGGGCCGCCGGGCCAGCCAAAGTGCGCCAGAGGCGTCCGCTCGCCGCGTCCGCTCTCTTGGTAGTCGGCCGTATCGGCGACTTCGAAGTCGTCTCCCCAGGGGTAGTTCTTCCGGTCGAGGCCGCCGCGGGCCGCCCGTTCCCACTCCGCCTCAGTCGGCAGGCGCTTGCCAGCCCAGCCACAATAAGAGCTGGCTTCGTCCCAGTTGACGTTGTAGACGGGGAATCGCTCGCGACCCGCCGGAACCGCGCCGTCAACCCAGTGGTAGGGAGCCGCTTGTCCGGTCGCCTCGACGAAGGCGGCATAACGCTCGTTGGTCACCTCGTACTCGTCGACGTAGAACGAGTCGATGAAAACCAGGTGGGCTGGCTGATCATCCATCCGGGGCCGTGCCCGCCAGTTCAACTCATCGAGCAGATTTCGGTGGACCCTCCCGAGCCAGAATTCCCCGGCGGGAATGCGAACCATTCCCGGTTCCGCTCGTTCGGCCGGTTCTGGCGTAGCAGGTGTCTGCGCAGGGAAAGGGGCAGCGCTAGCGACGAAAAGAATCCCTGCAGCGAGGATTGCGAACGGCCCCCCGGATCGACTCATGGTAGCTACTCGAACAGTTCGGCGATCTCGTCGGTGGCGATGGGCTGGCTCTGTGCCAGACCGAACGCGTCGACGTAGTCGTAGGAGCGACCCGATGGCGTCTCTTCGATACTCTTGAGCCAGTCGATCCCGAGGGCGGAGTAGATCGACGCCACCGTATTGTCCATGGCCGGCTGTTCGAAGTGCTTCCAGCCCGTGTCGATACACTTCGAGCAGTCCTCGTTGGTTTTGCCGATGATCCGACCACCCTTGACGCCTCCTCCGGCGAAGAAAGTCGTGTAGGTGTCTCCGTAGTGATCCCGTCCCCGAACCGCGTTCATGGCCGGCGTTCTGCCGAATTCGCTGGCCGCCACAATCAGTGTGTCGTCCAGCATCGTAGTTCCCTCTTCGACGCCAGGCATCGAGGACAGGTCGTCGAGCAGGCTCGTGATCCCCTTGTCGAAACGGTTGCAGGTGAAGTAGTGGTTCCTCGGGTATCGGTCGTGATCGAAGATGTAGCTGTGGTGATCCCATTTGTCACCGTCGTAAACGTACACAAAATGGGTACCGGCATCGGCGGCCAGGACGTTCTTCGCCAGGATCAACCCCAGACCGTACTCGTCGTCACCGTATCTTTCGCGCTCTGCATCGCTCGTGTTGAAGACCCTCGCCCAACGCGGGTCGTTCAGCAGGCCGTAGGCTTCCCGATAGAAAGTCCTGTAGTCGGATGTCTTTTCGCCCAGCGACGCACGCTGGGCGGCGGAGACTTCGGCGAGTTCGCTTAGTAGCGTCCAGCGTTCGTCGAGGAGTGTGTCGACGCCTTCCCTGTTCCCGCGGAACGCTTCAAAGACCGTCGTCGGATCTAGATCGAGCGCCGTAAACTGCGCCGGAAACAGCCCGGAACCGATCGAGCCTGCCCGCGCCCGGGTCAGCCCGGTGCTGACGTAAGTGGGAAATCGATCCGTGTCGCGGCGGCGGGGATCCAACTCCGTTGCGATGACGCTGCCGAAAGCGGGAATCTCTTTGGCCACGGCCGGGTTCAGCGCACGACCGGCCTGAGTGTGGTACTGGCCCTGGAAGTGGATGCGCTCGGGCGACCACATCGAGCGCACGAGCGACACCTGATCCATCTTGTCGATGAGGGTCGGAAACAGCCGCCTGGACAGAGACAGTTCCGTGGACACCTTCACGACGTCCAGGTCCTTGGGAGTGAACTTGGTCTCTTTGAAGTCCCAGCACTCCATCGGGCTGATCGCCCCACCCATCTCGATAAAAATGCAGTTCCGTGCGGTACCGCGCGGGTTTGCCCGACCCTGGGCTCGTGCGTTGAGGGGCCATATGAGGCGATCGACCCAGGTCGTTGCAAGGGCCGCGCCCCCCCAGTGGAGTACTTCTCTTCGAGTCGGAATCAGGTTCCTGAGCTGGCGTTCCATCTGATCGTTCCTCGTCCAGCAGCCCGTGGCAGAAGGCTGATGGCTGCTAATGGTTCAGGATGAACTCCACACCGTTCAACAACGCCCACTGAAGGTTTTCGGCTCCACGCGTGCGGTCGCGCTCCATGTGTTGGAGAGAGACTTCCCTTTCGGCCGGGGTTGGGAAGCGACCCAAACTGGACAGGAACAGTTCGTCGACAATATCCGCGGCGGCCTTCTCCGATTCGACGAGCCTTTGAACCCGACTGTCGTCGGACGCGAGGACCCGATCGTTCACGATGGCGGAGTCCATCAACAACAGCGCCTGCAGGGTGGACGCTTTGTTTCCGATCGGGGGCGGCGTCGATCGATTGCTCTGGAAGAAGCTCTGCATGATGTTGGTGATCATCGCCCCTTCCGTGCTCCGGCGGCCCACGTCGCCGGGACTGGCCATCTGCTTGACCCGGGTGACCGGCATGCCGGAGAACGTGAAGTTGCCGGGCCGCCCGGTCGCCTGCGCGATCGAATCGATCACTTCAGGACCGCTCAGGACACGGATGAGCTTGCGCGCGTAGTAGGGAGCGTAAGAGTCCCTCCATTCGCCGCTGAACTGCGACGAAAGCTGGTACGCGCTAGACTTCATGATGAGACGGATGACGTGCTGGACACTGTGGTCGTTCGCCCCGAAATCTTCCGCGAGTGCCTCCAACAGTTCGGGGTAGGTCGGCTGGATGGTCCAGGGCGCCGGCGGCGGGTTGTCCGGATCGAGCCGGTCGAGGTCGAACGAGTCGTAAGGCTCGACGAAAGCCAGCGTCATGAGGCGACCCCAGACGAGGTTGACCAGCGCGCGTCGAAACTGCGGATGAGTCGTGATCATCCGGGCGAATTCTTCACGCGGGTCGGCATCGGTTCCTGCTTCTTCGCCCGTCAGGACGAACGCGGGCTGATGTTTTCCGCCGTAACGCGGATACTTCGTGATGCTGTCGGTGATCCACGGCGCGTCGTAGGTGGTGTCGTAGCCGGCAGCCATCTCGTCAAACACCATGTCGGAACCGGAATTGTTCCTGCTCCGTTCGTCCCATGCCGCAATCATCCGGATGTTGCCCAGGAACGCCGCCTGCCGGAAGAACTCCTGGCGTGTTTTCCGGGAAAGGTAGAGGTTGATCGGTTCGAGGTGTCCCGCGCCGTCGTGGCAGGAGATACAGCTGATGTTGATGCCCAGGAACAGACGGGTCACGTCCACGTTCATGTCATCGATGCTGTCGAGCCGGTTCAACTGAGCATAGTCATCCGGCGTCCTCGGTAATTGGTTCGTCCCGCTGTAGCTGCGCGCGAGCACACCGAGCTGGGGAATCGTGCTGTGGCTCTTCGCGACGCCCGTGAGCAAGTCGGTGACGACGTCGGTGTAGGGCCGGTCGACGCGCAACCATTCCTTGTTCCAGTAGTGGAAAGCGTTCTTCCCCTTGCCCGTCGGACCTGTCAGGCGAAACAGATCGCCCCAGAACCACGCCCACTGTTCGGCGAACTCGGCCGTCCCGATGAGGGAATCGATCAACCGATCCCGCTTGTCGGGGTCTGTACTCGCCACAAATTCGAGAACGTCTTCAGCGGAAGGCAACAAACCGGTGGCATCGAGGTATACGCGGCGAACGAACTCGAAATCGTTAGAAACACCCGAATGTGGAACGCCGTCACGCTCGATCCGTCCGAAAATGTAGTCATCGACAAAATTGTTGTGCGGTATTTCGGACGAACCAGTCGACGCCGGCAGCGCGCTGGCCATCGCGTCGGTGAAGCCGCTTTCCTCTTCTGCCTTGTCGGGCTGTCGACCCAACAGGCCTTCATGCGCCTTCTCGATCCGTTGTTCCTGGCCTGGTTTCGGCGGTGGCTTCTGCTGGGCGAACAAAGCCACGCCGACTAAAGAAAAGATCGCGACCATAGCAACGGTTTTCATCGATGTCTGCACGACGGTGTCCTCCCAACCAGAAGCGGCCGGGCGCTGGAAACACACCGGCCGCAGCTAGGCTCACTGGACTGAAAACAATTTAACGCACTCACGATAAAGGGTTTGCTGTAGTGAGTCAAGAAAAGCAGCAAGGAAGGAAGATCAGATTCTGACGACGCGTCGGAACCCGGCCCAAAACTTCTGCCAGTAGGACACTTCGAGATTGATGAAGCCGTCCTCTTCGTCCAGTTTGTAAGCGCGTTTCTTCGCGAGCTGCTTCACGGTGTCATGGTAGGCAAACACCTTGCAGTGGACACACCGCATGAGCGGGATGTGGACTTCCAGGACAGGAAGGAAAAGGTGATCGGTTGATTTGCAGATCGCCGAGTGTCGCATGTCCAAGGCGACACTCTATCCGCAGGGCGGGCCAGATTCGGACCCGGCCGGGGATGCGGTGCAGGGTTGTCGAGCTGGATCGGGACCATTACTGTCCGATTCATCCTGAGGGAAGCCCGCAGGGAGGGAGTGAGCCGTTCGGTACCGGAGACAAGCAACTCTACGATCGGGTGTAGGTGCGCTCTATGAACGCACAGGGTTTCGGTTCGAAGAGAGTGCGGTCATAGACCACACCTACACCTCCGTTTTGGACACGGGCCCTTCCAAAATGCCCCCCCGAGGTATTTCGAACAACTCCCAAACGCGCAGTTTTTGCGCCAGGAAAGGCGAAATATTCGCCGGGACGGATTAGGACGTGTTAACACTAAAGAGCAAGAATGTTTTATAATAGGGCATGGAGATCAACAGGAGCAGTATTGTCGCATCGAGCCGGAGCTGCCGCGTCAGCGGGGGAACGTCAGTCTTTCGAACCTGACGGTCTTGAACGCCATTTTGTATGTGGCTGAGCAGGGCTGCAAGTGGCGCGGTCTGCCCAAGCGCTTTGGCAACTGGCACACCATCTACACCCGGATGAACCGCTGGTCCAAGAACGGCGTGCTCGACGCCGTCTTCGAAAAACTCCAGCGCGAGCAACTGGTGCGCATCCGGGTGGAAGCCGTTTCGATGGACTCAACCATTGTGAAGGTGCATCCCGACGGCACGGGTGCGTTAAAAAAAACGGTCCGCAAGCGATCGGCAAATCCCGCGGCGGATGGACCACCAAGATTCATCTGGTTGCCGCGAATGCTCGAACGGCAATAACGTTTGCGCTCTCGCCCGGCCAAGCGCACGACGCCCCGCAGGGCCGCGATCTGCTCGCCGGTCTGGGGCCACTACCCGAGCCGCTACCGCTGCTGATGGACCGCGCCTACCAGGACGACCAGACCCGATTGGCTCTGGATTTTGGGTGGATTCCCGTCGTGCCGCCCAAGCGCAACCGCCTGGAGCCGTGGGAATACGACCGCGTTCTCTACCGCCGCAGGAACGAAGTCGAGAGGCTCTTCCGCCGACTCAAAGGTTTCCGGCGTATCTTCTCCCGTTTCGATAAACTCGACGTCATGTTCCTCGCCTTCCTTCACTTCGCTCTCATCGTCGAGGCACTACGGTAGTGTTAACACGCCCTAATTAAAGGTAGGGCTCCGACCGCCGATCTAACCCTTAGAGATATGGAGTACAAACATCACATGCTGCGCCTGATTGCAGTGGTCTCGATCCTCGGTGCGGGAGTGGCCGTCTACGTTTGCCCCTGGCGCAGCGGAGATCGAAGGGTTCCAGCGTTCGCTTCATGGGCGGCTGGGCCGCCCTCGTTTCGGGCCTCTTGATGATCACTCAGGCGGTCGTCGCTCCGCTGCCCGCGAACGTGATCTCGGCATCGAACGGATTCCTGTTCGGCGCCTTCTGGGGAACATTGCTTTCCTGGGCCACGACGCTAGCGGGAGCTTCCCTCTGCTACTACATCTCGAAGACCTTCGGGCAACCCCTGGCGATGAGGTTTGCCCGACGAGGACTGGCACGCTCCGAGCGCTTCATGTCCAGGTACGGAGGCCGCGCCATATTCGTTGTCCGGCTTCTACCCGCCGTGCCGTTTGACGCCGTCAGTTACGCGGCCGGGCTGACAGGGGTGGGTTTCGGACGCTTTCTCCTCGCCAGCGCTATCGGCTCGCTCCCATCGTCGTTCTTCTATGCCATGCTGGGCTCGCTGGTCCTCGAGACCCACTGGTGGGTATTGTTCGCGGCGTCGAGTGTTTCGCTGGTTGTTATCCTGGTCGTGTCGAGACGGCTCGAAGCTCGCCTGGCAGCATAGCTGGCAGATCCTAATCAGTTATCCTTAGTCCGTCCCTGGCTGGACCACTGATCACGGGTCCTGAGAAAAAACGGGGACAGTCTCGACTGTCCCTGTTTTCTCCCTTCTTTCCCTTCACTTGTCACTCGTCACTTTCCCTACGCAGAGCGATACGACTTCGTCAGGACCCAGACTTCGGCGTAGGGATAGGCCTCCGACATCGAGAGCCAGACGTTGCGGACCGTCAGGCGGATGCGAGCGCCGATCTTGAGAAGCTTCAGGCGGATGGTCTGGCATTGAGCGCGGGCCAGCGGGGTATCCTTGAGCCCGAGACGACGCAGTGCATGCATGAGCATGTAAGCGGCTGAGGATAGATACAGCCGGAGCTGATTGGCACGCATCGTCGCCGCGCTGGTGCGGTCGGCAAACAGATCCAGTTGTTGTTCCTTGATGCGGTTCTCATGTCACCGCGAGCGCAGTAGAAATCTTCATAGAGAGCTTGGGCGGCGAGGCGTTTTGTCGGTAATAGTCACCACGAATCGAGGATTGGCACCCTTGTCCAGGAACTCGGCCTTGGCAACGACGCGTCGGGTGCAGCTCCAGCTCTTCAGGGTCCGGTACTGGAAATCCTTAAACACCCGCGCCGGTCAACCATCATAGGCTGGAAACATTCTATTAGCTGTAAATTCGTCGCAAGAGACCGAGGTGCGCCATCTGTGGACAACTTCGCCGGAAATCCTGGATACGCTGAAGAGACTGGTTCAAGAAGCCGGCTACAGGGGAGGGTGGACCGTGATCGCGCACGGTTACCAGTTCAAAGCCGAGGATGGCGCCGTCCTGAATTGGTTTCCCGCCCCCGCGAATGCGCTCTACTACCAGGGCCCGTCCGAAGCGAAAGACAAACTGCGTGCAACGCTGATCAACCGACTGGACACAGTCGGCAAAGGCGCCGCAGGCCCCGCCAGGCGCAACGCCGCTCCCTGAGGGAACTCAACCGCTCCCTCTAGACGGTTCGAGAATCAACCCGGGATCACAGACGTCGGTTCGGATTGATAATCGTTCGCCACATATGTTCGCCACATATGCGCCACCGGGCTGTTGTCGAAGCCCAACCCTTCCTTCGGTTGCTTGAAGTGACGGCCGATGATGTCGATGAACGGATCGAGCGACACCTCGGCATTGCGGTCGAAGCTGTACTCGTCGTTCATCGTGATCAGCCTTGCCCGCATGTACCACTTGTGATTACGCGCGTAGTTGTACGCTTCTTCGATATAGGGCTCCGGCACGTAGTCTTGGCCGAACATACGGTAATACATCTCCGGATACTCGTAGTCGACGGAGGGGTCCGGGTAAAACCGCAGCGGCTGATGGTATCGGATCGCCCAACTTACGGTTTCGGGAACGTATGGCTCGAACAACTGGCCGCCCCACCAGCCATGATCGGGACGCTGGAGGGTCAAAACGAGGTCGTGGAGGAGGCAGGAGAGGATAACTTCCTCGTCCTGGCCCGTCTTCATCGCGCGCGTCGCGCTCTGTAAGACGTGGTTGCTCGAAGTGAAGCGCAGTTTGAAGAAGTCCTCGAGCGTGGGTTTCTCCGGCATCGGCTCCAGTTCCCGCTCCTGTCCACCCTGCGGTTCGAGTTCTTCGATCATCCGGTGCTCAAGCACTTCGGCGAGCGCGGCTGTGGGCACGAGCGAGGTTGCACCGGCCGCACCGATCGCTGCAAAGAAGCTTCTCCGATCCATATAGGCACTCCTTGGTTGCTAGCAGCCCGTGGCAGAACTCTGCAGGGTCGCGCGCAGGGGTCTTCGGGTTGCAGGCGCGAAGAGAGGAGCGGAGCGATGATCATTCATCGTGACCGACGAGGGACAAAGCCTGCGGCCCGAACCCCCCTGCGCCCTTCGGGTTACGGCGAAACGGGGCCGTCTTCGTTGTCGCCGACTCCTCCCAATGAATGAGCATTGTTTCGTCCTCGCCTCCTCGAATCCGGCCCCGTTTGGCCGTAACGCGGCCCTGCAGAGTTCTGCCACGGGCTGCTAGCCTGTTTTCCCGACACTATGAAAGGCACATGGCGTGGCGTCAACGAATTTCGCCGCCACGCGCCTGAAGCGGGACCGTGCAACGACTTGGCTCGTCGCGCTACCTGCCGCTCGTCATCTCCCCTTCAGGAGGAGACCTGGATGTCCTCGAGACGGGCTTCGATGCGCGCCAGGCGTCCTTCGACATCCGTCGTCGGCAGGTTACTCAGGTAAATGTTCCGCATGCCGCGCCGCAGCAATGCATGAATAGTCTCTGCACAAATGTCTTCGGGTCGGCGCCCGACGGCGAAATCCGCTTTCAGCCCTTCGATCGGCACCGGAAAAAACCTGCCGAGCGCGTTCAGTGTCTTCGGGTTGGCGCTGCGGTAGTAGAAGACCCCGAACACTCCGGGTATTTGTACACCCCGATCGGCACACTCGTCCAGAAATCTGTCCAGCGCCTCGGCGTTGTGATGGGAACTGATCTGGGAAAGGTAGAAGTCGGCGCAATAGTCGGCATCGACCATGAACTCGACCTGCCGGGTGCCGCCATGAGGGTTCGCCCATCCGCCCAGGGCCAGCCCGGGCACGCGTTCTCGAATCATCTTGCGCAGCTCGTATGCGTGTTCCACGCATCTTGGGACACCGTCGAACCGATCGCCTCCCAGGACGACCAGGGATCGAAACCCGAGCGCATAGGCTTTCTCGGCAAATTCGAGGCAATAGTCGAGAGGGTGCTTGGCAGTGAGGATCGGAACGATCAGGGAATGGTCGGCTTCGGTATCCAGGTTGATGATCACGTGCCGAAGGTTCTGTTCTTCACGACGCCCGGTCGACCCGTCCGTCATGAAGACGAAGCGTTGGAGCGAAGTAACTTTCCGGATGAAGTGGTTGCTGTCGATCCAGGCGTCCATGCTCTGATCGAGCGACAGATCCATCTGTGGCGGACACCACTCAACGTTCAGCAGCGGTTGCTTCGGGTCGTTTATTGCTCTGAGCAGGGACATCCTTGAAGGATAACCGAAGGGTGTCGCGACTAGTGGCCGCTGAAGGATAACCGAAGGGTGTCGCGACTAGTGGCCGCTCAGCGCTTGGCTACGGCCGGTGCTTTCCGGACCTTCTTCTTCGGCTTCCGCCCGGGGGCCGGTGCCACGGTAACCTCTCTCCGGTAGGCGGCCGCCATGGAATCGAGGTCGGCCTCGATCCGTCGCCGCAGGCGTTCTGGTGACAGCACAACCGCCGACGGTCCGAAACTCATGATCCACGCTACCAACTCAAACTCTCCACCGACGTGAAGGCTCATGACAATCTCTCCGCCTCCAACATCGCGGACTTTCTGCGAGGGATGCCACGCGCGTGACCCAACGTAGGGAGCGATTTCGGCCTTGAAGAGCACATCGACATCGATCGGATCTTCCTTGACGAGCCCAAAGGCCGATTCGAGATAGCTCTCCACGGAAAAATCGGCGGGTTTTTCGAAGTGGTCGGAGCGCTTCTCGATTTCCTCGATGCGCTCGATGGCGAACGTCCGAATCTGTTCATATTCCTCGACGTAGCCGAACAGGTAGAGCCCGCCCTTGTAATACATCAGCCGGTAAGGATTCACCGTGTAGGATTTCTTCTTCTGGCTATGGACGGAGAAATACTCCATACGGATGGTCGCATCTTCGCCGATCGCATCCATGAGAGTCCGGATAGTGTGTTTGTGCTGGTCCAGGTCTTTGGGTGCGTCGGCGCGGACCGATATCATGGAGTCCAGGCTGTCGAAAAACGAGATGTTCTTCTCCGGAAGCGCTCCCTCGATCTTCTTGAACGCCGAGTCGATGTCATTGGAGAAGGGAGGCGCTGCGAGCGCGCCGACCATGTTCCTGCTGAAGTAGAGCGCGGCGAGTTCCGACAGCGACAGGTTCGCCAGCGGCAGGCCTTTGTAGTCTTCAGCCAGGCGCCAGTAGACCTTGCCCTCGTACCGTTCGTCGTAGAGCGGGAACCCAGCTTCCATGAGCGCCGCAAGGTCGCGACGAATCGTCTTCGTCGAGACTGAATGACGTGAGGCAAGGTCCGGAATGGTGCTCCAGCGCGTACTCTCGATCTGTTTGAGGATCGCCCATTGACGGATCAACTGTGCATTTCGTCCCATCTTCGACCTCTCCACCGACCCGCGCGGTGCGCTGCTAGCAGTGAGCGTTTTGGAGAAGGATTCTATGGTCGGGGGGTCATGAAGACAAGCAATACCAGGTTGCCCTCACCCTGGTTTCGGACTCCATGATCCTCATTCGGCCGCGCGATGACGGCCTCGCCGTCTCCGCACTCGCGTTCCTCACCGGCGATATGGAACAACCCACGGCCCTCGATGACATAGTAGATCTTGTCGGATTCGGGATGCCTGTGGACACTCTGTTCCTGCCCAGGCTTCAGACAATACAGGTCGCAGAAGTACTTTTCGGAACCGAAAAGTGGGACCTTCTGCATCCTCTCGTCGGAAAAACCCACCGAGGCGCGAACGTCCTTTAACTCCACAGACGTTATTGTAGTGGAAAGACCTTGGCGTCGGTGACAATTTCGCGGACCAGCTCGCTGAAGTGCGGGTGACAGGTGAAGAGCAGTACTTGATGGGTTTTCGACAGGTCCCGGGCGGCTTCGATCGAGTTGCGGGTGCGCCCCGGATCGAAGTTGACGAAGATGTCGTCGAAGATTACGGGCAGCGGTTCTACGTGGCGGGAGTACTCGCGAACCAGCGCTAGACGGACGGCCAGGTAGAGCTGTTCGGCGGTGCCGCGGCTCAGATGCTCCGGGCCGAGGCGAGTCCCGTCCTCACGCTCGATCACCAGGTCGGCCGACCCAAGCGGGCTGATGACTCGCGTGTATCGACCCTCGGACATCCGGTTGAAAAACTCCGAGGCAGACCGCAAGACCTCCGGTTGACGCTCGGTCTCGTAGATCTTCCGAGTTTCCTCGAGCAGAGTGCGGCACAGGGTCAGCACCGCCCACTTCTCGGAGGCTTCGTCGATTCCCGCCAGGATGGATTCCTGGCGCAGGCGAACCCGCGAACGCTCCTCACTGCGTCCCAGAGCACGGATCCGTTCTTCGACCCCGCCACAAGCGCGTCGGGTCTCAGCCAGACGGGCCCTGGACGCCTCCAGTTCGGCGATCCCAGCCTGGTAGGCGTCGGCATCGAGGGCATGGACGCTTTCCATCCCGGGCTCCGGATCGATGGTCCCTGACGGGGTTCGATCCAGCTCTACTTGAAGAATTTGCCTCTGTTTGAAGAGCTCTCCGCGACGGAAAAATTCACTCTCCGTTGCCGCTCCGGCAGCTTCGAGCAGCGAGAGGATCTTGCCTTCGTTGTCGGCAACGTGCTTCATGATGGTTTCCCGCTGCCGGTCTTCGAGCTGCAGCGCCTCATCGAGGGATCGGATCCCCTCCGCCATCTCGCCCAAGTCCTGAACCCTCGCCTCTTCCCGAGCCAGATCGAGGGCCGAAAAATTGGGTCGGCCGATCAGGGCCTCGATGTTGAATCGCAGCTTCGAACGCAGATCCTCGACCTTGCGAACGCCTTCCTCAGCGGAGCGCAACCGTTCCTCGCAGGCCTCCACGTGCACCTGCAGGCGCCCCGCCCGGCGCGTGCGACCGTAGTACCACAGCATCATCGCGAACGGCACTGCGCCGATGGCTCCGCTGGCGACCGGTTGCGCCATCATGAAGAGGACGGCAACGACGACACCGACCAGGCCCATGAAGATCGTCATCGCAAACCGGGAAGGCGGCCGCGCCGCCCGGGCAGCGGAGGAGATCGCGGCGAGTTCGCCCGACACGGCTTCCTGCTTCGCGGCAGCGGCCGCGACGACTTCATCGGCGGCGTCCTGGCGTGGCAGAAGCAGTCGCAGGGACTCGACCGCACGACCGCGGCGGATGAGCTCCTGCGGCGTGTAGCGCGAAGCCATTTCGGCCCGTTTCGCCCTTCGCTGCTCGTTCTCCGCGCGATGTCTTTCCAACTCGTCCTCGAGCTGCCTCCGCTGGTGCAGCAAGAGGTTCAGACTCTGGACACCCCCTTCGGGGAAGCTCTCGATCGTCTCGAGCCCTGCCAGCCGTTTTTCGATTCCGTCTCGCCTATTGCGGTACGGTTCGGCTTTCCGCAGCTTCTCGTAGTGCGCGACCCGGCTCGACAGCAGGGATATCGACTCTTCGAGAGCCTGAATCTCGACTTCGAGACCGGCTCGCTCTTCGTGCGCAGCGACGTATTCCTCGGGTTCGTGCTCGGTACGGTCCAGCTCGTCGCGAACCGCTTCCAACTCCTTCAACGACCGGTTGATGGTGCTGTTCTGGCCTCGCGGCAGGAACAACTTGCCGCGGCGATCTTCCAGGTCCTTCTGGACCCGACTCCAACGTGTCGCACCGACGCCCATGCCGGCGCCGGAGATGTGGGAGGCCACCTCGCTTTCCTCGAGGGTGCGAAAGTGCTCGAGCTCTTCCAGACCGAATGCAAACACGTTGTGGTACAGGGTGCGTGTCGTGCCTCCCAGGAGGGACTCGAGCATCTGTTCATCGCCGGTCCCGCCGTCATGATGCACGGCCACCGCGCCACGAACGTGTCGGCCGGCTTTACGCTCCACCCGGATGACTTTCTCCTCGAGCCTCAACCCGAGCGAACCGCCGTGGATCCCCCCGCCGAGCGGCTCATACCTCCGGGGATGGTTCCTGCGCTCAAACCCGAAGAGAATCGAACGGACGAAGCTCATCAAGGTCGTTTTGCCGGCCTCGTTGGGACCGAGAAAGACGTTGACGCCGTCCGACAGTCCCCTCCAGGCCCGGTCATGCCAAACCCCGAAGCCGTTCACGGCAATGTCGGTGATCCTCATCGTTCGAGGAGAAGGTCCACGCCGAGCGTCCCCGCTTTCTCAATCCACTCCCCGATGCGAGCGGCGTCGGCTGTAAACAACTCCCTTTTTCGGAAGAGCGGAGTCAGGCTCTCTGCGAGTTCAGCTCGGTAGGCAGGATCGGCCTGGGCCCGTTCTACGAGGCTGAGGAAATCACTGATGATGGGTTCTGATGCTGCCAAATCGTCGCGGCCCGATCCTGGGTCGGTCATGATCCGGACAGATTCGACGTCGACGAGGGACTGAAGCTGATGCTGAATCTCCTCGCTCATGCCCTCGCGGCGCAGATCGGAGTGGAGAGGCCCGTTCCCCACGAGTCGGCAGCGAAGGAGGGTGGGGCCGTCGAACTTCGCGCCGATCCGCTTCGCTTTTTCTCTGAGCCCGTCGATCAAGCTATCCATCCGAGAGTGGTCTCCGATGGAGAATTCGAGGTTGGCCCATCGGACGACGTCGGTCTCGATGAACTTCAAGCGTGTCCGGCCGCTGGAGTCCACATCGACCTGAAAGCAACCCCGGGGCCCGGTCTCTCGGGCATGTCGACCCTGTGGGTTCCCCGGGTAGACGATGGGTGGCGACGCGAACAGTACGGATCGGTTGTGAACATGACCGAGGGCCCAATAGTCAAATCCGGCACGGACTAGGTCGTCGAGCGGGGCCGGCGCATAATCGGCGTGTCCGGACTGGCGGCCGATGTTGGCATGCAGGACGGCGATCGAGTACACGTCGCCAAGGGTGCGCTTGAACGACCGCGCCAGGTTGTCGGTCACCCGCTCCCGCGTGTAGCTCACGCCGGCGACTCGCGCAACCTCCCGGCCTCCCCGGATGACCGGCAAAGCCTGTACCTGACCGTCGAAGGTGAACACGTTCGACGGCATCTTGAATTCGCTGCCCCAGCCGTTGAGCGGATCGTGATTGCCGTGGACGACATACACTCCGATGTCGCGCTCGGCAAGCCGTTCCATCTGGTGACGGAACTCGACGAGTGCCCGAAGGCTTCGGTCTCGGGAATCATAGAGGTCCCCGGCAATGACAACGAAGTCCGACTTCGACTCGATCGCGTGCGTGACGATCCGATTCAACGCTTCGAAGGTTGCCGACTGGAGAAGGTCCCGGAGGGATCCCGACGTCTGGGCCAGACCGCGAAAAGGGCTGTCCAGATGCAGGTCGGCTGTATGGATGAACCGAATCTTCTTCATCAAACAATTATGCGGATGAACGCGGTCAGGTCTGGTCCGGGTGCGGGGTGCGTGTGGATGGGGTAAACTATTGACCAGTATGGGATAGTGACGAGTCGACGAGTTCGTCCGAAGCCAATCGACGTCGGCCACCGACGGAATCGTCTTCGGAAACCGAAGGAATCGACTTCGGAAAGAGGGATCACCACATGCGGACTCTGGTTCTGCTGCGACACGGCGAGAGCACCTGGAACAAGGAAAACCGGTTCACCGGGTGGACGGATGTCGGCCTGACCGAGAAGGGCGTCAGCGAGGCGAAGGAAGCAGGTCGCACGATGAGCGAAGCAGGCTACCACTTCGACGTCGCGTTCACCTCGGTGCTGAAACGGGCCATCAAGACGCTTTGGCTGGCGCTGGAAGAAATGGACATGATGTGGATCCCGGTCCGGCGCAGTTGGCGTCTCAACGAGCGCCACTACGGAGATCTCCAAGGCGCAAACAAGCTGGAGATGGTCGAACGGTTCGGCTCGGAACAGGTGCACGTCTGGCGCCGTAGCTACGACACTCCGCCACCGCCGCTCGAAGCAGACGACGAACGGTGCCCGCGCAGCGACCCCCGGTACCGATCGCTGGCCCCCGAAGACGTGCCGTTGACCGAGAGCCTGAAACTGACTGTCGACCGGCTCCTGCCCTACTGGCACGATGCGATCGCGCCGGAATTGGTCTCAGGAAAGCGAGTCCTGATTGTCTCGCACGGCAACAGCCTCCGCGCACTGGTCAAGTACCTCGACAACGTCAGCGACGAGGACATCGTCGGCTACAACATCCCCACCGGAATCCCACTGGTCTACGAGTTGAACGACGACCTGACTCCGATGCGCCACTTCTACCTCGGAGACCCCGACGCTGTGGAGCGGGCCGCTAAGGTCGTCGCGGATCAGACCCGTCCAGAAGAATGATAGCGGTGCTTGAACGGGTGCCTGGAACGCCTTATCTCGGAAACCATTGCAGATTGGTCATTGGACGAATCCACATTTGGAAGTTGGAGATTGCAGATTGGTCAATTTCTTATTATCTGCTTGACCGCACGATCGTTCGTTCTTTATAATACGAACGATCGTGCTTTATAAGTCTTTGGGAGGCAATGAATGGATTCTGTGGGGACTCGGATCTCGAAGGGCGCTACGACCCGTCGTCAAATCCTCAACGTGGCGGTCGACATCGCCTCGGCCGACGGCCTGGACGGGCTGACGATCGGTCGTCTGGCCAAAGAGCTCGAAATGAGCAAGAGCGGGCTCTTCGGGCACTTCGGTTCAAAAGAAGAGCTCCAACTCGCGGCGGTGGAACGGGCACGGGACGTCTTCGTCGAGGAGATTGTCACCCCGGCCCAGAGCGTTGAACGCGGCCTGGAGCGACTGCGTGCACTACTCGACAACTGGTTGTCCTACGTGGAACGAATCGTCTTTCGCGGCGGCTGCTTTTTCGCAGCGGCGTCGGCGGAATTCGATTCGCGGCCGGGACCGGTCCGGGATCGGGTCGCGGACCTGTGTCTGTCCTGGGTCCGAATTCTGGAGGAGGAGGTGCGGGAGGCTCAGAGCCGTTCGCAGTTGGGCGGCGAGATCGACGCGGAGCGGCTGGTTTTCGGACTGCACGCCTTCGTGCAGGAAGCAAACTGGGCGTTCCAACTCCTGAACGACGCGGCCGCGTTCGAGAAGGCGCGTCTATCCATCGATGAACTGATCGTGAGCTCGAGCAAGAAACCCGGCCGAAAAACGGCCGGTCAAAAGCAACAGCCAACTCGGAGGAAACCATGAACTCGAAACTTCTCAAGAGATCGTTACAGGCCAACGGGGCCTTTTCACTGGCATCGGCCACGATCCTGCTCGCCGGAGCGATCCCGCTGCCCGCGGCCTTCGGACTGTCGGAGCCGTCGATCTTGATCGGCGTCGGCATCTCGCTGATCATCTTCGCCATCGGTCTTCTTCGTAACGCTGCCCGCGAAGAGATCCGCCTGGGCGAGGCTAAGCTGGCGGTCGCACTGGACGTTGCGTGGTTGGTGGGTACCGCGATCGTCCTGGCGGCCGGGCTCCTCACACCGTCTGGAAACCTCGCCCTGATCCTGGTGGCGGATTTCGTCTTCGTATTCGCGCTGCTACAGGCCTTCGGGATCCTTCGAATCCGCAAAAGCCAACCGGCCTGTTAACAGATCCGGCTTTTGCACGTCTTACTAGATGAGTGTCGAGACTAATGAAAACCCGGATGGATAAACCGATGAAGCCAAAAAACAAAATCCCTTTGAACGCGACCGGTTACAAGGTCGTTTCGCTGAACTCGAAACTGGCCGGCTTTCGCGAAAGCCTGAAAAGAACCCTCGCCGAAGGCACGCTGGCTCGTGCGGACCAGAACCGTGACGGTTTCTACGAGGTCGAGGTGGGCGGTCGTTGTTTCTACATCCACATCTACGATGCGGTGAAGACGGTGTACCTCGTCGGCGCGATTGGGTGTGGTGTCGCCGAATTCAGCAAGAGACTGTCGAGCGCGTGTACACCGTTCCAGGCCGAAGAGGCGGTGGCGTAACAGAGAAGCGAATGATGAGCGGCCGAGGGGGCCGCAAGAGACGAGCGGCCGAGGGGCCGACGAGCGGCCGAGACGGGGCCGCGAAAGAGGAAAAGCCCGGGGAGTTGATCCCCGGGCTTTTGTTATTTCCGGTCAGGACCGCACCGGTACCCGTTCAGCGGGCTGGCGCTCTGTCGGCCGCAAAGACGGGCGTGCACCAGTCGCGGTACTTCCCTTCCTTTCCCCGCACAACCTGGAAGAACAGATCCCGCAGTCTCGTCGTCACGGGCCCCATCGAGCCGGAACCGACCGGCCGGTGATCGACCTTCGTGACGGCTGCGATCTGAAATCCCGTCCCGCTGAAGAATGCTTCGTCCGCAACGTAGAGTTCCGTCCGGTCCAGCTTGCGTTCGACGACTTCCACTCCGAGGTCGTCCTGCAGCAGCTGGATCATCGTGCGGCGCACGACGCCCTCGAGAATATTGTCGGTGACGGGCGGCGTCAGGACGCGGCCCTCACGAACCAGAAAGACGTTCGCGGCCGAGCCTTCCGAGATGTGCCCATCCTCGGTCAATACGATGGCTTCGTCGAAACCCGCACGCTCGGCATCCGTTTTGATGAAGGCCGAATTGACGTAGGCACCGCAGATCTTACCGCGTGCCGGAATTGTATTGTCGTCGACACGGCGCCAGGATGAAACGGTGACGTGCGCGCCCTGTTCGTTCTCGACGTAGCGTCCGAAAGGAATCGCCACCATCGTCAGATCCGGATTCATGTCGTGTAGCTTTACACCGATGACCTCGTCGGGGAAGAACGCTAGAGGACGAATATAGACATCCTCGTGGAGGTCTTCCTGCCGTAGAAGATCTAGAGTTACCTGGGTCAGATCCTGCAGCGTGTAGGGGAGTTCCATGCATAGCATGTTCGCCGACTGCAGAAACCGCCGGTAATGATCCTCAGGACGGAAGACAAACATCTGTTCTTCGTCATCGTTCCAGTACCCGCGAAGTCCTCCAAAAACGCCGGTCCCATAATTCAGGGTGTGCGTCAGGACTCCGACCTTCGCTTCGTTGTAAGGAACGATGCGGCCTTGGAAAAACGCATATTTCGGTGGAGCCACTATCGTCTCCTGTGTCAGTAAGTCATGTCCGCGTTAGATAAATGCGCCTCGGAAAGGCTTGTCCGACCGACCTTTCCGAGGCGCAATATAATCAGTATGCACCCAATGACAGGGATTCATGGAAGATATTCTGCGGTTTAGGTTCGAAAGGTGAGGTTTTAGTAGCTTTGTCAGTTCAGCCGACGAACTTGTAGCCGAGTCCGTGCACGGTGAGGATGAACTGAGGCCTCCGGGGATTGGTTTCCAGCTTCTGGCGGAGCCAGGCAACATGCACATCGACGGTACGTGTGGAGGGCATCGAATTGTAGCCCCAGACTTCATCGAGCAGCTCGTTGCGCGAGAGGGTCGCGCCGCGATGCTGGATGAAGTGGCGCAGGAGCTGGAACTCCTTGGCCGAAAGCCCGACCTGGCGTCCATCCTTCTCGATCTCGGCTTTGCGGAAGTCCACAACCACGTCGCCGAACCGGTATCGATCACCCGAGGGGGACGAGCCGGCCGTTCGGCGGCGCAGCAGGGCTTCGATCCGTGCCAGGAGTTCGATCATCTCGAAGGGCTTGGTCAGATAGTCGTCGGCACCGAGTTTCAGTCCAACGACTTTGTCGGTCACCTGCCCTCGCGCGGTCAGCATCAACACCGGCGTCTCCAGGCCCTGTTGCCGGAGATCCCGGCAGATGTCGAACCCGCTCCTGTTGGGAAGCATGAGATCGAGGATGATCAGATCGAACGCCCCTCGGGCGGCCGAAGGAACCGCCTCGTTGCCGTCCGACACGGTTTCCACGCTGTAGCCCTCGCTGGTCAACCGGTCGACGAGCGTCACCACTAGGCCCGGCTCATCTTCGATGAGCAGGATGTGGGGACTGGTCTGGCTGATCGGCAGTGGCTGCGGCGCGCTCATAAGGCCCCGGCCTCACCGGCCACGACGGGAAGACGAATCGAAAAGGTGCTTCCCCGGCCAGGCTCGCTCTCGACGCGGATCGTTCCCTTGTGGGCTTCGACGATCTGACGGACGAGGCTCAACCCGAGGCCGTTTCCGTGGATCTGACTCTCGGTGGATTCTTTGCCGCGGTAGAACGGTTCGAAGATCTGATCCAGATCTGCGGGCGCGATACCGATCCCTCGATCTTCGACCCGGAGCTCCACCTCGGAACCGTCCTCTCCCTCCACGGCCGCTGCGGAAATCTTCGCCCATCGCTGCCCGCCGCAGTACTTCATCGCGTTGTTCAGCAGGTTTGCGATGGCGGAACGAACCGCGGTCGCATCCGCCAGCACGTCTGGCAACCCTTCGGGGACGTCCTTGTGGACGTCGAAGCCCTGCTCGACCATCAGGGGCCGGTAATCCGCGATCGCATCGTCAATCAGGGTTTCGACTGAAACCGGGTGGATCTCATAGCGTTTCCTGCCGGAGTGGACGCCCGCAAAATCCATCACCTGCTCGACCATCCCCGAGAGGCGGCGCGCTTCTGCACGGATGAGGGCGCCATACTTCCTGGCTTTGTCGGGATCGGAGATCAGGCCGTCCTCGAGGTTCTCTCCCGCCGAGCTGATGACGGCGACCGGAGTTCGCAGTTCGTGGGACACGTTGGCGACGAAGTCCACCTGTTGCTGGGCCAGCCGTTGGGCTCGTTGGGTCGATATCACAATGATCATCATGCCCGCACCCAGCACGATCAGGATTCCGAAGCTGATCATCAGGTTCCGCTCCCGGATCTGATTGACGGCGACCTCGAGTGAGCCGGCCGGGTGTTGAGCGAGCAGTTCCCACTCCGGCGTCGAGAAGTCGATGTGGCGCTCTCCATCGAACTGTTCGACGAGAATCTCTTCGGCAGCGGAGTTTGTGATTCTCACGTCCGACCCGCGACGCCCGACGATATGAGCTGTCGGTGCCCGGGAACGGTTCCCCGAGAAGGAATCCCCTTCGAAGGCCCACATGAATCGAACCTCCCGGCCGAGGTTGAAGATCGGAGAAGTCGCATCCGGTTGCGCCAGCATCGTAGGCAGCAGTTCCGGATCGGACGCGTAGAACACGGTGTCGGGATCGTCCTTGCGGAGGACGGCCACACGATACCGGGATTCGCCGGCGGCACTGAAGTGCCGTTCCACCAGCTCGGGCATCAAAACATCCCGGATATAGTTCTGATCGAGCCGGATCAAAAACCAGGACGAGATTCCAAGCCCGCTGACGATTTCCGCGATGTGGACTTCGCGAAACTGCTCGCCTCCGTCGAAGCGGAACTGATTCCTTCGGGCCGCGACCTGGGGCAGCAGCAGGACCATCGGGTCGGTGATCAAGTGTTCCGACAGCGGGGGCAGGGCCACCCGGACGCCGGACCGACTTGATACCCATTGTAGGTTCGCAGGTGCGGCCGGATCCGATCGAGCTCCAGGTCCCACTCCGCATCGATGAACGCTTCCGTGTCGGGGACGAAACGGCGAAGGTCGAAATCGTCTTCGTTCGGGGAGACCACATAGAGTGCGTCGACCAGCCCGGGATGAGGTGCCGACTCCTCCCAATTCCGGTACAGGCGGGCAACGACCTCGTCGACCTCACTCGTCGATCGATCGAGGGGCGACGCGACGGTAGAGAACGCGAATGTCAGACGGGCCAGCTCGGTGTCGAATTCCTCCGTAAAGCGGTCGGCACTGACGCGGAGGTTCGACTTCATGCGCTCGTGCTCGTTCTCGCTCAACTGCCCGAGCCAGTTGTACTGGAGGCCGGCAAGCAGCGGCAATGAGATCAGCAAGACAACGGTGAAGCCAAGCGTCAGCGGCTTTTTCCGGAGCAGATGCATTATGAAATTTTACCACCCGGCATGGGGAGGGATTCGACGGGCCACAAAACTTTACATCCTTAACATTGGGGTGGTCAGTAGTCGGTAGTCAGTAATCAGTAGTCAGTTTCAGAAACGGCCCTCCGAACCTAACTCCTCCTCTGTGCCTCTGTGCCTCCGTGGTTAATCCTCTTTTGACGGAAGAGCCACCGAAAGGTGTAGCTGGCGACCACTATTCCAGGGTCCGGCTGGACTCGATCTGGTCGTAGAGGAGGGACAGGTGGCGGGTCGGCAAGTCCAGCCGCAGGCGGTCCCCGTCCTGGAGTTCGATCAGAAGGCTGGTTTCTTCCCTTCCCTCACGGAAGGTTTCGACGTTGACGATGTGCTGGTATGTGGCCTTGCGCATCGCCAGGCCTGTTCGTCCGGTGGACACGAAATACTCGGGATAGAGGCCGGCAAACTGGCGGAGCAACAGGACGAACCCGAACACGTAGATCAGGCCGACGATGAGGAACTGCATCCCGATCACGGCTGGTGCCGGGGTCGTTCCGTAGTACACGTTCCGGATGAACACCGTCACGACCGCGGTGATGCATCCGATCAGAGTCAGGTTGCCCCCGATCGACCACTGCCGGTGGGAGAGCGCCAGGGGATCGGGCAGGCGCTGGAGGACGCGAAAGATCCAGGTCAGAGGAACCGTGGCCACCAGAGCCGCCACGGACAGAGCTGCGATCCATGGAGGCATCGGAGATTATCCCACCGCCGGACGAGGTTCGAATGCCCACTCCCGCCATCCCTGAAGAAGCGGGAAATACAGCCCGAGGCGAATTGGGCAGGAGTCGATGTGCTGCATCACGTTCGCGTAATTTTCCAGCTGAGGGCGGTAGCGCGCCTGTTCGTTGTCCAGGAAGGCGTCCACTCCTCCTCCCTCGTGTGTCCCGGTCTTGTAGTCGATGATCCACCGCACTTCGTCATCGACGAAGGTACGGTCGAGAAGGAAACGGCGGACGCGTCCGGCCACGACCCCGGACAGCGGATACTCCCGCTGGTCATCCTGGTGCTCGGACAGAATCCACCGGCCTGTCTCGTCGGAAAGGGTTCGCTCCAGCGCCAGCTCGACTCGACGAACAGCCTCGTCGAGCCTTTCGCCGTCCAGTCCCTCCGCGACCAGGGCGGCGCGGATCGTCACGCGGTTCCAATCTCCCGGGTTCCGGGCCGACGTTCGCCGCAGCATCGCATGGACAACAATGCCGACGCGACGTTGCAGCTCGCCGGCCCACTCGAACGCCGGATGCATGGAAGCCGTGGCCGGCTCCTCGTGGGATGCGGAATCGGTGACGTGGGAAATCCAGTCGATGTCGGCGGGCCGCGGAGGTGCTCGCCAGTCGCGGCTCAGGCGGCGCAACGGAACTCCCCTGGTCTCGACCGCATCGAGGGCGCCACCCGCATTGGCTGCGGGGCGTTCGAAAGCCAGCGTTCTTTCAAATTCCGGCTCTACGATATCCCAGATCTTCGCCAGTAGCGAACGGGCAGCCGGAACCCTGGCCCGGCGCGCATCGGCGGCGATTCGAGTGTGACCGAGCAGGTGTAGATGCTTGCGGGCGCGTGTGGCCGCCACATAGAGGAGGCGCGTGTTTTCGTGTTCCCGCTTGATCATCTGGACTCGCCGCAGGTATCCATACAAGGGGTCGGGAGCGGCGCCCGTCTCTTTGATCGGCGCCAGCAGGAGCCGGGTCTCGCCGTGGCCGTCGATGTATTCGAGCCACATCATCAGGCTCCGGTCTTCACCCCGAGTGCAGCGTCCCAGGCCGGGCAGGAGCACCGTGTCGAACTCCAACCCTTTCGCTTTATGAATCGTGAGCAGTTGCAGGCCGCCCTGTTCCCCGACGTTCGGGGCTTCGACGTCGGGACGGGCAAACAGCCGGGTCACGTCATGAGCAAACTTCTGTTCGTCCCGAAGATCGGTGCCGGAAACGGAATCTTCGAGTAGATCCAGGTAAGCGGTCGCATCTTCCAGGTCGGTCGGGTCCTCCAGGCAGGCCGGACCGCCCAACTCGATCCACGCGGCTTCGACCCATCGGCGGACATGCACGGTTCCCCGCCGGGCCAGGGCCTCCCTCAGCGTCTCGAGAACCCGCTCGATCCAGTATTGCCCATCAGGAGACAGACGGGAAACACGTTCGTGATCGGAAAGCAGATCCCAGATCGCGGAAGAGAAGTCGCCGCCGACCAGCGTGTCCAGGTCGGCGAGCGTCAGGCCACACCAGGGCGCGCGGAGTATCGCCAGCCAGGCGATGCGGTCGGCCGGGTGCAGCAGCGCCCGGGTCAAAGCGAGAAGATCCTGGACGACCGGACGTTCACCCAGTGCGTCGATTTCAACGGCCTGGAATTTCTCTCCGGCGCGGCGCAGGGCGGACACGATCGTGAAAAGATGGCTGCGCGAGCGAACCAGGACCGCGATCGTGTCGTCGGGATCCGCCGACCGGGCGTCATGGATGATCTCGAGGACACGCTCCGCTTCGGGCTTGGGATCGCCACTGAAGAACGGATGGACGGAGACGGCCCACCTGGAGCGGCTACTGTCAAACGGGTAGGACGGTTCGTAGGTCACGGCGCCGGTAAAAGTGTCTTCGGCGTCGGGGAACGCACCGCCCAAGCCCCGATTCACCCACTCCACGATTCCGGCATTCGAACGGAAGTTCACCGAGAGCTTCAGCGCCGTGAGCCGGATGTTGCCGATGCCCTCCCTCCGGGCTCGCATGAAGAGCGCGACTTCGGCTTCACGGAAACCGTAGATCGACTGCATGGGATCGCCGACCAGAAACAGCGTCCGTCCGTCGCCCGGCTGCCACTCTTCGGTCAAGCGGGCCAGCAATTCGTACTGACTCTGAGAGGTGTCCTGAAACTCGTCCAGGAGCAAATGCTGAAGTCGGCAATCGAGACTGAATGCGAGGTCGGTGGGACTGCCCGACGGACCCAGGGCGGTTTGCGCCGCTCGTGCGATTGAGGTGCTCCCCAAAATTCGGACAGGTTGCTAAGGTGTAAGATCGCTGCCTCAGGAGAGGCAGATGAAGAAGCGAGGACGGAAGCAGTACAGCGCGGCATTGAAGGCAAAGATCGCCGTGGAAGCGGTCAAGGGACAGCGCACGATCCAGGAGTTCGCGTCCCACTACGAAGTTCACCCGAACATGGTGACGAAGTGGAAAAAGCAAGTGCTCGACGGCGTATCGGAGATCTTCTCCAATGGTCGATCCCCGGCCAGTGAAGTCGATGAGCAAGTACAGGCCGAACTTTACCAACAGATCGGAAAATTACAGATCGAGGTGGAGTGGCTCAAAAAAAAGTCGGGACTTTCCCGTTAGAGCAACGACGGCCATGGATCGAATCAAATCACGACGAGTTGAGCATCGTCGAGCAGTGTCGGTTGACCGGAGTGTCCCGATCCGGACTCTACTACACACCGGTGGGCGAGAGCGCCGAGAACATCGCGTTGATGCGTCTGTTGGACGAGCAGTATACGCGGACCCCGTTCTACGGGATTCGGCGTATGACCTGGTGGTTGGAGACGCAAGGTCGGCAGGTCAATGCGAAGCGGGTTCGGCGACTGCTACGGCTCATGGGACTGGAAGCGATCTATCCCAAACCGCGGTTGTCGATGCCAGCCCCGGGACACCGGATTTACCCATACCAGTTGCGCAATCTGGAGATTGTGCGTCCCGATCAGGTGTGGGCCACCGATATCACGTATATCCGACTCCGGCAGGGATTCATCTATCTGGTGGCGATCATGGACTGGTTCAGCCGGTACGTGCTGGCTTGGGAAGTGTCCACGTCGATGGACAGTGGATTTTGCGTGTCGGCACTGGACTGGGCGCTGAGGCAAGCGCAACCGGAGATTTTCAACACGGATCAGGGGGCTCAGTTCACCAGCGATGTCTTCACGAGCCGACTGGAAGACCAGGGCATCACGATCAGCATGGACGGCCGGGGCCGGTTCCTGGACAACATCTTCGTCGAGCGCTTATGGCGCACCGTGAAGTACGAGGAAGTGTACCTGAAGGACTACTTGAGCGTTTCCGAGGCGATCTCGAACCTGAACCTATATTTCAGGTTTTACAATCAGGAACGCGGCCATCAAGTATTCGACTATCAGACGCCCGAGACCGTTTACTTTCAGCGCGCGCCAGGGGCCTGTGGAAACTGACTCCGCAGTGGAAATCCGCACACAACTCGGATTCCCACAGCTGCTTGAAAACAGCCTCGAAGACTCGGCTTTTTCACAGTTCCCACAGGCTCGGCGACGGGCTAAATATCAACCCATTTCAGTGGCAGCGATCCACCTTAAGACCCGGGGGTTGCTGTCCGAAGAATGGGGAGCCCCTCAGATCTCGGTGAAGTCCACGACGCCTTCGTTTTCGAAAACGACCTTCAAGTGTGCCGCCGCAAGCGGAAGCAACTCCATCAATGCGTCAAGGATCTCGAACTGATTTTCGCCGAGTGTGCTTGTCGGAAGAGACCTCAAGCCGTGCAACTTTGCGATGAGGACGTCGTCGAGCGGGATCGCCAGAGCGCGACGCTTCGCATCCCTACCCTGCTTGCCGGCCGGAAAACCCTGCCGGATGTTCAACTGAGTGCGGCGTGTGCCCGCTCTCTTCAAGAACATTTCCGCCAACCCGAGCCAGAGAGGTAAGGACTCGGCATCCTTGCCGGGCAGCGATGCGAGTTCCGCACATGCGGCCAGCGGGCTGTGAATTCGAGCGTCATCGAGATTCCGCGCTGCGAACCGTGCCAGGGCGAGAGTTTCAACAACGATGTTCTCAGGAAAAAGCCGGACGATCTCCTCGAGCGCGTCAGTCACAATCCGCTCGAGCGCCGATTCCAATTGATAGCGAAAGCTCTCCGAACCGGCGTTCCCGACGACGTGCCGCAACCACTGGTCGCGTCGGGCGAGCATGGAGGCGAGGAGTTCCTCGACGGTGGCGACGTTGTTGTCGAGATGTGCGAGGAGCCGGGCGAGAGCCTCCACCCCGGGTTCCTCCAAATACAGCAGCTCCAGCGCGGTTCGGACGGCCCGGCGGTACAGATGTTCGACGTTTTCCTCGGGTCTGGGCGGAGCGCCCATCCTCGAAACCCACGGCATTTGCCTCACGATGCCGGCCGAGAGGGAATCGATCGTCTGGATGCGGAGTCGGGCCGGATGCTCGACGAGACGCCATCCCAATTCTCGGTCTCTGGCCACAGCCCGGCGGGCCAGCTTCCATGTGTAGCGCTCGTGCGCGGATTGCGGCTCCGCACCCGAAGCCTTCTCGAGAGCCTCGATCACTCGATGCCGCATCTCTCCGGCGGCTTTCCGAGTAAAGGTGATGGCGACGATCGACTCGGGCTGCTCCACGACAGCAAGCAGGGCGAGGAAGCGCTGGATCAGCAGTTCGGTCTTGCCCGAGCCCGCAGGGGCCTGGACTATGAACGACTGATCGACACGAAGGGCCCGAAGCCGCTCGGCCTGGTCCCGCACCCGCCCGTTCGGCTCAGGCACCGGTGTGCTCCGAATAGTGAGGAAGCGCGGGACCTCCGGAACGCCCCGCAGTGTTGATCCGACACAGAGCCGTCAAAGGGCAGTGAAGGCAGGTCTTGCCGGGCTTCTTCGGGTCTACAGCCGCCTTGCCGGCCCGGAACTCCTGCCCCAATCGGTCGAGAACCGCACGCCAGTTCTCGATCGCGACTTCAAGAGAGACACGCTGAGGGTCTGGTCTCACACCCGGAACAAACCCCTCCGCTGCAGTCAGTCCGCGGAACCCCACCTTGCCGATCCGGAGGGTCCCGAAAGACACGCCGCTCACCTCAGAATCTGCCGTAACGGCATAGAGCGGCAGCTGGGGTTCGTCTGGACGGTCGCCCTCCCATCTGGTCGGGCCGCTCAGCCCCGTCTTGTAGTCGATGACCACGAGCGTACCGTCCTCCAGGACGTCCACACGGTCCGCGCGAATACCGATGTCGATACCACCGACCTTCACGCGCCGTTTCTCTTCCCGACACAGCACCGAAAAGGGGGTTCGTATCTTCTCCAGTTCCAACCACTCGGTAACGAGCCGGGACAGCCTCGACTGTTCGATCGCCGCGAACCGGACGTGACGAAGGGCTCGCCTCCTGACCGACATCTCCTGGATCACGGCACCGGCCGTGTTCCGAACCAGCTCCTCGAGCCTGTTCTCGTCCGTAGACATCAGCCCGGCGTGAGACCTCAACCGAGTCCAGACCCGCTCGAGCATGCCGTGGATTAGAAGACCCCGATCCAGTGCAGTCAGGCCGGGTTGTGCAACATCGTGCGCGGTGGCGCCCAGGCGTAGCTGGCTGAAGGCACGAAACGGGCACGCGGCCTGGTAACTGAAGATCGCCGTACCCCCCCGAGCTTCGGAACCGGACCAGGGCGGCGCTTCGTGATCCTCGATGGTCTCCATGCGGGACGAGAGGCGCAGCTCTTCGGCGTAGTCGGAACCGGGCAAGACTCCAAGCTCGGTCGTGCTCGTCGCCGGCAGGTCCACAAACAGCGGGCTTGGCCTCAGATCCGAATCCGCCTCCCGGTCGGGGCTGCTGGTGACGACTTCGGGCGCCGCAGACAGCATCCGGCCGGTCAGGAGTTTCGCGAACTCCAGTTCCCGGTGCGGCGAGGACCGCGGCATGTTGAGCCGTCGTTGGAGCAGAAGCGGGAGGAACGGATTCGGACCGCTCGAGGGCGGCCACACCCCAGCGTGCATCCCCATGATCCAGAGCTGATCGAACCGCAGGCCAGTCGATTCGAAAACGCCCAGGATCTGCACCGGCGCCGGTGCCGATTCGGGCTGGAACTGCCGCGCAGTCGCCCCACGCTGCAGCACGCCGACGGCGGTGCCCAGCGTCATCCTGCCGCTCACCTGATCCATGCTCCCCAGCTCCAACAGCAATTCGTTCCAGACCTCCGCCGTCTGGTACTCCGCGCTGCTGAGGCTCCGATCTCCGGGCCAGCCCATGGCCCTCAACAGATCCGACACCGACGAGACCCAGTCGCTCGGCCTTTGAACCGGCGGCAACCGGTCGCACTCGTCCTGCCATCGCGCAAGAAGCACGGCGAGTCTGGGGCAGGCGAAGTGTGCGCTTCTCGCTCGCGCCATCGCGACGATTTCTCCCAGCCCGACTTCCGGCTCCCTCAGCCCGCGCAGCTGGGCGTCGAGGAGCCCTCGTCGAGTGCGTTCTTCCTCCGCTCCACCGATGAACGGACTGCGCAGCAGGCGTCCGGCGTCTTCGATCGGGATCGTCTGAGGATTCGTCCCGAGGATGCAAAGGGCCGCGTCGATCAGTGGATATTCCGCCAGTGCCAGGCCCAGGGAGATGTTGAAGACCCGCTCCACGTCGCGTTCGGGGGCCAACCGGCCGCCTGGATGAAACTGCTCGGCAAACACGCGTTCGATCCGGCTGCGGCAGGATGACAGATCGGGGACGATGATCCCGATGCGGTGGCCGGACGCACCCGATGAACTGGCGGCCTCCAGGCCCTGACGCGCCCAGGCGGCGGCGGCCCGCACTTCCGCTTCCTGATCGATCAGCCGGACGCGGACCGCTCTCGAGGGGTCGGCGCTATCTTGTCGCACCTCGACGTCCGTACCCCTGCGACGGAGCGACTCGATCAGCCGCTCGAGGGTCGGTGTCGTTTCGATGAAACCGGTGATTACGATCCTCTCCGGCGCCGCGATGGTTCCCTCATCTATCTGGCCCGCGATGAACCGGGGGAGACTGGCCCCCGACAGCCAGCCGTTCGCCTCACAGCGATCGAGGAACGCGCCGACCCACCGACGAAACGCCTCGTTGTCGTCCGAGTCCTTCCACTCGGTCGAGTCGAGCGGGAGCTCCCAGGCACAGGCCAGATTCCACGCGTCCATCGCCGCCTTGGCAGTCTGGGCGACCCGGAACAGCTCGTCGCCTTCCGCAGAACTCAGGACGACGTCTTCCCAGACCGCCCGTTCCTGGGAAGGCCGGAGCAAGTGGATGGGACTTCTCGCCCGACCCGAGTACAACCAGTCGCGCCAGAGTCTGGCGAGCCATGAGCTGATCGGAAGGATGTCGGGAGACGCCCAGGTGAGGCGGCCGGCCGCAAGCTGCTCGTCGTCGTACTGCCGCCTTAGCTCGCGTGCGAGTCGTGTCGTCGCCGTGACGACGGGCGCGGGAAGCAGACCATGCGCGACTTCAGCCGAAGGCTCAGACTGTGGAACGAGCTGCCGAATCATTCATGACCTCGGTGGGAAAACCCGCGCCGGAGAGCGAAGGTCTGGAGGTGGGCGTCCTCCTCTGCGGCTAACAGGGTCCGATAACTTTTTTCAATGTCCCATGCATGGCGGACAGGTCGGGTCCGAGCGATCATGACGCGCAGGAGGTGAGAGGCAATCGGTCAGATCAACCCGTCCAACCCTTGCCTCCACGTTCCGCCCAGATGCATACTGGCAACCAGCCCTTTTCCAAGTGTGGAGAAAGACATTGCCAACGAAGGAAACAGTGAAGGCGCTCCTCGATCGTCTTCCTGATGACTGCAGCCTCGACGATGTTCTCTACCATCTCTATGTGTTGCAAGCAGTCGAGCGCGGGCAAGCCGACGCGGAGTCCGGTAGGACTATTTCTCACGAGCAAGTGGCACGGGAGCTTCGTGAGAAGTGGCTGCTCGGCAAAGAAGGGTAGTCTGGACTAGCTCCGCTCGATTATCCGTCGACGATACAATCCTCAGCACCGGCGATGGTCAACGATGGACGGGTCCGTCCCTTTTCCCCCGACTTTCGCGACAAAAGAGCGGCGGTTCGCTAGAAATTAAACAACTGCGTAAACTTCACCACGAACGCGCGGTCCCGCAGCTCGCCCCTCAGCGTGTCGCGCGTGTCGGTGTAGACGACATAGAGGTCGCTCAAGGGGGCGTGGATGATGTTGAAGCGGATGTTGGAGCTGACCTGATTCGTGTCGGTGTTGTACTGGATGAAGGCGTTGAAGAACATCCGGCTCGTGAACGCGTACAGCAGCCGCAGCCCGACCAGGCTGGAACTCGTATCGCCGTTGGCGAGAGTGATGTCGTTGCGTGTGTAGTTCAGATCGATGTTGAGGTGATAGTTCGGGCGTATCGCGAGCCTTCCGGTCATCGACTTCCGGCTGCCGGTCCAGAAATCTCCCCAGTCCACGCTGACGTTCCCGGAAACCTTGCGGCTCCTGTTGGAGTTGAACGATGCCGAATACCCGCGGAACTGATAGTCGCCGACGGGAATGTCGACGCCCCCGATTCGAAAGTCCCGCGACAGGCGTTCGAACCGGTTCGACGTCGCGAAGCTCAGCGCGGCGCCGTTGTGGAAGAACATACCGGCGTCGACGGTATGCTCACGGGTTGCGATGTCCCCGGCTCCATCGGTGAAGTAATCGAACGAGGTGCCCAGGCCGAAGTTGCGGACCTGCGGGGCGCCTCTGAAGGTGGGCCGCCACGAGGTGGCTCCGGAATAGAGCGTGGTGTCTGGCCGCCGGAGGAACCCGACCTCCGGGTTGAAGTTCTTCTGCACCTGGTGGTACAGCGCTCCTGCTGAGAAGGTCTCACCCCGCCAGCCGCCCTCGAGCTGCCGGGCCTGGTCGTCGCCCACGAGGCCCGGCGTTTCGCTCTGCATCAAATAACCGGAGACTTCCAGCTTCCGGAAGAACTGAAAACGGGCGTCCGTTCCGTACACCCGGTTGTAATCGCCCTTTCCCGAGGCTTCCCGGCCTGTGAAAAGGGCGCCCACCCAGGAGTTCCGCAGCAGGTTCTTCTTGACGCGACCGATGGTGAACGTGTCTGAGGGGTTCCCCTCATGAGACTCGGTCTTCATCGTCATCAGCCCGAGCTCGTAGCTGCCCATCGTGCCGGTGACCCTGGCCCCGCCGACGATCGGAACCGAGCGGCCTTGATTGAGTCCGATGCGGCGGCTGAAGAACGGCCGCAGGTTGTTGGGACGACGGCCCCCTGGTCCCCTTGCGCTGAACAGCCGAGTCGGCTCCCCGAAGTTGAAGAGCCCGGCGTTCTCGAGGAAGAACTCGCGCTTCTCGGGAAAGAACAGGTTGAAGCGCGTCAGGTTGAGCTGCTGCTGGTCGGCTTCGACCTGGGCGAAGTCGGTACGGTAGGTCAGGTCGAGCGTCATCGTGGAGGTCAGACCGTACTTGATGTCCAGGCCGCCGTCGAAGTCCCCATCCCGTCCGAGCACTCCGGCGGCATCGCGGGTCTGCCGGAAGCCGCCGATCGCGAATGGCTTGACCTTGAAGTTCCGTCCCTGCCGGATGTTTTCGATTCCTTCCAGAGTCCCCGCCATCGACATCCTGTTGGCGCGGTACGGCCACGGAACCGGCACCCAGTAGTTGTCTTCGTTCTTCCGCCGGATCCGGCGGAAGATGTTCAGGCCCCACACCTGGCGCTCGTCATCGGAAAAGCGCAGCGTCTTGAACGGAATCACGAATTCCGCGATCCACCCCTGCTCGTTGGTGGTCGTCGCGACGTCCCATACCCCGTCCCAGTCTATGTTCATGGTCGAGCCGTCGTTGGATGCCTGAAAATCCCTCTTGGCTCCCGCGGGGTTGGTCGTGAAGACGAACCCGGACCGACGGTCGTGCAGGCCGTCGATGACGACGATCACCCCGTCGCTCTCCTGGCCCTGGAAGTCTTCCTTCAACTCGTTGACCATCACGCCGTCCGGGTCCGAGTCGAAGCAGAAGAAGCCGACGTAGAGATTGTTCTTGTCGTAGAGGAACCGAACTTCCGTCCGTTCCGTGCCCGGCGCTCCCGGATTCGGCTGCCACTGGTAGAAATCGGTGGCCGGAGTGGCAGAATCCCACACCGCTTCATCGAGCCTTCCGTCCAGGGTGATCGGCGTCTCGATCGCGGTTGCGTGAGCGATTCGCTCCGCGCGGATGGCTTCGTAATCGATCTCCCCGGAGCCATTGGAGGTGGACTGGCCCAGCGCGAGGGCGGGGACCAAGAGGCAGAGGAGTGTCAGACGGAGGAGTCGCATCGCGGCTATTATGACCAAGAGCCTCGACCACCACAACAAGCCGTTCGCCCATTCCGCCCCCATTTGATATCGGATGTCACTGGGCCCTGTACTAATATGGACATCGGTACACCAACTGGCAGACAGTGGGCGAGGTGAGGCAGAATAGAGGGAACCATGAAGTACAAAGTCGTACTCAAACAGTCTGAAGAGGGCTTTAGTGTAAGTTGCCCTGGCTTACCGGGGTGCTGGTCTCAAGGTGCGACGGAAGAGGAAGCGCTCGAGAACATTCAGTCGGCGATCCATGAATACATGGCCGTTGTAAACGAGCTTTCCGAGGGAGAAGAAACCCGAGAAGTCGAAGTCACGATCTAGGAGTCTGCGCGGCAGAGCGCGAAGAACTCGAATTTATTGGGATTTGAGAGGGTCTTCGGAGGAGAACCCATCGATTCTTCCGATACGAGGAGTTCAGAGCTGTACGGATACCAGTAATTGGCCGTGTATCGGGTCTGCTGGGTTCCGGTTTTCCGGATTATGCCCATTCGATCATCCCGTTCATCCGCCGTAAGTTCACCGCCAGAGTGAGCAGGTTCCACTCACCGGTCACTTTGTCCAAACCGCGTAGACTGAACTGTCGGAATCCGAGCACCGACTTGATCCACCCGAAGGGCGGCTCGCCAATGTGCTTTCTGGCCCGGTAGCGGTCGCGCCCACGCTTGGTTTTCATCTTTCTCATCATCCGGCCAACAGCAGTGTCTTTGGGTGGGAGTGGAACATCGGCCAGATTCTTCTCGCGACCCATGGCAACATACCCGTCAATCTGACGTTGTTCCAACATCCCTAGATTCGACTCGGATCGATATCCCGCATCGGCCAGTACACGTTCGGGATGCTCTCCCAGGTTGTTGTTCAACGCATCCAGGGTCGGTTCCAACTGTCCCGCGTCGGACGCATTGGAACTCACCGTTGTCGCTACGATGATCCGGGCCTCGGAATCCACCACCGCCTGCGCGTTGTAGCATTGCTGGAACCCTTCAGTGGAGGTTTTCATGATCCGGCTTTCCGGATCTGTGAAGTTGTCCTGGGCCGTCGGTTTGGGCTCGCCCATGGGGCGTTTGAATGGCTTCTTTCCGCATCCGGGTTTGTCGTCTCCCGGTTCCCGTCCCGCTTCCTGGTCCGCAGCCATCTGACGTTCTTCGAGCCGTTTCATTGCTGCCTGGATCGTGGCCAATCGCTTTTTGCGGGTCGACAACCCATCGGGCAGTTCGTCTCCGCGCCGGTCCTTGCCGTATCGCTGGTCTTCTTCCTCATCGGTCGCCGTAGCCCGGTTCAACAGATCCCGAATCTGTTCGCCCAATTCGGTCTCCTGCTTCTTCATCCGTTCATAGCTCATCGCTTTGCGTTTGCTCGCATTCGCCCGCATCTTGGTTCCGTCCACCGCCACGGTTCCCATCTTCACCAGTCCCGCTTCCCGCGCCATCATCACCACTTGCACAAACAGGTTCCCGAACTCCTCAAGATGCAGTTTGCGAAAATCCGAGATCGTACGGTGCGCCGGAAAGTTCTCCGCTCCCAACATCCGGAACGCCACGTCGTCGGTCAACTTCGCCGCGATCTTCCGCGACGAGAACACCCCGGTCGCGTACCCGTAGATCAACACCTTCACCATCATCCGCGGATCGTACGCTTGATTGCCCGGTCCGTCCGTTCCATACCGCTGCTCAAACGCGCTCAAATCCATGGCGTCCACCGTGTCCGATATGAAGTACGACAGGTGATCTTCGGCCAACCAATCTCTCAGCGACGGCGGCAGCAGCAGGCTCTGTTCTGGGATATAGGTTCGATATGTTCGTGACATGTCCTATCTTCGATCTCTATCCGCCCAATTCCGGTCCTTCTGCCGCGCAGACTCCTAGCAGTGCCAAGGCTTCCCGGAATCAACCATCTTCGCGCTATCCGTGCTTTCAAGAAGGCCGGCTTTCAAGTGGTCAGCCAAGGCAAGCACACTGTGATGAGCGACGGTCGACACATCCTCACTATTCCCCGCCATAATCCGCTTTAACGCATATACGATGGGCGGTATCGTCCGAGATTCAGGTCTTTCGATAGAACAGTTCAAGAAGCTGATGTAGCTCAATCGCAGATCCGATCACCTGATCTACACCAGACCGGACATGAAAGGACACCCTGTCATCCCGACATACGATGGCGGTCCCTGTGTTCGTGAGGCCCACCGAGGTTCGTTCAGACACAGCCCGTTAGACACGCGAACACTTGACGTTAGTGTGTAGGTGCGCTCTATGAGCGCATGACGTGTCGGTCCGAGGACCGTCCGGTCATAGACCGCGCCTACACGGGGGGGAGGAAACCGATGGCCAGGGATATTCTTTGGAAAGGCGTCGAGGCCAATCTACAAGATCACTCCTGCGCCGGAACCGACTTCACGCTCAGCAAATAGGACAGATCCCAATTCTGTAAACAACGGTGGATCGCCTTCGGGTACAGTCCCAAGAGGCGGGCGGCTTCCTTGATCTTCGTTCCAATCAATCTGCCGATCTTCCCGCCGCAATCGCAGTGGCGATGTCCTCGGCGGAGCCTTTAGACACGACTCGGTACTCGACAAGTTTCCGAGCCTTCACCCGGCCCCTGACCAGCGTGTCGCAGAAGACCAGGTCCGCCGCCGTGAGGTCCTTGTTCTCCCCTTCGCCGAGGCAATACGTCTCCAGGGAGTGGCGCTTGCCGATGTGTGGCGCCAGTACACCTCTTGCCGTCTCGAGGAAGTACGGACTGATCGAAACGACCGCAACGAGCGCCGGCTTCTTCATGGCCCTCACCATGCTTACCAGGACGCGACACCCCGATCAACCCTGCCAGACGGCCCTGGGTCATGTCGAGATGCGGCAAGATCTCTTCTCGAAGCAACTCGCCCGGATGCGTCGGCCACCGCTTGCGATTGTTCAGAACATCGGACTTCATTTCAGTGGTAGTCCTCCAAATCGAACCCCAGAGTGGCCCCCGCATCGCGGGCGGGGATCCCGGCCTACCTCTCAAGCGGAAAGTCCCGGCTCGGTGCAAGAGAGCGCAGGAACTCTCCGGCGGGAAGGATCCAGACGCGGCCTCTGCGCTCGCGTCGTGTTCCCCGGTAAAGCAGAACGAGGTCGGCTTGCGGGTAGTCGGCCCCGAACGCTTCGAGCCCGCGAAGATCCGCAGGGCGGATTCGGGAGGCGTTCTTCACTTCGACCGCCCAGAACCCAGCACTCCCGTAGACGACGAAATCCACCTCGACGCCAGACCGGGTCCGCCAGAAAAACAATTTCGCGTCGGCTTGTGTGTAGGCGAGCCACGCGCGTAGATGCTGTGCGACCAATCCTTCCAGCGCCGCGCCGTCGATCTCTTCGGGTCGATCGAGCGGCCCTTTCGGCCGGAGGGAACGAAAGACGCCGCTGTCGAAAAAGAAAAACTTTGGATGCCGGATCGTTTCGCGCTTCGCGCGGCGTGTGAAGACCGGCACCCGAAACGACAGCAGCAGATCCTCCAGCACTTCGACATAGGCCCCGACCGTCTTGCGTTCGACCTCGCACTCGCGAGCCACATTCGTGACGTTCAGGACCGCTGCGTGCGAGAAGCTGATCGCTTCAAGAAAACGCGCAAAGCCGCCGACATTCCGAGCCCATCCCTCCAGCCGGACCTCCTCGTCGATATACAGAGACGCATACGCACGCAGCACGTCGGCCGGGCTCTCTGCTGTAACGACAAGGGGCAGCAACCCGGAGGTCAGGGCAGCGTCGAAGTCGAAATGTTCGAGTTCCGCCGCCATGAACGGATGGAGTGTGCGGACGAGGGCCCGCCCAGCCAGGAGATTCACGCCGCCCCTCCGGAGCTTTCGGGCGCTGGAACCGATGAGAACGAAGCGGCGCTTATCCGGAGACTCGATCAGGGCGTGCACGACGTTGAGCAACTCGGGCACCCGCTGGACTTCATCGATGACAACGGTGGAGTCTTGGGGCGCCCCTCGGACCCACTCGCGCAGACGCTCTGGCCTGGCCATCAACTCACGCGCTACGTCGGGTTCCAGAAGATCGATTACGAGTGCTTCCGGCAGGATGTGGTGCAGCCAGGTCGATTTGCCAGTGCCACGGGGGCCCAGCAGGAAGAAGCTTTGTAAGGGCGGCTCAAAAAATCGACTCTGTAATTCCATTATGAGTCTCAAAAAGGAAGTAGCATGTCCGAAATTATAGCACGACTGCGGAAAATCCCTGGCCGGTATCGTCGGATTGGTCTTCGCGCGGGGGAGCCTGACCTTCACCGATGTCCGGCACGTATGGCACATCGAGGACATCAAGCGTTTTCCAGCAGCATAGCCATCTCCTTGAGACCGATCGCTTCGACCTCCTTTGTGATCGGATAGCGTTCTTCACCTGAATAAACGATGAAACACCGATTCGGCTTCAGGTCCTCGAGGGCATTGTGGAACCCCTTGCCGGGACGGGCCGTCAGCCCGCGCCTGATTTCGATCGCCCAGAGCTCGCGCTTCCCCGGCAGTTCAAGCACCAGATCGATCTCCGCGCCTGCTGCTGTGCGATAGAAGCTTGCCATCGTCCGGGGCCGGGCAGCCGCCAGAAGGTGTTCGATGACAAAACCTTCCCAGCTCGTACCAACAACAGGGTGTCCCGCCAGCGCGTTGTGATCCTGGATGCCAAGCAAAGCATGGACCAGTCCGCTATCACGCACATAAACCTTCGGCGATTTCACCAGGCGCTTGCCGGTGTTGGCGTGGAAAGGCCGCAAACGGCGGACCAATAGCAGGTCGACCAGCAGGTCAATATAGCTGGCGACCGTCGGCGCGCTGATCGCAAGACCGGCCGCCAGCTTTGATGCGTTGAGCAGCGCGCCCTGGCTGTGCGCCAGCATGGTCCAAAGTCGTTCCAGTGTCTCGGCCGGGATGCGTCGCCCGAATTGGGGGACATCGCGTTCCAGGTAGGTGCGGATGAAATTCAGACGAAAGGCGAGGCTGTCGGCGTCGCTCGCGGCAAGAAAGCTGTCCGGGAAGCCTCCCCGTACCCAGAGCCGGGTCATCGAGGGAGCATCAGGAGCGGCTTCCAGTACGTCCAGCGGGTTCAATTCGACATACTCTATCCGACCTGCCAGGCTTTCTCCCGACTGCCTGAGCAGATCCATTGATGCCGATCCGAGAACCAGGAAGCGACCGGTCCGCTTTCCCCGACGCCGGCCCTGATCGATCAGTCCGCGCAGTTCCTGAAACAGCTCGGGCACACGGTGGATCTCGTCGAGAATGACGAGGCGATCCTCGTATCCCTTCAGGAACAACTCAGGTTCGGCTAGCTTGTCGTGATCCACACGGGATTCGAGGTCGAGATAAAGCGCGTCCGCACCTTCGCCGATCGAGTGCGCCAGCGTTGTCTTCCCGACCTGGCGCGGGCCGATCAGGGCCACAGCGGCCTGTCGGGCCAGCGCGCCTTGAACAGGCTGGTATGACCGGCGCCGAATAATCATCCTAGTAAATTAAAATATATAGTTTTAAATTACAAGGAAACGCATGACGCTGGCCGCCGTGGTCCAATCCGAAGGTCGAGCCGAGACCCTATGGGTAAAGGATGTCGCGCCGATTATAAGAAAGAAATCTTTACTTTTATATAGTATTAGGCAATATTTCTTTATTAAGAATCACTGTCGGTCAAGAAACATTATCTAGAGCTGTCGTGACAAGGATTACCGGAACTTACGAGCGCGTCACAATCGTTGGCGAGGAAGTGGCTGCTTTTATCCCGAGCCCGCTCCCACCGGTGGATCCGGCCCTCAGACTGGAAGGTACCACGGCCGCGAGGCTCGACCGCGCCGAGAGCGCTCTGGTCCGTCTGGAGCTCGCCGCCGAGATGGTCCCATCCGCCGAATGGTTCATCTACGCCTTCATGCGGAAAGAGGCAGTGATTTCCTCGCAGATCGAGGGGACCCAGGCAACCCTGGTCGATCTGTTGGCGTTTGACGCGAAAGCCGAGGCCCTGTCGGGTCCGGAAGCGGACGTTGTAGAGGTCGCGAATTACCTGGAGGCCTTGGACTACGCCAGGGCGCAGCTTCGGAAGCCGGACGGACTGCCGCTTTCGATCCGCCTGCTCAACGAATCGCACCGTCTGTTGATGAGAGGCGTTCGTGGTCGAGACAAGCAGCCGGGGGAGATCCGGCGCAGCCAGAACTGGATCGGTGGAACGCGGCCGGGTAACGCCGCTTTCGTCCCGCCTCCGCCGCACTTGTTGGCCGGCCTGTTGCGAGGATTCGAGCAGTTCATCCACGCTGACGGGGATCTGCCGCCACTGGTTCGAATCGGTCTGCTTCACGCTCAATTCGAGACGATCCACCCCTACCTGGACGGCAATGGACGGATCGGGCGGCCTCCTGATCGCGCTCCTTCTGGAGCAATACGGCTTGCTGTCGGAGCCGCTCCTTTACGTCAGCCTGTTTTTCAAACGGCACCGCAACGAGTACTATCGGCGGCTGGGCGCTGTGAGAACGGAAGGAGATTGGGAAGGCTGGAACGAGTTCTTTCTCGAGGGGTGTCGAGACGGTTGCGGATCAGGCTGTGGACACCGCGAGGGACCTGTTCGCACTGGTCACGCGCGACCGGGAACGTTTGCTCGCCCACCCTGGCAGCACGGTCGCCGCACTCCGCCTGTTCGAGTTGCTGCCGACGCAGCCAATCGTGACCATCCATCCGTGTCACCGAGCTGCTCGGCACGACGAAGCCAACGGCAACGAAAGCTGTGACGGCGCTCGTGGGCGCGGGCGTTATGTCCGAGACGACCGGGCGGAAGCGAGATCGCGCGTTCACCTACGATGCCTATCTCGATCGGTTGAAGGAAGGGACGGAATTGGCGCGCTGATCATCGTTCGTCACGTTGCGGAAGTGAGGGCTGTCTCCTCTTTGACCAGAGCGGCAGCAGTATCGCCGGTGCAGCGCATGGCGACCGTTGATAAGAGGCCTGCATCGGGCAGGAGGACCGCACCTCCGGCGAGGTGCCTCGCATCTACGGGAAGTTCAAGGTCGAGCGCTGCGAGGAGAATATGCGTGAAAGCGGCATCGTCCCTTTTCTCGACAGATTCGCCCAGGAGCTGGTCGAGCGCGGCTTTATCATCGGGCAGATGAGTTTGGAGAGCCCGCAGATCTTCCTGGCAGAACCGGCAGTCCCGAGCTCGCTCAAGAAGCCGTTCAGACATGGAGTCAGACC
>CBDAPB010000029.1:0-174639 GCA_965198265.1 Terriglobia bacterium
TGCCCAGCAGCACAACGTTCTCGCGCCGGGTGATGTAGCCGCACTCGGCATAGTCGCGGACCTGAACCGCATCCAGCGCCGGCCACTTCTTCAGGTCGGTCGTTTCCAGGGTCTTGAGCAGTGGAAACCGGGCCTCGCGCAACCGGCGCTGGACCTGATTGGCTTGGCGCTGTTCCAACTCGCGGCTGGCCAGAGCCAGCAGGAAGCCGGTGTACCCCTCTCCGGCCTCCTTGGCCTGCCGGGCGTGTTCGCGCCACTCCCGTCCCATGGCCGGAAGCCGAAGCTGCCGTAATGCGTCGTCCAGAACGATCTCCTGGCCCGGTGTCATCGCACACCCCCAGTCAGGAGACGGTCGTATTGATCCAGATCGGCTCCAGCGATCGTCCGGTCGGTGATACCGGGCATTAACCCGGACTCGAGCGGGGCATGGGCTCGGGCCGGGGATGCCTCCCGCATCAGAATGTGCTGGACCGCGTCCAGTTCGGCGCAGTGGGCATCGAGCGCTTCCTGAAGGGCCGCCGAGACCCGGTCCAGAGCCCAGTCCTGGTGGAGTTGGAGGATGCCGATAAACTGCCGGGTGCCCCGGCTATAGCCGTGCCGTTCCCGCAACCGTTCCAGCGCCGTCTCGTAATGGGCGGGCCACTGGGGCCGCCACTGCCGAATCGGTCGGGCGCTTTCAAACGCCCCCACCTTCCGGCGGATCAGTTCCAGGTAGTGCATCGGATCAATCCGCCAGTCGCTATGACCGAAGGCTCGGGAATGTTCGGCCACCTTCTTCTGGTCCGCATAAAAGCGCACCCGGTCACAGCCAATATGGGCCCAGAGACGGCGTCCCACATACGCGGTCGGCACCGAGTACCGGTTCGAATCCACCTGCGCGGTCTGGTACCGGCTGATCCGCACACCCACCACCTTGGTGTTCTCAAATGGCGTCTCGGGCAGTGCCAACAGCCGCTCTTGCTCGGCAGCATGCCGTTCCCCGATCGTGCGGTCGTCGGCCCGGCCGCCGATCCGGCGCGGGTCGTCGGTCGCGCAGCGTTCCAGCAGTTGCGCGTTCAGATCCTCCAAGTCGGCCACCTCGGGAACCGGCACCAGGAAGTTCCGGCGTGCGAAACCCACCAGGCCTTCGACACCGCCTTTCTCCTGGCCCCGGGCCGGATTACAGAACCGCGCTTCAAACGTGTAGTGGGCTCGAAACGCCGTGAACCGGTCCTGCTCGATCCGGGCCTTCCCTCTCAGAACCCGCTTCACAGCCGTCTTCAGGTTGTCGAAGACCACGGTCGGGAATACGCCGCCGTACCAGCCGAACCCCCGGATCTGACCGTCCAGCAACATCTCCTGCCGTTCCCACCGATACGCCCGCACAAACGACTTGCCCGAGTACCGGCTCCGCATGCAGAACAGTTTGACCTGAAGGTCTTCACCATTCATCCGGACCCAGGCCGTGCCCCAGTCCACTTCGGCTTCCGACGCCTGTTCCGGATCCAGCGGCACCACCGCCGCCGACCGGCTCCAGCCCAGCCGCATCTTCCGCTCCCGCACCCATCGCCGCACCGTCGGCTCGGCTCCGGTAAATCCATGCTCGTCCACCAGACGTTGCCACACCCGGTGCGCCGTGTGTCGCTGCTTGACCGGCTGCTCCCGATCCGCCCGCAGCCAGCCCTCCACGATCCCGGCCACCGGATCCATCACCGGACAGGCCGGCTCCTTCTCCCGCCGATACTTCGGCTCCTGCCCGGCCAACGCCTTCCGGACCGTCCGTCTCGTGTGCCCGGTCTCCCGGGCGATCTGTCGAATGCTTTTCTTGTAAACCCGATGTGCGGTCCTGACCATCTCGTACTGATCCATCCCTAACAACTCCTCACCCTCCCTCCCGCCTTGCCGGTTCATCCGGCGACACGCCGGGGGAGGCTATCAGGGGTGGGTCCCTTTTGCTCGATCAGAACCCCCTTGGGTGGGTCCCTTTTACGTTATCGAAATCACCTGGGGAAGGGTCTTGATGGCGACGTCACGCCCGAGCTTCGAATCCCGCGCACGCCACACTTCGCCCATGCCACCCTTGCCGAGTGCGGAAACGATCTCGTAGTGGCCAAGCTGCGTGCCAGGTTGCATTTTTCCTGTCTGTCGAAACGAATCGTGAAAAGTTGGATAAATACTACGGTAGGAGGGAGTTGGGGTCAACTGAACGCCCATCGCCTGAAGGCGATGGGTTCGGCGGCCGACTGAAGTCGGCTAAAGACTGAGCCGCGCGACGCAGGCTCACTCGCTAATGAAAAAGTCGTCGTCCTTGGTGTCGGCACGCTCAACAGCAGGTGCACGTGCTCCCGACGAATATGCCCTTTCAGAATCTCGATGTTGTTAGTCCGGCAGATCTCTCGAACCAACTCCCGCAACCGCTTCGCCACATCTCCTCGCAGCACCGGCTTGCGGTACTTGGGAATAAATACGAAGTGGTAGTGCAATGAATACGTTGTGTGCGCTGCTTTACGATATTCACTCACCCCACCATCGTACCGCAAGCCCCCTGAAGGCTTCGCCTAAAGGCGAGGGGTTTCACCCATCCCCGAGGGGGACACTAACAACCACCCGGTTGGTTCTACCCGTACTCGGAGATCTGCCCTCGTCTTAAGCGGCGGTGACTGCCCGCAGAAATCTCCAATGAACCCTATGGATGATCGACGTCCAGCGTAGTGGGATGGACGTCACCTAAAAGGCTCCCGGCCCATAGTCCAAGTCGTTGATTTCGATCAAGGGGTGTCGGACGAAAGGAAGGGATTCGGCCGGACTCCGTCGCTTATTGGAGTAAACGGAAGTATTCCCAAGCACGCGCGATTCGGGCAATTGAAGCTGTCTCTACCGCAATCAGAAGATTGGATATCTCTCAACGAGGCCAATTCGCAATTCGCCAGGATTTGGTGCTTCGTATTGTCAGCACTCAGCAGCGCATACGCGTTGGCCTCGATAGGCACGAAGGCATTCTTGGCACGCTGTCTGCCCACAACACTGCCTGCAGCTTGTTGCCGATACATTGGACGGACTCTACACGATTCCATCGAGTCCGATGCCGACAGCGGTAGAATGATTGAGTGAAACCTGATTCCGCCGTTCTTTTCGAGGTGCAAACACCTGCTGGGTTTCGCGTTCGGGTTACAAGGGGTCGATGGGATCTAATCGTGGGGGAGAAACATCCTGTAATGGCCGGCGAAGAAAAAGCTGTGCGAGCAACCCTGGAAACACCTATCCGACGGATGCGATCAAAGAAGGCGAAAGAATATGGCCGAGCTAAAGGTATTGTATGACAAAGAGGGCAAGACATTAACCGTCTGGTTCACCGAGTCGCGGAATGAGTACGTCTGTGAAGAGACGGGCGATGAAGTTGTTCTGATGAAAGATTCAGAAGGACACGTGATTGGATTCGAGAAACTCAATTTTTCGCTACCGAGCCCAGAATCGCTGAACGTCTCTGTGGAAACAACGCCTGCCTGACAACGCCGCCGAACAAGTGGCGGCACGAGACGGCGCACAATCGGTTGGACGGACGAAAGCAGTTTGAAGGCTACATTGCATGGCTCACGTGAGACGCGAGCGGCTCACACCAGTTCCTGAATGGTGGAAGCACCTGCGGAAATAGGGACAGAGGTGTGGAGTGAACCCCTAAATTGAGACAACCTCTGTCCCTATTTATCTTGTACGCAGTTAATTCTCGAAGAACGACGTATCCAGAAGCCGATTTCCATGGACAACGCGCATGACGTACAGGGTCGAGCCCATCACGCGGAAAATGACCCGGTAATTGCCAAGGACCAGATGCCGATATTCGGTTCCGAGCACGTCATTCTCAGGAATAGCCGGGCAGCGGTTCGGCATTCGCTCCAGAGTGTCGATTTTCTCCTCGAGTTGGAGCACGAATCGGTTGGCGTTCGCGATGGAATCTGCACCGATGTGGCTCCATATCTCCTCAACATCGCCCTCGGCTGTCTCGGTGATTTCAACGCGATACTTTGCGGGCACGCTTGAACTCGCTCAGGAATGAACGCATGGGCCGAGTCCGGCCAGCGCGCACGTCTTCTTCGGCCGGCGCCAGCAGCCGGGCGACGTTGCTGGCACTAAGGTGCTTCTCGAATGTTTTTACGTCGAGAAGGACCGCGTCGGCACGGCCGTTGACCGTCAGAACGACGGGACGTCCCGTCCGGCTAACCTGGTCCAGTATTTCTTTGGTCTTGCGTTTCAGCTCGGTGACCGAGCGAATATCGTCCGTTAACTTCATGTGTCAGATATAGCACATTATTTCATATCTCAAATAGTGCCAAATAAGACCATACCATCCGGTCCTTTTGCTATCACGTTCAAATCGGGCCGGTCGTTCTTCGTCCTGGGCGAACTCCTCGGGAAGGGTCTTGATGGCCACCTCGCGGCCGAGTTTCTGGTCGCGGGCCTTCCACACCTCACCCATGCCGCCCTGGCCGAGCTTGTCAGTGATCTCGTAGCTGCCGAGTTGGGTGCCGGGGGTCATTGTTAGTTGTCCGCCGGGGCCAGGCGTTTCAACTCTTCAAACCAGTTTTGGACAACGATGATTTCAGTCAGTGCCGGAAGGGGCACTTTGATCATGAGGAAGCGGCTGCCGTCTGGTGAAGTATCGTAATGAGGCCCTTGGTTTCCCCCAATTATGAATCTCTCGTTCTCGGAAGGATTATTTACTGGGAATAGCACTTGAGGCTCTCCGATTTTGAGTCCATCGGCCACTGAAATCGTGACAACCATCAAGTTGGGGGGTCCCTCGGCTAAAATGTCCTTAAAGAACAATTCCCGCCCGTCCCGGCTCCAGAGGGGACCGTCACCGCCACCATCGGAAATCAGCGTTTGACCAGTTCCGTCAGGGAACCGGGCCACCCACACTTCTTCCAGCCCCGACTGATCAGATACGTAAGCTATCCACTCTCCGTCAGGTGATATCACCGGGCTGAACTCGCGGGCATCAGTAGCCACGACAGGCTGCGGTTCACCCTCACCCGGTGTCACGGCATAGATGTTGCTAGAGGACGTATACGCTAGGGTGCTGCCATCGGGCGTCCAGGAGCCCAGACGCTTCCTATCGTTCCCCTCCTCGATCAGCTCACTCTCCGTACCGCTGTCGATGTCCCAGAGGAAAACACGCCGTCCGCCAAGCGTGATGCGTTGCCCGTCAGGATGCCACCGGGGTCGGTTGATATTTCTTTCCCGCTCATATACTGGAGTCGGGATGCCGCGCAACAGATCGAACAAGAGGATCTCGTTTCTTCCAGGGCCGCTCGCCTCGATCAGTGCTGTGTCACCGTCCGGTGAGAGCCCGGATAGGCTGGAGCCCGGTGGAACGGGACCGAGTTCAGTAAAAACCCCGGTTCGATCCACCCATCCAAGCGTGGGATCGGGAAGGTCAGGATAGGCAGGGACGTAGGCGATCGTTCCCGATTCCGATGCCACCAATTGAAAAACAATTCCTGCGTTGTCTAGTGCTACAGATTCTGGGAGCGGTTGCACAGGACCAGTTTGCCGTCGAGCGGCAGCGTCAAACGGTACGGCCATCAGGGCGCTTTCTCTGTTGTTGAACAAGAGATGTCCCGATTCCGTAACCGTCGCGGCCCGGCCTTCGACTATCGGGAAACGTTCCAGGGTGTCCCTCCTTATGACCTCGACTCGGGTTGTGCCATCGGAATAAACAACAGTAAAGAGAACGTCTCCGGTTTCACGGATGAACATCGGAAACCGATGACTGGTTTCACCCTCCGTCGCATCCAGCGTTGACAGTGGAGTGGGCGGCGAACCGCCTTCCGCTGACACTTGTTGAAGTGGACTTACTCCGGCGAAGACAATCGTGTCGTCCTCGTGCCAGCTACCGAAAGCCCACAAACTGTTTGGAATCCCGGCGGCTATCGTCACGGGACTACCGCCATCCAGCCGCAGTTTCTTGAGCTCCCCGGTTCTGGTAAAGAAAGCCACCCAGTCTCCACCGGGCGAGAAGAAGGACTGAGTAGCGCCCCCTGTGCCGGGCAGTGCCTCGACCACCAATTGGTCCAAGAATCGACTGTAGAGTTGGTCCTGACCGTTCGGGTTTCGGCCAAGGTAGACGACACGCTTGCCGTCGGGCGATATCGCTAAGCTCCGTTTGGGATTGCCCGGAATTGATACCGAGAATTCTTCGGGCAGTGTGACGGAGAGGCGGGTCGTTGACGGAGGTTCGACATTCAGAAGTGCCAGGCTCAAGACTCCGAGGCCGACCACCGAAAGTGCCAGCAAGGCCACAAGACTCCACGCCAGTCTCTGCTTTTTGCGCGGTTGGACAGCAACCGGGGCTGGAATGCCGACCTGCGTGCCTCCTTCAACGATCCACTTGATCTGCCCCATGAGATCATGTGCTGTCTGCCAGCGGTCGTCCGGGTCTTTCGCAAGAGCAGTCCGTACCAAATAGTCGAACGCGGGGGGTGTCATCGCCTCCAGAGCTGACATCGACTGCGGTTGTGAGTTCATGATCGCCCCGACCAGACTCGCCTGACTCGCACCTACAAACGCCTTCTTGCCCGTCACCATTTCGTACACGACCGCACCGAACGCGAAGAGGTCCGTGCGGGCGTCGGCTTCCTTGCCCTCCAACTGTTCGGGTGCCATGTACTGGAGCGTGCCTATGATCGTTCCTTCGGCTGTGAGGGGTGCGGACGGATCTTGCGTGGGCATCTGCGAGAGTGGTGAGACCCGCGCGGCATCGCCCTTGAGCTTCGCCAGCCCGAAGTCGAGTAGCTTCACACCCGCCGATTTCGTCAGCATGATGTTGCCGGGTTTGAGATCCCGATGCACCACACCCTGCCGGTGCGCCTTGTCCAGCGCGTCGGCGATCTGGATGGCGTATTCGAGCGCCTGATCGAGCGGGAGGCGTCCCTTCTCCAACCGCTGTTGCAGCGTGTCGCCCTCCACCAGTTCCATGACGAGGTAGTGCACGCCGTCCTGCTCCCCCACATCGTGGAGCGTGCAGATGTGCGGGTGGTTGAGGCTGCTGACGGCTTTGGCTTCGCGCTCGAAGCGTTCCCGGCGCTGCGGGTCGGAGGCTAAGTGTTCGGGGAGGACCTTGATGGCTACCGTGCGGTCCAGACGGGTGTCGGTGGCGCGATACACCTCTCCCATACCGCCCGCACCGAGTTGGTCGGCGATTTCGTAGGGACCCAGACGTGTACCGGCGTTGAGGGCCATAGCCGCGAGTGCCTCTCAGGCGGTCGATCGGGTAGTGGGTCATGATCCACTACCGCCGTCGCCGTTGTTGGGTGAAACTTGGCTAAATAGTAAGGGAGTAGTGGGTTAGGGTCAATGAACGCGTGGATCGGAGTGGCATGGGCGAACCGCTGCAGACGGACCAGAAACGAATGGCCCCTGGGAAGCCCGCCGGGGTAAACTGGGACTCGCCCTTCTTTCGACGACAGATGTGCAAATGACCCCTGAAGAATTCGAGCGCGCGATAGAGTTCATCCTGAAAAACCAGGCCAAATTCGATCTCCGAATGGATCGCCTGGCCGAGAGCCAGGATCGCACGGCGTCGCAGCTGGCCGAACTGGGCTCGAAGACCGACAGGCTGAGCTCGACGGTCGACAGTCTGGTCTCGACCACAACAGATCTGGTTGGCGTGAGCCGCCATCTCCTGACAACCCAAGGCGAGTTGGTCGAGTCGAACCGTCTGCTCACGGAATTGGTGACACACCAATCTCGGCGTCTCGACCGTCTCGAGGATAGGACCAACTAACCCAGTCCGGCTGCAGGTGCGCGGTGCGTCCGGCTGTAGGTGCGCTCTATGAGCGCACATGGGCCGGTCATAGACCGCCCCTAGAGGAGATTTCGTAGGTGCCGAGTTGGGTGCCGGGGGTCATTGGTTGTTATCAGTTGGAACGAGGCGTTCAAGTTCATCGAACCAGTTTTGGACAATGATGATTTCAGTCAGTGGCGGGCCAGTGGACTCCTTAATCATGAGAAAGCGGCTGCCGTCTGGCTAAACATCGTAACTAGCCCGCATATTTCACCAATCGTGAATGAAGCGCGTTTTCGTGCGGAAGAGTGGGCGTTGGGAGAGTCTGGGTTCCGGTAAGGCACGGATGGGGACAATCAGGGTGTCGCTGGCCATGAGTGGGTTTGTTTCTGGGGTTTGAAGGAAGCCTGGATAAGGTAGTCAGGCAGAGCTCTCCGTCGGAGAAAGAAACAAGTCTATTTTAGAGCCGTGGATCGGGGTCCTGTGTCAGCACCGCAGAGGAATCGACTGCAGGTTGCGAAGGATGGTCGCAAAGACTTCGGCGTAGGGATAGGCCTCCGACATCGAGAGCCAGACGTTGCGGACCGTCAGGCGGATGCGAGCGCCGATCTTGAGAAGCTTCAGGCGGATGGTCTGGCATTGAGCGCGGGCCAGCGGGGTATCCTTGAGCCCGAGACGACGCAGTGCATGCATGAGCATGTAAGCGGCTGAGGATAGATACAGCCGGAGCTGATTGGCACGCATCGTCGCCGCGCTGGTGCGGTCGGCAAACAGATCCAGTTGTTGTTCCTTGATGCGGTTCTCCATGTCACCGCGAGCGCAGTAGAAATCTTCATAGAGAGCTTGGGCGGCGAGGCGTTTTGTCGGTAATGAGGTCACCACGAATCGAGGATTGGCACCCTTGTCCAGGAACTCGGCCTTGGCAACGACGCGTCGGGTGCAGCTCCAGCTCTTCAGGGTCCGGTACTGGAAATCCTTAAACACCCGCGCCGGTTTTCCGGTGGTGTTAAACTCCCCTTCGGCCTGAGTCATTTCTTCCGCAATCTCTCGCTTGAGACGGTCGTTCTTGGCCAACCCGATCACGTAATCGAGCTGATGGGCCTCACACCAACGGAGTAATTCATCCCGGCAAAAGCCGGAATCGGCCCGGATGATGATCCTCACTTCCGGCCAGCCGTGACGGATCTGGCCGATGATACGTTTCAACTCATCCACCGCTCCATCGGCACCATCGATATTGGATCGGCGCAGACGGGCGCACAACAGATGTCCGCCACAGAAGATGTACAAAGGCAGATAGCAATAGCGGCGGTAGTAGCCGTGAAAGAACCGGCCTTCCTGTTGACCATGGATCGGATCATCGGTCGCGTCCATGTCCAGAACAATCTCTTCCGGTGCCGTGTCGTGGGCGGCCAGAAACGCATCGACCATCCAGCTCCCGATCCGGTCCTCATCCATGACGATCTTCTTGTACCGCTCCTGGCCATCGGCCTCAGCCCCGCTCAGCTCCAGCCGGTTGAGCGTACACTTGCCCGCCAGCGCCTTTCCCCGGTCCCCGGCCTGGCGTCGGCTCTCTCCCAAAGGATCGGCCTTCTCCACTGCCACGGCCAGCATCGGATCGGTCCGCAGCTGGTCGTGATCGTTCAGGTCTTCATATCCCAAACAGAGCCCATAGACACGCTGCCCCAACAATTCCTTTACCGTGTGTTCGATCAACCCCTGGTCCCGGTGATCGGTAAAACACTGGGCCAGTCCGTCGATCAACCCGGTTCGCTTTTCCACTTCCCGCAACAGCAGAACCCCAGCGTCGGAGGTGATCTTTCCGCCGTCAAAACGCGCCTTCACTTTTCGTTGAAGAAGTCCGTGAAATTCGAACGTGACTTGGTTACACTCTGTTCTCATCAGGGCCGTCTCCGTTTGGCTTGTTAAACGTTTATTCCAAAACGCTTTATGCCAGACAGGGCGGCCTTTTCTGGTCCTATTGGTGAAATATGCGGGCTAGGAGTCTGCGCGGCAGAACGATTTTGGGTCATTGTGACCACAGCATAGTGTGTGTGCGCAGCACTTAGCATCGACATGGAGGTACCGAGTTTCTTCTGCCGCGCAGACTCCTAGGTCCACTGTTTCCCGTGAGTCTGAGTCGTTCGTTCTCCGATGGCCTTACTGGGAACAAGACTTGCTGCTCTCCGATTTCGAGTCCGTCGGCCACCGAAATCGTGACAACCGTCAGGGCACGGCCGGGTCCGTCCTCGTATGCGCCGGCAAAGAACAATTCCCGCCCGTCCCAGCTCCAGAGGGGCTTTCACATCCCTGACCTGCTTCATCTGGTAGGGCTTTGCGTTCCGCCCACGGGGTTGCAGATTGAATCTCGCTCACTCCTTCCCGCGTAAATATATGGTGATCGCCACGAATTCGTTTTCGGAATTCCAGGCGTTCCAAGACCCTACACAGCTCGCCGAAGTCGGTTGCGGCGTCTGAAGTGCCCCGAGGGATTCGATCCAGCGCCTTCCGGAACGAGGTCATATGGACACTTTACCGCACCTCTCGCCGTCGACTCCCTGAGCTGATGTACCTGGACTATTCTGTCAACGATGTTCCCGACCGTTCAGCTTGGGTCGGCTCAATTGTGGTGTCACGCCGCAATCCCCAGCCACAAAGCGAGGGCACGGCTTACTTTCAGGTTCATTTCATTTTCGAGCTCACCGATTCGTTGCCCGATTCGGTCCCGACGAACGGTGGTTACTTTGTCGATCATGAGCTGGGAAAGCGATCGTAAGCCGTTGGCCTTGGAAGGTTCGACAGTAAGGCGGAACAGTGGTGCGTCGACAAGCGTGCTCGTCACTGGTACGACAGTTATGCTCGTGTGGGTATCGTTGAACAGATCTGCCTGCACGACCAATGCAGGACGCGGCTTGCCGTAATCGCCTGAGACAACCACTGAAACAAGCTCGCCGCGCTTCAACTTGTCCATGCGTCAGTGTCCCTGGTCTGCTCGACCCACGTCATGACATCGTCTTCTGAGCGGCGATGTTTAATGGCCGCTCGACTCTGTCGACGGCACTCCTTTGCAAAACCCGGTGCCCGCGTGTCGGGCACCCATAGTTGGATCAGGCGTAAGCCGGCTCTCCTCATTCGGTTCCGATAGCGCTGGACGCTTTGACGGGAAGAGTCCTTCGTAGTCATGACATGTAATATAACATGACAGAAAGGTTTTGCCCTCATCTCCGTCGATCAACGACCGAATGGTGTGCTCTTGTCCGGATAACGGTTCGGCAATAAGCTGCGGGCCGTGCGATGGGTGCTGCCGACCAATCGCCTGAAGAGAAGTTGGCGGCGCCCATCGCGTTTACGGGCTGCCAGCTTCATTGCCTTGATACTCATGAAGGCCCCCCCTAGCCTACCCACAGGGGTAGGCTGGACGGTGACCAAACCGATTCCAAAAAGGGGGCTTTCAGAATGCGATTCTATACCGGTTCAGACGACTTCCCTAAATATACTAATACTTGTATAATACGTCGTGTCGGACAAACCAATTGAGTGGCTCGGCTCTTCGCGACGCGATGTGCGGGCCTTTCCCAGTGCTGCCCGCCAAGTCCTCGGTTTGCAGCTCTACCGGGTCCAGCAAGGTCTTGTTCCGAATGACTGGAAGCCGATGCCCACCGTGGGTTCTGGCGTAAGGGAGATTCGAATTCGTACTGGTAGGGAGCATCGAGTGCTCTACACGGCGAGTTTTGCCGAGGCACTGCATGCATTCGAAAAGAAATCCCAGAAGACGCCGAAGCGACAATTGGATCTAACCCGCGAGCGCTACCGCGCCTTGCTTGACAGACGACGGAGTAAGAATGCCTCGAAAAAATAGCGCGAAATCGACCAGAAGAGCGAGCAATGTCTTTCGTGACCTGGGATTCTCTCCAGAAAAGTCAGAACACCTTCTGGTTCGGGCAGAACTCATGGTTGAGCTTCAAAAACGAATTGCCTCACGCCGCCTGAAACAAGGGGAAGTCGCTGAGATCCTCGGAGTCAGCCAGCCGCGCGTCAGCAACCTACTCCAGGGGCGCCTGGATCTGTTCAGTACCGATATGCTCATCGACATGCTTGCCAGTTTTGGCGTTGAAGTCCGTGTCGTAATGAAGTCCTCCCGCCGGTCGCAAGTCGCCTAACTAAGTATTAGCTGGTTCCGTATCGCACTCCAAACCCGGCCTGTCCAGGCTTCGTAAGCACACCACCAATGGAGCAAGTGTCAAACAGTGAAGGGGTTACTAGAACGATAGCGACTTTAAATCCATGTGGACGGTGTTCGCCGCCCCGCCACTTTGCCCTGACTGACGCATGGTCGCGGTTTGTGTGTCAGGCCCTTTCGCGAAGCAAAAGGTGATTCAGGTCTTGTGAGCCATGTATGACTCGCAGGATCTCTATTCCGCCTTGTCTGGGCCTGTAGAGAACCAGGATCCGCTCGAAACCTGAGACGCGAAACATACGGAGAGAAGCGAGTTCCGGATGCTTTAAGCGAGGATGCCATCCCATCGCGGGTTGCGTAACAAGCAGGGCGAACGTCTCGTGTGCGGCAACTAGGAAGCGGTGACCTACTTCGGGACTGGCCTCTTCCGCCAGGTAGAACGCTTGATCGTCAAGATCCTGGTCGGCCTTTGGACGCAGGACGTAACGGTCACTCACCGCGTCCCGGTCTTCTTCAAACGCTCGTCGAGCCGGTGATGCTTCTCCTGCCAATAATCATCACCGACCTCTACCGGTTCGCCTGACCTGAGCCCTTCCAGCGCAAGTACCGTGACTTCTTCCTCGGCTCGTTCTGCTCCGCTAACGAGCCGATCGAGATAGGCTTCCACGGTGAGTCCCTGCGCTTGGGCTTGGGCGCGCAGCTTCGTTTCGAGTTCGGGCGGGATCACGATACTCATGCGTGTCTTGCTTTCAGCTATCTCTCCGTCAATTCTATCGCCAGCACCGCTATTCTGTCACAGCATAAAGTCGACGGCTTGCACTCGAAAAGCCAGGACTCAGCCAGTGGGCTCCGATCTTCACCCTTCCGAGATGGCGACTCGGGAGTTGGAGTGCAGATCCGGGCCGCTTAAGGCACCGGCACCCGTTCTTTCAGTTCTTCAAACCAGTTCTGGACCACGATGATGTGGGGGCGGAAGGGTTCGGTTTCGACTTCGGCATAACTAATCAGCAGGAAGCGGGTGCCATCGGGTGAGATCCCCGCACCACGGATGGGATTGTCAAACAGGGGTTCCGGGTTGCCGGACTCAAACGCCGTATCCGCGTCAATGGCGACCCGCATCATCTGGGCTCCCGATCCAAGAGGATAGTAGTACAGCCATTGGCCGTCGGGCGACCACAGGGAGTCGACGCCCCGGGCAGTCGAAACCTGCCATTTTCCCCCTTCTATATCGGCAAACGGCCGCACATAGATCTCGCCGACTCCCGACTCATTGAAATTGTAGGCGACCCATTGTCCATCGGGAGAAATCATCGGACTCGACTCGTTGAACTCCGTCTGCAACCACAACACAGGTTCTCGGTTTGCTTCACCGGATGTGCCTGAACCGAGGCCCAGCATCAGAATGTCATTGGTGAGCCCGCCAGAATAATTTCGCTCGAACGCCAGAGTCGCCCCGTCCGACGACAAGGATTCAGGAAATTTGGTGCCGGTGCCTTCGGTGAGTTGTTCCACTGTTCCGGTTCCGTCGGCGCGTCTGCGGTAAATGTTGCCCGAACCGTCCCGCTCAGATCGGAAGATGATCTGTTCACTGTTCGGCGTCCAAATCGGATCTGTGTCGTTTGCTTCATCGAACGTCAACCGGGTCGGGGTCTGGCGGGCGAAGTTCCAGATATACCTACGGGTTACGACGGCATGGGGCCAGCTGCGGCGTTGCCACTCCTAGATCGATACAGAGCATCGACGTCGTCGTGGCGCCTTGCATCTAGCCCCATGGCGCTCGTAACGCGGCCCTACAGACTTCGACCACGGGCTCCTAGGTTGAAAGCTACGCTGACACTTCAAAACAACGCGGTCTTGGCTATCTATCCGTGCCGCCCGGCTGCCGTCCGTGGAATTCGTGCGAGAGTCGTGATCCTTGATGAAATGGCGTTTTTCCGTTCGACGGAAGGCTTCCCAGTCGACACAGAGGTGTTGCGCGCCCCCTTCGAATACGGTCACGTTCGCCGCCGGCGTTGTCCGTCGCAATGAGATAAGGGAGAACTGCAGGTATTACAGGGTGGCATGAACTCTAAATCTCTTTTATTCTTTTTGAAATTAAAACCGAAGGCCCAGCCGGTCTTGTAGCAAGTTCGCAATGAATACTTCTGCTGGAGAGATAATCATGACCAAGTCCTCGTCATTCGTCCCTCGTCTGAGCACGTACACGGTAGGCATTGTTGCCCTGATTCTGTTGGGGGTCACTGGAAGCATTGCACAGGCACCAATCATTCAGCCTGGCATTCCGGGGCAGCCAAGCCGGGAGATTTCTGTGGCGGAGGCATCCGATCTCGCCAGCATCGAGTTTACCGAGGCCGACGTACGCTTCATGCAAGGGATGATCTCCCACCATGCACAGGCTCTGGAGATGACGGTGTTTGTCGATTCCAGGACCAACCGCGAAGCGATGGAGCTCCTGTCTCAGCGCATCACTCTTTCGCAGGAAGACGAAATAGCCATGATGCAGGGCTGGCTGGCTGATCGGAATCTCCCCGTTCGCGCCGTAGATGCGCACCTTGCTCCGGGATTTCGTTTGATGCCAGGCATGTTGACCGTTGACGAGCTGGAACAACTTGAGCAGAGCGACGGATCCGAATTTGACTCCCTGTTTCTTGAGCTGATGATCAAGCATCATGAAGGCGCCCTGACCATGGTCGAGAATCTTCTGGATCAATCTGGGTCGGCCCAGGATTCGGTGCTCTTTGCCTTTACCGCAGACATCACATCGGATCAGAGCAGTGAAATCGATCGCATGCTCTCCATGCTGACTGGATTTTCTCCCGACCCGAGAGTCAACCTGAGCGCAGGTTTTGAGGATGCTGGCCAGGCTCTAATGAATATGGAACTTGTTTCTGCTCTTTCCAAACCGGACGGCTTCTTCGATCCCTCGAATCCCGGCGGGCTGCCATTGAACAGGCCGGAACCGGGAGCCGAAACATCGAGTGCAGAGGATGCGGAAGCTGATGGAGCCCAGGAGCTGCGGCCCAGCATTCTTAATTTTGGCAACAGTGACATGGCCTTTGCAGGCGATGTGCTTGTTGCAGGGAACTATCACGGTTTCAACGCCTATAACATCGGGGTGCCCGGCTTGCCTGAACTGGTGAGTTCTGTTGTATGCCCTGGTGGACAGGGTGATGTGTCGGTCGTCGGAAATCTCCTCATCTTTTCTGTCGAGCAAACACGGGGGCGGCTTGACTGTGGCCTGCAGGGCGTCGCCGAACCGGAGAGCGCGGATCGATTCCGGGGAATCCGGATCTTCGACATCAGTGACTTTCGAGCACCCAGGCAGGTCGGGGCTGTGCAAACCTGCAGAGGATCGCACACCCATACCGTCGTGACTGATCCTGACAATGATGGAAGCATCTATGTCTATGCGTCGGGCACCGGTTCGGTCCGTTCCGGTGAAGAGCTTGAGGGTTGTTCAGACGAATCACCATTTGAGGATTCCGAAACGGCTCTGTTCAGTATCGACGTGATCCAGATTCCTATGGCGCGGCCCGAAGAGGCGCGCATCGTCAACCGTCCCCGCATCTTCTCGGACCCGGAGTCCGGGGTCATCGCAGGTCTTTGGGAAGGTGGTGATCACGGCGAGGGTACCCAGACTACGAGGCTGACCAACCAGTGCCACGACATCACGACCTACCCTGAAATTGGACTGGCTGCCGGAGCCTGCGCTGGTAACGGGATCCTTCTCGATATCAGCGATCCGGTCAATCCAGTCCGTTTGGATCAGGTCATTGACCCAGGATTCGCATACTGGCACTCGGCGACTTTCAACAATGATGGGACAAAGGTGCTTTTCACCGATGAATGGGGCGGTGGTGGCCGGCCGCGTTGCCGTGCCTCTGACCCCAAGGACTGGGGTGCGGATGCCATCTACGACATCGTTGACGGCAAACTCCAGTTTCGGAGCCATTACAAGATGTCTGCGCCGCAATCGGAGCAGGAAAACTGCGTGGCCCACAATGGCTCGCTCATACCTGTTCCCGGTCGGGACATCTTCGTTCAGGCCTGGTACCAGGGAGGCATCTCGGTTATAGATTTTACGGACTCTTCAAACCCCGTCGAAATTGCCTTCTTTGACCGCGGTCCCATTGATGGCGAGGAACTGGTCATGGGTGGATACTGGTCCGCATACTGGTTTGCTGGTCTCATATATGGAACTGAAATTGCACGCGGCATCGATGTATTGTCCCTGCTACCCAGTGAGTATCTGAGCGCAGATGAGATAGCCGCGGCATCGATCCAGGATCCGGATGCCATCGTCAACGCACAAACGCAACGTCGATACACCTGGCCGGCCGAGCCCGTGGTCGCACGCGCCTACCTCGACCAGCTTGAACGTGCCAACCTCATTTCGAGCGAGCAGTCAGGGGCATTGAGGCAGGCACTTGATCTTGCCGACAATACGCTCTCCCGTGGGGGTGGCAGCAACCAGGCAGCCGCGACCCAGCTCGATTCGTTGGCCGATACGCTCTCTGAAGAAGTTGCGGGTCAAAGTGATGCGACGCGAGCAAGATTTCTAGCACTTTCTGGAACCGTGGAGGGAATCGCCGATCGTTTGCGCTGATTCACTGCACACCCCTGACTGCAATTGATTCTGACTACCCGTGAGGCGATCTTTCGCAGCAGGCCCGAACCCGGGGTCCGCTGCGACGGGCGCATAACCCATCTGCCTGCCTCCTTAACCCGCGCCTCTCCTCGGTAATCGACTACAGGTTGCAGGAGGCGGGTAAGTGGGTCAAATTGTTCGGACACAGCAGGTTGTGATGGACCACGACTCACGGATGGAAGGCCATTGACTGTTGTTCAAATGCCCGGGTCAATCCGCGCGTGGATGTGCCGCTGATACGGAAAAGTGGAACCGTCGAGAATCGCGAGCTTTCGACCGCGATGCACATTACCGGTTTGCCGTGCCGATTCAACCGGTCGATGCAACACAAGCGTTAAATCGTTCTGCTGGAGCTTCAAACTCCAGCGTCTGGAGAACACCGCGAGCGCGGAGCGGGCGACGGAGCGAATCCTCCCGGTCGGTGGGTATCGCGACGGCGTGCGGGTCGACCTCGTCGAAGGGCTGAGCGACGACGTGTCGTTTCGTTTCTTCGACCGTTAGTGAAGCCGCCAACTGGTACTATGTGCGGGTGGAGCAGATCGACGGGCATCTGGCGTGGTCGAGCCCCTGGTGGGTCGGCGGCGAGCACCCGCGCTGAGTCTGTAGGTTCTTGACCGATGTTGTGTACGATACCGATCGGTCTACTTTTCGGAGGTTCCTGCTTATGAAGGCTGTCTTGGGGCTGGCGCTGGCGGTCGTCGCGTCGACGACGTCACCCGGGATGTCTCAGGAGCCGAGCGCGGACGCCCTCTTTCCCTTCGAGCTCCAGCAAGTCTCGATTCCAATGGCCGACGGTGCTCGGCTGTCCGGCGTTCTGTATGTTCCTGGACCGGGGCGGTTTCCGGTCATCGTCACAATCACCCAGGCCTCGTTCGAAAAATGGCGCCAATCTCACTTCCCCCGGAGCTCGTTCTCCCGCTCGGGCGACTATGCGGTGGTCGTCGTCAACACTCGCGGCAGAAGGGCCTCACGAGACAATCCTGCGAGAGGGGGCGTCAACCCGTTCGGCCAAGACGGGTACGACGTCGTGGAGTGGGTGGCCCGCCAGGATTGGAGCAATGGCAGGGTCGGAATGTGGGGAGGATCGAACGAAGGCAAGAACCAGTACGCGACAGCACAGGCCGCTCCCCCCCATCTCGTCTGCATCATGCCGGCGCTCACGACGCCCGACACCAAGGAGGACGAGCGTCTCCCCCGCAGCTACGAGCGGCTCTACATGGGCGGAGTGTTGCGGCGCGAGCTCATCGATCGCCTGCCCACCTCCAGCCCGGCGGTCAGGCAGGTCCTGAGCCATCCCCTCTACGACCCATCGTTCTGGGGGCGGGAGGATCCCAACGCCCCGACCGTCGCTGACATTGAGGTCCCGGTCATGGCTGTCGGCGCCTGGTTCGACAACGACGTCAACCGGGCCGGTATACGAACTTTCGAGGCACTGCGGAGCGCGGCGAGCGACGAGCTGCGCGAGCAACACAGGCTGCTCATCGCGCCGTGGATCCACAATTCGATGTACAGCGATGGGCTCCACGGTGAGCTGCTGTTCGAGAACACCGCCGAGTACTATCGGAAGTTGGAGAAGCGGTTCTTCGATTACTGGCTGCGGCGGATCGACAACGGGGAGCTCGGGGCCCCGGCGATCTCCTACTACCAGATGGGCTCGAACGAGTGGCGCACGACCTCGACCTGGCCCCCCTCCGGCTCGAGTGAGGTCTCGTTCTACCTCGAGTCCGACAGCTCGCTGTCGGTCGAGCTACCGGCTGCCGGCGCCGACCCGGTCTTCTTCAAGAGCGATCCCGACAACCCGGTCCCTACGGTGGGTGGGCAGAACAAGACCAACGTCGCCGGCAAGGGACCCCACGACCAGCGCCACAAGGTAGAGAGCCACCCCGACGTCGTCGTCTTCTCCTCCGCTCCGCTCGAAGAGAACCTCGATATCGCCGGCGATCTCGAGCTGCGCTTTCACCTGTCCTCCGACGCCGAGGACACCGACCTCGCCTTCCGCCTGACCGACGTGTATCCCGACGGGCGCTCCATGCTCCTTCGCGACGGCATCCTCCGAGTCAGTTTGCGCAACTCGTTTGAGCGCTACGAGTTCCTGACCCCCGGCGAGATCTACGCGGGCGTCGTAGACACGATCCCCGTAGCCCACACCTTCCTGCGCGGACACAAAGTGCGACTGATCCTCTCCGGTAGCAACAACCCTCGATGGGATGTTGGCGGCAACACACGCGACAAGGACGCTCCTCCCAGAGTCGCGCGAAACGCCCTGCACCTCGACCTCGAGCACCCCACTGCCCTGGTTCTGCCGGTGCAGACGGTCTCGAGGATTCCTAGATGAAGAACTCCACGGCCCCGGGAGACAGGGCTTACTCGCCCAGCAAACTTGGCCAATTCACCGTGATTGTAATGGGCACCCCTACCCCTCTCCCGCTCCTCCAGAGAAACAGGATCCGACCGTCACCGGACACATCGAAATACCTTATGTTCGTCCCTTCCATCTGGCTGCGCAATTGGCTCTGAAGGCCCACAGGTTGCGGTACGCCGGGCACAAAGCCCGGTTCCGTTTCGACACGGACCCTCATCAGATTGTTTTCGATCCCAAGAAAATAGATGGCGCTACCGTCGTCAGCCCACCGGGGCTGGGTCCCTCCGTTGATTGACACCTGCCATCGATCGTCAGTAATCGGGAACGGCCGAACATCGACCTCCGAGCGTCCGGACCTGTTGGATTGGTACGCGATCCAGCGACCGTCCGGTGAGAACTGGGATAGCATCCCCCCGGAATTCAAGATGGTTATCTCGGTTGACCGCGATCCTAATGGAACGCGGGACTCGCTGGCGACTAAGGGGGAGGCCGCGCGTTCATTCATATCGAGAAGCCAGAGGTCGCGTAGGCGGCCCGCCAGCCCGGGCCTTTCGACCGATATCAGTGCCTGTGAACCGTCTGGAGAAATGCTCTCGATAAACTTGTCGTTCTCGTCCTCAAAAAATAGCTCCGCGGGCGCACCACCCCCCGCAGCCGTGCGATAGATCTGTTGGGCTGATGAAAAGTACAACCATCGATCGTCGGGAGACCAAACCGGTCTGGCACCACCGCCCGAAGTCACGGGCGCCAGCACGCCGCGCGCGTCCATCACCCACATGTCGCTCGGGCCACCGTCGGTCTCCCGCTCGAGAGCGATTCGCTGACCGTCTGAAGACAACGTCGGCCAGCTGTATCTGCCCGGCTCTCCGATCGGCTCAATCAGCTCCCCGTTCCCATCACTCCAGGCCAGTCGGTCACGCTGCCGCTGATCCAACGTGACGACACGGTTCGCCAGGACGCCGTTCCAGGAAACCGTCGTCTGGAGGCTGCCGATCGGGCTGGGATTCGGTGCCGGGGCGATGCGCTCGGCATCTCCTTGGATTTCGAGCGATGCGCTATCGAATTTCTGCGCCATGAGATTGCCCTGGCGCGCAAATACCAGATAACCTGGATCGGAATAGAAGACGGCTGACCCCACGGCCATCAATGGCAAGGTTTCGCCAGTCTCGAGCGAACCCACTACCGCGGTGAAACGGGGCTCCTCCCGGATGCTCAGGAAGATGAAATGGTCGCCGTCGGGCAGAAACTGCGGCCAGGCGTGCCCCCGTTCTGCATCCGTGGGCGTTGTGACGGCTTCACGAACGCCGCCAGAGTCCGCCACACGGTATATGGGCCCCCCGCCACCGAGGGAAAACAGGATGTCCCCAGTTGGACTCCACGTCCCTCTCCCATTAGTCTCAGCACCGGTGAGGTCTACCGGTGTGCTGCCGTCCAGGTCGATTCTCATCACGCGGTCGCGGGCAAAAAACGCGACCGACGCCCCGTCGGGGGACCAGAACGGAAACGTCGCATCTTGGGTCCCTGGCATCCGCTGCGGCTCCACACTGTCCAGTCTACGTATCCACAGATGATTCTGACCGGCCTCGTCGGCCACCACGTACGCAAGCCTCGATCCATCCCGTGACAGTGAGAAAAAGGCTCCACCGGCGCCTGTCGTCCCTTCGGGCAGGGGGGTCTCGAAGGTGATCACGGGCCCAACGGGATCACTCTCGCGAAAGTGGACGAAACCGATCAGTAGGGCGGCAGCAAGAAACACACCTGTCGCAGTCCAGTGCAGCCTCGATCGCGGAGCTGCCTGTGCGCCCTCGGCAACCGGCTTCACGATCACGCCGGAGGGATCAGCCAGCACCCTCTGAATATCCACCCGGGCATCGGAAATGTCACCGTATCGGTCTTTCGATTCCTTCTCCAGGCTGCGTTCCAGGAGGAATTTGATTCTGGGATGGAGGTGTGGCGGCAGGTTGTTCCAATCGGGGTCCGCCTTTAGAACATCGGCGAGGACATGCGACACCGTCTTGCCGTCGAAGGCCTGGCGTCCTGTCAACATCTCGAACAGGACGACACCAAAAGACCAGATGTCCGCGCGTTTATCGGTTGTACCACCGCTGGCCTGTGAGGGGCTCCCCATTCTTCGGACAGCAACCCCCGGGTCTTAAGGTGGATCGCTGCCACTGAAATGGGTTGATATTTAGCCCGTCGCCGAGCCTCTGGGAACTGTGAAAAAGCCGAGTCTTCGAGGCTGTTTTCAAGCAGCTGTGGGAATCCGAGTTGTGTGCGGATTTCCACTGCGGAGTCAGTTTCCACAGGCCCCTGGCGCGCGCTGAAAGTAAACGGTCTCGGGCGTCTGATAGTCGAATACTTGATGGCCGCGTTCCTGATTGTAAAACCTGAAATATAGGTTCAGGTTCGAGATCGCCTCGGAAACGCTCAAGTAGTCCTTCAGGTACACTTCCTCGTACTTCACGGTGCGCCATAAGCGCTCGACGAAGATGTTGTCCAGGAACCGGCCCCGGCCGTCCATGCTGATCGTGATGCCCTGGTCTTCCAGTCGGCGCGTGAAGACATCGCTGGTGAACTGAGCCCCCTGATCCGTGTTGAAAATCTCCGGTTGCGCTTGCCTCAGCGCCCAGTCCAGTGCCGACACGCAAAATCCACTGTCCATCGACGTGGACACTTCCCAAGCCAGCACGTACCGGCTGAACCAGTCCATGATCGCCACCAGATAGATGAATCCCTGCCGGAGTCGGATATACGTGATATCGGTGGCCCACACCTGATCGGGACGCACAATCTCCAGATTGCGCAACTGGTATGGGTAAATCCGGTGTCCCGGGGCTGGCATCGACAACCGCGGTTTGGGATAGATCGCTTCCAGTCCCATGAGCCGTAGCAGTCGCCGAACCCGCTTCGCATTGACCTGCCGACCTTGCGTCTCCAACCACCAGGTCATACGCCGAATCCCGTAGAACGGGGTCCGCGTATACTGCTCGTCCAACAGACGCATCAACGCGATGTTCTCGGCGCTCTCGCCCACCGGTGTGTAGTAGAGTCCGGATCGGGACACTCCGGTCAACCGACACTGCTCGACGATGCTCAGCTCGTCGTGATTTGATTCGATCCATGGCCGTCGTTGCTCTAACGGGAAAGTCCCGACTTTTTTTTGAGCCACTCCACCTCGATCTGTAATTTTCCGATCTGTTGGTAAAGTTCGGCCTGTACTTGCTCATCGACTTCACTGGCCGGGGATCGACCATTGGAGAAGATCTCCGATACGCCGTCGAGCACTTGCTTTTTCCACTTCGTCACCATGTTCGGGTGAACTTCGTAGTGGGACGCGAGCTCCTGGATCGTGCGCTGTCCCTTGACCGCTTCCACGGCGATCTTTGCCTTCAATGCCGCGCTGTACTGCTTCCGTCCTCGCTTCTTCATCTGCCTCTCCTGAGGCAGCGATCTTACACCTTAGCAACCTGTCCGAATTTTGGGGAGCACCTCAACTTTCGAATCACTCCCTTCTGGCTTCAGTCATTCGATCACCTTCAGGCTCCTACACTCGCTAGACCTGCAGATGGTTATGTTTCAGAGTTTCTGCAAAAAGGGGTCCTGAAATAGGAAGGGGCCAGGGTATCTCCGAAAAGTTGGTAACCAACATACCGCCCTTTCCAAGGACGGTAACGACTTCGTAGTGTGCGAGTTGGGAACCGGGCTGAATCACCCGTACATATAACTACAGTCGAGGGTTAACAGCAATCAATCAGTCAATGGCTGTAACCGCCGATACGGACATCTGACAGAGGACGGGCTGCAGCGGCAGGTTCAGCGGTTCATTCACTACGCCCTAATCATTCCCGAATATGCCATCAAAGACGGTACCCGTTGAAGGCTCAGAGCCCTTTTGTCATTCGATAGAATGTCAATCCCGGGTTATGTTTCAGAGTTTCTGCAAAAAGCGTCCTGAAATAGGAAGGGGCCAGGGTATCTCCGAAAAGTTGGTAACGAATCAACTTTGAAACGAAGGAGATGAACCGATGGCCCGAACTAAGATTAAGCGAAAGGGAGTGGATTGGAAAGAACTGTTAGGAGAGGAACAGGATCTGCTGAAAAGCGTCGTGCAGGAGGTGGTTCAGGAGATTCTCGAGGCGGAGATGGACCAGGTCGTGGGTGCGATCAAGAGCGAACGAACAGGGGGTCGCACAGGATATCGGAGCGGCTACTACGAGCGAGGTCTGGTCACACGGGTGGGCAAGTTGGAGCTGCGCGTGCCGCAGGATCGTGCCGGCCGGTTCAGTACGGAAGTGTTTGAGCGCTACCAACGCAGCGAGAAAGCTTTCGTGGCCAGCTTGGCCGAGATGTACGTGCAGGGCGTGTCGACGCGCAAGGTCAAGGCCATCACCGAAGAATTATGCGGGCATTCGTTTTCGGCCAGCACGATCAGCCGGATTAATAAGACACTGGACACGGAGCTGAAAAAGTTTGCGACGCGAGCATTGGAGGAAGAATACCCGTACGTGATTCTGGATGCGCGCTACGAGAAGGTGCGCCAAGACGGGGTCATCCGGAGCCGAGCGGTTCTGGTGGCGATCGGAATCAACTGGGACGGGAGGCGCGGTGTGTTGGCGGTGGAACTGGCGGAACGGGAAAGCACGACCAGTTGGCGGGAACTGTTACTGAGTTTGAAACAACGCGGCTTGTGCGGCGTGGAGTTCGTGGTGACCGACAATCATGCCGGGTTGAAGAAAGCCATCGCAGAAGTCCTGCCCGAAGCGATCTGGCAACGCTGCTACGTCCACTTTCTGAGAAACGCATTGGATTATCTGCCGCGCAAAGCCGATGACGATTGTCTCCAGGAACTGCGTTGGCTCTACGACCGGCGGGACCTCCAGGAGGCGCGGCAGGACCTGGCGGCATGGTTGAGCAAGTGGGGGCAGAAATATCCCAAACTCTGCGACTGGGTCGAAGACAATATCGACGAGACACTAAGCTTCTACACGCTGCCGCTTCAGCATCACAAACACATGAAATCCACCAATATGCTGGAACGGCTCAACGAAGAGATCAAACGGCGAACGCGCGTGGTGCGGATATTCCCCAACGCAGCCAGCTGCCTGCGTTTGATTCGGGCGCTGACCACCGAAACGCACGAGAACTGGATCGAAGCGATCCGCTACTTGAACATGGACCTGTTGAAGGAACACAAAAGGGACTGGCACCGTCAGACGCCGGCTGCCTAAACGCGTCCCAACGGGCCGACCCCAATGATCGACTCGGATGTCGATCGGCGATTACAGAGTATCCTGGAGCGAAAAATCGCTGTGGAAAACTTTTGAGGGGGCGAAAGAAAGAAAAAGAACTAAAAAGAAAGAAACGCAGAGACCTGATGGAAATGACGCCTCAGAGGAAATCCGCCAAAAGGCACGGATTCCCTCTGAGGCTTGGAAAAGCTTCGCCAAGAACGCTCAGCTTTACCACATTCCCACAGGCCCGACGGCGATCAACATTCAAGAACTGAATTTTCGGAAATACTTTTTGCAGAACTTGACGCACACAACTCAATCCCGGCATAGAAAATCGCTTCGGCCACTGCGACTCGACGTTCATCCCGCGGCGCTCGTAGAATCTGCAAGCTCCCTCATTCCTAGCTGAAACGTCGAGGGATAGTCGAGTCGATCCGCTCGCGCGGGCCCGCTCTTCAACGAAGTCCATCAAGACGGAGCCGACGCCATCGCCGCGAAGTTCCTTATCAACAGCGATGGCTAGGAGGTAGAAATCGCCATCGGCGATTGAATCGACAATCCGCATCATTGGAGCAAACAGTATTTCCACGATCCTCATTCGTAGCTTAAGCCTTCCGGCAGCCCGCTTCAGGGGTTGGCGCGAGGAGCGGCGATGCTGCTCCGCGGTGTACGCCAAGACCATTCCCACGATGATGTCGTCACGTTCTGCGAAAGTCGCATACTGGTAGGAGAGGTCGTGGTCGGGCTCAAGGAACGCCGTGGCGATTATGTGCCCGGCGCGGCGACCGAGCATTAAACGAAAGAACCCCTCGGCTGCTTCGTCAAGGTAGTGGGCGCATGCCAGACCTTCATCGAACGTGGGGTTGGCGGCCTTTAGGACTATCGAATGCCGATCCATGTGGTCCTTCTACGCCCGCGCGCGCCATACCTCTCCCATCCTGCCCTTTCCAAGGGCGGAAACGATTTCGCAAATCATTTCCGGACGGTGTCGACTCCCGGGGCAGTGGGATTGCGGCATCAATTCAACGTTGCTCTCAGTTCTTCGACCCAATTCTCGATAACGATCAACGATTGAGTTGATCGAAGCTGGCCCGCAAAAGCCGACGATACATGGACGGTCGGCAGCTCGAGCGTACGTGCTCGTCGAGCTCATCCTCGCGCACTGGACGGCGACCGAACATAGACGGCCCCAACATCCAGAGTGGAGGGGAGACCGAGGAATCGTTTTCAGTTCTTCGGTGTCAGTTTGAGCATGCGCCCGGTGCTGTCGGCTCGGTCGTCCTCCAGAACCCAGATGGCGCCTTCCGGCCCCTCGACAACGCTCCGAATTCGCGCACCCATGTCGTAGCGCTCGACCTCGCGGGCATGGTCGCTGTCGAGCTCGATGCGCATGATCGCCTGGGACGAGAGGCCTGCTACGAACGCATCACCGCGCCAGTCGGAGAACAGATCGCCGCGATAAATCATCAAGTCACCGGGCGAGACGGCGGGTACCCACCACACTCCCGGTTCTTCGAATTCCGGATGCGTGTCGTGGTCGGGTATCTCACGCCCGTCGTAATGGTTGCCGTTGGAGACGGTCGGATAGCCGTAATTCGCTGCACGCAGGATCCGGTTCAGCTCGTCACCGCCCCGCGGCCCCATTTCGATATCCCAGAGCTGACCGTCGAGATCGAATGCCAGCCCAAGCACATTGCGGTGGCCCAGCGACCAGACCTGCCCATAGACCCCTTCATCGTCGACCAGCGGATTCTCGTCGAGATAGTCGACGAAAGGATTGTTGTCCGGAACCGAACCGTCGTCGTGCAAGCGCAGGATCTTGCCCAAGTTCGCTTGCATGTCCTGGGCCGGCGTGAATTTCTGGCGGTCGCCGGACGAGATCCACAGATAACCATCGTCGTCGAACAACAGCCTGTGCCCGTAGTGGCCGTAACCGACGACCTTGGGATACTGGCGCCAGATGACTTCGAAGTCGGATAGTCTTCCGCCGCGACTGGTCTCGTTCAGCACCGCGCGGGCGACTGCTGCGCCCCGTGCATCGCCCACACCGGACTCGGCGTAGCTCAGGTAAATCATGTGGTTCTCGGCAAAATTCGGGTGCAGAGCGACATCACCCAGACCGCCCTGACCGCCGTAAGCGACGTCCGGCATGCCGCGGATGCCCCGCGACTTCTCACCGTCCTGGGTGACGATGAACAAGTTGCCCTTCTTTTCCGTCACCAACATGCGCCCGTCCGGCAGGAAGGCCAGCGCCCAGGGCTCGTCGAATGAGGTAATGGACTCGACCTCGAATGGCAGTTTCATTTGTGCTTGTGCCCCAGCCGCCATGAACATGCTCAAACCAATTACGAAGATTCGTATAGCCATTTATTAGCCTCGTTTGTTACGCGTTTGAGTTATAACCGAATCTGGTGTTTGGGGCGGTTGAAAAAAAGCGGCGTATCTGGTTGATTTGTTGTTTACGAGACTTCAAAGCAACCAACTGGAGATACGCCACTATGAGCAAGAGTATCGTTATTGAACGGGAAGATCGAGAAGCGATTGCAGACCCGGTGACCGATCTGCTACGAGCCGGGCTCAACAGCTGATCCAACGTGCTGTGGAAGCCGAATTGGCAGAACTGACATCTATCCCAGCACGGTGATCGACGAACCGAGACGGGCAACGCCATAGGTGTGTGCGTCAACGGTTACTGCAAAAAGTATTTCCGAAAATTCAGTTCTTGAATGTTGATCGCCGTCGGGCCTGTGGGAATGTGGTAAAGCTGAGCGTTCTTGGCGAAACTTTTCCAAGGCTCAGAGGGAATCCGCGTCTTTTGCGGATTTCCTCTGAGGCGTCATTTCCATCAGGCCTCTGCGTTTCTTTCTTTTTGGTTCTTTTTCTTTCTTTCGCCCCCTCGAAAGTGTTCCGCAGCGATTTTCCGCTCCAGGATGCTCTGTAATCGCCGATCGACATCCGAGTCGATCATGGGTCGGCCCGTTTTGACGCGTTTCGGCAGCGGGCGTCTGACGGTACCAGTCCTTTTTGTGTACATTCGGACAGATCCATGTTCAAGTAGCGGATCGCTTCGAAGCAGTTCTCGTGCGTTTCGGTGGTCAGCGCCCGAATCATTTGCAAACAGCTGTCTGCGTTGCGGCGAAGATCCGCACCACGCGCGTTCGCCGCTTGATCTCCTCGTTGAGCCGTTCCAGCATATTGGTGGATTTCATGTGCTTGTGATGCTGGCGCGGCAGCGTGTAGAAGCTCAGCGTCTCGTCGATGTTGTCTTCGACCCAGTCGCAAAGTTTGGGATATTTCTGCCCCCACTTGGTTAACCACGCCGCCAGATCCTGCCGCGCTTCCTGGAGGTTCCGCCGGTCGTAGAGCCAACGCAGTTCCTGGAGACAATCGTCATCGGCTTTGCGCGGCAAATAATCCAATGCGTTTCGAAGAAAGTGGACGTAGCAGCGTTGCCAGATCGCTTCGGGCAGGACTTCTGCGATGGCTTTCTTCAACCCCGCATGATCGTCGGTCACCACGAACTCCACCCCGCACAAGCCGCGTTGCTTCAAACTCAGCAAGAGTTGCCTCCAACTGGTCGTGCTCTCCCGTCCCGCCAGTTCCACCGCCAACACACCGCGCCGGCCGTCCCAGTTGATTCCGATCGCTACCAGGACCGCCCGGCTCCGGATCACCCCGTCTTCGCGCACCTTCTCGTAGCGCGCATCCAGAATCAGGTAGGGGTATTCTTCTTCCAATCCTCGCGTCGCAAACTTTTTCAGCTCCGTGTCCAATGTCCTATTGATCCGGCTGATCGTGCTCGCCGAAAACGAATGCCCGCATAATTCTTCGGTGATCGCTTTCACCTTCCGTGTCGATACCCCCTGCACGTACATCTCGGCCAAGCTGGCCACGAAAGCTTTCTCGCTGCGTTGGTAGCGCTCAAACACTTCCGTACTGAACCGGCCGGCACGATCCTGCGGCACGCGCAGCTCCAACTTGCCCACCCGTGTGACCAGACCTCGCTCGTAGTAGCCGCTCCGATATCCTGTGCGACCCCCTGTTCGTTCGCTCTTGATCGCACCCACGACCTGGTCCATCTCCGCCTCGAGAATCTCCTGAACCACCTCCTGCACGACGCTTTTCAGCAGATCCTGTTCCTCTCCTAACAGTTCTTTCCAATCCACTCCCTTTCGCTTAATCTTAGTTCGGGCCATCGGTTCATCTCCTTCGTTTCAAAGTTGATTCGTTACCAACTTTTCGGAGATACCCTGGCCCCTTCCTATTTCAGGACCTTTTTGCAGAAACTCTGAACCATAACCCGTGCCATTTCAACCAGTCGACGCAACACAAGCGTCAAATCTCTCTGCCGGTGTTTCAAACTCCAACGTCTTACGTGGCCGTTCGTTGAGTTGACGTGACACCTTGTTGAGCTGAGCATGCGAGTGCACCGATGAGTCGGTTCCCTTAGGGAAGTACTGTCGGAGCAAGCCATTGGTGTTCTCATTAGAACCACGTTGCCATGGACTGTGCGGATCGCAGAAGTACACATCAATGTCGGTGGCCAAGGTAAACCGTCGATGATCAGCCAGTTCCTTGCCTTGATCCCAGGTCAGCGATTTGTACAGCTCGGCCGGTAGTTTCTTCGCTTGCTTGATCAATGCGGGCACGACGGTCTCGGTCTGTCTATCCGACACTCTCGCCAACATGACGTAACGGGTATGACGTTCGATCAGGGTCGCAATGTAGCCGTTCTTCGATCCGGCTATCAGGTCGCCTTCCTAATGACCGGGCACCGCACGATCTTTGACCGCGGCCGGGCGCTCACGGATCGATACGACATCGCGCAGTTGTCCGCGGCCGATGCCTCTCTGGCTGGCATGCCGAGATCGACGAATCGTCCGCTTGGACCGAAGATGCCTAAGTAGTTCTTTCTTAAGCACCCCGCGGGACTGAACAAACAGGCTGCGATAGATCGTCTCGTGAGACACGTGATACGACTCATCCTCCAGATAGGCTCGCTTCAGCCAGCCCGTTTATCTGCTCCGGGGCTCAGGCCAATCGGAGCTTCCCGGCCACCGCCTGTCTCTAGTCGCGGATAGCTGGCCATCTGACACTGACTTCGGGCGGCGGGCCCGTTCCCAGGCCTGCGTATCGGCTCGGGACGCGCGATAATCATCATAGCCGCCATTCCGACGAATTTCCCGGCTCACTGTCGATGGTGAGCGCCCCAGCGACCGGGCTATCGTTCGTATCGATTGCCTGGCCACAGTCCCTCGCGAGATTTCCTCACGCTCCGATAAGCGTCAACGCAAGCTTGGACCGTCGTCGGGGCTGAGGATCGGATGCCTCCGGTATGCGCCAGTTGACAACTAGACAGACGCGGACCCTTTACCGAACGCCCAATCAATCGCGTTCATCGACTCCCCTCGTTGCCACCGATCCCACAATTCCGCCTTCTCTACCGCCGTGACATCTGAATTGCATCCCCTTCCGCATTCACTTCACCTCTTCCTGGTAAGATAAAGTCCAACGTCGACCGGTATGAGACCGCCCGACTTACCAGGAACTGATCACCGCCTCGACTGCAGGTTCCCCCTAATCTCAGGTTGGCTCGTGTTTACGCTCGGGTGTTCCCGAACGTCACTCCTCCGGTTCGGGTCGAAACCGCCAGAGCTCCGACCGGAAGGGGTGGGCCAGCATGACCAGGCGTCCTTCGCGATCCCAGGAGGCCGATGTCATGTCGAACTGGGTGGGGTCGGTGGGCGGCACGAGCGGGCTCCCGGATCGCGTGTCGAAGACCCCGACGGGCCCGTACCCGGATCCAGGGCCAAGGATCCGCGCGACCCCACGTCCATCGGCCGAGACCGCCCCTCCGGTGAAGCCGACTGTGCTGCGCATCAGCCTCCACTCGCTGCCTTCGATCTCGATCAGGCTTTCCCTTCCCCCCCGGGTGCCACGCGAATCAGACGCACCTCTTCTTCGGCGAGCATCACGACCAGCTCACCCGTCGACGGATCAACCGCCACCTGGTCGCCCGGGCGAACCTGTTCAGACGGCCCGCCGCTCGCCGCTACGCTGTAAATGGTTCCATCGAACACGTAGTACAGCACCGCCCCATCCGGTGAAGCCGACAGGCTGGCAACCTGGGTCCCTTCGATCGGAATCCTTCTCTGCAGGCGGCCGTCAACCGTTGCGATCGCCAGCTGCGGCATTTCCCTGTCTCCGATCACGAACGCGACCGAATCATCGCCCACGAGTGTCAGCGGGGCGCGCGCTTCCTCATCGATGTTGAGAAACTGGACTGGAGATCCTCCGGGCGCAAGGACCCTCAGCCTGTCTCGTTCGTCCCGGTCGGATGCGATGAGAAAGCGATCGTCCGGCAACGGCAGGACCGAAGAAAAGGCACCGGACGAGAGCGGAACATGATCCATCTCACCGCTTTCAGTGTCGATCCTCAGGATCTCAGACGGCTGGTAGGTCTGATCGAGGTAGAGGTTGCCGGCGCTATCGATGTCGATGGAGAGCGGACGTCTGGTCACCGCCAAAACGGGCCGGAGGCCCGGCGTGCCATCCAGCGGCACGGCGACGATCTCATACAGGTCCCCCTGACGCCGGACGAAATACACCTCGTCTTCGCTCACGGCGAGAGGAAACGTCCACCCCTCCAAGGCCGGCAACGGCAATCCTGGAGCGATCCGGCGCATCTGATACGTGTCCAGGTCGACGACCCAGAGATGCACGGCATCCGCATCCGAATCTTGAGGTCGTCCGACAACGACGGCTTCGCCCCCGCCGGGAACGACTCGGATGACACGCTCGAGAAGCCGGGTCGGGCCCAGGAGGACGGGCAGCGACTCCGGCTCTCTGGACCCGGCTCGATACCGGATCAGCTGGGGCACCCGGTCCTCGTTCGGTCGGACTGCAAGCAGGTCGCCGCTCGCCACCGGACGTGGGTCCCCCGCGTTGTCGAGCTCTCTTCTGGGGTCGGGTTCGCCGACCGCCGATACGGACCAGATGGCGAGCGAGACCCCTCCGTAAGGCACATAGAAGATGCGGCTGCCATCCCGCGACCAGGCGAGACTTGCCACACCGCCGCGGCTCTGGTCCCGGGTCAGTTGCCGCGCACCTCCTGTAACGCCGGGTTCCATGACCCACACCTGCGGGAGTTGGGCCGGGTCCCAACCGGCAAACGCGACTCTATTGTCCGTTGGAGACACTACCGGCATACGCGCCACGGCAGCCCCACCGAGCATCTCACCGATCCATCGCGTTTCGCCGTTGGGCCCGTTCGAGATCGAAGTCCGGGTGCCGACGAAATAGGATCCGGCTGCCACAAGAAGAACGAATGGAACAAGGACCGCCCAACGGACGGACGTCGACGCCGCTGCGACCGCCTCGACGAGTTCCTCGCTTCCATAGTCCCGGAGTTCCAGAGCCACATCGCCGATGTCGCGCATCCGTTGTTTTCGGTCTTTCTGTAGACAGCGTTCAAGAACCCTGCGCACGATCGACGGGACATCCGATGGCAGCAGCGTCCAGTCCGGTTCCTTGTGGATGATCGCAGCCAGCGTTTCCGTGAACGTCTCTTCCCCGAAAGCCTTCCTTCCCGTCAGACACTCGTACAGGACGGACGCGAAGGCAAACACGTCGGTCCTCCTGTCGACAGCATGCCCCTTCGCCTGCTCGGGAGACATGTACGCCGCCGTTCCGAGAATGACCCCCTGCCCGGTGGCAGCCACGCTCAAAGTCGGAGAGTTCGTCAGTTGTGCGTCGCCGCTCTCGCCCGTGAGCACCTTGGCGAGGCCAAAGTCCAGGACCTTGACGCTATCCTCTGCTGTGATCTTGATGTTGTCGGGCTTGAGATCCCGATGAATCACGCCCTTCTCGTGCGCGGCTTCAAGGGCCTCAGCGATCTGGAGCGCGAATTTGAGCGATTCTTCGACCGGGATGGCACCTTGCTTCAACCGATCCGCCAGCGTGCCGCCTTCGACAAGTTCGAGTACGAGGAAGCGGGTGCCGTTGTCTTCTTCGAGGCCGTAGATCGCGGCGATGTTCGGGTGATTGAGAGAGGCCAGCAGTTTCGCTTCTCGCTCAAACCGGGCGAGGCGCTCCTCGTCCTTGGCGAACTCTTCCGGCAGAGTCTTGATGGCGACTTCACGCCCGAGTTTCTGGTCCTGAGCCCTCCAGACCTCGCCCATGCCGCCTTTGCCGAGGGCAGAAACGATTTCGTAGTGTGCAAGCGTTGAGCCGGGTTGGATCACCCGTAAATAAGACTACAGGCAGGAGTTGGGGTCAATCAGAACGTCCAGTGGACGTAGAACCGCCATACCGTTCATTGTGGAAACGCCCGAAAACATGGGCTTTTCGGCCGAATCCACTTTGGTGGTATGCCGACTTCTCGGGCATGTGGAGTGAACGCGACATGTGCGAGGGACTGGGAGGCTCGAAGACCGAAGGCTATTGGACCGGGACCAGTGCCTTCAGTTCTTCAGACCAGCCAAGCACGACATTGATCACCATAGTCTCGGTCTTCTCAGCATCGGGAAGCGCTAGCATAAGGAAACGCCCGTTCCGATCGACGTCGTAATTTGGGTAACGACCTTCCTGTGAAAAGTACGGGTGCCTCCAGAGCTCAACTGGATCTCCGAACCGCACTTCAGTCCCTGTTTCGATCTGAACAGCCATCATCCGGTCTCCGCTGCGATAGTAAAGCTGTCTGCCATCGTCAGACCACACGGGCTCTTGCCCTGCTCGCTTCGAGACCTGACGTGGTCTTTCAGTGCCCGGATAACGTCGAACGTAAACTTCAGTTTTCCCAGTTTCATCCGAGCTGTAGGCGATCCAGTCCCCTTCAGGAGAGAACCTCGGCGAACCGGCGTCGAATGTCGCATCAGTCAACGAGACGGGCTCACCTTCCTGAGGGAGTATCCACAATCGCGAACCCTCCGCAGATACCTCTCGAAATGCTAGAGCTCTCCCATCGGGCGACCATGATCGGGGCATCTGGTAGTTCTCGCGTCGAAGCAATACAGTAGCCTCGACATCTGCATCGATCTGTCGTTCGAAGATATTTCCGTCTACTGTATACGTCAGCGTCGAGCCGTCGGGCCTCCAGGCGGGGTTGTACTCGATCTGATCACCACCCACGGGAAAGGCTTCGGCGCCGTCTCGGTTCATTACCCAGATCTTGCCGATTCCCTGCGCGTCGGTTCGGGCCGTCGCAAAGCGGTTGCCATCAGGAGACAGATGGGCACCGATGTACATACCGGATGGGGCATCGGTAGGGGTTTCCTTGCCATTCTCATCGACCCAGACGGGTCGCGTATCAAAACCCAGCGTGCCGGGAACATAGATCAAGTCTCCGGTCCTTGAGAGCTCGAAGGAAGCCAACTCCAGTCCGGCCCCGTTGCCCGCTTCAATGCCGTCCAGCACCGGCTGGACCTGATTCCCGATTTGCAGATTACCAAGGTCGAACGAAACAAGGCGGAGGTTCCCGTTCTGCGTAAACGCAAGGTGTCCCGACGACAGATATTGCGGCATCGACCCCGATAGGCCCAGATCGCTCCACTGGCCCGTGTCCAGCGACAATTGGGCGATGCGAGATCCGTCTTTGGTGCCGATGGCGAAGAGAACAGTCCTACCATCTGGCAGGATCTCGGGCGTTCCGTGGCTGATCTCACCGCTGTCTGCATCCGGAACTGTCAGCGGGATGGGAATTCCCCCATCAAGCGAGATTTGAAATAGCCCTGCGGGTATACCTCCACCGAAAACAATGTTGTCGTCCGGACCCCAATCCGCGCCGAAGACGTTGTTGCCGACCGCCGCGATGTCCAATGGTGCACCGCCGCGAACGGGCACCCTTCGGAGCCGCCCACCGGCGACAAAGCCAAGCCATGCCCCATTCGGGGAGAAGAACAGATCCTGGGCGCCTTCGGTTCCGGCGAGGGGCGTGGGTTCAGCATCCGCCATGGAGCGGACAAATATCTGTCGAACCGGTTCACCCTCTTCTGGAGTTACTGGCTGAGTTTGCACGTATGCAACCCGTTCCCCGTCAGGCGAGATCGCCACACGGCCATCAACCTGCGACATGATTCCCTGGTTTGCACCCAAAGGAACCTCGTATGAGAAGCGGACTGTTCGGGGCCTCGACTGGGAATCGGGAATGAAGCTCCAGGTGGCAATCCCGGCGACCAGCACACCCAGCGCGAAAGCAATGACCCAGTTCAGCCTGCGGAACGCTTCGCGCTGAGTCCCGGACTGCATTCGATCCCCCGAATCGTGCGGATTCGCTCGCAACTTATCAATGTCCACACGCACATCGGCTATGTCGTGCCATCTGTTCCGCGCGTCTTTTTCAAGGCAGCGTTCGAGCAGTTCCTGTAGTCGCGGGCTTACGCCGACCGGAAGACGGCCCCACGGCGGTTCAGCCCGAACAACGGCGGCTAGGATGTCGGTCACGTCAGTGCCAGGGAATGCCGCATCTCCGGCCATCATCTCGTAAAGCACGCAACCGAACGCCCAGATGTCGGCGCGCTTGTCGACTTCCTGACCCCGCGCCTGCTCGGGAGACATGTACGCCGCGGTTCCGAGAATGCCACCCTGCTGTGTGGCCGCCAAGCTCAGGGTTGGGGACTGCGACAGGTTCACGTCCGCCCCGTCACCCATGAGAGCCTTTGCCAGGCCGAAGTCCAGCACCTTGACCTTGCCCTCGGGCGTGACTTTGATGTTCAAGGGCTTCAGATCCCGATGGATGACGCCCTTCTCATGTGCCGCTTCGAGAGCTTCAGCGATCTGGAGACCGAGTTTGAGGGATTCCTCGACTGGAATAGCCCCGTGCTTCAGGCGGTCCGCCAGCGTGTCGCCTTATAGTAGGTCCAGCTCGAGATCTAGGAGAAGAAGGAGAGAAGAATGGGAGATTCGCCGCCGTCGACGCTGTGGGAAATGTGGTAAAAGCGGAGCGTTTTTTGCGAAGCTTTTTCCAAGCCGCTGTGGATATGCGAGCGCGTTTTTTAGCGCGGATATCCACAGGGGCGGCATTTCCCACAGCGCACCGGGCGATTTGAAAAAGTCGGATAATGGACGGGCGTGTTTTCAAGATGCGCTCCGTCCCGCTACGAATCAGTGTCGCCCACCGGGTCGAAACGGTTAGTCGAAGAGTTTCGAGCGGGACGGAGTGCTTTGGTCCGACATCGCATACTCAGATGCCGTCCTTAGAGGACTCACTATAAGGTTTGCGCGGGGCTAAAGCCAAGCGTGCGGGGAAAAACGCACCACAGGCCTGAATAGGAAAGGAGTCGGAAGAGATGGAACTGGCAGCTTACGTGGGGTTGGACTGGGCCGATCGAACACACGCCGTGTGTTTGGAATCGGCGGACGGATCCGTGATGGAAGAGTTGGAGTTGGAGCAGAAACCGGAGACGATCCACGCCTGGATCGGCCAGCTGCGCGAGCAGTTCGGTGGACGGCCGGTTGGGATTGCAATCGAGCAGGCGAAAGGCGCGCTGATTCATGCCTTGATGATGTACGAGTTTATTGTCCTGTATCCGATCAATCCGAAAGCGGTGGCCCGGTATCGGGACGCGCTGGCGGTCAGTGGCGCAAAGGATGATCCATCCGATGCGCGGCTGCTGAAGGACTTCTTCAGAAAGCATCAGGCGTGTCTGCGACCCTGGATTCCGGAAGACGCCCAGACGCGAACCATTGACATCCTGGCCCAACACCGCCGCACCACCGTCGAGGACCGCGTGCGGCTGGGGCATCGGATTACGACGTTGCTGAAATCCTATTTTCCACAGGCCCTGGACTGGGCCGGTGCGCTCGACACAATCCAGGCCTGCGACTTTCTGATGCGGTGGTCCACACTGGCCGATGTGCGGAAGGTCCGACCTGAGACGTTGCGGAAGTTCTATTACAGCCACCGGTGTCGCAGCCGGAAACGGATTGAAGAGCGGATTGCCCAGATCCGTGTCGCACGGCCCCTGACGGACGATCCGGCCATCGTGACCGGTCTGAGCCTGGCGATGCGAGCCACCGTGGTCCAGCTACGGGCCGTTATCGATGCGGTGAATGAGTTTGATCGCACACTGGCGAACCTATTTGCGCAGCACGCCGATCACGAACTGTTTGAAAGTTTTCCGGGCGCCGGCCCAGTCTTTGCGCCTCGCCTGCTTGTTGTGATGGGAACGGATCGGAATCGATTCAAGTCCGCCAGCGATGTGCAACGGCTCGGCATCGCACCGGTCACGGTCAAAAGCGGCAAGATGCACTGGGTGCATCATCGTTGGGCCTGCTCGAAGTTTTTCAAACAGACGTTCCACGAGTTCGCCCAGCTGTCGCTGCCGTACTCCCCATGGGCCCGGGCCTACTACAAGCGTCAGCGGGGTCGCGGCAACGGGCATCATGCGGCGGTGCGCGCGCTGGCGTACAAATGGATCCGGATCATCTTCCGTTGCTGGAAAGAACGCCGGCCCTACGACGAGTCGCAATACGTGGAGGCTCTTCACCGGCACCGTTCGCCTTTGGCCGAACTCTTGGCTTGACAGACTTCCTCAGATGTCTTCGACGAGTTCCAGGACCAGGAAGCGCGCGCCGTTGTCTTCTTCCAGTCCGTATATGGCCGCGATGTTCGGGTGGTTCAACGATGCCAGCAGCTTGGCTTCACGCTCGAACCGCGCTAGGCGCTCGTCGTCCTTGGCGAACTCCTCGGGTAGCGTCTTGATCGCGACCTCACGCCCGAGCTTGGAGTCACGGGCACGCCACACCTCACCCATGCCACCTTTTCCGAGGGCAGAAACGATTTCATAGTGTGAGAGCTTGGAACCGGGCTGAATCACCCGTACATGAAACTACATAAGGGGGTTAACAGCAATCAAACAGTCACATGGTCGTGAAACGCCTTCTGGGTAAGTAGGAAACCTCCGAAAAACGGCCCTCTCTCGAAGAATCCAAGTTACCGCGATGCCGACTTCCCAGGCATATGGTTTTCCCCGATCGCCAGCTTCAGCTAGAATCCGTTCCTGGATATAAGCCGTCAGATCGATTCAACATCGGCTCAAAACAATCGCACCATCACTAGCATGGAGGGCTCATGCGATCGCTTCACTCGACCTATCTCATTGCTGTGACAGCTGGAATCATTGGTCTCACGGCCTGCGTCGGTGATCCGGGCCCCGAGGTTGACCTCGCTGCGGAGGAAGCCGCGATCCGTGAAGCCAACGCTCGCTGGATGGCGGCATTCCAGGCTCACGACGCCGCTGGTGAAGCAGCCGCCTTCACTGCCGACGGTGTGGAATACCGAATGTTTGCGGAACCAGTGATCGGGCCGTCTGCAATTGAGGCCCACGACACCGAGTTCTTTGCCGCTAACCCAACCCTACATGTCAGCTGGGCCACTGAGGAGGTTCACGTCGCAACTTCAGGTGATATGGCTATCCAGACAGGGACCTTCCACGCCACTGGAGTCGGGCCCAACGCGGACCAAGAAGACCGGGGACGCATGCTGACTGTTTGGAAGAAGGAAGAAGGGGAGTGGAAGGTTTGGCACGCGATGGTCAACCCGACGAGCCCGCCGCCGCCAGCTGACACTGGCCAATAGACCGCCACGAGACTCCACTCTACCGAGAAGCCGACTACACGGGCCTTGGCCTGCTAAGACTTGATGAGCCTCAAACCGAACTTTTCTATCGTCCCGCTACGGCGAGCCGTCCCCGAGGCGCATCTCGACATCCGCCAGCCAATTCTGAACCCAGGTGAGGCTGCTTGCCGATTCCCTTGGATCCGTGGCCTTGATCACGAGAAAGCGTTCGCCGTCAGGAGAAACATCGAACGCATGACCATAAGTCATCACGAAAGGACCTTCGACCACCGCGACGGCCGTTGGATGGTTTTCCGGCCCATCCGTCATGTCGACTGAGTAGATCGTGCGTTCATGCATGTAGAACAGCTCCCGACCGTCACGCGACCATCGTGGCGTCTGCCCACCGTCCAGCGTCATTGGCCAGCGATCGCCGGTTGGCGGGTACGGCTCGACGTAGACTTCCCAGCGCCTCCCAGGGTCTAAAACGTTGTAGGCAATCCAGTTCCCATCAGGGGAGAAATATGGGGACTCGTCAAAGGAAGCCGACGCTCGAAACACCTCGGTCTGCATGTCCTCGATCGACGTAATCCAGATGTCGTTCTGCGTCGGTTGATTCACGGCAACGGTAGCCAGATAGCCTTCTTCTGACCACGAGTACGGGAGAGCTCCGTCTTCTGTTAGAAAAGTGGGAGCGCCGCCGTCGACCGACACACGCATGATCGAAACGCCGGGAGGATCGGTTTCATTGTTGCCGTAAACCAACTCACTTCCATCGGGCGAAAAGACCGGGTGCTCAGCAAACCCTTCGGAAACCAAGATGTCGGATTGCCCGCGCTCCAGATCAAATAGCCATATTTGCCCGTTCGTCCGGTACACCGCACTGGCAAGGAATCGCGCTTCCGGATCTGGACTGAGGTTGAAGACACCGAAGGAGTCCGGCTCGAAGGGAAGCGGCGTTTCCCGACCGCCCCTCCAGAACCAAGTGAACCTCCCGTGGATATCCCGGTCGCCTGGCACAAAAACGAGACTGCCGTCGCCAGCCGCGACGAGTTGAGCATCCACTCCCTGCCGAACACCATCGATAACGGGAACGGCAGCCCCGGTCAATTCGAGCCTGTCGGCATCGAAGGGAACAACAAAGAGTTGGCCCGAGCGATGGAAGTATGCGATGTCACCATTCGGGAGCAGTCGGGCCTGGGGAGTCAGCACCGAACTCATCAGTTGACGCCGCTCCCCTGTTTCTAGTGAAACGACACCGAAATCAAGATGGCTGGACACCAGGACCCATTCGCTATCCGGTAAAGGATCGGGCAGCCAGCACGAACGCACGGTTCCGGCACATTGCGCAGGTGTCTCTTCCCGCAGCCCCGACGTAGCTGAATAAAGGACGAGCGAGGAAATGTCACTGACGAGAATCTCGTCCTCGGATCTCCATACTGCTCCATAGGGCTCAACCACGTCGGCAAGAGAAATGACAGTTCCGGTCTCCACATCGACTTTCTTGAGTTGTCCGTCAGAGAAAAAGCCGATCCAACGTCCGTCGGGAGAGAAGAAAGGAAGATATGCACCGTCGGTTCCCTCGAGCACCCTTACGTCGGGATCATCCAGTGAGCGGACATAGAGTCGATTTCCTCCGTCAGTCTCTTCAGCCGCATACGCGATTAGCCGGCCGTCCTGGGACACATCGAACGAACGTAACGTATGCCACGATGAGCCTAGGAATGTCATCGGGGCGGATGCAGGTAGTTCGATGCTCGCCCACCGAACCGGCAGGTTGGCCTCTGTGGTCGGACGAAGCCATCCCCATGCGCCGAGGGCGGCAATGACCAACAGAGCGGCGGAAGTCCCCACGGGGACCGCAATAGGCGTACGTGTCGGAGTAGACTCGATCCAGTGATCCGTAACATTCGGGGCGTTTTTTAGGCCGATGCGGACATCCGCGATCGCATGCGTCCGGTTCTGCGCATCCTTTTGCAGGCAGCAGTCGATTATTTCTCGGATTCTCCAATGTGTGTCCGAGGGCAGTGCTTCCAAATCTGGTTCGGCGCGGATCACGGCCGCAAGGATGTCGGTCACGTCATTTCCGGGAAACACTTCCCGGCCCGTAAACATCTCATACAGCACGCAACCGAACGCCCAAACGTCGGCTCTTTGATCGACACCATGCCCGCGCGCCTGCTCGGGACTCATGTACGCGGCCGTTCCCAGAATCATCCCTTGCTGCGTCGCAGCCATGCTCAAGGTCGGCGACTGTGACAGACTTGCGTCTGCGGTTTCCACTTGAAAAGCCTTCGCGAGTCCGAAGTCTAGAACCTTGACCTTCCCTTCTGGCGTCACCTTGACGTTGGCGGGCTTGAGGTCTCTGTGAATAACCCCTTTTTCGTGCGCCGCTTCCAGGGCCCCGGCAAGCTGAAGCGCGAGTTTTAGTGATTCCTCAACCGGGATCGGACCACGCCGGAGCCGGTCGGCGAGCGTCTCGCCATCCACAAACTCAAGGACGAGGAAGCGGGAGCCTTCGTGTTCTTCCAGGCCATAGATTGCGGCGATGTTCGGATGGTTGAGAGAGGCTAGGAGCTTCGCTTCTCGCTCGAACCGGGCAAGCCGATCAGCGTCCTCGGCGAAATCGGGAGGCAGCGTCTTGATGGCGACTTCACGACCGAGCTTGGTGTCCCGAGCCCGCCATACTTCGCCCATGCCGCCCTTGCCGAGGGCAGAAACGACTTCGTAGTGTGCGAGTTTGGAACCGAGCTGGATCACGCCCAAATAAGACTACGGAAAGGAGTTGGGGTCAATCAGTAAGGCACATGCCTGGGTTACCGCCTAGCCTGACGTCTGAACGGACCTGTATTCATGGTGTTCTCGTGACAATCCAACTTACCGCGATGCCGACTATACATCGTACGCGCCGGGATGAACCGGCATGTTGCAGGGGATGAAAGAGCCCTACAGGAAAGGAGAATAGCGAATCCATCCTGGCCTCGAGTCTTGTGGGCGTCATCGTGAGGTGGCGCTTGAAGCGTAGACAGAGGTATCGGTGGGCCGGGTTATTGAGCTTCGAAAAGTCGCTGTTCCAGGATGCCGACGCTCTGATGTAGGTGGAAGGCAACACGGCGGGTCGCGTTAGACGCGAGTGGCTCGCCGGTCCTGCGTAGTCGAAGACCCCGCGCACGCTGAGAAGCAACATGCACGAGAACCGGGAGACCTCCGAAGTGCCTTGGTCGAGTCGAAACCGAGGCCGGCCCGAGAAGGCGCAAGCCACGATGCGGGCATGCACGCTTTGGAGGAGTCGGACTGCGCCATATTACTTTTGATCCAGCCGAACAACGAGGATCCGTACTCGGCGGAGGTTGGGGAGGGAAGGGCGTGGACCAAGGAGAACATCGTTCGGACTCACACGAGCCCGACACAGAGCGGGAGTTATTTCGTGTCACAGGGACCGAGCGGTGTGCGGAGAGCAGCGAAGGAGAAGAAGCAGGAACGGTTTACGGCTTTACTCCACCATCTGACCGTGGATTTGCTTCGGGACAGCTTCTACGCCTTGAGGCGGAAGGCTGCGCCGGGAGTGGATGGCGTGACGTGGAAAGAGTATGAAACCGGACTAGAGGATCGACTTGTTGATCTTCACGACCGGGTGCACCGTGGAGCGTACCGGGCCCAACCCTCGCGGAGAGTCTATATACAGAAGGCTGACGGACGGCAACGTCCATTAGGCATCGCAGCCCTGGAGGACAAGATTGTTCAACAGGCGGTGGTGACCATCCTCAATGAGATTTATGAGGTGGACTTCCAAGGCTTCTCCTACGGGTTTCGGCCAGGACGCGGCCCGCACGACGCGCTGGACGCGCTGACCGCGGCCATCCAATGGAAGCGTGTGAACTGGGTGCTCGACGCGGACATTCGTGGATTTTTCGACAATCTGAGTCACGAATGGACGATGAAGTTCATCGAGCACCGTGTGGCCGATCCGCGGATACGGCGCCTGATCCAGAAATGGTTACGGGCCGGGTTCGGGGGAGTCCACAGCGTGGGCCCCAACCCGGAGGCTTTCCGGGCGCAATCCACTTTGGTCGATCGGCGACATACCAGGACTTGGGCGGGTCGATTAATCGACCGGCACGAGCTCGCGCAGCTCTTGGTGCCAGGATCGAAAAACATTCCGGCTCGACGCTAGACGGCAAGTTGGTTCTGGAAACGATCGTTCCGACCGAGGCCAGGACGATCCAGCGGCTGATGGGGAGTTTCGGCGGGCGACTGCATGTAACGCTGGAAGAGACGACCCAGGCCCAGTGGTTATATGAGGTGATCCATCCGGTGGTATGCGAGCTGATCGTGTGTGACCCGAAGCAAAACAAGCGGGCACGGCGATCGTCAGTTTCAGAAACGGATCGAAGTCTCGCGTTCCGATGCAGCTCGGAGTGCGGCGGTGGCGATCGGATCGCTGCGCCCGGCGAGCCCCTTGACGCGGATAAGCGGAATAAGCAGCGTCTGAAGACTATCGGAGGGGGGACAGTGTCGTCGCATGGGTGTTATGTACACCCGCGCGCGGCCGCAGGCCGTCGGGCGGATTGTCCTTCAGCGATCCGAGATTCGGAGAAAGGAAAGGCTCCGAATGAGCCTATCCGGAACCGCTCGAAGCCGCTGACGCCGTTGCCGTCCTCAGCTTCGATCGGAGTAGCAGATCGACCTCTCCTCGGTCGAAGAACTGACCACCACACTCGCCGCAGGTATCGATGCGAATCACGTGCTCCAGCACCTCTTCCTTCAGCTCCGAACCGCATTTCGGGCATCTCATCCAATAGGGCTGGTCCTTGTGCCGGGCTTCGAATTCCTTCCGTTTCTCATTGGCGGCTTGTCGCATCTTTTCGATGCGTTCCTGGTCTTTACGGTGGAAGTACTCGTCTTCTTTGCTGTACCCAGTCTGCTTCATGTCGTCTCGTATACCCACGTCTCTTCCCCTGGTTATTTGAGCCTCGCGTTCTCTAAGGCCTTATTCGTCGGAAGCGGATAAGCGATTTAAGCAAGTTCCGACACCTATTTCAACCCGGACAGTGTCGTCGAATGGACATTGTGTCAAACCCGAGCCAGGCCGCAGGCCGTCGTGCGGGGATTCAAGGCAGGGTCTTCGGTTGCGGCGGATTCAACACGATTTTCCGTTTTGCGCAGACACACCCGTCCCCATGCGTCTTGACGGCGACGTTCAGAATCCGTCCATTGCCAGATTCCATAAATAAAGCGTATCGCTGAACAAGCCGTGAAAAACTCGCTAAAGAATACTAAGGCAGGGAGTTAGGTGCTATCAAATTCTCAGTTCCTGCGAAACCGCGTTCTGGGTAAGTAGGAGAGCCCCGAGAAACGGCCCTTTCTCAGTGAGTTCAAGTTACCGGGATGGCGTGCCGGAATGTGGATCGAAGCAAAGCGGCGAATCGAGAGGTTCTGTTGAGATCAAGAGGCTCGAATCGCGGGGATCATGGCATCGGCACCCGTTCCTTCAGTTCTTCGATCCAGTTCTCCACAACTACGATCCGAGGCGTGGCTGCCTCATCGTTGCTCTCCACCGGTTCAATCATCACGAACCGGCCGTCTGGAGCCACATCGTAAGAGGGTGGCTGAAGAGCGCCGCCGGTGGTTATGTGACTGTAGCGGCTTTCAAAGAGAGTCGTCGCCTGCGAAAAGCTGAACGCGTCGCCCGTCTCGACCTCGACCGCCATCAGCCGGTTGCCTTCAAGATCGCTTTCTATGTAGAACAGTTCACTACCGTCTCGTGCCCATTCCGGTTCGACGCCGCCACTCGGCGACACGCGTTGCGCTGCTCCCGGGCCGGGATAGGGGCGCACCCAAATCTCATGCTCTCCTGTTTCGTCCGACGCATATGCGAGCCAACGCCCGTTCGGCGACACGGCCACCCCCAACCGTCCTTCATCGGCCGCCGTTGCCACAACCGGTTGTATGGCTTCTGGATCGTTAATGGACCAGCGAACGATATCGCTGCCGGTGTCGGGCCTTCCCACGGCTACCGCGACAAACTCTGCTCCTTCCGCTGACCAGCCGACGGGGTGGAAATGCCCGGTGGGGAAAACGACCTCCGTGTCGCCGCCCCCCACGTCGGCAGATACAGCTGCGAGAGACCCGGCGGATTCGTAGACGATGCTCTGCCCGCCCGGCGTCCACAACGGCGTATTAAGGTTAGTCTCGGCAAACGTAAGCCTCATCGGCGGTCGCCCGGCAACGTCGTAGACCCAAACGTCACCTCGATCTCCGCCGACGATCAGAGCCAGACTCAGGTTATCCGGCGACAGGCGTGGGTTCCCCGAGTCGGCCAACGGGGAAGCGGATATCGGTTCGTGCGGCTGCCCATCTCTCGTGACCCAGACAGGTGTTCCGCTTCCAAGCTCATCTACCCCGGGAATGTACACCAGAGTTCCTGAATCTGAAACGGCCCACTGCACGGCGGCAGTCGCAGCACGAAATACATTTTGGACCAGTGGAACGGGCTCACCGACTTCCAATGTTTCCGGATCGAACGTACGGCCGAATATGTCCGTCCCCACCGCGTAAACGAGATGTCCCGTCGGGAGATAGTTGGGTTGGTATCCGGCGGACAGAATCTGTTCCTCCCCAGATTCGAACGACCTCACCGCGACCCGACGATCAAGGTCAATTGGCGGGGATATGCCATACAGAAGCGCCCGCCCACCCGGCAGCATCACGGGGCTACGGAGTGGAATTTCCGACTGTACGAGGACCTCTGGAGTCCCGCCGTTGGCCGAGACCCGCATGATGCCCGTCCCATCCTGAACGTACAGGATCGAGTCGTCTTCGGTCCAGCTGGGGCTGAAGACACTGCTAACCTCGACCACTGGGACCGGAACACCTCCACTAACGTGGATCTTCTTGAGTTGCCTTTCGGGGGGTGAAAAATAGCCGATCCATTCCCCACCGGGCGAAAAGAACGGCACCTCGGCCTCCTCGGATTCGGTACCGGTAACACGCCTCGCCACGAGATCGTCCATCGAGCGCACGTAGAGCCCAGCGTCGGTCGCAAACACGAAGCGGCTACCATCAGCCGTGACCGCCAACCTGGGTGCGAACCGATTCTGTATTATTTGCTGATCCTCGGACAGGACGTAGTCAAAACGCGTGACGGTTCGGGATACCTCTGGCGGGTCGGGCTTCAGGATCCAGACTGCTACCCCGGCTACCATCACGCTGACGACGGCTGTAACCGCTATCCCTCGCAACATCGGTTGTGGTGGTGCCTGAACGACTCCGGCAACCGGCTGCACAAACAGGTCGTCTGGATCGGCCAGCAACTGCCCCACCTCGACCCGCACATCACCGACAGCCTGCCACCGGTTCTTTGGCTCCTTTTCCAGACACCGGCGCAGTAGCTCCTGAATCCGGGGGTTGATGTTTACCGGCAGGATGGAGAAGTCTGCGTCCTTCGCAACCGCAGCCGCAATCATGTCGGTCACTGTCGGTCCCGCCCATGTCTGCCGTCCCGTAAGCATCTCGTAAAGAACGCAGCCGAACGCCCAGACATCAGCTCTCCTATCGACTTCTTGTCCACGCGCCTGCTCGGGTGCCATGTACGCAGCGGTCCCCAGAATCACTCCCTTCTGCGTCGCGGCCATACTCAACGTCGGTGACTGCGACAGATTCACATCCGACCCGTCGGCCATGAACGCCTTCGCCAACCCGAAGTCCAGCACCTTGACTTTGCCCTCGGGCGTGACCTTGATGTTCAAGGGCTTCAGATCCCGGTGAATCACGCCCTTCTCGTGTGCGGCTTCGAGGGCTTCGGCGATCTGGAGGGCCAATTTGAGGGATGCTTCAACCGGGATGGCACCGTGCTTCAGCCGATCCGCCAGCGTGTCCCCCTCAACGAGTTCCAGAACGAGGAACCGCGTACCTTTGTCTTCCTCCAGCCCGTAGATTGCTGCGATGTTCGGATGGTTCAGTGAAGCCAGTAGCTTCGCTTCGCGTTCAAACCGGGCCAGGCGCTCGTCGTCTTTGGCGAACTCTTCGGGCAGCGTCTTGATGGCGACCTCACGCCCGAGCTTCGTGTCCCGAGCACGCCACACCTCCCCCATGCCACCTTTTCCGATGGCAGAAGCGACTTCGTAATGGCCGAGTTTGGAACCAGGCTGGATCACCTGTAAATAACACTACAAGGGAGAGATAACGTCAATCAGAACGTCAAGTCCCTGGTATACCGCCTTACCGGTAAGTAGAAAACCTCAGGAAACGGGCCTCTTGACGTGATCCACATGGAAGCATAGGCGACATACCTGGCGACGATACCGGCAGGCTCGTCTACTTGGTTTCCACCATGATTTCTCTGTAACGGGTGCTCCCCACGTTGCGGGCGCTGTGCGTCGCCGGGAACCTTAAGTCGCCCGCGACCAGCTCCTGGCCTTCGAGCCGAAGGAACATCGTCACACCGGTCTTTATTTCATGGCTTCCAAGAAGGTTACCGTCTTTGTCGGCTGCTTCGACCGTCGAACCCTCGATGACATGAACCACATAGTCGGAAGAATGCGTGTGCATTCCGGTACTTTCACCTGGCTCAAGCACCATCTCCCACATGGCAATTTTGTTGTCTTCGAAGAGCTTTCTCGTAGCTATGTCTGACATCTAGTGGCCTGTAACAGTGCTATCGGTACCATCGCCGATGGGTCTTGCGGGCGAGGTCGCGGAGGGAGACGGAAAGCGATGCTCATTCATCGGTGACGGCTTCCGACAAAGAGATCGCCCGCAACCCCCATCGGCCCGAAGGGTTCGGCGGAACGGCGCCGTCTTCGGTGTCGTAACGCCCTCGCAATGAAACAGCATTGGCTCGAGCGTCACTCCTAGAATCCAACGCCGTTCGGCCGAACGCTGGTACCGATAGCACTGTTACAGGTCACTAGTCTCGGAGACGACCCCTCAGTCGTCGGCTTCCCGGTCCTGCCACAAACGGAGCGACGACAAGTCATGCAATTCAATGAATCTCCACAGCGTCAAGTGACGGGCGTTCAGAGTCGATTCCTTCGAAGTAGTCGGCCAGCAACATCCTGAGGTCAGGTGCCGAAGACACCCTGAAAACGTGTTGGACTTTCCTGACGAAACGGGGCCGAATAGGTTTGCTTGCCCTTCGTGTGCCTCTACGATAAACATATCGTAAGGCCGTGGCCGGGCTATGAAAACGCGCCGACAAAGCAGCAAGCATTAGCGAGGAGCATTACATGGAAGAGCATGACAAAAAGCTATTGGAGCGGCGCCAGGAGATCGAGATCAAATTGATCGAGCGGGCCTGGAAGGACGAAGCGTTTCGCGAGGCGCTGATCCGCGATCCCAAGGGCACCCTGGCGCGGGAGTTCCACGCCGAGTTTCCTGAACAGGTCGAAATCGAGGTCGTCGCCGAAACTGACCGCAAGAAGTACCTGGTCATTCCCCAGCCGGTCTCCGGGGACCTGTCGGAGGAAGAACTCGAGCAGGTGGCCGGCGGGACCCGCGCAGGGAGCGTGTGGAGCGGTTTTCGAACCTGGTCCGGAAGTAGTTCAGGAAAGAATAAATTTTGAGGCAGCCGGTGCTGAGCAAGTCCAGCCGAGTTTTTCCGGAGCGCGTTCGAGCGAACCGAAGAGATGCGTGCCGGCGCCCTGCTCCAGCCGGCAAGAGAACGGCCGGTTTTCTTGATGTGCCCGCCCGACCATTTCGGCGACGACACGGAATGCAATCCCTGGCTTGCCAGCCGGCGTGTGCCGAGGCGGGACGAGGGGTGGCGGCAGTGGACGATCCTCCGCGATACGCTCGTGGACCTCGGTGCGCGCGTGTTGACGGTTCCCCCGGCCGTGGGTCTGCCGGGAATGGTCTTTACCGCCAACGCCGGCTTTGTTTTCGGCGATCGAGTCGTTCTGAGCCGGTTTCGCGATCCGCGACGCCATGGGGAGACGTGCCACTTCGAGCGCTGGTTCGAGGCGCACGGGTACCGCGTGCTGATCCTCCCCCCTGGCGCAGGCTTCGAAGGGCAGGGGGAGATGCGTTGGGTGGGTGAGGGCCTACTCGCCGGTTACCACTCTCCGGAGGATCTCATCGCACATCGCTGGATCGAGGAACAGCTCGAAGTTCCGGTCCTGTCGCTACGGATGGCCGACCCTCGCTTCTATCACCTCGACACGAGCCTCTGTTCTCTGGGTGCGGGGCGGATCGCATTCTTCCCGCCGGCCTTTACAGCGGAGGCGAACGACCTGCTTCGGAACCTGGACGCGGTTCTCGAACTCTCTTTTCCGGACGCGATACGTTTCGCGGCGAACGCCATCCTCGTCGGCAAGACGGCGGTGATTGCCGCCGGGTGCGGGGAATTCGCGCGGATGCTGGAACACGCTGGTTTCAAAACGCGCGCGATCCCGATGTCCCAGTTCCGCCTGGAAGGGGGAGGCGCCAAGTGCCTGGCGCTCGACCTGAACGAGGGCCCGGAGCCCGCGCTGATTCCCGAGGCGGTTCGCTCGTGAACGCGGCCGGCAAACGGGACCTTGCCCGACTGATTGGGGCCGGCGACCTGCTGCTGGTCGTGCCGCCTTTCGCGGCTGCGGATCGAGCGTCGCTGGCCGCTCATCTGCTCCAGGCCTGTGCCCGACGAGCCGGGTTCAAGGTTCGGGTTCTCTATGCCAACCTGGTTCTGGCCGCCGAGATAGGCTGGCCGCGCTACCGTGCCATCTGCGACAGAAAAGTCGGGCCACCCAACCTGCTAATCGGTGAGCGGTTGTTTTCAGGGTGTGCGCACGGCCTGCCTTTCTTCGATGAAGGTTTGTGGGGATCGGACGGCGAGCCGCTTCTCGATCAGCTCAGGGCTGTCGAGGAGACAGCGTGGGTGTGGGCTGAAGATGTTTCCCACCTCATCGCCGGCCTCGATTTTCCATCGTTGCCAGTACGACGACCTTCGAACAGACGAACGCGAGCTTTGCGCTACTCCACCGCGTGAAGTTGCATCGTCCCGATGTGCTTACCCTCATCGGCGGTGCCAACTGTGACGCCGTTATGGCCGACGGGATCGCTTCGCTGGACCCGGATCGCCGGTGCTTCGATTACATCTTCTCGGGCGAGAGCGAGCAGGCTCTGCCGCAGTTTCTGCAATCCTACGCCGCCCGAGATCTGCCCGAAGAGCGTATTGTTCAGGGCACGCCCTGCCTGGATCTCGATTCGCTCCCCGTCGTGGACTACACGGAATACTTCGAGCAGCGCGATTGTCTGATCCCGACTAGCGAAGCGGAGGAGCCTGCGGTCCTACCGTTGGAGAGCAGTCGCGGTTGCTGGTGGGGACAGAAGCACCACTGTACGTTTTGCGGTCTGAACGCAACAGGGATGGCCTTTCGCGAGAAGTCTCCCGAGCACGTCATCCGGGAATTGCGAACTCTTGCCACAAGCCACACCTCGCGCCGCGTGGCGATGACCGATAACATCATGCCGCATTCCTATTTTGGCTCTGTTGTGCCCCAGCTTGCGGAGGAGGGCCTGGGGCTCAAGATCTTCTACGAGCAAAAGGCGAACCTCTCTCTTTCGCAGGTGCGCGCTCTCAAGAAGGCGGGCATCGTTTCGATCCAACCCGGCATCGAGTCCTTGTCGGACGGCTTACTCGATCTCATGGACAAGGGCGTGTCGGCGCAGCAGAACCTCAGGCTGCTACGCTACGCTCGCTCGGCGGGCGTGCACCTGTTCTGGAATCTGCTGTGGGGCTTTCCCGGCGATAGGAGCGAGTGGTACCAGCAGATGGCCGAGTTCCTCCCGTTGCTCTATCACCTGCAGCCACCGACCGGCCTATCACACTTGAGCATCGACCGCTTCAGTCCCTACTTCGAACGACCTGAAGATTATGGAGTTCACGACATCGAACCGCTTCCCGCCTACCGCGATGTGTTCCCCGCGAGTACCGACGTCGATCGTCTCGCCTACCTCTTCACCGCCAGCTATGTCAGTGGGTCGCACTCGACACGGGAGCCGATCGAGGCACTGAATCGCTCGGTCAAGGAATGGCATGAACGGTGGGCCGACGGGTCCACCGCGGCACCTGTGCTGAGGGTGCGCCCGGTATTTTCCCTCATCGAAGGGATCTGCTCGTACTTGCTGTTCGACACCCGGGACGAATCCAGATCCGAAGAAGTCCTCCCGATCGATCGGTCTCAGGCCGCCGCGGCGCTAACCGCTCAGCCGTACGCCGACACCGATGCGGCGCGGTGGGCCCTGGAGCACAAGGTCGCAATCGTCATCGACTCCCGGCTCGTTGGGCTGGCTACCGCCGAGCCCTCAATCCTGGAGACATTCGAGGCGCGGCGTGCTGGTGCTTTTCCCGAGAAAGTTGGCAACCCTGCCTTGTTGTCGGAACCTCTGAGTTTATGAACATCGATCAGTTGACGGACCACGTCCTCCGAGGGGTCCGTCCACGCGCTGCCGAACTCGGACTCGCTGGGGAACGATTGCAGGTCGAGTATGTCTTGAACTGGGGCGGATTCGTAGCTGCCTCGTTCACGGTATCCGACGGGGATCGACGCCTGCATCTAAAGCTCTCGAGCAGCGTCGATGGTCGCACCGCGCTTCGCCGGTGGGAGGCGCTTCATAGAAATCTGGAGCAACGCTACCACGCGCCGGACCTCATCGCCTGGATCGAGGTGACCGGTACGGCTTACGGCGGGTTGATGTTCGAGCACATCAGCGGCCAAACTCTCGATTTGCGACGCAGACCCGAGTTCTTCAACAGGGTCGCAAGCGTGATCGAATCGCTTCACGGCGATCGGGAACTGGCTCGGATAATCGAAAGCGATGGGATCGATCGCACCCATCTTGATGGCTTCCGCTCCAGATACATCGAGATGTTCGAAGAAGACCTGTCCTTCATCGCCGACTCCCTGCCGCCCTTTGTTTCTCGGGAAACGTTCGATTGGATGGAATCCGAGACACGCCGCCTCGAACAACTGGCAATCGAGAGCCGGGCCTTTGAGGGTCGTGCAATGACTCCGATTCACGGGGACCTGTGGCCCAACAACATTCTCGTGACCGCTGAAGGCGACTGGTTCCTCGTGGACTGGGATGATCTGTCACTGGGTGATCCCGCGCTGGACTACGCGACGCTCGCCTGGCCTCTGACGCACGGAGAGGATTCCATCGACTGGCGCCGACTGCCGATTCCAATTTCCGATGTTGACTTTGCGGGAAGGATGTCTGTTTACCAGCGGGCACTGATGCTCGACTGGGTCATCGATGTACTGGCCGACTGGAAGGACTGCGAATCGGCGCCTCAGTACCGCGATCTGGTTCGTGACCAGAAACGAAACCATCACCTATTCTACCTGGAGATGTATCGCGCGAGGTACGGGTGAGGCCCACCATCCCTCGTGTCGGAGTGCGTCTAACGGGTCGACGCGGGCTGCCCGCCACGCAGGAAGCGCACAGGATGCCAGTGCTGCCGCCAGTAAGGCGGCTATCACCCCGATGTAGTTGCCGACTTCGGAAGCGGACACCGCGAACAGCAGACTCTCGAGGGTGCCATCAGCACTGCTCCGCTCCTCGATGTGTCCTTCAATCACAAACGCGTGAAGTTCGTGAAAGAGTTTTGGGGCGACGGCAATGGGTGGTCGCTACCAGTCGATCGGTGTGTCCCGGTGGTCTGTTGCGATGTCGTCCAGGCCGGGAAGTCGGAAGTCTCGATCCCAGATAAGCGCGTCGTCTTGTGCGACGAGCTTCACGACGTCCGGGTTTCTCATGCGGTCGGCTTCCTCCCGCCCGTAGCCGGATTCGAGATGATTCAGCAAAAGCCCCATCACGTTGCCATGAGCACAGATCCCGATAGTCCCCGACTCCACCCTCACGATTCGACGGACCGCGTCGACGAACCGGCTCTGTGCGTCGAGGGAACTCTCGCAGCCGGGTAGGGCGAATGCGAAGTCCTCCCACGAACGCCGCCACACTTCACCGAAGTCCTTGCGGATTGCCTCGACGAGTTTTCGCTCGCGAAGGTCTTCATCCACGATTAAGTCGAGCCCGCTTCGCTTGACGAACGGTTCGATGGTGGACAGGCATCGAACGTAGGGGCTGGAGTACACCCTCGTGATGTCGAGCGATTCGAGCAGAGAGCCGAGTGTTTCAGCCTGCTCGAACCCGAGCCGGCTCAACGGCCACGCCGGATCCTCGATGCTGGACGAGGGACGACTTTGGGCGTGGCGGATCAGGTATGCCGTTGTGCCAGTCATCGCAGGCTCGTATCTTCCGATCTTAAGCATTATCCTGGATTTCGTGGGCGGCCGCGGGAGGTGCTGATGCGACGAGTTCGGTATTCAGCAACTGGCTGAACTCCGGGAACAAGACGGCAAAGACATCTGGCTCTGGGGTGGCGGGGTGCTCTTCGGCAGCCTTGCAGAGACCGGCCTGGTAGACACGGTCGAAATTTCGATCTTTCCGGTCCTGCTGAGAACGGGCCTGCCGGTGATGGTCGGCAACATTGATCGCATAAAGCTCAAGCTAGAGAGCACCGATCGTTCATTGACCGGCGTTATCTCGTTGAACTACTCGGTAGAGGGTTCCGCTCGGTGACGATTAGACACAGCACGGGTGTAGGTGCGCTCTATGAGCGCACATGGTTCGGTTCGAAGAGTGTGCGGTCATAGACCGCCCCTACAGAGGATCTCCAAAACTCTCGCGTCTCGGAAAGTACCTGGTGGAGTACCATTCTTGAAGAAAATTGTCACAATCCCGGCCCCGCGGTCGTTGAGGTAATGTGAACGCAGATAGCGAACGCGTCGCTGAAAATACCGCAGAATCCGCCGGTTTCGACTTCGAGACCGTCTTCTATTCGCAGTACGCCCGAATCGCGAGGGTCATTGCGAGGCTCGTACAGGATCCAGGGCGAGCGGAGGAACTCGCGGTCGAGTCGTTCTGCAGGCTGTTGCGCAACCCGAATGCCCAGGGCCCTCACGCCGGAGCGTGGCTGTACCGAACGGCCTTTCGGATCGGCCTGGACGAGCTGCGGAAGCAGGGCAGACGACAGAAGTACGAAAGACTGTGCGGCTTTTCGCCCGTGACGCGAACGCCGGAGCAGTTGTACTCGTCGAAGGAGAAGCAGCGCCGGGTCCAGACGGTACTGGCACGACTGAAAAGCCGCGAGGCCGAACTGCTGTTCCTGCGCAACGACGGTTGGAGTTACCAGGAGATTGCCGAAGCACTCGAGTTGAATTCGACCTCGATCGGGACCCTCCTCAGACGCGCCCAAGAAGCGTTCCGCAAGGAGTACGTTAAGCGCTATGGACAAGAACGTTAACGAGCAAGAAACGGCCAAGTGGGTGGACGATCGCATGGCCGATTTGGCCACGCCGGCCGACTGGGAACCCAACACCGATCGCGCGTTCGCAACCGTGCGCAACGGGGCGTGCAAGGCGAAGGACGAACGTCGGGCTTGGGTCTGGGCGGCCGTGGGAGTGTCGGCTGTAGGCCTACTCATGCTGGCGCTGCCGTCGACGCGCGCTCTCACCCAGATTGCGTGGGTGGACCCGTCCATTGCGCCCGCCTCCGCGGCACAGGTCGAGCCTGCCGACACGGATGAGCAGCTTCTGCCAGTGCCGGTTGCCGTGTTTGACGACGAAGATAGCATGCTTCGCCCGGAGGACTATCGAAACTGGTTGCACGTTGGAACCGCCGACGGGCGAAACCACCCGGAAGACCCCGGCCTCGATCGAAGCCGCAACGCTGCCGTGTCCCGGAACGTGTACATCGACCCGTTGGCCTACCGGGAATACACCTTAACGGGGAAGTTCCCCGAGGGTACGGTGATGGTGTCTGAATTGGTGAGTCCCGAGACAGCAGACCTCGAGGACGAAGCGAAGGCTGCCGTACTCGAAGCCTCCGTCAAGGACAGCAGCCGGTTTGAAGGGGGATGGGGGTTCTTCAGTTTCACGGACGGCGTGGGCAACCTGACAGCCAGGGCGCCGGTGTCTCCGGAAGAGGCATGCTGGTCATGCCACAACGAGCGTGCCGAAACGGACCATGTGTTCACCCAGTCTTATCCGGTCCTGAGCTCTGTAGGGTCCGAGTAGAGGTCGCGGCAACCATCGGGAGAATTGAACAATGAAGCGCAAGCAGCTGAAGTTTGTCATCGGTCCGGTGGTCATCGTGTTGACCCTTGCGTGGATCGCGTTCTCGGCGTTCAACGACAACAAGGCGTACTTCCAGACCGTTTCCGAACTCTATGCGATGGAAGACTCCCTGGAAGGCAAACGATTCAGAGTGATGGGAGAAGTGGTTCCCGGCTCGATCGTCCGCGGAGAAAATTCCGTCGATTTCGTCATCACCGAGAGCGACCAGACCCTCAAGGTGCGCTACGTGGGGACGGCGCCCCTGCCCGACACTTTCCGCGACTACGCCGAAGCGGTTGTCGATGGCTCCTACACCGGCGACGGTGTCTTCACCGGCGTCAAGCTCCAGGCCAAGTGCGCGTCGAAGTATGAACGCGAGGCCGAGGCCGGAGTCATCCTGCCGGAAACCTAGTGTCCTGACTCAGAAATAGCGTCGCTATCGTTCGGAGCGCAACGGGGTCGGATTCTAGGAGTCGACGACGATGCAATGCTGTTTCATTGGTAGGAGTCGACGACAACGAAGACGGCCCCGTTCCGCCCGAACCCTTGGGGCCGGCGGGTGTTGCCCCTGCTTCAGCGGAAAACTTAAGGTCGCTGAAGCGACATAGCTTTCCCGATGCCGTCCGATTGCACGAGCAACACCCGTCGGCGATAGTGATGTTATTTCTGACTCAGGACACTGGTACATAGATGGCACAATTCGGGCAATTCTCGCTCGTCCTGGCGTTTGTCCTGGCGATCTATTCGATCGCTGCGTCTCTGTTGGGCATCCGGTTGAGGAACGACCGTCTGATCGCCAGCGGTCGAAACGCCGGCATCGGCGTCTTCGCATCGCTGAGTGCCGCTATCGGCACGCTGACCTACCTGTTTCTGAGCAGTGACTTCTCCATCCAGTATGTGGCGTCCTATTCGAACCGGGACCTGCCGTTCTTCTACAAGATCGCCGCGGTCTGGGGTGGCCAGGAAGGCTCGCTGCTGCTGTGGGGCTGGATCCTGAGCCTCTATGCGGCTCTGGTGCTGATCCAGAACCGGCGGCGTCACACGGCCATGATGCCCTACGTGGCGGCGGTGCTGATGGGGACGTCGGTCTTCTTCACGTCGATGAACCTGTTCGTGACGAACCCGTTCAACGAACTGGTCCTGGTGGGTGGAGACGGGACGATGCTGGCCTTCACGGCCGCCGACGGTAGGGGCCTGAATCCGCTGCTGCAGTACGTGCTGATGGTGATCCATCCGCCGATGCTCTACCTGGGTTTCGTCGGGTTTTCGATCCCCTTCGCCTTCGCGATGGCGGCGATGGCTTCCCGGCAGATGGGAGACACCTGGATTCGGACGACCCGGCGGTGGACGATGGTGGCCTGGTTCTTCCTGGGGACGGGCATCCTGCTGGGGGGCAAGTGGGCCTACGTGGAACTGGGATGGGGCGGCTACTGGGCCTGGGACCCGGTCGAGAACGCGTCGCTGATGCCGTGGCTGCTGGGAACGGCGTTTCTACACTCGGTCATGATCCAGGAAAAGAAAGGGATGATGAAGGTCTGGAACATGGTGCTGGTCATCATGACCTACACCATGGCGATCTTCGGCACGTTCCTCACGCGCAGCGGGATCGTCTCTTCGGTCCACGCGTTTGCCCAATCTTCGATCGGGGGATACTTCCTGGCGTTCATCATCGTCGCACTGTCGGGCGCCCTCTACCTGATGTTTGACCGCCTCGAGTATCTCAAGACGGAAAACAGCCTGGACTCGATGGCATCGCGGGAAGCCAGCTTCATGTTCAACAACCTGCTGTTCGTGGCCGCCTGTTTCGCGGTGTTGTGGGGCACGATGCTGCCGGTATTCTCGGAATGGATCCAGGGTTCGAAGATCACGGTGAACCAGCCCTGGTTCAACCGGGTCGGCATCCCGATTGGGCTGGGGCTGCTCTTCCTGACCGGTGTCGGTCCCCTGCTGGCCTGGCGTCGTTCATCGACGCACGCGATGCGCCAGGCTTTTGTGCTACCGGTAAGCCTGGCGCTGGCCGGCGGGGTCCTTCTCTTCACGCTGGGGGTCCGGCATCTCAGCGCCCTCCTAACCTGCACGCTCGCGATGTTCGTCGCGCTGACCATTTTCCGGGAGTTCGGCAAGGGCGCGCTGGCCCGCAGCTCCAGCACCGGAGAGAGCTTACCTGTGGCGCTCGTCAACCTGACGCTGCGAAACACCCGTCGCTATGGAGGCTACGTCGTGCACTTCGGAATCGTCGTGCTCTTCATCGGCTTTGCCGGACAGGCCTTCGACGTGGACATCCAGGAAGAAGCCGGCATCGGCGACGTCATAGGATTCCGTCACTATGACCTCCGCGTCGAGAACCTCCAGGGTCACCGGACGGCCAACTACGAGAGTGTGAGAGCGGTGATCGGCCTCTACGAGCACGGGGAGAAGGTGGCGGTGATGTACCCCGAGCGCCGTTTTTATATCGCGGACGAACAGCCCTCGACCGAACCGGCGATCCGATCGACCTTGAGCGAAGATCTCTACGTGGTCTATGCCGGCGTTTCACCCGACGGCATGCGCGCCGTCCTGCAGGTCTACCTGAACCCGTTGGTGATGTGGGTCTGGATCGGCGGCGCCATCATCGGGTTGGGTACCATGATTGCCCTGCTGCCGAACAAGAAGTCATCTCCGCCCGGACGGGCGCGCGAAGAAAGAAAGGTCGATCGATCTTCGAGTGTAGGTGCGCTCTATGAGCGTACATGTTTCGGTTCGAAGAGTGTGCGGTCATAGACCGCACATTCTACTCGATCGAGGGGGGGTGGCTGGGACCTCGTCCGACAGCTATTGCAGATTGGTCATTGGACGATTCCGCATTGGAAATTTGGAGATTGCAAATTGCTCGATTTCTTATTGGTCGGAAATCTGAAATGAAACAATCTCCAATGAGCAACCTGCAATGTGGATTCTTTCAAATATCGCAATTTGCGATAGGTGTAGGTGCGGTCTATGACCGCACATTCTTCGAACCGAAACGTGTGCGCTCATAGAGCGCCCCTACATTCGATGGTGAAGTTTCGCCCTCTCACACCCGAGATCTCTTCACCGGCTCGCCGGCGGGCCCACTGATTCCAACAACCTCCATCCGTCTCCGAAGGGTTCGCCCCGGCTGATCGCATCCGGGCTTGCGGAACTCTTCCCATCTCCCTGATCATCAAGGTCTCATGCATACCGGCATCGGCTTGGACTTCGGTACCACGAACAGCTCGATCGCGATCGCCCGCAACGAGGGCGCGCCCGAGGCTGTGCGCTTTCGGGCAGCGGCCGGGGAAACCGACACCTACCGGTCCGTGCTCTACTTTGAGCGGCACTCGGCCACATCATCCGGACCGTCGGCGATCGAACGCTATCTCGCTGCCGACGAAAAGGGTCGGCTGATCCAGTCGCTCAAATCCTTTCTCGCGAGCCGGCTGTTTACTTCCACCGACGTTTTCGGGCGCCAGTTCACGGTCGAAGACCTCATCACGATCATCCTTCGAGACCTGAGGACCCAGGCCGAGGCGCAACTCGGCTCGTTTGAAGGGCCCATCGTGGTGGGTCGTCCTGTTCGTTTCTCACACGCGAACGACGAGGAGGATAACGAATTCGCCCTGGAACGTCTGAAAAAGGCGATCGAGAAGGCCGACATCGGACCCGTCGTCTTCGAGTACGAGCCTGTCGCAGCGGCCTATTTTTACGAAAGCACCCTCGATCATGACGAGCTCATCATGATCGGGGACTTCGGCGGCGGGACGAGCGACTTCTCGTTGCTGCGCGTCGGACCTGCAGCCCGTCGTGGACGGGATCGCGGCGCCGGTATTCTGGGCGCGGAAGGCGTTGCCGTGGCCGGAGACGCGTTCGACGCGCGCGTCGTACGGAACCTGGTCTCGCCGGAGCTCGGCCGCGACTCGCAATACCGCTCGCTGGACAAGCTGTTGCCGATGCCGGTATGGATCTACTCCAACCTGGAGCGCTGGCATTACCTTTCTTTCCTCAAGTCCAACCAGACGCTCCAGATGCTCCGGAGTATTCGGTCGCAGTCGCTGGAGCCGCAGAAGGTTGCCGCGCTGTTGCATGTCGTGGAGAACGACCTCGGGTTCTACCTGCACCGGTCGGTTCAAGCGACAAAGGCTGCGTTGTCGTCCGAGGTGACGTGCCAGTTCCTGTTCGAGGACTATGAACTGCGAGTGGACTCCGCCGTTGAACGCGATGACTTCGAGCGATGGATCGACGAAGAGCTCGGCAAGATCAGGGATTCGGTGGACCGGCTTCTCTCCAGCACCGGCGTCAGTATTTCCGACGTCGACCGCGTGTTCCTGACCGGCGGATCTTCACTCGTGCCTGCCGTTCGACGCATTTTTGTCGAACGGTTCGGCCAGGAGCGGATTTCCAGCGGAAGCGAGTTTACCTCCGTCGCAAAGGGCCTCGCGCTGAGGGCGTTGGAAGAGCATAGCTGAGGGAGAGCGACGCTGCGATGGTCCTGCCCGGAACCCACTCGAAAGTTGATAACCGCGGTTTCCTGTAGTAGCTTGGAGATAGGTAGTATGGTTATGCGGGAATCGATTTTGGTGTCGTTCGTTGTCCTCGGCCTGCTGTCGGCAGCCGCACTGCAATGTTGCGGGCCGCTGATGGCGGCGAAGGCCATTGACTGCATGCCGGAAAGCGACACCGACATGCCCATGGCCGATTGTTGCCTCGCAACGGATGTGGCGTTGCAGGGCGCGATGGCCACGTTGACCCTCCCGCAGACTGTTACGAAAGCAGCCTGGTCCGACGGGCCAGGCATCGTTGCGCCGTTGTCTACAGGGCACCGGTTCATCAGCCATCGAACCACCCCACGCGCTGATAAGCCCCCATCATTCCAGACCTGCGTCCTGCTGATCTGATTCTCTTCCCCAGCTCTTCTCGGCGGTCCGGATTGCAGTCCGGAAACCGATAACACGACTGAGCGGACGACTGAAACCTCCCGCCGTGGGAGCGTCTTCAGTCGAACAGACGATGAAGATCAATTCCAGGCTTAAAGCTTCGCTGATTACAGGTGCCCTGATTCTGTGCTCTCTTCCCGGCCTTGCACAGGAATCGGCCACCACAGATTTCTACCTGACCCACCCTCAACTGGAGGGGTATATCCGCGATGCGCTCGACGCGAATCCGCGGTCCCGAGAAGCGTTATCGCGGTACAGGGCCGCCATCCAGACGATTCCCCAGGTGACGGCCCTGCCGGACCCCACGGTGACGTTCACGCAGTTTGTCCGTAGCGTGGAGACGCGCGTCGGCCCGCAGAGGAACAGCCTGATGCTGAGCCAGAGGTTCCCGTGGTTCGGAAAGTTGGACCTGAAGGGGAAAGTGGCCCTCCGAGAGGCGTCGGCGATCTTCAATCAACGGCGGGCGCTGGATCGCAAGATCGTCGCGGGAGTGAAGGATGCGTTCTACGACCTGTCCTACTACGACCTGGCGACCGCGATTACTCGAGAAGAGCAGGTGCTGCTGCAGCATTACGAGCAACTGGCTCAGACCCGATACGCGTCCGGGCAGGGTCTGCAGCAGGGAGTGATCAAGATCCAAGCGGAGATCACGAAGACGCTCAACCGCCTCGAAATCCTTTCCCAGCAGCGGATTTCGGCTGCCGCGCGACTCAATACACTCCGCAACAGATCTCCGCAAGAACTCGTCGGTCCCGCCGATCCGGTGGAACTGCCCGCAGTCGACTTGGACCTGGAAGAGCTGTATGCGATCGGTGAGGCGCACCGCCCAGAGCTTCTCGCGGCCGTGGACAGGATCGAGAAAGAAGAGCTGGCGGGCACGCTTGCGGAAAAAGACTACTGGCCGGACGTGACCGTGAGCGCGGGCTTCATCAACCTCGGCGGTCGCGACGATACGGCCGGAATCGTGCCGCCCCCACCAGACAATTCGAAGAACGCTTACAGCCTTTCCGTAGGTATCAACATCCCGTTGCGCCGGGACAGGTATCGAGCCGGGGTGCTGGCCGCCGCCGAGAGGCGGCGTGCGGAGCAGGAATACTACGCGAGCATCGTGGCGGATATGAAGTTCAACATCCGCGACCAGGCGATCCGGATCGAAACGATCGGGCGCCAGATCGACCTGTACGACTCCGTACTGATACCGCAGGCCGAGAGCGCGCTGCAGGCGACGGAGACGGGATATGAGACGGGGCAACTTCGGGCGCTCGATCTGCTCGACAGCGAGCGGGTCTTGCTCGACGTGCGGTTGGCGCGCGCTCGCCTCGTGTCGGACTACATGAGGGCGCTTGCAAGGTTGGAGCTGGCGCTGGGGACGCGCTTCCCCCATCCAGAGGTTTCAAGATGAAGAATGCTATTGTTTTCAGTTCCCTTTTCTTTCTTATCGGCATCGGGTTCGCGACGATGATTCTGACGAATCCCTTGCACCGGGAATGGGTGCGCCAGATCCGGGATAGTTTGCCGGGAACGGCGATGACACCGGGTCAAGACAGAGCCGGCGAGGCACCCTCGACCCAGGCGGTGTCGACGGGACCAGAGGAGCGGAAGATCAAGTACCGGGTGGCGCCGATGGATCCGACCTACATCTCCGACCAGCCGGGCAAATCCCCGATGGATATGGACCTGATACCTGTCTACGAGGATGAAGTGGCGGACATCCCCGGCGTCGTCCAGATCGATCCAGTCTTTGTCCAGAACATCAGTGTCCAGTCGACGCCGGTCTTGCGAACCGATATCCCGTTCACGATCCGCACCGTGGGAACCTTCACCTACGACCAGGGCCAGATCCACGTCATCAACACAAAGTATGAGGGTTGGATCGAGAACGCTGAAGTGAACTACATCGGAGAGAGCATTCAGCAAGGTCAGCGCCTCTTCGACATCTTCAGCCCGCAAATGGTTGCCGCGCAGCAGGAGTACTTGGACGCGGTCGCATACATGAAACGGCTGAGTACGAGCGACTACCCCGGAATCATCGCGCGGGCACGGTCCCTCGTCGATGCCAGCCGTCAGCGGTTGCGGTACTGGGACATCACCGACGTGCAGATAGACGAACTCGAAAAAATGCCGGAGCCTCGACGGACGCTACCGGTGTTGTCGCCGGTCGACGGCGTGGTCGTCGAGAAGATGGGGCAGGCGTTGGAAGGGATGTTTGCCCAACCGGGGATGAACCTCTACAAGATCGTGGATCTGTCGACGATCTGGCTCGAAGCCGAAGTCTTCGAGGACCAGATACCGTGGCTGGATGTCGGACAGCGTGCCGTCGTCGAGGTGGGGCACCAACCGGGGCGCCGTTACGTAGGAACGGTGCGATACGTGTATCCGTTCTTCGACCAGGACACGCGTACGCTGCGGCTGTCGATCGAAATCGGGAACCCCGGCGGTGAACTGCGCGCGGACATGTACGCCAACGTCACTTTCGATGTGCCGTCCGCGCTGGGCGTGATCGCCGTGCCCGAAGAAGCGGTCATCCGGAGCGGTGAGCGTAATGTCGTCGTCATCGACCTCGGCGACGGAACGTTCCAGGTTCGGGAGGTGGATCTGGGCGTCAACGGGAACGGCTCGTGGGAAGTGCGCGCCGGACTGGCCGAAGGCAACAGGGTCGTCGTTTCGTCCCAGTTCCTGATCGATTCCGAGAGCAACTTGCGCGAAGCGATCCGGAAGCTGATTTCCAGAGACACGAACGTCGGCTCCGAAGAGTCGGGCGAAGCTGCAAGCGGACCGAACCGGTAGAGAAGGCTGCGATGCTCGAGAAAGTCATCGAATGGTCGCTCCAGAATCGTTTTCTGGTCATCCTGGCCGCATTGTTTGCCGCATTGTGGGGCACCTACGCGCTGTTCGAGACGCCACTGGACGCGATCCCGGATCTTTCCGACGTCCAGGTGATCGTCTACACCAACTATCCCGGCCAGGCCCCGCAGGTCGTGGAAGACCAGGTGACCTACCCGATTAACACCCAGATGCTGGCCGTTCCGTTTGCGCGCGTCGTGCGAGGCTACTCCTTCTTCGGGTTCTCTCTGGTGTACGTGATCTTCGAAGACGGAACCGATCTTTACTGGGCCCGAAGCCGTGTCCTGGAGTACCTCAACTATGTCTCCGGCCAACTCCCTGCCGGTGTGACTCCAACGCTTGGACCAGATGCCACCGGTGTTGGCTGGGCGTTCATGTACACGCTCAAGTCGAACCAACACAATCTGGCGGAGCTGCGGAGCATCCAGGACTGGTTCCTGAAGTACGAACTGACGTCGGTCCAGGGTGTGTCCGAGGTCGCCAGTATCGGGGGGTTCGTCAAGCAGTACCAGATCACTGTCGATCCCAACAAGCTCCGGGCTTATGACGTTTCGATCTCACGAATCCGCGCCGCAGTCCAACGCAGCAATAGCGATGTCGGCGGCCGGGTCCTGGAGATAGCCGAAACCGAGTTCATGCTGCGGGGACTCGGCTACATCCGCGACGAGGCCGACATCCGGGACATCGTTCTCCGTGTCGACCAGAGAGGGACTCCGCTGCTCCTGAGGGATGTTGCAACGGTCCAGGCTGGTCCCGACATTCGGCGCGGCCTGGCCGAACTGAATGGCGAAGGGGAGGCTGTCGGCGGCATCGTCGTCGTCCGGTCGGGAGCTAATGCCTACGAGGTTATCGGGCGCGTCAAGGCGAAGATCGAAGAGTTGAGCCAAGGGCTGCCGGGCGACGTCGAGATTGTCACCGTCTACGACCGGTCCAATCTGATCGAGCGATCCGTCGAGACCCTGCAGGAGAAGCTCCTGGAGGAGGGTCTGGCCGTCGCGCTGGTTTGTGTCTTGTTCCTGCTGCATCTTCGCTCTTCGCTCGTTGCCATCATCACGCTTCCGTTGGCCGTTCTGATCGCTTTCATCGTCATGTCCTACCAGGGCATCAACGCCAACATCATGTCCCTTGGAGGAATCGCTATCGCGATCGGCGCCATGGTGGATGCAGCGATCATCATGATCGAGAACGCCCACAAACACCTCGAGCGGGACCGGGGCAGGAAAGAACACTGGCGTATCATCGGCGACTCTGCGAAAGAGGTCGGCCCCACGCTGTTCTACGCCCTGCTCGTCATTACCGTTTCTTTCGCTCCCGTGTTCACGTTGGAGGCACAGGAAGGCCGGCTGTTCAAACCGCTGGCGTTCACAAAGACGTATTCGATGGCGGCCGCCTCGATGCTCGCCGTGACGCTCGTGCCGGTACTGATGGGCTACTGGATTCGCGGACGCATCCTGCCCGAAGAGCGGAACCCGATCAGCCGGCTGCTGATCTGGATCTACGATCCGATTCTGCACGTGCTCCTACGGCTCAAGTATGTTGTCCTCGTGCTCACGCTGGCGGTCCTGGTATTGACGTGGGTCCCGTTTTCACGCCTCGGATCGGAGTTCATGCCGCCCCTGTGGGAAGGAGATCTCATGTATATGCCGACGACGCTGCCGGGTGTATCCATTACCAAGGCGCGCGAGATCCTCCAGCAGACGGACAAGATCATCCGTTCTTTTCCCGAGGTGGAAATGGTGTTCGGCAAGGTCGGCCGTGCGGAGACCGCGACCGACCCGGCTCCCCTGTCGATGATCGAGACGACCATCACGCTCAAACCTGAAGATGAGTGGCGTCCGGGGGTGACTCCGGAAGTCCTCATCGAAGAGCTGAACCGAGCCATTCAGTTCCCGGGTGTGACGAACGCCTGGGTCATGCCGATCAAGACACGCATCGACATGTTGTCCACCGGCATCAAGACACCGGTCGGCATCAAAATTTCGGGCCCGGACCTGACGACTCTCGAGCAACTGGGGACCCGGGTGGAAGCCGTCGTGCGGCGGCTTCCAGGGACACTATCGGCCTACGCGGAACGGGTTATGGGCGGCAACTACCTCGACTTCGACCTGGATCGAAGGGCGATCGCGCGTTACGGGCTGACGGTCGGTGACGTTCAGGACGTTATCCAGTCGGCGATCGGCGGCATGAACATCACGACAACCGTCGAAGGCCTGGAACGCTATCCGGTCAACTTAAGGTACAGCCGCGAGCTGCGCGACGACGTCAACGCGCTCGGGCAGATCCTGGTCCCGACGCCGGCCGGACAACACGTCCCACTCCGGCTGCTTGCCGATCTTCAGATCAGGAAGGGTCCCCCGGCCATCAAGACCGAGAACTCCAGACCCAGCGCCTGGGTGTATGTCGACCTGGCTGACATCGACGTTGGGACCTACGTTCGGATGGCCCGGCGGGCTGTCGCCGAGGAAGTGACCGTGCCTCCCGGATACAACATCGCCTGGAGTGGACAGTACGAATACATGGTACGCGCGGCACGTCGACTGCAGATCGTCATCCCGATGACTCTGCTCATCATCTTCGTGATCATCTTCTTGAACACGCGATCGGTGATCGAGACGTCCATCGTGTTCCTGTCCCTGCCCCTTTCGCTGGTGGGCGCCTTCTGGCTGCTCTACCTGCTCGATTACAACATGAGTATCGCCGTCTGGGTCGGGATCATCGCCCTAGCCGGACTGGCGGCGGAAACCGGCGTCGTGATGTTGCTCTACCTGGACGTGGCTTACAACGACGCCGTCCGTGAGGGGCGCATGCGGCATCGGAAGGATCTGGTCGATGCCATTTACCACGGCGCGGTTACACGCCTGCGCCCAAAGATCATGACCGCCAGCGTGATCATGGCCGGGTTGCTGCCGATCATGTGGAGCTCGGGAACCGGAGCCGACGTGATGAAACGCATCGCGACGCCGATGGTCGGGGGCGTCGTGACATCGGTGGTCCTGGTGCTCGGGGTCTATCCGGTCATCTACTACATATTGAAGAGTTGGAGGCTGAAGGATGCTTAAACATCTCTTGATGCTGACGTTACTCATCGCGATCGCCCAGCCTGCACAGGCACAGGCCGTCAAAGTGCGTCACGACCATGATCCGTGGGGCGGGTGCGAGGGCGAGTTGATCGTCACAGACGACGGTATCCAGTACGTTACGGAGAAGGAACATCATCAACGGAAGTGGGCCTGGGTCGACATCCAGGGTTTCGACCGGCGGTCCGAGGAGGCCTTCAGCGTTCTGACCTATGAGGACTTGAAATGGCACGGGGGCCTCGACCGCAACTTTGACTTTACGGTCCTGCTCGGCGAGCCGGGCCTTTCGCCTGCCGCCTTCGAGCGCATCCGTGAGAATGTCATCCGGCCCGTCACCGACCGTGCCCCTGCCGGCATCGATGCGGAATATATCGTCCCGGTCAAGCACCTGCACGTCTTTGGAGGCTGCGAAGGCTGGCTGTCGTTCGGCGCGGACTGGGTGGTCTACGAAACAGATCATATCGACGATGCCAGACACTGGCAACGCGACCAACACATCGCCAACGTCTGGTCGTCCAATCCGTTTGAACTGGAACTCCGGATCCTGGAAGAAAACCGGAGAGCCTTCGACAAAGCGAAGCGATTCACGTTTCAACTGAAGGAGCCGCTCGATGCGGACTACTACGAGCGCCTCCGGCGAGAGTTTCTGTTAGCGCCGTAGCCCGAACTTCTCACGAAAGTTCGGGTACCTACATTTCTCACCGAAGCCAAGCCCTACTGTTGGGGAATTCGGGGACGGAGAAGGACGGAGACCGAATTCCAGAATCGACAGAATGTACGATTTCGCCAGAAGAGGAATTCGGTCTCCGTCCCTGAATTCAACGCTTCCATAGATCCAGATCCGGGAACGTGACCATGGTAATATGACCATAGTCATGAAAGCAGCATCCGAAGATACGGTTTCAAAGTCCGAGTTCAAGGCGCGTGCGCTGGAATACTTCCGACAGGTCGAGAAAAGTCGCAAGCCGCTAACGATTACCGACAGGGGCACTCCTGTTCTCCGCCTGGTGCCGTATTCCGGAAGCCCGGAGGAGATCTTCCGAGAGCTCCGCCATTCGGTCGTTCAATACAAAGACCCGACTGAGCCCGTGGGTGAAGAAAGTGATTGGGAGTCCATGGCTTGATCGTTCTGGACACCCACGCCTGGGTTCCATAGAGATCCCGCAGATCGACTCATCGTTGCGACCGCGATGACGATGAGCGCTTCACTGGTCACCGCCGACAGGAGGCTGTCGAAGTATCGGCACGTCAAGACCATCTGGAAATAGGTCTGAGTTGCCTTTACCAGTGTCCGGCTCACCACCCTGGTAGTCGACCGCCTCGACAAGCTTCAGCACCTCCACGGAAGGCTGTTTCTCAACGTCACTCGTCACTCATCACTCGTCACTTCTTCAACCAACCTACAACTGGTAAAGCATGAGGTACACCACCACGCCTGTCACCGACACATAGATCCAGATCGGGAACGTCCAGCGCGCAATCCGTACGTGCTGGTCGAAGCGCTCACGCCAAGCGAGATAGACCGTCCTCAGCACCATCGGCACGATGACGGCGGCCAGGACCGTATGCGAGACCAGGATCGACAAGTAAATCGTACGAATCCATCCCTCGCGTTCGAAACGTACCGAGCCCACCTGGTAGTGGTAAACGAGATAGGAGGTCAGGAAGAGTGTGGAGACGCCGAGTGCCGCGATCATGCAGGTTTTGTGGGCCTGAATCCTGCGCCTGCTGATGAAGTACACACCGAAAGCGACCAGGATGCCGCTCGTCAGGTTCAGCAGCGCGTTCAGTGCGGGAAGGTCGGTAACACTCGGCATCGGGTGGTGGGTTCAGCTGATTTCGTCCAGCAGTGCCTCGACGTCGGCGACGAGCCGAGCGACAGACTCCGATTCCGTTCCGGCGTAGTAGCCGCGGATCTTTCCGTTGGGGTCGATCAGCGCGAAGCGGGTGCTGTGTGTGATCGGTTCGACCTCGGTTCCGATCGTGTCGTCGACGGCAAGGTGGAACCCTTCTTTCGACAATGTGTACAGCGCTTCCTTCTCACCGGTCAGGAAAACCCACCGATCGCCTTCGGCTCCGTGCCGGTCGGCATATCGCGCCAGAACCTCCGGCGTGTCGCGGTAGGGGTCGACCGTGAACGACACCATCCGGACGCTCTCGGGCAATTCCCGCTGCAGCAGTCGCATCTTGTCGGTCATCATCGGACAAGTGCCTGCGCAGTTTGTGAAGATGAAGTCTGCAACCCAAATCTGGCCTTCCAGATCGCTGCGAGTGAAGGTGCGTCCGCTGCGCTCGATGAGTGTGAATTCGGGAACTTCGCCGAACTCCAGAAGCTCGGGAGGCCGGACAAACTGCAGCGCGACCGTCACCCCGATGCCCGACAGCATGATGACGATCGCGGCTAACGATGACCAGTGTGGAAGACGTGCCACGCAGATTCTCCTCTGAACGATCCTTCTAGCGTTTGTGTGTGATGCCGAGCGCCACGACGAACATCGCCAGGGCGAAGACGACTACGATCGTCAGGGACAACGCCGGGCTGGGGCCGCCCATCGACGCGTACTGCTCGCTTCCGTAGAGGCTCCAGCGGACGGCGGCGACGCCGTAGCTCAGCGGGTTGAACGTCATCACCCATTGTAACCACGCCGGGGCGCCGCTCGGCGGGAAAACCGCCCCCGAGAGCAGCCACAGAGGGATCAGGAATAGGTTCATGATTGCGTGAAATCCCTGCGTCGAGTCCAGGCTCCACGCGATCACATACCCCAGCCCGGTCAGACCGAACGCGACCAGACCCAACACGGCCAGTGTCAGGGGGATCACCGATGCGGATATCCCGATCACGATCGGCGCGAGGGCCATGAAGACCACGCCCTGAATGAGCGCGATCGTCGTCGACCCGGCAATCTTGCCGAGGGCAATCGTCGATCTTGGAATCGGGGCGACCAGCACGGACTGCAGGAACCCTTCCTTGCGATCGTCGATGATCGATATCGTCGCGAAGATCGACGTGAACAGGAGGATCATCACGACCGTGCCCGGGAAAAAGTACTCCATGTAGTTCATCGTACCTGTCAGCGTCGGCAGGCTGAACGAGCGGCCGACTCCGGAACCGAGCACGAACCAGAAAACGAGCGGGGTTCCAAGCGCCCCCACGATGCGGCTCCTCTGGCGGAAGAACCGCACGAGTTCGCGTTTCCAGAGCGTCACTGACGGAAGGAGGATGCTCATGGTTCTTCCCAGAAGCGGTGGCCGGTCCTGTCGATGAAAACGTCTTCGAGTGTGGGCTTGGCCAGCATTACTGAATCGATCATCCCCGGGAACGACTCGATCAATTCGGCGATGAACTCGTGGCCGTTCGACCGCTCGATCCGCACGCTGCTGTTGAGGACGACCGGTTTCGATCCCGAATTTGCCGACGATCTTCTGCCGGAGAGCATCAGGTTCTTCTGTCGCAAGTGCGATGATGTCGCCGCCGATCCGTCTCTTCAGCTCCGCCGGAGTTCCCGAAGCCACGACTTCTCCCTTGTGGAGTATCAGGACGCGATCACATCGATCCGCCTCGTCGATCAGGTGGGTCGTCACCAGGATCGTCACGCTTCCGGACTCACGCAGCTGTTCCAGGTATTGCCACAGATCGTAGCGGGCGCCCGGATCGAGACCGAGCGAGGGTTCGTCCAGGATCAGCAGTTCGGGTTTGTGAAGGAGACCCTTGGCCAATTCCACGCGTCGCCGTAACCCGCCCGACAACGTCTCGACCAGGTTCGCCCGACGGTCTGCGATGCGGAGTCGCTCCATCATCTCGTCCACCCGCCCGGCCAGAACGCGGCCTCGGAGGCCGTAGAGATGACCCTGATGGAACAGGTTCTCCGAAACCGTGAGTTTGACGTCCAGGCTCGGGTTCTGGAAGACGACGCCGATCTTGCGGCGGACCTCTGCGGCGTCTCGGCCTACGTCGGAAGTCAGGATGGATGCAGAGCCTGAGCTGGGTGGAAACAGGGTGGAGAGGATGCGGAAGAGGGTCGTCTTGCCTCCTCCGTTCGGGCCGAGAAGTCCGAATATCTCACCCCGAGCGACGTCGAAACTAACGCCGTTCAGAGCCTGGTGGCTACCGTAATAGTGGGAGAGATCCTGGACTTCGACGACGGACACGTTCAGATCACCTTGTCGATCAGCATCACCATCAGGAGTGCGGGCAGGTAGAGAACCGAGATGCGCAGCAACCGCCGTGCCGCGCCCTTGGATCGATACATGGCCACCGCAACCCCGTAACCCAGGTAGGTGAAGCCGAGCAGTATCGCCGCGAACAGATACAGCGTTCCGGTGACGCCGAGGACTGTCGGTAGAAGGCTCACGGGCAACAGGACGCTGCAGTAGAAAATGATCTGCCTGGAGGCACTCAGTTTTCCCGCGTTCTTTATCGAAAGCCGCGAAAAACCACCGCGCATGTAATCGTCGTCGTACACCCACGCGATCGCCAGGAAATGCGGCATCTGCCAAAGAAAGACGACGGCGAAAAGAGACCAGCCCATACCGTCCAGGCTGCCGCCGGCGGCCGTCCACCCCAGCATGGGCGGGGCCGCGCCCGGAACGGCGCCGACGAGCGTGGCAGCCGCGGTTCGCGTCTTCAGTGGGGTGTAGACGAAACGCGTACAGCAGGAGCGTAAGAGCCGCAAGCGCTCCGGTCAGGATGTTCGTGAGAATCAGGAGGTAGCCCACGCCGCCCCAGGGAAATCGCGACCGCAAACAGCAGAGCTTCGCCTTCCGAAATACGTCCGTCTGGAATCGGCCGGTCCTTGGTTCGGACCATCCGCGCGTCGTGGTGACGCTCCAGGTACTGGTTCAAGGCGCTCGCGCCACCGGCAACGAGACCCGTCCCGACGATCGCGTGCAGGAGCAGGAGCGAGTTCAGCCCCTGTGCCGAGCCCATGTAGAAACCGACGAGGGTCGTGATGAGAACCAGCGCCGTGATGCGGGGCTTCGTCAGTTCGAGATACTCGAAGATCCGCCCTCGCCGAACGGCGACATCTGCTCCGAGGGTCCGCGTCATGCCGGTTGATCGATCGGTTGAGCGCGAGTCTGGAACTCGGGAGTCACCATCGCGAACGCGCGCAGAGTCAGTAGCAGAGAGATGCCGAGGATTACCGCCCCCGTGACAACGTGAAGAGTCGTGATGATGACGGCCTTCCCGGTCCAGATCGTAAAAGCGCCCAGCGTCACCTGAACGAGCAGTAGAGACGCCATGATCGCTGCTGGGCGGAACAGCCGTGTTTGTGAGCGGTACCCCGAAACGATCCGAATCAGGGTCCACAACACCATCCCGGTGACGAGCAGCGCGCCGATGCGGTGTGCGAAGTGAATCATGATCGACGTTGACTCAAACCTTGGGATGATTCTTCCGAACGCGAGTGGGAAGTCCGGAATCGCCAACCCCGAATTCGTGTGGCGCATCAGAGCGCCCAGCATGAGTTGGAGATAGATCGCCCCCGTCGTCAGGCCGCACAGCCAGGGCAGACTCGGGCTGCCCGTCCGTTCGCCTGCCGAAGGCAGGCCGCGTTTCCAGTCCGGCGAGGTGAACAGCGCCAGGGCGATGATCATGCAGAAGAATGTCTGCGCCAACGTGGCATGAGCGACCGAGATCGGAGTCGGGAGGAGGTATAGAACGGTGAGCCCGCCGAGTATGGCCTGCCCGATGACAGCTCCCAGGGTGCCGAGCGTCAACCACCGGACCCATGCCCGATTTTCTTTCAACGATACCCAGATCGCCAGCGCGAACGTCAGAAGGCCGACAAACCCGGCCACCATCCGGTGCCCGTGCTCATAGAAAATCCCGCCGACCATCGGCGGGAAGAACATTCCGTAGGAAAGGGGCCAATCGGGAACTGCGAGGCCGGATTCCGTACTGGTTACCAGCCCGCCCGCGAAAATCAGGAACGTGGTGCTCAGCGCCGTGAACACCGTGAATCGGTGAAGCCAGACGTTTTCCAGCTCCGGCGATTCCGGTCCCGCAGATCCCCGTGACATCAAGCACTTATTCGGAGGTGGTCGTTTCGCCTTCAGTGAAGGAGAAGTTCAGCTCAGCCGTCGCGTTGTCGGCCACTTCCACTGTGGAAACCTGTTCGCCGTACTTCTCATGCCAGGCGACGATTTCGTAGGTTCCCGGCGGCAGTTTCAGCTCGTAGTTTCCCGTATCACCCGAGGTGGTGTGGAACGGGTGGTCGAACACGCCGACGAAAGAATTCATCCACCGGTGTACGTCGCATCGGATCGGAAGCGGCATTTCGGGCTGATCGAAAGTCTTCTTGGTCTCCATGCCCTGAACCGGCTGACCGATGTTGAACGGCGTGTTGACTTCGGCCCACGCATGGATGTTGTGGAGCGTCGTGTCGCTGTTCGTGATCGACAGTTCCTGGCTGGCCATCATCGTGAACACGTGCGGTGAGTAGACGCAATTCTCCTGATCGATCACTACAGGTTCGCTCGGCACGGGGTAGGTTGCGTCCTCGTGTCCCGAGCGCACGTAAAGGATCACGTTCTGGAGCTTGCTGTCTTCGGTGACGAGAACTTCCTGGCTGGTCGCCCCCTCGCTGTGCGACTGACAGAACGGGTCGGCGGCCATCTGAATCCGGGCAGCTGCGGGAACTTCTCCCTCGAACATGATGTTGCCCGCTACCGTCCCGGTAGCCGAGGCGGGATCGTAGGAAGCGCCGCCGCCCGCGGCGCCGCCGCTCGGCGCGGGCGGCAACCCACTCGAATCATCGCCGCCGCCGCAACCCGCGAGGATCAGCAGCGCGGAGAGAATCGAGAGAACCAACTTACTCTTGTGCATTTTACGAATCTCCTAGATATATAAGGTTGAAATAGGTAGCCCAAACTATGGACTATAGCATTATTCTGAACCCAGTGTAGGTGCGGTCTAGGACCGCACACTCCTCGGGCCGCAACAACGTGCGATCATAGAGTGCACCTACACTACCCCGGCGGGCTAAACTGCTGTAAATACGCACGAAAGGGCGGCCACTGCCGGCCGCCCTGCTCTAGTGACCTGTAACAGTGCTATCGGTACCAGCGTTCGGCGGAACGGCGTCGGATTCTAGGAGTGACGCTCGAGCCAATGCTGTTTCATTGCGAGGGCGTTACGACACCGAAGACGGCGCCGTTGGGCCGAACCCTTCGGGCCGATGGGGGTTGCGGGCGATCTCTTTGTCGGAAGCCGTCACCGATGAAAGAGCATCGCTTTCCGTCTCCCTCCTCGACCTCGCCCGCAAGACCCATCGGCGATGGTACCGATAGCATTGTTACAGGCCACTACATCCTGATCGATCGACGACCAGCGCCGTCAGTTGTTGTCGCCGATCAGACTCGGACCCCCGCCCACGGTGACGAACAGGTGGTCCCGGACCGCCTCAATCTGTGCCTGGACATCCCCGTCCAGGACATCCGGAAGGGGGGACACTCCCTGATCGAAGAAGGTCGGCATCCGCGTTCCCGGCGCGATGCCCTGTGGATCGAGTATCCAGTCCATCACCCACTGCGGTCGAAGCCGCTCGCTCGAGAGCATCAGATTCGGCGCCAGGTCCGCGGCCGTGACGCCTGGCGGAAGCGGGCCGTCGTCGGTCGGATGGCACCGCTCACACTGGAGCAGCGTAAACAGTCGGTCTCCCACCTGGAGTCGCTCTCTCGTGGTTGCCACCTCAGTCGTGATGAACGGGAACTCGGCCTCGTCCAGAGCCGAGAAATAGCGCGCGATCGTCGTCGCGTCCGATTCATCGAGATAGAACGTCGGCATCCGCGCCGTCAGCCAGGGCCGCAACGTGGTCTCACCCGGGTCCTTCAGGAACGGGTGGAGCCAGAGCGGTTGCGTCTTGGCGCCCTGTGTGTTGAGCAGCGGCGGCCAGAGGGCCGCGTCTTCGATCGTCGAGCGGATGTCTCCACCGCCGGCCTCGACATCGTGACAGCCCCGGCAGTTGCGCTGGGAGACCAGCGCGCGGCCGGCCTCGAGGTCCGCGGTGAGCACGTTACGCATGTCGGGGGGCACACGATCTTTGACCATGCCCGTCAAGACCATCACGATCGAGTTGACCTGTTCGTCGGTGAAATGGAAGTCCGGCATCCGGGCGAGCTCTTCCGGACGCTTGACGCGGCCAACATCGAAGATCCGCGGATCCCTGAGCTTCTGCGCGTACCACGCGCTGCGTTCGTGCGGAAGGCAGTCCTCGGAGGTACTGATCGCACACTCGAGAAAACCGAAATCCAGCCGCGTGATCAGCTTGCTGCCGGCTTCGGTCAGCTCGGTGCCGATCGGCTGGGTCTCCTCGAAACCTTCTATCGTGTGACAGCCGAAGCAGCCATATCGCGCGACCAGGCGTTCACCCGTGTACAGGTTCTTTTCTTCGAGCGACATCGATTCCATGCGCTGTTGGGCTTCGATGCCGGTCGAACCGGCACGCAGCAACTCCAGCGTCACCTCATCCAGCGCTGCTTCGTCGGCCTCGGGGAAAGAAGCCGCCTCGAAATCCGGATTGGTCAGAGAGCTCAGGTAGGCCGCGACGTCGGCAGCCTCGGCAACCGTCAGGCGCAGACTGGGCATGTTCGTGTCGTGCCAGACAGCTTGCGGGTCTCGGACCCAGTTGTACAGCCACTCCGTACTGACCTTGCTCCCCTGGCTGGCCAGGTTGTATCCGAACCGTCGGCGGTGTTGCGTTCGCGCATCGTCCTGCTCGATCGGCCCGACGGCGTGGCAGCCGAAGCAGCCGACGGTTTCGACGAACTCCTTCCCGCTTTCCACGTTGCCGTTGGTTCGCGCGGCCGGGAGTGGGTTGTCCCGGGACTTGGAAAAGAGGAATTCCGTGATCGCGGTGATCTCGGCGATACTCCGCGGTTCATGTTCCGGGCCGCTGTTGTTGGTGTTGCCCCAGAACTGCGGCATGCGGGCTTCGGACTTGAACGCTCTTGGTTCGCGCAGCCACTTGAGGACCCATTCCTTTTCCACTTTGCTGGCGATCGTCGTCAGGTCCGGCCCGACCCGGCGGACGTCTTCATAGCCCGGGATCCGGTGGCAACCAAAGCAGCCGTACGTGCGGATCAGATCTCGACCCGTGTTCAGGGCCGGTGCTTCTGGAACGTCGCCGGCACCGGTGTGGCACTTGAGGCATGTCGCCTCGATCCGGTTCATCGGGATCATCGGCGTTTCGAGGTAGTGCTGTTCGTGCCAGTCGTACTCTTCTTCCCACTCTGCCTGCTGAGCCCCGTCCACAGGAGTGTGACCCGCACGTGCGAATTCGACCGCGCGGTCGAGTCCAGAATGGCAGGTCGTGCAGCCGAACTGATCGATCGGGTGCGGCGAGTCCCCACGGAGATACCGGTCGAGATCCGGATGGGTCGTGAACGGCGCCGGTGCGTCGGCAAAAGCTGCCTGGTCGATACCCAGGTGGCAGGTCGTGCAGCGATCCACCCTCGGGATCTGCATAAACGGATGTTCGTTGAACAGGGTAGGTAGGATGATCTGGTTGACCTTCTCTGATGGATTCAGCATGTCCAGAACCGGTGCGTTCCGGAACGATGTGACGACGAATCCCGGATCCAGGGTATTCAGAACGGCGTCGATCCGGTTGTACTCCGCCAGAGCCGTATCGAGTTCGCCCTGGATGCCGTCCCGGTTGCCGATGATCGCGTTGAGCTCTTCCCCGGCCGCTCGGATATCCAGCGTCAACTGGTCGACCCGCAAACCGTACTCATTAATCTGGGCCAGCGTTGCTTCGGCTCTCTGGCCCATTGCTTCCGCGTTCGAGGCGTCGTTGGCACGGGCTTCATCGTAGTCGTACTTCTCCACGTCGTAACTCGCCCGGGCGAAGCGGAAGTCCTGGTCGGCGGCGTAGAACTCGGCGTTGAGATCGTCGATGACGCCCTGGATGCGGTCGATCTCTGCCTCGTTCTCGGCGAGCGCCGCCTGGGCCTGTCCCAACTGGCCCTGCAGTTCCTCGAACCGAGCCCTGTCGATCGCGTTCGCCGCGGTGTCTCTCTCGGCGAGGGTCCGGTCGATGCTCATCCGTGTGAACGCGCGCTGGTACTGCCTCCAGTCGCGGGTGTAGTCGGCCAGGATCATCCAGACCGTGAACCCAAACAACAGCAGGCTGGAAATGGCGAACCACTTGTGCAGGTTGTCGGCCTGGTACAACCGGTCGCCCCGCTGCCCGATATTCAGGGCATCATCCTTCTTTGCGGGGGGAGGAATGGCTGGTTTCTTCTCTCCACCGATGGGTGTTTCGCTACTCATTGCTCTCCGCCTAGATATTGAAGAAGTATTCAGGAATCCCGATGATGTACTTCAGGTTGAACAGCCACCGCATCACCATCTTGATCGGCAGCGACGCCATCGCCAGCAACAGGAACACCATCACGTGATACCGAGCCGGCCCCAGCGTCTTGTAGAAGCCCTTGAAGATAGTCTTTGCCAGAAGAGGGGGGATCACTAACAAATAGCCCAGGACCACGAGGAACCCGAAGCTCTCGCGCAGCAGGATGTTCGAGGGCAGCCCGACGCCCAGCGCCCACACCCAGATGTATTCCGAGAGGTTCACGTTGACCAGGGCTTCGAGCTTGTGGACATCCCAGTATTCGTAGGGTCCGAAGAAGTTCCAGTTTGGCCCCCTCAGAAAGGTTCCCAGGATTACGAGCAACACCCACAGGATCAGGAACCCGAACAGGAAGGTCATGATTTCCCAACTGCGCTCTTTGAAGGTGAAGTAGCCGTTCCCTTTCGGGTTTGTGTCGATGTAGGGGATTGCCATCAGGCCGACGATGATCAGGCTGGGGAACACCACCCCGGCGAGCCAGGGATCGAAGTAAACCAGCATCTCCTGGAGGCCCAGGAAGTACCATGGCGCTTTCGACGGGTTCGGCGTATTGGCCGGGTTCGCCGGCTCCTCGATGGGCGCGGCGATCAGAATCGACCACCCGATCAGGACGAAGGTCAGGACAACCATGCAGATCAATTCGGTATAGACCAGGTCCGGCCAGCACAGAACCTTCGATGCCGTCTCTTCCTTCTCGACCAGGGGTCGTCCTTCCTCTATTCGCTTGTCGTTGCGGATCCCTTCCCGGAGCGCCCACCAGGTGAAGAACGGGATCAGGAAGAGCATGCCGACGATCGGCACGTTGTCCGGCTTCGTCACGATCAGCCGAAAGTCCGCGTCCAGCATGCTGATTCCCAGGAACAGCGCCATTCCCGGGAACAGGATCATCGCGGCCCTGTCGCTGTAGAACGTTTGCCGGTACTTGGCCGAGACGAAGAGCAGGATGGCGGCCAAGGTGATCAGGTACTGCGGAATCGTCAGGAAATTGATGAAGTCTTTGATGAAATCCATTCTGATCGCCTACTTTCTACAGTGGACCGGAGATGCCGCCGTCCCTGCGGATTCGCCAGAAATGTACCGCCATCAGGAAGCCGGCAACCAGGGGCAGCCCGACACAGTGCAACACGTAGAAGCGCAGGAGGGCGCCCTCACCGACGAACGTTCCGCCAAGCAGGGCGAAGCGTGCGTCGCTGGTGTTGTTCACCAGGTTGATGTCGCCAAGAGACAGCAAGGCGGCGCCTGGGCCTTCGTGGCCCAGGAAGGGTGTCGCACGCGCCATGTTTGAACCCACGGTGATGGCCCACATGGCCAACTGATCCCACGGCAGCAGGTAACCCGTAAAGCTCAGCAGCAGCGTCAGGACGAGCAGGATGACCCCGACGCCCCAGTTGAATTCGCGCGGTGGCTTGTAGGAACCGGTCATGAACACGCGGAACATGTGCAGCCAGACCGAGATCACCATGGCATGGGCTCCCCAACGGTGGATCTCACGCATTATTCCCAGCGGCACCTGTTCGCGCAGGTCGATGATGTCCACGTAGGCGTACTCGAGCGTCGGCCGGTAGTAGAACATCAGCAGCAGACCGGTAAACGTCAACACAAGGAACAGGAAGAACGTGATTCCTCCCATACACCAGGTGAAGCGGAGCCGGATTCCCGATTTCCGTACCTTCACGGGGTGGAGGTGCAGAAAGACGTTGCCCAGCATTACAAGCATCCGTTTCCGGTCCGAACTCGGTACGCCGACCCGGAAGACCGATCGGTAAATCTGGCTTTCCTGGATGGTCTCTCCGAGGCTGGAGAGCGATAGCTTCGACAGCAAATCCTTGAATTTACTCATAAACAGAACCTAACTATGTACTGTGGGCACAGGTGGGCAAGGTCCTAGCGTGGATGCAACCCTCCTGACCCAATTACCTTCCGCGAACCGCGGACTTACAACGGCAGAAATGCCTGAGGGCTAGTCCACTCACCCTTCTCTTGCTGGTACTTCTTGGCCCTCTCGACCAGGATCTGGCCGTCCTCGGCCAGCGTGATCGTATACCGCTCCAGCGGTCGAGGCGCCGGGCCTTCAAAATTGATGCCGGTCTTGTAGAAACCGCTCCCATGACATGGGCACTTGAACTTCTGCTCTGCCTCCAGCCAGTTCGGCGTGCAGCCCAGGTGGGTGCACGTGCTCGACAGGGCGTAGATACCGGCCTCGTCGCGAACCAGCCAGACGCCGAACCGCTCCTTGAAACGCTCATCGACCATGCCCACCTGAAGCTCGCTCGGGTCACCGGCCTTGAAGGCCGACGGCGGTTCGAACAGGACATTAGGGAACATGAAACGTGCCGTCGCCGTTGCCGAGGCGACCATGGAGGCGGTGAACGCCATCCAGGCGACGCTCATCCAGGAAAGAAAGGACCGACGCGGCAATTCCTTCCTCTTCACGGGTGCCTTTCGCGGCGCTTTCGCCCCCGGCGGCGCTTTCGCCCCCGGCGCTTTCGCCTCGGGCGGTGCTTGAGGATTCTCTTGGCTCATCAGTAGACTCCTCGTTCAGTGAAGTTTGATTTCGAACACCGATAGAGAATTATTAATTTCGGAACGTTAATAAGTATTCAAGGCCTCCAGCGCGGCATCCCGAACCAGCAGGCTCGGATCGCTCTCGCTCAACAGGGCGATCTTGTCGCGCGCGCCTTCTATCCTAAGTAAACTGAGACACTTAACAGCGTTTACGATTGCGTTGTTCTTGTCCTCTTCCGACATCTCGGAGAACTGTGCCAGGTAGTCGCGGTTCGTCAATTCGATCAGCAGATCGGCGCCGGCCGCGTCGTTCATCTGTGCCAGCGCCATTGCGGCATTCCACCTCACGGCCGCCGCCGTGTCGTTCAAGGCGATTTGCAAGTCGTGGATCGCAACCGGATCCTTCAAAGCTCCCAGCACGTGGGCGGCCATCATCCGGATGCCCGAGTCCTCGCTCTGGAGCTTCGTGACGACTGCCGGAGCTGCTTGCTTGTCCGCGATCGTGCCCAATGCCCACAGCGTCCAGATTTGCGTTTCCGTGTCGGTGTCTGCCAGGCCTTCCGCGAGTGCGGGGACGGCCGCCGGATCTCCCAGGTGCCCCAGGCTGACCGCCAGAAACCGCCGGATTCGAGTATCGTCCGTCTTTGCGTTCTCGTAGACGGAGATCAACTCCGCACCAAAACTGGTGCCCCGAAGCTCTTCCTTCTGCGCCGATATCACTTTCGACAGTTCCAGTGCGGCCTGCCAGCGCCGCGTATCGAACGGCGAGTAGCCGGCGTTCTGCCGGATCTCGGTCAGGTACGTCCGTGGCGATTTCTGGTCGTAGGTGATGAAGCCGAACAGAACAAACACCCCGATTCCGAACGCGATGATGATCAGGGGGAAGAGGAAGAACTGGGCGATCAAGAGCGAAGTGGGTTTCTGCACCTCAGTCAGATCTTCCTGAGGAGGCATTGAAATTGGATTGCCGTTGGACTCCATGGGCGCGCCTGGAACGCGAGATTCTCCTCAAATACCGAACATAGCAGAATAGAAAAAATTGGGCTCTTCCGTCAACTCTAAACCGTGCAAAAAAGGGGATTTCGGGCGTTTTGAGGGACTTCGGACGCCGGGTTTCCGCCCGAATCCGTCACTGTTCCCGGCATACGGTGGCCGAGGCGACCAGACCAGCGATTTCGGCTTCCCCGTAGCCCAGACTTTCCAAGGTCACCCGGTTGTGTTCGCCGAAGCGCGGAGGAGCCTGGACCAGCCCCCCGGCAGTGTCGGACAGTTTGATCGGGATCCCCAGCATCTTCAGGGGACCGTACTCGGGATGAGTGAGTTCGCCGACCATCTCGCGGGCCCGGATATGGGGGTCCTCGAGAATCTCTGCGACGGTGTTGATCGGTCCCACGGGTATACCCACCGCGGAAAGACGCTCGGTGATTTCGGCCCGCGTCAACGTCTGTAGAGCTCGATCCATGATCAGTTTCAGGGCTTCGTAGTTCTTGATCCTATTCGGGTTCGAATCAAACCGAGGATCCGAGGCGACCTCCGGAAACTCCATGACATTGCAGAAATTCTTCCACTGCTTCTGGTTCGTCACCGCGACGTTGATAAAACCATCCGTTGCCTGGAAGCTCTCGTAAGGCACGATCGAGGGGTGACGTGAGCCCATCCTTGTCGGCGACCGGCCAGTCGTCAGGTAGATCTCTGCCTGGTACGCCAGAGTCGAGACCATGCTGTCGAGGAGGCTGATGTCTACGTGCTGTCCCTGGCCGGAACGGTGTCGCGCGAGCAGGGCCAGGAGAATGCCGTGGAAGGCATACAATCCCGTGACGATGTCGGCCAGGGAGCCGCCGATCTTAACCGGTCCCCGGTCCGGCTCGCCCGTGAGATCCATCATCCCCGACTCTCCCTGCGCGATGACGTCGTAGCCCGGCCGATCGCGGTAGGGGCCGGTCTGGCCGAAACCCGAGACGGAGCAGTAGACAACACGGCTGTTTCGTTCGGAGACGTCGGCGTAGGAGAAACCCAGCCGGTCGAGAACCCCGGGCCGGAAGTTCTCAACAACGACGTCGGCCCGGTCGATCAGCTTCCAGAGAATCTCACGTCCGGCCTCGTTCTTGAGATTCAGCCCCAGGCTCTGCTTGTTACGGTTGACCGACAGGAAGTACGTGCTGATCCCTCCGACAAACGGAGGCCCCCACATCCGGCTGTCGTCGCCGTGCGGCGGCGGCTCGACCTTGACGATGCGGGCGCCCATGTCGCCCATCAGCATCGTGCAGATCGGGCCGGACAGAATACGCGTGAGATCGACTACGAAGATATCGTCCAGCGGTTTCATCGGGACGGGATCATAGCATGGGGGAAGTGGTCAGTGGCCAGTGACCAGTGGCCAGTAGCTACCACCAAAACTCCCCTCCTCAGATGAGGAGGGGTGGCGCGAAGCGCCGGGGTGGTGCTGACCAAGAAAATCACTCCGTTTGCGCCGTTGGCGCATCCACCCGGTTAATTCGAACCACCCCGTCTGCGCCGTTGGCGCATCCACCCCTCCTTATCCCAAGGAGGGGAGTGGGGGAGTGGGCGAGTGAGTGGTGGCGCTCTTGAGTTTCCGTAGAGCACGGGCGTTGCCGAAAAAAACTCCCCTCCTCAGATGAGGAGGGGTGGCGCGAAGCGCCGGGGTGGTGCTGACCAAGAAAAACCATCTCGCCTCCACCGTTGCGCATCCACCTGGTAAATCCAACCACCCCGTCTGCGCCTGCGGCGCATCCACCCCTCCTTATCCAAGGAGGGGAGTGGGGGAGTGGGGGAGTAAGTGGTGGCGCTCTTGAGTTTCCGTAGAGCACGGGGTTGCCGAAAAAAACTCCCGTCCTCAGATGAGGAGGGGTGGCGCGAAGCGCCGGGGTGGTGTTGACCAAGAAAAACCATCTCGCCTCCACCGTTGCGCATCCACCTGGTAAATCCAACCACCCCGTCTGCGCCTGCGGCGCATCCACCCCTCCTTATCCAAGGAGGGGAGTGGGCGAGTGAGTGGTGGCGTGAGGGGCTCCCCATTCTTCGGACAGCAACCCCCGGGTCTTAAGGTGGATCGCTGCCACTGAAATGGGTTGATATTTAGCCCGTCGCCGAGCCTGTGGGAACTGTGAAAAAGCCGAGTCTTCGAGGCTGTTTTCAAGCAGCTGTGGGAATCCGAGTTGTGTGCGGATTTCCACTGCGGAGTCAGTTTCCACAGGCCCCTGGCGCGCGCTGAAAGTAAACGGTCTCGGGCGTCTGATAGTCGAATACTTGATGGCCGCGTTCCTGATTGTAAAACCTGAAATATAGGTTCAGGTTCGAGATCGCCTCGGAAACGCTCAAGTAGTCCTTCAGGTACACTTCCTCGTACTTCACGGTGCGCCATAAGCGCTCGACGAAGATGTTGTCCAGGAACCGGCCCCGGCCGTCCATGCTGATCGTGATGCCCTGGTCTTCCAGTCGGCTCGTGAAGACATCGCTGGTGAACTGAGCCCCCTGATCCGTGTTGAAAATCTCCGGTTGCGCTTGCCTCAGCGCCCAGTCCAGTGCCGACACGCAAAATCCACTGTCCATCGACGTGGACACTTCCCAAGCCAGCACGTACCGGCTGAACCAGTCCATGATCGCCACCAGATAGATGAATCCCTGCCGGAGTCGGATATACGTGATATCGGTGGCCCACACCTGATCGGGACGCACAATCTCCAGATTGCGCAACTGGTATGGGTAAATCCGGTGTCCCGGGGCTGGCATCGACAACCGCGGTTTGGGATAGATCGCTTCCAGTCCCATGAGCCGTAGCAGTCGCCGAACCCGCTTCGCATTGACCTGCCGACCTTGCGTCTCCAACCACCAGGTCATACGCCGAATCCCGTAGAACGGGGTCCGCGTATACTGCTCGTCCAACAGACGCATCAACGCGATGTTCTCGGCGCTCTCGCCCACCGGTGTGTAGTAGAGTCCGGATCGGGACACTCCGGTCAACCGACACTGCTCGACGATGCTCAACTCGTCGTGATTTGATTCGATCCATGGCCGTCGTTGCTCTAACGGGAAAGTCCCGACTTTTTTTTGAGCCACTCCACCTCGATCTGTAATTTTCCGATCTGTTGGTAAAGTTCGGCCTGTACTTGCTCATCGACTTCACTGGCCGGGGATCGACCATTGGAGAAGATCTCCGATACGCCGTCGAGCACTTGCTTTTTCCACTTCGTCACCATGTTCGGGTGAACTTCGTAGTGGGACGCGAGCTCCTGGATCGTGCGCTGTCCCTTGACCGCTTCCACGGCGATCTTTGCCTTCAATGCCGCGCTGTACTGCTTCCGTCCTCGCTTCTTCATCTGCCTCTCCTGAGGCAGCGATCTTACACCTTAGCAACCTGTCCGAATTTTGGGGAGCACCTCAGCGCTCTTGAGTTTCCGTAGAGCACGGGGTTGCCGAAAAAAACTCCCCTCCTCAGATGAGGAGGGGTGGCGCGAAGCGCCGGGGTGGTGCTGACCAAGAAAATCACTCCGTCTGCGCCGTTGGCGCATCCACCTGGTAAATCCAACCACCCCGTCTGCGCCTGCGGCGCATCCACCCCTCCTTATCCAAGGAGGGGAGTTTAAGGCCGACCTAAAACCTCTTTCTCGAGTCCAGCATCAGCGTCACGGGTCCGTCGTTCGTCAACTCCACGTCCATCATCGCCTGGAAGACACCGGTCGATACTTCCACGCCGGCCTTCTCGACTTCTCGGACGTAGGTTTCGTAGAGATCCCGTGCTTCGGTGGGATGAGCGGCCTTGTCGAAGGACGGTCGTCGGCCTTTCCGGCAGTCGCCCAGGAGCGTGAATTGAGAGACGGCGAGAACCTCACCGGCCGTATCGAGGACGGAGCGGTTCATCTTGCCGGCGGCGTCTTCGAAGATTCGGAGTTCGGCGGTTTTCTTCGCCATGATGCGCACGTCCTCGACGGTGTCGTCCTGTTCAACGCCGAGAAGAACGACAAGGCCGTTCCCGATTCGCGAGTGTTCGTTGCCGTCGATCAGGACGCGTGCCTTGGAGACTTTCTGGATGACCGCACGCATCTCAGTCGTAGGGCATCAGTTGGAGTTGCGGAGGGTCTTCAGGAAAGTGCGTTGGATCTTGGAGTTCAGGAGACGGGTGTTGCGAGCGTCGGTCTTCCATTTCTTGCACAGGTTCGACACCGGGATGATGGCCTTTGCCATCGACGCATGGCCGCCGGCAGAACCGAGCGTGCCGAAAGCCTCCTTGACGACCTTTCCTGCCGCCCGGACGTAGCCGACGTTTCGAACCGAAAGGATCAGATTCGATTCGTAAATGCCGCTGACGAGGGCCCACTCGACTCCCTCGAACTGCAGACAGAAATCCGCAAGTTGAGGGATAAGGTCCTCTCGCTGGACGCGCCCGAGGCTGACGAACGCCACCTTCTCCTTGATCTGTCTGGCCTTCAGCGCCCGGCTCAGCGCGTCCAGGGCCGCCGGCGGTAGTGCCGGACGTTCGATCCGGCGCAGCAGATTCTGGTTGGCACGCTGGTACAGATAGGAGAATGCCTCGACGTCCCATTCGGTGGTTTCGCGGGCGAGTATGAACGTGTCGCTCTTGATGCCGTAGAGCAGCGCGGTTGCCAGGCGCGTGCCGATGCTGTTGCCCTGGCTGAGCAGGTACTCCAGCAGAATCGTCGCCGTCGCGCCGTAACTGGGCCGGACGTCGCGGATGGCGGTTTCGTAGTCGAACTGTTCCGGATGGTGATCGACGACTAGGTCGAGTCGCGGCAGCGTGGCCCTGATGTGTGAGGGTTGCAGGTCGACCAATGCGATCCGGTCGAAATTCTTGATCTTCGTCGGTGTGATGCGCTCGACCTCGATCTCGAGCAGCTTCACCATCGCTATGTTTTCTGGCCGAGTCACCCGTCCGAAACTGCCGATGGTCGCAGTCTGTTTGTTCCGTCCCAGGACCTGGCGCAGCGCGAGCCCGCTCGCGATTGCGTCCGGGTCCGGATCGTCCTGCATGAGGATGAGGACGTCATCGGCGCCCTCGAAATGCTCGCGGATCTCTTCAACCTGTCGCGTCGTTTTCGCCAGAACGATGTACCAGCGAAGATTGCCCTCCAGCAGTTGCTGCATGGTGATGCAGTGAACGAAGTCGGCCCGTTCGGAGACTTCCTCCCGGTGCGCGGTGATCACCAGCGTCGGCACGCGGCTGCCGTTCTTGCGAACCAGATCAAGAACCGCTTCGATACGATCGAGATCATCCGACTGTATGAGCAGCAGGTCGGTCTCGCCTTTGAGGCGCTTCCGTAGCGAAGAATTATTGCGGCCCGCGAGGGAGACCGTCTGACCCTGGGAGGCGAGGTGTCGCTTGGCCGCGGGGTCGGTGACGATGTAGGTGGTATCGCCGTTGCCGACGAAATAGTCTTTGAGGAGACCTGCGATGTAGTCTTCCTCGATGTAGGCGACGGACCTCATAGGACGTCTGGCGGCCGCCCGGATTCCCGGATAGTTCGCAACAAAAATGCACGTTCAACCTCTGAAAGTGCCCGTCGCCCCTGAGTGGAATCCAGCGCCACAACCAAACTTCAATTGTAGGTTTCGGGCGGACGCCTTGTCAAACAACCGGTGGGGAGTCCAAGGTCCACAGTCCAAGGTCGCATGTCGTACTTGCCTGATTCCGGCACTGAACTCCCTGACCTCGGACTTTGAACCTCGGACCTTGGACGCCGTTACATATCAATTCGCTCGATCAGTCCCGCAACCAGGGCGGTCCGCCACGGGAGTTGGTCGACCTCTATGTGTTCGTCGACCTGGTGGGCGCCCAGCCCGACTGTGCCGAGCCCGTCCAGGGTCGGAACGCCCAACGCCGCCGTAAAGTTGCCGTCCGACGCGCCGCCGGTCGACCCTTCCTGAAGATCCTGCCCCACCTCACCCGCGATTTCTCGAGCCAGTTCGAACAACCTCGCGGTGTCGGCGGTCCGCTCCATGGGCGGGCGGCTGATCTGGCCACGCACCTCGATCCTCGAGCCCGGCAACACGGGCGACAGGGCGCGGACTGCTCTCGTAACCCGTTCCGCTTCATCTGTCGACGTGATTCTGGTGTCGATCTCGATCGCGGATTCCGCCGGAACGACGTTGGGTCGTGTCCCACCCCGAACGACTCCGACGCTCAGTGTCGTACCGCGATCCGGGTCCGTCATCCCCTGCAGTTTCAGGATCTGATGAGCGATTTCTTCGATCGAGTTGATGCCGTCCTCGGGGTTGATCCCCGAGTGCGTCGCCTTCCCGATCGTCTTGACAGTGAAACGTCCCACGCCTTTCCGTGCGGTCTTCAGGGCACCGCCGGGCAACGAAGGCTCCAGGACCAGGACGGCCTGCGAGCGCCGCGCTTCCGTCTCGATCAAACCTTGAGAACTTTTCCCACCGATCTCCTCGTCGCTGGTCAACAGAACCGTGACGGGGTTTCGAAGCTGACCGCGGATCCGGGTGATGGTTCGGAGCGCCATCCACATCATCGCGAGGCCGGCTTTCATGTCGAAGACCCCGGGACCGCTTGCGATATTCCCTTCGATCTTGAAAGGGCGTTCCTGAATCTCTCCGGCGGGAAACACGGTGTCCGTGTGTCCCAGCAACATGATGGGCCGATCCCCCGTACCTGGGAATCCGACCCGGAGATGGTCGCCGAATCCTTCGACCGGATTCACGAACACCTCTCCACCGATCTCCTCGAAACGCCGGGCAAGGAAGGCGACCAGTCGGTCGACGAGTGGCTTGTCGTAGCTGGGTGACTCCATGTCTACCATCTGTTGCAGGAACTCGATCCCGTCTTTCTTGTTGCTTTCCAGATCCGCCAGTATTTGCTTCATTCTCTTTCCTTTCGCCCTCCACGCGGGGCATGCGACGTCGTCAGCCGCGCGCCCGAGCTCAAGCTATAATGCCATGTCACCGCCTGCGCGAAGAACCGTATGAAGATTGCCATCCTGGGTATCCGGGGGATTCCCGCAAACTACGGAGGGTTCGAAACCTTCGCCGAAGAGCTGGCGCCGCGCCTGGTCGCGCGCGGGCACGAGGTGACCGTCTACGGCCGTTCGAACAACATCGATCACCCGTCCGACATCTACCGCGGAGTCCGCCTGGTCATATTGCCGACGATTCCTACAAAGCACCTGGATACCGTCGCCCACACCTTCCTTTCGGTCTTTCATTCTCTGGTCCGACGTTTTGACGCGATGTTGATGTGCAATGCAGCCAATGCGATTTTTTGCGCCGTGCCACGGTTGGCCGGCACGCCGGTGGCGTTGAACGTGGACGGGATCGAGCGGAAGAGGAAGAAATGGGGGCTGGCAGGCCGGTCCTACTATCGGATCTCCGAACACCTGTCGACCTTCATGCCGACACACGTCGTCACAGACGCCGCCGTCATGCAGGACTATTACCTGAGGGAACACAAAACGTCTTCGGTGATGATCGCTTATGGCTCCGACTGCCGACAGAGTACCGAAACCGGGTTTCTGGAAACACTGGGGCTCGGACCCCGAAACTACCTTCTGTACGTGAGCCGGTTCGAGCCCGAAAACAACGTGCACCTGGCGATTGAAGCCTATCGTCAGGTCGACACCCCCATGCCGCTGGTGATAGTCGGTGACGCACCTTACGCGGCGGCCTATATCCAGCGGCTCCGAGCGATGGCGGACGATCGCGTTCGTTTCCCCGGGGCCATCTACGGCGACCCTTATCTCGAACTTCGTTCCCACGCCTACGCATGGGTCCAGGCGACCGAGGTTGGCGGAACTCATCCCGCCCTGCTGGAGGCGATGGGGGCGGGCAACTGTGTCCTGGCAAAAAACACGCCCGAGCATGTCGAAGTATTGGAGGATTCGGGCCTCTACTTTGATACTGCCCAGGACCTTGCCGGGCTGATCCGACGCGTGCTCGAAGATCCGCCACTTGCCGCCGAATACCGCGAGCGTGCCCGGTCTCGAGCGCAGGCGAACTACTCCTGGGAAGCGGTTACGGATCAGTACGAGCAGCTGTTTCGCAGAATGGCCGGATTGGAAGAAGTGACGAGTGAGGGGAAGTGACGAGTGAAGAGTAACCACCCCGTCTGCACCTGCGGTGCATCCACCCCTCCTTCTTCGAGGAGGGGAGTCGTCTTCGATCCCGCGGCGAACGGACCACGCACAACGGGTGGCTCCGACTCGTCACTTGTCACCAGCCTTGTTCCCACAACTGACTACTGACAACTGACTACTGATACAATCCCACTCTCAAGAAAACAAGGGAGAATACGCATGAAACCAACAGTTTGCGGTCTGGTCATCTCGCTGGTTCTGGTCCTGGGGCAGCCGGCAATCGCGCAGGATTACGGCTTCAGTTCGGCGTGGCCCGAGCTCAGCCCGGCAGAGCGGGCACAGGTCATGTCATTCGGCGAGGACTTCAAGGGTTTCATGGGTCGCGCCAAGAGCGAAATGTGGTTCGTGCGTGAGGGTGTCGAATACGCCGAATCCCAGGGATTCCGCGAGTGGTCCGGCGACGTGTCGAGCGCGGACCTGACACCCGGTTCGAGGTGGTATGCGGTCAACCGGGACCGCACCCTCGTGCTCTTCATCATCGGAACCGAGCCGATCGAAGCCGGCATGCGGATCGTCAACACGCACATCGACTCCCCTCGGATTGAATTCAAGACGAAACCGCTCCGCGAACGTAACGAGGTCGTAGCGATCGACGCGCAGATCCACGGCGGTATCAAGACCTACCAGTGGGTCAACGTTCCGCTCGCCCTGATCGGGCGGATCGACAAGCCCGACGGCTCGACGCAGTGGATCGAGATCGGGACCCAGCCGGACGATCCGATACTCCTGATCAGCGACCTGGCGCCCCACGTGGACCGGGACTACCGTAATCGAACCCAGCGGGATGTCATTCGAGCCGAGGAACTGGAGCCGATCATCGCTTCGTTGCCGCCGGATAAGGACAGCGAGTACAAGACTGCCACCGAGCGCCTCCTGGCCCTGCTGAAACAGGAGTACGACATCGACGGCCGGGATTTCCTTTCCGCCGACATCCAGATCGTGCCGGCAACCGCGCCCAGGGACGTCGGCCTGGATCGCGCACTGGTTGCTGCTTTCGGGCAGGATGACCGGTCCACCGGGTACGTCAGCCTGCGCTCGATCGCCGAGATCGAAACGCCGGCCCACACTGCAGTTGCGTATGCGGTGAACAACGAAGAAACGGGATCGTGGAACACGGGTGTGAACTCCCAGTGGTTCACCACGTTGGTGTCGGAGGTGATCGAAGTTCAGACAGCCGACTTCAACGACCTGACCCTGAGACGGGCATACCGGAACACCGAAGTGCTGGTGAGCGATACGACGACGGCTCTGAATCCCCTCTTCCCGGGTCCGCAAACCCAGGAGTTGACCTCACGGCTCGGGTATGGACTCGTCGTCAAGGAGTACGGCGCGGGCCGGGAAGCCAATTCCGAGTTCTTCGCAAAACTCCGGGGACTCCTGGATCGCGCCGGGGTGAAATGGCAGACGCATTCCTACAACGCGGGGTACGGCGGGGGTACGATCGCCGCCTGGTTCGCGGGACAGAATATGGACGTCATCGATGTGGGCATCGGAATCGTGAGCATGCACTCCCCCTACGAGATGTCCTCGAAGGTGGATCTCTGGCAGCTCCACAAGGGTTTTCAGGCCTTTTTCAATCAGTGAAGAACCACCCCGTCTGCACCTGCGGTGCATCCACCCCTCCTTGAACAAGGAGGGGAGTTGGATGGGGCTGCCGCCGCACGGGTGACGAGTAGGAAATATACTTCTTCAACTGACTACTGACTACTGACTACTGACTACTGACTACTGACTACTTGTTCGGGAGTGTTGGAACGATGAGAAGCTGGATTGGAGGGGGTCGCTGAACCCAATGGCGAGCACATGAAAGGGATCGTTCTAGCAGGTGGGCTCGGAAGCCGTCTTCACCCGCTGACCAAAGTCACCAACAAGCACCTCCTGCCCGTCTACGACCGGCCGATGGTCCACTACCCGATCCAGAGCCTCGTGGATGCGGGTATCGAAGAGATCCTCGTGGTCACGGGTGGCAACGGCGCCGGTGATTTTCTGGAATTACTCGGGCACGGCAAGGAGTTCGGCCTCAAGCATCTCGACTACACTTACCAGGAAGGTCACGGCGGCATCGCCGCCGCGCTCGGCCTTGCCGAGTTCTTTGCAGATGGCGAGCCGATCTGCGTCATCCTGGGCGACAACATCTACGAGAAGAGCTTGCAGTCCTCGGTCGAGGCCTATTCGCGCCAGGGGACCGGAGCACGCATGCACTTGAAGAAGGTTGAAAACGCTCAGCGCTTCGGCGTGCCTGTCCTGGACGGTGATCGTGTTATCCGCGTCGAGGAGAAACCGGTCGAACCCAAATCCGACTATGCCGTCACGGGCATGTACATGTACGACGCGCGAGTGTTCGAAATCATCAGAACCCTGAAGCCCTCCGGCAGGGGGGAACTCGAGATCACCGACGTCAACAACGCCTACATAGAGTCTGGTGAGATGACCTACGAGATCATCGACGGCTGGTGGTCCGATGCCGGGACGTTCGATTCGCTGCTCCGCGCGAACATTCTGGTTGCAGGACGCCAGGGGAAGGCTTCCGAAGAGATTTCGATGGACACGATCCGCCGTTCGGCGGCCGCACTCGAGGAGCGATAGATGTCCGCTGGAGAGAGACGTACGGTGCTCGTCACGGGAGGTTCGGGATTTATCGGCTCGAACTTCATCCGCTACCTGTTGGGAGCCACCTCGAATGTCGCTGTAATCAACTTCGATCTGCTCACCTACGCCGGGAACCTGCGCAACAACGAAGACGTGGCCGACGACTCCCGCTACCGCTTCATCCGGGGTGACATCGCCGACGCCGGGCAGATCGAACGGCTCTTTGAGGCGAATCCGATCGATGTCGTTGTCAACTTTGCCGCCGAAACCCACGTCGATCGTTCCATCGAAGATGCGGGTCCGTTTGTTGCCACGAATTTCGTCGGTACCCAGTGCCTGCTGGATCGCGCGCGCAGGCATCAGGTGTCGCGCTACGTTCAGATATCGACCGACGAAGTTTATGGAAGTCTGGGCCCGGAGGGCCGGTTTCGCGAAGACACGCCACTCAGCCCGACGAACCCGTACTCGGCAACGAAGGCGGCTGCCGACCTGTTTGTTCTGAGCTATGTGAAAACGCACGGGTTTCCCGGGTTGGTCACCCGGTGCTCGAACAACTACGGCCCGAACCAGTTCCCCGAGAAGTTCATTCCCCTGTTGATCACGAACGCGATGGAGGGGAAGGCGATTCCGGTTTATGGAACGGGTCTCAACCGGCGGGAGTGGATCCATGTCGACGACCATTCCCGGGGAGTGTGGAAGGCCGTCACTGACGGGCGACCCGGCCAGGTTTACAACATAGGCGGAGGAGACGAGCTCGCGAACATCGATGTCGCGCGCGAAGTCCTCGATCTCGTCGGACAATCCGAATCGCTGATCGAGTTCGTCAAGGACCGACCCGCCCACGACCTCCGGTATGCTGTCGACTGCTCGAAGATCGAGAGAGAGTGGGGATGGTCGGTCGAAACGGATTTTGCCTCCGGCATTTCCAGGACGATCGATTGGTACCGAAACAACAAGGACTGGATTCGCGAGGTCAAGGACGATTCCTATCTTTCCTACTACGAGCGTCACTACACCAACCGCGATCAAACTCTCGCCTCCTACAAGGACTGAGGATGTCCCCTCGCTCGCCGTCGACGACCCGAACGCCGGATGCAAAGGAGACCGCTGATGCAGTGTCACTGGCTTGCGACCTCTGCGGCTCGAGCGAAACCCGACCCGTCCTGACGTCCGGTAGCCTGGATGGTCCTCTCGTCCGTTGCGTAGTCTGCGGCCTGCATTACGTCGCAGTCCGGTCCGCACACCTTGCTTTTTCGCAGGAATCGGCGTCTCTGACCGCGGAACGCATTCGGGATGCGAACGTGCGTTTCTCGTCTCTACCCCAGGAGGAGGAACGCCGGCTCAACGAACTCAACGCGCGCTGGAGACTGGGTTTGATACGGGGAATCCGGGACGGCGGCCGCTTGCTGGAGGTTGGCTGCGGGCGCGGGGAATTTCTCAAGGTTGCCCGCGATTCGTTCGATGCCTGTGGCGTGGAACCAAACCCGGAACTCGCCGCTGACGCCCGCCGGGAAGCGTCGATCCACGAGGGGTTGATCGAAGACACGATCTGGTCCGATTTTGATGTCGCCGCCAGCTTTCATGTGATCGAACATGTGGATTCGCCCTCGAAGTTCGTTGAAGAGATCGCCAGGAGACTGAGGCCGGGAGGACTTGTTGCGCTGGAGACACCCGATATCGGCTCGTGGCCCTATCGCCTGATGAAGGCGAGATGGCGACAGTTCATACCCGAGCACTACTACTTCTTCGATCGGAACACCATGCACCGTTTGTTGTCGGATAACGGCTTTGAAGTGCGGCAGATCACGCGAGTCGGGAAGTTTGCCAGCGTGTCATTGCTCCTGAACCGGCTCGGCCGCTACGTTCGTTTGCCCTTTGACGGGTCGCGGTTTGGCGGTTCCTTCACCTTCCGCCTGAACCCCCTCGACATCCTGCTGGCACTGGCGATCAAGAAATGAACAGCGTTGTAGAGGCAGCCATAGTCAATTGGAATTCGGGTCCGATGCTTCGCCGAGCGGTGGAATCGGTTGTCGAACACGGTGAAGTGGAGAACATTGTCGTCGTCGATAATGCCTCATCGGATGGATCGCTCGGGGGTGTGGACTCGATCGGCGATCAGGTCCAGGTGATCGAAAACGTGGCCAACCTGGGGTTTGCCGGAGCGATCAACCAGGCTTTCAAGGCGACGACGTCACCCTTCGTTCTCATACTGAACCCCGACATCCAGGCGATGTCCGGTGCTATCGCAGCACTCGCCGGCGCACTGGATACCCGTCCACAGGCGGGAGCCATCGGGGGCTTCGTCAACCAGAGCTATCCGCCCCGGCCGTTTCCGACGCTGGCGAGTCTCTTTCGCGAAAACCTCGGATTGCCGCGGTCCGAGACACGGGTGGCGGGCGAGGCGGCGACAGCGGTCGACCAGCCGGCCGGTGCGGCGCTGATGGTCCGCCGTACCGCTTATGACGCGGTTGGGGGGTTCGACGAACAGTTCTACCCAGCCTGGTACGAGGACGTCGATTTCTGCCGAGCGATTTCCGCCTCCGGCTGGGAGGTTTATTTTCACCCCGGGGCGAAGTTTCATCACGATGGTGGCTACAGTCTCGAAGCCCTCGGCCTCGAGCGGTTTCTCACGTCCTACTACGACAATCAGCTCCGCTACGCGCGAAAGCATCTCGGGTCTAAATCCGGGTTGCCGCTCAAGACAGCACTGGCTTTGGGAATGCTCGGCAAGATGATGTATCGGCCTCGACTGGCTGCGACCTATTGGCGGGTGCTGTGGGAAGTGCTTTGAAACGCTTGATCCCTTGAGGATCAAGCGTGCTGTCAGCGATCAGCATTCAGCTTTCAGCTAAGAAACGGAATGCCGAAGGCATCCATTCAGAACTGATGGCCGACAGCTGATAGCTGATGGCTGCTTGAACATGAAAGTCTCCGTCCAGATCGTCACGTTCGACAGCGCGGCCGACATATCCGCGTGCCTGGACAGTCTCGCGGCGCAGAGCGCTAAGGACTTTCGCGTCCGCATTCTCGACAACGCGTCTTCGGACAATACACTCGAGCTGCTCCGGGGCCGAGATGTCGATCTCATGACCTCGGACGCGAATACCGGCTTTGCGGCCGCCCACAACCGATTGGCGCGAACCTATCCCGCCCCCTACATCCTGTTCCTGAACCCGGATACCGTCCTGGAGCCGGACTTCATCGAAACCCTGACCGCGGCGATGGACGAGGAAGACAAGGCTGGCTCAGCGACCGGTAAGCTCTTGCGCATGGACGGTGAGACGATCGATTCGACAGGTATCGTCATGACCCGCAACCAGAGACATCTGGATCGAGGCGCCGGCGAAATCGACAGCGGTCAGTACGATCGCCCCGGGAGCATTTTCGGCCCGAGCGGGGCGGCGGCACTGTATCGGTACGGATGCCTGGAGGACGTCGCAATCGACGGTGAGTTCTTCGACGAGGACTTCTTTGCCTACCGGGAAGATGCCGATCTGGCCTGGCGCTGCCAGTTGATGGGTTGGGATTCATTGTATGTACCGAGGGCGGTAGCCCGGCACCGGCGGAATGTCACCCCGGAACGGCGTTCCGCTCTCTCTCAGGCCATCAACCGGCATTCGGTCAAGAACAGGTTCCTGCTGCGCATCAACAACATGACCGCGGGTCTTTATTTCCGCGACTTCTGGCCGATCACGGTTCGTGATCTCGCCGTGATTGGCTATGTCATCCTGCAGGAGCGGTCTTCTTTTCACGGCCTGCTGTTCGTCCTCGGTAATCTGCCGCGTTTGTGGCAGAAGCGTCGAATCGTCCAGACACGCGTCCGACGAGACCCGGTTCAGCTCGAGGCCTGGTTCCGGTAGAATGACTCGATGGCAGAGAAACTGATCGGCAACCTGATTACGGGCGACCATCCGCCGCCGGAAAAAGCCCGTCCGCTGAAGGATCGGCTGAAGGTGCCTGTCTCCATCGGCGCGCTTCTTCTCGTGATCGGCGGACTGCTCTGGGAGTTCGTCAACTACAGCGAGGAATCCCGCGTGCGGTCGTTTATGGAGTCGGTTGCGGATACCCAGTACGACGCCGCTTACAGCATGTGGGACAGTGACGAGCGGTACCAGATGGATGACTTCCTGCTCGATTGGGGCGAGGAAGGCTACTATGCCAGCGGCTCGATGAGCTTCGATATCTGCGATTCAAACAGCAGTGGAACAGCCGTCATTGTCTACACGAGAATCGACGGTGGCCCGCCCCTGGCCATGATGGTCGACAAGCAAACCGGCCTCCTCTCCTACTCTCCCGAAAACAAGTACCGCGGGCGCCGAATATCCCGTCTGGCGGGGTGTTTGTAGCAGACCTTTCTGCTCAGCGCATACCTGAAACCGATCTATTGCAAATTGGTCAATGGACGAATCCGCATTGCAAGTTGGAGATTGGAAATTGCTCAATTGGTGATCGCTCGGAGCATCGAGCGAAAAAATCTGAAATGAAACAATTTCCAATGAGCAACCTGCAATGTGGACTGTTTAGATATCGCAGTTTGCAATTCGGATTTCAAAGACGAAGCGTCGGGGAGCGACGGATCTCCGATGCCGTCACTTCCCCACCAACTCACGATAAAACGCTTCGATCCTTGGAACCGTATGCGATATGTCGTAACGGCTTCGGACACGTTCGAGAGCTCTTTTTCGGAGTTCGCCGCGAAGCCCTTCGTTGGCGGACAGTCGTCGGATCGCCGCGGCGAGTTCGGGGGGATTCCGCGGCGGAACCAGGACTCCCGCTTTCCCCCAATCCAGAATCTCCCGAGGGCCGCCTGCATCGGTCGCGATGACGTTCACGCCCGCGGCCATCGCCTCGACGACGACGATGCCGAAGGGCTCTTCCCACGAGGGAACGATCAGCATGTCCACCTGCTTGAGGAACTCTGCGGGCTTGACGAAGCCGAGGAATTCCGCCGGCAGTCGCGCGGCCCGACGCTTGAGAGAGTCGACGTAGGAGCGTCGGCCTGAGCCACCTATCAAGAGGCGAAACTCCGACCCGAGAAGACGCAGCGCTTCGATCGCGTCGTCATGCCCCTTGTGGGGCGAAACCTGGCCGAGAAGTCCGACAACCACAGGATTTCGAACTGTCCGTTCTTCATACTCCAGCTTGCTGCTGTCGACCCAATTCGGAACGATCACACTGGCACGTGGTTTGAGGTGCTGGATGGAGTCGAGGATCTGCTCGGTCGTCACGATCCAGCCATCCACCCTGGAATAGAAAGGATGCTTCCTGACTGCGAATATGAGCTGGCGCGTGAGAACCAGCCTGACAGAGCCCAGCCCCCACAAGGCCGCCGCGACGATCGAGTAATCGCGGGCGACGTGGGCGTGGACGAGGTCGAACCCCGCTCCCCACACGATCCGCCGTAGCCGGAACGCTGTGTAGAGGTCTGCTGAATTCAGGAAGGGCAGATCGAAGTCGGTTTCGAGAGGGCCGTCCCTCCGGCCCGTGATGGCCACTTTGTGACCCATTTCGCGGAGCTTTTCGGTGAGCTCGATGACATGGACTTCGCCGCCCCCCAGGACCCGGGCAGAGCTAACCTGCAGGATGCGCATCGGTGTTGCTAAAATCGTCGAGCAGCCCCTCGAGATCGTCGAGCAGTTCCTCGCGGCTCACGCTGGCGGTTCCCACCTTGCCGACCACGAGCCCGGCGGCATGGTTGGCGAGCAGCGCCGCCTCATCCATCCTCGCGCCCCCCGCAGCGGCCATGGCGAGACAGGCGATCACGGTGTCTCCGGCCCCGGTCACGTCAAACACTTCGCGCGCCGCCGTCCGGAGGTGATGAACTTCATCTTTGTCGAACAGCGACATCCCGTCTTCACCTCGTGTGATCAGGATGTAGGGGCACCCGAATCGATCCAGCAGACGCTTTCCGGCTTCTTCAAGGCTCGCGCGATCCGCGATTGCAACACCCGTCAGAAGCTCCGCCTCCCGGTTGTTCGGTTTGATCAGTGTCGTCGACCGGTAGTATTCGGCGTGGTGGACTTTGGGGTCGAGAAAGACAGGGATATCCGCTTTGCGGGCTTCGGGCAGGACAGATCCGAGCAACTCCGCTGTGACAACGCCCTTGTCATAGTCCGAGACCACGACCGCGTCCGCTTGCGGCAGCGCATCCATGAAGCGATCCCTCAGCGCGTCGTTCGTTTCAGAGGACAGAGCCGTGCGGTCTTCCCGGTCGGTGCGCACGACCTGCTGGCTGTGAGCGATGATGCGCGTCTTGAGTGTTGTTCGGCGATCGTCGGATACGAGATGACGGGAATCGATTCCGAGTTGGTCGAGCAGTCTGAACACGCGGTCGGCTGTCTGGTCTCGACCGATCACGCCGATCGTGATCGGCCTGCCGTCGAGTGAGCGAATGTTTGCGGCGGCATTGCCGCTACCTCCCAGACGGTCGGTTTCTTCGATCACCTCGACGACGGGCACCGGGGCCTCAGGAGAGATTCGTTGGACCCGACCCCAGGTAAACTGATCCAGGATGACGTCGCCGACGACCAGGATGGTCTTGCCGTGGAACCCGTCCAGGATCTGACCGATTCTTTGCCGATCGACCGGTGTCATAGATCCCGTTAGACTGTCGCTGTCAGCCGTCTCTCAGCTCCGGTCTGCCACATCAGATCGTCGACCGCCTGCTCGACCTGTTCGATCGAAATCGACTCGATGCAGAGAGGGCTCTCTGCGACCAGGCATTCGTAACCCGGACACGGATTGCATTCGAACGGGTTCTGAACAACTCGGTGCGGAATGCCCCAGGGACGCCACCGAACCGAATCAGACGAACCCCAGAGGGCTATTGTCGGAGTACCCACCGCTGCGGCCAGATGCATGGGACCGGAGTCGTTACCGATATAGAGTCCGGCACCGCGGATCAACTCCGCCAGCTCCACGATCGACAGGCCGAGCAAGATCACGCTATTGGCCAGTTTCCTAGCGACGTCGGCGACGACGGGCTCCTCGCCCGGGCCGCAGGTCAGGACGACACACCATCCGCGGTAGGCAATCGTCCGACCCAACTCGGCGAAACCGTGGATGCTCCATCGCTTAGTGTCCATCAGAGCGCCGGGGTGAATCACGACGTAAGGTCTTCCGCGAAGAGCCTCGTGTACACGACTGCCCTTGTCCGGATCAGCCTCGTAATACAGCGGCGGCGCGGTCTCCGCGCGGACACCCAGCCAGCGGAACCACTCCATGGTCGTTTCCACCGTATGCATCCGTGCTTTCGGTCGTGGCATCAACCCGCCGTACAGTCTCCGGTATTGGTAGTCTTCGACGCCGATGCGGCTTCCCCAGGTGGCGAGGCAGTAGACCAGGCTGGTCGGACCGCCGTGAAGGTTGATAATGGCGTTGAATCGGCGCAAGAGCAGCCGGGCGACCGTTGTGTATTTCTCTTCGCTGGTCGTGAGGATCTCCGCGACATCCCGGTTGCCTTCAAAGCATTCCGCGAAACGGGGTTCGACGAGGACGGAGATACGAAAGCCCGGGAATTCCTGTTTGAGCGCCCGGATGGGACCCGTCAATAGCAAGCAGTCGCCCATCGAGCGCAGTCGCACCAGCAGAATTCGGGCGTTGGATGGAAGCTTGTGGAAGAGGTCCTTGGTGGGACGCACTACTCCTCGATCGTTGCTTCGCTTACGAGCATCACCGGGATATCGTCACGAATCGGGTAAACCCGGTTGCACTCGCCGCACTTCAAACCCTGATCATCGTCGACCAGGGTCAGGGATGCCTTGCACAGTGGACATACCAGAATCTTCAGTAGCTCCGGATTCACTGCCATAACTCGTCGATGGTATCAGGGGAAGTAGTCAGTTGTCAGTAGTCAGTAGTCAGTGGAGCCACCAGAACTCCCCTCCTCAGATGAGGAGGGGTGGCGCGAAGCGCCGGGGTGGTGCTGATCCAAAAAATTCCCGACAACCCTGTAACCGCCAAGCAAGGCTCACCAAACAAACCACCCCGTCTGCGCCTTCGGCGCATCCACCAACTCCCCTCCTCAGATGAGGAGGGGTGGCCGGCCTTGCCGGCCGGGGTGGTGTTGATCAAGAAAAATTCCGACAATCCCGTAACAGCCAGGCAAGGCCTACTAACAAACCACCCCGTCTGCACCTGCGGTGCATCCACCCCTCCTTAACCAAGGAGGGGAGTCTTAGGGTCCGGGGTTTAACTGACTACTGCTAGCACGGCCGAAGGCCGTGCTAGCATACCGCCCCATGGCAGACGTGTCGCTCGCCTACGGTGATTCCGGTTTCTTCCTGCCTTTCGACTCAGATCAGTTCAAGGTGATTGCGCCCGAAAGGGAGTCCGCTCAATCCGTCGAAGAACACTTGATCGATTCCCCGCCTCTAGCGGAATGTGCGAGCGGGAAGCGTGTGCTCGTGATCGTGTCCGACTTGACCCGGTCCACCGGGGCGCGCGAGTTCCTGCCGGGACTGTTGACACAACTCGATCGAGCTGCCGAGGTGCGCTTCCTCTTCGCGACCGGCCTGCATCGGCCTCTGGGCGACGAGGACAAAATTGCGATTGTGGGCAGCGACATCTTCAAGACGTATCCGATGCTCGATCATCACCCCGACACCGGTAATGTCTACATCGGAGACACGTCCCTGGGTAATCGGGTGGAGATCGATCGGCAGGTGTTGGAACACGAGCTTGTGGTTTTGACGGGGTCGATCGGGTTCCACTACTTTGCCGGTTTCTCGGGGGGCCGCAAGAGCCTGCTGCCGGGTGTGGCGTCGAAGGAGTCCATCCAGTTCAATCATCTGCTGGTGCTGAACCGGGAAGGTTCAGGCCGCGATCCTGGGGTCGGCGTCGCTCGCCTTGACGGGAACCCTGTCCATGACGACATGGTGGAGGGCGCCGCGCTGGCCGATCGGGAGCTGTTCCTCTACAACACGATCCTGGATTCCGGGAAGGTGCGGAAGGCGTTCGCCGGACATTGGGTCGAGGCCCACCGGCGCGGTGCGGCCGACTACCTGGCCAACCACGGGGTGGAACTCGAGCGGAGACGGCGACTGGCGATCGTCAGTTGCGGTGGATTCCCGCGGGACATCAATATGATCCAGGCTCACAAGGCACTCGAGTTTGCTCAGTATGCCGTCGAACCGGGCGGAACGATCGTTTTGCTTGCCGAATGCAGGGAAGGGACGGGTCACCCGAGTTTCTACCCCTGGTTCAAGCACTCCGACCTCGAGGAGTTTGAGCGGACATTGCGGGTGAACTACGAGGTGTACGGTCAGACGGCCTATTCTCTGCTGTCAAAAGCCCGGCGCTTTCGCGTGGTCTGCGTCTCGCAGCTTCCAGACGAAAAGATCCGAGCGATGGGAATGGAACCCGCCCCCAGCCTGGACGACGCGCTGTCGATGGTCGATCCCCAGGTTCGGAGCGAACCCGGGTATGTCCTGCCGTTTGGCGCCGATGTGCTTCCTGTAACTAGTGGCGACTGATAGCCTCCCGACAGTTTTTACATCCCTGCGATGACTCCCCTGTAAACTCTTGTTTCCGAGTGGAGTCCAAAATGGAATGGGAAGGTATGCGCACATGCGAACTGCCGGCTGCTTCGTCCTGATCGTCCTCTTAAACTTACCGATTCATGCGACCACGGTGAAGCGTCTCGATCTCGATGGATTGGTCGCGATCGCCGACACCATCGTCGTTGGAGAGGTCCGCCGTTCGGAGACCTATTGGAGCGTCGACGGGAGACTGATACTCACACGCCACACGATTCAAGTGGGCGAGACCCTGAAGGGCTTTCCCTCGGGCACGGTTGAGGTCACGACGGTTGGCGGCACGATCGGCGACCGGACTCTGTACGTGGCCGGCATGCCGGCGTTCGCCGACGGGGAACGAACGATTGTGTTCCTCGAGGCGGAGGGTTCCTACAGAACCGTCGTCGGGCTGGGTCAAGGGAAGTTCTCGGTCGCTGACGATTTTGTCTCGAACGATGTCAGTCAACTCCAGTTTGTGGACGGTCGGCGTGGGGTAGCCACGCGGATGCGGTTGAGCGAGTTCAAGGATGAGATCCGGCAACGGGTCAATCGCTAGAGGGAGGGACTTGAAGAGATACTGCCAGTTGCTCGGCGTTCTGGGTCTACTTCTGTGGTCGCATCCCGGGGCTGGCCACACCCGTATCACGAGCCTTACCGGGGCGACACCACGATGGACGGTATCTCCGATTCCTTATTCGATAAACGACCGGGGCCTGGCCGAAATCCCGAACGAAAGCGAACTGATCGCGGTCCATGCAGCGTTCGATGCTTGGGAGGCAGTCGCCAGCGCGGACGTTCAGTTTGATTTCCGGGGAACGACCCCGGATCGCAGCGTCGGTCTGGATGGTACCAACCTCATCACCTTTGCCGACGACAGTGGCCTGTTGGGATCGGCGACACTGGCGGCAACCTTCTCCTTCTTCAGACGGAGCGGCGGAGAGCTGGTGTTCGAAGAATCCGACATCGCTTTCAACCCGAACCACGAGTTTACGACCAGCGGCGAGTCAGGGCGGTTCGACATTCAGAGCGTGTTGACCCATGAGGCCGGGCACCTGCTGGGTCTGGACCACTCCGGCCTGGTCTCGTCCGTCATGGGGCCGTTTGCCTCCCGCAATCAGACGCACCAGCGTGTGCTCATGTTTGACGACATCGCCGGCATTACTCAGATCTATCCCGCTTCGGGCGCGCAGGACGTCGGTACGATCGCGGGCCGGGTCCAGGTCAACGGCGTTGATATTTTCGGCGCGCATATCGTTGCGATCGACAGCAACGGCACACCGCTCGTGGGGGTTGTTACCGATAGAGGCGGCTCCTACAGCATTCCGTTCCTTCCACCGGGCGACTACCGCGTTTATGCTGAACCGCTCGATCGCCCGGTGTCGAGTTCCCAGCTTCCGGGTTTCTTTGCCAGCGTCATGACGGGCTTCGGTACAACCTATTTCGGCGACGTTCGGCACCTGAGTGAAGCGAGCGCTGTGACGGTCGTCGCCGGGGAATCGTCCGCGGGGACCGACATACGTGCTGTGCCGCGAAGTTCGAACTCCTTTAACTTGACGCGGCCCGTGTTCGCCCGTCGAATCCCGCGCGGGACCACAGAGACCCTGCGTGTCGGCGGGAACAACGTCGTGTCGGGCGCGACCTTCGAGTCTTCGAGTTCCCAGATCTTTCTTGACGTGGTGAGCTTCGGCGGGCGTCTTTCCAGGACGGCTCCCACGAGTGCCTCGATCGAAGTCGGGGTGTCGACCGACACGCCCCTCGGACCTAAGAACATCACCGGGTTCCTGGAGGACGCGACATCCATCGTGAGCGGGGCGGTCGTGATCACTGACGAGTCGCCGGATGGGATCGAGGTATCTCCGCTCACGGCCTCATTCGAAGGTGGCGGGATCGCGACTATCACGGGGAGCGGTTTCCGGGTCGGTGTTTCTGTTTTCTTCGGAGGACTTCCAGCCCCGGACGTTGTCTTCCTGAATTCCGGTATGTTGCAGGTTGCGATTCCCGGGAACGCACCCGGGCCTGTCAACATTCAGGTGTTCAATTCCGACGGCACTTCCGGACTTCTCCCGGACGGCTTCACGTACACGGCTCCACCGCCGACGATCTCCCTCGTGACACCTCTCGAAGGCCCGCCGTCGACGCTTGTGACGATCGAAGGCGAAAACTTCGACGTGCGTCCCCGTAACATCGCCGTGAATTTCAGCGGGCAGTCCGGGCGGGTCGTCAGCACTACTCGAACGCGGATTGAGACCGTTGTGCCGTTCGGCGCCACGAGCGGAACGCTCTCCCTGTCGGTGTTCGGCGTTACGGTTGACGGTCCGCAGTTTACGGTCACAGAGTCGGGTACGAGCACCAACATCGCTCCGGCCGCGTTTCAGTTCGTCGATGCGACTCCTGGCGGAGGAGGCACGAATATCAGTTTTACAAACTCGGACGACGCGGTGCACTTCATGAACCTCCCGTTCACGTTCAGCCTGTTCCGGGATACGTTCATCGCGGGGAGCCGCATATCGATCGCCACGAACGGCTGGTTGAGCCTGGATGCGGCGTCGACGCCGGAATTTCAGAATGCATCCTTACCCGCGCAGACCGTCGAACGGCCCAGCGGAGGCGACGGCGTGATTCCGGCCGCGCTCATCGCCTCATTCTTCGACGACCTGACGTTCGCAGGCGGAGGCAGGGTCAGTACGCTCTTGACTGGAAGCGCGGGGAGTCGCCGGTTCGTCGTCCAGTGGTCGAACGCGTCCATCCTGGATTCGGTGGGGAACGATCTAGGGGCCGATCTGACCTTCGAACTGATCCTCTTCGAAGGCAGCAATGACATCCAGTTCGTGTATCAATCGATGTCGGGAGAGCGATCCGATGCGTCGAGTGCGACTATCGGACTGCAGAACCTCCAGCGCAACGACGCCGTACAGACCGGCTTCAACCAGGCAATTGTCGGAAATGGTGTCGCCATCACGTATCGTTTTGGCGGAGGCACGTACGTCGAAGACATAGGCGATCAAACGGCCCCGACGGCCCCGACAGTCTCGGACGGCGGGGAGCGGATTCCGAACCGCGGCGAATTGTTCGCATCCTGGTCGACGGATCCCGGATCTTCGATCCGGCATTACGAGTATGCGATCGGGACGACGCCCGGCGGTGTGGATGTTCGGCCGTTCACCGTAACGGTGAACAACTCTGTCGTCGCAAACGGACTGGTTCTGGATGAGGCTCAAACTTACTACTTCGCCGTCAGGGCAACGAGCGTGTTTGGGCTCGCCAGCGAGGTCGGTCTGTCGGACGGCATTCGAGTGGATGCTTCGTTCGAACCGACCGTGCACTTTTTCCCCTCCGTACCTGACGGCGAGGGGACTTTTGGCGGGATTGCACTGCAGGCCACGGTTGCGACTGACATCGTTCTGCGCGCCATAGACATCGACGGGGTGTTGACGCTGGGTCCCGGCATCCGGAACCCCGCCTCGGTTCGTCTGGAACCGGGCGAACAGTGGGCCCGCTTGATACCGGAAATATTCGGTGCGGGTTCCTTCACGGGGTGGTTCGAGTTGGAAGCGTCGGAACCCAGCCTGAGAACCTACATGACGACCGGGAAGACCGACCTGGCACGGTTCGATGGAGCGAGGTCGGCCAGAGTTTCAAAGGACTTCTTCCTCTTCCACGAAGGCGCGAATGCCATCCTGGTCAACCCGAGCGGGCAATCGGTCACCGCAACAATCACCCGGCTGGCAACACGTACGAGCCAACCGTTAGAGATCCCTGCCCGCTCCCGGAGGACGACGACATTGACCGGACCAGTGCGGATTACGTCTCCCGATTCCCTTGCCGGTGTCGAACACTTCGGTTCCGATGAGGATCTGGGGATCGGAGATGCCGTTCCTGCCCTCCCTCAGTCGACCCTGACGTTCCCTCACGCGGTCGTCGGTGGAGGGTACACGTCGTGGGTCACGATCGCGAACCTGGCAGGGAGCCCACGAACCGTTCAGATCAGCTTCGGCGGGGTGAACAAGTCCCTGCATCTCGCCGGGGGCGACTCGACCCGCGTTTCGATCGCGTCGTTCCTGGGCATTTCCGGGGACCAGATTCGGGCCGACGCGGTGCGTATCGCGGCGGGCTCCGTTTTCGGCTCGCCGGCTTCGCTCGTCGCTGCCATCGACATCGAGGGTGCGAGTTCGGTGGTTACCCTCGCGCCCGTCGACGCCGCAACCGACATCCTCTTCCCGCACGTCGCTCACGGCAACGGGTTCTTTACCGGGATCGCGCTGGCAGCTGGAGCCTCGGAAACAATGGTTACCATCGAAGTGTTTCCGGCATCGGGAGAGACGCCCAAGACGGGAACCGTCGTGGTGCCCCCGAACGGGCAGATCGCCCGGCTCGTGAGCGAACTCGTCCCCGCCGTGACCGAACAGAGCGGCGGTTACATCCGGTTGACGGCAGACCGGCCAGTCTGGGCCTGGGAGATTTACGGGACGGACCGTGCGATGGCGTCAGGCCCCCCATTGTGAGCGCCGCTGCGCGGCGAGTATTCAGCAGCCAGTAGTCAGTTGGCGTCCCGGAGGTCTTGGCTCTTGCAGACATCGGTTCCGGGAAGCGAAAAGTGACGAGTGACAAGTTGAAGGTTGGTGTGTGGATCCCTAACTGACTACTGACTACTGACTACTGACTACTGGATTGAGCCGCCCGGAGGGCGGCTCAATCCTCCTCCTCCCCTTCCCCGGCCGCCTCCGCTTTCGCATGCGCGATCACCTTCTCGGCCAGGTTGGCCGGGATTTCTTCGTAATGAGCGAACGACATGGTGTAGTTGCCGTGACCGCCGGTCTTCGAGGTGAGGTCTGAGGCGTAGGTCAGCATTTCGGCCAGCGGTACCTGGGCCTTGATAACAGTGGTCTTGCCCTTCATCTCCATGCCCTGCACGCGGCCGCGGCGGCTGTTCAGGTCGCCCATGAGGTCGCCTGCGTAGTCTTCGGGCGTGTCGATGACGACGTCCATGACCGGTTCCAGGAGGACGGGCTTAGCTTGCTCCATCGCTTTGCGGAAAGCGATCCGCCCCGCTATTTTGAACGCCATTTCCGACGAATCCACAGTGTGGTACGAACCGTCGTACAGCGTGACTCTGAAATCGACCGTCGGGAAACCGGCCAGTGTTCCCTTCAGGCGGGCTTCCTGGATACCCTTCTCAACCGCCGGGATGTACTGTTTCGGAATTGCGCCGCCGAAGATCTTGACGACGAACTCGAAGTCCGCACCGCGGGCGAGCGGCTCAACCTTGATCTTGCAGTCTCCGAACTGTCCGTGCCCCCCCGTCTGTTTCTTGTGACGGCCCTGTACGTCGGCTCGGCCACGGATCGTCTCCTGGTAGGGGACTTTCGGAGGCTTCAGGTTCACTCCGACCCCGTAGCGTTTACTCAGACGCGAAACGGCGACCTCCACGTGCATCTGACCTTGTCCCGAGATCAGAAATTGTTTCGTCTGCGGCTCGCGCTCGTAGCGCAGTCCGGGGTCTTCTTCGATGATTTTCTGGATTGCGGTCGAGATCTTCTCTTCGTCGCCACGCGACTTCGGTTCGATGGCGAACGAGATCATCGGCTCGGGCCACGTTACATCGGGGTAGATGATGGGGCTGTCACCCTCTGCCAGCGTGTCTCCCGTGTGGGTGTCCTTGAACTTCGCGACCGCGGCGATGTCGCCGGTGTGAATCTGTGGAACCTGGACGTGGTCCTTGCCTTGCATCAGCAGGACGTGTCCGATTCGTTCCGTCGTCTCTCTCTTCACGTTGTAGGGATGGGTGTCCGAACTCATCGTTCCCGAATACAGCTTGAACAGAGATATCCGTCCGGTAAAGGGATCGGAAATCGTCTTGAAGACATACGCGGAAAACGGTTCGTCGTCGGACACGTTTCGCTCGACCTCGCCGCCACCCGGATCCGCTCCCTTCACCGTGCCCACCTGCAGGGGATCTGGAGCAAAATCGATGAGGGAATTCAGCAGTGAAGAGACTCCTATGTTCCGGGTTCCGGAAGAGTAGAACACCGGGTAGATCTGGCGCTTGACAACCTGGGCCTTCAGCCCGGAGATGAGCTCCTCGTCCGAGAGAGTCCCCTCGTCGAAGAATTTCTCCATCAGCTCGTCACTGCTCTCGGCCACCAGTTCGATCAGCTTCTCCCGGTACTCCCGGGCACGGTCCGCGTCGTCATCAGGGATGTCGGTCTCCGAGAATTTTCCGCTGGCGTCACCCTCGTAGATGTGGGCCTTCATGCGCGTCAGGTCCGCCACGCCCCTGAAGTTCTGTTCGGTTCCTACCGGGATCTGGACCGGGACGCATGTTCTCCCGAAATCCTCCTGGATCGACGCCAGCGATTCGTCGAAGCTGGCCCGGTCCCGGTCGCACCGGTTGACGAGGACGAAGCGCGGCACCTCGAATTCTTCGCAGAACTGCCAAACCTTCTCCGATTGCACCTGAGCGCCGGAAACACAGTCGATGACAACGACCGCCGTATCTGCAACACGCAGGGCCGAACGGGCCTCCTGGATCATGTTTCCGAAGCCCGGCGTATCGAGCATGTTGATCTTGTGCTTCTTCCATTCGCAGAACGCCAGCTTGGTCGAAATCGTCATCTTGCGTTCGATTTCTTCCTCGTCGTAGTCCGTCGGTGCGTTCCCATCATCGACGCTGCCGAGCCTGGTCGTCGCGCCGCTGGCGTAGAGGGCCGCCGAAACAAGCGACGTCTTGCCCGTACCTCCGTGTCCCACAAAACAGATGTTTCGGATCGAGTGGCCATCGTAGACGTTCACGAATTGCTCCTTGGATATTCGGCGTGCGGCGCTCGCAAATTCGGCGATGCCGTCAGTTCTCCTACGCTCGATTTGTGCAGAAAAGAGGCTTCTCTGACCGGGTAGGAACAGCCTACGCAACGCTAAAGTCGAATTCGCAAATCTAGCACAATCGTCCTTGAAAACACTACCTCCAAACAGTAGGCTCGACGCGTGCTGGCTCGCAGATACCGTCTTGCTGCCCTGGGTGTCGCCGGCGTCCTGTTCGGGCTCGGCGGGCCGGCCTCAGCGGAAACTCCGGCCAAGGAGTCGCCGGGGGAATTACCTGCATCCGAGACAGTACGGCTGCCGAACGGAATCCGGCTCATTCAACTGCCGCGAAACGAGCCGAGCCCTCCTGAGGGATCCATCGATATCACTTTCGGCTATACGGTCGGCCTGCGAGATGAGGGCGCCTATGCGACCGGTGTGTCGTCGATCCTGGACACCTACCTGGCAGTCTCCGTGCCGGCCAGGACCGTGGCGCTGGCAACCCACTTTGCCGGCGGACAAGTGGACTTCGTGGGTGAGTTTGATCTGATTGGGATGCGCCTGCGAGTTCCGTCGACTGCCGCTGAAGTCGTTCTGATGGAAATCGCGGACTACTTCGCACAGGATCTCGAGGTCGACACGCTGGAGTACGCGCGTTCTCTGGCGCTGGAGAAGGCACGGGTCGATCCCGATGATTTTCGGAACGAAATCGATGACGACGTCCGCCGGACTCTGTTTGTCGATCATCCCTACCAACGCCGGCCGTTGGGGCTCGAAGACGACATCGATCGCGTGGACGTGGCCGAGCTTCGTGCCTTCTACGCGGGCAGTTTCGGTACCGATCGTGCGTTCGTGATTTCTTCGGATCCTCTTCCGAGAGCAGCCGTAGATGCGCTCGCCGCGGTCAAACCGCGTGCGTCGCGCTACACGGACGTAGCCGCGACCGCCACGGAGCGTGACACCTCAGTGCTGGAGTTCCCCTCCCGACCGTTCGGAGGCGTAATCCTGGCAACCGCGACTCCCAGCGTACACTTCCGCGACTGGTACACGATGCTCGTCCTTGACGGCTTGATCCGGAGCGTCGTCTCGCCGGACGCGGCCCTCGATTTCGGTTTGGCACTGGACCCCTTCTTTCATCGGGTGGCGCTCGAAGTCGAGATTCCGCAGTACGTGGAAGACGTCCGTGACGATCTGCTCGAAAGCATCGATCAGCTGCAGTATCGGCCGGCATCGCCGGTACTGTTGAACTCCATCAAGAGCCGCGTACTTGGATTCCTGGCTCGTCGTACGTCCGAGGAGTGGTTTGCAGCCCACGATCTCTGGGACGCCCTGGATGAGGGTCGGACGGTGGTGCGGGATTTGAGCGCCGACGAGCTGCGGTCGGTTGCCCGCGACTTTCTATCAGCGCGGCGCGTCATCGCGATATGGGCGCCGGCGTTCACCGAGCCGAGTGTCGAAGTCGAGAGTCTCAGCGATGCCCCCGATATGGAGCCCGTATCCGATACCGCCATTCGGAGAGCCCCCGGCCGGGTCGATGCCCCGCTGTTGGCCCCGACGGCTTTGCCCGCGCCGAACCCGGTTCAGGTCGAGGGACTCGAATCCGGAATCACACTGGCTGCGGCCGAGCAGTACGGTGTGTTCATTGCCGGAGAGTTCCACGAAGACTTGCCCGGGGGCAGTGCCAGTTTCGGGAGCAACGGCGGGGCCTGGTCATTCGACGGATCTCCAACGGCGGATGTTTTCGAGATGCTGCGCGGGGTCCGGCCGGATCGGATACTCGTCTTTGTGCCGGAGACCGCGATGGGCTTCGAGCGCCGGCGGCTCACAGATTGGACGAGCGGCCCCACCGATTCCACCCCGAGTATGTCTGCCGGAAGCGTCGCGACCAGCGACATCCCCAGTCTGCTCACGCTGAAGATGTGGCTCGACGGCAAACTGATCGAAGCCGGGTGGTGGGAGCAGGTGAAGCTCCGGATCGATGGCCTCGAAGGGTCTCGCCTCCTGATCGAAACGGATGTGAAACGTGAGGCGCAGGTGCGCGAATGGATTCGCGAAGTCGCGGAGGAGGGGATCAGCGAGGCCGAGTTTGCGGGGGCCCGCACTGCCGCGATCGGTTACTTTGATCGCATTCGCTCCGACCTCCAGATCCTGCTCTGGCAGCGAGATCCCCGAGGGTCGATCCGTTCACCGGCCAACGTCACACTGTCCCGCCTGAGAACAGTCGCCCGGATCTATTTTTGAGATAGTAGTCAGTAGTCGGTAGTCAGTAGTCAGTTAGGGATCCGCGCACCAACCTTCTAGCTTGATCCTGATCATCTTCCGACCTGTCACTTGTCACTCGTCACTTCTCACATCAGGAACTGATGTCGCCAAGAGCCAAGACCTCCGGGACGCTAACTGACTACTGATTACTGACTACCCAGGCCGCAGGCCTGTTATGCTGACGCCACGTTCGCCAACATTGGAGCAACCGTGATGAAGCTTTTGGCTCTTCCCGCGCTGAGCATCGTCATTCTCCTGACCGGCGTTCAGACGCCGGCGCCCAACACGCCTGCCGATGAAGCGCTGCTCGACGCCGCCCAGCGCAACGATCTGCCCGCCCTCACCCGCGCGCTCGACCAGGGCGCGAACGTCAACGCCGAGGCGCGTTACCGTAGGTCGGCGCTGTTGTTCGCCGCGCGCAACGCGAATCTCGATATGGTGAGGTTTCTCGTGGAGCGGGGCGCGGATGTGACGGCTCGAGACACCTTCTACAGCAGGACTTCTCTGAGCAGTGCGATCCGGAACGATAGCGTTCCACTGGCGCTCTACCTCGTCGAGAATGGAGCGCCGGCCGGGGCTGATGCGCTCGCCTTCGCCATGGATGCCGCCGACCCGTCATTGCTCCGAGCGGTGCTGAGGTGGGGCGACATCTCCGATTCGATGCTCGCAGCCACTCGCCAACTCCGCGGCAATGCCGCAGACACGGAGATCGCAACGATACTGGCAGAGGCGATCGCCTCTCGCCCGGGCGCCGCCGATTCTCTGGTCACGCTTCCCGTGGCGGTGCTCCGGGACTTCACCGGCACCTACCGCCAGGACAGCAACGCATATTTCCCCGATAGCCCCGCCCACACGGTCGTCATCGCGCTGGATAACGATCAACTCACCGCCGCCCTGGGTCCGCGCCCAGTCCGTCTTTTCCCGACCTCGGAGCTGACCTTTGTTGCCCCGGAGGCACCTGAAGCCGATTTCCGATTCGAACGGGAAGGGAATGGCATCGGGCGGATCTTCGTGACACGTCCGGTGCGCGCGCGTGAGGACACCACGTCTCCATACCTTCGCGTCTCAGACCGGATTATCGCGACGTCCGCGTCGACGAGGGTCTCCGCTGAAGACCTGACGCCGGAGCCGAGGGAAACTTCGCGTCCCTGGCCGTCATTCCGGGGACCCGGCGCTTCGGGGATCGGTGACGGCCAAGGCGCGGTCGCCGAATGGAATCTCGCCACCGGGCGGAACATCCGCTGGAAGACGCCGATTCCCGGCATCGCCAATGCCAGTCCCGTCGTGTGGGGTGATCGGATCTTCGTAGCGACCGCAATCAGCGGCGCCGGCGACACGACGTTTCGTATCGGAGACTACGGTAACTCCGCGTCCGTTAACGACATGTCGGAGCACACCTTCAAACTTTATGCGCTGGACGCGCAGGACGGCCGGATCGTCTGGGAGCGGGAAGTGCACAAGGGCATCCCGAGAACGACACGCCATCCCAAGGGGAGTCACGCCAGCTCCACCCCGGTCACCGATGGCCGGCGCGTGGTTGCCCTGTTTGGCACTGCCGGGTTGCTCGTCACTTACGACATGGACGGGGAACTGCTCTGGGAAAAGGACCTCGGACTGCTCGACAGCGGACATTTTTACGCTCCGGCAGTGCAGTGGGGCCACAGCTCCTCACCGATCATCTACCTGGACTCCGTCATCCTGCAGGTCGATCGGCAGAAGGAATCTTTCGTCGCCGCCTACGATATCCGAACGGGAACCGAGCGTTGGGGGACGAGCCGGCATGACGAGATCCCGACGTGGGGCACTCCGACGATCGCGACGGGCGCCGCGGGCGATGAACTGGTCACCAACGGCACGAAGATACGCGGGTACGATCCAGAAACGGGCAAACTGCGCTGGACGCTTGCACCGAATTCCGAGGTCACGGTGGCGACACCGGTAGCCGGTCCGAATTTCGTGTACGTCACCGGCGGATATGCCCCCACGCGTCCGATCTATGCCATCCGGCCGGGGGCGTCGGGCGACATCTCCCTGGACCGGGGCGTCCGTTCCAATGAAGCGATCGCCTGGAGTTCCGATCGTGAGGGTACCTACATACCCACACCGATCGTCTACAGGGGATTGCTCTACCTGCTGAACAACAACGGCATCATCACCGTCTCCGATGCCGCGACCGGTGAACGGGTGTACCGCGCGCGCGTCGGTGAAGGCGGGTCATTTGCTGCCTCGCTCGTCGCGGCCGATGGTCGTTTGTACATCGCCAGCGAAGATGGCGATGTCTACGTCGTGAAAGCAGGCCGCGAATACGTCGAAATCGCACGGAACGAGATGGACGAAGTGATTATGGCGACGCCTGCGATTTCGAACGGACTCATCATCGTGCGAACGCTGGGTCACGTCTACGGAATCGCCGAGGTGCCGGGATCCGGCGATCCTCACCCATAGAGGCTGTTTCCGGCCAGCCGTAGAGTTGATTTTTTCATGATCCCAATGGGAGGTGCCTCCATGTTTCGGATTACCGTATCGCTTCTTGCTTGTGTGTTCGCGTTCCAGACTCCGGCTGCTGCGCAGGACTTCGATCCCGATTACGCGGGGACCTACTCCATCGTCGCGCTCGATCCCGATACGGGTGAGCTCGGAATGGGGGTGCAAAGCAGAGCGTTCGCGGTGGGCAACCGAACGTGGACGGCCAGAGGAGGGCTGGCGGTCTTTGCGCACCAGGCGTCCTCGAATCCCTACTATGGGCGGATCGGAATGGAACTTCTGGCTGCGGGACTCTCCCCTGAGGAAACTCTGGACAGGTTGGTGAAGAGTGACGAAATGAGCGCCCGCCGTCAGGTGGCGGTCATCGACATCCACGGCCGGACCGCTGCGCACACCGGTACCGGCGCCAGCGACTGGAAGGGCCACAAATGCGGTGAGAACTACTGCGCGCAGGGCAACACGCTGGCCGGTCCCGAAGTGGTGGAGGGTCTGGCGGGGACGTTCGAGGAAACTGCCGGGCAACCGCTTGCAGAGCGCCTGCTGGCGGCCCTGGATGCCGCCCAGGCCGCCGGCGGAGACATCCGTGGGATGCAGGGCGCGTCCTTGATCGTCGTGAAGCCGCTCGGCGGAGCAGGGCAGTTTTCGGATCATGTCATCGACGTCCGGATCGACGACCATCCGGAGCCGCTAGTCGAACTCCGCCGGCTCTTGAAGATCGCACGGTCCCGCGACCAGCTGAGAACAGCCAACGAAACGTTCAGCGCCGGCGACCGAGGGAAGGCGCTTCAGATGGTGTTGGCGCTGAGGGACGAACTGCCGATGAAGGACAACATCTGGGTCGCGCTGGCCAGCATGTACCTCCGGATGGACCGCAAAGCCGACGCGTTGGAGGCCATCCGGCGGGCTGTCGAGCTGAACCCGGCGAACAAGCGTCGACTACCGCGAAACACGAATTTCGAATCGATAAGGGACGATCCGGATTTTCTCCGGATCGTCGGTCAGTGATCGGAGGCAAGCTCGTGCTATCTCACCCTGATTTCGAACACAGCATCAATTCCGGCTACAGTCGGAAGCCATCGGTGACCATGCGGCTGCTGATCGTAACCCTCACAACTGTCGCTGCGACCCTCGCCTTTCCGGGCGCCGCTCGAGCACAGGCGCTGGAAGCACCATTCACGGTGGAGCAGGTGCTCAGCCCGGCCTTTCCCTACAACCTGGTGTCGGCGCGCACCGCGGAACGCATCGCATGGATCGAGAACGAGCGCGGCATGCGCAACGTGTACACGGCCGTTGCGCCCGATTTCACACCGGTTCGGCTGACCGCCACTACGGAGGATGACGGCGTCGACCTTCGGCCGATGCAGATCTCCGATGACGGCTCCATCGTAGTCTTCATCCGCGGGCATGCTCCCGGTGTCGGTCGCAGGACCATGATGCCAGGCTGGATTGCGAGCCCCGCAAGCGATCCCGAAGGCGGGAAGAACGAGGTCTGGGCAGCGAGGACGAGTGGAGAACGCCGGCCGTGGCGCGTCGTAGCCGCGCGCAACTTTGCACTGTCCCCTGATGGAAGCTGGGTGCTCTACACCGAAGACGGTCAGATTCACCGGGCCCCGGTCGATCCCGGTGTGATGGACACGGAACGGGTCGATACTGCGCCGCCCCTATTCCGTGATTTCGGTGTCAACGGGAACCCGGTCTGGTCGCCCGACGGCAAAAAGATCGCCTTCATCAGCGCCCGGACCGACCACGCTTTCATCGGGGTCTACGACACCGAGAGCCGGCGTATCGCATACATGGCACCCGGTGTCGACAACGACTCGGATCCCGTCTGGTCGCCCGACGGGACACGGATCGCCTTCCTGCGGCGGCCGGGGCTGCCATTCGGGTCCTGGGCAGAACTGCCCGGACAGGAAGGCACCGAAGCGCTTCCCGCGGGGTTCCTCGAGTCGAAGTTCAGCGGCGGCTACACCGAAGCCATCTGGGTCGCCGACGTGGGGACCGGCAAGGGTCGAGAGCTGTGGCACAACCCGCCGGGCGGCTACACCCTGTACAGGGACACGATCCGCTGGGCCGGCGACCACATCGTCTTCGTGGCCGAACCCGATGGCTGGCGGCATTTCTTCTCCCTCGATGTTTCAGAAACCCGACCCGAAGCGGTACTGCTGACCCCGGGTGAGGGAATCGTGGAACACGTGGCTTTCTCTGCAGATGGCCGATGGCTCTACTACGCCTCGAACATCGGTGACCTCGACCGCCGCAACCTGTGGCGCGTCCCTGTGCGCGGAGGACGTGCCCGGCAATTAACCCAGGCTCCAGGTCTTGAGACGTTCCCGGCCGTTCTGGCATCCGGTGAACAGGTGGCCGTCATGCACGCCGGACCCCGGCAGCCGCTGTCGGTGGCCCTCGTGCCCGCCGAAGGAGGCGCTGCCCGTATTATCGGGCCGAGACTGCCCGCCGACTTCCCGATGGATGGGCACGTCGACCCTCAGCCAGTCGTCATCACCGCGGCCGACGGCGTCCGTTCTCACGCCCAGCTGTTCCTGCTGCCGGACCTCGAGCCGGATGAGTCCCGCCCGGCTCTGCTCTTCATTCATGGGGGATCGCGGCAACAGACATTGTTGGGTTACCACTACCAGGCGCCGCACGGCTTTTATCATCTCGCCTACTCGATGTGCCAATACTTTGCTGCCAAAGGCTACGTTGCGTTGGCGATCAACTACCGGAGCGGCATCGGCTACGGCCGCGAGTTTCGCGAGGTGGCCGGGCGGGGAGCAACAGGGAACTCCGAGTACGGGGACATCCTGGCGGCGGGGCTGTGGTTGAGGGATCGGCCCGAGGTGGATCCGGAGCGTGTCGGCGTCTGGGGGCTTTCCTACGGCGGTATCCTTACGGCTCAGGGACTCGCCCGCAACTCCGACGTTTTCGCGGCCGGCGCCGACATCGGCGGTCTCCACCTCTGGGGCAGATCGATCGACCCGGAAAGCGTGTCGTACCGGTCATCGTCGGTCTCTGCCATCGAGACCTGGCGTTCGCCGGTGATCCTCTTCCACGGCGACGACGACAGGAACGTAAACTTCAACCAGACCGTCGGCCTGGTTCAGCTCCTGCGCGCCCACGACGTTCCGTACGAGCTGATCGTTTATCCCAACGACACGCACTATTTCCAGGTTTTCGGCCGCTGGGTGAATACGTTCCAGGCGATCGACGATTTCTTCGACCGCAATCTGATCAATCGGAGCCTCGAGCGGTAAAGCCGCGAAAGTGGTCCCTTGTCGGAGCGGGTGATGGCGGTTAGCGGTGTCGGGGACGGAACTGTCTCCCCCTGAAACAATCGCCTATGGCTCGATCAGTCGTTCGAACTCCACCATGTCCTTCAGCGGTTCGAAAGACGAGCTTTCGGCGGCGTCTACCCGCAGGCGCGGGGTCAGCTGGATCCCCGTCGGTCGGTCTGCGTACGAGTTCGACAATCCGGGATTGACGCGCGTCCCTCCGATCTACTGCCGGTTCGAAGCCCCCGCTCCCATCGCTTTCCTCATCGCGGTCACGGTCAACTCGGTCCGGTACCCGATGATCTTCCGCGCGTTCGCGAGCGTCTTCTCGATAGGTAATAGGCTGACGCCGTTGATCGAGAACTTGCCGGCACGGATGCGCTGATCGGTTCGCACGGAGTTCAGGTCGGCGGCCATCATGGTCACCGCGATGAAGTATTCGTCATGGAGGCCTTCCGACACTTCCTCGATGCCGAGTTCCTCCTGGATGAACGTCCGCATTGCCCGATTCTGATAGTACTCGGGGATGAAGTGGATCTGCGCCGGACCGCTGCCCCAATTCGCAGTCAGTTCTTCGGCGACTTCCTGCATCGGGGTCTGATTGCCGCCGCTGTCGCCCATCACAAAAATACTGGTGAAGCCCTGGGACTTCAAGCTGTTGGCGATGTCCCTCAAGACAGCCCGGTACGTTTCGCCGGAGAGGTACACGGTCCCTGGCGAAACGTCCTCACCTTCCGGATCGCCGGGTTCGAGCGTCACGATGGGCACGACCAGGGTGTTGCCCATTTCGCGCGCGATGGATTCGCCCATCGCACGAAGCACATAGTTGTGCTTTCCCGTCACCAGGTACGGACCGTTCTGCTCGATACCGCCCGTGAGGATCAAAGCGTTGGTCCTTCCTTCCTTGATGTAGTCCCGGACTTCGACCATCGTCAGGTCTTCGATCCATACGGTGTCGAGGGCCTCGATCGGGTTCGGAAAGGTGTTCATATCGAGCCGCTGGGCCACTGCGGGAATCGACCCAACAGTCAAAACAACGACCAGCGTCAAAGTGAGCCGCATCGTCCCTTTCATGGGATCCTCCTGGAAGCCTTGGATTGGACGCCATTGTATATTAGTGGCCTGTAACAGTGCTATCGGCACCATCGCCGATGGGTCTTGCGGGCGAGGTCGAGGAGGGAGACGGAAAGCGATGTTCTTTCATCGGTGACGACTTCCGACAAAGAGATCGCCCGCAACCCCCATCGGCCCGAAGGGTTCGGCGGAACGGCGCCGTCTTCGGTGTCGCAACGCCCTCGCAATGAAACAGCATTGGCTCGGGCGTCACTCCTAGAATCCGACGCCGTTCCGCCGATCGCTGGTACCGATAGCACTGTTACAGGTCACTAGATGGATTATTGCATCGACTTTCTCTCGGCTCCTGTCCTTATCAGCAGCTGCTCCAGCACGTCGTAGGGCTGGGCGCCGACCACACCCTGTCCTTCCGAAACGAAGGTCGGCACTCCGGTGACACCGTACTGGCGGGCTCTCTGCCAGTCGTGGTCCACCGCCTCCCTGAAGAGCCGTTGCTCGAGCACGTTCCGCGCTTCTGCGGCGGGCAATCCCACGGAGGCGGCCAGATCGACGAGAACCCTCAGGTCACCGATGTTCTGTCCGTGGACAAAGTACGACTGATACAGCTGGGTGTGGATCGCACCGAAACCAGGTTGGGAATCTGCCCATCTGGCGAGCTCCTGCGCCAACCGGCTGTTGTAGGTATGACTGCGGCGTCCGTAGGGCAGGCCTTCGGCGTCCATGAGACCCTTCATGCGGCTATGCATGGCTTCCAGGTCGCTGGCTCGCCCTCGAAACAGTTCCTCCAGCGTCTGCCCTTCGTCTGGGGTATCTGGGTGCAACGGGAAGTACACCCATCGAACCTGGATGTCGTAGTTTTCTTTCAGTCGTTCAATACGCCCGGTACTGAGGTAGCACCACGGTCAGACGAAATCCGTATAGACTTCCATTACGACGCTCACTCGAGGCCTCCAGACCACTCTCTCGTGACGGGGATCTCTGCATGATTCAAAGTATATATCCCGTCAAAACCCAAAACCGGGCCGGCGCCTGGAAAGTTGCCTCGACGCCGAACAGGCGCCACCCGTGAGCGGGTAGTGTGACTTGTGATCAAGGAACGGTGGGTGTGCCCGGTCGCACACGGGATGGTTTCAGCCAATCGTGCGGAAATTCGACGATCATCGCTGCACCCGGACCGGCGGGCGACTGTTCGCACACTACGATCAGCGAGGTGGGGTATTCAAACCAGTCCAGCCCTTCCCAGTTGACGCCATTCAAATGAGCCGGCGAGAGGCGATCCAGATCGATATGGTTTCCGACTGGTTGCCCTTCACGGTCGAATCGCTGAAGCCAACGATCAGGCCTTCGGAGCCGACGAGTCCGCGTAGTCGTTCCGACAGGACGACCGGCCGCCCGTCAGCTAGGAGTCTGCGCGGCAGAGCGCGAAGAACTCGAATTTATTGGGATTTGAGAGGGTCTTCGGAGGAGAACCCATCGATTCTTCCGATACGAGGAGTTCAGAGCTGTACGGATACCAGTAATTGGCCGTGTATCGGGTCTGCTGGGTTCCGGTTTTCCGGATTATGCCCATTCGATCATCCCGTTCATCCGCCGTAAGTTCACCGCCAGAGTGAGCAGGTTCCACTCACCGGTCACTTTGTCCAAACCGCGTAGACTGAACTGTCGGAATCCGAGCACCGACTTGATCCACCCGAAGGGCGGCTCGCCAATGTGCTTTCTGGCCCGGTAGCGGTCGCGCCCACGCTTGGTTTTCATCTTTCTCATCATCCGGCCAACAGCAGTGTCTTTGGGTGGGAGTGGAACATCGGCCAGATTCTTCTCGCGACCCATGGCAACATACCCGTCAATCTGACGTTGTTCCAACATCCCTAGATTCGACTCGGATCGATATCCCGCATCGGCCAGTACACGTTCGGGATGCTCTCCCAGGTTGTTGTTCAACGCATCCAGGGTCGGTTCCAACTGTCCCGCGTCGGACGCATTGGAACTCGACCGTTGTCGCTACGATGATCCGGGCCTCGGAATCCACCACGCCTGCGCGTTGTAGCATTGCTGGAACCCTTCAGTGGAGGTTTTCATGTCCGGCTTTCCGGATCTGTGAAGTTGTCCTGGGCCGTCGGTTTGGGCTCGCCCATGGGGCGTTTGAAGCTTCTTTCCCATCCGGGTTTGTCGTCTCCCGGTTCCCGTCCGCTTCCTGGTCCGCAGCCTTCTGACGTCCATCGAGACCGTTTCATTGCTGGCTGGATGCATGGCCAATCGCAGGTCGCTGGCTCGACAACCCATCGAAACAGTTCGTCTCCGCGCCGGTCCTTGCCCTATCGCTGGGGTATCTGGGTGCAACGGTCGAAGTAGCACCCATCAGATCCCGGATCTGTTCGCCATTCGGTCTCCTGCTTCTTCATCCGTTCAATCGGTACTGAGGTAGCTGGTCCGTGCCACCCTTCACGGTCGACCATGCTCGTGACGGGGCTGAAGCCGTCAAAACCCGATCAGCGCCTGGAAAGTTGCCTCGACTCCGAACATCCGGAACGCCGACGAGTCCGCGTAGTCGCATCAACGGGATGGTTTCAGCCATCATCGTGCGGATTCAGGACGATCTGCCGGCCGTCCCCGTCCAGCTGAGCTTCGGCGAGAGGCGATCTCTCAGCGATGGTTTCCGCAGCTGGCTCTGCCCTTCACGGTCGATATCGCTGAAGCCATACGATCGGCCTGTCGGAGCCGACGAGTCCGCGTAGTCCGTTCCGATTCAGGACGACTTCGGCCGCGCCGACTCAGCTAGGACGGCGATGGCTTCCGCATCGAGAACGAGACTCGCACCGGGCAGTTCGACTCGGGCGAGAGGCCACAACTCGAATGCAGACGGAGCCTTCTCCGGTATGCGGAATCGGAAGTATGTTTCTCTGAAGATTTCCCGGCCGGATCTTCAGTAAACCTTCAGAATTTGCTCGGTACTATACTGGTCTGGAAACATGGAAATCCTTATCGTCGAGGACGATCCTCGGATGGCGACCTTGCTGGAGCGCGGCTTGCAGGGTGAAGGACATCAGGCGTTTGTTGCGTCGGATGGCCGGGAAGGCCTGGAGTTCGCCGACCTTCGAGACTACGACGTGATCGTGCTCGACATACTGCTTCCGGTAATGGACGGGTTTGAGATGACGCGGCGTCTGCGCGAAGGGGGCAACCGGACCCCGGTGCTGATGCTGACCGCCCGAGATGCGGCGAAGGACATCGTCGAGGGGCTGGATTCGGGAGCCGACGACTACCTCACCAAGCCGTTTGCGTTCGAGGAATTGCTCGCGCGCCTCCGTTCCCTGGCGAGGCGCACCCCGATAGAACGGGGCGTCTCACTGGAGGTCGATGACCTGAAACTGAATCCCGCTTCGCATGAGGTCCATCGAGGAGACCACCGGCTCGGGCTGACCCCTCGCGAGTTCCAGGTACTCGAGCTGCTCATGCGCAGAGCCGGCCGGGTCGTCGATCGCAACGCCATCATCGAGGCCGTCTGGGGCGGCGACGCAGACGTCGGTCTCAACACGGTGGACGCTTTCGTCAGTTCCCTGCGGCGTAAGGTGGAAGGCGACGGCCGGCCGAGACTGATCCACACGGTTCGAGGAGTGGGGTTCTCGATCGGGGAGCCGGAATCGTGATTTCCTGGCGCTCACTCGAATTTCGGCTCGCAGCCTGGTACTGCGTCCTCCTCATGGCCGGCCTGGGAGCCATCGGAAGCGTTCTCTGGTTCGGGGTCAACTACGCCATGGTCGCGGCTGTCGACGATCTGCTGGCAGCACGCGTCGATCGTCTCGCTGACTTCATCGATTCGGAGTTTCCGACCGAACTCTCGGATACGAGCGAGGCCGGGGAACTAGTGGGACTGATCGAGGACGTGGATCCCGAAGGAAGATGGTTCGTGCTCCGCGGAACGAGAATCCAGATCTCGCCGACGACAGTTTTTGAGATGGCTGCCTCCCGGGAGATCGACTTTCAAGTCGGCCAGTACGTCGAGGTCGAAACCGAGCCTGCCGCCGGCGTAGTAGCGGCCGCCGAAGTGTCCTTCGAAGCTGATTTCTTCGAAGAACTCTGGGAAGAGCTCTACGAATATACGTTTGCCGTACCCGATGGAAAGTTGATGCGAATCCGAACCGCGGACGACCACGGCGGTTTCTCGGAGGAAGACCTCGATAGTTCCCCCGACCTTCCGTGGCTGGGTCCGCCCGAGGGAGCCCGGAACTTCCACAATTTTGAGAATGCCGACGGAACGTTCCGGGTTCTGGTAGCCGAGGTGGGTCTTGCCGGGCTACGGTCCGAGGTTCAGGTGGCGACCTCGCTGGCTCCCGTCATCGCTGCACGGGAGCAGCTGGTTTCCTGGCTTCTGTGGGGCATCCCCATCGCGGCGCTGCTGAGCTTCTCGGGCGGATACGCGATAGGACGGGCCGCGTTGCGGCCGGTCGAAGACGTGGCGGACGTCGCGTCGCGGATGGACATATCCCGGCTGTCGGAACGCTTGAAGGTGCCTCCGACCGAAGACGTATTGCAGCGACTCACCGAAACCTTCAACGACATGTTGCAGCGGCTGGAGGGATCTGTAACGCGCCTGGATCAGTTCACGGCGGACGCTTCCCACGAGCTTCGAAGCCCGGTGTCTGTCATCCGGACGACAGCGGAAATTGCATTGCGCCAGGCAGAGTCCGAACCCGAGCTGCGGAAGAGCCTGGAGGAGATCCAGGCCGAGGCGACGTCGCTCACGGAATTGCTTCAGGATCTCCTCAAACTCGCGCGTTCCAACGGTTCGGATGTGGCCACCGAGCCCGTCGACCTGCGTTCGGTTGCGAATGAGATCTGCCGGCAGTATCGAGACCGAACCGGCGCCCGCCGGCTCGATTTTGCAAACGATCGGTCAGAGGCGATCGTGCGCGGGCATCCGCCCTCGCTGCGCAGATTGCTAATGATTCTCCTCGACAACGCCATACAGCACACCCCCGAAACCGTCTCGATCGAGGTCGTGATCCGTACAGCGAGCGACCAGGTCGTGCTGTCGGTTTCGGACACCGGCGAAGGAATACCCGAAGACAAGATTCACCGTGTGTTCGATCGGTTCTACCGGGCGGATCCCTCGCGCAGTCGATCGAAAGGCGGATTTGGACTGGGTCTCTCGATCGCAAAGTGGATCGTCGGATCGCACGGCGGCATCATCGAGGCCCGGAGCGAGAACGGCAAGGGTTCCACCTTCTCGGTTCGTCTTCCACAAGCACACGTGTAGCAGACGTCTCTCACCAACGCGCGGGCAATGATGGTTCACACCGCACATCGCTCCCCGATTGATTCCATTGCCCGGACACGCGCAGGCTTAACCATCGAGTCCGGCGCTGTTGCAGTTTCTTGTCCCACCCGACAACCGGCTGTATGATCACCCCGGGCGGATTTCCGCTTTAGCATGAAGACAGAAGGGCTGCGGGGACAGCAAAACTTGGGGATCGAGTGTAGGTGCGCTCTATGAGCGCACGTTGTTTCGGTTCGCAGACAGTGCGGCATAGACCGCACCTACACCTGCCCAGCCAAAACCCGGAGGGAAAATCGATGAAGCGCAGGAAAAACCAGGTATTACCAGACCCGGTCAGTCCGTCCCGGCGCCGTCTGCTCAAGACTGCCGCGTGGGCGACGTCGATCTCGGTGACCGGCGGGGCCATGCAACTGCTCCAGGGATGCGCCCGGGAGTCCGTCGAGAGCGAACCCGTTGAGGATGTCCTGGAGTTGGGCGCTCGCGCGGCCGTCGGCCACATTCAGCAAGGCGACATGACGGCGGAATCCTATGCTTCCCAGCTTCTCGAGCAGTACAACGCCCACAAGGACCTCAACGCCGTCGTCACGATCGATGAAGCGCGCGTGCTGGAGGGAGCCCGCGCCCTCGATCAAGCCCGGGCCCGCGGAGACCAGCTGGGCCCGCTTTCGGGTCTGCCGTTCGTCGTCAAGGACCAGATCGACGTTGCCGGCTATCCGACCACGGCAGGGAATGCGGCGCTCAAGGGCTACGTTCCGGCCCAGAGTGCACCAGTCGTCGACACGATGATCAACAGTGGTGGGATCGTGTTTGCAAAGACGAATTTGCCCGACATGGTCGTTGGGGGCAACCTGCTGGCCGCTGCCTCATCGGCCAATCCCTTCTTCGGAACCGTTCGCAATCCGTACGATCCCAGCCGAATTCCCGGCGGCTCCAGCGGTGGGACGGCCGCCGCGATCGCCGCACGTATGGTACCGGCAGGGTTAGGCGAGGATACGGGCGGTTCCGTACGCTTCCCGTCCGCGTTCTGCGGTCTGGCCGGCCTTCGGCCGTCCACCTTTACGCCGATGAACATCGAGTCGAGAGACCGCGCGCCGAAGCGCTACTCGGGCGACGGTATCATCCCGCCGCCAGGTTTGCTCGAAACGATCGGCCCCATGGCGCGCACCGTCGCCGACGTGGCGTTCCTCGACACGGTAATCACCGGTGAACCGGTTCCCCCGACCGAGTTGAGCCAAGTCCGCCTCGGGATTCCGCGCGCCGACTATTGGGAGAGTGAACTCATCGATGGGGGACTGGCTGCCACAATTCACACGGCATTCTCCAAGCTCCGTGATGCCGGTCTCGAATTGGTAGAGATCGACTTCAAATCGATCCTGAAGCTCGATGAAGGAGGCCGGTTGAGTGACGCCGCCAGGCTGCCGAGGAGCGACCTTGGCGAGTGGCTGGCGCAGAATCTTCCTGATGTGACGCTCGAGGACGTCTACGCAGGCCGTGACATGCCAACGAGTCGCGCCGCGCAAGCCCCGCTTTCAACGGAGGAAAGAATCGAGATCCTTACGACGGCGGCGAGTTTTTACGAGAATGTTTTCGAGACGAACGGCCTCGCCGCGATTGCGTTCCCGACCATACCGATTCCGCCGCCGCCGCTGGACCCCGATACCGCTATGGCCGTAGAGGAAACCCTCGTGAACGGCAAGATGGTAGACGTGGTCGACCCGATCGTCATGAATATCTTTTTCGGCCCCCGTTTGGGGGCCCCGGGATTGGCCATCCCAGCCGGCCTGACGTCGGGGTTGCCGGTCGGCCTGGAGCTGGAAGGACTCCCCGGCGATGACAGCCGGCTGTTGGGCTTGGGAATCGCCGTGGAGAACGTTCTCGGTCCGATTCCTCCTCCTGCACTGGCTCAAGGAGCCGGATAGATACGACAGATGTGTAGGTGCGGTCTATGACGTCTATGACCGCACACAGTGCTCGATCGAGGGAGGTGGCTGGGGCCTCGTCCGACAGCTATTGCAAATTGGTCATTGGACGAGTCCGCATTGGAAGTTTGGAGATCGCAAATTGCTCGATTTCTTATTGGTCGGAAATCTGAAATGAAACAAATCTCCAATGAGCAACCTGCAATGTGGATTCTTTCAAATATCGCAATTTGCGATAGGTGCAGGTGCGCTCTGTCATAGACCGCACCTACACCCGGTCTAAAGTTGCGCTGACTCCGACCCCAGCGCGTCTACGCCTCGTAGACTGTTCTCCCACCGACGACCGTGCGCACCACCTGAATGTTCTTGATCTCGTCCGGCTCCACCTCATGGGGGTCGTCGGCCAGCATTACGAAGTCGGCGAGCTTGCCGGTCGTTATCGAACCCTTCGTGTCTTCTTCGAAGGAAGCGTACGCCCCGTTGATCGTGCAGATCCGCATGGCGTCGTCGACGCTGACACGCTGGTTCGGCCCCCAGACGCGACCGTCGAAATCTTTCCTTGTAACCATGCTCTGGATCGCCATCAGCGGTTGATACGGGCCCGGAGTGTAGTCCGACGCCGGCGCGACCGGGATGCCGTAGTCCAGGAATGACTTGTGAGCGAACATCCATCGCATCTTCTCCGGTCCGTACTCCACCCACTTGTTCCCGTGGTAGTGGACGTAGGTGTAGAACGGCGCGGGGATGACGCCCAGGTCCTTGATCCGCTGAAGCAGGTCCGGGTTGACGAGAGAACAGTGTTCGATCCGATGCCGCGGATCGTCGCGGGGCCACATGCGATGCACGCGTTCGTAGGCGTTGAGCACCATGTCGATCGTTACGTCCCCGTTGGCGTGGATTCCAATCTGCCACCCGTTGCGATGAGCGTCTTCGACGACTTCGTGGATTTCTTCCTGGGACATCGTCAAGATCCCGTAGTCGTCTGGACGGCCAACGTATGGTGTGCTCATCCTCATCGTCCGTTCCGATGCCGACCCGTCCGCGCCGTATTTGACCGCACCAATCCTTAGCCATTCGTCGCCAAAACCCGTCCGAATACCCGAGCTCTTGAGGTCTTCATACAGCCCACCCCGCGGGAACAGGTACATGCGGAAAAGCAGCTCGCCTGCATGGTAGGCGTCCTGGTAGGCGATGAGGTCGTTCGTGCCGCCCCCGGTCTGATGCACTGATGTCAGCCCCGAACGGGTCATGATCTCAGAGATCAGGCGTACGCCGGCCTGTCGCTGCTCGCGGGTCGAACCCGAGGGAATCAAGCCATTGAAGACGTTCCGCGCGCGTTCGGCAACCTTGCCGGTCAGCTCTCCGTTCTCGCGGTAGAACTTCCCGTCATCCGGATCCGGAGTGTCGGCGGTGACGCCGGCCAGCTCGAAGGCCTTGCTGTTGTATACGGCCGTGTGCCCACCGCGATGCCGGGCCATCGCCGGGTTTCGTGGCACCGCTTCGTCGAGATCCAGCCGGTTCAGCGGACGACCCTCGGCGAGCTTCGTGTCGTCGTACTTGAACCCGATCACCCATTCGCCGTCGGGTGTGATCGAAGCACGGTCCTTCATTGCTTCCTTGATTTCGGCGATGGAACGTAGATCGACGTTGACGTTGATCAGTTCCGACACACCGGCTCCGGAAGGATGCGAATGCGCATCGATGAACCCGGGTGTCACGGTCATGCCGTCGGCATCGATGATCTGCGTGTTGCCTGTCGCGAGTGGACGGATCTCGTCGCTCGAGCCGACCGCGATAAAGCGGCCGTTCTTCACGGCGAACGCTTCGGCGCGCGGTTGGGCGCCGTCGATCGTAAAGATGCGTCCGTTGATGAGAACCAGGTCGGGGCCGGCACCGTCGTCGGGTCCCTGGATTGGGAATACTGCAGCGCTGCCGACAGGCAGCCCGAGGCCGGCGGCGGCCGTCAGGGCCGCTCCCGACTTGATGAATTCACGTCGTGAATGCGCCATCGCAACCTCCTTCAGGACCGCTGCAACCGCTCCCGGTGGAGGGGTGGTGTCCTGTTCCTACGGCACTCGTCTGGAGAGTGCGGACGATCTTATAGGAGAAGCAGTTAGGGGTCAAATGAAGGGCTGTAAAGGTTGCCGCTATGGTAGCCCGCGCAGTGAGCGAAGGTTTTCCCCACCATTTCAGCAAGTGACGAGTGACAAGTGACGAGTGACGAGCAGGAGGTGAGTCGTCGCGCTGTCCGCCTTGTTCGATCTTGGGCAGTGGCTTGTCACCAAGAACCACGCGGTTGTGCAAACCCTTCAAAGTCGTGAGAATCTTATCGACATGGAGATGGTGGTCGACGTGGTGGGAGGATAGTCCAGTCAAGAGGGGAGGTGGGCCGATGAGCGACGAACGCAAGCGAATCGTGGAACAGGTTGTGGCCGATGTCGGGGGTGCGTTTGCGGCCGGGCTCGGCTACATCGGAGATCGGCTCGGTCTGTTCAAGTTGTTGGCCCAAACCGGTCCTGCCAGCAGTGGATCGCTCGCCGAGGCTGCACGGCTCGATGAACGGTACACGCGGGAGTGGCTCAAGGCCATGGTCAGTTCGGGCTACGTGGAGCATCACTCCCTCGAGGATCGTTACTCGATGACTCCCGAGCAACAATCCGTCCTCGCAGAGGAAGACTCCGCCGTTTTCGCCGCCGGCGCGTTTCAGTTTGCGTTGCCGTCGCTGTTGATGACCCCCCGGTTGATCGAGTGTTTTCGCGATGGCGGCGGGATTCCTTATTCGGAGTTAAGCCCCGACATTGTCGAAGCCATCGACCGGATGCATCGACCCTGGTTCGACCACCTGCTCGCCGGGCACTGGCTCCCCTCCGTGCCTCAACTCGAAGACCGTTTGCGATCCGGCATCGTAGCGCTGGACGTGGGCTGTGGGCTCGGCCGCGCAAGCGTGGCGATCGGAACGGCCTATCCGGCCTCCCGGGTCGTGGGAATCGATCCGCACGGCGAGAGCATCGGCCGTGCTCGAAACCTCGCCGCGGAAGCACAGGTATCGAACGTCGAGTTCCGGGAGACGAGTCTGGAAGATATGGGCGCTACGGAGCGTTTTGACCTCGTGCTGGCGATCGACTGCATCCACGACATGCCCGATCCCGTAGGGGCGCTCCGACAGATCGGGCGTCTTCTCAGCGAAGAGCATGGATTGCTGTTCTGGTCGGAACCGACCGGCTCCGATAACCCGATGGAAAACCGCAACGCGACTGGCAAAATGCGATCCTCCCTGAGCCCCTACCACTGTCTAACGGTGTCGCTGGCGGAGGAAGGAGCCGGACTGGGCACGATCATCGGAGAACGGGGAGCACGGGACCTGGCGCGCGAAGCCGGCTTCACGCACTTCGAGAAGCTCCCGATCAAGAGCGCAATGCAGCAGTTTTTTCTGGTGACGCGCTAAGGTTTTCCAGCCAGGTCTTCCCAACATTCCGCGAATACCCCTCCGCAACATTCTCCAGGTGTGCATCAGAGAGCTCACTTACGGGCGGCCTTGGGGTCTTGAGATCCCCAGACCCAGCCTGAGGAGGAAGCGCCCAGATTCCAGACCCATACAGCAGGTAAATCCCTGCCATGGCGCCAGCCGGATTGCGTCAGAGACAAATCGCCAAACCCAGACTCGCCCCCCCCCGCCACTTTCTCCAAGTCTTCATCAGAGAGCTCATCGACGGGTTTGGGGGGTATGACCAGATAGGCCTTCTCGGGGGTGCTCTCAAGCACTTCGATCTCCAACCCCGCGGGCGGCTCTATGCCTACTTCTGCCATGGCGGCCTTGGGATCGGCTTTGAGCCTGGCCTTAAACTCCTCATCGATCCATGCTTTGGCGATCAACTGCCCGTACCGCGTACCTTGCTCATCTTGGTTCATGTCTTGTACCTCTTTCTGGGTGAAGCCAGCCACCCGCAGGCTAAAGTGCCGCCCCTCCTGCTGAATTTCCGAACCTGTATTCGATCATTGCTGTGGTCTAACAGATTCCAATTGGATTACTACTTGAATCGCCAGATCCCGCTACTTTGGTGAAGACGTCGGTTAGCTCTTCGATGCAGATAAATCGTCCCATTCACTGATCCCGTTTGTGTGAGAGTTGCCCTTGCCTCCGACACCGTCGTGGAGGCGTAGCCCGCCCCCCCGGATGCTTTTCCATTGGCCATGGACAGTGTCAGTAGGCGGGCCGGGGGATAACTCGGCAGTCATCCCCCCCGCCACTTTCTCCAGGTCTTCATCGGAGAGCTCCCCGACGGCTTCGGGTTTGGGGGGTATGACCAGATAGGCCTTTTCCGGTGTGCTTTCAACCACTTCGATATCCACCCCCTCCGCCAGGTCCATGCCCACCTCTGCCATGGCGGCCTTGGGATCGGCTTTGAGCTTGGCCTTAAACTCCTCATCGGCCCATGCTTTGGCGATTAACTGCCCGTACCGCTTATCTTGTTCTTCTTGGTTCATGTCTTGTCTCCCTTTTTGGGTGAAGTCAGCCGGCCGCAGGTCGAGGTGCCTCCGCCACTACATTTCCAAGCCTGTTTTTGGATGATTACCTTGGGTCTTACAGATTGCAATTGGATTACTACTGGGGAGCCTTCGTTGGAAGTTCGAGATTCGAAATCTCATATCGTGCGGAGCCTGTACGCGCTCGTGGGCACCGACACTGATGACTTCACACCGCGACAAACAGCAGGTAGACGGCCACAACCGATCCGGCGAGAGCCCCGCCATAGGTGCCGACCACGATCACTTCGTTCAGATGCTTGATCTGTGCGCCGTCGTACAGCGTGTAGCGAAATCGGTGTGCCCAGTGGAACAGCGACAGGACGCAGAGGGCGAGCAGGTAGAGACGCGTTACCGGAGACTGGAGCAAGCCGAGGAGACTCTCATAACCGGGAGGTTCGATCCAGCCCAGGGGAAAGGCCAGTCCGAAGAGGAACACGTGGACGGGTAACAGGAAAGCGGCTGTGACTCCTCCCGCGCTGAACAGCGCCCAGAAGAAAGCAACGTATGATCTCTCCGCCATTCTAGCCTCTCAGGATGAACCAGGCGACGACGCCCGACATCACGAGCCACGCCACGTAGTTTGGCGCGATGATCAGAAAGTCGGGAACACGTTTGCCACCCAATCGAAGGACGATCGCGCGGGGTGTGAGATTGAACCAGGTGATCGTGTGCAGGAGCAGAAAAAGAAACGTGACAACATTCAGAAGAACGACGAAGGGATGCGTCATGAACTCCTGAAACGTCGCGTACGCCGCCGGGCCCTGGCCCAATGCTTGCACCTGCATCAGGGTAATCACGATGAAGTAGGCCACGAACACACTGCTCAGTTCCCGCAGGATGAACTTCGTGTAAGACCACTGCGAAAGCCACCAGTAAGTCGATACACGGGTTCGGTACCACTTCGGGCGAAACTCCCGGTATGCCGGATTGCGCGTCATTCCGTTCCCCGCGGCATGATGAAGGATTTGAACCAGTCCTTGGTTGCGGTCACCTTGTACTGTTGGATGGCTCCGGCCGGATCGACATTCTTCGGGCAAACCTTGGTGCACTCGCCGACGAAAGTGCAGCCCCAGACTCCTTCGTGGTCCGACAGCACCCCGAGGCGCTCCTGGGAGCCCTGATCCCGTGAATCCATGTTGTAACGCTGGGCCAGGGCGATCGCGGCCGGCCCTGTGAAAGTCGGATCCAGTCCGTAGACAGGACACGCGGCATAGCACAGCATGCAGTTGATGCACATGCTGAACTGTTTGTATTGGTCCAGTTCCTCCGGGCTCTGAAGGTACTCTCCCTCTGAGAGAGGCTTTTCCTCTTCCCGGACGATCCACGGCTTGACACTCTTGAGTTTCCCCATGAAGTCCGTCATCTCGATTGTGAGATCGCGGATGATCGGGAAGTAACGCAGCGGCTCGATGCGGACAGGGCCGGGTGCGTATTCGGAAACGAAGGTCGCACACGTCAGTTTGGGCTCCCCGTTCACCATCATGCCGCAACTACCGCAGATTCCCATCCGACAGGACCATCGATACGACAGCGACCCGTCCACGTTGTCCTTGATGTAGTTGAGGGCGTCGAGGAGCACCCAGTCATCGGTGAATGGCACCTCGTACTCTTGAATCGTCGGTTCCGTTTCCTGCTCGGGCCGGTAACGTGTGACCTGAAGGACGACCTTCTCTGTCATGTGCGCCTACTTTCCATAGACTCGTTCCCCCGGCGGCCAACGCGTGATCGTGACCGGAAGGTACTCGATTCGGGAAGAGCCATCTTCATTACGGTGTATGAGCGAATGCGCCAGGAAATTGTCGTCGTCCCGGCTCGGGAAATCGGTCCTCTGATGAGCTCCACGGGATTCGGTCCGCTTCAAACCGCACTGGACGATCGAAGCGGCCACGTCGAGCATGTAAGCAAGCTCGAGTGCTGAAGTCAATTCGGTATTGAAGGTTCGGCTGTCGTCTTCGATGAGGATGTTTCGGAACCGATCCTGGAGTTCTCGAATCTTGTCCGTAGATTTCTGGAGCGCCTCGCCGTTTCTGTAGATGCCCGCGCCCTCCTCCATCGTGGCCTGCATTTCTTTCCGGATCGTCGCGATCCGCTCGCTGCCGCCCGTCTTCCGCAGATACTGCTCTTCCAGGCGCCGGCGTTCATCGTTGGCCTGAGCCATGACGTGATTCGATGGTTCCTTCTGATCCGACGCGAATGATGCCGCCGCTTGCCCGGCGCGAGCTCCGAAAACAAGCAACTCGGGCAGAGAATTCGATCCCAGGCGATTCGCTCCGTTGATGCTGACGCACGCGACCTCGCCGGCGGCGAACAAGCCCGCGATAGGCGTTGCCCCGTCGTTGTTCGTGTGAACGCCTCCCATGACGTAATGAATGACGGGACGCACGGGAACCAACTCGCGGACGGGATCGATGTTCTGGTACTTGAGGCAGAGTTCCCGGACGAACGGGATTCTGGCGTTGATCTTCTTTTCTCCCAGATGCCGGAGATCGAGGTTCACGACGTGTCCGTACGGGCCTTCGATTGTGCGTTCCCTTTCCTGTTCCTTGACGAAAGCCTGGGACAACCGGTCGCGCGGACCCAGTTCCATCGACCGCAGGACGGGTTCGGGTTGGGGTTTGCCCAGATCGTAATCCTGCAGGTAGCGGTATCCGTCCTTATTGACCAGGTATCCGCCTTCAGCCCTCGCGGCTTCCGTGATCAGGATCCCGGTGAAAGGAAGGCCGGTCGGGTGGTATTGGACGAACTCCATGTCCTTCAAAGGCGCACCCGCCCAGAAGGCCAACGCCATCCCGTCGCCGTTCTTGATGTTGGCGTTCGTGGTGAACGGAAACACCTTGCCGCAGCCGCCCGTGCAGAGGATTACCGACTTTGCGGTGATCGCCTGGATTTTTCCGGACATGAGTTCCAGCGCCACCACTCCCTGCACGCGACCGTCATCGATGAGCAATTTGGTGACGAACCACTCGTCATAGCGGACGATGGGATCGTATTTCAGCGATGTCTGAAACAGGGTGTGGAGCATATGGAAGCCGGTCTTGTCCGCGGCGAACCAGGTCCGCTTTTTCTTCATGCCGCCAAACGGTCGGACCGCGATGCGTCCGTCCGGTGTCCGGCTCCAGGGACAGCCCCAGTGCTCCATCTGCAGTAGCTCTTTGGGAGCCTCGTCGACAAACAGTTCGACGGCGTCCTGGTCCGAGAGCCAATCGCTTCCCGAAACGGTGTCGTAGGCGTGCTCGTCGAGGCTGTCGTCGGGGGCTACCGCGCCCGCGGCACCTCCTTCGGCCGAGACCGTGTGGCTCCGCATCGGGTAGACTTTCGAGACTACGGCAACGCTGAGTTTGGGGTTGAATTCCGCCACAGCGATCGCTGCGCGGAGACCGGCACCGCCACCACCAACCAGAAGAACATCGTGAGAAGAGACGTCCACTACCACCCCGAAAAGCGTCTTTAAGCAAAAATTTGGCGAAAAGCCGTCGAGAATTTACACGTTGATGATCGCGCTGTCAAGGAGGCCCGAGACGGGGTCGTGTCCGCCCGAGACGGACCCCATAGCAGCCCGTGGCAGAAGTCTGATGGTTCGCGCGCACGGGTCTTGCGAGGCGGAGACGAGGCGCGAGGAGGAATTGATGCTGTTTCATCATGACGACGAGCAACAAAGTATCCGACCGCAACCCCCGTGCGCCCGGAGGGTTACGGCGGCGTCGCACCATCTGCGTTGTTGCCGCGCGGCGTTTCTCCGGACCCGCTGACCGGTCGGCGCGGCGCCTAGGAGTCTGCGCGGCAGAAGGACCGGGATTGGGCGGATAGAGATCGAAGATAGGACATGTCACGAACCTACCGACCATATCTTCCGGAACAGAACCTGCTGCTGCCGCCGTCGCTGAGAGATTGGCTGGCCGAAGATCACCTGTCGTACTTCATATCGGATGCTGTGGACGCAATGGATTTAAGCGCGTTCGAACAGCGGTATGGGTCTGAAGGGCCAGGCAATCAGGCCTTCGATCCGCGGATGATGGTGAAGGTGTTGATCTATGGCTACGCGACCGGGGTGTTCTCGTCCAGGAAGATCGCGGTGAAGTTGACCGACGACGTGGCGTTCCGGATGTTGGGAGCGGAGAACTTTCCCGCGCACCGTACGATCTCGGATTTTCGCAAACAGCATCTTGAGGAGTTCGGGAACCTGTTCGTGCAAGTGGTGCGGATGGCGCGAGAAGCGGGTCTGGTGAAGATGGGAACCGTGGCAGTGGACGGAACCAAGATGCGGGCCAATGCGAGCAAACGCAAAGCGATGAGCTATGAACGCATGAAGAAGCAGGAGACCGAGTTGGGTGAGCAGATTCGGGATCTGGTGAATCGGGCCAGGACGATCGATGAGGAAGAAGACCAGCGTTACGGCAAGGACCGGCGCGGCGACGAACTGCCCGAGGGGTTGGCGACGCGCAAGAAGCGATTGGCCACGATCCAGGCGGCAATGAAGCGGCTCGAAGAGCGTCAAATGGCTGCGGACCAGGAAGCGGGACGGGAATCGGGAGACGACAAACCGGGCAGCGGTAAGAAAGGCAAGCCGTTCAAACGCCCCATGGGTGAGCCCAAGCCAAAAGCCCAGGACAACTTCACCGACCCGGAAAGCCGGATCATGAAGACCTCCACCGCAGGGTTTCAGCAATGCTACAACGCACAGGCGGTGGTCGATTCTGAGGACCGGATCATCGTGGCGACAACGGTGAGCAACAATGCGGCGGATGTGGGGCAGTTGGAGCCGGCTCTGGAGGCGTTGAACGACAATCTGGGAGAGCATCCCGACTGCGTGCTCGCGGATGCGGGATACCGATCCGAGTCGAATTTAGAAATGCTGGAACAACGTCAAATCGATGGGTATGTTGCGATGGGCCGCGAAAAGGACCTCGCCGCCGCTCCCCTTCCACCTGAAGACACTGCGTTTGGCCGGATGGTCCGGAAGATGAAAACCCAGCGTGGACGGGACCGTTACCGGGCCAGAAAGCACATTGGGGAACCGCCCTTCGGGTGGATCAAGTCGGTGCTGGGATTCCGACAATTCAGTCTGCGGGGTTTGGACAACGCGGCATGTGAATGGAATCTGGTTACTCTGGCGGTGAACTTACGACGGATGAACGAGAAGATCGCATGGGCATAATCCGGGAAACCGGGACTCGCCAAGCCCACCACACGGCTCACGACTCCAGTCCGCAACGGCCTGAGCTCGGCTTGGTGGCAGAATCGGCAGGGGCTCCTCGGAAATCGCGATCAAATCCCATGGAACACCCATCCTTCTCGTTCCGCCGCGCAGGCTCCTAGCAGACTGTCGCGCTCCCACTCGTTCTGATCCAGCATGTCAACGCCAAACAGCTTCGCAACGCTCAGCCCAGCATGCGCGACGCGCTGGAAACGCCCGGGCTTCTCGCCCGGCATCATCATCGGTCCGGAGCCCATGCCGATATACTTTGTCACGCCGGCAGCCTTCATGGCGTTCCAGACGTGCGGGAGGTTGTGCGTCTTCGGACGCTTCTTCATGTCGTCGCCGAGCGCCGAGATAACGCCATCGCAGCCAGTAAACGCCTCCTTCAACTTGTCCTCTTCATCCAGCTCTGTCTCGACCACCGTAGTCGTCGGCTTCACGTGTTTGAGCTTGTGCGGCGACCGCGTGACCACCACCGCCTCGACACCGATCTCCTCGGCCCGCGCGAGGATCCCACTGCCGTAGGTGCCGCTGGCGCCGATGATCGCCACCTTAACGGGTTTCGCAACGTTCGTGCTCATGACATTTGTGTTCTGCGCTGTGCATGCCTCGCAGGTGACAGAAGCATACTTCTTCGATGGGCCCGATTTCCTCGACTACGTACTCGTCGAGTTGGCTCGGGTCGACGATGAAATCGACGTCGCATTGCTCATGCGGACAGGCAACGCACAGTTCTTCAGATCAGTTTAGATCGAGAACCTATTTTCTAACCCCTTCAACGATGCTCGTCCCGAAGTTGTCCTGAAGCGGCGTGATAGACGATATCTTAAAGCCGGCGGCGTCATATAAAGCTTCCCACTGCGCCTTGGTTCGTTCCTTCCCGGGGATGAAGACCATCATGTCGATGTCGAGAAACTTGGCCGCCGTTCCACCGCGATCGCCCATTGGGGGTAGGACAGCGTCGACCGAGATCACACGTCCGTCACCGTCCATGTTTGCGTTGCAGTTCTGGAGCAATTGGATACACCGGGCGTCGTCCCAGTCGTGAATGATGTGTTTCATGATGAACACGTCCGCCTTGGGCACTCCCTCGAACATGTCGGCACCGACGTACTCCATCCTCGACGCGACGCTCTCGTCTTCAACCGGCAGACTCTGTTTGGCGATCGGGATCAGTTCCGACTGGTCCAGAACCACGCCCCGTAAATCTGGATACTTTTCGAGCAGTGCAACGACCAAATGGCCAAATCCCCCTCCGACGTCCACGACCGTTCGAGAGCCGGAGAAATCGCAATGCGCCAACACACCGAGTAGTGAACGGTGGCTGTTGGACTTCATCGCCTCGCCAAAGTCCTCCATTTCTTTGGGGTTGGCATTGCAGTAGTCCCAATACTCCATGCCCAGCTTATTCTTTGCCTGGGGCTCGCCCGTTCGTAGTGCCGAAGCGAGGCCTCCCCAGACAGTCCACCAACTCGCTCCAAACATTTCGGCAAGTTTCTTGACGGAGACGGCGGAACCTGATGTGAGCACTTCCGACAGCGTTGTAGGCCCGAACTTGCCCTCCGCATCCTCGGTAAAAATGCCGACGCTGGCGCAAGCGCGGAGCGCTCGTTCTAGAAAATCAGGTCGGGCATCTACACCATAGTTTCGTGTAAGTTCAACCGCAGTGCTTGGTCCGTGTCGCTGGAGCAGGTCGGGCACGTCGAGTCGGGTCACGTCCGAAATGGTTTTGGATACCCACGCTCCCATCACCATTTGCATCACCACGGCTTCTGGCGGGGCCTGTGATTCCATCGGTTTGGTCATCGTCAGCATCCCTCCTTAAGGTCGAGCGAGTTTTGTGCCGGATTCCATCGTTCATGCGTGTTGCGAGACAAACTGCAGAAAACTCGCCAAGCATACGAAAGGCGGAAGTTGATAGCAATCAAACAGTCACCCGGTCGTGTAACGGTGGTCACGAGGAGTTGTGTGCGTCAAGTTCTGCAAAAAGTATTTCCGAAAAATTCAGTTCTTAAGTATTGACCGCCGTCGGGCCTGTGGGAATGTGGGAAAGCTGAGCGTTCTTGGCGAAGCTTTTCCAAGGCTCAGAGGGAATCCGCGTCTTTTGCGGATTTCCTCTGAGGCGTCATTTCCATCAGGCCTCGGCGTTTCTTTCTTTTGGTTCTTTTTCTTTCTTTCGCCCCCTCCGAAGGTTTTCCACAGCGATTTTTGCTTCAGGATGCCCTGTAATCGACGATCAATATCCTGACCGATCCCTTGTTGGCCCGTTTTGACGCGTTTAGGCAGCGGGCGTCTGACGGTGCCAGTCCTTTTTGTGTTCCTTCAACAGATCCATGTTCAAGTAGCGGATCGCTTCGATCCAGTTCTCATGCGTTTCGGTGGTCAGCGCCCGAATCAAACGCAAACAGCTGGCTGCGTTGGGGAAGATCCGCACCACGCGCGTTCGCCGCTTGATCTCCTCGTTGAGCCGTTCCAGCATATTGGTGGATTTCATGTGCTTGTGATGCTGGCGCGGCAGCGTGTAGAAGCTCAGCGTCTCGTCGATGTTGTCTTCGACCCAGTCGCAAAGTTTGGGATATTTCTGCCCCCACTTGGTTAACCACGCCGCCAGATCCTGCCGCGCTTCCTGGAGGTTCCGCCGGTCGTAGAGCCAACGCAGTTCCTGGAGACAATCGTCATCGGCTTTGCGCGGCAAATAATCCAATGCGTTTCGAAGAAAGTGGACGTAGCAGCGTTGCCAGATCGCTTCGGGCAGGACTTCTGCGATGGCTTTCTTCAACCCCGCATGATCGTCGGTCACCACGAACTCCACCCCGCACAAGCCGCGTTGCTTCAAACTCAGCAAGAGTTGCCTCCAACTGGTCGTGCTCTCCCGTCCCGCCAGTTCCACCGCCAACACACCGCGCCGGCCGTCCCAGTTGATTCCGATCGCTACCAGGACCGCCCGGCTCCGGATCACCCCGTCTTCGCGCACCTTCTCGTAGCGCGCATCCAGAATCAGGTAGGGGTATTCTTCTTCCAATCCTCGCGTCGCAAACTTTTTCAGCTCCGTGTCCAATGTCCTATTGATCCGGCTGATCGTGCTCGCCGAAAACGAATGCCCGCATAATTCTTCGGTGATCGCTTTCACCTTCCGCGTCGACACCCCCTGCACGTACATCTCGGCCAAGCTGGCCACGAAAGCTTTCTCGCTGCGTTGGTAGCGCTCAAACACTTCCGTACTGAACCGGCCGGCACGATCCTGCGGCACGCGCAGCTCCAACTTGCCCACCCGTGTGACCAGACCTCGCTCGTAGTAGCCGCTCCGATATCCTGTGCGACCCCCTGTTCGTTCGCTCTTGACCGCGCCCACGACCTGGTCCATCTCCGCCTCGAGAATCTCTTGAACCACCTCCTGCACGACGCTTTTCAGCAGATCCTCTTCCTCTCCCAACAGTTCTTTCCAATCCACTCCCTTTCGCCTAATCTTAGTTCGGGCCATCGGTTCATCTCCTTCGTTTCAAAGTTGATTGGTTACCAACTTTTCGGAGATACCCTGGCCCCTTCCTATTTCAGGACCTTTTTTTGCAGAAACTCTGAAACATAACCTCACGAGGGCGACAGGCACGGCTGTCCGGAGCGATCCACTTTGGAGTATCGGCGACCTCAAAGGTTTTGGTCGCTCACTGCATTTACTCTGCGATATGCCTACTTCAGTAGATCTTACAACTACCACGAGTTCGGTCACGATCGATTCGCCCGGACCCGTTTCGATCATCAAGAAGCGGAGGTATGCTAGTCGGAGTTATACTCAGCTTCGGTGTTGGTCGGACCATGCATCCAGAGCGGAGGATTCGATGTTGCAAACAAGAGCAATCTTGCTTTTTGTCGTAATTGCGGTGGTCGCGGTCTGGGCGGTGGGACTGCACGCGCAGAACAGAAACGCGCCCATGGCACGGTGGTGGGAACCTACTAACGATCTCCCGAATCCCTGGGTCGGGCAGGTGCTGCCGCTTCCTGACGGTCGGAACTGGGGTTCCACGGCCGGCGTCGACGTCGACCCGACGAACGGTACCGTCTGGGTTATCGATCGATGCGGTTCTAACACCTGCGTTGGTTCGGAACTGGATCCGATCCTCCAGTACGACGCGAGTGGCACGTTTCTGAAGAGCTTCGGCAGTGGGATGTTTGCATTCCCTCACGGCATCCACGTCGATCTGGAAGGGAACGTATGGGTGACCGACCCGCTGCCGGCGGATGGGAGAGGGGCCGGCGGGGATGTGGGTCAACAGGTCACGAAGTTCAGTCCGAACGGTGAAGTCCTCATGGAATTGGGGACGAGGAAGGTGACAGGGAGGGGCACGAACACGTTCAGCTCGCCCTCCGATGTGGTTGTCGGGAGAAACGGCGACATCTTCGTGGCGGACGGACATGCCGAAGGCACGAACGAGCGCATCGTGAAGTTCGATCGGAGGGGAACGTACATCATGGAGTGGGGTGTACCGGGCTTTGGGCCTTGTGGGACCAACCAGTTTTCGAGCCTTCATGCGCTTGAGACCGACTCCCAGGGCAGGCTCTTCGTCGGGGATCGCGACAACAACCGCATTCAGATCTTCGACCAGGACGGCGACTTCCTGGAATGCTGGTTCCAGTTCGGCCGCCCGAGCGGGATCCACATCGACGCCAACGACACCATATACGTGGCTGACTCCGAATCGAGTACCGAACTTCCCGACTATGGCGGTCCTCCGAGCCCGTTCATGCGCGGGATCCGGGTGGGAAGCGCGACGGACGGGTCCGTGACCTATTTCATCCCGGACCCAAACCCCGGAGGCGGCAGCAGCGCGGCCGAGGGGGTCGCCGCCACTGACGATGGCATCATTTTTGGCGCAGAAGTGGGCCCCCGCCAGGTAGTGCGCTACGAGCGACGATAGGGTGACGAACGCTGTGGGAACCGGAAGGCCTTTCGAAGAAAGGCAAAGGTGTTCGATCGTTTGTGGCATTGAGACCGTCGTGGCTCGTCCATCGGGATGTTTGAACCGGTGGTGGCTTCCTGTTACGCGGGTTTAGACAAATCCGTCTTGACGGAGGGCTTTGATGAGGTGGCGTGCGGTGATCCCTCGTTTCAACCGGGAACCTCAGCGGGGACCTCTTCGATTTCGATATCAGGCGGGAGCGTGGAGCCTTCATCGACCATCTCGTCCACTACCATCTCAATCGCGCGAGATAGAGCTCGGTGAGCTCTATCGACCGGACCTGTCGGGTCTCGACGAGCCGAGAGAGGTGTGTGAGGGGAAGGAACGCCAACTCCTCGTCCGAAGCGGGCCTCGCTACAACGAGGGGTCGGCGCCTGAATGGCCTCCGCTCGGTGGAGATCACCTGTGAATAGGTGCGTTGCAGTGTGCGCACGAGGGAGGAGCTGTTCTCCGAGACTCGAGAATCCTGTCCCTTGTTGTGGCGTTTGCTTGCACTGATCTGCGACCTTTCGTAGTATTTACCAAATTTTCTTACAAGGTGCGGGTCGGACCGGAGGGTCGCTGCAAGGACCTCGATGGGCTTGAGACCGGTCTGTGGAAAGGAATTGATGTCGGGTGTCTGCGGATGAGCTCGGTTCAGCGACACCCAGGGGAGAACACCATCATGGAGCACTACCAAGAGAAGACGAAGGCCAGGAGTCAACCAAGAGGAGGGGTTCTCTTGATTGCCGCACTGATCATTGTGGGGATGTGGAACCCGGTTTCAAAAGGCGAGGCCGCGCGGACGATCCTTCAAACCGGGGCGGAAAGCAAGACCGCCTGGGAAGGCGTCTACACGGAGGCTCAGGCGCGGGCGGGCCAGGTGGTATTCGAGGCCAACTGCGACGGTTGCCACGGAGAGACGACCAGAGGCGGAGGGCGGGGGGGTACGAGACTCAACGAGCCCGTCTTCTTCGAGAACTGGCGAGAGGACACCGTCGGTAGTCTTTACACGAAGGTCCGATCGACCATGCCCCGTCGCAGACCCCCATTGAGCGATCCGGAGTACCTTGTTGTCGTAGCGCACCTCCTGGAGAAGCTCGGCTTTCCGGCCGGAGACGTCGAGTTGAATCCCAGTTCCGCCGGCAACATTCGAATCGAAGGCAAAGACGGGCCAAAGCCGCTGCCACCCAATTCGCTGGTTCAGGCTGTCGGTTGCCTGACGCGGACAGAAGGGAACCAATGGACGCTGACCCTGACCAGCAATCCAAGCCGGAACCGAAACCCGGACCCGGAGATGGAATCGACGCCGGAAGAGTTGGACGCAGCCCGAAGAATCGCGATCGGCGACCTGACGTTCGATCTGATCAACTTCTTCATGCTTGGCGATTTCGACCCCGCCGCTCACGAGGGTCACCGGATGCTGGCGAGAGGCGCGTTGATCAGCCGTCCGAGCGGTGATCGCATCAGCCTGACCAACCTGGACATGCTTAGTCCGCAGTGTAACGGGCAATAAGCGCCAGCGTTCAGTAGCCGGACTGTTGCCCGGAGCGATCAGAGCTTCGTCTCTCCACACCTGCCGCTGCCTTCAGGACAACAGCCCTGTTGAGAACTGTTCGAGAAGAAATTCGGCGTTTGGTTAGGTGCCCAGGCAAGCCGATTCAGATACGCTACGGCACGAGGCGCCGTAGTTCCTCTAAGAAGCCCTCGACGACGACCACACGAAAATCTTCACTGTTTTCAACCATCAGAAATCGACCATCCGGCGCAACGTCGTAACGTTGGTGGCCAGAGAGATCCACCGTGTATGGGCCGTCAAAGAGCTCCACAGGAGACGATGCTGCGATCTCGGGCGTCAGGGAAACCGTAACTGCCATCACCTTGCTGCCCTGACGAAAGTACAGTTCATCGCCGTCGGATGACCAGATCGGCGACAACCCGCCGTCGACCGACACGGCGATTTTCGAATCTGCTTCGGGATACGGTGTCACGTACACCTGGAACTCACCTGCTTCCGCTTCATCGCTAACATACGCGAGGGCGCTTCCGTCAGGCGAGAAGCGAGGCGACCTCTCGTTGGCGGCTGAAGTCAGAAACGGTTGCGGATCGCCTTCCCGCGGCAGTATCCACACGTCGGATTGACTGTCGAAGAAGGCCAGGTTCTCCCCATCGGGCGACCAGGACGTTGGGACTGGGACGAAATGTTGCAGAAGCTCCTGTTCCTGACCGCTGCCGTCGGCCATCTTGGCAAAGAGTGCTCCGCGCCTCAGAGCAAATGTTGCGCGTTCGCCATCCGGGTGCCAGCGGGGCATATTGGCTCCCCCAGAAGCCGCCCCGCTTGAAACGAGTATGTCAGTTCCCCGATTGAGGTCTCGGGCAAAGATTTCACCCAAAATGTTGAAGAGTACCGACGAGCCATCCGGGGAAAGATCGATGTGACGGTAGTCTCGCCGATCGCCCGGGATCGGCACGGCGCCAGCCTGTCGATCTACCCACACGAATCCGGCGGTGCCTTCAACTCGTTCGGCGACATAAACCAGAGTCCCATCTTGGGACAGGCGAGGGCCATAGGCGACCCCGCTCGCTATGGCCAAGGCCTGCCCTCGTGGCTCGAGCGAGTCGAGATCAAAGCGGGCTGCGAACAGTTCTCCACCCTGGCGAAACATGATATGTCCGGTATTGGGCGAATAGATCGGTTCTTGCCCCTGTAGGGGAAGCTCGTCCACGGTCCCCGTCGTGAGATCGACGACGGCGAGCCTCCTCAAGTTCGGAAGGCGGGAAATCGATATGAGGGCGTGATCTCCTCCCGGTAGAGAGAACGGGTGCTGATATATCTCACCTTCCCGCGCCTCTGCAACGAGTTCCGCCTCCCCGCCCGAGGTTTGCACTCGCCTCAGGCCATCGGGCCCGCCCAGCAAGATGATTTCGTCGCTGCCCCAATCGAGGCTCCCTAGAAGCCGCTCATCAGAAAGGTTGATAAGCAATTCTGGCTGGCCCCCGCGAATCGACACCGTTTGGAGCTGAGATCCACTGAAGAAAATCAACCGTTCGCCGTCGGGTGAGAAGGCCAGGTTCCACGGGTCGGCACCTGCCCTGATCAGCGTGACGGCGTCCAGGCTGTCGAGCGGTCTCAGCATGATCGTGGTCCGATTCTCATCGCTTCCTGGGTACGCGATGTGAGTTCCCTGGGGAGAGATCCGGACTCGAAAGTCCCCCCAGTTGGACATGGTCTTCCAGGGGAGGTCGAGGGCAAATCGGCGAATTCCATGGGATGTTCCCGAAAGCGTGGCGTCTCGAACCACGAGTCCGAGAACGACCATGGCTAGCGTGGCCGCTAAGAACCAAGGGACCCAACCCGCGATTCGTCGCGAGACGCTCGCTTCGCCCGGCGAGGCGGTTGTCTCCTCGAACAAAGCTGCCTGCAAGTCCAGGCGTATGTCGCCGGCGTCCCGTTGTCGGCGACCCGGGTCTTTCTCCAGGCACCGGCCCAGAATTCTCCTCAGTGCACTCGGAAGCTCCAACGGCAAAACCTCCCAATTAGGCTCGAGCCTGAGAACGGCCCCCAGGATGTCGGTGGCATTCGCGCCCTCGAAAGCCCTCCTGCCGGTCACCATTTCGTAAAGGACTACTCCAAAGGCCCAAATGTCCGCCCGCTTGTCGACCCGTTTCCCCCTGGCCTGCTCGGGACTCATATACGCTGCGGTCCCAAGAATGACCCCTGCTTGAGTCGCCGCCATGCTCAGTGTTGGCGACTGGGACAGGTTGGCTTCCTCCGCCTCGCCGGCAAGTGCTTTGGCCAGTCCGAAGTCCAGGACTTTGATTTTCGCGTCCGGCGTGACGTTGATGTTTGAGGGTTTCAGATCGCGATGGATGACGCCCTTCTCGTGCGCCGCTTCGAGCGCTTCGGCAACCTGGAGGGCCAGGTCGAGAGATTCTTCGACAGGGATGGCACCATGCTTCAGCCGATCTGCCAGGGTGTCGCCTTCGACGAGTTCAAGGACGAGGAACCGGGTGCCGTTGTCTTCTTCCAGTCCGTAAATCGCAGCGATGTTCGGGTGATTCAACGACGCCAGCAGCTTCGCCTCACGCTCAAAGCGAGCGAGTCGTTCTTCGTCCCTGGCGAACTCTGCGGGAAGGGTCTTGATGGCCACTTCACGCCCGAGCTTCGAGTCCCGCGCACGCCACACCTCGCCCATGCCGCCTTTTCCGAGGGCGGAAACGATTTCATAGTGCGCGAGTTTGGAGCCGGGTTGGATCACCCGTAAATAAGACTACAGGAAGGAGTTGGGGTCAATCAGAAGGTCACTTCCCTGAACTACCGCCTAGCCTGACATCTGAACGGACCTGTATTCATGGGGTTCTTCGTGAAGATCCAACTTACCGCGATGGCGGCGACACGTCCAAGTGGACTGAAACAGTCGGCGAGTTGGAGATTGTGGTGAGGCTGGAAGACTCGAACAGCGAAGGCTAGCAGCCCGTGGCAGAACTCTGCAGGGCCGCGTTACGGCCAAACGGGGCCGGATTCTAGGAGGTGAGGACGAGACAATGCTCATTCATTGGGAGGAGTCGCCGACAACGAAGACGGCCCCGTTTCGCCGTAACCCGAAGGGCGCAGGGGGGGTCGGGCCGCAGGCTTTGTCGCTCGTCGGTCACGATGAATGATCATGGGCTCGTCGGTCACGATGAATGATCATCGCTCCGCTCCTCGCTTCGCGCCTGCAACCCGAAGACCCCTGCGCGCGACCCTGCAGAGTTCTGCCACGGGCTGCTAGGGCCTCCGCACCTCGGCCCGATCGTGACAGCGGGCGGCCGTAGCGTTCATTGTTGAAACGAAAGATGAGATGATTCGGGCGTTCGACACGAACTATTGTCGAGAATATGACTGGCCTCTTTGAATCTGAAGATAACGTCCGTTTGGCAGGTCTGCTGTTCGGACTGTTCCTTTCGACGCTCTTCGTCGTTGTCGGCTACATGGTGGCGTACCAAAAGCACTACAACCTGATATCCGGGTATAACCAGGCCCCGCAGTCGGTGAGGGACTACTACGACATTGAAGGACTCTCGAAGCACTTGGGGGATGGGCTTATTACGCTCGCTGTCCTTCTGACCATCAGTTCGGTGCTTTTCTGGTTCGGCTTCGACGGCTGGATGACGGGCGTGATGGGGCTGTTCACCTTTGTCACGCTCATCATCCTGATCGGGACGCGCAAGTTCATGCCCGCCCGTCGAATGCTGGCCGAACGCTCCCCCTCGGATGCGAAACACGCCTTCCTATACTCGGTGATGCCCACGCGAGCGTACAGAGCCATGGAGGAGGGATCGCGCAAGTGGCAGCAGGAATGTCGGGCCTGCGGACACGCCCAGGATTACTGGGAGGCGGGAGGGGTTCGATACAAAGCGGTCGGGAAAAAATCTCAGATAGGTTTCTGCGAGCGGTGCGGGAAACTGCGATGGCACAAGATTCGGAAGAAACCTGAGTTCAGAGCATGAATAGAGTGCTGGGACGGGTATTCACTTTCCGGTAAGACGTGCCTGTTGACACGACAATAGATCCATGTAGCATGGTGTTCCGTAGCTCACGGAACGTCGCGGTACAGTTCCTCCAGCCAGTTTTCGACAACAACTATTTCGCTCGCAGGCCACTCGGGATTCTTCAAGGCTATCAGGAACTCATTACCATCCTGGGCGACGACATACCCGGTCCCTCCGTCTCTCTGAATGTCGGGTATTACAAACAGGGGTTGCGCCGGCTCCCTGCTGAATGATTCGCCGAGCAAGACCTTCGACGACATGAGCGTCTGGTTGTCCCAGAAGAAAAGTTCGTCGCCTGCGGGCGACCACCGCGGGACTTCTCCTCCCAGAGACGATACTGTCTGCGGACGGCCGACCTCGGGGAACGCCACGACGCGCACTTCCGGCTGACCAGCGTTGTCAAACTGATACGCGATCCACCTTCCGTCGGGCGAGAACTGGGGATACTCCTCTGCCGCGGATGTCACCGCGATCGAAACGATGTTCTCCGGGTCCTCGACATTCAGTGCATAAACGTCCCCCTGCCCTTCGGGCGCCTCAACGAAGAGGAGCCACTCTCCATCAGGTGACCACGAACTGACCCACAGATCAGAATCCTCTTGGCCCGTATGCAGCGATGTGATTCCGCCCCCTTCACTGACATTCTGTACGTCGATCGTCGATCGTACATCCTCGGAGATGTAGGCCACGCGATCGCCCTCGGGTGACCAGACTGGTGAGAAGTCGAACGCTTCGCTGAATGTGAATTGCCGACGGTCTCCTGATGTGCTGTCGATCAGAAAGATATCGCCGTTAGCCGTTCCTTGAATGTCCGCGACCAATTGGCGGCCATCGGGAGAGAGTTCGAAATGGGATGTCGATAAGGGCTCACCCAAGGGGCGGTGGCGTTGTTCCTCACGATCGATCCACGAGAGCTGCGTTCTTATTGCGTTTGAGCCCTCGACATACGCCAGGGTCCCGCCATCGGACACAGCGAAAGATGCTGCCCCACCCCACAAGCCGACACGCACCCCCGATGCTACCGGCACCCGATCGCCCATCACTTCCTGACGTTCGATGTCGTAAGGTACGACCATTATCGTTCCGGTCACGGTGGCATACAGGACATGTCCGGAACGGACATATCGGCCATAGGTTCCCGCTTCGGCAACGGTTCCGCGCTCACCGGTTTCGAGGTCTTCCAGGATCACTTCGGCGTCACTCCACACAGCACTTGGACCGAGTGCCGTATAGAGAACCTGTCTCCCACCGTCGAGCACCTGAGGCGAGGTATGGAAGGTCTCGCCGTCGCGGAGTGTCGTCAAGGTTACGGGGGTTCCGCCGTCGGCCGGCACGTGCCACAGGACACGCGATCCGTGGGGGCGATAGATGATGTTCCCGTCCTCTGCCCAGCTGGCTTCAGCATAGGAAACCGCGTTGGTGCCTCTGACCTGGATTACCGCTCCACCCTCGACGGAAGTTCTCTTGAGCGCGTTGTCCTGGGTGAAACCAATCCATTGTCCGTCTGGCGAAAAAAAAGGGGCTTTTGCGCCCTGGGTCCCCTCCAGGGCGATCGCCTCCAGGCGATCCAGTGGCCGGGCGAACAGCTGCCCCTGGGAAACGTAGGTGAGGACACGGCCGTCGTGGGAAACCGCGAGGCTGGGAATGTGAGCCCCTTCCATTTCATGGCCACCCTCGACCGGAACTATAAAGCGAGTGGTCCGCGTCTCCGAGTTTGGAATTGCGACTCTCCATACAACGTAGCCGGAGAGAGCCGCCGCGGCGACCACGATGAGGGCTGCCGCGATCGGCCTCTGCCAGACCCGGAGGACAATCGTCGGCGTTGCCTCCTGAGCGTCGATGGTCGATGGCGATGCCAGACTATCCTCGATCGCAAAGCGCGCCTCGCCTATGTCGCGGAGCCGCCGGCCGGGCTGTCGTTCAAAGCATCGGCGGAGTAGTCGATGGACGGACTCGGGAGTGCCCACCGGAAGCGTTTCCAATGGGGGCTCGGCTCGCAGGACTGCCGCCAGGATGTGCGACACGGTTTCGCCCGTGAACATTAGCTTGCCGGTCAGCATTTCGAACAGCACGCACCCGAACGCCCAAACGTCGGCCCGCTTATCCACCGCGGCGCCGCTGGCTTGTTCGGGAGACATGTACGCTGCCGTCCCGAGAATCACGCCCTGCTGTGTCGCTGCCATACTCAATGTCGGCGACTGCGACAGGTTCACATCCGAGCCGTCCCCGGCGAACGCTTTTGCCAGTCCGAAGTCTAGCACCTTCACCTTGCCGTCGGGGGTGACCTTGACGTTGAGAGGTTTGAGATCTCTGTGAATCACACCCTTTTCATGCGCGGCCTCAAGGGCTTCAGCAATCTGGAGGGCGAGTTTCAGGGATTCCTCGACCGGAATGGCACCGCGCTTCAGCCGATCTGCGAGCGTGTCGCCTTCGACGAGTTCAAGAACGAGAAACCGCGTGGCGTTGTCTTCTTCGAGGCCGTAGATCGCAGCGATGTTGGGATGGTTCAGCGATGCCAGGAGTTTGGCTTCGCGCTCAAACCGGGCCAGACGTTCTTCGTCCTTGGCGAACTCTTCGGGTAGGGTCTTGATGGCGACTTCACGTCCGAGCTTGGTATCACGCGCACGCCACACCTCGCCCATGCCGCCCTTGCCGAGGGCGGAAACGACTTCATAGTGTGCGAGCTTGGAACCGGGCTGAATCACCCGTACATATAACTACAGTCACGGGTTAACAGCAATCAATCAGTCACATGCCTGTGAACCGCCGATACGGAAAACTGGAACCACCTGAAAATGGGGCTTTCCCGGCGCAATCCAGATGGAAGGGCCCGACTACACGTGCATGTGGATTGGAACAGTCTGGGGAATCGGACAAAGTGCGAAGGATATGGAAGGCTCGATCAGCGACCGCTACGGCACCGGCACCCGTTCCTTCAGTTCTTCAAACCAGTTCTCGACCACGATCACAGAGTTACCGCTGGCACCGTCCTCGCCTTCAGACATGACCGTCACGAATCTACCGTCGGGCGCCGCGTCGTGGTTTAGGAGCGTGCCTGGGCTTACGTTCAGAACAAGCCCCGGCACGGGCACCGGTTGACCATAGCCGAAATTCGGGTCTGTCTGGATGTCCACAGCCAGGGGGAATCCGGCCCCGGGAAAATACAGCAATCGATCGCCGTCCCGCGTCCAGAGCGGATGATGGACCTGATCTGCGGCCTGGCCAATCTGATACCGTGTGTCGGCATCGGACAACGAATTGACCCATGTCGCTACACCATCCGTGCCCCTTTGAGTGTACGCGATCCATTCTCCGTCCGGAGAGAAGACTGTGTCAAACTGATTGCTCGCCTCGAGGTCCCCAAACCGTTCGCTGGTCCCATCAGCCAGGTTCAGGAGCCACAGTTCCCACGAGCCCGTGCTCATCACGCTGTAGGCCAGCAGGTCTTCAGTCGGCGACCATGATTCGGGGACGTGGACGGAATCCGGCCCGGGTGTCGTCAGTCGCTCCACGGGGCCTGTCCCGTCAGCGCGCCTCCGGAAAATACCGCCATCGCCCTCGTTACCGGACTGGAAGGCCACGTACTCCCCGTCCCGGCTCCAGACCGGGTAACGATTGTTTCCGCCTTCGGTGAGACGAATCGGTTGCGTGTTTCCGGCGGATTCGTGGACGTAGATATCCTGACCGTTGTCGGGACCCAGTTCAACTGCGAGCCATCGACCGTCGGGGGACACACGCGGGTGCCGATAGTAACCAGCCGGGAGATCGATCCGTTCGATGTCCCCGTTCGTATCCACCCACCCCAGCCACGTGGCACCACTGGCCGTGCCTGGAACGTAGATAAGAGTCCCACTGTCGGAAACACTGTAGAACGCGCTGCCGGTTATGCCTCCGGGCGAGCGGCGGACGCCCTGAAGGATCGAGACGGGTCCACCGCTGAGTTCGAGGGTATCCACATCGAAGGGCAAGGCGAAGAGCACATCTTCGAGGGCATAGACAAGGAGTCCGGCCGGAACGTAACGGGCGTCGCCGCCTCCCGTTCGCAGGACTCGCCGCTCGCCGGAAGAAAGCGATTCGATGACAATGTCGGCTTCGTCCCAACGACCTGCCCCGGTTCCGCTGGCCAGTGTGAACAGAACCCATTCGCCTCCGGGCAGAAGCTGTGGACCGTAAGCCTGCTCTCCTTCTTCGGTAGAAATCAGTTTGACTGGCGTGCTCCCGTTCTCGGACACCTGCCAGATCCCATCCCCTCGCCCGTAGAGAATCGTGCCGTTCGTCTCCCAACTGATACCGAAGGGAGTGCCGACAGGTTCGGTGAGCACGGTGGGCGGACCCCCTGTGACGGCGACCTTCATCAATCGTCCAGAGTTCGACGGGGAGTCCCTATAAACAATCTGCTGCCCATCGGGTGAGAAAACAGGGTTTGCCAAATCAGCGTCACCAATTCCCGCTATCATCTGAGCTTCGAGTCCATCCATAGCCCGGAGGTAGAACCCGCCCGTGCCTCTGTACACGAACTGTCGGCCATCGGGTGAAATCGCAACAATCTGCCTGAGAATACTAGGACGTGTTAACACTAAAGAGCAAGAATGTTTTATAATAGGGCATGGAGATCACACAGGAGCAGTATTGTCGCATCGAGCCGGAGCTGCCGCGTCAGCGGGGGAACGTCAGTCTTTCGAACCTGACGGTCTTGAACGCCATTTTGTATGTGGCTGAGCAGGGCTGCAAGTGGCGCGGTCTGCCCAAGCGCTTTGGCAACTGGCACACCATCTACACCCGGATGAACCGCTGGTCCAAGAACGGCGTGCTCGACGCCGTCTTCGAAAAACTCCAGCGCGAGCAACTGGTGCGCATCCGGGTGGAAGCCGTTTCGATGGACTCAACCATTGTGAAGGTGCATCCCGACGGCACGGGTGCGTTAAAAAAAACGGTCCGCAAGCGATCGGCAAATCCCGCGGCGGATGGACCACCAAGATTCATCTGGTTGCCGCGAATGCTCGAACGGCAATAACGTTTGCGCTCTCGCCCGGCCAAGCGCACGACGCCCCGCAGGGCCGCGATCTGCTCGCCGGTCTGGGGCCACTACCCGAGCCGCTACCGCTGCTGATGGACCGCGCCTACCAGGACGACCAGACCCGCCAATTGGCTCTGGATTTTGGGTGGATTCCCGTCGTGCCGCCCAAGCGCAACCGCCTGGAGCCGTGGGAATACGACCGCGTTCTCTACCGCCGCAGGAACGAAGTCGAGAGGCTCTTCCGCCGACTCAAAGGTTTCCGGCGTATCTTCTCCCGTTTCGATAAACTCGACGTCATGTTCCTCGCCTTCCTTCACTTCGCTCTCATCGTCGAGGCACTACGGTAGTGTTAACACGCCCTAGTAAAACTGATTCCCTCCGGCAGCTCGTAGTCAAAGCGGCTGATCGGTCTCGGGTCGGCAGGCTTGAGATACCACACCGCTGCGCCACCGATCATCAGAGTGAGCAGCATCCCGGCCATCCACGGCAGCTTCGACTGCGGTACAGTCTGGACGGCCTCCGCAACCGGCCGGACGAACACACCATCGGGGTCAGAGAGCACCTTCTGAATGTCCACCCGGGCATCGGAGATATCACCGTATCGGTCCTTCGCCTCCTTCTCCAAGCAACGCTCTAGCAGCAGCCGGATTCTAGGGTGCAAGTTTAGTGGCAGGGTGTTCCACTGTGGTTCCTTCGCCAGTACACCGGCCAACACGTCTGACACCGTTCGTCCGTCGAACGTCCCCTGTCCTGTGAGCATCTCGAACAGCACAATACCGAATGCCCAGATATCCGCTCTCTTGTCGGTAGCCTCGCCCCGTGCCTGCTCGGGGCTTAGGTATGCAGCCGTGCCGAGAATGACGCCTTGCTGGGTCGCGGCCATGCTCAAGGTCGGCGATTGGGACACGTTCGCCTCGCTCCCATCTCCAGCGAACGCTTTCGCCAGTCCGAAGTCCAGCACCTTGACCTTGCCGTCGGGTGTGACCTTGATGTTGGCGGGTTTGAGGTCCCGGTGGATGACGCCCTTCTTATGCGCCGCTTCGAGGGCTTCCGCGATCTGGAGGGCGAGCTTCAGGGACTCTTCGACAGGGATCGCACCGTGCTTCAGCCGGTCCGCCAGCGTGTCGCCCTCGACGAGTTCGAGGACCAGGAAGCGCGTGTCGTTGTCTTCTTCCAGTCCGTGGATGGTTGCAATGTTGGGATGATTCAACGAGGCGAGCAGTTTTGCTTCACGCTCGAATCGGGCGAGCCGTTCTTCGTCCTGTGCGAACTCTTCGGGAAGGGTCTTGATGGCGACTTCACGTCCGAGCTTGGAGTCCCTCGCACGCCACACCTCCCCCATCCCGCCCTTTCCCAGGGCAGAAACGACTTCGTAGTGTGCAAGCTTGGAACCGGGCTGAATCACCCGTACATATAACTACAGTCACGGGTTAACCGCAATCAATCAGTCACATGGCTGTAATACCGCGGATACGGAAACCTGGAACCGCCTGAAATGGGGCTTTCCCGACGAGATCCACATGGAAGCGTAGGCGACTTGTACGTCCGAGTGCGTTTGTTTTGGATCGCACCGAGCCTGTCCGTGCTGACTGTGAAGCGTGATTCGACGGACTCGGCCCACTTGGGGTTCGTCGGGCAGTTCGATCAGCCAGATGTCGGTTTCGGGGGGGAAGTGACGCGAGAGGGTTATGCCGCCTCCAACAGCACAATCACCTCTCTGCTCATCGGGCGACCAGCATTGTCAGCCGATGCGGCTCGGTGGTGGACGGGTGGTGCATGAGGATGTCCTGCTTGTCGTCCTTGTTGAGGTCCACCAGCCAGGTGTATTCCTCGCGGGGCATGGCGACCGCCACTTTCTGAGGCCGCCTTGCGAACAGGTCCGGCCCCGGCACGCCGAGAAAGACGCGCAGTTCTTTCCGGCCCCTCCCCACCAGCAGGTCCGGGCGTCTGTCGCCGTTCACATCCCCGATCAGCACTGACGGCAAGAGCGCGGCTCTTTCTCCTGACTTGCCGAGAGAGTCCGTCTTGATTTTACGGGTGGCGTTGGTTTTGTCGGGGTAGATGCCGCCTTCCATGCGGTAGAACTCGAGTTCCAGCGATACGAAACGAGTCAGAACCGCGCCGATGATCATGCGGATGGTCTTGAAGATCCCGATCTTGATGGTTGTGAACATCATGTCGATCTGGCCGTCGCGGTCGAAGTCGTGCTGGCGCGGGTTGACGTTGGAAGTCACCGCCAGCAGCGCGCGTTCCGTCGCCGATTGGGGATCGAACCAGTTCAGGCGGCCGCGCTGTAAGCCCTGGTTAGAATGTGAGCCTCCAAGGAGGCTCACATGACCAAACTGCGACAGCGGATGCTGGAGGAACTCCAGCGCCGGAACTACTCTCCGATCACGATCCGATGCTGCCTGCGAGTCGTTGAGGACTTCGCGCGGTATTTTGAGACGCGTCCCGATCGTCTCAGCCAGGAACACCTGAAGCAGTATCACCTGCACTTGATCCGGGAGCGAAAGCTCGCGATCAAGACGGTGGGTCTGCACATTGCCGCTCTGCGCTTCTTCTTTGTGAAGACGCTGCGGCGTCCCTACCTGAAGCTGGATCTCCCTCATATCGATGCCTGCCCGCAATGTGGGGGCGAGGGGACCATCTCCTATAACTCCGCGGTAAGTTCGTTGAAGGATTGCAGAAGGCTTCTCGCAAGAAGGAGCTGACGTTTGCGGGACAGATCCAGTATCTGTCCGAACCGAAACACTTTGCGGTTTTCCTGCGAACGCTATTCCGCCACGATTGGGTCGTCTACGCGAAGCGGCCATTTGGCGGGCCCAAACACGTCTTGCCGCGTCCGCCGCAAAACGCCACCGGCTTCCTTCAAACGTCGTTATCGAAAGTGCCCGAGATTTCGTCGCCACGAGACTTTCTCGCCCCCGCACTTCCGATGAACGCTAAGCGTTTATCGCGGGTAATCCAACAGAAGTCTGCCGACGAAGCCGCTGCGCCGCTGGCAACCCGAGGAGTCGATCGCCCGTCGTCATGATTACCGAAGTGTTGTGTTTCAGCGTGCTGCGGGTTGTGCGCGGCGTGTATCGGAGCGTGTTATATCATGTCGCCCAGCGTCGAACGCTTGTGGTCACGACGACAATGGAGGAAGTCAGATGAAATTCCTTGACAAGCCTTTGAGCACTTATTGCACAGATGTGAGAACGGGAATCATCCTGTTGCTGGTTCTGGCCGTTATTCGCTTTCTGATGTTGCCTGCGTTTGGCATTCCTTACGCGAGCGGTACGACATACACAAGCATGACCATTCTGCTCGTGATTCTGGCGGTGTACCATTCCTACCGCGCAAGTCGGAAAGCTGGAACTACGTATCGGGATGTGTTGGGCCTCGTCTTCGCGCTGGCACTCTCAGCATCTCTCATGATCACAGCGGCCATCGTGATCGACGATTTCGGCGGCATTGACACTTATTTCACAGACCCCGATCACGGTGGCGATTTGAATCCGCTTCTGCACATGGGCGGCCATCTCGTCGTTGCCACTCTGTTTAACACGTTGTTTCTTTGGGGAATCGGATCTCTGATTCTAAAGTTTCTCGGCCAGAAAGAGTCAGTCTAGCGAAGGGTCCCCTCGGAATCTGGAAACACTGCCGCGTTTCCAGCGCTCCACAAGCGAGGAGAAGCACCGGCGACGGGCAAGGTGGTCCACAAGTACGTTCGGACGATTGCGAAGGTCGGAGGGTACCCGGAGCCGGATTAGTGACGAAGGGTCGCCTAGGAGTCTGCGCGGCAGAAGGACCGGAATTGGGCGGATAGAGATCGAAGATAGGACATGTCACGAACATATCGAACCTATATCCCAGAACAGAGCCTGCTGCTGCCGCCGTCGCTGAGAGATTGGTTGGCCGAAGATCACCTGTCGTACTTCATATCGGACACGGTGGACGCCATGGATTTGAGCGCGTTTGAGCAGCGGTATGGAACGGACGGACCGGGCAATCAAGCGTACGATCCGCGGATGATGGTGAAGGTGTTGATCTACGGGTACGCGACCGGGGTGTTCTCGTCGCGGAAGATCGCGGCGAAGTTGACCGACGACGTGGCGTTCCGGATGTTGGGAGCGGAGAACTTTCCGGCGCACCGTACGATCTCGGATTTTCGCAAACTGCATCTTGAGGAGTTCGGGAACCTGTTTGTGCAAGTGGTGATGATGGCGCGGGAAGCGGGACTGGTGAAGATGGGAACCGTGGCGGTGGACGGAACCAAGATGCGGGCGAATGCGAGCAAACGCAAAGCGATGAGCTATGAACGGATGAAGAAGCAGGAGACCGAATTGGGCGAACAGATTCGGGATCTGTTGAACCGGGCTACGGCGACCGATGAGGAAGAAGACCAGCGATACGGCAAGGACCGGCGCGGAGACGAACTGCCCGATGGGTTGTCGACCCGCAAAAAGCGATTGGCCACGATCCAGGCAGCAATGAAACGGCTCGAAGAACGTCAGATGGCTGCGGACCAGGAAGCGGGACGGGAACCGGGAGACGACAAACCCGGATGCGGAAAGAAGCCATTCAAACGCCCCATGGGCGAGCCCAAACCGACGGCCCAGGACAACTTCACAGATCCGGAAAGCCGGATCATGAAAACCTCCACTGAAGGGTTCCAGCAATGCTACAACGCGCAGGCGGTGGTGGATTCCGAGGCCCGGATCATCGTAGCGACAACGGTGAGTTCCAATGCGTCCGACGCGGGACAGTTGGAACCGACCCTGGATGCGTTGAACAACAACCTGGGAGAGCATCCCGAACGTGTACTGGCCGATGCGGGATATCGATCCGAGTCGAATCTAGGGATGTTGGAACAACGTCAGATTGACGGGTATGTTGCCATGGGTCGCGAGAAGAATCTGGCCGATGTTCCACTCCCACCCAAAGACACTGCTGTTGGCCGGATGATGAGAAAGATGAAAACCAAGCGTGGGCGCGACCGCTACCGGGCCAGAAAGCACATTGGCGAGCCGCCCTTCGGGTGGATCAAGTCGGTGCTCGGATTCCGACAGTTCAGTCTACGCGGTTTGGACAAAGTGACCGGTGAGTGGAACCTGCTCACTCTGGCGGTGAACTTACGGCGGATGAACGGGATGATCGAATGGGCATAATCCGGAAAACCGGAACCCAGCAGACCCGATACACGGCCAATTACTGGTATCCGTACAGCTCTGAACTCCTCGTATCGGAAGAATCGATGGGTTCTCCTCCGAAGACCCTCTCAAATCCCAATAAATTCGAGTTCTTCGCGCTCTGCCGCGCAGACTCCTAGCAGCCCGTGGCAGAAGTCTGATGGTTCGCGCGCACGGGTCTTGCGAGGCGGAGACGAGGCGCGAGGAGGAATTGATGCGGTTTCATCATGACGACGAGCAACAAAGTATCCGACCGCAACCCCCGTGCGCCCGGAGGGTTACGGCGGCGTCACACCATCTGCGGTGTTGCCGCACCTCAACGATGTACCAGCATCGCAGTCGGCGCGGCGCCTAGCATCTGGCGCAACGCCGCCGTAACGCGAGCCATCAGACTTCTGCCACGGGCTGCTAGCGTTTAGGAACCCGGCGCAGGGGTCCACCTCTCCGCAATGGCGACATTACATTCTTGTGGAAGCGCTCGACCAGAGCCTGGCGTTCGCGGTCCTTGAGAAGTGCCCACTCTTCTGCGTCAACCGGACTCTCAGAGTCGCAGCGCTTCATTCGGTCGTCGTCCCGTTTGTCGAAATGGCATCGCCCAGCCAACCATGAATTAGACAGTTCCGCCTAACGAATAGGGTTTTATCCGCGGTGCGGGCACGCGAAGTCCGCTGATAAAAGTACGGATTGGCATTGCGGATAAAACCTTGTTGGACGAAGCCGCGTGGTGAGGAAGTTAACGCCTTCTATGGGTTTTGTAAAGATCGCGGGGACCGCGCTGAAGATCGAGGGCGAGGGGGCGGTCGGGGATGGGACGGCGATCGGTCCGGAAACTCCAGGAAGGCATGGGAGGACCGAAAGTGCGGTTTCGAAAAAACGGCGAACGGACACACGGATCCAAGAGCGGGACGGAGAGGATCTCTGGTTTGAAACCGGCAAACGGAATCATGACGAATCCCAGGTTTGTGGCGGGAGGATTCGGACAGAAACGAGCGTTCCGATGCCGCAGGACGGGCACGGGCGGGGTTCGGCAATCCACTGGAGGAGCGGTTCTGGACGCGGTTTGCGTGGTGCCTGTGCTCGAGGCAGAAGCTGGCGGCAGCGGGCGAGGTTGCGAGCTTTGTGGCGGTTGGCCATGAAGCCGAAGTGGCGGATGCGCATCAGACCACGTGGGAGCACGTGCAGGAGAAAGCGTCGGATGAACTCGTCGGCGTCCAGGGTCATCGTTTTGAGTGAATCGCCACTCTTGCGGTCGCGATAGAGGAACGAGACTCCATCGGGTTTGACGGTTCGGATGCGGTGGTTGGAGATCGCGACTCGGTGGGTGTAGCGAGCCAGGTAGTCCAGGACCGTGTCGGGGGAAGCGAAGGGGCGTTTGGCATAGACGATCCACCTCTTTTTCTTGAGGGGTTGGAGCCGTTGCTGGAAAGCGGGGGCTTGGGCCAAGGGTGCGGTCGCACCTGGGAACTGGAGGTGATTGTTCCGGAATGCGTGGTCGAGTTGGTCGAGAAACTTGGCCCGAAAAACGATCGATAGAGCCCGGACGTGGAAGAGAAAGTTGGAGCGCGATGGAATCCAACGACGCTTGTCGAACGACAAAGCGCCGGCCGGGACCAGACAATGCAGATGGAAGTGATCGCCGAGCGTCTGGTCCCAGGTGTGGAGCACGGCGAGAAAGCCGAGTTGGCCGTGAAGATGGGTTCGCGCGAAGTCGGCCAGAGTGTCCGAGACGGCTCGAAACAGGATGTTGATGAAGGTTCTCTTGTTGGTGAGCGCGATGGGGTTCAACTCGTGAGGAACGGTAAAGACCAAGTGGAAGTAGCCGACGGGCAAGAGTTCGCTTCGCTGTCGGTCGAGCCAGCGGGTTTTGGGCAGGGCCGGACACTTCGGACAGTGACGATTGCGGCAGGAGTTGTAGGCGGGACGTTCGAAGCCGCAGCCATCACACCGGTCCAGATGACCGCCCAACGCCGCGGTGCGGCAGACCTCGATGGCGTGCATCACTTTCCAGTGGGACAACGGGAGCCGGTGAGCTCGGCGGTAGGCTGGCCCGTAAAGCCGGAAGATGTCGGCCAGTTCCCAGCCGGGCTGCGACGCTCCCGTTGCCCGCGATGAGGCGGGCGGCACCGCAGAGCCCTATGTGCCGGGAACGGTTTCAGGCAGAGCCAGCAGATCGAACTTGCCGGAATCGGACGCGAAGTGGTCCCGCCGGATCTGGAGATAACGCATCGTGGTCGTGATGGCGTTGTGACCCAGCAAGGCTTGAATCGTCCGTAGGTCGACGCCGGCTTCCAACAGATGCGTTGCAAAGCAATGGCGGAGCGTGTGGATACCCCCACGCTTCTGGATGCCGGCATGCTGCCGGGCGTTGCGATACACCTTCTGAGCAGCGGTGATGTCGAGAGGACGACTCGGCTTGGCACCCGGAAACAACCACTCCTTGGGTTGCTGGAGTTTCCAGTACCGACGCAACTCGTCAAGCAGACGTGGGGACAGGATCGTATAGCGGTCTTTGGATCCCTTGCCCTGTTCGACACGAATGGTCATTCGGGCGCTGTCGATGTCGGAAACCCGAAGCCGCACGACTTCACTGACCCGGAGCCCCGCCGCGTAGGTGGTCATCAACAGTGCCCGGTGCTTCACATTCCCAACCGCCTCCAGGAGCTGGTCGACCTCGGAACGGCTCAGCACTTCGGGAAGTCGCTTCTGCACCTTCCGGCGTGGTATCTCCATCGCGGCGGGTTTGCGCTTCAGAGTCTGACCATAGAAGAAACGCAGTCCACAAGCCGTGACGTTTAAGCTGCTCCAGGACAGACCCCGCTCCCGTTCCAGATACACCAGATAGGCTTGAATCTGCTCGGCCTTCAACTGGTCGGGACGCTGCTCGTAATGGCGGGCCAGGCCGGTCACAGCCGCAAGATAGGACTGGTGTGTCCGTGGAGAAAACCCGCGTAGAGTCATCTGATCAATCATCCGTTGACGCAGTTCGGTCATCATCGCCTCCTTTCTGTCTCGAAGGCTCATCGCGAACCTTCCTCGGATGCGATTGTTCAAAACTCTGACCAAAAAGACGAGGGGATGGAGCAGGTAGGATCTGACAAACGCTTCTCAGACCACCGCGAAGCGGTTTAGTTCAACAACAGTCCTAAGGACTTGGTTTGGGAGTTATACTGCGCTGCATCGCTGTCTGTCACAAGGAGTGCTTGCGGTGTAGGTGGCTCGGTTGCGCGTGCGGACTCGGCGTGCGCGCTAGTGGCCTGTAACAGCGCTATCGGTACCATCGCCGATGGGTCTTGCGGGCGAGGTCGCGGAGGGAGACGGAAAGCGATGCTCTTTCATCGGTGACGGCTTCCGACAAAGAGATCGCGCGCAACACCCATCGGCCCGAAGGGTTCGGCGGAACGGCGCCGTCTTCGGTGTCGTAACGCCCTCGCAATGAAACAGCATTGGCTCGGGCGTCACTCCTAGAATCCGACGCCGTTCCTCCGAACGCTGGTACCGATAGCACTGTTACAGGTCACTAGTGTCCCGTAACCCGAGTATCGCTACACCTACCGTTGCGTCTTGCGAGCCGAGATCGCGGAGTGAGCGAGGACTGATGCTCTCTCATCATGACGAGTGAACAACAAAGATGTCGGCCCCATTCTGTCCTATAATAGGCCCGTCTTCACACCACGCGAGCGGTTGCGGGGCGGGTAGCGCACGCCCGCCTCCTCCGATACGGAGGTCTATAATGGCGAATCCCTTCATCGGCCGGGCGCTGACGGCGATTGCCGGCTTCTTGCTCCTGGCGACATCAGCCGCGACACAGCAGGTCCCTCAGCTCGATTCCTACGATGGAGTTGCCGTGCGGATCCTCCAGAGTAACAACGCCGGCGACATCCATCACATCATCGATCCGACGACCAACGAGGTAGTCGGGCTCATCAGGGGTTGCCCGAACCCCCATAACCTGACCGTCCACCCGGATGGGCTCTATTACTACTGTTCGAACGAAATGGACCAGACCGTCGACGTCTTCGATACGAGGACGCTTGAGCTGGTCCTGCAGATTCCACTGTCTGCACGGCCGAACAAGGTCCTGGTCAACAAGAAGCACCGGAAGATCTACGCCGGCATCGTGAGCCGCTCAGCCAATCCGCTCGGGCCCGGCTTCCAGGCCGACGACCCGGACGGCCCGCTGCCTGCGGTGCTCGACGTGATCGACATCGACACCCACACGCTCATCAAGAGCATCGAGGTCCACCAACGGATCCACAACGTCTTCGCCACTCCGGACGAGAACTACGTGGTGGTCGGCATGAGGGGGACCGTGCGGCCCGGCGAGCCGACGATTCAGGTGATCGACCCGGTCACCGACACCGTGGCCTGGGGAATCGAGATGTCCGGGTACGAACAGTACGGCAGGACACATCACGAGGTGCGCCCGATGGCCTTCGAGGCAGCCGATGATGGCTCGACCCGGCGCATTTTTGCGCAGGCGACGGGCATCAACGCCGTATGGGTGATCGATTGGAACACCCGCCAGGTGGTCGACATGCTGTGGCCGCCGCCGCTGCCGCTGTGGGAGAAGAACGCCGATGGGATCCAAAGCGGCGACATGCACGGCCTCGAGGTGCTCCCCGACCGGTCGGCGGTGTGGGCGTCGAGCCGCCTCGACAGCCGGATCTACGGTTGGAGCCTGCCGGATCTGAACTACATCGGCGCCGTGAAGGTTGGCCCGAGCGCCAACTGGATGACCGCGACGCCAGACAGCCGGTACATGTACGTGGCGGTCTCTGGCACCGACCACACGCTGGCCGTGGACCTCGAGAGCCTGGAGGTCGTCGCCACCATCAAGACCGGCGCGCGGCCGGCGCGCATCAGCACGGCGATTCTGCCACCCGACCGCGTGAATCCCCCGGGAACCGGCATGCGATTACAGGAGTAGCGAGCCATGAGTGCCAAACATTTCATCCTCACGCTCGGCCTCTTCCTGGCGCTGTCCACGTCTGCGGATTCGTTTGGGTTGCTTTCGTCCGCCGCCGCACAGTCGCCTGCGTTCCCGGGCCCATCGGATATCGAGACCTACCGGAACACCGTCGAGAGCGTCTTCATGGCCGATCGCGGTGGCACCATCGCCGGCTACGCGTCGTGCGTGATGTGCCACACCTGGCAGACGAGCGTGCGCTTCAGCCTGGAGACGCCCACCACCGAAGCCGGTTGGACCACCGAGCAGTCGCGGCGGAACTTCGACGTGGTGACCCAACTGGTGAACACGGCCAACCCCGAGACCAGCCGGCTCCTGCTGAAGCCGCTCGCCGCCAACGCGGGGGGCCTCGGTCACACCGGGGGGACCTACTGGACGTCGACGAGCGATCCCGAGTACCTATCACTGCTCGGGTGGATCGAGAGCCTGCCCGCAGACCGGTACGTTTCCGGGCCCGAGCCAGAGCTTGATTTCGAGTTCTTCCGCGCGTGCGTGCAGCAGGTCTTCGCCAACCCCCGGGAGGGCCAGCTCCGCTGCAGCCGCTGCCATTCGGGGGGGCTCATGGGCTTTGCACCCGCTCCTCAGAGCGGCGATGCGTGGAGCGACGAAGAGGCGCGGCGGGCCTACCGGGCGATCTCGCGCGTGATCATTCCGGGCAACCCCGAGCAGAGCCGTTTCCTGCTCAAGCCGCTCCATCCCGACGGCGGAGGCGGCTACACGCACAATGGACCGCGACGCTGGCAGTCGCGTGACGACCCGGAATGGCAGATGCTGGCTGGATGGGTGCGGGGCGAACGGATCGGCCAAAGCTGTCCATGATCAACTGGGGCTCTGCCCCGGACCCTGTCCCTACCAGACTCTCCATCGCATTCGAAGTTGAGCCTGTAACAAATCGTTTCTGTGCGGTAACGGCGGACGCTGGGATTCCACTGACCAATGATCATCTCCACGGCCATGTTGCAGCCCCAGATGCAGCTCGCACATTTAAACTCTATGTGACGTTCCGGCAGAATCCATTTCGTAGTTGTCCGATTCGAACCGTGCTGGATCACACGTAAACAGAACTACGGAAGGAAGTTGGCGTCAATCAGACGGTCAAGTCCTGGTATACCGCGTAGCCTGACATCTGAATTGACGTGTATTCATGGGGTTTTCGCGAAAATTCAACTTACCGCGATGGCGACTGTACAGTCATGTGGATTGAAACAGGCTGGCGAATCAAGGATCTGGGGGGGGAGGCTCGAACAGCGAAGGCTAGGGCACCGGCACCCGTTCCTTCAGTTCCTCGAACCAATTCAGGACAAACACGAACCGTGAAGTTTCACTGGGAGCCCTCGACACCATCAGGAAGCGCTCTCCGTCCTGCGAGATGTCGTAGTTCGGGTTTCCCAACCCCTCCGGGTCCGTCTCATAGGGTCCTTCGAACAGCATCCGGGGAGTTCCACGACTGAACTCCGATTCTGTTTCGACATCGACGACCCACAGCTCGTTCCCATCCCGGTAAAACAACTCCCTCCCGTCTCGGGACCAGAGCGGCTCGGTCGCCCCGCCCACCGAAAGGGAGAAGACCTGTCCGCCGTCGGGAAACCGCTGCACGTAGATGCGGTCTTCCCCTGACCGATTGGAGATGTAGGCCAGCCACACCCCGTTCGGTGACAATCGGGGTGCAAACTCGTTGTATTCTGTCTCGAGAAACGTTTCGGGCTCGCCACTGGCCGGGAGCACTCGGATGTCGCGACCGGTACTTTCACCACTCACCTCGTAGTAAACGAGCGTTTGCCCATCAGGGAGCCACGAGCCCGGCACCTTGTCTGTCGGCCCCGTCAGGAGGGGCTCCGCCTCGCCACTGAGATCGACCCTCCGCGAATACAGATCGAAGGCACCCGTCCCAGTGGACGAGTAGGTCACTGAAGCACCGTCCGGTGTCCATGCCGCGTATAGATTGTTGCCTTCCTCGGTCAGCTTATCTTCCCGGCCGCTATCGAGGTCCCTGACCCAGATGACGAAGGCACCCTCGAGGATTTTCTCAAATACGATTCGTTTGTGATCGGGCGACAACCGAGGTCTCCCATACATGTCGTCCAGCACGGGATCCACGATCCGTCCCTCGCGATCGACCCAGTCCAATCGACGCCGGGGCACAGCATCGGCGGGTATATACAGGAGCGATCCGTTCTCCGAGAGGGTAAACTTGCTCGCTCCGAACATACCGTCCATCACATCCTCCAGCACTGTCATCGGGTCTCCGATCGTCTCGAGACTGTTCAGGTCGAAGCGCACGGCCAGGAGCGAATTACCCTCGCTATAGACGAGGTGTCCCGTCGGTACGTACCACGGTCGCGACCCACGGATGACGGCCACCAAATCGCCGGTCTCCAGCGAGACCGCCGCGACAACGGAGTCTTGAATCGGCTCCTTCACGATCGTGAACAGCACGGTCTCTCCGTCGGGTAAGATCTGTGGCCAACTGTGGTTCCGTTCCCCTTGGGTCTGGTCCGGCGTCGTAAACACCACCGGCTCCCCACCAGCCGCAGGAACACGCCACAAGCCGTCCTCCGAAGAGACTGTGCCAAAGACAATCGTATCGTTCGTGCCCCAGCTGACTCCGCTGACGTTACCTGTGGTGGCGATCATCTCGATGGGGCCTCCATCCACGGACGCTTTGCTCAGCGTTCGACTCCTCAGGTCGAAAAACGCCACCCACCGACTATCGGGAGAAAACTCCAGGTCCCAGGACACGTCGCCAGTCACCAGCGGTTGTGGCGTAATCTCATCCAGTTGGCGTACCTGCAATTGCCGCGTTGCCCCCGCGCCCGTGAGATAAGCGATCCGTTGGCCGTCGGGTGAGATCGCGATCTCCATCCCTGGTGTTCCGGTAATCAACCCCTCGGTCGTGGGTTCCGTGATCGTGAAACGCTGTACGCGGGGTGAGGCGGGCTGCCGCGCACGCCACACCACGGCACCCGACAGCAGAGCACCCAGAACTAACATCACGAGACCGACTAGAACCAGTTGACGCCACGCAACCTGTCGGGACACAACCATGGTCGCTTCGACGTCGTGCGCACTGGTCTCGAAGGCCCCCTCCATTGCCAAGCGCACGTCACGGATATCTCCCATCCGCTGCGTTGGATCCTTGCGCAAGCAGAGCCTGAGAACCTGACCGACGCTCCCGGAGAGCTGCTCGGGCAGCTCGTCGAAGTCAGGCTCGCGCTGCAAGACCTTCGACAGCGTCATAGACACGTCTTCGTCTTCGAAGGGCCGCTTGCCGATGAGCATCTCGTACAGTACGGTGCCAAACGCCCAGATGTCGGCACGACGGTCCACAAACTTCCCACGCGCCTGTTCGGGACTCATGTACGCCGCCGTCCCCAGAATCACGCCCTGCTGTGTGGCTGCCATGCTTAACGTCGGTGACTGGGATAGGTTCACGTCCGCTTGATCGCCCGCAAACGCCTTCGCCAACCCGAAGTCCAGGACCTTCACTTTCCCGTCGGGCGTGACCTTGATGTTGGCCGGTTTCAGGTCCCGGTGGATGACGCCTTTCTCATGCGCTGCTTCAAGGGCTTCAGCGATCTGGAGAGCGAGTTTCAGGGATTCCTCGACAGGGATCGCACCACGCTTCAACCGGTCCGCCAGCGTGTCGCCTTCGACCAATTCAAGGACGAGGAAGCGGGTGGCGTTGTCCTCTTCCAGGCCGTAGATGGCAGCGATGTTGGGATGGTTCAACGACGCCAGCAGCTTCGCCTCACGCTCGAACCGGGCCAGCCGTTCTTCGTCCTTCGCGAACTCTTCGGGCAGGGTCTTGATCGCAACCTGACGACCCAGCTTCGTGTCGGTCGCCTGCCAAACCTCTCCCATACCTCCCTTACCGAGTTGACTGGTGACTTCGTAATGTGCCAGCGTTTTGCCGATCATGGGACCGGCACCCGTTCTTTCAGCTCTTCGAACCAGTTCTGGACGATGTTAATCCGAGGAGATTCCGCCGTGTCTCCGATGCCCTCGGCCACGAGAACAAGAAACCGGCCGTCTGAAGACACGTCGTAACTTCTGCCTACTACCCACTGAAAATAGGGCCAGTCCAAAACCACCTGGCGGCTGCGGAATCTAAATACAGGGTCTGTTTCCTCTGTTTCGACCGCGACCGCCATCAATCGCGCAGGCGAACCGGGTTGGAGGTAGAACAGCCCCCGCCCGTCGCGCGACCAGAGTGGCCAGGACCCTCCAGCGTTGGAGACCGTCCAACGCCCATCCTGCACGTCCGGAAACGGTCGGACATAGATTTCCCAACCACCGGATTCGTCCGACTCGTACGCCATCCAGCGCCCATCCGGTGACAACTCGGCGTTCCTTTCGTTGAATTCATCCCGCAAGAGCCACTCCGGATCGGAATCTCCCTTGAGAAAGATCATGCCGATGTTGAATCCAGTGTCTGGATTTCCTTCTTCCCCGAAGACCAGTTCTGTACCTGCGGCAGAGAAGAATAGGGGTTTGGACCTGGACCGAGACTTCCCGCAAGTTGCTCGATCCCGCCCGTCCCGTCGGAGGCCCTCCAGACCAAATCCGAGTCGGAACCGTAAGCGATCCTGTCACTTCCTGAGGTCCAAACGGAATACTGGTCGGCGGCTGGTGTAAATGTGAACCTCGTGAGGTTTTCCAGGACAAAGTCCCAAATCCATATATCGTCCTCTTCACTACGATCATCTAGGGCGACGCGGCGGCCATCGGGTGAAATACGGGGATAAACATACAGGCGCGGCTCAGCCGGAACTGCTTCTTCGTTGCCCTCTCGATCGACCCAGACCAGAGATGTCGTGGGCAGAGTTTGGCCACCGCCGCTAACGTAAGTCAGCGATCCCGTGTCTGAGACGGCATAGTTAGCCGTCCCGGTGGCGATGGCGCCGCCCCCTGCTCTCATAAGATCTTCCACGACCGGTATTGAGCCACCTGCCACTTCTAAGCTGTCGATGTCGAACGGGACTGCGAGAAGCACACTTTCCAGAGCGTAAAGCAGATGTCCCGTTGGGACGTACCGAGCATCACTGCCCACACTCAGGAGAACCTGCCGTTCCCCGGACTCCAACGATTCGACGACGATCTGAGCCTGATCCCAGCGGTTGTCCGCAAGGGCAGTAGTAGCTGTAAACAGCGCCCAGTCCCCGCCCGGTAACAACTGGGGGCCGTGAACCTGCTCACCTTCTTCCGCTTCAATGATTAGCTCTGTTGTTCCGCCGTTGGCAGAAACACGCATTACGCCTTCAGGTTGGCCAAATAGAATCGTCCCTTCAGCCGACCAACTTGCGCCAAAGGGATTCGTGGCCGCGGCTAGAGCGACAGGTGCGCCCCCGTCGATGGAAATTCTCTTCAACTGTTGGTCTTCGAGAGACCAGTAGCCCAACGATTGGCCGTCAGGTGAGAAGAACGGGGTTGTCAGGTTCTCTTCGGTCCCCGGGATGAGTCTGGCTTCCAGTTCGTCCATCGTGCGCAAATAAAGCCCGTCGGTCGCGTTGTACACGAAGTGGCGGCCGTCGGACGAAAACGCGACAACCGGCCGATCCGTGTTTCTCAAGACGTGGCCTCCAGGCAAGCTGTAATCGAAACGGGTGACGGTCCGGGATTCGGAAGGCTTGAGATTCCACACGACAACGCCCGCGACGGCCATCCCCAGTATCACCGTTGCGATCCACAATAGTCCCGGCTGTGGTCCCGCGTAAGAGATCTCGGTGGGTGGTCGCGTGAGTAAGCCCTCAGGGTCGGCCAGGACCTGTTGGATCTCGAAACGAACATCCCCGACCGCCTGCCAACGATTCTTCGGCTCTTTCTCCAGACACCGACGCAGTAGCTCCTGAATTCGAGGGTGGATGTTGTTTGGTAAGGTCGTGAAGTCGGGGTCCTTCGCAATCGCCGCAGCGATCATGTCCGTAACGGTCGGTCCTCCCCAAGTCTGCCGACCCGTCAGCATCTCGTACAGGACACACCCAAAGGCCCACACATCCGTGCGGCTATCTACTTCTCGTCCTCGTGCTTGCTCCGGCGACATGTACGCCGCCGTCCCAAGAATCACGCCCTGCTGCGTCGCGGCCATACTCAATGTGGGTGACTGCGAAAGATTCACATCCGCACCGTCACCCATGAACGCCTTCGCCAACCCAAAGTCCAGTACCTTGATCTTGCCCTCGGGAGTGACCTTGATGTTCAACGGCTTGAGATCGCGGTGGATGACACCGTTCTCGTGTGCGGCTTCGAGTGCTTCTGCAATCTGGAGGGCGAGTTTCAGGGATTCTTCGACAGGGATAGCACCGTGCTTCAGCCGTTCCGCCAGCGTGTCGCCTTCGACGAGTTCAAGGACGAGGAAGCGTGTGCCGGCGTCTTCTTCGAGGCCGTATATGGCTGCTATGTTCGGATGGTTCAACGACGCCAGCAACTTGGCTTCGCGCTCAAACCGGGCTAGGCGTGCTTCATCCTGAGCGAACTCGTCGGGCAGAGTCTTGATGGCGACCTCGCGCCCGAGTTTGGAATCTCGCGCACGCCACACTTCGCCCATACCGCCCTTTCCAAGGGCAGAAACGATTTCATAGTGTGCGAGTTTTGAACCGGGTTGAATCACCCGTACATATAACTACAGTCACGGGTTAACAGCAATCAAACAGTCACCCGGACGTATAAACCGCCTTCACGGTAAGTAGACCGCCACCAAGACACGGGGCTTTTTAAACAGAATCCACTTTGGTGGTATGCCGACTTATCGGGAGTTGAGTTTGGATCAGTAAACACTGCCCCGTTACTCGCGAGTAATCGCTTCGAAGAACAACTCCGGCTTCTGGAAGCCGACAAATGGGGACTTGCCTTTCTTGTCCGAATAGGCGTGATTGCTACCAACTCCTTCCTACCGTGGTATTTACGCAAGATTCGCCACACATTGGCGAAGGATCGCAGGAATCGCAGCCTTTGGCTCTCACGGAAGGAAGGCGCCTTGAATTCCGGGGAAATTTCGTACCATCTGAATGGTTGATATATGAATTATTAACATGATAAATGTATTTAGGTGTCGCAGCGGCCAACTAGCCTCATAGAACAGGAGCTGAAGCAGCAGAAGCCCTTTCGGACGCTGTCTCAGTCAGCGGTCGTGGGACTCATTCGGGCGGCGGATATCGTGCGTCGAAGCTACTACGCTGTGGTCAAACAGGGGGGCCTTTCACCTCAGCAGTACAACATTCTGAGAATTCTTCGTGGAGCTGGACCCAAGGGGCTCCCGACGCTCGAGATTGCAGAGCGGCTGCTGGAGAAATCACCCGGGATCACGCGATTCGTCGATCAACTCGATTCCCTTGGACTGCTCGAAAGACGCCGCGCCGTCGAAGACCGCCGGCGGGTTTACTGCTCGATCACGCGGGCCGGTCTGACGCTTATCGGCAAGATGGATAAACCAGTCGACAGTTGGGACGACGAAAGCCTCTCCATGCTGAGCGAGAAAGAACTGAAGCAGCTGATCAAACTCCTGGATCGCATACGACTGCACTACGCGGAGGCGGATTCAATGTCCGCGCAATCGGCTACGCGCTCATCGGCCCGACCACAGTCACCGAAAGGAGGTAAACACCATGGTAGATAGAGAGGCGATCGATCAACTGAAGAGCGGTCTTCGTGGAAGGGTTCTGTTGGCTGAAGACGAAGGGTACAACGCGGCGCGCCAGGTATTCAATGCCATGATTGATCGAAAACCGACGATGATCCTTCAGTGCGCCGGCGCAGGTGACGTGATGGCCGGGGTCCGTTTTGCGCGACAACACGAGTTAACCGTCTCTGTCAAAGGCGGCGGGCACAGTGTCGCGGGAAAAGCCGTGTGGGAAGACGCCTTAATGATCGACCTTTCTCCCATGAAGGGGGTTCGGGTCGATCCCGGCAGTCGAACAGCGCATGCGCAGCCGGGTTGTCGATTGCGCGACGTAGACCGCGAAACGAATCCCTTCGACTTGGCAACGACTTTAGGTATCGCGACCGACACGGGCATCGCAGGACTCACGCTCGGCGGTGGTATCGGATGGCTCAATGGCAAGTACGGCCTAGCCTGTGACAATCTCGTTTCGGCGGATGTCGTCACGGTCGATGGAGAGTTCGTCAAAGCGAGCGAAGCGGAGAACGATGATCTCTTTTGGGCGCTACGGGGAGGCAGCGGAAACTTCGGCATCGTGACGTCGTTTGACTACAAACTTCACCCTGTGGATCAGGTACTCGGCGGCGTCATCCTCCACCCAATCGACCAAGCCAAGGAATTGCTACGCTTCTTCGATGATTTCTCGCGCGGTTGCCCGGACGAGCTGAGCACCATTGGGGCCATTCTGAACACCCCCGACGGAGCACTCGTTGCCGGTGTTGCGGTCTGCTATTGCGGGCTGTTGGAAGAGGGAGAGAAGGTTTTAAAGCCACTGCGGTCGTTTGGCTCGCCTGTGGCCGATATGATCCAGCCCCTGTCTTATCTGAACATGCAAGCGATGCTCGACGATTTCGTGCCCGTTGGCCGGCAGCATTACTGGAAGTCGGCCTTCTGCCGGGAGCTGAGCGACACAGCAATCGAGACTATCGTCGAGTACATGTGCAAAAAGCCCTCGACATTTACGTTCGCCTACCTCCAGCAAATGCACGGCGCGGCCAGCCGCGTTCAGACGGCCGACACGGCTTACCCTCACCGTCACGAGCAGTACGACTTTGCCATCCTCTCACAGTGGGAGAACCCGGCAGATTCCGACAAGAACATCCGTTGGACACGGGAATTTTTTGAAGCCATGCAACCTGATCTAGAAAGAGCCGTTTACGTCAACAACCTCGGCGAAGACGACGAGCGCGTCCGTGCGGCTTATGGGCCGAACTACGAGCGGCTAGCCGCTATCAAAAAGAAGTGGGACCCGACGAATTTCTTCCGGCTGAACCACAATATCCCTCCAGCCTGAGGGCAACGAAACGGAGGGTTCACAGCCTAAGCAAAACTCAGTTGGACGGTACGTCTACACGGAGAAAGTGCATTCAAGTGAGACGGTACGGGGTTAGTGCAGATTAGTCGCCAGTAGTCGCCAAGGGGCGAGTGATCCAGAAGCGGGCGAAGGTCATCGCTTTGGCGTTGATCGGGAGTTGTCTTCGGTCAGCCTACACAGTCAGTTCGGACCCTGGTCTTATGGGGCTGGCATAACGAAGTGGATTTCGTCGAAAAAGGCCGTTCTTCGAAGATCCACTTTACCGCGAAGGCTATAAGGGGATGCAGCCCGTGGCTCGCCTCTCGGGTGGATCGCCGGCATGATCCTGGCCATCCCGCTCACGGCTTTCCTGGTCGTGGACTGGCGGCTGGCGCGAAAGCACTACCTCGGCGAGGTCGTCTGAAGTTGAGCAGAAGGCGCGAAAGGAACCTCAGGTGACCGCGGCCGTCAGGTAAGCGCCAAAGAGAATTCCGACAACGAGCCACAGGCGTAAGGCGTACGCCGGCCACGTCCCGGCCCACGCGAGCAACTGCTCAACGCGCGCGGACCCCACGAATGGCAACACGAAGGCCGCCGCCAGAATCAGCACTCCAAGAGCGAGGAACACTCGAGGGGTCCATGAAACCGGTGCGGCAATGATGAGCGCCGCGCCCAGAATGATCCGTGCGCCCACGGCGGCCACCATTCCCGTCCCCGCGTGCATCACTCGCTGCACGACCCTAACGAGACGTCTAGGGCTAACGATGCCCCACACGGACATCCCGAGAATCACGAGGCCGAACAAGGCAACCATAATGGTCGCGACTTGAGTCATAAGTCCGTTTCCTCAGGCGATCGGGCCCAGCCCTGAGCCAGGTTCGATTACCCGACTATGACACTACAGTCGGCCGCCTGCAATCACAAGGCCCTTGGAGGTAGAACCACCTAGCGTGACATCTGAACCGACCTGTATTCATGCGGTTTTCGTGAGAATCCAACTTACCGCGAAGCCGACTACACAGTCATGTGGATTGAAAACAGAACGGTGAACCGAGAGGTTCGTCGGAGTCAGAAGGGGAGAGGCCTAGGGCACCGGTACCCGTTCCTTCAGTTCTTCAATCCAGTTGAGGATGACGTTGATTTGCAGGGATTGCGTGGCGGGGGCACTACCGGTTGTCGTTACTACCACGAACTTCTGGCCGTCCGCAGTGACATCGTAGTTTCTCCGACCAAACACCTGACCCGGCGCGACGCGGGGAAACAACTGCACGGGATTGCCACGGTCGAAGATCGGCTCGGTCTCGACCTCGATAACCTGAAACGAATTACTCGCGCCAGTGTCCGCGTATACGAGTTCCTGTCCGTTCCGGACCCAGACGGGGGCCCACCCGGCGTCGGTCGAGATCGGTATCGGACCGGCATCGCCGTCGAACGGATACGGCTGCACGTAAAGCTCCTGGCCCACCTCATAGACGAAGAAGCGGCCGTCCGGCGAAAAGTTGACATGGCGACCTCTCGGTACGATGACTCCCGCGGGAGCAGAGTCATCGTACCGGGTGCCTCTTTCCCAGGCATGAATCCCCTCACCGGAAACGAATAGCAGGACATCTCCGTCCGGCGACCAGGCGAAGGGGCCGAAGGGTTCATCCACCTCGGTTCCGGGCAGCAGCTTCGGAGTGCCGCCTGGAACCGATGGAGTTGTCCACAGCGCGTTGCCACTTAGAAACGTGATCTCGGCCCCGTCATGTGACCACAAAGGGCGTGTTCCACCTTCTCGCGTGATCTGATTCCATTGGTCATCTTGAATGTCGTAGATCCAGATGTTCGATCCGTCGGCGTCGTCAATTTGCACAGCGACGCGCAAGTCGTCTGGAGAGAATCTCGGGAAGATGTAAAGCTGGGGGTCAACCGTGAGCACTTCAGGAGTTCCGTCGCGGTCCAGGAATGCGAGGCCCCGCTCCGCACTGGCACCACCCGGAATGTGGACGAGAGTTCCCTGGGCAGGGACATCGTACTGCCCACTCCCGGTGGCGAAATCCATACCATTCGCGCGGCGGGTTCCGGCAACGATGGGCACCGGCCCTCCGGTAGTCGTGAGTGTCTGCGGATCGAATCGAAGTGCGACCAGGTCATTCCCCAACGCAAACACAAGATGTCCGGTCTCAATGTAACGAGCGTCGCTGCCCCCTTCCCAGATGACCTTTCGATTTCCGGCTCCGGGAGTTTCCGCCACGATCTGGGCTTCGTCCCATCGAGCGATACCGGTTACCGACGTCAGAGAGAACAGGACCGTCTCGCCGTCGGGTAGCATCTGGGGTCCGTCGGCTTGTTCGCCGGGTTCGGTTGGAATCAGCATCGTCGCCGTACCGCCGTCTGCCGAAACCGTCATGATCCCTCCGGGCTGTCCGAAAAGGATCCTGTCGTCGGGTCCCCAACTTGCACCGAACAGATTAGTGGCCGGTGTAATGGGCACAGGAATTCCACCCTCCACCGAGACCTTCTTGATCTGGTTGTCCCTGGCGGAAAAGAACCCAATCGAGTTGCCGTGGGGCGAGAAGAACGGCATCGTCAGGACCTCGTTTGTACCCGCAATGGGACGGGCTTGCTGCTCGTTCAGTTTCTTGAGGTACAACTGGTCGTTGGCGATGTAGACGAATTGCGATCCGTCGGGCGCAACGGCCACCACCGGCCGACCAGAGCGGGTGAACACCTCGTTTACGGGCAGGACAAACGGGAAGCGGACTACGCGCTTTTCTTCCGGCAAAGGTTCGGGCTTCAGGTTCCACGTGGCGATGACGGCTACGACTGCGACGAACACAATGGCGGCAACCCACCGAAGAGTCGGTCGCTGTATAAGCTCCCCTGGAGCCTGTATGACCTGGGTCCCGCTCGGGTCTGACAGAACCTGCTCCAACTCCTCGCTTTGACAACGTAAAAAGAGCCCACCCCGATCGAGTAAAAGGGACCCACCCCCTGGGTTAATGGTTTGTAAGTAAGCCCGCCGTCGGGGCTGTGGAAAGTGTGGAAGCCGAAGGCTTCCAAGCCGCGGTGGGAACGCGCTGGCTTTGCAGCGGGTTCCCACGGTGGCGGCACTTTCCACAGCCCGTCGCGCCCGCGTTTTTCACGCGGATCCTCCGGCGGCACGGGGTTTCTTTTTCCGTTTGCTGGCGGCGCCCAGACTTTCGGTGAACCGGATGCTTTCCCATTTGAACTCGTGAATCGAGCAGTGATGGGTGAGCCGGTCCAATAGGGCCGCAGTCAGCGCGGCGTCGCCGAAGACGCTGGTCCACTGCGCAAACGGGAGGTTCGACGTGACGATCACCGAGCCCTTCTCATAACGGTCCGAGAAGACCTGAAACAGCAGCTGGGCCCCCTCGGCCGAGAACGGGATATAGCCGACCTCGTCAACGACGAGCAGTTCAAAGCGGGACAGCTTGGCCAGGTACCGCTTCAACTGCCGTTCTTCGCGGGATTCGATCAGCGTGTTGACCAATCCCGCGGCCGTGGTGAACCCGACGCGGTAACCGTTGCGGCAGGCTTCCACACCCAGGACCGTTGCGGCATGGGTCTTGCCGGTGCCGTGCTTGCCCAGCAGCACAACGTTCTCGCGCCGGGTGATGTAGCCGCACTCGGCATAGTCGCGGACCTGAACCGCATCCAGCGCCGGCCACTTCTTCAGGTCGGTCGTTTCCAGGGTCTTGAGCAGTGGAAACCGGGCCTCGCGCAACCGGCGCTGGACCTGATTGGCTTGGCGCTGTTCCAACTCGCGGCTGGCCAGAGCCAGCAGGAAGCCGGTGTACCCCTCTCCGGCCTCCTTGGCCTGCCGGGCGTGTTCGCGCCACTCCCGTCCCATGGCCGGAAGCCGAAGCTGCCGTAATGCGTCGTCCAGAACGATCTCCTGGCCCGGTGTCATCGCACACCCCCAGTCAGGAGACGGTCGTATTGATCCAGATCGGCTCCAGCGATCGTCCGGTCGGTGATACCGGGCATTAACCCGGACTCGAGCGGGGCATGGGCTCGGGCCGGGGATGCCTCCCGCATCAGAATGTGCTGGACCGCGTCCAGTTCGGCGCAGTGGGCATCGAGCGCTTCCTGAAGGGCCGCCGAGACCCGGTCCAGAGCCCAGTCCTGGTGGAGTTGGAGGATGCCGATAAACTGCCGGGTGCCCCGGCTATAGCCGTGCCGTTCCCGCAACCGTTCCAGCGCCGTCTCGTAATGGGCGGGCCACTGGGGCCGCCACTGCCGAATCGGTCGGGCGCTTTCAAACGCCCCCACCTTCCGGCGGATCAGTTCCAGGTAGTGCATCGGATCAATCCGCCAGTCGCTATGACCGAAGGCTCGGGAATGTTCGGCCACCTTCTTCTGGTCCGCATAAAAGCGCACCCGGTCACAGCCAATATGGGCCCAGAGACGGCGTCCCACATACGCGGTCGGCACCGAGTACCGGTTCGAATCCACCTGCGCGGTCTGGTACCGGCTGATCCGCACACCCACCACCTTGGTGTTCTCAAATGGCGTCTCGGGCAGTGCCAACAGCCGCTCTTGCTCGGCAGCATGCCGTTCCCCGATCGTGCGGTCGTCGGCCCGGCCGCCGATCCGGCGCTGGTCGTCGGTCGCGCAGCGTTCCAGCAGTTGCGCGTTCAGATCCTCCAAGTCGGCCACCTCGGGAACCGGCACCAGGAAGTTCCGGCGTGCGAAACCCACCAGGCCTTCGACACCGCCTTTCTCCTGGCCCCGGGCCGGATTACAGAACCGCGCTTCAAACGTGTAGTGGGCTCGAAACGCCGTGAACCGGTCCTGCTCGATCCGGGCCTTCCCTCTCAGAACCCGCTTCACAGCCGTCTTCAGGTTGTCGAAGACCACGGTCGGGAATACGCCGCCGTACCAGCCGAACCCCTGGATCTGACCGTCCAGGAACATCTCCTGCCGTTCCCACCGATACGCCCGCACAAACGACTTGCCCGAGTACCGGCTCCGCATGCAGAACAGTTTGACCTGAAGGTCTTCACCATTCATCCGGACCCAGGCCGTGCCCCAGTCCACTTCGGCTTCCGACGCCTGTTCCGGATCCAGCGGCACCACCGCCGCCGACCGGCTCCAGCCCAGCCGCATCTTCCGCTCCCGCACCCATCGCCGCACCGTCGGCTCGGCTCCGGTAAATCCATGCTCGTCCACCAGACGTTGCCACACCCGGTGCGCCGTGTGTCGCTGCTTGACCGGCTGCTCCCGATCCGCCCGCAGCCAGCCCTCCACGATCCCGGCCACCGGATCCATCACCGGACAGGCCGGCTCCTTCTCCCGCCGATACTTCGGCTCCTGCCCGGCCAACGCCTTCCGGACCGTCCGTCTCGTGTGCCCGGTCTCCCGGGCGATCTGTCGAATGCTTTTCTTGTAAACCCGATGTGCGGTCCTGACCATCTCGTACTGATCCATCCCTAACAACTCCTCACCCTCCCTCCCGCCTTGCCGGTTCATCCGGCGACACGCCGGGGGAGGCTATCAGGGGTGGGTCCCTTTTGCTCGATCAGAACCCCCTTGGGTGGGTCCCTTTTACGTTATCGAAATCAAACTCCACACGCACGTCCCCAATGTCATGCCATCGCTGCTTCGGTTCCTTCTCCAGACACCTCCGGAGCAGATCCCGCAGCTTCGGATGAATTGTCGGTGGCAATCCCTTGTAGTCGGGATCGGACTTCAATACCGACGCCATCACGTCCGACATCAACTCACCCCGGAACACCTGGCGGCCTGAAAGCATTTCGTAGAGGACGCAGCCGAAGGCCCAGATATCGGCGCGCTTGTCGACCGTCACGCCCCGTGCCTGCTCGGGGGACATGTATGCGGCTGTTCCCAGGATCACGCCTTGTTGGGTTGCGGCCATGCTGAGCGTGGGGGACTGCGACAGGTTCACGTCCGCACCATCCCCGGCAAACGCCTTTGCCAATCCGAAGTCCAGCACCTTGATCTTCCCGTCGGGAGTGACCTTGATGTTCTCGGGCTTCAGGTCGCGGTGGATGACACCTTTCTCGTGTGCGGCTTCCAACGCTTCAGCGATCTGGAGCGCGAGTTGAGGGATTCTTCAACAGGGACGGCAACGCGCTTCAACCGGTCCTCATCGTGTCGCCTCGACGAGTTCAAGAACAAGGAAGCGTGTGCCGTTGTCTTCTTCCAGGCCGTAGATTGCGGCAATGTTCGGATGGTTCAGTGATGCCAGAAGCTTCGCTTCACGCTCGAACCGGCCAGGCGTTCTTCGTCCTGTGCGAACTCTTCGGGAAGGGTCTTGATGGCGACTTCTCGCCCGAGCTTGGAGTCGCGGGCACGCCAAACTTCTCCCATGCCGCCTTTTCCGAGGGCAGAAACGATTTCGTAGTGTGCGAGCTTTGAGCCCGGGTTCGATCACCCGTAAATAAGACTACAGGAAGGAGTTGAGGTCAATCAGAAGGGCAGATGCTTGTGTTACCGCCTAGTGTGACATCTGAATCGGCCTTAATTCATGGGGTCTTCGTGAAGATTCAACTTACCGCGATGGCGACATTACAGTCTTGTGGCTTCGGCTTTGGGGGTTGGACACAAAGATTGCTGGTGAGTCGCAGGACCGATCTCAGGGAACCGGCACGCGCTCGAGTAGCTCCGCGAAGAAGTTCAAAACGACGTTCACACGCGGCGATTGGGAGAAAACATCCCGCCACAGGAAACGTCCCTGAACGCCCTTGGGCGTTCCCCGCACTAACGCCTGCTAGGAGTCTGCGCGGCAGAGCGCGAAGAACTCGAATTTATTGGGATTTGAGAGGGTCTTCGGAGGAGAACCCATCGATTCTTCCGATACGAGGAGTTCAGAGCTGTACGGATACCAGTAATTGGCGTGTATCGGGTCTGCTGGGTTCCGGTTTTCCGGATTATGCCCATTCGATCATCCCGTTCATCCCGCCGTAAGTTCACCGCCAGAGTGAGCAGGTTCCACTCACCGGTCCTTTGTCCAAACCGCGTAGACTGAACTGTCGGAATCCGAGCACCGACTTGATCCACCCGAAGGGCGGCTCGCCAATGTGCTTTCTGGCCCGGTAGCGGTCGCGCCCACGCTTGGTTTTCATCTTTCTCATCATCCGGCCAACAGCAGTGTCTTTGGGTGGGAGTGGAACATCGGCCAGATTCTTCTCGCGACCCATGGCAACATACCCGTCAATCTGACGTTGTTCCAACATCCCTAGATTCGACTCGGATCGATATCCCGCATCGGCCAGTACACGTTCGGGATGCTCTCCCAGGTTGTTGTTCAACGCATCCAGGGTCGGTTCCAACTGTCCCGCGTCGGACGCATTGGAACTCACGTTGTCGCTACGATGATCCGGGCCTCGGGAATCCACACCGCCTGCGCGTTGTAGCATTGCTGGAACCCTTCAGTGGAGGTTTTCATGATCCGGCTTTCCGGATCTGTGAAGTTGTCCTGGGCCGTCGGTTTGGGCTCGCCCATGGGGCGTTTGAATGGCTTCTTTCCGCATCCGGGTTTGTCGTCTCCCGGTTCCCGTCCCGCTTCCTGGTCCGCAGCCATCTGACGTTCTTCGAGCCGTTTCATTGCTGCCTGGATCGTGGCCAATCGCTTTTTGCGGGTCGACACCCATCGGGCAGTTCGTCTCCGCGCCGGTCCTTGCCGTATCGCTGGTCTTCTTCCTCATCGGTCGCCGTAGCCCGGTTCAACAGATTCCCGAATCTGTTCGCCCAATTCGGTCTCCTGCTTCTTCATCCGTTCATAGCTCATCGCTTTGCGTTTGCTCGCATTCGCCCGCATCTTGGTTCCGTCCACCGCCACGGTTCCCATCTTCACCAGTCCCGCTTCCCGCGCCATCATCACCACTTGCACAAACAGGTTCCCGAACTCCTCAAGATGCAGTTTGCGAAAATCCGAGATCGTACGGTGCGCCGGAAAGTTCTCCGCTCCCAACATCCGGAACGCCACGTCGTCGGTCAACTTCGCCCGCGATCTTCCGCGACGAGAACACCCCGGTCGCGTACCCGTAGATCAACACCTTCACCATCATCCGCGGATCGTACGCTTGATTGCCCGGTCCGTCCGTTCCATACCGCTGCTCAAACGCGCTCAAATCCATGGCGTCCACCGTGTCCGATATGAAGTACGACAGGTGATCTTCGGCCAACCAATCTCTCAGCGACGGCGGCAGCAGCAGGCTCTGTTCTGGGATATAGGTTCGATATGTTCGTGACATGTCTATCTTCGATCTCTATCCGCCCAATTCCGGTCCTTCTGCCGCGCAGACTCCTAGCGCAAGGAATTGCTAGAAAATTCTTGATTCATAACGTCTGACACATTGGTGACGACGTTGAAATGTGTGGGCAATGCGCTTGCGTCCCGCCTAATCATCAAGAATCGGCCGTCGGAGTCCACGTCGTAATAGGGAATGTTCTGAAACGGCTCCGACTCGTACCGCTCGTCAAACAACACCACTGGGGGGGCAAACTCGGACGCGATGGGGTCGAAGG
>CBDAPB010000030.1:0-174965 GCA_965198265.1 Terriglobia bacterium
GCCAGATGATGGAACCGTCCGGGGCCCGCAGGCTGGCGAGGTCGCCGCTTTCAGTGAGGACGTAGAGCCGATCACCGTCGACGGTGGGAGTTCCCCGTGGGCCGGGCCCTTCGCCGTTTCTACGTCCCCGCCCGATGGCAGTCGACCAGACCAACATGCCGTTGGCACGGTTCACGCCGGCTACTGCGCTCTGCTGCCCCACCGTCATCTGGACATAGATGCGGTTCCCCTGTATCGCAAGCGACCCATAACCGGACCCGAGGTTTGACGCCATCCATTCGCGCTCCGGTCCCGAAGACGGCCACTCCTCGAGAAGTCCGGATTCCTTCGAGAGCCCGTTCCGTTCCGGTCCTCGCCACTGCGGCCAGTCGTCCCCGGTGACCGCTGGAGCATCCATGACGGATACCACGCAAAGCGCAAACAGCAGAACGGTGAGATAACGATGTTTCAGCATCGGGATGCTCCATGGGTGAAGTGAGAAGTCATGACGCTGCTTTCGTGATGAGTAGCGCCCCAAACCCCGGCGCGTATGCCAACGTCCAGCCTGCGAAGTGGATCAGGTAATCCCAGCCGCGGGGATCGAAGGGGGACCAGATTCCATAGATCAGGTAGAAGGCCGCCCCTGAGGCTAGAGCGGCGGTTGCGCCCCGCGCCAGCGCCATCCGGAAGTCCACGGGCCGGCGTATGAGGCGCTCGTTCAGCCCGCCCAGAGCGACCCAAACGCCCATCCACACCAGAACCATGACCGAGTAACCGGCAACGGGCGCGAGCAGATAAAAGCCCGCCGCGGCGAGTCCTCCAACTACTGTCCCTGAGAGTGCACCGACTCCGGGCCGCTCGCGGAGCGCTCCCAGAAAGAGGCCGATCAAGAGAAAGAGGATGGTTCCGTGAATGAGCCCGTAGAGGGGCAGGTGCTGTGGGATCCAGGTCGCCCATATGAAGTCTCCGAGAGTGCTGACGGCCGCGATAGCGAGTGCGCCGCCGATCGATGCCCGAACGCCTGACATCATTCCTCGGCGATGCTGTACAGGTAGCGGTACCCCCGCAGGAGTATCTCGCTATCGACCAACGCCGGCGAGGCGTCGAAGCCGTCGTCAAGCGTGTTGGACGCCAGGATCTCGTACTGGTTACCGTGACGGATCACGAGCGTGGTCCCGTCCCGTCCGGGCAGGTACACGCGGCCGGCCGCACCGACCGGGGAAGCAAACACGTTCGGTACGCCTTCCAGTCGCTGAAGTGCGAAGTGTGGTTCGCCAGTCTCGGCGTCGAATGCGGAGAGGATTCCCGAATTCGTCTTGAGAAAATAGAGGATGCCGTCGTAGAGGAGCGGAGACGGCACGTAAGGGGTGTCGCGTGTCAATTCCCACGCGATCCGGTCTGTACCCGTGATATCTCCACTGGCTCCTGCGAGGCGAATGGCCTTCAGGTTGTTGCCTCGAAAACCGCTCATGGCGAACACCATTCCGTCGGCCCCCACGGGCGACGGGATCGGGTTCATCGTCAGGCCTTCGCTTTCCCAAACGATCTCACCGTTCCGGAGGTCGTAGCTCCGCAGCCGGTTCATGCCGGGGACGATGACCTGTTCTCGACCGTCATGCTCGACCACCAGGGGCGTTGCCCAGGTGTCGATCTCGTCGCGGTTGACGCGCCAGACTTCCTCGCCCGTGGTCTTGTCGAGCACCACGACGAACGACTGCCCGCCTAGGTGGTCCCACACGATAACGATTCGGCCCTCGTAGAGTGCCGGCGTGCTGCCCTCCCCGAACTGGTTCCGCATGCCCTTCTCGCCGAGGTCCTTTTCCCAGACGAGGTTCCCGTCCATGTCGTAAGCGTACAGCCCGCGGGACTCGAAGTACGCGTAGACCCGCTGCCCATCGGTCGAGGCGGAATTCGACGCCCACGTCCCGTTGTCCTGATGCGTGGCCTCATGCGGCGTATCTTCGGACGCGGTTCGTTCCCAGATGACGCTCCCGACGTTCCGGTCGATCGCCATAACCACGAAACGATGCAATTTCCGCGGTCGGAAACCGCCGAGCGGGGTGTGCGACTCCTCCAGGGAGGAGTCCGTCGGAACGGCGGTCACCAGGAAGATTCGATCGCCCCAGACCACCGGCGAGGCCGATCCACGTCCGGGGATCTCGATCTTCCAGCGGATGTTTGTCGTCTCGCTCCATTCCAGCGGTGGGTCGGCGGTTTTCGAGACACCCGTCGCATACGGGCCACGCCACTGCGCCCAGAACCTCTCGGCTTCCGGGTCCGTTTCGGCCAGTACCGACGCGCCCAGGACAATTCCGATCCCGATGATCATGAGACCCACGGCTGCGAGGCTCGCTGTCTTCACTACTCCACTCCTTCCTTACGTCATGAGTAGCAACAGTATAGTCTTGTTCCGGGATCGGCGCACGGGAGAGGCGAAGCAGGTTCCTGTTCACCGGGGGGCCTGATCCTACGGATTCGGGCGGTCCAGTTCCTCTCCGATCCCATAGACGTGACCCATGGTGCGGATGACGATGAGGCCGTCCGAAATCGCAGGTGTCGCCATGATGACCCCGTCCATCTCGTTGTGCGCGACTTGGACGTAATCGCGGCCAGCCCGACCGACAAAGACGTCACCGTCCTCGCTGGCGAAGTATAAGCGGCCGTCCGCGGCAACCGGTGAGGCACTGAATGCGCCGCCGGCGCCGATGCGAGTGCGGTACACGCTTGCTCCCGTCTGAGCATCGTAGGCGCTGAGGACGCCGTTGATGTTCAGGGTGTAGAGAAGACCCCGATAGAGGATCGGTGTGGGTATGTATGTGCCGTGTCTGTCGTGGCTCCAGGCAATCGCATCGTTCGAACTGGCGTCCCCCAGAGAAATGTCGCCGGAGAAGCCCGGCCGGATCGCGTAGACCGGACGTACAGGCGGATAACCGCCCGTCACGTACACAAGATCGGGACCCACGACGGGACTACCTACCGTAACCTCGGAATTCGGTCCGAGCGTCCAGCGCAGGCCACCGGTCTCGGGATCGTACCCGCGGACCTTCGTGCCGTTGGTGATCAGTTCGTCGCCCGACCTTCCTCTCGCGATCGTCGGCGTGCCCCATGTCGGGATCTCGTCATCCCGGCTCGTTCGCCACAGTTGGTGGCCGTCGTCAAGATCATAGGCCGCGATGAAGGAATCCTTCTGGCGATCGACCTGCAGGATGACCGAGTTCAGATAGATGATCGGCGAGCTGCTGTGACCCCACTGTACGGTGGGATCGAAAAACCAGCCGTTGTCGAGCAACCCTACATCGTTTTTCCAGAGGAGGCCACCGTCCATGTCATAGGCAGCCAGGACGCCGGCGGTACCGAACAGGACGACGACATGCCGCCCGTCGGTGGCCGGCGTGGAACTGGCATGGCTGCCCTTCATGTGGCGCTTCGTCCTGGGGTCACCTCTGTGGACTTCTCTTTCCCAGACGACCTGTCCGCTCCGCGCGTCGAGCGAATAGAGTTTCCAAGTGTGTTCGGAGAGATCGTCAACCGATGTGACGGAGCCGTAGTCTCCGGTGCGGAACGTTGTGTCGCCGGCACCGCTGATGGCCGTCGCAACGAATACGCGATCGTCCCAGACGATAGGGCTCGCATTGGCGATACCCGGAATCGGTGTCTTCCAGCGAATATTCCGATCCGTCGCCACGTCCCAATTGACAACGGCGCCCTGGCCGTCACCTACTCCAGAACCTCCCGAACCGCGGAAAGACGGCCACGGGCGTGCCGCATCGCGCGGAGCGATGGCCGTATCGGTCGGATTCGTTGCCGCCGCTCCTCCTGCTGACGAGACTGGAGGTTCGGTCGCGGCCCTGTTGAATTCGAGCGTCGAAGTGGCGTCCTTGCCGCCGGGACGCGTCAGGAACAGCCGCTCGACGACATTCCCCTCCCGTTCAAACTCAAAGTCCGCTCCCATCATTTGTGGCGTGATGAAGCTCAATTCGGACGTCGCGAACAGCGTCAGCGTCCGGGATCCCACCCTGGCTGTGAGAGAACCGTCCTCCAGACCGACGACCACGGTCTGGGATTGCCCCGTGCTCACATGTCGGTAGGTGCCGGCGAACCCCTCGCGCATAGGAGCGGGAATGCCGACGATGAAATCCTCCAATCCCGGCCTCACTTTCATCCTGGCCTGCAGAAACGCGGCGGCATCCCCATTGCCCGTCTCCACCGCGAACGCGTGATTCGCCACGATCGCTTCGTCGGGGATGTCGGCGCGAGCCAAGACCGCCTCCAGCAACGGACGATCGCCTAACTCGATTGCGACAGGAAGGACTTCCCAGATCCGTGGCGATGCCCGGTCAACGAGGTATCGGATCAACTCCATGTGCCTGCCGCCAATCGCCGAACCCAGAGCGGTGTTGCGGTAGAAGGTGTCCTGAACAGCGAGGTCGGCCCCGCGCTCCACCAGCAGCCTCACCATCTCTAAATTGACGTGTCTCGCCGCGAACAGAAGCGCGCTGGCATCGTAACGGGTCCGGGCATTGACATCCGCTCCCCGCTCCAGCGCCTGTCGGAGGGCTGGCAGGTCGTTTTGTTGAGCGGCATCGAGGAGGGCCTCGTCCGGGCTTGCCTGCGCTCCGGCCATCACAAGCACGAGGGCCAGTATTGGTAAGGTCAGAGGTGGGGTCATGGTGGCTCCTTCAAGAGGTTCGGCTTCCGGGTTCCGCTCGACCAACGTTTCCGATCATCGCGAGACCCATTGCCGTGGTGACCCGCCAGGGTCACGATTCCGCTCCTTCCCCACGGCTCCGGGGCCAACAGAATAGTCCTTTTTCGCGGATCAACCCACGGCGATAACGACACGCACTTCGGTTTGCCAGTAGCCCTGGCCCTAACGATTCCGGCGTCCAGGGTCCGCTTCTTCCCCGAACCCGTACACGTGGCCCATCGTCCGGATAACAATGAGGCCGTCGGAAATCGCCGGCGTCGCCATGATGACCTCATCGATCTCGTTGTGCGCGATCTCGAGGTACTCGCGGCCGGCGCGCGCGACGAACACGTCACCGTCTTCGCTGGCGATGTAGAGCCGTCCGTCCGCCGCTACAGGCGAAGCGGAGAAGGCGCCACCGGTCCCGACGCGTGCGCGGTAGACCCTCTCACCCGTTTCCGCTTCGTACGCCGTAATGATGCCGTTGCTGTTGAGCGTGTAGAACAGGCCCCGGTAGAGGATGGGCGTGGGGATGTAGGTTCCCCCGCGATCCGAGCTCCACGCGATGGCATCGTTGGAGCTGGCGCGCCCGGCAAGGGAGATGTCGCCCGAGGATCCCGGCCGGATCGCGTAGATCGGGCGGACAGGAGGATACCCGCCGGTCACGTACGCCAGGCTGGGACCCACGACCGGTGTCGCGACCGTGATTTCCGAGTTGGGCGCCAGCGACCAGCGAAGCCTGCCGGTCTCGGGATCGTACCCTCGCACCTTGGTGCCGTTGGTGATCAACTCATCACCGGATTCTCCCGTCGCGATGGTCGGGGTTCCCCACGTCGGGATTTCCTCCGCCCGGCTCGTCCGCCAGAGTTCTTCCCCCTCCGACAGATCGTATGCCGCCACGAAGGAATCCTTCTGGCGATCGACCTGCAGAATGACCGAATCCAGGTAGATGATCGGCGAGCTGCTGTGGCCCCATTGTTCGGTGGCGTCGAAGAACCAGCCGTTGTCGATCAGACCCAGGTCCTTCTTCCAGAGCAACGCACCGTCCATGTCGTAGGCGGCGAGCACTCCTGTCGTGCCGAACAGCACGACCACGCGACGTCCGTCGGTGACCGGCGTGGAGCTGGCCTGGCTTCCCTTGGTGTGACGCTTCGTCCGGGGTACGCCCCGGTGGACCTCTCTCTCCCACCGAACTTCGCCGGTCTGTTGCTCCAGGGCATACAGCTTCCATACGTGCTCGGATAGATCGTCGACCGAGCGAACGTCGCCGTAGAGACCGGTTCGAAACGTGTTGTCGCCGGAGCCGCTGATAGCCGTGGTGACGAACACCCGGTTGCCCCACACTACCGGGCTCGAATTGGCGACACCCGGGACGGGCGTCTTCCACCGGACGTTGTGTTCCGTTGTCACGTCCCATTCGACGACCGCACCCTGTCCATCGGCTACGCCTGAAGCCCCGGTTCCGCGGAAGGACGCCCACGGCCGGCCCGTCCCTCGCGGGGCGACCGCCAGGTCAGTTTCCGTCGGACTCGAGGTTGGCCCGACAGTCGGTTCGGATGTTTCTGCCGACACTTCAGTGGTTCGCGTGAACACGAGCGTCGGGTCCTCACCGGAGCGAGCCGGGCGCGTGAAGAGCAGTCGGCCAACGCCATCTCGTTTGTCGAACGCCATACCGATGGCGGGTCTCTGCGGAGCGATGAAGTCCGATGACGAGATCGGAAAAAGTGTAACGATCTGTTCCAGGTTGACCCGGAGACGTCGATCCTCGTAGGTGATGACGATCGTTGCGCCGTTTTCCCGCCCGTAGGTACCGCTCAGCGCCTCGAGGTCGGAGGGGGAAAGGGTCACGATCGAATTCGCCGCGCCCGGTCTGTCCGACATCGCGGCCTCGAGGACCGCTGCCATCTCCGTATTGCCGGAATCGACAACCAGCGCATGACTTGCGGCAACCGTGCTGTCGGGGACGTCGTCCCGCACAGCGGCGGCTTCTAGCAGCGGAAGGTCCTCCCGGGCGATAGCCAGCGCAAGGGCGTCGCTCGCCCCGGGCGACCCTGCTTCGATCAGATATCGGACGATGTCCAGGTTTTCGGCCATACCGATGGCGGTAAAGCCGTAAAACGTATCCTCGACAGTCAGGTCCACTCCCCGATCGACGAGGAGCCGGACCATCTCCAAATTGGCGTTCATAGCCGCGAACAGGAGGGCCGTGGCGTTGTAGCGCGTCTTTGCGTTGATATCGGCTCCCCGTTCGAGCGCCCGCCGGACGGCCGGCAGGTCGTTCTGTTGGGCGGCATCGAGCAGGGCCTCGTCCGGGCTTGCCTGCACTCCGGTGAGCAGAAGCACGAGGGCCAGCGTCCGGACCGTCAGAGATGCTGTCATTGTGGCTCCTTCACGAGGGAGGTCCGACCTTACCGTCCGATCGCATAGACGGCGTCGTCGGAGCGGATGAACAATCGGCCTCCGGCAATCGCCGGGGATGCAAGCTGCCGGGCATCGAGCGTGTTTCGCGCGAGGACTCGAGGGTCTCGGCCGGCTGCCAGGACAACGGTTTCTCCGCCCTCGCTGAGCAGGTAGATCTTGCCGTCGGCAGCCACGGGCGAGGCGCTGAAGACACCACCGATTCTCTGCTGCCACACGCGATCGCCGGTCTCCGCGTTGGTGACGGTGACGATCCCGACATCACCTACCATGTAGACCAGGCCGTCGTGATAGACGAGCGAAGAGACGTAGGGTGCTCCTGTTCCCACCCTCCAGAGGACATGACTGTTGCTGACATCCCCTGTCCCGCCCGGTCGGATCGCCATGAAGGGGCCGCTTCGGTAGCCCCGACTCGTGTAGATCACTCCGTCGTTCTGGACCGGCATGGGGATCGGGAAACGATTCGACTCATTGAATTGCCAGAGAAGCTCCCCCGTGGCGAGATCATGGCCGGCCATGCCTACGCTCGAATTCACGATGATTTCGGCGGAATCCGTCGTTTCGATGACGAACGGCGTGCTGTATGAGATGACGCCCCTGGGTCGATCCACCTTCCACCTGTTCTGCCCGGTAGTGGAATCCAGCCCGAGCAGGTAGCCCTGCGATTCGTGGTAGCAGACCAGGATTACCGTGTCGTCGTGGACGATCGGCGAGCTGCTGTGGCCCCAGTTGATGCGGAAGGGCCCGTAATCTTCTGCCAGGTTGCGTTCCCAGACGAGTTTGCCGTCCATGTCGAGGGCGATGATCTGACCGGTGCCGAACCACGCGTAGACACGTTCACCGTCGGTGACCGGACTCGGAGAGGCCAGGTTGTGCTTTTCGTGAACCGACGGCAGTCCTCCCTCCGGCTGGAGTGCGTATTCCCAGAGCTGGGCGCCGCTGGCGCGGTCCAGGGCGGTTACCAGGAACGACACGTCCCCCCCGCGGTCTCGCCTCGCTCCGCTCCCCAGCGGGGTCTCGCCTTCGGCTCCCGCATCACCTGCCTGGAAAAGCCTGGGGCCGCGTCGGGAGTTGCCGGAACCGGCCTGCGATGTCACGAAGACATGGTTGGCCGAAACGATCGGGGACGAGATTCCGAGGCCGCGGATTTCCGCCTTCCAGGCCACGTTCTCTCTCTCGCTCCATTCCGTTGGCAATCCCGTCTCCGACGAGACCCCGGTTGCGGAAGGCCCGCGCCAGTGTGGCCAGTCGTCGGCAGAGAGGGTTGAAGTGACTATGGTGACAGTGGCGAGTATCAGCAGAACTTTCGATCGGTGCATAGATGTCATCTCCGGCGTCGGTAAGTGCTAGGGATTGCTGTAGCCGTAACCTATCAAGCCCGACCGGGCAGCACAAGCAGGGAAAATGTCCATGAGGTGCGGGGCCCGGGTGGTAGAATCAAAGGCAATATGACACTCCGTTCACCGGCTCGCGGACGTCGTGAAAGGGGAATCATTGCATTCATGACATGGTTCAGTGTCTACGGGACTCTCAAACAAGCTGTCCAGGACGCCGTCGCGCCCGAGATCCAGGCCTTACGGGGCGACATCAAGGCGGTCAACGCCAGGTTAGATGGCGTGGAAAAGCGCTTCGACGCCCGTTTCGAGCAGATCGATCGGCGTTTCGAGCAAGTCGACAAGCGTTTCGAGCAGGTCGACGCTCGTTTCGAGCAGATGGAGAAGCGTTTCGACCAGCTGGAGCGACGCATGGACCAGTTCGATCGACGGTTGGAACAGTTGGAAATGCTCTTCCGGTCGGCCGACCAGCGGTGGAGCACAGCGATCGACATCAATGAACGTCTCGCCATCGTTGAGGCGAAACTGGAGCGACTCCAATAGAATAGGAGGCGGTCAACCTTCTGCTTTCAGCGGTCATCTTTCCAACAAGACATCTAAGAAAGACTTTCAAACTCAACAATCAGGCCACTAGTGGCCTGTAACAGTGCTATCGGTACCATCGCCGATGGGTCTTGCAGGCGAGGTCGAGGAGGGAGACGGAAAGCGATGCTCATTCATCGGTGACGGCTTCCGACAAAGAGATCGCCCGCAACCCCCATCGGCCCGAAGGGTTCGACGGAACGGCGCCGTCTTCGGTGTCGTAACGTCCTCGCAATGAAACAGCATTGGCTCGGGCGTCACTCCTAGAATCCGACGCCGTTCCGCCGAACGCTGGTACCGATAGCACTGTTACAGGTCACTAGTACTGGTGGATCACAAGCGGAACGCCTGTCAGTCCGAGGTGGTGATCCGTCGACCAGCAGCTTTCGATCCCTCTCGCCCCCATCTCATGGAGTCCGACGGCATCCGCTACGGTCAGATCCTGGTCGGGAAAGTCCATCATCAGTTTCCGGGCCGCGCGTTGCTCGCGCACGCCAACCGAAAGCACTCGCAGCGGCCGCAGTGAATCGATCATCGCCAGGAACTGGAGCGCCCGGGTCCGATCGTACCGCCTGAGAAACCAGCCATGTCCTTCGGCTATGACCAACATTGTCGTGGCGATTCGGGGCGGGTCCGAGAATAGTCGTCGGAAGAGAGGGTGGTGCGTATCGGAAGCGTCCAGGAATGCGATCAGCGCTGACGTGTCTACGTATGCCTCAATCTTTGCGCCCATAGACCACTTCATCGATGCGCCGGCTGGAGGCTGGATCACCGGAAGACACGAGCCCGGCAAAACGCATCCACGGCTTGTCCTCATTTGCTGGCAGGACTCCCCGCAGAGACCGGCGAAGCAACTCTGCCAGCGATATCCCGAGGCGTTGCGCCTCCTGCTTTGCGGCCACGTACTCTTCTTCGGTAAGGCTGATCTGAGTTCGGATCATGATAACAACCTAGCACGAATCTGTTATCACATACAATTTTCGGCGACTCAGACAGGGTCTCGCAATCCGGCTGCCATCCTGGCGCGGGTCTGCCAGGGCAGATCCTTCTGTATTGACGTCAACCCGGCTCACCGAAGTCGCGGTTTCCTCGACCAGAAGAAGCAGGGTTCCAGATTGCGATCAGGCTGTCCACGGGGACGGCCTGCAGAGAAGGTAGTGCCCCGGACGAGCTACGCAGTCGCGGACGTCCATCGTGAACTCCAGACGATTTCGCGCCACGAGCATGGCGACCTCCAGGTGCTGATGGCCGAGACATGGACCGCTCTCTTACTCACGGCGTCGGCTATCGCTCGTGCGGTCCGACGCGGCAACCTTTCGGGTTCACTGAGCCACCAAATCCAGACGTGGGTAGCTACCAACCCAGCTCACGGCCCGCATTTGGGTAGGTCCACCTGTGGGTAACCCGCATGCCATCTCTACGTCGGAGCGGGAAGTGCAGCTACAGCTGCAGTTTGTGGATGTCAACGCCACGACGATCCGCTGCGTCGTCTTCCCCGGCTGGGCTTGGAAGCAACCGCGATTGACATCAACCCGGTCGATTGGCGCCTTCCACCTAAGGACGGGATCCTGGGCATTTGGCGCCTTCGCCAATCCACAGCTGGCGAGCCGCCAGGTGCCGGCAAACCCATGTACCGATGGAACTTGACCGGGCGACCCCATGCAGGCAGACTGGTCATCTAGGAGACAGATCTTGGTAGGCGGTGTGGCCGCGCCCTGTGCCGGAAACGCAATTTGGCACTGTCCACCTATACAACGTTATGCATCTAGGAAACGGAGCATGGAGCGATGCCTGAACTAGACGTTTTCGTCAGCGTCGGTGGGACGGCCACGGAGGAACAAGAGGCCTTCGTCCGAGCTGTAGAGGACCGACTCCGCACTGAGGGAATCGTTCCACATACGGTCGGAAGGAACACCTTTAGTGCGGACGCCCCGCTGAAGGCAGTCACAAAGTTGATGGACGAGTGCTCAGGTGCGGTCGTCATAGCCCTCGAACGCTCGTTCTTCCCTTCTGGCACCGAGAAGCGCGGTGGGCCAGAGGCAGTCACGCTTACCAATGTCAAGCTGCCTACGCCGTTTAATCAAATCGAGGCCGCCATGGCCTACTCCCGCGATCTCCCGTTGATGGTTATAGTCGAAACGGACCTCAAGAGCGAGGGTCTGCTTCAGCGTGGGTACGACTGGTACGTGCAGTTGGTCAAGCCCGAGATCGCAGCCCTGCACTCCAACGAGTTCAACGGTGTTCTCGCCAGCTGGAAGGACAAGATGATCCAAAGACCGAGGAGGTCGTCATCTTCCAAGCCGGTGCCAGATCTTACGATCGCGGAGTTGATTGGCGGGTTGAAACCGACTCAGCTGTGGAGCCTTCTTGTCGCGTTGGCGGCGCTTGTTGCGGGTGCGTTCGCGCTGGGCGGGAGGTTGTTCGGGGTTGAATGAACGCATAACAGCGGGTTGCAGCGGACGGGCTGTGCCCGCCGCTGAACCCCAACGTTATACCGACTCACCTGGTTGCAGAGAGTAACCGACGAATTTGGTAGAATTGAAACGAAATGGCCGAGGAAATCATTTTCTCTGTTCAGGAATCGCCAGAAGGCGGCTACGAAGCGAAAGCCTTGTCTGCACCGATCTTCACCGAAGCAGACAATGTCGAGGAACTACGCTCGGCTGTGCGGGATGCGGTCGAGTGTCATTTTGAGGAAGAACAACGTCCCAAGCTGATCCGGCTCCACTTCGTGCGCGATGAAGTAATTGCTGTATGAAGTTGCCCCGAGACCTGAGCGGCGATGACCTTGCCGGCAGGCTTAGTCAGTTCGGGTATGAGCAGACTCGACAAACAGGAAGCCACCTTCGATTGACGCGAACGACTACTCAAGGCACTCATCACATCACGATTCCACGGCATAAAGCCCTCCGCGTAGGAACACTCAGCGCCATCTTGGGCGAAATTGCTCGCGATCTTGAGATCAGCAAAGCAGAATTACTGGGTCAGATTCAGTAACAAATAGGGCGGTATAACAAGTGGCTGAACCTGACGGTCCCTCCTGTCACTGTACCGTGCATGCGCACGTCCAGTGCCATCCGGGTCCGCAGGTTAGCCACGGTCCGTTAGTGCGCCAAGCGAAGCTTGGCGCTTCTTGCAGGGTGAGAGTCCCTGCGGAGTAAGGGTTAACCACCCACTCCTACCGAGTGTTGCAGCTGCGACTCAGGAGGTAGGAAGCCGAACAAGTCAGTTGAAGCGTACACAGGGAAGCATGCAGGCCGCAGGAGAGACCGCGAACTCCAAAGCTTGATACAGCCCCGTCATGTGGCTTAGAGCAGACGGCGACGGTGTTAACGGTACCGGAAGCCAACACAGACGGTCCGATTTTGGTGAGGTCCGCGAGGGTCTGCCGGGGTCCACTTTAGAGCGTGGCATGCATGCAAAGAAGCGTCAGGAACTTGGGAGACCCTGCGGGTTCCCGAGCGGAGACGCGATCCGAAACGACGGTGTGCAGGGCATACGGCTATTGAGCCCACACAGGGGGAAACCCGGACCCAGGTAGGCCGGAGCCTAAACGCACCCGACGCCGGACCGACGACCGCCACGGGTAGGCGAGTTCAACCGAAAGAAGAGCCGCTGAGGATTCGCAGGGAGTCAGATCCGCCCATAGTACTCGGAGACGGTCGCGCCGATCACAGGGGGAAGGGGCGGACAGAAGTACGTAGTCGGTACAGGAAACATTGTCCGGCGATGAAGGGCCGGAACACACAATGCCAACCTCACTGCTGGCAATAGCAAAGAAGGCACAGGAGAAGAAACACACCCGGTTCTTCAACCTCTACCGGTTAATCGACGAGGATTTCCTACTGGACTGCTGGCGCAAGATTCGTAAGAACGCCGCCTATGGGGTGGACGGAATCAGCGCACGGCAGTATGAGGAGAACCTGATCGACAACATCAGGAACCTCGTGGAGCGACTGAAGCGGAAGAACTACCGGGCGCGGCTGGTTCGACGGCACTGGATTCCGAAGGCAGACGGAAAGAAGCGTCCGCTAGGGATTCCGGTGGTGGAAGACAAGCTGCTGCAGTTGGCGGTCACGCGGACACTGGAGGCCATCTACGAGCAGGACTTTCTGCGCTGTAGCTATGGATACCGGCCGAAGAAGGGAGCATTGGACGCAGTCGATAAGCTGACGGTCAAGCTTCAGTTCGGGCGGTATAACTTCGTCGTTGAAGCCGACATCCAAGGGTTTTTCGACAATCTCGTGCACGAAGACCTGATCGAGATGTTGAGCCGGAGGATCGGAGACCGGCAACTGTTGAGGCTGATTCGGAAATGGCTCAAGGCCGGAGTGCTGGATACCGACGGCAAGGTGATTCATCCGCTGACGGGAACTCCTCAAGGCGGCATTGTTTCACCGATTCTGGCGAACGTGTACCTGCACTACGCCCTGGACGTGTGGTTTCATGAACAGGTGAGGTGGCACTCGAAGGGGGAGGCGAGCCTGATTCGATACGCGATTCGACTTTGCCTTTGCGGTCTGGATCGCGCACCCGGCAGGGCATGGCCACCACGCCGTAATGGGTCAGGACATCTCGAAACAACGGATTCAGGGTGGGGTCGTAATGGTCCGGGACGATCACGCCTTCGCGCAGGTTATCCAGCACGATGAGGCGGGGACGATTCTTGTGAGCCCAGTGCGGGAACTGGTTTGAGACCGATGCGGCTGTAGGACGAAGCGCAACATCTTCTTCGGGGTGCTGGAGCATCGACTGGAACAGTTCGGACTGCGGCTAGCGAAGGCAAAGAGCCGGGTGATCCCCTTCAGCCGGAACGGCGAACCAGGTGCAACCCGGTTCGACTTTCTGGGATTTGAGTTTTACTGGGGGAAAGATCGCAGCGGCAAGCCCCACCTGAAGCGCCGGACCTCTCGGAAGAAGCTGAGGCCGGAATTCGCTGGCCAACTGCACTACGCCCTGGACGTGTGGTTTCATCACCCACGATTTTGTGTGCGCGTTTGAGAATCAGGACGAAGCGCAACACTTCTTCGGGGTGCTGGACTGGAACAGTTCGGACTGCGGCTAGCGAAGGCAAAGAGCCGGGTGATCCCCTTCAGCCGGAACGGCGAACCAGGTGCAACCCGGTTCGACTTTCTGGGATTTGAGTTTTACTGGGGGAAAGATCGCAGCGGCAAGCTGACCTTCGGAAGAAGCTCCGGAATTCGCTGGCCAACTTCACCCAGTGGTGCAAGGAGAACCGGTCCACGCCCCTCCGAAGCTGTTTCCACTCCGCGGGTATTACCAATACTACGGGGTGTGCGGCAACAGCGCGGGATTGCAGGAGTTCTACCATGAGGCGACGGCGATTCTCTGGAAGTGGTTAAATCGGCGAAGTCAACGCCGCAGCTTTACCCGGCAGGGCTTCAAGGATTTGCTCGACCACTTCAAGGTGCCCGAGCCACGAATTCGCGTGCGGCTCCGAGTCCAGGACCGACCGGCGGTTTCATTCTCCTGAGGCCCGACGCGGAGGCGAGTACTTCTGAGGAGCCCGGTGCTGGAAAACGGCACGCCGGGATCTGTGCGGGGGCGGTTTGGGAAACTGGCCGTTCTACCGCGATGCTGGACGTTCTGTATATGCGAAGTATCAACGACTCAGCCAACTTGCGGATCCGGGATCTGGAGGCCGGAGAGGCTGACGTTTGCGAAACGATTTTGCGTTCGTTGCCCGATTGGTTCGGAATCGAGCAATCGATCCTTCAGTACAGACAAGATCTGGATCATATGGAAAGTCTTGTCGCTGAAATCGACGAACGAGTTATCGGGTTTCTAGCCATTGATCAGCACAATTCTCATACGGCAGAGATCCACGTTATGGCAGTAACCTCTGGGGGAAGACGATCCCATGCCTGATCATGATTAAACACCTGGAATGCCAATCCCGGCCAGCTAAACAACGTTAGGCCGAGCCCAAGCCCTTTGCTCCCCGAACCGACACACATGCAATCAGCTATGGAGGTCGCGCATGTCAGACTATCTGGTCGGACTGCTCACTTCGAGCACCGTGATCGGCGCTATCATCGCACTGGTGAACCACTGGCACAAAGAAAGACTCTCTTCTTCCATCAAGCACCAGTACGATTTGAGGATGCTGGCGATTCAGAATCAGAACGCAAAGGCCATGGAGGAGATTCGTACAGAGCTGAAGATGCAGGAGCTGAAGACACAGGTTCGCTTTTCCGTGCTACGTCTTAGCGAGGATCTTGGAAGCATTGGTCAGTCCATGAGGTTGGCGGTCATTTCCCGATTGGGAGACACGGAAGATGGAAACAACGTCCTCGACCTTCCACCAATGAAGGACTTCGTCAACCTCGGCGAACTCCTCATGCTACGGGATTGATCGAGTGGTTCGTATCGGTGATCATCCCCCTTCGTAGAGGGAATCTCCCGGTTTCAGGTCACCGCTGATCTGGACGTCGTACCCGTCCGGGTCGGCGACGTGGAAGCTGGCATAGGTTCCACCCGGACCACGGTCTAGGCGAGGCTCTAATCCACGACGCTCGAGTTCTCCTCTGACTCTATCGGTGTCCCAATCTTCGATCTTGTATGACATGTGATCGACAAGCGAGCCGGAATCATCCCCGCCGCGGCGGTTGCGCGCGATCAGCAGAGAATCGCCGAACTGGAGCTGGGCCTGGCTCTCTCCGTTGTCTCCAGCGACGGTCATTCCCAGCACTTCCGCGTAGAAGTCACGGGCTTTCGCGTAGTCGGTGACCTGGTAGGAAATGTGGTCCACGCTGACGGCCTTGAAGCCGCTTGCCTGCGCCGCCGACCCGCTTGCGGTTGAAGCTGCGGTCGCTGCCAGTGCCAGGCTCTGGATGAGCTGGCGGCGGCTCATGTGTCCATTCTCAAAATCCCGAAGCAGTTTGGCGATGACATTTTCCATGTCTATGAGCCTCCCAGGAAATGTGTGGTGGTTCGGTTATCCTGCCCGATTTCGGGTTCCGACGCTACTGCTGACTCTGGACACCGCCGTTCAAAAGCTAAACAGCTGCGTGAACTTCACGACCAGAGCTCGGTCCAGCAACTGGCCGGTCTGCGTGTCGCGGCGTTCGTTGAACACCACGTAGAGGTCGCTGAGCGGGTGGTGGATGATGTGGAAGCGGACGTTGGAGCTGAACTGTCGGGCATCGGTGTTGTATTGAAGGAACGCATTCAGGAACATCTTCGTGGTGAAGGAATAGAGGAGCCGGGTTCCGAGGAGGTTCGTGCTGAACGAGCCGTTCGACAAACGAACCTGGTTTCTGCTGTAGTCCAGGTCGACGTTCAGATGCGGGTTCGGTTTCAAGGCGACGCCCAGGCTTAGGGATTCCCGCCTTCCGTCCCAGAACTCGCCGAACTGGTACCGGACGTTCCCTGACAGCTTCCGTGACCGGTTCGAGTTGTAACGGATCGAATAGGTGTCGTAGTTGTAATCGCCGGCTGGGATCGTGATGTCGGATCGGATGGCGAAGCCCCGCGTGAGTCTGTCGAACGTCCGGTTCGCTTCGAGATTGATCGCCGATCCCCCGTAGAAGGCGATGCCGGTACCGAGGGTCTGTTCGCGTGTCTCGATCTCCCCGGGGTTGTTGGCGTAGTAGTCGATGCCGGTCGAGAACGTGAGGTTGCGGATGCGGTCGTTGCTCTCGATACGAGGTCTCCAGGACACGTTTCCGGATGTCTTCTCGATGTTTCTCCGCCGGATGAACCCGACCTCCGGGTTGAAGTTCTGCTGCGTCTCGTGATACGAGGCGCCGATCGTGAAATCGCGGTCGAGCCAGGCGGCCTCGAACTGTCGGGCCTGGTCGCTGTCCGACACCTCGGGTGTCGTGCTCTTCATGACGTAAGAGCCAAGTTCCAGTCTCCGAAACAGACGAAACCGGGCGTCCACTCCGAACAGACGGTTGTAATCCCCGGACGCGGTCGAATCGCGGTTCGTGAAGATTGCGCCGATCCAGGAGCTTTCCATCAGGTTTCTCTTGATCCGGCCGACCGTGAAAGTGTCCGATGGCCGTCGGTCGATGCTCTCTGTCTTCATCGAGAGCAGCCCGACCTCATAGCCGCCCACTTTTCCGGACAGGCGGGCCCCGCCGACGATCGGTACGGGAGTGCCGCCCGACAGTCCAATGCGACGGCTGAAGAACGGGATGACATTTGCCCCCCCACCGCGCCGCCCCCGAACAGGCTCTCCAAAAGCGAAAACGCCCGAGTTTTCGATGAAAAACTCCCTTTTTTCGGGAAAGAAGAGGCTGAACCGCGTGAGGTTCACCTGCTGCTGGTCGGCCTCCACCTGTGCGAAATCCGTACGGTAAGTCACGTCCAGTGTTACCGAGGGCGACAACCCATACTTCAGGTCCACGCCGCCGTCGTAGTCGTCATCCGTCGGAAGCTCACCGCCTTCAAGAACCTGTCTGAAACCCGCGATCGCGAAGGGCTTGACCTTGAGGTTCCGCCCCTGGCGGATCCCCTCGAGCCCGCGCAGGGTTCCGGCCATCGAGGTCCGTGTCGCGTTGTAGGGGCGCGGCAGGGGTGACCAGTGACTGTCTTCGTTCTTCTGACGCACCCGACGTCGGAGCTGCAGGCCCCACTCCTGGGAACTCTCAGCGGTGAAGCGTACCGTCTTGAAAGGAATCTGGTACTCGGCGATCCACCGGTCTTCGTGGACGGCCACTTCAACTTCCCACACCCCGTCCCAGTTCGGGTTTATCACTCCTCCGTCATTGTCGGTTTGAGCGTCATAGCGTGCTCCGGCCGGGTTCGTCCCGAAGGCGAACGCCGAGCGGCGGTTGTTGAGCGTGTCGAGCACGACGATGATTCCGTCGTTGTCGGTTGTCCCGAAATCCTTCTGTAACTGGGTGGCAACGATGGTGCGGGGGTCTGCCTGGAAGCAGATGGCCGCGACATAGAGGTTGTCGTCATCGTAGAGGAAGTACAGTTCTGAGGGTTCGGTTGCCGGCTGCCCGGGACTGGGCTCGTATTGAATGAAGTCATTCGCCGGTGTGGCCGTCTCCCACGACGCTTCTTCGAGCACACCGTCGATGACGATCTCTTCGTCTGTCCGGACCGCCGTCGCGATGCGGCTGAACCGGGCAGTCGCATAATCGATCGGGTTGCGGGCGACGATGCCGCCACTATCGCTCTGGACAGCTCGATCCTGCCCCCGGGCGAAGGGAAGTTCGGAGAAGAGAAGGAACAGACCGGCGAGTGCGCACAAGTTCTTCAGAAACACGCATCTAGTGTGGCCGAAGGGAGAAGGTATGTCGATCCCGAACTACCGTTCAGCCGCACAGCCTTCGAGCCGAAACGATGTGCGCTCATAGAGCGCACCTACACCCGGGCGTGACGTTCCTAGAAACTGAATAATTGCGTGAACTTCACGACCAGGGCCCGGTCCAGCAGCTGGCCGGTCTGTGTGTCGCGGCGTTCGTTGAAGACCACGTAGAGGTCGCTGAGCGGGTGGTGGATGATATGGAAGCGGATGTTCGAGCTGAACTGTCGGGCGTCCGTGTTGTACTGAAGGAATGCGTTCAGGAACATCTTCGTCGTGAAGGAATAGAGGAGCCGGGTTCCGAGCAGGTTCGTGTTGAACGAACCGTTCGACAAACGAACGTTGTTCCTGCTGTAGTCCAGGTCGACGTTCAGGTGCGGGTTCGGTTTCAACCCGAGACCGAGGCTGGCCGAATCCGCCCTTCCATCCCAGAACTCGCCGAACTCATAGCCCACGTTCCCGGAGACTTTCCGTGACCGGTTCGAGTTGTAACGGATCGAATACCTGTCGTAGTTGTAATCGCCGATCGGGATCGAGATGTTGGACCGAATCGCGAAGGCCCCCTTCAGCCTGTCGAACGTCCGCGTCGCTTCGAGATTGATCGCCGATCCGCCGTAGAAGGCGATGCCCGTTCCGAGAGTCTGCTCGCGCGTCTCGATCTCGCCTTTGTTGTTGGCGTAGTAATCGATTCCGGTCGACAACGTGAGGTTGCGGATACGGTCGTTGTTTTCGAGTCGCGGTCTCCACGAGAAACTGCTCGAGGTCTTCTCGATGTTTCTCCTTCGGATGAACCCGACCTCCGGGTTGAAGTGTTCCTGCGTTTCGTGGTGCGAAGCAGCGATCGTGAAATCCCTGTCCAGCCAGGCGGCGTCGAACTGCCGTGCCTGGTCGTCACCGGATACCCCGGGCGTCGTGCTCTTCAGGAGGTAGGAGCCCAGTTCCAGTCGCCGAAACAGCCGAAACCTTGCGTCCACCCCGACAAGGCGGTTGTAGTTACCCGACACAGTCGAATCGCGGTTTGTGACTATCGCACCGATCCAGGAGCTTTCCATCAGGTTCCTTTTGACTCGACCTACTGTGAACGTGTCGGATGGGTTTCCTTCGATGCTCTCGGTCTTCATCGACAGTAGGCCAACGTCGTAGCGTCCCACCTTGCCCGAAAGGCGAGCCCCACCCACGATGGGAACAAGAGTGCCGCCCGACAGTCCGATTCGCCGGCTGAAAAACGGTATGATGTTCGCCCCTCCGCCGCGCCGCCCAAGAACGGGCTCTCCGAAACCGAAAACGCTCGAATTCTCGATGAAGAACTCCCTCTTTTCGGGAAAGAAGAGATTGAAGCGGGTCAGGTTGACCTGCTGCTGGTCCACCTCGACTTGTGCAAAATCCGTACGGTACGTGACGTCGAGTGTGAGCGATGGGGTCAGCCCGTATTTCAGGTCCACGCCTCCGTCGTAATCGTTATCCGTCGGGAGCTCCGCTCCTTCACGAACCTGTCTGAAGCCCGCAATCGCAAAGGGCTTGACCTTGAGATTCCGTCCCTGCCGGATACCCTCGAGCCCGCGCAAGGTTCCGGCCATCGAAGATCGCGTCGCGTTGAAAGGGCGGGGGACAGGAGACCAGTGGCTGTCTTCGTTCTTGGCCCTTACCCGTCGGCGGATATTGAGGCCCCATTCCTGAGAGCTTTCCCTCGTGAAACGGACGGTCTTGAACGGGACCATGAACTCCGCGATCCATCGGTCGTCATGAACCCGCACCTGGACATCCCAGACGCCGTCCCAGTCCCTGTTGATGACGCTGCCATCGTTGGCTGTCTGGGAGTCGAACCGTGCCCCAGCCGGGTTGGTTCCGAAGACGAACCCCGACCGGAGGTCATGGAGCGTGTCGAGGATGAAAGCGATTCCGTCGTTGTCGGTCGTCCCGAAATCCTTCTGCAGCTCTGTTGCAACGATGCTGCGAGGGTCGGCCTGGAAACAGATGGCGGCGACATAGAGGTTGTTGTTGTCGTAGAGGAAGTAGAGCTCGGTCGGCTCAGTTGCAGGCGCTCCGGGATTCGGCTCGAACTGAATGAAGTCCGCTGCGGGCGAGGCCGTCTCCCAGGACGCTTCTTCGAGCACCCCGTCGATGATGATCTCTTCGTCCGTCCGGACTGCCGTCGCGATGCGGCTGAACCGGGCGGTCGCATAGTCGATCGGGTTGCGGGCGACGATGCCGCCGTTATCGCCCTGGGCCCCCTGATCTTGTCCCCGGGCGGTAGAAAGTCCACAGAAGAGGATGAACAGAAAGGCGAATGCGCACAACTTCTTCAAAAACACGCATCCAGTGTGTCCGAAAGGAAGGGGTATGTCGATGATGAAGCAATCCGGGGCGACGTCACCCGGCAACATCGGCCGTTCATACGTCATCCGGCGGTAAGATACCAAGTGTAGGTGCGGTCTATGACGTCTGTGACCGCACAGTCGTCGAGCCGAAACATGTGCGCTCATAGAGCGCGCCTACACCCGATCCTAGTGTTTCGCGGTTCACCGGTGAGGTCGCTGGGGAAGTGTAGGTGCGGTCTATGACCGCACAATGTTCGAATCGAAACCCTGTGCGCTCATAGAGCGCCCCTACACCTACTGCGTCCGGCCATTCGTATCGCGGACGGGCTGGGCATTCCGGTCGATCAGGATGGGGCGGCCAAACCCCAGGGCCGAAAGACGGGGAAGCTGCGTACGGGCATCGCCGACCACCAGGAAAACCATCCGCTGTGGATCGACATATCGTCCGGCCAGTTCCCGGACCCGCTCGAGGGTCATCTCCCGTACGATCTGTTCGCGCTGAACCACGTAGTCGAACCCAAACCCGAGAGCGCTGATCTTCTCGAGCATCCCGAGCTTGGCACGGAGGGTCTCAAACGCGCGTGCGTTGCTCCGGATCAGGTAGCTGCGGGTCGCCTCCAGGTCGCTTTCGGTGACGCCGCCCGCGTATCCGCTGAGGATGTTCCGTATGAGTTCTACCGACTCGAGGGTGACGTTCGAGCGGACTCCGGTGGCGACACTGAATGGTCCGGGTCTGTCACTGCCTGAAAACCGCGAAGAGACTCCGTAGGTATACCCCTTCTGTTCGCGGAGCACCTGGTTCAACCGGGACACGAAGACTCCCCCCAACCGCAGGTTCATCACCGTCGCCGGGAAAAAGTCGGCATCGGTTTCGGCCAGCGCCAGGGCACCGACGCGGATAACCGACTGGCTGGCTCCGGGAACGTCGACGAAGAAGATGCGCCCGCGCCCGGGATCATCCGGGGCCTGATATCTCGGGAATTCCACATCTCGATGTGCCCATCGCTCGCCCAAGCCGGCGAGCGCACCTGTTGAGGCCTCCCGCGTGATGTCTCCCGCGACATGGATACTCGCCACCGAGGGAGAAACATAGTCCTCGTAGTAAGCCCGGAGGTCGTCGATCGTGATCGATTCCACCGATTCCAGTGTTCCCGAAACGTTCTCGGAGAGGATGTGGTCCGGCCCGTAGATCAGCCGGTTGAACGCATTTGCCGCGATGGCGTTCGGATCGGCCGACTGTCGTCGCAACCTGTTGCTGACACGCTGCCTCGCTCGGGAGAACTCCTCCTCATCCCAACGGGGTTCGAGCAGGATCTCCTCCACGAGAGCCATCGTCGGGTCGTAGTTCCGCGTGAGCGTGCTCCCTGAAATCGTCAGATTCTCCCGGCCGGCCGAAACACTGATCGACGAGCCCAGTGCGTCGATCGCTTCCTCGAGTTCTTCCGCGCTCCGATCGGCGGTCCCTTCCGTCATCATCTCGGCAACCAGGTTCGCGACGCCGACCTTCGACGGGTCATCTAGCAGCAAACCGCCCCGGAGCCGAATCGTGAAGCGGACCACGGGCACTTCCCTCTGCTCGATGCCGTACACTTCGACGCCGTTCGCCAGTGTGTCGGTCCAGACTTGCGGCACCGTCAGCGACGGCGGGATGCCGAAGGGCGGTTCCACAGACCGGTCGAACGAAGTGGGCGTCTTCTCTACATCCCTGGTGGGCGGCGGCACCAGTTCCGCCTCGCGACCCGCAACGATGGGTTCTTCGACAACCTCGGCACGTATCGAACCGGCCAGCCCCAGATCGACCTGTCCAGTCGGGACGAAGCTCGTGGCGACGAACGGCCGGTCACGGATGTAGCGTTCATAAACACGCATCACAGCGTCCGGGGTCACGGCCAGGATGCGCGCGATGTCTTCCGAGAGATACGCCGGTGAGCCGGCGAAGATGTTGTATTCGGCCAGGGCGAACGCCTTTCCCAGGATGCTCGAGATACTGTTGTAGCCGTCGTAGAATGCGGTCTCGCGGCCGGCCTTGACCCGCTCCAGGTCGCTCTCGGAGAATCCTTCCCGCTCAAAGCGTTCGAGCGCCGTCTCGATCGATCGATGGACGCGGTTCAGATCGACTCCCGCGAAACCACGGATCCAGATGTTGAACTTACCAGCCAGCTCGGCCTCGTCGGTGAAAGCGTCGACCGAGGGTGCGAGCTTCTCGTCGTCGACGACTACAGTGTGCAGCGGCGACCGTTTGCCCTCCGCGATCAGCGCCGCGAGGATCTCGAGCGGGTAGGCGTCCTCGTGATATTTCTCCACCGTGGGCCAGGACATCGTCAGGGTCGGGACGCGCGCCAGCTTGTCCTCGTGGAAGAGCCGTCTGGTCTCACCCAAATCCACAGACGGAACCTCCCGTGCGGGCGGTGGGGAAGTGGAGCCGATCTCACCAAAATACTTTTCAATCCAGCTTTTGGTCTCCGTTGGGTCGAAATCCCCGGCCACGACGAGCGTCGCGTTGTTCGGTCCGTACCAGGTGTGGTAGAACTCGCGAACGTCTTCGATCGTTGCGCTGTCAAGGTGCTCGAGCGAACCGATGATCTGCCAGTGGTAGGGGTGTGTCGGCGGGTACATGTTCCGGTCGATAACGAAGTAGGTGTGGCCGCCCGGACGGTTGTCGACGCTCTGACGCTTTTCGTTCTTGACGACCTGCTTTTCCTTCTCGACCACCCCTTCGGTCACCGTGTTGATGAAGTAGCCCGTCCGGTCCGACTCCGCCCAGAGGACCTTCTCCAGCGCGTCTCTGGGGACGACCTGGTAGTAGTTCGTCCGATCCTGGCTAGTCGAGCCGTTCATGCTGCCACCGACTTTGTCGCTCAGGACGTCGATTCCTCCCGGCCCAAGGTTTTCCGAATCGAGAAACAACAGGTGTTCGAACAGGTGCGCGAACCCTGTCTTCCCTGGAAGCTCACGAGCGGAGCCGACGTGATAGGTCATCGCGACGGCGACGATTGGGTCGGAACGGTCGACGTGAAGGACCACATCGAGACCGTTCTCGAGCCTGTATTTCTCGTAGTCGACCGAGAACGACGGTGCTTCGGGCGCGGGCGCCTGTGCGCACGCGGAAAACAGCAGCACTGCGAGCGCGATCAGACACGACGTGGCACGGATCACAAGTATCTGGGCGCTACAGGGTTCTTTGGAGGATTTCATTCGTGGGCTTTGTCCGGAGCCAAGCGGTTGCGGTTCAGCACCTACGCTCCTTGGCCGGACCGTCTTATTGTTCGCAACTCGACGCGACCATGTCCAGGCCCGTCACGCTGATGCGATCGCCGCTCGGCCGGCGGATCAAGGCCCCCCGCGCCAGCAGCTTTTGACCCTCGTGCGCGGCGGGGTCGAAATCACCGAGCATGAAGAAATTCGTCAGCTGAAACGTGAGAGAGCCCAGCGGCTCGGCGGCGGCCGCCTGCAGTTCCTCCGGCATCGGTGTTCGTTCCGGGTCCGGGTCCCTGTTGCGGATGGGCCTGCCCGCGCTCGTCAGAACCCAATCGCCTCCCGCCTGCGTCAGACAGCCGACGGTCTGGATCAGCGAATTACCCGGCAGGGGCCTCGGCCCGTCCTTTCCTTCGATCCAGATGTTCCGGAGAGAACTCGCGTTCAGTGCGACCTCGCCGGAGGGGAAGCCGTTTTCCTTCAGGATGTGCGCCACGACGACGAGATATTCGGGGTCGCTCAACGAGGCCTGGAGCAGGGGCATACTGGATCGGATCTTGTTGTACAGGCTTCCGACATGGTCTTCCCGCCAGTTCTCGAAGAATTCGTCGCCCTTCAGTTCCGGGCCCCGGAACTCGGCGTCGCCTGCGATAATCTCACCGTGACATCCGTCGCACTTGTCCTGGAAGACTTCCGCACCGGCCGCCGCCTGGGCATCGGTATAGACACCGTCCCAGACCATTCGAAGTTCCGCACTTGCTTCTTGTATCGTTCCGGCCGGCTCGGTCTCGCTCCGGGAAACTGGGGTTAGCGTTACGACAAGCAGCAGCGTGACAAGGAAGACATACCCGAGGCTTCGGTACTGTGCTCTCGATGTGTGTTCGTAGGACTGCATCCGTCTCCTCGCTCTTGGGGGCTTCACCAAATCTGGGAGCTTGGTCGTAAATATTACGAAACAGGAGAGTTTGGGTCAATCAAAGGAGCGCATCGAAATCTTCGGCGATCCAGACATTCCCTTTGTCCGATCCCAGTACACGATGAGTGTCGCGACTCGCGGCAGGGATGAGACGAGCGACGGGCTTTCCCGCTTTTGCAATAATCACTTCTTCGCCGGCGGCCACCTGTTCGAGAAGTCTGGAGAGATGGGTCTTTGCCTCGCGGATGTTAACTGTCTTCATAAATCGAGAATGGACTAATCCAGTTGACTAGGTCAAAGGGTCTATCCACGGACGATTCTTGGACTCCTTCCCATCGGACATCATTTGCCTCCTTCAGTCTCGGACATCCGCTCCCGGCACAGCAGCCGGCCGTTATTCCTGATTCGAAGGCTGACGCAGGTGGGGTCTTTCGAACGGCGCTCCGGGAATGAACTTTCCGGAGCCCGGCTGCGCGAGCACCCTGCCGTTGTCGTAGACGACCTCGCCTCGGCGAATCGTCGTCCTGGGAAAGCCGGTGACTTCCCAGCCGGCGTATGTCGAATATCCCACGTTGGAGAACTGATCCTCATCGCGGATCGTCTTCTTCATGGCCGGATCCCAGATCACGATGTCGGCATCCGATCCGACCTGTATCGTGCCTTTCCGTGGATACATGCCAAACAACTTTGCCGCGTTGGTTGCCGTTACCGCAACGAACTGCTCGAGGGTGATGCGCTCCTTCAAAACGCCCTCGGAGAAAAGCATCGGCAGATATTCCTGGAGATTGCTGAACCCCATCCGCTTGTCGACGATAGTCTGCGTTGGATCCAGTTTTGCCTGTCTCGAATAGCCGGTGTGATCGGTGCCGATCGTGTGGATTGATCCCTTCCGAATGCCTTCCCACAGCATGTCCTGGTCCCACTTCTCCCGGAGCGGGGGGCCCCCCAGATACAGTCCGGCATCCGGCCGCTGATATACGTCCTGCGTCAGGTGCAGGTACATGGGCCGCGTCTCGACGTACACCGGCAGGCCGCGGGCCATCGCATCTTCCGCCACTCTCAGCGCACGTCCTGATGACATGTGGAGGATGTAGATGGGCGAACCGGTCGCCTCCGCAATCGCCACCCCCCGCTGCACGGCAACCACCTCCGCGACTACCGGGGCGCTCTGGCCGAAGTTATGAATCGACCCCCGCCCCTCGGCCATGAGCCGCTCCTGGGCTTCGGCCATGATCGCGTAGTCCTCCGCATGCAGCATGCTCAGCACACCTGCGGGGCCGGACGCCTTGAAGGTTTTGAACCAGGCCAGGGCGTTGAGGTCGAACGACTCCCGGGCCAGGAAGTCCTCTCCCGTGCTGACGAAGCCCCGATCCGCCAGCTCGTCCAGCACCTCTTGCGTAAATCGTGCGGGATCGTTCCCGACGGTCACGTGTATGAAGAAGTCCGCCACCGCTGACTTTTCGATCCCGCCGATGACCCGAGCGGCGTAGGCACTGACGTCCTCGCCCGGCCGCATGGGGATGAAATTGGAGATCGTGGTGGCACCGCCGGCGAACGCCGCTGCCGACCCGCTGACGTAATCGTCCTGGTTTCCCCTGGGTCGCGGCGGATCCGGCATCTCGGGGTTGAGATGCGTGTGCGTGTCGACCGCGCCCGGTAGCAGGAGCATGCCGCGGGCATCGATCTCGCGCACTCCGGTAGCCGATGCGAGGTCTCGTCCGATTTCGGCGACCTGCTCACCCCGAATCCGGACGTCGGCCTCCATTCGACCTTCCGCTGTCACGATCAAGCCGTTGCGAACGATGATCGCCTGCGGCTGTTGGGCTGCGGCAGGGACTGCTAACGCGAAGGCGATGCCCGTGATGCAGACGAGAGACCACTTCCATGAGCGACCGGCGCGCACGCCGTTCCACATAACCATCTTCATTGCTCCTTTCATCCCGGCAACGGCGAGGATTTCCGACTGGAATCGCGACCGCCGGCTGCCCGCTGGCTCTACTTCGTTTCGGATCAGCAGTTTCCTGCCGCTCAGTTTCGCTGACTCGTCGCAGATTCCTTCAGAACGTGCTCCGCCAGAAACTCCCGAATGGCCGTCCAGCTTTGATCCATACCTCCGTGTTCGGAATCGACACAAGTTGATTGGCACCCCGGTGCGCGTCAAGCCTTCGTGCAATCAAACAGCGACGACCAACGCGGGGGCGGGTGCGGCAAGCGCAACGCTCGGTTGGATTCCATTTGTGGACATTCAATCTCCTAAAGTGCGCTATGGCACCGACGTCGCGCCCCAGCTTCGGGTCGTGTGCGCGCCACACCTCTCCCATGCCGCCCGCACCGAGCTGGTCACGGACTTCATACGGGCCGAGACGTGTGCCGGGGGTGAGGGCCATAGGCTACGTTGCCTCTCAAGCGTTCCTTCGCCTCGTTTGGGGAAACTTGCGTGAATACTACGGCAGGAAGGGGTTGGGGTCAACGAAGTCGCTGGTGAGGGGAGACATAGCTTGAGGTCAACACAACAACCCGATTGACCCAAGTCCTCCTGTTTCGTATTCTCTAGCCAACTTTTCCCAAAAACCGGCGAAGGAACGCTTGAGAGGCAATTATGGCCCTCCGGGCAGGAACCCTACTTGGCCCCTACGAAATCGCCGATCAAATCGGTGCGGAAAGTATGGGAGGGGTGTATCGCGCCAGCGACGCCCCCCTGGACCGCACGCTTGCGATCGAAGTCCCGCCCGAACACCTTGCCGGCGACCCGCAACGCAGGGAACGCCTCGAGCGTGAAGCCCTTGCCGTGGGTGACTGGAGAAGGCACGGCCGCCGTTTGAGATCGATCATGAGCGTGGCCCTGATCGAGGTTTGGTTTGACCGTGAACACATTGTTTGAACCAGGAGGATTTTATGAAACCTGAACCTGTCGATATTCGGCGAGCTATTGAAGAGGGAAGCCGTGCGTTTGCCTCCACGTTCGCAGGTGGTGACAGCGCCGCCATGGCAGCTCTGTACACCGAGAACGGACAGCTATTGCCCAGCAACAGCCAAATCATTACCGGGCGGGAACAGATTGCATCGTTCTGGCAGCAGGTGATGGACATGGGGATCAAGACGGCGGAGCTCGAGACGCTCGAAGCAGAAGGCTTCGGGGAAACCGCGTTTGAAGTCGGACACTACAAGCTGGGCGGAGCCGCCGGAGAAATCATGGACCAGGGCAAGTACGTTGTCGTCTGGAAGAAGGAAGAAGGAGGGTGGAAGTTACACCGGGACATCTGGAACACGAATTTGCCAGCTGGATAGCAACATCAGGTCTGAGGCGCATCAGTTGTGATCGTGTCAAGTCGCACAGGGACGGGGTCGACTGGAGTGAGCCATCGAACTGCCTGCCACCGTCCTTTAGCTCCAGAGTCGATCCGTCCTCCAGCTTAGAGGTACAAACCAGCGAGCCGGACAGGGCCATTCTGCTGTCCTCTTCGAACGGTCGTTGGTAGCGGCAGTCCCGGGGCGTTCTGCTCTTGCCGCTATGCCTGCAGCGGTAAGGACTCCGCCACCACAGGCCACTAATCCGCCGAGGGTCCGGGAGTGGGGGTCGAGGTCGAGTCGTTGTTGCGAGCGTTTCGAGACTCCATCACGTAGTCATTGGCGATGATCAGCGCAATTAGCAGGACAAGAAGGATGGCAAGCACAAACACAGAGGTGGAGTACGCCGCAAACGAGGCAATCCGCTCGGCGACTTCTCCCTCACGTATGTACCTGAAGTACACCATAGATCCCGCCACGTAAACCAAGATGGGAATCGTCGCCAATGCCACCAGGCTCTTAAACGGCTTCATCCACTGCCTCCTGTATGTGTCGAATGGAAGACCTCCTACGAGTGGCCTTCAAAACACTTCGGAATACGTGGAACAATATATCTCTATTCCATCGTCTTGGGAGAGTTCTTGTTCCTTGCGGGCTATCAGTGGCCTACAGTCAAATCGGGTCCGGGAGAATGCGCCGCGCACTGTCCCGGCAGGTCCACTTGATCGGTTTGGGATGTTGATTGTAACGGCGGATGTATCGCATGAGTTTCCGGGCGAGGTCTTCGATCGAAGTGAAGATGCCTCGAGCAATCACGCCCCGTTCGATCTTGGCGAACCATGGTCACTGCGTCTCACGATTCAGGCGCGGGCCGGCCTCGCGGCGGCTTTCGCTGCTTCGCCTTTCCCGGATGCGGCGCTCGGCAGCAAGGCGTGGGGGCCGTGTTTTTTCAGCAGCTCCCAATCTTTGAGCGCCTGCTTGAAGTATGGAGTGACCGGCTGATCGCCCGGAGTCTGCGTCCCTATCGGGAGGTGGGGGTTTGGGTTCAGGATCTGAACAAAGTGCTGCAAGATACAGTAGCAGGCGGTGACCTGTCCACACGCGACGAGATCGTCCAGTTGGTTCTTGTTCAGCCAAAGGGTGGTCTGCAACTCGGAGGCGCGCGTCGCCAGGTCGTGCATGGCCGTTGTGGGTTGCAACCACTCCAGCCACCTCGGTACCGGAACATCCGGCTTCTTGCCCGGATACTGGCCCTTCTCGTAGTCCTCCGTATACTGCTTGCTGTCCAGACCGGGTTTGCCCTCGGTAAGCGCGTATATTTCACACGCGACGGGAAGGTTCCTGCTGCCGTTGCTCAGCTCGTGGTCGACATCGGGGGCCAGATTGATGGAGTACATTTGCTCGTATACGAGTTTCCGGATGCGGTTGAGAAAGATCGTGCTGGTCAACGCCCAGGTCGATCCAACCCGGAGGCTGATCATCCTGATGACATCGTTCAGGCGGAGACGCTTCAGGGACCGCCAGCCGTCGGGTACCTGGCTGGATATTTTGGCGAAGAATTTCCCGGTCTGGAGTCGAAACCAGAGGAGCGATGCCAGGACGGTTCCGACCAACGCCAGCGGAATCAGGTACAGAAAGACGGCCTCGACATCGCCGATCAGAGTCCCGAGAGACGCTCCTCGAACGATAGCGTGGCCGATGACCACGGCCGCGGTGAGGAAAGACAGCCCGAACAGGAGCCACAGCAGGGCTCTTAATCCTCCGATCGTCACCTGACCGGTCCAGCGCCGGATTCTGTCGGCGAAAGACTTCGACTCCGATTCCGGTTGCGGATCGTAGATGTCGCTGGACACGAATGGGGCGTCGGAAACGATGAGCAACGCGATATCGACAGCATCGTGGAGCCGGTGAAGATTCACGAGATCCTCATTGGGGGGGGTGCGCGAGATCCTGGTTCGCCATCAGCGCACCGTCGACACCCTGGTTGTCGATGATGCCTCCATCCATCAGGGCGACCGAGTCGACCTTGCATTTGCCGTTCAGATGCGATTGGACGTTCTCGAGCGCTTCCGCGGTTGGCCAGACGAAATCCGACGGAAAGATCATAGGTTCCAGGCCCACGGGAATGTCGGACGATGTGGCCACGATGTCGGCCATCCGTAGTGCTCCGACATGCTGGGACTCGATCCAGATTCTTTGGTTGCCGATCGGCCACTGGGTGCCGCTCGGCCATAGACTGTTGTCGTTTCCAGTGTTCTCGCTCGCAACGCTTTGAAAACGAAACGCTATACCGTTGCGGCAATCGGTCGCGTTGAAGATGATGTTCTTGAGGTGGGTCTTCTTCCCGTTGTCGAGGATCGTCTCGAAGCGGGCGCCGTTCATGAAGCGCGGGTCCTCGTCGTAGACATCGGCGAGGGCCTTGACGATCGTTGGGCTTTTCGACGGGGTCCCGGGAGGTTTTGCCGCCAGTCTTTCCAAAGCACGAGGGACCAGATGTGCATCGCTTAAAAAACTGTAGAACTTATCGAAGAAGTGCTGAAAGGTCGTGTGGCGGTCCTCGCCCTCGGGTGCCTGTTTGAGCGCCAGCGCGTATCGGGCCGCGGTGAAGGTCCCGCCCGACACGCTCGACAAGGTGGAGACATATTGCAGGATGTCCAGGTGGTCCAGGTAGGACAGGGTCCCCAGGTGGAATCCCGCCGCGCGCCCGCCGCCGCCCGAAAGCGTCAGGGCGATCTTACTGCTGAAGATATCGGTACTCACAGGCCCCTCCGTACCGGTAGATCATAACGCTAAGCCTGCGCAGGTCTTGAGGGCTATCTCATTTGGCTTGTCGTCGTTACGCGGCCGGAGCCTTGGGAATACGCTTGAGCGTCGATTTCATCTTTCGCTGCGCCTCCCACAGATCGAACTGAGTCTGCATTCTCAACCAAAGGCCAGGACCGTTCCCGATATAGTGACCGATCCGTACGGCCATCTCCGCCGTAATCGGGCGTCGCCGGTTGACGATGGCGGAGAGTATCTGTCGGCTGACGCCGAGGTCCTTTGACGCCTGGCTGATGGAAACCCCGAGTGTCTGGAGTTCTTCGCTCAGCAACCCGCCGGGGTGACTTGGTGCATGGAGCATGGTGACCACCTAGTGATATTGTTCAAGATCCAGGTCGTACACGGTCTCTCGATTGAAGCGAAATGTCATTCGCCAGGGCCCTTTGACCCAGATCGCAAACCGGCCTCTTTGCTGTCCCGCCAGCTTGTGGACTCTGAGACTCGGTGTATTGAGGTCCCCTATGTCGCGTGCCGCCTCGAGAGCTGCCATCCGATTTGCAATGCGCTTAGCGAGCATCTGAGGAATCGACTTGGAGCGTCCCTTCTCGTAGAACTCCCTGAGGCCTCTATGCCTGATGGAGTCCTTGTCGATCACGAATTAGACTGTAGCATATAGGTTTACGATCTGTAAATACATGGTTTACAGATATACTACGTTAAGATTCCGTGACGACTCGGCATGTCAGCGTGCATGTTCCGCGCGCAGGCCAGTGCGTTAGAGGTCATCCAGCAGCTGAGGCCTCGGTGCTCGCGGTCGTTCCTTCGAAGGGTTGATGGGCGCAGCTCAGGTGAGGCGGCAGAAGTGATCTAGGTTTCCAATACGCCTGAGAGGATTCGAACCTCTGACCTCTGGTTCCGGAGACCCTGCGATGCGACTGTGACTGAGCGTCCTGGATTTCGAACGTCTGTTACAGGCGTTTGTTCTCAACCTCTTGGATCAGCCGTTCGATATTCGGTAGCAACCAGTAGCTGCAGGGGGTGGGCACAGTATTGGGCACAGTCCTGTCCCGGGACTCCGCGTTGACAGACTTCTCCAGGGCCCCTCATTGAAGGAGCACGGCCCATACCGGGGCCGCGGTCCGAGGCTGAAATGCCGTCAGGCCACAATCCATGTCACAGTTTCCCGGCAAGGTCGGATCTCGTCTATTGTCCGTTCCGAGCGATGGCCTTCCACCTGCAGGTCTGGCTTTCTGCGGCTCCAGAAACAACCAGGCTGGAAATGAGGATTTAAAAGTTTTTAAGCTGACGCACTGACGCAACTGACGGTCTTTCGCCACTTTTTGCTACTTACTTCTTCTTCTCTCCTTTGTCTGAACAGAAGGAATAGACAATCTATCGTCAGTAGCGTCAGTGCCGTCAGCCGTCAGATCGCCGGTAGGTCCGTTAGATTCCTTCCGACACATCCTCCGATGCCACTTTCGTGTCTCCGCGTCCGACGGCGCTTCGTGCGTACTCCTTCATGTCGTTGACCACACCGGCTGCCTTATTCTTTGAGACCTTCCACAGCACCGATGAAACCTTCTTCGAACCGTCTCCGACAATAGGTCCCAGAGCCTTCGAGGCCTCCTTCGTCGCGGCCCGACGGATCTCTCGCTTTGTCGCCGCCTTCAATCCCATACAGTAGCGTTTCGAGATCCCACCGACTCGGAGTGTCAGGAACGCATTCGCGGCGCCGGTCAACGTCGCGCCAAGCAGGATGCTCAGGATGCCCTTGAGCCCTGGAATTCCACCGAGAGCCGTTCCGAGGACTGATCCGACGATTGGTTCGATCTGCTCCTCGATGTCGATGTCTTCGAGTTCTCCGGCCACGAAGGCAGTAGTGGCGACCGCGGCGTAGAGTTGGATGAGTTCCTGAACGGTTGGGCGTTGGTAGTAAATTCGGGCGACACGCCAGACCATCCGGCCTTGGGCGGCGAGAACGAGGAAGGTGTCCAAGCGCCCGTTCTGAGAGATGGCCGTTGTTAGGAACACCCCGGTGGCCGCCTCACGAATCACCTCATCGCTACGCTGGGCGAGAATTCCGAGCGCGTGTTCGATCTCGTCGCCGGTGCGAGGGCTGCCGCCCTGGAGATTGGGGTTCGTCGCGAGCCGTTTTCCGACAGCCTGGAGATAGGCATCGAACTCGGGTCCGCTGCTGATGGCTGGTGGTTTCAGCGGTTTCGGTAGGCGGAGAAGCATCCACACCGGCGTGAGGACCAGGACCGCGTACACGGCGATGACGGCCCAAAGCACGATCGACCCGAACGTCGCGTTGACCCACCGCGCGGCCTGAACGATCTGCATCGTTTGGTTGAAGACGATGATCCCGAACGACACCAATGCGAACGCACTGAGCCAGAGGACGGCCATCTTGAGGGACTTATTCATGAAAGGAACTCCTGGCCGGTAGGGTATACCCGGTTCGGGCGGGAATCAAAGAATGTGACGCCCGTCGCTGTGGCTACGGGATCGTGTTGCAGGGTGGGGTTGGCGCTCTGACGCCGCTAAGGGCGTGTGCGTATGTCTTCTCCACTTTTGCAGAACTTCACACTCCTCCCAGCAGTTTGATCGCCGACCGAGACCCGTATAGGCTGGAGTCGATCAACACTTCAAGGAGTCAGCCGCAATGGGAATCAAACACTCTTTCGTACTGTCCGCGGCTTTGCTGGGCTTGGTGGCCCTCGCGCTGCCCGCCTTCGGGGCAGACGTACCCGGCGACAAAGTCCGTCCGCCGGTAGTATTCGTCACCGGGTCGAGCAGCGGCTCGGGTATACCGATTGGTCCGCCGCCCGCCCTGGGTCTCCGCCCCGACATCCTCCGGGGAATCCGCTTCGCCGCGTCCGTAGCGAAACTGGACTTGGCCATCACGATCGATCCCGAGCAGGCCGACTACTGGCTCATCCTCGACCTCAACGAGGTGGCCTGGGCCAGGTACCAGACCTGGACGCTGATCGACGCGGCGACGGGCATCGTCCTCGAACAGGACCGCGGGCACTTGCTTCAGAACGCACTGCACGACGTGGTCGCGGCCATCGGCCGGCGGTGGCGTGATAGGACTCGGCAGCGAATGGGCGGAGTATCCGGGACGACGCTGCGTGACGGACTCCGCCGGCTCGACCCGGCGCTACTGCGTATGCTCGACGAAGCGTTGGACGAACCCGAGGGATTGCGCCGGTTGATACGCGAGCTGGCTGAGGTCGAGGGCCCACCCGGGCGCGGATGACGGGGTCCAAGAATGGATTAAGCCGAGCCGGGCCGTCCTTTCGTTGCTCCCAACCCCTTCCTGCCGTAATATTTACCCAAGTTTCCCGACCATGGCGACGGACCGCCCTTGAGGCAACGCGCAGCCTATGGCTCTGACGGCAGGAACCCGACTCGGCCCCTACGAAATCGCCGACCAACTCGGTGCAGGCGGTATGGGAGAGGTGTATCGCGCCACCGACACGCGCCTGGACCGCACCGTCGCAATCAAAGTCCTTCCAGAACACTTAGCCAGTGACCCCCAGCGCCGGGAACGCTTCGAGCGTGAAGCCCGCGCCGTCAGCAGCCTGAACCACCCGCACATCTGCACGCTCCACGACGTGGGTGAGCAGGACGGCGTTCACTACCTGGTCATGGAGTACGTGGAGGGTGACACGCTTCAGCAGCGGTTGGAGAAAGGACGGCTGCCGCTCGATCAGGCCCTCGAATACGCCATCCAGATCGCCGACGCACTGGACAAAGCGCACCGACAGGGGGTGGTGCATCGGGATTTGAAGCCCGGCAACATCATGATCACCAAGTCGGGGACGAAATTGTTGGACTTTGGGTTGGCGAAGTTGAAGGGTGATGCGGGTGCAGTGTCGCCGCTCTCCCAGATGCCCACGCAGGACCCGTCAGCACCCCTCACAGCCGAAGGCACGATCATCGGTACGCTCCAATACATGGCACCGGAACAACTGGAAGGCAAGGAGGCCGACGCCCGGACGGACATCTTCGCGTTCGGTGCCGTCGTCTACGAGATGGTGACCGGGAAGAAGGCGTTCGAGGGAGCGAGCCAGGCGAGTTTGATCGGGGCGATCATGAATCATCAGCCCGCGCCGGTTACCGAGGAGCAACCCGTGTCGCCTCCCATGCTGGACCGCATAGTGAGGACTTGTCTGGCGAAGCACGCTGATGACAGGTGGCAAAATGCGGCGGACCTGGCGCACCAGATTCAATGGGCAACCGAAGCCCTCGCTGAGTCTCCGACCGCCTCCACCTCAACGACTGCTCCTGGCTGGTGGCGTTCTTTGCCATGGGTCCTGGCCGTCGCGTCGCTCAGCGTCGCGGGAGTAGCACTGCTTGATCGAGAACCCGCGACTTTCCGGATGCGCTGAGGTCATCGGTACGTCTGGCCATTGACCTGCCCCCGGAGGCCCCCCTTGCGCCGGCGGGCTCCTTCTTTCTCGGCGTTGACCGCCCTTCGCTTGCGATGTCGCCTGATGGTTCCTTCCTTGTCTATGTGGCCCTCGTCGATGGTGAAAGGCAGCTCTACCTGAGGAACATGCGAACTGGGGACTTCTCGGCCATCCCGGGCACCGGAGATGCACAGGGTCCATTCTTTTCACCCAGCGGCGAGTGGGTGGGTTTCTTCGCCGAGAACAAGCTGAAGAAGATCCGCGTCGACGGGAATGAGCCGGAAGAGATTGCCGACGCGATCTGGGGCTATGGAGCCGATTGGGTCGGCGATCAGATCTATTTCGCGGCCACTGAATTTCGCCCCATTACACGCGTCTCCGCTGCCGGTGGACCCGTTGAGCCGGTCACGATTGATACCGGATCTTGGCCCTCGATTCTTCCTGGCGGATCTCACCTGTTGTTCAGTACGTGGCGTGGGATTGGTCCGTCCTTTAGTGTCGTAAGAATCGGGGTGGACAACGTCCCCAACTCGATGCTGGCAGGCCGCGATGCCAGGTACACTCCGACGGGGCATCTGGCATATGGCGACGAGGGCAGGTTGCTTGTGGCTCCATTCGACCTGGGCAGTATGGAGGTGACGGGCGATCCGACGGTGCTGATCAATGACATTCGCACCGGTCCTAACATGCAGGCCACCTGGTCCGACGACGGTACGTTGGTCTACGCTCCAGGGCCGGACCTCGACCGAGGTCAATTTGTCTGGCTGGATCGCGACGGCAACAGGGAACCGCTGGGATTGCCTCCAGGGTATTTTGGACAATTTGAACTTTCCCCGGATGGAAACCTGCTGGCTTTTCCCATCCGTGACGGCACAACAAGTGACATCTGGATTCACGAAATCGGGCGAAGTGGGGCGCAACGCAAAACGTCGAGCGGGGCGGAGAGGTTCCCAGTCTGGGACCGCGAGGGAGAGTCGATCTTCTTCCAGTCTCTGAGGACTGAGGGCCAGGGTATCTATCGACTCGTCGTTGGAGGAGCCAACCAGTCACCGAGCGAAGTGGTTGCGCCGGACGCAGCGGGTCGAGTGCCATTCCAGGCAACTGAGGAGGGTCTCTTATTGGGCCGCTTCGTTGACGTTGACCTGGTCCAGTTTGACAGCGACGAGGGTCGGTCCACTGCTGGCCAAGATCTACAACCGGTTCTCGAGGAACCATTTGCCGAGTTGTTCCCAGCGCTCTCGCCAGACGGCAGGTGGCTTGCTTACATGTCGGATGAGACAGACCACTGGCAAATCTACGTCGTCAGCTATCCCGACCTGGGAGTCAAACGGGTGGTGTCCTCGGTCGGCGGGGAAGAACCCCGATGGAGTCCGGATGGGAGCGAGATCATTTACCGGTACGGATCGCAATGGTTTTCGGTGTCATTTTCTGACGATCCATCATTAGAGCTGGGGTCCCCGGAGGTACTGTTTGAAGGCCCCTTCATCAACATCGGTGGGTACTCCTGGGATATCTCACCGGATGGCAACCGCTTCCTTTTGCTGGAGAACCCTGCCCAAAACCAACCTCTGACCCGACTCGTTGTGATCACAAACTTCTTCGACGAGATACGACGACGGCTGCCCGCGGAATCAGCAGGACCATGACCCCAGGCACCCAACTCGGCAGCTACGAAATCCTCTCCCCGCTCGGCAAAGGCGGCATGGGCGAGGTATGGCGTGCGCGGGACTCCAAGCTCGGTCGTGAGGTTGCCATCAAGACGCTTCCCGAGGAGTTCGCCCGAGACGAAGAACGCCTGGCCCGGTTTGAGCGTGAAGCTAAACTGCTGGCTTCTCTGAACCATCCCAACATCGCCACGATTCATGGCCTGGAAGAACACGAAGGCACGCGGTTCCTCGTTCTGGAGTTGGTCGAAGACATCTGAGGAAGTCTGTCAAGCCAAGAGTTCGGCCAAAGGCGAACGGTGCCGGTGAAGAGCCTCCACGTATTGCGACTCGTCGTAGGGCCGGCGTTCTTTCCAGCAACGGAAGATGATCCGGATCCATTTGTACGCCAGCGCGCGCACCGCCGCATGATGCCCGTTGCCGCGACCCCGCTGACGCTTGTAGTAGGCCCGGGCCCATGGGGAGTACGGCAGCGACAGCTGGGCGAACTCGTGGAACGTCTGTTTGAAAAACTTCGAGCAGGCCCAACGATGATGCACCCAGTGCATCTTGCCGCTTTTGACCGTGACCGGTGCGATGCCGAGCCGTTGCACATCGCTGGCGGACTTGAATCGATTCCGATCCGTTCCCATCACAACAAGCAGGCGAGGCGCAAAGACTGGGCCGGCGCCCGGAAAACTTTCAAACAGTTCGTGATCGGCGTGCTGCGCAAATAGGTTCGCCAGTGTGCGATCAAACTCATTCACCGCATCGATAACGGCCCGTAGCTGGACCACGGTGGCTCGCATCGCCAGGCTCAGACCGGTCACGATGGCCGGATCGTCCGTCAGGGGCCGTGCGACACGGATCTGGGCAATCCGCTCTTCAATCCGTTTCCGGCTGCGACACCGGTGGCTGTAATAGAACTTCCGCAACGTCTCAGGTCGGACCTTCCGCACATCGGCCAGTGTGGACCACCGCATCAGAAAGTCGCAGGCCTGGATTGTGTCGAGCGCACCGGCCCAGTCCAGGGCCTGTGGAAAATAGGATTTCAGCAACGTCGTAATCCGATGCCCCAGCCGCACGCGGTCCTCGACGGTGGTGCGGCGGTGTTGGGCCAGGATGTCAATGGTTCGCGTCTGGGCGTCTTCCGGAATCCAGGGTCGCAGACACGCCTGATGCTTTCTGAAGAAGTCCTTCAGCAGCCGCGCATCGGATGGATCATCCTTTGCGCCACTGACCGCCAGCGCGTCCCGATACCGGGCCACCGCTTTCGGATTGATCGGATACAGGACAATAAACTCGTACATCATCAAGGCATGAATCAGCGCGCCTTTCGCCTGCTCGATTGCAATCCCAACCGGCCGTCCACCGAACTGCTCGCGCAGCTGGCCGATCCAGGCGTGGATCGTCTCCGGTTTCTGCTCCAACTCCAACTCTTCCATCACGGATCCGTCCGCCGATTCCAAACACACGGCGTGTGTTCGATCGGCCCAGTCCAACCCCACGTAAGCTGCCAGTTCCATCTCTTCCGACTCCTTTCCTATTCAGGCCTGTGGTGCGTTTTTCCCCGCACGCTTGGCTTTAGCCCCGCGCAAACCTTATAGTGAGTCCTCTAAGGACGGCATCTGAGTATGCGATGTCGGACCAAAGCACTCCGTCCCGCTCGAAACTCTTCGACTAACCGTTTCGACCCGGTGGGCGACACTGATTCGTAGCGGGACGGAGCGCATCTTGAAAACACGCCCGTCCATTATCCGACTTTTTCAAATCGCCCGGTGCGCTGTGGGAAATGCCGCCCCTGTGGATATCCGCGCTAAAAAACGCGCTCGCATATCCACAGCGGCTTGGAAAAAGCTTCGCAAAAAACGCTCCGCTTTTACCACATTTCCCACAGCGTCGACGGCGGCGAATCTCCCATTCTTCTCTCCTTCTTCTCCTAGATCTCGAGCTGGACCTACTATAAGGTGACACGCTGGCGGACCGACTGCAGCGGGGTGCCATACCCGTTGAGGAATCCCTCAAACTCGCACTCCAAATCGCAGAAGCACTCGAAGCAGCGCACGAAAAGGGCGTTATTCACAGAGATCTGAAGCCCGCCAACATCAAGGTCACGCCTGACGGCAAGATCAAGGTGCTGGATTTCGGGCTGGCAAAGGCGTTTGCGGGGGATGGGGCGGATGTGAACCTGTCGCAATCGCCCACGTTGAGCATGGCCGCCACGCAGCAGGGTGTGATTCTGGGAACGGCTGCCTATATGAGTCCAGAGCAGGCACGGGGTCAGGTAGTCGACAAGCGGGCCGACGTGTGGGCGTTCGGCTGTGTCCTGTACGAGATGCTGACGGGTCGGCAGACTTGGGGAGGACCGACGGTAACGGACATGATCGCGGCGGCGGTCGCCAAGGACCCCGACTTCACGACCCTACCGGTAAACATCCATCCGAGGATTCAGGAACTACTGCGTCGGTGTCTGGAGAAAGAGCCGAAGAATCGTTGGCAGGCGGTCGGTGATGTGCGTGTCGAAATCGAACAGTTGTTGGCCGATCCCAGAGGCACGATCCTTCAGTCGGTGGGTGCAGACCCGCCGCCCTTCTCTCGGAGACTCGTTCCCACGGTCATCACCGTCATCGTCACGGCAATTGCCGTCGGGACGCTGGTGTGGATGGTGAAACCCGAGCCAGACGCCAGTGTCCAGTCTGTCGTTCGTTTTCCCTTCCACTTGCCTCAGGGCCAAGCGTTCACCAACACAGGTCGCCCGGTCTTGAGCCTGTCTCCAGACGGTACGAAACTTGTGTATGTGGCCAACGCTCAACTCCACTTGCGATCAATGGATGAGCAGGAGGCGCATCCGATCCCCGGTACTGATGAACTTCCGAGCAATCCGTTTTTCTCACCTGACAGCCAGTGGGTCGGGTATTTTTCCGGGATTGACCGACAATGGAAGAAGGTTGCCATCAGCGGCGGCGCACCGCTCATGCTGCTCATGGATGCAGGAAACCCTTTTGGGGCGAGTTGGGAGCCGGATGACACCATTGTCTTCGGCCAATCTGGTGGCATCATGCGAGTCTCTGAAAGCGGAGGAACGCTGGAACCGCTAATTGAACTTGAGACGGGCGAACGGGTTGCGGGGCCACAGATCTTGCCGGGTGGGGAATGGATACTATTTACGTTGACGACGGCTTCCGGTGATGAAGGCTGGGATGCGGCCGAGATCATCGTGCAATCCCTTGAGACGAACGAAAGGAGGCCTCTTGGCCATGCTGGGCGTGGTGCCCGCTACGTGCCAACCGGGCACATTACGTACCTATCTGGGGATTTGCTCCTTGCCGCTCCCTTCGACCTTGATCGTATGGAAGTGATGGGCACCCCGGTTGTCATTGTTGAAGGTGTTGGCCAAGCAGGTTCGAGCGGCTTGGCGCATTACAGCTTTTCCCTTGACGGTTCGCTTGTCTACATACCGGGAACCGTGGGTACAGGCGTAGGCGCGACGCCGAGAGATTTGATGTGGGTTAATCGAACTGGCAGTGAAACCATAATCACCGAACCCGAAGAGAGACGCAACTACTCGTACCCCCATTTATCCTCGAACGGAAACGACGTTGTATACGTGTATGAAGGCGATCTTTGGATCTACGACATCGGACGGGGCGTGCATGAGCAATTTACCTTCCACACGGGAAACGACCGGAATCCGGTTTGGAGTCCAGATGGGGAACGATTAGCGTTTAGTTCGACTCGGGAAGATGCGGGGGACGACCGTAACATCTACACGAGGCCCGTGGATTCAGCAGAAGAACCGGAAATTCTGTTGGACCGCGAAGGAAGACAGGTGCCGATTTCATGGTCTCCCGACGGTGGTGTCATAGCCTTCTACGACGTTGGCGGAGAAGGTAGTGGGCGGGATATCTACACGCTCTCGATGGATGGCACGGTCAAGCCTTTTGTCACTACGGCCGCAGACGAAAGGGGACCGATGTTCTCGCCGGACGGAAACTTCATAGCCTACGTTTCAGACGAACTCGGTTCAGACGAAGTGTTTGTGATGCCTTATCCCGCAGCTGTCGGGGGAAGACGTCGCGTATCCATTCAAGGTCAAGGCGGTACGGAGCCGAGATGGCGCAGGGACGGCCGGGAACTTTTCTACCGCAGCGGTGACAGCATGATGGCGGTAGAAATTCAGACGGAACCTGTTCTTGAGGTGGGGTCGACACGCGAACTGTTCAGGGGTGCGAACATTGGTGACCCGACTGGAACTGGTAACGCGGCCTACGACATTAACCCAAGTGGAGACTTGTTCTTGGTGGTGTCGGACCCATTACAGGTAACCCTTGAGGGTTCACTGCGGATCAACATCGTCCTCAACTGGTTTGAAGAACTAAAGGAACGGGTGCCGGTGCCATGATCGGCAAGACGCTGGGCCACTACGAGATCACCGACAAGCTGGGCCAGGGCGGCATGGGAAGGGAAGCTCGTCTCGATCCGAGCAAACGGGGTTCTCAGATCCGCCGAAAATTGACACATTTCACACTGTTCGTTTGCGCTTCCGTGCCTATCGGTATCCTTGGAGGAATGAACATTTGCTCGAAGAACTGCATCACGCCATTTGCGACCCGGGCTTGGCCTTCGATCGAGTGGAGGCAACAAATATCAGGGACCAACACGAGTTATGACGAAGGCGACTGGATCAGTTATGCCCAGTCCCGCCATATTCATTCGCTGCAAATATCACCCGACCGGGTCTACGCGGCTACGGAAGGCGGCATCTTGCGTTATGACCTTTTCTCCCGGAAATGGCTCTTCCCGTTTACGATGAGCAACGGCCTTGCTGAGAATGTGGTACTGGCTGTGGCGTACAACACAGCAACAAATCTCCTCTGGTGCTCGACTCCATCGGCAATATCCGTGTATGACCGTGCCTCCCGAACATGGAGGAATTCCTATTTAGAAGAATTGGGACTGGATCCGGATGACCCAATTCTTTCTATCGGGTTTAGCAACCGAAGGGTCTGGCTAGAGAGCCGCGCTGGCAGAACCTATTCCAGCCCGCTTCAAATGTCGTCTCTTACAGAAGCAAACCCCGATGCGTACGAAGAGATCATTTGGTACGGAAGTCGTGGATTCGTTCCGGCGGAACTCCAGCACTATTCTCTTGCTAACTCGATGCTGTTCATCGCTGATGCTTCAGACTATTACGTTCAAGATCGGAGTTTACGCAGTTTTCGATTCAATTATTATGCCAGTGATCCGTGGCAGACGTTGTGGCTGGGTTCGTCCGGTCTCGGGATGTTCAGCGCAGACCGGCGCTCCGGCGACATGGTTCATCTGCCCTATGGATTGTTAAGCCCTGATGTGAAGGCGATTCACAAACAAGGACAGGAAATCTGGATTGGTGGAGTCCAGGAAGGTGGTGAACTGAGCGGTCTGACTTTGTGGCAGCCTAGAAGAGATCGGTGGATCTATTTTGAGCCGAGACTGATTTCACGTTTCCGCGGCAACCATGTGCTGGCTGTTTCTTCTGCTGCCGGAGCTGTCTGGTTCGGGACGGAGGATGGGTTGGTACGCTATCAGCGAAGCAAGGACTCTTGGCGGACCTATACCACCCTCGACAATTTACTCGACAATCGAATTCACTCCCTGGCCGGAGACGAATCTACACTCTGGGTTGGCAGTAACGATGGCCTCGATCGGATCAGCCAGATTCGAGAGAACGTTGATTCTCTGGCCGTCGCGCATATTACAGATCCGCGCGACCAAGTTACGGTTTATGACATTTTGCGAGACGATCCCATAGTTTGGGCCGGGACCAGTTATGGCTTGTTTTTTTATGATCTTAGGAGTGGAGAGAGTGGATATAACCGGGAGGCGAATGGGCCGGGTTCAGAAGAAATTACAGCCGTGGCAAGATCAGGGGACAGCCTTTGGGTCTCTACGGTCGGAAGTGTCCATGCCTATGATTTGAAGAACAGAATCTGGCAAACTCCGCCTGCAAGAAAGACATTTGGGGGCAGGAATGTCAACGATATCGCTGTGACCGATAACGCAATTTGGGTGGGGACGGACGATGGACTGTTTAAATTCGATCAGCGTGACGAAGCCTGGATGGAATTCACAGTTTACGACGGACTGTTGGACTCCATCGTTCAGAAGATCGTGCCGGATGGAGACTATCTTTTGATTGGTTCGCCTAAAGGATTGACAAGGTTCTACTGGAATTCACCTTATCGCATAGATGGTCCGGGCGATGAGTTGAGACATCACGTCCGCCGGAATCGGTTGAACTGAGTTTGGCTGGGAGAAATCCATTTCTGACCGCTTCGAGATCTAGTTGGATCAGAAGCCATCCGACAACTTCTCGTTCGCCGAAGACACTCTGATGCTGACGCTCCCACCCGCCCTCACGTCTAGCCTGATCTGGCGGCGTCTGCAGTGAGGCCAACCGGTCCTCGCTCCAGTTCGCTCACCAGCCACAGGCCCCTAACAATCGAGGCCGTCGAGTCATCCCCTGAAATCAACAGTGTAGAGTCGAGGCGGGGAACCGAGTCGGTGTCGAGGCAGGCAAGGTAATGCCTCGGGTGCCTCGGTCTAGGCTCGGGTGGGTGAGGCGATAGGAAGTGATTGTTTTTATTGTTGGACTCGATTGCCTCGGGGGTTTGGCAGTCCCATGGTGTGAACTGAACTGTTACTCCTCCTGATAGGCATACGCTCCCGCCAACATTGCAATTGCGCCAGTTACCAACGTCCAAAAGATGTGAATTATTGTCGGATTGGCCGGTCCGACTCCGTACGCAATCAGTAGAACATCGAATGCTCGTCCGATGAACCAGAGCGGCAGAAACACAATCAATGCGGTCTTCGGTCCCGGACCAAGGCGGGGCCGAGCCAAGGCATAAACCCAGATGGCGCAGATGGACACACCGAAGACGTAGGCTAACAGTATGATTGCCTGGACTCCACCGCCGCCGACGAAATTGAAATTGTGATTGTCCGCTACCTGTTGCATGGAAACGAGGAACATCCCAAAAAAGAGCATTTCAGCCAAAATGATGATTGCTCCGGCTAGCACCCCCCCCAGCACAACTCGTCCTGTATTGATCGAACCCATATCGTTGCCCTCCTGACTTGGAGCGTTCCCAGACGGCCTGTTCGTTCTGAAATTAAGTTGCGGCTACCTTACCCGATCTCCCGCCTCTCAGGTTTCGAATGTCGCGGTTTCCCCAAAAAAGGTGGGCGGGGGCGAGCCGGCGGAGCGGACGAAAAGACAGCCACGTGAAGGCGGGAGGACCACAAGTAAGCGCCGGGATCGACTGACGCTGCATCCACATCTCCGCGGCAAAGTAAATGCGCCAAGTCGGTCTTGTGCAGGGACCCTCGATCGCTGAGTCTTTATTCAGTGTCTGAACGGACTGCAGGGCGACCCACAATTCGTTCGGGCACCGTGCGAAGATTTGCGCATATGAAGTGACCGGAACGGCTGTCGAGAACCTCTGGACGGCACGCTCAACCGCCACAACCTCCCGTACGTCCGCGCCAAGGTCCAGCGGGCGGGCCACTGGCTCGGCGACATGCTGCACGGGGCCTTCCCAAGGGCGTAGTCCACCCTACGCCTAGCCTCTCCCGAAGGGCGGCCACATCCGGGCTAATACGGGGTTTCGGTCGATCAGCTGGTGGCGCAAAACCGCACCGACGTGAACGGCGACAAGGGCGATCAAGCCAATCACCGCAAACTGGTGAACCACGAGCATGACCCCGGCGACCTCGGGCATCGGTGGAATCAGCGGCGGGATGCCCAGTGCGTCCAGGAGCTCGATCGGAAACCCGTCGCCGATCGTTCGGACATACCCGCTCACGGCCATCACGAGGAGCAGGACATAGATGGCGACATGAGTCGCGCTCGCGATGCGTTGCTCCAGCGTTGGCATGAAGTCGGGGAAGGGCGGCGGTCGATGGGTAATCCGCCACAGAACCCGTGCGACCACCAGGACGAGTAAAACAGTTCCCATCCCTTTGTGAAGGATGAAGAGCGGGTCGGCCACGCTGAAGAGCGGCTCGCTCGTCATGGCGATGCCGGCCGGGATTTGCACGACGACCATAAGCGCGATGACCCAATGGAAGAGACGCGCGACGGTCCCGAACCCGGACGCCGCATCCGATCGGTTCGCCTCGCCGTCATTCATCCTGACAGTCCTCGTGCTGCTCTCACAATCCAGAGAATCGCTGGACACTCCAGCATTACGATCTCGGAGCGCTACGTCCATCCTACGCCTGAACGAGTCGAAGATGCGATTGGGAGACTAGACAGCTACAACGATCGAATGCTGAAAGAGCCGGTGGTAGGGATCAGCGTCCAATGAGCGGGATGGGCACAAAATTGGGCACAGTCTGTTCAAAGCGAGGTGAGCTGTGCCCCATCTTGTTGATTCTAGAGTACGCCCGAGAGGATTCGAACCTCCGACCTCTGGTTCCGGAGACCAGCGCTCTATCCAGGCTGAGCTACAGGCGCGCGAGTTCAGTCTAGGTCCTTGCGAAAAGGGCGTCAAGCGCTTCGCCCATCGGAATATCGGAGCCCAGATGTCTTGATCGACAAGCTACAGGAACGGGTTCACGGCCCGGACGGAGCCGTACAACCGATCGTGCTGGAAGTCTTCCGACAGAAGCTCTTCAAGGCCGAAGTGTTCCGCGTATGCCCGGATGTTGGCATCGAACCACGGCGTGCGATAGGCGGCGGTGCCACGGACGGCGTTCCTGACGATGGCTTTTAGCAAGGACAGAATCCTCGTCAAACCGACGGGTTTGTACACACTGCCAATCTGACATGTCGAGGTGCGCCCGCTCCCGACTTTCCGCCACTAAGACAGATCCCGTCCGCACTGGAGCAATACGCCGCCGCAGTGCCCGACATAACCATCAATTAATCAATGTGTTGCGGTAGACGCTAGCCCGGTGCTGTTGGTAGCACGAGTGCAAGTCTAGAGGTGGGACCCGCGCGAGGGCACCAAGGGAACGAAACGATGTCCGGATCAATCCAAGCCGCCGAACACATCGCTCCGCAACTCAGCAAGAAGGACTTCGAGCGATATCTGCATTCCGTATTTGGCGCCGCCGCAGAAGTTCTGGAACTGAAACCGATAACGGTGGCCGCCGACAACGACGTCAAGCAGTATGGTTACGGAACGCCGATCAAAGTCACCTACAAGTTGGACGGGCGCCGGTCTTCGGCCGTCTTCGAGACCGTTCGCGCCGGGCCGTACGGCCACGAGACCATGGCCGATCGAGCCCAGTTGCTGCTCTCTGGCCATGAGACCTTCTCCAGGTTGCCGTTGCACGCGCGGTCGCTGTCCGCCGGTGCCGTCGAGTTCGACGGCAACCTGGTGTCCCTCGACGACGCGGACGAGTTCTTCATCCTCGTCGAGCACATCGAAGGAACGGGGCACAACGAGGACTTCGTGCGGATGCGGGACAGATCCGACCTGACGAGCCTCGATCTGGCCCGCTCTGATGCGCTCTGCGACTACTTGGTGGAGATCCACCACGTCCGCCGTGACGAACCGACCCTCTACCAGAGAAGGATCCGGGAGTTGATCGGACACGGAGAGTGCATCATGGGCATCGCGGATGGATATCCCGAGAGCCATGGCTTTATCGATCGGAAGCTACTCGAACGCATCGAGCACCAGGCCATCAGGTGGCGCTGGCGGTTGCAGGATTACACGCATCGCCTTCGCCAGGTCCACGGCGATTTCCATCCGTGGAACATCATGTTCCAGGACGGGGTGAACTTCCGTGTCCTGGACCGGTCGCGCGGTGAGTGGGGGGAGGCGGCCGATGACGTCAGCTGCCTGACGATCAACTACCTGTTCTTTTCCCTCCAGCGCAGGGGTCGCCTCGAAGGCAACTTCCAGGCGCTCTTCGAGAGATTCTGGCAGCGCTATCTCGACCGGACCGGCGATCAGGAGATGCTTTCGGTCGTGGCGCCGTTCTTTGCCTTCCGGGGGCTGGTGATCGCGAGCCCGATCTGGTATCCGAACCTTTCGGAGGACATCCGCGGGCGGATCTTCTCCTTCATCAGGAACGTGTTGGACGATGACGAATTCGACCCAAGCCGAGTCAACGACTACTGCGAAGCGTAGCCCGACCGACGCTTTCGCGGTGTGGATCACGGGGCTGCCTGCGTCCGGTAAGTCCACGATAGCGGCGGCGCTCGTGGGCAAGCTCCGCGATCGCGGACTTGAAGTCGTAGTCCTGGAATCCGATGTCCTGCGGCGAGTCCTGCCCTCGGGTGAGCATAATTACGGGGAACGGGAAAGGGATGCTTTCTACGAATCGATGGTGTACATCGCGGAACTCTTCATCGGACAGGGAATTCCTGTAATCCTCGACGCCACTGCCAACCGGTCCCGGTACCGGGAGCATGCGCGCTACAAGATCGCGAAATTCATTGAGGTTTTCGTCGACTGTCCTCTGGAAGTCTGCGTCGAGCGAGACCCGAAGGGTATCTACCGAAAGGCGATCCGCGGTGAAGTTGATACGGTTCCGGGGCTCCAGGCCGCCTACGAACCGCCCGCGGATGCCGACATCGTCGTCTTCGGAGACATCGAGGCCCCTGAACGAGCAGCCGACCGAATCCTGGCGAAGATCGAAGAGAAGGGGTACCTTGATGAGTGAGGAGTCCAATTTCGTCGGTGGCCGCCATGCTGGACGTCAATCCAGACAACATCGTTCCCACCCGTTACTGGCATCAGCTGGAAGACGGTCGCATCCAGTGCGACCTGTGTCCGCGGTTCTGCCGCTTGCATGAAGGACAGCGCGGTTTCTGTTTCGTTCGCGCTCGTGACGACAACCAGATCGTTCTGACCACCTACGGAAGGTCCAGCGGCTTTTGTATCGATCCGATTGAGAAAAAACCCCTCAATCATTTCCTGCCGGGAACGCCAGTGTTGTCGTTCGGAACGGCGGGCTGCAACCTCGGCTGCCGGTTCTGCCAGAATTGGGACATCAGCAAGTCGCGCGAGTACGACACGCTGGCTTCTGCCGCCCAGCCCGATGCGGTCGCGCTGGCGGCGCGTGACTCGGGTTGCCGGAGTGTGGCCTTCACCTACAACGATCCGGTCATTTTCATGGAGTACGCCGTCGACGTGGCGCGGGAATGCCGCAGACTCGGGATCCGGACCGTGGCGGTGACAGCTGGCTACATCACCGAAGAGCCGCGCGTGGAGTTCTTCCGGCACATCGATGCCGCCAACGTCGACCTCAAGGCTTTCGCTGAAAATTTCTATTCCAAGGTATGCCTGGCGCATCTCGAGCCGATCCTCGAAACGTTGATTTACCTCCGGCGCCAGACCGACGTCTGGATCGAGCTCACTGACCTCGTCATCCCGTCGGAGAACGATTCCGACAGCGAGCTGGACGAGATGACGAGTTGGGTTGCCGAGAATCTCGGCCCGGACACACCGATGCATTTCTCGGCATTCCATCCGGATTGGAAGATGCTGGACCGTCCGCCGACCCCTGTTGAAACCCTCATCCGCGCGCGCGAAATCGCCATGCGGAACGGCCTGCGCTATGTCTACACTGGCAACGTCCATCACCCCGAATCGGACGCGACGTACTGTCACGAGTGCGGGCACGAGCTGATAGGTCGGGACTGGTATGAGCTCGGAGTCTGGAATCTGGACGATCAAGGCTGCTGCAACAGGTGCCACACCAGGTGCGCCGGAGTGTTTGACCCCAAGCCGGGCGACTGGGGGCGAAGACGGCAGCCGGTCCAGATTGAAGACTGGGGAAGTAGGCAGTAGTCGGTAGTCAGTAGTCAGTTGCGCGTGCGAAAGTGGTCGGCGCTGCCTTGCAACCCGCCCCCCTGTGAAGAGATGCCCGCCAACGTTTCAGCCAGGTGCTATCATTTGGCGCACCGAGGTTTTCCGTGTTGAGCTTCACCACCTCCGGGCTGGCTCTCGCTGCGTTCTGGATGCAGCTGACCACCGGCGTGTTTCCCGCGGTGGCGGCCGAGGACGATACGATCCACCTGACCTGGCAGGACGGTCGCGAGGGAGCGTACGAGATTTATTACAGCCGTGCGCTCTCCGGCGACGGGTTCGACGCTCCAGTGAACCTTTCACGTTCGACGGGCGCCTCAGACCTTCCGCGAATCCTCGTCGATGGCAGTTCGGTATTCATCGTGTGGTCGGACAACCAGGGCGGCGCCTATCAAGTCATGATGGTTCGCTCCGATGACGGCGGCGAGACGTTCTCGGATGCGATTCGCTTGTCGGATGGGGACGAGAGTACGGGTCCTCCGCGAATAGCAGGGGAGCGTGGCCGCGTTTTCGTGGCCTGGGATCAGATCGGTGAAATCTCGGCCGCCGTGATGCTGGCGCGGGTCGGCGAGCCGCCCCGGGACCTGTCGGAGGGCCGGGGTGGATTTCTGCCGACGGTCGCAACCCGGGACAATCTCGTCGTGGTTGCCTGGTATACCGACACATTGGTCAATCAGGAGGTCTATGTCGTCCGATCCGATGACGGGGGTGCGTCGTTTTCGGCACCGGCGCAACTCTCGACCGGGCAGGAACGGGCCTATGCCCCGAGCGTCGCGATCGACGACAATGGTGTTGTCTACATCGCCTGGCACGACCGGACGCGTGGGACCTTCGACATCTTCCTGACGGTTTCCGATGACGGCGCGCGGAGCTTCGGCGAACCGCGACGTCTTTCCCGGTCCGAGCTTGGCGCCATCTATCCCGACCTGGTCGAGTCGCCGCAAGGCGGGGCCGCGCTGGCCTGGCTGTCGGCAGGCGGCGTGCTGTTGGCGGAAGTCTCCCCGGATGGCGAACTTGCCAATGCGGCCCGACTACTGAACGTTCCTGACGATGCGGGGCCTCCCCGGGTTGCGCAGACTGCCTCCGGGCCCATCGTTGCCTGGGACGACATCGGTCCGGGATCGCGGGAGATCTACTTGTCGGATGGCGCGCCTTCGAAGATGGCGGCGATGCCGCCTCCCGCCCCACCGGTCGAATTCGAAGCTGTCCATGCGGGTGGAACCGTTTACGTCTTGCAGCCGACGGGCGGTAGTTCATCGAAGGCCGTCGTTTCTCACGGCGAAGACGGCGTCCTCGTCTCCGACACCTCGTTTGCCGAGCGGGCCGGCGAACTTCGGGAGGCGATCGATAGTCTCGGAGGAGGAGCGGTCCAGTACGTCATCAACACGCATTTCCACAGTGATCACACCGACGGTAATCGCGCGTTTAGCTCGGCGGCGCGCTTCATCGCCCACGAGAACACCCTTCGCGATCTCACAGAGGGTCGGCCTCCGGCTCCCGATCCTCCGCTGCCCGAGTCCGCACTGCCTCAGGTCACTTTCGACGAGACGCTCTCGGTGTTTTTCAACGGGGAAGAGGTGCGGTTGGTCCACCTGCCGGACAGCCATACCGAGGGTGACGTTGCCGTCTTTTTCAGTGGCTCGAAGGTGGCTCACGTCGGGGACGTGATGCTGGCCGCCGGAGCGCTACCCTTCACGAGCAACGTCGATGCGCTTGTGAACGCGTTGGCTCGGTTGATCGACCTCCTGCCCGAAGATACTGTGATCGTTCCCGGTCACGGCTCGCTGGCCACAGTAGCCGACCTCAAAGCCTACCGGAACATCGTCGTCGAAACCCGCGACTTCGTCCTTTCGCGAATCGCCGACGGCCAGCCCCACGCCGACATCATGGCAGCAATCCCGGAAGAATGGACCTCCTGGAACAGCCGCTTCATCACAGTGGAAGACTGGATCACCGAACTCTACGCCATGCTCCGCTGAGATCGGGGATTTTCTACCGCAAAGGCGCAAAGACGCTAAGGCCCTGTTCTGTTTTCCAAAACCAACATCATGCCGGCAGGACCAGGGTTCTTCGCGCCTTTGCGCCTTTGCGGTGAATTCTTTTCCGTTTCCCGCCGCCGAGGCCTTAGTCAGGTAAAGGGGTGTCGTAGCCGGAGACGAAGGTCTTGATGCGGCCGGCGGGCAGTTCGAAGACGTGGCGCTGCTGCGTTCCGATGTCGCCCCCGTAGATGTGGATTGAAACTGTCGGCGTCTCGGTACGGTTGTAGATTCTGTGAATGTCCCGGTCCGGAGGGTAGACGTGGGCCACTTCGCCCGGCCCGAACACGCCGAGGGAGACTTCCTCGATGTCGGCGAGATCCGGGTCCGATCCATCGTCGGTCCGAAGGAATCTCGCTTCCTCTTCCATCCCTTCGTACTGTCCGATGACCCCCCATGTGCAGTGGTCGTGTACCTGTGAACCGTTGTCCGGGCGCCACACGAAGGAGACCACCGAAAACGATCGATCCGGCGGCCGGAACAGCAGGTATTGGGAGTAGGGCTTGTCCGGGAGAGCCCGCTGAAAGTTCGGCTCCAGCCAGTCGCGATCGAGGACGAGCGTTCGAAGGAAGGGTTCGATGCGTGTGACGATGTCAGCCGGTTCCCGATGCGAGCCCAGCACGCCCGCCACGCCATCGATGAATTCGGAAAACGCGTTGGACATCCTCTATGTCGATTCCTCAGGCTGACGCCGCCGCATGAAGTAGACGCCGCCGCCCACGACGACCGCCACGAGGAACGCGAGAGTGTCGTCCAGGTTCGTTTGCGTGTAGAGCCAAAGGCCCAGGACGATCGCAAGGATCGGAAACAGCGGGCCGAACATCAGCTGAAAGGCCGGCCTCCCTTCCGACCTCTTGCGAAGAACGGGCACGGCCGCACAGGTCACCATGTAGGCGCCCAGGCGTGCGACGACGCTGATCGTGGCGAGCCATACGAAAGTCCCCGACAGCGCGAGGAGCCAGACCATCAACGCGAACACCACGATCGATCCCACCGGTGTGCGGAATCTGGAATGCAGGCGTCCGAAGAATGCCGGGAATTCTCCCCGCTGGGCGAACGCGTAGGTCAGGCGGGGCCCGATCAGCATGACTGCGCTCAGGTTCCCGAAGATCGAAACCAGGGCGGCCAGGGCCATCACTCCGCCTGCGACCGGGCCCAGGAAGTTTCGGCCGGCGTCAGCGAGCGGTCGCTCCGATTGAGCCAGGGTCGGCAGGGTGCCGACCGCAACCACCTGCACCGCCAGGTAAATTACCGCCGCGATCACCAGCGCGTAAACGAGAGCCCATGAAATGTCTTTCTTCGGGTGTCTGGCTTCGCCGGCCGGTATTGCGGCGTACTCGAAGCCGGTAAACGCGTAGATGAGAAGCAGCACGGCGCCGCCGAAACTGGCCGACTCCGGCACTTGAATCGTAGCGAAAGTGTCCCATTCGACGAAGAAGAGCCCGATGGTTCCGAAAGCGATCAGCGGGATGATCTTCATGATGGCAAAGGCGTCACCGAGGTGCGCGCCCAGCACGACGCCGCGAACGTTGACAACGGCCAGGAACCCGACGACCGCGGTGATGCCCGCGACCCTGGCCCAGCCGTCATCGGCCCCCGGGACGAAGAAACCGAAGTAGGAAATCAACAGGTTGGAGTTTGCCGCAAACGCGCTGACACGGGCGAGCCATATCGCCCAGCCCACCTCGAACCCTACCAGGCCCCCGAACACAGAACGTGCATAAAGATAGGGCCCCCCAGTTTCGTTGAAATGACTGGCGATCTCCGCGAAGCAGAGGACGATGATGCCGACGATGGCGGCGCAGGCGACGAACGCGATCGGACTGGCGTTGCCGAGCAGCGCGGCCACGGCCGAAGGCAGACCGAAGATTCCTGCTCCGATGATCCCGTTCACGGCCAGTGCCGTCAGGTCGCCGCGGCCCAAAGCCCGCACCAGACCAGTTGTTCCGGACTCTACCGGTGGAGCAGGTGTCGACACGTCCCGGAGAGCTTAGCGGAGGCGAGGGAGAACCGTCAATTAGGTACACCGCCGCAAAAGATATGGCAACGGGGAGAGAAGCAATTTCAAGTAAGTGCAGGCGCGGTCTATGACCGCACATTCTTCGAATCGAAACGTTGTGCGCTCATAGAGCGCCCCTACACCCGGCCCTGGGTTTTCGCTTCTCGGGAGGGGGTGCGGTCTAACGAAGTGTAGGTGCGGTCTATGACCGCACAGTTCCCGGCTTGAGAGATGTGCGCTCATAGAGCGCACCTACACCGGCGGTCAGTCGACCGCCGGAAAGATGAGCTAACTATTTCTTCTTCGTCGCCTTCTTCGCTTTCTTGGCAAACTCCGCCAGCAGGTTCTTGAGACCGGGCGGGGCTTTGAGCGAGTAACGAACCTGGACCAGGGGTTTGTTGATCGTGATCAACTGGCTCAGGTCCACCGGCGTGGCGCCCAGGACCAGGTCGGCCTTGGCCTTGTTGATCGTCGATTCGAACTCGCGGATCTGCCTCGCGCCGTATCCCATTGCCGGCAGGATGTTCTTCAGGTGGGGATACTTGGCGTAGACCTTGCGGATCGAGCCAACGGCGTATCGTTCGGGCCGTATCATTTTTGCACCGTGGCTCTTCGCGTAGATGGCACCGGCACCGTAGGCCATCTCACCGTGGGTCAGTGTCGGGCCGTCTTCGACGACGATCACCTTCTTGTCCTTTATGGATGCTTTGTCGAGGGCGGTGATGTTGAGGCCGGTCTTGAAGACCTGCGCCTTCGGGTTGGCGGCCCGGATGCTCTTCCGGACTGCGGCGATCCCGGATGCCTTGGCGGTGCCGGTCTTGCTGATCACCAGGACGTCCGCGGCCCTGAGGTTGGCTTCGCCGGGGTGGTAACCCATCTCATGACCGGGCCGGTGGGGATCGACCACCGTGATGTGGAGGTCGGGAGTGTAGAAGGGCAAGTCGTTGTTTCCGCCATCCCACAGGATGACATCGGCCTCCCGCTCGGCGCGCCTCAGGATCTTCAGGTAGTCGACGCCGGCCCAGATCACCACGCCGCGGCGCACGTATGGTTCGTATTCTTCACGCTCCTCGATCGTCGTGTCGTATTTGGCAAAGTCTTCGTACTTGGCGAAGCGCTGGACTTCCATCGCGACCAGGTCGCCGTACGGCATCGGGTGCCGGATGACGCCCACTCGCAAACCCAGGCGCATCAGGAAATCGACCACGAACTGGCTGGTCGGGCTCTTGCCCGCGCCGGTCCGTACCGCGCAAACTGCGATCACGGGTTTCCGCGACTTCAGGTACATGGCGCGCGGGCCCAGCAACCGGAAGTCCGCACCAGCTGCGGCCGCGATCGAAGCCGTGTGCATCACTTCGGCGTGCGGTATGTCGGAGTAGGCGTGGACCACCTGGTTGACCTTGTACTCTTCGATCAACTCGGTCAGACGCTCCTCGGGGAATATCGGGATGCCCTTTCGGTAGAGGGATCCACTCAGCTTGGCGGGGTACCTCCGGTCGTCGATGTTGGGAATCTGGGTCGCCGTGAACGCGACGACGTTGTAGTCCTTGTTGTCGCGGAAGTACACGTTGAAGTTGTGGAAGTCCCGGCCGGCGGCCCCCATGATGATCACTCTTTTCCTTGCCATAAAAGGCTCTGCCTCCCTCTTGGTAGGTCTTCGGGCTGGGTCCGCGTAAAGCCTGACTGCAAGAAAACGGACCTCAGTCTAATGATCTTGAAAAGGTGCCACGGTGTCGATCCGACCGAAATCCGGGCGGAGACCGGGGGGGTAGGCGACTCCCAGGGTCGTTCCCGACGAGAGAATCAAAAACTACCAGATTTCACAGCGGCTGGCCAGAGACAAGTGGGGTGAGCACGGGATTGCAGGGACCAAAACCCGGCCACCGATCGACCCAGTCAATGTCCGTGAATTACCGCCGCGTCCAGTTTCCGGACGAGCCCCAGCGCGGCTCGATAGCTCAACTCCATAGTTGCGGACTCGACACTCTCCGACGTGTCGTTGGGGGTGTGGATCGTCGCCAGCACCTTCGGCACAAAGCGCTCGGGAAAGACCCCCTCGGTATCGCTGTTCAAGAACAGCCACAGGCGGTGAGCCTCGGCGGCGGGGAGGACCCCGATCGAGATGTTGGGGATGCCGGCCGCCTGGAAGCTGAGGTTGTCGCTGGGCGGGTATTGATCGAACTCCAGGCAGTCCAGACCCTCTTCCAGACAAGTCTCTTTGAACAGCCCATAGACTTCCTCATTCCCGGCGCCGGCGGCGGGGCCGAACATCAGGGTGTCACCGTATCCGTTGACATCGAGATTAACTGCGGCGGCGATTGTGTCGGACGCGTGCCGTTCGATGTACTTCGCGGAGCCGACCAGGCCGATCTCTTCCATATCGAAGAGAACGAGCCGGACGCGGTGTTGAAGCGGGTCGTCCGTGAGGGTTTCAGCGAGCCGTGCGAGTACGACCGATGAGGCGGCGTTGTCGACGGCACCGCGGCTGAGCGTGCCGTCCCGCAACCAGATGGCATCGTAATGAGCACAGACGACGATGTCGCTTTCACCTTCGCCGAGCGTGATCACCAGGTTGGCGCCTTCAGTCCGCGGATAGTTTCCGCGAGGCTCGATCGTGAATGGTTCGAGTTCGTACGCCACTCCGCTTTCGGAGAGTATCGCCTCGAGAGCTTCACGCCGGCCGACGTTGGAATTGACCTCCACTCTCCGGACGTCGTCAAGCATCGTGCTCAGTCGCGCCGGGTCCAGCGTCGCTCGAGGTGCGATGGTACCGTTGCGGCCGGCACAGGCGGTGAGCTGGATCGAAGTCAGCAGAGCAAGAACCAGAACTCTCGGGGGTGTCGTTCTCATGGCGCTCCATTCTAGCAAGGACTCGGGCTCGTGACGGTCCCCGTCCAAGTGTAGGTGCGGTCTATGACCGCACACTTTGCGAACCGAGAGATGTGCGCTCATAAGAGCGCACCTACACCTGATCCGAGTTTTCGCCGACTCGACAGGCCGAGCAGCCATACACCTACAGTCCTACAGTTCCGAGGCCAAAGGTGTCAGAATAGACAGCATCCGATGGAAATACTCGTTCAATTGATGATGGGCGTCGGGCTGGCGGCGTCGGCGGGCTTTCGGGCCTTCCTGCCGATGCTGGCGGTCGGCTTGCTGTCGCGCTCGGGCTTTCTGGAGCTGAATTCCTCCTTTGAATTCCTCGCTCGGACGGACGTTCTGATCATCGTGGCCGCGGCCACTCTGGTCGAGTTCCTCGGGGATAAGGTCCCGGTCGTCGACCACACGCTCGATGTGATTGGCACTGCCATTCGTCCGATTGCCGGAACGCTGCTGGCTTCGTCGGTGCTGCTCGGGCTGGATCCTTTCCTGGCGACGCTGCTGGGCCTGGCGGCCGGCGGCGCGACGTCGCTAGCTGTGCATTCCGGCAAGGCCGTGGTGCGGGCGGGCAGTACGGCTGCCGCTCCCCTCCACGGGGGCTTAGGCAACACTCTGGTTTCGATTGCTGAGGATGTGGCCGCGGTGGTCGGTGTGGCTGTATCGGTGGTCCTGCCAGCTCTCGCCTTTCTTCTGGCCGTTGGACTGGTCGTCGTTGGGATAGTGTTGCTGAAGAAGGGGTTCCGCGCCGGCCGCAAGATGTTCTCCCCGTCAACCTAGACCCACCCAACGAGCAATTATTGCGCCTCCCCCGCCTATTTTGCGGTCTGATCATTCCGTGAACTGCAAGCCTTTTGTTAATGTTGCTTTGGAAGAGAGCCGAAGAATAGATCATGGGACGTTCAGAAAAAACTGAAGCCGTAGCCGCCCTCATGGTCCTCCTCGGCGAAGACGCCGCGGCGGACGTTCTCAAGCATCTCGACGAAGAGGAAGCGCAACAGGTCTCCAGCGCGATCAGCAAGGTCGAGGGCACGGCCGACCGTTACGTCGAGAGCCTCGGGCAGCTGCTCGATCTCCCAGACGAGTCTTCAGGCACGACCGTCAGTTCGTAGCTCGCTGTCTCAAACCAGCCCGAGCCCCGGAATATCCCGAAAGTCGGCGGCGTTCAACGTCCAGAAGCCGGCCTCGTGCACGATGGCGCACGCGGCGATCGCCAGATCGAGTTCCCGGCCCCGTAAGACGACTTTCCAGATTGACGACCAGGTAATGGCGCGCCTGAGGAAAAAAGCGGCCCGGACCGGCAAGACAATGTCGGAACTGGTCGAGTCCGCTTTGAGGCTGGCGCTAGAGAAACGTGCGCAGCCGCGGCGGGACCTTCCCGAACTGCCAACGTTTGACAGCGAGGGCGCCCTCGTCGACATTTCGGACCGTGAGGCCTTGTATGGTGCGATGGAACGGCGCTAGGTGCCTGTCCCCGTTTTTCGCTTAGTGGAGGAGCGGACGGAAATTCGGTGACGGAGACCGATCTGTTTCCGCAGCGACAAAAAAGACGAAATCGGTGTCCGTCCCCGAATTAAGGCGCGCCCAGAGAGATTCGAACTCCCGACCTACGGATTCGAAGTCCGGCGCTCTATCCAGCTGAGCTATGGGCGCGTAGTTGAAATTGTACCACCCCCTGATTTCAGCATGCGGAAGGGGCCGTGAGAGAGCCAGTGTGAGGGGGACTCGCGGCCTGGCCCTGTCCCCCGGTGTTCGCTATAGCAGTAGAGTCAGAGAAATGAAAACCATTGCAGGCTGCCGCTAGATCCTGCTTAGTCCACCGTCGAGTCCAGAACCTCCAGGACTCTTTCCAGGCCCTTTTCCAGGTAGTCCCGGGGTGGCCCGAAGCCCAGTCGCAAGTAGCCGTCGAGCATGAACTGCTGGCCGGGCACGATCAGCGTTGACTTCTCGTCCTTCAGGCGGTGGGCGAGTTGGTAGGATTCGATCGGATGCTTGTAGCGGATCATCGCGATCGCGGCCGCCTTGGGCTTCACGAGTTCGAACATCCCGGGCCGCAGCGACATCCACTCCTCCACGAAGGGAAGGTTGCGGCCGATGAACTCCTGCGTGCGAACCCGCAGTTTGTCTCGATTCTCCAGCGCGCGGCAGGCGATCGCGTCGGACAGGATGCATGGACCGATGGAGGTGTAGTCTTTGTGGCCCCAGATTCTAGCGATCTGGTCCTCAGGACCGAGAACCCAGCCCAGGCGTGTCCCGGGCATTCCGTAGGCTTTCGACATGCTGTGGACGACGAGCGCCTTCGGGTAGAGCCCCCACATCGACGGTGTCTTGTCTTGCCCACGCTCGGCACCGCGGTAGACTTCGTCGGAATGAATCCAGCAGCCGACCTTGTCCGCAGCGGCTGCGATGGCTTTGAGGATGTCCAGCCCGTAGGTGGCACCGGTCGGGTTGTTGGGGTTCGAAATCGAGATGAGTTTCGTCCTCGACGTCACCTTCGCTGCGATCTCGTCCGGATCCGGATTCCATTCGTTCTCCGGTCTGGTCCAAACGGGGATGATTTTCGCGCCGAACGCCTCGGCGGCTCCGTAGGTCTGCATGTAGTTTGGAAGGACGAACACAGCTTCATCGCCGGCCTCGATCAGACTCGACATGGAGTGAAAATTCGCTTCGCAGCCGCCGATCGTGGCGACGAAGTTGTCGATCGTCGCGCCCTCGTAGAGCTCGCACGCCAGCTCCCGGAAGCGGATGCTGCCGTTGGTCTGCCCGTAGCCCAACCGTCGGTCCAGCAGTTCGTCGCCCGAGAAACCCAGCTCTGCCGGTGTGACGGGGTGCACGCCGCTTTCCGTAAGGTTGTATTCGACGGTGTTCTCCCAGGTGGATTGCCACCGTTCCATCTCGAAATCGCGAAACTTCATGTAGTCTCCATCACAGCAAAAAAGTCCGACAAGCGTAGCATAGGCGCAGAGGGAGGGGCCGCGCCCAAAGCGGCCCATTGGGCCTGCTGAGACTTGCAAACCCTGCCAATCGGGATATGTTACCTTATTGGATTCTTTTGCCTCGCGAGGTGAAACATGCGAAATGTCATCATCATCGGATCAGGACCGGCCGGCCTGACCGCAGCTGTCTACGCGGCCCGGGCGAACCTGGAACCCCTGCTGATAGAGGGGGCGGAGCCAGGAGGACAGTTGACGCTGACGACGATGGTCGAAAACTACCCCGGCTTTCCCGAAGGCATAATGGGGCCGCAGTTGATGGAAGACATGAAGAAACAGGCCCGGCGATTCGGTGCCGAGATCATGTCCGGTTACGTCGACAAGGTCGAGTTCCGAGAGTCGCCGTTCAAGGTCTTCGTGGACGACCAGGAATTCGAAGGGGAGACTGTCATCATCTCCACGGGCTCATCGGCCAAGCTTCTCGGGCTGGGTAACGAGCGCCGCTTGATGGGCCATGGTGTCTCTACCTGCGCCACGTGCGACGGCTTCTTCTTCCGCGAAAAGAAGATCGCGGTCGTCGGAGGCGGGGATTCGGCGATGGAAGAGGCCACGTTCCTGACGAAGTTCGCCACCGATGTCGCGCTGATCCACCGTCGCGATGAGTTCCGGGCTTCGAAGATTATGCAGGACCGTGCACTCGCCAACCCGAAGATCAACGTCCACTACAACACGATCGTCCAGGATGTCGTGGGCGACGAGACCGTGTCCGGCATCAAGGTGCAGAATGTGAAAGAGAATACGACGTCGGAACTCGAACTGGACGGGGTGTTTATTGCCATCGGCCACAACCCGAATACCGGCATCTTTGAGGGCCAGATCGACCTGGACGAAAAAGGTTATGTCCTGACTAAACCCGATTCAACGGCGACGAACGTGCCTGGCGTCTATGCCTGCGGTGACGTGCAGGACCCCGTCTTCAAGCAGGCGGTCACAGCTGCAGGATCGGGATGTATGGCCGCCATGGAGGCTGAGAAGTTCCTCGAACACTAAATGGAACAGGAAGAACGCATCTTTACGCGCGACGAAGCCAACGAGATGTTGCCGCGACTTCGGCCGCTGCTCGCCGAGCTGCGGGGGGAATGGCTCCGGGTCCAGGAGCTGAGCCCGGAGATCCAGAAGCTGCGTGAGAAGGTCTCGATGGATGCCTACAGCCCACATGGAGTCGAGTATGTCGAGCTGGTCTCTCGCCTGACCGTCCTCATGGAGCAGATCCGGGACATGGGCGTTGTCGTCAAAGACGTCGACAAGGGATTGTGCGATTTTCCCTACCGGATGAACGATCGCATCGTCTATCTATGCTGGCAGATGGGAGAGGACTCGATCGAGTACTGGCACGACATCGAGGCCGGGTTCGCCGGCCGCGAACCGCTGCCCGACCAGGGTTGTTGAGACTGAACATCGATTACTTTCTATGAGTTCTACTCCAGACAAGATCTCCATCTCCGGTATCGATTGCGTCGCCGCCATCGGAGTGACCGCGGAGGAGCGCACGATGAAACAGCGCCTTTCCGTCGATGTCGAGCTGATAACCGACATCCGGAAGGCGGCCGGGAGCGACCGGCTCAAGGACGCGTTGGACTACTCCAAGGTCGTTGCGGACGTCGTGCGGATCGCGGCAAGCCGCCACTTTCACCTGATCGAAACACTGGCCGAAGAAATCGCGGCCCGCGTGCTGTCCGATTTCGATACAGTCAGCGTCCGCGTCGTCGTGCGGAAAACGACTCCGGTCATGGCCAGCCGCGTCAATTTTGTGTCAGTCGAAATCGAACGTAGCAGAGGCTGACACAAAACAAGCTAAATAATTCGGAAGAAAACACTTCTCGGAATATTTCTATTGAAGACGCTGAAAAATCTGCGCTATGCTACGGGCGCTTTATGACACTCTGGCAAAGTGTATCTGCCGGGGTTTTCTGGAACTAATTTTAAGGGTTACTCCGCAGCGCCCGCGAGGTTCAGCGGCGATCGGCCGATCAGGCCGCGCAGAGAGAGGCGCCTTTTCCGGAAGAAGCAAGACAGGCAACGGGAAAAGGCACAACTGTACTAGGAGGCACTTTTGGCTACCTTGAATCCGCCGACGGTTTCGAACGCAACCAACGGTCGCGAGCAGTTTAAGATTCCGATCGGTAAGCGTGCGATGAAGTTTGTTGACGCCGCTGTGTGCTACAGCGCGGGCGTCGCCTTCGACACGATTCAATACTTCAACAAATACAATCCGACCCCCGCTTTCACACCAAAGTGGTCGGAGAAACCACTCCAGAAGTCCTGGCAGAAGACCAAGCCGACGCTCGGCTGGCCCCGGGAGACCGACTCGCTGTGTCCGAAGTGTGTCACCGAAGCTCGGGCCGCCATCATCAACGGCGAGCAGGACTGGACGACGCTGTTGCACGAGAAAGTCGGTGAGGTCAAGGCCGACATCATCGAGCGAGACGGCCAGGTGTGGATGGTCAAGGACTGTCCCCAGCACGGTACGACCGAAGACCTCATGGCGATCGATGTCCGGTTCCTGGAGTGGATCGAGAAAAACTTTCCCGGACGGGACATCCCGGCCCACAACGACGAAACGCTGCACAATCACGGCAGCAGTACGGTCAAGCATGGACGCGGCAGCGTACTGACGGTCGATCTGACGAACCGCTGCAACATGATGTGTGATCCGTGCTTCATGGATGCCAATCAGGTGGGGTACGTCCACGAGCTGACCTGGGACGACATCAAAGAGATCATGGACAATGCGATGCAGATCAAGCCGCGGCGCCAGATGTCGATCCAGTTCTCCGGCGGCGAGCCCACGATGTCTCCTCACTTCCTGGACGCGGTGGCGTACGCCAGGAAACTCGGCTTCGCCAGCACCCAGGCGGCGACGAATGGTATCGAGTTCGCCAAGAGTGGGGAGTTCGCCAAGAAAGCATACAAAGCGGGCCTCCGTTATGCCTACCTGCAGTTCGACGGAATCGGCAACGATGCCAACAGCCATCGTCAAGTCGGCAACCTGTTCGATGTGAAACTGCGCGCGATCAACAACCTGCACGCCGCGGGCGTCGAGATCATACTCGTCGTCACGCTCGTTAACGGCGTCAATAACGATCAGGTGGGTTCGATCCTGCGTTTTGCGATGGACAACCCGAAGAAGATCGCGTTCATCGCGTTCCAGCCGGTTTCCTTCACGGGCCGCGACGAAGAAATCACGCCGGAACGACGGCTGCGTCAGCGCTACACGTTGTCGCATCTGGCCCACGATGTGAAGCAGCAGGTCGGTATCACCGAACCGACGCGCGACTGGTTCCCGCTTTCTTTGATGGGTGCTTTCGCCGATTTTGCCGACCTCGCGCATGGTCCGGGTCGGGAATGGGGTCAGGTCAGTTGCGGATGCCATCCCAACTGTGGCGTCGGCACCGCGCTGATGATCAACAAGGAAACCAAGGAAATGGTCCCGGTGCCGGAGTTCCTGAGCATCCCGGGGCTCGTTGACGACATGCGGAAAGTCACCGACGCGGGACGCACCAAGTGGGCCTCGAACGCCATGATGGGACTGGCGCTGCTGAAGAACTACAACCCGCACCGGGCGCCGAGCACGATGACCTTGGCGGACCTGTTCAAGAAGTTCGACAAATCGTTCGGTTTGACGGGAAAGAACTACGGCAAGATTACCGGTGATCGGAGCTGGGATGACACGCAGCAGAGAAGGGGAGACCCGTGGAACTTCCTCTTTGTTGCCGGGATGTGGTTCCAGGATCTGTTCAACTATGATTTCCGCCGCACCGAGATGTGCATCATTCCCTACGCGACGCAGATGGGTGAGATTTCTTTCTGTGCCTACAACACAGGCATCGGCTGGCGGAACATCATCGAGAACATGTTCAAGACCCACTCCGTTGCCGAATGGTATCGCGAGAACGGCAAACACGGCGTCTACGCGGCCGGCAAGAAAGTCGAACTCGAATCGAAGGAGCACAGCCTGGTAATCCGGGCCGAGGATGCCGAACGCATCCGCAACCGCGGTGAACTTCCGCTGACGGCATCCGACGAAGAAAAAATGGCTCGGAAGCGCCAGCGTGAGGCGGAGAAAGCGCAGGAGATATACGAAGAGATGGTCCTCGGCAAGAAGAAGAGCAAGATGGACCTGATCAAACTCGAAGTGTTTTCCCGGCGCGAGGACGAGAAGGAGAAGGAAATGTCGGCGGCGGCCGGCGACTGAGACCCCCCTCGCGACAGTCAATCCTCTAAAAAGGGCGGCCCAGCCGGGCCGCCCTTTTTTCGTGGTGACGGGGGATCTATTGCAGATTTCCTATCGAAAACTCCACATTGGAAATTTGGTGATTGGAAATTCCAAAATTTGTCATTTGGATTCGGACGGCCTGACGGCCAAGCGTTCGGTTTACAGTCCGACAAATACCAAATCGATAAATGTCCAACCTCCAATGTCGAATGAGGAATCTGAAATAGAAGATTTGCGATAGCGGCCTGTAGGGCTTGCCCTACAGGCCGAGAGTCTTTTTTCCCTCTTCGGAGATACGTTGAGGGGTCCAGGGTGGGTCCCATACGATCTCGACCTTGGGAGTAGGGAAGCCGGCGGCTTCGAGCTTGGTCTGGACATCGCTGCTGATGGCTCCGCTGGAGGGACAGCCGGGCGCGGTCAACGACATCTTGACGTTAGTGGCGTCTTCTCGCGATTCGACGTCGTAGATAAGGCCGAGGTCGACGATGTTCAAGGGGATCTCCGGGTCGTAGCATTCCTTGAGCACTTCCATGATTAGTTCCTTGTCACTCAAGTGCGCAAGCCCGGGATCTCGTGACTGCTCTACCAGTTTCGCGAGCGACGGTTCTTCTTCGGAAGACACTCCCGAGGGCGGTATCGGTCGCTGGCCAAGGTCGACCTCCGGTTCTTCGGCGCTGAAAGACGCGGTTACCTTCGCCTGTCTTCGGTTGGCGTAGATCAGGCCGACGACGATCAACAGTGGGACGATGACGAGCAGGTATGAGAGCAAATCTCCTCCGGACGGGTCCGGCACCTCTGAGAGGTCGGATCTCAAGCCAACTGTTACCGTATCAAACGACGTTTGTCAACTCGGTCTACCCCGCGATTCAAGTTGAAATTGCTCCTTCATGGGCCTGGACCACCCCCGAAACCCCTCCCTCCTCTTGAGCCCATCGTCCCTGGAATTTTGCTATAATGCGCTGTTGCTTCAGCTACAAACGAGTAACCTTAAGAGGAGAGGTTAAGACATATGGCTTCCGTCCCCGCGAAAGCTCTAGACCAGCCCGCCGTGGAAATCGCATCAGGGCCATATAGAGTTGCCAGCACGACCATGAAGGTCCAAACCGAGGATCGGGTGGAGCTGCACGACCTGACCCAGCAGGTCCAGGACTTTGTCCGTTCTTCGGGAGTGCGTGCCGGACAGGTGATCGTTGCGTCCATGCACACAACGAGCGCCATATTCATCAACGAATGGCAGGACGCGTTGCTGTTCGACATTCGAAACCACATCGAGAGCACCGTGAACCGGGAAGGCTACTACCGACACAACGACCCGGAATGGTCCGACTGCGATCGGAACAACGCGGATTCTCACCTCAGGACACTCGCGCTCGGGACCCAGGTGACGCTGCCCGTCGCGGACGGGGACGTGGTTCTCGGAGAGTTTCAGAGTGTGATCATGGGAGAACTCGACGGACCCCGCGAGAGGATCATCCGACTCCAGGTCATGGGAATCGGGGACGGATAAGGGGTCGAGGAGGAGAGGGCAAGATGACAACTTCAGTGACGAAGACAATTTCGATGACCAGTCAGGCAGAGGAAAAGGTCAAGCAGATACTCGCCGAGCAATCGGAAGCTTTCGCGGGTTTGCGGATCCAGGTCGTCGGTGGCGGGTGTTCCGGGTATCAGTACCGGATGGGCTTCGACAAGAGTTTCAACGAAGAGACAGACGAGATCTTTGATTTCGACGGATTCAAAGTAGGAGTCGACCGCTCGAGCCTGCTGCATATGGAAGGAGCAGAAGTCGATTATGTCGAAGGGCTCCACGGGGCCGGGTTCAAGTTCAACAATCCGAACGTGACGGGGACCTGCGGTTGCGGAGAGTCGTTCAGTACCTAGGGCAAGTTGTTGGTACAACAGGGCTTCGCGTGAGACAGACTCCCTTGCGAGGCCTTTTCCTTTGCGAGCCGCGCGAAGGCAAAATCAACCTTGCCTTCGTCGGGGAATCAAGCAATCATCGTTACTATCAAGATATCCAGGGGAGCTTAAGCCCGAAACTCTAGCAGCTGCTCGGGACAAGCTGAGAGGACCATCCACCGATCTCCGGCGGAGGGTCGACCCTTACTGAACCTGATTCGGGTAATGCCGACGGAGGGAGACAGCCATGAGTACCGCCAGAGTCTTTCCTGACGATTCGATAAAGCCGGATAAGACCTTCTTCAAGAGCCGCCGCGTATACGCAGAAGGCAAGAGGCATTCCGACATTCGCGTTCCGATCCGCGAGATCGAACTGACCGACACGGCGTCGCTGGACGGGGAAAGCCGGAAAAACCCGCCCGTCCGTGTCTACGACACCCGGGGACCATGGGGCGATCCGGATCTTCAATGCGACGTGAGCGAGGGACTGCCTCCCGTCCGACTCGACTGGATCCTGGAGCGCGCGGATTCGGAGGAATACGAGGGACGTCGAACACAGCCCGTCGATGACGGTTACCTGAGCGATAAGCACCGGGAGCAAGCGGCCGAGAAGGACGGACGCCTGCGTTTCGATCGGTACCCGGGGCTTCGGCGCCGTCCGCGCCGGGCCCGATCCGGCGGAGCGGTCACGCAGATGCACTACGCCCGGAAAGGAATCGTCACCCCGGAGATGGAGTATGTTGCCATCCGCGAGAACCTGGGCCGTGAGGAAGCGTTTTCCTCCGGCGATGCCAACCGTTCGGGCCTGAATCATCAGCATTCTGGGGAATCGTTCGGCGCCGCCATCCCGCGTTTCATCACGCCGGAATTCGTCCGGGACGAGGTCGCCCGTGGCCGCGCGATCATACCGTCGAACATCAACCATCCCGAAGCCGAGCCGATGATCATCGGTCGCAATTTTCTCGTCAAGATCAACTCGAACATCGGAAACAGTGCCGTCGCCAGCTCGATCGAAGAGGAAGTCGAGAAGATGCAGTGGTCGGTGACCTGGGGCGCGGACACGGTCATGGATCTTTCGACCGGGTGCAACATTCATGCCACCCGGGAGTGGATTCTACGCAACTCCCCGGTTCCGATCGGCACTGTTCCCATCTACCAGGCCCTGGAGAAGGTCGGTGGCGTCCCGGAAGAGTTGACGTGGGAGATCTACCGCGACACGTTGATCGAGCAGGGCGAGCAGGGCGTGGACTATTTCACGATCCACGCCGGGGTTCTGTTGTGCTACATCCCGTGGACGGCCGGACGGATGACCGGAATCGTCAGCCGTGGCGGATCGATCCTGGCGAAGTGGTGTCTGGCCCATCATGAGGAGAATTTTCTCTACACCCACTTCGAAGAGACCTGCGAAATCATGCGGGCTTACGATGTGTCGTTCAGCCTCGGCGATGGCCTGCGACCCGGCTCGATCGCGGACGCAAACGACGACGCCCAGCTGGGCGAGTTGAAAACGCTCGGAGAGCTGACCCAGATTGCGTGGGAACACGACTGTCAGGTGATGATCGAGGGGCCGGGACACGTGCCGATGCACCTGATCAAAGAGAATATGGACCTGCAGCTCGAACTGACCCACGAGGCTCCCTTCTACACCCTCGGTCCCCTCACGACGGATATCGCTCCAGGGTACGATCACATCACCAGTGCGATCGGCGCTGCTATGATCGGGTGGTACGGAACTGCGATGCTATGTTACGTCACGCCAAAAGAGCATCTGGGCCTGCCCGAACGCAAGGACGTGAAGGACGGCGTCATCGCCTACAAGATCGCCGCCCACGCTGCCGACCTTGCCAAGGGCCATCCCGGCGCCCAGGAGCGGGATAACGCCGTGAGCCAGGCCCGATTTGAGTTCCGGTGGGAGGACCAGTTCAACCTCAGTCTCGATCCTGTGACGGCTCGGGAGTTCCACGACGCGACCCTCCCCCAGGAAGGCGCTAAACTCGCCCACTTCTGCAGCATGTGCGGCCCGCAATTCTGCTCGATGAAGATCACCCAGGACGTTCGCGACTTTGCCACCAGCCTCGGTCTGGACGAGACCGAAGCGCTGGAGAAGGGTATGGACCAGAAGAGCGAGGAGTTCAGAAAGACCGGCAGCGAAATCTATATCCGCGACTGACCTGGCGGTCAGTCGCGGAGTAGTCAGTTGCCAGTAGTCAGTAGTCAGTTGTGGGACCCGCCACCGATCAGTCTTTTCTTCTTAACTGACTACCGACTACTGACTACTGACTACTACTTCAGGTCTATAACCAGTTCCGGTTCGGAGATCATCACGCGCGTGTGTGGCGGGACTGATCGGGTCAGCCAGACGTTGCCGCCGATCACCGAGCCTTCTCCGATGACCGTGTCGCCCCCGAGAATCGTCGCGCCGGAATAGATCACGACGTCGTCTTCGATCGTCGGATGGCGTTTCTGTCCCCGCACCAACTGGCCCTCCTCGTCCTTGGCGAAGCTCAGAGCGCCGAGCGTCACTCCCTGGTAGAGTTTGACGCGGTCCCCGATGACCGTCGTTTCGCCGATGACGACACCCGTCCCATGATCGATGAAGAACGCCTTGCCGATGCGGGCTCCGGGATGGATGTCGATTCCCGTCTTCGAGTGAGCGTACTCGGTCATGATCCTCGGCAACAGCGGCACGCCGTTCGTATGGAGTTCGTGGGCGATACGGTAGACGCTGATCGTGTAGATCGCCGGGTAGGCGAAGATCACTTCATCGGTGCCCTTGGCCGCTGGATCCCCCTCATATGCTGACTGCACATCCTCGGACAGCTGACTCCGCAGGTCGGGCATTCGACGGAGCAGCGCCAGGGACTGGTCCTCGGCGATCTCGTAGCAGTGTGCGCAGATCGTTTCGCAAAGGTCGCAGTCGGGCCGCACGCTGCGGTAGATTTCCTCGGTGAGTCGCGTGTAGATCGAGTCCATGAGGTCGCCGACGTGGTACTCGACGTTGGATTCCTCCAGGTGCTTGCTGCCGAAGTATCCGGGATAAATCACTTCCAGGATGTCGTCGAGGATCTGGATGACCGAAGCTTTGTCCGGAAGGGGGGTGACTTCCAGGTGTTGGAGTTTTGGCTCCAGCTTCCCGTAAGTCCGGAGCACGTCACGCGTGATGTCGCGGATTTCGTCCCGCTTCTTGAGGTGTTTGCGCACTGGCTGGCCTTCTTCGGACTCGCCGATCCTCAAGCGGCCCGTGGCTGCTAAGCCTCCCAGCTTTCGAGCGTGTGCTTGATGTCGGCCATGAACTGATCGGCGACCGCGCCGTCGATCGCGCGGTGGTCGAACGAAAGGGACAGGTACACCATCGGGCGTATCGCGATCGCGTCGTCGATGACGACCGGCCGCTTTTCGATTCCGCCCATGCCCAGTATGGCAACCTGCGGCTGGTTGATGATCGGGGTCCCGAACAGCCCGCCGAAGTTGCCCGGGTTCGTGATCGTGAACGTCCCGCCCTGAACCTCATCCGGCGAGAGTTTCTTCGTACGCGCTCTCTCGCCGAGATCGTTCAAGGCCCGCGCTAGCCCGAGCAGGTTCTTCTCGTCGGCGTTCTTGATGACCGGCACGATCAGTCCCCACTCCAGCGCGACGGCGATCCCGATGTTAACGTCCTTCTTGTAGACGATCGAATCTCCGTCGATGGACGAGTTGACGATCGGGAACTTCTGAATCGCCCGTACCGCGGCCTGGACGAAGAACGGCGTTACGGTCAGCTTCGTCCCAGCGCGCTCGAACTCTGCCTTCAGCCGAGCCCTGGCAGCCATGATCGCCGAACAGTCGATCTCGAACAGCGTCACGACGTGCGCGGACGTGTGGCGGCTCATGACCATATGTTCGGCGATGGACTTGCGCATCGCCGTCATCGGCACGCGTTCGGTCGGACCTTTGAACGTCGGGGCCGGAGTCGCAGGTGCGGGTCGGGCGGCTGCCGGCCGGGACGCCGCAGGCGCCGCCGCCGTGCCGCCCTGTTCGATAAAGCTCAGGATGTCGCGTTTCGTGATTCGTCCGCCGACGCCCGTTCCCTTGTCGCGGAGAAGCATGAGATCAATCCCGTTTTCTCTAGCGATCCGGCGAACTAATGGGGACGAGCGGATGCCGCTTGCCCTGATGGCAGCGTCGTCCACAGCCGCCGCGGGCGCAGCAGCAACGGCCTCCACCGGCGGGGCCGGTGTTTCAACCGCTGGCGCCGCGCCGTTACCCGCCGTGTCGGCTTCCTGCTCGGGAGCCTCCACCGCGGTGCCCGGTTCGGCGATCAAAGCCACCACTGTGTTGATCTCCACGGTCTGTCCTTCTTCGACGAGGATGTCCTTCAGGACGCCGGCTGCAGGTGCGGGGATTTCCGAATCGACTTTGTCGGTCGAGATTTCGAAAAGGGGCTCGTCCCGCTCAATGGCTTCCCCTTTGTCCTTCAGCCACCGCGTGATGGTGCCTTCAAAAATGCTTTCGCCCATCTGGGGCATGATCACTTTGGTGTCGGGCATGGAATCGAAGTCCTCGATCGGTCAAAACGCGTTCAGATCTCTTGCCACGTCGATCACGTCAGCCACTTTGGGCAGGAAGAATTCCTCCAGCGGAGGGCTGTAGGGGACCGGTGTGTCCGGTGCCGTAATCCGTCGTATCGGCCCGTCCAGGTATTCGAACGCCTCTTCCGAGATTGTCGCCGCCAATTCACCTGCGAAGCCGCCCGTCCGCGTGTCCTCGTGCAGAAGGATCACTTTGTTGGTTTTCTTCACCGACTCCAGGACGGCCTCCTTGTCGTAGGGCAGCAGCGTTCTCATGTCGATGACCTCGAGATCGATGCCTTCCTTCTCGAGTTTTTTCGCCGCATCGAGGGCCAGAAACACCATCGCTCCGTAAGTGATCACGGAAATGTCGCTGCCACTCCTCCGCACGGCCGCCTTGCCGATCGGCACCGTGTAGTCTTCTACGGGCAGCTCTTCCTTGATGCGCCGGTAGAGGAACTTGTGCTCGAAATAGATGACGGGGTCGGGGTCCCGGATAGCCGCCTTGATCAGACCTTTTGCATCGTATGCCGTCGACGGGCAGACCACCTTCAGGCCCGGCGTATGGACGTAGTACATCTCGGGATTCTGGGAGTGGAACGGACCACCGTGGACGCCCCCGCCGCTTGGGCCACGCACGACGATCGGGATACCGGCTCCCCAGCGGTACCGGCACTTGGCGGCGAAGTTCGTGATCTGATCGAAGGCACAGGATATGAAATCCGCGAACTGCATTTCGGCAATCGGCCGCATTCCCATCATCGCCGCACCGATCGCGGTTCCCACGATGGCGGATTCCGAGATCGGGGTGTCGATCACGCGCCCTTCCCCGAATTCCTCCAGCATTCCGGCCGTCACCTTGAAGGCGCCGCCGTAGATGCCGACGTCCTCGCCCAGGATGAAGACGCGATCATCGCTGGCCATCTCTTCCCAGATCCCTTGTTTGATCGCTTCAACGTAGGTTGTCAGTGCCATAAAACTCGATTCTCGTCCGTTCAGGTTGCGACTTCTGGGAACGCCCGACGAAGGGGGGCCCCCTCAGCCCTCGTAGTAGACGTCTGTGAGGCAGTCTTCAGGGTCGGGGAACGGATCGTTCTCGGCGATCTCGACGCCCTCGTCGACTTCGGCCACGACGCGCTTTGTGAGTTCATCGATGTCGGCGTCGGTGATGAGTCCCTGTTCAACCAGGGAGGCCTGGAGTCGCTTGATCGGATCGCGCTTTTCCCAGAATTCGAAGAGTTCGGGCGGTACGTATCCCGCGTCGTCGTGCGCCGAATGGCCGGTCATCCGGAAAGTCTTGCACTCGATCAGGCTGGGGCCGCCGCCGTTACGTGCCTTCTCGATGGCTCTCGAAGCGACTTCCCACACTGCGGTGACGTCGTTGCCGTCCACGATCTCCCCGGACATGCCATAGGCTTCGGCGCGATCGGCGATGTTCTCGACTGCCATCTGGCGTTCGAGTGGTGTGGAATACGCGTACTGGTTGTTGTTGCAGATGAATACAGCCGGGCATTTCAGGACCGCCGCCATGTTCATGCCTTCGTGCCAGTCGCCACGGCTCGTGGCGCCGTCCCCGAAATAACAGATCGCCACGTTCTTCTCACCCCGCATCTTCATCTTCAGGCCGATTCCAGCCGCGACCGGGACATTGTCCCCCAGCATACTGACGAAGGCGACCAGGTTGTACTTCAGCGACCCCATATGCATGTTGCCGTCCTTCCCGCGGGTCGGACCGGTTTTTCGGCCCATATACTGGGCCAGAATCTCCCGGGGGGGCATGCCCCGGATGAGGAACGCCCCCATATCGCGGTGGGACACACAGATGACGTCATCCGGCTCCGAAAGGATACAGGAGCCCACGGCGATTGCTTCCTGCCCTCGGCCGACGTAGACTCCGCCCACGATTTTGCCCTGGCGGTAGAGTTTCCGCTCGAGACGGTCCTCGAGCTCCCGTGTCAGCTTCATGTAGTAGAGAAGATCCCGGAGGGTCTGGGGGTCGGGCAGCCGCGAGGGAGACGAAACCTGCTCTGTCGAGGCCTGAGATTTCATCGTTTTCACCAATACTACCCGTGCTTCGAACAAAAACCGGCTTGAATTCAACAGCTTGTCAGTAAAGGGCAAAGATAGCGCAAAGAGGGGTTCTTTTCAAGGGTGGCCGAGGGTCTTAAGGGTTGACAAATCCAAATTTTTCAACCCTGTGCGCACCGCAGGGCGGGTGTGGCGACCCTCACTCCGCCGCGCGTTGCGGAGCTAGCGTCGGGGTGTCCGTCCGCCGTATCTTTCCAACGACTCCAGGTCGAAGCCGGAATGGTTGGGGTTTCGCCCGAACCCCCGGTAGATCGTGTGGCAGACGTAACAGACGGTGACCTCCGGGACTATCAGGTAGACGGCCCCGTCAATGACGGCCATACCGACCAAGGCCAGCATCGCAAGGAATGGCTCGTTTCTAGCGAAGAAGACGAGGCTCACCAGGACGCCGATCACCACGATCGTCAGGCCGAGCGCCCTGTTGAAGTCTTTTTGGATGTATAGGTTACTGTGCCCACACGCGGTGCAGGTGTCGACCGGGCCCCCACGGAGCATCTGCTCGCTCGGAGCGAGCCGGGTGTCGGCGCCACAATCGCTGCAGGTCATCCCCAGTGCGGTCTCGGGTGCTGCCTCGAGCTGGATTTCGCATTCAGGGCATTTAAAATGTATAATTTGGCCCATGAGATTCACCTTGGGAGTGTTGATTATAACGCTCGTTTCGGCGGGTACCGTCCAGGCTCAATCTCTGGCGGAGATCGCCCGGTGGGAAAGGGTCCGTCGGGCCAATGCGGCCCCTGGGAGGCTCATCAACAATGAGAACATCTCGGTTAGTCTCTCCGCCCGAGCCCTGGCTCCGCCCCCTGTCGAGCGCGACGAAGAGGGATCCGGTACCGACGAGGTGTCGCAGGAGCCCTCGGAAGAGGCTCGGAACGAGGAAGCCGCCAGCGAGGAAGAGTTGGCTGAATGGGAAGCGGCCGTCGCCGAACAGAGAGCCGTGGTCCAGAGCCTGGAGGATCGAGAGTTGCGCCAGCAACTCGAGATGAACCGGATTCGAAATCTATTTACCGCCCCCGTTACGACCCAAGCGGAACGCGCCCAGGCCCAGGCGGGGCTCGATCAGGCCCAATCCCAGCTCGACTCTATTCGGACGGAGCTAGAAGCGGCCCGAATGGCCTTGGAAGAAATCCTAGCGGAGGAGCCCGGGGGTAGTCAGTAGCCAGTCGTCGGTAGTCAGTTGGGGAGAGCCGGCCAACTGACTGCTGACAACTTCTTCAGGGGTGAGCGACGGGAATTGAACCCGCGACCACTGGAGCCACAATCCCATGCTCGCGGGCTTCCCTTTTGTTCCCCGCGCCTCGATCTATATTAGAATCAGTAGCTTACCCGTCTGTAAAAGAGTTTATCGACAACCTGAAACCACCGTATTTTGGGCTGGAGTTGGCTGGAATTGGACGGTTCTCGACCGTCGCGGGCAAAGTGATGGGCACGGTTGACACAGTCTGATGGGACCCACCAAGACCAGGGGAGTGGCCAACCCCCAAGGCCCCCTCGATTGATGCTGGGCTGAGGGCGGGGTAGGCAGTAATTTCTTCAACCGGGCCTTGCGCTTCAGGAGCGGCCAGTCCCGCAGATCCCGCCCGTTCAGCCACAGGAGATCGAACGCATAGAAGTACGCCTCACCCTGGCGGTAGAACAACTCATTGAACACCTTAATCACAGCCTGAAACCACTGGGTCATCCGCGACAAGGACTGGAGTGGGCAACTCCCCGCTTGCCAGAAGCAATGGCACGGATGATGGGGGGCTTTTATTCGTGCAACCGAAGTCTCACAAGATCTATATTTGCGGTCAGCTTGTTGAAAAGGAGGGAACCCTGAAATGTCACAACCAGCACCATCGGGAGCTGATCCCGTCCAAGTCGATTCCAACCACTACACCGTGGAAGTTGAGAATGACAAAGTACGCGTGTTGCGAATCAAGTATGGTCCCCACGAGAAGTCTGTGATGCATAGTCACCCTGCGGGGGTAGGCATTTTTCTGACAGAATCCACCGGCAGATTCACCTACCCTGACGGCACGACCGAAGACATTACCGGCACCCCCGGGCAGGTTGTCCTTTTTGATGCGGTGGAACACCTACCGGAGAATCTGGGTGATCAACCGCTTGAGGTAATCTTCGTCGAACTGAAGTCCTAACGAGGGTGGCCTGGGAATTGGAAATTAGCTCGCGTCAGCGCAAACAAGGGCACGGCCAGTCCAACCTGCCCGGCGCTGGCGTTCCGTCCAGGCATAGAGACCTGCTTGCCCTCTACCCCACTTGTCCCAGTAATCCCAGTTACTCAAACCCCTGGCTATAGCGGAGAAGAAGTATATATAGACCGTTGGAAACTACTGGGTCATCCGGGACACTTGGGACACCTGCATTCGTTGACACGCCCCGCCACTGCCGATAGCATCCCCTCACTGGAGGAGCATGAACTGATGGCCAAGAGGAAGGTTGAAGTTTTCACTGCGGGATGTTCCGTCTGTGACGACGCTATAGAGATGATTAATCGTCTGGCGTGTCCTTCCTGCGAGGTGGTCACGCTCGACATGAACGAAGCCACCGTTGCCAGCTACGCGAAGGGTCTCGGCGTGCGTTCGGTTCCCGCGGTGGCCGTTGATGGGCAGTTGGCCGGTTGCTGTTCGGGTCGCGGCCCAGAGGAGCAAACGCTTCGGGCTGCTGGTATCGGACAGTCGTTATCGTGAAGTGCTGAAAGCCCCGAGTCAATCGAGTCCAACAATAAAATCAATCACTTATTATCGAGTCACCCACCCGAGCCACGACCGAGGCAACCGAGTCACCCGCCTTGCCCGCCTCGACTCTAAGCTGTCGATTTCAGGGGAGGACTCGACCTACTAGGGTTCTTCGGGCAGTTCGATCAGCCAGATGTCGGACTAGTGAGGCCGACCTGCTTATCGCAGCCCAACAGCCCGTGGCAGAACTCTGCAGGGCCGCGCGCAGGGGTCTTCGGGTTGCGGGCGCGAAGAGAGGAGCGGAGCGATGATCATTCATCGTGACCGACGAGCGACAAAGCCTGCGGCCCGAACCCCCCTGCGCCCTTCGGGTTACGGCGAAACGGGGCCGTCTTCGTTGTCGCCGACTCCTCCCAATGAATGAGCATTGTTTCGTCCTCGCCTCCTAGAATCCGGCCCCGTTTGGCCGTAACGCGGCCCTGCAGAGTTCTGCCACGGGCTGAATGGTTGGATGGGCACGGTTTGGGCAAAGAAACCGCTTTTTCAGCCTCTCAACCTGCCTCTGCTATTTCCTGAATTGTCCACCTGAAAGGGGTGAGCGACGGGAATTGAACCCGCGACCACTGGAGCCACAATCCAGCGCTCTACCGACTGAGCTACGCTCACCAGATCGCCCGCGTTGAACGGAGCAACAAGTGAGTATACCGCACATGGAATCGCGAGATCCGTCGCCCAAGGTTCTTTACCGAGTGATGGTGGGTTCGAATCGGCGAGCTTCGATCCAGGCCTGAAAGTCCGGTTTGGTGTCCCGCTATCTCGACCACGGGTCCGCCTTGAACCCAATAGCTTGACCTCACCCCGGTCTATCCGTTGCTGTAGAAGAGCGATGGGATCATGCAGCATTTCGGGATCGAAATCCTGCGCGGCCGTCGGTTGTTGCCCCACGCCGATTCCCACGATCGCGGCGACGAGCGCCACCGCGACAGACATGCTCCAACCGTGCTTCCGACCGCTGCCCGACGGCGATTTCAACAAACGCATTGTATGAGTTCTCCGGATTAGGATTGGAAGCCGTTCTGCGTACCGCTGTTACAGACGACCAGCAGGAGATCCCCGCCGGTCACGGCTCTTCTTGAAGCTTACAAGACCCCGGACCTCGGAGATGTGACGCGCGTCACCAGAAGGATGGGTTCGAGTCACTCGAGCAAAGAAAAAGACCCGCCGTGGTAGACGGCGGGTCTGGGGACTGTAACGGCCAGAAAGATTTGTCGCTCTACATCAGCGATTCCATGATTTCCTGCAGCGCTTCGCGTCCGGGCTGCGTTTCCTCCTGGGTGAGGGTTGCGAGCGGACGGTCGACCATGTTCAACTGCGTCACGAAATCGTCTCCCCCTTCGTTGATGAAGACCAGGCCGGTCAGCAACTCCTGGCGAGTGGCCGCCTCGGCCAGCGTCTTCAGAGCTCCGATCTTGTCGGTCGGGCTGTATCCCTGGTGTAGCTTTCGCATCCGGAGGTGGGAACCGTCATGTAATTCGACGTTGATGGATTGGCCCTCTCCATAATCCACGTCGATCTGCTCGAAGAACGGCACGAACGAAATCTCGTGAAGGGCCTCGTCGTGTGCCTTCGCGAACGGATAGCTCTTCGTCGAGCCTTCGTGGTTGTTGAACGTCACGCAGGGGCTCACGATATCGAGCATCGCCGTGCCCCGGTGGCCGATTGCACCCTTGATCAGGCTGATGAGTTGCTTCGGATCACCAGCGAAAGAACGCGCGACGTAGTTACAGCCCAATTCGATCGCCAGGGCGCAGATGTCGATGGCCGGCAGGTTGTTCAGGTCTCCGGCTTTGGATCTGGACCCGTAGTCGGCCGTCGCCGAAAACTGCCCCTTCGTCAGGCCGTACACGCCGTTGTTCTCCACGATGTAGATCATCGGAACGTTCCGCCGGAGCAGATGACAGAACTGCCCGAGCCCGATGGAGGCGCTGTCGCCGTCCCCGCTCACTCCGATGCCCACCAGATCTCTGTTCCCGAGAACCGCACCGGTTCCGATCGCCGGCATCCGGCCGTGAACCGCGTTCAATCCGTGAGATTGGTTCAGAAAATAGGCTGGCGTCTTGCTCGAGCAGCCGATGCCGCTGAGTTTCGCCAGTCGGTGTGGCTCCACACCGTATTCCCAGAAAGCCCGGATGATCTGGCTCGTGATCGCATCATGTCCGCACCCGGCACAAAGGGTGGAATCGCCTCCCTTGTAGTCGGCGACGGGCAGGCCGATCCGGTTGACCTTGCCTCCTCCAGCAGGGGGTTTGACGGTGGTCGACATGACTAATTACCTTCTCCTTTTTCGGTAGCGACGACTTCGTCCGTGATGAATCGGGCATCCATCGGAATCCCGGTGTAGTGCAGCAGGCTCCGGAGCTTGGCGATTCTTTCAGGTGAGAGTTCCATCTTCATCAAGCCGGCCATCTGAGCGTCCCGGTTTTGCTCGATGACGTAGACCCGGTCGCAGCGGTCGATGAATTCGACCAAGCCCTCACCAAACGGGATGGCCCGCAGCCTGAAATAGTTGGTCTTGAGGTCGTACTCGCTCTCCATCTGATGTCGGCTCTCGGCAACCGCGACGTCCGTTGTCCCGAAGGCGAGCAATCCGACCTGAGCCCCATCGACATAGTCGATCTGCGGTGCCGGTACATACGTTCGAGCCGTATCGTACTTGCGCGTCAGCCGATCCATGTTGTTCTTGTAGTCGTCGGCTCGCTCGCTGTAAGCCGCCCGCTCATCATGGCCGCTGCCACGGGTGAAATAGGCACCGAGGATGTGGTCGGTGCCGGGCAGCGTACGATAAGGGATCGCATCCCCGTCGACGTCGAGATAACGTTGGAAGTCTCCGATGCGGTCGAGGTCTTCCGCGCTCAGTACCTTGCCGCGATCGAGCTTGCCCGTCGGGTACTCGAACTGATCCGACATCCAGTTGTTCATGCCCAGGTCCAGATCGGTCATGACGAACACCGGAGTCTGGAGACGTTCGGCGAGATCGAAAGCGTCCATCGACATCGTGAAGCATTCTTCGATGTTGCTCGGTATGAGCACGACGTGTTTCGTGTCCCCATGCGACAGGAAGGTCAGCGACAGGATGTCGGACTGCTGGGTCCGGGTTGGCAGACCGGTGCTGGGGCCGACGCGCACGACGTCGAAGATCACCAAGGGTATTTCGGCGTAGTAGGCGAAACCAGCGAACTCGGCCATCAGCGAGATGCCCGGACCGGAAGTCGAAGTCATCGATCTGGCCCCCGCCCACCCGGCGCCGATGGCCATCCCGACGGCCGCCAGCTCGTCTTCGGCCTGCACGATCGCATACGTCGCCTTCCCGTCTTCCTCGTGCCGGTATTTCTCCATGTAGTCGCCGAGCGACTCACAGAGGGACGACGACGGTGTGATGGGATACCAGGTCGCGACGGTGACGCCCGCGAACATCGCACCGAGTGCGCAGGCCGAGTTACCGTCGATGATGATCTTTCCGGCGGTCTTGTCGGATCTTACGCAGCAGAAGGGGTCCTGTTTCTCGAGGTTCTCCCGCGCGTAGCCCATGCCGACCCCAATAGCCTGCATGTTCAACTCGATCGCTTTCGTCTTCCCCTTGAACTGCTTCGTGATCGCTTTTTCGATTTCGGTCAATTCGATCTGAAGCAACTCACCGACGACACCGACGTAGAGCATGTTCGCCAGCAGTTTCCGGAGACGAGAATCTTTAGCGATCTCAGTCGCCAGCTTCGCGAAGGGGACGGGATAGAAGACCAGATCGTCGCGCAAGGACGACAGATTCAGCTTCTCTTCGTAGACCACGACGCGTCCCGGTTCCAGCTCCATGACGTCTTCTTCAGCCGTCTGGGGATTCATAGCGACTAGAAAATCGAGTTTCTTGCGGCGTGCGGTCCAACCGTCCTTGTTTGCCCGGATTGTGAACCAGGTCGGAAGACCTGCGATGTTGGAGGGAAATAAGTTCTTACCGCTGACAGGGATCCCCATCTGGAAGATCGATCGCATCAGGACCGCGTTGGCCGACTGGCTGCCCGAGCCGTTGACAGTCGCCACCTGAATGCTGAAGTCGTTTATGACAGGGCCCCCTCCTTCTTCGTTCTCGTCGTCAACAACCGCTGTCTGAGGGGCTTGCTGTGACACGTGTTCTCCTTTCCCGCGTCTCGAGTCGTGGCTTGGCGTAGGGAAGCTCTCCGGCACCCCACCCAAACAGCTAACTATAACATGAAATACCTGCGTGTACAGGACGTTGGTTTCGGGGTTTAAGACCTTTTAAGGTCCCTGAATCAGGGGCTTTGGCTCGTTTCCGAAGTTGCCTTGGATCGGCGGGAAGCAGCGGCCGGAACTGCGGCTGGGATGTCCCGGCGTCCGCTATACGCCCGGCAGGATTCGAACCTGCGACCCACGGCTTAGAAGGCCGTTGCTCTATCCAACTGAGCTACGGGCGCAAAAACTTCGCCCGCGTAGTATATCGCGTCTGTTCCTCCTCCTCAGTGGGGCGGTTCGGGTCCTGTTCTGGCTGGCCCATTGGTGAAACTTTCCGGGAGGCTTCGCGTCTAAGCGCTCATGGTCTTTGCCCATCAATACCTCGGGAGGGGGCGATGAATACAATCATCAAACATGCTGTCTTGCTGGCTGTCCTCATGTCGCTGGCCGCGACCGGCTTTTCCGACACACTGGTCCTGAAGGGTGGCGAGACGATCACAGGCTATTACGAAGGCGGAACCGCCAGGGTGATCCGCTTCCGGACCGAAGACGGCGTCAAGGAGTACGACCTGCTTGCCGTGACCCGGATCCAGTTTGGAGACGAGCCGGTCAGCGTGGGCGCTGAGCCGGGAGTACGGGTGCCGGAACCCATTGCCGCGAAAGAACCCGATGTTCGCCTGAGAACCAGAGAGGAAGGCCCCGTCGTACCCACTTCGACTGCCGCTGCGGAACCCGCCTACACCGTACCCACCGGATCGGCCCTCCTGATTCGGATGATCGACAGCATCGACAGCGAGGTCGACAGCGTGGGACAGACGTTTACCGCAACGCTGGCTGATCCGCTCGTGATCGAGGGTGTCGAAGTTGCGGCTCGTGGTTCGGACCTCAGAGGCCGGATCACCGAGGTCGAGGGTGCCGGAAGGGTCAAGGGGTCCGCGGAATTGCGCCTGGAGTTGACGCAGATCGTCGTCAACGGCATTCCATATGCCCTCACAACAGCCGAGTATCAGGAGGTTGGCGCGGGCCGCGGTGAAGAGACCGCCAGCCGCATGGGTAAGGCGGCCGGAGTCGGCGCCTTGATCGGTTTGATTGCCGGCGGCGGGAAAGGCGCGGCCATCGGGGCCGGGGTCGGTGCGGGCGCCGCCGGCGTGGTCCAGGTGATGACGAAGGGCGAGCAGCTTTACATTCCTGCCGAGACGCTGCTGGAGTTCACGATCCGGGAACCACTCGTGATCGCCTCAAAGTAGACTGACCCGATCAAGTCCGTGAGAGAACAATGTCAGGGGGACAGGGGCCTGGCCCTGTCCCCGGGTGTTCGCACGATCCGTCGAACCGTTGGTGCCGCAAAGTAGGCTGACCTGACCGGGCCAACCGGAACCAACTGCCGGTGGGTGTAGGTGCGCTCTATGAGCGCACATCGTCTCGGTTCGAAGAATGTGCGGTCATAGACCGCACCTACACTCACAGTGGCTCTCTCACGGACCGGTAGGCTACTCGGGCGGCAGCCGCCAACTGCCTACCGACTACTGACTACTTCCTCCCCCCCCCACCCCCCGGTTAAGCCTCTTGAAGAGCGTCGGGAACAGGAGTCCCGACACGACGGCCATGAGGATCACCGTCGCACTTTCCGCCTCGGTCAGCGCCCCAAGTTCCAGACCGAGGGTGGCGATCGCCACTAACAGCGTCAGAGGTGTGGCCAGGAGCAGTGAAGCTCCAGCGAGCTGTCTCAACCCGAAGTGTTCGAGACGAAGGAGGGCGCAGGCCGCCGCCTTGACCAGCAGGGACAGCACGAGGATCTCCATCAGCAGCGGCAGTATTTCGGGACTCCTCAAGGCCGCCAAATTGAAACTGACTCCGACGTGGATGAAGAAGATCGGGATGAAGAACCCCTGACCGATCCCTGCCATCTTCGTCTCCAGCCCACCCTTCTCGCGGAAAACGAAGGAGAACAGAGCGCCGGCGAGGAACGCGCCCAGGATCGCTTCCATGCCCAGAAGTTCCGAAATTGCGACGAAGGCGATCATCAGGGCCAGGCCGGCCCGAACCCCGACTTCTGACGGGTCCTCGATCTCGATCCACCGCGAGAACTGAGCCGGATACCACCATACGAGTAGCCGCAGAAACATCAGGACCAGGTAGGCGATCGCGAAGACTGCCCCCAGCCGCGCCACCTCCTCGATGAACACCAGCCCAACGCCGAAGCGGAAGATGATGTTGTAGAACGTCGCGATCACGATCGTCAGGAACTCTCCGACGGATCCGACCAGTATGACGGTCTGTCCAAAATCCGAACGAGCCATTCCGGTTTCCCGCAGGCACACGAGGACGATTCCGATCGAGGTCGCCCCCAGGACGATCGCGAAAAAGAGCGAGCGGCCCTGCTGGTAGGCGGCCAGGAAAGCCAGCCCCATGATGACCCCCGCGACCAGGACGCTGATAAACAACAGTCGCGGCCCGCGACGTTCGAGGCTCGTGAAGTCCAGTTCGAGCCCGGCGAGGAACATGAGAAAGGCGAACCCGAATTCTGCGATAAAGCTGAAGAACTCGGTTTCGGTCACGATCCCGAGGATGTAGGGACCGACGAGGATGCCGAACACGATCTCCCCGACGGCGGCCGGAACACCGAGGCGTCCGCTGAGGAGCGGCACAAGAAACGCGCCGATCGCTATCACGAGGAGTGTGATGGCTTGGGAGGCTTCCATGCTACATCGGCAGGACGAAGGTCGTGATCGGGGACCGCCGCAGGAGATGCTGGCTTGCGTCCGGGTTGAAGAACGACGGCTTCCGGTTCTTGGAGTGTGAGACGACCATCATCTGGTAGTCCGGGCAGAGATCGAGGACCTCCTCGATCGGGTTGCCTTCCAGGTGGACCTGTTCGACGTCCAAGTGGTAGAGGCTGGCCAGGTGGGTGACCTTCTCGAGCGCGGCCTTCTGATCTTCGATCGTCGCGGCGCCGACGACGAAGCGGGGTGCCGACACGGTAACCGCCGTGACCTCTGCCCTGTGCATCCTGGCCAGATCGAAAGCCAGCCGTGCCACCTGCATCGAGGATTCCGAGTCGGTGACCGGGAGCAGGACCTTTCGGTACGGGTAGGTTCCCCGCAGTACTGCCAGCGGTGACTCCATCCGCTTGAAGATTTCGGCCATTGCCGTCCTTCGGAGCCCGATTCGCTCGAGGAATCGGAAGCGGTCGTCGGGGACGACCAGGAAACCGCAATCTTTCGTCACTACGTGTTTCGCGGTGACGTCGCCGTAGTTGCCGAAGACCGCGACGGTCGATGCGTCGATTCGATGGTCGGTGCTGACCCGCTCCACGGCCGACTGGATTCCAGGCTCATGGGGCCAGTAGAGGACTTCTACCCCCCTTGCCCGGCTGTGGTCGAGGATGTAGCAGAGTTCGCCGACGATATCCTCGAAGTCCGACGAGCTCTCGGTGAGCACCAGGATGTTGGACCCGAACTCGAGCGGGAACTCCGGCTCGCCGATCCGAAAATACTCGGCAATAGAAGGGAGAATTTCGGGTTCGCCAATCAGGATGACTCGGTCATCCTGTTCGATTCGTGTCGGCCCGCTTGGAACGACGAGCTTCTCGTCCCTGTAGATCGCGCCAACATTCCATCGGCGGGATCGGACTGACGACAAGGCTCGCCCGATCATCGGAGAAGAGGGGAGGACACGCACCTCGACGACCTCGCCTCGCCCTTCGCCCGTACTCAATGACGTTCCGACACCATGTAGAACCCGGTTTTCGAGGCTGACGGCGGCGGCGTAGGAGGGCGTGACAAAGTCGATGCCGGCTTCCCGGTATCGCTCCCGCTGCGAGAATTTAGCGACCGCGGCGAAGAGGTTGGACTTCTCAAAATGCTCGCGGGCGAGCCGGCATACTTCCAGGTTGACGTCGTCGGAGGAGGTGACCGCTATGACGTAGTCGACATGCTCGATTCCCGCCCGCTCCAGAATCAGTCTGCTTGTGCCGTCTCCGACGGCTTTCAGGACTCTTTCGGGGTCGACATCTTCACCGATCAGCCCGAGCTTGTCCTCGTCCGTATCGATGATGGAGACACGCCAGGTCGCAACGAGCCGCCGGAGCAATTCGCGTCCGGTTGTTCCCGCGCCCACGACCAACACGCGCGGCTCCAACTTGGAATCGGCCAGTTTCATACGCTACAGGCCCCTGGTTTCCGACCGGACGGTGAGAAACCGGCTGAATGCCCCAGCGGCGAGAAAAGCGGGCTAGAAGCCTTTGACCTTTCCGGCCTTCCTGTAGCACTGAAAAACGATATGCCATCCAATCGCGATCACGAGCAGCCAGAAGACCCAATAGTAGTTGTTGGGAATCCCCAGGTTGCCCCCGGCGAAGAAGGTCGCATGCTGTCCGATCATTGCCCAGAGCAGCGGCAGAGACATGTACGTGTTGTGCTTCGATCGCAGGCCGGCCAACTTGGGAAGGGCGGGATCAGGCGCTTCGCCATTCTTGACGGCCGAGATGATTTTCTGCTGGGCCGGCCAGATCCGGTACCAGACGTTGAACGCCATCGCCGTTCCGAACAGCGCTCCCGTGTGAATCAGAGTTCCCCGATAGCTGAAGTTGCCGACGTAGACGTAGAGCGCAACGACGACGGAGAGGAGTATGAAGGAAACGATCACCGCCACCCGCACGTTGGAGGCGAGGCCGCTCTTCCAGAGGGCGTCGTAGACGAATACCGCGAGAAAGGTGACCGCGATCATGATCAACGAACCGGCCGACCATGTGGCGTCCGTGGCGAGTGTCTGCTGTCCATGGTAGTAGACCACGGCCAGCAGCAGCACACCTGTGATCCACGTCCAGGCGGCTCCCCATCGGAACCAGAACAGCGCCCGCGGCATGAGCTCAGGAACGACGGCTCTCTTGGTCGGGCCGTCAAGCGCCGCCGCCATCGGACCGTTGACCCAGTTGAAGAAGTATAAATGTCCAATCCAGATGATTCCGACAAAGACGTGCATCCATCTGAAGAGTGTCTCCAATCCGTTCATCGCTAACTCCTTCGGTTCGGAATTCGGGTTCAGAAATCGATAAGGAAAGAAACCGGTGGATTCTACCGACGGACTCCCGAAACTGCGAATTGCTTAGCCGAGCCCGAGGTTGATCTGCAGCCTCCCCGGCTCGCACTGTTACAAGCCACTCGAGTAGTAGTGACGCCCTAGCGGCCGCGACAAGTGTCGATGGCGGTTGACGTTACCATATCCCGGGTCAAATTGGAAATGGGCCCGCCCTGGAGTAGGTTGCGGTGGGTTTTGGATAGCTCGACGGGAGGAATCGGTTGCAAAATCTCTCCCGTTCCGATTGAATGGGGCGCATCTCAGGCTACATCGATGAGACTGTTCTGAAGCGTCGCGTCTTCCCATCAGGCGGTCACCCATGGCGTGGGGGATTTTCCTTGTTGAAGGCGGGGCGCTTCGCCATTTAGATCCCGCGCTATGCTGCCCGGTCCACATCATCTTATAATCCGACGCGCCTAGGAGGTGCCCATGCCACGTCTGACAACAGTGATCGCCTGCCTCCTGTTTGTGTGCCATGCCACGGCACAGAACACCTCTCCGCTCGAGCGCCTGCTCGAGTCCGAACTGTCGCGTTTTCCGGCACGGGCGGGAATCTACGTGAAGCACCTGGAGACTGGAGAAGAGGCCGGCGTCCGGGCCGACGAGGCGTTCAACAGCGCCAGCGTGATCAAGATCACGATCATGGCGATGGCGCTCCAGTTCGACGGAAGATAGATGGAACTGGCACTTCCCGTCATCGTCTTCTTCTTGCTCGGCATGACCGGGATCGGGGTCTGGCATGCCCGCAAGGTCCGTTCCGCCAAAGATTTTGCCCTTGCCGGGAGGCGAATCGGAGCCCCCGTTCTCGCCGGCACGCTGATCGCGACCTGGATCGGGACCGGCTCGTTGTTCGGCAACAGCGAGTTCACCTATCTGAATGGGGCAGCCGGTTTCTTCCTGCCGCTGTCGGGGGTCGTGGGGATGCTGATACTGGCTCACCTGGCCCCGCGTGTCCGCGAACTGCCGGCATCCAGCGTTCCGCAGATACTCGGCTTGCGATTCGGCCGGTTGGCGCAGGTCCTCAGTGCGGTCGCGATCATCCTGGCGTACCTGGTGATCGTTTCCTACCAGTACCGTGCGGGTGCGGCTGTTGCGGAAAGAATCTTTCCCGGTGCCGACCAGGTGATGCTTCGAATCGGTTTCGCGATCTTCATCATCTTGTATACGGCTCTGGCGGGCTTGATCAGCGTCGCTCTGACCGATGTCGTCAACGGGATCGTCCTTGGAACAGGTCTGATCGTCGGTCTGGCTCTGGCGTGGAATGGGTGGAATCCTGAATTGCAGCCTTTCGATCCGGCGATGCTTCAGCTTTCTGGCGGTCTGGGTACGCTCGGATGGATCAACGTGATGCTGCCGCCCTTTCTCCTGATCCTGGGTGACGCGAATATGTACCAGCGTTTTCTGGCCGCCGGATCACCCCGGATTGCCCGCCGGGCGGCATACGGCGCCTTTGCGGGTCTGCTCGTTCTGGAGAGCGCCATTATCGGGGTGGCTTTCTTCGGCCAAGTCCTTCTTCCGAGCGCGCCGTCCAACCCTGGTCACGTGATCATCGACATGGCTTTTACGGTATTCCCACCACTGGTCGGACTGTTGCTTGCGGCGACGGCGGTGGCCGTAATCGTTTCGACGGCGGACTCCTACCTTCTTGTATGCTCCACGACGGCGTCGATGGACCTCGGCGGTGGCCTGACGACACCGTTCAAACAGCGCATCCTCGTGATCGCGTTCGGCCTGTTTGCGCTCTTGCCGGCCTTCCTGTGGGAAGAGTTCTTGAGCGTTGCGCTCTATGCCTACACGCTATATGGCGCCAGCCTGACACCTGCAATGCTGGCGGCGCTGCTCCGACCCTCGACCTCCGCCCGTGCGGTGGTTGGCGGGATGATCGCCGGTCTCGGCACCGCACTGGTTTGGAAGGTCCTGCTCGACGGCGGGTTGCTGGGCGGCGTCTTCGCCGACCTCGACCCGGTCCTCCCCGCACTGGGAGCGAACGCAGCGGTTTTGTTGATCCTGGAATGGACCCGCCGGGACGCGTAGGCGCGCTCTATGACCGCACACTCTACTCGATCGAGGGAGGTGGCTGGGACCTCGTCCGACAGCTATTGCAGATTGGTCATTGGACGATTCCGCATTGGAAATTTGGAGATTGCAAAATTGCTCGATTTCTTATTGATCGGAATCTGAAATGAAACAATCTCCAATGAGCAACTTGCAATGTGGATTCTTTCAAATATCGCAATTTGCGATAGGTGTAGGTGCGGGTCTATGACCGCACATTCTTCAAGCAGAGATAATGTGCGAGAGCGCAGCTACATCTGATCATTGGACGCCGGCCTGATTGCCCACAACATTGCCAACCCGGGCAGCGCCACGATAAAGCTGATGACGAAGAAAGCCGGCCAACCGGTTGCTTCCGCGAGCCTGCCCGACGGTGCGGCCAAGACGTCACGAGAGACCGCCATCAAGGATGACAGGAGAGCGTACTGCGTCGCGGTGAAGCGGTGGTTGCACAGGCTCATCAGAAACGCGACGAACGCCGCGGTGCCGAGCCCCACCGAAAAGTATTCGAAGTTGATGGTAGCGACCATCAACGGGTAGTTCTGTCCCGCCCGGGCCAGCGCGAGGTAGACCAGATTGCTTCCGGCCTGGAACAGACCGAAAACCCACAGGGAATTGTAGATCCCCATCCGGCTCAGGAGCGCCCCTCCCACGACGATACCCAGGATCGTCGCCAGCAGACCCATGCCGCCCTGGACCGTGCCGACATCGGTCTGGCTGAACCCGGTCTGGAGCAGGAAGGGGGTCGTCATGTTGTTCACCAGGGCATCACCCATCCGATAGACCACGATGAAACTGAGGATCAGCAACGCGCGTCGCAAACCAAAGCGGCTGGCGAACTCGAGGAAGGGATCGACTATCGCGTCTTTCAGCGACGATGGCGGTACCCCGGGATCAGCCGGTTCGGGCGTTCGGAGGGAAGCGAGCAGGCCGATCAGCATGAAGCCAGCCATGATCAGGTACACCGTCGGCCACGAGATCCTGTCCGCGAGGATCAGTGCGCCGGCCCCGGTGAGGAGCATGGCGACGCGATAGCCCAGGACGTTCACGGCAGCGCCGGCGCCCATTTCCCGTTCTTCGAGGACGTCGGTGCGGTAGGCGTCGATCGCGATGTCTTGCGTGGCGCTGAAGAACGCGATCGCAATCGCGACGCCGGCCACAACCCTCACCGCATCCGATGGGTCGCCGAGCGACATTGCTGCAATCGAGACGAGCAGCAGAATCTGAGAGCAGGCCATCCATCCGCGTCGTCGCCCAAGGCGAGGCAGGCTGAACCGGTCGAGCAGTGGCGACCAGACAAATTTCAGGGAATAGGGAAGCGCAACCAGGCTGAACAAGCCGATCGTGGTGAGATCGACTCCCTCAATCGTGAGCCAGGCCTGGAGTGTGCGACTCGTCAGGTAGAGGGGTAGGCCGGATGAAAAACCGAGCAGGAGGAGGAACACCATCTTGCGGCTCTGGAAAACGGCGAGCAGGGAGGCCTTTTCGCGTGCGCGCGGTGCCATCGGTGGGACATGTTAGCAGAAAGAAAACGGGCCCGCCGGAGCGGACCCGTTTGGTAAAGGGTTGGATGATTCGTGACTACGAGGCGATCTTGATCTGCCGGGGCTTGGCCTGTTCCTCTTTCGGCAGGATGACCGTCAGCAACCCGTCCTTGAAGTCCGCCTTGATCTGGCCCTCATCGATCGTCGTGGGCAGGGAAAACGACCGGCTGAAAGAGCCGTAGGCCCTTTCGATCCGGTGATAGTTGTCCTTGGTATCTTCGTTCTCGAAACGCCGCTCACCCTTGATCGTGAGGACGTTCTTTTCCAGGTGAAGCTCGACCGCCTCGGGCGCGATCCCGGGCAGTTCCGCCTTCAGGACGAGCTCGTTCTCCGCCTCGAAAATATCCACATTCGGGCTCCAACTCGTCGTGTCCGAAGGCTCACGACCTGACCAGCTTCGGCCGTTCGTCCCGAAGATCCGGTTGAACTGAGTCTCCAGAGAGTTCAAATCGCGAAAAGGGTCCCATCGAACCAGTGCCATTGTCTCCTCCTTGTTGTTAAAAGACGTTAATTTGATGGCTGCCGAAGAGCCGATTTCAGCCTCCACAGGCCCTGCCGGCACTTTTATTTATACAATATGATAGTAATATTATCAAGTAATATTATTTAATAACACTAAGATCATGAGTCCCTAGTGAAACGGTCGGAAGTAAGTTACTCTTTTTTAATTAGTTGAGGACCGAGGGCCCAGGCTTCAGAGCAGGCTTTCGGTGATCAGCCGAGTGATGGCGGGGGCGCATCGTAACCGTCCACTGGTCGGAGACGTATTAGAATGGTGACTGGAGGGTTGAAGTCGGGTTCTACAAAAGGAGCCCTTGATTGATTGGGATGAGACGACAATTGCAGGTACTGGCGATAGCAGGGCTCTTCGCCGCTTCGTTGCCGGCTTTGGCGCAGTTGCCGCAGCAGGATGCGGACGAAACCTGCACAATCGACGGATATGTGGTCCGAATCGGTTCGGGCGAGCCGTTGGGCAAAGCCCAGGTCGTCCTGAGGCCCGAACGTGGACGGAGCCCGGTGTTCGGGGCCGTGACGGACGCGAGTGGACACTTTACCCTCGACGGGATCCAGCCCGGCAACTATCGACTCGACATCGAGCGCGACGGCTACGTCGACCAGGAATACGGGCAAGTCAGCCCGAGCCGACCCGGCACCGTTCTCGTGTTGTTACCCGGTCAGAAGGTGAAGGACGTCATCATCAGCATGGTACCCACCGGGACGATCGCCGGGCGCGTGTTCGATGAAGACGGCGATCCGCTGGTCCGGGCGACCGTCCGGGCCTTGCGTTATGTCTACCAGGACGGCGAAAAGACACTGACACAGGTCGACCAGGCTGTAACGAACGACCTGGGTGAGTACCGGCTTTACTGGCTCGATCCGGGCGACTACATCGTGAGCGCCACTTACGAAGCTCGCTTCCGCGGTGCGGTGCAGGTGGTGGTCCGTGGCGGAGGACGCGGCCGCGGTGGTCGCGGAACTGGAGCCGGAGGCGGTGAAGCACGTGGACGCGGCCTGCCGGAGCAACCCCCAACTGAAGAAACTTACGTGGACACCTACTACCCTGGGACCAGCGACCCCACCCTGGCGTCCAGCATCGCTGTCGGAGAGGGCGCCGAAATCCCGGCGGTTGACTTCAACGTTCTTCCCACGCGGGCCGTGACCCTTCGAGGAAGGGTCGTCAGTCCCTACATCGGGGAAGGAGGGCTTACTCCGATCGTTACCGTCGTTGCCCGCGATAACGTGGTCGCCGGTAACCGGTTCAGTTTCCGTGGGGGTGGAGGCCGCGGCGGTCGCGGGGGCCAGAACCAGGACGGTAACTTCGAATTGACCGGCGTTGCGCCCGGCTCCTACACGCTGGTCGCGATCCTGACCGAACAGGGCAAGGGTGTCCGCGGCGGACAGGGACAATTGGTGGGCACTGCTGACATCGAAGTTGGAGAGGAAGACCTCGACGGTTTGGTGGTGACGATCAATCCCGGAGTAGCCCTACAGGGCCGGGTGCTCGTCGATCAGGGCGCCTCCGACGTCGATCCCACGCGTCTGAGGATTCGCCTGCAGCCGGACAACAACATGCCCTTCAACGCGCCAAACACCGCGGTGGGCGATGACGGAGCTTTCGTACTGGACAACGTCAGTCAGGCGTCCTATCGCGCGACCATCACCGGTCTGCCCCGGGATGCTTACCTGGCCGCGGCGCGCTACGGCGGCGCCGATGTCTTGTCGAATGGTCTGCAGGTTATGGGGGAACCGCCGGGCCCGTTGGAGTTCCTCATCAGTGGAGCGGGCGGCGTTGTCGACGGCTCAATTCAAATCGAGCAGGACAAAGTCTTCACGGGAGCCCAGGTGGTTCTCGTCCCCGCCGCCGCCCGTGATCGCCGGGACCTTTACAAGACGGCGAGCGTGGATCAGTACGGCCGGTTCACGATCCGCGGCATCGCTCCCGGTGCCTACAAGGTGTTCGCCTGGGAGGATGCTCCATCGGGCGCATATCTCGACCCGGACTTCGTGCGCACGTACGAAGAGATGGGGATATCGGTCGATGTCGACCAGGGCAGTAACGTTCAGGCTCAGGTCTACCTCATCCCGGCCGGCTCGTAGGCGTCCGCTTCGGTGTCCGGCATGCGGCGGTTCGTTAAAATCGTCCTCAGCCACGGATTGCACGGATCAAGCGGATTGTTAAATCTGGGTCTGCGCAAGCCCCGATAATCCGCGAAATCCGTGTCGAGCCCGACCGATTCGATTCGTACCCCTGTATACTTCCCCGAGGTCACAGGCTTTGCGGTCTCTGGCCAAACCACTACCGAGAGGAGTCATAGCGGCATGAAGAAGACCGTCGTTCTGATGAGCGCGATTCTGATTACGACTGCCTGTGCCGTCGCACAATCCAACATGAATGAAACCGAATCCGGCCTCAAATATATCGACCATCAGGTAGGTGACGGCGACGAAGCCGTCGCGGGCAAGACCGTCGAAGTTCACTACACGGGATGGCTCTACGTCGACGGCGAACGGGGAGCAAAGTTCGACAGCTCCGTGGACCGCGGCCAGCCGTTCAGCTTCCAGCTCGGAGCCAGCCAAGTCATCCGTGGCTGGGACGAGGGCGTCGCAGGAATGAAAGTCGGTGGCAAACGCGAGCTGTTCATACCGCCGGATCTGGGCTACGGGAGCCGGGGAGCCGGCGGCGTGATTCCTCCGAACGCGACACGGGATTTCGAGGTCGAGCTACTAGGCGTTTCGCCCTGACAGGTTTAGAAGGTTTGGCCACAAGGTGCGCCTTTGCCGGCGCACCTTTTTTTGTGTTTAGGGCTGACTTGAGTTGATCAGGCCGGTCGTCCGCCCAGCAGCCGCGCCGGCAGCATGATGAGGCTCCGGAAGAACTCCAGGACGCCCGTGACCACGATGCCCAACAGCCGAAACGGCAACAGGATGAGCCAGACGAAGGGATACAGGACCAGGGCTAGCAGGGCCAGCGGCCAGGACATCACCAGCAGGATGCACCACAACAGAAACCTCACCATCAAGTTGACCTCCCTTACAGAATACGCACGGCGCACCTGGAATGTTCCAGTACCGGGTTTCCCGATTTCCAAACTTGCGCCCTCTTGCGGGGTCTAAGCACCTATGACTCGCCTTCACACAAGGATCACCGCCGCGCTCACATTCGGGATGTTGCTGTCGCCTGGTTTTTCATCAGGCCAGCCGGCGATCGAGCTTCAACTCGTTCTCGACGGTCTGTCCTCGCCGGTGCTTGTCACCCACGCCGGCGACAGCACGAATCGTTTGTTCATCGTCGAACAGAGGGAAACGATCCAGGTCCTGGATACCGGTGGGACCTCCCCGACCCTCTTTCTCGACATCACGGCCCGTGTTCGATCAGGCGGAGAACGCGGGCTGCTGGGCCTCGCGTTTCATCCCGATTTCGAGTCGAATCGCCGTTTCTTCGTCAACTACACGCGCAGCGGCGACGCTGCGACCGTCGTCGCCGAGTACCGCGCATCCGCGACGGTTCCGGATACGGCGGACTCGAACGAAACCGTTTTGCTGACGATCGACCAACCTTTCAACAACCACAACGGCGGGATGATCGCGTTCGGGCCCGATGGATTTCTCTACATCGGCATGGGCGATGGGGGATCAGCGAACGATCCGGGCGATCGCGCGCAGGACAACAGCACTCTGCTGGGAAAGATGCTGCGGATCGACATCGACAACCCGGCCACCGAAGAGATCCCGTACTCCTCACCGGCAACGAACCCCTTTGTCGGCGACTCGTCGGGCCGCGACGAGATATACGCGACCGGCCTGCGTAACCCCTGGCGGTTTTCGTTCGACCGCTCCAGCGGTGATCTCTACGCCGGCGACGTCGGACAGAACGCGACGGAAGAGATCGACCTGATCACACTCGGTGGAAACTACGGTTGGCGCGTGTTCGAAGGGAGCGGCTGCAGCCGGCTCGGGCCGGGAGCGTGCATCGAGGCCAACTTCACTGCGCCTGTGGCGGAGTACACGAACACGGGCGAGTCAGGGCGGTGTTCAGTCACGGGAGGGTATGTCTATCGCGGCATCCGGCAGAGCCTGCCCCGGGGTAGCTACGTATACGGGGACTTCTGCTCCGGTGAGCTATTCACGCTTCAGGGCGGGACTTCGGCCCTCCTGCTCGATACCAGTCTGAGTTTGTCGTCGTTCGGAGAAGACGAAGCCGGTGAGATCTACGCCGTCGACCTCAACGGCGCCGTCCACAAGATCGTCAATCCTTCGGCCTCCACACTCGCGTTCAGCATCGTGGGCCGAGGGGGCGCGGCCAGCGCCTCGAGTGGAGAGTCCTCGGCCGTCGAAGTGGGATACGGACGGATTCAGGCCGAAGGCAACAGCGTCGCTCCGGCAGGCATGGCCGTGTTCTCGTTCGCTCCGGACGGCACCGTGATTACCGAGGCGAGCGTCACCGCCGTGGTTCCGGTGATGTCGGGCAGGATCTACGCCGAGGTCGAAGGTGCCGTGAATACTGGAGTCGCCATCGCAAACCCGGGCGATCAGGCGGCCACCGTTTCCTTTTTCTTTACGGACTCGAACGGAACCAATTTCGGTGACGGGCAGATCCCGATCGCTGCCGACGGCCAGGTCGCGAGGTTCCTGGACGAGTCGCCGTTCGACGTGGAGGCGGGTCGGGCAACGAGCTTCACGTTCATTGCCTCGGCGCCCGTGGCAGTGATCGCCTTGCGCGGCTTCACGAATCAGCGGTCCGAATTCCTCATCACGACCCTGCCGGTGTTGCCGCTGGCTGGACAGACTGGAGAGGAACTCGTCATACCGCATTTCGCCGATGGAGGTGGCTGGACGACCGACATCGTTCTCGTCAACCCGACAGACGGCACGCTGACGGGCGCGCTGGCGTTTCGGGATCAGGGTGCCGAAGGGAGCGCCGCAGGTTTGGTCGAGCTCACGCTGAACGAACAGGCCGGTAGCAGCTTTGCTTACGCCATCAACCCGCGTAGCTCGATTCGCTTTCGGACCTCGGGCCAGACATCCGCCACAACGACCGGGTCGGTAACGATCACACCGGAGAGCGGCAGCTCCCGGCCCGGGGGGCTTGGAATCTTCAGGTTTCAGCAGGCCGGTGTCACGATTTCTGAGGCCGGAATCCCGGCCTTCGATGCGTCCTCGACCCTTAGGATGTACGTAGAGGGATCCGGGGACTTTGATTCCGCCGGGATCGGATCGCTCGAGAGCGGGCTTGCCATCGCGAATCGGGAATCGGTGCCAGCAAGGGTGGACCTGGAACTGACCAACCTCGATGGCAGCCCGACCGGCGTTTCCGGGTCCGTGCCCCTCCCCTCGAACGGCCAGGTCGCGGCCTTCATTACCCAGTTCACAGGCTTCGAATCGCTGGCGGCACCGTTCCAGGGCATCCTGCGAATAACTGCATCTTCGGATGTTTCCGTGGTCGGGTTGCGCGGACGCTACAACGCGCGGGGAGACTTCCTCATTACCTCGACGCCGCCGGTCGATGAGAACAGCTTTGACTCCGCTTCCGAACGACTCTTTCCCCATTTCGTCGTTGGCGGAGGCTACACGACGCAGTTTATCCTGTTCAACGGTTCGGACGCCGGATCGTCGAGCGGTGTCCTCGGCCTGTTTTCGACGGACGGCAACCCGTCGACCGTGAGGTTGCCCTGAAGAGACAGCACAGCGTCCAACAGGATTTTTTTCACCGCAAAGGCGCGAAGACGCAAAGGGCAAGAAAAGATCTAGTGGCGTAACGCGAGCCATCAGACTTCTGCCACGGGTTGCTAGATCACCTCAGATTTTCTTCCGTGTACAGCAGCAGCTCAATCATGCGCTCAAGAAGATCGGCCGGCGAGTAGCCGGGGAAATTCTTGCAGACGAGTTCCTTGGCAAACAGTCGTGCGATATAGCGAAGCTTCAGAGCCCGGCTGCGCGAAGCGAAGACGAAGTCCCGATGTCCGTTGTTGATAACGATGACATTTTGCTCGGCATCGTATCTGGAACGCCAGAGCTCCCCTGGCGCTCGTTTGAAGGTATAACCAGGCAGACCCTGCCTGTGAGACGATGACTCCTTCGTTTCAGGGAGCAAGGAGTCGGTGACGGTGAGCAGGGCTTCGCCCTGACAGGTGACGGCGTCCTGAGTAGCCGTCACACGCAGACGGGTCAACCCGGGTTGGGAGGGGGCCGTGAACTCGACGATCTCCTCCTCGACATTCTCAAGCGACCCTCCCGCCTCGACGATCTCCCACTCGAATCTTAGATTCTCTTCCACCAAGTGGCGCGCGCGATCCCGAGCAATCGCGCGCAACGTTCTCGCATGACCCACCGGTATCACGGCTGAAGCCGGCGAGACGCGTACGCTCGCAAGCGGCCCTGCATATTCGAAAAACGCCTTTTGCCGCGTCTGCGGCGCTGCGTCCGGTCCACTTCCCGGCCTTGCTTCGATCATTGCGATGCCGTCGATGCCCGAATTGGCCCGCGATCTGCCGTCGGCGCCACTCGCGCGAACGTCGAACCAGTCGTAATCCTCGGCGGGGAGGGAAAGCAGGGCTTCCCGGAAGGCCTTCTGGATCGTCCGGAGCAGGTGCTTGCTGGCCCGCTCCTCTTCTGCCTTGCGCTGCTCTTCGACCAGCTTCTGGAGCGCTTCGGCCACCGGCTCCATGGCGCTGCAGAATTCGGAGAAGGCTTGATCACGAACCACCCCTGTACGCGTGCCCGGCGTGAGATTCAGGAATGGCGCATCGACGATGCCCTCGACGTAGCCATCGCTCCAGGGAGGATGCTGGAAAGCCTCCAGCTCGGTCAGACTCTCAAGGACCCTCGTGCCAGAATGGTAAACACCTACCCGGGGTTCCTGTTTCGGTTCACTGAAGTAAAGCTCAAGATAAACCTCACCCAGGGGCGTGTGCGGCACCGGCATTTGATGGATGAGACGCCCATTGAATTCGCGGGGCTGCACATCGTAGCGCTTGCGAGCCTGCCGGTCAACGACCTTGATGTCAACGCCGCTGTGACGAATTCGATCGCGCAGCTCCGAGGCGAGGTACCACTGGATCTTCTCGCCGCTGAAGTGACGGATTCCTGGCAGCAAAGGCTTAACCTTGAGTCTGGTTCCACCGTCCGGAAACAGCATACGTCGGCTACTGACCGTGTAGTTCGGGTCACCTTTCTTCATGCGCATCTGATACGTCTTTCCGTCTGCGGCAGCCGAGGTCATGCTGAGCTCATCACCGACAGTCCAGAAGCTAAGCAGGTCGATACCGAATTCCCCTTGAATGCCTTCCGCGCCGTCCGCCTTGAGACGACGCTTTATCGAATCGCAGATGTGGGTAGCCACGTAACGAAAATCAGGGATACCCTTATCGTCCCTTGGTATCCCTTTCCCATCATCGGTGACCGCTAGATAATGTTCGCCCCTCTCCCGCCCCCGGGTGATCGTGACGGTCCGGGCCCCGGCGTCGATGCTGTTCTCCACGAACTCGGCCACCGCTTTGAGTGGATTACTCTGGGACAGGGCTATGATGGTGATGGCGTTCCAATCGTCGCCAATGCGAAGCCGTCCGGAGCTTTGCGGTCCTTGTTTTCTGGTCTTGACTCTCGGCATGTGGCGTCTAGTGTCCTGAGTCAGAAATACGTTCACTATCTCCAATGGATGTTGCCACCCGCCGTGTGAACGTTGAACCGATCGACAACGGGGGTATGCACGCGGCCGGCTCGGCCCTCACAACCGGCAACTTCCATCGGCCCTGCGGGTTCGGGCGGAACGGCGCCGTCTTTGGAGTCGCTCCTCCTCGCAATGAATGAGCATTGGCTCGTCGTCGCTCCGCCAAATCCAGCGTCGTTGCGCTCCGAAATATAGCAAACGTACTTCTAACTCAGGACACTAGTAGGGTTTTTCTCAAATGGGCTTGCCTGTGGAGTTTACCTCAGATTTCTTTGCGCCTTTGCGCCTTTGCGGTGCGGTTCTTATATCCTGATGCAATCCCAACCGCTGGGGCTCCGCACCGTCCGGCGACGAAGACCATGTACATCGAACTGGAATTTGACGACCGCAAACACTCGATCTTCTTCCGAGAATTCGGTGAAGGCCCGCCTCTGCTGTTCCTCCATGGTGGTTGGGGGTATGAAGTGTACCCGTTCGACCGACAGATAAGGGACTTTCACCAGCGCTTTCGGATACTGATTCCGGACCGCGCCGGCTACGGACGATCGACCCGAACGGGTCGGTTTCCGCGAGGTTTCCACAAACTCTTTGCCCGGGAGACAACGGCCTTCATGGACGCGCTCGGGATGGAAAGAGCCCTTCTCTGGGGTCATTCCGATGGCGCGGTGGCGGCTGTGCTGATGGGCATCGATTCGCCGGATCGGGTCGACGGGATCATCATGGAGGCCACACATTATGACCGCCGTAAGCTTCGATCGAAGAGTTTCTTCGAGACGGCGGCGACGGACCCGGAAAAATTCGGCGAGAAAATCGTCTCTATCCTGTCGAACGAGCATGGCGAGGATTACTGGCGCAAGCTGATGGAAAACCACGGCAACGCGTGGCTCGACATCCACTACGGGTGGCAGGATCCGGAGCAGGACATGTACGGAGGGCGCCTGTCGGAGTTGCAGGTTCCGGCCATCCTCATCCATGGCTCCGAAGACCCCAGGACCGAGCCCGGCGAACTCGATACCATCCAGGAACTGCTGCCTGAGGCTTCGATCCACGTCATCGACGGCGGTGGGCACAGTCCGCACAGCGAGAGCGGTGCGTGGGCGGAATCCAACCGTGTTGCCGCGGAGTTTTTTGAGCGAAACGGTTTTGCCTGACTGACAACATCACTCAACTCGAACCAGGAAGAGATTCACCACGGAGGCGCGGAAAGTTTTTTCTGCCTCTCTGTGCCTCTGCGTCTCCGTGGTTGAATCCCAGTTTCTTTCGACAGGTGGGTTCGAGCCTCAATCCAGCTCGACGGTTCCGTCCTTGCTGAGCGAAGCAGGTCGGCCCGAGCGGAGGGAGGCGAAGTCCTCTTTAGCCAACTGCACCAGGGGAACGGAGCTTCCATACATCTCGTCGGCGACGATCGAAGCCAGCGCGAAGAAGGAGTCGGGTGCGGTGGTCAGGATCGCAGCGGGTGCTGTCCCCGCCTTGACCGCCTCGAGAAGTACCGCGGTCGTGCTGCTCGAACCGCGCGTGAAGGGAAGAGCCAGAATCTTTCCGATGGCCGATCGTCCCGCGAGCGGGTGTCTCTGGTCGATCACAGTTCCTGTCTTGTAGTCGTACCCACCCCAGAAACTGAGCGGCTCGTCCGAGACGAGAAGGGCGCCGCGTGCTTCGCCAGGGATCAGGGGTTTGCCTCTGATCGCTACTCCCACAACAGCTCATCCCTCACGACACGACCTTCGAGGGCCGACTGGACGCAGTCGGCCAGACTGCCGAATGTGATCTCGGTTTCCAGCAATCCGGGGGCGTAGTAGGCGTACTTGGCTGAATTCGTCATCAAGCGTTTGATCTCCGGTGGCAGCATCGGCGACGCGAGGACGCAGGTATCGACAGTGACCTGACCCCCGAATTCCTCCAGGGCCTGCAGGTGTCCGGAGGCCCTGGCCAGTTCGACCATAGCCCGGCTGGAGGTGACCAGGAATTTTACTGACGGATCGACATGCTTCCCGGCGACCAGTGGCGCGAGCTGTTTGAACTCTTCCAGCGAGAAGTGAGGGCTGCCCAGAATCACCATATCCAGCGCCTCGCCGGTCGCGGTCGTGAGTTCCCGCCGCGCTTCACGCAATCGTTCCATCGTCACCGGCACGATCTCTTCCGGCTCGCTGCCCAGGAAGGCCGCGTCCATTGTCCGCGCTTCCGGCGTGTGTCCGACAACGTGGAACAAAGCGACCGTGCCGGATGCCGACGCGGCAGCTCCCATCGCCTTGAACTGATCCTCGCGGGGACGCGGCTCCAGGCCCGTGACCACCGGTATCCGTTCCCGGGCGACCTTGCCCATCAGGTGTCCGAGAACCGGGTAGAATTCGTCCGCCCACTGCAGTTCGTAGCCGATGCCCTCCAGCGCCATCAGGATTTGCCCCTTGCGGTTCTCGGTCACGTGCAGCCCGACAGCGGGAACGCGACCCGTGATGGCTGCGCAGATATCCATCAGGTCCGGGTACCGCTCGGTTCGGGCGCCGATCACCGAGTTGGCGAAGACGATCGCGTTGGACTCGCCCCACGCGATCTGCTGGCCGAACGTCGGAATCAGATCCACCTGGTAAGGCGCGCATGTCCATATCGGCCGGCATCCCATTCTTTCGTAGGCCACCATCTGGCGTCGCGAAGCGGATGCGAACTCTTCCGGCACTGCCCACTCCTTCCAGTGATGTTCGTCCAGGGCGCTCACGTTCAGCGTCGTCGGAACACGAACCTCGGCTCCCGATGCTGCCAGCTTCTCGGCGAATTCCAGGCCGGCCTCTCCCATGTAGACCGAGCTGTCAATGTGGGCCTGGGTGATGTCGAGCAGGCGCTCGGCACCTTCGAACTGGGCCATCCGCAGGATGATCGACATGGCCATCTTCGCGGCGGGTCCGCGTTGCCCGGTCGCCAGCTCGCGGTCGAGCAAAGACAGTTCCATCGTCAGTCTCCTCCCTGAGCCGCTGCGTGCTGGACCAGCTTCCCGATCGTCAGGCCCTGGACGATGATCGAGAAGGCGACGATGCCGTACGTGATCGTCAGGATCGCGTCCCGGGCTTCTCCGGAGGGCAGCGACAGGGCCAACGCCACAGAGATGCCGCCTCGCAACCCGCCCCAGGTCAGGATCAGGGTCGCCCGGTTGCTGAACTCCCGAAACAGGCTGAACAACTGGATCGGAAGCCCGACCGCGACGAAACGGGAGAACAGGACGAGCGGTATCGCGAGGAGGATCGCCTGAAGATACTCTGCGCGCAGGCTCACCGCGACCAATTCCAGACCGATCAGGACGAAGAGGATCGCATTCAGCATCTCGTCGGCGAGCTCCCAGAAGGAATCCAGATGTTCCCGTGTGTGGTCCGACATGGCGAAACGGCGGCCGTGGTTGCCGACCATCAGGCCCGCGACGACGACGGCGATCGGTCCCGATGCGTGAATGGAGCTGGCCAACGCAAAGCCGCCCATCACCAGCGCCAGCGTGATCAGGATCTCCACTTCGTACTGGTCGGTCGACCGCAGCATGCGGTACGCGGCATAGCCGATCGCCAGGCCGATCGCCACACCGCCGAGGGTTTCTTCCGCGAAGAGCACGACGACGCCCATCGCCGAGAACTCACCCGAGACTGCGATGTCCAGCAAAACCAGGAAGACGACGATTCCCACACCGTCGTTGAACAGGGATTCCCCGGTGATCTTGGTTTCGAGCGACTTCGGCGCTTTCACCAGTTTCAGGATGCCGACGACGGCGATCGGGTCGGTGGGAGAAATCAGGGCACCGAACAGCAGGCAATCGATGTATCGAAGCTCGAGGCCGAGCAAACCGAAAAGGTAGTATGCGAGCGTACCCACGATGAACGTCGAACTCACGACTCCGACCGACGCCAGGATCGCGACGATCCAGCGTTGTTCGAACAGGTCGTCCAGGTTGACGTGGAGCGCTCCCGCGAACAACAGGAAGCTGAGCATGCCCTGCATCAATGCCAGGTTGAAATCGATGCCCTCGACGAATGCCCGGGCCTCGCCGGCGATGCTGACACCGAGACTGTTGAGCGCCACCAGAACGAGCGACATCGCCAGCGCGATGACCATCAAACCGATCTTCGTCGGTAGCCCGAGCAGCCGGTAGTTCAGGTAGCCGAACACCGCCGACAGGCAAACGAGGACGGTGATGGTGTTGAGGAGGTTCATGCTAACGACTCTTGCGGTCGCGGGGCGTCTGGCGGCCCGAAGTTAACCGATCGCCGATACATCGTCAAGATCAGAGCTGGAGAAAGGAGCCTCCGATGGCTGCTTTTCGGTTCGTCCGTGACGACCTCGTCTGACGGGTCGGTCGATACGCGAAGCGGAGAACCCTTCGTTCGGATACGGCTGGAAGCGTCGCCTGTTCAGCATTCGACAGGAGGCAATGCCTGCCAACGGGCTGCTACGCCTCCGACCGGCGAATGAACCGTGTTATCTTGGCACGATAAGGGTCGGTCACATGCTCGAAGACTCGTCTAGAATGAAGCATATCGTTCGGCAATACTCCCTGGAGCTGGGCTCCCTCGAGATCCAGTACATCGAGGAGAACTTCCCGGAGTTCCGCAACAAGAAGACCGCGGACGAGATCGTCACCCGTCTGAGCGACCGCGAGTACCTGATCCTGCTTTCGATGGCACCCGCTCCCGACGACCCGGACCAGCTCATGCCGGTCGCGTTCAAGGTCGGACACGAGCTGCGGGAGTTTGAGACCCAGGCGAAGCTCGTCGACCTGGTCAGCCAACTCATCGGCTGCGTGCAGTTTTCGGACCGTAAGATCTTCTACAGCTGGATCGGAGGGACGAGACGTGGCTGGCGCGGCAAAGGCCATTACCGCGCGCTGACCGAACAGCAGGAAGAGTGGGCGCACCAGCGTGGTTACCACGAGCTCGTGATCAAGACGAAGAACAAGTTCTACCCGTTGCGCACGACACTGGGTCGCATGCACTTCAACATCATCAAGTTTCAGCCCGACCTGGACGACAGTCGCGAGTCGAAGCTTTACATGAGCAAGAAGATAGCCGCCGAAATGCTCAGCGGTCATCGGACGGTTCGGACGATCGAAGAAGAAGACGGCGTTTGACCACCGCGGACGTAGTGGAGGTCCGCTCCGTTACAGGCCACTACATGAAAACGATTTTCATCGTGTCCGACGGAACCGGAGCCAGGGGACACCATCTGCTGCGCGCCGCGCTGGCCCAATTTCCCGCCGAGACGAGAGTCGACATCCAGATCCGTCCGCGCGTGCGTTCTCTGGAACAGGTGCAACAAGTCGTCGAGGAAGCCTGCGATTCCGATGGAATACTCGTGCACACCCTGGCCCCGACCGAACTGCGCTCCGCCGTGCAGTCGCACTCGGCGGAGCGGGGTATCCACGCAGTCGATCTTTTTGGTCACCTGCTGACCGATCTGGGACACTTTCTGGGAACACGCCCCGAGGGAGTATCCGGCGGTGTGCAGAAGCCGAAGGATCGAAAGATGGTGGACGCGCTGACCTTCGCCGTGAAGCACGACGATGGGTTGGGCATACAGGACATACGCCGGGCCGATGTTGTGCTGGTTGGCGTATCGCGGACTTCGAAAACGCCGCTTTCGGTCTACCTGGCCGTTCGCGGCTTCCGGTCGATGAACGTGCCCATAGTGCCCGACGTGGGTGCGCCGTCCGAACTCTTCACAGCCCACCAGGGCAAAATCGTCGGGCTCCGGGTCGATCCTGAACGGCTGCGGCAGTTGAGACTCAAACGCCTGAAGAAGTACGGCCAGCAGGCCACGAAAACCTACACCAGCCTGGAACACATCAGAAGGGAGGTGGCCGTTGCCGACGACATATTCCGAGATGCGGGGTGGCCAGTCGTCGATGTCACGGACCGCGCGCTGGAGGAAGCGGCTGTCGACGTTGTCCGTTTGACGAGCACGTCGGATCTATCATGATTCTCCATCTTCTTGTCCTCCAGAAGCCGGCGACGCAGGCGTTGACAGCCCGGAATACTCTAACTACGCTCCCTCCACTCCCTCCACTGACCACTGACCACTGACCACTGACCACTGACCACTGACTCCGCCAGCGTCCGCACTCCCGCGTCCAGCCAGATAACCCACAAACGATTGCTTTTACATCGTTTAACACGCCCCATACCCGACCTTCGTGTCTAATCTAGGGAGCGGCCGGATATCGCCTGACGCGAAGCGGACCCTCAGAAAAGAACTAAAACACAAGGAGAGTAAGAACATGAATTACAGGAGCCTTTTGGTTGCGTTGATGTTCGTGGCTCTGGCGGTACCGGCGGTGGCTCAGGAAGCTCCGCGCGGAAGACGCGGTCCCGGCGGCTTCCAGGATGGCCTAAAAGCTGGGGAGAGAGTGCGACAGAGGCAGGGGAACCGATTGGAAAGACTCCAGGAAACCCTGGGTCTGACCGAAGCGCAGATCGTCGCGATCGAAGCCCTGCAGGCCGCCCACACAGAGATCCTCCAGGGACTGAACGCCTCCCAGCGGGAAGCACGCCAGAACGTTCAGGGCCTCATCGAACAAGGCGCCAGCGCAACCGACATCGGTAACGCCGTTCTCGCTGCGCATGCCATCCAAGACCAGGTCAAGGCTGCAAACGTACAATTTCATGAGGACTTCAACAACGTCCTGACGCTTGCCCAACAGGAGCAGCTCGCCGAGATTCGGGAAGCCGCCGCCCAGGCCCGTGGCCTGGAAGGATTCCCCGAACGAAGAGGCGGCCGGGGTTCCAGAGGAGGCCGCCGCCCGGCACCCGAAGGATAGAGTCTCGGTTCTTCCTGACAGAAAAAAGGCGAGGCAGAATGCCTCGCCTTTTTTGTCGACCCGATGTGAAATTTCGAATCTGCAATCTCGAATTTCCATTGTGGAGTTTCAAACAGGTCAATCTGCAATGACCTCCTTCTCGACGGTATTGCAGATTTTTCTATCGGAGAATCCGCATTGCAAGTTTCGTCATTCGAAATTCGAGATTGGAGATTGAAGGGATCTCCGCTGGCCAGGCCCCTGCCCCCCCTCACATTGGCTCACCCACGGCCCATTGAGCCGAAACTGCTCGCTACTGACTACTGACTACTGACTACTTCCCCCATCCCCCATCACCCGTCAAATCGATACCCCTGTCCATGCACCGTCACGATGTATTGTGGCCTCTTTGAATCTTCCTCGATCTTCTGCCGCAGCCAGACGATATGCACATCGACGGTTCGCGTCGTCGGCACGGCCTTATAGCCCCAGACGTCTTTCAGGAGGGTGTCGCGAGAAATCACCTTGCGACGATTCTCCACGAAGTACTGCAGCAACCTGGATTCCTGATCGGACAGTTCGATCGTCTCATCCCCGCGGATGATCCGACCCCGGGCGAAGTCCACGCGCAGGTTGCCGAATTCGTAGGTGCGTAAATCTGCGTCCATCGCCCGCGATGCGCGCCTGATCAGGGCGTCGATACGCAACTGCAGTTCTTCGGTGTCGAAGGGCTTGGCCAGGTAGTCGTCCGCACCCGTTTTGAACCCGACAACCTTGTCCCTGACTTCGCCTCTTGCCGTGAGCATCAGGACCGGGGTGTCCACACCACGACGGCGGAGGTTCCGGCAGACTTCATATCCATCCATTGAAGGCAGCATCACATCCAGCAGGATCAGATCGAAGCATTCCTGTGTGGCTGCTTCGAGCCCTTCGGCTCCGTCCTCGCGTTTCTCCACGATGTAGCCCTGGCTCTGAAGCATGTCTCCGAGGGTTCGCGCGAGCGCCGATTCGTCCTCGATCAGCAGCACTCGGCGTGTCGCTTCGCTCACTTCGGGTTCAAACACCAACTCTTTCAATGTTCTGCTCCTTGTCGATGGTTGCCACCCTCGGTGGGGCGAGTGGGACATGCAGCGTGAAAGCACTGCCTTCTCCCGTCTCGCTCTTGAGAGTGACCCGTCCGTTCTGCCCTTCGATAATCCGTTTGACGAGATTCAGTCCCAGCCCGTTTCCCTTGGCATTGCCGATTCCGCGGCCCCGGTAGAAGGGCTGGAAGAGGTGTGGGAGATCCGCCGGATCGATGCCGGGGCCACGATCGCCGACGCTGATCATGGCATGGCCGGAGTCGGGATCGGCGAACGCCTGGATGGTTATCTGGGGTGGGCCGTCTGACCTGCCGTACTTGATCGCGTTGCTGACGAGGTTCTGAATGCCGTGCGCCAACCCCGTCCGATCGGCCAGGACCGGCCCAAGATCCGGGTCGATGACTGTTCGAACGATGGACCCCGACTCTTCGATCGAAGAAGCCAGGGTCCCCAGAACGCGATCGACAGTTTCGCGGACGCTCACCGGTTCGAGTCTGTAACCGCACCGTCCGGATTCGATCTGAGCGAAGAGGATGATCTGGTCCACCATCTCGGAAAGGCGCCGACCTTCTTCCTGCACCATTACGGCGTATTCCCGCACCTCCTCGGGCTTTCGGACCACCCCGGTTGCGATGTTGTAGGCCGCAGAACGGACTACGGCCAACGGCGTACGGAGTTCATGAGACACACCCGCGGCGAACTCCATCTGCAGCCGCCCGAGTGAACGCACGCGTTCCGACCATATGACGATCAGTCCGCCCGACAGTCCCAGCAGGATGAGAGTTCCAAAACTGATCGCCAGGTTCCGGTTCCGAAGCTCGGCTACCGCGCCCCCCAGAGACCCTGCCCGGTGCTTTACCACAAGTTCCCAGTCGGTTCCCGCCAACATGCCGGCCGCCAGGACCCTGGGATCTCCTCTTCGGCCGAAGGGGTTTCCTCCGCGTCTGCGCCGCGCACCCCTTGGAGGAGGAAAGCGAGAGTCTCCGGATGCCTCGGGCCTCCCGCCGCCAGACCCGAAAACATCGAAGCTGGCGTCGGGCTCGAGAAAGTCAGCAGATGACAGGCCTTCCTGGGACAGGTAGACGGGCTCTCGATCCGGACCGAAAACACCGAGAGCATAGTCCTGGGGATCGAAATGAGCCTGTACCATGTCAGGAACAAGCACCGTGGAGATGTATTCTTCGTCCAGTTCGACGATCGCGATCCCGCCAACGATGGGTGGATCCTGGCGTCGAAGGCCACCCCGTCCGCCCCGTCTCAGAGCCTCAGCGCCGACGAGGGGTATCACCATCCGGAGGTCACCCTTCGACTCAGCGGAGTAGTATTCGCCCGGTTCCGGTCGCCCCCCGCGATCGATCCGCCGCCAATCTGTGATCCCGCCCGGCAACTCCGCTTCCACGAGTTCCCCGGTTTCGAGGTCGAACGCCAGGGTTGCTGCCTCGCCCTCAGATGTCATCGGCACCAGGTAGATGCGCTCAATCAGTTCCGGGTAGGGAGCTGTCGCCCTCCATTGGTCATAAAGCCGACCCATCTGAGACTCGAACCGTTCCACATCGGACCAGTCGCCGAGGCGAAACGTGACGGAAACCTGCGCCAGTTCGTTCTGGATATCTTCGGTGAGCCGTCGCCCGGCCCCGTCTAGGTTCTGCTGCAGTCGCTGTCGCTCGGCCTTACTGACCTGGCCGATCCATCGGTATTGGAGCGACGCCAGCAGCGGCAAGAGGATAGTCAGGACCCCCAGCAAGGCGATCGATGCCCAGGGCTTTTCGCGCGCGGTCGAAAGAAAATTGGTTTTAGACTTGAGAACCATCCTTAAAGATGGATAGACAACTCCCGGGCCGGCCGGTTTAGTTAAAACTTCTTAACAATCGCGGACCTTGTTGACTCGTAAGTATTTAGAAGCCTTCTGGGAGTTTTCGGCGATAATGGCCAGCCATGATCGACCTCGCCGAAATCCGCCGGGCAGCCGAACGCATATCGGGCAAGATCCATCGCACGCCGACTCTTTCCAGCCGGACGCTGGGCGAACGCGTCGGGGTCGAATTGTTCCTGAAGTGCGAGTGCTTCCAGAAGACGGGTTCCTTCAAACCGCGCGGCGCGCTCAACAAAGTTCTTTCGCTTTCGGACGATGAGTGGAACAGAGGTCTGATCACCGTTTCGGCCGGCAACCATGCGCAGGCGGTCGCGTGGGCCGCCAGACAAGTCGGCGCGCCGTGTGCTGTCGTCATGCCTTCCGATGCCCCTCAGTCCAAAGTCGATGCCGTGAACGGTTACGGTGGGGAGGTCATATTCCACGACGACCGCGCGACGCTGTTCGACAAGCTGAACGAAGAGAAAGACAAACGTGGCTCAACCTTCGTCCATCCCTTCGATGACCCTGTCCTGCTGGCAGGCGCAGGTACTGCCGGGCTGGAGATCGTCGAAGACTGTCCCGCCCTCGACGTCGTGATCGTACCCGTCGGTGGTGGCGGACTGATGGGTGGCGTGACTTCAGCCGTCAAGCAGATGAAACCCTCTGCGAAGGTCATTGCCGTCGAACTCGAAGCCGGCCCGGGCCTGAAACCCGCGATCGCGGCCGGCAAGCCCATCCACGTCGATCGACCCTATGGAACACTGGCCGACGGGATGACCCCGCCTTTCGTCGGCCAACTGCCGATGGAGATCGCCCGCGACAACGTGGACCAGATCGTTGCCGTCACCGAAGAAGAGATCATCGAGTCGATGAAGCTGCTGATGACCCGCTCGAAACTCTACGTCGAAGGGTCGGGTGCGGCGGCGACGGCCGCCCTGCTGTGCGGCAAGGCCAAGGTCCCCTCAGGTTCCCGAGTCGTGGCGATGGTTTCCGGCGGAAACGTGGATCTGGACAAGCTCGTTTCCGTCTTCGCTTCCTGAAGATGTGCGGTCATAGACCGCACCTACACTTTCCTGCGCAAATCCTCGTTCGAGTGTAGGTGCGCTCTATATGAGCGCACATGTACGGTTAGGCAGTGATAGACGGCACGTCCACCGAACCCACTTGCGTCGTACCGACAGCCCCGATAGACTTTTCTTTCGTCCCGGAGAGGAGATCTGTTGAAGAATTCCCGTAGTTGGTTGTTCGCGGTCGTGCTGACCATGTTGACAACCCAAGGTTGTGGCTCGGGTGGAGACACCGCCGACGTTGATTCCACCCCGACTGCACCCGCAGGGACTCCGGAAGGCCCGCTGCTGGTTGCGGCCGACGTCGGGTTCGCGCCCCATGCGATGGCAAGGCCGGACGGAACTACCGAAGGCTTCAACATTGATCTCGCCGACGAGATCGCCCGACGGCTGGGACGCCCGGGTTATGAAATCGTCGACCAGGAATGGTCGGGCATGTTTGCCGGACTCAACGCCAACCGATTCGAGTTCATCATCGCGCCAACGACGATGACTTATGAACGTTCCGAGGAGGTCCTCTTCGTCGAGGGCTACCTCGACACCGACTACACGTTCCTGATCAAGGAAGACGCAGCGGAGATCGAGACGCTGGAAGACATCCGGGGCCAGGCGATCGCCGTCAACAACGGTTCGGCCTACGACCTGTGGGCGACCGACAACCAGGAAGAATACGATCTGACCGTCCAGCGATACGGCAAGAATGCCGATGCCGTCCAGGCTGTCGTGACCGGGCGCGCTTTCGCGAACCTGGCGGGTGAGACCGTCGTCAAGTGGGCCGCGAGGCAGAGCCCGCTGGTCAAGACCACCTACACGATCAAGAGCGGCAGCAAGTTCTCCGCCGCCTTCCGGCAGCAAGACGTCGAATACCGCAACCGGGTCGAAGGGATCATGGAGTGCATGAAAATCGACGGCACGATGGCGCGCCTGCACGAGAAGTGGTTCGGCGACGCCCCGATCGAAGGCGCCGCGGCGATCACACCGCTGGAAGGCTACGGCGAACCCGAGATGAAAGGCTACGACCCCACCCCGCACCCCTCCGCCTGCAACTGAGCCATCAGAAGAAGTGACGAGAACCACCCCGTCTGCGCCTTGGGCGCATCCACCCCTCCTTAGTCAAGGAGGGGAGTTAGTCACGAGCCGGCCGTGGACTCTTCCACGGGCTGCTAAACTCTCCCAATGCCCGACGTCATCCTGAAAATCGCCGGACTCCGCAAGTCCTTCGGTGATACCGAAGTGCTCAAGGGCGTCGACCTGGAAGTTGCGCGCGAAGAGCTGGTCTTTATCATCGGCCCCTCCGGTTCCGGCAAGAGTACCCTGTTGCGCTGTTGCAATCGTCTGGAAGAACCGACCGGCGGTTCGATCACTTTCGACGGCAGCGACATCACGGCCCCCGGTATCGACATCAACGAGATGCGACAGCATATCGGGATGGTTTTCCAGTCCTTCAACCTGTACCCGCACCTGCCTGCGCTGGCCAACGTCACACTGGCATTGCGGAAGGCGGTCGGACAGTCCAACGAGGAAGCGGAGGAGCGGGGAAGGGCCGCGCTCGAACGGGTCGGGCTGGCGGAGAAGGCGGACGCCTATCCGGGCCAGCTTTCCGGCGGCCAGCAACAGCGCGTGGCAATCGCCCGCGCCCTGGCCCTGGAGCCGCGGATCCTGTTGATGGATGAGCCGACGAGCGCGCTCGACCCCGAACTCGTCGGGAGCGTCCTCGATGTGATCCGGGAACTTCGGGCCTCGGGCATGACGATGCTCGTCGTGAGCCACGAGATGGGGTTCGCGCGCGAAGCCGCCGACCGCGTCGTCTTCATCAACGAAGGCGAGATCCTGGAGCAGGGAAAACCGGACAACATTTTCTCCTCGCCGGAGCACGAACGGACCAGGGAGTTTCTGAAACGGGTTCTTTCGGCCTGAACACAGATGATCGATACCTTCTTCAACCTGGAAATCATGGCGCGAGTCCTGCCCTCGATCATCAGCGGATTTTGGATCACGCTGGCGCTTTCGAGCTTGATCATCCTGACCGGCACTATTCTGGGCCTGATCCTGGCGACCGTGCGAGCGATGCAGAGCCGATTCGTGAACCTGTTCATCATTCTCTTCGTCGACGCCTTCCGGGCGATTCCTCCGCTGGTGATCCTGATCGTCTTCTATTTCGCGCTGCCGTATGTGGAGCTCAACCTGTCCGGTTTTGTGGCCGCATGGTTGAGTCTGAGCCTCGTCCTGGCGGCATTCTGTGAAGAGATCTTCTGGGCCAGCATCCTGTCCGTCGACAAGGGTCAGTGGGAAGCCGCCCGTTCGACGGGTTTTTCTTTCCTACAGACCTTGCGGTACGTCGTCGGGCCGCAGGCGATGCGTTTGGCTCTACCGCCGCTGACCAACAGGGCGATTGCGATCGGAAAGAGTACGGCACTGGCTTCGGTGGTCGCCGTGCCCGAGATCCTGAACCAGGCTTCGAGCGCCCAGGCGCAGGCGGCCAACCCCTCGCCACTGACGCTGGCAGCGGTCGCGTACCTGGTGATCTTCCTGCCGCTAGTCGGCGTGAGCCGGTGGGTCGAATCCCGCTTTGCGTGGATGCATTGACGTGGAACGCCTGCTCGACAGCTTTCTGAATCCCGATGTCATGCGGGCGAGCGTCCCGTTTCTCGTGCAGGGTTTCTGGATGACTGTTCGCCTGTGCGCGCTCGTCATCCCGCTCGGGATAATGGCCGGCCTCGTCCTGGCCAGCCTCCACAACCTGCGCCACCGCTGGTTGAACGTATTCTTGATCTTCTATGTGGATCTTTTCCGAGCGTTTCCGCCACTGGTCCTGCTCGTGTTCGTCTACTATGGCTTGCCCTACCTGGGAATTGAACTGTCACCCTTGTGGGCCGTCGTCGTTGCGTTCATGTTGAACACATCGAGCTATTACGGGGAGATCCTGCGAGCGGGGATCGAGAGCATACCGGAAGGCCAGTGGGAAGCGGCGCGTTCGACCGGACTCGGCCGAATCCAGACGATGCGTTATGTGGTGTTGCCCCAGGCCGTGCGGACCGTGTTGCCCGACCTGGTCAGCAACACGCTCGAAGTCGTGAAGCTGACGTCGCTGGCCAGTGTCGTCGCGCTTCCCGAACTGCTGAGGATGGCGCGCGTCGCGCAGGGGATTACCTTCAATCCTACGCCGCTCGTAATGGCCGCTATCGTTTACTTCTTCTTACTGTGGCCGTTCGTACGGCTCCTGAGCCGGATGGAAAGACGCATGTTGGTGAGCGCCGCGTGAGGGGAGAAGGTGTAGGTGCGGTCTATGACCGCACATTGTTCGAACCGCTACATGTGCGCTCACAGAGCGCACATACACCCCGACCCTGCGGTCTCGCTCGAGGTAAACTTCCTTAACGGATTACGCCCCATGAACCCCATCGTTGTTATCAATCCCAACTCAACTCAGGCAGTGACCGATGGGATGGATCGGGCCCTCGACCCGTTGCGGGTGGAGGGTGGTCCGCCGATCGAGTGCGTGACCCTGAAAGAAGGCCCCCCCGGGATCGAAACCCAGGAGCAAGCGGACGCCGTTGTGGCACCAATGTGTCAGCTCGTCCAGAACCGACAGGAAGGTGCGAGCGCTTTCGTAATCGCCTGCTACAGCGACCCGGGTTTGGGGCAGGCTCGAACCGGCACGATGAGACCGGTCTTGGGTATCGCAGAGTCTGCAATGTTGATTGCGATGACACGCGGAGACAGGTTCGGTGTGATTTCGATCCTGGAAACCTCCATTCCCCGCCACCGAGACTACGTGCGCAGGCTGGGTCTAGAATCGCGTTCCGCCGGAGACCGGGCCGTCGGACTCGGTGTCACCGAACTCTCAGATGAAGACCGCACCCTCGGCCGGATGGTATCGGTCGGCGTGCAGCTGAAGGAAGACGGCGCCGACGTTCTGATCATGGGTTGCGCAGGCATGGCGCGCTACAGGTCTGATCTCGAGGAAGCAGTCGGCTTGCCCGTGATCGAACCTACCCAGGCGGCTGTAGCCCTGGCCATCGGCGCGGTACTGGTGAAATAGGATTTTTCAGCGGATCCTCCAGCCGTTGCCGGGGCCGCCGTGAAAAAAGCTCTCCGGTGTGACGACGCCGTCCCGCTTGAACACAGTTCCGTCTTTCATGACGAACTGCACGTCGCGCAGCGTGTCGATGTCTTCCAACGGGTTGCCGGGACTGCGATGATGTCCGCGGCGAACCCCGGCTTGCAAGGCGTGAACGCGTCGCCCGTCGGGCTGACCATCGTCGCGGTACCGCTGAGAGGAGTTGGCCAACCACGGAGGCACGGAGGTGCAGAGAAAGACAGGGCCCACATTCCTCCGCGCCTCTGTGCCTCCGTGGTGATTCTTTCTTTATTCCGGAGGCGGAATCACCCCCGTCTGTGACGTAATCAGACCATAGTGCTCGACACGGCGGTGCTTTTCGAAGTTGAAGATGTTTTCCTTGATATCCCGGCCCAGATCCAGGTCGCAGTTGTAAGTGACGACTTCGTCGTCTTCGCTCAGCGTCTGCGCGACGATTTCTCCGCCTGGCGCGACGATGGACGTCCCGCCGATCAGGCCGTGGCCATCTTCGAATCCTGCCTTGGCGGTTGCCACGACCCATGTGCCGTTCTGGTAAGCGCCGGCCTGCAGCGACAGAAGGTGGTGGAACATGCGTTGGTGAACCGGCTGGTGGTGGTGGATGTTGGCGTCCGGAGTGTTGTAGCCGAGGACGACCATCTCGACACCCTGCAAACCCAAGACACGGAATGTCTCGGGCCAGCGCCGGTCGTTGCAGATACACATCCCGATGACGCCGTCAAAGGCTCGCCAGACCTGGAACCCGAGATTGCCGATGTCGAAGTAGCGCTTTTCCAGATGCTGGAATGGTTTGCCGGGCAGGTGTTCCGCATGTCCCGGGAGGTGGATCTTTCGATACTTCGCGAGGATTTCGCCGTCAGCTCCGACGAGGATTGCCGTGTTGTAGCGTCTTGTATCGCCGCCTTCGTTCGTGAGTTCGGCGTAGCCCAGGTGGAACCCGACGCCCAGACGCTTTGCCTCGTCGAACAAGGGCTGGGTGGCTGCGTTCGGCATGTCGCGTTCGAAGTAGGAGTCGATCTCGTCCTGGCTCTCCATGAAATAGCGGGGGAAGAACGTCGTCAATGCCAGCTCGGGGAAGACCACGAGCCTGCACTCGCTCGCGTGGGCCTCCCGGAGCATAGCGACGAGCCTCCCGACGACGTCTTCTCTCGAGTCCGCCTTCTGTATCGGACCCAGTTGTGCGGCGGCAACTTTGAGGTATCTCGACATCTTTCTCCTCTTCTGTGGAGCGGACTATGGCGGCCTTCTATGACCGATGGTTTCGTCTCTGAGCCCCTCGTTTCTAGACTAAGCCCGTCCAAAACACGTTTTCGGATTGTCTGGGACAGGTCTGGTCATAGACCGCAATCTACAGCTATCGCAAATTGCGATATTTGAAAGAATCCACATTGCAGGTTGCTCATTGGAGATTGTTTCATTTCAGATTTCCGGCCAATAAGAAATCGAGCAATTTGCAATCTCCAAATTTCCAATGCGGAATCGTCCAATGACCAATCTGCAATAGCTGGCGGACGAGGTCCCAGCCACCCCGATCGCGTAGAATGTGCGGTCATAGACCGCACCTACACGTTCCTGTTGACTGTACGCCCTTCTCGCTGAGGTGTAAGTGCGCTCTATGAGCGTACGGCGTTCCGGTTCGGAAAATGTGTGGTCACCGGACGTACACAACCTTAAAAAACGTCTCTCGCCCCAAACCGTCGTGCAAGCCTCTGCGCGTACGACTCCTTGCCAGCCGGTGACGCCGAGTCCGGCCGGCCGCAAGCGATGAACTGCCCGGTTCCGCGATCCACGCACAATGTTCCACAGTCGACCACGATACGCCCGCGGCTGATGACCGTCACGGGTACACCTCGAACTTTCCGCCCCTCGTAGGGCGTATAACCGACGTTATCGTGCATCGCCCCGGCTGTTATCGTAAAGTCCCGTTCCGGATCCCATATCGCCAGATCGGCGTCAGAGCCGACGGCGATGGTGCCTTTTTGCGGGAACATCCCGTAAAGCTTTGCGGCGCGGGTAGCCGTGAGGTCGACGAACCGATGGATGTCGATTCGCCCCTTTCCAACACCCTCGGAGAACAGAAGGGGCATCCGAACTTCGAGTCCGGGCACGCCGTTCGCGATCTCCCTGAACGACGCGTTCGTGCCGCGCGCCAGTTTGCCGGTTTCATCGAATCGATACGGCGCGTGGTCGGACGAAAACACCTGGAACGACCCGTCGGCCAGGCCTTTCCACATCGCCTCCTGGGATGCCTTGTCCCGGGGAGGAGGGCTGCAGCAGCACATGGCTCCACGCATGTCCTCCTGGTCCAGATCGTCTGCGGTCAGGAACAGGTATTGCGGGCAGGTCTCGCCGTAGATTTTCAACCCTTTTCGCTGCGCGCTGGAGATCGCATCCATTGCGTCCGCTGTGGAAACATGGACGACGAGCAGAGGAACATCGAGTAGCTCAGCCAGGCTGATGGCACGGTGAGTGGCCTCCCCTTCCGCCAGCTTCGCATGGCTGACCGCATGAAACTTCGGCGCGCGATGTCCGGCATCGATCAGCCTGCCAGCGATCCAGCGGATGATGTCGTGGTTTTCGGCATGCACCATCGTGAGCGCGCCTTGCTGCCGGGCCAGAGACAGGATCTGCAGCATCTGGTAGTCGTCCAGACGCAGCGCGTCGTAGGTCATGTAAACCTTGAAGGACGTACAGCCCTGGCTGATGAGCTCGGGCAGCTCTTCTTCCATCACCTGGTCGGTCGGGTCGGAGACGATCATGTGGAAGGCGTAGTCGATGACGGCTTTTGGCCTGGCGCAGTCGTGATAGTCGGCGACTACCTGCTTCAGCGACTGGCCCCGATGCTGCGCGGCGAAAGGGATGATCGTCGTCGTACCGCCGAAGGCCGCCGAAACGGTGCCGGAGTAGAAATCGTCAGCACAGGTGATGCCGAAGGAAGAAAGTTGCTCGATGTGGCAGTGGCTGTCGATCCCGCCCGGCAAGATCAGCTTTCCGGAAGCGTCGATCGTCTCGTTTCCCGAAAGACCGTCTTCGATAGCCGCGATTCGTCCCTCCGAGATACCGATGTCGCTCTCGAAGCGCTCATCGGCGGTGACGATCTCACCGTTCCGAATGACCAGGTCGTAGGTCGGCATCGTCAGGCCTCGAGTACCTGCCGGCGGACTTCTTTGTAATCGTCCCACTCGAGTTTCATCTTTACCATTGCGACCATCCTTCAACTGACAACTAGTGGCCTGTAACAGTGCTATCGGCACCAGCGTTCGGCGGAACGGCGTCGGATTCTAGGAGTGACGCCCGAGCCAATGCTGTTTCATTGCGAGGGCGTTACGACACCGAAGACGACGCCGTTCCGCCGAACCCTTCGGGCCGATGGGGGTTGCGGGCGATCTCTTTGTCGGAAGCCGTCACCGATGAAAGAGCATCGCTTTCCGTCTTCCTCCTCGACCTCGCCCGCAAGACCCATCGGCGATGGTGCCGATAGCACTGTTACAGGCCACTAGACCGACTACCGCTCGCGTTGGCTCTGACAGACGATGCACAGGGCTGCTTCGGGTCGGACCTTCAGCCTGGTGTAGCCGATCGGCTCTTCGCATTCCATGCAGTATCCGTATTCCTCCTTCGAGAAGCGCTGGAGGGCAGCGCTTACCTGTTTCAGCCTTAGTTGTGCAGTCTGCCGGTTGGCCCGAGCCATGCTCTGCTGCTGCATCGCGTCCATGCGTGAGAGTCGTCCGATGGGTTGGTCGAGGTCGACCGGCCGGGTTCCATCCTCTGAAACTTCCAGGATGTGGCGTAGCTCGTCGCCCAGGGCGTCCAGGGTCTGGCGAAGCTCTTCGTGCTGGGGCGGTGTCAATTCTTCCATGGATGCTCCCCCGGGCGCTTCAGAACGCTCCACGGTCGCGCCTCATTCGGACGTGACCGGTGCACAGATCAACTATAACTTTATTTTTGTCAGCAGTTTGAAACGATTTTCGAGCGTTTGCCGAACCGGCTGACCGATTGCCGGAAAACCTTCCAGACAGTGAACTATCCGACACCGTTTGTCGATAAGAAAGACATATGATCGGGGCAGTTGTAGCGACGCGGTTGGGCGACCTTCTGGTCGAGGCCGAGCTCATTACCGAAGAACACCTCAAGGAAGCTCTCCGCCACCAGAAGGCCAACGGAGGTCGTCTCGGCGGTTGTCTCGTCAAACTGGGGCACGTGTCTGAGCAGGACCTCGCCGCAGTTCTTTCCCGCCAATACGGTGTTCCCTCCATCAACCTCACGGATTACGACGTCGAAGAAGATGTCATCGAGCTGTTGACTCCTGAAGCGGCGCACCGATACCAGGTTGTTCCCCTCAGCCGCCAGGGCTACACCCTGTCTCTGGCTATGATCGATCCCATCGATGTGGTCGCGTTGGACGAGCTGCGTTTCATGACGGGCTTCAACATCGACGCGATGATCGCGCCAGAGTCTCAGGTGCGGGAGTCGCTCAGCAACTACTATGGCAGCCCGCACGACGTCGAGCTCCGGGAGACTCTGGAGAACCTCGACTCGAAGGCGAGCGACGATCTCGAGGTCGTGGATGATGAGGAAGAAGAGATCGACTTGCGCGAGCTCGCCCGTGAGTCCGAGGAAACGCCGACGATACAGCTGGTGAACGCGATTCTTCTGAACGCGGTGAAAAGGGGAGCCAGCGACGTCCACATCGAGCCTTACGAGCGACTGTTCCGGGTGCGGTTCAGAGTCGACGGTCAGCTGCAGACCGGTCTCAATCCGCCGCTTCGGTTCAAGGATGCGATCATCTCGCGGCTGAAGATCATGGCGCGGCTCGATATAACCGAGAGGCGCCGAGCGCAGGATGGGCGCATCCGAATCCGTCTGCGACTTAGCGGTGTGCCGAAGGAGCTCGATTTTCGAGTATCGGTGGTACCGACTTTGTTCGGCGAGAAGGTCGTGCTGCGCATTCTCGACAGAGAGAACCTGATGTTCGACATGAGCCGGCTCGGTTTCGAACCTTCTTCTCTCAAGAGCTTCGAGGCAGCGACCCGCAAACCCTTCGGGATGGTTCTCGTGACCGGCCCGACCGGCAGCGGGAAAACGAACACGTTGTATTCGGCTCTCTCTAAGGTCAACCGGCCCGACAAGAACATCATGACCGTCGAAGATCCGGTCGAATTCAATCTTCCCGGTATCAACCAAGTCCAGGTCAACCCGCAGATCGGATCGAACTTCGCTTCGGTGTTGCGGTCATTCCTGCGGCAGGACCCGGACGTCGTGATGCTCGGCGAGATCCGCGACTCCGAAACCGCGGAGATGGCGATCAAGGCTGCGTTGACGGGCCATCTGGTGTTGAGCACTCTTCACACGAACGATGCGGCGAGTGCCATGACGCGTCTGATCGACATGGGTATCGCGCCGTTCCTCGTCGCGACTTCGGTCCATACGGTCTGCGCTCAGCGTCTTGTGCGCCGGCTGTGTGCCGAGTGCAAGGAAGAGTCGAAACCACCCGTTCAAACCCTCATCGATATCGGCTTTAGCCCGGAAGAGGTCGAGACCGTCGGTCCGTACCGAGCGGTCGGATGCAGTTCGTGTAACAAGATGGGTTACAAGGGTCGCATTGGGCTCTACGAGGTCATGGAAATTACGGAGGAACTCCGCGAAGCCGCGATGCTCGGAGCGAACGCGATCGATCTGAAGAGAAAGGCCGTCGAAAGCGGGATGATCACCCTGCGCCGTAGCGGTCTGATCAAGGTCAGCCAGGGTCAGGCGAGCATCGAAGACGTATTGAGGGAAACTGTCGGCTAGTGGCCTGTAACAATGCTATCGGTACCATCGCCGATGGGTCTTGCGGGCGAGGTCGAGGAGGGAGACGGAAAGCGATGCTCATTCATCGGTGACGGCTTCCGACAAAGAGATCGCCCGCAACCCCCATCGGCCCGAAGGGTTCGGCGGAACGGCACCGTCTTCGGTGTCGTTCCGCCCTCGCAATGAAACAGCATTGGCTCGGGCGTCACTCCTAGAATCCGACGCCGTTCCGCCGAACGCTGGTACCGATAGCACTGTTACAGGTCACTAGGCCCTCTTCCGCCGCTCACCCACCGATCCGATCATTCCGCACGGGCGGAGTCAATGGGTCCGATCACGTGGCGTTCGACCAGGTCGTAGACACTTCGAAGATGGCCGCGTCGCGAACGGCCCGTCGTTACCGACGAGGTCGTGACGGCCACCAGTTCCAGTTCCGGCACGATAAAGATGAACTGGCCGCCGTAACCCCATGCGTAGCTGGTCTCGTATCCGGCCATCTCGCGGATCCACCAGCCATAGCCATAAAAGCGGCCGTTTTCGCGTCTCGAGGGGGTCCGGCGCGTGAGCGAGGCCCTCACCCATTCTTCCGGGACGATCTGCCGGTCGTTTGCGCGTCCACCGTTCAGGTACATCTCGCCGAATGCCATCATCTGCTTCGGCGTCAATTCCATGTCGTTACCGCCGAAGTAAACCCCCTGGGGATCACGCGGCCATCGGGCCAGCGAGAAACCCAGCGGCCGGGCCAGGTTGTCCTGAGCAAACTGCCAGGTGCTGGAGCCGGTCGCCCGGGTCAGGATCGCCGACAGCAGGTGCGTGTTGCCCGTGCTGTAGTCCATCCGTGTGCCCGGCGTTCTCTGAAGCGGACGGGTCAGCGCATGTCGGACCCAGTTCGAACTCAAAACCCAAGCTCCGTAGTAGCGGTTGCTCGTCGTTCGAAGTCCTGACCGCATCGTCAGCAGGTCCTCGAGCGTGATGTCCCGCTTTGCAGCTTCGGCATTACCGCCCAGTACATTCGGGAAGAAAGAACCGATCGGTTGGCGGACGCCTTCGAGAACGCCTCGGTCGATGGCAATCCCCACCAGGGCGGACAGGACGCTCTTCGAAGCCGACTTGATATTGGTGGGGCGATTGATCCGGGCACCGTTGTAGTAACGCTCGAGAATCAGCTCTCCCCGGTACGTCACCAACAGGCTGTGAAGGCGCGGCAGTTCCGCACCGGCCTCCGCCGCTCGGTCGAGAGAAACCTCTTCCGGTTCCGGCAACGGAGGACGTATCGGTTCAGCTATGCGTGGGGCGGCGCTTGCTGGGGCTGGCGCTACGGATGCAGGCGGGATCGACGACCACATCCAGGCGGTGAACAAGCCGGCAACGGCGAGGAGGAGCAATCGTGGGCGCGTCTTCATCGTCTTCGAGCGAGTGTATCGGGATCCGCAACGGTTCAGGAGCGCACATTGTACACCCGGATCGATCACCTCCAAGGGTATCGCCCACATCGAACGCCTGGTAGTGGCCTGTAACGGAGATATCGGCACCATCGCCGATGGGTCTTGCCAGTCGAGGTCGAGGAGAGAGGAGGAATTGATGCGGTTTCATCATGACGACGAACGACAAAGAGATCGACGGCAACCCCCATCGGCCCGGAGGGTTGCGGCGGAACGGTCGGGTCTTCGTTGCCGCTACCATTTCATTGTAAGACCCGCTTCTCACGGGTTGTCGGCTCCTAGAATCCGGTGCCGTTCCACCGCAACGCTGGTACCGATATCTCCGTTACAGGCCACTAGGAGTCTGCGCGGCAGAAGGACCGGAATTGGGCGGATAGAGATCGAAGATAGGACATGTCACGAACATATCGAACCTATATCCCAGAACAGAGCCTGCTGCTGCCGCCGTCGCTGAGAGATTGGTTGGCCGAAGATCACCTGTCGTACTTCATATCGGACACGGTGGACGCCATGGATTTGAGCGCGTTTGAGCAGCGGTATGGAACGGACGGACCGGGCAATCAAGCGTACGATCCGCGGATGATGGTGAAGGTGTTGATCTACGGGTACGCGACCGGGGTGTTCTCGTCGCGGAAGATCGCGGCGAAGTTGACCGACGACGTGGCGTTCCGGATGTTGGGAGCGGAGAACTTTCCGGCGCACCGTACGATCTCGGATTTTCGCAAACTGCATCTTGAGGAGTTCGGGAACCTGTTTGTGCAAGTGGTGATGATGGCGCGGGAAGCGGGACTGGTGAAGATGGGAACCGTGGCGGTGGACGGAACCAAGATGCGGGCGAATGCGAGCAAACGCAAAGCGATGAGCTATGAACGGATGAAGAAGCAGGAGACCGAATTGGGCGAACAGATTCGGGATCTGTTGAACCGGGCTACGGCGACCGATGAGGAAGAAGACCAGCGATACGGCAAGGACCGGCGCGGAGACGAACTGCCCGATGGGTTGTCGACCCGCAAAAAGCGATTGGCCACGATCCAGGCAGCAATGAAACGGCTCGAAGAACGTCAGATGGCTGCGGACCAGGAAGCGGGACGGGAACCGGGAGACGACAAACCCGGATGCGGAAAGAAGCCATTCAAACGCCCCATGGGCGAGCCCAAACCGACGGCCCAGGACAACTTCACAGATCCGGAAAGCCGGATCATGAAAACCTCCACTGAAGGGTTCCAGCAATGCTACAACGCGCAGGCGGTGGTGGATTCCGAGGCCCGGATCATCGTAGCGACAACGGTGAGTTCCAATGCGTCCGACGCGGGACAGTTGGAACCGACCCTGGATGCGTTGAACAACAACCTGGGAGAGCATCCCGAACGTGTACTGGCCGATGCGGGATATCGATCCGAGTCGAATCTAGGGATGTTGGAACAACGTCAGATTGACGGGTATGTTGCCATGGGTCGCGAGAAGAATCTGGCCGATGTTCCACTCCCACCCAAAGACACTGCTGTTGGCCGGATGATGAGAAAGATGAAAACCAAGCGTGGGCGCGACCGCTACCGGGCCAGAAAGCACATTGGCGAGCCGCCCTTCGGGTGGATCAAGTCGGTGCTCGGATTCCGACAGTTCAGTCTACGCGGTTTGGACAAAGTGACCGGTGAGTGGAACCTGCTCACTCTGGCGGTGAACTTACGGCGGATGAACGGGATGATCGAATGGGCATAATCCGGAAAACCGGAACCCAGCAGACCCGATACACGGCCAATTACTGGTATCCGTACAGCTCTGAACTCCTCGTATCGGAAGAATCGATGGGTTCTCCTCCGAAGACCCTCTCAAATCCCAATAAATTCGAGTTCTTCGCGCTCTGCCGCGCAGACTCCTAGCTTCTGTTTCAATGAAGAGTTCCTTGGCAGCCCTGGTGTTCCGCGGAGAACGCTGATTCTGTAGAATTCTCTTGAGTTTCCCATAATGGACTCCGCGCTGAAGAAGGCTATGGTTTTCCCAAGAGGCCCAAGAGGCAGATTACCCGATATCGGCACGTCAGGCGGCGCAGGTCAACACTCTTGGCATAGAGAGGAGACTTAGGGTGAACATAGACGAGAGGATCAAAACATTCTATGAGCGCCTTGATCAGCTTGAAGAGCGTCTCCCCGAATCGAAAGAAGGTAACTGGGAGAGGTCGAGGTCAAGATGGCGTCGGACCAAACCTACCGTCGGTTTGACCTGGGGAATAGAGGTGACGGGTGATGAATTCATAGCGAAGGTTTCGTCACATGACGTATTCGACCCTGAAACGACCATCCTCGAGATTGGACCGGGGTATGGAAGGCTTTTGAAATCCTGCGTGGAACAGAAACTCCCTTTCCAGAAGTATGTTGCTGTGGACCTCTCGATAGACAATGTCCAGTACCTACAACACAACTTCCGAATGGCAAACGTTAATACCATCCATGCGGACGTTGAAAAGGTTTCGTTCGAGGAAAGTTTTGATGTGGTGCTATCTTCGCTCACCTTTAAGCACTTGTTCCCGTCTTTTGAAAATCTGCTCCGCAACGTCCTGAAGTATGTGAACGACGGTGGCATGTTCTTTTTTGACCTGATTGAGGGCAGGAAGAGATTTTTTGAAACCGACAAGCCAGAAAGTGAAATCGCTTTCGTCCGCTGGTATACACGATCGGAAATTCTGGAAATACTGGAAAGCGTCTCGCTCGAACTTGTCGCTTTTGATCAAGTTCAGCACGACCCAGATCATTCGCGGCTCCTGGTCGTGGCGAGAAAACCAGCTGTAAGCTAGGATCTTCGTGTATCTTCACCGCATGAAATCCCTCCTTGTGTTGGCCGCGTCGTTGTTCGCGCTCACCCTGTGGATGGTGGCGGAACCCGCCCAGATGGAAGCGGATTACGTGGGGCAGCAAGTCTGCGCGGCATGTCATCCCGCCATCACGGAGAGTTATCAGCAGGTGGGGATGGCTCGAACCTTCCAGCCGATCGAAGAGGTCGTGCCGATCGAAGATTGGGAGGAAAACAATCGTTACTATCACGAGCCGTCGGACCAGCACTTCCTGATGACAAGCAGGGATGGGAGCTTCTTCCAGAAGCGATACCAGCTCGACGGCGACGGCCGGGAAATCAACGCGTTCGAGATGGAGATCGACTATGCCCTCGGTTCCGGTTTCAAGGAGCGCGACTACGCGACTCGACTTCCCGGCGGAGAGCTGGTCCAGATGCCGGTGGTCTGGTACGGAGATGAAGGCGCCTGGTCCATCGCCCCCGGGTACGATCATCCCGACCATGACGGGTTTCGCCGCCGCCTGACCTATCGCTGTATGTTCTGCCACGCCGCCTACCCGCAACCGGGCAACACTCAGGGCAGCTACGAGGCGCAGACCCCCTTATTTGAGCCGGGGGTTTCGACCGGAGTCGATTGCGAGCGCTGCCACGGTCCGGGGGGCATTCACGTCCGACGCGCCTCCTCGGGCGCGCCCGACGCCGACATTCGAGAAAGCATCGTGAACCCGTCGCGGCTCGACCGGGACCGTGAGATGGATGTCTGCCTCCAGTGTCACCTGGAGACGACCAGCACGCCTCTGCCGAATTCCACGCTGAAGGCCGGTCGCGGTGTATTTTCATTCCGACCCGGGGAAAAGCTGACCGACTACGCCGCCTATTTCGATTTCCCCCGGGGCGTCGGCCACGATGACGACTTCAACATCGTCCACCAGGGCTACCAACTCGTCCGATCGGCGTGTTTCAAGGGCAGCGAGATGACCTGCGTGACCTGCCACGATCCGCACCGGACACCCGAAGACCGGGTGAAGTTCTTCAAGGCGCGCTGTATGGAGTGCCACGACGAGGGGAGTTGTGCGCTCGAGGAGACGGAACGGACGGCCGCAAACGGCGATAACTGTATGAGCTGTCACATGCCGCAACGGAGGACCAACGACATCGTCCACGTCGTCATGACCGACCATTACATCCAGAGGTTCGCCCCCGAAAACCCGTTGGCACCGATCGAGGAAAAAGACAATCTGGGATACCGCGGCGACCTGGTCTTCTACTTGCCGGAAGAGAATGCGGAGCTGTACATGGGGATAGGGCTGGTTCGAGGCCCTGACATCCAACGGGGGGTCCAGATGCTCGAACGCGCGATCGATAGCGACGCACCAACAACTGCGGAACCGTACTTTTTCCTGGCCGCTGCCTATCGAGAACTGGGCCGTTCCGAGCGTGCCATAGATCACTACCGTAGAGCCATCGAGATCGATCCGGCCTATGCGGAGGCACACTACAACCTCGGGCTCATCCATCTCGGAGACCGGCGATTCGACAGGGCGCTTGAATTGTTCGAGGACGCCATTCGCCTTCAACCCAACCGAGCCGACAACTACGTCGGTGCCGGTGTGGTGCTCGCCCAACTCGGTCGTCTCGAGGACGCGAAGCAATCCTACCTGCGGGCGCTGGAATTGGATCCTCTCAACACCGTGGCACTGAACAACCTAGGGGCGCAGGAACTCCGGGTGGGGAATCGAGAGCGTGCCGCTTCTTATTTCAGGCAGGTTCTGCGGGTCGAACCTAACGACCGGGTTGCGCGAGACATGCTGGAGCGCCAGGGGGGTAATGAGTGACGAGTTGCTGGTGGCAATCCGCTGCGACCATCCCGTCACGCCTCAGATTTCCTTGAACGCGCCCTTGCTTCCCCGCCAAGTCGTCGTGTGAGTCGTTCCTCGTCGAACCACCGCTTCCGCAGGTTTTTTGGTAGCCTAAATTTTTTGACATCGCGTTTTGGTGGGTGTTTAATTGCAACTGAGTTACTGTATCACCCTAATTCATCTGAACATGCTGCGAGGATTGGAGCGAGGAGGATCTGTGCAACGAAATTTGGTGGGCGTCCTGGTGCTTTTGCTCGTGTCTGCCGCGATGACCCCGTGGGGAGGGCTCGCCGGCCAGCAGCCACAGCCCTCCCAAGGCAAGATGTTTGAGTACGGAAAGCCACTCGCCCCAAATCAAGACATCTACTATCTCGACGAGCCGAGAGAGGAATGGATCCCGGACGAGTTTCTCTCCAACCCCGATCCGGTTGTCGACCCCAAGACACTCAAGGGATATCACCTGCCACCCTTCCTCCACAAAGTGAAGGTGCTCAATCCGGAGGTGAAAGCCGGTGACACCGTTCGCTTCGAGGCGATGGTCGAGGATGTGGTCGGGGTCAACCCCTGGCCGATCGGTTTCCAGGGACCACAGGGAAGAAGAACTTCGTTCACCGTTCGGATGCGGCCGAGCAACGATAATCCTTTCCTGCACCAAGGGAGCTTCAGAATCCACGAGTGGACCGAGCCGGGGCTCTATTTCATGTACACGCTCGGAATCATTGCCAACGAGTTGGGGCACTCGAAGGCGTATTTCCAGGACTATCACCCCGGACTCAAGGACGTCTACTTTACGGTTCTGCCCAATCCGAAAGCCGACGTCATGCCGCCGGTGTTGGAGGAAGTGCGAATCGGTGAAAAGAACCTGACATCGGATGAGGTACCTACCTTCGACATTTCGCAGGCGATCCCCATTTACGTGCGTGCGACGGACAACATTTCGGGTGTGGCCAGCATCAAGGTTCGCCTCATCAACTCCCTGGAGAGGTACAGCGAGCTGACGCTCCTTCCCACATTCGAGGAAGAGGACTGGTACGTGGGGTACGTCAATATCCCCAAGCACTATGTCGGCGGCCCCTACCGGGTGATGTCGATGTGGATCGGGGACCGGGCCGGCCAGCAGGTGTTCATGTTCGGCAACACCCATCCTCTGCTGAAGACGGCCAGGTTCAACGTCATGCAGGATCCCGCTCAGGCGGATACGGTTCCCCCGCGGCTGATCACCGTGACCGTGGATCGGACCGAAGCGGCTCTCGGCTCGCAGATTCAGGTTACCGCTGTTGCCGTGGATGACCTGTCGGGTGTCGGAACCCTGGTGATCGATTTCGCGGCTATGCCCAGCTACATCGACAAGAGGCGCGTCCATATGAACGCGGTCGCCCGGCCGGAGATCATCCAGAAATCAGGGTTCAACATCGACGCGAACACCTATGTCGGCAGCTTCCGCACGCACGTGATGGACGAGCCTGGTGAGTGGCACGTCGTCCGTGTGATGGCACGCGACAATGCGGACAACCTGCTCGACATGCGCGAATACGAATACCCCCTGCTGGCCAACGTGAAGATCGACTTCACCGGCGGTAGCAACCCTGCGGCGGGGAACCGGCGGATGACCCAGACATCCGGAGCGGCGACTCAGTCCTCCGCACCCGGGAGCATCCGACGCGTGGACATGATTCCACCCCACCCCCCGCGCGGTGCATGTTTGAATTGTCATGTGCCGTAACCGGGACAGTTTTCTTGATGGGAATTCAGTTGATAAGTCGTGAACGAATGACTTCAAGGAGCATTGAGAATGGATAGAAGAGACCTCCTCAAGACATTGGGAATGACCGGCGTCGGCGCCGTCCTCGCCCCCGGCCTGATGGCAGGTGCAGAGAGGCAGGCCGCCGACGGCCTGGGATTCAATTTCAAGACAAAGCACCTCATCTACCTGATCACGGGGAACGGCAGTCGAAAAAAGGAATGGTACGAATCCCCCGAGATCTGCCCGAATGCGCAGCGAATCGCGAAAGAGGGTTTCACCTACTACGAGGACAACAACGTCACAACCGGCAGTCACGGCACGAGCTTCACTGAGCTGTTGACCGGCGCTCCTTTCTTTACGGGCGTCCCCGTCTTCCCGACGATGCCGCACTATGTCCGCAAGGCTTACGGAGATAAGGCCACCAACTACTGGTATTTGAACGGGGTTTCCTACTACCGCCAGTGGCGATTCAACGTGAAGTATTTCACGTCTCATAAGGACTTCGGTGAGGAGACGCGGCCGGTCTCGTTGACCACGCGGCACTTCTTCCACGAGGGCCACGAGAGAACCCCCGATCAGATCGTTGCCGAAGAGTTTCCGGACATGGGTCTGACCGATGCCGAGAAGAAGCAGATGGAGGAGTTCATCGCCGACATCCAGGCCAGACAGGACTGGAATCCGGTCGGTTTGAAGAATCCTCCGATCCCCTACGACCCCTATCTGTCGGAGGCGCGGTCACTGCACGTCCTACCGCAGATCATGAAGGAATTCAAGCCCCGGATGCTGCTCTGGCAGCAGACGGGTCACGATGCGGGGCATGGCGCGGGCGGATACCTCCGCCAGGAGACCGGATGGCTCGACTATTCCAAGGTCTGCAGGACGACGGATGAACAGATCGGCCGGATCTTCGATTTCATCAAGAACGATCCCTATTTCTCGAAGAACACCACGATCGTGATGCGGCCCGAATTCGGCCGCGACGATGAAGTCAACCTGTACGGTGAGATCCACCATTCGACGGGTTACTACTATGCGCACCGTTCGGCCTCCACTTTTTGGGGACCAGACATTAAAACGGGAAATTCCGGACTGGTGGTGAGTCGTTACGACATATCGAAGACCATCGATGCGATGTTCAACGTCGATGCGACTTACAGCCGCGGCCAGATCCGCAACCACATGTTCAAAGACCACGTCGGCAATTTGCCGGAATACCGGGAGAACACGCCGTTGTTCGTTGGTTGAGCTTCGCGGAACCTGACGGGTTTGGTGACCCGTCAGGTTCCGTCCTTTCGCTGGAATCTAGCCCAAGTTTCTACCCAACCCTTCAAGTGTAGGTGCGGTCTATGACCGCACATTCTTCGAGCTGAAACGATGTGCGCTCATAGAGCGCCCCTACACCCGATCCTTGAAGTTTCGCCTTCTCACACCCGAGACCTCTACCGGCTCGCCGACGGTCTATTTTCGCCGCTCAATCCGTTGCTATACCGAGCCTGTCGCCCAGTTTGTAGGGAACACAGAAGTAGGTCACACTGATGGACGGGTTCTTGTGATTCGGTCTTCGATGCGGGTAAACAGTTCTGGAACGGTAACAGAATTCGTCCAGGATCAAACAACCGCCGACAGTCGCGCATTTCCGCCAGCTCCATCTCTCGGACACGTCACCGCTTTCTAGAGCGGGCCTCAAGCCCTGGCCCGAGATTTCATGCACGTACCGAAACCCGGCATGGTAGGTGTTCCATGCAGTATGGATAAGGGCCTCATCGTGCAAGGCTGATTCTTCGGTGAAGATCAAGACAAAGCCCGCCTCCTGATATGCTCTGAAGACTTCGATCATCCGCTCGTTGGTCTGTTCGCGGATTTCATGGAATCCATTGCCCACCATCATCACCGTCGGCTGATTCGCGAGACCGAGATTCTGCAGAAATTGGATGACCTTTTCCGGCTCACCGATATCTGCGGAGCGGATAAACTGCATATTTCGCGGCAGAAAACCCTGCTTTTGTTGTTCGATGGCCTGATCAATCGCAGCGTCTTCCAAGTCTGCCCCAAAATATCGAATCTCATCTTCGCCACTTCGCGCCAGGCGCTGGCGAGTTGCTTCTCCGCGTCCGACGGCATGCTCGATGAAAACCGAATATCGAAAATTGTATTTCTTACAGAACGCGTCCAGTCGATCGTTCCCCACCTTAAAAGTCTTGCGGTTGGCATCCTGACTGGCGGCGACATTTTCACCACGATGAACCCAGGTGCCCAGCGAGCTGGATGTCAGGAGGGTCTCCAGATTGTTGAGGTAAGGATGATAGGCCCCAATGATGCCAAACGGTCCCGGACCACGCTCAAAGACGCGCTCGCCCAATTCACTGACTTTGCCGTCCTTCAGAATGCCGGCATGTTCAAAAATGCTGTTCATTTCCGGAAGGACAGCTGGGACGTGATCCTCCAGAACGGCATCTTCCTTTAATGATTGGGTCAGGCCTAGGGCCCTCAAACTCAGGACAAGCGGCAGCAACCGGTAGCCAAGCTCGATCTGCAGGTGACTCGCTACCCATGAATTGGTCGGATGATCGACGGCGTCAACCCGGAGCCATTCTCTCAGAAAGGCTTCATGTTGATCGCGGGTGGCTGTGGCTGAGAACCAATTCGTCACTTCTGGAACGAAGTTAACGCGATGCTTCGGATCGATAACTTCAATACTATCCAGAACCCTGGCGATGGATGGATCTTGAGCGACCAGAAAATTCCAATCGCCTTTTCTTAGATAACCGCGGGAGTAGAGAAAATGGAGATCCATTTTGAGCTGTTTGAGGCTCAAGTGCCTTTCCCGGGCATATTCTTCCGGTTCCAGTGCATTTCCTGAGAGCAGCCAGTCGATTGTCTGAATCTTCTTGTGCGTCGACAAGACTTGCTTCAGGAGCCACAAGTCGGGCGGCGCCGTGACGCCTGCCGTAAGCACGACTGTGCGCAGGACCTTTATCGCTCGTTCGAGCGAGTCCCTCTCTCCTTGTGACGAAATGCGGATGTGAACAAGTTCTCCCTCGAGAACGCGCAGCCAGCTCAAGATGGCCTGACCTCGGTGAAAGAGGTGGGGGATTTTCTCGATGAATATCCTGAAGCTTCTGTCCGAGATAAAAGGAAAGCCGGCCGAACTGGTACTCGTTTCGCCGGTAATGATCTCAATCAGGAATTCCGATTGAGGATGTGATTGGAGGGAAGGTAGTTCCGAGAGTGGATTCCTTGGACTCACTCTCGGAAACTTGCACGCTCGAGATGCCAGCGCGTAGCTTGCTGGTAGGAGCGCGCGATCTCCAGGATCCGGTCGTCGCTCATCGGCCGTCCCACGATCATCAGGCCGATGGGAAGTCCGTTGTCGGTAAACCCACACGGAACGGCCACTCCGGGCAACCCGGCCAGGTTCCCGAGCGTCAGGAGGTCGGAGCGATACCGGGGACGCCCTTCGATGTTGCGTTCCATGGCGGGCTCGATCGGGCGGGCGCCGATCGGATTCAGCGGAGCGATCAATGCATCATACCGCTCGTACAGTCTTCTCGTCGCCTGGACCATCGCGTGCCGGATCCGCAGGACCTTCATGTAGTCCGAGCCGGGGATTAACATCGCCGCCTTCCAGCCGAACCACTTCGCCTTGGAAACCAGTCCTTCCTTGAGTTCCCCGCTTCGGGCATAGGGCTCGAAGACCGAGGATGCTTCCACTTGCCAAACGAAACGCGAGACCTCCCGGTAGGGAAACTGCGGAAGGTTGACTTCCTCGATGATCATCCCGCTCTCGCGCAGCACTTCGAAGGCCGTGTCATAAGGTCCGTCGGTCCCGATTTCCTTGACCTTCTCGAAATCGGTCGTAACGAGGCCGATGCGTCGACCCGCAACGTCGCTGCCGGGAGAAAAATCAAACGGTTCGGACCGCGATGTCGGATCCCTCGAATCGGCACCATGAATCGCGCTGAAAACAATCGCGCAGTCCGCCACCCCGCGCGCCATCGGTCCCAGCTTGTCCATGGTCCAGCTCAGCGGCATAGCTCCATAGCGGCTGACGCGGCCGTAGGTGGGCCGCAGACCCGTGATGCCGCAAGCAGTGGACGGGTTGAGGATCGATGCAGTGGTTTCCGAACCGATGGCAAAGGTGGAAAAGGCCGCTGCGACGCATGCACCCGGGCCGGTCGAGGATCCGTGGACCCAGTGGTCGAGTTTCCATGGGTTGTGCACCGGGCCGTTGAAGGTCCCTCCGGGCGGGCCGCCGGCGAGCTCGCTCATGCTCAGTTTCCCGAGAAGGACGGCGCCGGAGTCTCTGAGCCGCTCGATGACGGCGGCATCGTGGTCGGGGACCTGGTCGGCAAAAACGTTCGAACCCCAGGTCGTGCGGATGTTCCTGGTCGACAGGAGGTCCTTGACGGCGAAGGGAATCCCATGCAGCGGTCCCCGGTAGGTTCCCGAGGAGATCTCCTCCTCGGCCGTCCGCGCCTGACTCAAGGCCAGTTTGGGCGTCACAGTAACAAAACAGTTGACCTTCGAATCGAGAGATTCGATTCGATCCAGATAGGCCCGGGTCAGCTCCACGGGCGAGAGTTCCTTCGACCGCAGTCTGGGCGCTAAGTCGGCGATTGTCTGGTAGCAGAGCTCTTCGTTCATTCCTACCTGTCCGGGTGAAATACGAAGGATGGTTCCAGTTCCAGAGGAATTTCGAAGTCCCGAATCTTCTGGAGAGCTTCCACCATTTCCTCCAGCATCGGTGTCAGCGTTTCCATTTCACCGTCCTCGGCCGGATAGCCGATGTGCTCGAGCAAGGCCTCGGCGGTCTCCGTCGACAGTTTCTCCTCGGTTTGGACTTCCTGAATTGCCGCTTCCAGAAGACCACCGCCGAGGAGGGTTCCCGCGGCGATCTGCGAAAATGCTCTTCTTGTCAGTGTTGAATGCATTTGCCTACTTCCCAAGGCGTCGGTTCTAAAGGCATGCAAAAACGGGGCCCGAACATGTCGGACCCCGTTGCGGTAAGGCTGTTCACCGCCCTCAGAAGTTCAGTTTCATCCCCAGCTGGATCTGTCGTGCATCCTGTGCTTGGGAAATCTTCCCGAAGCTGCTGGAGTTGGCTCTCGTGTTCGGTAGCCAGAACGTGGGCGTGTTGAATGCATTAAAGAACTCGAAGCGGAGCTCCATCCTCGCCGTTTCGCTGAGACTGATCCTCTTGATCATCGAGATATCAAAGTTCGTGCTACCCGGACCCTCGATCACGCCCCGACCCGAGTTGCCGAACTGTCCCCGTGGTGGTAGCACGAACGCGTCCGTGTTGAACCATCGATCGGGACTCCGCTGCGAGCTGGGAAGCTGCGAGTCACCGACCAGGTTTGGCCGGTCCCCGCGCTGGCCGGTCCCGCTCCAGTCTCCGCCGATGCTCGGGCTGAGACGCAGTCCCGTGCGCGCGAGCATGATGGTCGAGATTTCCCAACCCCCGACGAGGCCGCGAAGCACTGGGCTCTCCACACGGAACCGACGACCGATTCCGAACGGAAGCTCGATGATGGAGGCGATGCTCAACCGGTGACGCGTGTCGTAGGCCGACAGTCCGCGCTCGAGGAAGAGCCTCGACTCATCCTGGGCGGTACGTGACGTTCTGGCCGAATCGTTCAAACCGTCGTCGATCATCTTCGACCAGGCATAGCTGCTCAGGAACGACACGCCTTGGCTAAAGCGCTTCTCGACCTTCAGCAATCCGGCGTGGTAGGTGGAATTCCCGGTGTTCTTTTGAATTCTGATGGTGGACCACGGTTGAATGGGTCGCCGGGACTGCACGGAACCGGTGCCCTGTCGCGCCTGGTTGATGTTCACCGTCCGGTCTAGGCCGTGCCCCACCTTGCCCTCGTAGGTTGCTTCCACGACCATGTTGCCCGGCAATTCTCTCTGAATGCTCAGGTTCCAGTTCTGGTAGTAGAAGGTCCGGAAATCCGGATCCATCCCTTCAGGACTCAAGCCCGCACGAGTGTTGAACTGCGCCTCCGGCGACACCGGGAACGGGTTGTCCATCGTGAGGGGGTTGTCGGCCGTGAAGTCTCCGGAGTCGAACACGGTATTGAACGCGTTCGGCGGGTTTCTGGTGTAGATGCCGCAGTTGCAGACATCGTCCACGCCATAGAAAACGCCGAAACCGGCCCGAAGAACCGTCGAGCCGTCGTCGGTCAGCCGGTACGCCAGACCGATGCGCGGCGCGAAGTTGTTGAAGTCCTTCCGGTGGAGCGGGTCTTCGCTCAGTCCGGGCCGGACCGTGTTGGTCTCGATCACATAGGTTTTCATCCGGCCGTACTTTTCCCGCAAAGGCGTGTTGTATTCGTACCGGAGGCCAAGGTTCAAGGTAAGCCGGGGCGAGAACTTCCAGTCGTCCTGGAAGAACCCGCTGTAGCTCGTAATGAACGGGTGGAAGTCGATCCCGCACGGGTTGTTGGCGCGTTCCGGCTCGACGAGGTAGCAGTTTCCGAAAAGCTCTGTGAAAGCAGGCCCGGGGGTGGTTCGGTTGGAGCTATCCAGGTAGCCCAGCAGGAAGTCTGCAAACCCGTCCCCGGTGAAGTCCCCGTTGAAATCGAACCTGCCGCGGCGGTTCGTCCCGAAGTAGGTGTTCTGTCCGTGCTTGTAGTACTGGAACCCCAGCTTCAGGTTGTGGTTCCCCTTGTTGATGGAGACCGTATTGTTCGCCGTGTAGGCATGGTTCATGTTCCACTGGGTGCCCGACGAACCGAGGTTTTCGTAACTCCGGATGCGCACGTCGGGAATGCCCCGGTGGAAGGGGAAGTTGTCGGCCAGGGTGCCGTAGACCTGGATCTCGTCATTGAAATAGCGGTCGCCGAAGGCGATCGGGTTCCGCCGGCGGATCAGCCGGTTCGCCCCCACCCGGAAATCGTTGACGACCGTCGGGCTGATCACCCACGTGTAGTTCACGGCCGTATGGAAGGCAAGCTGTCGCGAGTTGTGGCTGCGATGCTCGGCCAGGAACGGCCGCCCGGCCTGCGCCCACTCGACGAACGTGGAGCGGTAGTTGTTGTAGCTCACCATGACGCTGTGATCCTGGTTGATCTGATAATCCCAACGTACCGCGTGCTGCTTCCGGTGGTCGGTCTCGTCGATCGCCGAGTTGATGGCGTTCTGAGACAGGCCGGGTAGCGTCAGCGGGTAATGTGGGTCGTAGAACTCCTTGAACTTCAGCGAGCGAAAGTTGAAACGGTCCACCGGGATCTGGTTGCCCGGGAAGGGATCCCCGGTTACAGGATCGATTAGCTGCTTCGACACAGCCGAGAAGTCTCCATTCCAGAATTCCTCCCGGGGCATGGATCCCCGCGCCGTGTTGTTCTTGATCTGGCGCTGTCCCTCGAAGGCATAGAAGAAGAACATCCTGTCCTCGATGATGGGCCCGCCGAAAGTCCCCCCAAATTGATGGCGACGGAACTCCGGCAGGTTCTCGATGGGCCAGGGATCGAAGAAATTCCGCGCGTCCAGGTTGTCGTTGCGGTGGAACCAGAAGGCGCCGCCATGGTATTCGTTGTTTCCGCCCTTGCTGACCGCGTCCATCTGGCCGCCGGCAAACGTGCCGTACTGCGCACCGTAGGTGTTGGTCAGGATCTTGAACTCGGCGATCGCGTCGACGATCAACGGCGTCGACAGCTCATGTGTGCCGGCCCCCTGGTTGTTGATCCCGTCGAGCAAAGTCTGGTTCGTCTTTTCCGACACCCCTCCGACGGTGATGCCGCCACGGTGACCGAGATGCGAATTTTGACGAGGTGCAAAAGACCCGGGAATCAAATACGCCAGCTGGATGAAGTTGCGGCCATTCAGCGGCAAATCCACGAGCTTCTGCTGATCCATCACCGCCGCCATCGCCGCGTCTTCGGTCCGGACCAGCGGGGCCTCGGCCGTCACCTCGACGGTTTCGGCGATCTGCCCGACGACGAGTTCGATGTCGATCCTCAAGCGGTCGCCGACCGAGAGGCCGATGCCGTCGCGGATCGCGGTCCTGAAGCCCGGCAGTTCGGCGGTAACCCGGTACTGCCCGATCGCCAGCAACGGGGCTTCGTAATTACCGGCTTCATTGGTCACCAATTGCCGCGTCTGGTTCGTGCCGGTGTGCGTGACCGTGACGCCGACCCCGGGGATCACCGCTCCAGAGGCGTCCGTAACCGTCCCGCTGATACTGCCACGCGCCACCTGCGACCAGGCGGGCGGTGCCGCAGCCAATAGAAAAACCAATACCAAAAAACCGATCAGTTTTCGGTCAAGATTCATAATTTCTCTCCTCCAGCCCATACAGAAGGCTGCCCTCTCGTTTTGTTCGCCCGAACCGCTGCGGGGATGATTCGGAGTGCCATCTCAGAGGACAGAAAATCACACCGACTCCCGTCGCGTTTCTGTGCGAGCCGCCGATGCCGTCTCCCTGAGCTGTCCATCGGGTTGATGTCTGCTTGGGACTCTAAACCGCCACGATCAGCGAGTCAAGCGGTTCAGGAAGCAAATCTAGGATGAAACTGTCTCGACATCGAGGGTGTTGGTGGTCGGCAGAATGACTGGGAGGTCTGGTTCCCGTTGGGCCGGTCGAACTGCGGGTGGTTGAACGCGTTGATCGCCTCGGGCCGGAACGGGTCTGATCGCTGGAAAATGGGCAAACCGGAGATGGCTCTTTGAATGGTCAAGATGCACAGATCGGACTATCCATCTGCCCCCCGGGGGCAGACGAGGCACCTTGCCGGATCGCGCGACTCTTCGAGGAAGCAGCCCGTGGCCATTGCTGTCCAAAACATTTGGATGGAGCTCCGCTGGCGTGGGATAGGCCCGGTGGATTCACTAGTGGCCTGCGTCGAGTCTGCGAAGAGGTCTCGTTGCCGAAGACAAGCGAAACACTAGGCTCGGGTGTAGGTGCGCTCTGTGAGCGCACGTGTTTCGGTTCGAAGAATGTGCGGTTATAGACGTTATAGACCGCACCTACACCCCGCCCGCGCCTCGAAAAGCTGTTTAGGACAAGGATGGCTCCTGGCAGAAGTTTGATAGCTCGCGCTACAGCAGCTCTATTCCGCGCCCTGAAGTCTGGTGAGAAAGAGAATCAGATCCGATTTTGTGATGATGTCGTACCCCTTGCCGTTCTCGATGAGGACCGCGGTCATCTCCCCTCTCATGTGTTCGGCCAGCACGTTGATCGGGGCGTCCGCCGCCAGTACGGCAAAAGGCGGCTCCATGTGCTCGGCGACAGGCTTGCTCCGGACCGACGGGTCGGAGACGAGGACCTCGAGGAGTCGTGCTTCACTGATACTGCCGACCACGCTCCCCTCCTCGATCACAGGAACCTGGGAGATCTCGTGTTCCCGCATCAGGTTCACGGCGTCCTCGATCGTTGCCGCAAGCTTCAGTGAAAGAATGGAATCCGCACGTCGGACCTTTTCTCGAACGACCTGACTCGCCCGAACGTTCAGAGCGGCCTCCATGTACTGGTTGTCGCGCATCCAGTTATCGTTGTAGATCTTACTCAGGTAACGCGTACCCGAGTCCGGGATGACCACAACTACCAGGTCACTCTCTTTCATACTTTCGGCACACTTCAGGGCGATGTGGACCGCAGAGCCGGCGGACCCACCGGCGAAGATTCCTTCCTGGCGAGCTAGCTGGCGGGTCATCAGGAACGAATCCTTGTCGGAGACAGGATAGAGCTCATCGATGACTGAAAAGTCGACGTTGAGCGGCTTCTCGTCCTGGCCGATCCCCTCGACCTTGTAGGGCTGGGGTTCGGGTCTCTTTCCGGTCTTGAACATTTCAGCAAAGATGGACCCGATCGGATCGACACCGATCACCCGAATCTCGGGGTTCTGTTCTTTCAGGTACCGCGCCGACCCGCTGATGGTCCCGCCCGTTCCGACACCGATCACGACGTGGGTGACTTTCCCCTGGGTCTGCTCCCAGATCTCGGGTCCTGTCGTCTCGTAGTGTGCCTCGCTGTTGGAGAGGTTTTCGTACTGGTTCGGGAAAATACTGTTGGGAATCTCGTTGTTCAGACGCAGCGCGACCGAGTGGTAGCTGCGAGGATCGTGGTGTTCCACCTGGGTCGGCGTCACGATGACCTCCGCTCCGATTGCCCGAAGGGTGTCGATCTTCTCCTGGCTCATCTTGTCGGGTATCGTGAATATACACTGGTACCCTTTGACCGCAGCCGCCAGGGCCAGTCCCATGCCCGTGTTGCCGGACGTGCCCTCGATCACCGTTCCGCCCGGCTGGATCTGTCCCTTCTTTTCAGCGTCCTCGAGCATCTTGATCCCGATCCGGTCTTTCACGCTTCCACCCGGATTCATGTACTCCAGCTTGGCCACGATAGTGGGTTTCGCGGAACGGGCAACTGCAGTGAGACGGACCAATGGGGTGTTTCCGATGGTTCCCAAGATGTTCTCGTGCCACATGATGATTTCCTTTGAAAGGACCCCGAACCCGCCGGCTATTTGTACACCCCAAGCGGCACATTCGTCCAGAAACTTTGCCCGTTGTGGTGGGAAGTGACCTGGGAAAGGTAGTCGGCGCAGTCGTCGGCATCGGGCCCATCAAACGTGGTGGGAAGCATGAGAGGCCGCGGTTACTGTCTGAAGGCTTGTGAGAGCGCCTTGATTTCGGTCAACTCCTGGACGACGTCTTGGTAAAGATCCACGTCGATCGTGTCTCCAACCAGCACCTTAACGATCTTTGGCCGGATATTGGAAAAACGCGAGTTCAAATCGGCCACCTTTCCATCCATCGTCAGGTTGGTGAAAAGGGGAGCGGACCCGAGCTCGTCGGAGCGTCCGTCCAGTAGGAAACGTAAGATCGCGTCGACCCGTTTCTCGAGATCCTTCGATCGCTTCTCGATACCCTTGACGGCCCAGCGTTCCGACATGGGCGCGAAACGATAGTGGGAAATCTCTTCTGCCATCCTCAGGAATTCGGTCATGTCACTTGCGAAACCGTTCCAGGCTCGAGCGGTTGGGTCCCAATCGGGCTCCGTCTCGATGGTCCAGCCTCCCCGGGGTTCTGCCCGCCAATTCAGATCACTCTTGGGCGGGTGAGTGAATTTCCCTTCGGCGTGAAGCCGGATGATCTCTCCCTCGCGTACCCGTGCCTCCTCCGCCGTTCGCCTGCGCATTTCCATGATTTCCAGGGTACGGAGAGCCGCTTCTTCGCGTGCTTCGGTCTCGCCGGGCGGCCCTTGGGCCCAAGCCGCCGGCCCGTGAGCCGTCACGATCACCGCGATGAGCAGATACGGCAACAGTCTCTGCATGTGTGTCCTATCTGACCAGGTTGTCTTTCATGCTCCGACCAAGATCAAGGATCGTCAAGGAAAAAGCAGGGGTCGGTGGCAAAGTGGAAGAAACGTGACCTTCACCCGGGGACTAGTGGCCTGTAACAGTGCTATCGGCACCATCGCCGATGGGTCTTGCGGGCGAGGTCGAGGAGGGAGACGGAAAGCGATGCTCTTTCATCGGTGACGGCTTCCGACAAAGAGATCGCCCGCAACCCCCATCGGCCCGAAGGGTTCGGCCCAACGGCGCCGTCTTCGGTGTCGTAACGCCCTCGCAATGAAACAGCATTGACTCGAGCGTCACTCCTAGAATCCGACGCCGTTCAGCCGAACGCTGGTACCGATAGCACTGTTACAGGTCACTAGGAATTTCAGGCGCGAGTCACCTCTGCTGAAGTGAGCTTGGTTTCTTCCAAACCCCCACATTCTGCTCCATGCTGATTTCGGTCCCAAATGGTGCGGAAAGTTGGGCGAGGCGATCGATGATTCTCTTTGCAGTCACTTCATCGGCCATTCGCGGCGTGCCCCGTCGGGAACGCCCCATTTTCTGTCCGAGGTCGGTCGGATAGAAGCGTATCTCTTCTACCTCGCCCCCCCTATAACGGGCCACGGGAACGACACTTTCCCACTGAGCGGGATCGATGGGGGACCCGACAGTATCATTCTCATACCAGGCTGTGTAAAGATCGGCCGTCGTCGCCTCCGGGCCTAAACCATGCGCTTCGTACATATCCTGAGGCCTGGGTTCGATGGTGCCATCACCGTGGAATATGAAGTTTCCGAGGCCGTAATAAATCACCTTGCCTTTGTAAACCTCCACACCACGCAGGTAATGGGGTCCATGCCCGATGAATACATCGGCCCCTGCGTCAATGGCCGCATGTGCAAAGATCGGCAGGAAATCTGGAGGCTCTTCGCGGGTTCCGCCCCTCTGGCTCGCGTGAATATTCACCACGACATAATCCGCCTGTCGCTTCGCGCTTCGCACCCATCCGAGGATCTGTTCCAGATCCACCTCGTTCATCTCGTATGTGGGCGTGCCTGGCTTTGGTCCAACCTTGAACAGGGCGCCGAAGAAATCCAGAACCTCGCCGGATCTGTCCGGACTCGGCATCTGGAACGGGTCCGTCGGAGGCTGCAGCTGCCTGTGCATTTCTGACAGCTGGCGGAACGTGGCTTCGCTTACCTGCATGGCTGTGGTCGTCCTGAGCGCCGACAAGCCAGGACGCCCCCGAATTTCCCGTCGCGCATTGGACGCCCGCGCACTCGGAATAAACGACGACGCGCAGCCGATCAGGGCGAAACGTCCCTTCGGTGTATCAAAATAGGCCGGTGCCCGGGCTTCTCCCAAGGTCATGCCCGAGCCCGCATGCGTCAAACCATAGCGGTTCAACAACCGGTTTGTTTCAACCATGCCCTGGATTCCATAGTCGATGGTGTGATTGTTGGCCCGGTTAAAGAGATCGATGCCGATATCGCGCAAGTCGTCGATTACAAAAGGGGGGCCCACTAGATTCGCGCCATGCTCCCGGGGGAACCCGCTAAATTCCCTCAGATCGAAAACAGACATCTCCAGGTTCGTAAAAGCGGCGTCGGCCTGTTTCAGGACTTGGACGACCTCGTCAAACAATGGATCGCCCGGGAGGTTGACGCGCCGGGCGACGATCGCATCACCGCTGGCTGCCAATGTCCATTCATCCGTTGTTTGTGCGGAGGCAGGCGTCTGCGTCATCCCTGGCGCCGCCCCCATTCCGAGCACAGCAACAGAGAGCAAGATCAAAAACGGTGCGGATTTAGCATTCATGGCATAGGCTCCTTTTTAGCCTTGGCGGCGAGCACTCTGTTGATTGCCTCGACAGTTTTGTCCGCGCGGAAATCTGCGATCTTCTTACCGAACTCGATCGTCTTCTCCTTCGGCACCAAGCTCACGCCGTTGATTGTTGCTCGTCCGGCCTTGACGCGTGCGTCAAAGTTCACAAGCTTCGGATCGTGGGCCATCAGCAGCGCGGTGGCGCTGTACTCGTCGTGGATGCCGTCGGAGCGCAGCTTTTCGGGAATACCGCTATCGGTGATGAACTTCCGAACCGAGTCCCAGTCGTAATACTCTCGAATGTGGTAGACGCCAGGGGTTACCCTTCCACTTCTCGGCCAGCTCCCGGGAGACGGCAGCCAGACCGGCGGTGTTGCTGCCGCTGTCACCCATCATGAAGATGTTCTCGAACCCCTGGCTCTTCAGGCTCCTTGCCATGTCCCGCAGAATCGAGCGGAACGTTTCTTCAGTGATGTAGGTGCTTCCCCACGACAGGAACTTGTCGTCCGGATTGCCGGACTCCAGAGTGATGATCGGCGCAATCAGCGCGTTACCGAGTTTTCTGGCGACGGCTTCGCCAGTCATGCGGACCTGATACTGGTGCTTGCCGAGTGCAAGATACGGACCGTTCTCTTCCATACCGGCGGCGAAGATCAAAGCAACGGTCTTTCCGGCTTTCATCGCGTCACGAACTCCCAGATAGGTCAATTCCTCCATCCAGACAGTGTCCCGGACGGGAATCGGGTTTGGCGTCGCGAGGTCTTCCTCGTAACGTTGTCTGGCCTGAGCTTCGCGTTGTTCAGTCAGGCCGGTCTGAGCGCCGCCAGCCTGTCCACCATTTGCCTGCAGTGCGGCCTGCCCGGCCGCGATCAGTGCCGTCGCCAAGGCCAATGTTACAGACAAGGCTATAAACCGACTGATCGTCATACTCTCTCCTGACTCCTTGGTGTGTATGGATAGGAACTCGGCGATGGATCCTAGACTGAAAGACCATCGCCTAAAGGCGATGGTCTTTCAGTCAGATGCCTGTAGGTCAGCCCGGAGGCGGTGCTCTCTCGTTTCTTGAGCACCGCCCGCGAGATATCTAGTCGATCTGGTTCGTGACGTGAAGCATCGTTAGAAATTGATCCTCAGCGAAACCTGGATCTGCCGGCTGGCCCGTGCGGTAGATATAGTTCCGAAATTGCTGGAATTGGCAAACCGATTGGGCAAGAAGAACTGAGGGTGATTCGCGATGTTGAATATCTCGGTCCGGAACTCCACGAAATTGGGGATATCCCCAAGCGGAAAACTTTTGGCCATGGCGAAATCGAGGTTGTTGACGCCCGGCCCTCGCAAGATATTCCTGCCGGCATTTCCAAATGTGCCCCGCGGCGGCACTTGGAAGGCCGCTTCATTGACCCACCGATTCGGATCGGGATTATCGAGCTTCCATTCGCCGATCAGGTTAGGCCGGTCGGCACGGTTTCCGGTCAAACTGTTGTCCCCCAGTAGCTCGGGTGTATACGGCTGCCCGTTGGAGTACGCGAAAATCCCGTTGACCTGCCACCCCGTTATCAGCGCCCGAGCAATCCCGGTCAGGTTCCGGCCACCAGGGATCTCCCACAAGAATGCGGCGGTTAGAACCTGCGTGCGATCGAACACGGATGGCCCACGTTGGTCCTTCAAGTTGTAATTGTTCTGCGGTCGCCCGGCGCCAGAAACGCGACTCTGAGCGGAGTCGTCGTCGATCGATTTCGAATACGTGTAGGCGCCAAGGACCGAGAATCCACGGGACAACCGCCGATCGAAACGAAGTTGCATGGAATGGTAGGTGGAGCTCGCGCTGTCCTCGAGTATTCCGATGGCCGAAAAGTTCGGATAGGGACGCCTGCTTTTAATGGAGCCCGGCCCCAGGACCGCCGCGTTGATGTCTCGGTTCGACCGCTGCAGCTTGTTGCCCTTGGTGCCCGCGTAGGTCATTTCGACCACGGTGGTGTCGTCCAACTGGCGCGATACGCTCAGGTTCTGCTGGGTCATGTAGCCGGTACGCATGTTCAAATGAGCGCTGTCGGTAGAAATGCCCAACCTGAACAATTCCTCCGGGAAAGGATTGTCCAGGGTGAGGTTGGGATTGTCCGGATCCGCATTTATGGTGTTGTTGCGTATGAACGGAAACGCCCGGTACGCGTTGCGCCAGGACGAGCCTCCATAGAGAGTCATGTAGAAGACCCCGCCTCCGCCGCGGATCACGGTTCTTCCATCCCCCGCAACGTCGTAGGCAAAGCCAAACCGGGGACCGAAATTGTTCTTGTCATCATGCCAGCCGGCGCGCGGAATGTTTCCGGGTTTGATCGCGATTCCGGGGTACTGCTCGAGGACGGGAACGACGGAGGGATCAATCGGGCCCTCGCCCACCAGGTTGACCAGGCCGGTGCTCTCGTCAAAGTATACCTTCCGATCACGTTGATGGTACATGGGGGTCTGGTATTCGTAGCGTACGCCAAGATTCAACGTCAGCCTGTCGCTCACTCTAAAGTCGTCCTGAAAATACCCACTGAAGTGCCACGACCTTGCATACCCATTGGTCCATCCGGAACTCGTGAGAGTCTGGCTGGGAAAACCCAGCAGCAAGTCCGCAACGGAGTTGCCCGTGTAACGATTGTCAAATGTGTAGCTGCCATTCGCCGTTGAAGGACTGTGAAAGTGGTTATGGGCCCTGCGCGCCTCAAACCCCATCTTCAACTGGTGCGCGCCTTTGGTCCAGGAGAGGTTATCGAGATAGTCGTAATGGTTATCGTAGCGGAGCTGGGTGCCGCCACGTGGGATCCCAGTGAACCCGGACAAACGGACGACGGGAAACTGGAGCCATTCCGTCTTCAGGTCCGGGTCATCAAACACGCGGGTGCCGGGCAGCGCCAGCGCCTGGATTGCGGGGTGGTCCTGTGCCTGGAATTCCTGTTTGTAGTGGAGTCGGGCGAACCCGACACGTATTTCATTGACCACGTTCGGAGTAAAAATGTGCGTCTGACTGATGACCACACTCTGGGACAGGGTCAGCGCATCGACGCCATATCCGGCGATCGAATTCCCATTACGGGTATAGGGCTCTACCTTCGGCCGGTTCGAGAGGGAGTAGCGCACCATAATCGAGTCATTCTCGTTAAACGTATGGTCGAAGCGCGTGGCGATGTTGTCCTGATCCTGCGTGAAAGTGGACAGTGAGATCAGGTTGTTCGTTTCCCCGGGTGCGTTCGGCAGCGGATACAGATCCAACATCCCTTTGCCGATCGGATGGATCCGGTTCTGCGGGATGATGTTGCCGGGAAACGGATCTCCGCCCGGATTCGCTTCGGTGCGAGTCAGAGGATCGATGATTGGCGTCCCCAGGGACGAAAAGTCGCCGTTGCGCAAGGCCGCGGCAGGGACTCGGGCTCTCTTGAAGTCCGGCCTACGGACGATGGTCCCTTCGTAGGACACAAAGAAGAACGTCTTGTTCCTGGCGATCGGTCCACCCAAAGTGGCCCCGAATTGATTCCTCTTGAAGGACGGCTTGGCCCGATCGGCAGGGTCGAAGAAGTTCCTGGCGTCCATGGCGGAGTTCCGCAAATACTCATAAACCGTCCCGTGGAAGGCATTGGAACCCGACTTGGTCGAGACGTTGACAAGTCCGCCGACCGCTCGTCCGTACTCGGCGCTGGTAGTGCTCGTCTGGACTTTGAATTCTTGAATCGAGTCGGGGCTGGGCGAGATGATGATCGAAGCGGGACCGGCATCGTTATTGTCGATGCCGTCGAGCATGAAGTTGTTGACCTGTTCCCGTGCTCCGTTGACGTTGATTGTACCGCCTCGGGTTGCGAAATTACTGCCTTCCGAGTGCGGCACGACTCCGGGGGTGAGCGAAGCCAGATCCAGGAAATTTCGCCCGTTGAGCGGAAGCTGAGCCACCCGCTGCGAGTCGATCACCTGACCCAGCGCGGCATTGTCGGATTGAACCAGGGGCGCGTCCGCGGTGACCTCAACCGTTTCGGTGACCACGCCGACCTCAAGTTGTATTACCACTCGTGCGGTGCGATCCACTTCCACCCGGACTCCACGGCGGAGTTCGGTCCGGAAGCCCGGCAACAACGCCTGCACCGAATAGGTCCCTGGTTGCAGCTGGAGAACATTGTACCGACCGATTTCGTTGGTAATGATGGTTCGCGTCAGTCCGGTCGCGTCGTTGGTGACGGTCACCTCCACGCCAGGCAACACGGCTCCTGTAGTGTCGGTGACGCTGCCATCGATCGACCCCGTAACCCGCTGCCCAAAGGCCGCGGAAGAAAGGATCAAGCATGCCATTACGATAAAGATGGTTGTTCGAGATCTCACTCCTCCTCCTTAGAACCTGCGTTCCCGTCCCCGGAAACGCGATTGTGCAATCGTTTCATTCGACCGAGCCGATTGCATTGATCCTCATTTCAATCAAATCGCCGCCGCACCATAGCGATTGCCTATGGTTTCTCGAGGTGTTGACAGTACTCATTAACGCTGGGATCCATTCTTCACCCTTGCGAAAGCCCACGATGGTCATTGATGACGGTCGGAAAAGGGCCTGTACCCACCTCTGGCGATTGTGTACTGTTCTTTAGTGCTAATCGTGCAGCCATATTTAGTTGGTAAGCGCCGGGTGTCAAGTTATTTTTCGTGGGTGCGGAGGAAGGAACCCGAACATCCGTATAGAGATCTGCAAGTCGGAACCGTCGTTTGTAGAGTACCCGCTGCAACGCCTGTCAGTAACGAACAGGTGCCGACCCTGATTCTGGATTAAGTTGAAAGACAACAAGGGGAAGAATATAGAGCGGAAGCCTTCAGCCGGCCGTCGGCCAAGCACTTCCCCTTTCTGACGCTCCGCACGCGCATGAGGCTGTAATGGAAAAGGGGGCATACGGCAAGGTAGTATTGGTTCCCTAGTGCTCGCAGGTCGAGGCAACGGTCTCCAGCGACGTGAGGTTAATACGGTCGCCCTCGGGCCGTGGGATAAAAACGCCTGTGGCCTTCACCTTGTGTCCTTCGTAGGGAGCGGGGTCGAAATCGAAACGGATATTCCTGAAGCTCGGCAATCCGAATGTCTGAGTTCCAAGAGGCCTGGCCACGAGTCCTTTCAGTTCCTCTGCGGACGTCTCCTCCACTCTTCTTATCCGGGTCGGCTTGCTGGCTCTGGTCAACATCCAGTTGCCACTTGAACCCTCCGTGAGGCAGCCGATCAGCTGGACCAGCGTATTCGGCGGCAGCGGCCTTGGCCCGTCCCTTCCCACCAGTCGGATGCTCCCGAGCTTGTCCGGGGTCAGGTCGTCCTGGCCCTCGGGAAAGGCGTTCGCGGCCAGGATGTAGGTCAGTACCTGCAGGAAGGTCTCGTCGCTCAAACGGACATCGCTGCCGGCCGGCATGTTGCTCTTCATATAACCGAACAGAACATCCAGATTTTCTTCTCGCCAGCGATCGATGAAACCGCGGCCCATGAGTGGGGGACCCTGGGGGTCGTCGTCGACGACCTCGTGGCACCGCATGCAATTCGTCTCGTATTCGGTTCTGCCTTTCGCGGCCTGGGCAGCCGTGTATACACCATCCAGAACCGTCTTGCCGATGTCGCCGCCTGTCGGTATTGTCGTGGTCTGCGCCGTCTGCATGGAGGAACCCACCACAGCCAGACCGACAAGCATGATCCCGGTAATGAAGGACATCGCGAATCTTCGAAGCATGTTACTTACTCATGTGTACCATTGTGTCCGAACGATCTTCACGAAGCACGGGTTCACGATCGAGCATGCCGTTGGCCGCCGGCCTGTCGAGCGAGAACCCGCGCGTGTAGCGTGCCATGCCTCGCAAACCAAAGAAAAAGGAGCCCGCCCGCCGGGCTCCTTTGCGCGGGTCGACCGCCCGCTGTAGCTCCAGAACTGCCCTACTTCTGATTCTTGTTTGGTTCTTTATCCGGCCGGGTCGGGTTCACGCACACGGACGCCCAGCAAGTATTCGAGAATTCCGAACCCAGCTCTACCAGGAGATCAACGGTCTCGTTAAACTGGAGAGTTTTTTCTGTCCAGCCATTCGCCATGTCCGCGACCGTATCACCTTGATCGGGTTCCGCAGACTGCTTGGAAGAACCGTTGCTGATCTGATGCGCCCTGGCTCCGACGTCTGCGCCCTTTTCTACCAGATAGAGAATGACATCGTTGCGGCCAATGAACGCCGCCCCGTGCAGTGCCGAATAACCTCTGTCGTCTCTTGAATTGACATCGGCGCCGACCTCTTCCACCAGGAACCTGGCTGTGTCCATTCGGGCGCCCGGTACGACGTTCGTGCCCTGGAAGTCGTTTTCCAAGCCCACGGCCACTTGCAGCGGCGAACATCCGTGCGTCGTCGCAATGTCAGGATCGGCGCCCGCGGCCAGCAGGAGTTTCATCGCGGTCACGTCATTCGCCTGGGCGGCCCGCCAGAACGCAGTCGATCCCGCCGGATCCGGTCCGTTACTGTTTCCAAAGGTCCTGAACCATGGTTTGGCCCCTAGTGTTGCGTTGGGATTCGCCCCGACAGCCAGGAGTTCCTTGATCAGATCCAGATAGTCCGTCTTCTCTTGTTCAACACTGGGTGCCGGATACCACTCGCGATGCGCATATCGGGCATCGATGGTGACCCACAGCGGAAACAGTCCGTCCTTGGTACTGGCAATATCCGGATCGGCGCCATGATCGAGCAGGAATTTCGCGATATCGAAATGGCCGTTGATAATGGCCTGCGTCAGGGGAGTCATATTGTCCGATAGACTGGCCTGATTGACACCGGCTCCCGCCGCGATCAACTCACGTACCGCATCCATGTGGCCTTCCCGAACTGCGAAGTGCAACGGAGTATTTCCACCCATCTCCGTGGTCTTCTTGCTGTCCTCTTCCTCGCCCGGAACACCAAACCGTCCGAACGGCCTCACGGCAGATACTCTCGAGGTCGCTCTGAGATCCGCACCATACGTGGCAAGAAGCTGGATCGCCGCGTCACGATTTCGTGCGGCGGCAAACATGAGCGCGGTCTGTCCATTCGGGATGTCGGTCGCGTTGACCTCGGCTCCATGACCCAGCAGTATCTGCAGCGCATCGGTATTGCCCGAAGCTGCCGCGAACATCAGCGGCGTGGTCCCGTTCGCGTTGGTGGAATTCGCGTCCGATCCAGCCCCGAGCAGCAACTCGATCATTGCCGCGCTTCCGTTCCGTGCGGCCATAAGCAGGGGGGTCAGGTCCCCCGGATTGGTTCCAGCGTGGACGTTGGCGTCCGCCTGGATGAGCAGCCGCGCCATCTCCATGTCGTCCCTGTAAGCCGCCCAGTGCAGCGCCGTGTTGCCATCCGCCTGCGCCGCATCCACATCCACGTTCTGATCCAGCAGCGATTGAACGGCCTCCCGGGCGCCCTGCATCGCTGCGTCCGGCAGCCGGGTATCTCCACCGGGAGCTGCAAGCAGCATCGCCAAAACTATGCCCGCTATGCTTTGACCCAACATGTGTAGTCCCCTTCTTTCTAATCGTTAGATCGGAACGGCCCCCGTGCTGTCGCCGACTTTTTCGATGTCCATCCCGAGCTTCTGAAGCACGGCTAATAGACCATTGCCCTGTGGCGTTCCCTCCTTGCATCGGAGGTGCATATTGCCCTTGACCGAACCACTTGCGTGACCGATCAGTGTGAACGGCACCCGCCTGTGGTTGTGAACGTTAGAGTCGCCCATGGCGCTGCCGTAGAGGACCAGCGAATGGTCTAACAGGCTGCCGTCGCCGTCGGGTGTGTTCCTCAGCTTGTCCACATAGTACGCGACCAGACTGTGATGGTAGGTGTTGATCTTGGCAAAATCTCGGATCCCGCTGGGCGTATTGCCGTGGTGCGACGCCGAGTGGAACGGGCTCATGGTACCGCTCTCGGGGAAGACGCGGTTGTGGGCATCGATACCAAACTTCATCGTCGAAACGCGCGTGATCTCGGACGCGAGCGCCAGATGCTGCAGGTCAAACATCAGCCTCACATGCTCGTCCCAGAAATCGGGGACGCCAATCGGTGCATTCGGCAGTTCCCGATCAGGATTATTGGTGTTGTAGGTCTCAATGGCCTGAATCCGCCGCTCAATCTCGCGGACGTTGTCCAGATACGTGTCGAGCCGCCTTCGGTCATTCGGATTCAGGTCCTGCTTCAACCGAGCCATGGAGCGTAAGACCCCGTCCAGAATGCTGCGATTGAGCCTCCGGCGTTGGACTCGATCGGCCTCGCTCCCGCCACTGCCAAACAGCTCCTCGAAGGCCATCCGCGGGTTGTAGGTCATCGGCAGCGGCATCGTGGGCGTCGACCAACTGATCGTGTTCTGGTACACACAGCTGTAATTGAACGCGCAAGCGCCGGACGCGTCCTCATTTTCGGCTTGATGCTGAATCGACGGCAGGGGCGTGTCCTGGCCGAACTCATGCGCATACATCTGATCGATCGACGTACCACAATAAATGTCGGAACCATGGGTCTGCTTCGGGTGACTCGCGGTCAGGAACACCGCGGCCGAGCGGAAATGGTCCGCTCCCACCTCCTCGGGCGAAAAGGGCTCGGCCATACGGCAGTCCATCATGCTGACGACGGTCACGTGTTCCCGGAACGTCTCCAACGGTTTCAAGATCGGCGTGAAGTCGAAATCCGAACCCTCTTTTGCTGGAATCCAGAGATGTTCGTTTGTGCCGTACTCGGTGCTCCCCGCATCGCCGTGCACAACCTCGATGCACGTCAGTCGATTCTTCGGGGATGCCGCCGTCTTTCTCAGTGGTGTCTGCGCCGGCACCATCACTTCCAGAAACGGCAGTGCTATTACTGCTCCCATGCCCCGTAGAACCGTGCGCCGCGACACATGCCTTTTCGTGATGAACATTCTTGACTCCTTATCGGCTGAGTAAACTACTCTAAGTCTAACCGAATCCGATCTTTATTGTTGGGTCTCGTTGTTGTTTCTGGACATCTGGAACAGAGGGTTCCTGACGATGCCCAAAACGAACGACGAGAAACGGTTGTTGTTCTTTCCCGCTTCGTGTCCGACCAATCGCACCATGGGCATATCGCGGTAATCCAACATGCGGCCCACACCATACGACATAAGCTGTTCCGCAAAATTCCCGAGAAATGCTTCGGAATAGTTTAAGACTGCCTGCCGAACGCTGACCGGCCCGTCCAGTTTCATCCCGTCGTACATTTGGCCTGAAGGATCGATACGAAAGCCCCCATCGTTGATACGCCACTGTCCGGTGGGGTCGAAGTTCTCGAGTGCCAGGCCGATCGGGTCCATGATCTGATGGCACGCCGAGCACGCCGGGTTGTCCCGGTGCTGCTTCATCCGCTCGCGCACCGATAAAACTTTCTCGTTGTCGCGGGCTTCCTCCAGGGGAGGGACATTCGGTAATGGGTTTGGAGGGGGTGAACCGATCAGAACCTCCAATACATATTTGCCTCTCGCTACCGGAGAGGTGCGGTTCGCCAGCGCTGTCATGGTCAGCACGCCGGCTTTGCCCAGCACTCCAAACCGGTTCGGATCGGTCAACTGCACGCGCTGGAACCTGTTCCCCAACACGTTCGGAATCCCATAATGTTTGGCGAGAACTTCGTCCACAAAAGTGTAATCGGCTCCGAGCAGCTCCAAGACGTCACGGTCCTCGCGCACGATGTTGTCGAAAAGGAGCTCGACTTCGCGCCTCATCGACACTGCCAGATTTCTGGTGAACTGGGGATAGTGCATCGCCTCGGGAAGGACGTCCTGTAGGCCTCCCAAACGGAGCCAGTGTCCGGCGAAGTTCCTCGCCAGCGCCTCGGACCGCCGGTCCCCCAGCATACGCTTCACCTGCTGCTCCAGCACCGCCGGATCCTTGAGCCTACCCTGGCTGGCCAGGGTACGCAGTTCCGCGTCAGGAGCGCTGCTCCACAGGAAAAATGACAAACGGGACGCCAATTCCAGGTCGCTGATGCGATAAGTCTGACCAGGCGCGATGTCGTGGGGAATACGCTCAAACCGGAACACGAATTCCGGTCTTACAAGGATGGCCTGCAGAGCCGCCTGAATTCCGCCCTCGAAGCTCCCACCTTCCCGACCGACCTCGTAAAGCGTTATCAGTGCTTCCAGGTCCTCAGGAGTGACCGGCCTTCGAAAAGCCTGTGCCGCCAACCGCGAAATGATCTCTGTCGCGCACGGCTTTTCCCCGATTGGATCGACCGGGTGGCACGTGAATATCTTGCTACGGCTAGGCGTGTCCGACACCCCCGATATGTTCATCGGACCCGTGATGAAGAAATTCTTCAGGTGGGGAAGGCCTGTCATTCCTGGCTTGTTGGCAACGGTGTAGTCGGCCAGGGTCTGTTCAATAAGCCAGTATTGGTCCTCCACCGGCCCGTCAAATTTCGAAATGAACACCATCGAAACGCGGCGTGGACCCGCGTCCACTTTGATCGGAGGCGTGATCAGTGCGGCATCGAGTTCGAATTCCTGCATCGTCGGATCAATCGTAAAGATCGCCACCTGCTCGCCGTCTATAAAAACCCCGAGTTGCTGATTCTCGAGCGGCTCCGGCAGTCTGGCACCGACCACCACGCCTGAGGGATACACAAAGAGCGACGCCCTGAAGGTGTACTCGCCGTCGGCCGGGAAGTTATGGACAACGGATAGCCCGCCGCGCGTCCCGAACGGCGCCCCCTCGACGCGCCGGTACTGGTTGGCTGCCCGTCCAATCTTGTTGAGATCGTTGTAGCCTACCGTCGCCGGGGAGGTTTCGGGATCCCCGACAGCCAGGCGACTGATCTTTTCGGCCGCCCGAACGTAGCCTTGCATGAGCGCCGGAGTGACGGTCAGGGCGTCCGCCATGTTGTCGAAGCTCCCGGCCTTGGGATCGGCCGGCAACAGCTCGGACACATCGACTTCGAGACCGACTATGTCGCGGATCAAGTTGCCGTATTCGGTCCGATTGAGTCGGTGCAGGTCCGGCGCGCTGACCTGGGGCTGGGTGGAAGCCGCCTGGTCGATCCGCGTTTCAAGCCCCGTGGCAAGGGCTTGCAGTCTGGCCGCGTCAGGCCGAGGTGCGCCGGCGGGGGGCATCATGCCAGAACGGACTTTGCGTATGACTTTCTCCGCCTGTTCCGCGTTCTGTTCGGGATGTACCACGTCCAGAGAGGTCCACGAGAACCCGCTCGACGGCTCCAGGTCGTTGTGGCAGCCCACACAGTACTGGTTGACCAATGCACGCTCGGATTCGACGGACGTGCCCTCATCCTGCGCGAGGGCCACCGCCGGTGCTATGACCATGCCAACCAAAATAAGAAATGTCGCTTTCATCACACTCTCCTGGAGATCTAGCCACGCACGGAACCCGAACTCAGCCGAACGGGAACGGCCGTTCGAAAGCCCTTGATGCGCCTCCCTGCTTCCCGGAGCTGTACCCCGTGAATCCCGAACCGTCTGGCCACATTCTAGTTGTGACAATGGTGTGCTGACAAACTGTTTCGAGTCTGGCCTCACACTTTCTTTGTGTCAACTTTTTTTGGCTTCCCGGATTCTAGCGCTAGTGGGTAACCGGGTCGGAGTAGCCTCCGCGGCGGAGCGCCGTCAAGGATCTTCGACCGGAGCTACTCACTAAGATGTATGTACCGAAACTTGACATGCCGCCAGTTTCCGTATACAACGCAATCAATTACAAAGAGAAATCCCGCAAAGCCAAGGGGGAAAAACCGCCTTGGAGAAGGCTAAAATGAAAAGACTTGCGAAAGCTGGATTAGGTTTGTTCCTTGGGTTGTGTGTCGCGCTTTCTGTTGCAGCCCAGAAGCCCAAGCCCCAGATGAGTGGCCAGCAAACCGACAGGTTTGAAGAGGCCCATCGTGGCTTGTTTGCGCCGAGGCCCGACAAGGCTGAGGAAGCGAGCCGGTTGACGGAACAAGCTGTTGGGACGTTTTCTCCCTCCGCACAGGGTCCGCATCAGGTCGTGCGCAAGAATCTTGTCGATGAACACATCTTTGGGCGAATGGAGCGAGATGGGATTCCACATGCGCGTCTAAGCAGCGATGAAGAGTTTATCCGACGTGTTTATCTCGATGCGATAGGCCAGCTTCCTCCGGCGGACGTGGTGCGTGAGTTTTTGGCCGATGAGGATCCTCTGAAGCGGGATACTTTCATTGACAACTTGGTCGGCACTGAAGAATTTGCCGAACAGTGGGCCTGGTACTGGGGGGATCTGTTCCGCCTGGAGGGCAGGTCGGGCCAAGGAAAACATGCATTCCATTTCTGGAACAAGGAGTGGCTGCGCTTGGATCGACCCTACAACGAGGTGGCCTATGATTTGATGACCGCGGTCGCGAAAAGCCACAGCACGATTCCTGCTCTTGCCTTCCTGGCAAGGAACAGCAACGGCACGAACCGGATGCCACACAGCAAGGACGACTACATCAGCGGGAATCGACTCGACGGAGTGGACCAGTTCAGCGTCGACGTGGCCCGTATTTTCCTGGGAGTGAATACATCGTGCATCTCCTGTCACGACGGTGCGGGCCACCTGGAACCCATCAACCTGTACCTGACGCGCAAGACGCGGAGGGAGTTCCATCGACAGGCGGCTTTTTTCGGACGCACGCGCATCATCATGACATGGGACGATCGCAGCAAGAATGGCAGCGAAGGCGACATGATCATCGATGACCTGGCCGATGGTTATGACACGGGAAAGGATGCCCCATTTCATACTGCAAGCGAGATCTATTATCCGCGGGACGGAAGGCGCTACGAACCCGCGTTCCTGTTGACTGGAGAAGAGCCGGACCCGGATGTCAATCCGCGGGCCGAGCTTGCCCGCATCCTGACAGACCACATCCAATTCAGCCGTGCGACAGTGAATCTGATCTGGGGCCAGTTGATGACCGTCGCATTTGTCGAGCCATACGATGGGTTCGATCTGGATCGACTGGACCCCGAAAACCCCCCTCCAGCCCCCTGGACTGTGCAACCGACCTCCCCGGAACTGTTGCAGGCCTTGGCCGAGTATTTTCGGGATCATGATTTCAGCGTCCAAAGCCTGATCAAGGCCGTCATGAAATCGAGCGCGTATCAACTCTCGAGTCGCTTTGATGGGGATTGGAAGGAAGCCTATGCGCCCTACTATGCGCGTAAGTTCGTCCGGGTGTTGACCGGGCCGGAAGTCGTGGATGCCATTGCGGGAGCCACCGGCAGACCCAGCCAGTTCGAGTTTTCCGGCATCCAGGTTTCGAGGGTCAAACAGTTGTCCAGTCCTAGCGATGTCGGGGGCAGGAGAAAGGGTGGCGAAGCGACGGCAGTCGACGCCATCATGCAAAGCTTCTACCAGAGCAACCGGCAAACCCCGCCAGTGATCGGCAACAAAGCGTCAACTCTGCAGGCGTTGCTCATGATGAGTTCGAGCTTCGTGAACGATCGCGTCCGGGCCGAGGAGGAAAGCCGGGTTCAGCAGCTCGTGGAATCCAATATGACGAATGAGCGGGTGATCGATGAGCTCTTCCTTTCCAGCCTTGCCCGGCAGCCGACGCGGGCGGAGAAGGAGCTCGCCGTGCAGGAGTTGGAAAACGATCGGAGGCAAGGGGCTGAAAACCTACAGTGGGCCTTGCTGAACGGAATAGAGTTCGTCCTGAATCATTGAGGAAGGTAATTATGGAGCGACAGCTCAAAGACGTACTGCCGACGCGTAGAGACATGTTGAGATGGGGTGGAGCGGCTCTGACCGGAGTCTGGGTGGACCGCCTGGTCTGGCCCTTGGACGTCCGAGCCTCCCAGAACGTGATCCCACGCGGAACCGCCAAGAACTGCATCCTGATCGAAATGGGCGGCGCCATCAGCCCGATGGATTGCTGGGATTTCAAAGAGACGCCTTACACTCCCAGAGACTTGGACGTCCGGAAGACGTCATCTGGTCTTTACCTCTCGAAGACGTTGTTTCCCGAGCTCTCGAAAGAAGCCGATCGCTTTTCGCTGGTCCGTAGTATGCGGGCGCCCGAACTCGTTCACTTTCAGGGTCAGTATCACACGCAAACTGGACGGGCCATCAATGTTGCCGTTGCGAAGGAGATTCCAGCGTTCGGCACCGTCATCGCCTACGAATTGGAGCAGCGCCGGCGCGAGACCGACACGTTCCCAACCTACATCAGTACGTACCTGATGCGGAGTCGGGCAGGCTCGATCGGATCGGGATTCTTTCCCGCGCGCTATACCGGACTGGACCTGGATCCGACGGCCGTCTTTGACGCGTTGAGCGGCGACGGTGAAGGCGTTACCCGAGTGCTGGAAGAACGGTGGCGGGTACTCCGTTCTCTGGCCGAGGTATCTGCTGCCGAGCGCGCTGCGATGGGTAGCACGACTTCGGAATTTGAGGCTTTCTACAACCAGGCCCAGACGCTGTTGAGCGATCCCCGTTGGTCGGCTGCCTTTCAGGCCAAAGAAGAAGATAAGAAACGGTACGGCAACGATGAGTTCGGCCTGGGATGCATCCTTGCGAGAAACTTGCTGGCGGCCGATGCCGGGTCCCGTTTCGTTTACATTTACGACGGCGACCACTGGGATCACCACAGTTACATATTCGATCGGAGCCGCGAGTGGAATCATTACGTCACTTGTAATCGGCTGGACAAAGGGCTGATTACTCTGATGCGAGATCTCTCGGCGATGCCCGGTACGGAACCTGGCCGCTCCCTGTTCGACGAAACACTCATCGTGGTCACCAGCGAGTTTGGTCGCACTCCAGCGATGAACGCTGTCGCCGGCCGGGATCATTACAATGACGCGTACACGACGCTGTACACCGGCGGTGGTGTGAAGGGTGGTCGTATCATTGGCAAGACCGATGATACGGGTGCGAAGTGCATCGAGACCGGGTGGAAACACCGGGAACAGCCGTCGATGGACAATACCGTGGCGACGATTTATTCCGCCCTGGGAATCGACTGGTCAAAATCCATCGAGAACACGCCTTCCGGCCGCACTTATGAGTACGTGTCTCCGTTCGGGCTCGGGCAAAACCAGATGATCAGCACCGACGAGATCGCTGAGCTGTTTGAATGAGTTTTCGTCTGCCCGCCAGGCGCGTCATCGATCCGGCTTCAATGGCCGGAGGTGTTCCCTTCCTTTCGATATGAAGATTCACTTTCTGCTGCTCTGTTGTGCCTTAACGCTTAGCTTTGCACTTCACGCGGAGAACGCTACCCAGGACACGACCAGGGATCGAGGCGAAGTCGCCGGAATGGCCCTCATACCTGAAGGTGAGTTCTGGATGGGTCGCTTCAAGATGACTCTGATGGATGAGCTCGGCTGGCGAGAACACGATCGGAGGGATGATCGGCCGGTCCATTTGGTGCACCTCGATGCCTACTACCTGGACAGCTATGAAGTAACGAACGCAGATTACGCGCGATTTGTCGCGGTCACCGGTCATCGGAAGCCGTACCATTGGGTTCCCGAATACCCGGAGGGCCAAGGGCGATTTCCCGTCTACAACGTTAGTTGGGAGGACGCCGACGCGTTTTGCAGTTGGGCGGGCAAGCGTCTCCCGACCGAAGCCGAATGGGAACGCGCTGCTCGCGGAGGGATGGACAAGAAGCTCTTCCCGTGGGGTGATGAGTTCCAGCCGCAGGCACCGGGAGCGGAAAACACGCCGGTCAGAATGGCACATACCGGCTTTCCCGACGGGCCCACAGAAGTCGGCTCTTATACACCGAATGCCTTCGGCCTGCACGATGTGGTCGGCAACGTGTGGGAATGGGTCGGCGATTGGTATGTGCGTAACTACTACAGCCAGAGCGCCAGGAGAAACCCGCCCGGTCCCGATACGGGCGTATACCGTGTGTTTCGTGGCGGGGGGTGGTCGGACCCCGACGACCGGATTCTCGCCCTTCACTATCGGAACTATACGGATCCATCGACTCGGACTCCGACCATCGGATTCCGTTGCGCGAAACCGCTGCCGGAAGCCCGTTGATTCAGCTAGCCTCGCACGGACTGAGGTGAGCACGCCATCAGACATCTCAAAGATCGACGTGGAGAGCGCGACGTAGGACGTCGAGGGCGCGTCGCGAGGGAGGAAGACCGGAAATGATAAAGGTGCTGTCGTTTTTGCCCGTGTTGTTTTTGTCTTCCAGTTTTCTCACTCTGGGTCAGGAATCGGAACAGGGGTCCAGCAGACCCGAAGACGTCCCCCGCGAATGGTTCGAACGCTGGAACGCTCTCGATGGTTCGGAAGAGACTACGAACCATCTGCTGGAACTGTACCTGCCCAACGCCATCCATCAAGTTCCGCCTTCCGAGCATCAGATCGGCGCGGTCGTACTCGAAGGGCAGGCCGCCATTCAAGGAATGATCGAAGAGTTCGCCGAGGTCCACACAGACCTTGCCTTCCGGATCGAGTGGGCTACCGCCAACGAGGAGTCGCGGCAACTGTTCCATTCAGCCGAAGGACCATGGGGCGGAACGTCAATTGGTGTGCAATATGTCGGCGTCTATACTCTGCGGGAGAATAGTAAGCGTTTCATGTATCCGGGCGCTGCTTTTTTTCAAATCCGGGAGGGGAGAATCCGCAACGCTCGTTTCTACATGGTGAAAGATGAAGTGACCGAGATCAGTGCTCCCTAGCCTGCTGCTGTCTGGGGGCTGAACCCGCCGCTCACGGAGAACGACATGTACTTCAAGCAGTTCTACCTCGGTTGTCTCGCACACGCGTCGTACCTGATCGGCTCGGAGGGCGAAGCGGTCGTCGTCGATCCGCAACGTGACGTCGACCAGTACCTCGACGAAGCCGACGCGCAGCAATTCAAGATCCGTTACGTGATCGAGACGCACCTGCACGCCGACTTCGTCAGCGGACACAGAGAGCTCGCCGAGCGTACCGGAGCAGAGATCGTTTTCGGCCGACGCTCCGAACCGACCTTTCCCTTCCATCCCGTCGCCGAGGGAGACGAGATCGAACTCGGGCAGGTGACGCTGCGATTCATGGAGACACCCGGGCACACTCCGGAAAGCATCTCGATCCTCGTGACCGACCGGTCGGCGCCGGGTTCTCCACCGAAGGTGCTCACCGGGGACACGCTGTTCATCGGCGACGTCGGCCGTCCGGACCTGGTCGGCTCCAGGGGCTATTCCGCAGAAGACATGGCTTCGATGCTCTACTCCAGCCTGCACGACAAGCTGCTGAAGCTGGACGACGCGGTCGAAGTCTATCCCGCGCACGGTGCCGGATCTCTTTGCGGCCGCAACATTTCGAAGGACACCTGGTCGACAATTGGCCAACAGCGCCAGTTGAACTACGCATTGAAGCCCATGCCGGAAGACGAGTTCGTGCGGATGATGACGTCGGAGCTTCCACCCGTGCCGGCGTACTTTCTGAAGGACTCGGAGATCAACCGACAGGGGGCCGTCTCCCTGGACGCGCTCCCGAATCCGGACGCACTCCGACCCGAAGACATCGATCTCGATCGAGACGTCGTCCTCGACGTACGTCCCGCCGCCAGCTTCGGAACGGCTCACGTCCCCGGATCGATCAACATCGGGCTGGGGGGGCAGTTTGCGTCCTGGGCCGGCTGCCTGCTGTCCACCGATGCGCCCATCGTTATCGTCTCCAACGGAGACGATAAGGTGTCGGAGGCCGTCACGCGGTTGGCCCGGGTAGGGATCGAGTCCGTGCGCGGCTATCTCGAAGGCAGTGTTTACGCCTGGGATGAGGCCGGTCGGGAAACCGCGACGACGGAACAGATCCCGGTCGATGAGCTCCGCGATCGGATTCGGGAGACCGCCGAACTCCAGGTTCTCGATGTCCGCAGACCTGGCGAGTACCGCGATGGGCACGCCGTGAGCGCGTTCAATATCCCTCTGACCGATCTCGAGAAACGGATCGCCGAGCTCGATCCGGACCGCCCCATCGCCATCGTGTGCCGGAGCGGCTACCGGTCCAGTGCGGCCACGAGCATCCTCGAGGGCCGTGGCTTTCCAAACGTCGCGAACGTGGTCGGCGGAACCCAGGCCTGGATCTCGAGTGGGTATGAAGTCGAGAAAGCGGCTGTTTAGTGGCCTGTAACAGTGCTATCGGCACCATCGACGATGGGTCTTGCGGGCGAGGTCGAGGAGGGAGACGGAAAGCGATGCTCATTCATCGGTGACGGCTTCCGACACAGAGATCGCCCGCAACCCCCATCGGCCCGAAGGGTTCGTCGGAACGGCGCCGTCTTCGGTGTCGTAACGCCCTCGCAATGAAACAGCATTAGCTCGAGCGTCACTCCTAGAATCCGACGCCGTTCCGCCGAACGCTGGTACCGATAGCACTGTTACAGGTCACTACGGAACAGAACCGTCCGGTCGTTGAAGTTCGTCGCCGGCGGCCCCGCGCATCAGTCCTTTAGTTCGATGACCATCGCCGTGCGCGCGGGGTCGCTCATGCTGTGTTCGTCGTGGATCACACCTGCCGCCTGGAAACCGACATCCCCGGCCTTGGCTTCAAGCGTGATGGTCTTGCCGTCCGGAGTAGTGATACCGATCGTGCCTGTTCTCGTAGTGATGACGACAAGATCGTAGCGATGCTCGTGCATGCCGGTCGGTTCCCTCAGCCATTCCACCTCCCAGACAATCACACGATCATTCTCGAAAACCTTCGTTACGCCATCGCGCGGCCATGGCGGCGGATAAGATTGAGCGAGTGCGGCCGACTGAGCCAGCACCAGAACGATACCGATAATAAGGTGGCGAAGTCGCATGGCACCTCCTCTGTTGAATGACGAGATCATGACCAGAAAACTGCGACGGTGCAAGCTCGATCCGGGTGTTGGCGTCTTGAGGCAGGCTCGGGCCGTCTATCCCTACCCCATACGCAGAGGAGTCACTGCCCGCAATTCGTGCCGACCATTTGTAATTCCGTAACGCTGACGCGGTCGATGCCGCTCCCCCGTCGGATCAGAGTACCGCGCGCCTGCATTTTGTGGCCCCCGTGGTCCTCGGGTTTGAAGGCGCCGAGCATGAGCAAGTTCTGCAGACGAAACGTCCGAGTTCCTAGCGGGCTGGCTTCAGCGGCTTTGATTTCCTCCGGAGTCGATTTCTCCGTGGTTCTCAGCCTGGTGGGCTGGCCGGCCATACTCAACCCCCAAGCGTTATCGTCCATTCTCGCCATGCAACCGACGACTTGGATCAGTGAAAAGTTCGGCAACGGCTGTGGCCCATCCTCTCTTTCAATCCGGACGGTGCTGAGCATACTGACATTCAGCTCGTCGGTACCCGCAGGAAAGCCGTTTTCATGCAATATGTGGGTCACGAGGGCGAGCGACTCATCTTCAGTCATGGTTCGCGTGCTGCGGCGAGGCATGGTGGTCCTGATTTTGGTGAACAGACTTCCCAGGTGGTCCTCCCGCCAACTTTCCATGAATTTGTCGTCTCTAAGCCCGGGAGCCCTCTGCCCCCCACCCTCCAGATATTGCCCATGGCACGAGCTGCAGAATTCGTCGAATATCGATTTACCTTCCGCCGCCTGGGCCTCTGTGAAAACGCCTCTCCAAACGGTGATACGTTCGGCGTCGCCTGCCTGGACAGCCTTGGCCTGTAAGGTCCCTTCCGGCGACGGGCCGAGCGTCCCCAGTACCAACGCGGAAATAAGAAAGGTCGCTAGTCTTCCGTCCATTTTCTCGCTCCGTTTATGCGCAGGTCCTCGCTTGCTTTCCGCCACAAGATGATTCGTGGAATCGGTGACCTGTCTCCTGCATTCCAACCAACACAGCTCCAGAGGGATACGTTGGCTTCACGGATACACCCACTAGTCGGGTTCGCCTCGCATTCTATTGAAGGAAAGGGGCGGTCGCAACCGTGGATTTGCCAAGGAGGTAGGGGGGGAAGGAACGGACCTGATTACCCCGCCGATTCCGTTTTCCTCTATTATGGTCGCATGAAGAAGGCCCCGAGCGTCTTCACCACAGCGTGCCCGCGGAACTGCTACAGCACCTGCACCATGACGGTGGAGGTCGAGGAAGGGCGGCTGCGCCGTGTGCTTCCCCATGCGGGCAACCGCGCCACGGCGGAAGGGCCTTGTCTGAAGGGCCTGAGCTACGTGGAGCGGGTCGCATCCCCGGACCGTGTCCTTCACCCGCTCCGTCGAAGAGCGGACGGGAGCTTTCATCAGATCTCCTGGCCGGAGGCCCTCGACGAGATCACGCACCACCTGGTCCGCGTTCGAGAGGAGTACGGTCCCCAGAGCGTCCTCTACTACTTCGGCAGCGGCACGAAGGGACTGCTCAACGGTGTCGGGACCGCGTTCTGGCGTCTCTTTGGGGGCTATACCGGGACTTACGGCGACCTCTGTTGGCCCGCGGGCCTCGAGTCCACGCGTCTCACGCTGGGAGAGAACAAGCACAGTGCCCCCTGGGACCTCGCGAACGCGAGGCTCATCCTCCTGTGGGGCAAGAATCCGGCCGAGACCAACATCCATCAGATGCCCTTCATCGAGGCGGCCGTGGAGGCGGGAGCCCGCCTGGTGGTGGTGGATCCCCGCCGCACCGAGACCGCCGAGCGGGCTGAACTGCTGGTGCAGCCGCGGCCGGGCACCGACGGTGCCCTGGCGCTGGCTCTGGCCCACATCCTGTTCCGCGAAGACCTGGTGGACCAGGCGTTTCTCGACGCCCACGTCCTGGGGCACGAGAGCTACCGCGAGAAGGTCGAAGATAGTACGCCGGAGTGGGCGGAGGAGATTACCGGCGTCCCCGCCCGGTTCATCGAGCGCCTGGGGGTGACCTTGGGCACGGTGAAGCCGCTCACCATCTGCAGCGGCTTCGGCATGCAGCGTTACACCAACAGTGGGCAGACGCTGCGCGCGATGATCGCGCTCCTGGCGCTCACCGGCAACATCGGCCGGCCCGGCGCGGGATGGCAGTTTGCCAACCTCCAGAGCGCGATCTTCGACGAGGTTAAAGATCCTATCGCGTTCTACCCGCCCGAGAAGCCCGATGGCGTGGCTCGCATCAGCATCTCCACGACCCGCCTGGGCAGGGACATGCTCGCCACCACGGATCCGCCGCTAAAGATGGCGTGGGTCGAGCGGGGCAACCCCGTCACACAGAATCCGGAGACCCCCACGGTTCTCGATGCCTTCCGCCGCCTCGACTTCCGAGTGGTTGTCGAGCAGTTCCTCACCGACACGGCGCGCGAGGCGGACATCGTCCTGCCCGCCAAGACCCTCTTCGAGCAGTCCGACGTCATCGGGGCCTACTGGCATCCCTACATCCAGCTCAAGCAGAAAGTCCTGGATCCTCCCGGGCAGGTGAAGCCGGAGTCGGAGATCTACCGTCTGCTCGCCCGACGTCTCGGTTTGCCGGCCGATGTCGTTGACGCCGCCATTCCAGGGCCCGGCGACGCCGAGGTGGACGCATGGCTCGAGGCCAAACTGGCCCCCTTCGACGATCTCAACCTGGAGCGCCTCCGGCAGGGGCCCGTGTTGGCCCCAGGCCACCAGGAGGTAGCCTTCGCCGACCTGGTCTTCCCCACGCCCTCGGGAAGGATCGAGCTGTACTCCGAGGAGGCTGGGCGACGTTGGCGTGTCGATACGCTGCCGTCGTGGGTCGCGCCGCAGGAAGCTGTGCCCGGGAAGGGAAGCGACGGTGGTCGATACCCGCTGTACTTCATGACGCCCAACACCAAGAACCGCATCCACTCGCAGTTCGGCAACCTCGAGATGATCCGGGTGAATGACCCTGCTCCCGCGCTGGATCTGAGTCCCGCTGATGCCCTGGCGCGCGGAATCCGCGGCGGTGAGCGAGTGAGGGTGTTCAACGATCGGGGGTCCCTGGAGGTGCGATCCCGATTGGACTTCGGGCTGCGCGCCGGCTGTGTGTCTCTGACCAACGGCTGGTGGCTCAGCGACGGAGCCGCCGTCAACGTCCTCTCGGCGGGTCGGGAGACCGACATGGGTCATGGCGCCGCCTTCCACGAAAACCGCGTGCAGGTGGAGAAGGTGCCGCAGTGAGCGGGGAGGAGGGCGTGGTCACGCGGGGGTTCCTGTTCGACCTCAATCGTTGCACCGGGTGCCGCGCGTGTGAGTTGGCCTGCTCCACCGAAAACGACCTCGGATGGGGCAGGAGCTGGCGCCGGGTGGTGCCCTTCAACGAAGAGCGCCGACCCGGCATTCCCACCTTTCATCTCTCGCTGGCCTGCAACCACTGTACCGAGGCTCCGTGCATGCGCCAGTGCCCGGCACTGGCCATCGGGCGCGAACCCTCCACCGGTGCGGTCCTCATCGACGCGGAGCGCTGCATCGGCTGCGGGTATTGCAGTTGGGTCTGTCCCTACGAGGCGCTGCGATTCGACGATGGCCTCTCGGTGATGACCAAGTGCACCTCCTGCAATCATCGCCTCAAGGAGGGACGGGAACCGGCGTGCGTCGACGCGTGTCCGACCGCGGCCCTGGGCTTCGGTGCCCTCGACGGCGAGGAGAGCACGCCCGGTTTTCCTATTGCGCCGGCTCGCCCACGCATTCGGTTCCAACCCTTGCGGGAAGGAGCCCGGCCCCCGGAGAGCACGTGGTCGCTTTCCCAGGATGTCGTCGCTTCATTCGAGGCTTCCCGTCCCGATGCCAGTGAGGGGATCACGTTCCGTTCCGAGCTTCCACTCTGGCTCTTCACCACGGCAGCGGCTGCCCTCGTGGGGTGGATTCTGGCGGGAGCTGCGGGGAATGTCGCAGTGAACCCCCTGTTCTTCGCTCCCCTCGCCGCAGCAACGCTGGCCGTGAGCACGTTTCACCTGGGGCGGCCGCTGCGCGCCTGGCGCGCGATGCTCAACCTGCGCCGCTCGCGCCTGAGCCGGGAGATCGTTGCCTTCGGGGCTTTCCTGGGAGCCACCGCCCTTGCGCTGACGTGGGCCGACGCGCCTGCGGTGCTTGGCTGGGTCGCTTCCGGGGCAGGTCTCCTAGCCCTGTTCTCCATAGACCGTGTGTACGACCCCGTGAGGACCGCCGAGTCCGGTCCGATTCATAGCGCAGATGTCCTGCTGACGGGACCGCTGTTCGCTGCAGTGCTCCTTCAAGCTCCGACGGTCTTCGGAGTCCTGGCAGCGATCAAGCTCGTCCTTTACCTTCGGAGGCAGGTTCGGGAAGGGCTCAGTCCCGGTTCCTCCTGGCGGGCTCTTCTCCTCCCCGTGAGAGTAGGATTCGGCCTGATCCTTCCACCCGTCCTGTGGTGGTTGTGGCCCGAGGCCTGGGCTGGCTGGGGGCTTCTGTTCTTTGGCGTTGGCGAGCTCGTCGATCGCGGCGAGTTCTACGACGGGCTGGAGATTTCCACGCCCCGGACTCAGGCGCTTCGGGACGCGCTGGCATGGGACACGTCCCCGATAGGGAAACTGGGTCCGGCAACAGCCTTCGGCGACGCTGGCGATATCACTGCTACGGGCTCATAGGAACGGGCCACGACGGCGAAGGATCCAAACATGTCATTCCTCCGATACGTCCCTCCCATGGGAATCTATGAGACGCTCTATGCCTTCCTCGATGCTTTCGGAACATACATGGGAGAGCCTGGAACCCATCCGTGGAGTCAGGGCTTCCCCCGGACGGTGCAGCTGCCCGGTGGCCCGGAGATCCCCAGCCGGGTCGATGTCACGTCGGATCATCTGAAGTACCCCAAGGCATGGGGTCTCCCGGCGTTGCGAGAAGCGATTGCTTCCTACTACCGTAGGTACTACGGAGCCGACATCTCTTACGAGAACGTGATGATTTTTGCCGGGGGGAGGCCCGCCATCGTCGCGGTGCTCTTGTTTCTCGAGCCCCGCATCACGATCCGGATCGCGTCGACCGAATACACCCCTTACTACGACATGCTCGAGCGCATCGGCCGGTCGTACACGCTCGTTCCGAGCACCGTCGAAAACGGGTTCCGGCCAACAGCCGAAGACTACTCCGCTGTGGCTGACGACGACCAATATCTCATCCTCATGAGCAACCCCTGTAATCCGACCGGTATCACCCGGCACGGAGACGCCCTCGAGAACTTCGTAGAGCTGGCTCGTTCGGCCAATATAGGGATCCTGTTCGATGAGGCGTATGAGCTCTTCCACGACAGCCCGGTAAGTGCCATGCGATACGTCCGAAGTATCGACGAGTCGAACATCTTCGTTGTCGGTGCCGCAACCAAGGGGTTCCAGGCGCCCGGCATCCGAATCGGATGGGTCGTCGCATCGAAGCGTCACATCGAGATCCTCGGAAACTTCTCCTCGTTCGGCATGGGTGGTGTCTCCCATCCGTCTCAGTGCTTCGCTCTCGAGCTGCTGGGAGAGGAGCGCGTGGAACTCTCGAGGAAGGCCGTGCCCGCCTTCTACGGCGCCCAGCGTCAGCGGTACGGGGAAGCTTTTGAACGGTTGGGCCTGAGACTCTTCTCGGGAGAGGGTGGCTTCTACCACTGGTGCCGGCTCCCCGGAGATCTGACAGCCGATCAGTTCAACACCCGGCTTTTCAAGGAAGGCGCCGCCATCCTCAAAGGGACTGACTGCGACATGGCTCGTCGGGGAACTGATTCTCCGTTGAGGAACTTCTTCCGCTTCTCCTTCGGCCCGCTCGAACCCGAGTCGTTCGACCAGGACATCGAGATTCTCACGCGTTCGCTCGCTCCTTGATCTGCCCGAAGGAGTTCGCCGGTGTTGTGGAGAACCGAGGGGTTCACGTCAAGAAACACATACTCTTTCGTCGCCCACAGATCAACGCTGATCCGATGGGCGGGCGCTCTCTCGTGCGAAAAACTTCCGACGCCAGCCCCACGGTTATACTTCTGGTATGAAGACTACTGTTTCCATTCCTGACGAGGTTTTTGAAGAGGCCGACCGTTTGGCTAAACGTCTTAAGAAGTCCCGAAGCCAGCCTTATAGCCGGGCGCTGGCGGAATACATAGCGAGGCACGGCACCAACCATGTGACGGATCTGATGAATCGGGCAATCGACGAGATTGGTGTCGAGTCGGACGATTTCGCTGCGACGGCGTCGAACATCAGAATGGAACGAACGGAGTGGTGATTTCACAAGGTGAAGTGTGGTGGCTGACTTGCCCACACCGAGGGGCTCTGCTCCGGGATTCCGTCGGCCAGTTCTTATCCTTCAAGGTGACGTTTTTGAAATCGAAGTAGAATCGTGACGGTCGTGTGCGTCCCCCTCACGAGCAACCTCAAATGGGCGAACGCACCGGGCAATGTCTTCTTGTCGCAACGTTTCAAAGGCTTGACGAAGGACTCTGTGGCTCGCAAGTCGTAACCCTCGACAAGGGGACACTGACTGAGCGTGTGGGCAAGTCTCCAAGGCTAAGCTCAGCCTGGTTCTTTCAGGGCTCGACGTTGTCTTGGGTCGGTGACTTTCAGAAGCGTTCTTCCACCAATCGGCGCAGTACTATCGCCCTGAACAGGCGTCCTGCGCTATGCTTGTTGCGCCAGAAATCAGTTGGACGTTTCTCTTCGCTATGAGTGAACCGATGGTTTTGAATATCGGGAAACGGAAGGAACGATGAACCTCAGGGAAACCATCGAAGAGCTTCGAGTGCGGGCCCCGGAGATGGAGTTGCCGGACCTGCGGCGGCTTATCGGAGACCTTCGGCCTCAGCCCGATGAAGTCGAGCCTTTCGTCCAGTTCGCGGACAACAGGTACGCCCGCAACCTCGTCAGCCGGACTGACGACTTCGAAGTGCTCGTCCTGTGTTGGAAACCGGGACAGCGCAGCCCACTACACGACCACGCCAATTCATTGTGTTCCGTCTATGTCTATGATGGCGTCCTGTCGGCGGACAACTACCTGCGAACCCCAGCGGGCCACGTCCGTCCGGACTTTTCCGAGAACGGCGATCCCGGCGCCGTCATGGCGATCCAGAAAGAAGAAATCCACCAGATGTCCAACCTCGAAACAGACCGAAACCTGGTCTCCGTCCATTTCTACCTGGAGCCGCTTGAAAACTACAATGTCTTTTCGCTCACGTCCTCCGAGTTCGAGAGCTACTCCCCCGGCTACACGAGGGTCTACAGTTTCGGCGGAGGCATATAGGTTCTTCGAAGTAATTCAGTGAAGTGTTCAACAGAGCTGCCACGCCGAAATCACTAGAGAAGGTCTCAAGGAGTTCGTGTAGCGTAGGTGAATCCGCTTTTGAAACCGTATGCAGGCGAACCGGCGAATCCCCGAAGTAATCGGGCATGCGAACAGAACGCGACAAGTACGGCGCTTCGACACCCGAATACTTCCTGCTGCCCTCACGGGTCATCGAAACGGCGTAGGCCATGTATGCCGGTCTGTTCTTCAAATAGTGACTCAAATTGTCATACGCATACTGGTTCGCCGGGCTGGCAAATACGCTTCTCGCACCTAGCAGCCCGTGGCAGAAGTCTGATGGCTCGCGTTACGGCGTCGTCGCGCCAGATGGTAGGCGCCGGGCCGACTGCGATGCTGGTACATCGTTGAGGCACGGCAACAACCCAGATGGTGTGACGCCGCCGTAACCCTCCGGGCGCACGGGGGTTGCGGTCGGATACTTTGTTGCTCGTCGTCATGATGAAACCGCATCAATTCCTCCTCGCGCCTCGTCTCCGCCTCGCAAGACCCGTGCGCGCGAACCATCAGACTTCTGCCACGGGCTGCTAGCGCCCGGAATCCGAACTCACACTTGCCGCTAAACCAGCCCACCATCTTTCCTGCAGAGAGAGCATTCGTCGTGATCTCCAGGATCTCGGGAGTGTGATGAAAGGCGTATCTCGCCTTACAGTTGTCGAGGATCCTTTTTACTTCATCGCTGCCATACTGTGGGCCCAAAAAGGGGACGAGCGGCTGCGCGGCCCCGGTAGACACACCGAACAAACTGAGTGGTCCACCAATGGCACAACCGGGATTGCCAGGCGCGAACGAAACGTGGAACCGTGTATTCGGAAATCGAGAAGCAACTGCGTCGTTCAGGCTCCAGCTGTTGAACACGCCTCCGCACAGGATCAGTTTGTCCTTTTCGCGGACTCCAATTGACTCGAGAAGTTCAAAAACCTCGTGTTCCAGCAACCGCTGGGGTTAGCTGTGAGCACCTATCAGTCCGTAACACTCCATCAATGCAGGTGGTCCCCCCAGAATTCCCCCCAGGTGTCGTGGGCCCCTCTCGACGAGGGGAGGTCCTTTTCATTCCTGCTACAGTCGCAGTCAACTAACATCCACAAAATCATGCAGACTGATCGGTGAAGTTTTACGCGAACTTGGGCAATGATCAAACCTCAGTCGCGGTTGAACTCTTTGCGGAAGCCAGACGCCACATCCGTACACCTACGACAATCATCCATACAAGTGCGAGAGAGGTTCCAGATAAATTGATCGTCATGGCCAAATCGGAGAAGCCAGAGTAGGCCATTCGCTTTGACAACGTAAAAAGAGCCCACCCCGATCGAGTAAAAGGGACCCACCCCCTGGGTTAATGGTTTGTAAGTAAGCCCGCCGTCGGGGCTGTGGAAAGTGTGGAAGCCGAAGGCTTCCAAGCCGCGGTGGGAACGCGCTGGCTTTGCAGCGGGTTCCCACGGTGGCGGCACTTTCCACAGCCCGTCGCGCCCGCGTTTTTCACGCGGATCCTCCGGCGGCACGGGGTTTCTTTTTCCGTTTGCTGGCGGCGCCCAGACTTTCGGTGAACCGGATGCTTTCCCATTTGAACTCGTGAATCGAGCAGTGATGGGTGAGCCGGTCCAATAGGGCCGCAGTCAGCGCGGCGTCGCCGAAGACGCTGGTCCACTGCGCAAACGGGAGGTTCGACGTGACGATCACCGAGCCCTTCTCATAACGGTCCGAGAAGACCTGAAACAGCAGCTGGGCCCCCTCGGCCGAGAACGGGATATAGCCGACCTCGTCAACGACGAGCAGTTCAAAGCGGGACAGCTTGGCCAGGTACCGCTTCAACTGCCGTTCTTCGCGGGATTCGATCAGCGTGTTGACCAATCCCGCGGCCGTGGTGAACCCGACGCGGTAACCGTTGCGGCAGGCTTCCACACCCAGGACCGTTGCGGCATGGGTCTTGCCGGTGCCGTGCTTGCCCAGCAGCACAACGTTCTCGCGCCGGGTGATGTAGCCGCACTCGGCATAGTCGCGGACCTGAACCGCATCCAGCGCCGGCCACTTCTTCAGGTCGGTCGTTTCCAGGGTCTTGAGCAGTGGAAACCGGGCCTCGCGCAACCGGCGCTGGACCTGATTGGCTTGGCGCTGTTCCAACTCGCGGCTGGCCAGAGCCAGCAGGAAGCCGGTGTACCCCTCTCCGGCCTCCTTGGCCTGCCGGGCGTGTTCGCGCCACTCCCGTCCCATGGCCGGAAGCCGAAGCTGCCGTAATGCGTCGTCCAGAACGATCTCCTGGCCCGGTGTCATCGCACACCCCCAGTCAGGAGACGGTCGTATTGATCCAGATCGGCTCCAGCGATCGTCCGGTCGGTGATACCGGGCATTAACCCGGACTCGAGCGGGGCATGGGCTCGGGCCGGGGATGCCTCCCGCATCAGAATGTGCTGGACCGCGTCCAGTTCGGCGCAGTGGGCATCGAGCGCTTCCTGAAGGGCCGCCGAGACCCGGTCCAGAGCCCAGTCCTGGTGGAGTTGGAGGATGCCGATAAACTGCCGGGTGCCCCGGCTATAGCCGTGCCGTTCCCGCAACCGTTCCAGCGCCGTCTCGTAATGGGCGGGCCACTGGGGCCGCCACTGCCGAATCGGTCGGGCGCTTTCAAACGCCCCCACCTTCCGGCGGATCAGTTCCAGGTAGTGCATCGGATCAATCCGCCAGTCGCTATGACCGAAGGCTCGGGAATGTTCGGCCACCTTCTTCTGGTCCGCATAAAAGCGCACCCGGTCACAGCCAATATGGGCCCAGAGACGGCGTCCCACATACGCGGTCGGCACCGAGTACCGGTTCGAATCCACCTGCGCGGTCTGGTACCGGCTGATCCGCACACCCACCACCTTGGTGTTCTCAAATGGCGTCTCGGGCAGTGCCAACAGCCGCTCTTGCTCGGCAGCATGCCGTTCCCCGATCGTGCGGTCGTCGGCCCGGCCGCCGATCCGGCGCTGGTCGTCGGTCGCGCAGCGTTCCAGCAGTTGCGCGTTCAGATCCTCCAAGTCGGCCACCTCGGGAACCGGCACCAGGAAGTTCCGGCGTGCGAAACCCACCAGGCCTTCGACACCGCCTTTCTCCTGGCCCCGGGCCGGATTACAGAACCGCGCTTCAAACGTGTAGTGGGCTCGAAACGCCGTGAACCGGTCCTGCTCGATCCGGGCCTTCCCTCTCAGAACCCGCTTCACAGCCGTCTTCAGGTTGTCGAAGACCACGGTCGGGAATACGCCGCCGTACCAGCCGAACCCCCGGATCTGACCGTCCAGCAACATCTCCTGCCGTTCCCACCGATACGCCCGCACAAACGACTTGCCCGAGTACCGGCTCCGCATGCAGAACAGTTTGACCTGAAGGTCTTCACCATTCATCCGGACCCAGGCCGTGCCCCAGTCCACTTCGGCTTCCGACGCCTGTTCCGGATCCAGCGGCACCACCGCCGCCGACCGGCTCCAGCCCAGCCGCATCTTCCGCTCCCGCACCCATCGCCGCACCGTCGGCTCGGCTCCGGTAAATCCATGCTCGTCCACCAGACGTTGCCACACCCGGTGCGCCGTGTGTCGCTGCTTGACCGGCTGCTCCCGATCCGCCCGCAGCCAGCCCTCCACGATCCCGGCCACCGGATCCATCACCGGACAGGCCGGCTCCTTCTCCCGCCGATACTTCGGCTCCTGCCCGGCCAACGCCTTCCGGACCGTCCGTCTCGTGTGCCCGGTCTCCCGGGCGATCTGTCGAATGCTTTTCTTGTAAACCCGATGTGCGGTCCTGACCATCTCGTACTGATCCATCCCTAACAACTCCTCACCCTCCCTCCCGCCTTGCCGGTTCATCCGGCGACACGCCGGGGGAGGCTATCAGGGGTGGGTCCCTTTTGCTCGATCAGAACCCCCTTGGGTGGGTCCCTTTTACGTTATCGAAATCAGGCCATGACGAGACCGGCCACCGCAATAGGTATACCGCCGAGGATCGCCAGCCAGCCCACCCATTTCGGGAAGCTACGATCCGACACAAGGGCTGTGCCGAAGATAGTCACTGTGATACCAAACAGAAGAGCCAAGATGCTGGCGAGGCCGATCTCAATCTGTCTCACTGATTAGTGGTTTTCTGCGCAATCCCGCCCACGTAGCACTTCCGACTGATCGGGTGTAATCACGTTATCCTGACCGACCCGCATGTCTACCAGCTCGACTGGGTTCTTGGCTGGCGACGTCCAGTCGAAGGTCGACCACTTGGGCGTGTAGTCGTCATCCCGTACCTGGGAAGATGGCGGAAATCGCGTCGATCCTACCACTGACAGATCTCCTGTTTGCCGGTTTACGTCCAGGTGAATCCAGGTGACAGTTTGATTGCTTCCACCCCCCCCGTTTCGTAGTATTTAGCCAGCTCTACGGAGATCGCTCAAAACATAACGGGGTGCGATGTGTCGCTGGCAGCAGGTACTCGCTTAGGCCCATACGAAATCGCCGACCAGCTCGGTGCGGGCGGTATGGGAGAAGTGTATCGCGCGACCGACACCCGCCTGGACCGCACTGTTGCCATCAAAGTCCTACCCGAACACCTGGCCGACGACCCCCAACGCCGGGAACGCTTCGAGCGTGAAGCCCGCGCTGTCAGCAGCCTCAACCACCCGCACATCTGCACGCTCCACGACGTTGGCGAACAGGACGGGGTTCACTACCTCGTCATGGAGTTGGTGGAGGGCGAGACTCTGCAACAGCGCCTTGAGAAAGGACGTCTGCCACTCGATCAGGCCCTCGAGTACGCCATCCAGATCGCCGACGCACTCGACAAAGCCCACCGGCAGGGTGTGGTCCATCGGGATCTCAAGCCCGGCAACATCATGATCACCAAGTCGGGGACAAAGTTGTTGGATTTCGGGCTGGCGAAACTCAAGGGCGATGCTGGTGGGGTCTCACCGCTGTCGCAGATGCCTACCCAAGACCCGTCAGCGCCCCTCACAGCTGAAGGCACGATCATCGGCACACTGCAGTACATGGCCCCTGAACAGTTGGAAGGTAAGGAAGCCGATGCCCGGACAGACATCTTCGCGTTCGGGGCGGTCGTGTACGAGATGGTGACGGGGAAGAAGGCGTTCGAGGGGAAGAGTCCGGCGAGCCTGATCGGCTCGATCCTCAAGGAGGTGCCACCACCGGTGAGCGATTCCCAGTCAATCTCCCCGAATACTCTGGATCGCACGGTTAAGAAGTGTTTGGCGAAAGATCCGGACGACCGCTGGCAGAGTGCAAGCGATCTGCTGGACGAGTTGCAGTGGGTGAAGGACGAGGGGTCCTCGTCCGGCGTGTCCGTGTCCTCTCCACCCACGAGCCGAGGAAGAATGTTGGTAGCCGCGGTCGCGCTGCTCGTCGGCCTCGGTCTAGTTGCGGTTTTGGGGACAACGTGGCTCGACCCTCCGACGCCGCTCCGTCCTGTAAGAATTCCAATCGATATCCCCAACGGTGTGGAGCTCGCACAACGCCGGGGTGGAATGGCCTTCGCCGTGTCCCCTGACGGGCATACGCTCGTGTACGCTGCGAGGCGCGACGGCGTCTCCCAACTCTATCGTCGTGAACTCGTCGAGCTAGATGCGGTAGCGATCCCAGGTACCGAGAACGGGGGGTGGCCCACCTTCTCTCCCGATGGGCTATCTATTGCCTTTGGAGCTGATACCGTCCTTAAGCGCGTCCCGCTTGAAGGTGGCCAGGCAACGACAATCGTAGATGATGTGCGGCCTGTGAATGTAAGTTGGGCAACCAATGACACACTTGTCTTCGCGCTGGGGGGCGTTGGCACGACTCTCCGACAGGCCCAGCTCTCAGGTGGGATGGCTCGAGAGATCACGCGGCGCGCAATTGACGCCGGCGAGAACGACCACGAATGGCCCGACCTGCTACCTGGCGGACGCCACATGTTGTTCGTGGTGAACTATGTGACCGGACGCGAGTCCGAAATCGTTGTGCAGTCAGTCGACGCGAATGATCGACGAGTTCTGATCGAGGGCACGCAGCCTCGCTACGTCCCGACCGGCCACACCATCTTCAGAAAAGAAGGTTCCCTCTGGGCTGTCCCATTCGATCTGGAGGGGCTTGAAATTGTCGGAACGCCCGTGCCTATCGTCGAGGGCCTATCGAGTTTTGCCATCAGCGACGGCGGAACCCTTGTATACGCACCACAGCCGCCGACCGCGGGACGGGTATTGGTTTGGGTTGACGAAGACGGAATTGAGGAGCAACTCGATTTTGAACCAGGTGACTATGGCGCGCCTGTTCTTGGCCCTGACGGGAGTCAGTTGGCGATGCGCGTTGAGACTGACGGGAACCCCGACATATGGATCTATGACCTGGAGCGTAGCCGGGGGCGACGGGCAACGTTTGACCCTGGGACTGACAGCTATCCGTTGTGGACGCACGACGGGCAGCGGATCGCCTTCAGCTCCGCACGAGACGGCGGCATACGCAATCTCTTTTGGCGCGCAGCGGATGGCACGGGTGCGGTCGAGCGCCTAACAGAGAGAGGGAATATCCAATCACCATGGACCTGGTCCCAGGACAGCCAGACACTGATCTTTCAACAAGAGAACGGCGCGGACTGGGATATCTATGCCCACGCAATGGATACCGGTCAGTCAGAACCGCTGATTCAGAGTCCACGATTCGACGGGCAGGCGCAGGTAGCGCCCACCGGTCGGTGGATTGCCTACAATTCGGCGGGGATCTGGGTACAGCCCTTTCCGAACGTCAACGACGGTGCATGGCAGATCACAAGCAACGGGCTCCTGCCGAAATGGTCTCCCGATGGCCGTGCGCTCTACTATGTTCAAAGAACTCCACCGAGGATGATGCGTGTCTCAATCACGTCAGGGTCTCCAGCAGAGTGGGGAACACCCCAACCATTGTTTGAGTTCGACTACTACTTGACCGGTGGTTCACCCTCCTATGATGTCTCACCGACGGACGGTCGCTTCCTGATGATCAAGGACGTCGATGACGCGACTGAACTATCCGACATGCCAGACCTCGTTGTGGTCCTCAACTGGTTCGAGGAGCTGAAGGCGCGGGTGCCGCTGCCATGATCGGTAAGACACTTGGCAGCTACGAAATCCTCTCCCCGCTTGGCAAGGGTGGCATGGGGGAGGTGTGGCGTGCTCGGGACTCCAAGCTCGGACGCGAAGTGGCAATCAAGACGCTTCCCGAGGAGTTCGCCAAGGACGAGGAACGCCTCACCCGGTTCGAGCGTGAGGCGAAGCTCCTGGCATCGTTGAACCACCCGAACATCGCTGCCATCTATGGGTTGGAAGAAGACAACGGCACGCGATTCCTCGTCCCCGAACTTGTTGAAGGCGACACCCTCGCGGATCGGCTGAAGAGGGGTGCTATCCCGGTCGCGGAATCCCTCAAGCTAGCTCTCCAGATTGCCGAAGCTCTCGAAGCCGCGCATGAGAAGGGTGTCATCCATCGGGATCTGAAACCCGCCAACATCAAAGTCACGCCCGACGGCAAGGTGAAGGTGCTGGACTTCGGGTTGGCGAAGGCGCTTGCGGGTGATGGATCGGATGTGAACCTGTCACAGTCTCCGACGCTGAGCATGACCGCCACGCAGCAGGGCGTAATCCTCGGTAGCGCTGCCTATATGGCCCCGGAACAGGCCCGGGGTCAGGAAGTCGATAAGAGGGCCGATGTGTGGGCGTTCGGTTGCGTCCTCTACGAGATGCTGACGGGTCGGCAGACGTGGGCTGGGCCGACAGTCACGGACATGATCGCGGCGGCCGTAGCGAAAGACGCCGACTTCACGATCCTGCCCGTGAATATCAATCCCCGGATTCAGGAGCTGCTGCGCCGGTGTCTGGAAAAGGAACCGAAGAACCGGTGGCAGGCAGTCGGTGACGTGCGAGTCGAAGTTGAGCAGGTGCTGGGCGACCCAGACGGCCTCGTAGTGCAACCGGTTGCCGATGTCGTTCAAGCACCTCCGAGGCCGGTACTGCGGTGGGTCGGGGCTACATTCCTAGTTACAGCCATCGTAGCCGCGATTGCCACGTGGAACCTGAAACCCCACCCACCGATGTCCGTTGTGCGTTTTACTCACCTTCTGCCCGACGAGCAAGTGTTCACGGCGGCGGACCAAAAGTTGGTTGGCGTGGCCCCCGACGGGTCCAGCATCGTTTACGTCGCAAACGGTCAACTATGGATCCGAGATGTCGGCTCCGAGGAGGCCCGACCTGTTTCTGGTACTCAGGAATACCCCGGAAACCCAATTTTCTCGCCTGACGGCCAGTGGATCGCCTACAGGGCCGGTAACCAACTGAAGAAGGTTGAAATCGCCGGGGGGACACCAGTCCCGCTGTACGACGGGACGGATCTCCGTGGTTGGGACTGGGTTGACGACACTGTTTACTTCGGTCAGCCGGGAATGATCATGAGTGTTTCGGCGAACGGGGGGACTCCCGAGGTCGTTGTGGACAACGGCACCGGTCCACACATGCTACCCGGCGGCGCGGTCCTCCTGTTCAATAGGCAGTCGGGCGGCGCCTCTAGCGGGGCTCAGATATGGGCGTATGAATTGGAGACCGGCGAAGAAACACTACTCATAGAGGATGGCCAAGCGCCGTCTTACGCGTCGACCGGGCATCTCATCTACTATTTAAATCAAACAATCTTTGCGGCGCCTTTCGATGCGGCGAACCTCACCGTGACGGGCGGTCCAGTACCGCTGATCGAGAGTGTGAGTCGAATCCCCGCCTCACCTGTGCCGCACTTTGGTCTGTCCGACAACGGCACCGTCGTCTACGTTAAAGGCGGTGTGTCAACTATTGCTAACCGTATTCTCGCATTGGTAGACCGTAACGGCGACGTGGAACCCCTCAACGTACCGCCCGCTCAATATTCGACGCCCCGCATTTCGCCGGATGGAACGCAGCTTGCCGTCCAAACAACTGAAGACGATGGGCAAAGCATCGTCTGGGTTTACGATCTGTCCGGTAACTCAGCTATTCGGCGATTAACACAGGAAGGCAACAACAGCCGACCCATATGGACGCCTGGCGGTGAACGCTTGACCTTCGCCTCAGACAGAGACGGAACAACGAGCATTTGGTGGCAACCCGCAGATGGAAGTGGGGTCGCCGAACGCCTGACGACCGCCGAAGAAGGAACCCGCCACTTACCGGAATCATGGTCCCCCGATGGGAACGTTCTTTCTTTCGCCGTACGGCGTCGCCGAGATTACGGTATATGGACGCTATCGCTTGATGGTGGGGCCACCCCAGAGCTCTTTTATGACCAGCCAGAATCGGTCGAGGTTGGTTCCTTATTCTCGCCGGACGGGAAGTGGCTTGCCTACTATTCGAGTGAAGGTGGGCCCGCTCGGCAGGTTTTCGTACAGGCGTTTCCCGCGACAGGTTCAAAGCATCAGATTACGCAGGCGGGCGGTCTATTTCCAGTCTGGTCGCCGGACGGAAACGAGTTGTTCTATCGACGCGAGACTGGCACTGGCGAGACGCCCAGAATAACGGGCGTAGACGTTTCAACCGATGGAGGTTTTCGATTTGGAATTGAGCAGACGCTTCCGATACAAGGGCCCTCGTATTTGGCACCTATCGGGACTACGACATCACGCCGGGCGGCGAATTCCTGATGGTCTTGCCGGCGGAAACCGATGAACCTGCACCCCAACAGATCCACGTCGTCGTGAACTGGTTTGAAGAACTGAAGGAACGGGTGCCGGTGCCATGACGCCTTAGCGCGGGCTACTGGACAGCATCAAAGGAGGTCTCGATGGCATTCTGCGCGATATGCGGAAGAGATCATCCGGTTGGCCCCTGTGCTGGAAACCCTGTCGAATTGGGTGTTGGTCCTGAGCGGGGACGCGGGCATCGCTTTCAGCCCGAGCTTGAAAAGACTGTCAAGAAGACGGAAAGGACTATCCTGCTGGCTGCGGTGGCAGTTGCTGCCCTTGTTGCTGTCATCGTGTACGCTCTGATCAAATGAGTCCGACATCTCGTATCGTTGTCGGGCTCTACAATCGGCTTGAGAAATGATCGGCCAGACCATATCCCACTACAAAGTTTTCGAACAGATCGGGGGCGGAGGTATGGGTGTGGTCTACCGGGCCGAGGATACGAAGCTGCATCGGCAGGTGGCGTTGAAGTTCCTGCCGCCCGTGCGGAGTCCGCACTCAATCATCCTGCGCCACTCTCGCGGGCAGTCTCTACCTTCCCATAGTCGCCGGCCTCAAGTCGCCCAGTGCCTCGAAGCTCTTGAGGGAAGGGGTCGTCGTGATGAGTCCAATGCCACCGGCGACGGACTCCAGTTGCTAGACCTTTCAGCAATGATTCAATACAGACTTGGAAAAAGTAGGGGGGCACTTCAGCCTGCAGTCGGCTGTTTTCACTTCACCCTGAAAGGAGACAGGACATGAACCAAGAAGAACAAGATAAGCGGTACGGGCAGTTAATCGCCAAAGCATGGGCCGATGAGGAGTTTAAGGCCAGGCTCAAAGCAGATCCCAAGGCCGCCATGGCAGAGGTGGGCATGGACCTGGCGGAGGGGGTGGAGATCGAAGTGGTTGAAAGCACACTGGAAAAGATCTATCTGGTCATACCCCCCAAACCTGAACCCGTCGGTGAGCTCTCTGATGAAGACCTGGAGAAGGTAGCGGGGGGAATATTCAAAACGATGGTCAAAACGCCTCTGCCGGAGGATCCCAATCATCAGTTTTCGACTGCTCAACCACGCGGCTTGCCCCTCAAACCGGCTCCTTCGCCCTGGGGAAAGACATCCGAAGAGCAGTAATGGGACCCTCCGAGACGAGTGGGAGGAATCCACAAAGGGTGTGGCCGAAGCCCAGCGTGCTGGCCTGTGCTGCTTGACTTCGGTCTGGCGCGAAACCATAGTCTGCCCCTAGACCCGGAATAAAGCTAAAAAGGGGGCTTCGATGAGTCAGGAAGCAGTGACCGGATTTTGGGACAGGGTTGGGACGGACAGGGAGCTGGCGCAGGAGTTTGATTCCCTACTATCGAGCGGCGAGCAACGCACCGTGCCGGCGCAGAGAATTGTAGAGTTGGGCGCAAGCCATGGGTTCGATTTCAGTGAGGCGGAGTTGAAGGCGTCGCTTGCGGCAGATTCACCCCTTAGCGACAGTGATCTCGAGCAAGTGGCGGGTGGGCTCAAGTGTGAGTCAAATATCGATGGCGTCGAGCGAAGCCTCGGCATCAAAAGTTTCATTCTCTTCCGTTGAGCTAGTCGTGCGTTGGTGGGAGCTCGGGATCGAGAGCGAGGTGGGGCTGTTCGGCGCTCTTCGCGTGCGGCTGAAGCGGCTTGGATTGAAGGGGTGCGTCGTCGATGAGCGAAACGAGCAACGTATCCACATCCGGGCGTTCCTGCCTGTCGCTTCCACGCCCCGCCAGGAACTGTGGCAACTTGTCCTCTCGCTCGAAGGGGACGCTCGACGCCTTGGCGTGCCTCAGCCTGTAGTAAGTTTTCAGAAGACCGACGTGTGTGAGACCGGGGGGCGTTGGTCTCCCATCGACGTGGGACGCCACTTAATCATACAGCCGGCGAACACGCCGGACCCGCACAGCGGACGGGAGGTTGTGCGACTTCTGCCGCGACCCGCCTTTGGCAACGGTCTTCACCCCACGACACGGAACTGCCTTGAGGCACTGGAGCGTCTCTGTCGGCCCGGGCTGCGTCTTGCGGACATCGGATGCGGGTCGGGCGTCCTGGCAATCGCCGCCGTACGGCTCGGGGCCGGCCAGGTCCTCGCGTGTGACGTCGACCCGGTGGCCGCAGACGCCGCGCGCGCAAACAGCCGTCTGAACGAGATCGGCGGCGAGCGAATCACGGTCCTGGAAGGTGGTGTGGAGCAGCTCCGGGGGACGGTCGACGGCGTCGTCTGTAACACCACAGCTGCCGTCCTCAAGACCGTCGTTCCCCGCCTGGCGGACCTCGCACCGGCCTGGGCCGTACTTAGCGGGATCCGCGACGAGGAGCGGGACGAGATCGCCGAACTTTGTGCCCAGCGTGGGTGGGCCCCGAACGAGTGGACGGGCCAAGGGGGATGGAATACGGCGGTCGTGGCTGAGTCGTCGCCTTCGGTGCGCCAACACTCCACAGCGTCTTCTCCTCAACTGTTGTCGATCGCGAGTAAGTGAAGTTTTTTGGACACGCGCGGTGGGAGGTGTGGAGCGGGCGAGATCGTAGGGAATCCTAAAGAAGGACTTTGGA
>CBDAPB010000031.1:0-213882 GCA_965198265.1 Terriglobia bacterium
ATGGTGCAAGCTGCCTCCATCGACATGCTGGTTCCCGCAGAAGCGGAGTTTGTCCTGGAAGGGGTTGTCCCGCCGAAGGAGCGTCGGTTGGAAGGCCCGTTTGGGGATCATTTTGGACATTACTCCGACGCGGCCGACTTCCCCGTGTTCCACATCCGGAAGATGACGCGCAAACGCAACCCGATTTATGTGGCCACCGTCGTGGGAAAGCCCCCACAGGAGGACAAGTTCATCGGTATTGCGGCGGGCCAGATGGTTGGGCCGCTGATCCGTGTGATCAACCCGAACGTGGTCGACATGTGCGCTTACGTCGGTGCGGGATTCCACAACCTCCTCGTGGTATCCGTCCAGGAACGCCACCCGAAGGAGGTGCTCAAGACGGCGATGTCGCTGCTCGGCACCGGGCAACTCTCGTTGACGAAGGTCATGGTCCTCGTCCGGGCCGAGCACGACCCCTCCGTCTTCTCCCGGGTCCTGGCCGAGATCGGTCTTCGGTGCGGTATCCAGGACAACCTGCTCCTGCTGCCGGTGGCGCCGCTCGACACGCTCGACTTCACGTCGTTCACGATGCACGTTGGCAGTAAGCTGGTCATCGACGCGACCGGCGAGGTCGTCAACACCGAGGAACCCCGGTTGCGCGACTCCCCTGAGCGCTTTGATCCGCTCGTCCGTCGGTGGAAGCTGCTGGACGGGGGATTCCTCGTCGTCGCCGTCGAAGGGAACGCTCGCGCCGTGCTGGAGCGGTTGATCGAGGCCGCGATTGGTGCTCGCTTCATCGTCGCAGTCAGCCCCGACGTCGATCTCGACGACGAGGAGAACCTGCAGTGGGGAATCTTTACGCGTTTCGATCCCGCGCGCGACATGCTTTTTGAAACCCAGAAATTCGTCGGGGCGCGCCCTGTATACGGCGGCACCGTCGGAATCGATGCCACCTGGAAGGAGGGCTATCCGAAACCGCTCGAACCGAATCCCTCGACCACCCGCCTGGTGGACCGACGTTGGGATGAGTACTGGAAATAGTTCGGGGACGGAGACCGAATTACCCGGAGTGTCAAACCGTTGGTTTTCGGTTCCCAAGAATTCGGTCTCCGTCCCCGAATTATTTCTGCCAACCGCATCCGGGCAGGGGTGTCTATGACACCGACAAGGACAGTGAATGGCGCCGGCTGACGAGACGCAACTTATTCAAAAAGCTCAAGATGGGGACGTCGACGCGTTCTGCGTCCTCGTGGCACAGCACCAGCGCTCCATGTATATGCTGGCCTACCGGTACTGCGGCAACCACCACGATGCCGAGGACCTGGTCCAGGAGGTGTTTCTGAACGCCCATCGGGCAATCGGTCGGTTCCAGGGGAGGAGTTCTTTTCGCACCTGGTTGTCGCGGATTCTGGTGAACGCTTTCCTGAATCACCTGAGGAAGAATGATCCGCTGTCGGAGAAACGACGATCCGATAGCGACCCGGAAGCCAGCCCTCCGGCCCCGGGGTTCAAGACCGCGGACGCGTCGGCCCGCACGACCGAGAACCGGTTACTCGTCCAGGAGGTGTTGCGTTTCCTGGACACCGTTCCGGAAAGGCAGCGACTGATGTTCCTGCTCAAACACCAGGAGGGTCAGACCTGCGAGGAGATCGCCAAGGCCATGGGCACCTCGGTCGGCACCGTCAAGAAGACGCTGTTCCGTGTTGTGGGGAAGCTCAGAATCGAGTTCGCTCGGAAGGAAGAACAACCATGCATCGTTGCGAAAGCTTCAGAACAAGCGTAATCGAGCCGATCCTGGACGGACGGGAACTCAGTACGGACGAGAGCCGCGAGTTGTCGTCCTGCACGGAGTGCATGGATTTCTGCAGAGAGTCGGTTGAAGCCCTGGATCTGTTGTCTATTGCGTCTGAGGAGCCGGACGAGGAGTTCTTTGCCGGGTTCAACGACCGCCTCCGGCGCCGGATCATCAACGATCGCGTCGCCGGAGAACGGGGCGGGGGCGGGCGAGGGTCATGGCTAGCACTTCTGAAGCCACTGCTTCCGGCGGCAAGCCTGCTCGCCGTGATTGTCGCCGTTTACAGCAGCATCGGGCCGGCAGACGTTCCTTCGCCCGCCGGGGATCTGATCGTCTGGGAGCCGGTTCTGGAGATCGACCCCGGAACAGTGGACTTCCTCGAACGGTCGGAGTTGTTCCTCCGGACGTTCACGAAACTGAGGGTCACCGACGTGGAAGACCTGGCCGAGGCCCAAGAGATCTCCCACGCCCAGATTCTGGCGATCGAGCCACGGAAGGAAGCCGTAATCGATTTTCCGCCCGTGTTGATGGTCTTCGAAGAATACGAGAACGTCTTGCGAGACATCCGCAACCTGCCCGAAGAGGCGGTCGAGGAAGATGTCACTGATATCCAAGACAGGATCGAGCGAAACGGGCTCGTCGCCAGGATGAAAGGGTATCAGCCCGACGTCACGCTGCTGGCCCTCGAACAATGAGTTGAAGAAGGAAAAGAGCCCCAATGCCATCATCAGTTGAACATAAGAGGACAGAATCAATGCAACGTCATCCATTGACATTTCGAATAATCGGACTGGTCGTGCTGTCTGTAGTCACGCTGCCGCTCGCGCAAGCCCAGGTCGTGTCCCCGGCTCTCATGTCGCAGTTTGCTGCCGAGTTGGATGAGGCTCGGGATATCTTCAACGAAGGCCTGCGGATGTTTGAACAGGGACGCTGGGACGGGGCCGAGCAGAGGTTCCGCGAAGTGATCCGCCGTTTTCCGGACAACGCCATCACCGACCGTTCGTCCTACTATCACATCCGGACGCTGGTCCGGCTAAACCGCGCGACACAGGCGTTAGACGAGATCGGTTCGTTCCCGACGCGGTTTCCGGATTCCCGCTGGCTGAGCGATGTCCAGGAGGAACGGCTGCGCCTGACGAACAATCTCCCCAGGGTGATGGCATTCCAGGCGCCCGCGGCTCCTCCGGCCCCACCGGCTCCTCCCGTCGCCGAGTTACCTCCGGTTCCGCCCGCGCCCCCGGCTCCGCCGCGTCCCTTTGAGTTCGCGGAGCTGGAAGAGGTCATCGAGCAGTCGATGGAGGGTATGGAGGAGAGGATGATGGAAGCTCGGGAGGGATTCCGGGTTGCCGAGAGAGTCCTGCGCGGTATGCAGGGTGTGCTTGCTGGCGGGGAGGAGGTCGATCCCGAAACCAGTTTGCAGCAGGAAATCCTTCGATCCCTGTTCCGGAACGACCCGGACCGCGCGCTGGAGGTTGCTGCCGATCGCCTGGAAGCGAACCCGAGCGATCCTGTCGTGATGGCCAACTTCCACATGATCGCGCGGGAGGATTCCGACGCATCGCTCGAGATGCTGGCGAACCTGGCGAAGAACTCGCCCGACGAGCGTGTCCGCAAGGAAGCCATCTTCTGGATCAGCCGATGGGATGGAGGTGCGGATCGCGTCGTCGATGTGCTGCTCGACATCCTGCCCACGATCGAAGACGACGAGACTGCGTCGTCGGTGGCCTTCTCACTGAGCCGAGTTGACAGCGAAAGCGCGGTCCAGGCGCTGCTGACGATTGCCAACGACGCCGTTCGCAACGTCGAACTCCGTAAGAACGCGATCTTCTACATCGGGCGAACGGATGTAGGTAATAAGGTCGACGCGTTGAGACAGATCTACTCGAATGCTTCCGACAGCGAGGAGATTCGCAAACAGGTGGCGTTTGCTCTCAGCCGGCTGGATGAAGACGACGAAGGCGGCGCCGGCGCCATCGCGCTGATGGGAGAGATCGCCAGGAACGATCCCAGTATCGAGGTCAAGAAGCAGGCCGTCTTCTGGCTCGGCCGGATGGACAGTTCCGAAGCTTTGCAGATTCTGGAAGATCTTCTGCGCGGCCCGCAGTAAGGCGGAGGGCGCTCACAGAGCGCCCCTACAGTCCTTTCGTTGTGCGGTCATAGACCGCACCTACACCTATCGCGAGACATCCCATCATGATCTACCTGATTCCAGCTCTGTTCATGTTGAACCTGCAAGTTGCGACAGGGGATTTCGTCCAGATTGTGGGTCCGAACCTAGAGTTGCGTTTCGAGAGCGCGATCGCGCGCGGCAGGAGAGCAGCGGACGAGACGTTCTGGGTGGCATACCAGTTCCCGGTGGAAGACGGCGTTCGAGTCGGCGGACGCGGTGCGGCCTTCAACATCGATCGGGGTTTGCAGACGGTCTACCGGTCCCAGGACGGTATTGTCTTGATCCCTGAGGAAGGGGAGCCCACACAGCGGGCGGGACTCTTTCTGATGGCCCGCAAGTCAGACGGTGCGATCCGGAGGGTGCGGGTCCTGGATCTGGAATTGAGGAAATGGGGGCTCTGCCCCCCTATTTAACCGTTTATAATGAGGCCATGGGAGACAGGAAGAAGATCGAGGTCCGGTGTACGTGCTGCGATGCAACGCTGACGGTCGATGCCGCGAGCGGGGAAGTCCTGTTTACGAAGCAGCCGGAGAAGAAAGGGCTCTCCTTCGACGACGCGTTGGCGAAGGTGAAGGCACACGAAGCCACCGCGTCGGCTCGCTTTGATCAGGCGTTCCAGAAAGAGAAGGGCCGAAAGGATCTGATCGATGCTAAATTCCAGGAAGCGATGGAGCACGCCGACGAACTTGAAATGCCCGTCCGGGACATTGATTTAGACTAGGACGTGTTAACACTAAAGAGCAAGAATGTTTTATAATAGGGCATGGAGATCACACAGGAGCAGTATTGTCGCATCGAGCCGGAGCTGCCGCGTCAGCGGGGGAACGTCAGTCTTTCGAACCGGACGGTCTTGAACGCCATTTTGTATGTGGCTGAGCAGGGCTGCAAGTGGCGCGGTCTGCCCAAGCGCTTTGGCAACTGGCACACCATCTACACCCGGATGAACCGCTGGTCCAAGAACGGCGTGCTCGACGCCGTCTTCGAAAAACTCCAGCGCGAGCAACTGGTGCGCATCCGGGTGGAAGCCGTTTCGATGGACTCAACCATTGTGAAGGTGCATCCCGACGGCACGGGTGCGTTAAAAAAAACGGTCCGCAAGCGATCGGCAAATCCCGCGGCGGATGGACCACCAAGATTCATCTGGTTGCCGCGAATGCTCGAACGGCAATAACGTTTGCGCTCTCGCCCGGCCAAGCGCACGACGCCCCGCAGGGCCGCGATCTGCTCGCCGGTCTGGGGCCACTACCCGAGCCGCTACCGCTGCTGATGGACCGCGCCTACCAGGACGACCAGACCCGCCAATTGGCTCTGGATTTTGGGTGGATTCCCGTCGTGCCGCCCAAGCGCAACCGCCTGGAGCCGTGGGAATACGACCGCGTTCTCTACCGCCGCAGGAACGAAGTCGAGAGGCTCTTCCGCCGACTCAAAGGTTTCCGGCGTATCTTCTCCCGTTTCGATAAACTCGACGTCATGTTCCTCGCCTTCCTTCACTTCGCTCTCATCGTCGAGGCACTACGGTAGTGTTAACACGCCCTAGGAAGACTGGCTCTTCAAACGGGAAAAGGGCGGCCAATAAGGCCGCCCTTTTCCCGTCGTCTTAATTAGCCTCTTTCAATCTGCAATTTCGAATCTCGAATTACCAAATCTCCAATGCGGATTCTCCGATAGAAAAATCTGCCATGCATCCGAAGTCGTGCTCGATGCGAGATCATTGCAGATCAGGCTATCGGAAATTCCACATTCGAAATTCGAGATTGGAGATTCGAGATTTCAGATTGGGTGGCCCTATCTCCTCCCTCTCGGCCCCCGGCCGCGGTCTCCACGGGGGCCGCGCCCACGTCCACCCCGGTCACGACCGCCGCCTCCGCCGCTGGGGATCTCAGCCGGTTCACCGCGCTGCTCGCGCAGCAACGCGCGCCGGGAGAGCTTGACCTTGTTTCCTTCGACGGCGATGACCTTGACCTGCAACTGATCGCCTTCCTTCAACTCATCGTGAATGTCGCGGATGCGATGCTCGGCCACCTCCGAAATGTGTAGCAGTCCGTCCGTGCCAGGGAAGATCTCGACGAACGCGCCGAAGTCGACCAGGCGGACGACCTTGCCGAGGTATGTCTTGCCGATCTCCGCTTCGGCGGTCAGGTCCTTGATGATCTGGATCGCCTGTTCCGCGGACGGGCCGTCGCTGGAAGCGATGTTGACGCGACCGTCGTCGTTGACGTCGATCTTGACGCCGGTCCGTTCGACGATCGAGCGGATCATTTTGCCGCCGGGTCCGATCACGTCGCGGATCTTGTCGACGGGGATCTGGATCGTGTGGATCCTGGGAGCGTGAGGCGAGATGTCATCCTTGACGGCTGGAATCGCTTCTTGCATCTTGTCGAGGATGTGCATCCGGCCGGCCTTCGCTTGTTCCATGGCTTTGGACATGATCTCGACGGTCACGTTCGTGATCTTGATGTCCATCTGGAGCGCCGTAATACCTTCGCGCGTGCCGGCGACCTTGAAGTCCATGTCACCGTAGTGATCCTCAGCGCCCGCGATGTCGCTCAGGACGGCATACTTGGCACCCTCCGACACGAGTCCCATCGCGACACCTGCAACCGGCCGCTTGATCGGGACGCCGGCTTCCATCAACGCGAGCGCGGCACCGCAGACGGTCGCCATCGACGATGAACCGTTCGACTCGAGGATGTCGGAGACGACCCTGATCGTATACGGGAAATCGTCCTCGGAGGGCATCATCGGAAGCAAGGCCCGTTCGGCCAGGGTGCCGTGTCCCACTTCGCGTCGGCTGGTTCCCATCAATCGACGGACTTCACCGACTGAGAACGGCGGGAAGTTGTAGTGCAACAGGAAGCGCTTGAACGATTCCCCCTCCAGACGGTCCATCCTCTGCGCATCGTCGGCCGTCCCCAGCGTCGCTGTCACGAGCGCCTGGGTCTCCCCGCGGGTAAAGATCACCGATCCGTGAGTGCGAGGCAGGAGACTTCCTTCGATCCAGATCGGGCGGATTTCGTCCGTAGCACGCCGATCCGGACGGATGTTTTCGTAGAGGATCTGATCCCTGAAGATTTTTTCCTTTAGCGCTTTGAAAGCGCGCCCGGCGACCTTGAGCGTCTCCTCTTCGGCTTCCTCGAAGCTCGCGAGAACCTTCTCCTTGGCGTTGTCGACTTTAGCGTAGCTGGTCAGTTTGTCGTACTTCTGCGTGTTGAGCGCGTCTTCGAGCTCCTCCCGGATCAGACTTTCAACCTTCTTCTCGGTTTCCGCATCCTTCGCCGGTCCCTCAAACTGTGTCTTCTGTGGCTGGAAGATGTCGTAGAGCTGCTGCTCGAGTCCGATAACCTGCTTCACGGCGTCGTGACCGAAGGCAATTGCCTCGATCATGACTTCCTCGGATACCTCCTCCGCCCCCGCCTCGACCATCGTGACCCCTTCGGCCGTACCGGCAACCACCAGGTTTAACCGGCTCTCTTCCATCTCCGTGTACGAGGGGTTGACGATGTAGCTACCGTCGACCAGGCCGACGCGAACCGCCGCGATCGGCTGAGTGAAGGGAAGGGTCGACAGATAGAGCGCGGTCGAGGCGCCGATGATGCTGAGCGTCGACGGATCGGTGTCCGGGTCGGCCGACAACACGAGCGCGATGATCTGAGTTTCGTTCCGGTAACCATCGGGGAACAACGGGCGGATCGGCCGATCGATCATGCGGCTGTTGAGCACCTCACGGTCCGACGGTTTGCCCTCGCGCTTGAAAAAGCCGCCCGGGATCTTGCCGGCGGCGTAAAAATTCTCTCTGTGGTCGCATGTGAGTGGGAAAAAATCCATGCCTTCGCGGGGCTCCTTCGCTCCGCATGCACTGACAAGGACGACCGTTTCGCCGTAGGTTATGTAGGCGGAACCGTCGGCCTGCGTGGCCAGCTTTCCCACTTCGATCGACAGTTCTCGACCGCCGATCTCCATGCTGACTTTGTGAACATTCATGATTGTTTGAACTTCCTTTCGTCGGCGTCCGACGAGGCTTGTGATAAGCGAAACAACCCGTCTCTTTGACTCGGGTCGTTACACGACTCCCAGAATGAAATTGGGGTGGTACATCCCACAGGGTTGGATTCTTGATCCGGAGTTTGGAGACAGGATCCGGCGTGCTTACTTGCGCAGGCCCAGCTTCGAGATCACCGCCCGATAGCGACCGACTTCGTGTCGCTTCAAGTACTCGAGCAAGCGGCGACGCCTTCCGACTAGTTTCAGCAGCCCTCGGCGCGACCCATGATCCTTCTTGTGTGTCTTGAAATGCTCAGTAAGGTAAGAGATTCGTTCACTGAGTATTGCGATCTGGACTTCCGGGGACCCCGTATCCGAAGGATGGATTCTGAACTGATCGATAATTGAGCCTTTTGATTCCCTCGTCAGAGCCATTCTCTACTTTTTTCTTCCTCCCTATAGTAGCGTTCAGAGTAGCACAACTTTGGGGTGCGCCCAACCATTTTCCATGGTCGCGACAGCGATAAGTTGGAGTTGTTTGTTAAAGATGCGGACAGTCGGCCCTTCTTCGGGACACTCTACTGGGCGTCCGTGACGGACGTCGTCTTCTCCCGCCCCATCGACCTGGAAGCGGCTCAAATCGGTCAGCAGTTCCTCCGGCGGAATCACGTCCGCAACGGAGACCTGATCGAGGGACACGGAGCGATCGAGGCCGAAAGGTCCGGACCGGGTTCGTCGCAGAGAATCCAGGTGAGCTCCGGTACCCATCTGTTCGCCCAGATCCCGTGCCAGACTCCGCACGTATGTGCCACCGGAGCAGCGGACGCGGAACTCGACACACGGAAGGTCGAGAGCGACGAAATCGAAAGCTTCGACCTCGACCGAAACGGGAGGGAGACTGACCGCGAGGCCTCGCCGTGCCAGTCGGTAGGCCGTCACGCCGGATACCTTCTTGGCGGAATAGGCCGGAGGGATCTGTTCGAGCCGACCCGTCATGCCATCCATCGCTCTGACGATGTCTTCCCGAGCGAGATCGACCGGTTGCGGAGAGGCCAGGGCTTCACCTTCTCGATCGCAGGTCGTCGTAGCCCATCCGAATCGGATCCGACCCGTGTATTCCTTGGGAGACGCGGGCATGAATCGCGCCAATCGAGTCGCTTTCCCGATGCTGAGCGGAAGAACGCCCGTAGCCATCGGATCCAGCGTTCCCAGGTGTCCGACTTTCTTGATGCCGAGCCGCCGGCGGACGTGAGCGACGACGTCGTGCGATGTCATACCGCCGGGCTTGTCGACGATGAGAACGCCGTTCAAATCGTTAGGCAGTCTGGGAGGGCGAAGAGATCGACGGATCTGCCGGAGAGTTGTGGTTCATCTGGGCCCGGACCATCGAAACGACCTGGTCCTGAACCTCCTCCAGCGAGCCGACCAATCGACATCCCGCGGCCTTGCGGTGTCCACCGCCACCGAACCCGGCGGCGATTCGCGAGACGTCCAGTTCGCTCTTCGATCGCAGGCTGACACGGAAAGACCCGTCGTCCAACTCGCGGAAGAAGACCGCGACGTCGACGCCGACGATCGTGAGCGGATAGTTCACCAGGCCTTCGACGTCTTCGTCCATGCAACCATGCCGCATCATGTCGTCTCGCGTCAGGGCCGTCCAGACGATGCGGCCACTCTCGTCGAGCTGCATCGCGTTCAGGATCACGCCCATTGAGCGTACCTTTTCGAGCGTGTTGGAGTAGAAGATCCTCATCGCCAGGCCGGCGACATCGGCACCGTGCTCGGCCAGTTCCGCGGCTAGTCGAAAAGTGGCTGCCGTCGTTGTGTCGAACTGGAACGAACCCGTGTCGGTCAGGATGGCGACGTAGACGTTCGTCGCGATTTCGGGCGTGATGTCCACGCCCAGGGCCTTGGAGAGACGAAAGATCATCTCGCCGACCGCGCAGGCCGAGGATTCGATCCAGTTGACCGCACCGAAGGGCTCCGTCGAATGATGGTGGTCGATGTTGACGACGAACTGATCGTCCAGCCCCCCGATGCCCGGTCGTTCTAGCGTGCCACACTCCAGGACGAAAGCGGCGCCGAAGGGTCGGTCGAGCCGGTCGGCGACCTGGACCTGATCTGAGGCGGGAAGCGCTTCGTAACGCGAGGGCACGGGATCGTGGCTGATGAGCGTGACCTTCTTGCCCAGCGCTCGGAGCGACAGCGCCAGCGCAAGCTGGGACCCGAGCGAATCGCCGTCGGGTCGCACGTGCGACACGATCACAAAGTCGTCGCGAGTCCGGATGGTTTGGAGTACTTTCTGGATCATTGTTGCGACGAGTGAATCTTTTCAATCAGCTCTTCGACGCGGCTGCCTTTTTCGACGGAGGGGTCATAGCCGAACGTCAGCTCCGGTGTCCTTCGTAGGTGCGGCAGGCGCTGGCTGAGCTGGCTTCGGAGGAATCCGCGCGCGGATTCCAGCCCTGCCAGAGTATTCGCGCGCCCTTTCGCATCACCGAGCGTGCTGACGTATACGCGCGCGTGTCGCATATCTGCCGACATTCGGACCTCGGTCACCGCGACCGTCCCGATGCGAGGGTCTTCGAGAGCGCTCTCGACGAGCGCGGCTATCTCTGTGCGAAGCTGTTGCGACAACTTGTTGATGCGTCTCTTCTCCATCATCACAAGAACTCGATGTTTCCGTTGACCGTGCAATCGGGCAGCGCTCGCTCGACCTCCTGCAGCGCCAGGTTCAATTGCTGTTCCAGGTAACCATGGTCCGGCCCGATCGAAACGATGCCGACCTCCGCACGTTGCCAGAGCTCCTGGTGGTTCACTTCCGACACGGCCACGTTGAATCTTCCCCTCAGGCGATCCTTGAGCCTGCGGATGGCCATCCGCTTGTCCTTGAGCGAATGCGCGTACGGAAGATGCAGGTCGAGTTGGAGCAGCCCAATGTGCATTATCAAGTAGTCAGTAGTCAGTTATGAGTAGTCAGTCACATCGAGTGCGTCCGCCAACTGACTACTGACTACTGACAACTGACTACTGGCAGCTTTGCGGCCGGATCGGCCGCAAAGCTGCCTACACCCCGATGTCTGCCGTGACTTTTTCGGTGACGAAGGCTTCGATGAGGTCGCCGACTTTGACGTCGTTGTAGTTCTGGAGACCGATGCCGCACTCGTAGCCCGTTTTCACCTCGGTCGTGTCTTCCTTGAACCGCTTCAACGAAGAGATCTTGCCTTCGTAGATCACGACGTTGTCACGCAGCAGTCGAACGTCGGCATTCCGCAGCACACGTCCGTCGGTGATGTAGCACCCGGCAATCATGCCGACTTTGGGAATCTTGAAGGTATCGCGGACCTCGGCGGTACCGAGATAGGTTTCCTTCGTGACCGGTTCCAGAACACCCACCATCGCGCTTTTGATCTCGTCCACGACGTTGTAGATCACGGTGTGCAGCCGGATATCCACCTTCTCGCGGTCGGCCAGTTCAGCGGCTTTTCTCTCCGGGCGGACGTTGAACCCGACGATGATGGCGTTCGAAGTTGCCGCCAGAAGGACGTCGTACTCCGTGATCCCGCCGACCATGGAGTGGATGATGCGAACCCTGACCTTTTCCGTGCTCGCCTTGTTGAGCATGTCGGTCAGCACCTCGACCGAACCCTGGACATCGGCCTTGAGGATGATCGGCACTTCCTTGATGTCGCCCTTCGCCAACTGCAGATGGAGCTGGTCGAGCGTGAGCCGAGCGCTCTTGGCCATCGCGATTTCCCGCGCCTTTTCCTGCCGGAACCCCGCGATCTGCCGGGCCTTGTTGTCGTCGGCGATCATCTGGAACGGATCGCCGGCTTGGGGCAGTCCCTGGAGGCCGAGGACTTCGACCGGAACGGACGGGCCCGCCACTTTGACCTGTTCTCCGTGCTCGTCATACATCGCCCGGACTTTGCCGTACACGGATCCGACGATGAAGTTGTCGCCGACCCGCAGCGTCCCGTTCTGGATGAGAACGGTCGCGACGTTGCCGCGTCCTTTGTCGAGCTTGGCCTCCAGCACGGTTCCCATCGCAGGGAAGTCCGGGTCGGCCTTGAGTTGCCGCATGTCCGAGACCAGCAGGATCATCTCCTGCAATCCGTCGAGGTTCGTCTTTTGTTTCGCCGAAACCTCCACCGTCACGACGTCACCACCCCAGTCTTCTGCCAGCAGGTTCTGTTCGGCCAACTCACGCTTGACCCGGTCCACGTCGGCGTTGGGAACGTCGATCTTGTTGATCGCGACGAGGATAGGAACTTTGGCGGCCCGGGTGTGCGAAATCGACTCGATGGTCTGCGGCATCACACCGTCATCGGCGGCGACGACGAGGATCACGACATCAGTTACCGAAGCGCCCCGGGCACGCATCAACGTGAAGGCCTCGTGACCCGGTGTATCCAGGAACGTGATCTTTCGGCTTCCTGTCTGAACCTGGTACGCCCCGATGTGCTGGGTGATTCCGCCGTGCTCCTGTTCGGTGACGCTCGTCTCGCGGATCGCATCGAGCAGCGACGTCTTGCCGTGATCGACGTGCCCCATGATCGTCACGACCGGAGGCCGGTCCACCATCTTTTCCGGTTCGGCGACTTCAACGGCCTCGAGCAGCACGCTCTCCTCGAAGGTTACGAATTCGGCTTCTGCGTTGAAGTCCTTACAGAGCTGCTCGGCCAGTTCCTTGTCGAGGGCGTGATTGAGGGTGGCAAAAACGCCACGGTCCATCAGTTTCTTGATGACGTCCTTGGTGCGAGCGTCGAGCTGCTCGGCGAGCTCCTTGACCGTCAGGTTCTCCGTCAGGGTCACCCGCATGAACTCGCGGGGGGCTTCCGGCTTGGGCTGCGGCCGGGGCATCGGTCGCCGGTTCATCTGCCGTTCGACCCTCGATGCACGGGTCGGTCTCGGTCGGTCCCTGCGTGGAGGTGCTGGACCGCGACCCCACGGCCGGCCTCCCGGGGGCGGCGCCTGCGGCGGACGCCCAGTTCGAGACGGAGGCGTACCGGCCCGACGGTCGCCCGGACGGACAGGTCGCCGACCCCGCGTCGGCACCGGTCGATTCTGCTGACGTAGCCGCTCCTGGGCGAGCTGTTGCATCGTTTTCTTTGGAGGTGGAGCCGGTGTGGCAGCCGCCGGCTTCTTCTCCGCCGGTGGTGCTTGCGCCGCTGCGGGCGGCGTAGATGCTGCGGGCACCTGGGCGGGCCGCGTTGCTTCCGTCGCAGGTGGCGGGCTCGCGGCAACCTTTTGCGGCTCTGCGGGTGCCGCTGCTACCTTGGGTGACGTTTCCGGACTCGGCTTGACGACTCTGGCGGCCGGAGCCTCGACGGGCGCAGCCACCTCGACCGGCTTCGGCTTCGCCTTGACCAGCTGCGGCTTGTCTTCAGCCGGAATCTCCTCAACCTTTTCTTCGGCCGCTTCCGTCTTGGTAGCCTTTGTCTTCTTGGCGGCCTTCGTCTTCTTGGCGGCCTTGCGTTTGGGTTTGGGTTTCTCGATGACGAGCACGCCAAGATTCTGGCGCAGCTGTTCGGCCATCCGGTCCTCGACCGTATTCGAGTGTGAGGTCACCGGCGCACCAAGGTGTTGAAGTTCTCGAATCACTTCGCTATTGTCGCGGTTGAGTTCCCGCGCCAGCTGGTAGACTCGAAGCTTTCCCATCCTCTTAGCTAGACCTCTGCTTCAGGGTAACCACCAAGAATATCACGGCGATCGTCCACTCGACCCATGTCAGACTTCTTCGCCTTCCGCCGCTTCGGCCAGGGTGGTTTCGGCGGCAGACTCTTCGCCCGCCGCCGCGGTTTCGGCGGCAGACTCTTCGTCCGCCGCTGCGGTTTCGGCGGCAGATTCTACGCCCGCCGCCGCGGTTTCGGCGGATCCCGGCGCTTCTTCGGGCACCGCCTCCGCGCTCGATTCGCTATCGCCCCCCGATTCGCTATCGCCCCCCGGCGCGCCATCGCCCCCCGGCGCGGTTTCGTCGGTCGCCGACGCGGTGTCGTCCGCCGCGTCGGAGGGGTCTCCGAAGAAGTCGTCGGACTTGCTGAACATCCGCTCCTGCGCCACCCGCTCCATCTCGTCCTGGTAGGAGGAGAGGTTGGCGTAGTATTCCGAGAGCGCGTCCCGGATCCTGTCGATTGTCTTCCCGCCGATCCCTGGAACCGCCTCCAGGTCCTCGGGGGCCAGGTCGGCCAGCTGCTCCACCGTCGTGATCTCGGCCGACTGCAGCTTCTTGATCAGGCCCGGGGTCAGATCTTCTATCTTCTCCAACGGGGTGGCCGCCTGCATTCGCTCGATCTGTTCCTCGATCTCAGCTCGTTTTTCTTCCTCACTCTTGATGTCGATCCGCCACCCGATCAGCCTCGAGGCCAGCCGGACGTTCTGTCCCTTCTTGCCGATGGCCAGCGACAGCTGACTGTCCTCGACGATGATCTCCATAACTCGCTGGACCTCTTGGTCGTCTTCTCGAAGCGTGACATCAGGTGCGTCCAGCGTCGTCACTCGGCTCACTTTTGCCGGACTGATCGCGTTGGTCGCGAAGCTGACGATGTCGTCCGACCACTGGATGATATCGATCTTCTCCCCGCGCAACTCCCGGATAATGGACTGAACACGCGATCCCTTCATGCCAACACACGCTCCGACCGGGTCCACGTCTCTTTCACGTGAGGCCACGGCGATCTTGGTCCGCTCTCCCGCTTCGCGGGCGATACTCCTGATCTGCACGGTTCCGTCGTAGATTTCCGGCACCTCGGTCTGGAACAGGTGCTGGACGAGTATCGGATCCCCGCGGGAGACGACGACCTGGGGGCCCTTGGCGGTCTTCTCGACCCGAACGATGACCACACGAATCCGATCGCCCATGGCGAAGGCTTCCAGCCTGGACTGTTCGCGCCGCGGAATGCGACCCTCTGTCTTCCCCAGCTCGACGATGATGTCGCCGTTCTCGAAACGTTTTACGACAGAGTTGACGATTTCACCGACGTGTTCGTGGTATTCGGCATAGACGCTTTCACGCTCTGCCTCGCGCACCTTCTGGAAGATCACCTGCTTCGCCATCTGCGCCGCAATGCGACCCAGGCCGGCGGTCGGTTTCGGAAACTCGACTTCGTCGTCGACCTGTGCGTCATCCTTGATCGCCCGCGCCTCTTCGAGCGAGATCTCTACGGAGTCGTCTTCGACCGCCGCCACCACAGTCTTGACGGCAAACACCTCGATCTCACCGGTTTCCGGGTTGATTCTCGAGCGCAGCTCCTCGTTCGACTTGAAGTACTTCCTCGAGGCCACCACGATGGCGTCCTCGATCGCGTCGACGACTATCTGCGGATCGATACCTTTTTCCCGGCTGATCTGGTCGATCACCTGAAAAAGCTGATTCGACATCCGTCAATGACTCCTGGCTCGTATGATCGTCATTTGCGGGCCATCTCGGCGGTCCAGTCGACTTCCAGCCGGGCCTCCTTGATCACGTCCAGAGGGATCTCGAGAAGGTTCCCCTCGCCGAGCTCCATCCAGACCTTGTTTCCCTGGAGACCCTTGAGTCGCCCCTTGAATACCTTCTGATTGTCGAGTGGGAACCGGGTCCGAATCTTGGCCAAGCGTCCCTCAAACCGCTTGTAGTCGTCGTTCGTGACCAGTTTGCGATCCAGACCGGGGGAGGAAACTTCCAGCGTGTATGAAAATGGGATTAGATTTTCAACATCCAGGACTGTTCCAACCTGTTCGCTGATCAGCTCGCAATCGCGGTGTGAGATCCCTCCGTCCCGATCGATGAAGACCCGAAGAACCCGATGGCGACCAGCCCCCTTGAGCTCGACCTCGACCGGCTCATAACCTTCCGATTCGACGACTTCTTCGACGACCTGACGGACCTTCTCCAGCTCAACTCCCATGCCAAACAACAAAAAAAGTGGGCTAAAGCCCACTTTTTGCCTTCAGGAGTAAAGTATAGGTGCCAAAGGGAATGAAATCAACCCGTTATTTAGGTTTCGACCCCTCCCTGCAGACGTCACATTGTCGCAAAATCACTTGCGGAAACCGAGTTTTCCACTCTTTCGGACCAGACATTCGGAGGCGAATTCACCCCGTCTGAAGGAACAGCTTTACGAGAAGGACCGCAGTGGCGCCGACGAAGCCGGCCAGGGCGTTGTGTTCTCGGTTGGCGAGATACTGCTCGAGCGAAAACCCCTCGAAAACCCGCAGGTCCAGCCGTGTTGGGACAAACAGGCGGACGCGGCTCTTGAACCGCCCGAACTCCTGCCCGAACAGACCTTCCAGGTGCCGTTCCTCCTTGCGCATGACCGCCGGGTAAACGATGACGAACGGGACTAGCAAGCTGGCGGCCGAAGCGACGCTGCCGCTCATCACAGCGAACCCCGTAGCCAGCAAAAAGCTCCCGAAATAGAGTGGGTTGCGGGTTAAGCGGTACGGACCGGTCTGTGCCAGAACCGCGTCCTTGTGGATGACTCCGGCGGCCGCCGCCCGAAAGGCGAGCCCCAGCAGCGCAACGGGAAACCCCGCCAGCATGAATTGTGACGTGGGCGTCGAGAAATAGAAAACGACTGCAGCCACCCCGAAACCCAGCGGGACCCGAAACGCGGACATTAGGCCGTCGGGTCGGCTGTGCGCTCGGTATCGAACTCGAGCCGCCGGGTGCAGGCTTCATAGACTCGATCGACGCTGATGTCCCTCAGGCAGCCCAGATGTTCCAATGGGCATGCATCCCTGGCGTAGCAGGGACGACAATCCATGCGCTGCTCGACGACGATGTCCTCCCGGCGGAAGGGCCCGTTGCGATCGCTGCTGGTCGGTCCGAATATCGACACGATCGGGGTTCCGACCGCGGCGGCAAAGTGCATCGGCCCCGTGTCGCCACCGACGAACAGACGCGCGCTCTCGCAGAGAGCCACAAGTTCCTGGAGACTCGCCGGAATCATGCGGACTCGATCGCCTGCGACAGCTTGAACCTCGGACGCGATGTCGTCCTCTCCCGGTCCCCAGGTGATGGCCACGGACAGGTCGTCGTCGAGAAGCCGCTTTGCCAACTCCCCGTACCGTTTGGGATCCCAGCGCTTGGTCGGCCATCCACCGCCGGGGTTGATCAGAACGTAACCGGTCAGGCCGTCGAGTGTCCCGGAGAGAGAATCGCGTGCCGTCGATGGTGCCGCGAGCGGTGCGGGGGTGTCCCAGTCGGGACTGATGCCGAGCGGCTTCAACAGTTCCATCTGCTGGTCGATGATATGGATCCGCCGAGGCGTCACGACCTCGGTGTAGAAAAAGCGGCTCGTGGATTCTTTCAGGAAGTCGCGTTCCCACCCGATTCGAATCGGGGCGGCGGACAGATACCCGACAAAAGCCGATTTCAACAGCCCCTGGAAATCGATCGTGCAGTCGTATCCGTCGGTGCGTAACGCCCAGACGAACTCGAGTATCTCCTTCGCGCTGCCGATGCCGGGCGAGTAGCGCCACTGGTAGGTGTCGATGGGGACCAGTCGGACTCCCAGGCCGCTCATCTCGACGACCGATTTGTTCTTTCGCTCGATCAGCCAGTCGATTTCAGCATTCGGGAAATTGTCCAGGAGCAGTCGGACAGACGGGAGACAATGTACGATATCCCCGAGCGATCCGAATTTCACGACGAGGATCCGTTTCGGTTCTGCAGTCGGTTTCATCTGCGAGGGACTTTTGCTCATCTGTCCGTGCTCAACCGTATCGTTCCAGTATTGTACCCAGAATATCCTTGGTGGAGTGGTCTTTAGGGTCGCCGGCGATCCGGACTTCGCCGCCGTATCCGCGGACTTGATCGCCCTCGGGAACCGTGGCCTCGGTGTAGTCGGTTCCTTTTGCATGCACACTCGGCCGAAGCACCTCGATTACCTCCGACACGTCAGTCCCGTCGAAGACGACGACGTAGTCGACACACTCCAATGCCGAGACCAGCACCACGCGATCGTCCTCGTTCAGAATCGGGCGACCCTTCCCTTTGAGCTGCCGAACCGATCGGTCGCTGTTTACCGCCACCACGAGGGTGTCACCGAGCTGAGCCGCACCCTCCAGGTATCGGACATGACCGGCATGGAGAATGTCGAAGCATCCATTCGCCAGCACCGTCCTGTGTCCGCGGGTGATCGGCGACAGCTCCTCCAGCTCGCGTCGTTTCATCGGGTTGCTCCGACGGCGGAGCGTAGCTCTTCCAGTGTCACCGCACGTGTGCCGTGCTTCATGACAACGATCCCCCCGGCATAGTTCGCCAGCCTCGCGGCGTCCCTGAACGACCCTCCTGCGGCCAGTGCGAGCGTGAAGGTTGCGATGACCGTGTCCCCGGCGCCGGTGACGTCGGCGATCTCGTCGGTGCCGTAGATCGGGATGTGGGTCGTCTTCCGCCTCCGCTCGAACAGCGCCATTCCATCCTTCCCGCGTGTGATCAGGACCGCTTCGTGCTTCAGGCGTCGCAGCAGCGTACGTCCGGCCCATTCCAGCTTCTCGAGGTCGTTTCCGATCCGGATACCCAGAGCCGCCTCGACCTCCGGCTCGTTCGGAGTCGCAGCGGTCATGCCTTTGTAATCGCCGATGACGAAGCGGGAGTCGAGGGTAACAGGCAGCCCGGACGTCGTGAGCTTCGACGCAAGCTCCGGTGTCACCGTCCCGTACCCGTAATCGGACATCAGTACCGCGTCGGCCCGCCTCAGCCGGCTTTCGAGCCTGCGCCGGATGGTTCGGGAGTGGCCACTGTTCGCGACAGCTCGGCCGGCGTCCAGACGCAGGACCTGCTGGCGGTAAGAGTGGACCGCGCCGGCGAGGATTCGCGTCTTGGTCGGCGTTCGGTAAGAGCGGACTTTGCGGATACCGGTCGTGTCGATCCCTCGCGAGGAGAAATACTCGATCAGCTGAAGACCTTCAGCGTCATCGCCGACGATGCCGACCGGCAGGGGATTGGCTCCCAGCGTGTGCAGGTTGTGAACGGCGTTGGCCCCTCCTCCCGGCGCCAGTTGGGTTTCCCGGTGGGACAGGATCAAGACCGGGGCTTCGCGAGATACTCTCGAAATCTCACCATAGACAAAGACATCCGCCACGAGGTCGGCGAGGACGACGACCCTGCGTCCTTCAAACCTGTCGATCAGCTTTTTCAGGTTCATCCTGTCCTACCGGTTCTTCAGGATAAGGTCGACTGCTTCGGCCAGGTCTTCGGCGACGAAATCCGGCTGCTCGTCGGCGTCCTTGAACTCCGCGTATTCCTTCCGGCCGTCACCGGTCAGCACGAGGACCGTGCCGGCTCCGGCCGCTTTGCCCGTCCGTACATCCAGGTAGCGGTCACCCACCATGTAGGATCGATCAAGGTCGAGGCTGAACTCATCCCGCGCGCGGAGCAGCATACCGGGACGAGGCTTCCGGCATTCGCAACCGGCTTCCGGGTGGTGCGGGCAGAAGTAGACCCCATCGAGTCTCGCCCGCGAGACCGCGATCTCCTCGCGCAGCCGATCATGCACACGGTGGACCATGGACTCCTGGAAGTAGCCGCGCTCGATGCCCGACTGGTTCGTAGCCAGGAGCACCTTCATGCCGCTCCGGTTGATCCGCCGGATCGCCTCCCCTGTCCAGGGAAACACCCGATAAAGCGAGACGTCGTACATGTAGCCCACTTCTTCCGACACGGTCCCGTCGCGGTCGAGGAAGATCGCCGACGCGCTGTGGTCGGTGCCGCTCATGCCGGGGTCCGGGTTAGGAGGGCCATCGCCGACGAGTAGACCTCGGAGACCGTGACCGCGTCCATGCACCGATGATCGATCGGACACTCGCGGAGCATGCAGGGGCTGCAGTCGACGGCGTGCCGCACGACGCTTGTGTTGGGGCCGACCGGACTGGTGACCTCCTCATCGGTAGACCCGAAAACCGCGACGGTCGGGGTTCCCAGGGCCGCCCCGATGTGCATCGGTCCCGAGTCGTTCGTGACCATCAACGACGCTTCGGCAAGCAGGCCGACCAGCGTTTCCAGGCTCGTCTGTCCCGACAGTAGAGCGGCTCCGCGTTTCATCCGATCCCGAACGCTTTCTCCGATCGTCCGTTCCGATTCCGATCCGATGATCGCCACCGACAGATCCAACTCGTCCGCCAACCTGTCTGCAACCGCGGCGAAGCGATCCTCGGCCCAGCGCTTGGCTCCCCCGAAGGCAGCACCCGGGTTGACGACCAGAAAACTCCTGGCCGCCCCGATACCCGCCTGTTCCAGCAGCCGCCGGGCATCGGTTGTTTCGTCACTCGAGGCTTTGATCCGAAGCTCGGGTTCCGCACTCGGGCCAAAGGCCTCGGCAACCAGTCGCAGGTAGTAACGATACTGGTGCTGCCTGGCCGGCGACGGCCGGACGGAGCGGGTCAGTAGCAGGCTGCGTCCGTCGGTTCGGTAGCCGACTCTCTCCGGTATGCCGGCCGCCCAGACCGTCAGGGCGGCCTCGAAAGAGTTCGGCAGCAACACCGCCAGGTCGAAGCGCTTTCCACGGATTCCCCTCGCTGTCCAGATCCACTCCCCCATGCCGGTTGCTTTGGGCTTGCTCCACACGTTGTCGATGAAGGAGGCGGAACGAAACAGTCCAGCCACCCACGGCCGGACAAGCAGCGTTATCTCGGCGTCGGGAAAGTGAGACCGGACGGCTTTGATGGCCGGCACGCTCAACACGCAGTCTCCGACCCAATTGGGTCCGCGGATCAGGATGTTGTGTGGGTTCATCTTTTATAAGAAGTGGTCAGTGGCCAGTGGTCAGTGGTCAGAACCATCCCCACTGGCCACTCACCACTGACCACTCACCACTCGATCAGGACCGCTTTATGCCTTGTTCGAGCTGATCTTCTCCAGAATGAGCTCCAGAAGCTCCTTTAAACGCAGTATGTTAGCAGAAATGCGGAGGAAGTAGAAATCGCCGGGCGGGAGGCGCACGGCGTCTTTTTCGGTCGTGATCCGGATACCTTTGCCAAGGTCCGCCAGATCTGGCGGCCGATAGGCGTGATGGTCCGGGAAAGATTTCTTCTGTGACAGTTCGATCCCCATCCCTTCCAGCATCTCGAAGAAGTCGTCCGGTCTGGCGATGCCGGCAAACGCGGCCACCGGTTCGTGAGGCAGCGACTCCACCGAAACAGGCTTCCCGCTGAGGAATAGTCCTTGGTTGAGGGTATGGACTCTAAATGTCTGAATCGGCAGCTCCGGTACCGGAACCCCATCGGAGGTTCGGACGCAAGCGACATGCGCCCGTTCCAACGACGACTTCGGTTCCCTCCATCGGCCCCTGGGCAGCAACTTCTCGCCATTCGCCCACTCTTCGGCGTCGATCGTGACGATGTCAACCTCGCGTGCCAGCCGTCGATGCTGAAATCCGTCGTCCAGGATGAAGAGATTGCCGAGTCGCTCCCTCTCGGCCAGAAGCCCCGCCTCGTAACGGTCCTTCCCGACGACGACGGCGACCCCCGGCAGACGCAGGGCGATCATGTACGGTTCGTCTCCGGACTCCTCCCACCCGAGCGTCGGACCCGCGCCCCGGCTGACCACCACCATGCCGCGGCTGGATCGTCGGTATCCGCGCGAAAGCACAACGGGACGGTAGCCCAGGTCGCGAAACTCGCCCGCCAGCGCGATGACTAGAGGCGTCTTGCCGGTACCGCCGGTCGTTAGGTTTCCCACGCTGATTACGGGGTGATGGAGACGATGGGTCCTCAGGTAGCCGCTCGTGTAGAGGCGGTCCCGCGCGTTGACAATCGAGCGGAAAACGCGACTCAAATCCCCTGTCCCTTCTCGAGGCCCCGACTCGTTTCTCGAAGACAGAGTCGAATTGCTTCGAGCGCTTTTTCGGTTGCACCGCTGTTTTCCTCCAGCAGGCGCTTCCCGTTGCGTCCGACCTCCGCAGCGACCGATGGCGTGTTGAGGAGGCGATCGAGCTCGGCGACGAGTTCGTCCACATCCCGAACCCGAATCGCAGCCCTCGCGGCCAGAAACGCTCGTGCCATGTCCCTGAAGTTTTCCATGTGGGGCCCGAACAGAACCGGTTTTTCGAATCGTGCCGGCTCCAGAACGTTGTGACCACCCCGGGGCACAAGCGTGCCCCCCATGAACACAAGCGTCGCGTACTCGAAAACGGCGCTCAGCTCGCCGATGGAATCAAGCAGGATGATGTCTTCCGACCCGTCCTTGTGCGCGTTCCCCGACCCGACGGCGTCGACGATCTCCGACCGTCTTCGAAAACGGAATTCGCTCGCTCTGAGCAGTCCTTCGACTTCGTCGAAACGCTGAGACAGACGTGGTGCGATCAAGAGCTTCAGGTTCGGATGCCCCGTTCGCACGCTCCGATAAGCTTCCAGGACGTGTTGCTCCTCGCCGACGGCTGTACTGGCCGCCACGAGGAGCGGCTGACAACTCTCGAGCGCATCGCCCAGAGCCGGGTCGAGGGCCGTTGAAGTGGCCCGCAGGTCATACTTGATGTTGCCGAACACCACGACCTTCTGAGGATTGGCGCCAATCGACCGAATACGGACCGCGTCCATTTCCGACTGCATCCCCAGGACCCTGTAGTCTTCCAGTACCGTCTTGAGCCAGCGACGGCCCAACAGGTAGCGGGCATAGGATTTGTCCGAGATGCGGCCGTTGACCATCACCACCGGGATGCTGCGCCGCCGGCATTCCCTCAGGAAATTGGGCCATATCTCAGTCTCAGCGATGACGACGAGTTCCGGACGGACCCGCCCCAGACTGCGGCGCACCGCTGGAGGGATGTCGAGTGGGAAATAGACCAGGCGGTCCACATCGTCGCGCTGTTGTGCCAGCCGACGGCCTGTCAGCGTCGTCGTCGAGAGGACAACACGGCGGTCGGGCAGCTCCTGGCGCAGGCGCTCGATCAACCGGTCGACGGCCTTGACTTCTCCGACCGAAACGGCGTGGACCCAGATCGAGGGTTTACCCGCTCCATCCACGAAACCCAATCGCTCGGTGATGGTCAGCCCGTACCTCTTGAAACCGAGGAGGTAATAGGGCAGTGCCACCAGCAGACCCAGTGTGAAGACGAAGGTGTAGATCGCGTACATGGCTGATGAGCGCAGTATACTCGGCTGCTGGCTGCTGGCTGTTGGCTTTCAGCCAATCGCTAATAGCTAATCGCCAATGGCCAACCGCCAAGAGCTAATCGCCAACCGCCAATCGCCCCACAGGGGTTGAACCCTCAGTTATCATAGATAGTTTGTTTCACCGTGTTGACGCGAGCAATGAACTGACCCTTTGGAGAGCAATGATGGCTATTAAGGTGGGAATCAACGGCTTTGGTCGTATCGGTCGGAACTTTTATCGGGCGTGTCGAGGCGATGGAGGCGTCGAGATCGTCGCCGTCAACGACATCACAAGTCCCGCCATGCTTGCCCACCTGCTGAAGTACGACTCGGTGCTGGGCAGTCTTTCCTCCGACGTTGGACACGACGACAGCAGCCTGAGTGTCGACGGCCGGACGATCCGAGTATTCAGCGAGCGCGACCCGGGCCAGATCGATTGGCCGAGTCTGGACATCGACGTGGTGGTCGAGTCGACCGGTTTGTTCACCGACGCGGATGTCGCTCGGAAGCACGTGCGCGGTTCCGTTAAGAAAGTCATCATTTCAGCCCCGGCCAAGAACGAGGACATCACAATCTGTGTCGGAGTGAACGACGAAAAGTACGATGCATCCGAGCACGACGTCATCTCCAACGCGTCCTGCACGACCAACTGCCTGTCACCGGTCGCCAAGGTGCTCCACGAGACTTTCGGCGTCGAAAGCGGCCTCATGACGACGGTGCATTCCTACACCAACGACCAGAGGCTGCTCGATCTGCCCCACAAAGATCTGCGGCGGGCCCGGGCCGCTGCCGTATCAATGATTCCCACCTCGACCGGGGCAGCCAAGGCGATCGGCCTGGTCATGCCGGAACTCAAAGGCAAGCTGGACGGAATCGCCATCCGTGTGCCCACACCGAACGTGTCGCTGGTCGACCTGACCGTTCAGACCGCCAGACCGGTGACAGCGGAAACGGCGAACTCGGCCTTCAAGGCCGCGGCAGAAGGTTCGCTGAAGGGCGTTCTGCAGTATTGCGAGGAGGAACTCGTTTCGGTCGATTTCATGCGCAATCCTCACTCCTCGATCGTGGATGCCCCTCTCACGAAGGGCCTGGGTGAGAACCTGGTCAAGGTCTTCTCGTGGTACGACAATGAATGGGGATTCAGCTGCCGGCTGAAAGACCTGATTAAGTTGGTTGTGCGTTGAAGACGAGTGGTCAGTGGCCAGTGGTCAGTGGCCAGCGGGATGACGGAGGATTATCATCCCCGTTTCTTCTGACCACTGACCACTGATCACTGGCCACTTCTTATAAACAGCGTGTCCAAGCTCTCCATCTCCGACTTGCAGCTCACCGGTAAGCGTGTTTTCATGCGCGTCGACTTCAACGTGCCGGTCGCGAAGGGGGCGATCACCGACGACACGCGAATCAAGGCCGCTCTGCCATCCATCGAGCACGTCGGGAATCAGGGAGGCCGCTTGATCCTGGCGTCCCATGTCGGTCGCCCGAAAGGCAAGCCAGATTCTGCGCTGAGTCTCCAACCCGTCTCTGAACGGCTTGGGGAACTCCGCGGGAAGCCGACCGGATTCTCCAGCGACTCGGTTGGAGCCAGAGCCCTGGCGTTGGTCCACGCTCTGTCCGACGGAGACATTCTTGTCTTGGAGAACCTCCGGTTCCACGCGGGAGAGGAAGCCAACGACCCGAAGTTCGCTTCCGAACTGGCTTCACTTTGCGACGTTTACGTCAACGACGCCTTCGGAACGGCGCACCGCGCCCATGCTTCGACCGTCGGCATCGCCCATCACGTGTCTCCCTGCGCTGCCGGCTATCTGATGCAGAAGGAACTCGAATCGCTCAGCCGGGCCTTGGTTGGAGCCACCCGGCCCTACGTTGCGATCGTTGGCGGCGCGAAGATCTCGGGGAAGATTGAGTTGATCGAGAACTTCCTGAAGATTGCGGACGAGATCTTGATCGGCGGCGCCATGGCGTACACGTTCTTCCGAGCTCTCCGGATCGCGACAGGCAACTCGCTGGTAGAGGAAAGCCGAGTCGATCTTGCAGGACGGCTGCTCGAGGCGGCCAGGCGGGAAGGAACCCGGATTCATCTTCCCGAGGACCATGTTGTCGCCCGCGACCTTGATGGGGCGGGGTTGCACAGCGTATCGGTTGCGGAAACGGAGCCGGAGGAAACGGGATTGGATATCGGACCGGAGACCGTTCAGCAGTATGCATCGATTATCGAGCGAGCGCGGACTATCGTGTGGAACGGGCCGATGGGGGTCTTCGAGAACCCGAGGTTTGCCGAAGGAACGCTCTCGGTCGCCCGTGCGGTCGCGTTCGCAGATGCCTTTTCGATAGTCGGAGGTGGCGATTCCGCCGCCGCCGTGACCCAATCGGGCATGGCCGATCGCATCAGCCACATCTCCACGGGAGGCGGTGCGTGTCTGGAATTCCTCGCCGGAAGGAAGTTGCCCGCAGTAGAAGTACTGACGGAGGGAGGAAGCTGAGAATGCGCAGACCAGTCATCGCGGGAAACTGGAAGATGTTCAAGACCGTGGGCGAGACGGGAGAGTTCTTCGACGTCCTGCTTCCCGCGATCGATGACGTCGATCATTGCGACATCGTCGTTGCGCCCCCTTTTACCGCCCTGGGAGTCGCGCTGGAGAAAGCCCAAGGCAGCCGCGTCGCGATATCGGCGCAGGACCTCTATTGGGAAGAGCAGGGAGCGTTCACGGGGGAGATTTCTGCAACGATGCTCAGCGATGTCGGTTGCAGCCATGTGATCATCGGGCATTCAGAGCGCAGGCAGCACTTCGGCGAGACCGACGAGACCGTATCCTGGAAGATTCCCGCAGCGATCCGGTCGGGTCTCACACCAATTGTCTGTGTCGGTGAGACGCTCGAACAACGCGAAGGTGGGCTGGCGGAAGGCATAGTGAAGAAGCAACTTAGCGACGGACTCGCTCGATTGACTGAGAACGACCTTTCTCATATCATTATTGCTTACGAGCCAGTCTGGGCGATCGGCACGGGACGCACCGCGACTCCCGACATCGCCGGGCACATGCATGCCGCCATCCGTTCCTCCGTCTCGGAGATCTCCGGTGCGGGGATCGCGGACGGTATCCGGATCCTCTACGGGGGCAGCGTAAAGCCCAGCAATATTGCCGAGCTCATGGCTCAGGCCAATATCGACGGAGCTCTGGTGGGCGGGGCGAGTCTCGAATCGGACTCTTTTGCCTCGATCATCCGTTACAGGACGTCTTGAACGGGTTTCCCGGACAGGACGCTGTGTGTCCATGATTACATTTCTGACGATCGTTCACGTGATGGTTTCGGTGTTTTTGATCCTGGTCGTGTTGCTCCAGCAGGGCAAGGGGCAGGACCTTGCCGGCGCATTCGGCGGAGGAGGTTCCCAGGCGAATGTCGGCGCTCGCAGCGCCACCACAGTCCTGCACCGCCTGACCACTGTCGCGGCCGTCATGTTCATGGTCACTTCTCTGACGCTGACGATCATGATCTCCAGTCCGGGCAGTAGTTCCGTCATCAGCGAGGACGCGGTCCCGGCGCCGATCGACGTACCGATCCCGGCCGATCCGGAACAAGCGGAGCCCGTCGCGCCAGACACCGACGTGCAACCCGACGGTGCGCCGGAAGAGGGTGCGGCATCAGATCCCGATCCCGGGCCCTAGACAAGTGACCTGTAACAGGCCACTAGATAGCCGAAGTGGTGGAACTGGCAGACACGCCATCTTGAGGGGGTGGTGCCGCGAGGCGTGCGGGTTCGAATCCCGCCTTCGGCATAAATCTGAGTTCAGGGTCCTACGTTCCGATGATTGTCCTCTCCCCTTACCAGAGGTAGGATCGTTTTCAAGATTTTGACTCCAGTTTGACGTTCAGTCACAGAATTCCGACGCACGAATAGCGGCGCACGCCTACCGCTGCTCTCCCGTAAGTGTCTGCTTTTTTGTGAGATACTCCCTCGCCTTGAGATTCGCGGAGATTGGCCGCCCGATTGCCCCCGTAGAAATCGGAGGCTGCAATCATGATCCCGATCCGAGTCAAATTCGATGCGCGCTACCAGCATTTCAAGCTTGTCGAAGATTACAAAGGTCACCTGTTCGAAGACGGCGAAGACTACTGCCTGGTCACCGACGACGTGTTCGACGAAGACAACACGGACGAGTACTACGATGTCCAATAGCTCCTAGCTTTCCCTTTTCTTCCGTTCCATCCTGAGTCACGGAAGTCCTCCACAAAGGTGCGGTCAGGGAACCGCACCTTTGTTTTTCGCATCCCCGACGTTCCACTAGTGGCCTGTAACCAGTGCTATCGGTACCAGCGCCGATGGGGGTTGGCGGCGATCTCTTTGTCGCTCGCCGCTCAGGATGAATGAGCATCACTTCGCGCCTCGCTCCTCGACCTCGCCGCCAAGACCCATCGGCGTTAGGCTCGATATCTATGGGACAGGGTACTAGAATCAACAGGTATGAGCGTGTATCCGCGAGATCTCGACCGTGCCCTGGTACGAGAGATACTGGCCGACGGCCGTCACCTCCCCGCGCTCGCGGCCCGAATGGAGAGGATCAGCCGCCGATTCGTGGGTGATCCCTACCGTGAAGGCCCGCTCGTCGGTTCGCGCTCGTCCAGGGAAGTTTTTACGGCGTCGCTGGAAGCTTTCGACTGCGTGACTTACGTCGAGAACGTACTCGCCCTCGCGTGGGCGGCGAACCAGAGGACCTTTGTCGAAAGACTTCGGAGGATTCGGTACGCCGGAGGCGTCATCGACTGGGAGCACCGCAACCATTACATGACGACCTGGATTCGGAACAACGCGCGTGAAGGCCTCGTCCACGACCGAACGGCCCGTCGTGGTTCGGTAAGCCGTTCCCGGCGGCTCGACCTGGTGGATGGGATTCCCGCTCGGACGGTGCGGGTGCGAAGCATCCCGAAACGTACTTTTCTGCGCCGTCTGGGCGATGTTCGCGACGGCGACCTCGCCTTTTTCGGTTCGACCAGGCCAGACCTCGATGTATTCCATTGCGGGCTCCTCTTCGGTCGCGGGGGCCGCATCGTCATGCGTCACGCGGCTCGGAGCCGCGGGCAAGTCGTAGAACAGGACCTTGCCGAGTTTCTCGGGGCGAACCGTATGACGGGAGTGATTCTGGTTCGGCCGCTAGCTCGGGCTCGAAAGGTCGCATGAGAGTCCTCTATCAGGCCGACCGTTCTGCTTCGACGATCAACGACCTGATATCATCGACGGCCGGTGAAATACTCTTCGTCGGCGATCCCCGATTCGAACTGGAGTTTGGATCGACCACGCTGGAGCGGATGGCGGACGTGCTCAACGGCTCGGAAGCGGGAATCGTTTACTCGGACGCGAACGAGCGACCGCGGATCGACTACCAGCCCGGCAGTATCCGCGACGATTTTGACTTCGGGCCGCTGATCGGTCTCTCGATGTCGGCGGTTCGGTCTGCGGTAAGCAAGTACGGAGCAGTCGAGAAGGACCTGCGTTGGTCAGGGCTCTACGACCTGAGACTGAAAATCTCCGCAGACCACCCGATCGTTCGTATACCTGAGCGGTTGTACGGAGCGCGGGACCCGGATACGCGCGGTGACGGAGAGCGCCAGTTTGATTACGTCGATCCGCGCCAGCGGGAGTATCAGGGCGAGATGGAACGCGTTGCGACAGCCCACCTGAGGCGTACCGGCGCGTACCTCGCCCCGCGATTCCGTCGGGTCAGTGATGTCGTCGAATCCTTTCCCGTAAAAGCCAGCATCGTCATTCCGGTGCGCAACCGCGAGTCGACGCTGCGAGCTGCCCTCTCGAGTGCGATCGAGCAGGAGGCAGACTTTCCCTACAACGTCATCGTAGTCGACAACCACTCAACCGACGGTACCGGTGCAATCATCGAAGAAACCCGCGACGAGCGCCTCGTCCATCTCATTCCCGGGCGCCGGGATCTGGGGATCGGCGGCTGCTGGAACGAGGCCATCTATTCCGACCAGTGCGGCAGGTATGCGCTTCAACTGGATTCCGACGACTTGCTCTCGGAGCCGAGCGTTCTGACGCGCATGGTCGACCGCATGGAGAAGGAGGGCTACGCCATGCTCGTTGGCTCCTACCGGACCGTCGATTTCGCGCTCAATGAGACCCCGCCCGGACTGGTTGACCACCGGGAGTGGACGCGGGAGAACGGCCACAACAACGCGCTGCGCGTAAACGGTTTCGGGGCCCCGAGGGTCTACGACGCCACCGTCGTGCGCCGCTTCGGTTTTCCGAACGTGAGCTACGGGGAAGACTACGCTGTCGGTCTACGCACCTGCCGCGAGTACGAGGTTGGAAGGATCTTCGAGCCTCTCTACCTGTGTCGTCGGTGGGAGGGCAACAGCGACAGCGCTCCGCCTGCGGAAGTGCTCAATCGCTTCGACACGTTCAAGGACGGGATCCGGACATCGGAGATACACGCCCGGGTTGCGATGAACCAGTCTCGAGATCCCGAGTCCGGCGAACACGATTGACGGGCATGAGCTGGGAGCAACGGATCATCGGTCGAGCACAGACGGTAGGTACCGTCGAAATGGTGGAGCAGTTGTTTGCCCGTCAAATGGCGTCGTGGCCCCTCCTAAGGACCGGTGTCGAGAGCCTTGAACGTGCGCGGGTGAAGAGGCTCCGCATTCGATGGTTCGAGGTTCTGGTCCGACACATCCCGCATCGGATCATGAGCACCACCGCGAGAGTGGATCCCCCCTCGATTCGCGAACGTCCCTGCTTTCTGTGTCCAGACAGCCTTCCTGATGAAGAGCGGGGCATCGAGTTTGGAGACCGGTTCGTGATCCTCTGCAATCCTTATCCGATCCTCGATCGGCATCTGTCTGTCATCGGACGGGAGCATGTTCCCCAGCGCATCGCGGGCGAGTTGTCGACGATGCTCGACCTGTCACGGGCTCTACCGGGATACATGGTCCTCTACAACGGGCCGGAGTGTGGCGCTTCGGCTCCCGACCACCTGCACTTTCAAGCCTGTCGGAACGAGCAGGTTCCGGCGATCGCCGATGTGAAGCGAGTGCGGGGTGTCGCGATCGAAGATTATGCCCGTCACGTCCTGGTGCTCCGGGACAGAGACCCCGCCGCGGCTTCTGATCGCTTCAGCGACGTCATGGATCGATTGGAGGGGGCGGATCCCGACCGGTTGGAACCGATGGTGAACGTCGTCGTGTTCTTCGACGGGGCGGAATGGGTGGTCATGGTGTTTCCGCGCGGGAAGCACCGACCCGAAGCGTACTCGAGCGGGGAACTGACGTTCTCCCCCGCGTCGATCGATTTGAGCGGGGTTCCAGTTTTGCCGGTGGAATCCGATTTTGAGAAGGTCGATAGCGCCATGATCGAACGTATCTTCATGGAAGTGACGATTGCCCCCTCCGTGTTCGACGAAATCCTGGATGAGCTGGAATCGGTGAAATGAAGATCGCTGTCGGTCTTGTGCAGTCCCGGGATGTGATTGCGATCCAGCTGCGAGAGGACTACAAAGACGCCTCAGGAAAGCGATACAGGCCCGGTTCCTATCGATTCAGCGAGCCGGTCGTTCTCGAGCCACTGGATCGAGCGAAGGCCTCCTTCGTCGTAGAGGATGTCAAGATCGGGATCGGCTTTCACTGGGAACGGGACCGTCGGCAAGGCTTTCGCGGAGGTTTGCGGATCGTCGACGACGATGGTCTGACCCTCATCAACGACGTAGATCTGGAAAGTTATGTGGAGAGCGTCATCGCTTCGGAGATGAACGCGGATTCCCCCGTCGAACTGCTGAAGGCCCACGCGGTTATCTCCCGGAGTTGGCTCATCGCCCAGTTGAACCAGACCGTCGGCAGTGGGGGTTCCTACAGCAGGCAGGAGAAGCCTGGGTCTGACGAATGGGAAATCCAACGGTGGTACGGAAGGGATGCACACACGAAATTCGATGTTTGTGGTGATGACCACTGTCAGCGATACCAGGGAATCGGGGACTGCCCCGACAGCGTCCGGAGTGCGGTCGAGGCGACACGAGGGCAGTTTCTGGTTTTCGGGACGGATGTTTGTGATGCGCGCTTCTCAAAGTGCTGCGGGGGTGTCACCGAGGACTATTCCGCAGCCTGGGACGAGAGGGAGGTTCCATACCTGCGGTCGGTTCCCGATGGCCCGGAACGACCAGACGATATCGATTTCTGGATCCGCTCGGACCCACGAGCCCATTGCAACACCAAAGATGAAGGGCTGCTCAGACGGATTCTTCCCGACTTCGATTTCGAGACCCACGATTTCTTCAGATGGTCGGTGCATTACAGCCCGGAAGAACTCTCGGAGCTGATCGGAGCGAAGAGCGGCATCGACCTGGGCACCGTGACGGATCTCGAACCGTTGCAAAGAGGCAGCTCGGGACGGATCACCCGCCTCCAGATCGTGGGAAGCCGGGCTAAGCTGTCGGTGGGAAAGGAGCTGGAAATCCGGCGCCTGTTGTCGGCCACACACCTGTTCAGTTCAGCTTTCGTCGTCGATGAAAACCGCGATGGCATCACGCTGGTCGGCGCGGGATGGGGGCATGGTGTTGGTCTGTGCCAGATCGGAGCGGCTGTGATGGCGTCTCGGGGGAGCGTCTACGGAGAGATCCTGTCCCACTACTATCCCGGAGCGAGCGTGGAAGTCCGGTCGTGACGCGGTCTGCGAACGTCCGATGCCAGGCCCGTTGCCTGCAGCAGACGGATCGCGTACCAGCCGATGTCGACCTGCCACCAGTGCCGGCTGAAGCACGCGGATCCCGGATCGTCATGGTGATTACCGTGCCAGTTCTCGCCCCACGCGGTCGCCTGGAGAGGGCCCAGCCACCAGATGTTCTGGGAGGAGTCGACACCCTCGGGGAGGCCCGGCCTCAGATGCAGGATGCTGTTGACCACACACTGCCCGTGGAGGGAATAGGTCAGTCGTATCGCCCCAACCCAGAAGAACCCCGGCCAGCCGAATAGAAAAAAACCGAAGGCCAACGACAGCGCGACGATCGGGATCTGGATCCTGTGCCAGAATCGGTATCGCGTGTGGATCAAATCCGGGCACCATCGCTGCATACTCGAAGCCTTCCACTGGTACAGCCAGCGGAGGTGAGCCCACCAGAAACCACCGTGGCGCGGACTGGAGACGTCTTCTGCCGTGTCGGACTTGGCATGATGGTTGCGATGATTTGCGACCCACGTGGATGGCGCGCCGGAAGCGTTGAAAACGGCGAAGAAGATGAGGATCTGCTCGAGGACCGGGTTGAGTTTCAACGCTTTGTGGGCCAGAGCACGATGGTAGGCCAGGGTGGTTCCCAGGCCGCCGATACAGGCGAAGAGAAAGGCCGTCAGGAACACCGGCCAACCCGGCAGGGGGTACAGGACCAAACCTACGAGTGACAGCGCGTGAATCAGAACGAGAAATACCAGAACCCAGATGTTGCCGCCTTCAGCTTTGTACCAGGGTTGTGTCCACGGGTGCTTCTCGGCAAACGCCGAATCCTTCATCCTTCCTCCTAGTTTGGTCTGCGCACACGGCCTATGCTGCATCTGAGCTGCTTGGGCCGACAAAGAGACGCCATAGTAGCACGCGTGCCCCCCGCTCGAAAGGGTTTGCAGTCATTCAGCTTGATGCCGATAATTCTGTCTAACCCTTCTACCTGAAAGAGGTTCTGCCGTTGACGAAGAGACAGACAGCGCTCGGTGATCCCGGGCGGCGAACCTCCAGTATGACTTTCGTGGGGATCGACCTGGCCGGATCGGAGAAAAGACAGACGGGCTTCTGTCGCCTCAAAGGGCGGCGCGCTGAGACCGCCGTCATCTATGACGATGACCAACTTCTGTCGCGAATGGTTCGGTACAGGCCGACCCTGGTCGGGATGGACGCGCCCCTGTTTCTACCGGCCGGCCGATGCTGCCTGCGTAACGACTGCACATGTCCGAGCGACGTCCATTTCCGACAGTGCGATCTCGAACTCCGCCGCCGCCGCATCAAGTTCTTTCCGATCACTTTGGGGCCGATGCGCCAGCTGACGATGCGCGGTATGCGCCTGGCGAAGCAGTTGGAAGAGATGGGGCACGCGATGCTGGAAACCTATCCCGGAGCGGCTCAGGACATATGGAAGATGCCCAGGCAGAAGAATCCGCCGGGCTTGAGGCGGGGTCTCCGGAAGATGGTCCACATCTCCCGTCGGGGTATCACCCGCCACGAGCTGGATGCGATAACCTGTGCCCGCCTGGCGCAGCTGCATCACAAGGGACAGACCGAACTCATCGGAAGGGAAGATGAGGGGTGGATGGTATTGCCGTTGGTTTAGGAGGTCGGAAGATGAAGAAACTGGTTTTGGTGTTCTGTCTGATCGTGCTGTCGGCAGGGCCGGCTTTCGCGACGTTCTCGATCGTGGCCATCGACCCGGACACCGGCGAGATGGGCGTTGCCGTCGCGTCGCGCTATTTTTCAGTGGGCGCCGTGGTGCCCTGGGCCGAGGCCGACGTCGGCGCGGTCGCGACCCAGGCCAGCGTGAACGTCGGGTACGGACCCCGCGCACTGGAGCTGTTGAAAGAGGGGCTTACCGCCCAGGAGGTACTGGACCGTCTTTTCGAGGAAGACACGTTTCCGGGCAAGGCCGGCCGGCAGATCGCAATCGTCGACCGGCATGGTAACGTGGCGGTCCATACAGGCGAGGCCGCCAACGACTGGCGCGGTCACCGGAAAGGCGCAACCTATTCTGTGCAGGGCAACATCCTCGCCGGCCCCGAGGTCGCGGACGCCATGGCCACGGCGTTCGAGAACACCACAGGCGAACTGACCGAACGGCTCTACGCCGCGTTGGCCGCGGGAGACGCAGCCGGCGGGGACCGGCGGGGCCGGCAGTCGGCATCAATCCTCGTCGTCGGAAAGGGAATCGGCAGGAATACGAACAACGACCGCTATGCATACGTCAACGTCGATGACCATCCCGACCCGTTCGGCGAGCTGCGCCGCCTGCTCGACATCCAGCTTGGTATCAACCACTCGTCCCGGATGCGCCGCTCGTTGCGGGGTGGCGATCTGGATGCTGCGATGCTGTCCGCAGAACGGTTGATCCGTTACCGCCCTCGCAGCGCGACCGCGTTCATGGATCGCGGGTTTCTGCTCTACCTGAACGGGCAAGCCGATTCGGCGATCGACTCCTTCAGGCGCGCGCGAGGTCTGGCGGATGACAATTTCGAGGAGCTGTGGGAACGGATGATCTCGACGGCCGCGTACGAACGCGTGGCTGAGGACATCGAATTCGTGGAGAAGGTGTTGCGCAACAACTGACTACCGACTACTGACTACTGACAACTCGCTATGACCATCCTTCGTGTACCTCTAATAATGCTGCTTATGACTTTCATGTCCGGTTGCGGGAGCACTGACATCGGCGACACCGATCCGGAACCCGGAATAAGCCTCGAGCTGGCAACCGCGCGCGCGCGGACTATCGAAGATCTTCGTTACGATCTTTCCTTCGAGATTCCGCCTGAAGCTTCGGAACCGATTTCCGGACGGACGGCCCTCCGGTTCACGTTGACGGAGATGTCGGGACCCCTCGTGCTGGATTTCGCACCAGGCGGGGATTTTGTGACGTCGGTGGTCACGGCCGGCACTCCCTCGCGATACCGGGCTGTCAACGGTCACATCCTCATTCCACCGGACGAACTGGTCCACGGCGAGAACACCGTGGAGATAGAGTTTCGGGCCGGTGATGCGTCCCTTAACCGGAATGCAGAGCTCATGTATACGCTGTTCGTGCCGGCGCGAGCGCATCTGGCATTTCCGTGTTTAGACCAGCCAGACCTCAAGGCGCGATACACGCTGGAACTGGCAGTTCCGACCGATTGGGAAGCGGTCGCCAACGGGCCGGAGGTGTCCCGGGAAACCGACGGGGATCGCGTTCACATTCGTTTCGCCGAAACCCAGCCGATTCCGACCTACCTGTTCGCGTTTGCCGCCGGAGAATTTCAGATTGAAACCGCCGAGCGCGACGGGCGCACATTCCGGATGTTCCATCGGGAAACGGATGCCGAGAAGGTCCAGCGCAACCGGGATGCCGCTTTCGACCTTCATGCAGGGGCGTTGCGGTGGCTCGAAGACTACACCGCGATCGAATATCCGTTCGAGAAGTTCGACTTCGTTCTCATCCCATCCTTCCAGTTTGGCGGCATGGAACACCCGGGAGCCATCTTCTACGGTGCGTCGAGGCTGCTGCTCGACCCCTCGGCGACCCAGAACCAGATGCTGGGCCGGGCGAGCGTGATCGCTCACGAAACGGCGCACATGTGGTTCGGCGACCTGGTGACGATGCGCTGGTTCAACGACGTCTGGATGAAGGAGGTGTTCGCCAACTTCAGGGCCGCCAAGATCGTGAATCCTGCCTTCCCGGAGGTCAATCACGACCTCCGTTTTCTCGTCGCCCACTACCCGGCAGCCTACGGTGTCGACCGGACCGAGGGGAGCCACCCCATTCGACAGGACCTGGCCAACCTGAACGGAGCCGGTAGCCTCTATGGCGCGATCATTTATCAGAAGGCGCCGATCGTGATGCGCCAGCTGGAGCGGATCCTGGGAACCGATGCTTTCCAGGACGGCCTCCGAGCGTATCTCGAGCGGTTCGAGTTTGGCAACGCGACCTGGACCGACCTGGTTCGGGTCCTCGATGAGCGTACCGATCTGGATTTGATCGCCTGGAGCCGAGCCTGGGTGGAAGAGGCGGGCCGACCCTCGATCCGCACGGAGTTGGCCCGCGATGCAGAGGGCGGGATCGAGCGTCTCGCGCTCGTTCAGTCGGATCCTGTCGAGGGACGGGCGCTTCTCTGGACCCAGCAGATGGAAATCCTGGTCGGAACCGCCGGCGAGTTACGCACGATTCCACTCGAGCTGGCCGACGAACGCCTCGAAATCGAAGTCGCTGCCTCGGTCCCGCGCCTCCAGTTCGTGCTGCCGACGGGAGGCGGTCTGGCATACGGAGGCTTCACGCTGGACGAGGACAGCCGTCGTTTCCTGCTGGAAAGCCTTCCCGACCTCGCCGACCCCGTGACGCGTGGCGCCGCCTGGGTAACGCTCTGGGAAGAGCTGCTGGAAGGGCGCGTCCAGCCTTCCGAGTTCCTGGACCTCGCCCTCGGTGCCCTGCCGCAGGAGGAGACGGAGCAGAACGTTCAATTGGTGTTGGGCTACGTACGCAACGCATTCTGGCGATTCCTGCCGGAGGGGGATCGACAGGCGTTGTCGGCGAGACTGGAACAGACGTTGCAACGAGGGCTCGATGCTGCGGAGTCGTCGAGTATGAAAGCGACGTACTTCTCGGCGTTTCGTTCGGTTGTGACAACTCCGGAAGGAATCGCATTCCTGCAGCGTGTCTGGCGACGGGATGAAGAGATCCCCGGATTGACCCTCGCGGAGAACGACGAAGCGGCCATGGCGCTGGATCTAGCCGTGCGCTCCGTTCCTGATACCGCCCGGATTCTGGAGGAACAGCTGGCGCGTTTCGAGAATCCCGACCGCCGGGCCCGGTTCGAGTTCGTTATGCCTGCTTTATCTGAAAGTCAGGACACGCGGGACGCCTTCTTCGAGAGCCTGCTTGATGTCGGGAATCGGAGCCGCGAACCCTGGGTGCTGGAGGGCATGCGATACTTGAACCACCCGCTACGGGCCGCCGAGTCTCTGCAGTACCTGCGGCCGGCGCTGGAACTGCTCCAAGAAATCCAGAGCACTGGCGACATCTTCTTCCCGAGAAACTGGATGGGCGCGACGCTCGGCGGGCATGACTCGACGGCTGCCGCCGAGGTGGTTCGCGCGTTTCTCAGTGAGCGAGAGGACTATCCGATACGTCTCCGCCGTGTCATCCTGCAGGCCGCCGATCCTCTCTTCCGAGCCGCCGAGATTCGGGGCGAATAGTCCGGGTATGCAACACACTGTTACAGGCCACTAGACTCCCCTCCTCAGAAACCACCCCGTCCGCGCCTTTGGCGCATCCACCCCTCCTGAATCAGGAGGGGAGCCCGGGGTGGTGTTGATCAGGAATCGAACCACCCCGTCTGCGCCTGGCGGCGCATCCACCCCTCCTTATCCAAGGAGGGGAGCAAGATGAAATTCGAGAATGCAGATTCGAGATCTCAGATTGATTGCGCGAACGGTTGGGGAACCACCCCATCCAGACTCCCCTCCTCAGATGAGGAGGGGTGGCGCGAAGCGCCGGGGTGGTGTTGATCAGGAGTCCAACCACCCCGAGGGTGGTTCGTCAGTTCGAGGTCGGCCAAAGGGCTCCCTGGTTCTCTCTCGTGACCTGTCCGATTCCCTTATACACGAACTTCTGTATGCGTTTTCCCTCGTAGGTCTCGGTCGTGTAGACGTTGCCTTGCGAATCGGTCGCGATACTGTGCACCGCGAAGAACTGGCCCGGCTGGCGTCCTCCATCACCAAAACTGGTCAAGACCTCCATGGTTTCGCGGAGGATGATGTACACCTTCATGTTCTGACCATCGGCCAGGTAGATGTACTTCTGCTCCGGATCCTTCGAGAAGGCGATGTCCCAGGTGGAGCCCTGGGCGAGCGTTTCTGATGCGATAATCGCTTCCTTCACGTACGTGCCATCTCGCTGGAACACCTGAATTCGATCGGAAGCGCGGTCGCACACGTACAGGAGTCCGTCGTCTGCCAGATCGACGCAGTGCACCGGGCCACGGAACTGCTGAGCGGGAGGGGCGTCCGGGCTGTACCGACCGAGCGGGGCATCATCGGGCTTGTTGCCGTACGCGCCCCAGTATCGTTTGAATTTGCCGGTGTCCGCGTCGACGACCGCCACGCGCTTGTTGAGGTAGCCGTCGGCGAAATAGGCCTCGTTGGCCTGGGGGTCGACAAAGAGGTCCGCGACTCGTCCGAAGTTCTCCGTATCGTTGCTGTCCGCCTGAAACCTCGGCCGGCCGTTGGGGGCGGTACCCGCAGCATGCGCCCCGGACTTACCCATTTGCATCAAGAACTTTCCGTTCCGGTTGAACTTCAGGACCTGCGCGTCGGGTTGACCATTCCCGCCGATCCAGATGTTGTCCTTGTGGTCGACAGCGATCCCGTGGTTGGATCCCGGCCACTCGTAGCCCTCGCCCGGCCCGCCCCAGTGTCCGACAAGGTTGCCTTTCGGATCGAACTCGAGGATATTCGGCGCCGGGATACAGCACTCGCTCACCGGCGGATCAAGGGTGGCGCCGATTTCTGTCCGCTCGGCAAACGTGGTGCGCCGATGAATGACCCAGACATGGTCCCTCGAGTCGACATCCACGCCGATAGTCGAGCCCATGATCCAATGGTTCGGCAACGGCTTCGGCCAGAACGGGTCGACCTCGAAGATCGGTGCCTCGACCATGTCCTTGCTTTGCGCGACGGCGCTGCGCTCGAGCACCACCGCGCCGACTCCCAGGGCGACCATGAGTGCGAGAAACGTCGCACCGATCAAGAGATTAGGCTTTCGCGTCATCCTTCTCATCTCCTCTTCCTCCCGTTGGGAGGAGTAAGCAGCATAAAAATCAAGACCTTCCACGGGGTAAATCGAGGGCGTCAGTATATCGGAAAATCGGGGTAGCTACCATTTTCTTAGGGTGGCGGAAGTTCCGCCCCGCGAGCGCGTGAATCGGAAGGGAGATCCCAGTTGGTGCCGGCGGTTTTCGGTTGTCAGCCGCCTTTCGATCCAATTACTCTACGCTCGTGGCGCAGCCTCTGCCCAGACACTCTGCAGCCCGCCGGCATGTCCTCCTGCTGTCGGTGGTGCTGGTCGTATTCCTCCTGCCATCCGACACCGCCGCGCACGAGGTTCCCAACGACGTGACGGTCCGGGTGTTCGTCAAGCCGGAGGGGGATCTACTGCGTCTGCTGGTCCGTGTGCCCTTAGAGGCACTGCAGGACGTGGAGTGGCCGACGCTTGGCCCCGGCTACCTCGACCTTACGGCCCTCGATGCGATTCTCGATGACGCCGCGACGCTTTGGATCTCCGACAACGTCGAGTTCTATGAGGATGGCGTCATGCTTCCCGATCCCAGCGCTGTTCAGTTCCAGGTTTCGATACCTTCTGATAGTTCATTTGCATCCTACGAAGAAGCCCTCGCACACATCCGGGGTCCAGGATTGCCCGAAGGTACGGAGTTGTACTGGGAGCAGGGGATGCTCGACGTTCTGTTCGAGTATCCCATCCGGTCGGACCAATCGGAGTTTTCGATCAATCCCAGTTTCGAGCGGTTGGGATTGCACGTGCTGACCGCCCTGCGTTTTCTTCCGCCGGACGGTACGGTCCGGGCGTTCCAGTTGCCGGGGCATCCGGGCCTGGTCCGGCTCGATCCGCGATGGCATCAGGCTGCCGTGCGCTTTGTCGGGTTGGGGTTCCGGCACATCCTGGACGGTATCGATCACCTGTTGTTCCTGCTGTGTCTGGTGATCCCGTTCCGTCGTTTCCGTCCGCTCCTGCTGATCGTCACGTCATTTACCGTCGCACACTCGATAACGCTGATTGCGTCAGCCTTCGACCTCGCTCCCCAGGCGTTGTGGTTCCCACCCCTGGTCGAGATGTTGATCGCGATGTCGATCGTGTACATGGCGCTGGAGAACATCGTCGGAACCAAGGTGGAACGCCGCTGGATGATCACCTTCGGGTTCGGACTGATCCATGGGTTCGGCTTCTCATTCGCCCTCCAGCAGACGCTTCAGTTCGCGGGATCCCACCTCCTGACGTCGCTCTTGTCCTTCAACGTTGGTGTCGAGTTGGGGCAGGTCCTCGTTCTGCTGCTGGTGATCCCAGCACTGGGTTTGCTGTTCCGCTATGGCGTTGCCGAGCGCATCGGGATCATCATTCTTTCCGTTTTCGTTGCTCACACGGGCTGGCACTGGATGGTCGAGCGGTGGGGTGTGTTGAGCCAGTACCCGATGCCGGAACTGAACGCCCCGCTGCTGGCGAGTGCCATGAGATGGCTCATGCTGATCGTGGCTATGGGAGGAGTGGTGTGGCTCCTTTCGGGCGCGCTTCGACAATGGATCGAGCAAGATGGCGAGGGCAAAGACGCGATCGGTGCGGAGGACTAACTAAAGCAATTTCCAGTGTCCAACTTCCAATGCGGATTCGTCCAACACATGGCGAATCAATACCCCTACGATCAAGGCGACGACGAGGATGAGACCCAGGTCACGCTGCGAAGCGGGATGGACGAGGTCAATCGAACCTTACTGGATCAGGTGCAGGACCGTCTCAGACGTGCCGGCGTGAAAGTCGAGGAGGCCAGGCTGAACCACCTCGCATACGCACCGGAGATCGCCGGGGCGATGCTCCGACGCCAGCAGGCCGAAGCCATCATCGCGGCGCGAAAGAAAATCGTTCATGGTGCGGTCAGCATGGTGGACATGGCCCTGCGGGATCTGGCAGAGCAACGTGTGGTGGAACTTGACGAGGAACGCAAGGCAACGATGGTGAGTAACCTGCTCGTCGTCCTGTGCGGCGAAACTGAAGCCCACCCGGTCATCAACGCGGGTTCGCTCTACAACTAGTGGCCTGTAACAGAGAGAGTGATAGTGGCGTTGCGAGCGCAACGGTGCCGGATTCTAGGAGCGCCGCCCGAGGTAATGCTGTTTCATTGCGAGAAGGTGCGACGACGAAGACGGTGCTGTTCCGCCGCAACCCGAAGGGCCGATGGGTCTTGCCAGCCACGCGGAGGAACTATGAAACAGGCGATGTTTTTCGACTTGCAACGGCTTGTGAGAGGACCAGCAAGGCCCATCGGCGACGCTGTCACTCTCACTGTTACAGGCCACTAGGATCGAATCGTGTCTCGTAAGGCATTTCTCCTGAGGATCGATGTCAAACTCTGGGAAGAGCTCCTGCGGTGGTCACACGACGAGTTGCGCAGCGCCAACGGTCAAATCGAATACCTGTTGAAACAGGCCGTCGACAAGAGAAAGGGAGTCCGTCCCTCGGGCGACTCCCTCGCGGATCGGAAGCCCGACGATTCGTGAGATCACAGACTCGCCCGCCTGATGACCGAGCCTCCTTCGCTCCAAAACAGTTTGCGGGCATTCTGGGAGAAGCCCGCCTCCAGACGGAGGTGTAGTGCGGTCTATGACCGCTCACTCTTCGAGCCGAAACAGGTGCGCTCATAGAGCGCACCTAGACGCGATCAGACAGGCAATCTGAAATCTCAGATCTGCAATCTCGAATTTCGAATGAGTCTTTCGGCGGCTCTTTCAGGAGCTGCCAGGCGGTTTTTTCTTCGGGTCAGGGTGGGGATGGGCGGTGCCCTTCAAGTATTTATCAGGGTCTTTCTTGAAAGCGGCCATGTCGGCTTTCATGCAGAAGTAATAAGTCTTCCCGTTGTACTTTGCGGACAGTTCAGGTTTCTTCTCAACCATCATATTGCAGACGGGGTCTTTGACCTTTTCGGCCTTTTCCGGCGCCTTAGTCTGTGCCCACGCGGTGGTGGCCGGTGCACCGGCAAAGACGGCGACAAGCGCCATCGCGAGAACCCTTTGTTTCATATTACGAAACACCTCCCAGTGGTTGTCTAAACCAATAAACCGTCGACGGTTACAATGCAAGAAAAAACCATCGGACTTCAAGAACGCCTTCTGATCATCCGTGTCGCCCCCCGGAGGGTCAGTCGTGATCGACAGACCGGAAACCGGTTTCTGGTTTGCCAGGATTGTCGGGGAAGAAACGGCGGCGTGTCGCGTTCTCTCTGTCGTTGGACGTACCTTTAACGCGGAAGTGAGAAGTTAGTTTTCGTAATCAGTTGTCAGTAGGGCGCCGACAACTGACTGCTGGCCACCGACAACTGATCCCAGGTACAATACCTGGGATCGATCGGCATGCGATCGCGTCTGCGCCTGGGATCAGGAGGTTGGTGCTCCTCATCATCAGGCGCTCTCGGTTTCTGGAGGGTTTGTTGGGAGTCTACAAGTGTCACGCGGTGCTGATGTGGTCTCTGCTCTTGGCCGTCACGTTTGCGGCCGTGCCTCGCTACGTGGAGATGGAGTTCCACGCGGCGGCTGTCGCGGCTCCCTCCGAGCTCCCCGCCCCGCTCGAGTTCGTCAAGGGCACCTTCGGCAGGAACGAAACGCTCTCGACTACGCTGGCTGCTCACGATGTCCCCCACTTGGTGGCCTACCAGGTCGCGCAAGTTGTCCGATCCGTCTTTGATGTCCGGAGTTTCAAGCCCGGTCATGCGTTCCAGATCATCAGAGAGGCCGACGGCAGCCTGCGTGCGTTTGATTACACGATCGACGACGAGCGGATCCTCAGGGTCGAGCGGAGAGATGACGAGTTTGTCGCCCGCGTCGATGAGCTTGAATTCGAAGTTCGTCCGGGGTCAGTATCGGCGACGATTACCAGTTCGCTCTGGGGTGCGCTGGACGGAGCTCCAAGACGCGACTGGCTTGTCATGGAACTGGAGCAGATCTACCAGTACGACATCGATTTCTTCAAGGAGATTCGGCCCGGCGATTCGATCAACCTCATCATCGACGAGAAGTACCACCGCGGAAAGTTCGTGAAGTATGGCCCCGTGCGGGCGGCGGAGTTCGTCAACCAGGGACGCCCGTACCAGGCGTATCTTTTCCGTGACGCGTATTACGACGAGAAGGGAATGGGCGTGGAACGCTCGCTGCTGCGTGCACCGCTGCTGTACTCCAGGGTCAGTTCGGGTTTCTCTTACCGACGTTTGCACCCAATCTACAGGACGGTGCGTCCCCACCTCGGCGTGGACTATGCGGCCCCGACCGGAACCCCGGTTCAGACCGTGGGCAACGGGACCGTGACTTTCGCGGGCACGAATGGTGGTTTCGGACGAATGGTGACAGTTCGACATCCGAACGGCATGACGACGTCCTACGCGCATCTATCCCGGATTTCGGTCAGCCGTGGTCAAAAGGTGAAAAGGGGAGACACGGTGGGTCGGGTGGGCATGACGGGCATCGCGACGGGCCCCCATCTCGATTACAGGATGACAGTCAACGGAAATCCCGTTAATCCCTTGACGGTCAAAGCCGATCCTCCAAAGCCGATCAACCCCCGCTACAAGGAAGAGTATCTTCGCTTCATCACGGATCTGGAGGCCGGGCTGCAGGATCTCGCCATCCAGGTCGGGAACTAGCCCTCAAGACGGTCAGTAGTCCAGAGGTCCAAAGTCCAAGGTCGGTGGACGCCGGACATTGGACCTTGGACCTTGGACCTCGGACTGAACCGGCTTACGGCAGCTCGCCGTTCCGTTCTTGAAAGACTTTCCTTATTGCCGTGGGCCCCTGGCTTGATGACAGCCTCCATTCGGCCAGGTCTCCCCAATCTGCCTGTTCGTCCGCCTCTTCCGGGCTCAGGCCCGCTTCGTGAAGCCGCGTCGCCTCCGCGATGACCGCTTCGAGGGCACGACGATATTCCGCCAACTCTTCACGGGAGACCTCCGGTTCCTCGACGAAACCATGCCCCGGAATGTAGGTCTCCACATCCATGTTCTGTGCCTTGTCGATGACTTCGACCCACTCGGAAGGGTAGGCGGAGCGCATCGCCGGGAAGACCCGATTCAGGAATGCCTCGCTCATGAACAGGATCCTTTCCGCCGGCAGGTACACGTGGAGGTCTCCGCCCGTGTGCGCCCGGCCCAGGAACAGGATCTGGATCTCCATGCCTCCCATCGTGATCGTTCTCTGGTCGTCGACGGTCTCGGTCGGGACGACGATCGGCGGGGGCTCGGCGCCGCCCCGCCCGCGTCGGTTGGGGTTGTTCGCCGAACGTTCCAGCGTGGACTTCGACGTCGACGAAGAGATGAAGGTCGCCTCGGACGGGAATTCGCTGTTGCCGCTGGTATGGTCGCCGTGATCGGAGCAGATCACGACATGCGTGATCGGTTCTTCGGTGATCTTCCCGATCTCATCGATCATGCGCCGGGTTTCTTCGGCGTTTCCCTGGCCATCTGCGACCAGTACCCCTTCGTCGGTTACGACGAACATGCTGACCGTCGTGAACGGTTCATCGCCGCCCACACCGCGAAGCTGCTCGTAGGAATAGACGCCCGCCGCAAGCTCCTTGATGCGGGGGAAGTCAGCCTCGCCGAGACCCCGGGCCGCCGGATCGGCAGTCCGAACGAGCGGCGGTGGCACGGGCTCGGCAGGTGCCTCCGCGACGGGCTCTTCGGCCGGAGCGCATGCGGCCAGTAATAACATAGTAAACAGGACAAGAATCGGCCCTCGGGTTTTGCTCTTCATATGGTCCTCCCGTGTGTGGGGAGCTATTGGAGCACAGCGAGCAATCCGACTCAAGCCACCTTTTCTTGATGGGAGTCCTAGCCAATATGGCCTTCTCGGCCAAGGGTGGACAGGCCAACTTGAGAACCTGCTTGCCTCCGAATATCAGCCTCATTCCTAGGACACAATGCAATTGATTTTTGTAGTAGCCTGGTGGTTAAATCTGGTTGCTTCATTTTCTGCAAAAGCTACAGAAACGATGGTCTCGCCCGTGCCCAGAGAACCCACACCCGACATTGTGCTCGTAGACGACGATCCCGACGTCCTCCAAGCCATCCGCCAGGCTCTGTCGCTGGCCGGGTTTCCCGTCTCGGAGACCACCGATCCCAGAAAGGCCATCGAGATCCTCTCGGAGACGACCGCAAAAGTCCGTCTGCTGGTCACCGACGTTTCGATGCCGAATCTGAGCGGGCCGGAGTTGGCTCGCGAGGCTTATCGGAAGTGTCCGAACCTGCGAGTTCTCTTCATTTCCGGGGGCTTTGAGAGCGAGCTGAAGTTCCGGTGGAGCGACCCGCAACTGCAGAAGCCTTTTACGCCGGATCAGTTGGTGCGCGAGGTCCAGCGTGTGATCGCGGGCGAGCCGTCCGACCGCTGGATGAGTGCGACGGAAGAGCTTAACTGGGAGGGTCCGGAGCGTCGCTCAAGATCCGTTGTTTGATTCCAGGACGGCCGTTCCCTAGTTTTTGATTTCAAGGCCCCGATGTCCCAGGCGATCTCTCCAGCTTCGAAACGAGACATACTTTAGCCGTGCCCCGGCTACTTCCGGAGCCTCACTGTTTCTCGTCTCGGTGTCCCGGTCATCCGGTCCGTAGGCCCTCCGATCCTGTAGTGCTACCACTTTCGAAACGGAGGGAATCAGATGGCGGAGGGCGACGGCTGGAAACTGGACGTAGAGACAGAACTGGATCGAATCATAGCGGTTTCCCGACACTTGCTGGAAGTGGACGAAGAAGTGGCATCCGGCCGGCCGGCCCCCGGCAAGTGGTCACCGAAGGAAATCATTGGGCACCTGATCGACTCTGCCGCGAACAACCACCATCGTTTCGTTCGGCTCCAACACGAACAACAGTTGGAGTTTCCAGGCTACGAACAGGACGAATGGGTTCGGATTCAGCGCTACCAGGATCGTGACTGGAAGGAACTGGTCATACTATGGGCGACATACAACCGGCACCTGCTCCATGTCATCCGCCATGTCGATCCGGCTTGCCTCGAAAGAACCTGGACCGTGGGGGAGGGAACCGACGAATTGCCCACCCTGCGGTTTTTGATGGAGGACTACTTCGATCACATGCGCCATCACCTCTCCCAGATCAAAGCGTTGATCCCCGATGCCAGTTTCGATAACTGACGTACAGTCGTTCGTCCTTGGCGCCAAACCCCAACCCCATCGGTTATAAGATCTTCTCACCGCAAAGGCGCGAAGGCGCAAAGGTTGTCTTTCTTGCTGTGTGGCCCGGGTTGGCTTGGCCTGCAGGGGATTCGATCCGAAACGCCGGGTTCTTACCACGGAGGTGCGGAGATAGCAGATCAGGAAAAGAAGAGCATCCTTATCTTTGCGTCTTTGCGCCTTTGCGGTGAGAAACTCCTGTCTCCGTGCCTTTTCTTGGTGCTTGGATGTGCGCAGCGGTCAGGTTTCGAGGAGGGTCAGCAGCCGTTGCATTCTGCCGGGATCGGATTCCAGGTCATGGAGCACCATGTTCCTGACGCTGTGCCAATCCCCGCCGTCGTCGATGACATCCATGAATTCCGCGGCGTCGGCAGGCGAAGCGAACGTGTAGGCTTCAAATCGTATTCCCTCGATTCTCGCGACTCCGAAGGTGCATCGAAAATACCGACCGCGAAACTCGGCCCGCTCACGGGAAAGAATTGTGCCGTAGTTGTCCATGAAAATCTCTTCGACCGGCTCACTTCCTGCCATTCGGATCCGGCTGAGAAGGTCATCCCACTTCATAGCTGTTTTAGTTGGGCATCGAGCGCGGCCGGGTCGGTGGCGGGTTGTTTGCAGGCGTAGTTCTCACAGACGTAAGCGGTTGCCTTACCGTCAATCGCGGGGCGATCTCTGAGCAGCGCGATCCGCTCGGAGGCGCCGGCTGCGGCGACTGATCGGGGCAGATAGTATTTCCTGACGACCGGAAGGAACTCGTTCGGCGGACCGATCAGCGCGATTTCCTGCGAGGGGCCCACGATGAAGTCGACCGCGGCCAGCATTCGCCCGAGACCCGACGGAAACTGCCGGACATAGTCGCCGACGCTCCGGCACACCTGCTCCGCCTTGTCCCGGTAGTCGGTGCGATCCAGCAGGGCCGCCAGCCGCGTCAGGACATCCGCCGCCACCGAGTTTCCCGATGGCGTCGCGTTGTCGAAGTATTCCTTGGTGCGGGCGATCAAGGCCTCGTGCTCGTTCGCGGTAAAATAAAACCCCCCGTGCTCACGGTCCCAGAACTGATCGATCATCCGATCGACCAATTCGACGGATCGATCCAACCAGCGCTCATCGAACGTGAGTTGATAGAGAGCCAGAAGCCCATCGGAGAGGTTGGCATAGTCGTCCAGGTAGGCATTGAACCGGGGCGCGCCGTCTTTGAAGGAATGCAGCAGGCGGTGTCCATCCCACATCGTCGAGATCAGGAACTCGGCGTTGGTCTCTGCCACCGCCCGGTAGTCGTCCCGGTCCAGGTAAGCGGCCGCCTCGGCGTAGGCCCGCAACATCAGACCGTTCCAGTCGGTCAGAATCTTTTCGTCCCGTCCCGGCCGGGGCCGACCTTCGCGCCTCTCGAAGAGCCTTTTTCGTGCCGCGAAAATCGCTTGCTTCAACTCCTCCTCGGGCAGCCCTTCCAGATCCGCGAACTGGTTCGCGGGCCTTCGGATCTGCAGGATGTTCCGTTGCTCGAAGTTACCGGCCTCTGTCACGTCGAAAAAACGGGCCAGTAGTTCGCTGCTTTCGCCTACGACTTCGCTGAATTCCTCCAGGTCCCAGACGTAAAACTTCCCTTCGACTCCCTCGCTGTCAGCGTCCTGTGTGGAGTAGAAGCCGCCCCCGGCGTCGCGCATCTCGTTGGAGACGAAATCGAGGGTCTCTTCCACGACCCGCCTGTAGGTCTCTCGGCCCGTGATCCGATAGCCGTCCAGGTAAGCGCGTACCAGGAGCGCGTTGTCGTAAAGCATCTTTTCGAAATGCGGAACCAGCCAGTGGTCATCGGTCGAATACCGGTGAAAGCCGCCTCCCACCTGGTCATAGATCCCCCCGGACGCCATTCTGTCCAGCGTCAGAGTGGACATCTCCAGGGCCCGCTCGTGGCCGTTTCGAATGTGGTACCTGAAGAGAAAGTCGATGACCATGCTCGGCGGGAACTTGGGAGCCGAACCGAAACCTCCGTTACGGGAGTCAAAACGGGACGCGATTTGACGGTACGACTGATCGAGCATTTCCAGATCGAGTCCACCGTCCGCTGAGTCGCGCGTCGCCTGGGAGTTGATTCGTTCGATCACCGCACGCGCGCTGGACGAGATGTCGTCCCGCCGCTGGTGATACGCCTCCGAGATCGAGGCCAGAACTCTTCCGAACCCCGGTCTGCCGTACCGGTCGTCGGGAGGGAAATATGTTCCGCCGTAGAAGGGTTCCATCTCGGGAGTGAGGAACACGGTCAGAGGCCACCCTCCGCTCCCGGTCATCAGCTGCACGGCGCTCATGTAGATCTGGTCCAGATCCGGACGTTCCTCGCGGTCGACCTTGACGTTCACGAAATTGTCGTTCATCAACCTCGCGATTTCGGTGTTCTCGAAAGACTCGTGCTCCATGACGTGACACCAGTGGCAGGCGGAATAACCGATGCTTAGCAGGATCGGCCTATCTTCGCTGCGGGCCTTTGCCAGTGCCTCATCACCCCACGGATACCAGTCCACGGGATTGTGGGCGTGCTGGAGCAGGTATGGACTCGTCTCGCGGGCGAGGTGGTTTTCGAATCGTGGTTTGTCCATCGTGCCCGGGCACCGAGGGGATTCGGTCTGAGGCTGAGACCGACTACGGATCAGGAACCGATCGACCTGTCGAATTCGACAGTAACGATCGCCTGTCGGAGTTCGACAGCCGTGATCGCCCAGTGGGAAGCGTGCCATACGTGGAACATCGTTTACCGCTCGGCTTTTTTTCTCTCCTCTCGTTTCTTACTATATCAGAGATACAAAGGCCCGCCGTCCGGCTGGTCCGGCAGACTGGAGGTGCGATTGCCCAGCAGAGAGATCACCGATGACCTTGAACTGCTCATGGCGGTGTTGCCCGCGAGCATCCGGGAGTCCCTCGGTCGTGAGGCCGGCCTGGGTGACCTGATCGAGGTCATCATGGATCTGGGCCGCCGTCCCGAGGCCCGCTTCCCTCAACGATCGGTGTATCTGGGTGAAGACCCGGTCAAACGGGAACAACTGGACCACGTGATCGGCCGGGTCGGCGCCTTTACGGATGACAATCGGGCCGGGATAGAACGGACCCTGCACCGGATTTCAGCGATGCGAAACCGGCGTGACGTTGTTGTCGGTCTCACCTGTCGAGTCGGCCGCGCGGTGTTCGGAACCGTGGAAATCCTACGCAATGTGATCGAGAGCGGGCAGAGTCTGTTGTTGCTGGGCCGCCCGGGAATCGGCAAGACGACCCTGCTCCGGGAGAGCGCTCGAGTTCTGTCCACTGAACTGGGTAAGCGCGTGATAGTGGTCGACACATCGAACGAAATTGCCGGCGACGGAGACACCCCCATCCGGGAATCGGCAAGGCCCGCCGTATGCAGGTACCCAGCCCCGACCAGCAGCATGCCGTGATGATCGAAGCGGTCGAGAACCACATGCCCGAAGTCATCGTCATCGATGAGATCGGTACCGAGGCCGAGGCGCTGGCGGCGCGAACCATCGCGGAACGCGGAGTAGGGTTGATCGCCACGGCCCACGGAAACTCGCTGGACAACCTCCTGATGAACCCGACGCTGTCGGATTTGCTCGGAGGGATTCATGCCGTTACCCTGGGCGACGAGGAGGCGCGGCGCCGCCGGACCCAGAAAACCGTGCTGGAGCGCAAGGCACCGCCAACCTTCGACACGCTCATCGAAATCCGGAGCAGGGACCGGTTCTGTGTCTACCACGACACCGCTTCCGTGGTGGATGCATTCCTGAGAGGGAAGTCGATCCGTCCGGAGATCCGGATTCGGGGTCCGGAAGGCTACGACATCGTCGAGGATGACCGAACGTCCGAAGCAGCGCTCGAGGAAGAGATCCAAACAGCCGGTAAACGCGGCGGAAATTCGGGTACGCAGGCCCGGCGCATCAGGACTCTGCGTATTCTCCCGTACGGAGTCAGCCGAGACCGCCTTCTTCGTGCCATTGACGAGCTGAAGGTGCCGGCGACGATCACCAGGACCGCCAAGGACGCCAACCTGGTCCTGACGCTCAAGGCGCACGAGAAACGGCAGCCCCGAACACTCCAGGAGTTGGAAGATCGTGGCCTGGAGGTCGCCGTGATCCGGAGCAACACGCTCAGCCAGATAAAGGCTTATCTGAGCGAGGCGTTCGGTCTGGAGCCCCACAAGAATGTCGAGGAAGAGGCACTGCGTGAGGCACAGGAAGGCGTCGATCGTGTGATGTCATACGGCAAGCCGGTCGAACTGGCACCGCAGGCCTCAGAAATCCGCCGCTTGCAGCACATGCTGGTCGAGGAGATGGGCCTGGGGTCGTACAGCCGCGGCGAAATGCCCTGGCGCCGCGTCATCGTCCTCACCACCCGCGGCTGAAGTAGCCCGCCCGATACATTCCGAAGACCGAAAGACTCGGAATTTCACCGCAAAGGCGCGAAGGCGCAAAGTTTTTGTTTCTCACTGACGGTCAGGTTTGACCTGGCCGAAAAGCTGGGGCGGTGGCGCGAAGGCAGGGAAGTGCGGAATCAGAATAGAAATGAAGTTCTTACCTTTGCGTCTTTGCGCCTTTGCGGTGAAACATCTTCTCTCCGTGCCTCCGTGGTTATTCTTATCGAGCACAGGTTTCGGCGCGCCCGCCGTCAATCGAGTAGGTGGCGCCGGTTATCCAGCCGGCTTTGTCCGAGGCCAGGTACAGGATCAGGTCGGCGATCTCTTCGGGTTGACCGATCCTTCCGATGGGGTGGGTGTCCTTGCTGTGTTCCACGAAGGCCTCGTAGGATTCCTGCTCCATCCCGGAATTCAAGTGCAGGTTCGTGCGGACGACTCCAGGGTTGACGGCATTGACGCGAACGCCTTGCGAAGCCAGTTCGAGAGCGGCGCATCGGGTCAATTGGTCGACGGCCGCCTTGCTCACGCAGTAGGCCAGCACCCCCGGGAAGGCCCTGAGCCCCGTCACGCTGGACACGTTGACGATGTTGCCTTTTCTTTCGATGATCGTTGGTAGGCACAGCCGCATCAGATGAAGCACCGAGCGGACGTTGATCGCCATCATCTCGTCGTATTCCGCCAGAGTCAGCTTCTCGATGTTTCCCAGAGTGATGATCCCGGCCGCGTTGACAAGAATGTCGGCGCCGCCGAGCTCTTTGCCGACGTCGTCGATCAGGGCGACGGTTGCGTCCTCCGACGTCAAGTCGACCTGATGAGTGTGGATGTTTTCCGAGACGGCCTTCAGGGCCCCCAGCGCGTCTGGCCGCCGCCCGGTGGCCACGACCTGAGCGCCGTCGGCCGCGAACGCCAGGGCTGTCGCACGTCCGATACCGCTTGTCGCCCCGGTCACGATGGCGACTCTGCCTTGGAACCTCATCAGTTTTCTGTGAACGTCAGGTCCAATGCCCAGAGCTCAGTCTTTTCTATTTCCACCGATGACACGAGCCAGGTTCCCGCGGGGTGGTCGTCGAACCAGGGGAGGATGCGTCCAGCGAGGCCTTCGGTGTTGCCCTCGGAAGTCCGTATCGTGCCGCCCGCAAAAAACGCCGGTTGAGCCCGGCTCCACACTCCCGATATCGGGTCGGGTGCGACGGCAATCTCCTGCGGTTCGCTTCCGTCCATGCTCGCCGTCCAGAGGCTTCCCTGGTGCCAGTACAGGATTGCCGTGCCGTCCGGGGAGTATCGTGGACCGTAACCCCCGCCGTTCAACTTCAGGCGCTTTCCGCCGGAGGAAGGAATGCTCCAGAGCGCCAGCGGGCCACCACGCTCGGAAGCAAAGACGATCGATCGACCGTCGGGAGACCAGTCCGCCGCCGTGTCCATTTCGGCCGCATCGGTAAGTCTTTCGGGTATGCCCGTTCGGATGTCGACCTTCCAGATGTCTTTGTTGCCGTCCAGATCGGTCCGGGAGTAGACGATATGGTTCCCGTTGGGCGAAAAGCGTGGCTGCCGCCCAAGCGCCAGGTACCGACGGTTTTGCCCATCGATCGAGGCGAGCCAGAGCTCGAACCGGCCCTCATCTTCAACACAGTACACCATCGACTGACCGTCGCGTGACACGGAGGGTTCGAATTCCAGATAATCGGTCCCGATGATCGGCGTGCCTTCCGCAGTAGCGATGTCGGAGTCGATGAAATGGCGGGGAAGAACGACGCGTTCGCCCGAGACTGCGATACCCAAAGGCTCCAGTGCCAGACCCATCATGGGTGAGGTGACCGGCAGCAGCGTGTTCTCGTTCAGATCGATGTACCACACGGCCAGTCCGCCGGCACGATCGGTCAGGTAGACCATGTGCCGGTTGTCCAGCACCCATTCGACGGCAGTAGGGTTTTCCGCATTGCGGTCGGCGATCACCGGCGTGGCTTCGATCGTCTCGAGATCTACTCTCCACACCTCTCCCCGGAGGTTGAGCATGGACTTGATGAACACGAGCTCGGTCCCATCGGGAGAGAATCGCGGTGAGCGTATCGTGATGTCCTCGTTGGGATCGGCGGAAACTACCGCACCAGAGTCCCGGCCGTCTGCGGTCGCAACCCATAGAGCCCGATTCCGGACGAACGCAATCCGATCGTCGGAGGACCAGCTCAGCTCGGTCGCATCCGACAGAAACGGCGACGCCCGACCGTCATCGGGACGGACCTCGTAGGTGTCGCCGCCCCTGGAGAAGGTGATCCGTTCACCGTCGGGTGTCCAGTCCGGCGAGGACTCCGGCTCCGGAGTGTCGGTGATCTGCCGCTGAGCGCCATTGGTATCGTTGACGAACCAGAGGTTGCCCGAAGAGATTACGGCATACCGCACCCCGTCTGGAGCGATCGCCAGGTCGGTTTCGATGCCGGTGACATCGAGGAGGGCAGACACCTCTGGAGCGTCCAGCGATCGACGGACCGGCCCCGTCATGGTGAAAATGAAAACCGCCGTCCCGATCAGGATGCTCGCAACGACGAGGGGGATGACCGGGATGCGCATAACTCGAAATAATAGCACGGATTACGGACCATCCCGGGGTCGCTCGAACCCGCTCGACGGCTCCCAAAACAGGCCCTCCATCCTCGGCATGGGATTTAAAGTGGTCCGCGGAACGACATTTAGTTAAGCTATCCGCTGGTGAGGTTTTTTGATTTCCTCCGTCTAACTTGGGAGCAAAGGAAAGTCCTGTCCCGAGTGGCAGGGTTGAGAGTTGGACTGAGGTTTATCAGAAATGGCCAAACGTATTAGAGAATCAAGGGTTTATAGCCAACCTACGATGTGCCTGCAGTGCCATCTGGTGGTTGGAATGTTCCATGAGCCGGACGCCGACGTCCGCAAGGGCGCCTGGGAATGCCCGAATTGTGGGCACAAATACCCGTTTGCGCACTGGAAAATAAAGAAACAGAACAGGGGCAAAACGAAGGCGGCATAAGGGATTTCAGGTACGAGTGGTTCGACTTATTCATAAACTATTCGAATCACGGGTTTTATTGCTTTAGCGGCGTTGCGGACGCCGTCCCACCTCAGAAGTCTACGAGTCACGCGCCCCCTTTGATGCCGATGTGAATCTTTGGCAACGGAGGGGCGATTCCTCCATAGGCAATGTTGTCGATAGATTTGAGGTTGCGTGGAACCCTCCGCGAAGCGGCTGACCATCACAATCGGAATCCTGGTCGGGATGTTCCTGGCTGCCCTGGAAGCGACCGTCGTGGGTACCGCTATGCCCACGGTCGTGGCTTCGCTGGGAGGCCTGGAAATCTACAGCTGGGTGTTTTCTGCCTACCTGCTGAGCTCTACCGTAACGGTTCCTGCCTGGGGCAAACTGTCCGACCTTTACGGACGACGTCCCTTCTATCTGCTGGCGATAGCGTTCTTCCTGGCCGGCTCGATCCTGTCGGGACAGGCACAGTCGATGTCGCAGTTGATCGCTTTCCGTGTGGTGCAGGGTTTGGGGGCGGGCGGACTCCTACCCCTAGCGATGACGATCATCGCCGAGTTGTACACTCCGGTTGAGCGCGCCCGAGTCCAGGGTTATTTCAGTGGGGTCTGGGGGCTGGCGAGTATTGTAGGTCCTCTGCTAGGCGGGATCATCACCGATCAACTCAGTTGGCGTTGGGTCTTCTACCTGAACATCCCGTTCGGACTTGTGGCGGGTCTGATCATCGGAACCCAACTCGTCGAAGACCGCTCTCACCTGCGGGCACGAAAAATCGATGTATCGGGAATCCTGTTGTTCACGACATCGATCACGCTCATGATGCTGCTCCTGTTGCGGAGCGGCCAGTCGTTCGACCTGTCGTCACCCTCAAATCTCTTTCTGCTCGCGGGATCGCTCGTTTTGATGGCGCTGTTCGTCATGGCGGAGAGGGCCGCCGAAGAACCGCTCATTCCAGTCGAACTGTTTCGCAACCGAGTGTTCACAGGATCGTCGATCAACGGCTTTCTTGCCGGCATGTCGATGTTCGGGCTGATCTCGTTCGTCCCCCTCTACGTCCAGGGCGTGTTGGGAACCGGAGCGACCGAGGCCGGATCTGTACTGACTCCCCTGCTCATGGGCTGGGTGGTCTTCTCGTTTCTTGGAGCCCGGATGCTGTTGAGAGTCACGTTCCGGAGGACGATGCTGTTCGGCATGGTGTTGATGGTTCTGGGATTCGCGCTGCTCGACATGATGGACGCCTCCACATCCCGCGTCATCGTCCTCCGGAATGTCGGCCTGATCGGCGCCGGAATGGGTCTCGTGATGATTACCGGACTGATTGCCGTTCAGTCCTCGGTGCGCCGTGAGCAGCTGGGAATCGCGACGTCCACCGCACAGTTCTTCCGTAGCATCGGCGGTGCAATCGGAGTGGCGGTCATGGGGACCGTCATGACTCAGCGCATGAATGCCGAAATGTTGCTACTGGGGTCGGGCACCCGTGCGGGCACCGACCTGAGCGGTCTGGAACAACTGGTTCAGAATCCGAACGCATTCCTCCAACCGGCCACCCGCGCGCTCATCGCCCCGGAATTGGTCGGGACATTCCAGTCGATTCTGGCGCATGCCCTGCATTCGACCTTTGTCGTCGGAACCGTAGTCAGCGTCCTCGCGTTGTTGTCGGTCGCGCTGATGCCTTCCATCCGGCTGACCCGGGCGGTGGACCGATGAAGCTGCCAGAGAGTTTCTATTCCCGGCCGGCCGTCGATGTCGCCGTCGACCTGATCGGAAAAGTCCTGGTTCGTCAGGTCGGTCGAACCCGGATGGCGGGGATCATCGTCGAGACCGAGGCCTACGTCGGGCCCCACGACCTGGCCTGTCACGCCTCGAAAGGGAAGACCCCTCGAACGGCCGTCATGTTCGGGCCTCCGGGACGGGCTTATGTCTACATGATCTACGGAGTCTACTACTGCCTGAACGCCGTGACTGAAAGGACTGGATATCCCGCCGCCGTTCTGGTCCGGGCGATCGAACCCCTGGACGGAATCCGGGCGATGAAACGGCGCCGGCCCAAGGCCGCGCGGGACGTCGACATCGGCAGCGGGCCGGGCAAACTGTGTCAGGCTATGTCGATCGATCGTGGCTTGAATACGGTCAACCTCGGGGGTCGAAGCCTCTGGATCGAGAATCAGGACATGGATCCGGGTCGTGTCGCGGCCGGTCCGCGCATCGGCGTGGACTATGCCGGAGAGTATCGGGACAAGCCGTGGCGCTTCTTTGTCCCCGACAACCCGCACGTTTCGCGCCACCGGCTCAATTCCGAGGGCCGGTCAATAGTTGCAGGCCACTAATGCAGAGAAATGAACCAACGGGACGCTCTCTCGCGGTGTCCGTTTATTGGATGGTGATTTCATGAGTCGATTGAGCAGAGTTCTGTTTTTTGTCGTCAGCATGGGGATGGCCAGCCAGGTGTCGGCGGCGGCGTTCCCCGACTATCTGGATCTTTACCGTGAGGACCCGTTCCGCCGGGCGGATGTGGATGGCTGCAGCGTGTGTCACATCTCTCCGAGTGGGGGCGGCGCGCACAACTCGTTCGGTATCGCTTTCTTCGACGCGGGCGAGCGCATCACACCGATGATGCGGGCCGAGTACCCCGATCGATTCGACTATCCTGCCTCCAGTATCGGGGACATGGTCGTTCATTTTGCCGATCCGGAAAACAACAAGGTCGTCATCGAACTCGCAGGAACAAAGTATCTCGTCGACCTGGAGGCCCGAAGTATTCCCGGACTCCCTTCAGATGTGCCCGCGACTGAAACCCCGTCTCCCGCCGCGGGCACCCCGGCCGCAGCCCTCGCTGCCGGCGACGACATACCAGTCGATGATTACGCCTACGAAGGAGCGTTCTTCGGATCCCGTATCGTCAACCTCTCCAACGCGAAGCCGATGCAGCGCGGAGGAGTGGAGTTTCTGGTCGGCCACCGCTTCAGAGGCGCGATTTTCAACAGAGACTCGCCGAAAAACCTTTTCGGGTTCGACACCGGTGCGATCGTGACGTTCGGGGTTCAGGTCGGACTGACGGATTGGATGAGTGTTCAGGTGTTGCGGAGCGCCGAAGGACCTCGGACGATCGAGCTGAGTTCGGCCCTCCAGTTCTCGCGCCAGGGCGAATCGGCTCCGCTGTCGACACAGCTCCGGGTCGGTGTCGAAGGAAGACAAAACTTCACGGAGCGTTTCGCGCCGTTCGTGCAGTTTGTCTCCACTCGCAGTTTTGGAGACCGGTTCTCGTTGGCCGTCGCGCCCAGCGTTGCGTTCAACACGAGGAACGAAGACTCTCCTTTCCCGCCGTCATTGGTGTTCGGGGAAGAGTACGACTATACCGCGGCCCTGGGGTTGGGCGCCGGTCTGCGACTGACTCCCACCGTATCCCTCATCGGCGAGTACATCCCCCGACTGAAGGGTTTCAAAGGGGAGCTGTTTGACCGGCCCGCCGTCTCGTTCGGCGTGCAGAAGTCGACGTTCCGACACACGTTCGAACTCGTGTTTTCGACGGCGCGTCCCATGACGACCGCCCAATACACCGTGAACGGAACCGACGCGTTCAAGATTGGCTTCAATATTTACCGACGACTTCGATAGTCTGTAGGATTTCTCGGGTCGAGGCAGTCTCGGACTGGGAGGGGCTGACCCCGATCCACAGTATCGTTCCCAGGGCGTTGATGAAAAAGACGGCCGGGTGCGCGATTCTGAAGGCATCGACGCCGAACCGGTTGTAGACACCGTAGGCCTTAGTGACTTCCCGCTGTTCGTCGAAAAGGATCGGAAACGGATAGTCGTGTGCGTCGACAAACTTTCGCCCGCCGAACGCACCCTGGCTCTTCTGGGCAGAGATGAAAGTGACCCGGATCCCCCGCGCCTTGAATTCCTCCCAGTCTGTCTCGAACTGAGACAGTTGCCCGCGGCAGTTGGGTCACCAGGTGCCGCGCAGGAACACGATCAGCAACGCCTGTCCACCCAGCTCCGAGGATGAGATCGCGGTGCCGTCTGCGGTCGTCAGCTCGAATGGGGGCGCGATGTCTCCCACACGCAGCTTGTCGGAATGGTCCTTCAGCATGGAACGATTTTACATGGAAGGGCAAGCGGCAGGCCGTAGGTGAGCCTACGTGGCATAACACGGTGGCTATGACAAAAAGGAGCGCTCAGACTGAGCGCCCATTTTTTCCCATTAAAAGGGCTAATTAACGCCTGGGCTCAGTAGAGGGGCCGAATCGCTCGCGACGTCTTTCTGCTGGGTCAACACTACTTGACGGATCAAGGCCGCGCCACCCGCGGCTGTCCCGACTGACACCGCCGCAGTCGCGACTGCCGATACTGTCGAGGTGGCCGCGCCTGCTGCCGCGCCTGCTGCACCGCCCGCCGCGCCGGCGGCCCCACCTCCTGCTCCTGCCGCGCCGCCTCCGGCGCCGCCGGCCGCACCACCACCACCGCCGGCCGCACCACCGCCGCCTCCGGCTGCGCCACCACCGCCACCTCCGGCTGCGCCACCACCGCCTCCGAAGGCCGCTGGTCCGACGATGCCGGCCATGGCGACGATGATCGTGAAGCCGACTCCCCGGATCGCCGTCACCTGCTGTCCGTCGGTGAGCGTCACGGTCTGCTGAGTGATGTTTTCGGTGATATCCTGGATCCCCTCATTCAGCTGATGGGTGCTCTGAGTATCGTTCGGGACGAGCTGCCTTCCTTCGGTTCCTCGAATCGCAGCGACCGCGGTCGGAGTCGTCAGCTCGGTCTCGGTCCCCACGACCTCCTGGACGTTGAAGAATAAGGCTCCCAAGCTCTGACCGATCCGGCGCAGGATCCCGGTCGGTTGCTGTTGCTCCTCGATGACCACAGTCGTCCCGACGTCCAGATTGATCAGGCTCTGGTCAGTAAAACGGATGTCGGCACGACCCTGAAGCGTGGCCACCGTGTCCCCGCTGAAGAGCGGGAGGCCGGGGTTCTCCACGCGGTTGGTGAGCGTCGTGTTGACCCGCGTCAGCCGCACATCGCCTTCGAAGGCTTCGAACTGGGCAATCTGGCTCCCGGCTTGGGGCGGCGTGAAGGTCGGTTCAGCGACCGGAATCGACACCGTGGGCACGAGCGAGGCGATGAGGACTTCGCCCGCCTCGACCTTGCGACTGGCTCCGTACTCCTGACGCTCCAGTACGCTGAGGAGTCCCATTCGACTCTCGACCCGATCCTCGTCTTCGAGCACGGCCAGAATCTCTCCGGAAACGTTCTCTCTGTCAGGTCCCGGGCGCACTTCGAGCTGGGGCGTGATGATTTCAAACTCCGTGCCCGCCGGAAAATTGAAACCGAGTGCGCCTCCTCTCAGGATCAATCTCAACGGTTGCGCGCTGACGATCTCGAGATCCGTCGAGGGATGTAACTCCAGACGGCCCTTTCCGAACCGAACCACGCCTCCTCCGTCTCCATGCGTCCGAATCGAGTCCCCCTCGAAGAGAGTCGTTTCATTGGACAGAGGTCGGCCGGACCGCTCGACTCTGCCGAACAGGAGGATGTCTCCGACCGGAGCCGACGTTGCCGCCGAAGCCGCGAGGGGACACAACATCAGACCTAACAGCGCGATTCCCGGCGCGATGCGTTTTGGCCACGTCAGTCGATTGAGATTCATTTTTCCTTCCGCGAAAACTTACTTCTCGTCGAACTTGTACACGGGGTCGAAAGCCCTCGTCGCGCCCGCGTACTCAATCCGCATCTTCTCGATCCTGGACTTCATCATCTTCGAGGGTCCGTCACCAGGTCGGAGTGCCAGCACATGATCGAACGCTCTGTCTGCGCCGTCGAAGTCTCCCTGCTGGTACAGTTCCAGCGCGTGCTCGAACATCGTCTTGATCTCTTCCCAGGACGGATCCACGAGCAGATCGGCCGATCCCTGACGCCGATCGCCCCGCCGCCGCTCGCCGTGGACAGCCAGCACGTACGCTCCCTTCAGCTTCTTCCAGGTCGTTTCTTCGCCCCGCCGGTCCGAGCCTCGGTGTTCCGTTTCCGGTTGCTTCAGACCCAGCGGTTCGTAGATCGTCACCGCTTGGTGCTTGCCTTTGACCTTGACGCGGTCCAGTTCCCGACAGAATATCCGATCTTTGACGCCCTCATATGTCGTGTCCGTGATCAGGATGTTCGTGCCGTAAAACTTGTTCAGGCCCTCCAATCGTGAACCCAGGTTCACGTCGTCGCCCATCACAGTGTAACTGAAGCGATGCTGAGAACCCATGTTCCCGACGACCATTTCGCCGGTGTTGAGGCCGATTCCGATGTCGAAACGGTGCCCGTCGGGCAACTCGACTGTCTCCTGCATCTCACGAACGACCTTCATCATCTCCAGAGCGGCAATCGTCGACCGCAACGCATGATGCTCGGTCTCGATCGGATGACCCCAGAAGCACATGACCGCGTCGCCGATGAGCTTGTCCAGAGTACCCTGGTACTTGAAGATGATTTCGGTCATCTGGTCGAAGTAGGTATTGAGGAAGCCGACCAGTTCCTGTGGCGTCATCTTCTCGGAAAACGTACTGAATCCACGAATGTCGGAGAAGAGCACGGTCAGCGCGTGCTTCTCGCCGCCCAGCTGCAGTTTTTCCGGTCGGTCGATCACCTGGTCGATGACAGCCTGATCGAGGTAGTGGGAGAACACCTGCTTTGTCCGCTTCTTTTCCCTTTCCTCCGTCAGGTACTTGTAGGAGATCAGCGAGCCGCTTGTCGTGACCAGCGCCAGGCCCGGGTACACGTAGCTGAGGACCCAGGAAAACTGGAGGAAGATCCAGACATTGAAGAAAGTGAACAGAACCAGGCCCGCCGTCGTGTACAGGATGCTCCGTGTGGCCCCCAACTTCGGCAAATAGAACGCAACTATCAATCCAAAGACGAGGATCAGGACCACATCGATCATCGCCGTCATCGCATTACGTACCAGGTACCGTTGATGGAGGATGTTGTCGATCACATTCGCGTGGAGTTCGGAGCCAGGCAGCACCGGATCGAACGATGTCGGGACGACGTCACCGAGACCGATTGCCGGTGCTCCGAAAATAACAATCTTGTCGCGCAGGACCTCCGGGTCGATCCTCCGTTCCATCACATCGACCATCGAGATCGTTTGGTGAGTTCCCCCCGGTCCGTTGTAGTTGACCATGAACCGGCCGAACCGGTCCGTCGGAACGATGTAGTCCCCGACCTGAACCTGGGCGAAGCGGTCGTCCTGCATCGTCACCGTCACCGACGGGGCTCCGAGGTAACCCTTCAGCAGCTGCAGGTCGAGCGACGGGTACAGCCGGCCGCCCCACTCGATGAACTGCGGTTGGTAGCGCAGGAACCCTTCGGTGTCGGGATGGAAGTTTACGAATCCGAACGACCACGCGGCCGCGCTCAGTATCGGAATGGGTAGCGACAGGTTTGCCCCTCGTACTCGCTCGCCGCCGGTGCCCGCTCCCGTTTGTCGAACGGCCGGGTACACCTGTTTTGCGATCACGAGTTCCTGCAGCTCGGGCGACAGCTCATCGCGTTCACCCCGTTCTCCGGTTGTCGCTTCGAGGTCGAGATAAACACCCATGACAACGTTGCCGGCTCGTTCGATCGCATCGGCGAAGAGTCGGTCGTTCTCTTCACTGGTGACGTCTGCTTCCGAGTAAAGGACATCGAAACCGATCACCCGGGCCCCGGCGTCGGCGATGGCGTTTATCAACCGTGCCGGTACGGATCGGAGCATGGTGCGTGCGGAACCACCCATTTCACCCAGGCTTCTCTCGTCGATGGCGACGATGACAACTTCGTCTCCGGGGGCGTGTTCCCCCCGCAGCCGGAACTTCGTGTCCAGCCAGCGCATGTCCAGGCTGGTCAGGAAGTCTGAGCCGGTCCAGTCGAGCCGGTTCACTGACAGGACGATGAACAGGAGGGTGATGACGATAGCCAGGATTGTGGGAATACGGCGCTTCATTCTCGACGACCCGTGAGTGGGGCGGCGAAGCCGCCTCCGACTGAGCGTTACATGCCGGCAATGTACGTTAAAGGCGGGGCACGGTCAAGGCTTGTTATAATTTTTCCTCGGGGCCATAAATCCTTCTTGTTCTATGAGTCAAAGGGATCGCGACCGCACGCGAGAACCTCCGTTGTGGAAACTGGGCCAGGTGTTTTGCTGACCGCCACGCTAGAGACCAAACTACGGGAAATCCCGGCCGGACCGGGGGTCTACCTATACAAGGATTCCCTCGGCGACATCATCTACGTGGGCAAGGCCAAGTCTCTGCGAAACAGGGTCCGGAGCTACTTCCAGGAATCCCGGAGCCTGGACGAGCGCAAGGACCAGATGATGGCTGCCATTGCCGATGTCGAGTTCATCGTGACCGACACGGAAGGAGAAGCGCTCGCGCTCGAAAACAACCTCATCAAGCAGAACAAACCGAAGTACAACGTCCTGCTCCGCGACGACAAGACATACCCCTACATCAAGCTCACTGTCAACGAGCCCTACCCCAAGGCTTTGATTACGCGACGGGTCCGCAAGGACGGGGCGCTGTATTTCGGGCCGTTCTTCCCGGGTGGCCTTGCGAGAAAGACGCTGCGCCTGGTCGAACGTCACTTCCTGGTCCGCAACTGCAACATCCGCATCGACGGGAACCGTCCCAGGCCATGCCTGCAGTACTACATCAATCGGTGTCTCGGGCCCTGCGTGGCCGAACTAGCCAGTCGAGAAAAGTATGCGGATGCGGTGAGCGACGTCCAGATGTTTCTCGAAGGGAAAGGCCGGGAGCTGGTCCTCAGGTTGGAGCACAAAATGGAAGAGGCCGCCCGGTCCCAGCAGTACGAGGCCGCGGCCCATTACAGGGACGCCATCCGGACGATCGAACAGATCACGGAACGCCAGAAGATGGCGTCGGTCGGGTTCGACGACATCGACATCTTCGGGTATCAACAGGATGGTCCCCTCGTCGCTGTTTCTGCGTTTCACATGCGTGGTGGGCGGGTCGTCAATAAGAAGGAGCTTTTCTGGGAGGATCAAGACGGGTTCGAGCCCGGAGAGTTCTTTGGTTCCCTGTTGAAACTCTTCTACGTGGATGCTCCGTTCATTCCGCTCGAGATCCATGTTCCGGTCGCCTTCGAGGACCAGGAGTTGCTCGCCGGCTGGCTTTCGGAACGCAAGGGACGCAAGGTCGAAATCCGTACGCCACAGAGAGGCGGCAAGCGCGAGATGATGGAGTTGGTCCGCCGCAATGCCGGTCTCTCCTTCGATCAGCGCTTTCGGGCGACAACTCCGTCGGCCGCCACAATCGCCAGGGAGGTGGAAGAGACCCTGGACCTGGAGAAAACGCCGCGCAGGATCGAGGCGTTCGACATCTCGAATTTGGCCGGCAGCGACATCGTGGCGTCGATGGTGGTGTGGCGGGAAGGTGGTCTGAAGAAGGCCGAGTACCGGCGTTATATCGTCCGATCCGTGTCGGGTCAACCGGACGACTTCAAGAGCATGAAGGAGGTCGTCGGCCGTCGCTATCGGCGCCTGACCGAAGAGAAAAAGCGCATGCCCGACCTGATCCTGATCGACGGTGGCCTGGGTCAGTTGCATGCCGCGCAGGGCGCCCTGGACGAGTTGAACATCGTCGATCAACCGCTGGCGAGCATCGCGAAGCGGGAAGAACTCATCTACATTGCCGGCCGCGAAGACGAACCCGTCGTCCTCGATCGGCGCTCGCCGATCCTTCGCCTCATCCAGCAGATAAGAGATGAGAGCCACCGGTTCGCGATTAGTTTCCACCGGGAAAGAAGGCAGAAGCGGCAGCGAGCCACCGAACTGTCCGAAATCCCAGGTGTCGGGCCTCGTACCATCCGAAAGCTGTTGAACAATTTTGGCTCTCTCAAGAAAGTTCGAGAAGCGACCCAAGAAGAGTTACGAACCGTTGCGAACCGTCCTCAGGCCGAATCGATCTGGAAGCACTTTCATCCCTCCGTCGCGCCGAACCGGAACGAGTAAGCCGTTGGTACACGTGTTACTATAGACTTACAGAAGGAGGTCGACATGAGCGACTCTAGCGACAAATTCCTCTATTTTCTGGTCGGAGCCAGCATCGGTAGCGTTGTTGCGCTGCTGTTCGCGCCGAAGTCGGGTCGGGAGACCCGGGACGAGATCACCAAGCGCGCTCAGGAGAGCCGTGAGTATGTGAATCGCAAGGTTGACGAGGGCCGGAACTTCGTCGAAGAAGGCGGTCGGCGGGTCAGCAGCGAGGTGACTTCCCTGGTCGATCGGGGCAAGGAAGAGGTCGGCACGCTGATCGACAAGGGCAAAGACGTGGTCGAGCAGCAGAAGGGACAGTTCGCCGCGGCGTTTGAAGCCGGGAAGGAAGCCTATCTCAACGAGAAGGACGCGGACTGATCGGAGGCAATCTTGGAAGGTTTGCTAACTCTGTTCGTAGCTCTGACCGCAGTGGCCGTCATGATCCAGGCCGGTATCCTGGTGAGCATCTACATCCTGTCTCGCAGAGTCGCCGGGCAGATCGAGTTAACTCTTGCGCAGCTGCGAGAACTGATGCCACCGCTGAAGACGGTCACGGAGAACATGAAGACCGTGTCTGAAGACCTCGTCGAGATCGGCGGCGCTGCTCGTGAGCAGTTTCATCGGGTCGAGAACATGATCGGGGAAACCGGCGAGGCCCTCCAGACCCAGTTGGAGAAGGTGGACAAGATGAGTCGAGATGTCACTGACCGCGTCAACGAGACCGTCGATGTCGTTCAGGACTCGATTATCCGGCCCGTCCGCGAAGTCGGGGCACTGGCCCGCGGCCTGACTCGCGGTTTCGAAGTATTCATGAATCGCAAGGGTCGCAATACCGTCGATCAGGCACACCAGGACGAAGAGCTCTTCATCTAAAGGATTTGGGGACAGGGGAATAGCCCTGTCCCCGTACCGCTTCCCGGACAGTTCGTGGGCTACTCGCCCTCCTCCTCACGTGTAGCGATCCTGTCAATATGTCCGAAACCGATCAGATCGAAATACCCCTTTTTCCACTCGCCAACGTCGTTTTCTTTCCGAGCGTGATGCTTCCTCTTCATATCTTCGAGGAGCGATACAAGAAGATGATCAACGGATGCATCGACGACGACACCCCGTTCGGGCTTGTTCTGCTCAGCGGCGAGGAAGAGAGCCCGTCCACGATCCAGAAAGTGGGGGTGCTGGCTCGAGTCGCCCGGATCGAACGGCTCGAAGAAGGGCGGATGAACATCCTGACGGAGGGACAGGCACGTTTTCGCGTGATCCGGTTCAACGGTCATGAACCCTTCTGGCGGGCGACCATCGAACTGCTGGACGATTTGCCCGAATTGGATTCTGCATTGGAAACCTTGAGCCGCGAAGTCGGTGACCTCTACATGGAAGCATACCGAAAGGGGCTGGCACTGACCGGCGAACGCGCGGGCAAACTGGAGTTGCCGGAATCGGCCGCCGATCTTTCGTTCATGGTCAGCTACGTGCTCGATATGGATATGGAAGAAAAGCAGCGCCTGTTAGAGATGACGTCCACCCGGGAGCGACTCAGCTCACTGGTCACTTACCTGAGACATGCCAACGAACGGCTCGAACAGCAGATCCACCAGAGAAAGATTGTCGAAACGGCCCGGGGGAACGGAGATTTAGGGCGGCCTGGGGGAGAGTAGTAGAAGAATTGACCACGGAGGCGCGGAGGCACGGAGGGTCTGGCAGTTTCGGTACAATTGGTTGGGCCACGGCAGCTGCCTCACAATTCGACACTGACGATAGCCCGTTCCTGCTCAGTGCCTCCGTGTCTCCGTGGTTCTCTTAGTCTTTCGCGGCGATCATCGCGATCTCGATCAATCCGGAAGCAGACATCAGGTCCGTTCCGACGGTTGCTCGAGGCGGCGGGGCTTCGGCCATCATTTCCCGGTAAACCTCGTTCATCGCGCTGAAGTTTCGGACGTCCGTCAGAAATACGCTCGAGTTGACGATGTCACCGAGGCCCATGCCGGACTCACCCAGCACGGTCTGAACCTGTTCGAGTACGGCTCGTGTCTGACCGGCGATGTCGCCTCGCAAGTTTCGCCCGCCTCTGACGAATCCGGACAGGAACACCGTGTTGCCGACCTGGATGCCGGGGCTCAGGGTCCTGCTGTTACCGCCGCCCAGGCGTTTCTTCTCGCCTTTCACACCCCAGAGCATGATTTCGACCTTCATGTCGGGATTCATCAGTCGGGTCCGGACGGTCGCGCGCGTCGGCGGGGTATCGCCGAAATAGGTCTGGTAGACCTCGTTCATTCCCCTGAAGTCCCGCGCGTCGGTCAGAAACACGCTGCTGACCGTCATATCCGACATCGAGAATCCGGCCGCCTGGACGAACGCCCGGGCGTTGTCCAGAACCTGTTGCGTCTGCGTCTGGATATCTCCGGGAACGACTTCACCGGTCGCGATGTCCTGCGACACCAGGCCCGCCACGAACAGGTAGTCGCCGACTCGCAGAGCTCGGCTGTATGGCCGCATGTTCGGCCCCTCGTCCGGCACGGTGATGAGTTCCTTCCGCAGTCCGGGACGCGCTGCGATGGCCTGGATCTCGATCAGGCTTCCTTCGAGTGCGATGTCGGCCTCCAGCGTGGCACGTGCGGGAGGAAGGTCGTCGAACGCCGCACCGTAGGCTTCGTTCATTTCGCCGTAGAGCCGGGAATCGGAGAGGTAGACCTTCGTCGAGACGACGTTTTCCAGGCCCATTCCATCCGCCTTCAGCACGGTTTCGAGGTTCTCGATCGCCTTTCGAGTCTGGGCCTGGATACCTCCAGGCACCACGTTGTCCGACGAGTCGGTTCCAACCGTTCCTGCCAGGAACAACAAATCACCCGATCGGGCGGCCGGGCTGTAAGGAAGACCGGCCACGACCGACCCCGGTGGTGCCACGATTCTCTTGGCTTGTGGGAACGCCGCGAGGCTGCCGGCGACGATCGCAATCAGCGCCGCGAAAGCAAACTTGTTGAGCTTCATGATTCGAACACCGTCTCCTTCAATTTCAGTCGATATCAAAGCGGTCTGAGGCAGGCTAACTGCGCCACGGCTAAAAGTCAAAACGCTTCTGGTAGAATCCCTTGTGATGAATGGGCTGTACAGGATCGGCAGCGTGTTCTGGGCTCCGGTCCGGTCCCTCCAGGAAGCATCCCTCGAGCCGGCGATCCTGCTGCCGTTGGCCGTGCCGACCGCTTTTGCCTCCTTAACCAGCCTGATTGTCTACTTCACCCTCGACCCCGCAGATCCATCGCTGGCAGTCATATGGCTGATCGGGTTGGTGTCGGCCGCCATTGGCCCTGTCGTGATCGTGCTGCTCGTATCGTCGTTTTTCTTTGCCCTGTTTTCGCTGCTCGGACGGCAGGCAGGGTACAGGGCCTTTCTTTCGGTCACAGCCTTCGCATTCGTTCCGACCGCCCTGCACCACCTGGCGCAGGGTAGCCTGCTGCTCCTGCCGATCGCGCAACAAATGTCGGGTCCCCAATTCGGCCGACTCAACCTGGCGCTCTTTCTCGATGTCGAGTCTGTTTCCTCCGCCGCCCTCGTCGCGGCGGGAATGATCGATGTCATCTCCCTGTGGGTGCTGGCTCTTCTGGTGGTTGGTTATCGCTATGTCGTCCGGCCGGGTGTGGCGCCCGCAGCGAGGGTGGCCGCCGTGGTCCTGCCGTGGTTGGTATACGCCGGCATTCGCATTGCACTGGCCGACACGGTTGCGTTTTGAGCCATTCGGCATGCTCCACGGGCCCCGATGCTTAGACATTTCCTCCGGTGCGCGTTAACATCCATTGACCTCCATTTTCTTTGTGAATTTGAGAAGAGGCTCAAAAATGCTTAGTGAAGAGGAGTTTGCGAATGGCTAACACTTCACGACGTCAATTCCTGACGGCCGCCGCAGGCGTGGCCGTTGCGCCGACGCTGTTTCCAGGCATGGAGATCGCAGCAGCGCCTCAGAAAATTGCCGGCATGGACATCGACTGGGGCTACCCGGAGGATGCCGTCCGAGTCGGCCTGAATGAGAATCCGCTCGGGGTCTCGCCGAAGGCGGCGAAGGCCATGGTCGATGCGGTGCAGTACGGGAACCGGTACCTGCGCTCCGGCGACCTGACCGACAAGATAGCGAGGCTGCATGGCGTGGATGCGAACCAGATCGTTTTCGGATGCGGTTCAACCGAGTTGCTGACCAACGTGCCGTGGGCATTCGCCCAGGACGGCGAGATCGTCACCGGCAAGCAGGCTTACCGCGATCTGCCCGCCGAGGCCGGTCGCATGGGCATCACCGCCCACATGGTCCCGCTGGATTCCACGCTCACTCACGACCTGGATGCCATGGCGGATGCCATCAACGACAAGACCCGCGTGGTCAACCTGACGAACCCGAACAACCCAACCGGAACAGTCGTCGGGACCGACGACGTACGGAAATTTGCCGCCGTCGTCCCTAAAGATGCCGTCTACCTGATTGACGAAGCGTACATCCACTTTGCACCCGAAGCCGATTCCAGTGCGCTCGTCCACGACTACGACAACGTCCTGGTGCTGAGGACTTTCTCGAAGATATTCGGCATGGCCGGCATCCGCGTCGGGTATGGAATCGGGCATCCGGAGCTGATCAGCAAGATGCGACGCTACTCGGTGCGGAATAACGTCAGCGTCGTCGGTTTCGCCGGAGCGCTGGCCGCCATGGACGACACAGAACATATGGACAACTACCGCGCGTTGCTCCGGGAGTCGCGGGAGTACTACCAGCGCGAGTTGACGGCGATGGGTGTCGAGCACTATCCGAGCCGAGCGCCCTTCTTTGTCCTGAACGCCGAGCGTGATGGAGCGAAGGTCGTCGAGGAGATGCAGGAGCAGAATGTGTTCATACGACGCGGTAACGACTGGGATCTACCGACGTTCGTCCGCGTGACCTTCGGGAAGATGGATGACAACCGGAAGACCCTCGCGGCGCTGAAGAAGGTGCTCGGCAAAGATACGATGAGGCGGCAGGCCGGGTAACCCCGCCACTGGCAGAGTCCGACGCGTCGTGGTGAAGTTCGCCACGGCGCGTTGTTGTCTTGGCTTTCCGGAAACTTGACGGGGGTCTCATTGCAGATCGCGATATTTGAATAATCCGCATTGCAGGTTGCTCATTGGAGATTGCTTCATTTCATATCTTCCGGAACCACCTCTTGCAGGTGCGCTCTTGTTCAGTGGACTGGAAAACCGCCGGAAGCTCCGATAAATGGACAAATTAAGCAATCTCCAATCTCCAAACTTGCAATGCGGAATCGTCCGATGATCAATCTGCAATAGTCTTTGACGAGGAATCCTGGGTTATCCACTCTAGAAACCATAATTCACCTTATTCTTCGGCATGCCCCTCGAAAGCTTTCATCCCCTTATACGCGACTGGTTCAAGTCCCGATTCAGCGAACCGACGCCGGCCCAGGTGGCCGGCTGGCCCGTCATTCAAGAGCAGGACAACGCGCTCATCCTTGCGCCGACCGGCTCGGGAAAGACGCTGGCGGCGTTCCTGTGCGCGATCGATTCCCTCGTGGCCGACGGCTCGCGGAATGGGAACCGGAGAGGCGTTCGGGTCGTCTATGTCTCGCCGCTGAAGGCTCTGTCGAACGACATTGAAAAGAATTTCCAGGAACCCCTCGCGGGTGTCACGAAGCTCGCCGAACAGAATGGTCGGGAACTGGCTCCCATCCGGACCGAGGTACGCACGGGCGACACGCCGGCTTCCGCTCGCCGCGAGTTCGGCAGGAACCCGCCTGAAATCCTGATCACGACACTCGAATCTCTTTTTATCCTCCTGACCAGCAAGGCCCGAGAGGTCCTCGGGGATGTGCGGACCGTCATCGTCGACGAGATTCACAACCTTGCGCGGAGCAAACGGGGTGTCCATCTCGCACTGACCCTGGAACGCCTGGAAACTCTTTCTGGTTCCCCGTTCCAGCGCATCGGACTGTCCGCTACGCAGAGACCACTGGAGGAAATCGCTAGATTTCTCGGAGGGCAGGACGAAGACGGGGAACCCCGCCCGGTCACCGTCGTGGACGTCGGCGGACGGAAGGAGATGGACGTCAGAGTCGTCTGCGTGACACCGGACTTTACGAACCTTCCGGATCAGAGCGTGTGGTCGCTAGTCTTTCCGGAGGTTTTCAGCCTGGTCCAGCGACACCGCACCACGCTGGTCTTCACCAACAACCGTCGTCTCGCCGAGAGAGTGGCCGCGCGTCTGAACGAACTGGCGGACGACACGCTGGCCCTGGCGTATCACGGCAGTATGTCTCCGGAGTCGCGCAGGGAAATGGAAGACCGGCTGAAGCGGGGCGAGATCCGTTGCCTCGTGTCGACGTCGGCGCTCGAGCTTGGGATCGACATCGGGAGCATCGACCTGGTGATCCAGTTGCAATCGCCCAAAGGTGTCGCCACCGCCCTCCAGCGAGTAGGACGTTCCGGCCATCTGGTCTCGGCAACCAGCCAGGGACGATTGTTTCCGACTTTCCGGGATGACCTGATCGAATCCGCCGTCGTCGCCAGGGAGATGTATGAGGGCTGGGTCGAACGCACGATGGTGCCCAAAGACCCTCTCGACGTCCTCGCGCAGCAGGTCGTCGCCTGCGCGGCCATGGACGACTGGCAGACCGAAGACCTCTTCCGTCTGGCGCGCCGCGCCTATCCCTACGAGAAGCTGAGCCGCAACGTCTTCCGGTCGGTTCTGGAGATGGTCGCCGGACGGTACGGGGAAGGGGACTTTCGAAACCTGAGAGCCCGTGTTTCCTGGGACCCGCAGAACGACGTGATCCGGAAACTGCCTGGAAGTCAATCCCTCGCCGTCACGAGCGGAGGAACCATCCCCGACCGCGGCCTCTTCGCGGCGTACCTGGAGAGCGGCAAACGTGTCGGGGAACTCGACGAGGAATTCGTCTTCGAGAGCCGGGTCGGGGAAGTGTTTCTGCTCGGAAGCTCGTCGTGGCGCATCCAGGAGATACGCGTCGACCGGGTGATCGTCAAAGAAGCCTTCGGCGAGCCCGCCAAGATGCCGTTCTGGAAAGGGGAGGGGATTGGCCGGGACTATGAGCTGAGCCTGAAGGTCGGCGAGTTTCAGCGGGAAGTGGGCGAGCGCCGTTCCGACCCTGATATTACCGTATGGCTCGAGGATCAGTATGCCGTCGATTCCCGCAGCGCCTGGAACATCGTTTCCTATCTCAAGAACCAGAAGATTGCCACAGAGGTGATTCCCGACGACCGGAACATCGTCGGAGAAATCTTCCGCGACGAAATCGGGAACCCCCGCATCGCCATCCACTCCGTGTTCGGGCGTCGGGTCAACGACCTGTTGGGCCTGGTTCTGGGCCAGCGCCTGAGGGATGTGCTCCGGGTCCATGTTCCGTACCTGCAGCAGGACAACGGGATCCTCTTCCAGGTGCCCGACACCGCCGACGCCGTCGAGCCCGACACGATCCGCCGGATCCTATCCGGCCTGCGCACCGAGAACTTACGGGAGCTGGTTCTCGAGGAGATTGCCCGATCACCCATCTTCATCGCCGCCTTCCGGGAGAACGCCATGCGTTCCCTGCTATTGCCGCGCAACAAGCCGGGACAGCGGACGCCGCTCTGGATGCAGCGGCTCCGGGCGGGGGATTTTCTGGAGGTCACGAAACAGTACGAGGACTTTCCCGTGATCCTCGAGACGATCCGGGATTGCCTGAACGACCGGATGGACTTTGAAAGCTTCCAGACCGTTGTCGCAGGGATAGAAAGCGGGAGCATCGCCGTCCACGCCGTCGGTACGGCGGTACCGTCCCCGTTCGCGGCGAGTCTCCTGTTCGGGTTCATCGGCGTGTTCATGTACGAGGACGACCGACCACGGGCCGAGTCGCACTCGCAATTGTTGCAGCTCAACCGCTCCCTGCTGGATGAAGTCCTCGACCCGTCGACCCGGCGCGCACTCGTGCAGCCTCGGGCCGTCGAACAGGTGGAGGACCGGCTTCAACTCCGGGGCCCGTCCTACCGTGCGCGTTCTCCCGAGGAACTGGCGGAGATTCTCTACCAGCTGGGTGACCTGTCATCGGACGAGTTACTGGAACGCGCCGGGGATCCCGGCTACCTCGAAACCCTCGACCGACAAGGGCGTATCGTCGAACATCGTGGCCGCTGGATTCTGGCTGAAGAAGCCGAGCTCTTCGAGGGCAAGGATCTCGAGTCCCGGAAGATCCTTCTGCGGCGACACCTCCAGACCCATCCTCCAGTGCGGGCATCGGAGTTGGCGGAGCGATTTGGCTTCGATGTCGAGCCGGCGCTCGGGGACCTCGAAGAAGAGGGTTCGGCGCTCCGCGGTTCCTTCGTTTCGGAGGAGGAGGAGTGGTGCCATCCCAATTCGCTCGAACAAATCTACCGCCGAACGCTCTCCATCCTCCGAAAGCAGGTGCAGCCCTGTTCGCTGGCCGAGTTCACCGTGTTTCTGCTCGACTGGCAGTCGCGAACCGGACCGAGGATCGAACTGCCCGAGACACTGGAGCAACTGGAAGGCTATCCGGCGCCGGTCGGAGCCTGGGATGCGGAGATACTTCCAGGCCGCGTCGAAGGCTATTCGAAGTCCATGCTGGAACGCCTGATGTCGTCGGGCAAGGTCTTTGCCATGGGCGCCGAGCGAGGGAAGGTACGTCTCATTCAGCGCGGTCACGGCTGGCTCTTCGCGCCCGAAGACACCGAAGTGTCGGCGCAGGCCCGGGAGATCGTAGGGTTTCTCGAAGAGCAGGGAGCTTCGTTCTTCGAGGACTTTCGTGAAAACCTGGATTTCCGCCTGCCGGTGCTGATCGACAGCCTGGCGGAACTGTTCTGGGCCGGTATCGTGACGAACGACGTCCTCGGAGAGGTCGCGCGTCTGCGCCGCCGGTCTCTAACAGAGACGGACGAGATCCAAGACCGGCCGAGCCGGATGCGTCAGTTCAAGAAGAGCTGGAAGAACGTTCCCGGCTGGTCAGGCCGCTGGTCGCTCATCGCCTCGAAGGGATCGTTCGGAAAGCCGGGCACCCCGGATGAGCGAGTCGCCGCGCTGGTGGGTATGGTGCTCAAGCGTTACGGCGTGGTCGCCCGGGAGTGGTTCCTTCGCGAGCAACTACCGGTCTCGTGGACGCTCGCTGCCCGTGCCCTGGAACGGATGGAATGGCGGGGCGAGGTCCGGAGAGGAATATTCGTCGATCAGATTTCCGGCCTGCAGTATGCCTTGCCCGAGGCCGTCGAGGCGCTGCGATCCGCGAGAGTGACCGGTTCGGATCAGGAGTTGCGCATCGGCGCGTGCGACCCTGCCAGCCCCTACGGCGGTGGGGTGCCGTCGGAAGTGCCGGTATCGCGATCTGCGAACCTGTTTGTGAAGCTGGCGGCCGGGCGGCCGGTGTCGGTGGAGCGTTTGGGGAAGTAGTCAGTAGTCAGTTGCCAGTAGTCGGTTAGGGGGCAGCGTTCCCCGACGTTTCCAGCGTGATCAAACACCCGGGGACAGGGCAGTTGTGTGCGTCAAGTTCTGCAAAAAGTATTTCCGAAAATTCAGTTCTTGAATGTTGATCGCCGTCGGGCCTGTGGGAATGTGGTAAAGCTGAGCGTTCTTGGCGAAACTTTTCCAAGGCTCAGAGGGAATCCGCGTCTTTTGCGGATTTCCTCTGAGGCGTCATTTCCATCAGGCCTCTGCGTTTCTTTCTTTTTGGTTCTTTTTCTTTCTTTCGCCCCCTCGAAAGTGTTCCGCAGCGATTTTCCGCTCCAGGATGCTCTGTAATCGCCGATCGACATCCGAGTCGATCATGGGTCGGCCCGTTTTGACGCGTTTAGGCAGCGGGCGTCTGACGGTGCCAGTCCTTTTTGTGTTCCTTCAACAGATCCATGTTCAAGTAGCGGATCGCTTCGATCCAGTTCTCATGCGTTTCGGTGGTCAGCGCCCGAATCAAACGCAAACAGCTGGCTGCGTTGGGGAAGATCCGCACCACGCGCGTTCGCCGCTTGATCTCCTCGTTGAGCCGTTCCAGCATATTGGTGGATTTCATGTGCTTGTGATGCTGGCGCGGCAGCGTGTAGAAGCTCAGCGTCTCGTCGATGTTGTCTTCGACCCAGTCGCAAAGTTTGGGATATTTCTGCCCCCACTTGGTTAACCACGCCGCCAGATCCTGCCGCGCTTCCTGGAGGTTCCGCCGGTCGTAGAGCCAACGCAGTTCCTGGAGACAATCGTCATCGGCTTTGCGCGGCAAATAATCCAATGCGTTTCGAAGAAAGTGGACGTAGCAGCGTTGCCAGATCGCTTCGGGCAGGACTTCTGCGATGGCTTTCTTCAACCCCGCATGATCGTCGGTCACCACGAACTCCACCCCGCACAAGCCGCGTTGCTTCAAACTCAGCAAGAGTTGCCTCCAACTGGTCGTGCTCTCCCGTCCCGCCAGTTCCACCGCCAACACACCGCGCCGGCCGTCCCAGTTGATTCCGATCGCTACCAGGACCGCCCGGCTCCGGATCACCCCGTCTTCGCGCACCTTCTCGTAGCGCGCATCCAGAATCAGGTAGGGGTATTCTTCTTCCAATCCTCGCGTCGCAAACTTTTTCAGCTCCGTGTCCAATGTCCTATTGATCCGGCTGATCGTGCTCGCCGAAAACGAATGCCCGCATAATTCTTCGGTGATCGCTTTCACCTTCCGTGTCGATACCCCCTGCACGTACATCTCGGCCAAGCTGGCCACGAAAGCTTTCTCGCTGCGTTGGTAGCGCTCAAACACTTCCGTACTGAACCGGCCGGCACGATCCTGCGGCACGCGCAGCTCCAACTTGCCCACCCGTGTGACCAGACCTCGCTCGTAGTAGCCGCTCCGATATCCTGTGCGACCCCCTGTTCGTTCGCTCTTGATCGCACCCACGACCTGGTCCATCTCCGCCTCGAGAATCTCCTGAACCACCTCCTGCACGACGCTTTTCAGCAGATCCTGTTCCTCTCCTAACAGTTCTTTCCAATCCACTCCCTTTCGCTTAATCTTAGTTCGGGCCATCGGTTCATCTCCTTCGTTTCAAAGTTGATTCGTTACCAACTTTTCGGAGATACCCTGGCCCCTTCCTATTTCAGGACCTTTTTGCAGAAACTCTGAAACATAACCGACAGGGCTATACCCCTGTCCCCCTCACGTCGTTCTCTACCGGTGCTTGGTCGATAGAGCGTCTTGCTGGGAATTCCTACACTCACAAAACCGTGCTCAAAGCCGCCTAGTATCTGCTTTTCGACCAGGTCTTGCCCCAGAGAGAGGTGTCGGAACTCTTTACAATTTTCGCTTGTACGGTTTGGCCCATTTCGCAGAGAACCGTGTCACGTCTAAGCTTTACAACCTTGGCATGCGAACTGCCAGAAGGGAGAACGAGGAGGTTAAAGCCATGGTTAAGAAGTGCAGGATTCCACTGTTTCTGTTGGTATCGGGGCTTTTCAGTTTCACTACTCCGCTCGGGGCAACTGCTATTGGTACGGTTAACGAAATCTCGGTCGGCGGTTGGTCACAAATCTATGGTCTTGATGCAAAAACCACCGTTAATCTTCACGGTGGGGTGCCGTACAACGTAAACAACAGTAGTATGGTGTTCCCTTCCGGTATTTCCCGGATTGGGTACTTCATGGAGCTGACAGGTCCTTTCGGGCCTCAATTTGCCTGGGCTTCAATGGACGCCTTCACGCAGAACTTAGGCCTTATCGGTGTGCCGATTAATTCCGTGCCGCTTCCAGGCGACCGTTGGCAGCAGACGCTCAACAACATGACTGTCGAGGCCTCAGGGTCACCAATCACAACGGGAACGGGCCTTTCGGGGAATATCGAATTTTGGGGCACAAATTACAGTAGTACAGCAGTGCCGGGCCCCCTTGGCGGTAGTTCTGCCAATTACGACTGGGATGACACCAAGAGTGCTGGTAGTAATTATGGCTCCATGCAAATCCACAACTGGCAGGCTGGAGAAACCGTTTTCGCCTTAAACCGGTTTTTTTCTGCAGGCAAAGACTTGGGAATCGGGAACAGCCCCGACCCGGGTGCGCCGGACTGGACCTTTCAAGCGAATTCTCAAACCTATTCAACTGCGAATCTGGAAGTGTGGGTGCTGGATGCGGGTTTTCAAGTTCCGGAACCTTCCGCGCTTGTCCTGTTCGCCATCGGTATTTTGGGCGTTGTCGGCTTAAGCTACCGGGCAACCAAAGAACCCCCCGCATAGGTTGTCCAATGGCTTCTTGAGGAGAAAAGCGCGTTTGAAATTCCTATCCTTTGCTTTATGAGCTGGTTGTGCTGAATTATCTTCGTGGAAGGCTCACCGAAAAGTGGTGAAACTCCTGTGCACCCGCCGGCCTCGTCCGCAAAACGTCGAAAAACTTTACAATCGTAGAGTTTCTTCCTAACCCTTTGATTTCTGGCCGATTTAGGCCTCTTTTCTGGCCGGCCACGGGATACGTGACAGGATTCTTTACACTTTGCCGCGCGGCACTCCGCTGGGGTGTGGGCCCGGCTTGGCATCAGCGCACCCATCTGTGGGAACTCAAGCGCTTATCACGCACACTCGGCAATGATGCTGCGATGTCCCCCGGGGTTGGCCCGCCTGTTGCTCATTTCTTGAGGGAGTCATAGCGGCCATGTCATCGAACCAGGGTGTGCCGTTTTTCTCTGGTGGAATCTCCGTTAGTCAATCTGCAATGAGCCTCGACGAAGCCCAACTTCAAAAGAATTGCAGATGTTTCTATTGGAGAATCCGCATTGCAGGTTCGAGATTCGAGATTCGAAATTGAAAATCGGAAGATAACGACCTCTTGGCGTCGGTTCAATGCCTCGTTCCTAGACGTTTCTGCTTAGCCAACAGCCCGTGGACAGGGCCAGGCCCCTGTCCCCCTCACGTCTGTTCTCTAGTGGTATCTGGTCGATCGAGCGTTCCTACGAAATCCCCAACGTGCTCGCGGAGCGGGAAGGGGCCTCCCGAGCGGCTTGGGGCTCGGTTGCTCCTTCGAACAGGCGGACACGTCGGAGCAGGAGGTCGGTCAGGTAGAGCAGCAAGGCGGCGAAAGCCAGGTAGGGCCACAGCGGGATCGGACGTGCGGTGCTCTGTCCGTCGGTCGCGAAGATGTCCTCCGCTCTCGGCGCGTACTCGCCTCCGGTCACGGCAGCGACTTCCTGGAGCAGGTCCACGTCGGGCGGAAAGAAGTGGTACTCGTCCGGGTAGGAGTAAGGAAGGGTGCGCTCCACGCCGGCTTCGTCCCCGATGATGCGGAACGAGAAGTTGCCGCGCTGGTCGACCGGGAAGCGAGCCTCGTAAGTCCCGGGCCCCGACTGGTGCACATCGATTACAGACGCGTTCTGCCGCGGGTCGACGACCCGGACCTGCGAGTCCAGCTCGTTGCGGAATCCACCTTCGTCATCGAACGCCGTGATCACGATGTGGGCTTCGTCGTCTTCTTTTTCGATCCTCAGGTCGATATTCTCATCGTCTCGACGGCGCATCGTTTCCCGGACCATCTGTGGCCAGAACTTCCCGTACCCGTCCCAGGCCAGCCATTCCGCTGCCCACCGATTCTTGACGTCGGATGTGAACGCGACGGTCTTGCCGAGTCCATACTGCCATCGGGCCAGTAACGGCATCTCCTCTTCGGCCTCCAGCAACACTTCAGAGGTTTCCTTGGCGATGGTGGCGACGTAGCCGAGGAGCGGCGGTGCGTTCGGGAAATCGATTCCCGTGAATGCCTCGACGTCCTTCACCACCCTCGGCTGGAAGGACTCTTCCCGCAGCGTGCCCTGGGTCGCCAACTGGGTTTCTTCCGTGAAGATCTGCGGAACCATCGCCGCGTCCTCGATAAAATAGGATCTCCCCTCGCCCCATTCCGCGATGTTGGACAGAAGCTCGCGATCGGCGCCGTTGCCGACGGCAACTGTCGAGACGGTCATTTCCTGGTCCGACATGGATTCGACCAGTCCGACGTAGTCGTCCGGCAGCGATCGTCCGTCGGACAGGAGGATCACGTGACGGACTTCGGCATCGGTGCCGGTCAACTGCAGGTGTGCTTCTCTCAGTGCGGGGTAGATATTGGTCTCTCCGCCGGCGATGATCATGCTCACGCTCTGGTTGATGGCTTCCCGGTTTGAGGCGCGTTGGAGACGGACAGGCCAGTAGTGGTTGTAGTCGAACGCGATGATTCCGATCAAGTGATCGTCGAGCAGTACCTCGACAGCTGCCTTGGATGCTTCCTTGGCCAGCTCGATCTTCTGTCCGCCCATACTGCCGGACTTGTCGAGCACGATGATCAGGGCCACCGATGCCTCATCACGCTCGAGGTCGAACCGGACCGGCAGGATCTCTTCGACTGGTGTCTCGCTGTAGCCGTTCTCGCCGAATACCGCCTCTCCACCTGCCAGGATGAAGCCTCCACCCAGATCCTCGACGTAGCGCTTGAGCGCGATCATCTGTCGTGCACCGAGCTGGTTGGCGCGAACGTCACTGAGAATGACCGTTTCGTAGGCGTCGAAGCCCTCGGCAGTGGTTGGTATCGCCTCCGAGTTCATAGTGTCGACTTCGATGCCCTCCAGCTCCAGAACATCCGTGAGGTAGTGGGCGCTCTCGGGACGACCCTCGACATAGAGCACACTGGGACGACCCTGGACGAGAAGCGATTCCCGGTAGAGGTTGTTTTCCGCGAACCCGTCCGCCTGTGCAGTCAACTCGGCCTCGAGCGTGGCGGGCCCGTCTTCATCGATGCGCGTCTCGAACCCGATCCGATTGATCCCTTCATCGAGGTTGACGGTTCTTGTTTCGAGAACTTCTTCTCCCACTCGGACCTGGATCATCACGGGCCGCTGTGTCTGGCTGTAGGCATGGATCTCCAAGGGAAACAGCTCGTCCCGAGTCACCCTCTCCGGTGCCATCACAGTTTCGATCCAGGAGTCTCCTGTCGAACGGGACTGGATCGGTACCGCGAAGACCTGGACGCCCTCCTGCTTCATCTTCAGCACGGTGTCCTTCACCCTACCCACGTTTTCATTACCGTCGGTCAAAACCACCAGGCGCTTGAGGTGATTGGGCGCGAAACTGTGCATCCCGCGGTTCAGGGCAGCCTCCAGATTTGTTCCCGACTGGTCGATCGAGCCCTCTACCGCTCGATTCGAAACTTGAACCGTCCGGAGCTGGTCCAACTCGTCGAAAACCATCGAGTTGTTCGCGAACCCTACGAAGAGGGAATGCTCGGGATCGCCCTCGGAGTTCGTCTCCTCGATCCAGTCGATGGCCGATTCGATCGCGAGAGGAGAGATGCTCTCGGACACATCCAGTAGGTAGACGACGGAGAGCCAGCGCCCCGTGCTGTTCACCACCGGCTGCATCAAGGCCAGCACAAGCATGACGGCGAGCGCCGATCGCACAGCGGTAGCCAGTTTCAGGTGGGTCGGATTGAAATCCGTCATAGTCTGTTTCTGAACCCACCAGAAGAAGGGAACCAAGCCGAACAGCAACAGCGGCCAGTAGTTTTGGAAGGCAATCATGTTTGCTTCCCGAGTCGGGACAACGTGAACAATTCGTTGAGGCGCGGATTCAGAGTGTGATCCTCCGATGATAGGTCCACCATTCAGCGGCGACAAGGATCAGTGCGAGAAACAGCATGTAGAACCACAGCTCGTTGCTGAGCGCCGGCAGCGTGAGCGCCCCCAAGCCTCCGCCGGGGGGAAGAGAAGAGCTGTTTACGTCCGAAGACCGGCGGTCCGTCAGGTTGGCGGCGACCCGAACCCGCCTGCCGGAGTCGGTGGCGGCCAGCAAGCCCGGTTCGGTCATCTCGACGACCGTCCGACCAAACCGACTCTCGGTCCGGAGTTCGGAGCCGTCCAGCCGCGTCACGCTCGACGTTTCGACCGGAAACTCAATCACGCCGAGGCCTGTTCGTTCGGCCAGTGCCTCGCCGGAAAACCACGTCAGGACATTCTGCACGAAGACCGGAAAGCCGAGATGAAGCGCGAAGTCGGACGAATCGAGGCCAAACGAGACCAAGACCCTTTTCCTCGGTCCGTCCATCGCGATGATCAACGGGCCCTCCTCCGAAGATGCAACCACCGTCGCGTTGCCCGCCTGGATCTGGCCGGCGCGTTCGATCTTGAGATCATGCAGCTGGACGAATTGCATGATCGGATGATCGAAATCCCACGAAGCGACCCGCGGTTCCTGCACGGTCCGAACAGACCGCGGCAGCCAGCCGACGTTAGCCGAGCCGAAAACCAGGCTGGGTCTTGCCGGTTCCGTTGCAGGAGCCAGTCCTTCGAAGATGTAGACATCGGAAGTGGTCGTCTCACGGAAGTCTTCGGGTCGCACCACGCTCAGGCTGACACCGGGCGACAGCCCGAGAAGGGTCTCCATGTATCCGCCCCTCGCCCGTGTCACCAATGTCACCCGGGCCCGCGTCCGCATCGGCAGGTAGGCGAAGGCCGTGTCGTCGATCGCCAGGGCGTCGCCGTCGGCCTGAATACTGACGCGGATCCCTCCTCCGTCGAACTGGGACATGTCGAATTGGTTCTTCCAGGCTCCTCCGGTCTCAATCGAGACGGCTCTCGTCGCGCGCTGTCCGCCCGCGCCACTCATCAGAATGCGGACGTTCTTGTCCTCTTCGGAATAGTTCGACACTTCCAGATGCGCCTGGTAACCGGATGGGCTCGTGGGGTCGACCCGAATCTCGAACGCCGTGATCCCCACGTTGTCCGCCGGCTCGAACACGGAAACCGTACGGGCCGAACTCGGGACACCGAGCGGGGCGACACCGTCGGAGATGAAATAGAGGTTGGTACCCGAGATCGGCACGTCAGGGAATCGCAATTGTCCCGCGAAAGGCCGCATCCGGTCCAGGGCGGCGGAAATGGCGTCGCGGTCTTCGGTCACCGGCGTCTGTACCTGGCCGGATGTGTCGGCGGCCAGGAAACCGGCCGGCGAGTTACTGCTTTCCAGGATACGACGCGCTTCGGCCACCGCCGCTTCCCACCGTGTCCGACCCGTCGATGTTCGTGTCGACATCGTCGGCGAACTATCCATGACGATCACGATCGGCCGCATCTGTCCCGAAAGAGCCTCGATCTGAGGCCTCCCGAGAGACACGGCGATCAGCAGCGCGATGGCGAGCGCCACGGCAAGAGAGATCCAGCGCCGCAGTCTCTCGATCAACGAACTGGTGTCCCTGTCTTCCAGCACTCTTCGCCACAACAGCGACGAAGCAACGACCACGCGGCGGTGACGCAGCTTCAGGAAGAACAGCACGACCACCGCGGCCGCGGTCAAGGCCGTCAGCAGCAGGACTTGCGTCGTCGTCAGTGCCAGAAAACTCATTTCAGGAACCTACCCTGCCGGAAAACTTCCAGGATCAAATCCTCGAACGGAAAATTCGTCAGCGTCCGGACGTAGCCGAGCTGGTACTTCACCGCATACCGCCGGATTTCCTCGCAGTATTCCCCCATTTCTCTCATGTAGGCGTCGAGCAGGTCCGCGGTTACGGTCACCTCGCGACTCGTGTTGTCTTCGGAGTCGACCAACTGGAGCTGCCCGCGAATGAGCGGGTCGATCTCCTCATGGGCGATGACCTGGAGGGCGAAGATGTCGTGCCGGTAATAGCGCAACATGTTCAGGCCGTTATCGAATCCGTTCGGATCGAAAAAATCGGAGATGACGACCGCCAACCCGCGCCTTCTCTTGCCCGTACAGAAAACCTTGAAGGCTTCTTTGGCATTGGTTTCGCCCGAGGACTCCAGTTCGGCTAGGAACTGGAACACTTTAAAGATTTGGTGCTTGCCGCGCTGAGGAGAGAGTTCCCGCTTGACCCCATCGGCGTAGCCGACCACGGTCACCCGATCCAGGTTTGCCAGACCGATGTAGCATAGCGCCGCGGCGACCTTCCGGGCATAATCCAGTTTCGAGGGGTCTCCATAGTTCATCGAGCGGCTGCTGTCGATGAACATGTAGATCGGCAGGTCCTCTTCCTCCTCGTAGAGGCGCAGCAGCAGTTTGTCCAGACGAAGGTAAGTCTTCCAGTCCAGGTACCGGAAGTCATCCCCGGGTACGTATCCCCGATAGTCGGCGAACTCCAGACCCGAACCCAGCTTTCGGGCGCGCCGTTCGGCCTTGAACTGGCCCGCGAATCGTTTGGATACGATCGCCAGATACTCCAGCTTTCGCATGAACTGATCGTCGAACGGCGCGATGACTGTCTTCGACATGCTCTGTGAACGCGGGCGTTCCGCCCGCAGTAGCCAGTAGCCGGTAGTCAGTCCTCAGTTGAAGAGTCGCCAAACGAAGATTGGTCAGTGATCAGCGACTGGCAAGCCGTGCGCTCCTATTTGACTGACTACTGACTACTGATTACTACCTACTGGCCGCGCAGCGGCCCCTTCTTCAGCCTTGGGGCTCCGGCGTGTCCTGGAGGATGGCTTCCACGATCGAGTCCGGATCGATCCTCTCGGCTTCACCCTCGAAATTCAGAAGTACACGATGACGCAGTACGGGTAGGGCGATCGCGCGGATGTCCTCACAGGATACGTGCACACGATTATTCAGCAGAGCGCGAATCTTTCCCGCCAGCACCATGGACTGTGCCCCTCGAGGACTGGCACCGTAACGGACGTACCGCTGGGTCAGGGGGTGGGTCAGTTCTTCGTCCGGGTGCGTCGCCAGAACGATCCGGATCGCGTATTCCTGCACCGGGCGGGCGATCGGAATTGCCAGCACCGTCTTCCGCATTCCCAGAATCTGGCGTCCATCGAGCACCCGATCCGGCTGGGGTTCCTCGACCTTGGTGGTCCGGTTCAAGATCGTGTGCATGTTCTTGACGTTCGGATAGTCCACTTTCAGCTTCATGAAGAAACGGTCCAGCTGGGCCTCGGGAAGCGGGTACGTGCCCTCCATCTCCAGCGGGTTCTGGGTCGCCAGGACGAAGAACGGCAATTCCAGATCGTAGGTTTCCTTCCCGACCGTAATCGTCACTTCCTGCATCGCCTCCAGCAGGGCGGACTGAGTCTTCGGAGTTGCCCGGTTGATCTCGTCGGCCAGGATGATGTTCGCGAAAAGCGGCCCCGGCTGGAAACGGAGAAACTTGTCGCCGGACTGATCGACTTGCACCATATTCGTGCCGGTGATGTCGGCCGGCATCAGGTCGGGCGTGAACTGAATACGCGAAAACCGAAGATGGAGCGCATCACTGAGGGTTTGAACCAGCTTGGTCTTACCGAGCCCCGGAATGCCTTCCAGGAGCACGTGTCCCTTCGCGAGCAATCCCATGAGAATACCGTCGATTATTTCCGGATAACCGACGATGACTTTGGCGACTTCGTCTTTGGCGACCTTGAATTGCTGCTGAAACAGTTCTATCTGCTGGTCGAGTTCCGTGATCATGGCGTCGGTCGAGGCCGGATGGCTTGGAAGTATTCCCTGATCAGATTTCGGTATTCACGGGGGATCTGGTCCTGGTTCAGGAGATCCTGCTGTGCCGGGGTCAAATCGGATTGTACGTTTCTGTAGTCCAGCTTCGATCGTTGCTCCTGGCTTTCTTCTTCGATCTTCTCGGCTTCTGATTCGAGGTCTTCGCTACGCTGTGCCTCCATCCGTTCTTCCTGCAGCTGGACGTCGAGGCTGGTCGGGGCGCCTTCCTTCTCTTCAGGAGAGAAACCGAAGCCGGACGGCATCTGTCCCGTGCCGGTGGCATCGAAACCCTGCACCTCCTCGGGCTGCCCCGGGGCCTGGGCCTGGTCGGTCATCTGTCCCTCGCCCGCTGCGCCTGGCGCAAACTCCGGTTCGGCGTCCATTTGACCCGGTTGGGCAGCCTGTTCCTGGCCCATCTGGTCCTCTAGCTGCTGCCCCTGCTCACCCTGCTGTTGTGCCTCGGCCTGCTGGTCCTGCTGCTGTTGGCGCATCTGCTCGAGCGCCTCCTCCAGTGCCGCCTGCTGTTCCTGGTTCTGTTGCTCACGCAGTGAGTTCTGCAGATCTTCCAACTGCTGAGACGCCTGGTTCTTGATCTGCTGGCTTTCCACCATTTCCGAAAGGTCTTCCAACTCCCGGGCCGCATCCTCCAGAGCCTGCTGGAGGGCCTCCTGATCCTGGCTCTGAAGGCTCTCGGAGGCTTCCTGAAGTTGTTCGGCCAGTTCTTCCAGTCCCGGCCGCGTGTTTTCGGAAGCCTGTTCCAGGACCTCCTGGAGGTCCTCATCGGGTTGTTCGCCGGCACCCAGTTCTTCCGCTAGCCGGCGCATTTCCTCCGCGGCTTGTTCGAGCTCGCCTCCCGACATCGCCTCGCCGGCTTCCCTCGTGTCTTCGGACTGCTGCAGATCCTGCCCGATCTCGTCCAGGCCTTCGATGATGCTCGCCATATTCAGGTTCCCCTCATCCATGAGGTCCTGAATCTGATCGAGCTCTTCGAGTGCCTCGCTGGCCGAGAGTTCGCCGCTCCGAAGGGCTTCGATCAACTCTTCGAGCTGTTCGACCACCTCGTCCTGTTCGAGTTCCTGAGCCTGTTCGATCAGGTCTTCAATCTCTTCGAGAAGCGCTTCATCTTCACTGTTCAACGTCAGCGTGGGCGCTTCGCGAGAATACAACCAGTTGTGGTCAATGGGCAGGGGCGCGAAGTTGAGGATCAGAAGCAGCAGGCCGAGCGCGACGGCCAGGTAGGAAGTCCCCCCGACGGCCCTTGGGTACAGGCGCTTTGGGTCGAGCCCGCGTGCGGTTTCAGCCGCACGGTGGACCTGCAGCTCGATCCAGGGGTTCTGACGTCCGTCCTCCATGAACCAGTACGCGCTGGTGATTTCGTTCTTGAGCCGAGCCTTCTGATCGACATGGGCGGCGGCTTCACTAAGCGTGCATTTCCCGCCCACGAGGGTTCGGCCGATGAAAGTAGCCAGAGCGATGAACCAGAGTACCCAGAAGATCTGTATCGTACTGGAACTAAGCGGGAAAAGAAGATCCCAGGCCTTAACAAGGAGGGCGACGACGATCAGAATCAGGCTGCCGAATGCCAGCCGTTCGACCAGCCGGTTGGCTCGAACCCTCGTTTCGATCCGCCTGAGGGTTTGGACTATAGCTTCCCGATCGGACATTTACAGATATGTGCTTTCCTATCAACAAAAAATCCGCGTAAGCCTACCATAACTTATACCGAGACCCGAAGGAAAGACAGGAGTCGCCGATGCCGGCCGAATCCTCGTTCGGCGACGAGATCGGGCTTCCCTAAATGCTTGAAGAAGTTGGGACTTTGAGCGGGACCTGGGCGACGATCTTCAGGCCGTGGCCCTTCAGCGCCACAAGTTTGCGAGGATGATTCGTCAGGATTCGCATCGACCGGATATCCAGCGCCGCCAGGATCTGGATCCCGATGCCATACTCGCGCTGCTCGCCCTTGAGGCCGATCGTCTCGTTCACGTCTACATCCTGCTTGCCGTGGTATTCCAGGTGGAGATCACCTTTCGATTCGGCGATGTTGAAGCCTCGGCCAGTCTGGTGGAGGTAGAGCAACACGCCGCGGCCTTCTGTCGCGATCCTTTCCATGGCGAGGTCTATCTGTTGCTGGCAGTGACATCGACTGGAACCGAATACGTCCCCGGTCAGACAGTGCGAGTGGACCCGCACCAGGACGTCTTCCCCGTTTTCGATGTCGCCCCGGACAAGCGCCACGTGGGTTTCCTTATCGATGATGCTTTCGAAGGCGATCATCTTGAAATCGCCGTGCTGGGTCGGGAGCGTGGTTTCGGCGACCTTCCGGACGAACCGTTCGGTGCGGAGGCGGTACTGGATCAGGTCGGCGACAGTGATGATCTTCAGGTTGTGCTCGGCGGCGAAATCAATCAGGTCGGGTGTTCGAGCCATCGTCCCGTCCTCATGCATGATTTCGCAGATCACCGCACTTGCGTCGAGTCCGGCAATCTTGGCGAGATCGACGGAGGCTTCTGTCTGGCCGGCCCGCACCAGCACCCCGCCTGGTTTCGCCCTCAGGGGGAAAATGTGTCCGGGACGAACCAGATCGGACGGTCGTGTCGCATCGTCGATGGCTGTCAGGATCGTCTGCGCCCGATCGAAGGCAGAGATGCCCGTCGAGACGTTCCTCCGGGCCTCGATCGACACGCAGAAGGCCGTGCCGTACGGCGAGGTGTTCGTCGGGTCGGAAACCATCAGCGGAATCTGAAGTTCATCCAGCCTCGGGCCGGTCATCGGCAGGCAGATCAGCCCGCGACCATGGGTCGCCATGAAGTTGATGGCCTCCGGTGTCACCTTCTCCGCTGCGATCATGAGATCCCCTTCGTTCTCACGATCCTCATCGTCGACGATGATGACCATCCGGCCTTCTTGGATGTCGATCAGCGCGTCTTCTATTCTTGCGAAACTCATCCTTTGAAAATCCAATGTCCGAAGTCCGAGGTCCAAAGTCCAAGGTTCAGGCCCAAGGCCCGCGAACCCGACGTTGGACCTTGGACCTCGGACCTTGGACAGTCAAACGCCCCGGAGTTGTTCCAGGTACGGACCGACCAGGTTTTCGACGTACTTGGCAAGAACGTCGAATTCCAGGTTGACGTTGTCACCGGGCCGAGCGTACTTGAGATTCGTGTTCTCCAGCGTATGCGGAATGATCGCGATGGAAAACGAGGACGCCTCCAGGCCGGCGATTGTCAAGCTTATGCCATCGACGGCGATCGATCCCTTCCAAACGATCCGCGACGCCGCGGCCGGATCATAGTCGACCTCGAGGATCCAGTCGTCCTCGTTGCGATCGAATCGCTGAATTCGGCCCACACCGTCCACGTGGCCCTGGACAATGTGCCCCCCGAAGCGGGAGTCCGCTCGCATCGAACGTTCAAGATTCACGTGCGTTCCGGTTCCGACATCCCTGAACGTCGTGCGATCTAGCGTTTCCCGGGAGAGATCCGCCGTGAAACTCCCGGTGTCGATCTCGCGGGCCGTTATACAGACGCCGTTGGTCGAAATGCTGGAACCGGGCTCGATGTCATCCAGGGCTCGCGCTGCTGCAATTCGAACGCGGCGGAAATCTTTCGCGTCTTGAATTTCGACGATCTCACCGACTTCTTCAATGATCCCGGTGAACATAACCCGTTACCATCAGGTCCGGTCCGACGCGTTCCACTGTCCAGTCCTCAATCCGGACGGCGTCGGCGAGGGAGGGCGCTCCTTCGGACCCGAAACCCGGCACTTCCCGGCCGCCGATGATCGTTGGGGCGACGAAAACGATTATTTTATCAACGATTCCGCTCCTCAGGGCATCGAAAGCCAGATCCGGTCCGCACTCGAGCATGAAGCTCTGGACGTCCCGCCGAGCGAGATCGGCTGCGACTTCGTGCAGGTGCGTTCCTCCGACGACGACTTCGTGTGCGTCGGCAAGCTCCAAGTCGGGCGCCTGTGTGTAGATGATGACCCCGGGTTGGGAAAAAATCCGCAGGCTCGGGTGAAGTCTGCCGCGGCGATCCAGGACAGCCCGGATCAAAGGGCGGCGGCGGGCCTGTCCACTGCGATCGGTCAGGAGTGGGTCATCGGTCAGAACCGTCCCGCTCCCGGTCACAAGCGCGTCGACACCGTGTCTCAGTTCCTGGACGAGGGTCCTGGATTCTTCGGAAGTGATCCAGCGCGACTCGCCTGACGCGGTCGCGATCTTGCCGTCGAGCGACATCGCAACCTTGAGGATGCCGAAAGGGAGACCGCTCTCTACGTAATGGATGAACGTCTCGTTCAATCGGCGTCCTTCATCGGCGAGGACGCCACATTCGACTTCGATTCCAGCTTCGCGCAGCCTGGCAAGACCGTTTCCGCGAACTTCCGGGTACGGATCTTCGATTGCCGCCACCAGTCGAGATACCCCTGCCGCGACGAGAGCCTCGGCGCATGGAGGGGTCCGCCCCTCATGGGAACAGGGCTCGAGGCTGACGTACACCGTCCCTCCCCGCGCCCGAAGCCCCGCCTCTTCGAGGGCAAGAACCTCCGCATGTTTGACGCCGTCATAAGTGTAGGAGCCGGTGCCGACAACCTGACCATCGTTCACGATGACACAGCCCACCATGGCTCCCGGACTGGTCAGTCCCCTCCGCTCCTCGGCAAGCTCGAGGGCTTGCTTCATGTACGCTTCGTCGTTCATTGAAATACGTGTTCCGCGTCTTTCAATTTCCGATTTCGAATCTCGAATGGACGATGTCCAATGCGGATTGTTCAGACAAGAAATTTGCAATGATCGGTCCCCCTCGGGGGTCATTGCAGATTAACTAATGGAGATTCCGCAGTGGAAATTCGAGATTGGAGATTCGAGATTTCAGATTGGTTGGTACCCCATGTTTCAGAGATTTGTACACCTCACACAGCAAACAAGGAATCTACGAAATCGTCGGCGGAAAACTCGATCAGATCGTCCAGTTTCTCTCCCGTCCCGATAAAACGGATCGGGATCTTCAGCTCCCTCACGATGGCCGTGGCGACGCCTCCCTTCGCTGTTCCGTCCAACTTCGTGAGGATCAGCCCGGTCAGGCCAGCGGTCTTCGCGAATTCTCGAGCCTGGATCAAGCCGTTCTGGCCGGTTGTGGCGTCGAGGACCAGCAGGACCTCGTGTGGGGCATCCGCGACCTCCCGCGCTGCTATGCGGGTCATCTTTTCCAACTCCGCCATCAGGTTGTGTTTGGTGTGGAGCCGGCCCGCCGTGTCGACGATGACGTAGTCGATCATGCGCGCCTTGGCCGACTGAAGCGTATCGAACAGCACCGCGGAGGGGTCGGCGCCGGGCTTTTGCTTGATGATCGGGACCCCGATCCGCTCAGCCCATATTTCGAGTTGTTCGATCGCGGCGGCCCGGAACGTGTCGGCAGCAGACAACATCACCTTCTTGCCGTCAGACTTGAATCGATGCGCCAACTTGCCGATGGTCGTGGTTTTCCCAACTCCGTTGACGCCGACCACGAGTATGACGAAGGGCTGGCCTTCGGCGACCTGTGCGAGGGCTGAGGCCTCGACGTCGAGCGTCCTTCGCAACTCGCTCTTCAGAGCATCGCGCAACTCAGCGGGATCCTGGAGTACGTGGCGGGATACCTGTTCGCGGATGGTGTCCAGGATTTCCGTCGTCGTGTGAACGCCGACGTCAGCGCTTACCATGATGTTTTCGATATCTTCCAGCAGCTCGGCGTCGATTTCCTTCTTGCCCTCGACGATTTCCTGGATTCTTTCCGTGAAGTCGTGTTTCGTCCGCGCGACCGCTTCTGCAACCTTCTCGACGATCGTCGGGTCTTTGGGTTTCGGGTGGCCGAACAGGGTTATGAATTCCATCCTCGGTTACTCGGCTTTCAGCTCCCGGTCCATCAATTCGTTTATCGCGACCTGGGGTCCCTTTCCTTCATAAAGAACGGCATAGATCTGCTGCGCGATCGGCATTTCTACTCCACGCATGCGCGCGAGTTCCACCGTGGACTTGCTGGTCTTGATGCCTTCGGCCACCATCCGCATGTTGGAGACGATCTCTTCGAGCTTCTTGCCCTCCCCAAGCGCGGCACCGACCTGGCGGTTCCGGCTGAGGTGCCCTGTACAAGTGAGCACGAGGTCGCCCAGTCCGGCCAGCCCCGCCAATGTTTCCCGCCGCCCGCCGCACGCTGCAACAAGCCGCATGATTTCCGCCAGCCCGCGGGTGATCAGCGCGGCCGTTGCGTTGTGCCCCAGCTTGAGCCCGCTGACGACTCCCGACGCGATCGCGATGATGTTCTTGACCGAAGCCCCGATCTCCACACCGATGATGTCCGGGTTGGTGTAAAGACGAAAGTGGGGGGCGGAAAGCTCGCGCTGCAGGTCCCGTCGCAGTTCATCGTCGGGACCGGCGACCACCAGCGCCGTGGGTTCTCCATTCGCTACTTCCAGGGCGAAGGTTGGTCCCGAGATTGCCGCGACGCGAGGAGTGAATTTCGGATCGATGACGTCCTGGATCACCTCCGACATACGCATCAGCGTCTCGTTCTCGATACCCTTGGTCGCCGTCACGAAGACCATCTCCGGCTGTAGGTACGGCAGCATCTTTCGGTAGACCTCACGACAGATGTGAGAGGGAACCGCACTGATGACGATGTCGGCGCCGCAAAGAACCTCCTCGAGCGAATCACTCGGATGCACTCGCTCAGGAACCCTCACTCCCGGCAGGTAAACGGGATTGTTCCGGTCGCGCCGCATCGTTTCCGCGACGTCGGGTTCGAATACCCACAGCTTGACCGAATCGTGCACGCGTGCCATCGCGACAGACAGCGCTGTGCCCCATCCCCCCCCGCCGACGATTGCGATCGATTTGTTCATACGACAGGTTCGGTTCCCGACAGACGGTACTCGAAGAGCCTCTTGTATTCTGCCCCGTCGGGCCGCAGTGTGCTCTGGAACAGGTAGAAGCGATCTGTAGAGTAGACGCCGAACTCCAGCCCGTCGTAACGCGCGGCCGCCTCGACGACAGAAGGGTCGATGCGACGATCCCGCCGGCTTCGGGCCACGGTGAGATGCAGGCTGAACGGGCGCTTCTCTGCCGGGAACCCCAGTCCCTCCATCCTCTCTTCCACCTCATGAGCCAGGTCTTCGAGTGCCCTCGAACCGACACCGATCCACAGGACACGAGGTGCCCGGGCGTTCGGGAAGAAGCCTACACTGGAATAGTTGACTTGAAAAGATTCCGCCCGAATCGTCCTCAAACGCTCGTCGATCGCCGGAACTCGGGACTCGGTAACTTCTCCGAGGAACTTCAAGGTCAGGTGCATCGAGGAGGGACGCACCCACCGCGTGGAATCGGCGACCCTGCGAAGCTGACTTTGGACTTCCGTGATAGCGTCGAGCAGGGCAGGTGGAAGATCGGTCGCGACAAAGAGGCGCATCACGTATGGACCAGATGTCGGCGAACCATTTCCAGCGCAGCCTGTGACGATTGCCAGCGGACCTTGTCGCGGGCGCCCGGGAAGACGAAATGTCGGTGGTCCGTCCCGTTCGGGCCCGCGACCGCGATGTAAACGGTCCCGACCGGCTTCTCCTCCGACCCTCCGGTCGGCCCGGCGATGCCTGTGATCCCGACTCCGAGGGTTGTTCCAGTCTTTTCACGCACGCTCTCGGCGAGCCCCACGGCGACTTCGACGCTGACCGCCCCCTGCATTCCAAGCAGCAGCGGCGGTATCCCGGCTAAATCGATCTTCGACTGGTTGGAGTAAGTCACGATGCCGGACTCAAAGTATTTCGAACTGCCCGAAGTCCGTGTCAGCCTTTCCGCGAGCAGACCACCGGTGCAGGATTCGGCGACGGCGATGTTCGCCTCCTTCATCACCAGGTACATCCCGACGACTTCTTCGAGCTCCTGGTATGTACGTGCGAACACGTACTCGCCGACCTGACTCTCGATCTGCTCCCCGACTTCTTCGAGCAGCGCCTCGGCTTCAGGTTGGGTCTTCGCCCGGGCTGACAGGTGGATGTCCACCTGACCTGGTTTCGACAGCACCGTCGTTTCCGGGTTCTTGTACTTCGTGTAAATCGGGGCGATCCGCGCGTCGAGAACCGACTCGGGAAGCCCCGTCGTTCGGTAGACACGACGAGCAAGCGATAGCGGTCCTGCCATCCGGGCCAGTCGCGGGTAACAGTGCCTTTCGAACATCGGCTCGAGTTCTGCGGGAGGTCCCGGAAGCAGCACCAGAGTATTGCTCTCGGCCGGGACCCAAAGCCCGGGAGCGGTTCCGTTGGAGTTGTCCAAGGCGTCGGCGCCCGAGGGCACGAGTGCCTGCCGCTCGTTGTTCGCCGGCATCTTTCTGCCTCGCGACTCGAATCGCGACCGGATCTTCGCGAGGACGGTATCATCCAGGACCAGTTGACGGTGCAGCGCCTGGGCGACGACTTTCCGGGTAATGTCGTCCTCGGTGGGTCCGAGCCCACCTACTGTGATGACGATCGGCGTACGGTCCATGGCTGCGCGGAGGGCGTGTTCGAGGTAGCTTTCGTGATCTCCAACCACCGTGCGCAGCACCACGGTGACGCCCAGATGGTTCAGCTGCTCGGTCAGGTACAGGGAGTTCGTGTCCCGGAACCGGGGAGTCAGCAGTTCAGAACCGATGGCGATGATTTCCGCGGTAAGCATCTATTAGCGTCGGGCCCACCGGCCCCACCACATCGTTCAACTTTATCGAGGGCACTGGCTTTGGAGCCAGCCTGAGATTCCGGGAACGCGGACGCCGGGCCGGTCCCCCCACGCCGGGAGAAAGTAGTCAGTCATAAGGAGTCAGTTGAACACCAGCCAGTCCTTCGCCTCCTCCACAACTGACGACTGACTACCGACTACTGACAACTGAAGCCGCTGCCTAAGGCAGCGGCTTCCCCATGATTCCCGCTTGCACCCGGTAGAGGGACGACGTGTCGACGATGATCAGGTTCTCGTTGAAGTCGAAGGCCATTCCGACCAGACCCAGGCCCGAGACGAAGAGTTCAGGATCGTTGGTCCCCCTGGGAAATCGGAAGATCCCGCGCCGGCCACGGTAGGATCCCACCACGTAGACATTGCCCTGGATGTCGAGTGCCACGCCTTGCGGGCGCCCCATCCCGGTGAAGAACTTCCCCACCTCGCCGGTCGGCGAGACTCGATAGATGGAATCGAAACTCGAGGTCGTTGGGCCGGTCACGTAGAGATAGTCGTCGAGTCCGTGCGCCAGGTGATATGCCGCCATGCTGGGCTCCAGTGTGGCGAACACAAAGATCTCCTTGCTGGGGCTGATCTTGAAAATGCTACCGCTGCGGTCGCCGACGTACAGGTTGCTCTCGCGATCAAAGGCCAGGCCTGTTGCGATACCCATTCCTTCGATATAGGTCTCGGCCCGTCCGGTCGAGTCCACCTTGTACACGTTGCCTTCGTGCCGGCTGGAGACGTAGAGATCCCCGTCGAGCCCAAAAGCCAGGCCCGTCGCGTTCATGATGTCGACCGTGTGTGGTGTGACAGCCCCGTTCGGCGTGATCTTGTAGATCGACACCGGTGTCTTCTGGCCGCGTCGGCCGCTATAGGTTGCGTAGATGTTGCCGTCACTGTCCAGGGCAGGGTTGGCGACAGGGTGGAGATTAGTTGCCAACCGCTTTCCGACTTCATATGGAAATGGAGGGCTGCAAATGCCGTTGTTGGCGACGGAGAGTTCCGACGTGCCAGTCTCGGACGAGGACTCCGGCACCTTGGCGACGATGAGTTTGTCCGACGCGATCGTTATCTGAGCGGCATATTCGCCGAAGCGAACCTCGGGCTGACGCGAGCCCCCCAGGTTCCCCCCGCCGTATTCAATGGTCACCTCACCGCCGGGCAATGCAGCCTTCGGGACGACGCGCTTGATAGTTATGTCGCTCAAGAGATTCTTCCTGCAAGCGATTCCAGCACAACCAGTGTCAGAAAAGCGTAAAGGCCCGCCCCAACATCGTCGGCAACCACTCCAACTCCTCGCGGCAGCCCCTCCAGACGTCGGATCGGAAAGGGTTTTAGGATATCGAAAAAGCGAAAAAGCAAAAAGCCGAGAATCGCTGCCATCAGCAGGGCCGTTGTTCCGGATCGAACCACGAAACCCAGGGCAATCATCTGTCCGACGACCTCGTCGATCGCGATTCGTGACGCGTCCTTGCCGTAGATTCCTTCGACGTGAGCGGCCGCCCAAACCGACACCGGGATCAGAATGATCAGCAGCCCCAGGTAGATGTTCCGAAACCCGTAGCCGTGGGTCAGGAGGTATATCAGCACTCCAACCAGGGATCCGATCGTGCCGGGAACCCTGGGGACGAGTCCGGCACCGCCGGCCGTGGCGATGGCAATCGCAAGCCGGTCTACGAGTGTCAAGGCTCTATCCCTCGTCTTGGGTACTCCCATTCGACTTGGCGATCTCTTCCGCTGGCCGTTCGGTGGTTGGAACTCGGTACTCTCCTGAAGCCCATTTCCCCAGGTCGATCAGCTTGCACCGTTCGCTGCAGAAAGGGCGGAAGCGGTTGCCCCGGTAGCGTATCGCTCGCTTACAAGTCGGGCATTTCATCTATCAAATACTGCTCAAATTTTGGGGTAGGCGATCAGCCATTAGAGCTCTCAGCTATCGGCTTAATCGGAGCGGACTATCGTCCCGTTCCGGAGGAGCTGAAGGCTGAGGGCTGAGGGCACGCTCGGCCTGGCAACCCCGGGCTGCTGAAGCTCGCCGACGATTCGTCCGATCAGGTCGTACTCCAGGCTCTCGGTGATCTCGACGTCGTAGAAATTTCCCGTCCTGGGTTCGGTATCCGACGCGTCGTTGATCAGGACGTGTCCGTCGATATCGGGCGCCTGGGTTTCAAGCCGGCCCTCCAGGAGCAGATCCGATTCGCTGGAAAGCCCGTCCAGCAGCACGCGAAAGCGTTGTCCGACGAGCGAGCGGAGGTTCTTTGCGGAGATCCGCGACTGTTCCGACATCAAAACGTCTCGCCGTTCCTCAGCCTGGCTCCTGGCAACCTTGCTGTCGAGGTCGAATGCCGCCGTACCCTGCTCATCCGAGTATAGGAAGACACCGAGGTTGTCGAAGCCCACGTTGGCCACCAACTCCATGAGCTCCTTGAAGTCCGAATCCGTCTCTCCCGGGAATCCGACGATGAACGATGTTCGAACACCGGCGCCGGGAACTAGGTCCCTGATGCGCTGCACCTGTCGCTCGAAAATCCGGCGGTTCCCGCCGCGGCGCATGCGCTCCAGTATCCTCGGGCTGGCGTGCTGAAAGGGGATGTCGAAATAGTTGCACAGCCGGTCCTCTCCGGCGATCAGATGAACCAGATCGTCCGACAACAGATTCGGGTAGCAGTAAAGCAGTCGTATCCAGGCAAGCTCGTCGATTTCGAGCAGGCGTCGCAGCAGCGACAGCGTTCCCCGGTACATGCCGAGGTCTTTGCCGTACGCCAACGTGTCCTGAGACACGATAACGAGTTCCCGTACGCCGGCGTCCGCGAGCCGGCGCGCTTCGGAGACTAGATCGTCGAGGTGACGGCTTCGGAACGCTCCCCTGAAACCCGGTATGGCGCAGAAGGCACAGGTGTGATCGCAGCCTTCGGAAATCTTCAGGTACGCCATGTGCGAAGGCGTCGTCAGGATGCGCGGGATGGTCGGAACCTGGTCGGACGTGTAAAGCGAGTCGATCGCGATGTCGGGAATCGGCTCGGCCTCATCGATGCGAACGGAATCCAGAACATGTCCGAGCTCGTCGGGACCGAACACGAAATCGATTTCCGGGATTTCCGCCCGTATCTCTCCCCGGTAGCGCTCTGCCAGGCACCCGGCGACGACCAGTTTCTTGCATCGACCGTCCTGCTTGTATTGCGCCATCTCCAAGATGGTGTCGATCGATTCTCTCTTTGCGCTATCGATGAAGCCGCAGGTGTTGACGACGATCACGTCGGCCGACTCCCGGTCGGCTGTGATCTCGTAACCTTGTCCGGACAAGGTGCCGAGCATGACCTCGCTGTCGACGAGGTTCTTCGGGCAGCCGAGGCTGACGAACCCGACCCGGGTTGCTTTTTCTGTGGGTTTCTTCGACATCACGCGGAAGGAGTTGCTGGGAGGCCTCCTCTAAATAGCTATGCTAACACACGGTTGGAAGTCGCCACCTAGACTCCCCTCCTCAGATGAGGAGGGGAGTCGGCTCCCCCCTCTACCTCACTGATCCTCACGCCGGTTGGCGGCGCCCTTTGAGTTGCTGGATCGTCTCTTCAAGCAGGGAGAACTCCTGCGAGCTGATCTGGACGCCGCCGTAGCGGACTTTTTCGAAGATCTCCAACGCGGCCGAGACCACGGACTGCTTGCCGCCGTCAGGCAAGCCGTCCAGCCATTCCCGCCACGTCTCGTGGGGCAGACGCGCCCTCGCCGCTCCGCCTGCCAGAGCGGCGGCCCGGTAGAAAAGCTGAGCGACGACGTCCTCGTCCACACTCCCCTGTCCTCTCCGCAGCCGCCAGATCTTCCAGTGAGTGTGTAGCGTGCGTCGGTGTTTGATCGCGAAACCAAACGCGACCGCTGCGGCAACTGCGGTCCAGAACCACCGTGTCTCGACGATTCCTCGCACGCGGGCGGCGAGTCGATCCGACGCCGCCTGGCTCTGGAGCACCCACCGATCGGATCGGCGTCGGAGCGAGCGCTGCGCGGCCTGGACGCGCTCCTGGGCGCTGCGGAACAGTTGCAGCTGTGTGTCCGAGTCGTAGGTAAGTACGTAGGAATTCCAGAAGAGCTCCGCGGCATCGATATAGTGGGAAATGAGTACGGCCAGACCGATGTCGCCCCTGTTTGGATCCGGGGGAGTAGGGTCGAATTCCAGCCAACCGCGGCCCGGAACGTATGCTTCGACCCAGCTGTGGGCATCGGATTGTCGGACGATGTAGGAACCGCCGACGGCGTTGTATTCTCCGGCCAGGAATCCGTTGACCATCCGAGTCGGAACGCCGAGGGCGCGAAGCATGATCGCCATCGAAGACGCGAAGTACTCGCAGTGCCCCGACCTTGCTTCGAACAGGAAGGTGCTGAGGGGTTGAACGCCCGGGTCCCACGTCAGGTTCAATGAATAGGCGTACTCGCGCTTGAGGTGAGTCTCCAGGAGCGAAGCTCTTTCCAGTACGGTAACGCCCCCAGCCGCGATCGTTTCCGCCAGTTCGACGATTCGCGGATCCAGGTCCTGCGGCAACTGGAGGTGGAGTGCCTCCTGTTCCGGGCTCAGTCCTTCCGCGCCTTCGAGCTCCTGAGCCGGTGCTTTCGACGGGATTTCCGAGACGACCTCGTAACGCGTCCGGCGCACCGACTGGGTGCGCTTGAATACCGAATCGGCCGCGTCCAACTCGAGGCTCCGGAAGGGACCGATTACCGAACGAATCACGTGGGGTCCGAAAAGAGTGGTCGTCGCCAAGGGCTCCAGAAAGATCTCGAATCGGGTGCGCTCACCAACGCCCTCGAGCGGCTTGATCCTGAAGGAGTTCCGGCCGGCCGAGCGTCTCCGCTGCCGCCCGCGATTGGTATTGAACCACCTGCGTCCGTCGAAGGAATCCAACGCGATCCCGCGCCACTTGGGTACGGCCGATGGCATTCCCTCGAGCAGCCGCGTTCTCATTACGAGCGCCGAACTCAGCTTCACCTGCCCGATCTCCCCAAGTTCGACCGTATCGGTGAAACCCGACACCAACAACGCCTGGGACGCGGCCCGGCTGAAATAGCCGGTGCCGATGCGCGGGATGAGCAAGAACAGTCCGAGTCCGATGATGACGATCCACATCGTCGCCCACACGCTCATTCCTCCCAGGGGCCCGCCGATCCGGGTGCTCCGGGCTCCCGGCTCCTGCCTTTGGGACCTGTAGATGTCGAAGCTCATCAGCGTGGACACCAGCGCCACCAGAAAGAGCAGCAGCATCAGGATGAACGACATGTCGATCGTGAGCGATGATGCCGCCAGTACCTGCAGGAAGGCCAGGATGATCAGGTAGAGATAGTCCTTGTCCTTCTTCTCCTGCGCCAGTTTGGCGAGTTCGAGGAAGAGAACCAGGTGGATGATTGCCGAGATGAACGATCGCGACAGGATGACGGCATCGAAGACGAAAAAGAGGATGTATCCGAGGGAGAACAGGAACGCCATGCGGTAGGACAGCAGTGGCCCTCGTCCCATCACGGTCCGTCGTGCGATCCATGCAAAGAAGAAAAGAAAGAGGAAGATCGACGCCATGTCGAGCCGACCGGTGTCGGCCAGAGCGACGAACGCGGTCAGGATCAACGCGTGGAATGAGAGCTGAAAGTAGCGTTCCATGACGAGTCGGAACCCTCTCTTAGCGAGAGGTTGACGGTTCCGTCGGACTGTTCCACGGGCGGCGGCCACGCCGACGGATTCATTTCTACCAGAGCCAGGTAACTCAGGATCGATTGTAGCAAGGTTTCCGAGTGGCCGGACGACGAGGACCACTCGTCCGACACCATTGAGAGCTCGATACCGTCGCGAGCCATATGCACCGCCAGCGATGCCTCGTAGGAGACGAGGGATTCAAAGCGATTCTCATCTCCGTGCACGCCATAACGATCGAAGGCGAGAACGACACGTCGGCTTTCTTCGGTCGCGAACTCGCGGGTCTTCAGCGACGAAGTCTTGGCCGTTGCCTTCCAGTCCACGTGCCGGGCGCTGTCGGAGGCCACGTAATCCCGGATCATGTAGAGATCCATACCCTGTCCCCTTTCGAATCGCTCTGATGCACCGAGGATGTCGTGGATCGCGATATCCATCTCTTCCTGCTGAAGGATCTCCGGGAAAGCGATGCATTCAGCCTCCACCGGGACCGGCCGTCCCTTGAGCAGAAACCCGAAAGGGTATCTCGACTGCAGCTGGACTTCGTCGAGCCTGTGGCGACCCCGCCGGGGCAGTTCGGCCTCCACCGTGCGCGTGTCCTGGTCCTGGGTCCCGACGAGGGGCACATAGTACCCCTCGAATCGAAATGGGCTTTCGTCGACCGGGCTTACCCGGAGTGAGAAAGCCGGGAAGACCCGCTTGGGATTCTTTACCGAGAGGACAAGAGGGAACCCCTGTCTGGCGAAGCAGTGGTCCGGGAGCCTTGCCACGAGACGCAGGAAGCGGAAGTTCAAGCCGGAGAGAAACCCCGAGAGCAGCATCACCGCCAGCAGGGCCGACAGCACCATGTAGAGCAGGTTATTGCTCGTGTTGATTGCTGCCGACATCACCACGGTCGTGGTCGCGATGTAGATCCAGCCGTCCCGGGTGAGCCGGTACTGCGTGAAGAACGGTAGCCAGTCCCAGTCGACTCCAGCGGCCAGTCGCGGAACAAAACGGAGGCCGACCCACACGGCGATCGACAGCGCGATAAGGGCGGCGATTGCCGACGGAATCACTCGGCCGTCTCGAGCCGTACTGTTGGCGTACAGTGCGGCGAGCATTGCGATGGTCAGCAGCAGGATGGACTTGGTGAAATTCCAGGCCATCTGCCTGTGTTCCTGTTCGCGCAGCTCTCCGATGAACCTCTGGAAGCGATCGCGGAAGGGGGGCTTGGCGGTAGCCATGGCCGGACTAGGCCGGTACCGGCACGCTGTCGATGATTTCCTGAAGGACGCCTGACGAATCCTTGCGGGCGCGGGTACCGGTTCGGGTCAACACGATTCGATGCCCGAACACCGGTTCGATGAGCTTCTTGACGTCGTCGGGCAGGACATATTCGCGACCCGCGAGCATCGCCACGGCCTGCGCGGCCCGGAACAGGGCTGTCGTGCCGCGCGGGCTGATGCCGAGCTCGACTTCAGGGTGACTGCGCGTCCGGTTGACGATTTCGATCATGTAGTCCATGAGCGGCTCATCGACATGAGACCGGCGACTCTCGCCCTGCAGATCGAGAACTTCGGCGGGATTCAGTACGGCGCCGAGTGCTCTGTCGTGGTTTCCGTTCGTGTAGCGTTTGAGGATTTCCCTTTCCGCTGCTGCGTCGGGATAGCCGACTTCGATCCTCATGAGGAACCGGTCGAGTTGGGATTCCGGAAGCGGGTAGGTTCCATGATGTTCGACCGGATTCTGCGTCGCCAGCACCATGAACGGGCGGGGCAATACATGGGTGACGTTGTCGATCGTCACCTGGTTCTCGTTCATCGCCTCCAGCAACGCGCTCTGGGTCTTCGGCGTCGTCCGGTTGATCTCGTCGGCCAGCACGATGTTCGCGAAGATCGGTCCCCGTTTGAATTCGAACTCGTGAACGTTCGGGTTGTAAACCGCCACACCCAGGACGTCAGAAGGCAGCATGTCGCTCGTGAACTGCAGCCTGTGGAATGTGGATCCCAGGGCCATCGCCATCGCGTGTCCGAGCGTGGTCTTTCCCACGCCAGGAACATCCTCGATCAGCAGGTGACCCTCTGCGAGAAGAGCGACGATCGCGAGTTCGATCGTCTCGTCTTTCCCCTTGATAACGTTACCGATAGCCGACCGCAGGTCGACGATCTTCTGGTACGTGGAATTAGTCGTGGTGCTCATGTTTCCGGATGTTTCGATTGTAGCATAGGGACATTTATCGAACCTTAGCCCCGCGGGTTGAGGATCCTAACTGGCAACTGACTACTGACAACTGAATACTCATGTCTGATATCCTCCGCCAGATACGCTTCTTGGTGGAGGTTCGAAGACTCATTGAACGATCTGGCCCGCAGCCTTCCAGGTTATCTGTGCCTGGCACTTCTCTACGCGCTTTTCCTGCCGTGGGACAGCTCTGCCCAACAGGCACTCGACTCCGACATCGTACCGATTACCGACTACGAAGCCATACAGAGGCAGAAGGTTTACGAGATCACGCGTGCTCGGGGTCCGATCCGTCTCGATGGTGTGATCGACGAACCTGCCTGGGAGGGGGTCCAGGCCGAAAACGAATACTTTCAACTGGAACCGGTTCGAGGGGTGCCGGCCGACGAGTATACCGAGTTCCGGATGGTCTACGATGACGACTACATCTACATCGCCACGATCAATCTCCAGAACGGTCCTATCATCACCAGCAGCCTGCAACGCGATTTCAACCCGCCGGCCGACGGCGACGTTATCGCGTTCATGTTCGATACCTTCGACAACGACCGGGATGCCTTCTTCTTCCAGACCAACCCAGGAGGGGCAAAGAGAGACCAGCAGACCTCCGGCGGCGTCCGCAGCACCGAGTGGGACGGCGTGTATGACGTGGCGACCCGGGTCGACGCCGCCGGCTGGTACGCGGAGTTTGCCATACCGTTCAAGACGCTCCGCTTCGACCGAACCAAACCGGAACAACGGTGGGGTTTCAATACAATAAGGATTGCCCGCTACACCAACGAATGGATGATGTGGTCGCCGGGGCCCCGCCCGTTCAACATCTTCCACGTCTTCGTCGGCGGGACGCTGGTGGGGCTGGAGGGACTCCGCCAGGGCCGTAACCTCAAGATCGAGCCGTTTGCGGTGAGCAACTACACGCCCGACGCCGAAGACACCTACGACCCGGATGTTGGCGTCGACGTTAAGTACGGCGTGACGTCCAGCCTCACGCTCGACCTGACCGCCAACACCGACTTCTCACAGGTCGACGCAGACACGCAACAGGTAAACCTGACACGCTTCAGCCTTTTCTTTCCCGAGCAACGGGAGTTCTTTCTCGAAAACCAGGGTCTTTTCGACGTGGGCGCCGGAGAAGGAGGGGGAGGACCCGGAGGATCGGGAACCATCGGAGGACGGGGTCGGGATGTCATTCCTTTCTTCAGCCGTCGGATCGGCTTGTCCAGCAGGGGCACGCCGCTTCCGATCGTCGTGGGGGCGAGGCTGACGGGTCGTGTGGCCGGGTTCGATGTGGGCCTGATGAACATGCAGGTCGGCCGAGATGCGGATACGCCGTCCGACAACTGGTCGGTGTTGCGTTTCAAGCGCGACGTCTTTTCAAACTCCGACATCGGAACCTTCCTCTTTAACCGCGACCAGGGTGGGGAAACGGGATACTGGAACCGTTCGGGCGGGGCGGATGTGAACCTGAGGTTCTTCCAGCGCCGTCTGACTCTGGCCGGTTTCGCGATGAAGACCTACACGCCGGGAGACGATGAGAAAAACTTCGCCGGGCAGTTCCAGACCTCCTACCGGGACGACTTTTACGATCTTCGCGGGTCGTTCATGTCTGTCCAGGAAGACTTCCAGAACGACTTTGGGTTCATCAGGCGCCAAGCGATCCGCAAGACGAATGCGTTTGCCGGCATCCGCCCTAGGCCCGACAGTGGACGTGGGTTGATTCGCGAGGTTTTTCCGCAGTTCGAGACCGACTACGTCACGGACCAGCAGGACCGGCTCCTGACGCGGACCCATCGAGCCGGCGTCAACATCCAATTCCGTGACGGCGACCGCTTTTCCCTGAGCCGCAACATGCGTTTCGAACGGTTGGACGAGGAGTTCGGAATCCGGGGCGGCGTCAACATCCCTGCCGGCGACCACGCCTTCAACGACTGGAACGTTTCCTTCAGCGGATCCGGAGGCCGGAAGCTCTCGGGCGACGCGAGCCTGACGACGGGAGATTTCTGGACGGGGACCCAGCGACAGACGAGTCTGGGCTTGCGATTCCGGCAGAGCATCCATTTCACGACCCAGGTCGACTGGTCCCGGAACGAGATCGAGCTGGATGAAGGGTCGTTCACGACCGACCTGATCGGGCTGCGGTTGAACTTTGCCTTTTCCCCGCGCATGTTCTTCGAGAACTTCATCCAGTACAACACGGACGCCAACACGGTCTCTTCGAACATCCGGTTCCGGTTCCTCCACCACCCGTTGAGCGACTTCTTCATCGTTTACAACGAGCGGCGCGGAGTCAGCGGTAACAATGCACTCGAACGAGCCTTGATCATCAAGCTTACGAACCTGTTCAGCTTCTAGACAGCAACGAGGTTAAGTGGGGTCTATGACCAGCACATCCTACTCGATCGAGGGAGGTGGCTGGTGTCCGACAGCTATTGCAGATTGGTCATTGGACGATTCCGCATTGGAAATTTGGAGATTGCAAATTGCTCGATTTCTTATTGGTCGGAAATCTGAAATGAAACAATCTCCAATGAGCAACCTGCAATGTGGATTCTTTCAAATATCGCAATTTGCGATAGGTGTAGGTGCGGTCTATGACCGCACATTCTTCGAGCCGAAACACGTGCGCTCATAGAGCGCACCTACACCTGATCTCTGGTGGGATTAGATTGCCTCGTTCACTAATACGAGGATTCGTTGCTCTTCCTCAGTTGCCTGCTTTCGGATCTCCTCCGCGCGTTCGAGCACATCTTCGATCCAGGCCTCGTCGTGGATGCCCGGGGCATTGATCTTGACGTTCAGGTAGGCGCCCATGACGGCGGAGCGGGCGGCGATCGCTCCGACGCCGGCGTCGGAGACACTGTTGGGGTTGCCGATCTCGGCCATAGCGCCGGCAACCTCCATCGATTCGTATGCCGTTTGCATCACGCGGAACGGTATCTCGATGGCGTGTTTGGTGGCGTTTTCGACGGCCTGTTCCTTCGCAGCCTTTTCGTCTTCGGTGCCGCCTGGCAGACCGAACGCGGCCATTAGGGCGTTGAAAGCTTCCGTGTCCTCGTCGATGAGGCGTAGCAGTTCGTCGTGATGGGCCTTACCCCTCTCCGCCCAGTCGGAAAACTCCTCCCACCGATCGTCCCACCCTTGCTTGTGCGACGACAGGTTGGCGACCATGGTGGCCAACGCTGCGCCCAACGCTCCCATGGCTGCGGAGACTGACCCGCCGCCGGGCGCGGGCGACTCGGACGCCGTCTCGTGTACGAAGCCGGCGAGTGTTCTGTCCACAAGTTTCTTTGACTGCCCTCCGCGTGCCGCGATCGCGTACTCGATGATCTTTTCCTCGGGCTTGAATGGATAAAGATCGTCGAGACCGAGGGATTTTGTCGCCATCTTGATCAATTCCGCATCGGAGACACCCCTCGAGCGACGCTGCTTTTTGAGGAAGTAGCGCCCGGCATCGAGCATCGCGCCGAGGGGAATCAGGCCGACGAGCTCGGAGCCGGTGACACGGACGCCACGCGCGTCGGCGGCCTTCGAGCACTCGTCGAACGCGACGTGCACCGGCGTGACGCTGATGTTCGTCAGATTGAGGGATACCTGGGCGATGCCGTACTCCTCGATGAACCAGCCGATGCCTTTGACGCACTCGAGCTTTCCCGGGATCCAGACGTCCTTACCCTCTGCGTCCTTGACGACTGGACCCGTGAGGGGATTGCCTTCGCGTTTCGTGCGACCTCTTTCGCGTACATCGAAGGCAATGGCGTTGGCGCGGCGGGTGGAGGTGGTGTTGAGGTTGACGTTGTATGCGACGAGAAAGTCTCGTGCGCTGACTGCGGTTGCACCGGAGCGGGCATTGAACTCGGCCGGGCCGAAGTCGGGTTTCCATTCCGGTTTCGCCAGCTTTTCTGCCAGACCCTCGTATTCCCCCTCCCGGACAACGGCCAGGTTACGGCGCTCGTGCCTGGTGGCGGCGTACTCGTAACAGTAGATCGTCAGGCCGACCTCCTCGCCGAGGCGTTTGGCCAGCTGGTGTGCGTGGGGGATCGTCTCTTCCATCGTGATGTTGGCGACGGGAACGAGGGGGCAGACGTCCATCGCCCCAAAGCGGGGATGCTCGCCGTGGTGTTTGCTCATGTCGATCAACTCTGCGGCCTTTCGCGCGGAGCGGACGGCGGCCTCGATGACAGCATCGGGTGTGCCGACGAAGGTGACCACGGTGCGGTTCGTCGCCTGACCGGGATCGACGTCGAGCAGACTGACGCCTTCGACGGTTTCGATCTGGCCGGTGATCTGCTCGATGAGGGCGAGGTCGCGGCCTTCGCTGAAGTTGGGGACACATTCGATCAGTTGCTGGGTCATAGACGAGTTTCCCGTTTCTCGTGCGGGTGACGCTGTTTTGAGCGACCCGACGATGATGCACTCCAATCCCATGCCTGGCAAGAAGCAGGTGCAGGTAAATCTAAAACAAATAAAATAACTACAAATTCAGCAAGTCAGCGGTGTTGGATGACGTCTTATTGCTATGAGAGGCTGGATTTGCGTCCGACCCTCGGAAGTGGGATCTCGTCGGCCCCGTCTGAGTGGAACCAGACAGGGTCTTTACCGACATGGTCGCTGACCTCCTGATTTCGATAACGTAAAAGGGACCCACCCAAGGGGGTTCTGATCGAGCAAAAGGGACCCACCCCTGATAGCCTCCCCCGGCGTGTCGCCGGATGAACCGGCAAGGCGGGAGGGAGGGTGAGGAGTTGTTAGGGATGGATCAGTACGAGATGGTCAGGACCGCACATCGGGTTTACAAGAAACCGTCGGGCGTGCGGGAACACCACCTGTGGACGAGAAACTCCGGTGCGTGTAGGCTCACGGGAACCCGGGAGGCGCGACCGGAATCGTATTGGTGCCCTAGAGAGCCCGCCAAGAAACATGGTCCGGGGGTGGCTGCGGACTTGTCATTGGTGACGCCCATTGGGCGATCCCGTATAGGAAAGTGATCGTTACCGCCCATCCCTGCTCCCGGGAATTAGACATACCCGGAGGAACGATGAGCAGAGACAGTAACAAGCAGGGGAAGCGAAGGGGAAAGAAGTTATCGACTGTGAATCCTACGGCAGCGGGATTGGATGTGGGCTCGACCTTTCACGTCGTTGCGGTTCCACCGGAGCTGGACGATGAGCCGGTGCGTACGTTTCAGAGCTTTACGTCGGATCTGCACGCTCTGGCCGACTGGCTCCATGAGGTTGGGATTACCACGGTCGCGATGGAGTCGACCGGCGTGTACTGGATTCCGGTGTTCGAGATTCTCGAGCAATCCGGTTTCGAGGTGTCGCTGGTCAACGCCCGGCATGTGAAGAACGTGCCCGGGCGCAAGACCGACGTGAATGATGCCCAGTGGCTCCAGCAGCTGCACTCCTACGGGTTGCTGCGGGCGAGCTTTCGTCCCCGGGATGCGATCGTCGGGCTCCGGGCCTACCTGCGGCACCGGGAGCGTCTGGTGGATTATGCGGCATCGCACATCCAGCACATGCAGAAGGCGCTGATGCAGATGAACGTGCAACTGCACCATGTGGTCACCCATATTACGGGTGTGACTGGCATGAAGATCATCCGGGCGATTGTCGGGGGAAATCAGGACCCCGCGGCTCTGGCCGAATTCCGGGATTCCCGCTGCAAGGCTTCCAAAAATACGATCCGTGAAGCGCTCACCGGAAACTACCGTGAAGAGCATGTCTTCGCTCTGGCCCAGTCTCTCGATATCTATGAGTTCCACCAAGCCAAGATCGCCGAGTGCGACGAACAAATCGAGGCCGTCCTCGACACACTCAACGCCGACCGGCAGGCGCCGGCGGAGTCGCTGCCCAAGATCCGGCATACGCGGGGTCAGAACGAGCCACGGTTCGATGTACGCTCGGCCTTATATACCCTGATTGGAGCCGATCTATCGCAAATCCATGGCTTCGGACCCCACACCGTGCTGCGCCTGATCGCCGAGTGTGGCGACGATCTGAGTAAATGGCCCACCGCGAAGCACTTCACCTCCTGGCTCTGTCTCGCACCGGGCAACAAAATATCGGGGGGCCGGGTGCTCAGTTCCAAGACCCGCCCCACATCGAACCGCGCCAGCACCCTTCTGCGACTTGCCGCGGTCAGCGTCGGAAAGACCGAGACGGCGCTGGGCGCCTTCTATCGCCGTCTTGGGGCCCGCGTCGGGAAAGCCAAGGCCATCACCGCGACCGCCCGGAAATTGGCCGTGCTCTTCTATAACGCTGTGCGCTTCGGGATGAAGTATGCGGATCCCGGCCAGAACTACTACGAAGAACGTTATCGCCAGCGCGTCCTCCACAACTTGTCCCGCCGTGCCAAGGAGTTTGGCTATTCCCTGGTCGAGAACGGCCCACTATATTCTGGAGTTTCATAGGAAAGCATTCGACAGATCGCCCGGGAGACCGGGCACACGAGACGGACGGTCCGGAAGGCGTTGGCCGGGCAGGAGCCGAAGTATCGGCGGGAGAAGGAGCCGGCCTGTCCGGTGATGGATCCGGTGGCCGGGATCGTGGAGGGCTGGCTGCGGGCGGATCGGGAGCAGCCGGTCCAGCAGCGACACACGGCGCACCGGGTGTGGCAACGTCTGGTGGACGAGCATGGATTTACCGGAGCCGAGCCGACGGTGCGGCGATGGGTGCGGGAGCGGAAGATGCGGCTGGGCTGGAGCCGGTCGGCGGCGGTGGTGCCGCTGGATCCGGAACAGGCGTCGGAAGCCGAAGTGGACTGGGGCACGGCCTGGGTCCGGATGAATGGTGAAGACCTTCAGGTCAAACTGTTCTGCATGCGGAGCCGGTACTCGGGCAAGTCGTTTGTGCGGGCGTATCGGTGGGAACGGCAGGAGATGTTCCTGGACGGTCAGATCCGGGGGTTCGGCTGGTACGGCGGCGTATTCCCGACCGTGGTCTTCGACAACCTGAAGACGGCTGTGAAGCGGGTTCTGAGAGGGAAGGCCCGGATCGAGCAGGACCGGTTCACGGCGTTTCGAGCCCACGACACGTTTGAAGCGCGGTTCTGTAATCCGGCCCGGGGCCAGGAGAAAGGCGGTGTCGAAGGCCTGGTGGGTTTCGCACGCCGGAACTTCCTGGTGCCGGTTCCCGAGGTGGCCGACTTGGAGGATCTGAACGCGCAACTGCTGGAACGCTGCGCGACCGACGACCAGCGCCGGATCGGCGGCCGGGCCGACGACCGCACGATCGGGGAACGGCATGCTGCCGAGCAAGAGCGGCTGTTGGCACTGCCCGAGACGCCATTTGAGAACACCAAGGTGGTGGGTGTGCGGATCAGCCGGTACCAGACCGCGCAGGTGGATTCGAACCGGTACTCGGTGCCGACCGCGTATGTGGGACGCCGTCTCTGGGCCCATATTGGCTGTGACCGGGTGCGCTTTTATGCGGACCAGAAGAAGGTGGCCGAACATTCCCGAGCCTTCGGTCATAGCGACTGGCGGATTGATCCGATGCACTACCTGGAACTGATCCGCCGGAAGGTGGGGGCGTTTGAAAGCGCCCGACCGATTCGGCAGTGGCGGCCCCAGTGGCCCGCCCATTACGAGACGGCGCTGGAACGGTTGCGGGAACGGCACGGCTATAGCCGGGGCACCCGGCAGTTTATCGGCATCCTCCAACTCCACCAGGACTGGGCTCTGGACCGGGTCTCGGCGGCCCTTCAGGAAGCGCTCGATGCCCACTGCGCCGAACTGGACGCGGTCCAGCACATTCTGATGCGGGAGGCATCCCCGGCCCGAGCCCATGCCCCGCTCGAGTCCGGGTTAATGCCCGGTATCACCGACCGGACGATCGCTGGAGCCGATCTGGATCAATACGACCGTCTCCTGACTGGGGGTGTGCGATGACACCGGGCCAGGAGATCGTTCTGGACGACGCATTACGGCAGCTTCGGCTTCCGGCCATGGGACGGGAGTGGCGCGAACACGCCCGGCAGGCCAAGGAGGCCGGAGAGGGGTACACCGGCTTCCTGCTGGCTCTGGCCAGCCGCGAGTTGGAACAGCGCCAAGCCAATCAGGTCCAGCGCCGGTTGCGCGAGGCCCGGTTTCCACTGCTCAAGACCCTGGAAACGACCGACCTGAAGAAGTGGCCGGCGCTGGATGCGGTTCAGGTCCGCGACTATGCCGAGTGCGGCTACATCACCCGGCGCGAGAACGTTGTGCTGCTGGGCAAGCACGGCACCGGCAAGACCCATGCCGCAACGGTCCTGGGTGTGGAAGCCTGCCGCAACGGTTACCGCGTCGGGTTCACCACGGCCGCGGGATTGGTCAACACGCTGATCGAATCCCGCGAAGAACGGCAGTTGAAGCGGTACCTGGCCAAGCTGTCCCGCTTTGAACTGCTCGTCGTTGACGAGGTCGGCTATATCCCGTTCTCGGCCGAGGGGGCCCAGCTGCTGTTTCAGGTCTTCTCGGACCGTTATGAGAAGGGCTCGGTGATCGTCACGTCGAACCTCCCGTTTGCGCAGTGGACCAGCGTCTTCGGCGACGCCGCGCTGACTGCGGCCCTATTGGACCGGCTCACCCATCACTGCTCGATTCACGAGTTCAAATGGGAAAGCATCCGGTTCACCGAAAGTCTGGGCGCCGCCAGCAAACGGAAAAAGAAACCCCGTGCCGCCGGAGGATCCGCGTGAAAAACGCGGGCGCGACGGGCTGTGGAAAGTGCCGCCACCGTGGGAACCCGCTGCAAAGCCAGCGCGTTCCCACCGCGGCTTGGAAGCCTTCGGCTTCCACACTTTCCACAGCCCCGACGGCGGGCTTACTTACAAACCATTAACCCAGGGGGTGGGTCCCTTTTACTCGATCGGGGTGGGCTGACGTGACGGAGATTGCGGTCAATATGCCGTGGTGAAGGAACGTCCTACTCGACCTTCTGAGGAAGTTCGCGGCTAGTGACCTGTAACAGTGCTATCGGTACCAGCGTTCGGCGGAACGGCGTCGGATTCTAGGAGTGACGCCCGAGCCAATGCTGTTTCATTGCGAGGGCGTTACGACACCGAAAACGGCGCCGTTCCGCCGAACCCTTTGGGCCGATGGGGGTTGCGGGCGATCTCTTTGTCGGAAGCCGTCACCGATGAAAGAGCATCGCTTTCCGTCTCCCTCCGCGACCTCGCCCGCAAGACCCATCGGCGATGGTACCGATAGCACTGTTACAGGCCACTAGTGACCTCGGCCACGGAATCTTTTGGTAGAATCCGGGCCCGCCGGACTAGCAGCCCGTGGCAGAACTCTGCAGGGTCGCGCGTAGGGGTCTTCGGGTTGCGGGCGCGAAGCGAGGAGCGGAGCGATGATCATTCATCGTGACCGACGAGCGACAAAGCCTGCGGCCCGAACCCCCCTGCGCCCTTCGGGTTACGGCGAAACGGGGCCGTCTTCGTTGTCGCCGACTCCTCCCAATGAATGAGCATTGTTTCGTCCTCGCCTCCTAGAATCCGGCCCCGTTTGGCCGTAACGCGGCCCTGTAGAGTTCTGCCACGGGCTGCTAGCGTCGGGCAAACCCGCAACATCCAGCGACCCCTCGCCCCACGGCACGACCCCAGCAGAGCAGGGTCGGTATTCCTTTCGAGGCTTACGGGGACAACCACACCGCGCCAACGCGGGGCCATGCAACTGCTGACGGTGTATGATCCTCGTGTTCCGTGACAATCCCGTCACAGGTCACCAGGGGAAGGGGATGGCTATGTCGGATGACCAGAATGCGAGGATTTGTATCGTGGCGATCGTCGGCACGGTTCGACCCCGAAACTACACCTCAAAGGCTCTCCGCCTGGCAGTGGACGAGGTCGAGAAACATCCGGATTGCCACTGCGAGCTGATCGATCCGGCCACGATGAACCTTCCGTTCCCGGGAGGCGAGCAGACCGAAGATGCAGTGCGGCTCCAGGAAAGCGTATCGCGTGCGACCGGCATCATCCTATCGACGCCCGAGTACCACGGCAGTTTCAGCAGTACGATCAAGCTGGTGATCGAGAACCTGGGCTTCCCCTCGGTCCTGGCTGGCAAGCCGGTCGCGTTGCTGGGTGTGGCGGCTGGTCAAATCGGTGCCATCAAGTCTCTGGAGAGCCTGCGGGGCGTCTGCTCTCACGTCGGGGCGATCGTTCTGCCGGGTCCGGTCTCGATCGCCGGTGTGCAGCGGGTGTTCGACAAAGACGGCAATTGCCTGGACGAAGCGTCGGAGAAACGCATTCGCTCCGTGGCGACGAACGTGATCGACTACATCCAGGACAGCGTATGTCCACGGATGGCGCTGGAATCCCTGGTACGCTCCGGTACCGAGTAGGACGGAGGAAGATTCCCTGTGGGGAGCCCACTCGTGAGGCCGATCTTGCCCACCGGAGATCGGTCCGATCGGTACACAGTGGCCGATCCGGCGTTGACCCGGAGATTCGATCTGCCCTAAGATTCTTTAAAGTCCAGTATTTCTTGGAGATCTGGCAAGCTGCCAGCAAGTGGTTTGGGCTAACGGTCCGCCAGGCCGTGGTTGTTAGACACCATCGGCTGCCTCGGACCAGGCAAGTCGCATGGCCAAAATCGAGCGGACATTCGCAGCGGGCCCGGGCGAAGGCGAAGAGAACTACCGGGCGATTTTTGAGAACGCGGTAGCGGGAATCTACCAGACGACCCTCGACGGCCGGTTCGTCACGGCAAACCCCGCGATGGCTCGTATCCTGCGATACGACTCACCCGAAGACCTCGTCTCGACGATCACCGACCTCGGGACGCAACTCTACGTCGACCCCGATCAACGGCAGAAACTGATGCGCGAGCTGGAGGAATCCCAGATCCTCTCCGCCGTCGAGTGCCAGTTCTACCGGAAGGACGGCAGCACGACCTGGGTTCGACTCGATGCCCGAATCGTTAGGGACGCCGCCGGCAAGTGGACCTATTGCGAAGGCATCATCGAAGACATCTCCTCCTACAAAGAGTCCGAGCAGAAACTGGCCGATCAGGCCAGGGCGTTGGAGGCTGCCAACGAATCGCTGAAGGCCGAGATCGTCGAGAGGAAACGCGCGGAGCAATTCTCCAAAGCACAAGCTGGGGCGCTTGCCAAGAGCCTCGATCGACTTGCCGCAGAGCCGGACCTTGATGAATTCATCGGTCTCATCCTCCAGGTCATCGCCGAACAACTACAGGCCAACAGCGCGGCTCTATGGCTTTTCGACCAGGACAGCCAGGAAGTCTGGATGCATCTGGATTACACCGAAGGTCGGGTCCGAAACCCGGAGGAGACGAGTCATCCTCACGCGCCGGGCCGTGTTTCGGTAAGCCAACTGCCTTGGTGGCCCTTCGACCTTTCGGCAGAAAAGCCGGCGCCGGTCGTTTGCGACGATGTGTCGCGGGATCCCGGATTGCGGGAATGGGGGGAAAAGCAGGGAATCAAGAGTTGGCTTTCCGTTCCGATGGTATTTGGTGCCCGGACTGTCGGTTTCCTGACGATTCGAAGCTCACAACCGAAGCACTTTGGTGGGGAGGCCGAGCAACTGGCGGGAGCGCTCGCGAACCAGATTACGCTTGCCGTGGAGATGGCCCGACTCGCTGCCAAGCGGGAGCAAACTGCGATTCTCGAGGAGCGGAACAGAATCGCCCGCGAGATTCACGACACGATCGCACAGAGTCTGTCGGGAGTCGTCGTCCAGTTGGAGGCCGCTCAGGACGTATTGGGGGACGCCCCCGAGAAGTGCAGGGGACACATCGCCCGCGCCGAGGACCAGGCCCGGACCGGCCTGACCGAAGCCCGGCGATCGGTCTGGGCTTTGCGGCCCGAGTCGCAGAGTAGCAACATCGTGGATGCGCTGGAAGGGCTGGTTCGCGAGTCGTCCCTCCGGGCCGAGACCGACGTGGCGTTCTCTTCCGACGGAGAGGTTCAGTCGGTTTGCCCCGAGGTGGAGCACAACCTGCTCCGCGCGGCCCGTGAAGCCCTGAACAACTCGATCCGTCACGCCGGGCCCTGCAAGCTTGCGCTCGGTCTCGTGTTCGAGGATCATCATGTGCGACTCCGGATTACCGATGACGGTCGCGGTTTTGCCCCCGACGAAGTGTCCGGCGACGGCTTCGGCCTGATTGGTATGAGGGAGCGAATCGAGCGCGTGGACGGAGAACTCCGGATCGATAGCCGGCCCGGGGCGGGCACGCGTGTCGAAATACGGGTTCCCTGCGGGGGGTGAGCGTCTTGAAGAATTCAAAGCAGATCCGAATCCTGATTGCCGATGACCATCAGGTGGTCCGGGAAGGCCTCGTCGCGATCATCAACAGACAGGAAGACATGGATGTTGTCGCCGAAGCCGGTACCGGATTGGAAGCGGTCGAGCTGTACGACAAAATGCGTCCCGACGTATCCCTTCTCGATCTCCGCATGCCCGGGTTGGACGGTCTTGACGTCATTTCCGAGATTCGCAAGACCGATCCGAACGCGTCGCTCGTCGTCCTGACGACGTTCGACGACGAAGAGGATATCTACCGAAGCCTGCAGCAAGGCGTGCAGGCGTATGTCCTCAAGGATGTGCCGCGCGAGGAGTTGCTCCACGCGATCCGCGAGGTTCACGTCGGCCGATCCCACATACCGCCAATGATCGCCTCCAAGCTCGCTCGTCGGATGAGTGGCACCGAGCTGACCTCCCGGGAAACCGAGGTCCTGCGACTGATGGCCGAAGGCAAGAGCAACAAGGAGATTGCCAAGGACCTGTTCATCAGCGAAGGCACCGTCAAGGTGCACGTCAACAGCATCCTGCACAAGTTGGGCACCCGCGGGCGAACCGAAGCCGTTGCCTTTGCCGTCAAGCGGGGAATGGTGCGAATCGGCTGATACAGACGCTAAAGCTACCCAAGAAATTTTTGAAATTTCTTGGGTAGGCGATCAGCCGACCTTGCAAGCGAAGGAGCCCGTGAATCGGGCTCCTTTTTTCGTGATTATGACTCGTTTGGCGATTATGCTTCACTTGACGAAAAACGCCGATCGGAAAGAATGCAGAACCACCGGTTCGGGGACCGGATTCTTCGATTTGATGAACCATCCGAACTTCCGTAAAGGAGGAAAGCGATGAGACTGACAAAGTTGTGGGTATTCGTCTTAGTGGCCTGTTTTGCCCTGGGAGCCCACGCACAGCGACAGAGGACGCCCGAAGAGCGCGCGACGCGAAACCAGGCACTCATCAAGGCGGAGCGGCCGATTCCGGCACTCGACAGCGTTTGGTTCGAAGAGTTGAGCTACTTGGAAGTGCGCGACGCGATCAAAGCCGGCAAGACCACCGCGTTGATATTGGCTGGCTCTGTCGAGCAAAACGGTCCGTACCTGGCGACGGGCAAGCACAACTACATGACCCGGCCGCTGGGCGAAGCCATCGCGCGGAAACTGGGCAATGCGCTGGTTGCGCCTCTGGTGACGCTGGAAGCGGGCGATCCCGCCAACGTCCAGGTGCCGGGAAACATCAAGCTATCGAAGGAGACCTATAAGGGCGTGATCGCCGACATTGCCACGAGCTTGAAGGCGCAAGGCTTCAAGACGATCATCCTGTTGGGCGATAGCGGCGGGAACATCGAGGGTCTCGAGGAAGTCAGCGAAGAGCTGAATGCGACGTGGAAGGGCAACGCGAACGCCCATTACATTCCCGAATACTACGACTGGGATGCGGTTCGGAAGTTCGTCGTCGATTCAGGCATTCCGGAAAAGCTGAACTCGGACGGCATTCACGACGAGTACAGCATCACAGCGATGATGATGTACGCCGATCCCGACAGCGTGCACCTGGATCAACGCGTCGCTACGAACAAGACCACGATCAACGGCGTTAGCATCTTGCCCAAGGAGAAGACCATCGAGATGGGCAAGAAGATCATCGAGTTTCGTGCCAACATGGCAGTCGAAGGTATCCGGAAGGCGCTCGATCGGAAGTCGAGCAACCAGAGAAGGTAGCATCAGGGTCGAAAAGCCAACGTTCATCGTTCATCTGCTTAATCGCATCGGCTTTGGCCCGCGTCCCGGCGATGTGGAGCGCGTCCGAAACATGGGCATCGACAAATACATCGAGCAACAGCTCGTCCCGGAGCGCATCGACGACCGTGCAACCGAGCTCCGGATTGCGTCGTTGCCTTCGCTGAAGATGTCCAGTCAGGAGATTCTCCGGAAGTATCCGAACCCTGGACAGATCGCGCGCCGGCTTGGTCTTCGTGGCCGGCAACCCAATCCGCAAAGAAACCCGGGATCCCCCGAGGGAGCTCGAGGGAATCCTGATTCGACGCCCCCCCAACCCTCGGTGGATCCCCAGGAGATGCGGCGCAAGCTGCGCGCCTACTACGACGAAAACGGCTTGAAGCAACCTCAGAGCCTGCTCCATGAGCTGGCGAAATATCCTTGCCGAGAAGGGAATCAATCGCTCCCTCGATCGCTTGATCGTCGGGTCTACCCTCCCTCGTGAGGAGACGAGGACGACCCTCGAAAGGGAGTTAAACCGATCAGATGCTCATCCCAGCATTGCCAAGGCTTACTGGTCAGGATTCTTGCCCGAATCCTTGGAAAGGATGGCGCGAACGCGTCTTTCCATTTGTTCCGCCTCGGCTTCCCGCCCCAACTCGCGTAAGAGGCGAGCGAACTCGACAAGCGTTTCCGCCACCCCTGGGTGTTCTGCTCCCAGGGCCTTCTCTTGGATCGCCAGAGATTGTCGGTAGAGAGGTTCAGCCTGAGCGTAGTTGCCCTGATCCTGGTAGAGTCCGGCGAGGTTGTTGAGGCTCAGGGCTACACTGGGATGCTCGAGTCCAAGAGCCTGTGTGAGGGTTTCCAGGGATCGCCGGAACAGTTCTTCGGCGCGTGCCCAGTTGCCTTGGTACTGAAAGAGTGCGGCCAGGCTGTGAAGGCTTGGAACCACGTTGGGGTGCTCCCGACCCCAGACTTTCTCCCGGATTGCCAGGGATCGCTGGTAGAGCGGCTCGGCAAGGGCGTAGTTGCCCTGTTCCTGATAGAACAAACCCAGATTGTTCAAGGTCACGGCGACGTTCGGGTGCTCCGGTCCGAGGGCCCTTTCCCGGATTGCCAGGGATCGCTCATACAGCGGCTCGGCACGTGAGTGGTAGCCCTGGTCGTGGTAGATACTGGCCAGGTTCTGGAGGGTCGGGGCCACGTCAAGGTGCTCCGGTCCCAGCGCTTTCTCCCGGATTGTCAGGGATCGCCGGTAGAGCCGCTCTGCCTCGGTGTAGTTCTTGAGGTCGTGGTAGATGCCGGCCAGGTTGTGGAGGCTCTGGGCCAAACTAGGATGCTCCGGCCCGAGGGCTTCTTCAGTGATGGCCACGGACCGGTGGTAGAGTGGTTCGGCCTGGTCGTGTTTGCCCTGGACCTGGTAGACCAAAGCCAGGTTGTTCAGGCCCTCCAGCAAGTCAGGATGGTCCGGCCCGAGGGTTTGTTCCCGGATGGTCAGAGATCGGCTGTAGAACGACTCCGCCTCCGTGAACCCGCCTTGAGCCTGATGGAGCTCCGCCAGATTGTCGAGACTATCGGAGAGGTAGGAGCCCTGCAATCCGTACTCTTCCGCGTCTTTGACCGCGGCCGCAAAGAGCTGCTCGGCTTCGGCAAAACGCCCTTGCCGATACGCAGCACGGCCTGCGTCATTCTGCTCTATCCAGCGGGTCTCTTCCTCCCTCAGCAACCGAAGCAGGACATATTCTCTGCCGACCCTTACGATTGGACTGATTTCGCCCGGAGACAGGCCCGCGAGTGCATCTTGAAACTCCGTCCTGAGATTTCCGACGAGGATCCTTCCCAGGTATCCTCCCACACCGGAGGACGAGTCGACGGAGTGGTTTCTTGCAAGTTCGTCGAACTGTTCTCCGGCCCGCAGTCGGGCGAGGATATCCGTCGCTTCAACCTCTGTTCTAACCGCAATCAGGCGCAAGCCCGGAGGCTGTTCCTGCTGAGCAGCTGCAGCGATCGACACTACAGCGAGGACCGACGCGAGTGCCTGCTTCATCGGGGTGCCCCGGTGTCTAAACGTGATCTGACTCCAGCTCGATAAACCATTCTCGACCAACCTTACGACATATAGCCCCGAACCCACCGCCGGCGCTCTGATGCTCGATCTTACGGTGTCGGTTCCTCAACGACGAGACCGGTGCCTTCCTCTATCTCCACGAATCCGTCTACGTCGACGCCCTCGAACTTCTCCACTCGTCCGTTGGGCCAACGGATCCGGAGTTCGTCGACACGAGCTGTGTCGCCCAGGCCGAAATGGACTCGCGTGTCGTTGTGGGATAGATAACTGCCGCCGCTCCGGACTTCGGCTACCTGGGTCTTCCCGCCGGCTTCAATCTCAACGCGTGCACCGATCCCGTCTCCATTGCTCGTGGTGCCCACAAGCTGGAGCGTCAACCAGTGACTGCCGTTTGAAAGATCGTTGCGGAGCAGCGTGGGCCGATCGTCAATATTAATGACAAGGATATCCATGTCACCGTCGTTGTCAAAGTCGCCGACGGCGCTACCACGGCTGGACTTTTCGACTCGGACTGCTCCTCCAATTTCCTCCGAGATCTCCTCGAATCGCCCGTCACCAAGATTTCGGTAGAGCTCCTTAGGCTGGAAATACGTCGCGCCGTTTCCGAAATTGTCGATCCCCGGATGAATATGCCCGTTAGCCACGAAGATATCCAGTCGCGCGTCATTGTCGAGGTCCACGAAGCTGGTTCCCCAGCCCAGATTCTGAAGCGAGGTTGCGGCCAGACCTGCAGCGAACGTTTCATCGGTAAAGATTCCGGCGCCATTGTTCCTGTAGAGGGTATTTGTGTCGTTGGAGAAGTGCGTCACGAAGATGTCGAACAGCCCATCGTTGTTGTAGTCCGCGATGTCGAGGCCCATTCCCGACTGTGGACGTCCTTCTCCACTCAGTGCCACACCGCTGAGGAGACCGATTTCGGAGAACGTGCCGTCCTGGTTGTTCTTGTACAGAGCGTTGGGAACAGAGTCATTGGCTACGAAGATATCGAGCCACCCATCGTCGTCGAGATCGCTGAACACGGCCCCGTAGCCGTAAAGGTTGGGATCGTCGATGCCTGCCGTTTCCGTCACGTCGGTGAAAGTTCCATCGCCGTCGTTCCGGTAGAGTGCGTCGGGTTGTCCTGGAAGCCCTCTGGGGCCACACATGACACGTACGCCCAGGTGCTGACACGCCCCCGAAGTTCCGGCTTTCGGGACCGTTTTCTCATCAAATGCGAGGTAGTTGGCAACATACAAATCGAGGTCACCGTCTCGGTCGTAGTCGCCAAATGAGCAATTCGTGCTCCACCCGGAATTACCGAGACCGGCCGTCGCGGTGACATCCATGAACGATCCTGCCCCGTCATTCCGGTATAGGACATTTGGGCCAAATGCGGTGATGTAGACGTCCCGAAATCCATCGTTGTCGTAATCGGCTACACAGACTCCCATTCCCCATCCCTTGGTGTTTAGTTGGCTCCCTGAAGTGAGGTTTGAAAAGCTGCCGTGGCCGTCGTTGGCATAGAGGGCCGCCATGAGATCGCCTCCCTGTCCGATCCTCTCGAGTGTCGAACCATTCACGATCAGGACGTCCATATCGCCGTCGTTGTCGTAGTCAAAAAAGGCTGCCCCGTTTCCGCTCACTTCGACGATGTAGTCCTTACGGGCGGTTCCGGAGACATTCAAGAGGGTCAAGCCCGCCTCTTGCGCTACATCGACGAATCGCGGCAAGGGATCGGTCTGAGCCGCGCCAAGCGAAGCCGCGAAGCCACAACCGAGCGCCCAAACGACTTGCCGATCCATTCTCTTTCGTACCGCTCGTTTCATTGCCAGTTTCTCAAGCTTGGCGTTTCGGGTAGACGGCGGGACGGTCACCTCTTAAGACATCATGCATCCCCTCACTCTAGCTGAGTTCCCACTCCTGAGGAAGGCGTTTCAAGGTTCCCTTGCCCTGCGAGAACACGTGCGCTTCTGTGGCGGCGGCCTGCGTCCATTGCTGTCCAACACATCTGGAGGGAACCCTTCGGAGACGGGCTAGGGCTGTTGGAATCAGTGGGCCCGCCTGCGAGCCGGTGAAGAGGTCTCGGGTGTAGGTGCGCTCTATGAGCGCACATCGTTTCGGCTCGAAGAATGTGCGGTCATAGACCGCACCTACACCTCCTCAGGAGATCCGGCTCTCCAAGATTCCCTCGCCTCGAAAACCTATTTGTGGACACGATTTTGCGAACGCCTCGAGCGTGGAGACCCGGTTTGTGTACCGATCAGGTAGGGTAGGACGGCCGAACGCGCGCCTCCTGTCATACGGGCGCAGAGGCGAAGGCACGGATGGCGCGCGGCTGCGCGCCATCCGCGGAAGGGGGTTAGTAGTAGTACTTTATGCCGAACTGGATCTGCCGCGCTTGGTGGGTCTGGGTGCTTCTACCGAATGCACTCGAGTTGACCCTGGCGTTCGGAACGAAGAAGTGCGCCTGGTTGAATGCATTGAAGAACTCCGCGCGGAACTCCACGCGGTGTCTGTCTCCAATCAGCGTGTTCTTCGTCAGCGTCAGATCCCAGTTGACGAATCCCGGGGCTTTCAGGACGTTCCATCCGGAATTCCCGTTGGTGCCGTCCGCGGGCCTCGTGAAACACGATGTGTCGAACCATCGGTCCGCACTGCGCTGGCCTCGGGGAAGGACGCCGTCGCAAATCCGGTTTGGACGTGTCGTGGATTGGCCGACGTTGGCGATATCTCCACCCCAGCCGGGTGTAAAGGATTGCCCGGTCGAGAACGTGGCGATGCCCGCCACCTGCCATCCGCCGAGCAGCGCATTAGCGGCTCCTGAAAGGTTGGACAGGAAAGGCCTGCCCGCACCCCACGGCAGCTCGTAGGAGAAGCTGTTGACCTGCCGGTGGCGGATATCGAAGCTCTGTTGAGCCTTCTCGAGGTGCGCGTTGTCGGGGTCTCGCGTGTCGCGGTCGCGATTGCAGCACCCGATCGCATGGGACCACGTCCAGGCGGAAACGAACGCCAGGCCCGACGAGAACCGGCGCTCCAGTTTGGTCTGCAACGAGTGGTAGGTCGAAAGACCTACGCGTTCCGTCTGGGTGATGTTGCCAAACTCCGGAATGGGCCGGCGCGAACTGATCGAACCGGAGCCCAGACGCGCCTGGTTGACATTGCGACCGCGGCCGTCCAGCTTGGTCCCCTTCGTGCCGACGTAGGCGACCTCGAGCACCATGTTGCCGCCCAGCGGCCGCTGGATGCTCAGTTGCCACTGCTGCAGGTAGCCGTCGGCCTGGTCGACGTCGGCCGCGCGGGCCACAATCGAGCCGCTCGCCAGAGCTGCCGGGAACGCCGTGTTGATGGGGTCCCTCAAGCTGAGAACCGGCGCTCCTGGAGGCGCATTGAAGGTCTGGGGAAGGTTCCAGGGATATGCGCGATCACGATTCGAATGGTTCTCGGCGGCGATTTCCGGCTCGGTGAAGATGCCATAGCCGCCGCGTAAGACGAGGTTCAGCGCTTCCGGAGACCAGGCGAAACCGATCCGGGGCGCGAAGTTGTTCAGGTCGTTCTCATAGAGCCCCTCGGGAATCCCGAACTGGGCTCCGCCTTCGATGGTAATGGCGTTCGGTTCGCCCGTGATCGGGTCGCGGAACTGCCTCGGGCCCTCTTCCCCGCCGATCACGATCTGCCGGGTCGGGATGTGGAACACCGCCAGACCTGCGCCCTCGTCCTTCAGCACGTTGATCGAGCGGGTCTGCATCTCCCAACGCATTCCCAGGTTGAGCGTCAAGTTGGGAGCCACCTTCCAGTCGTCCTGGATGAACCCCGCGTAGGAGCGGCTGCGATTCTGGTCGTACGGATCGCCGACCACCCGCTGAGTTCGATTTGGAAAACCCATCAACACGTCGCCGAACGAGTGGCCCGTGTACCGGCCGTCAAACCGGAAATTGCCGTTCGGGCTACTGTCGATGAAGATGTTCAGCATGTACGTGCGCGCCTCGCCACCGATCTTCAGCTGGTGATTGCCGCGCGTGATTGAAAGCATGTCGGCCATGTGCCAGGTGTTGTCGAAACGCAGCTGCGCGCTGAAACTGACCCCGCCGACCGGGGCGTACCCCGTCACCTGCATTCTCGGCCAGCCGAATCTCCTGTCGTCGGGCCGGAACGAGCTCTGCACGCCGGTGACTCCCAGGGCCTTCGCGTGGTCGGTCCCGTAGAGTTCGGCGTAGATACCGCCGATCAGACGGTTGAACCCGATTCGGGCTTCATTCACCACGGTCGGTCCGAACACGTAGGTGTCGCTCAGCGCAAAGTTGCGGCCGATCGGCTGAAAGAACGTGTTGCCGCCCCCGGGCAGGGCCCCGCGATCGAAGTTCGTTTGGATCTCGAAGGTCTCCTGCCATGTGCCGCGGTGAAAAATGCTGTGGTTATCCGAAAAGCGGTAGTCCCACTTGTATGTATACAGGTCAAAATCCGTCCGCCTTACCGAGCTGGCCTCGTAGTTCTGGCTACCCGCACGGTTCGGCATGGGATAGAACCCCGCCACGGCGTTCGAAATCGAGTCGATCCGATCCGCCGGAATGATGTTCCCGGGGAACGGCAGACCGGTGAGCGGATCCGTCAACGCATCGAATCCACGCCTGAAGCTAGATTGGGAAAAGTCCCCGGCTCGTTCCGCTGCCGTGGGAACCACGCGCAACGCGGTTTCTGTGCTCCGGATCCGGTTCCCCTCGTAGTTGAACATGAAGAACATCTTGTCCTTGATGATCGGGCCGCTCACGACCGTGCCGAACTGGTTGCGCTTGAAAGGTTTCTTACCCGAGGCAAAAAAGTTCCGCGCGTCGAAACGGTCGTTGCGGACGAACTCGAACAGCACCACATGGAAGTCGTTGGTTCCCGATTTGGTCTGAACGTTCAACACTCCACCGCTGGCCCGGCCCAGTTCGGCGCCGTAGGTGCTGGTGGAGAGCTTGAACTCCTGGATGGCGTCTATAGATGGGATGATCACCAGCTGGGCATTGCCCGTGTCGTTGTTGTCGACACCGTCGAGCAGGAAATCGTTCTTGGAGCGGCTCACGCCGTTGGCGTAGAAGGACGGAGACTGGCGAGAGCCGCCCTGAACATCCGGCAGCACGCCGGTGGTCAGATGCGTCAGGCTCATGAAATGGCGCTGGTTGAGCGGAATATCGCTGATCGCCTTGCCGCCGATCACCTGGCCCAACACCGCCGTGTCGCTCTCGAGCAGCGGAGCCTCGGCCGTCACCTCCACGACTTCGGTCACCTGCCCAACTTGCAGGACGAAGTCCACACGGATCACCGCTTCCACAGCCAACGTGAGGCCGGATCGGACCTCCCGCCTGAAGCCCGGTAATGACGCTTCCACCTCATAACCGGCTGCCGGCGGCAGCGCGGCCACAATGTAGGTACCTGTCTCGTTAGTAATCACAGTACGGGTCAAGCCTGTGGCCGGATTCCGAATCACGACCTCCACGCCCGGGATCATGGCTCCGGTGACATCGCCGACCGTACCGGTGATTCGTCCCGTTGTAGTTTGACCAAAAACTGATCCACCAAACCAAGTCAGCAACAGCGCAAACGCCACCACTGGCCGGATACATCGATACATCATGCACCTCCCAACCATTCAAGAAATGATTAGCTGTCGCATAGTAAAGATAGCGAGAAGCATGCTAACAAAGCGCACCAGGGAGCGTAATTGGCCGTTCGGTACAAATTGGAGTAAAACTTAAAGGTGATTTTAATCTATTACTGAAGATATACATCGAGGCGGGAGGAGTCGGCTACGGGTTCTCGTATCGGTCAGAATCTGATTGACTGGGGTCGCTGCAGAGGGCGCCGGTGGGTGGTGCCGATGGGGTGTTCGTCGAACCTGCGGGTAAAGGTTTATCGGCCAGCCAGCAGCGGTAAATGATTCGGATTCACTTACTGCTTCAACTTCTTCAGCAACTTGGACCGCAGGTCCCGAACCGCGTCGCTATCTTCGCCTTCGGGATTCTCTTCAAGATAGGCATCGAGCTGCTCAAGGGCTCGGTCGTGCTTCTGCTGTTGGACGTAGACATTGGCCAGCATGAGCCGCGTCGTGGATGCCCGGTCGAGTTCGAGCGCCCGGATGAGGGCGCTTTCAGCTTCGTCCAGCTGCGCCAGCTTGTACAACGCATACCCCAGGTAGTAGAGCGCGGCAGGCGAGCGCGGTTCGAGTCGTGCGGCCTCGCGCAGAACCACCAGAGCCGGCTCGAAATCACTCTGTTCCAGCCAGAGGCTCCCGATGTTGATCAACGGTTGCGCCGCGTTCCGGTTCAGTTCATGGGCTCGCCTGAATTCGTTTTCGGCGTCCTCGAAACGGCCCGACTTCTGATACTGAACCCGAGGTTGTTCCGCGCCTCGTAGAAATCCGGCGCGATACGAAGAGCCTTTTCCAGCCTCTCGATGGCACGTTTCGTATCTCCCTTCGCGCTGTCTCTGAGCGACTTCTCATGTTCCTCCACGGCTTCTTCAGGATGCCGCATGGCCAGTGTCTTGACATCCACCCGATCCGGGTCCACAGACCCGCCTGTCGCGACAACCTCGGGTATTTCGTGGAGGACGACGTCGACCCACATCTGACCCGTGACCCACACATGCTGTTTCACTTCGCGGAAACCCTCGATGTTCACATGGATGAAGTAACGTCCCCCACGGACGTTCCTGAAGATGAAGTTGCCGAAATCCAGCGTGCGCGTCGTCTGGATCGGGGTCCCATTCAAGGTCTGCAGATCGATGAGAAACTGCTGATCCGGCGCAATGCCCGACCCGAACGAAATCTTGCCTGCAACCTCCACCCCGGCCCCCTGGTGCGGAACGGCGGCCGATGTGTGCGCCACCACCAAGAAGAGGGAAAGGAGAGACATCATGATCCGAGACATTTCTTATTCCTCTTGTTCTTCGGCCATCGACACCGCACCACCAGGTGCCGCCGGACCAGGAATTGGTAGTGTCCGCGTCTCAGGCCAAATACTGAGAGCTACGCTTCGTAGCAACACAAGGCAAATCACGACCGTTTGAAAACACTGGGACTATGCCAACTGTCTGAAAGTTATACTGCATCGCTCGGTCGGCTTATGACAAGTTTTTTCCTCACCGCTCCAAGTCTCGAGAAGTCGTTTGCGTTGATTGGAAGTGCCGTGACGCGAGAGATTCTGCAGGAACTCGCAAATCGGCCGCTGCAGAGGCAATTTCGGTTGCCTTAGATTAAGTACCGTGCCTAGGGCTGAATCAGCCGCTTGAATCCCGAATCTTCTCTGATCCGTTCGAAATCCGGGTGTCTCGCAGCCAGCTCACGCCAGCCAGGAAACTTTGCGATCGCCTGTCCGAGGGATTCCACTGCGTTTGCCGCGTCTCCCGAGCGTGCGTACAGTCGGGCCAGTCCGTAGATGTACTGATCGTCATCCGGTTTGAGCGCGATGGCGTCCTTTTGAGCCTCGATGGCCTCGGCAAACTTGCCCTCGCCTGCGAGTTGGCGCGACATCCTGGAATGGTTGCCGGCCATCGAGATGTCGAGCAGGCGCCGCAGTTCGGCGAACGGGTCCGGGCTGTCATCCACACGGATGTCCACCCAACGGTCGGTCGTCCGGGAGGGATCGTCGATCGGCTTGACGACGAGGATCCCCCCGGATTGCATGCCTCGCGCGTCGCCTCCGGCTGCCTGGCCGGCTTCCAATGCGACCATCAGACGCTCGGCCAGTTGTCCTTCGGCGGACTCGAAGGCCCGGGCCATTTCCCGGACCACCGCCTCGCCGGCAAGGATGTTTCCCTGAGCCGAATAGTTGTCGCCTTCGATGTGTCCAGCCCAGTCGCTGCAGTCTTCACCGGTGTAGGCCCGGACCCTTCCCTCGGCATCGATGACAGCAAGCTGACGCCGACTCCGGCCCGGATCGGAGGAGGTCAACTGTTCCACCACCTGGTCGGGCGACAAACCCTGCTCGAGCAGTTTGAGGCCTTCGGGTCCGTAGGTCTGATTCGCGGCGGCTTGCGTCGCGACCGCCCCGACCCCTGCCCGGGCGTAGGAGACGATTGCCCCCGCGCGAAACGCCCGAGACTGCACGGCCACGCCCAACTCCCCGGTCACCGGATCACGAGCGACGATGGAAAACGTGGCGATGATGTCATCGGCGTCCGCGATGATCTCAGCGCCGTCCGCGTCGTAGCGCTGCTGGGCAGACGAGAGCGGTGTCGTGGCCAGCATACAAACGAAGATGAACAACCAGATTCGCTTCATCTCTTTTTCTCTCCTGCTTTCCTGTTTGCGGGGTCGGTCACCGAATTCCCGGACCCATTTCCTTCAGCACCTGGGAACGGAGATTTTCTGCTGCCTCTTTGTCCGTCCCGTCAGGGTTCTCGTCGAGGTAGGCGTCGAGCTGCTCGAGAACCTGTGCGTACTTTTTCTGCTGCAGATAGACGTTGACGAGCATGAGTCGCGTCGCGGGTGAAGGATCGACTTCGAACGCCCGGGACAGCAAGTCTGCAGCCTCGTCGAATTGCGACAGTTTGTAGAGTGCGGAACCCAGGTAGTACAGCGCTGCGGGCGAACTCGGATCCAGGCGCAGGGCTTCACGCAGGACGATCTCCGCGGGCTGAAAGTCGTTCTGCTCGAGCCAGAGGCTTCCGATGTTGATCAGCGGCTGTGCCGCATTCCGGTTGAGTTCGTGCGCCCGCCTGAACTGGGTTTCGGCGTCTTCATAGCGTCCCAGTTTCTGGTACTGAATCCCGAGGTTGTTCCGCGCCTGGTAGAAATCCGGGGCAAGGTCGAGAGCCTTTTCGAGCCTCTCGATGGCGCGTTCCGTGTCTCCCTTTTCGGCGTCTTCCAGCGATTTCTCGTACTCGTCGACCGCTTCCTCGGGATATCGTCTCGCCAGCGCCGCCACATCGATGGTATCCGGATCCCCGGCAAAACCGGCCCCTGCCGGGGTGGACTCTTCCTCCTGGAGGACTACGTCCACAAAGGTTCGACCCGCGACCTGGACAAACTGTCGGTGTTCCTTGAACCCTTCGATGTTGACGAGAATGTAATAGAGTCCTCCGGGTATGTTCGTAAAGCGGAAGTTGCCGGATTCCAGTGTGCGAGTCGTCTGGATGCTGATTCCCTGATCGGATTGCAGGTCGATGAGAAACTGCTCGTCCGGCGGCATCCGGGTCCCGAAGGTTATCTTCCCTTCGATCACGAGCGCTCCCTGGTAGGGCACACCCGCTGACTCCGTCACCAGGAAGAGCAGGGGGACGACACACATCATCAGCCGAAACATTTTCCTTCCTCTAGCCCGGATTATTCGTGGTTGTCGTCGCGAAGCGGTGGAGACGCCGCAGAGACAAGGCGCGCGACCGAGGCCCCCGCAGGCGTATATGACAATACGTCGAGGAGGCCGACCGAGCGCAACGCCGTATCTGCGAGTGTATCCGCCGCTGCAGTAGACAATTCATGAATAATCCGGGCTAGGAGTCTGCGCGGCAGAACGATTTTGGGTCATTGTGACCACAGCATAGTGTGTGTGCGCAGCACTTAGCATCGACATGGAGTACCGAGTTTCTTCTGCCGCGCAGACTCCTAGTCTTCCGCAAGTCCCGCGTAGACTTCACGAGCCCGGTGCCAGACCGACAACACCTCGCGTTTTTGATCCGGCGTATCAAACCGGTCGCTGGCTTCAATCAGTTCGATCGAGCGATCGATCCAGGCCAGGAAGTAACGGGCATCCTCGGGCGAACGCGGCGACCGGGCGCCCTTCGAGACGTAAACGGGGCTCGTGTGCGCATAGACGTAACTGTCCATCAGGAGATGCTGACGTTCCGGACCCGTCACACGCACCGCCACCCAGCCGCTATTAGCGATCGGGATCTCGACATCGACGTCGACGCCAGCAGGATCTTCCGCCCGGACCGAGTGAACGACTTCTCCGTTGACGATGACGTCGAGGGTTTCCATCGGGATGATGGATCGGGCCTCGGCTTCGACTCGCACGGAGCTGTCGCCGGCGTCCGGAAGCTGCACTTCGCGGCCTGCTTCGCGGCCGTCGACCCTGAAACTGATCAGGGGCCCGTTGGTGACGAACGTCCGTCCGCTCGTGAGTCCCCGAATCCAGTCTCCGTAGCGCAGCGGCGTCCCGGTTTGGACGTATACGCGAACCGTGCCGATTGCGGGAGCCCTCCAGTAGTCAGTCATGGCGTCGGTCCCTGCCGACGCCGGTATCTTGAAGCCCAGGTTCAGCAGGCGGTACCAGACCTCCGCCCCGACGTACTCGTCGCTCCAGATACAGGCGACGTCGAAGTAGTCCACGTTTCCGAGAGCCGCATTGACGGGGAACTCCCGCGCTCCGCCGTAGTCGTAGCTGGCGGGATCCTCGCCACGGGCGTACAGGTACGGATGAACGTAGCCGCCCACGCCACCTTGCTCGTGCACCGCGTCGAGTACGTGAGAGTTCGTTGGGTAGAGAGCTGATTGGGCCGTGTTGGTCGATGCGTGCAGGGGATAGACGAGCGACTTCAGGTTCAGCAGCGCCATGTGGCCGGTGAAAGACGGACGGTATTCCTGGTTGAAGTAGATCAGGCGGCGGTCCTTGGACAGATCGTTCAGTTTGCCCTCGAAGTACTTCATGTCGTAGATGCGGCCGCCGGAACGATTAGCGATCAGGTTGTTGACGACGTTCAGGTCCTCGGCCTCGGCCTCCAGCCACACCGACTCGGGCGTGGCGTCATAGATGCCTCCGTAGTTGAGGTGAATGTGGTTGTCGCCGGAGTGCCAGCCCCGCGCGGCCATATCGGTGAGTCTTTCGAGGGAAAACTCGAGCCGCTGAGTCTCGCCGCTCACGATGTCCAGCGCCATCTTCTGCGGCTCGTACTCGAAGCCCTTCGCGATCTCGACTGAGGTCCTTCCCTCGGGAAGATCGATCTCGAAACGACCTGACGTGTGGAAGTAGTGACTGTCGGTGACGACCGAGTGCCGATGGAACGCGCCCCGAGGCGTGTAGGGTTTTCCGTCTGAAGCCATCACGTATACGCGCGCCGCGGTCGGCTCGCCGTCGGCGGAGTCATTGACGACGACCTCGAGTGTGCCGACGGGCTGCTGGTGATCGAGACTCGTGATCCGAACTTCGGTGGGTGGTCCGCCGACGGCCGGTACTCTCCACAGAGTGAATTCACCGCCTGCGTTAGAGATGAAGGCGAGCGCCCTGCTGTCGGGCGACCATGCGGGGGCGAACACCTCGTTGTCGAAGTGCGTCAGCTGGATCGGGTTTGCTGCCTCCGGTGAGAGGAGCCACAATTCATGGTGGCCCGTGCGGTAGGAGACGTACGCGATCTTTGCTCCATCGGGTGACCAGGTCGGACGGGCCTGCCAGCTCGTTTCTTCCTGGAGTAGGATGGTCGGCTCCATGCCGCGCCGGATCTGCCAGATCCCTCCCGTGCCGACGATAGGCCGCCCGTTGAACGAACGGTTGCTGACGAAGACAGCCCGTTCGCCGTCGGGCGCCCACGCGGGCGTGATGTTTTGATGCTCATCGACGACAAAGGGTTCCGCTTGCGGATCGCCCGGCCGGATCGCCCAGATGCCGAACAGTTTTCCCCTTTCCGAGGAAGCGGTGTAAAGAACCTCACTGCCGTCGGGCGCCCAGCGCGGGTTGACGTTGAGGCCGCCTGTTGCGGTCAGTTGACGCGAATCACCCCCGTCGCTCCCGACCGCCCAGACTTCGATCGACCGCCCGTTGTCCCGCGTAAAGACGATCCGGTTGCCGTCCGGGGACCATTCCGGTTCGGAATCGAAATGCACGCTCGACGTGACCTCAACTGCTTCTCCTCCCGACGCCGGAACGTGCCACAGGCTTCCCTGCATCGCGAACGCGATCCTCTCACCGTCGGGCGACCACGCCGGCGCCCATGGCCCCGTCGTCACGGGGGGCAGGTACAGGCTCTCCATGTACATCTGCGCTCCCCCCGTCGAGCCGAATATCGCGAGGTAAGCCGCCGGCAACTGCGGCAGGTGCGCAAACAACGGAACCGAGACCAGCACAACAAGCCCCGCAAACATCAAGTAACCGCTAACTCGCTTCATCGTGCCCCTTCAACTGGCTGACCACTTTCCCCTCCGACTCGTCACTCGTCACTTCTTCTCTCCCAACTGACTACTGACTACCGACTACTGACTACTGACTACGATCCCTCCACCGGCGCCCGCCGCAGGTGCCAATCGGTCGCCGACTCATACGCATGAGCTGCCCGGTAGAGCGTGAACTCGTCGAACGGCCTTCCGTAGAGCTGAATCGTAATCGGGAAGGTCGGTGTCCCGGAGAACATGCCGCACGGAAGAACTAGCGCCGGATAGCCCGTCATGTTGCCGATCGAGGTGTTGCCCCGGCGGACCGACGTCGCTGTGGTTTCATCGTAGCTGGCGCGTGCCTGCTCCGCTGTGCGCAGTTCGCGGGGCTTGTTCTTGCTGCCCGGAACGGCCATGATGTCGCATTTTCGGAATGCCTGCTGCATCTCGTTCTGCAGAATCGTCCGGATTCGGTTCGCCTTGATGTAGTCGGTTGCCGTGTAGAACATCGCTGCACCGAGCTCGCGCTGAATCTGCAGGTCGAAATCGTCCCATTGTTCCCTCAGCCGTTTCTCATGGAAGCAGGCCGCTTCCGACATCGCGATGATCCACAGCGCCTGTCCTGCCAGGTCGGCGTGCGGGATTTCGACATCCACGGTCTTGGCGCCCTTGTCGACGAGTAGCTGGACGGCGTCGCGGACGGCCTTGTCGGCCTCAGCGTCGGTGCCCTCGAAGAAATAGTTCTTCGGGATTCCGATGCGCAGGCCTTCGACATTACCGGTCATTGCCCGACTGTAGTCCGGCACTGGGTCGTCGGTTGTTACCGGATCCATCGGGTCGCGACCGGCGATCACCTGGAGCATGTTCGCGTTGTCGGCGACTGTCTTGGTCATCGGTCCAGCGTTGTCGAGTGTCCAGCTCAACGTGGTGACTCCATAACGGCTGACACGGCCGTACGTCTGTTTCAGCCCCACGATTCCGTTTGCGCTTGCCGGGCCCCGGATCGATCCGCCTGTGTCGGTTCCGATCGACAGCGGGACCATGTAGGCGGCAAGTGACGCTCCGGATCCGCTGGATGAGCCTGACGGCGAGTAATTCAGGTCCCAGGGGTTGCGCGCGGTGCCGAAGCTTGTGAGCGTTGCGTTACCCATCGCGAACGGGCTCATCGAAAGCTTGCCGACCATGATCGCGCCAGCCTTGTTCAGACGGTCGGTTATGGTGGATTCGTGGTGCGTGACATTGTCTTTCGTGACATCGGAGCTGTTCGTCGTGCGGTGCCCCTTCGTTGCCAGGATGTCCTTGGGCGCGTACGGTAGACCGTGCAACGGACCGATGTAGCGTCCAGCCTGAATCTCCCGCTCCGCCTGCCGCGCTTTCGTGAGCGCTTCGTCTCGCAGAATCGTGATGAAAGCATTCACTCGCGGGTTCAGCTCCTCGATCCGATCCAGGAAAGCCCCGACGACTTCCACCGGCGATATATCCTTGCGGCGGATCATCGCGCCAAGGTCCCTGCCGCTCTTGAAGACGAGTTCGTTTTCCTGCATCGTCACACCCTCCCCTTCGCCATAAAGATCGGGGCGGGCTCGATCATGTCGTCGATCTCCAGGCTTCGGAAGGTCTCGAACTGATCGATGTTCTTCTGGATCGACTTGGAGATGACTTCAAGTTGTTCCTCGCTGAGGTCGGCGTCGATAAGCGCAGCCGAGGTGCGGAGCGTGTCCAGCGATACTTCCTTGCCTGTTTGGGCCAGGACATCGAGGGCGGCGGATCCCGTGATACCCACCGCCGCAAGAATCTGAAGCGCATGGCGGCGCGAAAGTTTGATGTTGTCAGTTTTGCGTTTCATTCCACCTCCAGGATTTCCAGTGTAGGTGCGGTCTATGACAGTCTATGACTGTTTAAGACCGCACACTTCTTCTGACCGACACAACGTGCGCTCATAGAGCGCACCTACAGATACCTGTCACTGTCCAACGTATTTCTCATAGTGTGCTGCGATACGTTCCAGCGAATCGCGAAGCGATTCGGGTCGCCAGTGGTACCAGCCGTGTGGTTCGTTGTTGTAGAGCACGTATTCGGTCGGCTTGCCCTTCTCCCTCGCCAGCCGGTAATACTCCTCGGCGAGGCTGCTTCTGACGCCGTAGTCCCGGTCTCCAAACAGCAGGAGTACGGGCGTTTCGATACGGTCGATGCTGTAGAGTGCCGAACGTTCCTTCCAGTGTAGCGGGGCCGCAGTGGGGTCTCCGCGGTCTCCCCCCACGACGTCACCCAGCACCGGCTTCTGGGCCGCCGTGAGATAGTCGTACATGTGGATCAAGTCGGTCGGTCCATAGAAATTGACCGCCGCCTTCACGAGTTCCGGGTAACGGACGAGGATCTGCATCGTGAAGTATCCGCCGGTGCTGCCGCCTTGCATGACAATGCGTTCGCGGTCCCCGAGTCCCTCCGAGACCACGTATTCCACACCCGCGAAAATGTCGTCGATATCAGCACCGCCCCAGTCACCGAAGTTCAACCATTCGTACTCCCGCCCGTTTCCGGCGCTGCCGCGAACCTGGGGCGCAAGCACGACGTAACCCTTCGATACGAAGTACTGGATGTAGGGGTAAAACCCGTTGATGTGCAGACCGTGCGTATTGGCGCGTGCGTAAATAAGCAGCGGCGGCAGGCCTTCCGACGCCACGACGGGCCGGTAGAGAAATGCGGGCACCTCAAGGCCGTCGCTCGAGGGGTACGAGACGAGTTCCGGTTCCACGAACAGATCGGTGTTGAGCGCATCGGACATGTGGTCGGTAAGCTGGGTCGCTTCGCCCCCGTCGGCCCCGATGACCCAGATATCGCTCGTCGTCTTCGGGCCCATGTAGGTGTGGGCGATCGACTCTCCGTCCGGCGACCAGCGGAACGTTCCCCGCGCTTGCAGCCCTTCGAACCCACCGCTCACACCTTCTCTCGTCGTCAGTTGTCGGGGCTCGCCGCCTTCGGCCGATACTTTCATCAGGTGAAAGTTCCACCGCTTGTTGGCGACGAACGCGATCTCGTTCCCGTCGGGTGACCACTGCGGATTGTACTCGTCCCACTCGCTCGTGGTCAGCATGCTGGTCCGGCCCGTGTCGACTTCGATAACCCCGATATTCCGCCAACCAGAACCGTTCGACACGAACGCGATCCTGGTTCCGTCGGGTGACCAGGCTGGAGCGGACTCATGGCTGTCTTCGGTGCCCGGGGTCAGCAACCTCGCCTCGCCCCCTGAACTCGGCATGACCCAGATGTCCATGCGCTTCCAGTCGTTGTATCCACTGCGGTCCGAAGCGAAAGCGATCCATCGGCCGTCGGGCGAGGGACGCGGGTCCCGGTTGGTGTGAGGCCCGGCCGTTAGGTATTCGGGTTCGACCGGGCCGCGCGGGAGGTCCGCCGGTAGCCTGGCGATCTGGTCGTGGCCGCCGGGCCCACCGCGGATGAACACGATCGAGTTACCGTCGGGTGTCCACCGCGCAAAGGCTCCGCCGGCCCCGTATGAAATGTTGACGGGCGGCGACGAGCGATCCGGCGACAGAAGAAAGATGTCTCCTCGTGAGACATAGGAAATCCAGCGCCCGTCCCGAGACCATTGCGGGTCTCTTTCCTGTTCCGGATACCAGTCGGTGAGAGGACGGGCGTTGGAGCCGTCGGCATCCATCAGCCAGATGTCGTAGCTGCCGTTCTTGGCCGACACATACGCAATCTGGCTGCCGTCGGGCGAATACTGAAACTGCTCGACCTTTCCGTTGGTCTGGGCCAGCAGGTCGATGAGCCCATCTGTTTCGTCCGCCGCCGGTCCGTCTTGGACCGGACTGCAGGACCCCAGCAGGACGGACATGATCGGTATCGCGTATCGCATCGAACCTGAAAGGGAAATAGGGGGGCAGAGCCCCCATTTCCCTAATTGGAACCTGCAATTAGTGAAAAGCAAATTGAGTAAATGGGGGCTCTGCCCCCTATTTATTCTCACGGTCCGGGACGCCTGGGCACGTCACCCCCGTTTCGTTGGTAGATGATCATGTCTTCGGTATCGTCGGGTCCCACCACGAGAGGAAGTCGCCCGGCGAGTTCGCGCCGGATCACGTTGACGACTTCCAGGCCCGCCGAAGGTGTGCCGCCCAGGAGATGATCCCGCTTGTACCGTACCAAACCTTCGGCGGTCGCGGCATCCAGGACACCGGAGCCCTGGCCTTCCGCGTCGAAGATCTCCCGGTTGTCCGGAGAAAGATACCCGAGCCTCGCCAGCGATTCCTGAAGCCATCGGACGTCGCCGCCCCGGCTCTGTTCCATGACCCGGAACCCGGGTTCCTGGTTGCGGATCGAGCGCCACCGGTAGTAGAGGTTTGCGAGATCGTGGATTGAGCTCCTGCTGTTGTCGATCCGCAAGTTGACGTAGTCGTCGACGTTGCCGGGGCTGACCCCTCCAGGGCGTTTCTTCTTGACCACCAGCGTCGCACCCATTCGGCCTCGAGCATCGCCGCCCGCCCGATCGGCCGCAACCAGAGACCGGAGCAGTCGTTCAGCCAAAGGCATACCGGAACCCTCGGTCCCTTCGAAGGTGTCGGCAAATGCGTCGACAACTTCGGGTCCGGCGAGAATGTTGCCGGAGGTGGCGTAGTTGGTCCCGATCCGGTGGCCCTTCCACATGCTCTCGTTTCCGGTTACTGCGATACTACGGCCTTCGACGTCGACGATGTTGATCTGTCCGCCGCCCCAACCGTCTCCATAGCGGTCGCGCAGTCGTTGGATGATTTCCTGGGGGCTTGCGCCCTCCTCCAGCCAGTCCATCATCTCGTTGGCGTCCTTGTAGGGAGACCAGCCCATCGTCGCGATGGCGCCCACATCGGCCCGGACATGAACCGCAATCGGGGCGACGGCAAAGAACCGGGACGCCATAGCCACACCGACCTCGCCCGTGTCCGGATCGTAGCCGACGATCGACATGCTGCTGATCGGGCTCATGCCCGGCTCCGGGATTTGGGCAGCCGCAGGCATTTCAACCAGGCAGAGGATGGCGGTCAAACAGAGTATTGTGTAAGCATTCCTCATGGCCATTCCTCCTATGGTGCCTTCCAGAACGACGTCACGCCCTGTCCGCGCGCCCGGTCCTGGAGAATGTCGATCATCTTAACGACGGTTTCGCGGTTGACGGAACGGCCGGAACCCAGTTGGTGATCCTGCTTGAACCGGAGCACCGCCTCGACCGTGGCGTCGTTGAAGATCCCCCGCGGCTGCCCTCCCTCGTCGAACACCCCCCGGTTGTCCGCCTCAACATAGCCCAGCTCCAGCAACCATGTCTGCAGACGTCCGACGTCGGCGCCCTGGGTCTGCAGGATCATCCGAGTGCCGTACTCGCGAGCCCGTACGACGCGCCAACGCTCGTAGAGGTAGCGCAGGTCGTCGATCGCATTCGGGCTGTCGTCGACGCGCAGATCGACCAGAATGTCGGTGCCCCCGAATCCGGCTCCAGGTTTGTAGACCTGAAGCGCGGCACCCAGCCGTCCCCGCGCATCACCGCCCGCCTGGTCTGCGGCTTCCAGGGCCCGCAGCAGGCGTTCGGCCAGAGGCAGGCCGGACCCCACGGTTGCCTCGAAGGTGTCGGCGAACCCGTCGACCACTTCCGGGCCGGCAAGAATATTGCCGGACGTGGCGTAGTTGTCGCCGATGCGATGACCTTTCCATTCGCTGGAGTTCGGGTTCGTCACTGCCGTGCTGCGGCCGGCGACATCGACGATGCTCATCTGGCCGATGTTGTCGTAGCGTTCCCGCAGGCGTGCGGTGACTTCTTCAGGGGTCGCGCCTTCCTCCATCCAGTCCAGCATCAGCGGACCGTCCTTGTAGGGCGCTCCGCCCATCGTGGCTATCGCCCCGACCCCGGCGCGCACGTGCGTCATCACGTAGCCCACGGCGAACACGCGCGACGCGGAGGCGACACCAACTTCTCCCGTGTCCGGGTCGTAGCCGACGATCCCCATGCTGCTCATCAGGTGCTCTTCCCGCGTGAGGTCGACTTGAGCCCCGGCCGGCAGGGCCGACAGCAGTGTCGCGGCTAGAGCGACGATCATGTACTTCCGTCTCATCGTCCACCTCCTCTCTCCTGAACTTGCCGCTCGAGCTCACGCAGCATGAACTGGACCATGTATGGAGCATCATCCAGGTCGGAAGCTCTTTTCCATTCCATCGTTGCTTCCGCCGTCCGGTCGTTGAAGATTCCGTTCGGCTCGCCGTTCTCGTCGAAGATCCGGCGGTCGCCAGCATTCAGGTGCCCCAGCTCGAGCAGGTAACGCTGGAGCTGCCGAACGTCGTTGCCCGTAGTCTGTTCGATCGGCTGAAAGCCGACCCCGTAGAGATGGTGGAACTGCCATTCGTTCCAGAGCGCCCTCAGTTCCGGAATCGCCTGCGTGCTGTCGTCGACGCGCAGGTCCACGAGGAGATCGGTTCCCATGAAGCCCGCGCCCTTGCGGTAGACCTTCAGCTGAGCGCCCTGCTGCCCGCGCGCGTCGCCACCGACGGCATAGGCCGCTTCACAGGCCTGGAGCAACCGCTCGGCCAGGGGTAGCCCGGAGCCCTCGGTTCTCTCGAACGTATCGGCAAAAGCGTTGACCACCGCGGGGCCGGCAAGGATGTTTCCCGAGGTGGCGTAGTTCTTCCCGAAACGCTGGCCGATCCACTGGGAGCCCCGCGGGCCGGTCGTCGGGAGGCTGCGGCCGGCAACGTCGACGATGTTGATCTGACCCGTATCCGGCAGCATGCCGCGGACACGCCGCATAACTTCGACTGGGCTCAGGCCTTCCTCCTCCATCCAGTCCAGCATCTGCTCACCCATCGTAAACGGGCCGTTCTGCATGATGGTGATCGCGCCGACTCCGCCGCGCGCGAACGAGGCCACCGGCCCAACTGCAAAGTATTTCGAGGTCATGCAATTGCCGACGTCTCCCGTGTCGGGATCGTAGCCCACGATCGACAGGCTGCTCATGATGTCGTCTTCAGGGGTCAGGTCGAAGGAGTGCGCCCCCGGCCCGGCGTCTGCGAAGAGAGGCACGCTCAAGCCGCGCTCTTCCATTTCGGCGCGGATCGAATTGACAGTTTCCAGCCCCGCAGAGGGACTACCGCCCAAGTCGTGGTCTCTCTTGTAGCGGGAAACGGCGCCCGCAGTGGCGTCCTCGAAGAGGCCGTTTGCCGCGCCTTCGGTGTCGAAGATCGTCTCTTCGTCACCATCCAGGTAGCCCAGGGTTCTCAGGCTTGTCTGAAGCCACTGAACGTCCCGGCCCCGCGTCATGCCCATGATCCGGAAACCGGGGACCTCAGCGTGGATGTCCTTCCATCGCATGTAGAGCTTCCGCAGCTCGATGATCGCGTTGCGGCTGTCGTCGATCCGAAGGTTGACCAGGTTTCCCATTCTGAAGCGGCCGGCGCCGGCTCGCTTGACGATCAGGGTAGCTCCCATGCGCCCGCGCGCATCGCCCCCAGCCCGGTCGGCTGCCTCCAGCGACTGGAGCAGCCGTTCGGCGAGCGGCAGGCCGAGGGCCTCCGTCGACTCGAACGTTTGGGCGAACGCGTCCACGACCTGCGGTCCCGCGAGGATATTGCCGGCGGCTGCGTAATGCTTCCCATACTTGTGGCCCTTCCACATGCTGGCCTGGGTTTCACTTGTCGTCGAGATGCTCCGGCCTTCTGCGTCCACGATGTTGATCTGGCCGATTCCCCGGGGGTGGCGTTGCCGCAGTCGATCCAGGACGTCAGCCGGACTCAGCCCCTCTTCGAGCCAGTCGAGTATTGATTCCGCGTCGGCGTAGGGCGCGCCTCCCATTGTTGCGACGGCTCCGACATCCGCCCGGACGTGAGCCGCGATCGGCGCGACCGCGAAGAACCTTGAGGCCAGCGCGATCCCCACGTCACCGGTGTCCGGGTCGTAGCCGACGATCGACATACTGCTCATCCCGTCGTCCAGCGCTTGAGCCGGTACCTGTGCGATTGCGATGGCGGAGAACATGAACGGTAGGATGAACAAGGTCAGGGAGGGGAGTTTTCGAGAAGAATTCATGGTTCCCCCTGAAGAAATAAATCGAGCCCGGCCTCGCGGGAACGAAGCCGGGCTCGAGAGTGGTGGTTAAACTACACTTTAGAACATGTACTTGATGCCGAACTGGATCTGACGGTTGTCGATCTTTGTTCGGGTGATCGTACCGAAGGCTCCCGAGTTCACGGTCTTGTTGGGTACCGCAAACTGCGCCTTGTTCATCATGTTGAAGAACTCCGCCCGGAACTGGATGTTGTGGGTTTCCGCGAAGCGGATGTTCTTCATCAGCGTGAAGTCCCAGGTGTTGATGCCGGGCCCTTTCAAGAATCCGCGCGAGGCCGTGCCGAAGGTGCCTGCCGGCGGAACCACCAACGCCGAGGTGTTGAACCAGGCTTGCGGCGTCGGGTTGCTCAGTACCGGGTCACCCACGACGTTGGCACGGACGAAACCGTTTCCGGTGCGGCTGATGTCGCCCGAGGCTTCCGGAGTAAAGGCCTGGCCCGAAGCGAACGTCGTGATTCCGGCGATCTGCCAGCCGCCGAGGACGGCATCGGCCGCGCCGCTCAGGCCGACCGGCTTGCCCGCCCCGAATGGCAGCTCGTAGGAATAGCTGACGACCATCCGATGGCGGACATCGAAGAGCGCGTTGCCCTTCTCAGCGACCAGGTTGTGGTTGTTCTGGATGCTGCCGCCGCCGATGCCCGTCCCCGACGCGCCGCCGTTGTCTAGCGTATGCGACCAGGTGTAGGCGCCGACGAACGTGAGCCCGCTCGACATCCGCTTCTCCAGCTTCGACTGCAGGGAATGGTAGGTGGACGCTGCAGATTTCTCGGACTGGTTGATGCCACCCCATCCCTGGAAGGGACGGCGCGAGCCCACCGACGTCCAGTTGTCCGGATCCGAGCCCTGGCCCAGAGCATCGCCCGTGAACGCCTGGTTGATGTTCCGCCGGTTACGCAGCTTCGTTCCTTTCGATCCGGCATAGGTGAGGTCCAGCACCATGTTGGTGCCCAGCGGACGCTGGAACCCGAGGTTGAAGTGCTGCATGTAGCCCGTCTTCGCGTACAGGTCGACGGCGCGCACGATGATCGCGTCGGTCGTCGTCTGCGGGAACGGGTTTCTCAGAGTGAGGTTGGGCGTGCCGGCATCACCGTTGAACCCCTGGGGAATCACATAAGGATACGCCAGGCCGCGGCTCGTCCAGTTGAACGCGCTGATGTGGGGTGCATAGAACACCCCGTAGCCGCCGCGGACGACGAGGTCGATGGCCTCGGGAGACCATGCGAATCCCACCCGCGGGGCAAAGTCGTTCAGATCGTTGTACATTAACCCGGTCGGGACGGACGGGTTCTGGTCCAGTCCGCCCGGCACGGTGATGGTCTGACCCGGGTTCGTCGGGTGGTTGTAAACCAGAGTGCCGCTCTTGCCCCCGACGACGATCTGGCCTGTCTCCTGGTGGAACGTCGTTCCTTCGTTCGGCCCCTGGCCGTCGGCGGTCGGAGACGCGCCGGAAAAGGCCGGCGGCGACTGGAATTCCCATCGGATGCCGAGGTTGAGGGTCAGCGTAGGGGTGACCTTCCAGTCGTCGGCGAAGAAGATGTTGACGCTCCGCATCCGCTGGTAGGTCGCCGCGTCCCCGACGAGACGGTCCGAGCGGGCCGGGTAGCCCAGCAACAGATCTCCCAGTGCGACGCCCGAGTACTTGTCGTTGTCGAAGCGGAATCGCCCGTTGGAGCTGCTTTCCAGCCAGATGTTCATGTACATCGTCCGGACTTCGGCTCCCATCTTCATCTGATGGTTGCCCCGGGTCAGGGCGAACATGTCGAACCAGTGCCAGGTGTTGTCATGCCGGAGCTGGGCGCTGTAGGTGCCCCGCTGGCGTGAGAAGCCCGCCACGTCCACCCGGGGGAAGCCCAGGTTCGAACCCGTCGCGCACCGCACCTCCCTGGTGCAGCCGTCCGCGCCGCGGGGTCGGAGCTCGCTCTGAACGCCCATGATGCCGAGCTGCTGCGCGAAGGGCTGGCCGTACAGGGTCTCGTAGATCCCTCCGATCAACCGGTTGAATCCGACCCGCGCCTCGTTCACCGCCGTTGGTCCGAAGACGTAGGTCGAGCTCAGGGCCGCATTCCGGCCGATCGGCTGGAAGAAGACCGCGCCGAAGTTCGGGAGCTGGACGCCGGCCTGGAATTCCGGGTTCTCCCGGTAGGACTGCTGCCAGGTGATCCGGCCGAAGATGTTGTGGTTGTCGGTCAGCCGGTGATCGACACGACCCGTATAGATGTCGAAATCCTCGACCCGGCTCGCGCCCGTCAGGTAATTGTTGACCGGGTCCGACCGGTTCGGCTCGGGATAGAAGTTGGCGATGGCCTGGCCGATGGGGTCGATGCGATCCGCCGGGATGATATTGCCCGGGAACTGCAGTCCCGTGAAGGGGTCGATGACCGGCGTGCTGAAGCTCGAGAGGTCGCCGCTCCGCTGGGCCATGGTCGGCACGCGTGCCAGCGAGTTCTGGATCTGGTTTACCCGGGTGCCTTCGTAGTTGAACATGAAGTGGGTCCGGTCCTGCACGATCGGGCCGGAGAAGACCACGCCGAACTGGTCGCGCTTGTAGTTTTCCTTCTCGTCCGCGAAGAAGTTCCGCGCGTCGAAACGGTCGCGGCGGGCAAACTCGAAAGCCGTGAGGTGGAAATCGTTCGATCCGGACTTCGTCTGGATGTTGATGACGGCGCCGCCGGCACGGCCGAACTCCGCGCTGTAGGTGCTGGTCTGGATCTTGAATTCCTGGATGGCGTCGATCGACGGGACGATCACGAGCTGCGCATTGCCCGTGTCGTTGTTGTCCACGCCGTCGAGAAGGAAGTTGTTGTCGCGCTCTCGTGCGCCTGAGGCGTGCAGTGAGAAGTTCTGGTTGGCGAGGTTCGATCCCTCTACGCTGGGCTGTACTCCGGTCGTCAGCGTCGTCAGGGCCATGAAGTGTCGCTGGTTCAGAGGGATGTCAGTCACCTTCTGGCTGTCCATCACCTGTCCGAGCGAGGCGGTCTCGCTCTGCAGCAACGGCGCATCCGCCGTTACCTCGATGACCTCGCTCACCTCTCCGATTCGGAGGATGAAGTCGATCGGGACAACCGCGCCCACCTGGACGATGACACCCCGACGGATCTCCGTCTGAAAGCCGGGCAGCGTCGCTTCGACCTCGTATGTGGATGGCGGCAGGAGGGGCACCGAGTAGAGCCCCGACTCGCCCGTGATCACGATTCGAGTCAATCCGGTCGTGACGTCCCGTACGGTAACCTCGACGCCCGGAATCACCGCGCCCGATTCGTCACCCGCGGTGCCAACGATGCGGCCCGTGGTTGATTGAGCCTGAATGGTTGCCGCCATGCATAGGCAAAGGGCGACGGCCACAATAGATAATCTCCACCATTTCATGAGAGAACCTCCCTAGTGAGCGGCAGCCGAGTTCTCGTCTTGAGAAACGCCGGTTGCACAATCAGCCAGAGCCGAACGGCAAGCTCGACAGTCGGTGCCGAAAGGCCTAACACACTTCTCCTGAAGTGTTTAGGAAATGCTTGAAAAAATCGAGTTGTATGCTATCAGGAGCCATGCTGAAAATCTATTGCTAAAGTTATAGATTTGTGCCCGTTCCGGCTATTCTGCCGATCTAATCCGGGCTGATTCTTCGAACCTGAGCTTGCATCCTCTCGGCGGCCTGGCGTTCGCTCTCGAGGGGATCCTTCTCGAGATACGCATCCAATTCGGCCAGCACCAACTCGAACCGTTCTTGCTTCAGGTAGACGTTTGCGAGCATTAGATACACCGGCAGTAAAGCGTCATCGAGCTGCTTTGCGCGGGTCAGCTGCGACTGGGCGCGCTGGAGGTCCCCCGTCTTATAGAGCGAGGCTCCGAGGTAATAGTGGCCGAGCGCGGTGCGGGGGTTCAGTTCGACAGCATCGCTGAGCAGGACTGCCGCCGCCCGGAACGTCTCGAGCGCCTGGTCCCTGCTTCCGAACGCTTCCTCCGCTTCGCCGGCTTGGAGGTAGAGTCGCCCCAGATTGATCAGGGGTTCTGCTGACCGGGGATTCAGCTTTCGAGCCTCGAGGAATTCGCGACGCGCGTCATTCGGCATGCCGGCCTGCTGGAAGACCAATCCCAGAGTGTTGCGCGCCCCGTAGAATTCGGGAGCCAACTCCAGCGCCTTCTTCAACGTGCGCCGTGAGAAGGCGCCAATCCTCAGCGGGTGCGAATCCCGCCCGGCAACTGTCGCTCCAGTCGGTAGCAATCGGAGCGGATGGTGGAGGTAACAACATCGTCTGAAGCACTCCGATGACAAAGGGCCGCCTCGGGCGGCTCAGCAACCACACAGGCCACAACGCGAGTAAACGCCGAGCAGGCCTCGAAACGCACAATGCGGAAGCCGACCCGCCGTTGAAACGGGGAAGGCTGCCAGCGGTCGGGAAGCGAGCGACGCGAGCACCGACCGGTTCCGCCGGGGTATTGGCGGTGGCATGTATGGAAGAGGGGATTGGACGCAACACGGGAAGCCCTGCCGGTGGCGTGGCACGCGCCAACCGACAGCCCGCGAGGGTCAGGTTGGGCCGACAGGGTGGCGGAGAGGTCCGCAGTACCAAGGAAGCCGGGTAATGCCGGTGGAGGGAAGGGACCTCAGTTCGAGAGCAGCGCATGACGGAGGAAGGGACATGAGGACTGGCGAGAGCCTAACAGCCTCGGAGAGAGTTCAGCGACTCCAGACGGCGCTACATGCGAAAGCGAAGGAAGCTCTGGGCTTCCGGTTCTACTCTCTGAGCGACAAGGTGTGGCGCGACGACGTGCTCGCAGTCGCCTGGCAGGCCGTGCGACGCAACGGCGGCGCGGCCGGGGTGGACGGCGAGACGGTCGCGGACATCGATGCGTTCGGGGTGGACCGGTGGCTGGGAGCACTGGCGCGGGACCTGAAGGAAGGGACCTATCGGCCGCATGCGGTTCGGCAGGTTCTCATCCCGAAGAAGCAACGAGGGAAGTTCCGGCCGCTGGGCATTCCGTGTCTCCGGGATCGGGTGGTGCAGACGGCGGCGATGCTGGTGTTATCGCCGATCTTCGAAGCCGACCTGCAACCGGAGCAGTATGCGTACCGGCCGGGCCGAGACGCGCATGACGCAGTCAGGCGCGTGCATCGGCTGCTGAGGACGGGCCACCGGGAGGTGGTGGACGCCGACCTGTCGGACTACTTCGGCCAGATTCCGCACGCGGACCTGATGAAGTCCATCGCCCGGCGCGTGAGCGACGGGCGGCTGTTGGGCTGGGTCAAGGCGTGGCTGGAGATGGCGGTGGAAGAGGACGACGGGCGCGGCGGTCGCCGCCGCACGAACCGGGCGCGTCACGAGCGGAAGGGGACCCCGCAAGGGTCTCCGATCTCGCCGCTGTTCAGCAACATCTACATGCGGCGCTTCATTCTGGGCTGGAAGGTGCTGGGCTACGCCCGGCACTTCAAGGCGGAAATCGTCAACTACGCGGACGACTTCGCGGTTCTCGGTCGCGCGCCGGCAGCGGTGATGCTAGCGGCGGTCGAAGCCCTGATGAAACGTCTGAAGTTGGCGATGAACGTTGAGAAGACCCGCTGCTGCCGGGTGCCGGAGGAATCGATGACGTTCCTCGGCTACCGGATCGGTTGCAACTACCGGCCGGGTACGGGTGCCGCCTACATAGGCACACATCCGAGCCGGGAAAGCGTCCAGAGCATCTGCCGTCGTGTGAGCGAGTTGACCGCGCCGCGCCACGGGCTCCTGCCGTCGGGAGTCGTAGTGGGACGCCTCAACCGGTTGCTGACCGGTTGGGCGAACTACTTCATCCTGGGACAGGTCCGCCCGGCCTACAAGGCGATTGATCAACACGCGACACGGCGGCTGCGCCAGTGGCTCTGCCGTAAGCACAAGGTGCGGATCGGGAAACACGTGCGCTTCCCGTCCGAGCGGCTCTGGTCCGATTACGGGCTCACGCATCTTGCGCCGCGTACGGCGAGCTTTCCGTGGGCGAAGGCATGATCTCGTCCGAGAGCCGGATGCGGGAAATCTGCATGTCCGGTTCGATGAGCGGCGACTGGAAACGAAGCCACGGCGAGGAGTGAGGCACCGGAATCGGCGAAAGCCACCGGCAACAGCTACCCCCTTTGCCTACCGCCACCGCGCCAGTCGTCGACTCTACAACTCGACGGCCTTTTCCAGATCGCCTTTTCTCCGTTCTTCGAGTGCCTTGTCGTGGGCATGGACCGCCTCAACGGGGTAGCTCTTCTCGAATTCCGTGACGTCGACAGCATTCGGATCGCCGCGGTCAACACCCGTACCCGCCGAGCGGTTGAGAGTGATCATTGCCGTCACGATCTGTTCGGCTCCGCGCGTTACTTCGACGCGCTGACGAACTTCGTCAAAGCCTTCGGCCCGGACGAAGATGTGGAACGTGCCGGCATTGAGATCTCTGAACTCGAAATTGCCGATGCCGTCCGCGTACACGCTGGCGATGGCGTCCCGACCCATTCCTTCCAACCGCACTTCCACCGGATCGGAGGGCGGGGCTTTCGGATCGAAGAGAACGCGGCCGCGGATGATGAAGCTGATGTCGGGATTGAGCCCGGTCATCTGAGGGTCGTAGCTCTGACCCCACGCGGGCAGAGTCAGAGCAAGCAATACTGCGAGCAACGCTGGGATCCTGTGACGCACGAAAGGTCTCCGGTGTTTCGTTCCACCACCCTATCATGGTCGCTGCGCGGTTTGTGACAGCAATGGTCTTACCCGGGGCTTCTTGCCATTTCCCCGCGGATTCGCTCGACGAACTGGCGCGGCCCGTCCTCGTCCGGCACCAACTCCAGGAGTTCTTCGCCATAGCGCAAAGCCTCACTCCACCGACCGTCCTGCGCGTAGAAGATGGCGAGTACCTGGACGAATGCCGGATCCCGCGGCGCGATCCTGTAGGCCTGTCGTAGCTCAAACTCGGCGGTCTGACGGCGGCCCAATTGTTGCAGGGCCAGCCCGTAGTTGTAACGCACTCGGGCCCTCTCGGGGAGCAGTGCGGCGGCTCGACCCAGGCTCACTGCCGCATCCTCGAGTCGGTCCATCTCCGCCAGGAGTAGACCCAGTGAATAATGTGGCTCTCCTTCTCTGGGATGCCGTTCAATGGCCTCCCTCAACACGTGTTCGGCGTCCGGGTTGCGGCCCATCTCATTGAGCAGGGTGGCCAGGTTCAAACGCGCCGGGAGAAACCCGGGATCGATACTCACGGCGGCTTCGTAGTCGCGGACTGCTGGTTCTTGTCGGCCGGTAGCGGCGTGAATCACCCCCAGGTTCAAGTGAGCCGGCGCAGTGTCGGCCAGCGACATCTGCAGCGCTTCATACTCGCTCAGTGCCGCATCGAACGCTTGCCGGTCCTCCCCGATGAGTTCGGTGGAAGCCGGAGCCAGAACCCTTGCGGCCTGAATACGGACGGCGCGGACCGGGTCCCGCAGTAGCGGGGAAGCGGTTTGGACTCGCTCCTCCGGCGGCAGGGACTCGAGTTCCGAAACCGCAGTCGCACGGACGAGGGCGTCGTCATCGTGCACGGCCTCCACCACAGCGGGGACGCCAGCGGCAGGGTAGCTTCGCAGCAGCTGCAGCGCGGTGGCACGAACGATTGTCGGTTGCTCGGCATCGCCGGCGAGCTCGATCAGCCTCGGCGCGGCCCCCGGTTCACTGCGGCGCCCGGTGGCGATCGTCTCCCCGTAGTGCGGCTGCTGCTGCCGTTCGGGCCCAAACCATCGCGTGAGTGCTGCGTCCGCCCACTCCGGGGTCTCGTCCGTATGGCACATGTTGCATGCGTTCGGCGTTCCGAGCTTGAGGGAGAGGTCCGGTCGCGGGATCCGGAAACTGTGGTCCCGTCGCGGATCCACGACCATGTAAGTCCGCTCGGGCATGTGACAGTTGACGCATTGGGCGCCTTCGCCCCCCGCCGGATGAAAATGATGTTCGGGTGAGTCGTAGTCCTTGGCCGTCAGAGTCGCGAAGCGATCCCGCGGGGGATCGAGGTGGTGGCACTGTTCGCAGACCGCGTTGCCGAGGTCGCGCAACTCCAGGCTGTGGGGGTTGTGGCAGTCGGTGCAGCGAACGCCCTCGTCATACATCCGGCTCTGGAGGAACGAGCCATAGACGTAGACTTCGTCAAGGATCTGGCCGTCGGCGTGATAGAGACCCTCCCGGAGAGTCTCCGGCATGAAGTGGTCCAGAAACGGTTCTCCCGGGCGGTCTTCGGTGCTCACCTGGTGACGCCGCGAGTGACACGGAGCACAGGACTCCACAAGGAAGCGCGCATCGTTCGTCGCGTAATCCACGATCAGTCCGAGCCTGCCAGCGGAGGCGTCGCCCGCGTCGACGTCGGACGCCCACGCCACATGCCCTTCGCCGGGACCGTGACAAGACTGACAACCGACGTCGATCCCATCCCATGTCGTGTCGTAGGTGTCGCTCTCCAGATCGTAGTTCTTCCGCAGATTCGTCGAATGGCACTCCGCGCACATGAAGTTCCAGTTCTGGTAGCGACCCGTCCAATGGAAAGGGTCTTCGGGAGGAATACGCTCGTCGGGATAGAGGTGGAACCAGCGCTCCCCCTCCTTATCCCACGCCACGCCCAGGCTCTGCAGACGTCCGCCCGGAAACTCGATCAGGTATTGCTGGAGAGGTTCGACACCGAACGTATACCGAATTTCGAAGTCCCGCATCCCGCCGTCGGCACCCTCCGTATGGACGATGAATTTCCGGTCGCTCTGAAAGAAGCGTGACGTGACATTGAAATGGGTGAACGTGACGTCGTTAAAATCACCGAGGACCGACTCCTCGGTGGCCTCCTCCATCGCCCGGTCATGATGGGATCCCGCCCAGTCACGGAACTGTTGTTCGTGGCAGCCCGCACACGCTTCCTCTTCGACAAACGACACTTCGCGCGTGGAGCCCGGCGATGACCGGGCGGTATCGCGGCCCTGGCCGCAACCGGCAAGAACGGTCACCAACAATGCTGGCAGGAAGTATCTGTTGAGGGGTGAGCACCGCATGGTCTCAGATGAACTATCAAGCAGGACGCTTATCTTAATCAAGTCGGGACTGGCTCGGCTCATCGAGCTGGCCACCGCCGGTCCGGGGAACTCGTCGAAAACCTCGGAGCATACCCATGGTAGAGTGCAGCAGAGGCCATCATCGCCGACACCGGAACTCTGGAATACCTCATAGAGGCTTGACTGATGCACTGGGCCGGCGGACGGAGACATGATGCCTGATCCTGAAAGGCATTTTTGTCGCCCAAGCAAAAAAAGGGGTGCCTGGTGGAGCTGAAGAGCGTATTCCATCCGTCCGACTTCACGAAGGCCAGCGAGGTCGCCTTCGCACACGCGCTGAGGCTGGCCCTCGATGCCCGACTGGAGTTGAGTGTTCTGCACGTCGACTCCCAATACGAGGACTTGGATTGGTCGGAATTTCCCGGGTTTCGACAGACGCTGGTGCGCTGGGGTGTGCTGCCTGAAGGCAGCTCCCTCGAGGACGTATCGAAGACGGGCCTCGGCGTTCAGAAGGTGATCGCGACACATAAGGACCCTGTCACCTCGATACTCGCCTACCTCAAAGAGCACCCGACCGATTTGATCGTCCTGTCCACCCATCAGAAGGGGGGGGATTGGCTGAAACGAACCGTTGCGGAGCCTGTCGCTCGACGGTCCGGCGAAGCGACCCTGTTTGTCCCTCATGGAGCTGATGGATTCGTGTCGGTGGAAGATGGCTCCGTCAACCTCAGACATATCCTCGCTCCTGTTGTTTCAAGACCCAGTCCACACCGGGCGCTTCGCGCCGCGAACGCCGTCGTTCAGGCCCTGGACTGCGACCATGTCACGGTGAACACGCTTTACGTGGGGGATGAAGGGGATATGCCGGCGATACGGCACCCGGACGGGGCGACGTGGAAACTGCAGGAGGAGGTCGAGGATGGAGATGTCGTCGAGCGGATACTGGAAACGGCCCGGGACCGCGCCGCGGATCTCGTCGTGATGGCGACCGAAGGCCGGCACGGATTCCTCGACGCCGTCAGGGGAAGTACAAGCGAACGCGTGTTACGTGGCCTGTCTTGCCCGCTGCTCGCCGTGCCGGACGTCGGCTAGTGGCCTGTAACGGAGATATCGGCACCATCGCCGATGGGTCTTGCCAGTCGAGGTCGAGGAGAGAGGAGGAATTGATGCGGTTTCATCATGACGACGAACGACAAAGAGATCGACGGCAACCCCCATCGGCCCGGAGGGTTGCGGCGGCACGGCACCGTCTTCGTTGTCGCTTCTCCTCGCAATGTAGGAGCATTACCTCGTCGTCGGCTCCTAGAATCCGGTGCCGTTCCACCGCAACGCTGGTACCGATATCTCCGTTACAGGCCACTAGCAGCCCCACTCGGTGGCGGTCCGCAATGCGTCTGAACAAGGCAATCGAACACAATTCACCCGGGATCGGCCCCCGCCCATCCGGTCCCACGGGCGCTACTCGATGCTCTTGAGATAGGCCACCAGGTCGCGGAACCGCTGGTTGGTTTCCGCAGTGATGTCGGCGGGGTCGAACGTGCCGAGAAAGATCGGGTCGCCATGTCTTCGGAGGTCGTTGAACAGGCCCTGGACGGCGAGCAGGTTGACCGCCCGGCCGTGGTGCAGGAATGGAGCGGCGTCCCAAACGCCGCGCAGCGACGGGATGTTGACGCTACGGGTGTCGGCGGCCGAGTTCATGAGCAGCCTTCCGCTGAACGGACTGCGCGACGACAATGAGGGATCGACCGGCGTGAAGTTGTTCGGTGTGTTTGCGAAGTTGAGGCGTCGATCGGAATCGACGCCGGCGAAGGGAAGTCGTTCGCGTGGCAAACGTTTCTGGTAGCGCTCGAACGGGATCGGAACGCGGTCGAATATACTCTGTTCGAGCGACCGCACGACACCATCGGGAACCCCGTCCCAGTCCCGGTCACGGGTGCCGTTGTCATCGAGGCTGAGGACCCGGTTTGATGTGAAGGTGGGTGGGACGTGGTGTTCCAGACACCCGGCTTTCTGAAAAACATCCTCTCCGTTGACGGCACTCCCGAACACCAACGCACCGCCCTCGCTGTAGGCGACCGGAACGGCGGCGCCCAGGCTTCCATCCGGATCCCGGAAAGGGTTAGGCAGCAGTCTTGGTTCGGCTTCCAGAAACGCTGCCATTGCGGCGCTCGTCTTCTCGAAGCTGACACCGGTGCGTTCGAGGACGAACATGCGGTTTCGGTTCACATCGGCCACGGTCCGGCCTCGGTCCAGATCGTTCAGGATCCCGTCGCCGTTCGCATCGAAGGGTGCCGGAGATTCGAAGAATCCGAACGGGCCCTCCGGCGCCACGGACCGGAACGTGCCCCGGAACGTTTCGAGATTGCGCCGGATTCCAGTTCGGTAGAACGGCGGGGTGCCTCGCAGGTTTCGGTTGGAAAGCGTCATCCTCAGGGTGCGACCCGGAGTGGCCGCGACGTGCCAGACTTTGGCATCCTTGTGGCTGCCGGGGTGGCAGCTCTGGCACGACACGTCCCGGTCCAGCGCGACACGCGAGCTCGTGTAGAAATCCTCGCCGACTTCTGCCAGGGTTGCGGGAAATGGAGGCGTGCCGTCGTTTCCGATGTCGACGAGTCTATCGAAGGCCACTTGGCCCGTGTCCTCAAGCCGAAAGATCGTGATGGATTCCCCCAGACGGTTCGCGACGAACAACCGCCTGCCGGCTTCGGCAAAAACTATCTCCTGCGGCATGCGTCCCCGAAAGTAGTCCGGGTCGTCTTCGCCCATCAGGTACGGGCCGTCGTCGAAGAGGGCACGTCGGTCGATAGCGTTCGGAAACGCGGTCTGTGATTGGTTCGCGAAAGCACGGTCGCCGGGGACGAGTATCGCAGTCGGTTCGGCCTGCCCCTCGATGCGGAACGTCTCGACCTGATCCGACGCGGCGTAGGCCACTACCAGCAGGTCGTCTACGACAGCCAGCTGGTCGGGCAGAGCGCCGCCGACAATAGGCGGCAGGTTGTCCGGGTTGCGATCGAAGCCATCCACGATCCGCAACAGGACATTGCGGTCGGTCGGGAAATTGAGGAAATTGTTGACGCCAAAAGCGCTCAAATACGGCGCGTCGCCCGATGCCGGAACCAGTGCCCCGCGCCCCGGTCCCGCCTCGGGACCGTACGGTGGGTTGGGCGCCGAAGAAAAACGCATCCGGAGAGAGAAGGGATCCAGCGCCGGATCGACGACGGCGATTTCGTTGTTCACGTCGTCGAAACCTTGTGCGAAGCGGCCGAGGGTGGAGACGAACAGCAGTCCTTCGGCGGCAATCACGTCGAGCGCCGGCGCGTTCAGGTCGATCGACGCCATTTGCGTGCGCGTGTCCAGATCGACGATCGAGATTCCCAGACCACTCATGTTCGCCACGTAGACGAGGTCGCCCGAAACAGCCAGGTCACGCGGGTTGACGTTCGTAAAATGGCGGACCAGGTCCCTGGGCGTGCTGGCGTTGGTGTTACCGAAGCCCGGAGCGGGACCGATCAGTTGTTGATGGTCGCCGCCGAGACCGAACCCCGGATCGTCGTCGAGCTTGTAGGGCCGGTTGTCTGTCCAGAGCGGTATCCGAAACTGCAGGGATGCTTCGAACGGGGGCTCGCTGTAGGTGTAGACGTCGAGTGAGTCCAGGGCACGGTTCGTGACGAGCATCCAGGATCGCTCCGGGACGAAGGCGATCTTTTGATTGTAGAAGGAGCCGGCGATCCGTCCGACCTCGAGATCCTGGTCCGCGTCGATGACGCTCAGGTAGTTCGAGTACTGATTGGTCACGATCAGGAACCGGCCGTCCGGTGAGCGCGTGATTCCCAGCGGCCGACTCCCAACGGTGATCTCTCCCGTCACCACTCCGTTCGCGGCGTCGAGCACCAGCACCGAGGAGCCCGGCTCGGCTTCGTTGCCTTCAAGCGTTACATAGAGCCTGGACTCGTCACGGGAAAGTGCCAGCCCGTAGGGATGACGTCGCAGCGGCTGGGGTGGTGCATCCTGTCCCGGTGCGCCCAGTTCCTGGTCGGGACGGTAGCCATTGGACAGAAAACTGTCGAAGAACGTGAATGCGCCTTCGTCGATGTCTCCGGGCTGTGAAAGCCGGGCGAAACGCTGTACCGGTTGGAGCGATCGGGCCTGCCACGCCGTCTGCCCATTGACGAAGACTGCAGTGGCGCTGCCCGATACGACCAGAACGATTAACAGAATTGTTGCGGCCGTCCGGTACACGAGGGAAGCGCTATGGAATCTGTTTGATCCGACGGGCGCGAATAGTCAGATCCGGATTCATCTCCGCAGAAATCTCCACGAACCGGCCGGGCTCGACGGTTCCCTCGAGCCGGGTGGACGCATCGAGAACGACCGCTGTGGCGATGGCTTCGTTGATCTGGACCACTAGCGAATCTGCGGTCCGCGTTGCGACCATTCCCTGGAAACGGATGTGGCTGCTCATCCGCTCGACCTGGATCGCGCGCGCGGTGTAACGGGTGGAGAAACCCGTATCTTCGAGCACCCCTTCGACACGCACGGGCAGACCGATCTGAAGATCACCGGCCTCGAGTGGATCGGACGGCACGTCGGGACAGTTTGGCAACTGCTCCATTTCCTCTGCCGTGCGGTTCAGTACGCCGCACGGGCTACCGGCATCGTCTTCGATCCCGCGCACGATGACAAGCGATCCGGCACGATCCCGAGCCAGGAACGCTTCGTTCCGCTCGTTGAGCCCGTTGCCCGCGATCGACGTCTCGGGGGTGAGGGTGATGGCGATTCCCTGGACGAAGATCGCCGTCGGCGTGCCAGTGGAGGGAATCCTGGACGTTATAATCCCCTGGAGACGGAAGGTATTCAGGGCCAGAATCCGGTCCGCCCGGAACAGCGATGAAGTCGCCGATCCCGTCCCGGTCTGATCGATTTGCGAACCCCGGATCTCGACCTCGCTGCCGGCAGCGAGTTCCTCGAGCGAACCATTCTGCGATACACCATCACGATCAACGACGATCACGGTCCGCTCATCGACGCGGAACTCCGCGCCGTTCACCAGGATCGAAGACCCACCCTCGACCGGGAGGATGCTCTCGATCACACCCGACATCCGGATCGCGCCCGTCTGGACCTTGAGCTCGACTTCAGAAGCGCGGATGCTCCCGTCGGGCCGCATCCATCCCTGTATTTCCACGGCGTCCCCCGGCGACAGGGATCGGGAGGAGGTGCGTCCGCCGAGGCTGCCGGTAATGGTCGCATGCTCGTCCAGCTCGACAGAGACCCTCGCCCCGAAGACTTGAACGACGAGCGCGACCCGGTCTCCCTCCTCCGAGATGGTCTCCACCGTCCCGCCGAACCTAATGAATCCGTTGCTGGACTGCGCATGGACCAACTCCGACGGAGTCTGGACCATCCAGACCAGGAGCAGAATCGCCAGAGTCCGAACTGCTTGTCGTGAACTAATGTACATGGCCCCCAGGCTGCGTACCATAGAGTGGAAAAACAATTCTATCATCTGGCGGGACCGACTCGCGGACTGTCAGTCCCGCCGCCTTCACGGATCTGGCGGTTGTCAGCGGCCCTCGTCGTTGCCCAGGATCTTCGCATCGAAGAAGTCACCGACGCGGCGCAAGCTGTCCTCGACGTTGTCGGGCCGCCAGTGATACCAACCGTGAGGCTCCTGGGCGTAGAGCTTCTCGACGTATTCTTTTCCGTAGTGTTCCATGACCGGCAGGATCTGCCGGACCTGGTCGTAGCGGGCCGACCCGTCACCCTCCGCGTAGAGGAACATGACCGGCGTTTCAAAGTTCTCCACGAAATGCACCGCCGACCGCTGGTAGAAGCTCTCGTAGTTCGAGAGAGGTGTGCCGCCGATCATGTGGCCCGTCCAGCCAAACTCTCCCAGAGCCGCGCTGTAGTCGGCCAGCGTGACCAGGTCGGTGACCCCGTAGAAATTGACCGCGGCCTTGAAATCCTTCGGACGCTGGATCAACGTGGCCATCACGAAGAACCCTCCCGTGCTGCCGCCGACCATCCCCATACGGTCCCGGTCGATCAACTTGCGGCTTCCCAGGCTATCGATAGCCATCATCGCGTCCCGGATGTCCCGGTCACCGCCGTGGGTATGGTTGGCTTCCGCGTAGGCTTTGCCCTGTCCCGTGCTGCCACGGAAGTTCGGCGCGAACACGACATAGCCTTTGCTCACGTAGTACTGCACGTAGGGTTGCCAGCCGAGGGGGTGTTGTCCTGTCGAGTTCGCCCGGTAGAAGATCACGAAGGGCGCACGGTCCCCGTCTTCAACGCCCTTGGGTTTGTAGAGAAACCCTTGAACTTCGAGGCCGTCGAAGCTGGGATAGCGCATTAGTGCCGGCCAGACAAACCGATCCTCATCGCGCAGCGATGGGTGGCGACTGTCGGTGATACGGTTGGGTTCGCGCTCGTCTGTATCGATCACCCAGAGATCGGCGGTGTCGGAGGGCGACATGTAGGTGTAGGCGATGCGATCACCTTCGGGCAGCCAACGGAAGGTGCCGCGCACCTGTATCCGTTCCATCCCACCGTTGACCCCGGGCTTCTCCGTGATCCGGACGGGCTCACCACCGTCGGCGGAAACGGTTTCGATGTAGTAGTTGTAGTCGACGTTGACCACGTAGGCGATCGACCTGCCATCAGGTGACCATGTCGGGTTGGCATGATCGTAAGAAGTCCGGGTGAGGAGCGTCGTTTCACCCGAGTCGATGTCGGCTACCGCTACGTTCTCAAAGCCGGTACGATCGGTCACGAACGCCACCTTGCGGCCGTCTCGCGACCAGTCGGGATCGCGTTCCTTGAAACCCACGGTGCCCGGTGTGAGCATGCGTTCCTCTCCGTCGGCAACGGACACAATGTAGAGATCACCGTTGGAGACGAAGCTTTCGCTCCGAACGCGGTTTGCGCTGTATGCGATGTGACGCCCGTCGGGAGACCACTGCAGGTCCCCGCCGCCGGACGCGCTGATGCGGCCCAGCTCACCCGTGGAGACTTCGGCCCTGAGGATTCCTCCGCCCAGCAGACCGCTGCTGGAAAAAGCGAGATAGCGGCTGTCGGGCGACCATGTGATCGACGATTCGCTCGACCAGTCGGTGCCGGTGAGGTTGCGCGGCTCCCCACCCGACGCGACGATCTCGCTTTCCGACGCGGCGATCACGTAGACGTCATCCCGTTCGGAGCTGTATTTCGTGTGTTGATCGACCTGGAAGGCGATCCAGGTGCCGTCAGGAGACCATCGCGGGTTTTTTGCCCGCATCGGCGGCTGGAATGATGTCAATTGTCGCGACTCGCCACCTTCGATCGCAACCGTCCACAGATTGTAGTTTCCTCCGCGCGCGGACTTGAAAACGACGTGGCTTCCGTCGGGCGAAACGTCGAACTCCTCGATCCAGGTCGTTTCCGACAGCGCCCGTTCCGGCAAAGGGTCCCGGCCCTTGACAGTCTGGCTTCCCGCATCGAGGGCGAGCCCGAGCCCGAGGATCACGAACCCGACGGCGCTTGCTTTATGCCCATCCATCGGCAACCTCCTTCAAAAAAAAGAAAGGGGAGGCAGGTGCCTCCCCTTCTTACCTAAGTAGCGCGGCTCGAGTTCAGAAACTGAGCTTTATCGCGAACTGGATCTGGCGGTTGTCCCGCGCCCGGCTGATAATCCCGAAGGTCGAGGAATTCTGGATCCGGTTCGGGATTCTCCACTGGGGATGGTTCGTTATGTTGAACAACTCCGCCCGGAACTGGATCGCATCCGGAACCTCACCGATTCCGAAGTTCTTGTAGACGGCGAAGTCGAGCTGGTTGGTCGGCGGTCCGCGCAACGAGTTCCGTCCCGCATTGCCGAGCGTCCCCGTCGCAGGGGTCGCGAACGCGCTGGTGTTGAACCACTCCGCGGCGTCTCCACCACCTGCTTTGGAATCGCCCAGCAGGTTCGGCCGGTCCTGGCGGACTCCGGTACGGCTGACGTCGCCAGACAGACCCGGCGTGAACGGCTGGCCGTAGGAATAGACATAGATGGTGTTGAGCTGCCATCCGCGAGCAAGGGCCGCGGCGGCGCCATCCAGATTCTCACCCAGGGGCAGCAGCCAGGTGCCGGCGAAGGAGAACCGGTGGGTCCGGTCGAAGATGGACGGTCCGCGCTCCAGGAAGAGCCGCGTGTTATCCATCGGACTCGCACCACCGCCGAGTCCGCTCGAGCCCGAGTTGTCGTCGATCGACTTCGACCACGTGTAGGACTGCAGGAACGAGAAGCCGTTGGCGAAGCGCCGGTCGATGCTCGCCTGGAACGAGTGGTAGTTCGAGTTGGCGCTGGACTCCAGGTAGTTGATGTTGCCGAAAGCCGAATCCGGCCGGCGAGCGGCCAACCCCGCCCAGTTCGCGATATCCGGCCCCTGGCCCAGGTCCGCTCCGGAGATCGCCTGGTTGACGTTCCGGCGCCGGCTGAGGCTGTTCCCCTTGCTGCCCGCGTAGCCGGTCTCGAACACCATGGAGTTGGTCAGCTCGCGCTGGACGTTCACGTTCCACTGCGCCATGTAGCTGGTCCGCAGGTTCGGGTCGACGCCGCCGACCGAGAAGGACGTGGCCCCGGCGAGCACGTTCGACGGGAACGGATCCTCGACCGTCATCTCCGGTGTCCGGGTGTCGTCATCGGCCGCAATCGTCTGCGTGACGACGAACGGGAAACCGCGCTTGTAGCTGTGGGTCTTGTTCGCCAGCACCGGGACGTAGAAGACGCCGCCGCCGCCGCGCACGACGGTCCGGCCATCACCGCCTGCGTCATAGGCGAAGCCGATGCGGGGACCCCAGTTGTTGTAGTCCATCTCGTACCCGCCCCGTGAAATGCTACCGTCCGCGACCGCAAATGCCGAGCCGTCAGGTCGGCGGTGCAGGTCCACGATCGGCTGGACATCCGGCTGGAACGGGTCCGGTCCGACTTTGACGGCGAGCTGACGAACCGGGTCGTAGGACGCCTTCCGGTCGTGCTTGTCGTAACCGGCGGTCTGTACCTCCCAGCGCATCCCGAGGTTCAGGGTCAGCCGGTCGGTGACATCCCAGTCGTCCTGGAAGTATCCCGAGTGGTGCGTGGACCGCTCGTAGTTGACGATGTCGCCCTGGTTCCGGATCGTGAGGTTGGGGAGGCCGAGCAGGGTGTCCGCCACGGAGTTGCCGGTGTAGCGGCCGTCGAAGCGGAAGTCTCCGGCCGGGAACACGATCAGGAAGAGGTTCATGGCCGTCCGGCGGAACTCGTACCCGAACTTCAACTGGTGGTTGCCCGTCGTATACGAGAGGTTGTTGGTGAAGCTCGTGTGGTTGTCCCACCGGATGTGCGGCGCGGCCGAGCCGGCGGCGCTGTTGTAGCCGGTCAATCGGACCAGCGGCGGGCCCTTCAGGTCCGCCCGGAAGTCGGGTTCCTCGACCACCAGGACACAGCAGATGCCCAGCTGTTTCTCGATGCCCTGGTCCCGCGCTTCGGCGATCAGACCGCCCTTGATCCGGGTGAAGCCCACCCGGAACTCGTTGACCAGGTTGGGCGAAAAGATATGCGTCTGGTTGAGCGTGAAGGCCTGGGAGAGCGTATCCAGGAACGTGCCGTAGTTGGGAAGCGTCGCGCCCGACCGGAAGGGTTCCAGACGGTCCTGGTCCCACGCCGAGTACCGGGCGAAAAGGCTGTCGCTGTTGCCCCAACTCGTGTCGAACCGGCCCGTCCAGTTCTCGGTGTCGGACTTCAGGTTGTAGGCTCCATTGAAGTTGGCGGCTGCTCCCGGCACGTTTTCGGCCGGGTAGATGTCGACCATGTTCTTGCCGATCGTGCTGAACCGGCTCGAGGGAATGATATTACCCGGGAACGGCTGACCGGTCGTTGGATCCATGAGCGGCGTCGGCAGCATTGCCGAGAAGTCCCCGCTGCGGAACGCGGTCTCGGGCACCTTCCCCGTTCCGCTCTGCGCCTGGCGGACGGTCGTGGCGTCGTAGGAGAAGAAGAAGAAGGCGGTGTCTCGGATGATCGGTCCCCCGATCGTGCCGCCGAACTGGTTCCGGCGGAACGGCCGTTTCGGGGTGCCCTTCGGGTTGAAGTAGTTCCGGGCGTCGAAGATGTCGTTCCGGACGAACTCGAACGCCGATCCATGGTACTGGTTCGTGCCCGACTTGGTCGAGACGTTGATCAGGCCGCCGGCGGCGCGCCCGAACTCGGCGCTGTAGCTGCTGGTCTGGACCTTGAACTCCTGGACCGAGTCGATACCCGGGACGATGATCAGCTGGGCGTTGGCGATGTCGTTGTTGTCGACGCCGTCGAGCAGGAAGTTGTTGAACTCCTCCCGGGCGCCGTTGGCGTGCATCGAGCCCTGCTGCCCTTCGAGGTTGCTGCCCTCGACGACGGGCTGGACGCCGGGCGTCAGGACGGCCAGCTGCAGGAAGTCCCGTCCGTTGAGTGGCAGTTCCGTGACGCGCTGCGTGTCGATCACCTGACCGAGCGACGAAGTATCGCTCTCGACCAGGGGTGCGTCCGCGGTGACCTCGATCGTTTCGGTGACCTGGCCGACCTGCAGGACGAAGTCCACGCGGGCGTTACGGTCGACCTGCACCTGGATCCCGTTCCGGATCTCCGTCCGGAAGCCGGGGAAAGCCGTTTGCACCGAATACGTACCAGGCTGCAGCAGCGGGAAGTTGTATCTACCGGTCTCGTTGGACAGACCCGTTCGGATCTGGCCGGTGGCTTCACTGGCAACGGTGATCTCGACGCCCGGAAGCACGGCTTCCGATGCGTCGGTGATTCGTCCTTCAATCGATCCGGTGATGCGCTGCCCAGACAGCGTTATCGGTAGCAACACCAGCAGGGCGAATATCCCTGCGTTTCGAATCCTCATCTCGTCTCCTCCTTCATCTCACTCGGAGCTTGGTCGGGAACACAACGAAATCGGCAACGCGTCCTGCGTCAAAGAGCTTCACCGATTGACGCGCTTGGCAACGCCACATCCCCAATGGCCGCAACGGTCCCACGACCGAACCGGTATTTCGTTCTAGAAAGCCTGGAAACTCAGGCAAATCTCGGGCGAACATACACCGATCACTGTCAGCTAGTCAACCGTGATAGATCGAGTTAGATGAGATTCACACGCCCGGATAGATCGAACGGAGGGATCAATAATAGATCGAAGGTGATAGACGGAATCGAGGGGACAGTGATGCGGGGTTCCGAAAGCCGCGCTCATTCTCCTATTCTTCGGAGGATTCCCGCACCCTTAACACTGTGTTGATCTGGACGTCATCCAGCCTGCTGGTGCGGCCCGACGGCCAGAGGATCTCGATCTCCACGACGCGTTCCGCATCCCCGAGTCCGAAGTGCAGCCGGAGGTCGTTCTGCGAGACGTAGGCGCCACCGGCACGGACTTGGCTCGAGAGCGTCCGGCCCTCGGTTGTGACGCTTACCCGTGCCCCGATCGCCGACCGGTTGCTTGCTGTGCCTTCCAGCTCCAGCATGATCCAGTTGCCTGCCAGTTCGGATCGATTCGCGAGGAGTATCGCCGGGCCATCGATCTGACTGACGAGCACATCCAGGTCGCCGTCGTTGTCGATGTCGCCCGCGACGAGGGCCCTCGCACTGAGGGGGCCGAGACCTGGAAAGGCCGCCGGCCCGACCTCAGCGAAGCGGCCCCCGACGTTTCGGAATAGTTGCAGCGGCTGCCGGTAGGTCGTTCCGATCGGGTGCTCGTCTACCTGGGGATAGATGTGACCGTTCGCGACGACTACATCCCGCTCCCCGTCGTTGTCGAAGTCTTCAGCCAACACGCCCCATCCAAGCATCGCGATAGAGGGCCGCGCCAGTCCCGCACGCGAGGACTGATCGCTGAACAGCATGTCCCCTTCGTTTCGGTAGAGGGTGTTGTAGTCGTCCGAGAAGTGCGTGACGATCAGATCCGAGCGTCCGTCGTTGTCGTAATCGGCGACCGCGACACCCATACCGGCCTGCGAACGACCGTCCTCGCTATAAGCCACGCCGGCCTGGAGCCCAATGTCCCGAAAACTGCCGTCGCCCAGGTTCTGGAACAGATTGTTGGGCGCCGAGTCGTTTGCGAGGAAGAGATCCGGCCAGCCGTCGTCGTCGAGGTCCTCGAAAACCGCCGTGAACGTGTAGAGAACCTCGGCGTCCTCCAGGCCCGCCTCGGCTGTCACGTCGCTGAACGTTCCGTCGCGACTGTTCCGGTACAGGACGTTGCGGGCTCCCGGAATTCCGGCCGGTCCGCAGAAGACCGGGATGCCCTTGTACCCGCACGTCGCATCGTTTTCGGATGATGCTAGCGGATCAAACTCCAGGTAGTTCGCCACGTATAGATCAAGCCAACCATCTCGATCGTAATCGCCGAAGGCAGCACCCGTGCCGTAGCCCGTATCGCCGACCCCGGCTGCTCCTGTTACATCCGAGAATGTTCCGTCGCTGTTGTTGCGGTATAGAACATTGGATCCGTAGTTGGTGATGTAGATGTCGGTCCAGCCGTCGTTGTCGTAATCGGCCGCGGCCACTCCAATTCCCCAACCCCGATCGCCGACGCCCCCCGTGTCGGTCACGTCGGTGAACGTGCCGTCACCGTTGTTGCGGTAGAGCGCGTTGCTTGGAGCGTCCCCGTCTTCTCCCGACGAAGCCAGGTGTTCCCGCGTCGACCCGTTGACCAGGTAAATGTCGATGAAGCCGTCACGATCGTAGTCCAGGAACGCGGCTCCGCTGCCATTGACGTCGGTGACGTATCGCTTTTCCGGGGAACCGAACGTGTTCGTGAACTGGATGCCTGACACGTCGGTGATGTCTCGAAAGACCACCGGTGATGGATTCTGCAACACGGCGCCGATCGTCCCTGCCAGCAGGGGGATCGTCACCGCCAGCAAAAGGGTTGCTAGTCGCATCGATCTTCCGGGGGGTGCCGGCCTGGTTCGGTCGGTCTCATCGGGGCGCCGGCCGGCTCATGGCGCGGCCTTCCGCTTCACGAATCCGCCGATCCAACTGTCGGAATTGCTCCAGGGCAGCATCGGCTTCGGCCGTTTGGCCCAGCCGCCGGTATGCCTGCGCCAGCAGGTAGAGGGCACGATGCCGTTGGACATCGTCTTCGGGCAGGTTCATGAGGATCTCGATCACCTCCCCATGACGATCCAACCGGCCGAGAGCCACGGCTTTTTCAACACGTATCACAGGGTTGTCTTGGTCCAGTGCCATGGCGCGGTCGAGCCACTCGATCGCCTCCGCGGCGGTACCGCTCTCCAGCGTCAAACTGCCAAGTGCGGTCAATGCTTCACTGGACCGGGGATTCAACCGCAAGGCCGTCTCCAACTGCTGGAGTGCTTCGGCGGGTCTTCCGATTCCGCGGGTCGCGTACCCCAGCCACAGGTGCCCGTCCACATTGTTTGGGTACGTAGCGACCATCGTAGAAAAGGTCTCGTGTGCCTCCACGAGTCGATCCAGACCGAACCAAGCCTGCCCCAGCAGGAAGAGCATCCGAGGCGACCGCTCGCGAGCCGGCACTGAAGAGAGCAGTTCAGCGCTCGGCGCGTACGCGCCCTTTTCGTGGAGCAGCGTCGCGAGTTCGACGAAACCGGAGAACCCGGGAGGCGGCGATCTGCGAAAGCGCTGCAGGTAGGGCCCGGCCCGATCGTATTCGGCGAGTTCGATCCAGGCTCGTGCCAGCGAGTACGAAATCAGAACCTGGTCTCCGAGGCCGGCCTCAGCGCGTTCGAGCCGATCGATTGCGGGCCGGAACTGCCTGAGCTGAAGCGCAACCATGCCTGAGTTCAACCATGCCCTTGCGTTTTCTGGATCGGTTTCGAGCGCGTGATTCAAAGCTTCCAGCGCACCGTCCAGATCGCCCGAGCGCCGGAGCAGATCCCCGAGATTGTTCCACGCAGCGGCAAAACCGGGCTGTAGGGAGACGGCCTCGCGGTAGGCCGCAATGGCACCGGCCCTCTGCCGGAGGCCCGCACGGCAGATACCCAGAAGGTACCAGGCCTCCGCATTCCCGGGATTCGCGGTCACGATCCGTTCGGCGGTCTGCTCCGCCGCCGCCAGGTTCCCCAGGGTGATGCTCCGTCGAACCTCGTCGAGCGATTGTCCGGCAGCGGGCACGGTTTGTGCGATGCACACGGCCAGGGCCAACAGGAATCGAATCGAAGCGCGGACCATATGCCTCGTATCTCCCGGGGTGTCCTTCGAATCTCCACCGCTTCGGCGCGGCATCAGGACGGTTATCGAAATACTATATCGCAAGGCGTCGCGGATCGGCTTCACGTGACGGGACGTCAGCCGCACGCAGACTTCAGTGGCGGAGCCACGTGCCGGACCGTGTCGATCAACTCTTTGGGGACTTCCAATCGTTGCTAAAGCACCCGTTGTTGCCTTAGACTGTCGCCGCTTGAATCACCCATTCAAACCGACGACTCGGGAGAAAACGCCATGAAAAGTATCGAGATCGACCGAAGTAAACAGCTCAGAGATCAGCCTGAAACAGGACACAACCGGTGGCATCCGGACATACCGCCGCTCCTGGAGGCCGATGAAGGCGAGGAGGTCCTCCTCGAGACGCGGGATGCGCTGGACGGGCAGTTCAAAGACTCGACGACCCCGGAGGACTTCGCCAACATTGAAGTCGGTCTGATCCATCCGCTCACGGGTCCGGTTTTCGTGAAAGGGGCCGCGCCCGGCGACCTGCTGGAGATCGAGTTCGTCGAGATCCGCCCCCTCAAGTTCGCGTGGACGGCGATCATTCCCGGCTTCGGATTCCTACGCGATCGTGAGGACATAGCGCCGTTTTTCGTGCCCTGGACTCTCGCGGACAATTTCGCGACCTCGCCCGCGCTTCCGGGCGTCCGGATTCCGGGAGCCCCGTTCATGGGCATGTCCGGTATTGCGCCCTCGCATGCCCAGGTGGCCGAGTGGAAGGCGCGGGAGGACAAGGTGATTGCAGGCGGCGGTGTCGCGCTCCCACCAGACGCCGGCGGCGCCGTGCCCCCGACGGGGGTACCCGCGACTGAGGGGCTGCGGACCCTGCCTCCCCGCGAGGTCGGGGGAAACTTCGACGTCAAGCAGCTCACTGGCGGGTCGAAACTGTTGTTGCCGGTCGCCGTCGACGGTGCGCTGTTTTCGACAGGCGACGCTCACTTCGCCCAGGGCGACGGAGAAGTCTGTGTGAGTGCGGTCGAGATGGATGCCACGGCGGTCGTCCGGTTTCGGCTGCTGAAGGGCGAAGCAGAACGGCACAACATCAACCGGCCGCGGTTTACGAGGGACGACTACTGGACGGACCCACAGATGGCAGCGCCGCGCAAATTCACCGCGACGATGGGGATGCCCATTCGGGAGGACGGCGAGAATGAGGGAGAAAACCTCACCCTGGCCTGCCGGGATGCAGTCCTGGGCATGATCAACCTGCTCGGCGAGCGCGGGTGGACGCGCGAGCAGGCCTATGTCATCTGCAGCGTTGCCGTGGATCTGAAAATAAGCAACGTCGTCGATGTGCCCAACTACGTGGTCTCCGCTTGCCTGCCCGAGGACATATTCGTATAGGTTGTCTCATCTAGACGGGTCAGTAGGGCGGTAGCGGAGCTGCCGTCCTCTTTTTTTCGAACCTTTCGGTTACAGACCCGCCACTTCCCGATTTCCGCGCAACGTGGTCTGCTTTTGCGCCCTGCGGAATATATATAAAAAGATCTATATCGGCATACATATATATAGCTGTTTTACATTTCTGTCTTTAGGTAAATTCGGCCATCCGACCTCGTTTGGTACAAAGGCGCCGACTACATATCTTACTCACTCGACAGAGGAAACCTTGAAGCGATTCCGCCGTCGCGGAATGGCAAGCGAGAGTGGGTAAGCGTTAGTTTTTCTCCGGGTTTCTGCGGGCAAGGTGGAAGCTTCATCGGCAGCCGGAAATAGGTCAGCCGGACAAAGGCCGCTGTAGCGACGAACGCTTTTGACAACAAAAGGTTTGTAGCGTCGACAAAAAGAGTTGACGCTGGGTCGGACGTGCTCACATACTGGCCCAAGTTTGTTCTTGGTCTGCAGTAATTAGAGTAGATTTTAAGCTTGTTGAATGAGGGATCACCGATCCAGACCGGGCGGACAAGGGTCTGCTTGATCACGCGATGGGCGGGAGCACCCGTTCGTATGCTCAAGGGCTTGATACGCGACCCGTAGAGAGGGAGGACTTGATGAAGCGCATGCTGACTGTCGGTGGCCTGGTTTTGTCGGTTTCGATGGCGTTCGGTTCCGTAGCTTTCGGGCAGGCAGGTTCAGAACTGCCGTCCATCGAATCGCAGACGGCGCTCGTCGAGCAGTACTGTTCCGGATGCCACAACGATATCGAGTTGGCCGGCAACATGAGCCTGACTCAACTGGACCTGGAACACGTCGACCAGAACTCCGTGTTGGCGGAAAAAGTTATACGAAAGTTGCGCGCCGGCCTGATGCCTCCCGCCGGCGTCGCGCGGCCGGATGCAGCGAGCCTGAACGCACTAGCGGCGGCCGTGGAAGCCGGCGTCGACCGAGCGGCGGCCCTGGAGCCTTATGTCGACGTTCCGGAACTGCACCGCGTCAACCGGACCGAATACAAGAACGCCGTCCGGGACCTGCTCGATCTCGAAGTGGACGTAACCGAACTCCTTCCGCGGGATGCGATAACCGGGGGGTTCGACAACATGGCGGACGCGCTGACCGTGACCCCGGCGCTCTTGCAGGGTTACGTGCGTGCGGCAGAGACGATCGCGCGCCTGGCCGTCGGCGACGCGGAGGCACCGACTTCCATGGTGTCTTATGCGATCCCGAGGGTGGAGAACCAGCTGGAGCACATCGAGGGCACGCCTTTCGGGACGCGAGGCGGCTCGGTAGTCGTCCACAACTTCCCGGCGGATGGAGAGTACTCCTTCAAGATCGATCTCTACCACTGGTACACGGGCTCGTTGATCGGCTACCGGCTGCCCGACAACCTGGAAGACCAGCAGATCGACGTTTCCATCGACGGAACGCGGGTTGCGCTCATCGATATCGACCCCGGGCTTCAGGATTATGACGGGGGTCTGCACACCGAGCCTGTTTTCGTTAAGGCCGGTCCGCGAAGGGTGGCGGTCGCTTTCATTTCGAAGTTCGAAGGACCTGTCGAGGATCGCTACTGGCTCGTCGATCAGACCCTGGTGGACGTCAGCATCGCCAACCATCCCGGAATGTCGTCGCTGCCGCACCTGAAGACTTTCAACATCACGGGTCCCATGAATGCGAGCGGCGTTTCGGAGACGCCGAGCCGTCGGAAGATCTTCACGTGCCGCCCCGAAAACGCTGACATGGAAGAATCCTGCGCCGAGCGGATCATTTCACGACTGGCACGGGGAGCCTTCCGCCGGCCTGTAGTTTCCGAGGATATGGAAAGCCTGATGGATTTCTACCGGGAGGGTCACCGAGAGGGCGGTTTTGAGATCGGCGTCCGGATGGCGCTGCAGGCGCTCCTGGCCAAGCCCGAATTCGTATTCCGGTTCGAGCGGCTGCCCTCGGGCGTCGCCCCCGGCGAGACCTACCGCATCAGCGACCTGGAACTGGCTTCGCGGCTGTCGTTCTTCCTCTGGAGCAGCGCGCCCGATAACGAGTTGCTTTCGCTCGCCAGCGATGGCCGGTTGCGGGACTCTGCCGTGCTGGAACAGCAGGTCCGCCGGATGCTCGCCGATTCCCGGTCCAGAACGCTCACCGAAAACTTCGCTGGACAGTGGTTGCGCCTCAAGGCAGTCGAAGAAGTGAATCCTGAAGGGCTCACGTTCCCGAATTTCACGCGGACGCTGGCCCGGGCAATGCGAAGGGAGATCGAACTCTTCTTCGACAGCATCGTTCGAGAGGATCGCGGAGTGTTAGATCTGCTCACAGAGAACTACACGTTCGTAAATCAGGTCCTGGCGGAGCATTACGGAATCCCGAACGTAGCGGGAACGCAGTTCCAGCGTGTGCAGGTTTCCGACCCCAATCGAGCAGGCTTGATCGGTAAGGCGGGCTGGCTGACGATGACGTCGCTGCCGAGCCGGACCTCACCGGTGGCCCGGGGCAAGTACGTGTTGGAGGTGCTGGTCGGCACACCGCCGCCCAACCCGCCGGCCGTCGTTCCCCCGCTGAAGGAAGCCGCCCGCAACGAGAAGGTGTTGTCGGTTCGCGAGCGGATGGTGCAGCATCGGGCAAACCCGGCGTGTTCGGCGTGCCATCAGATCATGGATCCGATCGGTCTGGCTCTGGAGAACTTCGACCCGATCGGCCGATGGCGCGGTGTCGATGGCGGAATCACGATCGACGCCAGCGCTACGATGTACGACGGTACCGCGCTCGACGGTCCGGCCGGTGTCCGAGAGGCGGTCTTGAACCGTCCCGAAGCGTTCATCGGGAATTTTGCGGAGCAACTTCTCGCGTACGGACTGGGCCGGGTGCTCGATCACCAGGATATGCCCACCGTCCGTTCGATCACGCGGGCAGCTGCTCGAAACGAAAACCGATTCTCCTCGTTCGTGATGGGTATCGTGGAGAGTCCGACATTTCAGATGTCGAAGAGACCCAACACCGAGGAACAATAAGGTCAGAACCGGGGCCGGCGTGATTGCGCCAGCCCCGAACTATTAGCTCATTACTGATTCGGATCACCCAAGGAGGAACAGAATGTTCATCACCAAGAAGCATATCTCCCGGCGCACGATGCTTCGCGGCATGGGAGCGGCGGTATCGCTCCCATTCCTGGAATCGATGGTGCCGGCCGCCACGCCTCTCGCCCAGACGGCGGCTTCTCCACGCAGCCGTTTCGCTGCTATCGAGATCGTGCACGGTTCGGCCGGCAGTACGGTTTACGGTACCGACAACAACCTCTGGACTCCGGCCACCGAAGGCCGCGATTTCGAGTTCGGCACGATCCTGAAGCCGCTGCAATCGCTCCGGGAATACGTCACCGTGGCTACTTTGATGGACTGTCACCAGGCGGACCCGTTCACGCCGGAGGAAGTCGGCGCCGACCACTTCCGCTCGGCGGCCGTGTTCCTCACGGCGTCCCACCCGCGCCAGACCGAGGGTTCCGACGTCTACTGTGGGACTTCGATCGATCAGATGTACGCGCACAAGTTCGGACAGGACACGCCGCTGCCCTCGATCCAACTCTGTACAGAAAACTTCGACACGGCCGGCACGTGCGCGTTCAACTACAGCTGCGTTTACATGGACACGATCAGCTGGTCGTCGCCCTCGACACCGCTGCAGATGACATACAACCCGCGTGTCGCCTTCGAGAACGTGTTCGGTACGGGAGGGTCGCCTGAAGATCGTGCCGCCAGGCGGAAGGCGAACCGCAGCATCCTCGACGGGATCACGCACGACGTCGCGCGGCTCATGACGGATCTGAACCGGGCGGATCAGAGTCGGCTGAACACTTACCTGGACAACGTTCGCGAGATCGAACGCCGGATCGAGAGGATTGAAGCCTACAACCGTTCCGGCGCCGAAAGGGCGGTGCCGGCGGCGCCGGTCGGTGTCCCCGATTACTGGGAAGATCACGTCAAGATCATGATCGACCTGACGGCGTTGGCGTTCTCCTCGGAGACCACGCGCGTCTCGGCGATCAAGCTCGGACGCGACACCAGCGACCGCGTCTTCCCCGAAAGCGGCAGCACCAAGTCGTTCCACTCGGCTTCGCACCACGGCGAGACGCCCTCAGGAATCGAAGAGTTCTCCAAGATCAACCGGTATCACGTCAGCATGATCGCCTACTTCGCGAACAAGCTGAAGAGTATGCCCGACGGCGACGGCAACCTCCTGGACAACTCGCTGATTCTCTACGGCAGTGGCATGGGCAATTCCAACGTGCACGGCCACCGGCGCGTGCCGTTCCTGTTGACCGGGCATGCAGCCGGCACCGTGAAGGGCAACCTGCATGTGCGGGCCGCCGAGGAGACGCCTCAAGGCAACGGCTTGCTAAGTGTGATGCACAAGCTTGGCGTCGAGGTCGATAGCGTCGGCGACAGTACAGGAACGATCGCGATCTAGATACTCCGGAACCCCGCGGCGGCGGCCGATGTCTGCCGCCGCGGGGCTGGGCGGCCGATGTCTGCCGCCGCGGGGCCGGGGCGATTCAAGGTGTTTGGAACTGGACTCGAACCAAGACTTGAAGGAAGGGATCACAATGTTGGCTAAAAACTTGACAGTGGGTCTATTCGTCGTGTTGCTGATCGCCGGGACAGCACAGACGGGCGAGGCCCAGGACGTGCGCCTCCCAGATGCGGCCATGCGGGGTGATCTGGAAGCTGTTCGCTCGCTGGTGGGGGAAGGCGTCGACGTGAACGCGGTTCAGGGCGACGGCAACACGGCGCTCCACTGGGCGGCGTACCGCCGCAACGCCGAGCTGGTTCGTCTGTTGACCGACGCGGGTGCAGACACCGCGGCCAAGACCCGGATCAGCGACATGACGCCTCTGTTCATGGCGGCGAAGGTCGGAGACGCGGAAATCATGGAGATTCTGCTCCAGGCCGGGGCGGATGCGAACATCGCGAACACGAACGGGACGACCCCGCTCATGCTGGCGGCCGGTTCGGGAAAAACCGATGCGGTCCACCTGTTGTTGGATCACGGCGCCGACGTCAATGTCCGGGACATCACGAACGGGCAGACGGCAGCGATGTTTGCCGCAGCGCTCAATCGTGGCGAGGCGATAGCGATGCTGGCCGACCACGGAGCCGACCTGGGAGTGCTCAGCAAAGTGTCCCACGTTCAACAGGGACGCCGGGCTCGCGTCGATGACGAGTTGGACGAGCGTACCGTCGAGATGGGCGGCAACACCGCGTTGCACTTCGCGGCGCGCGAGGGGGCATTCGATGCGGTGCGGGCGCTCGTTGCGGCCGGAGCCGATGTCGATCAGGTGTCTGGGAACGACGAGACCCCTCCGATAACACAGGCGTTGATCACCGGGAATCTCGACATCGCGATGTTCCTGCTCGAATCCGGGGCTGACGCCAACATCACGAACGTCGACGGTGTGGCACCGCTCTACGCCACGCTCGATGCACGGTTCGCCCAGCGCACATGGTACCCGCCCCCGACCGTCGAGCAGGAGAAGACCGACTACCTCGACCTGATGAAGGCGCTTCTGGCCAAGGGAGCGGACCCGAACGCCAGACTGAAGAAGCAGCTCTGGTACCGGCAGTTCGGCAACAGCGGAAGCCCGGACCGAGCCGGCGCGACGCCGTTCTGGCGGGCGACGCAGGCGCACGATCTGACGGCGATGAAGATGCTGCTGGAGGCGGGCGCGGATCCGAACATCCACACGACAAAGGGATCCTCAGTGCTCATGGTTGCATCTGGTATCCACTACTCCAACCAGGGCCTGAACTACCTGCCGGACCAGCGGTTGGAGGTCGTTAAGTTCCTCGTCGAGGAGCTTGGAGCCGACGTAAACCACAAAGACCATATCGGTCACACACCGTTGCACGGTGCGGCGTTGATCGGGAACCACGAGATCATTCACTATCTCGTGGACAAGGGTGCCGACGTGACCGCACGGGCCAACACCATCAGCGGCAGTGGCGACGGCGGCGGGACCGCCCAGGAAGTGGAACCGGGTACCGGTGATACGCCCGCAGACATGGCCAACGGCTGGTCAATGAATGCGCCTCAGTATCCCGAGACGGTTCAACTCCTGATCAGCCTCGGTTCGCCGTTTGCCAATACGTGCTGGGCTTCGAACTGTGTGAACCCTACGATCTCGGACGAAAGAGTCAACGGGAAGAATAACCAGTAGAGCAGAACGTTCCCCGAGACCAGACAGTCCTTCGACCTTCAAGCGAGAAAGGAGCCCGTGAAACGGGCTCCTTTTGTTTGATCGTGCTTTCCGGATTTGACGGAGGGAGCGATCGATTTGATTGAACTGCTGAGGAACAAGAATATGGAAAAGCGATTCGAGAGCATCGGGGCGCAGCGCAAGATGGGCCGGCGGGAATTCATGGGGAGTAGCCTGGCCCTCGCTACGGCCGCCACCCTCGGACCGGTTTCGACTTTGAGCCGCTCGGCGCCGTCGTCGATGGCCGCGGCGGGCACGAAGGCCGCCTGGTTGAGTCACTATACCTACGTGGCGCCCGATCTCGCCGTTACTCGCGACTGGTACCACGAAGTGTTCGGCATGCAAATCGGCCACCAGGATGCGACCGAAGCGCACCTGTGGTATGGCGATGAAGGCGGAGACACCCTGATGATCGTCCGCCAGGCGGGTGCCGGCGAGAAGTCCCCGCGAATAGAGCGTTTCGGCTTCAGCGTAGACGACTGGGATCGGGGCGCGGTCCAGGCGGAGCTGAGGCGTCGTGGGCTTCGGCCTCAGGCGGATACCGATCGCGGTTTCTGGTTCAACGATCCGGAAGGGAACGCGATCGGGGTCTTTGCCAGCGACTATGTCACGCGACCAGCGGGGCGCCCCACTCCACCCCAGGTCTGGAAGGCGCTCAGTGCGAACCACATCGTCGTGACGTCGCGGGACTACCGCAGCCTCGGCGACTGGTACAGGGATCTGTTGGAGTTGAGGGAGACCAGCGACGGCGGCAGGGACGTCTACCAGTGGTTCGGCGATTCGGTGTGGATTCCGACGGCCGTTGACGAAGGCGCCCAGACATCGTTCGAACTCGATTCGCTCGACCATGTCGCCTATACCATCGCGGACTACAATTCGGCGGACGTCGAAGCCGAGTTGAAACGCCGGAAAATGATCGAGCCCGACGACGACGTTACCGGCAGTCTCGGTATCAATTGTGTGGACATCAATGGGTTCAAGACCCAGGTTTGTGACATCAACCTCGTGCCCAACGCTGAGCAGCAGCGGGGGTAGCAGACCCCAGGAGAACATGACGATGCAGACTTGCGGAAAGAAGTCGAAAGCCGGGAAGCACCGAAGACTCGGGATTTTTTTTGTTGCCGCTCTGATGCTTGTCGGGGCGCGGGCCCAGTCTTTCTCGGGGGAAACCGAGGGGATTCCGACGTTGGTACAGAGTGGCGCCGAACGTCGTACCGTCTGGGACGGCGTCTACACTGAGGCCCAGAGCGCGTCTGGCGAGACGGTTTACGAGCAACACTGTGCGGTGTGTCACGGAGAGGCGGCTTCGGGCCAGCGCGGGCCTCAACTCGTTGGTGAGGAATTCTTTGAGGACTGGCGGGAAGACAGCCTGGGTGCCCTGTACGGTTTCATCCGAACCAACATGCCCCGACGCAGGCCTCCGTTGGAGGACTCCGATTACCTCGCCGTCACCACCTACATCCTGAGGGAGAACGGTTTTCCGTCGGGGAATGAGGGATTGACCGTCCGATCCATGGGAGCAGTTCGAATCGAAGGTAAGGATGGGCCAAAGCCGCTGCCGCCGAACTCGCTGGTTCAGGTCACCGGCTGCCTGACACCCGACGGGGGCGACTGGGACCTAACGATGGCCAGTGAACCGGTACGCAACAGAAACGCGGACCCGGAAAGAGAGGCGACCGAGGAAGAGTTGAAGGCGGCCATGGAGGCGCCGACCGGGGATTGGACATTCGATCTCACGAACTTCTTCATGCTCGGTGATTTCGACCCCGCCGCGCACGAGGGCCACAAGATGCTGGCCCGAGGGGCGCTGCTCCGACGTCCCAGTGGCGATCGAATCAGCCTGTTCGGCTTGGACATGGTTGCTGTTGCCTGCGGGCAGTAAGCCGGCGCATTCGAGGTGTCTATGCCCATCGATCGCAGAACTTTTATCCGTTCCGGCATCGCCGCCGGAGGCTTGGTTTCCCTTTCTAACGGCTGTACCCGTGGGGAGCCCGGACCACCCGCGGGCGGGGAACCAGACGCTGCCGGAGCAGTCGGATCTTTCGAGCTGGACGAGATCACGATCTCGGAACTGCGGGAGAGAATCAGCTCGGGCGACCTCTCGTGCCGCGCGATCACTGAAATGTACCTCGAGCGAATCGAGGCGCTCAACACGAACGGGCCCCGTCTTTATGCCGTTCTCGAGACCAACCCCGACGCGGTCCAAATTGCCGAACAATTGGACCAGGAACTCCAGGCTCAAGGTCCTCGCGGGCCGCTTCACGGCATTCCGATCCTCCTGAAAGACAACGTCGATACGTCCGACAGGATGACGACGACCGCCGGCTCGACCGCGCTTCGGGGTTCAATCCCGCCTCAAGATTCTTTCGTCGCCCAGAAGCTGCGCGAAGCCGGTGCCGTCCTGCTGGGCAAGGCGAACATGAGCGAATGGGCCGGTTGGAAGTCGTTCGAACGTGGGACATCGGGATGGAGTGGCCGTGGATGGAACGGTGGTCAGGGAGACTTCTGCCGGAATCCCTATGCTCTCGATCGTATCCCGGGTGGCTCCAGCTCTGGTTCCGGCGCCGGCTCGGCCGCCAACCTGGCTGCTGCAGCTATCGGTTCCGAGACTGACGGTTCCATCGTCGGGCCGTCCTCGAGGAACTGCCTGGTCGGGATCAAGCCGACGATCGGCCTGGTCAGTCGAGGTGGAGTCATCCCGATTTCGAGCAGCCAGGACAGCACCGGACCGATGACCCGAACCGTCACCGACGCCGCTATCATTCTGGGAACCCTGACGGGGGTGGATCCGCGCGACCCGAAGACCGCCGCGAGCGAGGGCAACTTCCTGAGCGACTACACGGCATCGCTCGACCCTGCCGGGTTGAACGGCGCCCGCATCGGAGTCGCGCGCGAGTACGCGGGTTTCGACGATCGCGTGGACAAGGTGTTCGAGAACGCGCTCGACGCGATGCGCAGCCAGGGCGCGACCGTGGTCGATCCCATCCAACTGCCACCCGAACTGCGGTTCGGCAACGACGACGAGATGGAAGTCCTCTACCACGAGTTCAAGGCGGACCTGAACGCCTACCTCGCCTCGCTGGGGCCTGACGCTCCGATCAAGTCGCTGGCGGAGCTCATCGCATACAACGAGGCGAACGCTGATCTCGAATTGTCCCTGTTCGGTCAGGAGTTGCTGACTGGTTCCGAAGAACGAGGTCCTCTGACCGATCCGAAGTACGTCAACGCGCTCTCCAACAGCCATCGGCTTTCCCGCAACGAAGGGATCGATCGGGTGATGGACGCCGAAAACCTGGACGCGATCGTGGGCCCGACCAGCGGACCGGCGTCCCTTCTGGACCCCCTCGGTGCGCGGCTCGGCTCCGGCGGCGGCTGTTCCACGCCCTCGGCGATGGCGGGGTATCCCAACATGACCCTCCCGATGGGATTCATCTACGGCCTACCGGTCGGCATTTCACTCTTCGGACGGGCCTGGAGCGAGGCGACCCTGCTCCGGTTGGCCTACGCGTTCGAGCAGGCGACGAACTACCGCACCCCACCGAAATTCCTGCCCACGATGGATGTCCGGGCCGGGATTTAGTTCTACCCAGAAATACTTGAATTTCTGCGTAGGTGTAGGTGCGGTCTATGACCGCACAACTCGTCGTTCCGCGGGATCTGTGCGCGCATTCGTGCGCTCATAGAGCGCACCAACACTTGTGCGGAGTTAAGGATGACGACCCGCTTTTGCGGGCCGCCATCCTCTGTGGGGTACCACTCCAGGCACCGCTACAAGTCGGTTAGAACTCGTATCGCAGTGCCAGCTGGATTTGCCGGTTGATCGTGGACGTCCTTCCAACGGCCCCGAAGTTGCGCGAGTTCCAGGTCAGGTTCGGGAACCCGAAGTTCGGATGGTTCAGGGCATTGAAGAACTCCGCCCGAAACTGTATCCGAGATCCTTCGGTCACCTGGAAAGCCTTGGCCAGGGTCAGGTCGAGGGTTTGTATGCCGTCCGAGGTCGCCGTACCGCGTGCGGAGTTCCCGAACGTGAAACGATCTGGCATGGCATACGCCGCCTTGTTGATCCAGTTGATCGGATCCGGGTTGTCCAGCTTGGGGTTGCCGACCAGGTGCGGCCGGTCGTTCCTTATGAAAACCCCGCTGTTGTTGCCGCTGAGCCGCGGCGTCAGGGGGAAGCCCGACTGTGCCGTCAGGATCCCCGAGAGCTCCCAGCCGCCGACGATGAAGTTGGCGACATCCGGGATGTCGGCGCCGTAGGGCTGTCCGTGACCGAACGGCAGCTCGGCCACCCAGCTGAAGCGGTAGACGTGCCGGACGTCGAAGTCCGACAGGCCGCGCTCCCCGGAGAGGTTGTAGCTGTCCTGCGGGGTGCTGGACGAACCCCGGCCCTGTCCTCCGGTGTTGTCGATCGACTTGCCCCAGGTGTAGGACGAGATGAACGTCAGCCCGTCGGCAAACCGCTTCTCGACCCGGGCCTGGAGAGAGTGGAAGTTCGAGTTGCCGGTCCATTCAGAGATCCGGATCCGGCTGAAACCGGGAAACGGCACTGGACCGACGACGCCGTTGGTTAGTGGCCGCTGATTGAGTCGCCGGTTGCGCTTCAACCGTGTTGTCTTCGAACCGACGTAGCTGGTGTCGAGCAGCAGCCCGCCGACCAGCTCGTGCTGGATGCCGAAGTTGTAGTGGATCGAGTACGTATCGCGAAAGTCCCGGTTCAAGCCATTGACCCGGATGACGGGAGACACGAGCGCCGCCGCGTCGGGGAACGCCCCGTCGGGCGTGAACGACAGCGGGAACAGCTCGTCGTCGAAGATCGAGAAGTTGAATCGGGGATAGGTCACGATGATGCCGAAGTTGTGTCGTTCATCGTTGTCGTAAAAGACGCCGCTGCCACCCTTGATCACGGTCCCGGAGCCACCGAACGGCCGGTACGCGAAACCAAACCGGGGCGCGAAGTTGTTGTGGTCACCGTTGACCAGCGAGCGTCCTTCACCACCCTGACCGGCGAGGATGACCTGGCCGGTGACCGGATCGAAGCTGGAGAACCGGTCGCCCTCTTCGATCATTCTCTTGTAGAGCTCGTACCTCAATCCCCAGTTGATCGTCAGGTTCGGCGTGGCCTTCCAGTCGTCCTGGATGTAGCCGGCCAGCTCGAACTTCCGGGGATGACCCTGCGGGTTGCCCCGTCCGATGTTGCTCCCATCCGGTAGGCCGAGCAGGAAATCGGCAAAGGCAAACCCCGTATGACGAGGTCGGTCAACCGGGTCAAGCGAGCGGAACTGGAACGCGGACGCGCCGCCCGTGTAAGCGTTGAACAGGTAGCGGCGGACATCCAAGCCGTACTTGAACGTGTGGTTGCCCTTGATCTGGGTGACGTTGCCCAGGTAGTTGTAGGTGTTCACGGCACGGTCGAAGCCGCCTCCGCGTCCGATCTCGTCAAGGCCCTGGATCTGGACCGGGTTGAACGACTCACGCGCCGTCTCGAACGCGCGCAGCTCGGTCGGTCCCAGCTCGAGCGGTTTGAACGGCTGGTTCAGACGGCTGTATCCCGCCCGCAGCTCGACGATCATGTTCGTGGACGCGGTCCAGGTCAGGCTCAAGCCGATGTTCGTACGGAACTGGTCCGACGCAGTCGGATAGCCGTCGATGCGACGGCTCGGGTTGGAACTGATCTGGTCGCCGTAGGGGTCGAAGATCGGGTTCGCCGTGTAGCTGCCGCGACCGCTGGCGCGCCAGTTGTCGTTGAACTGGTGGTCGATCTTGATCGAGACGTCGTTGATGTCGTCCTCGGTGACGGGGTTTCCGACGTAGTTGTTGACTGCCACGTTCGGCTGGTTGAGCCGGAGGTTCGGTTCCGGGAAGCTGGTCTTGCCGTCGGCCTTGACGTAGTTGAGGATGGCCCGGGACGTCGGGTTGAAGCGATCCTGGGGGATGACGTTGCCCGGGAACGGCTGGCCGGTCTGGGGGTCCATGATCTGCTGGGACAGGGCCGAGAAGTCCCCCTGTCTCCAGGCCAGCGGAGGCACGCTGCCGACGCGCGTCTGCGCCTCGCGGGCCCGGAGGCCTTCATACAGCGCGAAGAAGAAGGTCTTGTCCTCCTTGATCGGACCGCCGACCGCAGCCCCGAACTGGTTCTTCACTTGGCGCGGGATGTCCTTGTTCGGGTCATCGAAGAAGTTCTTGGCGTTCAGCGCCGAGCCCCGGTAGAACTCCCAGACAGCTCCGTGGATCTCGTTCGTGCCGGATTTCGTCGTGACGTTGACGACGGCGCCCGAGTTTCGACCGAACTCCGCTGCGTACGCCGACGTCTGCACTTTGAATTCCTCGATCAGGTCGATCGACGGTCGGTAGGCGTAGATTCGAACGACCGGGTCGATGTTGTCCACCCCGTCCAGGATGAAGCTGCTCGTCACCTCACGCTGCCCGACGACGTTGAACAGTCCCCGGTTGGCGTTGAGCGACCCCTCCACCGACATCGTGGCGCCCGGAACGAGATTGACCAGCTGCTCGAACCTGCGGCCGTTGAGCGGGAGCTCGGTGACCTTCCGCCGGTCGACGACGAAACCGACCGAGCTGTCCTCGGTCTGTACCAGGGGCGCTTCGCTCGTGACCTCGATCGTTTCCGTGAGCTGCCCCACCTGCAGGGCGAAGTCGATCCGCGCCCGGGCATCGACGTTCAGTGTGATTCCCGTACGGATTTCCGTCCGGAATCCCGGCAACTCGGTCGCCACCGAGTACGTGCCGACCGGAAGGAGTGGAATCGTGTAGTTGCCGCTTTCGTTGGTGAAGATCTCCCGGCTCAGGCCGGTGCCTTCGTTCGTGGCGGTAACCGTCACGCCGGGCAGGACCGCGCCCGTCGCGTCGGTGATCGTGCCGACGATCGATGCCGTTACACCTTGCGAATGCGCGGGGGTCGTCACGAGGGCCAGTGCCAGCATCGCGGCTGCCACCCATCGCAGATCGCATTCTTTGATGACGTTCATCTAGTTTTCCTCCGTATGTAGGTCTTGTAGGTGTTATCGGTTTGCCCTGAGCGGCCTCCGTCAATCCAGGCCGTCGGTTCAGGGCGTTCCGTGCACGAGTGAATTCCACAAATCAATGGTCGGGTTCCGTTGAAACTCGATCCCTTCCCGTTGTTCTTCCATTAGTTTCTTGATGTCGTGATCCGCTCCGAGGATGAACTTGTCGAACATCCGGCTCATCGCGGTGAGCGATCTTTCCACGCTGTCGGGCCTCCAGTGATACCAGCCATGGGGCTCCTTCTCGTAGATGACCCAGTCGAACCAGTTGCCGTGGATCAGGGCCTGGACGCCGTATTGTTCGATCTGCTGGAACCGGGCCGCGCCGTCTCCCTGCGCGTAGAGGAAGAGAAGCGGCACCTTGACGCGGTCGGCGTGGTACATGATCGACCGGCTGTAGTAGTTCTCCGGGTTCTCCATCGGATCCATGCCGATCAGAAAACGGTTCCAGCCCTGCATGCCTCCGTAGGTCGACAGCGTCACGAGATCCGTGGAGCCGTACCAGACGACGCCCGCCTTAAATCGCTGCGGATCCTTGGTGACCGCCGTCGTGGTGAAAAAGCCCCCGGTCGAACCGCCGAACGCGCCGACCCGGTCCGGGTCGACCCAGCCGTCGGCAGCGAGCAGGTCCATCCCCACGAACGCGTCGCGTAGGTCATGGTCTCCTCCGTGGGTGTGGACTGACTGGCGGTACTCCTTGCCGCGACCCGTGCTCCCGCGGAAATTCGGGGCGAAGACCAGATAACCGCGACTCGCAAAGTACTGGACGTAGGGATGCCACTGCGTCGGGTGCTGGCCGTTGGAGTTGGCGCGGAAGAAGAAAAGGGCCGGCAGCCGATCGCCCGCCTGACTGCCCTTGGGTTTGTAGACCAGACCGGCGACCTCGCGTCCGTCGAAGCTCTTGTACTCGAAGAACTCCGGCCACACGAACAGGTCCGGATCTCTCAGTGCTGCGGCCTGATGGTTCGTGATCTGCCGTTCGCCTCCGCCCGAGGACGACATGATCCAGACGTCGCCGGTCATCGTCGGGTCGGAGTGGTAGTAGACGATCTGTTGTCCGGATGGATGCCACATATGATCGCCGCGAGTCTGGCCGGTCGCCGAGGAACCGCCGCTGACGCCACCTTTTTCGCTCAGCTGGACAACCTCGCCTCCCTCGGCGGAAATCTTGAAGATGTGGTACTCGTAGTCGAGATTCTTCGTGAAGGTCAGCCATTGCCCGTCGGGAGACCAGCGGGGCTCGCTGTGCTCTACGTCCTCGGTCAGGAGCATACGTGAGCGACCCGTTTCGACATCGATGATGCCCAGGTTGTTCCAGCCGTTCCGGTCGGAGATGAAAGCGATCTTCGAGCTGTCCGGGGACCAGACCGCCGCCCGGTCCATCGCATCGAACGTATCGGGAGTCAGGAGCCGCGCGTCACCGCCGCTCGACGACATCACGTAGATGTCCTGGTTGCTCTGGTCGTCGTCGCGCGGCTTTTCGTTCCGCGTCAGGACGATCGAGTTGCCGTCGGGAGACACGTGTGGCGCTCCGCCACCCGAACCCACGCGGGTGATCTCTTTCGTCTCGACATCGATGACAGCCACCGACGAGTCGAAGTACATACCGCTGCTGAAATAGATCTTCTTGCCGTCGGGGGACCATGACGGGCTGGTGTCGTTGAGTGGATGTTCGGTCAAGCGCACCGGTTCGCCGCCGGCGGCAGCGATCAGGTACAGGTCTCTCACGTTCACGCCACCGAAGTCGGCCTCGAAGACGATCCACTGGCTGTCCGGACTGAACTTGGGCGCCATCTCACGGCCCGGCATCGTCGTCAGCCGGCGAGGCTCGCCGCCGGCAGTGGGAACGGTCCAGATATCGTACGTCCCGGATTTCGCCGACTTGTAGGCGATCAGAGTTCCGTCCGGGGAAACATCAAACTCTTCGACCCAGACCGTTTCGGCCAGCGCTCCGATGGGAAGGCCTTCTGGCTGGGAGGTCGTTTGACTACTGGCGGCCGAAGACAGGGTCCAGATTGTGAAGCCCAGTGTAAGGACAAAGATGGCCCCCCTACCTTGCCGGACTGGTGAGATACCCATAAGGACAATCCTCCGTTGGCGTCGGACACAAATACGACTACCGGACATCCGACTGGTTCAATGTCCGTCGCGTAGCGGCATCTTACCTCTTGGAGTCCGTCCTTGTCCGATGTTTCCACCGGCCCAAACTGCGTGACGGGTTTCCTACGTGCGGAGATGCTAGCAGGGATCGCCGGGCTGGGTTAATCCCCCATTAGTACTGTTTTGGACTAACCTGATTAGCGTATTTAAAACTAGATCTTTCAATCTATTAATTATTCCTCTGCAGCACGATGCTCGGCCGCCGCCACGACCGAATGCGGCTATACTGTCCCGGGCCGACCCTGATCTCGGGCTCGCGCCGCACTCAGATTCTTGCCGTACCGTGTAACCATCGAACTTCCGCGGACGATAGATCGAACAGAGGGTTAATCAGGGAGTTTTTGTGAATGGATGACCTGGATCAGACGGTAGACTCGCGCTCGACAAATTGGACGCTCCCTCTCCTGGTGGCCTTGTTCGTGGGCAGCGGCTGCGCAGCGCTGGTCTACGAGGTCGTCTGGTTCCAGCTCCTCAGTCTGGTCATCGGGTCCTCGTCGGTATCGCTCGGGGTGCTGCTGGGCACGTTCATGGGAGGGATGTGTCTGGGCAGTTTGATGCTGCCACGCCTGGTATCGCCGGAACATCATCCACTCCGGCTGTACGCGTTCCTGGAACTCGGGATCGGTGTGATCGGACTGGCGGTCCTGTTCGCCATGCCGCTGGTGGGTGGCGTGTACACGGCCTGGGCGGGGTCGGGCATTCTTGGCATGTTCCTCCGGGGGATCGTGGCAGCCATCTGCCTGCTGCCGCCGACGATCCTGATGGGTGCGACGCTTCCGGCGATCTCGCGATGGGTGGAAACCACTCCCAGGGGCGTGTCGTGGCTCGGATTCTTCTATGGCGGAAACATCGTAGGAGCCGTTATCGGAAGCCTGCTGGCCGGCTTCTACCTCCTGCGTGTCTACGACGTTATGATCGCGACGCTCGTCGCGGTCGGGATCAATGTGGCCGTGGCCCTGTTGGGCCTTGCCCTGGCGAAGGCGACACGCTACGAGCCGGCAGCGGCGACGTCGGAAGCGGAAGAGTCGGAAGGCGCCTCCTGGCCGGTCTACGTCACGATCGGCCTGTCGGGTATGACGGCGCTCGCGGCCGAAGTTATCTGGACCCGCCACCTTTCGTTGCTCTTCGGTGCCACTGTCTACACGTTCTCGCTGATACTCTCGGTGTTCCTGCTGGGGTTGGGAATCGGCAGTAGTCTCGGCTCTGCCCTCGCGCGCTCGATCAAGAAACCACGCATGGCGCTTGGCCACTGTCAGCTCTTGTTGTGCCTGGCTATGGCCTGGGCCGCCTACTCGATCACCGTATCGCTGCCGTTCTGGCCGATCGATCTCACGCTGGCATCGGATCCGTGGATCAGTCTGCAACTCGATCTGGCCCGCGCGCTGTGGGCGATGTTGCCGGCGGCGATCCTATGGGGCGCCAGCTTCCCCCTCGCTCTAGCGGCTGCCGCGGCCCGCGGGCAGGATCCCGGGCGCCTGGTCGGCGGCCTTTATGCCGCAAATACGCTCGGGGCCATCGTCGGTTCTCTGGGCGCGAGTCTCGTGCTGGTTGCCTGGTTAGGCAGCCAGCTGGCCCTGCAGTTGTTGATCGTCTTTTCTGCGGTTTCGGGGTTGCTCATGTGGGTTTCAGGGGGAGCCGGGGGGAGCGAGGATCGGTTCGGGATGCGTGAAGCGGTCTCCATGTCTGCGGCGATGGGGCTCGTAGTTCTTCTCGCTCTCACTGTTCCCGGCCTGCAGCCAGGATTCGTCGCATACGGTCGCTTCCTTCCGACGCTGGGATACACCCCTAACGTCATCTACGTGGGCGAGGGGCTGACCGCGACGGTGGCCGTCTCCGAAGAGTCGGACGGCATCCTCAACTACCACAACGCCGGAAAGGTTCAGGCCTCGAGCTATCCCGAGGACATGCGACTCCAGCGGATGCTCGGGCACCTGACGACGCTCGTGCCGCGAGACCCCGAGACGTTTCTGGTGATCGGACTAGGCGCCGGAGTGACGGCCGGTGCCGTCAGTATCAACCCCGACATGGAGCGCATGACCATTGCCGAAATCGAACCGCTGGTTCCCGAGGTGGTCTCGACCTATTTCGGCGTCGAAAACTACAACGTGGTCGACAACCCCCGCGTGGATATCCGTATCGACGACGGACGCCACTTCCTGTTGACCACCGATCAGAAATTCGACGGCATCACCTCCGATCCGCTGGATCCCTGGGTGAAGGGGGCGGCGGCGCTCTACACCCGGGAGTTCTGGCAACTGGCGAAAGATCACCTGAAGCCGGGCGGCGTCGTGACGGTGTTCGTGCAACTCTACGAAAGCACCGAGGAAGCGGTGAAGAGCGAAATCGCCACGTTCTTCGATGTCTTTCCGAACGGTGCCGTCTTCGCCAATACGGTCGACGGAGAGGGCTATGACGTGGTATTGCTCGGCCAGGCCGACCCTGCGCCAATCGACATCGACCGCATCCAGAGGCGCCTGGACAGTCCGGAATACGTGCTGGTCAGACGGTCGCTGGGCGACGTCGGGTTTTATTCGGCGGTCGATCTGCTGGCTACTTTTTCCGGCCAGGCGGCCGACCTTGCCCCGTGGCTCGAAGGGGCCGCGATCAACCAGGATCGAAACCTCCGTCTGCAGTATCTCGCCGGGAGGGGCTTGAATCTTTACCAGGCCGACATCATCTTCGACAATATGGTCGCTACAGGCATCCAGTTTCCGGAGCTCCTGTTTACCGGGTCCCCGGTCCTCATGGGGCAGCTCGAGAGTTCGATCCTGACGCGACAGGGTCGATATTAAAGTTCGGCATGGAAAAACTCCCATTCGGCGGCCAGACGATGGTGGCCCCGCTCAAGACGGTCGTGCTGAAGCGACCGCGGGAGGCATTCCGATCGAAGGAAGCGATCGAGAGTCAGTGGCAGGCGCTCGATTATCTCCGCTCGCCGGACCTCGATCGTGCCGGACGGGATCATCAACAGTTCGTCTCGCTGATCGAAGCGGCCGGAGCGAACATCCTCTACCTTCCCGACGATGGTCGCACCTGCCTGGATTCCATCTACACCCACGATCCTCTGCTGATGACGGATACGGGCGCCGTCATTCTTCAGACCGGGAAGGAGGCGCGTCGTTGGGAAGGGCCCGCCTTTGCTGCTGCGTTGGAAGGTTGGGGCGTGCCTGTTCTCGGAACCATCGATGGCGACGCGACGGCCGAAGGAGGGGACATGCTCTGGCTGGACGCGTCGACGCTGGTCCTCGGGCGCGGTTTTCGAACTAACGCGGCCGGCGTCTCGGCGCTGACCGCACTGCTGAAGCCGTGGGGCGTGGGCGTCATCCCTGTTGAGCTGCCTTACTGGAACGGGCCTTCGGAGGTCCTGCACCTGCAGTCGTTCATCAGCCTGCTCGACGACGACCTCGCTCTCGTCTACCGACGCCTGCTTCCCGTGCCGCTGTTCGAGGTCCTCAACGATCGCGGTTTCGAACTCGTCGACGTGCCTGATGAGGAATACGACTCGCTCGGTTGCAATGTTCTGGCCCTCGATCCCCGCAACATCGTCATGGTTGCCGGCAACCCGCAGACGCGATCCCGGATCGAGGCGGCCGGCTGCCGCGTCTCGGAATTTGACGGCAGCGAGATCTGTTTCCCCGGATCGGGGGGGCCCACCTGCCTGACGCGCCCGTTGTTGAGAGGCGAGCAGCCCGTGGCAGAAGTCTGATGGTTCGCGCGCACGGGTCTATGGCAGGCGGCACTTCAAATAAGGCCGCACTGAATATAGCCCTTGATACTATATTCGTTATGGCTATATCATGCCTGCATGACAAAATCTCAGCTCGCGGCGCTCCTGCCGTTGCCGCCAGTAACCTTCCACATCCTCATGACGCTCGCCGGTCAGGACCGCCACGGTTACGCCATCATCCAGGAAGTGGAAGCGCGAACGGATGGCGCGGTCCGCATCGGTGCCGGAACTCTCTACCGTTCGATCCAGCGCATGTTGGAACAGGGCGTGATCATCGAGACACGGGACCGTCCGACGCCGGACCTGGACGATGAACGTCGTCGGTATTACCGGATCACGCCGTTTGGTTCAGACGTGGCGAGGGCCGAGACTCGACGCTTGGCGCAGATGCTGAAGCTAGCCCGGGCGCAGGGCTTCGCCCCGGGGAGGGTGTGATGCGCCTCTACCGTGGCGAGGGCCGAGACCCGACGCCTGGCGCAGATGCTGTGGCCTTCGCGATGGACAGTCTCCGGAAGTCTCCTACCTGCGCTCCGCGCCGCGCGAGTGGATCCCATGACCGCGCTGCGGTCGGAGTGAGTTCACTATCCGGCCGACCTGGCCACCAGATGGCTGGGTGGTATCATCGACAGCGATGTCGGGTTCTCGCAGCAGTTCGAACCCTGGGGGGCTTCGTTGACGGACACGCCACCAGACCAGCCTGCTCAGGATGCCGGGCCAGCCGCCGAAGCCGAAAAATTCCGTGCCCTTCTGATGCCAACGACCTGGTTTATTCGGTCAGCATCAACCCGACCGCCGGGACCTGGCGGCTGGAGTTCCTCAGTGACCGCATCCTCGATCTGAGCGGTTGTCAACCGGATGAATTCTTGCAGGAAGGCCGGCTGGGGGAAGGCGGTCCTTTCGGTCTGGCCGAACCCGAAGAGCACCCATTCGAGCTACTGCACCCGGACGACCTGCGGCAAGCGCTCGAAGCGACCCGACGATTGTCCGCGGGCGAGAAGGTGATCCGTGAATACCGCATCCGAAACCGCCAGAGCGGGGAATACCGCTGGGTGGAGGACCGGTCGGAACCGGAGATGGACTCGCAGCACCGCGTTGTCCGTATCTGGGGCATCGTCCGCGACATCACCGAGCGCCGCGAGCGAGAGGACGCGCTCCGGCACCTGGCGGCGATCGTCGAAGTAACCGACGATGCCGTCGTCGGGCTGGACCCGGCTGGCCGGGTCGTGACCTGGAACTCGGCAGCGTCAACGTTGTACGGCTACGAGAGCGAAGAGATCCTCGGGGAGGTGTTCTTCGATCGCGTCGTGCCGGACCAGGCCGCTTCGCTGAACGATCAACTGAAATCGTTGCAGAGTGGACACTTCAAGGAGCCCGACACCGAGCACCTGAACCGAGCCGGTGAGGCAGTCCCGGTTTCACTGACGGCGTCGGTGGTCGATGGCGCAAACGCGGCCACCCGAATGATCGCCGTCGTCGTTCGCGACCTGACCGAGCGCAAGCAACTCGAGCAACAGTTACTCCAGTCGCAGAAGATGGAGGCCGTCGGCCGTCTTGCCGGAGGGATCGCTCACGACTTCAACAACATTCTCACGGTGATCCTCGGGCTCGCGCGCGAAATCCGACTCGGTTCGAGCGGTCCATTGGCGAAGGAGGTCGAAGGTATCCAGCATGCGGCCGAGAGGGCGGCGCTGCTGATGCGGCAACTGCTCGCCTTCAGTCGGAGACAGATGCTGCAACCGAAGGTTCTCGAGCCGAACGAGCTGATCACGAACCTGTTGGGCCTGGTGCGAAAGCTCCTCGGCGAGCACATCGAAGTCGCGGCGGAACTGGATGCCTCGACGGGACGTATCAAGGCGGATCCTGTCCAACTGGAACAGGTCGTGATGAACCTGGCTGCGAACGCCCGTGACGCGATGCCCGACGGCGGGCGAGTCACGATTGAAACCGCCAACGTCGATTTTGACGACGAGTTTGTCCGGACTCACCAAGGCAGTCGTCCCGGTGCCTACGTGCGGCTGCGGTTCTCCGACACGGGCGCCGGGATGAGCGACGAAACGCTGGTTCACGTGTTCGAGCCGTTCTTCACGACGAAGGGCCCGGCGCTGGGCACGGGACTGGGGTTGTCGATGGTGTACGGCGTCGTCAAGCAGAGTCTCGGCTACATTTCGGTCGTGACCGAGCCCGGAGAGGGAACAGCGTTTGAGATATATCTGCCGAGGGTCCGGGAGGTGTCGGCGGCGCCTGCCGAGCCGCCCACGACTGCCTTGGGTGTTGAAACCATTCTCCTGGCCGAAGACGAGCCGTCTTTGAGAGGTTTTGTGCGTCGGGCTCTCGAGGCCGCCGGATACCACGTGCTGGAAGCGCCCGACGGCGAGGAAGCTCTTGCTGCCTTCGAACAGAACGCCGAAGACATTCAGGCGATCCTGACCGACATCGTGATGCCCAACCAGAGCGGGCCGCAACTCGCCGAACGCGTGCGTGCGCGGCGGCCGGGAATCGGCATCGTCTACATGTCCGGCTATCCCGACCTGGCCGACGACCAGCGCCCGACGCTGGACGAGACTTCGGTGTTCATCCAGAAACCGTTCACGATGGAGGAGCTGACGGTCGCGCTTCGGAGTGTGATAGATCGTTCCCTAGGAGTCTGCGCGGCAGAACGATTTTGGGTCATTGTGACCACAGCATAGTGTGTGTGCGCAGCACTTAGCATCGACATGGAGTACCGAGTTTCTTCTGCCGCGCAGACTCCTAGCCCACGGTTGACACTCCGTTGCTTCGCACGGTGCCGCCGTCAATATGTTGCCGGGTTTGATATCGCGGTGGATGAGTCCCTTCGAGCGCGCCTCGCCTAAGTGGAGCAAATGTCACAATTTGTGACATTTGTTTGGTTGTTTTTTGGCGGTCTGTGGCATTAAATTATGTTGGTGTAGATTTGTGCACCTGCTGGTGTGGTGCGCGTATGTCTGGAAACCGAGCGGAGTGACGTAAGTCGATGATGACGAGAGAGATGATGACGAGAGAGATGATGAAGGGAGTGTTGATGTCCGCTGTCCTTGTGGTCGCGGTCGGGGCGAGGGCCTTTCCTCAGGGGGACGGTTCGACCTCCCTGCTGCCGTCACACAGCGTTTCGGTACCGCCGGCTACGGTCGTTAGTTCCGTCCTGCTGGATCAGTATTGCAGTGCCTGTCATGACGACGATCTACGCTCGGGAGGCTTCGCACTGTCGGAACTGAATCTGGAGCAGCCGCGAGAGACTGCCGAACAGCTGGAAAAGGTCATCCTGAAGCTGAACGCCGGGATGATGCCTCCACCAGGCATGCCCCGACCCGAAGCTGCCGCCATCGATGACTTCGTTGCTGAACTGGAGGGGGCGATCGACGCCGCTGCCGCCGCCGACCCGAACCCCGGCCGGCCGATTCTGCACCGGCTCAACCGGACCGAGTACTCCAACGCCGTCCGCGACCTCCTAAGCCTGGAGATCGACGCCGAGTCCTACCTGCCTCCCGACGACATGAGCGAAGGTTACGACAACATGTCCGACGTCCTCACGATTTCGCCGGCCCTCCTGCAAAGTTATATGGGTACCTCGGGGAAGATCAGCCGTATGGCTGTCGGCGATCCCGAGGCGGCTCCTGTCGTCGAGACGTACGTCGTTCCGCAGGCGTTCTCGCAGATGCGGCACGTTCCGGGCACGCCGTTCGGTACGCGCGGCGGAACCCTCGTCCGCCACAACTTTCCGGCCGACGGCGAGTACACCTTCTGGATGAGTTTCTACTACGCCAGCATCGGTCCCCTCTTCGGCGACAACATACCGGCCGAGGGAGAGCAGATCGAGGTCGCTATCGACGGCGTACGCGTCGCGCTGCTCGATATCCCGCGGAAGATCAAGACGGTCGACGACGTCCGGACCGAACCGATCAAGGTGAGGGCTGGACCTCACGACGTCTCGGCGACGTTTATCGAGAGAGGCGCAGGACCCGTCGAAGATTTCGTGATGCCTTTCGAGCGTGTCCTCGTGGATCTTTCGACCGGCCACTTCCCGGGCTTGACCGGTCTGCCGCACTTGCGCAACCTGGGTATCAATGGGCCCTACAACGTGACGGGTGTCAGCCCGATTCCAAGTCATGAAAAGATCTTCGTCTGCCGTCCGGCCGATGACACTGAAGAAACTTCCTGCGCCCGCCAGATCGTGTCGAAACTGGCGCGTCAGGCGTTCCGGCGGCCCGTGACGGATCAGGATGTCGAGCCCTTGATCTCCTACTTCCGCAGCGGTCGGGAACAGGGCGATTTCGATGCGGGCATCCGGCTGGCGCTCCAGGCGATTCTGGCGGATCCGGAATTCCTCTTCCGTTTCGAGCGTGACCCTGAAGGTGCGGAGCCCGGCACGAACCACCGAACCACCGATCTCGAACTGGCTTCGCGGCTGTCGTACTTCCTGTGGAGCAGTGCTCCCGACGATGAGCTGATCACGGTTGCTGCCGAAGCGCGACTGTCGGATCCGGCCGTCCTCGAGCAACAGGTGCGGCGGATGCTTGCGAATCCGAAAGTTGAGACGCTGTCGACAAACTTCGCCTCCCACTGGCTTCGCTTGCAGAATCTGAAAGACATCCATCCCGACGCGTACCTGTTTCCCGACTGGGACTACAACCTGACCCAGTCGATGCGGCGGGAGACGGAGATGTTCTTCGACAGCATCGTCCGCGAGGACCGCAGCATCATCGACCTGCTCGATGGCGATTACACGTTCGTCGACGGGCGGCTCGCCCGACATTACGAAGTGCCGAACGTCGTCGGTAATCGATTCCGTCGCGTCGGGCGGGTGAACGGTGAGCGTCGCGGCCTGCTTGGGCAGGGCAGCATCCTGACGCTGACATCGATGGCAAACCGGACATCCCCGGTGCTCCGGGGCGCATGGATCATGGAAGTCATCCTGGGGACGCCTCCGCCAAACCCGCCGGCCAACGTTCCGCCGCTCGAGGAAAACGAGACGGGGCAGAAGCTCTTGTCGGTTCGCGAGCGTCTGGAGTCGCACCGTGCGAACCCGGCCTGCGGCGCCTGCCACAACATCATGGATCCGCTCGGATTCTCTCTCGAGAACTTCGACGCTGTCGGAGCGTGGAGGGCGAAGGACAGCGGTTTCCCGATCGACCCATCGGGCACCCTCTTCGACGGTACCGACCTGGCCGGGCCGTCCGGTCTCCGGGAGTATCTGCTTCGGAACCAGGACCTGTTCGTCACGAACTTCACGCGGAACCTGCTGATGTACGCGCTGGGCCGGGTTCTGCACCATTACGACATGACCACCGTCCGCGAGATCGTTCGCCGGGCGGGGGCCGAAGACAACCGCTTCTCGTCCTTCGTCATGGCCATCGTCAACAGTACGCCGTTCCAGTTTCGACGTGTGGAAGCACCCCTGACCGAGGAGGATGCGGCAAGGCACTAGCCCGGATTATTCATGGATTGTCTGCTGCAGCGGCGGATACACTCGCAGATACGGCGTTGCGCTAACGGGTCGGCCTCGGCATTCGATCCAGACACGCCGTCCTCGCGCGCCTTGTCTCTGCGGCGTCTCCACCGCTTCGCGACGACAACCACGAATAATCCGGGCTAGTCGCCAGGCGAGGGTATAAAGCAACCCGTTATCATATGTACGACATCACACTAGTGACCTGTAACAGGCCACTAGGTAGACAAGGAGAGGGCGATGTACATTACCAAGAAGCATATTTCCAGGCGGACGGCCCTTCATGGCATCGGCGTCACCCTGTCGTTGCCGTTGTTGGAGGCGATGTTGCCCGCCCAGACGCCGATGCGGCAGACCCCGGCCGCCACGAAGACGCGTCTGGCCGCGCTCGAGATGGTGCACGGTTCGGCCGGCAGCACCGGCGACGGAACTCGCCTGCACTACTGGTCGCCCGAGAAGGAAGGCCGCGATTTCGAGGTCACCCAGATCCTGCGTTCGCTCGCTCCCCACCAGGAGTACCTGACCGTCGTCAGCCACACCGACATCGCTCCCGCCACAGCCTACACGACCGCTGAGGCCGGCGCCGACCACACGCGTTCTTCGGCTTCTTTCCTGACTTGCGCTCATGCGCGGATGACCGAGGGTGCCGACATTTACAACGGCATCTCGATGGATCAGCTCTACGCGCAGCAGTTCGGGCAGGACACGCCGTTGCCGTCGATCCAGCTTGCGATCGAGGACGTCGGCTCGCTGACCGGCGCCTGCGGTTACGGTTACAGCTGTGTGTATGCGAACACGGTTTCCTGGTCTTCACCGACGACACCGCTTCCGATGGAGCGCGATCCCCGTGTTGCGTTCGAGCGCCTGTTCGGCGACGGCGCAACGCCGGAGCAGCGGCTCAGCCGCCGCCAGGCCAATGCCAGCATTCTCGACGGCATCCTGGGCAAAATCGACGACCTCAAGAAGGGGTTGGGCGACGCTGACAAGGTTCGGCTGGACGACTACCTGGATGACGTTCGCGAGATCGAGCGGCGGATCGAACGCGCCGAGCAGCACAATGCGACCAAGGAGCCCGTCGAGTTACCGTCCGCTCCGATCGGGGTGCCCGACGTCTGGACCGAGCACGTCAAGCTGATGTTCGACCTCCAGGTTCTGGCGTTCATGACCGACACGACGCGCGTTTCCGCCTTCAAGATGGGCCGCGACGTCAGCTCCCGCGTCTACACCGAGAGCGGTGTGAAGACCCCGTTCCATTCGCTGTCCCACCACGGCAACAAACCCGACAAGCTGGCCGAGTTCGCGCAGCTGAACGAGTTCCACGTGAACCAGGTGTCCTACTTCATCGACCGGCTCAAGAACACTCCCGATGGCGACGGCAACCTGCTCGACCACTCGGTGGTGCTATACGGCAGCCCGATGGGCGACGGCAGCGTGCACAACCACCTGCGCATCCCGCTGTTCCTGGCCGGCAAAGCCAACGGGCAGCTGAAGGGCAACCACCACCTGCTTTGCCCCGACGCCACGCCGCTGGCGAATGTCTACTTGACGCTGCTGAGGAGGATGGGTGTCGACGTCGACACGTTCGGCGACAGTACCGGTGAACTCGCAATCTGAGGTAGCACGGAGGAGAGTGGATATGTTGCGTAAGAACGTAGTCGGCAGCTTCTTCGTCGCAGTGTTCATGGCAGTTTCGATGACGGTGTTGGTGCTGGCAGGCGTCGCCGCGGATGCCCCCATGGCCGATGCGGCAATGGAAGGCGACATCGAGATCGTCCGTGCCCTGCTGGGGGAGGAAGCCGACGTCAACGCGGCTCAGGGCGACGGCATGACTGCGCTGCACTGGGCCGCGTACCGTGACGATCTGGAAATCGCCCAGTTGTTGCTTCAGGCCGAAGCCGACGTTACGGCAAAGACGCGCGTCGGTGCGATCATGCCGATTTCTCTCGCCGCCCAGAACGGCAGTGCCGCCATGCTAGAGAAACTGATCGAGGCCGGCGCGGAGGCGAACTCCCGCACTTCGACCGGTGCGACTGCCTTGATGATGGCAGCGATGTCGGGCAGCCTGGATGCCGTCGAGGTTCTGCTCGACAACGGAGCATTCGTTAACGCCCGTGAGAAGAAGAACGGTCAGACCCCGTTGATGTTCGCGGCCTGGGAGAATCGCCCGGACGTAATCAAACGGCTGGTCGAGGGCGGAGCTCACATCGGCCTGGCAACTTACTTGATCTCGATGGACGACACGCCGCTCGACGAGGTGGGCCTTCCGATCCAGGGTCGCGGAGGCCGGGGGCCCCGAGCCCCGGGTGGGAACTCTACGATGGGGGGCCAGACGGCCTTGCTGTTTGCCGCACGTGACGGCCATCTGGAAGCGGTGAAGGCGCTCGTCGAAGCCGGTGCCGACGTCGACCAGATCAACGGAGGTGAAGGGTCGAGCCCGATGGTGATCGCCGTCGCGAACGGGCACTACACCGTCGCCAAGTATCTCCTCGATCAGGGAGCGGACCCCAACATCGCCAACATCGACGGCCTGGCGCCTCTGTATGCGACGGTGAACATGCGCCACGCGCCGGTGTCGTGGGCCCCGAATCCGTTGACCGACCAGGAGTCGGTCGATGGGCTCGAGTTGATCCGCGCTCTGCTTGAGAAGGGAGCGAACCCCGATGCGCGCGTCGAGCGGAAGCTGTGGTTCAGCCCCACTTCCCACGACCGCGGCCGGATCGACTATTCCGGCTCCACTCCCTTCTGGCGTGCCGCCCGATCGAGCGACATCGATGCGATGCGCATCCTGATCGAGTTCGGCGCCGATCCGAACATCAACAGCTACGGTGACACAACACCACTGATGGTTGCGGCCGGCATCGGCTGGATCGGTAATTTCAGTCAGAACCTGCCCGATTCGTGGATGGACGCCGTCCGGTACTGTTTAGAGCTCGGCAACGACATCAACGCGGCCGACAAGGACGGCTACACCGCCCTGCACGGGGCGGCGGCCCGCGGCGACGACGAAATGGTTATTTATCTGGTCGAACAGGATGCGGATGTGACCGCACTCAACAAAGACGGAGACTCGCCCGCCGACATGGCGTTCGGACCGTCGCGCTTCTTCATTCCGAGACCGGAGACCCGAGACCTGCTGATCAAGTTTGGCTCGCCGTTCCAGAACAATTGCCGGTCCGACCAATGTGTCGACGGTAAGTTCAACGCGGAGGGGAGAACCCCGAACCCGAACTAGATTCTCTTCTTGCGAAGGAGAAGCCCCGGCGGTCCGCCCGACGCCGGGGCTTTTTTGTTACGCGCTTCTCGTGTAGCGACCGCTGTCTAAAACAGATACTGTAGGACAGCGAAACTTGTAGTTCGTGTGTGAGAGGACGAAACTGCAAGATCGAGTGTAGGTGCGCTCTATGAGAGCACTTCGTTTCGGCTCGAAGAATGTGCGGTCATAGACCGCCCCTACACCTGCACCTGGGAACCGGCTCCCAGTTGGCGGAGCGCTACGACAATCCGACCGTCGACGGAGATTGAAAAGCATGGCTCTCGAATACCTGTCTCAGTTGCCCGACACCAACCCGGAGGAAACCGCCGAATGGCTGGAATCGCTGGAAAGCCTTCTCCAGTCAGGGACTCACGATCGCGCATCATATCTGCTGCGGGCGATCGTACGGCGGGCCAGGAACCTGGGCATCGACCTGCCGGTTGCGGTACAGACTCCGTACATCAACTCGATTCCGGCCGAAGACGAACCGGACCTCCCGTTGAACGCCGACCTGGAAAAACGAATCCGCCGTTTGATCCGATGGAACGCCATGGCGATGGTGCACCGTGCGAACGAACGCATCGAGGGCCTGGGTGGTCACCTTTCGACATACGCCTCCTCGGCAAGTCTCTACGAGGTCGGTTTCAATCACTTCTTCCGTGGCTGCGACGCTCCAGGAGGCGGTGATCAGTTGTTCATCCAGGGACACGCCGCCCCCGGCATCTATGCACGCGCGTTTCTGGAAGGCCGCCTGGCGGAACAGGATCTCGACCACTTTCGGACCGAAACGGCGGGCAAGGGCCTGCCGTCCTACCCGCATCCATGGTTGATGCCCGACTTCTGGCAATTCCCGACCGTGTCGATGGGCCTAGGTCCTATAGCGGCCATCTACCAGGCGCGCTTCAATCGCTACCTGCAGGACCGCGGCCTGAAAGATACCTCCGAGCAGAGAGTCTGGTGCTTCCTCGGAGACGGTGAGACCGACGAGCCTGAGACTCTCGGCGCATTATCGGTCGCGGCCCGTGAGCAGCTGGATAACCTGGTCTTCGTCGTGAACTGTAACCTGCAGCGCCTGGACGGTCCGGTGCGGGGCAACGGGAAGATCATGCAGGAGCTCGAAGCGGTGTTCCGCGGCGCGGGCTGGCGTGTCATCAAGGTCGTCTGGGGCCCGGAATGGGATCCCCTTCTGGCACGGGACGACGACGGCCTGCTGGTGCAGAGGATGAACCAGGTGACCGACGGGGAGTTCCAGAAATACTCCGTCGAAGACGGCGATTACATACGCAAACACTTCTTCGGCACAGATCCACGACTTCTCGAGCTCGTTTCCGATCTCAGCGACCGGCAACTGACCCGGCTGCGACGTGGCGGCCACTCGTTTCGGAAGGTTTATACAGCCTACAAATCCGCCACCGAACATCGCGGCCAACCCATCGCAGTCCTGGCGAAGACCGTAAAAGGTTGGATGCTCGGCAGCCGTTTTGCGGGACGTAACGTCACGCACCAGCTCAAGCATCTCGACGAAGAACAGCTCCGAAAGTTCCGCGACGTGCTGGATCTGCCGATCCCGGATAACCGCATCGAGGAAGCTCCCTACTATCATCCCGGTCCGGACAGCGAGGAGGTGCGCTACCTGATCGAAAGGCGGCGTCAGTTAGGCGGCCCGTTGCCCAACCGCAGCCGAAAGAGCGCGGCGGTCAAGATTCCTGCACCCGGCATCTTCAAGGAGTTCCGTGCGGGCGCGAAAGGCGGTGTGGAGGTGTCGACGACGATCGCCTTCACGCGTCTGTTGCGGACGCTCATGCGGGACAAGAAGATCGGTGCAAGAGTCGTGCCGATCATCCCCGACGAAGCCCGGACATTTGGAATGGACGCTCTTTTCAGAGAGGTTGGAATCTACTCTTCGCTCGGCCAGCTCTACGAACCGGTCGACTCGGACCTGCTGCTCAACTACAAGGAGGCCAAAGACGGCCAGCTGCTCGAAGAGGGAATCACCGAGGCGGGATCCATGGCGTCGTTCACCGCTGCCGCCACATCCTATTCAACACACGGTGTTGCGACGATCCCGTTCTACATCTTCTATTCGATGTTCGGCCTCCAGCGCACGGGGGACCAGGTTTGGGCGGTTGGGGATTCTCGGGGACGCGGCTTCATGATGGCCGCAACCTCGGGACGAACGACACTGAACGGGGAAGGGCTCCAGCATCAGGATGGCCACAGTCATCTGACGGCGAGTACTGTGCCGAACCTCGTCTCCTACGACCCGGCGTACGCGTACGAACTTTCCACCATCATCTACGACGGTCTCGAGAGGATGATCCGAGACCAGGAAGACATCTTCTACTACATCACGATCTACAACGAGAATTACGCGATGCCGCCGATGCCCGAGGGAATCGAGGAAGGTATTCTGAAGGGCATCTACCTGGTGAGCCCTACCCCTTCGGGGAAGAAATCTGTGGCGCAGCTCTTCGGCAGTGGCCCGATCCTGAGGTGTTCGCTGGAAGCCCAGAGAATCCTGGCCGAGGACTTCGGGATTCAGACCAATGTCTGGAGCGTGACCAGCTACCAGGAGCTGTTCCGGGAAGGGAGGCGCGTGGAACGTCACAACCGGATGAACCCGGGCGCCAAGCCGGGGCTTTCCTACCTGGGCAAAGTCCTGAAACCTCACCCGGGACCGGTGATCGCCGCGTCGGACTGGGTATCCCAGATACCCGACATGCTGCGTCCTTTCCTGCCGCGACCGTTCCTTGCTCTCGGTACGGATGGATACGGACGGTCCGACACCCGGGGTGCGCTGCGGTCGCATTTCGAGGTCGATGCGCGATGGATTGCGTACAGTACACTCCACGCGTTGATGCAGGAAGGGAAGGTGTCATCCGAGACCGTTCAAAAGTCCCTGAAACAGCTGGAGCTGGACCCGAAGAAGCCCGATCCTTTCCGAGCTTGAAAGGCGTGTGTGAACGAGATGTAGGTGCTGTCTATGACCGGAACCATCGGTGTGGGTCCTAGTGGCCTGTAACCAGTGCTATCGGTACCATCGCCGATGGGTCTTGCGGGCGAGGTCGAGGAGGGAGACGGAAAGCGATGCTCATTCATCGGTGACGGCTTCCGACAAAGAGATCGCCCGCAACCCCCATCGGCCCGAAGGGTTCGGCGGAACGGCGCCGTCTTCGGTGTCGTAACGCCCTCGCAATGAAACAGCATTGGCTCGGGCGTCACTCCTAGAATCCGACGCCGTTCCGCCGAACGCTGGTACCGATAGCACTGGTTACCGTAGTGCCTCGACGATGAGAGCGAAGTGAAGGAAGGCGAGGAACATGACGTCGATATCTGAACAATCCACATTGCAGGTTGCTCATTGGAGATTGCTTCATTTCAGATTTCCGACCAATAAGAAATCGAGCAATCTGCAATCTCCAACTTCCAATGCGGATTCGTCCGATGACCAATCTGCAATGCAATGGTTGTAGGATGAGGGAGTTCTCGGCGCTCAGTCAGATCGGGGGCGCGGACCGAATTCCGCTTTGAGCAAAATCGTGCAGTCTGTCGCTTCTGGAATTCGGTCTCTGTCCCCGAATTCCCCGACAGCGGGGCTTGGGGTCGGCGCTAGGAGTCTGCGCGGCAGAAGCACCGGGATTGGGCGGATAGAGATCCACCCATAGGACATGTCACGAACCTACCGACCATATCTTCCGGAACAGAACCTGGTGCTGCCGTCGTCGCTGAGAGATTGGCTGGCCGAAGATCACCTGTCGTACTTCATATCGGATGCTGTGGACGCAATGGATTTAAGCGCGCTCGAGCGGTAGTGGCCCCAGACCGGCGAGGCAGATCGCGGCCTTCGATCCGCGGATGATGCGTGAAGGTGTTGATCTATGGCTACGCGACCGGAGAGTTCTCGTCCAGGAAGATCGCGGTGAAGTTGACCGTTCGACGTGGCATTCGCGGCATGTTGGGACCAGATGAATCTTTCCCGCGCACCGTACGGTCTCGGATTTCCGCAAACAGCATCTTGAGGAGTTCGGGAACCTGATCGTGCAAGTGGTGCGGATGGCGCGAGAAGCGGGTTTTTTTTAGATGGGCACCGTGGCAGTGGACGGAACCAAGATGCGGGCCAATGCGAGCAAACTTCAAAGCAATGAGCTATGAGTCGCATCGAAGAAGCAGGCTTCCGACCCGGATGAGCAGATTCGGGATCCAGTGAATCGGGCTCAGGACGATCGATGAGGAAGAAGACCAGTTTTTCGGCAAGGACCGGCGCGTCGACGCACTGCCCGAGTTCTTGGCGACGCGCAAGAAGCGGTTGGCCACGATCCAGGCGTGCAATGAAGCGGCTCGAAGTGCGTCAAATGGCTGCGGACCAGGAAGCGGGACGGGAATCGGGAGACGACAGACCGGGCAGCGGTAAGAAAGGCAAGCCGTTGCAAACGCCCCATGGCTCAGCCACATAGCCAAAAGCCCAGGACAACTTCACCGACCCGGAAAGCAGGTTCGATGAAGACCTCCACCGCAGGGTTTCAGCAATGCTACAACGCTGACAGGCGGTGGTCGATTCTGAGGACCGGATCATCGATGGCGACAACGGTGAGCAACAATGCGGCGGATGTGGTGCAGTCTGGAGCCATGCCCTGGAGGCGTTGAACGACAATCTGGGAGAGCATCCCGACTGCTTGCTCGCGGATGTGTTATACACGATCCTAGTGCAGAATTTAGCGATATGCTGGAACAATCGTCACATTGCATGGGTATGCTGCGATGGGCCGCGAAAAGGACCTCGCCGCCGCTCCCCTTCCACCTGAAGACACTGCGTTTGGCCGGATGGTCCGGAATATGAAAATCGAGCGTGGACGGGATCTGCAATCGGGCCAGACTTCACAATGCGGATTCGCCCTTCCGATGGACCAAGTCGGTGCTGGGAATCCGACAATTCAGTCTGCGGGGTTTGGACAACGCGGCATGTGAATGGGATCTGGTTACTCTGGCGGTGAACTTACGACGGATGAACGAGAAGATCGCATGGGCATAATCCGGGAAACCGGAATTCCGCTTTGCCCAGCACACGGCTCACGACTCCAGTCCGCAACGGTCTGAGCTCAGGCTGACTGCAGAATCGGCAGGGGCTCCTCTGAAATCCCCGATCAATTCCCATGGAACAGCGGGGCTTGGGGTCGGCGCTAGCCCGGGCTAACCCCTCCGTTCCTTCGGGTCGTTCAACCTCATGGCTTTGATCTTCGACGTCAGGGTCGTCGGCTTCAGGCCCAGCAGCCTGGCGGCTCCCCGCGGACCGGAGATCCTCCACCGAGTTGCTTCGAGTGCAGCGAGAACGTTATCGCGTTCGCGCTGCTGAAGCTCCTCGTAGGTCAGGATGGTGGGCTCATCCACGGCGGGTTCTGGCCCTGATGACATTTCCAGCGAGGCACCGGAGCCTGGGAGGTTGAACTCGAGCGGACCGGTCTGCGCCGTGATCACCGCGCGTTCGATCACGTTCTGCAGCTCCCGCACGTTGCCGGGCCAGCAGTAACCCTGCAGGGCCTCGACGTGTTTCTCCTTGAGCGTGGGTTCGGGTAGGCCCAGGCGCCGACTCGCCTCCTCCAGGAACCCGCTCGCGAGGAGAGGAATGTCTTCGGGACGTTCACGCACGGGCGCGATCTCTATCAGGAACACGGCCAACCGGTAGTACAGGTCTTCTCGAAACCGTCCTTCGCCGGCGTCCTGCTTGAGGTCGCGATTCGTTGCGGCGATGACACGGACGTCCACCCGGCGGGTTTGCTCTTCACCGATCCGCTCGAAGGTGCTTTCCTGGAGCACGCGCAATAGCTTGCTCTGTAGTTCGATCGGGATCTCGCCCACCTCGTCCAGGAAGATCGTGCCGCCGTCGGCCAGCTGGAACCTCCCGACGCGGTCTCGGATCGCCCCGGTGAACGCGCCCTTCGAGTGCCCGAAAAACTCGCTTTCGAACAGCTCCCTGGGTATCGAGGCGCAGTTCACGCTCACGAGCGGTCCGTGGCTGCGCCGGCTGCGCTCGTGGATGGCGCGTGCGACGAGTTCCTTACCCGTTCCTGATTCGCCGCAGATCAAGACGTTCGTTTCTGCCGGCGCGACCAGCTCGATTTGCGTCAGCACATTCTTCAGCGGATCGCTCTGGCCGATGATTTCGCTGAAACCGTGCGCAACTCGGATCTCCTCGCGCAGGTATTCGTTCTCAAGCTCGAGCTGCCGCTGAAGACGCTCGATTTCCTCGAAGGCTCTTGCGTTGGTGATGGCTGTCGCTGCATGGTTAGCGATCATGCGAAGCCAGATCAGGTTGTCGTGGACCATCAGGCACCTGGCGAAAACCGCCAGCACGCCGAGCAACTTCTCCTTGTAAAGCAACGGCTGTCCGCCGAACCCCCGGATCCGCTCCGTTTCGATCCAATCGGGTCGCGCGATCCACTCGTTGTCCTCCCCAACATCTTCGATCTCGACGGGTGCGCGAGTCGCCGCGATATGCCCGACCTTGCGGACGCCAACCGGGAACCGACGGAACGCGCCGTTAACGCTCTTCCAGCTTACTTCCTCGTCGAGCGAGCGGCCTGCGCTCGCCACCAGGTGCAGACACTCGGTCTGGTCGGGACACTCCGGCCGCATGCGGCAGTCTTCGCAGATGTCTCCCGGCTTCTTCAACCAGATCCGTGCCAGGGCAACGTGAGCCTGTTCCGACAGGCGGCGGACGATCAGATCCAGGACGCCCTGGACGGTTCGCTCCTGGGGCATGTCGAGCAGGAGCTGTCGGATGTTGTCGGTATCGAAGTGGTGGCCAGCGGCAGTCGTCATCCGGGTCATTCTAGCGAAATCTTGCAATGTGGATGCGATATTTCGTAATACTCACGAAATATCGTACTTGATCGAGTGGCCTTCGACCAAGCTAACTACCCAATTATTAGTACTTTACGGGCTTCGGTCACTTTGGACGCCGACGTGTACCTGAACGACCAAAGCAGACGGAAACGATGGACAACATTCAACCTTCAAGAAAGAGGAGACACTGAAATGACATTTACTAACACGCGAAAGACGCTCTCGGTCGCGCTGCTGGCCGTGATGGCACTCGGCACCCCGCTCCTGGGGCAACTTCCCAATCCTGGCATGGAGGTCGAGGCGGCGAACACTGCGCTGGTCATCACCGATCCGCAGAACGACTTCCTGAGCCCCGACGGCGTCACATGGGGTGTTGTCGGCAAGAGCGTGACGGCGAACAACACGGTCGAGAACATCGAGCGCCTGTTCAAGGTTGCCAAGGCGAACGACATTCCGGTCTTCGTTTCCCCTCATTACTACTACCCGACCGATCATGGCTGGAAGTTCGAGGGGGCTCTCGAAGCCTTCATGCACGCCGTTGGCATGTTCGACCGCGAAGACGCCCTGAGCCTGGACGGCTTCGAGAACTCCGGTGCCGACTGGCTGGAGCAGTACAAGCCCTACATCAAGGATGGCAAAACCGTCGTGTCCAGCCCCCACAAGGTCTACGGTCCCGAGACGAACGATCTGATCCTGCAACTCCGCAAACGCGGTATCGACCGAGTGGTCCTGGCCGGAATGTCGGCGAACCTCTGCACGGAAAGTCACCTGCGCGAGCTGCTGGAGCAGGGCTTTGAGGTGGCTGTTGTTTCAGATGCCACTGCTGCAGCCCAGGTACCCGACGGCGATGGCTACCAGTCCGCACTCGTCAACTTCCGGTTCATCGCCAACACCGTCTGGACGACGGCCGAGGCGGTCGCAAGGATCGAGCGGACCACAACCGATACGCAGGCCGCAGCTCCGCGGAGCAACGGCGCTACATTCGTCCAGACGTCAGGCCGAGAAGCGAAACCGGGGGTGACGTTCCCGAGCGCGTCGGGCCAAACCCATCATCGGACGATGGACATCGGCGACCTGGAGATCTTCTACCGTGAGGCCGGTCCCGCGGACGCACCGACCGTCCTGCTGTTGCACGGTTTCCCGACCTCGTCGCATATGTTCCGCAACCTGATCCCGCTTCTTGCCGATCGCTTTCATTTGATCGCGCCCGACTTCCCGGGTTTCGGCGCAAGCTCGATGCCGACACCGCAGGAATTCGACTACAGGTTCGACAACCTCGCCGATGTGGTCGACCAGCTCGTCACCAGGTTGGGAATCGAAAAGTACAGCATCTACCTGATGGACTACGGCGCCCCCGTCGGCTACCGCCTCGCGGTGAAACATCCCGAACGGGTGCAGGCTCTCATCATCCAGAACGGCAACGCGTACGACGAAGGTCTCCGCGAGTTCTGGGATCCGATCAAGGCCTACTGGAAAGATCACGCTCCCGAGCAGGGAGAGGCTCTCCGCGACGCTCTTCTGACCCTGGAAGCCACGAAATGGCAGTACACCCACGGGGTTCGCGAGGAGTCGGCGATCTCACCGGACAACTGGTTCCACGATCAGTTTCTGCTGGAGCGCCCCGGCAACAAGGACATCCAGCTCAAGCTGTTCTACGACTATGGCTCGAACCCACCGCTGTATCCGGAATGGCAGGCGTACTTCCGGGAGCACCAACCGCCAGCTCTCATCGTTTGGGGCAAGAACGACTACATCTTCCCGTCCGAAGGCGCCTCCCCCTACACACGCGACCTGGATGACGTCGAGCTCCACCTCTTCGATACCGGACACTTCGCTCTGGAGGAAGACGGTGCCGCCATAGCGGACCTGATTCGTGACTTCCTGGAGCGAAAGGTCGTCGAAAGGAAGTCAGATTCGAAACTGGCTTCGGCACAAAGCGTTGCAAAGGAAGTCGGATGATGACTCGCCCGATCAGCGACATCGCTTTTACTCCGGCCGTGAAGGCCGCCCAGCAGGAACGCGGCTCGCGGCTCTCTTACTCTAGGATGGAACAGCGAGGCGGATGGGCCGGGGTCGTTACTCCGGAACTCGAAGACTTCATCGGCCAACGGGACTCGCTCTACCTGGGGACGGCCAGCGCGGACGGCCAGCCTTACATCCAGCACCGCGGAGGTCCGCCCGGCTTCCTCAAGGTACTGGACGAGCAGACACTCGCGCTGGCTGACTTTGCCGGAAACGCCCAGTACGTATCGCTGGGCAACCTCAGTGAAAACAAGAAGGCGTTCATCTTCCTGATGGACTACCCCAACCGGCGACGGATCAAGATTTGGGGAGAGGCGGAGTTCGTAGAAGACGATCCCGAACTGCTGGCGCGGCTCATCGATCCCGGGTACGACGCGCAGCCCGAGCGGGCGCTGGTGTTCCACGTAAAGGCATGGGACGTCAACTGTCCCCAGCATATCCGGCAACGCTTCACCCCGGAAGAGATGGAGCCCGTTGTAGGGGACTTGACCGCCAGGATCCAGCAACTGGAATCCCAGCTGCGCAACGCCGGCCTGGAACCCAAACCGGAAACCGAACTCGTGACCCAGGCAACAGACTGAGCCGATGCGATACCAATTCTTAATCGACACTTACGAGACCGAACGCCTGAAGACGCTCAGTGTCTGGAGCATGTTCGAAGACGATGATCTCGGAGTCAGGCCTCACTCCGCGGACAGACGCGGCCGGAGCGTCCGGGAACAGATGGTGCACCAGTGTATTAGCGAGGATCTCTGGTTTCGTCAGATCCTCGGCGTCGATGTCGAAGCGCCCCCCTTACCGGAGGAGGAGTCGCGTCTGGGGTTCATCCTGAGGTACGCCGAGGACTCCGGCAGGAGGTTGGACGCGCTCCGCCTTCAAACTGAGACATGGTGGGAGGAACCATCGACGTTCTTCAACGTTTCGCGGTCGCGGGCATGGGTGCTCGTGCGGCGCGTTGCGCACACGTCCCACCACCGGGGGCAGCAGATGGCGATGCTGCGGATGATGAACCGGAATCTCCACAGTAACTACGGACCGACCGCTGACACCGGGGGGTTGATGCAGAACCAGGCGCCGGTCATCTACGCGTATCCCGACCTCGATACCCTGCTCGAGCAGGAAGCTGGTGGATCAGGGCACAAAGCGCCGCTGCCCGGACCGGGGGGAAAGGCGCCGACGGAACGGCCGTGACCGTTCGCAGATTGGTCATACGATCAACAAGTAGAAGACAATGAGCACACAGCTAAGACAGTTGACAGACACGAACTTTGAACTAGTGGCCTGTAACAATGCTATCGGTACCATCGCCGATGGGTCTTGCGGGCGAGGTCGCGGAGGGAGACGGAAAGCGATGCTCATTCATCGGTGACGGTTTCCGACAAAGAGATCGCCCGCAACCCCCATCGGCCCGAAGGGTTCGGCGGAACGGCGCCGTCTTCGGTGTCGTAACGCCCTCGCAATGAAACAGCATTGGCTCGGGCGTCACTCCTAGAATCCGACGCCGTTCCGCCGAACGCTGGTACCGATAGCACTGTTACAGGTCACTAGAACTCGCCCGAGCCGATCAACCCGTATTGGTCGACTTCTGGGCCGACTGGTGTGGGCCTTGCCACGCGGTCGCTCCAACGCTCGAAGAACTGGAGAAGACGTTTTCCGGTCGCGCAACGATCGCGAAGCTCGACGTCGATCAGAACCCGAAGGCCTCAGCACGCTACGGCATACGGTCCATTCCGACGCTGATATTGTTCAAGGGCGGACGCGAACAGGAGCGACTGCTGGGAGCCCAGCCAAGGAAGGCGATATCGGAACTGCTGGAGCGGCATGCGGCGTGAAGCGGCTGCGATCCATCGGCGGCATGTTCTTCGTCCTGAGACGACGTGCGCTCATAGGGCGCACGTGTTTCGGTTCGAAGACTGTGCGGTCATAGACCGCACCGACACCTATCGCAAATTGCGATATTTGAAAGAATCCACATTGCAGGTTGCTCATTGGAGATTGTTTCATTTCAGATTTCCGACCAATAAGAAATCGAGCAATTTGCAATCTCCAAATTTCCAATGCGGAATCGTTCAATGACCAATCTGCAATAGCTGTCGGACGAGGTCCCAGCCACCCTCCTCGATCGAGTAGAATGTGCGGTCACAGACGTCACAGACCGCACCTACACCTCAGTGTGGCGGGCTTCTCCAACATCCCGTCTCTCCAACCTGTTTTGGACAAGGATGGTCTATGACCGCACACCCTACGCTGAGCGAAAAGCTGCATGTGTTGGTGGTATCATCGTGGGGCCCTTTCACACGAAGCGGACCACAACATGATTGACGATGTGAAAGAACTCTTCCAGAGCTTCATCGCCCCTCAGCTCGAGGGTATCAAAGGCGAGCTGGTAGCCATCAACGCCAGAATCGACGCTCAGGACGCGAAGTTTGAAGCGAGGTTTGAAGCCCTCGACACGAAGTTTGAAGCTCTCGACACGAAGTTTGAAGCGAGGTTTGAAGCCATCGATACAAGGTTCGAGGCCCTCGACATGAAGTTCGGGACCATTTCTCCGAGAATGGAAGCCTATCGCGGGGAATTGCTCGCTCAGATACAGCGCGTGGAAGAAACCTTGTCAGCCGACTTCATCCGCCTCGAGAGCAAGGTCGACCTCCGTCTGGCTTCGATGGACGAGAAGCTGGACCTCTTCCGTCGCGAACTTCTGGCGGAGATCAGAGCGTCGAAAAACTAGTCTCTGTCGCGGAAAACGTGCGGTCATAGACCGCACCTACACTTCCTTCACGAAGAATCCGGCTCACCGGTAAGAATCGACTCTTTGGGAACCCTCGCCGGCAGCTCTCCGAACTTCCTCTTGTAGTACCGCGTCCAGAGATGCAGCGCGGGTAATCCCAGGGCAGTCGGCAATATCCAGGGCAGGAACGACCATGTTCCCTGGATCAATGCGCCGCCGAAGAGAGTCCGCGAACCAAAGACCAGGAACGCCGTGTGAAAGGCAATACCCGAACCCACCATGCCGTCCATGTGTCTGTACCACCAAGCCATCGGCGTGGGACGGGGGTTGGCTAAGAACTTCCGGTTCTCGAAGAAGTCGGCCACACCGGCCGCACCCAGGGCGACCGGGATCCAGAACAGCGCGCTGCCGCCCTGGACGATGTGGTAGGCGCCGAAGAGAAACACCGAGACACTGGCGAACACCTGTGCCAGGTTGAGCGAACGCAGCCGGGTACCGGCAAAGGTCTCGGGCTGCCGCTTGGTGCGCACGGCGCGCAAGCCGTTCTCGATGCCCTGCAGCAGGAAGATGGCCAGCAGGCCGAGGATGGCGACGAACATGATGTCGTCCGCGGGTATCTGGGACAGCGTCACGGGCTCGCCAACCCAGCTCGACGGATGGATGAGTACCCAGGAGGTCGAGCCGATGGCCGTCAGGGCGACGGTGTAGGCGCACAGGCCGAATACCTTCCCCGCGGCGATGTGAACCCGACGGCCTTTCGGTGCGAACGCCGGTATCCAGAACATGGCCAGACCTAGAAACCCCATGGAAATGTGCAGCCAGCGCAGCACGTCGTGAATCGTCTCAGCCACTACGGACCTCCTTCGATTTCCTCTTGCGCTCCCGGTGTTTGACGGCTTTCGGTTGCCGCCGCAGCTCGATTTGCCCAAGCCCCTCATCGCACCATTGAACCTTGGCTCGAAGCGAGTGAATGCCCATGCGCACGGCCAGGAAGACGTGAAAGTCCTCGGAGTTCAGATTGTCGAGTTCTGCGGTGTCGTTCCCGGCAAACTCGGATTCGGCCTGCAGAAGCAGCGCCAGGAATTCGCCGAGGCGAGAGCGCAGGTCGAGCATGAAGTCGGTGGTCGCCTCCAGGTCCTCGAGTTCGTGCATGAAGCACAGCTGGGCCACGTAAGCAAACCGCTCGGTCCCCATCTGCGGACCGGCCTTCAGCCATTGGATCAGTTCCCGACGCCCTTCCACGGTCCTGTGGTAGACACGGCGCGGCGGTCCTTTCGCCGGGGGCTCGATCCTGCTCCTCAACCACCCCCGGTTTTCGAGCTTCTTCAGCGTGGGATAGATCTGGCTCAGCTCTGCGGACCAGAAGTGACGGGTACCCTGACTGAAATCACTCTTGATGTCGTAACCGCTTGCGGGCTCATGCAGCATTCCCAGCAGGATGTGTTCGAGACTCATGGTGGACACCGCCTTGACGCGAATCTATGACATAATTTATATAGTTGTCAAGCAAATCGGCCCCTACCCATCAAGTCGAGGACGCATTGGTGAAGTTTGGGGATAGCGCGGGAGATCAATCACTCTCTACGAGCGCACACGTTTTCGGGCTGCCTGACTGATCTTTTCTCCGATCATAGTGATCTTCTGGTCGTGCAGACGCTTCTCGCTCAGCCAGTACGGGGAGGTGATCTCCTTGAAGGCGTAGATCGCAGCCTGAATTCCCTCGGCCCAGGCGACCGCGATCAGCTTGATGTCGCCGTGTACATCACCCACCGCGAACACGCCGCGCCGGCTGGTTTCGAAATAGGGGTCAATCGCGATGCTGCCGTCATCGTTCAGGCGTACATCGAGCCGGCGAAACGTGTCCTTCGCCGAGAGGAAACCGATCTGAACGATGATCCTGTCGACGAGCAGGGATTGGCTATCGGTCAAGGTGAGACGGATTCTGTTGTCGGCGAACTCCGCCGCCGATATTTCGGACGACAGGTGCAGGGCTGCACCCGACGATTTGACTCTTGCGAATGTGTCGGCCTTGCCGGAGGGTTCGGCTCCGCGAACGATGAGATGAACCAGTCCCTCCCGGCCCAGCACCATCACCGCCGCATCGAGAGCCGAGTCCCCCGCGCCCACAATAGCGACATCCTGCCCTTCGTAGTCTCCGATCTTCGGAACCTTGTAATGCACATTCTTCGAGTTGAGCTGGTCCAGGACGGGAAGCCTGCGAGGGAAGTGCAGCAGCCCGCACGCGATGATTACCTTCCGGCATTTGTAGACTTCGTTGTTCGTGATCACCTTCTTGAGGGGATCGTCCTTTTCTGTTTCGTCGGTGTCCTCGATGTCGACCAGTTCCTCGCCGAACCGGAACTGAACCAGGGCGTCGCAGGCCTGTCGATAGACCCGTGACGACAGCTCCTCGCCGCTGATGCCGTCGGGGAATCCCGGGACGTCGACGATCTTCTTGTCCGGGTAGAGAAATTGCGGCTGCCCACCGGGTTTGTCCTTGGCTTCGATGACGAGAGTCGTCAGGCCGCGGTGCGCGGTGGTCAGGCTGGCAGCCAAGCCCGCTGGACCCGCCCCGATGATGACGACGTCCCAGTAGGCCAGACTGTCGAAGTCGATGTCGTCGTCCAGTTTGGTCACCTTGAAATCTGCCATCGAGGGACCTCCTTCAACCATGATACGCCGAGCATTTGACGGGCAGTCACCTTTACGCGGAGACGGGGCGGCAGCGCACAGATCAAACCGATGGTTGGCCGCTTGCGCCCTCTTGTGGTCCAATTCTTCAGCCATCGAGAGGGAAGAGAAGCCCTCGATGTCGGACCTGACTGGAGCAGGACCAATAACCCCTCGAGGAAAACAATGGCAGACCTAGACAATAAATCATTCATAACTCGAACTGTTCATGCGGGTGAAAGGCTGGATCTGGAAGGCGTGAATCCGGTGGTTTCCGCCATTCACCCCTCCGTGGGGTATACCTTTGCGGACTCCAACGATCTGGATGCTGTCCTGGGCAACGAAAAAGCGGGGTACGTGTACTCCACACGGTACGCCAATCCGACCGTGACAGCCTTTGAAACAGCCGTGGCCAATCTGGAGGGAGCCGAAAACGCCCACGCCTTTTCCTCCGGAATGGCGGCCATTCACATGTCGTTGTTAGCGGCCGGCGTTCAGGCCGGAACTACGGTTGTTGCCGCAGCCGATGTGTATGGCGCAACCTACACGCTCCTGCAGGACATTTTCACGCTCCTGGGCGCCAGGGTTCACTTTGTTGATGTCCTTGATCTGGAGACCGTGCGTCAAACCGTAGTCCAGGAAAAACCGGCCGTCCTGCTTGTAGAAACGATCTCCAACCCCCTGATGAAGGTTGCCGACCTGCCCCGTCTGGTCGAAATTGCCCATGTGGAGGGCGCGCTTCTGCTGGTCGATAACACGTTCTGCTCCCCCTATCTGTGCAACCCCATCCAGTTCGGTGCAGATATGGTGATTCACAGCGCGACAAAATCCATTGCCGGTCACGGAGACGTCATGGCCGGTATCGTGGCGACGACGGCAGCTCTGAAAGAGAAATCCTTCACCTTGAACAAGCTCGTCGGCAGCAGCATCGGGCCCTTCGAAGCATGGCTGGCATTGCGAGGTCTCAAGACCCTGTCTTTGCGCATGCGCCAGCAGTGCGATAACGCGCTCGCTCTGGCGGAATGGCTCGTGGGCCATCCCAAGGTCAGGCACGTCAACTACCCCTTCCTGCCGGACCATCCCCAGCATGGGCTAGTGCATTCCCTGACCGGGGGCCGGGGAGCCGGCGGAGTGTTCTCATTTGACATCCTGGGAGCGGGCCGGGAGCAGATCTTTGCCTTCATGGATGCCCTGGATTTGATCCAGCCGGCCACGTCATTGGGCGACATATATTCGTTGGTGCTCTATCCAGCCATCTCATCCCATCGAACACTGACGCCGGAAGAGCGGGAGTCGTTGGGAATCGGAGATGGCCTTGTTCGTATTTCGGCCGGCATTGAAGATGTGGCAGACCTCCAGGCCGACATTGAGCGGGCGCTGGCGGTTGTCTAGACCTACACCCGATCCCAAAGTTTCGCTTGTCTCCGGCACCGAGATCTCTTAAGAGACGTTTCCCTGACAAACAGTAACCTAACTTTTCCGAACTTCGGCAGTGATACCTACCGGGTCGGGAACCAGTTCGCATTCATCCAGGCTGGAACAGCCGCACCGGATTCCCTCTTCGAGTAAGCGTTTCATTTCCCGGGCCCGGTCGATCATCTGGTCGATCTCGACGAGCTTCGAGCGTGCCAATTCAGACCACCGCTCCGAAGGGCTCGCATCAGCAGGAAAGCCGTAGAACAGCTCTTTGATCTCCTCGACCTTGAAGCCGGCTCGCTGCGCCACTCCGATTCCGGCCAGCAGCATCAGAACGTCCGGCCCGTAGCTTCTCCTTCCGTTGATCCGCATCGGTGGAGGCAGCAGGCCGATGCTTTCGTAGTACCGGAGAGCGGACGGCCGAAGACCTGCCTTCTCAGCCACTTCGCTGATTCTCATTTTCTGCGAAAACCCCCTTGACTTAAAGTTAACTTTAACTTCTAGCCTATCACATGAACCCGATGAATACGGGTCGCTAGGAGGCGAAGATGTCGGAGAAGATGAAAGAAGAAAAGACGAACAGCACCCTTGCCTGCAGTCTGAGTTCGACCGAGCTTGCCCGAAGGAGCGAGGAGATTTCGGAGCTGATCGAAGGTTCTCTGGAGTGGAGGCAACGACCCGACGGATTTGCCGCGAGCTTTCCCGGGGATGAGCAAACAGCGAGGCGCCTGTTGGATTTCATCTTGATGGAGCGCCGATGCTGCACTTTTCTTAGTTTCGGGCTGACCTTCGAGCCGGAAATGGGGTCGATCCGACTCAACCTGGGTGGATCCCAAGAGGCTTGAGACTTCTTGAAGCAGATTGCCAGCGCGGCGGGGGTGAATCCATGACGTCCGGGATTGCCACGACAGAGGCCACGGCATGCCGACATGTCTCGTCGCCGGGGGTGGTCCTGCTCGCAGTCCTGATCGCAGGCCAACCCTTGGGGGCACAGGAGCTGCGCGTGGGAAAAGAAGTCGTCGTTCGCGCCGACGAAGTGATCGAAGAGGATCTGTACGCATTCGGAGACACCGTTGTTATCGAAGGAACGGTGAGAGGTGACGTGATGGCCAGCGGCCGAGAAGTAACGCTGCGGGGCATGGTGGACGGCGACCTGACCGGGTGCGGCCAGATCTACGTCGTGGATGGCCGCGTCGGCGATGATTTGCGAATTGCCGGTATGACCACCGTCCTGGGACCAGGGGCGCGCATCGGCGGCGATTTTGTGACGGCGGCCCTCGGTCTCGAAACCAACAAAGGGAGCTGGGTCGATGGAAGCCTCCTGTTCGCCGGCTACGAGGCGGCGCTCGCCGGCGATGTGGTCGGCGACTTCCGTGCCGAGGCGGTCGCAATCGCGTTGGACGGAAGTATTAGAGGAAATGTCGACGCTGCTGTCGGGGGCGAGGGAGAGTCTGCCGGATTGTTGGGGCGCATTCGCCACGTTGTTATCGTTTTGATTGTCGGTCTGTTGCTGGCCTGGATCGCCCCCGTGAACCTGCGGGATCTGGAATCAAAGACACAAAAAAGGCCGCTCGCAGGAATCGGCCGCGGTGTGATCGCTATCGCAGTGCTGTTGGTCCAGGCCCTGGGGGTGCTGATTGTCGTGATCGGTCTCGGACTGGCGGCCGGGCTCCTGAAACTATGGTCCTTATTGCTGCCCACGCTCATCGTCGTAGGTTTTGCGGAGGGTATCTTGCTCGCCGGTTTCTGGATCTTCGGTGCGTTCATCGCGCCCGCCTCGGTGAGCCTGATGGCCGGACGCGCAATCCTGGGTCGGGCCGTGCCGGATCGGGCGGGAGGGGTGTTCTTGCCTCTGGTGGCCGGACTCAGCGTGTTCGCCGTCCTCGTGAGCGTCCCCTACCTGGGGGTGCTGGTCCACCTGTTGGTTATGTTCCTTGGACTCGGCGCGTTCTGGCTGTGGTTGTTCGATTCGTCGGAGATCCTGCCACGCGCTGCTACCGCGCCCCGCCCGTGAGCTCATGGAGTTTCACTTCAGGCTGCAGCTTCACCGCTTTGTGACACGCATCTTTTTCATCCGTGACGCGAGTGTCGTCGGCTTGATTCCGAGCAACTTCGCGGCTCCGTCGGGCCCGTAGATACGCCAATCGGTCTGCCTGAGCGCCCTGAGCATGTTCTCGCGCTCGAAGCGCAGAAACGCGGCGTCCGTGATCACGGCCGTGACGCTGTCCATGCCCTGGGTTCGATCCGCCTGACCAGAGCCGTCCACCGTCGGCCCACCCACTTCAAGGGCCAGCTCCAAGCCCTTGTCGTGGCGCGTGATCAACGCCCGCTCGAGAACGTTCTCGAGTTCGCGCACATTGCCTGGCCAATCGAACGCCTGCAGCTTACGCACCTCTTCTGGGGTGAGTTTCCAGACAGGCCGATTCAGTTTCCGACACAGACGATCGAGGTATCGCGCGGCCAGCAGCGGTATGTCCTCTCGACGGTGGCGCAGTGGAGGGACTTCAATCGGGAACACGTTGAGCCGATAGAAAAGGTCCTGACGAAAGCGGCCTGCCTCGATCTCGTTCTTGAGGTTCCGATTCGTGGCCGCAATAACTCGAACGTCGATTTTATTCGTTCGTGCCTCGCCCAGGCGTTCGTACTCCCCTTCCTGCAGCACACGGAGCAACTTGCTCTGCATCTCGTGTGGTATTTCGCCCACCTCGTCCAGGAACAGAGTACTGCCGTCGGCAAGCTGGAATCGCCCCGCCCGGTCCGCGACCGCCCCGGTAAAAGCACCCCTGGTGTGGCCGAAGAACTCGCTTTCAAACAGATCGCGAGGGATCGCCGCACAGTTGACCTTGATGAGAGGCTTGCCGCTTCGGCGACTCAACGCATGCACGGCCCGCGCCACAAGCTCCTTCCCCGTGCCGGTCTCTCCCGTCACTACTACGTTGGTTTCCGTCGGAGCGACTGCCTCTATGGCATCCAACACGCTCCGGATCGCGTCCGAGCTCCCGACGATTTCGGCCGAGTTGTGATGCGTTTTGATCTCTTCCTGGAGGTAGATGTTTTCTTCACGGAGACGATCCTTCAGGGTTTCGACCTCAGCCAGCGCTCGGCGGAGCTCGTCCTCGGCCTTTTTCAATTCCGTGATCTCTTGGCCGTAGCCGAGCACGTGCGTCACCTGGCCAAACTCATCGACGACGGGACTGAACGTGCGTACGTAATTTAGGCTTCGTCCGCTCTTGTCCGTCCATACTTCCTCAGTGGTCTGCGCCTCCCTCTCCCTGACGCAGTGCTCGATCATCGCCTGGCGTTTGTCTGCAATCGCGATGGGGTGGTGGCGTTCTCGGCACCAGTCGTGATGGGTTTTCCCCAGTACCCATTCTCGAACCGAAGGGTCGCGGATTCCGGACGGGGTGTTGAAGAGGAATCGTCCCTCAATGTCGAATACCCCGATCTCGGCTGGAATGTTGTTCAGAATGCGCCGGTACTGAGCCAGCTCGTTGATTCGGTCGGGTGACAGTTCGCCCTCTCGCATTGGAAGCACCTCAAAAGGTCCTCATAGCACGATATGTCGTGTTATTTCCACCGATATTTCGTTAAATCACGACTTATCGTGGTGCCGGTTGAAACAGTAACCGTGCCTAATCAATAAGTTACGTGGCTGGTGGAATGGCATCCATGTTGCCGTTAACACGGCGATGCAAGTAGAGAGAAACAGGTGAGGCAGAGGAGGCCGACAGCCCACCCGACGTGCTGACGACACCCAAACACAGACGTTCAACCAAACGAGGTAAGCGAAATGAAAGCAGCCGTGATTCACGAGTTCGGTGATCCCACCGTCTTGAAGTACGAAGACATCCAGACGCCGCAGCCCCGACCAGGACACGTCCTGGTCCGAATGCTCGCCGCAGGAATCAATCGCCTAGGAGTCTGCGCGGCAGAAGGACCGGGATTGGGCGGATAGAGATCGAAGATAGGACATGTCACGAACCTACCGACCATATCTTCCGGAACAGAACCTGCTGCTGCCGCCGTCGCTGAGAGATTGGCTGGCCGAAGATCACCTGTCGTACTTCATATCGGATGCTGTGGACGCAATGGATTTAAGCGCGTTCGAACAGCGGTATGGGTCTGAAGGGCCAGGCAATCAGGCCTTCGATCCGCGGATGATGGTGAAGGTGTTGATCTATGGCTACGCGACCGGGGTGTTCTCGTCCAGGAAGATCGCGGTGAAGTTGACCGACGACGTGGCGTTCCGGATGTTGGGAGCGGAGAACTTTCCCGCGCACCGTACGATCTCGGATTTTCGCAAACAGCATCTTGAGGAGTTCGGGAACCTGTTCGTGCAAGTGGTGCGGATGGCGCGAGAAGCGGGTCTGGTGAAGATGGGAACCGTGGCAGTGGACGGAACCAAGATGCGGGCCAATGCGAGCAAACGCAAAGCGATGAGCTATGAACGCATGAAGAAGCAGGAGACCGAGTTGGGTGAGCAGATTCGGGATCTGGTGAATCGGGCCAGGACGATCGATGAGGAAGAAGACCAGCGTTACGGCAAGGACCGGCGCGGCGACGAACTGCCCGAGGGGTTGGCGACGCGCAAGAAGCGATTGGCCACGATCCAGGCGGCAATGAAGCGGCTCGAAGAGCGTCAAATGGCTGCGGACCAGGAAGCGGGACGGGAATCGGGAGACGACAAACCGGGCAGCGGTAAGAAAGGCAAGCCGTTCAAACGCCCCATGGGTGAGCCCAAGCCAAAAGCCCAGGACAACTTCACCGACCCGGAAAGCCGGATCATGAAGACCTCCACCGCAGGGTTTCAGCAATGCTACAACGCACAGGCGGTGGTCGATTCTGAGGACCGGATCATCGTGGCGACAACGGTGAGCAACAATGCGGCGGATGTGGGGCAGTTGGAGCCGGCTCTGGAGGCGTTGAACGACAATCTGGGAGAGCATCCCGACTGCGTGCTCGCGGATGCGGGATACCGATCCGAGTCGAATTTAGAAATGCTGGAACAACGTCAAATCGATGGGTATGTTGCGATGGGCCGCGAAAAGGACCTCGCCGCCGCTCCCCTTCCACCTGAAGACACTGCGTTTGGCCGGATGGTCCGGAAGATGAAAACCCAGCGTGGACGGGACCGTTACCGGGCCAGAAAGCACATTGGGGAACCGCCCTTCGGGTGGATCAAGTCGGTGCTGGGATTCCGACAATTCAGTCTGCGGGGTTTGGACAACGCGGCATGTGAATGGAATCTGGTTACTCTGGCGGTGAACTTACGACGGATGAACGAGAAGATCGCATGGGCATAATCCGGGAAACCGGGACTCGCCAAGCCCACCACACGGCTCACGACTCCAGTCCGCAACGGCCTGAGCTCGGCTTGGTGGCAGAATCGGCAGGGGCTCCTCGGAAATCGCGATCAAATCCCATGGAACACCCATCCTTCTCGTTCCGCCGCGCAGGCTCCTAGACCACTACATTCGAGAAGGCTCGGTCGTACCCGATCTCTCCTTTCCCCACATCCTGGGCGGCGATGGCGCCGGCGAGGTGGCTGAACTGGGAGAGGGCGTCGACGGATTCAAGGTCGGAGAGCGTGTAATCCCCGCTCCCGGATACCCACAGAAGCCGGAGGAGTATGACATTAGTCCGGCCGCGACGGCCCCCAGCTTTGCGCTGCCCGGTTTGGGAATACCCGGCACTTACGCGCAGTACATGGAAGTTCCCGAACGCTGGCTGGTCAAGGACCGGACCGGCTTGCGGCCGGAAGAAGTCGCGACGCTTCCCATTGTTCTCGCGACTGCGGTTCGCGCGGTCCGGGAGGTTGGCGGCGTCCGGGAGGGCCACAAAGTGCTGATACAGGCTGGTGCATCCGGCTCCGGCAGCATGCAGATTCAGGTCGCCAAGGCGCTGGGCGCTCGGGTGGCAACGACGGTACGGAGCGATACGAAAGGCGATCTCGCTGCCTCGCTCGGAGCAGACCTGGTCATCAACACAAGGGGCGAAGATCTTGGCGAACGGCTCGGCGACTGGACCAACGGCCAGGGCGCAGACGTTGTCGTCGACAATCTGGGTGGCGACGTGTTGGCGAAGAGCATCGAAGCCGCCAAGCCCATGGGAACGATCGTTGCGTTCGGCTTCGCCGCCGGTCCGGAAGTCCGATTCGACATCCGCAGCCTGTTCTTCGGCCAGAAACGCCTGCTCGGTTCCATGGCCAGCGACCTGGAAGACCTCGAGTGGGGCCTGGAGCAAGTCGGCGAAGGACGGATCCGCCCCGTGCTGGACCGAGTTCTGCCTTTGAGCCAGGCGTCGGAGGCCCATCGGGCGATCGCTGCCAACGAGGTTGCCGGCAACGTCGTGTTGGTGTCCTGACCTAGTTCCAAACATTGAACCAAACAGAGGAGGCCCACTATGCCTAAGATCGTTCGCTTTCACGAAACGGGAGAAGATGGCGTGCTCAAAGTTGAAGGCCGCTTACAGACCTGAGACAAGCGAAACTTGGGGATCAGGTGTAGGTGCGCTCTATGAGCGCACGTGTTTCGGTTCGAAGAGTGCGGTCATAGACCGCACCTACACCTCCGTTTGGATGCGGGTTTCTCCAGCATCCCCTCCCCTCGATCTGTTTTGGACAAGAATGGTCATAGACCGCACCTGGTGGACGAGCGAAAACCTCGGGCAGGGTCGACGATCAGGATGACGCAAAAATAGGTACCCGACTCCGCGTGTATACGGATGAGACTGCACCGGTCGTGGGGTATTACAGACATCAGAACAAGCTCAGCGCCGTACGCGGTGTCGGGTCGATAGATAGAGTCTTTCGACGTGTTCATACCTACCATCGCGGGGAACCGCGGCTGCAACTCAGTCGACCCCACACCCTTTCTCTACGGCGGGTATCTCGGTTAGTAGCGACGCTATGAGTTCTGAGCCAGATCCCGTGGCGGCGAGTTCACGCGCAGCATCACCGAGTTGTTTTCTGAGAGAAGCATTGGTTTCTTCCAGATCCGCAATACACTGCTGAAGTTTCTTGACCTTCGGTGCCATTTCTTCGACGGTGAATCGTTGTTTGATGTGCTGAGGGCAGTTCGGGCTCCAGGCCTCTACGTGGAAGCGTAAGACGCGGTCGGGTCGGGCCTTGTAATCGGGGTCCACCAGAGGGCTTCGAGCAGTGCCGGATCATCTTCGACGAACTCGGCGGTACCCCAGATTCTTATGCGGTGGCGGTTCGGATAGTCCATCAGGAAGATAAACGCCTTGTTGTCGTATTACGCTCGATCCGGCACGAGGTGAGATGATGGCAGTCTCGAACCGATTCCGGGTCGAAGACGCGTGTCGTCTCACCAACAACTCGACGCGCCTTTCACTCAAGGGGCATCCTATGATTGGATTCATCACAACGAATCACTGAACCATTGTTCCCCGAGGAGGACCGTATGACGACACAGTTGGACGCCATCGTGATCGGCACGGGACAGGCGGGGCCGTCGCTCGCCGGCCGGCTGAACCGAGAGGGTTTGAAAACCGCCATTATCGAACGCAAGCTCGTTGGCGGGACCTGCGTCAACGTCGGCTGCATCCCGACCAAGACCTTGGTGGGGAGTGCCAAGGTCGCGTACACGGCAAGACAGGCCAGGCAATTCGGTGTGATTGTCGATGGCTCAGTGACCGTGGACATGCGGCAGGTTAAAGAACGCATGGACGCAATCTCGGGTGCCTCGAACAAGGGCCTCACCGGTTGGCTCGAGGGTATGGAGAACGTCACGCTGGTTCGCGGGCACGCAAGGTTCGTTGGCTCCCGCCAAGTCCGAGTCAACCAGGACACGTTTGAAGCAGACAAGATTTTCATAGACGTAGGCGCTCGGGCTCGCATTCCCGACATCGAAGGCCTCGATGACGTGGATTATCTGACCAACTCGAGCATGATGGAAATCGACTTCCTGCCACAGCACCTGATCATTATCGGCGGCAGCTATATCGGGCTGGAGTTCGCCCAGATGTATCGACGCTTTGGCGCCGAAGTCACTGTCATCGAGATGGGTGATCGGCTCATCGCCCGCGAGGACGAAGACGTTTCAGAAACCGTGCGCGAGATCCTGGAAGGAGAAGGCGTCAACATTCGATTGAATGCCCAATGCGTCAGAGTGCGTCAATCCTCAGGCGGTGTCACTGTCGGCGTGAGCTGCGAGGAAGAACCCCTCGAAGTCGAGGGAACCCATCTGCTGCTTGCCGCGGGCAGGACGCCCAATACCGATGACCTTGGCCTTGATGAAGCCGGCATTGAAACCAGTGGGTACGGCCACATCGTCGTCGACGATTTCCTGCGCACGAATGTCCCGGGCGTTTGGGCTATCGGCGAAGTGAACGGTCGCGGTGCATTCACGCATACGTCCTACAACGACTACGAAATCGTCGCCGCCAACCTGTTTGATGACGACCCGCGCCGCGTCACGGACCGCATTCTCTGTTACGGGCTCTTCATCGATCCACCATTGGGCCGGGTCGGAATGACCGAGCGACAGGCAAAGGAGTCCGGCCGCAGTGTGTTGGTCGGGAAACGGGCCATGACCCGGGTGAGCCGGGCGAAAGAATTTGGTGAGACCCGTGGGTTCATGAAAGTTCTGGTGGATGCCGACAGCAAAGAGATCCTCGGTGCAGTCATCCTCGGGCTCAGCGGCGACGAAGCCATCCATTGCATTATGGACGTGATGTACACGGGGAAGCCCTACACGGCGATATCCCGAGCGGTCCATATCCACCCGACGGTTGCCGAACTGATCCCAACCGTTCTCCAAGAATTGAAACCGATGACTTAGAATTTACGTGGGCGAGCGGTAGCCCTTCTTGTGGCGCACCTTTAGCTTGTCGGGCTTTCCGTCCCCGTCCACATCGATCCGCGGCACCTCGACTTTGAGCTTTCTGAGTTTGTCGTCTTTCCCGAGGTTGTTCGAAACATAGCCGAGGCTATACTGGTGCCGCAAGTGCGCGCCGACGCTCTCGTAAATGCTCGGATACTCCCCCTCGAACTTCGGAAAGAACGCTATGCCACCCGAGAGCCGCGCCAAAGACCTCATGACGTTGTCGGCTTGCAAGAACGTGATACTGGTCAGAGGCGACATGGAGAGTTCGTAACGGGTTCGGGTCAACTGCCCCATACCCACCGAATAGATCATCGTGTCGGAGCTTTCCGCCTTTTTTAGGACGTCGCCATAGCTGTGTTTGCTGATCGTGTCCAGACCGGCGCTCAACAGGAGGATGGCTTTCTTTCCTCGGACACTCTCCAGGCGTTCCAGCGTGTCGTAGACCGCGTCATAGAGGGCGGTTTCACGGAAGCTGGGCGTCGTAAGTCGTCCGAGACCATTCAGGAGGGATCGTTTGTTCTGGGTGAAGTCGACAAGAATCTCCGGTCGCATATCAAAGGCCACCAATGCACCCCAGTCTTCGGGACGTAGTGACTCAATGAACCCGGCTGCCGGTCCCAGGACGTCGTCAATATAGTATCCGATCGTATCGCTGAACTCGACCAGGATGACAACGGTGAGAGGAGCTTCGATCGGGCTGAAGTGCGTGATGGTCTGAGGAACGCCATCTTCAAGGATTGTGAAGTGCTGTTTCTGGAGTCCGGATATCAGGTGACCGTGCTTTTCTGTAACCACGACATCCAGGGTGACAAGATCCACATCGACCGACAGAGCGTATTGCTTGTCCTCGCTTGCCGGTTCCTTCGCCTTCCCAACATCCTTCTTGGGGCCCTGGGCCATGGAAAGGCTGACCATCATAAGAGCCATCATTAGGGCGCCCATGAAACGTTTCAATCGAATCATCGTTCTGCTCCAGTGTGGTTTGATCCATTCAGGCTGAGTCCGACCAGCGCCTGCTTCTTGATCATCATCGCGGCGACTTCCGTTTCAAGGTGGGCCGCCACCTCCGGTGTGTCCCGCGAAGCCTCGCTGTTGAACTTCTTCAATTGCTTTCTGGCCTGTTCGCGCTGCTTCTTCACGCTTTCTTCTTCCCGTTTGATCTTTTCCTGCTCGGCTTTTCGTTCCTGCTCCGTCAGCTTTCGTAACTCTTCTAACTGGCGCTCTGAAAGCCGAAGCGTTGTTAGCTCGAGTAGCTCCAGGTACGATTTGTTGGTCAGCTCCTGAAGATGGGACCGGTCGCTTCTCGTCTCGCCGACTCGGGTTGAGTTATCTAGCAAATGCACGCGGTCCCATCTGAAATAGAGTTCTGGACCTCTTACTCAAAGAGGGCTCTTCTTCACGGCCGGGTTCATGCCCTTCAAACTGGCCTTGCCTGGAATTCGGGTGTCCGGCCCTGAAGCCGGGAGTAGGTGACGCCGAGGATCGCCCCAAAGATCAAGTGACCCGCCAAACTGGGAAGCATCTGCGCTGCCGCACTGACGTTCCAGTTGACGCCCAGTCCCATACCCATCATCAGTGGCATCAGTGTCAGCGGACCCAGGAACCACCAGGCACCGCCATAC
>CBDAPB010000032.1:0-260176 GCA_965198265.1 Terriglobia bacterium
AGATGAAGCTCTCGTCTTCGGCCAGCCAGCTCACGGTGTTCAGGAAAAGATTCCCGTTGCCCTGGAGACTGAAGAACCCATTGCTCGCGAAGTCGGAATCGCCGAACACGACGAGCCGGGACTTTTCCTGGGCGTCGAGGTCCCGTGTGATGACGACGCCGATCGTCACCGGCCCACCGAGGTCCAGCTCCGGATCGTAACCGGCCTCGGTACTGTCGAGATCGCTCTCCCCCAACTCTGGGCGCTGGTGGCAAGCAACTCGGTTACGTTCAAGCCACCGTCAACCTCTTCGGCGGGAGCGACCGAGCGCGCAAGCGGGAAGAAAGTCATGGCGTTGAACCGCTCCGTGATCACGTGCGTTCCATACTGAGAGACCAGGGGGATCTCGGGACCGGCACCCAGAAGGCGGCCGACCCCGCTGGCGTCCACGACAAAATTCTCACCCGCGTCTAGTGACCACCGATCCAGTAACGCGGAGAGCGCTGTAGCCGGCGGCGGATCCAGCATCACGAAAACACTGCCGCCTTGCTCGAGATAGGCATTCACCTTCTCGATCTCCTCGGGAAACGGCTCGTTCTGAGGGCCCGCCCAGACCAGTGCGGCGGCATCCGCCGGTATGGTCTCCTCGCGGACAAGGTTCAACGTCTCGACAACGTAGCTTTCCCGCTCCAGCGCGTTTCGAGCCGCATCGAGGCCGGTGCGCTCTGTTTCGGCGATCAGCTTTTCGCCATGCCCTTCGATAAAGTAGATAACCTTCTGCTCGCCCTTGATGAGCTTCATCAGGGCGTTCGTGACATCTTCCTCGCGCAGTGGTTCGGATTGTTTTTCGATTCGTTCCTGCCGGTCTTCCATTTCGAGTATGAGCGTGCCGAACTGGAAGGCCTGACCCGTGAGGGGATTGTTGAAATCTCCGTAAACACTGACGTCGAACTGTTGCGCGAGCTGCGGCTGCCGGTCGGGATCGATGAACTCGAAACTGATCTGGCGGTTCCGGGCCGCGTAGAGTTCGAGTAACTCTCGCGTCGGGATGTCGTCGCCGGTCGGAAAGAACGCGCGCACGTGGGTGTCCTGCTCGACCTGGCCGGAGACGCTTACGGATTGCTCGGCAAGGCTGTAGATCTTCTCTGTCGTCAGATCGAGCCGTTGCTCGTTCTCGGCACCCAGGTAGTTGATGAAACCCAGGACACCGACCAACAATACGATCGAAACGCCGGAGTTGATCCCGAAACCGGTAGACCGACGCTTGAGGCGGGCTTGGATCTCATCGAGCTTTGAAGCGATGGAAACGACGACAACGAGCGCCCCGATGACCACTGCGATCGTCTGGTAGAGGGTCCAGACTTCGCGAACCGAGTAAACGACCATCGCCCCGACGATGATGACGAGCCCGGCGAGATCCAGTTTCTTCAACGTTTCCTTCACAGCTCAACCCCTCCAGCGCATCGAGTCGATCGATCGGTACGTCAGGAACAGACCCAGCGACATGAGCGACAGGTAGAAGATCACGTGGGACGTCGCCAGCACGCCCTTGATGAAGTCGTCCAGATGTCCCAGGATCGACATGTAGGTCAGGACTGCCCTTGTCGTCGAGGTCGCGCTCTGTGCCACGACATCGACCATCCAGAGCAGAAGGATGGCACCGAAGCTCAGCACGGCGGCGACAATTTGATTTTCGGTCAATGTCGACACAAACAGACCGACCGCCAGCAGGGCGACTCCGTATAGCAACAGGCCCAGGTAGCCGGTCAGAATCGGCCCCCAGGCGGGGTCGCCGTATATGAACAGCACCGAAATGGGTACCCAAGTCGTAGCGAGCATGATCGAGTAGAAGGAAACGGCAGCCAGAAACTTACCCGCAACGACCTGCACGTCCGTCAGTGGCGCAGTCAGCAACAGCTCGATCGTTCCGCGTCTCTTCTCTTCGGAGAACAGCGCCATCGTGATCATCGGGAGCATGAAGAGCAGGATGACGCTCAAAGTGCCCATGAAGCTCCGGCTCACCAGACCCGGCATGTCGATGGGTTGAGGACCTGTCCCGAAACGCTGGCTCTGCAAGGCGCTCACCGTCGCCATCTGCATCACCTGGTTGAGTATGGTCTGGAAGAAAATTCCGGACAGAAATACAAAGATCGTCAGGACGACGTAAGCAACGGGCGAAATGAAATAGGCACGCAATTCGCGTTCAACGATGGCCAGGATGTTCCTCACGGCTCTACGGCACCTCCGTCGACGTCGGAGGAGCCTTCCAGGGCCGGCTCGTCTTCAAAACCAGCTTCGGCGGCGGCCTCACTGCTCTCCTCGTCGTCGGTCGTCAGCTTCAGGAATATGTCCTCCAGGCTCATCCTGGACGACTGCATTTCGAACAGACCCCAACCGCTCTGCACGATCATCTGCGCCAGCGACGGCCGCAGGTCTTCGCTCACATCACTCTCCACCTCGATGCGCATCCGACCGTTGTGTGTATCTAGTCGATCCGCTTTCAACACGCCGGGAATGGCCCCTATCCGGGTCAGCACGTCCTCCTCTGGGCCCGAAACTTCAACGACGATGCGTTCGGCGCCCTTCAGCTGAGAAACAAGGTTTTCAGGGGTGTCGACGGCGACGACTCGTCCCTTGTCGATGATGACGACTCGATTACAGGTCTGTTCGACTTCAGGCAGGATGTGCGTCGAAAGAAGCACGGTGTGCCGACCGGACCACTCCTTGATGAGCTCGCGGACTTCGTGTATTTGCTTCGGATCCAGGCCGATTGTCGGTTCGTCAAGGATCAGGATCGGCGGATCGTTCAGCAATGCCTGGGCCAGCCCGACCCGCTGTCTGTATCCTTTCGACAGACGACCGATGATCCGGTCTTCGACCTCGAGCACATTCACCTTGTCCATGACACGAACGATCTCGTCCTCCAGCTCGGCCTTGGGGACGCCTTTGATCTTGGCAACGAAGCGGAGGTATCCCGAAACGTTCATCTCCAAGTAAAGGGGAGGATGCTCCGGCAGGTAGCCGATGCGGCGGCGCACCTCGAGCGGATTCTCGGACACATCGAAACTATCGACCGTGATCCGGCCCGCGGTGGGGGGCAGATAACCCGTGATCGCACGCATCGTCGTCGTCTTTCCGGCGCCGTTGGGTCCGAGAAATCCGAGTACCTCGCCCTGTCCTACGCTGAAGGTGACATCCGCAATCGCGGTTTTCGTGTCGTATCGCTTCGTAAGGTTCTGAACTTCGATCATGTTTTTCGTTGAAGTAGCGTCTGGTACCGGAACCGCCAACAAAGCCTCTAGAGTTTAGCGAAGTTGGGAAAACAGTGACAAGTGGCGAGTGACGAGTCGGAAGTGAGAAGCGATGGCCAACATCGAGTTGAAGTTCTCGTCGGCGACTGGATATCGGGTAAACTGTCAGAGCCTGCCGCGGATACGCATGACTGCTGTTGAACCTCGATAAAAGGGGAGTCGCCGCTATGCCTTACACAAACCCACACCTGCTGTGGTCCACCCACGAACTCAAAGAGCGGCAGGATGACCCGAATCTGGTCATCCTCGATCTGAGGCCACCGGAAGATTACGCGAACGGGCACATCCCCGGTGCGCGTAGTTTCGACGTTTTCGGCATCAGCTTGATCGACACGCGCGAGGGCCCGCTGAAGGCTTTTCTGTGGATCATCGAGCACCTGATCGGCGCGAAGGGTGTCTCGGACGACAGCCGGGTCGTCGTACATGACCGGGTCAGCGGGGAAAGGGCAGCGCGCTTGTTCTGGTTCCTCGAGTTCTTCGGTCATGAAGCGGTTCACATGCTCGACGGCGGCTTCGAAGCCTGGGTCGGGACCGGTCTCCCCATCGGGCGAGACGCGATCGTGCCACAGCGCGGCAATTTCAAAGCGAACCCCCAGCGTGAAAGGCTCGCAACCGCGGACGACATCCTGGAGCGGCTGGGCTCGGTAGCGACCTCCATCGTCGACACCCGCAGCGAAGCTGAACACAACGCCACACTCGTCCGGTCCGCTCGCGGGGGCCACATCCCTGGTGCCGTCCACCTCGAATGGAAGAACAACCTGAACGAGGATGGAACGTTCAAGCCGGCCGAAGCACTCGCCGAACAGTACGCACGGCTGGGCGTTACCTCGGACCGGGAAGTCATCCCTTACTGCCAGGGGGGGTACCGTTCCGCGAACACGTACGTCGCCCTGCGATTGATCGGATACCCGCAGGTCCGTAACTACCTGGGCTCGTGGGGGGAGTGGGGGAATCGGGAGGAGTTGCCGATCGAAGGGGGGGGATAAGAAGTGGTCAGTGGCGAGTGGTTCAGTGGTCAGTTGAAGGCGAGATCGGTAAGTCCCTTCTGGCCACTGACCACTGATCACTGCCCACTTGTCCCACGCCATTTTCAACCGCTCACGGCCAGCGCCAATGTTAACCTAGGAGTCTGCGCGGCAGAGCGCGAAGAACTCGAATTTATTGGGATTTGAGAGGGTCTTCGGAGGAGAACCCATCGATTCTTCCGATACGAGGAGTTCAGAGCTGTACGGATACCAGTAATTGGCCGTGTATCGGGTCTGCTGGGTTCCGGTTTTCCGGATTATGCCCATTCGATCATCCCGTTCATCCGCCGTAAGTTCACCGCCAGAGTGAGCAGGTTCCACTCACCGGTCACTTTGTCCAAACCGCGTAGACTGAACTGTCGGAATCCGAGCACCGACTTGATCCACCCGAAGGGCGGCTCGCCAATGTGCTTTCTGGCCCGGTAGCGGTCGCGCCCACGCTTGGTTTTCATCTTTCTCATCATCCGGCCAACAGCAGTGTCTTTGGGTGGGAGTGGAACATCGGCCAGATTCTTCTCGCGACCCATGGCAACATACCCGTCAATCTGACGTTGTTCCAACATCCCTAGATTCGACTCGGATCGATATCCCGCATCGGCCAGTACACGTTCGGGATGCTCTCCCAGGTTGTTGTTCAACGCATCCAGGGTCGGTTCCAACTGTCCCGCGTCGGACGCATTGGAACTCACCGTTGTCGCTACGATGATCCGGGCCTCGGAATCCACCACCGCCTGCGCGTTGTAGCATTGCTGGAACCCTTCAGTGGAGGTTTTCATGATCCGGCTTTCCGGATCTGTGAAGTTGTCCTGGGCCGTCGGTTTGGGCTCGCCCATGGGGCGTTTGAATGGCTTCTTTCCGCATCCGGGTTTGTCGTCTCCCGGTTCCCGTCCCGCTTCCTGGTCCGCAGCCATCTGACGTTCTTCGAGCCGTTTCATTGCTGCCTGGATCGTGGCCAATCGCTTTTTGCGGGTCGACAACCCATCGGGCAGTTCGTCTCCGCGCCGGTCCTTGCCGTATCGCTGGTCTTCTTCCTCATCGGTCGCCGTAGCCCGGTTCAACAGATCCCGAATCTGTTCGCCCAATTCGGTCTCCTGCTTCTTCATCCGTTCATAGCTCATCGCTTTGCGTTTGCTCGCATTCGCCCGCATCTTGGTTCCGTCCACCGCCACGGTTCCCATCTTCACCAGTCCCGCTTCCCGCGCCATCATCACCACTTGCACAAACAGGTTCCCGAACTCCTCAAGATGCAGTTTGCGAAAATCCGAGATCGTACGGTGCGCCGGAAAGTTCTCCGCTCCCAACATCCGGAACGCCACGTCGTCGGTCAACTTCGCCGCGATCTTCCGCGACGAGAACACCCCGGTCGCGTACCCGTAGATCAACACCTTCACCATCATCCGCGGATCGTACGCTTGATTGCCCGGTCCGTCCGTTCCATACCGCTGCTCAAACGCGCTCAAATCCATGGCGTCCACCGTGTCCGATATGAAGTACGACAGGTGATCTTCGGCCAACCAATCTCTCAGCGACGGCGGCAGCAGCAGGCTCTGTTCTGGGATATAGGTTCGATATGTTCGTGACATGTCCTATCTTCGATCTCTATCCGCCCAATTCCGGTCCTTCTGCCGCGCAGACTCCTAGCCCCTCATGCCCAGCATCACGCTCAACGGTCAGGTCTACGACGTCGAGGCCGGAAGAACCATCATCCAGATCGCAGATGAAGTGGGAGTCGAGATACCGCGCTACTGCTACCACCCCGATATCGGGATCGAAGGCAGCTGCCGGATGTGTTTGATCGAAGCCGAAGGCGCGCCGAAGCTGATGCCGTCGTGCGCAACCCCGGTCCGGGACGGAATGGTCGTCCGGAGCGACACCGAGCGCGTGAAGGAAGCGGTCCGGTACGCGATGGAATTCCTGCTCCTGCATCACCCCATCGACTGCCCTGTCTGTGACCAGTCGGGCGAATGCTTCCTGCAGGACTACTACATGGAACACGGCGGTCATGACAGCAGGTATCCGCTGGGTCAGAAGGAGAGGCGGCTCAAGGCATTCGACCTGGGACCACAGGTCAAACTGGACCGGGAGCGTTGCATCCTGTGTACCCGCTGCGTTCGGTTCACACGCGACGTCACAGAGACGGACGAGATCCAGGTTTTCGGCCGCGGCCATAAATCCGAGATCGGTGTCTACGAGGACAAACCCCTGGACAATCCTTATTCGATCAACGTTGTGGATGTCTGCCCGGTCGGGGCCCTGACGAGTTCTGATTTCCGCTTCAAGGTGCGGTCGTGGTTCCTCCAGGGTACGCCGTCGGTATGCGCCGGGTGCAGCACGGGCTGCAACCTCAGGATCGACCATTCGGCCCGGCCGCAGGGTGGGGGAGTTCCCGGCTATAGCGCGACGGATGGCCGGGTCTTCCGGACTGTCGGCCGCCGCAACACCGAAGTCAACCGCAGCTGGCTCTGTGACGAGGGACGCCTGAGCTTCCATGCCCTGGAAAAGGGCACACGTCTGGTCGAAGGACGAGCGGGCAATCAGATAAAGTCAGTGGAAGGCATCCTGCCGGAAGTTCATCGCCGGTTCGAGGAAGTTCGAGCGAGCCACGGCGAGAAATCCGTCGCGGGGCTGTGTTCCGCAACGAGCACGAACGAAGCCCTGTTCCTGATGAAGCGGTATTTCAACGGCCACGTTGATTTCCGCCTGGACAACGAAGACACGACCTACGCCCGACAACAGGACGACATGCTCCGACGCCTGGACAAACACCCCAACACCCGCGGGGCACTCGACCTCGGCCGAGATCCGGAACTGCACGGGCTGGAAGGGCTGTGCGAACTCGCCGAAGACGGACGACTCAAGGCAGTCTGGATTGCTTTTCATCCCCAACTGGTCGGAGAGGACTCCGAGAACATTGTCGGCAACCTCGAACGGCTGATCTCCGCCGTCGAGTTCAGCGTCGTGAGTACCACTCACGAACTTGGCTGGGCCGCCAAGGCCTCGGTGCTGTTACCGATAGCGGCATGGTCCGAGGAGCAGGGTACCTACACGAATTACGCCGGCCGGCTGCAGATCACAAACCGCGCCGTGATGCCGCTGGGGGAGATTCGGCCATTGCACAGGATCATGGCCGAGTTGTTGAAGTTGCGTGGAGACGCCGCCGAAACGAAACCGTCGGAGACCTTCGCAGAGATCGCAAAGGCGGTCCCGGCCTATCGAGGCCTGGACTATGAAACGATTGGCCCGCTTGGCGCGATGTCGGTCGTTTCCGAGCCGCAGGAGGTAGTTGGATGAGCGGCCCCTACGCGGTCGATGTCCCTGTCATCAACGTCAGCGAGCGAGCCCGGCAAGAGCCCTCGCACTTCCTCCTGACGTTGCGCGCATTCGGAGTCACACTTCGTCACCTGTACCGGAGCCTCTTCAAAGGCGACCGTCCGACGATCGAGTACCCCGAACAAACCCGACAGTATTCGGAGCGCTTTCGCGGCACGCACGTCCTGACCGTCCGGGATGACGGCAGTCTCAAATGCGTCGCCTGCTACATGTGCGCGACAGCCTGCCCCGCCGAATGTATCTACATCGACGCCGGAGAGCATCCGAATCCCGAGATCGAGAAGTTCCCGACCCGCTTCGACATCGACATGCTGCGCTGCATCTACTGCGGTTTCTGCGTCGATGCCTGCCCCGAAGAAGCCATCATCATGAGCCGGGAACACCATCAGACGGTTTACGAACGAAAAGACGCGCTCTATTCGATCGAACAGCTGATGGACCGGCCGGGCATCCACGAGAAAGGCCCCGGTTACCGACCCAGCGAACCTTTGATCCAGGCCAACGTCTACGACGGCTCCAAGAACGTCTGCGACTACCCGTCGAAGGTGGAAGAACGCTACTCGCCGGTGTTGTACGAGTCGATGATTAAGAAGAGGGAAGGTTAGTAGTCAGTAGTCAGTTGCGAGTCGTCAGTCCCGAAGACGCTAATAAACGGAGGAAGAGGGATTCGAACCCCCGGTGCCGTTTCCAGCACAGTGGTTTTCAAGACCACCGCCTTCGACCGCTCGGCCATTCCTCCGTAGGGGAAAGCATAGCATCTAAGATCGGTCGGTTTCTTTCAATGGACGAGTCAATTTACGAAACGCGTGTCTTGATCGACCGGGTGCCTCTGCGCGAGCGGTCTGCCGATCACTGCCGCCGTCGAAGTGGTGAAGTTGGTTTGAAGAACTGAAGGAACGGTGCGGCAGGGCTCGGCTGATTTCCCCCGGAAATTTCCCCAGAAGCTCCCGTATAGCCTTGTAGGAATTGGTAGGCCCCGGGGAATTTCATCCCGGGCCCCTCAGAGAACTGCAGGTAATCCACTCAAATCAGGGGATGTGCGGTCATAGACCGCACCTTCACCTGTTGAAGGCTGGCGCTATTTGGGAGGTGGCAGCGTTATGATCGCTCCCTCGAACGGCGGTACGCCGGCGCCCGCGCACCAGGCTCCGGTGCCACGGAAGTGGGTGTCGATACACCTGAACTCGGCGCCGAGGCTCAACATGTACTTCACGGTCTCTGGCATCGGCGAACGACGATGGAATCCGGCTCCCCCGCCGCGGGCCATGTCGACCGTCGACTGGCCAAGCCGGCTGGTTGCGTGCAGATCGGCGCCTTTCGACAGCAGATAGTCGATGAGCTCGTGGTCGCCCCTGGCCGCCGCGTAGTGAAGCGGCGTGTAACCCCAGGAGTTGGGCACGCTGACGTCGGCGCCATGTTCCTCGACCAGGTACTTCACCGTATTGAAAAAGTTGTTCGGGATCTGCCGCATGTCGACGGCGACGAACCCCAGCCAACCTCCCCCCGCCGCGGCGTGTATGGGATACATGTTGGCCGTGCCCTTAGGAAACGGCGGCAGCCCGGAATCATCCGAGCCTCGCCCGTCCTCCTGCCGTGAGCCCCTCATGCCGACCTCGTCCCACCGGGTCGGAGTGTTCGCATCGGCACCGTAGGACGCCAGCAACTTCATCGCCTCGATGTCCAGCGCGAAGGCGGCCCGCCAGAACGGGGTGAGACCGTTGACGTCGAGCCCGACGCGCCCGACGACGAATTCCCAGTACCACAGGTGTCTCGTGGTCGCCACGTTCGGGTCGGCGCCCGCCTCCAGCAGTGCTCGCAGCACGTCCATGTAGCCACTCTTCTGGTACTCGTGCGCCCGGGGCACCGGGTAACTGGTAAAGTTCGCCCACTGGGTCTGCAACACACCTAAGAGCGGTGCGACCCGGTCGGTGTGTGTGGCGAGGTTCGGATCCGCGCCGCGCTCGATCAGCACCAGCGCCAGGTCGAAGTGACCGTTCTGCACGGCACTAACGAGGGGACTGCTTCCGTCGCCGCCGCTGATCTGGTTGATGTCGGCTCCAGCGTCCAGGAGAACCTCCGCCACTGCGATGTGGCCTTCGCGGGCCGCGTGCAGCAACGCCGTCAACCCACCCGTCTTCCCGACCAGGGTCTCAAACCACGGTCGTGCCAGGTACTCGACTTCGGTCGCCCTGTACTTTCGGCGGTTCGCCACATCGTCGGGATGGAAGTCCACGAGCAACTTCTCGGTCGCCTCATCCGAGCGCAGGAACTCGCGCTGGGCGGCGATGGCCGCCTGCGCCTCCGTGGCGGTCAAAACCCCGTCCTCTCCCTCGGGAGAGCTCTCGAGGATCTCCTTCTGCGCCTCCTGGAGGCGTGCCTGCGCAGCCTGGTCGATGACCATTCTCTTCAACACATCGACGACTTCGGTGCGGATCGCCGTATCCGCGCCGTGACCGAGGAGTTCGCGGACCGACGCGGTGCGGCCGAACGACGCGGCAAACATCAACGGCGTCTGTCGGGCCGCGGCCTCCAGGGCATTCACGCTCGCGCCGTGCTCCAGCAGCACCCGAACCGTGCTCTCGCCCTCGAACGCTTTCGCGGCGAGGTGGAGCGGCGTCACGCCGCTGGCCGTCGTCACCGCGTTCGGGTCGGCGCCGGCCTTGATGAGCGCGCCGACGAGAGAGGACTTGCCAGCGCCGCTGGCGAGGTGGATCGGCATGTAGCCGCCGAGGCGCGTCGTCGCCCCGACCTGGGCCCCCGCACCGATCAAGAGCCTAGCGATCTCGAGGTTTCCCGCCTCCGCCGCCATGTGCAGCGCGGTCAAACCGTCCCCCCGGGCCGCGTTCGGATCCGCTCCGTCGGCCAGAAGCGACCGGACGGCCGCCACGTCACCCCGCTTCGTCGCGTCCAGGAGCGGCAAGTCGGCCGCCGCAACGGTTCCGGTCAGCAGCGCGACCGCGAGGACCGCAACGGCCAGGCACGTCCCTCTTCCTGGGTTCATACGGCCCCCCTCGAATCCACCGACTCCCCGGGGAAGGTCACCGGGAACTCGCCCGTGCTGTCACCGAAGAATTCCATGTCGTCGTGTCCCATTCAGGGTGGATCCGATTGTCGCGTTGAGGTGGGAGTAGGGCGCTCTAGTGAGCGCCCTGTGTGCGGTCATAGACCACACCTACACCCGTTGAAGGCTGGCGCTATTTGGGAGGTGGTAGCGTTATGATCGCTCCCTCGAACGGCGCCACGCCGGCGCCCGGGCACCAGGCTCCGGTACCCCGGAAGTGGGTGTCGATACACCTGAACTCGGCGCCGAGGCTCAACATGTACTTCACGGTCTCTGGCATCGGCGAACGACGGTGGTATCCGGCTCCGCCGCCGCGGGCCATATCCACCGGCGTTTGGCCAAGCCGGCTGACTGCGTTCAACTCGGCGCCCTTCGACAACAGGTAGTCGATGAGCTCGTGGTCGCCCCTGGCCGCCGCATAGTGAAGCGGCGTGTAGCCCCAGGAGTGGGGCACGCTGACGTCGGCGCCATGTTCCTCGACCAGGTATTTCACCGTGTTGAAGAAGTTGTTGGGCACCTGGCGCATGTCGACGGCGACGAACCCGAGCCAACCGCCCCCCGCCGCGGCGTGTATTGGATACATGTTGGCCGTGCCCTTAGGAAACGGCGGCAACCCGGAATCATCCCCGCTTCGCCCGTCCTCCTGCCGCGAACCCCTCATGCCGACCTCGTCCCATCGGGTCGGAGTGTTCGCATCGGCACCGTAGGACGCCAGCAACTTCATCGCCTCGATGTCCAGCGCGAAGGCGGCCCGCCAGAACGGGGTGAGACCGTTGACGTCGAGCCCGACGCGCCCGACGACGAATTCCCAGTACCACAGGTGTCTCGTGGTCGCCACGTTCGGGTCGGCGCCCGCCTCCAGCAGTGCTCGCAGCACGTCCATGTAGCCGCTCTTCTGGTACTCGTGCGCCCGGGGCACCGGGTAACTGGTAAAGTTCGCCCACTGGGTCTGCAACACACCTAAGAGCGGTGCGACCCGGTCGGTGTGTGTGGCGAGGTTCGGATCCGCGCCGCGCTCGATCAGCACCAGCGCCAGGTCGAAGTGACCGTTCTGCACGGCACTAACGAGGGGACTGCTTCCGTCGCCGCCGCTGATCTGGTTGATGTCGGCTCCAGCGTCCAGGAGAACCTCCGCCACTGCGATGTGGCCTTCGCGGGCCGCGTGCAGCAACGCCGTCAACCCACCCGTCTTCCCGACCAGGGTCTCAAACCACGGTCGTGCCAGGTACTCGACTTCGGTCGCCCTGTACTTTCGGCGGTTCGCCACATCGTCGGGATGGAAGTCCACGAGCAACTTCTCGGTCGCCTCATCCGAGCGCAGGAACTCGCGCTGGGCGGCGATGGCCGCCTGCGCCTCCGTGGCGGTCAAAACCCCGTCCTCTCCCTCGGGAGAGCTCTCGAGGATCTCCTTCTGCGCCTCCTGGAGGCGTGCCTGCGCAGCCTGGTCGATGACCATTCTCTTCAACACATCGACGACTTCGGTGCGGATCGCCGTATCCGCGCCGTGACCGAGGAGTTCGCGGACCGACGCGGTGCGGCCGAACGACGCGGCAAACATCAACGGCGTCTGTCGGGCCGCGGCCTCCAGGGCATTCACGCTCGCGCCGTGCTCCAGCAGCACCCGAACCGTGCTCTCGCCCTCGAACGCTTTCGCGGCGAGGTGGAGCGGCGTCACGCCGCTGGCCGTCGTCACCACGTTCGGGTCGGCACCGGCCTTGATGAGCGCGCCGACGAGAGAGGACTTGCCAGCGCCGCTGGCGAGGTGGATCGGAGTGTAGCCGCCGAGGCGCGTCGTCGCCCCGACCTCGGCCCCGGCACCGATCAAAAGCCTGGCGATCTCGAGGTTCCCCGCCTCCGCCGCCATGTGCAGCGCGGTCAAACCGTCCCCCCGGGCCGCGTTCGGATTCGCGCCGTCGGCCAGAAGCGACCGGACGGCCGCCACGTCACCCCGCTTCGTCGCGTCCAGGAGCGGCAAGTCGGCCGCCGCAGCGGTCCCGGTCAGCAGCGCGATTGCGAGGACCGCCGCCCTCAGGCACGTCCCTCTTCCTGGATTCATGCCGCCCCCCTCGAATCCACCGACTCCCCGGGGAAGGTCACCGGGAACTCGCCCGTGCTGTCACCGAAGAACTCCATGTCGTCGTGTCCCATTCGATGCATCAGGGTCAGGAAGGCATTCGCCATCGGCGTCCCCCTCTCAGCCCTCAGGTGGAGGTTGCCCTCCAGCGCTCCGTTCGCGTGCCCCATCATCAGCAGCGGGCAGCGAATGTTGTTGTGGGGGTTCCCGTCCCCCATCGCCGAACCCCAGACGATGGCGGTCTTGTCCAGCAGGGAAGCGTCACCCTCCATCGTGTTCTTCAGCTTTTCTAGGAAGTACGCGAACTGACCCAGGCGGTACCGGTTGATCATGAGGTAGGCCATGATGCCATCGGGCGTGTTTCCGTGGTGCGACGCCGAGTGCCATGGTTTGTTCGTGCCGCTCTCGGGGAAGGTCATGCTCGAGCGGTCGGCTCCCGGCTTGAAGGTGATCACCCGCGTGAGGTCCGCCTGGAACGCCACCAGCTGGAGGTCGAACATCAACTGCATGTGATCCTCCCACCGGTCGGGAACGCCTGAGGGCGCCTCCGGCATCGCCCGCTCCTCGCCGCTGTTGTTCTGCGCCTCGACCAGCTGGATCCTCCGCTCCATCTCGCGGATGTGGGTCGTGTACTGGTCCAGGGCCCGACGGTCGGTCGCACCCAGCTCCCTCTTCAGATCGGCCAGCTTCGTCCCGACCCAGTCGAGCAGGCTCCCGGTCGTCTGCCGCCGGGCGGCACGGTCCGCGGCCGAGTCACCGACGCCGAAGAGCTGCTCGAACACGGTCCTCGGATCGGCGATCGGCTGAAGCGGTTCGGTGGGACCCGCCCAGGCGATCGTCGTCCCGTACGCGCAGTGGTAGCTGTATTCGCAACCGCCGGGTCCCCCCAGCTCGGTCGTCAGCTCCAGCGAGGGCAACACCGTGTCCTGTCCGAAGCGGTCCGCATGGTACTGGTCCAGCGACTTCCCGAGGTAGACAGCGCCCGACTTGCGCAGCGGATGGGCCTGGGTCAGGAACACCGCGGACGCGCGATCGTGGCCGCCGCCGATCTCGTCGGGCGTCAGGGAACTCGCCATTCGGACGTCGGTATCGCTGATGACCGTCAGGTAGTCCCGGAACGACTCGAGGGGCTTCAGATGGCTGTCATCTATGAACTCGAAGTCGCGGCCGACCTTCGCTGGTGCGAAGAAGTGCCGCTCGTCACCCCACTCGTTGCTGCCCGCGCACCCCATCGACTCCTCGACGCCGATCAAGCGCGTGAACTTCTCCGCCGCGGGGTCTTGCCAGGCTCGGGCGGCCGGTACCATCGACTCCATGAACGGCAGCGCCACCATGACGCCGGCGCCCCTGAGAAAGGTCCGTCGGGGTATGTATTTTCCAGTGATGTAGGACATAGTCTGAGTCTCCTCAACGCTTGGGTGATGTGTTTAATTGCGGGCCGCTCGGTCCTCGGTCCCGGCCGGCTCCATTCGTTTCATCTGGAATGCGTCGCTCTTCACCACTCCCAGGATGAAAGACGACATGTGATATTCGTTGGCTTCAGCCTCTCGGGTGATCGCGCGAATCGTCGGGTGGTCGAAGTACTCCACGGGCCGGCCGAGCGAATATGACAACAGGTTTTCCGTGAAGTGCCGCACGAGCGGGATCGGACGCGCGAGGAGCGCGCCGACGAGCTCGCCGGGCGTTCCGATCGGCGTACCGTCGTAGAAGTCGCCGCTCGTGTCGAGCGGTACCATGTTCTCACGGACCCGCCACCTCCCGGTGGCGTCGAAGCTGTCGAGCGCCAGGCCGATCGGGTCCATGAAGCGGTGGCAGGAGTTACACGCCGGGTTCTCGCGGTGTGCCTCCATCCGCTCGCGGGTGTTCAGAGGGCGGCCTTCTGCGACCGCCGGAGTATCCTCGAAAGCCGGCACGTTCTCCGGAGGCGGAGGCGGAGGCGACCCTAAGAGCACTTCCAGGACCCACTTGCCCCGCAGCACCGGGGACGTCCGGTCCGCCATGGAGGTCAGGTGCAGCACGCTCCCGTGGCTGAGAACGCCCCGCCGCCGTTCGTCCGGGTAGGCGACGCGGCGGAATTCATCTCCGTAGATCCCCTCGATTCCGTAGTGCTGGGCCACACGCTCGTTGAGGAAGGTGTGGTCGGCGTCGAAGAGCTCGAACAGGGGCCGGTCCTCCTCGACCAGGTACTGGAAGAGCAGCTCGGTCTCCCGCACCAACGCGTCGGCGAGCTGTCCGGTGAAATCCGGAAAGAGATACGCTTGCGGCCAGATCTCCCCGACGTCCTCCAGCCTCAACCACTGATGCGCGAAACGGGTGGCCAGCGTCTCGGACCGGGGATCGGCGAGCATCCGCTCGACCTGCTGCTCGAGGACGGCAGGATTCGAAAGCCGGCCGCTCTCGGCGATCTCGAGAAGTTCCTCGTCCGGGACCGTGGCCCAGAGGAAGAAGGAGAGCCGCGTCGCGAGCTCGACGTCGCTCAGTCGATAGCTCTCACCCGGCCGGGCGCTCGCGGGCGCCCGCTCCAGGCGGAACAGGAACTCCGGCGATACGAGGATCGACTGCAAACCCTGCCGCACTCCCAGTTCGAATCCTTCCTCAGCAGCCCCTTCGTCGTAGAAGTACAGCACGTCCGCCACGTCCTGCGGTGTCACCGGTCGCCGGTACGCCTGGGTCGCCAGCTCCGTGAGAATCGACTCGGCGCAGGGCCGCTCCTCGACAGGCGACGTCGGGCGGCAGGTGAAAATCTTCTGGCGACTCGCTGTCTCGGACACTCCCGACACATTGCTGGGGCCGATGATCCACAGCTCGCTGAGGTGAGTCAGCCCGGTGATTCCGTACTGCTGGCTCGTAATTGGATGGGTGGCCGACCACCTCACAGGACTGAACCGATCCTCGTACGGACCGTCGATGAGGTTGACGAACGCCGCCGCCACGCTGTGCTGGCCCGCACGGACGAAGATCGGCTCGGTCTGGATGCCGACCCGCGCCTCCAGGTCGGCCAGCAAAATGCCGACGTCATCACGCTTGCGCCCCCCTGCGTTGTGTTCGAGCATCAACAGGGCAACCCCCTCGCCGTCGATGGAAATGTCAAGATCCTCTACAGCCGTCTGATTCCCACTCCCCTGTTTGGTCTTCACCTGGAAGACGTATTCTCCGTCCGCGGGGAAGTCGTGCGTCACCACGATGCCACCCCTCGTCCCGAACGGCGCGCCTTCGAGCCGATCCCAGGCGTGCTGGGAAACCCGCTCCGGGTTCACGTGCTTGGTCGTGGCGGAGGCGGCCTCGGGGTTCCCGACAGCCAGCCGCGCAACCTCGGCGGCAGCTCTCAGAAACGAATCCAGGACCGTCGGCGAGAACGGCTGGGCGGCCGACTGGTTGTCGAAGGCGCCCATTAAAAGGTCGGCGGGGAGCCACTTCCCCGCATCCACATCCAGAGCCACCAGGTCGTGGATCACGCGCTCGTATTCGGCGCGACTGAGCCGCTGGAACCGATGCGCTCCTGGATCGGGAGCGGCCCGGGCCGCCTCGTCGAGGTTCGACTCCAGGGTCTCCACCAGCGCCAGGAGGGTGTCATCTGCGGGACGGCTCATGCCGGCAGGCGGCATCATCCCCAGCCGCAGCTTGGCGATCATCTTCTCGGCCAGCTCGGCGCTTTCCTCGACATGCGTGAAGTCCAGACCGGACATGGTCATGTTGCCGGCCATCTCGACGTCGTCGTGACAGTAAACACAATACTGGTCGACGATCGCCTGTTGGGACTCGGGGGACAACGGAACGTCGTTCGCGCTGACCATGCCGACAGCGCTGTCTGTCGCCTGCTGTCCGGCAAGATTGATACCCGCCATGACGAGCAGACACAGGAATACTGCAGCCAGGGTGAAAGTGCCGCGTCTTATCATTATTAGGTCGGCCTCCCTCAGATTCAGAGGTTCTTAGGGGATCGAAGATAAAGTCCGAGATCCTCTGCGTTTTTATCACCATACGGCAGGTTGAGCAAGCAGAATCCGTACCCGTTTCCCTACACGGGGCGGTATTCGGGGATAGCAATTGTGACGGCGCCCTGATCCTTGAACGAGCCTTGAAGGAATCGAACCTTCAACCTGGTGATTACGAATGGGTTCTTGCTGACGACGCTCTTCCTGCTCCTGGAGAAAAACAGAGGCCTCAATTGACGTTCTCGACCGCCAGCGCGATTCCCATTCCACCGCTGATACAGAGAGTCGCCAGTCCGTAACGCGCGTCTCTTCGCCGCATTTCGTGGAGAAGCGTGGTCGTGATCCGGGTTCCCGTACAACCGATCGGGTGGCCGAGAGCGATGGCGCCGCCATTGACGTTCAGTTTTTCAGGATCGACTGCCACCTCACGCAGGCAGGCGAGGACCTGGGCGGCGAAGGCCTCGTTGAGTTCGACCAGGTCGAAGTCGTCCAGTGACATGCCGGTCTTCGCCAGCAGTTTGTGGATCGCCGGAACGGGACCGATCCCCATGATCTTCGGGTCGACACCGGCGATGGCATAGTCGACAATCCGCGCCAGCGGTTCGAGGTCCCGCTTCTTCATTTCGTCTTCGGACACGAGTACGGTAGCAGCGGCGCCATCGGTGATTCCGGACGAGTTCGCGGCCGTCACCGTGCCTTCCTTCGAGAAGACCGGCTTCAGTTTCGCCATGCCTTCAACGCTCGCGTCGGCCCGAATGTGCTCGTCGGCCTCGAACAGCAGGGTCTCGCCCCGCTTCTTCGGAACCGTCACCGGCGCGATTTCGGCGCCGAACCGTCCCGATTGGCGCGCCTTACCGGCTCGGCTCTGGCTTCGGAGTGCGAACTCGTCCTGCTCCGCCCTCGAAATTTCATGGATTTCGGCGAGCTTCTCGGCCGTCCCCCCCATCACCATGTCGGCCAGTGGACACATAAATCCATCACGGTACATCCCGTCGACGAAATCCTGGTGACCCAACCGCAGACCCCAGCGCGCATTCTCGACCAGATAGGGCACGCGGCTCATCGACTCCGTGCCTCCTGCAACGACGATACCGGCGTTTCCGAGCATGATCTCCTGGTAGCCCAGGATGATCGACTTCAGGCCCGAGCCGCAGGCCTGGTTCACCGTGTAGGCGGGCACTTCCTCCGGAATGGCGGAACGAACGCCGATCTGCCTGGCGGGGTTGGGGCCGTTGCCGGCCTGGCGGGCCTGCCCGATGATCACCTCCTCGACGTCCGAGGCTTCAACGCCTGCCTTCTCGAGCGCTGCCCCAGTGGCGACGATTCCCAGATCCACGGCGGTCATTCCGGCCAGGGTGCCGCCGAATCTCCCGATCGGGGTCCGCTGGGCAGACGCGATGTAAACGGATTTCATAGCGTTACCTGTCAGTTAAGAGTTTGGGGCTTTGTCCAACAAATAATGATGTTGGATTTCCGAGGCCGATTCAACGAATCAATTCCAAGGCCGTCCAATATGGGAGCGGGACCGTCGAAACCGCGAGCGTTCGACCTCTATTGTCACGAAACAGACCCGGATGCTCTTAAGCGGTTCAAAGATCAGGCCGGTAGAACTTGCGACACCGGCTGCGGTCAGGTAGGCTGTTCACATATCTATCGCGCAATCCCGCAGGAGAGGAAACATGAAACTGAAACGACTCACTGCAGCCGTCGCGCTGATTCTGTTGGCAGTCGGCTTCTCCGTGGCCCAGGGCCCGAAGAAGACCGTGGGCCGGAACGTCCCGCTGCCTCCGATTTCCGAGGAGGAAGACAAGAAGCCACCGCGCGAACTGGGTGAGGACGATCAGTTTGCCTTGTCGATCGACGTCGACCTGGTGCAATTCGACGTCGTCGTCACCGACGGACGAGGAAACCCGGTTTCCGGTCTCGTGAAAGAACACTTCACGATCACCGAGGACAAGGTCGAGCAGACGATCACGAACTTCAGCCCGACCGATGCCCCGATGACCGTCGTTCTGTTGATCGAATTCGGCGACACGTTCGGCTACTACTACGACGATGTCGTGCGCCCCGCCGCCGGTTTCATCAACTCCCTGCGAGAGGAAGACTGGGCCGCGATCGTCGCCTACGACATCCGTCCGGAGATACTGGCCGACTTCACCCAGAATCGGGACCAGCTCTTCGGCGGACTGCGCCGTCTGAGGTATCCGGCCTATCGCGAAACCTCACTCTATGACGCTGTCGCATTCACGCTGGAGCGCATGGAAAACATCGACGGGAAAAAGGCGATCTTCCTCCTGAGTACGGGTTTCGATACGATCAGCAAGCACAACTACGGCGAGGTCCTCAAGATGGCCGAGGGCTCCGACACGATGATCTACTCGGTCGGGATGGCCCAGTTGTTCCGAACCATGTATGAAGACCGGATGGGCGGGCTCGCGAGAATATCGTTCCTGCAGGCGGAGAATGTCCTTCGTTCACTCGCCAACGCCAGCGGCGGCACCTACTTCTTCCCGAGATTCCAAGGCGAATACCGCGGTATCTACGAAACGGTCAGCGCCAACATGCGCAACCAGTACAGCCTTGGGTTTGTGCCGACGAACCAGGAAAAGGACGGAAAGCTTCACAAGATCAAAGTCGAAGTTCCGCGCCTGGACGTCAACGGCGACGGCAAGCCGGACAAGTTGAAAGTGCGGCACAAGAAGGGATATTACGCGAGAACGAACTAGGCAGCGTTGCTGCCTAGCCCGCATATTTCACCAATAGGACCAGAAAAGGCCGCCCTGTCTGGCATAAAGCGTTTTGGAATAAACGTTTAACAAGCCAAACGGAGACGGCCCTGATGAGAACAGAGTGTAACCAAGTCACGTTCGAATTTCACGGACTTCTTCAACGAAAAGTGAAGGCGCGTTTTGACGGCGGAAAGATCACCTCCGACGCTGGGGTTCTGCTGTTGCGGGAAGTGGAAAAGCGAACCGGGTTGATCGACGGACTGGCCCAGTGTTTTACCGATCACCGGGACCAGGGGTTGATCGAACACACGGTAAAGGAATTGTTGGGGCAGCGTGTCTATGGGCTCTGTTTGGGATATGAAGACCTGAACGATCACGACCAGCTGCGGACCGATCCGATGCTGGCCGTGGCAGTGGAGAAGGCCGATCCTTTGGGAGAGAGCCGACGCCAGGCCGGGGACCGGGGAAAGGCGCTGGCGGGCAAGTGTACGCTCAACCGGCTGGAGCTGAGCGGGGCTGAGGCCGATGGCCAGGAGCGGTACAAGAAGATCGTCATGGATGAGGACCGGATCGGGAGCTGGATGGTCGATGCGTTTCTGGCCGCCCACGACACGGCACCGGAAGAGATTGTTCTGGACATGGACGCGACCGATGATCCGATCCATGGTCAACAGGAAGGCCGGTTCTTTCACGGCTACTACCGCCGCTATTGCTATCTGCCTTTGTACATCTTCTGTGGCGGACATCTGTTGTGCGCCCGTCTGCGCCGATCCAATATCGATGGTGCCGATGGAGCGGTGGATGAGTTGAAACGTATCATCGGCCAGATCCGTCACGGCTGGCCGGAAGTGAGGATCATCATCCGGGCCGATTCCGGCTTTTGCCGGGATGAATTACTCCGTTGGTGTGAGGCCCATCAGCTCGATTACGTGATCGGGTTGGCCAAGAACGACCGTCTCAAGCGAGAGATTGCGGAAGAAATGACTCAGGCCGAAGGGGAGTTTAACACCACCGGAAAACCGGCGCGGGTGTTTAAGGATTTCCAGTACCGGACCCTGAAGAGCTGGAGCTGCACCCGACGCGTCGTTGCCAAGGCCGAGTTCCTGGACAAGGGTGCCAATCCTCGATTCGTGGTGACCTCATTACCGACAAAACGCCTCGCCGCCCAAGCTCTCTATGAAGATTTCTACTGCGCTCGCGGTGACATGGAGAACCGCATCAAGGAACAACAACTGGATCTGTTTGCCGACCGCACCAGCGCGGCGACGATGCGTGCCAATCAGCTCCGGCTGTATCTATCCTCAGCCGCTTACATGCTCATGCATGCACTGCGTCGTCTCGGGCTCAAGGATACCCCGCTGGCCCGCGCTCAATGCCAGACCATCCGCCTGAAGCTTCTCAAGATCGGCGCTCGCATCCGCCTGACGGTCCGCAACGTCTGGCTCTCGATGTCGGAGGCCTATCCCTACGCCGAAGTCTTTGCGACCATCCTTCGCAACCTGCAGTCGATTCCTCTGCGGTGCTGACACAGGACCCCGATCCACGGCTCTAAAATAGACTTGTTTCTTTCTCCGACGGAGAGCTCTGCCTGACTACCTTATCCAGGCTTCCTTCAAACCCCAGAAACAAACCCACTCATGGCCAGCGACACCCTGATTGTCCCCATCCGTGCCTTACCGGAACCCAGACTCTCCCAACGCCCACTCTTCCGCACGAAAACGCGCTTCATTCACGATTGGTGAAATATGCGGGCTAGTTCGTTCAGTAGTCAGTAGTCAGTAGTCAGTAGTCGGTAGTCAGTTGTCGGAACCGCTACTCGACAGAGCTCGGCGTAGCCCGGCCAGCATCTTTCGCAATTCCGCAGCCGCATCGCGGACCTTCTCAACTTCCCTGGCACCGCAGAACCCAAGCTCCTCGCTCAAGACAAGTTGTGTGTCGATTTCGGCAACGGAACCTTGAGCGCATGAAATGAAGCGAATGAATTCGCCCTTCTGGTGCCGGGCTTGACCTTCGGCGACGTTGGAAGGAATTGAAACGGCCGCCCGCCTCAACTGCATTACCAGGCCAAATCTCTCATGTTTCGGAAATCCGCCTGTAAGTTCATAGACGCATTTGGCCAGTTCGACTGACTTCTGCCAAACCACCAGATCTCGATAGCTCTTCGGGAACGAACTAGGCAGTCGAACTGCCTTGTTCGTTCAGTAGTCAGTAGTCGGTAGTCGGTAGTCAGTTGGGGAATCGCTCTTCGACAGGGCTCTGCGCAATCCTGCTAGCATCTTTCTTAGTTCCTGTACCGAATCAAAGATGTCACGGACCTCTTCCGGCCGGCAGAAACCCAGTTTCGTGCTCAGTACCAGCTGTGTGTCGATTTCGGCTACAGATCCCTGCGCGTAGGAGACAAACCGAATGAACTCTCCCTTCTTACGCCGTGCCTGACCCTCCGCGATGTTCGATGAAACGGAGACGGCCGCGCGTCGTAACTGCATTATCAGGCCAAATCTCTCTTGTCTCGGAAATCCACCCGTCAGTTCATAGACTCGCTTTGCCAGTTCGAGTGATTTCTGCCACACGAGCAGATCTCGATAGCTCTTCGACTTGTAATCGGTCAAGAAAGTGGTCTCAAAAAAAGGGCGGGCAAGAGCCAGTCTACTTCAAAGCAACAACGCTTCGCCACAACTGACTACTGACTACTGGCAACTGACTACTTCCCTAATATCCCCTAACCTTGTCCACCTGATTGAGCAAGCCTCGACCGTCGCGGAATCGTCCGATGTTGTCAATGAACATGTCGGTGATGCGGCGCCACATTTCCGGAGAGGTACCCGCCACGTGAGGGGTCAGGATGAGGTTCTTCGTCGTGAAGAGAGGATGGCCGTCGGGAAGCGGATCCGGGACGAAGACGTCGAGGCCGGCTCCCGCAATCTGCTCACTCTCCAGGGCGGCGATCAGGGCGTCCTGGTCGACGATCTCGCCGCGGGCCAGGTTGATCAGAAAGGAAGTCGGCTTCATCCGCTCGAACTGGCGCGCTCCGATCATGTTCTCGGTTTCACCGGTCAGTGGAGCGGCAATGACTAGATAGTCGATTTCAGACAGGTGGTCATCGAGCTCATCCGGTGTGTAGAGCACATCGGCGAGTTCCGAAGCTTCCCTGGTATCACTCTTGAAACCGATCACTCGCATGTCGAAGCTGCGCGCCCGGCGGGCCACCTCGACTCCGATCGCTCCAAAGCCAACCACGCCCAGTGTCTTGCCACCCAGCCCTTCAAACGACGGAACGCGACCGAAAATTTCGGAACGTCCCCAGACAGCCTTGCGCTGAAAATCCATGCAGTCGTGCAGGCGTCGCGAGAAAGCGAGCATCAACCCCATCGCGTGCTCGCCCATGATGGGCGGATGGACGCCCTTTGAATTCGAGACAACAACGTCGCTGTCAACGACGGGAGGAATCAAGATGAAGGTCAGGCCCGCCATCCCGGTGTGGATCCACTTGAGTTTGCGCGCTGAACGGAACGCCTCCTCATTGACCATCCATGTCATGAGGACGTCGGCATCAACGATCTCGTCCGGGATCCGTTCGGCAGACGTCAGCCGAACGAATTCGATGTCCGGAAAGGCCTCGACCACTTCCTCGGCGCACCACTGCGGCATGGTCCAGGCAGGGAATTCAGAGTGGAAGCAGGTCGATAGAATTTTCATCGGCGCGAGATTGTAACATAATGATTTAATGTGGAGTTGTCAGTAGTCTGTAGTCTGTAGTCAGTTGATCCGGACCAACGATAGGAGCATGCATACACGGACTCCAGCCGTCGCCGGGCAGTTCTATCCGGCAGATCAGAAAGCCCTCGAGGAAGCGCTTCGGGGTTTCATCAGCGAGTCCCAGGCTCGCCTGGCGGCGCGAGGCGTCGTCGTTCCCCACGCCGGTTATGTTTACTCGGGCCATGTTGCCGGAGCGGTGTATTCCCGGTTGCGACTGCCGGGTCGCTACATCATCCTCTGCCCGAACCACACCGGGCGGGGCACGCCTCTGTCGATCATGAGCGCGGGCGCGTGGAAAACGCCCCTGGGCGACGTTCCGATCGATTCACCCCTGGCGGGGTTGCTATGCTCGATGAACCCGGAACTTCGCGAGGACCGCTCGGCCCACGAGTTCGAACACGCCCTCGAAGTCCAGCTGCCCTTCCTTCAGTTCCTCGCTTCCGGCGAGATCCGATTCGTGCCCATCACTGTCGGGACCTCAGACATCGGCACGCTCACACGGCTTGGGAACGCGATGGCAGAGGCAATCGAACAGGCAGGCGAGGAAGTTCTCATCGTTGCGTCCAGCGACATGAACCACTACGAACCCGACGCGATAACGCGAGTCAAGGATCGGAAAGCAATCGAGCGGATGCTCGCCCGTGACGCGGAGGGACTCCACGAAGTTGTCACACGCGAACAGATTTCCATGTGCGGATTCGCCCCGACAACGTCGATGCTGATCGCAGGTAATCAACTCGGCGCGACCCAGGCCGAACTGGTCAAGTACGCCACGTCGGGCGACATCTTCGGCGATCGTGAACGCGTTGTCGGCTACGCCGGTGTGATCGTTTCCTAGTTCGTTTTTTTCACCGCAAAGGCGCAAAGACGCGAAGATCTTCTTCGCGCATGGGACTGCCGACCCTTCGTCCGCCGTGAGTGATACCCGCCTAGGCGAGAACCAGCTCTCATTGAGCTCTGGTAGCTAGGGGCTTTTCCTTTGCGTCTTTGCGCCTTTGCGGTGAGATCCGACGCTTCTCAGGAACCGATCTGAGGCAGCTAGCGTGGGCTGGGAGGAGGATTTACCGGGGCAGGTGGATCGATGCCGATTTCGAAGCCGTATTGTGGGTCGGTTACGAATATTTCAGGTGTGATCCAGTCCGTTGGATAGACGAAGGGAGGCGACATGTAGCCTTCCAGGGAACCGGCACGGTATAAGCGGGCCGGGCGGGCGTTGCTTCCCCGGAACACAAGCAACGACGGCTCCACGTTGGCCGCTTCGAGGCCGCCGGAAGCCACGTAAACTGTCACTTTGTCCCCCTCCACGCCGAACTCCGCCTCAGCCGGCAACTCCGAAAGTGTAAAGTCTCCGGCCGGTGTCTCAATTCGGATAGGGCCAAGGCCGGACCGCGCGCGCAAAGACCCACTCTCGAGTCTGACGGCAGCCATCACGTCCAACCCGCCGAGCGCGCTCATCGTCACTGCTGAACGCTCCCCGAGCGTGACCCGGGAACCACCCTCAAAGGCAACCACTGCAAATGACGCCGATCCGGTCCGGACGGTATCTCCCTCGCCGAGGGATGCGCCGGGAGATCCGGCGCCGTCATCGGAGCGTTCAATCTCTACGGCAGCACCACGGGCAACGATCGACGGAAACGTCTGGGAGTAGCCCCAGGCGGGCAAGAGCAGCGCAATCGTCCCTGGCAAAAGCAGGGCAATCGTCCCTGGCAAGAGCAGGGAAATCGTGAGTGTGATGACTCGACTCATGACATTCAGTCGCTTCCTTCGATCTGCCTCTTCAGACGCGTAGCCGTCTCTCGTGCGAAATTCAGGAGCCTGCGGTCGCCCGCGATCCGGTCGAGCACCGGAATCAAACGCTTCGCGTCCGCGACACGTCTGGCTCTCAGATCCTTCTCGATCTGCTCGAGTTTCTTCGGAATCGCAAGTCGGTCGAACTGGAGCGCCACGTCGATGTCGAACATGAGCAACTCCTGAGCGATCAGCCGGTCGAAAAACGTAACGAGCTTCGTTACTTCGCGGCGCGTCGAGAAATTGAATTCCGCTTCCCGCACGCCAGTCGGACCGGTGAGCGTCAACTTCTTCGCGCCGAGGTTTGCCACGTTGCGGCCCGACTCGTAGTCCGCTCCCTCGGCAAGGTAGTCGGTATCTGCGAGCAGTTTGACGAACTCCGCCGCGACGTCGGCCGACAGCTCGACCTCTACTTCTATTAGATCGGCATCTCGCGGGATGAACTTGAAGGATCCTTTACCTGCCGGATCGAGTTCAAAACACTGGAGTTCCCAGGGACCCCGATTCTCGACACAATAACTGAAAGTTGCGAAATTACTCTGGGGCAGGAGAAACAGGAGAGCGATGAAAACAGCGTTACTCATGGGCCGCCGTCGCCTGCTCGTATCGGTAGCTCTGGGCGTGGCATATCGCCACGGCGAGAGCGTCGGACGCGTCGTGGGGTTCCGGCGCCACGCGCAACCGTAGTAGAGACCGGACCATCTGCTGCACCTGTGATTTCTCAGCCCGGCCGTATCCGGTCACGGCGCTCTTGACCTCCAGCGCCGAATACTCAAACACGGGCAGGTTGGCTTCAGCGGCAGTGAACATCGAAACTCCTCGGACATGCCCCAGCTTCAAAGCACTCTGGGCATTTGCGGCGTGAAACACGCTCTCGAACGCGACGACGTCCGGCGACTGCTTTTGGATCACCTCTGCGAGCGAGCGGTGGATCGCCCGCAGCCGCTCGGCGAGAGAGGCGGAAGCGCGGAGGCGGATCGCGCCGCAATCGACGAAGCCGTAGTCGGCACCCTTGGTTTCGATGATCCCGTAGCCGGTCACCCTCGAACCGCAATCCACTCCAAGAATCCGCATTTCCCGTTCGTCCCCCGGGAGGGTGCCGGCAATGCCGGATCGGTTTACATCACTCCAGCCAATTCCGACTCTTCGATGTCGAAATTCGCGTGTACGTTCTGCACGTCGTCGTGATCTTCGAGAGCATCCATCAGCCTGATCATCTGCTGGGCGGGTTTGCCTTCGAGCTTCACGTAGTTCTGGGGCACCATCGAGACTTCCGCCGTCGTCGGCTCGAGGCCTTTCCCCTTCAGCTCAGCAAGAACACCATCGAATGATTCCGGCGCAGTCATGATTTCGTAGTTCCCGCCCTGAGTCGAAAAGTCCTCCGCCCCGGCTTCGATCGCAACGTTCATCGCGTCGTCTTCGCCGAGTCCCTGGGTCGGGATGAGGATGTAACCCCGCTTGGTGAACATCCACGCGACACATCCGTTCTCACCCAGGTTCCCACCGTACTTGTCGAAGACGTGGCGAAGCTCGCTCACTGTCCTGTTCCGATTGTCGGTCAGCACCTCGACCATGACCGCAACGCCGCCGGGCCCGTATCCTTCGTATGAGATCTCTTCGATCGAGCTGCCGGCGAGTTCTCCCGTGCCCTTCATGACAGCACGCTTGATGTTGTCGGCGGGCATGTTCATCCCCTTGGCGTCGCTGATGGCCTTGCGCAGACGGGCGTTCGCCTCCGGGTCTCCGCCCCCCATCCTGGCAGCGACCGTGATTTCCTTGATCAGCTTCGTGAACATCTTGCCGCGCTTGGCGTCGGTGGCTGCCTTCTTGTGCTTGATACTGTGCCACTTGGAATGGCCCGACATGAGTTTCTCCTTACGAAACCAGCAAATTGTCACCAGTTTAGCACAGGGCGTAGGGGACGAATATTGGTGGGGCAGAAGAGGTTACAGGGGCTGGATTGCACGGGCGGTTCGCTGTTCCGCCCGTGCTCGAATTCGGAGAATCTATCCCGGCCCAGGCCCCTTCTTCTTTTTGGCGGCGCCGGGTTCGGTCGGCTTATTCGGATCCTCGGAGGGGGACTCTTCATCAGTTTCCGGGTCTTCCTCATCGACCTCGTCACCGAAAGTCAGCTGCACGTCCGCGCCGAACTGTTTATAGTCTTCGTACTTGATGACCTGGCGGATCCGCTTCGATCCCGAAGAGAAATTCAGCGTGTCCACGGCCCGGGTGTAGGTGGGGAACCAGAAAACGCCGTCGATCTGTTCGCGGTACGTCTCGAACCGGGGAAACAGGTTTTCCTGACCGTCCTTGATGATATCCGGGACCGCCTTGCCGAAGGTCTTGACGATCTGCAGGTCGATGTCGTCGACCCAGATCTTTCCTTCGAAGTACCGCTCGCCCTCTTCAATAACCTTCGGGCTGACCTGGAATACATAGTTGTCGATCTCGTCGATCAGTTCCTTACCCAGGTAGGTGACGTTGTAGAGGTGGAGGTCATCGGTCGTCAGGACGAAGGGCTGAATCGAGCGGATGTCTTCGAGATCCTGCGGGGTGATCTGTATGCCCCTGAGCGTGCTCTGGGGAGCATAGACGATCTTTTCCGTCCGGCGGCCCGGCGACTCGAAGAGGATATCGCTGATGACGTGGTACTCCCCCAGGACGCGGTTGCGGCTGTCCAGTTCCTGGACTTTCACATCCTGCCTGTAAACGTAGTTGCCACGAGCCAGCCGGAACTGGGCTTCTTTGGCCGCGAATTTCTGGATGATCTCCGAGACAGGAATCGGGGGCTGCTCATCGCGAAGTCCGCCCTCCTGCGCCAACGCCTCTGACACGGCCACGGCCGAAATCAGCAAGAAGCTGAACAGAAAAGTGGTTAGCCATTTTCGGGACATGTTATCTCCGTCTGATTGCGCCGGGCCCACGGCATGTTTCGACCTCACGGTCCCTCGTGGAGCACTGGCCGGCGAACGCTGTTGATTTAGGGAACCAAACCCAATAGTCTTGCCATTTTAGACGTCGCTCGGCGTTGGAACGTTTAACAATGAATCTTATGGGACATGCCTCCGCAAAGGCCAGTGATTTCGTCTCTGGGCACGACCGCACCTAACCCACCGAATGAGAGTCCCTTTCTTCGATCTCCGGAGACAGACAGAGCGGATTCGGGACGAGCTGAGGGAGGCCGTCATGGGTGTCGTCGACTCCCAGCGGTTCATCCTCGGACCTGCCCTCGACCGGCTGGAAGAAGAGGTGTCCGAGTGGCTTTCCGTTCGCAACGCCGTCGGAGTCGCGAACGGTTCCGACGCGCTGATGCTGGCGCTGATGGCGGCAAAGATCGGACCGGGTGACGAGGTCATCGTCCCGGCTCTCTCGTTTTTCTCGTCCGCCTCCTCGGCCGTTCGGATCGGCGCGAAGGTGGTCTTCGCAGACATCGATTTCGCGACATTCCAGATCGACCCGGAAGAAATCCGCCGCCGCGTGACGCCGCGGACCCGGGCCGTGATCGTCGTCCACCTGTTCGGCGACTGCGCCGAGATGCTTCGCATCCAGGCGTTCGCGGCCGATCACGGCGTTTTGATCATTGAAGATGTGGCCCAGGCTTTCGGGGCCCGCCACAGAGACCGTCCCGCCGGCACGATGGGTTTCTGCGGCTGCCTCTCCTTCTACCCCACGAAGAACCTGGCCGCCATCGGAGACGCTGGAATGGTCGTGACCAACGATGACCGCACCGCCGCACAGCTGCGCCTGCTGCGCGCCCACGGTCTGGAGAACGACTACGAGCACAACGAGCTGGGTATCAACAGCCGCCTGGACTCCCTGCAGGCGGCCGCCCTGTCGGTACGGTTGAAGTATGTCCGCGAGTGGAACGAAAGACGACGACAGATCGCCAGCCACTACGACGAGGGGCTCACCGGGGTTGTCACGATTCCGTCTCCCTCGGAGCACAACCACGCGGTCTACAATCAGTACGTGATCCGAAGCCCGCAGCGGGACGAGTTGAGGGAGTTCCTCCTGGGTCACGGTATCGGGACGGCGCTCTACTACCCGATTCCGCTGCATCTTCAGAGGAGCCTGTCGCATGTGGGCGGCTCGGAGGGCAACTTTCCTCGCGCCGAAGAAGCCGCACGGACGTGTCTGGCGCTGCCGATCTTCCCCGAGCTCGAGGAAGAAGAAGTGGATTATGTCATCCAGAAAATCCGAGAATTCTCTTCATGAAGCGTGACGAACTGATCGTAAAGATCGAAGCACACGACGCAACGATCGCCGTTATCGGCCTGGGTTACGTCGGCCTGCCGCTCGTACTCCGGTTTGGAGAAGTCGGTTTCCCGGTAATCGGATTCGATGTGGATTCGGTGAAAGTAACCGAGCTCAACGCCGGCCGTTCCTACATCGGCCACATCGAAGGCGAACGGATCGCCGCGTTGCGCGAGGGTTCGAAGTTTGAAGCGACGGCGGACTTCACCCGGCTGAGGGAGACCGATTGCATCATCGCCTGCGTGCCGACACCCCTGACTTCGAAACGGGAGCCCGATCTCCAGTACATCGAGAAAACGGCGGAATCGATCGCCGCAACGCTGCGGCCGGGGCAGCTCGTGGTCCTGGAAAGTACGACGTATCCCGGGACGACGGAGGAGGTTTTGCTGGCACGTTTCAAAGAGGGAGATCTGAGGGTCGGCGAAGACTATTTCCTTGCCTATTCGCCGGAACGAGAGGATCCGGGAAACGAACGCTTTTCCACTCAAACCATCCCGAAGGTGGTCGGCGGGACTAGCGCCGACTGCCTGAAGGTCGCCGGAACTCTCTACGGCCAGATCATCGACCAGATCGTAGCGGTTTCCTCGACGCAGACCGCCGAGCTCGTCAAACTCCTGGAGAACATCTACCGGTCGGTGAATATCGCCCTCGTGAACGAGCTCAAGCTCCTGTGCGACCGGATGGACATCGACGTCTGGGAAGTCATCGATGCTGCCAGCACGAAACCCTTCGGCTTCACGCCGTTCTATCCCGGGCCCGGACTGGGCGGCCACTGCATCCCGATCGATCCCTTCTACCTGGCGTGGAAAGCGCGCGAGCATGGCTTCGCCACGCGTTTCATCGAACTGGCCGGCGAGGTCAACACCTCCATTCCCCGATTCGTCGTCGAGAAGATCGCCTGGGGCTTGAACGACCATGGCAAGTCGGTCCGCGGAGCCGACATCCTGATCCTCGGCGTGGCATACAAAAAGGATGTCGACGATGTCCGTGAATCTCCTGCGCTCGAGATCATGAGTCTTCTCCAGGAGAAGGGCGCGAATCTCTCCTACCACGACCCGTTCGTTCCGCGTCTGCGCAAGATGCGCCGCTACGACTTTTCGGAGTTGTCTTCGAAGGAGTTAACCGAAGAGCTGCTCTGGGAACAGGACGCCGTCGTGATCGCGACCGACCATACGGACATCGACTATCAGTGGATCGTGGAGCACTCGCCGCTGGTGGTCGACACGCGCAACGCGACACGGGATGTGTCAGACGGGCGCGACAAGATCGTCCGGGCCTGATGCGTCGGAGGCCAGGGGCATTCGGGCCCTGACCCCGGTGTTCCGCCCTCAGCGTCTCTGTGCCGAATCCACATCAATCACATGAAACTTTTTGTTTCTACCCCATCTGTATACGTTGAAATCGGAATCGAACGTCAGGATTCGCGATTCCTGGTACATCTCAGCACATCGGACAAGGCATGCGTCAGCCAGCGACACTGGCCGATCCGCATACTTTCGTAGAAGCGCTTCAATCCCGGACCAGTGGTCCACCAGTGAAATCAAAATCTCATACATACCCTTCTGTCCGAGAGCGATCACTTCTGCGGGACCTGCGGGGTCCACTTTTCTCATCAGAAAGCAGGCTTCGGCAACCACCGCTTCACAGCATCGAAAGGGTGGGAGGCTTTCAGAGAACAACCGCGTGGCACGAATATGGTCGACATCATTCTCCGAGAGGAGGGCGACCAGCGGACCAGTATCCAAAAGGATTCCCGCCCGGTTCACTTGCCGAAGCCCTCCAGATGCTTCCGGTTTCGGGCCAGATCCCGAGGACCTTTCTTGAACTTGCCCACGCTCGTTCCGGCGACGTCCAGCGCGCTCGGCCGTTGCCCCACCTCCTGGAGGACCAGGCGCAAACCGCGGCGAATCAGTTCCGACTCCGAGCAACCCGTGGATTTTTTCAGATCCTCGAGAACCGCTCGATCTTCTTTACTGAGGCGGGCATGGATGTAGGCCTTCATGGTTCCAATGTAGCACAATATTTCTAAATGTGCGACGCAACGTTCTCTGCCCCCGGCGCAAAGAGCAGCGTCGTACGTCGCTCGTGGTTGCTGATCGATACGCGGATAATCACCCCGTCTGTGCACCACACCCCTAATCGATGATGGGAAGGGATGGCCAGCTTCGCAGGGGTGGTGGTGCATCCACTCCTCCTGAATTCAGGAGGAGTGTGCGAGAGGTGGGTGACGCGAAAAGATTATTCGGGCCTGAGGTGACTCCACCTCAACTGCCCGGTAGCCCTACTGGGGTAGTTCTGCGCCCTTGCGCACCTGGTGGTTCAAACCGTCGATGATGAACAGGTTGGTACCGTTGCCGACGATGTCCATCGGGCTGTTGAACCGGGCCGACGTGCCGCTGGAGTTGACGAAGCCGGATGTGGGCGCCGATCCGGCGATTGTCGTCACGACGCCGGAAGAGATCACGACCTTTCGAATCACGTGGTTGTCCCTGTCGGCGACGTAGACATTGTCTCCGTCGGTAGTGATCCCGTGCGGGAAGTTGAACTTGGCCGACGCTCCAGTCGCATCCGTCGAGCCAGACGTGCCGGCGCCGGCGAGCGTCGTCACCGCGCCCGAGGAGATCGTGATCGCCCGGATCGCATGGTTGTTGCCCTCGCTCACGTAGACGGTGGTGCTCGTAGCCGTGATGCCGAGAGGCAGATCGAAGCGTGCGGCGGTTGCGGTCGCATTGGTGAATCCATTCGATCCGGCCGAACCCGCAAACGTCGATACGACCGCGGTGGATAGCACGATTTTCCGGATGGTGTGATTGTCTTTGTCCGCCACGAACAGAGACGTGCCGTCGCTGGCAATCGCGTGGGCGGAACTGAACGTGGCGCCCGTACCCGTGCCGTCTGCGGATCCGCTCGTTCCGGCCTGTCCGGCGAACGTCGTCACGACTCCAGTTGTCACGTTGACCTTCCGAATCGTGTGGTTGCCGACGTCGGCCACGTACAGGAAGTTACCGACAACAACACCGCTTTCAGGGAGGTTGAACTGCGCCCCCGTTCCGGTCCCGTCGGCCGTCCCTGCGGTGCCGGAAGACCCGGCGAGTGTCGTGACGGCCCCCGTTCCGGATGCAACCTTCCGGATCACGTGGTTGTTCGTGTCGGAAACATAGATGTTGCCCGCCGCATCGATCGCCGCTCCCTGCGGGAAGTTCAGCCGGGCCGCCGAGCCCGTCGCGTCGACCGATCCGCTCTTGGGGTTGGGGCTTCCGGCCAGCGTCGAGAAGTTAAAACCCTCGCCCAGATCGGTCTTCCGAATCGCATGGTTCTTCTCATCGGAAACGTACAGGGTGCCGCCGGATATGGACAGGAACCCGGGTTGGTTGGACCGTACGTTACTGGCCGTGCTGCCCCCCACAAACCCGGAGGTTCCGGCGGTGCCCGCGAAGGTGGTTACCGCCTGGTTCGACATCTGGATCTTCCGGATCGTATGGTTGAGCCGGTCGCCGACGTACAAATTGGTCGCGTCCGTAGCGATGCCGACCGGGCCGTTGAATCGGGCCGCCGTGCTCGTGCCGTCTGCGGAACCCGAGACACCGGACGCGGGGCCGGCGAAGGTCGTCACGGTGTGTGTCCCGCCGGTTGTGACCTTCCGTATCACGTTGTTGCCCGAATCCGCTACAAAGAGAACATCGCCGCTCGCTTCGACGAGACCCTTGGGCGTATTTAATTTCGCGAGGTTATCATCCGCATCCACGAACCCTGGCGTTCCGGCTACCCCCACCGGGGTCGTCACGACACCGGAGGAGATGACGACCTCCCGGATCGAATGATTGCCGCTATCGGTGACGTAGAGCGATGGGGGAGAACTACCGCAACAGGAAATGCCGAACGGAAGGTTGAATAAGGCCCCAGTGCCGGTTCCGTCAGTCATCCCGCTGCTGCCCGCCGAACCGGCAAGCGTCGTCACGACACCGGTCGCAACCACGATCTTCCGGATCGTGTGGTTGAACTGATCCGTGACAAACAGGTTCCCGGTGCCATCGCTCACGACACCGGTCGGACCGTTCAACCGGGCTGCGGGACCCGTCCCGTCCGTCGTCCCGCTGTTGCCGGCTGAACCGGCAAGCGTCGTCACGACACCGGTCGCGATCACGATCTGACGGATCGTGTGGTTGGCGAAGTCCGCGACATAGATGTTGTTGTTGTAGACGGCGGTTCCGTTTGGTGTGTTGAACGCCGCCGCCGATCCGGTCCCGTCTTCGGTCCCAAAACCCTGGCTTCCGGCCAGGGAGCTGATCACCAGCGAGCTTGCACTCGTGATGCTGCTGGCGTTGATCGTAAAAGCGACTGAGTTGACTGCTCCCGCAGAATTCGTGACGCTGATAAACTTACCCCCGCTCGACGCTGTCAGTCGGAGGACCGCGCTGATCTCGGTATTGCTGTTCACCGTGAAGGACAGGACGATGATTCCGGCACTGGGGTTGACCGATTGCGCGCTGGTGAATTGGTTCCCGGTAATCGTGACGGGAACGATCGCGCCCTGGATCCCCGAGTTCGGTGTGACCGACGTGACGGTCGCCATGTCGTTCACGATCGTGAACCCGGCAGTGCCGCTCTGGCCGTTGGCCGTCGTCACCTTGAAGGTGTACGGACCGGAGTGGCCCGAGGTGATGCTGATCGTAACCTTCAACGTGGTCGAACTGACGAACTCCACGTTGGTCACGGTTACCGAAATCTCCAGGCCGCCGGCGAGCGTTACAGTTGATCCAGGAGTAAAATTCGTCCCGGTCAGGGTCATCACGACCGACTGGCCTGCCACCGGATTCGTCGGCGATACCGACGTCAGTGTCGGAACGGCGGTCGGGATCGAGTCCGTGGTGACCTTCAGCGCCGCGGCCAGAACCGCCGTTCCAGCTTGGGTGATGTTGCTGTCATCCCGTTCCTTGAACAGGAAGGTGTCCTGGGAGTCGAGTGGATTGATCTCCGACGCAATAGCATGCTCCAACCCGGTCAGGCCCGTCATCACCTGGTGACCGGTCGTGTTCAGGCTGGCGGCCGGCAACGTGGTGACGGTGTTGTCAAAGCTCCCACCCTTGATCAGGCTCTTCGTCCCCATGTCTTTCAAGAACACATTCGCCACGGTTGAAATCGAGTCGTAGGTTCCGGCCTGCTCCCCGACAAAGACGATTCGGCCGCCGTCGGCTACGAACTGCTTCATCGTGTTGATCTCGACACCCGTGAAGATGACACGCGGCAGCCACAGGAACAGGACTTTGACGTTCGACGGGATGCTGGTCATGCTCCCGGAGGTGGAGTTGACGACAGTCGTCGTCAGGCCCGCACTCGTAAACTCGGCCTTCATGAGATCTGTCTCAGAAGTACATGCGGACGAGTACCCCGAGGATCGACCGCAGTCAAACTGGACGACGGTTCCGGAGTTTCGGGAACCCGAAGAGGTGAACGAAACCAGGTTTCGGGCCAGGAGCTTGTTGTTCGGATTGGCACCACCCGGGGATTCCTCGTAATCGTCGTCCATGCCTTCGCTGTCAAAGATGTCGACGTCGTTGAAGACGAGGATTTCGTTGGGAACGAAGGCTACGGTTCCCGTGGTAAAGGAGTAGGTCGACGTCCCACCGCCCCCGGCGGCCGTGGCGACGTTGATAGCCTTGAGGATATGCTCCCCATCGGCGAACGCGGGCGCAACGATGGTCACGGTCCGGGTATCCAACTGCGTAAAAGTTAGAGGTCGGTCATCCAGGACCAGCTGGGTTGTGTCGCCGAAACCCTCCAGGATGATGGTCAACAGTTGGCCGGCTTTCGCCGTAGAGGGGTCCGGCGTGACCGAGACGATCCGCACAGTCGGGGCGGGGGCCTCGAAGTCCGTGAAATCCACGGCGTTGGATTCGGCTCCGTCCGGGTTCTTCACCGAGATCGATCGGGTGCCTGCGGGCGCGGGCGGAAGCGTCACCGACATCGACGTAGACCCGTTGAACCGGCCGCCGCCGGGCTGTCCGTCAACCAGAACATCCGCCCCTTCGATGAAGTTCTCACCGTTGACCTCGACGCTGTGGTTCTCGCCAGCCACTCCGCGGTCGGGCTGGACACTCGACACAATGGGAGGCCGGGCGGTGACCCTCAGCGAAACGCTGTTGGATGTCACCTGGTTCGTTACCGTAACGTCGTGGTCTCCCGCTGCCGTCCCCGCCGCCAGATCGAACGTCAGGGTGTTGGCATCGACGAAGACGCTCGCCACCGGGCTGCCATCCAACTCCACTACGGAGTCGGCTTTAAAGCCGCTTCCCGTCAGCGTGATCGTCGTCGACGCAGAGCTATTGAAGGGCACCGTATCCGGGTCGGCCGCGTCGATCTTTGGGACGAGGTCGCGAATCGTGAACGTCACCGCGTCCGAGGTCCCCCCGCCCGGCTCCGGAGTCACCACCGTCACCGACAGCGTCCCGGCCCCCGATACGGCCAGGAACGACGGTATCGAGCCGCCATCCACCGACAGCAACGTCTGGATTCCCGGCCCGCGCGTCAAATCAAAGGCCAGGCTCGTCGTGTTGAGATAAGTCGTATCGACCGGCGACCCGTCCACATGCACCATCGAGGCCCGAACGAAGTTCCGTCCCGTCACTGTCACCCGGATGGGAAAATCTGCCAGGCTTGCCTCCGACGGCTCCAGCCCATCGGCTACTGGCGCCGGATTCCGGATCACAAGCGGCTGAACCGCCACCGCCTCCCCGCCTAGCGGCACAATCACTCCGATCGTCAGACTGCCCGGCAACCGGGTGAACGCTCCCGGTATCGTCCCCGTCACCGTCGTCGCATCCCCGAAGTCAGTCGATATCCGCGTCCCGTCCACCGTAATCATCGTGTCCGGCGTGAAGTGCTCTCCCGTCACCGTCACGGCGACCGAGTCGCCTCCCGCCGGGGCTTCGATCGGATCGATTCCACTGATCGACGGCGCCTGCGGCACCACGCTGATCGAAAACGAGGCCGTCTTCCCTAGCGAGTCCAAAAGTCCCGACAGTGTCCCTGCAGTTTCGAACAGTTCGTCCGGCACCGACGCTTCGATCGAATCCTCCGTGACCGTCGCATCCAACGTCCGACCCCCGAGCGTCACCTCCGTGATGCCTGGTGCGAATCCTCCACCCGAAACATTCAAAACCACCGATCGCGATCCGACAAATACGGACGACGGCGACACCGACTCAATCACCGGGTTCTCTACCTTGGGCTGCGGCGCGGCGATCTTAAACGTTAGGGACTGACTCGTCCCTCCGCCGAGAGACTGGCCGTCGACCACAACCGCCGGGTTCTCCAGGAATACGGCCACATCGCCCGGTTCACTCAGTGCCGAGCCCGGAATATCTACCGTCATCTCGGTCGCCGACGTCTCGCTCCCGGGAAGCTCGAGCCCCCCGAAGTGCACGATCGTGTTCCCGGTGATCCCCTGCCCCCTCAGCGTCAGGCTCGTCGAAGTCCCCACTTCCCCCTCGGTCGGCTCCATCGTAAACAAGGACACCCCGGTCGGCAGCGTCAGAATCCGGGTCGCCAGCGGGTCCGCCGGCGGCTCAGATACTTTGTCTCCGGTCACGACCCCGAACACCAGCGGAGCCGTCGCGTCAAAACGGACCGGCTGCGCGTCGTCGGCCGATATCGAGCTCACCTGCAGCAGCTGCTCCAGCAATTCCCCGGACAATATCGCCCGCAACTCCGTCGTGCTGACGAACGTCGTCGGCAGCGGCTGCCCGTTCAGCGTCACCACCGATATCGGCGCAAAACCCGTCCCCGTCACCGTGATCTCGTGCTCCACAGCTCCGGGCGGAAGCGTCTTCGGCTGCACATCGGTCAACCGCGGCGTCGCGAACGGCACCCGGATCAGCGTCACATCGTTGCTACCGAAGTTGGCCACCACCGCCATCTGCGACGCTTCATCCACGTCCACCCCGAATGCCGCGCTCCCAACCGGCACGTCCTCTACCAGTTCCTCCCCTTCCAGGTCGACGATCGATACCGTCGTCAACCCTCCCAAATCTGTCGACCCCCGCACCAGCCCGCTGTTGCTCACCACCGCATGGCTCGTCAACTCGTGGATGCCCACTCCCGTCGGTGCCGTCCCCACATCGAGATTGCGGATCAACTGCCGGGACCCCAGGTCGATCAAACTGATCGTGTTGCTGCTGGCGTTGGCCACTACCGCCAGGTTCTTCCCTTCATGGATCGACACTCCCCGCGGAAACCCTCCTTCCACCGGTATCGTCGCCACGTTCGTTCGCGCATCCAGGTCGATCAGCGACACGTTGTCGTTCCCCCGGTTCGCCACCACCGCGATCCCCAGCCCCGAATGGATCGCCACCCCCGCCGGTCGGTCCCCTACGGCAACCTCGAACACCACTTCCGGTGTCGGCAGGTGGATGAGCGACACGTTCCCGTCTTCTCCGTTCGTCACCACCGCCAGCTCTCGTGTCTCGTCGATCGCCACCCCGACCGGAAACCGTCCCACGTCCAGCGTCGCCGTTACTTCCATCGTCTCCAGGTCGATCACGCTCACGTTGTCGCTGCCCACGTTGGCCACCACCGCCAGGTCCCGCCCTGCATGGATGTCGATCCCTTCTCCCGGACTCCGACCCACTGCGATCGTCTCGACCACCTCCTGGGCCTCCAGGTCGATCACGCTCACGTTGTCGCTGGATTCATTCGTCACCAACGCGATCTTCCGCGTCGGATGGATCGCCACCCCCGCCGGGAACGACCCCACCGTCACACGGCCTTCGATCAACGGGTTGTCCGGTACCGCGATTACCACGAACGCGGCCGGCATCGACGTCCCCCCTCCCGGAGGCGGTGTCCTGACCGTGATCTCGGCAGCCCCGACCTGGGTGGGTGAGCTCGACGCAATCACCGCCGCCAGCTCGACCGAACTGACGAACGAGGTCTGCAATGCCGTCCCGTTGAACTCGATCACCGTCGACGGGGTGAAGTTCGTCCCGATGATCTTCAGGTTCGTCAACGCAGTGCCCACGAATGTCGACGACGGCGTGATGAAACTCAGCGACGGCGCGTCCGAGGCCACCACGCCCCCAGCCGTGAAGTCCTCGTCGGTCACGTTCTCCAGCCCCAGCTCCACCGTCCGCTCCGCCGGCACCACCTGGGCTCCGAGGCGGGTCGCACTCAGCGTGTAGGTCCCCGCCGGCAACTGCCCGAAGATGTATCTCCCCTCCGCGTCGGTCGTCGTCGTCGTCGCCACCGGCCCCGTCAAGCTCACCGTCACGTCGTCGACCCCGACTCCGTCCTGGCGCACCGTCCCCGTGATCGCCGCCGCTACCTGTGCCGGCGGGATGAAGTCCGTGCTGATCGCTTCGGCCGGTACATTCGCCAGCGCAAACCCGTTCGTCCCCCCAAACAGCACCGCGCCTACCACTTCCACGCTCGATCGCAGATACGCCCAGCCGCCCACCTGCCCCAGCGCCGCCGGCAGCAACTCCCGGTACAGCCGGCCCACCCGGCCGTTTGCCGGCACCGTCAACGTCGACTTCCCGACCGTCGTCCCGTCGGGTCGCAACGTGAAAAACTCGATCGTCGCTTCGCTCATGCTGGGGTTCGCCACCGTCAGCCCTGTGAAGAGAAGGCCCCCTTCGGCCACCTGCGAATACACCTGCAGCTTCGATGCGGCCGTATCGTCCACACCGCCCACCAGCGCAAACGACGCCGTCGCCTCGTTCCCGAACCCGATGTAGGACGTCAGAAAACCTACCGGCGTCGCGATGTCGATCCATCCGGCACGGAACTGCGCCGCCCCGTCCGTGATCCCGAACAGCTCGGCCACTGTCCCCCGCCATCCCCCGTTCGCTCCCAGCGTCACCGTCTTCGGGTTCTCCGGCAGATCCCACGCCGTCCCGTCATCCATCCGCGCCGTCAGCACGACGTCCTGCGATGTCGCCGCCGTGTTCACCAGCCCCAGGAACGACAGCCACCCCGCTCCGGTCACGAACTGCGGCAGTATCTGTCGTGTCGACCCCGTCGGCGTCCGCCCTCCCACCGCGATCGTCTCCCGGCGGAACGTCGGCACCGCCACCTGGAAGTTCGCCACGATCTCGTGCGCCACCAGCGCCCGGTCTCCCTGTACCACCACGTGCGACGTCGTTTCCAGACTCGCTCCCGGAAACACCCCCGCCAGCGTCTGCCGCGTCAACGTCTTTGCCGGCAGCGTCACCGTCCCCGTTCCCAGTACCGATCCATCGCTCCCATGCAGCGTCAGCGTCGCCGTCGCCGTCTCGTCTCCGGGGTTCACTACCGTCAGCTCGGTCTTCTCCGTCGCATCTTCTGCCGCGAACGGCAACACAAACTCCACCCCTGCCGCCAGCGCTAGCGCTCCGTCCAGATCCGTTAGTGCCGGGTTCGCGTTCAGGAAGAATCCGGTCAAACCCCCGCTTGCCGAGGTCGCCTGCACCCACCCGTTGAAGTCCGCAGTCCCGAACAGCTCCGAATACTGCCGCGCCAGCTGGCCCCCGGCCGCGATCATCTTCGTCGTCGGGTTCTCTACGCCCCCTCCCGTCACCAGGCTCCCGTCCGCTCCGTACGCGGTGAACGTCACCGTCACCGCTCCCGCCGTCGGGTTCCCCACTGCCAGACCCGTAAACACCTGGTCTGATGAAATTACTCGCGGAAAATTAAGGATGGATTGCGCAGATAGGACGGAAGGAAGGCCGGATCCCAGCAACGCCAGTAGGGCCAATCGCTTCAAACACATTTCGATTCGCGCGCACACTAGACGTTGCTCCCCACCGACACCAGGAGACCGCAAATTTAAACTGATGCTCGCCGCGTGTAAAGCGTTTACTTCGACTCGGCAAGAGATCGCCCTTTCCCTCCTGCCTGGAACCGGGGGAACAACCAGAGAGAGTCGACCACTATGGCTAAACGCCTGCGGCAACCAGGTCGTGCAGATGCACCATACCAACCACGACCCCACGATCATCCAGCACCGGCATCACGGCGGTCGGCTTCTTCCGGGCCTTCATCAGTTCCAGGCATCAGAAGCTCTGACCTCGGGCAGAACGGTTTCAGGCCCCTTATTCATGATGTCAACGATCGACATCGCCGCTATGTTGTCGCCGCCTTCCAGCGCCTTGCGAATCTCGTAGTCTGTCACCAATCCCAGCAGCTTTCCTTCTTTGTCGACCACCGAAATACCGCCAACCCGAAACGCTGTGATGGCGACTAGCATCTCCCTGACAGACTGTTCGGAGTCCACTATCGGATTCTCGTCGCCTTTGCGCATGACGTCATCGACCCTCAACAGCAAGCGTTTCCCCAACTGTCCTCCGGGATGATGCCGGGCGGAGTCTTCTTCCGACATCTCGTTCATTCTCATGAACCCCGCGGCCAACGGGTCTCCGATGGCCAGGGCGGCCGTCGTGCTGGCGGTCGGTGCGAGATTCAGGGGGCAGGCTTCTCGCGGCACGTCAAGATTCAGCACAATAATCGGAGAGCTCAGCCATCGCCGAGGTCGGGTTCGACGTGATAGATATGATCGCTACTGCGGACCTTTTCAGTGCTCGTAGCAGGGCGTTCAGTTCGCCGCTCTCCCCGCTCTTACCCACGGCCAGGACGACATCCCCGGCACGCACGACGCCGAGGTCACCGTGCAACGCGTCCACCGCATGCAGAAAGAGAGCCGGCGTACCGGTGCTGCGGAGGGTGGCCGCAACCTTCTGGGCAATGATGCCCGACTTGCCGATGCCCCACGAACACCTGGCCCTCGCATTTCGCGATGGCCTCTACCGCGTCCTCGAAATGGCTGCTGAGGCTCTCACGGGCCGATTGCAGAGCCTCGATCTCTATGTCGAGCCCCGCATGCAATCTCTTCCATAATATCCATCGATTCGCTCCCACACGGCGTATTGCCCCGACCGCACGAGGTAGGCTACCATCACTTATGCGTACTTTTCTCCTGATCAGTTTGCTCGCCTTAGGGCACCAGCAGATACCCAAGAGTAATCCGAACGGCGTCTGGCGGGCTGAGAGTGGACTGGAATTCGAGTTGCGTCTCGTCGGAACCGACGTCGAGGCGCGGATGGTTGCCGGGTCCAATCCTCGTTACCTGGAATACGAGATCGACCTGATCGGTACCGAAGAGCCCAATACGTACAAGGGGACGGGCCACTTCAAGGCCAAGCTTGCAAACGGGCGGGAGTGCGAATTCGACACCGATTGGCACATTGTGGTCGTCTCTGACGACCGGATCATCGGTGTCGGCTCCAGAATCGTGCCTGATCCGGACACCTGCGAAATCGTCGAGAAAGGCGACCAGCAGGTCGATCTCCAGCGCAAAAACTAGCGGTTCGGTCCATTCAGGGAACGGACCGTCTCCCGTCCGCTGTCCTCTTTGTCTAGAATCGATGGCGGCGGCACCCTCGGCAAGGCTTCCTTCAATGCGATTTTCTGGACGACGAGGGTCAGCTTCTGCTCCAGCCCTTCCATCCTCACGTACATTCTGTACATGAGGAAAAACAGGAACACCAGCGCCATACCCAGGAACGTGCCGATACCCGCTCTCCCGCCACCTACCGCGATCATCGAATCGATAATGGATGGGAACAGGGCGACAAGAACAATTCCGATCCAGGTGAGGGTCCACAGCAGGAACATCTGCGCGGATTCCTTTCGCGCCCGGAAATCAACGTAGCTCTTTGAGATTGCTACGGCGGCGAGAACTATCGAAAACAGCTTCGCTACGACAATGAACACTTCAGACGCGCCTCATCATTCTCGTCAGCAGTTGCAGGATGATATTGACGCCGTTTAAGAAGTGCTGTCCTTTGGCGCGGGAATATGTCGTGTAGACTGGCCGGACCGGAACCGACCTGTACGTCAGTTTCTTGGCAAATACCTCTCCGATCATCTCCGAGCAGATCTCGTAGCCGTCCGCTTTCAGTTCCATCACCTCGATCGCTTTACGGGACAATGCCTTGAATCCAGATTGGGAATCGGAAACGCTTCCTCCATAACTGACAAGAGTTATCACGTTCAGCAACCAATTGGCCGCAACTCGTGAAAAAGGCATACCCTTCGGTCGAATGAGTCGGTTTCCGATCGCCACATCGCAAGGTCCATCGAGAACCGCTCGCGCGAGTCGCTCGACATCGAGAGGATCATGCTGACCGTCAGCATCCATCGTCACGACCACATCCGCACCAAGCGTCTGACTTGCGCGAAGGCCGGTCCTGGTGGCAGCTCCAACACCCAGGTTCACTAGTGTCCGGTTAGAAGTCGAATAGAACCAGCTGGTTAGGATCTTGGAGTTCATTGAATTGGGAATCAGGCGCGTGAAAGGCCTGCAAAATGGGCTGTTTCTCAAGAATCGTAATGCTGAGAATCTGTAGGATTTGGTAAAGACTCCTATCGATGCCGAGGCGCTTCCGGATGATGGCGACGAGAACATAAACCGAAATGGCGATCCAGATCTGGGTCTTCACCGCATTCTCGCTGGTGCCGTAGAAGGACTTGATTCGAAGGTGTTGTTTGATCCATTTAAAGAAAAGTTCCACCTGCCATCGCGACTTGTAGATCTGAGTGATGGTGAGTGCAGGCAACGCGAAGTTGTTGGTCAGGAACTTCAACCGCTTGTTCGTCCCGGCATCGAAGTAGCTGATACGCCGCAACGGATCGGGATAGGTTTTGGCGGATTTGTTCGTTGTGAGGATGACCGTCTGGTCGGATCGCAATCCCGTGGTCGTGTCCACCCGACGGGAGTACCGCCGCTGCAGGACGACGTTCTTCTTGGCACGCACCACAAAGAAAGCGGAACAGAGGGAGAAGAGAAAGAGCCGTTCAAAATCGATATAGGCGCGGTCCATGACGTAGAAGGCCCCCGCTTCGGGTGCGATCGCATCGAGAACGTTGACGTCATGGACTTTCCCGTCTTGACGTGGTCGGGAATGAGTCGGTGTATGCCTTGACCGCGGCTTTGTGCCGGCGAAACCGGGCCCATGGGAATAGTGAAAGACACCAATGGTGGTCGAGTCCAGGGCATATAGGATCCAATCGATGGGGTCTTCGGCATATAACGGCCGCACCATGCCGATCAGGACCTGTGCGAAGTCCGCATAGATCCGCCAGTCGCGCCGCTCGTTGGCGTCGGCCAGTGTCGTCCGCGCCACCTTGCTTCGGAATCCCATGTGGTAACGCTTTCTGCCGAGGGCGCGTAAGCAGGCTTCGATGTCGCGGAGGCTTTCACGATAGGTCAATTGGGCGAATGCCATCGCCAGGAACTGATCCCAGCAGGAAAACCCTTTCTGCTGGTAATCGCCCCGATAGCGGGCGACACACTTCTGAAACTCGTATCGGGGCGCGTAATCCATGACTTGTGAGAAGACGGTTTGGCCTGAGTTCATGCGCCATTGGTATCACCCCTCTCACCGTAATATTGCTAAAAGTGTGATCGGCAGGTTCAAATCGAAAAATCGCAGAATGCCATTCAACTCACTGTTCATCTATAAGTTGCCGGCGGCTGTCGCACCGTGTTCCGGACACTAGTGACCCAGGTTAATGACGTGACTGATGACAATCGCGCCGGCGTCTTCGGCGACGCCGGCAGTCTTATCCGTCGAACCGTCATCGACGACCAGCTTGAGAACTTTCAGGTCATCAAGGTGCGTCGGAACGTTGGACACAACGTTCCGAATCGCAGCTGCTTCGTTGTAGGCGGGTAGCAGAACGACGACAGTGTTTTGACTAGTCATGATGTCGGGCCAGACCCTCGGATCGGCCAACAAATTCTAACACTGCTAAGATCTTGAAAACGAGCGTCATGTTGTACTACCGCTTGAGTTTCATCGATGATCTTGTTGGCGAACCGATCGATAGCGTCTGACGTGAACCCCTTAGCTCGTCGAGCCCGAAACTTGTCGATACACAGAGTCGGCCTTTCCGGCTACCGCGTCCGACGAAAACTCAGATAGCACAAAGCGCTTCGCTTCGGCTACACCACTTCGCCGCCGGCCGTCCGTCAACGCCGCGATCAGCTTCGAGCGCAGATCGTCCAGATCGCCGTTCTCGAAAACTGAGATGCCGGGCTTACCTTCAAGTTCAGGAATCACACCACATGCCGACGAGAGCAGTACCGGCCTCTCGCACGCAAGTGCTTCCAACACGACCATGCCGAAGATCTCGTTGCGAGATGGCACCACGCACAGGTCGGTGTCGACGAGTGCGGACAGCTTCTCTCTGTGGCGGAGAAAGCCAGTGAAGGTAACCCGATGTCGGGCGTGTGAAGGCACAAGTCGTCGTAGAGACGCTTCCTCACCGTCGTCCGCCCCAGCCAGCACAAGGTGAGCGTCCGCCGGTATTCCCTGAAATGCGCGAATCAAAAGGTCGATTCCCTTAATCTGATTCAACCGTCCAAGGAAGAGTACGAGTTTCCGTTCACGAATGCGCCACTTGGCCCTGAAAGAACCGGCGACCGGAAGGGTACGATACTCCTCGACGCGAATCGGGTTTCGCAGCAATCGTATCCGCGAAGGCTCGACATCGAATGACCGGGCCTGCTCAGCCTCGAGTGAAGAAACCGCCATTACCGCCGCGGCACGACGGATAATGCGGTTTCCCCACACCTTGTCAAACAGTAGCTTCGCACCGCTCTTGCCCAGATGGAGAAGTCCACCGTGTGGCGACACGACATAGGGAATGTGCAGATCCAGGGCCGCCCGGTACGCTGTTACCGTCAACACCGACCTCAATTCGTGCAAATGCACGACGTCGCAGCCCCGGAGTTGCTTTCGGGCATCTATCGAAAAACCTGGCGCTACGAAGATACGATGACCAAAAGCCAAATAGTTGGAAAGATTGCGGTAATATCGCACGTCAATGCCGGAGCTTCTACCAAGGCGCTCACTCCCTGTCAAGCGACGGCGGCCGCCGGAGTCGGTTGTGAGCACTTTGATCTCGATACCTCGCTGGACCAAAGCAAGCGCGAGATCGTGTGCACTGCGCGGAGACCCTCCGTATTCCCACGCCGGATAGAAATAAGGGATGACGAAGGCAACCCGCACTCAGCAGGACCTCTCGCGTATCCAGGAAACAAGGCGTCGTGCTATTTCTTGCCAGGCATACCGTTCTCCGGTTACCGAGGCGCCGTTGCGTCCCAGGCGCGCGATGCGATCAGGGTCAGCAAGCAGGCGCGACATCGAGTCGACGAAACTGTCCAATCGAGCAGTCACGAGACCATGCCCCTCTCCACTTAGAAATGGAGTCGTTCCGGGAAGCTCAGTCGCGATGACCGGCTTTCCACACGCTAGATACTGAAAGAGTTTCGTCGGTAGTATGTCCTTGGTAACCGCATTCAACTCGAACGGGTTGATACACACTTCGCACGACCGAATGATGTCAGGCAACAGTGCGTACGGTAGCAGGCCTGTGAAAACCACCTCATCCACCACACCTGTTTCCCGACAAAGAGCCTTGAGCCGATCCGCGTCGTCACCTTCTCCGACGATGAGGAGTCGAGCGTTCGGGTGGCGGGCCAGCAGCGTGGGAAAGTCTCGGATCACCTGATCGAGGCCGCTGAAGGTATAGATCGTGCCCATGAAGAGTATTAGCCGGTGAGAAGGCGCGATTTGCCATCGAGCCATGAGCTCGTGGTTCGGCAGACCTGGTGAGAACATGTCTCGGTCGACTCCGGAAGGCAGGACTTCGATCCGCTCCTCCGGTACTCCGTAGGACTCCACATACGTCTTCAGATGGTGGGTTACGCACGTAATCGCACGTACCCTCTTGTAGACGAATCGTTCGAGCAGTTTCGTGGGCGTCACGAGAAAGGGGTGCGGTACGAGTCGATGTAACACGTCGATAGAACGGAAAAAGACGGGTACGTCGTATCGTCGAGCGGCTGCCCAAACCTGGAGGCCAACCGTTGGCAGTCCGTATAGCAGAATGGCGTCGACAGGTTTCGCCCGCAGGGCCCGAACGACCTCCAGAGCAGAGGTAACCGCCCCTGAAACTCTCGAAACGATGGGCATCCGAATCATGCCCGGTCTCCGAACAGTAACTGATGCATCCGGATAGGCGCGGTGAGTGTCCTCGTGAACCGCAGATCGTAGGACCAACCGGCTGGTGGTCCGGTCTTCCGCCCAGCTGTCATCGTAGTCCACTACGGTGACGGTGTGCCCCTGCATCGAAAGGATTTCCGGAAGTATCTGGAATTCGTAGATTATTTTCGACAGGTAGTTTACCTCGTGAACGATCAGGAGATTCAAACCCAAACCTCTCGATCAGACGTTCGGCAAACACGGCGGGACGTCGAGGGCAGGCAGCACACGATGTAGTAGGCAGGTATGCGACCGATTGTCGGTGGGATGTCCCCCGCGATCATCCGATCCGCAGGGAGGAGAGTGCATCGCCTATCGTCTCCTCATACACTTTCTTCATCCAATCCACGGTCCGCGGAATGCCCGCTTCGAGGGTTATCTGGGGATCGTGGCCGAAAGCCTCGCGAGCTTTTTCGATGTCCGGTCTCTTGTTGACGACATTATGTTTGTCCTCGGGGAGATAGTGTACGAGAGAATCGTCAATTCCAACTTCTTGGAGAATGATGTCGCTCATTTCCTTGACGCTGCGGAATTCACTGCCACCTATGTTGTAAACTTCGCCTGGCTCGAAATTCTCCACGACGTTCGACAACGTTGGGATGAAGTCATCGATGTACATGAACACTCGGTGGTACCCCATATAAACGTCGTACGGCAAACGATGGAGCGCGCGGTAGGCGAACAGACACACGACGCTTCTGTAGTTGTGGTAGAACTCACCGGGTCCGTACGCGTTAAAAAAACGGAGTCGGACAACTGGATTCCCGAACCGCTTCTCGAAATTCATCACCTGAATCTCGTTAACCCACTTCGTGACAGCATAGTCGTTGTGTTGGATGATCGAGTGATTCAGCGGTATGTCTTCCGACAGAATATCCTGGTGTTTGTCCCCGTAAATTTCCGACGATGAAGCGAAAATCAGCTTGAACTTCTTCTGCTTTTGCAGTTCCAGGATGTTCCGGGTACCGATAACGTTGGTCGTCCACAACGAATCGTAGTATTCCTCGCCGTTGATGCGACCAAATTCCGCGGCCAGATGGTATACAAAATCGTAATCCTGATCGAAAGCCCGCTCCAATTGGCGGTAGGACGATACGTCGGCTCTGTAGTACTGCTGCTCCGCCTGGTGCTGTAGGTCCAGACCCCACACCTCATGACCTCGACGCCCAAGCTCCCTCCCTAAGGGTCTGCCCAAGGTTCCCATCACGCCAGTTATCAAGATTTTTGCCATCTAGATCGCTCCTGATCCGCTTTCGCCTACCCGCCGAGTTGCTGCCACAGTTGGTTTGCCTCCTGATGTTCCGGTGAGACATCCAGGACAATTCTCAGATGTTCCCTGGCGACATCCCAATTCGCTCTTCGCATGTAGATTTTTGCCAGGTGCACATGGGTCGAGACATGTTTCGGGAGAATCCGAAGGACTTCCTCGAAATGATCAACGGCCTCTTCCAACTGGCCACCCTCCATGTAGATCTGGGCCGCGTTGTGATGGGCCTCGATGAAAAGTGGGTCGACTCGGATGGCCTGCATGTACTTCTCGAGCGCGTCGGCGGAACGCCCAAGCCGCCTGAGAGCGTATCCGTAGTTGAACCACGGTAATCTCTTGGACGGGTCGAGCTGAATCGCTAAGTCAAATTGGTCCGTAGCGGTCTGGAAATCGTCTAGCAGGAACGCCACCTTGCCGAGTATATAACGCGAACGAAATGTCTCCTCCTGCTCGAGCAGTGCCGCTTGCTCCGCCCAGATTTCCCGACCCTTCCCCAGTTCATAGCTTACGTTGACGTAGCTGTCCAGAGCCGAAAACTGATCCGGATCGATTTCTACGCTCCTTGCAAAAGCGTCTCTCGCCAGCGTCAGCACTCGCGCCTTTTCTCGCAAGAATTCCTGTTCCGGCATCTGATCTCGTTTCGACCTCAGTTGCTGCCACATGAACTGATAGGTCACCCCGAGATTGTTGTAGCCCATGGATTCCTGGACAGGACTCACATCTACAGTCGTCTTGAGAAACGCTTCGGCGGCCTCGTCGATTCTACCGAGCCTCAAATAGAGATTGCCAATCGTCTCAAGAAAATCGCGCCGGCCATAAGGAATTCGCTCAAGTCCACGCTCGGCGACTTCCAAAGCCTGTTCATATTCCCCACTCTTGAAGTGAGTCATCGCTAGAATGTTGTAGCCACGTGCCTTGTCCGGTGACTTCGAAATGACGTCAGCCCAGAGCCTTCTTTCGTCTCTCCACACCTCATTACGCAGAATCGTGGCCACCATCAACACCAGGAGCAGTCCAGCACAAGTTTGTACGGTCTTCAGACGAAAGTGGAAACGCTCCTTCACGACTCCCCAGACCCGCTCAACGACCAAGGGAAAAGACAAACAAACCCCGACCATCGGCAGGTAGAGCCTATGTTCAAAAATCGTGTCCAAAATCGGAACGACGATCGATGTCGGCGCCAGCGTCAAGAAGAACCAGAAGATCGAAAATGAAAAAATCGGTTCTCTTCTCCGGAGGTACCAACCCAGCCCGACCAATACGAGAATGACAGCCAGCGACGCTAGCACCGCAGGCTGGGTAAGGAGAAACGAAGGTTTGAAATCGTAATCAACGTTCAGGCCGACGGGCAAGAGAGTGATCTGAATATATCGGACAATGACACGTAACTGGGTCAGAAAATAGTTCCACGGCGGCAGATGGCCGACCGCGTCGGCACCCACTGACCCGACCAGGGTGACAGAGAGCAACCGATAGCCAACTACGACAGCTCCGGCAACGAACGGGAGGTAGAACCTCCAACGAGCAAGTACCGACCGCAGGGAAGCACCGGAAAGGAAAATAAAATCGTAGACAAACAAAGTAGCGGGTAGTGAGATAACCGTCTCTTTCGACGCGATACCAAGGAAAAACACGAATGCTACAGCGAGGCTCAGTAAGAACCCGATCCTCCGCGTGGGCGTCTTGATAAAGATCAGGACGGCCCCTATGTAGAAAAAAGTGGAGAGCAGCTCCGACCGGCTCGAGACGTAAGTCACGGACTCGGTCTGGACCGGGTGGACGAGAAAAAAGCCGGCCGCAAGCATCGCGAAGGATCGAGATCGTCGGGAATCCTCCATCACGAGTTCGAGAATATGCCTGGCAACGAAATAGATCAGGACACCGTTGAGCAGGTGCAGGATGAGATTCACAAGGTGATAGCCCCAGACATCCTGGCCGTGCAAGAAGTAGTTCGCGGCAAAGGTCCAGTACAGGAGGGAGCGGCCGCTGAGCAGGTTGACGCTAAAGTAATCGCCAAAACGGACCCCCGCGTTTCGTTGTATGGTCAACAGGTCATCGAACACCAGCGGCACGTCGAAGGAATTCCAGTAAGCCAGGGTTCCCAGGGAAAGCAGGACGAGGATCGGGATGAGATGGGCTGATCCGGGAAAAGTATTCGTTTTGGAACGAGCCTTCCGAGGCCTGCGTTTAGCTTTGCTCAAGGCCGGATCCTCTTTCTCAGGAGAAACGCCAGGTTCTTCACGCCGTCGCGCCACGGCTGCAGTTTCTTTTCGCCAACCCGCTGCGAGTAGTTGATGAAAATCTCCCTGAAGCCTATTGTCGGATTACGAATGGCTTCGATCTTGATCTCCTCGCTGAAAGCCATCCCGTCACTGAGCAAGCTCATTCGATCAAGCGAATCCCGTCGGAATACCCACATCCCACTCTGGCTATCATTGACCCAGCGCAAGAACAGAACGGACATCGTCAGAGACAGGATTCGATTACCGATCCGGTGTTTGAGACCCATCGACTCTCTCGTCAAGGTCGGGAACCGCGACGCCGACAGGAAGCCAACCCCACCATGCAGGAAGGCCTCGATGAGATAGCTCAACGCGTCGACAGGGTAGGAATGATCGCCGTCGAGTGTGATGACTATGTCTCCGGTCGCAACGGAGAAACCCTTCTTGTATGCCCGGCCGTAGCCGCGGTGCAGTTCCGTGACAACCAGAGCACCGAGACCCCTGGCTGTCTCTGCCGTCTTGTCGGTTGAGTCGTTGTCGACAACGATGGCTTCGTCGACGAACGATGGCAAGGCCTCCAGGACTCGCCGGACCCCCTCCTCTTCGTTCAGACACGGGATGACGACCGTGATACGTCGGCCCTTGTACATCAGTCAGGGAACGGCTTCTAGTCGGAGGCGGAAGACATAGTCTCGCTTGTTGAACAACGGCTTCTTCAGGACAATGGTTAAACGGTCGGCCACAGCTCGATCCGCATCCCGTCGCAGATGAATGAACCCTCGTCCACCAGGGGGGATCTCGTCGCTATGACCGAGGATGTCCATCTTGCCGTCGACGCTCACATAGGCAACTTGGATCGATTCCTCAGTATTATTGACGATGATGAATCGGTACTCGGCAGGATCGCTGAGCCCTTCCGAGGTCCGTTCCAGGGCGAGAGGTACGAACACGCTGCCCTCAACTCTGACAGTGCGTCTTATAGAAACACCCTGGGAATGGATCTCCAGCGGTAGCGGGATGTTGAAGGGGCCATCCCAATCTTCGGAAGAAACGAGAAGGGCAATATCGCTCGTATCGGAATCGATCAGGCGCGCTGACACGGCGTCGAGAGTCAGGAGCTTCGAAGGCAAAGTCGTGTCGATCCGCGCGGCGACTGCACCCCTGTATCGGATCGGGACCGAAATCCTCCGGTGCTCTCCTCGAATCAGTGTTCCCAGATCAACATGATCCTGCAAGAGTTCAAAGTCCAACTCTAACTGTCGCTTCAAGGCGTCGGTGTTGAGCCCTCCCGGGAGATTATCGCTCTCCCAAACGCGACGGAAACCCCGTGTATCGAAGAACCATTCGTCACCGACCCATACCCAGTCGTCCTTCACGACGAATTCGCCGGCGGTCGAACCGATCGCTGAGACTGCTCGGACACGGACCCGCACTGTGACCCGGAAAGGGTCCTCACTCAGGTCGATCCCTACAACACGGGGGGCACGGAACAGCTGTCCCTGCCCTGCCAGGACCCGATTCCTTGCTTCCGGAATGACGTATTCCTGCGCCTTGATCAGATTCCCCGCTGCAAGCGAGGTTCGAAACTCCTGTGCCCGCTCAAGCAGAGCGTCCAACTGTTGTGGAACAATTAGGCTCTGAGCCTGGCCAACTGGGCCCGCGGAGAGCAAAAGGCTCAGGATCACTGCCCGAAAACACGATGAATCCTTGGTGATCATCGAAACACCGAAAAGAGTAACATCAGATGCCGAGGGCTTTCGACCCAGATCAAAAAAGGGGGGGGGCGTATGCCCCCCCCTTCTTCAATGTCAAGAATCGACTCGACTAGAATCCAAGCGATTCGAGGCCCGTCCTTGGATTTGACGTGGTCTGCCGCACCACCAACATCGGCGAGGCTGACGTAAACGTCGAGAAGTTGGTCACGAACGCTGTGCCGTGCGCCAGGATAAAGTTCGTCCTTATGAACACATATCCTGTGAAAGCGCCGCTCTGGCTCGCCGCTGTCAGGAGTTCAGACAGCAGCCCAGACCAGGTCCCACCCGAAGCAAGGGTACCGTCGGTAGCAAACCCGACTCCCGGGGTAGTTCCCGTAGCGGTCGTCAGCGAGAACCAGGTGCCGGCACCCGTCGCGGTCCGCGGGTAGAAGTCGAAGGTCACGGTCCCGCTCCCTGCCGTCGCACCGCCGTCGGCGTCAGCGAACGGATCCGCGGTCGTGTTCGAAATCGAGATACCCGTGTCAAAACCTCCGGCCAGACCATCGTAAGTCACAAACGGAACCAGCAGGTTCGTGGTGGCCGCCACAATATCGATGACCGTCACCGCAGCCGTCGCCGCCGCACTGAATCGAGGATATCCTCCGGTCACCGTCGGTTGGTCGATCGTTGCAAACGGGGTCGATGACAGAGCGGCACCTTGCGGGGCCATATCGGCAACGCAGGTAATCGATGCGGCAGTAAGCGTCGTGCCAGCATCGATCGACATCGCAGTACCCACCGGCGTGTCACCCGCGGCTCCGAGGTCCAGCTGGATGGTCGAGGTCTTGGTCAGACTGGACGCGGTAATCGTCAACGTGGCTATGTTGGCAGTATCCGTCAGCGTTGTGGGGGCGACTGTGAACGTACTGTCGCTGGAGTTGTCAACCCTGATTGGTGTTCGTACCGTTCAGTGTTCCCGCTGCGTTCGTTGAAGACTGAGCAGCGGTCCTCCAGGCGTCTGCGGCGCCCTCCGTAATGACAACGGTTGCTGCTCCGTCACCGATGGTGTTGTTCGTGAAGATCGTCGCGGCACCGAAGCCCGTGCCCCCACTCTCCGCTCCTAGTGCCATACTGGCAATACCTGACACGAGATTGGTGACGATGGTCGCACTCGTCGTCGACAGTATGTAGTTATTGGCCGTACTACTCAACGACGCTGTTACAGAAGCCGGGGCGGTCAGACCCGTCGCGTCGATGCGAATACCCACGACCCGGAAAGTACCCGAGTCAGTGTTAGCGGCCGGGAAGGCCCCTGGCAGGGTCAGTTGGATCGTGCCACTAGTGAAATTGATCGTGCTTATCGCGGCGCTTGCGAACACACCGGTGGCGCCCTCGATCCGGAGCTGGTCGCCGGCGGGGATTGTGGCGGAGGCGGCGGGCAAAGTGGCATCAGTGGGAGAGGATGTGATGTCACCGGGGTATGTGAGGGTCAGCGTTGTGGTTGTTAGAGGGGCACCCGCAATAAGCGATCCCGAAATCAAGATGCCCGCACCTAAAGACGTAATGTCCGCGGTTTGTGCGTTTCTGTTGGTCTGAATTTCATTAGTCGACCCATTCGGGAAAAGCTGAATGTTGACCTGGGCGTCCGACGTCGGCGCCATTGCCAGCACCATCATCGTGACTACCAGCCCAGATATGATCTTGGACCTCAGTTGCATTTGTTTCTCCTTACGAAAAGTTAGAAGTCTTTCAACGAGTGCTGTCAAATCCTACCGCCGAGGAAGCCTCACCAGCACCTAACAGGCGGCACCACCCGAAAACTCAACACGAAAAAGCGGGAGCAATACAACCTGCCCCGATCATTAAACAAGGGTCGCAAAAACTGACCAGATTATCGCGGTCCAACCCCTTGCCCGGCAACGAGTTGGACAAAAACTTCGGTAACGTAACACGTTGGCTGGCCCCTGTCAAGCAGTTAAGCGCCCTAGAATGATGCCTCTCCGGCCCCTTCAGGCTTTTCGGGAAGGACATCCGTCACCGGCCCAGATAGGCTGGCGGCAAGGCAACTCGTGCATTTGAGTTGCCAACCGGCGGGAAGTCCGGAGAGCTTTCAGCTCAGCAACTTAGTCTCTCCGGATCTGCAAAGATGTGAGTTCTTCTTACACACCCGCACTCGAACGGTGTGTCTATTGGGGCATTTTCTTTATTTCGCGGAGCTTATCGCGGAGTTCTTCGGTGGCCTGGCCGGCCTCTTCGAAGTTCCGAATGACATGTGGGGTGATCAGAATCACCAGTTCCGTACGATTCTTGGTTGTAGAAGTGCTGCCGAACAGCACCCCCAGACCCGGGATGCGACCAAGGAGCGGGATTCTGTTTCTAACCACATCGTTGCTTTCCCGGATGAAGCCTCCGAGCACGATCGTCTGTCCGTCGCGAACGACGACGGTCGAAGTGACCGCCGATTGCCCGATCACCGGACCGAGAGGGCCCGCGACACCGGCCTGGCTGACTTCCTGGCTGATCTCCAAAGTAACGTTTCCGCTGTCGTTGATCTGAGGGAGGACCGACATGATCACGCCGGTCTCGCGACGCTCGATTGTCTGGGCAAAGAGGGTCCCTCCCCCGGGGGCCTGAACGCCGCTGGCCGACGTCGCAACAGGTACCGGCACCTCCGCTCCTACGGTGAACTGCGCGGTCTTGTTGTCACTGACGAGGACGGAGGGCGCCGAAAGCGTTCGGACCCGGGACCGGTTCTCCGAAGCGTTGAGGAACACAAAGAGCTCTCTTGAACGACCGATGAACGCAAACGTCTGGGCCGCGAGTGAGGGCGGGTTACCTGCGAATGACGCCGTCGTCTGGGCCGGCCCGAGAGTGCCCCGATTCTGGAGGATCGCCGACAATCCGAATGCGAGCGAATCGTCCAGAACGACTTCGTAGATCTGGGCATCGATCAGCACCTGTCGCGGCAGGACGTCCAGCTGTTCGATCGTATCTTCGATGATGGCGTACTCCTGCGGGGTCGCCTGAATCACGAGCGCATTATTAGACACGTCTGCGATGATCTTGACGTTTCCCGTAGGCAGGAATGCGGTCGTGCCTGCCTGCCCCGCAGCAGCCTCGGCGGGGACCTGACCGGCCGGAGGCGGTGTCAGTCCGATGCCGCCCGTCGGAGTCTGATAGATACTCGAAAGCTGAACTTCGGTACCGTAGAGCTGGTCGAGGACACCTTGGATCTCGCTCGCCCTTGTGTTTCGGACCCTGTACACGTAGTTGCGGACGCCCGAAGTTTGAAGCGGCTGGTCCAGTCGGTCCAGCCACTTCTGAACTTCATCGAAGACAGCAACGTTCGGCGAAACCACCAGAACCGAGTTCAGACGTTCGATCGCCACGAACCGGATCGCACCGCGGTTGTCCGACAGCGCGTAGCCCGCGAAAATCGTCCCCAGATCCTGAACGAGGTCGGTGGCCAGGTTGTTCTCGATCGGAAACAGGCGGACTCGCTCTCCCTCGAAGACGTTCGTGTCAAACACGTCGACGATTTCCAGCAACTTCAGTAGGTTGCCGCGGCGCTCGCTGATCAGCAGGATGTTTCCGGCTTCGTGCACAACGATACTGGCGCCCTCGCTGAGGTAGGGAGTCAGCAGCTGCGACATTTCCGAGGCGGAAACAAACTTCATCCGAACGACCTGGATGACGAACTGATCGTCGACCCTCTGCGGTTGGGCATCGTCCTGGACGGGGAGCGCCAGTCGCAGCGCGGCGGCCGCCGGAACGATTTCGTAGAAGTTTCCGGTCTGAACAATCGTCGCGCCGTTGATCCTCAGGATGGTCTCCAGGATGGGGAGCAGGTCGGAGCGCTGAAGGTTCCCCGCCGTGTTGATGTTGACCGTTCCGGCAACCGCCGGATCGACGATGTAGTTGATGCCCAGCGTCTCTCCGATTATCTGGATGATCTGGTGGATGTCGGCGTTATCCAGGAACAGCGATATCGGCACCTCATCCTGAGGAGCGGGAGGAGGCTCCTGGGCGCTGAGCGGCATCATACCGGCAACGGCAAGCGACAACGAAAGCAAGAGAATAGTTTTCTTCATGGCGGAGGCTTCGGAACAAGACGGTTACCAAACGGAGTCCTCTGGATCATCAATCCCGGCGGGACATTGTCTTCGGTGACGGCTCCGGGATTCGCCGTCCCGGATTGACGCGAGGTGTTGCGATTCACGCCCGATTCAACACTCGGTGCAGCCGCCTGAGCCTGGACGGTAGATACCGGTGGCGCAGCCCCGCTCCGAGCGATCGTCCGACTCTGATCTCTGGGCATCTGCGCAGTCGGGTCGTTCATGATCACGGTCGTCTCGACACCACCGGAGCGAATGCGCACGGATTTGTCGAGGATCTCGAGGAGTTCCCAGCCATCGATCACTTCTCCGATCCGCACCGGCCGGTACTCGCGATTCCCGGCTTCGCCGGTCGCCAGCATGGCCATCGGCTCGTTCCCGAGCGACAGTGTGCCGAACAGGAACGGACGAGGACCTGCGGCGACCGGGCCTTCCGATGTCTCGATTGCCAGATCGTTCCGGTCGAAGCTGAAAAAGTTCTGTTCCGCGATGGCGGTCCAGTCCTGAACGGATCTAGCCGTTCCATCGGCTTCGTCTGGAATCCCGAGCGCCTCGCCATCAAACTGGATGCCGGCCGGAGAATGGATTATTTCGAACTCGACCCAGCCCCTGCGTAGTTCCACGGTCGCGCCGATCACAGTGAGCGCCAGAATCACGTTGATGATGATCAGTTCTCGTTTCATCGATCAATCCTCAGCCGGATCGCCTTCAGGCGGGCTGGCCAGAACGGCACCGACGGTCAGGTTCACGCGCACATCTTTGAGCAACTCCATCTCATCGCTCACTTCATCCACGACGCTTAGCGGAGCGATTTGAATAGACCTCACTGCGACGAGTCTCTCCGAGCCACGCAACCCTTTGAGGAACGCGACGAGCTGGCCGGGTGTACATTCGAACCCGAGCGTCATCGTAATCTCATTGAAGAACTCGTCCTTCCGACTGGCCGCGGACATATTCCTCTGACCCAACTCGATTCCTGTGGCCTCGGCGACTTCTTCGATCATCGTTTGCAGCTCGGCAGAGGCCAGCGACGGGTTATCGCCGCGGATCAGGAGCGCTTCGCCCTCTTCGACACGCCGGCGGGCTTCTTCGAGCAGCCGCCCATAGTCCGCCTTTCGCACGACCGCGCGGCGATACCGGCGCAATTGGTCTTCCCGATCCAGAGCGATATCAGCGGCTGCGGCCAGCCCGTCGTAAGCAGGGAAAGCGACTTCGGAGAGGACGAGATACAGGCCCAGCGAGACGCCCAGCAGGAGAAGCGCTCGACGATCTCGCTGTCGAATCTCCAGCTTCACGACTCACCGCCAACACTGAAACGCAGGGTGAAGCGGTCGCGCCCGGCGTCATCCCGCGTAACGGTGCTCACGAACTCAGCGTCTTCAAAAAACGGACTCTCTTCGATCAGTCGCTGGATCTCGGAAGCGCTTCCGGAAAAACCCGTGATCGTCGCGGCTCCTTCCTGTAGCGAAACCGCGCTCAACCAGGTGTCAGGAGGCAGAACGCGAACCAGTTCCTGGAGCACTTCGAGCGTGGAATCGCCTCCCGCCAAGTGCACGCTCAGGGCCCGGTACTTCTCCGAGAGTGCGTTCATCTCCATTTCCTGGTCGGTCAGGTCCCGGACCGTCGGGGCAACGCTGCGAATGGCGGTCTCCAACCCCGAAGCGTAGACGGACCATTGGTAGGGCGCGCGCAGCCCGAGCGCGGTGCCGACGAGAACTAGCAGCAAAACGAGCACAAAGGTCGGCACGAGCTGCGCCTGCTTGCTCCGGTACCTCCGCTCCGATGGGATGACATTCACGGCGAATGGGCTTTCGCCGACGCCGGACAGAGCAGCGGCCAAGGCTCCAAAGAAACCCCTCGGGCGGTCTACTGTCCCCTCGACCGGTAACCGCGGATTGTCCCCATCCAGGTCTTCGAGCTTCGAACCGTGGGCTACGGTGCGTGCGGCTTCGAGGCTCATTACACGAGCCTGGCTGGCGAGTCGCGCGATCATGGACGCGGCTCGCTGGTTGGACGAACCGGCCTCGTCCACCGTGAGAGACGTCATCCGACCATCATGGACTAGACAGCCCTCGGCGTATTCCGACTCCAGGCCCAACAGAACCATCGGCCGCTCGTCGGGCCACAATGCGGTCGCCGCGTGAGCACACGCGAGGGTTGAAAGCGTCGCACCTGTCAACGGAAGGCTCGCCGAGGAGAACAGGTCGATCCATGGATCGAGTCCTTCGCGCGTCATGATCGCGATCGTCACCCGCAGGGATTTGCCCGGCTTTCCTCGATCTTTCGACGACATGTCCCAATAGATTTCTTCCTTCGGCCACGGCGAAAGGCTCTCGACTTGGAACTCCACTGCGGATCTCAAGCTCTCGCGAACTTCAACCGGTAGGTCCAGGTACCGCACCATCCCACTCGACTCCGGCAGGCTGAGGAATGCTCTGGCACTGCGGAGTTAGTGCCGTTCAGCAACCTTCTCGAGCTCGGCTGTGCGCTCGTCGGTACCCATCCCACCAAAGCCTTCAACGACAAAGGATGAAATCAGGCGTCTCCTGTTGAATGCCGCACGAACGACAGTGACACGGAGATCACTCCCGGCGACCTCGAAGCCGGCGATAGTCTTGGGCAGAAAGCTATTCATACTGCCACCGGTCGAGCTTCAGCTCCTGTACCCTGCGATAGAAGAGGGGATTGAGAACCAGGATCTGCAATCGCTCTTCCCTCCTCAGGATCAGGCGAACACTACGCGCCACGCCGGAAGGGATCGCCTTGCCTCTCGAAACGATCGTCACCGGACCGTCGTCCTCGAATGTGAAGTAACCCAGAACGTCGCTATCGGACAGTACCGGTATCCTCGCGACCAGGTCGGCCCCATCGTCGAAGAATCCGGCCTCCCGTGCCTCGACGATGGTCTCGGCCAGAACCGGGTTGATCCCTGGCAGCGCATGCAGTACGGCGACGGATGCCTCATTCGGATTCACCTGAGCCGTACCGGAGTCCGTGGTAACCAGTTCCCGAACCCCGGGGACCCGGCTGAAGCCGCCCGACGTAGGGTCCATGCTCAGTCGGCCGTAGAATAATTCCGGCGTCATTCCCTTCACGAACAGGATGTCGTCGACAAAGCGAAAGACGCCGTTCGCGGGCAAACGCCTCCCATCGACGGCATCATAGTCTCCGATCTCGGCTCCGTAGAGATGCGGTATGTCGTCGCCGTCTCTCCAGTCCAGGATCGAGTCGACGAGGCGGTTGCGGGTATCTTGGTCCAGACCCAGGGAATCGAACATCGAAGCCAGCACCATGTCCGACGCCTGGTTGATGTCGATGAGGCCCCGACCGGACTCGAGTCGGACTCGAACTTCTCCCGCATCGAACGGGAAAACGTACTCTTCGTTCACCAATTCCACCGGTGAGCCCGCAAACAGATCCCCATCTGTCATCAAGTCCTCGTACATCACCTCCGCAGCTCCACGCGCCATGAAAAAAGCCCGTTCCGAATCGAAGCCGCCCCGCGAGCTCGACATCTCCGTCCGCACGGCGGCCGCCAGCGACAACGAGATCACCGACAGGATCAACACGACCCAGAGAACGCTCAACAGGATGACACCGCGGTTTTTCATCGGTAAATCAGGGGAACGATTACATAGTCGTCATCAATCCGAACCTGGACAGCGACGGTCAGGCCGGCACCGGATTCCCACTCATCGATCCATTGCAGTCTTCCGTCACGATCCGAGCCGAGGTAACGGAACTCGACGTTCCGAAACTGCGCCAACAGCTGCCCCTGACGATTCGTAATCTCGTTCGGTTCATGATCAAACAGGAGCTGCTCGTCGTACACGAACCCGCCATCCTCTACGGCATAATCGATTTTGCGAGCCTGGACCGCTCCGTCGATCAACGAGTAGGCGGAGACGAACTCGAGCCTCCGGTTATCGCCGGCAAAAAGGACGAAAGCGCCATCGTCGCCTTCGAACTCCATCGGAGAAGCCAGCGAAAGCTGGCGTCGGAGAAGCCCTTCCACGCGTGCCCGATTCTCGATCTCCAGGATCTTCCCGGAGGTGCGCTCCCAGGTATCCATCCCGACGCTCAATCCGGAAAACATGAGGGTCATGATCAATCCGACGATCGCGAGGCTGACCATCACCTCGATCAGCGTGAACCCGGTCTCTGCCTGGCGCCTGGGATCGATTCTCACAGCCTCAGCCTCGATTCATTCCGGAAACACATCGTCGATCGCACGTTGGAAGTCCTGAGGGGTATAGGTCAGCGCGGACGGCTTCACCGTCTCCACGTCGATGTTTCGCCGCCCGGAACGCCCATCGAACTCAATTTCGACGATAATTTTCACGATCGCCTGCTCCGGACGCGCGTCGAAACTCTCGGGAATCCAGGGCTCCACTCTCACCCTCCAGTCCGCATCGATTTGGGTCAGACGGCCGCCGGCTTGGCCGTCTGCCGGAAGAACAGGCAGCAGGAGGACCCGATTCATGACTTCCGCGGCCGCGAGATGGTAGCGGTGCAGTCTCTCGATCCGTCGGAGATTGTCGACCGAGGTGCTGAAAAGGCCGAAAAGCGCGCTCGAAGTCAGCCCCAGTATGGCGACGGCAACGACCACTTCGATCAGGGTGAAGCCTCTCTGATACCTCACTGGAAGGTCACCTCGAAGGGCCCAAGGCGGGACCGCAGCTGGATGACCTGGCCCCGGAGCAGGCCCGAGGGAGGCACGTAGATCGACTCGATGCCACCTTCGGAATCGGCGACGAGTTCCACCGAAGAAGGTAGTTCCCGTTCTCTCAGGATGTTCATGTCGGGTCCCACCAGGGTTACCGTCGGCCCCCTGCGATTCAGCACTACGAAATGGGCGAGACTGGACCGCTGAGCCCGGGACCGGGCCATCTCGACGAAACTGCGGATGGTCTGCTCGGCCTGGTATATCTCGATGCGGGTCATGCCGGCACCGATTCGGGGGCCGACCAGCCCGACCGACAGGGCGATGATCGCCATCACGATCATCACTTCGACCAGAGACAGTCCTCTCACCCGGTTCATGTCAGTGATGACGCCTGATGGGCCGGAAAGGACGAACGGGAGGGAAAAATACTGAAATTCAGTGGGATACGGGTATGGAATGCCCCGGCTGGACGGGAAACTACTGCCAGCTCACGATGTCGAGGTTCTCATCCTCGCCGCCCTGTTCACCGTCGGCTCCGAGTGACAGGATGTCGAAGTCTCCATTCTCGCCGGGGTACAAGTAGACGTAAGAATTCCCCCACGGATCCATTGGGACGTTCTTGCCCAGGTACGGACCGTCCCAGTTCCGGATACCGCCTGGGTCGACCCTCAGGACTTGAAGCCCTTCCGACGCGGTCGGGTAACGGCCCACGTCGAGGCGGAAGAGGTCGAGCACGGTCTCGAATTCTGAAATCTGTGCCTTGGCCGTTGTCTGGCGGGCCTTGTCGACGTTGCTGAACAGACGCGCGCCGACCAGGGTGGCGAACAACGAGATGATGACCATCACGACGAGCAGCTCGATCAGCGTGATCCCCGAATCCCTCCCCCACGCTCGTCCCGCACGTCTATCATCTTGCGTTTCGAAACGACCTGAACTGTTCACGGCTTCCTCCTGGTTCTCTCTAGAATGCGATCTCGTTCGTCTAGAACGCGATGTCGTTGATGCTGAAAATCGCCATCAGCATCGATAGCACAACGGTCCCGATCAGTATACCCATGACGAGTATGATCAGGGGCTCGAAGACGGCCGTTAGCGCCTTAACTGAGGTCTTAACGTCTTTCTCGTAGACGTCGGCCAGTTGGAGCAGCATCGCGTCGAGACGTCCGGTTTCTTCCCCGACGCCGACCAGGTGCACGGCCAAACCCGGGAACACCCCGGCCTCGCGCATGGGCTTGGACACTCCTTCGCCGCGCTTCGCACCGTCGGCAATTTTCGATATCGCCTCCGCCAGGATCTGATTATGGGCGATGTCCTGGACGATGCGGACCCCTGCAATCAACGGGACAGCGCTGCTGATCAACGTACCGAGGGTTCTTGCAAAGCGTGCTACTTCGACCTTGAGCAACGTCGGACCGAACAGCGGCATCCTGAATTGGACGATATTCCACATCCGCCGCCCTCTCGCCGTCTGCAACCAACCCCGAATACCCAGAACCAGCAGAGCAAGACCCGCGAGAACCGCCCACCAGTAGTCACGGGTCAAATTAGACATCGTCAGCAGGGCGAGGGTCGTCGTCGGCATCTCGGCACCGACGTCTTCGAAAATCGTGGCGAAACGTGGAATCACGAAATAAAACAAGATCCCGAAAGACCCGAGCCCGACCAACGTCAGGAGAATGGGGTAAACGAGCGACGCGATCAGGTACGAACGAAGCTCGTCGGCAGAACGTTCGAACTCCGCCAATCGGTCCAGGATCACATCCAGAACGCCACCGGCCTCACCCGCGCGGATCATGCTCACGTGAAGACGGGTGAACTGTTTCGGATGCCCTGCCAGAGCCTCGGCCAGTGACTTGCCGCCTTTGATCTGCTTCAACAGATCGTCGATCACTTCCTTCAGGACCTGTTTCGGTGCCAGTTCGCGAGTGATGCTGAGGCTCCGGTCCAACGGCAGGCCCGCACGTACGAGCGTCGCCAGTTCCTCGGTAAAGAAAAGAATGTCTTTGCGTGTAACCCTCTGCAGCCGGAGGGTGGGCAGGCTTATGCCGGACGGTTTTGTCGCAGGCTCATCGATCGACACGGGAATCAATCCCATGTTCCTGACGCTGAACGCGGCCGCAGAAACGTCGGCGGCCTCGACGCGACCCTGGAAATGCTTCCCCTGAGGGTTGACGGCTTTGTATGCGAAGGTTCCCATCAGACTTCCTGGGTCACCCGGAGGACTTCGTCCGGCGTGGTGGTCCCTTCCCGCACTTTCTTCCAACCGTCTTCCTTGAGCGTGCGCATGCCGGAACGAATCGCCTGTTCTTTCAGAACGTTCGCGTCCGGGTTCGAGGTGATGACTTCGCGAAGAGCCTCATCGATATCGACGAGCTCGAATATGCCCAGGCGGCTTTCATATCCCGTATAACCGCAATGCTCACAACCGGGCCCTTTCTGCAACTCGACGGAACCCTCGGACTCTTCCAGCGGAAAGTCCAGATCCCGGGCCGTCTGGACCGATATCCGCTCCGTGCGGCAACACTTCTCGCAGTTGGCACGAACGAGACGCTGGGCCAGGATCCCGATCAGCGAAGAGGCCAGCAGGTAGTCCTCGACCCCCATGTCGATTAAGCGCGTGATCGCACTGGGAGCGTCGTTCGTGTGGAGCGTGCTGAAAACCAGATGGCCCGTCAGCGCGGCCCGGATCGCGATCTCGGCTGTTTCCAGATCCCGGATCTCGCCGATCATGATCACATCCGGGTCCTGCCGGACGATATGACGCAGGCCGGTCGAAAAAGTGAGGCCGATCTGCGTGTTCACCTGGATCTGGTTGATGCCGTCCATCTGATACTCGACCGGGTCTTCGATAGTGATGATCTTTCGATCGGGAATGTTGATTCTCTTCAGCGCGCTGTAGAGGGTCGTCGTCTTGCCGCTGCCCGTCGGTCCAGTGACGAGCACGATCCCATGGGGTTTGGAGGTCATCTCGCAGATCTTCGAGTAGAGGTCCTCCGGAAAACCGAGTCGGCGGAGATCAATCAGGTCCGTGTTCGATTTGTCCAGGATCCGCATCACGACGCTCTCGCCGTACATCGTCGGAAGAGTGGACACACGCAGGTCGATTTCCTTCCCCAGCACCTTCAGCTTGATCCTGCCGTCCTGCGGAAGGCGGCGTTCGGCAATGTTCAGCTTCGCCATCAGTTTGATGCGCGAGATGATCGCTCCCCGCAGCCGATTGGGCGGAGCATCGACGTTCTGCAACACACCGTCGACACGGTATCGAAGCTGAAGTTCCTTCTCGAACGGCTCGATGTGGATGTCGCTCGCGCGCGACTCCACTGCTCTCGAGATGATCAGGTTGACCATCCGGATGACGGGCACCTCGGAGGCGAGGTCTCGAAGCTGGTCGACGTCGTCATCGGTGAGCGTATCGCCGAGCGTCTCGATCAGCTTCTCGTCGCCACCCTCTTCACCGTAGAGCCGGTCCAGCTGAACGACGACGTCCGACTCGGACGCGAGATTTACCCTCAGGTCATAGCCGGTGCGCAAACGGATCGTGGACAGGGTTTCCGAATCCAACGGATCCGCCATCACCAGCGACAGGACGTCATCCTCGAGGTGTACCGGAAGGACTTTGAACGGACGGAGAAAACGGTAGGGGAGCTTCTCGGTTTCAATCGGAACCGCCGGGTATTCTCCACTGAACAGCGGGACGTCGATCTGTCCGCTCAGTACCGACAGAACATCCCGTTCGGAAACGAATCCGAGATCCGTCAGTATTTTTCCGATTCGATCGGACCGCTCGGCTTGCAGCGACAGAGCGTTGTTCAGATCCTCGTCGGAAATCAGGTCGCGCTCCTGGAGCAGCTCGCCCAGAAGCTTCCGATCGAACGCCAGTAGCGCCTTCATGGGACGTCAGTATTCCCGGATGTTCACACGGTCGCGGAACGCGGCCGGGCTGATTCTTCGCGCCTCGAGGTCGGCCGCCGCTTGCTTTCCGACGGAGACGACAACCTGGGTGGGCAGGTCGGGCAAGTCGGCGGGATTCGTGTTCAGCAGGTGAATGACGATCGCAACCCGCTCATCCGAACCGACCGAGGCCAGTCCAGCCACCCTGTTCTGCAGCAGCTCGACCGCTTTGTCCTTGAGAGCTTCGCGGCGCTCGGCGCTCGACCGACGAATCTCTTCGGGTTGCTTCACACCGCTAAACGGATTCCGCGGCGGTTCCAGCGCAACCTCGACCGTGACCACGAGTCCATAATCGTCCAGTTGCGTCGCCTTGGATCTCTGCAACAACGGACCGGGAACGATAGAAGAAACGGCATCATCCAGCGCGGCGGCCATCACCGCCGATTCCTGCCGGAATCGGGAAAGCTGGTCCGTGCCGGCCTGCGCGGGAAGGATAGCCGGAACGATCATCAACAAAACCAACAGCCGGAGTTTTCTCATTCACGGACCTCGGTCCTCGCAGCCAAAAGCTGGATCGAAGACGCATTCTCCAAGGTGTCCCGCAGCGCAGCACGCTGAAGATCGGATAGATACGCCATTTCGGCCCTAAGGCGCTGAACCTCCATGGCATTCGTGCCAGAGATTGTCTGGATGCGTTCCGCGAACTCGGACTCCAACCACGCCTGCTGTTCGGCCGTGACGCGTGCCACGATCTGCTCGTAGTCCACCGGTTGCGGCTCGACAACGATAGGTTGAGCGGCCACCTGCAAAGGCTCGGCTTGGGGCAACGCACCAAACGCGATCGTCATGCCGGATTCGTGCCGATCGAAATGAATCGGTCCCGTAATCACGAGGGCAAGCACCAGCGCCGCGGCCGTCGCGGAAGGCACGAGCCACCGGAGCGGCAGCCACGTCCTGTTCACCGACTTCCGGGACTCCACGAAAACCACCCGTCTCGGCACCTCGACGTCGGGAACCGACTCGAGCGCGTGCTGCACTTTCTGGAACTCCGAGACGCGTCCCTGGCACTCCAGGCACTGAGCAACGTGCCGCCGGGCCTCGTCCATCTCCGACGCCGTCAGTTCTTCGTCGACGAATTCTGCGAGTCTCTCTTCCAGATGCGACATATCAATCACCCTATGATGTTTGCGACCGATTGAGCGGTTCGCCGCCCAGGACCGACTTCAGTTTCTCGAAACTCATGTAGAGCCGGGACTTGACCGTCGACACGGGAGCACCCTGGACAGCGGCGATTTCCTCGAATTTCAGGCCCTGGAAAACCTTCAGGACGACGACCTCCCGCTGATCGTCGGGCAACCCCCCGAGCGCTTTTTCCACAGCCAACCGGTTCACTATCGACGTCGGTTTCATGCCGGGATCGATTTCGAGAGGAACAAAGGTCTTGCCGGCCTCCTTTCGAAAGCGTGAATAGCACACGTTGTGTGCGATGCGGTACAACCATGCTGAAAACCGGTCCCGGTCCTTGAGCGACCGAAGCTCGCTGAAAGCCTTCATGAAGCTTTCCTGGCAGAGGTCCATGGCTTCGTCCGTATTTCCAACCATCCTGAAGATATAGTTGTAGATAGGCTTTTCCCACTGCCAGACGAGCAGGTTGAAGGAGTTGGTATCTCCTTCCAGGACTCGCTCGATGATCCGCCGGTCTCCGGCGCGCTCTAAACTCAAGTCCGGTCCTCACATAACGGAAAGACGCTGCAGGTCGCCGAAAAGACGAGCGGCCCATGATCACGTCACGCTTTCCACACCCGAAGCCGCCCTCAGGAAGAAGGACAACCTGCCTGCCGATGTCGTTCAACACCGGAGCCTTATCCAGGTTCGGTTGACTTCCGAGAGGTGTCTGGGCTTATTCTAGTGACCTGTTACAGGCCACTAACGATATATTGTCTCGGACGACGATTCCAGGAGAGGGGAATCGGAGACGCTTCGCACCGAAATGCAGATCGCTTTCATCCGGCCCTCAGCCCAGGCCAACGCCTACATCAACAATGTGCCGTTGAACTATGTCCCCCTCTCGGCCTACCTGCGCGACAACGGGCATGAGGCCGGCATCCTGGACCTCGTGCTGAAGGGCATGACGACCGATCACGTGGATGACTACATCCGAAGCCGCAACGTCCGGGTGGCAGGAATTGGATGCATGACCTGCGAATTCCCCGACGCCGTCGCCGAGGCGCGTCGACTGAAGCAAGTCCACCCGGGGATCAAGATCGTTTTCGGCGGCGCGCATGCGTCCGGCGACCCGGAGGAGTGCCTCGAGAGCGGCGTGGTCGACTACGTGATCGCCGGAGAGGGGGAAATCGCGCTCGCCAGCCTCCTGACCGAACTGGAAGCTGGACGGAGTAACGACGGCATCCCCGGCGTGTGGTCGATCAAGGACGGGCACGTCAGCGAGAATGTGCCCGCCAGCGTGCCCCCTATGGAGGAGCTTCCGCCGCCGGCCTTCGACCTGCTCGACATGGACGCATACTTCAGGCTCGACTCCCCTTGGCACTTCCCGAAGTCGCGCCGGGCGGTGCAGTTCGTGTCCAGCCGTGGTTGTCCCTACCACTGCTCTTACTGCCACACGATTCACGGCAAACGTTATCGGGGGCTGTCCCCGACCAAAGTCGTCGATCAGATGGAAGCGCTGGTCCGAGCCCACGGCGTAGGCGAGTTCATGATGGTCGACGACATCTTCAACTTCGACCTGGATCGCGCAAAGGAGATCTGCCGGCAGATCATCGACAGGCGGCTCGACGTCCACTTGCAGTTCCCGAACGGGGTTCGCGGTGATCGCTTCGACGAGGAGCTCGTCGCGTTGATGAAGGAGGCGGGAACCCACTACATGGCGATCGCGATCGAAACAGTCTCTGAAAAGTACCAGCGGCTGATCCGGAAAAACCTCAAAATCCAGCCCTCGCTGGAAACGATTCACTGGGCTCGAAAGTACGACATCGAAGTCTGTGGCTTCTTCATGATCGGCTTCCCGGGCGAGACCCGCGAAGAAGTCAATCGTACGGTGGATTTTGCCGTCACCGCTCCGCTCGACACGATCTTCATTTCGCTCGTCAGCCCGTTCAAGGGGACCGTCCTCCGCAACGACATGCTCGACGGCCGGTTCGGCACGATGGACACCGAAGGCCTCGAAGCACTCGACCAGCTGTTTCCCACGGTCCACAATGAATCGCTGCCGTTGGACGAGCTCAAGACCATCCAACGCCAGGCCTACTGGCGCTTCTACACCCGGCCCCGATCGATAGTGAACCTCGGCAAGAAACTGACCAACCGACGCAACGCAAACAAGATCGCCCGCGCGGTCATCCGGCGCATCCGGAAGTCGGAAACAGTAAGTGTGAATTAGCTGTCAGTAGTCAGTAGTCGGTAGTCAGTTAGGTTGGGCTTGTATGTAGTTTGCTCGCTGACAACAACTGACTACTGACTACCGACTACTGATTACTTCCTACCTGTAAATCTTTACTCGTTCCCGGAGCGGGTGCCGCACGAATTCCATTCCGAACGAAAGGAGCCCTGAGAGGTTGCGCCGGTCTATCGCGGTGATGTGGCGGAGGCCGACGAGCAGAAGGACATACGCGGGGGCGAAAACGGCAAAATCAACTCCGATCTGTACTGGCGTCAGGTAGCGCACCTGTCCCATTTGGGAGAGGGCCGGCAACACTTGGTGCACACCCCACACCGACACGGCCGCCAGGACTCCCGCAACCCAGGGTCGAAAGTGAATGTCGCGGAGAATCGTCGAGGCGGAGTTGCCCAGGTAGTCGCGATGGAAAAGGACGACGAGGTACGCCGCCGCGATGATGAGCGCGAGAGAGGTTCCGGCCGCCGCGCCGGCGGCTCCGAAGCGCTGTACCAGCAATAGGCTGAGAATCGGATTCAGGATCGTGAGCAGGACCGTACCTTTCATGTCGAACTCCGGCCGGCCGACCCCGGCGCCCGTCTGGCTGGCCGCGCCACCCATCACGTTGACGCCGTAGCCGATCGCCAGCACTTGGACAAGGATCACGGAACGCTCGAAGCCGTTTCCCAACCACAACCGCAGGAGGGAATCGGCTTCGATGATCACGAAGGCAACCAGCGCCACGGTCAACATGACGACGTACTTGGACGCCAGAATATATGTCTTGAGAATCCGGGCTCGATCGTTGCGGGCCCCGAGTTCCGACGTCGCCGGAATCAGGGCGGAAATCATCACCAGCGGCAAGGCACGCATGAAGAGGGTCAGCCGCGAACTGACCTCGTAGAACGACACGGCGGCGACACCGAGGAACCTCGAAATGATCAGCTTATCGATCTGGAAACAAACCAGCCCTCCCAGGCGACTCACCTGTAGCTTGGCTCCGTAGCCGAACATTTCCCTCAGCAGATCCCGATCCAGGTTCCATTCCATCCCGATTCCCGGATCAACACGCTTCAGAGTCCACCAGGCCGTCAGAGCCGTCACCACCGCCACAAACACCGCGTTCACCGCCAGCCCCAGCATCCCAAGCCCAGCTTCCAGGAATACAACGGTGCCGATCAAGTTGGGCAGGCTCATCTTGATCTCGACGGCGTTGGACTGGTCCATCCGTTGCAGCCCTTTCAAGGTCGACAACAACATCAAGGCGATGTTGTTGATCGAGAAAGAAATCAGCACGAGCAGATACACGCCCGGGTCCGCTTCGATCCGAAATACGCCGAAGAGGAAGGGCCGTAGCAGAAGACCCAGGGCCGTGAGCCCCAAACCAAAGGCTCCGTAGAAGAGCAGGCCCAGACACAGAACGCGATTGATCCGGGCGCGGTCCTGATGGGCATGGTATTGGGAAATGTACTTGATAAAGGAGGAACCCAGACCCAGATCCAGCAGGTTGAAACCGCTGACGAAAACGGACAGCAGGATCCAGACGCCGAATTCACTGACGCTGAGCCGCGACAAGATGTACGGCGTCAGGAGGAGGATGACGAGGAAGCTCCAGAACCGGCCTACGAAGTTGAAGAATGTATTCGTGACCAGCTTCTTGGAGAAGTCTCCGAGGAATGTCACGGAATTGGAGGAATCGTCTCCTCCCTGCGAGGTTGGATCAATCATTCAAACCGCGGGGACCTGCCGGGCAGGTGCCCTCTGCTCCGTTCGCGCTCGAGGACCTGGAAGCTGGCCGCAGGCGATCACGGCACGAGCGAGCCACTCTGGACTCTTGACGCCGGCTTCTCGATCTTCAATTCTTCGGCCCCAAGATGCTTCGCGAACTTCGGCGCCGAATGGCCGTTCGAGGCGTAGCGCGAATAGCCGAGGAAGAAGTGATAGCGAAGCGCCCAGTTATAGTGAAAGCTGAGGACTCCGGTCACGGGACCGGTACCCCGCTTCTCATCCAATCGTGCCAGCGATCGGTGGAGGGGCCTGATCAGAGGTGCGGCAAAACTATACAAACGGTGAAACGGCTTCAAGACACGCGTCATGCGCCCGTTCTCGGTGAAGCGCGTTCGAAGCTCAGGATGCATACGCAACATCAGTCCGAGAGAATATCCGGCCTGCTCGCAGCGTTCAGTGAACTGGCCGTAGGTCGGCGAGTAATGATGGAGCCCTCGCGCTTCTCGACCGTGCAGCATGCGGCACCCGTGTTTCTCCAGGCGATAGCCCAACTCGATATCTTCCATCCCGTATACGGCAAACTGTTCGTCGAAGCCACCCGCGTCCGCCAGCATCTGTCTTGGAGTCGAAACGTTACCGGTGTGGTAACAAGTGAAATCCATGGCACTGCCTGTAAGGCTGTATGGATTGAAGATGCCGCGATCGCGCAGGTAGCGCAGGAACGGATCGCGAGTCGTCTCCCAGCGAGTAAGGATCGTCCCGATGATCGCTGAGCCCGCGTTCTCCCGCTGGTAGGCGAGATGGGATTCGAGCAGGCCGGGCTTCGCCTCGATGTCGTCGTCGATAAACAGAACGATCTCTCCGCTCGCGATCCCGAGACCCAGGTTCCGGGTCGCCGCGGCCCCGGGCTTGCGCTGGAACAGAAACGTGAGGTTGGGGTACGAGTCCGCCTTCTGTTCGAGGACCCGGAGAGTATCGTCGGACGAATTGTTGTCGACGACGATGACCTCGTACTGGTCCTGAGGGACCGTCTGCGATTCGACGTGATCGATCGTCTCCGCAAGCAGCGCGGATCGGTTCAAGGTGGGTATGACGACGGATATCTTGTACACGGGGGCAACCTGAAGGCTGATTCCGGGTTCCTGGTTATCGTGCCACGAGTCGCTTCATCCCCGAAATGCGGACTCGATCTAAAATATAGACAGCGTGAAACCTAGACCGTTTAACCCCCGGTCATTCCGACAGCGAAGTTTCACTCAACCTTATCCACGGATGGTCCCGGCCCCCCCATTCCTGCCGGGTCTTGGTCAGGTACGGAATATAGCGAATGTGATCCGCGAAAGCAATTGCGAACAAAGCCTTACTCTTCAAGGAATAACGCCGGGACACAAATCGCTTCAACAAGAAAGCGCGCAATAGCCCGGACTCGCCCTCGCGCCGGAATCGATGGTAGAGGAACAGGGAATTTCGAAAACTGAAGTAGTTTTCCCGGGTACGACGCTTGCCCGGCAGTGCATCGTGATTCACGACGGCCTCCCTCACGTATACACATTTCCAGCCGCGGATCCACAGTTTCCAACTCAGATCCACATCTTCGCAGTACATGAAGAACAGCTTTTCGTCGAAGCGGCCGACTTCTTCGAAGGCGCTCCGGCGAATCAACGCCGCTGCACCCGCGCACCAGCTCGTCTCACCGGTCTCCGGGTCGACGGTCTTGGGGTGCTCCCTCGGTGCCTGGCGGGCTTCGCAGATCGCGATCGAAGGGTCAGCTTCAGCGCGATCCACGAGTCTTTCCAGGCAACCTGGATCGAGCCGCGTGTCCGGATTCAGCAGAAACAGATACTCGGCATCCGATTGACCTGCGAGCAGGTTCATACCCCGGGCAAAACCGTTGTTGCGCAGCGATCGGTAGAAATGTACGCGAAAAGACAGCTGGCCCAACCCGGCGTTGATCCGGTCCTGTGTCCCGTCCCTCGAGCCGTTGTCGAGCAGGTACAGGGTAAACGGAATGGAGATCATCCCGACGCTCTCCAAATAGGGAGCGACGAGTTCCCTCTCGTCGTGGAACAGGGTCAGGACATCAACGCTCGGTGGCATTCACCCCTTCCAGGTATGCGGTGATTATCAGGAGGGCAAGAAACCTGCACGCAAAAAGAATAAGACGCATCACTTGAGACCACCTCCGGCAGCAGACCCAGCAGCCCGTGGCAGAAGTCTGATGGCTCGCGTTACGGCGGCGTTGCGCCAGATGCTAGGCGCGATCGACCGATCTGCGGGTCTGGAGAAAATGTCGCGCGGCAACAACGCTCGTGTGTGACGCCGCCGTAACCCTCCGGGCGCACGGGGGTTGCGGTCGGATACTTTGTTACTCGTCGTCATGATGAAACCGCATCAGTTCCTCCTCGCGCCTCGTCTCCGCCTCCGAAGACCCGTGCGCGCAAACCATCAGACTTCTGCCACTGGCTGCTAGGAGCCTGCGCGGCGGAACGAGAAGGATGGGTGTTCCATGGGATTTGATCGCGATTTCCGAGGAGCCCCTGCCGATTCTGCCACCAAGCCGAGCTCAGGCCGTTGCGGACTGGAGTCGTGAGCCGTGTGGTGGGCTTGGCGAGTCCCGGTTTCCCGGATTATGCCCATGCGATCTTCTCGTTCATCCGTCGTAAGTTCACCGCCAGAGTAACCAGATTCCATTCACATGCCGCGTTGTCCAAACCCCGCAGACTGAATTGTCGGAATCCCAGCACCGACTTGATCCACCCGAAGGGCGGTTCCCCAATGTGCTTTCTGGCCCGGTAACGGTCCCGTCCACGCTGGGTTTTCATCTTCCGGACCATCCGGCCAAACGCAGTGTCTTCAGGTGGAAGGGGAGCGGCGGCGAGGTCCTTTTCGCGGCCCATCGCAACATACCCATCGATTTGACGTTGTTCCAGCATTTCTAAATTCGACTCGGATCGGTATCCCGCATCCGCGAGCACGCAGTCGGGATGCTCTCCCAGATTGTCGTTCAACGCCTCCAGAGCCGGCTCCAACTGCCCCACATCCGCCGCATTGTTGCTCACCGTTGTCGCCACGATGATCCGGTCCTCAGAATCGACCACCGCCTGTGCGTTGTAGCATTGCTGAAACCCTGCGGTGGAGGTCTTCATGATCCGGCTTTCCGGGTCGGTGAAGTTGTCCTGGGCTTTTGGCTTGGGCTCACCCATGGGGCGTTTGAACGGCTTGCCTTTCTTACCGCTGCCCGGTTTGTCGTCTCCCGATTCCCGTCCCGCTTCCTGGTCCGCAGCCATTTGACGCTCTTCGAGCCGCTTCATTGCCGCCTGGATCGTGGCCAATCGCTTCTTGCGCGTCGCCAACCCCTCGGGCAGTTCGTCGCCGCGCCGGTCCTTGCCGTAACGCTGGTCTTCTTCCTCATCGATCGTCCTGGCCCGATTCACCAGATCCCGAATCTGCTCACCCAACTCGGTCTCCTGCTTCTTCATGCGTTCATAGCTCATCGCTTTGCGTTTGCTCGCATTGGCCCGCATCTTGGTTCCGTCCACTGCCACGGTTCCCATCTTCACCAGACCCGCTTCTCGCGCCATCCGCACCACTTGCACGAACAGGTTCCCGAACTCCTCAAGATGCTGTTTGCGAAAATCCGAGATCGTACGGTGCGCGGGAAAGTTCTCCGCTCCCAACATCCGGAACGCCACGTCGTCGGTCAACTTCACCGCGATCTTCCTGGACGAGAACACCCCGGTCGCGTAGCCATAGATCAACACCTTCACCATCATCCGCGGATCGAAGGCCTGATTGCCTGGCCCTTCAGACCCATACCGCTGTTCGAACGCGCTTAAATCCATTGCGTCCACAGCATCCGATATGAAGTACGACAGGTGATCTTCGGCCAGCCAATCTCTCAGCGACGGCGGCAGCAGCAGGTTCTGTTCCGGAAGATATGGTCGGTAGGTTCGTGACATGTCCTATCTTCGATCTCTATCCGCCCAATCCCGGTCCTTCTGCCGCGCAGACTCCTAGGGGCAACAGCTTCAAGAAAGGCGCCAGCCAGCTGAGACCAGTCGAGGTTATCGAGGATCATCTGCCGCGCCGCACGCCCCATCTTCAGCCTGAGCCCTCGAGAATCGCACAACGCTCTCAGGGCTCCCCGATAACCCTCGGCGCTGTCGGCTACGAAAGCCTCCTTTCCATCTGAAACAGGAAATCCGGCGGCACCTGTCGAAGTGGTTACGACAGGCATGGCCATCGAGAACGCTTCCAGTAGCTTCACCCGCTGTCCCGTACCGGAGAACAACGGAGCCAGGACGATCGTATTGGGACGATTGTAGAGAACCCTCGTGTCGGCCTGATACCCCATGAGTTCGACCGGCGCGCCATCGACCAGACCGTCGGGAACGTTGCTGCCCGCAACCTGAAAGTTGATTTCCGGAAAGTAGGGCACCACGTAGTCGATCAGGAACCGAACCGCTTCGACGTTGGGCGTATGTCGGAAGTTGCCCAGAAAGACTGCATCGAGTCGCCGGTCAGGATGTTCAGCCCGCGGGGCGTACCATTGCGCATCGACGCCGATGGGAATGGGCCGCACGTCCGCCGAGGGCGCGTAGGATCGGAGATACTGCGCGTCGGCCTCAGTCATCGTGATGACGCGATCGAAACTCCTGGCGACGCGAACCTCGTAGCGCAGCATCGCCATCCACTGGTAGTAGCTTCGCACCTTTTCCAGTGGATGATTCTCGGCAAGGAACTCTTTGTAAGCGTTCGCCGACATCGCCTCGTGCGCCGTCCAGATCGTGAAAAGGTCGGCTCGACGAAACTGAGCCATCTGGAGGTATTCACACTGCAGGACCTCGATTCGGTGTTGATCGACAACTTCGGCCACCTTCCGATGCATCTCGGGAACGTCGAAGTACTGCATCATCGTTGGATCGAGGGACCACGGACGTGATCTCAAGTCGGGAACACGATCCACGCTTGAGACCGATTCACAGATGCCGTCGAGAGACCCCAGCAGTTCGCGCTCCTCCTCGTTCTCGACGAATGAGACAACGTGGACGAAGTGTTTCTCGGCAAGGATCCGGATGTTGTGGAACATGCGCACGCCGCCGCCGTGCAGGTGAAGCACGGGGGGGTACGCCGTCAGTACGAGCACGTTCATCGCGATTCGGGCGACGCCGAGGCCGGCTCGAAGCCCCCGCCGGGCGCATCATCGTTAGAGATGCGTAGGACCTCGGAGTCCGAGACAAGATAATAAGGCAAGCACTGGATACGTCTCCAGCAGGCGAGCGGCAGTCGCGCCACAGCCCTCAAGAAAGCTCGAACTTCGAATCCAGCCTCGCCGGCGGCGATCAGGCGGCCATGAATCCGGGGCAGACGCATGAGATGTTCGATAATCAGCCGCGTCTCGGTCAGGTTCTTCCAGATGAAAAGATACTGGTTGCGGCGAATCGTGTTGTCGACGAAGTTTTCGCCGAATCTCGGCTTGTTGGTGGCCCGGTGGCGATGGACGACGTGGCTCGAAGGCGCCAGCAGACATTTCCATCCCCTTTTCCACGCCTGGTAGGAGATATCCGTGTCCTCGACATAGAAAGGGTCAAAAAGGGTATCGAGACCGCCGATCACGATGTATTTCTCGCGATCGAAGGCGCATGAACCTCCGCCACCCCAGAACACCGGTATCGCATCGGCATGCTCCTCATGATCCCATACCTCGTCGTGCCACATCCGGAAGAACCCGTTCTCGAACCGCGCCCGGGTCTTGCCGGTCTCCTCGCGGCGACGGTTCCGGTCCCAGAAGAACACCTGGGAAGTCACCGCGAAGACTGCCGGGTCTCGGAACCCACCGAGCAGCGGCGGAAGGAAATCCGGATCGACGATCATGTCGTTGTTGAGGAAGACGACGACATCCCTGCACGAAGTCTGGAGCCCGCGATTGTTGCCACCGGTAAACCGGTAGTTCCGGTCCAGCGGCACCACCCGGACTCCCGGGTATCGTTCCCGTACGAAATCGACGCTGCCGTCCGTGCTGCCGTTGTCGACCACCACAACCTCGTGGTCTCCCTCGACCCGCTTGACGGCCTCGAGAGCGGCCGGAATGCTCTCATCCAGGAGATGCTTGCCGTCCCAGTTCAGTATCTGAACCGTCGCGCTCGGGCGTCGAAGCCGGGCCGAGCGGGGAAGAGTCCGGCCCGGAGCCCGAACGAGAAGCCCCAGTGCGTCGATCAACAACAGGCTGAGGGCGACGAGGACATCGAGAGGCAGGAGCATGAGCGCGACAGCGATGGCGCGGGCTTTGCTGCTGGTCATCCGCCGAATCCGTGTTTTTCCTGCAAGTAGTCGGCCAATCCTTCGCGCCAGGGCCGCATCCGGTTGAGACCGAGTTTCTTGAGCCGGGAGTTCTCGAGCAACGAAAACGGCGGACGCGTTGCGGGAGTCTTGTGGAACTCCTTCGTGGTTGGTTCCAGCCTTGCTTCGAGGTCACTCAATTCCAGTATTGCGGCGGCGAAATCAAACCACGAACAGCCGCCTTCACTGCTGGCGTGAAACAAGCCGTAGTCCTCGGTCTCGAGCAAAACCTCGATCTGGGAGGCCAGATCTGCGGTCGGCGTCGGTCCGACAACCTGGTCGGAGACGACCCGGATCTCTTCACCGGCCCTGGCTTTCCGGATCATCGTCTCGACGAAGTTACCGCCCTTCCCGGCACTTCCGGCGACGCCGTACAACCCGCAGGTGCGGATCAGGAAGTAGCGGTCCAGGACGGACCGCACGAAGTATTCACCGGCCAGTTTCGAGTTCGCGTAAACGCTCACGGGTCGCGCCGGACTGTCCTCAGTGTAGGGCTCATCCTGCTGACCGTCGAAAACATAGTCCGTGCTCAAGTGAATCATCAAGGCGGCGAGTTCGGCGGCGAGTTCGGCGAGGTGGAAGACAGCAACGGCGTTCACGCCAAACGCGACTTCGGGTCTCGATTCACACAAATCCACCTGATGGAACGCGGTCGTATTGATGATCGCATCCGGGCGGATGTCCAATAGACAAGCCCGCATGGACTCGACGTCGGTGACATCGAAATCGACACGCGTGAATGGAATCAGTTCATGGGCCGCGAGGGTCCGTTTGAGATCGAAGGCAAGTTGGCCGTTCGCTCCGAGAAGTGCGATCTTCATAGCGCGAGAGCAATGACGTAGTGGCGCAGAGATTCAGCACCGTCGTCCAGCTAGCTGCTAGCCCGGATTATTCGTGGTTGTCGTCGCGAAGCGGTGGAGACGCCGCAGAGACAAGGCGCGCGAGGACAGCGTGTCTGGATCGAATGCCGAGGCCGCCCCTTTGGCGCAACGCCGTATCTGCGAGTGTATCCGCCGCTGCAGTAGACAATTCCATGAATAATCCGGGCTAATCACATCCGAACACGGAGCCGACCTGCCGGACCGTCTTCTCCATCCGGTCGAGCATCGTCATCCACTGGATGTTGTAGTAAGCGGGGTTCAGGAAGTCGGTCTGCGAATTCGCGTGGATCTGCTTGACCATGTCGATGACAGACTCTCTGACCGATATGCCGGCACGGAAACCCAGCCGGGACTCGATCTTTGCCGTCGAGACCCGATAGCTGCGACCTTTGAGCGGACTGTAGTCCACGTTGATGCCAACTTCTTTGGTGTCCGACAACGCGTCTTTGACCCAGTGCGCGAGTTCGAGAATCCGGTAGTTCTTGTGCGACAGGTTGAAGATCTCGCCACTCACCTTGTCTTCGGGCGCCTCGATCGCGCAAATGTGCGCTTTGGCGACATCGAGCACGTCTACGAGGGGCCTCCACATCTCTCCACCGCCGAAGACCGTCAGGAAACCCTTCGAGAAAGCGTCCTTGACGAAGGTGTTGACGACCAAATCGTAACGCATGCGTGGACTGTAGCCGTAGACGGTCCCCTGGCGTAGGATCACGGGGCAGAAATCGTCGTCCGTCATCTGGAGGAGGATCTTCTCTGCATCGTAGTTCGAAACGGCATAGGCCGCCCGAGGTGCCACTTCAGCGGCCTCGTCGAGCACAACGTCTTCGGAAAACAGACCCTTGTCGTAGATCGAACAGGTCGACGCGAACGTGAAGCGCTTCACGCCCAGCTTCTTCGACATCCGCGCCAATCGCTCGGTCGCGATCGTGTTCATTTCATAGTTGGCACGGGGGTTGTACTCGGCAGTGGGGTCGTTGGACAGACCGGCGAAGTGGATGACAGCGTCGACACCGGCAAAGGACTCCTCGTCGATCGCACGAACGTCTCCCTGAACGACCTCGATGCGGTCCCTGAATTCGGCCAGGCCATCCTCTCCGAAGAAGAGCTTGTCGAAGACGCGAACGGTCTCCCCCTTGTTGAGCAGCTCCTTGACGAGAACGCAACCGATGTAACCGGCGCCACCCGTAACCAGAATCATTCAAAAGCCTCCACCAGAGCAGTTTCCTTAAGATACCGGGCGAAAATCATATCACGGGGGCCGCGCATGCGGCCCAGTAGGCAGTTGCCAGTAGTCAGTAGTCAGTTGGGGATCTCCAAACCGGGACAATCGCCACTCAATTGTGACTCGTCGCTTCTACGCCACTCGCCACTGACCACTGGCCACTTCCCGCGTACAATGGGACGTACATGCTCGGCCCAATCACACGGTGGATGCGGCGCCTGTACGACTGGGTTATCGGTTGGGCCGACAGCCCCTACAGTACGTGGGCGCTTTTCATCATCGCGTTCGCTGAATCCTCCTTCTTTCCGATACCACCCGACATCCTGCTGGTCGCGCTGGCGGTTGCCATTCCCCTGCGAGCCTTCCGGTACGCGGCGATCTGTTCGCTCGGCTCGGTTCTGGGGGGCGTCTTCGGGTACCTCATCGGCTACCAGTTCTTCGACATCATCGGCGAGCCGATCGTCCGTTTCTACGCGGTGGAGGACCAGTACGAACGGATTCAAGAACTCTATCATCGGTACGACGCCTTCGCCGTGGCCGTGGCCGGTTTGACGCCCATCCCGTACAAAGTCGCGACGATTACCGCGGGGTTTTTCGACGTGAATTTCCCCCGGTTCGTCCTGGCGTCAGCCGTCAGCAGGTCGGCCCGATTCCTGCTGATAGGCGGCCTTATCCGCGTCTTTGGACCGCAGATACGGTCGTTCATCGAAAAATATTTTGAGATTTTGACGCTGATATTTCTTATCCTATTGGTCGCCGGATTCGTGTTTATCGAATGGTTTCTCTAGCAATCCGAGCTGGAGCACAGACGAATCCGGTTCTTTTTCCACGTTCCAAGTGAGAGGAGACGATTCATGGCCAATCCGACGAACGAACTGAAGGTCGGCGATGAGGCACCGGATTTTACGCTCAAGTCACATCTCGGCGAGGAAGTCACTCTGTCGGGCTTCAGAGGCAAGAAGAATGTGGTCATCGCGTTCTATCCGTTCGCCTTCACACCCGTCTGAACCGCCCAGATGCCGGCGTATGAGGAAGACCTTTCCGAATTCGACCGGTCCGATACCCAGGTCCTGGGTATAAGCATTGACTCGCCGTTTACCAACAAAGGTTGGGCGGATTCGCTCGGAGGGATTTCATATCCGCTTCTTAGTGATTTCTGGCCACACGGAATGGTCGCGCTCAAGTACAACGTCCTTCGGCAGGAGGGCATGACGGAACGCGCGATCTTCATCATCGACAAAGAGGGAATCGTACGTTACATCGACGTTCACGATATCGGTGATCAGCCCAAGAACTCCGTCCTTTTCGAGGAACTGGCAAAGATCGCGGGTTGAAGTTTCTACCGGTGGGCGAGTCTCGCACTCGCCCGTCCCTTCCTCCATCTCTCGAAATGCCTATCCAGATCGCCAGGGCCTGCGTCCCATACACGCGTTTCAAGCGAAAACTGGAAGAATCTCGCATTGCTTTAGTCACGACTGCCGGGGTTTACGCCGGCGGGATGGAACCCTTTACCGACAACGATTTGAGTTTCCGAATGATTCCTTCGGAAACGGCTTCTCAAACTCTAAAGGTCGTGCCGGGCCACTACGATCCTTCTTCTGCGGAAGCGGACATCAATTGTGTCCTTCCCGTCGATCGATTGAACCAACTGAAGTCAGACGGAGTGATCGGTAAAGTCGCCGAACATCACGTATCGATGGGGCTGACGACGGCACTGAGAAAGCTGAAGGAAGAGACCAGTTGGGAGATCGCCGACAAGGTTGCCAGGATGAGGCCCGACGCCGTGATCCTCACAGGTGGCTGACCACTCTGTCATCGGACGGTCGTCACGATTCAACGCGCCATCGAATGCAACGGGATTCCGACGATTCTTATCACGGTATCGCCGGATGATTCCGAGCAGGCAGGACCCTCGCGAGCCCTCTATCCCAAACCCTTTGAAGTGGGCCAGTCCCTCGGCCCGCCGAACCAGCCGGAACTGCACCTGCAGATCATGAAAGATGCGCTGGCACTGTTGAAGTATCCGGAGGAGCCGGGTACGATCATCACTAAGGAGTATTCCGTTCCTTAGAGCACATCCCGCAAGCCCGAAACAATGTGCGGTCATAGACCGCACCTACACTTACCGTCCGCCAAAACGAACCGCGAGAGAGCCAATGTGAGGGGGACAGGGGTACAGCCCTGTCCCCGGGTGTCTATTAAGCGAAAAAGTCAGGGAGTGATGTGTTTGCTATGCGGAAAGGGTCAGGGAATGACAGATCCTTTCACGGCTACAGAATTACAACCGATTGCAGGGACGTGATTTCGATCCGCTTCCCGCATCGGGGCGTCGTGCAACGGACAACATCGTCGATCCGAACCATGTAGTCTCTTGCCGCTTTGAATCGGGCGCGATCGCGTTCGTCGGCATGTCGGGGCGGCGATTTCTTCTTCGTTCGGGTCCGCCATCGGATCTTGTACTCGTTGTCGCGCCGGCACGATGGGCACTGAATCCTGTGGAGCTTGACCTCGTCCTTCTCGGTAAAGAAATCTCTTTCTTCCAATGGAGTACCTCGACTACCGTTTCGTTTTTTTTCTACCGGATTTTGCGGCGATCCCAGGCTCGGTCATCCCTCGCGGGTCAAGAATCTCCTTCAACCGCTGTGGCGACAAGATGCCCTTTTCCAGGGTCACCTCGCGGACCGTCCGACCCGTCATGTGGGATTCCTTCGCGATGGCTGCGGCTGCATCGTATCCGATCTCGGGTGCCAGCGCCGTGCACATGGCGAGGCTCTTCTCGATCATCTCGTTAGCGCGCACCTTATCGGCCTGGATGCCGTCGATACAGCGCTCGGCGAAATTGAGGGCCGATGCCGCCAGGAGGCGAATCGATTCCAGCAGGTTGTGTGCCATGACCGGCATCATCACGTTCAGTTCAAAAACCCCGGCTTGTCCACCCATCAGGACCGCCAGGTCGTTTCCGATCACCTGTGCGGCCACCTGGAGGACCGACTCGGCGATCACGGGGTTGACCTTTCCGGGCATGATCGACGAACCAGGCTGAGTCTCAGGTAAGAGGATCTCCCCGATTCCGCAGCGCGGACCGGAGCCCAGCCAGCGGATGTCGTTGGCGATTTTCGTCAGGCTTGCCGCGATCGTTTTCATCGCGCCGCTCGCCTCGACGAAAGCGTCCTTGGCGCTTTGCGCCTCGAAATGGTTCTCTGCCTCGCGAAACTTGAGCCCGGTCAATTTGGAAATGTTCCGGATGGTCATCTTCGGGAATCGAGGATCGGTGTTGATTCCGGTGCCGACCGCCGTCCCGCCGAGGGGAAGTTCGCCCAGGGTGTCCCGAAGTTTCTTGAGACGATGGATCCCGAGCTGGACCTGCCGCGCGTACCCCCCGAACTCCTGGCCTAGCCGAACCGGAGTAGCATCCTGCAGGTGGGTCCTGCCGATCTTGACGATCTTGTCGAACTCTCGCGCTTTCTTCGCCAATGCGCGGCGGAGCGTTTCCAGTGCAGGGATCAGCGTGCCTTCGATAGACTCCATCGCCGCGATGTGCATGGCGGTCGGGATTACATCGTTACTGGACTGCCCCATGTTGACGTGATCATTCGGGTGCACCGGGTCCTTGGATCCGACCTTACCGCCGAGCAACTGGATCGCACGGTTCGAGATCACTTCGTTCGCGTTCATGTTCGTCGACGTGCCGGACCCGGTCTGGAAGATATCCACTACGAAGTGGTCGTCCAGTGCGCCGTCGACGACCTCCCGCGCCGCACGGACGATGGCCCGGCCCCGTTTCTTGTTCACCACGCCGAGCTGCATGTTGGTCTGAGCGGCGGCCAACTTGATCAGACCCATCGCCCGGACGAACTCCCGCGAAAAACGAAGATCGCTGATCGGAAAATTCTCTACCGCCCGCTGCGTCTGCGCGCCGTAGAGCGCCCGGACGGGTACCTTCATTTCACCCATCGAGTCTTTTTCGGTCCGAAAACCCGGTGCTTGACCCATCATGTTCCTTTCCAACGGTATAAAGGATACGAGAAACGGGCGCCGTTGAACCGAACGCCCTCGGAAATCAGGCATTGCCGCTGCGCGGCGGCCGCGGCACCCTTCGTTCGAATGGTACCACCGCTTCCGACGACCCGGTACCAGGCCAGTCCAGGCGGGCAGGATCGCATGGCGGCCGCAACCTGTCGGGGACCGACGCCCACGAGCCGGCCGACGTCGCCATAGGACAAAACCCGGCCGGGCGGGATCCGGCTGACCAGCCGGTAGATTGCGGGGCTTGATTTTTGCGGCCGGCGATCAGCCATCAGCGGTCAGCGACGCTTGATCCGAAGAACCTGAGGATCAAGCGACTAGACGCTCCTCATCGCGTCGTGAAACGCTCGAACGACCCCCTCGACCTGCTGCTCATCATTGTAAGTGTGTGGCGAGAACCGGAAACCGGCAGTACTTCCGCCGCGTGTCGCGCAGGCGATCCCGTAGTCTTCATACAACCGGGCGTTGAGACTCCGGATGTCGGCATCACCCGGCCGGAAAGTCACCACCGCGGATGAAATCTCGTGGGCCATCGGAGAATACATGTGGACTCCCGGGATCCTTCCCAGCCCGTCTTTCAACGCGGTCGCCAGACCAAGGGACCGTCTCTCGATTCGGTCCTTTCCGATGCGATTGTGAAAGTCGATCGCCTCGCCGAGCGCCATGATCGCCGGGTCGTCGCGCTGTCCCAGTCTTTCATACACGCGTGACGCCCCTACCCGTCCCCCGATGACGCCGACCTCGCTGGGAGCCATACGCTCCTGCGCGTCGCTACGCATGTAGAGCACGCCGGCCTCCTTGGGTCCCATCAGCCATTTGTGGGAGCTGCCGGTGAAAAAATCGCACCCCATGTCCTGGAGATCCAGATCCAGGACTCCGAAAGACTGAGCGCCATCGACGAGCGTCAGTATTCCTCGCTCCCGGGCTATACCGCAGAGCTCTTTGGCAGGAAAGCGCGTGCCAAAAGAATTCGTCACATGAGTGAACGCCAGAACCCTGGTCCGGGGTCCCATCGCGGCCACCATCTGCTCGATGATAGCGTCGGCCCCTGGTGGCGGTGTCGGGATCGACACGGCCTTGACCGTAAAGCCGAACCGTTCGGCCTTATCCCTCCACGACTGATTGTTGGTCGGATGGTTTTCGTCAAATATGACGACTTCGTCACCGGATGCCAGCTCCAGGCCGCTACTGACGAAATTGTTCCCTTCGCTCGTGTTTCGGGTAATGACGATCTCCTCAGGGGTGACGTTCAGAAACGCCGCGATCCTGGCACGGGTGTCTTCCCGCCCCTGGCCGAACTTGGCTCGATTCTGGAACGACGGATTCGAGTCCATGTCCCGCGTGTAGCGAAATAGCACCTCGTTGACCTTCGCCGGAGCAGGACAAAGGTTCGCGGCATTCATCACGATGAGGTCCTCGTCCAGAGTGAACTCGTTCTGAACATCCGTCCAGCTGTCGTACCTGGTCTGTCGCGGCCTGGCGTTCCCGATCGCCGCGACGGCAAATACTTTCCCGAATTCACGTCTCGAAAGGTTGGTCATTCGAACCTCCTTATTTCGGATCGGTGAGGAATTTTAAGCCTGACCCTGTGAGAATGACAAGGACGGCCTCGTCGGCTGGAATAGAAAGCTTTTCGACGCCCGCGTAGAGCACGGCGGTCGTGGGTTCGACTTGAACGCCCTGGCGGGCCAGCGCCGCGAAACCCTCTTCGATTTCCTGTTCCGTGACTGCAGCGGCCCCGGCCAGCGCCGCCCTGAGTCGCTCCAGCCGAGGGGGATTCGGCGACAGAATGCCTTCGGCGAGGCTGGCACCCGGCTCCACGATTTCATGCACGAGCGGGGCGCAACGTTCGGCCTGGATGGCGTAGAGCAGCGGTGTCGACGGGATCCGTCCCAGCTTCTGAAGCTCTTCGAAACCGAGCTGAAGTCCCAGGATCACGGCACCGCCGCCGGCCGGTGAAACGATGTGGGCCGGCGGTTCCCAGCCATAGTGTTCTGCTATCTCGTAGGCGAGCGTCTTCGTCCCATGCAGGAACAGAGGATGCCAGTTGTGAGACGCGTAGAACTCCGGGCCGACTCTTTCCGCCAGGGCGTCCCTCGCCCGCACCCGTGGACCGGCGATCCTGTGGATCGTCGCACCCGCACGCTCGATCTGCGCAAGCTTCGGCCCGGAGGCCGATGCGGGACAGTAAACCTCGCAGGTGATGCCGGCACGGGCGGCGTACGTCGCCATCGAGGCTCCCGCGTTACCGGACGAATCCTCGATGAAGCGTCCTACACCAACGTCCTTCAAAGCGGACACGAACACCGCCGCGCCGCGGTCTTTGAAGGATCCTGTCGGAAACAGAAAATCCAACTTCGCATCGACCCGACATCCGGCAAGTTCGATTTCGGCGACCGGCGTGATGGGTTCACCAATCGAAACTCGATTCCGAACCGGCAACATGGCCCGGTACCGCCACATCGAATATTCAGCGTGGTCCAACTCGAAGGTGGGAGGCTCGAAGACCAGATCAAACAGACCGCCACAGTCGCACCAGGGGGTCTTACGGCTGAGCGGAAACTCCAGCAGGCACTTGCTACATTTCAGTTCGGGCATGAGTCAGATTCGGTGACCGGCCAGGGCTGTGATCGCAACAAGGCCGGCCGCCAGCGCCCCTATCGCGAGCCACAGGGTGAAGTAGGCTTCTTTGGACTCTTCATCCCGTACCTCGGAGGAATACCGCATGATCGCCAGTGCCACCAGGACGATCGTCGCAAGAATGCCGCCGGCGGCGTGAGCGGTGACCGTCGAACTGCTCCCCAAGCCACTCACACCCGCCGACTGCAAACCCGTGGACGTCGCGATCACGGCCGACAGAGCGGCGTACTTGGTCAGTGTGGAACCCACCGCATGGAGCGCGGTGTTGTCGGAATAGGAAGCCCACGCATCGTAGAGGAAAGCTACGATTGCCAGGACGATTGGAAAATGGATGATCAGTATGTGTAGAGGTATTCCAAACATGCTGGTCCGAGCAGCCCGTGAGGACGGACCTAATGTAACATGCCCCAATAACTGACTACTGGCTCTTGCAGAACCTTAGTGGGTCTAATTGCAAATCGCGATATTGAGTAATCCGCATTGAAGGTTGTTCATTGGAAATTGCTTCATTTCCAATCTCCAACTTCCAATGTGGATTCGTCCAATGACCGATTTGCAATAGATTTCGGACGAGAAGTCCTCGGGCACACATTCAAACACAGGAATTCCCATATAATGCGGCCCAGCTATGACGGACCTGCATAGACGGCCATCTCTCGCTGTGAACGTGGGAGGGGTCCCCGTCGGGGGATGCAATCCAATCGTCATCCAGTCGATGACGAACACGGATACGGCTGATGTCACCGCGACCGTCGCTCAGACGGAAGCCCTGGCCCGAGCGGGTTCGGAACTGGTTCGCGTGACCGTCAACTCGAAGGAAGCTGCGGCCGCGGTTCCCGACATCGTCCACCGTCTCGGCGAGGGCGGGATCGATGTTCCGATCATTGGTGACTTTCACTACAACGGGCACATCCTTCTACGCGAGTTCCCCGACTGCGCGAAGGCTCTCGCGAAATACCGCATCAATCCCGGAAACGTGGGGATGGGCCGTCAGCACGATGACAACTTCCGGACTATCATCGAGGTTGCCAACGCGAACGACAAGCCGGTGCGGATCGGAGTCAACTGGGGGTCCCTGGATCAACGGCTCGTCACGCGCCTGATGGACGAGAACGGGCAGCGGGCCAGGCCGAGAGACGCCGGCGAGGTCGTGCTCGAGGCGATGGTCGCCAGCGCCCTGCAATCGGTCGAGATGGCAACGGCATATGGGATGGAGAGGAACCGGATCATCCTGAGCGCCAAGGTCTCCAGGGTTCGGGATCTCGTCAAGGTCTACCGCGAGCTTGCCTCGGAAACGGAATGCGCCCTGCACGTCGGCCTCACCGAGGCCGGAATGGGCCGGCGCGGAATCGTGTCGAGCACCGCGGCGCTGGCCACCCTGCTCCATGAAGGAATCGGAGACACGATCCGCGTCAGCCTGACTCCGACACCGGGCGGGGACCGAACCGAAGAGGTTCGCGTCTGTCAGGACATCCTGCAGAGTCTGGGGATGCGCAGCTTTTCTCCGCAGGTCACCGCCTGCCCGGGTTGTGGCAGGACGACGAGCACCCTCTTCCAGGAGATGGCACACGACATCGAACAGCATGTGAATCGGAGCATGCCGGCTTGGAAGACCCGCCATCCCGGAGTCGAAGAACTCAAGATTGCCGTCATGGGGTGTGTCGTCAACGGACCCGGCGAGTCGAAGCACTCCGACATCGGAATCTCCCTACCCGGAACGGGTGAAGAACCCAAGGCTCCCGTCTATGTGGACTCGCGACTCATGACGACGCTCAAGGGAGACAAGATCGTCGGCGACTTCATCGCAATTCTCGACGACTACGTCCGCACACGTTACGCGGCCGAAACCCATGTCGAATCTGAATGACAAAGTCGCGCTGGTGACCGGCGCCAGCCAGGGGATCGGGCGATCAATCGCGGAGCGGTTGGCCCGACGCGGGTCTCATGTCGTGCTGGCGGCGCTCGATGACGAACACCTGGAACGGACCCACCGCGAACTCGCCAGGGATGCAACCGTATCCAAATACGGCATCGACTTGACCGACGATCGGGCCCTGGAGGCGATGGCTGAAGAGCTGCTCGGCACGCACACTTCCATCGACATCCTGGTCAACAACGCCGGTATCGGCGGTCCGACCGCACCCGTCGGAGAGGTCCCGCCCAGCGACTGGGACCAGACGCTTGCGATCAACCTGCGGGTGCCCTTCCTCCTGTCGCGCGCCCTGGCTCCGGCGATGATCCAGGCCGGGAGCGGCAGAATCATCAACATCTCATCCATCGCCGGGAAAATGGCATACCCGCTGCGCACGCCGTACGCGGCTTCGAAGTGGGGTTTGATCGGACTCTCGCTAACGCTTGCGCAGGAATTGGGTCCCAGTAATATACAGGTCAATGCGATCTGCCCGGGGCCGACGCAGACGGAGCTGATCGAATCGGTCATCCGCGCCCGCGCGACCGCAACGGGCACGAGCTTCGAGGAGATGTCGAAGGAATACGTTAGAGCCACCGCGCTGAAGCGGATGGTCCAACCCGAAGAGGTTGCGGAGCTGGTTTCCTACCTCTGCTCCGATGAAGCGGCGGCGATCACCGGTCAGGCCATCGACATCAGCGCGGGTTATGGCTTCCGTATCGGAGATTAATGTAATGGGTAAGACAAAGGCCGCGACCGAGAATCTGAATCTACGACGGATCGTCGGCGAACACTTCGATCGAGCGGCTCGGTATCTCGAAATCCACCCGGCGCTCCTTGCGCAAATCCGGGCCTGCAATAGCGTTTATTTCTTCCAGTTCCCCGTTCGTTTCGGGGGAAACCACTACGAGATTTTTCAGGGCTGGCGGGCAGAGCACAGCCAGCACCGCAAACCCGTCAAGGGCGGCATCCGGTTCAGCCCCCTCGTCGAGCAGGACGAAATCATCGCACTGGCGGCCCTGATGACGTTCAAGTGCGCGATAGTGGACATCCCTTTCGGTGGATCGAAGGGCGGCGTTCGGTTTGATCCGCGCAAATACAGCGAAGAGCAGATTGAAAAGATCACGCGGCGGTTCACGGCCGAACTCATCAAGAAGAATTTCATCGGACCCGGGGAGAACGTGCCGGCTCCCGACATGGGAACCGGAGAGAGGGAGATGGCCTGGATCGCCGACACTTACGACGCGTTCCATCCCGGTGGTACCGACAACATCGCCTGCGTCACGGGGAAACCAACCGGCCATGGAGGCATTCGAGGACGGAAGGAGGCTACCGGACGCGGCGTCTTCTTCGGGATATGCGAGGCTTTCGAGCACACGGAAGATATCGCGCCCCTCGGTTTGAGTCTGGGGCTGGAAGGGAAATCCATTGTGCTCCAGGGGTTCGGCAACGTGGGCTACCATGCGGCCAAGTTTCTGGCCGACGCGGGTTGCAGAATCACCGGCATCAGCGAGTGGGGCTCGGCGATCTCGAACCCCAAGGGCATCGATATCGACGAGCTGAAGTGGTTCCGGGAGGAGACGCAATCGATGCACGGGTTCCCGGGGGCCGAGACCTTACCGGACCCGGACGCGATCTGGGATGTCGACTGCGACGTCCTGATTCCCGCGGCGCTTGAAAACCAGATCACGCTCCGGAACGCGCACAGAATCAAGGCAAGAATCGTTGCCGAAGCTGCGAACGGACCGACAACGCCCGGCGCCGAGGAGATTCTCCGCGAAAAGGGGATATACATCATCCCTGACCTCTATCTAAACGCGGGTGGCGTAACCGTGTCGTATTTCGAGTGGGGCAAGAATCTGTCACATATGCGCTACGGACGCCTGCAGAAGCACCTGACGCATATCCGCAATCAGAAGCTCCTCGAATCACTGGAAGGCATGGTGGAAAAGGATTTTCCGGCTGACACAAAAGCCCTGTTGAGTGGAGGGTACGACGAGATCGATCTCGTGAACTCCGGCCTGGAGGAGGCCATGGTGAACGCTTATCGCAGAGTGCGCGAAATCCACAAGACCAGGGTCCCCTCGGAAAGCATGCGTACGGCCGCGTTTATCGAGGGGATAGAAAAAGTCGCCTTGAACTACGAGCAGGCCGGTGTCTTCCCGTAGGAAAGCATCTTCAACTGACTACTGCCTACCGGCTACTGACTACTCCCCATCGGCCCGGCCGGGCCGATGGGCGTTTCCCTGAACTCGAACGGCTGATAGCAACACCAGCATGGCCCGGGCGAATTGGCTCGAATGGCGCAGGTGTCGCACCAGTAATGGACGTCATGGAGTTGACCGTCGACGATCGAGCGGATCTGGAAGACTTCAATTGATTTGTCGTCACGGAGCCCGGCAGTCACTTCGAGGTGTCGCTCGTGAAGCCTTTCGTCGACGAACAGGGCCTCGGACGTGATGCTCCTGAAGAGGGAGAGGAGTTTACCGCCGTCTGTCCTGAAGGCGTATTCGTGTTGGTGATCACCGAGGGTCTCGGAGGCGCCTTTTTCCTCGATGAGGCACACGACCCGCCCCCGCACGGTAACCGTGTCTGCCTGCGGCGCGAACAGCAATGCGAGCAATAGAAGCTTAATGCTCATAGTAGCCCACGATTTCGATGGCGATAACCCGATCGCCAATCCTGGCTTCCAACACCCACCGGTCAAACCGGTTCTCGGTAATGCTGGGTTGGTTCGAAGAATCGGGGGGTATCATGGCAAAGACAACCGGGTGGCCGGTGCCGCCGTCATCGAGACTCCGGTAAATCATCGCCATCGAATCTGAAAAGCTTCCCTCAACGCTGGTATCACTCTCGGCGCTGAGCAGCAGAGCGAAGTCGATGTACTCGGAGGCGCCGACATGATTACCGTCCTGCGGCTGGAGTCCGTGACGGATCGTGTAAAGGCCCTTCTCGAATCGGTTGTCGCGGTTGTCCCGCATGTCGCCGATGACTCGAATCGCACCGAGAAGCACCGTGTCCGGAACATCGGGGTAGGAACGGGACAGTCCGCCGCCGCCGGCGCCCGGGAGCGACCGCCGGAACCAGACGTCACAGAAAGGCTCGCCGTCCTCGAGTACCCGAAGGCCGGACTCCTGGAGTTCGCTCCGGATCGCGTCGGACAGCTCCGCGGGTGGTGGATCGCTAATGACCTCGACCGTGTAGTCCGCGCCAGAAGCCCCGGCTGCGGTCACGATGAGAAGGCAGCAGGCCAACAGGAATCGCTTCATCTGTCTCCACAAAAGAGACCGCGGACAGGCATCTCACCCATCCGCGGTTCATCATTGCGAACAAACTGTCGTTACTTCTTCAGCGGCTGATCGGAGCCGAGTCCAACTCGAAATCCGCGACCCATCCGCTGCGTGCCCCGGGAATACTCCAACTGGCACCCAATCCCGAGCCTGTGAACACCATCTGCTTGGTGAACACGGGTGTGGCGTGCCTCATCCCGGAAGCCAACGGGCTATAAACCACCTCGGGATTTGCGCAGAGGTTATCGGAATGGCGCAGTTCACGGGTCTCGATGTTGACCCATGATCCCGCACGCACGCTGGTCACGGGAGGCACGCTGGAATGAGGCAGCCCGGTCGTGTGCCGCATTTCATGTGAAGGAGCGGCGTTCGTCGTAAACCGGATTGGCGCAATCTCTTCCTGGACAACCGTACCGAGCATGTCACCGGCCGACGTCCGTACCATGGCACGGAGCGCAGCTCGCTGCGGAACGCTGGCGCGGCTGTCGAGAATCAGGACACTCCGGATCGGGTACGGATTAGAGAACTGCTCTCCCAGCGTCGAGTTCGCCAGGATCACGGCCACCACGGAGAGTCCGTCGAGAGATACGCCGTTGTAGGAGCCGCTATCGACATTCCAGGCCATCGTGCCTTCTTTACCCACGAGACCGAGCGTTTCGGAATTCGAGTAGCAGAGTCCGACAAACACATCGTTGCTGCGCACTTCGACGTAGCTACCCGTTATCGTGCCGGCGGCGGGGCCCCCGGCGAACACGACCGAAACGCAGCACAGGCTGACAATCGTCCCAAGCAGTGTCTTTTTCATTGTTCCACCTTATTTCGGCATCCACGACCGCAGCGACGCGGTCGGGCAAACCGTTGGATAACACTTCCGAAATGTTACCGCGTCAGATGCTCTCGAAACAAGGGCGGTCGGGATTGCAGTGTCCCATGTCGCAACCCACGTTGTCGGGCCCCAGACAAGTCTGGGTATGACCGCACCAGTAGATCCGCGACCCGTAGTCCACGCTCTCCCTCTCGGTCTCGTAGAACATCTCCTTCGAGTAGATGTGTTTGCAGTGACCGTTCTTCAGTTTCGGATACTGATCCGCTAAACCTGGCAGAATCGGCATTTTACCTCCATATTCAGAGCGTCAGGCTTGTCCTTTACAAGTAGTCAGTAGTCTGTAGCCAGTAGTCAGTTTCGGATAGGAGAAACTGCCAGGTCAGGTGTCTTCAACCGACTACTGGCTACTGACTACTGACTACTACTTCAGCCTCTGGCCGCGGCCAGAATGGCACGCTTCACGGCGACTCTGGTCAACTGCACCTTGTATCCGTTCCGCGACATCGGGGTCGCACCGGCCGCCGCAGCATCACCCGCGGCCGCGGCCGTTTCTTCTGTCACCGCCTGCCCGGTAATGGCCTGCTCGGCCGCCTCCGACCGCCACGGGGTCGGAGCGACGTGCCCGAGGACGACTCTGGCGGAACTGACCGTCCCGTCCGCGAGGTCGAGCACAACCGACGCGGCCGCCATGGGGGAATCCAGTTGCAGCTTCTGGCGGACCTCGTAGGTCGCGTTCGTTGCTGGAACGTTGGGCACCCGAACCTCGGCCATTATCTCGTTGGCCTGGAGAACATTCTCCCGCTCGCCTGCCGACCCCGGAGTGACGAAGAAATCCTCGGCCGCAACGTCACGGATGCCATCCGGCCCGAGGATCCCGATCTCCGCGCCCAGCGCAACGAGTGCAGGACCAAGGCTTGACGGGCTCACAAAATAGGCTGGGCCATCGTTGCCGAAAATCGCGTGGTAACGGTTGTCTCCGCCCGGGACCAACGACTGCCCGTTCTCCATCGCAAGCAGACCGTAGCCCAGACGGTAAAACCAGCACCGCGGGCGCTGGCACAGATCGCCCGCGATCGTGCGCCGGTTCCGGATCTGCGGACTGGTGATACCGATCGCGGCATCGTGCAACGCCCGATACCTCCGAGCTACGCCGTCTTCCGTCGCTAGGTGCTCCATCGTCGCGGTGGAGCCCAGCAACAACCCGACCGACGAGTGCTTGATGCCACCCAACTCGGCGATGCCTTTGACGTCGACCACGCGGGACGGGGTCTCCAACTCGTCCTTCATCAAGGCGAGCAGGTCGGTCCCGCCGGCGAGGATCGCCGTCTCCCCCCAATCCCCACTGAGCAGATCCACCGCATCCTTGAGAGTCGTCGGATTCGCATATTCAAAAGGTTTCATGCGCGACCTCCTCTATCCAGGGCCCCGAGAACCCGATCTGGTGTGAACGGTGCGAACTGTACGCGAACGCCGATCGCGTTGGCGACGGCATTCCCGATGGCGGCGATCGGTGAGTTCGCCGGCGGCTCTCCCAATCCGACCGGCCCCCGTTCGTCGTAACCCGGCCCCGTCATCATGTGAACCTGCAGCCGACCGATGTCCCCGATACCGGCCAACTTGTAGGTCTCCATGTTGGGATTCAGCAAACGGCCTGTCTGGGAGTCGGCGATCTTCTCTTCGTAGAGGGCCCCGCAGATTCCCATGATCATCGCGCCGTAAACCTGGCTTTCAGCCGTCATCACGTCCATGACCAGCCCGCAGTCCTGGACCGCAACCATGTTTTCGACGCGGATGATACCGGTCTCGACGTCGACGCTTACTTCGGCCATCTGAACCCCGCCGACGCCGCCGTCGTAGAGTCGGTCCTCGTCGCCTGGCTCGTCTCGAGTGGCGGTTACCGAAATCGGCGTCGGGCCGATCTTGGAGGTCGCTTCGGTCCAACTCAAGCTTCGAGATCTATTCGTCCGGGACTGGATCCGACCGTCGACGGCCTGCAAGTCGTCAGCGGCTGTCTCGAGAATCGGCGCCACGATGGCAAAGAGCTCGTTGAGGGCGGCTGTCGTCGCCCGGCGTGTGGACGAACTCACACCCCCAACGGTTGTGCTGCCGCCCGACGCACCCGATTGTGGGTATGAGTTCTCGCCGATCCGAACACCGATGTTGTCGATCGGCAAGCCTAGAGTCTCACCCGCGACGATCGCTATGATCGTCCGAGTGCCGGTACCCAGGTCCTGCGTGCCGATTCGGATCTCGACGGAACCGTCACGGTGTACATCGCACTGGCATCGGCTCTGATGACCCGATCCGCGCCAGGTGTGAATCGATGTCCCGAGACCCTTCTTCACCGGGCCTGGACCGCTTTCTCCACGAGGATGGGACTTGCCCCCATAGTCGATCATCTCCGCGGCGATCTCCAGCTCTTCGCGGTAGACGTCCTCCAGCGGCGTCAGGTGCAGGTTCCGCATGAAGAAGTCCAACGGATCCACCCCCATCTCCGACGCCAGATCTTCGACGGCCGACATCGTCAGAAGCGCGGCCTGCGGATGGTTGGGGGCACGCCACGCGCGGGCCGGGCCCGTGTTGGCACGGACACCCACCACCGAAGTCCTCGTGTTCGGGATGCTGGTAAAGATGTAGGGCATCGGAGGGTTCGGGCTCGCCTGGACACCCGATGTCCCCCATGCCATGGATTCGAAGGCCGTCAGCACACCTTCGGAATCGCATCCGATACGAACCCTCGCAAAGGCGGAGGGACGCATGCCGGCCATCATCAGTTCCTGGCTCCGCTCGAGCATCATCTTGACCGGACGACCCGTTTCCTTGGCGAGCCGACCCGCCTCGATACCCCATCGATCTACTCCGAACTTGGAACCGAACCCGCCGCCGATGTACTGGCAACTAACACTTACGTTGGCCGCCGGGATGTTGAACGACGACGCCACCTGTCCGGAGTAGCCGGACACGTTCTGCGTCGAAGGCCAGTAGCTGATCGCATCGTCCGCCGTCCACTCCGCCACCTGCCCGTGCGGTTCCAGGCAGCAATGGGTGACGATGGCCAGACCATACTGGTTCTCGACGGCATGCGCGGCGGCGGACATCGCGGTGTCCACGTCCCCCTCGGCTCGTTCCCGGGGTTCCATCTTCCGGTCGTCGGGGACGCTGTCGAAGTCTTCGACATCGACCAGGTGATCGAGCACCTCGTATTCGATCTGAACCGCCCGCACCGCCTCCATCGCCTGCTCCTCGGTGTCGGCGGCAATGGATACGATTTCGGCGCCTTCCCACTGCACCTCGTTCCCGGGCTCCGTCATGACGAGCACGGCCCGAACACCGGGCATGGCTTCCGCCGCCGAGGTGTCGATACTCACCACCCTGGCGTGTGCGTGCGGGCAGGAGACGATCTTCCCGATCAGCATCCCCCGGCGGTTGATGTCGTAGGCGTACTTGGCTCGGCCGGTCACTTTGGCCGGGCCGTCCAGTCGCTGGGTCCTGCGTCCGATCTGTCTGAAATCAGACCTCAGGGGCCATTTGGTGCTAGCCATTTGTCCCTCCTCCCGGTGCAGCTTCCAGCACCGCCTGGGCGACGCCGACATAGGTACCGCAGCGACACAGGTTGCCGCTCAAACCCCGCAGCACTTCCTCGCGGGTCGGGTTCGGATTCCGGTCCAGCAGGGCCTTGCTTGCCACGACAAAGCCGGGCGTGCAGAAGCCGCATTGCTGCGCGTCGTTCTCGACGAAGGCTTCCTGAACAGGATGCAGTCGGCCTCCGCTGGCCAGAGACTCCACGGTCTCGATCCGGTGCCCCTGGGCTTCGATCGCAAGGACCGAGCAGGCATAGACGGCCTGATCGTCCATGATGACGGTGCAGGCACCGCAGGACGCCCGATCGCAGACTTTCTTGGCTCCGGTCAGGTCCAGCCGGTTTCTCAACGCGTCGAGCAGTGTCACGCGTGGTTCAACTTCGACCGAACGCGTCCGGCCGTTGATGTTCAACCGGATGGACACGGTTCCCGGACCGGCTATGGCCGCCTGCTGCGGAAACGCCTCCAGCAGCGGCGGAACCAGGCCGGTGGTGATCGCACCCGCCCCGGTAACCTTCAGGAAACCGCGTCGGGACAGGCCCGCCTTCAGTTTCCGGGTGTTCTCGTCTTTCTTATCCGCCATTCGATACTCCTCGGATGTGGACTGCAAAGGGGGCCTCCTCAGGTGACGAAACCCCGTCATTCTCGATGGGATCGCATAAAGGTACTCTTCCGCAGCTATGAGGTCAACCAGTTGTAGGGGGGGAGTTGCCGGAGGCCCGTTTCTGTGCCAGGTCCTAAAAAAAGTGACCACTCGCCCCAAATTCTGATAAATTTGCGACAGCGAACAGAGGAGTACGAGAAATGAAGCGAAACATCGTGCTAATTGGTTGTGTTGTCTTGCTCTTGGCGAGCGCAACGCACGCGTCGGCGCAGTTGGTTGCCGGCAGCCCGGAAGACCGACTGTACCAGCAGATCATAGCCGCCGAAGCGGACCCTGAGGAAAAGGAAAGACTCTGTTTGGAGTTCGAACAGCAGTTTTCCGAATCCGACGTTGTCGTCGATATATACGTGATGCTGATGGATATCTACGGTCAGAGGAACGAAACTGGGAAAGTCATCGAGTTCGGCGAGAAAGCCATCGAAAGAGATGACGACAACATTAGCGCTCTGATGACCGTTTCCAGAACGCTCGCTGTGGGGCGCCGGCAACTTCCCAAGGCCGTCCAGTACGGGGAAAGAGCAGTCGCCGCGGCCGAGGGTCTCGCAGACCAGGCGCCGCCTCCGCAATACAGCCAGGAGCAGTGGATGCAGTACGTCGAGAGCACCCTGGCGGCGGCCCGAAACATCCTGAGCTACGCCCGAAGCATCAGCGGCTAGTTCTACAGAAGCAGAATCCATCCCAAAAAGGGGCGGTCCTTTGTGGCCGCCCTCTTTTGTGCCACAAGCCGTCAGCTATCAGATGGCGCTACAGGCAGGTGCCGAAGGCTGCCGTCAGGGGCTGAGAGCTGATCGCTGAGAGCCACGCTTGATCCCCACAATCTAAGAGCAAATTCTCAAACTTGAGGATCAAGCGTCTTACCCAATCTCGAACTGACGGATGAAATGTTCCGGATTCAGTCGCTCTCCGGTCGCACGTTCCAACATCGTGTTCCAGTTCCATCTCGATCCGGGTCTGAATATGTTTTCTGCCAGGTAGTTTCCAGCCTCATCGCCCTCGAATACTCCGTCATCCACGATCTCCCGTTCTATGTAGGACAACAACTGGGACGCCATCAACTCACCCAGAACGTAGTTCTGGTAATACACCGGTGAACTCGCGAGGTGAATTTTGGATGCCCAGTCGGGACGATCGCGGTCTGGAGGCGGCGTCACCTTCTGGATCCGCTCGACGTGGTCCCACCAGAGGGGATTCAGGGCCTGATCGGGATCCCGGTAGAGCTCTCGCTCGAAACGGACGAGCGTCAGCGCCCATCGCACAAAGATCAGCATCGAGGCGCGAATCCCCGCGAACACTTCGTCGCCGATGGCGTCAGCCCGCTCGGGGGCGAGGCCGGCGCGCCGCACGAGCCAGGAAGGTGTTTTCGTCATACGCCCGTTCAGCATCGCGATAGCTTCGGTCGTCAGGGTGTGTGCCGGCTCACGCAGCACGAACGGCAGCGCAGGATCGTTGTACTTGTCGTAGACGGCGTGCCCAAACTCATGGAGCATCGTGCTCATCCACCGCTCGTCGGAACGAATGTTGCAGAGCACCCGCACGTCGCCGCCGCGATCCACGTCGAGACAGAAAGCATGCTGCGACTTCCCTTCCCGTTCGTAGAGGTCGGCCCTCTCGATCAGATCGTCGACTTCGAGACCGATGCTGCGAAAATGCTCACGTGTCAACTGCTCGATGTCGCGATACTTGAAGATCGCATCCAATGTTTGCGTAATCCCGGTAGCGGGGAGTTCCTGGAAGAACGGATCGCCGTAGAGCCATGGGTGGGCCTCGGGTCCTGTGATCGCGGATCGCTGCTTCAGGCTTCGGTCCAGGCCGTCTTTTACCGCAACATAGGCGGCCTCGGAGACAGCCTCCAGCCGGTCGAACAGCTCGAAGAGCCACGTCTCATCTAGCTCCTGCAGTTCGAGGTGCATCCCGTAGAAGTCGCGGTAGCCGAGCTTCCGCGCTTCACGGTTTCGGATCCTGACGAGGTCGATGAGATCCTCGGCAACGGCTCCGCCGACTTGCTTGGATGCCTCCCACGCCGAGCGCCGACGCGTGGGGTCCGTCTCTTCGCGCAACACGTCCCTCAACTGGTTGTCGGTCGCCGGCGCGCCTTCGAAACCGGGGCGAAAGGTGTTGAACACATTCTCGATTGCCGTTTCGCGTCCTACGATGTCGGAAAGGACCGACTCGGACATCTGGTAAGGCACGTAACTATCGTGGAGCAGGTCGATCTGGCGTTCGGTCATGGGGTCGACGCGTGCGCCTTTGGCGATCGCCTCGCGCCAGGCTTTGAGTCTGCGAAAATCGTCGCGATTGCTGAAGACCTTGAGGTATCTCTCTTTCGACTCGGCCAGAGCCTTGGCGTTTTCTTCGGTCCCGCTGATAGACATGTCCCAGAATCGAGCCGCGTAGTCGTTCCACAGCGGCTCGGTCGTCTGCTCATGCTGTCTCAGGAATTCATCGATCTCGATCTGCATTTTCCTTGGTTCGGATGAAACTTCGTTTCGAATAGAAAGGTGGCCTACGCAGTCCAGAAGTCCATGACCTTGATCGTCGACACCCGCTTGCGAATCTCCTGACCGACCCCGACGTGGTAGGGCTCCTTCTGGTACGCGTAGAGCCCAGCCTCATCGTCGAAATCAATCAGCAGCGCGTAGCCGTAGTCGGACGTCATGTGGTCCCTGTAGGTCTGATCGCTGGGTTCGAGTAGTTTACCGATAGCCAGCGTGCGGACCGATTCGATTTCGGACAGCTTCTGCACCTGGCCGAATAGATCGTCCCTCTCGTCGGGACCGATTTCCGGTTTGAGGTTGAACAAAACCATGTGACGCAGCATGCGTGGCGCCTCCTAAGTGGAACAGAATCCAGCCACGGATTGCACGGATTTAGGCGGATCAGGGTTGGTCTTGCTGAAGCGTAGACCACAGGCTCTTCCTCTCCGTGCAATCTGTGAAATCCGTGGCCTTCTTCTCTGCTATTGACAGTTTTTGTCCCGAACCTCGATCCCCGCAAGATCTTCGAAGAACGTAATGAGGCCGGAGTGATCGTAGCCTCCCCGCTCCCGTCCCTGGAGAGCGGTGAAGAACTGCCCGACGATCGCGGTCGTCGGGATCGGTACACCGAGAGACTGGGCGGCATCGTGGATCAAACCCAGGTCCTTCGCGTGGAGGTCGATCTTGAAACCCGGGCCGAAGTCCCCCCTCAGGATCTTGTCGGCCTTCTGATCCAGGCAGCGGCTGCCGGCCAATCCGCCCGACAGCGCCTGCACCATCTTCCGCGGATTCACTCCCGAACGGGCACCGAACACGAGCGCCTCACCGATCGCAGTGAGGTTGATCGCAACGATGATCTGGTTGGCCAGCTTCGTAAACCCACCGCTGCCGAGGGGCCCCATATGTGTAGTGGTCCTGCCCATGACTTCGAACAGGGGCAGGGCGCGCTCGAAATCGGAAGGCTCTCCACCCACCATGATCGATAGAATGCCGTCGATCGCGCCCTGCTCACCACCACTGACGGGCGCGTCCAGCATCCCCACACGCTTCTCTCCGAGAATCTGACCGACCTTCTGTGACACGAGCGGATTGATCGTACTCATGTCGATGAACAACCCTCCCTCGCGGACGCCTTCCACAAGCCCGGCTTCTCCGAGTGCCACCTGCTCCACGTCTGGAGAATTCGGCAACATGGTCACGACAAAATCGGACTGCCGCGCAACTTCGGCCGGGTAGGCCGCACTCCGGGCTCCGGCGTCAACCAGTTCCTGTACGCCGGCCGGGCTCCTGTTGTGGACCATCAGAGAATATCCGGCCTTCAAGAGGTTGCGTGCCATGGGCCTGCCCATGATCCCAAGCCCTATGAAACCAACGCTTCCGACGTGTTGCATAGCCGGTGAAGCTACCACATAATCACGGCCCATGGAAACGGTTGCCGAGGGCAAGAGAAGGGTCACCCGGATCGTCCGGCTACTCCGCCAATCCTACCCGGATGTTCGCCTCGCTCTCGATTTCGCCTCGCCTTTGGATCTGCTGGTCGCGCTGATTCTGGCCGCCCAATGCACCGACGATCGGGTCAACCAGGTCACCGCCGTTCTGTTTCGGAAGTACCGTGCGGCGAAGGACTGGGCGGAACTGGATCGAGATTGGTATCGAAGGCCAGTCAGGTCCAGTTCTGCCAGCTCATCCAACTTCACGGCCGGACGACCTGCGCGTCCCGAAAGCCGAAGTGCGACGCCTGCGTCATCGAGAAGAACTGCCCTAAAGTCGGCGTTTGAGCCGAGTCCGGCTGGGGAAATCTTAATCCACGGAGGCGCCGAGACACGGAGGCTTTGATTTTCTTTCTCCGTGCCTCTGTGCCTCCGTGGTTATTTCTTTTTCTAGCGGGCAGCGGGCCGGACGACGAGAGGGGAATGGTCGAATACGAGGATCTGATCGCCTGGGAGAGCGACCATCATCCATTGTCTCCTACCCTTCGTCGGCTTCGCGCAACCTGGCAAGAACCGAATAGTCCTCGAGCGTCGTCGTGTCGCCGACTGTCTCCTTTCCGGCCGCCAGGTCCCGCAGAAGCCGCCGCATGATTTTCCCACTGCGGGTCTTGGGCAGCGCGTCGGTGAAGCGTATGTGCTCGGGCCGGGCAAACGCGCCAATCACCTGCGCGACGTGCCCCCGCAACTCGTCGCGGAGCTCCGGCGTAGGCTCCGCGTCGCCCGTCGGCGTGACGAACGCCACAACGGCCTGCCCTTTCAATTCATGCTCGGTGCCGACTGCCGCTGCTTCAGCGACCTTCGGATGGCTGACCAGAGCGCTTTCGACCTCCATCGTGCCGATTCGGTGGCCGGAAACGTTGATGACGTCATCTATTCGGCCCATGATCCAGAAATAGCCGTCCTCGTCACGACGGGCTCCGTCGCCCGTAAAATACACCCCCGGAATCTCGCTCCAGTACTGCTCTTTGTATCTCTCGGGGTCACCGTAGATCGTCCGGAGCATCGACGGCCACGGGCGTTTGATGACGAGCAAGCCGCCCTGATTATCGGGTACGGCATTCCCTTCCTGGTCGACGATTTCCGGCACGACTCCCGGTAAGGGACGAGTCCCGGACCCCGGTTTGGTGGGCGTCACACCGGGCAGAGGCGAGATCATGATCGATCCGGTCTCGGTCTGCCACCAGGTATCGACGATCGGGCAGCTCTCACCTCCGATGTTGCGGTGATACCACATCCAGGCTTCCGGGTTGATGGGCTCGCCCACCGTTCCCAGAAGGCGCAGGCTCGAAAGGTCATGTCGGGCGGGCCAGTCGTCGCCCCATTTGACGAACGCACGAATTGCGGTCGGCGCGGTGTAGAAGATGCTCACGCGGTACTTCTCGATGATGGACCAGAGCCGATCCGGTTCCGGATAGTTCGGGGCGCCCTCATACATCACGCTCGTGGTGCCGTTGAGCAGGGGACCGTAGACGATGTAGCTATGCCCGGTCACCCAGCCTATATCTGCTCCGCACCAGTACGTGTCCTCGTCCTGAATGTCGAACACCCACCGGGTGGTCGAGTAGGCACTCACCATGTATCCGCCAGTCGTATGGACGACGCCCTTCGGCTTGCCGGTCGTGCCGCTCGTGTAGAGCATGAAGAGCGGATGCTCCGCGTCGAGACTGAGGGCCTCGAACCGATCCGATGCGCTCTCCATCAGCTCATGCCACCAGTGATCCCGACCCGCCTTCATATCGATCGCCTCACCCGTCCGGCGAACGACCACTGCGCTTTCGACACAGGGCGCACCTTCTATCGCCTGGTCCGCGTTCTTCTTGAGCGGAACGATGGCTCCTCTCCTGTGGCCGCCGTCAGCGGTAATTACGACTTTGGATGCGGAGTCGTTGATACGGTCACGCAGGGCATCGGCGCTGAATCCACCGAAAACCACGTTGTGTGTCACGCCCAGACGCGCGCAAGCCAGCATTGCGATCGGCAACTCGGGGACCATTCCGAGATAGATCGTCGCGCGATCGCCGGTTTCCAGCCCCAGCGAGGATAAGACGTTGGCAAAGCGACAGACCTCCCGGTGGAGCATCTGGTAAGTGAGGGCGCGGACGTCCCCGGGTTCTCCCTCCCAAAGGATGGCGACGCGATTCTTACGCCATGTGTTCAGATGGCGATCGAGGCAATTGTGGGACAGATTCGTTTTTCCGCCGACGAACCATTTAGCGAACGGCTCATCCCACTCGAGAACGGTGTTCCAGGGCTCAAACCAGTCCAGCTCCGCGGCGATTTCCGACCAGAACCCGTCCGGATCTTCCAGCGAGCGCTTGTACATGGATTCGTAAGTCTCCATGCTCGCAACGTTCGCTCGAGCGGAGAACTCTGCATTCGGCGGAAAGACTCGCTGTTCCCTCAGCGTCGATTCAATGTTCTTGCCTGACATGCATTTCGATCCTTTCGCGGGGTTTGAATCTGGATTCGCACTTATACCACGAACGTCCTGGCAGCCCGTGGAATCAAGAAAAGGAAGTTCCGGTCTTTGAACGAGTGTGGGGTGAAAAGAAGGGATCTATCGCAAATTGGTCAATGGGCCAATCCGCATTCGAAATTGGAGATTGGAGATTGCTCGATTTGTCATTGGTCGGATCCTCGAGAGGTTCCCTCCGACGCCGCGATGATCCGGCAGAGTTCGCGCTTTTCCGAGAGAGCCGGTGTAGGCTCCTCTCCGCAATACCTACTCAGAAGGGCCACCTCCTCCGATTCGAAATGAAGCAATGTCCAATAAGCAACCTGCAATGTGGATTGTTCAAATATCGCGATTTGCAATTAGACCCACCAGGCTTCCAGAAGAACCAAAAAAAGGGCGGCATATGCCGCCCTTGTTCAGATCACTGACCGGCCACCCTTTACGGCGGTGTCTGACCGAAGTACTCGTAGTTCACCGCGATGTACTGCTGTTCATCGTCGGGGACATTGTCCTCGGGCCAGATCGCCGTCACGGGACAGGCGGGCTCGCAGGCGCCACAGTCGATGCACTCTTCCGGGTCGATGTAGAGCATGTTTTGCTTCTCGAAGTCGTCCTCATCCTTCTTTGGATGGATGCAGTCCACCGGACAGGCGTCGACACAGGCCGTGTCCTTCGTGTCGATGCACGGCGAACCGATGATGTAGGTCATGTCGATCTCCTTAGGTTTGAATACAGCGGGATTGACAGTCCGCGACCCGCGCGGCTGCCACCCAAAAAGACGCCATTATACAGAAGAAGTAGTCAGTAGTCAGTAGTCAGTAGTCAGCAGCCAGTTGGCAACTGATCCGAACCGCTAATCCTGAGTATACCGGACTACTGATTACTGGCAACTGGCAACTCACTTCAGCATCCGTTTCAGCACTTTTCCCGTCGGATTCCGTGGCAAGTCCTCCACGATCTCGACGATCTTGGGGACCTTGTAATTTGCCAGCTTCTCCCGGCAGAAACTTCGCAGTTCCTTGTCTTCGGGGGAGGTTCCTTCCTGGGCGATGACGAAAGCCTTGGGTACCTCTCCGCGGACCTCGTCGGGCACGCCTATCACGGCGACTTCCTTCACGGACGGGTGGTGGACGAGTACTTCTTCGATCTCGCGGGGGAATATGTTCTCGCCGGCCGAGATGATCATCTCCTTGAGCCGCCCCGTGATCGACACGAAGCCCTCTGAATCCATCGTCCCGAGGTCCCCCGTGTGGAGCCAGCCGTCGGTGACGGTCTTGGCGGTTTCTTCCTCCAGGTGGTAGTACCCCTCCATCACGTTCTGTCCGCGAACCATCACTTCGCCCACTTCCCCGCTCCCCACGATCTCATTCTTGTCGTTCCAGATTGCGATCTCGACGTCGGGGAGGGCCCGTCCCACGGTTCCGAGCTTCCGCGCGGTCGGTGTGTTCAGCGAAACGACAGGCGCGGCTTCGGTCTGACCATAGCCTTCAAAAATGTCCACTCCGAACCGCTTGGCGAACGCCTCGGCTACGGCGACCGGCATAGGTTCGCCTCCCGATATCGGAAACCGAAGCGAACTGACGTCGAATTCCGCTTCCGTGCCCGCCAGGACCCGGTACATCGAAGGGATGGCCAGGAAACAGGTGATCTTCTGCTCCTCGATGAGTTCGAGAACCTTCAGCGGATGGAACCTCTCGACCAGGACTATCTTGCTCCCGTTCAGCAGGGGCAGCAGGATCGTTCCCGTGATGGCGTAGGTGTGGAAAAAGGGCAGAAGGCAGAGAAAACTGTCCTGCGGACCGAAAGCCCCGGCCTGCTGGCAGGAGACGACATTGGCCGCCAGGTTTCGGTGAGAAAGAACGACGCCTTTCGGACGGCCGGTGGTTCCTGAAGTGTAGAGGAACAATGCGGGATCCCGATCGCTGTTGCCACCTTCGGCAGCGCCGGTCGGGATGAAGTCCTCGTCATCTGCCATCAGGATCGTGCCGCGGTCCCCGAACAGCGGCCTTATCTTCTGGAGCGCCTCGTCGAAGAACTTTGAAGCCACCAGGCTCGCCATCCCGGAATCTTTCAATATGAACCCCAGATCGGGCGGCGGCAGCAGGTAGTTGAGAGGAACGGCGGTCTTCCCGGCCTTCCAGAGCGCCAGCATCGTGACGACGTAGCGTTCGGAATTCAGCAGCAGGATGCCGGCGGTGTCCCCGGGGACCTGGCGAAACCGCCCGGCGAGACGAGCCACTTCATCGGCGAGTTCACCGTAGGACCAGGACCGCCCCACTTCGTCGACGAGCGCCACACGATCGCTGTTTTCCGCCGCAGACCGTTCAAACTGTTCGGACAAAGAAGCCATGGCAGATGGTTACCTCCACAATTGGTGGATGCGGATTATATCAAGAAGTAGTCAGTAGTCAGCTGTCAGTAGTCAGTTAAAGAATCGGGCTGGAGATCGGGCAACTGACTACTGACTACTGATTACTGACTACTCGCGCCCCTCTGCGAGGGGCGCGTGATATATCAACTGAATCAGAATCCGGTCGGGATCGTGGAAGTAGAACGATCGGGCGCCGTCGCGGTGGGTCTTCGGGGGCTCAACGAACTCGATTCCCAGGCCCGTGAGGCGATCGGCCCATTCGTCGACGTCTTCGATGCGGGGCACGGCAAAGCCGATGTGATCGAGAGTCTGGATTTCACCGGGCTCGGTGCCGGCCGGCAACTGGTGGAGAGCCAGGTTGTCGGTCCCGGAGGTCAGGTACGCGTTTTCGGGATCGGGCTTCCATTCCAGACGCATACCCAGGACGTCGGTGTAGAAGGCCTGCGACCGGTCCACGTCACGCACCTGGAGCGCTGCGTGTCGGAGGCCCACAAATCCGGGGTTCATTTGACTTTACCTTCCACTGGACACTAGAATAGTGGCCTCCATTTTGACAGGCGAGTGTAGCATATCAGTCTGCTCCCACAAGCCACCGCGAGGGTATCGGTACTGTTGACCCGATTGTTTGGAATGATCAACTGCCAGTCAGCCTGATGACCACTAGAAGATCGAATAAGGCGTTCTCCGTCAATCACTTGAATGCATGGCGGATGCACCGCCAATGGCTCGACCGGCCTTTCACCGGCCGGAGCATCGTCGATCTGGTGAAAACTGTCGGATGGATCTACTCACCCGGTTGTTCCACTCCGTATCTCTCGGTCCGGGCGCGGATGCCCAATTTCCGGCGTGCAACGCTCGATCGACTGGTGTTCAAGGATCGAAAGCTCGTCCAGTTGGAGACCCTCCGCGGCTGCACGATGCTGTTACCGCGCTCTCAGGCGCCGATCGCCTTGAAGATACGGAGCAGGACTTTCACTGAACTCGCCAAGCAGGCCCGGCCTCTGATGCCCATCACCGACGGAGAGATGGAGCGGCTGAAAGCCTCGGTCCTGATCGCTCTGGCAAACGGTCCGCTCAACCACGATGAGATCCTCGAAGAGGTCCCGTCATCGCTGGTCCGACAGTTTCCGGGCGAACTGAGACGGATCGGCCTGACCGGCAGCCTCTGGCTGGCCATCAATCTGCTGAAAGAGGAGGGGAAGGTCCTGAAGATCCAGTCCCGTAAGCGTCTCGACTCGACCGAGTATTCCTTCGCCCTGCTTGGCGACGTCCTCCCGGAAGTCGACCCGTTCAACCTCCAGACCGAACAGGCCAACATCGAGCTGGCGGCACAATACTTCCGGACAGAAGGGCCGGCGCGGGTCAAAGATTTCGCATGGTGGGCCGGCGTGAACGTCACCGACGCCATGCGAGCGGCCGCGGAGGTCCGACCCCGGCTGAAGTCCCTCACCGTTGAAAACAGCAAGGACGAGTTCCTGATCAGCGAAACGGAACTCGAGCAGTTTTCCGATTTCGCCCCCGCCAGGTCTCCGACGGTCAACTTTATCCCCTACCGTGACATCTTCCTCAAGGGTCAGCGGGAGGTCGTCAACCGGTTCGTGCGAAGCGAAGATTCCGACAAGCCTTTTTCGCGATGGAAGGGCAAGCTCATCAACGATCCGATTGCTACGGTGATCAACAACGGTGCGGTTGTCGGAGTGTGGGAGTGGAATCCCTCGAAACGCGCCAAGCTGGACTTCGTCCTCTTCGATCCCGACACGCCCAAGAAGGTCCAGACCCTGATCCGCAAACGCGGCGCCGAGCTCGGGGGGTTTATCGAGGAAAGTCTCGGCGACATTCGTCTGCAGGGCATCGACTACGGCCGGCACCAGATGACCGGAATCCGCGACCTGAAGGTCTACTGGGGACAGGGGGCTCAGGTGGATGTCGCGGCAGTTTGAGGTGGTCGCAAGCGAAGCCTCGTACTGGTGGAGAACCAACGCAGTTTCGGGGGCCCTGCTGCATCGACTGATGCTGCTGTTCATCGCCGTCCCTCTGGCCCTGGTCTGGAAGGGCTATTACGTTACGAGTTTCGTCGTTTTCGGTTTCATGGTCCCGTACGGCCTTTTCCTCCGGCACCTGGCGACGCGCGCCGTTCTCGTCCTGATCGAAAAACATCCTGAAACCTTCGCCGAATTCGAGGAAGCGGGCGTCATCTCACTGCCCGATCAGGCCGGCCAGGACGCTTTCTGATAGACCGCTCCGTATGCTCCCCGTGTTGCGCGACCCTGCTGATTCCCGCTATGCTCGGTTTAATCCTCTGTAATAAGGTATTCCCATGAAAAAACGTTACTACCCGGTCGCCGCACTCCTGGTGGTATTTCTCGCCACCTCGTCCTTCAACCAGGAGACGGCGGACGTGGCCGCGGGCGCCATCTCGATCGATCGATATGCCGCTCACGTGGACTACCTAGCCAGCGACGACATGCGTGGACGTGGAAACGGCAGTCCGGAGCTCGAGGCCGCGGCCGAGTATGTCGCAGCGCAATTCCGGGATGCTGGCCTTCAGCCCGCCGGCGAGAACGGAGCCTACTTCCAGGCCCTGGAGGTCATCACCGACGCCGAGATCGGGGATCGTAACGAACTGGTTCTGGGCAGCGACGCGTTGCGCTTCAACGAGGACTTCCGACCGATGCGGTTTTCGACGGCTCTGGAAGTCACCGCACCGCTCGTGTTCGTGGGTTACGGCATCACCGCACCCGAAATGCACTGGGACGACTACCGCGGCGTCGACGTGACGGACAAGATCGTCGTTGCCTTCCGCCATGAACCGCAGGAGATGGACGCCGACAGCCCTTTCGACGGCACGGAGATGACCAGCCACGCGTCGTTCATGAACAAGACAATCAACGCGAAACGGCACGGAGCGAAAGCCATCATCTTTGTCCTGGACCCGAACAACCACACTCCCGACGAAGAGGCACTGCAGTCGACGACGGCGCGATCGGAAAAGGACAGTTCCGGTATTGCAGCCGCCTATGTCCGATCCGAGCCGATCCTCTCCTATTTCGAGAAAGCAGGATACGACCTGCGGGACGTCCAACGGGACATCGATACTGAACTGGAGTCACGATCCTTCGAACTGGAGGGCAGCGAGGCGCGCCTCGTTTCCGACGTGGCCCGTATGCGTCGGCCGGTCCGCAACGTCATCGGTGCAATCGCCGGGACCCACCCGGAGTTGAAGGACGAATGGATCGTCCTGGGAGCTCACTACGACCACCTGGGCCTGGGCGGCGAGTATTCGATGGAACGGAGCGCGGCGGGACAGATTCACAACGGAGCCGACGACAACGCTTCGGGAACGGCCGGCGTACTCGAGCTGGCCCGTGTCATCTCGGAGAACCGGGTCGGGCTGGATCGGTCTGTTCTGTTTATGGCGTTCGCCGGGGAGGAATTGGGGCTGTTCGGCTCGAACCACTTCGTCAACTATCCGACCATCGAGATCGAGAACGCAGTCGCCATGTTGAATTTCGACATGATCGGCCGTCTGAACAATGATCGCGTGTTCGTCGGAGGCGTCGGAACTTCCCCGGACTTCGAGAGCCTCCTGGATCGCTTCAACGAACCGATCGGCCTGACCCTGGACTATTCCGAATCCGGCAGCGGCTCGAGCGACCACACGTCGTTCAACATCAAAAAGATCCCGGTACTCTTCTTCTTTTCGGGTCTGCACAGCGACTATCACCGTCCGTCGGACACCCCCGATAAGATCAACGCGGAAGGTGCCCGCAAGGTCCTGATGCTGGCCTACCACATGATCGACCACCTGGCCGGAGCTCTCGAAAGGCCGCTCTACACCGAGGTCTTCGAGGCGCTGCCCGTCAGCGGCAGCGGAGGAGGATACGGCCCCTACTTCGGGTCGATTCCGGACTTCCGTGACGATTTGGATGGGGTCCTCTTTGCCGACGTCCGGGCGGGAAGTCCCGCTGGCAAGGCCGGTTTCGTTGCGGGCGACCTGATGGTGGAGTTCGGAGGCCAGACGATCCAGAACCTGTATGACTTTACGTATGCGCTCCGCGCACACAAGCCCGGCGATGTCGTCGTCGTCGTCGTCGAGCGCAACGGCGAGACGCTGAGTGCGGAAGTACTCCTGGAGGCACGACAATGATCCGTTTGAACCGGCTGCCGGCGATCGCTGCGACGACGTTGCTCCTCTTCGCGTGTGCGCCGGTTCAAGAGCCGCCACCCTCGGAAGAGGCACCGGCCGAAAACGCCGCGCCGGCCAGACCCGTGACTGCGCACCCCGATGAAGGACATATCCGGAACCCGCGGCAACTGACATTCGGAGGCGAGAACGCGGAGGCATATTTCTCCTTCGATGGCCAACACATCATTTTCCAGTCCACGAGGGAGCCGTACCAGTGCGACCAGCAGTTCACGATGCGGATCGACGGATCGGGACTCACGCCTGTCAGCACCGGCGAAGGAAGAACGACCTGCGGCTACTACACTCCCGACGGGCAGCGTATCATTTACGCCTCGACGCACCTGGGAGCCCCGGAATGCCCTCCCGTGCCCGACCGGTCGATGGGATATGTCTGGCCGCTTTATCGCACATTCGATATCTTCTCGGCCAATCCGGATGGAGGGGACCTCCAGCGTCTGACCGACGCCGAGGGTTACGACGCCGAAGGGACGATTTCTCCCGACGGAGGTAAGATCGTGTTCACGTCGACCCGCGATGGCGACCTGGAAATCTACACGATGAACATCGACGGGAGCGAACAGACGCGGCTGACGGACGAACTCGGATACGACGGCGGCGCGTTCTTCTCGCCCGACAGCCAGTGGATTATCTACAGGGCGAAACATCCCACCGATCCCGCGGAGGTCGCCGCGTACGAGGAATTGATCGCGCAGGATCTCGTGGCACCGAACGAGCTGGAGATATTCATCATGCGCGCCGACGGCAGTGAGAAGCGACAGATTACTTCTCACGGCGGTGCGAACTGGGCGCCGTTCTTCCATCCGAGCGGCGAGAAGATCATCTTTGCTTCGGACATGGACAATGAGAACCCCCGTGTGCCGAACTTCGAGCTCTACATGATCAACCTCGACGGCACAGGCCTCGAACGCGTCACCTTCGACACAGCCTTCGACGGGTTCCCGATGTTCAGCCCGGACGGCTCGAAACTGATCTGGGCTTCAAACCGCTTCTCGGCAAACCCGGGTGACACCAACGTTTTTATCGCCGACTGGATGGAATAGGAGTTACTGATGCCTCTGTTTGAATACGCATGCAGCGACTGTGGCTTGCAGTTCGAGAAGATCGTCCCGACCAGCACGACCGCGGTCGAGTGCAAGAGCTGCAGTAGCCCGAAGGTCGAGAAACAACTGTCGGTCTTCGCCGTCTCGGGCGGGTCCGGCGAGTCCCTGCCCGAGGGCTGCGGGACTTGTGGCGCACCCCAGCCGGGCATGTGCGGGATGCAGAATTAGTAGTAGTTTGTGGTAGATACATGGATATAGCGCCTGTCTCGTTTTCGACTTTTTCTGATCAGGGAAAACCCGGGGACAGGGCCAGGCGCCTGTCGCCCTCACCTCAGTCTCTCACGGTACTTTCTGCTTGAGGCGAGACCGCAGTTGACACCCCGCCTAAGAGTTTGAGAAATCTCTGCCAAGAATGGTCTCAGATTCCCCCTAAACTGCTGACGTTTAGGCCTCAAAAATAATTTGACACCCGCCCCCGGTCGGTATTAAATGCGGCCAACAGATCTGTATACCGACAGCATGCCTAAGGTACGCAGTTAGACGCATGCTGTGCTAGTTCACTTCTATTGCTGCCCTTCGCCTCTATGGAGGCAGTGGAGGAAAGTATGAAAGAAGGAATTCGAAAGAGCCTAGTAATGACGATGGGCGTCCTGGTGTTCGTGGCGTTCGCAGCCACGCCGGCACTGCCGCAGGCGGCGGTCGGCGTGATCACCGGTCGGGCGATGGACGCATCGGGAGCCCTGATACCGGGCGTCGATGTGACCATTTCCAGTGACGTCATGCCCGGCGGAGATCGAAATGCCATCACCAACGAGTCGGGTATCTACCGCTTTACGCTGCTGACCCCCGGTCTATACAGTGTCACCTTCGCTCTGCCCGGTTTCGCGACGCTGATTCGCGAAGAGATCCGGGTGACTGCCGGGAGCACGGTGACCATTGACGGCAGGCTCGAAGTCGCCACGGTGGCCGAGACCATCACCGTGACGGGTGAATCTCCCGCCATCGACCTGGAATCGGCACAGGTCCAGACAAACTTTGACGAGGCCTTGCTCGAAGAGCTGCCCAGCGGCCGCACCCTGCGGGCCCTGATGACCAACGTTCCGGGCTTCTATGCCCGCGCGATCGACGTCGGGGGCTCCGGAGTGGGAACCGGTACCCAAGGCAGCTTCCGCGCCTATGGACGTTCGGGCGATACGTACTTCCTGACCGACGGGGTCTACACCGGAGGGCACTATACGAACTTCGGCGCCTACTCGGAAATCCAGATCGTGCCGGCCGGTAAGGGCGCCGACGTGCCCAACCCGGGCGTGTACTTCAACGCCGTGGTCCGCAGCGGAACCAACGACGTCCACGGCTACATCTACAGCGACTACGAGAACGACACGTTCCAGAGCAGCAACCTCACCGACGAACTCGCCGCTCAGGGCGTGGAAGGCCGGAAGTTCTCCCGCTACCACAGCCACAACGGCGAGATCGGCGGCCCGATCATCCGGGACCGGATCTGGTACTACGTCTCCCACTATGACGCCTACAACGGCGAACCCATCGATGGGCTCACCGATGAAGCCGGCAATCCGGTCGACTACTACACTCGAATCGCGGACCCCACCTACAAGTTCACGTTCCAGCTCACCGACAACAACAAGCTGGAGACGATGGGAGAGTTCGGCTGGAAACACCAGCCGTACCGTTCCTCCAATGCATTCCGGCCGGCCGAAGCGGCGCGCGACCAGAAGTCCTGGTCCATGCTGGGCAACATCAAGTGGCAGTCGATCCTTTCGCCGACGGCCACGCTGGACGTGCAGTTCTCCCGGTGGGGTTACTGGTGGCCATCCTTCGCCAACACGCGGGACCTTCCGTTGCAGACGGATCTCACGACCGGCTACACGCGCGGCTCTTTGAACGAGAACTACTCCAAACCGACCCGCTGGCAGTGGAACACGACGCTCAGCCTCTTCACCGACGCCGGCCAGGGCAACCACGAGTTCAAGTTCGGCTGGGGCGGCTGGTACTACCACTACCAGAACGAGATCTTTGGGTTCGCCACGCACCAGGAGTACGACTACCGGAGCAACGGGGACGAGGCGGATCCCAAGGCCGGGTGGCCGGAGGCGTTCGCGTTCTTCGTCCAGCCGAATCGCGTGACCGTCCACAATACGCCGTTCCGGTACGACGATATCGGGACGAGCAACAACTTCTACATCAACGACCGCTGGAACATCGTGCCCCGCCTCACCTTCAACTGGGGTATTCGCTTCGACAACTACGGCGGCCGCTATCCGGCACAGGGCAACAAGGGGATCGGACCCTACGCGACCGCGTTTACGGTTCCGGCCCGCGATAATTTCCCGTCGTATAACAACTGGGTCCCACGCCTGGGTTTCGTCTGGGATCTGACCGGTGACGGAGTCCTGGCGTTCAAGATGAGCTACGGGCGTTACTACGGAGATCCGGGTCGCGGCCTGGCGGGTTCCCTCAACCCCATGCGGTTTGGCGGGGAACAGAGGCGATACTGCGCGATCGGCGCGTGTCCTGGGGGCGTGCCGGATGAGGCGGCCTGGGACGGGTCGATCCCCTACGTCCCGGACGAACGCGCGCGGATCTCCACCTCCCAGGCTCGGGACCGCCGGTTCGACCCCGACATCAAGAACGACTACCTGGATGAGTTCGCTGCGGGAGTGGACTTCCAGCTCAACAACGACTATGCGGCGCGGATCAACGTCGTCCGAAAGATGGACCAGGATAATCGGCAGACACTCAACCTGGCGCTGCCGTACGAAGCCTACACCGAGAGCATCACACGGATGTTCGAAGGCCAGGCGTACGAGATCTGGTCGGTTCCCCGGAGCCATCCCAATTTCGGGCAGAGGATCGACTACACGACGAACCCCGCTGGCAAACGCAACAGCTACCTCGGGTATGAAGCGACCCTCAACAAGCGGATGTCGGACGGTCACCAGTTCATGGTCAGCTGGACACAGGACTACCGGCAGGAACGCTGCACGCGCCAGCGATTCAGCACCTTCAGCGGGTTCAACTGCAGCAACGACATGCCGGACAACCCGAACGAAGAGCTCTACGATGCCTCGCTGCGCATCTGGGAGTGGAGCTTCAAGGCGAACGGCATCTACGAGCTGCCGCACGGGATGCAGTTCAGCGCCACCTTCAAGTCGCAGAGCGGCCAGCCCTACGGACGGGAGGTGCGGCTCCGGGACGCGAACAACAGCTCGGTCCGGATCTTCCTCGAGCGGGACAGGTACAAGACGCCCAAGATCAACCTCCTGGACCTTCGTATCCAGAAGAGGTTTGAGATGGGCGACCGGCACAGCCTGGACGCCATCTTCGACCTGTTCAACTCGCTGAACACCTCGGCGCCGGTCGCGCTGAACCTCCGTACCGGATCCACGTTCCAGAGGCCGACCCAGCTCGTTCCGGGCCGGATCTTCCGACTGGGAGCGAGGTGGACGTTCTAACATCCAGGGGCGGTCGATAGATCGCCTGTTCTTTTGAAGAAAGGCGGCCCTGCGGTTAGGGCCGCCTTTTTTTGTGAACACGGATTGTACGGATTGGCTGGGGATTACTCGGATAGAAGAATTGGGCCACGGATTACACAGATTTCACGGATAGGAAGAAACCTGTGCTCTGCCCTCCGAAAGACCAAGCCTGATCCGTTAAATCCGTGCAATCCGTGGCTGAACTCGTCCCTGTAATCTGTGGCTGGATTTCTCCGTATAATCCGCGCAAAGGAATTTCCTGCTAGGATAGTTTCGCCATGCTGAATCGCCAGCCAGCGTTGCGCATACCCCTCGCTGCGACTCTACTTTTCGTCACCTTTTCACTCCTGTATCTGAGGGACATTCCCGCGCTGCGAGCCTCGTTTTGGGGTTTCGGTGCCGGCCTGCTGGTTTTCCTTTACTGGCTCTACGGGGCCTCGACACGCGACCGACGCCGGCTGGAGTTCGAATTCACCCCGCTCAAGCACCACTGGATCCAGGGGGCGGTTCAGATTCTGCTCTATGCCTACTGGGGCTGGTACTGGCGCGACGTCTACGACCATGTTCCACTCATCCTGGCGCAGGTGGTGTTCGCGTATGCCTTCGATTCGATGCTGTGCTGGAGCCGCCGGGACAAGTGGGTGCTCGGTTTCGGGCCGTTCCCAATCATCCTGAGCACGAACCTGTTCATCTGGTTCCGGGACGAGTGGTTCTACCTGCAGTTCCTGATGATCGCCGTCGGTTTCATGGGAAAGGAGTTCGTCCGATGGAACCGGGAAGGCCAGAGCCGGCACATCTTCAACCCGTCCGCTTTTTCCCTGTCGGTGTTCTCTCTCGCGCTCATCCTGACCGGAACGACCGACATGACCTGGGGCGTGGAGATCTCCCTCACACAGCAGACCCCTCCCGACATTTATCCCGTCCTCTTTCTCCTGGGACTGGTCGTGATGTTTTTCTTCTCGACCACTCTTGTAACGGCAACGGCCGCCGTCACTCTGCTGGGCTTCGGCGTGGTCTACAACATCTATACAGGCGTCTACTTCTTCACTGATTCCGACATCCCGTCGGCGGTTTTCCTCGGCCTGATCCTGCTGGTGACGGACCCTTCGACCTCGCCTAGAAGCAAATTCGGAAAGGCAGTTTTTGGCCTGATGTACGGGCTTGGAGTGCTGGGCCTGTACGTGGTTCTCGGTTGGGCCGGCATCCCCACTTTCTACGACAAGCTGCTGATGGTGCCCGTGCTGAATTTGAGTGTCCGGGTGATAGACCGCCTCGCTTCGGCGACAGTGGATGGCCTGCACCTGGGAAGAATCGGCCAACTGAACCCCGTCCGGCTCAATCTCGTTTACATGAGCCTGTGGATCGCTTTTTTCGGCGGAATGTTCTCTATGGGCCAGCTGGGCATCACGCATGAGGGTCATTACATACCGTTCTGGCAGAATGCCTGTGAGCAAGACCTGCGGCATGGCTGCCGCACGCTAGCCGCCATCCAGACTGCGCAGTGCGGTGCGGGCTCCGGCTGGGCATGCAATGAACTGGGAATCCTGGATCTGAGCGGCGTCATAGGCTTCAATCGGCGTGGGGCGCTTCAGAGCTTTGCGCAGTCCTGCATCCTCAACTACGAAGCGGGATGCGAAAACTACTCGGCACTGAGGTCGGGAGGGGAAAAGAGGATACACAGCAACCCCAAGATTTCCGACTATCTGCTCCTGCTGCAGGATGGACACGGACCGCTTCCCAACATGGGCGCACTCGAGCTGTTTACCCGGGCCTGCGACCAGGGGTGGGTCGTCGGTTGCGGTGAGAAGGCTCGCGTGTATCTGACGGGAACCGGGGTACCCATCGACTACCGTCTCGCAGCGGAAGGGTTCGACCTCGCGTGCGGGATGGGTGATCCGACCAGTTGCACCGACCTTGGTCTCATGTACGAGCGTGGCGACGGGGTCGATATGGACGCGGCCCGCGCCTCCGAACTTATGAATCGGGCGTGCGGTTTCGGGATGGATGAAGCCTGCGCATGGCTCGAAGAGCAGAGCCCGATGCTCGAAGAGCAAGATCCGACGCTCGAAGAGCGTAGCCCGGCGGACATGTCGGGAACGCCGGCTCCTCCCGCCGGCTCAGGACCTTGAGTAGGATGGTCTCGCCATGCTGAGCCGCCAGCCTGCGTTGCGCATTCCCCTGGCAGCAAGCCTCGTTTTCCTCACCTTCTCGCTGCTGTATCTGCGGGACGTTCCCGCCCTTCGCGCCTCGTTCTGGGGCTTCGGCGCCGGCTTGCTCATATTCCTGTTCTGGCTCTACCGCGCTTCCGCCCGGGACGGTCGGCTGCTGGAGTTCGAGTTCGTTCCCCGGCAGCACCACTACGTCCAGGCGTCGGTCCAACTCGCCGTCTACGCATACTGGGGCTGGTACTGGCGCGAAGTCTACGACGAAGCGGCTTTGATCGCCGCGCAGATTGTCTTCGCCTACGCTTTCGACTCTCTGCTGTGCTGGAGTCGCAGGGACAAGTGGATCCTGGGCTTCGGGCCGTTCCCGATCATCCTGAGCGCGAACCTGTTCATCTGGTTCCGCGACGAGTGGTTCTACCTGCAGTTCCTGATGATCGCCGTCGGCTTCATGGGCAAGGAGTTCGTGCGATGGAACAGGGAGGGCCGGAGCACGCACATCTTCAACCCGTCCGCGTTCTCGCTGGGTCTGTTCTCCATAGTGCTGATGCTGACCGGAACGACGGGAATGACGTGGGGCATCGAGATCTCAACGACGCTCTACTACCCGCCGAACATTTATATTGTGCTGTTCCTGCTCGGCCTGGTAGTCATGTACTTCTTCACGATCACGCTCGTGACGGCAACCGCGGCCATCACGCTGTTTGCCGCGGGTGCAATCTATCAGGCGCTGACCGGAGTCTACTTCTTTATCGACTCCGAAATCCCGATCGCAGTCTTCCTGGGGCTGCACCTGCTCGTCACGGATCCGTCGACCTCTCCCAGGACGCCGTTCGGCAAGGTGATCTTCGGAGGGCTATACGGGTTGAGCGTAGTGGGTCTGTACTGGCTCCTGGGATCCTACGGCGTACCGACTTTCTACGACAAGCTGCTCGCCGTACCGTTGTTGAACGTGAGCGTCCGCCTCATCGACCGTTTCGCGGCACGTTTCCTCGACAGTATGAGCCAGGAGACAGATGGCCTGCTCGTCGTTCCGCGCCGGCTGAACCTGGCGCATATGGGCCTCTGGATTGCCTTCTTTGTGAGTGCATCGGTGATGGGTGCGTTCGGAGACACCCACGAAGGTCACAGCCTGCCGTTCTGGAAGAATGCCTGCGACGAGGATCTGCGAAACGGCTGTTACACGCTAGCCCTCATCGAGTCGGGCTATTGTGCGGCGGGGTCCGGATGGGCCTGTAACGAGTTCGGCATCATGCAACTGAGTGGTCAGCTCGGGTATGACCGTGAGGGGGCGCTCGAGAGTTTCGCGAGGGCGTGCGCTTTCAACTTCGAGCCGGGATGCCAGAATTACGCGACGCTCGAGGCCGGGGGAGAAACCGCTCTGCAGAGCAGCCCGAAGCTTTCCGACTACCTGCTGATGCTGCCCGAACGCGGCCCCCTGCCCAACATGGGCGCACTGGAACTGTTCACCCTGGCCTGCGATCAGGGTTGGGTCGTCGGTTGCGGCGAGAAGGCCCGTCTGTACCTGACGGGCACCGGCGTCCCGGTGGATTACGGAGTAGCCGCGGCAGGGTTCGAAGAACCCTGCGCAATGGGCGATCCGACCAGCTGCACCGACCTCGGCCTGCTCTACGAACGGGGTGACGGCGTCCGCCAGGATATGGACCGGGCGACCGAACTGATGACGCAGGGCTGCGACCTGGGCATGGACGAGGCGTGTCAGTGGCTCGACGCGCAGGCCGGTGAAGAAGCGACCGAGGAAACGGCCTCTCCGGACGGATCTCGATAGATTTCGGTTAGAAGGAACACGGATTCCGTAGACACCAGGGGAAGGGTTTGAGTCGGGTGTCTTTCGCCGGCTACCCCGGACCGAGATCCCTGCGGATCTGATCGGCCCGTTCCTTTATCGCGTCGGCGTTGGGGGCGTCGGGAAACTCTTCCACATAAGCATCCAGTTGTTCCAGAGCCTTGCGCGGTTGTCCCGATCGAATGTAGACGTTGAAGAGTTGCAGCCGGGCCGGGCCGGAGTTTTCCGATGCCAGCTCGGAGGCACGGAGCAGGTTCTGCTCCGCGCCCGCAAGATTCCCTATTCTGTAGTACGAAGATCCGATGTAAAAGTGATCATCGGCGCTTGGCGCACCCAGCTCGAAGCGCTCAGAGAGCGCTGCAACGGACCTCTGGAATTCCCCCGCTTCGAAACAAAGCCGCCCCAACCATGTTCGGGCTTCTCGAGAGGCTTCGTTCAATTCCGCGGCACGCTCGAGCGAGGAAATGGCCTGTGCGCGCCGGCCCTCCCGTTGATGGCTAAAACCCAGCTGCAGGTGGGCCTCGTAGAAATCCGGGGCGATCTGCAGGGCTCGTTCGAGGCGGTCGATCGCCTTACCGGAATTCTCCTTCTGAAGCTCTTCGATCGCTTTCTCGTATTCATCGATGGCCTCGCTCGGAATACCCCGGCGGAGTTCTTCGAGGCTGACAAGCGGCTCGCCGCCGGCGGCCACGCGGCGCGGGTAGAGCGAAATATCCAGGCTGATCATCCCGAAGGTCTTGGTGTCGACCGCAAGGAGTTGCTGAACACGCTGGTACCGCACGGTCTCGATGACCACTTGGTAACGCCCCAGGGGCACATCGTTGAAGCGGAATACCCCGGCCGGATTCGAAGTCACCTGATCCAGGATGTTTCGGGCAACAATGTCCCGCAACTCGACATCGACGATCGCCGGTTCGGCCCCTTCCTCGAAGTGCAATTGTCCGATGATGGGAAGACCGTCGCCCACGCTCGTCCGAACGTTGGGGCTCGGAAGGACCTGCGGAAGAGTCTGGAAGAGGGCAAAAGCCAGAAAGAATTGAAGCATGGTCTTATCTAGATAGGCCGTCTGGGGTTCTGAGTCAATGAAAAGAAGTAGTCAGTATTCAGTAGTCGGTAGTCAGTCGAAAAACCATACTTCCTGCTCGTCACCTGTCATTCGTCACTTTCCGCAAACTGACTACTGACTACCGGCTACTTACTACTATCGACCATCAGGTCGATCGCCTTCTGGGCGATGCTGCGGAGATGGGAGCCGGCCCGGTTCCCGTTGGAGAGGATGACGACGCCGAGTCTACGTGTGAGGTTCCCGAGGACGTAGGCGGATTCGCCGGGGAGGCTGCCACCGTGTGAGATGTAGCGGTCTCCTGCGCGGTCGGACACGTTCCAGCCGAGGCCGTAGCCGGAGACCTCGCCTTGTGGGTTCGTGCGGGCGAGTTTTTCGTACTGACGGGTGTGCACATCGGCCAGGGCGTCGGGTCCGATCAATCTCCGGCCGTTCAAGACTCCTCCATTGAAATTCAGGATCAGCCAGTTCGCCATGTCCGGCGCCGTGGCGTAAACCAGTCCGGTGGGCCAGATGGAGATCCTCACCCGGCTGAGGGCCACGTGATGGTTGGTGTCCGGGTCGACGACGTAGGGAATGGCCAAACGCTCGTCCATGTCGGCCCGCGGGATGAACGACGTACTGTTCATGTCGAGCGCGTCAAAAATGTTTTCCTGGATGTACTGGATAAATGTGGTGCCGGAGAACTTCTCCGTGAGGTAAGCGACCAGGGTGAAGGCCACCGGCGAATACTCCACACGCTCGAGCGGCGGGCGAGTGACTTTGAGACTCTTCGCCAGGTACTCCTTCATCGGTGGCGGCAGGACATAACCCCAGACCGGGTACGCCTGGAAGGGCCGGTCCCAGTACGGGATCACGTTCTTCGTCACCTCGTCGATGGCGTCAGGAAACGCGCCGGCCTCGCCCTGACCCAGGATTCCGGAACTGTGTGTCAGCAGGTGACGAAACGTGACCGGATGCGCGGGATCTTCGCCCTGGATCTTGAAGTCGTCGAGGTAATCGTTGACGCGATCGTCGAGTTTGAACAGTCCTTTTTCTGCAAGCTGGAGGAGTGCCACGGTCTCCATCGGCTTGAAGGTCGAACCGATCATGTACACAGTGTTCGGCGAGGCCGGTGTGTGAGCCCAGAGATTCGAATCACCGTAGGCGTTGCTCCACACGGTTCGGTCGCCAGCCACCAGGGCAATGCTCAGGGACGGAATCCGGCCCTCGATCATCTCGCGCTCGATGTGTTGCTCCAGACTCGAGGTGACCTTCCCGATGTCGATGGCCTGGGCTTCTGCGATCTCAACGAGGCCAAACATCAGCAGACACAAGATTGTAGGAGTACCCAGACATCTTGAGTCGCTCATCTCTACCTCCTGACGAGGCCGCTGCAACGACCCTTCAGGGCAGTACGTCGGCCTTCACATTCGCGATTTTGCGGTAACGGAACCTCGGCGATCTATCTTAGTCTGTACCGAATCGGATAACGATCTATTTGGGGGGGGCGATGCTCTCACGTCGAGAACTGATGACAGGCGCCCTGGGATTGGCGGCAGGTCCACAACAGGTCGGGCCGGGACCGCACCGGATCTTGTTGGTCAACCCGAACACTTCGGAGGCGACAACCGACCAGGTTCTCGAGAATGCCAGGCGCTACGCAAGGTCCGGAACCGAAGTCTCGGCGATCAATCCGGACGAAGGTCCCGCCATTATCCTGGGCCGCTACGAAGATCAGCTTGCGACTGCGGCCATGCTTCGGAAGGTCGAAAGCCTCGATCAAGATTCCTTCGATGCGTTGATCGTCGCGGCGTACAGCGATTCGGGTCTGTACGCTTTGCGTGAGTTGTTGAGGGTTCCGGTACTTGGCTTGGCCGAATCGTCAATGCTGCTCGGCCGCACTGTGGGCCACAAGTTCACGATCCTCACTTTCGTCGAACGCCTGCGTCCCTTCCTGGAAGACCTCGTGGCGGGCTACGGCTTTGAAGATCGGCTCGCATCCATCCGAATCGTCGAGCTCCGCGCGGCCGAGCTTCGCGACGACTCCGGGCGGCCGAATCCTCTCCTGATCGAGGCGGCGAGAGCGGCTCTCGTCGAGGATGGAGCGGAGGTTATTCTACTCGGTGGATCGACCCTGACCGGCCTGTACAAGGTCCTCGAAGCTGAAATCGATGCACCGGTCATCGACGGCGTCGTCGCTGCCGTGAAGATGGCCGAGGCCCTTTTGGACTACGGCCTCCGGACGAGCAAGGTAAAGGCGTTCAAGACGCCGGAGTCGAAGCGGCCGGGTTGAAGAAGTAGTCAGTAGTCAGTAGTCAGTAGTCAGTTGAGGGATGATCGCGCCACACTCCTACTTGTCACTCGTCACTTCTTACAACAAGCTACTATTAGTACTCAGGCCGCATCGTCATCCCGCATCGACACGAAGCCCTGAGTGTTTTGCGATGCGCTTGAAAACCGCATCTCGGGCGAGAAGAAGCGCGTTGCTGTCCAGCGCACACTGGGCGACATGCGCGTCAGGCGTGGAGACGGACAGACCTTTATCGGCAAGACGGCGGCGGAGCTGCCCAACATCGATCCAATGGGCCAGTGGCGTCGAATGTACGGGAATACTTTCGATCAGATCAGCGATCGCACTCTGCTCGGCGCGTCTCCGAGCTCCGCTGATCAGCTCCGCCACGACGATCGGAGGTAACACCGCAGTGCCCGCGGCCAGCGCTTGCTCGAGAGTGTCAGCCGAACGCCCCCCCAAGAAGTCGATCCAGACCGACGTATCAACGACGACGCCGCTCACGAGATTCCTCGAGATCGATCTGTAACGAGATCTTCCCTTTTAGAGCCAGGGCTTTTTCCAGAGCTCGCGAGCGGCTTACCCGTTCCAGGCCCTCGACAATGGTTTCCGTGATGCCTTTACCGGTCACACTCATCGCGTCCTCTAAGAGCCCGCCCGGCAGATTGGCAGTTATTCTCCTCGTTTCCGTCATGGTCTCTATACTAACGCTGATCATGACGGGCATCAATACACCCATCAGGACGGATGGTGGTCAGTGGTCAGTGGTCAGTATTCCGGTAAAGCGAAATGCTACGCGAGAGAGCCAATGTGAGGGGGACTCGCGGCCTGGCCCTGGCCCCGGGTTTCCGATCAGCAGAAAAGTCGTCACTTGTCACTTCCCACTGGTCACTCGCCACTGACCAGTGGCCACTTCTTACTACTTACAACTAATTCCGAGACTCCGTGCGGTCGTTCTGGACGATTCCGTACCAATCTTCGATTCGGAGTTCGGTGCGCGTTTCTGCCGAAAGTCTCTGGACGCGTTCCAGGATCTCGCTGCCTTTTTCGCGATCCGCGAGGCGGGGTATGCCCTGGTATTCACCGTCTCGGTACATGTAAATCGGGATCACTTCCATCCGCTCGACGCGCTTGTCCCGAACCACGGCTCGCACGACGATGCTTTGGAAGGCTTCATCCAGGACGTAACTCGGGTTTCCTTCGGGATCAATACCGAGATCCTTGAGGTTCCAGAAGAGGTTGCCGACGCTGTAGGCGATGAATCCGTGCTTGTACTGTTCGATACCCCGCGGCACGTGCGGTCCGTGGATGATAAACAGATCGGCGCCGGCATCGATGGCGGAACGGGCAACGAGGGGATGGTACTCGGCGACTTCCTCCTTGAACGTGTTGCTACCCCAGTGCATGTGGATCGAAATGGCAAGGATGTCGACCGTCGGCCGAGTAATCTCAATCGCCTCGATCATCGCCTGGAGATCGGCAGCGACGGGAGCCACGATCTCGGTACCGCCCAGGTTCACCTCACTCGCCCTCAGGAGGAACATCCCCGGCCTCTCGCGACCCGCCACCTCGACGGCGGTGCCGCTGGTCGAGCCAGATCCGGAATACAGCGAGAGCAATCCGACTTTCAGTCCACCAGCTTCGACGATCGCGGCCGCCCGCGCCTCCTCCGTGTTCCGCCCGCCACCGGCGTGCTGGATACCCAGCCGATCGAGCTCCCTGATTGTCCCTAGCAGGCCGGCGGTTCCGAAGTTCATCGAATGGTTGTTGGCCAGCGAAACCGCGTCTACCCCCGCCCACTGGATATCTTTGAGTAGCTCCGGAGACGCCCGCACCAGAGTTCCGTAATCTGGATCCTCGCTGCCCGCGGTGGACATGACCTGTTCCATGTTGATGAACGCCGAGTCCGCGCCCCGGAAAATCTCAAACAGCCCGGTCATCTGTGGATCCTCGTTCTCGGAGAACGATCTTCCGAATAGCGCGTCCCCTGCAAACACCAGTGAAACACCGTCATTGGAGAGCTCCACCCTCCGCTGTTCCGCATCGAGGTGCTGTAAACCCGCCAGGATGCAAACCAGCAGAAAGGCAGCTGCGACGATACCCGCACGAATCATCCGCGTTGCGATGACTGTTGACATGTGATTCCTCCCGTCAATGGAAGTCGATTCAGCTGCAGGCTACCACTGTTGGTTCCCTCACTCCAGTTTTGAGGAGGGAGGCCGTTAAGGCGAAAGGTTGCGTGAGAGAGCCAATGTGAGGGGGACTCGCGGCCTGGCCCTGTCCCCGGGTTTCCGATAAGCAGAAGCGTCGACCACCGCTACTCACTGTTCGCTAACGTTACGGCCTACGTCTTCGCTGCCCTCCATCCTTCCGTGGTGCAATAAACCCCGTCTTACCAATACTCTAGACCGCAGGAGCTATGCGAGATCCAGCCCGCACCTGCAGGAAGAATCGCCGGTGAGCTTCTTTTCCGACCCCGCCCCACACTTACGCCTCCGATGCCTGTATCGCCAAATCGAAGACTCAAAGGCGTTTAAGCGTCAGGCCTGCGCTGAGCCCTGCGTCGGCAATGCCACCCTGCCGGTTCGAAAACAGCATGCGACAGGGTCCATTTGAAACTGGCGGTAAGCCAGCGCTAACGACGGCTGGAATCTTTTGTATTTCTTGCTCTAAGGCTTCGAATCGCGCGAGCCGATGGAGTAGTTAAGCGCGTCACGATGACGACAAGCGCGTCACAATGACGACGAGGAGGTCCGAAGCCACGACGAGCCTGCTCAAGACAGCCAGGATGGCGTAACCGCTTCCAGGTCCTGGAAAAACCGCGGGTTGACGCCAGAGAACAGCCGAATGTCCTGACTGCAGGCCAGTGTGGCGGAAAGATAAGAAAATCAAAAAACCGGATAGTCGGGATAAGGTCGGACCTGAATGAACCTTGACCAGCTGCCGCCGAGGGCGGGGAACGAGTGATGTATTCAACAGACCATCTCCCTCGAGGCAAGACTCTTTCCCGGTAAATACTAAGGACTAGAAGAATGAATATACTCATCGTTGACGACAGCAGGGTCATGCGCAAAATCATCATTCGCACGCTGCGTCAGGCAGGTTTCGAAGGTCATACAATCGAACAGGCGGAGAACGGGCAGGAGGCGCTGGAACGGATCGATGCGTCCACCCCCGATTTGGTTCTCACCGACTGGAACATGCCCGGGCTGGACGGCATCGATCTCCTCAAGGCTGTCCGCGCGCAAGGTAAAGACATTCCGTTCGTGTTTATCACTTCGGAAGCGACCGACGAGATGCACTCCCTCGCGTACGGTGCGGGAGCCGCGGCAGTGATCACGAAGCCCTTTACGGCAGAGACCTTCGAAGCTGAGCTGGGCGGCGATTATTCTTCCAAACTCACGCAAAAGGCAATCTTACACAAATGAGCGCGATTGATCCCGTCCTCGAGGCAGCGCTGCAGTCCACTAAAGATCTCTGCGTCACGTCTATGGGTCTGGATGTGACAGCCGCCGAGCGACCCGATCCCCCTGAAGCTACAGCGGAACTTCACAGGCGCGTTTCGATTGCCGTCGGGTCCGAAAAGGTCACCTTGCGGTTGAGCATGATCGCAGGTATGGAGACCTGTACGACACTGGCCAAGGCCCTGCTGGGCGCCGGGGAAGACGAGGAAATTGACGGAGAAGATGTCGTCGACGGAGTTGGCGAGATGATGAACATCATCGCGGGCGGCGTCAAAGAGCAGTTGAACGCTTCTTACCCGTCCTTGAAGGTGGGCTTGCCCTTGTGGAGCGGGGATCCGGTGGAGCCTTGCCCACGGACAGCACTCTCCGAGACACGCCCCATTTTGATCGGCGGAAACCCGGTCCAGCTGAGAGTGATGCTGGTTGGAAGCGTGATGAATCTCCCATTTCCCGAGCAAGAAGACATCGTCGAGCTCTTCACGACGCTCACGCTGGGCAAGCTCAAGGAAACAAAGGTGTCCAAGCAAACGACGCTGCTGGGCAAAGAGGCCTGGCCGTTTTTCGTCGGTCTCTACCAGACCGACCCCGTGTCTGCGCCGTCCGCCGCGATTGTGCTCGACCCGACACTGGCTCTTGCGGCTTCAGGCGCGCTGTCGGGATTTGCGCCTGGAGTCATCCTCGAAGACCTGAAGGCCGGGTTGATCACCGGAGAAATTCGGTCAAACGTCTACGAAGTCCTGAATATTGCCGGGTCGCTGCTCAACGCCAACTTCGCGCCGCGTCTCCGGCTAACGGAGGTTTGCGAGCTGGAGTCCGGTCCAAAAGGCAAACTGGCATTCCTGCTGGCCGAAAAGCCGCGGCGCCTCGATCTCGAGATGACTATCGCACCTTGCCCGGCAGGGAAGATTGTCGTTCTTCGCGCCAGCTGATCGAAAGAACGCCCTCACACCTCGGCCTGGCTGAAGACCGTGTTGTCGTCGGCAAAGAAAAACAGATCGGCCCGGCCATCCTCCAGTCCCAGTCGTACTTCTGCTTCGGGCGACTCCTCTTTACTGGAAGAAGCTGCTCCATCGAGCAGTTGGGGGGTACCGAGATCGAAAACCGCCCTCGAGCCAGCTATTGCCGGCAGCAAGTTGCCACAGACGACGTTGGCGATTTCTCGCAACGCGTCGTGCTGCCGGTCCTCCGGCTGCGTTTCGTCTTCGCCCAGCATATTGGCGACGACCGTGGCAAGAAGGTTGCCATAAAGCTTCAGTTCCAGCCTTCCGCAGGATGGTCCCTCAAACTCCACGCAAACTGCCGCTTCCAAGGGCGCGGTGCGCTGCTGTTCGTCCAGTTTCAAAGTCGGGCAAATGAAACCAAGGTCTTCAAAAGTCAAGGCCGCCGCTTTGCGGAGTTCCTTCTCCAGCGTATTGTTCATCTGACACTCCTGTGACGTCTGCGATGGTTTCCCGAATATCCTGGGGCACGAATGGCTTTTGGAGGAAGCGGACATTTTTTTCTCGAAGCCGCTCTATTCGGGTGTCACTGCCCTCACTCGAGATGACAATTAAAGGAAAATCTGCCATCGCAGCATTCCCCCGAATTTTGTCGATCATCTCTTCACCGCCCATTACGGGCATGTTCAGGTCCACCAACGCAAGATCCACGCTGTGCTCCTCCAGTGCCTGAAGTCCTTCTTGCCCGTTAGCAGCCTCGTGAACCTCACCCAGAGGAAAGCCGCTCAACCGTATGGTCCTGATGATTATCGACCGCATTACCGAACTGTCGTCGACGACGAGAACGTCCAGCGCCATTGTGCCTCCCTACCTCCGGCCGCATTCCACTTGGGTCTAAAGCGTGGTTGACTTGCCACTGATTTTCACTTCGACTTCCCCACTTGCGATGTCCAGGGACAACGTTCTCGACTGATTGCCGCCAACGTCGTGGGCTCTCAACAGCACGCCATTCTTCCAAAAAAGTTTCTTAAGCAGGACGAAGTTTCTCTTGCCGATCTGAAAGTAGTCGCCTTCCTCCTCACTGCGTAAGCAGGCTCCCCCGGCAACTTTTACGTGGAGCCTCTCTTTTCTCGCTCCGGTCTTGTAGCATTCAAGAAACAACTTCGGTACTCCTGTGTCTACGAACATGCAAGGGTTCTCTTTCCCTCTTTTCGGGTCGATCGTGGAAAGCGGCAGCATCACGTGCAGCAGCCCTCCCACATGGACCTCGGGATCGTATATCGTGATGCCGAGACAGCTTCCCAGCGCGTGCGTGACGAGCACGTCCCCTTTGACGGCGGATACTTTCATGTCGGCTACGTCTACGATGTGTACCGCCATTCGCTCCTCAAAGATTCGTTCTTAAGTTGCTTTCATGTAAACGGCCGGCTGCACGCAGGGGAACCTTTCTGACGAATCCCTGATGTGCTCCGCATGACCGGCAAGAAGGTGACCGCCCGGTGCCAGCAGTTCCCACAACCGGTGCATCAACCGGTCGGCGGTGGGCCCGTCGAAGTAGATCATGACGTTGCGGCAGAGGATCAGGTCGAAGGGGCCTTTCATCGGCCATTCCCCTATCAGGTTCAACCGAGCAAACCTGACGATCGATCTCACGTTGTCGTTGATGCGGTACACCCGCGATGGCACGGCGTGAAGGCGGGTGAAGTATTTCCGCAAGAGCATCGGAGGCACACCGTTCAACGCTTGCTGCGTATAAACGCCCTCGCGTGCCCTTGCGAGCATTCTCGAGGAGATATCGGTAGCCAGGATCTGTACGTTCTGCGGGTCCAGCTCCGGCACCTGCTCGAGCAGCAGCATTGCAACCGAGAAGGGTTCCTCGCCCGAGGAGCACCCGGCGCTCCAGATCTGAACCCGGCGTCCTTTCTTTAACAGATTCTTTGATATCTTTCGGAGGTAATCAAAGTGTTGAATTTCGCGGAAAAACCCCGTCTTGTTCGTGGTCAGAACATCTATCATCGCGGCCAGTTCTTTGCCGGACGGTTCGCTGTCGACGTACTTCACGTACTGCTCGTAGCTGTCCATTCCCACTGAGGCCAGGCGATTGGACAGGCGAGATTGGACCAAGTCCTCCCTACCAGCCTGCAGGTTGATCCCAGACTGCCGATGCACTATCTGCTGGATTCTTTCAAACTGCTGCTGGTCCAGTGTCATTGGCATTTGATTATTTGCCTGGGTACCGGAATAGCTTCCTTCCCGGGTCTACGATGAATAACAGTCACCAGCCCGAAGCACCAACGTGGCTGGTGGTTAGCCGCCGTTTCGCGTTCCAACACCCTCCGAGAGATCCGGGCTAGAAATTCTGTAGAGTGTCCAGATCGTCGTCGGACTCGTCGAAAGGAATCAATTCCCCGGGATGGCTCACATGTAAAGAAGGTTTACCGTCACCCTTATCCGTCGTCTCACTTTCGCGCTCTGTGAAGCTGTGCGCGGATTTCGTGATCGATCGAACGTTCGAGGTGCGAGTTGTCGTGTGGGCGCCATTCGCGCTCAAAACGAAGGCGGATACCATATTCCTCATTTCCTCCGCTTGTGCTGAAAGTTCTTCCGCCGCACTCGCCGATTCTTCCGCGTTGGCCGCCACCTGCTGCGTCGTATGGTTCATGTTGTCGACCGCCGAATTGATGTGTTCGATACCCGAACTCTGCTGGTCGGAAGCCGCGGCGATCCGTGCCATCATCTCGGTGGCTCCCTTTGTCAGATCGTTGATTTTCACGAGGTTCTTCAGGACCTCCTCGTTGGTCGCGACCCCGCCTTTGGCGTTCTCCACCGATTCGTCGATCAGATTAGCAGTGTTCTTGGCGGCCTCGGCGCTTCGCATTGCAAGGTTTCGAACCTCTTCGGCCACTACCGCAAAACCTTTGCCGGCGTCACCAGCCCGGGCGGCTTCGACTGCAGCGTTCAATGCAAGCAGATTCGTCTGGAATGCAATTTCATCGATTGTCTTGACGATTTTCGCCGTCGCGTCCGCAGAGCCCTTAATCAGGTCGATAGCCGACGACAGTCGCTCCATGTTCTCCACGCCCAATTCGGTGCTTTGGCGCGTGATCTCGGACAGGTCTTTTGCTTCCTTCGCGCTAGCTGCGTTCTGATCTGTCATTGAAGCCAATTGATGCAGACTGCCAGACACTTCCTCCAATGAAGCGGCCTGGTCGTTGGCGCGCCCGGAGAGGGACCCGGCGCCGCTGCTGATATCGGCGGAAGCCGCACTCACCTGTTCCGCCACCACGGTAACTTGTCCGAGCGCATCATCGAGATTGACAACCGCGGAGTTCAAACCGTCCTTGATTCGGGCAAATTCGCCCTCGTATTCTCCCTCCATTCGAGCGGTCAGGTCATGTGCCGCTACACTCTGGAGGACTTCGGATGCTTCACTGATTGGGGCGGCGACCGCATCCATCGTGTAGTTCATACCCTCGATCAGCTCGCGAAAGGCGCCCTGGAACTTGTCAGCATTCCCGCGCTCGGTCAGCCTCCCTTCTTGAGCCGCCTTTGTCAGGCTCCTGGTCTCAACCAACAGGTCCCGCAGCGTGTCGATGGTGCGGATGATATTCTTCGACAGAATGTCCTGCTCGGACTTGGGTTTGATGTTGACGTTGAGATCGTTCTTGCTGAGTGCCTCCAACGCCGCCGCAAGACCCTTGATGTAGTCGATCAGCGCCTTGAAGGAAACCGCCAGCGTGCCGATCTCATCGCGGGAGTGGATGACGACTTCGCAGGTCAGATCCCCGCTGGCAACCGCCTCGGCTACTTCGGTCACTTGCATGAGAAGTTTCCGGATGATTTGACCGACGCCAAAAGCAACGAGAAGACCAAGGGCCAAGATGCCGAGACCCACCAAACGTGTCGCCCAAACGCTCAAGGCCACTTCGCTTTGGATGTCGGCCAGCGATAAACCGATTTGCATCATCCCGATGACTTGCTTGTCCAGGGAAACAATCGGGCTGGCGACGTTCAGCATCCCGTCTTCGAGGAAAATCGTCGTGCTTTCGGGGATCTCGCCGATCGACGGTCCTAGGCGTGCTTTGGGCGAGTGCGAGGCCAGGGTGGACCCGTCGGTCAGTAGAACCTGGGCATAGATGAAATCCGGGTCGTTCTCGACAGCGCTAAACAACCGCTGGATCGAAGCAACGTCGGCGAACTCCACAGCAGTGCTGGAGATATATGCCATCATCTGGGCCACGTTGATGGCCTTGCTTTCCAGCCCACGAACGGCGATCCGCTCTTGCTGGGCCGGAAAATAGAGTGAGACAAACGGGCAATCGTTCCGACAAGCAACGATATGGTTAGAACGAGCTTCCATTTGATCGGCAGATCGTGAAATCGTTGAAACATCGTCTTCCTCCTATTGAAGACATTTTCACTTGATCACTATCGAGTTGTTGTCTTGCGGATGTCGGTTATCTCGCCGGGCGACAGGACTTTGTCGATGTCCAGCAGGAGTTTGACCCCGTCCTTGGATTTACCTATGCCGAGGATATAGTCGGTATTAACATGCGGGCCGAAAGCCGGAGCGTTCTCGATGTCTTCTCCGTTAATGTCGAGAACTTCCGATACCTTATCGACGACGATGCCCATCTGGACACCTTGGGCTTCGACCACGATGATGCAGCTATCCCCGATGTCGCTGGACTCCATATCGAGTTTCAACCTCAGATCCACCACCGGTATGATCGTCCCGCGAAGGTTGATGACACCGCGCATAAAGTCCGGCGTTCGTGGAACCGGGGTGATCGTCATCGTTCCGATGATCTCGCGCACTTTGAGGATCTCAATGCCGTACTCTTCCCGTTCGAGGAAGAAGTTGAGGAACTTTCCTCCGACTTTTCCCGGGTCCGCGGTGCTCGCCACGGGTCCTTCGGTTTCGCTTTCTTGCTCGAGTGGTTCAGCAGTTTGGTTGTCCATCGTCTTACGTCAAGTGTTCGTTGTTTTTGAGTTGTTTTTGCCGTACAGCTTTTGCTCTGCCCCTCAATTCAGGACCGGAACCGGACGATCGGCACCGTAAGACCCCTGCCGGGCCAGTTCAGCGATTTCTGACGGGTCCAAGATCAGTCCGACGCGTCCATCGCCGAGAATAGCCCCACCGGAGATCCCACGGACCGTACCGATCCCATCGCCCAGAGATTTTGCGACCACTTGCCGCTGTCCCAGCAGTTCGTCTACTAGGAGTGCGCATTGCCTCTTTCCTTCTTCCACGACCACAATGAGCCCTTCGGTGGGGTCTTCGACGGCCCCATGGATGTTGAACATGCGGTGCAGACGGATCATCGGGATCGGCTTTCCGCGGAGCATCACGATTTCGCCTCGCCCGACGATGGTCGGCAGGATGTCGGGCGCGGGCCGCAAGCTCAGGCGGATGTTTACAGTGGGGACGATATAGCGATGACCGCCGACCTTCACGAGCATTCCGTCGATAATGGCCAGGGTCATCGGCAGGCTCATCGTAAAGGTGCAGCCTTCGTTTGGCCGTGAGGAAACATCAACGCGGCCTCTCAGAGCTTCGATGCCTTTCTTGACCACGTCCATTCCAACACCGCGGCCGGATAGGTCGGTCAGCTCTTTAGCCGTCGAGAAACCGGGTTCGAATATGAGCTTGGCCACTTCGTTGTCGGACATGCCTTTAGCGGATTCGATCAGCCCCTTCGACAACGCTTTCTCGATGATCCTGTCGCGGGCCAGACCCTTGCCGTCATCCTGAATCTCGATCACAACATTGCCGCCCGAATGGTGCGCAGCCAGCCTGACGGTCCCCGCCGCGGGTTTGCCGAGCCGCTTCCGTTCCTCAGGAGGCTCAATGCCGTGGTCGACCGCATTTCGAATCATGTGCACGAGAGGATCGTTGAGGCCTTCGACCATTTTTCGATCGATTTCGGTGTCTTCACCCTCTGTGATGAGATTGGCCAGTTTTGAATTCTTGCGCGCGAGATCCCGCACTAACCTGCTTGTCTTCTGGAAGGCGGCCCTGAGCGGAACCATTCGCATCGACATGCTCAGATCCTGCAGCTCGCGAACGATTTCGCCCGTGTGGGCAATTTTTTTGGCAAGCTCCTGGCGGCCGCCAAGAACGACGGTACGGTCTTGGGAAACCATCGAATGGGCGATTACCATCTCGCCGATCATGTCAATGAGGCGGTCCAAATGGTTGGTGCGTATCCGGACCGAGGATTCTGTGACGTTCGCGGTTCCAGCCTTTGGCGGCTGCGCCATTTGCCGCTGCACGCGCAACGCTTTGGCGACGTCCGTGACGGATGCCGTCTGCGACCTGACAAGCGCGACGCCAACCGGCTCGTCACCCTGGTCCGCAACAACCGCCTCGATCTCCTCGCGGTCGACCTTGGCCTGATGAACCAAGATATCGCCGAGCCGGGGCAAGTCGTCTCGATCGTCGGCAGAGATCCCCCCGCCTTCCGGATCAGAGAGCAGGAGCATCAGGTCATCGTAGCCGTCGGGCTTGACCATGGCTTCGCCACCCAATGCGTTCCGTAGGGATTGCAGCAGGCCCTTGAGCATGTCTACTGAAAACAGCGCCAGATCGGCGTAGCCTCCGGTCAACTGTATCTCGTGCTCCCGAACGCGGTTCAAGAACGACTCGGAACGGTGGGCCAATTCGGACATTCCCCCGAGTCCAAGGAAAGCGGACGTGCCCTTGATGGTGTGGAAAGCGCGAAAGATAGTGTTAACCGCTTCGGTGTCTTCTTCGTTCGTTTCCAGAGCCAGCAGAGCCGCCTCGGCGTTCTCTATGTGTTCCTGACACTCGGTTATGAAGTCGCCCAACAGGTCTGGATCGCTGATGTCAAAGTCGAACCCGGTGCTCGACGGCGCCGACTCCGAGGTCAACGGTTCGGTTGGTGTGACGGAAGGCGCTTCCGAGGCGGATTTCTCCGAAGGGTTCAAGTTCTCATCAAGCAACGTCTTACTCTCTGATCACCGTCGCGATACCCAAGAGATCCGCGGAGAAATCCATTCCCTCGAGACGCGATGTCTTTATGTTCACGACCAGTTTGGGGACCCCGTCCGTAACGTACACTCCAAGCGAAGCACCCTTTTCGACGATCTCTTTCGTTCCGCCGACCGACGGAATCTTCTTGCTTTGCGCCACGTCCTGGATCGCCGACAACGCGGTCTCTACAGACGGATGAATGTAGAGCAAGTTGAAGCCCATCTCGTCGATCAGATTCATGAGCTGAGCGGTCGATTCGAAAGGAACGACGCTGACCTCTACCGGAAGGCCGCTTACTCCGTCCTTGCCCGCATTCCGGAAGGCGCTCGCGATCTCCGTGCTTGCCCGGTCGTCGTTCTTGGTGACCACTGCAATATGGATTCCGCCCTCGGCGCGTTGCTTCAGGTTGCGGTCGTAGGGTAGTGCCCGCAGCAGGATCATGGTTTCCAGATCGACAGGCAGTTTCGTCTGGCCAAACGCGCTACCATACAGCAGCAGCACTGCCATCAGTAGTGCTATCGGCCATCGTGGTTCAACGCTTCTCATCGTATTCACGTTCCCGATTTGATTGACGCGGTTTTGCAAAATCCGTCGGCCATTTCCAGGCCTGAAGACCTTGCCGGTAAGTACTCGCAACAGCTGAATGTCCATCGTCTGAAGGCGACGGACATTCAGTTCTCAATCGGAAATGTCCAGGTGAGCTTCACTCGAAAGCTCCGCCCATCCTGTGCGATGACGTCCTGCGGGTGTTCTTCAGACCCAGGGTCGCCGTACTTCTTGCCAAACAAGTTGTACAGGCCAGCCGAGAGCTCCAGTCTCTTCGGGAGCTTGCTGGTGGAAATCGTCAGGTTCGGAACAAGAACACTGTCCGTAAAATTGCCGGCGATTGTTCTTCTCTTGCTCATGGTCCGGACCTCGATGCCCGCAAACATCGATTCGTTTGCCACTGGCATGATGAGGTTGAAGTGAGCCAGATGTTTCGGCGAATTAGTGAGACCTGAACCGGTAAGTTCGTTGCGGATATCGGAGAACGTGTAGCTGAATCGACCCAGCAGACCCGTAGACCATTCCCGCTCGATTTCCAGCTCGAATCCCTTGGCGTTAATCGACTCGACGTTGTTGTAGACGAGGAGTTCGTCCAGAGGATCAGTCTGCTGCGTGATGAGATCCTTGATTCTGTAGTAGAAGCCGGTCGCGGACAGGCGAGTGCCATCGTTCAGATAGTGCTCCAGGACTACTTCAGAGGTTTTGTTGGTCTCAGGTCTTAGCGCCGGATTGGCCTTCGCGATGTCGCTCTGCGTCCAGTAGAGCTCGTAGGCATTGGGAGCCCGAAACGCCTGGCCGTAGAGAATCTTCAGCGTCGTCGCTTTGTACGGATTGTAGATCAACCCAACTCGGGGATTGGTCGTTCCGCCGAAAGAATCGTAATGATCATGGCGCACGCCGAGATTGAAGGTCAGCTTTTCATTCAGCCTGAATTCATCCTGGATGTCGAGTGCCCAGTTCTTGCGGTCGCGTTTGTCATCCAGGTAAGAAAAGAAGGGATCTTCATCGTAGTTGAACTGATCCTGGCGGAAGTCGTCGCGGTATTCTGAACCGACGGTGACCGTATGTTTTTCCGCACGCTTGGTGAGTCTCAGCTCGGATCCCCACCAACCCCCGCGGGCAAAGTCCTTGTACACCACCAAGAAGGGGTTCGCATCTTCTGAAAGATCGTATATATAGTCTCCGTCATAACCATAACGGTCGAAATATACGCGGGACGAGATGTCCCATTGCTTGCCGAGTTCGCGCCGGTACTGCAAGTCAACATACCCGACCTTTTCGAGGGTTCGAGAGCGCGGGTCATTGAATACCGTTCCGAACGACGCCGTGGGAATGTCCTTGTCCCTTGCGCCATACATTCCTTGCAGAGTGAAATTGGCGAACTTCAGTTTGCCGAAGAATTTCTTGAACTCATCGGAGTCGACATTTTCCGCAATACCGTTGTTGGTTTCGGGAGCATCGAACTCCTTAAAGTACAGGCGCTGGTGTCCCCGGCTGTCATAAGCTGAACCGGAAAGCATTACTTCCAGACCGTTTCCAAATGTCTGGCCATAGCTGAGTCGGCCTTCGCCGGTGCGAAGGCTGCCCACCGAGCCCGCGGCCTGCACTCCTCTCAGATCCTTGGTAATGACGTTGATGACCCCGAAGAAAGCGCTGGAACCGTAAAGGGAAGAGCTGGGACCACGGATGATCTCCAACCGTTCGATGAGGTCGACATCCAAGGGAAATTCGGTGCCGATCAACGCACCGCCAAAGATATTGTCGTTGAGTCGATGACCGTCGACGAGCAGCAGGATGCGCGCATTGTAGTCTCCCGGTCGGTTGAAACCTCGCACACCCAGAAAGCTGTAGTTCCGGTCGTTCGTGACATAAAAGCCCCGGACACTTCGCAAGATGTCTGCAAGCGTGCGGTAGCCGTATTTCTGAATGTCGTCGGCTGTGACGATCGTCACCGACGAAGGCGCCTCTGTTACTTTTTGGTTGTGCCTGGAAGCCCCGTAGACAGAATCAATTCTCAACTCGAGCAGTTCCTCGAGGCTAAGACCGGAAAGCTCGATTGGAGAGTCTTGTTGCAATTCACCGTTCTGGGCCCAGGCAAGGGTCGAGCACCCCATAAGCAAGATGACACTGAGTGCTCGTCTGATCCTCATCACGTACCTCATTGAATACCTCCGAAAATTCATTCCACCTAATGCTCCGCCGCTGAAAGTGGCAATTGAGATTCCATACGAGCAGAGGTCCCCATTGCGGCGACTGCGTCCGTCACCTGGAACGGATTGGCTCGATAGAAAGCGGATCTCCTGGGGGCCGAGGCGGGAATGAGATCTTCTGAACTGGTCTTATTTTCAAATAGATACGCGACGGCTGGCCCCCCGTTGGAGGCGCTCTGCTCACGATGCCGATCCAGACTCATACGGGGCTGGAAAAGCAGCGGTTTCGTGGCCGCACCCCGAATGGAGTCAGGACCTTGACGCTTCCACCGGCCTTCGGGTCAAACGATCGCCATCTGGACCTAGTCTTTTAAGTGGAATGAAACCGGGACCTTAAGCACGGACTGCCATCGTAAATCGGACGGGTTGAATCCCTTACGTTCCAAGAACTTCGGTAATCCGGCCTAAAGTTCCGCAAGTGTCGACCGATACATAGGTTAAGTATCAAAGTCAAACGACAGGGGGCCAAGAATGTCTGATCTGAGGACAGGCGGCACGACACCAGAGATAGTCGACATACAAGACGCAATCAGCGTTATGGAAGAGTGCGTCGGATCGGACCAGCAGCCTGAGAGAGACCGAACATCAGGTGAAATCAATACCATGCCGCTGACGGCAGCTCTGCTGGACGTCGCCGCTGGCGGAATTTCATTCGCGACCCCGGGACACCGCGGCGGGCGGAGCTTTCGCTTAAGGTAAATGTTGACCCCATCGCAGGAAAAGATCTTCCGGCAAGGCTGGGAACGCCTTGCGGGAGCGTGTGAGCTCGACCACAGTATCTCGGTTGCCCAGCTGGGCAGCCTCTTTACGTGGCACGGCGATAAGCCTCTACAGCGGCTCAAACGTCAACTGGCTGACGCGTATGATGTTGCCTGGAGCTTCCCCTCCACGCAGGGAACGACCACGCTGAACACCCTGGCGCTTCTCAGCGCTTGTCCAGCGGGCGGCCGTGTCCTCGTCAACCGGGATGCTCACACGTCAGTGACTGCCGCCATGGTTCAGGGTGGCCTGGAGCCGGTCTACCTTGTACCCGGGTACGACTCCGATCTCGGCCTTTCTCTGGGACCTACTTTGGCTGGTTTCACGGAGGTACTCGGCAGAGAGCCGGTCGACTGCGTTTTCCTGACTTCACCCAACTACTTCGGCATCGTCGGTGAACTCGCCGAAATCATCTCGCTGGCTCACGAGCGGGGACTTCCAGTGGTAGTTGATGCGGCGCATGCCCCTCACTTTCACTTTTGCAAGTCGCTGCCCACCGGAGCCGAGGACATGGGTGCGGACCTTGTTACGCAGTCCACTCATAAAGTCGCGAGTGCGCTTTCTCAAGGGAGTCTTCTCCTCGTGGGAAACGAACAGTTTATCGAATCGCTCTATGAACAGGTCAACGAACTGGGACTTGTCAGTACCTCTTTCTCCTACCCCATCCTGGCCTCGATCGAACTCGGTGTCGGGCAGCTCGTCGAAGAAGGAGAAACGATCTGGAGCGAAACCATCGAAAGTGCTGCAGCGTTCCGGGAAGCATGCCGAGGTTTGCTGGGGGTGACGTGCTTTGGTCACGATCACGTGCGGCCGGGCTTTGTGGATTTCGACTCGACCCGAATTACCCTGGATGTTTCCGGAACAGGCCTCACTGGCTTCGAGTTTGAGCGCCGCCTTCACCGAGAAAAGATTTACCCTGAAATGGCTTCGCTCCAACACGTTCTTTTCCTTCTCACTCCCGGAACCACTGAGGGGGATCTCCATGCTCTCTTTCGTGCTCTCAGGGGCATAGCCGACGGGAGCCCGCACAAGCAGCGCGTTGTCGCACCGCCACCGCCGAAACCGATGCTCTTCCCGACATCGCAGTAGTTCCCCGTGTAGGGAAGTTCTCGACCAAGCAGCCTGTCCCTATTAAAGACGCCGTCGGGAAGATCTCGGGTGAGAGCGTGGCGACCTATCCACCCGGCGCGCCCATCATTGCTCCTGGAGAAATCGTCTCCCTGGAGGTTATTGAGTACTTACAATGTATGAAGGCCAGCGGGGCTGTACTTAAGGGTGCCGCTGATCCGTCCCTTCAAACCTTCAAGGTCCTTAATTGAGCAACCGTTCGGATGGTTTCATATCGATGCATCCTTACTCGTTAGGAAGATCAGATGGCTCATAGACAATCACGGTTGAAACAAAAGGCTCTCGAGTGGGCCAGGAGATATGGACCTGCAGAACTAGTCGCAGCCACTACCGCGATCATTGGATATTTTTTTACGCTTGGATTAACTGGTGGCGAGATAGCAGCAGCTTTCGGAGGCGCGATAGGAGACAACATTGGTTACTACGGAACTCTCTTGTCGAGAGATTTCAAGCAAGATCAGAGAAAAGCGTTGGAAAGAGGAGAAAGCTACGGTGCGCAAGGGAGATTGAGGACCATCAAGAACTTGTTCTTGGAGTTTGGCGCCAGTGAGGTTTTGGACCTGGGCATAATCAGGCCCTTGACCATGGGTTTAGGAGCCAGATATATAGGCCGGGGACTGGGAGTCTTAATAGGAAAGTTAGTTGCCGATGTTATTTTTTACATTCCGACCATTATTTCTTACGAATTCAGGCAACACTTTAATGAAGAAGAAGATGTGAAGATATGCTGATGCTCTCTTCAAGGACCCGGTTGAGAACCTTTCTGAGTCCTCCAACAATGTTTACAGACTAAGACCATCGCCGAAAATAGCCCCACCCGACATCCTGCCGTCCCAGTTCGATCCGAAAACTCATGACGTCGATCAGGTCCACGTCATAGACCGCCACTACATTTCGCGTGCTAAACTCTTCAGTTCATGCGAGATCTGGCCCATGCGCTGCAGGAACGAATCGCCGGTGAAGTCCGCTTCGACCGGGCGACGCGGCTCATGTACGCCACGGATGCCAGCATCTATGAAATCGAACCGATCGGCGTCGTAATCCCACGTACTCCCGACGACATTTTTGCCACGGTCGAGACGGCCCGGGAGTTCGAGGTCCCCCTGCTGGCTCGAGGCGGTGGCACCAGCCTGGCTGGCCAGACGGTCGGCCGCGCCGTCGTCATCGACACTTCCAAGCATCTGGACCGCGTTCTGGAGGTGAACACCGACGAGGGCTGGGCATGGGTCGAACCTGGACTGGTCCAGGAGCGGTTCAACCGTCATCTGCAGCCTCTCGGATACCTGTTCGGCCCGGACACTTCGACGGCGAACCGCGCAACGCTGGGGGGGATGATCGGAAACAACTCGGCCGGGTCCCACTCTATCGTGTACGGCAAGACGATCGATCACGTTCTGGAAGTGGACGGTATCCTGGCGTCCGGGGAACGCAAGCTTTTCAAGGAGATCGGATTCGCCGAGGCTCGCGCGATGCCTGGCCTCGAGGGCCGCATCGCCGACATCATCGACTCCAACCGCGGTGAGATAGAAGCCCGCTTTCCTCGACTGATGCGGCGCGTCAGCGGGTATAACCTGGACGAGTTCGTCCGGAACGGTAAATTCAACCTGGCCAAGCTGATCGTCGGTTCCGAAGGCACGCTGTCGCTGGTTCACCGCGCTAAGGTCCGGATCGAGCCCCGACCCGCGGCCACGGCCGTGATGGTGGTCCACTTCGACGACATCGTCGATTCCATCCGGGCTTCAGAGGTCATCCTGCCGCTGGAGCCGGCCGCTATCGAACTGATTGACGACATGATCATCGACCTGGCACGCGGTTCGCTGGAACTGTCGCGCGAAGTCGGTTTCATCGAGGGACATCCGGATGCGGTACTGCTCGTGGAGTTCTACGGGGAGAATCAGGCCGACCTCACGGACAAGCTGGATCGCCTGGAGGCCGACCTCCGGAAGGGAGGCTTCGGCTACGCGTACCCGCGCGCGCTCGATCCCGCGGCACAGGCCGGCATCTGGAAGGTCCGAAAGGCCGGGCTGGGGCTTCTGCTGGGTATGAAGGGAGAACGGAAACCGATCGCGTTCGTCGAGGATTGCGCGGTCGAACCGGAACAGTTGCCCGCGTTCTTCACGCGCTTCCGGTCCGTCGTCGAGAAGTACGACACAAGCGCGGGCTACTACGGACACGCCAGTGTCGGCTGTCTGCACATCCGTCCTCTGATAAACACCAAGCAGGTCTCCGAGATCCGGAAGATGAAAAACATGACCGTCGAGATCGCCGATCTGGTCATGGAGTTCGGCGGCGCCATGAGCGGGGAGCACGGAGATGGCCTGGCCCGGAGCCACCTCAACGAGAAACTATTCGGGCCGACGATCTACAGAGCATTCCAGGGCATCAAAGGAGCGTTCGACCCCGAGGATCGCATGAACCCCGGCAAGATCGTCGACGCTCCCGAAATGGACGAAAACCTCCGCTACGGGCAGCATTACGAAACCATCCGGTTGAGCACACACTACGACTTTTCGGCGGAGGGCGGTCTCGCGACGGCCGTCGAGCTCTGCAACGGAGCCGGTGTCTGCCGGAAGACCTCAGAAGGCACGATGTGTCCCTCCTACATGGCGACGCGGGAGGAACAGCACTCGACACGGGGACGCGCGGACTTGATGCGGGCGATCCTTTCAGGCAAGCTGCCGGCTCACGAATCGACCGGGGAAATGCTTCACGACACGCTGGATCTGTGCCTGGAATGCAAGGCTTGCAAAGCCGAATGCCCTTCCAACGTCGACATGGCAAAACTCAAGTACGAGTTCCTCGCCGGCCACAACGAGGCGAACGGGACCCCGCTGCGATCCATCCTGTTCGCGCGGATCCACGCTCTGAGCCGCGTCGCGTCAATGTGGCCCGCGCTGGCGAATCGATCACTGGAGAACCCGGTCGTCAGGCGGCTGATGGATCGTTACCTCGGCGTCGACGAGCGCCGCAGCTTGCCGCCCTTCGCGAACCAGACCTTCGAAACTTGGTTCAGGAGACGCTCCCGGCCAGGGGACGAAGAAGACGTTTCCAACGGCGGGGTCATCCTCTTCCACGATACGTTCCTGAATTTCAACTATCCGGAGATCGGACGGGCTGCAACGCTCCTGCTCGAAGCTGCCGGGTATCACGTACGCCTGGCAGACCGTGTCTGCTGCGGACGTCCGATGATCTCCAAGGGCCTGGCTGAAACCGCACGCGCTCATGCAGCCACTAACGTCGAACGTCTGCACTCGTGGGTCCGAGCTGGATACTCCATCGTCGGATGCGAACCCAGCTGCGTCCTCACGTTCCGCGATGAGTACGTCGATCTTGTCGGGGGTTCGGCGGCGGAGGAAGTAGGGCAGGCGTCTTTCTTGCTCGAGGAATTCATCGTCCGTGAGATCGAGGGCGGGCGATGGAGCCTTAGCTACAGCCACCCCCGGCCTAAGGCGCTCATCCACGGCCATTGCCACGAGAAAGCGCTCGTCGGAAGCGGACCGTTGAAGGAAGCGCTGTCTCCAGCTTACGATGTCGAGGACGTAGATTCCGGATGCTGCGGAATGGCCGGCTCGTTCGGATACGAGAAGGAACACTACGACGTCTCGATGGACATCGGGCGCCAACGGCTCTTCCCCCGCTTAGAGGCGCAGCCCGAAGCCGTCGTCGTCGCGCCCGGGATCTCATGCCGGCAACAGATCGAGCAAGCGACGGGCCGCAGGGCACTGCACCCGGCTGAAGCGCTGATATGCGCGATGGCGGAACCTGCTCTCATCGGGTAGTGGAATCGATCGGTTGGGCGCATGCCAAACGACGACGTGACGAAAGCAACGGCTGCTGGCACCAGGCGCTATGCCGAAAGGTTTGGCCCGACGGCGGCGGCACACTTTCGGGAATACGAGGGCCTGACGATGTCGTCGATCGGCATGGGCACATACCTCGGGGAAGCGGACGACACGACGGATGAGCTCTACCGGCGTTCAATCGTTCGCGCCGTAGAACTGGGTGTCAACGTGATCGACTCTGCCATCAACTACCGCTTCCAGCGGAGCGAGCGGTCGATTCGCTCCGCACTCGAAGATCTCCGATCCGCCGGCACGGCGGCGCGGGACGAACTGGTGATCGCAACCAAGGCGGGCTTCCTCAGTTTCGACGGCAGTTACCCGGCGAATCCCAGGGAGTATCTTGTGAAGACCTACCTCGACTCCGGGATGCTCCAAGCTGACGAGATCGCGGCGGGCTCGCACACGATGGCCCCGAAGTACCTCGCCAACCAGCTCGACCGCAGCCTCGAGAATATGGGACTGGAGACGATCGACGTCTTCTACATTCATAACCCCGAGACCCAACTCCAGGAGATTCCCCACGACTTGTTCATCGACCGCTTGCGGGCGGCTTTCGAGTTCCTGGAGTCCGCTGTCGAGGACGGCAAGATCTCGTCATACGGAACTGCCACCTGGAACGGGTACCGCGCTCTACCGCAGACCCGCGGGTTCCTCTCACTGTCGGAGGTCGTCGAATGCGCCCGCGGAGTCGCCGGCGACGGACATCACTTCAAAGTCGTCCAGCTTCCCTACAACCTGGCGATGCGCGAAGCGTTCGGGCTCCGGAACCAGAAGATCGGCGATACGGCGCGCTCGACCCTCGAAGCGGCCGGGGAGCTGGATATTGCAGTCATGGCCAGCGCCTCGATGATGCAGGCCAGGTTGAGCCGCAATCTCCCGGAAGGGATCGATGGGTTTCTGCCGAATCTCGAGAGCGACTCCCAGCGGGCTATCCAATTCGTGCGTTCCACGCCCGGTGTTGCGTCGGCGCTGGTCGGCATGAGCAGCATCGATCATGTAGAAGACAACCTCTACCTGGCAAAGGTGCCTACCGTTTCGCCTGAAACCATCCGGGCCATAGTCGATGCTGCGTAACCACATCGAACGACGTGAACGGCGCTGGCACAACAGGGACAGGAACCGCTATCCCCGCGAATTTGAATGGGGAGTCGAGCACCTCGGTCTCGCGAACGGCGTCAGCCCGACCGAAGCCCTCGAACGATACGTCGAGGAAGCGCTGGCAGACAGTGACCATTTCTACGCGTACGAGCCGGCGCCCAGCCATGAATTCGACGGCACGACCCTGAAGTTCCCCAGCGCGATCGAAACGCCTCACGACGTCAACAACACTGTCTGGGGACGGCTCTTCCCGTCGACGAGCAAACTCGCCGTCATCGTTCTGCCGCAATGGAACGCGAAGTGGCACAGCCAGATTCGGCTATGCCGCGTCCTGCAACGGTTCGGTATCACGACCCTCCGGCTCAGCCTGCCGTACCACGACCACCGCCGTCCCGAACACCTGGAGCGCGCGGAATACCTGATTGGACCCAATGTCGGGCAAACGATCGCTTCCACACGGCAGGCGGTGCTCGACGTGAGGCGGGCCGCCGACTGGCTGTCCCGGCGCGGTTATGCGCGGTTGGGCATCCTCGGTACCAGCATCGGGTCCTGTGTCGGGTTCCTAACGATGGCCCACGACAAGCGGTTCGAGTGCGGGGCCTTCATACATGTCTCCTCATATTTTGCCGACGTCGTATGGGACGGCCTGTCGACATCCCACGTTCGGGAATCGCTCGAACGCTCGACTACGCTGGATGACCTTCGCCGATTCTGGTCACCGATCAGCCCGTACCCTTTCATTCCTCGCCTGGGAGGGACCGGACAGAAGCTGCTCGTTCTCGCCGGCAAGTACGACCTGAGCTTCCCCTACGAGCTGTCACGGAAGTCGTTCAGGGAATTCGACCGCCATGGCCTCGACTACGAATTGACGACACTGCCGTGCGGACACTACACGATGGCTCATTTTCCTTTCTACGCCATCGTCGGCTTCCGTGTGGTCAAGTTCCTCCGAGGGTTCAGGGATTGAGGGAGAAGAAGTAGTCAGTAGTCGGTAGTCAGTAGTCAGTTTTCGGAATGCAAAGTGGGCTGTTTTCGCAACAGACCAACTACACTCTCGGCCGAGCATCTGAAGAGAGTCGCAGGCCGCTTCGGATTGGAGATGCCGCCGGTTCAGGCGGATTTTCAACTGACTACCGACTACTGACTACTGAGTACTACCTCTTCATTCGTCCGTGTGTTCGGATTCAATCTTGAGCCGGGACTTACAGTTGGCACACACCCAGTAGTGTTTGCCGTCGATGAAGGCGTGGTAGTGGGTACCCTTGCCGTCGTCGTTCGTGCAGAGGTCGCAGGTCATGCTGGGAATGATTATATGACGTGCCGGGGACGATGGAGGGGTCCTCATGCGAAATTGCAGATTGGAAATTGCTCAATTTCTCATCCGCCGAAAAATCTGAGATGAAGCAATCTGCAATGAGAAACCTACAATATGGATTGTTCAAATATCGCAATTTGCAATAGGCACAAGGGTTTTCTTTCGGTGGGTCAAAGAGGGGATCGAATCGGGGGAAGAGGTTCGCTGATCGGGAGGCCGTAAGCGGGGTGTCGGATATTTGGCTAAACTGACTACTGACTACTGAGTACTGACAACTGGCCGCGTCAGCGGCCCGCCCCTACGGACTACTGGCGGCATGTACGGAACTGGTCTCGACGGCGGGTTTGGCTGCACCCGAGCGGGCCGACTGTTCCACCTCGCTCGCTTCGCCGGTCTCGGGCATGGCCTTTGGTTCGAGTGCTTGAGCCGTCGTGCTGAGAACCACGATGTCGACGCGGCGGTTCAGGCCCCGGCCCTCCCGCGTGGAGTTGGAAGCGACAGGTCGGTACTCGCCATATCCGACCGCCGAGAGTCGTTCTGGAGGAACCTGATTGCTCGAGATCAGGTGCTGGAGAACATAGGTCGCCCTGGACGTCGACAGCTCCCAGTTCGACGGAAACTGGGCTGTTTTGATGGGAATGTCGTCGGTGTGTCCTTCGACGCGAACATCCCAGGGAAGATCCCGCAGCTTTCCGGCGATCCCGTCGACGACCGGCAGCGCCGCGCGTTGAATCACGGCTGAGCCCGGATCGAAGAAACCAGCCTCCGCCAGACTGATCGTCAAGCCGCGTTCGTCGATATTCATCCGGACCTGTCCCTCGGCTAATTCCTGTCCGAGCAGGTTCTCGAGTCGCTCCTGGACGGCTTCGATGTCGTATTTGCCTTCACCGTCACCTTCACCGCGGCCAGCCGAAACCACTTGCGTAGTGGCGAAGCCCGAGTGCAGGTTACCGATGATGCTCATCTCGTCGGACGGCAGACCTCCCGTATCGTACAATGGAAATACCTTGCCGGAGGGGCTGAACACCGACAGCTCCGAGAACGCCATTTCGACCGCCTGGGCGACCTTTCCAGCCTTCTGCTCGTCGGCGTTGGACGCCGCGAACATGACGACGAAGAAGGCGAAGAGCAGGGTGATGAAATCCGCGTAGGACACCAGCCACCGTTCGTGGTTGGCGTGCTCTTCGTGTTTCTTCTTACGCGCCATGCTATTCTTCGCCCTTCTTGCCGGATTCCTCGCGGGCTTTCTGCAGCTCGTCGTCGAGGAACGAGGTCAGCTTGCCTTCGATCACACGGGGGTTCTGGCCTTCCAGGATTCCGAGTGTTCCCTCCAGCATCATCTCCTTGATGATAATCCGCTTCCGGGCCTTGAGTTTCAGCTTCGCCGCGGCGGGAAGGAAGAAAATGTTCGCGGCACCAACTCCGTAGATCGTGGCGACGAAAGCCACGGCGATACCGTGTCCGACCTCGTCGATGTTGTCGAGATGCTGCATCACCACTATCAGCCCGAGCACCGCGCCGATAATCCCGATCGTCGGTGCGTAGCCGCCGGCCGCTTCGAATATCTTCGATGAAATCTCGCCCCTCTCCTCCATGTATTGCAGCTCAACTTCCATCGTCTCGCGCAATTCGCGGGGCTCGATGCCGTCAACGGCCATCATGATGGACTTCTTGAAGAACGGATCTTCAACGTCTTCGGCGTCTTTTTCGAGTGAGATGATCCCCTCAAGCCGCGCCTTGTTCGTGAACTGAATAACCTGGTCGATCACGCCGTTCGGCTGCGCTTTTTCTTCCATGAAGACATAGATCAAATCGCTCATCGCTTTCATGAAGGCCGAGAGCGGAAAGCCGATCATGGTTGCGCCCATCGTCCCTCCGAACACGATCAAAAACGCTGTCGGCTGCAGAATCTGGAGAATCGATCCGCCTTCCAGCATCTGGCCCAACAGGATTCCCATCAGTGCGAGAGAGATGCCAAGTATGGTTCCGAGATCCATGAGTGTATTCCCCTACAAACCGGCTTCGTCCGCCCGAGGCGTGTCCCCTTCACTCCGCAACAGGCTCAGGCTGCTCCTCGGCCTCTTCTGAATGAACGTAGACGTCGATACCGGAACAGTTGATACTTTTCCTGTACTCAATCACTTTGCGCACGATGTCTTCGGGATGGTCGGAGACAATCAGCTTGTCTCCCGTCGTCAGGTGGATGACCGTATCCGGCACGTGCTCAACCGTCTGAATCAATTCGCAATTCACTACGATCGGCTTCTTATTGATCTTCATAACCGTGATCACGATATGCACCTCCGGGCTCGCAGACTGTGCGCCCTATGGTTAACTCATCGGCCGGCGGGGGTCCGTTCTTCAGTCTATTTTGAGGATTTTGACGCGAATGACAGAGCAGTCATCAGCTGCTAGCTATCAGCTTCCAGCCCCGGGCAAATCATCCATAAAATCAACGACTTGAACCATCTCTAGAGTTACTTTTTAAACGCGACGATCGTCGCATCCGATCGAGCTGAGAGCTGAACGCTGATAGCTGATGGCTGATTGCCTACCGCGCCGCAGGCGCTGAGGATATGCGCTCAGCCTGGCTGATCAGGGCGGAAATGTCGAAATCCAGGTCGTTCAGGTTTCTCGCTACTTCCTGAGCCAACAGGTAGTCGGGCAGTTCGTCGACGGTCAGGCGAATTTCCGGTCTGTCGCAGCGAGGCCGGGGTTGGAGGAATTCGCCCCGGGCTTCTTGGAGGTTTTCTTTGGCGTACAGCGTCACGTGCTCGCGCCACCGCGGCTCGTCGACCCGGTGGGCCAGCTCCGCCATCCGGCCAAGCAATCCGCGGGTCACAGCCTCGCCGGTCGTCCCGACCGGCAGACCGTCTTCGAGGGCGTACTCCACGCCGTTCTCGATGATGTGTTCCACCACGCGGTCGATGCTTTCGGGATCGGTAAACGGGTTGTCGGCAGTCACGCGAACCACGATATCGGCAGCAGAAACCGTGGCAGCGGCCACGTAGCGACCGAGGACATCATGCTCGCTTCCCCGAAAACACGCGGCGCCGTGGCGTCGGCATTCTTCCACGATGATGTTGTCGCGCGGGTGAACCGTCGTGGCGACGACGACTTCATCGACGGTACGGGTTCGGTAGAGACGCTCCACCAGGTAGGTCAGGATGGAGCGGCCGCCCAGCGGCAGCAACACCTTGCCGGGGAGACGGAATGAGCCCATTCGGGCTTGAATGATCGCAACTGTTTTCTGCTTCACCGGCATTTTCCGTGACGATCAATCGTCGGATGAAAACACCTGCTCGACCGCCTCGATCAATTCGCCGATCCGGAACGGCTTCGACAAGCATTGCGTTCCGGAACTGGCGATGAACTCTTTCATCTCCCCGCTGGCGACGTCGCCTGTCAGCAGCAGCACTTTCGCATTCGTGTCATACTGCTGAACCCACTCCACCAGCTCGCGGCCGCCGATGCCCGGCATCCGCAGATCACTGATCAGCAGGTCGAAATCCTGTCTTTTCAGCCGATCCATCGCCTCTTCGCCACTGCCGACACATTCCACGCTGTAGTCGGAATCAGTCAGTACCGTGTTGACGAGGTCGAGGATGTGATGCTCATCGTCGGCCACCAGTACTGTCGGCCTGGGGCCGGTAACCTCATCATCCTGCTGCGAGACGTCAAATTGCAGCGAGAAGGTCGTCCCGACGCCCGGGTTACTCTCGACGGTAACGTCCCCGTCATTGGCTCGGACAAGTTCGCGGGACAGGTTCAATCCCAGGCCGGTGCCCGTCTCCTTGGTCGTGAAAAACGGCTCGAAAATCTGCGACAACGCAGGCGCCTCGATGCCTGGGCCGTTGTCGCGCACCTGGATGGACAGTCGGGAACCGTCAACGCGGGTCTCAATTTCGACCGTGCCTTCCGCACGATCCGCGGCGATGGCCTGGATGGCGTTGGTGACGAGATTCAGCACGACCTGCGTCAGCTCGCAGGTGTTGGCGTAGATCTTGGGGTTCGACGCTGCCGGCTTCAGGATCAGCTCGATCCGGTGAAGATGCCGTTGATATTCGGCAAGCTCCACGGTCTCTCGGATGCAGGAATTCACGTCAACCAGCTCGCGCCCACCCTTGCCGGGGCGGGACATGCGCAAGACATTCTCGACGATGCGGGCGCATCGCTCCGATTCGGAAACGATTCGTTCGAGGTCCCTACGGTCCCCGCCACTGGTCTGTGCCAGGAGTTGCGAGAAACCCAGAATGGTCGTCAGGGGGTTGTTGAGTTCATGGACGATTCCGGCTAGAAGGCTTCCGAGGGCGGACATCTTCTCCGCTTGAGAAAGTCGGGTCTGGTAGCCCGACACCTGTTCAAGGAGCTCTCGGTTGTGGTGTTCTGCGTTCTCGAAACGCGTCGCACGGTCCAGCGCGAACGCGATGTGGTCGGCTGCGACGGCAACCAGCTCCTCATCTTTTTCCGAGAAGACGCCCGGCACCGGGCTGCTCAGATTCATCACGCCCAGGACCTCGCCGTTGGCGACCAGGGGAAAGCTCATCAGTGAATTGACGACGACGTCCGATGCCGACAGCGAGATGAACCGCGCGTCCTTGGAGGCCTCCTCCAACCGGACAGGAACCTGTTCGGACGCAACCCAGCCGGCTACGCCAGAGCCCAGTTTCAGCGGTTCGATCGAATCTGCCGTGTCAGACCCGTTCCGGCTTCCGAAGCCGGCCGTCGCCGCGGCGATTCGCAACTCGCCGGAGTCCCTGTGCAATAGCATCAGCGAGCTATTCTGGGCTGCAGTGTGCTCGGCCAGAAGCCTCACAGCAAAGTGGGCGATCCGCTCCACCGAAACCGTACGAACCAGGCCCGTCATCAGCCGGTTCATGAAGTCCAGCTCCGGCTCTCGCGGCTCCAGCCACGGGGGAGTCGCCGCCTGTGGCGTCGATGGAACCAGATACGACATTACGTTCGTACTCATCGGGCTGTTTAGGGCGAAACTTTATGCCTTTTATTGATGCCGGACCCTACCGTCGGGTTCGCTATCTCGTACAAGTAGTCGGTAGTCAGTAGTCAGTCGCTTTCCGCAGTTTGTGGCTCTAATTCCGACAACTGACTACCGACTACTGGCTACTGACTACTATGTTCAATTCACATACGCGGTCGTGTTCGTCCGGGCGAAGCGACGCGGCGATTGACTCCCCCGGATGTTCAGCTGGTCCTCACGCGCGAAGACGCTGTCCTCGAAGCTCATCATCGTGAGGTTTTCCTGGAACCGACCGATCTGGGAACGCACTTCGGTTCCAGCTCTCAGCTGGACAAGCCACGAAGCAAAATCCGCACCGGCGGCGATCGTCAACGGTATGCCGCCCGAAAAACGGGGGTTCACCTCGATGAGGCCAACGCTGCTGCCGTCCCATTTACACTGGATGTTGGCGGCGCCCACAATCCCGAGGCTCTCGGCGACGTTCCGGGCAAACTCCAGCACCTCTTTATTCTTGCGTGTGATCCCCTTGTCGCTCACACCGGCCCGTATCACCAGCCGTTCGCGCGGAACCACCGAGAGTACCCGGCCCTCGAAGTCCGAACAGACATCGACCGTGAACTCGGTACCCTCCAAGAAGTCCTGCACGATCGGTTCGGGAACGTAATCACAGAAGAAACGGACCTGGCGCTCATCCCAGGCCTGAAACACCTGGATGCTTCCGCGGCCGTGGCGGGGTTTCACCATGACCGGGTACTGTAGCTGTTCGAAATCAAGCTCTTCGGGGAGGAGCGTTGTAGGGGTCTCGATCCCGTTCTGGACGGCGAACTCGTAAGTCCGGTACTTGTCGTTACAGATCCGCCCGGTCTCTTCGCTCGAGACGGCAACCCGAACGCCGGCATCTTCGAAACGGGCGCGTTCCCGCCCAAGTATCGTCAGTTCGTCGTCGATCGTCGGAACGATTAAGTGGATGTCCTCCACGTCGCAGATGCTCTCGATGATGGGGATGTAGCCCGGATCGGTCGTCAAGGGCACGATGTGGTTCCGATGGCCGAAATACATGGCCGGGGACATCGAGTTGATGTCGGTCGTTACAACTCGCCCCTTGCCGAATTTCTCGACGGCGTGGCGAAAGGCGCGGACCAGGCCGACTCTTCGCGACGCTGCAGTCACAAGTACGTTAACTTTTTTCATCCGATTGAATCCCACTGAACAGGTTCGTTTTCGTCGATCGAGCTGTTCGCCTGACGCCCGACGACGTCATCCACGAACTCCGGCGAGATGCCATCCGCCGGCCGCAGTGCATAGAGCATGTCCCGAGAAATCGTCTCGCCCGGAGCGATCGGTCGCTTCGCGTACAGGGCCCTGCGCGAAGCCGTTATGTTCTGGCTTTCGGTCTGGGTGGCAAACTTGTCGCGCTGACCGAGGATGGGACCGATGGCCCGAAGTTCCTGGACGTGCGAACGCAGGTGTTTGGCGTCGAACGACACCGCCCGGTCGGGGATGTCCCCTCGGGTATCGAGCATGAAGTGACGCTCGATAATCTGCGCGCCGAGAGAAACAGCGATAATCGCGCCAATGGTGCTGTCGCTATGATCGGAGAAGCCGACGGGAAGTCCGAACCGATCCCGCAGGAACTCCACCGACTTCAGGTTCAACTCGTCGAGCTGGGGCGGGTAAGCCGACACGCAATGCAGGAGGATCACCTGCTGATTCTCCTGGGTGTAAATCCAATCGATCGCTTTCTCGATCTCCTCGGGGGTGCTCATGCCGGTGGACAGCAGGATCGGCTTGCCTTTTGCGGCGACGTGCTTGATGAAGGGGCGATGGGTGATGTCTCCCGAAGCGATCTTGTAGGCGCCTACGCCGAGCTCGGCGAGAAAGTCCGCACTTTCCTCGTCGAAAGGAGTGGAGAGAAACTCAATGCCCAAGCGGTTTGCCTCGCGGTGCAGGGAACGGAAGGAATCGAAATCCAGCTCCAGTTTCTTGAACAGCTCCTGCAGATCCTTCCCTTTCGTGTGGGTGAGCTCCGCGCGTCTCCGCGAGGTCAGTTTCTCGGTTTTGAAGGTCTGGAACTTGATTGCGTCCGCGCCGGCGCACTTCGCCGCCCGCACCATCGCCAGGGCCTTCTCCCTCGACCCGCCGTGGTTGAGACCGGCCTCCGCAACGAAATAGACTTTCTGAGTCTCGCTCGTCAGCCTGTCGAAAAGGTTGTCGTTTAGGTTGTCAGACATAGTTCTCTCCTCAATATTTCCGTCACTCTCAGCAAGCCCTTGCCGTCCACCAGTTTTCGCCCGGCCTGGGCAAGTCGGCTCATCAGTGCGCTGTTCCCGAGCAGATCTCTGGCAGATTCCGCAAGCTCGACGGGACTTAGTTTTGAAATCAATCCGGCACTACGCGTCGCTCCCCGTTCTTCGAATGCTTCTGCTGTCCGCAGCTGAAGCCAGTCGAAGCTGAGAGCGATTGTCGGGACCCCCGACGCCAGCATTTCGTAGAGGGAAACGCCGGCCCCACTGATGGCCAAGGCACATCGCCCCACGACATCGCGGATGTCGGCTTCGTCTCTTATCCAATGAATGCCCGAGTTCCGGCTTGCAGGTCGGCCTGGCCCGAAGCCCGTCGTGGCATAGACGTCCAGTCCGGCTCCTCGGAGCGCATGCGCAACCGAATCGGCGAGATCGTGTGTCGCCCCACCCCCGAGGCTGATCAACGCGACGTTCGGAGCCACACGGCGCTGGGGGGAACGCGGCTCGGTGATCATGTACCTGGGCCCCACGAACATCTTTCGGTGGCGATCGTCGGAGTAGGGAAACAGCGTCGTGATGCTGCCGTCGATGAGAACGTCGGAGTGGCACTGGGCCAGTCCGAGATCATGAATGCTGACGTGTCGGCAACCTTGCCGACGGATCTCAGCCGTGATCCCGTCCTGCTGTCGCAGATCGGTGATGACGAGTTCGGGGAAGGGCTCTTGGGACCGGACCTCGCCGCCATGGCTGGAAACGAACCGGCGACAGTCCTCGGAAAGCGGATAGAAGACGACCCCGACTTCCCGTGCGAGCCGGCGGGCGATGCGTAAACAACGTACGGCGTGGCCGTAGCCGAGCTCCGGCCCGGCGTCGACGACAAAACCCACTCTCGTTTCCCTCTGATTGTCAGTTGATATGGACACTTGTTTTCTGAACCAGACTCTTCCACCCATCCAGAATCGGGGTGATTTCGTATTCCAGGACGTCGCACACAGAAATCCAAAAACCGTTTTCCTGGGCGGAAATCAGCTGTGCCAGCGCCTGCTCCAGAGAGGCCGTGAGTGCGGCCGTGCTCGTTTCTTCCCCGTCCTGCGCGGGCCAGCCGATCTCGCTAAAGATCGCAAACAGCACGCGCAGCGATTCCAGGTACTTCCCCAGCAGGGTGTAGGCCCCCTCCTGATCACGGTTTTCGAACAGACGAACGATCTCGGACCCGGTCTCTGCGACGCGGATCAGTTCTTGATCGAGCTCCAGGAGCGACTCCCGAACGACACTGTCAAAGTCTCCACTCTCGATGTCAATCTCACTCAGTTCCTGAAGTTCCTGTCCGCAGAGTCCCTGATCGCGGTAGTACATGGCCTCTTCCCGGCCGAATGAAACTCTCGTAATGCACTGACCTGATTTCAGATAGTCCGTCTCGAGCCAGTCCAGCAGTTCGCCCCACGTGGCCAGCTCTCCAGGCACGTCGATCACGTCCTGGTTCATTCGGATATTCATTGCGTCGCTCCAGTTGAGAGCTCTGTGGACGTCATGATCTCGACGTCTGAGCTGTTGGGTGCCGATCCCTTTTTCAAGAGGCTCGGGCCCCTGTTTTCAATAACTTCTGCCCTAGATCTTTGATCTCCGCTTCGAAGAAGGGCTGCGTTTCGAGTCGGCCCAAAATCTTCTGAGATGCATTTATGTTTCCTTTCGCCAGGTACTCGTGGGCTTTCTGGAGCATCACGAGCGGACCCGACCATCGGCCAGGCACCGGGCGCGGCGCGATAGCCTCGAACAGTTCGGCCCACTCCCGGGCGATGGAACGCCAGGAATAGAGGTCGAATGCTCGCCGGCGGGCCGCCCTCGACATCGACGAGAGACGCTCCCGGTTCCCGGCCAGTTGTGAGACAGCCTGAACGAAGGCCCGGCGATAGTCCTCCGACGCCGGGTCTCCCTCGATACACACTCCCGTCGATCCGCTCTCTACAGTCTCTTTGAGCCCGGCCTTCGCGGATGTGACGACCACCGCCCCACAGGCTTGCGCCTCGATCGCGGCGATGCAGGAAGTCTCTTCGAACGTGTTCGGGTACAGCAGGAAGCCGCTTCTGGAAAGATGCTCCAGCAGCAAGGTCTGCGCGACGCTTCCGTGCATCGTGACGCCATCCTGCTCCGCGGCGCGGTAGATCGGTCCATAGGTATCGCGGTCGCTGTCCTCCGCCCATCCGTAGACCTTCATGCTGCTGAACACGTCGAGCGTCATGTCGGCAACGTCTCGTCGAATGCGTGGAAACATCTCGAGAAGCCCCTGAAGACCTCGGAATGGGGTGCTCGAATAGACGCCGTTGGTCCAGACTTTCTCTGAAGGTTCGGGAATCAAATCGCTGCGGAACCCGTTGCGGGTCGCCACAACCTTCTCTCCCGGCAGCGAGAACGTCTCGATGAACGTCCGACGGTGCCACTCGCTGACACAGAAATGAAGATCGATGTTGTCCTGCAGGACGCTGTGCCCGAGGTTTGCGATCGCCGGCTGATCGTAAGCATCACCGGTCCAGAAAATCATCCGCGGAGCAATCCGGCCGATGAGAAACGGGTCGAACGAACGGAAGGAGATGAAAACATCCCAGCAGGTGGAAGGGAACTCGTCGAAGAAGCGATGGTAGTGCCTGTAATCGACGCCGTCGTAGTCGCCCGGATTGGTGCAGTTCGAGAAGACCGCCACGTCGTGGCCGATCGAAGCAAGCTCCCGGGCCATATAGACGATCCCGCTTTCACTGCCTCCCAGCGGCCCCCTCAACGGCGTATGTCCATCGAAGGGAATTCCGTTGTTATATATGGCGACTCTCATCATTCCTCAGGGCATTTTCGGATTCGTTCCAGGCCGCCGTATTCCCGCTGATTCCAACCACCACGTCGGCGCCCGGCAGGCTCTGGAGTTTCTGGCCGACCCAGTCCACGAGCTCGGGAACTCGTTCCGCCATCGTTCGATAGTGGGATCGAGCGTCGTCCCAAAGTTGCTTCTGCTCGAGGATCAGACCCCGGTAAATCCAGTGATCGTTGGTGGCTTGGTCCGACCGGATGACTTCGTCCAGGTGGGCAAGCGCATCGTCAAGCAGACCGGCGCGGGCTTCGTAAATACTCAGCGAGGGCAGCAGCGCGCTGTTGCCCGTCTTTTCAAACCCCTGTCGGAGATGACGCACGGCGCGGGCGAACTCGCCCGTGTGGCCGTACACGTGGCTCACGTTGATTCGGGCATCGACGAGGGAGGCGTCGGCGCGGATCGCTTTCTCCAGGTGCGCTCGGGCGCTCTCGTAGTCACCACGCTCGAGGTGCGCGGCTCCACGGAGTGATTCAGCCACCGGGTCATCGTCCAACTGGTTATCCAGAAGGTTGACGGCATCATCGGGTTCCTTGAGGAGAAGGTATGTCTTTGCAAGCGCCAGGCGCGACTCGCGCCTCCCGGGGTTGGCCTCCACGATGGGCTCCAGGATCGCCGCCGCTTCACGGAACCGGCCCAGATCGGTCCACAGGGCGGCGAGTTCCAGGGCGGGCTCGGGAAAAGCGGGATCCAGGCTCCGGGCGCGCTCATAATAGTTCTCTGCCTTATCGAGCTTCCCCATCTTCTTATAGGTCAGGCCTATGTTGAAGGTCGCGACCGGCGATCCGACGCTTCGCTCCAGGCAGGCCCAGTAATGATCCTGGGCTTTCTGGAAGTTGCCGAGAGCCAGCTCAACGTTGCCCCGCTCGAGGTACAGTTCAAAGGAGTCCAGACCATGGCGAGCCGCTTTATCAAGTAGTTCCGCAGCCGACTGGAACCCTTCGAGCGTCTTCTCCGACACGGCGCAATGGAGCAGGCTCGTTGGGTTCCCTCCCATTTCGAAGGCCTTGAGGAAGGGCTCCCGCGCTTCGTCATGCCGGCCGAGTTCCTGAAGCTGGATGCCGTAGTCCATGTAGGCCTTGGCGTTGGTGGGGTCTTCCCGAAGTTTCTTCTTGCCCAACCTTAGGTATAAGTGCTGTTTAGCCAAGAGGCGCTCCTGCCCTCGAACTTTGCCGTAGTGGTGAATGACCACCGGCAGGCTTGAGAAGCGGAATTTCTTCGGAAGTCGGGACGGATCAACGATTTCGTGAACGGCTCCATGAAACCGGAGCTCGGGATCGTTGCGGAAGAAGCGGATCAGGGGGTTGTCGACGTATCCGGGGTATTCTCGACCCTCCTCGTAGGCCGCCGTATTCCGCTCCCAGCCATGAACCTGATTCTGGTAGACATAATTCCTCTGAGTCAGGTGGTACCCGTGGCCGGGTTCGTCCATGGCATCCCGGAGAAACCGGAGGTCGGCGGGTGCGATGCACTCGTCCGCATCCAGGACCAGGATCCAGGAGTATCGTGCGGCATCCAGCGAGACGTTTCGGGCGTTGCCGAAGTGGTCGGTCCACTCGCTGTGGATGATTCGGGGCTTGAACCTCTCGACCCGTTCCAGCGTCCGGTCGGTGCTCCCGGTGTCCACAATTATGACTTCGTCTACTATTGAAATGACACTGTCAACGGCCTGTTCCACCCAATCTTCTTCATTCTTAACGATCATGCACAGAGATATGCCGTCTTCCATACCCCGTGAAGTGCAAACGAGAAGCCAAAGCCGCCATCCTGCCCGACCGCCTCCAACCCCGGCCACTCTGCGAGCGTCAGGTGGGTGACATTTTTTTGACACTCCCTCTAAAGTTCAGCGCTGAGGGGTTCGATATGGACGGTAACAGTCCGAGAATCGGATTGTCGCAAGATCGAGCCGGCAGGGATGCCGGCAAGTAGAAACTTCACGGAGGATTTGATTAATGAGCTTTTCAGTTGTAACGAACCTTTCCTCGATCAACGCCCAGGCGACGCTGGACGGCACCCAGATGGGTCTGCAGCGGACACTGTCGCGGTTGACCTCGGGACTGCGCATCAACAGCGCAGCCGACGACGCCGCCGGTCTCGCCGTGGCCAACCGGCACAAGCTGGATAACACCGGTCTGACCATCGGTATCCGCAGTGCCAACGACGCCATCAGCAAGCTCCAGATCGAAGACGGCGCGATAAACAACATCGCGTCGCTGCTCGATCGGGCCCTGACTCTGGCCAGCCAGTCGGCCTCGGACACCTTCACCGGTTCCCGGGCGACCCTGGATTCCGAGTTCCAGTCTGTGCTTTCGGAAATCACCCGAAACGCCCAGGCGGCCGGTATCGAGACAAGTAACGCCAACCTGAACGCACGGTCGGTCTTCGTCGGCAACACGCAGACGAGTACTTCCGCCAGCGTCACCTACGTCTCGTTCGCGCTGACGACGGCTGTCGACGCACAGGGACTGGGCATCAGTACCCAGAACATCACCAACCAGGCGAACTCCAACACCGCGATCACCAACCTCCAGACCGCCATCGGTACGCTTGGTACGGTGCAGGGTCGAGTCGGTGCGGCAATGAACCGGTTGAGCTTCGCCATCTCACAGGCGCAGACGATGTCGGTGAGTGTGCGGGCTTCGGAATCCCGAATCCGTGACGCCAACATCGCCGAGGAAGCGGCATCGTTGACGAAGTTCAACATCCTGACCCAGAGCGGTTTGGCCGCACTGTCGCAGTCGAACCAGTCTTCGCAGGCCGTGCTCCAGCTCCTCAGATAGTAATAGCAGAAGTAGGGCGAAAAAAATCTCTGGGGGCCTCTAAAGGGGCCTCCGGAGGTCGCCGATAAGATGGTTGCAAGCGAGTTTGAGAGAGATTGAGGAGATTCCAATGCCTGGTGAAATTAACTTCTCTGGTTTCAACGGTTTCGATTTCAACCAGATCATCGACGTCACGATCGAAGCCGAAAGCGCACCCCTCGAGACGCTCCAGCGGAAAGAGATCGACCTTAAGAAGAAGGACTCCACGCTGGGAACATTCGGAACGGAAGTGTCCGACGTCCTGACGCCTGTGGGGGATCTTGTTGTAGCAACTGCGTTTACGGACCTCGAAGCCACTACGACCGATAGCGACATCGCAACCGTCACACTCGGAGACGGAGCAATCGCCGGCGAGTATGCGCTCAACATCACGCAGCTGGCCAAAGCGCAGGTCACCGCGTCCACCAACGGTTACACGGATACGACGGATACCGCTGCCGACGGCGGTTCGATTTCGTTCACGATCGGCGCCACGACGACCACCGCGATCAACATCGGCTCGGCGACGAGCTTGACCGCGCTCAAGAACCTGATCAACGACCAGAACTCCGGCGTTGCCGCTTCAGTGGTCAACGACGGGACGAACAACAAGCTGGTCATCCAGAGCCGTTCGACCGGAGCGGCCAACGGTTTCACGATCAACAACAGCCTGACCAACGGTGTCGGCCCGGTCGTTGCGTTCGCCGTGGGCCAGAGCCCAAGCGTCGGCAACAGTCAGGACTCACAGGATTCGGCGTTCACCGTCAACGGCCTTTCGATCACGAGCGCTTCGAACGCGGTAACCGACGCGGTCCCCGGCGCCACGGTGACGCTGGTCAAGGCCGGCACCGCGTCGATCAACATCACGAAGGACTACGATGCGCTGACGGAAAACGTCAAGAAGTTCATCACCGAGTTCAACGGCCTGAAGGACTTTTACGACAAGCAGACCAAGAACGACATCATCACGGGGAAGCCCGGGCCGCTGGCAAACGACTCGATTCTGCGCCAGGCGCTGTCGGACGTCCGGAACACGATCCTGACAGCCAACACCAACGACGGTCAGTATTCCTACCTGACCGAGGTGGGCCTCGAGTTCGAACAGGACGGAAAACTTAAACTGGATGAAGAGAAGTTCAACACCGCCCTCGACACGGCCGTAACGGACTTACAGAAACTCTTCCAGGGAGATGGGTCGGTCGACGGCGTGTTCGACGACCTCAAGTCGGCTCTCGAGAGCATCGACGGCACGGCAGGACTGATCAAGACGACGCGAAACTCGCTGGACACGTCAATCAAGAACGTTCGAGATCAGATCCTTGCACAACAACTGCGGCTGGAACTCCGGCGGCAGGAACTCCAGAGGATGTTTTCAGCGGCGGACGTGGCGATGGCGCGGCTCACGAACCAGAGTAGCGCGCTGTCGTCGATCGTTGGATTCTAGTCCTCTGACTACAAGAGGAAACCATGAGCTATTTGGATCAATCGGCAGTTTACAAGCAAACATCGATCACGACTTCAAACCAGACCCAACTGGTCGTGATGCTCTATGACGGTGCACTCCGCTTCCTCCACCAGGGGGTCGAGGCCATCGGGCGGAACGACATCGAGGGCAAGGCGACCGCCTGCGATCGCGCGCTGGCAATCGTCCAGCACCTGCATCTCTCGCTCGACATGGAGCGCGGCGAGGAGATAGCGAGTGAATTGGAGCGTCTGTACAGCTTCGTCATCGCTCAGATCGTCGAGGGCTCGAGCAAGTTGGACACCGAAAAGTTGGAAGAGGCGATCAAAGTGCTGAGCATTCTGCGACCAGCCTGGGCTGAACTCGCTCAGAAGGAGAACCAGGAGTCGGTCCCAACTGAGCTGCTCATCCAGCAGGCCAACCAACGGCTGGCGTTGCACGGATAGTCGGAACCCAAAAGAATCAGGAGACAGAGATGAATTCCGTGGAAATATTGACAACTCTCGAACGTGAGAGACACTTACTCGAAGAATTTCGCAGCCTGTCCGAGCAGCAGCTACGGCTGCTCGAAGACGAGAACATCGACGGCGTGGAAAGCCTGCTGGGCCGCCGAGCGGAGCTGATGGTCGAACTGACGGCGATCGAAGCCACGCTGGGGACGTGGATCAGCCAGATCCGCCACGATCCTTCCGTTACGCCGGAAATGATGCACGAACTGCGAATGCTGAACGATGAGATCGTGCAGATGGCGAAGGAAGTCGTCGCAATCGATGCCGAAACGCACTGGCGACTGGATCTGATCCGCGAGAGGACGCGCGCTGAACTGAAAGAAATCAACAGCAGCGCTCAGGCTCTGAACCAGTATGAGCGCACTCTCCGGCTTCCATCGCGGTTCGACTTCGATGCTTGAGCGGCGCCACTTCGACGCCTGAGGCACACGACATACGGATCGTTCGAACACCTTGACAAATCTGCCGCCCCGGCAAAAACTGCACCGATCCTCAGGTATTTCGACAGCCTGAGGGTCGGGGGCAGGCCTTCCCTTCTACTTCTCCGGACTGGATTTCTCCGCATGTGTAGGTGCGCTCTACGAGCGCACATCTTCGCATCCCCGTGTGCGGTCATAACAGTCATAGACCGCACTTACACCTAGCGCAAATTGCGATATTTGAAAGAATCCACATTGCAGGTTGCTCATTGGAGATTGTTTCATTTCAGATTTCCGACCAATAAGAAATCGAGCAATTTGCAATCTCCAAATTTCCAATGCGGAATCGTCCAATGACCAATCTGCAATAGCTGTCGGACGAGGTCCCAGCCACCCCCCTCGATCGAGTAGAATGCGCGGTCATAGACCGCACCTACACGGGGAAAAAGCGCAACTTCGCGGAATTTCAGCACTCTTCCGCTAAAGGTTCGAATCCGGCCTTCCGATAGAGAAAGTGTAGCTGGTGGGCCCAGGCCCATCTCGCGCATTCAGTAAAAGTAGCGAGAGCCAGCCCACATTGACCCACGCCGGCCAAGGAAGGTCCGGCCTTTCAAATCACGGAGGATTGCCGCAATGAGTTTTTCAGTAGTCACAAACCTTTCGTCTATCAACGCCCAAGCAACATTAGACAGTACCCAGATGGGCCTCCAGCGGACGCTGGGACGGCTCACTTCCGGCCTGCGCATCAACAGCGCCGCCGACGATGCCGCCGGTTTGGCCGTTGCCAATCGGCACCGGTTGGACAATACCGGTCTGAGTATCGGAATCCGCAGCGCCAACGACGCCATCAGCAAGCTCCAGATCGAAGACGGCGCGGTCAGCAACATTGCATCATTGCTCGACCGAGCCCTGACCCTGGCCAGCCAGGCGGCTTCGGACACCTTCACCGGTTCCAGGACGACCCTGGATTCCGAGTTCCAGTCTGTGCTTTCGGAAATCACCCGAAACGCCCAGGCGGCCGGTGTTGAGACGGGCAACGTCAACCTGAACGCGCGGTCTGTCTTTGTCGGTAACACACAGACCAGCACGTCGGCGAGCGTAACGTACGTATCATTCGCGCTGACCTCGGCCGCGGATGCTCAGGGGCTTGGTATCAGCACCCAGAACATCACCACCCAGGCCAATGCCGCGACGGCGATCTCGAGCATCCAGACCGCTATCTCGACTCTCGGTACCGTCCAGGGCCGGATCGGAGCCGCCATGAATCGACTGGGTTTCGCGATCTCGCAGGCACAGACGATGGCGGTCAGCGTACAGGCGTCCGAATCTCGAATTCGCGACGCGAACATCGCCCAGGAAGCGGCATCGTTGACGAAGTACAACATCCTGACCCAGAGTGGTCTGGCCGCGCTGTCTCAGGCGAACCAGTCGTCGCAGGCGGTCCTCCAGCTTCTCCGGTAATGAACCGCCGTCCTAGTGTCGCGTCGCAGCATTAGCGAGACGCGCCGCGCAACGGCACGGGACTTCCGGAGCGATGTCCGGGACGTGCTCCTCGATGACGAGGGGGCAGCGAAACCAGGGACGTCGCGATAGCTGGAACAAGGACACAGTATGAGCGATGGTCGGGTCAGGTCGCGCTCCCGAACATCGCTCCAGTTCCGGTCGTACGACCGGATTGAAAGGGCGTCGGTACTGACTGAGACGCCCTTGGATTTGGAACACCTGCCGGCCTCCATAACGGGTGCCGTCATGGTGTTCACACAGAGTGCTTAGCTAGACGCCGCTGCCTGTGATCCGTTGGTGAAAAAGGCACCAATGAGATCTAAAGGTTGCGGAACGGAAGCCCGATAGCAAGAATACCTGGCTTGGAAAGCCCGGTTTAGTAACTTCAGGGACAAACGCCGGCCAAGGATGGTCCGGCCCCACATTTCACGGAGGATTTGATTAATGAGCTTTTCAGTTGTAACGAACCTTTCCTCGATCAACGCCCAGGCGACGCTGGACAACACCCAGATGGGTCTCCAGCGGACACTGTCGCGACTGACCTCGGGACTGCGCATCAACAGCGCAGCCGACGACGCCGCCGGTCTCGCCGTGGCCAACCGGCACAAGCTGGATAACACCGGTCTGACCATCGGTATCCGCAGTGCCAACGACGCCGTCAGCAAGCTCCAGATCGAAGACGGCGCGGTGAGCAACATCGCGTCGCTGCTCGATCGGGCCCTGACTCTGGCCAGCCAGGCGTCCTCGGACACCTTCACCGGTTCCCGGGCGACCCTGGATTCCGAGTTCCAGTCTGTGCTTTCGGAAATTACCCGAAACGCCCAGGCGGCCGGTATCGAGACGGGCAACGCCAACCTGAGCGCGCGGTCGGTCTTCGTCGGCAACACGCAGACGAGCACTTCCGCCAGCGTCACCTACGTCTCGTTCGCGCTGACGACGGCTGTCGACTCACAGGGACTGGGCATCAGCACCCAGAACATCACCAGCCAGGCCAACTCCAACACCGCGGTCACGGCTATCCAGACCGCCATCGGTACTCTTGGTACGGTGCAGGGTCGGATCGGTGCGGCGATGAACCGGCTCACCTTCGCCATCTCGCAGGCGCAGACGATGTCGGTCAGCGTGCGGGCTTCCGAATCTCGGATCCGTGACGCCAACATCGCCGAGGAAGCGGCATCGTTGACGAAGTTCAACATCCTGACCCAGAGCGGTTTGGCCGCACTGTCTCAGGCGAACCAGTCGTCGCAGTCCGTGCTCCAGCTGCTGCGGTAAGAACAGAATCTCAACAGGGGGGGCGACTACCGTCCCTGGCCCGAAAGAGCAAGCTCGCCCCCCCACGCGGTATTCGGACACTAACCCAAGAAAGAGAGGGCTCGGCGTAAGCCGAGCCCTCTTCTCTTTGCCTAGCAACCCGTGGCTGCTTGACCCGCCAGAGAACATTTCCGGCACAGCTTTCGTACTTGTCAGCGATCAGCGGTAGAATCAGGCGTTGAGTAACCGGGTTTCACGCAGGTACCCGGCTGTAACCTGAGTGCTGAGGGCTGAAAGCTCAGGACCGCGACATTCCCGGCGAGGTGATCATTGAGCAGACTTCGACACGCGTTGAGAACCCTGTTACAGGTTCCTTCCGTGACCGCCGTAGCCATGGCATCCCTTGCGCTCGGGATCGGGGCCAACGTGGCCATTTTTTCACTCTTCAACCAGATACTCATCCGCTCGCTGCCGGTCGAGGCGCCGGATCGGCTGGTAAACCTCGCCGCCCCGGGGCCCAAACCCGGTTCCCAGTCCTGTAATAACGCCGGAGGCTGCGACGTCGTCTTCAGCTACCCGATGTTTCGCGACCTCCAGCAACTGGACCAGTCCGTATTCACTGAAATCGCGGCGCATCGGTCATTCGGGGCGAATCTCGCCTACCGCGGACAGACGATGAGCGGCCGTGGAATGCTCGTTTCGGGCAGTTACTTTCCGGTGCTTGGTCTGACGCCGGCCCTGGGGCGACTGATCTCGCCAGTAGATGATGCGAGCGTCGGTGAATCAGCGGTGGTCGTCCTGAGCCATGGCTACTGGCGCGACCGCTTCGAAGGGAGTCCTGCAGCCCTCGGAGAGACTCTAATCGTCAATGGTCAGCCGATGACCGTCATCGGTGTCGCACCGCAGGGATTCGATGGGACGACGATGGGGTCCAAGCCCCAGGTGTTCGTTCCCATCACCATGCGGGGTCTGATGCAGCCGGGATTCGACGCTTTCGACAACCGGCGCAGCTACTGGGCCTATCTCTTTGCCCGGCTTCAGCCCGGCGTTTCGATCGAGCAGGCGCATTCGGCGATAACCGTGGCTTACAGCGGCATCATCAACGACGTTGAAGCTCCTCTCCAGAGCGGCATGAGCGAACAGACGATGGAGCGGTTCAGGGCCAGACAGATCCGGTTGGAAGAGGGGCGGCGAGGCCAGAGCTCGTTCCACAACGATGCGCGGGCACCGTTGCTTTTGCTCCTGGGCGTCACGATTTTTGTGCTCCTCATCGCGTGTGCAAACGTCGCCAACCTCCTGCTGGCGCGATCCGCCGCGCGTTCCGGGGAGATGGCGGTGCGTCTGTCGATCGGGGCAAACCGGCCCCAGCTCGTCACCCAGTTACTCACCGAATCCTGCCTGCTGGCCGCTTTAGGGGGGTTGGCCGGGCTCCTGGTGGCCCGCTGGACGCTCGATCTGATCATATCCCTGCTGCCGCCCGAAGAGGCGAACTCGATCCCATTCGTCCTCGATCCTACGGCATTGGCTTTCGCCGCGGCGTTGACGCTCGGGACCGGCATCCTTTTCGGCTTGTTCCCGGCCCTGCACAGCTCTCGCCCCGACCTGCTTTCGACGCTGAAGGGTCAAGCCGGCCAACCGTCCGGAGCCCGGGGCGCGGCCCGATTCCGCAGTGTTCTGGCGACGGCACAGATCGCGCTTTCGATGACCCTGCTCATTTCGGCGGGGCTGTTCATCAAGAGCCTGTTCAATGTCAGCCGCGTGGATCTCGGGTTGAACACCAGCAACCTGGTGACGTTCGGCATCTCGCCTGAGTTGAATTCCTACACGCCTGAACAATCTCTCGCTCTGTTCGAGCGGCTGGAGGCAGAGCTTTCGGCGATACCCGGGGTTACGGGAGTAACGGCATCAAGGGTTCCCCTGCTCGCGGGAAGCAACTGGGGCAGCAGCGTCGGAGTCCAGGGATTCGACGCAGGGCCGGACACCGATACGGGCTCGCGATACACCCAGGTGGGTCCGGACTACTTTCAGACCCTGGAGGTCCCACTCATATCGGGCCGGGAATTCACCCCCTCCGACGCCGGCAACGCTCCGAAAGTCGCCATCGTCAACGAACGGTTCACGCAGAAATTCGGACTTGGACGCGAGGCAGTGGGAAAACGGATGAGGGTCGGGGACGGCGACGAACTCGACATCGAAATCGTGGGACTGGCACAGAACGCAAAGTACAGCGAGGTAAAGGCCCAGATCCCGCCTCTGTTCTTCCTACCCTATCGCCAGGACGATTCGATCGGATCGATCTACTTCTACGTCCGGTCTTCGATCGATCCGTCCTCGATCCTTTCCGCTGTGGCACCGACGCTTGCAAAACTCGACCCGAACCTACCGGTGGAAGACCTTCGATCGACCATGGAGCGAGGTTCCGCGATAAGTGGTAACATAGACATCAGGCGGCTTGAAGCTCCTCGGTCCAGGTTGCTGGAACTCCGACATATTGGGCGCCTTGGTAGACATCCTTCATCAAGTGCGGAGCCTTGGAAAGGGGCGAAATCTTTTCTCAGCGACCAGCAGCATCTTCCAGATGACAGCCCGTGCGTTGGCCACTTTCCTTGAACCTTCGAGCGGCATCGGTTCGCAGTCGCAGAGCGGACTCCACTGGATTGGTAGTTCACGCAGATGTTGCCACTGCTGTTTGGGATCCGTTGTAAAACGCACCATCTCGATCCCAGTTCTCAGATCAGCCGCTGGCCAGTCCTCTCTTGCCACACCAATGTTGGAAATCGTCCTTTGACTTGCTCGGCTTCCTGCCGTGTTTCTGCATAAGGGATCCCTGCCGCAACATCAACAACGGCATTGGCTTTGTGCCGACCCTTGGGGATCTTTAGCCAGCAAGTTGACGATGCGATGATTCCAGCATCTCTGCCCGTCGGCTTCTGGGAAAACGTTGGCAACGCTCCAGCCGGATCAACCGTCCAGATGCCCGGGTCAGCCATCACCAGCTCGGTGGGTTCGATCCGCCGCTCTTTGCGGCGATCCCTCAGCACTTCGGACCAGCTCTGGGTCGATTCTCGATAACCACTACTGACGGGGCCGTTCACAACCACCTGTTCTTTAGTGCCGCGTCACTTAAAGCGGCGTCACTACCAGGATCACGGCCTTTGACTTCTCCAGCCCTGCTTTGATGTACACACCGTCTGCCCACAGATCCCTGCACTTCCGATCGTCCAGCCGACGGCTTTGCCAGGCCTACCCATTTCTCCCTGCCACTTCTCCTTCAACCGGGACGGTGCTGGGGGACAGCGGCGCTTCTTCCCCTAAAAGCCCTCTTAAGGCCAGATCGAAATCCCCCTCGGCTGAGACCATGCAAATAGAGTTCTGGATCTACTCTCAGTACCTCTTGCGTCCCTTGGCAAACAGCGGCAAGACCCGGTCAAAACGCTCTTCCAGATCCCGCACTCGGGGACGCCGCAGCTTGCCATCGTCCGCAACTCAGCGTCAGTCGCCGCTCCTTACGCGTAGCAGTTGCGATAGCCACCGGATGCGCGTCCACTTCTCGGCGACGCTCGGATTCTTTCGCCAACATCGTCCCAGCAGCTGTGTCACCTCATCCTCCAACAGTTCCTGTACGTAAAACTGGATCTGCTCTCGCACCCACTCTTCCAACCTGTTCAAAGCAGACTCTTGACTCCACACTTCGATCAATGTTCTTCTTGCTCATGGCGGTGTGACTCCTTCCTTTCGGGCTCTTCCGCCCGACGGTTTTTAAACTCACCCGGAAGGATAATCACCGCCTATGCTATTTACGACACCTTTTGAGGGTAGCTCCATGGAGCAGCAGGTGCGCGACAACATCGTCGTCGATCGAATCATCGGCGTTTTGTCGTCGGCTTTTGCGGGACTGGCAACGGTTCTGGCGGCCGTCGGTCTCTACGGTGTCCTCGCCTACACCGTGTCCCAGCGAACACGGGAAATTGGCGTCCGAATGGCGCTCGGCGCCGGGCCCGGCCGGGTTCGTGGGACGGTCCTCCGTCAGGTGGGCCTGATGACGGTGATCGGCGGAGCGATCGGCCTGGCGCTGGCATTCGGCCTAGCCCGTCTGGCACAGTCTATGCTTTTCGAACTGGGGGGAACCGATCTCACGGTCCTGGCGGGGGCGGCTGTCCTGCTCGCGATGGTCGCACTGGGCGCCGGCTTCGTCCCGGCACTTCGGGCTTCCCAGGTCGACCCGATGCAGGCGCTCCGGTACGAGTAGGACCTCACCAAGGCGAGGGCTCGACCCGCGGGCGTACCTCTACAGGTCGGTGAGCCTGTTTTTCGATGCTCCGGCGAACTTGCTCCTTTTCAGCCGCATGGTAATTCCGTGCCGATCAAAACCTGAACGCGTTCTGCCAGCCGAGATTGATGCCCCAGTCCGTTGCGAGCTGCGGTCCGTTAAGCGACTGATATGCCGGAAGGACAAACTCGATTGAGAACCGATTTCCCGAAAGGACACCGCGTGGTACGTAAAGATTTACTCCCAGCCGGAAATCGATGCTCTTACCACCCCGTAATTCCGGATCCGCCGTGGGAACCATCATCCGGTTTAGATCTGGGTCCGCACCATCGATGTTGCTTCTTACTTTGCCGACACTTCGCACCGAAGTACTAAGCCATTGATTCCATGCCCGACTTACCCAACCTTCGATCGAATAAGCGTTCCCGGGGGAGTAGTTATTGCTGTTGCGGCCAAGCCCGAATTGCCCTCCCGCGTGACCGCCCCAATTCCAGGGGCCGCCCTGCCCCAGGTAGGTCAAACCGGGCTTCAGGCTATAGACTCCCCAGCCCAACTGCATGGGGTAGGGTAGCTTTTGATCTTTCCCGGCAGGGGTATCGCCTCGCTCGTCAATAGAACCCGTGGGTAGGCCAACTCCCAAGTCCAATATCAGGCGCGAAAACTCTCTTGTCCTCAACGTGTAGAGTCCGCTTACCGTCGCATCCCCGATACCGGAGGATTTAGTGGTAAAGCGCATGCCTCTGCGAGTCACATGATCCATCGACATTCTCACTAGCGGGACCATCGCCATGAACGTCAGGTCATCTGTGGGAGCATACATGCCCCCCACCATGTGCATCTCCATCTCCATGGAGGTCGGAGTGACCATGTAGCCCTGCAGGACGTCCTGCTCGGTGGCTGTCCTGGTTCCGATCTTGATGCCGTTCATCCGCATATCCATGCGGCTGAAACTCAGCATCCACTCTCCTTTGGGATGCGTGTGATGAATGCCCATAACGCTCGTTGCGCTAAGCCTGATGTTCAGGAGCTCTTGAAGGCTCATATCCGCCAAGCCTCCGGTCTGGGCCCAACATAGTGATGGCGTCAGCAAGACGAGAACCACCAGGAGGATACCGGGCACGAATGACCTGGAGCATCCGGGTGCGCTCCTATGCGCCCCCGTGTCAAGCCTGGGGTTGGAATGACAGAGGGCAGTTGTAAGGTCCGCCCGATCGGCGGTCCTTGCTGGTTCCTCGATGTTTTCTTCTGTCGTCATGACCTCAATTCTCCCTTTTGGTTGTCTGTGCGCCAAATGGGTCCACCGTTGGCGCAGGCGCGATTGCTGGTCGTGCTTTCGTGACATGGCGCACCTGCCGGAGTGTTGCAAGACGCTCACCATCTGGCTGCACTCGGTTCTTTCCGCATGGCCGACATCGGGTAGGGTCCGATGGAATTCGTTAAGTTATTGTGTTTCAGTTGAGTAGATGCCGGCCTGATGCAATTTCATCAGTCGAAGGACGGCAGAAATCGGGGTTGGCCGGTAACTTCCGTGGTCGGTAGGTCAACCTGATGACACGAACGGTGTCCACAGAAAACGAGAAACCCGGCGCTCAGACTGAGAGGATTCGACGCTCAAATTCAGGAACGATCGTAAATTGCTTAAAAGAAAGCCATTGTCTGCTCACGATCAACGGCTGGAAGTCTAGTCCAGGGTTGTCTTCGACGCATGTCAAGCGACCGACCGGTTTGCGGAGCGGCTGACTCCTTTGCGGGCGGCTGACTCCATAATTGAGCAAACCACACATCCTTGCTCGAATATGTTCGCAAGCCGATTGGAGCTCTTGCCCGTACCTCCACTCGATGACAGACCGCTCGTAAGCCTCACTGGCAGAACTGCTTCCATTGATCCCTTGTAGTTACTGCGCCGCTGCAACGGGCCGGCCTACCCCACATCAGGACTAATGTTTCAAGCTGAACGGCCGGTCAGGACTAATGATTCAAGCCGAACTGCCGATACACCTATTACGGAGGCTCTGCCTTGAAGACGCTTCCGAACGGGGCCCACTGCCCACGCTCAAACAGGCCGGCGGCGTCGACTGACGCGGTTCGGGGAACAGAAGAATAGTTAAGGGGAGCTCATGAGACCTAATTTCAGGAACAGATTGACGGTTCGCTTTGACAACGTAAAAAGAGCCCACCCCGATCGAGTAAAAGGGACCCACCCCCTGGGTTAATGGTTTGTAAGTAAGCCCGCCGTCGGGGCTGTGGAAAGTGTGGAAGCCGAAGGCTTCCAAGCCGCGGTGGGAACGCGCTGGCTTTGCAGCGGGTTCCCACGGTGGCGGCACTTTCCACAGCCCGTCGCGCCCGCGTTTTTCACGCGGATCCTCCGGCGGCACGGGGTTTCTTTTTCCGTTTGCTGGCGGCGCCCAGACTTTCGGTGAACCGGATGCTTTCCCATTTGAACTCGTGAATCGAGCAGTGATGGGTGAGCCGGTCCAATAGGGCCGCAGTCAGCGCGGCGTCGCCGAAGACGCTGGTCCACTGCGCAAACGGGAGGTTCGACGTGACGATCACCGAGCCCTTCTCATAACGGTCCGAGAAGACCTGAAACAGCAGCTGGGCCCCCTCGGCCGAGAACGGGATATAGCCGACCTCGTCAACGACGAGCAGTTCAAAGCGGGACAGCTTGGCCAGGTACCGCTTCAACTGCCGTTCTTCGCGGGATTCGATCAGCGTGTTGACCAATCCCGCGGCCGTGGTGAACCCGACGCGGTAACCGTTGCGGCAGGCTTCCACACCCAGGACCGTTGCGGCATGGGTCTTGCCGGTGCCGTGCTTGCCCAGCAGCACAACGTTCTCGCGCCGGGTGATGTAGCCGCACTCGGCATAGTCGCGGACCTGAACCGCATCCAGCGCCGGCCACTTCTTCAGGTCGGTCGTTTCCAGGGTCTTGAGCAGTGGAAACCGGGCCTCGCGCAACCGGCGCTGGACCTGATTGGCTTGGCGCTGTTCCAACTCGCGGCTGGCCAGAGCCAGCAGGAAGCCGGTGTACCCCTCTCCGGCCTCCTTGGCCTGCCGGGCGTGTTCGCGCCACTCCCGTCCCATGGCCGGAAGCCGAAGCTGCCGTAATGCGTCGTCCAGAACGATCTCCTGGCCCGGTGTCATCGCACACCCCCAGTCAGGAGACGGTCGTATTGATCCAGATCGGCTCCAGCGATCGTCCGGTCGGTGATACCGGGCATTAACCCGGACTCGAGCGGGGCATGGGCTCGGGCCGGGGATGCCTCCCGCATCAGAATGTGCTGGACCGCGTCCAGTTCGGCGCAGTGGGCATCGAGCGCTTCCTGAAGGGCCGCCGAGACCCGGTCCAGAGCCCAGTCCTGGTGGAGTTGGAGGATGCCGATAAACTGCCGGGTGCCCCGGCTATAGCCGTGCCGTTCCCGCAACCGTTCCAGCGCCGTCTCGTAATGGGCGGGCCACTGGGGCCGCCACTGCCGAATCGGTCGGGCGCTTTCAAACGCCCCCACCTTCCGGCGGATCAGTTCCAGGTAGTGCATCGGATCAATCCGCCAGTCGCTATGACCGAAGGCTCGGGAATGTTCGGCCACCTTCTTCTGGTCCGCATAAAAGCGCACCCGGTCACAGCCAATATGGGCCCAGAGACGGCGTCCCACATACGCGGTCGGCACCGAGTACCGGTTCGAATCCACCTGCGCGGTCTGGTACCGGCTGATCCGCACACCCACCACCTTGGTGTTCTCAAATGGCGTCTCGGGCAGTGCCAACAGCCGCTCTTGCTCGGCAGCATGCCGTTCCCCGATCGTGCGGTCGTCGGCCCGGCCGCCGATCCGGCGCTGGTCGTCGGTCGCGCAGCGTTCCAGCAGTTGCGCGTTCAGATCCTCCAAGTCGGCCACCTCGGGAACCGGCACCAGGAAGTTCCGGCGTGCGAAACCCACCAGGCCTTCGACACCGCCTTTCTCCTGGCCCCGGGCCGGATTACAGAACCGCGCTTCAAACGTGTAGTGGGCTCGAAACGCCGTGAACCGGTCCTGCTCGATCCGGGCCTTCCCTCTCAGAACCCGCTTCACAGCCGTCTTCAGGTTGTCGAAGACCACGGTCGGGAATACGCCGCCGTACCAGCCGAACCCCCGGATCTGACCGTCCAGGAACATCTCCTGCCGTTCCCACCGATACGCCCGCACAAACGACTTGCCCGAGTACCGGCTCCGCATGCAGAACAGTTTGACCTGAAGGTCTTCACCATTCATCCGGACCCAGGCCGTGCCCCAGTCCACTTCGGCTTCCGACGCCTGTTCCGGATCCAGCGGCACCACCGCCGCCGACCGGCTCCAGCCCAGCCGCATCTTCCGCTCCCGCACCCATCGCCGCACCGTCGGCTCGGCTCCGGTAAATCCATGCTCGTCCACCAGACGTTGCCACACCCGGTGCGCCGTGTGTCGCTGCTTGACCGGCTGCTCCCGATCCGCCCGCAGCCAGCCCTCCACGATCCCGGCCACCGGATCCATCACCGGACAGGCCGGCTCCTTCTCCCGCCGATACTTCGGCTCCTGCCCGGCCAACGCCTTCCGGACCGTCCGTCTCGTGTGCCCGGTCTCCCGGGCGATCTGTCGAATGCTTTTCTTGTAAACCCGATGTGCGGTCCTGACCATCTCGTACTGATCCATCCCTAACAACTCCTCACCCTCCCTCCCGCCTTGCCGGTTCATCCGGCGACACGCCGGGGGAGGCTATCAGGGGTGGGTCCCTTTTGCTCGATCAGAACCCCCTTGGGTGGGTCCCTTTTACGTTATCGAAATCAGACGGTACTTTGCGTGGTGGCTATGACGATGTCTGTCGGGCTGTCCGCACAATCGCAGGTGCTGTCGGAGACGGTCCAGGTCGACAAGGGCGTGGCCAAGTTCGATGCCCGCACGAACGTCCCAGGCGTCAAGGTTCGCGGCGAGTCCGACGCACTTCGGGCGAATGTGCTCGTGCGCCGCGATTCGGATCAACTGATACTCGAAGAGATTGAGGCCTGGTTGCCCACCACGAGCTTGGAGACCGGTATGGGCATCCGCGACGCGCACCTGCAAAATTACATTTTCAAAACGGATGACGGCCAGACTCCCGACCTGACCTTCACTGGCGCAAACCTGATGTGCCCGTCCGGGCGCGGTCGCGAAGTCAAATGCGACATATCCGGGAACCTGACGATTCGTGGAATTCAGCGGCCGTTCTCACTGACAATGAAGATTCGTGAACAAGGTGGTTCAATGACCACGTTTCGGGTCGTTGGTGAGGGTTCGATCAAGCTAAGCGACTACGGCATCGAGCGACCAAGTTATTTGGGCGTAACAATGAAGGACTCCGTCAAGCTGCAGCTCGAGTTCAATGCCAAGGAAGTACCGCTGGCGGCTGCCAACTAAGACCACCCACGATTCGACAAGCAACACTTACCACCGCAACAATTACAGGCGTGCTCGGATGTCCGAGCACGCCACGCACGCGAAGACTTTCTCCCCGCACAAGAATGGCTCGTTCTCTGCCGCCACCGCGGACTTTCCACAATGAGCGGAGCGGCGGACTCCATAATTGAACCAACCACACCTCCTTGCTCGAATATGTGTTCGCAAGCCGATTGGATCTCTTTCCGTGCCGTACCCGTGCTCCACTCGATGACAAGCCGCTCGTAAGCCTCCGCGGCAGACCTGCCTAGACCGATCCCCTGTAGATGGTCTCCTGCGTCGTCCCGCCGGCGCTCGCACGGTCCGCCGAATCCCACTTCTAGCCTAAGGATTCCAACCTGAGCGGTCGATACCTCCATTGTAGAGGTGTTATTACCTTCAAGACGATGAGGGCTAATTTCAGAAACAGATGGACGGTATTCCGTCAAACTGCAGCTCGAGTTCAATGCCAAGGAAGTCCCGCTGGCGACAGCACCAACTCGGGAGGCCTGCGATGATTCGACGAGCCACGCTTGCCACCGCAACGCTTGCAGTGGTGCTCGCAGCCTGGCCGGCACATGCTCTTCCGACAATGATCCGGCTCGGATATCCGAACTGCGTGTCCTGCCACGTTTCGCCGCAAGGCGGAGGACTGTTAACCAGATACGGACGCGGCGTCGACGACGCTCAGAGCCTCCGCGCCGGTGAGTACCAACCGACGGAAAGCAAACTCTTGAAAAGGCTTAGTTGGGGCGGCCGAATCATACAGGACGTTCGCTCCGTGTCCACCGAAAAAGCCAGCATCGGAACTAGCGGTTCCACGCTGGGTTTCAACACGCGGTTGATGTATCGAAACGTCACCGCGCTCGGCAAGGGTTTCCGGGTTTCGGCCATGGTGACGGGAGAAAGACCCACGTCGCGGCCCTCTAGACCATACGATCGGGCGATGGACAGAGGCAAGGTGTTACTAAGTTCAGCACTGGTCCACTACAGCCCGGGCGAGGGCGTGGAGTTCGCGGCCGGCCGCGATATGTTGCCGACCGGCATCAACGACGGCAACTTCTCCATATTCATCAAATCCAGGAACCGCTTCGGGTTTTACGATACTCCGACGCAAGTCAAGATGTCCTGGACGGGCGCGCGGCACATGGTCATTCCGTATGCCTTGGTCCGGACCGGAAACGAGCAGAGCCTCGGACGTGAAGCTGGCGGCGGAACGCTGGCCGAATTCGATGTCTTCGGAAAAGGGAAGACCGTCGTGGGCGTTAACTTTCTCCGGGCTTCGGCAACCGACGCGAATCGTCGGCTGTTTGGCGTCTACACGCGTCTCGGTTTCGGGTCGTGGGGAGTGTTTGCGGAGCACGACATTACGGACCGTACTCTGAAGCAGTCGTCCCCCGTCTCGTTCCGGCAGCACGCCACGTTCGCGAAGGTCTTCTGGGCCGCGAAAGAATGGCTCGTTTTGTCGCTAGGTGCCGAACGCCTTGCCGTCGAAAAGCCGTTTGCGGAGGATCTAAACGCGGGCATGATCGGCGTTTCCGCGCGTCTGACCCCCAACTTTACCATCGGCGCGGGAGCGCGCTTCCAGCGAAACATCTTGACAGGCAAGAGTACTCCGTCGGTCGTATTTCAGCTTAAGATGAAGACCTTAGACTAGTGGCCTGTAACGGAGATATCGGTACCAGCGTTGCGGTGGAACGGCACCGGATTCTAGGAGCCGACGACGAGGTAATGCTCCTACATTGCGAGGAGGAGCGACAACGAAGACGGTGCCGTTCCGCCGCAACCCTCCGGGCCGATGGGGGTTGCCGTCGATCTCTTTGTCGTTCGTCGTCATGATGAAACCGCATCAATTCCTCCTCTCTCCTCGACCTCGACTGGCAAGACCCATCGGCGATGGTGCCGATATCTCCGTTACAGGCCACTAGCCAATCAACGAACAGGGGCAGATCTTCCCGGCTTGCGCGGATGCGCGCACGAAACCGGTCCGGTCGTTTCAAGGGGATGGACAAGAATCGGTCCGGGAGGACCGTGGAACGGTCGGTAGGGAAAAACTAGCCCTCGGGCTTCGGTTCGGGCTTAAGATCCTTTGCGATCTTCTCGAGCATGTCCTTGTCGGGAATCTGGGACTCTACCGCAGATACGTTCTCGTTCTTGATCGCTTCGTAGATCTCGTACCTGTAGATAGAGATGTGCGCCGGCGCCTTGATTCCAAGGCGGACATTGTCGCGACCAATTCTGAGAACCTGGATCTCAATCTCGTTCCCGATGATTAGCCGTTCATCCTTTTTGCGAGTGACAACGAGCATCCTTGTTCTGTAACAACCAGCACCAGCAACGCCTTCCCGGCGTTACCTCGGTTAGCAACTCGCGAAATCATAATCCGAAAGGCTGTCGGGTAGCAAAGCAAATCTTCCCGAACGGACCGAGTGTTGCGCTTCTCGGGATACATGAGCCCGAGGAGGCGCAACACTACAGCAACGGCTGCCGAACCGAGAAACCGGAGTCGGTCAGAATCACCTGCTTACCGATCATCTCGTTGTGGTTGATCAGGAGGGGCGCCTGGAAATTACCGGTGCTCTCCTCGGCTGTCGGACCCAGAACAACAGTCACGAAGGCCAGGCGGTCGGCCGGGTCGCTGACGCCGATCGATTCCCATTCCCTCGCGGGTATCAACTGGCAGTAGTCCGGAATCCGGGTCGAAGGATCGATGACAAGGAATCCGACCTCGGAAGAATTGACGGCCCGGAGCAGACGGAACGGCGCCAGGTAGTTGTTTTCCAACAGGTTAAAGTTCTTAAAGTCTGAAAAACCAATCAACCCCTCTTCGAAGTGGATGATGGTTTCCTGACCCCGAACATCCGACTGGTTGCTACGGTCAAGAGACTCAACTACTTTCATGGTTTCCTACCTCAGATAGTCAAGCAGCGATAGCTGCGAAATCCTGGCTCCAACGGCCAGGGTGGATTGTAGAGCCGATTGGTAAGACTGGAATTCCGTCAGCGTCTCGGTAAGATCGGCCGACTCTAGGTCCACCAGGTTCGTCTCGCGGGCGAGAGAAAGCGCGCCCATTTCATTGGAAATCGAATCTGCAACGTTGACGTAGTTTCCTACACGGCTTCGACTCACTGAGAGTCCTTCCCAGGCGCTCACGACCGGCTTCAGCTTTGCGTCGATGTCGCTTTTGACGCCCGACTTCATGGCGGTCACCAGGTCGCTGATCGCCTTGAACACGTCATTGCCGGTACCGAAAAGGCCATCGCCGGCGATCTGTGTCTGGAGCGTCGACACGCGCCCTACCTGGACTTTTACGTCATCGGAGTTTCCTTTGTAGGTCACGACGCTGGTTACCGCGTCCTTGTCGAAAGGCTGCTTGTCGGTGACACTGCCGCCGAAGATGAACCGACCCTGGAACGCGGTGTTGACGGTTCCGAGAATCTGATCCCGCAAACCCTCAACTTCCGTGCTGAAGTTGTCCCCCGTCGTCGAGCTGCCGATGGCTGACAACGCCAGGAACCGCACCCGCTCGACCATGTCCTGAAGGCCTTCCAGAGCGGTATCCGTGAACTCCAATCGCGAGCGACCGAACTCCAGGTTGCGCTTGTACTGCTCCTCTTCGATCTTGTCGGCGTGGAGGCGTACGATGTCGGACATGTCCCTCGGGTTGTCCGACGGCCTGTGAATTTTGCGGCCCGACGAGACCTTGTTCTGAGCGTCGAGCATCGCGTCGCGGGCACCCGAGATGTCGCGTATGAAGTCACGCAAGGCCATGGATTCGGTAACTCTCATCTCGCTCCAAGAGTCATAATCGTCTGCAGTAGTTCATCCACGATGCGGATCACAGTCGCCGACGCCTGGTAGGAGCGCTGGAACTGCAGGATCTTCATCGTCTCTTCGTCGACCGACACGGCCGAGATCGAATCCCACCGATTCTCGAGTTGGTGCAGCAGCGCGGTGTGCTCGTTCAGCCGGTCCTCGGCCCGGGCCGTGTCGTTACCGAGAGTGAAGACAAGGGCTCGGTACTGATCGATTACAGATCCCCCGGTAAAGACCTTCTTGTGAAGCAGATTCCCGATGTCGGTCGCTGCTTCATTGTCGTTTCCGGCCGACTGCTTGGCGGTCGCGATTTTGTTCAAGTCCGCCGTGATCGCCGCGTTCACTTTGATCTTCCGGGCCGCATCCGCGGAGGAGGTCAGCGCATCGAAGAAGTTGACACCGGTGTTGCCGCTGCGGTCGTAGCCGACGGAATGAATCACGTTGACCTGCTGAGCGACATCGTATGCAAGCTGGTCCAGCTTGTTCAGGTAATCGGGAATGTACTTGTCCCGAATCTCCTGGCGGGCAAATATTGTTCCCGCGGTCGCGGCTTTGCCAACATCCACCGGGCCGATCTTGGCCGCCACGAAGCCGCTCGTGCCGGAGGTGTCGGCCGTAACGGCAGCGATGCTGTTGTCGTAGGCCAGCATGGCGTTTCCGATGCTGAGCTGGAAGCTGTTCGTGCTCTTGATCTCCTGGACGTTGATGTACTCCGCGATCTCTTTGATCAGCACGTTTCGCCGGTCCCGCAGGTCGTTAGCAGTCTGCCCACCGCCCTCCTGGATCCGGATTTCCTTTGATACCAGACCGATGCGGTCCGCCAGTGAGTTGATCTCGTTGATGTCGTCGACGATCTGCTTGTCGGCTAGGGTCTGCACCCGTCGCAGTTCTTCACCGCGCTTCGTGAAATCTGCCGCCAGGTCCTCGCCTGCGATCCGGACCTGTTCGCGATAGTTGATCGAAGACGGATCCAGCGCGAGAGCGTGGAACGAGTTGAAGTAGTTTGTCAGCGAGGGCAACATGCCGGTTTCGGCGGCGTCATTGAACAGTACTTCGAGGTTCTGCAGCGTGCCGTACGACACGTCATCGCCGGCCTTGTTCGAGACCTCCTGCAGCAGCCGGCCCTCCAGCAACTTGTCCCGGACTGTTTCGATGCCCACGGCCTCCACACCGCTGCCGGTCAGAATCCGGCCCTCCCCCGGGCTCCCCGCGGGCTGCACGATAAGGCGCTGCTTGGCGTAGCCCGGGGTTTTTTCATTCGCGATGTTGTTCGAGGCGACGGCGAGCGTCGTCGCCGCGGTTTCCATCGAACGCAGCGCGGAATGAAGGATGGAGGTGAGGCCGGCCATTTCCTATCCGTTCACCTGTACCCGGGTGCGGGTTGATTCTTCGATGCCCCCATCGGCCGTATAGCCTTGTTGTGCAAGCGCGAAATGGGGAGAGATCGAGATCAGGTTCAGGAGAAGAGCGGAATTGAGGCGAGACAGCTTCGCCAGGGCAACAACCAGGTCACGGGAAACTTCGTTCGCGGGCGGTGTGCCCGCGGCGGAAACCAACCGGGCCTGTTCAGCGGAAGTGTTCTCGTATGCATCTGCATCGAAGTTCTGCAGTGCAGCGTGCTTGGCTGCTTCCAGCTCGTACAGCTGTTCGAGAAGCGCGTTCCCCAACGGGGGAGCGGGTGTTTGGCTCATCTCAGTTCTCGGGAGAAGTGATGAGTGGTCAGTGGTCAGTAGTGTCCGACACGTTTCAGAATAGATTCAATTGGTTAGCGTTAGAGTGTCGATTTGAGATGAGCCCGGATTCGGTAAGCAGCTGAAAAAGAGGCACATTCTCAAATGGTGTGACACTCAAGATCTGTAACATTGAGTGCAACGACAAAGGCAAATTCAGTTCTTTACGCACGATAGCCACCAGCACGTAAACGCTCACGGCGACCCAGACCTGAGTTTTGACGGCGTTCTCGGAAGTGCCGAAGAAACGCTTGATGCGCAGGTGCTGTTTGATCCATTTGAAGAACAGCTCCACCTGCCAGCGCAGGCGATACAACTCGCAGATGGTCCGGGCTGGGAGCGTCATGTGATTGGTCAAGAAAACCAGTCGCCGACCCTCGGGATCGCGATAACGAATGCGACGCAACCGTTCGGGGTAGCCGCGGCGGGAGCGAAATACGGTCAGTTCGATAGTCTGATCGCAGATGAGGCCCGTGTGTCGGTCGACGGGTTGGGAGTAGATGCGCTTGAACGCGAAGTCGGATCGAGCACGGGTGACGAAGAAGCTCCCGGCTTGATTGAAGGTGTAGAGGCGATCGAAGTCGAGATAGCCGCGGTCCATCACGTAGAAAGCACCGGCTTCGGCGATGAGCAGGTCGAGAACGTTGACGTCGTGCAGCCTGCCTTCGGAGATGTGGATGAAGCTGGGGATACCGCCACGCAGGTCGAGCAGCGTATGAAGCTTCACCGCGGCTTCGGTCTTTCGAAAGTGCGCCCAAGGGAACAGCGACAAGCACAGACTGATCATCGTGGAGTCGAGCGCGTAGACGGTTTCGTCCAGGTCGATCCCGAGCGGCTCGTGGGCATACAAGCGGCGTGCGATGCGGATCAGCGCCTGAGCGAACTCTCCGTAGATGCGCCAGTCGCGAGACTCGTTGGCATCGGCCAATGCACTGCGGCTGACCTTCCCGTGCAACCCCAGGTGGTAGAGCTTGGCGGGTTGGGCTCGCAAGCAGGCTTGAATGTCGCGCAGGCTCTCCCGATAGGTCAGCTGAGCGAAGGCCATGCATAGGAACTGGTCCAGGCAACTGAATGTGCGGACGTTGAAATTGCCGCGGTACTTGGTCACCAGACGACGGAACGTATACCACGGCGCGAACTCCATGACTTGTGCGAAGACCAGCTTGCCAGCGTGCATCGGTGCCTCCCAGAAACCTCTGGAAAGGCTGCCGCGAAGGCCGCACAGAAATCAAATCGTTAACACCTTGACAAGCGCGCTACATCGCGTCAGTTCTAACTTTAGGACCGGGAGGTCCTAAATCTGTCGGACACTACTGGTCAGTGGTCAGTGGTCAGTTAAGAAAAACCGCCCTCTGCTACTGGCTCTCGTCACTCTCATCTATCTCGTTGCGTCTCACACTATGCGACCAGGGATGAGCGACTGCTTTCTTCACTCACCACTGGCCACTGATCACTGGTCACTCTTCTGATGGGCCTGGATCATCTTATTGGCGATGTCCTCGCCCGATACCTTGTAGGTACCGTCATCAATAGCCTTTCGAACCTCGGCGATACGGGCAGCTCTATCGGCCCCTTCGCTCGCCAGTTTCGAAAGCCGTCCGACCTCTTTGGCTGTCGACGACAGCGCGACGGAGTCCCCTGATGGGCTGGACCCGCCTCGCCCGCCCTTTCGGGCCCGATCGTTGTTGCGTGCTTCCTGCCCTCGATCGATCGAACGGTGGTTGTCGATACCGTGGTTGTTAACGTTGATTCGATCAATACTCATAACAAGCTCCTGACCGATGAATTACAGCCTCGGCCCTTGGCTGACCGTGCGTCTTGAGCGACGCCGGTTCACCTTCCGTGGAAGCGTTTCTGGGTATCGGACTTCGTGCCCGTCACCCTGGCAGTATCTGCCGCTACGTATCTCATCGGCAGAAGCGCCAGAAGTCTTTAGGGAAACGAGGGGAAAAATTTCGTGGTAAGGAATCATTCCATCACCTCGAAATGGACATGCGGCCCCGTCGATCGGCCCGTTGAACCGACCAGTCCGATGACCTCGCCCTTCTGAACGCGATCGCCAACCCGGACATTGTTGGATAAATTGTGTGCGTACAACCTCTTACGTCCGTCATCCGACTCGACGACGACAGCATTGCCATAGCCGCCCTTCGGTCCGCTCTCCACAACCCGACCCGCGGCGACCGCCTGGATCGGAGTGCCGTTCGGAGCCGCTATATCGGTTCCACGGTGGTAGCGCACCTCCCCGGTGATCGGGTCGCGTCGCCAGCCCATGGGAGAAGAAACTGTGCCGCTCACGGGCAGGGAATCCTCGGTGTCAGCAGCCGAGGGCGGTTCGGATCGCTCGCGAATTGCCTGCTCGAGCTGTTGCTGCAACGGACTGTCCAGGTTGTCCGACATGGCCACCGCCAGTTCCTGGCGCAACATGCCACGGTAGATGTCCGAGCTGGCAGAGCCGCCAAAGAGGCCATCCTCGGCCTTGACGCTGTCTTCCATGCTCTTGAGCAGAAACTCCATGAACATGGCCTCGACCTGCTTGGCCACCTCTTTCGGGGCCAGGTCGCCCGACTGCATCAGGTTCCGTATTTGGCTTATGTCCATGATTACTAGTCTCTTTACTTGCTCGAACTGGCCACTGACCACTGGTCACTGACCAGTAGTGTCCGACACGTTTCAGAATAGATTCAATTGGTTAGCGTTAGAGTGTCGATTTGAGATGAGCCCGGATTCGGTAAGCAGCTGAAAAAGAGGCACATTCTCAAATGGTGTGACACTCAAGATCTGTAACATTGAGTGCAACGACAAAGGCAAATTCAGTTCTTTACGCACGATAGCCACCAGCACGTAAACGCTCACGGCGACCCAGACCTGAGTTTTGACGGCGTTCTCGGAAGTGCCGAAGAAACGCTTGATGCGCAGGTGCTGTTTGATCCATTTGAAGAACAGCTCCACCTGCCAGCGCAGGCGATACAACTCGCAGATGGTCCGGGCTGGGAGCGTCATGTGATTGGTCAAGAAAACCAGTCGCCGACCCTCGGGATCGCGATAACGAATGCGACGCAACCGTTCGGGGTAGCCGCGGCGGGAGCGAAATACGGTCAGTTCGATAGTCTGATCGCAGATGAGGCCCGTGTGTCGGTCGACGGGTTGGGAGTAGATGCGCTTGAACGCGAAGTCGGATCGAGCACGGGTGACGAAGAAGCTCCCGGCTTGATTGAAGGTGTAGAGGCGATCGAAGTCGAGATAGCCGCGGTCCATCACGTAGAAAGCACCGGCTTCGGCGATGAGCAGGTCGAGAACGTTGACGTCGTGCAGCCTGCCTTCGGAGATGTGGATGAAGCTGGGGATACCGCCACGCAGGTCGAGCAGCGTATGAAGCTTCACCGCGGCTTCGGTCTTTCGAAAGTGCGCCCAAGGGAACAGCGACAAGCACAGACTGATCATCGTGGAGTCGAGCGCGTAGACGGTTTCGTCCAGGTCGATCCCGAGCGGCTCGTGGGCATACAAGCGGCGTGCGATGCGGATCAGCGCCTGAGCGAACTCTCCGTAGATGCGCCAGTCGCGAGACTCGTTGGCATCGGCCAATGCACTGCGGCTGACCTTCCCGTGCAACCCCAGGTGGTAGAGCTTGGCGGGTTGGGCTCGCAAGCAGGCTTGAATGTCGCGCAGGCTCTCCCGATAGGTCAGCTGAGCGAAGGCCATGCATAGGAACTGGTCCAGGCAACTGAATGTGCGGACGTTGAAATTGCCGCGGTACTTGGTCACCAGACGACGGAACGTATACCACGGCGCGAACTCCATGACTTGTGCGAAGACCAGCTTGCCAGCGTGCATCGGTGCCTCCCAGAAACCTCTGGAAAGGCTGCCGCGAAGGCCGCACAGAAATCAAATCGTTAACACCTTGACAAGCGCGCTACATCGCGTCAGTTCTAACTTTAGGACCGGGAGGTCCTAAATCTGTCGGACACTACTGGTCACTGACCACTAAATAATCTCCAGGTCCGCCTGCAGCGCGCCGGCTGCCTTGAGCGCTTCCAGAATCGCGATCGTATCCCGGGGTGTCACCCCCATCGAGTTGAGCGCGCTGATCAGGTCGTCGACGGTCGCCCCGTTCCCGATCGTGACGAAACCGCTTTCCTCTTCAACCGCGGTGACTTGCTGCTGCGGCACGACCGTGGTCTGACCTTGCGAAAACCCTTGTGGCTGAGAGACTTCAAACTGAGTCTCGATCTGAATGCTGAGGTTTCCGTGCGCGATCGAAACCGGAGCGATTCTGACCTCGCTGCCGATAACGACCGTCCCGGTCCTCTCATTCACCACAACCCGGGCCCGCGTATCGATTTCGACCGAAACGGCTTCAACCGCCGCGATGAACTCGATCGGCCTCCGCTGGTAATCGGCAGGTACCATGAGCCGAACCGAGCGGGAATCTATTGGTTGTGCAATTGTTCCGCCAAAGGCCACATTCAGCGCTTCGGTCACCCGGCTTGCGTTCGTAAAGTCGGCCCTATCAAGGACTAATTCCAATGTCTGCACCACTTCCGGCATGCCGGCCGTGACAGGTCGCTCGACGGTTGCGCCGTTCGGAATCCGCCCGACTGTCGGATGATTGACACTGACGCCGGTCGAATCGTTACCCGCCGAGAAGCCGCCCAGCACCAGCGCGCCCTGGGACATGGCGTAGATGTTCCCGTCCGGCCCCAGCAACGGCGTCTGCAAGAGGATCCCGCCCTGGAGGCTGCTCGCGTCGCCGATTGACGAGACCGTCACATCGATCTCGGAGCCCGGCCGCGCAAAGACCGGGAGGTTCGCCGTCACCATTACGGCAGCGATGTTCTCGACCCGGATAGAGGGGTTGTTCAGGGTCAACCCGAAGCGCTCCAGCATGTTGATAAGCGTCTGATTAGTGAACTCGCTTTCGTCGCCGGTCGCGTTGAGCCCGATGACCAGCCCGTAGCCGATCAGCGAATTTCCCCGGATTCCGGCGATGTGGCTGATGTCCTTGATGCGCGAGTTCGCCCACAGCTCAGGGCTGGCCGTGAACAGGATCAGAACTATAGCGATGATTCGTGACCACATGACTTTATCCCTCGATTTCATAGCCTTAGAACGGCGTGAGCCACTTGAAAAGCTTATAGAAGAACCCGGGCTCATTGGCGTCGCTCACAACGCCCTTACCGTCGAAACTGACCTCCATGTGCGCGATCGAAGTCGACAGGACCAGGTTATGCGGACTGACGTCGCGGGAACGTACGACGCCGCGCAGCTTCAGGATGTGGCTTTCCTGGTTGATCCTGACCTGTTTGGTCCCTTCCAGGACCATGTCTCCGTTCGGTAGAACTTCGACAACCCGGGCCGACAACGACGCGGTCAGTGATCCGGCCCGCGAGGTCGATCCCTGGCCCTCGAACGAGAGGTCCGACAGTCCTTGCAGGATGTTGGAGAAGTTGAGCGCCGACGATCCCACCTCAAGACCGAAGAAGGACGGCGCCGCGGCGTTCGCCTGGCCGTTGCGCGCCGTGGAGGTGTTTGCAGAGTTCGAGGCCGTCGAATTCTCGATGATCTGAATCGTAACGATGTCGTTCACGTTGCGTGCTTTCACATCGATGAAGAGAAACAGGTTCGCGGCTGTTGGCGAAAACAGCGACGGGCCTGTGGGCATGAACTGGCGTGAAGCCGCACGCGCCTGCCGCAGGTACTCCTCCAAGGGAGAGATCCGGACGTTCCCATCGTCGTCGTCCGAGACCGCCAGGACCGGTGATGAGGCAAGCACGAGCATCATCAAAAGGCAGATTTTCTTCATCGGCGTCCCCCTACGAACGTTTCAACTGTTCCCTGGCCGGTGATGCGGGCCGTTGCCCTTCCCCCACCGTTCAGGTGTTCGACGATAATCGTGTCTCCGTACTGTCCCGACGAGCGCGCCCGCATCATCGCGGACACCGTGATACCGCCCACTCGCGCAAGCACCACAACGGCGGCGCCGCGGCGTACCAGCACGGGGGAATAGAGCTGACGGCTTGTCAGGACGGCGCCGGCGTCAAGGTCCCGTTTGGCAAGCTTCCCACGGATCTCGTCGAAGGATCCCACCGCATCCTTGATGGTGCTGAGCGGCATCAAACGCCACTCGACGTCGCTCTGAGCAATCCGCGAATGCGCTCTGACAGCGCCTGTCAGAACCGGTTGGGGTATCTCGATCCGAACTCGCGTCGGAATGAACGCGGATCGTGTAAAGCTTTCTCCGCGGATGTCCAGTCGAACCGAGATGACGCCGTCCGGGTTAAAGCCCGACGGCAACGTCGCCGCGAGCTCGATGCGGCCCGTCGCCACCTCTATGGCGGGTATCTGCAGGTCCAGAATCTCGACTTTCCCGTCCGGGTAGGTGCGCCCGAAGAGGTCAGACACCTCATTCCAGACCTGCTCACTGCCGAGCCTGGCGGATCGCCGACGGATAAGGACGGCCTCGGGCAACTTGAGATCGTCGGAGCGCAGGCCGGAAATCCTCAGTTTGCCGAGAAGCTCGTAGTCGTGGAGCCGGCGGGCAAGCCCTGGATTCGGAGCGCGTCCGAGTGCCAGCGTCGCGCGCAGGTCCCCGTCTGGGAATTCGATGAGATCTCCGAGGACCAGGGCCTCTTTGTCGATACTCACTTCCGCGGGTGCCGTCAGGCAGCAGAGAAGAGTCAGTGCTAATGCGATCATGTTAATCACTCCCTCGATTACCGGACGAGGTTGTTGACCTGTTGCAGCATGTCGTCGGCGACTCGAACCGCCCGGGAGTTCACCTCATAGGCACGCTGGGCGATGATCATGTTGACCATTTCCTCGACGACGTTCACGTTCGATTGCTCGAGAAACCCTTGATTCAGCAAGCCGAGACCGGTTTCTCCCGGGGTTCCCGCAATCGGGTCTCCCGATGCGGTGGTGGGCAACAGCAGATTGCGACCGATCGCGCTCAGTCCCGCCGGATTCTGAAAGTCGGCGATCTGGAGCGTGCCGACCTGTTGAGCGTCGGTCTGTCCGTGCTGCGTGACGGAGACCGTGCCGTCGGCGCCGATGACGATGCCCTGAGCCTCGGCCGGAATCGTGATCGCCGGCTCGAGCGGATTACCGTCGGCCGTCACCACTGTCCCGGCCTGATCGACATGGAAAGAACCATCACGCGTGTAGGCGGTCTCACCGCTTGGAAGCGCCACCTGGAAGAAACCTTTCCCGGCGATGACAAGATCGAGCGGGTTCTCGGTCTGCCGGAAGTCTCCCTGGCTGTAGTTCCGCGCCGTGGCGACAGGCATCGTTCCCAGGCCAAGCTGCAGCCCGGTCGGGTACTCCGTCGAAGTCGAAGAAGCGGTCCCGGCGGGCCGGAGATCCTGGTAGAGAAGATCCTGGAACTCCGCGCGCGACTGTTTGAACCCGGTCGTATTCACGTTCGCGATGTTGTTGGCGATCGTGTCGATGTTGATCTGTTGGGCCTGCATTCCCGTCGCGGCCGTGTGGAGGGCTCTTAGCATTTGAACTCCTGTTTGGCTTCGCTGGCTGTTGACCTTTGGCTGTTAGCTTTCAGCCGATTGCTAATTAAGGTCAGCCAACTCGGCTAGTAACTGTTTGTCCATCTCCGTCGTGACGGACCTCAAGGTTTGGGCGACCGATTCAAACTCTCGATAAGCTCCCATGAGCTCGACCATCTCGCTGATCGGCTTGACGTTGGATTTCTCCAGGTGTCCACTCTTGACTCTGGGCTCGAGTACATCGGCCACGTCGAGGGCAGCGCCGGTCCATTCAAAACGGAACATGCCTTCTTTCCGAAGGTACTTGGGATCGTTGAAATCGACGATCCGGAGCGTAGACACCACGTTGCCGTCGACGAGGACGTCGCCTCCATCCTGGATCGAGACCTTGCCGGTGCCGACGAAAACCGGCATGTCGGCGTCGGAAAGAACCCGAAGGCCGTCTTTCAGGACGAGTTCTCCGTCGGCGTTGACGGAAAAACTACCGTTGCGCGTGTAGCGGGTACCGTTATCAGTTTCGACTACAAAGAAACCGGGACCGTCGATGGCGGCATCCAGTTCGTTGCCCGTTGTCACCAGTTCGCCGGGCGCCAGATCGACGAGGCTGTAGACTTCGATGTTGGTTTCCGTTGCGGTGGCTTCTTCGAGGACCTGACCGAAGTCGCGTTTGAAGCCGGTCGTCTGGGCGTTGGCGAGGTTGTTAGCGATGATGTCGACCATCTTCATCCTCGCTTCCAGGGCCTCGTAGGCGGTAAATACGGCGTCACTCATAACAACAACTCACTTTTGTCTGCACTCTGGGCGGCGCAGCTCTGAAGATCGGTAGTGCAACCCCGGTTCCAGAGGAAGTTCGGGGATGGAGGCCAAATCCGGGAATCCGGGCTTCCTTTATATTCAGCATCTTGAGGAATTCTGTCCCGGTCCCACACTTCCTGCTGAAGAACTAGCGTCGATCTGCCGATAGGAAGAAAAGACCTACCCGGCTATTTTTTCCTGTCCGCAATGCGCGACATCCCGAGGAGAACTTCGACTTCCCCTTCGCTCAGCCCCGCCGATCGGGCGATCTCCGGAGCGTCTAGCCCCCGTTTTCCCATCGCGGCGACTTGACTGCGGACATCGAAGCTGACTTCACTCCTCGGTTGGGGCGGGACCTGGCTGCCCGGGTTCGGGTCGAGACCCTCCATCCGTTGCTCCGCCACTTCCGCAATCTGGAAGAACTTCGACTGCGCGTCCTCCCACTCCTTGTTCAGGCTGGACAGCGCGCCGCCGGCCCGCATGAACTTACGCTGCACATGCAGCGCGAGCAGGAGGACCGAAAGGCCGCAGAGGGCCAATGCCAGGTAGATGCCGACCTTCTCAGGCGTCGAAAGCAAGAAGACGTTTGTCGCCACTGCAAAGCTCCGTAATTCTGATTCCGTAGAACCCGTCGACGATGACCACTTCGCCCCGGGCGAGCGGTCGGCCGTTGACGACCAGTTCGACGGGCTCGTCGATACTCGAGTTCAACTCGATGACTGAACCAACTCCCAGCTTGATGACGTCCTCGATCAGCATTTCGGTCTCGCCGAAGCGGATCGAGGCCGCCAGCTGAAGGTCCATGAAGACGTCCATGTTCCGATCAGCGCCTGTGTTCTCGTTTTCGGGAACGTTTTCCATTAGAGGTCTCCGGTTGCTACCTTTACCGCTTCCACGATCTCAAAGGCCTTACTGCTGGCCTCGAGTCGCGCGTTTGCTTGCAATTTGTTCTTGCCGGCGATGCGCAGTACGATCGGCAGGTCCTTCCGCTGCTCGAGCACGAGTGTGTCGCCTTCCTCGAGCGACAAGACCGACCGCATCGGAAAGTATGTTTCTGCTGTTTCGATCGAGACGTTCACAGGCACTTTGTGCACGTTGGCGGCCAGCGTCGACCCAGCTGCGGTCTTTTTGGAAGCGGTCAACTCCTTGTCGAAGATGTGGATAATCGGTTCCAGCACCAGCGTCGGGAAGGCCAGACTGATCTTGGCCGTGCAGTCCCGCGTCCGCATCTGGAAGACGAATACGACCACCATCTCGTTGGGCGAAACGATCTGGATCATATGTGGATGCGTTTCCGTAGCAATGATCGCGAACTCGATCGCGTAGATCTGCCGCCAGGCCTCCCTGAGGTTGTCGACGACGAGTTTCAGGATCGTCTGGACGACGTTCTGCTCGATTTCGGTCATCGCGCGGACGGTTTCCATCGGCTTGCCCACGCCTCCGAGCATGCGGTCGATAATCGTGAAGATCGCTTCCGGGGCGATCTCGAGCGCGGCCGACCCGTCCAACGGCTTCAACGCAACGGCCGAATAGCAGGTCGGGTCGGAAGCCGCGGAAAGAAACTCCGCGTAGGTTGTCTGGTCGATGGTATCCAGGTTGATTTCAACGACCTTCCTCAAATACGCCGAGACCGCCGACGAAATGTTCCTCGCGAAGCGATCATGGACGAAGTGAAGCGAACGAAGCTGGTTCTTCGAGATACGGTCTGGACGCTTGTAGTTGTACGCCTGTACTTTTTTTTCCATCACTCACTCATCAGCTGCAGGGAAGAGGAGACGCCGGGAGAGACTTTCTTGAGCTTGGATCTCAGACGGAGCGTCGCCTTGGTATGGAGCTGTGAAACTCGAGATTCATTGACCCCGAGCACGGCCCCGATCTCCTTCATCGTGAACTCTTCGTAATAGTAGAGCGACAGGACGAGGCGTTCCCTCTCCGGGAGGGTCTCGATAGCCTCCCCGAGCACGGCCTCCAATTCCCCACGCTCGAACTCCATGTAGGGGTCGTTGTCGCCGTCGTCGGCGTAGTAATTGATGAAACTCTCGCCGGAACCGTCTTCGCGGTCGGCACCGATATCTTCGAACGAACCGATGCTCAAGCCGTTCAACTGGTCGACAAGGGAGTGAAACTGCTCCATGTCGCCGCCGAGTTCTTCGCAGACCTCTTCGTCGGTCGCCGGACGACCGAGACGTTGCTGCAGGTCCGCGTAGACCTTCTCCAGGTCCTTGCTCTTCTTACGGAGCGAACGCGGCGCCCAGTCCAGGTCGCGAAGGCTGTCCAGCATCGCGCCCCGGATTCTCAACTCCGCATAGGTCTTGAACTTCACATTGCGTTCCGGATCGAACTTATCGACCGCGTCCAGCAAGCCGAGTACGCCGGCATTGACCAGGTCCCGGATCTCGACACTCCGGGGAAGTCGAACCGCAACCCGGTGGGCGATGTGGTTGATGAGCGGTAGAGCTTCGTTGATCAGGTCATCTCTTGCAATCGTCGTCATAGAAACTTCCTACTGTTCTGATGCCAACTATCGGCAGCCATCCAAATACTCTCTCTACTGCCCCTTCGCGTGCCGCGGCGAACGATCCAGCTGAACCGGCAACATGTATCCGGCCAGTTCGGCACCGGTCGGAATCAGGAGGTCTTCAGGGACGCGTTGTCCGTTGCTCAAGAACGAAACCGGCAACAGATAACGCAAGAGCTCGCCGACGACGCTTCCTCGCGAGTCGGTCTCATCCATCTTCGTAAACACCACCGAATTCGGTGAAAAACATTGAAAACGCTTGTGTATCTTCGCCACGTCTTCCGATTTGGTGGTCGCGCTCAGCACGAGCTGAACCCGCGCTCCCAGACCCTCCAGCCCAAGGTGCAGCCGGCCCAGCCGAGCCAGATCTGACGGGCTGCATCCGGCCGTGTCGATCAGGATCAGGTTGTAGTCCTGGAGGGACTGGACCATTTCCTTCAGAGCATCCGTATCAGAGCACTTGAAGGACGGGATATTCAGCAGCTGGGCGTAGCGGGAAAGCTGTTCCTGTCCGTTCACCCGCTGCGCGTCGGTGGAGATCAGTGCAACCTTCTTGCCGTAGCGCAGAGAAGCCTGGGCCGCGAGTTTCGCGATCGCCGTCGTCTTGCCCACGCCGGTCGGTCCGATGAAAACGCTGATGACTCGTTTCCTGGACTGCAGCTCGACCGGAGGCTCGATGGTCAACATCTCTTTGAGGAGCGCCCGAACCGCATCGCGGGTCTTACCGGGGGCTCCGTCTATGCGCGCCGCGCTGGCGATCAACTTCTCCGCGAATTCGGGGTCGACCCCCTGTCCAACCAACTCGGCGTAGGTTTCCCGTCCCGCTGCAGCCTGGTTGGGGATCGCCTGTCCCAGGAACCGAACGGAACGCTTCAATTCGTCGATTTCCTCGAGCACTTCTTCGATGCGGGACTCGGCTTTGCGGATCAGGCGCGACGGCGCTTCGAACTCCGACATGGGCGGGCCGGCGACATCGAGGGTGGCACTTTGAGCTTCGTCCGCTTCCGCTGGTTCCGGAGAAGTCGTGCCGATCTCGACGGTGTCGGGCACGGACTCGGCGGCTTTGTCGACAGGGGTGGACTCTGGTTTCGGCTCCGGGATTCCCGCAGTAACCTCCCACCGGCGGCGACGGATGCCCCAGGGCTTCCGGCTGGAAACGGGCCGCGTGCCGAGGATCATGGCTTCGGCGCCGAAGTCACGTTTGATGTGCTCGACGGCCTCTTGAATCGACCGCGTCTGGTAAGTCTTCACTCTCATTGTCCAACAACTCCTTGCGAAACAATCTGGAGGTTCGGCGGGATGTCATTCGGCGAAACAACCGTCAGCTGGGGGATGAATCGCTCGATCAGCTTGCGAACGTGGTAACGGACGGTGCTCGAACACAACAGCGTCCACTGAGACGACGTCAGCTTCTGACACGTCTCGCTCAAAGCCTGAACCAAGTCTTCGAATCCTTTGGAATCCAAGGCCAAGTACGCTCCGCCTTCATCGGCGATCATTGCGTCCTTGAGCCTGCCCTCCCACTCCGGCGACAGCGAAATGATCGGGAGCTCGCCGGTTTCGTTCAGGAGGGGCTTCGTGATGGATCGACTCAGCGTGGCCCGGACAGCCTCGGTCAATGTGACCGGATCCTTGGTCCGTGCGCCGTAGTCGGCCAGGCTCTCGAATATCGTCACGAGATCCCGGATGTAAACCTTCTCGCGGAGCAGGCTCTGCAGCACTTTCTGGATCTCGCCGACCGAGAGCGTGTTCGGCACGAGTTCTTCGATCAGTTTCGGGTGGGTTTCGCCGACATGATCGATCAGTGTCTTGACTTCCTGCCGGCCGAGCAGTTCGTGAGCGTACGACCGGATCATTTCCGTGAGATGCGTGGCCAGGATGGTCGAAGCATCGACCACCGTGTAGTTCATCAACTGGGCGCGTTCCTTGTTTTCCTTCGTGATCCAGAACGCAGGCAGGCCGAAGGTTGGCTCCTGGGTCGGTGTTCCTTCGATCGTTCCGGTTGTATTGCCGGGGTCGATTGCCATGAACCGGTCCATCATCAACTCGCCACGGCCGATGTCGATTCCCTTCAGGAGGATCGTGTACTCTCTCGCGCCGAGCTTCAGGTTGTCGGTGATGTTGACGGGGGGAACGATCATTCCCAGTTCCTGAGCGAGCTGCTTTCGGATGGATCGGATTCGACCCAGAAAATCGCCGCCCTGCTGTGCATCGACGATGCCGACCAGACCGTAACCGATCTCCACGGCAAGGCTGTCGATCTTCAGGAAGGCGGTCGCGCGATCCACCGTCCCTTCGTCCGGCTCGGGGGCTTCGACGACCGGTTCGAGCTCGCTTTCCTTCTCCGCACGCTGCACGGCAAATCCGATCGCGCCGAGCGCGCTTCCGAGCGTCAGGAAAGCCAACGTCGGCAGTCCCGGCACCAAACCCAACCCCCCGACGATCGCACAGGAGAAGAAGATCGGTTTGGAGTTCGCGAACAGCTGGCCGCCGACTTCCTCTCCGAGGCTCGACTCTCCCGCTGCCCGGGTCGTGATCAGACCGCCCGAGATCGAAACCAGCAGCGACGGGATAGCGGTGACGAGTCCGTCCCCGATCGTCAGGATCGCGAATGTTTCCAGTGCGACCAGGGCCTCCATGTCGTTCTGGAACATCCCGATGAACAGGCCGCCGATGATGTTGATCAGCGTGATCAGGACCGACGCCATCGCGTCGCGCTGAGTAAACCGGATAGCGCCATCCATGGCGCCGTAGAAGTCGGCTTCCTTGCTGACGCTCGCCCGCCTGTCGCGGGCTTCCTCCTGGTCGATGATTCCGGCATTGAGATCCGCATCGATCGAGAGCTGCTTTCCGGGTAACGCATCCAGGGTAAAGCGCGCGGTGACTTCCGAAATACGGACGGCACCGTGGTTGATGACGACGTACTGGATGATGATCAGGACGAGGAATATGATGATACCGACGGCATAGTTACCCCCGACGACGAACTGCCCGAACGCCGAGATGACGTCTCCGGCAGCCGAGAGACCCTGCGCTCCGTTGAGCAGAATCAACCGTGTGGAAGCGATGTTGAGCGACAGGCGGAACAGCGTCGTCAGCAGCAGAATCGAGGGAAATGCCGAGAAGTTAACCGGGTTGAGGACGTAAAGCGACGACAGGAGAACGACGACCGACAGCGAAACATTCGCCGAAATCAGGATGTCGAGGAAGATCGTCGGCAACGGCACCAGCAGCGCAGTCAGAATGACTATCACCACCACCGGCATCGCTGCTTGTGCTTTGAACATAGACCGCCTCGGCCCTAATTAATGCAACCCGGATGCCAAGATCAGGAGCCCCATCGACCGGTCCCTGACGGATTGTTTCTCACCCGTACTGGGCCCTTCCTGATCACTTCCGCCCCATCGGGGTTACACCTTCCGTTTCATACGTTTGTGGACTTTAAAGACGTACGCCAGAACCTCGGCAACCGCCTTATAGAGGTGCATCGGTATCTCCTGATCGACCTCCACGCTGCGGTAGAGCGCACGAGCCAGCGGGACGTTTTCCACCCTGGGGATGTCATATTCCCGACCCACCTCTTTTATCTTCTGGGCGAGCCAACCCTGACCCTTGGCGACCACCTTCGGAGCGGCCATCAGGTCGGGCTTGTATTCGAGAGCGACAGCGTAGTGCGTCGGGTTGGTGATGATGACGTCGGCGTCTTCGATGGCGGCCATCATCCGCTGTTTGGCCTGCTCGCGCTGGATGGAGCGAACCTTCCCCTTGACCTCGGGGTTGCCGTCCATCTGCTTGTTGTCTTCTTTGACTTCCGATTTCGTTTGTTTGAGGCTCTTCTCGTGCCGGTACCTCACGACGATGAGGTCGATCACGGCCAGGACGGCCAGGGCGAGAAGAACGTAGGTCAGCACCCGGATCAGGATCGTGCGGAGCAGGTCGTTCGACGCCTCGATCGGCACACCGGGCGAGCGCATCAGCGTCGGCCAGTAGAGCGACAGTGTTGTGTAGACCGCGACGATCAGGACCCCGAGCAGGACGAGCAACCGCCCCCATTCCACCGGTTGGATCTTGGTCTTCAGTTTCTGGAGACCCTGCTTCGGGTTAAGCCGCTCCCACTTTGGTTCCAGCGCTTTGCTGGCGTACTTGGGCATCCCCTGAACGATGCTCCCGGCCAGGGCGCCCACCCATACGCTGGCCAGGACCGGCGCGACGAGCAACACGAAGTAGACCGCGGTGTCATTCATGACCCGGAGGCCCAGGCGGTGCGGGTCGTCGGCCATGACAGCGTTGTCCAGCAGGCGCGCGACGTAGCCCCTGAACCCGCCCCGGAAGCTCAACACCCAGGCAAACATGACCATCCCGCAGACCAGAGAGGCCGTCTGGGTCACCTGCGAGGAAAAGGCAATCTGTCCTTCTTCCTGGGCCCTCCGGCGCTTTATCGATGTCGGTTTTTCTGTTTTTCCGTCTTTGTCTGCCATGTCATCTCAAAACGACGAAATCCGAAATCTCCCGAACCATTGACGGGAAGGTCACCAGCGACGCGCCGAGGGCCGCCAGGCCGACGACTACTTTCAGCGGCATCGCCAGAACGATCGTGTTGAACTGCGGCTGCATCCTCGAGACGAATCCGACCGACATGTCCGTCAGCAGAACGACCAGGAACAGCGGGAATGCGATTTTCCAGCCGACGACGAATATGTTGCCGGCCGTCGACATGAGCAGCTCGAACCACGTCTCGACCGCCGGTATCCCGCCGACTGGGAACGTCTCGTAGCTGAACGTCATCGCACGTATGTATTCGTGGTGCTGGTCGGCACCGAGAAACAGGGCGTAGCCCATCATGGTGAAATAGCCGGCCATCAGGGTTGAACGGTTCTGCGTCTGCGGGTCGATCGCCTGGACCGCCGAAAAACCGAGGCTGAACCCCACCAGGTGCCCGGCGAACTGGAGTGTCTCAAAGGCGATGCGGATACCCATGCCCAAAAGGAGACCGATGAAGAACTCGCCCGGAAACACGAGCTCGGGATGCCGGTAGGCAGCTTGATTGAACGGAATGACCGTTGAAACGCCCGCGGCGGTGGCAAACACCAGCAGCAACCGCACCGGCCGCGGTATCGCCGGGCTTCCCCAGATCGGGGCGAACAGGAGCATCGATCCGACCCGGATCGACACCACGAGGATGTGGATGACCTGGAAATACGGGAGTTGAAGCGCGAAGACGTCGTCCATGACAGTCGTTCAGAAAAGCTACTGAATGTAGGGATCGAATGAACCCAGCAACATCGTCGTGTAAGAAACCATGTAACTCATCATCCACGGAAAGATGATGAGGAAGACTACGAACGTGACGATGATGCGCGGGACGAACGCCAGGGCCATGTCCTGGATCGAGGTAATGACCTGGGCCAGGCTGACACCGATACCGACAACCAGCCCCGCGCCGAGCATCGGAGCGGCAACCAGCAGAACGGTGTGCAGGGACTGGGCCGCCAGACGGACGACAAGTTCATCGGACATAACTTTTCACCAGAGACGAGATAACCAGGCTCCAACCGTCGACCATGATGAATAGCAGCACCTTGAACGGGAGCGAAACCATTACGGGCGGAAGCTGCATCATTCCCATCGACAACAGTACCGAAGCGACGACCATGTCGATGACCAGGAACGGCAGGAAGAGCACGAAACCGATCTGGAAGGCAGTCTTGACTTCCGAAATGATGAAACCGGGTATGACTGTCTTCATCGAAAGATCCTCAGGACCGCTCGGCGGCTCCTCGCCCGATAAATCGCTGAAAAGCTTGAGGTCCTTCTCGCGCGCGTGGGTCAGCATGAACGTTTTCAACGAAGCGGCACCCGTTTCGATCGCCATGACCTCGTCGATCTCACCGTTCGACCACGGGACGTAGGCGTTGTCGTACATGTCCGTCAAGGTCGGGCTCATCACGAAGAACGACAAGAACAGCGCCAGTCCGATCAGGATCTGGTTGGACGGCGCCTGCTGCGTGCCCATAGCCTGGCGGAGAAAGTGAAAAACGATGATGATTCGCGTGAACGACGATAGCGAGATGATGATCGAGGGCAAAAAAGTCAGAAGCGTCAACAAGATCAGCATCTGGACAGGCAGATTCATTTGAATCTGGCCGGCTTCGCTGTCGATGCTGATGCTGGGCGCAGTCTGAATCAGGCTCAGGAATAGTGGCGCGGGCAGGAAGTTCATTTTCCCAGTTTCTCGAGGATCGAAACGGTTTCCTTCGTGACACCCAAAAGGAGCTCTTCATCTCGGACCCGAACGACAACCACTCGACAGCGGTCACCCAGGTGCAGCTGTTCGACGACGGACATGTCGGTGTTCCCGGCCATCGACGGCACGTACCGCTTCAGCACCTGCAGGCCGGCCACGAGCAGCCCGACGATCAGAAATAACGCTCCGATGACTTGAAAATAGGGCAATGGACGACCCTCACAGCTTCAGGACTTCCGTAAGCCGGACTCCCGAGCTGTTCTCGACGACGATCACTTCCCCGCGTGCGACAGCCTGACCGTTCGCGCAGATGTCGAACGGCTCGCCCGCCGCCTTCGGGATCTTGAAGATCGACCCGTCCTTCATCGACATGAGTTCGCCCACGCTGACCTGCAGACGACCGATCTCGATCGCCAGGTGGAGCGGGACATCCGCGAAACCCTTCAGTTGGCCCGCCGTTGCGGAACCCGGCGGGGGTGCCGGTGCAACGGGCGGCAACGCCGGCTCAATCGGAGCCGGCGGCCCGGCCGGAACCGGAGGCTCGGGTGGCGGGCTGGGGACGATCTCGCTTTCGCTCATAGCTGAATCACGAATTCGGTGAACATGACGTCGACGACTTTGGGTTCGTGATAGATCGGATCGAGTTTGGCGAGAATCTCGGTTCGCAGATCGTGTTTCCCGGCTTCGTCGATGATCTGGTCGGACCTCTTGCGACTCAATGTCTGCAGGATCACGTCCCGGGTTTTCGACAGAATCGCCGTGTTTTCAGCGAGATGTGCCAGCGCCGCTTTGTCGTCGATCATCAGCGTGATCGTGACGCGCAGGTACCGGGGTGAATCGGTATCGGCCAGGTTGACCACGAAAGGATCGAGGTCCAGGACCGCACCATTGGCTAGAAGTTCGCGCAGGGCTTCGGCTTCGTCGTCCGGTGGGTGCTCCGCATCCGCTCCGGCAGCCATCGGCAGGACGCCGCTGCGGACGATGAGGACCCAAGACACGACGCCACCACCGGCGCTCGACACGAGTACGAGTACGACAACCAGAAGCGCCTTGACGAGAGAAGATCCTAAACTCTTGACTCCACCAGAACTCTTGACTCCGCCAGGACTCTCAACTGCAGCAGCTTTTTCCTCGGACACAGTACGCCTCCGCAAGGGATGTTTACAGGCGGAGTAGGATGCAAGCACTGTACCAAGCGCCGGAGGGCGCACGGTTGGACAGGCGAACTCGTATTAGAAGAGGGGGTTACAAACAGACGTAGGACTACGAGCGACACGCCCGGAGTCGGCAAACCCGAGAGAACTGTCAACAAAACTGCCGCGCGCCGCCAACGGGTTGACGGGCAAGCTCAATCAAAGTAGCGCTCCGACATCCTCGAGAGGATTTCTCGCGCCTCCAGGGATTTTTGCTCAATCAGATGGCAGCGACTCTTTGGTTTTCCTTCGGCCGCGTCCAGCTGCAGAAGCTCGGAAGTAGCCAGGATGACGCCGACCCGATTGTTCAGGTCGTGAATCGCGTCTCTCAGGAACTTCAATTCCGATTCCGGTGGACTCCAGTCTTCGCTCATGGCCCAAGAGAAGGTACACAACCGACACGCTGTTTGGCAACGGGGAAGTAGTCCCGTGGTCAGTGGTCAGTGGTTGTCAGTGGTCAGTGGTCAGTGGTCAGTTATAGGAGTATTACTCTCCACTCTGTTTCCCGCTAACGTCTCTCACGCGTCACAACTCGGCGGTCATTCCAGTCTGGCCACTGGCCACTCTTTGTTAAAGCGGAGGGAGCGTCCTGGCGACGCCCCCTGCCTGTTTCAGCTCATGCGGCCCTGACCCGCATTCGCCTTACCGAACCTAATTTCTCAGGTTCATGGTTTCCTGAAGGATCTGGTCCGTCGTGGTCAACATCCGGGCATTGGCCTGATAACCGCGCTGGAAAGTGATGATCTTCGTAAATTCGGCAGCCAGATCGACGTTGGATAGCTCCAGGGACCCGCCGACAAGCCGGACGCGGCGGACTCAGAAAACAGCCCGTTCCCCTGCACACTCAGACCGTTCTCGTTGTTGAACTGAGCCAACGCAATCTTGGCCACGACGACTGTCAAACCGTTGCTGAACACGCCGGCGAGCGACCCGTCGCCCTGGATCAGCAGCGAATTCATGTCTCCCGGCGGCACACCGTCCTGGGTGTTGAAGGTCACGTTGTTCTCGGCGGCCAGTCCGGTGGCATTAGGCGCCCCGCTGGCGCTGATCAGCTTCCAGTTGATCCCGCTCGGGCCGAGAGTGGCGCTGTTTCCGAACGCCGGTATCGTGACTGCGGTGGGAGGGACCTTGAGGTTCGCCGCCGCAGGCAGCGTGGCCGGCTCCGCGCCCGTGTAGCTAGACTTGAGCTTACCGTTGGAATCGAACACCAGGCCACCGGCTGTGAGCGGCGTTGTTGCGATCGCACCCGTGATCAGGCTGAAGTTGTCGGTGCTGGTCGCAGCTATACCGGTCATGTCCTTATGCGGTACGGTGATGTCGAATTTCCATTTGGTTTCGGTGGCACTTGTCGAGTCCTTGAGGAAGCTGATGGTCGCCAGATGAGGCGCACCCAGCGTATCGTAGAGCTGGAACGTGGTCGAGAACGTGTCGCCGACCGCGGAACTGCCGTCGAGGTTGAACGCGAGTTCGACCGTTGACGTCGGGCTCGAGTTCCCGGTCGTCGAAGGTATCTTGACGTTCACGGGGGTGCTGTTCTCGTCGATGAGTCCAGTAGTAGCATTCTTGGGGTAACCCTGGACGAAATGGCCCGTGGCCGTCACCAGGTTGCCGTCCGCGTCGGTGTGGAAATTGCCGCCCCGCGTGTAGAAGGTTCCGGCTCCGTCACTCACGACAAAAAAGCCGGAGCCCTGAATCGCGACATCGGTCGGGTTGTTCGTTGTCTCAACGCCGCCCTGTGTGAAATTACCACTGATGTTTCCGACGGCGGCCCCGAGGCCGATGTGGCCGCTGCTCGAGGATTTCGCGCTTCCCGCGGCGCTCACCTTCTGGCCCAGAACTTCCACGAAGGAAATGCTCGTGGCCTTGTAACCGACCGTGTTGATGTTCGCCAGGTTGTTACCCACGACGTTGAGACCCTGTGTGTTGGTCGACAGACCGGATAGCGCTGTCGAAAAGGTGTTGAAACCCATTAACTCTCCTTATTCGCCAAAAATTTGAGATGGGTCGGGATCATTGGCGTTCCCGCTCTCATCAGGACTGTTCTGGTGCTCCAGGGACTGATGGACATCCTCCATCACACTCCGGATGTTGATCAGCTCTTCCAGGCTGCTGAATTGCGCAAGTTGCGCAACGAACTCGGCACCGTCCATCGGGTTCATGGGATCCTGTCCCTTCATCTGCGCGACCAGCAGCTGCAGGAACTGAGATTTTTGTTCCTGTGCCTTGGTCGTCGTGAGCTGGAGCTCTTTCGACACGGGAGTAGACGTAACTGATTCAAGCATTCTCTGCCTCCTCGGTCCTCCATAAGGCACGTCCGCTGCCGAATCTTTCTTGCCCACAAACAATTGCATTCATTGATGCTTGAACCTTCGACCGAAGTCACTGCTCTTGAAAAATTTCCCCACCCGGCAGTTTTTTCTCATGTCAGAGGGCCCGGGTGCCGATACGTTATGGCCCCTGCCGGCTGAGCCCAGCGGGGCCCGTAGCCGTTGTGCCCTTCGGCTGTAGTCAGTAGTCAGTAATCAGTTGGGCGCCCGGAATTCCCGAAGATATCAAGAACTTTCGAGAGCGGTGGAGGCGTTCGCTTAGACAAGGAATGCGCCGCGAGGACGACGGAGGCGTATATGAAATACGTTGAGTACGGCCGAGCAAGCATGACGCAGGATAAGCGGACGGATCCGCCGCTCCTGCACTACGCGTGGACGTTGACTAGCGAACCCTCGGCCGACGATTCGAAGTGGGTCGTCAAGGAAGCATCCTCGACTTCACTCATCGTGGACGCCTGCTTTTTGGGGGAATGCGGGTTTCCGCTCTGCGAATGATTCGAGTCGGCGCCCGTGTCGAAGCGACCGGAGAACAGGACGTCCGACACCGAAACCTGTTCGCGGCTCAGCGATTCGACCAGGTGGTGGACGGAGCCCTCCAGGCCGGAACGAAGGACTGCGGGCGCATCGAATCGGAGCGAGACCTCACCCTGGTGGTCTCGGATCTGGACACGTACCTCAGCGTCGGAGTCTCCGAGCATCATGGTCACGCGTCGAGCGGGTTCGAGCGAAAACGTGGTGTCAGCCACCGGTCTGACAGGCTGGGGAGGGGCGACCTGCTGTGGGGCGTTCTGACGTTCGAAGCGGTCACTTTGATTCGGAACGTCCGCCGACATCTGCACGATCGTGCCGGCGTCCTTCGTCTCTGCAGAGGCGACGGATGGTTGCGCGGCAGCGGAGCGGGCCTGATTGAACTGCCTCGATGCGATGGCGACTTCCTTCCACACTGGATGGGACGTCACGAGTTGATCGACGGCGGTACGGACGAGAGGCAGCTCTTCGACGGGCAATCGGGGCGCGGCTTCTGTCGGGCGTGGCGCGTTCGTGCGCGCTTCAAGACGGGCCAGCAGATCCGCTGCCTCGGGGGCTGCCTCGAAATTTACTCTGTACGTGCCCTCGACGTCGCGGGGCTGGGTCGCTACCACGACCGGCGTTGAAGAGGGCAGTTCCGAGCGAACGGCTCCTGCAGAAGGCCGTGAGGCGTCCGACACGGCCGATCTGGTGTTTGGACCACTCGAGGTCGGCTCCGGGCCGGCTGTCTTTGAAGCGGTATCTGGATCCAGGTCGATCGCGAGCTTTCGGACACCGTGCCCTTCCAGGTCGAGTGCTTCGGTCGAAACGCCAGCCGCTCGAGGGCGCGGGCCCGACACGCTGATGTCCCTAGCTGCAGCGCCGAGCGTCTCATCGTCACCCTGGTTCACCGGTGTAGCGTCTTGTGGTCGAACCCTGCCTCGCTGCTCGAGGGGAATGTCGACACCCGGTTCAACGTTCTCGGGTGCGCCGGTCCGGGAAAGGGTGGCCGTCCGCTCCCCGGATACGACATCCGGCACGGGCCGTTCAACCGGGACTGTATCCCCGTGGGAAACCCTAACGGTCGATTCGACTGGGGCTTTCCCCGTCGATTCCATCCGCGGCTCAGACCGAGCGTCGTCGCCAAAGCGTTCCAATACCTCGAGAATCTCGGGCACATCAAGAGTTTCTGAATCCGCCAGCTGCTCGACCGGCGGCTCGGCCCCTCGCTCGAGCGATTCGCGAATAAAATTAGAAAGATCTATCTCGGGGGGTATTTCGGCGGCTTCAGCAAGGGATGCAATCTCAGCGGTTTCGGCAAGGACGCCAGAAAGAACCGTTCCACCTTCCGGAGCACCGGCCTCGCCTTCGCCCTCGAGCCCCGCCTGCGTCAGATACGCTTCGAACAAGGAAGGATCGGAGGCCGCGTCCCCAATCGGGGCGCCGGCAACGGCGGGGTCCCCCTGTGGGGAGATCGGCCCCTGCGGGGAGATCGGCAGGTTTGACTGTGTCAGGTCTTCCATCTATTCAGCTAAGAGTTACGCCCGGCTCTTGCGTACATACCGGACGAGGGAAGTTTCGTCGATCATTTTCTGCATCATTGCAGATTCTTCCCGCTCCGCTTGTTGCAATTGGCGTTCCCGCAGCTTTTCGACGGTCTTTTTCTCCTTGAGGGCTTCCCTCAGGACTGCCTTGCGTTCTTCAAGCTTAGTAGTTGCTTTTTCAATATCTTGGCGGATTCGGCAAGAGCGACTTTCGGCCGCTCCGACAAACTTTTCGGTACACTGCAGACCCTCGGCGCTGAGCCCTCCAGGCTGGGAAAATTCTTCCATCGCCTGGCGGATTTTTCCCGCCTCCTCCGCCAGCCGCCCCTCGAGTCGCCGGATATCCCGCTCGCTCTCCCGGACGCGGGCTTCGGCCGCATCGACGGCGATCTGCCGCACGGACATGAGGCGGTCAAGGCGATTGAGGCTTTGTTTAGTTTCGGTCTTCATGGCGCAAAAGTGGTCAGTGGTCAGTGGTCAGTGGCCAGCAAATCGCCGCATCAACTTCCGATTCTGACCACTGGCCACTGGTCACTGGCCACTATCCAGCGCTGCCAGTTCGACGAGACTCGAGCGCGTGCCGTCCATGTCGGCTCGCTCCTCGGCTGGCTGCTTCAGAAAACTGTTGATGGAATCGAGGCGGTCGATCGCCGTGTCGACACGCGGGTTCGAACCCTTCTTGTAGGCGCCGATCTGGATCAGGTCCTCGGCCTTCTTGTGCGTGCCGAGCAGGTCACGGATCTCGGTCGCCGATTTCTGGTGTTGGGCGTCCACCATCTGCATCATGAGCCGGCTGTTACTGGCGAGAAGGTCAATGCAGGGGTAATGACCTCTCGAAGCCAGTTCGCGGTCCAGCACGATGTGGCCGTCCAGGATCGCGCGGACCGAATCGGCGATCGGGTCGTTCATGTCGTCGCCTTCGACCAGGATCGTGTAGAAAGCCGTGATGCTACCCTCGTCGAACTTGCCTGCCCGCTCCAGAAGCCTGGGAAGCAGCGAAAAGACCGACGGCGTGTACCCTTTGGTCGACGGTGGTTCTCCCGCTGCCAATCCCACCTCTCGCTGCGCCATCGCGAACCGGGTCACCGAATCCATCATCAGCAGCACGTTGTGTCCCCGCCTCTGGAAGTACTCGGCCGCAGCGGTCGCCGCGAACGCGGCGCGTATGCGCACCAGCGCCGGCTGGTCCGAGGTCGAGACAAATACGACGGAGCGCTTCAGACCTTCTTCACCGAGGTCGTTCTCGATAAACTCGCGCACCTCCCGGCCTCGCTCGCCGATCATGGCAATCACGTTCAGGTCGGCGCTAGTGTAACGGGCGATCATGCCCAGCAGCGTACTCTTGCCCACGCCGCTTCCTCCGAAGATTCCGACTCTCTGGCCCATGCCACAGGTAAGCAATCCGTCTATGGATCGAATACCGGTCTGAATGGGATCTCGGATGGGGTCTCGAGACAGCGGATTCGACGGCTCCGCATACAAAGCCTGCTGGCCCAGACCGGTGGGCAGTGGCCGCTCATCGATTGGACGACCGAGGCCGTCCAAAACCCGGCCCAGTAGCTCGTCTCCCACACCGATGGTGGCGACGCGGCCTGAAGCGTACACACGGTCACCCTGCTTGACGTTTTCGAGCTTGCCGAGCGGCATCGTGATCACCTTGCCTTCGTTGAAACCCACGACTTCCAGCGGGACCTTTGTCCCGGCGCTCTCGGCCCAGCAAATGGAGCCCGTCGTCACGTTCGGACCATGGGATTCGATGGAGTTGCCGACGACCTTATCGATAAGTCCGAATTCGATCAGAGAGTTCAGTTCGGCGAGGCGGGAGTAGCGCTCGGCAAGGTTCAAATCTTTGGCAAACTGGTTCGGCATGAGCCCCGGCGGTTCTTCAGGATTGTTCCAGCAACACGCGGCCGATGCCGTTGATGCGGCTCATCATCCGCCCGTCCAGGTGCGTCTTGCTCGTGTCGATGAGGAAGTCACCCCGCTCCAGCGTGGGTTCGGGAACCACACTCACCGCGGGATTGATGTGCTCGATGGTGGCCCGGACGCGCTCCAGGTCGTCCGAACTGACCTTCAGCGCAATCTCGTGGTGACCCTCGAGTCGTTTCAGCGCCAGAGTGGCCAGTGCGCTGACGACGTCCGGGTCCGTCGAGACTTCCCGCTCCAATATCGTCTTCGCGATCTCCAGCGCTAGCCGGACGGTTTCCAGTTCCATCGACTCGACCAGGGACTTGTGCGCGATCGCGAACTGGACAATACTCTGGTCGTAGCGCTTGACGACCGTTCCGATCATCTGCTCGCCCATCTGTTTGCCCATGCGTTCGCCTTCGTGGTAGCCCTTCTCGAACGCCTGTTTCTCGACCGTCATCACGTGGTCCTGGGGTAGTGCGCCCACACCTCCGGGCGGCGAGCTGATCCTGGGCCTCTTGACGCGTTCGGCGCCGCGGATGATCCTAGAGGACATACTCGTCGGAACCTCCGCCGATGGCGATAACACCCTCGTCCTCGAGCTGTCGGACGATTTCGACGATGCGCTGCTGAGCGGCGTGGACATCGCGCATCTTCATCGGTCCCATGATTTCCATCTCTTCCCTCAACATCTCCACCGCACGTTGCGACATGTTCCGGAAGAACTGATTCTGGAGTTCCGGGATGGTGCCCTTGAGCGCCTGCCCGATCGTTTTCTTGTCGACACGCTGCAGGATTTCCCGCATCGCGGTGTCGTCGAGTGTCGAAATGTCTTCGAAGATGAACATCAACTGCCGGATGGAGTTCGCAATCTCCGGTGTCGTCGTATCGATCTGCTCGAGCACGGTCCGGCTCATCCGGCGGTCGAGGCGGTTGAACATTTCCGCCACGGCCCGGATGCCGCCGAATCCCTCTCCGTCTCCGTAATTGCCCACCGGTTTGAGCTTTTCCTCCAGTACGGAAGCAACTCCGCCGATCACGTCGGGCGAGATCTCCTCCATGTTCGCCATCCGGACGGCGACCTCGGCCTGGATGTCCTCAGGCAGCGATTCCAGAAGTTCCGCGGCGGCTCTGGGGCCAAGATGGGCCAGGATCAAAGCAATCGTCTGCGGGTGTTCGTGCTGGATGAACTGCGCCAGCTGGAGCGGGTTGACTTTGTCGATCGACTGGAAGGCGTTGGTGCTGGCGTAACTGGAAGAAAGCCTGTCGATGATTCGCTTGGCAGAGCCCGCGCCGAGGGTCTTCAGGATGACCTTTCTGGCGTAGTCCACGCCGCCCTCGGACACGAAGCGGTTCGCCACGAGCATCTGGTACAGCTCTTCGGCGTTCTCTTCGGCCTGGTCGGCCGAGATCGGACCGACGTTGGAGATTTCCTTCGATAACTGTTCGATCTCGGACTCGTTCAGATGGGCCATCACGCCGGAGGCGGTTTCTTCGCCCAGCAGAACGAACATCGATGCGGCTTTGTGTGCGTCTCCACCCATATCTAACCTGCGCTCTCTGTCTCAGCCCGGATTATTCGTGCTTGTCGTCGCGAAGCGGTGGAGACGCCGCAGAGACAAGGCGCGCGACCGAGGCCCCCGCAGGCGTATATGACAATACGTCGAGGAGGCCGACCGAGCGCAACGCCGTATCTGCGAGTGTATCCGCCGCTGCAGTAGACAATTCATGAATAAATCCGGGCTAACTACTGTTTCTCTTCGTTCAGCCACACGCGAACCAGGCGTGCGACGGTTTCGGGTTCCCGTTTGGCGTGTTCGACCACGCGCGATCGGATCAGATCCACCTTGTTGGACGTCGGCAACGGGAGGAACTCGCGTTCGGGCGACCCATCAGTCGCCGCTGACGCAATCGCCGGAACCGTGTTCGGACCCCTGGCCGACGCGATCGACGGGATGCTGTTCGGGTCGATCCCGGCAGGTGCCGGATTGGCTGGAGCCGGCATACCGACCTGGGCCGGCAGGGCTTGGGCCTGGCCGGGAACCGTCGGTAGCGGGGCTGAATTCAGTTGTTCTTCAAGCTGCTGGACCGACACCGGTGTCTGGATCGTCGCGCCGAAATCACCGGCGGCGGCCGCCGCCGCGGCCAGCTGCGGACGCGGTTCCCAGTTGGCAAATATCGTCTTCTGCAGGGGCCGCAGGAACAGCAGGTAGACGAACAGGAACACGATCGGGATGATCAGGTACCGGAGCGCCGTCAGAATCAAGGGCGCTTGCTGCTCCAGCATCGTGGGCGGGATGACCGGCAACGCTTCATTACCGAACGAGACGTTCTCGACGATTAGCGAATCCCCGCGATTGGCGTTGAAGCCGACGGTGGCCGCGACCAGATCGCGGTACTTAGTCATTTCTTGCTGCGGCCAGGGCTCCGACAGGGGCGTCGCGACACCTTCGTCGTCGACTTCAATCGTCGTCTTGTTGTCGAGGATCACCGCGACCGACATGCTCAGGATTTCCCCGACCGGGTTCACGACATGCCGAACGGATTTGGAAACCTCGTAGTTAACGACTTCGTTCTCGCTGACGTAGTCCCCTTCGCCGGGCTGCGCCGGCACCGCGGCCGGGTCCGCCTGGCCCTGGGGGCCGGGAATGCCGATGGCTGGGTTGTCTCCGGGAGTCCGCTCGGTGCGGATCTGCTGGGATCGGATCACGGACGCGTTGGGGTCGTACTGTTCGACAGTTTCTTCGACCTGCTGCCAGTCCATCACCACCGATACCTGGGGCCGCACTTTCCCGACACCGACCACCGGCTCGAGTATGCGCGTGATCTTTTCGGCCAGTTCGGACTCGATCGTCAGTCGTGTTTCCAGCTGCCGGCCCGACATCGGGCCGGAATCGTCGTTTTTCGACAGGATCCGTCCCGCGAAATCGATGACGGTCACCTTGGCCGGCTCCAGCCCTTTGACCGAGCTAGCCACCATGTGAACGATCCCGTTTACGGATGAGTCGGCAAGCGACCGACCACGACTCAGACGCAGGATCACCGATGCCTTGGTCTGATTTTCGTCCGACTTGAACAACGATTCGCCGGACAGGACGAGGTGAACCCGCGCGACATCCACCTCCGAGAGTGTCGAGATGCTTCGCGCGAGCTCGCCTTCCAGGGCCCGCTGGAAGTTCACCTGTTCCTGGAAGTTCGTCAAACCGAAGTTAGTCCGGTCGAAAATCTCAAAACCGATGCGTCCTGACTCGGGCAAGCCTTCGCTGGCGAGCTGAATCCGAATCTCGGACATCTTGTCCCGGGGGACGCGCACCGTGGCGCCGTCATCGGACAGTCGGTATTCGACCGACATGCCCTGCAGTCGTTGAACGACAGCCTGGGCATCGGATGGATCCAGCTCGGAATACAAAACCTGGTAGTCCACCCGGTTAACGAAGTACACCAGAGTCCAGAGCAGGACGATGACGGATGCCGCGGAACCGATGATCGCGACTTTCTGCGACAGGGTGTAGCTGTTCAACCAATCTTTGAGTTGATCGATGCTAGAAGGTGCAGCCATAGTTCAGTAGGTCAGGATTCGTACGTCGGGTTGTCGTTCCCCGTCGGGGGTTGTCGTTCCTTAGACCTGAGCCCTCATGAGCTCCTGGTAGGCCTGAACGATCTTGTTTCGAACCTGCATCATCATCTGGAAGGAAAGGTCGGCTTTTTCCAGAGCGATCATCACCGAGTGCAGGTCGGATTCGTTGTTCAAGAACTTCTGCAGCTGCTCGTTCGACCCCTCTTCCAGTTTGTTCACCTGGTCGACGGCTTCCTTGAGGATGTTGCCGAATTCGCCCTCCGAAGGCTTCTCTTCGAGCGGGGCGGGCTGAACGAGCTTCTGCAGGTCGTTGTAAAGCTTGAAATCACTCATCGTCCGAGATCCAGAGTTCGTTGAATCATCGTCTTGAGCACGCTGATCGCGGAGATGTTGGCCTGATAGCTGCGCGCCGCACCGGCGAGGTTGGCCATTTCCCGCATCGTGCTCACGTTCGGGTACAGGACATACCCTTCTTCGTTGGCGTCCGGGTGGCCGGGTTCGAAGCTCCGGATGAAATCGGTCGGGTCGTCGACGACCTCCACCACTTCGACTCCCCTGGGAGACCATCCACCTCTGGCGGCATCCAGCGTTTGCTCGAACGGTGTCGCTTTGAACACGACGTCCTGGCGGCGGTACGGGCCGCCTTCTTCCGTACGCGTCGTGCGTGCGTTGGCCAGGTTCGTGGTGGACACTTCGACCCGCTGGCGCTGTGCCGTCATTGCACTCGCGTTGATGTCAATCGCGGTCAGTAGGCTCATCAGGCACCTCCATCGGTGATGCTGGACCGAAGAGTCCGCATCTTGTTCTGCAGGAACTGCATCAACGTGACGAACTGCAACCCGTTCTTGGTGACCTCGGTCAGTTCCCGGTCCAAGTCGACGGTGTTCCCGTTCGGCTTGGTCTTCGTGTCGACGTCGAACATCCGAAAGCCGGAGCTCGTTGCAGCATTAGTCATGTGGCGGCCAGCGGTGCCAACCAGGTTGAGCAACTCCAGCCGTTCTTCGAACGTCACGTCTTGGGCCCTGTACCCGGGCGTGTCGACGTTTGCGATGTTTGCAGACAGCACCTGCTGTCGCTTGGAAGCGACGGAGAGCTGGCTCTCGATGAAGTTCATGAAGCTACTTTCGATCATGCTGTTGCTTCCTCGAGTCGATATTCTTTCAACTTGTTGCGTAGGGTCCGTAGCGATATGCCGAGCAGCTTTGCGGCGTGGGTGCGGTTACCGTCGGTCTGGTCCAACGTAGCCAGAATCAGCTTTCGTTCCATCTCACTGACCGAGTAGCCGGCTTGCAGTTGCAGGCCGTCTCCGGTGTCGACCGCCTGGTCGAACAGATCCGCCGGCATGACCTGCAGGCGACCGCGCAGCGCATAGGATCGATGGATCACGTTCTCGAGTTCCCGGACGTTGCCCGGCCAACCAAAACTGGTGAGGACCTTCAGCGATTCGTCGTTGACGCTTGGGTCGGTTGCGCCGCCGTACTTGTTGGCAAAGTGCGCAGTAAGGATGGCGATGTCGTCTCTTCGCTCCCGCAGAGGCGGGATTCGCAGCGGCACGACGTTCAGCCTGAAGAACAGGTCTTCCCGGAACTGGCCGCGGCTGATCAACTTCTTCAAGTCCTTGTGCGTGGTTGCAATGACTCTGACGCTGATCGGAACCGGTTTCTTGCCACCCACGCGATCGACTTCCTGCTCCTGGAGAACCCGCAAAAGCTTCGCCTGGAGCAGGGGCGCCATCTCGCCAATCTCGTCGAGCAGAATCGTACCCTGTTGCGCAAGTTCAAATTTCCCTAGTTTCAGAGCGTTGGCGCCCGTAAAAGCACCTTTCTCGTATCCGAACAGTTCCGATTCCAGCAGGTTGTCGGGAAGAGCGGCACAGTTAACCGCGACAAACGGCCCCTTGGATCTGTTGCTGCTCTCGTGAATCCAGCGCGCCAGCAGTTCCTTACCAGTTCCGCTCTCGGCCTGAACCAGGACCGTCGCATCCGTCCGGGCGGCCTGGGCGGCATCGGCAAGCAGTTTTTTCATCTGGCGGTTCTCGCTGATGATCTCGGTCCTCTTCGTGGGCGCCGGCCGGGAGTCTTTCTTTGGAAGCCGCGCCAGCACTCGATCGAGCGCCTCCTGTGAGAACGGTTTCACAAGAAAATCCATCGCGCCGTTCCGCATGGCATCCACCGCGGTCGGGACGCTTCCGTATGCTGAGAGCAGGATTACGGGGAGGTCGGGACTCGTTCGGCGGACGTGGTCGAGCAGCTCCAGGCCGTCCATCGCCGGCATCCGTAGATCGGTGATGATAGCCCTGGGTAACCGGACTTTGAGCTTCTGGACAGCATCGATGCCGTTCGAAGCCGTTTCCACCTCGTACCCGCGGCTGAGGAGAGCAGCTTCCAACGCCGACAGCATTTGAATGTCATCATCGACAACCATCAACCAACTCACTACAACCTCCTGCTCTTCAAACCGCTGCGCCTCTTGCCGCCGTCGCGGTTGGCGTCACCCGATGGTGGGGACGATAGTGTTTTCGTTTGACACGAGACGTCCCGGTGCGCGGGGTCCTGAAACAGATCTCGAATCGCGTCCCCCGATCGGAGGATTTCACCGAAATGCTTCCCAGATGCGCTTCACGATCGGCAGACCCAGCCCGCGACCACTCTTACTGGCTGAGAACATCGGATCGAAAATCTTTGCCACGATCTCGGGCGGAATCCCCGGACCGTCGTCTTCGACGACGAGCTGGAAGTGGCCTGAAAGGTGCTCCGCCTCGAGTCGAATGGATCCCCCACTGGGAGTCTCTCGCAGTGCATTCAACACCAGGTTCAACAGCATCCGGTGGAGCAACTCATAGTCTCCGACGCCCCGGCATCCTGCCTCAACGCTTGACGAGATTCGAATTCCCTTCTGGTCTGCCAGGGGGCCCAGAAACTCCCGGACGCCCTCGACGAGATCGTCGACCACGATCTCCTCGGGCCTCGGATGGATCGGCTGTCCGAACTGGAGGATGTTGGTTACGGAATGGTTCAGGAGCTGAACGCCCCGGACGATCTGGTCGGCGTGGGGACCCTTGATCATGGACGCGTAGAGTTCGATGCTGCCCAGCGGATTCCGAATCTCGTGCGCGAGCTCCATCGCCAGCTCTCCCATCGCGGCCAGGCGTTCCAACCGGATCCGCTGCTCGCGTTCCTCGTCGAGCTCGGCGGACAGCGTGCGCACCCGATCCTGGAGCTGACTGTAGGACCGCTCCAGGGAGTGCGAAGTCTCTTGAAACTTAGCGATGAGATCTTCGAGGCCCTTCAGGTGTGCGGAGGAAGAAGCCTTGCTCGGTCGATCCGTCATGCCGGCGAATATTGCAGCTTGCGTGCCAAGCGGGTGGGCCGCAAGGAACCGGCGGACATAGATCCGTCACCTTCAAGTAGGCAGATCAGGCGCTTGAGGCAACTTTTTCCTAGCCCTGAAGACTCCCGAAAGGAGTGGCGGAACCACCGGGAAGCGCTGAAAAAGTCAGCCAGTTGACATAACCCGCCTGCTGGGTGACAGGATGTTGACAGGCCAAAAAGGTGGCTAATGTGTCAAATCTTCAACTGTGTCAACGTTTTGTCGCTCTTGTCAAGAATGGCAATGAGCCTGCTTAAGGAAGTTTCGATCGCATCCAGACGGGATTCGACGGAGCGAGCCTGTTCGGAGAGCATGGAAAGCTTTCGGTTGAGCCGCTGGTTTTCAGCCGCGAGAAGCTGGTGTTCGATGATCCGATTGACGACGATCTCGATCTCGACCAACTCGAACGGTTTGGCCAGATAATCGAAGGCGCCGCAACGAATGGACTCGATTGCGGTTTTCAAGGACGAATAACCAGTCATGACGACAACGTGCACCAGGGGGTTGACTTGCTTTGCCGCTTTCAACACGGCGAGGCCGTCGACCCCCGGCATCACCAGATCCGTCAGGACAATATCGAACTGCGTACTGCGGGAGGCCAGCAGTTCGACGGCATCGGCCCCACAACGCGCCGACACGACATTGAACCCCCTGCTCTCAAAGTAGTCGGCGAGGGTTACGCGGAGGTCGGCATCGTCGTCAACGATCAGCATCCGGGTCTTTTCCGGTCGGAATTCACTCAATGGGCTCATACGTCTCTTTTCTTCGGCATATTCTGTTGCAAACTTTATGACACTGTTCCTATAATCGATTCAAATTTTTGACGCAGGAGGCGCTATAAATATGGAAGTATCGAATACTCAGATACTTGTGGTTGATGACGAAGAGGAGCTTCGTCAAGCCATAGTCGAAATTTTGACACTGGATGGGTTTGAGGTCGATTCTGCGGGCTCAGCCGAGGAGGCAACCGAAAAACTGGCGCAAGTCCCCTACGACGTACTGATCACCGATCTCATGCTGCCCGCCAGGAACGGCGTCAAACTCCTCGACGAGACTCTCGCCAAGTATCCCGAGACGATCGGCCTGGTGATCACCGGCCACGCATCCATCGAAACTGCCGTCCAGGCCATCAAGAAGGGCGCGCACGACTACCTGACCAAACCGTTCAAGCTGATCGAGCTCCCCTTGCGGGTCCGTAAAGGACTGCGTCAAAGGCAGTTACGTTTCGAAAACCAGTACCTGCGGCGACAGCTGAAGGAAAAGTACGCGTTCGACAATATCGTCGGCACGGGCCGGCCGATGAAAGAGATCTTCGAGCTGATCGAGGCGGTCGCGGGGTTGAACACCACCGTGCTAATCCAGGGCGAAACCGGCACGGGCAAGGAATTGATCGCCAGGGCCATCCATTTCAACAGCCCTCGCCGCGACCAGAAGCTCGTCAGTATCAATTGCGGCGCAATCCCGGAAACTCTTTTAGAATCAGAGCTTTTTGGTCATGTCAAGGGCGCCTTCACCGGTGCGATCCAGACGCGCATCGGGCGATTCGAGCAGGCCAACGGAGGCACCCTCTTCCTGGACGAAATCGGGAACATGCCACAGACACTGCAAATCAAGTTGCTGCGGGTCCTCCAGGAGCGGGAATTCGAGAGGGTCGGTGGCAACTCGACTATCAAGATCGACGTCCGGATCGTCGCGGCCACAAGTGCGGATCTAGAGGAAATGGTCCGTCAGCGTACATTCCGAGAGGACTTATTCTACCGACTGAACGTGATCCCGGTCGACCTGCCGCCCCTCAGGGAGCGCCGGGAGGACATTCCGCTGATGATTCAGCGCTTCGTCAAGCACTTCACGGAAACCCACGGTTTGGAATCCAAGACTGTCGCCCCGGAAGTCGTCAAGGCCCTGATGTCGTTCGACTGGCCCGGAAACGTTCGTCAGCTGGAAAACATCGTGGAGAGGATGGTGGCGCTGACCGGGCCCCGCCCGACGATCGTCGCCCTCGATCTGCCCCCTGAGATACAGAGCCGGTCGGGCGCCAATCTGCCCCCGATGATCGAAATCCCTGACGAAGGGATCAATTTCCAGAGCGTCGTGTCGGGCATGGAGCGCGAGTTGATCCTCCAGAGTCTGCGAAAAACCGGCGGAAACAAGAAGCTTGCCGCGAAGTTACTGAATCTGAAGCGGACAACGCTGATCGAAAAGATCAAGCGAATCGGTCTGGATCAAGGCCCGGCCGAACTTAAGAAGATGCCGGCAGTCGCCGGATAAAGACTATCCGCGTAAGAAAGCCACGGATTACACAGGTTACACGGATAGGACAGAATTAACTGGTCATGCTGTCCGAAAGACCTCTCCTAATCTGCTAAATCCGTGCAATCCGTGGCTGAATTCGTCCGTGCAGTCCGTGACTAATCTTCTCATCCCACGCATAACACCTTCGACGCGATGACGAGCAACCGCCCATACCGGCGAGGCCTCTCGACAGAGCGCGCCGTCGAGGAGTTGCGAGAGTCTTCAGGGAAGCAGTTCGACCCGGAACTAGTCGACGTGGTGATCGACGCGGCACCGGCACTGGAAGAGGCGCGTCGGCGCTCTATCGAGACAACGAACACGCTGATGGACTTCCCGAAAGTGGTCTAAGAGAACGGGAAAACTATTGCGGCGACGCGAGCATTGTGCCGACGTAGTATCCACCCCTGTGGCGGATCGTCGCTCCCGGATGCTCCAGTTCCACCTCGATCTCCCGCCAACTCGTGTCGACGGGACCGCTCGACGGATAGTAACTGAGCGTGTACTGCTGGTGTAACTCCTCCAGCAGCACCTCCGCGAGGCTCCGCAGTGCGTAACGACGTCCGGTGAACAGGCGAAACGCCCGGCCCCCTGTGACACCCGTCAACCGCGCCAACATGTAGTGGTAGATGTGGTACCGGGTCCGTCGACGCACTTCCGGGTCGTCGTCATCGTCATCGATTCCGATCGCGTACACGAGCACCTCGGCACGTTTGAGCATCTCGTCGATGTCATCGGCTTTGAGCTTGCTCTTGGTGTCGAAACCATCGGTGATCATCAACAGAATCTTCTTGTCGTGCTTCGCGGCGTCCATCATTTCCAGGCCCAGACCGATCGCATCGAAAGCGGCGGTCTCACCGCGGGAGCGGATGCCCCGCAACGTTTGCTGAATGTGCGGTCCATTGCGAGTGAAGTTCTGAAGCACCTTGACGTTGTTGTCAAAGGCGATGATGAACACTTCGTCTTCGTCAGACAGCGCTTGCGCCAGCTCCCGCGCGGTCTGCAACGATTGCTGCAGTTTGTGACGCATGCTGCCGCTCGTGTCGACCAGAATCCCCATACTGATGGGCACTCTGAGATCGTGCGAGAAGAATGAGATTTCCTGTTCCACCCCGTCTTCAAAAATCGTGAAATCGGTCTCGGTCAAACCCTCGACGTACTTGCCTTCCTGATCCAGCACAGTCGCGGTCACGTTGACCAGCTCGACCTCAACCGAGAGACGAAACTGATCCGGCACCCGCTGCGGATTCCCATCCGACGTGCTTTGCTGTGAAACGGGCAGGCTCTGGCCCGTGGCGAAAACACCTGCCCCCAGGAGGCACACCAAAGCGCCGACCAAGATCGCGCGATATTGGTTTGTCATGGTTGCCATATTTTTATGCCAGTGCCCGAAAGCGTCAAGGGGAAAATAGTAATCAGTCAAAAGTAGTCAGTGGTCAGTTGAAGAAGGAGCGGAAAGAGGCGGGTCGCGGCTGGCAACTGACTACTGGCTACTGACTATTCTTCAGTGACTTTCCCGTGCCGCGTTACGGTTCCAATCCGGGATGTAAACAACGATATCCACGGACCCGTCGGCGACGGCCTGGCAGCTGAGGCGGCTGTCGGGGGTGAGGCCCGGCGCGTTGTAGAGCTGGTCTTCTTCGGCGTCGCTCATCTCGGAGAGCGTGTCTCCGCCTTCCTGAACGACGCAATGGCAGGTTGAGCAGGCGCAGACGCCGCCGCAGGCGTGATCGATCTCGATGCCGTTGGCCAGGGCAACATCCAGGATGCTGCCCGGCAGGCCGGTGTCGCCGAGGGGGAGTTTGTCGGGGTCGACCTCGACCGTCACGTTCATCGGAAGGAATGTGACGGTGAACTTCTCGGTTGCCAAGTGCACCGAGGCAAGCTCATCAAAGTATGGATTTCGTCCGCCCATTCGAACCTCGCTCCCTACGACCTCAGTGATGAAATGGTAACACGGGCCCGGGAGTCTTACGGGCCTGCCGAGACGGGTTGAGGCCTGGGGGTAAACCGCACCGGCGGGGGGGGCGAAGGGGTGTGAATTCCGGCAAAGAGATTGAAAAAGCAATGATTAAGTCAAGGTGTCAGTTTTTTGACTTTCGGGCTAAACATCCCAATCTGAGGGGCCGATACAGAGGGTACAACTAAACACGGATGTTTGGACGGGCTCGGATACCCGTGCTCAAGATCAAGGAGGATCAATTTAACTCTTTCAGGGAGGATCCTTATGAGCTTTTCTGTAGTCACCAACCTTTCGTCTATCAACGCACAGGCCACCCTCGACCAGACCCAAGGCGGTCTCCAGAGGACCCTGGCACGGTTGACGTCCGGACTGCGCATCAATAGCGCGGCCGATGACGCCGCCGGTCAGGCGGTCGCGAACCGGCACAGACTGGACAACACCGGTCTGACGATCGGTATCCGCAGTGCGAATGACGCCATCAGCAAGCTGCAGATCGAAGACGGCGCGCTGAATAACATTTCTTCTTTGCTCGACCGTGCCTTGACTCTGGCCAGCCAGTCGGCCTCGGACACCTTTACCGGTTCCCGGGCGACTCTGGACGCGGAGTTCCAGTCGGTGCTTTCGGAAATCACCCGAAACGCGACGGCTGGCGGACTGGAAACGGGCAACGCGAACCTGAACGCCCGTTCGGTCTTCGTCGGTAACACGCAGACGGCGACGTCCGCGACGGTTACATACGTCTCGTTCGCCCTGACCACGGCAGTCGACACGCAGGGTCTCGGTATCAGCACCCAGAACATCACGAGCCAGGCGAACGCCAACACCGCTATCACCGCCATTCAGACTGCCATCGGTACCCTCGGGACCGTTCAGGGTCGGGTCGGTGCGGCGATGAACCGGTTGAGTTTTGCCGTCTCGCAGGCTCAGACGATGTCGGTCAGTGTGAAGGCTTCGGAATCCCGAATCCGCGACGCCAACATCGCGGAAGAAGCGGCACAGTTGACGAAGTTCAACATCCTGACCCAGAGCGGCCTCTCAGCGCTGGCCCAGGCGAACCAGTCATCGCAGTCGGTTCTGCAGTTACTCCGGTAATAGACGGATCGCGTCTTTGATGACGCGCAGAAGAATAGGCGGTAGGCCTCACGGCTCTACCGCCCTTTTTTTAGCCCCGAAAAACGCGAAGCAGCCAGTGGCAGAAGTCTGATGGTTCGCGCGCACGGGTCTTGCGAGGCGGAGACGAGGCGGGAGGAGGAACTGATGCGGTTTCATCATGACGACGAGCAACAAAGTATCCGGCCGCAATCCCCGTGCGCCCGAAGGGTTACGGCGGCGTCACACCATCTGCGTTGTTCCCGCGCCTCAACGATGTACCAGCATCGCCGTCGGCGCGGCGCCTAGCATCTGGCGCAACGCCGCCGTAACGCGAGCCATCAGACTTCTGCCACGGGCTGCTAGCGCAACGCCTCGAGCTCACTGAAGATCGTCAGCATCGCCGGCCGCTCTCCCGCACTCATTCCGACAAACTGCCATCGGATCTTGCCTTCCCTATCGATGATGAATGCGGACGGCCGCGCGATTCCTTCCTGCGGATGGAGGACATCGTAGGCGCGGATATGGTTTCGGTAGGAGTCCGACAGCACGGGGTACGTCAACTTGAGTTCCCGAACGGTCTGTCGGGCGGTTTCCTGCGGGTCTGCGCTGAGCGCGATCAACTCCGCGTCGAGTTCCTTGATCTTGTCGTAGTTCGCTTGCAGCTCACCGAGCTGCTCTTGACAGAACGGTCAAGTGTGCATCCGGTAGAAGATTACCAGAACGTTCTTCTCACCCTTGAAATACTCCAGGTTGACCGACGTACCCTGTACGGCCATGCCCGTGATGCCCGGCGCCTCGCGTTCCTGGGCGGCCGCCGGCAACGCGGCAGCCAGGGCGAGGACGAGCACCATTGTGATTCGTAAGATTTTCATGACTATTCGGCGGTCGAACCAACCGTCATTAGGAGTCGGTCGATCCCCCCACGCCTCCTCCTGTGCTTGAAATCATCGGTACAAATCGTACCGGAACCGTGTCTTTGATGTCTATCGCTTCATCACTCTGCTTGGTGACAAGTTGGAGGATCTGGCCGTGTAAGGTGTCGCCCACAGGTATCACCATCCGGCCACCGGCTCGCAGTTGAGCGACGAGCTTCGGTGGAATCGAGTCAGCTCCGGCTGTGACTACGATGCAATCGAACGGTGCGGCCGCCGGCCATCCGGCGTAACCGTCGCCGATCCTGAAGTCAATGTTCGTGAAGCCGAGTTTTTCGAGGTTCAGGCGAGCCCCTCGAGCCAGTTCTTCACGAATCTCCACCGTGAACGTCATCCGCGCGAGCTTTGCGAGCACGGCCGTCTGGTAACCGGATCCGGTTCCGACTTCGAGTACCCGGTCTTCGGCCCCGACTCGTAGCATCTCGCTCATCAGGCCGACGATGTAGGGCTGGGAAATGGTCTGGCCGTCCTCGATCTGCAAGGGAGTGTCCTCGTAGGCGCTGGTCAGCGAAGACGACGGGACGAACTCATGTCTTGGTACCCGGCGCATCGCGTCGAGTACGCGCTCGTCCCGAACCCCCCGCGCGCGGATCTGCTCGCCGACCATCCGGCAGCGCGCGGATTCCCACTGATCCTTGCCGCGTGCGCAATCCATTCAGGGCTCGATCCCGACCAGGGAGATCATCCGGCCCGCCCGGTCTCCATCCCTGCGGTACGAATAGAAGAGGTCAGCCCGACACTTCGTGCACAATGAGGAAACGATCACGCGGCTGTGATCAACGCCCGCTGCAATTAACTGAAGCCGGTTGGCTTCGGCCAAGTTCAGGTGGGGCTTCGTCCACTCCTCACGCCGCTCGAATACGGCCGGGTGGGCAAACCAGTCGTAAACTTCCTCGCCCACTTCCATACAACAGACTCCGATGTGCGGACCCACGACGGCCCAGATGTCGCCCGGATCGAGTCCCGATTCTATGACCATACGATCGACGGTGCGACGCGCAACACCCTCGGAGGTGCCACGCCAACCGGCGTGGACGGCCGCAACCGCGCGAGAACCCGAATCGGCGATCAGAATCGGCGCGCAGTCGGCTGTTGCGACACCCAGTGCCATTCCCGAAAGCGACGTGAAGGCCGCGTCTCCCTCGGGCCTCTCGTTCACCGACATGTTGTCATTCACCGCATGAACGATGTTGGAGTGGATTTGCTTCGGCCTGAAAGACGGCCATCCGGGAACTCCGATCGCGGCCATGAACCGTTCCCGGTTCTCCTCGATATCGGGTCGATCCGGCCCCGTCGCAAAATCGTCGTTCTCCCCCCTGCGCGTCGAGAACGCATGGACGATCCTGGGAATCCCGGTCAACTGAGGGGCCGTCAGAAAAGTCACCTGCGAGTTACGCTGTACCTGTAACATATTCCGTCCCGCATTAACGAACGGCCTCCGGCTGTCAGCGATCAGTTTGAGCACGCGTCCCCTAACTGACTACTGACTACCGACTACTGACTACTATCCTATGATCATCGGAATCGGAATCGACGTCATTCAGAATGAGCGGATCGCAAAGTCGATCGAGCGGTTCGGAGATCGGTTCCTGAATCGAATCTTCACAGAAGGTGAGACCGCATACTGCAAAGGATGCGCTCGTCCCGAAATCCACTACGCGGCCCGTTGGGCGGCAAAAGAGGCGGCGTTCAAAGCGCTCGGAACTGGCTGGGCCGCCGGCGTTCGATGGAAGGACGTCGACGTGCATCGACTCCCTTCAGGTCAGCCTGAACTCCACCTTTACGGCGAAGCATTGAACCGGGCCACGGCGCTGGGCGCCGGCCGGTTTTTCGTGTCGCTGACACACGATCATACGGTTTCGGCCGCAGTCGTCATCCTGGAAACCTGATCATCGACGGCAAGCCCCGCTCCCTCGAGCGCCGATACGGGGAGAGTGTGCCATCGGTTCGGCGCCAGTTCCTCAGGAACGCGAATCTTGATGAAGTTGTCGGTCATGCCGGCGCGCTGCCCGTCGACGGCTTTCTCATCGAGGATCAGCACGGCCAGATCGCGGCCGATGAACCTCTGTCTGAACCGCTCGTTCTTGCGGGCTGCCAAGTTGCGCAAGAGTCGGCCCCTATGCCGGGACACATGGTCCGGGACAGGGTTCGGCATCTCCGATGCGACGGTTCCGGGGCGCGATGAATAAGGGAAAACATGCAGATAGGTCAGCGGCGACGCGTCGATCAACCGGTAGGTCTCCATGAAATCGTCGTCGCTCTCGCCCGGGAATCCGACCATGACGTCGGCACCGATCGCGGCGTCGGGCGCACGTTCGCGAATCCGGCACACCAGGTCGGAGTAATACTCCGGGCTATAGGGTCGGCGCATCGCTCGAAGAATCCGGGCGGACCCGCTCTGCAGCGGCACATGGAGGTGACGGGCCACCCGGCTGTGGGCGGCCACCAGATCGATCAATCCAGGCGTGACTTCCAGAGGCTCGATGGAGCTCAACCGCAATCGCTCGAGCCGGGGCACCTCATCCAGTACGCTTCGGACCAGTTCCTCAAAACAAGGCGCGCCACTCAGGTCGCGACCATATGAACCAAGGTGAATCCCGGACAGAACCACCTCACGGTAGCCACGTTCCACGAGCTCCCGGACCTGTGACAGCAGCGCTGCGGGGGACAGGCTCCGGCTGCGGCCGCGAACCGACGGAATGATGCAGAAAGAACAGTTCGAATCACAACCGTCCTGTACTTTCACAGTCGCCCTGGTACGTCCGCGCGAACCCTGGTGCGGTGTGCGCGTCAGTTCCTTCTCCTGGAAGATGTCGCTACAGAAGACTTCCGCACGGCCCTCTCCGGAGGGATCTTCGAGAACGTCAATGGCAAGCTCACCGACCATCGACTTGTGGGAGTTGCCGACAACGTAGCTTACGTTCGGCATCGTGGCGAGTTCTTCCGGACAGCGCTGGGCGTAGCAACCCGTAACGATAATTCGGGTTTCGGGACTGCGGCGAGCGACACGGCGGATCAAGCGACGAACCTCACGGTCGGCTTCCTCGGTGACCGTACACGAATTGACGATCAGGACGTCCGCTCCGAAAGCGGTCTTGGAGGAAGAGAGCTCCCCAGCCCTCAGCTCCTCGTGAACGGCGGCCCCTTCGGATTGAGCGGCGCGGCAGCCGAAATTGGCGACATGAAACTTCTTCATCAGCCTGATTGCAGTCGTTCCTGGGCACGCCGGTTCTTTTCGGCGACGCCCTCAGCCAGTTTCTTCTTGTGCTCCACCATGCCGGCAGCCAGCGCCTCATCGGCGGTGGCTAGGATCTGTACGGCAAACAGCGCCGCGTTGGTGGCGCCTGACTTGCCGACGGCCATCGTGGCGACCGGAACCCCCGGCGGCATCTGGACTGTCGATAGCAGCGAATCGAATCCCTTCAGGGGGGAACTGTCGATCGGGACCCCGATGACCGGCAAGGTGGTCTCCGCCGCGATGACCCCGGCCAGGTGGGCCGCCGACCCAGCCCCGGCGATGATCACCTTCAGCCCACGCTCTCTCGCCGTCCGCGCGAATTCTCCGGTACGGGCGGGAGATCGGTGGGCGCTGGATACTTCGACCTCGCAGCCGACTCCGAACTGCTCCAGGACCTTCACTGCTTCGCGCATGACGGGAAGGTCCGAATCGCTTCCCATGATGACTCCTACCGATGGTTTCATGTGGCTTTCCTGAGTCCTTTCTGTCCGATATCTCGGCGATAGTCTTTGCCTTCAAAGTCTATCATTTCTGCGACAAAATAAGCCTTTTCAAGGGCTTCCGACAAGGTGGCTCCGATCGCGGTCACGTTCAGGATGCGGCCGCCGGCCGTATAGACCCGACCGTCCTCCCATCGCGTTCCGGCATGGTAGACGGTGACGTCGGAGACCCGGCGCGCCTCCGCCAGGCCGGAAATCTCTTTTCCGGACTCGACCTTGCCCGGGTAGGAGTCCGCCACCAGAACGACAGTAGCCGCGGCGCCGTCCTTCCAATCGAGATCGATGTCGTTCAGGCGGTGATCCAACATCGCCTGGAACACGTCCACCAGGTCGGTCCGGAGTCGCGGCAGCATGACCTGGGTTTCCGGATCCCCGAAGCGAACGTTGTATTCCACCAGCTTCGGCCCCTCGTCGGTCAGCATCAGCCCGGCGTAGAGAATACCGAAGTAGCTACCGATCGCTAACAGTGTGGGACGAATGATCCGCTCCACGACATCCTGCCGCTCCTGCCCGGTCAGCAGCGAGTCCAGGGAATAGGCCCCCATGCCGCCGGTATTGGGACCCTGGTCTCCTGCAAAGCGCGGCTTATGGTCCTGCGAAGCAACCATGGGTTTGAAATCGGTCCCGTCGACGAACACGTGAAAGGAAGCTTCTTCACCGGCCATGAACTCCTCGATAACGACCCGGGAACCGGCCGCACCGAGCGTGCCCGTTTCCATGAGATCGTGGATCGCCCGGCGGGCCTCATCTCGATCCGACGCCACGACCACCCCCTTGCCCGCCGCGAGACCGTCCGCCTTCACAACGATGGGATAGCTGCCCTCCTCCAGCACCGCATACGCCTCTTCGGCGGTGTCGCATTCCGTGTACGCAGCGGTGGGGATCCCGTTTTCGGAGCACAGACGTTTCGTGTGGCTCTTGCTGGACTCGAGCCGCGCCAACTCTGCGGTGGGACCGATGATGGGAAGCTGCCTCTCGCGGAACCGGTCGACGATCCCCAGGCTGAGAGGCACTTCCGGGCCGACGACGGTGAGCTCGACGCCGTTGTTCTCGGCAAAACCGGACAACGCCTCGACATCTCCCCCGGGTATCGACACGACCTCGGCCTGGTCGCGAATGCCCCCATTCCCGGGGGCGGCGTAGATCTTCGAGGCTTTACGGCTCCGGGACAGGGAGTCGACGATGGCGTGCTCCCGGCCGCCCGACCCGATGACGAGAATCTTCACTTCTCTTCCGGTGTCTTCAGGGGCGCCAACGTTTCGTTCAGGGCCCCGGACCGGTAGCCCTCCACGTCGAGCGTCACGAAACGAAAACCGATCGCTAGCCAACGCTGAGGGGCCGACGGCCGGTCGCTGGGCAAGCCGACTTCGTCGAGGCCGGGCACCAACAGCCATGCGGAAAAAGGCCATTGTAAGCCAACCCTGGCGCCGGAGCGATCACCGAATCGGTAACGCCACGTCAGATCGTCTCAAACCTATTGTCAAATAAGGGTTTGGGTCGGGAAAAGCCTTGACAAAGACACGGTCGTCGCTAAGAATTTTCCTAATCAAGTGGAGGAATAAGAAGAATCGAATGCAAGCTACGCTGTTGCTCAATGCATCCTACGAACCGCTGCGCATCATCTCGTGGAAGCGAGCGCTGACCCTACTGTTCGCGGGCAAGGTGGAGGTCATCGACGAGTACGACCGCGAGGTCCACAGTGTCACGTTTGCGATCAAGCTCCCGTCCATTTGCCGGCTGATCAAGTACGCCCGGGTCAAGAATCGGCACCGCGTCAAGTTCTCCCGCGCGAACATCTACGCGAGGGACGACTACAAGTGCCAGTATTGCGGCAAGAAATCCCCGACCGAAGACCTGACTTTCGATCACGTGACCCCGGTCGCGCGGGGCGGCAAGAAGAAGTGGAACAACATCGTGACCGCATGCTTCAGGTGCAACCACCGGAAGGGAGGCCGCACGCCCGAACAGGCCGGCATGGAACTCATCCGGCCGCCCACCGAACCTCGATGGCTCCCGGCCTACCACATCACGTTCAGGATCAAGTCACCTCCCGATAGCTGGCGAGACTATCTGTACTGGACCGTCGAGCTGGACGCCTGAAGCCCCACGGCAGAGATCTGATAACATTCCCCTCCCGAATTCGACGGACCGGTCACAAGGGAGATAGGACGTGGGATTACAGGAGAGAATCCAGGCAGACCTCGCATCGGCGATGAAAGCCAGGGAAGCGCTGAAACTGGGCGTCCTGCGGATGGTCAAGACCGCCGTGACGCACAAGGAAATCGAGAAGCGCGAAACATTGACCGACGGCGAGGTGCTGGCTGTTCTGAACACCCTCGTGAAGCAACGTAGAGATTCTGCAGCACAGTTCCGCAAGGGTGGCCGCATCGAATTGGCAGAGAAGGAAGAAAGTGAGATCGAGGTGATCGAAGCGTATCTGCCGCCGCCCGCAACCGACGAAGAGATTCAGCAGGCGATCGAGGGTGCGATTTCCGAAACCGGGGCCGAGGGGCCGAAAGACATGGGCAGGGTGATGAAGGCAACCATGGCTTTGCTCTCGGGAAAGACCGTCGACGGGGGCAGGGTCAGCGGCCTCGTACGAGCAAAGCTTCAATGAACGCAGACTTGCGGGAGCTCGGGCAGGGCCGTCCGGACGTTGGCGTCGGTGAACTGGTCGTATTCGATTCGACGGCAGTCGCGAACCGAGCCGACCCAGCCCCGATCGGCAAGAGTCAGGTCAGGGAGTGGGTCGAGAGCCTCACTTTCACGATCATTTTCGTCCTAATCTTCACAAGCTTCGTCGCCCAGGCGACGCAAGTCCCGACCGAATCGATGAAACCCACAATCATGGTCGGTGATCACTTCTTCCTCGACAAGTTGGCTTTCGGCGCAAACTACCCGGATTTCATGCGCTCGTATCTGCCGCGGCGCAGCCTCGAACGCGGCGATATCGTCGCGTTCCGTTCTCCGACGCAGGGAGACATCCCTTTCGTCAAACGCCTGATCGCGCTGCCCGGCGACACCGTCGAAATCCGCGACAAGAACGTCTTGGTCAACGCCGAACAACTCGACGAGCCTTACAAAATCCACGTCGATTATTCTATCTATCGTGCGGACCCGTGGACCCCGAGCGAACTCCAGGCCCGCGATAACTACGGACCGGTCACACTGCCGGAAAATTCATACTTCGTGATGGGCGACAATCGGGACAACAGCAACGACAGTCGGTACTGGGGCTTCATCCGGCGCGGGGACATCATGGGCAAGCCCCTGTTCATCTACTGGTCCTACCGGAGCGATCCGTATGTGCCTGGACGCCGCTCCTGGAGGGAGCGCGTCGAGGCCTATCTCTCGATAGCCGCGCACTTTTTCTCCCGGACACGTTGGTTCCGTATGGGGATGATCATCGATTAGGAGGCGCTACGATGGAAGAAGCAGAACGACGCTCGACGCACTACCGTTGGGACGAAATCGAACTCGAAACGCTCAGCCCGGCGATATCCAGGAAACTCGTGACGGGCGACCGCGTGATGCTGGCACACGTCATCCTGAAGGCGGGAAGCGTCGTTCCAGCACACAGCCATGAGAACGAACAAGTGACCTATGTTCTCGAAGGGGCACTCAAGTTCGACATCGAGGGACGCGAGATCGTCGTCCGTGAAGGTGAAGTCCTGCACATCCCGTCCAACGTCGTTCATGCGGCTGAAGCGCTCGAAGATACGCTGGACCTCGACGTGTTCTCGCCGATACGGCAGGACTGGTTGGACAAGACCGACGACTACCTCAGACAAACCTAGCTTAGCCAGCTAAAAGGACGGTCTATGGATTTAGGACTTCAGAACAAAGCAGCTCTTGTGGCAGCCGCCAGCAAGGGCCTGGGCCGGGCCGTGGCCGAAGAACTCGCCCGCGAAGGCGCGCGGGTTGCCATCTGCTCCAGGAACGAAGCCCTTATCTTGCAAGTGGCGGGCGAAATTGCCGGCGAAACCGGCAGCGAGGTCTTTGGGCTGAAGGCCGACGTTTCCCGGACCGAAGACGTCGAGAAGCTGGTTTCCGGGGTTGCTGGCCGCTTCGGTACGATCGACATCCTCGTCACCAACGCAGGCGGCCCGCCGCCGGGGACCTTCGACACGCTCGAGAACTCGGCGTGGGCAGCCGCCTTCCATCTGAACCTTTTGAGTGTTGTGAACCTCTGCCGGGCAGCCATACCCTACATGAAGGTGAATCGGTGGGGGCGAATCATCAACATTACCTCGATCTCGGTCAAGCAACCGGTGGACGGATTGCTGCTATCGAACAGCCTGAGGGCCGGTGTCGTCGGGCTAGCGAAGACTCTCTCAAAGGAACTCGGACCAGACAATATTCTAGTCAACAATGTATGTCCGGGATTCACCATGACCGACCGGGTGGAACAACTCGCAAACGCCACGGCGGAACGCACGGGCGTGTCGAGAGACGACGTAGTCCGAAACTGGGAGTCCACGATCCCGCTGGGCCGCATCGGCAGTACCGCAGAGTTCGCGGCTCTTGTCGCCTTCCTGGCTTCGGAGCGGGCCAGCTATATTACAGGCACGACGATTCCCATCGATGGAGGCGCGGTTCAGGGATTGATGTAGTTGAGTAGTCAGTAGCCAGTAGTCGGTAGTCAGTTGGCGGACGCTCAGCAGCCATTGTGGCCCGAACCGCCACGACAAGCAAAACCGACAGGTGACAAGCCAGTCAGTGAAACGCGGAAACGTAACTGACTACCGACTACTGACTACTGACTACTGACTACTGACTACTTGTTCTCCCATGAAAATCGTTTACTCCCCGATTACTTCCTCAACTTCGGAGACGCCCATGTCTTTCCGATCGAGAAGTATCGTCTCGTCTACGAGGAGATTCGAGCGTTTGTCGATGACGACGACTTTGTAACCCCCAATCCCGCGACCGACGAAGACATCCTCACCGTCCATGACTTCAACTACCTGCAGAAGCTGAAGACGGGCATGATGTCCGAGGGCGAGCTCAGGGTCGCAGAGGTCCCGTTTTCACCCGCACTCGTGGACGCTTTCTGGCTCGCCACGGGCGGCACGCTTCTCGCTGGAGAGCTTGCTTGCGAGGAGGGGCGCGCTATGAACCTGACCGGAGGGTTTCACCATGCCTTTCCCGACCACGCGGAAGGATTCTGTCTGGTCAATGACGTTGCCGTTGCCATCCGGGTGCTCCAAAAGAAGCGGAGCATCGAGACGGCCATGACCATCGATTGCGACGTCCATCACGGCAACGGCACGGCGTTCATATTCGAACAGGACCCCCGCGTGACGACGATCTCACTGCATCAGGCTGACAACTACCCGGCCGTCAAGCCACCGAGCGACATCGACGTCCCGCTTCGCGATGGCTGCACCGACCAGGAGTACGCTCGGGAATTGGAGCGTGCGCTCGCAACCGGATTCGACGATGCCTCCCCGGACCTGGTCTTCTACCTGGCCGGCGCCGATCCCTACCGCCAGGACATGCTCGGGGGGCTGGGCCTGACTATCGACGGGCTGGCGAATCGTGATCGCATGGTTCTGGAAGCGTGCGCAGATCAAGGTGTCGCCTGCGCCGTCGTCCTCGCGGGCGGCTATGCCCAGAATACAAACGACACGGTCACCATCCACGTCAACACTGTCCGCGTCGCCCGGGAGACCGCGTTACCGTCGACAAACCCTACCGGAACGGGTTCCTTGAAATGAATGGCCGCGAGTGCCAGCCCTCCGAAATGGCGTTACAATCGCCTTCTTGGAGGATCAGCTCTTGACCGACGTCGCTCACGGACTCTCCAGCACCATGCAGATCCGAAAGGCCGTCTTCCCGGCCGCCGGGCTCGGTACCCGTTTTCTTCCCGCGACGAAAGCTCAGCCCAAAGAAATGATGCCGCTCGTCGACAAACCGCTAATCCAGTACGTGGTCGAGGAGGCGGTGGCGTCGGGAATCCGCAACATTACGATCGTGACCGGCCGAGGCAAGAACGCGATCGAGGATCACTTCGATGTGTCCTTCGAGTTGGAACGCATCCTCGAAGAACGAGGCAAGACCGCGGAGCTGGCCGAGATGGACCAGATCTCGAACATGGTCAACGTCTCGTACGTTCGGCAGAAAGAAGCGCTGGGACTCGGGCACGCGATCATGATGGCTCGGGAGTCGGTCGGGGCAGAGCCCTTCGCAGTGCTGCTTGGCGACGACATCATCGACTCAGAGACACCCTGCCTGAAGCAGATGACGGATTTGTTCGACAAGCTTCAGTCGTCGATGATCGCAACCTGCCGAGTGCCCACCGATGAAGTCTCACATTACGGGATCATCCAGGGATACCCGTTGGACGGTTACGCAGGTCGTGTCTTCCGAATCCAGGACGTCGTCGAGAAACCCGAAGCCGCCGAGGCGCCTTCCGACCTGGCCATCATCGGCCGTTATCTCCTGACCCCCGAAATCTTTCATGCTCTCGAGCGCACCGATGCCGGCCGCGGCGGCGAAATTCAACTGACCGACGCGATTCGCCTGTTGCTGGAGCAGCAACCCGTCTACGCCTATATGTTCGAGGGCACCCGCTACGATGCCGGTGACAAACTCGGTTTCCTCAAAGCCACCGTCGAATTCGCGCTCAAACGCAACGACCTGGGCTCGGATTTCCGCGAGTATCTGCGCTCCTTGAACCCGTAAGCCCTGGATTGCACGGACGAATTCGGCTACGGATTTAGCGGATTTAGCGGATTACGAGACGCCAAAGAGGAAGCCCCGGTTCTTGGTAGAACCGGGGCCATGTATTCAAGTGAGGATATCAATAAGAGAATAGCTACGCTATGTAAGCAGGACCGCTCTTAGGAACGAACAGTGGCTATTGTTGATTGGGCATTATGGTAGGTTTTTGTTGATTCCTTTCGGTACTCGTCAAAACTGAGATTCAATCTCTAGTCCTTTAGGCGTATACCAAGCTAGCTATTGTAGCGAGCCAACCGGTCGAGTCAAGCTTAAAACCGGCCAAAGTGATTTCTCGCGATGTCAAAAGGCACCCTCTACGTCGTCGGGACACCGATCGGCAACCTCGCTGATTTGTCTCATCGAGCCGCGTCACTCCTGGCGAAGGTGGATCTCGTTGCCTGTGAGGACACGCGGCGGTCCGTCAAGCTGCTCAATCACTACGGAATCCGCCGGCCGCTGGAAAGCTATCACGAGTTCAATGAAGTGGAAAAGGCCGAAGAGCTTGCTGCACGCATCGCCTCGGGCACCGACGTCGCGCTGATATCCGATGCGGGCACACCAACAGTGGCGGACCCCGGATACCGCCTGATTCGGCTGTGCCGCGCGCGTGAAGTCCAGATCGTACCCGTGCCGGGACCGTCGGCCAGCGTGGCCGCACTATCGGTCTCAGGCCTGCCGAGTGATGTCTTCTCTTTCGGGGGCTTTCTACCGGCGCGGCAGAGCCATCGCCGCCGCAAGCTCGCTTCGTACGAATCCGTTCCAACCACGTTGATCTTCTTCGAAACACCGCGCCGCATTCGGTCCGCCCTGGAAGACATGCTGGAGGTACTCGGGGACCGGGAGATCTTCGTGGGCCGGGAGTTGACCAAGATTCATGAGGAGCATCTGTCCGGACACATCTCGGAGATTCTGCCCCGGATCGTCGAAAAAGGGGAATTCGTGATCGTGGTCGCGGGTAACCGGGATTCGAAGTCCGAGCGTATCGACGTGTCCGGCCTGACACGCAAGCAGCTGCTCAAGTTGTTGTCCACGCAAACCGGAATAAGCAAGAAGCAGCTCTACGACATCCTCTTCAAGAAGGAAGACTAGGGGGGTCCCCAAAAGCTCCCCTCCTTGGATATAAGGAGGGGTGGATGCGCCGCCAGGCGCAGACGGGGTGGTTGGATCAACTGGGTGGATGCCTCCCAAACACACACGGAGTCGTTTTCTTGATCAACACCACCCCGGCGCTTCGCGCCACCCCTCCTCATCTGAGGAGGGGAGTCTGATGTGTCGAATCCCCAATTCACCAGAAATGCTCTACTACAGCAGGGTGTCGTCGAGGGGTGGAGCGTCCTTCGAGGGGGGAGGGGGCGCGACGGGTTCCCTTCCGGACAGGTAGGATCGAAGACTTGCCCGGGAGCCCCCGAAAAAACCGTCCAGGAGCACTCCGACTGCTTCCCGACGCGCCTGCGCCTCGGTTACGACGGGTCGGTACACGTGTGCTCTCGACTTCTTGCGCCGCTGCACCAGATCCTTCTTGAACAGCCGATCCATTACGGTCATGACCGTCGTGTAAGCCAGCCCTCTGTCAGGTACAAGGTCGTCCTGAACCTGGCGGACGGTGGCCTCCCCCCGCCGCCACAGGGACTTCATGATTGCCAGTTCCAGCGGCGTGAGCATCTCAGCCCTCCGCCACCTTGCGGATGTTCTCCAGAACTTCGATCATTTCGCGGGATTCTACCTTACCGGGTGCTCGATCGGGCAGAGATCGGATCTTGAACTTCAACTGTCGGTTCGTCAGATCGAGCGTGACAATGTCGTCGATGCGGAGTTGGTGACCTGCCCGGGCGAGGCGACCGTTGACCTGGACGCGGCCGGCATCGCAGGTGGCTTTTGCCATCGGCCGCCGGGGGATGACGCGGCACCACTTCAAAAACAGGTCCAGTCGCACTTATCCAGGAAGCGTGAGGGCGTGACTAGTTCTGGCTGGAGCCGGCCCCACCCGAATCGCTGTAACCTTCACGAATCTCGATGAATCCCGCGAGTCGCAACCGCGTCAGGTAATCACGAACGCGGAGCGTGACCCGGTCGGACCAGAGGCGGTCCCGAATGTCGTTACGCGCCAGTTCGAACTCCAAGATGCCTCCGTCGTGCCGATCCGGGACCTTCAGGATGACCAGGGCGTCTGACAATTGGATGACCTCGCTGACTTCGTTGCGACCGAGGTCGGCAGCGGCTGCTTCGTAGTCTTCACTGAGCTGGCCCTTCTCGAAAAACCCGAGGTCTCCAAAATTCGATGCGGTGCCGGACTCGGAAACCTCGTTGGCAACCTCTCCGAAATCATCTCCGCTCCCCACGCGAAGGAGGGTTTCGTCGGCCTTTTCCCTGATCGCCTCCAGCTCCTCGGGCGTCTTGCCTGCGGTCAGGAACACGATTTCTTGGAGACGGATGCCCGCGGGCCGATTGAAATCGGCCTTGCGTTCCTCGTAGTAGTTCTGGAGATCTTCGGTCGTGATAATAATCTTCGGGTAGACTTCGCGCTGCAGAACCTGGCCGGTGAGGTACTGCATCGCGATGTTCTCCTTGAAGGTCTCGATATTCTGGCCTTGTTGGAGGATTGCGGACTCGAGCGACTCGAGGCTGTCGAACTGGTACTCCTGCCGAAGGCGTTCCATGGTCTTGATCACCTCCAGGTCGGCGGTCATATCCAGGTCCTTCGCCTTCTGGAGCAGCAGGTGGTTATCGATCATGGTGCGAAGCAGGTCCTTCCTGCTTTCTTCGACGGCTCGTTCCAGCTGCAAACCCTGCAACTGCTGGGACAGCTCCGCCTCCATCGACTGCTCTGTCTCCTCGTATTCGGAGCGCAGGATGATATCGGCGTTCACCCTGGCGATGATTTCGTCAAGGGTCTTCTGGGCGACGGCCGATCCGGCCCAGAGACCGATCCCGACAATGGACAGTACCAATACTCGACGCATGCGCTTCCTCACTCGCCCAAGCAGGCACTGGCTGCAGTGGGCAGATAGATTCTTCTCAAAAAGGATATATCAAGACAGTTCCAGCAGCACGTCTTGAATGGTCTCGAAGAGTTCCCGCCGGGATCCGGCTGCCTTGATCCGAAGCGTCGCCGGCGGCGCGAACATGACTCTCCGACCCTCCTCCACGAGTTGGACGATCCGATCCGGGCTAACGCGAGCTTTTTCGTGAAAAACGACGTCGACAAAGTCCCGCTTCCTGTCGATCGAGTGGATACCCAGGCTGCGGCCGAAGACCCGCAGCCGGGCGTATTCGAGAATGTTCTGAACCTGGACGGGTAGTTCGCCGAACCGGTCCTCGAGGTCGCGGTATTGCTCATCGATCTCTTCCACGGTTCGCGCCGACGCGACGCTCTTGTAGATCCGCAGCCGCAGGGCTTCGTCGGACACGAAGCTGGTCGGGAGCCTTAAATCCGCTTGGAGATTGATGGAAGTATCGACGTCCGGCGGCGCTTCTCCGGTGCGCAGCTCCTCCATGGTTCGCTCGAGCATCTGGCAGTAGAGGTCGAAACCGATCGCCTCGATGTGGCCATGTTGCTGGCCGCCAAGCAGGTTCCCCGCACCCCGAAGCTCCAGATCCAGCGCGGCGACACGAAAACCGGCGCCCAGTTCGCTGAACTCCCGGATGGCGGCCAGCCGGCGGCGCGCGATCGGAGTCAATGTCTTGTCGGAAGGAATCAACAGGTAGGCAAACGCTCGGCGGTTCGAGCGGCCGACCCTGCCGCGCAGCTGATAGAGCTGCGCCAGGCCGTACCGATCGGCCCGGTTGACCAACATCGTGTTGGCGGCAGCAATGTCGAGGCCGTTCTCGATGATGGTCGTGCTGACGAGAACGTCGAACTCATGGTGCATGAACCGCAACATGATCCGCTCCAGTTCCTTCTCCGCCATCTGCCCGTGGCCCACACCGACCCGGGCCTTGGGACAGATGCGCTGGACGAAGCTGGCCATCGAGTAGATCGATTGGACGCGGTTGTGAACAAAATAGACCTGGCCTCCGCGGTCCAGTTCGAAGTCGATCGCGTTCTGGATCACGGTCGTGTTGAACTTCACCACTGCCGTGTTGATCGCCAGGCGATCCCGCGGCGGAGTTTCGATCACGGACATGTCACGAAGACCGGTCAGGGCCATGTGCAGCGTTCGGGGAATCGGCGTCGCTGTCATCGTCACGACGTCGACCTGTTTTTTCAACTGCTTGAGCCGTTCTTTGTGGGTCACTCCGAACCGCTGCTCTTCGTCGACGATCAGCAGGCCGAGATCCTGGAAATCCACATCCTTCGACAGCAAGCGGTGAGTTCCCACCACGACGTCCACCTTGCCCGATTCGATGTCCCGAATGACCTGCTTCTGTTGTTTAGGGGGGACAAATCGGCTCAGCATGGCAACGGTCACCGGAAAGGCGGCGAATCGCTCTTTGAGGGTCTCGAAGTGCTGGAAGCAGAGAACCGTGGTCGGGGCCAGCATCGCGACCTGTTTGTTGTCGGAGACTGCCTTGAACACGGCACGCATGCCGACTTCCGTCTTACCGTATCCCACGTCGCCGCAGATGAGGCGATCCATAGGCACCTGCGCCTCCATGTCTCTCTTGATGTCAACGATCGCGGCCAGCTGATCGGGCGTCTCCTCGTACTGGAACGCTTCTTCGAACTCCTGCTGCCATTCATTGTCCGGAGAAAAGGAATGTCCCAGCGCAACCTTGCGTTCCGCGTAGAGCCGCAGCAGTTCGTGCGCCATGTCCCGGATGGCTCGCTTGACGCGCGCCTTGCGCGCCACCCAGGTCGTCCCTCCGAGCTTGTCCAGCTTGGGTTTGGCGCCCTCGGCCGCAGAGTACTTCTGCACAAGATCCAACCGCTCCAGCGGCACGTAGAGCCGGTCCCCCTCGTGGTAGCTGAGGGCCATGCATTCCCGATCGTGAATCGTCGTGATGCCTCCGTACAAACCGATTCCATGGTCCACGTGGACGACGTACTGACCTTCCTTCAGGTCCTGGAGGTCCGACATGAAGCTTGCGGTCTTCTTACGCCGTCGGGGCGCCGCAAAATGCTCGGTCTCGTCGAGGATGTCGGTTTCGGCAAAAACCTCGAGGCCCACCTCCCGAAGACGGAAACCAGCCGACAGCCGTCCGATAGCAACAACCGGCGTGTTGTCTTCTTCTTGCGGTTTGATCGGCTGTTCGCCGAACTCGGTCCGGAAAGGGAGCTCGTACTCGTGAAGGATGTCCCGTAGGCGTTCCGCCATTCCCAGGGTGCTGCCAAGCAGGACCACCTGGGTCCCCGCCTCAAAGGACTGCCGGATGGTTTCCACCATCTCGCGAATCCGCCCGTGAAACCGCCTTGCCGGCTGTCCCACGATAAGGAATTCGGAACCGTCAGAAGCAAGCTCTTCCAGGTTCAGGGACGAATGAAACTCGATCAATTCCGCCAGATCGGATGGCGGCATGAACAGGTTTTCAGGCGCCAGAGCGATGCCGCCGGCCGTCCTGGTCTGGGAGTATCTTTGTTCGAGGACCCCGAAGAACTTCTCGTAGGATTCTTCGAGAAGCTCCGGCTCATCCAGGACAAACACTGCGCCTTCCGAGTAGTCCGTAAGGGCGGCTTTCAGCGGGTACGACTCTGGAATGAGGAATGACGAGCCCGGAAAGGGCTCGCCGTCGTCTGCGAAGACGAGCTTATCGCGAAGGTCGCTCTGGTACGTGTCGTCGACCCAACGCCGGCGTGCCGCCGAAGCCCAATTGCGGTACATTTCGCGCGTCACGAAATGCTCCTGCATCGGCAGGATGTCGATTCGGCGGATTGGGCTCCGCGATCGCTGGTCGTCGAGGTCGAACTCTCGAATCGAATCGACGGTATCCCCAAAGAATTCGATCCGCACCGGATCGGCCATCAACGGCGAGAAGACGTCCACGATTCCTCCCCGCTGTGAGAACTCCCCGACCGAGCCAACCGGCTCCTGCCTGAGGTAGCCGGCCGTCGCCAGGTGCTCCAGCATCAGCTCCTGGGACACCTCGTCGCCGACCTTGATCTGCAAGCCATAGGAGTCGAAACTGGCGGGACGCTCGAGACGGCCCCCCAGCGCACGCACGGAGGTGATGACGACATCAGCGGTGCCCACACGAAGCCGCCAGAGCGTCTTCGCTCTCGCCTGCTGGGTGTCGGCGTGGGGGGTCAGACCAGAATAGGGATCGGTTTCCCAGGCGGGGAAGCCGCAGACGGCGTCCGACGGACGATTGTTCAACTCGCCGTGGAAGTACCCGACATCGACCGTCAGGCTCTCAGTGGCAGCGTCGTTCGCGGTGAGAAGGATGATCGGACGTTTGAAGGCGTTCCAGAGAGCCGCGACCATCAGGGCGCGAGACGATCCGCTGAGCCCCGAGACGACGACCCGGCGCTCCCGCTTCAGAGTCTCGGACGCAATCTGCCGAATATCGGTGACGTCGAGGATGCCCGACAGAAGCTTCTGTAATCGGGTCTGTACGAGTTCGGGCATGGGGGTGAAGAAGTAGTCAGTAGTCAGTAGTCAGTAGTCAGTTGCCGGAACGCTCAGCGGCAACTGTGGCCCGAACGAGTGACGAGTCAACCAATGACAAGCTGAACCCCAACTGACTACTGATTACTGACTACTGACTACTGCGGGTTGTCTCCCGCAAGGCGGGAGACAACCCGCTCTATTATTCCCGAAGTGGACTGGCCTTCTACCAGTTCCAGCGCAACAACCTTGCCGCCCCATCCCTCCACCTCGGGCTGACCCACAATCCCTTCATCCAGCCAATCGGCGCCCTTCACGAGCACGTCGGGACGGATTTCGAGAATTGTCGCGAGCGGTGTGTCTTCCTCGAAAATATACACAAAATCAACCATTTCGAGCGCGGCGAGGATCTCTTCGCGCTCCCGCTCGTCGAAGATGGGGCGTTTGTCGCCCTTCAGACGACTGACCGATTCGTCGCCGTTGATCGCGACGATCAGCACATCGCCTAGCGCTCTGGCTCGCCGGAACAGGTCGATGTGGCCGGCATGCAGAAGGTCGAAGCAGCCGTTCGTCAGGACGACGCGCTTGCCCTCGGCCTGCAACCGGCGAACACGCTGCACAAGGATGTCAATTGTCTCGGTTTTGGACGTGGACATTAGGCTGATTTCGACCCCGCTGTATGCCCTTTCGAGCGATGCTCACACTGTCGCTTGTAGCGGCCGGCGGCGGGCTAGTTCATGAAACGAGGTGGTTTAGTATAGCATCGAGGCTGTGCACCCCCGGAATGCCCCGAACCATCGCATGCTCGCCCTCAGCCTGGCCTGCCTCGCCGTTTTCCTCTTTGCCTGGCTCCAGTACCAACGGGCAAGCCCGGGCGCGGAAACTGGGATTCTTCCAATCAACCCGGCCACCCCTTATATTCGATTCTCGCCCGATTCGTCGCCGGCCGCCACGGTGATCCTGGTTCACGGGCTCAACAGCAACAAGGAGTTCATGCAGAGCTTTGGCATGGCGCTCGCCGAGTCCGGCTTCCAGGTCTATGCCTTCGACCTTCCGGGCCATGGTGACTCAGGTGAGCCATTCACCTTCGAGCTCAGCTCTCTTGCCGTCGAGCGTGTCATCGACCACATTGGCGGCAAACCCCTGCTGGTAGGGCATTCGCTAGGCGGTGCGCTGCTTATTGATCTGGCGCCAACCCGCGCCCTGGAAACGATGGTGTTGCTCTCTCCAGCACCGGTGGCGGTCGAGGCCCTGGAAGTGGGCCGCATCCTTGTCGTCACCGGCGATCTCGACGCTCCCCGCATCAACGAGTTCGTGCCGCGACTCATGGACGCGGCTGGAACAGCAGGCGTGTGGTGGAAATTCCCCTACGCCGCCCATTCATCCGCGTTGTTCGATCCTTCCAAGATGGGCATGATTGTTGGCTGGATGGGAGGGGCCGACGATTCGATCCGGGCCGTCGGGCGGTACGTCTGGCTTGCGGTGATGGCCGCAGCAGGCTTGATCGCCGCGGCGGCCCTCGTTCCGAAACCGTTGTCCCCGCCGGCGGGGATTGTCAGCGTCGATCCGCGGTGGATGGTCGTGTCGTACGTGGCTGCCGCCGCGGGAGCACTGATCGTCCTACGTTTCATCGTCCCGTTGGCCTGGATGGGCATTTTCGCGGCAGACTACCTGATGAGCTTCGTGCTCCTGACGGGCTTATTCCTGTGGCGGGGCCGCAGGTTTCGCATCAGCCGGCGGGGCATTGTCGTCAGCTTGATTGCTGTCGCCTACGTGATCGTCGTCTTCGTACTCGGCATCGGGGAGCGACTCTTCCACGTGGTCCCGTCCGGGGAGCAGTGGTTTCGGATCCCGATCCTCGCTGCGGTCAGCTTCCCTGTCTTCCTGTCCGACGAGCAGTCCCTGCGCGGGGGCCTTTACGGCTGGCGTCGTGTTGCAACTTTTTTCCTGACCCGCCTCATCCTGTGGGCCGCGATCCTGACCGGCGTTCTGCTGCTCAACGAGTCCAGTTCTTTTCTCGTCCTGATCACGCACTTCATCGTCGTTTTCTGGCTGGTACTGTGGTGGATGGCGGGCTTCGTTCATCGCGCGACTACGGAACCAGCGGCGGCGGCCCTATTCGCCGCGCTCGTGCAGGGCTGGGCGTTTAGCGCCTTGTTTGTTACGATCTGAACCTGCTGAAAGAATGTGGCGGAGGATGTCTTGCGCATGATTCGTTTCGCTTACGGACTGTCCCTGCTGTCGTTTGCGACGGCCGCACCCCTCGGAGCCCAGACGCTGGACACCCCGTCGATGCCGGCCCCGCTCACCTACGAGGAACACCGACTCGAAAACGGACTGACGGTGGTCACCCACGAGGACCGGTCCACTCCAGTCGTCAACCTGCAGCTCTGGTACCACGTCGGCTCGAAGAACGAAAGGGAAGGACGAACAGGGTTCGCCCATCTCTTTGAGCACCTGATGTTCAAGGGCTCCGCCAACGTCGCTCCGGAACAGCACGCCGAGTTCATCACCGGGGTCGGAGGAATCTCGAATGCGTACACGACAGATGACGCTACCGTGTACTGGGAGACGGTCCCGTCCAACTACCTCGAGAGGATCCTCTGGCTCGAAGCGGACCGGATGCAGACGCTCGACGTTTCGGAAGACAACTTCACCTCCGAGCGCGAGGTCGTCAAAGAAGAACGGCGTGTGCGTGTAGAGAGCCCGCCCTACGGGGACCTCTTCGAGATGCTGTACGCCGCCGCCTTCGACGAGCACCCGTACCGACATCTGCCGATCGGCAGCATGGAAGACCTGAGCGCAGCGACGATCGAAGACGTGCTGGACTTCTACGAGTTGTACTACAGGCCGGGCAACGCGTACCTTGTGCTTGCCGGGGACTTCGAAACCGCGCAGGCCATGGAATGGGTCGAACAGTATTTCGGATCGATACCCGCAGGCGAGAGTGAGGTCCCACGGGTGACCCTCCGCGAGCCGGAACATCACGAAGAGCGGCGCATCGAGCGGCGCAAAGCGGTCCCGTTGCCGGCGTACGTCGCGGGATACTACATTCCGCACGATGGGCACCCGGATTCCTATCCCTTGACGCTGGCATCGAGCATCCTGTCGGAAGGCCGCAGTTCCCGGGTTTACCAGTCGCTCGTGTATGAGAAGCAGCTTGCCCTGCAGGCCAGCGCGTACTCGAGTGTCCGGGAGCATCCGAACCTGTTCATGGCGATCCTGATCATGAACCGAGGCGCCTCACTCGAAGAAGGAGAAGCTGCCCTGGACGCAGAATTCCAGAGGATGATGACCGAGCCGGTCACCGATGACGAACTCGAGAAAGCCAAGAATCAGATCCGGTCGTCCTACATCATGGGCCGCCAGACGGTCCGGAACAAGGCAGACGCGCTGGCTCATGCCGCCGTCATCCATCAGGACACAGCGACCGCCGTGGACGAGTTCGAGCTGTTCATGAAAGTCACCAAAGAAGACATCATGCGCGTCATCGGGAAGTATCTGGACCCGGCCAACCGCACGGTGGTCACGGTGCTCCCGCCGACACCGGGTCGGCAATAGAAGGAACGAACAAACATGCGAAGCCTGACGATCTTGACATCCGCGCTGGCCTTGCTGCTGGCGGGGGCGTCGGAAATTTCCGCCCAGAGGCAGAACCCGCCCGACGCCCAACCGCTGGCGAAGGTGGAGTTCCCACCATACGAAGAACGGCTCCTCGACAACGGGCTTCGCGTCTTTGCCCTCGAACACGACGAGCAACCGCTCCTGTCGGTTCAGCTCGTGATCGGAGGAGGCGGTGTCAACGACCCGGCGGATCTGCCGGGTCTGGCGACGTTCACCACGGCTCTTCTCGATACCGGAACCACGACTAGGTCGGCGCAGGAAATCGCGGAATCGGTCGACATGGCAGGAGGCGATTTGTCGACGCGGGCGGCGCGGGAAGCCATCATCGTCTCCGCCTCCGTGTTGAAAGACAGTACGGATCTGGCTTTCGAACTGATGACCGACATCGTGATGAACCCCGCCTTTGCTCCCGGGGAGATCGAGCGCCTCAGACAACAGTCGGGATCGGGACTGGTCGCCAATCTGCAGGATCCGGATTTCATCGCCGACGCGGCGTTCATCGTCGCGCTCTACGGGACGCACCCGTACGCCCATCCCGCCGACGGCACGATGGATTCAATCGGGCGCATCCAACGGGAAGATATCGTCCGCTTCCATGAAACCTACTTCGCTCCCAACACGTCCGCGCTGGCGATCGCTGGAGACGTGACACCAGAAGAGGCCTTCGCGCTCGCCGAGGAGTGGTTCGGGGAGTGGGCGCGGAAGGAGGTCCCCACTCCGGATGTGACCAAACTGGATGAATTCGAAGGCCCCAAGATCGTCGTGATCGACAACCCCGACAGCGTCCAGACCGAGATCCGGATCGGACAAGTGACGGTTGCGCGCAAGGATCCGGACTATTTTCCAGTGCTGATCGGGTCTTATGTGCTGGGTGGAGCGTCCGGGCGGCTGATGGAATCGCTGCGCGTCGAGCGCGGTCTCACCTACGGCGCATACGAAACCATCATCCCGCGCAAGGGCCCCGGCGGCCTCTACGCGTTGACTGAAACCCGGACCGAGGCGACCGGAGAAGCCGTCCGGCTCATCCTCGATGAAATCGAACGACTGCGGCAGGAGCGGGTTCCCGAGGACGAGCTGGAAAAAGTCAAAGCGTTCGTGATCGGAAGCTTCCCTCTGACCATCGAAACGCCTGCGGACCTGGCCACGCGGCTCGCAAACATCAGCGTATTCGACCTAGGCGACGACTACCTGGCGACCTACCGCGACAAGCTTGCGGCGATCACCTCCGAAGACATCGCTCGCGTGGCGCGGGAGCGGATCACCTCCGAAGACATCGTCATTCTGCTCGTCGGGAACGCCGAGACGTTCCTCGAAGAGATCGAAGAGTTGGGTGCGGTCCAGGTGATACCGATGCCGATGCTCGACCTCGGTGTACCGTCGCTGACGAAATCCGACCAGTAGGAAGCGCGACGGTCTCGAAGTCCAAGGCCGCCAGTCCGCCGGAGAACCGCACGTGAACATCAAAGACATTCGCCATGTAGGATTGCTATCCCCGCACGTCAGTCCCCACTCGGAGTTTTACCTGCAAGTCTGGGGACTCGAATCGGCTGGAGAAGACCGGCACGCACGCTACTTTCGGGGGGCATCCGCCGAGAACCACCTTCTCAGCCTGCATCCGGGCGATCGTCGTGGACTCCACCACCTGGCTTTCAGCGTCGATGGACACGACGAGGTGGATGCTGCTGCCGCCGAGCTGGAACGACAGGGAATCGTCCTCGTGTCGGGGCCCGAAGAGCTGGATGAAGTCGGGGGCGGGTATGGAGTGCGATTTCTGGATCCGGAGAACCGATGCGTCGAGCTCTCGACCGATGTGGCCGAACACCAGAACGGTTGGCGACCCCAGCGCGTCGAGCCGCGCCGGTTGTGTCACGTTGTCCTGAACACGGCGCAGTTCGAAGAGATCGTAGACTTCTACACCGACGTCCTGGGTTTCCGCGTGTCGGACTGGAGTGAGAACCAGATGGCATTCCTCAGGTGCAGTCCGAAGCATCACGTGGTTTCATTCAACCGGGCCGACCATGCATCGGTCAATCACGTCGCGTACATGATGGCGGACGTGGACGGTGTGATGAGGGGGCTTGCCAAGCTTCGCACTCACGGACAGGAACCCGACTGGGGCCCTGGACGTCATGGCCCCGGCAATAATATTTTCTGTTACTACAAGGATCCCGTGGGTTACGTCTCCGAGTACACGAGTGACATGGACTACATCGAGGACGAAGCCACCCACGAACCCTCCGTGTGGGAGCGGGTCCCGGATCAGATGGATCGATGGGGCACCGCGGGGCCACCCAGCGCCGATATCCGGAAGGCGATGGCGGGGGACCCTGATCCCGGGTGGGTATAGCCTGGGAGGCTGGCCTCCCAGGGTCAATCTTCAATCTCGAATCTCGAATCGCCAACTGTCCAATGCGGAATCTCAGATAGAAAAATCTGCAATGCAATTCGCTCAAGCCGCGGCCGCGTCATCGCAGATTGACTATCGGAAGTTCCGCAATGGAAATTTGAGATTGTAGACTTCAGATTTTTTCGATTGCCCATCCCGAGCCTTAATAGAATAAAGCTACTAACGAGGAAAGACATGGAAGAGGGAACCAGGATAGAGGACATCGACAACTGGATTGCGAAGCTCGGAAACCGTGATTTCGACTGGGACGCCCTGGGGTTTCAAGCCGAAGTGCATCCCAAGTACCGGAGGGCCCAGATCCGGTACCTCGGAGGAGGAGGTACCGGGAAACACGACGACCCCAACGTCGTCAAGGCCCAGCATTTCACGCTGAGCACGATGCTGTTGCCACCCGGGAGCGAAGGGCCGCTCCACCTGCACAGCGATGTCGAGGAGGTCTTCTTCGTCCTGGAGGGGAAGGTCACGTGCACATGGGCGGAGGACGGCAGAGAAGTCGAGCGCACCCTGGGACCGCGCGACATGATCTGCACGCCAGCGGGCGTCTATCGCGGTATCCGTAACGACGGGGACACCGATGTCTTGATGCTCGTGATGCTGGGCACCGGGCGGCCACAGCTGCCGACCTACCCCGAAGGCAGCCCGCTGATCGAGGCCCGGAAGAATAAATAGACGATTCTGAGGTTAATCCGGTTGGGCAGGCACGAAGGGAAACACATCATCGTCACCGGCGCGGGTCGCGGCCTCGGCCTTGCCTATGCCAAACGCCTCGCCTCAGAGGGTGCCGTTGTCGGCATCGCCGAGATCGATCCGGATCGAGGCGAAGCTGCTCTGGCGGCTCTCCGCGGTGCCGGTGCCCGGGCCGATTTCTGCCGGACCGACATCTCCTCGGAATCGTCCACCGCAGAAATGGCATCTCATTTCATCGGGGCTTGGGGTCGGATCGACGGGCTCGTCACGAACGCAGCGCTCGCGGACTCGGTCGGAGGATCGCTCTTCGACGAATTGACCGTCGAGGAATGGGACCGAATCATGGCGGTGAACGTACGCGGCACATGGCTCACTTGCCGGGCGGTCGCCCCATTGATGAAGGAACGCAAACAGGGCAGCATCGTGACCGTCGGTTCCGACACTGCGCTTTGGGGGAGTCCAAGGTTGCTGCACTACGTCACGAGCAAGGGCGCAATCGTCGCCTTCACACGCGCGATGGCCCGAGAGCTCGGCGACGCCGGCGTACGCATCAATTGTGTCGCGCCGGGCCTCGTTCGCAACGAAGCAACTGCGGGGGTTCCCGAGGTCAAGCACGAATGGAATGTACGGGAGCGCTCGATCCCCAGGGAGTCCTCCGAAGACGATATCGTCGGTACCGTCTCGTTCCTCCTGTCCGACGACGCCGCGTTCATCACGGGCCAGCTGATCGTCGTCGACGGGGGACTGGTCTTCCACTGAGCGCCGTGATAAAAAAAACCGTCGGCGGAGTGATGGCAGAACCCACACAATTCGGTTTCGACGTCGAACTTCGAGACGGGATAACAGACCTCTGGTACCCGATCTGCAAATCCGGCGACGTCGGGAAGAAACCGCTCGGAGTGTCCCGCCTTGGACACGACGTCGTTGTCTGGCGCCCCTCTTCCGGCAAGATCCATGTGCAGGATGACACATGCCTGCATCGGGGTGCCCGGCTCAGCAAAGGAGACATCTCCGGTGAGATCCTGAGTTGTGGCTACCACGGCTGGAGTTACGACGGTGCCGGTCGCTGCGTTCAAATCCCGACGAGCCGCAACGCGAATGAATCCCTGGCTCCACGGCTACAACTTCAGACGTACGACAGCCAGGAACGCGCCGGCCTCGTGTGGGCTTACTTTGCCGAGGATCATGCGGCACCTGTTCCGGCTCTCGTGATCCCGGAGGAGCTGGAAGCCCCCGGATGGAGCGGGTTCATCTGCGAAGTGGTCTGGGACGTGAACTGGATCCTAATCCTCGAGAATCTGGCTGACCCGATGCACGGTCCCTTTCTTCATGGAAAGTCGTTCACCCTGCGCCGGGGTGCGCTCGCCGACGACATGCGCGTCATCAGCAACGATGACGGATTCAAGGTCGAACGGACCGGCCAGAAGGGGGTGAACTTCGATTGGGCGGAATTCTATTGGTCGGGAACTCTCTGGGTCCGCCTCGACATCCCTCTGCCGTGGGGCCCGAAGGGCACCCTGCGCATCATTGGAATGGTCACCCCGATCGATGGACAGTCCTCTCTGGTCTACTTCCTTCGGTACCGCCGGCTATCCGGCCTGAAGAAGGCCTACTGGCGGCTCATGTACCGATACTTCTGGGAGCGACAGCACGCGTGGGTCATCGACCAGGACCGCGTCATCCTCAAATCGCAGCGGGGCGCTCGATCGCGCGGCGCCGAACATCTGGCCAATTCCGACCGCGGCGTCAACGAGCTCCGACGCTTCCTGCGTGACTGCGTGGCCGCTCGAGGGGCGTCCGGCAACGGAAATGCCATCAACGATGCGGGAGCACGGCAGTAGTGGCATCGGTTGCGCTGGAACGACACACCCTCACGTATGAGATCGCGGGAGAGGGGCCGGCGCTGGTGCTGCTCCACGGTATCGGGTCCAACCGCCTTTCATGGAAGCGTCAGCTGGCGGGTTTGTCCGCGGACTTCACGGTCCTCGCGTGGGATGCGCCGGGGTACGGGCTATCCTCGGATGCGGTTTCCGAAATTCCGAACATCGAAGAATACGCCGGCTGTGTCGCCGCATGGCTCGTCGAGCTGAAGCTGGGCCCCGTACATCTGCTGGGACATTCGCTGGGCGGGATCATCGCCCAGGAAACCTACAAGACCCACCCGGACGTCGTCAGGACGTTGATACTGGCGGACACGTCCCGCGGCGGCGGCGCGGAAGAAGCGCCGCTCCGGAAGGAAAAACTCGCCAAGAGATTGGAGATGATCGAAAAGCTCGGTCCGGAAGGGCTGGCGGCGGAACGAACCCCGGAGCTGCTTTCGACCGACGTTCCGGACGAGATCCTGGAAGAAGCCGTCTCGATAATGGCTCAGGTCCGTCCTTCTGGGTACCGCTTCGCGGCGGGCGCGCTCGCGGAGGCCGACGAACGCGACATTCTCCGCAAGATCTCAGTTCCCACGCTGCTCGTCTGGGCGGCCAACGATCGCGTGATTCCGCGCTCTGAAGTGGAGGCGATGCGGAAACTGTTGCCGGACGCGCGTTTCGAGGTCATCCCCGACGCCGGACATCTTTGCTACCAGGAAAACCCGGTGGTCTTCAACGCATTGGTGCGCGATTTCTGTCTCTCGCACTCTTGAGCACTCCCGACGATGTCTCGACACACCGTAAGCGACGCGATCATTTCGGACCTGGCGGCCCTCGGTGTGGACGCCGTCTTCGGCATCACCAGCATCCATAACCTGCCCATCTACGATGCGCTGCATCGCCACGGGGGCTTCAGGGTCGTGACCGCCAGGAGCGAGGGCGGTGCCGTCAACATGGCCGACGCATACGCACGAGTTTCCGGCAGGCTGGGTGTCGTGCTCACAAGCACGGGCACCGGAGCCGGGAACGGTGCGGGAGCCCTCATCGAAGCCGCCACGGCCGGATCGCCACTCCTCCACATCACCGGACAAGTGGATTCGGTCTTCATCGAATCGGGCCGGGGCTACATTCATGAGTTCGAAGGCCAGTTGCCGATGCTCAAAGCCCTGAGCAAACAGGCGTTCCGCGTCCGGCGGGCGCCCCAGGCTCTCACCATCGTTCGAACGGCGATTTCGCGGGCGCTCGATCCGCCCTCTGGGCCCGTCAGCGTGGAGATTCCCATCGATTTCCAGGCCCAAACCGTCGAACGTTCCAAACTGGTGTGGTCTCGGCGCCCGCAGCGCGTCCCGGACCCGGAGCAAGTGCAGGCCGTGGTCGAGAAGCTGGTCATAGCCAGGCGACCCCTCATGTGGGCAGGCGGCGGGGTCATCCGGGCCGACGCGGCGCCTTCGCTGCGGGAGTTGGCCGAGTCTCTCGACGCGGGAGTCATCACGAGCCAGGCCGGACGTGGCGCGATCCCCGAGGACCATCCGCTATGTATCGGTCACTTTGCGACTTATCCGGAAGTGATAGAGCTGCTGGCGTCATCCGATCTCCTGCTCAGCGTCGGGGTCCGGTTCAGGGGAAACGAAACATCGAACTGGACGATGACGGTCCCGGCCGAACACATCGGAATCGACGTCGATGCCGCCGCGATCAACCGCAACTTCCCGCACTCTGAGAGCCTCGTCGGCGATGCTGCAATCCTCCTGCCGGCACTCGTCAAAGCCCTTGGCCGCAGGAGGGCGGCAGCGAAGCCCGATTTTCACGAAGAGGTGGAATCGGTTCGAACCGCAGTGCGGCAACGGCTGCGCGACACCCTCGGGCCCTGGGAGACGCTGCTGGATGCGGTCCGTGAAGGCTTACCCGAGGAGGCGATCGTCGTCCGGGACATCACGATTCCGAACACAACCTGGGGCAACCGGCTGATCGAGATCCTCCGGCCGCGAACCTCGGTGCACGCTTCGGGAGGGGGTATCGGGCAGGGCCTATCGATGGCGACCGGCGCACAGATCGCGGCACCCGACAGTCCGGTGGTCCTCTTCTGCGGAGATGGGGGCTTCCTTCTCAAGGTCGGGGATCTCGCAACTGTCCGGGAGGAACGCCTGCCGGTCGTGATCGTCCTCTACGATGATTCCGGTTACGGCGTCATCCGCAACATCCAGGACCAGTACCTCGATGGGCGGAAGATCGGGGCGGATCTATGGACTCCAGACTTCGTCCAGCTCGGAAAGGCCTTCGGCATACAGACCCACAGGGTCGAAAGCGCGGACGCGTTGGGGGCCCGGCTGGGCGAGGCGATCGCTGCCCGGGAAGCGCGATTGATCGTGGTCGACTCCGACGCCATCGGGCCGATGGCGAAACCTTTCAGCGGCCCCCCGGGCGCAGGCCGGCTGCTGCAACCTCACGACTAAATACGATGACACCGACATCCGGCAAGGTACTGATCGACGGTGACTGGATCGACGTCGCCCAGACGAGGCCGGTCATCAACCCCGCGCGGAATACCGAGACCGTCGGAGAGGTCGGGCTCTGCGGAAACGACGAGGTGGATCGTGCCCTGGAAGCCGCGGCCTCCGCCTTCGACAAGTGGTCGCGATTCAGTCCCGCCGATCGAGCGGAAAGGCTGACGTCTGCCGCCGCGGCCCTTGATGAGTCGCTGCCCGATCTCACCCCTCTGTTCGCCCGAGAGAACGGGAAGCCGCTCGCCGAAGCCGAGCGGGATATCCGGCGATCGATCGAGATGATGGAAATTGTCGCTCGGGACCTTCCGGTCTGGAGCGCGCCAGCGTTGATCGATTCCGGGCAGCCGGTTTGGATGCGGAAGCGGCCGCGCGGCGTGACGGCGGTCATCTCGCCATGGAACTCGCCGGTCCTGCTCAGCTTTCGGCGCTTCGTGCCTGCGGTGGGCGGTGGAAACACTGTTGTCGTCAAACCGGCCAGCTATTGCCCGCTGACGGTCATGGAATGTTTCCGGATCATCCAAGCGCAGTTTCCGGCAGGCGTCCTGAACCTGGTCACCGGAGCGGGCGGCATGGTTGGAGAAGGCCTCGTCCGGGACGCTCGCGTTGCGACCGTCGCATTCACCGGTGGCACGGAAACCGGCCGGCGGATCATCGAAGCCACCGCACCAACGGTCAAGAAACTGTTCCTGGAACTCGGCGGGAACGATCCGGCGGTCGTTCTCGAAGATGCCGTCTTGGATGAATCCGCCATCGAACGGATGACGCGTGCGATCCTGCGGGCCACCGGCCAGGTCTGCGTGGCCATCAAACGAATCTACGTTCAAGAGTCGCGTGAAGAGGAACTGCTCGAAAAGCTCATGGCGTCGTTCGAGCGGACCGTCGTCGGCGATCCACTTCAGAGTGAAACGACGATGGGACCGCTCAACAACAAACCCCAGTTCGATTTCGTCAGCGGCCTGATCGAAGAAGCGCGCGCAACCGGGAGCGATGTCCGCAGTCTCGGAAGGAAACTCGACCCCAATTCCTGGAGGGATGGCTACTTCATGTTGCCGGCCATCGTCGCCGACGCCGGCCACGCTGACACCCTGGTCGGTTGTGAACAGTTCGGACCGGTGATCCCCCTCGTCTCATTCAATGACGAGGACCAGGCGGTGGAGTGGTCGAACGACACACCGTACGGCCTACGGGCTTCGGTGTGGACCTCGGACCGGACCCGCGCGGAAAACCTCGCCGACCGAATCCGCGCCGGGGCTGTCTTTCACAACAACCACGGCATTTTCCAGGATCTTCACGTGGAGTTTCCCGGCCTCAAGCAGAGCGGGCTCAGCCGGGAGTCGCGCTCGATGGGATTGGATCACTATACGGATTCGTATGGGTTCGCGGATTGATGGGGGAGTCGTCAGTTCGGGAAAAGAGACGAGTAACAAGTGACGGGTGACGAGCAAGAGCGGGGTTTCGACTTGTCACTTGTCACTCTTCACTCGTCACCAGAGCGAAACGGTGATAGAAGAAAGCCCCTGAATGAGCCAATCCGCCACAATTCCGGAGCATCCAGCCCAACCATGGTGGCGTGAAATCTCGTCGCCTCAACGAAAGGCCCTGATCGCGGCGACGCTTGGGTGGGTTCTGGACAGTATGGACGTCCTTCTCTATGCGATCGTCCTGGGCCACCTCATTGAGTACTTCGGGATGTCGTTCGCGATGGGCGGGTTCCTCAACTCCCTGACGCTGATGTCGTCGGCGATCGGAGGTGTCGCCTTCGGGCTCATCGCCGACCGGCTGGGCCGTGTCCGGGCGATGATGATGAGCATCCTCGTCTACTCGATCTTCACTGCGGCCTGCGGCTTCTCGCAGACCATCACCCAGTTGGCGATCTTCCGTATCCTCCTGGGCCTCGGTGTGGGTGGGGAATGGAGCACCGGCGCTGCGCTGATCTCGGAAACGTGGCCGGCCCGGCATCGGGGCAAGGCGTTTGGAATCATGCAGAGCGGCTTCGCCGTCGGATACGCATTGGCTGCACTTGCCGCGGCCATTGTCTTGCCGTTATGGGGTTGGCGTGCCGTTTTTTTTGTGGGCGTCCTACCCGCTCTGTTTACGCTCTGGATACGCCGGAACGTCGAGGAGCCGGCTGAATGGCTGGAGACCCGTCAGGAAATCGCCGCGGCGAAGCGTGACGCACCCTCGCTGGGACAGCTCCTCAAGCCGGGCATCCGGCGTTGGGTTGTCGTGTCGTCGATGGTAAGCATCTGCGCAATGTTTGCCAGTTGGGGTCTGTTTCTGTGGATTCCTCCACTACTCTCGCTGTCGACCGAGCAGGGAGGTGCGGGGCTGGGCAACTTTCAGTTCAACATGTTTCTGCTGGTCATGCACACGGGCAGCTTTGCAGGCTACCTGACCTTCGGCGCACTCGCCGACCGCTTCAGTAGGAAGAAGATCTACATCAGCTACGTGTTTCTTGCCGCCATCCTAGTCCCGATCTACAGCGCGACACGCGATCCGATGGCCCTGCTCTTCATCGGGCCACTAATCGGCTTCTTCGGCGCTGGGCATTTTGCCGGGTTTGGCATCATCACCGGCGAGTTGTTTCCGACTCACATCCGGGCAACCGCACAGGGATTCACCTACAACATCGGCCGGGGTGTCAGTGCGCTGGCGCCATTCACAATCGGTAAGCTCGTAGACATGTATGGGTTCACCGCCGCTTTTCAGGCGACGGCCGTGATGTACCTGCTGACGGGAATCTGTCTTTTCATGTTCCCGGAAACCCGGGGAAGGAACACCGATTGAGACCGTCTTGCACCGTTGACGGTCTCAGGGAGAGCGCCCATCGAGGTCATGCCTGAACCGGACACAGGTGCGCACAAGCCCGTTCCCGATCCGCCCGTGCCGGACCCGTACTCGACAATCAGTCTGGGGAGCATTGTTCGTACTCGTGCTCGTTGCGCCGGTAACCGAAGAATTCCTGTTTCGTGGCCTGATTCTTCAGGGTTTCCTGGCGCGTTACTCGGCAACCAAAGCCGTGTTCTGGTCGGCTCTTCTCTTTGCCCTATTCCATCTGAACCCCTGGCAGTTTGCCGGCGCCCTCGTGCTCGGCCTTCTATTCGGATGGGTCGTGGTGCAGACGGGCACTCTCGTCCCGGGCGTGATCGGACACGCAGTGGCCAACGGTTGGCCCCTCGTCCTCGGCGTGCTCGACATCGAGATCCAAGGTTTCAACAGGATGGGGGAATCGGTGGAGTTCCAGCCGTGGTGGATGAATCTGACCGGATTCTTACTCGTGCTCTTCGGCCTCTTTCTCCTGAAAGGTACCCTGCGCGCGGAACGAGCGGGCGCTGCAAGCCCGACGGCCAGCCTCTGATACAATCGGGCACTTGAACCAGCGTCTCGATGAGGCGTAGCCCGTTATGCCTGCCAAAACGAGAATTTTGTACCGGTACCTGCATAACGGGCCAGGCGCCTACGGCGCCGCCGCGAGGAAGCGGCGCGCGGCTGGCGACGCCGCGCAAGCGAACGAGCCGGGGTCCGGGGCAGAGCCCCGGCTAGTTAGAAGAGGGGTGGAGCGCACCGCCGGACCGACGCGCGGTCTCGCGCCTGGTCGAAGATCTCCGATACAGGCTGGTTCCGCGCCGGATCGATGACGTCGGGCGCAATCTCGGCCAGGGGCTCGAGAACGAAGCGGCGGGCGGTGTAGCGTGGATGGGGAATCGTTACCGCCTCGCTTTGAATAACGCGGTCACCGAAGAGGATGATGTCGATGTCCAGCGTCCGGGGACCGTTGGTTTCCTGACGGGTTCGCTTTCGAGATTTCTCGATGTCCAGGCAAACACCCAGAAGCGCTTCAAGATCGAGCTCGGTTACCGCTTCCACGACCGTGTTAAGGAACCAGGGTTGGGCGTGCATTTCCTTGGGTTCAGTGGAGTATATCGACGCACCCCGGACGAGACGCACCCCGCGGCGGGGAAGCTCGTCGATTGCAGCGCGCAGGTGGGCCTGACGGTCTCCGAGGTTCGAACCGAGGGCGAGAAAACAGCGCGTCATGATCGTATTAAAGCACGCCGGACACAATCTCCATTTGAGGTATATCCCGCTATGAGGAAAATCAGCTTCATCCTAAGCCTTGTCGCCCTGCTGGCAGCCTGTCAGTCGCCGCCACCGCCAGAGCCGGCGGCGGCCCCGTCCGGCATTCTCGAGGGCATTGCCGACGGAAGCACGCGGGTCGTGGACATGACGCACGCGCTGAATTCGGCCAACCCGTACTGGCCCGGAGAGGGCTATGCGCCGTTCGCCTACGAAGTTTTCGAAACGATCGAAGAGAACGGCGCCCTGGCGGCGCGCTTTATGATGGCCGAGCACACCGGCACGCACCTGGACGCGCCGAACCATTTCGTGGAGGGCCAGGCCTCGATTGACAGTATTCCGCTTCAGCAACTGATCGTCTCCGCTGTCGTCATCGACGCTCGCGCTGCCGTGGCAGAAAACCCGGACTACCTGCTCACGACCGAAGACGTCCTGAACTGGGAAAGCGCCAACGGACGGATCGAACCGAATACCTTCGTTTTCATGTATACGGGCTGGGACGAGCGCTGGACGGATTACGACAGCTACAAGAACGCCGACGAAAACGGAACCCTGCACTTCCCGGGTTTCTCGCCTGAGGCGGCAGAACTGCTCGTCGAGCGCGACGTGGCAGGACTCGGTATCGACACGCTCAGCGTCGACTACGGCCTGTCGGAAGGCTTCGACGTCCACCACGTCACCAACGCACGGGACAAGTATCACCTGGAGAACGTGGCCAACCTCGGCGAGCTCCCGCCGACGGGCACTCATCTCATCGTTGCGCCGATCAAGATCGACAACGGTACCGGCGGCCCGACGCGAATCTATGCGCTCCTGGGGAATTGATGGGCCGCGCCTCCTGATCTTGTTGGCCGCGGCGATCGGGTTTCCCGGCGCAGGAGCAGCCGCCGACCTCCGTCTCGCATACGACATCGGCATCGAGCCCGGCTCGCGGGAGATCCCGGTCTCGGTGAGGGTCGAGGGCATCGAGGCCGATTCTCTCCGGATTCGACTGACCGCGGACTACGGGGGGATCGCGGACTACTACACCACGGTGGGTGATCTTCGGGTCGACGGGGAACCTTTGGAGCCGCCTGGTTCCTGGGTGGTCCTCGTCCCGACGGCCGGCAAAGATTCCCTCACGATCTCCTACCGGCTCCATCTCTCGGGCTTTGATCGATCGCGGGGCCGCACGCTGCCGATGATCGATGCCACTCATGCGTTCATCCCCGGCGCGTCGACACTGATCTATCCGGACCAGGCCCCCGTCGACGAGGTACGCGTCCGCTTCACACGGCCCGAAGATTGGGGTCTGGCTACGAGTTGGGGCGTCGGCGACACGGAATACCGGTTTAACGGGTCGGACCTGGACGAACTGATCTATTCCTTCTCTGTGGCCGGCGACTACCGGTTCGAGACCACCCGGTTTGACGATGTCGAAATCCATACCGCTTTCCGCGGCGACGGCGTGAGCGACGATGACGATGTTCGCCGCTTTCTTTTGAGGGTCCTCGACACTCACCGGGACACTTTCGGGATGATCCCGTTCCGACGGCTCCTGGTGGTGGGGAACTTCTTCTACGAAAACGGCGTGACATCCGGCAACGCGTTCCACAACAGCATCAACCTCGTGATGCCTCGCGATCGGAGGCTCTCGGACCACGTCGCTTTCCGAAACCTGATCGCTCACGAATCGTTCCACTTGTGGAGCGGTGGTGACGGGCTGCTGGGATACAGGGATTATGACGTGCTCTGGGTCAGTGAGGGGGTCACCGATTACTACGCTCAAAAGAACCTGCTGCGCGCCGGGCTCATCTCGGAAGAAGAAATGCTCGCCGAACTCGCCGGCAAGTATCGACGCCTGAATGCGAGCTTCCTGCGCGGAACTTCACTGCGGGAAGCCGGAAACCGCTACTTCGAGGACTCGCGAGCCCGCAACCTCGTCTACACCAAGGGCGCGCTGGCTGGCTTCCTGATCGACACCTACCTGGGCTCGAAAGGCGAAACCCAACTGGACGACGTCATGCGCAACCTGGCCCGGAACCGCAACAATGCCGAGCGGGGCGAGTTGTATGGTTACGCGGACGTCCTCGAAGCCTTGAACGATGTCGGCGGCGCCGAACTCGTCACCCTGCTCCAGCGGTTCTCCGGCGAAGGCTACCGTGGAACTCTGGAGGGCGCGATGGCCGACGCAGGATACCGGATCGAACGAATCGCGGAGGAAGGCTATTCGCTGGGCATCTTCGACGCGGGGGATCCCGGAGGTCAGGCCGCGGTTCGGGCCCTAGATCGGGAGGGACCGGCGTGGGTTGCCGGGGTCCGGGAGAATGATGTCGTCGTCGAACTCGCTGGTATCCCCATCCCGGATCGGGGCAGGCTCGAGGAAGAACTACGCCGCATATCAAACGGAAACGGCGACGATGTTCGGCTCATCGTTCGGCGCGGCACCGAACAGATCGAGTTCCTGCTGCGGCCGGAGGGTTTCTACAGGTACCGGTTCACCCGATCCGTTCAGTAGAGGGAACACGCCGGCCCAAAACGAGGATCATCTCCGAAATGAAGACAACCCTGACAACGACTCCCCTGAAGGATCTGGTTGTTATCGATATCGACTACTTCGAAGACGAACGGGGCTTTTTCATCGAGTCGTGGCATCAGCGAGATTTCGCCGCCGCCGGTCTGGATCTGACGTTCGTCCAGGAGGGCCATTCCCGCTCCGGGAAGGGCGTGCTGCGAGGCCTGCACTACCAGGACACGACCGCACCCATGGCCAAGCTTCTCCGCTGCACTGTCGGCCGGATATTCGACGTTGCCGTGGATCTTCGGATGAGCTCGCCCACTTTCGGAAAATGGCTCGGCGTCGAGCTGAGTGCGGAAAACAAGCGGCAGATCTACGTCCCCGTCGGGTTCGCGCACGGCTTCGCGACCCTGTCCGACGTGGCCGAGGTTCAGTACAAGCAGACCGGGTTCTACACTCCTCCGTCGGAGGGAGGGATCCGATGGAACGACCCCGATGTCGGGGTGGACTGGCCGATCAAGGACCCGACCCTCTCCGAACGCGACCGGACCAGCCAGAGCCTGGCCGAATACCGGACGAGCCCCGCGTTTCCCTGAGCTGCTGACGATTGGCTGTTAGCGATTGGCTAACTGCGTTAAGCCCTCAGTGTTCAGCTATCAGCTCCGATAGCCAAGAGCTAAAAGCCGAAAGCCAACAGCTGAACCCTTCGGGTGATATAGTGCCGAAACCCAACCCACAGCCTGGAGGTTCGCTTCCATGACCGACCGCGCATTTTTGCCGCTGGTTCTGTGTGTCGCAGCGCTGGGGCTGTCGTTCGCCTGCACCCCGACACCCAATGGCCCACCGCCGGATCTCATCGCCTACAACGGACACATCGTGACTCTCGACCCCCAGGCCACCGAGGCCGAAGCCGTCGCTGTGGCAGACGGACGCGTGGTCGCCGTCGGGCCCGACGCCCGAATTCGCGCCCTTGCCGGTCCGGGGACCGAAGAGATCGATCTGGCCGGGCGCACAATGGTACCCGGCCTGGCGGATAATCATTTCCACGGGTTGGGCGGTGGAAGCGGGGTCGACCTGTCTCGCGCCCGGAACCTTCAGGATGTCCATGACGCGATCGCGGCGCGGGCCGCCCAGACCCCGGCCGGAGGGATCATCCGCACGAACAGCGACTGGCACGAGGGGCAGCTCGTCGAACAGCGACTCCCCTACCGGGACGACCTGGATCGGGCCGCGCCCGACCATGCGGTCGTCGTCGTCCGTGGCGGACACGAATACGTCCTGAACACCGCTGCGCTGGCACGCTGGGACATCACCGCGGCGACCCCCGAGCCCGAAGGCGGGGTGATCGGGCGGTATGACGACGGCAGACTGAATGGCGAGCTCGTCGACCGCGCAAAAAGCTTGGCGCGGCTGCCCCGCGGCAGCGAGGAACGGCCGGACTACGAAGAGCGACTCATGGCGCTCGCCGCGGGGCTTCGAACTCTGAATGAAGCGGGTCTGACCAGCGTACGGTACGGGAGTGGTTCCCCCGACAGGTACCGAATGCTCGTGGACCTGAAGGAGCGCGGGCTTTTGACCATCCGCGCCAGCGTCCTTTTCCGACTGGGCGGATCAACCGACCCCGCCACGCTCGGCGAGACCTTTTCGGAGTGGGGAATCGGACCGGACGACGGCGACGAATGGGTGCGCGTCGCCGGCATTAAACTGGGCGTCGACGGTGGCTTCGAGGGCGGCTGGATGCGAGAGCCGTACGAAGAACCCTGGGGAAAAGACGGGACGTTCACTGGCCTGCAGATTTTCCCGACGGAGCCCTACATCGCACTCGTTCGGGCATTGAACACCAAGGGCTGGCGCGTCGCGACCCACGCCGTAGGCGATGCCGCGATGGATCTCGTCCTGGACGCATACGAAGCGGCTCATGCGGACTCCCCAATCACGGGCAAGCGATGGGCTATCGAACACGCGTTCGTTGCCGGAGAGGACCAGTTTCCCCGGATGAGGGCGCTCGGGCTGCACGTTTCCGCACAAAACCACCTCTACGTCGCCGCTCCGAGCCTCCGCAAGTATTGGGGCCGGGACCGGGCCGACCGCGTCACGCCAGTCCGGGCCTATGTGGACGCCGGCCTGGACGTCTCGCTGGGCACCGATTCGCCCGTTATTCCATACCAGCCGATGTGGGTCCTGTATCACTTCATCACGCGGGACACGATCAGCGCCGGAGTCGCCGGTCCCGAGCAGAAGGTCGGACGCGAAGAAGCCCTGCGCCTGATGTCGCTCGGCAACGCGCGTTTGACTTTCCAGGAAGACATCAAGGGATCGATCGAAGAGGGGAAGCTCGCCGACATGATCGTGCTTTCGGACGACATTCTCACCTGTGCCGAGGAGCAAATCGAAGACATTCGAGTCCTGATGACGATCGTCGGAGGGGAGGTGGTTTACCGGGACGCCGACCTTACCACTCAAGCTGCAAACTAGTCGCTACTCGCGACGGAAAAACCGGGCTTCTCCCGAACCGCCAACATGGTATTCTTCGGCGCGCCCGTCGGCGCTGATGCTACAAACCAAGGAGTCCAAGATATGGAACGAAAAAAAGCCAGCGACTTCGACCAGGAACTTCTTAACCTTTTCGACCGCTATATCCATGGTGGGATCACCCGGCGCCAGTTCTTCGACGGCGCGGCGAAGTTCGCCGTGGGCGGTGTGACCGCTGCAGCCCTCGTGGAGAGCCTCCTCCCCCGCTACGCCGAAGCCCAGCAGGTCGCGCCGGACGACTCGCGGCTGAATGCAGAGTACGTCGAGTACGAATCCCCGCAGGGCGGCGGGACCATCAAGGGCCTCCTGGCACGTCCGGCCAGCGCCAGCGGCAGGCTGCCGGGAATCGTCGTCATCCACGAGAACCGGGGCCTCAACCCCCACATCGAAGACGTGACGAGGCGCGCTGCGCTTGCCGGGTTCATCGCGTTCGGACCGGATGCACTGACCCCGCTGGGCGGTTATCCGGGTAACGACGACGACGGAAGGACGATGCAGCGGCAGCGTGACGGCGCCGAGATGCTCGAGGATTTTGTCGCTGCCGCCGCCTTCCTGAAATCACATCCCGAATGCACGGGTACGATCGGCGCCGTTGGTTTCTGCTTCGGCGGCAGCATGACCAACAGGCTCGCCGTACGAATCCCGGACCTGGCGGCCGCGGTGCCATTCTACGGGGGACAGCCATCGGCCGAAGACGTGCGGAAGATCAACGCGCCACTCCTGCTCCACTACGCGGAGATGGATCAGCGGATCAACGCGGGCTGGCCGGCGTATGAGGAAGCCCTGAAGGCCAACCACAAGACGTACACCGCACACATGTACCCGGCGACGAATCACGGCTTCCACAACGACACGACACCCCGGTTCGACGAAGAGGCGGCCAAGCTGGCCTGGGAGCGGACAATCGCCTTCTTCAACGAGCACCTGCGGTAGGCGCGTGATCCTCCGGATCAAGCGAGCGATCAGCGGTCAGCCTTCAGCTACTTCCGAAACGGGACGATAGTCCCATCCGATTGAGCTGACAGCTGATAGCTTACGGCTGATAGCTGATCCCTACTGGCGATCGCTTCGACGGTAGGCGGCTACGGCCCGGTTGTGCTCGGCCAATGTCTTGGAGAAGGTATGTCGGCCGTCGTCGGTGCGGACAAAGAACAGGAAGTCACTCTCGGCAGGTGAGATCGCGGCCAGGAGCGAGCCGTAGCCGGGATTAGCGATCGGTCCCGGCGGAAGCTTGGGATACCTGTAGGTGTTGTAGGGCGAGTCGAAATCCAGGTCGACCCGCAGGAGACGGCCGCGATAGCTCCCGTCCAGGCGGAGCGCGTAGATCACGGTGGGATCGCACTCCAACAGCATGCCCCTCCGCAACCGATTGTGAAAAACCGATGAAATCAGCTCGCGTTCGTCCGCCACCGCTGCTTCGCTCTCGATGAGGGAAGCCATGATCAACGCGTCTCTCAGATTCAGCGGCCAATCACGCCGGTTCACAGCATCCTCGAGCTGACGTACGGCGCTGTCGAAACCCCGCAACATCGCATCGACAGCCTCGGCTGCGGTCACACCGCGCCGGAATGAGTAGGTCTCGGGAAACAGGTAGCCTTCGACCGAAACGGCGTCAGCGTCGAACTCCTGGACAGCAGGCAGCGCAGCTTTCGCCGCCTCGAGGAACCCATCGCTGGAGCCCAATTGGGCCGCCTCCCACAGGTTCGCAATCTCGACCAGAATCAGACCTTCCGGCACGGTGAACGTGTGGAGTCGGATCTCTCCACGGGCCAGCTTTCCGAAGACGCCCTCGACGTTCAACGGCTCGTCAAAGAGATACTCCCCCGCCTGCAGCTTTCCGCGATAGGGACTGAAGTACAGGTAGGCCAGCGAAGCATACCGGTGTTGGAGGACACCTCTGGCGAGGAGCAGTTCGACGATTTCTTCGGACCCGAATCCGGCAGGGATATCCACGACAGTCTCCCCGGAATACCCGCGGTATTGCTGCTCGACGAGAGACCATCCGTAGCCGAGCGAGCCCGCGGCGGTCACGGCGAGTAGAGTCACCAGGAGCAGGAGAACTCTTTTCATGAGTGCGTTCCCAGGTAATCCTCGAGAATCAGCACAGCGGACACCTCGTCGACGTGCTTCCGGCGTTCTCTCCAGTCCAGTCCGAGTTCTTCAAGATGTTGTTCGGCGGCAAAACTCGTCAACCGTTCGTCCCACAGTGCCACCGGGGTCGGGAGAATTCTCTTCAGGCACTCGGCAAAAGCTTCGGTCTTCTCGCTCTGCGAAGAGACCGTGCCGTCCATGTGCAACGGGTGCCCGACAACGATCTGGCCGACTTCGTTCTCGGTGGCAAGGCGCCGGATGTGCTCGATATCCGCCTCGACCCTCGTGCGGGTCAGCGTGGGACGCCCCTGAACGGTCATTCCGAGCGGGTCGGTAATCGCTATACCGATTTTCCTGTCTCCCACGTCTAACGCCATGATGCGTGTCGTTTCCACGCCCTATGATAACCCGCGCGCCGCATAAAAAAGGGACTCGTGGGCGGAACCGCTCAAGCTATAATCATTGGATAGCGCGTCATGTGGAGGTTTCAGTTGAACTCGAAGACCAAGTACACGATCTTGCTGATTTCGTCTGTCGTGGTCGTCTACGCCATCATCGGCGGGATGATGGGTCGCGCCAGCGCCCAGAACGGTTCGTATCAGCAACTGTCCATATTCATGGAAGTGATCAACCGCATCCAAAACGACTACGTCGACGATACCAGCCTGACGGATGCGTTCGCGGGCGCTATCCGCGGCATGGTCGAACGGGTCGACCCCTATGGCGGCTATCTCTCTCCGGAGTCGGTCAGCTTTTATGAAGATTTTGATCCCCGAACAGGCGCGGGCATCGGCGTCACCCTGGCCAAGAAGTTCGACTACCCGATGATCGTCTCGGCGGTTCCAGGTGGACCTGCCGCGCGGGCGGGTTTCGGCACGGGAGACACGATCGAGGCCATCGGGGGCGAGTCGCTACGCGAGCGTAATCTCGTGGAAGTCCATCAATTGCTGGCGGGCCCGGCCGGCAGCGAAGTCGAGATGGCTATCATCCGCCGACGCCGTCCGGCGCCCGAAATAGTGACCCTGACCCGGGCCGTCGTCGAGGCCCCGGCCGTCGAAACCCGGCTTCTGGACCAGAAGGTCGGTTACCTCAAGGTTCCGATACTGGCACCGGGCAAAGCGCTGGAGGCCAAGAGGAAACTGGAATCTCTGATCGAACAGGACGCAGCACATATCGTCCTGGACTTGAGAAACGCCGCGGGCGGGACGCCGCCGGAGGCTTTCGAGCTCGCAAACCTCTTTGTGGAATCTGGCACGCTGGGCTATCTCGACGGCCAGACTGTCGAGCGCGAAACCTTTACGGCCAAGGCTGGTAACGCGATATCCGCGCTGCCGCTCGTAGTCCTGATAAACCAGGGGACGGCGGATGCGGCGGAGATGGCGGCAGCGGCGATCGCAGAAAACGACCGCGGAGAGCTCGTCGGGCTGAGAACCTTCGGCATGGGGTCCGTCCAACGGCTTCTGCCGCTCGATGACGGCTGGGCGCTTCTGTTGTCGGTCGCCAACTATTACACGCCGAACGGCCGAGAAATCCAGAAGGAGGGCATCGAACCGACAATCGAGGTCGCCGAGGCGGCGGCCCTCGATCCGCTGGCAAGCCCGACCGAAACCAGTTCTGAGACCGACCGTCAGCTGGATCGGGCTATCGAGATTCTCCTGAGTCCCGCCGATGCCGCCGACAAGGCGGCCTGAGACCAACCCAGCTTATATGTCGCCCGGCCCCGCTGAAATCGAGGTCCGCGAGTTCCTGACGGCTCATTGCTGCCGGATCGTGGGCTTCCACACCACACTAGTGGCCTGTAACGGAGATATCGGTACCAGCGTTGCGGTGGAACGGCACCGGATTCTAGGAGCCGACGACGAGGTAATGCTCCTACATTGCGAGGAGGAGCGACAACGAAGACGGTGCCGTTCCGCCGCAACCCTCCGGGCCGATGGGGGTTGCCGTCGATCTCTTTGTCGTTCGTCGTCATGATGAAACCGCATCAATCGCGGCGAAGTCCTCCTCTCTCCTCGACCTCGACTGGCAAGACCCATCGGCGATGGTGCCGATATCTCCGTTACAGGCCACTAGCATGCTCGTTCGGTTCCAAGACGTTTCAAAATCCTTCGGCGCTTTCGACGTTCTCCGTGAGATCTCCTTCCAGATTCAGCCGGGCCAGAAGGTCGGGCTGATCGGCGCAAACGGAGCGGGCAAGACCACCCTGCTCTCGCTCATTACTGGTCCGGAGGAGCCGGATTCCGGTCGGGTGACTCGCGCTTCCGACCTGCGGGCTGGAAAGCTGGACCAGGTTCCGGACTTCCACGAACGCACCAGCGTCCTGGACTCGGCGCTCGAATCCTTTGTCCGACTGCGCGCCGTCGAAAGCCAGCTCGGCGAAATGGAGACTTCCATCGCCGATAGGCCGGATCCCGATCTACTCGAGCGGTACTCGCAGCTGCAACATGAGTTCGAATTCCAGGGAGGTTACAGCTACCGGGCACGGACGGAAGCGGCGCTCCAGGGAGTTGGATTCCGCCGCGAGCAGTTCGTCCAACCGGCCAACTCGCTGTCCGGAGGCGAGAAGAACCGGCTGGCACTGGCCCGTCTGTTGCTCTCCGACGTCGATCTGTTTTTACTCGACGAACCGACCAATCACCTGGACATCCGATCGATCGAATGGCTGGAACACTACCTGCGGGAAACAGACCGTGCGCTGCTCATGGTTTCGCACGATCGTTTCTTCCTGGACCGGATCGTGTCGCGCATCCTGGACCTGCGGCAGGGTCGCATCGACGAATACGCCGGAAACTATTCCGCCTACCTGCGTCAGCACGCCGAACGTATGGAGCTCCAACGGAAGGAGTGGCGGCGACAGCAGGAATGGATCGCCCGCACCGAGGACTACATCCGGCGCAACATCGCAGGGCAGAAAACGCGCCAGGCCCAATCACGCAGGAACGCGTTGGCTCGGATCCAGCGGATCGAACGACCCATGGGAGCATCCGACCAGGTGAAGTTTCGATTTCAGTCGCCGGCACGGATCGGCCGTTATGTGATCACGGCACGGGGGCTCTCGGTAGGCTACCCAGACAGAACGATCCTGGAGGAACTGGACGTCGACGTGGAGCGAGGGGAACGATGGGCCCTGGTCGGCCCCAACGGTTCAGGCAAAACAACGTTGCTGAAGTCTCTCGTCGGCGGGGTGCCGCCGCTGGCCGGCGAGCTCTCCTGGGATGAACGCCTCGAGATCGGCTATTACGATCAACAGATGGAAGATCTGAACGGGTCCGAGTCCGTCGTGGGAGAACTACGCGCTATGGATTCCGAGCCCACCGACGGGGAACTGCGCTCGTTCCTGGCGCAATTCCTCTTCCAGGGCGACGAAGTCTTCAAGAGAATCTCGGACCTGAGCGGCGGGGAGAAGTCGCGCCTGTCGCTTGCAAAGATCATATACGCGGGTCCGACGCTGCTGGCGTTGGACGAGCCCACGAACCACCTGGACATCGCCTCACGCGAAGCGCTGGAGATCGCCCTGGACCAATACCCCGGAACCATGCTGTTCGTGACCCACGACCGCTACCTGGTGCAGAAGATCGCGAGTCACATCATCTACCTCGACGGGGAGAGAGCGGAGTCGTTCGATCGTTTCGACGCTTTCGAAGCATGGCTGGCCTCTTCGATCGCCTCGAAGCCGGAAAAGAAAGAACCGCCGGCGAACCAACAACCCGGGAAGGAAGTTCCAGGACTCAGCAAGAATCGACGGGAGCGATTGATGCGGGAGATCCATGAACTCGAGGGGCAGATCGCAGCCGCGGAAGGAAAGATCACGGAAATCGAAGGCCTTTTTCAGAAGCCGTCTCCCGAAACCGATTGGGACAAGACGAACCGACGCTATGCGGACCTGAAACAGGAGGTCGAGCAGCTCTACGAGGAGCTGAACAACCGGCTGGCGATTATCGGGTAGTTCGCGATAGAAGCGCCCGCTCGGGTCGAGCCGTGGATTCGGCATTGTGGCCCGTGACATAATCGTCCGTTAAGGAGAAAGAGTTTCATGAGAGCCTTCCGCCCGGTAACCCTCTGTATCCTGGCCATTGGAATCGCGGGGCTCGCATCCGCTCAAGACGATAAGATCGCCGTCGCCGAGGAGGCTGCCCTCGCGTGGCTGGCGACGGTCGACGAAGGGAACTACGGTGGGAGTTGGGACGAGGCCGCGAGATTCTTCAAGGGGCAGGTATCCCGATCGCGATGGCAGGATGGAGCGCGAGCCGCGCGGGGCCCTCAGGGAGCGCTGGATTCCCGCAATGTTCGCTCGAGCCAGTACGAAACCGAACTGCCCGGCGCCCCCGAGGGCGAATACGTCGTGGTCCAATACGACAGCTCGTTCGCCAACAACCGCTCCGCCATCGAGACGATCAGTCTGGTGCTGGACGGGGATCGCGGGTGGCGGGTCACCGGATACTTAGTACGGTAGAAAATAGACGCGGCTTCGAGTCTCCGAAGAGGTCTCGGTGCCGGCGGGCGTAGGTGCGCTCTATGAGCGCACATCGTTTCGGCTCGAAGAATGTGCGGTCATAGACCGCACCTACACCACCCTGGAGATCCGCATCAGAAAAACCCCCTCGAGAAAATGCGGACTAGGAGTCTGCGCGGCAGAAGGACCGGAATTGGGCGGATAGAGATCGAAGATAGGACATGTCACGAACATATCGAACCTATATCCCAGAACAGAGCCTGCTGCTGCCGCCGTCGCTGAGAGATTGGTTGGCCGAAGATCACCTGTCGTACTTCATATCGGACACGGTGGACGCCATGGATTTGAGCGCGTTTGAGCAGCGGTATGGAACGGACGGACCGGGCAATCAAGCGTACGATCCGCGGATGATGGTGAAGGTGTTGATCTACGGGTACGCGACCGGGGTGTTCTCGTCGCGGAAGATCGCGGCGAAGTTGACCGACGACGTGGCGTTCCGGATGTTGGGAGCGGAGAACTTTCCGGCGCACCGTACGATCTCGGATTTTCGCAAACTGCATCTTGAGGAGTTCGGGAACCTGTTTGTGCAAGTGGTGATGATGGCGCGGGAAGCGGGACTGGTGAAGATGGGAACCGTGGCGGTGGACGGAACCAAGATGCGGGCGAATGCGAGCAAACGCAAAGCGATGAGCTATGAACGGATGAAGAAGCAGGAGACCGAATTGGGCGAACAGATTCGGGATCTGTTGAACCGGGCTACGGCGACCGATGAGGAAGAAGACCAGCGATACGGCAAGGACCGGCGCGGAGACGAACTGCCCGATGGGTTGTCGACCCGCAAAAAGCGATTGGCCACGATCCAGGCAGCAATGAAACGGCTCGAAGAACGTCAGATGGCTGCGGACCAGGAAGCGGGACGGGAACCGGGAGACGACAAACCCGGATGCGGAAAGAAGCCATTCAAACGCCCCATGGGCGAGCCCAAACCGACGGCCCAGGACAACTTCACAGATCCGGAAAGCCGGATCATGAAAACCTCCACTGAAGGGTTCCAGCAATGCTACAACGCGCAGGCGGTGGTGGATTCCGAGGCCCGGATCATCGTAGCGACAACGGTGAGTTCCAATGCGTCCGACGCGGGACAGTTGGAACCGACCCTGGATGCGTTGAACAACAACCTGGGAGAGCATCCCGAACGTGTACTGGCCGATGCGGGATATCGATCCGAGTCGAATCTAGGGATGTTGGAACAACGTCAGATTGACGGGTATGTTGCCATGGGTCGCGAGAAGAATCTGGCCGATGTTCCACTCCCACCCAAAGACACTGCTGTTGGCCGGATGATGAGAAAGATGAAAACCAAGCGTGGGCGCGACCGCTACCGGGCCAGAAAGCACATTGGCGAGCCGCCCTTCGGGTGGATCAAGTCGGTGCTCGGATTCCGACAGTTCAGTCTACGCGGTTTGGACAAAGTGACCGGTGAGTGGAACCTGCTCACTCTGGCGGTGAACTTACGGCGGATGAACGGGATGATCGAATGGGCATAATCCGGAAAACCGGAACCCAGCAGACCCGATACACGGCCAATTACTGGTATCCGTACAGCTCTGAACTCCTCGTATCGGAAGAATCGATGGGTTCTCCTCCGAAGACCCTCTCAAATCCCAATAAATTCGAGTTCTTCGCGCTCTGCCGCGCAGACTCCTAGCTGCTGATGTAACTCTCCAGTTGCGAGATCTGGAACTGCTGGTCGGCGATGATGTCACGCACGAGGTCGTTGATCGAAATCATCCCTAACAGTTCTTCGCCGTCGAGGACCGGCAGGTGCCGGCAGCGCCGGTCGGTCATCACTGCCATACATTCCTTGATGGTCTGTTTGGGCTGCGCGTAGATCACGGGGCTGGACATGATGTCGGCAACCGGCGTGTCGCGCGAGGACTTGCCTTCGAGGATAACCTTACGGGCGTAATCCCGTTCCGACAGCATGCCAACAGGGCGACCGTCTTTCACGACCAACACGGCCCCGATTTCCTTCTCAGCCATCAGCTTGAGGGCGTCGAACACGGAAGCCTCCGGTTCGATGGACCACACCGTGGAACCCTTGACGTCTACGAGCTGCCTGACGTTTCTCATCGGTAATTCTTCACGACTCCACCTGAGGCGTCGATCGCTTCGGTCGCAGAGCGATGGTGTTGCGAGAGTGTCCGAATTGTACTGCGGCCAAGTCCAACTGAAAAGGCCCGGCTTGGGGGCCGGCCATGAGATTCAATTGTTTCGTCCTGGCGTCACCTCATCCGCACGGGCTGTCGTCATACCCGAAAGGACCGAGCTCCGTTGAGAGTCCTTGCTTGTCGCTCGTCACTTGTCACTCACCTATGATCTACCGGAAAATCCCCGCCCGATCCCACTTCTCGATCGTCGATTCGATCAACGCGGCCATTCGGTCGTTGACCCTCCGGAAGTAGACAGTCGCCTTCTCCGGATCGAAGTCCGGATATCCCTGGCCGGACTGGTAGAGAATGATCGAGGACGGAAAAGGATAAGCGCTCCATCCTGCCGGCGACGAACCAGGGGATGCCATGCGGGGGAGTACCGTTCGGGATGCACGCTTTCCGGGACGATCGCCTGCACGTAGGCGCTCTCGTTGTTGCCGGCGTGGCCGCCGTCTTCACCGAACACCTCAAGAGTGATTTCGCTTGCGACCGACCACCAGTTCGTCACCAATGTTCGAACGCGTTCTGCCCTTCCAACTTGTTGGGCAACTCGCTGAAGGATCGCTGTCTGGCCTCCGCCGTGACCGTTCAGGATGACCAGATTCTTGAAGCCGGTTCGCGCGAGACCGGTCATGATGTCCGTAATAAAGGCTTCGTAGGCCTCGGCACCTATCGAAAACGTCCCGGGAAACGCGTCCAGGCTCCCGGTGACACCATAGTTGAGCGTCGGCGAAATCAAGGAGTTCAGCCGCTCGGCGAGGTCCCGCGCCATCGCCTCGGGCGCCAGGTTGTCCGATCCGTTCGGCAATACGCCATGTGCTTCCAGCGTTCCGGTCGGTATCAGGACGGTCTCGACCTGCGCGGGCACCAACTCGGCAAACTCCTGCCATCCAAGCAGGTTCATCTCCCGCGTCGTCGGTGGGGTCTGGGCCAAGGCGGAACCGGCGACCGCCGTCGCAAAGATCAACAGAAACGGAATCCTCGATGCCATGCTGAACCTCCTCTGAGGGGCTGACGAGTGGCCTACGGCCACTTCAAGAATGAAGGTATAGTAAAGCTTCTAGGAGACAAACATGTTGAAGAAACTGACGACGTTCGCTCTCGTCGCCGCATTTGTTGCCGGATGGAGCGGATCGGCGCAGCAGCTGGCGGATACGGCGTTCGAATTCGAGATCGAGGAACCCGCTTACCCGGATGGTTATGGGCCACTCGTGCTCGTGGACGAGGCCCATTTCAACTTTCACACGATAGGGGGGCGATTCCAGGCTTTTGCGGAGTTGCTGCGTGCGGACGGGTACCGTGTCGATGGCTCCGATGTGGAACTCAGCAGGGAGATGCTGGAAAGTTGTCGGATCTTTGTGATCTCCAACCCCCTGCCGAGCGACGCAGCCTGGAATACCTATCCCGATCCGACTCCGTCGGCGTTCAGCGATGGCGAGATCGCAGCCCTGAAGAACTGGGTC
>CBDAPB010000033.1:0-282970 GCA_965198265.1 Terriglobia bacterium
GAGTTTTGAGGGCGAGGTGGCCATCGTCACCGGTGCTACCAGCGGCATTGGGCGCGCGACGGCCATCGGTTTTTGCCGGCCAGGGCGCAGAGGTAGCGGGCGTTGGGCACCGGCCTGAAGCGCTGGATGCTTTGAGCGGAGATAACATCCGTCCTTACCAAACGCCGTGCGTCCCGCCACCCCGGCCCTGCGAACCTCTCTTGTTTTACTTATCGCCATCAGGAAAGACCGACACTCATTCCACCGTCGCGCTGCTCAGCAGCGCGTTAGGGAATCCGCGCGCCCTTGATTCCGGGGGCCTGATACGTGGTAGGCGGTGCCGTGGGTGGGACTGCCACTGACCGCCAACCGGTCGTCGACGAACAACGAGGACGGCTACCCGATCTTCGGGGCAAACGCCTCCGCGCCACCCTGGTATATGGTCACACCGCTGACCGTGCCGTTTTCAGCTAGCGCGAACTCGAAGCTGAGGTCTGTCACCTCAGTAACGAAGAAGCGTGTCTCGCTTTCGGCGGCTAGTTCGACCTGTCGCTGGCCTCTAACCTGCGAGATGAGGCGTGCGCCTTCCATGGTTAGGATGAGAACCCGGCCATTCGGCATCTCGTACTCGCCCACGTATCGGCGAAGCAAGTCCGGAGAGGTGGTGATCTCGGTGGCGGCGGGCGCGACTCCGCCTTTTCCTACCGAAGCGAGCAGCTCCCGAGCAGAGAGGATGTCTCTTACTCCGAGTTTCTGACCCGTCTGCTGCGGGCGCAGTGGCACCACCGGGAGGAAACCGCCCTGGAGTGGCGCATCCGGCGCGCGAACCTTCCCGAACGCTGGTCGCTGGAACGTTCCCGTTCGCCCGCCTCGCTTTGACAACGTAAAAAGAGCCCACCCCGATCGAGTAAAAGGGACCCACCCCCTGGGTTAATGGTTTGTAAGTAAGCCCGCCGTCGGGGCTGTGGAAAGTGTGGAAGCCGAAGGCTTCCAAGCCGCGGTGGGAACGCGCTGGCTTTGCAGCGGGTTCCCACGGTGGCGGCACTTTCCACAGCCCGTCGCGCCCGCGTTTTTCACGCGGATCCTCCGGCGGCACGGGGTTTCTTTTTCCGTTTGCTGGCGGCGCCCAGACTTTCGGTGAACCGGATGCTTTCCCATTTGAACTCGTGAATCGAGCAGTGATGGGTGAGCCGGTCCAATAGGGCCGCAGTCAGCGCGGCGTCGCCGAAGACGCTGGTCCACTGCGCAAACGGGAGGTTCGACGTGACGATCACCGAGCCCTTCTCATAACGGTCCGAGAAGACCTGAAACAGCAGCTGGGCCCCCTCGGCCGAGAACGGGATATAGCCGACCTCGTCAACGACGAGCAGTTCAAAGCGGGACAGCTTGGCCAGGTACCGCTTCAACTGCCGTTCTTCGCGGGATTCGATCAGCGTGTTGACCAATCCCGCGGCCGTGGTGAACCCGACGCGGTAACCGTTGCGGCAGGCTTCCACACCCAGGACCGTTGCGGCATGGGTCTTGCCGGTGCCGTGCTTGCCCAGCAGCACAACGTTCTCGCGCCGGGTGATGTAGCCGCACTCGGCATAGTCGCGGACCTGAACCGCATCCAGCGCCGGCCACTTCTTCAGGTCGGTCGTTTCCAGGGTCTTGAGCAGTGGAAACCGGGCCTCGCGCAACCGGCGCTGGACCTGATTGGCTTGGCGCTGTTCCAACTCGCGGCTGGCCAGAGCCAGCAGGAAGCCGGTGTACCCCTCTCCGGCCTCCTTGGCCTGCCGGGCGTGTTCGCGCCACTCCCGTCCCATGGCCGGAAGCCGAAGCTGCCGTAATGCGTCGTCCAGAACGATCTCCTGGCCCGGTGTCATCGCACACCCCCAGTCAGGAGACGGTCGTATTGATCCAGATCGGCTCCAGCGATCGTCCGGTCGGTGATACCGGGCATTAACCCGGACTCGAGCGGGGCATGGGCTCGGGCCGGGGATGCCTCCCGCATCAGAATGTGCTGGACCGCGTCCAGTTCGGCGCAGTGGGCATCGAGCGCTTCCTGAAGGGCCGCCGAGACCCGGTCCAGAGCCCAGTCCTGGTGGAGTTGGAGGATGCCGATAAACTGCCGGGTGCCCCGGCTATAGCCGTGCCGTTCCCGCAACCGTTCCAGCGCCGTCTCGTAATGGGCGGGCCACTGGGGCCGCCACTGCCGAATCGGTCGGGCGCTTTCAAACGCCCCCACCTTCCGGCGGATCAGTTCCAGGTAGTGCATCGGATCAATCCGCCAGTCGCTATGACCGAAGGCTCGGGAATGTTCGGCCACCTTCTTCTGGTCCGCATAAAAGCGCACCCGGTCACAGCCAATATGGGCCCAGAGACGGCGTCCCACATACGCGGTCGGCACCGAGTACCGGTTCGAATCCACCTGCGCGGTCTGGTACCGGCTGATCCGCACACCCACCACCTTGGTGTTCTCAAATGGCGTCTCGGGCAGTGCCAACAGCCGCTCTTGCTCGGCAGCATGCCGTTCCCCGATCGTGCGGTCGTCGGCCCGGCCGCCGATCCGGCGCTGGTCGTCGGTCGCGCAGCGTTCCAGCAGTTGCGCGTTCAGATCCTCCAAGTCGGCCACCTCGGGAACCGGCACCAGGAAGTTCCGGCGTGCGAAACCCACCAGGCCTTCGACACCGCCTTTCTCCTGGCCCCGGGCCGGATTACAGAACCGCGCTTCAAACGTGTAGTGGGCTCGAAACGCCGTGAACCGGTCCTGCTCGATCCGGGCCTTCCCTCTCAGAACCCGCTTCACAGCCGTCTTCAGGTTGTCGAAGACCACGGTCGGGAATACGCCGCCGTACCAGCCGAACCCCCGGATCTGACCGTCCAGCAACATCTCCTGCCGTTCCCACCGATACGCCCGCACAAACGACTTGCCCGAGTACCGGCTCCGCATGCAGAACAGTTTGACCTGAAGGTCTTCACCATTCATCCGGACCCAGGCCGTGCCCCAGTCCACTTCGGCTTCCGACGCCTGTTCCGGATCCAGCGGCACCACCGCCGCCGACCGGCTCCAGCCCAGCCGCATCTTCCGCTCCCGCACCCATCGCCGCACCGTCGGCTCGGCTCCGGTAAATCCATGCTCGTCCACCAGACGTTGCCACACCCGGTGCGCCGTGTGTCGCTGCTTGACCGGCTGCTCCCGATCCGCCCGCAGCCAGCCCTCCACGATCCCGGCCACCGGATCCATCACCGGACAGGCCGGCTCCTTCTCCCGCCGATACTTCGGCTCCTGCCCGGCCAACGCCTTCCGGACCGTCCGTCTCGTGTGCCCGGTCTCCCGGGCGATCTGTCGAATGCTTTTCTTGTAAACCCGATCTGCGGTCCTGACCATCTCGTACTGATCCATCCCTAACAACTCCTCACCCTCCCTCCCGCCTTGCCGGTTCATCCGGCGACACGCCGGGGGAGGCTATCAGGGGTGGGTCCCTTTTGCTCGATCAGAACCCCCTTGGGTGGGTCCCTTTTACGTTATCGAAATCAGCCCGCCAACCCGGCGTCAATCGAAAACAAATCCGCGCCTTCGCCGAACTGGACTTCTTGTTAGCGTTCCAAATCCCGTTCCCAGAGTGGTCACTTCAACCGAGCACTACTGGATCAATTCTGGTTTGAAACCTTTGGAGGATAGGGTTAATGCACCGAATCGCACAGATCTTTTCCGTCTTCGCCATCGGACTCGCCTACGCTTTCGGGGCAGTACCGGCAGCGGCCGTCACGATCAGCCCAGACATCCAAGCCGGTGTACGTGATCATCCCACTGGTGGTCTGTTGACGCTGATTTTCTTCGCTGCGAAAGACCTTTCACCGAGCAACGTTCACGACCACGGCATCCTCGAGTTTGATATCACCTCCCTTTCCGGTGTCATACCCACGACAACCCTTGACATGACCATCAGGGACATAGACTTTGGTTTCAGCAACCCCGGTGGCGAGCAGTTGGACATCTACGATTACTTCGGCGATGGGCTGCTCACGACCGCCGACTTCACCGCCGGCACCTTCTTCACTAGCATTGTCAACACCGCCGCCATCGAGACCATTTCTGTCGACGTGACCTCTCTAGTGCAATCGGCAGTGGATGCCAGCCAATCATTCTTAGGCATTCGTTTTGACACGCCAAATTTCAACACAGGGAACGGGCACAGGTACGATGACAACAATGGCGTCCCCGCTGTTTTGACCGTAAGCGAAGTCTCCGTCCCCGAACCGAACACTCTCGCCCTCCTGGCCCTTGGCCTAGCAGGGATCGGGTTCAGCAGGCGGCGCACGCTTCACTGACCTCGCTTCGCGAGTGTAGTCCCCACCGATGAAGAGAGCCACTCATTCGTCCAACCCTTCAACCTCGTAATGCCGTGAGGGAAGAGAGCCGACACGTCGCTTCGAAAACCCCGCGATGAACCCGGAGCTGACAAAGGTAGCGAATTTTCTGACGCCCGATGCTCCTGCTGGATTTCGATAGGGAAAATGCAACAAAATGCAACGCTATACCTGAAAAGGCGAACTTTCGTGAAATCAGCAGGCTACAGGGCTACATACCTATAAGTCCTTCTACTCCTAAGATAAAAAAATGCCGCATAAGCGTTTGGAATGAGAATTGTGCTTATGGCGCATTACTTCACCGGAAGCAGAGGTTAGAGATTCGAATCCTCTCAGGCGTATTGGAAAGGTTACCGCAAGGTGACTTTTTTGTTTGCCTTACGAAGATCGCTCGACACCGGCAAAGCTATGGATGGTCAAGTAAAACGTCAGGGCGCCCCGTACTACGGCTCACCGGAGTATCGGTGAAATAAAAGGCCTCAGCGAGACGACGAACAGGCGAATCACCGCCGATTCCGAGGCAATTGCCCAAAACCGAACAATTCACCGGGCATTCTCTTCCGCCGAATACCAGCGGATACCGTCGCCAGAGAAGAACGAGAGACAATAAGGTGTTTGTGCGTGGCTCCGCAAAGCACGCGCTCTTCTTACGGCGCCCGAAGGGTCCGCCTCATCCCGCATAGCGAATGTAAAGAGTTGCGCGAGATGGTCGTATAATCTTCTTGTGACCTCGATCCCTACAAAGCTGGCAGATTGGACTCCTGAACAGATTGCCGCTGGCAGACGCTGGGTCCGGGCTTGGAAACAAGCCGGCCCGAAATTGGAGCGGCTACGGCGTGCTGAGCTCCGCGGACTCGATGTTCAGGCGGCGATTGCTCTATTGTGCGGGACCGCAGACTATACGGTCCCTCCACGTGCCCCACGACCTACCTCCGGCCTGGTGGACCAGCAGCGGTGGTTCATGAAAGCCGCCCGACGCCGTGATTGAACTGATTCGCGTTGCATCCGAGCTTCAGGCTCTGTGCGAGGACGAAGAGTGGCGCTTCTGCTTCATTGGAGGCCTGGCAGTGCAGCGCTGGGGCGAACCGCGGGAGACCGTCGATGTCGATCTGACGCTGATTACGGGTTTCGGCGGTGAGGAACCGTTCATCCAGAAACTGCTTGGCAGCTTTGAGGGAAGAGTCGATGACCCCGCCGGCTTTGCACGATCGAATCGAGTTCTCTTGCTTCGCGCCGCGTCAGGCGTCGGAATCGACATCGCACTCGGTGCGCTCCCTTTTGAGGAATCCGTGGTGCTTCGAGCAAGCCGGTTTGATTTCCCGGGGAATGCGCCGCTCCTTACCTGCTCCGCCGAAGATCTCATCGTAATGAAAGCGTTCGCATCTCGCGGGCAAGATTGGGTCGACATCGAAGGAATCATTGTTCGTCAGACGGGGAAGTTGGATTGGGCTTACATCGACGGGCAGCTCGGTCCGCTTGTCGAACTGAAAGAAGATCCCGAGATTCTCAACGGGCTCGCAAAACGACGTCTGGAATTTGAGCGCTGAGCGCGGTGCGTGCCCAGGCGATCGAAGACAGATGCGCTAACTGGTTAGCGGATCCCGATACGCTGGGGATGGCCGAACGAGTACGACACCGCCCACGGGGATGGATCCGCCGTTCGGGCTAAAAGGGAAAGGGGAACATGAACAATCCAACAACGAAACCGACACCGATGAAGGAAAGGAACACCAGCGCCCCGTACTTCAGCTGCTCGATCGGCGTCGTCTTGTTAATCAGGGCGAAGACAACGGAGACGATCAACGCAAAGATGAACAGCGCCTCGAAGTGCGAGAGGTTCATGGCTTCCGCCCCCGTGCCACGTCGAACACGTCGAGCACGATGAGGTAGTTGAGCAGGCCTGAGACCCAAAGGTAGGTGCTTCCATAATCGTAGCTCGGAGCAGAAATCAAGCCCGCTCCGTAGCCGAGGCGTTGAGCGACGATATAAGGCATGCCGACCCCCAGGTTCGCGATGAAGGCGAAGATGTGGAGGGGTTGTTCCGGGGTCGGGTCGTAGAGTTTCCCCTGCATCGCGACTCCAAGAGCGAACATCACCATCACGGCCAGCATGAAAAGCGTGCCCCGGCCCCAGCGACGCAGCACGATGTGCCCGATCCCCGGCAACAACCACCCCGAGGCGCAGATCGCCAGCGCGGGCGCCAGATTCATCGGCTTTCGAGGCGTCGGGGACCGTACCCCTACGGATGGTTCGGCCTCGGGTGGTGGTTCGTTTGCCATTAACTGCTTTGTCTACAAGGGATTCGAGCCGAGGAGATCGGTGAGTTTCTCCCTGATTTCGCTGGGTTCCAAGCCTACAATCTCGAATTTTTTGTGTCTACTCTTTTCTCCCGAAACCAGATGGATCGAAGACGCAGAGACCCCGAGCATGCGGGCGAGAAACCGGCTTGCCGCCCGATTCGCTTTGCCGCCGGAGGCCGGGGCGTTGACCCGCAGGACCATCTCGCCTCCCCGCGTCCCTGTGATCGCGGTCTTCGGGGCGTTCGGAATCACCCGAACGAGGAGTCTCACGTCCGCTCTCCGAAAAGCGCCGTGCCGACACGAACCATGGTCGCACCTTCTTCGATGGCAATCTCGAAATCGTGGCTCATACCCATCGAGACTTCAACCACGCCGTATCGCTCCGCAAGGCCTCGCAGCCGGGCAAAATACGGCCGCACCTGTTCGCCATCGGGCAAGAGAGGCGGAATCGCCATCAAACCCCGCAGTTGGAGATTCTCCGCTGAACGCACGGTCTCGACAAGGCCTGCCAGATCGGACTCTTCAGCGCCCGCCTTGGTGTTCTCGGAAGCAAGCTTGACCTGGATCAGGACAGGTGTTGGTTCCGGCGCCAGCCGATCGAGCCGTCGGGCAAGCGACCTGCTGTCGAGAGACTGGATCCAGCTGAACAGCTGCAGCGCGCTCTTGGCTTTGTTGGATTGAAGATGGCCGATGAGGTGTCGGGTGACGGAGAGATCCGACATGAGCGAAAATTTTTCCTCGGCTTCCTGAATGCGATTCTCTCCGATGTTCGTCAAGCCCGCTTCGACCGCCTCGCGAACTCGCTCGACGGACACCCGTTTACTCACTCCGATCAGGCGAACGGCTTCTGGTTTCCTTCCTGAACGCAACGACGCCTCCCCGATCCGATCGAGGAGGCGTCGGTAATTCTCGCGAACCTGACTCACTTCTTCGGCTTGGCTTTAGCCTTGGTCTTTGTGCGGCCGGTCCGGGCGCCCGCCGCGACAGTTTTCTCCTTCGCAGAGCGTCGTGGAGCTTTCTTCTTTTCCTCCAGGCTCTGCTTCAACACTTCCATCAGGTCGACCACTTTCCCAGGGGTCCGGCGCGTCGTCACCGCGACTGCCGGCGCGACGCCGTCGACCTTCTTCTGGATGATGTCCAGCAGCTGGCCCCGGTATTCGTCTTTGTATTTCTCCGGGTCGAAGGTGTCGCACATCGTGTCGATCAGAGTATTCGCCAGAGACATCTCTTTCTTGGACACATCTTTGACGTCCGGCAGGTTCAATTCAGACGTGTCGACGATCTCGTGCGCGAAACGCATCGTCTGCATCGTGATCATCTTGCCGACGGGCTTTACGGCGGCCAGGTGCTCCTTGGACTTGAGCACCACGCGGGCCACACCGATCTTCCCCGCCCGGGCAAGTGCGTCCCGCATCAGAGCGTACGCCCGTTCCCCCCCCTTCTGGGGCTCCAGGTAATACGGCTTGTCGAAATACAGGGGGTCGATCTCTTTTTCATCGACGAACTCGATGATCTGGATCGTTCGAGTGAGTTCAACGTTGACCTGCTTCAGCTCTTCGTCACTAATCTCGACGAAGCGACCCTTCTCGTACTCGTATCCGCGCGTGATCTCCTCCCAGGTGACTTCCTTGTCCTCCGCCTCACAGAATCGTTTGTAGGACACCTTGCTGAGATCCTTCTTGTGCAGGTACTTGAAGGAAACGTCGCTCGAACGGGTGGCACTGAAGATCGAAATGGGGATCGTCACCAGCGCAAAGCTGATGTTACCCTTCCAGATGGCTCTCATGGCGTTTGGAACCTCTCCTTGTGCACGCGCCTGGGATTGGAAGGGGGACGGGAAGATCTACCTCAGATCTCCTGTAGCCCGCATCCAGGGGCAGCGATTCAGCGCAAACCCCCATATGCACGTACGCTGATTAACTTTCTTACCACATTTGGTGCATAATTCTCCAGTAATGCGTCGCCTCATCGTCATTCACTACAGTGAACTGGGGCTCAAAAAGGGCAACCGCGACTACTTCGAGAAACGCCTTTGTCGTAATGTCGACGCCACGCTGGAAGGATGCGGCGTGGGTCGGGTTCGTCGAATTTCGGGCCGGTTCCTTCTCGAACTCGAGAGCGGCATCGACGCTTCGCAGGTCAAACGCCGACTTCGGAAGGTTGTCGGAATCGCCTACTACGCCGAGGCCTGGTCGGTGGATTGGGAGATCGACCTTCTGTGCCGGTCCGTCTGGCAGCTGCTGGAGCCGCTCCCTTTCGCATCCTTCCGCATCGACACCCGTCGTTCGGACAAGCGCTTCGGGATGAACTCGATGGAGGTCAACCAGGCAGTGGGCGCCTACGTCAAGGATCGTTCCCGAGCCCGGGTCGACCTGGAGAATGCCGAACTCTGTTGCCGCATCGAGCTGGTCGAGGGGAGGGCTTTGATTTTCTTCGACAGGCTCGAAGGCCCGGGAGGGTTGCCGGCGCACACCGGCGGCAAGATCGTCGTCCTCCTCTCTGGAGGAATCGATTCCCCTGTCGCCGCGTGGAAGATGATCCGGCGTGGATGCACCGCCACGTTCGTCCACTTTCACAGTTTTCCTTACACGAACAAAGAGTCGCAGGAAAAGGCGAAGCAGGTTGCGACACTCCTGGCACACAACCAACTGCGATCCCGCATCTACCTGGTTCCGTTTGCGGATATCCAGAGAAAGATCATGGTCGAAACGCCGTTGGAAACCCGCGTGATCCTCTACCGACGCTACATGTTGCGCCTGGCGGAGAAAATCGCCTTCAAGGAGAAAGCGCGAGTTCTTGTGACGGGAGACAGCCTGGGCCAGGTGGCCTCGCAGACGCTGGAAAACATCGACGTCATCACCCGAGCGGTGCCCATGCCGGTCCTGCGGCCTCTCGTCGGTACGGACAAGGAGGAAATCGTGTCCGTCGGACGCCAGATCGGCAGCTACGAGATTTCGATCCTGCCCGATCAGGATTGCTGCTCCCTGTTCGTCCCCAAGCATCCTGAGACTCGTGCTAACCTCAAGAAAATAGAAGACGTAGAGCACGGGCTAGATGTGGCGGAGGAGTTCCGGCACGCCCTGGAGACCGCCGAGGTTCTGGTACAATACCCGGCCTATGAGGCCGGGTCTGTTCGTCAGCTTTGAGGGGATCGAGGGCTGTGGCAAGACGACACAGATCTTGAGGCTTTCGGCCCTGCTGGATGAACGATCCATCCCTCACACCATCACCCGGGAGCCCGGAGGAACGGCCGTCGGCGAAGGTATCCGCAAGATTCTCCTCAATTCCGAGACGATCAACCTCACCGCTGCGGCCGAGCTCCTTCTCTTCTATGCGTCGCGCAGCCAGAACATCCAAGAGAAGATCGTGCCGGCCCTGAAGCGCGGCGAGATCGTCATCTGCGATCGATTCTATGACGCGTCGATGGCCTACCAGGGATACGGACGTGGGCTTCCGTTGGAATTCATCGAGAAGCTGACCGATCTGGTCTGTGCCGAGTATCGACCCGACGTAACCATCCTGCTCGACGTCGATCCTGCGACCGGCTTGACGCGGGCTCGTGCCCGAAACAGCGGCCAGGTTGAGGACGAAGGACGATTCGAAGCTGAGGATCTCTCTTTTTACGGCCGTATTCGACAGGGATACCTGGAGTTGGCCGAACGAAATCCTGATCGAATCCGGGTGATACCGGCCGGCGGCTCCATCGAAGAGGTCGCGAACGATATCGCGAGACTGCTGGAGCTCGACTCCAATGCCTGATCTTCCGCCCGAGACAGATCTCGGCTTCGTGGGCAACACCAACGTCCTCGATCGTCTTGAAACCAAACTCGAGGCGGGGAGGCTGCCCCACGCGATGATTTTTTCCGGACCGGAAGGAATCGGCAAACGAACTTGCGCCCTGCGCATCGCCAGAATGCTGAACTGCGAAGAAGAGGGCGTCGCTGCATGTGGCCGTTGCCGGCCCTGCCACAAGGTCGATGCCGGGTCGCACCCCGACGTGTTTGCGATCAGCGTCGCGGCCGATGCGAGTCAGATCAAGATCGAGCAGGTGCGTAATCTCCTCTCGATGTTGAACCTGGAGCCATTGGAAGGGGCGGCGAAACTCTACCTGATCGACCCGGCAGAGCGGATGGGCCCCGGAGCCTCCAATGCCCTGCTGAAAGCGCTGGAGGAGCCTCCGCCGCGAACCTACTTCATCCTCATTACCCAGAATGCTCATGATCTGCTTCCAACGATCCGGTCCCGAAGTCAGATCTATCACTTCTCCCCCCTTACGCTGGATGAGGTTCGTCGATGCGGCATCGAGGATGAACTCGTCGTCCGCTGGTCCCAGGGCAGCATCGGCCGCGCCCTTCGAACCGACGCGGACTCGCTCCGAGAAAGCCGAACGGCGATGCTGGAGTTTCTGGAGACGGCGATGAGCGCCCGGGAGGAAGAACTCGCTGGTCTGCTGACCCTCAGCGCTGAACTGGGTCGTGCGAAAGAGGATTACAAGGAGCGCCTGCGCATTCTGGGTGTTCTCGTCTCAGACTTGATTTTTCTCTCGGAAGGACTCGAAGACCGCCTTGTGAACGTCGACATCGAGACCCGACTCCGGGAATCGGCATCCCGGGTTACGATCGACCGTTTGATACAGATCGCGGATTGTCTCAAGTTCATCGAGGCGAACCTGAAGTACTACCTGAACAAACAGCTCATGGCCGACGTTCTCGCCCTCACTCTCAACGAAACGACCGCCAAAATACTGAATCAGAATCCATGGATTTGAGCTAAAATGGGGTCAATTAACGCGGAACACACACCTCGGTGTTTCTAAATCCAGAATAACTGGCAGCGAAACCGTCTGACCTAGCATCTTGGATTCGGCGTCGAACGAACTCCCGCGGCACACTTGAGCGGCGTCTTCTGCGTGGATAGATTTGCCCGACGCGTGACACGCAAGGCGACATCAGTTTCTGAGATTCTGCAGAGAGGAAGAAATGTCAAACAGGAAGTTGATTCGGCCCAGTCTGTCGGACCTCAAAGAACAGATGACAGTCCGGCAAACCCGCAGGAAGGCGGCTCCGACCGATCAAACCAACGCCGAGAATTTCTACTACGTCAAACAGATGCAGAACAGGACTCCGATGGTGATCGTCCTCAAGGATGGCGAGCAGCTCCACGGCATCATCGAGTGGTACGACAAGAACTGCATCAAGGTTAACCGTGCATCGGGACCCAACTTGCTCGTCCTAAAACACAACATCAAGTACATGTACAAGGAAGACGAGAACGGCAGCTAGACCGACCATCGGTATCAGCGCGGGAGACCCCGCGGGAATCGGCCTCGAGGTGACGCTGAAGGCCCTTCCGTCCCTCCTGTCTGAGGCAGGCTGGATCCTCTTTTCCGATCGCGCCGCCTTCGAGCGGGGCCACCAACGGTTCTGCTCCGCCCTCGATTGGACCGACTTTGATGCCTCCACCGCCGCGCCCGGCCCGGGACTGACATTGTCTCCGCTACCTGGACAGGCGACGCCGCCCGACTGGGGCCGCGGCTCGCCCGAAACAGGGAGCCGCGCTCTGGCGGCGCTGGAAGCCGCCAGTGACGCAGCCCTGGAGAGACGGATCGATGCCCTCGTGACCGCACCGGTCAGCAAGCAGTGCATCGGAAGTGACTTTCTCGGCCAAACGGAGTTTCTTGCCAGGCGTGCCGGCACCGAGGATTTCGCGATGGCGTTCTTCACTCCCACGCTCAAAGTGGTACTTGCCACAAGACACATGGCCCTTATCGAGGCCGTCGGAGCGCTTTCCGTTTCCCTCTACGTGGATCTGATTCGTCTGACCGCGTCGGAACTGCGACGCATGGGGAACCCGCCGCCACGCATCGCGCTTGCCGCGCTCAACCCGCACGCAGGCGAGAATGGCCTGTTCGGTTCGGAAGAACGCGAGATCCTTCGGCCCGCAGTCGAGGAATGCCGCAGGGAGGGTATCGAGGTTTCCGGCCCGTATCCGGCAGACAGCATCTACGCCAGAGCCCATGCGGGTGAGTTCGATGTCGTCCTCGCCCCATACCACGACCAGGGTTTGATTCCCGTCAAGCTGGTTGCCCACCACCGGGCCGCCAATGTGACGCTGGGTCTGCCCTACGTGCGCACATCGCCCGATCACGGCACCGCCTTCGCGATCGCCGGTCAGGGAACCGCAGACGCGGGTGGGATGGAAACCGCCTTGCGGACGGCCCTCGATTTGTCGTCCACGCTGTCCTAGGAGTCTGCGCGGCAGAAGGACCGGGATTGGGCGGATAGAGATCGAAGATAGGACATGTCACGAACCTACCGACCATATCTTCCGGAACAGAACCTGCTGCTGCCGCCGTCGCTGAGAGATTGGCTGGCCGAAGATCACCTGTCGTACTTCATATCGGATGCTGTGGACGCAATGGATTTAAGCGCGTTCGAACAGCGGTATGGGTCTGAAGGGCCAGGCAATCAGGCCTTCGATCCGCGGATGATGGTGAAGGTGTTGATCTATGGCTACGCGACCGGGGTGTTCTCGTCCAGGAAGATCGCGGTGAAGTTGACCGACGACGTGGCGTTCCGGATGTTGGGAGCGGAGAACTTTCCCGCGCACCGTACGATCTCGGATTTTCGCAAACAGCATCTTGAGGAGTTCGGGAACCTGTTCGTGCAAGTGGTGCGGATGGCGCGAGAAGCGGGTCTGGTGAAGATGGGAACCGTGGCAGTGGACGGAACCAAGATGCGGGCCAATGCGAGCAAACGCAAAGCGATGAGCTATGAACGCATGAAGAAGCAGGAGACCGAGTTGGGTGAGCAGATTCGGGATCTGGTGAATCGGGCCAGGACGATCGATGAGGAAGAAGACCAGCGTTACGGCAAGGACCGGCGCGGCGACGAACTGCCCGAGGGGTTGGCGACGCGCAAGAAGCGATTGGCCACGATCCAGGCGGCAATGAAGCGGCTCGAAGAGCGTCAAATGGCTGCGGACCAGGAAGCGGGACGGGAATCGGGAGACGACAAACCGGGCAGCGGTAAGAAAGGCAAGCCGTTCAAACGCCCCATGGGTGAGCCCAAGCCAAAAGCCCAGGACAACTTCACCGACCCGGAAAGCCGGATCATGAAGACCTCCACCGCAGGGTTTCAGCAATGCTACAACGCACAGGCGGTGGTCGATTCTGAGGACCGGATCATCGTGGCGACAACGGTGAGCAACAATGCGGCGGATGTGGGGCAGTTGGAGCCGGCTCTGGAGGCGTTGAACGACAATCTGGGAGAGCATCCCGACTGCGTGCTCGCGGATGCGGGATACCGATCCGAGTCGAATTTAGAAATGCTGGAACAACGTCAAATCGATGGGTATGTTGCGATGGGCCGCGAAAAGGACCTCGCCGCCGCTCCCCTTCCACCTGAAGACACTGCGTTTGGCCGGATGGTCCGGAAGATGAAAACCCAGCGTGGACGGGACCGTTACCGGGCCAGAAAGCACATTGGGGAACCGCCCTTCGGGTGGATCAAGTCGGTGCTGGGATTCCGACAATTCAGTCTGCGGGGTTTGGACAACGCGGCATGTGAAGGTTATGTTTCAGAGTTTCTGCAAAAAAAGGTCCTGAAATAGGAAGGGGCCAGGGTATCTCCGAAAAGTTGGTAACCAATCAACTTTGAAACGAAGGAGATGAACCGATGGCCCGAACTAAGATTAGGCGAAAGGGAGTGGATTGGAAAGAACTGTTGGGAGAGGAAGAGGATCTGCTGAAAAGCGTCGTGCAGGAGGTGGTTCAAGAGATTCTCGAGGCGGAGATGGACCAGGTCGTGGGCGCGGTCAAGAGCGAACGAACAGGGGGTCGCACAGGATATCGGAGCGGCTACTACGAGCGAGGTCTGGTCACACGGGTGGGCAAGTTGGAGCTGCGCGTGCCGCAGGATCGTGCCGGCCGGTTCAGTACGGAAGTGTTTGAGCGCTACCAACGCAGCGAGAAAGCTTTCGTGGCCAGCTTGGCCGAGATGTACGTGCAGGGGGTGTCGACGCGGAAGGTGAAAGCGATCACCGAAGAATTATGCGGGCATTCGTTTTCGGCGAGCACGATCAGCCGGATCAATAGGACATTGGACACGGAGCTGAAAAAGTTTGCGACGCGAGGATTGGAAGAAGAATACCCCTACCTGATTCTGGATGCGCGCTACGAGAAGGTGCGCGAAGACGGGGTGATCCGGAGCCGGGCGGTCCTGGTAGCGATCGGAATCAACTGGGACGGCCGGCGCGGTGTGTTGGCGGTGGAACTGGCGGGACGGGAGAGCACGACCAGTTGGAGGCAACTCTTGCTGAGTTTGAAGCAACGCGGCTTGTGCGGGGTGGAGTTCGTGGTGACCGACGATCATGCGGGGTTGAAGAAAGCCATCGCAGAAGTCCTGCCCGAAGCGATCTGGCAACGCTGCTACGTCCACTTTCTTCGAAACGCATTGGATTATTTGCCGCGCAAAGCCGATGACGATTGTCTCCAGGAACTGCGTTGGCTCTACGACCGGCGGAACCTCCAGGAAGCGCGGCAGGATCTGGCGGCGTGGTTAACCAAGTGGGGGCAGAAATATCCCAAACTTTGCGACTGGGTCGAAGACAACATCGACGAGACGCTGAGCTTCTACACGCTGCCGCGCCAGCATCACAAGCACATGAAATCCACCAATATGCTGGAACGGCTCAACGAGGAGATCAAGCGGCGAACGCGCGTGGTGCGGATCTTCCCCAACGCAGCCAGCTGTTTGCGTTTGATTCGGGCGCTGACCACCGAAACGCATGAGAACTGGATCGAAGCGATCCGCTACTTGAACATGGATCTGTTGAAGGAACACAAAAAGGACTGGCACCGTCAGACGCCCGCTGCCTAAACGCGTCAAAACGGGCCAACAAGGGATCGGTCAGGATATTGATCGTCGATTACAGGGCATCCTGAAGCAAAAATCGCTGTGGAAAACCTTCGGAGGGGGCGAAAGAAAGAAAAAGAACCAAAAGAAAGAAACGCCGAGGCCTGATGGAAATGACGCCTCAGAGGAAATCCGCAAAAGACGCGGATTCCCTCTGAGCCTTGGAAAAGCTTCGCCAAGAACGCTCAGCTTTCCCACATTCCCACAGGCCCGACGGCGGTCAATACTTAAGAACTGAATTTTTCGGAAATACTTTTTGCAGAACTTGACGCACACAACTCATGTGAATGGAATCTGGTTACTCTGGCGGTGAACTTACGACGGATGAACGAGAAGATCGCATGGGCATAATCCGGGAAACCGGGACTCGCCAAGCCCACCACACGGCTCACGACTCCAGTCCGCAACGGCCTGAGCTCGGCTTGGTGGCAGAATCGGCAGGGGCTCCTCGGAAATCGCGATCAAATCCCATGGAACACCCATCCTTCTCGTTCCGCCGCGCAGGCTCCTAGCCGCTTTTTGCCCCTCCTTGCGGCTCCGGCACAAGACCAGTGTTTTCAGTACTGTAGAAGTGGTTCTAGGACCAGCCATGGTCGCGGAGCGGCCGACTGTGCGCCCCTGGCAGGACTCCATCTAAACGACTGATGCGAAATGAGTTCTCATGCCTGAGACGCGGGCGATCAGACTTCTGCCACCGGCTGCTTAGTCTGACAGTTCTGGCAGAGCCCGTAGATCTGCAGACGGTGGTCCAGCACCTTGAAGCCGAGGTGCTCGGAAGCCGCGTCCTGGGCATTCTCTATTTCGGCATTGAAAAACTCGATCGAATCCCCGCACTCGGTGCAGACCAGGTGGTCGTGATGGCTGTGGTTGTACAGGTGTTCGTAGCGGGTGACGCCGTCGGCCAGGTCGATCTCCCGGGCGAGGCCGCACTCGGCCAGCAGCTTCATCGCACGGTAGACCGTCGTATAACCGATACGGGAGTCCCGTTCCCGAACCTCACGGTAGATGTCCTCGACACTGCGATGGCCCTCACCCTCGAGAAAGGTTTCGAGTACGAGTTTGCGGTGTGGAGTACGCTTTAACCGCTTCTGCTCCAAGTATTCGGTGAAGACCTGCATTTCCGGCGAGATCTTCCTCATCGTTCTGCCACGGGCTGCTAGGGGGAGAGGTTGGAAGGCAACCGTTTGACGATGTCGTTGTAGAGAACCACCACCGTGAGCATGAGGAGGAACACGAAACTCACCTGCACGATCCGTTCCTTGATCGCCAGACTCAGATCCTGCCGGATAGCCCCCTCGATCAGCAGAAGCAGCATGACCCCGCCGTCGAGGATGGGAATCGGCAGGAGGTTCAGGAGACCCAGGTTGAGGCTGATCAGTGCGGTCAGGCTCAGCAGCGAGGTCAGGCCGGCCTGCGCCGCCTGACCGGAAACTGCAACGATTCCGATCGGGCCGTCCAGCGACCGCATTGAGACCTGACCTGTGAATAGTCTGCCGAGCACGTCGAGAATCAGCATCGCGTTGGCGCTGTTGGTACGGATCGAGCGACCCACGGCATCGACGAATCCGAGTTGGATCATGACGGTGGGTATCGGAATCGAGATCCCGATCATTCGCTGTCCGTCAACCATCTCGGGCTCGACCTCGAGTTCAAGCGTTTCGCCTCCCCGGAGCACCGTGATCGGAACGATGTCGTAGGGCGCGCCCTGCAGGATTTCCTGGATCGAAGACCCCGACAGGCGCAGGTCTGTTTCCCCGACAGCGATTATCTCGTCGCCGGGCAGGATACCCGCCCGCTCAGCCGGGGAATCCGCGCTCGAGTAGTTGGCCACAACCACCCGAACATGCGGTCCCATGCCGCTGTAGCCGACCTCGGACGGCCCGTAGGTTTCTGGCGTGATCGTCGTTTCGACCACCTGCCCTTCTCGATCGAGGACCATCCGGATCGCCCTTTCCGGGCTTATCAGGATTTCGGTTTCGACCTGTTGCCAATTCGGGTTTCGCTCGCCCGCGAATTCGACGATGAGGTCGCCTGGAAGCACACCAGCCAGGCTCGCGGGAGACCCTTCTTGGACGATGCCAACCCGTGCTTCGCCCTGAAGGACCTCGGGAACCTCGCTGCCGTACATGTAGAGACCTGTCAGGACGACGACCGCCAGCACGACGTTCATCGCAGGACCCGCGAACGCGACGAGGAAGCGCTGCCACTTCGGCTTCGACGTAAACTCGTGTTCATCACCGGTAGTCTCGTCGGTGGGGTTTTCTCCCGACATCTTGACGTAGCCACCCAGCGGAAACGCGCTGATCCGGTAGTCGGTGTCACCGTACTTGTAGCCGATCAATCGAGGGCCGAAGCCGACCGAGAATGTCTCGACCCGGATCCGGAAGAACTTCGCGACGAGAAAGTGGCCGAGTTCGTGGATGACGATGATCACACCCAGAACGAGCAGCGCGACGACGATGTTCGATATAACCGTGCCTATCATCCTTCTCCTCTATTCATGGGACCAACTCCGCCAATTCTACCATGGAAGCCCGCTATGAAACCTTTGACGGTACCGGCAACAAAGGGTTACAGGTCCCTCGTTCAAGTGCGGGAACCGGCCGTCATGGCGAACTCCCGAGCCCAACGGTCCGCCTCGAGGATGGCGTCGACGGTTTCGGCGGGTGTGACTTCATGGGCATCGAGAGTCGCTGCGATAATCCGCGAGATGTCGGTAAAAGCGATGCTTTGATCCAGGAATGCCGCGACGGCGATCTCGTCCGCCGCATTCAGCACGGCAGGGGTGGTCCCACCCATCTCGATCGCGCGAGAGGACATGGCAAGGCAGGGAAACTTGTCCCGGTCGGGCAGTTCAAATTCCAGGGACTGGATCTGGGTCCAATCCAGGGCCGGGACCAACGAGGGCAGCCTTTCGGGATACGTCAGCGCGTACTGTATCGGCTGCCTCATGTCCGCCGTGCCGAGCTGGGCGACGATCGAACCATCGACGAATTCGACCATCGAATGGATGATGGACTGGGGATGGACGACGATCTCGATCGCGCCGGCCTCGACATCGAACAGCCATCGCGCCTCGATGACTTCGAAGCCCTTGTTCATCAGCGTTGCCGAGTCGATCGTGATCCGAGGTCCCATCTTCCAGGTCGGATGCTTCAGGGCCGCCGCCGGAGTGATCGAGGAGAATTCACTTATCGGGGTGTTCAGGAAGGGCCCTCCTGACGCCGTGAGAATCAGTCGCCCGACCTCATGACGTCGGCCGGACCTCAGGCACTGGTCGATCGCGTTGTGTTCGCTGTCGACCGGAATAATGAGTCCGCCGGCGTTCCGAGCGGTGTTGAGCAACAGCTCCCCCGCGAGAACCATAGCTTCCTTGTTCGCCAGCGCCACACGCTTGCCGGCGGCGAGCGCCGCGTAGGTGGATTGCAACCCGGCGGCGCCGACGGCGGCAGCCACCACGATGTCCACTTCCTCCGCTCGGGCGATCTGGCACAGACCCGGGTCGCCATGGAGGATTTCCGGCACCGGGGCTTCTAGGCGCCGGCACTCCTCGACAAAGGGGTCGACTTGAGACGGATCGGCGATCGCGACGAGGCTCGGCTTGAAGGCCTCCGTCTGTCGGGCGAGCTTTTCGACGCTGGCTCGGGCCGAGAGCGCAAAGACTTCGAATTGATCGGACAGATGCTCGACCACCCGAAGCGTGTTGGTTCCGACCGAGCCGGTCGAACCGATGATGCTCAATCTCTTCATGCCCGCAGCAAAGCGTAGAACACCGGAGCGGCAAACAGAAGGCTGTCGATTCGGTCGAGAAAACCGCCGTGACCGGGCAGCGTGGCGGCTGAGTCTTTCACATCCGCCCCACGTTTCAAGGCCGATTCGGCCAAGTCTCCAATCTGCCCTGCGGCAGCGGTTATCAATGAGACGGTCAGCAGCCATGAGTAGGACAGCGCCAGCAACTCGTGGCCGAGGAAGGTCCCCAGTCCGACACTCGCGACCGCACCGGCGATCGCTCCTTCCACCGTCTTGCCCGGACTGATCCGCGGGGCCAGCCGACGCCTGCCGAATGCGCGGCCGCCGTAGTATGCCGCCGAATCCCCGAGCCAGATGATCCCGAACAGCACGAATATAGCCGATCGCGGCAGCAGAATCAGAAAGCCGGCGAGACCGCATGTGTAGAGAATGCCGGTCACGCCGACCATGACGCGCTGGGGAGAGGTCCCGACCTCCCCGTCGACAAGCGACACCGTCATCAATAGCAGCAGCGCCCCCACGACTGCTCCGAGTGTCCAACCGATGCCCCCGTAGAACGACAGCGTGACCGCGGTTCCGACGATAAGAGCCCATCGGGAGGGGCGAGCGAGACCCCAGCCGGCTGCCATGCCGAAGAATTCATCGAGGGCGACGGTAGCGACGGCGGCTACAACCAGACTGAACAGCCAGGTAGGAGCCAAGTAGGTGACGGACAGGACCAGGGGGATCGCCAGAGCGGCGGTCAGGACTCGGCTCATCGTGAGCGGACCAGGGCGGGAATCAGGCCTCCGTATCGGCGCTCCCTCTTCTGGAACGCGATGATCGCCTCGTACAGATGGCGTTTTCGGAAGTCGGGCCAGAGCGTGTCGGTGACCCAGATTTCGGAATACGCAATCTGCCAGAGAAGGAAATTGCTGACACGGAGCTCGCCGCTCGTGCGGATCAGCAGATCGGGATCCGGCAGGTCCCGGGTGTAGAGATGTTTCGAGAGGTCTTCTTCGGTAACGCCTTCGAGCAGGCGCGGGTTCTCCTTAGCTTCCTGGAGGAGTTCGTTCACGGCGTGCACGAGTTCGTTGCGGCCGCTGTAGTTCAACGCCACATTGAATCGCAACCCGCTGTTGAATTGCGTCTGTTCAATGGCCCGGTCAAGTTCCTGCTGTACCGCCGTGCCAAGCTGCGGAGTGTCACCGATCGTACCGAATCGGATGTTGTTGCTGTGGATGTGGTCCAGCTCTTTGCCCAGGTACTCCCGCAGTAATTCCATCAACGTCTGGATCTCTCTCCGCGGGCGTTTCCAGTTCTCCGTCGAGAATGCGTAGAGCGTCAGCACATGGACGCCGAGCTCGGCCGATGCTTCCACAACCTCCCTGACCGCCTGGATCCCGGCTCGGTGTCCGGCCACGCGGGGGAGCTTGCGTTTGCTCGCCCAGCGCCCGTTACCGTCCATGATCACTGCGATATGTGCCGGCAGCGACTTCGGATCGATCAGGCGGGTCAGATCTTGTTCCGCGCTCGACATGATGGGGGATATCTTATCACTTTATATCGAAAAGTTAATGTATCCAAAGTGGTTGTGCGGTGGAGTTTGGAGATCGCAAAGTGGAATTCTCTCATCGGCTGGGGGGTATGTTCCGACAACCTCCAATCTGCAACTTCCAATTTCCAAGTTTCCAATGATCAGTAATCCACCCGCACCAGATGCAGGCCCTGGACCGGGGCTGAGGGTCCGGCCAGAGTCCGATCCTTCGCGGCGATGATCTCCGGGACATGAGCCGCAGAGATGCGGTCACGGCCGACCTCGATCAGCGTGCCGACGATTGTGCGCACCATGTACCGCAGGAACCCGTCGGCACGGATACTCAGGACCCATTCATGATCGTCACGCTCCCACACGGCTTCATGGACGGTGCGGACCCGGTCCACTACTTCCGTAGAGGCTGGGCAGAAGGAAGTGAAATCATGAGTGCCACAGAATTCTCTCGTTGCTCGGTCGACCGCATCCGGATCGAGAAAGCAACCGACGGCCGCAACATAGCGATGCTGGAACGGGGGTACGACAGCTAACCGCCAGAGATGATACTCATAAGTCTTGGCCCTCGCGGAAAGCCGGGCGTGAAAGTCCAGAGGGACCTCCTCGACTGAAAGAACACGGACTTCTGCCGGAAGCAGGCCGTTCACTCCGGCCAGTAGTGCATCGATGTCGATCGAGCGGTCCGTTTGGAAGCTGGCGACCTGACCGTGGGCGTGGACTCCCGCATCGGTTCTTCCGGAACCGTGACTCGTCACCTCCTGGTGCAGAATCTGTTCCAGCGCCCTCTCGAGTTCACCCTGTACGGTGGGAAGGTCCGGCTGAAACTGCCAGCCGTGAAACGGCGTGCCGTCGTAGGCGAGGGTCAACTTCAGATTCCGCATTGGATCACGGCGACGAACTATACCATAATGATTTGGGGCGCTTGATCTTTGGTTTTGCGGATGCTGCGATCCGATTTTTCGGGAACAAGCGCGGCTGTCAGCAGTCAGCTTTCAGCCTCGGACCGGCCGCGCGGTACGATCAGCGACAACGGTAACCAAGCCGTAGCGCCTGTCAGAGAATCAACAGCTTCATGACGCAGGACCCGGCCACTTAACTCGGAAACAGCGACGATAGGCGCATCCGATTGAGCTAACGGCTGAGCGCTGAAGGCTGATCGCGTTTGGCCTCGCCAAACGTTTTTCCCATGATCCCCATCAGCGCGATCATCATCTCATTCAACGAAGCAGACCGCATCGGGGAAACTATTTCGAGTCTTTCCTTCTGCGACGAGATTCTCGTCGTTGACGCGCACAGTATCGACCGCACCCGTGAGATCGCGCTCGAGGCCGGCGCCCGGGTTCTCACGCGCAAATGGAAGGGATATTCCGACCAGAAAAACTACGCGGCTGCCGAAGCGTCGAACGATTGGGTCTTCAGCGTCGATGCCGACGAGCGACCGAGCATCGAGTTGGCCGACGAAGTCCGTCGGTGGAAGCAAAACGGACTGTCGGCCGGCTTCGCCGGATTGTCGGCCGGCTTCGCCGGACTGTCGATGCCCCGGCGCGCCTTCTACCTGGGTCGCTGGATCTCTCATTCAGGATGGTACCCTGACCGCAAGGTACGCGTGTACGACCGGCGCGCCGCACGCTGGGAAGGAGACTTCGTCCATGAGGGGCTTAGCGTCGAAGGCACCGTCGGTAGGCTGCATGGAGACCTTCTGCATTTCCCCTACCGGTCGCTCGATGACCACGCCCGACGGATCGACAACTACACCCGGCTTGCCGCAGCGAGGGCGAAAAAGGCCGGCCGGCACTTCAACCCCCTGCGGCTGATGCTGTCCCCACCGCTGTTCTTCCTCAAGACGTTTTTCCTCCAACGTGGCTTCCTCGACGGGCGGGCGGGCCTGAAGATTGCGTCGATGGGGGCCCGCTATGCTTTCCTCAAGGAGTTCCGTATACTGCGCTGATGGAGCTGATCCTTGCGCTTTTGGTCGGTCTGACCATCGGTAGTTTCCTGAACGTCTGTATCGCGCGCCTCCCACTGGATCAGTCGGTCGTCAAGCCTCGTTCCCGTTGTCCAAAATGCAGGCGAATGATCGCCTGGTACGACAACGTCCCGATACTGAGCTACTTGATGCTCGGTGCGCAGTGCCGGCATTGTAACGCGGAGATCTCGGCCCGCTATCCTGCGGTCGAAGCGCTAACCGGGTTGTTGAGCGGGCTGATCGCCCTCCAGTACGGCCTGACCGTACAGTGGTTTCTGTACCTGGCTTTCTGCGCGGCCATGATCGTGCTGGTGCTGATCGATCTCGACCATCGCATCCTGCCCGACGTCATCACGCTCAACGGAATATGGATTGGCGTCGTCGTGAGTCTGTATCTGGCACTGCCGAGTCCTTTCGTGCTCCGCCTATACCGGCTCATCGGCGTGGAGGTGACCGAGGCTCGTGTTGTTGCCGTGACCGCGAGCGTTATCGGTCTCGTTTTTGGCGCCGGTCTCCTCTGGTTCGTCCGCGAAGCCTTCTTTCGAATCCGAGGGATCGAAGGGATGGGTTTCGGAGATGTCAAAATGATGGCGATGGTCGGTGCATTCCTCGGACTTCCCCTGACCCTGTTGACAATTCTTCTCGGTTCCGTTGTGGGTTCGGTCATCGGCCTGGCGGTAATCCAGCTGTCCGGAAAATCACGCAACTACGAACTGCCTTTCGGCACGTTTCTGGGCATGGGCGCCGTAGTCGCGGTCCTGTACGGCAACGACATCATCCGCATGTACCTGGATTACGCATTCCCAGCTCCGGCATGAATACGACTCTCGTCCTGGCGATCGCCCTGGCGGCTGTCATCGTCGCTTCATCGCTTCTCCTCACCCGTATCCGAGCCGAGAGCCGCAGCCGGGTCCTCAGCGAGTACATCACCAACAACATGCCCAGCGGGCTGGTGATGGTCGACTCCCGGGGTTACATCACGGGCCACAACCCGGCCAGCCAGCGCATCTTCGGTTACGCAATGGGCACCGGGAAACGGTTCGCCGATCTCGTCGTTGAGGGGAGTGAACTCCATTCCCTGCTCGATCGTTGCCTGACAACGGGCGAGACCTTCACCCGGAAAGAGTTCAATGTGGGCGGAGGTGCGGCCGCGGTCAAGCATATCGGTGTCAACCTTTCTCCCATCACGAACGCGAGGGGACAAACCGATGGGGTGCTCTGTCTGCTGTCTGATCTGACCGAGGTCGTACAGCTTCAAGAACAGGTCCGGCTGAAGGAAAACTTCGCGGCCCTGGGTGAGATGTCGGCTGGTATCGCACACGAGTTCAAGAACTCTCTGGCGACGATCGCCGGCTATGCCCAACTCCTCGAGAAGGATCCCGGCGACGAGGGCGCGCGCAACTTTGCCAGGGAAATCGACAAGGAGACACGGTCGCTCGCCACGATCGTGAGCGAGTTCCTGAACTTCGCGCGGCCCGTCAGTGCTTCCTTGCAGGAAGTCCTCGTCCGAGACCTGTTGGCGGACGCCATCAGAGACGCATCAAACCTGCGGCCGGGAGACTACGACCTCGGCCTAGAAGGCGACGAAGCGGGGTCCATAGCTTGTGACGAGACTCTGATGAGACAGTCGCTGGTCAACCTTCTCATCAATGCGGTCGATTCGCTGGAAGAGGGCGGTTCTGTTCGTGTAAAGGCGGAGCTGCTGGAACGCGGCCAGCTCCGGATCACGATTACGGACACTGGGACGGGCATGACTGAAGACGAACTCGGCAAAGTGTTCATCCCATTCTTTACGACGAAGTCCGCAGGTACCGGCCTCGGCTTGCCGCTCGTCCAGAAGATCGTACTCGCGCACAACGGCCGGATCGACATCGCGAGTCAGTTGGGAAAAGGCACCTCTGTAACCCTGACCTTTCCGCCGATCCAGCATCTCGCCGAGCCTGGCTGAAGACCGGCCGTCTTCTCGTCCGCTCGAAGTCAAACGGAATCGTTCGCCATCTTTTGTAACCTTTTGTAACCCTGGCTCAGGTTCCCGATTATCTAACATCCCCTGTTTCCAAGTAGTTACGGAATGGCAGCGCGCTTGCGAATCGAAAAGGGTGAGCGACACCCTGCACCGTTTTAGAAACTTCCGCCGGCCCTGGCCTGACCTGGTCGTTGACACTGGCGAAGAACCCTGTGAGCGTCACGGCATCGGCGAGGGAATGCCGGAACGGCGAGGTTCCGAGACACCGCGGTGGCGTTCGTTGCGCACTTAGTGGCCTGTAACGGAGTGTTGAGGATCGATGAGATTCCGGCCAAACCATCTTGATCCGCTATCATGACTTCTGCCACGGACCCGCAGCGCTGACCACGACCAGGGTGCAACCTTGCCGAAGATTCTCCTCGTCGAAGACAAAGACAGCTTGAGACAAATGCTTGTAGTACTTCTGACCGGTGAAAGTGGAACCGGAAAGGAGGTCTTCTCACGGGCCATACACCAGCTCAGCAGGCGACAGGACAAGCCTTTCGTCACCGTCAACTGCGCGGCAATCCCTTCCAACCTGATCGAGAACGAGCTCTTCGGTCACGAGAAGGGCGCCTACACGGGGGCATTCGGTAGAAAGATCGGCAAGTTCGAGCATGCAGACCAAGGCACGATCTTTCTCGATGAGATCGGCGAGCTGGAAATCGGTGTGCAGGCCAAGGTGCTGCGTGTCATCGAAGAACAGGTCTTCGAGCGTATCGGTGGTCTCGAAACACTTCACGTCGACACAAGGATCATAGCCGCAACGAACCGGGACCTCCAGAAGATGGTCGAGGAGAAGCGTTTTCGTGAAGATCTCTTCTTCCGTCTGTCGGTGTTTCCGATTCCAATCCCTCCGCTGCGGTCCCGGCCACCCGACATACCGCTGTTGGCAAGATTCTTCGTCGACAAGTTCTGTGCCCAGCTCCACCGACCCAGTCTTGAACTCGCGCCCGCGGCGATAGAGGCGATGGAGGCCTACAACTGGCCGGGCAACGTCCGGGAACTCCAGAACACGATAGAGCGTGCGGTGATACTGGCGGAAGGGGCCGAGCTGGGGTCCGACAGCCTGCACTTCGCCTTTCGACGGAGGAGGGGCAATGAGGGTGACGCAGGCCGGCTGGATCTGACCGGCACGCTCAGCGACGTCGTAGACAGGGTTTCGAGGGCGGCGGAATCGGCGAAGATTCGTCAGGCCCTGGAGCTCGTCGGCTGGAACAAGACGCGGGCCGCCGAGGCGCTCGGTGTTTCCTACAAGACACTGCTAAACAAGGTGAAGGCTTACGGCTTGAACGACCCGGGACCCTAGATATTGCAAATTGTTTCATTGGAAATTGCTTCATTTGAAATTTTCCGATGACAAATCGAGAAATTTCCAATCTCCAATTTCCAATGCGTCTTAGCTGGGCTTCCGTCCCCAGTGCAGGGCCGCAACACCGGCCGTCAGGTTCCGGAACCCGACATCGGAGAAGCCGGCCGAGGAGATCAAAGCCGCCAGCTCGCGCTGCGGTGGAAACCGACCGACCGATGAGGGCAGGTACTGGTAGGGCCCTTCCCTGCCCGAAATCATCGTCCCCAGCCTGGGAAGAATGTGCCTGAAGTAGAACCCGAAAACCTCCCGGAACAGCGGTAGGACCGGCCGGGTAAATTCCAGGATGACCAGTGCGCCGCCTGGCTGGAGAACCCGCCCCATCTCTAGGAGGCCCCGCTCGAGGCTTTCTAGATTCCGAAGTCCGAACGCGATCGTCACGAAGGCGAAGCTTCCGGCCGCAAACGGCAGCTCGAGGGCGTCCGCCTCGGCGAGGTGGATGGCATCGCCAAGACCGGCTGATCGTAGTTTCTTGCGGGATTCGAAGAGCATCGGATGACAAAAATCCGAGCTGATGACCCGCAGGTTGAGCTGCCCGTGCAGTTCGATCGAAAGGTCGCCGGTACCGCTGCACAGATCCAGGCACACGTCGGCAGGATCGGGATCCAGGGACGCGATGAAGCCGACAGCTCGCCGTCTCCATCGGCGGTCGATCGACAGAGAGAGGAAGTGGTTCAGGAAGTCGTAGCTTGGCGCTATGTCGGCAAACATCTGCCGCACCACAAGAGGATCCGGTCCCTGAAAGGGCGCCCGGTTCTTGGCGGTCTCTCTCATCGACCGAACTTCAGAATCTCAGCAACGACGCTCCGAACCAGTCCCGTCGGAACGTCCGGCGTGATCTCGACCCGACCAATACCTCTGGGCAGGACAAAGTGGAGGGATCCGTCCCGGACCTTCTTGTCGTGACCGATTGCCTCCATCACCGCCGGGGTAGAAACTCCGTTCAGGCGCGGCAGCCTCGCGATTCCGAGGACCGCTTCCTCGATCCGACCAGCCTGGGGACCGGAGATCCTTCTCATTTCCCTGGCGATCCAGGTGGCCGCGAGCATTCCGTAGCCAACCGCCTCGCCGTGCAGGATGCGCCGGTATCCGGCCGCCGTCTCCAGAGCATGGCCGATCGTGTGGCCGAAGTTCAGGATGCGTCGCAGATTACCTTCGCGTTCGTCGGCACCGACGACTGCTACCTTGATGCGCAGGCAGTCTGAAATCAACTCTTCAAGCGCCCGGACCTCGCGCCCCAATATCGCCTCACGATTTCGCCCGAAACTAATGAACAGCGCACGATCTCTGATGATTCCATACTTTAGTGCTTCGTAGAGACCGCTGGAATACTGTCTTCGCGGTAGTGAGGCCAGCAGCGACGGGTCCACGACGACGAGCCGAGGCTGATGGAAGCTTCCGATCAGGTTCTTACCCGCCCGATGATTCACGCCAGTCTTGCCGCCCACGCTCGAGTCGACCTGAGCCAACAGCGTTGTCGGAACCTGCACCACTGCGATTCCCCTCAGATACACCGAGGCCGCAAATGCTGCGACGTCTCCGACGACACCACCACCGACGGCCACGATAGCGGACTGGCGGGTCAGACCGTTTGACACCATCCGGTCGATCAGGCGGCTCACCGTGCCCATCGTCTTCGCGCGCTCCCCGTCCGGAATCGTTACGAGCGGGAGGCGCCCCAGATCTCGACGCCCGATCGCTTTGAGAACACGAGGTTGTGAGACGACCAGGCTCGAGCCGTTCAACCCTGCACGCGACATGTGTTCTCGAAGGGAGCGCAGCGCTCCCGCACCGACCAGGATTTCAGTGGAGGTCTGCGAGACGTTCAGTTTGATCTGCTGCATCGGAAAAAGAAACGGGCGGCCGCATTGGCCGCCCGTCTTCGAAAACTTACGTGTCCGGTCCCGCTCGCCTACTGCCGCCGGGCCATCGCGCTGCGTGCCCGCATCGAGAGTTCCCCGGCTTCTGGCAGAAGCTCCAGCGCTCGCAGAATTTGACGGTCGCCGTTCAGCAGGACCTTGGCCGCGTCGGACACACCCAGGCGATTGTAGAACACCTCATACTTGATCATCCGCTTCACGAAGTCCGCGTTGTCGGCTAAGGCACTCTCGCTCATCTCGATCTCGCGTTCGACCAAGTGGCCGCCGAACTCCCGCAGCATTTCATCTGAAACTTCGAATTCCGACGTGACGGTAGGATTGTCAGCGAGGAAATCCCGCACGAACGTGTACACGGCGAAGCGCTTCGTCAGCAGATCTTCGAACTCATTCAGCCCAGGCGTCGGAACGTTCTCGTCCGGTGTGATACCGCCGCCACCGTAGACTTTCCGGCCCAGGTCCGAGTAGGTGATCTCCGTTTCGTCGGGCTCCGGGTCGCCCTCGCGTTGGTTGTAATAGTCGAACTGAGAGATCTCGGAGTAGTCCCGCTGAATCAGCCGGCCGCTCGGGGTGTGCCATTTCTGAGTCGTCAGCGCCAGACCGGCGCGCTTGCTCAAAGGATAAACTGATTGCACGAGGCCCTTGCCGAAGCTGGTCTCCCCGACGATCAAACCCCTGTCGTGATCCTGGATGGCGCCGGCCACGATCTCCGAAGCACTGGCACTCTGCTTGTTGATCACGACGACAAGCGGGTAGAGGTGGTCATTGTTCACGCGCTGCGAGGCATACGGGCGATTCGACCCCCGTGTTCGGCCGCGGGTCTCGACGATGAGCTGTCCCTTCTGGAGGAACATCGAGGACACCTCTATGGCCTCCTGCAAAAGACCGCCGGGGTTGCCCCTGAGATCCAGGACCAGTCCCTTGAGGTTGTCGCCGTCCAAATCCCGAAGAGCTTCCCGCAGTTCTGCACCGGTCGTCTCGGCGAAGTTGTCGATCTTGATGTATCCGATACCCTCACGGATTTCGAAGGCGTTGCTGATCGTAAACTTCGAGATCTCGTCGCGGATGATGGTGACCTCGAAAGGCTCATCGACACCGGGGCGCGTAACCGTGACGTTGACCGGAGTTCCCTTCGGTCCCTTCAACTCGCCGACGACCGTGTTGAGGTCCACTCCCTCGGTTGGTTCACCGTTGACGTGGCTCAGCACGTCACCGACGCGCAAGCCCACTTTTTCGGCGGGAGCGCCCGGGAACGGCGGCGACACCACCGTGACCTTGCCGAACCGGCTCGTCACCGTAATCCCGAGTCCGTAATACTTTCCGCGCTGGTCCTCACGCAGTCGCCGGAAATCCTCGGGACTGAAGAACTTCGAGTGCGGGTCGAGCGTTCGGAGCATGCCGTCGATGGCTCCATAGACAGCCCTCGCGGGGTCGACAGCAGTAGCATGGTTGCGCTCAACCATGCTCAACAGAGCGGTGAAAGTCTTCAGCGATGCGTCAAGATCTTCTTCGGCTCCGGTAGTCGCCTGAGCCTGAGTGCCGTACAGGCCCCCGAATAAAGCAGCAGCAGTGAGCAGGACAACCCAGAACAGTAGAGCGCGAGACGGACTAAGCTTCATGTAAACCCCTTTCGCAACAAGTGACGGTATTATAACAAAAGGGTCACCAACCTGGGTCCGGAAATACCGGCTTTCGATCGCTCGAAGACCTTGATAGAAAAGGTCGCTAGAGGGACTTTCCGTTGACGCGATTTCACTCGGGCCGCTATGATTGAGGCACCAAAACTTTAGGGAGGTTCTGATGGGTCAGCTTGGCTTCCAGGAGCTGTTACTTATTTTTGTCGTCGCGCTCCTCGTTTTCGGGCCGAAGAAGCTCCCCGAACTCGGGAAATCCCTCGGTAAAGGCCTGAAGGAATTCAAGCGCGCCACCAACGACATCAAGTCCAGTTGGGAGGAGCAGGTCCGGGACGTCGAAAAGGATCTCACCGACACGACCAAGGACTTGAAAGATCTCGAAAAGGATCTCAAGAAAGACCTCGACAAGGACCCGAAGGCCGACTTTTACGCTTCACAAGGCCCCTCCCCGCAGAGCTCTACCTCGGAGAACTCTTCCCAATCCGAGAAGCCTTCGTAGATGGCCGTCGAGCCCCCAGTCCAGACTCCGGAAGAAGAACTAGTCGTAGGACAGATGTCGTTCCTCGACCACCTCGAGGAACTCCGGACGCGGATCATCCGGTCGCTGATCGTCGTGGGAGTGACTTTTTTGGCCTGCTGGGCATTCGTCGACCGGCTCTACCTGATCGTGGCCGGTCCGATCCAAGAAGCCCTGGGGGATCAGCCCCTCGTCTTCATCTCGCCGACGCAGCCTTTTAACCTGTTCCTCAAAGTTGCTTTCCTCGCTGCGCTTCTGCTCTCGTCCCCTTTCATTCTGGCCCAGGTGTGGCTCTTCATCGCACCCGGGCTCTACAAACGCGAGCGTCGCTACGCCATCCCCTTCGTCATGTCGACGACGATTCTCGCCGGATGCGGTGTGGCTTTCGGATACTTCATCGCCTTTCCCTTTGCCTTGGACTTCCTTATCGGCTGGGGAGAGTCGGCGAACTTGCAGGCGATGATCGATGCAACGCGCTATTTCGACTTCTTCCTGACGATCATGGTCGGACTGGCCATCGTGTTCCAGATTCCCCCCATCATTTTCGTCTTCAGCCGAATCGGTCTCGTTACGCCCGGTTTCCTCCTGCGCAACACGAAGTATGCCGTGCTTATCGCTTTCGTCATCGCTGCGATCATCACCCCGACCGCAGACATTCCGAACATGATGATCATGGCGGGCCCGATGATTCTGCTGTACCTGGTGGGCGTTGGGGTTGCTTTCGTGTTCGGAAAGAGACGGTAGGTGTAGGTGCGGTTTATGACCGCACATCCTCGATTAGCAACCATTTCGTGCGGTCTATGACCGCACCTACACTTGCCTTTCTACCGCGGGTCGGAACTCAGGCGCCGATCGATCGCCGGCAAGGCGCGGTAAACCACGTCGCCGACCACCTTCAAGCTCTCGGCGCTGGTCTTATCGATCGTGTCGGCGGGCGTGTGCCAGAAAGGGTAGTCCAGATCGATCAGGTCGACGGCGTCGATTCCGGCGTTGAGGTAGGGGGTGTGGTCGTCCTCGATCGCGTATCCGTCGCTCCTGAAGTAGCCCGAGTATCCAATCGTGGCTGCAGTCTCCCAGATCATTTCCTTGAGCCAGTCCGTCGAAGAGGTTTCGTCGAGAACGCCAAGATCGCGGTCCCCGACCATGTCGACAAGGATCAGGGCTTTCAGTCGCCGGAGGCCGCCTTCCTCGTAACGACGATCGATGTCATGCCGGCTCCCATAGACGCTGTCGTCCGCGTTCCATTCGACGACAGCCTCCTCACCGTCGAAGAAGATGAACTCCAGGGTGTGCTCCAGATCGAGTCCTGCGCTGATTCGCGCGAGCTCCAGTACCACGGCAGTGCTGGAGCCTCCGTCGTTAGCGCCGACGAAACTGACATCGAAACGTTTCGTGTCGTAGTGTCCGGCCACCGCGATGCTCTCCTCCCTCCGGCCGGGGACGATCGCGCGGATGTTGGCCATCTCGATCTCGCCAACGGGAGTCGTCGCCACAAACTCGTCCAAAAGCGGTTCGAGCCCGGCCGCTCGCAACTCGGCGACGATGTACTCTCGCGTCTTCTGAAGGTTCTCACTTCCGGCAGGGCGAGGACCGAAGCCCACGACGGTTTCAAGGTCACTCCAGGCGCGATCGGTGTCGAACGGCAGATCCTGCGCCAACGCCGATCGACTGGAACCAGTTTCCCCGCGCTGTAAGCCGAATGCCAGAGCCACCACCAGGACAGAAGTGCCGACTCCAACCAAAAGCTTGGTTTTCTTGCTCATAGCGAACAAAACTCCGGATTTTCTGAAAATACGATACCGCTTTTGCCCTCCATTGTCATCCGATCCGGAGTTCGATGCTGAGACCAATGGAAGCCGGACGGGCCGTATCTCCCGTCCCGGTGGTACCATATTAGTGGCCTGTCACTGGTCACTTTAGTTATCTTATTGATACGGAGGCCCGTCATGCGAGACAACAAGGCAGAAAGCCTCGGACTCTTCATAGCCGGAGTGATGGCCGGCGCTGCTTTTGCAATCCTGTACGCCCCCAGCAGCGGTGTTCGGACGCGGAAACAGATCCGGAGGTATGCGCGGCGCAAGATCGAACAGCTCGACGACCTGCAGGACGACATGCGCTCCCAGGTCAACGGCTGGGTCGAGGACGTCGCTGAAACGCTCGATGACGGTCTCAGCAGGGGGAAACGGCTCTCTCTCGCCGGCAGGGAGCGCGTTCTCGGTGTGTTTGACGACGCTAAGCAGCGCGTCGAGGAAGGCAAGAGCCGGGTCGAGAGTTTGATCGGCAGATCGGGGTAGATCAGCGATCAGCGTTCAGCCGTCAGCTCAATTGGATGCGACTACCGTCGCGTTCCGAACAGCTGAAGGCTGAACGCTGAGGGCTGCCAGCACGCTTGAGGATCAAGCGTCTAGAAGAGTGGACGGTAAGGGGATCGAACCCTCGACCTCGGCATTGCGAACGCCGCGCTCTCCCATCTGAGCTAACCGCCCGGGATGGCCAAAAGGCCCTCGGAGAATTAAAGCACCAGCCTTCGGCCCATGTCAATTTAGCCGACCGGTAACCTGCATCGAGTCTGTCGACGCCCCGGGGTCTTGGCGGACCCCTCTTTCCCAGCGTCATCCTATGCTACATTACTGCCCTCCCCACATATGGAGGGAGCCCGGGCTGGCGCGAAGAACCACCCCGTCTTCACCTCTCCCCTGCTGGAAAACAGGAGGGGAGACCACAGGAGGGTCCGCCATGCGAAGTCATCCCCTTCGAACCACAAGCCTAGCGATCGTTGCCGCACTGATTCTGTTGACCGCGGGTTCGGCAACGCTGATCGCTCAAAACCAGAGCGTGTATGCCATCCGCGACGCGCGAATCTATCCGGTTTCCGGCCCGATGATCGCGAGCGGGAGCGTCGTCATCCGTGATGGATTGATCGAAGCCGTCGGCGCCGCTGTGATGATACCGCCCGAAGCCACCGTGATCGACGGGACGGGCCTGACCGTCTTCCCGGGTCTGATCGACAGCTTCACCGATATCGGGACTGCTGAAGCAGAACCGACTGCCGCTGCCGGCGGGCGCGGAGGACGCGGCGGACGGGGTGGACGAGGCGGGGGCGGTAACCAACAACAGCCGCCGCAAGACGCCCTGGAGGCAATCTTCCAGAAGCCCATCGGGCTTCATGCGGACCGGCAGCTCGCCACGCAGGTGAGCGCGACTGGAAAGAACGTAGAAGAGGCCCGGAACGTCGGCATTACCAGCGCCCTGGTTGTTTCCCGTGACGGCATCGTGACGGGTCAGAGCGTCCTGATCAACACCGGTGAAGAGAACGTCGTCGTCAAGACCCCGGTGGGGTTGCACATCAGCCCCCAGCGCGCCAACGGCGGGTATCCGACCACTTTGATGGGCGCGTTCGCCGTCCTGCGGCAGGCGGCGGCCGACGCGGAGTGGTACAGCAAAGCCTGGAATCGATTCAACACGAACCCGCGAGGGATGAGCCGGCCTGCCTACGATCCCGTCCTGGCCGCGATCGTCCCCCTCGTCCAGCAGTCGATGCCTGCCATCATTCACGCCGACTGGACCAACGAACTGAAACGGGCGGTGGCGCTCTCGGACGAGCTCGGCTTGCAGCCCATCCTCGCGGGCGGGATGGAAGCCTTCAACGTCGCTGCGATACTCCAGGAAAAGGACATCCCGGTCCTGGTCAGCGTGAACTACGACACCCGAAAGCCCAAGCCGGGCTTCGGCCGTTCCAGCGGGGACGCTGATTACGATGCCGAGGAGCTGGCGAGCTTCCAGTCGAATCCGTCCATTCTGGCGGACGCCGAGGTTCGTTTCGCGCTTCAATCCGGTTTCGCAGATCAGCCCACGAACTTCATCTCCAACATCCGGACGACCATCGAGAAAGGCCTTCCGATGGAAGAGGCCCTCCGCGCGACGACGCTGTCGGCTGCTGAAATCCTGGGCGTCGCCGATGCCCTGGGCAGCCTGGAGGAAGGCAAAATCGCCAACGTCGTCGTCGCGACCGGTGACCCGTTCGCCGAAGACACGGCGTTGCAGCATGTCTTCGTGGACGGGAAGCTCTACAACATTCCTGAAACGACGACGGCCGGGAACCGGCCGCAGGGCGGAAATCGTCCGCAAGGCGGAAATCGTCCGCAGGGCGGAAATCGCCCGAGTGGCGGAAATTCGCGTGGAGGACGCGGATCCAGAACGGAACGAGAGGCCATCGTCAAGCCAGGCGCCTACATCACCGAAGCCCCGTCCCAGACGCTCATCAAGAACGGCACGATCCTGACGATAACGAACGGGACTATCGAGAACGGCGATGTCCTGATTCGAGACGGCAAGATCGCCGCGGTGGCCCCGGGACTGGCTACGCCCTTCGGTGCGCAGGTCATCGATGCGACCGGTAAGTTCGTCATGCCCGGGATCATCGACGCCCATTCGCATATGGCGATCGAGGGGGGCGGCAATGAAGGCGCGTCGCCAATCACTCCCAACGTGCGGATCAGTGACGTGATACGGGACGACGACGTGGCCATCTACAGAGCCCTGGCCGGAGGGACGACGATCGTGAACGTCCTCCACGGCAGTGCCAACGTCATCGGGGGAACGAATGCCGTCCTGAAAATGAAGTGGCGCAGACCCGCCGAGGAGCTTCTGTTCGGAGCTCCTCCCGGGATCAAGTTTGCTCTCGGCGAAAACCCCAAACGGTCCCGGGCGGCCGGCCAGGCTGTTCGCCGCTTCCCTGCCACACGGATGGGTGTGCAACACGCTCTCCGTGAATCGTTTATGCTCGCCCGGGAGTATATGAAGCGATGGGACGCCTATGAGAATGCCCGTCAGGCCGGCGAGAACCCCCTCGCTCCACGGCGTGACCTGAAACTGGAAACCCTCGCCGAAATCCTGCGGGGCAATATTTTCGTGCATGCCCATTGCTATCGCGCGGACGAGATCGTGATGCTGCTCAACATCGCCGATGAGTTCGGTTTCAAGATCCGGACCCTCCAGCACGTCCTGGAGGGGTACAAGGTGGCCCAGGAGATTGCCGCTCACGGCGCCGCGGGATCGACGTTCGTCGACAACTGGAGCTACAAGATGGAAGCCTGGGACGCGATTCCATACAACCCGGCGATCATGGCGCAGTACGGCGTGAACGTTTCGCTGAACTCCGACAGCAACGAGCGGGTGCGGCGGCTCTACCAGGAGGCGGCGAAAGTGGTTCGGTACGGCGACGTCGCAGGGAATGAAGCGCTCGAGATGATCACTATCAATCCCGCCTGGCAACTGGGAATCGACGACCGCGTCGGAAGCATCGAGGTCGGTAAGGACGGGGACGTCGCAATCTTCAACGCGCATCCGCTGAGCAACTTTGCCCGGGTCGAGATGACGTTGATCGAAGGCCAGGTCTTCTTCGACCGGGAGAAGGACCTCGCCTCCAGGACCGAGGAGGTTGACAATGACTAATCGCTTCCTTTTGACAATCCTGTTACTGGCGATTCCGCACCTCACCCTGGCCCAGACATACGCGATCCGCGATGTCGGGATCGTCAACGGCGCCGGCGAGACGATTCCCCGGGGGAATATCCTGATTCAGGATGGACGAATCGCAGCGATCGGCGAAGACATCTCCATTCCCCGACGAACGGAAACCATCGACGGACGTGGTCTGACCGCGTATCCCGGGATGATCGACCCCCACACGTCGGTCGGCCTCAGAGAGATCGGTTCAGTCGCGGCGACTCTCGACACGAGCGAAATCGGAGACCTCAACCCGCACATGATGGCATCTGGGGCCATCAGCCCGCACAGCGAGCACATCCCGGTCACCCGGGTCAACGGGATCACGACCGTGATGTCGGCGCCCGGCGGCGGCCTGTTTGGCGGGCAGGGCGCGATCATCAACCTGAACGGGTGGGTCACCGAGGAGATGCTCGTCCGGGACGGAGCCGCGATGATCATCAATTTCCCGTCGGAGCTGAACTTCAGGGCCGATACGCCACAACAACAGCGGCGACGTCGTGAGGAGGCTCGCGAAGAGGAACTCGATCTTCTGCGTACGACGCTGAGAGAAGCTCAGTCGTTCGCCAAACTGATCGATGCGGGTGTCGACTCCAGGGAGAACTTCATCCAGCGCGCGCTCGTTCCGGTCGTGAAAGGCGAGATGGCGGCAGTCTTCACGGTGCAGACCAACCAGGAGGTTCAAGAGGCGCTGGAGATCGCCGAGGAGTTCGGGCTCGAAACGGTCCTCAGCGGATGTACCCAAGCCTGGGATTCGATCGACATCATCGCGGAGTCAGGAGCTTCTGTCTTCCTGGGACCCATCACGGACCTGCCCGACAACGATGCCGATCCCTACGACGCGGTCTTTTCGATCGCGGACCAGATGGCCGAGGCGGGAATCCAGTTTGCTTTCACCACCCGCGACTCGGCTCACGCCCGGGATCTCCCGTTCCTAGCCGGCATGGCCGTTGCCTTCGGCCTGTCGAAGGAGGAAGCTCTGAAAGCGATCACGATCAATCCCGCGGAGATTCTTGGCGTCGGCGATCAGCTTGGCAGTCTGGAGGAAGGCAAGGTCGCCAACATCATCCTGACCGAGGGCGATCCACTGGAGGTCACCACGAAGCTGCGGCATCTGTTCATCGCGGGTAAACCCGTTGATCTGGACAGCAAGCACACGGAGCTTTACGAGAAGTTCTCCAAAAGACCCGGCCCCAACCAATAGCCGGACTCGGAAAAGGGTGGTCCCCGGGGGACCACCCAGTGGCCTGTAACAGAGAGAGTGATAGTGGCGTTGCGAGCGCAACGGTACCGGATTCTAGGAGCCCCGCCCGAGGTAATGCCGCTTCATTGCGAGAAGGCGCGACAACGAAGACGGTGCTGTTCCGCCGCAACCCGAAGGGACGATGGGTCTTGCCAGCCACGCAGAGAAGCGAGGAGACCGGCGTTGTCCGTTCTGCAACGACTCGTGAGAGGATCCGCAAGGCCCATCGGCGACGCTGTCACTATCTCTGTTACAGGCCACTAGTTTCGCCCTGCACCGGACCAGTACTGGACGCCGCCGGTGGCACATTCGAGTCGTCATGATCCGCACCTTCGACCTGCTCGTGCTACTCCTATGTCTATGCGGCTTCCTGGCGGCGCAGGACCCCGACTTCACCCTGAACGTCAATGTCGACCTGGTCGAACTGCAGGTGACGGTTCTCGACGAGGGAGACCGAAACGTTCCCAACCTCACGGAACTCGACTTCCGGATCTTCGAAGATAGAATAGAGCAGCAGATCCAGCTGTTCCGCCATGACGACCGGCCGGTCAGCCTGGGCCTGATCATCGACAACAGCCGGAGTATGGAGCGGAGGAAGGATCGGGTCGACGCCGCGGCCGTATCCTTCGTACGACTCAGCAACCCGCAGGACGAGGCCTTTCTTCTCCATTTCGACGACACGGTCCGGTTGGCCAACGACTTCACCGCCGACATATCCCTTCTGGAAGACACCCTGGCTTCGATCAGCCCCTACGGCCAGACGGCACTGTACGACGCCATCATCCAGGGCCTGGACAAGATGGCGGAAGGCATGTACGACCAGAAGGCCATCCTCCTGGTCACTGACGGCGCCGACAATGCCAGCGTTGCCGGGTTTGCCGAGGTTCTGGGAAGGGTCCGGTCCTCCGACGTACCCGTCTATCCCATCGGTATCCTGAACAACTCGGTGACGGGCCGCAGGGCCCGGGCAGCGCTGTCAGAGATCGCCGACTTGAGCGGAGGGCGCGCATTCTTCCCTCAAGGCGTCGACGAGATACCGGCTCTCACCGAACGAATCGCCCGCGAACTCCGGGAACTCTATACCTTGGGCTACGCCCCCTCGAATGCGCGACGCGACGGAACCTGGCGTTCGGTCCGCATCCAGGTCCGGACCCCTCCGGAAACCCCACGCTACAAGACGAACTATCGGCACGGGTACTATGCGCCGGGACCGTGAGACAACACCCAAAGACACCCCTCCTCAGATGAGGAGGGGTGGCGCGAAGCGCCGGGGTGGTGCTGATCAAGAACAATTCCTCTCCTGAAAATCAGAAGAGGCAGCGCGGGCCTAAGCCCCAACAGGAATGGGCTCGGTATGGTCAAACCACCCCGTCTGCGCCTTCCGGCGCATCCACCCCTCCTTGTCCAAGGAGGGGAGCCCGGGGTGGCGCGAAGCGCCGGGGTGGTGCTGATCAAGAAAAATTCCCCTCCTGAAATCAGGCGAGGCAGCGCGGGCCCAAGCCCCAACAGGAATGGGCTCAGTATGGTCAAACCACCCCGTCTGCGCCTTCCGGCGCATCCACCCCTCCTTATCCAAGGAGGGGAGCCCGGGGTGGCGCGAAGCGCCGGGGTGGTGCTGATCAAGAACAATTCCTCTCCTGAAAATCAGAAGAGGCAGCGCGGGCCTAAGCCCCAACAGGAATGGGCTCAGTATGGTCAAACCACCCCGTCTGCGCCTTCCGGCGCATCCACCCCTCCTTATCCAAGGAGGGGAGTTGTTATCTAGCTCCCCGCAACACTGACTACTGACTACTCGAAGCTTTAGTCGCGGTCCGTGGACCGCGACTAAAGCTTCGTCAGAATTTCCGGTCCGTCGGGAGTCACCGCAACGGTGTGTTCGAAATGGGCGGAGGGTTTGGCATCTTCGGTGATGACGGTCCAGCCGTCGTCCAGGATGCGGACCTTCTCGGTACCGAGGTTGATCATCGGTTCCAGCGCGACACATAAGCCCGGTTTGATTTTCGGTCCGCGGCCGTTGTGGACATAATTGAGGACCGGCGGATCTTCGTGGAGGGCGCGGCCGATACCGTGACCACAGAACTCCCGCACGATTCCGTATTGGTAAGGCTCGGTCGTTCCCTGGATGGCCGCTGAGATGTCGGCAAGGAAGTTGCCTGGACACGCGGCTTCTATGCCCTTGTAGAGAGACTCCTCCGTGACCCGAAGCAGCTGCTCGATCTCGTCGGAAACCTCTCCGATCGGCACGGTCATGGCGTGGTCGCCGATGAAACCGTCGTAGGTCACCCCAAAATCGATGCCCAGGATGTCGCCCGACTTCAAAATCCTCTTCTTCGACGGGATGCCGTGTACGACTTCCTGGTTGATGGAGGTGCACAGCGACGCCGGAAAGCCTCGGTAACCCTTGAAGGTCGGCTTTCCGCCCCGCTTGAGGGTTTCCTCCTCCGCGATGCGATCCAGATCGTAGGTGGAAACGCCTTCCACGCAGTTCTCGCGCACGATTGCCAGGACCTCGGCGTCGATCCGAGCCGGGGTTTTCATCCTGTCGATTTCCTGGGGACTCTTTAGCTGAATCATCCGTGCCTCTCTCCTCTTTCGAAACTCAACCGATTCTATCAGGTATGATGTCACCTTCCATTGTGACCACACTCAATTTCGGATAAAGATATTACAATCAATTTGTTGGTGTGCTCGCCGGAGGAGCACCCTGAGGCCGAAATCGGTCCCGGATGCACATAGGACTCGGAAAATTCACGCTTCAGCGGTTCTCGCGCCCGAGTTGACTCCGGTCAGATGTTGATGGTGGCGAATCGCCGAGAGTGGTGGTGACTGCACTCTTCCTGAAAACCATGCTAATCTCGGACTTGTGAAGGGAACCGATCCCTCCGAGAGAGTACCAAGGATTCCTGCTGAATGGCACCAGGAGTTCGATGCTGCCTCGCGGCGGTCTTTGTTCATTCGCCTTCGTTACTCGTTCATCCATACCTACAAGCCAGTCCTTGACGACGCTCCTTTCAGGGCCTTCACGACGATGGAGGAGTATCGCGCTTGGTGCGAAACGAACTTGCCGTCATGGCTTGGCTATGGCCGCGTTTGAATACCGTCAGGCGACGGAGCTAAGGGATGCGCTGGCACGTCACGGCGTGAATTATCTTTTCATCGGCAAATCCGGCGCGATCCTGCTCGGATTCCCAGATACGACCCAGGACGCGGACCTGTTTGTCGAGAATTCACCCGAAAACGGACGGGCATTGGCCGACGCATTGAAAGAGCTCGGCTTTCGGTTGACGGAAGATCAGAGCAAAGACCTCGAACGGGGTAAGGATTTCGTTCAGCTCAAGAATGGCCCTTTTGATGTGGATGTGATCTACGCACCGGACGGCATTGAACATTTTGCCGATGCGTGGCGGCGGCGCGTCGAAGTTGAGGGGTTCCCCGTTTGTCACATCGACGACATCATAGCGAGCAAGGAAGCGGCAGACCGCGTGCGGGACCGCGAGGCGCTGCCGAGGCTCAGGGCTTTCCGACAGTGGCTTCGCGACAGGCAGAACTAGCTCTCATGGCACCGGCACCAGTTCCTTCAGCTCTTCAAACCGAAACGCCGCCCTCGCCCGCCGGAGCATGACGGAACTCATTACGGTCTACAGAGAGCGGGAGCTGTACGCCCTGGCCGACGAAGTTCGCATCCTGGCCTGAACCCGAGCGCGTTCATCAAGGTGCCGAGAGACGTAGGAGTGATCTTTTCGAGCCGTCATTCAGTATAATCGTCCGCTACAACGGAGGAGATCTGTGATGGCGGAAACGAAGCTCGACGGCAGGAAGGTACTTCTGGTAATCCCCCAGACCCAGTTTCGCGAAGAAGAGGTTTTCGAACCCAAACGAATCCTGGAAAAGCAAGGCGCTCAGGTGGTGATCGCTTCCGGAGAGGCGCGAACCTGCCGCGGGATGCGTGAGGGGATGGTCGAGGCCGCGGTCGCGATCGCCGATGTCAGCGTCGAGGATTATGATGCCGCCGTCCTGTCGGGAGGAAGCTCTGTTCCTGAGCTTTTTTGGAAGGACAAGCAGCTCGCCGAATTCCTTTCGGCCATGGCCGAGTCCGGCAAGCTGGTGGCGGCGATGTCCCTCTCAACAGTGGTCCTTGCCAAGGCAAACCTGCTGGAAGGCAGAAACGCGACAGTCTACTTCCTGCCCGAGGCCATCGAGGAGTTGAAGAAAGCGGGGGCGACCTACTCCGGCGAGAAGCTCATCGTCGACGGGAAGCTGATCATGGCCGAGGGCCCGACCCAGGCCGGCCCTTTCGCCGAGGCAATCGTCGCAGAACTGGCGAGGTGATCACGTCGCGACGTTTTCGGAGGCAGCCGCTTTCCGCGCGAATTCCAGCAACATCGAGGGATCGGTCACACCGGGTATCCCGCCCTGAGCCATCGTTCGACGCCCGCCACCACGTCCTCCGAACTCGGCAATCACCTTCTTGAGCAGGGACCCTACGTCCACGGATCGATCCTCCGACCGAGCGAACACGACGCTGGCCGGATCGGTCCGCGTTGCGAACAGGACCACCGCGGATTGCTTCTCACATATCTTCCGCGCGAGTTCGCGGACTTGATCCGGTGTTCGGTCCTCGCAGACGGCGACGGCGAACCCCTCCTCGACCGGGAAAGACGCCGCTTCGTGTTCTATCAGCCGGGTCTGGAGTTCCTCGATCGTCTTCATCCGACGCAACAGCTCGTCCTTCATCGACTGGACCGCGGGAACGGATTCCAGGGCAGGAGCGGACGTGATCTGTGCGATTTCATTGAGCACTCTGTTCGCGTTGCGGCCATGTCGCACCGCACGGTAGCCGCAGAGGAACTCCACACGGACCTGCTTTCGTACGCGTTCGGTCCGCGTGATCAGGATCGGCCCGATCTGCCCGGTCGCCGTGACATGGGTCCCACCGCAGGCTGAACGATCGAACCCTTCGATGTCGATCACGCGGACCCGACCTCTACGTTCCGTCGGTTTCCGGAGGCTCGCTTCGGCCAGGTCCTCATTCTCGACATATTCCACGGCGACCCGAGCGTCCCCAAGCACAGTCCTATTCGCCAATGCCTCCGCAGCCACGATCTGGTCTGCGGAAGCTGCCGCCACGTCGATATCGATGGTTGAAGCAGCCTCCCCAAGATGAAAGCCCACCGTCCCCCAACCGAACAGCGCGACGAAGGCCTGCGAGAGTACATGCTGGCCCGAGTGCTGTTGCATATGGTCGATTCGCCGCTCTCGATCGACCACCCCGTGCACACTCTGGCCCGCAACCGGCTCCTCGAGCACGTGAACAACCCGTCCGGAGTCTTCCTCATAGCAGTCCACCACGAGGAGCTGGGCGATCGTCCCCGTGTCGTTGGGTTGTCCTCCCGACGTGGGGTAGAAAGCGGTTCGGTCGAGAACCAGCCCATGTCGGTCGTCGACCGGAAATCGGTCGACAACTTGCGCATCGAACTCAAGCAGGTACGGATCGTCGTAGTAAAGCCGTTCAGTCATTTCGTGGGGAAGTGACGAGTGAAAAGTGACAAGTAAAAAAAGTTCCGCTCAACTCTTCCGACTCGTCACTCGTCACTTGTCACCCTCTTTGCTCTTCAAACGCACAACGGCCTACGGACAACGGCCTACTTTCCCCTAGTTAAACAACGGCAAACTTCACCACCGCGGACGGAAAGGTCGCAAGGAAAACGTTCTGAAAGACGCCCATCAACGACACCTTGTTCCCGACCTCGAGTCGGACGTCGTCGCAGATCAGGGAATACATCAGTTTCGCGGTCCCCAACTCAACCTCCTCCGCCGCTGCGTCCTCTCGTGAAATGGTAGAGGAAACAATAGTGTTCGAACGGGACGTCCCGCATGAAAGACGTTCTCCCGACCTGTCGGCCCGAGGCTGGTTGCGATCGTCCAGTCCCGAGGCGCCTCGATCTCCAGCGTCACCGCTAGTGGCCTGTAACAGTGCTATCGGTACCATCGCCGATGGGTCTTGCGGGCGAGGTCGAGGAGGGAGACGGAAAGCGATGCTCTTTCATCGGTGACGGGTTCCGACAAAGAGATCGCCCGCAACCCCCATCGGCGCGAAGGGTTCGGCGGAGCGGCGCCGTCTTCGGTGTCGTAACGCCCTCGCAATGAAACAGCATTGGCTCGGGCGTCACTCCTAGAATCCGACCGTTCCGCCGAACGCTGGTACCGATAGCACTGTTACAGGTCACTAGATCCCGTTTCTGTTTCCAGAGCAGCGTAACCAGTACCAGTCTTCTCATGTCAGGCGTCCCTTTGCCCACTAGGACTCGCGCTCGTGTGATTCAACCGCTCGAGGAGTCGTTCATGGATGTTGTCGAATCCCCCGTTGGACATGATGACGACCTGATCCCCGTCGGTGGCTTCGGCGGCCACGAATTGCAGGATTTCGTCTATCGCCCCGAACGTGTGGGCCCGGCACCCACGACGCTCCAGGGCCTGGACGATCCGTTCGGGCGACAGTATCTCGGTTGGATCCACATCCACCGGCCGGTGGACCGGCGCCACGATCGCCACATCGGCCAGACCCAGCGCCGCGGTGAACTCCTTCTCAAACAGAGATCGGCGGGAAGTCTGAGACCGCGGCTCGAACACCGCCCAGATTCTTCTGCCCGGAAACTGGGCGCGCACTCCCTTCAGCGTCTCTCTCACCGCCGTCGGATGATGAGCGAAATCATCGTAGATGCGGATGCCCGCCACTTCCCCGCGAAGTTCCAGGCGCCTTCGAACATTCCTGAAACCCGAAAGCGCCTTCTGCATCTCATCGGCCGACAGGCCTAATTCGTCGCCCGCGACGATCGCGCTCAACGCGTTCCGCACGTTGAACTCACCCGGCAACGGGATGCGAAAGCGGTACCAGACCTCACCCCGAAGTACAACATCAAAGCCCATCCCTTCGTCCGTCGCTACCAATTCCTCCGCCCTCCAGTCGCCCTTCTCGAGTCCGTAAGTCGCCACCCTTGATTGAGCGTTGGTGAGAACTTCCTCGACGGCCGGGCTGTCCACGCCGGCGATGAGCAGGCCATCCCCGGGAACGATGTTTACGAAGCGTCTAAAAGACAGCTTGATCGCCTCCAGGTCGGGATAGATATCGGCATGGTCGAACTCGATGTTCTTGACCACGGCGATTCGCGGCAGGTAGTGGAGAAACTTCGGTGCCTTATCGAAGAAGGCCGTGTCGTACTCATCCCCTTCAACCACGAAATCGGAACCGCCGCCGATCTGGAAGCTGCTCTGGAAGTTCTCGGCGATTCCACCCAGCAGGAAGGACGGATCCCGGCCCGCAGACGAAAGCATCCAGGCCAGCATCGCGGTTGTTGTGGTCTTGCCGTGAGTGCCCGCCACGACGATAGAACGCCGGCCGCGGATGAAGAATTCCTTCAGCGTTTCCGCCATCGATGCGTAACGCAAGTTCTGATCCAGGACGTATTCGACTTCCACGTTGCCCCGAGAAAGGACATTCCCGATGACCACAAGATCTGGAACGTGTCGCTTTAGGTTCTCCTCACTAAACCCTTCATACAGTGGGATATCAAGACTCTGAAGAAAGGTAGACATTGGAGGGTAGACCGCGGAGTCCGAACCGGAGACTTCATAGCCCGCCTCCTTGAGCATCCCGGCAAGGGAGGCCATCGCGGTGCCACCAATACCTGCAAGATAGATGTGTTTGATATCCTGCTTCACGGTCAGGCGGTTTCGACGGCGGGCTCCAGCAGTTCGAACACGCTGGTTTCGCCCAGGGCAAGACGGGCCCGAACGCCAAAGGGCAAAACAACATTTGGCTTCGACGTGTGTCCACTCGGGAACCCGAACAGAACCGGCACTCCCGAGGGGGCGAAGAAGTCGCTCACGAGTTCCTCGAGTTCGTACCCCTGATTCGGATGCTGGCGGCAACCCAGCATCTCCCCGAATATAAGACCGCTGATCCCGTCCAGTTTGCCGGCCTGTTTCAGGTGTGTCAGCATCCGGTCGAGCTGGTACGGTTTGACATCCATATCTTCCAGGAATAGGAGGCCCTCGGAGGTGTCGATCTCCCAGTCGGTGCCGAGGGTCGAGACCAGCAGCGACAGGCAGCCGCCCACCAGCCGGCCTTCGGCTTCGCCTTCGCGGAGGACCTTCGTCCCCGAGGTGGGAAAGTGTGTCTCTTCTCCTTTGACAAGCATGCTCAGGAGAACAGCGCGGTCATAGGCCTCAGGTCCCTGATTGAACGCTGTTGCGACCATCGGACCATGAAAACCGACGACTCCGGCTTTCACGAAGGCGTTCAGGAGCATGGTGATGTCGCTGGCCCCGCACAGGATCTTCGGATTCTCTAAGATCTCATCGCTGGGCAGGTGCTCGAGCAGATGGCCGCTGCCGTAGCCGCCACGGGCGCAGAATATGGCAGCGACACCGGGATCTTCGAGCATCTCCCGGAACTCCTCAACGCGCCGATCCACCCCGCCGGCAAGATACCGGTGCTCTGAATGGATGTCCTCGCGGTAGCGAACCTTGAAACCGAGACCCTCCATCTCGCGACAGCCCGCCGCCAGCATGTCCCGCTTGATGTTGCTTGACGGGGCGACGACGCCGATGGTGTCTCCCGTCTTCAGGGCAGGTGGCTTGATCGTGGTTATCGGCGTGGTCTGTCCCATACGTCCGTGTTGACGAGGTTTTCGGGGCGTTCCCCGCTCAGGCCGGCGAGGAGGTTCTCAGCTGCCATCATACACATCCGGAGCCGGGTTTCCCGTGAGGCGCTCGCGATGTGCGGTGCGAGGACCACGCTTTCCATCTCCAGGAGCGCGTCTTCGACAGCGGGCTCCCGCTCGTAAACGTCGAGCCCCGCACCGGCGACCGCACCCGCCTCGAGCGCCCGGACCAGGGCCTTCTCATCGATGACCGGGCCGCGCGAGGTGTTCACGACAATACAGTTGGGTTTCATCAACCGAAATGCATCGTCGTCGAGCAAGTGTCGGGTCTCCTCCACGAGAGGAACGTGGAGGCTGATGAAGTCGGCGTTCCGGAAGATTTCCTCGAGCGACGTGCTCCGAACTCCCAACTCGCTCACGACGGCTTCGGGAATCTCCTGGGGATCGAAGAACAGGACCTGCATGTCGAAGCCGGAAGCCCGGTGCGCAACGGCGCGGCCGATTCTGCCGAGACCGATGACGCCGAGTGTCTTCTCGTAGAGGTCGTGGCCCAGCAGCATTCGTGGTCCCCACGCCTCGTACTTCCCGGCACGAACGAAACGGTCCGCCTCGACCACCCGACGGGCGACCGCCATCAGCAGGCACCAGGCGAAGTCGGCCGTCGTCTCGGTCAGTACCCCCGGCGTGTTCGTGACGAGAATGCCCCGTTCGGTCGCGGCCGGAAGATCGATGTTGTTGAAGCCCACAGCAAAGTTAGCGATCACCCGGAGCCTGGGACATGCGTCCATGAGCGTGGCGTCGAAACGGTCGGTGAGCAGGGATAGAACCCCATCCTCATCGGCGAGCGCGGTGCGCAGTTCTACAGGGGAAAGTACCGTATCGGTCGGGTTACCCTCTACCTCGGCGTGCCTGTTGAGGAATTCGACCGCTTCCTCGAAAACGCGACGCGTGATATAAAGCTTCCCTGGCACGATGCTGGTCCTCTGAAGTCCAGTCAATTGGAGTCGCTGGGTAATAAGCTCACACCAATCTGAAGTCTAGCCCAGAAATCCAGGCCGGATCCCAACCGGGGGTTCCTGATGTCAAGCGTATGCTATACTTTAAAACCTTTTTTGGAACCCCATCTCAAGGAGTTGCATGGAATGAATCGTGTCGCGCTTTTGGTCTCCTTCCTGCTCATTCTGAGTGCCTGTGGCCCACCCCCCGAAAATGGATCGAACGGCGATGAACCGCTCGTCACGTATTTCGAGAATGGCCATGCGATCGGGCCTGACGGAGAGCTTATTGAAGACGTCGCGATCATCGTCGACGAGGGCATAATCCGGGCCATCGGCCCCAGAGCAGAGGTCGAGCACCCCCCCGGTGCGGACCGCTTCGATCTCTCAAACCATACCGTTTTCCCCTTCATGCACAACATGCACGGGCATGCGGGCTTCACGATCGGCTCGAACCGTGACATGGCCAACTATTCCCGGGAAACCGTGGTGGACGACCTCGACCGGTACCTTTACTACGGCGTCGGTTCCGTGGCGTTACTGGGGAGCGATGTCGGTGATCTGGCTTTTCAGATCCGTGGAGAACAGCGCTCCGGGGAAATGGGTGGCACCCGACTCTACACCGCCGGCCAGGGCATTACCGGAAGGGGCGGATTCCCCTCGACGCTGGACGGCCTGGAGGAATTGCCGATCCAGGTGAACAGCGAGGACGAGGCCCGCCAGGCGGTCCGGGACCTCGCGGCGAAGCAAGTGGACTTTGTCAAGGTCTGGGTGGACGACAATCGTCAGGTCACCGGGCAGATTTACCGGGGAGGGCGTCTCGCCGATCAGGTTTCAACCACACCCAAGCTGCGACCGGAATTCTATTCCGCCATCATCGATGAAGCCCACCAGAACAACATTCGCGTCGTCGCTCATGTCGTGTACCTGGCCGACGCAAAACGCCTCGTAGACGCCGGGATCGATGGTCTCGTGCACAGTATTCGAGACCGCGACGTGGACGACGCGCTGATCCAGGCAATGGTCGAGAACGACGTCTTCTATGTCCCGACCCTGAGCGACCACCTAACCGAGTTCGCTTACGCCGACGAACCGGAGTGGCTCGGTGAACGAGCGCTGCGCGAGACCGTCCCCGGAAGCACTATCGGCCGAATCTCGAGCCCCGGTTTTGTCGGCACGGCGCAGCAGGACCTCAACCTGAATGCGCGCCGTCGTCAGTTCGACACGGCCATGCGAAACCTGAAGACGCTCGCCGACGCCGGCGTCACGATAGGTTTCGGCACCGATTCGGGAACCCTCTACCGTTTCAACGGTTTCTTCGAGCATCTTGAGCTGGAGCTGATGGTCCAAGCGGGCCTGACCCCTCAACAGGCCATCGTGGCAGCCACCGTGACAGCGGCCGAAATACTCGGTTATGAAGGAAGCGGCGGGCTGGCGGCCGGAAAGCAAGGGGATTTCATTCTCGTCCCCGGCAACCCGCTCGAGAACATCGCCGATAGCCGGGACATCGCCGAGGTGTACTCGTTCGGACGACGGGTCGAGCGCGCAGCGATGATGACGCGCCTCAGTCGGTGAGGACAGGTTTCAGGTTCGCGTAAGCCCGTTTTTCGACCCGACATCAGGCATTGCCTCCGAGTGGCCCCCTTCGCCTAGGGGGCCACAATGCCATTGCCCCCCTCTTGACTCCGAAGAACCGAAGTGCGAAGAGGTTGTTTCGCCCCGATGCCTGATAGCAAACGAACCGCGCTCTACGACACGCACAAGAGATACGGAGCTCGCCTGATCCCGTTCGGCGGCTGGGAAATGCCGGTCGAATACAGCGGTATCGCGGCGGAACACGCCGCGGTGCGCAACGCCGTGGGGCTCTTCGATGTCAGCCACATGGGGGAGCTCTTCGTGCGCGGGGACGGGGCGAGGGAACTCCTCCAGTACGTCACTTCGAACGACGTGTCACTTCTCGAAGACGGGCAGGCGCAGTACTCGGCGATGGCCAACGAGGGAGGTAGGGTCGTCGACGACCTGCTCGTGTACCGCATCAACGCGGAAAACTACATGATGGTCGTCAATGCGGCGAACATCGCGAAAGACTTCCAGTGGCTGCAGTCCCACAACGGCACCGGGGCCCGAATCGAGGATGCCAGCGATCGGACGACGATGCTCGCGACCCAGGGACCGCGATCCCAGGAAACGCTTGCGACGCTCACGGATGTCGATCTGTCACGAGTCGCCTACTACCGCTTCTCCCGGGCGAAGCTCGCGGGCGTCGACGGGATCGCATCCAGGACGGGATACACCGGTGAAGACGGGTTTGAATTCTACTTCGACCGGGATCAGTCTGAGGCGGTCTGGGAGGCCATTCTCGAGTCCGGCAAACCCCACGGCATCCTGCCGGTGGGCCTCGGAGCGCGGAACACACTCCGCCTCGAAGCCAAGATGCTGCTGTACGGCAACGACATGGATGAGACCACGACCCTGCTGGAGGCCGGCCTGGGATGGATCGCCAAGCTGGACAAGGGTTCCTTCGTCGGCCGCGAGGCGCTGGTCAAACAGAAGGAGACCGGTCTCAAAAGAAAGCTTGTCGGCTTCGAGATGCTCGGGCGCGACATCGCACGGGATCACTACGCGGCAGTGGTCGGCGGGGAGGAAGTCGGTCATGTCACGAGCGGCAGCCCCTCGATTACCCTCAAGAAGAACATCGGCCTCGCCTACTTGCCAATCGCACACACGCGACCGGGCACCCGTTTCGAGGTTCGCGTTCGCAAACGCTTGTGCGGCGCCGCAGTCGTCAAAACCCCATTCTACAAACGGAGATCATCGGTATGAACCCGGATGGCTTGCTGTACTCCAAGGAGCATGAGTGGCTCCGTGTCGAGGGCGACACGGGCCTGGTCGGTATCACTTCTCACGCCCAGGAGGAACTGGGCGACGTCGTCTTTGTCGAGTTACCGAAGGTCGGGGATACGTTCGATGCGAACGAAGCCTTCGGCACGGTGGAATCGGTGAAAGCGGTATCGGAACTGTTCATGCCGGTGTCGGGCGAAATCACCGAGATCAACGAGGAACTGGAGAATTCACCTGAGCGAGTCAACGACGATTCCTACGGACAGGGCTGGATGGTGCGGATCCGTATCAAGAATCAGGACGAAACGGGCAGTCTCCTCTCAGCGGAAGCCTACGGGGAATTCACGGCAGCGCCGGAGGAGTAGTTGAGATACATCCCGAATTCCGCTTCCGACCGCGCGGAAATGCTGGCCGAAATCGGCGTCGACTCCACGGAGACTTTCTTCGCCGGCATTCCGAAGGAGCTTCGCCTCGAGGGTTTGCTCGACATCCCTGAGGCGCTGACCGAGCCGGAACTGCTCGCCTACTTCGAAGACATAGCGTCCAGGAACCGGGTGGACTCGACGTCCTTCCTGGGGGCCGGTGTCTACTCGCACCACATACCGCTGATCATCGATTCGTTGGTCTCCAGGTCGGAGTTCTTTACGGCGTACACGCCCTACCAGGCCGAGATCGCGCAGGGCACGCTGCAGGCGATCTTCGAGTTTCAAACCTACATTACCCAGCTGACCGGAATGGACGTGTCCAACGCTTCTCTTTACGACGGAAGCACCGGGCTGGCTGAGGCGATCCTGATGGCCCAGCGGGTGACGGGTCGGAACCGCTTCATCATCTCCCGTTCCGTCCATCCCGAGTACCGGGCCGTCATCGAGACCTACACCAGGAAGCTCGGCGTCGTCATCGAGCCCATCGATTTCTCCGAGACCGGAAGCGTCGACCTCGAGAGGCTCGCCGACGCACTGGATTCTGAAACGGCCGCCGTCGTGGTCCAATCTCCCAACTTCTTCGGCACGATCGAGACCACATCGGAGATATCGGAGCTGGCCCACGGTCACGGAGCTCTTTCGATCGTCAACATCGCCGAAGCCATGTCCCTCGGATTGCTCAAACCACCCGGCTCCGGCCCCGATGAACAGAGAGCGGATATTGTCGTCGGTGAAGCCCAGTCGCTGGGTGTTCCGATGAGCTTCGGCGGCCCGCACGTCGGCTACATTTCAGCACGATCCCGCTACCTCCGACAGATCCCCGGACGCCTGGTCGGTATGGGAACCGATTACGAAGGCCATCGGGGATTCGTGCTGACGCTCGCAACCCGGGAACAGCACATCCGGCGGGAGAAGGCGACTTCGAACATCTGCACGAACCAGTCTCTCTGCGCGCTGATGACGACGATCTACCTGGCGACGGTCGGACCGAAAGGACTCCGGAAGATCGCCGAACAAAACGTCAGCAAGACCGGGTATGCCATCGCCCAGATCAGGGAAAAAACGGATCACGAGATCCTCTTCCCTTCCCCTCGTTTCAACGAGTTCGTGGTCCGTTTGAACGGTGATGCCGAGACCATTCTACGGCGCGCGCGCGAAGCGGGTGTCGTCGCGGGCCTCCATCTGGCACGCTTCTACCCCGAACTTGGCGATGCCCTGCTCCTGTGCGTTACAGAGGTTCACAGCAGAGACGATGTCGATCGACTCGTGAGGGCATTGGCATGAGCGCAGAGCGGCGGACCCGGCCCCATCTGAGCCTGGATGAACGCCTCGTCTTCGAAGAGGGATCGTCGGGACGCCGGGGCTTCGACGTGCCCCCCTCGGACGTCCCAGACGAAGATTTCGACAGCCTGCTGCCCGCCGAGCTCCGACGTGAGGGCATCGAAGGCATGCCCGAGCTGAGCGAGCTGGATGTCATCCGCCACTTCACACGGCTGTCGACTTGGAACTATCACATCGATCTCGGGCTCTACCCCCTCGGCTCCTGCACGATGAAGTACAACCCCAAGATCAACGAGCGTATAGCCCGGCTCGCCGGTTTCGCCGAAGCGCATCCCTACATGCCGGAGGAGACGGTCCAGGGCGCTCTCGAGGTGCAGTCCTCGCTCGAGCGTTGCCTGGCAGAGATTTCAGGCATGGATGCGGTGAGCCTCCAGCCGGCTGCCGGTGCGCAGGGGGAGCTGACGGGCCTGCTCATGATTCGCGCCTACCACGAGGCGCAGGGCAACCCTCGTCGGAAGATTCTCGTCCCGGACTCCGCGCACGGGACAAACCCCGCGAGTGTGACGATCTCCGGATATGAAGTCGAGAACGTTCCGTCCAACCCCGCCGGCATGGTGGATCTGGCTCACCTGCGCGAGATCGTCGACGACCAGGTGGCCGGAATCATGATCACCAACCCGAACACGCTGGGAATCTTCGAGAGCGAGATCGCAGACATCACCGAATTGATGCACTCGCACGGTGCGCTGGTCTACATGGATGGTGCGAACCTCAACGCAATGATGGGTATCACCCGTCCTGGAGACTTCGGCATCGACGTCCTGCACATCAACCTGCACAAAACGTTTACGACGCCGCACGGCGGAGGTGGGCCGGGAAGCGGGCCCGTCGCCGTCAGATCTTCCCTGGAACCCTTCCTTCCATACCCGACCCTCGGCCAGGCCGACGACGGCTCTTATTACGTCGACCGCGAACGGCCTCAGTCGGTTGGAAAGGTCAAGGCATTCCTCGGTCAGTTCGGCATGCATGTCCGGGCCCTGTGTTACATCCGGGCGAACGGCCCGGAGGGATTGAGGGAGGTGTCGGAAGTCGCGGTCCTCAACGCGAACTACATCCGGGAAAAACTCAAGGGCGCGTACGCATTGCCATACGACGGCGCTTCACTTCACGAGGTCGTCTTCTCAGACCGGATCCAGGCCCGGAAGGGTGTAAATGTCGGGGACATCGGAAAACGTCTCATGGACTATGGATTTCACCCACCAACCGTTTCCTTCCCCTTGATCGTTCCCGGAGCGATCATGATCGAGCCTACCGAAACCGAGAGCAAACAGGAACTCGACGCGTTCATCGACGCGATGCTGTCGATCGCCCACGAGGCCGACGAAGATCCGGACCTGGTCAAGAACGCCCCCCACAGCACCCGCATCGGCCGCATCGACGAAGCCGCCGCCGCCCGCAAACCAATCCTCCGCTGGACCCCCGACACACCAGCGGACTAGAAACGGGGATCATCAACCACGGAGACACGGAGGCGCGGAGAAGATGAGGTCTTGATCTGCTGAACATGAGGCCGCGCATCCGGCTCCGTGCCTCCCCGCCTCCGTGGTTAATTCCGATCATTCAGATGAGTATTGTCGTGTCGTCGGAGTCGGTCGTCCGGTAGGCGGCGGCCATACGTGAGGTGGTGTGGGCGGCGCCGACGTGGCCGAGGCGGTCCAGGAGGATCAGGCCGCCCTTGCCGGAGGTGCGTTGCATCATCAGGCTGAGGGCTGTTTCCGCCGCGCTCTGGGCCTCCTGGCCCGAGGCAAGCAGATCCGAGGCCGTCTTCGAGAGGACGAGCTTCATGATCGCCTCCCCCTCTCCCGTCGCCGACACGGCTCCGCTGGCGTTGTCGGCGTAGCAACCGCAACCGATTATAGGGGAATCGCCGACCCGGCCGGGATACTTGCCGAAAGGTCCGCCCGTCGAAGTCGCGGCCGCCAGGTTGCCGAACATGTCGATGGCCACCGCGCCAACCGTTCCCTTGTCGGTTCCGGCCGCGGGCATCGCGGTCCCCTTCCACTCGGACCAGCGTGTCTGTTCCCGTTCGACGAGGAGGTCTTCCGGCTCACACAGATCGAGTCCCTCTTCGAGGGAGAATTGCTCGGCGCCTGCTCCGACCAACAGGACGTGAGGGCTGTGTTCCAGTATCCGGCGAGCGAGACGGATGGGGTTCTTCACGCGTTCGACAGCCGCCACCGCACCCGCCTCTAAAGTGGAACCATCCATCAGGACGGCGTCGAGTTGGATCCGGCCGTCACGGTTCAGGTGTGAACCGACACCCGCATCGAACACGGGAGAGTCTTCCAGTTCCACGACCGCTTGTTCGCATGCGTCCGCCGCCGCACCGCCCTGCTGCAGCAGTCCCCATCCTGCGACAAGTGCCTGCCGAATACCCGTCCGACAGTGTTCGACCATCGCATCGGGAATCTCCCAGGCCCCGCCGTGCACGACGAGAGCGATCTTGTTCATGTGGCTATGACTGACCTTCGACCCAGACCTCCCCATCTTCGAAGAATTCCTTCTTCCAGATAGGAACGATCTTCTTCAACCGGTCGATGGCATAGTGACAGGAATCAAAGGCAGGCCGACGGTGGGCGGACGTCACGATGACGGCCACCGAGGTTTCTCCGATCTCCATCCGGCCCAGGCGATGAACGATGGCGATTGAATCGATCTCCCAGACCTGGCGGACAGACTCGCCGATTTCCCGGAGCTTCTTGAGCGCCATGCTCTCGTATGCTTCGTAGATCAGGTAGCGCGTCGCCTTACCTTTGGAATTGTTCCGAACCACGCCTTCGAACACGCAGATGGCGCCATCGTCACCCCTCAGCAACTCGCGGGCGATCTTCTGAGAGTCGATCGCCTCGCGCGTTATCTGGTAGAAATGGTTCGGCAGGCTGATCGTCAGGTCGTTCGCCTGCACCTGACCCCCGCTGACCGGGGGGAACACGGCGAGTTCATCCCCTTCGGCCAGCGTCCGGGACGACTCCACGTAATCCTCGTTCAACGCGGTCAGCAGTACAGAACGATATGCCTTGAACCGCGGATAGCTGGATTCCAGCTGGTCCAGAACATCACCGACCCTCGCCCCGTCGCCGATGTCGAGATTGAGTTGGCGGCTTCCGACGATGTCGACCAGCGAGGCAAAGAAGACCACGTTCACGTTCATCGCGTCCCTCGAAGTTCTACATCAGTGACGCCGGCAGTCCAAACTGCAAGCCGGCAGTCGGACTGCGAATCGGCAGTCGGACTGCGAATCGGCAGTCGGAACTGCAAGTCGGCAGTCGGAACTGCTGATCCTCCTGCAAATTGAACTGGATGATATCACAACGTGATAGACTCGATCGGTTCATGAGATACGCCTTCCGGACCCCGTTTTTCGCGGCTCTAATCGTCCTCGCAGGCTGCTCCGGTACCCTTTCGACGAGGACCGCGCGACAACAGATTGCGAGCCTCGGAGGATCGACGCTCGTGCCCTCCGAGATCGAAATCGAACGAATCATGATCGAAACCGGAAGCAGGGCTGTCGCAGAAACGAGCGTGAAGATGGCATTCCAGTTTGAGAAGGATGCCGGCGGAGACTGGCATATCGTCTCTGCCAGACTCGGTGATCGCCAGTGGGTCGACGTCGACATTCTCCTCGAGGCACTCGAACGTCAGTATTCCGACAACACTTCGGCCGCACTGGAAAAACTCGCCGCGGGTGTCGAGCAGTACCAGGTTCAGAACGGTTCCTTACCCCGGCTCGGCACAGAGTCGGCGCTGGCCGACGTCCTCCATCCCCTCTTCATGGGGGACTTGATACGCCAGGACGCGTGGGGCCGCGAAATTCAGTATGAGCGACGCTCCGATGACGCGTACCTGCTGCGCTCTCCCGGTCCCGATGGTGTTCACGGTAGTTCCGACGACATCGTCCTCGACCGCCGGGGCCTTTAGCCGCCTTTAGCCGCCGGCGCCATCGCGTCCGAATAGCGCGTGCTACAATCGCACTTTTATGAACGCTCGCAAAGTCGCGGAAGCCAATCTCCCTACGAAATTCGGCACCTTCAGGATCTTTGGCTTCGAAACCGAATCCGGTGACGAGGCTGTGTATGCCCTGATCATGGGCGATCCCCCAAACCAGTCGATGCCACTGGTCCGGATCCATTCTCAGTGTGTGACGGGCGAGATCTTCGCTTCATCCCGTTGCGACTGCGGAGAGCAACTGGACCTGGCACTTCGAAGGATCTCCGAGGAAGGCCACGGCATCCTCGTCTACCAACTCGCCGAAGGGCGGGGGATCGGACTGATGAACAAACTACTCGCCTACGAGCTACAGGATTCCGGACACGATACGGTGGAAGCAAATCACCAGCTCGGATTCGAGGCCGACCATCGAAGCTACGCTCTCTGCGCGTCTGTCCTGAAGCACTTCAAGCTCGACCAGATCCGGCTGATGTCGAACAACCCGAGAAAGCTGGCGGCTCTGAAAGAGGCAGGAATCCGTGAGATCGAACGCATCCCCATCGAGATCCCCCCGTCGGATACATCCGAAACTTATCTCCGAACCAAGAAAGAAAAGCTCGGCCATCTATTGAGCGAAGTCTGATTTTCGTTCTCCCTAAATGATCCGCCAGACTGTGAGGCGGACAGCGGCCTGGCCCTGTCCCCGGGTATTTGGGCCTCCTCAATCTTCGGAACCGCGTGTACGACCCCTAGCGGTTCGGATGTGCGCTCATGGAGCGCACCTACACCCGGGCAAAAGATCCCGCGGGCAGGTGTAGGTGCGGTCTATGACCGCACAGTTTCAGGTTCATTCCGCTTCGAGGTCGAGACCCTTCATCTTGGTTCCGTCCACCGCCACGGTTCCCATCTTCAGCGATCTGCGATGGCCTGGGCTTGGTGAATGGTGTCGGTCGCATCTATCTCTACTCTCTCGCCGCCGAGAAACGTCGCGGCGACGTTCTTCCGGCTAGCCGAATAGACCATGGTTTCGACCGGGTCGTAGACGGGTCTCAGAGCTGCATCGTTCAGGTCGACGACGACGATGTCGGCCAGCTTTCCTTCACTCAGGCTGCCGAGGTGTTCTTCGAGTCCCAGGCATGAGGCGGCATCGAGCGTCGCCATTCGCAGGGCACGTTGTGCCCCGATGGCCACGGGATCGTTCTTTCTCGTTCGCTGCAGGAAGATCGCCGCCCGCATCTCTTCGAACATGTCGACCACGTTGTTGCTGGCCACGCTGTCGGTTCCAAGACCGACGGGGATCCCTGCGTCGACGAACTCCCCCACAGGTGCAACACCATGGCCGAGCTTCTGGTTCGACTTGGGGCAATGCGCGACGGCCGCGCCGCGGGTTCCGAGCGTTGCGATGTCGGCGTTGTCCGCTTCGATGGCATGGATTGCGAGCGTGCGCGGGGAGAAAACGCCGAGATCGTCCAGATACTGAATCGGAGATGCGTCTCGCCGAACGACCGGAATCCCACGCGTGTTCCAATATTCGGCGAACGGGCCCGAACCGTCGCGAACAAACTGGGTCTCCTCGCGCGACTCCGCGACGTGAACCGTCAGTGGCAGGTGCTCCGTTGCGGACAGGTCTCGAACGCTTTCAAACAGCGGGGCCGACACCGTAAACGGGGCATGGGGAGAGACGCCGACACGACGTGTCGCCGTCTCGTCTTTCCGGAACGCACGCACCTTCTCTGCCAAACTTCGAAGCGCCTCCGGCGCGACCTCTTGCTGTGGACCGAAGACTTCCTGAAAGGCAACACCGCGCAACCCGGTCTCGACCATCGCGTCCCAGCCGGTCCCAATGTCCATCACCTCCCCGACGGCTGTCACCCCGGCACCCAGGCACTCGAGTGCGCCCAGTCTGGCCGACACGAGCAACTCCTCTCGGGAAAGGTGTTCGTACTTGGCCCGGGTCAACCGCCGAACCCACGTCTGAAACGGGAGGTCCTCGAGAAAGCCGCGCAGGATGGTCAGTTCGAGGTGGATATGGGCGTTGACGAAAGCGGGAATCAATGCACAGCCCGGGAAGGATTCTACCGGCATACCGGCAGGAGCGGTCTCTCCGACCTCCAGGATTCTCCCTCCCTCTACGACGACGACTCCGTCACGAATCGGCTCGTCTGTTACAGGACAGATCCAGTCGGCTTGAAAAACCTTCATGGAGTGAACGTTTGGCAGCGTTCGGTGATGTTTTCGATAAAGTCTTCCCTCGGCGCGAACCCGATGCCCGGTTCCGAGCGCTGCTGGATCTCGCCGTCGGCGCTGACCTCGACCCGGGGTTCGATCAGGTCCTCCGCCCAATAGCGCTTGCTCGCGGATACGTCGCCCGGCAGGGTGAAGTTCTCAAGGCTGGACAACGCAATATTGTGGGCGCGACCGATACCGGATTCGAGCATGCCACCGCACCAGACCGGAATGTCGCGGTCCCGACAGAGGTCGTGAATCGCCCTGACACTGCTGTGACCACCGACCCGCCCGAGCTTGATGTTGATGATCCGGCAGGCGTCGATGCCGGTCGCCTTGCGGGCGTCTTCGACGCTGTGGATGGACTCGTCGAGACATATCGGCGTCCGGATCTGCTTCTGGAGTTCGGCGTGGTCGATGATGTCTTCCCAGTGCAAGGGCTGCTCGAACATCATGATGTCGTATTCGTCCATCTTCTTGAACAGATCGACGTCGGCGAGCGTGTAGGCGGAGTTCGCGTCACCCATGAGGCGAATGTCTGGAAACGACTCGCGCACTTGTCGGACGACGTCGAGGTCCCACCCGGGCTTGATCTTGATCTTGATGCGACGGTATCCCGCATCGACTTCGGTTGTGATCTTTTCCAGCAGTCTGTCGATCGAAGGCTGGATCCCGATGGATACGCCACACTCGATTCGTTCCCGGACACCGCCCAACAGTTTCCAGAGGGGTGTCTGCTTCTGGCGCGCTTCCAGATCCCAAAGGGCATCTTCCATCGCAGCCTTCGCCATGTTGTGCCCCCGGATCGGCCGAACGATGGACGGCAGCTCCGCTGCCCGCTCCAGCTGCTTGTCAACGGTCCATGGAATGATGAAATCCGACAGGACGTGCCAGGCGGTCTCCGCTGTTTCGTGGCTGTAGAAAGGGCCCTCGGCCGCGGTGACTTCGCCGTACCCAACATGTTCGCCATCGAACACCTTGACGATCAGAATCCGCCTCTCCTGCGTGACGCCGAAACTGGTCTCAAACGGATGGAGCAACTGCATCCGAACTTCCCGAACTTCCACTTTTTCGATGTGCATACTCAATTCTCGAAATCTGTTCCCGTGATCGGCCGCAGTACATAATCGCTCTCGTCAGACAGGCGCTCAAAACCGACGACGATATAGCCAGCGTCAAAGCATTGCCGGAACTCCTCCCGCACACGTCGCTGTACTCGGATGGCCTCGTCCAGGTTCCGGTCCTTGACCGCCTGGATGTTGGCAGGGATCCGAATACGACGCGTCTCGCCGGCCACGCCGACTCGGGCTCGATCAAGCCACCACTCCGCCATCAGACGGTCGCTTTCCATCGTCCTCTGAAGATGGGACGTAGTGAAGCCGTAGTGGTCGACATAGTAGCGGCGGATGACCACACCTAACTTTTCCAGATTCAGATGGGCGTTCTTCGACTCCAGCGGATCGAAGGTCCATTCGATCAGATGGATTCCTCTCTCGAGCGCGTGCTCGCGCTGGGACCTTTTCAGCGCCGTTCCGACCCCGCGCCCCCGATATGCGTGTTCGATTCCCAGCATGCGGGAATACCAGTAGGGTCGCCCGCTCTGAACGCCCGGCAGGGCGTTGATGAATCCGATGACGCGGTCTCCGTCGAAAGCGCCCAGCGTGATCCCCCCGACATTCGAAACGACGACGAAAGATCGAACCGGAACGATGTCGAGATCCTTCCACCCCCACTCGGTGCGCTGTAACTCGACGCACCGTTCGAACTCTTCCTTCCGTGTCAGCTCCCGAATCTCCATGATTCAGTGCAGCTCCTTGGCCCGCTGCCAGATGGCTTCCATTTCTGCGAGGGACGACTCCTCCAGGGACTTGCCTTCCTCTTCAAGCTGTCGCTCTATGAATTGGAAGCGCGCCCGGAACTTCCGGTTCGCGCGTTTCAAGGCGGACTCGCTGTCTATCTTCAGAAAACGCGCGATGTTGACCATGACGAAGAGCGCGTCGCCGACCTCGTCTTCGAGCGCTTCCCGGGCCTGGTTGCCGGGAGGTAGCGCGAGGGCCTCCCGCAGCTCCTGGACTTCCTCCTGCAGTTTGTCAAACACGCCATCGATCTCCGGCCAGTCGAACCCGACCCGAGCGACCCGAGAAGATATCTTGTGGGCCTCGTGAAGCGCGGGCAGCTTGGCCGGAATGCCGTGCAACACGGATTTCGCCGCGTCTTTCGCCGGCTTCTGCGACTTCTCCCGTACCTTGATCGCTTCCCAGTTCTCGACCACCTCGTCCGCGTCTCGGGCCTTTTCATCCCCGAACACATGGGGGTGGCGCCGTATGAGTTTGTCGCAGATACCGTCGATGACGTCGTCGATCGCAAACTCGTTCATCTCCCGACCCAACTGGGCGTGAAAGACCACATGGAGCAGAAGGTCTCCGAGCTCCTCGGCCAGCCCCTCGTAATCCTTGCCCTCGACCGCGTCGATGACTTCATACACCTCTTCGATCAGCATGGGCTTCAGCGATTCGAGATCCTGCTCCCTGTCCCAGGGACAGCCATCCGGGCCGCGTAGTCTTGCCATGATGTCGACCAGCCTCTCGAACTTCGCTCCCGTCATCGCGCCTCCCGTCGAAAAACGGTTATTATAGCTGTTTGCTTTGTATGCCACCGAGATGTAAGGGAATCAGGTCCAAAGTCCAAGGTCCAAAGTCCAAAGTCCCAAGAATGGAACTGGACTTCGGACACCGGACCTTGCCCATTGGACCTTGGCCATTGGAACGATGAAAGTAGTGCGTTCATTGGCGGAGGCCCAGATCAGCGCCTCGAGCGTCGTCACGATCGGCAACTTCGACGGCCTGCACCGCGGCCACCGGTCGATCCTCGAACGGGTTCGAGAGCGTGCCCGGGAGCTCGGGACGATCTCGGTCGCGATTACTTTCGACCCGCACCCTCTCCGGTTCCTCGCGCCGGACCGCGCGCCCCCCCTCATCGCGACTCTGGATCAGAAGATCCGCTTGATCGGTGACATCGGAATCGACCTCCTTCTCGTACAAGACTTCAACGACCACTTTTCGAAGCTTTCTCCCAAAGAGTTTATCTATACATACCTGATCAATCACTTTAGAGTTCAGGCGGTTTGTGTCGGCCACAACTTCAGATTCGGACACCGGCATGCCGGGGATGTGGACTCGTTGATTCGATGGCGGGACCACTACGAGGTCATCGAAGTAGGGCCCGTGACGGCAGGGCGTGCCTTCGTCAGCAGCTCTCGAATCCGTCGCGCGCTCACCGACGGCGATGTTCGAACCACACGCAGGATGCTGGGCCGCTGCTACGAAATCGAAGGCGCGATCGTCAGTGGTTCGGGGCGCGGTAGAAGCGAAACGGTCCCCACGCTCAACATGAAATCGCAGAACGAGTTGGTACCCGGAAACGGCGTTTATGTGACGCGGATCGCACTTGATGGAGGATCCCTACTCCAGGCTGTGACCAATGTCGGGACGCGCCCTACGTTTGGTGGAACGGATCGGACCATCGAAACCCATGTGCTCGACGGTGTCGTTTCGGGAGGCGGCGGGAGCGGTCGCCTGCGATTCCTCAAACGACTGCGCGACGAGAAAAAGTTCTCGAGTGCTCAGGACCTCCTGAACCAGATTCAGGTAGACGTCGCCACCGCACGAAAGTTCTTCCGCCGTTTTGATGACGATCAGTGTGAAGCCGTCGGGCAGGAGGCATCCCTTTCTGCGAGGAACTAATGTCGGATAGGGCGGTCCGGATCGAGATGTTCTCCAAACCGGGCTGCCATCTTTGCGACGAGGCCCGTGACGTGATCGAACAGGCTCGTTCTCACTATCCCTTCGAGTTCCGGATCATCAACATCGAAAATGACCGAAGGCTGGTGGCGGCCTACGGAACCGAGATCCCCGTGGTGCGGATCAACGGGAACAAGGCCTTCAAGTATCGGGTCGACCCGGCGGATCTGGAGAGTAAGCTCCGGAAACTATGGAACCGGTAGACATCCTGACGATCGCCGCTCACCCCGATGACGTCGAGCTCACGTGCGGCGGGACCATCCTGAAGATGGTCGACCAGGGCTACTCCGTCGGCATCCTCGACCTGACTCAAGGCGAGATGGGAACTCGCGGCACGGCCGAACAGCGCGCTGCGGAGGCCGAAGCGGCGCGCATTACGCTCGGAGCAAGCTTCCGCCAGGTGATGGACCTCGGGGACTCGCGACTGACGAACTCCATCGAGAACCGACTCCAGGTCGCACAGCAGATCCGCCGGGCCCGTCCCCGCACGGTGATTCTTCCTTACTGGGAAGGGCGTCACCCGGACCACTACACTGCGGCGACGCTGGGCTATGAAGCCTGTTTCGCTTCCGGGCTAAAGAAGCTCGATCTCGAAGGCGAATCGCACCGCCCGCACAAGATCCTCTATTCGACCATCTACTGGGATGTGATCCCTTCATTCGTCGTGGATATCAGCCCGTACTTCGAAAAGAAACTCGAAGCGATCAACTGCTTCGCCTCGCAGTTTCACGGGGACATGAGCGAGATCTTGAAACTGTTCCCGGCCTGGGGGCGCCTGCTCGATCGCATCCAGACCCAATCGAGATTCTACGGCCACCAGATCGGGGTCGAATACGCAGAACCTTTTGCTGTCAAAGAACTTATCGCCATCGATGACATCGTCGAAATGCCCGTTCGCTCGATCTGAAGCAATCCGCCTCGAGGGACATCTAAGCCCGTTTTTAAACCCAACCTGGAATCGACTTGTCTTTTCTATGGAAAGGTTTCTTCCAAAAGGGTTTGTGGATCGTCCAATTACCTTGACAGCCGAAAGGGCCGGTATTTAGGATGGAGTAACAGAGTTTTCCGGAGAATTTTACATGCTCGATAAGCTTACCCGGATTGCGATGGCGGTGATTCTGGTGGTCGCTACGGCCAACCCGATGGTCGCGGCGGAACAGAAAAAGCCCAAGAACTCCGACATCGACAACATCGGGAACCGCGAGATCAATAAGGGACTGCGCAACCTGAACTTCACGTCTCTCGAGAAAGAGATCGCGATCGGACGCCAGTTGGCCGCCGAAGTGGAGCGTCAGGTCAGGCTCGTCACCGACCCGGTCATCAACGAGTTCGTCAACCGCGTCGGGCAGAATATCGTCCGGAACTCCGATGCCCAGGTGCCGTTCACCTTCAAGGTGATCGAAGACGACAGCATCAATGCCTTTGCCCTGCCGGGCGGGTTCGTCTTCGTGAACACGGGCATCATACTCACGGCTGACGAAGAGGCTGAACTGGCCGGAGTCATGGCGCACGAGATCGCGCACGTGACCGCTCGCCATGGGACAGAGAACCAGACGAAGGGGCAGATCGTCAACATCGCGTCGATCCCGCTCATCTTCCTGGGTGGCGTGGCCGGCTTCGGAATCCGCCAGGCCGCAGGCTTTGCGATCCCGTTGCAGTTCATGAAATTCTCCCGCGGAGCCGAAGAAGAGGCCGACTTCCTGGGCATGCAGTACATGTACAAGACCGGCTACGATCCCGGCGCCGCCGTGACTTTCTTCGAGAAAGTGCAGGCTCGGGAGACGGCAAAGCCCGGAACGATGTCTTCGCTCTTTGCGTCGCATCCGCCGACCGAGGATCGGATCAAGAAGACGAACCGGAACATCAGCATCGTGCTGCCCGAAAAAGACCAGTACGTCGTGACCACTTCCGAGTTCCAAGACGTTCAGCAGATGCTGATCGCTTACGAGAACCGCAGGCCGACGGATGAAGAAGAAGACACCGGTCCGACGCTGCGAAGGCGCACCGCCCGTCCGCAGCCCGAAGACGCCGAAGGTGACGACGAAGTCGTGACGGAAAGCCCGGAGGGCGAGGACGAGGACGATCGTCCGAAGCTCAAGAGAACTACTCCCGGCGCCGCGCCGACCGTAGTGACCGGTGAAACCAAGACCGTCGAGCCCGAGAAAGAACCGGAAATGGAAGAGGACCCCGACAGACCTCGGCTGAAACGCCGAAGAGGCCCGCCGGGCGGGTTCTAAGAAGCGCTCAACCGAACAAGCAAAAACGGCAGTCTTCGGACCGCCGTTTTTTTGTGCGAAGTTTAGGTGCGCAAAAAAGCAAGAGCTCCCCTCCTCAGATGAGGAGGGGTGGCGCGAAGCGCCGGGGTGGTGTTGATCAAAATTCCGACTCTCAGAGGAGCGGCTGCGCGGGCCCAAGCCCAAACATGAATGGGGCTGATCATGATCAAACCACCCCGTCTGCGCCTCACGGCGCATCCACCCCTCCTTAGCCAAGGAGGGGAGCCCGGGGTGGCGCGAAGCGCCGGGGTGGTGGTGACCAAGCAACACAGACCTATTGTAAGAACCGGACCCAGCAGCTATCATCTTCAATTGCTTTACGGGGTCGTAGTTCAGCTGGTTAGAACGCCGGCCTGTCACGCCGGAGGTCGCGAGTTCGAATCTCGTCGGCCCCGTTTCAAAGCAGCAACCTAGCCCGGGAACGATCCCGGGCTAGGTTGCTTTTGGGGCTGCACTCATCTTACGAACTGCGATTCGAGGGCGATGAATTGATTGTGTATGGAGCCCCACTCCTGGGGATCGAGGGCACGGGGATTCACTACGTTCTTTCCAGAGAAGAGCCCTGAACAGAAAAGGGGAACGAGGGTTCTATCACCTACTCCCCACCTCCACCTGCCGGTTGAAGCTCCAGTCATCGCTCACGATGTTCAAGTCTCCATCCAGAACGACGGCTGAGGCGAGCCCGTTGACCTGGTTGAAGAAACGAAAGTCGACGAAGTAGACGCGATATCCATCTTCCAGCTTCTGTTCCAGCATAAAGGGGAAGCGCGCGAAGTCCAGCAGGACCGCCGCGGTAGCCGCTTGTGCGGCCTTTCGGGTCGCCACCGAATCGGGCATCTTGTCGATTTCGAGAACCGGTTCGCCCGGGCCTGTGCGGGTATCGATCGTCAGCTTCCACAGTTTTGTCTCGGACTCGACGATCCCGGTCCATCGGAACGGGTTCAGCATCTGCGGCAGGACGTCCGATCCGCTTGTTTCCGGGATGGTTTCGACGAACTCCGCCAGGCTCACAAGGGCCTGCGACCGAAGTTCGACACGGACACCGATGTAAAAAACCATCACGACCAGGCCGACCGCCCCGCAAACCACGCGTCGCCGAGGAAACAGGTAGCCACCGATGATCCCCATCAAGAGGATCGCGTCGAGCACGGGATCGATGATGAACAGCGTATCGCCGAAAATCCAGGTGTCGTCAAACGGAAGAAAGGGTCGCATTCCATAGGGGTTCAGGTAGTCCAGAAGGGGATGGGTCATCATCACGATCAGTGAGATCCCGAATACGCCCCGGAAAGTCGCCGGGCTTCGGCTGCGGAGCGAGAATCCATAGATCACGGCGGCCAGGAACGCAGCCATGAACGGAACCGCAAAAACAGAATGCGTGATGCCCCGGTGCTGTTCGAGATAGGCGGCAGAGTCCGCGAACAGGGTGAATGAATCGAGGTCCGGAAAGTTGGATGCGATGACCGCAGTGGCGGTGGCATGATTGGTCCAACGGTCCAGCCCACTCTTCGCTATCGCTATGCCCAGCAGTGTGTGTGTGGAGTTGAACATGCACGGAACGGGCGACATCTCCAGCTTTGTGGCTTCTCTGGCGCTGGACACCTATTCTACATTGCGTCCAGTTTTCGCGCCGGACTTCTGGACGCCGCCGCCATGGGAACTTCAGGCCCAAGAGGGCTCCTGTGCCGACAGTGCCCGAACAGGCCTGTGCTACCCTTCGAACAGATATGCAGAAGACGGGTGTCGTGAATGGCAGGCAAAAAGGCGGTGCATCGATTCGATGAACGACGACGACCACCTGGAACGCGGTTTGGCGATGCTCCGACAGATGCTCGGCGACGATGAGGCCGCCCGCATTCAGGAAGGATGGCGCAACCTTTCCCCCGACTTCGAGCGATTCGTTCTCGGGTTTCTCTCCTCTCAGGTCTGGACGCGAGGAAACCTCGACCTCAAGACCCGGAGCCTGTGCACGGTCGCCGCACTGACGGCTCTGGGAAGGCAATCGGGACTGGAACTCAACGTCCGGATGGCACTCGGGAACGGCGCCAACCGGGAAGAAATCCTGGAGGCGATGCTTCAGATGGCTCCGTACGCCGGGTTTCCTGCCGCGTGGGACGGTATGAAGATCGCCGCGAAGGTTTTCGACGAAGAGGCTTGAAGAGACGCCGGCGGCCGCGAGTTCGGGTCTCGTGGGCCCGGATTCTGGAAGGGCCGTTCTGACGTACCATCCGAGCACCCTCCGTCTCGTAGACCCATCCGTGATGCCCGAGAAATGTCGCTCGAAAAATCGCCCTGCCCTCTTAGAACTCACCTCCTGCCAAGGAGGGGTGGCAGCAGCATAGCTGCTGACGGGGTGCTCAACTTCGCAGCCGGCGCGCCGACCAGTCAACCACTTCGAGATCCTTGAAATGGATGAAGTCCTTTTTGTTAAACGTCACCAGAACGAGCTGGTTTGTGGAGGCAATCGCTGCGATCTGCCCGTCGACGAACGGAGTTGGTTTGCCGCGGCTCTCAAGTCGCGCTCGCTCGTCAGCGTGCCAGGCGGCCGCCGCTTCGTCATAGGCCAGGATTGGAAAGGCTGTGGCCACGACATCCTCGAGGTAAGCCTTTACGGCCCGACGACGCGCACCCTGCGGCAACCGCATGCAGCCGTACCTCAGTTCATGCCAGACAGGTGCCGCTATTGTCTGGAGCAACGGGAACACGAACAAGGACAAGAGCAAGGCCGATACCGGCTTCATGACAATCCTCCCCGGCCTGCCGCCCTCCCACGATGAGATAAGGCCAATAATAAGTCCCTCCTTTGAGGGATCAAAAGGCACACCGGAAGACGGTTTATCGACCGCGAACGATATTGATGGGAAGCCGGCCAGCCAACCTCGCGCGCGATTTCGTTGTCTTCCACAACCCTTTTTAGGATAATGCTTCCCACCATTACACGAATTCTGTTGATTAAGCTCAACCGGGCCTCTTTTCAATCCCATATGTTGAGGAGGGACGTCATGTCCAGAGAGTTTCTTTCCCGCTTCTCACCGGGACTGTGCCCCGCGGTTCTGTGCCTCTGCCCCCTGCTGCTCCTGGGGTGTGGAGGGGAAGACGACTTCTTCGAACGCCGTGAGGCAGCGAAGTTCACGCAGCTCGTCGACGAATACATTGACGGCTACTTGCAAGCAAACCCGGCGCTTGCCACCGAACTGGGCGTCCATGAATACGACGATGTGATCGGACCTGTTGACCGGGACCAGATATTTGGGGAACGCAAACGGCTGCAGGATGCGCTCCAGTCTCTCAATACGATCGAAGTGAGGTTCCTCAGCCAGGACGACAAGTTCGATTATCAGATATTGGACTACCACATCCAGAGCGAGCTGTCGAACTTCGACAAGATCGGATACTGGGCTCGTGACCCTGGATACTACGACGACCTCATCTGTCGAAGCATCGATAGCCTGCTCCATCATGGGCCCGCACCGATCGAGGCTCGGGTCAGGTCGATCATCGCCCGCGAGAACCAGATTCCAGCCGTTCTGGAGGGCTCCAGGGACATCATCGATAACATTCCGCGTGTCCTGGCCCGAATTGCCGCGGATCAGTTCGAATCCTCGCTGGCCTATTTCCGTGATTACCTGCCTCAAGCGTTGGAAGGGGTTGAGGATGCCGCGCTCCTGGAAGAATTCCAGACTGCGAACGATGCTGTGGTCGCCGCCTATGAGGCCTACTTGGAGTTTTTGAACGATGAGGTGGTGGGCAACCTTCAGTATCGCTATACCGACTTCTTCCTCGGCACCCGAAACATCCAGGAGAAGTTGCTCTACGATGATTTCCTCGAGATGACCTTCTCCGAAATCGTAGAGTACGGCCAAAGTGAGCTCGAGAGACACAAGGAGGCGATGTCGCAGGCCGCGATGGCAATCGACGAGTCGGGAGACATCGCCGCGATTCTTCAGGATGCATCGAACGAGAGCCCGTCCGCGGATGAGTTGTTCGCGACCGTGGAAGAGGCACTCGCAGGCGCACGACAGTTCGTGGTGGATCGTGCCCTCGTGACGCTACCATCGGACCAGGGCCTGATGCCTCTCGAGATGTCTTCCTTCCTGCGCCCGCTGCGGCTCGTATCGCTCAGCGTTCCGGGCTTTCAGGAACCCAGCGCCGCCGACGCCTACCTTCAGCTAAACCTTCCCGACAGCGGATCGAACGCGAGAACCATCGCAGCGCACATGCGCTCCTACAATTCGAGCGCCGTTCCGCTGATTGCGGTCCATCAGAGCCTCCCTGGACGTTACCTCCACGAACTGCGGCGGAAAGACAGGCCGACAAAGGTCCGACAGATCCTGCAGGGGCCGTGGTCCTCGGACGGGTGGGCGCTCTATGCCGAAGGAATGATGTTGGACCAGGGTTATCTGGAAGACGACCCCCGCATCCAACTCGAACGGCAGCGCCGACAGGCCACAGCTATGGCACGGATCGTCGCGGGAATGAACCTCCACACGTTGCAGATGAACTTTCAAGAGGCGGTCGACTTCCTGATGGAAGAAGTCCACTTGGATACCGCGGCCGCGGAACGCGAAGTCCGTCGAGCGGTGCGAAGGCCCATGAGTGTCGTCTCCGCCTTGAGGCAACGCGCTATCGAGCAGTTAAGGACGGATGCCGAGGCCGAAGGGGTTGCTCTGAAAGACTTCCATGATCGACTGCTGAGCGAGGGCCTGCCGCTCGGTATCCATAGTCTTACGACTTGGTCCAAGCCGGAGCTGAGACCGCCCCGAACGCAGACGAGTTCCAGCAACTAGGACAAGACGGGGTGGGCAACCCGTTAGGTCGCCCACCCTCGACCGTCCGAGAGGCGTCACGCCCCGGGTGTCTTGGAGGTCACTGAAAAAGAATCGATCTGCCGACTCAGACGCGACCATGCCGTCGAATCGTTGAACCCGCCACACCGATCCCCGCCTAGCCTTGCGGGGCCGGAGCTTGAGGCGTCGCCCCTCCTGGCTCCGACGGGAATTTCGCCCCCGGACGGAAGTCATTGTCCCTGGGGGGCTTCACGTAAAGATCTAGCGCCAGCCAGGACACCCTCCAGGTACGGAAGAACCAGATAACGAACGCGATTGCCGGAAAGAACAGGATCGCAAGGATGAGGGGATCGGTGGGCAGCATTACGGCGGAATTCAGCACGGAAAACAATCCGAAGGCAATCGCCAGGGTCAACGCCCAGGTGAAGATGGCCGATCCCACGAAATAGCGGTGCGCACGCGCGAAGACGTACCCACAGTCGTCGCAGTGGGCCCGGGTTCCCACCAGCCCGGTAAAAACACGGCCCTCAAGGCAGACAGGACAGCGAAAACGCAGAACGCCTTCGACCAATCGCCGCGTCCTGACGCTCTTGATCAGAATGATCTCTCGCGCCAGCTCGAGTTGCTGTTCGATCCTCTTTTTTTCGAGGATTTCGAGGTGTCGGGTAGCGTTTTCGACAGCGAGTCCGATGTGCACCGATATGTCTTCGAGAAACTCTTCGTCATCCTCGGTCAGTGCGCGGCTGCGGTTGAGCAGCTGGAGAACGCCGACGATGACACCTGCAGGGTTGCGTACCGGCATACTGTAGATGTCGTTGGTCCGGAAATCGAGCTTGGCGTCGAAGCTCTGGTCGAAGCGCGGGTCCTGGTAGGCATCCGGAATGTCGATGATCCCTCCATCCCGCGCGACCGTACCGGCGATGCCGGACCCGACCGCAATCTGAATCTCCTGGTCGACCTCCTGGGCAGCCAGAGACTTCAAGTGGATCCTTCCCGGAGACATGACCCAAACGGTACCGCGTTCGATACCCACCTCTTCGCGGACGATCCGAAGGACGATCCGCGCGAGTTCGGACAGATCGAGCGTGGAATTCAGTTCCTTGGTGGCCTTGACGACGCGGTTGAGTCGATCGACCGTGTGGGAAAGATTGTCCTGGGGCTCGGTCGGAAATGACATGGGCTTCGCGGCGTTCGGATCGATCTGGAAGTCCTTACGCGGCTCATACTACCACCAGCCGATGCCCGTTGCACAACTGGCCCGGTGTTTTTCTCCGACAGCAAGTTCGCATGCTCCCGGCGTGAAATGCTATGCGAAGGCAGGTAAGCCGCTCGAGACTCGTTACTCTTGCGCCCCGATGGCCGCGGCGACGACTGGCCTCTTGAGGATGCTGACGAGTTCCCGCCCGCCAAATTTCGTCTTCCCCACGGTCAGTCCAACCAGGACGAAGCCGTCCTGCCCCATTTGCCCGAGTTCCTTTTCCATCGTGGAGGTTTTCGAAGTGGCGAGCAGTCTGTACTCGTGACTGATCACCGGTTTTTGCAAGTCGCGCTCCAGGATGACAACGACCTCCTTGCCCCCGAACGACGTCTCGAATACAGTCTGGCCTGCGTAGTCAAAACCGAGGTCGGCCGCCGTCTGGAGTTCCTGTTGCATGGTCGAGGTCTTCGAAGTCGCCAGGAGCCGGTACTCGAATTGCCGTTCCGCGGGTTCGTCGGCAGATCTGACCATGACCACAACGGTCTCTTTGCCTCCGAACGCGGTCTGGCCGCCCATCGCATCCCTCAACCGGAAACCGGAACGCGCTAGCTCGTTCAGCTCCTTTTCCATCGTTGAGGTTTTCTTCGTGGCCAGTACGCGGTATTCCAATTGTCCGGATGGGGCTCCGGTCGCGACTGCAGAAAACACCAAAGGAATCAGGAAAGTCAGGGTCGCAAAAGGCATCCATTCACGTCGCATACGCACCTCCCGGCGAATTAAGTCACCTCACTCCGAATTGGACGTCGGTCAGCGGGTTTGGTTTGTCAATGAGCCCGCTAGACTTCGTTGGCTCAACGGCGCGAAACCAGTCATTCGGCATGGTAAAATCATTGCATGCTGGCGCGGCTCAAGAAGATCTTCAGGGCGATCAACGCTTTTCTGAAGGAGTACTACGATCACTCGCCCGGATGCTGCGCCGCTGGCGGTCTGTCCGTTGCGCAGCTCGAAGGGCGGCGCCCTGAAAAGACGACGGACAGACAGCGCTAGCAGGCTGTGTGCCCCGATTGACCCGCTCCAGGAATCTTCGATAAGATCGACCATCCCTTGGAATAAAGCAGGAGAAGCGCATGGGCAAACTGAAGCTGCACTGGCAAATCCTGATCGCCATCGTCCTGGCCGCGCTGGCCGGACTGGCGACCGACCCGGAATCGGCCTTTCTGGGAGTGCCGCTCCTGAGCGTCTACGATTTCATGGGGACCATGTTCCTCAACGCCCTGCGTATGTTGATCGTTCCCCTGATCATGTCCTCGATCATCAGTGGGGTCGCGGGCCTGGGTTCGGGCAGCGATCTGGGCCGCCTCGGCGCAAAGACAGCGGGTTACTACATCGCGACGAGCCTGTTGGCTATTTGTCTGGGCCTGACCGTCGTCAACATCGTCACGCCGGGCATCATCGACGGACAGCCGGCGGGCGAGCGCCTCGGCCTCCAGGAGGATTCAGAAGAGCTCGCTGCGCAGTTCGAAGGACGGGGCGCGGGCGACCTTGCGGGGCTGTTTCTCCGCATGGTTCCCACCAACATCGTCGCAGCCGCAGCCAACGGGCAGATGCTCGGCCTGATTTTCTTCAGTATCCTGTTCGGGTATTTCCTCAACCAAATCCACACGGACTTTTCGGAGACGATGCAACGCTTCGCGAATGGCGTCTTCGAAACCATGATGCGGATCACGATGTGGGTGATGATGTTCACGCCACTGGGGGTGTTCGGTCTCGTCGCCGAAGAGGTAACCCAGACCGGGTTTGAGGCATTTCTCCCTCTCCTGGCCTTCTTCTTCACAGCATTGTTCAGCCTGCTCGGACACACGTTGATCACCCTGCCGCTGCTGCTCTATTTCATCGGAAGGGTCAACCCCTGGCGCCACTACCGCGCGATGTCGCCGGCGATGTTGACGGCGTTCTCCACCGCCTCATCGTCGGCGACGCTGCCGCTCACCATGGAATCTGTCGAGAAGAAAGCCGGTGTGTCCAATCGCATCACCAGTTTCGTCCTTCCACTCGGCGCGACGGTCAACATGGACGGCACCGCCCTCTACGAGTGTGTTGCCGCTATGTTCATTGCCCAGGCCTACGGCATCGAACTGGGTTTTGTGACCCAATTCACGATCGTCTTCACGGCTCTGATCACCTCGATTGGAGTGGCGGGCATACCCGCAGCCAGTCTGGTAGCGATCACGATCATCCTGACGGCGATCGGTCTGCCCGTCGAAGCGATCGGCCTGATCCTTGTCACGGACCGTCTCCTGGATATGGTTCGGACCTCGATCAATGTCTTCAGTGATTCATGCGGCGCCGTGATCATCGCCCGAACCGAAGGTGAAACCGGTATCCTCGCCGAGCCCGCCATGGCCGCTGCGACCGCGCAGTCGAGTTCCGCCGCTTCACCAGCCGAACCCATTTCTTGAAGCCCGAACTCAAAACGGTGTAGGTGCGCTCTATACGCGGACAGTGTTTCGGCTCGACGAATGTGCGGTCATAGACCGCACCTACACCTCGTCCGAACACACGCCCTCCCAATCGTCCTGTTTCGAAAGGCTCTTTTGGACAAGGATGGTCATAGACCGCACCTACACGCCCAGTCGGTTGAAAAAGCTTACGAGTTGTGGGAGATTAGAAGGTCAGCTCTCGTGGAAGATTCTAGATAGCCTATGGCACTCCGAACTGCATTCGTCAACTTGCTTGCCGAAAAAATTACCGATGAGCTCCTCGATCGCGGCGTGATCGAGGTGCCCAAAGACTTTTCCTTGGCCGATTCCATTTTTGAAGCCCTGCAGGAAGAGGTGACCCTCGAAGACCGCCTGAACGACGAAGTCCGCGTGCTTCTTAGCGAATACTCGAACCAGATGCGCGAGAGCGGCGCGTCCTACCAGGAGATGTTCAAGCTGATCAAAAAAAAGCTCGTTCGCGAGCGGAAACTGGTCTTGTAGTCATGCGGCTCTCCAGGGACAAGATCAACCTTCTATCGCACCGCGTCGCAGATACGCTGGCGGAAATCGATGAGGTCACATTCTACGAAGACCGGAACACGATCCGCCTTGTTGCACTGGATGTCCTCAACAAGTGGCTCAAGAAAGAGTCGGAGATGGACCAGACAGCGCGGCTGAAGATCGAATCCCAGACGAAAACCATTCCCGAAGGCAGCGAGGAGTGGGACATTCTTTACCGCAAGTACTACGAAGAAGAGCTTCAGAGTCTCGTGGGCGCCTCGGCGCCGGCCCGACCCGAATCAGGGTGATTGCATTTCACTGGAAAGAATGACCGCTTCCGCGATCTCCCGCATCGTCCGACGTGTCTTCATACTCTGCTGACGCAGTCGCCGGTAGGCCTCATCCTCTGAGAGATCTAGTTGCCGTTGCAGGATGCTCTTGGCGCGGTCGACGATCTTTCGGGCCGCGAGGGCCACCTCCCTTTCCTGAATCGCGACTGCCAACTGCGTGTTCTCGATGGCCAGGGCAGCTTGATCGCACACCGTGGTGAGCACCCGCATGTCGTCATCAGAAAAAACTTTCGCTTCGCCCGAATAGACGTTGATCACCCCGATGACCGTGTCCTTGACGATCATCGGTACCGAAAGAAGCGAACGAACACCTTCCTTCTTGGCCAGCTCCGGATACCGGTACCCGGCTTCCTTCGTCACATCCTTGACCATCAGCGGTTTGCCCGCCTTGACCACCCTGCTGACGAGGCTCTTGCCGATCTTCAGGTTCGGACGCTGCCAGTATTCCTCGCTCGAACACTGGGCGGCCTTCAGGATCAGCTCATTCTTTTTCTTGTCCACCAGCATGATCGAGCAGAGACGTGCCTGCATCGTTTCAGCAGTCAGGTTCGCGATCAGTTGCAGCATCTCGTCCAAGTACTTCCCCGACGCGGCGAGCTGGCTGACCCGCGACAAGGCGGAGAGCTGTTGCGTCTGTCGTTTCGTTTCCTCATACAGTCGTGCGTTCTCGATCGCTCCGCCCACCTGGTGTCCGATGATCGAGATCAGTGTCTTTTCTTTCTCAGAATGCCGGTGCGATTTCCGGTGCTGAACGTTGATGACTCCCGTGACACGTTCGGTCGGAGCAATGATGGGTACCGACAGAAAGGACTCATAACGGTCCTCTGGCAGGTTGCTGAAGACTCGAAATCGAGGATCCTTGCTCGCACTCTTCGAAATCGCCACCAGCTCGGCGTTCTCGGCCACCCAACCGGTTATCCCTTCGCCGACCCTCACCGATATCCTCCCGATCAGCCGCGGGTGGGGATTCTTAGACGCCCTCAGGAACAGGTATGGCTCGTTTTCGTCGAGCAGATAGAGCAAGCAGGAATCACACCTCGTGACATCGACTACGAGCTCGATGATCTCCTTCAATACCTTGTCCAGGTCCAGGCTGCAGCTGATCGAGTGACTGATCTGGTGCAGGATCTTCAATTCCTGTCCCGCCAGATCGAGCGTCTTGCGGATGCTGACGATGGAGTTCTTTGGTGGCATCAGGTGGTCTCGCGAAACACGCAGCATCGCATTTTCCGAGTGGCCGTGCAACCAGACTCCCCCACTCCCCAACTCCCCCACTCCCTTCCTTGGATAAGGAGGGGTGGATGCGCCGCAGGCGCAGACGGGGTGGTTCGAATTAACCGGGTGGATGCGCCGAAGGCGCAGACGGGGTGGTTCGAACTAACCGGGTGGATACACCGTAAGCGCAGACGCGATGATTTTTCTTGATCAACACCACCCCGGCGCTTCGCGCCACCCCTCCTCATCTGAGGAGGGGAGTCTTGGATGGTTGATATAATCCGAAGGATGATCCTGCCCTCCCTGGTCCTGTTCGACCTCGACGAAACGCTGTTCGACCACCGCCACGCGAGCCGGTGTGGTCTGAGCGCCCTGCAGGTCGAATGCGTCGGGCTCCGCCCGGTTGCCCTGTCGGACCTCGCAAAACGGGCTTTTGAGATCCTTAACGAGACTCACGCGCGGGTGCTGGATGGGACTCTCACCCAGGAGGAAGGACGTCTCCAGCGATTTCGGCTCCTGCTGGGCTCCTACGACGTCGACGTGGACGAGGATGAACTCACCCGACTCGGCAGACGGTATCGGAGCGTCTACCGCTCCTCTCGGGGCGGTCGAAGGGACGATCGAGCTGCTCACCGAGCTCCGTGGGCATGCCGCCATCGGGATCGTGACCAACAACTTCTTCGCCGAACAGCGGGGGAAGCTCTCCGACTGCGGGCTCGATTCCCTGGTCGATTTCATGGTCACGTCGGAAGAAACCGGCCTTGCCAAGCCCGATCCTGGAATATTCCACGCGGCCCTGGAACAGAACGGATCCCCGGTCTAACAGTCGGTGATGGTCGGTGATGCCTGGGAGATCGACGTAGAGGGGGCGATGGCGGCAGGCATCCGGCCCGTGTGGTTCAACCGTCACGGATCGGCTGCTCCCGAGGCCGGCGGAGTCGCCGAGCTTCACTCGTTCACGCCGACGGGACACGCTACTTCAGTAATTCTCGGTCAGACGCCAGTTTGAAGGCTGCCCGGATAGAATCCGGCAGCGGTCTCGCCTCGAACGCTTCGCGGTTCACGCAGACGACCCTGACGTAACCTTTCGACAGGAGATCGGCTGATTTTTCTTCCAGCACCTCAAAATCGCACTTGACCGTCTTCAGCCCTTCGAACTCGACCTTCAGCCGGACGAGAATGGCATCGCCGACATGGATCGGCTTGACGAACCTCGCGAAGGACTCGACTCGGGGGAGCCAGACTTGATTCTCATCGAGGAGCTCCTGCCGCTCCCTTCCATAGGCCCGAAACAGATCCTCTTCGGCAAACTCGACGAAGCGGAAGAAGTGGGAATGATAAGCGATTCCCGCTGCATCGGAATCGGCCCAGTACGTTTGGATCCTCGTCTCGAACATAATGGGACCAGGGCGCCAGCGGCACAGTGTACCCCACCAGACGCTCGATCCTTAAGTGTATCTATTCATGTCGGAGGATCACCTGAGGGTCTACTTTCATGGCTCGCAGGGCGGGCAGGAAGGAAGCGGCCATGGCAACTCCACCACCCCGGCGCTTCGCGCCTCCGGAGTTGGGTGATCGGCCTGACTTGCCAAAGATCCCATCCTCATCCGATACTCTCGTGTACCGATCGAACCAGGAGGTAAGTATGTCGCGTCTGTTTCGTGTATGGGCGTTCGCCCTCATCCTCGCCCTAACCGCCCCCGTTTCCCTATTCTCCCAGGAGGAGCCCGTAAGGGCGGACGAAGAGAAAAAGGAAGAAACGTTGCCTCTCGCCCCGACCGACACGATTGAGTTCACGACCGACGAGGGCACATGGATGTCGTTGGTTGTTTCACCGGACGGGGAAACGATCGTCTTCGACCTCCTGGGCGACATCTACACGCTTCCGATCGGTGGCGGTGAAGCCACGCAGATTGTCGGCGGGATCTCTTTCGAGGCGCAACCGCGGTTCTCTCCCGACGGGGAAACGATCGTCTTTATGAGCGACAGGAGCGGTGCGGACAACCTGTGGCTCGCCGACGCGGACGGCGCGAATCCGCGGGCATTGACCAAGGGACGCCATCAACGATTCATCTCGCCCTCGTGGACTTCCGACGGCGACTACGTCATCGCCTCGCGTTCGGGCAACGGGATCAACACCTATTCGCTTCGCATGTATCACAAGGACGGGGGTTCCGGCATCGACATCGGGCCCCCGCCCTCTCCACCGCCGGCCCCGGGGTCGGACGGACCGCGTCCCACGCGCCAAAACAAGCTCGGCGCCGTCGCCGCCCCGGACGGGCGGTACATCTATTACGCCCAACGGAACGGGCTGTTCAACTACAACGCCACTTTTCCGATCTGGCAGATCGTGCGCTTCGACCGGGAAACCAGCGAAACGTCGACCCTCACCAATGCCCGGGGCAGCGCCATGCGTCCGCTCCTGTCTCCCGACGGCCGCCATCTGGTTTATGCGACCCGGTTTGAGACCGGAACCGGTCTGCGGGTTCGCGATCTCGAGACCAGCGAAGAGCGGTGGCTCGCCTACCCGGTGACCCGCGACGACCAGGAGTCGGTCGCCAGCCGGGACACGATGCCCGGCTACGCCTTCATGCCGGACGGAGAGTCCCTGATTGTTCCCATCGACGGCAAGATCAAGCGCGTCGTCTTTTCTTCCGGAGAAATCAGCGACATCTCCTTCACGGCGGAAGTGAAGGCGGAGGTCGGCCCCCGCGTGATCTTCGAGAGCCGCATCGAGGACAGTGACAACGTCCGTGCGCGGCTGATTCGCTGGACGTCTCTCTCGCCGGACGGCAAGCGCGTGGTTTTCACGGCGCTGAACAAGATCTGGATCATGGACGTCCCTCTCGGGACCCCCGAGCGGTTGACCGATTCCGAGGCCGGCGAGTTCATGCCCACATGGTCACCGGACGGCGAATATGTCGCCTACGCCACCTGGTCCAGCCAGGGCGGCCACATCTTCCGGGTGTCGGCGGATCGATCCACGCCGCCGGAGAGGTTGACATCCCGGCCGGCTTACTACTCCGACCCGGTTTACTCCCCGGACGGTGAAAGGATCGTCTTCATCTCCGGCTCGACGGCCGGCCAGCTCTTCTCCGATCTCCAGCAACAGGAACCGGACATGCCCTACGACGACGGCTCCGAGGGGGCTGGAGAAATCGGGGGCATTCCCCGTGGAGGCGGGTTGGACCTACGCTGGATTCCCTCTTCGGGTGGCGACTCCACGCTGATCGCGGGCACCCAGGGCGGCCGCTTTCCGCATTTCACCAGCGACGCTGAGCGCGTCTACCTCACGTCCAACAGCGGTCTGAGCTCCCTGCGCCTGGACGGACTGGACCGCAAAACACACTTCCGGATCAGTGGAACCGGAGCCGGCCCCAACAAGCCGACGGCCGAACAGATTCACATGTCTCCCGACGGAGGGAGGGCGTTCGTGAGCCTGCAGAACAAACACTATCTGGTCTCGATTCCCTCGGCCGGCAACGAATCGATAAAGGTCAGTGTCTCCGGAGAGGATTCGGCCAACGTTCCGGTCACGAAGCTATCCGCGGAGGGTGGTGATTATCTTGGCTGGAGCAAGGATGGGCAGTGGCTGACTTGGGCTCTTGGGGACACGTTCTACCGGCGCCGGCCGGATTCCGAGTTTCCCGAAGTCTCGGTCGCGGTGATCGAAGCTCCCCGGGCACGGCCTTCCGGGAGCGTCGTGCTTCGCGGCGCCAACATCATCACGATGCGCGACGATCAAATCATCGAAGATGGGGAGATTCTCGTCACGGCCAATCGGATCGTCGGGGTCGGTACTCGTGGAAGTCTCCCCCTACCGGCCGGAACGGAAGAGATCGACGTCGGCGGAAAGTTCATCATCCCGGGACTCGTCGATACCCACGCCCACATGTGGGCGCCACGTGGCGTGCACCAGACGCAGGTTTGGCAGTACCTGGCAAATCTCGCCTACGGTGTGACCGCGACGCGGGACCCTCAGACCTCGACGACTGATGTTTTTTCCTACAGCGATCTTGTCGAAACCGGGGAAATCCTCGGGCCGCGGGTTTTCGCGACCGGCCCCGGCGTTTTCTCGCGTTCCGGGCTCGACGACAAAGAAGCGACCCGCGACTTCATCATGCGCTACAAGGAGGCCTACCGGACACCGACGATCAAGGCGTACATGTCGGGCGACCGCATCGTCCGTCAGTGGGTGATCATGGCAGCGCGCGAGTTCGGCATCATGCCCACCACGGAGGGCGGACTCGACATGAAGCTGGACCTCTCGCAGATGTCGGACGGGTTCACGGGTCTGGAGCACAGCCTGCCGATTCAGCCGCTCTACAACGACGTGGCCCGATTCGTCGCCGGCACCCGGACCTTCTACACCCCGACGACGCTGGTTGCCTACGGCGCTCCGCGGACGGAGAACCATTTCTTCGAGACAACCGACGTGCACGGCGACATGAAACTCCGTCGCTTCATCCCTCACGAACTACTCGACAGCATGGTTCGGAGACGGGGCCAGTGGTTCCTTCCAGAAGAGTACGGCCACAAAGGGATCGCGAAAGGGGTCGCCGACATCGTCGCTGCCGGAGGACGCGCCGGAGTTGGCAGCCATGGCCAGATGCAGGGCATCGGTTATCACTGGGAACTGTGGTCGATGCAGTCGGGAGGGATGCCCAACCACGACGCGCTGCGTGTCGCGACCATGTTTGGCGCCGAGGCCATCGGCTACCAGCAGGATGTCGGCTCGCTGGAGCCCGGGAAACTTGCCGACCTGGTCGTGCTGGATCGCAACCCGCTCGAGGATATCCGGAACACGAATTCGATCCGCTACGTCATGAAGAACGGGGAGATTTTCGAGGGAGACACGCTGGATCAGATCTGGCCGGCACGGAAGAAATTACCGGAACAGTATTGGTGGAACCAGGATCCGAATTAGACTGGCAATCCTGCGTAATGGCCGCATGAAGTGTAGGTGCGGTCTATGACCGCACATTCTACTCGATCGAGGGAGGTGGCTGGGACCTCGTCCGACAGCTATTGCAGATCGGTCATTGGACGATTCCGCATTGGAAATTTGGAGATTGCAAATTGCTCGATTTCTTATTGGCCGGAAATCTGAAATGAAACAATCTCCAATGAGCAACCTGCAATGTGGATTCTTTCAAATGTCGCAATTTGCGATAGGTGTAGGTGCGCTCATAGAGCGCACCTACACCTGCCTGGGGATGATACCGTTCGTTCACCCACTTTTCTGCTTAGTCAAGACCCCAGTAGCCCTCTCATTCACGCTGAAGCGAAGGGCGTAGGCTACCTATTCGACGAACTTGTAGCCCACCCGGTGGACGGTGATGATGTGTTTGGGTTCGGAAGGGATGTCTTCCAGTTTCTGACGCAACCTGGCGACATGATTGTCGACGGTGCGCGTGAGCGGAAAGCTCGTGTAGCCCCAGACCTGGTTGAGCAGCTCGTCTCGACTGATCGCGTCGCCCGCATGCTGGATGAAGTACTTCAGCATGTCGAATTCGCGCGGTGAGAGGTCCAGCCCTCGGCCGGCTTTGCGGGCCTGGTGTTTCTTGAAGAAGAGTTCGACGTCACCAAATGCGTAAGCATCGACTTCGACAACTTGCCTGGAGGCCCGGCGCAGATGGGCCCGAACTCGGGCAAGCAGTTCCTTGATGCTGAAAGGTTTGGTGACGTAGTCGTCGGCACCGACCTCCAGACCGACGACGGTGTCGACCTCCTGGCTCCGCGCCGTCAGCATGATGATAGGCATATCGGCCCCGAGGCTACGCAAGCTGCGGCAGACGTCCAGGCCGCTCATCTTCGGCAGCATCACGTCCAGAAGAATCAGGTCGGGACGGCTTGCCTGTGCCAGGTCGAGCCCTTCCTGTCCGTCGCTGGCGATGGCGACATCGTACCCTTCGAATTCCAGGTTGTCCTTCAAGCCCAGAATCATGTCGGGTTCATCTTCGACGACGAGAACTTTCTGCATCACCTTCCTTATGTCTCCTGCCCGAGTCCCGAGTCCAGGTTCATCGGAATCAGGACCGTGAAGCGGCTTCCCCGGCCCGGCGTACTGTCGACTACGATCTCCCCGCTGTGGGCCTTAACGATGTGTCGGACCAGCGCGAGACCCAACCCGCTCCCCTTGCGGTCGTGAACCAGGCCGGTGCTGATGCGGTAGAACTTCTCGAAAATCTTCTCCTGCTCGGCACCGGGAATCCCGATGCCCTTGTCCGCCACTTCGACGGCGACGCTCGAGCCTCTGGATCGCACCCGGATGTCGATGTGTTTGACTTCATCGGAATACTTCACGGCGTTGTTCACGAGGTTCAGGACAGCCTGGGACATCGCGTCCCGGTCGATCCGTACTGCCGGGAGGTCGGGTTCGATGTAAGTCACGATCTCGAAACCGGCGTTCTCCAACGGGTACTGGTAGGTCTCGACGACCTCCCGCACGACGTCCGCCACGTTGGTCGTCTCGAACTGGTATTCCTTCCGCCCCGCCTCGATCCGGGAGAAATCCAGGATGTTGTTGATCAGCTGGGTCAGTCGTCGACTCTCGTTGCTGATGATCCGGTAATACTCCCTGGCCTTGTCTGAGGATCGAACCCGACCCAGTTCCAGCGTTTCGGCAAACAGCCGGATCAGAGCCAGGGGGGTCTTCAGCTCGTGGGAGACATTTGAGACGAAGGTCGATTTGGCTTCTGCCAGCCGCATCTCGCGAGCGGTAGCTCGGAGCGTCAGAACGATGCCGAAAATCAGCAGCGACAAGACGAACAGCGAAAGGGCCAGGCTCTTCTTGAAGTTCTCGCTGGGGATCGCGTCGATCGTGGTATTGCGAAAGCCCGCTTCGAGGCGCCACTTCGGGAAGACCGGCTCGAACGAGACTGCGACCTCGTAGTTCTTCAAGGCGTCCGGCGTGGAGTAGAGCTCCGTCCGGTTTTCGTCGAAGATGGCAAAGGAAAGCTCCTCGTCCAGCTCACTCGGGAGCGTCTTGCCGAACAACACTTCAGTGACGAAGGACGACTCGATCGATACACCGGCAAAACCGAGAGACCGGCCGGAGGAGACGAGCGGATAGAAGACGATGGTCTGAAAATCCCGGCCTTTCCGGCATGATTTTCCCTCGCATTCGGACAGGTGCGCGGAGAAGAACTCCCGGCTGACACGTCCTTCCGGATAAGCATTGGCCTTCGTCGTTTCAAACAGCTGGCGTGTGTCCCGGACGAACTCGTTTCGCGCCAGCCAGGGGTAGGTCTGCCGGAGCGACCCCTTTGCTGTTGTCATGACGACGAACTCTTCATCCTCGCAATCCGGCTCATAAGAAAGCCAGAGTGCTTCGATCTCGGGATTCGCCCGGATCGCGTCTTCGAAGTGGCTCTCGATCAGGCGGATGTTGTCGCGCTTGACTTCCTTGATGTCGATGGCGGAGACCGCCTTTTCCGCCACCCAGACCAATTCCTCTTCGGCCCGGCCGGAGACACCGTTCAACACTTGCCGGAGGCTCTGCTGGGCGGCCAGTTTCGTGGCGCTCTGAAGGTCCTGCAGGGATTGATACTGGATGACGGACAGAATCGTGGTGGGCACCATGACGGCGACAACCGCCAGGGAGATCAGCTTTGTTTTCGAGGACATCGCCATCGAATATAGCCGTACCGAGCCACGGAGAATCTTCGGGACTGTATCGATCCTGTAAAAAGATGTAACAGGGCCCGTGAGGCCGCTAACCCACTGATTTGGCGGCGCCCAAAGAGGGCGTGTTCATCCAACCTGGTTTCCTGACCCGCAACCCAGGATCGGCCGCCTTTGCCCGGAACCGCCCCAACCTCACGTAGACGTTTCGTTTTTCCGTAAGGTTAGCTGTTTCATGAATTTTCGCCATTCGCTGTTAGTTTTCAGCACCAGATCGAACCCAGAGCTTCTGGAGCCAACAGCTGAGGGCCAAGGCCAGTAGCTCGCGGCAGGCCCTCGCGCTGAAAAACCACCGCCCGGACACCACTTTCACTACAATGAATCTCGATGCGCGGGCGACACCGATTGCTGGCGGCCGTGAGCCTGGGCCTGGTTGCCGGGTGGGTCGCATGGTCCTACTGGAGCGGCGGAATCATCGGCGTTCTGATGAATCCCGGCGTCGACGCCGAGGCCAAAATTATTGCCCTCCGTCTCTCTTTCGAGGCATGGGGTCCGCTCGCCCCCATCGCCTACATCCTTTTTGTCATCGTGGAAGTCGTCATGGCGCCCATACCGGGAACCATCCTCTACCTGCCGGGAGGGGTCATCTTCGGTGGATTCTGGGGCGGGACCTTCTCCCTGATCGGAAACACCTTCGGAGCGGGAATCTCCTGTCTTCTGATGCGCACCCTGGTCGGCAAGGCTTGGAGCCGGGATTTCTTCGCTAAGCGGGAGTTGGACCGCTACGAGGAGCTGTTGCAGCGACGCGGTCTGCTGGCAATCACCTTGTTGCGCGTGAACCCGTTGACATCGTCCGACATCGTTTCCTACGCGGCCGGCCTGACGAGTATCTCGACAGCAGCGGTGATGCTGGGCACTCTGGCCGGAATGGCGCCTTTGTGTTACATCCAGGCCTACCTGTCGATGGAGTTGTTCGTCGTGTTTCCCTGGCTACTCTGGCCGCTCATCATCGCCTGCGTCGTTTATGCCGTCGTCGCGGTGTCGGTGATCCTGAAGCTCAAAGATCCACCCATCGAGGAACTCGGATAAAGGGGGACGGCCGTTGGCCATTGCTATTAGCTGGCAGTCGTCAGTAACCACATAGGGAACGCAGGGAAAGAGCATATGAAATTCGCAACTCGTGTCGTGCACGCCGGCCCCCCGGTGGATCCAATGGGCGGGGACATCGTTCCGCCGATCCACCTGTCGACGACTTTCGGCCGCAAAGCAGACTCCGAACCCCTCAGTGACCACACCTACATCCGCGAATCGAACCCGAATCAGGTCTTCCTCGAGGAGGCGGTCGCGGACCTCGAAGGAGGCGCGGCGGCACTGGCATTCGGTTCCGGCATGGCCGCGGGGGTTGGAGTTCTCCAGGTGCTCAAACCCGGGGACCACGTCGTGATGCCCGACGACGTGTACTATGGCTTCGCGGTCGCGGCTCGGGAGTTCTGTTCGAAGTGGGGCATCGAATCCGATTTCGTCGCGATGGATGACGCGGACAGTCTCGGCGGGGCGATCCGGACCAGCACGAAGCTGATCTGGGTCGAGACACCGTCGAACCCGTTGATGAGGATCGTCGATCTCGAGCAGGCCGTGGACGCGGCCCGAACGGTGGGTGCCCGCGTGCTGGTCGACAACACCTTCGCGACGCCCGTCCTGCAGCGCCCGATCGAGGTCGGAGCCGACATCGTGCTGCATTCCGCGACGAAATACTTCGGGGGACACAGCGACGTGCAGGGTGGTTGTGTTGTCTTCCGGGAAGCCGACGAACTCCATTCGGCGATAGAACGCGCCCGACACATTCTCGGAGCCGTCATCTCCCCTTTCAACTCCTGGCTCGTGCTACGTGGCATCCGGACCCTCGCATGCCGCATGCCTCTGCAGAGCGCGAACGCGCTGAAGGTGGCACGAATGCTGGAGTCGCATCCCAACGTTTCCGCGGTCCATTATCCGGGCTTGGAGTCTCACCCCGGCCACGAGCTGGCGGCCGAACAGATGTCGGCGTTCGGGGCGATGCTGTCGTTCCGAGTTCGGGACGGCAGGGAAGCCGCTCTAGCGATCGTGGGTCGGTCGCGCCTGTTCATCCGGGCAACATCGCTCGGTGGCATCGAGAGCCTGATCGAGCACCGGGCGACGAGTGAGGGCACCGATGCCACGGCGCCCGACGACCTGATTCGTCTCTCGATCGGGCTCGAGCACCCCGACGACCTGATCGAGGACCTGAGTCGCGCGCTTTGTCCGGTCTAGCAGCCGACGTCTCGAATGGCAGCAAACCGGACTCCAGCCGCCACCGGAGGTGCCTCACGCTACGGAGTCGTATCGATCCGAGTCAGGCAGTTCATCCGAGGACAGATTGGTCGTTCAGGAGGGCGCGATAGCCTCGAAAGGCGCACTTCATGAACAGTGCACGCGATGGTGCTAGAAGAACGGGGAGAGCCGATTTCTACGAAGCTACTGACTCAAGCGCTAGCTGAGAAAGGCTTTGAGGATGGTCGGGCGGGAACCGGCCGCTACTGGAAGAACGTTGAGCTAGTGACAGGTGACACATTGGGACGGATACGTGTTCTTTTTTTACGTCCTTTTCTTACCCGCCCCCGTTCCAGGTATCCGGATGGGTGGCTCCTGTCACTTCTCCAAAAACCCTGATCCTCAAACCAGCTTCTATCCTGACTGGGCTGGCATCGTCGGCTTCCGCGTACAGCCCACTGGGGAGAGTTTTGTTTCCCCCTGCAACCGACTCCAATTCCTCCTCGGACAGGTCCCCGTCGGCATTGGTGGTAACGGTCAGGGCGATGGTGCGATCGTCTTTCTCTAAGGTCTTGATTGTCGCGCCTTCGGGAACCTCGACGCCATTCTCCCTCAACACCGAGGCCGGCTCTTCGAGTAGCCGTTGCCTGAGATTCTGATCCTCGCTCGACTCGGCCACGAGTTTCGCCCAGAGTTGTTCGATGGTTTCGTTGTCTTCCGGCATGGTTTCGACCCTCCTGGTCCAGGTGGTTGAAGCGAATTATTCTGGCTGTAGAGAGTGTCACCCCGAGGCAGCCGGAAGTCAACTGTCGTCAAAACCTGGAAGCTGGAGAGATCTGGACGGTGATGGTCCTCAATGCGCACAAGGATCTTTCGTCCGCTCGCGGACCGCTATAATCTTAGGAAATGGCGCGCTTCTGCTCCTTCTGGTTTTACCCCTCGGCCGCCGCGATACTCGTGTACTTCGCGACTCGGGTCGAGGCGGATCGCTCCTTCGTGGACTATCTCTGGCTGGCACCGGCCGGCTTGCTGGTCTGGACTCTTCTGGAGTACGGCCTCCACCGATTCGTCTTTCACTGGAGCCCCTCCAACCCGAGCCTGCGTGAACTCGTCTACCAATTTCATCTGGCCCATCACGCCGATCCGAGGAATCCGAACAAGATCCTGGTGCGGCCGCTCTTCAGTATTCCGATGTCCGCCCTGATCCTGGCCATCCTGCACGCATGGACCGGCAGCCTCTTCTCGGCTGCCGCGGTGATGACGGGCCTCTGGGCGGGGTTCCTTTATTACGAGTGGGTCCACTACAGCGTACACGTCAGCTCTCGGTCTCAAGGGGTCGATTGGCACCGAAGGCGCCATTTCTACCATCATTTCATCGATGATAGGAATTGTTACGGCGTGACGTCCCCCGTTTGGGACGTTGTGTTCGGAACGTTCAAGAAGCTGTAGCGGGAAAGCGATCAGCCCTCAGCGGTCAGCCCTCAGCGATCGGCCATCAGCCCCGAATGCTCAGAGCTGACGGCCTAAAGCGGATCGCTACCTGAATCGGATCGATTCGAAGATCGTCTCGAAGGTCCTCTCGTACGCGCGGAATTCGGACTCGGGCGCAACGGCGATGAAGTAGAAGAACGTACCGTCGGGGGCAAATGTCGTCACGATCCAGTCGCGTTCGGATCCACCGAGAGGGGAATTCCCGATCATGACGACCGACAGCGCCCCGCGGCCGCTCAGGCGGCCACGCCGATAGCCCTGGCCGACGCGTATGTCCGGATTGGACATCCTCAAGTCCTCGATCAACTGATCGGTTGCTTCTTCCAGCGTGATGCGGCCGCGCCGGTCGCGCCGCGGTTCGAAAATCGACACCAGTACTCCGTAGGCGAGACCACCTCTCTGGCCGGAGATCAACCCTCGGTCGGGAGCGAGGGTGAGGGAGTTTCGATCTTCATAGACCCTCCAGTTGTCCGGGTAGCTGAAACCCAGATCCCGGTCCTGGTAGCGATCGTAGCGGCCGGAAGGCCGGTCGGGGCGGTCCCTGGATGTACGCTCGCTCGTCCGGCCCCGACGTTCGCGAGGGTCGGGCTCGGGAACATCCACTAGACGGGCCTTGACTCTCCGAAAGTCCGAAAAGTTGTCGCGGTACCGACCGGGCGGGTCCCCGAGTCTCTGGATCTCTTCACCGACGTTCTCGAGACGGTTGCCGGGGTTTGGATGGCTGCTGAAGAATTCGGTCCCGTTTCCATGCTCAGCTTCCATCTTCTCGAAGAACTCGGTCATCCCCGTCGGATCGTAGCCCGCGTCGAACAGGATCTGCGCCCCCAGGAGGTCGGCCTGTCTTTCGGCGTCGCGGGAGAACTTCAGGAAGACGGAATTCGCGGTGAACCCGATGCCAAGTTGGGTCAGGATCGACCCGACGCCCCCACCCCCGCCAAAGACACTGCCCAGGATCGCCAGCGGTGCCTGTGTAATGTACGCCTTCGAGGCCTGGTTCGTCCCGTGCCGGAGCGCGACATGACCGATTTCGTGGGCGACCACACCGGCCAGCTCGGCCTCGCGCGACGCCAGTTCGACGATCCCCCGGTGAACGTAGATGAACCCACCCGGGAGCGCAAACGCGTTGACGGTCTTGTCGTTGACGAGCTTGAACCGGTACGGGTACTTCTCACCAGGCGCCTGGGCTGCGAGCTGCTGCCCCAGCCTGTCCAGGTATCGCTCCAGCTCCCGGTCGTCGATGATCGCTAGCTGTTCTTCGGCTTCCCGGGCAACCTGGCGCCCCATCTCGACGTCGTCCTGCGGCGAGAACAGGTTCCAGCCGGGCTTCAGTTCCGTCCGTTGGGCTGCGGCCGGCACGGCCAACACCAGGATCAGCAGGAGTACGACGCTGAATCTGCCTGCCGGCTGGGTTGATTTACTTTGAATCGTTCGCCTTTCGAGGTTCATGCCTGATGTCCTCCAAAGTATCGGCCAGGGACCCTACATCGTGTACATGAAGTATTTGGACTGAAACTCCGGTAAAGCGGGAGCAAGAAATCCACCGCTCACCGATCTCAAATCTCGAATCTGCAACCTCCAATTTCAAACGCGTCAAGGTCTCCTACTTGACGCGATAGATGGTCTTGATGTTTACGAACTCGCGAATGCCGTAGGCGGCGAGTTCGCGGCCGTAGCCAGATTGCTTGATCCCACCGAAGGGCAGGCGCGGATCGGAGCGGACGAAACCGTTGATGAAGCAGCAACCGGCTTCGATTCTCGAAGCGACTCGCTCGGCCTGGGTCTCATCGGTGGTATAGACGGCAGCGCCAAGACCGTACACGGTGTCGTTTGCGACCCGGACCGCCTCGTCCTCATCCTTGACGGAGATCACCGAAGCGACCGGACCGAACATCTCCTCATCGTAGGCGGGCATTCCCTTCGTGACGCCCGCCAAAACCGTCGGCGGGTAGAACGCCCCGGCCACCTGCGGAACCTTGCCCCCCAGAAGCACTCGTGCCCCGAGATCGACACTGCGCCGGACCTGGTCGTGAAGCTGGTCGCGCAGATCATGGCGCGCTTGCGGACCGACCTGAACGTCGTCCTCCAGAGGATCGCCCATCCTGTAGCCCTTCATGTTCTCGACCATCAACGCTTCGAATCGTTCCCGGAGCGTTTCGAGAACGATGAAGCGTTTCGCCGCGACGCAGCTCTGGCCGCCGTTGACCAAACGGGCTGCGCTGCAGTTTTCGGCCGTCTCCTCCAGGCCGGAGTCGTCGAGGATGAGGTACGGGTCGCTCCCACCCAGCTCCAGGACCGTTTTCTTCAACTCCGAGCCGGCTTTTGCAGCCACGGCCTTTCCCGCCGGCGTGCTGCCGGTCAGCGTCACGGCTTTGATGATCGGGTTCTCGATAACGCGATCGACGGCCCCGGAGCCGATCAGGAGCGTCTGGAACAGCCCGTCGGGGAACCCGGCATCACGCATCACATCTTCGATCGCGACCGCACTGCCGGGAACGTTCGAGGCGTGCTTCAGGACGGCTGCGTTTCCAGCCATGATCGCAGGAGCCGCGAACCGGAACACCTGCCAGAACGGGAAATTCCACGGCATCACCGCCAGGACGACCCCCAGGGGCTGAAACTCGATCCTGCTTCGGGCGGCATCGGTGGCAACTTCTTCAGGTTCGAGGAAAGCGGCCGCGTTCTCGGCATAGTAGTCGCAACCCAAGGCGCATTTGTCCGCTTCGGCGCGGCCTTGGGCCAGAGGCTTGCCCATCTCGCAGGCGATCAGCCGCGCGTATTCTTCCTTCCTGTCGCGAAGGATCGCCCCGGCCCGCCTCATGGGCTCACTACGCTGCTCGAAGCTGCTCTGCCGCCAGCTCCGGTGGGCAGACTCGGCCAAACGAAGCATCTCGTCGACCCGTTCAGGGGCGTATTCTTCGTATGTCTTGATCGTTTGACCGCTGTAAGGGTTCAGTGATTCAATCGGCACTTCGACAACTCCAAATCATCCAATTTAACTGATTTAATATCAGTATTTACGGGCGCATTCAAATCTATTACTTGAGATAACTAGCCAGGCGGGGGGACGACGACTTCCCCGAAAGCATGTCGTTTCGTGATGGCGCCGGCGGCCAGGAAGACCTCCAGGGATCGATTGTACTCCCGCTCCTGGATTGCGGGATCCTCAGACCAGCAACCGATTTCTTTGTAGGCCGCGATCGCGCGAGTGAGCACAGGCTCCTGGACATCGGGAAAGTATGCCTTTTCCCGAGCCGCTATGGAGCTGGCCTGGGCTTTTGGGAGCCAGGCCAGCGCCCTTCGGTAGGCCCGCATGAAAGCCTTTGCGATTGCGGTCTTCAGGAAATCATGGGATGCCATCAGGCTGCTGAAAGCGACGGGCGGCATGGCCTGCCCCACCGACGCGACGACGTAGCCCACCCCATCGTTCTCCAATTGCTGGGGCGCCGGACCTTGCTGGTGCACGAAATCGGCCTGTCCCGCTCTGAACGCGGCATCGATTTCGCCCGGTCCGCCGGCGTCGACGAGGGTCACCTTGTCCCAATCCACCCCCTGCCGCGACGCCGCGTACCGCAGCATCGCCATCGGCTGGGGACCGTGATCGGCCAGCAGCGTCTTCCCCTCCAGGTCCTTCCAGTCAAACGATCCGGCCTCTCGGAACGAGCCGGCCTCCCGGGCAGTGATCCAGAACCCGTCACGGCGGTTGATCTGCGCGAAATGTGCCGGCAGGTCGGGGATTCCCTTCTCCATCCGCCCCCAGTTTGAGGACACCGCGGCTTGTACGACATCGACTTCGCCCGCGGCGAGGATGTCGAAAGTACCGCGATCCGCGGGCTTTATGGCGTATGTCGAAGCCAGACCCTCCTCCCGGAGAAAGCCTCCCGCGATCGTGACGATCAAGGGGGTGTAGAAGGCGGCATGTCTCGATACCAAGATTCGAACGCGGCCTGCCATTGGTTCCTCCCGCTCTACCCAGTTCAGGCAAGGACAGGGTAAGGGCACAAGTGTAGCCCTGTCATCGAAAACCCTCTATATAAATAACTTGAACTTTCCCGCCCGGCCCGACGTAATCTGGTTGCATCCGGAAACGCATGACCGGTTGCATGCGGAAACGCATGACTGGTTGCATGCGGAAACGCATGACGATTGCATGCGGCGACGCATGACCTTCATACTTCCTACGCCGGAGATGGCACATTTTCTTGTTAATCGTTGAACACCAAGGTCGTTAGATGGTGTGGAGACGAGAAAATGACCGTATCAGCTGGTGTGAAACCCGAACAACAACAGAAGCCGGTGTCCAAGGACCTTGAGCAGGTGTTCATGGACCATTACGACCTGGTCTATAGGACTGCCTACCGTGTCACCGGCAACGGTAACGATGCCGAGGACGTGCTGCAGACGCTTTTTTTGCGGCTCGCCCGGAGGGAATCGTCACCGGATCTGAAAAGCGATTGGCCCCCGTACCTGCGCCGAGCCGCGGTGAACGTTTCGCTCGATCTCGTTCGGAAGCGGAACCGCAGCGTCTCGATCACCGAGATGGAGCCCTGGATCAAAGAGTCCGGGCCGGATCCGTACCGGCAGCACAAGAGTACGGAACTGGGCGAAAAGCTTCGCGTCGCTCTTTCGGACTTGAACCCGAGAGCTGCCGAAGTTTTCGTGCTGCGCCACATCGAGGGCTACAGCAATGGGGACATCGCCGGAATGCTCGGCACATCGACCGGCTCTATCGCGGTCACCCTGTTTCGCGCACGGAGCAGTCTCCGAAAATCGCTCCGCTCGTTCGTAGGAGGTCAGTCATGAAGTCCAAACGTCAGAAGCCCGCCCATGCGCTCAATAGTGCGGTCGACGAAGTTCGGAACCTTCGTCCCGATCCCGCCGACATCGAAGCGGCGGCTGCCCGCGTTTGGGCACGCATATCCGAAGAAGCGGTTGAACAATCGGGGCCCGACCCGATCCTTGCAGGTTCGGAAACCGAAGCGATCCGAGGATGTGCCGATTACCAGTCTTTGATCCCCGCCTACCTGGCGGGGCAGTTGAGCCGGGCGAGAACACTGCTGCTGGAAGACCACAGCCACGAGTGCGTCCTTTGCCGGAAGGCGTTGACGGCGGCGCGTTCTTCGGCGCCGAGTACCTCCGGCGCTCGAAGAGAGAGCCGAGGCGGCTTGCTCACCTGGCAGTGGGCGGCCATCGGTGTGGCCGCAGCACTCATGCTCGCCGTCGGGATCCAGCAGGCCGATCTGGTCCGCATGATGCTGTTCCCCGTCGAGGTTCACGCGTCCGCCCAGACTGTCCGCGGACAGCTGTTCCTCCTGGCCGGCCAGGGATTGGTGCCGATTTCGGCCGGTGCGGAGATCAGTGCAGGAGAACCCGTCCGTACCGCTACAGACTCGGGAGCGATCGTCGAACTCGCCGATGGCACCCGGATCGAGATGCGGGAACGATCGCAGATGACGTTGGCGGCTGCGAGCGACGGCGTCCGCATCCAGCTGGACCGCGGAAGCGTTATTGTCCGCGCCGCAGAACAACGTGACGGGCATCTCTACGTCTCGACCGATGACGTGGACGTCTCGGTCCTTGGCACGGTGTTTGCCGTCAGTGAAGGAACAAAGGGAGCCCGGGTTTCGGTAATTGAGGGCGAAGTCAACGTCGAGCACGGGGCGACGGCTACGGCACTGTTTCCGGGTGAACAGTTCAACTCGAGCCAGGCCCTGACTGAAGTGCCTGTCGAGCAGGAGATTGCGTGGAGCCAGGAAGTGGCTCTCCACATCGCCCTGCTGCGAGAGTTCTCCAGCGCCCGGGACGAATTGAGAGATGCGATCGCCTCGCAGGGGCTCCGCTACTCGTCGACCTTGCTGGGACGTGTGCCCGGCGACACTGTGATGTACGCCGCCTTCCCGAACGTCGCACGCACTCTGACGGGTGCCTACGACGTCTTCCGCAGCCGGATCGACGAGAATCCGGTGATCCAACAGTGGTGGAATGCGTCTGCACAGCAGGCCGCCGAGTCCGGGAATCTGTCGATCGAACAGATGATCGAACAGGTTCGAGCGCTGTCGAGTCTCGTCGGGCGCGAAGTGGTCGTGGCCATGGCAGGCGGCAACGATAACCCGGAGCCCGTGCTGCTGGCCGAGATCACCGACGCCGAGCAGGTCGTGATCATGCTGCGCGCCGCGCTGGCCGCGTCGCTCGAACCGGACGGTCTCCGTATCGTGACCGCTGCGGCTGATCTTGGCGCGCTCGCCGGAACCGCCGAAGCGATCGCCTATGTCGAGGGCGGGCTGCTGGCCTTCTCGCCGTCTCGGGCCGCCGTCATCGCGGCCGTCAACCCGGATGGTTCCTTTTCCGGCACGGAGTTCTATGGCTCGCTCGCTGCGGCGTACGCCGACGGCGCCGACTGGCTGTTCGCCGCCGACTTCGATCAGCTCCTCAGCGGAGAGATCGACGACGTGCCCCGGGGAATCGGTCTCAACGACCTGGACGACCTCGTCGTGGACTACAAGGTCCTTGGCACGAGCAGCGCCACCCGCGCGATCATGAACTTCCACCAGTCGAGAACCGGCGTCGCGTCCTGGATTGGGCAGGCCGCGCCGATGGGGGGACTGGATTTCATCTCCCCGGACACCTTCGGAGTTGCCGCGGGGCTGACCAAGGATCCCGCGTCGATCATCGGAGAGCTGTTCGACACGGTTTCCTCGATAGACCCTGAGGCGTGGAACGAGATCGTCACCTTCCAGCAGGAACACGGGATCGACATCCAGTACGACCTCGCGTCCGCACTCGGTGGCGAGTTCGCGATGGCGATCGACGGTCCGATGCTTCCGACGCCGTCCTGGAAGATCGTTATCGAGGTCTACGACTCGGCGCGATTCCAGAACACGCTGGAGCGGCTCGGAGCCGAGCTGAACCGGGTTGCAGCGACGGAGGGCAGACAGGGTGTGACGATCACCGCCGAATCGGTTGGCGGCCAGATCTACCACACCGTGACGGCGCTCGAGAACGGCTCGGAAATCCACTATACCTACTCAGGCGGTTACATGATCGTCGCCCCCAGTCGCGCTCTTGTGACGCAGGCGCTGCAGTACAACCAGTCCCGCTACACGCTGGGGAGCTCCGCCGCGTTCCAGAGCCTGCTCCCGGCCGGGGGGGCGAACTACTGCTCGGCGATCCTGTACCAGAACATGACGCCGATGATCTCGACCATCGCCGAGTATGTCCCGTTGCCGGACGATATGCTCGACGACGAGCAGCTCGCCGCCATCCGCGAGACCGTGGAGAACACACCGCCGACGCTAGTCTGTGTCGCGGCCGAAGAAGATCGGATCGTCGCGTCGAACCAGGGTGAGCTGGCATTCAACCTGGTCACCCTGGGCGGCTTTACCGGTCTGCTGGAGACTCTGAGGCAGGTTCAAGGAAGTAGTCAGTAGTCAGTTGCCAGTAGGTGGATGATGATAGAGACTGAAGAAACACGGACAGTAGAAAAAGGCGCGGTCGACGACCGGCCCCGCGAGACGAAGCTACCGATGGCAACGCCAAACATCGAACTCGACCGCTTGTCAGTGAACTTCGGCGGACGACCGATCCTGAGGGAGCTCCAGGCGGTCATGTCGGGACGTGCGATCGGACTGCTGGGACCGAACGGTGCCGGCAAGAGCACGCTGATGCAGACGCTGCTCGGCTTCCATCAGCCTTCCGGCGGCACGGCCCGGATACTCGGCATGGACATCCGCACCGACGTCCGCCGGGTCCGTCACCACATCGGCTACATGCCGGAAAACGACGCGTTCATCGCCGGTATGAGCGCCATCCGCCTCGTTCGGTTGATGGGAGAACTATCCGGGCTGCCGAAGAACGAAGCGTTGGAACGTGCACACGAAACGTTGTTTTTCCTCGGGTTGGGAGAGGCGCGCTACCGGCCCGTCGGCACCTATTCACTCGGTATGAAGCAGATGGCCAAGCTGGCAGTCGCGACCGTGCACGGTCCGCGGATGCTGATTCTGGACGAACCCACCAACGGCCTGGACGCCAACGCCAGAGCCCGGATGCTCGAGATCATACGCAACATCCGAGACAGCGGACACACACAGTTGCTCCTGTCTTCCCACCTTCTGCGCGACGTCGAGGAGTGCTGCGACGAGGTCCTGATCCTCAAGGAAGGAGAGATCGTCACTTACTGCAACCTCGAGGAAGAACGGAGAACCAACAGGAAGTTCCTAAACGTGGAAACAAAGGGCGACACCGCCGCGTTCCTCCGCCTCGCTGAAGACCGGGGCTGCGAGCTGGCCGTCAACGGCACGCGCAAGGTCAAGATGATCCTGCCTCAGGAAGTCGAGGTTCGCGACCTCTACCGGATGGCGGCCGACACCGGCGTCCAGATCCGCAAGCTCGACTATAAACGAGACTCCCTGCAGGACATTTTCCTGAAAGCGATGGACATACCAAATGGCCGTCTATAAGCAGACATACAAAGAATACCAAGGCACGCTGACGCACCCGAAATGGCGTTTCTGGGTGCTCACCCGGTACGCGTTCGGGCAGGTGTTTACCTCGCGGCTGACTCTCATCTACTTCGTCCTCTGCTATGTTCCCATGCTGGTCGGGGGCTTCATCATCTACCTGCGACACAACCTGGACGTCCTGAATGCGTTCCAGCTCCCGGTGGAGGAGATCCTTTCCATCAACGCGGAGTTCTTCGCCGTTCTCATGGGCATCCAGTCGACACTGGCATTCTTCATGGCCGCCAACGTCGGCCCGAGCCTGGTGTCTCCCGACCTCACGAACGGAGCGCTGCCCCTCTACCTGAGCCGGCCGTTCTCACGTGGGGAGTACGTCGTCGGGAAGTTCGCGGTCCTGGGCGTCCTGCTTTCGCTGATCACCTGGGTGCCCGGGATGATTCTATTCCTGATGCAGTCCAGCCTCGAAGGCTCGGCCTGGTTCTTCGCGAACCTCCGGGTCGCTGGAGCGATCATCACCGGGGCCTGGGTCTGGATTCTGACGATCTCGCTCCTCGCGCTGGCCCTGTCGGCCTGGGTGCGGTGGAGGCCGGTGGCGGCAGGTATGATGTTCGGCGTGTTCTTCGTCGCGGCCGGCTTCGGCGGCGCGTTCAACGGGATTCTCCGCACCGACTGGGGCTTTATGATGATGCTACCGGTGGTCATGAACGCGATCTGGCAATGGTTGTTTATGGGCGTCGTCGCCGCGCGGGACTATCCGCTCCCCTTGTGGAGCGCCTGGCTTTCTCTGGCGATCGCGTGGGCGGTGAGCCTGTTCCTGCTCTCACGCAAGGTGCGGGCCTACGAGGTCGTGCGATGAGTACCGAATTGGGCCGGGAGATCGTCTTCTCGAACGTTTCGAAGTTCTACGGCGAGGTTCTCGGTGTCAACAAGATCAACCTGACCATCAAGCCCGGGATCACGAGCCTCGTCGGTCCGAACGGCTCCGGCAAGACGACCTTGATGAACCTCGTGTCGGGGTTGCTTCAACCCACGCAGGGATCCGTCAGCGTTCACGGGCAGACGCCTTCGGGGCCCGAGAGTTTCTACAGGCTGATCGGCTACTGTACTCAGTTCGATTCGTTCCCGAAGGGACTGACAGGATTCGATCTCGTCCATTCTTTGCTGCTGCTCCACGGCCGAGGAGCGCAGGAGACCAAGGACATGGCATGGGACGCGATCGAGCAGGTCGGCCTGACCGATGCGGCTCATCGACGCGTCGCCTCTTACAGCAAGGGCATGCGGCAGCGGATCAAGCTCGCGACCGGCATCGCGCACCATCCTTCCGTCCTCATCCTGGATGAGCCCCTGAACGGTCTGGATCCGATGGCCCGCGCGGAGTTCACCGCGCTGTTCCAGGACCTTGCCGCCAAGGATCTGCACGTGATCGTGTCCAGCCACATCCTGCACGAGGTGGACATGATCTCCGACCAGATCGTGATGATGAGTCACGGTTATGTCGTCGCCGAAGGCGAGATCCAGGGTGTCCGGCACGAGATGGACGAACATCCGATCAGCATCCTCGTCCGCTGTGACCGGCCCGCTGTCATCGCCGCAAAGGTCTTCGACTACGATCACGTCGTCGAGGCCAGAATCAGCGACGACGGCCGAGGCGTCATCGTGCGCACCCGGAACGTGGACGACTTCTATCTGCTGCTGAATCGTGTCGTCCTCGAGGATGAACTGAACGTCGAAGGTGTGACACCGACCGACGAGGATGTCCATTCGGTCTACAACTATCTCGTGGGAGCGAACGGAGCGCAGAGATGAGTCGAACCGAAACAGCAAACGCCTACCTCGACCGGCTCAAAGCGCTGCCCTGGGACCTCTGGACCAGACAGACCCTGGCGGTCACGCGCTTCGAAGCGCGCAAGAGTTTTGCCGGACGGCGGTGGGTCGCGGCCTTGCTGCTCGCCGGAGGTCCGGCATTTCTGCTGTTCCTCCGAGTCGTGCTCGAAGACTCGGAAACCGAAGACGTCGGGACGTTGAGCGTCATCTTCGCCAGCATCTTCCAGTCCTACATCCTCCGGCTGGCCATCTTCTTCGGCTGCGTCAGCGTGTTCACCCAGCTCTTCCGGGGCGAAGTGCTGGAGAAGACGCTCCACTACTACCTGCTGGCGCCTGTACGGCGCGAGGTCATCATGACGGGCAAATACCTCGGTGGCCTGCTCAACGTATCCGTTCTCTTCGTCGCGAGCACCGTCGCCAGCTACGTCCTGATGTACATTCCTTCCGGACCTCGGGTGATGGAAGCGCATTTCGTCAACGGGCCCGGCGTCGAACATGCCCTGACCTATGCAGGGGTGGCGTTCCTGGCCTGTGCCGGCTACGGCGCCGTGTTCCTGCTGATGGGAATCCTCTTCGGCAACCCGATCATCCCGGCCGTCCTGATACTCGGCTGGGAATCGCTGAATATCTTCCTGCCGGCCACGCTGCAGAAGATCAGCGTGATCCACTACCTGCAGTCGATCTGTCCCGTTCCGTTGCCCTTCGGCCCCCTGGCCGTCATTACCGAACCCACATCCCCCTGGATCTCGGTTCCGGGCCTTCTCGTGATGACGCTGCTGGTTCTGGCCGCCGCCGCCTTCAAGATGAGGCGAGCGGAAGTGGTGTATTCGACGGATTAGTGGTTGGTTGCAGTAGTCAGTTGGGGATCACTGACTGTCCAAGTCCACTTGAACCCGCCCAAATTCCATTGCGCTGAATCTTATTAACCACGGAGACACAGAGGCGCGGAGGTCCTATTTGATCTTTCCGGTCTTTCTCCGTGTCTCGGTGCCTCCGTGGTTAAAACTGGTCTCGCCTATTCGTTTCTGAAACCGATGCTTGCCCCGCACACCGCCGACGTTTTACCTTTGTTGGCTCATGTCGAAGCCACGCGATGAACTGAAGGCCAAACTCGACGCCCTGGAAACCCGAACAGTTCGAGGAAACGAAAAGGGGGTCGAGCGCCAGCACGAGCAGGGCAAGCTGACCGCCAGGGAACGGATCGCCAAACTCTTCGACGACGGCAGCTTCGTCGAAGAATTCCTCCTGGCCGAGAGTCCGGCCAGCGATTTTGGGATGGCCGATCGAAAGAAGCCCGGTGACGGTGTGATCACCGGCTACGGCAAGGTAAACGGCCGGCTGACGTATGTGTTTGCGCAGGATTTCACGAGCTTTGCGGGAACGGTCGGCAGTGTCCATGCCGAGAAGATCGCCTACACGATCGCGGCCGCAAGGAAAGTGTGCGTACCCGTCGTCGGCCTGTATGACTCCGCCGGCGCAAGGATTCAGGAAGGCCTCGATGTCACGCGTTCCATCGGAAAGATGTTCTACGAGAACACCATAACCTCAGGCGTGGTGCCTCAGATTTCAGCGATCATGGGCCCGTGTATCGGCGTCGCTGCATACTCTCCGGCTCTGACGGACCTGATCGTCATGGTCAAGGGATCCAGCCAGATGTTCATCACGGGACCGTCGGTCATCAAGGAGGTGACCGGAGAGGAAGTCACCATGGAACAGCTCGGAGGCGCGAAGATCCACTCTCAAGTTTCAGGTGTGGCGGACCTGGTCGCTTCCGACGACGAAGAGTGCATCGAGATAATCAAGACCCTTCTGGACCACTTTCCAGCCAACAACGGGGAGGTGCCGGCGAGAGTGGAGTCCACCGATGACCCATTGCGCCGGATCGCCGACATGAACTCACTCGTTCCCGAGGTGGCGCGCAAGCCCTATGACATCCGCAAGGTCATCAAGAAGCTCGCCGACAATTCAGCCTTCACGGAAGTGAAAGCCAAATGGGCTCGGAACATTGTCACCGGCTTCTCGAGGCTCGACGGACGCTCCGTCGGCTTCATCGCAAACCAGCCGATGTTCCTTGCCGGAAGCCTCGACGTCGACTGTTCCGACAAGGCGTCTCGCTTCATTCGGCTCTGCGACGCCTTCAACATTCCGATCGTTACGCTCGTTGATGTGCCCGGATATCTGCCCGGTACGAAGCAGGAACAGCTGGGAATCATTCGCCACGGCGCCAAGATGCTCTATGCATATGCCGAATCGACCGTGCCGAAGATCACCGTCTACCTCCGCAAAGGGTATGGCGGAGCGAAGCAGGCCATGTGCACGCGGGAAATGGGTGCCGATCAGGTGTTCGTCTGGCCGGGTGTCGAACTGGCCGTGATGGGGGGTGCCGGTGCCGTCGGTGTCCTGTACAAACGGGAGATCGAAGAATCCGACGAGCCGGAGAAGGTCCGGCGGGAGAAGCTCGAGGAATTCAATGAGCGGTTCAGCGGCCCGTTCGACGCGGTCAAGAAAGGCTACGCGCATGCAGCGATCGCGGCCGAAGATACGCGCATCCGCCTCATCCAGTCGCTGGAGATGCTCACGAACAAGGTCGAAACCAGACCCGAGAAGAAACACGGCGTCATGCCGGTTTGAGGGATTCATGTCAACTCCAATCACAGCACCGATGGTGGGCAAGATACTCGAGATTCAGGCCACGGTCGGCGACCAGGTCGAAGAAGACGACACCGTCATCGTGATGGAAGCGATGAAGATGGAGATTCCGGTCGTCGCCCCGGAATCGGGCACCATCGAAGAGATCAAGGTTTCGGCGGGCCAGATGGTGGAGGCGGATGAGGTGATTGGGAGCATCGGCTGACAGCCGATGGTCCCAATCAGTTGTCAGTTGTCAGTAGGGGAGTCTCCCACGGCTCCCCTCCTTGGATAAGGAGGGGTGGATGCGCCGCAGGCGCAGACGGGGTGGTTCGATTCACCGGGTGGATGCGATGCAAGCACAGCTGTGGCCTTTTTTCTTGATCAACACCACCCCGGCGCTTCGCGCCACCCCTCCTCATCTGAGGAGGGGAGTTTGGATTTCGCCTGACCCACGGACTACTGACTACTTCCCCAACCCATGGACAACCTAACATTCGGCATAACCATGACCGTGATCGGGATGGGTGGCACGCTGCTCAGCCTGTGCATCCTGAGCCTACTCATATCGGCGCTGAAGAAGGCCTTCCCCGTGGAAACCAAAGACAGCCAAGAGATGAAATAGGCAACCGAAAAGACGTGCTACTAGAGTCAATACGTGCCGGTTTGGAGACCCTCCTTCTGGGCTTCACCAACTTCACGCCCGGACATCTCCTCATGATGCTCATCGGCTGCGGTCTGCTGTACCTGGGCATCCGGCGGGGATTCGAGCCGCTCCTGCTCGTTCCCATCGGGTTCGGCGCGATCCTGACGAACATCCCTCTTGCCGACGTGATGGGACCGGATGGATTTCTCCGGACGCTCTATGACGCCGGCATCCTTACGGAGCTGTTTCCCATCTTCATCTTCGTCGGGATCGGCGCGATGACCGACTTTGAACCCCTGCTGGCCAACCCGAAAATCCTGCTTCTCGGCGCGGCCGGGCAGTTCGGGATCTTCCTGACCTTGCTGCTGGCGTTGTTGATCGGTTTCACGAAACTCGAAGCGCTCGCCATCGGGATCATCGGAGCCTGCGACGGCCCTACGGCGATCTACGTCACGTCGACTTATGCGCCCCACCTGCTCGGATCCGTCTCCGTCGCTGCCTACTCCTACATGTCCCTGGTCCCCCTGATCCAGCCGCCTGTGATGCGGCTGCTGACGACGAAGAAGGAAAAACAGGTGATGATGGGAAGCGGCCCGCAGAAGTCGGTGTCGAAGACGGCCAAGATCTTCTTCCCCATCGTCGTGACGGTCTTCACAGCTTTGATCGCACCGGTTGGGGCGCCCCTGATGGGAATGTTGATGCTCGGCAACCTGATGAAGGAATCGGGAGTCGTCGACCGTCTGGCTCAGACCTCGGCGAACGAGATCGCAAACATCGTGACGCTCCTGTTGGGCCTGACCATCGGTGCGACGATGCAGGCCGAACAGTTTCTACAGATCCAGACGCTCGGCATCTTTGCCCTCGGGTTCATCGCCATCATCCTGGACACGGCGATGGGCGTCCTGTTCGGCAAGCTGATGTGTCTCGCGACCGGAGGCAAGGTCAATCCCCTGATCGGCGCTGCCGGCATCTCGGCGTTCCCGATGGCTGCGCGGGTCGCTCAGGTCGAAGGTCAGAAATACAACCGGAAGAACTACCTGCTGATGCACGCCATGGGAGCCAACACGGGTGGTCAGGTCGGCTCCATTATGGCCGCGGCGATCATGCTGTCGGTGGTGAGCGGGCTGGGAATTAGCTGACAAGAAGTAGTCAGTTGTCGGTAGTCAGTAGTCAGTTGACGGAAAGCTCGCCGGAGGTCGCCAGCCCGACTCTGCAAGAGTTGGCTGAACGACAGGTCGTTTCACGCTCTTCGTAGCTGACTACTCACAACTGACTACTGACTACTTCCGCTTCAATTCCCTTCAAGCACCGACCCCTCCGCGGGCACATCCTCCCCCGTTTCCTCCAGGGCCCACTCGGGCGCCGATTCCCCGTATCCGGTCGGTTCGAACGCATAGGCATTCTCGCTGTGCTGGCTCATGTCCAGGCCCAGTTGCTCCTCTTCGGCGGTGACACGCAGCCCCATCACAACCTTCAGCAAGCTGAGGATCAGGAAGGTTCCGATTCCAGCGAACGCCACCGTGGCGACGACGGCGATGAACTGGGTCCATACCAGACCGGGATTTCCGTAGAGCAGTCCATTTGCACCATCCGGGTTCACGGCAGTCGATGCGAACACACCGGTCGCCAGGGCGCCCCACACTCCGCCGACGCCATGGACGCCCACGACGTCGAGCGCGTCGTCATAACCGAGTCGGGCTTTCAGCTCGCAGGCCCAGTAGCACAGCTTGCCCGCGATGAAACCGATCGCGATGGCCGACACCGGCCCGACGAAGCCCGCCGCGGGAGTGATCGCCACCAGGCCCGCAACCGCACCGGTCGCGGCTCCCAGCATGGTCGGCTTCCCCTTCGTGAACCACTCCGCGCCCATCCACCCCAGCACACCGGACGCACCCGCGGTGTTGGTCACGACAAAAGCGCTGACCGCCAGGCCATCCGCCGCAAGCGATGATCCGGCGTTGAAGCCGAACCAGCCAACCCACAGGAGCGATGCACCGAGCACGGTGAACGGAAGGTTGTGGGGCGGTGTCATGTGACCGTAATTGATCCGGCGTCCGATCATGAGCGCAGCGACAAGCGCGGAGACGCCCGAACTGATGTGCACGACGGTTCCGCCGGCAAAATCCAGCGCTCCCAGCTCACCAAGCCATCCGCCCGAGCCCCAGACCCAGTGAGCCAGCGGGTCGTAAATGAAGGTTGCCCAGAGGAGAGTGAACACCAGGAACGTGCTGAACTTCATCCGCTCGGCAAAGGCTCCGGTCATCAGTGCCGGTGTGATGATGGCAAACATCAACTGGAACACCATGAAGGCCTGGTGCGGAATCGTGTCGGAATAGATCCCGGGTTCCAGACCGACACCCTGGAGCCCGATCCAATCCAACCCACCGATGAGTGCACCCGGAGAGAAGGCCAGACTGTAGCCAATCACAACCCACTGAACGCTGATGAGTGCGGCAATGATGAAGCTCTGCATCAAAGTGGCCAAAACGTTTTTCGTGTGGACCAGGCCGCCGTAGAAAAGCGCCAGGCCCGGAATCGTCATGAGCAGTACGAGGGCGGAGCAAACCATGATCCAGGCGGTATCCCCGGAGTTCACAGCTACAGATGCGGCTTCTTGCGGCGCAGCCGCGGCGGCGGCTGGCCCGAAGAGCAACGGAATAATACTTGCGACCGACAGGGCCCTGAGTTTCATAAGAACGACGTCTCCTTGATGGCACAAAAAAGTCCAATGAAGAGGGGTATCCTCACCATTGGACGCCTTTGTCTCGTTGGACTTCGTTGTCGGCGGCGCGAGCGCTTCTCGCTCGGGGAATTCTCGCCTCGGGGACGCCGTTGTACCCGTATCTTCTTTGTAAGGTAGGATGAATTCGAGGTCAAGGGTTTATTCCTGAGACGATCGGCTGTGTGAACCATGGAAACGCTGCTGGATCTCCTGCCCCGCATCGCGTCTCTGGACGCTCGCGAAGCCTTCCGCTTCTCGAACGGATTCCGGACGTGGAAATGGTCCTATCGCGACCTTCAAAGTCGAATAACGGGGGTCGTCTCCCACTTCGACTCCAGGGGGATTGGCAAAGGAGATCGCGTTCTGCTCTGGGCTCAAGCCTGTCCGGAATGGGTCGCAGTCTTCTGGGCCTGCCTCGCACGCGGCGTTCAGGTCATTCCGCTCGACCCCGGTTCCTCACCGGAATTTGTTTCCAGAATCCTCTCCCAGGCGGATGCCGGGCTCCTGGTGCATGACCGGGAGAAACCGCTCGCTCTTCCGACCGAGCAGTTCGTCCTGGATCATGTGAACCGGCTTCCTGACGCTTCTTCATTCGACCCGACACCGGTTAACGAGGACGACATCGTGGAGATCATCTACACCTCGGGCACGACCGCCGAGCCCAAAGGAGTCGTCCACCGACACCGGAACATATGCGCCAATCTGAATCCGATTCGCGGCGAGATCGATCGCTACAAGACATGGGCACAACCCTTTCAGCCCATTCGCTTCCTGAACCTGTTGCCTCTGAGCCACATGTTCGGACAATCCATGGGCGTTTTCATCCCCGTGCTGCTCGGTGGCGCTACGGTGTTCGTGAATGGCCTTCACCCCGCAGCGATTCGGCACGCGATACGCCGAGAACGCGTTTCGGTCCTGGTCTGCGTCCCGCGGATTCTCGAGAGCCTGAGGGCGGACCTCGAGAGGCGTCACCCGAGCACACGGACAAAGCCCCCAGGGCCGGTCGGCATCGCGCGCCGCTGGTGGCGCCACCGGGCGGTGCACCGTGAATTCGGTATGAAATTCTGGTCCTTCGTCGTGGGCGGGGCGGCGTTGGACGCCGAGACCGAAGCATTCTGGTCGAGGGTGGGTTTCCTGGTCGTGCAGGGATACGGCCTGACCGAGACCAGTCCCGTCGTGTCGGTCAACCATCCCTTCCATGCACGACGGGGCACGCTCGGCAAAGTGATCGGAAGCCAGGAAGTCCGGATCGGCAACGACGGAGAGATTCTGGTTCGAGGCCGCAGTGTTGTCAGCGAGTACCTGGAGAGCAGTTCGTCGACCACGCCCGTCGCCGACGCCGAAGGCTGGCTCCACACCGGGGACCTCGGGGAGCTGGACGACGAAGGCCGGCTCGTCTACAAGGGGCGCAAGAAGGACGTTATCGTGAGGCCGGACGGCATGAACGTCTACCCGGAGGACGTCGAGGCCTCGCTCAGGCAGGAGGCCGCTATCCGCGACTGCGTCGTCCTGCCCGTCGGCTCGGCCGGCGGCGAGAAGATTCACGCCGTTCTCATTCTGTCCGATCCGGGCAAGGAGCCGGGTTCTCTGGTGGACCGCGTCAATGGCCGGCTCGAAGCGCACCAGAGGATCCAACGATGGTCGATCTGGCCCGAAGAAGACTTTCCGCGCACCTCGTCCACGCTGAAAATCCAGCGCCGTAAAGTCGGGGAGCGACTGTCGGCCTCGTCGTCCGATCGCGACGTCGTGACCGAGGGCGCTGGACTCGATGACTACCTCCAGCATGTCACTGGCCGATCCATGAAAGACGTCTCGGGCCGAGCGCGGCTCGGGGAAGATCTGGGCCTGACGTCGCTGGAAAGGATCGACCTCCTGGCCTGGATCGAAGAACGATACGGTCTCGAGTTGGACGAGATGGAGTTCTCGAGGCTCTCGACGATCGACGACCTGACCGCCTGGGTGGAGCGTGCCCAACGTCCAATTACACCCCAGAATGCTACCGCTTCCCTGCCCTCGGCAGACGGGCCAGCCGTCGGTCGCGCACGAATCGAAGGGCCGCGCTGGGCCCGATCACGGATAGTCGCACTTCCGCGCAGCGCCGTCCGGAGGCTCTTGATCCTCCCTCTCTTCAACCACTACATCACCCTGCGAGTCGACGGTCTCGACAACCTGGCGGACCTGGACGGCCCGGTCATCTTCGCCGCGAATCACACCAGTCACCTCGACACGGTGGCTATCCTCGCCTCGCTGCCCGCTCACTGGAGAGGTCGACTGGCTCCCGCAATGCGTCAAGAACACTTCTTCCCGGCCGCAGGCCGGCGAGGTGGACTCCAGACGTTATCCATGCACGTGCAGTATTACCTGGCTTGCTCCCTTATCAACGCCTATCCCCTTTCGCAGGACTTGGGACAGGTGCGTGATACGCTCCGCTACACGGGCGAGCTCGTGGAAAGGGGTTATTGCCCCCTTGTCTTCCCGGAGGGAAAGCGCACATCCGATGGCCGCCTCCAACCGTTCCGGCCCGGAGTTGGCTTGATGGCCCTCCGACTCCGGGTTCCGGTCGTCCCCACCTACCTGGACGGCATGTTCGATATCCTTTCCCTTCACGACTCCTGGCCGCGACGGGGGATCCTCCGCTTGCACTTCGGGCCGGCTGTGCATGTCGAGGGAGACGACTATGTGAAGATGACAGCCAACGTCGAGGCGGCGGTCCGGTCGTTCTCCGAAACGGATCCTTAGTGACCTGTAACAGTGCTATCTAGTCCCCTGAGGTGAGGCTGAGGCTGACGATCCCCGCAATGATGACGAGGATCGAGCCCACGCGCGCGATGTCGCGGGACTCCCCGAAGAGGACGATTCCCAGGACGGCCGTTCCGGCTGCGCCGATCCCGGTCCAGACCGCGTAAGCGGTACCGATCGGAAGCAGGCGCGCGGCCTGGGCCAGAAAGAGCATGCTCAGGATAATGGCCACGGCCGTCACCACGCTGGGCCAGAGCCGCGTGAAGCCGTCCGTGTACTTGAGCCCTATCGCCCAAACCACCTCGAAGCTGCCAGCTATCAGGATAAAAAGCCATGCCATCGTAGGATCGCCCTACTCCCGTGGTTTCTTCCAAGTTTCAACACCACCCCGTCGCTCCGCGCCACTCTCCTACTCCCCTCCTTGGATAAGGAGGGGTGGATGCGCCAAAGGCGCAGACGGGGTGGTTGGATCAGCTGGTGGATGCACCGAAGGCGCGGACAGGTTGGTTTCTTCCCGGTCACCACCGCCCTCAGTGATTCCGGCACCTTGCCGATCTCCGCATCGACCACATTCTGTTCTATCATGTCGGGTCACCTCAAGGTGCGGAGGACTCTATGGAAATCGGCATCGTCGGCCTGGGTCGGATGGGCGCCAACATTGCACGCCGACTCCAGGCGGGCGGCCATCAGGTCATCGGTTACGATCGGGATCCCGAAATCGCCAGCGGGATCGAGCCGGACGGATTCGAAGCTGCCGGATCGTTATCGGATGTCCTCCAAAAGACACACGAACCGAGGGTAGTGTGGCTGATGCTGCCGGCCGGCAGCGCCGTCGACGCCGTGATCGACGAGCTGCTTCCGGCCCTGGGAGACGACGCAATCCTCGTCGATGGCGGCAACTCCAACTATAAAGACACGCTCCGTCGCCACAGCCGGTTGGGGGCGCACGCTGTCTCCTTCCTGGACGTCGGAACCAGTGGCGGGATCTTGGGCGGACGCGACGGCTACTGTCTGATGATCGGCGGGGCTAAGGATGCGGTAGACCGTCTACGGCCGGTTTTCGAGACGCTTGCACCTGCCCCGGACGCGGGGTGGGGCCGAGTCGGACGGGCCGGAGCAGGACACTTCGTGAAGATGATCCACAACGGTATCGAGTACGGGATGATGCAGGCGTACGCCGAGGGTTTCGCGATCCTACGCGAAAAGGCGGAATTCGACCTCGACCTGTCCCAGGTCGCCGGAATCTGGAATCAGGGCAGCGTCGTCCGCTCCTGGCTTCTCGAACTTGTAGAACGGGCCCTCCGGCAGGATTCGAGCCTTTCCTCCGTCGGAGCCTATGTGGAGGACTCCGGAGAAGGACGATGGACTGTCGCCGAAGCGGTCGAACTCGACGTGGCGGCTCCCATCATCACGCTTTCGCTGATTACGCGCCTGCAATCCCGGGATCCGGACGCTTTCTCGAACAAGCTCGTCGCTGCGCTCCGTCAGCAGTTCGGGGGCCATGATGTCGCCCCCGGAGACTAGTGGCCTGTAACGGAGATATCGGTACCAGCGTTGCGGTGGAACGGCACCGGATTCTAGGAGCCGACGACGAGGTAATGCTCCTACATTGCGAGGAGGAGCGACAACGAAGACGGTACCGTTCCGCCGCAACCCTCCGGGCCGATGGGGGTTGCCGTCGATCTCTTTGTCGTTCGTCGTCATGATGAAACCGCATCAATTCCTCCTCTCTCCTCGACCTCGACTGGCAAGACCCATCGGCGATGGTGCCGATATCTCCGTTACAGGCCACTAGGTGTCTAGACCGGAATCCAACCCCACCGTCCTCGCAGTGGACCTGGCCTCCGGTGGAGCGTCGGCCGCGCTGATCGATCGAAACCTGATCCCGCTTCGGGTCAGCGAAATCGGCTGGACGTTGTCCCAGGACGCAAAAGGCTCGGCCACACTCTCACCTGAACTCGTCGGCAATGCCCTCACTCGCTCAATCCGATCGTCAATCGAAGGCTTTCCTCCCCCCGAAGCCATCGTCCTGTCATCCATGATGCACACGCTGCTCGTCCGCGACGAACAGGGACGCGCAAAGTCGGAGATATTCACGTGGCTGGACCGCCAGGGCGGCGAGGGTGTCGGTCAAGTCGAAGAGGCCCTGGGAACACAGTTCCTGTCCAGGACCGGGGTTCGATTCCATCCCATGTTTCCGGTGTTCAAGCTCGCGTGGCTGCGCTCGAGGAACCCGGCGATGTTCGAAGGCGGCCATTCTTTCGGTTCATTGAAGAGCAGCGTCTTCGAGGAGCTCACAGGACAGAAGGTGGAAGACACTTCGAGCGCATCTGCGTCGGGACTGCTCAGCCTGGAGTCCGGAGAATGGGACTCGGAGGTACTCGAACTGCTTCATCTGTCGCCCGCCGCCATGCCTCGCGTCGTCGACCCGGCCGAGATCGCAGGACATCTGAAACCCGAGGCGGCCGACCGTCTCGGCTTACCACCGAATCTGCCCGTGGTCGCAGGCGGCGGCGACGGTTTCCTGGCCAACATCGGATCTGGGTGTGGTAACGCCACACACATCGCTGTGACTTGCGGAACCACAGCCAGCGTTCGCAAACTCGTCTGGGAGCCTGTCGTCGATTCCGAGGCCGGAACCTTCTGCTATCGATTCGACCAAACGCACTTCCTTCTGGGATGTGCAAGCAACAACGGCGGGAACGTGCTCGACTGGGCTCGACAGGCTCTCGACGGATTGGAGTTCAGCAAGGGTACGTCGCCGCCCCCCCCGCTGTTCATTCCATTCCTGCGCGGTGAACGGTCGCCTTTCTGGGACAGCCGACTGCGAGCCGAATGGCACGAGCTTACAGGGGAGCATGACATTCGGGATCTGCGACGGGCCGTCGTCGAAGGCCTGGCGTTTCATCTCGCCGTCTATGTCGAGCAGGTTGACCGGGTGTCGGGACTCTGCTCCGACACCGCCGTTCTGTCCGGCAACGGGTTCATGCAGCCTGCTCTCGCTTCCCTGCTCGCTAGCGTGATCCCGCAACGGACACGCATTCCCGACGCTACGGGTCTGGCAACCCTTCGAGGAGCGGCGCGCTGCGCATTCCGCGGCCTGGGGACGTCGACCGATGACGCGATGGAGCGCATTCTGCGTGAAGCGACGACGCCGGCGACGGTCTCAGATTCCGCCTTCCGAGAGCGATTCGAAAAATTTAAGTCAGCGTATTGGGCCGCCGGAAACCAGCAAGCCTGACCGCATCAGGCGGTGCCGGCCGAACATGTCAACGGTTTGAATCGGTGTAGAATCCGACGCCGTTCCCCCGAACGCTGGTACCGATAGCACTGTTACAGATCACTAGTACAAGAAAGGGCGACGACTCGATGAGTCGTCGCCCTCTTTGCGTAGGCAATTAGCCATCGGCTGTCAGCTATTAGCGTCAGATCATCAGGCCTTCACTAATCCGTCGGGCCCATCCGAGAGAATCGAGGTAGTGGCCCCGAATGGTCATGGAACCCAGATCCTTGTATTGCACCGCATCCCACTGACTTCTTTCGTACGCCAGCGTGCAGGCGAGTGCTTCACCGGCCGGGCCCTCACCCCGGAGCAGCGCGCTTCGGATCTCCCGGACCAGCGGAAGCTTCTCCAGTGCCTTCTCCATCGAGCAATCGAGCAACGCTTCGAGCACCGACAGTATCTTCGCGAACGCCAGGAGGCTGGCCCACAGGCGGATCCGCGCGATACCCACCATCTTCGCTGCGTGGCTGATCGATTCCACGTCCCGATTCAGTCCGATGTAGGCCGAATTGGCGTACCGGAGGAGTTTATAGCTGAGAGAGAGATCGGTGCTGATCGTCTGCTCGAGCTTGTTGATACTGATATCGGGGTCCTGCAGCTCGGCCAGAACCCGGACGGCGGCGAGCCGGTTGACAGGAACATCGTGCTGCTCCGCCTTTGGCGTGCAGAAGAAATAACCCTGGAAGTAATCGAAATTGAACTTCTTGCAGAGGTCGAATTTTTCGTAGGTCTCGATCTTCTCCGCCAGAAGCGTCACGCTCAACTTCGAGAGCAGCTCCAGATGCTCGCTGAGATCAGCCTCGTCCATCTCGCTGACATCGACGCGGACGATGTCAGCCACGCTGGTTAGATTAACGGCTTCAGCTCCGACGAGAGGGTCCGGAATGGCGATCTTGTACCCCATCGCCGCCAGGTTTTCAAGCCCATCGCGAAGCGATTCGTCGAACACCACGTCCGACAGAACTTCCAGCACGACCCGCTGTTTTGACAGCGCATCGCAATGACCCCCCAGTACGGCCTCCCGGGAAACGTTCACGAACGCCAGATGGTCGCCCGCGATGTGGTCGAGGCCGACATCGGAGAACGTGCTCAGGTCTGCCTTGATCGTCTCCGAGTCGATCGGTCCGTTCCCGTTCGCCACTCTGTTCTGAGACTGTAACTCGTATGCGAGCAAGTTGACGTGCGATTCGTAGATGGGATGTCTACTTACAAATGTCTTCTCCATAGGTCGTTTCCCTAGGGCACGGTTCGGAAAAAGCTCTTCTTCGAGTGTTTCATATCGGCAGCCATCAGCCTACCATTAGTGAAACAACTATAAAAACTATACTATCGTTGACACGATTCCTGTCAAGGAAAATAGAATCAGTGATTTAATGGCTTGCACGAATTTTCTGCGTACGTCTGCAAATGGTTCTTCTCACTTAAGAAGACGTAAAAATTGCGCGTTGCCATGCAGGAAATACAGGAATTCATCAAGCCCGGCAGGAGAGGCACCCCTCGCCTGGCACTCAGGAATAGACGGCCGAGGTCGTGGCTCTTATAGCCCGGATTATTCGTGGTTGTCGTCGCGAAGCGGTGGAGACGCCGCAGAGACAAGGCGCGCGACCGAGGCCCCCGCAGGCGTATATGACAATACGTCGAGGAGGCCGACCGAGCGCAACGCCGTATCTGCGAGTGTATCCGCCGCTGCAGTAGACAATCCATGAATAATCCGGGCTAGGAGTCTGCGCGGCAGAAGGACCGGAATTGGGCGGATAGAATCGAAGATAGGACATGTATATCGAACCTATATCCCAGAACAGAGCCTGCTGCTGCCGCCGTCGCTGAGAGATTGGTTGGCCGAAGATCACCTGTCGTACTTCATATCGGACACGGTGGACGCCATGGATTTGAGCGCGTTTGAGCAGCGGTATGGAACGGACGGACCGGGCAATCAAGCGTACGATCCGCGGATGATGGTGAAGGTGTTGATCTACGGGTACGCGACCGGGGTGTTCTCGTCGCGGAAGATCGCGGCGAAGTTGACCGACGACGTGGCGTTCCGGATGTTGGGAGCGGAGAACTTTCCGGCGCACCGTACGATCTCGGATTTTCGCAAACTGCATCTTGAGGAGTTCGGGAACCTGTTTGTGCAAGTGGTGATGATGGCGCGGGAAGCGGGACTGGTGAAGATGGGAACCGTGGCGGTGGACGGAACCAAGATGCGGGCGAATGCGAGCAAACGCAAAGCGATGAGCTATGAACGGATGAAGAAGCAGGAGACCGAATTGGGCGAACAGATTCGGGATCTGTTGAACCGGGCTACGGCGACCGATGAGGAAGAAGACCAGCGATACGGCAAGGACCGGCGCGGAGACGAACTGCCCGATGGGTTGTCGACCCGCAAAAAGCGATTGGCCACGATCCAGGCAGCAATGAAACGGCTCGAAGAACGTCAGATGGCTGCGGACCAGGAAGCGGGACGGGAACCGGGAGACGACAAACCCGGATGCGGAAAGAAGCCATTCAAACGCCCCATGGGCGAGCCCAAACCGACGGCCCAGGACAACTTCACAGATCCGGAAAGCCGGATCATGAAAACCTCCACTGAAGGGTTCCAGCAATGCTACAACGCGCAGGCGGTGGTGGATTCCGAGGCCCGGATCATCGTAGCGACAACGGTGAGTTCCAATGCGTCCGACGCGGGACAGTTGGAACCGACCCTGGATGCGTTGAACAACAACCTGGGAGAGCATCCCGAACGTGTACTGGCCGATGCGGGATATCGATCCGAGTCGAATCTAGGGATGTTGGAACAACGTCAGATTGACGGGTATGTTGCCATGGGTCGCGAGAAGAATCTGGCCGATGTTCCACTCCCACCCAAAGACACTGCTGTTGGCCGGATGATGAGAAAGATGAAAACCAAGCGTGGGCGCGACCGCTACCGGGCCAGAAAGCACATTGGCGAGCCGCCCTTCGGGTGGATCAAGTCGGTGCTCGGATTCCGACAGTTCAGTCTACGCGGTTTGGACAAAGTGACCGGTGAGTGGAACCTGCTCACTCTGGCGGTGAACTTACGGCGGATGAACGGGATGATCGAATGGGCATAATCCGGAAAACCGGAACCCAGCAGACCCGATACACGGCCAATTACTGGTATCCGTACAGCTCTGAACTCCTCGTATCGGAAGAATCGATGGGTTCTCCTCCGAAGACCCTCTCAAATCCCAATAAATGGTTATGTTTCAGAGTTTCTGCAAAAAGGTCCTGAAATAGGAAGGGGCCAGGGTATCTCCGAAAAGTTGGTAACGAATCAACTTTGAAACGAAGGAGATGAACCGATGGCCCGAACTAAGATTAAGCGAAAGGGAGTGGATTGGAAAGAACTGTTAGGAGAGGAACAGGATCTGCTGAAAAGCGTCGTGCAGGAGGTGGTTCAGGAGATTCTCGAGGCGGAGATGGACCAGGTCGTGGGTGCGATCAAGAGCGAACGAACAGGGGGTCGCACAGGATATCGGAGCGGCTACTACGAGCGAGGTCTGGTCACACGGGTGGGCAAGTTGGAGCTGCGCGTGCCGCAGGATCGTGCCGGCCGGTTCAGTACGGAAGTGTTTGAGCGCTACCAACGCAGCGAGAAAGCTTTCGTGGCCAGCTTGGCCGAGATGTACGTGCAGGGGGTATCGACACGGAAGGTGAAAGCGATCACCGAAGAATTATGCGGGCATTCGTTTTCGGCGAGCACGATCAGCCGGATCAATAGGACATTGGACACGGAGCTGAAAAAGTTTGCGACGCGAGGATTGGAAGAAGAATACCCCTACCTGATTCTGGATGCGCGCTACGAGAAGGTGCGCGAAGACGGGGTGATCCGGAGCCGGGCGGTCCTGGTAGCGATCGGAATCAACTGGGACGGCCGGCGCGGTGTGTTGGCGGTGGAACTGGCGGGACGGGAGAGCACGACCAGTTGGAGGCAACTCTTGCTGAGTTTGAAGCAACGCGGCTTGTGCGGGGTGGAGTTCGTGGTGACCGACGATCATGCGGGGTTGAAGAAAGCCATCGCAGAAGTCCTGCCCGAAGCGATCTGGCAACGCTGCTACGTCCACTTTCTTCGAAACGCATTGGATTATTTGCCGCGCAAAGCCGATGACGATTGTCTCCAGGAACTGCGTTGGCTCTACGACCGGCGGAACCTCCAGGAAGCGCGGCAGGATCTGGCGGCGTGGTTAACCAAGTGGGGGCAGAAATATCCCAAACTTTGCGACTGGGTCGAAGACAACATCGACGAGACGCTGAGCTTCTACACGCTGCCGCGCCAGCATCACAAGCACATGAAATCCACCAATATGCTGGAACGGCTCAACGAGGAGATCAAGCGGCGAACGCGCGTGGTGCGGATCTTCCCCAACGCAGCCAGCTGTTTGCGTTTGATTCGGGCGCTGACCACCGAAACGCATGAGAACTGGATCGAAGCGATCCGCTACTTGAACATGGATCTGTTGAAGGAACACAAAAAGGACTGGCACCGTCAGACGCCCGCTGCCTAAACGCGTCAAAACGGGCCGACCCATGATCGACTCGGATGTCGATCGGCGATTACAGAGCATCCTGGAGCGGAAAATCGCTGCGGAACACTTTCGAGGGGGCGAAAGAAAGAAAAAGAACCAAAAAGAAAGAAACGCAGAGGCCTGATGGAAATGACGCCTCAGAGGAAATCCGCAAAAGACGCGGATTCCCTCTGAGCCTTGGAAAAGTTTCGCCAAGAACGCTCAGCTTTACCACATTCCCACAGGCCCGACGGCGATCAACATTCAAGAACTGAATTTTCGGAAATACTTTTTGCAGAACTTGACGCACACAACTTTCACGGACTACTTCATCGAAAAGTGAAGGCGCGTTTTGACGGCGGAAAGATCACCTCCGACGCTGGGGTTCTGCTGTTGCGGGAAGTGGAAAAGCGAACCGGGTTGATCGACGGACTGGCCCAGTGTTTTACCGATCACCGGGACCAGAGGTTGATCGAACACACGGTAAAGGAATTGTTGGGGCAGCGTGTCTATGGGCTCTGTTTGGGATATGAAGACCTGAACGATCACGACCAGCTGCGGACCGATCCGATGCTGGCCGTGGCAGTGGAGAAGGCCGATCCTTTGGGAGAGAGCCGACGCCAGGCCGGGGACCGGGGAAAGGCGCTGGCGGGCAAGTGTACGCTCAACCGGCTGGAGCTGAGCGGGGCTGAGGCCGATGGCCAGGAGCGGTACAAGAAGATCGTCATGGATGAGGACCGGATCGAGAGCTGGATGGTCGATGCGTTTCTGGCCGCCCACGACACGGCACCGGAAGAGATTGTTCTGGACATGGACGCGACCGATGATCCGATCCATGGTCAACAGGAAGGCCGGTTCTTTCACGGCTACTACCGCCGCTATTGCTATCTGCCTTTCTACATCTTCTGTGGCGAACATCTGTTGTGCGCCCGTCTGCGCCGATCCAATATCGATGGTGCCGATGGAGCGGTGGATGAGTTGAAACGTATCATCGGCCAGATCCGTCACGGCTGGCCGGAAGTGAGGATCATCATCCGGGCCGATTCCGGCTTTTGCCGGGATGAATTACTCCGTTGGTGTGAGGCCCATCAGCTCGATTACGTGATCGGGTTGGCCAAGAACGACCGTCTCAAGCGAGAGATTGCGGAAGAAATGACTCAGGCCGAAGGGGAGTTTAACACCACCGGGAAACCGGCGCGGGTGTTTAAGGATTTCCAGTACCGGACCCTGAAGAGCTGGAGCTGCACCCGACGCGTCGTTGCCAAGGCCGAGTTCCTGGACAAGGGTGCCAATCCTCGATTCGTGGTGACCTCATTACCGACAAAACGCCTCGCCGCCCAAGCTCTCTATGAAGATTTCTACTGCGCTCGCGGTGACATGGAGAACCGCATCAAGGAACAACAACTGGATCTGTTTGCCGACCGCACCAGCGCGGCGACGATGCGTGCCAATCAGCTCCGGCTGTATCTATCCTCAGCCGCTTACATGCTCATGCATGCACTGCGTCGTCTCGGGCTCAAGGATACCCCGCTGGCCCGCGCTCAATGCCAGACCATCCGCCTGAAGCTTCTCAAGATCGGCGCTCGCATCCGCCTGACGGTCCGCAACGTCTGGCTCTCGATGTCGGAGGCCTATCCCTACGCCGAAGTCTTTGCGACCATCCTTCGCAACCTGCAGTCGATTCCTCTGCGGTGCTGACACAGGACCCCGATCCACGGCTCTAAAATAGACTTGTTTCTTTCTCCGACGGAGAGCTCTGCCTGACTACCTTATCCAGGCCTCCTTCAAACCCCAGAAACAAACCCACTCATGGCCAGCGACACCCTGATTGTCCCCATCCGTGCCTTACCGGAACCCAGACTCTCCCAACGCCCACTCTTCCGCACGAAAACGCGCTTCATTCACGATTGGTGAAATATGCGGGCTAGTGGCCTGAGTCCAAAATGTTGTTCTTGACCCAGGACACTATTGCGGGTTTTCAGAGGAAGCCAGTCGTGCGCGCACGAGGACTTCGAGAGCGTCCAGAGCGAGGCCTCCTACGTCGAAAGCGCTACCGCTGACGTTCCGCAGGACGATGACTCCGATCCCGGTTCGCAGATGGACGTGCGCGGCGGCACGATAGCCGGACACCCCCCCACCATGGCCGTGGAATATCAAGTCGTCACGACGGCTCAACTGGAAGCCGACGCCATAGCCGGACTCCAGGTCGCCGTCGGCGGAATTGACCCGCTCGAAGTTCTCAGCCAAGACCTCCGGCGGCAGCACTTCTTCGTGCCCACGGCCGAGTTCGAAGGATACGAAACGGGCGAGATCGCCCACACTCGTGTAGAGCGCACCATTCGGCACCTTGTAGCCGCGACCCGCGTGTTCGGCGGTGGGCGTCTCCGAGTCCACTTCGCCGTCTCGGCTCACGCTGTAGCCTTTCGACAGGTGAGGCTGAATTGCATCGTTCGGTTCGAAGGCGGAATGCACCATTCCGAGGGGCTCGAGTATCCGTTCGTGGACGTGCTCGGTAAACGGGTTTCCGGCCGCCCTTCCCAGCGTAGCGCCCAGCGTTCCATACCCGATGTTCGAATACATGTAGCGGGTGTCGGGTTCGTGTGAATAGTGAGTCTCGCTGAGAGCGGCGATCAGGACCTGCTCCCACTCCGAAACCGATCCTCTCAGGTAGGTGGCCAGATCGTCGGGCTCGCGGGCCAGCCCGGACGTCATGGTGGCCAGCTGGACCAGCGTGATCGGGGGGGCATCGGGGATGCGGTCCTGTACGCGGTTGATCTCGGGAAAGTAGATCTCGACCGGGTCGGAAAGCCGGACGATGCCTGCCTCCGCGAGCTGGAGCAACATCAGCGCCGTGAACTGCTTGGTTATCGAACCCACCCGGTAGACCGTGTTCCGGTCTGCGGGGGTTTCCAACTCCATGTCGGCGTGGCCGTAGCTCTTGGTCCAGATCAGATCCGCGCCATCGACAATTCCGATCGTCACGCTACCCACATTGTCCTGCTCGAACTCGTCCCGAGTCATCGCATCGACGTGCTCGACTCCCAGACGAAGATCGAGAGGAATCGCCTCTTGCGCAGCCAGCGGCAATGCCGGGAACCACGCGGCGAAAAGCAACAGGCCTAATCGGCGACCGATACTCCTCATCTTGCTTCTCCTTTAACGCTTGATCCTCGGTCCGGGAGTTTGTTCCCCAATCGTCAGGATCAAGCGGGCTCTCAGCAATCAGCGTTCAGCTGTCAGCTTACTTCGGAACCGGGACGATAGTCCCATCCGATCGAGCTGATCGCTGACCGCTGACAGCTGATCGCCTGTCATTCAACCGAACAGAGATCGTTGCTTCGACATCGGAGGGCGGAACTCTTCGGCGGAAAGCTTTGGCTCGGTTTCGTTCAATCCGACCTTCCGGCAAGCGATGTCGAACATTTTCTTCATCTGTGCGGCATGCACTCCCTCGCCCCGCATGCGGGTGTTGTAGTTCGGATCATTCATACGCCCACCGCGCATTTCCAGGATCCGATGCATGACCTTGTTCTTCCGTGCGGGAAAATTGTCCTCCAGCCAAGTCTCGAACAATTCTCCCACACCGTAGGGCAGGCGCAACGGGATGTAGCCCGCGAACCGCGCTCCCGAGCGTTTCGCCGCATCCAGGATGGCGGGCAGCTCATGGTCCGTCAGACCGGGTATGATCGGCGCGGCCAGCACCCCCGTCGGGATGCCCGACTCGCTCAGTTGCTGGATTGCCGCCAGCCGTCGCCCCGGTTGTGCCGCCCGCGGCTCGAGACGACGGCCGAGAGGCGAATCCAGAGTCGTGACGGAAACGAAGACCGCGCAGCCATCCCACTCGGCCATCTGCCCGAGGACATCCTGGTCTCGAACGACCAGATCACTCTTAGTAATGATGACGATCGGGTTTCGAAACTCAGCCAGAACCTCCAGACACTGGCGGGTCAGGCCAAGGCGCCGTTCGATCGGCTGGTACGGGTCGGTTACGCCACTGAGGGCGACGACCTGAGGACGCCACGCCGGAGCCGAGAGTTCCTTCGCTAGCAGGGCCGGAGCGTCGTCCTTGACCATGATGCGGGTCTCGAAATCCAGGCCCGCCGAGAAACCCAGGTATTCGTGATTCGGCCGGGCGAAACAATAGATGCAGCCGTGCTCACACCCCCGATACGGGTTGACGCTGGCGTCGAACCCGACGTCCGGGCTCTCGTTGCGACTGATTACCGAACGCGTCCGGTCTCGCAGGAAGCGCGTCGCCGGAGCCGGGTCGTCCTCAGACCAGCCGTCCCGTTCGTAGGAGATGGTCTCGAAGCGATTCCTGGGATTCTCCGCCGCCCCCCGCCCTCTCGGTCCGCTCGCCGGTTCCACCGGATCAGTCCTGGGCGAGTCCGTACCGGCGGCCCCGCTCGATGCTCTCCTGAGTCCGCGTCAGTCCGGAGCGTATGTCGCGCGGCACGGACGGCATGCCCGTCACTTGCCCGGTCTCCTTCAACTGTTTCAGGGCCTCGTAGGCGGCCCCCATCGCCGCGCTGACGGCCTGGCTGGCGTAGACGGCCAGGCTGACCCGGTTTCGTCGCAGTTCGGGAATCGGCGTGTTGTTGACGGTCGTCATCAAGGGTTTTCCCAACTGATCGGCGACCCCCGGCATCTCGTCCTGCGGCAGGCCCGCAAAGAAGAGTATGTCGGCCCCGGCCTCGGCGTAGGCCGCCCCGCGGTCCAGGGCTTCCTCCTTGGACAAGCCAATGGACATGGCGTCGCCCCGCGCCACGATCGTAAGGTTCTCGTCCCTGCGGGCATCCACGGCGGCCCGAATCTTGTTGACCATCTCGTCGGTCGGGACAAGCCGGCCACCCTGACCGAGATGCTTGGCCTGAACGTGATCCTCGATCATGACCGCTGCCAGACCGGCACGCTCGAAGCCCTGGATCGCCCGGTACACCGCGATCGCGCTGCCGCCGCAATCGTCCGCATCGGCCATGACAGGTATGTCGACCGACCGCGCGATCCGTCCGGAGAACTCGATCAACTCCGTCACCGAGACGAGACCGTGATCCGGAACGCCATGACCGTTGGCGGAAACGGCGCTTCCGCCCACGACGGCTGCTTCAAACCCTAGCGTTTCGATCAGGCGTGCAGTGAGTACCTCGAAGGCCCCCGGCGCCATCAACGGTTCACCGCGCGCGATCAAGCTCGCGAACCGCGCGCCCGGAGTGCCGCCGCCCGCCTGCGGTGGCTTCGCGGTTTCCGCCAGGGTCGGGCCGGAAACGATCGCGCCAGAGGCCAGACCTCCGGCGACGATACCGGTGCCCCGGATGAATTCCCGGCGGGACGCGCCGGACCTCTTTTCGTTCACGTCTACCTCCTACAACCTCTCGTGGATGAATTCGACGGAATGTTAGCAGGGATCACCTACCCTGTCAGCCAATCCTCGGGCCTGTAACAGAGGGAGTGACAGCGTCGCCGATGGGCCTTGCGGGTTCTCTGACGAATCGCCGCTGGTCGAAGGACATCGCCTGTCTCCCAGCTTATCCGGCACGGGGGCAAGACCCATCGGCCCTTCGGGTTGCGGCGGAACAGCACCGTCTTCGTTGTCGCGCCTTCTCGCAATGAAACAGCATTACCTCGGGCGGTGCTCCTAGAAGCCGGTACCGTTGCGCTCGCAACGCCACTATCACTCTCTCTGTTACAGGCCACTAGCCGGCCTCACCGCGCGCGCTGAACCGGCCGGTCAGATCTTGTCGATCTTGGCCGCGAGGATAAAATCGCTCTCGGTAAGTCCGTCGATCTTGTGCGTCCAGATCGTCACGCCAACCTTTCCCCATGCCAGATAGATGTCGGGATGGTGCCCTTCTTCTTCGGCGATCCCTCCAACGCGGTTCACGAACGCCAGCGCAGCGCTGAAGTCGGGGAATTGGAATTTCCTCTCGATGTGGTGATCATCGACAACCGACCATGTCGCCACCTCGGCGGCCAGAGGGGTGATCTCGTCCGCAGTAAGCGGCGGAACTCCTCCCCGGCATGGGATGCAGGTTTTGTCGGAAAGCCCCATCTCTTCAATCCTCCTGTTCTTCGGCAAAATTCGGGGACGGAGACCGAATTATCCGGACTATCAAACCGCTGATTTTCGGTTCCCAAGAATTCGGTCTCCGTCCCCGAACTCATTTCAACGGCAATGCCGCGTCCTCGACTCTCAGATTATACGCAGGTTGGTGTTGTGAGTTACGGAGGGTGCAAACGGTCTTGGATACACTGAATCCGTCATAGTACCCTTGAGACGGCCATGACTCTCCGAACACGGACAGCCTTCGTCATCCTCGTTCTGATCTGCGCGTTACCGGCCTACGGGCAGCGCCCGGACGAACTCCTGCGGGAGGTGAGCCTGGAGGAGGAGATCCGGACTCATTGGGAGCGGATCGAGGAAGGGTTGCCTGTGCCATGGACCATGGGCCGACTGGACGAACGGGGGGACATAGAGGCATTCGTGTCCAGCATCCGCGATTTCTACGCGTCGGCCCGCGACATTCTGTCTTATCGTTACGCGCCAGAAGGCGCGACGTGGGCGATCGACGAGGCAAAAGAGACGGCCGAAGATCTGGAAGACAGGGTCGACAAAGTGGCTTCGTACCTGGTGGAGTTTGCGCCAAACCCCCGGCTGCGGCCGGAGGACCTCGAGGCGATGCCGTTTTTCCGCAAACTGACCGTGATTTCGCGGCTTGTCGGCAGCCTACAACCGAAGCTTCGCCGGGTCGTGCGGTCGCCCGACATCGTCGACATCCCGCTGCTCCGGATCATCGACAGCGAACTTCAGACGATCAAAGTGATCACCGGCGAAATTCGGCGCTGAGACCTGCCCACCATCGCCGAGGCAAGCTTTCCGGAACGCAAACTCGGGACGCCCTCAGGCCTGGATCAGTCGAACCCGCGCTCCTGTCCAGAAATCCAGACCGGTTCGGCAATCAGCCATCGGCGTGCAGCGGTCAGCTTGATCGAACTGTTCCACCTGCTGAAGGCTGACTGCTCAGAGCAAGCTGGATCCCCGATCTCTGCACCCAACCGCGGGGTCAGATGCGCGTCTCCGCCAACCCAGAGCAAGGCTCTGAAGGGAGCAATTCCAATGTATCCGGATCGCTCGATCCTGGAGCTCGGTTCGGCCCTTTTTTTTGCCCTCAACTAATCCTTGCAGAGCGATGTCCCCAGTCTACAATCCTTCGGCAGTGGAGGACGCAATCGACCAGATCGTCGACGCCCTTGACGGTGCGCGAAGCCTCACCATGTTGACCGGTGCGGGCGTGTCGGCCGCCAGCGGCGTCCCCACTTTTCGTGGCCAGGAAGGCCTCTGGAAGTCCTACCGTCCCGAAAGCCTCGCTACACCCCAGGCATTCGCAGAGAACCCGCAGCTCGTGTGGGAATGGTATCAGTGGCGCAGGGAAAAGATCGCGGCCTGCAGGCCCAACCGGGCCCACGAAGTCATCGCAGATTGGAGCCACCGCTATCCCGAGTTCACCCTGATCACCCAAAACGTCGACGGCCTCCACGAACGAGCCGGCACGAGCAACGTGGTTCGCTTCCACGGATCGATCTGGGAGGTCTCTTGTTGGAACGATTGCCCGTCCTCACCCCCGAAGTGGCTCGACGAAACGACAACGTTCGAGAAGCTGCCGCCGACATGCCCGCACTGTGATGGCCCGATCCGACCCGGTGTCGTCTGGTTCGGTGAAGGTATCGCCTCAGAAACGCTCGAGCAGGCGACCGGGGCTCTGGTCTGCGACGTATTCCTGACCGTGGGGACCTCGTCGGTCGTCTACCCTGCAGCATCGCTTAGCAGCACCGCAAAGGCACGCGGAGCCTTTGCGGCGGAAATCAATCTCGAAGCGACAGCCGTCTCTGCGCAGTTGGATGTCTCGATCCAGGGCGCCGCCGAGGTGGTCCTGGCGGACCTCGACTCCCGACTTGTTGAGCGTCTCCCCTGAGTCGGCGGCGATAGACGCCTGATCGGACGCGCCCACCCTCAAACTGTCAATACCTTGCACGATCCGCCATCCCTCTGACTGCCTCGCCGATCTCCACCGAGGCCGAGCGACTGGTTCAGCGCTGACGAGAGAAGCCGGTCGATCCGACGCCGGGGCGATGCCGCCAAGCCGTCCGGGCCGGAGCACTCTCCGAGCACAGGTTGTAAGTCAAAAGCGCGGAAGACTTACAAGTCGTTGAGTCTAGGCTACTGTCCAACACTAATATCCGCTTTACAGTCGTTCCGTCCCGTTCGTATAATCGCGAAGTTCCATCCTTTGAGAGGGGGTCTTGCGCCGGACCTAGAAGAACACGACATCTCGCGCCATGAATAGTGGAGTTTGGAAACGCAACTGCCACTCGATTGGATTGATGTTTTACAGCCCCGTTGGGCATAGATGCTCCGTTTGCGCCCGTTTGATTACGGCAAACTGGAGGAGGGAAACGGATTGGCTCGAACAAACCGCGGCTTCAGCTTGCTAGAAGTAGCGATGGTTGTCGCTATCATGCTGATCGTGTTGGCCATAGCGGTGCCGAACCTGACCAGCATCAACGCCAACTACGTCCTCGATGGGTCGGCCCGCGGCATCGCTGCACTTGTTCAGCGCAGCCATTTTGACGCGATCTCGGACACCACCGGCTATCGGATACTGCTCTATGCCTCCACTTCGGCGACGAACCCCAATTCCTACAAGCGACAGCGCGCTGTGCCGGATCCGTCTGTGTTTTCCCTGAATACAAGCTCCAACTTCGTGGATCTCGGCGACCCGATCGTGCTTCCAAGCGGCGTCTCCATCTCTTCGAACGCGCCGACGGTCTCGCCAGGAGTCCACGCCATCTCGTTCGACAGCGCGGGCGACGTCGTGGATCTGGTCAATGTTTACATCGACGCAGACTACACCGTCACGGTGACGAACGATGTGGGGAACAGCCTCCAGGTAAACGTGTCCGGAACCAGCCATGTCAGCATCCAGTAGCCAAAAAGGCTTCAGCCTCATCGAGTTGATGCTTGCCTCGCTCATCCTGATGACGGGCGTTCTCGCGGTGGCCGGCGCGATGAGCACGAGTATCATCGGAACCAAGAACAGTCAGGACATCTCGAAGATGACCTCCGCGCTGCGACAAAAGATGGAGGAATTGAAGGCCACATCGTATGATTCCTTGCAGGGCGGGAATGACTGGCTGGACGCCGACGGCATTCCGCAAGCTTCTCAGACGGGAGCTGCCTTCACCCGTTCCTGGGTCGTCAATCCCGATACCCCGGGAGTCGGGATGAAAGAGATCACGGTGACCACGACGGTTATCACCGGTATCGGTGGAACACAGCCGATCGATCTCGCGGCCCGGACCTATCGGGCCCCGTAACACAAGGGGAGAGTTTGTCTATGAACACCGTGCAGAGAAAAAACCAGGGTTTCACCCTGCTCGAAGTCTTGATCGTTGTGGCTGTGTTGATGGTCGTCCTCGGAGCGGTCTTTCTGCTCGTGACGCAGAATCAGAGAACCTATCAGATCCAGCAGTCCCAGCTCGAGGCCGGCCAGAACTCCCGGCTCGCAGCCGAACGCATCGGGCGGGAGCTGCTCTCGGCCGGCTACAACACCCCGGCCGGTGTGACCCCGATTGCCGTGGCGAGCCAGACTGAGATCGCGTTTTCAGGCGACACGAACGATGACGGAACGGCCGAACGCGTGACGTTCACCTACGCCGACCCCGACATCACGCGGAAGACACAAGCGTTGGATGCGAACGGCATCCCGACGGGCATAGTGACGTCGCAGCAGCTGGCATCCAATATCTCCGCGTTGCTCTTTGCGTATTTCGTGTCTACGGGTGATGCCGGAAGCTTCGTTAGCAATCCCCCCTCACCCACAACGTCTCCCATCGCCCGACTTCTCCGCCGATGGGGCTTCATCACGTTAGCGGCGCAGAATTCGAACTCGAATTCAAACAGCAATTCGAACTCCAACCAGAACGGCAACTCCAACTCCAACGGCAACGCGAATGGAAACGCGAACGGGAACGGGAACGGGAACGCGAATGGAAACGCGAACGGGAACGCGAATGGAAACGGGAACGGCGGCGGTGGTGGTGGCGGTGGCGGACAGAGCTCGGTTCCGACGGGCACCCTGGGGAACATCACGCGGATCAACCTTTTGGTCACATCCTTTGCGAGTCAGAACCATCCCGTCACGGGTAATCAGATCAAGGTGACCCTCAGCTCCGACGTCACGCTCCGGCGTGGGTCGATCCTCGGTTTCTTGACACCACCTACCGGCGGCAACTCCAATGGCGGTGGCAACGCCAACGGCGGTCCAATGGCAACGCCAACGGCGGTGGCAACGCCAACGGCGGTGGCAACGCCAACGGCGGTGGCAACGCCAACGGCGGTGGCAACGGGAATTCGAACGCCAACGGGAACTCGAACGCCAACGAACGGAACTCGAACACAAACTCCAACTCCAACTCGAACGGCAACTCCAACTCGAACGAACAGCAACTCCAACTCGAACAGCAACTCTAACTCGAACAGCAACTCCAACTCGAACAGCAACTCCAACTCGAACGGCAACTCCAACTCGAACAGCAACTCCAACTCGAACAGCAACTCGAATTCGAACAGCAACTCCAACTCGAACAGCAACTCCAACTCGAACAGCAACTCCAACTCGAATTCAAGCCGATGAGAATCGGACGCCCTGGAGCGCCTGCAAGATGAAGGGAAATCCGCACGGAGGCGGATAGGACGATGAGAGCATCGAAAGCACGCGGAGTCGCGCTGATCACAGTCCTGATCATGCTCTCGATGCTGAGCGCGCTGACGCTCCTGTTGATGATGAACCTGCTCGAGGACGCTCGCTCGAGTTCGGTCCTGGAACGGAATCTCCAACTGTTCTACTTCGCTGAGGCCGGGATCGAGGAAATGCGAGCGCGTCTTCTTTACGGTTCCGCCTCGCAGCTACCCAATCTACCGACTGCAGCGACCGCCAACTGGGCCGGATACATCAAAGCGGACGCCACCGTTAACATAGGGAATAACAACCAGGGTCTGGACTGGCCCGCATACAGCGCGTACAACCCGAAATCCGAAGGGACGGCGCTGGGAACGGCGCCTTACGTGCTGGTAAAGGTCTTCTACAACACGGAGGCAAACAAGAACCGGGACATCGACGAAGCTTCAGGTCCCACCCCTTGCTCGGGAACACCACCCGACTGTCTGAACACCGACACGGTTGTCTATCTCGGGCCGGACGGTTCGGGCAACCTGACACGAAACCTGACTGGTAACGGCTCGCCGATCCGGACGATCCAGGCTTACGCCACCCTCGACGGGCGTCGAGAGTTGGTCGAGGCGGAGATCGTGTCGGCTTTCGTCGTCTTGCCTGACATAGAAGCTGTGATTCGCAACAGTGGTAACGCTACCTTTACCGGGACCGCCGGCACGAACATTACGCGGACAGATAACGGAACCACGCTTCCCGCTATCAAGACAGTCGACACGAGCCCTACCGGCAATTACGCCGGCACCGTCTATGAGGGCGCTCCACCCGACGCGGTCGAAACGGGCGCGAGTTTCTACGACGTGAGCAGCTACGTCACCGCAGCAGCAGACATTTTCCCGTCGATCACGGATCTGGTCGCCGCGACCACGACTACTCCCACCGAGTACGAGTGGGATTCTTTCTCCACTGGCTCGGACACCAACCCGACCCTGATGTACAGCGATCGTTCCGTCGATTTCGACGGCGGCACCGCCTACGGCATCCTCGTTGTGAATGGAGACGTCGACATCTCGAGTCACGAGTTCCATGGCCTCATCATCGCGTCCGGTAACGCGGTGTTAGCCGGCGGGGGGGCGGCCGTGTTTCATGTATACGGCGCCGTGATCGCCGGTGGCAATCTCACGATCTCCGATGGTTTCGACGCCGCACTCGACCTGGACGCGATCAACAACTACCTACGGGCGATCCGGACCAAGATCATCACCTTCCGTGAGGTCCGGAAGTGAAGGCAGAAACCTTCTTCGGCCGCGCGTTTGTGGCGGACCTGCAGCGTTCACGAGCTGCGATGAGCCCTTCGACGCGGCTTTCTATCGGCCTGGTAATCCTGTTCGTCAGCATCGTGGAACTGCTGATGCTGGTCCAACCCCAATCGGACTTCGTCCTTGTTGTAATGCAGGAGAACGGTCCGGTCGAAACAGCACAGTTCATCGGCTACATCCTCCTCGCCGTGTTTGCGTTTCAGGCCGCCGGTCGCGACCTGCGACCCTCCTTCCCCAACTGCTGGCGCGCGATCGGCGTTTTCGGCATCCTTGGTGCGGGTGAGGAATCCGACTGGGGAAACGTGACCCGGCAGATACGTTCGGTGCGCGAAGGACGGCTCGACTACAACATGTTGAACGTTCACAACACACTCGAAGACCTTCTGGAGCAACAGCCCGGGCTGACCCTTGTTGTGACTTTGTTGCTGGCAGGCGTCGTTCTGACCCTCCTCGCGTTTCTCATCCGACCGTTGATCCAGACTGGCCAGTTCCGGCAGGTGTTCGGGAGAAGCTCGGGACGGCTGGCCGCGGCCGGGGTCGCGCTCTTCCTCTTCTCGCAGTATTTTGATATCGGCCTCTTTCCCGCCGCCACCCGAGGGAACTGGTACGTCGACTTCTGGGATGAAGGGCTGGAATTGGTAGCGGTAACCTGTTTCCTGATGGCGGCGCTCGAGGAACGCCGGTGGATGGAAGAGATGAGGAGGGAAGGTTGAAAGTATCCGGACTCTCCATCGTTCTTCCGTGTCACAACGAGCGAGAGAACCTCGCCGATGTCGTCCGGGAAGCGGCGGCAACGGGTAGTTCGTGCGCGGACACGCACGAGATCATCGTCGTCTGCGACGGCAGCACCGACGGTACTCCGGACGAAGCCGAACGGCTCCAGTCGGAGTATCCGACATTGCGGAGGGTGATGCACGCCCGGAATCGTGGATATGGCGCCGCGGTCTGGAGCGGGATGAAAGCAGCGAGGTTCGAGTTCGTCTTCTTCACCGATGCCGACGGCCAGTTCGACGTTTCCGAGCTGTCCAGACTCATCGACGTCCTCGGCGAAGCGGATGGCGTACTCGGGTACCGGCTGAACCGCCAGGATGCCACGGGACGGGGACTGCTCGGCTCCCTGTACACGACCCTGATCGGAGCGGTCCTGCGGGTCCATTGCAGGGATATGAATTGCGCCTTCAAGCTCTTCAGGCGGTCCGCCATCGCCGGAGTCTCCCTTTCTTCGACCGGGGCTCTCTTCAACGCCGAACTGCTGGCGCGCCTCCGCTTGCGCGGGCACGTGTTTGAGGAGATCGGAGTCCACCACTACGGCCGTCGTCACGGTCGGCAATCGGGAGCGCGGCCCGACGTGATCCTTCGCGCCCTCCGCGAGTTGCCGAGGGTCTGGTGGAGCGTCCGGTGGGGCGAGCTGGCGTCCGCTCGTGCCGAAGTGCCGGCCGAGCGGCACGACACGCTGTAGGCAGCGGGAGGTCGTATCAACCGATCAGGCTCTCGACCGGAGGCTGGGATCTGCCCGGCCCTCTCTCGGCTGGCTCGCTCCCGCGACAGCCGCTGATCCTCGTACGGTCGGCAGAGTCGGACCACCGCCAGGCTGATTACAGGATCAAGACCTACCACATTGCTCGAGGAAACCACATCATCGACCCGGGACGAAGAACCCCCGAGCCTGGCGCTGGCAGCAGTCCTCATCCGTAGACCCTTCTACCAGTACACCCTGGCGCTGACTCTGGCATTCGGATTCTTCGGGTGGATTCAATTCTCGGTGACAGGACTGGCCGGATTCGACGGGTACTATCACGCACGAATGGCCGCCCTCATGCTGGATCATCTCTTCCTCCCATTCCGCTTCGATTACCTCTCGATGACGATCCTATCGGAGGCCGACTTCGCAGATCATCACTACCTGTTCCATGCCCTCATGGCACCGTTCACCGCGCTCGGCGATCCCATGGTCATGGTGAAACTCGCCGCCGTCGTCTTCGCTACAGCGATGGCGGGAACTTTCTTCTTCCTCCTCCGCAGATTCGGCGTGCATTGGCCGTGGTTCTGGTTCGTGCTCCTGGGAGCAGCATCCGAGCCTTTTCTCTACAGGATGTCCCTGCTCCGCGCCCAGTCGCTGGGTGCCATCCTGTTGATGCTGGGATGCTGGCTCACGCTCGGCCGGTATCGTTGGGGGTTGTTCGCCGTTGGTTTTATCTTTGCCTGGACCTACGCGGCCTTCCCCATGCTGGGCGGCGTTGTCGCCTTGACCGTGCTCGGTGCGGCCGTGGCCGAAGGAAAATGGAATCTTGATCCGATCTGGTTCGCCGGTGCCGGGATGCTCGCAGGGATGTTGATTCACCCTTACATGCTTGACTACGCGAGGTTCGTCATCGTGCATGCCAGCTCCAAGCTCATCGGCGGGTTTCCGGTCCGGGTGGGCAACGAATGGTACCCATTCGAGACCGACCACCTGCTATCCAGCAGTTGGATCGCGCTGACATGCTTCCTCGCAGGGCTCGGCTTCGCGAGAGCCTCCGATGAGAACGATCGCTCCGCCCGATATGCGCTGGCCCTGGTGTCGGTTCTCTTCTTTGTGCTCTTTCTGAAGCACCGACGCTTCTCGGAATACTGGCCGCTCTTCTCCGTTCTGCTGGCAGCGGTCGCTGTTGGAGTCAGACCCTTCCCCTGGGCCGGATACCGCAAGACGGTGTCGATGATGGCGGCCCTGGTCCTGGCCGGCTTCTTCGCCTGGTCGACGGGGCGTGCCGCGATCGACGAACTCCAGGGTGAAGGAATCGATCGCCCGGCCCTTGAAGCGGCCGGATGGTTCAGGGAAAACACCGAGCCCGGCGAGCGGGTGTTCAACGCCGATTGGGACGACTTCCCCGTCTTATTCTACGCCGCCCCTGAAAACACCTTCATCGTGGGGCTCGACCCTCTGTTCATGTACCTGAAGGACCCCGAACTGTACGACAGGTACGTCGACGTCACGCGCACCGGTAATCGAGCGGCGGACGTCATCCGGAACGACTTTCAGTCTCGGCTTGTCTTCGTGACGAACGACCACGGCAATCTGATTCGCTCGCTCAATTCCGACCCCGAAGCTGAAGAAGCCTTTCGATCGGCGTGTTGCACGATCTTTCGATTGAATTGACGAAGCGAGCCCTTGAGTCAGCGGCCCGCCAGGAACAAGATGTTTCGCGGAATCGACAGCTAGGAGTCTGCGCGGCAGAAGGACCGGAATTGGGCGGATAGAGATCGAAGATAGGACATGTCACGAACATATCGAACCTATATCCCAGAACAGAGCCTGCTGCTGCCGCCGTCGCTGAGAGATTGGTTGGCCGAAGATCACCTGTCGTACTTCATATCGGACACGGTGGACGCCATGGATTTGAGCGCGTTTGAGCAGCGGTATGGAACGGACGGACCGGGCAATCAAGCGTACGATCCGCGGATGATGGTGAAGGTGTTGATCTACGGGTACGCGACCGGGGTGTTCTCGTCGCGGAAGATCGCGGCGAAGTTGACCGACGACGTGGCGTTCCGGATGTTGGGAGCGGAGAACTTTCCGGCGCACCGTACGATCTCGGATTTTCGCAAACTGCATCTTGAGGAGTTCGGGAACCTGTTTGTGCAAGTGGTGATGATGGCGCGGGAAGCGGGACTGGTGAAGATGGGAACCGTGGCGGTGGACGGAACCAAGATGCGGGCGAATGCGAGCAAACGCAAAGCGATGAGCTATGAACGGATGAAGAAGCAGGAGACCGAATTGGGCGAACAGATTCGGGATCTGTTGAACCGGGCTACGGCGACCGATGAGGAAGAAGACCAGCGATACGGCAAGGACCGGCGCGGAGACGAACTGCCCGATGGGTTGTCGACCCGCAAAAAGCGATTGGCCACGATCCAGGCAGCAATGAAACGGCTCGAAGAACGTCAGATGGCTGCGGACCAGGAAGCGGGACGGGAACCGGGAGACGACAAACCCGGATGCGGAAAGAAGCCATTCAAACGCCCCATGGGCGAGCCCAAACCGACGGCCCAGGACAACTTCACAGATCCGGAAAGCCGGATCATGAAAACCTCCACTGAAGGGTTCCAGCAATGCTACAACGCGCAGGCGGTGGTGGATTCCGAGGCCCGGATCATCGTAGCGACAACGGTGAGTTCCAATGCGTCCGACGCGGGACAGTTGGAACCGACCCTGGATGCGTTGAACAACAACCTGGGAGAGCATCCCGAACGTGTACTGGCCGATGCGGGATATCGATCCGAGTCGAATCTAGGGATGTTGGAACAACGTCAGATTGACGGGTATGTTGCCATGGGTCGCGAGAAGAATCTGGCCGATGTTCCACTCCCACCCAAAGACACTGCTGTTGGCCGGATGATGAGAAAGATGAAAACCAAGCGTGGGCGCGACCGCTACCGGGCCAGAAAGCACATTGGCGAGCCGCCCTTCGGGTGGATCAAGTCGGTGCTCGGATTCCGACAGTTCAGTCTACGCGGTTTGGACAAAGTGACCGGTGAGTGGAACCTGCTCACTCTGGCGGTGAACTTACGGCGGATGAACGGGATGATCGAATGGGCATAATCCGGAAAACCGGAACCCAGCAGACCCGATACACGGCCAATTACTGGTATCCGTACAGCTCTGAACTCCTCGTATCGGAAGAATCGATGGGTTCTCCTCCGAAGACCCTCTCAAATCCCAATAAATTCGAGTTCTTCGCGCTCTGCCGCGCAGACTCCTAGCCTTCTAAAGATCGTGAACTCTCAGAAGACTCTCAACGTTCGGGCGGGTAGACATATGAATGAGATCTTCCTACGCCCGCCGAGCTAGCAGCCCGTGGCAGAAGTCTGATGGCTCGCGTTACGGCGGCGTTGCGCCAGATGCTAGGCGCCGCGCCGACCGGTCAGCGGGTCCGGAGAAATGTCGCGCGGCAACAACGCCCGCGTGTGACGCCGCCGTAACCCTCCGGGCGCACGGGGGTTGCGGTCGGATACTTTGTTGCTCGTCGTCATGATGAAACCGCATCAATTCCTCCTCGCGCCTCGTCTCCGCCTCGCAAGACCCGTGCGCGCGAGCCATCAGACTTCTGCCACGGGCTGCTAGATCATGTCCAGCGGGACTTCCTTCGCCGGGGGCGGAAACGCTTCATCGAGAAAAGCCAGGTCTTCCCTCGTCAGGGACCATCCGAGCGCCCCGGCGTTTTCACGAACATGCTCGCTCCGAGCGGCCTTCGGGATTGCGAAGACGTTAGGTTGCCTCGTGAGAAAATTCAGCGCCACCTGACGCGGCGTCTTACCGTGGCGATCCCCGACTCGGGCGAGAGCCTTGCCCGGCCGGCTCTGCGGCGCCGGGAAGTGTCCCTGGCCCAGAGGCGAGTATGCGACGATTGCCACACCGCGATCCGCACACTCGTCGATCATGCGAAATTCGATGCCGCGCGACTGCAGGTGGTAGAGCACCTGATTGCAGACGAGGGGTTTCCCACCGAGAGCCTCTTGTGCCTGCGCCGCCTCGTCGAGTTCCAGGTTACTCACGCCCGCAAACCGTATCTTGCCGTCGTCGACCAGCTTCGCCATCGCACGCATCGTTTCTTCAATCGGATGTCCCCCCGTCCACCAGTGCAGGAGGTAAAGATCCAGGTAGGCGGTGTCCAGCCGCCGAAGGCTGGACTCGCAGGCTCGGATCGTATCGCCATAGGCGCCATGCGACGGCAACACCTTGCTGACCAGAAACACCTCCTCCCGCCGGTCCTCGATCGCCTTACCGACCAGTCGCTCCGAACGCCCGTTGCCATACATCTCGGCGGTATCGATGTGGGTCAGGCCCATATCCAGCCCCGCGCGCAGCGCTTCGATTTCGCGCTTCGCATCAGCCGGGCGGTCACCCATTTCCCAGGTACCCTGTCCGATGACGGGTACTTGCGCGCCGGAATTACCGAAGTCTTTCATCAGCATCGGCTTATACTACTCGAACTGCAGTTTTGGCCGGAAAATTCCCCAGAGGGTGCGGATCGAGAACGGACATATTGAAAGACGGCACGCGAATCTACCTCGTGGAATTTCTCCTGCTGAGCGTCGCTTTGATCTGGGGTACGAATTTCTCCATCATCAAGGTCCTCTACGATTACCTCCATCCCCTCGCGTTCAATGCCGTCCGGATGACGATCGCCACATTGACGATGGTTTCCATCCTCAAACTGCGCGGCGTCAGTCTAAGGGTCGACCGGCGGGACATACTGGCGGTGATCGGACTCGGTATCATGTCCAACACGGGGTACCAGATGTTCTTCGTCCTCGGTCTAGCCCGAACCCGGGCAGGGAACGTCGGACTGCTCCTGGCGCTGACTCCCATATTCGCGTACCTGGCCGGGGTGGTGTTGAAACGGGAACGCTTCAACCGCCGGGTCCTGGGTGGAATCGTCCTGTCGACCCTGGGTGTGGCGGCGATCGTCCTTTTCGGTGGCGATGAGGTGTCTTTTCGAGGGACCTGGATCGGAGATCTGATGATCGTAGCGGCGGCATTCTGCTGGGGCTGGTACACGGGGGCCGCAACGTCGTTACTGCGCCGCTACGGAACGCTCGAAATCACGGTGCTCGCGATGGTGTTCGGGGTGGCGGTCCTGCTGCCGTTGACCGTCCCCTCGCTACTCGAACAACGCTGGTCGGAGGTCCCCCTCTGGGCCTGGCTTGGCGTTGCCGCCTCGGCCTGGCTGGCCATCGTCTACAGCTACTTCGTGTGGTCCTACGCCATCAAGACCATCGGCGTGGCCCGGACGGCGGTAGTCGGAAACTTGACTCCGATCGTCGCTCTGCTGGCCGCATGGGCGCTGCTGGGGGAACGTCCCGTGATCGGTCAGGCTGTCAGCATCGTGCTCATTCTCGCGGGCATATTTGTCGTGCGTTCCGAATCGACAATGGTCACGGAGGAATCGGGGTGAAACGCCGTCTCTCCGACATTGGCTTGCTTTACAAACGCGAGCTTCGGTCCGCCCTTCGCGAACGGAACATCATCATTAACAGCATCCTGCTCCCGATCTTTCTCTATCCTGCCATTCTGTGGGTCGGCTACTCCGGCATCTCCTTCGTTGCCGGCCAATCCGAACAGATGCCGTCCCGTGTGACGCTGGCCGAGCTGCCCGTCGCACATGCTGCATTCCGCGAAACACTGGGGTCGGAAAGCACGGTGGAACTTCTCGAGATCCGGGATGAGCGGGCGATTCGTGACGGTACCCTGGACATCATCGTCCGCTTCGACGAGGCCGAGGAAACCCTCCCGCTGTTTGGGGACAACTTCCAGGTGACGCTGGTCTATGACGCGGCCAAGGATCGCAGCCTGCTGGCTCGATCTCGACTCGAATCACACCTGAACGACTACAGGCAGACATACCTGCTCGGGGTAGCCCGTGAAGCCGGTATCGAACCGGCGGAACTCCAGCAATTCTGGATCGAGAATCGGAATGTCGCGACCGGCCGCGAGATGGGTCAGTTCATACTGGGCCTGATCGTTCCCATGTTCCTGATCATCATGCTCTCGGTAGGCGGGCTCTACCCGGCGATCGATTCAACAGCTGGTGAGCGCGAGAACTCGACGTGGGAGACGCTGATGACGGTCGCTCCGGATCGGAGCAGCATCCTCATCTCGAAGTACCTCTACGTTGCCACGATGTCGTTCGCCGCCGGGATGCTGAATGTAGCGGCGATGACGTTCTCGATGAAAGCCGTCCTGACGCCTCTGATGGGAGAAGATGTGTCGGGTCTGAGGATGAGCATCCCGCTCGGATCGATTCCGGTGATCGTCGTCGGCGCCGCGCTGATGGCCCTATTCATCGCGGCGGGCATGATGATCCTGGCCTCCTTCGCGAGGACCTTCAAGGAAGGCCAGTCGATGATCGGTCCTTTTTACATTCTCATGATTCTGCCCCTGATGTTCCTGCAGGTTCCCGACATCGAGTTCACTCCCCGGCTGGCCGCGATCCCGGTCGCGAACATCGCCTTGATGTTCCGCGAAGCGATCGCCGGCGTGTACCAGTGGCGGTTGATCGGAATCACACTGGCGGTAGAGATCGTCACGATCGCCCTGGCGCTCGCTCTCGCTCTCAAGATCATTCAGTACGAGGACTTCATCATGGGTGGATACAGCGGGAGTTTCGGCCGGTTTTTCAAGGAACGCATACTCCGGAGGGGAACCTGATGAGTGCGCCGGTGTCGGTTTTCGACCTTCACAAGAGCTTCCAAGACGAATCCCGCGGCGAGGTCCGTGCAGTCGACGGCATAGCTTTCGAAGCACGCCCGGGCGAGGTCTTCGGTCTCCTCGGGGCCAACGGCGCCGGAAAGACGACAACCCTGCGTATGCTTTCGACCATCATTCTTCCGACGTCGGGCACGGCCCGAATCATGGGCTACGATGTCGTCGACGAGGCCCCCGATGTGCGGCGCAGCCTCGGCTTCTATTCGGCAACCACCGCGCTCTACCCACGGCTCACCGCCCGCGAGACGATCGAGTTCTTCGCCAGCGTGAACCACTATCCGGCCGACGGGGTCACCGCCCGTGTTTCCGGACTCATCGAGCGCTTCGGCATCACGGAGTACGCCGACGCACGCGTCGAGAAACTCTCCTCGGGTATGAAACAGAAGGTGTCGATCGCCCGGACCGTCGCCCACGACCCTCCGGTCCTGATCTTTGACGAGCCGACCGTCGGTCTCGATGTCCTCAACGCCCTGGAGGTAGCCGAGGCGATCAAGGAGCTTCGTGACGAGGGCAAGACCGTCCTGTTCTCGACACACATCATGAGCGAAGCCGAGAAGCTGTGCGACCGGATAGCGATCATCCACGACGGTCGGATCCTGGCGTGCGACACGCTCGAGGGACTGCGTGGGGCAGCGGGCGAGCATTATCTGGAAGACATCTTCGTCAAATACGTGAAGGGGCAACCGCATTGAACTGGGACACGGTTCGTCTCATCTGGAGGCACGAAATCCGCACGCTCCTGCGGTCCCGGCGGACGATCATCCTCTCCATCGTCCTTCCCATGCTCGTCATGCCCGTAATGATCTTTGCCTCCCGTTTCGCTTCAGAACGGCGCGACCGCCAACTCGAAGAGACCGTCTACGACTATGCAATCACCGGTGACTGGAGCGAGGAGGCACGTCTTCTGATCGGTCGCGCCGAAGATGCCCTGCGATCGGACCCGGACTCGGACCTGCACAACTTCAATCGTCAGGAGGTGCAGGTTCCGGACCCGGAACTCAGCCTCCGGGAACGCGAAATTCAGTTCTATCTGAACACGCTCAGCTCCGAAGCCGCGGATGAGGAATGGGCGGCGCGCGAGGAGGAGGATGAAGATGAGGTGGGGGAACCTCCACACGAACTCGCCCGGCGCCTGGACGGCGTCCCCGTGGTCCAGATCTTCGTTCCGGGCAACAGGGCATCGGCCGCCTCCGGCGCCAGAAGGATGCGGCGACTGCTGACGCTGGGCCGACGGGCTGGCGCCGAAGGCGCTTTCGAAGACAGGGGAATCCCCATTCGATTCTCCGAACTCATAGCGATCGAAGAAACCAGCATGGCGACAGCGGGTGAGACATCGGGTCTCCTGATCGGCCGGTTTATCACCGTCTTCCTGTTCCTTCTCACGCTGACGGGCGGTTCGGTCGTGGCCATGGATATCATCGCCGGAGAGAAGGAACGTGGGACGCTGGAAACCCTCCTGACGACGGCCGCCGGCAGGACCGACATCATCGCCGCCAAGCAGCTGGTCATCATGACCGTCGCTCTCGTGATCACGTTGATCCAGATCGGAAACCTTCTCGTCTACACCAGCTTCGACATCATTCCACTGCCGGAGGACTTCGTTTTTCAGGTATCGTCGTCGTCTGCACTCGCTTTGATTCTGCTCTACGTTCCGCTTGCCGTTCTCGTCGCCGGAGTCCTCCTGATGCTGTCCGCCTACGCAAAGTCGTACAAGGAGGCCCAGCTATACTTTTTTCCGGTCTACCTCGTGGGCATGCTGCCGGCCTTCGCCGGCGCGATCCCGGGCGTCGACCTGCGGTCCGCGATCGCACTCATCCCGGTAGCTAACGTCAGCGTTGCCGCCAGGGAGGTCCTGGCCGGCAACCCGGATTGGCCGATGACTCTGGTTGCCTTTCTGGTCAATTCGCTGCTGGCTTTCACGCTCGTCCGCTTTTCGGCCGGCCTGCTGGGAGAGGAACGTCTCATCACGGCTTCCCAGGAGCGGCACCCGGCCCAGATGACCGGTCCGGCGGCTTTCCGCGGACAGGTCTGGCGATGGTTTGCCGTGCTCTGGGCCGTGATGTTCGGTGTCGCCGTGGGAGTCCCGCAGCTGGGCACCCTGCGCGCACAGCTGATTTTCAACGAACTCGTGCTGTTCATAGGCAGCACGCTGCTGATCATCAAGGTCTACGGACTCGACCCTCGAAAGACCCTGGCGATCAGATCGGTTCGAGCCGGTCTTTGGCCGGTGATTCTCCTCATGTTACCCGCCATGTCGCTCACTGCGATCCCTGTGCTGGCGTTCGCGAGTACCGTATTTCCAGTCCCTCGCAGTGTCATGGAGCAGATGTCGGAGGCCTTCGCCGCCGAAGGGCTGCCGCTGTGGCAGCTGATGTTCTTCGTGGCGGTTCTGCCCGGAATCTGCGAGGAAATCGGTTTCAGGGGAGTTCTACTCTACGGCCTGCGCCGCAAGTTCCGGCCGGTGGTGCTCGCACTCGTCGTCGGCGGCATCTTCGGGTTCTTCCACGTCACGATCTTCAGGATCATCACGACCGGATTCCTCGGCATCGTCATCACAGCGGTCGCACTGATGACCGGGTCGATCTTTCCCGGAATCGTACTTCACATGGGGAACAACGCCCTGGCGATCTGGGCCGGTGAGCAGGGATTCCCGGTCGATCAATTGGACCCCGTCGTCTACGTCCTCGCCGCAATCACACTCTTGTCGACGTTGTGGATCGTCTACAGAAACCGGACCCCGTACCCGGAGGAATGAGGGGAAGTAGTCAGTAGTCGGTAGTCAGTAGTCAGAGACTGGAGCCGACTCCCCTCCTTGGATAAGGAGGGGAGTCCATTATTCGCTCGTTCCTTACCTCTCCTCTAAGTACGCAGCAAAGATGTCTAACGCTGGGAACAGGACGTCGTCGGAAACGGCGAACGAAAGCCTCAGATAACCCTCTCCGTCGGGCCCGAAGGCTGAGCCGGGAGCCAGTCCGACCTTCCGCTCGGCGAGGAGCTGCTTGGCGAACGCCATCGAGTCGGAGAGCCCGTCGATCTGTGGAAACGCGTAGAAGGCGCCGGCAGGATTCGGCAGCGAGAGGCACGGAATGCCCGAAAGTCTTTCGATTACCTGCTCTCGTCGACTTCTGTACGTCTCACGTATTTCTTCGATGTAAGGTTCCCCGTCCCTGATCGCGGCTATCCCGGCCTGCTGAACCATCGCCGGGGGAGAGGAGATGATGAAACGCGAACACCGAAAATGCCGGAGAAACGATGATGACGTTGTCGCCCGAATTGACGCAGGAACGGATCGCCAGGAAGATCGCCATCCCCGCGCCAACCGTGCATCCGACTTCCTCGGCGGTGTAGCTCACCCCGTGCAGCTCATGAACCTTTGCGGCGATCGCTTCCCGGAGCTCAGCGTACCCCGCCGTCGGCGTGTAGAAGGTGTGCCCTTCCCGCATAGCTTCATACCCCGCCCTGCAGATGAACTCTGGAGTGGCGGTATCGGACTCCCCGTAGAAGAGACGATAAGCACCCGGAACCTGCTCGGCGGCCATCGCGATCTCGATCAACGGAGAAGCGTGGGCTCTTAGTGCGTCAGACGAATATCTCATGAGAGGCAGGGCCTCAACTGGCAACTGACTACTGACTACTGGCCACTACCGGGGCTGCTGGCGACAAGCCCGCAGCCCCGGTATAATGGCAGGTTTGAAGTTTGAGCCGGAGGGTGAAACATGGTCGTGCTCGGACGGAACGAAATCAACCGCACGCGTTTGGCAGGCGCGCTCGCCATCGTCACGGCGATCGCCGTTCTGATTGGCGCCGCATCGATCTTTCCTGGCAGCTATGAACCGGTCCGTCTGGGTCTGGTGGGCCTGGGTCTGGTTGCTGTCGTCACCCTCATACTTTCGATCTTTCAGCTCTTTTCCCGCCGGGCCACGAGCAAGCTCATCCTTTTCCACCGGGGTAACGACTATGTTGTCGCGACGAACCACCTTCATGACGGTTTCAAGCTTCGGTTCTTCCGCGAAGTTCTCAGCGATGCCGTCGGGCCGCTCAGCGATGACGAACGGATCAGGTGGAACGCGCTGTCGCGGGAAGGCTTTCATCCGGTCTTCGCGATACGCAACGCCCGGAAAACTGTGATTCTGCCTATCAGCGCCATGTTGTTCGATCATGTCTTCGTGTGCGATCACACCCAACGGTGGGATTACTACGACTGCAGAAATACATCGGAACCGACGTTTTCGAAGCGCGGAGTAAGCCCCTTCAAGGACGACGGCGTCGTCCCGAACCGGAAAGAACAACCCGCCACACAGTAGGCTCAGAACAACACCACGTGCAACTCCCGAGGCCCATGGACCCCGACGACCAGGTCCAATTCGATGTCGGCGGTCCGACTCGCACCGGTGACGAAGACCACGCTCGAGGGACGATCCTCCCTCTTCATCATTCCATGATATAGGTGATCGAGGGCCATCGGGAGATCCGGAATCAGATCCTCCTTTCCGAGCAAAGCGACATGAAGCGGGGGGACCAGTGACGTAGTTCGTCGGTTGTCCGGCGTCATTGGTATCGCAAGGGTACCCGTCGATGCGATGCCCCACAGTACGTCGGTCACGCCACAATCGGCTCGAGGCGAATCCACGTGTTCGAATGCCTCCAGGCGAACCCGTTCGGAGTCGACCACGACGCTCCGAACACCAATCCCGCCGAGGTAGGCCGCGAGGCCGGACTCGAGTTGATCGCGGTCCATCTGCACACAGGGTGTGGCTAGTGCGCGCGCTGCTGCTTCGAATTTCTTGACGAGCTCCATTGTTCCAGGAAACTTTTCTTCCCCGTCCTTGTCGCGGGCACTTTCCAAGTCACGAACCGACGCGCAAGACGGGCACCCTGACGATACATTCGCGGCCGAACGGCAAACCAGCTCCACAGCCTGAAGGCCCACCGCTCGAACGGTGCGTGCGAGCGGACCTCCCGGTTGATGCGATCGCGTTGATGAATGAGGAGGCTGGGAATGTCGATCTTTACGGGACACGCGTCCATACAGGCACCGCAAAGCGACGATGCGAAGGGCAGTTCTCCTGCCGCCTCGATTCCCTTCAGGTGGGGAGTGATGACGGCGCCGATCGGTCCCTGGTACACCCATCCGTAGGCGTGCCCCCCGATTCGACTATAAACGGGACATGCGTTGAGGCAGGCGCCACACCGGATGCAAGCGAGCGCTTCCCTGAAGACCGGGTCGCTGTGGATCTCGCGGCGGCCGTTGTCGAGAAGAATGAGGTGGAATTGCTCGGGACCCTCGGTTTCACCCGGGCGGCGCGGGCCGTTCAGGAACGACACGTAGCTGGTAATCCGCTGGCCCGTCGCGCTGGTCGGCAGCAACGGCAGTAGCGTCTGCAGATCGGTCCAGGAGCGGATCACTTTCTCGATGCCGGTGACCGCTACATGGATGCGCGGAACACTCGTCGTCAACCGGGCGTTGCCTTCGTTTTCGACGATGACCAGCGTTCCGGTGTCGGCGATTGCGAAGTTCGCACCGGATACGCCCATGTCCGCGTCCAGGAACCGGGGGCGAAGCCGCCGCCGCGTCCACGCTGTCAGCTCGGCCGCCGTCATGTCGCGATCGGTGCCAAAGAGGTCGTGGTAAAGATCGGCAACGTCGGAACGGGACTTGTGGATGGCCGGAGCAACGATGTGGGAGGGGCGCTCATGCGCAAGCTGAATGATGTACTCTCCAAGGTCGGTCTCGAGCACTTCGATCCCGGCACCTTCGAACCGTTCGTTGAGATCGATCTCTTCGGTGACCATCGATTTGCTTTTGACGACCGACCGAACGTCGTTGTCGTCCGCAAGCCGTAGGATGTAATCGCAAGCTTCCGCGGCCGTCCCCGTTCGCTGGACCACGCCGCCGTTGGCGACGACGCTCTCCTCGAGTCGATCCAGCCAGCGGTCCAGGTCCTCGAGAATCTCCATCTTGATCCGATGGGCCGCTTCACGCATCTCCTCCGTGTCCAGCCCCTCGCCCCGCATCCATTCGAACGCCTCGGCGCGGTTCTGCCGCGCCAGCCGCGTCCCCGACGTCAGGGCACGCTGGAGTCCGGGATCGGCCAGCGCCTCTTGGACCCGTTCTGTGAAGGACTTCATGATCGCGCCAGGACCTCCGCGAGATGCAGAGTCCGCACTGCGGCCCCCTTGTCGCCCAGACCACCGCTAAGATGCATGAGACAACCCATGTCGGCCGACACGACCGCGTTCGCTCCGCTGGCAACAATGGCGTCGACCCTGTCGGAACGCATCGCGTTCGCGATCGCCGGCATTTTGACCGAAAACGCGCCGCCAAACCCGCAGCATTCAGCCTCCGGCATCTCGAGCAGCTCCAGCCCTTTGACCGCCCCAAGCAGACGGCGCGGCGCGACGGACTCACCGAGGCCGCGGAGCAGATGACAGGAATCGTGGTAGACGACCTTCGCCTCGAACCTCGCACCGATGTCCTCGATCCCCATCTGGTGGACGAGCAACTCCGACAGTTCGTAGGTCCTCTGAAACACGGCCGGCGGACTATCGGTCAACTCCGCCGAGGAGACGCGCATCATGGCCGCGCAGGAACCGGAAGGAACTACAACCGCGTCCACGTCCGCCGACGCCAGACATCGTCCGGCGGCATCGAGCACACCTCGCGCTTCGTCATGGTATCCGCTGTTCCAGGCGGGCTGTCCGCAGCAGGTCTGATCCGGCGGAACGATCACTTCCAGTCCGGCGCGTTCCAGCACACGCACGGTGTCGAACCCGACCTGGGGATAAAACTGATCGATGAGACAGGAGACGAAGAGCGCAACGCGGCGAATCACGCGGGCAGGATAACAGAAGAAGTAGTCAGTAGTCAGTAGTCGGTAGTCAGTTGGTCAGCAGTGTAGAAGTTAGAAACGACACCCCTCCTTGGATAAGGAGGGGTGCCTGCGCCGCAGGTGCAGACGGGTGGTTGGACCTGCCGCGTCGACGCGCCAAAGGTGCCGGGGTTTCATTTTTCTTGGTCAGCACCACCCCGGCGCTTCGCGCCACCCCTCCTCATCTGAGGAGGGGAGTTTGATGTGTTGCTGACCCAAACAGCTCCCCTCCTTGGATAAGGAGGGGTGGATGCGCCGCAGGCGCAGACGGGGTGGTTGGATTTTGCCCACGCGGCAACTGACTACTTCCCCACTACATCCAGTCCAAATCATCATCCTGCGTCTTCAACCCTTCCCAGATCCTCTCCAGGGCGGCGGCCAGGCCTCCTCCTATCCAGTACCACTGTAGGGTTCCGGCGAGGTAGACGATGATGAGGATGGTGAAAAGCGGGGCGGGCAAGGCGACTTCGAAGCGATCGGCCGCGGAGAATAATCCCAATGCGAGCAGCGTCGGAACGGTGTCGAAGATGACCATCAGACGCCAGAACTCGGACCTGCCGAACAGGAACGCCTCAAAGCTGCTCCCTCCTAACACCAGCAGGCGGTTGGCTTGAAAATCGTAGTAGGAGAACAGAAAAAAGCCTGTGGCGAGGAATGCGTGCGCGATGGCGGAGGTCAGTGCGAGCCGCCGCCAGAACGCCATATTGTTGATGCCGAACAGGTCGAACCACGTGGCCAGGTGGTACAGCCCGAATATCAAGAGGGGCGGGAGCACGGTCGCTGCGAGGATGTACGTCATGCGAGTCGTGGTGTCGGCCGGTCCAATTCACCGATCTGGAACGGAAAAAAAGTAATGGAACAGCCGTGCCGGAATCAGTATACGATCTGGAGGGCATGTTGAAACGACGCAGGGCTCTTACAGCCAGTCTTTTTATCCTCCTGGCTCCCGCTTTTGCCACGAGAGCCATGGCCCACGACTTCTCGACCAGCTATTCCCGTTTCTCCGCGGAAGGCCCGATCGTCCGGGTCGCCCTGACGCTGAACCTCCTGGACCTGCACGCCGGGCCTCAGGTCGACGCCGACGGAGACGGCCTCGCCACCTACGACGAACTCGATGAGGTCATCGTCGAGTTTTTCGAGGCGATCCGAGAGCACTTTCTGGTCCGGGCACCCGATGTTCCGGCGGAGTCCTTTCTCGACAACTATGATTTCGTCGCCGACAACGTCGCACGGCTGAACATCGTCTACCGATTCGCACACGAGGTGACGAACCTCCGGGTGGTGTCGAGGCTCGACAAGATCACCCAGCCCAATCACCGTCACCTCCTGCAGATCGGCGAAGGTGACGAAGCACGACACGGTGTGCTCAGCGCCGAGGAACCAGAGATCGACATCGATTATGCTGCCGGCGTTCCCTTCTGGGTGACGATGCTGGATTTTAGCGAGCTCGGAATCGAACACATATTCACGGGTTACGACCATCTGGCCTTTCTCGTGGGCCTCCTGATGGCGACGACCACGCTCTTGTCGCTGGCCAAGGTCGTTACTTCATTCACCGTCGCGCACAGCGTCACTCTCGCGTTGGCGACTTTCGGCCTGGTCGCCCTGCCGGCGCGACTCATCGAGAGCCTGATCGCGCTGAGCATCGCCTACATCGCCATCGAGAATTTCACGGGTCACACCCTGGTCCATCGCTGGAAGATTACTTTCCTCTTCGGACTCGTCCATGGGTTCGGGTTCTCGAACGTCCTGCAGGCAATGGAGCTGAGCCGCCGAACGCTTGCGGTCTCGTTGTTCTCCTTCAATATCGGAGTGGAGATCGGCCAACTGGTATTTGTCAGCGCGCTGTTTCCTCTCTTGATCTATCTCGGCCGGACTCGCTGGAAAGAACGTGTCATGGCCGTCGCCTCCGTAGCGATCATGTCATTGGGGTTCTACTGGTTCGTCCAGCGCGCCCTTCTCGCCTAGGGCAGCTCGCCGCCAACCGCTTCAGTCGAGGCCGAGGGGCCCGAAATCGATCTGGTATAATCGCCGCCCTATGGACTACAAGAACATCCAGTTTTCGGTGGTCGAGCAGGTCGGCACGCTCACTATGAACCGGCCCGAAAACTTGAACGCCATCGATCTCGACATGCTGGACGAGATGCTCCGGGCAATCTTCGATGCCACTCAGAACAGCGATGTTCGCGCCATCATCCTGAAGGGAAACGGCAGGGCCTTCAGTTCCGGCGGCGACATCCATGTCATGGAAAACATGATGGATGGCGACACCGAGTCGTTCATGAAGAACTGGATCAACCGGGTGCACTTGCTCGAGATGCAACTGCGGACCATTCGCAAGCCCGTGATCGCCGCCATCCACGGCGTAGCCAGCGGTCAGGGGTTCAACCTCGCGCTGGCATGCGACCTTCGGATCGCCGCCGAGTCAGCCAGTTTCAACCAGTCGTGGGTCCAGCTCGGCCTGACTTCCGAGGGAACCTACTTCCTCCCGCGCCTCGTGGGAGTCGGGAAGGCGACTGAACTGTTCTTCACGGGGGATTCCATTTCGGCGCCAGAGGCCTACAAATGGGGAATCATCAATCGTGTCGTTCCCGATGATCGATTGGAAGAAGAGACTTCCGTCTGGGCGAAGCGAATGGCCGGCGGCCCTACCGAGGCATTGGGCAGGATCAAGCTTTTGATCAACAGCAGCCACAAGAACCTGCTCGACGTCCACCTCGCGCAGGAGAGTGCCCTGATCGCCGAAACCACCCATACCGATGACTTCAAGGAAGGCGTCCAGGCGTTCCTGGAAAAGAGGGAGCCGCGGTTTACTGGGAAGTGAGGAAGAAGTAGTCAGTAATCAGTAGTCAGTTGAGAGATGATCGCAGGGGTTTTGCCCGACAACGCAAGAGAAAGTGATCGAAGCGAGCGATGTCTCGTAAGGTACTGACCACTCGTCACTGACCACTGGCCACTTCTTAGGTCCCTTCTACATGAACTTCCTACCCTCTTCCGGATCCGGAATTTTCAGACCCAGCTTATCCAGAATCGGGTTCACCTCGGCGATGTAGGCCCGCCGCGCTTCCATGTTCGTGCGCCGCTTGATGCCCCATTCGATGTAGCGATGGCTGCGCCGGGATTCCGTCTGACCGAACATATCCAGGGCGGTGATGTACCAGCGGTCGACAGCCTTCTGGACCTGTTGCTTGCCTTCTTCGGTCTTCATCAGCTCGACCATCTTCAAGAGGCCGAAGTTGACGTGTCCCTGTTCCTCCTCGAGGATCTGGTTGTCGTAGGGGGGCAAAAGACGTGCCAGCGGCAGGTAGCTGCATTCGACGAACTCGTCCAGCTGATATTGTCCGACACGGTCGATCAGCATCCCGAAAACGGCCCAATCCGTCCATGTCGGCATGTCCTTCCGGAACGCGTCCACGTAACGCTCTGGCTTCTGGATGAACAGGCGATCCGAGGCGTCGAAACCGAGTTCGTTCAACAGGACATTGATCTTGTGAAAGTGGTCGATCTCCTCCGCTGCGGTCTTGGCAACCTTCCACTGTTCTTCCGCAGTCGGTGCTTCCAGCAACCATTCGCGTACGTAGAGATGAGGTCCGCCAATTTCGCAGTCAGCCTGAATTCGTAACACGCGAACCAACAGATCCCGGTATTCCTCCGGCATCTTGTTGAAGTCGCGGGCTTCGATCTTGTCGTCAAACATCCTCAGTCCTGCCGGCAGCTGCCATGCTCCAGGTGATGATCGAAGTCCTCCCGGAAGAGCCGGATCGCGCTCAGAAGAGGGGGACCCGGCATGTTGATAAGAGCGCAGTAGCCTTTTCCGTGATTGAACTCGATGATCTTCGGAAACTGCTCGTACAGGTTCGGATCGCCCTGCCCCTGCCGGATCCGCTCCAACAGGGCGGTCAACATCGACGTCTCCATCCGACACGCCGGACACTGCTGACAGCATTCCTTCTCGAAGAACCCCGCGAGTTCGAGGGCAGGCTCGAGCATGCACGTTCCTTCCGGGTAATACCGCATCACACCGCAACCGAGACTCGATCCCGCCGCTTTGAGCGACTCCGGCTCGAGCGCAACATCCAGGTCGTCGCCCCTTAGAAAAGCGCAGGACGGCCCGCCGGGAAGGAACGCCCGCACCGATCGAGCGTCCCGCAGACCTCGCCCGCATTCGTCGAGCAGATACCGTGCGGTCGTCCCGACAGGGAGCTCGTAGGCACCCGGCGCGTTCACTTCCTCACCGAGGCAGAAGATCATCGTGCCCGGACTGTGTTCCACTCCAAAACCACGATACCAGGCGGCGCCGTGCCGAAGGATCGGAGGAACGTGGGCCAGAGTCTCCACGTTGTTGACGATCGTCGGCTTACCGTACAGGCCGGCCACCGCAGGGTATGGTGGCTTTTCCCGCGGCTTCGCCTCCCGCCCCTCCAGGAATTCCAGGGATGCCGAGTCCTCTCCGGCTACATACGTCGTCGGCGCCATACAGATTGACGCTTCCATCGAAAACGTCGTACCGCAGATCCGCTCGCCCAGGTAGGACGCCCCGCGAGCCTCCGCTATCGCCCCGCTCATGCGATCGTGACAGGTGTCGTAGGTCTCGTTGAGGTAAAGGTAGGCTTGCTCCGCGCCGACCGCGTAAGCTGCCAGGATCATCCCTTCCAGGACCAGGTGGGGCCGGTGCTCGATCGCGGCTCGATCCTTGAAACTTCCGGGCTCATCTTCGCCGGCATTACAGACGACATAGCGCGGACGCGCGTCCGTATCGGCGGCAATCTGCCACTTCTTCGCGGCCGGAAAGCCCGCGCCGCCCTTCCCTCTCAGCCCCGCAGAGGCAATCTCGTCGATGACGGCCGACGGCGAACGCCTGAGGGCGGCTTCCAGCGCCTGATACCCACCGGCAGACCGATAGGCCTCGAAGCTTTCGGGCTCCGCAGGACGGCCCGCCCGACCTCGCCTGCCTGGAGCCGGCTTGACGCCGTTTGGGAAAACAATCATGGGAGTGACTAGAACAGTCCCGCGTCCAACAGCTGGTAGATCAGTTCCTGAAGCCCACGGTCGACGCCCTGGGTCAACCGCTCGACTTCGGGCCCGCCCTCCGCGTAGCTCGCAATGTCCTCGACGTCGTCCGGGCTGACCTTCGCGTACCAGACTTTCTGGGGATACATCACGATGTTCGGGCCGGACTGGCAGGCGCCGAAGCACATGTACGGCTTGACGATAATGTCGGCGGAATCCGTCAGCCGTTTGTCGAGCGCCTCCAACAACTCGCCCGCTTGCCGGGCTTTGCAATCGGCGTTCTGACAAACGAGGACGTACTTGTCGGACATCAGTCTATTGTTCTACCTTGAGAATCCAATCCGAGTCTTTGAAGACATCAGCCAGCTTCGCCTTGTCTGCCGCGGTAGGAAGGGTCTCCTCAACATGCGTCGCGTATGCCTCTTCTGACAGAAGCTCTCCCCCTACGCTGTAACCCTCGTCCGCAAACTCACCGATACCGCGGTGAAACTTCGGATCCGGCAGGCTCAACTTGGGCTGGTCTTCCGGCGTTAACTTGTTCAGAGCGGCGAACAACTCCTCAACTTCTGCCATGTAGTGACCGCGGGCCGCCTCGTTCAGTCTGTCCCGATCAGGCTCGCCTTCAGCACTCGCTTCGTCATAACGCCCCTTCAGTCCCCAGGTGTAGAACCAGGCCGCAGAGGAAGAATTGTCCACACCAAACAGATCCAGCGCGACGGAATACCACTTGTTGACGTGTTTCTGCAGGATGTCATGAGGAACCCTTCCGGCTTTGATGATCCGGCTCAAGCCCGTGTGCCCAGTCAGCAGATGGAAGAACTCCTCCTGCAACATCGGCTGCATACTCGCCGCGAGAGGCTTGAATGAAGAGTGGCCGAGCATCGTCAATTGATACTTGCCGTCGCGGTCAACCAGTTCCGTAAAACAGTAAAAATCCAACCAGTCGCTGATGTCCTGGTTGAACGCGCCCAGCAGGCGATTGTTCTCGTAGGCCCTTCTCTCCAGCAGTTTCTGAGCTTCGAGCTTTCCGGAATCACCGAAGTACTTCACGAGGAGGTTGCACATCTGCGTGCCGTGGCGCATTTCTTCCCTCATGATCTTGAGCGCCGACTGCAGGTCGTAGTCACTCGGAGCCGTGTTGAGCAGATGCTTCTGTTGCTCGACGGACGCGAACTCGGTGTCCCCCTGGAACGTGATCAGGTGCAGAAGGGAATCCCGGATCCGCTGGTCCGGTATCTGGAGCACCCTCTCCCACTTGGGTCGGCCGGCGAAATCGCCGAACTCAATCTCTTCCGAGGAAACCGGGCCGAACTTCACTTCGAATTCGTACTCGCCGAAGCGCGAAGCATCCAGACCGATGTCCTTCTGCCATTCATGGAAATAGTCGGTCCAGTCATCAAATGTTGAGATTTTGGCCACGTAACTTTACCTCCTCCTTAGCCGGCGGTTCCGGTCGCGAACCTGTCACTGTGGACCGCCAACCAAGTCACTTCCCTACAAACTTGGCCACGCGTTTTTCCTGGTAAGCTCTCAATCCCTCAGCAGCGTCCGCACTGTCGAAGGCCTGGGCCAGGGCTTCCCTCTCCAGGGCCAGGCCGTCGCCGAGACTTCCGTTGATACCGGATTGAATCGCGCGCTTGATCAGGCCCACTGCCTTGCTCGGCTTGTTTGGGGCCACAAACTGGCCGGCGTAGTCCATCACTTGTTGCTTGAAGTCTTCGGGATCAAAGATGTCGTGAATCAGGTTCCAGGCTTCGGCCTCCTCGAAAGCGATCATGCGCCCGGTCGCCCCAAGTTCCAGGGCGCGGGCCCGACCGACGAGGCGTGGCAACCGCTGCGTGCCACCCATTCCGGGAATCACACCGAGATTGACCTCGGCAAGCCCCACTCGCCCCGCGTCCTTTTTCGCGATCCGGATGTCACACGCCATCGCGATCTCCAGACCCCCGCCGACACAGTGACCGTTGATGCCGGCGATCACCAGTTTTGGCGTGTTCTCCAGACGCAACAGGGTTTCGTGACCGAACAGCGCAAAGTTGTTCTTGAACTCCGTGGTCTCCGAGGAGAGCATTCGGATGTCGGCCCCCGCACAGAAGAACTTGTCGCCGGCACCCATGATCACGATCACGTGGACCGAGGAATCGAACCGTGCCTTCAAGATCGCCTCGTCCAGTAGTTTCAGACTGTCCAGGGTGTAGACGTTTGCCGGCGGATTGTTGATTTCGATGATCCCGAGGCCGCCTTCAACCCGATAATCTACCAGCGCCATAATCGTTTTACTCCCGGGATTCAGTCACGCTGAATCCCATAGCTTCAATCCGAATGATGTAGTCAACCCGTCGTGTTCTTCGCGATCACGACAGACTTGGTTTCCATGTAGTAGTCCAACGCCTCCGACCCGTGCTCCTTGCCGAGGCCACTTTGCTTGGCGCCCCCGAAGGGCAGCTCATCGAATATGATCTGCGGGGAGTTCACCCACGTGTAACCGGCCTCGAGCCGTTCGGCCGCTTCGTTGGCCCGGTCGATGTCCCGCGTCCACACCGAAGAGCCCAGGCCGAATATCGACGAATTGGCACGCTCGATCGCTTCTTCCATCTCGGAGACACGCATGATCGGAAGGGCGGGGCCGAATACCTCTTCCTGGACGACCTTCGACTGCTCATCGACGTCCGCCAGAAGGGTCGGCATGTAGAAGTGTCCCTTGTCCAGGCCGTCTCCATCCGGGCGTTTCCCGCCGGCGAGCACGGTGGCTCCACCCTCCACGGCATCCCGCACCTGCTCTTCGACCTCTTCACGCTGGGCGACGGTGTGCAGCGGTCCGACCAAAACACCCTGTTCGAGTCCGTTGCCGATACGCAATTTTCCAACTTTGGCGACGAGTTTCTCGACGAACTCGTCATAGATCTCGTCGAACAGGTACAGTCGTTTGATGGCAAGGCACGCCTGACCACAATTGAAGAAGCGTCCGACCGAAGCCGCGCTGACCGCGGCATCGATGTTCGCGTCGTCGCAGACGATCATCGGATCGCTGCCCCCCAGTTCCAGCGTCACTCGCTTCACGGTTTCTGCGGCCACTTCCATGACATGCCGCCCCGTGTCGGTCGCACCGGTGAACCCAATCTTGCGCACTCTAGGGTCCTTCAGCAGCGCTTCCCCGACCACCCCGCCGGGTCCAGGCACGATGTTTAGGACTCCCGGCGGAAGGCCGGCCTCGTTGAGCACGCCGACGCAGGCCGTAGGCGTCAGGGGCGTCGTGCCGGCCGGCTTGACGACAATCGTGTCGCCGGCGATCAGAGCGGGCCCGATCTTGTTCCCCATGAGCGCGACCGGGAAATTCCATGGAACGATCGAGCCCACGATACCGATGGGCTTCTTGATGATCATCCCGTAGCTGCGCTCGTTGAGGAGAGGAACGTAACCGCCCCGGATGCTCTTGGCCATACCGGTGTAGTGATCGAGCGTGTGAACGAAGCGGCGAATCTCCAGCATCGCCTCCCGGAGCGGCTTGCCCTGCTCCCGAGTCAGCAGGCGCGCCAGGTCCTTCTCGCGCTCCTTGATAAGGCGGGCTCCCCTGTCCACGATCTCGGCCCGCCGCGGCGGGGGGGTGGCAGCCCAATCCCGGAAAGCCTCTTCCGCGGCGTCGATTGCCGCCGCGATATCAGACTCCGTCGCCTCGACGACCGTGTCGACGACCTCTCCTGTGGCCGGGTTCCGGATCTGTTTTTCTTTGCCACCCGACGAGTCCCGCCACTCGCCCGCGACCATCATCTTTGTCGGCATCTCTCGTTATGAACCTCTCACGCACCAAGCGATTTTTTTCACCGCAAAGGCGCTAAGGCGCAAAGGTCTTTGGTCTTTGCTCGTCCGCTCGGTTCTGTGTTCTCCGAGGCCAATGCGTCTTTGCGTCTTTGCGCCTTTGCGGTAATCAAATCCGAGTTCGGTACCTACAGTGTGGCGACCACCACCCCTTTGGGTTCCAGGTAATGCTCCAGGGCTTCGGGACCGTGTTCGCGGCCGATTCCACTGTCCTTCACGCCGCCGAACGGCATTTCGTCGTAGCCGATGTGCAGTGAATTGACCCAGACGTTTCCTGCCTCTAACCGTTCCGCCGCCCTTCGCGCCCGGGTCAGGTCGCTCGTCCAGATCGAAGCGCCGAGGCCAAACACCGAACTGTTGGCTTTTTCGATCGCCTCATCCAGGTCGCCAACCTTGAAGACCGGCAGGGCCGGACCGAACACTTCTTCGGTCGCGATGCGGGAATCCAACGGCGCGTCGACGATGATGGCCGGTGTCAGGTAGTTCCCCTTGTCGTACTCCTCGCCTTCGGGACGCGTTCCGCCGACCAGGACCTTCCCGCCGCGATCGACCGCGTCCTGGATCTGGGATTCCACTTCTTCCCTCTGGGCCGCTGTGTGCATCGGTCCCATCCGGACCTTCTCGTTCAGGCCGTTCCCGGGCACCAGGCGACCGGCCTTGCCGACCAGTCCCTCGACGAACTCGTCATAGACTTTCTCGAACACGAACAGCCGCTTAACCGCCAGGCAGGCCTGGCCGCAGTTGTAGAAACGGCCGACGGCGGCGCCGGTCAGCGCACCTTTCATGAACGCGTCCTCGCAGACGATCATGGGATCGCTGCCGCCCAACTCCAGCGTCACGCGCTTCATGTTGCCGCCTGCAACCTCCATGATGTGCTTGCCGGTTCCGCTCTCACCGGTAAACGCGATTCGCCTGACTTTCGAATTCTGAAGCAATTCCTCGCCAACCACGCTACCCGGGCCCGTCACCACATTCAGCACTCCTTTCGGGAGCGCGGCCTGGTTGAACAGCTCGACGATACGAACCGTCGTCAGCGGCGTCGTCGATGCGGGCTTGACGATCGAGGTGCAGCCGGCTGCCATGGCCGGACCGATCTTGGTTCCCATCAACGTCGTCGGGAAGTTCCAGGGAACGATAGCCCCACACACGCCGACGGGTTGCTTCAGAACCATGCCGTACATGCTGTTGTTGGGGAGAGGCACGTAGGCGCCACGAACCTTCGAAGCGAGACCCGCGTAGAACGTCATCCCGTGGAGGAAGTGCTCAATCTCGCGCTTCGACTCGCTGACCGGCTTTCCCTGCTCTTTCGTCAGAGTCACTGACAGGTCGTCGATCTCTGCCTTGACGATTTCGATGCCCTTCAGAATCAGTTGGGCCCGGGATTCGGCCGCGGTGTCCGCCCATTCCGCAAACGCCTCCGTCGCGCTATCGATCGCGCGACGCGTGTCTTCCTCGTTGCCCTTGGCGACCGCGTCGACGACCTCGCCGGTTGCAGGGTTAATGACGTCGTACGTGTCTCCGGAAGCGGCATCCACCGACTCCCCACCGATAAACATCTTGGCCATTCGGTCCTCCCTAAAGCCCCAAACTTGATCTTGTGTGTGGTGTAGATACGGAAAAGTGCTGAGAGCGAAGTCTGTACTATATTGCACATTATGCTTGAAGTCAATACGCACTATATTGCATATTACGTAGGCAGCGCCTGATAGAACCATGGACCAGGACACTCTTTTGCTTGAAGTCGGACAACGCGTCCGAGCTTTGCGAAATGGAACCGGCTGGACGATCAAGGAAGTCGCCGAGAGGTCTGGCGTCTCGCCGCGCTTTCTTTCGGATCTGGAGGCCGGCAGGGGTAACATCTCCGTCGCCCGCCTGTCCGACGTTGCCCGGGCCCTGGGCGTTCCACTCGTCAAGCTGCTGCCGCCGGACACGGGCAGTGATAGTTCGCTCGAACGGGTTATCGCTCTCGTCGATCGATGCTCCGACGAGGATCTGGAGGAGCTGTCAGCCTGGCTCGGGACACGCCTTCAGGAAGACAGACAGCCGTCGATCTCGCTGGTGGGTTTGCGCGGAGCGGGCAAATCGACAATCGGACCGAATCTGGCAGGACGTCTGAAAGTCTCTTTCGTGGAATTGGATGCTATGATCGAGGAAGAATCCAACCTCTCACTCTCGGAGCTGTTCTCTCTCCATGGCGAGAGTTATTACAAGCGCCTTGCCCATGACCTGATGCTGCGCCTTCTGTCCCGCAACGAACAGATGGTGATCGCAACCGGTGGATCGATCGTGACCGACCCGGAAACGTGGTCCCTGCTGAAGCGCCGCACGCATACGGTATGGTTGAAGGCCTCACCGGAGGATCATTGGGAACGCGTGCTTGGCCAGGGTGACACCCGTCCGATGGCCAACCGACGATCCGCGATGACCGAACTGCGCTCGATCTTGTCGATTCGGTCGCCTCTCTACGCAGAGGCCACACAGACGATCGACACGAGCTCGACCCCCATCCGGGACGCCGTCGGATTGATCACGACATCTGTCCGCGGGGCACGCTCGGAAGGCACCGAGCCGAAGAGCAAGCGAGGAAAAACCCAACGAGGAGGGCCGATTGGCCGACAAGCGAAAACCCGTCAAGCGTAATCGGCGCTTCACGGAACGGAGGCTGGAGATCCTCCGCTCCGCGTCGGCCGCCTTCACTCGCAACGGATTCACCGGCGCCACGATGGAAGAGATCGCCGAAAAAGCGCAGATGGCCAAGGGCAACCTGTACTACTACTTCTCTTCCAAGCAGGACCTCCTCTTCTTCTGCCAGGAATACTCCCTCGAGCGTCTCACCGAGCAGGCAGACGAAATCGTGGAATCGGATCAGACAGCCGACGTCAAGCTGAAGGGGTTGATCGCGCTTCACGTCCGGACGGTGCTCGAGGAGCTGCCGGGCTCGACAGCCCACACGGACTTTCGGTCGCTTCCAAAAGACCAACTGAAGAAAATCGTCCGGAAGCGGGATCGGTACGAGAAAGCCTACCGCCAGGTGGTGGAGGCAGGCGTCGCAGAGGGAGTCTTCAAGGTCACCGACGTCAAGACGGCTGTCTGGGCGATTCTGGGCGCGTTGAACTGGATCGTCCAGTGGTACTCGCCCAAAGGCGAGATGACGGCCGAACAGATCGCCAAAGATTTCGGCGATCTGTTCGTTCGATCCCTGGCCTGAGGGCTATTGCTTCTGCTCAGTCTTCTCTTTCGAGGCGTCGGCTCCCAGAGTGGTGAGGTCGACCATGGGGTCCCCGAATATGAAGTGGTTGAACCAGGCCAGGTTGTGTTCCATCACCGCACGCGTTGATCGCGGTTTGTTGATGCCGTGGCCGAACCCTTTGTAGACGACCATCTCCACGGGAACGCCGCGATCCTCCAGACCCTGACGCAATTCGTACCCGTTCGGGATCGGCACCCTGCGATCCAGCTCTCCGTGCTGGATCAGCGTTGGCGTCTGGGCGTTTTTGATGTAGGCCATCGGAGAGGTCTTCTCGTAAATGTCCGGGTCGTCCACGGGGTCGTCTCCGAGGTAGTTGATGGTGAACTGCGTGATGTCGGTGTTGTAGTAATAGGTCGCCCAGTTCGAGATCCCCGCACCGACCGAAATCGCCGCGAATCGCTCCGACGAGGCCGTCAGGAAAGCGGAGATGTAGCCGCCCTGGCTCCATCCCATGCACCCGATACGGTCGGGATCGACCCAGCCCTGATCGACCAGATGGTCGACTCCGGACAGCACGTCCCAGGCGTCACCGACACCCAGGTTCCGGACGTTCAACTGTCGGAACTGCTCCCCGTAACCCGCGCTGCCCCTGTAGTTGACCTTCAGGATGAGCGCCCCGCGAGCCGCCCAGATATCGGATGGGTAGTAGCGGGTGTCTCCGGCGAGCAGGGCCGGACGATCGATCCCCGTCGGGCCGCCATGAATGACGGTCAGCAGGGCGTACTTCTTAGACGGATCGAACGCCGCGGGCTTGATCAACACGCCTTCGATCGTCGCCCCGTCGCGACTCGTCCACGAGATCACCTCGCGCGTGCCAAGCGTCAGACCGCTCGTCTGCGCGGTCATCCGCGTCAGGGTTCGGGGCGCGAACGCTTCGAGTCCGGTCACGCCGACCTCGTTGAGCGTCGTGGGAGAGCGCACCGTCAGAGCCAGTTGAGTGCCGTCTTCGGAGAACGAAAACGATCCGCCCATGAACGCGTCCGGCCCGGACACACGCTCCACGCGGCCGTTCCCGGGATCGACCCGGAATAAATGGGTCGCCGTCTTCTGCGAGGCGGAGAAAAACAATCCCTGGGAATTCCAGCCGACAAAGCGGACGTTCTCGTCGAACGAATCGGTGATCGAACGGGGAGCGCCACTGCCGTCGGCAGGCGCGAGCGCCAGCCGTGAGTTCACCGGGTATTCTTCGGTCCTCCCCATGATGCTGGCGAAAACAATCTGCGTCCCATCGGGAGACCACTGCGGACTACGGTCCGAACCCGGCGTCGAGACGATCTTCCGTACGGAGTCGTCGTCCAGGTCGAGGACGTAGATGTCGGAGGTGTGCCCCTGGGTGAGATCCGGGTTGATGGTGCCGCTGAACGCGATCCGTGTCCCGTCGGGAGACCAGGAGAAGTTACCGACGTTGAAGTCCCGGCCGCTGGTCCGCTGTGTCGGTTTCGCCGGACTCCGCAGCGCGTCGTCGACGTCGATCGTGAAAACGTGACGGAAGCTGTAATCCCGCCGGACTACGGTGAAGGCACCGTACATCTCGTCGCGATTCTTCCGCGCTTCCGATTCCGGAGACGAGACGAAGGCGATCCTGTTCCCGTCCCTGGACCAGGCAAAGGCACCGACACCGGTTTCGGAGTCGGTCAGCGGGAACGCCTCACCTCCCCCCGGGCGGATCGCAAAGATCTGATTCTTCCCTTCCGCGCGACTACTGGTAAACGTCAGCCACTGACCGTCAGGTGACCACTGAGGGTTCGAGGAGGACCGGTTACCCCGCGTCAACTGGAAGGACTCGGCGGAACCCACGTCGGCCAGCCAGATCTGCCCGATGTTGGCGTTCTCGTCAAAGTCCGCCCGGGTCACCACGAACGCGACCGTCTTCCCGTCAGGAGAGATCCGGGCTGTAGAAACCGTCTCGATACCGAGCAGGTCGTCGACCGTCGGAACTTGGGCTCCTGCGACCGGCACGAAAACCAGCACGACGGCGAGAATTACCGAAATGAGTCCTATGGCTTTCATCGAACGCCTCCTAGCGGACAACAGCATCTGCCCGCCGCCTTACCGATAGGTGATCCCGTCCGGACCCCGGCCGACGCCAACCTTGCCGGTGACCTCCAGGCTCGCCGTATCGATCACGTAGACCGCGCCTTCCCCACCGCACGCCACGTACGCCTTCGATCCGTCGTCAGAAAACACCACGCCGCCGGGACTTCCTCCGACCTCGATCGTCTTCAGATGCTCGCGCGACTGGGCGTCGTAGACCCAGACATCGGACGAAGACGAATTGGGAACATAGACACGGGAACCATCCGGACTGAAGGCGGCCCGAATCGGCGCTTCGCCGCCGGGCAACCGCTCGATGACGCGGCGGCCCTCGGTATCTATGACGGTCACGGTATTGCCGCGGCGGTCGCCGGTCCAAACCTGCTTGCCGTCGGGCGAGAGCGCAATACCCTCGGCTCCGTCGCCCGCCGGGATCGAGGCGACTAGACTGTAGCTTTCGAGATCCATGATCGAAACCGTGTTCGAGTCGCGGTTCGAAAAATATGCCCATCGGCCGGTCGAATCGAGCACGACCATGTGGGTTCCAGCCTCCGGCGTATCGATCGAGCGCAGGATCTCATCCGCCTGAGCGTCGATGATGACGATCTTCTGGGTGCGCTCGCTCGTCACCACCGCGATCCTCGAATCGGGTGTGAACGCAATCCCGTGTGGGAACGAGAAATCCGGCGTCGTGATCTTCTTGGTCTCGGAACGACTGTTCAGGTCGACCACCGAGATGGAGTTCTCCCCCACATTCGAAACGTATGCCTTGCCACCGCCCGGAACGATAGCCAGTTCGTGAGGCTGCTGCCCGACCTCGACGGTCGCCCTCACCTCCAGCGAAGCAGCATCGATGATCGACAACGTGTCGGACTGCTTGTTCAACACGAAAACATGGCTGTCAGTCTGTGCGAGCCCGCTGCCGGCGAACAGCGACAGAGCCAACACGACTGTAACGATAGGTTTCTTCATGATGTTTTGCCTCTCGGAAGGAATCAGGATTCTGAAATGATACAGCATGTTGGTAGTCAGTAGTCAGTAGTCAGTAGTCAGTTGAAGAAGCGTATCTCTTACTTGTCCCATCGCAGATTGACCCAAGGAGATTCCCCAATTGAGATTAGAAGATTGCAGATTTGAGATTTCTCGTTCCCCTGACTGAGTACTGAGAACTGACTACTGACTACTTCTTGACACCTAAGCCCCTTACAATTACGTTTGCACCGATAGTTCCCAGACTAACAGGAGGAATCATGCGTCGCTCCCTACCCATATTTCTAGCGGTGGTTTTCCTGGCCGTTTCGACCGCGTCGGCCGAAGTCGTTCGTATCGAGGTGCATTCGCGCGCGGACCTGGCCGGCGGAAAGGCCTATGGCCTGGCTGGTGCGTACGAGAAGCTGGTGGGCAGGATCTACTTCGAGGTCGATCCGGCCAACTCGGCCAACCGAATCATCGCCGACATCGCCCTGGCCCCGCGAAACGGGCGAGGCAGGGTCGAATTCCACTCCGACTTTTTTCTCATCAAGCCGAAAGATGTCACACGGGGAAACGGCACCGTCCTCTATGAAGTGTCGAACCGGGGCGGCAAGGGGATGTTGCGGTACTTCAACCGCGGCCAGGGAAGCATCGATCCGGAGACCGAGGCCCACATGGGCGACGGCTTCCTGATGCGGAACGGCTTCACGCTGTTGTGGCTGGGCTGGCAGTTCGATCCTCCCCTCCGAGACGGGCTGGTTCGTGTCTACCCCCCGATAGCCACCGACGACGGGGAGACGATTGAAGGCCTGGTCCGGAGCGAAGTCGTCGTCAACCGGAGGGTGTTCGACGCGTCGCTGGCCGACCGCAACCATGTCCCCTACCTGGTGGCTGACCCGGATGACCCGACCAACGTGATGACTGTCCGGGATCGGGCTGAAGCCGCGCGGCGGATCGTACCCCGCAATCAGTGGCAGTTCGCGAGGCTCGAGGACGGACGGGTTGTCCCGGATCGAGGTCGGGTCTACCTGGAAGGGGGGTTTGACCCGCACAAGCTCTACGACATCGTCTACAAGTCCCAGGATCCCCCGCTCGTCGGCCTGGGTTCTGCCGCTATCCGCGACGCCATCTCGCGTCTGAAATACGGTTCGTCAGAGGAGCTCTCGGTTCCTGAGGGTGCCATCGACAGAGCCCTGGCATTCGGCATCTCCCAGAGCGGCCGGTTTCTGCGGACGTTTCTCTACTACGGCTTCAACGAAGACGAAGGGCACCGCAAGGCCTTTGACGGCGTCATCGCCCACGTGGCCGGGGGCGGCCGTGGAAGCTTCAACCATCGTTTCGCGCAGCCGTCCCGCGATGGGCATCCTCACCTGAATAAGCTCTACCCGAGCGACATCTTCCCGTTCACCGACGTTGAACAGAACGACCCCGAGACCGGAATCCGGGATGGCCTCCTGTCACGCGTCGAACAGCAATTTCAGCCGAAAGTGTTCTACACAAACTCGTCATATGAATACTGGGGCCGCGCGGCATCTCTGATTCATACGACGATCGACGGTCTAGAGGACATACCGGTGATGGAGAACGTCCGCGTCTACTCGTTCGCCGGCGGCCAGCACGGGCCCGGACGATTCCCTCCGGTACAGACCAGCGGGCAGCAGCTGAGCAACCCGAACGACTACTCCTGGTTCATGCGGAGCCTGCTCCTGGCGATGGACAACTGGACGCGGGAAGGAGTGCCTCCACCCGCTAGCAGCTACCCGCGCATCGCGGGCGGCGAGCTGGTCCTGCCCACCGATCTGGATTTTCCCGATCTCCCGGGTGTCGCCCAGCCGGCCGCTCCACACGGCGCCTACCGCGCGGACTACGGACCGGAATTTCGTACGAAGGGCATCGTGACGATCGAACCCCCGGCAGTCCTGTCCAGCTTTCCGGTGATGGTTCCCCAGGTCGATGCGGACGGCAACGAGATCGGCGGACTCAAGATGCCGGAGGTAACTGTGCCGCTTGCGACCTACACCGGCTGGAACGTGTTCCGTCCGGAATCCGGACCGGAGAACGTATTGTCCGGGATGCAGGGGTCCTACATTCCGCTCCCTCTCACACGGGCAGAGCGCATGCGGGAAGACGACCCGAGGTCTTCGATCCAGGAACGTTACCAGAGCCGGGAGCAATACCTAGGCCTCGTGTCCGAGGCGGCGATCGAACTGATCGACGACGGTTACCTTCTGGGGGAAGACCTCCCGCGGATCCTCGGCCGGGCCGGGGAGCACTGGGACTACGTCATGGGGGGAGGGGATCAGCGGTAAGTAGTCAGTAGTCCGAGGGAAGAGCCGACTCCCCTCCTGATTCAGGAGGGGTGGCTGCACCGAAGGTGCAGACGGGGTGGTTCCTCGTCACTTGTCACTCGTCACCTCTTCCTTCTCCAGCGCATGCTCCAACCCGTACTCCCGGAGGTAGCGCTCGATCTCTTCCCTCAAGAACCCAAACGACGGGACGACATACAGCTTGGACTGCATCTCGGTGTAGTTGTAAGTCGCGTTGACGACTTCGTCCAGAACAAAGGGTTTCCACTCGACTTCTCCCGAATACACGTGTTGCAGTTCTCCGAAGGAACCCAGGAGGCCCGCACCGTAGGAGTTCACCTGTCCCGCCTCTTCGATGAGCCCGAACTCGATCGTGAACCAGTAGATCCGCTCCAACTGCTCGAGCTGTTCTTCATTCGCAACCCTCGCCGCCCGGCCGATCAATTCCGACAGGTCACACAGGTCCTTGTCCGTGAACGCGGGTACGTGTCCGATGACCTCATGGATGATGTCGGGCTCCGGTGTGTATTCGGGCCTGGAGGCGTGACGGATGTACTGAGTACACCACATCGACCTCTGCGCAAACTGGCCCAGGAAGCTCCGGGAATCGACGAGCCCCTCGACCGCCCCGAGCCGAAAACCATGGTAGCTGGCAAGTCGGTCGCTCAACTCCCGAAGCTGCGGGATGTGATCCTCGGGTATTCGAAGCGCCTTTTTCGCCTCCAGATAGAACCGGTTCGCATGCTGTTCGTGCAGCGGACCCAGCCTGGCGCATATGATCCGCCAGACGCCATGCTCTTCTTCGGTGTACTCCAGAACCGGCGGCGGCTCTCCCTTCTCTCTCGACCGCTGGGTCACCCGCGCGATGGAGTCCCTGCGCCTGCGGTAAACAGGATCATTGGCGCCGGGGTGGTCGAGGTCCAGGACAGCGATGTTCCTAAGCGCGACTTCCATCGTGTTCCTCCTTGCGATCGTTGAATCCGCGATCGTCGGACTCGGAATCGGCCGAGACACGGGGAAACCGCACCAGGCGAATCGCCAGCGCGTCGTCGTGTAGTAAAGGTCCCCAGGCCACCTCGAGCCCCGGATCATCGAATGGATCGTGAATCATCTGAGTTTCCTCCTCCCGCGAAAGAAAAAGCCCACCTCCACCGTCGGTGGAAGCGGGCTTTGAAATCGTTTGCTGTTTGCGATTAGCTTACCCGGCTATCCACCTCCGCGAATACGCGTAAAAGTAATAAAAGTAATAGCCGGCGGAGGGAGCACACCCCGGGACGGCGGCAACGGCCGCGCCCCCGGTCCGTCGAATTCCATTCGTGCTCCCAGGCTTCATCGCAATAAAGAGTGTGAGCTGCTTGCGAAACTGTGTCAAGCCAGTAATGCTACCGGGGAGATTCTTCAAGTATCGCAGTGGAATCAGCTATCAGCGTTCAGCTTCAGGATGAAGACTCTGCGTGCCGTTTCTTAGCTGAAAGCTGAAAGCTGATTGCTGACCGCACGCTTGATCCCGAGGATCAAGCGTCTAGTGGCCTGTAACAGGTCACTAGTTCAGCTCCCCGTTCAGCTCCGCATAGATCCGCCGGATCCCGATGGGCCCCTGCGATTCGGCTCCGGACCACGTGGAGTAGGGGCCGAAGTCCGCCTGCTGGTCGCGTCCTCGACCGAGAGGCCCTCCGCATGCAGGCGCACCAGGACACCCTCGTCGTTGACGACAAACATCGTGTTCGTGGTGTAGCGGTCCTCGGCCGGTCCTGTCAGCGCTTCGTAGGTGTAGACATTCCGAGCGATCCTCTTGACTCGCGGGAAGTCGTCTTCGCCCAGACCCCGTTCGGCAGGGTTCGAGGTGCGGATCACAGCCTGGGCGAGAGCGGTCGCTCCAACGCACAAAACCAAGCCAACTGTCAGAAAGACCGAGAATCGCTGCATAAGAGGCACTCCTCCGGATTGCTTCGACTGGCATATTTCAGCACAAGTTCCGGCTGGCCGAAAGACCGAGTTTTGGACACCGGGACTTGCGCTCGGCCCACGCTTGGGAGAGACTCGCCAGAAATGTCCCTTCTTGCCAGCGCCCGGTCACTTTTGCCCTTGGTGCGTATCGTCGTCATCACTTCCGTCGTGCTGCTTGCTTACATGATGTTGTTTGAACACCGACTGATCTACTACCCGACCGGCGGCGTCATCGGGAGCCCGTCGTCCCCCCACGATGATGTGTATTTCGAGGCGCGCGACGGAACGCGCCTGCACGGATGGTTCCTCCAGGGCGGCGCCGGGCGAGTGCTGATTGTCAGCCATGGGAACGGCGGCAACATCGGCCACAGGCGTGAGATGGCGGACTTCCTCAAGCAGGAACTGGAGGTTGATGTCTTTGCTTACGACTACCGTGGCTATGGTAACAGCGAGGGCAGTCCGTCGGAGGCAGGAACGTACTCCGACATACGGGGAGCCTACGACTATGCGCGGTCGCGAGGTTACGTCCCCGAAAAGATCTATCTCATGGGCCAGTCGCTGGGCACGGCGGTCAGTGTGGATCTCGCAAGCGAGGAACGGGTCGGCGGATTGATCCTCGAGGCTCCACTGACGAGCGTTGCCGGAGTTGCCCGACGGATTTTCCGACTCCCAATGGGTTGGATTCTGCGCACCCGCTACGATTCGATCGGAAAAATCGGCCGCATCCGCTTCCCGATCGCCATCATCCATGCCCGGGACGACCCCGTCCTCCCCTTCGACCTCGGCGCCGAACTGTTCGATGCGGCGAGCGAACCTAAAATCTTCTTCGCTGTCGACGGCGAAATCCACGAAGGAGCGATCATGGGGCTGGGACTGGAAAAGCTGGGCGAGTTGAAGGAGTTCTTGTTCCGGTAGGTGTAGGTGCGCTCTATGAGCGCACGGCGTTTCGGTTCGAAGAATGTGCGGTCATAGACCGCACCTACACCTGCTAATTCACTGTTCCCGTATAACGTAGTATCAGCAACGTCATATCGTCGGCTTGGTCCGCGCCGTGAACGAACTCGGAAACAGCCTTCAGGATCGATTGCTGAATCTCTTGAACCGATGACCCGGCATTGGAAAGCACGACCTCGCGCAATCGCTCCGTTCCGAACTCTTCCCCTTTTGCGTCGACAGCTTCGTTGATACCGTCCGTGAACATCACGAGCGTGTCGCCCGGCTCCAGCTGGGAGGTTCTGGTTGCAAACTCGGCGTCGGGGAACATACCGACCGGAAAACTGTCGGGCTGGAACGGCTCGTCGACATCGCCGTCGCGCACGAGAAGAGCCGAGTGATGACCGGCGTTGATGAAGTCAAACCGGCCCTGTTCATCGAGCAACCCCATAAAGACCGTCGCGTACCGATTCGGTTCCGAACGCGCCCAGATGTACCGGTTGAAGTGGGTGATCAGGCGGGTCGGATCCTGCGTCAAGCTCATGCCGGCAAAACCGCCCTGGATCATCGCCGTCAGCAGAGCTGCAGCCAGTCCCTTTCCGGCCACGTCCGCGATGACAAACGCCGTGCGCTCCGGTCCAAGGTCAACGAGGTCGTAATAGTCTCCGCCGACCGAATAGCAGGAATCGTTGATGCCGGTGACCTCGAAGAACGGATACTGTTTGATCTCCTTCGGAAGGAGCCTCTGCTGGATGTCCCTGGCGATGGACAGATCCTGTTCCATCTGGCGGCGCTCGCGCTCGATCTCGACCATCCGCGCGTTATCGATGACGCTGGCGGCCTCGATCGCCAGGGCGTCCAGGATCTGCTTGTCCAATCCGGAAAACGCTGCCGGACGGCGACTGTCGAGATAGAGGACGCCCAGCAGGTTTCCTCCAGACGACAGGCTCGTCGAGTCGAGCGAATGAACCCGTGCCATGGAATACAGCGGTATGGCGATGACCGAGCGCAGCTGCTGGTTGACGATGCTCTCGGCTTGTCGCACCGACTCGTCGGCCAGGTCGACGTCCTGCTCGATAAAACCGCGATGCTCGGCAAGCGCGTGATCGATCGCGGTCTTGCTGGCTTCGACACTGTTGACCGGCAGGCCTGCAGACTGGCGGGATATGCGCCCGTCCTCCAGCGCCAGGTGATTCTTTCCTCCACCGCTCCGACCGATCCGGAACGGGGTCTCGGTGATGTGGACGGTCCGGGTCGTGCCAACCTCTTCTACAACCTCGAGAATCGCATCCGGCATTGGCTTCGTCATCGGCTTTTCTTCGGGACGGCAAGCTTCGAAACACAAGGACCGCGGCGGTTTCCCGCTCGGATCGGGAGCCGGTTGCTTTCTAAGCGCCCGCCGCTCCGCCCCTCAAGGCCTCGACAGCCTTTTCTTCGTCCTCGTATGTGTCGAAAACCGTCAGCAGCTTTGTCATCTGTAGCAGGTCTTTCGCTTTCGACGTCAGGTTGAGGAGCTTCACGTCGCCGCTCTTGTTGCGAATCGTAGTGTAGGTTGCGATCAGCTCGCCCAGACCGGCACTATCGATGTAGGACACGTCGCCAAGATTGACGATGAATTTTCTGGATCCATCGGTCGAGTAGCGTCGGACCGTCTCACGAAGCAGCAACGTCGGTTCGCCCAGCGTTAGGCGTCCGGCCAGATCCAACGCGACAATATCCTCTATTTTCCGGGTCTTCATTGACAGACTCATAGGCCTCCTATACCGCTCATCGGGCTGTCGACCGGCTGGGGCGCCGGCCACACGTTCTTCCCAACACTTACACACGCAGGCTGTGACAGGAACACCGGTCGGTCACGGGTGCGGATTCGACCGGTCGTCGGAGATCAACAAAATAATGGTTTTCCAGCACAAGATCAACGCTTTTGGACCGCGCCGGAACGACCTCAAACCGGATCGAGCTGCGCCAGGGCGGATTTCGATCCTGTTCCATCCGTGCGGATTGCGGGTGATCCGTTTATCCACTATATTAACGACGCCGCCAGCTCGGCAAGCGACCAGCGAGGAGGATTCATGTCCAATTTCATCAGCATGCCATTGGGTGACCGGTGGTACCTGATCGTCCTGATCGGTTTCTCGGCAGTGGCGTTTCTGCCCTTCTGGCGCGGCATAGAGGTCGCCGGCCTGTCGATGCTCGGCTGGTGGATGGTGTTCCTGATGGTGTATGTCCCCAGCAGCGCACTGATTCGTTTCGCACGCTCCGAGAAAAAGCGCGGTCTAGGGGGAGGAGATCGATGATCATCGAGCAGGTCCTGACAGTCCTGTATCTGGCCGGCTGTATCACCGTCGGGCTGATCGCATCACGCAAAGTGAGTCGATCGAGCGACGAGTATTGGGTGGCCGGCCGGAAGATCGGACCCGTCGTCAACAGCATGGCGATCATGGCGGCGCTGGCGAGCGGCGGCTCGATCATCGGGGTCATGGGACTGGCTTACGCCTCGGGTATCCCCGCGACCCTGGCACTGTTCACCGGTGCGAGTATCGGCTTTCCGATAGCCGCGATCCTGGTTGCTGGGCCTTTGCGGAAGTTCGGCAAGTTCACCATCACCGACTTCATGGTCTATCGATACCCACACGCCATCGTCCGTTACCTGGTCCCGATCCTGATCGTCGTAACCTTTACCGTCTACATCATCGCGCAAATGAAAGCCGCCGGAATCACGGCGAACGCCCTGCTGGGCATTCCCTACAACACGGCGCTGACGCTGGCCACGTTGGTGTTCATCACCTACGTTTCGCTGGGCGGAATGCTGGCGATTACATGGACGGACGTCTTTCAGGGCACGTTGATGTTGTTCGTCGTCGTCGGCGCAGCGGTCCTGCTGGTTTTCCGGATCGGATCCCCGGTGGCGATCATGGAACAGGCGACCGCGGCGGCACCGGAGTTGGGCCGTATGGGAGCGGACCAACCGATCACGAGCTACCTGGGATCGTTCGTGATCTGGGCGTCGGCTATTTCGGTCATCCCTCACATCGTCATGCGTGTTTTCACGGCAAAAGATTCCCGCGGTGCAAAACTGTCCCTGAACCTATCGATGGTATTCTACGCTGTCCTGATCCTGGCGGCCGTCCTGGCCGTCACGCCGGTCGGCAAGATGAACTTCCCGGATCTAGAGGATGCGGACACCGTGTTCCTCCGGGTCGTGGAGGCCGAATTTCACCCCATCTTCCGTGGAATAGCGGTGGCGGCGGTTCTGGCAGCGGTCATGTCGACGACCGATGCGCTCCTGCTGGCCTGCAGCTCGGCCATTGCGCATGACCTGCTCGGCAACTTTCTCGAGAAAAAAGTCAGCCACAAGACTGGCCACTGGATTACCGTCGGCGTCGCGTGGGTCGTGGGTCTGACGGCGATGTCCCTGGCCTACAATCCACCGGCCCTGATCACGGAGTTCTACACCATCGCAATCGGCCTTCTCAGCGCCGGCCTGTTCGTACCCGTGATTGCCGGCATATGGTGGAAGAAGGCCAACCTTGCAGGCGGAATCGGGGCCCTGCTGGGAGGTGCGGCCACCTACGTCATCGTCCAGTTTTCGCCGGCAGTATTCCCGCCCGGGTCGGCGATTCTGTTCGCGATTCCGGCCAGCGCGCTCCTGATGTGGGCAGGGGGGACCTTCGCCGCGAGCGAATCGAGGGCGATGATCGAGGAGATCACAGAATTGCACCAGCCCGAAGAAGCATAGCGCGAGTGACCTGTAGCAGTGCTATCGGTACCAGCGTTCGGCGGAACGGCGTCGGATTCTAGGAGTGACGCCCGAGCCAATGCTGTTTCATTGCGAGGGTGTTACGACACCGAAGACGGCGCCGTTCCGCCGAACCCTTCGGGCCGATGGGGGTTGCGGGCGATCTCTTTGTCGGAAGCCGTCACCGATGAAAGAGCATCGCTTTCCGTCTCCCTCCTCGACCTCGCCCGCAAGACCCATCGGCGATGGTGCCGATAGCACTGTTACAGGCCACTAGCAACCCCTTTTCCGGCCGTTCTTTGGGTAAGCTGGGAGGATGATGAAACGCATCCTCCCCACTCTCATTGCCCTCTCACTTCTCAGTACGGCGGCCAAAGCCGATCGACTCGTCCTGACCAACGGAGACCGGGTTACCGGAGCAATCGTGCGTCTGGAAGGAGGCCGGATCGAAGTCCGGTCCGAGCTCCTCGGGAGCCTCTCTGCCGACTGGGATTCGGTCTCGGAAATCGAGTCCGGCGACCGCATGTACGTCACGCTGGCCGACCAGCGGTTGATCGTCGGCGCGCTGTCGGCGGGCGCCGGAACTCTCGAAGTTCGAACCGAAGACGAGACCGTGGCCGTCAGCAGAGAGAGCGTCGTCTCCATCCGTTCCGAACCCGAATACGAAAGGCTGCGCATCGAGACGGAGCGGCTGGATAATCCTCGCTTCACGGATTTCTGGTCCGCTGCGATCGACGCCGCGATCAGTTCCACGCAGGGCAATGCCGACACACGCGCGCTGAACGTCGGTATCCGGGCGGCACGGACGACCGAGGACAATCAGCTCAGTGGTTACTTCACCACTGTGTTTGCCGACAACTCGACAACGGGAGAATCTGTCACGAGCGCCAATGCGATCCGAGGCGGCTCCCGGTACGAGCTCAGTCTCAGCGACCGGTTCTTCACCTTCGGCTTTACTGATCTGGAGTTCGACCGGTTCCAGGATCTCGACCTTCGGCTGGTACTGGGAGGTGGATTGGGTGTGGATCTGATGGAAACGTCACGGGTATCCCTCGAATTGTTTGCGGGTGCCTCGTCAAACCAGGAGTTCTTTGCGAACGGCGTGGATCGGAAGTCCGGGGAGTCTGTTTTCGGAGAAGACTTGACCTACCAGCTCACGAGCCTGACATCGTTGACTCAGCGCCTGGCGGTGTTTCCGAATATGAGTGACCTCGGGGAGTTTCGATTGACACTCGACACAACGGCCGTGACCCGCCTCAACGACTGGTTCAGCTGGCAGGTCACTGTGAGCGACCGCTACCTCAGTAACCCCGTCCCGGGAAAGAAACAGAACGACCTGTTGTTTACCACCGGGATCCGAATCACTGCCGGCGGAGGAAGCCTCGGCCGCATCGGTCCCGGGACGATCACCTTGAATTGAACGTGTCTCCCCGACGCCACCCCTTCGGGCTGGTGTAGGTGCGGTCTATGACCGCACATTCTTAGAACCGAAACACGTGCGCTCATAGAGCGCACCTACACCTGCGAAGAAAACCTCTCCTGGCCGGGATGGCGGGCGAGGGTTTCGTGTCTCGATCAACTAAATCAACGCACCGCCCCGTACCTGCGCATGATCTCCAGTGTTCTTTCTATCGGAAGCGCATCGACCGTGCGGCCGCTGCCTGTCGTGGACGTGGCGCGGAACAGGGAGTTGTAGATTGCTTCTTCAGTCGCTTCGATCACGGCGAGAAACAGAGGCGACATGCGGTTGTTGCCCAGAAGTTGCTCCGACTCGCGGGCCGTCGAAAACGCGATGACGAAGTCGCCGCTCCCGTTGGTGGAGGCCGAACCTGTTCTGCCCAGACCCATCATTGCCCTGGCGGCCAGGCGTTTGAGGTTCCGGTTTTCGATCGGGGCGTCGGTGCCAACGACGATCATGATGGAACCGTCGGCATCGTCGACCCCTCCCGCGCCACCCGCCGCCGCGCCCTCGATCTGATTCCGCATGTAGTATCGTCCCAGTTCTTCTCCGACCGGCGCGCCGTTCATCGTCAGGACGCCCCCGAAGTTAGTCTGCACCAGGACGCCAACCGTGTATCCACCCGATCCGTCCGGCAAGCGCCGGGAAGACGTTCCGATCCCACCCTTGAAGCCGAACGCGGTCGTACCGACACCCGCTCCCACGACACCTTCGTCGACGGCATCGGTCGAGGCCCCTCGGATCGCGTTGGCGACGTCTTCTGAACTGATGTGGCGGCCACGAATATCGTTCAGGCCGCCATCGTTGGTCTCCCCGACGAGCGGGTTGATCGACCGCACGTTCTCGTTGCCCGGTAGCGCCAGCATGTAGTCCAACACCGCGTCGGCCACGCGCGGCACCGCCAGGGTGGAGGTGAGCACGATCGGGGTCTCGATTTCGCCGAGTTCGTTGACCTGCGTCGAGCCCGCGAGCTTCCCGAAAGCATTTCCGATGAACACAGCGCCGGGTACCTTCTGACGAAACAGGTTCCCCTGGTGCGGCAGAATAGCCGTGACGCCGGTCCGGATGTCGGCGCCCCGGATGATCGTCGTGTGTCCGACGGCAACGCCTTCGACGTCGGTGATCGCATTCAGAGGGCCGGGCGGCAGCACTCCCGGATTGATACCGACATCGCGAACCCGAGGTCGTTCGTTCTGCTGGGCATGGCCCAGGCCGCCGACACTAAACAGGACCACCGCCAAAACAAGTCTTCGCTTCACGAGGAACCTCCAGGAGGCTGTTTTGTCGAAAAGGCTAAGTCAGGCCGGCAGGAAGCGCAAGCCCCGGAAAGCAATACTTCCCGTGGGTGCAGGTGCGCTCTAGGAACGCACGAGGTCTCGGTCCAAACAGTGTGCGGTCATAGACCGCACCTACACCTCCTCAGGAGATCCGCCTCTCCAAAATTTCGCCGAGGCCGTGCAGCCCGTGGCCAGCAGTCTGGTGGTTTCGAGGCGGAGACGAGGCGCGAGGAGGAACTGATGCGGTTCCATCATGACGACGAGCAACAAAGTATCCGACCGCAACCCCCGTGCGCCCGAAGGGTTACGGCGGCGTCACACGCGGCGTTGTTGCCCCGCGACATTTCTCGGGACCCGCTGACCGGTCGGCGCGGCGCCTAGCATCTGGCGCAACGCCGCCGTAACGCGAGCCATCAGACTGCTGGCCACGGGCTGCTGAGTGTGGTGGGAGGTGTCTTCGGTCGAGCCCCGGCTTCTGAAATCTGGCTCGCTCAGCTCACGCCTGCGGCTGCCTGTTCCTCGACGATCACGCCGTCGAACAGGTTCACGATACGTTCGGCCCTTTCGGCGTACCGCGGGTCGTGCGTGACCATACAGATCGTCGAACCGTCCCGGTGCAGCTCCTCGAGAAGTTCCATCGTCGCTTCACCGTTCTTGGAATCGAGGTTCCCCGTCGGCTCGTCGGCCAGGAGGATCGACGGGTGCCCCGACAGGGCCCGCGCGACAGCGACCCTCTGCTGCTGGCCACCGCTGAGCTGGGACGGATAATGCTTGATTCGGTGCGCCATCTGGACCCGTTCCAGCGCTTCCTGCGCGCGCGATTTCCGTTCCGAAGCGGGCATGCCGCGATATATCAAGGGCAGCTCGACGTTCTCGTATACGGTCAGATCGCCGATGAGGTTGAAACTCTGGAAGATAAAGCCGATCTCGCGGTTCCGTATACGAGCCCGCTCTGCCAGAGTGAGATCGGCGACATGGCGACCGTTCAGCCAGTAGGTGCCCTCACTCGGTGTATCAAGGAGTCCCAGGATCGACAGGAGAGTCGATTTTCCGCAACCCGACGGTCCCGACATCGAAACGTATTCTCCGGCACGGATGTCGAGATGAATGCCCGACAGGGCATGCGTTTCCACTTCATCCGTGTAGAACACCTTCGTCACGTTCTCGAGTCGAATCAATTCCTGGCCTTGCTCGTTCATCTCGCCTCATCCTCCAGAATCGGGAAACTTGCCATCGTGCATTCCGCGCGCTTGAACTCGAGTACGAAGCGGGCGGAAAAAAGTTCAAAAAAATCGCGTTGCCGCCGTCAAATCTCGACCTTAGCAACGCCGACACCTTTAAGACCGGTTCGGATGGCAAATTGTTACAGGATTTCTTGGGCAATGCCGGGCGGGCAAAGTGGCTGGTCAATATCGGGGATCATATCTCATCGCATTTATGCGCTCTTCGAGGTCGTCTGGTTCCGGCACGGTGGCCAACCCCTCCTCGTAGGCGATCCGCGCCACGGCTGCCGCTATCGCAGCCGAAACCCGGTAGATGTCGCCCAGGGGCGGGTAGATCGTTCCTCGGTCCAACGACTGCTCGGTTACTTGATCGGCAAGCGTTCTCGCCGCGACAAAAAACATCTCGTCGGTCACCAGCCTGGAACCGGAGGCGACGACTCCCAACCCAAGTCCGGGAAAGATGTAGGCGTTGTTTCCCTGTCCGGGGACGAATGTTCGACCCTGGAACTCGACCGGGTCGAATGGGCTCCCGGTCGACACCACTGCGGTCCCGTTCGTCCACCGATAGACCTCTTCAGCACTGCACTCGGCCTTGGATGACGGGTTCGACAGAGGAAACACGATTGGCCGGCGATTGAAACGGGCCATCGCCTCGACGACGGACTGCGTAAACAGGCCGGGCTGTCCCGAAACCCCGATCAGGGCCGTCGGCTCCAGCGCGGTCACGGCGGAATAGAGGTCGGGCAGGGGCTCGTGTTCGTGGGCATAGGGCACGTTGTGCGTAGCAAGATTGGTTCGACTGCTGACGAGCAAACCATCGACATCGACAAACCAGCAACGCCGCCTGGCTTCGACGGCCGAGAGCCCCTCCTTCACCATTGCCGTGACGATCAGATCGGCGATTCCCGTCCCTGCCGTGCCCGCACCCAGGAAGAGGATCTTATGATCGGCCAAGCGTTTACCGACGATACGATTGGCCCCATAGAGGCCCGCAAGGACGACCGCGGCGGTTCCCTGCATGTCGTCGTTGAACGTTCGGATCCGGTTCTTGTAGCGCCGGAGAAGCGGGATCGCATGTTTGTTGGCGAAATCCTCGAATTGAAGGAGCGCCCTGGGAAAGACCTCCGCGACTGCCTCGACGAACTCGTCGAGGAAATCGTCATATTCCTTCCCATCCAGTCTCTCCTGAGCCAACCCCAGGTACATGGGGTCTTCACGCAGTTGGACGTTGTTCGTCCCGACGTCGAGCGCGATCGGCAGCGTGAGCGAAGGATGGATTCCCGCAGCGGCGGTGTAGAGGACCAGCTTCCCGATGGGAATGCCCATCCCGTTGACGCCAAGGTCTCCCAACCCGAGGATTCTCTCTCCGTCGGTGACGACAATGATGCCGACCTCGGGCGCGGACCAGTTCCGGAGCACCTCGGAGATCCGGCCCCTGTGTCCGGCACAGATGTAGAGGCCTTGTGGCCGACGGAAGGTGTGGGAGTACTCCCGCGACGCCTCACCGACCGTCGGCGTGTAAATGATCGGCATCATCTCTTCGATGTTGTCGCCCAGAGTCCGATAGAAGAGCCTTTCGTTCCGGTCCAGGAGCGCCATGAGGAAGATATGCCGCTCGAGGTCGGACGTCTTCTTCCGGAACATTTCCATGACCTGCTCAACCTGAAGGTCCTGGGAGTGCACACGCGGCGGCAGCCGCCCTTCCAGCTTCCAGGCGGCACGTTCTTCCTCACTGAACGCGGTTCCCTTGTTGACCCAGGGATGGTAGAGAAGCTCACTCCCGATGATCTCGGCGCTGACCGCGGATTCGTCCGGATCCTTCGTCGTCATCGGGCTCCTTCAGACTGGGCTTGGCAGGGAAGATGGGCCCTACAGGGCCCGAGTTTCGGATGTAAACCGTCTTTAGGGGAATGCACGGTCTACCCTCTTCGTTGCTAACTTTACCCCCTGCCTGAACTTAGCCCAAAGTATATTTGTTGATGTTCTCCCACCTTGCATAGAATTGACACCCTGACGCATTCGGCGGTAGCGTGGTTTCTCCAAATGCGGCCGGCGCGTGCTCGAAGACAATAAGTTGCCTCATTTGCGACAGAGGGCAAAGTCGTGAGGTGCCTGTGAGCGAGGATCTCCAGAGTGAGTTGGCACGAGCTGAGGATCGAGCGAAGTACTACGAAAGCCAGTGCGATTACCTCGTTCGCCTCTTGCCAAATCCCACATTCGTCATTGACCCTGAAGGCAATCGTTATGTTGAAGTCAGCAAGGGCTATTGCGAACTGCTGGGGTACAAGGAAGACGAGCTCTGCTCAACGATACGGCCGACCGACATTCATCCCGACGAGTTAGCTCAGTTTCAGGAATTCGGCGAGAAAGTCCGACGCAACGGGTTCGCCGCAACAGAAAAGCTCACCTGCCTGACCTCCAATGGGCGAAACATTCCGGTCAAGGTTTATGCCACCGTCATTCCGGATCGGGCAGGGCACATGCTGGTTCGCGCGATCGTCGTCGAGACACTCGACAGACGCTCAATGGAAGTGGCTCTCCATGACGAGGTCAAGACTCAGTACGACTATGAGGACATCATTGGGGAGAGTGTTGCAATCCGAGAGATGTTGCAGCAAGTAGAGCTCGTTTCTCAGACTGATGCTGCTGTTCTTATCTTAGGAGAGACGGGAACCGGGAAGGAACTGGTCTGCCGAGCGATTCATCATCGCAGCCGCAGGGGCTCTTCTCCCCTCGTGAAGCTGAACTGTGCGGCCATTCCTTCGGGTCTTGTGGAAAGCGAGCTCTTCGGCCACGAGAAAGGCGCATTCACCGGCGCAATCAGCCGAAAACTTGGGCGTTTTGAACTCGCCCACGGCGGGACGATCTTTCTCGACGAGATTGGGGATATCCCGCTCGAGCTTCAGCCGAAGCTTCTCAGGATCTTGCAGGAACGGGAATTTGAGCGGGTCGGTGGCACGCGCTCCATCAAAGTTGACACACGCCTTATTGCCGCCACCCACCGCAATCTTGAGCAGGCAGTTTCGGAGAGAACCTTTCGCGAAGACCTCTTCTACCGACTCAATGTATTCCCCATCACGCTTCCCCCGTTACGGGCAAGAGCAGCGGATATTCCGCTCCTGACTCGCTTTTTTGTGGACCGGGTGTGTGTACGCTATGGCTGGCCACCCTGTGAAGTCACCGAGCCAGCGATGCAGCGCCTCCTCGCCTACCCATGGCCAGGCAATGTTCGCGAACTCGAGAACGTTGTCGAGCGCGCGATCATCCTAAGCCGTGGGCAGAGGGTCGAGTCAGCCCATATCCATCTTGGTGAAGCAAGGAGTCACGAGGAGAACCACCCCATCCGATCCCTCAAAGAAGCTGAGCGTCGGCATATCCTTTCCGCCCTTGACGCCACTCAATGGAAAGTGAGTGGTCCGGGAGGAGCCGCGGAGCTTCTTGATGTGAAGCCGACAACACTCGAGGCTCGGATGAAGACGTTGAATATCGTCCGGAACCCACCCCAGATTCGCTCCTAAGTTCCCATTATTTTGGGAGCCATTCCCACCCAAGTGGGAATTCGATCCGTTGTCGCCATCCTGTTCCAATAGCGCCATCTCCAACTAACCCCTGAATTCCCAGTACTTCGAACAATATCGCCCGTGTGCTTCACGGTTGGCATAGGGGTTGCTTCATCCCGTAATCATGATGAACAGCGAAATCAAGGCTCATTACGCTAAAGACCAAACGTCGGAGGCGATCGCGTTTCTCGACGAGAGCATCGCCCAAACCAAGAGCCTGGGCGGGCCGCCGCCGCTCGGGCTCCACCTCGTCCTGGGGCCGACCTTCAAAGAGATCATCGCAGGCACACGACGGAATCTCACTGAAGGCCGTCTGGCACCCACCATCATTCACACTCGCAAGAACTAAGGGAGAGCAATCATGACGAACAAACCCAGAATTCTCGTCACGGGGGCGGTTGGCCGAAACGCTTCTGCCGCCGTATTGGAGCTTTTGGAGAAGGGATTCCCTGTCCGCGCCTTCGTGCGGCGACAAGATGCGCGTTCGGAAAAACTGAAACAAGCAGGCGCTGAGATCTTTGTTGGCGACCTGTTCGACCTGAGTGACCTGCGAAGCGCGCTCGTCGACGTCGGGCGTGCCTACCATTCTCCGCCGGTTGCCCCCAACCTCCTCCATGGAATGATGCTGTTCGCACTCGCCGCGGAAGAGGCAAAACTGGAAGTCGTGGCCCTGATGAGTGGGTGGAATCCACATCCGGCCCACCCGACCATCCATACTCGCGAGCACTGGATCGCGAACAACATCTACCGATGGATGCCGACAGTCGATGTCATCTACATCAACCCCGGTATCTTTGCGGTCATGTATTTGTTGGGTCTGCCCGCGATCGTACACTTTGGTATGCTGGTTGGTCCATGGGGTGATGGGCTCAACGCTCCGCCCTCCAGCGAAGACATCGGCAGTGTGGCGGCAGGGGTGCTCGCTGATCCCTCTCCCCACATCGGCAAGCGCTACCGTCCGACGGGACCCAAGCTCATTTCGCCGCACGACGTGGCTGACATTCTCACCGACGTGGTCGGTCGCAAGGTCCAGTACCAGGACGTGTCCACGAAGATGTTTCTCAAGGCAGCAAAGGCGCAGGGAGTCTCAGACTTCGAGATCGGCCACATAGGTTCCTACTTCGAGGAGGTTCGCGGTGGTACGTATGCGGTCGGAGCGCCGACTGATCACGTTCAAGAGATCTGCGGCAGGCCACCGGAGTCTTTCGAGACGGCAGCTCGACGATACATCGCCCAGCCAGATCTGATTGCGCCTGGCCTGCGCGCTGGCACGAAGCTCGAGGCTCTTGCCTTCATGGTCAAGATGATGTTGACCCGCGCGCCGGATCCGGATCGCTGGGCGCGGGAACGCGGTCATCCGATTTTGCGCGAACCTGTGCTCGCCCACGACAGTCGTGACTGGCGCGAAGCGGCAGAGCAGAAGGAACTTCTCCTACTGCCGTCTTCCCGTGTTCGTTGACCCGTCCAAACCCGGCCTGGCGTGGCGGACGTCCACCGGAGGGGGTTCAGCAAAGTGACAACGATCCCAAGGACTTACGAATCGTTCAGGCAGCTGATCGTATGGCTGGGACTGACCGAACTGGCGTGGCTCGCCTACTGGCTTCTGCGGGCGGGCGACGCCGCTCCCGGTTACACGCCAGTTGTCGTCACGTGGATTGCGGCGACGCTGGGATGGCTCGCACTGGTTACATACGCCGGCCGTCGCGATTTCTTCCTCGAGCACACGCGATGGCTGTCCAACCTGGTAGGGAGTGTGATGGTGGTGACGTTCGCCATCGCGCTGTTTGGAGCCTTTCCGGCCGCATGGGAGGGGCTGGCTCAGGCCGCGACCATGGCAACTGACCGCGAATTGGCCTCGATCCACATCCTACGGTTGCTCGCCATCGGAACGATCATCAAATACCTGCAGCGTCAGCTGCCGTTGCATTTTGTCATATGGGGGTCCGCTCCAGATTTCTTGTTTGCCGTGAGCGCAGTGGTCGTGACCTTCCTGCTGGGAAGAGGCCCCTTGGAACAAGGTTTCCTCATCGGCTGGCATTGGATCGGGTTCTCACTGTTCTTCGGTGCCGGTATTTCCATGTTCTTGTCCGTGGCCTCCCCGCTTCGGATGTATCACGGCAAGCCCGACACCTCGATCGTCTTCAAGTATCCGATGGTGCTCGCGCCGAACTTTACCGTTCCGCTTTTCATGCTGGCGCATGCCTTCGCCCTGGTGAAGCTGATGAGGTGAGGCGCTCTTCTTGGCTAAACTTCCAGCAAGTCTCTAATGGGGTAGAAATGGGCGGTACAAGGCTCGAACTTGTGACCTTTCGGGTGTAAACCGAATGCTCTTCCAACTGAGCTAACCGCCCTAACCGATTGACTCGCAAGTCGTTCATGTTCGTCCACGGTCAGCCAGAACGCCCTCAATCTGTCGATTGTGCCCGATTCTGTGCCCACCGAGTCCGAAACCCGTTAGTTTACCGGGTCTTGAGCTTTGACGGTACTGTCTCCTCGTCCTCGGCCACGTTCCGAATGTCCTCCAGAGCGCTCCGCTTCGCCTGAGTCCGTATGTGGGAGTAGTTGCGAAGCATCCGGCGGGAGACGTGCCCGGCAATTGACACCGACTACTGGCTCGTCCTGGACCTCGACGAGTTGCCCTGGGCCAGGTACCAGACCTGGACGCTGGTCGACGCGGCGACGGGCATCATACTCGAACAGGCCGGCGGGCACCTGCTTCAGAACGCGCTGCACGACGCGGTCGGGGCCATCGGTCGGCGGTGGCCCCGCGGGAAGCAAGTCCGCAACGTCAGTGTCGTCAGCGGTCAAATCGCTGGAAGCTCCAAGCCGCTCGGTTCCGGCTCTAATTTCCGTTGCTCGGCGTCGGCACCCAAATGATGTCGTCGTGCTCCCTGAACATAGAGTTGATCTTCAAGAAATCCGCTGGATGCTCCTCCGCCAGGGTTCCGAGAAGTTTGGTCAGAAAGTCATCGATGTGATCCCAGTCCTCGAACAGGTACAACACCTTCGAGTTGTAAGGCCCACCTGTGTTGTGGTTCAGCTTCACCCATCCTCCAAGGATGCTTTCGCTCATCGCCTCGTTCACAATCGGGACCTGTACTTCAGTCCAAATGCGATCCCACTCCGGCAGGTCGGCAACGTTCAGGCGAAACGCTGCCGAATACAAGTGCGATGTCGCCAATTCATCTGGGACGTTAGCTTCAGCGATGTTCCATATCTCGTCTCGATGTTCTAGCAACATCCGGCCAGACGAGTCCCACTCGGCAGCCGTCATCGCGTCCTCAACGCGTGAATTGTACTCAGCCCAGAACGTTTGGTTAGAAACCCAGTCATTGGTGCGCACCGCGAACCGGATGTTGTACTGACCCCCGGTGTGGTGCTGCCACTGGTTCCAACCCTGGATGACCCCCTCCTCCTGGAGTTCCGTCAGGATCGGCACCGAGTATTCCCAGTACTGTCGGTTATATTCCCCAAGATCGGCGTAGCTGATCCGATAGTAGGCTTCGTACACGTGGGCCGGACCCGGTTGGTCTTGGGACAGCAGAGACGGTGTCCACAGCAGTGCGCACAGGGCAAGGAACGTCACAGTTCTCAACATGGTCTGCCTCCTGAAGCGACGACAGGTTGGTCGGTCTTCGCGTAAACAAGTTTCCTGGTGATCTGGGCACTATCGTGCACGACGTTGTGGGATAACTCCAGATCTGCGTGCCCCCTTCGCTCATTGACCCCAACCCCTTCCTTCCGTAATACTTACCCAGTTCTACAGGGAAAAGCTCACAACATAACGCGGTGTGGTGTGTCGCTGGAAGCCGGTACACGTCTAGGTCCCTACGAAATCACGGCGCTCCTCGGTGCGGGCGGCATGGGAGAGGTGTATCGAGCCACCGATACCCGTCTGGACCGCACGGTTGCCATCAAAGTTCTTCCCGAACATCTCGCGGACGACCCTCAACGCAGGGAACGCTTCGAGCGTGAAGCCAAAGCCGTCAGCAGCCTGAACCACCCTCACATCTGCACGCTCCACGACATCGGGGAACAGGACGGCGTTCACTATCTCGTCATGGAGTACGTGGAGGGTGAAACACTGCAGCAGCGGTTGGAGAAAGGCCGACTGCCGCTCGATCAGGCGCTCGAATACGCCATCCAAATCGCCGACGCACTGGACAAGGCGCACCGGCAGGGCGTGGTGCATCGGGATCTCAAACCCGGCAACATCATGATCACGAAGTCGGGGACGAAGTTGCTGGACTTCGGGTTGGCAAAACTGAAGGGCGATGCTGGACAAGTCTCACCTCTTTCCCAGATGCCCACCCAGGACCCCTCAGCCCCACTGACCGCCGAAGGTACGATCATCGGCACGCTCCAGTACATGGCACCAGAACAGTTGGAAGGCAAGGAAGCCGACGCCCGGACGGACATCTTCGCCTTCGGTGCGGTCGTGTACGAAATGGTGACTGGGAAGAAGGCGTTTGAGGGGACGAGTCACGCGAGTTTGATGAGCGCCATCATGTCGGCTGAGCCGCATCCTATGGCTGAACTGCAAATATTGACGCCGCCGCTCGTCGACCACGTAGTGAGGCGATGTTTGACCAAAGATCCTGATGATCGTTGGCAAACGGCTTCCGATCTGACTCAGGAAATGAGGTGGGTTGGCGAGACCCGTACATCCGCCGACACTACAGCGCCAGTGACGGAGCCTGTGCCACCGCTCCGAGCTGTACCGTGGATACTTGCCGCACTGATGAGCATTGTAGCGGTGATAACGCTGCTGTGGGGTTTGCGGCTTTCCGAACAGGATCGTCCTGACCCGGCAATTCTCTCAGTGCCGCTGCCCGCGGATACGCATCTAGCCGTGGACACTGACTATCCAGTGCTGGCACTCTCCCCGGACGGCTCGCGAATCGTTTTTGTTGGGGTTGAGAGGGGCACGCGGCGCCTGTACCTGCGAGATCTGGCTGAGCCAGATGCCATACCTATTGCGGGAACAGAAGGGGCTGACTCACCGTTTTTCTCGCCCGATGGAGGCTGGATCGGTTTCTTCGACGGTTCCGTTCTGAAGAAGGTCACCTCAGACGGTGGTGCGCCAGTAGCAGCGCACGTCGTCTCGCCCTTCGGGGTACACAGAGGCGCAACGTCCGTCGGCAACGAAGCCGTCGTCTATGCTCCCAGTGCAAACAGTGGTCTCATGCAGTTGTCAGTGGCAGGCGAAACGATGCGTCCCTTCGAAGAGTTCACTTCTTTTGTTACCTCGCCGACGGCAATGTACGCTTGGCCAGAAGCCTTGCCCGGTGGTCGCGAGCTGCTCTTTACAGACAACACTGCGGGGCAGCTCGATGACGCGTCGGTCCGTCTGCTGTCGCTGGAGACCCGTGAAATCAAGCTGGTGGTCAATGGCGCCACGGGTGCTCGCTACTCCCCCACGGAACATGTTCTCTACGCCCGTGGAGGCTCCCTCTATGCAGTGCCGTTCGATCCGCGATCTGGTGCAACCGCTGGAGCCGAATTCAAGCTCCTTGACGGTCTCATGACCGAGTTCAATGGAGCCGCGCAGTTTTCGGTTGCCGCCAACGGGACGCTGGCCTATGTCGAGGGCACTTCCGAACCGATCGGACAGGAACTGGTGTGGGTTGATCGGGAGGGCAACGCGGCCCCTTTGAGCGACGCTGGCGAGCGATTCCTTGGACCCCGAATTTCGCCTGATGGCACACAGTTGGCGGTCTCGCACCCAACCGGAGCGAACTTCGATATTTGGGTACTCGATCTTGTTCGTGGGGGTTTCGAGCGGCGAACGACCCATTCGGGCGAGGATGGCGGGCCGGTCTGGAGCCCCGACGGTCGCCGTCTCGCGCTCTATTCAGAGATCGGTGAGGACAGCGGAGAGCTGGGGCCCGCGTTGGCGTGGATAACAGGGTCTAGCAATCTTCACACGCAGTTGCTCCAAACACCTGGTAACGGCAATTGGGATTTCGCCAGTGATTGGTCAGCCGATGGTAAGTGGTTGGCATTCACCGCTGTTCGCTCAGGCATCACGCGCGAAATCTACCTGCTGGACACCGACACGCTTGAACCGACGCCCTTCCACGAGAATCCGTTCGGCTCGGAATACGGCGCCATTCATCAGGGTTACGTCGGGAGCAAACGCCGCAAACTACGACGTGTCGGACGATGGCCGCTTCGTAATGGTCCGGCGAAAGAACCCCGCCACGCCCACGCTCATTCACGTCGTGCTGAACTGGCCTGAGACCTTGGCGGGAACAAGATGATAGGCAAAACTCTCGGCAGCCACGAGATCCTGTCCCCGCTCGGCAAGGGCGGCATGGGAGAGGTGTGGCGTGCGCGGGACTCCAAACTCGGGCGTGAAGTCGCCATCAAGACCCTGCCCGAAGAGTTCGCGCAGGACGAAGAACGACTGGCCCGGTTTGAGCGTGAAGCGAAGCTGCTGGCGTCGCTCAATCATCCCAACATCGCAGCGATCTACGGTCTGGAAGAAGACAACGGTACACGGTTCCTTGTCCTCGAACTCGTTGAAGGGGACACGCTGGCGGATCGGTTGAAGCGCGGTGCCATCCCCGTCGAAGAATCCCTCAAACTCGCTCTCCAGATCGCCGAAGCCCTCGAAGCGGCGCACGAGAAGGGTGTCATCCACCGGGATCTGAAACCCGCGAATATCAAGGTCACTCCCGACGGCAAGGTCAAGGTGCTGGATTTCGGTTTGGCGAAGGCGTTTGGGGGTGATGGGTCGGATGTGAACCTAACTCAATCGCCCACACTCAGTCTCGCTGCCACACAACAAGGGATGATTCTTGGCACCGCTGCATATATGTCTCCTGAGCAAGCAAAAGGTTTACCGGCAGACCGGCGTGCCGACGTCTTCGCCTTTGGTTGCGTGCTGTTTGAGATGTTGACGGGTCGCGTGGCGTTCGAAGGAGAACTGGCGACCGAGATACTTGCATCAGTCATCAATCAGGAGCCAGACCACACGGCGCTTCAGGCCAACCTGCATCCGCGAATCAAAGAACTGTTGCGTCGATGCCTTCAGAAGCAACCGAAGGATCGCTGGCAGGCCGTGGGTGACGTGCGCTTCGAGATTGAACAGCTATTGAGCGATCCAAACGGTCTGTGGGTGCAACCGGTTGCCGATGTCATTCGAGCGCCGGCAAGACCGATACTGCGCTGGATCGCACTTGCGGTCGTTCTCAGCGTAATGGTCTCTGGCGTGACGGTCTGGAACCTGAAGCCTGAACCTCCCAAACCGGTTGGCCGATTCCCGTTTGTGCTGCCCGAGGGACAGACATTTACGAGAATCGCTTACCCAGTCGTGGCCGTGTCACCCGATGGCACCAAGATTGCGTACGTAGCGAACCGGCAACTCTATCTGAGAAGCCTCGATCAGATGGATGCAAGGCCGATTCAGGGAACGGATGAAGATCCGTCGACTCCGTTCTTCTCACCAGATGGTCAGTGGGTGGGGTACTGGTCTGCGGGAGACCTTCAGTTGAAGAAGATCGCTGTCAACGGCGGTGCGCCAGTGCCTCTGTGCGATGCCACGACTCCGTTTGGTGTGAGTTGGGGTACGGACGACACCATTGTTTTCGGTCAGCTCGAAGGAATCAGGAGCGTGTCGGCAAACGGCGGTGTACCGGAATTCTTATTCGAGACAGATGAAGGCGAGCAAGTACACGGACCACAGATTCTGCCGGGTGGGGACTCGGTGTTGTTCACACTGACAAGCGCAGCTGGGCAGAGCCGTTGGGACGAAGCACAGATTGTGGTGCAATCGCTCGAATCCGACGACCGGAAACTGCTGTGGCCCGGAGGGAGTGATGCCCGTTATGTGCCGACCGGACACCTCGTCTATGCGTTAGAAGACGTACTGTATGCTCTTCCGTTTGACCTTGCCAGTTTGGAAGTGACAGGGGGACCGGCGACGATTGTAGAAGGTGTTCAACGGGCAACTGCTACAGCCAATTTCACGGCCAGCGCGAACTACGGTTTCTCGGACGGGGGGACGCTTGTTTATGTCGAGGGCAGAGGGCTTGAAACCAACCGCCTTCTGGGCTTGGCGGATCGGAACGGAGACGTGGAATTTCTCGCCGTCACGCCAGACCGGTACTTGCATCCGCGCCTATCGCCGGACGGAAGCAGGCTTACCGTACAGACAGCAAACGAAAACGGTAGTGAAATCTGGGTCTATGACTTGTCTGGGGAGACGGCTATTCGTCAGCTCACCCAGGGGGGAAACAGTTTTCGTCCCATATGGACACCGGACGGGGAACGAATTGCCTTTGCCTCGACGAGAGAGGGCCCCATGAGCATTTATTTGCAACGCGCAGACGGAGGTGGGCTGGCTGAGCCTTTGACCACTGCTGAGGGAGGAACTGCTCATTGGCCGGGATCATTCTCACGCGACGGTATCCTTTCCTTTACAGAGAATCATCCCACTGACGGAAATTCGAATATTTGGACGCTTTTGCTTGAGGAGGGGGCTGAACCGGAACTCTATTATGGTCTCCCCGATTCCCGTCAGTTGAATCCCCTGTTCTCGCCGGATGGGAAATGGCTGGCCTATTGGTCCACTGAAGAATTGAGTAACGAAGTTTACGTACAGCCGTTTCCTGCCGTACCCGGAGTGAAACATAAGATCACGCAGAACACTGGGGCAATGCCTTTGTGGTCACCCGACGGCGGCGAGTTGTTCTACCGACCGAGTCCGGCCGGTTTAGGGATATTGAATGGCGTTGATGTTTCGACTGAGCCCGCCTTCAATTTTTCGACTGAGCGAACGCTTCGCATAGAAGGATTCGCTGTCGTAGCTTTCCACAGGGACTATGACATCACACCCGACGGTGAACGATTTCTGATGGTTTTTCCCGCAGACCAGACGGATGGCGAGGAACCACCGCGTCTCCAAATCAACATCGTCCTCAACTGGTTCGAAGAGCTGAAGGAACGGGTGCCGGTGCCATGATCGGCCAGACCATATCCCACTACAAGGTCCTCGAACAGATCGGGGGCGGAGGGATGGGTGTGGTCTACCGGGCCGAAGACACGAAGCTGCACCGACAGGTCGCCCTCAAGTTCCTCCCCCATGAACTGACCGAAGACCGCACGGCGCTGGAACGCTTTCAACGCGAGGCACAGGCCGCTTCGGCGCTCAATCACCCCAATATCTGCACGATCCATGACATCGACGAGCACCAAGGCCAGCCATTCATCGTGATGGAGTTGATGAAGGGCCAGACGCTCAAGGAGAAGCTACTACGAGGGCCGTTGAAGACCGATGAAGTGTTGGAACTGGGCATTCAGTTGGCCGATGCGCTGGATGCGGCTCACAGCGAGGGAATCGTCCATCGGGACATCAAACCGGCGAACCTGTTCGTCACTGAGCGCGGTCAGGCGAAGATTCTCGATTTCGGGTTGGCCAAGTTGACGCAGCCTCGCAAGTCGTCGGGCCAGACTGAAACGATCTCTGGCACGGAGGAAGACGATCTGACTGGCATTGGAGAGGTCGTCGGTACGGTCGCCTACATGAGTCCCGAACAAGCGCGAAACGAAGACCTTGATGCACGGTCCGATCTTTTTTCTCTGGGCGCGGTGCTCTATGAGATGGCCACCGGGAAGCGTGCGTTTGCAGGAACCACGAGTGCGGTTATCTTTGGCGCGATTCTGCACAAGGCCCCGACCTCGCCAATCCAGTTGAACCCTGATCTGCCGCCCGAGCTTGAACAGCTACTCAACAAGACGCTGGAAAAGGAGCGTGATCTCCGCTGTCAGTCCGCTTCTGAGCTTCGTACCGATCTCAAACGGGTGAAGCGAGATACTAGTTCACGGACCGGGGTGTCAGCGGCTGAAGTTACTTCGGACGATGTCTCCGTGTCATCGAGACCAATACGACAAGTTGGCCTGGTCCTTGCTGCCCTGGTTGTTGTCTTGTCGATTGGAAGCCTGCTGCCTGGGCTCCTGGACTTCGACACCAGCCCATCCATAGCGCCTCGGCGTGAGCAGGTTACTTTCATCGGACAGGTTGGGCCTTCGGCGATCTCTCCTGATGGCAGGTCCATCGTCTATGCCACAGACGAAAAGGTGATGCTACAGGATTTGTCCGGCTCGAACGCCGTTGAGGTCCTGGAGGGCTGGAGGGTTTCACTGCAGGGCAATGGCATCCAATGGTCGGCGGACGGCTCGAAATTGCTGTTTTCCGGGAATGACGGCCAAAACAATCGGACTTTTGTTGTTCCAAGGCTGGGTGGAACTCCACGTCAGTTTCCACATTTGGGTTATGTCGCCTGGGCACCCGACGGATCCCGGTTCGGTGGAGTGGCTCAGGTCGGAAAAGAAGTCGTGATCATCGAGACCGATTCGGGCTCCAGCACGACTGTTCCCCTGGAAGGACCGTGGGAATTCGTCGTGGACTTCGCCTGGTCCCCGGTTGAAGACGTGATTGCCTTCTCAACGGTGGACCAACTTGGGATTTCCGTATGTTTCAACGCGAATCTCACCCCGATGGTCTTTGATTATCTGCGAAGCGATGGGCAGTCCGAGACTGGTGCCGACTCGTCGGTCCTTGGTGGTGAAACCGGTATCGAAAATGTGTGGCAGTGTCTCGGGGGCGATTCCCATCCCGCTGTCGGTTATAGCGACGAGAATCCTGTCGCCAACCTGGGACGTCTTGATGTGGATCTCGCCAGAATCCTTGATGGCCTGGCGGGCGTTCATCAGGATGTCGAGGAACACCTGGTTCAGGGGACCGGGATAGCAATCCAGTTTCGGCAGATCGGCAAAGTCTGTTCGGATGGTCACCGCGTCTCCAAGCTCGTGTTCAATCAATCCAATCGCATCCCGGATTCCGTCGTGAACATCGACTTGCTGCCGGCCCGCCCGGTCCAGACGCGTGAAGTTTCGTAGTCGGTTGACGTAGTTCGCCACCCGGTGCGTTCCGGATCCCATGACCCCGAGGCACTCGTCGATGACCTGAAGGAGCGATTCGAGCTTGGGACTCAGTCCGGCCTCATCGGTTTTCAGCGTGGCTTTCACTTCACGGATTGCTTCGCGGAGTGTGTCTCGCGAGCTTGAAACCGAGGCAATCGGTGTGTTGATCTCGTGAGCGACACCAGCGGCGAGAATTCCGATCGACGCCATCTTGGCTGACTGAACAAGCTGGGCCTGCGTCTGTTTCAGATCGCGGTTTGTTTCCTCCAGCTCCCGGGTGCGGTCGCGTACTCGAACCTCGAGACTGTCGGCGAGCTTTCTCAACTCTTCGTGGGCTTCCGCCAGCTCGCGACGTCTCTGTGCCTCGCCCTCATACAGTCCCGCCGTCTGCATGGCGCTAGCCGCTTGATTCGCCACGATAGTGATCAACACCTCGTCCCGTTCGGTGAAGACTTGAGGCCGGTCGCTTTCGACAGAAAAAACCCCGATCAGAGTGTCTTTTACCAGTAGGGGAATGGCAATCTGGCTCTCGACGTCAGGGAGTCGCTTTGACAACGTAAAAAGAGCCCACCCCGATCGAGTAAAAGGGACCCACCCCCTGGGTTAATGGTTTGTAAGTAAGCCCGCCGTCGGGGCTGTGGAAAGTGTGGAAGCCGAAGGCTTCCAAGCCGCGGTGGGAACGCGCTGGCTTTGCAGCGGGTTCCCACGGTGGCGGCACTTTCCACAGCCCGTCGCGCCCGCGTTTTTCACGCGGATCCTCCGGCGGCACGGGGTTTCTTTTTCCGTTTGCTGGCGGCGCCCAGACTTTCGGTGAACCGGATGCTTTCCCATTTGAACTCGTGAATCGAGCAGTGATGGGTGAGCCGGTCCAATAGGGCCGCAGTCAGCGCGGCGTCGCCGAAGACGCTGGTCCACTGCGCAAACGGGAGGTTCGACGTGACGATCACCGAGCCCTTCTCATAACGGTCCGAGAAGACCTGAAACAGCAGCTGGGCCCCCTCGGCCGAGAACGGGATATAGCCGACCTCGTCAACGACGAGCAGTTCAAAGCGGGACAGCTTGGCCAGGTACCGCTTCAACTGCCGTTCTTCGCGGGATTCGATCAGCGTGTTGACCAATCCCGCGGCCGTGGTGAACCCGACGCGGTAACCGTTGCGGCAGGCTTCCACACCCAGGACCGTTGCGGCATGGGTCTTGCCGGTGCCGTGCTTGCCCAGCAGCACAACGTTCTCGCGCCGGGTGATGTAGCCGCACTCGGCATAGTCGCGGACCTGAACCGCATCCAGCGCCGGCCACTTCTTCAGGTCGGTCGTTTCCAGGGTCTTGAGCAGTGGAAACCGGGCCTCGCGCAACCGGCGCTGGACCTGATTGGCTTGGCGCTGTTCCAACTCGCGGCTGGCCAGAGCCAGCAGGAAGCCGGTGTACCCCTCTCCGGCCTCCTTGGCCTGCCGGGCGTGTTCGCGCCACTCCCGTCCCATGGCCGGAAGCCGAAGCTGCCGTAATGCGTCGTCCAGAACGATCTCCTGGCCCGGTGTCATCGCACACCCCCAGTCAGGAGACGGTCGTATTGATCCAGATCGGCTCCAGCGATCGTCCGGTCGGTGATACCGGGCATTAACCCGGACTCGAGCGGGGCATGGGCTCGGGCCGGGGATGCCTCCCGCATCAGAATGTGCTGGACCGCGTCCAGTTCGGCGCAGTGGGCATCGAGCGCTTCCTGAAGGGCCGCCGAGACCCGGTCCAGAGCCCAGTCCTGGTGGAGTTGGAGGATGCCGATAAACTGCCGGGTGCCCCGGCTATACCCGTGCCGTTCCCGCAACCGTTCCAGCGCCGTCTCGTAATGGGCGGGCCACTGGGGCCGCCACTGCCGAATCGGTCGGGCGCTTTCAAACGCCCCCACCTTCCGGCGGATCAGTTCCAGGTAGTGCATCGGATCAATCCGCCAGTCGCTATGACCGAAGGCTCGGGAATGTTCGGCCACCTTCTTCTGGTCCGCATAAAAGCGCACCCGGTCACAGCCAATATGGGCCCAGAGACGGCGTCCCACATACGCGGTCGGCACCGAGTACCGGTTCGAATCCACCTGCGCGGTCTGGTACCGGCTGATCCGCACACCCACCACCTTGGTGTTCTCAAATGGCGTCTCGGGCAGTGCCAACAGCCGCTCTTGCTCGGCAGCATGCCGTTCCCCGATCGTGCGGTCGTCGGCCCGGCCGCCGATCCGGCGCTGGTCGTCGGTCGCGCAGCGTTCCAGCAGTTGCGCGTTCAGATCCTCCAAGTCGGCCACCTCGGGAACCGGCACCAGGAAGTTCCGGCGTGCGAAACCCACCAGGCCTTCGACACCGCCTTTCTCCTGGCCCCGGGCCGGATTACAGAACCGCGCTTCAAACGTGTCGTGGGCTCGAAACGCCGTGAACCGGTCCTGCTCGATCCGGGCCTTCCCTCTCAGAACCCGCTTCACAGCCGTCTTCAGGTTGTCGAAGACCACGGTCGGGAATACGCCGCCGTACCAGCCGAACCCCCGGATCTGACCGTCCAGGAACATCTCCTGCCGTTCCCACCGATACGCCCGCACAAACGACTTGCCCGAGTACCGGCTCCGCATGCAGAACAGTTTGACCTGAAGGTCTTCACCATTCATCCGGACCCAGGCCGTGCCCCAGTCCACTTCGGCTTCCGACGCCTGTTCCGGATCCAGCGGCACCACCGCCGCCGACCGGCTCCAGCCCAGCCGCATCTTCCGCTCCCGCACCCATCGCCGCACCGTCGGCTCGGCTCCGGTAAATCCATGCTCGTCCACCAGACGTTGCCACACCCGGTGCGCCGTGTGTCGCTGCTTGACCGGCTGCTCCCGATCCGCCCGCAGCCAGCCCTCCACGATCCCGGCCACCGGATCCATCACCGGACAGGCCGGCTCCTTCTCCCGCCGATACTTCGGCTCCTGCCCGGCCAACGCCTTCCGGACCGTCCGTCTCGTGTGCCCGGTCTCCCGGGCGATCTGTCGAATGCTTTTCTTGTAAACCCGATCTGCGGTCCTGACCATCTCGTACTGATCCATCCCTAACAACTCCTCACCCTCCCTCCCGCCTTGCCGGTTCATCCGGCGACACGCCGGGGGAGGCTATCAGGGGTGGGTCCCTTTTGCTCGATCAGAACCCCCTTGGGTGGGTCCCTTTTACGTTATCGAAATCAAGGGAGTCCCGGCAACTGCGGCGCTTCGCCCGCCGGATCGTCGCGCCCGGCCTCTTCCAGCTGCCGCCGGATCGTGGATGCATAGGCGCGTCTCTGGCTCAGGTTGCTGATCAGCATCATCTTTCGCTTCTTGGCCACGACACCGAGGACGCCTGTGCCCAATGCAACTCTGCGTCCGACGGCGGGATCGTCATAGCCGCGACTGGCGGCAACCCTCAGGTACTCGCCAGACTCATCCAGGAGAAGGATCAGGGAATGCTCAAAGCCAAAGAGCTCGTCCATCGTGTCCAGAACGATTCTGAAGATCGCGTCGAGATCAAGCGTGGAGTTGATTTCGGAAGAAACGCGCTGGAGCAGACGAAATTCCGCCGCTTTCTTTGCGAGCTCATCGGTTAAACTTTCGTTTTTCGATCCAGCGTCCGACATCGGCACTCAAGCGGACGACGAACTGGCGTAGGCGATCTTCTCGAACGATTTGATCCGGTAGATGTGCGCCGCCTGCAACTTGAAGATACCGGACATGCCGGTCATCGAGGCGATGGCCTCGATCTGCATGTCCATCTCGTCGAAGGTGCGACCTTCGGTTTCCGATCGCACAAACTCGATATCGAGGACCCACACGCTCTGCCCGACCAGGTCGTTCAAGGAGACGCAGGCATGCGGGTTCTCCGCGATGTTGCGCGTCGTCTTGTTGAAGAACTGGAAGGAGAGGGCGACGTGGGAAGGGTCCACATAGTACACCTGCGACAGGATCGTCGTATTGGGAACTCCCCCGGCGGATGCGGTGACGATGATTGCGGGTAGGCCGTTTTGCATGACGGCGCGGATTTCATCAGGAAGCGTCGCCTGTTCCATGACTGTTCTCCGGAGGCACCAGGCGGTTACCTGCGCCGGGACCTGGCGTCTGTAGGAAGATTTCTCGGACTCGAAACGTCACAGCGACTGCGGGCGGCAAATAGTAGTCCCGTGCTGCCTCTCGAGGAATCTGTGGGAAGTAAGTCGCAATAGCTTCGACGAACCGCTGTCGGCATTGCTCGTAGACATCGGTGTCACCGACGACGACGGGTCGATGATCGACGTACTCCCCCTTGAACTGGTAGGTCTCGTGAGATCCGATCTGCTCGACGGTGAGCGCAAACTGACCGTTGTCCTCGAGCGAGGAGTCGAGATTGCGAGTGAATTGTTCAGGGAGCAAGCAGCCGATCATTCTCCCGTCCTCGTCCACCCACCAGCCAGAAACCTTATGAAAGTGCGGAATCAGGCTGTTGTCGCGTGTTCCTGCGGCGCCAATCGAAGCGCGTTGCAAAAAAGCGATGATGTTGCCGGGAATCAAGGTGCAAGTCCTCCAAGGGCACAGTGGCTGCTACTTGCGCCCCAGTGGTTTCACTAGGGCGTGTTAACACTAATGAGCATAAATGTTTTATAATCAGGCATGGAGATCACACAGGAGCAGTATTGTCGCATCGAGCCGGAACTGCCGCGTCAGCGGGGCAACGTCAGTCTTTCGAACCTGGCGGTCTTGAACGCCATTTTGTATGTTGCTGAGCAGGGCTGCAAGTGGCGCGGTCTGCCCAAGCGCTTTGGCAACTGGCACACCATCTACACCCGGATGAACCGCTGGTCCAAGAACGGCGTGCTCGACGCCGTCTTCGAAAAACTCCAGCGCGAGCAACTGGTCCGCATCCGGATCGAAGCCGTTTCGATGGACTCAACCATTGTGAAGGTGCATCCCGACGGCACGGGTGCGTTAAAAAAAACGGTCCGCAAGCGATCGGCAAATCCCGCGGCGGATGGACCACCAAGATTCATCTGGTTGCCGCGAATGCTCGAACGGCAATAACGTTTGCGCTCTCGCCCGGCCAAGCGCACGATGCCCCGCAGGGCCGCGATCTGCTCGCCGGCCTGGGGCCGTTGCCCGCGCCGCTGCCGCTGCTGATGGACCGTGCCTACCAAGACGACCAGACCCGCCAATTGGCTCTGGATTTTAGGTGGATTCCCGTCGTGCCGCCCAAGCGCAACCGCTTGGAGCCGTGGGAATACGACCGCCTTCTCTACCGCCGCAGGAACGAAGTCGAGAGGCTCTTCCGCCGACTCAAAGGTTTCCGGCGTATCTTCTCCCGTTTCGATAAACTCGACGTCATGTTCCTCGCCTTCCTTCACTTCGCTCTCATCGTCGAGGCGCTACGTTAGTGTTAACACGCCCTAGAAAGACGTTATCCTGACCGATTCGGCCATCCATGTCCATTGGATTGGCCATCGAGCCGTTCGCCTCATTTGAGTTCCGACCCTCATCCCGCCACCTTTTTTTCAAACGCTGAGGCGGCTTGGGCGTCAACTTGCAATAATTGAAACTCTAGGTTCTCCTGAAGGAGGGCAAACCCTACGGGCCCCTCGTTGGCGGGGCAGGCTGCAGAAACGGAGGAGAGGACATGGCGGATCTGGCTTTGATCTATGGGTTGCGGCTTTTGCCAGCCGAAGAACTGGAGGCTGTCGAGGACGCGGTTGTTGAATTGAAAAACGGGAAGAGGGCCCGCGTTACCATGCACCTGCTTCACGGAGACCGAAGCACTATCCAGAATCAGCTCGCTCAAAGTGTCGAAGCGTTCTTTGAGGGGCTCCCCATTCTTCGGACAGCAACCCCCGGGTCTTAAGGTGGATCGCTGCCACTGAAATGAGTTGATATTTAGCCCGACGCCGAGCCTGTGGGAGCTGTGAAAAAGCCGAGTCTTCGAGGCTGTTTTCAAGCCGCTATGGGAATCCGAGTTGTGTGCGGATTTCCACTGCGGAGTCAGTTTCCACAGGCCCCTGGCGCGCGCTGAAAGTAAACGGTCTCGGGCGTCTGATAGTCGAATACTTGATGGCCGCGTTCCTGATTGTAAAACCTGAAATATAGGTTCAGGTTCGAGATCGCCTCGGAAACGCTCAAGTAGTCCTTCAGGTACACTTCCTCGTACTTCACGGTGCGCCATAAGCGCTCGACGAAGATGTTGTCCAGGAACCGGCCCCGGCCGTCCATGCTGATCGTGATGCCCTGGTCTTCCAGTCGGCTCGTGAAGACATCGCTGGTGAACTGAGCCCCCTGATCCGTGTTGAAAATCTCCGGTTGCGCTTGCCTCAGCGCCCAGTCCAGTGCCGACACGCAAAATCCACTGTCCATCGACGTGGACACTTCCCAAGCCAGCACGTACCGGCTGAACCAGTCCATGATCGCCACCAGATAGATGAATCCCTGCCGGAGTCGGATATACGTGATATCGGTGGCCCACACCTGATCGGGACGCACAATCTCCAGATTGCGCAACTGGTATGGGTAAATCCGGTGTCCCGGGGCTGGCATCGACAACCGCGGTTTGGGATAGATCGCTTCCAGTCCCATGAGCCGTAGCAGTCGCCGAACCCGCTTCGCATTGACCTGCCGACCTTGCGTCTCCAACCACCAGGTCATACGCCGAATCCCGTAGAACGGGGTCCGCGTATACTGCTCGTCCAACAGACGCATCAACGCGATGTTCTCGGCGCTCTCGCCCACCGGTGTGTAGTAGAGTCCGGATCGGGACACTCCGGTCAACCGACACTGCTCGACGATGCTCAACTCGTCGTGATTTGATTCGATCCATGGCCGTCGTTGCTCTAACGGGAAAGTCCCGACTTTTTTTTGAGCCACTCCACCTCGATCTGTAATTTTCCGATCTGTTGGTAAACCTGTACTTGCTCATCGACTTCACTGGCCGGGGATCGACCATTGGAGAAGATCTCCGATACGCCGTCGAGCACTTGCTTTTTCCACTTCGTCACCATGTTCGGGTGAACTTCGTAGTGGGACGCGAGCTCCTGGATCGTGCGCTGTCCCTTGACCGCTTCCACGGCGATCTTTGCCTTCAATGCCGCGCTGTACTGCTTCCGTCCTCGCTTCTTCATCTGCCTCTCCTGAGGCAGCGATCTTACACCTTAGCAACCTGCGAATTTTGGGGAGCACCTCAGTTCAGGAGATTCTCGAGGCGGAGATGGACCAGGTCGTGGGTGCGATCAAGAGCGAACGAACAGGGGGTCGCACAGGATATCGGAGCGGCTACTACGAGCGAGGTCTGGTCACACGGGTGGGCAAGTTGGAGCTGCGCGTGCCGCAGGATCGTGCCGGCCGGTTCAGTACGGAAGTGTTTGAGCGCTACCAACGCAGCGAGAAAGCTTTCGTGGCCAGCTTGGCCGAGATGTACGTGCAGGGGGTATCGACACGGAAGGTGAAAGCGATCACCGAAGAATTATGCGGGCATTCGTTTTCGGCGAGCACGATCAGCCGGATCAATAGGACATTGGACACGGAGCTGAAAAAGTTTGCGACGCGAGGATTGGAAGAAGAATACCCCTACCTGATTCTGGATGCGCGCTACGAGAAGGTGCGCGAAGACGGGGTGATCCGGAGCCGGGCGGTCCTGGTAGCGATCGGAATCAACTGGGACGGCCGGCGCGGTGTGTTGGCGGTGGAACTGGCGGGACGGGAGAGCACGACCAGTTGGAGGCAACTCTTGCTGAGTTTGAAGCAACGCGGCTTGTGCGGGGTGGAGTTCGTGGTGACCGACGATCATGCGGGGTTGAAGAAAGCCATCGCAGAAGTCCTGCCCGAAGCGATCTGGCAACGCTGCTACGTCCACTTTCTTCGAAACGCATTGGATTATTTGCCGCGCAAAGCCGATGACGATTGTCTCCAGGAACTGCGTTGGCTCTACGACCGGCGGAACCTCCAGGAAGCGCGGCAGGATCTGGCGGCGTGGTTAACCAAGTGGGGGCAGAAATATCCCAAACTTTGCGACTGGGTCGAAGACAACATCGACGAGACGCTGAGCTTCTACACGCTGCCGCGCCAGCATCACAAGCACATGAAATCCACCAATATGCTGGAACGGCTCAACGAGGAGATCAAGCGGCGAACGCGCGTGGTGCGGATCTTCCCCAACGCAGCCAGCTGTTTGCGTTTGATTCGGGCGCTGACCACCGAAACGCATGAGAACTGGATCGAAGCGATCCGCTACTTGAACATGGATCTGTTGAAGGAACACAAAAAGGACTGGCACCGTCAGACGCCCGCTGCCTAAACGCGTCAAAACGGGCCGACCCATGATCGACTCGGATGTCGATCGGCGATTACAGAGCATCCTGGAGCGGAAAATCGCTGCGGAACACTTTCGAGGGGGCGAAAGAAAGAAAAAGAACCAAAAAGAAAGAAACGCAGAGGCCTGATGGAAATGACGCCTCAGAGGAAATCCGCAAAAGACGCGGATTCCCTCTGAGCCTTGGAAAAGTTTCGCCAAGAACGCTCAGCTTTACCACATTCCCACAGGCCCGACGGCGATCAACATTCAAGAACTGAATTTTCGGAAATACTTTTTGCAGAACTTGACGCACACAACTTGTTTGGGAGAGCAATGACCCGCGACCGAACCTTTGACTTCCGGAGCCGACCTTCCCCCTCACGCTGCGATGTCTGGTGGTCCTGACATGGCCGACGCTTTTCCTAGAATTAATTGCTTGCCTGGTATTACACTTCATGCTGCCGTCGCCTTCCCATCCAGAGACGCGCGACATGGGCTAGCCGGCCGTCCTGAGAAAGCTTCCGCCGACCAACCCAAAGACCTGGTGCAAGATGCCTAAACCCACCACGCAGCCCGCTCGGGTCAAACGCGCCATCGCGAAGCTTCGAGATCAAGGCATACCGGTTCAACCTTTCGAGACCGGCAAAGTCATCCTTGGCGACGACCTGCGATACGTGTTGACTGATGCCGAACTGCTCGATCTGCTGGACAAGGACGAGTTAACCTTGGAAGGAGTCAAGAAACTGCACCGGGAGTTGAAGAAACGCCTTGCGCCTCCGCCAGACGCGACTCCCTAAGAAATCTGGTTACTGAAACCTCAGCTGAGACAGGTGCAGAAACCTTGCGTGCCGACCGTTGATCTCTTGTGATGATTCGAGGGAGTCGATCACACCGGTTCTGTAGAAAACGACAGAATTACCATCGGGAGATACGTCGGGAGTTAGGTTCCTCAGAGAACCTCCGGTCACGGGTACCGGTTCGCCTACCGCTGTGCTCGTGGCGGGATCGAAACCGACCTTCATGATGTTTATCGAAACATCCCGAATCGCGTAGCTCAGTCGCCTCCCGTCTGCCGACAGCGACAGGTACATGCTGTCACTCCCGACGCCCGTAGTCACCGGTTCCAGCTCACCCACGGATTCCCACGACTCCTCGTCAATGGGAACCCTCCACAGGTTCATCGTGCCGCCTCGGTCGCTCGAGAAATAGAGGTAGTGGCCTTCGGGAGACCAGACCGGATTCCAGTCCAATGGCGCGTCGCTAGTCACCGCAACCGGCTCACCCCCGTCCGCGGGGATCGTCCAGATGTCCCGCTGGCCACCGATCTGGGACCAGTACGCGATCCGGCTGCCGCCGGGAGACCAGTGCGGTTGTATGGCGTCTCCTTCGAAAATCTGGCGGACGTCCTGCGTGTCCACCTCGACAACCCATAGTTCGCTGTCCGCTCCCCGATCACGTGGGGTTACGGTCTCCAAGGCTGTGGCAAACACGATCCGGGTGCCATCCGGCGACCAGGCAGGATGGAAGCCAAAATCTGACAATCGCCTCACGTTTTCACCGGTGGCCTCCATTATGAAAATGCCGCCGCCGTCCTGGTTCGATTCGAATGCGATGAACTCGCCGTCCGGTGAGAAGCTCGGGTGTCTTTCGGCAGCAGCCGAACCCTCGGTCAGGTTGATCACGTTCTGCCCACCGACCCTCTTGGAATAGATGTCCCAGTTGCCGGACACCGCACTCACGTACGCCAGTGACCGGCCGTCGGGCGACAGGCTGGGATACAACTCTTCGCCGGCCTGAGAGGTCAACTGGGTGTCTATGACCGCACACTCTGCGAACCGAAACACGTGCGCTCAGAGATCGCACGTAAACTTACTCGAGTGCGTATTGTTCGGCGGTGGGTGCTCTATGAGCACACAGGGTGTTGGTGCGTGTATCAGAAGCGCTGGAGCGCGCCATGCTCTCCGGAGCCGGAGAGCTTCCTGTAGTCGGAATACTCTTCCCTCACCCGACGATGCGTGCCGCGTACGAGCAGGGTTCGGGCCTTGAACTGGACCGTCGTGGTGGCGGGAAGCCAGTCGCCGCCATCTGTCCTTAGCCAGTCGCGAACGTAGGCCGTCCCTTGGTGGATACGTGCCATGAGGCCGAAGACGCCGATGTTGACAGTGCGCGCTAGCTTGGCCTCGACTCGCGCCAGGCCCAGATCGGTTTCGTCGACCCACGCCAGCCCCTCGACATGAGGGAGTAGCACCTTGCCCATCCGGCTCTCGAACTCGGCGCTTGCCCTGGGCTCAAAACGGACGACGATGGTCGGACGCCCGTTCAGGTTCTCCCGCCGCAGGAGTTCGAAGTCGAACGCTCCGCTGATATCCCGCATCATCTCGCGGCGATCTTCGTCGGACGCACCTCGCGACGGCAGCCATGGAGGAGCTGTCTGTTTCTGCACCTCTTCGCCGGTCACGTGTTTCGAGAATTCGGCTTCCTGCCGGCGGGCGTCCTTCTCCGAGAGCGTGACGCCATTCCGGGTGATCACCTTGCGGAACCGTCCGTGCTCGAAATGGTAGACCTCGGCGTCGGTGGTCTTTGCTTTCTTGACCGTGTCACCTCGACCCAGATCTTCGTCGGTTTGCTTCAGGCGGTAGACGTATCCGGCGAGCACGGACGACTCGTCGAGCTGTTCCACGGCCCGCGTCTGTGCTTTCTCGATGAATTCAGCTGCATCAGGAAGGGGAACGTCCGACACCGCGGCGAGGGTCAATCGACATAGGCCGGCAATCGCGACTCCCGCCACGAGGGTGCGCCTTCGGCTCGGGATGGGTCGGGAAGCCATACCCGACTCATCGTCTGGCCAATCCGAAAACCTTAACGCGGTCAGCGTTTAGCGATCGGAACCAAACTCTGGCTTATGGGTAGAGGACCACCTCCGGTCCGCGCTCCAGGACGAGTTTGCCCGAGAGCTCCAGAATGCGGTCGCGTCGCTCCAGCAAGCCCGTGATCTGCACTCCAGTCAGGTACTGGCCGACCTCCTCCTCGAGAGTCTCGCGGTCGAGCTGCGAGATGGCGCCCAGCAACGACTCCGAGAACCGGCTGAGGCTCGAAGGCTTTCGCAGATCCTTGTTCCTGCGGAAGGAACGGGAATGGTCGATCAGGGCGATCTTCCATTCCGAGGTTATCAGGAGGTTGTTGAGGTGACGATCGGTGTTGTCGATCAAGTTGTCGAAGAGCGCGAAATCAGTCGTCATCCGACTCCAGGCGAGCGCGTCCGGCGGTGGCGTCAGGCCTTCCAGGCGCTCTTCTTCCGACATCAGGACATCCACCCAGAGCTGCAGGGACCCGCGCCGATTATCGATCACACGCTCGACGGTGGCCGGGACCATCCCCAACCCGAGCATCTTGTCGATCTCGTAGGCCGCGATCTCGGTCTTGTAGCTGTCCTGGAACCCGAACTCCCACCGTTGACCAACGGCTTTCAGGCCGGGCTCGGAGCGATCGATGTCCTTGAAGACCCCATACCGTCGGACCCCATTCAGCTCGAGCGTTACTTTGAGGGGATTGGTGACCCCTCGTCCGATCTCCTGGACTTCGACAACTGCGGCATCCCTCAAAAAAGCTTCGATATCCTCGCCCTGCAGGATCGAGCCCGATCCATTGGCGAGCAGGGTGAAGCCCGTGAGGAGTACCAATGCCAGCGAGAGAGAAGGACGTAGCAATAAGTGCGTCATAACCTAAGAGACGCCTGACCGGCCCCCTCGGTTACCCGATATCTGACTTTTTCTAGGCGGACCCCATGACCATCACGCTGACTTCGCGCTCCTTGTCCCGGTCCAGTTCCACCAGAAACACCCGTTGCCACCGGCCCAGATCGAGCCGTTCGTCGACCACGTTAAGCGTCTCGGAAGTCCCCAGCAGCAGCGCGCGGCAGTGCGAATGGCCGTTTGCGGGCTCCCCCGGCGTCAGGTTCACACGCCGGATCGTCATATCGTCGTGTCCGTATTCTGCGGCACCGGGCGCCAACCGATCGAGCAAGCCGGCCATATCGTCGAGCAGGAGTGGCTCGTGTTCGTTGACGATGATCCCGGTCGTGGTGTGACGTGTCTGGACGTTCGCAATGCCGAACCGAACACCGGAATTCCGGACCGCCTTCATCACGAGGTCTGTGATGTCGACGAACTCCGACCCGGAACGGGGTTCGACGACGATGCGCTCGTGGTGATGCGTTGGTATTCCGACCCTCGGTTCTGTCGCGATCTGCGTCTCGATCATTCGCTTCTCCTCTTCAGTATCGGACTGACACACTCCCTCAACATGCGAAGTACTTTACAATATAAAGCTTCGGCACGCGACCGAATTCGGTGCAAGAGACGGGTTTTCCGCAGAAGATCGCTCTGCGGCTGCAGGCGCTAGACGACTTTCGGAAACCAGGACGACGGGATTCTACCCTACCAGCGCGGCTCGCTACGCCGGTATCCACCGCCGCCACCACCGCCGAAGCCCCCACGGTCTTGCCGGGGACGCGCTTCATTGACGGTCAACGTGCGGCCCTCCAGCTCGTACTGGTTGAACTTCTCGATCGCCTTGTCGGCATCGTCGTCGTTCGTCATCTCTACGAAGCCGAAGCCGCGGGCGCGCCCGGTTTCCCTGTCCGTGATAATGCGGACCGACTCGACAGCGCCGACCGCGGCGAACAGCTCCTCAAGTTCCGCTTCAGTGATCTTGTATGGGAGGTTTCCCACGTACAACCTCTTACTCATCGAAAACTCCTGGTCCGCCCTGGGGCGATAGGCCCGGATAAGTCCGTGGCCTGAAAGTGGATCCGACCTGCCTGTTGCAGCCGATTAAGAGAGTGTGCGTTCACTTGGCTAACGGACACGTGTGGGAGGGGCGAGTCAGGAAAGGCCTCGATTCGACTCTCGGGACGCGGGCCAGCTGGGGAAGCATATCTCTTGTAAACGGACCCGAGCCTATCAGATTCAGTTGAGCCGTACAACGAATTTGCGGACTCACGGCCGCTCCTCAGCTCTGCGGGTCACCGCCCCCGAAAACCGCAGCTGTTGGCTGGCCCGGAGTGGCACTGTTCGTGCATTGACAACGGTATGGAACGGCCGGCGAAAGCCATTCGCATAGCCTTGATCACCCTCACGGCGATCGGTGTGTCCGCCCTCTTCCTCTCGACGGCGGTCACCTCGTTGTTCGTCGTCAAGGCTGCGCTTGACCCGGTCGCGGAATCGGCATTGGTCCTGGAGCATGCTCCGCACTTCGCGCTGACCGGCCCTTCGGGCGAAACCGTCCGGTCGGAGGATCTCAAAGGGAGCCGCTTCATTCTGGCGTTCTGGGCGTCCTGGGATCCGGTCTCGGAAGCCACTATCTCGGAACTGAACAGCATCTTCGATGCGGGAGTTGTCGTCATCGGCGTCAACTTAATGGAGGATCGCGCCAAAGTCTTGGCTGCAATACAGCGGTACTTCATCCGCTTCCCTGTCGCCCTTGACCCCGACGGAAGCGTGGGGCGGCTCTACTCGGTGCATCGAACGCCGAGCATCTTCGTGATTGATTCGGACGGCCGGGTCTCTTACAGGGGCGACGCCCTGCCGGAGGAATCAGCCGGACTGGCGGACTGGCTGAATTCGGGGACGTGGAATTCGGGGACGGAGACCGAATCGAGTGGAATACAGACTCAATAACTTGGAAACAGGACAATTCGGTCTCCGTCCCCGAATTCTGATTCGCCGTCCCCGAATTCTTGAAACCTTTTCCCTTCTGACCCCGTAATAGTGTTGAGAGCAACGGATGCCGGAAGGCAGAAAGGAGAATCACCTATGATCTTGGCGACATCTGAACGATCGAAAAACGGAATGTCTACAACGGAATACGATCTAGTGCCGATGAACTCGGCGATGGCCGCCTATCTCGAGGATTTGGGTTGGGCAATGGAGAACGGAAGCGTGATTCCGGATGCCAATCGGCGGGATTTCTTTGAAGTCGTGTCGGGGAACCACTGGTTCTACGTCCACGTCCAGCCGCAGACCGATACGGCCTATCTGGTCGCACACCGCATGGCAGGGGCCCCGAGCTGAGGCCGCCTGAGCCTCACGCCCGCCAACGGCTCTAGTGACCTGTTACAGGCCACTAGTTCCCCAGGTTGAATACAAGCCCGGTCGAGATATTGAGGTTCGCCCCCCACGCGCCTCCGACGTCGATGTTGTTGATGGCCAGGTTGCTGACATCCACCTTCAAGGCCATCCCTCCGGTGAGGTTGAAGTCGATTCCGCCACCCAGTCGGTAAGCCGCCTCGCTGAACCCGCCCCGGGACCGGTTACTTGTGAAATAGCCCACTCCGAGCCCGGCGACGAGATACGGCGAGATCCGACCGTCGACCAAGTCGCGCGCCACGAGCTTTCCACCGAAAATGTTCGTGATCAACGTGATATCGTTCGGCACGCTGTAAGCACCCGTGTAGTTCTCGATCCCGAACCAGCTGTCCAGATTGAACCCGCTGTGCATCGAGAAACCATTCAGGCGGTCCGTGCTTCCGCCGACGCCGGGTAGTCCATAATTGGCATACCCGAAGCCGATCTCCACCCTGGGAAAGTCGTCCTCGAACTGCGCCGCAGCCGGGACCCCCAGCAGGAGGATGAATAGGATTGAGGCAAAAAGTCGGTTTACCATTGGATTTCCTGTTTCCCTTCTCTATGGTTGACGACCCGTGCCAGGACGAACAAAAGGTCTGACAAACGGTTGAGGTATTCGATCACCTTCGGGTCGAGTGAGGTCGTTTCATTCAATTCGACGACGGTTCGCTCCGCGCGCCGGCATATGGTTCGGGCCAGGTGTAGCAGGGCCCCACACTGGCCGCCGCCGGGGAGAACGAACGCCCGCAGTGGAGGCAACTCCTGGTCGAGCTGATCCATGGCCCTCTCCAGGGCGGCCACCCATTCGGGGGACAGGCTCGGCTTCGCGAACTGCTCGGCGTCGAATTTCGGGTCGGCAAGCTGGGCGCCCAGAGAAAACAACTCCTGCTGGATTTTCTGAAGCAGCTCCGCGATCCCGGCGTCCGATGTGAACGCGCGGGCGGAACCGATGGCCGAATTCAGCTCATCCACGTTCCCGTAGGCCTCGACGCGCAGATCGTTCTTCCGAACGCGCGTGCCGTCGAAAAGACGCGTCTGTCCCCCGTCTCCGGTCCTGGTGTAAATCTTCATCGCGATACAGTAGGCCGCCCGTGACAGCAATGCAGCCACTGGCTGGTTTAGACTAGCCCCAATGCCGCTTCGTTAGTAAGCCTACCCCGCGAGAAGCGTCGCCGCGGAGCGCGTTCAATCAATTCCCGAGGAGTTCGGCGCCTTCCTCGGCCGAGTAGCGTGCGATCTCCCGGCCGTCCGGGACCGCGTAGACCCGGGTGACGCCGCCCAGGTAGAACGCCAATGGCTGGCCGATCTTTTCCACCAATTCAAGACGGTAGAGTCGCGGCAGGGTGAGCCAGGTCCGGTCCCACCCCAGATACAGTTCCCTATCGAACGATCAACGCGCTCTGTTGGTTGAATTTCACGGAACGATCGGCTGTCCGGCCTCACATAAGGCGTCCGGGCAGCGCAGCACTACTACTCGGCAGACGAAGTACTCGTTTGATATAGCTTCTTGCTGAGTCGGTGGCTGGACCCCGTACGGCGTTTCTGGACAAGCTCGGCAACGATCGCTACGGCAATTTCCTCGGGGACGACGGCGCCGATGTCGAGCCCGATCGGCATATGCACCCGTTCCAGGCGCTCCAGGTCGATCCCCTCTTTCTCGAGATCCCTGACGATAGTGCGGATCTTCCGCTTGCTGCCGATCATCCCCACATAGCCAGCCTCGGTGCCCACGGCCCAGCGTAGGACGTTCTGGTCCTCCTGGTGGCCGCGGGTGACGATGACCAGGTAGGTGTTCTCGTCCGGATCGATGGCCTTGAAGGCGTCCTCAAAACTGTCGGCGAAGATGCGTTCCGCTTCGGGGAAGCGCGTCTCGTTGGCGTAGATGGGCCGATCATCGACGATCCAGGACTTGAACCCGGCGATCGTGGCGATCTTGGACACCTGCGTCGAGATGTGCCCTGCACCGAAGATGACAACTCGAGGAACCGGCATGATCGGTTCGACGAAGATCTCGAGCTTTCCCCCGCAGATCAGGCCGCTGTCGGCCATGGATTCATCAGTCAGGTCGAAACTCAACACCCGCGATCGCTCCTCTTTGATGACTTCCTGCGCGGCCGCCCAGACGTCCGCCTCGACGCAACCGCCACCAACCGACCCGACGGTGGAGCCGTCCTCTCGCACCAGCATCTTCGCCGTCTGGAAACTGGGAACCGAGCCCCGGATCTGGACGATTGTCGCTAGCGCTGCCTTCTTTCCAAGCCGTCGGAGGTTGACGACCTCGTCAAAAATGTCCACTTCCATTGCGCCAAGTGTAGCAATAGTCCTGACTACTGACTACTGCCAACTGGTCCAGGTTTTCTTCGGAGAAGACGCTCCTTCGGAGAAGACGTCTCCTTCGGAGAAGACGTCTCTTTCAGTTAGGCTTGACTTTCGAGGCTGGCGTCTCTAGAATCCGACCGGTCTTTTTTGGAGCGCGGGACGCGCCGGGACTGACCGATGCCGAAAGCACAAGTTCCACAGACACTTGCAGGCCTGGCAAGGCTGCTGGCGAAACACGGGGCACGCGCGATGCTGGTCTCGGGGATGGACCCGACGATGCGAATACCGACCAGTAGAGTCGTCATCGACGTGCGCAGGATTCCCGGTTTTGGAGCTGTGTCGAAACGGCGCGGAAAAGTTTCCTTCGGGACCGGAGCGACCTTTGGGAAGGTGTTACAACAGATCAGCGGCGAGAACGGTCTGCTGAAACAGGCATTGTCTGCGCTTGCCAACCCGTTGGTACGGAATCGGATCACCGTGTTTGAGGGCCTGGATCCCGAATCCCCCTACTTCGATCTGTCAACGGCCCTGGTCACCCTCCGAGCCCAGGTTCGCCTTCAATCTCCGAGCGGATCGCGGATGCTGAGGATTGAGGATTTCCTGCTTGCGGCGGCCGAAGGTTTGAACCGGGGAGAGTTCCCCGCGCAGGTCGAGTTTCCCGTACTGGATTCCAAGGACCGCGTCGGCTTCTTTCGCGTGAACCCCGGCGCCGGGAAAAACACCGTGTCGGCCGCGATCCGGACTAAACTCCGCCGGAACATCGCCAGCGGGCCGGAAATCGTCGTCTCCAGTTCGACGATCATACCGGTGCGTTCGCCGGCCGCGGAGAAGGCCCTGGCGCGGCAAGCGCTCAGCGACAACAACATGAAGGTCGCGTCGGAAGCCGCCGCCGAGGAAATGCTCGAAATCGCCGAACTGGAAGACGATCCGTACGAACGCAGCCTGATCGAGGTCGCCGTGTCGCGGGCTCTCAAACGGGTGTTCGAGGCCCAACCCGTCATCGCTTGATCGGATTCTGACGCCGGTTGTGCGCTCATAGAGCGCACCTACACACAGGGGATATATATATCTCAGGCCGGTGTAGGTGCGGTCTGTGACCGCACATCGTCAGATTTTTCTGAAAAATCCAGCCTATGCTGGGGGTTTTGCGATCTGTAGAATCTCTTCGCTCGTGAGCAGCCGGTCGGATTTCTTGGCGTAGTCGTAGATAGCGTCGACGCGCTCGTCGGTGGCCTCGATCCCTCTCTTCTCCAGCCAGTAGACGACGTTCGACTTGCCGCTCATGTGGCCGATCTCGATCGCCTGCTCCAACCCGAACAAATTGGCCGGCACCCCGGAGTAGACGCTGTCGGCCAGGTCCGCCTCGCCCTTCTTGATCGCCTTGATCACGGCAGCGGCATGGACCCCTGTGGCCGTCCGGAAGGCATCGCTGCCGACAACGGGATAGCCCGGGGGGATCGGAACCCGGCACGCCTGGGAGGCGATGTCGCAATACTCTTTCAGCGCCGACAGGTCGCGGTCGATCCAGCCCAGCAGCTTCAGGTTGACCAGGATTTGATCCATCGCCGTGTTTCCGACCCGCTCGCCGACACCGAGTGCACAACCATGGACGACGTCGGCACCCGCTTCCAAGGCGATCAGCGAATTCGGGACGGCAAGGCCCCGGTCGTTGTGGCCGTGCCAGGCCAGCTTGATTTCCTCACCGGACGGCTCGATAACCTCTTTGACCATGAATCGAATCAGGGCGCGGACGCCGTCCGGTGTCGAATGCCCCACCGTGTCGGTAACCACGATGTGGCGCGCACCGCATTCGATGGCAACTGTGTAAAGCCGCTTGATCGTCTCAGGAAAGGCGCGCGAGGTGTCCTCGGTCACGTACATGACCGGCACATCGTGCTGGACCCCGAAACTGACGGCTTCTTCAGTTCGATGGAGGAGCGTATCTATCTCCCAGTTCTCGACATACTGGCGGATCAGGCTGGAACCCAGAAAGGTGGCTGCCTCGATCTCGGTGCCGGTTTTCTCCGCGACGGAGATGATGGGTTCGATGTCACGGATCGTCGTGCGGGCGGCACAGTTCGGGTAAACCTTGAGTTTGGACCTGCTGATCTCTGTCGCCAGTTCAAGCACATCAGCGTAAGCCCGGGGGCCGGCTCCGGGCAGACCGATGTCCACCATGTCGATACCAAGGGCGTCCATCAAATGTAGAAGGCGGATCTTCTCCTGGATCGGCGGGTCCTGGACGGTGGGCGATTGGAGACCGTCTCGGAGCGTCTCATCGTCGAGTTGGACCGGTTTCCGGCTGTCGCGTGTGGTGCAGTCGACCTTGTTCCAGTCGTGAATCAGTTCGGTCTTTTCGGACACGTTCTCCCCTCCCGGCGGCACCGCCTCACCTGCTACCGTTTCGCCGCGGCGTACGGGCTCTCTTCGGTGTACAGGGTACCGCAATCCTGGCATCGAAAGACGTCCAGGTCTTTGGCCACGGAGCGCGCGATTTCCGGTTCGAGTGGGGTGATCAGTTTCAGTTTGCCTCCGCAGAACGCCTGCTTGGCGGTCTTACCCGGTTCGTTGCAGACGGTCTGCCGCGCCGATTTGCTCTTCACGTCTCAATCTCTCCTTGGGGTGTCCGCACCGATCATGTCACGCGTCGCCGAAGGGATACATTATAACAGCCAGGGAAGCGTCAGCCCCACTTGAGCTTGTCCCGCAGGACGTCGAAGTAGTTCTTTCCCTCCGGTGCGACCAGACGGATTTCCTCCGAGGACGGCCCGACCTCCAGGCGGTCTCCGGCTTTCATCTCGATACCGATCTGCCCGTCCACGGTAAGGTAGACGCCCTCGTCGCCGGCCGACTTCAGCGTGACCGTCACCCGAGCCTGTCCCGGTAGCACCAACGGGCGGTTGGTCAGCGTATGCGAACAGATCGGAGTCACCAGCATCGCGCTCATGTCGGGGTGCACGATCGGCCCCCCGGCCGACAGGTTGTACGCGGTCGACCCGGTCGGCGTGGCGATGATCAGGCCGTCGGCACGGAACGTCGAAACGTGCTGGTCGTTCACCCGAGTCTCGAGTTCGATGATCCGGGCCAGCGTGCCCTTGTTGATCACGACGTCGTTCAAGGCACGCTGGACACCGACGACATCGCTCCCACGCAGCAAGCGCGCGTCGAGCAACACGCGCCGATCGGTGCCAAACTCCCCGCCCAGGACTTTCTCCAGCTCGGGATAAAGCTCCGGCAACGTCACCTCGGTCAGAAAGCCGAGCCCGCCATGGTTTATCGCGAGAATGGGAACCGAACGGCCCCCCAGCAGGCGTGCGGCTGCCAGCAGCGTTCCATCACCGCCGATGACGACGAGCAGTTCCGGCCCCGACGCCAGCATCTCGTCGGAAACTCCGAGTTCCTGACGGTCGAGCCGCCGTGCGAGATCCAACGGAAGCAAGACATCGATTCCACGCTCGCGACACCAGTCGACCAGGTCCGAGGCCACTCGGGCGACCTCCGGCTGCTCGGGCTTGGTAAGGACACCGATCTTCAGGATTGTCATCGTTCTCGGCGAGCATCCGAAGCAGCTCGCTCATTGTCGAAAAGGACGAAGAACTCCCGATTCCCTTCTTTTCCGGTGATGGGAGACGGACACTCCGCCCGGAAGACGAGCCTGGTTGGCCCCGCCGAATCGATCACATTCCGCACTGCCTCGCGATGCAGTGCCGGGTCGGTCACGATCCCACCCTTCCCGACCAGACCCGGGCCAAGTTCGAATTGCGGTTTGACCAGCGCCAGGCAACGGCCCGCATCCGCGAGCACGGCGGGAATGCGCGAGAGTATCCTCGAGACGGAGATGAACGACACATCGATGGTCACCAGGTCGAGGGCCTCGGGTATCCGGTCCGGCTGAAGATAGCGCGCGTTGCCCTCGACGGGGACTACCCTGTCGTCGCCCTGGAGTTTCCAGTCGAGCTGCGTTGTGTCCACGTCGATGGCGTACACGATCCGGGCGCCCGACAACAACAGGCAGTGGGTGAACCCACCGGTCGACGAACCGATGTCCGCGCACGCCTGGCCGGTTGGGTCGATCTCGAGCGCGTCGAGCGCGCCCCTTAGCTTCACACCCCCGCGGCCCACATAGGGGTGCGTCGGGCGGCGCAGTCGAACCTCAGCCTCGACGTCGACCCCGGCGCCGGCCTTGGTGACCGGCCGATCGCCGACCAGGACGTCGCCGGCCATGATCAACGCGCGGGCACGCTCCCGTGTCTCCACCAGGCCCCTGTCGACCAGAAGTCTGTCGATGCGCGCTTTCTTCAATTCGACCGCTTCTCCAGGTAGTCGGCGATGTGAACCAAGAGTTCAGCACGATCGCCGAGAGTCCGTGTGCTCTCCCGGGCCTGGGCTGTGATCCTGCCGACCATCTTTCGTGCGGTTTCGATGCCGTGCACGGAGGGGTAGGTTGCCTTGCGCTGCTTCCGGTCCTTGCCCGACGTCTTGCCCAGTGTATCGCTCGAGGCGGTCTCGTCGAGGATGTCGTCCACGATCTGGAACGCCAGCCCGACTTTCCTTCCATAGTCGCCGATGCTCGCCATCGCGGCTTCTCCTGCATCAGCCAGATAGGAACCGATCTCGAGCGACGCCTCCAGCAATGCGCCAGTCTTGTGGCGGTGAATCGATTCAAGCTCGGCCTGGTCGATACTATTCCCTTCGGCCGCCAGATCCATGACCTGACCGGCAATCATTCCCCGTGACGTCCCGGCCGCTCGCGCGAGCCGGGCGGTGACGTGCCGTATCTGCTCGCCCGTAAAGTCCGTCATCGCCAGTGTCTCGAACGCCAGCGTGAGAAGGCCGTCGCCGGCCAGTATCGCCATCGCTTCGCCGTGCACCTTGTGGCAGGATGGGATTCCCCGTCGCAAATCGTCGTCGTCCATAGAGGGGAGATCGTCGTGGATCAGCGAGTAGGTGTGGACGAGTTCCAGAGTCGAGGACACCGGAAGAATCCGACGCCAATCGTCGCGGAACGCGGAATAACCGGCGACGCAGAGGAGTGGGCGCATTCTCTTGCCGCCTGCGAACACGCTGTATCGCATCGCCTGATGCAGGGCAGCCGGCGGGGCGTCGGCGGCGGGGAGCAGGCGATCGAGAGTCTCATCGACCGCGGGACGGACCTGATCGAAGAAAGCCTCCAGATTCGCGCCGCCGTTCTCGCTAGTTTTCATCGTCATCCGCTTCAAAATCGACTGCGCGGACCTGACCGGAGGCATCCTTGAGCAGTAGCTCGACGCGTCGCTCGGCCTGCTCGAGCTTTCCGTGACACAGTCTGGACAACCGGATCCCTTCTTCGAACAGTTCCAGGGACCCCTCCAGTGCGATCTCGCCGCCCTCGAGAGCTTTGACGATCTCTTCCAGCCTCTCGAGCGCCGCCTCGAAGTCGGGAGTTTCTTCGGATTGCCCGGTCATAGGGACCAATCTTATCCCATCGTAATATAATTTGGAACGAGAGCGGCTGCCCCGAGGGTGAGCCGTAACACCGTGCTATGAAAGGTATTCGAACCTGCCTAATCGGTCTCCTGGTGCTCGTGGCGAGCTGCGTCCCGGCCATGGACCCCGCTATCGATGAAGCCACGATCCTGCGCGACAACACGTCGGTTCGCATCGACGGGACTTCTTCGTCGCGAACGATGTTCACGCTCGATGAGGGTGACCGCGTTTCGATCATCGAGAAGCAGGACACTTGGTATCGGGTCCGGGACCAGGATCTGATCGAAGGCTGGATGGAAGAGAGCACCCTGCTCCGCGACTCCACCCGGCAGGTTCTCGTCGCGCGGGTCGCTGACGCTGTTGATCAGCCTGTCCAGAACACGGCGCGCGCCACCGATCAGGTCAACCTTCGGTTGGAACCCGGCCGTCAAACGACGATCATCCGTCGTCTCCGACGGGGTGCAGCGCTGGAAGTGCTGGAACGGGCCACGACGCCGCGTCCGGACAGCGATTCGACCGATATCTGGTTCAAGGTTCGCCCTTCGGCCGACGAGGTGGGCTGGGTTTACTACCAGTTGATGGAGTACGACATCCCCGAGTCCATCCGGCCATTCACTGAGGGACGCGTCTACACCGCCGTGCACCGGTTGAAGCGGGTTGAAGATCCCGAAGAAGGACCCATCGACTGGTACGTCGTCGCCGAGCGCCGTCCCGAAACGGCGCCCGAGCTGGACTTCGACGGAATCCGGGTGTTCATATGGAATCTCGATGAAGGCCAGTACGAAACGACACTCCGGCTCCGAAACCTGAGGGGTTCCTACCCTGTGGAGCTCACGGGCGACGAGAATCGGCCAGGATTCCGCATTCACATCCTCGGGCCCGACGGGCAGCCCACGACCCGCGAGTTCGTCATGCGGGGCACGCTGCCGCGCGAAGTGCGGTAACTCACAGGTAGTACACCATCAGCGGATCGAAACCGCGACGCCGGAACCTGTCAGGAGGCTCGACCCAGCAGGACGGGTCGTCATAGCCGGGCAGGTCACACAGGCACCTGCGACAGTGCGGACACACTTTCGTCGGCCGGTGGTGCCGGCAGCCGCACCATGAGGCATCGAACAGGTTGAACCGCCTACCGCACTTGCGGCATCGGACGCGGTAGGGTCGGCCTGCGGTGTCGTCTCGTTTCTTTCTTCGACGGAGGGTCATGGCGCCGAACAGAGGTGCACGATCGATTCCGAGCGTCTTCGGCTGCCAATCGGGGTTTTTCCGGCCCGCGGTAGCCGGAACCTCAGGCTTCCGGTTCACCGGCTATAGCACAAACTGCTACAAAACGGGCTGGCAAGTGGCCTTTAACAGAGAGAGTGATAGTGGCGTTGCGAGCGCAACGGTATCGGATTCTGTTACAGGCCTCTAGCAGCCCGTGGCAGAACTCTGCAGGGTCGCGCGCAGGGGTCTTCGGGTTGCAGGCGCGAAGAGAGGAGCGGAGCGATGATCATTCATCGTGACCGACGAGGGACAAAGCCTGCGGCCCGAACCCCCCTGCGCCCTCCGGGTTACGGCGAAACGGGGCCGTCTTCGTTGTCGCCGACTCCTCCCAATGAATGAGCATTGTTTCGTCCTCGCCTCCTAGAATCCGGCCCCGTTTGGCCGTAACGCGGCCCTGCAGAGTTCTGCCACGGGCTGCTAGGCTTGGCGAAGTCCGGCGTGGTTTCGGGCCGATTCCGGCAGGTGGTTGCGGACGGGATAGTATTCGAGAATCAGGGCATCGCGTCTTAGGTTGCAATCGGCGGCGGGGCAGAGCTCGAAGGTATAACCTTGCGGTTCGTCCGGCCAGAAGTACTGGCGACTCTTGTCCAGACACTGGAACAGGGACTGCTGAACGCTCTCCCCCTGCCCGATGAACACCCAACCCTGATCGTTGTACAGCCCGAAGACTCCGGGCTTCCTCGGAACATTCGCCAAGATGGATGCGCTCGTAAATCTGAAACCATGCGCTGCCGACCACGGCATCGTATTCTCTTTTGCCTCCGTACCGGTTGGACCAACGATCCTCTAAACGTTCCATCGGCAAAAACAGTAATAACTGTAACACAATTAATTTTATCGCGCGAAGTCATTCAGCTAAAAGGGGCTCTTCGGACGTGTGACCAGCGAGTTCGATGGTTTTTGCTCTCGGCTTGCAGGATGACGCCTGCCGTCAGCCCTCGGCGTTCAGCCTCCAGCTTTTCTGGAAATCGGGACGATAGTACCATCCGATTGAGCTGATCGCTGATCGCTGAAAGCTGATCGCTTACCCTGGTAGTTTCAATCGGCTGAGTCGACCCCAGCGACGAAGACTGCGCGCTTCTTCGGGAGGGGTTTCTCGGAAGGAACGGCCCGGTGGGTTTCGGAACGGACGGTCGAAGCCGCCGTGAGGCGGTACTCCTTCAGCTTGTATTGAATCTTGCGAACGCTCATGTTGAGGGTTCTCGCCGCCCGGGTGGTCGAGCCACCGACGAACTCCAGGGTCCGGATAATGGCTTCCCGTTCGATTTCCTGGATCGTTGCTCCAGGTATCAAGGGTGGAGCCTGCTCCGTTTCGGTCGGCTCGGGGAACGGCGGCAGATCGGCCACCCCGATGGATCCTTCCGCCGCCCGGGGTACTGCTTGAGCGATCGTTGATTCCAGTTCCCGGACGTTCCCGGGCCAATCGTATTGCATCAACCTGGCGAGTGCGTCCGGCGTGATCGTACGGACCGGCTCTGTTCTGCTCCGCGCGAGGTCGCGCATGAATTGATCCACCAGTGCCGGGATGTCGCTCTTTCGCTGCTGTAGAGTCGGCACCTTGATCTGGATCCCGTTGAGTCGATGAAACAACTCTCTGTTGAATCGGCCATCACGGACGAATTGCTCCACGTTCTGACTCGAAGCCGCAACGATCCGGACGTCGGCATTGGAGAGAGAAGCCCGCCGTCCGAGCACCTGAAACGTCTGGGTGGTCAGGAAACGCAGTAGTTTGTCCTGGACCTTCCGCGGTAGCTCGCCGATCTCGTCGATAAAGAGGGTGCCGCCGTCACACAATTCCAGCCGGCCCAGTTGGCGTGCTCCGGCCCCGGCGTATGCGCCTTCTTCGTGGCCGAACAACTCGCTTTCGATAAGCGCCTCGCTCAAACCGGCACAGCTGAGGTGGAGGAATCGGCCGGACTTTCTCGAACTATCGCGATGCAGGACTTCACCGATCAGGCGTTTGCCGGTGCCCGGCTCACCCAGGATCATCACGTTTGCCGAGGTCGCAGCGGCCTGACCGACCACCTTCAACACCGACTGGATCTCGGGACTCGAGCCGTAGAGCTCCGCTGAACCGTGCAGGCCGGCCATCGCCGCCTGCAACCCAGCGAGCTCGTCGCGAATCCGCGCCAAAATCTTTGTCTGATCCAACGCGATTCGTATTTCTTCGACATGCACCGGTTTCTTCAAGAATTGGTGCAGGCCCAATTCTCCTGCTTCCGTCGCGCGCATGATCGACTCGTGGCTCGCCAGCGGCATGAGGATCGCTGAAGGCGCAGCCTGCTGCGCTTTTGCCAGGAAAGCAATCGGGTCACTGGAAGACAGATCCAGGTCGACGAGGACGAGGGCCGTCTTCCTCGAGCGCAGTCTCTTCAACGCGCTCTCGGCTTCGGCCGTCGCGCTTGCCCCGAACTTGCAAGACCCCAGCGTCTCGGTCAAGGACTGTGCCAGTTTGTTGTCGTCCGTAAGAATCAGAGCTTGGCTAGTCAATGTCGCAGGTCCCACGGTCGCTGGTATTAAAAGAAAAAGTCCGCTGAGTTAACAGAAGCGCACGAAGGGTGGCCCTCTATTTTCGCTTCCTGCGTGCAGGGGCTGATCCTCACACGTCGCAAAATCCCCGATCAAAAAACGAACCGGGTTGGTTTAGGATTTTACTGCGGTGCGACCTTGTTGAGGGTCTCCCCGCGTGGTGGGTTGACGTGGGCGCCGACCAGGCTCACTGGAGCTTCGCGCCCGACGGCTCGGACACCAAAGACGTAGCCGTCTACCGAAACATCCTTCAGAGCATATTCATTCACATTCCCGTCGTGGAACCCGCGTTCCCGGTCCGGACTTGTTGTCAGCCGCGCAACCACACGCTCGAAGCTGTCGAGCTTCGGCAAACCGACGTCCATTTGTTCGGGGGATATGGCGCGAGCGATGGCCTCGATGGGCGGGTTGATCTGCTTTGATTGGTCCTGCGCGTTTAGCGGTTGAGCATAGGCGACAGTAACCAACAGCAGAAAAAACCGCATCGAATTGCCTCCGGAACAGGGGGCCTAGAGTATTACCTCAGCAGGAGAGAATCAAGCGGAATTCGTGCCTCGAACGAGCAAAAGATGAGTAAACGCGGTTATCGCTATCGCGACAGTGATTGCGGTCAGTACAACGGGCAGATTAATCATTCCCAGCCCCTCAAAAAGCAGGCCGAAAAACAGCAGGCGTCGCAGCAATTTCCTCATGGCGGCACGTCCGAAACGGCGGCAATGAACTAGAACGGCGCGTTTGTCGAGGCGCCCCGCCGAGGGGTTGAAGGCGGAGGGCTCCTCCCCTTGATAAAGAGCCCCCCGCTGCGGACGTTCGGATACTCCAAACGACCGTTTCACTGCTCTCATCGTCAAACGGGGGGCTTCACTGTAGTCTTTTCTTGCTACACTAGGCGGCGTTTTTCACCCGCATACCATGAGCTTCTGATGAAAGCCATCGTCAAGAGCAGGCCCTCGGAGGGCGAAGACTGGCCGGAGGGACTGATGCTTGAAGAGCTCCCTACCCCCTCCCTCGCCCACCCAGATGAGGTCAAGATCCGAGTAGTGGCCGCCGGCATCTGTGGCAGCGATGTCGGAATCTACAACAGCAAACACGCGTTCCGTGACGCAATGCTGGGAGCACGAACGAACCCGGTGATCCTCGGCCATGAGTTCTGCGGACAGATCGTCGACGCGGCGCAATCCGCACGGATCCGACTGGCCGGCATGATGGCACATCATGCGGTGCACGACGACACTGTCGACGCTTTCGTCGAGGGTCGAAGTGCGTACGAACTTGCCGAAGATCGGCGGTTCCTGGAATTCATCGAAGAAGAGTTCTATTGTTCGGCGGAAATGCACATTACCTGCGGCTGGTGTTACCAGTGCCGACTGGGAGATCGTCACCATTGCCAGAACACGATCATCAAGGGTGTCCATGAACACGGGGCGTTCGCCGAATACGTCGTCATCCCCGCTTCTAACGTCGTAGTCTTTCGCAAGGGGCAGATCCCCGTCGAGGCGATCGCGTTTATGGATGCGCTGGGAAACGCGGTCCACACGGTGGGTGAGGTCGACCTCGCCGGTAAATCCGTCGCAATCCTCGGAGCCGGTGTTCAAGGACTGATGGCTACGGCGTTGGCGCGGCGCAGCGGGGCCTCGAACATCTACGTCACCGATTTCACTCCTCCAGGCTCGGAGCGGGGCCCGGAACACGTCGAAAGGACTTTGTTCTCGCTCGCTCGCCGTTTCGGCGCCGACCACTGCTTCGACCTCGGTCTTTCCGGCGCCCACGAGCGGCTCAAGAGCGTCGTGCGGGAGGAAACCAACGGAACCGGCGTGGATGCGGTACTGGAGATGTCAGGGAATTACGGCGCCTACCGCGACGGCCTCGACATCATCCGGATGGGAGGCACGATGGCACTGCTCGGTATGCCGGAGGATAAGATCGAAGTGAACTTTGCGAGCGACGTCATTTTCCGCGGGGTGACTCTCAAGGGTATCATCGGACGCCGCGTGTTCCGGACCTGGGAGACGATGAGAAACCTGCTGCGGGCCGGGCTGGCCGATGAACTGCTCGACGGTGGGTTCGTAACCCACGAGCTGCCGCTCGACGAGTATGAAACCGGCATCACGGCCATCATGCGTCGTGATGCAATCAAGGTACTGTTGAAGCCATGAACCTCCATGAAGCGATCGCCGACGAACTGAACCGTCTGGAAGAAACCAAGACGTACAAGGACGAAACGCTGATCGATTCCGAACAGGGTGCCGTTGTCCGCGTCGGGGACCGCGATGTTGTCATGCTTGCCTCGAACAACTACCTGGGCCTGGCATCGGATCCCCGAATCCGTGAGGCGGCCATCCGAGGCATACGGGACTACGGGTACGGTGTTTCGTCGGTCCGCTTCATATGCGGCACTCTGACGATTCACCGCCGGCTGGAGGAAAAACTAGCGGAGTTTCTCGGCACCGAAGACAGCATTCTGTTCTCCTCCTGCTACGCGGCGAACGAAGGTTTCTTCGCTGCCATAATCAACGAGAGAATGGGACTGGAGCTGTATCGTGATGTGATCTACAGCGACCGCCTCAACCACGCCAGCATCATCGACGGAACCCGTCTCTGCCGCGCCGAGGTCGTCCACCGAAAGATCTACGAGCACGCCGACACAGCGAACCTGCGGCAGATGCTCGAAACCGATTCACGTGAGATCTCCTACCGGTTTGGGTTTGTGGCGTCCGACGGCGTGTTCAGCATGGAAGGCGATCTGGCGCCAGTACCGGAGTTGATCGAACTCTCCCGAGAGTTCGGCCACGTGCTCTTCATAGACGACTCGCATGGTGTCGGAGTCGTCGGTGAAACAGGAAGAGGCACTCCGGAAGCGCAGGGCGTCTTCGGTCAGGTGGAAGTGCTCAGCGGCACCCTCGGAAAGGCCCTTGGAGGCGCGGCAGGCGGCTACGTCGCTGGAGAAGCCCGGATGATCGATTTCCTGAGGCAGAAATCCCGTCCCTACACCTTTTCGAATTCCCTCCCGCCTTCGATCGTCGTGGCAGCGATCGAAGCCGTCGACGTTCTGATGAAGGACAACGCGCTCATCCAGCAGCTTCACGTCAACACGGACTATTTCCGAAGCCAGATTCAGGCACTCGGCTTCGAGATCATTGAAGGGGCACACCCGATCGTGCCCATCATGCTCGGCGAGGCCTCGGTCGCGATGGACATGAGCGCCGCGTTGCTCGAAGAGGGGGTTTACGTCAAAGGACTGTGGTACCCGGTCGTGCCTCTCGGTGAAGCGCGCCTCCGGGCCCAGATTTCGGCGGCCCTTGGACGGGAGGACCTGGACCGCGCCCTGGGAGCGTTCGAGAAGGTGGGGCGGCGGATGGGGGTTATCTAGTAGTCAGTAGTCGGTAGTCAGTAGTCAGTTGTTTTCGGAGCGCCGGTCGATGACCGCCGGTTTTTCTTTCGTTACGCGGAACGGACCGAGAGAGAGCCACTGTGAGGGGGACAGGGCTTGCCCTGTCCCCGGGTCTTCACTGCGCAGAAAAGTCGAGGAAGGCGACAACTGACTACCGGCAACTGACTACTGACTACTTCTTCACCACTGATTCCTCGCCTGTGTCTCCACCAGAACGATCTTCTTCGCCAGCAGCGGATCCTCCACCGGGAGTTCGCGGATTCGTTCGATCGTGGCGAGCGCGTCGGCGCCTTGGCTCATCAAAGTCTGCACGCGGGCCTTCTCTGCCAGTGCGAACTGCGCCGTCATCGGAAGGCTTTCACGGTCCTCTCTCCAGATGCGTTCGTGGTAGTCCAACGCTGCTGACACGCGGCCCTGTCGCAAGAACCAGTCGGTGGCCCAGACGAAGAAGACGTGGTTGGCCGGGTAGTCCGAACGCATGCCTTCCAACATTTCGAAAGCTGCTGAATACTGACCGTCCTCCAGCAGCGCGGTGTAGGACACGATGCGGGCCTCGGTTCTCGCATAGTGCGACTGTTCCCGGGCAAGTCGCAGCTGCTCCAGGCCCAGTTCCTTGTCTCCGCGGGCACCGATCACAAAGGCGAAAGGTTGCAGGACGGCGGGCAGGGATCCGCTGAAGAAGTTGAACGCGCCCAGCCCCAGGTACACGTCGTAGAGGCTCTCGTCGAGTTCGTACGCGTCCCGCGCGTACCGGTGAGCACGCAGACCGGCCCGGACGGCGCTGAACCAGGCTTGCTTCTGCGTCACTTCGAAGCGCGCCAGACTTCCCTCGGTCGAGGCCAGGAAGGAAAGGATCTCGGTACGTGGATGGACGTCCGCATCCAGCGCGGCTTCAGCTTTCGCCAGCGCCTCTTCCTGGGCCTCATAGTATGCGTCTTCGATCGTCTCATTGCCGGGGTCGGCTTGAGCCTCCCACCAGTATGTCTCGGCCATGAGTGTGAAACCGACGGGATGTCCCGGGTACCGCTGCTGCAGTCGGCGCGCGTCGGCCCGGGCTTCGTCGAGGCGGAGATGGTATGACGCCGACATCGTCTGGCGAACCAGGCGGTCGGCTTCCGCGTCTTCGTGGAGGAATCCGTCTGCAACTTCGTGGAGGAATCCGTCTGCAAACAGGAGAGAGGAGAGAAGGAGTATTTGAATCACGGGCTCATTCTCAAAAAAAAATCCCCGCGGCTCGGCCGCGGGGAGAGTGGGATGGTGGAGGAAATCTAATTATAGACACCACTCACGCCTGAAAGACTACTCGCTTTGCCACAACAATGTCAAAACAAAATACGTGCTCTATTTATAGACGGGTATCACAACCCGCGACGGGCGGCTTGAACACCAACACAACTGAAAGAGGAGTAGCCGCACCCCTTTCCCGCAGAAACTAACCTGTTCTAGCCTCCGGGTCTCTTAATTCGATACGATCCGTCGGGGGCTTTCTCACGATACTGGCCGTGACATCCGCGGCAAGCACCGACGATGTTTCCGTGAGCCGCCATGGCCTTGTCCATGTCGCCGGCCATGGCTGCCAACGCCGCGTCGGCCGATGCTAACGCCGCTTTGGTGGCCATCAAGATTGCCGAGTCCATGTTCCCCATCCGTTCATACATCGGAACGATTTCCTTGAAGAACCCTTCAAGCTTCACGGCATCCATCGCTGCCGCGTCACCGTCGCTGGCCTCGATGTTCCGCTGCAGGCTTCCCCTCGTGGAGCCGATGTCCCTCATGATGTCCGGATGCATCCGCTGTATCGCCATGACGTTTAGGACCATGGCCAGGATCAAACACAGCCCGATCACTATGGACGCTTTCCGCATATATTCCTCCTCTTCCTGTGAATCGATCCGCAATCTGATTCCGTGCAAGACCGCTGGACGCTGCCAGCCGGGTCACTATATGCGAAGCGGTCTGCGGAGTCAAACACCAAAGACGCGGGAGTTAACCCTCATGTGTTCAATTCCTTGACGATCTTCGTGATTTCGGGCACGACCTTGAAGAGATCGTCGACGATCCCGTAATGAGCCACCTTGAAGATCGGGGCGTCAGCGTCCTTGTTGATGGCGACGATACAGCGAGAGCTTTGCATGCCGACCAGGTGCTGAATGGCTCCCGATATCCCGATCGCGAAGTAGAGCTTCGGCGAGACCGTCTGTCCAGAACTCCCGATCTGGTATTCCCGCGGCAGCCATTCCGCGTCGACGACCGGTCGGGAGGCGCCGACGGCCCCTCCGAGCGCTTCCGCAAGATCGGAAACGACGCTGAAGTTCTCCTTTTTCTTCAAACCCCGTCCTCCGGAGACGATGATGTCGGCCGAGCTGAGATCTACCTGCCCCTTCTCGGCGGCTTCTCTTTGGACCACCCGGCGCCGGATCTCGACCCCGGACAGGTCGGCGGAGAACGCCTCCAGCGCCGGGCTGCCGCCCAGCTCGACCTCGTCGCCGGGATAGGCTCCCGGCGCTCCCGTCGCAAAGTAGGGCGGCTCCCCACGCAAGGAGACGCGCATGTTCATCTTGGCATTGAACACCGGCCGGGTAAGCAGAAGCGCCTCACCCTGAATCTCGTAGTCGACGCAGCCGCCGATGAGGGGACGACCGAGCCCTGCCGCTAGTCGTGGCGCGTAGTCGTACCCGATGGTCGTGTGACCGGCGAGCACGAGGAATGGTTTTTCCTGCTCGATCAGCTGCCTGAGCGCGGCAACGTAGCCATCCGGGCTGTAGTCGGCCAGCTGATCGTCCTCGATCTGAATCACCCGGTCGAGGCGCCGATCCTTCAGTTCGTCGGCGAGAGCGCCGACGTTGGCGCCCAGCACGACCGCCGAGACGGGCTTTTCCAGATCCCGCCCCAGCCGCTGTGCAAACACCGTCAGCTCGTTCGTGATCGGCTTGAATCTGTCGTCCTCGTGTTCCGTAATGACGAGTATCATTTCAACCTCTTAATACGGCATTCAGCGATCAGCTGTCAGCGACTTCGGAGACGGGACGATTGTCCCATCCGATTGAGCTGACAGCTGAACGCTGATCGCTGACAGCACGATCGATCTCGAGATCGATCGTTCAAAGTACCTTTGCTTCCTTCCGGAGTTTCTCCACCAGCTTGCCCGCTGCCTCTCCCGGAGTACCGTCGATCATCTCGACCTGGCTCTTTCTCGCCGGGACGAACACCTCGCCGATCTCGTAGAGGGCACCGGCGCGCCCGACCAAATCAGCTGAGAGGTCGAGGTCGGCGGCCGACCAGGTCTTCATTTCCTTCTTCTTGGCGGCCATGATCCCCTTCAATGACGCGTAGCGGGGCTGGTTGATGCCGAACTGGACGGTCAGAACACAGGGCGTTGGCAGCTCCACCGTCTCGTTCACCCCACCTTCCAACTCCCGGCGGGCTTTGACCGATGCGGCATCGGGATCGGCCTCGACGGCGATTACAACAGTCGCGTGAGCCCAGCCCAGCAGCTCGGCAACCATGATGCCGGTTGTCCCCGTCCCGAGGTCATCGGACTGCACGCCGGTCAGCAACATGTCGGCATCGCCGTCCTTCTCAACGGCCTTGGTGATGATCCGGGCGGTCGCGAATTCGTCGGACCCGCCGAACTGGTCGTCCGTCAGGTGGATGGCGCGGTCCGCCCCCATGGCAAGGCCGGAGCGCAAAACCCTGGCCGCGTGGTCGCCGCCGATGGATAGGACGATGACCTCACCTGAATGTTTCTCCTTCAGCCGCAACGCTTCTTCCAGCGCGTAGTTGTCGGCTTCGCTGGCGACGAAGGTCAGCTCCTGATCCTTGATCCACTTCTTGTCTTCGTTGATAACGAGGCGGGAGGCCGGGTCCGGAACCGGCCTCATGCAGCTAAATATTTTCACGCGTCGTGCTCCAGATATCGTTCCAGGGAGGCGGCATGCGGGGGTTCACCGCGAAAGAAAACTGTATAGTCTAGAGGATCACAGTGAATCGGGCAAGGCCAACCATGATGGACTGGATGGATTTATATTTGTCTGCGCAATCCAGTGCCTGGATCACCCGTAAGCCACTGACTACCCGCATATCAAAGCCACGGATTACACTAGAAGCCCACTCTTCGGGGCGGGGCCTTTGTCGGGCGGTAAACGTTCTCCATCCAGCTCCTAAACCCGTGCTTCTTCCACATCCCTGCCGCACCCAGATTACCTGTTTCGTACGTCGTCTCGACGGCTGAAACACGACGCCGAGCGGCATACGCGAGCGCTTCGGCGACGAGTTGGGAGCCGACACCCCGCCTTCGGGCAGGCTCGGCAACGTACACCACGTCGATGACACCGATGCTCCGTGGAACCAGTATCGGCGGCTCCGACTCCCAGATTGCGATTCGGCCCAGCAGGAAGCCGGAGAGGTCACATCCAGTTTCAGCTACCAGACCGAACGCGTCGGGTTGTTTCAGCCGTTCGAGAAGCCATCCTCGGAGGTACCGGTCCGGATCCTGCCGGAGCTCCAAGTCTTGCCGAGCGAGATCCTGGAGCGCAGTCAGCCATGCCGCAACGATGGCGTCCAAATCGGTCTCGATCCAATTCCGGATAGCGTTTTCCATTGCAAACTCATTATGTTACGGTATAGACGCTCGCCATCACAGCCAACTGTGCACCGTGAAGGGAACGCTCGAAATCGCGAAGTTGACTAGAGGGCCGTGAGGTCGAGCCAGCTCCAAGGAACGTCTCCCTTTGTGGAGTCCATGACGTCACTTTAAGCCGGTGCCTGGCGCCGGCCGATAAAACGGATACACGGCGGGAGGCCCCAGCCATTCGGTAAGCGAATAAGTAGCCCCCTTTGAGACGATTGCCGCTAAGAGGAGCCCGTGGATGGCATCCAGTACTGAAGTAAAGAGCGTTTTTACGACCCACGAAGTCAGTAAGCTCCTGCAGGTAAACCCGCGTTCGGTTATCAACTGGATCGAACAGGATCTGCTGATCTCTTACCGCACCCCGGGCGGACATCGACGCATCGGGCGCGAGGATTTGCTCGCTTTCCTGCGGAAACACCAGATTCCCGTCCCACCAGCCCTGACAGAGGAAAAGTTCAAGGTCCTGATCGTCGAGGATGAGGACGACATCGTCAAGATTCTCAAGAGCTTCTTTGAACGGCAGGGCGTGTACGAGGTCACCTCCGCCTCGGACGGCATAAGTGCCCTGATCGACATCGGACGTTGGCATCCCGACCTGCTCGTTCTCGACATCCTGATTCCCGGAGTGGACGGACTCGAAGTGTGCCGTAGGATCAAGGAGGATCCTCGGAGCAGGACAGCCATCATCGCGATGAGCGGTCAACCTGAAGTCGAACCCCGGATACTCCAGGCCGGCGCCGACTGCTTTATGGCAAAACCAATGGACCTGGACCGGCTACTGGAAGAATCAAAGCGCCTGCTTCGGATATTGTAGGCTCAGTTGCTCCCAACCACGCTGAAACATTATTGCGTTTGCGAAACAAGGACCGAACGTAGTAAACAAATTCTTTTGCGCCCGTAGCTCAGCTGGATAGAGCGTCGGACTACGAATCCGAAGGTCACAAGTTCGAATCTTGTCGGGCGTATTGGCTTTTGGCCTTCAGCTTTCAGCGGTCAGCTGTCAGCTATAGCCTGGAGATCAGACTCTCCAATTGGTCGGCGATTCGGTCGCGGCATTCTCGATAAGTGGCCAGGTCCGATCCGTAAGGGTCCTCGATGTCGGTGGCCAGGGTACGCAGTTTCAGAGCGGCTCCGGCGAACAGGGCTTCGATGGCACTGCCCTGCGCGCGCTCCATCGGGACGATGACATCGGCCCAGGCCACCAGTTCGCGGTCCAACTGCCGAGGATGGTCCCGGGAGATGTCGATGTCGATCTCTCGCATCGCACCCACGGCGTGTTCGCTCAGGCCGAGCCCCGTCTGCGCGTAAACGCCGGCCGTCCGGACCTCCAGTTTCAAACCTGATTGCGCGGCACGCGAGGCGAGAATGCCACCCGCCATCGGGCTACGGCAGATGTTTCCGAAACAAACCAACAAAATGCGCATAGAGGCCCTCGACGTGCGGAACCCTTCCTCGCTCGTCCAACTCGGAGAGCCGATCCAGCGCTCTTGCGGTGGGTGCGGTGATCCATCGAGCCAGGATGGCTTTGCCACCGACGGCGAGAAGAGAGAAACCGAGCATCCCCTTCTGCTCCTCGCCCAGACTGTTCCGTACGATCTTTTGCGCTTCCTTCTTGCTCCACGCGCTTCCGCTGCCCTGTCCCTGCGATGGAACTGCCAGGGATGCGACGAGCAGGACAGCGCCAAATGGACTTGAACCAATCATGCGTTCAATTCTCTGCCTTTTTCTTGCCCGGTTCAACCAGGTGGAGGTTCGATTGACTCCCCCGGGCCCGCCACTAACATGCGGGCCATAGACAATTCAGGAGGCAGCCAAATGACGAGTTGCCGCGCTCTCACGAGCGTTTTGCTGCTGACGCTGGGCTTCGTGATCGCAGCCCGCTCGCAGGATCCGGTCGCCGACATCATCGGGACAATCGAGAGTCCCCAGACGCCAAACCGGCAGGGACCCGATCCCTACACACTCGACGAAATCATGACAATCGCGGCGGTGCCCGGCGTCAGCATCGCCGTCATCCACGACTTCAAGATCCACTGGGCCAAGGCCTACGGCATCGCAGACGTTCGAACAGGAGCCCGTGTGGACACCGAGACCCTGTTCCAGGCCGCGTCGATCAGCAAAGCTGTGGCCGCGATGGCTGTCCTCAAGGCTGTCCAGGACGGGAGGTTCTCGCTCGACGACGACATCAACACGATTCTCACTTCCTGGGAGCTGCCCGAGAGCCGGTTCACACGGGACCAGCCCGTTACTCCCCGCACCCTCATCAGCCACACGTCCGGTACGGGCGACGGGTTCGGGTTCCCCGGATACCATCCCGACAGCCCCAGGCCGTCCGCCGTCCAGATCCTGAACGGGGTCCCCCCGTCCAACGTCGGCCGGGTCTTTCTAGAGCGCCCGCCACTGACCGCGTTCAAGTATTCGGGCGGTGGGGTAACGATGATGGAGCTGGCCCTCACTGACGCGGTGGGAAAACCCTTTCCGGAGCTGCTCCAGCAATGGGTGCTCGGACCGATCGGCATGACCCGGAGCGCCTACGATCAGCCCCTCGGTCGCGAGCGTGACCACAATGCCGCCCGGGCCCACGACGGGCGGGGACAGGCCAGGGATGCGAAATGGCACGTCTACCCGGAACTGGCCGCTGCCGGCCTGTGGACCACACCAACGGATCTGGCTAAGTTCGCCATCGAGGTCCAGGAGTCAATGAGGAATAGGTCGAACAGGATCTTGTCCGGGACGACGGTCCAGGAGATGGTCAACCCGGTGGGGGTCGGAGACTACGGGGTCGGGTTCCGGATTTCGAAGCTCGGGGAGGGCTGGTACTTCGGCCACGGGGGATCGAACTGGGGGTTCCGCGCAACTTTGCTGGCGCACAAAGTGAAGGGATATGGAGTCGCGATCATGACCAACGGCGATCGCGGGGGGATCATACTCGAAGAACTGACAGATCGGGTGGCGCGGGCCTACGGTTGGGACTCACTCGACAAGCCGGTACCGCGCTAGTGGCCTCTGGGCCGCGTCGGAAATCTGACCCACCACGCCCGGCGACGGCGAAGGGCTGACACCTGCGGCGCCTCCGACGGCGGCTAGATAGGGAGCGAGGATGGCGGCTGGTCGAATGCCGGGAACGGCATCGCCGGGAATTCCGCGCGCCTCTCGGCTTCCTTCCGGCGCTCGGCTTCAATCGAAGCCAGTCGGTTCTCGATGACCGCCAGCGAGGCGGCGACTTTCCTCAATTCTCGGGCGACTTCAGTATCCATGCGTCTACTCCTATGCACACGATCCCTCTATATTGGGAATCGGCATGGCGGCCGGCCGGGTTTAGAACAGTTTTCGAGCCGGCCTTCGTCCTCATAAGACAATTCACTGAGCAATTTCGTTACCGTCTTTTTGAGGACCGAAGTTTTCCCGATCAAGGATCTGAACTCTCGAGCCGGGTCGCCGCGATACGTCGTGCTGCCTCCTCGGTCGTCACGCCCTCCGCGTCCGAGAAGTCGAACACGCGTGCCAGCGCCGATGCGACGGTCTCTCGAACCCGGCGTTCGGCTTCGGCCGCCGACCAGCCCAGTTTCTCGATCCCTGGAATCGCGAGCGCTCCACCGATGTTGATGATGTAATCGGGCGCATACAGGATCCCGCGGTCGCGGAGCCGGCTCGCGTCTTCGGGTTCCTCCAGCTGGTTGTTCGCCGCTCCGGCGACAGCGCGGCATTTGAGGCCCCCGATCGTCGAGGGGCTCAGAACCCCGCCCAGGGCGCACGGGGCGAAGACGTCGCAGGACGTCTCCAGCGCCTTCTCCGCAGCGATTCGGGTGACTCCCGGAAGATCCAGCAGAGGCGCCGCCCGGGTGGAATCGACCTCTGCGAGCAGGACCTGTGCGCCATCGGCGAGGAGCAGTTTCGTCAGGCGCGAGCCGACGCTGCCGGCCCCCTGGACCAGAATCCGGCATCCCTCCAGCGACCGGGTCTCGAAGAGACGGTCGCAAACGACCCGGATGCCGCTGTGCACGCCGGCAGCCGTCGAGGGGCTCGAATCGCCGGCCCCGCCTTTCTCCGGCGTGCGACAGAACACGTAGGGAGCACCGGTGTCCGCGATGACATCCATGTCGGCCGGAGAGGTCCCCACGTCCGGTCCGGTCTCATACAGTCCACCAAGTTGGTAGATCAAGCGGCCGTATCTACGCAGCATGTCGACGCGAAGCGTAGGGTCGAAGGACTCGGGCAACGCGATAACCGCCTTGCCGCCACCGCGAGCCCATTCGGTCACGGCGAACTTGTAGGTCATCCCTCGTGCCAGGCGCATTGCGTCCGAGATCGCGGCGTCGAGGTCCGGGTAATGCTTCATCCTGGTCCCGCCCGTTGCGGGGCCGAGGCGCGTCGAATGAATCGCGATGACGAACCAGGCGCCGGTCGGCTGGTCGTAGCGGATCAGGATTTCTTCGCCGCCCCAGGCCTGTATGAGAGCTTCCATCGGTCAGTTGTTCGCTCCGCCTTGACCCGGCGATGAAGCTACTTGCTCCGTCCGAGCGTCCTCTCGACGAAGCTAACTGCTTCGTCCGAGCGTCCTCTCCAGGTAGGCCCGCATCACGTCCTGAAGACGGTAGTCACAGGCGCAACCCAGCACGCAGCCCCCCGCGATGGCGTGGCCGTTGATCGCCGCGACGACCGGCCTGGGAAAGGTATACAGCTTGACGAAAGCCCGGTTCAGCGCCGGGAGGAACTGCCTCAGGTAGGATTCACCGCCGTCCAGGACACGAAATAGGTCGACGCCGGCCGAAAAGGTCCCCCCGGTGCCCGTGATGACGACGGCCCGGGAGGTGGACGCTACCATGCGGTCGAGTTCCTCCGCTATCCGCACCACCAGCTCCAGGTCAAACGCGCTGACCTTCCCGTGAGCCAGACGGAGCAGAGCGATGTCTTCACGAGTTTCTACTTCGACCATGGACCCTCCTATTGAGTTTCGTCCTGGGCTTGCTCGTTCCCGACGACCAGGTCCGCCCTCGTCCGCGAAACCTCCACGTGGAGCTCGTGCATCGGCCGGACGGTCACGTCGTACTGGTGGACTATACTCGCTCGCGACCGGCCCCGTTCCCGGGAATCTCGCACGATCCGGCGTCTCAGCCGTTCCCCATCCGAGCAATCGACGAAGATTCCAAAGTCCAGGTGTTTGCACACGTTCTCATGCAGAGCGAACAGCCCCTCCAGGATGGTCACCCGGGAGGGATGGAACATTTCGAATCCCGTCCGACGGTGCGTCTTGAAGTCATAGGTGGGCTTCCGAACCGTTCCCCCACCGCGGATGGCCTCCAGGTGCGAGCAGAGGAGATCCAGGTCCAGGGCAACGGGTTCGTCGAAATTAGAGTCGAAGCGCTCGGCGCTCAAGGCTCGGGATCGGTAGTAGTCGTCCATCAAGAGGACCGTACCTTCCTCGAGATGCTCGATCAGCGCCATCGCCACCGTGCTTTTGCCCGAGCAGGACCCCCCGCCGATCCCGATGACGAGGTAGTCGCCTCGTCGCGACTCGATCGCCCGGGCAGCCGATGCGAGAAGCGGCCGCAGTCGGGTGGCTTCACCGGTCGGTTTCACGCCTTCATTCATCCTCACCGGGTGCCGAACGGGCCTGTTTCAGGCGCGACCTCCGCTTCTTCTCTTCCATCCGCTGTCGCTTCGACGCTGATGGGACCTTCGTCGGGCGTCGAGCATGCCTGCTGGCCAGGGCCTCGCGCAACAACTCGCCGAGCCGTTGCTCGGCCGCAGTCCGGTTCTGATCCTGTGTCCGGTGCTTCTGGGAGCTGACCTGCAGCACACCATCCTTGTTGATTCGCGTCTTCAGCCGGGCGAGGATCCGCTGACGGTCGGCGTCGGACAGGCTCATCGAGCCGCCCACGTCGAACAGGAGCGTCACACGCGTCCGAACCCGGTTGACGTTCTGGCCGCCGGGACCGCTGCTGGAAGACACGCGGAACTCGATCTCGCCCTCCGGGATCGAGACCTGTTCGTTCACTTCAATCACTGACCCTCGACGCCCCCACCGCGATTGCTTGTAAATCGGTCGATGTAAAATGCATCGGCGCGCTGGAGCCGCGCACTTTGGAAATGATACGCAAAGTCCAGGTCATTGTTTACACCCGAGCGCCGGAGGTGTCGGTACTGCTGCTGCGTCGGGGGCCAGAGCGCGATCACATCTGGCAACCGGTCACCGGCAAGCTGGAGCCCGAGGATCCCGGTTTTGCTGAGGGAGCCCGCCGTGAACTAATGGAAGAGACCGGCATCGATGAGGTTGTCCGCGTCATTGAGACGGATCTCGAATTCCGGTTCCGGAAGAAGGGACAGGATGTCGTCGAACGGGTGATCGGAATGGAACTCGCCGGACAACTTCCGATCCGCCTGTCAGCGGAACACGTGGAGTACGCCTGGATGCAGGAGGCCGAGGCACTCGACAGGCTCTACTGGGCGACCAACAAAGAGGGCGTCCGACGGGTGCTGCATGCCGATTGAGACACGTCTCATCCTTCGAGGACCTCACGGATCTTGGATGCAATCGATTCCGGCGAGAACGGCTTCTGGAGGAAATGGATCTCCCCCCTGTTCCCCACGTGGTAGTTGAGCGCACCGCCCGTGTATCCCGACATGAAAACGACTTTGATGTCGGGCCGAATCGATCGGACCTGCTCGGCAAGCTCGGGGCCGCTCATTTCCGGCATGACCACGTCGGTCAGCAGCATGTCGATAGAACCCTCGTGTTCCCCTGAGATTCCGATCGCTTCAGCCTGGTCCCGCGCCTCGATCACCTCGTAGCCTATACTGCGAATCATCCCGGCCACCAGCCGACGGACGGTTTCTTCGTCGTCGACCAGCAGGACCGTGGCCGATTCCGGACGACGAAGCTCCTCCGGCCTGTCCGGGATCGACTCGGTGGCTTCCATTTCGCCGGCGTGGGGCAGGTACACTCGAACCCGCGTTCCCCGGTCGAGTTCGCTGTCGACGATAACCGTTCCCCCACTCTGCTTGACGATGCCGTAGACAGTCGACAGGCCGAGACCGGTTCCACTGCTCTTGGTGGAATAGAAGGGTTCAAAGACCTGGCGGACGACCTCTGGGCCCATCCCCTTTCCGGTATCCCGCACTTCGAGGGTGAAATAACGCCCGGGGTCCAGGCCACCGTGCTGCGCGCTGGAGCTCTCGTCGACGGACACCTCGCCGGTGACGAGGGTCATTTGGCCGCCTTCCGGCATCGCGTCGCGGGCATTCAGCGCGAGGTTCATGACCACCTGCCCCAGCTGTCCCGGGTCGGTCTGGACCAGCCCGACCTTCGGGCTGAGGATCGTAGCCAGTACGATCTGATCACCCAACACGCGCCAGAGCAGGTCCGCCTGTTCGCTCACGGCAGCGTTGAGCGGCATCAGCTTTCGCTGAACGAACTGGCCGCGGCTGAAGCTGAGCAATTGCTTCGTCAGTGAGGTCCCGCGATCGGTCGCTTTCTTGATGCCCTCGACTTGCTCACGAACTGGATCGTCGGGCGCCAGGGTGTCGAGAAGAAGCGCACAGTAGCCTGTCACGATGGTCAGGACGTTACCGAAATCGTGAGCAATCCCGCCGGCCAGACGGCCGACGGCATCCATCTTCTGGGCCAGCCAGAGCTGTTCCTCCAGGCGGCGGCGTTCCGATGCATCGCGGGCGATGCCCTCGACACCGATGGGCTTTCCGTCTTCAAGGGTGAGCCGCGTGCTCAGCTCGAGCGGAACTCGTTTACCGTCCTTGGAAATTATCTCGATCTCATAGACGGTCCGGGATTTCCCTTCGAGCTTCAACTTCATCATGCGATCGAGCACCTCCAGGTATTCGGGTGCGACGAGGTCGTGCAGGCGCAGGTTGAGCGCCTCTTTCCGGCTGTAGCCGGAGATTCTCACCGCGGCGTTGTTGACCGAGGTAAACCGGCCCGTCAGGTCCGCCGTACAGACCAGGTCATTGGCGTTGTCGAACAGCTGCCGGTACCGCCGTTCATTGCGCTCGGCCGCAGACTTGAACTGTTCCAATTCGGTCAAGTCTTCGACGACCACCAGGAGGCGGCTTCCGTCATCTTCGAGGGGACGGATCGACACTCTCAGCGGCCGGACTCCCCCCTCTCCGGGCAGCTCCAGCAAACGCCCTTCGAGCGAACGACCGCTGCTCCGAACGTGTTCGATCTCCTCGCCGAGACCGGGGACCGGAAGAAGATCTTCCAGCCTGCCGCCGGCGAAGGCATCTTCGGAAAGACCGAACCGTTCGATCGCGGCCCGATTGACAGACCCGACGCGCGAGTCCTCGCCCAGGACGAACAGAGCCGACGGGATCGACTCGACGATCCTTGCGTTGTCGCGACGCCCGGCCTCGAGGCGACGTACCAGGTCCTCGAGCCGTTCCGACATGGTGTTGAAGGCGCCCGACAGCCTGGCCAACTCGTCCTGACCGACGAGGGGCACCCTATGAGAGAAATCACCGGTGCTCACTCTGCCGGAAGCCTCCTCGAGCAGCCGCACCGGACTGGCGACGTAACGGCGGGTGGACCACAAGCCCACGCCGAGCAGGGACAGGGACGCGACCGCCACTCCACCGATCGCCCCGAAGAGGCGCGCCCGATTCGCTCGCTGCCGAGCTCCGACCGCACGTTGCAGTCGTCCCAGCGACCGGACGAAGCCTTCGATTTGCGCGTCGACCTCGAGTGTGGCAGCTTCCAGCGCGAGTTGGTTGCTCGCTGTGTCCTGGATGAGGACGAGCGACGGCCGGATGCGGTCCCACTCCCCTCGCACGTTCTCGAACTCATCCCGAAGCTCCTCCGGCAGTCGCACGCGGCTGGCGCCGATCAGCGGGGCCGGGTCGTAAGTCGGCTCGGTATCTTGCGCCCGAAGCACGAGCACCGCGTCGATAACCTCATCGATGGAAGGTGCACCTTCTCCGTCCACTTCGCCGTCGGGTTCGACGGACATGAACAGATCGAACGCCGCCACCAGCCGTTCCAGCCGGACGCCGGCTCCATCACGGCCGATCGCGGCTCGGGTCGTCTCCAGATGGATACGATGCGCCAGGTTCATCTCCATCATGCTCGAGACGAGCAGGACGGCGTCATTGGCCGATCGGAAGAGAAACAGACCGATACCGAATAGACCAACCAGCGCAGCAAGGGTCATCAGGGACAGGAGCGTCCCGATCTTCTTCGTGATGCTCATTTTCTCGATTCAGAAATGCGTGCTGCGCGCGAGACGGGAAGCTGAGACCCGTCCCTGGACCTCGATTCGACAGCAAGGAAGGCAAGTCCCCACCACACTCAGTTCGCCTCCTGCGACATTCGAGATCAGTCTGTCATGAAGCAGGTTCGGATGCAACGATTCAGCGCTCGGCCTAGGCCATCGGCGCAATCGTCGCAATCTGCGCAATCGTCGCAACCTGCGCAATCGGCCGCACAGTCCGTAGGCTGTTGGGTTTAGGAGCTGACAGTCTACAGCTGACGGCCAATCAGGTGAACGTTCGAGGCCTTGAAGGCCGCCCAGACTTCGGTCCCGCGCGACAGCTTCAGGTCGTCGGCCGCCTGGCGGGTAACCAGCGCAACGAGTTCGAATCCGACGTCGAGGAATACTTTGGTGAGGACGCCGGTCGGGACGACCTCGGCAACGCGACCAGCGAGATGATTGCGCGCGCTGCTCTCGGACGGTCGTCCGCGCTCGAGCGTTACGTCCTCACCCCGGATGCAGACGTAGAAATTCCGCTCCCCTCCGCCGGGATCCACCGCAACGAGGTGGCTGGCGCCGACCTCGAGAGTGGCAACTCCGCCCTCCCTTTCGAGAACCTGACCGACGGCGACTGTCTCCACCCCAACCGCTGCGGCAACCTCCCGGTGGCGGGGTTTCGTGAGGACTTCACGTGGCGAGCCGACCTGTAGAATCCGCCCCTCACTCAGGACGATCATCTCGTCACCGAGCGTCAGCGCATCCACCCAGTCATGGGTTACCACAACAGCCGGAATCGAGAGTCGCCGGAGCAGGTGAGCCAACTCCGACCGCACTTCCTCGCGCGTCGCCGCGTCGAGTGAAGAAAAGGGCTCGTCGAGCAACAGCAGGTCGGGCTGCCGAACCAGGACACGAGCCAGCGCAACCCTCTGTTGCTGTCCGCCCGACAGCTGGCCGGGCTTCCGGTCAACCAGGTGGTCGAGACTGAGCATCGAACAGGCCGTTTCGACCCGGGCCGCACGTTCGGCACCCCTCAGCCCGCCGAGACCGTATCCGATGTTTCGGCGGACGTCGAGGTGCGGAAAGAGGGCATAGTCCTGGAACAGGTACCCGACGGAGCGTTTCTGGGGAGGAAGCAAGACGCCGGTCTCCGGGTCGGACCACATCTCGTCTCCGTGACGAATGCGACCCCGGGTTATCGGCTCCAGGCCGGCCAGGCACCGCAGGATGGTCGTTTTCCCGGCTCCGGACGGACCGAACAGGATCGATACTCGGGGCGGATTGCCCGGAATCGTGAACGACACCCGGATCGTTTCACCGCCGGGGAACCGTTTTTCGATGTCGACCGATAGGTCGGCTCCGCCGACGGACGCTAGTGTGGCCATGTCGCCCAGACCCTTCGATTGAACCCATAAACGATCGCGAGAACGAGGAACGAAAACAGCAACAGGACCAACGCCGTCTGGTTGGCCCCGGCGTAATCGAGCGCCTGGACGTCGTCGTATATGTCGATCGAAACCGTGCGCGTGACGCCTTCAATGTTGCCCCCGACCATCAGCACGACGCCGAACTCGCCCAGGGTATGGGCAAAACTCAGGACGAAACCCGTGATGAGGCCGACGACACACTGCGGCACGACGACGCGGAAAAACGTCCCCACACGCGACACACCCAGCAACCAGGACGCCTCCAGGTACTTTCGGTCGACCGTGGCAAACGCCGCCGCCATCGGCTGGACTGCAAAAGGGAAGCTGTAGAGAGTCGATGCGAGGACGAGGCCTTCGAAAGTAAACGGAAGGGGATGACCGATGAGCGCTTCATACCACCGGCCGACGGGGCTTCTCGGCCCCATCGCCACGAGGACATAGAAGCCGAGTACCGTTGGCGGTAGAACCAGCGGAAGTGCGACGACCGCCTCGACGAGGAACTTCCAGCGCCACGACGAGTAGGTCAGCCAGTAGGCTATCGGTATCCCAACGGCAAGCAGGATCACCGACGTGATCGCCGCCAACTGGAATGTCGTCGACAGGGCCGTCCAGTTCACGGCGCGCCTTCCGGCGGGGGGAGTGAGAAGCCCCACCCGGCAAGTATCGTCCTCCCCCGCTCCGCCCGAATCCAAGCGGCAAACGCTTCCGCTGCGGGGAGGCGTCGCGCCTCTCGGGCACGCCCGACAACAACCGCGCCCTGCTGAATCGGCGGGTACGCGTCAGCCGGCAATTCCCAGTACGTACCCGTCGCCTGCATCGGCGACGAAAGGGCCAGGGACAAAGGAATGATGCCGAGCTCCGCTGCCCCGGACTGGACGAATTGCGCGGCCTGGGCCACGTTCTCGCCCAGCACGATACGATCGGCCACCTGCGCCCGCACGCCGGCCCGCTCCAAGGCCGCCGTCGCGGCACGCCCGTACGGCGCGTGCCGTGGATTTGCGATCGCGATCCGGCCGGAGCTCGTTCCGAGGGCCCGCAACCAGGATTCTCCCGGATCTAGCGCCGAAGGGTTCCGGGTCCAAGCCACGAGGCGTCCAAGGGCATAGACAAAGAAGGAGCCCGGCTCGGCAACCCCGACCTCTTCGAGCTGTTTCGGATAATCGACGTCGGCGGAAAGGAACACATCGAAAGGAGCGCCGTTCTGGATCTGCGTGAAAAAATTGCCCGATGAGCCGAGAGACAGGCGCACCTGGTGCGAGGTCTCCGCTTCGAATTCTTCGATGATGTCGCGGACCACGTAGTTCAGGCTGGATGCGGCCGCAACAAAGACTTCCTGTGCGAAAGCCTGCTCGGCGATAGCCAGAGCCAGCACGAACCAGAGCGGGTATCTCAGTCTCATGCAGCCCGTCTATTCCCGGATCACCATCACCTCGGTCGCTTTGATGAGCGCCGCGGCGGTGACGCCGGGCTGCAACCCGAGATCTTCGGCTGCGCCCCTCGTGATGATCGAAGTTACTGTATAGTCGCCGATGTCGATCTGGACCTGCGCAAGTAGACCCTCGTAGCGTACGTCCGTCACTCGGCCTCGCAACCGGTTGCGCCCGCTGATTGCCGGCAGCCGGGCGATTGCCGGCAGCCGGGCGATTGCGGGCATCCCGGCGGAGCGGCGCCGACGTGGACGACCTTCACTGGCGAGCCGGTCGATCTCGCTCCGGGGAATGCGATGATGACCTCCAGGCGTCTGCATCGACTCCACTTTTCCCTGGTAGATCCATTGTTTCAAGGTCGGATAGCTGATTCCCAGTTCGCGCGCAGCTTCGACAGGTTTGAGTAATTCCACAACGGAATTATACGATTTTATACGATTTAGTACACTTTTATTCGTATGTCTATTCAGTTTGTTTTGGGGCGCCCGTCTGTGACCGGGGCTTTTCCGTTGGCGAAGGCTCTTGGAAAGTGTGGGTGGTGATCGTGGACGATCATCGCAACGAGTCGCCTGTAACGGAAGTGAGGAGGAACGATGAGCGAGGGTGGAAAGAATCTTGCAGAGGACTATCTTCGGGCGAGCGTCGCGGACTTCCGACGGATGAAGAGGCTCGCCGAGAAGGCGATGGATCAACTCGAAGGCGACGACTACTACTGGACTCCCGATGCCGAAGCCAACAGCGTGGCCGTACTGATCCGGCACCTGAGCGGCAACATGCTGTCGCGATGGACGGACTTCCTGACGACGGACGGTGAGAAGGAAAGTCGGAAGCGGGACACGGAATTCGTCGTCGAGGCCGAAGGTCCCGACGCGCTCAGGGAACGGTGGGATCGCGGCTGGTCCTGTCTCTTCGAGGCCCTGGAAAACCTGGGAGCCGAAGACCTCACCCTTACGGTCCACATCCGCGGGGAAGCCCATTCCGTCGTCGAAGCGATCAGCCGCCAGATGTGGCACTACGGGTCCCACGTGGGTCAGATCATCTACATCGCGAAACATCGACGCGCAGCCGATTGGGCGACATTGTCGATCCCGCGCGGGAAATCGGAGGAGTTTTTCCGTAGGCACCGGCCCCGGTGATTGGAGATTCGAGATTGCAGATTCGAGATTTGCAATTGGGGGACGGTTCGGACAATCTCCGATTTCGAATCTCGAATGACGAAATCTCCAATGCGGGCTGCTGGCCGAACTCGCTCAGCGAAGAATCCGCGTGGCAACCCGCAGTTCGTCCATGACCTTGTAGATCGGGTACCGGTTGCCTTCCAGGTAGTCCTCGAGGAAGTTCCAGTTGGCCAGGCCGTCGTCGCTTTCGGGCTCGAGCAGGTAGAAGGCGAGCGCCCCAAGGGGCTGGGCTGTTCGGACGAGGATCGCGCCAGACGGGAAGGTCCGGGTCTCGCTGGTGAACTGGCCGTCCAGCAGCGTCTCCCGGTGGCCTTGAAATTCTCGGCGAGCCCGGCTGACACGTTCGATCGTAAACAGATCGACTTCGAGGGTGAACTCTTCCTGCGCTTCCTCCACGGTGATGCCGTGCGCCTTCAGCCGGTCGAGCGCCCTGGCGAGCCCCGGCTCCGGGGCAAAAACATAGGCTGCCGGAAGGGGCGCGAATCGGGTCGGTCGGAACGTCCCGTATTCGATCATGGATTCAGCGACGTACCGGTCCGGGATGACGGCCGTCATTTCCGCCCCGGACCTCGGATTGGTCACTGTCTGGACCTCGGCCACCAGGATGTCGACCGGATCCGGCGCGGCTTCGAAGCCAAACCGCACGCCCAGCTCACTCCCGTTCCCCAGTCCCCTCTCGGTGGCCTCCTCGTCCAGCCTACGGGTCAGCTCGACGATCTCCCCGGCGTGCAACGCCGAGTAACGCAGTATCTCCTCGACAAACGCAGCCGTGGCTTCGACCCGTCCACGAAAGTCCACGTAACTGTAAGCTTCGGAAAGAATCGAAATCCGATTCCGGAGGCCGCCGTAGCTGTTGCCGAACCTGGGCCGGTGGTCGAAGGTCTGCCAGACCCGGTTCCCCGGTGCAGGTTCGGCTTCGCTGCCCGGAGGTGGAGCGAAATTGCCGTAGTAGTAGGCGCGAACGTCGTGCCGCTCGAGGAGATTCCTTGTGATCGAAGGGAGCATCTCCTCGCGTTCGTAGGCAATCAGATCGGCATCGGCATTCGGGTTCAGGGGAGGCGAATAGGTGAGATGGTATCCGTGGTAGGAACCGTTCGTTGTATGCAGGTCGACGATGACGTGGGGATCCCAGCGGTTGAACAGACCGATCAAACCGCGTGCCTCGGGCGACTCCATCTTCATGTAGTCGCGGTTCAGATCCAGCCCCATGGCGTTTACGCGTGTGCCGACCCCTCCGATCGGGCCGTTTTGCCGTGCCCGGTTCTCCGGGCTGATCCGTTCGTTACCGTCGGCGTTGTAGATGGGCGCGATCAGGATCACGATGTCTTCGAGCAGGGCTTCCAACTCGCCTGTCACGATCCGGCGGTACAGCTGCAGGGCGGCTTCCTTCCCTTCGACTTCGCCCCCGTGGATGTTCGCCATCACGAACACGGCCGGTTTGCTAGATTCCCGGAGCTCACCGGGCCGTGCGATCGGGGGGTCCGCGAGAACCACGAGAGGCATCGAACGCCCTTCCGTCGTCTCGCCAAACGATTCCACGTGAACCACGCGGCTTCCACGCTGAAGGTCGTCGATGAAAGTGACGACCTCGTCGTAGCGAGTTGTTTCTTCATACCCGGTAGCTTCCGCCCGCGTCCTGGGTGCCGGTTCCTGGGAGTGCGCCATCGCTGGAAAGAATAAGCCGAAAACCATCAGAGCGCCTGAAAGTGTGGTTTGTCGAAGCGACCTCTCGTTCACCGCGAGCTTCCACATCGAGTTCTCCTTTTTCTTCAAACTCACCGGCGGTCTCGAACCCGGTAGACGAACTTGAGGCCGGACCAGACATCGTCCACGGCACAGACCTTGACATCCACCAATCCACTCCGCAGCCCTATTTCACGAACGAGGTTGCCGTCCAGGTCGGTCGCCACGCCCGACGACCGTTTCGGCCAGGAGACCCACAGCATACCGCTCGGACCGATTCCACGTTTCAGGGCCGGAAACCGTCTCTCCAGCGCCGCACGACGATCCGTGAAGAAGTGCACGAAGTCGGCCCCTTTCCCCAGACGCTGGCTGGACTGAACATCGTCCGGAAGATCACCAAGCTGCGCGCGATATCCATCAGGGACGTTCAAGAAAACGACCCGAAAGCCCGGCTTGATCCCTAGCTTCCGGATCAGAGGTGTTCCCGAATAACCCGCCACGTTCATCCTCCTCCCGCCGGCAAATCCGGACTACATCCAGAACACACTCAAGCGACCCTTCGGCCACGTTCGGAACTGCGCTATTATCTACCATTGCCGCGGACGGGGAGCTCGAATCTCGACAGGTTGTCTGCCTCTGGGTGTCGGCATGTTCGAAACTGCGTCGGCACATTGACCGGGGCAACACTCGCGCAAACCGCCGGGTTCGGGCAGGCGTCTATAGGCCAAGTCCAGATGGAAGAAGAGATTCAAACAGACGCGGATTGGCAGACCGAACGGGAACGACTCAACGCCGAGATTCGCAGGCTGGAGGCCGCGCTGATCGAGGCAAAAGAAGTGACTCGGGTGAAGGTCACTGAAGAGGTCCAGGACGAGTTCACCGTCAAGCTGCGGGAGTCGAAACGTCAGAGGGCCAAGCTCGAAGAAGAATTCGAAGAGGCTTCCGAACGCTGGCGCAGCGAACGCCGAAGACTCAACTCCGAAATCGATCAGCTCGAACAATCCGTCCAGGAGGCCCGCAGCGACGCTCGCCGTGCCCGACCGTCGGCCGAATCCGAGGGCGAACTGCAGGCCCAGCTTGAAGAGGCCGAAAAAGGCAGCCAGGAAGCCGAACGGGAACTCCGGGAAGCCAGGGCGCGGTGGGAGACGGAGCGCCAAGAGCTCCACGGAAAGTTGTCCAAGCTCGAGTCACAGGTTATCGAAACGCTGGAACTCTCCGCGAATCCCACAAGATCCACCGACGCACTGGAGTCGAAATACCAGGCTGAGCTGGAGGCGCGTGCCCGCCAGATCGAAACGGAGTCTGTCGAGAAACTCCGAGAGGCGGAGCAGGAATGGGATCGCGAACGCGGTCGACTGCACCTGGAGATCTCGCGGCTGAAGAAGTCCGGGAGAGGCGCCGAGGCCGCAGGACCCGCGACCCCGTCTCCGGATCAACAGAAGGAAATCGACAGGCTTCAAGCCGAGCAGAAAGCTCTTCAGGTGGAACGCGACGCATTCGGGAAGCAGGTCGCAGAACTCGAATCTCGAATCGCCGCAGAGGCAACGCGCTTGAAAGCAGCCGAGGAGCAGCTCGCGGCAGAAAAGCGGCGGTCGGATGCCGAACGCGAGGACACGAACGAAAAACTTAAGCACTTGGAACAATCATTGTCCGCCGGCGAGTCCAAGATCGATCGCGCGGAACTCGATGCCCTTCGTGAAGAGCTTCTGGCGCGGCTGGAAGAGTCCGAGCGCGAGAAGACGGCGCTCGACGAAAAGCTGACGAGCGCGACTCGGAAGTGGGCCGAAGAAAAGTCGTCTTTCGAATCCAAGCTCTCCGAAGAGGAAAAGGCGGCACAGTCCAACCGCGAGGCAGTGGAATCGGAACTCCGGGAGAAACTGACACTCGAGTACGAGTGGAAACTCAAGGAGCTCACTTTCCAGAAGGAACAGCTCGAACAGAGACTGCACACGGGGGCCGCCGCTCCTCGGGGATCTGCCAGTTCAGATATTGCTGAAGAGATCGCGCAAGTTGACGAGCAGATCACCGAAATCACCGCCTTCATCGACGATCCCGGTTCCAACCTGTCGACGGTCATTCGCAGGAACGTCGAACGCTCCGAGCTGGAAGCCTACCGCCGCGGCCTCTCCTACGGCCTGGAGGATGTGAAGAAGGAAGATGAGTAGGAAGTAGTCAGTTCGGCCTTCGCTTGGCGGAAGTCCCCCCACTCCCCTCCTTGGATAAGGAGGGGTGGCTGCGCCGCAGGCGCAGACGGGGCGGTTGGATCAATCGGGTGGATGCGCACCCACGGTGCAGGGCGGTTCTTTTTGATCAACACCACCCCGGCGCTTCGCGCCACCCCTCCTCATCTGAGGAGGGGAGTTTGATGTGTTGCTGACCCAAACAGCTCCCCTCCTTGGATAAGGAGGGGTGGATGCGCCGCAGGCGCAGACGGGGTGGTTGGATCAATCGGGTGGATGCGCACCGACGGTGCAGGGTGGTTGTTCTTGATCAACACCACCCCGGCGCTTTGGGTGGCTGCCGTCAAACGGCGTGCAGCTCGAACGCGTCGTGAATAAGCTGAACCGCCATTGGCGCATCTTTCTGCTCGACGACGAACGACAGGTTCAGTTCGGAGGAACCCTGGGCGATCATCAGGATGTTCATTGCCGTGCCGCCGATCACGCCGAAGGTCCGGGCGGCTACTCCCGGTATGGCCTTCATGCCTTCTCCGACCAGGGCGATAATAGCGATGTCGGAAACGCTGGCGATCCGGTCAACCTGCCGCTTTTGGATCTCCGGCTCGAATTCGCGCTCGAGCGCCCGGACAGTGCTCGCTCCATCGTGCGCGCCCACCACGAGCGAAATGTGCTGCTCGGACGACCCCTGTGAGAACATCAGGACGTTGATCCTCTGACGGGCGATCGTCGCGAAGACACGCTGCGCCGTGCCAGGGATGCCGATCATCCCCCGACCCTCTATCGACACGAGCGAAACCCCGGTGATCGAGGTCACAGTTTTCACGCCGTGGTGAATCTTAGGAGATTCATTCGTGATCAGGGTGCCCGCGTCTTTCGGGTTGAACGTGTTCTTGATGTGAATCGGAATGTTCAGGTCCGCGGCGGGCATGATCGTCTTCGGATGGAGCACTTTCGCGCCGAAATACGACATCTCGGCCGCTTCCTTGTATGAAATTTGGCGGAGGGCTTGGGCGGAGGGAACCATCTGGGGATCGGCCGTCATCACCCCGTCAACATCAGTCCATATCTGAATCTCATCGGCCTCGACACAGTGGCCGATGACCGAGGCCGAATAATCGGATCCGCCCCTGCCGAGAGTCGTCGTCACTCCCTCCGGCGTAGCGCAGATGAAGCCGGTAAGGATCGGGACCCGCCCGTCCGCCACGATTTCCTTCAACTTCCGGCAACGCTTCTTGGTCTCGGGAAAATCCACCAGCGCAAAGTCCGCTTCTTCTTTCGTGACGATGAACCCACGCGTGTCTATCGCCTCCGCCCGAGCGCCGTTCTGGCTCAGGTAGTCGGCGAGAATCGGCACGATCAGTCGTTCTCCGAACGAACCGATCAGATCCCTGGATCGGGTACTCAACTCGCGCAGAAGCAGGACACCGATGAGCACCTTCTGCATCTCTTCCCAGATCGGCTCCAACCGGACCTGGAGGGCTGCCGCTCGCCGCTCGTCGGGAATAAGGTCCGAAATCGCGGAGTCGTGCTTGGAGCGGATCTCCGACAGGATGGAGGCGAGTTCGTCCTCGGCGCCCGAGATCGCCCGTTCGCCGGCCTCGAGCAGCATGTCGGTCACGCCCCCCATCGCCGAGAGCACGACGATGGGATGAGCCGACGTCGAGGACTGAACGACAGCCGCGGCGGTCTTCATGCTGTCGACGGAACCCATGGATGTCCCGCCAAACTTCATCACAATCATAGCTTTACAGCGTAACACGACCGGACAAGGTCCCGCCCTGGAGACAGTGCACTTGTGCCCGGCTTACTTCACGATGCAGATTTCTTCGAGGGGTTTCTTCCGGAGGTCGGGAACCTCGGCATCATGCGCAGGGTACCCGATGGGGAGGAGGACGAACGGGGTTTCGTTCTTTGGGCGGCCAAGGATGTCGCGCAGGAAACCCATCGGGCTTGGAGTGTGCGTGAGGGTGACCAGACCGGCGGCGTGGATTGCTGTGAGCAGCATTCCGACGGCAATACCGACCGACTCCATAACATAATAATGTTTCTTCTTGAACGCCCGCTCTTGGGCGCTCTCTCCGACTCCGTAATCGACCCGAAACACGACGATCAGGTGCGGCACGATCTCCAGGAACTCCTTGTGCCAGTCGGTGCCGAGAGGGGCCAGAGCCTCTAACCACTCTTTCGGAAAACGCCGATCGTAGTTTTCACGCTCTTCCTTCTCCGCGGCCAGTCGGATCTGGTGCTTGGTCTCCGGGTCGGAAACGATCACGAAGTGCCAGGGCTGTATGTTGGCACCCGACGGCGCAGTACCCCCGACCCGAATGCACTCCTGGACGAGTTCCAGAGGCACCGGGTCGGACGAAAAGTCCCGTACGCTACGCCGGCGCCGCAACGTATCGTACAGCGCCGCGACGCGCTGCTTCCCTTCTTCGGGTGGGATTCGTTCGAATTCCAGTGGATTGAAGACGTATTTGCTCGAACGCCGACTGCCGGGCTTCGATTCAGGTGCCATCTAGAACCTCTCTGTGTCGTCGTTCCCGCGGCCACATACCGTACCATCGACAGCAAAGGCGCTCCAAAGGAGCGCCCTTCAATGCCGTACATCTCACGAACTGGGAACTGTCTTTTCAACACGAAGACACGAAGTTCGCGAAGGACACGGAAAATCTCATTCGTTCATTCTCTTCGTGTCCTTCATGCCTTCGTGTTGAAAATCCGAATGTTTCGTCAGCCGGTACTGTCTGGTCAGGCGAACTGCTATGAGCACCCGCTCGTCGAGCCACAGTTCAGACACTTGTAGCACGCACCGTTTCGCACCATCAACGAGCCGCAATCAAAACAGACAGGAGCGTCCTGATCCTCGATGTCGACCAGAGCGCCTTCGCGGGCCGGGCTGTTCGACGTCTGCACCGGCGCGCCAACGTCGGGAGCCGGCCCCAGTACGGCGGACGGGGCCGCCTCGATCTGCACTCCCACAGCCTTGGCTTCTTCCGCCGAGAGGAAGCGGGACGCGAGATAGCGGAAGATGTAATCCATGATCGACTTGGCGTAGGGCACCTGCGGGTTGTTGGTAAACCCGGAGGGCTCAAAGCGCGTATGAGTGAACTTCTCCACGAGAACCTGGAGCGGCACCCCGTACTGCAACGCCAGCGAGCAGGTCGTCGCAAAGCTGTCCATCACCCCCGACAGCGTCGATCCCTCCTTCGCCATCACGATGAAGATCTCGCCGGGTGAGCCGTCTTCATACATGCCCACGGTTATGTATCCTTCGTGCCCGGCGACGCCGAACTTGTGCGTAAGGGCGTGTCGTTCAGCCGGAAGATGTCTGCGGACCGGGCGATCGGTGATGCCGGATTCGGTCCGTTCCGACGCGTCCGTGTTGAGCGGCTGCGTCCGCTTGGATCCGTCGCGGTAAATCGCCACGGCCTTGAGCCCTAACCGCCAACCCTCGATGTAGGCTTCGGAGATGTCTTCGTCCGTCACGTCTGTGGGCAGGTTGACGGTCTTGGATATCGCTCCCGAGACGAACGGCTGGACGGCGCCCATCATCTTCAGATGCCCCATGTAGGGAATCGAGCGGACTCCGTTCGTGGCCTTGAACGCACAATCGAACACCGGTAGATGAGCATCGGCCAGCTCGGCGGCCCCTTCGATCGTCCCGTGTTCATTGATGTAGTTGGCGATCGATTTCACCTGTGGATCGTCGTATCCGAGCCGCTCGAGTGCCAGCGGCACGGTGTTGTTGACGATCTTTATCGTCCCGCCACCGACAAGTTTCTTGTACTTCACCAGTGCCAGGTCGGGCTCGACCCCGGTCGTGTCGCAATCCATCATGAACCCGATGGTACCTGTCGGAGCCAGGACCGTAGCCTGCGCATTCCGGAACCCGGCCCGCTCTCCGTTCTCGACGGCCTCGGACCAGACCTCCCAGGCCGACTCATACATCTCGCCCGGGATGTGGCTCCGATCGATCGACTTCACCGAGTCCCGATGCATCCGCATCACCTCGAGGAAGGGCTCGCGATTCATCTCGTAGCCGGCAAACGGACCGGTTTCTTCTGCGATCTTCGAAGAAGTCAGGTAGGCCTGGCCCGTCATCATAGCCGTGATCGCCGCCGCATAGTCGCGTCCCTTATCGCTGTCGTAGGGGATTCCCAGCGACATGAGCAGGGCCCCGAGGTTCGCATAGCCGAGACCGAGCGGCCGGTAGTCGTGGGAGTTTTTCTCGATCCTTGCGGTCGGATAGCTCGCGTTGTCCACGATGATTTCCTGGGCCGTGATCGTCACGGCGACCGCCCATCGGAACGCCTCGATGTCGAACCGGCCATCGGGCAGACGGAACTTCATTAGGTTCAACGAAGCCAGGTTGCAGGCGGAATCATCCAGGAACATGTACTCCGAGCACGGGTTCGACGCGTTGATAGGCGCGGTGTTCTTGCAGGTGTGCCAGCGGTTGATCGTCGAATCGTACTGTATTCCGGGATCTCCGCATACATAGGCCGAGTCGGCGATCATCTTCATCAGTTCAGGCGCCTGGTACGTGTTCACGGGCTCGCCCGTCGTGACGGCATGGGTCGTCCATTTGCCGTCGTTGACGACCGCTTCCATGAACTTGTCGCTGACGCGAACGCTGTGGTTGGCATTCTGGTAGAAGATCGATGAGTAGGCCTCGCCGTCCACACCACCGTCGTAGCCGTTGTCGAGTAGAACCCACGCCTTCTTCTCCTCGTTCGCCTTCGAGTTGATGAACTCGACGATGTCAGGATGGTCGGCGTCGAGGACGACCATCTTAGCTGCACGTCGGGTCTTCCCGCCGGATTTGATCACGCCCGCAAACGCATCGAACCCCTTCATGAAGGAGACCGGTCCGGAGGCGATACCTCCACCGGAGAGCTGCTCGACTGAAGAACGAATCGGCGAGAGGTTGCTGCCGGTGCCAGATCCCCACTTGAAAAGCATCGCCTCGGTCTTGGCCAGGCTGAGGATCGACGACATGGTGTCTTCGACAGAATTGATGAAACAGGCCGAACACTGCGGCTTGGCCTCGACGCCACAATTGAACCAGACCGGAGAGTTGAAGGCGACCATTTGATTGACCAGCAGGTGCGCCAGCTCGTCATGGAAGGTCTGAGCGTCGTCGTCGGAGGCAAAGTAGCCGCCTTTGCGGCCCCATTCCTTCATCGTCGTCGCGACGCGGGAAATCAGGTGCCGGATGCTGGTTTCCCTCTCGGGGGTACCCATCGGACCGTGAAAGTACTTGGACGCTACGATGTTCGTCGCAGTCTGGGACCAGTCCTTGGGAACCTCGACATCCCGTTGCTCGAATATGATCCCGCCGGACTCATTCGTAATGGACGCGACGCGCTGCTCCCACTCGACCGCGTCGTATGGCGAAACTCCCTCGCCTGTGAAATAGCGATTGAACTTCAGCCCTTTCTTGGCCCTGACGCTTCCGTTTCCCCCCGCCATCGTCTCGAGGACGTCCTCCTTCATCTCGTTCCCCTCCAAGGTTATCGTCGGTTGCCGTCGGTTGCTAGGATGTTTCGCCGCGTTTAACGCGCTCCTCACTTTAGCCCAAAGATGGACAAGCCAGGTCCCAAAACACTAAATATTGTGGACGAACCTAGATTATACCCAATATCTGTGGGTTAGACGCCTGAACGGGAACTTCCCTGCCGACAAGGCCGGCTGTGTAAAGGCGCGAACCGGCTCCACCCCAAACTCCCCACCTCAGATAAGGATGGGTGGCTGCGCCACAGGCGCTTGGATCTACTGGATGGATGCCCCCAGACACAGAGGGAGTCGTTTTTCTTGATCAACACCACCCCGGCGCTTCGCGCCACCCCTCCTCATCTGAGGAGGGGAGTTTGATGTGTTGCTGGCCCCAACAGCTCCCCTCCTCAGATAAGGATGGGTGGCTGCGCCGCAGGCGCAGACGGGGTAGTTGGACTCAGTTAAGGTAGCCCCGGATCCGGGCGATTCCCTCCAGGGCGGGGTTGTAGTCGGGCTTTTCCTCGACCGCCCGGCGGTAGGAAGCCAACGCGCGCAGCCACAGTCGTTTGAGCTCGTAGGCGCGGCCGAGATTCATGTGCGGGAAACAATAGCTCTCGTAACGGCTGGCATGGAGCGCCTGTTCAAACCAGGGAATCGCTTCGTCGATTTCCCCTTTCTGCATGAGGTACGCGCCAATATCGTTATAGGGGTTGCCGAAGTCCGGATCGATATCGATCGCCTTGCGACATTCCTCGATCGCGTCATCGAGCCGGCTCATGTGAGAGTAAGTCCACCCTAAAAACGTGTGCGCCTCTGCGGTTGGAAAAAGAGCGATGGACTGTCGGTAGAGACGGACGGCTTCTTCCAGCTCTCCGTTTGACTGGTGCTGGTAGGCTTGATGAAAGAGATCATCGGCCTGTTGTTTCCGGGTTTCTTCGTCCACGGCGAGCCGGGCAAATGGCCACTGACCACTGGCCACTTCTTTACACAAACGTCAGCTTTTTCGGTTTAGGAATGAAGCCTTTCTTGTGCGCTTCGCTGAAGAGCTTGCGGATAGCTTTTCTTCCTTCGACTCCGTAGTCGAGCGTCAACTCGTTGACGTACATGCCTACGAAGCGGTCGGCGCGCTGTTCATCCAGGCCACGCGCGAACTCCAGTGCGTACTCCATGGCCTCCTGCCGGTGCTCGAGCCCGTAGCGGATGCTCTCGGAGATGTGCTCGGAAACCTTTTTCATCAGCGTCGTTCCGAGGTCTCGACGGATGATGTTGCCTCCGAGCGGCAGCGGCAGGCCGGTCTGCTGGAGCCACCATTCTCCGAGGTCGACTACCTTGTGCAACCCTTGCTCCCGGTAGCTGAGCTGTCCTTCATGGATGAGAAGACCGGCGTCGAACTCACCGCGGGTCAGTTCTTCCTGGATCTGGTCGAACGGCACAACTTCACATTCGATGTCCGGATTGAACAGACGCAGGACCAGAAACGCCGTCGTGAGTTCCCCGGGCACCGCCACCCGCTTGCGCGACAGCCGGTCCCGGCGCAAGGGCTTCGGCGAAACCACGACCGGCCCGTAGTTCCGACCGACGCTTCCTCCGCAGGAAAGCAGCGCGTACTTGTCGGCCAGGTGGGCGTAGGCGTGGAACGAAACTGCCGACACCTCAAACTCCCCATCCATGGCTTTGCGGTTGAGCGTCTCGATGTCGCTGAGCGTGTGTTTGTAAGAGAGGTCTCCGGTGTCGATCTTGCGTGTCGCCAGAGCATAGAACATGAACGCGTCGTCAGAGTCTGGACTGTGAGCGACTCGGATTTTCCGCTTTCCCATTGGTTCCCCACGAAACCGCCTATCGTAACACAGCTTCAGTTGACGAAAAGTGAGCGGAAAAGCGGTGGTAGTGGGGTCCGCTGAACCCACCTACCGAATCAGCCCACCCGACCCGCTACCTGGTCCTCCGAGCTCGCATCCTCTTCGGCGGTTCGCAAAGAATATTGTCAATCAAACGCGTGTTTCCGAACCACACAGCTCCGAGTGCGCGGACGCAGCCTGAAATCGATTTCACCGGTTGCATATTGACCGGATCGACAATCTCCAGGTACTCGACCCGAGCGGCCGGTTCCAGGCCGAGCACCGTCAAGGCAGCTTCTCTTGCAGCGGAAGGATCCCCGTTGCCGTCGGCGATGCGCTGTCGCGCCACCCGCAGCGCACGGTACAGAACGCCGGCGGCCTGCCGTTCTTCGGGGTCCAGGTAGGTGTTGCGGGAACTGGTGGCGAGACCGTCCGCCTCGCGCTCGGTCTCGACGGGGACGATGTCGGTCCTCAGGTTGAAAGCCTTCGCCATGCGCTGGAGGATCACGAGCTGTTGAAAATCCTTCTCACCGAAGTAAGCTCGATCCGGCCCAACGATGTTGAGCAGCTTGAGCACAACCGTTGCTACACCGCGGAAGTGGTCAGGCCTGGCCGCACCGCACAGCAGATCGCCTTCTGGACCGACCTGGACGAACACACGCTGGGGATCGGGATAGATCTCTTCTTCGGGAGGCGCGAACACCAGATCGACACCGCGCACCTCGCAGAACAGCAAATCTTCGGCCAGATCTCTTGGGTACTGACCTATGTCTTCGGTGGGACCAAACTGCAGGGGGTTCACAAAAACACTGACGGCGACGACGTCGCAGTCGCTGCGCGCCCGATCGATCAGGCGGCCGTGGCCCTCGTGCAGGGCGCCCATCGTCGGAACCAGCCCGATGGACTTTCCATCGCGTCGGACCTCGTCGAGCTGGCGGCGAAGCTGGTCGACGCGCTGGATCGCGTCGAGTTTCATGACTCGTGGTCGCGGGATGCGGGAGCGCGGGCGAGCGTGTGCCGGGCCTCGGGAAAGCCGCCCGAGCGGACGTCGTGAGCGTACGCCTTCGCAGCCTCGACGACCGTGTCGGCGAGCTGGGCGTACTGTTTGACGAAAGACGGGATGAACGCGTCGAACAATCCGAGCATGTCGTAGCTGACCAAAACCTGTCCGTCGCAGTCGGGGCCTGCGCCGATCCCGATCGTCGGGATGGCCACCGAGACCGTCACCTTCTCGGAGATCTCCGGAGGAATCGATTCCAGAACGATCGCGAACGCCCCGGCCGCTTCCAGCGCGATTGCGTCTTCGATCAAGCGTTCGCCGGCTTCACGCGTCCGGGCCTGCGGGCGAAAACCGCCGAATTGGTGGACCGACTGCGGAGTCAGGCCCAGGTGCCCCATGACCGGGATTCCCGCGTCCCGGAGGCGTCTGGCGGGCTCCACGACGGGATGTCCTCCTTCGATCTTGACGGCCGATGCCCCGCCCTCCTGGATCAACCGGCCGGCGTTGCGCAGGGTCTCGGCCTCATCGACCTGGTAGGTCAGGAACGGCAGGTCCGCAACAACCAGCGCGTGGCGCGTGCCCCGGACGACCGCCGTAGTGTGGTGGACCATCATGTCCAGCGTCACCGGAACGGTGGTGTCGTGGCCCATGACGACCATGCCGAGAGAGTCGCCAACGAGCAGGACATCGATGCCGGCGCGATCCAGAAGCCGCGCCATCGTCGCGTCGTAGGCGGTCAGCATCGTGATCTTTTCGCCACGACGTTTCATCGCCGCCAGGTCCGGTGCACGGACGGGCTTTGATCGATCCCTCATCACTATAATCGTATCAAATTGAGGGAAATCGAATCACGCCCGATCAAGGCGTGTTTCCGACGGCGAGATCATCCGGTAAGACACGCCTTTCCACCTGATCCGACGGCTGAGAACCGAAGCGATGAAGTTGACCTGGTAGAGGAGAGAAACCAGGGGCGGTGAGAGCAGGTAAAACCAGGAAGGGCGTCCGAACTCCCTGCCGGCCACACGCACCGCCCTCAGGCGGACGCCGGAGCGAATCACCGCCAGAGCATAGACGAACAGCCAGAGCGCCAGCGCAACGGTATCGACGAACATTGTCCAGGCGAGCCAGAGAAACGTCAGGTTGAACAGCGTGTAGGAGACCAGGCCGATCGCCCAGATCCGGCCCGCGTAGACTCTGGTGATCTTGATCTGACGGGTGGTGAACTCGAAGAGGTCCCGCCAGCCGGAACGTTCCTCGGAAGGCACGAGACAGGTCGGTACAAAGACGACCCGGAGACCCGCTCGGCGAAGGGCGTGAGTGAGCGCATAATCGTCGCTCAAAGCCCCTTTCCAGGCCGCCAGGACACCGGCCTGATCGAAGACCTCCCGGCGAATCGCCGTCGAACCGCCCCAGACAAAGTTGTTTCGGTGAGGCCCGAGGAAACCGGCGACCGACGCGTTCCATGCGGAGCGGAGCAGCTCGCTCAGACCGCGACTCGTAGCCAGATACCACCGGTAGCCAGTGCTGGCGCCGACCGAACTGTCTGAGAGCGGCGCGACGAGCTCGCGGAGCCAGTTTTCGGGAAACCGGGCGTCGGAATCGCTGAAAACCAGGATGTCGGCGGACGAACCCGCCGACCGTACGGCTTCGGACAGGTTGTGCACCTTCTGGCCGGAATCGGTGGCCAGGCCGGCGACAACCAGCTCCGCCCCTTCAATCGCGGAAAGGGCTGACCAGGCCGGATCTTCTTCCGATTCGACGATGAACAAGACCCGGTAATTCGGATGGGTCTGGGCCAACAGCGACCGAGCGTTCGCCTCCAGGGTCGGCTCGGCCCCTGTCGCCGGGCAAAAGACCAGAACCGATCCGGCCGGCGGATCGGGTCGCTCAAAATTCAGTGCATACTTCATGTTTCGTATGCCACCTATCAGAGCTATCAGGCCTTGCAAGATAGTAAGTGCGGCGAGAATGTAGAGCGTAGTTGTCACTGAATTCGGGGACGGAGACCGAACTCCACGTTTTCGGGAATTCGGGGACGGAGACCGAACTGCGGAAATCTGCAGTTCGGTCTCCGTCCCCGAACTTTCACTTCCATAATTCTCGGAGGAGGGCCGAGGCCAGGTTCGGGAACCGGGCCCCCAGCGCGAAGGCTCCCTTGGACAGAGCCGCCGAGTCGAGCATCGACCGCAGGGTCGAGGCCAGGGCCCGTTTGCGAGACCAGGCGGACCGCCACGCTGCGTCGTACCGCTGCCGCGTATCGTCGTAGTCGCGGCGGTTGTGAACACCATCACCGATGACCCCGGCCGCGACCAGCCCCGATTCCAACGCCTGGCGCATGCCCTCACCGCAGAAGGGATCCATCATCCCCCCGGCGTCTCCGATGGCCAGGTACTTCCCGTCGACACGCCGGTAGGCCACGCGGCCGGTGACGACGCATCCACGCTTCCGGCGGAAACGCTCGAGCTGATCGCGATCGACGAGGAAACAGGAGTTCCTACGGCCTCCCTCGACCGAGACCGATCCGCCGTACCCGCCATCGAAGAACTCGAAATCGAGAACCGAACCGTTATCTCCCTCTTCGTGGTACTGCACACCGAACCGCGACGTCGGGAGCCGGCGGGTAAACCGGCTCAACTTCCCCGCCGCATCCACGACGACCTTGGAAAAAACCTCGAAGCGGTCACCGGGCCCGTCCGAAACATTTGTCACAAAGCCGCCCCTGTCCGGCCAGACCGATTCGACCGAGCACCCGACCTCGACACCGACGCTCCCGGCCAGGAGGGCGTCGAGCCGTTCCCGCGAAAACCCCAGCGCCGGCGCCGGGAACGGAATCTCGATCGTACGACCGCCGGCCCGCAGGCGGCCTCGATCGACACGGACGGCTCCTGCATCCAGGACGTCCTCGAGCAAGCCGATTCGGTCGAGAGCTCGAACGGCCCCGGGCGACAGGAACTCCCCGCACACTTTCTCCCTGGGGAAGCGGTCTCTATCGAAGACACAGACATCGATTCCCTCCCCTCGGAGCGCCATCGCACAGGACGCCCCGGCGAGGCTGCCGCCGATGATGACGACGTCGTGTCTTCTCATTTCTCGGCCACCAGAACCAGACGGTACGGAAAGCTTCGGTACACACGGGCATCGATGCCGGCACGCCGGGCGATACCGGCCAACTCGTCCTTGCGGAACGCCCGCCGAACCGACAGCGGCCCGTCGTTCCGGACCATCACACTCCGGCTCAACAGTCGCGTCAGGACGACGATCGACAGATACGCGAGCTGATGTCGATGCAGATCGTTAACGATGATCATCCGACGCGCTACCCGATACATACTCCCGAGAACTCGCACACAGTCGTCATCGGAGAGATGGTGGAAGAACAACGAAGCGGTGACGACGTCGAATGCGTCGTCGGAGAACGGAAGCTCGAAGGCGTCACCGACCACCACCAGGCTGTGTTTTGCCATCCGGAGACCCCGAGCGTTCAAGTCCAGTCCGACCACCCGCCAGCGACTCTGCCGGGTGAGCGTATCGCCGATGTCGCACGCCCCGGCGGCGACATCGAGGAGGAGCCCGCCTTCGATCGCCGGCGAGAAACGTTCTATCGCCCTGACGCCGCCCAGGTACCGATTGATGATGGCGAGTTCCTGATACGCCTGGATGAACTCGGACTCCGGTCGCGCCAGGTCGTCCATCAGTTCGTCGTCGTGGATTCTTCGGGACAGGTCAGGCATCGAGGTTCCGGAGGACGAGAGCCGAATTCTTCGATCCGAAGCCGATACAGTTGGCCAGTGCGTAACGAACAGCCTGTTTCCTCGGGGTCAACGGTGTGTAGTCCAGGTCGCACTCCTCGTCCGGACGCTCCAGGTTGAGCGTGGGCGGAATCGTGGCCTCACGCATCGCAAACAATGCCGCACTGATGCCCGCGGCACCGCTTGCGCCCTGGGGGTGGCCGAACATCGATTTCGAAGCGCTCATGGAAATGCGGTACGCCGCGGGGCCGAGACTATGCTTGAGCGCGCGTGTCTCGATACGGTCGTTCAGGACCGTCGAAGTTCCGTGCAGGTTGACGTAGTCGACCTCGTCGGGGCCGATGCCGGCATCCGCCATCGCGAGCGACATGGCACGCGCCGGCTCCACGCCCGACTCGTCGGGACGCACCCGATGGTACGCATCGCAGGTCGAACCATACCCGGCAACCTCGGCGTAGATCGGCGCTCCGCGCGCCCGGGCCGACGTTTCGGTCTCGACAATGTAAACCCACGCCCCCTCACCTAGAACAAACCCGTCGCGGTCGCTCGAGAAAGGCCGCGAGCCGGACTGGGGACACTGGTTCCAGGATTCGGTCAGGATCCGCATCATGCAGAACCCCGACAGAATGCCGGGAGCGATGGGCGCGTCGACGCCGCCCGTGATCACGATGTCGGTTTGCCTTGTCAGCACCGACTGACAGGCATAGAAGATGGCGTCGGTGGAACTGGTACAGCCGGTCGACACGATATGGCTGGGACCATGCAGCTTGAACGCCATCGACACCTCGCTGCTGAGCGTCCCGATCGTCGACGTCGGTATCGAATAGACCGAGGCCTTCCGGACTTGCTTTCGGTAGTAGTGGGCATACTGTCGTTCGGTGAACTCCAACCCCCCGCCCCCGCTGCCCAACAGCACTCCGATCCCGCGTCGCTGCTCGACTCTCCCAGCGGCCGGCTTCAGTTTCGCGTCGTCGAGAGCCAGGCGGGCTGCGCCGATGGCCAGGGCGGCGGTCCGGGACACATGCTGGCGCTCTTTCCGCGGCAGGTTCTCGAAAGGGTCGATCCCGCGTATTTCCCCGGCGATCTGAACCGGAAAAGGAGAGGGGTCGAAGGCCTGGATCCGGTCCACGCCGCTCCGGCCCTCGCGAAATCCTTCCCACAGCGATTCCCGGCCGTTTCCCAGCGGGGTCAGGCATCCGATGCCGCTGATGACGATCGGCTCGGTGCGCAGGTTTCGGAGTTTCTCGAACGACACCGCTTCCTCTAATAAAAGGGGGATCAGCCCCGGGTTGTCGATGAGAGCGCTTCGGCGTTCCCGAATATACCCTAAAGTTCTAATCCGGGAGGGCCGATACAGTGGGTAGCGGAGAAGGTTGATATGGAAACTGGAACTACAATCCCGACGGCCGGCGACTCCGGCATCGGTAACCTACAGAGAATACAGCCCACTTCGAATTCCGGGCGGCGGAAGCGGCGGACTGCCCCGCGCCCGAAGAAGAAGAAGGCGGCCCAGGCTCCCCCAGAGCTGATCTACACGCCGGACGGGCAGATCGAGGCCGACGAACACGGCCTTCGAATCGATATATCCGCTTGAGTCGCCCCTTCCCGACCCCGCCGGTCCCTCGTACCCGAACCCACTAAGAACCTTGGAAGCTCTGGCCGCGCTGCGCCCGGACCCAATCCGGCCTCCCCCCTCGGTACCATCGCCGGCGGTGCTTAGCATCTGGCGCAACGCCGCCGTAAGCGAGCCATCAGGCTGCTGCCACGGGCTGCTTGGGTTTGACTTTTCCGCCGGGGTTCGGCTAAGTTACACATTTCATGCATAGAATCATCGAGGGGGATTGATGGGGGCGAATACCGTAGAGATCACGGACACCAACTTCGAGGCTGAAGTCGAAAAATCCGAGGTTCCCGTACTCATAGATTTCTGGGCCGCCTGGTGCGGACCTTGTAAGGCGCTGGCCCCTACAGTCGATGAGATCGCAGGCGAGTATCAGGGCAAACTGAAAGTCGGAAAACTGGACGTCGACGCAAACAATGCGCTGTCGGCCCGTTTCAGCATTCGGGGGATCCCAACGTTGCTGCTCTTCAAAGACGGGCAAGTCAAGGAGCAGCTTGTCGGCGCCGTTCCCAAGGCCACGATCGTAGGCGCCATCTCGAAACATATTTCCTAGTAAAACTGTCGAGCGAGTTGCAAGTGGAACTGCCAGTCCTCAATGCGCCGGTGCGCCGGCCACCGACAGATCCTTTCGAGAAGCTCCGTTTCCGCGCTTTGCAACTGCAGGGTAAGGTCCGGCGTTTTTTCCGTGCGAGCGTCTTCACCATGGAGAACGAGCGGCTCCTGGCGATGCGCCGCGGCGAGTGTACCCGATGCGGGGCTTGCTGCAAGATCCTCCTCCGGTGCCCGTTCCTGGACGAAGTCGACGGCCAATACAGCTGCTCGATCTACGGCAAGCATTTTGCACAGTGCCAGATCTTTCCCCTGGTCCCCAAGGACCTGAAGGAACTCGAAGAACCCTGCGGCTACCACTTCGAAACCGACTGACGCTCGATCTCCAAGCCGCCTCCCGCGTTCCAGCCATTGGATGAGTCATGGATAACAACAAGAATGTTGCGGTCGTGGGCGCCCAGTGGGGCGACGAGGGCAAGGGAAAGATCGTCGACATCATCTCCGACGAGTTCGACGTGGTCGCCCGGTACCAGGGCGGTCACAACGCTGGACACACGATCCGGATCGGCAAGCAGCGTTTCATCCTGCACCTGATTCCTTCAGGAATCTTCCATGAAAAAATCCAATGCGTGATCGGCAGCGGCGTGGTCCTGGATCCACTTGCGCTGATCGAAGAGCAGGAAGTTCTGGCTGAAGCAGGCATCTCGATCGAAGACAGGCTCTTCGTGTCGAACCGGTGCCACCTGATCCTGCCCTACCATCGCGTCCTGGAAGCGGCAATCGAACTGCAGCTCCGGGAGCGGCGTATCGGAACGACCTCGAGGGGCATCGGACCCGCCTACGAAGACAAGATGGCGCGGCGGGGTCTGCGGGGTTGCGACCTGCTCAACGCCGACACGATGGCCGGGCGCATCCGGGAACAGGTCGAACTGAAGAATCGAACCCTCCAAGCGCTGAACTACCCGCAGGAAATCGACCCCGAACCGATCTGCGAATCCTACGCGGAGTACGCAGAGAAACTGCGGCCGCTCTTCGTCGACACGGCGACGGCGCTGAACGGGATGTTGCGCGACGGGAAACGAATTCTGTTCGAAGGCGCTCAAGCGACGCTGCTCGACGTCGACCACGGCACTTTCCCCTACGTGACGTCGTCCAGTTCGACGGCCTGTGGCATCCCCAGCGGGCTGGGCATCGCTCCCAAGTACATCCACGCGGTGCTGGGGATCATGAAGGCCTATGCGACTCGCGTCGGCAGCGGTCCGTTTCCGACTGAAGCCGACGACGCCGTCAGCGAAGAACTGCGCGCGAAAGGCGATGAGTACGGATCGACCACCGGGCGTCCCCGACGGTGCGGATGGTTCGACGGCGCGGCAGCGAAATACGCGGCTATGATCAACGACATGGACGAGTTCGCCGTGACGAAGATCGACGTTCTGGACGCGTTCGACGAGATTCCCGTCTGCGTCGGCTACAAGTACAAGGGATCGCCGATCGATGAATTCCCTGCCGACGCCGACATTCTCGACCAGGTGGAACCGATCTACAAGAACCTGCCGGGCTGGAGCACACCGACCGCGGGACTGAAGGAGTGGTCGGACCTTCCCACCGAAGCACAGGACTACCTCAAGTTCCTGTCGGACTTTCTCGAGCGTCCGATCAGCATGGTTTCGACCGGTCCCGACCGGAACGAAACGATACGGCTTTCGGCGTAAAGCGCAACACGCACCGCGACTGCCTCCCAACAGAAGACACAATTGAAACTCGCGGCGGATGTTCGATATTATTAAGTAATATTCATGCGAACAACGAAGAACATATCCATTACGATGACACCCTCTATGCTGGAACAGGCCAGGAAGCTTGCGGAAGACGAAAACCGCACGATGAGCGAGCTCATCCGGGAAGCTCTCAGGCGTTACCAACAGCAGCAGCGCTGGGAACGGATTCGCCTCTACGGCCAAGCCAAGGCAGATGCGCTTGGTATCGAAGAGAAAGATGTTGTTCCTCTCATCCGAGAATATCGCCGTGAACAACAAGCCAAGAGAAAGAAGAGAGTCCGCCGGCGATAGATGATCAAGGTCGTTCTTGACACTAACGTCTACGTCTCAGCTTTTCTCTTCGGTGGCCCTCCGGCGCACGTAGCGATGTTGTCGGAAGAAGGCGCCTTCCGAATCTGCGTCTCCACGCCCATAGTTCGCGAACTCAAAGGAGTCCTGACGGCAAAGTTTGGCTGGGACAGGAAGGAACTGGCGAATACGTTGGACTCGCTCTTGGCCAACGCAGAGCCGGTGTCCCCGAGGAAAAAGATGGATGTTTCGCAAGATCCAGACGACAACCGCATTCTCGAATGTGCAATCGCTGCGGGAGCCGCTGCGATTGTGACCGGGGACCATGGCCTCTTGAGACTTCGTTCAGTCGAAGGCGTACGGATCCTTACGCCGAGACAGTTTCTCGAATCCAAAATGTGGGAAGAGTGAGCGCCGGTCGCCGAATCCACTTTCTACCGGAAAGTCGTCTTGCGTTACGATAGAGGATCATGAGGGCCGTTAGCTCAGTTGGTAGAGCATCTGCCTTTTAAGCAGAGGGTCGCTGGTTCGAGCCCAGCACGGCTCATTGAAAACAAAGCACTTAGCCTGAGAGCGATCTCAGGCTTTGTCGTTTGGGTGCGTATAAGGTGCAGATTTTCATTGACGATTCGGGCTCGTTCGGCTGATCAACGCGGTGCCACTTGTCCGGGAAGCCGATGATTCGACACCGACTCGGTTCACGGCCTGGACTTCACACTGTTGATTTCAGGGGATGACTCGACGGACGCGGCCTACTGGGGGTCGTCGGGCAGTTCGATCAGCCAGATGTCGGCTTCCTCTCGAGGTGTCGAAACGTAGTAGAGCGTCCGATCATCGGAAGATGGCACGGGCGAGGAGAGATTTTCGCCAGCGCCCGGCGACAGCAGCAGCCGCCGCACTCTCGATTCCAGATTGACGGTATAAATGCTCCCACTATCGTTATAAACAACGGTTCGGCCGTCGCTGAACCAACGAGGAGAGCTGCCAGTTTCGGTGAGTTGGTCGTAGCTCCCGGATTCAAAGGAGTAGAAGTAGATTCCGTTGATAGGTGTCGCAATCTGTCGATTGCTCTTGTGTCCGACGAGCAGTCGTCCATCTGGAGACCATGACTGCGCCCTAAAATTGGCCTCCAATAGGGGTGGCAAGCCTTCTCTTGATTGTTCTTGCCAGGATTCCCCGATATCGACAATGAAATTGTGAGCTCCGGCCTGGGCGTAAACGATCTCCAGACCTGTAGGAGACCATGTTACTTGAGTTGCATTGAACGGCTCGAAGGTCAACTGCTGGGGGGCCCCACCATCCGGATTGACCGTCCAGATGTCGTGGCTCCCGGCACGGTTCGTGTGGAAAGCGATCCTGTCCCCATCGGGTGACCATCTCGGACGGAAGTCCCTGTAGCCATCGTTCGTTATTCGGCGCAGATTCGAGCCGTCCGACCCGACGATGAAGACATCTCTCTGGACACCTTCGCTCACGAAAACCACAGATTGTCCATTAGGCGAAACATCGGGTCGAGTGAACTGTCCCGACTCTTCAGTCACAAACGTCGGTTCGCCGCCTCCCGTCGTGACGGCTTCCGGATCACCCAGGACTTGGCCCGTTTCCTCGGCGATCCGCACACGCCATAGGCCAGTGAGTCCACTACGATCACTCGTGAAGTAGAGGTAGTGCCCATCAGGTGACCACATCGGATTCCAGTCCACCGCCGGGTCGGCAGTCACCGGGACCGGCTCCCCACCTTCGGCCGGAATCGTCCAGATGTCCCGCTGGCTACCCCGGATGCGCCAGTATGCAAGGCGGTGACCGTGCGACCAGTCTGGTTGGGCCGCAGTCCCTTCCGAGGGGATCTGCTCTGTTCGTCCAGTAGCCACTGTGACCTTCCAGAGTTCCCCGCTTGCTCCTGCATTTCCCACCGGACCCGCGACCGGCACCGTGGCAAAAGCAAGTTCCTGACCGTCCGGCGACCAAGTAGGATTGAAGCCAAAGGTGGTCACTTGTAGAGGGGATTCACCAGTGGCACCCATCACGAAAATGCCTCCCCCGTCGCGTTCTGATCGAAACGCGATGAAATCCCCGTCAGGGGAGAAGCGGGGTGTTGTGTCATCTTCCGGTGAGTCGGTCAGTCCGGTTTGGTTCTGCCCTCCGACTCTCATGGAATAGATGTCCCAGTTGCCCGGAGAGGTTTCCATCTGATAGACCACCGTCCCACCATCGGGAGAGAGCGTGGGAAAGATTTCCTGGCCTCGTGCGGAAGTCAGCTTTGTGAAGGTCGGGTCCAGATCCGAAAAGCGAGGCAGAGCCTCTTCTCCAGGCCTAGGAAGCAAGGCATAGGCCGACGCGATTAACGCCAACAGTCCAACGACCGCAAGGGCTGGCTTGGCGACACTGCGTGGCTGCTTTACCGCTGGAATGCGTGCAGCACTTGCTGTGACTGTCCGACTCGAATCGGTATCACGAAGCAGTCGCTTGAGATCAGTTCGTAGTTCCGCAGCCGTCTGGCAGCGCAAATCCGGGTCCTTCTCCAGCGCCTTGTTGATGACCTGCTCAAGTGCCAGGGGTGCGTCAGGGTTCAGCTGAATGGGCGCGGTGGGTGCCAGATGGAGGATCTGATCAAAGACCGCCGCAGAAGTGGCCCCTGTGAACGGCTGGCGACCCGTCACGGCCTCATACAGCACCACCCCTAGTGAGAACAGGTCCGTCCGCGCATCGACCTTCTCACCGAGCGCCTGCTCAGGCGACATGTACGACACGGTGCCGACCGTCGATCCCGCCTTCGTCAGATCGAGGTCCGGGTCCGTGCCGGTTTCAGTATCCGCCCCCGACTCCACCTTCTTCCGAGCCGCCTTGGCCAACCCGAAATCCAGAATCTTCGCCTGCCCCCGCTCGGTGACGAACAGGTTCGCCGGTTTGATGTCACGATGAACGATCCCCTCGCTGTGGGCGGCATCGAGCGCATCGGCCAACTGAATCCCCAACTCCAACACTTGGTCGGTCTTCAGCGGCCCTCTCAGGAGCTTCTCCTTGAGCGTCTGACCCTTCATCAACTCCATCACGATGAACGGCTGGCCTTCGTGCTCACCGATCTCGTGGATAGTGCAGATGTTAGGGTGGTTGAGTGCGGACGCCGCACGAGCTTCCCGCTTGAACCGCTCCACGGCCTGTCGGTCGTTGACGATGTCGGGAGGCAGGAACTTCAACGCCACCTGACGTTGGAGGGAGGTGTCCTCGGCCCGGTAAACCACACCCATACCTCCGCCCCCGATCTGTTCGAGGACCTTGTAGTGGGATATGGTCTTGCCGATCATGGGACCGGCACCCGTTCGGCCAGTTCTTCGAACCAATTGACGACGACGTGGATCTCTTGGCTGATCTGCTCTTCCGGGTCCCTAACCATCAGGAAGCGATCTCCGTTCGGATGAACATCGTATGTTGGCACTCCCCGCTGGCTGGCTCGATCCAAATTCATGTACATCTGTCCGTCGAAAAGCCTTCGGGGCGGCTCGAATGTGAAGCCTCCAGCGACGTCCACCTGAACCGCCATCATGTCCCCCTCGATGGTTCGGAAGAACAGTTCCCGGCCATCCCGTGACCATACCGGCTCGACACCACTCTCGGTCGAAATCCGTCGCTGGCCTCCATCCGTGCGTGGATACGGTCGCACCCAGATTTCGTCCTGTCCGCTCTCATCCGAAACGTAAGCGATCCAATTGCCATCGGGTGAAAACGCTGGTGCTTTTTCATCGGGTGGACCCACGAGAAAAGGTTCAGGAGCCACCGCGCCATCGTCGATCTCAATGGTCCAGATGTCTCGTCGCGTTTCTGGATCGATGATGAAGTAGGCCAGGACGCTGTCGTCCGGTGTCCATGAGACTGGTATCACGTTGGAGTCTTGTTCCAGGAGCAGTTCGGCTTCGCCGCTACCATCTGCCAGTTTCCAGTAAATGTCGGCAGGCAGTTGCCGCCCTGAAAAGAAAGCAATTCTGCTGCCGTCCCTAGTCCAGACAGGAACCCTCTCACGTCCCTCGAACGTGAACTGGCTCCGTGATTCCCGTTCGAGGTCATACACCCAGAGGCGAATCCCGTCGGCTTCCCTAATTCCGACCGCGACTCTAGTCCCATCAGGAGAAATACGGGGCAAGTCGTAGTCGGCGAGGACATCAGAGACAGGCACTTCATTGCTCCCGTCTCGGTCTAGCCAAACCAGACGACGCTCTGGAGACGAAACTCCACCGGAGAGGTAGACAGCAGTGCCGTTGTTGGACAGAGAAAAGTGCGGCACAGGTGAACCTTGAATCCGGCTCACGTTCTCGATCAGCGACACGGGGCCACCCGTCACGGTCAGGTTTTCCGCATCGAAAGGCACCGCGAAGATTGTTTGATTCAAATAGTAGACGAGATGCCCGCTCGACGCATACCAAACCGCCCGGCCATCCTCTACGAGAAGCGTCTCTTCGCGTGTCTCCAAATCATGAACCCATATCTGACCGCCACTGGAGGCGTCGGCAGACAGCCTGTAGAAGAGGAGGGCATTGCCGCCGGGCAACATCCGCGGAGCGAATCCGCCCTCCAAGACAACCTCCGGCGTCCCGCCGTTTGCCGAGACCGCCATGATGGCCGAGACCGCCGTGATGCCCGTTTGCTGACCAAAGTAGATCGTATTGTCCACCCAATCCGAACCAGAACGACCCGTCCCGTCCCAGAGCGGCACTGGTGTACCACCTGCGATTTGAACTTTCTTCAATTGGTTGCTCGCCCAGTATGCGATCCACTGTCCGTCTGGCGAGAAAAGCGGTTGAAAAGGGTCTTCCTGAGTGCCCGGAACCGGGCGAGCCTCCTCGGAGCCGATCTCTCGGAGCCACAACTGGCCGTTTGCGACGTAAGCGATGCTGGAACCATCCGGGGACACCTCGACCACCTGTTGAACGGTCGAGGTAAATACCTGGCCTTCGTCGAGGGCATGTGAGAAACGCACGACGGTCCGGGATGGCGGGTCCGGTGGGTCCGGTTGCAGGCTTAGGGTTGCAATTGCCCCGATGGCTGCCGCAATGACGACAGCAGCAACCAATGTCAGTATGGATCGGGGCGCCGCTTGCACGACCTCAGCAACCGGCTGGACGATCACTCCGTTGGGATCTGCGAGTACCTTCTGAATATCCACTCGCACATCGGCGATGTCGTGATAGCGATCCTTAGCCTCCTTCTCCAAGCAACGCTCTAGCAGCAGCCGGATTCTAGGGTGCAAGTTTAGTGGCAGGGTGTTCCACTGTGGTTCCTTCGCCAGTACACCGGCCAACACGTCCGACACCGTACGGCGAGGTTCCGTCAATAAGTGTGTAAATAGACATCAGGCGGCTTTCTCCTCGGTGACTTGGTTGACTGGAACTCCATTGACATATTGGGCGCCTTGGTAGACATCCTTCATCAAGTGCGGAGCCTTCAAACGGCGAAATCTTTTCTCAGCGACCAGCAGCATCTTCCAGATGACAGCCCGTGCGTTGGCCACTTTCTTGAACCTTCGAGCGGCATCGGTTCGCAGTCGCAGAGCAGAGAAGGGAGACTCCACTGGATTGGTAGTCCGCAGATGTTGCCACTGCTGTTTGGGATAGTTGTAAAACGTCACCATCCGATCCCAGTCCTGGTCGATCAGATCAGCCGCTGCCTCCAGTCCTCTCTTGCCACACCAATGTTGGAATCGTCCTTTGACTTGCTCGGCTTCCTGCCGTGTTTCTGCATAAGGGATCTGCCGCAACATCAACAACGCCGCTTTGTGCCGACCCTTGGGGATCTTAGCCAGCAAGTTGACGATGCGATGATTCCAGCATCTCTGCTCGTCGGCTTCTGGGAAAACGTTGCGCAACGCTCCCCAGATCCCCAGATGCCCGTCAGCCATCACCAGTCTCGGTGGGTTCATCCCCCGCTCTTTGAGATCCCTCAGCACTTCGGACCAGCTCTGGGTCGATTCTCGATAACCACTACTGACCGACACCACCACTTTAGTGCCATCACTTAAAGCGGCGATCACTACCAGGATCACGGCCTTTTCCTTCTCCAGCCCTGCTTTGATGTACACACCGTCTGCCCACAGATACACCACTTCCAGATCGTCCAGCCGACGGCTTTGCCAGGCCTCCATTTCTCCCTGCCACTTCTCCTTCAACCGGGCTACGGTGCTGGGGGACAGCGGCGCTTCTTCCCCTAAAAGCCCTCTTAAGGCCAGATCGAAATCCCCCTCGGCCAGACCATGCAAATAGAGTTCTGGAATCAAGTCTCGTACCTCTTGCGTCCGCTTGGCAAACAGCGGCAAGACCCGGCTCTCAAAACGCTCTTCCAGATCCCGCACTCGGGGACGCCGCAGCTTGATCGTTCCGCAACTCAGCGTCAGTCGCCGCTCCTTACCGTAGCCGTTGCGATAGCCACCGGGCGCGTCCACTTCTCGGCGACGCTCATTCTTTCTTCGTCCCAGCAGCTGTGTCACTGTCATCCTCCAACAGTTCCTGTACGTAAAACTGGATCTGCTCTCGCACCCACTCTTCCAGCTGTTCAAAGCAGACTCTTGACTCCACACTTCGATCAATGTTCTTCTTGCTCATGGCGGTGTGACTCCTTCCTTTCGGGCTCTTCCGCCCGGGTTTTTATTTCACCCGGAAGGATAATCACCGCCTATGCTATTTACACACCTTTTGAGGGTAGCTCGGCCATGTGCCTGTGAGCATCTCGAACAGCACGACGCCAAATGCCCAGACGTCCGCTCTCTTGTCCGTAGCCTCGCCCCGTGCTTGTTCCCGTGACATGTACGCGGCAGTACCGAGAATCACTCCCTGCTGCGTCGCCGCCATACTCAACGTGGGCGATTTGGACAGGTCTATATCCGCCCCATCCCCCGCAAACGCCTTCGCCAACCCGAAGTCCAGCACCTTCACCTTGCCGTCGGGAGTGACTTTGATGTTGGCGGGTTTGAGATCCCGGTGAATGACACCCTTCTCGTGTGCGGCTTCTAACGCCTCGGCAATCTGGAGTGCGAGTTTGAGGGATTCTTCGATGGGGATGGCACCACGTTTCAACCGTTCAGCTAGCGTGTCGCCTTCAACGAGTTCGAGGACGAGGAACCGTGTGCTCTCGTGCTCTTCGAGGCCATAGATGGCGGCGATGTTCGGATGGTTGAGTGACGCCAGCAGTTTGGCTTCCCGCTCAAACCGGGCCAGCCGCTCGTCGTCTTTGGCGAACTCTTCGGGAAGGGTCTTGATCGCAACTTCTCGCCCGAGTTTGGAATCCCGCGCACGCCACACCTCGCCCATACCGCCTTTGCCGAGTGGGGAGAGTATTTCGTAGGTGCCGAGTTGGGTGCCGGGGGTCATTGCTCTAACAACCGCTGCCAGTTCACGATCACTCGGATGTCCGGCTCGGCGGACTCGGCGTAAGCGTTGATCAGAAAGCGGTCTCCGTCTGACGCGACTGCGAGAACGTTTCCCCTGGAACTTGGTACATTCAAACCAAACAAGGCCCGGGGTTGTCCAACCGCAGCGGGTGCGCTTTCCGCAACCGTAACCGACATCAATTCGTCGTATTGTGTACCCGGAACACTGATGAAGAATAGTTCTCGCCCCTCTTCCCGCCAGATGGGATGGCTTCCGGTGTTGACGGAAACCGGCAGTTTCCCGCCGAGCGACGGAAAGCGCTGCAGGTACACCTCAAAGAAGGTGCCTCCTTCGTTTGATGCGTAGGCGATCCATTGGCCGTTCGGCGAAACCTTTCCCTGGGTCTCCGAAAACGGTCCCGTAAGCAGCGGCAAGGGAACGCGGTCCCCAAACATCGGCAGCGCCCACAAGTCTGCGTTACCACCTTCGTTCTCTATGAAGATGATGTACCGTCCGTCTTTCGACCAGTCCGTTGGCGCGACAAAGTTATGGGATTCATGAATCACTATAGGTGGCTCATTTGTTTCCGTGCTTCTGATGGAAAGTGCCCAAGTGCCATCCTCGCGACCTTGCGTGTAGACGAGTTGCTTTCCGTCGGGAGACCAGAACGCAGTCCCGTCATTCGTCGAGGACTGAATCCGAACATCTCGACCGGACGAGAGTTCGAGGATATGTAGTTCTGCTTCGTTTCGTTGTCGATTCAGATCAAATGCGAGTTTCGTCTGATCCGGCGAGAGCACGGGATGGAAATAAGCTCCTTTTTGACCTATGGTCTCGAGATGATTCCCATCACGGTCGACCCAAACGAGGTTAGTGTCGTCAAAATATGACAGCGTTCTGCGATACGCTAGGACACCATTTTCGGAAACGGAAAAGCCGGCAGCCAGGCTTCCACCTCTTCTGGTGAACCCGACATCTTCAGCGAGGGGCGGCGGCCTCCCCGTCATCTGTAGTGCCTCAAGATCAAGAGGCTGGGTCATCAGGACCGAGTCTTCCATGAAAAACAGGTTTCCTTGTGCGTACCTTGTCACGTAGGGCGAAGCAAACACTTGAACCGGCAGGCCACCTCCGTCCAGGGGCGCCACAAAGTGACTGCCACCTGGCTCGCCGCTCCGGACGCTCATGTAGAGGAAGTGCCGACCATCGGGCAGGAATTGAGGATACAGGTGCGACTCCTCGGCGGCTTCGTCGACGGACGTCACAGGCTGCGGTGTCCCACCGGTATCTGGAACAATGTATACAGGGCCGTCCCCTACAGAGAAGAGTATTTGTTCCGCGTCGTTCCAGGTTCCACCGTATCGGTTTATTACGACAGGTGGCACGGGGCAGAGGGAGATTATGGGGCCACCTGTAATGTCAGTCCGCTTCAACTGCCCGTCCGCAAAGAACGCGATAGACTCCCCATCCGGGGACCAAATTGGCACCCGGGCTCCTTCCGTCCCTGGAACGGGCCATGACTCGACCTCACCCAGCGAACGAATCAGGACAGCCAGTCGAGGCCCAAGATAAGCCACCTTCGACCCATCCGGTGAAACAGTGACGTCGTTAGTTCTCCCTTCAATCTCGGTAGGTATGGAAAATGCCACGAGTCTGTCTTCCGTCTGCGGAGCGAAAACACGACCTAGTAGCAGCAGGACCGCGACGAGCGTGGCAACAGCGGCAACGGACCACGCGACTTTGATCCCGCGTCGATCAGCCTTCCCCGATGTCACAGTTTGCGTTTGATCGGGAATCTGATTCAGTTCGATGACGATGTCCCTGGCTGTCTGCCACCGGTTCTCGGGGTCTTTCGCCAGGAACCGTTTCACGAGCCGGTCCAAGGCGGGAGGCGTCACGGACTGCAACTCAGCCATCGGTCGTGGCTCATGCTCCAGGATCGCCGCGATCAGGCTCGCCGGACTTGCGCCCTCGAATGCCTTCCTACCTGTCACCATCTCGTGGACGACGGCCCCGAACGCAAAGATGTCGGTCCGGGCGTCGGCTTCCTTGCCCTCCAGCTGCTCGGGTGCCATGTACTGGAGCGTGCCGATGATCGTGCCTTCGGCAGTGAGGGGAGCGGACGGGTCCTGAGTGGGCATCTGGGAGAGGGGAGAGACTCCAGCAACATCGCCCTTCAACTTCGCCAACCCGAAATCGAGCAGCTTCACCCCCGCCGACTTCGTGATCATGATGTTGCCGGGTTTCAGGTCTCTGTGCACCACGCCTTGCCGGTGCGCTTTGTCCAGTGCGTCGGCGATCTGGATGGCGTATTCGAGCGCCTGATCCAACGGCAACCGCCCCTTCTCCAATCGCTGCTGGAGCGTCTCGCCTTCCACCATCTCCATGACGAGGTAGTGAACGCCGTCCTGTTCGCCGATGTCGTGGAGCGTGCAGATATGTGGGTGGTTCAGGCTGCTGACGGCCCGGGCTTCACGCTCGAAGCGTTCCCGGCGTTGGGGGTCGGAGGCCAAGTGTTCGGGAAGGACTTTGATCGCAACCGTGCGGTCCAGGCGGGTGTCGGTGGCGCGATACACTTCGCCCATTCCGCCCGCACCAATGAGCGCCGTGATCTCGTAGGGGCCGAGACGTGTACCTGCCGTCAGAGCCATAGGCTGCGCGTTGCCTCAAGGGCGGTCCGTCGCCATGTTCGGGAAAAGTTGCGTAAATAGTACGGTAGGAAGGGGTTGGGGTCAACGTGGGAAGCGGTAACCGCGGGCATACGTTTCCTCACAGGAAAACGAATTACGCCTGATATCTCGACGGAAGCGCGATGTCGGACATTCGGGGGGCGGCGGGCGTTGGCTCATTCCGGTGAAACAGTGTTACTGATTGGTCGAGACCCAAGGACCACGCCTAACGCTTACGACCGAACCTCTACCGCAATCCGACGGTGTTTTCCTTTGACAGTTGCTTATGCAGAACCTGTAATGACGGATGCCGTATGGGTGTTGATCGACTTTCTGACCATCTTCCCCTTCATAGTCTCCTTGCGGGCGATCCGGTGAGGCTCTGGCAGTGGGCATTCGGTTCTGAGCGAGAGCGGTTGAACAGACACGGTTGAGGTCGTCGAATGAAGGCACTGGCAGGATCGCTTCTCTTAGCAATGACCGCAGTAATGACCATCTCCTCCATTCCAATTTTCTTGTTGAACGCGTTTGGTGGCATCGCGGCGGGGATTTGGTTGGCGGTAGTCGGCGAATGGGGTTCGACTGGCCTGGGTGTGCTACTTCTAGTCACCTCTACGTACGTTCTGGCGTTTGCATTCTTGCCAACAGTGCTCATAGAAGCCCCTGGGTTGAAGCTGGCCGAAAGAGGTTATCGGGTTCCATCCTACTTCTTCGGATTCCTCGGCAGAGCATATGAATCAGGAGTCATAGTTGTTTGGGTCGTCATCGTCTTTTCAGTCTTTGTGAACAGGACTCCGGAAGGTCTTGCGGTCATTCCAGCCTTGTTTTGGTCCTACACCGTAGCAACCACTCCGATAACGTTGTTGGCGGTTAAAGAGAAAGACACTCCTAACGCTGACAACGCTCTTGCGACAGCATTCTTCACGCAATTCGGTTGTATTGTCTTGATAGTCCTCGCCCTTATTTCGGACAACTTCGCGCTTGGGATTCTTGGGTTCATCGGAGTCATGCTGGTGGGCAACCTCATGGTCGGCTTCGCCATGGCACTAGCTCGAACAGTATTAGAAGCCTAGTTGGCGCCGCCCGCCATTGCCGCAACCAAGCTCTGACGGGCTACACGCCGAGACCACCTTTGTGGAGATGGGCTATGGTCTTACCTTGTGCTACGTGAGATCAATGACCCCTGAACCGCCCCGGGTTTCCCGGGGCGGTTCAGGGGGACGCTGGAGGACGGTTAGCTAACGCCGCGTCTTGGTTTAAGTTGTCGTTTGATGGTCGAAGGCTTCGTGGCGTTCGTCGTTTCGTGACTAGTAATCAGTCACAGCGTGGCCGCGCTTGCTTTGCCGACTACAAAATAGTGGCCGAACGACAGTAATACCGAATGGTAGCACGCATGCTTTCCTGGCCAATCGCGGGTCTTGTCTTGTTCGTACCGATTGTTGCGGCACTTCTAAGCAGCTGACAGACGGAACCGCTGCGTTCGCCCAGGGACAACCCTTCCCATGAGAGCACAGCCCATATCTATACCTCTTATCCACTAAAGCCAGGGCTGTAATTGCTGGGACAACTGGGTCAGGTAGGGAGTGCGCCCCCAAAACTGGACAGATTTCGTCAAAGATTGAGAATAGGCCGATCGGCGCGTTTCAAGTTCACGAGCTGCTCGAACTCGATCGGCGGACGATAGCCGATTGAGGAGTGCAGCCGCTTGCGATTGTAGACCTCCTCGATGAAGTATGGGACACGTTCGATCACGTCCTCGTAGGTCTCGTAGTTCCAGAGATGGATCTCCTCGTACTTCAACGTCTTGAAGAACGACTCCACGAAAGCGTTGTCCCCGGGATTGCCCTTCGCCGACATGCTGATCTGGAAGCCGTGTGTTCGCAAGATGTCGATGTAGTCGTCGGAGGCATACTGCACGCCCCGATCTGAATGATGGATGCAGGCCCGGGTGTCGAGACGCGCTGCGATGGCCATCTGTAACGCCTCGATGCAGAGCTGGCGGTCGATCCGTTTCGAGATCGCCCAACCGATGACCTTGCGAGAGTGGAGATCCAGGATGGCGGCCAGGAACACGAATCCGGTGCGTATCCGGATGTAAGTGATATCGGCTGCCCACGCTTGATTCAGACCGGTGACCGTGTGCCTCTTCAGCAGATTGGGGTAGATGCGGAACCGGTGATTGGAATCGGTCGTGTGGAGGAAACTCCGCCAGGTGATCGGCTTCAACCCGTACCGCTTCATCACGCGCCGAAGCCGTTTCGTGTTGACGATCTCGCCCTGGCGTTCCAGTTCCCGATACACCCGGCGGTATCCGTAGCCGGGAAATTCGGCCTGGATCCGCTCGATGCGATCGCGCAGATCGGCGTCCTGTTGCGCTTTCAGTTTGGGATCGACCTTCGGCCTGTAGTAATACGTGCTACGTGCCAGGCCCGTCATTTCGCACCCTTTCGATATCGATCCCAGTTTTTCCCAGTGATTACGGCAGTATCGACGTTTCGATTCCGCTTCATCCAGCTCTGCAGTTTTTTTTGATGATCGATCTGCATCACCAGATCCCCAACCTTCGCCTTCAGGCGTTCATTCTCGGCCTCCAACGCCCGTTCCCGGCTCGAAGGCCTATCCACCAGTTGATTCGCCTCGTACTGCGTCCGCCAACGCTGAATCACGCTGGGCGAGATCTGGTACTGCCGCGCTGCCGCGCTCAGCGTCATCTGGCCTGTTTCAATCTGCTCGACCAGGCGTCGCTTGAATTCCACTTCAAACTTCCGTCGGATCTTTCCCATCGGTGTCGGACTCCCTGGCCCACTGCTGAAAAATCGGCGCGCGTCACGCGCTGTGGAAACCGTGGAAAAGCTCGGCACAATACGCTCCGCTTTCCCACCGTTCCCACAGCGCCGGCGGGGGGATAATATTCCCCCTTCCAGCAGCAGGACCGGCTAAGCCGATCACCTATTCTCTAATTCTTGGGAAAAATGTCCAATGAAGGGGCGCAGTCGGGTAGGACTGCACCAACCGCAACTCCCCAACCGCACTTCGCTGGCACCTCAAGTAGACTAACCTGGCATCATAGCCTCTAATTGACCCCAAATCCTTCCTACCGTACTATTTACCCAGTTCTCAAGGGATCGCTCTAGAACATAACGGGGTGCGACGTGTCTCTGGCAGCAGGTACTCGCTTAGGCCCATACGAAATCGCCGACCAACTCGGTGCCGGCGGTATGGGAGAGGTGTATCGCGCCACCGACACCCGCCTGGACCGCACCGTCGCAATCAAAGTCCTTCCAGAACACTTAGCCAGTGACCCCCAGCGCCGGGAACGCTTCGAGCGCGAAGCCCGGGCCGTCAGCAGCCTGAACCACCCCCATATCTGCACGCTCCACGACGTGGGCGAACAGGATGGGACGCACTACCTCGTCATGGAACTGGTGGAGGGCGAGACGCTCCAGCAGCGGTTGGAGAAGGGACGGTTGCCACTCGATCAGGCTCTCGAATACGCCATCCAGATCGCCGACGCGCTGGACAAGGCCCACCGGCAAGGAGTGGTTCATCGGGATTTGAAACCCGGCAACATCATGATCACGAAGTCCGGGACGAAGTTGTTGGATTTTGGGTTGGCGAAACTTAAAGTCAGGCCCGCGTCCACACCCGTTTCGCAGTGGTCAACTATCGATGCTCAAGAAAAGCTGACTAAGGAACATACTCTCCTGGGCACGCCAGCGTACATGTCCCCGGAACAACTCGGAGGCGAAGACTCAGGCGCGAGAACCGATATTTGGGCTCTTGGGGTTGTCTTGTTCGAAATGGTGACGGGCCAGAGGCCGTTTCAAGAGGAGAGTTTGTCCGCATTGATGGCGGCCATTCTGAATAGCGACCCGCCAGCCTTGGTGGAGCTCGAACCGAGTTCGCCTCTAGCTCTCGATCGTATCGTTGACACAAGCCTCCGAAAAGATCCAGCCGATCGATGGCAGACCGCTCACGACCTTATGCTGCAGTTGAAGTGGATTGTTGAAGCAGTCGCCGAATCTGCCCCAGCCTCCACGACGCTGCTTGCTCAGCTCCGCCAGCGCCTCAGGTATGTGGCGGTCGGCGTCATAGGTCTGGTAGGTTTAGCATTGGTCGGGCCCGCGGTCTTGAGTCCGAGGTCTGAGCTGGATTCCAGCTCTGCCACGCCCGCTACTATGGCTGGTGTTGTAAATGTGCCGGATGCCTCCCCTCTGGCGCTCGGTCTACCGAGCCCCGAGACCCCCAAGATCGCCCTCTCGCCAGATGGAAACTGGCTGGTCTTCGTCGGTCTTGACGAAAGGGAATCGAAACTTTATCGGCATAGTTTAAACGGTTTTGAGAATCCGGTGCCCATTCCGGGCACGGAAGGGGTGCGTTATGCGTTCTTTTCGCCCGACAGCGAATGGGTAGGTTTTCTAGCTGGAGATCGCCTCAAGCGAGTGGCCTTGTCAGGCGAAAACCTGCAGACGATCGGTCCCATTCGCACGGCCCAGCGTGCTGGATGGACCCAGGATGATTGGATTTATGTTGCCGAGAACGAGGGACGCAGGATTCTTCGAGTGCCCGCCTCGGGTGGAGAAATCGAAGAGGTCACTTTGCTGCCGTCGGACGCCTTTCTCAGCGACGTGTTTCCGGATGGACGCTTCGCGCTCGCGTCTGGAATGCGTGGTACAGACCGGGACTACGGGCGCATCCTGCTTGTCGATCTCACGACTGCCAAGGCGGAGGTCTTGCTGGAGCCTGGATATGATCCTCGCTGGATCCCTACCGGACACGTCCTTTTCAGTCGTGGGGACAGCATATTGGCCGTCCCGTTTGATCGGCAACTCGGAACGACGACGGGAGATCCTGTCCCTGTCTTATCTGGGGTGGCCACAGATTCCCTATTTGGGCACATGCAGTTGGCGGCGTCAGCCAGTGGAACGCTAGCCTTTGTACCGGGGACAGATCGATCCATCGGCAGAATCGTGATGATCGATCGCAGCGGTGGTGAGCAGGTCCTGCCGCCCGTCTCTCAGAAGTACGGTGTCATTGATCTCAGCGCCGACGACCGCTTCCTGGCAGTCCACATGCCAGACGTAACCGACCATGTGTGGGTCTACGACTTGGAGCGAGACGAAGGGAGAAAAATTGTTGGGAGCGAAAGGGGTCTGGGCGCGAAATGGAACATCGACGGTACCGCACTCGCTTTCTCCGCGGGAATCTATGGGGATGATTCGCAATGGAGTCTAATGATCCAACAGATGACAGGCGGAGAGGCTCCGCGGGCCTTGAGTACGGTCCTGACCTCCGGTACTCGCGTCAGCTCCTGGTCGCCTGACGGAAAGGTTATAGCGATTGAGCAGTGGCCGGTCCGACGGGGTCTCGTTTCAGTGAGCGAACCGGACACCATCAGATGGGTCGATTCACCAGGTGTGGTTCAGTGGGGTGCCGTGTTCTCTCCCGACGGCCAGTGGATCGCGTACACCTCGGACGAATCAGGGCGACAGGAAATCTGGCTCCAGTCGTATCCAGATGGAGGGTTCCGACAACAGCTCTCGATTGACGGGGGAGTTGAGCCTGTATGGTGCGGAGATTGTGGCGAGATCTTCTTCAGAGGCCCAGGAGACGCTCAGCGCCCGAGGTCGGGGCAGGCGTTCTTCGCGGCTCCCCTCATCCCCGGACCAGAGTTAGCGTGGGAACCGCCTCGCGTGGTGTTTTCGGTAGGCGACTTTCTGGAGACACCAGGGCGGTCTTACGACGTGTCCTCAGATGGGCAACGCCTATTCGTGCTCAAGCGTGCCGAGCCCGTTGCGAATGACAGGGTTCATGTAATCGCCAACTGGGACCAGCAGTTGAAGCGCCTCGTTCCGACAAGCAACTAACCAATGACCCCCGGCACCCAACTCGGCAGCTACGAAATCCTCTCCCCGCTCGGCAAGGGCGGCATGGGGGAGGTATGGCGTGCGCGGGACTCGAAGCTGGGGCGTGAAGTCGCGATCAAGACGCTACCCGAGGAGTTCGCCAAGGACGACGAGCGCCTAGCGCGGTTCGAGCGTGAAGCCAAGCTGCTGGCATCGTTGAACCACCCGAACATCGCGGCCATATACGGACTGGAAGAAGACAACGGCGCGCGCTTCCTGGTCCTGGAACTCGTCGAAGACATCTGAGGAAGTCTGTCAAGCCAAGAGTTCGGCCAAAGGCGAACGGTGCCGGTGAAGAGCCTCCACGTATTGCGACTCGTCGTAGGGCCGGCGTTCTTTCCAGCAACGGAAGATGATCCGGATCCATTTGTACGCCAGCGCGCGCACCGCCGCATGATGCCCGTTGCCGCGACCCCGCTGACGCTTGTAGTAGGCCCGGGCCCATGGGGAGTACGGCAGCGACAGCTGGGCGAACTCGTGGAACGTCTGTTTGAAAAACTTCGAGCAGGCCCAACGATGATGCACCCAGTGCATCTTGCCGCTTTTGACCGTGACCGGTGCGATGCCGAGCCGTTGCACATCGCTGGCGGACTTGAATCGATTCCGATCCGTTCCCATCACAACAAGCAGGCGAGGCGCAAAGACTGGGCCGGCGCCCGGAAAACTTTCAAACAGTTCGTGATCGGCGTGCTGCGCAAATAGGTTCGCCAGTGTGCGATCAAACTCATTCACCGCATCGATAACGGCCCGTAGCTGGACCACGGTGGCTCGCATCGCCAGGCTCAGACCGGTCACGATGGCCGGATCGTCCGTCAGGGGCCGTGCGACACGGATCTGGGCAATCCGCTCTTCAATCCGTTTCCGGCTGCGACACCGGTGGCTGTAATAGAACTTCCGCAACGTCTCAGGTCGGACCTTCCGCACATCGGCCAGTGTGGACCACCGCATCAGAAAGTCGCAGGCCTGGATTGTGTCGAGCGCACCGGCCCAGTCCAGGGCCTGTGGAAAATAGGATTTCAGCAACGTCGTAATCCGATGCCCCAGCCGCACGCGGTCCTCGACGGTGGTGCGGCGGTGTTGGGCCAGGATGTCAATGGTTCGCGTCTGGGCGTCTTCCGGAATCCAGGGTCGCAGACACGCCTGATGCTTTCTGAAGAAGTCCTTCAGCAGCCGCGCATCGGATGGATCATCCTTTGCGCCACTGACCGCCAGCGCGTCCCGATACCGGGCCACCGCTTTCGGATTGATCGGATACAGGACAATAAACTCGTACATCATCAAGGCATGAATCAGCGCGCCTTTCGCCTGCTCGATTGCAATCCCAACCGGCCGTCCACCGAACTGCTCGCGCAGCTGGCCGATCCAGGCGTGGATCGTCTCCGGTTTCTGCTCCAACTCCAACTCTTCCATCACGGATCCGTCCGCCGATTCCAAACACACGGCGTGTGTTCGATCGGCCCAGTCCAACCCCACGTAAGCTGCCAGTTCCATCTCTTCCGACTCCTTTCCTATTCAGGCCTGTGGTGCGTTTTTCCCCGCACGCTTGGCTTTAGCCCCGCGCAAACCTTATAGTGAGTCCTCTAAGGACGGCATCTGAGTATGCGATGTCGGACCAAAGCACTCCGTCCCGCTCGAAACTCTTCGACTAACCGTTTCGACCCGGTGGGCGACACTGATTCGTAGCGGGACGGAGCGCATCTTGAAAACACGCCCGTCCATTATCCGACTTTTTCAAATCGCCCGGTGCGCTGTGGGAAATGCCGCCCCTGTGGATATCCGCGCTAAAAAACGCGCTCGCATATCCACAGCGGCTTGGAAAAAGCTTCGCAAAAAACGCTCCGCTTTTACCACATTTCCCACAGCGTCGACGGCGGCGAATCTCCCATTCTTCTCTCCTTCTTCTCCTAGATCTCGAGCTGGACCTACTATAAGGCGACACGCTAGCCGACCGGCTGAAGCGCGGTGCGATCCCTGTCGAAGAATCCCTCAAACTCGTCCTCCAGATCGCTGAAGCCCTCGAAGCCGCGCATGAAAAGGGAGTCATCCACCGGGATCTGAAACCTGCAAACATCAAGGTCACGCCCGAGGGCAAGGTGAAGGTTCTAGACTTCGGGCTGGCGAAGGCGTTTGCCGACGACGGGGCGGCCGCAAAGGTTTCCCAGTCGCCAACCTTGAGCCTGGCTGCTACGCAACAAGGGGTGGTCCTCGGCACAGCCGCTTACATGTCGCCGGAACAGGCGAAGGGACTGCCTGCGGACAAGCGTGCTGACGTCTTCGCCTTAGGGTGTGTCCTCTTTGAAATGTTGACGGGTCGCATGGCGTTTCAAGGAGAGCTGGCGACGGAAATACTGGCTTCGGTCATAAATCAGGAGCCGGACCATACGGCGCTTCAGGCCAACCTGCATCCGCGAATCAAAGAGCTGCTGCGGCGCTGCTTTCAGAAGCAACCGAAGAATCGTTGGCAGGCCGTGGGTGACGTGAGGTACGAGATTGAAGAGGTTTTGGCCAACCCGAGTGGTATGTTGGTCCAGCCCGTTGCTACTCTCGCTCAGGCGGCACCCCAACCGAAACTGCCGTGGGTGGCTGCCATTGTCGCTGTTGCCGTGATCGCCAGCGTGGCTGTCTGGACCCTGAAGCCAGTTCCGCCGCTCGAACCTCGCCCGGTGAGCCGCTCCGCTTACGAGCGCCCGGAAGGGATCAACTTCAGGAATGGGGGACGGAACGTCCTCGCTTCTTCACCTGACGGCCGATACTTTGTATACAACGGTACGGGTGGACTGTACCTGCGTTCCATCGACGAACTCGATGCCCGACTCATACCGGGAACCGAGGGCGATTTAACGAATCCTTTTTTCTCTCCTGATAGTCAATGGGTGGGTTTCTGGCACCGGGAAGGCCGGATCGAAAAGATAGCCATCAGCGGCGGCACGCCGATCCTGGTAGGGCCTGCTGAGGTGAATCCGTTTGGTATCGCCTGGGGCGTGGACGACATGATTCTGTTCGAGATGATTTCGATAACGTAAAAGGGACCCACCCAAGGGGGTTCTGATCGAGCAAAAGGGACCCACCCCTGATAGCCTCCCCCGGCGTGTCGCCGGATGAACCGGCAAGGCGGGAGGGAGGGTGAGGAGTTGTTAGGGATGGATCAGTACGAGATGGTCAGGACCGCAGATCGGGTTTACAAGAAAAGCATTCGACAGATCGCCCGGGAGACCGGGCACACGAGACGGACGGTCCGGAAGGCGTTGGCCGGGCAGGAGCCGAAGTATCGGCGGGAGAAGGAGCCGGCCTGTCCGGTGATGGATCCGGTGGCCGGGATCGTGGAGGGCTGGCTGCGGGCGGATCGGGAGCAGCCGGTCAAGCAGCGACACACGGCGCACCGGGTGTGGCAACGTCTGGTGGACGAGCATGGATTTACCGGAGCCGAGCCGACGGTGCGGCGATGGGTGCGGGAGCGGAAGATGCGGCTGGGCTGGAGCCGGTCGGCGGCGGTGGTGCCGCTGGATCCGGAACAGGCGTCGGAAGCCGAAGTGGACTGGGGCACGGCCTGGGTCCGGATGAATGGTGAAGACCTTCAGGTCAAACTGTTCTGCATGCGGAGCCGGTACTCGGGCAAGTCGTTTGTGCGGGCGTATCGGTGGGAACGGCAGGAGATGTTGCTGGACGGTCAGATCCGGGGGTTCGGCTGGTACGGCGGCGTATTCCCGACCGTGGTCTTCGACAACCTGAAGACGGCTGTGAAGCGGGTTCTGAGAGGGAAGGCCCGGATCGAGCAGGACCGGTTCACGGCGTTTCGAGCCCACTACACGTTTGAAGCGCGGTTCTGTAATCCGGCCCGGGGCCAGGAGAAAGGCGGTGTCGAAGGCCTGGTGGGTTTCGCACGCCGGAACTTCCTGGTGCCGGTTCCCGAGGTGGCCGACTTGGAGGATCTGAACGCGCAACTGCTGGAACGCTGCGCGACCGACGACCAGCGCCGGATCGGCGGCCGGGCCGACGACCGCACGATCGGGGAACGGCATGCTGCCGAGCAAGAGCGGCTGTTGGCACTGCCCGAGACGCCATTTGAGAACACCAAGGTGGTGGGTGTGCGGATCAGCCGGTACCAGACCGCGCAGGTGGATTCGAACCGGTACTCGGTGCCGACCGCGTATGTGGGACGCCGTCTCTGGGCCCATATTGGCTGTGACCGGGTGCGCTTTTATGCGGACCAGAAGAAGGTGGCCGAACATTCCCGAGCCTTCGGTCATAGCGACTGGCGGATTGATCCGATGCACTACCTGGAACTGATCCGCCGGAAGGTGGGGGCGTTTGAAAGCGCCCGACCGATTCGGCAGTGGCGGCCCCAGTGGCCCGCCCATTACGAGACGGCGCTGGAACGGTTGCGGGAACGGCACGGCTATAGCCGGGGCACCCGGCAGTTTATCGGCATCCTCCAACTCCACCAGGACTGGGCTCTGGACCGGGTCTCGGCGGCCCTTCAGGAAGCGCTCGATGCCCACTGCGCCGAACTGGACGCGGTCCAGCACATTCTGATGCGGGAGGCATCCCCGGCCCGAGCCCATGCCCCGCTCGAGTCCGGGTTAATGCCCGGTATCACCGACCGGACGATCGCTGGAGCCGATCTGGATCAATACGACCGTCTCCTGACTGGGGGTGTGCGATGACACCGGGCCAGGAGATCGTTCTGGACGACGCATTACGGCAGCTTCGGCTTCCGGCCATGGGACGGGAGTGGCGCGAACACGCCCGGCAGGCCAAGGAGGCCGGAGAGGGGTACACCGGCTTCCTGCTGGCTCTGGCCAGCCGCGAGTTGGAACAGCGCCAAGCCAATCAGGTCCAGCGCCGGTTGCGCGAGGCCCGGTTTCCACTGCTCAAGACCCTGGAAACGACCGACCTGAAGAAGTGGCCGGCGCTGGATGCGGTTCAGGTCCGCGACTATGCCGAGTGCGGCTACATCACCCGGCGCGAGAACGTTGTGCTGCTGGGCAAGCACGGCACCGGCAAGACCCATGCCGCAACGGTCCTGGGTGTGGAAGCCTGCCGCAACGGTTACCGCGTCGGGTTCACCACGGCCGCGGGATTGGTCAACACGCTGATCGAATCCCGCGAAGAACGGCAGTTGAAGCGGTACCTGGCCAAGCTGTCCCGCTTTGAACTGCTCGTCGTTGACGAGGTCGGCTATATCCCGTTCTCGGCCGAGGGGGCCCAGCTGCTGTTTCAGGTCTTCTCGGACCGTTATGAGAAGGGCTCGGTGATCGTCACGTCGAACCTCCCGTTTGCGCAGTGGACCAGCGTCTTCGGCGACGCCGCGCTGACTGCGGCCCTATTGGACCGGCTCACCCATCACTGCTCGATTCACGAGTTCAAATGGGAAAGCATCCGGTTCACCGAAAGTCTGGGCGCCGCCAGCAAACGGAAAAAGAAACCCCGTGCCGCCGGAGGATCCGCGTGAAAAACGCGGGCGCGACGGGCTGTGGAAAGTGCCGCCACCGTGGGAACCCGCTGCAAAGCCAGCGCGTTCCCACCGCGGCTTGGAAGCCTTCGGCTTCCACACTTTCCACAGCCCCGACGGCGGGCTTACTTACAAACCATTAACCCAGGGGGTGGGTCCCTTTTACTCGATCGGGGTGGGCTCTTTTTACGTTGTCAAAGCGACGAGCAGCGTGACGGTATCTATCGCGTCTCGGCAAACGGCGGAACACCCGAACGAATCATTGATGCGACAGAGGGTGAAAGATTTAGCAGCCCCCAGCTTCTGCCCGACGGAAGAAGCATTTTGTTCACAGTCGGTGAGGGGGCTGGCAGCTGGGACACCGGCCAGATCGTCGTACAGTCGGTGGAGTCGCGGGAAGACCGAACGGTTGTGTGGACCGGAAGTGATGCCCGGTACGTATCGACTGGACACTTGATTTACGCGCTGGATGATGACCTGTTCGCTATTCAGTTTGATCTGGACACTCTGGAAACGAGCGGTAGCGCCGTCTCACTGGAGCAGGGCATGTTGAGAGCTCGCGGTTCTGACAGTGCCAACTACGGGGTATCTGGTGAAGGTACGCTAGTCTACGTCTTTGGTGCCGAGGCCGGGGGGCAGCAGAGAACGCTTGTATGGGTGGACCGGGGGGGGAATGAAGAAGCCATCGGTCTGGAACCGGGCGCCTAATATTGGCCTCGCCTGTCTCCCGACGGAACTCGTCTCACCGTCAGCATCGAAGCACCCGGTGGGGAGGGTGAGGATGTGTGGGTGTCGGACCTGACACGGGACCCGCCCACGCTGACGAATGTGACCGTTGATCCAAGTCAGGACAATGTGCCTATCTGGACTCTGGACGGCGAACGGATTGTGTTCGCATCCAGTCGAGAAGGGGGACAGTTAGGGTTCTTCTCAAAACGCGCCGACGGGACTGGTGCGGTGGATCTCCTCATTCAGGGTGAAACATCTGGTTTCTTTACTCCTTACAGTTGGTCCCCGGACGGCGCGACTCTGGCCTTTGGCTACGGGGGTTCGGAAACGGGACCCAACATCGGAGTGCTGTCGATGGAAGACGACCGCGACTGGAGACCCTTATTCGAGGCAGAAGCCGACGAGTTCACTCCCGCGATCTCCCCCTCCGGGGAGTGGATCGCCTATTCCTCTGATCAGAGCGGTCAGCGTCAGGTCTACGTTGAACGCTTCCCTGATCTGGGGGGCCGTGTGCAGATTTCGACCGATGCTGCGGAATTTCCCGTGTGGTCAGAAGACGGAAACGAGCTATTCTTTCGCCGGCGTGGCGATGGAGCAACAATGGTGGTCCCTGTGGAGACCGGGCCGACACTCAATCCGGGTTCGGCCCAAGTGCTGATCGAGCAGAATTATTTACGCCGACCCTCTAACATCGTGAACTATGATTACGATTCTGACGGCCAGCGATTCCTGATGATCAAGGCTGGCGCTGCAAGTGACGACACACCATCGAGACCCCGAATAATTACGGTCCTCAATTGGTTTGAAGAACTGAAGGAACGGGTGCCGGCACCATGATCGGCCAGACCATATCCCACTACAAAGTCCTCGAACAGATCGGGGGCGGAGGTATGGGCGTCGTCTACCGGGCTGAGGACACCTCCCTCCAGCGGAATCCCCTACTACAGTCTCAAAATAAATAGGAATTACAACCTCTTCTTCCGACGATTTTTAAGACCGAGGGCAAACAAACCAATCGTCAGGAGAGCAAATGTAGAGGGCTCGGGGACAGCTGCAGCTCCTACAAATGCCGTGTCGAAGTTGGGGCCAAAGAATCCATCATCATTACTGTCTACGGTTGGGAATGTGAGCGTGGTCCCGTCCCCACCTGAAGCAAAAAAGCCGCTGCCCTTACTCCCGGCGAGATTGAAAACCACGGTGCCCTGGGCGAAGTTATCCCGCGTGGCGGCGATGTCTCCCTGTGTCGTCCCCATGCGGTATACGCCAGCAGCCAAAACCACCGGAGTGATGTTTTCGTACAGCCAATTCCCAGTTAACCCTGTGATACCAGATGCGACAACTATGGAGGCGTTCGTGATCGTCGCACTCGCCAACAGAGTGCCTGTGTTGCCGGCGTTGTTGTCGAACAAGCCAACTTGGTGACCAGAGAAAGAGATCCCGTCGCTGAATACGTCAAAAGTGCCCAAGGCTCTGACCGTAGTCTCACTGTCCAGTGTGAACTCATATCCAATCGTGCCGCCTCCGCCAAGCACGGGGCCTTGGCCACTGGCGACGTCAATATCCAAGAGCTGCGTCGCGTTGGCTGTCGAAAGAGTCATCGTGACGCAGAGCGTCAACAAAACGACCCTCATGGTAATGTTCTTCATGTTTCCTCTCCTATGTAGAAGAATAGAAATTTCAAACGCACTTTTCAGGGCCCCTAAGACCGAGAGTTTCTTCATGCGGTACGCTCCTTCCCTCTGGGGTGAGAATCATCAAGACAGCCGTCCTCCAACATGAAGCACGCTCGTCTCTCCGACTCCTCTAACTTGTTGTATATGTCCGATATGCCGCTATGACTCCCTCAGGAAATGAGCAAGAAGTGTGCCAACCCCGGGATTCCGCAACAGCTTTGCCGAGCATGTCTGATAAGTTCTTGATTTCCCGCAGATGTGTGCATTGACGCCAGGCCGGCGACGCCCACCGTGCTGCGCGGCACACTGTAAAAGATCCTGACGCCCTTGGCGTGGCCGGGCAGAAAAAGGGCGCGAAGCGACAAGAAGTCAAAGGGTTAGGAGGAAAACTCGATACTGTAAAATTTTCCGACGTTTTGCGGCTGAGGCCTCATCGGACTGCTCGGCTATGCCTGGCGGCGCCTACGCCGTGGATCAAACGTCGAAACAGGTTAAAGAGGTCTTGTGGGGTCCAGGTGCGGTGCTCTACCCAGTACCCTCCCCGAACGACCGCACTCTGTACTATGTCTCCGTGCCTCCCGTAGAAGCCGACATCTGGCTGATCGAACTGCCCGACGATCCCCAGTAGGCCGAGTCCGTCGAGTCATCGAAATCAATCCTAGTGGCTAGGCGTCAGGTCAATCCGTACCGACGCCACCTTCATCTCGCCGCTCTGACGGCCTCTGCAGCCGCCTGCAACCTTACCTGACTGGCTTTTGACGACGTGACGGGTGTCGAAAGGGCTGTGAGGAGCCCGAAACGCTCTGAGAGGGCATAAAATCCTTAGACTTCAACGACTCGAGACACCGACGCCACCATCCAACGTCACTATGTCGCTCACCTATCGTGGAAGTTCTTGCGGCGGTGAGGCCAGTCGCCGACGCACTCGATAAGCCCTGGACGAGAAATACGAGACCGAGTACTAGCGATATTACCGGGCGGTTCGAGACGGATGATCAAAAGGTGAGGTGCTCCCCAAAATTCGGACAGGTTCCTAAGGTGTAAGATCGCTGCCTTGAGAGGCAGATGAAGAAGGAGGACGGAAGCAGTACAGCGCGGCATTGAAGGCAAAGATCGCCGTGGAAGCGGTCAAGGGACAGCGCACGATCCAGGAGCTCGCGTCCCACTACGAAGTTCACCCGAACATGGTGACGAAGTGGAAAAAGCAAGTGCTCGACGGCGTATCGGAGATCTTCTCCAATGGTCGATCCCCGGCAGTGAAGTCGATGAGCAAGTACAGGCCGAACTTTACCAACAGATCGGAAAATTACAGATCGAGGTGGAGTGGCTCAAAATAAAGTCGGGACTTTCCCGTTAGAGCAACGACGGCCTGGATCGAATCAAATCACGACGATTTTTGAGCATCGTCGAGCAGTGTCGGTTGACCGGAGTCGTCCCGATCCGGACTCTAGTACACACCGGTGGGCGAGAGCGCCGAGCATCGCGTTGATGCGTCAGTTGGACGAGCAGTATACGCGGACCCCGTTCTACGGGATTCCGCGTATGACCTGGTGGTTGGAGACGCAAGGTCGGCATCAATGCGAAGCGGGTTCGGCGACTGCTACGGCTCATGGGACTGGAAGCGATCTATCCCAAACCGCGGTTGTCGATGCCAGCCCCGGGACACGCGGATTTACCCATACCAGTTGCGCAATCTGGAGACTGTGCGTCCCGATCAGGTCATGGGCCACCGATATCACGTATATCCGACTCCGGCAGGGATTCATCTATCTGGTGGCGATCATGGACTGGTTCAGCCGGTACGTGCTGGCTTGGCGAAGTGTCCACGTCGATGGACAGTGGATTTTGCGTGTCGGCACTGGACTGGGCGCTGAGGCAAGCGCAACCGGAGATTTTCAACACGGATCAGGGGGCTCAGTTCACCAGCGATGTCTTCACGAGCCGACTGGAAGACCAGGGCATCACGATCAGCATGGACGGCCGAGGCCGGTTCCTGGACAACATCTTCGTCGAGCGCTTATGGCGCACCGTGAAGTACGAGGAAGTGTACCTGAAGGACTACTTGAGCGTTTCCGAGGCGATCTCGAACCTGAACCTATATTTCAGGTTTTACAATCAGGAACGCGGCCATCAAGTATTCGACTATCAGACGCCCGAGACCGTTTACTTTCAGCGCGCGCCAGGGGCCTGTGGAAACTGACTCCGCAGTGGAAATCCGCACACAACTCGGATTCCCACAGCTGCTTGAAAACAGCCTCGAAGACTCGGCTTTTTCACAGTTCCCACAGGCTCGGCGACGGGCTAAATATCAACCCATTTCAGTGGCAGCGATCCACCTTAAGACCCGGGGGTTGCTGTCCGAAGAATGGGGAGCCCCTCAAGGCTCTCGACATCCGCGACTAGTTCTGAAGACCTTCTTCTACCTTCCTCTAGGAGCAACGCCCCTTGAATCACCTTCAGCACCTCGGGCTCAACATCAAACATCTTATAGAGGTCGTCGAACAGCTCGTCCTTGTGCGGACCATGCATTCGTTCCCAGACGGTCTGGTGATCGGCTTTGCCGATGTAGAGAATTCGATCGGTGTCGGGATGGAGGTAGGCGTAGAGGCAGAAATCCGCATCCCACTCGGGATCGTCGGGTTTCAATAGATGCCATTCGACTTCGACTACTTGTTGCCTGGGCATCGTCGTTCCCTCGATTAGTAGGGACTCCTTTGGACCGGAGCTTATCAGCGTCGAGGCGGGCAAGGTGAACGCCTCGGGTGCCTCGGTCGTGGCTCGGGTGGGTGACTCGATAGGAAGTGATTGATTTTATTGTTGGACTCGTTTTGCCAGCCGCCAGCTAGTTCGTCTTCAGATGTCTCCGAACGGCTTCGATGAACCTGGACCAATGATGAGTTCCGTCCATTGCTTGGGTCGCGCCATCGATGACGACGATCTCAACGCCGGGAATTAATCCGTCCAAGTCGTGAATACCCACCACGCGAGGGTCCTCGCTTCCGACGACGGCCAGTACTTGGACTCGCGCGACGGCCTGCGGCAGCGCGCAGGTTGACATAAGACCCGGGATTTGGACTTATCCCTGATTTCGGGTCGCTATCCCTACGTTTTCTGACGTAATAGACGACGGGAACGTAGCACACCCAGGCCGATGGTACTCACGATACCGACAGCAAACAGGGCGAGTGTCGAAGGTTCGGGGATCGCCGCGACCGTCTGGACATCACTCAGAGCGTACAATGGGTTGGAATTAGTTGATATGAGCTACCCTCAAAAGGTGTGTAAATAGCATAGGCGGTGATTATCCTTCCGGGTGAAATAAAAACCCGGGCGGAAGAGCCCGAAAGGAAGGAGTCACACCGCCATGAGCAAGAAGAACATTGATCGAAGTGTGGAGTCAAGAGTCTGCTTTGAACAGCTGGAAGAGTGGGTGCGAGAGCAGATCCAGTTTTACGTACAGGAACTGTTGGAGGATGAGGTGACACAGCTGCTGGGACGAAGAAAGAATGAGCGTCGCCGAGAAGTGGACGCGCCCGGTGGCTATCGCAACGGCTACGGTAAGGAGCGGCGACTGACGCTGAGTTGCGGAACGATCAAGCTGCGGCGTCCCCGAGTGCGGGATCTGGAAGAGCGTTTTGAGAGCCGGGTCTTGCCGCTGTTTGCCAAGCGGACGCAAGAGGTACGAGACTTGATTCCAGAACTCTATTTGCATGGTCTGGCCGAGGGGGATTTCGATCTGGCCTTAAGAGGGCTTTTAGGGGAAGAAGCGCCGCTGTCCCCCAGCACCGTAGCCCGGTTGAAGGAGAAGTGGCAGGGAGAAATGGAGGCCTGGCAAAGCCGTCGGCTGGACGATCTGGAAGTGGTGTATCTGTGGGCAGACGGTGTGTACATCAAAGCAGGGCTGGAGAAGGAAAAGGCCGTGATCCTGGTAGTGATCGCCGCTTTAAGTGATGGCACTAAAGTGGTGGTGTCGGTCAGTAGTGGTTATCGAGAATCGACCCAGAGCTGGTCCGAAGTGCTGAGGGATCTCAAAGAGCGGGGGATGAACCCACCGAGACTGGTGATGGCTGACGGGCATCTGGGGATCTGGGGAGCGTTGCGCAACGTTTTCCCAGAAGCCGACGAGCAGAGATGCTGGAATCATCGCATCGTCAACTTGCTGGCTAAGATCCCCAAGGGTCGGCACAAAGCGGCGTTGTTGATGTTGCGGCAGATCCCTTATGCAGAAACACGGCAGGAAGCCGAGCAAGTCAAAGGACGATTCCAACATTGGTGTGGCAAGAGAGGACTGGAGGCAGCGGCTGATCTGATCGACCAGGACTGGGATCGGATGGTGACGTTTTACAACTATCCCAAACAGCAGTGGCAACATCTGCGGACTACCAATCCAGTGGAGTCTCCCTTCTCTGCTCTGCGACTGCGAACCGATGCCGCTCGAAGGTTCAAGAAAGTGGCCAACGCACGGGCTGTCATCTGGAAGATGCTGCTGGTCGCTGAGAAAAGATTTCGCCGTTTGAAGGCTCCGCACTTGATGAAGGATGTCTACCAAGGCGCCCAATATGTCAATGGAGTTCCAGTCAACCAAGTCACCGAGGAGAAAGCCGCCTGATGTCTATTTACACACTTATTGACGGAACCTCAGTTGATATCCCCATCTGACCTAAAGCTAACCAGGAACTTGAAGTAGCACTCGACAGTCCGACTTCAGCAGCCCCCCCAATTCCCAAACCACCACCCAAAGCGGATACGCCAAAAGCGTCAGATCCCGTCCAAACGTTGACCCCTAAGAGTGAGGCCCCCGTTTCATCAATCCCGCACTATCAATGAACCGTCGAATCGCTAAAACTATCCGCAATCTTCGTCGTTCCGTTCAACAGGTAGACAGGCAGATTGAGGTGCTCCCCAAAATTCGGACAGGTTGCTAAGGTGTAAGATCGCTGCCTCAGGAGAGGCAGATGAAGAAGCGAGGACGGAAGCAGTACAGCGCGGCATTGAAGGCAAAGATCGCCGTGGAAGCGGTCAAGGGACAGCGCACGATCCAGGAGCTCGCGTCCCACTACGAAGTTCACCCGAACATGGTGACGAAGTGGAAAAAGCAAGTGCTCGACGGCGTATCGGAGATCTTCTCCAATGGTCGATCCCCGGCCAGTGAAGTCGATGAGCAAGTACAGGCCGAACTTTACCAACAGATCGGAAAATTACAGATCGAGGTGGAGTGGCTCAAAAAAAAGTCGGGACTTTCCCGTTAGAGCAACGACGGCCATGGATCGAATCAAATCACGACGAGTTGAGCATCGTCGAGCAGTGTCGGTTGACCGGAGTGTCCCGATCCGGACTCTACTACACACCGGTGGGCGAGAGCGCCGAGAACATCGCGTTGATGCGTCTGTTGGACGAGCAGTATACGCGGACCCCGTTCTACGGGATTCGGCGTATGACCTGGTGGTTGGAGACGCAAGGTCGGCAGGTCAATGCGAAGCGGGTTCGGCGACTGCTACGGCTCATGGGACTGGAAGCGATCTATCCCAAACCGCGGTTGTCGATGCCAGCCCCGGGACACCGGATTTACCCATACCAGTTGCGCAATCTGGAGATTGTGCGTCCCGATCAGGTGTGGGCCACCGATATCACGTATATCCGACTCCGGCAGGGATTCATCTATCTGGTGGCGATCATGGACTGGTTCAGCCGGTACGTGCTGGCTTGGGAAGTGTCCACGTCGATGGACAGTGGATTTTGCGTGTCGGCACTGGACTGGGCGCTGAGGCAAGCGCAACCGGAGATTTTCAACACGGATCAGGGGGCTCAGTTCACCAGCGATGTCTTCACGAGCCGACTGGAAGACCAGGGCATCACGATCAGCATGGACGGCCGGGGCCGGTTCCTGGACAACATCTTCGTCGAGCGCTTATGGCGCACCGTGAAGTACGAGGAAGTGTACCTGAAGGACTACTTGAGCGTTTCCGAGGCGATCTCGAACCTGAACCTATATTTCAGGTTTTACAATCAGGAACGCGGCCATCAAGTATTCGACTATCAGACGCCCGAGACCGTTTACTTTCAGCGCGCGCCAGGGGCCTGTGGAAACTGACTCCGCAGTGGAAATCCGCACACAACTCGGATTCCCACAGCTGCTTGAAAACAGCCTCGAAGACTCGGCTTTTTCACAGTTCCCACAGGCTCGGCGACGGGCTAAATATCAACCCATTTCAGTGGCAGCGATCCACCTTAAGACCCGGGGGTTGCTGTCCGAAGAATGGGGAGCCCCTCAGATTGCCGAAATTCCCGACGTTATCTTTCGCGTCAACCGATGAGGTCGAGGCAATCGCATTCCACGTCATGTTTTCCAGTCCACCGCCTTGCGCATTGGCCGCATTTTGGACATGGGTGTCATAGTCTGCGATGTCACTGCTCGTCCCATCACGGGTCGTGCTGGACACAAAAGCCAGCATGTACTGGTCGCCAGGGTTCAGGGCAGTTGGCACCAGGATAGGTACCGCGATGCTCAATTTCGCACAAGTCAGCATCAATATCACCAAACAAACGCTCCTAGTGCACCAATTTAGTACTCGCATGATTCGCCTCCTTACATAGCGCCTCTGGTGGGCCGCCAAGACGACAAGCCCACCCCTGCCGGAGACGCTATTTGACTCGATGCTACGAACTCCGCCTCCTCGAAACCACCAGCCCAACAAGGCCCATGCTGAGGAGCAGGAGTGTTGAGGGTTCGGGGACAGAGGCATCGAGTACGATTTCACTGAGAACGAAATTGCCGTTTGCAGCCCGTCCGGGAGTGCCGGCGCCATCATCGATGGCTTCCAGTCTGATACCAGATACTGCACTAAAGCTGCCCGTGAATCCAACAGAGTAAACATCATTCGATGGATTAGCGCCGGTGACGCGTATGCTGTTGTCACCCAATACGCTGAAGATCTGACCTCCTGTACTGCTAATGGTCGCGCCGGTTAGGACAGTCCAGCTTGCAGTTACATCGCCACCGGTATCTAGCCCGTCAGCGAAAGTGGATCGATCATCGGTTGTGTATGAAAGGCGAAACCGGCCAAGCGTGTGAAAGGCAGCGCTGTAAATCTGATGCAACGAAAAGTCAAGCCCTCGGCGGTCACCCAAAACCGGCCAATGGTGGTCACCTGAAAACCGGCCAACGAACATAGATAAGCCCGGGACATTGACACCGACGGGAAGCCGAAACAGGCTCCGTCGGCATGAGCAATGTCTTGAGCACAGAAAAGAGAGAGCAAGTTGTTGCATTGGGGCGGCTTGGATGGCCGCTGCGTCGGATCGAACAGACCACCGGCGTGCGTCGTGAGACGGCCAGTGCGTATTTGAGAGCGGCCGGAATCCCCATTCGGCCGCCCGGTAGTTGGGGCCGGCGACCGGCAAAACCGGCCAACAAGGTGACCACCGACCCGGACGGCGTAAATGGTGTCGTTGAGGGGTTTGGCGGTTCCGATACTTCAAAACCGGCCAACGAAGTGACCACCGACCCGGAGGCCGAGAATCCGGTCTCGGCAGAGTCGTCGGCTCCCCCTCCAAGCCCACCGTCGGGCAGTTCCTGCGAGCCGTACCGGGAGACGATCCAACAGGCGCTGGAGCGTGGCCGCAACGCGATGGCGATCTGGCAGGACCTGGTCACGGATCACGGTTTTGCCGGCAGCTACGAATCGGTCAAGCGTTTCGTTCGCAAACTCCGGGGAGTGCGATCCCCGGAAGCGGTCGGAATCATCCAGACCGGAGCTGGAGAGGAAGCGCAGGTCGACTACGGGACCGGACCGATGGTCCGGGATCCGAAGACGGGCAAGTACCGACGGACGCGGCTGTTCGTGATGACGTTGGGCTACAGCCGCAAATCGGTCCGGCTGCTGACGTTCAAGTCCAGTTCCCGCATCTGGGCCCAGTTGCACGAGACCGCGTTCCGCCGACTCGGCGGCACTCCCCGCCTCATCGTGCTGGATAACCTGCGCGAAGGCGTGATCGTCCCGGACCATTACGACCCCACCCTGAATCCGTTGTTTCGAGATGTCCTGACCCATTACGGCGTGGTGGCCATGCCCTGCCGGGTGCGCGATCCAGACCGCAAAGGCAAAGTCGAATCCGGTGTCGGGCACGCCCAGAAGACCCCATTGAAGGGACAGCGCTTCGAGAGCCTCGACCAGGCCCAGGGGTATCTGGATCGCTGGGAAGTCCGATGGGCCGACACCCGCATCCACGGCACGACCAAGCGGCAGGTGGCGGCCATGTTCGCCGAAGAGAAACCATCTCTTAAGCCGCTGCCGATCGAACCGTTTCGCTATTACCAATTCGGTGAACGTGTCGTCCATCTCGACGGTTGCGTCGAAGTCGAAGCCGCCTATTACGGTGTACCGCCGGGCTGGATCGGACGGGGTGTCAAGGTCCAGTGGGACACGCTTCACGTCCGGATCCTGGACCCAAACACCTATCAACTCCTCCGCGAGCATGTCCGCCAGAAGCGGGGTGGATACCGTGTCCGTGCTGAAGACAACCCGAAGAAGACCCCGTTAACCCGACTTCCGCGGTTCGGCACGATTTTCATCTAATTTAGCCCATTTGGAGCACGAATCGCGTTTGTTTTCTATACCTTGACCTCCCGGGTGGGCGTGTAGTGCCGACCTACCCCCTTGATTAGTTTTTCGGATATGCCGACGATGCGTGCATGTTCGTGCGCTGCAAGAAGCGATTCAAGGACGGCAAGGAGCACCGCTACTGGAGTGTCGTCGAGAGCACCCGGGTCGGTGGCGGCCGTGTGGTCCAGCGCCAGCTTCTCTATCTCGGCGAGATCAACGACAGCCAGCGCGCCGAGTGGTGCCGCTCGATCGAGGTTCTCAGCGGCGGCGCGGCGCTGCAGCAGATGGCGCTGTTTCCCGAGGACCGGCCCGCGCCGGTGCTGGATTGCGATGTCGTGCAGCTCCAGCTCGACAAACTGGAACTGCGCGATCCGCGCCAGTGGGGCGCCTGCTGGCTGGCGCTGGCGTTGTGGGACCGTCTCGGGCTGGACCGTTTCTGGGGCCCGCGGCTGCCGCCCAGCCGCAAGGGCACCCGATGGCTCGATATCCTCAAGGTGCAGGTCTGTTATCACCTGATCGATCCCGGCAGCGACTGGCGGCTGCACCGGCACTGGTATGAACACAGCGCGCTACGTGACCTGCTGGGCAGTGACCGCGTGATCTCCGACGACAAGCTCTACCGCTGTCTCGACCGGTTGCTCGACCACAAGCGCGAATTCTTCTCGTTCCTCAAGGCGCGCTGGAGCACCCTGTTTGAGGCCCGGTTCGATGTTCTGCTCTACGATCTGACCAGCACTTATTTCGAGTCGGACCCGCCCTTGGCGGGCAAACGCCAGTTCGGCTACAGCCGCGACAAGCGTCCCGACTGCGTCCAGGTGGTGATCGCGCTGATCATCACGCCCGACGGTTTCCCGCTGGCCTATGAGGTGATGCCGGGCAACACGGCCGACAACACCACGCTGGCCGCCTTCATCGCCCGCATCGAGGCGCAATACGGTCGTTCCGACCGCATCTGGATCATGGATCGCGGCATTCCCACCGAGGAGACCCTGGCCGAGATGCGCGCCAGTGCCTCGGGCCTGCGCTATCTGGTTGGCACACCCAAAGGTCGGCTGACCCGTCTGGAGTCGTCCTTCCTCGATCTGCCCTGGCAGCAGGTTCGCCAGTCCGTTGACGTCAAGCTGCTGTCACGAGACGGCGAACTCTATGTGCTGGTCCGTAGCGAAAAACGGGTCTCGAAGGAACGCAGCATGCGGCGGCGGCGGCTGAAGAAGCTGTGGAAACGCCTGCATGACCTGCAGCGACAATCCCTCAGCCGGGATGCGTTGCTGATCAAGCTGGGCGCCGCAAAGAAGGAGGCCGGACGCGCCTGGTATCTGGTCCGTATCGAGGTCCCAGAAAGCAATGGGGCACTGG
>CBDAPB010000034.1:0-434532 GCA_965198265.1 Terriglobia bacterium
CAATAGCCTGGGCGTAGTCAACAACCTGAAAGTCGACGAGGCCGGATAACCCTCATTGATCGGGGCATGGAGCCCTGCCCATAAAGGGTCGGGCTCCTACCGATCATGCAGGCGTGGGTCGGCCAACTTTCTCACCGACCCTTATTACTCCGGTAGAAGGCAAGAGTCGTCAAGAACGTGTAGGTGCGGTCTATGACCGCACATTCTTCGAGGCGAAACGCCGTGCGCTCATAGAGCGCACCTACAGCCGATCCTGAAGTTTCGCCCTCTCTCACGCGAGACCTCTTCACCGGCTCGCCGGCGGGCCACTGAGTCCAACAGCCTTAACCCGTTTCCGAAGGGTTCCCTCCAACTGTTTTGGACAGCGATGCTCATAGAGCGCACATACACAAGCGATTGAGTCAGCAAGGCGCTTCAGCTAGCGGGTCCAGGCCAACCAGCGAGAGAAGACCTTCTTAACCGTCGGCGTGAGGCGCGTACGGTTGTAGGCATCTCCGAGCTGTCGGATCGCTTCCGCTTGAGTCGGGTAGGGATGGATCACACCGGCGACACTGCCCAGGCCGATTTTGCCCACCATGGCCAACGTGATCTCACTGATCATCTCACCGGCGTGCCGGGCCACGATGGTGCCTCCCAGAATCTGGTCCGTACCCTTCTTCACATGGATCTTGACGAACCCGTCCTCCTCTCCTTCGGCTATTGCGCGATCGACTTCCTTCATGGGTCTCACAAACGTGTCTAGGGCGATACCCTTGGCTTCGGCGTCCCTTTCATACATTCCTACATGAGCGATTTCGGGGTCCGTGTAGGTACACCAGGGAATCGTCAGTGTGCTTGCCTTCTTACGGCCGAAAAAGAGTGCGTTCTGGATGACGATTCGTGCCAGGGCGTCGGCCGTGTGAGTGAACTTGTAAGCCGAGGATATATCTCCGGCGGCAAATATGCGGGGGTTGGATGTCTGTAGACGGTCGTTGACCTCGACGCCTTTCCTTTCGTCGTACTTCACTCCAACCGCCTCCAAATCGAGTCCCCCCACGTTGGGGGCTCGGCCAACCCCGACCAGAATCTCGTCTACAGGCAGATCTCTGCACTCTCCGCTGCATTCCAACTGGATGACCTTGTCGCCGTTGCGCTGTTCCACCTTCAGGATCTTGCAGCCGAGCACCAGGTTCACTCCATCGCGAAGAATCGAACGCTGCAGAACCTCAGCCGCATCCTGATCCTCTCGCATCAGGATGTGAGACTTCGTCTCCAGGAGAGAAACCTCCGAGCCGAAGCGACGGAACGCCTGGGACAGCTCACAGCCGATGGGGCCGGCGCCGATCACCGCCAGGCGTCTGGGTAGTCTGGTAAGCGAAAAAACCGTCTCGTTGGTCAGGTATCCGGTTTCCGCCAGACCGGGAATCGGCGGCGCTGCGGCCCGGGCGCCCGTCGCCAGCACAGCCTTCTTGAAGCGCAACGTCCGGCCTCCCGCCTCTATCGAGTCCGGCCCGTTGAAGCGACCCTCGCCCAGGAACACATCGACTCCCAATTGCTGGAAGCGGCGGGCGGAATCGTTGTGGCTGATCCTCGAACGCAGGCGCCTCATCCGCTCCATGACAGCCGGGAAATCCACTTCGACGGCCTCACCGACTCGGACTCCGAACTCGTGTGCATCGCGGACGTCCGCAAAGGCTCGAGCGGCACGAATCAGGCACTTGGAGGGAACGCACCCCACATTCAAACAATCTCCTCCCAAAAGGCTTCTTTCGATCAGAGCAACTTTCGCTCCAACTCCCGCCGCGCCGGCTGCAGAGACCAAACCCGCGGTGCCGGCTCCGATCACGACGAGATTGTAGCGAGGAGCAGGTTCCGGATTGACCCAATCGGCGGGGTGGACGTTGGAAACCAGAGCCTGGTTGTGCTCATCCATCGGGGGTACGGTCACAGTCGTCTCGAGGGCCGTCCGGGTCATTTCCCTTTCTCCTTAGGAAACCTTTTTGTCCAACGCCTTGCGGGCAATTTTGGTTACATAAACAGTCACGGCGACCGTCGCGATCAAACCTATGACATAAAGAGCCCACTCCGCCGGCGTGCGCGATTGACCCTCCATCCCCAGAGTGGCCAGGTCTCCCGCCAGAGAGCCGATGTAGACGTACATGACCGTTCCGGGCATCATCCCGATCCAGGAGGCCAAGAAAAAGTGCTTCAAGGAGACCCTGGTCACTCCCAGCGAATAATTCAGAAGGTTAAAGGGGAAAACGGGAGAGAGCCGAAGCAAACCTACAATCTTCCATCCCTCTTTAGCCACCGCTTCGTCGATTGCCGTGAACCTCTGGTTGCTCTCGATCTTCTTCGCAACCCACCCGCGCGCCAGGTAGCGTCCGATGAGAAAAGCCAGAGTGGCTCCCAGCGTGGAAGCGATCGAAACGTAGATCGAACCGCGCACTACTCCGAAGACAAAGCCGGCTCCGAGAGTGAGGATCAAACCCGGGAGGAAGAGGACCGTAGCCAGAATGTAAAGCCCGATGAAAGCGACGACTCCCAGAGGTCCGAGTCCGGCGATCCAGACCAGCAGGCTACGAAGGACTTCCTGCAGGTTGAAATACCTGGCGACCGCTATAACGATAGCGATCAACACACCCCACAAAGCCAGCTTGGGGTTCAAGGTCGGGAGTCTAAGGGCCATGATGGGATCTCAACTTGAGTTTTTTGACGGTTCAAATGGCGTTGTCATGATACGGGAAGAACGTCCGCAAACGAAAGATCGGACACTGCCAGTTAAACGGAGGCGGTCGGCCTCCCTTCCCCGCCTTCGCTGTAGGCATGCGGTGAAAGGCCGGTGTGCTTCTTGAAGGCTCGCGAAAAATGACTTCGACTGGAAAAGCCCACCCGGTCTGCGACCTCATCGACAGTGACACTTCCTTGCCGTAACAACTGTGCCGCGCGCTGCATACGGATGTGGTGAACGAGCGACATCGGTGGACGGCTAAACGCGGCGGTGAAGTTCTCGGCGAATGCGGAACGACTCATCGCAGCCACTTCCGCAAGCGACTCCACTGTGTGGTGGGCTCCGGGCTCATCGAGAATCCGATCGATCACGCGGGCCAACCTTTCGTTCTCGATGGCCGCCAGCCAGGGCAGGGGGCACGGGTCGTCTTCACACAACTTCCGCAACAGGTACACCATGCACTGGCTCATCAGTGCGGCGGTCATGGCCTCGCTGCCCGGGCCGGGTTGCGACTGCTCCGCCAGAATGCCCTGGAACGCGGCACTGACCTGAGGCACGTCGACCAGATGCACCACCAGCATCTCCTGCAGATGGTCGAACAACCCCAAGGATTCACCGAACTGCACTCGGACGAGGCCACAGGCGACAACCATATTGGCCTCGTTGTCGAGCGAACCCGCAAGCAACAGGGGATTCCAGACGCCCTTTGGTAGGGGTCCGTCCACCCGGACTTCGTGTTCGATATTGCCCGGCGATTCCAGGTCGTGTCTGGCTCCGGGTGGAACGACGACCAGAAAGCAGGGCCGCAGCTCGGAACGCTGGCCCGCCGCGTCCCGTAACATGCCATGGCCCTCGAGAACGAAGTGGAGCATCACGCCTGCAGGACCCGGCAGGCCCAAACGCCAGCCCGTACTGATGGTGCATCGTGCGAAAGGCTCGGCGTGGACGTTCAGGTTCAAGAGCAGTTTGTCCAGTAGCTTTCCAGCAGACATCACCGGATTCTATTCCGCTCGCAACTTCGGTGGCAAGACTCCAGCTCTAGCATCTGGCGCAACGCCGCCGTAACGCGAGCCATCAGACTTCTGCCACGGGCTGCTGGACGATTTGACACATCGTCCGGACGCTACGGCACGCGTGTGGACGATGTGGCACACCTGCCGGAGCACTTCGCACAGGGCCTCATGTGAAAGTAACGGTGGATGAGAAGGAAAGAGAAATGACCCTCGACACGGACATTGTCGATGAAACCGTTCGAACCGCCTCCGTGGAAGCAAACTCACGGTGGGCGGACAAAGGAGATAGAAGATGTTTAAGAGTTTGATCCTGGCACTGATTCTCACAGCCTCGCCGGCAGCCGCGCAATCCACAAGAACCACAGATGCAACGGTTCAGGCGGAGGTGGAAAGGCGCATTACGAAGCAAGGTTTGGCGGAGGGCAACGACATCGAAGTAACCGTAGACGATCTCATAGTCTTTCTGGATGGCTCGGTTCAGAATCTGCGACAGAAGCGCCAGGCCACAGAGGCCGCGATGAAAGCCGATGGCGCCTCGCACGTGATGAATCACCTGATAGTGGCTCGGGGAGACCGGACCGACCAGCAAATCGCCGACAGGGTCGGACGGAAGGTACGCAGCCATCCTTTCTACGACATTTACGATTGGATCGACGGCGAAGTGAACGACGGGGTCGTCACGCTGAGGGGATGGGTTCGCGAGCCGTGGAGGAAGAGGCAGTACGAGGCCCGTCTGGAAGAAATAGACGGTATCGTTTCCATCGAGAACGAAGTCGGTGTCTTGCCGGTTGCATTTCATGATGACGAGCTCCGAATCGCTGCCACCCGACGGATCTACGGCAGTCCCCAGTTCCTCCGGTACGCGTCGGGGGCCCACCCGCCGGTCCACATTATCGTGAACCGCGGCCGGATCAGACTGGAAGGCATCGTGGCTACCACGCTCGAACGGCGGCTCGCGGAAACTGCCCTCGTTGGTCTCAGCGCGCTGGAAATCATAAACAACCTGTCGACCGACGCTGGTTTGTAGCGCAAGGAGGGAATCGTGTTGCGAAGATTTGCTTTCACCGCATTAGCCGTCGTCATCGTCGGAACGAGCTCGTATCTGTTCCGGCCAGACCTGCCGGCCGCCAACCGGCAGGTGGATGAAATGTTTCCCGCCCTGGCCGCAGCGCCCGTCCAGCAGCCCGAAGCTTTGCTTTCGGGACACTTTCACGATGTGGCGCACGAGGGAACCGGCGTCGCGACAGTGTATGAGCTGGCCGACGGGAGCAAGACGTTGAGGTTGACTCAGTTTCACACGTCTAACGGCCCGGACCTGCGCGTTTATCTTGTGGCTGCCGCTGATGCCCTCGACAGCGCTACCGTTACTGGCGCGGACATTGTGGATCTCGGAGCGCTCAAGCGGAATATGGGCGACCAGAATTACGACCTCCCCCAGGACATCGATCTCGGCAAGTACCGTTCCGTGAGCATCTGGTGCAAGCGCTTCAGCGTCAATTTCACGACCGCGCCGCTGAGGCCGGGGCCAGCTCTGTGAGGATGAAATCTCGAACCATGAACAAGAAACGACTTTTGGAGCGCAGTCTCAAGCCAGCAGTCTTCCTGTTGTGTCTTTTTCCCCTGGGCCTCCTCGTCTGGAATGCCTTTTCGGGAAACCTCAGCGCCAATCCGATCGACGACATAACCGACACGACCGGCAGATGGACCTTGCGCTTCCTGCTGATTTCACTTGCGGTGCGCCCAGCGCGCCAGATCACCGGAATCGGCCGCATCATGCAATTTCGCCGGATGCTCGGACTTTTCGCTTTCTTCTACTCCGTGCTCCACGTCAGCGTGTACGTTGTGCTGGATTATTTCTTCGATTTTGCCGCTATGTTGCAAGAGATTCCCGAAAAGCCGTTTATTGCAGCGGATTTTACGGCCTTCGTCGCTATGGTTCCACTGGCCATAACTTCAACGAAGAAATGGATTGGCCGGCTGGGTGGAAAACGCTGGCAAATGCTCCACCGGCTGGTCTATGTGAGTGCGATCGGTGGAGTGTTGCACTACCTGTGGGTCACGAAGGTGGTCGAAGCGGGTCCGGTCGCGTATGCCGCAGTGCTTGCACTCCTCCTCGGGTATCGGGTGGCCGTTTTCTTCAGACCCGACATCGTTCGCCGCACGAACTCGCAAGGAGGGCTGCGAGAGGCTGCTCATCATTCGACGGCCGGACGGCCTCGTTACGAGAATGCTGGCTAGGAGTCTGCGCGGCAGAAGGACCGGAATTGGGCGGATAGAGATCGAAGATAGGACATGTCACGAACATATCGAACCTATATCCCAGAACAGAGCCTGCTGCTGCCGCCGTCGCTGAGAGATTGGTTGGCCGAAGATCACCTGTCGTACTTCATATCGGACACGGTGGACGCCATGGATTTGAGCGCGTTTGAGCAGCGGTATGGAACGGACGGACCGGGCAATCAAGCGTACGATCCGCGGATGATGGTGAAGGTGTTGATCTACGGGTACGCGACCGGGGTGTTCTCGTCGCGGAAGATCGCGGCGAAGTTGACCGACGACGTGGCGTTCCGGATGTTGGGAGCGGAGAACTTTCCGGCGCACCGTACGATCTCGGATTTTCGCAAACTGCATCTTGAGGAGTTCGGGAACCTGTTTGTGCAAGTGGTGATGATGGCGCGGGAAGCGGGACTGGTGAAGATGGGAACCGTGGCGGTGGACGGAACCAAGATGCGGGCGAATGCGAGCAAACGCAAAGCGATGAGCTATGAACGGATGAAGAAGCAGGAGACCGAATTGGGCGAACAGATTCGGGATCTGTTGAACCGGGCTACGGCGACCGATGAGGAAGAAGACCAGCGATACGGCAAGGACCGGCGCGGAGACGAACTGCCCGATGGGTTGTCGACCCGCAAAAAGCGATTGGCCACGATCCAGGCAGCAATGAAACGGCTCGAAGAACGTCAGATGGCTGCGGACCAGGAAGCGGGACGGGAACCGGGAGACGACAAACCCGGATGCGGAAAGAAGCCATTCAAACGCCCCATGGGCGAGCCCAAACCGACGGCCCAGGACAACTTCACAGATCCGGAAAGCCGGATCATGAAAACCTCCACTGAAGGGTTCCAGCAATGCTACAACGCGCAGGCGGTGGTGGATTCCGAGGCCCGGATCATCGTAGCGACAACGGTGAGTTCCAATGCGTCCGACGCGGGACAGTTGGAACCGACCCTGGATGCGTTGAACAACAACCTGGGAGAGCATCCCGAACGTGTACTGGCCGATGCGGGATATCGATCCGAGTCGAATCTAGGGATGTTGGAACAACGTCAGATTGACGGGTATGTTGCCATGGGTCGCGAGAAGAATCTGGCCGATGTTCCACTCCCACCCAAAGACACTGCTGTTGGCCGGATGATGAGAAAGATGAAAACCAAGCGTGGGCGCGACCGCTACCGGGCCAGAAAGCACATTGGCGAGCCGCCCTTCGGGTGGATCAAGTCGGTGCTCGGATTCCGACAGTTCAGTCTACGCGGTTTGGACAAAGTGACCGGTGAGTGGAACCTGCTCACTCTGGCGGTGAACTTACGGCGGATGAACGGGATGATCGAATGGGCATAATCCGGAAAACCGGAACCCAGCAGACCCGATACACGGCCAATTACTGGTATCCGTACAGCTCTGAACTCCTCGTATCGGAAGAATCGATGGGTTCTCCTCCGAAGACCCTCTCAAATCCCAATAAATTCGAGTTCTTCGCGCTCTGCCGCGCAGACTCCTAGGTGCTGTTTCGTCGAACTGAAAGTCCAAGACACCTCTGCGTCGGACTTGGGAGTACGCAACGTTTTCAATGCCTGTTTCACGGTGACTCCACTCGAGTTTCTTCGACCACGTCCTTGTTTGCTTCCAGCCACTTATCGACCTCCGCCTTGCGGAAGCGCCACTGCACGCCGACCTTCGACGCGGGGAGGGTCCCCGTCTGCGCCATGCGGTACGCCGTGTCCTTGCTGAGGCGGAGGTAAGCTGCCACCTCGTCCAGCGTCATCAGGTCGCTCATTTTTCAGTTGCTCCCCTGTTCATCGGCTCCCAGCAATTCCTAACGGTGCGGACCAATCCACACTGTTGCGGTCGGTGAAGAGAGTAGTTTGAGCGTAACCTTATGATAAGGCGTGGATTAGGGGAACGGCCCCAACGCCGCGCAAGGATAAGCGACGTACGATGCTCCGATCGCATCAACAGCTCATTACCTTGCGTCCAGCCGTTGACTATTCAAAGTCAGTGCTTCTTCGACTGTGTGCGGTCATAAACCGTCATAAACCGCACCTACACTTACCTGACGGGACTGCCTGTCGTTCCATATTCCTAAGGTTTCAAGGGCACCTGCCGATGTTCATAGAGAAGGAGTGACTTGACCGATGATCGAGCCAGTACCCGTCAATGATCCTTCTCGCGCCGTTATCGTGGACGCGGAAGCGAGGCGCTGGGATCCATCTGCCCGTTCGTTAGACGGTTTTGACCCAGATGCCGGTAGGGCTACGGACATGATGCCCACTCTACTGCTCGCCGAAGACGATCCGCACAGTGGCCAAACCCTAAATTCCGCGGAGTTCATCGACAGGGCGGATAAAGCCCTGTACAAAGCAAAGTCGATGGGGCGAAATTGCGTGGCTACTTACCGTGAGGGCCAAATCGTTCCCTTCGCGTCACATAGCGTTCTTCTGTCACTACCGGTGGAATCCCTCCTATGGAACGAATAATTGTCGTTGACGATGACGAGACCTCGCGTCACTCGCTTGTCGAAATCCTGACCGATAAGGGCCTTGCCCCCGACGCCTGCAAAGACGCGGGCGCGGCGCTCGACAAGCTGGAAACATCGGGTCCCTACGGGCTGGTCTTTTCAGACATCCACATGCCGGGCATAGATGGGCTGGATCTGGTTCGCCGGATCGTCGAGATCGACTCCACGGTTGTCAACATACTGATTACAGGGTTCACCAGCGAATCGAAGATACTGGCAGCGATGAGGGCCGGGGCGTTCGATTTCCTGAGCAAGCCATACACCCTCGATGAGTTGGACGTCGTCCTGGCACGAGCTCGGGAGCGGCGGCGAGTACTCCTCGATAATATGGAATACCGGCAGCACCTCGAGGAGGTCGTCGCGGCAGACGAGGGGGGGATAATCAGCACCGATGAGTCGCGGATAGAAGTCTACGGTCCCGGGCGCGAACCCGACCAGCTTCAGGACATTGGGAAAAGCCTCGACGAGTTGGCCGACTACGCCATGCGCCAGTTTCACCCGGAAACGTTCGGGATATTCGTCCTGGAGCAGGACGCGTTTTCTCCGCTTGCGGTTCGAGATCGTTCCGGAGAGCCCATCGAAGGAGCGTTGCTGGGAGTCCGTTCAGGCCTATCCAACGCCATACTGCAGGGCTCAGCCGCCTTGAAGGAGCTACCGCAACAGTGGTATTTACAGAAACGAAACCACTGGGCACACTGTTGGCCGCTCGAATGGGATTCCTTCGCCGGCTACATCTATATGGGCTACCAAGACGGTGGGCGCAGGCACCTGGAACAGAACCGCTTCGGTTTCAGACTCTTTAGAGACCGGGTTGCCAGCCACTTGAAGGAACATCACCTGGTCCGGTGTCACCAGCAGCAGTTACGCCGGATGTTCGTCTCATCGATTCAAGCCCACACGCGTTCCATTGAAGCCAAGGATCCCTACACCGCCGGCCACAGCGTCCGTGTGGGTGGTTACGCAGAGATTCTCGCACGGCAGGCCGGTGAATTCAGCGAAGACTGGATCTTTGACCTGAAGATCGGATCGATTCTCCACGATGTTGGAAAGATTGGCATCAGAGACTCCATCTTGCGTAAACCCACGCGCCTGACCGAAGAAGAATCGGGTGAGATTCAAACCCATCCGGTCATCGGAAGCCAGATCGTCCACACAATGTACGGCCTGAACCTCGAAGCGTCCATCCGTCACCACCACGAGCGGTTCGACGGCAAGGGCTATCCGGACAAACTCGAGGGCGACGCGATCCCCATAGAAGCTCGAATGGTTCTGGCCGCGGATACCTTCGACGCGATGACGAGCAATCGTCCCTACAGCCGGGCGCTCCCTACGGAAAAAGCCATAGACGAATTGCGGAAGTTTGCGAACCGGCAGTTTGATCCGGAAGTCGTGAGACTCATGATCGATGCCGCCCCTGCGCTGGATGAGGCGCGTCGCGCCAGGGCCAATGATATCGACGCAACAGTCGATCTGGCAGAAGCCGTCTAGTGACCTGCAACAGTTCTATGCCGAGCTAGTTTGTCAGTGGCCGGGAGAGGCCGATGCGGGTCAGCAAGTCATCGTACCGCGGGTCCGAACGGAGTTTTTCGTACTCGGGCGCTACCTTTAGCCAGGCCAGGTAACGAGAGCGATGCGGGAAAGCCTCCTCCAGCCGCTCAAATGCCAAATCTGTCTCGTCCAGCCCCGCGTAGATGTAACCGATCAGGGCAGGGGAAACGTATCTTCGCTCTTCTAGTTCCTCCAACCGCGACACAACTTCGAGGGCCTCAGATCTTTGGCCGGAAAGAGCATGGGCGTATCCAAGGGACGCAAGCGACACGGTATTCCCGTCCGAAAGCACAACCGCCTGACGAAACTCGTCGATGGCCTCCCGATAGCTACCCTGTTCACGGTAGTAGTTCCCCAGGGCCCAGTGGGCCCCCCAGAAATCATTGTCGAACTCGAGAGCTTCTTCGATCCACCGTAGCGCTTCCTGGCTGCGACCCGCGTGAAGGAGTTGCAGTCCCAGGTTGACATTGGCCTGTAGCGAAAGCGGATCCAAGTCACGCCCCATCTCTGCCTGAATCACAGCCTCTTCAAACCGCCCCATGGCCTCCAGAAAGATGCTGTACCATTGGCGCCCAGTGGAAAGACTCGGATTCAGGTCAATAGCCTTCCGGAAAGCTCTATCAGCAGCCGAGAAATCCCAATCGTACTTCAGCGCCACCATCCCCAAAACCGCATGGGCTTCAGCCTGCGTATCGTCCAACTCCAAGGCCTTCATCGCCGCCACTCTGGCCAACGGCATTGCGTCACTGGGAGGCAGGATCTCCAAACCGTGACCGGCAAGCAGGCAGTAGCAGCTGGCCAATCCTGCATGAGCAGATGCATAGTTCGTATCGATTTCGATTGCTTCTTGAAAGTAACGGATGCTTGTCCTGAAGCTCTCCTCGGAGTGCCTGGCACGAAAATACCGTCCCTTCAGGTAGGCCTCGTAGGCCGCCGGATCGGTGTAAGGTTCGCTCGGCTCCGCCGGGGAAGAAGACAGCCCCTCAATTGCCAGAGAGTTCGCGACACGCCTGGCGACCGTCCTCTGCAGGGCAAGCATATTCTGTCGCTCACCTTCGAACACCTCGGACCAAAGATGCGTTTGATCTCCGACATCGATAAATTGGGTTGTTATCCTCATACGCTCGTCCTCGCGCCGAACGCTGCCCTCTAACACGTAATCCACTTGCAACTCCCGACCAATCTGCTCGACGCCCTTCTGAGTCCCTTTGTATGGCATCACGGAGGTACGCGCGATTACCCCAAGGCGCTCGGGGTTCAGTTTGCCTAATTCCGCGGTGACCTCTTCGGTGAACCCATCGCTGAAATACTCCTGCTCCGGGTCTCCAGTGAAATTGTCAAAGGGGAGCACGGCGATTCTGACTTGGGTCGGAAGCACTTCGTCGGTGCCCTGAAAGCTCTTCAGGACAAAGTAACCCGCCAGGATGGCAAAGAGAAACGCCCCAACTCCGACTTTGACCCTGAGCGGCAGGGTCGGCCGCTTCCGCCCTTCTGCTTGGCCTACGCTTTCGACGGGCGCGATAAAACGATAGCCCCGAAGTGGGACGGTCTCTACGAAGCGTGGAACGTCCGAAGCGTCATGGAGTGCCTGCCTGATCTTGTTGATAGCGATATTTAACCGGTGATTGAGATCGGCAAATTCTTCTCCGGGCCACAATTTTTCTCGAATTTCCTCTCGGCTGACCAATTCTCCCGGTCGCTCTACGAGTAGCGTCAAAAGTTCGAGGGGTTGATTTTGGAGGCTGATCCGGATGCCTCGCTTGCGCAACTCTCCCGAGCGAGGATCCAACTCAAAATCGCCAAACCGGAGGACCGGTTGGGAAGCAGCCGATGTGTTCACTAGGATTTGACTCTACTACAGCCCGCATCAGATTTGAACATCTGAACACTCCCGAAAACACCTCGGGACATCAGTCCATAAGTAGCCAAATAACAGCTATTTAACAGGAGACTTGAAATTGACCCCAAGTTGACCTCGAGTGGATTGACCTGTCAGCGGGACGGCGTCAAGAATGGCGCGATCCGCGAAACATGGAAGTCAACCAAACCGCAAAAGGAGAAAAATCGTGAACCGATTCATGAATCACATCGCTCGCCCTTTAACCGTGGGTCTCGTTGCCACCCTGTTCCTTTTCTTTGCTTTAGCTCCGTCAGCGGCGGAACCGGCAACCCGGGCTCAGGCAGCTATGGAGAAGTCGCTCTACGAACGGCTTGGCGGCTACGGAGCTATCTCGGCGGTGGTGAACCAGTTCGCCGAGAAGCTCTTCGCCGATCCGCAAGTCGGGTCCTTTTTCAAGGGAATGGGTACCGACACCCGGAAGTCGTTCATCCAGAAGAACATCAATCTGGTCTGCAACGTCACGGGTGGACCGTGCAAGATCATCAGCCGAGCTGCCAAAACCGTTCACGCCGGGCTGGGCATCACGGAAACAGAGTTCAAAATCGTTGAGGACCACTTGGTGGATACCCTGAACGCTTTCAAGGTACCCGCCAAGGAGAAGCAGGAATTGCTCGCGATCATCAACACGCTCAAGCCGGACATCGTTGGGCCGTGAGGAGCCGATCGATCTATGGAGTATCGATAGTGTCGGTCAATGGCGTTCGATGCTCACTGTTGAGGGTTGGAAGCAAAGCAGACCCGACAACAATCTTGACTCTGAAAGGGAGATAAGCAATGTCGAGTATTTCGCAAAAGTCCCTGAAACGGGCCCTCGCGCTAACGTTCGCGCCGGTTCTCGTGGCGGGAGTGTTTCTCGCGGCGACGGCAGCCCTGCCCGTCCCGCAGTCTGAGGATTATCCAAAGCCGACTTTTGCCGCTGACGGCAAGTTGATTCGTCCAGACCTGAGCTATCGGGAATGGGTCTATGTGGGCACACCGCTGACTCCTAATGAACTGAATCCGCCAGAGGCCCCGTTCCCTGAGTTCCATAATGTTTACATCCACCCGGACGATTTCGATCACTACCGCCGCACCGGGGAGTTCCCCGACGGAACGGTGTTGGTCAAGGAGCTGGTGAGGGTCGGGTCGACCCAGGCTGTAAGCGGTCGTGGCTATTTCATGGGCGAGTTTACAGGACTCGAGTTCACGATCAAGGATGCCGAACGGTTCCCCGACGAGCCCGGCAACTGGGCCTACTTCAGTTTCGGCCACGAGTACCCCCTGGCGGACACATCAGCCGCTTTTCCCAGTGCCGCCTGTAACGCCTGCCACGAATCGAGTGCGGCGGACGACTTCGTCTTTACCCAGTACTATCCGATTCTGGCTGCCGCCAAAGAGGGTCGGGGCACCGGTGGTTCGATGGATGGCGACAACGAGCGGTTCAACGCGATGGCTGCGGCGATGACCGCGGCTCTCGACGCCGGCATGGAGGCCACGGTCCCGACTGGGGGAGCGCCGGGAGCCGTGCCGACGGATAACACGGCACTGCACGATTACCTGCGGGCGGGCTCGTACAAGCAGATGCCGCATATGGAATCGAGCTGGCATCCGTCGGCCGGCCCTCACGCAAAATACGGCCGACCTGTGCGGGTCTTCATGAATGAGATCCTGGCGGCTTCTCTGGAGGCGGGCAACGACGAGCATCCCGTCGGCTCAGAGGTCGTCAAGGAAATGTATCTCGCCGACGGCAACCTCCAGGGGTGGGCCGCCATGGTCAAGACTCAAGATGATAGCGACGGCGGGCTCGGATGGTTTTGGTATGAGGCCACCAGCACGGAGCCCGGCGCCGATCCTTTCATGTCGGGTAACGGCATTCCGGTGTGTTTTGGATGCCACGCTTCGGGCAACGACTTTGTGTTGACCGGTTGGCCGCTGCAGTAGGCGCGCAGCAGGTCGGTGCGGGTCCAGGGGTCCGTTCGATTGAAGGTCAAAATGATGTCAATCAGAAACCTGACACACTATGAAATCCTCTCGTCCCTGGGCAAGGGGGGCATGGGGGAGGTGTGGAAGGCGAGGGACACGAGGCTCGGAAGGGACGTCGCCATCAAGACAATACCGGACGAATTGAAGGATGACAAAGCGTTGATGACCCGGTTTGAGCGCGAAGCCAAGCTGCTGGCCTCGTTGAACCATCCCAACATCTGTGCCATCTACGACATCATCGACTACGAAGGCCAACCCTTCATAGTCATGGAAATGCTGAAAGGTCGGACTCTGAGGGAGTATATGTCTGCGGGTCCGTTGAGACCTGACCAGGTCCTCCGGTTGGGCATTCAACTGGCAGATGCTCTGGACGCCGCACACGCGGAAGGAGTCGTCCATCGCGATATCAAACCGGAAAACGTTTTCGTTACCGATAGGGGTAAGGCAAAGCTTCTGGATTTTGGGTTGGCGAAGTTCATCGCTACGAAGACTCCGACGGCTCAACTGGAAACCCTTTCGGAGGCCGGTGAAGGCCTGACACTGGGCGGAAACGTCGTGGGAACCTTGTCCTACATGAGCCCCGAGCAGATTAGCGGCCGGCCCATCGACGCCCGGACCGACCTCTTTGCGCTGGGGGCCGTCTTACATGAGATGACCACAGGGAAACGGGCTTTTACCGGCGCGACCGCTCCGCTCGTTTACGACGCTATCCTCAACAGGGAACCGCCACGGACCAGCCTTTACAACCCCGATTCCTCCTCCGAGCTGGAACAGATCATCGCGAGAGCGCTAGAGAAAGATCCGGAGCTGCGATACCAGTGTGCGTCGGAGCTGCGGTCGGACCTGGAAAGGCTGCAAACCGAGACCGCACCGCGTCCTCGACCGAAAGACAAGAGTCGGCATGAGCTCGTCCTTGGCGCGTTGCTGGCGTTGATCGCGTTGGTCTACGTGATGTTCAACCTTCTCGGTTCTGTTTCCGAGGGACCACGGTTTTCGGAACTCAACGCGACCTTCACTCAGTTGACTTCTCTGCCGGGTGAAGAATTGCATCCAAGTCTCTCTCCTGACGGCCGTTCGCTGGTCTACGCCGGTACCGCGTCGGGTAACGTCGACATCTATTCGCGCCGTGTCGACGGCGAGAACGTGATTAATCTGACCGAGGATTCAAAGGGCAGTGATTCCCAGCCGCGTTTTTCGCCGGATGGTGAATTCATCGCGTTTCAATCGAGTCGCGACGGCGGAGGAATCTTTGTGATGGGAGCGACTGGCGAATCGGTGAGGCGGCTCACCCATTTTGGCTTCAACCCGGTGTGGTCGCCCGATGGAAACGAGATTCTGTTTGCTACCGAGTTGATCGATACCGATCCGAGAAAGAGACCAGGTGACAGTGAACTGTGGAGGGTCGGATTTCCCTCGGGAGAGCCCGAAAAGGTTTTTGAAGGGGATGCTGTGCAACCACACTGGTCCCCTAATGGCTCGCGCATTGCTTACTGGGCGATCAGAGGCGGCCAGCGTGACATCTGGACGATAACCCCAACCGGCCGTGAGCCCGTTGCAGTGACAAATGATACGGCGGTGGACTGGAATCCCGTTTGGTCGCCGGATGGGAAGTATCTTTATTTTTCGAGTGACCGCCGCGGCAGCATGAACTTGTGGCGGACGCGGATCGACGAGGAAACAGGACAGACTATGTCCGAACCGGAGCCCGTAACGACGGGAGCGGCGGGCGACGCCATGTACTTGACCTTGGCTGCGGATGGGAAACGACTCGCCTATGGGATTCGGGATACCAGAGCGAACGTCATGAAGGTGGAGTTCAATCCCTCGACGAGAACCGTTGTCGGAGAACCTTCTCCTGTTACCCAAGGATCGCGCTCGATCGGTGCCGTCGAAGTATCGCCAGACGGGGAAGCGTTGACTTTCCACAGGGTCGGTGTTCAGGAGGATCTTTTCACCAGCCGCTCGGATGGAACCCGAACGCGTCGGTTAACGAACGATCGTTACTTTGATCGTTACCCTCGGTGGTCCCCAGACGGCAGTAAGATTAGCTTCTTTTCCAACCGTAGCGGCAGTTATCAACTCTGGACGATAAACCCGGATGGTAGCGGGATCCATCAGTTGACCAGGGACCCGTCGGAACCGGTTCACACCGTATGGTCGCCAGACGGCTCGCGGATTGCCTACACCGACTTCCTGACCGGCTCTTTCATCATGAGCGCCGGGACAGCCTGGGAGGACCAGTCTGCTGTAGTATTGCCGCGGCTTACGGATGGTGAGGAGATCTTTGCGGCGTTTTCCTGGTCTCCGGACGGAGACTGGCTGGCCGGTTTCGGCTACGATGAGACCCGGACTCCGGATGAAACGGGGGTCTACGTTTATTCGTTTGAATCCGAGCAGTACGAAAAGCTGACGGAGTCGGGCAGCTATCCCCGATGGCTCAGTGATAGTCGGACGCTGGTTTACGCGGACCGCGGCACTATTTATGTTGTGGATCGAGCATCTAAAGAAACTCAGGAGGTGCTGTCGTCTGGTCCCGAAAGTATGTCGTTTTTGCCGGCGCCTTCCCCCGACAACCGCACGCTGTACTATGTCTCCCGACCTCAACCGGAAGCCGACGTCTGGCTGATCAGCCTGCCCGATTCGCCCTCGAACGACTAGAGAGAATCGGAATTCGAGACCCTGGAAGTACGTCTGCCGGTCTCGTAGCTGTCGAGCGCAAAACCTACTTTGCTCGGATCGAAACAAAGTCGCATTCGTCGGCCACTTCGGGTGAATCTCACCGGAACTTCTGCCGCGGGAACGAGCGGGGCTATGTCCGTTCCTGAGCCGGAGCTGTGCCATCAACGAGGTGCGCAACGGCGTCCTCCACCCTCAACACAAGAACGAGGAATTCAATCAGTCTCCCGGTGCCGGCGGTAGAATCGCTCCAGGATTCGGGTCAACCCCTGCTGGGCGTTCGCGCCCGCTAACAGGACTTCCGCGTGATCGAGGAGCTTTCCGGCGGTGTGGGCCGCGGCGTTGGAAAGGACGGAAATTCCGGCGACCCGCATACCCATGTGGCGCGCGACGATGGCCTCGGGAACCGTCGACATTCCGACCGCATCCGCACCGATCGTCCGGAAGAATCGGATCTCGGCCGGGGTTTCGTAGGACGGCCCGGAAACGGACACGTAGACACCTTCTCGGAGGGTTAAGTTTTCCACACTCGCGGCCTGTCGGAGCCGATTACGCAAGGCCACATCGTAGACGGCGGTCTGGTCCAAAAACTGCGGCCCCCATCGATCTTCGTTCTTGCCCCTCAGAGGGTTCACCCCAACAAAGTTGATATGGTCTGAAATCAGCATGAGGTCGCCCACTTCGAAATCGGGGTTGATCGAGCCGGCCGCATTCGTCAACAGCAGTTCCTTCGTTCCCATCTGCCCGAGAACCCGGATGGGAAAGGTGAGTTCGTCCATTCCATAGCCTTCGTAGTAATGAGCGCGACCGGAAAGAATCAGAACGTCGATTCCACCGATGGCCCCGAAAAGCAGCCGGCCGCTGTGCCTGGCGACCGTCGATGCGGGAAAGTGGGGTATTTCGTCGTGGCCGATCGGACTACTTTCCGGAACCAGGGCTTCGAGTCCCGAGAGTCCGCTTCCCAGGACCAGGGCCGCTTCGGGCGGCCTGCCGATGCGTTCCAGCAGATACTGGCTTGCTTCTTCTACGTGTTCGTAAGTCATATTCGCAGTTCCTTGGCGGCGACTTTCCACAGCGTTTCGGGCCCACAAACCCTCAACATGAATGCCTTCTGCCTACTGATGTAACAGCCGAGATCTGCACGAACAAGGCTAAAAGACGAATTTGCGGCCGAAGACTTCAACCTGAGCCCATTCGCGAAATCCCTGAAGTTTCGCCGCGCCCCAGTCGATTACGAATAGTAGGAAGTCGTGAGCGGTGAGCCCTGGAGACCGTCGTTTGCGGTCAAGGAGTATCGGTTTGAAAAGCCTGAGCCCCCTGATTCGACGCCGGGCCCGTTTGATGCCGAAGCTCGGCAAGGAACGGCGCCTTTCCGGAACGCTCAGGTCGCTGATCGAGGTCGCGCGGTGTCGGTAAATCTCGAAAGCGTCGGACCGGTTCCGAATCCGGCCGAAGCCGCCAAGCTGGCGGAAACAATCGACAAACTCCGCCATCCCGGGCAAGGCAGCCACCTGGCGCTGGGTGGGCTTCTGGTCGATCGCGGGCTGATCAAGCCCGAGCAACTCTCGGAAGTGTTGGAGGAGCAGAAGAATTCCGGCGACAGGCTCGGTAATTGCCTGGTGAAACAAGGTCTCATCGACGACAAAACCCTTGCCGAAATCCTTTCGGAACAATACCAGGTACCCTACCTTCGGCTCGAAGAGTCCGAACCCGAACCCGACACCGTTCGGCTGATCTCCAAGAAGGTGGCGCTTCAGTGCCAGGCTGTTCCGATCACGCGCGTCGGCAGGTCGCTCAGCGTGGCGATGGTCGATCCCTCGAACATCATCGCGATCGACGAACTTAAGTCCGCGACGGGACTCGCTCTAGAAGTGTTCGTGGCGCCCGAGTCCCAGATCCGTCTCGCGATCCAGCGGTTCTACGATCAGTCCCGCTCGGAACACGTGGACGGCATGTACGCACGGTTGCTGGGGGACGAACGCGGCTCCGAATTGGAGGTCGTGGAGCAGCCGACCGACACTGTCGACGTTCGGACACTCGAATCCGACTCGGAAACGGACCGCATCGTTCACCTCGCCAATCTGATCCTCGTGGACGCGATCCGCAAGAAGGCCAGCGATATCCACCTGGAACCGTACGACCGCGAGCTCCGGCTCCGGTTCCGTGTCGACGGCGAGCTCGTGGTTGGAATGAACGTCCCGATCAGTCTGAAGGATGCCCTGACCTCCCGGCTGAAGATCATGGCCCACTTGAACATCGCCGAGAGGCGCGTCCCCCAGGACGGCCGCATCCGCCTGCGAACCCGCACCGACGAAGGCGTGAAGGAGCTCGACTTCCGTGTGTCGACCCTCCCGACGCTGTTCGGCGAAAAGGTTGTCATGCGGCTGCTGGACAAGGGCAACCTCATGTTCGACATGACCGGGCTCGGGTTCGAACCGACGTCGCTCGAACGACTGGAACGGGCGGTGGCAAAACCATACGGGCTGATCCTCGTGACCGGACCCACGGGCAGCGGCAAGACGAACACGCTGTACTCCGCCATCGCACGTCTGAACAAGCCGGGCGTCAACATCCTGACCGCCGAGGACCCTGTCGAGTTCACGATGCCTGGCGTCAACCAGGTTCAGATCAGGGAACAGGTGGGTCTCACGTTCGCGGCGGCGTTGCGCTCGTTCCTGCGGCAGGATCCCGATGTGGTCCTGATCGGGGAGATTCGCGACCGCGAGACTGCCGAGATGGCCATCAAGGCGGCGCTGACCGGCCACCTCGTCCTGAGCACGCTCCACACCAACAGTGCCCCGGCGACGATCGACCGACTCGTCAACATGGGAGTGGATCCGTTCCTGATCGCCGCGGCCGTCCAACTAGTCTGCGCCCAGCGGCTCGTACGACGCATCTGCGCCAGTTGCAAGACACCGACCGCAGTGTCTCCGGCGATCCTCGGACAGATCGGTTTCGCCGAAGAAGAAGTCGGCCAGGTTCAACCCTACAGCGGAAACGGGTGCTCAGACTGTGGCCAATCGGGCTACAAGGGTCGCGTCGGCCTGTACGAGGTCATGGAAACGACTGACGAGCTGCGCGACCTGATCGTACAGGGCGCCAACGTCACCGACATTCGGACCACGGCGCTCCAGCAAGGCATGGTCACGCTCCGCCGTAGCGGGCTGGAAAAGATCAAGGGGGGCGTCACGACCTTGGAACAGGTTTCCAAGGAAACCATCGGTTGACTGCAGCGTTCGGGCGTCTAGCAGCATCAGGACGAAGCCCGTGTTTGCCGAACGGTGTTCTCGGACCCATTTCTGGATCGAATCGTCGAAACTGCCGCGATTGGCGACCTGGGTCAGTGGATCGATCATCGCGTCTTCCTCAGAGTGTTCGTTCGACCAGCATCAGGGTCACGTCGTCAATTTGAGGCTGGCCCTGCACAAAGTTCTCGTAGGCTTCGCCGAGAGCGTACTCCAGTTGCGTCGCACCGTTGCGGGCTTCGTTCCGGATTACTTCGACGAGTCGCTCTTTACCAAACATCTCCGCGTCCGGGTTTTCAGCCTCGATCAGGCCGTCCGAATACACGGCCAGGACATCCCCCTTCCGTAGTTCGAACGCGGTCGTACTGAACCGGGTCTCGAGGAAGGCCCCGAGGAGGCCGCCGTTCGATGGCAGTTCTTCAATGCTTGCGGCCGACGACCGGTACAAGTAGGCCGGCTTGTGTCCCGCGCTCAGGTAGGATCCAATGCCATCTCGATCCACCCTGAGAAGAAACATCGTCGCGAAGTCGCCCGACTGGCTCTTCACACACATGAACCGATTCAGTTTTTCGGCGGCAGCCTCCAACGTATCCCCCAACCGGAGCTGCATCTCGAGACAGCCCTGCAACATCGAACTGAGCAAGGCAGCCGCTACCCCTTTGCCGGATACATCGCCGACAACGGCCATCACTTGTCCGCTGTCAAACGTGATGAAGTCGTAGAAGTCCCCACAGACCCAACGTGCCGGAGACGATGCCGCCCTGAAGACCAGGTGTTCGAGCTCCGGAACGGGCTGCCGCAGCAGATGTTTCTGGGCTTCGTGGGCGAGCATCAGCTCCAATTCCGCCAGGTGCCGCTTGTCACCGAGGTTCTTGTGCTCTTCCGCCAGCACGTCCATCAGCGCTTCGATTGGAAACTCCCGCCGCGCGTCCTCGGACACCTGGTCGTCGCCGTCGGATGAAAAGAGGAACGTTACTGCCTGATCCTTGCCGACCTCGATGCGGTCGCCTTCGGACAACCAGTGGTAATTGATCCGCTTGCCGTTCACGAAGGTGCCGAACCAGCTGTGCAGGTCGACGAGGAGGTGGGCGCCGGCGGTTCGCACGACCTTCAGGTGGTGGCGAGAGACTGTCCGGTTGGCGATGAGAATGTCCGCGCCCGTCGCTCGACCGATGAGCGTTTCCATCTTCTTCAGGGGGACACTGTGGTTTTCGCCGCTGAAATCGGTCCAGTCCAGACGAGCTGTGGGATCCGCTATTCTCAGCGAGGCGCTGCTGTACTCACTCATGGCACCGGTACCTGTCCCTTCAACTCCTCGTACCAGTTCAGGACCACGCTGAATGGCTGTTGGGTGTCCACCATCGAGTTCACGATGAACGTTTCGCCATCCCCCACGACGACGTAGTTATTCCGGGAACGCACAACGCTCGGGCCGTAGACAGAAGTCTGAAACAAGGCTCGCGGCACGTCAGCTTCGAAAGTCGATTCGCCGCTGACGGCGACCGACATGAGTTTGCGGTCCGGGGCGAGGTAGAACAGCTCCCTCCCATCAGCCCGCCACCGCGGCTGCATACCTCCGCCGACCGAAAGTGACTGCTTACCCCCGCCTTCGGGAAAACGCTCGACGTATATTTCGTACTGGCCGGTCTCGTCCGAGGAATAGGCGAACCACAACCCATCGGGCGCTACCTGGGCGTGAATCTCGTTGGCCTTCGTGCGGAGTAGCGGTTGCGGTTCAGCGTCGAGGGCCGGAAGGAACAGCCAGAGGTCCCACCCGGTGTCGGGACTGGAGGAATCATAAACGACGAAGCGTTCGTCATCGGACCAGTCGTGGAGGAACTGGACGTTGGGAGGCGCCAGTAGCGACCGGATGGTCCCGTCGGCATCCCTCGAATAAATCTGGTTGGACACCGTGTCGCGGTCCGAAACGAACAGGGTCCGAGTTCCGTCCTTCGATAGCAACGGAGCCGTGTCCTCCGCCTCGCCGAAAGTCAACGGGGCCGGGGATCCGCGCTCCAGGTCCCGTGCCCAGATCGCCCGACTGCTCTGCCTGATGTCGCGAATATCCATCAGCAATAGGGTCTGGTCTGTTGAGAGGACGGGATTGCCCAGGGAATCGGCTTCACCGAAGACCTCCAGGCGGTTGCCCTCACGGTCGAATTGCGCCAGTTGACCGATGCCCCAGTTGATCCCGTGGCGGTACACGATGGCTCCAGTCGCAGAAGCGGAAAACGATGCCCGGCCTGTAGCGGGATTCAGCCACACGTCCTGCGCTGCCGGAAACGGCTCCCCGACGACAGACAGGGCTCTCGGGTCAAAGGCCTGTGCCATCAGCCGTCCATCGCGGACGAAAAGAACATGTCCGGGAGTCAACGCGATATTGGATTGGGCCTTCAGCACCTCTCCCGCATTGTCGCCGTCGAGGGAGCCGGCCCGTATCATCCGGTTTTCGGGCTCATCGCTCCACGTCAGGTACAGGAAGTGCCGACCGTCGGGCAGGAACTGTGGCCAGAGGTGCGCGGTTTCGGTCCGAGACGAATCCAGCGAGGTGATCGGGACCGGCTCTCCGCCGATCGCCGCGACCCTCGAAAGCGGCGCCCGGAGGTTGGGGGCGAACACGATGGCGCCGTCCCGATTCCATGTAGCGCCGCGGCCGTCCGGGACATCGCAGATGATGGACGGCAGCCCCCCCGAGAGTGGAATTCGCTGCATCGTTCCCTTGGTGAAGAAGCCCACGTGTTCGCTGTCGGGCGACCAGAACGGAGAGAAGGCGTCTTCGGTCCCACCCAGCGCAATCGCGCTGAAGGAATCCAGCGAGTGAACCCACAAGGACTTACCGCCATCGTCGCCGAGTGCCGCGAACACGATCTTGCGCCCGTCCGGTGAGATACTGAGATCGTACGGGGCGGGGCTGATCATCGTCCCAGCGGGCGCACCGACGAAGAAGCGTGTCGTGTAGGAGTCCGACTCCGGCCGGGAAAAGTACGCCGATGCGACCAGAGCAAGAACGGCTGCCAGCGCCGCGGCCGTCGCAACCCACGGAATCTGCCGCGTCGCTTTCGATTCGCCTTCAGGTTTGCGCCCGGACTGCCGTCCACGGGAGACCCAGTTCAGCTCGCCGCACAGATCCTGTGCGGTCTGCCAGCGGTCCTCGGGGTCCTTGTTGAGAGACTTGTGGACGATGTGCTCGAATTCGGGCGTAACGTCCGAGTGTTCCGATACCGGAGGCGGGTCGAGATGCAGCAGCGCGCCGATGAGGCTCGCCTGGGCTCTTCCCTTCGAAGGCCTTCCTTCCCGCGGTAGCCTCGTACATAACCAGGCCGAGAGAGAAGATGTCGCTTCGAGCATCCGCGTCCCTTCCTTCCAGCTGTTCCGGCGACATGTACTGCAGCGTGCCCACGACCGTCCCGGCGTTGGTCAGCTGCGAGTCCGTCGGAAACTCCGACGGAGAGGTCCGGGTGAGTACGGAATCGGCCTTTAACTTCGCCAGCCCGAAGTCGAGCAGCTTCACCCCCGAGCGTGTCAGCATGATGTTTGCCGGCTTCAAGTCCCGGTGCACGACGCCTTTTCGGTGTGCCTTGTCCAGGGCGTCGGCGATCTGGATCGAATACTGGAGCAGCTCCTTGATGGGAAGCTTTCCGTCTTTCAATCGCTCTGCGAGGGTCTTGCCTTCGACGTATTCCATGACCAGGTAGTGGATGCCGTCCTGTTCGCCCACGTCGTAGAGCATGCAAATGTGAGGATGATTCAGGCTGGACACCGCCCTGGCCTCGCGCTGGAAACGCTGGTGGAGATCCACTCGCTCAGCCAGATGTTCGGGAAGAACCTTGATGGCGACGGTGCGGTCCAGACGGGTGTCGGTCCCCCGATACACCTCTCCCATACCGCCCGCACCGAGTTGCTCGGCAATTTTGTAAGGACCCAAGCGTGTGCCGGCTACGAGCGCCACAGACTGCCTCCTGAACGTATACGCCACAGACCGCGCCGACACTTAATCCGTGTCCAGACGCGTAAGAGGCGTTCCTTTGCCAGGTTCTGGAATCCGTAAATAGTACGGGAGGAAGGGGTTCCGGTCAAATGCCGGCTGTGGGCCCCGGGCGCATGCGGCTGCCCCGTCGAAGCTCAAGGCCTCTGGACCTGGATTTGATCTCATCATTTTCCAGAGTGTGGCCGCCAACTTGTAGGTGCGCTCTATATGAGCGCACCTACACTTCGATCTCGATGTCACCGTCGGCGACACGAACGGCGTAGCAGGAAACTCCGGCCGCTGCAGGGGGTCCGAGTACTTCGCCGCTCGTAACATCAAAGGTTGCACCGTGCCAGGGACACCTGACTTCCTTGCCGGCGATGCTTCCCTCCGATAGCGAACCCCCTACGTGGGTGCACGTGTCGTCGATCGCATAGCACTGCCCGTCTACGTTGAAGAGAGCGACCTGCTTGCCACCGGCCTCGACCTTCTTTCCCTGCCCGGCCGGGATCTCGTCCATCCTCGCCACCTTTACAAACGTACCCATGTCTTCACCAACCTCCCGCTAGCGTATTTCGTTTCGTGTTCGGTGATCTCCACATCCGACGCAAAGACCAAATGTCTCAATACATTGCAGGTTTTCGGCCGCAGAGTCCACATCCGAAAATCACTAAATCCAGGTTCACAATTATTCGAAAATGAAAATTGTAGGGATCCAAGCGATCGGCAATCTCGAATCTCCAATCTCGGATTTCCAATAATCAGCTCTTCTGCCGCTGCGCCGGGTCGCTAAGCGAACTTCGAAGCCCCGCCGATAAGAAACTTGGGGGACCGCTGAAAATCCCGGTCTATTCAGGAACATACAGCGACATCGAGCAGGACATGCGCACATTGAGGAAGGACGAGATCGAGCCTGTATTCGAGAGCACGACCGACGATGGCCGGGTCGTGTCGTTCGCGCCACGTTTGCGTCTGGTCCAGGGCGAGCGCTCGGCGGATCCGGATAATCTAATAGAGCGCTTGGAGCGACTCAATCAGGTCGGTGTCGCGCTCTCCCGGGAAACCGACATCGATCGGTTGCTGGAAACCATTCTGGTTGCGGCACAGACAACGACGAATGCCGACGGCGGGACGATCTACCGTGTTACCGAGGAGCGCACGCTCCGGTTCGAGATGTTACGAACCGACTCGCTCGGCATCGCGATGGGCGGGGCATCGGGTTCAGAGGTTCCGTTCAGCCCTCTACCGCTGTACGACGGCGAGGATCGCCCGATCCACTCCAATGTCGTAGCCTACGCCTACCACCACGACACTTCGCTCAACATCACGGATGCCTACACTGAAGAGGGTTTTGATTTCTCCGGTACCCAGGCATTCGACCGCAAGACCGGTTACCGCTCGAAGTCTTTCCTGAACGTACCGATGAAGAACCACGAGAACGAGATCATCGGCGTCTTGCAGTTGCTGAACGCGACGGAACGGGCAACCGGTACCGTCGTAGGGTTCTCATCGGAGGACCAGCAACTAGCCGAGTCGCTGGCGTCACAGGCAGCGATCGCGCTAACCAATCGCTTGCTGATCAACCATCTGGAGAACCTGTTCGAGTCGTTCATAAACCTCGTCAACGGCGCGATCGACGACAAGTCACCCTATACGGGCGCACATTGCGATCGCGTACCGCTGCTGACAATGCTGCTTGCAGAAGCGGTCAACGACTGCAGCGTCGGACCGCTCCGAAGCTTCACCATGAGCGACAAGGACCGGCACGAGCTCAAGATCGCCGGACTCCTGCACGACTGCGGTAAGGTCACCACTCCGGTACACGTCGTCGACAAAGCAACCAAGCTGGAAACGATTCACGATCGCATCGCGACGATCGACACTCGTTTCGAAGTGATTCGACGGGACGCCGAAATCGCCATGCTTCAGGCGAAGCTCGACGCCGAGAGCGCCGGCAGAATCGAAATCGACTTCGCACAGCGTGCGCGCGAAATCGAAGAAGACCGCGAGTTCCTCCGTTTCTGCAACGTCGGCGGCGAGGCGATGAATCCGGAACACGTTCAGAGAGTGAAAGACATCTCGGAGAAGTACCGCTGGAGGGACCCCGAAGGCCGTCAAAGGGACTTCCTGACCGACGACGAGATCGAGAACCTGTCGATACGCCGCGGCACCTTGACTGACGCTGAGCGTCAGATCATCAACCGTCACATCGAGGTTACAAACCAGATGCTCGAGTCGTTGCCGTGGCCAAACCAACTCAAGAATGTGCCCGAATACGCGGGCGGCCATCACGAACGTATGGACGGCAAGGGCTACCCGCGCGGTCTGACCCGCGAACAGATGTCCGTACAGGCCCGGTGTATGGGAATCGCCGACATCTTCGAGGCCCTCACGGCCGGGGATCGACCCTACAAGAAAGCCAAGACCCTCTCGGAATCGCTCGAGATTCTGGGCAGGCTGAAACTCGACGGGCATATAGACCCGGATCTGTTCGACGTGTTCATGTGGGCAAAAGTCTACCTGAAGTATGCCAAGCAGTACTTGGATTCCGACCAGATCGACGATGTGGATCTGTCAAGAATTCCGGGGTACGTACCCCCACCTTCCGCTTGATTGAGCCCTCAGCGATCGGCATTCAGCTTTCAGCCGAACAAGCCAATACGGTCTGAGGAGAGCTTGCCGGTTCCCAAAAGCTGACAGCTGAAAGCTGATCGCTGACGGCTAGCGTCCCGTGATGTAGTTGATCAGCTCGTGGATGTGGTATTCGTTGTCTTCGACGATGCCCCGAACCACGTCGCCGATCGAGATCACACCGACAACTTTCTCATCGACCGCGACCGGCAGATGTCGGACCCGTTTGTCGGTCATGAGGGCCATCGCCTCCTCGATCGTGAGCTCGGGCCGGGCGCAGATGACCGGACAGGACATGATCTCGCGAACCTGGATTTCCTGCGACGACTTCCCCAGCAGAATCACCTTGCGCGCGTAGTCACGCTCGGAAACGATGCCGACGAGCCGCTCGGCCTCCATGACCAGCAGCGCTCCGACACCCCTCTGCGCCATCTGATCGATCGCCTCGTAGACCGTGGCGTCAGGGGTCAGGGACCAGATTTCCCGACCCTTGTCGTTGAGGAGATGGGAGACCAGCTTCATGAAACCTGCCTTGTTAGGGAGTTTCCGGCTATTGAGGTTAGCATTCCGACCGGATCAGTCAACAGGAATGAAGACCAAGGCACTTTTCGCCGGGGCAAGCTCACGGAGATTAACCCATTGGAGCTTTGTTCATCCGAGAGCCCAAAACTCCCCTCCTTGGATAAGGAGGGGTGGATGCGCCAAAGGCGCAGACGGGGTGGTTCGGATTTCCAATAATTTCTGATCAACACCACCCCGGCGCTTCGCGCCACCCCTCCTCATCTGAGGAGGGGAGTCTGGTCTGTTGCATGTACCACCAATCTGAGATCTCGAATCTGCAATAATTTCGAATGCGGATTTGTGCATTAATATATCTGCATTAGGTGGGCTCTTCCGTTCGCTCGCAAATCGCGATATTTGAACAATCGACATTGCAGGTTGCTCACGACCTTGGGGTTCCACGGAGGCCGCAAAGCGTTGTAGACTATCCGCGCGTTTCCGCACAAAGACCAAAACCCCGGTCGGACTACTGGAAAGGGACCAACAGAAATCATGCGAAGGTTGTCGCTCGGCGACGTTGTCGACTGGACCAGAGCTCTAGATCACGCGGTTCACGACTGCGAGGATCACATCTCCGGCAATCAACCCGGCTAATGACCTTGCTTACCGCAACCTTCTATTACCTGGCGGCCGCCAGTGTCGCAAGCGCCCTTCTCGCCGTCACACGCAAGAACCCGGTCCACAGCATGCTCTGGGTTTTGGCTCTCTTCCTGCACGTGGCGGGCATCTTCCTGCTTCTGAGTGCGGAGTTCCTTGCAGCAGTCCAGGTCATCGTGTACGCGGGCGCGATCCTGGTTTTCTACCTCTTTGTCCTGATGCTGCTCGACCTTCCTGGCGAGGAGGCACGAACACCCTTCGGTGCGCACTGGCCGTTCGCCGCCGTGGCGGGTCTTTCTTTCTCCCTCCTGGCCTGGCTCTCACAAGTCGAAAGGATCGACCCTATCGCGGCCGGAGTTCGACCGGCCGCAGCCGCTACGGAGGGAGGTGCGCCTCTGGGAAGTCTGGCGGAGGTCGGTATGGCACTCTTCGGTCCGTTCGCTCTGCCTTTCGAAATGGCCTCGCTGATCCTCCTGGCCGCGATCGTCGGTGCGGTCGTGCTCGCAAGGAAGAGGGGTAGGGAAACATGATTGTTCCCCTGGGTACGATCGTAGGACTGAGCGCTATCCTCTTCGGGATCGGTGTGTTCGGTTTCCTGGCACGGCGGAACATCATCCTGATGTTCGTCTCGGTCGAGATCATGCTCAATGCGGTAAACCTCAGCCTGGCCGGCTTCAGCCGGTACTTCGAAGATCCGCGGGGACAAGTCCTGGCCCTTTTCGTGATCGCCGTCGCGGCCGCGGAGGCAGGGGTGGGCCTGGGGCTCGTGATTGCCTTGAACCGGAACCAGCCCGGAGCCGGCGTGGCGGACCTGACCAAGCTCAAATGGTGAATTCTTCCGTCATCCCCCTGCTTGCGGTGCTTGCCCCGGCCCTGGGCGCGCTCCTGATCGCATTGACGGGCGAGCGGCGCGCCAACCTGAGGGAGTTCTGGTCCGTGGCGGCCGGTGTCGTGATGTTCGCTCTGGTCGCCGCCATGATCCCGGAGGCGCTGGCCGGCCGAGCGCCGGGCCTTGTGCTCTTTCAAATCCTGCCGGGTGTCGAACTCGCCTTTCGGGTGGACGCATTCGGTCTGCTCTTTGCCTCGGGAGCATCGCTACTCTGGATCCTGACTTCGTTCTACTCGATCGGCTACATGCGTTCGCTCAAAGAGCACGCGCAGACGCGCTACTTTGCCTGTTTCGCCCTGGCCCTTTCCGCCACCATCGGCGTCGCCTTCTCGGCGAACCTCTTCACGCTGTTTCTGTTCTATGAAGGCCTGACGCTCGTGACCTACCCCCTGGTGGGTCACAAGGAAACCGCAGAGGCCCGTGCGGGCGCCCGCAAGTACGTCATCTACCTTCTGGGTGCTGCGAAGGTGTTCCTGATCGCCGCGATCATCCTCACTTACAACGTAGCCGGAACTCTGGACTTCGAGAGCGGCGGCATACTGCCGGCCGGGCGGATTACGGAGCAGTCCGCTCTTCTCTTCATGATCTTTGCCCTCTTCCTGTTCGGATTCGCCAAGAACGCGCTCATGCCGCTGCACAGCTGGCTGCCGGCGGCCATGGTGGCACCCACACCGGTGAGCGCGTTGCTGCACGCCGTTGCTGTGGTCAAGACCGGCGTCTTCTCCACGCTTCGGGTTTTCTTCTTCGTCTTCGGTGCGGACGCCATGCGCCAACTGGGAGCGGACAACCTGGCACTGGCGGCCGCTTCGGTAACGATCCTGGTCGCCTCGCTCCTGGCCCTGGGCCAGGACAACCTCAAAGCCCGGCTGGCTTTTTCGACGGTGAGCCAGCTTTCCTACATCATCCTGGGAGCGGCGCTCCTGAACGCCAGCGGAGTACTGGGCGGCGTTGCCCATATCACGAACCACGCCGTGTCGAAGATCACGCTCTTCTTGTGCGCAGGCTCGATCTACGTGTCGACGCACAAGACTGAAATCAGCCAGATGTCCGGCCTGGCCCGGCGCATGCCTTGGACCATGGCCGCGTTCTCGCTCGCCTCGCTGAGCATCGTGGGCGTTCCCCTCACAAGCGGCTTCGTCTCCAAGTGGTATCTGGTCCTCGGGGCGGTGGAAAGCCAGACCCTCGTTCTGCTGGGGGTGCTGTTGGCCAGCTCGCTGCTGAGTGCGGCCTACCTCGGCCCGATAGTGTACCAGGCTTACTTCGGCGAGGAATCGCCGACGGGCGAGGAGATACGCGAAGTTCCGTGGATGGTCGCACCCCTGGCGATCAGCGCGGCAGCCAGCCTGCTACTGGGCCTCTTCCCTGCCCCTGTCCTCGAACTCGCCGGAAGGGTGATCCCGTGAACTTCCTCGAGAGACATCTGGAAGATCCCGTTCGCTTCGCCCGGATCAGGCGTGGGTTCTACATTGTCCTGGCTGTTGTGGCAGCGGCGGAAATCGTTCTGCCGCTGATCTTCCACGGCGGCGAACACCACTTCTCGTTCGAGAGCTTTCCCGCCTGGGGCTCGATCTACGGCCTGGTTTCCTGCGTTGCGATCATCGTCGTGTCCAAGCTGATCGGGAAGGTGTGGCTAATGCGCCGCGAGAACTACTATGACCGCTGAGCGGGTGCGTCCATGAATCTGGAATGGGTACACCCGGGACTCCTGCTCATCCTGGGCGCGTGGATTCTGCCGTTTCTCAGGGGCCGGGTCAAGCGCGCGGCGATGCTCGCCCTTCCCGCCGCAGCCCTCATCGATTGCCTGCTCATGACACCGGGAACCTACGGAGTGGCGAGCTTTCTCGGTCAGGACGTCGTGTTCGGCAGAGTCGACAGCCTGAGCCTGATCTTTTCCTACGTCTTTTCGATGATGGCCTTCCTGGGAATGCTCTACGCGCTCCATGTCGAAGACGATTCCCAGCACGTGGCCGCCCTGACCTACGCGGGAGGTGCGCTGGGGGTGACATTCGCCGGAGACTTCCTCTCCTTCTACGTTTTCTGGGAGCTCATGGCGATTTCATCGGTGCTGCTGGTGTGGCTGCGGCGCGAACCGGGCGCTACGGCGGCCGGATTCCGGTACCTTCTGGTTCACCTGGTGGGCGGGCTCATCCTGTTGGCGGGGATCGTGCTTCACTGGTCCCAGACCAGCTCACTTTCCTTCGGGGACATGGGAGCGTTTTCCGGAAGCATGGCATGGGCCCTGATCCTCGTCGCCTTTCTGCTGAACGCGGCGGTTCCGCCCCTGGGCGCATGGCTTCCCGACGCCTACCCCGAAGCCACCGCCACGGGTGCGGTTTTCATGACCGCCTTCACGACGAAGTCGGCAGTCTACGCACTGATCCGCGGTTTCGCCGGTACGGAAATCCTGGTGTGGCTGGGGGCGATCATGGCCATCTACGGCGTGGTCTACGCCGTGTTGGAAAACGACGCGCGTCGGCTGCTCGCCTACCACATCGTCAGCCAGGTTGGCTACATGGTCTGCGGGGTGGGAATCGGCACCGCCCTGGCCCTGAACGGCGCCTCGGCCCATGCCTTCGCGCACATCCTTTACAAAGCGCTTCTATTCATGGGAGCCGGCGCCGTCCTCGAGATGACGGGCTTGAGAAAGCTGAACGAAATGGGCGGACTCTACAAGACCATGCCGGTCACGCTCGGCCTCTACATGATCGGCGCCTTCGCCATCTCGGCCGTGCCCCTGTTCAGCGGATTCGTGAGCAAGTCCATGGTGGTTTCCGCTGCCGGCGAAGAACACCTGACCGCGATCTTTCTCATGCTCACTCTCGCCTCCGCCGGGACTTTCCTGCACACCGGTCTCAAGCTGCCTTATTACATGTTCTTCGGCAAGGATTCAGGCATTCGGGCGACCGAGCCGCCCAAGAACATGCTGGTGGCCATGGGGCTTGCCGCGGCCGCATGTGTGTTGATCGGCGTCTTCCCGGGACTCCTGTACCCGCATCTTCCGTACGCGGCGGACTATCTTCCATATACTCTCGCTCACGTGACGAACACGCTCGGGATCCTGGCCTTCACGGCGCTGGGATTCTTCCTTCTGCTCAAGCAGCTCGACCCGGAACCCAAGATCAGCCTCGACACGGACTGGTTCTACCGCCGGGGTTCGGGCGGCTTCTTGAAGCTGGTCCAGAGTCCTTTGACGCGGATCGAGTACGCCTTCGTCGGGGAGATCTATGAGTTTGTGATACGTCGCCCCGTCTTGAGTGCGGCGAATGTCCTGCGCAAATTCGACAGCCTCGTCGTCGATTCGGCGGCCCTGGGCGTGGGCCGCTCCAGCCAATCCTTGAGCCAGATCCTGAGGAGGGTGGTGAGCGGACACACGCAGCAGTACGGACTGCTCATGGCGGCTGGTATCCTCGCACTCCTTGTCCTGGCGGTGCTCGCGCGATGACTGGCTATCCCATCCTGACCGCGACCACGTTCCTGCCCCTTGTGGGCGCGGCGTTGATCCTGTTCCTCGGCAGTGATCGGCTCGCGCGCTGGGTTGCGCTGGCCACGACCCTGGCGACTCTGGCGATCTCGGCCCCGCTCTATCTGAACTTCGACAAGAGCTCGAGCGCGCTGCAGTTCGTCGAGTCAGCAGATTGGATCCCGACGTGGAACATCGCCTACAGCATGGGCGTGGACGGCATCAGCCTACCGTTCATCTTCCTTGCCTCGGTCTTGAGCGTCTTGTGCGTCAGCGTCTCGTGGACTGCGGTTGGGACGCGAGTGCGCGAGTTCTACTCCGCGCTCCTGGTCGCGGAGACAGCGATGATCGGGCTTTTTGCCGCATCGAACCTGTTCCTGTTCTACATATTCTGGGAACTCATACTCGTTCCCATCTTTCTGATGATCGGTGTCTGGGGAGGTCCGACGCGAATCTACGCGGCGGTCAAGTTTCTGCTGTTCACCCTGGCCGGCAGCGTCCTGATGCTCGTGGGTCTGATCGTCCTTTACCAGACCTTCGGCACGCTGGACTTCAAGGCTCTTGCTACGGCGAGCGCGAGTCTCGAGCCGGCACGCCAGGCCTGGCTCTTCGTCGCTTTTCTGGCCGCCTTCGCGGTCAAGGTGCCCATGTTCCCGCTGCATACGTGGCTACCGGATGCCCACACAGAGGCACCCACGGCGGGTAGCGTGATTCTGGCCGGAATCCTCCTCAAGATGGGGGCGTACGGTTTCCTGCGTGTCTCGCTTCCAATATTTCCCGACGCCGTGCAGCTCTTCGGGACGCCCATGCTGATCGTCTCCGCGGTCGCGATCGTTTACGGCGCCTACGTGACCCTGGTCCAGACCGACATGAAGCGTCTCATCGCCTTCTCGAGTGTCAGCCACATGGGTTTCGTCACCCTGGGCATCTTCACTCTCGATAAAAACGGGGTCGAGGGTGCGGTCCTGCAGATGATCAACCACGGCATCATCAGCGCGGCGCTCTTCCTCTGCGTCGGGATGATCTACGAACGCACCCATACGCGCGAGATCAAGGACTACGGCGGCGTCGCCAGAACCGCGCCGGTCTACTCCACCCTGCTGGCACTGTTCTGTCTGGCCGCCGCAGGATTCCCGGGTTTGAATTCGTTCGTAGGCGAGTTCCTCATCATCGGCGGCGCCTTCAGGACCCAGCCCTGGCTCGGAGCCATGGCCGTCTGGGGCGTCGCCCTGGGAACCGCCTACCTGGTCTGGCTTTACTACCGGGTCGTCATGGGTGAGATCAACCCGAGCCTTGATGGACTCAAGCTCGAGCTCAACACACGGGAGGTGGCAACGCTGGCTCCGCTGGCCTTGCTGGCGTTGGGCCTCGGCCTCTACCCCGAGTTGGTGCTCTCCTATCTTCATGCTCCCGTGGCGGAACTGCTGGCCGGAGTCACGCCATGAATGGTGCGACCGTCGCCGACCTTGCCCTGCTCGTACCTGAACTGATTCTTGTGGGCATGGCCCTCGTACTGATTCTCGTGGCCCGCCGGATCCAGACAACGCCGGTCGCCGCAGTGGGGACTGTCGTTGCAGCGCTGGCCGCTGCCGTGGCCTCGGTCTGGATGTTGTCGGGCGACACCGTGACCGGCTTTGGGGGCATGATCACCCTCGACGGGTACTCCCAATTCTTCAAGGTCCTCATCGCCGCCACTCTCGCGCTGGCCGCGCTTCTTTCGGTACGGAGCCTCGACGCGGATCAGGTCCCGCGTGGGGAGTACCATGCCCTGCTGCTGTTGGCCGCAACGGGAATGATGCTCGCGGTGTCGGCCCTCGATCTACTGACTCTCTACCTGGGCCTGGAGCTAATGACGCTCTGCTCCTACACCCTGGTTGGGATTCGGGTGGACCGCCCGGCATCGAACGAGGCTGCGATCAAATATTTCCTGCTCGCTTCCTTTGCCTCGGCCGTGCTTCTCTACGGGATCGCCCTCACCTACGGCGTTACCGGCGCTACGGACTTTACGGCCATAGCCGCCGCCATTTCCGAGGGCGGGATGGGCGGTAACCCGATACTCCTGATAGCGGTGGGGTTGGTGGCGGCCGGGCTGGCTTTCAAGATTGCGGCAGTACCGTTCCATTCCTGGGCCCCGGATGCTTACCAGGGTGCTAGCGCTCCGGTGGCGGCCTTTATGGCGGCCGGCTCCAAGGCGGCCGGCCTGGCGGCACTGGGACGGGTCGGCCTGGTCGCCTTCGGCGCAGAAGCTCGACTCTTGTCCATGGTTCTGATGGGGCTTGCGGCCCTCTCGATCGTCGTGGGTAGCTTCCTCGCTCTGTCCCAGACCGACATGAAGCGACTACTCGCCTATTCTTCGATCGCTCATGCGGGCTACGCCCTGCTGGGCCTGATCGCTGGCACTCCCGAAGGAGTTTCCGCGACGATGACATACGCTTTCTTCTACGTCTTCATGACGCTCGGGGCATTTGGCGTGGTCATCGCTCTGGGCGAGCGGGGCGAGAAACTGGACGGCTACAAGGGACTGGCAGCGCAGCGGCCAGGGACATCCGTATTGATGCTCCTGTTCCTGCTGTCCCTGACCGGCATCCCTCCGACGGCTGGGTTCGTGGCCAAGTTCGTCGTGATCCTCAGCGCGGTCCGCGCGGGCCATACGGCGCTGGCGGTCCTGGCTGTAGCCTGCAGCGTGGTGACCGCATTCGTCTACTTGCGCGTAGCCGTCCTCATGTACATGAGAGACCCGGAGGAACCGGCACCTTCGCGTTTACCGGTCGCCATATCCGCAGCCCTTGCAGTGGCCGCGCTGGTCACTTTAGTCGGCGGCATTTCCCCGGGCAGCTTCGTGCCGTGGGCAGTGTCGCCATGATGCTTAACAATGTACAATGCTAGTGTTATTTCTGACTCAGGACGCTAATAATCGTGAACGAATACATCGGCATTGCCGTCAGCTTTATTCTGGCCGCAGGGATCGCCGGCGCGATGGTGTTTCTAAGCTCCGTGCTGGGCAAGAAGAACCCTACGCCCGTGAAACTGGCGCCGTTCGAATGCGGAAAGGATCCGTTTTCGCTACCGATGGGAAGGTTGGCGATCAAGTTCTACCTGACCGCGATCCTGTTCATCCTGTTCGACGTCGAACTCGTCTTCCTCTATCCATGGGCCGTTGTGTTCCGACAGCTGGGATTCCTGGGCTTGACCGAGATGGGCGTCTTTTTGGGCATCCTGATGGTGGGCTTCGTTTATGCCTGGGACAACGGCGCACTTGACTGGCAGTAGCCTATTTGAAGTTGGAAATTGTAGATTGCTGGATTTGTCATCGGCCGGAAATCTGAAATGAAGCAATTTGCAATGAGCAATCTGCAATGCGGATTGTTCAAATATCGCATTGCGATAAGGACTGAAGAGATCCGTCTATCGCAGATTGGCTAGTGTACCTATGACAGACACGACAACGTCTTTCTTAACCAGCCGCCTTGACAAGGCAATCGGCTGGGCTCGGAAATACTCGATCTTCCAATACCCTTTCGTAACGGCGTGCTGCGGGATGGAGTATATGGCGACAGCCTGCTCTCACTACGACGTGGACCGCTTCGGAGCGGGCTTCCCCCGGTTTTCGCCGCGCCAGGCGGACGTGCTTTTCGTCGTGGGCACGATCAGTCACAAGATGGCACCGGTCTTGAGACGCATCCATGACCAGATGGCCGACCCCAAGTGGGTGGTCGCGTTCGGAGTGTGCACCTGTACGGGCGGTTTCTATGACAACTATGCAACGGTGATGGGTATCGACACGATCATGCCGGTGGATGTTTACATACCCGGATGCCCGCCGCGGCCGGAGATGGTCCTTGACGGGCTGATGAAGCTCCAGGACAAGATCCAGGACGAGCGAACAACCGGCGTGCGGGCCGAACCCGAACCTCGCCCGGACATCTTCGAAGCATGAATACGGCCTCTTTGATCGAGTCCGTCAAGAGCCAGTTCCCGGATGCGGTCCGGGGCTCGCATATTTACCGGGGTGACGCCACCCTGGTCTTGCGGCCCGAGTCCCTGGTCGAGGTGGCGCGGTTTCTCAAGGAAGACCCGGCCCTCCAGATGAACTTCCTGGTAGACGTGACCGCCGTCGACTACCTCACCTTCGGAAAGCGGCCGACTCCGGCTTTCTTCGCGTCCTCCGGAGTGGCGGTGGAGCCCTCTTCTCAGATTCCCGACGAGGACCCCTGGCCCGGCCCGCCCGCCGGGTCGCGATTCGCCCTCGTGTACCACTTCTACTCGATGGCCCACAAGCATCGACTCCGTGTAGTGGTTCCGGTCGAAGAGACCGATGCCGTGGTGGATTCCCTGACCACATTGTGGCCTGGAGCCGACTGGCTCGAACGCGAGGTCTGGGACATGTTCGGGATCGACTTCCGGGGCCACCCGGACCTGCGACGCATCCTCATGTACGACGAGTTCGAAGGTCACCCGTTGCGCAAAGATTATCCCGTCAACAAGCGACAGCCCCTGATCGGACCGGTCAACTGATCCGCGCCGATGGACACGACTCCAATGCCCGAGACGAACCCGACACCCGAGAGCCAGACCGAGAAGCTCGAAACGCGCGACATGATGCTCAACATCGGTCCCGCGCACCCGGCCATGCACGGCATCATCCGGATCGTGTCCAAACTCGATGGGGAACAGATCCAGGAGGCCGACGTGGAGATCGGCTACCTCCACCGCGGTTTCGAAAAAATGTCGGAGGTCGTCGACTACAACGGCGTTGTCCCCTACACCGACCGGCTCAACTACGTCTCGCCGCTCATCAACAACATGGGCTACTGCATGAGCGTGGAGAAACTGCTGGGAATCACGGTTCCGGAACGCTGCCACTACGTCCGGGTCATCCTTTCAGAAATCTCGCGGATCTCAGACCACCTCACCTGCGTAGGGGCGAGCGCCATGGAACTGGGAGCTTTCACCGTCTTTCTCTACATGATCAAGGCGCGTGAGTTCCTCTGGGAACTCGTGGAGAAGGTGACCGGCGCCCGCCTGACAGTCAGCTACTGCCGTGTCGGTGGGGTGAAGGCCGACCTGCCCGACGATTTCGCCGAACCCTGCAGCAAGGCTTTTGAGGAGACCCGCAAAGTCCTTTCCGAATCGCACGGACTTCTCACACGAAACCGCATCTTCGTGGACCGCATGAGCGGAACGGGCGTGATCTCGCAGGAGGACGCCATCTCTTACGGGATTACGGGCCCCTTCCTTCGTTCCACCGGCGCCGATTACGACGTGCGCAAGGACTGCCCTTACGCCGTCTACGACCAGATCCCTTTCGAAGTGCCGGTGGGGAGCCAGGGCGACAACATGGATCGGTACCTTGTACGCATGGAAGAGATGGAGCAGTCCATGCGTATCGTGGAAAGGGCACTGGCGGACATGCCGGCGGGCGCGGTCCGAGTTGACCCGGAGACGGGGCGCGACATCCCGGCGGCGGAGATGGTGGACCTTGCGAAGGTTGGAAACATCGCGGCGATCTCGGGCGGTTGCGCCGTGCCGGGCCCTACCCTCGAGGGCTCGGGGCGTGCCCAACGTCCCTCCATAGCGGCGGACGAGAAGCGGGCGTTCCTCCCATCGAAGGAAGACACCTACGGCAACATCGAAGGACTGATGAACCACTTCAAGCTGGTCATGCACGGCCACGGCGTGCGGCCTCCCTCCGGAGAGGTCTACTTCCCGGTGGAAGGAGCCAACGGGGAGTTGGGGTTCTACGTGGTGAGCGACGGAGCGGGGAACGCATACCGGGTCAGGGTCCGGCCGCCCTGCTTTGCCATCATGTCGGCTCTATCGAAACTCCTTACCGGCGACATGATCGCCGACATGGTCCCCACCTTCGGGTCGGTCAACATGATCGGTGGAGAGCTGGACCGGTAAGCATTGGAAATTCGAGATTGCAGATTGCTCGATTTCTCATTGGCCGAAAAATCTGAAATGAAGCAATTTCCAATGAGCAACTTGCAATGTGGATTGTTCAGATATCGCAATTTGCGATCGGTACTGGAGAGTTTACCTGTCGTCTAGAAACCACTAAGTTTTCGGAAGCGCAAAATTGGCAGACCTTGAAAGCAAAGCCGACGAGATCATAGGGCGCTACGAGTATCCGAAAGCGGCCATGTTGCCTCTGTTGTGGCTCGTCCAGGAAAACCGCGGCTGGGTCTCGGAGGAATCCGAGGCCTGGGTCGGCCGCAAACTTGGGGTGGCGATCTCCCACGTGCGCGAGGCGGTCTCCTTCTACCACATGTTCCATACCCAGCCCGTGGGCCGGCGAGAGCTCCGGGTCTGCACGAGTCCGCCGTGCATGCTTCGCGGCGCCGCCGATCTGATGGAGCAGATCAAGGAGCGTCTGAAGATCCGTCCGGGCGAGACCACCTCCGGCCTGTCGGTCACCCTCACGGAAGTCGAGTGCTTGTGCGCCTGCGAGATGGCGCCAATGGCCCAACTTGACGAACGTTTTGTCGGACCTCTCGAGGGTGAAAGCGTCGATACCATTATCTCCGACGCACTCACCGAACCGGGCAACCCCGAATCGACCCCGGAGCCGGACCCCTTCATCTGCTCGGACGGACTGGTACTGTCGACACATCTCGGCAACACCGAGGGAACGTGGTTTGAAGCCTACACGGCGGACGAAGGTTACCTGGCGGCCAGGAAAGTCCTGACAACGATGACCCCGGAAGAGGTGATCGACGAGGTTTCCAAAGCCAACTTGCGGGGTCTGGGCGGCGCGGGATTCCCGGCGGGCAGAAAGTGGTCGTTCGTCCCGAAGGGATCGAACAAGCCCAGGTACCTTGTCGTCAACGCGGACGAGGGCGAGCCCGGCACCTTCAAGGACCGCTACATCATGGAGCGGGACCCGCACGCCCTGCTCGAAGGCATGATCGTCGCCGCCTATGCGATCGGAAGTCACAAGGCCTATGTCTACATCCGCGGCGAGTACTTCCGGTCTGCCAAACGCTTCCAGCGTGCCATAGACGAGGCCTACGGCCAGGGCTGGCTGGGCAAGGACATTCAGGGAACAGGCTTCGACCTGGACGTGGTTATCCACCGCGGGGCCGGCGCCTATATCTGCGGCGAAGAGACCGCACTGCTTACTTCGCTCGAGGGCGGGAAGGGCTTTCCCCGACTGAAACCCCCGTTCCCCGCCATCTCGGGTCTGTTCGCTTGCCCCACGATCGTCAACAACGTAGAAACCCTGGCCTGCGTCCCTTTCATCATGCGCGACGGCGCCGAACGCTTCGCCGCAATCGGTACGGCCAAACAGGGTGGCACGCGGCTTTTCTGCGTGAGCGGACATGTGGTCCGCCCGGGTGTGTACGAAGAGCCGGTGAGCGTGACCCTGAGGGAACTGATCGAGAAAGCCGGGGGCGTGCGCGACGGAAACAAGCTGAAGGCCGTCATCCCCGGGGGAATCTCGGCCAAGATCCTGACAGCCGATGAGATCGACGTGGGCATGGACTTCGACTCCCTCATGGCCGCCGGGAGCATGGCCGGTTCCGGCGGTGTCATCGTGATGGACGAAACGACTTCCATCGTCGAGGCGCTGGATTGGGCAGCCAAGTTCTTCGCCGACGAGTCCTGTGGCCAGTGCTCGCCGTGTCGCGAGGGAACCGGCTGGGTCCATCGCATCCTACGCCGTATCCTCGACGGCAACGGGAGCGGCCGGGACCTGGACGACCTTCTCGGCATCGCCGGCGACATGGAAGGAAACACGATCTGCGTCTTCGCCGACGCGGCTGCCTGGCCCGTCCAGTCCTACATCTCGAAGTTTCGGGACGAGTTCGAGGAGTTCATCCGCAGCGGTCGCAAGGCTGGGAGCCGGGAGGCCGCCCATGCCTAAACTGACCATCGACGGCCGTGAAGTGGACGTTGCTGACGGGACCACCGTCATCCAGGCGGCCGAGCAGCTGGGTATCTTCGTTCCGCGCTACTGCTACCACCCCGGCCTGTCCATCGCGGGCAACTGCCGCATCTGCCTGGTGGACGTGGAGAAGGCCCCCAAGCTCCAGATCGCCTGTAACACGCCGGCAACGGAAGGCATCGTGGTGCACACCACGAACGACAAGGCCGAGGAGGGCCGCCGGGCGGTGCTGGAGTTCCTCCTGGCCAATCACCCGCTCGATTGCCCGGTCTGCGACCAGTCCGGTGAGTGCGATCTGCAGAATTTCTACATGAACTTCGGCCTCTACAACCCACGCTTCAGTGAACACAAGGTCAAGAAGCAGAAAGCCGTTGAACTCGGCCCCCACGTAATGCTGGACCAGGAGCGCTGCATTCTCTGCTCGCGCTGTGTGCGCTTCACGGACGAGATCACGAAAACCGGCGAGTTCGGCATCTTCAATCGAGGGGACCGTGCCGAGTTGGGGCTCTATCCCGGTGACGTACTCGACAACCCTTACTCGGCCAACGTCGTCGATATCTGTCCGGTCGGCGCACTGACCGAGAATGATTTCCGTTTCAAGGCCCGGGTCTGGTATCTCTCCAGCGCACCCACGATCTGCAATGGCTGCAGCCAGGGATGCAACGTGGATATGCACTACGTCCTCGACCGTCCCCACTTGAACGATGGGGCTCGCGTCGTGCGTCTAAAACCCCGCTACAACGCGGATGTAAACGAATGGTGGCTGTGCGACGAGGGGCGATACGGCTTCGGATGGCTCGACCGGGGCAGACTCCACAAAGTGCGGGGACCGGCGGAGGAGGAGGCAGACGCAACCTGGGATCAGGCTCTCAACGCGATCTCGAGAGCCCTCGGCGACTGCAATAGGGACGGTGCGCGGATCGGCGTAATCGCCTCGGCCCAGCTCACCAACGAGGAGCTTTTTCTGATCCGGGAGATTTTCCAGCGGGGTCTGGGCGCGCGAGTCAGCGCAGCGGTTCCGGATGAGCGTGGAACCTCGGATGATTTCCTCATCAAGGCGGACAAGAATCCCAACACCACGGGAACAACCCTGCTGGGCCTGGCCGGCGGGGATGCAACCGACGCCGCGCAAATCGTCGACGAGGCGCTCGCGGGGAATCTCGACGTCCTGTGGGTCATCGGGCACAACATGGTAGAGCTTTTCGGAGAGGAGAAGGTCCGAGAGCTCTCCGAGCGGGTCGGTCTGTTCGTCTTCTCGGGCACGAACGAGAACCCAACCGTCCCCTTCGCTCATTGGGTCCTGCCGACCGCGGCCTACGTGGAAAAGGACGGCACGTTCGTGAACTGCCACGGTCGGATCCAACGCATCGGCCTCGCCATTCCGCCGCTGGAGGACTCGAGAGAAGACTGGCGTGTTCTGCTCGAACTGGCCGGGAAGCTCGGGCTCCCACTCGATTGGCGGGACCCGGAAGAGATTTTCCGGGCGCTCACCGAAGCCGAGACGGCGTTCGAAGCGTTGAGCTATGGCACGATCGGATCTGGGGGAGTCGATGTACGCCCAACAGAGTCCGCGGAAACCATCGAATCATGATTGAGACCCTGATCATAAAGCTGGTCCTGGTCAGCATCGTGTTTTTCGGGGTCCTGAACCTGGCGGGTTTTCACACCTGGGTGGAGCGGAAGCAATCGGCCCTCATCCAGGACAGGATCGGAGCCAACCGGGCCGACATCTTCGGCATTCGGCTGCTGGGAATGCTTCACGGCTTGGCCGACGTGATCAAGATGTTCACCAAGGAGGACATCGTTCCGGATGGTGCCGACAAGACCCTCCACACGCTGGCGCCGTTTTTCTCGGTTTTCTTCGCCCTGGTCGTTTTTGCGGCGATCCCGTTTGGACCCAGCCTCATCCTGGGAGACAGGGTCATCGAGCTTCAGGTCGCCAAGCTCGATGCCGCGCTGCTCTACGTCTTTGCCATGCTCTCCCTCGGGGTCTATGGAGTGATCCTGGGAGGCTTTGCCTCGCGCAACAACTACGCGATTATGGGTGGACTGCGGGCGACGGCGCAGATGATCTCCTACGAGATCGCACTGGGCATCGCCATCCTCGGAGTGATCATGGTCCATGGGACCATGGACCTGAATGAGCTGGTCCTGGCCCAGGGGCAGCTGATCGGCGGCTGGATCCCTCTCTGGGGTATCGTCACCCAGCCGGTGGCCTTCTTCATCTTCCTGACCGCGGCCCTGGCTGAGACCAAGAGACTTCCCTTCGACATACCGGAAGGCGAGTCGGAAATCATCGGCTATTTCGTAGAGTACAGCGGGATGAAGTTCGGAATGTTCTTCCTCACGGATTTCCTGGAAACCATCGTGGTGGCATGCCTGGCAACGACACTCTTTTTTGGTGGTTGGCAGGTGCCCTACCTCATGCCGGACGGCTTCCACTTCCCCTGGGGCGGGGAGCTCCTCGTTTCCAATATTGTCTACGTCCTGCTCGGGGTGGCCAGCTTTTCGTTCAAGTGCTTCGTCTTTCTCTTCGTATTCATGCAGCTGCGTTGGACGCTGCCGCGCTTCCGCTACGATCAGTTGATGAGCCTGGGCTGGAAAGGGCTGTTCCCGATCTCGGTGGCCAACGTCGTCGTGACCGCGGTGGTGCTGATCTTTTTCGGTGAGGGGTTTTCTGAGTGAGGGGCGTTAAGAACTTATTGCAAATTGGGTCATTGCACGAATCCACATTGGAAGTTGGAGATTGGAAATTGCTCGATTTCTCATTGGTCGGAAATCTGAAATGAAGCAATTTACGATTTGCTACTTGCGATGCGGATTGTTCAGATATCGCAATTTGCAATCGGACCCACTGAGACTAGGTTTCCCGGTGAGACTCTTCTTCGGGGAGGGATCATAGTGGCCGCAAAGGTAAAAGTTGTCCGGCGACCCGAGCTGACTTTCTGGGAAAAGCTATACATTCCCCAGATCGTCTCGGGCCTCAAGATCACCTTCAGGCACTTCTTCCGCAACCTCTTTCTGCACATCGCCCACCAGGTGGGCCGTTTCAAGCACCTTGCCGCTGGTGTGACCGTCCAGTATCCCGAGGAGCTCCGGCCACTCATGTCGCGCTTCCGCAGCCGCCACCGGCTGACCCTCCGTGAGGACAAGACCCCGCGTTGCGTGGGGTGCATGCTCTGCGAAACGGTCTGCCCGGCCAAATGCATCACCATCGTGCCCGGGGAACATCCCGACCCCAACGTGGAGAAATACCCAATCCGCTTCGACATCGACCTGGGCGTCTGTGTCTACTGCGGCTACTGTGTGGAGGTGTGCCCCGAAGATGCCATCCGTATGGACACGGGAATCCTCGACGTGGCCGCCTACTCGCGCGAGGCCATGCAGCTGGACATCCATGAACTGATGGACCCGAAGCTGCGCAAACCGATCGGCGACTGCAGCCTGGATTTTCCCCACAAGTGCGAGTTGAGTGGCGGAGACATGAAGGGGAGCTGGGAGGGCCTGGCTGCGCAGCGGACAGGGGATTGACGCCAGGTCACCCCAGAGTCGGCAAAGCAGGGACAAAAACCGTCACAATATCGTTGCTATCACGGCGTCCTGGCGCCGGCCTCATCTGGCGACGACCCACAATTGGAATGGGCATGAAACGACAAGTCCCTGGTCCGGGATGTACGACCTTGGAGGTTGAGTTGACAATGCCCTAAAAACTGCAGACCGCGACCCAATGAGAGTCGGGCGCCAGCGTAGACGTGTAATTCGTGGTACAACTTGCCCGGCCTTGACCCGGATTACCAACGCCAGAGTTGTACTGCGCGCCACCGGTGCCTGGATCGGTTGCCGTGGCGCTGGCAGTTTGATTGCTCAAAGAACAGACGGCAGTGGCTGTTATCGAGTTTCCAGCTCCCCCGCTACTGATTGAGGCTTCTGCTTTTAGCTGTGTGGCCGTTGGGCTGCAGTTCCCGCCACCCGTGGTAGATGTTATCGAAGTACCGACGCCGATGACTGTAATGTTGGGGCCCGCGACAAGTGGCGGCACCGCCCCCGCACCTGCAGTTTGATCTGCATCGTGCTGAACGACCACAGCTTTCAAATCGAAGTGAGAGTAGATAACTGCGAGCAGCGTCAGCACAGCCACCAGAAATAGCGCCAGCGTATTTTTTTCCATCTTCTATCCCCCGATATTGAGGTAATTAAGTGACTTGCGGCAATGATTAGACCACTTTTCGCGAGCCCCGACAACTAATGGTGAGTTGCTCGCACGGGCCGTCACGGCGTCGAGGTCCTGCGCGGGGGCCGCGGCCTCTGCCATCATCAAGACACAGGCTGCGAGGGCGATCATCGTGAGTGTCTCAGTCCTTGCGCAGTCCCGCGCACAGGTCCTTCACAGTGACGAGGTCCTGAATCAACTGCTCGAGCGTCGACACGCCTACGGTTTGGGATGCGGCCAGCTCGCCGAGTTGGGATTCGATTCGTGTGGACACGGCGGACAGCGCGGCAAGCTGCATGGTGAACGACTCATCCTTGAACCGGGTGGAAGATCTAAGCTTCCGGTCCCCAGCCAGGAAGCGGATCATACTTTCCACTGCCCCTTCCAGCTCCTGCGCCCCGAGTTCGACCGCCTCGCGTGCCCAACCTGCCGAAGGCGGAGCATATCTATAGAGGGCAATGTCGCGAGCCAGGCGCCCGAACTCGCGTGAGGCGTCTTGGAACCCATCCTCCTCCGCGAGCTTCTTGAGTCGGCGCGCCTCGTCCAGTGCGAGGAATCTTTCCTCGACACCCCTTATCGTCAGTCGGATGATGTCGGACAGCGGTTGTCGCTGTGCTGCCGCCACGCAGGGAAACACGAGAACGAGAACGATTGTGAGTCTACCGATCATGGTACCGATACGTTCTGACCTCTACTCGGTCTGTTGAAGCTCGCCAGACGCGTGGCTGGACCCGGCAAAACCTGTGCAATGCTAAATCTACCAGTTCTGTACGAACTGCCTGCGGCTATGGACCGCCGCGACGGGACGTCTTTCTCGAATTCCTGGGGGACTGGTATAAATGGTACGCGAGGGTAAGGGTTGGGGTCAATCAAGGGGCAGGCGTGTGTCACGGGACAGGTGCTCGGCCGATTAGACCGGCTATAACAAAACATCGAACTGCGGCGTATCATGGTGGGAGGTTTTGACCTCCGTCCGGGCGGCCTTACGGAAGTCGAGTGATCGCGATGACCCAAGACTGGGGTTATGTTTCAGAGTTTCTGCAAAAAGGTCCTGAAATAGGAAGGGGCCAGGGTATCTCCGAAAAGTTGGTAACGAATCAACTTTGAAACGAAGGAGATGAACCGATGGCCCGAACTAAGATTAAGCGAAAGGGAGTGGATTGGAAAGAACTGTTAGGAGAGGAACAGGATCTGCTGAAAAGCGTCGTGCAGGAGGTGGTTCAGGAGATTCTCGAGGCGGAGATGGACCAGGTCGTGGGTGCGATCAAGAGCGAACGAACAGGGGGTCGCACAGGATATCGGAGCGGCTACTACGAGCGAGGTCTGGTCACACGGGTGGGCAAGTTGGAGCTGCGCGTGCCGCAGGATCGTGCCGGCCGGTTCAGTACGGAAGTGTTTGAGCGCTACCAACGCAGCGAGAAAGCTTTCGTGGCCAGCTTGGCCGAGATGTACGTGCAGGGGGTGTCGACACGGAAGGTGAAAGCGATCACCGAAGAATTATGCGGGCATTCGTTTTCGGCGAGCACGATCAGCCGGATCAATAGGACATTGGACACGGAGCTGAAAAAGTTTGCGACGCGAGGATTGGAAGAAGAATACCCCTACCTGATTCTGGATGCGCGCTACGAGAAGGTGCGCGAAGACGGGGTGATCCGGAGCCGGGCGGTCCTGGTAGCGATCGGAATCAACTGGGACGGCCGGCGCGGTGTGTTGGCGGTGGAACTGGCGGGACGGGAGAGCACGACCAGTTGGAGGCAACTCTTGCTGAGTTTGAAGCAACGCGGCTTGTGCGGGGTGGAGTTCGTGGTGACCGACGATCATGCGGGGTTGAAGAAAGCCATCGCAGAAGTCCTGCCCGAAGCGATCTGGCAACGCTGCTACGTCCACTTTCTTCGAAACGCATTGGATTATTTGCCGCGCAAAGCCGATGACGATTGTCTCCAGGAACTGCGTTGGCTCTACGACCGGCGGAACCTCCAGGAAGCGCGGCAGGATCTGGCGGCGTGGTTAACCAAGTGGGGGCAGAAATATCCCAAACTTTGCGACTGGGTCGAAGACAACATCGACGAGACGCTGAGCTTCTACACGCTGCCGCGCCAGCATCACAAGCACATGAAATCCACCAATATGCTGGAACGGCTCAACGAGGAGATCAAGCGGCGAACGCGCGTGGTGCGGATCTTCCCCAACGCAGCCAGCTGTTTGCGTTTGATTCGGGCGCTGACCACCGAAACGCATGAGAACTGGATCGAAGCGATCCGCTACTTGAACATGGATCTGTTGAAGGAACACAAAAAGGACTGGCACCGTCAGACGCCCGCTGCCTAAACGCGTCAAAACGGGCCGACCCATGATCGACTCGGATGTCGATCGGCGATTACAGAGCATCCTGGAGCGGAAAATCGCTGCGGAACACTTTCGAGGGGGCGAAAGAAAGAAAAAGAACCAAAAAGAAAGAAACGCAGAGGCCTGATGGAAATGACGCCTCAGAGGAAATCCGCAAAAGACGCGGATTCCCTCTGAGCCTTGGAAAAGTTTCGCCAAGAACGCTCAGCTTTACCACATTCCCACAGGCCCGACGGCGATCAACATTCAAGAACTGAATTTTCGGAAATACTTTTTGCAGAACTTGACGCACACAACTAAGACTGGAAGGTTTGGACTCTGGCGGCCCTGCTCCTCAGCCCGGTGGTGCTCGCCCAGACCCCGCCTCAGAGCCCGCAGGAGACCTCGGTGATCGAAGGCTTCGTCGTCCGCATGGGTTCGGGAGAACCCCTGGCGAAGGCGCAGGTGATGCTTCGACCCGAGCGGGGCCGACGACCCGTGTTCGGCGCACTCACCGATTCGGACGGCCGGTTCCGGGTGGCGAACATCCGGCCGGGTAGCTATCGACTCCATGTCGAACGGGATGGCTACGTCGACCAGCAGTACGGACAGATCAGCCCCGCTCGCCCTGGCACCGTTCTGGTAATGGAGGCCGGGCAGGAGGTAAAAGACGTCGTCATCAACCTGGTGCCGACAGGGACGATCGAGGGCCGGATCTTCGACGAGGATGGCGGGCCAATTGAGGGCGCGACTGTTCGCGCGCTATGGTATGACTACGAGGATGGCGAGAAGGTCCTCTCCCGGTCCCGCTCAGTCAGAACCAACGACCTGGGTGAGTACCGCTTGTACTGGCTGATCCCCGACGAATACTATGTCAGTGCAACCTACCAAGACGGCTTTCGCGAATTGAGAACGCTGCGGGAAGCTATCGCGGCGTCGGCTCCGCTTGCCTCGCCTGGTGGCAGCACACCGCCTGCTGCTCCGGCTCCCATGCCGGAAACACTCGAGCAAATCTACGTCGATACGTACTACCCCGGCGTTCACGATCCCCTTTCAGCATCGCCAATATCTGTCGAGCCCGGGGTCGAGATTCGAGCAATCAGTTTCACCCTTCTGCCCACCCGAGCCCGCGCTGTCCGAGGTACGGTCGTCGGACCCTTCTCACCGGAAGACGGCGTGTCTCCGGACGTGATCATCGTCCCTCGGGGTGGTGTGACTCGGAACCGGGTTAACTTTCGTCGGGATGGCGATCGGAACAATCGGCGCAGCCGGGACGGCAGTTTCGAATTGACTGGCGTTGCTCCAGGCTCTTACACCGTGGCGGCTATTCTGCGCATGGGTCGGCGGGACCGCGGTAGCCGAGGGCTGTTCACTGGTTTCGTCGACATTGAGGTCCGGGATGAAGATGTTGAAGGCCTGGTCGTTCCAGTCGAACCCGGAATCCAGCTCGACGGCAGGGTCCTGGTCGATGAGAGCGCCAACGAGCTCAACGTTTCCAGGCTGCGTGTCCGGCTCGAGCCAATGACCGGACTCCCGATCGGCGAACCCAACGCGCGCGTACACGACGACGGCAGCTTCGTCGTCGACAACGTGGGGAGGGCGCCGCACCGCGTCTCGATGACAGGCCTTCCGAGGGACGCCTACGTCGCCTCGGCCAGGGTCGGTGGCCAGGACGTGCTGAGTTCCGGAATCCACGTCGTACCCGACATGCCCAGTCTGGAGTTCTGGATCAGTGGTTCCGGGGCACGCCTCGATGGGATCGTAGGTGTCGGTGACACGCCCTTCACGGGAGCCCAGGTCGTCCTGATTCCGGCTGACTCGGTACGGACCGATCTCTACAAGACTGCCAGCGCCGACCAGTACGGCCGTTTCTCGATGCGCGGAATCGCTCCGGGGGACTACCGCGTGTTTGCCTGGGAGGATGCCCCGTCGGGCGCCTACCGGGACCCGGAGTTCGTTCGTCGCTACGAGGAGTGGGGCCAGCGGATCCGCGTGGAACAGGCCGATCGGGTACAGGTCCAACCGCGCGTGATTCCGGCAGGGAACTGACCCACGTTCGCGCCGGAGCTCCCCGCCATCGTACGGCGAAGCCTTCCTTACGATATCCCCGCAAACTCCCCTCGAGAAAAGCCCGATCATCCGGCCCCTTGAGATTTGACGCACGGACAGTGTTCCGGCAGAATGTCTTCCTCATCCAGTGCAGCCAGAAGATTACAGGGTGTCCAAGGAGGTCCATGCGTCAGCGTTATGTTTCATGCACGTTGGTACTCGCCGCAGCCATGCTGTGGCCCTCAGGTGTCCGCGGGCAGAGCTCGGATCTGGTTGGGACCTGGGAAGGCAGCATCCGCGGGCCGGGCTCGGTGCAAGCGGTGTCCGTCACGATCCGGATCGACGGTGAGGGCGCGTTCACGGGAACGGCGGACATACCGGGTCAAGGTGCCCAGTTACGTCCATTGATCAACATCGACGTACGCGATCAGTATGTTTCGTTCCAGGTCGCCGGGGTTTCCGGCAATCCCCTCTTCGACGGTGCCGTTTCCGTGGACGGAAGAAGCTACACCGGAAGTTTCACTCAGGCCGGCGAGACCTTTCCGTTTGCGCTCGCCAAGCGGGCGGAAGCGATGGAAGGCTCGTCGAGCGATACCGCTAGGTTTCGAGGAGTGTGGGACGGAACACTCGACGCGGGCTCATTGAAACTTCGATTCCTCCTGACGGTATCGGAATCCACCGACGGCGTTACGATGACGATGGAGACCGGGGCTCAGGACGTCCGGGACCTCGTCGTCACTCTCATGATTCAGGGTGATGAGGTCCGGTTGAACGTCCCGGCACTCGGCGCCGTCTACGTTGGGACACTGGACGAGGGGGGCGAAACGATCTCTGGAACATGGAGACAGGCAGACGCTCGCCTTCCGCTCACCTTCGCGAAGACGGACTAGTGGCCTGTAACGGAGATCTGGAGATCCGCGAAAACCTCAGGGACTCCTACTCCGACGTCTACACGCCGGCGGCCCTGGACGCCCTGTCGGCGCTCGTGGACTTGAATCGACAACGTCTGGAGGTCATGAGCGCACGTATCGAGCGCCGCCAGAGAAGGGCTCGCGATCACGAGCGAATGAGCTTTCTGGAACCCAACTCGGTGGTCCCGGGAACCACCCTGACGGTGCAGGACGCACGGTCCGGGAATTTCGACGGATCCGAGATACCGGACGACCTCCAACGACAGTGGATCCAGGGCACCGGACCAGCGGCGAAACCACGCGCGACGGTCGAAAGCAGTATCCGCAACGTCGCCTATGCTCTCCTGTCAGGCGCGGACGGATGGATGTTCGACGGTGAGGATGCCCTCGGGCAGGTCTCGACGATGTCGCTGGACAACCAGCGGAACCTGAAGCTGGCCTTCGCGAGGGATCCGATCTTTCTCGCCGCTGCCGAGCGGGTCGCCGGAGAGATGAACGAGTGGGCCGGCTCGTTCTTCGGCCGTCCGATCATCGATGACTGGGAGAAACAGCTCGCCTTCACCACGAGGATCTTCCGGGCCCGGGCCCTGCACCTCGACGACCGCCACGTACGGTGCGCCGACGGGACCGGATTCTCGGCTTCCGTCGTCGACGCGGTTCTCTACGTGGTGAACAACCACGAGCGCCTCCGTGAGGATGGCTCGTCGATCGTTCTGTATGTCCCGAAGATTCAAACCGCCGAAGAAGCCGCCGTCTGGAACGATTTACTGGCCGCGCTCGAGCAACACCTGGGCCTGAGGGTCGGCAGCATCAAGGTCTACGTCCTGGTCGAGCAGGTCGAAGCCTGCTTTCAGTTGATGGAGATCCGTGCGGCTCTCGGCCCCCATTTCGTCGGTTACAACACGGGCCGATGGGACTACATCAACAGCGTCTCCGACGCCATGGCGTGGGGTTCCGACTTTCTGAACCCGAACATCGACGCGATCGTGATGACCTACGGCTACATGCGGACCTACGAGGATCGCGTCCGGCGCGCCGTCAACACGGCCGACCGCAACGGTCGTCACGCTCTGTGGCAGGGCGGAATGGAACCGAACATCCCGGTCGGCTCCGAAGCGGGAATCGAAGCCAGCATGAAGAAAGCTGTCGCAGGCGCTGAACGCGAAGAAATGGAAGGCGCGAGCGGCAAGTGGGTCGCCCACTGGAAGATGGTTCACATCGTCAGGCCGGTCTGGGAAAAGGTGGGCAAGCAAAACCAGCTGGGCCGAGGTTTCCCACCGCTGACTTACACCGACGAGGACGCCGAGGGCTTGATGATGCTGGAGCCGGCTCCACGGACCATTCGCGGGGCAAGGGACCTGCTCAGTGTGGCCCTTCAGTACGGCAACGCCTTCGGCCGGGGTTTTCAGGCGGCAGCACTCAAGCCGGCCGACTTCTTCGAGAACGATGACGTCCTGTACCTGATGGAAGACATGGCGACGGGCGAGATCCGCCTCAGCATCCTCTGGGAGTGGCTGCACAAGGGCGCCCGCCTCACCGAAGACGACCCCGAAACAGGCATCCAGGCGGGAGACACCTTCACGGAGGACCTGTTCCATCGACTCCTGGCCGAGGAGTACGCAAAGTTGCGCGGCGCGAGCAACCGGAACGTCCACGACGATTCGAAAGACACGACCCTGCCGATTGCCCGTGAAATCGCCGACAGCTACGTGACCGACCCGATCAAGACGCCCTGGTACGTCGACCTTCTAAACATCAACCTGAACAATCACGACCTTGAAACCGCAAAGAAGCGGATCGCCATGTACATCGAGGCGTTTCGCTCCAGCGGCGAGCGGATCACGCGCAACCTCGACTTCGAAGCCCCGAACTGACGGTATCAGAGGAAGTGTTCTAACTTCTGATGTACGAAATCGGGGGCTTCGAGCGCCTAGCTAGCCTAGTGGCCGTCCATCTCCTTGTGGAAGTACTCGTGTTCGGCGTGCGCTTTCTCCTTACCGATCTTCTTGTTCCGCGCAAGCCCAGACCGGCGGGCACGCTCCCGTGTGGCGTCCGAGCTCACGGCGGGAGCGGCGATCAACTTGTTGAGGTTCCGGCTGTCGCACTCGGGACAGCTCGGCTCTGGCGAGTTCGGTCGAACCAGAAACTCGAACTCGACATCGCACTCGAGGCACTTGTAATCAAAAATAGGCATTGTTGCCTGACGCCTCCGTAGACTTCATGCCGCGGCCAGACCGCGGAAACCATCGATCCGGAACTTCCTGCCAAGCCGATTCGGCAAGCTGTACTTATTGTATCTCCTTAATGTCTACGGGGACCAAGTCGTCCCGTTCTTCCGATTTGTTTTCCGCGGTTCTACTGCCGCCCTGCAGCCGCCCGTCCAAGCTCAATCGTCGATTCTGCATCAGCGCCCGACATGATCAGAGCCAGAAAGCCCTCCTGGACACGCCGCTCGACGTTCTCCGCGTTTGCAGTGATCATGTCGGCAATACCGACGCGCTTAGTTTCCTCAAGAACCTGCATGTTCATCGCTTCGGCTGTCGTCCGATCTTCTTCGGTTGACTGCACACGGCCCTCGGCCTCCGGATCCCGGGCCTGTGCGATGGCACCGGTCAAGCTTCCGATACCGCACGCCAGGACACTGATGCCACCCATGTCGGCAATCTCACTCACCTGTTCGATGGCCTCGGGATCTTCGAGCATGACCATCGCTATTACCTCGCCCGTCGGGTTTGCGGGCGACCATACATCAGCACCAAGTTCCTCGAAGAAACCGGCAATCTGTCGGGCTTCCTCCAGGTTCCGAACGTGAGGTAAGGTGACTCCGTCGGCCCCGGCATCGAGGATTTCCTTGATGCGCTCTTTCGTGGCTTCTTCTCCGGCGTTCTCGAGCGAAGGTATGCGCACGAGGAGGCTCTTCCGGCTGACCGCCGTCGGGCTCCGGAGTCCCTCTGCGATCGCGCGGACCGCATCCCCGTCGTAACGTCCCTCGAGGCTCAGGAAGGCAAAGTCATAGAGCGGGTTTTGCGCAAGGCGTTCACCGCCTTCCACCGTATAAACGGGAGCCGGCCGCTCACCGCCGCGTCCGCGTCCACCCCTGCCTCGACCACCCGGAGGCGGCGGCGCTTCGTTAGGAACAGAGATACCGAACGCGATGATGTTGTCTTCCCACAGGTCGAGCAGAGCGTTTTCGTGGGCGACGTCCATTTCGGCGGCCGGTTCCGGCTCGGCTGGTGCTGCCGGTGGCGCGCCTCCGCACCCCGCGGCCAATAGCAAACAGGAGAGAGCAATAACTGTTGTCTTCAGGTTCATCCATCCTCCTCAGATCCTTGGGCCGGTCGGCAACTGGTGGCCTGTAACGGACGTCAGCCGGCTGCCACCGCGCACATTCTACAGCAGATGGAGGCGAGTCCAATCTCTTCAGCGGGAAAAAGCTGTCGTTCACGACACCCGATCGCCAATACACTGCCACGCACTAGTGACCTGTAACAGTGCTATCGGTACCAGCGTTCGGCGGAACGGCGTCGGATTCTAGGAGTGACGCCCGAGCCAATGCTGTTTCATTGCGAGGGCGTTACGACACCGAAGACGGCGCCGTTCCGCCGAACCCTTCGGGCCGATAGCACTGTTACAGGCCACTGGTCAATGCCACTTCGGTGGGCGGCCGGCAGCGTAAGCCGCCCGGGCTTCCTCATGATCCGGCGACTCCAGACAGATCTTCTGGCGTCGCAGGTACTCATCGAAGAAATCTTCGTGCGGGAGGTCTCCATTCGAAGCCAGCAAGCCTTTCGACTGGCGCGTTCCTTCCGAGCACGTGGCCAGATACTTCTCGACGAACGCTTCGGTCTCCTCCTCCAGCCGTTCCGGCTCGATAACATGGTCGACGAGACCGATCTCGAATGCGCGCCGGCCGTCGACGTTATCCCCCGAAACGATCATCCACTTGGCTCGCCCCATCCCGACGAAGCGCGGCAGACGCAGCGTCGACAGCCCGGGAATGATGCTTTCCTGCACCGCGGGCAGGCCTATCTGGCAGTCGGCGGTAGCGATGCGAATGTCGGAAGCCAGTCCGACTTGAAGACCGCCACCCAGGGCGTAGCCGTGCATCACGCTGATAACGATCTTCTCCATGCGCTCCAGTGAGAACAACGCGCGGTCCCAGAGCCTGAAGTAGTCACGCGGAGTCTTGCCGGCCGACAGCTCCTTCAGGTCGATCCCCGTACAGAAGGCACGACCCGATCCCCGGATCAGGACGAGCCGCACGTCCGGGTCATCGCGAATCGACTCGACGGCGCGATTCAAATCCTGCACGGACTTGTAGTCCATGGCATTCAACAGGTCGGGACGGTCAAAGGTGAGCCGCGCGACCTTCCCGTCTCGAGCCCATCGCATGTTCGCGAGCTGCATGTTGGCCCCTCCAAGAAATAGCGGCAGAGGTGCCCCTATTTAGCTAGTAGCCTGTAACAGAGATAGTGACAGCGTCGACGATGGGCCTTGCGGGTCCTCTCCCGACTCGTCACAGATGGAAAACATCGCTGTTTCCTAGCTCTCTGCGTGGCTGGCAAGGCCCATCGTCCCTTTGGGTTGCGGCGGAACAGCACCGTCTTCGTTGTCGCGCCTTCTCGCAATGAAGCAGCATTACCTCGCGCGGCGCTCCTAGAATCCGGTACCGTTGCGCTCGCAACGCCACTATCACTCTCTCTGTTACAGGCCACTCTAGAACGCTTCGGAGCGCCCGGTGTACTTCTCCCGCATCTGTGGTTTCATCAGTTTCCCGGTTGGATTCCTCATGACCTGGTCGAAGATCACTCTTCGAGGAGCTTTGTAAACCGCCAAACGTGACCGGGCGAAATCGATGACCTCGTCCTGGGTCATCGACTCTCCTGCTTTCGTCTGGACGATGGCGAGAACGACCTCCACGAGCCGCGGATCGGGATACCCGATACAGGCGACGTCGTCGATCTTCGGATGGTTCATCAATGCATCTTCAATCTCGACCGGGTAGATATTCTCGCCGCCGCTGGAGATCATATCCTTCTTCCGATCGACGATGTAGAAGTAGGCTTCATCATCCATCCGGACCACGTCCCCTGTCCGCAGCCATCCCTCCTTGAGCGCCGTGGCCGTCAGCTGCGGGTTGCGAAAGTACTCCTTCATCATCCGTGGCGTTCTAAAGGTCAATTCCCCGACCTCTCCCACGGGAACCTCGTTTCCGGCGTCGTCGATAATCCGTGCCTCGACACCGAACGTGGGCCTTCCGATGGAGCCCGGTTTTAGCAGGACATCGTCGGGGTACAGGTTGAACGTTCCGCCGCCCCCACCTTCGGTTATCCCGTAAGTGTTCGACACTCCGCATGGAAGCTTCTCGACCAGCCCCTTCAACACATCGAACGGTACAGGCTGTGCCCCGATCTCGAGATACTTCCAACGGGTCAGATCATAGCGGGAGATGTCGATGTGTCCGGTATCGATCGCGTTGAGCAACGCGATCGCTACCGGGACGACAAACAGCGTGTCGGTCGCGCCCTCTTCGGCGATCGCCTCGAGGATCCACGCGGGATCGGTGAACTCACGGAGGACAGTCCCCGTCGCCCCTGTCGCGTAGAACGGTGCCCAAAGGAACATCGTCCCGCTGTGGTAGAGCGGCAGGAAGAGGAGGTAGTTGTCGTCCTTCTCGACGAAATAGCTCAACCCGTTGCCCATCGCTGTCGCGTCGATCGAACCGTGTGTGTGGAGCACGGCCTTTGGCACGCCGGTTGTTCCGGATGTGAACATCATCGCCAGCTCATGATCCGGGGAAACCTCGACGATGGCCTCGGAGGCGTCTTCGAAGCAGGAGGCCGCCCGAAAGTCTACGGCGCCATCGAGGGTTGCAGCTCCGACCGACATGCAGACCTCGACGCTCGAAAGCTCGCCCCTGCATTCCTCGACGAGCGGGTTGAATTCGGACCCGAATATGAAAAGGCGGGGACGGCAGGCCTCGGCGGCGAACACGACGTCCCGGGCGGCGAAGCGGTAGTTCAACGGGACTACTACGGCGCCAATCTTGATGATCGCATAGTAGCTGACCAGCCATTCGAGCGAGTTGTGCTGCAGATGCAGAACGTAATCCCCCTGCCTTATCCCGAGGCGGCCGAACAGATAGTTCGCAACACGGTTGATCTCCTCGTTGAACTGTTTCCAGGTCAGCGTGCGTCGCTGGGCCAGCGAAGGTGTGCGCTCGATCAGGCAGACCTTTCCGGGCAGATGCCGCGCGTGGATGACGGCATATCTCGCGTAGTTCATAGCGGCTGCATTCAGGCGAGGTTCCGATGGAGAATAGCAGCCGTATGCCCACCTCAGCAAGAATGGAAGTCGCGGCAGTGGGCAATTTGCCCATTACCGAAGTCGACAGGCCGTTACGGCGCCTGCCAAACCAGTGTAGTGTGGTGTGGTCCGGCCATTTTGCGGGCCGGTGAGGACAGCAGTGAACATCCATCTCGTCGACGGAACCTACGAGCTCTTCCGGCACTTCTTCGCGGTCCCCTCATCCAGAGATGATGCGGGCCATGAGATTGGCGCAGTCCGGGCAGTGGTCGGCTCGGTCCTGGGAATGCTCGAAGACGGGGCAACTCATCTCGGGGTCGCGACCGACCACGTCATTGAATCCTTCCGAAACGGGCTCTATTCCGGATACAAGACCGGTGCCGGGATCGATCCGGACCTCTTCAGTCAATTCATTCCCCTGGAAGAGGCGCTCGAAGCGCTGGGAGTCCGCGTGTGGCCGATGGTGGACCAGGAAGCCGACGATGCCCTGGCGGCTGCGGCGGCACGAGGAGCGGAGGATGTCCGGGTGGAACGCGTTTTCATCTGCACGCCCGACAAAGATCTGGCGCAATGTGTCGTCGGGGATCGTGTCGTGCAACTCGATCGCCGAAAGAACGTCGTCCGGGATGAAGGCGGGATCTGGGACAAGTTCGGTGTCGCCCCGGCCTCGATCCCGGACTACCTGGCGCTTGTGGGCGACAGCGCGGACGGATTTCCGGGACTACCGGGTTGGGGAGCCAAGGGAACTTCCGGCGTGCTCGCACGCTACCCCCACCTGGAAGACATTCCACCTAAGGCCGAGGAGTGGAGCGTCTCCGTGCGCAGCGCGAAGCGGCTGGCCGAGGTCCTGTCCGATCAGATGGATGATGCCCTCCTGTTCCGAGATCTGGCGACCCTTCGGACCGACGCCGCGGTCTTCCCCGACGTCGAGGAGCTCCGTTGGAACGGCCCGCGTCCTGACTTCGCCGGAATCTGCGAGCGGATGAATGCGCCTTACCTCAGTGAGCGTGCCGACCGGCTAGCCAGCCGGCGGCAGTAGTCAGAACGTAGTTGGCCACAGAATCTTCAACCGACTACTGACTACTAACTACTGACTACTTTCATATAAACTGTCGGCCCCGATGGAGGCGTTATGAACGCACGAAAGAAAAAGAAAGTCGTCGAAGCGTTGAACAAGATCCTGGAGATGGAACTGGCCGGGTCGATTCACTACACCCACTACTCGTTCATGGTGTTCGGTTACACCCGGATCCCGATCGTGAGTTGGATGCAGAGCCAGGCCGATGAATCGATGATGCACGCGCGGGAAGCGGGTGAGATGGTCACCCAACTCGGAGCCCATCCATCATTGTCGATCGGACCGCTGCTGGAAACACACAAACATGACATCGGCGACATCCTGCGCGAGTCGCTCGGACATGAGAAGGCGACGTTGAAGTACTACGAAGAGTTGCTCGATCTGGTCGAGGGCGCCGACGTGATGCTGGAAGAGTTTGCCCGAGACCACATCGCGCTGGAAGTGAAACACATCGGCGAGGTCGACAAGATGTTGCGCAAGCCGGGCGACATCGATCGGTTTGAGAAGTAGTCAGTAGTCGGTAATCAGTAGTCAGTTGAAGATCGCAAAAACTAACTGACTACTGATTACTGACAGCTGGCTACTTGCCAAAACAGGCTCTTCCCTCCTTCGCCAGCAACGCCCATCCCGCATAGATGCCGATGGCCGTTCCGAACGGAAACATCGAAAGAAGGACCACGTCGACGATCAGGGTAACGATGCGGGCCTTGTTGTTGTAGCGCAACAGGCCCCTGCCCGCCCAAATCATGACGACGCCCACGAAGATGAGGAGCACGCTGATCAGCACCAGGGCAAACACGGGCAGTTCCGGTATCGTTACCTGCCCTTCGACAATCGCTCCCATCAAACCACCCAGTATCAACCCAGCCAGTAGGGGAAGTCCCCCCATCACGATCATCAGCCAGCCGTTAACCTTGATGTGCCGCGGCATGTTCCACTCTTGACCGCGGGCACCGACCCCGGGAGGCGGCGTGGTAGGACGGCCTGGGGGCGGCGGTGACTGAGGGTAAACGGTCGAGATCTCGGGGGTACTCGGAGGTGGAGGTGGCGGATTGACCTGCAATGGAGTCGGCTGCACTGGAAGAGCTTGCATCGAACTGCTGTCGCGACGGACACGCTTTAGATCGGCCCTCAGGTCGGCCGCGGTCTGGTAGCGTACCGTTCGATCCTTCTCGAGCGCGCGGTCGATGACCAGCGGTATACCTGCCGGTATCTTGGGATTCAACTGGGCGATGGGCACCGGCGACCGGTTCAGGACCGCATCGAACAAGAGCCCCGAGGTGTTTCCGTTGAAGGCCGGACGGCCGGCGATCATTTCGTAGAGAACCGCGCCGAACGAGAACAGATCCGACCGCCCGTCCAGCTCCTCGCCGCTGACCTGCTCGGGGGACATGTAGGCAATCGTGCCCACGGTCGAACCAGGATTCGTCAACTGGGGGTCGCCGGTCAACGTGAGCTCGTCGGCCCCGGTCGATCCCGGGCGTTCGGTCGTCAGTTTCGCGAGGCCAAAATCGAGCAGTGTGGCATGCCCTCGCGACGAGATCATGATGTTGGCCGGCTTGATGTCCCGGTGGACGATCCCGCTGGCGTGCGCGGCATCGAGCGCATCCGCCAGTTGAACCGCGACCTCGAGGAACTCATCGGGCTGGAACGAGCGACGAGCGACGCGATCACGAATGTCCTCACCATCGAGCAACTCCATGACGATGAAAGGCCGGCCCTGATGCTCGCCGATGTCGAAAATAGTGCAGATGTGGGGGTGACGAAGAGAGGAGGCAGCCCTCGCCTCGCGCTCGAAGCGTTCCATCGCCTGGCGATTCTTCGCGTAGTCGTCCGGCAGGAACTTCAGGGCGACCGCCCGCCTGAGCCTCGGGTCTTCGGCCTTGTAGACGACACCCATGCCGCCACTGCCGAGCTGCGACACGATGTTGTAATGTGAGACCGTCTGGCCGATCACCACGTCCCCCTGGTGGCTATATGGTACCCCCTTCGTGGGAGCGTCCTCGACACTAAACGGAGCGAACTGCGAGAGAGCCAATGTGAGGGGGACAGGGGCCTGGCCCTGTCCCCGGGTGTTGGCTGGGCAGAAAAATCCGTAAGAGCTTGTCGCGGTTCGAAGATCGAGGGAGGTGGCTGGGACCTCGTCCGACAGCTATTGCAGATTGGTCATTGGACGATTCCGCATTGGAAATTTGGAGATTGCAAATTGCTCGATTTCTTATTGGCCGGAAATCTGAAATGAAACAATCTCCAATGAGCAACCTGCAATGTGGATTCTTTCAAATATCGCAATTTGCGATAGGTGGGGGACCGGACCAGCTGTCTTTCACCGAAACTGCTCGCAAGGCGCGTCTGTCGTCAAACGCTATCCGTTCGCTGAAGAGGGGGGCGGTGGGCCCGACGCTAAAAAGATGGTCGGGGACTCGCGGCCTGGCCCTGTCCCCGGGTTTTGGCCAAGGACGAAGCGTCGGGGCACGATGGATCTCTTCTTTCGTTAGAGATGAAACCCCATTTATCGCAAATTGGTCAGTGGACAAATCCGCATTGGAGGTTGGAGATTCGAAATTGCTCGATTTGTCATCGGTCGGGACTTCGATCAGAAAAAATTATCGAATGTCGAATTATTTGAAATTGCAGATTGGGTGGTCCCCAAAAAACTCCCCTCCTTGGACAAGGAGGGGTGGCTGCGCCGAAGGCGCAGACGGGGTGGTTGGCTTCCTGATCAACACCACCCCGGCGCTTCGCGGCCACCCCGGGCTCCCCTCCTGCCAAGGAGGGGTGTGTGGTGTCATTCGAAATTCAAAATAATTCAAGATTGGAAATCGGGTGTCGGTGCGATCATAGACCGCACCTACACCTCAACCGACAACAGCCAGCAGGAAGCCGGCTGCAACGGCGGAGCCAATCACACCGGCCACATTCGGGCCCATCGCGTGCATCAAGAGGTGGTTGTGATGATTCGACTCGAGGCCGACCCGGTTGACGACGCGGGCCGCCATCGGCACGGCCGAGACTCCCGCTGCGCCGATCAGCGGGTTGACCCTGCCCGAGCTCAGGCGGTGCATGGCTTTGCCCATCAGCACTCCGGCCGAGGTACCGACGACAAAAGCGACCAGGCCGATCGAAAGGATACCGATCGTTTCAGCGGTCAGGAATTCTTCGGAGCGGAGTTTCGATCCGACGGCGAGCCCGAGGAAGATCGTAACGGCGTTGATGACTTCGTTCTGAGCGGATTTCGAAAGACGCTCGACCACCCCACACTCCTTCAGGAGGTTGCCAAAGACCAGCATACCGATGAGCGGAGACGCGGTAGGAAGCAACAGAACGACGAGAAGGAGAACCGTAAAGGGAAACAGGATGCGTTCCAGGCGGGACACCGGCCGGAGCTGCTGCATCACGACTGAACGTTCCTTCTCGGTCGTCAACGCTCTCATGATCGGGGGCTGGATGATCGGAACCAGGGCCATGTAGGAATAGGCAGCCACGGCGATGGCGCCGAGAAGCGGCGGGCTGAGTCGAGACGCCAGGAAGATCGCGGTCGGTCCGTCGGCTCCCCCGATGATGCCGATCGCAGCGGCGTCGGCGATGGAGAAATCCAGTCCAGGAATGACGTTCATCGCCAGCGATCCCATCAAAGTGAAGAAGATTCCGAACTGGGCGGCGGCACCCAGGATCAGGGTCGGAGGGTTGGCGATCAGCGCACCAAAGTCGGTATGAGCGCCGACGCCCATGAAGATCAAGAGCGGGAACACTCCGGTTTCGACCCCGACGGTGTATATGTAACCCAGAAGCCCTTCAGGGCCGCTGATTCCAGCAACCGGGATGTTGCTCAAGATCGCACCAAATCCGATCGGGATCAGTAGAAGAGGCTCGAACTCTTTGGAGATCGCCAGGTAGATCAGTACACCGCCGACGGCGATCATCAGCAGCTGGCCGAATTCGAAGTGGGCGAGCCCGGTCGTGGCCCACAGCTTTGTGAGGAGTTCCACCCGTTGCCTCAGGCGATGTAGAGAAGGGCGTCCCCGGCATGAACCGATGAACCTTCACGGACGGGTATCGACGTGATACGGCCCGCGCGGGCGGCCCGGACCTCGTTCTCCATCTTCATCGCTTCGAGGACGATGACGACCTCCCCGACCTGCACCTGTTGCCCCTCGGCAACGGCGACCTTGAAGACGGTGCCGGTCAAAGGGGACGGCAGCGCTTCACCCTGACCGGGCGCGGTGGCCGGTGCCTGAGCAGCGCGAGCCGCGCTGGAAGCCGGTTGGACGGACGTGACGGCTCCGGCGGGTGTGACTTCGACGTCATAGTGATTGCCGTTGACGGCAACACTGTACTGAACCGGATGGCTGAGGGTCGAGGGGTCGGCCCTCGACGCCGGCGGTGGCGCCGGTTCGGCCTTTTCTGCCCAGGGAGGGGGCTCGAACTTATCGGGATTGTCCCTGTTCTTGAGGAAGCGCAGGCCCACCTGAGGGAACAGCGCGTAGATCAACACATCCTCGATCGCATTAGCTGCTCGCCGGATTCCTTTTTCACCGTTCAATTCCGCGCTGAGTTTCTCGACTTCCGGTACGAGCAGGTCCGCCGGCCGGCACGTCACCGGATCGGTGCCGTTCAGGACACGCGTTCTCAACGCCTCGTTGACCGGAGCCGGGGTACGCCCGTACTCGCCCTTCAGTACCGCCGCGGTCTCTTTCGTGATGCTCTTGTAACGCTCACCTGACAGCACGTTGACGATCGACTGCGTGCCCACGATCTGAGAGGTCGGCGTTACCAGCGGGATGAAACCCAGGTCCTCGCGAACTTTGGGCATTTCTTCGAGGACCTCGCCCAGCCGATCGGACGCGTCCTGCTCCCGCAGCTGGTTCTCCATGTTCGTGAGCATTCCTCCGGGGACCTGCGCGATGAGTATGCGCGAATCGACCCCCCGCAGCGAGCCTTCGAACTTGGCGTACTTCTTGCGGACGTCCCGGAAATAGCCGGCGATTTCCTCCAGTAGATGCAAGTCGAGACCTGTTTCCCGATCGGTGCCCTGCAATATCGCGACGATCGACTCGGTCGCCGGATGACCGTAGGTGTGGCTCATCGACGATATGGCAGTGTCGGCAAAATCCAGGCCCGCTTCGATGGACTTCAGCAGCGTCGAGGTACTCATCCCGGTCGTCGCGTGAGACTGCATCGCGATCGGTACCGACACCGTGTCTTTCAGTCTCGAAACCATCTCGTAGGCGACATAGGGTCTCAGCAGGCCTGCCATGTCCTTGATACAGATCGACTGGCAACCAAGATCCTCGAGCTGGGACCCCATCTCGACCCACATATCCATCGTGTGGACCGGACTGATCGTGTAAGAAATCGTCCCCTGGGCGTGCTTTCCGACCTTGAGCGTCGCCGCGATGGCTGCCTTGAGGTTCCGCATGTCGTTCATCGCATCGAATATGCGGAAGACATCCATCCCGTTCTCGGCGGCCGTCTCGACAAAGGCTTCGACGACGTCGTCGGCGTAATGGCGGTAACCGAGGATGTTCTGGCCGCGGAACAACATCTGCATCCGGGTGTTGGGCATCGCCGCCCGGATCAGTCGCAGACGTTCCCACGGATCCTCTCCCAGGAAACGGATGCACGCGTCGAACGTCGCGCCGCCCCACATCTCGGCCGACCACAGGCCGACCTTGTCCAGCCGATCGCATATCGGCAGCATGTCGTCGATTCGCATGCGCGTCGCCAGCAGCGACTGGTGCGCGTCACGAAGTACAAGTTCGGTAATGCCGAGTGGTTTCTTCATGTGTATCTGTCGGCCATCCGCACGGAGCGGCTGCCACATTTCATTCCTTCCTGCCGACACCTGCCCGGTGCGCATGTATCGAGGCACTGATGGCTGCGATCACCTCAGCGTCGCTCCCTGCGGAACCCTGGATCGAGAGTGGTTCGGATGCCACAACCGCCGGTTCCGGGAAGAGCGCAGCGAAGCGAGACATTCCCTTGAGGGCAAGTACCATCAGACCCAACAAAGAAAAGACGACGCCCATCCCCACCAGCATCAGTTGGGCGCCTTCTCTCAGCAGATCTGTAACCATCACTTCACTAGAACCTTGACGCATAGCTGAGCATGTTCCTCCGGAATTCTGCGAGGAACGGCTCGGTTCTCGCTCTCAGGAAGGCACATGTTAGCACATGAAAAGCGCCGATTCATGGTATGCCCGAACCCCAACGCAAGTCGTTGACCTCGCTCAAACGCAACAACGGGCAACCCCGGTCCTTCAGGACCAAGGCTGCCCGTTTCGGCTCAATAAGGAAAATCGTTCGACAGCGCCCGACGATCCAACGAGCGGGCCGGACGCTATCGGTTTGCGATCAGTAATGGCTGATGCTTTTGTACTCCGGCAGACCCGTCACGTGATCCTTGAACATGTGGCTCCGGACGTAGCCCTTGGCCATGGTCTTCTCGGCACCCATCATCCACGCCAGGGTCGGGGCCATATCCATCCTGTTCACGACGTCCTTGATGCGCACGCCCTCCTTGAAGTCCGGACCGAACCAGATGCTGGCCGGGCGGTGCGCGTAGTAGTAACCGTCGGAGTGATGGATCTCACCGTACAGGTTCACCTCGTCATCGCGGCCCGTTTCCGGACGGATGACGATCGCGGTGTTCGTGCTGAAGTACGGGTCGTTCCGGACGAAGTCGTAGATCTGACCGAACATCTCGTCAGTCGATCGCGCAACGTCGGAGTAATCCAGATAACCTGTCTCGTCACGGAGGTAGCCGCCGGCGCCGTGGCCGGTGTCGTGGGCGACCATCTGGACCGTGATGATCCGCGGCTTGAACTCCTGCAGAACATGCGGAACCAGCGCCAGGGCGTGGCCCTCCTGCATGTGCGGAGTTCGTTGTGGATACGGCGTCTCGAGTTTCGGTTCCCAGAGCCGGTCCTTTTGGACGCCGTCGACGAAGTCCTCGATCTGGCTCAGCTCTTTCGACGTCAGGTCCATGTCCGGAGTGAACTGCTGCTTGACGATCTCGGCCGCCGTCAGGTCCTGGCCATCGTAGAACGCGTCGTGAGCCTGTAAACTCGCCCCTCGGGTCTCCTGACCGAAGTCTGGGTGGGACGTGTAGTACTTCCGATGGAACCGCCACTGGCGGTAGTAGGACACCGGGTTCACGTACCAGTAATTGCTCGCAGCATCCCCGTTTGCCTTCCGGGCGTAATGCTGGAAGGTCGGGAACATCGGCTGGTCGCTGGAAACATCCAGACCGGTGAGGTACTCGGTGAACATGTATCCATGGTTGGACACGTGCGTTCCGTGATCCTCCTCGAACACGGTGGACTTTTCCAACATCGGTCGGATCTTGATGGCGACGTCTTCGCGCTCGTAGTACTCCTTCTTGCGCGCACCGTTGCCGTTCATGATCAGGATGATGTGCTTGGTCTTCAAGCCATGATCCGAACCCTGGGCCCATGCCTCCGGCCCCAGCTTCGTCATCGCCGCGACACCTAGGCCGGCGCCGCCTGCGGTCTTGAGGAATCCACGTCTGTTCATTATTTCTCCTTACTCTTTCGTTGAGCCTTGCTGTTGCTTATAACTTCCTAACTCTGGAATCGATATCGACTTCTACGGCACGTGACAGTTCAGGCACGCACCACGCGGCGGGTGCGGGGGAATCATGTCGACCCTTCGCAGGGTCGGCACCGTGCCGGATCCGGCACGACGCTGGCGATCCGCATAGCCCGTATTCCCGTACGCGCCGGCCGTTGCATCGCTCTCGGAAAACCGCACCTGAATCGTCTCGATCGTCGGGAAATCTCTCGAGATCATGTCCATGTAGTTGTTGGCCAGGTCGCGCGCGATTACGCGCTTGACCGTCCACCAGCCAGGTTCATCCAGAGGGTGGATCGAGAACGAGCCCTCGTAGATATTCTCCTGCACGTCGTAGGCCGGCTTGATCAGGACGTCCGGCTTCGCCTTCGGCGTCAACGCCACGCGGCGCTTATCGATCGAGTTGGGGCTATGTATCGTCACCGTAATGTTGTCGATACCCGAAAGATTGTCGGTCACGACAGCGGTGAGCTTCACGCCTTCGCCCGCTTGGGCGGACCGCTTGTCGATCGACAGCGTGATCAACTGCGGCGGTGTCAGGTCTTCCTGGTCGCCGATGATCATGATCCGCTGATCTCCGAGGATCGAATTGCTGACCGGAAATACCGTCATCTCGTTCCTCGCGTGATCCCTGATTCTCACGCGGGCTATCCGGTAGGAACCACTCTCGTAGTGTTTGTTGATCCGGAAATACCCGACGTACGCGTTCGGATGGGCTTCCTGGTCGAGCATCGGGGTCAACGCGATGTCGCTGTACAGATTCCGTATCGGCGAAGTCAGGGTTACCGTGACCTCGCCGACGCCGGCGAGGTTGTCTTCGACTTCCGCATAGACGGGGATCAAATCCGTGATCTTTGCCTGGACCGGCTGCTCCGGCGCCGAACCGTCGAGTGAACCCAGAACGAACTTCTTGAGCACAGGTGGAGACAGGTCGTAATTGGGATTATCCGCGATCTCGAACGACAGCGTCATCTTGTCCATGATGGGATGATAGTCGGAACGGAACGATTTCCCATGGCCGAGCTGGTTGTTCAGGTTCTGGATCGCGAGCGGGTAGTAGGTGCCGCCGACCTGGTAGGGCGGCACGGTTCCGGTCGCTTCCCAGGTTTCGTAGACCATCCCGTCGTCCCGCTCCTCGGAGTTGATGGCCCGCGCCATGCGCAAGCTCATGCGGGTCTCGCGGCCATCGGGACCCTCATACATGAGGTTGTTCGGGTTGACCGGCGCCTTGCTCCGCGTCAGCACGCGAACCTTTACGGTGTCGCCGACGGCGACGTTCTTTGGAGTCAACAACTCCATCTCGATGATCTGCGGAGAAATGTGGTATCCCCTCAGATTCGCGGCATCGACTCTTCGGTCGGCGTTGGACATGAACTCATCGGGTATCCACTCCGACTCGGGACGCTCGTCGAAGTAGAACTCCATCAGGTTCGGCGCCTGCCCGATCTTGCCGGTTCGTGCACCGCTGTTCAGGATGTCCGCCTGCTTCACACGGTCCGTCACCGGAACCTTCTCCTGTTGCTGGGCGACAATCGGGACAGCGATCGCGACCGCGGTCAGTAGAACGAGCGCGACGCGCCATGAGGTGTGGACAGATTTCATCTGCTCTCTCCTGTTTCCCATTGAACTACAGTATCTAGACGGTCCTGGAAATGGTCACCGCCGTGCCACCCCGGAAACCGGTCCGACGACTTGGACCGCGGCTCGACGGAGCCGGGGGATTCCAATCCGTTCATAAGACTGACGCTTGCGCGACCCAAACGCAATAAAACAAATGTCAGAAGTTGCTACAATGACGGTTATTTTACCCCAATTCGGGACGCAAATCGGAGCATTTGAGCGGGAGAAATTCCAGAACACGAGCCGGAATTTTGTCTGCCGCGGCTCAAGCTTGCATCGGAGGGCGCTCTCCGCGGGTCTTCCGCCAGAAATGGGGGAGTCCGCTATCAAGTTGACGCCAAATAAGTTAGTGAGGGAAGTAGTTAGTGGTCAGTTGTCAGTAGTTCAGAATGTAAACTTCAGCCCCAACTGTGCCTGGAAAGGAGCCAGCGCGGCGCGAGCTTTCTTGAAGGTGGACGACCGCGCATTCCCGTTGAAATTCGACAGGTTTTGGGTGTTGAAAACGTTGAACATCTCCCAGAGAACTTCCACGTTTTTCGACTCGTCGAAGGCGAACTTCTTCGACAGACGCAGATCCATCTGGAAGTAATCGTCTCCTCTCAACGCGTTGAAACGGACTCCGGGTGGACGATCGTTTCGGATGAAATCCAGGTTGTCATCCCTGCCGGTCGTGTGGTTGTAGGGCGGGGCACTGTTTGCGGTCACGATCGATGAGACGTTGATCTCATATGGCAGGGCGTAAATGACGTTGCCGGTAACCCGGTGCCGGACGTCGTTTTCCAGAGGTCCGAAGTCCAGATCGTCGAACTTATCGTAAGCGTCGCCGGGCTGGGCGGGACCGAATGTCGCGCCGGAAAACTGCTTCCCATCGCCTATGGTGTAGCCCAAAAGGAAGCCGAGTCTGTCGGAAAACCTCCGTTCCAAACGCAATGACAGGGTGTTGATGTGGATTCGATTCCCCTGGTCCAGAGACAGGCGCATGCGCAGACACTCCGCCGCACCCGCCAGCTTGAGCCTGTCGCCGAACGGACACACCCTTTTTCCTCCAGTCTGGCTCAACGGAAGCGGCGCGTTCACGTTGCGGTTCATTCCAAACTTCAAGCCCAGAATGTGCGTGAAATCCGCAGCGAATGCCATGTCCGGTGTGATCGCGTACTGAAAGCCGCCGTTGCTCTGCTGCGTGTAGGGCGTATTCCCGGTCGAGCTAGGAACCGCTGGGCGCCCGCTAGCGAGGGCAGGGAGTTCGGCGGCATTCGGTATGATCGGGAAGAAATTCGGGTTCGAAACCTGGACGCTCTGTGTGATCAGGCCGTTGTAACCGAAGACTGTACCCCTCAGTGTGATCGTGTTGATCCGGTCGTGGAAAATCCCGTAGCTGGCGCGAACGACGGCTCTGCCGCTTCCCGTCAGGTCCCAGGAAAAGCCAAAACGCGGCGACAGGTCCAGCGTGTCGTTGGGAGCCGGTCGCCAGTTCCGTACGCCAAGGGCTCCAGCCTGACCCAGGGCTACAGCAATCCAGACATCCTCGGGATGGTCGCGCGAGAAACCCGGTTGTTCGAACGGATCGGGACCTCCGATGTCGCCCTCGAATACCCGGAGATCGTAGCGCAGTCCCATATTGAGCGTGAAGTTCGGCCTTACCCGCCAAGTGTCGTTCACGAAAAAGGCATACATGTCCAGATCGCGGCTCATGCTGGCGATCGTCGGATCTGACGTTTCGCCGCGGTCAAACCGCAAGTTGAAGCTGGCACGGTAGCGAACGGGCTTTCCAAACTCGGCGCAGGTGATTTCTTCGCACGTGAAGAGATACGATCCGTTAAAAACATTGTTCGAATCGACCAGCGCTTCGACGTCGTTCATCTCGGCGCCCCACTTGAGGCCGTGGTTGCCGAACTGATGACTCATCGTATTGGCGAGAATCCAGTTCTTCTGGATACGGCCCTGTGGAACGCTGTCCGAGGTCCCGATTTCTACCGATGGAAACACCAGTGTCGGCAGGAATTTTGTCGACCCCCCCGGAGCACTCCGGAACAGTCGTTGGATGGAGCGGTTGAGGCGAAACTCGTTGACGATGCTCGTTCCAATCAATGACGTCAGGTTCGCCGACGCGAAATAAGAACTCCCGAGGTCGTCGAAGCCGCCGTCGGCCGCGATCGACGAGTTCACGTCCTTGTTGAATTCGTCGTTGTCGTCGTAGAGATACGTCAGGTTCAGTGTATTTGACGGGTTGAGGCTGAAGCTGAGCTTACCGACGGCGTTGATCTCCTCTCGATTCTGAGGAACAACGCGGCTGGTGTCGTAACCCAGGTTGAGAGAGTTGACGAACGATTCCACATCGCCGGGGATCGTCACCTCCGTACTCGTGTCCTGGACCTGACGCTCGAAGGAACCGAAATAGAACGCGCGATCGCGTACGATCGGGCCACCGATGGTTCCGCCGAATTGCTGTTTCTTCCGCTGGGGCGGATCGGAGACGGGGCGGGCGACTCCGCTGCGCACGATGAAAGGTGGCTTGTCGAAGGAGTCGTCTCGAAGAAAATAGAAGCCGCTGCCGTGGACGTCGTTTCCTCCCGACTTTATGACGACGTTGACGGCCCCTGTAGAGGTTCGACCAAACTCGGCCGAATAGCCCGACGACATCACCTGGAATTCCTGAATCGCTTCCTGGCCGAGCCGCGTTCGTGTGGAGCGAGAGATGTTCGTCCCGCCCGTCGTCACCTCGTCGTTGAAATCGACACCTTCCAGCCAGATACTCTTGTACTGCTCCCCCATGCCGAAGAAGCTGACCGAATCGGTCGTGTCCCTTCGAATCGACGACTGGTCCAGCGTGACGCCCGGCGCGAGCAGCATCAGATCCATGAAGTCACGGTTCCGGAGCGGCAGTTCCTCGACCCGCTGGTTGTCGATGACGGTTCGGATCGTGTTCTGGGTCGTCCCCACCAGAGGCGCGACTTCGGTCACCGTAACCGATTCGGTAACCTGCCCGACCTCCAGTTGAAAGTCGACCTTCACTTCGCCTGCGACCGGCAGGATGACGCCGGGTCGCGTCACGGACCGAAATCCGCTGAGCTCCACCGACACCGTGTATCGGTCCGGCGCGAGTCCGGTGAAGCGGAACGAGCCGGTTTCATTTGTGAGGGTTTCGCGAGAGGCTCCTGTCCGTTCGTTTGACGCACGAAGGGTCGCACCCGGAAGGACTGCACCGGACGGATCGGAAACGTCGCCGAGAATCGAGCCGGTTGTCGATTGTGCCAAGGCGGTGGGCGCCAGACTCAGGACCGCGATGGCTGTTACGACAAGACTGCGAAGACGATGCATTGGAACCTGGGGGTGCTTCCTGTAGGTGCGCCCTATATGAGCGCACAGAGCGTTGCGCACCTACAGTTTAATAACTGTGTTCTTGTCGCCAAGAAAAAAGAGCATTCCAACCCCGATGAACGAGACTGGAATGCTCCGGCTAAAAGCTAATAGCTAACTGCTAACAGCTAAACACTAAAACGTCACCCGAAATCCGAACTGCCCCTGGAACTGATTGCTGGGGATGGCCGCCCTGGCCTGTCCGAAACTCGAGGAAAGCTCGTTCCCCTGGAAGCGAACCAAGTTCGCTGTATTGAAGATGTTGAACATCTCCCACAGGACCTCGGCAGTGACATCCTCATTGAAGACGAACTTCTTCGCCAGACGCAGGTCCATCTGGGAAAACTTGGCGGCCCGCTGCGTCCAGGCACCGACGCCGGCAGGACGGTCGTTCCGGATGAAGTCGAAGTTACAGTTCGTCCTTCCCAGCCTCGTGGGGTTGGTCGGACTACATGTATCGCTCCCAATTTGGTGGTCGTACGGCGGCGCGCTGTTGGCCGTGATGATCGACGAAATCTGAACGTCATAGGGCAAATTGTAGATGAAGTTGCCCGTGAACCGGTGGCGCACGTCGTTGTCGGTCGGGCCGAAGTTGGCTTCGCCGAACTTCACGTGGGTCGAAACACGGTCGAAGTTCTTCGCCGAGCCCAGCGTGTAGCCGGCCAGGAACCCGAGGTTGTTCGTGAACCGCTTCTCCAGCCGGAAGCCCAGCGTGTTGATGTGCAGCCGGTTGGAGAAGTCCAGGTGCTGGAGCCGCAGGCAGCCACCCCGCGATGAACGCAGGCTCGAAGCCGTCGGCGTGACGCCGGCGGCCGCCAGGATCTGCGATGCAAACGGGCAGACGCGCTCCGAAGACTTCGCGGCGCCCGGCAACGGCGAGTTCGGCTCGAAAAGGGACGTGTCGTAGTTCAGGCCCAGGATGTGCATGAAATCGACCGAAAACGCCATGTCCGGCGTGATCGCGTACTGGAAGCCCGCATTCGACTGCTGGGTGTAGGGCGTGTTCATCGTCGGCGTCGGAACGTCCGGCGACCCGCCGAGTCTTATACCAGTTGTTGTCGGCAGCAGGCTCGGCGAAATGAGGTTCGGGAAATTCCCCTGGATGATCGCGTTCTCGGCAGCCTCATCGTCGTCCAGCTGTGTCCCGTCAGTTAACAGACCGGTGTAGCGGAACACACGACTCCGCAGCGTGCTGGTGTTGATCCGGTCGTGGTAGATGCCGTAGCTGGCACGCACGACCGCTTTGCCGGTCCCGCTGACGTCCCAGGAGAAGCCGAACCGCGGGGACAGGTCCAGGTTGTCCTCCACACCCGGCCGCCAGGGAGTCGGCGGGCCCAGGGCGCCGCCACCGATCGCAATGGCAACCCAGACGTCTTGGGGGCGATCCCTGGAGAATCCGGCCTGCTCGAACGCGTCCGGTCCACCGATCGAGATAACTCCTGCCGGTTTCAGGTAGGTCCGCTTGTCGTAGCGGAGACCCATGTTGAGCGTGAAGTTCGGTGTCACCCGCCAGGTGTCGTTGATAAACGCGGCATAGGACGCCACGTCGCGCCGGATGCTGATGAACGTCGGGTCGGCGATCTCTCCCCGGCTGAATGGCAGGTTGAAGTTTGCCGAGTAGCGGTCCGGAACCGTCGATGAATTCGTCGGGAAGCGATAGGTGCCCTGGAAACTGACGTTCGCGTCCGCGGTGGCAACGACTTGGTTCGACTCCCCGCCCAGCTTCAGCGAGTGGTTGCCGAACTCGAAGCTCAGCGTGTCCGAGAAGATCCAGTTCTTCTGGACCCTTCCCTGCGGCACGTTGCCGGCCGTTCCGAGGCTGACGTCCGGGAATTCCAGTTGGGGAATGAATCCACCCGTTGCACTCGCCTGAAGGCTCCGGAACAGGCGCTGGATGGAGCGATTCATCCGGAACTCGTTCACCACGCTGTTGCCGAACAGCGACGTCAGGTTCGCGGTCGCGTTATAAGAGCTACGCACGTCGTCGAACCCGTTGTCGGCGCCGTTGTCACCACCGGACTGCTTGTTGGCAAACTCCCGGTCGTCATAGAGGTACATCAGGCTCAGCGTGTGCTCCGGCGCCAGGTTGAAGGTGAACTTACCCAATGTATTCCTTTCGTCAGCCGTCAGCGGCAACGAGCTCGACGTGTCATAACCGGCGTTCAATGAATCCACGAACGTTTTCACCTCAGGCGGAATCGTAATCTGGACGCTGTTCTCGTCCGTCCGTCGCTCGAGCGACACGAAGAAGAAGGCCTTGTCGCGAACGATGGGACCGCCGACCGTCACTCCGTACTGCTCGGTCTGGAATGGCGGCGGGTTGGTGTCCGGGACGGCCTCGCCACGGACCACCCTGAACGGGTCCTTGTCGAACGCGTCGTCACGGACGAAATAGAAGCCGCTCCCGTGGACCTGGTTTCCGCCCGACTTCACGACGACGTTGATCGCACCCGAGCCGGTCCGGCCGAACTCGGCCGAGTAACCCGACGACATCACCTGGAACTCCTGGATGGCTTCCTGTCCCAGACGCGTCCGGGTTGCTTCGGAGATGCCGGAACCGCCCATCGTGACCTCGTCATTGAAGTCCACGCCTTCCAGCCAGACGGTTTTGTTCCGCTCGTCCATGCCGTAGAAGCTGACCGAGTCGCTGTTTCCACCGCGAGCGGAGCTCTGGTCGATCGTCACGCCGGGCGAGAGCAGCATCAGATCCATGAAGTCGCGGCTCTTGGTCGGCAACTCCTGGACTCTCTGGTTGTCGACAACCGCCTGAATCGTGTTTTCCGTCGTCTGGACTAGGAGTCTGCGCGGCAGAAGGACCGGGATTGGGCGGATAGAGATCGAAGATAGGACATGTCACGAACCTACCGACCATATCTTCCGGAACAGAACCTGCTGCTGCCGCCGTCGCTGAGAGATTGGCTGGCCGAAGATCACCTGTCGTACTTCATATCGGATGCTGTGGACGCAATGGATTTAAGCGCGTTCGAACAGCGGTATGGGTCTGAAGGGCCAGGCAATCAGGCCTTCGATCCGCGGATGATGGTGAAGGTGTTGATCTATGGCTACGCGACCGGGGTGTTCTCGTCCAGGAAGATCGCGGTGAAGTTGACCGACGACGTGGCGTTCCGGATGTTGGGAGCGGAGAACTTTCCCGCGCACCGTACGATCTCGGATTTTCGCAAACAGCATCTTGAGGAGTTCGGGAACCTGTTCGTGCAAGTGGTGCGGATGGCGCGAGAAGCGGGTCTGGTGAAGATGGGAACCGTGGCAGTGGACGGAACCAAGATGCGGGCCAATGCGAGCAAACGCAAAGCGATGAGCTATGAACGCATGAAGAAGCAGGAGACCGAGTTGGGTGAGCAGATTCGGGATCTGGTGAATCGGGCCAGGACGATCGATGAGGAAGAAGACCAGCGTTACGGCAAGGACCGGCGCGGCGACGAACTGCCCGAGGGGTTGGCGACGCGCAAGAAGCGATTGGCCACGATCCAGGCGGCAATGAAGCGGCTCGAAGAGCGTCAAATGGCTGCGGACCAGGAAGCGGGACGGGAATCGGGAGACGACAAACCGGGCAGCGGTAAGAAAGGCAAGCCGTTCAAACGCCCCATGGGTGAGCCCAAGCCAAAAGCCCAGGACAACTTCACCGACCCGGAAAGCCGGATCATGAAGACCTCCACCGCAGGGTTTCAGCAATGCTACAACGCACAGGCGGTGGTCGATTCTGAGGACCGGATCATCGTGGCGACAACGGTGAGCAACAATGCGGCGGATGTGGGGCAGTTGGAGCCGGCTCTGGAGGCGTTGAACGACAATCTGGGAGAGCATCCCGACTGCGTGCTCGCGGATGCGGGATACCGATCCGAGTCGAATTTAGAAATGCTGGAACAACGTCAAATCGATGGGTATGTTGCGATGGGCCGCGAAAAGGACCTCGCCGCCGCTCCCCTTCCACCTGAAGACACTGCGTTTGGCCGGATGGTCCGGAAGATGAAAACCCAGCGTGGACGGGACCGTTACCGGGCCAGAAAGCACATTGGGGAACCGCCCTTCGGGTGGATCAAGTCGGTGCTGGGATTCCGACAATTCAGTCTGCGGGGTTTGGACAACGCGGCATGTGAATGGAATCTGGTTACTCTGGCGGTGAACTTACGACGGATGAACGAGAAGATCGCATGGGCATAATCCGGGAAACCGGGACTCGCCAAGCCCACCACACGGCTCACGACTCCAGTCCGCAACGGCCTGAGCTCGGCTTGGTGGCAGAATCGGCAGGGGCTCCTCGGAAATCGCGATCAAATCCCATGGAACACCCATCCTTCTCGTTCCGCCGCGCAGGCTCCTAGCGGGGCTTCTTCGGTCACCGTGATCGACTCGGCGATCTGTCCGACTTCAAGCTGAAAGTCGACCTTGGTCGTTCCGCCGACCGCCAGGGTCACGCTCGGACGGGTCGCGCTCCGGAATCCCGGAAACTCGACCGACACGCTGTAGTCCGCGGGCGCCAGGCCGGAGAAGCGGAACGCCCCAACTTCATTCGTCAACGCTTCACGCGTTGCCCCGGTTGCGTTGTTCGTGACCCGAACAGTCGCGCCCGGAAGGACAGCACCCGATAGATCGGTGATGTCTCCCAGGATCGACCCGGTCGTCGACTGCGCCATCACGGACGGCGCAAGCGCCAGTACCGTGACCAGCGCCAAAACTGTAAATCGTAAGCGATTCATTGAACCTCCACTATCAGTCCGAATCTGTAGCGGACTGCAGCTTCTTTTGTCATCGAGATAATGAACGACTGGTACGTAGAGCTAAAGGCAAAGAAGCGAGACAACTTGCCTCTCAAATAGATCGAATTAAGTAGACCGAAAAAATATACCAATTCCTGCGGTTCATGGCAATCGTCAACGTGGGCCTCAGCCCGATCCCTGGCGTTGAGCGAAGTTCGTGGCTTAATCACTGTCTAGCATCGCGTTACTGGCAATCGACCTGCCAAACAAGGACAAGCGATTTCAGAGAGTTAGGACGCAGAGAGGAGTAGAAATACAGATTTTGGAATACGGAATACGAGAAACAGGATATGTGACTCATTGTCGACAAGGAGTATGCCAATCGCGAAGACACAGCGCTAACCCTGCGAAAACATCAAAACTTAACAACTCAATCTTAAAAATTAATATTCTTAATCTATAACTTGTGTATATGAACCTAATACACGTATCATACTTGAATTATGGAGAACCAATGGGAACCAGCTGGCACGAGATCTCACAGCTGATCCGTGGGCGGGCATTCACGGTCGAACGGATCCGGCTGGAAGATAGTGACATCCGAATCGAAGCGCCGTTTGAGTTACCGCCGCTCGCCCGGTTATCCGCCGACGACCAGGTGTTTGTGGCGGCATTCGTGCGGTCTCACGGCTCGATCAAACAGATGGAAAAGCTCTTTGGCGTCAGCTACCCGACGGTCAAGAACCGGCTGAACCGCATCTCGCAGCAGCTGGAGTTCGTCGAGATCACGCCGGCGGTGGACCGGTCGGGAATTCTGTCGATGCTGGAAGCGGGCGAGATCACCGCCGTCGAAGCGATTGACATCCTGAGGGGCGAGAGTAAGGAGGAACGATGAGCGAGGAAGTGCGACGCGTGCTGAACATGCTGGCGGAAGGAAAGATCAATGCCGCCGAGGCCGAACAACTCATCAAGGCCCTGGAAGAAAAACGCGACCCCGACCCTCCCGGCACCGATGAGGCCAAGAAGCGACAGCCGCGCTTCCTGCGGATTACCGTCGAAGACTGCGGCAAGGGCGAGGAAGGCGGGGACCGGGCGAACATTCGAATCCCTCTGAGCTTCCTGAAAGCCGGCATGAAGCTGGGCGCCTGCCTTCCGGGCGGCCAGGGCGACCGGCTTCGAACAAAACTGCGCGAGAAAGGAATCGACCTGGACGGCTTGAAAGACGATCTAAGTTCGATCGAAGACATCGTCGCCGGCCTGGGCGACCTCTCGATCGACGTGGAAGGAAAGAATAAGGAGAAGGTCCGGATTGTCTGCGAGTGAGGAAGAGGACCTTACTGACCTCTTGGTACCGCACGTCCGTCGTCATTGGAAGGAAGAAAAAGATTCAACCGCAAAGGCGCAAAGACGCAAAGGATCTTGATCGTATGAAAAACAATTCTTTGCGCCTTCGCGCCTTTGCGGTGAGAAACTCTCAAACCTTCTGCAGCAGCAAACCATAAGGGAGGGTGAGCCCTGGGGGTTGTAGGGCTCACCCTGTCCTTCGTCGGAGATAAACTCCGTCCTTACGCGTATGCTACGTATGCTACCTATTCTGCTTGTCGGAAGTGGTCCCGGACCCCCGTTTGTGCTTGTCGAACCAGTACCGCAGGTAGAGGTGCGTTCTCATGAAGTTCGACGGCTTGGACGTGGTCCCGTGCCACTCGTCGTTGAACCGAACCATCGCGGCGGGGACCTTCAGGTACTTCAGCGCGCTGTAGAACTGCTCGGTCTGGGGCATGGGCGTCCGAAGGTCATTCACACCGGTCATCAGCATCGTCGGCGTAGTCACGTTGCCGACGTAGGTTAGCGGCGATCTCTGGATGTGCTCGCTCGGGTCTTCCCAGGGAAGCTTATCGAAGTTCCGATACCAGTTCGCCCCGTCGGTCGTACCGACAAAACTCACCCAATCGATGACAGGACAGTTCGCCGACGCAGCCGCAAAACGGTCGGTGTGTCCGACGACCCAGGCGGTGAGGACCCCGCCCCCGCTGCATCCGGTGACGAACAGGTTCTGCTCATCGATGAAACCCTTCTCGATCAGAGTGTCGACGCCGGCCATCAGGTCGTCGTAGTCCTTGCTCGGGTAAGCCCGCATGATCTCGTTACCGAACGAGCTGCCGTAACCGGAACTGCCCCTCGGGTTCGTGTAAAGAACCACGTAGTCGTTCGCGGCCTGCTCCTGCCAACCGAAATTGAAGCCCACGTTGTACATGCCGTGGGGACCGCCGTGGATGTGGAGTTGCATCGGGTACTTCCGATCCGGGTCGAAGTCGGGTGGGGTGATGTACCAGCCCTGGATCTCCAGGCCGCCGGTGGACGTGTATTTGATCTCGTGAACATCGCCGAGCTGGATATCGGCCAGGATGTCGTTGTTGACGGCGGTGAGCTGCGCGATCTCGGACGGACTCTCGACATCGAACCGGATGATGTCGGCCGGCTTGTGGGAACTCGTGAGGATACCGACAGCGGTACCGGACGGGTGGATGTCGGTCGTCGTGAGCATGTGGTCGCCCGTCGTGACGGGCCGGACCTCTCCTGCGCCGGGACCATCGACGGAAAGGAAGTAGAGGTTCCTGGTGCCGGAATCACTCGCCGTGAAATAGAGGCCCGTGCTGCCGGCGTTCCAGGTGATGTTCGAAGGCGACCGATCCCAATCGCCCGAAGCGAGCCCTAGATCCGATCCATCGCTGTTGACGACATAGACCTTGCGTTCGACGAACGTGTCTCTGGCCCAGTCGTAGCCAGCGTAGGCTATCCTGCGTCCGTCGGGTGAAACGACCGGGCCGCTGTCGGGCCCATGATGGTCCGTGATCTGTCGGATCTCGCGCGTATCGACGTCGACGGCGTAGATGTGGCTCTCACGCCACTGGTATTCCGCGTCGTCGGCACGAAGACCGCTGAAGAGGATGCTCCTGCCGTCGGGCGTCCACTCGACCGAGGAGTGATTGAAGTCCCCCGACGTCACCTGCCGCGGCGTACCCCCGCTGGAGGGGACGACGAAGATGTGGCGATAGCCGGTATCGGTGAAGCCCTGCCGGTCCCGCCGGTAGTTCAGACGCTCGACGATTTTCGGCGTCTCAGTCCACTCGGCCCCTTCGGGTCGAGGGGGCAGGTCGATCGACCAGAGGTTCTTGTCTTCGACCGTCATCGTGAAACCAATCTGTTTGCCGTCGGGAGACCACTCGATGGCTCCTGGAGCTTTATCGACGTGCGTGATTTGTGAAACCGCTCCTTCGGCATCCATCCAGCGAACGAAGATCTGCGCCCCCTTCGGCTCGCCGGAAGCCGTGAAAGCGATGCGGTCGCCGCTGGGCGACCAACGGGCGTTCGACCCATCGATCAAGAAACGGTTTCGGCCCCCGTCGGCGTTCATGATCCACAGTGACGATTCCCGGCTGTCGTTGACTTTGTCCGTCCACTGTCTGGTGTAGATGATCTGGTTCCCGGCCGGTGAAATCTGAGGACCCGACACCCGTTCCATTTCAAGGTACAGGTCCAACGTCAGCCTGTCGTCCGACTGTCCAAACGACGCGGTCGGCACGAGCAGGAGGACAAGAATCCAGAAGGGTAGGCGTTTACACATGATGGTCTCCCCCTTGTTGCGATGAACTTCCTGACCTTAGTACTGCCGATGGCAACAATAGTCAAGAAAAGTGGGGGCGGTGATTTGGAAGGTGAGCGACAGTTTTCGGAACACCGGAGGAGCTATCGGCGAAGCAGTCGGGTCTCGGGGTAGAAGGTTTTCCACGCAAACCAGTAGGCTAGCGTGACAGGTATTTCCACGAGTTGCTGTCCCTCGGCCGGACCGCTCAGTGCCCGTCCCGTGGCGCCGTCCCACGTCGAACCTGTCAGGCCGTCGGTGACGAGCATGCGAGGGCTATCGCCAGCCTCGAGAGACCAGTCGGCAGACTCCGTCAGGAACGTCCTGGCGGTCCTCCGATCGGGCGTTCCGACGACAAGAACCCGCTGGTCTCCCGCAAGCGCGCTCAAGATTGGAACCGAGGAGCGTTCTTCGAGTGGCACGGCGAAAGACACTCCGCCGATGACGAACGTATGATCAGGTTCTCGCGCCAGAGGCGTCCTGAGACGCCGAAAGTCAGCTCCCGGTCACCAACGCTTCGGACATACACGATGCCCGTGTAGCAGAGCGGTCACCACATTGAATGCAAGATGGGGTGGCAGGCCGGTATGGGCGCCCTGCCCGGAGTCGACCCGTCCGACGTGCATTCACTACCGGACCCGATGGTCAAGATGATGATGGAAATGCGAAACACGCAGAAGGGCGGGCGGTAGAGAAGTAATCAGTGGTGTAGGTGCGGTCTATGACCGCACACTTCGCGTAAAGAACACTGTGCGCTCACAGAGCGCACCTACACTTCCCCTAGACTTCCGCTTTGTTCTGAAGTCCCAGGATATCGTTGAGCTGAACTCTCTTCCGGCTGATCTCGATCAGCCCTTCTCTCTTCAAACTGTTCAGCGCGGTGGTTACGGTCTCGCGATAGACCCCGAGGCCCAGCGTTTCGATCACCAGCTTTCGGCCCTCGGAGGACATCCGGTAGATCTGCACCTTGCCCTTATTCAGGATGAACATCACTTCGCCGGACTGGTTCGGCGAATAGAACATCTTGCCAGCGGCGCAGGTGGTCATCGCGGTCGCTTTTTCGATCTCCTTGAGCTCTTCCGCCGTGAGGTCCTGGAAGATATCGACCATCGACAGGCAGGTAAACTTCGACTGCGGCTGAGGCCCTTTGCCGTGGAGCAAAGAGAGCATTTTCTGGCCCAGTTTCATACGCACCACGACGCCCAGAAGTTGACCAGCGACACTTTCCCCTCGAGCAAGGACGACGAAACCTGCTCGCCTTCCAGCGGTTCGAGTACAAACCGGGGCAACGCTTCGATTGTGTCGGGGAAACCGCCGATCTGTCCTCAACAGTCAGACGGAGGCGATACGAAATCGTTTGTCCGTCGCGTGCAACCTCCTGGACCTCCACGGCGACGACCAACGGTTCCGGAATTGGGATTAACCACGGAGGCGCGAAGACACGGAGGCTGAACAGAAACTCCGTGCCTCTGTGCCTCCGTGGTTATTCCTTCCCTACGTTCGGTTGGCGATGGCTTCCCGGGCGATTGCGAGGAACTCGTCGATGGTTTTAGTTTTGAGGTCTTCGCCCGAGCGTAGTCGGATGGCGACCCCCTCGGCTTCGACTTCTTTGTCTCCGACGACCAGCATGTAGGGGATCTTCTGGACCTGGGCCTTCCGGATCTTCGCGTTCATCCGATCGTCCCCCGCGTCGAGTTCCACACGCAATCCTCCTGCCCTCAGGCGTTCACGGACCTGCTGACAGTACTCCACGTGGCGGTCCGCGATCGGGATCAGCGTCGCCTGAACCGGGGCAAGCCAGGCAGGGAAGGCCCCCGAATAGTGCTCGATCAGGATGCCGAAGAACCGCTCCATGCTCCCGAGCAGAGCCCGATGGATCATGTAGGGTCGATGCTCGGCACCGTCCTCACCTATGAAGCTCAGGTCGAAGCGCTCTGGCAGGTTGAAGTCGAACTGAATCGTGCTGAGCTGCCACGGCCGCCCGATCGCGTCCATCAGGTAGATGTCGATCTTCGGCCCGTAGAAAGCACCGTCGCCGGCGTTGATCTCAAACGGCAGACCGGAACGCTCCAGTGAGGCCTGGAGCGCATTCTCGCCGGCTTCCCAGTCCTTGTCGGCACCCACCTTCTTCTCGGGGCGGGTGCTCAGGTAGAGCTTGAAGGTATCGAAACCGAAAGCCCGGAGGATGTGCAGACTGAAGTCGAGAACCTTATCGATCTCAGCGGGCATCTGATCGGGACGGCAGAACAGATGAGCGTCGTCCTGGGTGAAGCCGCGGGCGCGTGTGAGGCCGTGAAGCACCCCGCTGCGCTCATACCGGTAGACGGTGCCCCATTCGGCGAGCCGAATCGGGAGGTCCCGGTAGGAACGAATCCCGGTCCTGAAGATGTTCACGTGGAACGGGCAGTTCATCGGTTTCAGGTAGAAGTCCTGTTCGTCGATCGTGATCGGCGCGTACATACCATCGGCATAGAAGTCGAGATGGCCGCTGGTCTCCCAGAGCGTGGCCCGACCGATGTGTGGGGTGTAGACAAAGTCGTATCCATTCTCCAGGTGCTCCCTCTTGCAGTACTCCTCGGCAAGATGGCGGACCAGTCCTCCTTTCGGATGCCACAGAACCAGCCCCCCGCCGACCGTGTCCGGATGGACGCTGAACAGATCCAGATCGACCCCCAACTTCCGGTGGTCCCTCTTCTTCGCTTCCTCCAGCCGGACGAAATACTGCTTGAGCTCTTTTTTCGTCTCGAACGCAACGCCGTAGACGCGCTGCAACTGGTCGCGGGATTGATCGCCCCGCCAGTAGGCACCCGACACCCGGGTCAGCTTGAAAGCATCGGCCCGGATCTTACCCGTGTCCTCGATGTGCGGTCCACGGCAGAGGTCGACGAATTCACCCGTCTTGTAGACGCTCACGGTATCGACGCTTCCACCGACCAGGTTCTCGTCCTCCAGGTCGGCAACCGCCGTCGTTCCGCGACTTTTTAGGTCGTTCAACAGCTCGACCTTGTAGTCCTGTGACATGCGGCCGAACTTTTCTATTGCTTCATCGATGGGCAGTTCGGATCGTTCGAATGCCAGTTTCTCGGACATCTTGCGACGCATCGTCTTTTCGATTTTTTCCAGATCCTCGGGCGTGAGGGAGCTTTCGAGGTAGACGTCGTAGTAGAAACCGCCCTCGATGACGGGTCCCACGCCGAACTTGGCTCCGGGATAAAACTCCTGAATGCTGGCCGCCATCAGGTGGGCCAGCGAGTGACGTATCGTTTCCAGATTCTCTTGTTTCGACATGATGGGGTCGCCTTCCGTTCCGGACGAAATCGTCTTCCGTTCCGTTTGATAACTCTTTACAAGTCGGGGGGCGCGCGGAGTCCGGATGGACGCGAGCCCGCTACGCGAAGAGAGCAGGCTGGGAAACCGTCGAACGGCCACGAGCAGTCGCGCCCGCGGCTTTTTGCTCCTTTACGGTCAGGGCCCCTTCCAGGGCGAGAAGCTGCTGCTTGATGTCCAATCCGCCCCCGTACCCGGTTAGTGATCCGTCCTGGCCGATAACTCGATGGCACGGAATGATGATCGGGATCCGATTGTCATGATTGGCCAGCCCGACCGCCCGGGCCGCTCCCGCTTTGCCGAGGTCTCTGGCGATTTGGCCGTAGCTCCGGGTCCCTCCGTAGGGGATCTTGAGGAGTGCCCGCCAGACGGAGAGCTGAAACCGCGTTCCTACCAGATCCAGATCGACATCGAACTCCTGCCGGGGTCCTGCGAAATACTCGCCCAGCTGGCGAACCACCGCTTGGTTAGCGTGTGCATCGAGGACGGCTCCCTCCGGAATCGAACGGCCGAACTCGATCGAGCGGAGTCCGCCATCCGCAGATACGACCGTCAATAGGCCGATCGGACTGTCTATGACTTCATACCGCATGCGATCGCTCACACGCCGAAGGTATCTCAATCTGTCGGCCCGTACAAGACTTGCGGGAGCAGCAGACCGTGTTCAGCGAGTTCCTTGCGACGGAAACAGGTGGAACTCGATTCGAGGGCATCCGAGGCCCGACCGACCGACGAACGGAACAAAAAGAAGGGCTATTCTCAAGCGAGACTGGATGATCGGGCGAACAGCGTTCATACTATCCCCTGAGCTCCCGAGGTGAAGATCCTCCTCGGAGGGGCCGGAAAGGGGATTTCGAGCGGTTCCCCGGGTCGCCCAACTCGCCGGACGACGGGGGGCGATCCCGTTACCACAAGGGGGTTGTGATTGCAAATATTCCGTTGTTTTGTTATGTTTAGCGTTTGTCAAAAGTGAAGAGATTCTCCCGAGGCCAGCGCTTTGTAGATAAGACACGCGTGAATCACCGAATTCGCGCCCGAGAGGTCCGTGTAATCGATGAGAACGGAACCCAACTCGGAGTCATGCCGCCCCAGACGGCGATTCGAAACGCGGAAGAAAAGGGCCTCGACCTGGTAGAGGTAGCACCGCAAGCGGACCCTCCGGTGTGCCGGATCATGGATTACGGCCAGTACCGCTACCAGATGAAGAAGAAGGCTCACGAGGCGAAGAAACACCAGAAGAGCGTCCACATCAAAGAAGTCAAGTTTCGCCCGAATACGGATGAGCACGACTACGACTTCAAGAAGAATCACATCATCCGGTTCTTGAAACAGGGCGACAAGGTCAAGGCCAACGTCTGGTTCCGGGGGCGCGAGATCGTCCATAAGGAAATCGGTCGGGCCTTGATTGCACGATTGATGGAGGAGCTGGAAGAAATCGGTTTCGTGGAGAACAGGCCGAAGATGGAAGGAAACAACCTCGTGGCGATCTTCGCTCCGAAGAAGGAAAAGTAGATCCATCATGAACAAATTGAAGACACACCGAGGTGCACGGAAGCGGTTCAAGCTGACAGCCAGCGGGAAGGTGAAACGCCGGCACTCTTTGACACGTCACATCCTGACCAAGAAATCGCCCAAGCGGAAACGGCACTTGGGCAAGGCCGCCATCGTGTCGTCCGCGGACACGCCGAAGCTGAAGGAAATGTTGCCATACGGGTAAGTAAGAATAAGAAGATCGAGGACTAATAACTGTGCCGAGAGTCAAACGCGGAACCAAGAGGCACGAACGCCGCAAGAAGATTCTAAAACTCGCCCGGGGATACTACCTGGGCAAGAGCAAGCTCTTTAAATTCGCGACGGAATCCGTCGACAGAGCGCTCCAGTACTCCTACCGCGACCGCAGGGCTCGCAAACGGGACTTCCGCCGCCTCTGGATCATCCGGATCGGAGCGGCGGCACGCCAGAACGGTGTCAACTACAATCAATTCATGTTCGGGCTAAAGAAGGCTGGGATCGAACTGGACCGCAAAGTCCTGGCGGATATCGCCGTCGAAGATCCGGCCGGTTTTGCCCAGCTCGCGGAGAAAGCGAAGGCAGCCATCGGCCAACCCGCATAGGCCGATGGCAACACCGACACCCGAGGTCGGAATCGACCAACTCCGGAAGATCGGGGAAGACTTCAAGCGAGAGGCGCGCTCCGTCAAGGATCGCCGATCGCTGGAGGAGATCCGCGCCCGCTACCTCTCCAGGAAGGCCGGACTTCTGACGCTGCAGCTGAAGGGGTTGGGCGGTCTTCCCAAAGATCAGCGCTCCGAATTCGGTCAACTCGGCAACGAGCTAAAGAAAGCGATCGAATCGAACCTTGCGGAGATTTCCGAAACCATCGACCAGACTGAGCGAGCCCGCACAACCGAGGCCGAAGCGCTCGACGTGACTCTGCCCGGCATCCGGCGCCGCCTCGGCCATCGTCATCCCGCTGCTCTTGCTCGGGCGGAAATGGAGGAGATTTTCGTCTCGATGGGATACACGGTGGAGGATGGTCCTGAGGTCGAGACGACCTACTACAACTTCGAAGCCCTGAACATTCCGGCGGGACACCCGGCGCGAGACGCGTCCGACACTTTCTATATCTCCGATGAGATGGTCCTCCGGACTCACACTTCGCCCGTCCAGGTTCGAACGATGGAGAAGGCGCGCCCACCGGTCCGGATCATCTGCCCGGGTCGCGTATTCCGCCATGACGACCTGGATGCGACGCATTCCCCGATGTTTCACCAGATCGAGGGCCTCGTCGTCGATAAGGGCATCACGTTTGCCGATCTGAAGGGCACACTGGAACTCTTCCACCGCCAGTTCTTCGGAGAACGGACGCGGACTCGCTTCCGCCCCAGCTACTTTCCATTCACGGAGCCCAGCGCTGAGGTCGACATTTCTTGTATCTTCTGTTCCGGAAACGGCTGCCGTGTCTGCAAGCAGACTGGCTGGATCGAGCTGATGGGCTCGGGGATGGTGAACCCGGTTGTCTACGGATTCGTCGATTACGATCCGGAGACCTACAGCGGCTTCGCCTTCGGCGCCGGCATCGACCGGTACGCGATGCTCAAGTACCGGATCAACGACATCACGTTACTCTTCCAGAACGATCTCCGATTTCTGGAACAATTCTGAAGGACTGATTCTCAGATGTTAGTCAGCTTCAACTGGCTTCGGGAATTCATCGACGCCCAGGTCGACCCGGGCGAGCTCGGCCAGAAACTCACAATGGCCGGCCTGGCCGTCGACGCGGTGGAGGGCGCAGAAGACGACACCATCTTCGAACTCGACATCACTTCCAACCGAGGTGACTGCCTGTCCCACCTGGGGGTGGCACGAGAGGCCTGCGCCGCGTTCGATCTCGACGTGCGCCGGCAGGCGTTCCAGCTCGAGGAGGTTGATCGTGCGACCGAAGATGCCTTCTCAATCTCCATCGTGGACCCCGATCTCTGCGGCCGGTACTGCGGCCGTTATATCGAGGGAGTCCAGATCGGGTCTTCACCGGACTGGATGGTTCGCAAGCTGGAATCGGTCGGCGTTCGGTCGATCAACAACGTCGCCGACATCACCAACTACGTCCTGATGGAGCTGGGACATCCGCTCCATGCCTTCGACGCAGACACGCTGGGGGGCCAGGAAATCATCGTCCGACGGGCGGAGCTCGACGAAGCGATCGAAACCTTGGACGGCGAGAAGCGGGAGCTTGATCCTTCGATGCTCGTGATCGCGGACTCGAACCGGGCCGTGGCCCTGGCCGGGGTCATGGGAGGGATCGACACGGAAATCTCCTCCTCCACGACAAATGTACTCCTGGAGTCGGCTTGGTTCGATCCAATGACCACACGCAAGACAGCTCGGGCGCTCAATTTGAGTACGGAAGCGTCCTACCGGTTCGAACGAGGGGCCGACATCGAGATGGCCTTGCATGCCTGCGATCGGGCCGCCATGTTGATCCACGAGCTTGCGGGCGGGAAGGTCTATCGCGATGTTATAGACGTCTATCCCGGACGGCAGGAGGCTTCGAAGGCTAGACTCCGGCGACGACGCATCCTGGAGTACCTCGGAATGGAGGTCCCGGACCAGGCGGTTGTCCGGCTATTCACGCGGTTGGGATTCCAACCCGTAGAGAACGACGAGGAAGGCTGGTCGGTCCGGGTCCCGACCTACCGCCACGATATTTCCACCGAAGAAGACCTGATGGAAGAAATCGCTCGACACCACGGATACGACCGGTTTCCTTCGACGCTGCCGGCCTGGGCCGGCCAAGGCCGCGCCCTTCCCTGGGCGGCGGAGGAGCGCGGTGTACATACGAGGCTCTCGGGACTAGGCTACTCCGAAGCCTGCACCATCCCATTCAGCAGCGAGGAGATGGAACGGGGCTTGGCGCCGAACCTGGACCCGGTCGTCATCCTCAATCCTCTTTCCGAAGAAGCGCCCGTGCTGCGAACGTCGATGGTCCCGGGCATGGTGCGATCGCTTCTGTGGAACCTGAACCGCGGAACCAGGGACGTCCAACTATATGAAATCGGTAAAATCTACCCGACCGACGGCGAGACGCGGCAGCTCGTGCTCGGGGCGACGGGGTCGCTCCAGGCCAAGACCGCCCACCACAACCAGACCGACCTGGAGTTCTTCCAACTGAAGGGAGATGTCGAAGCGCTGCTGGCCGGCTTCGACGTCGATCAGACGCCCTGCATCTCGAACCTGCCGGCCTACTATCATCCCGGCCGTAGCATCCGGTTGGGAGAAGTAGCGGTTCTAGGGGAGCTCCACCAGGATCAGACCAACCTCTTCAAGTTACGCCAGAGGGTGTACCTCGCAGAGATCCAGATCGAAAAGCTTTATACGTTGGGTCTGTCAGAGATTGCGGCGCGATCGATTCCGAAGTACCCTTCCATCCGACGTGATCTGTCCCTGGTCCTCAGCCGTAAGATCGATTACGCCGCCGTTGTCCGGACCATCGACGGGGAAGGCATCGAGGAGTTGATCGAAATCGAGGCGTTCGACCTGCTCGAACAGGGCCCATTTCCCGACGATTGCTACAGTCTGGCGATCAGGCTGGTGTACCGGTCGTCCGACCGGACCCTGACCGACGATCAGGTCCAGGATTTCGACCGACGAATCGTCGCCAGGCTCGAAACCAAACTGGGTGCCAGACTGCGAAGCTAACCGATATGGCCGACGCGCTCGATAAGTTCAAGTCTTTGGAAGAACGGATTGCGAGCGCCATCGACGTGATCAACACGACGCGTTCGGAAAAAGAAACACTGGTAAGGGATCTGGCCGCTGCCCGACGTGAGGTACGCGAACTCCAAGACCAACTCGATGGTCTGCGCGAACAACGGAAGGCCGTTCGAGGTCGGGTGGAAAGCCTTATCGACAGCATCGCCGAGCTCACCGAAAAACGACTTGTCTGAGAAAAGCAAAGCTGAAATCGTCGAGATCGAGATCTACGACCAACGATATCCACTCCGGCTCAGCACGCCGGGCGAACGCTCTGAGGTCCTGAAGGTCGCCGAACAGGTCGATCTGAGGATGCGAGAAATTGCCCAGCAGTCCGGAACGGTCGATTCGCTGAAGGTCGCGATCCTGACTGCACTGCACCTGGCACAGGAACAACGCGAACAGAGCGACATGGATCGTAGCCTGGAGCAGGCAGTGGCGTCAGGTTCGGAGAAGTGGATCCGAGAGTTGGATAAGGTAATTCTTTAAACCCTTGTCACTTGTCACTCCCTTCCCTACAATCAAACTGGCCCTGCGAAGCACGTGCTTGGCACCGACATTATTTGACCGATGTCTTATTTGAAGGGGGTCTGATTTTCCGCGTGGTGTGCGAGCCATCCCCGAAGAGGGTTGATGACTCCCTAAAGCGAGGATAGGACGCCCACCTGTTTTGGACAGGTTCAAATAGGGAGTGTCACACGGCTAAGCGGGGTTTTTTTGCGAGCCGCTAAACCATGAAGGTTCTGTTTATCGGAGATACCGTCGCCCGGGCAGGACGCTCGATACTGCACCAGCACTTGAAGTCCATCCAGGATGAGTTCGCGATCGACCTGACGATACTCAACTGTGAGAACGCGGCGGCCGGAATCGGAGTGACGCCGAAGATTGCCGACCAGCTTTTCGACTGGGGCGTGGATGTGCTGACCTCGGGCAATCACATCTGGGACAAGAAGGAAATCCTGCCGTACCTGGACTCCAACCCACGAATCCTGCGACCGGCAAACTATCCAGAAGGCAATCCCGGTCGAGGAATCGCGGTGGTAACGGCCACGACCGGCGAGAAGGCCGCGGTCGTCAACGTCCAGGGACGAGTGTTCATGCCGACGATCGACGACCCATTCCGGGTCATCGAACGCATACTGTCGGAGATTCCTTCCGACGTGCGCGTGATCATCGTCGACATGCATGGGGAAGCCACAGCCGAGAAGGTCGCCATGGGTTGGTACCTGGACGGTAGGGTTTCGGCGGTTCTGGGAACCCACACCCATATCCCGACGGCCGACGAAACGATCCTGCCCGCCGGGACCGCCTACCAGACCGACGTCGGCATGACCGGACCGTTTCACTCCGTGATCGGCGTCATGACCGATCGCGTGCTCAAACGCTTCCTCAGCCAGATGCCCGTCAAGTTCGAACCGGCCTCCCAGGACGCCCGACTGAACGCCGCCGTCGTGGACGTCGATTCCGAAACGGGAAAGGCACGCTCGATCGAGCGGATCCAGAGAGGCTAGCTCTAGCAGCTGGTGCTATACTCAATCGAATGAAAGCAGGGCGGCCCCTGGCCGCCTTTTTTGGTGTAGGTGCGGTCTATGACCGCACATTCTCCCGATGTTCGAAAACATCTCTGACAAGCTACAGCGGGTCCTAAAGAACCTTCGAGGTGAAGGCAGGCTCAGCGCCGAACATATCGAAGAAGCTCTGAAGGAAATCCGCATGGCCTTGCTCGAGGCCGACGTCAACTTCAAGGTCGTCAAACAATTCACCGAAAGTCTCCGGTCCAAAGCGATGGGGCAGGAAGTCCTCGACAGCCTCAGCCCGGGGCAGCAGGTGGTCAAAATCGTCCGAGACGAACTGGTTCATCTCCTTGGAGCGGAAACCGCCAGGCTCGACTTCGCGTCCCAGCCGCCCACGGTTCTCATGCTCGTCGGGCTCCAGGGTTCGGGAAAAACGACTTCGAGCGGCAAGCTCGCCCGCTGGCTTCAGAAACAGGGCCGGCGTCCGATGCTGGTTTCGGTGGATGTCTACCGTCCCGCCGCCAGGGAACAGCTCAAGGTGATCGCGGGTGAAGTCGGTGCCCGCATCTACGAAGGCATGTCCGATCAGAGCCCGCTCGGCCTCTGCCAAGGCGCTCTGAAGGAGGCCAGGGATTCTGCGCACGATGTCTTGATCATCGACACGGCGGGCCGCCTCCACATCGACGAGACGCTGATGATGGAGCTTCGGGAAATCAACGATGCGATCAAGCCACATGAGATCCTGTACGTCGCCGACGCCATGCTGGGCCAGGATGCGGTCAAGAGTGCCGAGCAGTTCCACGAACACCTCGCTTTCGACGGCTTCATACTGACCAAGCTCGACGGCGACGCGCGCGGCGGCGCAGCGTTCTCGATCAAGTCTGTCACCGGTAAGCCCGTGAAGTTCGTCGGCACGGGTGAGAAATACGACGCGCTGGACCTGTTTCACCCCGATCGGCTGGTGTCTCGGATTCTGGGCATGGGCGACATCCTGTCGCTGATCGAGAAAGCCGAAGAAGCAATCGACCACAAGAAGGCGGTCGAACTTCAGAAGAAGGTTTTCTCCGACAAATTCACCCTGGAGGATTTCCGCGATCAACTCAGACAGATCCGCAAGATGGGATCTCTCGAACAGATCATGGGAATGCTGCCTAGCATGGGTCCGTTCCAGGGCATGAACAAGGTCCAGGTCGACGAAAAAGAGCTGACGCGCACTGAAGCCATCATCGATTCCATGACACCGAAGGAGCGGCGAAGCCACCAGATCATCAACGGCAGCCGTCGGAAGCGGATTGCCAGGGGAAGCGGCACGAGCGTCCAGCAGGTCAACCAACTGCTCAAGCAGTACGTCCAGACCCGGAAAATGATGAAGGGCCTGACGGGGGGATCGAAGAAGAAGGGCAAGAAAGGCAAGAAGGGTCGGGGAAGGGGCTTCAGACTGCCGCAAATGCCGATGTAGGGCGGGCCGCCACAGTATAAATCTGTAGACGTTTTTCGTCTGGAAAACTATAATTTTAGGATATTTAGCAGAGACTCCGTTGGTCGTACTGTCTTCAGTCGCTACCGGTGCGGTGTCTATTTATGTTCAGACAGCAGTAAACAGGAGGCATAGGCTATTGGTAGCGATGCGTCTGACCCGCATCGGGTCAAAGAAGCGCCCTTGTTACAGGATCGTCGTCATCGAAAAGCGGCGGGCGCGGAACGGTCGTTTTCTGGAGGTTCTCGGCCAATACAACCCCCTCTCCGATCCGGCTCAGATCGAAGTCAACGAAGATCGAGCCCGATACTGGCTTTCGAAGGGGGCAAAGCCTTCAGAAACGGTTCGCAGCATTCTGCGCAAGAAGGAAATCGCGTAGAACTGCAGGTCTGTCGGGAACCCAGGCATTTCGGACTCAGCCGCTGGCTCGAAACGACGCAATTGACGTTGGAGTAGGAGGTGGCATGAAAGAGCTCATCGAACAGATCGCTAAAGCGCTTGTGGACAATCCCGATGAAGTCTCTGTGCGTCCCATCGAGGGAGAGCAGACCACCGTTCTGGAACTACGGGTCGCACAGAGCGACCTCGGAAAGGTCATCGGGAAACAGGGTAGAACGGCGCGATCCATTCGAACCATTCTCAGTGCTGCCGGAATGAAACTGAAGAAGCGGTTCACGCTAGAAATCCTGGAGTAGGCGTCATCAGCCACCAGGAACCTTTCATCTCCATCGCACGAATTACGCGGACACAGGGCCGCGTCGGGGCAGTTCGCGTTCAGATCGAATTCGAGGAGTTCCGGCTCTTCGACGTGGGACGCTGTGTCATTCTGACCCTCGGCGACAGGCAGCGCGAAACGACGATCGAGGGTTTCAGGACCCAGCACGGCCGATGGGTGCTCAAGTTGGAGGGCATCGACTCGATCTCGGAGGCGGAAGAGTGGATCGGAGGCCGAATCCTGGTGGCGAAAGACGATCTGCCACCGAAAGAAGCCGACGCATTCTACAGCTTCGATCTGGAAGGTTGCGGCGTCTACGCTGACGACCTATTGATCGGAACCGTGAAAGCGGTCCTCGATTATTCAGGCACGGAACTGTTGAGCCTGGACAATGACGGCGAGGAAATCCTGATTCCCTTCGCGAAGGCTTTCCTGAAGAAAGTCGACACGGACGCGAAACGGATCGAGGTCGAGTTGCCCGAAGGATTGATCGAGTTGAACAAGAAGAAGTGACGAGTGTAGGTGCGGTCTATGACGTCTATGACCGCACATGATTCCGGCTTGAGGGAGGCGTGGGGGGAGCGGACCAGCTGTCTTTCTCCACAAACCCGCGTACCGCGATCGGCACTTGAACGCTCAAACTCACGTCGGGAGGGGGACGGTGGGCCCGACGCTAATGAATGGTTCCGCTCATAGAGCGCACCTACACCCCAAGACACAATGCTGTGCTTCGACATCATCACAATATTCCCGGGCTTCTTCGATGGGCCTTTCGAACACGGCATCATCCGTCGGGCTCGGGAGCGTGGATTGATACGAACGGCTACTCACGACCTGCGGGACTACGCCGGGGAGCGCCACCGTACGGTCGACGACCGGCCATTCGGCGGCGGTGCAGGAATGGTTCTGAAGCCGGAACCGATATTCGAGGCGGTCGAAGCAGCCCGGGACCCGCAGGCGGGCGTCGTCGAAGTGGCGGTGCTGAGCGCTGCGGGGCGGCTCTTTACCCAGGCTGAGGCGCTGCGGCTCTCGCGGGCCAACCAGGTAGTTCTGGTCTGCGGACGCTACGAGGGGGTCGACGAAAGGGTTGTCGAGCACCTGGCAACGACGGAGATCTCGATCGGAGACTACGTCGTGTCCGGCGGAGAGGTTGCAGCGGCCCTCGTCGTCGACGCCGTGACGCGCTATGTCCCGGGTGCCGTCGGAAAAGAGGAATCCATACTGAAAGACTCCTTCTCGGACCCGGGTGCGGTGGCGCGGTTGGTGGAGCACCCGCACTACACGAGACCGGCCAAATACCGGGGGTTTCGGGTGCCCGAGGTGCTGATTTCAGGTGATCACGCAGCAGTCGCGGAATGGCGCCGCGCCGCTTCGCTCGAAAAGACGTCGAAGAACAGGCCGGACCTCTCGAGGGACGATTCACCGGGCGCGGAAGACGAGCAAACAAAGAAAGGCGGACCCTGGGAATCACACGTTTGATTCTACCGAGCGGTCCAATGGTAAGGTGAGGAGATTATGAACGTCATCGATATGGTCGAGGGACAGCAACTTCGCGACGATCTACCGGCCTTCAAGCCGGGAGACACCCTTCGTGTCCACGTCCGCATCACGGAAGGTGAGAAGGAGCGGATTCAGGTCTTCGAAGGTGTCTGTATCGCCCAGAAACATGGTGGCGTCCGAGAGACCTTCACCGTGCGCAAGATTTCATTCGGACAGGGAGTGGAGAGAGTCTTTCCGCTTCATTCTAAGGTCATCGACAAAATCGAAGTGATACGAAGAGGTCGCGTACGGCGCGCGAAGCTCTACTACATCCGCCAGTTGCGTGGCAAAGCCGCACGGATCCGCGAACTCAAGAGGCGCTAGACGGAGCAGCCGGAGCTCCTGCACGGCGAGGGCAGGAACCCACTGACCGGATAGCATCGACCCTCGGATGTACATGAATCGAGTCTTTGCGGTTGCAGTCATCCTTTTCTGCTTCGAGATCGGGTTCTTCCTGATCGTCGTCCCGTGGTCCACGCTCTGGGAAAACAACCTTCTCTTTCTCTACGCTCCCGGGTTGCGTCCGTTCTTCTTGAGCTACATCGCCCGCGCGGCCGTCTCGGGTCTCGGCATCCTCGATTTCCTGATCGGGGTCTCCGAAGTCCGCCGCTTCTTCCGCCGTTCAGCCGTCGCCCAGGCCGAATAGCAGCCCGTGGCAGAACTCTACAGGGCCAGGAATGATCCTCTACTACGTCACCGATCAAAACCAGGGTGACGTCATGGCGGCTGCCCGACGCGCCGTCGAGCGCGGTGTCGACATGATTCAGGTCCGCGAAAAGGACCTCCCCACGCTGGATCTCGTGAATCTGGTTCGGAGAGTTCGGAATCTCGCAGACGGCTCGAAGACTCGGGTCCTGGTGAATGACAGGCTCGACGTGGCCCTCGCCACCGGCGTGTCCGGCGTTCACCTGCCGGCCAACGGGTTGCCGGTTGCCCCGGTGCGAGCGCTCGTGGATCTGCTTGGTGTGTCGACCCACACACCAGAAGAGGCCGCCCAGGCCGAACGCGCGGGCGCCGACTTCATCGTATTCGGACCTGTGTTCGACACTCCAGGCAAGACCCCCGTCGGCGTCGGCCGTCTGAGAGCAGTCTGTTCTGCCGTGACCATTCCGGTCCTCGCCATCGGTGGAGTGAATGAAGAGAACATTCCGCTGGTGATGGAAGCGGGAGCCTCGGGGATCGCGGCAATCCGGATGTTTCAGGAATAGTGGCCAGTGATCAGTGGTCAGTAGCTGTCAGCAGTCGCTGTTATCCGTCAAGCATCGCCCCTTCTGGCCACTCACCACCGGACACTGACCACTTCTTCCGACCTGTCACTCGTCACTTGTCACTCGTCACTTCCTCCAGTGAGCGGATCACTTCTTCCAGGGCGGCTCGGGGGTCCTTCGCCTGATTCACGAAACGGCCTATCACGACGTTGTCGGCGCCGGCCTCGATCGCTTCGCGAGGGGTGGCGACGCGCTGCTGGTCGTCGGGGGACTGGCCCCTCATCCGAACGCCGGGCGTAACGATGGTCGGGCCGCCGCCGAACCCGTTCCGCAGAATTCCGATCTCATGGGCCGAACAGACCAGGCCGTCGGCACCCGCATCGAGGGCCATCCGGCCCAGGCGCAGGACCTGCTCGGAAAGCTTTCCGTCAACGCCGGTGGAGGCAAGCGTGTCGGGATCGATGCTCGTCAGGACGGTGACGGCGACGACGAGCGGGCGTCTTCCGGCGAAGGAGTCCTCGAGCTCGCGAACTGTCGCACCGATCATCTCGCCTCCACCCGAGGCGTGAACTGTCATCATCGATACGCCCAGCCGGGCTGCTTCAAGAGCCGCCCGGGACGCGGTGTTGGGGATGTCGTGGACCTTGAGGTCCAGGAACACGCGTTCGCCTCGCTCCACGAGCTCGCCGACGATGGCCGGGCCTTCGGCCATGAACAATTGGTGTCCGACCTTGAGCATCCCGGCCAGGCCGGAAATGGCATCCACGAGCCCGAGAGCCTCGGAACGTGAGCTGACGTCGAGCGCGACGATAACGGGGCTCTTGTTCGCGGTCACGACGCTTTCACGCTCCCGACGAGGTCCCGAACCGAAGCGATGCGCCTGCGCGTCATGTACCTCCGCAGTTCATCGATGATCCTGATGGAGGCCTTCGGGTCCTCGAAGTTGGCTGTGCCGACCTGCACAGCCGAAGCCCCGGCCAGCAAGTACTCAGCGGCGGCGTCTCCCGAGCAGACGCCACCCAACCCGAAGATCGGTATCCTCACTGCGCGTGCGGACTGATAGACCATCCGCAGTGTGATCGGCCGGATAGCTGGACCCGACAAGCCGCCCGTGATTGTTTCTATCCGCGGGCGGAATGTCACGGGATCGATGGCCATCGCCAGGTAGGTGTTGGCGATCGTCAGCGCGTCGGCGCCGGCCGCCTCGGCCGCCAGGGCTATTTCTGCGATGTCGGTGACGTTCGGTGAGAGCTTGACGATTACGGGGCGCGTCGCGAGATTCTTAACTCGTCTGGTCAATTCCCCCGTGGCGTCGGGATGGGTCCCGAAGACCATGCCGCCTTTCCTCGTGTTCGGACACGAAATGTTCAGCTCGTACGCGGCAATCCCGTCGCACGCGTTCAGCTTTTCCACGACCTCGATGTACTCGTCGATGCTGAAACCGAACACATTGACGAGAACGGGGCAGGCGACCTTCCTCAGAAACGGCATCTTGTCCCGGATAAAGGCGTCGACGCCCAAGTTCTGAAGGCCGATGGAATTCAGCATGCCGGCGGAAGTGGGAAAGAGGCGGGGCGCGGGGTTGCCGGCAATCGGCCGGGCCGAGGTCCCTTTGACCGAAATCGCACCAACGCGGCTCAGATCGAGCAGCCCCTCGAATTCCTCACCGTAACCGACCGTGCCGCTGGACAGGACGACCGGATTACGAAGCTCGATGCCCGCAATCTCCACGGAGAGGTCAGGAACCGTGCTCATACGGGCACGAATCTATCATATAATCCTCCGGCGAAATGGCTGAAAAAAGGGACCTACTGGGAACCGAGAACCTGCCGACCGGGCAGATGCTCGAGATACTGGATTCGGCCGAATCGTTCGAAGCCCCGGGGCTGGAACGGAAACTATCGACCCTGACCGGCAAGACCGTCATCAACCTGTTCTTCGAAGCTTCGACCCGAACCCGTACATCGTTCGAAGTCGCCGGCAAAAGGCTTTCCGCGGACGTGATCAACGTGGGTGGATCTAGCACCAGCATCGTCAAAGGCGAAACCCTCGTCGACACGGCGAAGGACGCTCGATGCCATGTCGCCCGATTGCATCGTGATCCGTCATGCCTCTTCGGGAGTGCCCCACCAGATCGCCCGGTTCTCTGAAGCATCGGTCGTCAATGCCGGGGACGGCGCCCACGAACATCCGACTCAGGCGCTGCTCGATGCACACACGATCCGCCGACACAAGGGAAGGCTCGACGGCCTGAAGGTCGCCATTGTCGGCGACATCCTCCACAGTAGGGTCGCCCGCTCGAACCTGTTCGCCTTGACCGCCTTCGAATCCGACGTCTGGCTCTGCGCCGCGCCGACGCTGATGCCTCCGGCGCTCGACAGGATCACCAGTTCGGATAACCCGTTCCTGCACATCACCAACTCGATGAATGAGGCTGTCGCCGAAGCCGACGTCGTGATGATGCTGCGCATTCAGTTTGAACGGATGATCGAGTCTTTCTTCCCGTCGACGCGCGAGTACTGCCGCTACTTCGGGTTGAACGAAGAGCGCATGCGCCTGGCGAAACCGGACGCGATCGTGATGCATCCCGGTCCGATCAACCGGGGTATCGAGATCTCGGCCGCAGTCGCCGACGGCCCGTACTCAGTCATACTGGATCAGGTCGCGGCCGGAGTGGCTGTCCGAATGGCGATTCTGTGCTGGCTGCTGGGAGATTCATGAAACTCGTCGTAAAGAATGGCCATCTCGTCGATCCGGCGCGAGGTGTGGACCGCCTCGGGGATATCCTGATCGAGGATGGAAAGATCCGGGACATCGGCAGGTTCGAAGCCAACGGCGCAGCTTCATTCGATGCGACTGGACTCGTCGTTGCGCCTGGGTTTTTCGACATCCATGTGCACCTGCGGGAACCTGGAACCGAGGAAGCGGAAACGATCCGCTCGGGAGGCGAGGCAGCAGTCGCTGGCGGTTTTACGGCCTTGGCGGCCATGCCCAACACGAAACCGCCCAACGACTGTGCGTCGATGACGCAGTTCATCGTCTCGGAAGCCAGACGCAACTCTCCGGCTCGAATCTTTCCGATAGGGGCAATCACGAAGGGCCAGGAAGGCGAATCCCTGGCCGAAATCGGCGACATGGTCGAGGCCGGGATCGTGGCGATCTCGGACGACGGCAGGCCCGTGATGAACTCCCGTCTGTTGAGGCGCGCGATGGAATACTCCCTCATGTTCGACCTGCCTGTCATCCAACACTGCGAGGACCTGGATCTGTCTTCGGGCGGGGTGATGCATGAGGGGCTTGTGTCGACCCGGCTGGGCCTGAAGGGCATACCGGCAGCCGCCGAAGACTCGATCGTCGCGCGCGATTTGATTCTCGCAGAAGTGACTGGGGCCCGATACCATGTCGCCCACCTCAGCACCTCCGGAGCCGTCCAGATGGTCCGCCGGGCGAAGGCGGACGGGTTGCGTGTCACGGCGGAAGTCACACCGCATCACTTCACTCTTACCGAAAAAGAAGTTCGAGATTACGACACGAACGCGAAAATGAAGCCGCCACTGCGCTCCGAAGCAGATCGAATCGCAGTCGTGGCCGGGATGGAGGACGGCACGATAGACGCGATCGCGTCCGATCATGCGCCGCATCACACGAACCTGAAAATGCTGGAATTCGATCGCGCGCCGTTCGGGATCACAGGCCTGGAGACGGCCGTCGGGCTGGCGCTCACAAACTTGAATCTGCCGCTGCCTCGCGTGGTAGAGTTATTCTCGATCAACCCGCAGAAAATTATGAAGGTCGCCCCTTGGGGTCTGTTTGAAGGAAGCCCCGCCGACTTGACAGTCTTCGACGCCGAGCGTGAGTGGACTTTCGACGTCGCCAAGTCGCGGTCCCTGAGCCGGAACTGCCCCTTCGACGGCTGGAAACTCAAGGGTAAGGCCGTCGCCACGATCGTCGGCGGTATTGTCCTCTATGAAGATGCTTAGAGCGTTCCTGATTGTGGTGCTGGTTCCGACCATCGCGGGGAGCCAGTCCGCCGACGACCGTCTGGCGGGAATTCAGCAGGCTCCGGCTTACCAGGAAGCGCTCGAATTCATCGAAAGCGATTACGACCGGTGGGTCGAGGAACTGATCGAACTGACCGAGATTCCCGCTCCGCCGTTCAAGGAAGAAGAGCGCGCCAGGGCCTACCTCTTGAAGCTGCGCGAACTGGGGCTGAAGGACGTGGAGATGGACGCCGAAGGCAACGTCATGGGGATCCGGGAAGGGTCCGGAGGACCGCTGCTCGCCGTCGCCGCCCACCTCGACACCGTGTTTCCGGAAGGAACCGACGTTTCGGTCCAGAGCCAGGGAACGCGCCTGGCCGCTCCGGGAATCGGGGACGACACCGCCGGTCTGGCAACGCTTCTGGCAGTCATTCGGGCGATGGACGCGAGCGGCATCGCGACAACCAGCGACATCCTGTTCATCGGCGACGTGGGTGAAGAAGGTCCCGGGGACCTGCGCGGCATGAAGCACCTGTTCCGGGAAGGACCATACAGGGACCGCATCGAGCTGTTTGTGTCGGTCGAAGGCGGCCGCCAGACCGATATCACGAACGCCGCACTGGGAAGCAAGCGTTATCGAGCAACCTTCCAGGGTCCCGGCGGGCACAGCTACTCCGCTTTCGGCCTGGTGAACCCGGCTTTCGCCATGGGCAACGCGATGCGGAAGTTCTCCCAGCTCGAGGTCCCGTCGGACCCCAAGACGACGTTCAACGTCGGTGTCGTCGGAGGGGGCACATCCGTGAACTCGATTCCGGTCGAAACGTGGATGGAAGTCGACATGCGGTCGGAAGACCCCGACGAACTGGATGCCCTGGCCGAAACTTTCCTGGGATTGATGCTCGATGCGGTCGACGAGGAGAACGCCGTGCGGTCGACGGCCGAGGGAGAGCTCGAACTGGAAATGGAGATGATCGGCGACCGACCGTCGGGAGAGATCTCCGTCGAGTCAGCGATCGTCCAGCGCGCCGCAGCCGCGTACCGCGCTTTCGGGATCGAACCCGTCTACAGCCGTTCCAGCACCGACGCCAACATCCCAATCAGCATGGGTATTCCAGGTATCACGATCGACCGCGGAGGCCTCGGTGGCCGCAGCCACTCTCTCGACGAATGGACCGACGTCGAACGCGCAGCGACGGTCAAAGGTATACGGGTCGTCCTGACCGCCATTCTTGCGATCGCCGGGATGGAAGAGAAGTAGTCAGTTGCCAGTAGTCAAGCAGGAAGTTTCGGACGGCTATTTTACGACCAGGTTCAGGATCTCATTCGGGACGTAGATCTTCTTGTGGATTTCTTTGCCGTCGAGATGTCGTTTGACGGCACCGTCCTGGAGGGCCGCCTCGACTACGGCGTCCTCCGCTGAGTCCACGGCCACGTTCAGCTTGCCTCGCATTTTTCCGTTGACCTGAACCGCTACCGTCACCGTGTCGAACGTCGTGTAGGCCTCGTCCCAGTCCGGCCACTTCTGCTCGAAGACAGAAGGCCCGTGACCGGTCCGCTCCCACAGTTCTTCGGCGAAGTGGGGCGCAAAAGGGGACAGGACGGTGATGAAGGTCTCGACTGTCTGGCGGTCGGGCCGCTCGCCGAGTCGCTGCACCTCGTTCAGGAACTCCATCATGGCACTGATCACCGTGTTGAGCCGGAATGAATCCAGACGCTGGGTGACCTTTTCCACCAACACGTGTCGCTGGGTGAGCATGTCATCGGACCCGGCCTCGGCCCAGTTCCCTTCGTGGTCCAGCACCCACTTCCATGCCCGCTTCAGGAAGCGATGGACGCCGTCTATGCCCTTGTCGTTCCATTCCGCATCCATTTCGGGTGGGCCGACGAAGAGTTCGTACAACCGCAATGAATCACACCCGTAACGTTCCACCAACTCGTCGGGATTGACGACATTTCCCTTCGACTTCGACATCTTTTCCACGCGGCCGTTCGTGGCGAGCCGCGTGATCATGCCCTGGTTGAAAAGACGCGTGAACGGCTCCTGGAAATCCACGACACCGATGTCGTGGAGAAACATCGTGAAAAAGCGTGCGTAGAGCAGATGCAGGATCGCATGCTCGACGCCGCCGACGTACATGTTCACGGGAAGCCATTGTTTGCCCGATTCGCCCAGCAACTTGTCTTCTTCGTGAGGGGATGTGTAGCGGAGAAAGTACCACGAGGACCCGGCCCACTGCGGCATCGTGTCGGTCTCCCGGCGCCCCTCCCCACCGCAGCCAGGACACGGAACCCGGATCCAATCTTCGATCGCCGCCAGGGGCGACTGCCCGGTTCCGGTCGGTTCGTACCGTTCGACGTCGGGAAGGCGTACCGGAAGGTCGGCTTCGTCGACCGGGACCTCGCCGCATTCCCCGCAATGGATGATAGGAATTGGCTCCCCCCAGTATCGCTGGCGGGAATACACCCAATCGCGGAGCTTGTATTGGACGGTTCCCTTCCCCAGTTCGTTTTGCTCGAGCCAGGCGATGACGGCGGAGCGACCATCGGCGGAGTCCATGCCGGAAAACTGCCCGGATTGAACCATTCTCCCGCTACCCAGGTACGGCTCTTCGGCGACACCGGCTTCCGATGAGATGACCTCGCGGATTTCCAGATCGAACTTGCGGGCAAATTCATAGTCCCGGTGGTCGTGCGCCGGCACGGCCATGATTGCCCCGGTCCCGTACCCTATCAGGACGTAGTCGGCGACCCAAATCGGGATCTCTTCCCCGTTGACCGGGTTTCTGGCATGGGCGCCGATGAACAGACCGGTTTTCTCCCGATCTCCGGTCCGCTCGATGTCAGATTGATTCCGAGCCCTCTCCACGTACTCCTCGACCTCAGCCAGCTTTTCCGGTACCGTCAGCTCAGCGACAAGCGGGTGTTCGGGCGCCAGCACCATGTAGGTCGCCCCGAACAGGGTGTCCGGCCGTGTCGTGAAGATTTCGACGGGGTGCTCACGGCCATCCCGATCCAGGGCCGTGAACGTCGCGGCGGCCCCTTCAGATCGACCGATCCAGTTGCGCTGCATCGTCTTGACCTTGTCGGGCCACTCGAGCTCGTCCAGTCCTGCCAGCAGTCGTTCGGCGTACGCGGTGATCCGCAGCATCCACTGCTGCATGTCCTTCTTGGTGACTGCCGTCCCGCAGCGTTCGCACTCACCGCCGACGACCTCTTCGTTGGCCAGACCGGTCTTGCAGCTCGGGCACCAGTTGATCGGCATCGCCGCACGGTAGGCCAACCCTTCCTTGAACATCTTCACGAAGATCCACTGCGTCCACCGGTAATAGTCGGGGTCGGTCGTGTTGATCTCGCGAGACCAGTCATACATCGGGCTCATCTCGATCAGCTGCCGCTTGAAGTTCTCGATGTTCCGTCTCGTGTTGGCCTCGGGATGGATGCCTTTCTGGATGGCATCGTTCTCCGCCGGCAGACCGAACGCGTCCCACCCCATTGGATGAAGAACGTTGTAACCGCCCAGCAGTTTGTAACGGGACCAGGCGTCCGGCAGCACGTAACTGCGCCAGTGACCGACGTGCAGACCCGAACCGGAAGGGTATGGAAACATGTCGAGGCAGTAATACTTCGGACGCGGATCATCGTCGCGGGCTTCATAGAGGCGTACGCCTGCCCAGTACTGTCTCCACTTCCTTTCGATTTCCTTGAAACGGTACCCTTCGTCGGTCATGGATTCAGCTATCAGCTTTCAGCGTTCAGCTATCAGCTCAATCGGATGCGACCCTCGTCGCTGTCCGAGTTAGCCCAGGTACTGTAAAACCCTCAAACTTGACGATCAAGCCTCAGCGCCGTCGGCCCATCTCACGAGATTATCTTCGGCATCCATCGCCTCATTCGCCAAACGGTCCGCATCTTTATTGGCTTCCCGGCGAACGTGTACGATCGAAAAATCCGGGATCAGAGCGATCCAGCGTTGCGCCGCCTCATACAGGGGCTTGATGTTCTCATTGCGGACCCGGTAGGCCCCGTTGATCTGTTTGACGACCAGCTCGGAGTCCGAGAATACCCTCAGCCTGTTCGAACGTCTGGCCACAGCAAACCGCAGGGCGAGAACTAGAGCCGAATACTCGGCAAAGTTGTTGGTCTGACGGCCCAGATACTCGGCGATTTCGACAACTCCCGGAAAGTACACTCCAACGCCGGCAGGTCCGGGATTTCCTCGGGACCCACCGTCGATGTATACCTCCGTCATGCGACTTCGAAGGGGTGGTCGAGATTCTCGGGGTCGTAGAGTATGCGAGCGCAGCTGTCGCAGGCAATGATCTGGTCGTTCTTGCGAACTTCCTGGAACTTTTGAGGCCTCATCCGCACGTTGCAGAGTTCGCAGGCTTCGTCGCTGGCTTTCGACAGGGCGACACCCCCGCGCGCCTTCCCGATACGCTCGTAACGCGAGAAAACGTCCTCGGAGATTCCTTGCGCCAGAACCTTCCGTTCGGCAAGATACGCTTCCAGGGCAGTCGTGTCGGCGGAATTGAACTCTTCCAGACGCCCACGCTCAACGTGGACGGTTTTCTCGTCCTCGGCAAGTCGCGCTTCGGCAGCCTTCACCGTTTCCTCCAGAGTTTCCAATTCGACCATCAGTGCCAGGATCTCGTCTTCCAGGCTGCCGATCGACGTTTGGCCGTACTCGATCTCCTTGACCATCGCCTTGTATTCCTCGTTGGTCTTCACACTCATCAGCTGTTCCTTGTACTTTGAGATCTTCGACTCGACGTCGGCAACCTGAGCCTCCAGCTGCTTGCGCTTCGCCTGGTTGCGCCCGATGTCGTCCTTCGCCTTGCTCACCACCGCTTTGGCCGAACTCAGCTGATCGTCCAGGGCCTTGGACTTCGCGGGAAAAGCCTCGGTCTTCTGGCGCAGTTCCTGGATTTCCAGGTCAACGGCCTGAAGACGGATGAGGTTCTTCAGGTCCGAATTCATCATGTAACATCGAGCCCTGAAGAAGTGGTCAGTGGCCAGTGGTCAGTGGTCAGCGAAGGGGTGACTCGAAAGGACCGCGCCTTTTCTTGCGAAACGGAATCCTCTTTGGTCGAAGAACAGACAGGTGCCAGTTGTGCGTACTCACACATGAGGCGGAAAACCGAAACTGGCCACTGGCCACTGACCACTGGCCACTCAAAAAATGGGCCCAGTAGGACTCGAACCTACGACAACCCGGTTATGAGCCGGGGGCTCTAACCGACTGAGCTATGGGCCCCAACCACGGATCGCACGGAGGAATCCAGCCACGGCTTACACGGATTTGGCGGACCGAATGTCTTTCGGACAGCAGACCACGGTTTCTTCCCGTCCGTGTAAGCTGTGTAACCTGTGTAACTTTATTCGCGGCTCGTGCCATCCAGGAATGCACGCAAGCGTCGGCTTCGACTCGGATGCCGCAGCTTCCGTAGCGCCTTGGCCTCGATCTGGCGGATGCGCTCCCGGGTCACGGCAAAGTTCTGCCCGACCTCCTCCAGCGTGTGCTCGGTCCCGTCTTCAAGACCGAACCGCATCTTGATCACCCGCTCTTCGCGGGGAGTCAGCGTGTTGAGGACGTGCTCGGTCATTTCCTTGAGGTTGATGTTTATCACCGCGTCCGAAGGCGAAACCACGCCGCGATCTTCGATGAAATCGCCCAGATGGGAGTCTTCCTCCTCTCCGATCGGCGTCTCGAGCGAGATGGGTTCCTGAGCGATCTTGAGAACCTTCCGAACTTTTGAGACCGGGATGTCCATCCGCTCGCCAATCTCCTCGCTGGTCGGCTCTCGACCCAACTCCTGGACCAGAGCACGAGAGGTCCGGATCAGTTTGTTGATCGTCTCGATCATGTGCACGGGAATACGAATCGTCCGCGCCTGATCCGCTATCGCACGCGTGATCGCCTGACGAATCCACCATGTCGCGTACGTGGAAAACTTGTAGCCTCTGCGGTATTCGAACTTGTCCACCGCCTTCATCAAACCAATGTTGCCTTCCTGGATCAGGTCGAGAAACTGTAATCCGCGATTGGTATACTTCTTCGCGATCGAAACCACCAGGCGAAGGTTCGCCTCCACGAGTTCCCTTTTGGCGTTCTCGGCCTCGATCTGACCACGCACGATGGTCTGCAGCGTCCGGCGCACTTCCAGCGCGCTGCACTTGGCATCCTCTTCGAAAGCCTTCAGCTTGACCTTGACCGCCCGGATCTCCTTCTGAACGTTCTTCCGGTACTCCTTCTTAGTGTGATCGGCCTTGCGTTGCAGTCGAGCCAGCTCCCGCTCGAGAGGCCGAATCGTACCGACGGCCTCCCGGATCATGATGACCAGCGACATCTTCTCGTTGGCCGAATAGTCCAGAGTCCGGACCAGCTCTGACAGGCGCACGCGGTTGCGGCCGAGTCTCCATCGGGCTCGTCGGTGTTCCTTCGGCTTACGTGTGCGCGGGATCGATGCCAGTTTCGTTCGCTGCGTGTTGACTCGCCGGTAAATCTTCTTGATCTCGGCGATGGTCTCCAGCGTCTCAGCGTGCTTGGCCTCGATCTTCTCGTCTGTCAGGTCGTCATCGGTGAACTGGATCAGGTCTTTGATGACGCTGGGATCTTTCTTGAGCTCGTCGCCGACAAGGATGATTTCGCGGATAACCAGCGGCGATCGCGACAGGGCCTTCAAGACCCGCAACTGGCCTCTTTCGATCCTCTTGGCGATCTCGACCTCGCCGTCGCGGGTCAACAACGGAACCGTACCCATCTCCCTGAGGTACATGCGGACCGGATCGTTCGTCTTCTCGAGTGCCCCGGGCGTGAGATCCAGCTCGACAGCCACTGCTTGATCCGTAGCGAACTTCGCCTTGTCCTGCTGTAGTTTCTCGAAAGAGAAAGGCTGATCTTCGGTCTCGATGACTTCGATTCCAGCCGTGCCGAACGCCGAAAAAAGATCATCGAGGTCTTCAGCCGAAGAAGTGATTTCAGGGGGGAGAAGGTCACTCACCTCGTCGTAGAGGAGATACCCCTTCTCCTTTCCCATATCCATCAGCTTCTGTACTTCGTCGTATTTTTCTTCCAGTCCCATGATCCTCCAGGTCGTATCTAATTCTTATGGTTGCGGTTAGACATGAAGCTCCAATCGAAACCGAACCATCGCGGACGTGGCTTGTGGGATTTGGTGTGTTTTGAGGGCAGACGAGACCCTCCGTGAGTTTCCCGCAAACTTATAGAATACGCCGGAATTACGCACTTTCAAATAGTTAAGCTATCTTTTAAGCAGCCCGTGGCTGCTATGGACGGATGGCCTTCAACCGCGACTTTTCGGTAGCGATCGCCATTTGCTTTTCCAGAAGCTCAGCCGGTGCCGCCCCGGGACCGTACTCTTTCAGCTTCTCACGGATTTCCTTCTCCTTCTTGACCAGGTGCTCCTGGTAGAGTTGGCCCATCGAAACAATGGCGACCTCCGGAGGAATCTGGCCGAAAGGTTCCAGGACGGCGGCCCGGACCTCCCGCTGCAGGTCCTCATCCGCGATACCCTCCAGGGCGTTCTCCACATCGGACATGCGTTCTCCGATGAGTCGCTCGAGGAGCGGACCCGACCAGATCCCCTTCAGAAAGTCGTTCTCGAGAAAACGGCCGAGTGGCTCCGCTATCCCGGGATCCTGAAGGAGAGCCTGGATAATCTGCTTCTCGGCCAGCGTCAGCCTGCGGGTTGCCGGAGCAGCGGACGAAACCGGACGAACACTCTTCCTACCGCTCCTCAGCTGTTCGAATATCACGTCGTGGGGCAGCGAGAAGCTTTCCGCGATGGCCCTGGCCACTTCCAACTGCACGACCCGATCCGGAACGTGACTCGCGTATCCGGCAATCTCGGCAACGACGCGCGATTTGAATTCGGGCCGGGACAGGTCGCCGCTTGCTCGGGCCTCGGAAATCAGATGCTCCCAGAAATAAGGCGCACCGTCGAGCTGCCGCCGGTACGCGTCGGCCCCTTCCTTCCGCACGTAATCGTCCGGGTCCAGGCCGCCCGGCAGATTGAGAATCCGGACGGTCAGGCCACGCTCGAGGAGCAACTCGATGGACCTCCTGGCGGCGCTCTGGCCGGCGGCATCCGGATCGTAGTTAATGATGACTTCCGGAACGTAGCGGGACAGCACCGCAACCTGTTGTGGAGTAAGGCTGGTTCCACAGGATGCCACGACGTTCTCGATCCCGTTCTGGTGAAGGCTCAGGCAATCGAAGTACCCTTCGACGACAACAATGCGGCCGCTCTTCCGGGCCTCGTTTCGGGCCAGATGTAGGCCGTAGAGGACGAACGATTTCGAATAGAGGGCCGATTCGGGTGAGTTCAGGTATTTCGGGTTTCCTTCGCCCACGATGCGTCCCCCGAAGGCAATCACCTTCCCCCGTTCGTTCCAGATCGGGAACATCAAGCGACGGCGAAAACGATCGTATGTCTCCCCGCGATCGTTCCGGACGAACAGGCCGGTCCTGACCGGATCCTTGGGGTGGAGAAGCTTCAGCAGGCCTGCCGGCGGCGCATACCCGAGCCCGAACCGCTCGATAAACTCGGCACGAATCTCCCGGCGCTCCAGAATCTGCTTGGCGGCAGTGCCTTCAGGAGTATCGAGTTTCTTCCGGAAATACACGCCAGCTTTTTCGTTGAGGTCCAGCAGCCACTCTCGTTCCCTCGAAGCGCGATCGTCACCCACGGAGACCTTCGGTATCGGAACGCCGCACTTCTCGGCCACTATTCTTATGGATTCAGGAAAGGAGACCTGCTCGACCAGCATCACGAACTTGAATACGTCTCCCCCGACCCCACAACCGAAACAATGGAAGATCTGCTTCTCGCGATGCACGGAAAACGAGGGTGTTTTCTCCGAATGGAACGGGCACAGTCCCTTCAGATTGTTCCCGCTACCCTTGAGCGTCACGTAGTCGGACACCACGCGGGAGATATCGGCGGAGAACCGGATCGATTCGGCCAGGTTTTTCATCAGCGGATGGGAAGGAGCCTCAGCACAAAAGAAAATCAAACAATTTATACTACCGGTTCAGGGAATCGCAACGAATACGCGTATTTTGGTCCAGGGAAAGGCCCAAACAGGACCCGCTTTCACCGACTATTAAGCTTACCGAACACCCGTGCACGGGGAATTAACCACGGAGACACGGAGGCACCGAGATCGGATTTTTTCACCGCAAAGACGCAATGAGAAAACCCGTTTCTGATTTCATATCTCCGTGCCTCCGCGCCTCCGTGGTCAGAATCCGACGCTTGGGGTCTGATTTACTTAGCCAGGCCAGGTAAAACCGCCCGCTGAGCGGAAGGAACTTTGCGTCTTTGCGCCTTTGCGGTGGGTATTCTCATTCTTTCAAAGTGGCTATTGTGGCGCCACCTCCGCCTTGGCTTTGGGGGGCTGATTCAAACCGGGCGACGTGGGGGTGGTTCTCCAGGAACTCGGCGACGGCTTTGCGCAGCACGCCCATGCCGAAGCCGTGAATGACACGGACCATCGGGGCTCCCGAAAGGAATGCGTCGTCGAGAAACTTGTCCAGACGGGAGACGGCCTCTTCGGCCGTGCAGCCGATCAGGTTGAGTTCGATCGACTCCAGGTGCTTCTCCGAGAAGTCGAAGTGCACGCCGTCGGGAAGTTTGACGTCGGCCTCCTCGACAATCTCGATGTCGCTAATCGGGCGCCGTACCTTCATGTTGCCGAGAGTGACCTCGACTTCCCGTTTCAATACGCGCGACACGGGGCCGCTGACACCCAGCGACACGACGCGCACGCGATCACCGGCTTGTGGCAGCTTAGAACCAGAACCCTCGGTCCCGGTGGTTACCTTCGATTCGTCCTCGGGGCGGAGTTCGCGGCGGATCTCCCGACTGGCACGGGCACGGGCATCGGCGAGCTTGCGTTCGAACCGCTTCGCGGCTTCTTTGCTCGCCGTCGCGAGCTCAGCGGCGGCCCTGTCGCGAATGTCGGCAACGATCGAGTCCAGGCGCTCCTCGACCCGGTCGAGTGCGGCGCCGCGTTCCTCCTCGGCCTTTTGAGTCATCTCTCCTTTCCAGGTCTGGAACTCGTTCCGCTCGCTCTCGAGCTCGGACTTCTCCCGTTCCAAGTTCTCAATCCGGATCTTCAACTCGTCGACATAACGTGCAGCCTGCAGTTCGGCGTCGTCCAGCGATTCGCGGGCCTCGGCCAGCAACTGCCGGGGGAAGCCGAACCGTTCGGCGATCTTCAACCCGCTGGATGACCCCACGAGACCATCGATCAGCCGATACGTTGGTTCGAGAGTCTCCTCGTCGAACTCCATCGCCGCATTCCGGACGCCTTGACGGGTTTCGGCATACATCTTGAGACGATTGTAGTGGGTGGAGGCCAGCGTCAGCGAACCGACGGAGCGAAAGTGTTCAAGGATCGCCGTCGCCAGCGCGGCGCCTTCTGCGGGTTCGGTGCTGCTTCCGATCTCATCCAGAAGGATTAGCGAGTTGGCGCTCGCCGTCTCAGCCATATCTTTGATCGCCAGGACGTGGGCGGAAAACGTACTCAGCTGGTTCGTGATCGATTGCTGATCGCCGATGTCGGCCAGCACGCGGTCCATGATCGGAAGCACCGCTTCTGCAGCAGGAAGCGGGATTCCCGACTGGGCCATCAACGACAGCATCCCCAGGGTTTTCAACACGACCGTCTTGCCCCCTGCGTTAGGGCCGCTGATGACCAGGACCCTATCATCGTCATCCATGTCGAGGTTGAGGGGAACCGGCTTTCTGTCCGGACGAAGATTGTCCTCCAGAAGGGGATGCCGGGCTTCCTCCAGGTGCAGGCGCTTCCCCGAGAAGGTCGGCGCCACGCAGTCGAAATCCCTACCGAACCGGCAGCGTCCGAAAACCAGCTCCATCTCCGACCACAGCTCCCGGGCGAGGTGGAGATCGTCGGCCTGCTCCTGGATCCTGTCGGTCAACTCGCCGAGAATCCGCTGAATTTCACGCTGCTGCTCTTCTTCAAGCCGAACGATCTCGTTGTTCAGTTCAAGCGTGTCGAGCGGCTCCATGAAGACGGTGGCGCCGCTGGAGGAACTGCCATGCATGATGCCGTCAAAGGTTCGCTTCTGCTCCGCACGCACCGGAATCACGTAGCGGCCGTTCCGGATCGTGATGAGCTGATCCTGAAGTTGATTGGAGAGCTCGGGGCTCTTGATAATCCCCTCCAGCTTTCGGTTCAGGCGCGATCGTGCCGTCTCCGCGGCACGGCGGAGACGTTTCAGCGTCGGACTGTAGTCTTCGTTTATCTCCCCTCTGCGAACGGCTCGACCGAGCAGGGAGCCGAGTTCCCGGAGGTCCGGAAATCTTCGGGCCCTCGCGGCCAGCAGCGGAAAATCTCCCGCATCGCTCTTCCATCGCGTCCGGAAACCTTCAGCCTGCCCCAGGAAGTCCTGAAGCGCTTCCACCTCGGACACGTCCAGCGTCACCCCACGAAGATCGAGCTTTCCGACCAGCGAACCCAACAACGGAATGTCAGAAAACGAGACCCGGTGCTCGCGGAGATAATCCATCGCCTCGCGGTTCAGGGCATGCTGGTCTTCGAGGACCTCGCGATCGCGGATCGGTTCCACCGCTGCGAGTAATTCCAACGCGCCCTCACCGGTGACATAGCGACCCAGCAGCTTCTTGAGCCGATCGTATTCGAGCGCTCGGAGGGAGAAGTCCATCGTCAAAGGCGATTGATGAGGCTGGCAACAACACCGGCTCCGTAGCCGTTGTCGATGTTGACGACGCTGACGTTCGAGGCGCAAGAGTTGAGCATACCCAGCAGGGCGGCGACCCCTTTGAAGCTTGCGCCGTAACCGATGCTGGTCGGGACGGCTATCACGGGCACCGAAACCAGACCGCCGACCACGCTGGGCAGGGCGCCCTCCATACCGGCGACCACAACGATGACACGCGCTTCGGTCAGACGCGGCTGACGATCCAGCAACCGGTGCAGACCGGCCACACCGACGTCATAGAGCGCATCGGTACGGTTTCCCATCACCTCCAGCGTCACGGCGACCTCTTCGGCGACTGGGATGTCTGAAGTTCCGGCCGAGATGATCATCGCCGTGCCCTTCCCGAGCACGGTCGGATCCTTGATGACGGAAATGGCACGCGACCGCTCGTGGAAACGGGCCTGTGTGTCCAGCTCCCGAACGCGCTCGTAGACGGACGGTCTGCTTCTTGTCACGAGGATGTTGTGTCCCCTCTCCAACATTGAGGCAACAATCCCTTGCACCTCATCATCGGTCTTGCCCTCCCCGAACACCACCTCCGGATAACCCTGACGCAGAGACCGGTGGTGATCGACATTGGCAAAGGTGAGGTCTTCAAACGGCAGCAGCCTCAGCCGTCCCAGAGCATCCTCGGTGGAAATGGACCCGCTCTTATGGTCGTCCAGAACACGTTTGATTTGATCTTCAGTCATTTGGGATGGGGAAGTAGTCAGTAGTCAGTAGTCAGTAGTCAGTAGTCAGTAGTCAGTAGTCAGTTGAAAAGAGTCCAGTTCTCGGCGTTTGCTGTCAACTCTCAGATTAAGTTTCTAGTTCCTTTCTTGCTCGTCACTCGTCACTGGCCACTGACCACTGGCCACTTCTTACTTCTCACTTGTCACTTGTTCCGACGACAAAGTATTCAATATAACCATGGATAGGAGAGAAATCAGAAAATTGTGGCGTTCAAAGCGACGGGACAGCTATGTTGAACAATCGGCGTGTCTGGCAGCCCGTGGCAGCCCGGCGGAGAAGAAGCTTTTGATCTGGAACAAACTCAAGATAACGCTTGAGATGATCAAGTTCGAGCACACGATCTTCGCACTTCCGTTCGCGTTGATCGCAGCACTGCTCGCCGCCGGTGGCCTGCCCGAGGCCTGGCAGGTCGTCTGGATTCTGGCCGCGATGGTCGGAGCCCGGAGCGCCGCGACGACGTTCAACCGGATCGTGGATTACCGCTTTGACCGGGACAACCCGCGGACAAGAGGCCGCGCGCTTCCGACGGGCTCCCTCTCCATGGGTTTCGCCATTGCGTTCACGGTTGCGATGTCCGTTCTTTTCATCGTCTCGGCTGCGCTGCTCAATCCACTCTGCTTCTATCTTTCCTTTCCCACGCTGGCCATCCTATTGTTCTACTCCTATACGAAGCGCTTCACCTCGTTGAGCCACATCGCTCTAGGATTCGCAATCGGGCTGGCACCCCTGGGCGCGTGGCTGGCGGTGAGCGGGAGTTTTGCTCTACCGCCGATCCTGCTGGGATTAGCCGTGATGCTCTGGATCGCCGGATTCGACATTATCTACGCCTGCCAGGACTCGGAATTCGACCGGCGGGCAAACCTTTTCTCGATCCCTTCGCGATGGGGTATCCGGCTGGCGCTCCAGATCTCGTCCGGACTCCATGTAGGCACCGTTGTGCTGTTGCTCCTGATCGCCCGCGGGAGCAATCTTGGCCCAATTGCGTACGGCGGTATCGCGATCGTCGCTGCGATACTCTACTGGGAACACCGTATCGTGCGCCCGGACGACCTCAGCCGGGTGAATGTCGCTTTCTTCAACCTGAACGGTTATGTCAGCCTCTTGCTTCTGGCCGCTTTCGCGACCGACATCCTTGCGATGTAGGAGATCTGATGAGACGATTCGCTCTCGCCTGGATCCTGTTAACAGCAATTGCCGCAACGGCACTGGAACGCGAACCGCTCGAACAGTACAAGCTGCGGCGCCAGAAGCTGGCCTCGCAACTGGACGGTGTCGTCGCCCTGTATGCGGCTTTGGCCACAGACCTGGTGCAGTACCAGCAGGAAGACAACTTCTACTACCTGACGGGGTTTGACGAACCCGGCGCAATCCTGCTGCTCGACGCGACCGGTGACAGCTTTGAAGAGATTCTGTTCATCCCTCCACGCGATCAGGATGAAGAGCGTTGGACCGGTGAGAAGCTCGGTCCGGGCCCCCGAGCCGTAGGCGCGACCGGGGTGACGAGCGTCGAGGCGCTGGAGGAGTTCGCCTCGCAGTTTCAGCGCATGTTGGAAAAGACTGATGCGGTCTACACGCTGACGGATCAGGAAGACAACGTCTTGAGGCTACGGAAGATCGCTCCCGGGGCCGACATCGGGGACCTCGCCCCGAGCCTGGCTCTCAACCGTCAAGTCAAGACCGCCTCCGAACTGGCTATCCTCACCAAGGCTATCGACATCACGATGAAGGCGCATGCGGCCGCGGCCGGGGTCATCGCTCCGAACGTGGCGGAGTACGAAGTCGAAGCGACAATCGAATTCGAGTTTCGGCGGAACGGCGCCGAACGTCCCGCTTTCCCCTCGATCGTCGGCTCCGGCCCGAACGCGACGATCCTGCACTACGATCGCAACACCCGAAAGATGGCGGCGGGCGATCTCGTTGTTGCCGATATCGGCGCCGAGTACGGAGGCTACGCCGCGGACATCACGCGGACCTATCCGGTCGGCGGCAAGTTCACCGAACGACAGCGCGAGATCTACCAGATCGTCCTGGACGCTCAGAAAGCGGCACTGGCACGGGTCAAGCCTGGAGCGACGATCGGAGGACGCGGGTCGAACAGTATCCATGAGGCAGCCCGGCAGCACATCCAATCGAAAGGCTACGGAGACCACTTTATCCATGGGACGAGCCACCACATCGGTCTCGAAGTTCACGATGTCGGGCCGGTCGGTCGCCCGCTCGAGCCCAACATGGTGATCACCGTCGAACCCGGGATTTACATCCCGGATGAGAATATCGGCGTTCGCATCGAAGACGACGTCCTGGTGACCGAAACGGGATACCGGATACTGTCGGACTTCCCCAGGGAGATCGATGAGATCGAGGCGCTGATGGCGCGGCAGCGAATCCGAGATCCATAGTACGTCGCAAGAACCCGTTAGACTGAAACTAAGTCCAAGGTCCAAGGTCCGAAGTCCAAAGCCGGGAGCAGGACGTTGGACCTTGGACTTTGGAGCTCGGACATACTACTGACGAGAGGAATTCATACATGATCCAGGCAACACAGTTGCGGCGCGGCAACATCATCGTCCACAGGGACGAGCTGTTCCGGGTCGTCGAGTTCCACCACCTGACCCCGGGTAACAAACGGGGCATGATGCAGACCAAGCTGAAGAACCTCCGGTCCGGAGCGATAGTCGATCACAAGTTCCGCTCAGACGATTCGGTCGAAAAAGCGGTGCTGGACAAGAGAGTGATGGAGTATCTCTACAGCGAGGGCGATTCCCATACGTTCATGGACACCGAGACCTATGAACAGCTCCAGTTCAGCTCCGAAGCGCTCGGCGACGGGATGCAGTATCTGGTCGCGAACGCCCGGATCGAGGTGGAGTTCTACGACACCAACCCTGTGGGCATCGAACTCCCCCCGACCGTCGATCTCGAGGTTGTCGAGACCGAGCCGGGATTGAAGACCGCCACGGTCAGTAATGTGCTCAAACCGGCGAAGACAGAAACCGGACTCGTTGTCGGGGTTCCCCATTTCATCCAGGAAGGCGAGACAATCCGTGTGGACACGAGCGAAGGGAAATACGTCGAGCGGGTGCGCGGATAGCTTCTTCAGTCCCTCAAGGCGGCCTGTCCTCGTCGAGCGAAATCGATCGATTCCAGAAGGATTCGTGTCGCTTCCTGTGGGGCGTGGAACCCGGTGGAGTTTTCGGCTTCGACGAAGTCCAGATAGAATTGCGCCCGCCGCTGGAAGCCCCGCGCCGCGGACAGTTGATCTTCGGAAGCGCCGTTGTCGACGGCTCCGCGAATGTCTGCAATCAGGTTCACCAGCGCATCCATCGCCAGGTCGCGGGAACTCGAAAGGGTCGTCTGTATCGTCTCCACGCGCGCGCGAAGCTCGTCCTCGGGGAACTTGTGACAGATCTGGCAGGCGCGACTGATGTTCAGGACGGGACTTCGGAGGTGATGGTCGCTGATCTTCATGGCGCCCTCCCTGGTGTAGGGCATGTGGCAGTCCGCGCACGTCACCCCGGAGCGGGCATGAATCCCCTGATTCCACATCTCGAATTCGGGATGCTGGGCTTTCAGGACTCCAGCGCCGGACTCGGCGTGTGACCAGTCGACGAAATCGACTTCGTCGTAATAAGCGAGGATGTTCTCCACACGAAGCCCGTTTGCCCAGGGATAGACCAGGCGCTTCTCGGCCCCCCGGAAGTGATACTCCACGTGACACTGACCGCAGACGAAGCTGCGCATCTCCTGGCGCGTTGCATCGGCGTTGACCGAGTAATCCGGCATGTCCTCCCGCGCCTTGAGGGCCCGAATTCCCTCGATGAATGCCGGCCGCGTCACACGAAGCTGCATCGTTTCAGGATCGTGGCAGTCGATGCAGGCCACGGGGTGAGACACCAGTTCGCGCGCTTCTGCGTAAGTCATCTCGTTCAGCCGCTCGAATCCCAGGGTGATGTCCCCTTCACCAAGCCGACGGTAGGAAACGTACGTGGATGCGTGGCAATGGATGCAGGTGCCGGGTTGGGGGGCAGCCTGCTGTCTCTGGGTGAAGGTCTGGTCGTCGAGCATGAACGCATGTCCACGCTCTTCACGGAAATCGACCGAGAACGAATAGCCTGCCCACATCGTCCGCAGGCGCGGGTCTTCGTCGAGCTTCGACTGAGCAACCAGCGAACGCGGGTCCGCGTCGGTGGGTGTCCGAGGCATCGCTTCGCTGCCGCCGTAACGGGTTCGAACCTGGTCCACGGTGCGCAGATACGCATCATATTGCAGTGGGAAATTCTTACCCCAGTCAGCCGGATCTTCGGTTTCATCGGTCAACTCAACGACGCGAAAGAAAGGATTACGCGCTTCCTCACGCCGTTCGAAGATGTTCAACAGCAGGGCCACGCCGGCCACGGCCGCGATCACACTCACCAGGGAGGCAAGCAGTACCAGGCGAAGCGGATAGCCGGAAGCACTTGATCGATTCTGATCCGACATGTTCGGCCTCCCTATCGAAAGTGTCCGACGGAACCGTGGCATCGGACACAGGATACGGGCTCACTGTGGGGGTGCGCCGTCCCGATGAATTTCACCATATCGGGGTGACACTTGGCGCAGGACGCTTCGGCGATATCCCGGTTGTGCGGCTTGATCTGGATCGGGTCGGGAAAACCACCGGATGTGAACGCGAAGGAATGCCAGAACCCGTTCGAAACCTTCGTCGCGTATTTGGCAAAGAAGCCGGAGGGCGTATGGCAATCGTTGCATGTCGCCGCCGCGCGGTGGCTCGATTTCATCCATCCATCATGCTGGGAGCGCATGACGTGACAGTTCGCGCACGCGGCCGGATCGTCTGTCAGGTAGGCGTACCCTTCGGCATAGACAAACGTAAAACCAGAGATTCCGGCCGCCAGCCCCGCGGATATTCCCAGAAAGACCGTGGCCAAAGTGGCCGTTCTCACGTTCTGTCTCCCACGCGTCCTTTATTGCCGCAACGAGGGGGGCGTTTTCTCACATGAACAGGAATTCCCGTTGCCGTCAGAACCCTACGTGTACCGGTGCGAACGCAATACGCAAAGAATTTATCTAGGGATCGGCGCACAATTCTCGGTGCAATTCTCAGTGAACGGCGATCGGCGCAACCGTCGAGCCGGTACCTCCCTGGATCTTCAACGGCTGCACGATCAGCGCAAACTCGTACACCTGTTTCGCTGCGAGTTCATCCAGCTTCATCCTCTCCAGCAGATGGATGCCGTTAATCGCGAGCATGATCTGGTGCACCGGTAGTGAGAGATCGGGATCCGGGTTCGGAGAGATCTCCACGGGTGTGTTATCGGATCCGATCAGCATTGGATCCTGGCTCACCAGCCATTCGGCTGCGGCGATCCCGATACCTGGTCCGCCGCTCGAAAAGCGGCCGCTATCCTGATACCACAGTGTCCCCCATCCGGTGTGGATGATGACGGCATCGCCAGCCTGCAGCGACAGATCCTGCCTTGCCAGCGCCTGCTCGAGATCCTCGACCGTGATTTCGTAGGTCGGCCCCAAGATGTCTACGCCTTTCAGGGCGGCCACGTCGATCAGCACACCCCGGGTCATCAGCGCGCCCACATTCTCGACGCCCAATCGCGTGAATCCGCTCCGGGTCAGTATCTCGTCGCGCCGGAAACAGTTGTACATACTGTCCCCGATGGTCTGGTGGCTGAAGGCGTCGAACTGGGTGCCCACCTGCCCGATCTCCGACACGACGAGCTCCTCGTTGGAACCTCTCTGGTTCGACTGCGATCCGATCCTGGTGGGCTTGGTGTACAAGTCAAAATGCCGGCCACCAAGCGGCATCGCCCCCGACAGGACGTGTCCGAGCTCGATCACCTCACCCTCGCGGATCAACCGCGTCGCGCGAAGGACAGTCTCAGCCCCCATGTGGTTCCCTGCGCCACGCTCATCGCCTTCGCCCCACTTCGACGGACACCGCTCTTCTTCGACGGGTGGAGTCCAGGATTGGGCGTTGAGGTTCTGGAACGAACCGAGCGCGGCTACGAATGTGATGATCGCCGTAAGTCGCACCTTCCCTCCTTCTTGGCTTGCAAAAAGAGATAAAGCGATGTTCTTCGAGGGACCGGCCTCAGCCGGACACAACCCCACGCAGAACGGCCAGTACTTCGTTCTCCTCCTCCGGCCGAACGGTGCGCAGGTCGAGCAATACGCTTTCATCTTCCACACGGACGAGCACCGGCGGCGTCGCGTCGCGGAAACGCTTCTCGAGGTCCAACTCGGAGACCCCGTCGATCTTGACGGCAACGCCCCATGAGGGCAACTCGGCTCCGGGAGCGGATCCTCCACCGACGACGGAAATCACCGGTACTACAGCTGCGGTTCCGTCCGAACGCGCCGCAAAGTTCTCAGCACGGGCCTTGAGTTCCGATTCATCGAGCGTAAGCATGCGCGATACGGGAACCTCGGCGGGACAGCCCCGCAGGTAAGATCCCAGCACGACCTCAAGCACCGAGAGCGTCAGCTTGTCGACGCGCAGCGCTCGGAACAGCTGGTTCTTCCGGATGCGCTCGATCAGCTCCTTGCGCCCGGCGATGATGCCGGCCTGCGGGCCACCGAGAAGCTTATCTCCACTGAAGCAGACGATGTCGACTCCTGCACGGATACTTTCGGTCGCGAGCGGTTCATCGCGAACGCCCGAGCGGGTCAGATCCACGAGACATCCGCTGCCAAGGTCTTCAAACGTCGGAACTCCCGAACTTCGCCCCAGCGCCACGAACTCCTCCAGCGTGGGCTTCTCGGTGAAGCCGACGATATGAAAGTTGCTGGGGTGCACGCGGAGCATCAGGCGCGTCTCCGGTCCGATTGCCGCCTCGTAGTCCGCGATTCGTGTCCGGTTCGTCGTCCCGACCTCCCGCAGGCGAGCGCCACTCTTCAGCATCACTTCCGGGATGCGGAACGAACCGCCGATCTCGATCTGCTCGCCGCGGGAAGCAATAACCTCACCCCCTTCGGAGCCGAGGACAAGGGCCTCTCCACCTTCGGCGAGCGTGTTCAGCACGAGCAGAACGGCCGCTGCGTTGTTGTTGACGACGATCGCGGCTTCCGAACCGAGAAGCTCGTCGATCAACCGCGCCACGTGCACGTCACGACGCCCGCGGATTCCTTTCTCAAGGTCAAATTCCAGGTTCGAGTACCCGGTTGACACGTCCCTCAGGTGATCGATTGCGGCTTCCGGCAGAGGAGCCCGGCCCAGGTTGGTGTGGACGACAACACCAGAGGCGTTGATGACGCGCCGGAGCGAGTGTGACAGAAACGCGTCGATCCGCCGGCGCAGGTCGACCGCGATCTGACCTGTGAGTTCCTCACGCTCGACTATCTCCGCACCGGCCTTGAGACGCCGCCGGGTCTGGGCCAACACGTCATCGAGCAGGCTGGAAACAAAGGGCTGAGACAACACGGAGCCCAGGTCGGACAGCTCCGGCCGCATCAGGATGTCGTTGACGGGAGGAATCTTCTTCAGCGCCTCCATGGCGCTATTTCAGCATAGGGGTCTCCCATTTACAATTGCCGGGTTAGAATTGGGGTGCGCCGCGCATCTCGATATGAAAAAGCGAATCGTTATTGTCTGCACTCTCTGGCTGGCACTGCCAACGCCTTCAGAAGCTTGGCCTTCATCCCACTATCGGGAGATCTTCCTGAACGCTCACAAGGTACTGCCGCCGCCTCTTCGCCAGCTTCTCGTCGATATGGATGCCGTCTTCGAACAGCCCTGCGAACCGAAGGTCCTCGAACAGTCGGTGGATCGCGCCATTGCGGAGTTCTCGAATCGCTACGGCAGCCTCCAGAGAGCCGTTGAAGCACTGAGAGACGCGGGTTGTGCCGCGGCGGCAATGAATGATCCACGAATGGATCCACTCGTTCAATCTCACAGTGGAAAGTTTCCCGTCGTTTTCTACGGCTATCATCCTTTCGTCCGCGACGGGAACCTCGCCGGATACCTCGCGATCAGACGCGAGGCACAAAACCGGCTGGCGGGTCGTCTGGAGCAGTCGATCGAACTTCCGCGCCGGTCCGAGCAGGTCGAGCTGTCTCCGGAATTCGGTGTGGCATCGATCGCTTTCTCACACGCCGTAACCGACGTTGCCAATGTCTGGTTCTATGTCTGGATGAAGGTCAACGGGTCCGTCAATTAAACAGCGGTCAGCGAAGCTTCCAGCTTTCAACCAGGAATGGACGCTTAGGTCGTCGTTCAGAAGCTGAACGCTGACAGCCGACGGCTGATTGCCAATCCAAGGGGTCAACAGTTGAACAGAATCGAGCGCGCTCTAATCAGCGTCTTCGACAAGCGCGGAATCGTGGAATTCGCGCACGGCCTCAGCGACTTGGGAGTGGAGATACTCTCCACGGGCGGCACCGCCCGGCTTCTTGCCGGCGAACAGATCGCCGTGCGAGAGGTGTCGGAGATGACAGGTTTCCCCGAGATCATGGACGGGCGGGTCAAGACACTACACCCCCGGATCCACGGCGGGTTGCTTGCCGTTCGCGGCAACGCCGCGCACATGCAGGCTCTCGAGGAAAACTCCATTAAACCGATCGATCTGGTTTGCGTCAACCTGTACCCTTTCGTCGAAACGACACGCCGGGAGGGCGCAACATTCGAAGAAATCATCGAGAACATCGACATCGGCGGACCCTCCATGATTCGCGCAGCAGCCAAGAACTTCCCCGATGTCGTTGTCGTGACCAGTCCGGACGATTACGAGGAGGTTCTTGATGAGCTACGGCAGGGGGACGGCCGACTGCCTCGCACTCGCCTGTTCGCGCTCGCCCGGAGGGCCTTCGTCCACACCGGCCAGTACGATGGGCAGATCGCCCAGTTCCTGTCCGCGGTCCAGACGGAGGGAGAAACGTTGGAGTTGCCGTCGGAAGTTGGATTTCCCGACCGATTGTTTATGGATTTCGAGAGAGTTTCCCAGCTCCGCTACGGTGAAAACCCCCACCAGAGGGCCGCCTTCTACAGGTGGGGAGGTCGGCCAAGCCACGGTCTTGCGGCTGCCCAGCAGCTACAGGGTAAGGAACTCTCCTACAACAACCTGGTCGACCTGGAGGCTGCCTGGGGTCTCATCCACGAATTCGACGAACCCGCCTGCTGCATCATCAAACACACCAACCCGTGCGGTACCGCGATCGGAGACGATCTTCGCGACGCCTACCTGAAGGCCTACGACGCGGACCCGGTTTCGGCATTCGGCTCCATCATCGCGGTCAACCGCGAACTGGACGGTGCGACGGCCGAGGAGATCGCCAAGATCTTCGTAGAGGCCATCATTGCGCCCGGAATCACAGCGGATGCGTGTGAGGCGTTCTCGAAGAAGAAGAACCTCCGGCTGCTCGACGCATCGGCGTCCGGTTCGGCGAACGGCGTGAGAAGGCTGGAGATCAAAAGGGTGACGGGTGGCATTCTCCTGCAGGAATCCGACGAATCCGACGAACTGGACGGGTCGGCAACCCGAGTCGTGACGTCGCGCGAACCGAGCGGTGGCGAGTGGCGGGATTTGCGTTTTGCGTGGAAGGTCGCCGAGCACGTCAAGTCCAACGCGATCGTCCTGGCCCGGGGGGGAAAGACCACCGGGGTCGGAGCCGGACAGATGAGCCGGGTCGATTCGGTCAAGATCAGCGTGGAGAAAGCTCGGCCCGCTACGAGCGGCAACGTGCTGGCATCCGATGCGTTTTTCCCGTTTCGAGACGGGATCGACGAGGCGGCCAAAGCGGGGGTCACTGCAGTGATCCAACCGGGCGGATCGAAGCGGGACGAAGAGGTTATCGCGGCCGCCGAGGAACACGGCATGGCGATGGTGTTCACCGGCACGAGACACTTCAAACACTAAATTTCGCGCGGCTCCGTCTAAAAAAAAGCGGTCTTCCGGAATCTACCCATGAACAATGGATGAATTCGACTTATAATGAACAAAACTCATAGCTTGTCTTGATGGATCGATTATGAAGAAGACGCTGATTGGACTCATTGTCGGAGCCCTCATGGGCGGAAACAGTCTTGCGCAAACCCCGGAGGAAGCGCAACAGGCCGAGGCCTATTACCACTTCAGCAGGGCTATGGTGCTGGAAGGCAGCGGCCAGTGGGAGGCAGCCCTCGAAGAATACGAGAAGGCGTTGGCGATCGACCCGACCAACTCCATGATCTATTCCGAGATGGCGGCAGCCTACTTCCGCAGACGCCAGGTCGATCAGGCCATGGAGTATGCCGAAAGGGCGATTCGCGCCGATGCGGACAACCTCGAGGCCCACCAGCTGCTGAGCACCATCTACTCGAATATGCTCGGGCAGGCGAGCGCCCGCGGCATGCCACCCGAGATCATCGACAAGGCGATCGAGCAGTTCGAGCACATCGTCCGGCTGGACCCGGACGGACGCGACGCCTACCTGATGCTGGGGCGACTGTACCGTTTCAAGAACGACCCTGAGCGAGCGACCGAGGTCTACCGTGATTTCCTGAAAATCGCACCGGGATCGGAGGAGGGAGCCATCTCGTTGGCGGAACTGCAGATCGGCGCCGGCAATGTCGAAGAGGCTGTCGAGATCCTTAAGACGTTCAACGAGGAACAGCCGGGCTCACTGAACGCCCTGACGACCCTTGGTGACGCTTACGCGCAGTTGGAGGAGTTTGACAGCGCCGCCGATGCCTATTCCGGGGCCCTCCTGCTCGACGAAGACAACATCGATTTGACGCGCGCATTGGCCCAGGCTCTCTTCTTCTCGGACCGCTTCGAGGAGGCCGTCGAGCTTTACGAGCGGCTGATCATCGAAGATCCTGAGGACGCCCTCGCGTACCTGCGGATCGGGCAGATCCACCGGGATCAGATGAAGTACGACGATGCGCGCGAGCACCTGGTAAAGGCCGCTCAATTGGTCCCGGACAGCACGGAGATCCGATTCAACCTGGCCCTACTGAACAGGGACAGCGGCCGTTTCGATGAGGCACTCTCTCAGGTTCGGGAACTTCTCAGGGAAACTGAACAGTCGCGCTATACGGATGCGGAACGCCGCAACCGACGGGTTTTCCTGACGCACGTCGCGATACTGAATTCGATGATGGAACGTTTCGACCGCGCCATCGAAGCGTTCGGCGAGATCAAGACGATCGAGAGGGATTCGGACGGAACCGTCGATTCCTACATCGTTGACATGTATCGGTCGGCCGATGAAGTGGATCGTGCGCTCGAACATAGCAACGCTGCGCTTGCGGACTATCCGGAGAACCGTCAACTCCTTATTCAGAACGCCGACCTCATTGCTCTCGAGGGGCATGTGGAGGAAGGCATTGCCGCGCTTCGCGAAATGACGACCGACGACGAGGAGGACCTGCAGATCTTCTCCTCGATGATCAACATCTACCAGCGGGAAAAGGACTTTCAAGCGGCTCAGGGCGTCCTCGATGGTGCGATGGAACAATTCGCGGACGACGAGCAGGTACACTTCCTCCAGGGTGCGATCTTCGAACAGCAGAAGAACTACGAGGAAGCCGAAGCGGCGTTCCGAAAGGCGTTGGAGATCGAAGCCGACGACCCTGCTGTACTGAACTACCTCGGCTACATGCTGGCGGACAACGGCGTCAAGCTCGAGGAAGCGCTGGAGATGATCCAGAAAGCGGTTGAAGCCGATCCGATCAACGGCGCTTACCTGGACAGTCTCGGATGGGTCTACTACCGGCTCGACCGGATGGATCTGGCCGAACAGTACTTGAAGAGGGCGCTGCTTTTCGCCGGCAGCGACCCGACGATCCACGAGCACATGGGCGATCTCTACCTGAAGACCGATCGGATCGATGAAGCCCGTGCGGAATACGAAAAGTCTATCGAGCTGGCGGAAGACCCCGAAGAAAGCGACAAGGTTCAGAAGAAGTTGAACGATCTCGGTTCCCGAAACAACCCGAACTGAGCCTCACCCAGCCAACTGATCGCCCAAAAAACGTGAACTCTTTGGCCCCCGACAGTGTCTTAAAAAACGACGAGGGAAAACCAGCCTCGTCGAAGACGGCCGGGTTCGAGGGCAATTTTGAGCTTGCCGCCGCCGAACACCGCCCGTTTTTGATGCAGATCGCCGTCGCTTCGACCCGCAACGTCGACGACGCCGAGGACATCGTCCAGGAAGCTCTGATGCGCGCTCACCGCGGCATCGGCAACTTCCGTGGTGACTGCCCGCTCCGCACATGGCTGGCGCGGATCGTGGTGCGTGTGTCGATCAACCACCGCCGCCGTTTCGTGCGCATGCTGAAGCGTTGGACGCTGTTCAGCGATCTGGAGCGCCAGGACTCGGAGGGCAAGACCAGTGCGTTCGATGCCCCCGACCGGTCAAAAGACTTCGACCGGGAAGCCATGCTGGACACGGGACGGCAAGTCGAAAAACTGCCCGATGAATTCCGAGTCCCGCTACTGATGCTCGCGGTGAAGGGTATGACTATTCCCGAAATCGCAGCTGTCCTGGAGATACCGGAGGGAACGGTAAAGTCCAGGATCTTCTACGGGCGCAAGCGCCTCAAAGGGGCTCTGAAGCTATGAATGTCGACTGCCAATGGGTGGATTCCAACCTGGAGGCTGTACTTTCCGATCAGCTCGACCCGGATCAGAAGTCCGGTTTCGAATCGCATCTGAACACCTGCGAGCGCTGCCGCGGAGAAATCGATGGCTACGCGAAGGTCGATCGACTGGTCGGTGCGTACATGGACGAGCAGACCGTCCGAGCGTACGCGGTCCCTCGACAAGGCTTCTCGAACTCAAAGCTGGCAGTCGCTGCGATGGCCGCAGCCGCAGTCCTTGCGGTTGTGCTCTGGCAGCCTTCGGTAGCAAACCAGCCCGTCACCCAAGCGCCTCCCCTAGCCGAGCTGCCCGCGACGGACGCGCCGAACGCCGCGGTCGATATCGACAAGGCGGCCGATGCGCCCGGACCGGAAAGAGCAAAGCCCGGAGTGGATGCGGATGCAGCGGAAGACACTCGAACCGGGCCCGTGAGCACTACGACGGACATCCCGGAATCGGCGGATCCCCGTTTCTACGTCACCGACACCGCTGGATATTTCTACTCGCTGGACGACTTCGCCGGGTCGGTGCTGGTCTTCGCCGTCTTCGATGAGTCTCACGCCGAAGCGGCGCGGTTCCAGGAGGTATACGACTCCTATCCTATGGCGCCGAACCTTCGTATCCTGGGCATCTCGACAGTAGCGACTGCCCGACCCCCGGGAATCACGTTTCCGATGATGACCAACCGCGGTTCCTCATTGCTGGACACGCGGGCCGGCGAGTTCGTCGTCGTCGGGACGGACGGCACGCCCCACCGTCGGGGATCGCTCAGCGACGACCGTCTGTTCGAAACGCTGGCTTCTACACTCCGAGAGCTTGGCCTGTAAGGAAGGAAACCGTCTCTCCCGGACTTGCCTGCTTGGCCAACACCGTGTCCGTATCGCAAATTGCGGTATCTAAACAATCCCCATTGCAAGTTGCTCATTGGAAATTGCTTCATTTCGAATCTTTTTCTGCTCGAAACCCCGAACAATAACAAATCGAGCAATTTCGAATCTCCAACTTCCAATGCGGATTTGTCCGTTAACCAATTTGCGATAGATCCGTTTCATCCCCAAGCAAAGACCTCGATTCTCGACGTTTCCGCTCGCCACGGACCGCCTCCTACCGTTCCAGCCGTATCAGGTCTTCGTACGTCTCCCGTCTTCGGACGACGGTAAACATATCGCCGTCGACGAGTACTTCCGCGGCTCTGGGGCGGGAATTGTAGTTGGACGACAGGCTGAAGCCGTAGGCTCCCGCGCTCATCACAGCGAGCAGGTCGTCGGCCTCGAGCCGCTCCATCTCGCGTTCCTGGGCGATGAAGTCCGATGACTCACAGATCGACGACATCGACGACCTCGCGGTCGGAATCGACGACCTCGCGGTCGGAATCGACGACCTCGCGGTCGGAATCGACGACATCGCGGTCGGCTCGCCGACGAACGGGCTGCAGTTCGTGGAACGCTCTGTAGAGAGCGGGGCGGATCAGATCGTTCATGCCAGCGTCGACGACCACGAACTGCTTGCCACCCTGCTGTTTCTTCAGAAGCACGCGACACAGCAGAATGCCGGCGTTGCCGACGATCACACGCCCGGGTTCCAGTACCAGAGTCAGTCCGAGGGTCCCGGCCGAGCGGATCACAGTCTGTGCGTACTCATGCGGCGACGGCGGCTCCTCGCCGGCGTAAGGAATCCCCAATCCTCCACCGAAATCGAGATACTTCAGCTCGAAGCCGTCATCGAGCAGCCTGGCGGTGAAGCGGGTGACACTGGCCAGGGCATCCTCGAACGGCGTCAGTTCAGTAATCTGAGACCCGATGTGGCAACCGACGCCGACAACCTCGATATCGGCAAGCCCTCGGGCATGCCGGTACAACTCTTCCGCTTCGGACAGGGCGACCCCGAACTTGTGCTCTTGAAGTCCGGTCGAGATGTAGGGATGGGTGCGCGCATCGACGTCGGGGTTCGTTCGAAACACGACGGGCGCTCGCCGGCCCGTCTCGGCGGCGACACTGGCGATCAGATCGAGCTCGGCTGACGACTCGACGCTCAGGAACAGAATCTCGGCCTCCAGCGCATATCGGATCTCGTCGCGTCTCTTGCCGACACCCGAAAAGATGACCCGGTCAGGCGGCGCGCCGGCCTGGATGACCCGATAGAGCTCCCCGCCCGACACGGCTTCGAAGCTGACTCCCCAGTCTAGGAATCGCTTTAAGAGCGTCAGGTTCGAATTGGCCTTGACCGCGTAGCAGATCAGGTGGGGTGCGGCGCTGAACGCCTCCTCAAACACGCGAATATGCCTCGCCAACGTTCGTTGACTGTACACATACGTCGGAGTCCCGACCTCCCGTGCGATCCGGGCGAGGGGAACTTCCTCACAGCAGAGCTCGTCGTTCTTGTACTCGAAGTAGTGCATCCCTCTGGCCGGTTGGTCGACATCGATTATATTGGCTCTTGGCTGTTGGCGATTGGCTTTTGGCCAAAAACTCATGGCTAAGAGCTCACAGCCAAAAGCTAGCAGCTAATTATGTGCGCAGGCAGGCACCGATTCGGGAACACGGGTGGCCGACGAAAAGACTCGCACGCCGGACTACATGTATCATGGTGAATATCTAGGGGGAGGTTCTGGATGATTCTTGGCAAACGGTGCGGGCGCTTGCTCCTTCTAACAATGCTGCTGGCCCTCATTCTTTCCGGGGCGGGTTCCGAAGCGATCACTCTCACGGGCGGGATGACCATGGCGCAGGAGGCTTCCGACGATACAGGGGAGGCTCGCGCCGAGCCCGCGGAAGGGGGACATGTCGATCCGTTCTCTTTCATCATGCTCGAGTTCGGACTGCTTATCGCTTTCGCGATGGTCGGCCGGTGGGTCGCCGGGCGACTGAATCAGGCTCCGGTCCTTGGGGAATTGATGACCGGTGTGGTAGTCGGAAACGTCGGATACTGGCTCGGCCTGCCTCTCTTCATCCTCGTCATGAACCTCGGCAGCGCTGGCGATTTGTTCGAACAGGTTTGGGGTACAGGTCAATCGATGGCCGAGGCGGCTCCCCGCGTGTTTTCAGAAGCAGAGATGGCTCTCGACGGCGCCGGTCGGGAACTCCTGGGTATTCTCAGCGGACCCGAAGGAGGCCAGTTGGTCCTGATGGGAACGGCCTTGTGGATCTTCTCGAGCCTCGGCGTGATCCTGTTGCTGTTCTGTGTCGGCCTGGAATCGAGTGTGGCCGAAATGCTGCAGGTGGGACCCCGAGCGGTGAGGGTTGCGACGCTGGGGATTATCGGCCCCTTTGTCCTGGGACTGCTCGTAAGCACCTGGCTGCTTCCGGATGTCGGGATGCCAACCCACCTGTTCCTCGCAGCGACGTTGAGCGCCACCAGCGTCGGCATCACGGCGAGGGTTTTCAAGGATCTGGGTAGGCTTCAGACGGGCGAAGCGAAGGTCGTCCTGGGAGCAGCCGTCATCGACGACGTGTTGGGGTTGATCATTCTCGCGATCGTCGTCGGCATCGTCGCGACCGGTCAATTCAACCTGTCGGCCGTCGTGAGAATCACTGCACTTTCCCTGTTGTTCCTGGGTTCGGTGATCTTCTTCGGCGAACGGCTCATGCGACGCCTGGTCCGCGCGTTGATACACCTCGACCGGCCCCACGGCAAGCTCCTTTTCCCTCTGGTCGTCGCCTTCCTGATGTCCTGGCTCGCCAACATGATCGAACTCGCGGCCATCGTGGGGGCCTTTGCTGCGGGGCTCATCCTCAGCGACGAGCACTTCGAAGATGAGTTCAATCCGTCCACCCGACCGATGCAGGAGCTCATCGGACCCGTCGAAGCGATCTTCGCCCCGATCTTCTTCGTGATGATGGGCATGCAGGTCAACCTGGAGTCCTTCCTCGACACGGGCACACTGGCGCTGGCCTTCGTCCTGACCGTGGCCGCGGTTGGCGGCAAAGCTATTGCCGGAACCGTGGCGGGCGCCAAGCTGGACCGTCTCTCGATCGGGATCGGCATGGTCCCGAGAGGCGAAGTCGGGCTCATTTTCGCGAGCATCGGGAAGAGTCTTGGCGTCGTGACAGACCACGTGTTCTCGGCCCTGGTGGTCATGGTCATCGTCACGACGCTGATCACGCCGCCGGCATTAAGATGGTCCCTGTTCCGGAAGCGATAGCGAATATCCTGGCCCCTCAGCGCAGGCTCTTGCGCGGTGAGCGTGGAGGGAACCGCAAGCCAAAAAACCAAAGCCCACAAGATGAATCTTGTGGGCTTTCCTGCGCTCAAGGGCCGCTCGAGGATCCGTGTCATCGGTCTCAGCGGCTTCCACCTCGGCGGTTTCAGCGGCTTCCGCCGTGACCTCGTCCGCGCCTTCTGTTGGTGTCGCGCTCCCGCTCGCGGTTGATCCACTCCTCGTACCGCCCGCGTTGTTCATCGGTCAGCATTTCCCGGATCTTCTCGCGGGAAGCATCCCGAATCGCCTGGTACTCCGGTCTGGTCTTTGCACGCAACTCACGGTACCCGTCGCGGGAGTCTTCAAGAATCTCGGAGAGCTGATCTCGCTGTTCCGGAGTCAAGCCGAGATAATCTTCGAACCTCTGATGGTTGTGATCCCGTTCACGATCGCGATTCCTGTCGTTGGCTTCCACCCTTCGCTCATCGCCCTCGACTCGCTGTTCGTACACATTGGCAATAACGGCGCCGCTCAGCATTCCCGCGAGAAACACAGCGAGGACCAGAAGCTTCGCCTGGAGGGTCCGTGTCATCGCAACTCCTCCGCCAGCGTAATCTCCAGGAGCAAGTCATCGCCTTCGGGTATCTCGGCATCCTGGTAGAGCCATGCATCAGTCGGGGTCGAATCCTCGGCCAGATGGGCGTCGACGATGCCCTGTTGGGGCATCTGCGGGTACATCATCTGCAGGCCAACGATCACAAAGAGTGCCGCCATCGTCACGGCCACGATCGGTCGGGCGAAAGCCGGGATGTACTCCCACACGTCGGCGGCCTGCCGCGAAACCGGTTTCAAGCGGGCGACGACACGCTTCGCGAAATCCGAATCGGGCAAAAAAACGCGCCGGCGTTCCTGCTCGACGAATTTTCTCGGAAGAAACTCCTTCATTACCTGTTTCTCCTATCGTCCACCATCCGCTCAGTCTACTCCGGCTTCAAGAACCGCAGCCAGCTTTTTGCGGGCCCGGTGAAGCCGGATCTTGACGTTGGACTCGGTGATTCCCATCACCTGAGAGATCTCCTTGATGGAGAGCTCGTCCACTTCCTTGAGGACCAACGGGATCCTCAGCTTGGCATCCAGTCGCTCCAGCGCGGTCCGAACGTGCTCATACGCGTCGGTCTCCGGTCGCTGCGGCGCTACCGGCTCCGCACTCAAACCCTCGATCGCGGCCTTTTCCCGGCGCAGTTTCCGGAGACGATCGTAGCAGACGTTGATCGTGACTCGCGAAACCCAGCCTCGAACGTTGTCTGCAGGACGGATCTGCTGGATCTTATTGAAAAAACGGGCAAAGGCTTCTTGCGCCAGATCCTCGACGTCCTCTCGCGTTCGGAAGAATCGGCTGGCCAGCCGGAACACCATCGGCGCCAGCTGCCTCACCAGCTCCTCTTGAGCGACCGTGTCCCCACGCTGGGCGCGAACGATGAGTTCGCGATCGAGATTCATTAGTAAAATACGTCCCGCACTACGGAAAGGTTACGCCTCTAAAACGTCGGGGTCCAGACGGAACAGCCAGATTTAAAAGCACTTATCAGATATTTTCGAGTCGGACAGCCCGAAAAACCATCGGAATCGGTCCCTCACCGGGCCGATTCTGCCCAAAAAAAACGGCGTGGCCCGCAAGAGCCACGCCGCAAAGAGCTTTCATGGTCCGAAGCTATTCCACGTAGGGGATGTAGGCCGGAAGCTCGCCGACTTCCGGTTTGAACAGGCCCGGGACGACCTGCCCCATCGCGTCGGTCGCCTCCACGTTGAACAGCTTGGTCAGGGTCGGCGCCATGTCCAGCCGGCTGATGACGGTTTTACCGTCGAAGCCGTTATTGAAGTCCGGGCCCCAGTAGATGCTGGCAGGACGCTGGGCGTAGTAATACCCCTTCGAGTGATGGATCTCGCCGTAGGCGTTGACTTCGTCGTCCCGGCCGAATTCAGGCCTCACGACGATCGCCGTGTTCTGGCTGAAGTACGGGTCGTTCTTCACGAAATCGATGACCTGCCCCACTGCCTCGTCAGTCGAGATGGCGGTCGAGCGATATTCGTCATGGCCGGTCTCATAACGCAGGTACCCGCCGGCGCCGTGGCCCGTGTCGTGCGACACCTGCTGGAAGATCAGCACCCGTGGTTTGAACGTCTGGAGTATCTGCGGAATGATCCTGATCGCCTGTCCTTCTTCAACGAACGGGGAGCGCGGAATGAACGGATGGGTCAGGGACGGCTCGTAGCTGCGCGTCGACATCACGCCTTCGATCCACTCCGTCAGCCTCACCCGTTCCTTCTCGGTCAAACCCATGTTGTTCGGGAACTCTTCGTCGATGATCTGCCGGGGCGAACGATCCCGCTTCTTGTACCACATGTCCTGGAAGACGTTCTGAGTCGTCAAGGAGACGGGCCGCGTCGAGGCCGGGTAGTCCTTGTGAGCGGCGAAGTACTTCAGGTTGTAGCGCCACTGCCTGAAGTAGTCGGCGCCGGTCAGATACCAGTACTTCGTCGCTTCGTCGCCGTAGGCCTTGCGAACGTAGTGCGGCACGGTCGGAAACAGCGGGACGCTGGTCTGTGACACGTTGCCCGTGAGCAGTTCCGTGTACGAGGTCCCGTGTGAGGACGCCTGGTCGTTGTGGTCCTCGTTGAAGACGTAACCTTCCTTGGCCAGTGCATTGAAGTTCGGCGCGACGTCAAGGTCCTCGAGGTATTCCTTCTTCCGGCAGCCGTTGCCGTTGACGATCCAGATCAGGTGCTTCGTCTTGAGGTTCAACGCGCTGGTCTGAGGAGCAGAGGCTCCGAGGCGCGGAGTCAGGGCGAGCCCCGCACCGGCCAGGCTCGAACTCTTCAAGAATGATCGGCGATTCATGTGAACTCCTTGTTGTCTTCCGATTCGATATCGATTTATGTAGTTCTAAACTCGTCGAGGATAATTCTCTCTAAGGCTCGTGACAGTTCAAGCAGGGCCCACGCGGGGGATGAGGGGGAATCATGTCGATTCGCCGAATCTTCGTCTGGCCGGCCTGCTGTGGATTGGCCTGAGTCGTCTGGCTCGTCGCCGCGGGCGACGCGCCGTCACCTCCGCTCTCACCGTAAAGGACCTTCACACTCTGCAAATCCGGGCTCTCGACGGCTCGAACGTCCAGGTAGTTGTTTGCGTTGTCTCGAACGAACACACGCGATACCACCCAGTCGCCGGGCTCGTCCAACTTGTGGGTCTTGAACGAACCTTCGTAGACGTTCTGTTTGACGTCGAAACCCGGCTTGATCAGGGGCCGGCCCGCTTTTGCTTTCAGTCGGATTCGTTTCTTGTCGATCCAGCTCGGGCTCGCCCCGACGTCAACCCAGATGTCGCCGACACCGGAGTGGTCGTCCACGGCAATCGCGACGATTTTCGTTTCCTGTTCCATCCTGGCTGTCGTCCGATCGAAGGCCACGCTGACCAGTTTCGGCGGAACCTTGTCGACATTAGCCGGATCCTGGCGGATGTTGAATTTCGCCGTGGCCAGAAGTTCGTTCGTGGTCGAGAACAGGTCTTTCTGGTTGCCGGCTCGGTCCTTGATCTGGATCGTACGCGCGACATACTCGCCGCCGACCGACCATTGATTGATCTGAAAGTAACCGACGAACTCTCCGGGATGGTTGAAGCGCCGCGCCAGGTTCAGCTCGATGTACTTGTTGTCGGGGCCGGACAGCCGCAGGATGACCTCGCTGGCGCCCGACTTGTTGTCGAACAGCTTCGCACGTACCGGAATCATGTCCCCGATATCGAACGTCGCGCCGTTCATGTTCTTGTCTTCGCCGATGTAGAGGTCGACCAGGTCCGGGTACATCACATCGACGTTGGTATTGGGGAGGATCTCGAACTCCAGGCCCAGCATCGCGGGGTGCATCGGTGGGAAAAAGGCCTTGGAATGTCCCAGCTCGCTGTTGAGCTCCCCGTCGTAGACGACGTAGACGCCGGGCTCCGCCCATTCGTCGGTCTGAACGGTTCCGTCGAACAACCAGGGGTTATCTTCACGCGGCCGGAAGTTCGCGCGGTAGGTCGAACGCCTGCCGAACTGGTTCTGGTAGGCAATCCACCAGCGCTGCGTCGGCACCGGGTTCTCGGCCTGCGCCTCCAGGCGAAGCGTACCACCCGCCTTGATCTGGCGGTCCGATACGACCTTCACCCACTTGAGCTGCGGGGGAAAGTGATACCCCTTCAGCTCCCTCGGGTCGACTTCCCCGCTCGGGTTCGACATGAACTCGTCCGGGATGAACTGCGAGGGGTCTCCCTGGAGGTAGTAATTATCGATGGTCGGGACCAGCGGGCCTTCCTGGTAGTCGATCGACGGCACATCCTTGGTCTTCGGATCCATCGTCGGGTGCTGCGCCACCAGCGTAACCGCTGTCAGAACAAGAATAAGTACAAATATTTTCAGTGTCTTAGATATCACGGGGCCTCCACTAGTGGGTCGTCCACACACACTTCTAAGCGTCGTTATGATACTGCCCGGGCACACCCATATTCAACCGATTCATTGTTACAAAATGCCACATTCGGGGGAGTTTTGGGGGAGAAGTGACGAGGGAGGGGAGACAGCGGAATGTACGCTTCTTCAACTGACTACCGACTACTGACTACTGACTACTGAAAAAGGCGGGGCCGAAGCCCCGCCTTTTTCCACCTACCACTCCAGCCGGAAACTGAACTGCATCACACGCTCGGTACCGCGGGTCTCGACGACCTCTCCGGTCCCGGACTGCGAACGATCGATGCTCGTGCCGCCCGTCGTCTGCGGGATACCGAAGTTGGCGTGATTCAGGACGTTAAACGCTTCCCAACGGAACCGGGCCCGCATGTCTTCGCTGATCGTGAAGCTCTTCCCGACGGAGAAGTCCATGTTGTAAAAGCTCGGCCCACGTCCCTGGTTGCGGGCGATCGTGCTGCCCGGGAACGTGTTCTGGAAGGCATCCCTGCTGACGCGCGTCCGAACGTCGGGCCCCCCCTCGATCAAGAAGACCCGGTTGTCCTCGCCCTTCTCCAGGCCGAACGGAACATCGCCCACGAGGTGGGGAATGGATCGACCGAAGAAGTGGTGGTTGAACCGGTTCGAGGCCGTGAAGTTGAACGGTCGACCGCTGCTCGCCTGGACGATGCCGCCGAGTTCCCACCCACCGATGATGTGGTTGGCGATGGAACTGACGTTCTGGCCGATCCGCTGACCGCGCCCGAACGGAAGCTGTACGAGAAAGTTTCCGTTGAGCTGATGGCGTCGGTCGAAGTCCGACAGCGCATAGGACAGCTCCGGGTTCCAGGGATCCTCAGCCAGACCGATACCGGTCTGCCCGTTCGGCCGGCTCCCGAAGGCCTCTGACGCTGACGTGATGTCGAGCGACTTCGACAGCGTGTAGTTCACGTCGAAGGCGACATTGTCGCTGAACCGTTTGCGCAGGGTCACGTTCAGCCCGTTGTAGTTCGACTTCGAGAAGTTGCCGAACAGGCCGAAAAACTGGGACTGGTTGTTCACGAGGATGGGACGGCCAAGCGTGTTCTCGATGATGTTGAGCTGGTCGCTGAGGCTGATCGGTGCATTCGGCCCCGGCTGGCGACTGCCGTGCAGCCAGCGGTAGAAAGCCTGGCCGGCACTGTCGAAAGTTCCACCGAACCGCGCCTCGGCCGCATCGATCAGATCCTGGCCATAGACGTTCTCGAAAAACGGGATCGCCCTGGCCTCGCTGAACGCCACGCCGTCAAACGACTGTCCGTAGATCTCACGAATCGCCTGCTGGTAGTTCTGACCGCTGGTCGGATCGATAAGGTTAACCGGGCTGGCCAGGTCGATCTGGCCCAGCAGGTTGCGGGCAAAACGGCCGACATAAGAAACTTCGACGAGGAAGTTCCGGGGCAGCTCTTTCGAAATCGTCAGGTTGACCAGGTTGTTGATCGGGGAATCCAGGCTTTGCGTGATGCCCGTCGTGTTGCCGCTGCCGAATCCGGAAGACCGCAGCGGCGCACCGAGGATGAAGGCACTCTCGGCCAGATCCACGAACTCCCCACGGGGCAGCGCGAGGCTGCCGTCCAGGCGGGGCGCCCGTTCGATGTCGTTCAGGCCGTCGATCGACTTGCTGAATCCGGGCTGCCGAACGGTGCTCAACAGACCGATCGAGGCCAGCGTCGCCGCATCTCGGGAAAACCGACGTCCGACGCCGTCATACATGAGCGAATACCCGCCGCGGATGACCAGCGGCCCGCCCGCCGACGCGAAGCCCCACTGCGGTTGCCACGCAAACGACACACGGGGTGCCCAGTTGTTGGAATCCGGGTCGTAGAAATCCCGCAGGCCGTTCTGCCGGCCGTTGACCTGAGTCGTGAACAGTTCCTGCTCGGGAACCGTCTTCGTTGTGCCACGGCTTTCCTGCCACCGGCGCAGCAGGTCATTGTTCCAGCCCACCTGGAACCCGTCCTGCTCGTAAGGTGGGGTCTGGTATCCGTAGTGGACGCCGTAGGTCACGGTCAGGTTCGGCGTCGTCTGCCACACGTCCTGCAGGTAGAAGTCGTATTCCTGGAGCAGGAATGTGCGATCCAGCGGGGTTCCGCCAGCAATCCGGGAGCCGTCGATGTTGAACTGGACGTCCCCCCGGAAGAGAGAAATCGAGCCGGTTCCCAGCATTAGAGCGTCGCCGGTGACGCCGGGATCGGCGACCCGGGCAAATTCGTCGGGACCCAGCGCCCGCAGTAGTGCGGGATTCTGAGCCGTACCGAGGTCATTCCCCGTCAGGTTCGCCCCGCTGGAAAAGGTTCCGGGTACCACATCGTCGAACGAGACCAGGTGGTTTTCGATGTTGCGGAAGTTGAAGCCGCCCTGAATCGTGTGATTCCCGCTCAGGTAGCTGACGTCGTAGGTCAGGTTCCACGTGTCGATCGACTGCCGGACTGCGCCGTCGTCCTGGATCAACTCGCTGACGTTGGGTATGTTCCAGAACGCAACGTTGTTGCCCGTATCTTCACGCGACTCGCGGGTCAGGCCAGCACGGAAATTCGCCGTCAGTGTTGGAGACCAGACCTGATTCCAGGCAGCGGCGAAGCCTTTGCTGTTGTCGATCCGATCGCGGCCGCCGCCGAGTCCCGGGAAGAGATCGGCTTCGAGGTTCCGCACGTCGTCGTTCAAGGTCCCGCGGAAATAGAAATTGTGATCCTGGTTCAGGACGTAGTCCAGACGCGAGATGTAGATGTTCCGGTTCCGCGTGAACGGGGCGTTGAATCGATATTCCAGGAAGTTGGCTCCGTTGTCGACACCCGGTGTCGTCGCCGCAGCATCGCTCGAGAACGGCTTATACGCCTGCAGCAGTCCGCTCGATCCGACCACGACGGGATTGAACGTGTCGCCGGGAATCTGCGTAATCTGTCCCAGCATGCCGCCCGGTCCGTCGGTGATCGTCCCGAAGCTTCCGTCCAGCCGCTGGTATCGCACGATGCCGTCGATCAGATTCGGCGTGGGAACCTGCCGGCGCTCCAGAGTCGCGCTGCGGTCGGACTGGCGTTCGTAGGCGCCGAAGATGAACAGCTTGTCTTTGAGGACCGGGCCGCCCAGCGATCCGCCCGGGATGTGACGGATCAGCGGCGACGCTTCGTCGGCGAAGTAGTTACGCGCCGATGTTCCCGTCGTCCGGTAGAACTCGTACGCCGAACCATGCCACTGGTTGGTCCCGCTCTTGGTCACGAGTTGGATTTGAGCGCCGCTACCGCGGCTGGCGCCGGCGCCCTGGCCGGCGGTTTCTACGATGAACTCCTGTACGGAATCCAGTGTCGTCGGCAGTGCGCCCTCAAACGCCTGCCCCTTCTCCTGGGCGTTGACGTCGACGCCGTCGAGCGTGATGTTCTGCTGGTCGTTGCGGGCGCCGTGCACCTGGCCACCCATCTCGGTCTCTTCTTCCGCGCCGGAGGTGAGCGAACCGCTGTCGGTCGTCGTGACACCGGCCTGCAGACCGAGCAGACCCACGATGTTCCGTGCGTTGAGCGGAAGATCGATGATCTTCTGTGAGTCGAACGGTACGCCGAGCTCGGCGTCGACCGTATTGATCAACTCTGCTTCGGCCGTCACTTCGATGGTCTCGGAAACCTGGCCGACCTGAAGCGACAGATTCAAAGTCACAGTCTGGCTGACCGGCATCGTCACTCCACGAGCGACGGCTGTCTGGAAGCCGGGCAGCGATGCTTGAATTGTGTAAGTCCCGGGCTGAAGTTGAGCGCCCGTGTACGAGCCGGTCTCGTTAGTGATCACCGTTCGGGTGACACCGGTGGCCTCGTTGGAGATCGTGACCTCGACGCCCGGGATCAACGCGCCCGTCGGGTCGGAAACACTGCCGGTAATGCCGGACAAACCTTGTCCGAAGCCCGTTACCGTCCCCAGAAGGATTGTTACGGCCAGCGCAAACGCTGGACGGATCACCGTACGGTGAAGGCGAGTGTTCAATACCATTCAAAAAACTCCTCTTCTGTAAAATGGGTTGCGAAGGTTCCCGAGGTCGGCAAGTTGTCGCGAGGGTGTCCGATGGGATAACGACACAGACTTTCGACTTCGAGAGTGCTGAACCCGTTCCCGGCCGCTTCGCCGGGAACGGGCGAAACCAATAAGGATCTCCACCACTCCCACTCTCCGGACCGGAATCGCGGATTTGACCCGTATACAACGCCCTCCCTGGCCCTCAGCCCGCAACTTCCAGATCCATCCCACGAAGTGAATGGCAAGCGCGATTCCAAACGGCGCAGTCGTGTGGAATCAGAGAGTTACTCTCAGGAGGTTCTGCAGAAAATACGTGAAACCGGAAAAGGCTACGGAGAGACAGATAGACGACGTTTATGCGTTATGGATACGGATGGATGAACGAGCAGTGTGCCTTGAATCCACGATGGGGATGGTGATGGGATACGGGTTGTGTGCATTGGAATAGAGAGAGACAAGACAAGTGATGAGTGACGAGTCCGGTGTAGTCAGTGGTCATTTCGAGAAGTGTAGAGCTGACCCGATCGATATGTATCCACGGGCACACGTCACTAACCGCGCGGGGTCTTAACTCAGATTGTTTGTTCGGAAGGGGAGTCAGAATTGACTTCCCAGGATTGGAACACCACTCAGACTAGATTACGTCTCCACCATCCCACTCTTCATCCCACTCGCCACCCCATCCCGGTAAAGGCTCTCTGGCCACCCTCGATTCGGGGTACCGGCCGACGGGGTCTTACCATCCCAACCCACTATCGAGCACATGACGTACCAAACGTGGGTTCCAGTGAAATGTGAGGGTTACAAGATTGATGTGCGGGGAAAATACAAAAAATCATAGAAATTGTCCGTGAGGGCGGATTTGGGGTGTCAGGGGACTTTCAAGTGCGTTGGTGCATCCGCTCAGTTCATCAAAAATCAAAACCAGCAGAATCAATCGTTTAGGTGTAGGTGCGGTCTATGACCGCACAAGCTGAGCGACGATTTGTGCGCTCATAGAGAGCGCACCTACACCTGCCGTAAGAATCCCGCTAATCCTCTCATGTTGAAGCAGAAATACTGATCCACTACTAAAAAAAGGCGGGGCCGAAGCCCCGCCTTTAGTACTACCGACGTGCCGTCCTTAGAACTCCAACCGGAAGCTGAACTGCATCACGCGGGCTCCGTCTTCGGCGCCCTGCGTCTGTGTTATTTGGCCCAGCAGTCCACTTCGACGATCGATCGAGCGACCGTTCCGTCCGGACGGAATCGAGAAGTTCGGATGGTTGAGAATGTTGAATGTTTCCCACCGGAACCGCGCCCGGAGATCCTCCCCAAACGTGAAGTTCTTCGTGAGAGAGAAATCGAAGTTGAAGCGCGACGGTCCTTCACCCTGGTTCCGCGCGATCGGGCTCCCCGGATAGACGTTGACGAAGTTCTCCTTCGTCACATCGATCCGCTTCTGCTTGCCGGGACCGACCGCGAACACCTGGCCGTTCTCCTTGCAGACACAGAAACCGACGTCCTTGATCATATTGGGAATGATCCGGCCGAAGTAGTGATGGTTGTAACGGCTGGACGCGGTGAAGTTCCATGGACGGCCGCTCGATCCAACCATAATGCCCGAAAACTCCCAGCCACCGATGATGTGATCGGCGACATTCGAAACATTGTTGGCAAAGGCCTTCCCGACGCCGAACGGCAGCGCGACCAGGAAGTTACCGTTGAACTGGTGCGTCCGATTGAAATCGGAAATGTTGTAGGAGAGATCCGGGAAGTAGGGATCCGACGCCAGACCTTCACCGGTCGCACCGCCCGGCCGATTGCCGCGAGACTCACCCGACGAGGTGGTGTCCAGAGACTTGGAGAACGTGTAGTTGGCCGTCGCGGTGAAACCTTGCGTAAACCGCTTCCGCACCGTCAACTGACCCGAGTTGTAGTTCGAACGGCTCAGGTTGGTGAACAGGCCGAAGAACTGCACCTGCGGCGACAGCAACACCGGACCCTGACGGCGTTCGATCCCCTGGATCTCGTCGACCAGGCTGGCCTGCGTATTGGGACCCGGAGCACGGGACTTGTGCAGCAATGCGTAAAACGCCTGTGTAGCGCTCGTTGCACCGAACGGGTTGACACAACCGCTGCGGCCCGACCTGCAAGGCGATCCGTCGGCCGTGCGTCCCAGCCGCTGTTCGGCCACCGGGAGCGCTACCTGGTAGACGTTCTCGAACCAGGGAATGGCCCGGACCTGATCCACCGGTGTGCTGTTGTTTTCGTACCTCTCATACATCTCCTTGATGGCCTGGTAATACGTCTGCCCGCTGATCGGATCGCGGATGTTGACCGGGCTGGCGATGTCGATCTGACCGAGCAGGTTGCGCGCGAATCGACCCACGTAAGACGCCTCGATCACCCACTCGCCTGGCAGTTCCTTCGAGATCGTCAGGTTCAACAGGTTGTTGATCGGCGAATACATATTGGGATCGATTCCGGCGGTCGACACACCGCCGGCACCACCCGAGCCGATCGGGATTTCGAAGCTCGGCGCATCACCCTGCGACGGGAAGAAACTTCGGGGCAGGAATCCGAACTCGCCTCCGATTCGCGGAGCCCTCGGGGCGCCATCGAGACCATCGAACGAGTACGAGAACCCGGTAGTTCCAAACCGGGTTTTCAATCCGATCGATCCCAGCTGGGCCGCATCGCGCGCGAACCGGCGTCCGATCGTATCGTACGTTACGGTGTAGCCGCCGCGGATGACGAGGGGACCGCCCATGTTGGCCCAATCCGCACCCGGAGTCCAGGCGAAGCTGACACGCGGAGCCCAGTTGTTGACGTCTGTCGAGTAATAATCGGGCCGACCGTTCGCACGACCTGCCGGCTCCGCCCTGAAGAACGGCAGTTCGTCCACCTTCTTCACGGTGTCGCTCTGTACAAGGTACCGGTTGCCCAGGTCCTGGGAAAAATTCACCTGTAGACCGTTGGCTTCGTAGGGAGGAGTCTGGGCGGCGTAGTTGACGCCAAAGGTCAACGTCAGGTTCGGAGTCGCCCGCCACGTATCCTGAATATAGAAATCGTATGCCTCGAGCTTGAACGTACGCTCGAACGGGACGCCGGCGCCGAGTTTACTCCCGTTGACGTCGAACTGAACGTCTTCGGAGAACAGGGAAATCGATCCGGTGGCGGTCATGACCGCATCACCCACCGCGTGAGGTGAAACGACGTTTTGGAACTCGGCGTCTCCAACCGCCCGTGCCAGACCAGGGCTGGACGCCACGCCGATGTTGTTCGCGGTCAGGTTTGCCGATCCGCTGTAGCGTGGCAGACGCACGTCACCGAACGAGAGCCGGTGGTTTTCGAGACGACGGATGTTGGCCCCAAACTGGATGTTGTGGTCCCCTTTCAACCAGCTGAAGTTTTCCACGATGTTCCAGGTGTCGATAGCCTGTGCGTTGGCACCAGTGGTCTGGAAGGGCACATCGAAGAGCCCGTAAGTCCACCTTTCCTCACTGACGCCGGTGCTTTCGAAGGACTCTCGCGTCAGCCCCACCGTCAGGTTGCTGTTTACCGCTGGCGAAATCACCCAGTTCCAGCTCGCGGCGAAACCTTTGCTGTTGTTCAGGCGCAGACGCGAATCGCCGCGTCCGGGGAGGCTCTCCTCTCCCAATGTCCGAGAATCGTCGTTCAAGGTGCCACGGAAATAGAACGTGTGGTCCTCGGTTGCTGTGAAATCGAGTCGCGAGATGTACACGTTGCGGTTCCGTGTGAACGGCGACTGGAATCGCAACCGCAACTGATTCGCACCGTTATCTTCCCCGGGTTCGAGTACGCCCCCTTGTCCGTTGGAATAGGGCCGGAATACCTCAAGCAGCCCGTTCGGACCGATCACATTGGAATTCACGACGTCGCACGGAATCAACGAGAATTTCGCCAGCATGGAGTCGCAACCCTGGGTCAGGACACCAAACGTCCCGTCTGTTCGCTCGTACCGGATGATGCCATCCAGGAATTCCGGTGTCGGAACGATGGCATCGCCGGACACCCCACTGCGGTCCGTCTGGCGTTCGTAGGAACCAAAAATGAAGAGCTTGTCCTTCAGGATCGGCCCACCCAGAGTCCCACCGAACAGATTACGCTTTAAAACATTCGGATCGGACTTCCCGCGACCCGTACGGAAGTAGGGTGTGGCCGAGGTGTTCGTCGGTCGGTGAAACTCATAGGCCGTACCGTGCCACTCGTTGCTACCGCTTTTGGTCACCAGCGTCACTTGCGCTCCGCTTCCCCGGGCACCAACACCTCCATGACCTGCCGTGGAAACCAGGAACTCCTGCACCGAATCCAGAGTGGTCGGCAGCGCACCCTCGAAAGATGAACCCTCTTCCTGACGGTTGATGTTCACGCCATCCAGGACGATGTTCTGCTGGTCGTTCCGCGCGCCGTTGACCTGTCCACCGTCCTCGCGGTCGAACTCGCTCTGTTTATCGGAAACGGCTACACCCGCCTGTAGGCCGAGCAAGCCCACGATATTTCGAGCGTTCAACGGCAGGTCGATGATCTTCTGCGTGTCGAATCCAGTGCCCATCTTCGCATCGACCGTGTTGACGGCATCGATGGTGGCGATGACATCAACAACGTCTGTGACCTGACCTACATCCAACGGGAGATTGAGCACGACCGTCTCGCCGATCGGCAAGGACACTCCGTTGACAAGCTTGGTGCTGAAGCCAGGCAGGGATGCACTGATATTGTACGTTCCCGGCGGCAGCTGTGCGACCGTGTACGTACCAGTTTCGTTCGTAATTACCGTTCGGGCGGCGCCGGTCGCTGCGTTCGTGACCGTCACTTCGACGCCGGGAATCACGGCGCCGGTCGGGTCGCTAACGCTACCCGTTACCGCCGTGAAACCCTGGGCGAGTGCGCCGGGCTGAAACGCCACAAACATCGCGATGGCGACGAACCCGGCGAGCCACCTGAAATGGCTGGAATTCGTGTTCATTTGGTGTACCTCCACACTTGAACGTAACAATCACTCTCCACGCCCGGTCCGCACCGGGCGCCTAGCTACGCTCATGCGTCATCTACGACAGCGGGTCTTCGAGCACACGCTTGCCGTTTGCGGACATCCCCAGTTCTCGCCGCTCCCTTTCGGTGCGCTCGATCCCCAGTGTTCAAGAAAAACGATCCGTCTTCACGACGCATAAATCGTTTATCCACTTTGTATGCAAGCTATTCGATCCTGACCCGAGAGTCAAGTTTTACGGCAAAAAAAAGCCCCGATCGGGCAATAGAACCCGTGACTTCCGCCTCTTCGGAGCTCCCTCAGCGGTGTTAGTCGGAAGGCCTCTTTCCGGTTAACCGTGTACTCGTTTTCCTCACTTCGCAAACACGGCCGACCGGCCGCAGAGCCCGGAACAGCATTAGCGCTTCTTATGTATAGAATTGTTCTCAGCCCACCTGGCTGGAAATTCACGGCTCGATCCATGTCGACCACCGGTCATAAATCGGTTGGATCTCGGCGCTTATCTCCTCCCACCGGCCCAGGAAATCGATGTCCTCGTCGATGCTCATCTCGCTGCGGAGGATGGCAAAGTACTCGTCCACGAGCTTGTAGTAACGGACTAACTCGGAATGGGCTCGGGTTCCGTCGGGTGTCACCGGCCTCCGGGAACGGATGAAGTCGAGCACATCCACGACTCGCTCGTGGGCTTCGATCAGGTGGTAGACCCTCCGGGACGCGCTTGGCTCCTCGGCGGCCCGTTCTAGAGCCGCGTGGTAGCGTTGCTCCAGGCGCTGGATGCCCGGAAGAATCACCTGGCGGTACCGCGGCCGTTCGTCGTAGCGGCTGGTGAGAGCGAGCGGAAGGACGACGATCAGCGCGATCAAGGCGAGGATCGAAGCGATCTTGTTTTTGCGCGCACCCTCGACAAGGCTCGAAACCATTGAGCGGGCAATGCCGGCGATGGAGGGTTGTGCATCGGCGGTGTAGGGCGTTTCGTAAAGCGCGGGAAGCTTCGGGCGGGCGAAGAGGTCGCGGAAGAAACTCTGGGTACGAAGTAGGTAGTGCTTCAGCATGACGCCTCAACGAGCGGGTCTAGGAGTTGACTCGTTCGCCTACTTTTCTGCTCAGCAAACACCCGGGGACAGGGCCAGGCCCCTGTCCCCCTCACATCGGTTCTCTCACGGTCCGGTTCGCGAAAACGAGACCGGGCTATTGTGGCTCTTCTGGATCTGCGATGAGGTCTTCGGCCGTCACGTCGAAGCGGTCGAAGACATCCTTGGAAACCACCTTCACGGCGCTGCCTTGTTCCAGCTTCCAATAGATGCTGTCCCCGTCATCCGTATCCGCGCCGAAGACGAAGGCGAGAATGTCTCCGCCGTCGCCGCTGAAAGTGACACGCAGCACGGGTTCTCCGAAACCATACCGGGACAAGGCACCAGGCGAGTCGATGATCTGTGTCGCTCTCTGGAACTCGAGCGAGTTGAGCATGCCCGAAACCCGGTCAAACCTCGCCCTGTTGCCGTCGGGTAGGAGCCAGTCCTCGCCTGACTTGCGCAGGACCATTCGATCGTCGTCTCTGTGCAGCAAAATCGAAAGCACGTCATCACGGTCGAAGGACGCGATGGTCTTGTCTCTCCAATCGAAGGTCGTGCGGGTCGCTTTCTCGAGGATGTCGGAATCGACGACGAAGACCGTGTTGCGGGAGTCGTCTCTCACGTAGTAGTGATCCTCTTCATCTTCTTTCTCTGCGCCGATCAGCAACACGTGGTCCTGATCGTTCGCCTGATCATGCAGCAGGATGCGAAGTGCCGGAGCGTCCAAGCCCGTAGCCGCGGCGTCGGTGTCCGCGTCGCCAAAACCGGTCGCGCGCGCGAAATCAATGGACCCCAGGAAAGTGCTGACCTCGCCTTGGTCGGCGTTGGTCTGGATAGGAGCCTCGAGGGACCACTCTTCATCGGCTCTTAGCAGGCGCAGGCTGTTCAGGCCGGATATCTCGATGAGATCGATGTCGTCCTGTTCGAACCTCAATACGGTCTTATCCCGGAGTTCGTTGACTTCCTTGCGGAAGATCCGCAGCCAGGAGCTCGGAGCCAGGAAGACTTCGTCGTTCGAAGCGAGCTTGGCGTAGTTGTAAATCTCCCGTGGGTTCTGGTTGCCGAAGAGAACTTCGTGCGTCGCGCCGTCCGACATCGTGACCGAAACTCGAAGCGGCGGGTCGGCGAGTCCGTACTGTCCGAGGTCTGCTGATTCGGATGACAGCGTTTCGTCCCGCTCGATTCGCGGGACGTTGGAAGCCAGCAGGTCCCACTCTCCGGAGTCCGCTTCGATGCCGGGCGGCTCGGTTACTTCCCAGGCTCCATCTGTCCGGACTCCCGTAATCGTGCGGTCCGGGTAGATGATGCTGAGCTGGGAAATAGCCTCGTCGTTGATGGGCAGGGCCTTGCCGGCATCTTCGGCCGCCTGCTCCCGTTCTTCGCGTCCACGAATCTCCGTAAAGTAGACCCAGGTCAGAAGGGCAAGGAAAACGACGAATAGACCTGCAGTGCCTTTGAACCTCATCGATCCGGTCCGAGGTCCAAGGTCCGAAGTCCGGGGTCCAAGGTCCCGACACTCGACTTTGGACGTCGGACATTGGACTTTGGACTAGCCATTAGCCGCTCCGGCGTTTCGTCCAAACCGAGATACCCGCCGCCAGGATCGACAACGGCAGCAGAACGAGTGAGATGTAATAGGTGATCCGACCCTGCGACTGCGTCAGCGTGAGGCGCCGGTCTTCGGGGACTTTCGGTCGAACCGAGATGAAGCTCTCGTCTTCGGCCAGCCAGCTCACGGTGTTCAGGAAAAGATTCCCGTTGCCCTGGAGACTGAAGAACCCATTGCTCGCGAAGTCGGAATCGCCGAACACGACGAGCCGGGACTTTTCCTGGGCGTCGAGGTCCCGTGTGATGACGACGCCGATCGTCACCGGCCCACCGAGGTCCAGCTCCGGATCGTAACCGGCCTCGGTACTGTCGAGATCGCTCTCCCCCCAACTCTGGGCGCTGGTGGCAAGCAACTCGGTTACGTTCAAGCCACCGTCAACCTCTTCGGCGGGAGCGACCGAGCGCGCAAGCGGGAAGAAAGTCATGGCGTTGAACCGCTCCGTGATCACGTGCGTTCCATACTGAGAGACCAGGGGGATCTCGGGACCGGCACCCAGAAGGCGGCCGACCCCGCTGGCGTCCACGACAAAATTCTCACCCGCGTCTAGTGACCACCGATCCAGTAACGCGGAGAGCGCTGTAGCCGGCGGCGGATCCAGCATCACGAAAACACTGCCGCCTTGCTCGAGATAGGCATTCACCTTCTCGATCTCCTCGGGAAACGGCTCGTTCTGAGGGCCCGCCCAGACCAGTGCGGCGGCATCCGCCGGTATGGTCTCCTCGCGGACAAGGTTCAACGTCTCGACAACGTAGCTTTCCCGCTCCAGCGCGTTTCGAGCCGCATCGAGGCCGGTGCGCTCTGTTTCGGCGATCAGCTTTTCGCCATGCCCTTCGATAAAGTAGATAACCTTCTGCTCGCCCTTGATGAGCTTCATCAGGGCGTTCGTGACATCTTCCTCGCGCAGTGGTTCGGATTGTTTTTCGATTCGTTCCTGCCGGTCTTCCATTTCGAGTATGAGCGTGCCGAACTGGAAGGCCTGACCCGTGAGGGGATTGTTGAAATCTCCGTAAACACTGACGTCGAACTGTTGCGCGAGCTGCGGCTGCCGGTCGGGATCGATGAACTCGAAACTGATCTGGCGGTTCCGGGCCGCGTAGAGTTCGAGTAACTCTCGCGTCGGGATGTCGTCGCCGGTCGGAAAGAACGCGCGCACGTGGGTGTCCTGCTCGACCTGGCCGGAGACGCTTACGGATTGCTCGGCAAGGCTGTAGATCTTCTCTGTCGTCAGATCGAGCCGTTGCTCGTTCTCGGCACCCAGGTAGTTGATGAAACCCAGGACACCGACCAACAATACGATCGAAACGCCGGAGTTGATCCCGAAACCGGTAGACCGACGCTTGAGGCGGGCTTGGATCTCATCGAGCTTTGAAGCGATGGAAACGACGACAACGAGCGCCCCGATGACCACTGCGATCGTCTGGTAGAGGGTCCAGACTTCGCGAACCGAGTAAACGACCATCGCCCCGACGATGATGACGAGCCCGGCGAGATCCAGTTTCTTCAACGTTTCCTTCACAGCTCAACCCCTCCAGCGCATCGAGTCGATCGATCGGTACGTCAGGAACAGACCCAGCGACATGAGCGACAGGTAGAAGATCACGTGGGACGTCGCCAGCACGCCCTTGATGAAGTCGTCCAGATGTCCCAGGATCGACATGTAGGTCAGGACTGCCCTTGTCGTCGAGGTCGCGCTCTGTGCCACGACATCGACCATCCAGAGCAGAAGGATGGCACCGAAGCTCAGCACGGCGGCGACAATTTGATTTTCGGTCAATGTCGACACAAACAGACCGACCGCCAGCAGGGCGACTCCGTATAGCAACAGGCCCAGGTAGCCGGTCAGAATCGGCCCCCAGGCGGGGTCGCCGTATATGAACAGCACCGAAATGGGTACCCAAGTCGTAGCGAGCATGATCGAGTAGAAGGAAACGGCAGCCAGAAACTTACCCGCAACGACCTGCACGTCCGTCAGTGGCGCAGTCAGCAACAGCTCGATCGTTCCGCGTCTCTTCTCTTCGGAGAACAGCGCCATCGTGATCATCGGGAGCATGAAGAGCAGGATGACGCTCAAAGTGCCCATGAAGCTCCGGCTCACCAGACCCGGCATGTCGATGGGTTGAGGACCTGTCCCGAAACGCTGGCTCTGCAAGGCGCTCACCGTCGCCATCTGCATCACCTGGTTGAGTATGGTCTGGAAGAAAATTCCGGACAGAAATACAAAGATCGTCAGGACGACGTAAGCAACGGGCGAAATGAAATAGGCACGCAATTCGCGTTCAACGATGGCCAGGATGTTCCTCACGGCTCTACGGCACCTCCGTCGACGTCGGAGGAGCCTTCCAGGGCCGGCTCGTCTTCAAAACCAGCTTCGGCGGCGGCCTCACTGCTCTCCTCGTCGTCGGTCGTCAGCTTCAGGAATATGTCCTCCAGGCTCATCCTGGACGACTGCATTTCGAACAGACCCCAACCGCTCTGCACGATCATCTGCGCCAGCGACGGCCGCAGGTCTTCGCTCACATCACTCTCCACCTCGATGCGCATCCGACCGTTGTGTGTATCTAGTCGATCCGCTTTCAACACGCCGGGAATGGCCCCTATCCGGGTCAGCACGTCCTCCTCTGGGCCCGAAACTTCAACGACGATGCGTTCGGCGCCCTTCAGCTGAGAAACAAGGTTTTCAGGGGTGTCGACGGCGACGACTCGTCCCTTGTCGATGATGACGACTCGATTACAGGTCTGTTCGACTTCAGGCAGGATGTGCGTCGAAAGAAGCACGGTGTGCCGACCGGACCACTCCTTGATGAGCTCGCGGACTTCGTGTATTTGCTTCGGATCCAGGCCGATTGTCGGTTCGTCAAGGATCAGGATCGGCGGATCGTTCAGCAATGCCTGGGCCAGCCCGACCCGCTGTCTGTATCCTTTCGACAGACGACCGATGATCCGGTCTTCGACCTCGAGCACATTCACCTTGTCCATGACACGAACGATCTCGTCCTCCAGCTCGGCCTTGGGGACGCCTTTGATCTTGGCAACGAAGCGGAGGTATCCCGAAACGTTCATCTCCAAGTAAAGGGGAGGATGCTCCGGCAGGTAGCCGATGCGGCGGCGCACCTCGAGCGGATTCTCGGACACATCGAAACTATCGACCGTGATCCGGCCCGCGGTGGGGGGCAGATAACCCGTGATCGCACGCATCGTCGTCGTCTTTCCGGCGCCGTTGGGTCCGAGAAATCCGAGTACCTCGCCCTGTCCTACGCTGAAGGTGACATCCGCAATCGCGGTTTTCGTGTCGTATCGCTTCGTAAGGTTCTGAACTTCGATCATGTTTTTCGTTGAAGTAGCGTCTGGTACCGGAACCGCCAACAAAGCCTCTAGAGTTTAGCGAAGTTGGGAAAACAGTGACAAGTGGCGAGTGACGAGTCGGAAGTGAGAAGCGATGGCCAACATCGAGTTGAAGTTCTCGTCGGCGACTGGATATCGGGTAAACTGTCAGAGCCTGCCGCGGATACGCATGACTGCTGTTGAACCTCGATAAAAGGGGAGTCGCCGCTATGCCTTACACAAACCCACACCTGCTGTGGTCCACCCACGAACTCAAAGAGCGGCAGGATGACCCGAATCTGGTCATCCTCGATCTGAGGCCACCGGAAGATTACGCGAACGGGCACATCCCCGGTGCGCGTAGTTTCGACGTTTTCGGCATCAGCTTGATCGACACGCGCGAGGGCCCGCTGAAGGCTTTTCTGTGGATCATCGAGCACCTGATCGGCGCGAAGGGTGTCTCGGACGACAGCCGGGTCGTCGTACATGACCGGGTCAGCGGGGAAAGGGCAGCGCGCTTGTTCTGGTTCCTCGAGTTCTTCGGTCATGAAGCGGTTCACATGCTCGACGGCGGCTTCGAAGCCTGGGTCGGGACCGGTCTCCCCATCGGGCGAGACGCGATCGTGCCACAGCGCGGCAATTTCAAAGCGAACCCCCAGCGTGAAAGGCTCGCAACCGCGGACGACATCCTGGAGCGGCTGGGCTCGGTAGCGACCTCCATCGTCGACACCCGCAGCGAAGCTGAACACAACGCCACACTCGTCCGGTCCGCTCGCGGGGGCCACATCCCTGGTGCCGTCCACCTCGAATGGAAGAACAACCTGAACGAGGATGGAACGTTCAAGCCGGCCGAAGCACTCGCCGAACAGTACGCACGGCTGGGCGTTACCTCGGACCGGGAAGTCATCCCTTACTGCCAGGGGGGGTACCGTTCCGCGAACACGTACGTCGCCCTGCGATTGATCGGATACCCGCAGGTCCGTAACTACCTGGGCTCGTGGGGGGAGTGGGGGAATCGGGAGGAGTTGCCGATCGAAGGGGGGGGATAAGAAGTGGTCAGTGGCGAGTGGTTCAGTGGTCAGTTGAAGGCGAGATCGGTAAGTCCCTTCTGGCCACTGACCACTGATCACTGCCCACTTGTCCCACGCCATTTTCAACCGCTCACGGCCAGCGCCAATGTTAACCTAGGAGTCTGCGCGGCAGAGCGCGAAGAACTCGAATTTATTGGGATTTGAGAGGGTCTTCGGAGGAGAACCCATCGATTCTTCCGATACGAGGAGTTCAGAGCTGTACGGATACCAGTAATTGGCCGTGTATCGGGTCTGCTGGGTTCCGGTTTTCCGGATTATGCCCATTCGATCATCCCGTTCATCCGCCGTAAGTTCACCGCCAGAGTGAGCAGGTTCCACTCACCGGTCACTTTGTCCAAACCGCGTAGACTGAACTGTCGGAATCCGAGCACCGACTTGATCCACCCGAAGGGCGGCTCGCCAATGTGCTTTCTGGCCCGGTAGCGGTCGCGCCCACGCTTGGTTTTCATCTTTCTCATCATCCGGCCAACAGCAGTGTCTTTGGGTGGGAGTGGAACATCGGCCAGATTCTTCTCGCGACCCATGGCAACATACCCGTCAATCTGACGTTGTTCCAACATCCCTAGATTCGACTCGGATCGATATCCCGCATCGGCCAGTACACGTTCGGGATGCTCTCCCAGGTTGTTGTTCAACGCATCCAGGGTCGGTTCCAACTGTCCCGCGTCGGACGCATTGGAACTCACCGTTGTCGCTACGATGATCCGGGCCTCGGAATCCACCACCGCCTGCGCGTTGTAGCATTGCTGGAACCCTTCAGTGGAGGTTTTCATGATCCGGCTTTCCGGATCTGTGAAGTTGTCCTGGGCCGTCGGTTTGGGCTCGCCCATGGGGCGTTTGAATGGCTTCTTTCCGCATCCGGGTTTGTCGTCTCCCGGTTCCCGTCCCGCTTCCTGGTCCGCAGCCATCTGACGTTCTTCGAGCCGTTTCATTGCTGCCTGGATCGTGGCCAATCGCTTTTTGCGGGTCGACAACCCATCGGGCAGTTCGTCTCCGCGCCGGTCCTTGCCGTATCGCTGGTCTTCTTCCTCATCGGTCGCCGTAGCCCGGTTCAACAGATCCCGAATCTGTTCGCCCAATTCGGTCTCCTGCTTCTTCATCCGTTCATAGCTCATCGCTTTGCGTTTGCTCGCATTCGCCCGCATCTTGGTTCCGTCCACCGCCACGGTTCCCATCTTCACCAGTCCCGCTTCCCGCGCCATCATCACCACTTGCACAAACAGGTTCCCGAACTCCTCAAGATGCAGTTTGCGAAAATCCGAGATCGTACGGTGCGCCGGAAAGTTCTCCGCTCCCAACATCCGGAACGCCACGTCGTCGGTCAACTTCGCCGCGATCTTCCGCGACGAGAACACCCCGGTCGCGTACCCGTAGATCAACACCTTCACCATCATCCGCGGATCGTACGCTTGATTGCCCGGTCCGTCCGTTCCATACCGCTGCTCAAACGCGCTCAAATCCATGGCGTCCACCGTGTCCGATATGAAGTACGACAGGTGATCTTCGGCCAACCAATCTCTCAGCGACGGCGGCAGCAGCAGGCTCTGTTCTGGGATATAGGTTCGATATGTTCGTGACATGTCCTATCTTCGATCTCTATCCGCCCAATTCCGGTCCTTCTGCCGCGCAGACTCCTAGCCCGCATTTCTCACCACTGGTCTGCTGCAGCGCCGGATACATCCGCCATTACTGCGTTGCGCTTGGTCGGGCGCCTCAACGTACTGTCAAGTACGCCTCCGTCGCCCTCCCGGCGCGCGCGCAGCATGGCCCGTCAAGGGCCATGCCAAAAATGCCCTGCCGGCGTCGGTATCAAACCGGGCCACGAAGTGGCCCGGCGGGCTTCGCGAAGACAACTGGTGAGAAAAGCGGGCTAATGTTCATCACCAAGCGCGGCGTTGCGTTCCTTGTAGTAGCCGGTACGCTTTACGGTCTGGCCTGGCTCACCCACATCGGCTGGTTCTACGTTGCCGTGTCCCCGGTTGTGGCTGCCCTGCTGGTGAACCTGCTGCTCCCCCCTCTCATGATTCGCGGTCTGGTCGCCCAGCGGCGACTCAAGGACCACGGGGAGGGAAAACGACTGGAGATATTCGAAGACGATACCGTGGCTGTCGAAATCTGCTTGTCGAACCGGTCTCTACTGCCAAAGATTGTCGTCACGCTACACGACGATTGTCCCCTTGCCCCACCCGGTGAGGGGCTGCAGGGCTTCCTCATCGGCGCTCTGGGGCCCAGAGGCAGCACGGTGGAGAGCTACCAAGTCCCGTGTTATCGTCGCGGGCTTTACTCTTTCGCACCGCTCCGTGTAGAAACCGCGGCTCCTTTCGGCCTGTTTCGCTCGACCCGTACTATCGCCGCGCCACTGGGGGCGACGGTCTATCCCAAAGTGTTGCCGATGGAGGCGGCCCTCTACCAGGGTGCTCTCCAGGGAGAATCGGCCGACCTACAGGCGCCGGGCCCTACAGGGGAGTTTCGAGGTTCCCGAGACTTCCAGCATTCGGACTCTCTCCGGAATATCCACTGGAGGAACTCCGCAAGACGCGGAACTCTGATGGTTCGGGAGTTCGACCAGACGCCTGAGGGGGAGTTGCGGATCGCCTTCAACCCTGGAGCAGATCTTGGCAAAGGCAGGGATACGACGCTGGAATACGCGATAAAGATTGCGGCCAGCATTGCCCGGCGCTCCTTCAGAGAAGGACGGCCGTTTCGTATCTGGCCGGGCTGGACAAAGGCAAACCGGACCACGTGGCATGGCGTACTGGAGCACCTGGCGCGGATCCAGGCCGGGCACGAACCGGCGGTCGCTGAACTCATTGCCTCCAAAGGCCTGCCGGGGAGCTCGGTGATTGTCGTTTCAGCCGCCGATGAAGAGAGCCTCGGGCTGCTTCGACAGCTTAAGTCTCCCGACTACGTCACGGTGGTTGTGATGGAAGGGTTTGACTCGAGCGAGGACGCCGGGGCCCGTGAGAAGTTGGCGAAGCTGGGTCTGAGAGTAGTGCCGTGCAGGGTCAACGAACTCGGGAGGGCGTTGGCAGCTCTCGGTGGCGCCTTGGAAGCGCCTGCTCTTCGAGCGCCACACCTGCCCGTGGCCCGAGCGTCAACAATGCTGTAGCGGATGAACGAACCGTTGAAGTCAACCATCCTCAAATGGATCACCGTGCCCTCCGCGGGCAACGGCTGGGAACGCAGTGGCTGGCGGGACCGGTTCCTCCTGCACGCGCTCGCGTTCACGGGAACGGCGGTGTCGCTGTGGGCCGTTTCGTGGGCGTCGGGCGGGCACCCGCTCTATCTTGTCTTAATAGCTGCCGTGGGCCTGGGACACCTCGTCTCCGCCAGGCGGGGCCAGCGGGCTTTTCGCGTCGCCATTGTCATATACCCTGCCCTCGTGCTGGCTGTCTGGGCAATGCGGGCCGACGTCCTGACGATCATCAGCGGAGGGTCGCTGTTCTTGATGGCGAGACTGCTGGCTGTTGTCCAGACGATTCTCAGCTTCAACATCCGCGACCTGCGCAGCCTCTACGATTCGTTCCTTCTCAGCCTGACAGTGATCTTGCTGGTAAGCGAAGCAGCACTGTCTCCCTCTTTTGCTGTTTTCATACTCGCGTTTGGAGTGGTGGCGCTGATCTTTTTGGCCATGGCGCATCCCGTCTGCGAATCGACTGAAATTCGGGGATCGGGCTCGACTCGAATCGCGGGTCTTGCAGTCGCGGTGCCGGGCATCGTCTTGTTGACTCTGGTTGCCACAGCAGGCGTCTTTCTGGTCGTCCCGCAGGCCTACCGACTGCGGAATGCGGCTCCGCTGCCGAGCAGGTTGGACCTCACCATCGGCCGTCCAGTGGCGCCCGTGCCCCTCCCGCCGGGCGACATCGTTTCGGACAGCGGTTTCCTCCCTTCACGCGAACGAGACAGCGCCGGGGCGACACCCGGGGGCACAGGGTCGATCGGCGAAGAGCTCTTGGATCCCAACGACTACGCCACACTGGGGCATACCGGAGAGGGCGACAACGACGTTGTGATGCAGGTCCGGAGTCCGCTGGCCAGATTCTGGCGCGGCCAGATTCTGGAGGAATACGACGGACGAGGCTGGAAGACGGCCGACGGTTCTGCCCAGGTCGAGGTGGACCGGTCAGGCACCCTGAAGTTCCGAGACGCCCCCCCGCTGGCACAAGGCATCGGGCGCTACGTACAGACCTTCTTCCCACGTGTCACACAACCCGAAGCGCTGTTCACCGGGTATAGCCCCGGCTACATTGCTGTGTTACACACACCTGGCGGGGGCATCGAGTATCTGCGCGAGGCCGACAGTTACAGAGTGGTATCGGCCGTGCCGGGTCTCGGGCCGGAGGACCTGATTCCTGACAGCATCGACGGGAGCTACCTGCGAGGTCATCCGGTTCCCGCCGTGCCGCGACGAGTTCAAGACCTTGCGAAAGCCATCATCGCCGGATCCACGTCGGATTTCCAGAAGGCAACTCGTCTGGAGCAGTATCTGCTTGTCAACTATGAGTACGACCTGCGCGTCCCACCCCTCTCCCCCTCTGGCGACGTCGTGGACAGGTTTCTCTTTGAGCGGCAGGCCGGCTACTGCGCTCAATTCGCCACTGCAATGGCGGTTATGGCGAGACTGGTCGGATTGCCGGCTCGAGTCGCCACAGGTTATGTGCCGGGCGTCTACGATAGCCTGACCGGCGCCCATACCGTGAGACTTCAGGACGCCCACGCGTGGGTCGAAATAAAGTTCATGGAGCATGGGTGGGTGGCGTTTGACCCGACTCCACGACCGGACTCACCCTGGGCTCTGGACGCGGGCTATACACGCACCACGAGGACTCTTCAGGATGTCATGCGGAGCGCGCTCGGCGAGCGGGTGCTGGGCGTACGCTTTGCGGCAGCCGACGCCGTGGCCGCACTGACGAGCTCCCGCGGCCTGCCGGCGGCTGCCTTCACGCTCTTCGTGACCCTGGTAGTGGTTGCGCTATGGGTCTCGATAGCCAGGCTCGGCCTCCTCAACCGCGAACGCTCGAAAAACCGCGAGGGCTACACTCTACTTCGCGGTGTCACGCGCAGCGAGGTGACGCGGGCTTACCTGAAAGCCCTGCATCTGATGGGGCGCAGAGGATATCCCCTCAGGCGGGAGCATGAGAGCCCGGCCGATTATGTCACCATGCTCCTGTCGCAGGATCTCCCTGTGCCACAAACCTTCCGGCGGATCAGCAGCCTGGCTGCGCACGCCCTGTACGATCCGACCCCACTCGACTCCGGCATAGCCCGTGAAGGCTGGGCCCAGCTCAAGATCCTGCGGGCCGGCCCCAGGCTCAGGTAAGACCGCCAATTGGGACGCGGGCGCATCTCCCATCAGGTTGGTGGACAGCTCCGACAAATGCGCGGATTTCGTCGTTTTCTGAAGTGATAGTTGGCCAGCCGGAGGCAGATCGTCGTCCACGGCAATCATTCCGCCGCGGCTGCACTCGCACAGCGAAGCCTTCCCCGCGGAATCGAAGGTAGCGCCGACCCCGCATATGGATAAAGATGCTTGATTTGTTGCTCGAGAGGATTAACCTCTTTCTTCCTGCCTGTTCTCGGTGGGAGGCTTCGCAGATCAGAAATGTCATCTATCTACCAGGACTTGAGATACGCCATCCGTATGCTGCACGAACATCCGGGATTCAGCGCTACGGTCGTCCTGACGCTCGCTCTGGGCATCGGTGCCAATATCGCGATGTTCGGGGTCGTCAACGGTCTTCTCTTCTCGTCCCTGCCCTATCGCGATGCAGACCGTCTAGTGATGGTCTGGAATCGCCACACCACCACGGGTGCGGAAAACGTCCAGATCTCGGGCCTCGACTTCCTGGACTACAAGGAGTTCGCGTCTTCATTCGAGACTTTCGTTGCGGTTCACGCCGCAACGGACAGATCGCTCTCCGATCAGGGGCCGGCTGAACAGATCGACGTCGGTGGCGTCTCTCCCGATTTCTTCCAATTCATTGGTCGGGAACCGTTTATCGGACGGAGTTTCACCGGTGAAGACGAAGTGACCAGCAGCGGCACGGGTTCGGTGATCATAAGCCACGGCTTGTGGACGCGGCGCTTCGGCGCGGACCCGGCGTTGGTAGGTCGAACCATCCACATCAGCGGTCTTCCCGCGGTTGTTATCGGTGTGCTGCCGGCGGATTTCGACCTGGTCATGCCGGACCACGGCGTGGGTCCCCAGGGAGATGGCATGCCCCAGGTCATCGACGCCTGGCAACTCCTGTCGGAAGGCGTGTTCCGGTACAGCCGGTCCATGGGCCTGTTCCGGGTGATCGGCCGCTTGCGTGAAAGTGTGACGATCCGAGAAGGGCAAGAGGAAATGGATGGCCTGGCCGCCCGGCTGCGGGAAGAGTACCCGGTGCACGCAGATCGCGGTACGGAAATCGACCTGATTCCCATGCAAACCGACGTCGTGCGGGAGATTCGACCCGTTGTTGTCTCCCTCTTCGGTGCAGTGGGGTTCGTCCTGTTGATCGCGTGCGCCAACGTCGCTAACCTGATTCTCGTCAGGGCCGCGCACAGGCAGCGCGAAGTGGCGGTGCGGGCAGCAATGGGCGCGTCTCGCCTGCGCCTCGTGCAGCAACTGCTCACAGAGAACGCGCTGCTCGCCTCGATAGGAACAGTTCTCGGGCTCCTGCTGGCGCAGGCAGGAACCGAAGCTATCAAACTGCTGGCGCCGGCAAACGTACCGTTCCTGAATCAGATCGCCGTGGACGGTCCCGTGGTGTGGTTCGCCGTCGCTCTGGGCGCATTCACCATACTGCTCTTCGGCATCGTACCCGCGCTCCGGGCTGCACATCCCGACCTCCGTGGCCAGCTCGCTGACGGCCCCGGGCCCATCGCGGGACGCACCCACCACCTCCGCGACGCACTGGTGGTCTCGGAAGTGGCTCTGTCGCTCGTCCTTCTCGTCGGCGGTGGGCTCATGATTCGCAGCTTCATGACGTTACAGGCTGCCCAGCTTGGTTTCAGACCGACCTCGGCAATGACCGTGAAGATTGCATTGCCGCGCGGGGTCTATGACGCGGCTGAGCAACGCGCGAACTACTGGAGAAGCTTCCGCCGCGACGTGATGTTGTTGCCGGGAGTGGAAAAAGTCGCGGCCGCGTGGCCGCTTCCGTTCGCCGAGAGCGGGTCGGAAATACCTTATTCGTCGACAGGCGGGACCTCGAGCGATGTCGGCCGTTTCCTGACGACGACAACCCTGGTCTCGCCAGGGTACTTCGAGACGATGGGGGCCCGACTCCTGGACGGACGAACCTTTTTGGAGGAGGATCTGACCCGGAACACGACCATCGTGATCGTCGACGACATCGTCGCAGAACGCCTCTATCCGGATCAGTCAGCAGTCGGTCAAACGTTGTGGCTGGCACCCGAGGGCAGAGCCGAGAAGCTACCCCTGGAGATCATCGGGGTCGTCTCCCACATCCGGCACCAACGGGTTGTGGGCGAGGAACGGGAGACGATCTACCGACTCACCGACGGCGCTTTCAGGATGGCCGCAGTCGTCCGGACCAGCGGCGACCCGCGCGCGGCGCTCGGCGGGATTCGCCAGGTCGCGGCCAGGCTCGATGCCAACGTGCCGGTATTCGATGCGCGTACGTTTGACGAGTACATCGACAAGGAGATCGCGCCGACTCGCTTTACGATGACCCTGGCCGGTTTCTTCGCGATCGTCGCTTTGGTGCTGGCCGCGGTGGGACTCTACGGGGTCACTTCCTACTCGGTGGCCCAACGCGAGTCCGAACTCGGCGTGCGGGTCGCGCTCGGCGCCCACCGCGGTACGATCATGCGGCTGGTACTCGGGCATGGTCTGGCCATGACCCTCATCGGAATCGCGATCGGCCTGGTCCTGTCCCTGGGTCTTTCACTCGTGATTCAAAGCCTGCTCCTGGGCGTGACGCCGACCGATCCCCTCACTTTGGTTGGCGTCTCCGTCCTTCTTGCAGCAGTCGCCATGATCGCAAGTTACCTTCCGGCGCGGCGGGCCGCACGAGTGGATCCGCTCGTGGCGTTGCGCGGCGAATAGGTCAACAGGCGATTGCCACCGCCAATTTCTAGACTCACTTAAAAATTAAATCGGACGGAAAGTTGGACGTGTCGGGCGCGACGCGCACGCGTGGCTTGACCGAAGAAGGGGGAGGTCTGCACTCCGCTGAAGCTCTGGAAGTTGACCTGGTTCAGGAGGTTCTGGACATTGGCCGTGATCGTCATCCGGATGCCCCGCCGGCCGCCGTAGTAACCGCCGCTGGCCGCCGGACCGCTGCTGCCACTCCGTGACTCTCGAAGCTGCACGGACTTGGACAGGTTCATGGAAACTTCAAAGAACCCCGGTCCCGTCAGTGAATTGCGGGTTACGCCGGGCGGTCGGTCGTTGGTGCTGGTGTCCTGGTTGTCGTCCCTACCCGTTCGGAGGCTGTAGGGCCTTCCCGTGTTCCAGTTGAAGCGGGTGTTCGCGTTCACGTTCCAGGGCATCCTGAAGTTGACTGACGTGTTGAAGCGGTGCCTTGGGCTCACGGGCGCCCACTCCGCCCCCAGATCGTGGTTGTCCGCAGGAAGTCCGAACGGCCCGGTTGCGTCGGTGTAGTTGGACTCGAGAGTGTAGTTGCCGTTGATGTTGACGAAGCTGAAGCGCTGCCGGAAGCCCAGCCTCAAGCTCTGGTTACGCGAGGTGCCGGTCGATTCCAGCTGAACGATTCTGCCGCGGGAGGGATCCGGCGGCAGGCAGGTCGCCTCGTCCTGATCCGGTTGGCAGGACCTGGTGATCGTCGAGGTCACGTCCAGGGGCGAATTGAGGTTCCGGCCCCGAAACAGATGTACGCCGCGAACGAACCTGTAAGCGCCGGTCAGCACCAGACCCTCGGAGAAGCTGGTTTCGATGGACAACTCGGTATTCCAGGTGTAGGGGGCTGCGAGGTCGGCAGCGCGAATCCGAATCGACGAGGGCACGTTCACCGTGGCTTCGCCTTTTTCATCGAGAAACGGATCCGGGTAAGCCGGATTCCGGATCGTAAGCGATCGCTGGCGCGTCCCGTCGAACTGGATCAACTGACCGACCGTTCTCCGTCTCAGACGCTGGTGGAAAATCCCGCTGCCGCCCCGGATGACCGTGGACGAACCGATCGAGTACGCGAAACCTAACCGCGGATCGATGTTGTTCCGGTCACCCAGGTTCGTCTGGGTCTCGTAACGCAATCCGAATCCGAGGGCGAGCCGCGGTGTAATCCGGAAGTCGCTCTGAACGAACGCAGCCGCTTCGAACTGACTGATGGTCAGGTTCGGATCCCCCTCGTTGACGCTGTATTGAATAGGCTTTCCGGCCAGAAAGTCATCGAGGCTCGAAAAGACGAAGCTGCCGTTGAAATTGCGCCTCGAAACAGAGTCTTCGCGGCTGTAACCACCGTCGAAGCCAAGTCTTACTGACAGATCCCGGCCGGTGTACATCAGCAGGTCCCCGAACCCGTAGTCGAGGTTCCGATTCTCTCCTCTGTTGGTAGAACCGCCCGCTCTGAACGCACCGAGGACATTGATCAACGGTCCGGAGTTCACCGGGAGAAATTCATTGGAGTGCGTGCCGGCAAAGAAGCGGACCTCGTTGTTGAGCGAACGCGACAAGATCGCCGTTTCCTTGATCTGGAAGTTGAAGTGTCGTCCGTCCATGGTTGACGCCTGTTCGGGCAGCCCAACCCCCCCGACGCCCATGTTCGTCATGTCAAAGGTGCCGAAGCTGACACTCGTGTTGATCACGTGGTTGTCGTTGAGCTGAGCGGTGGCGCGGGTCGTGAGACCACGGTTCTTGCGAGGTCGGGTGATGGCGTCATTGACCAGGCCGTTAGGAGTGATCGCATGCAGCGTATCCCCGTCTTCGTTCGTGTCGTGGTAGAAGCTGAGCGTCAATGTCAGCCGGTCCCGGATGGCGGGCCCGCTCAGGTTGGCGTTGAGGCGTCTTTGCTGGTACGGGGGGCGGGATTTCGCGAACGCATTCCGTGCGTCGAGCGATTCGTCGGCGAAGTTGAACCGGACGTCGCCGTTGAAGCGCCCGGTGCCTCCACGGGTCACGATCTCGGTCTGTACCCGACCCTGCCGGCTCTGCTCCGCGGTGAAGGAGTTTTCGTTGATCCGGATTTCCTGGATCTCATCCCGATTCGGCATACGCCCGCCGCCGAACCCGTCGATGACCACCCGCCCTCCGCGCCCCGCGGGGCTCCGGAGATCTCCCAGGTATTCGCGCAACTCGTCCTCGTCCTCGGGCAGGTCGCTGTTCGCCTCGCCTGCTATATCTCTGGTGAGGGCGTAGCGCTGAGCGGGGTTGAGGAACTTGACGGCGGCGAGCAGCAACTGCTCCTCCAGATCGCGGATCTTATCCGCGAGCGACGAGCCGGCCACCTCGACGTCGGCTTCGATCACACGACGTCGTTCCCGGTCATGAGCTTCCCAGACAGACTGCACCTGTGTTTCCTGGTCGAACGTCAGCGGTGCGACGCCGGCTTCCTCGAGGATATCCTTCAAGCCGGCCACACCGTCGTTGAGCAACAGACGTCCAGCCGCGGCCCGATACTGGGCGATCTCTTCCTCGGAAAGCTCGGTTTGCGCGGAAATCGGGGGTGGAGCGGCCGGGCGGTCAGCTCCGCTTTCCTGCCCGGCAAAGACCAGCAGAGGAAAAGCCAGTGAAAAGGCAACTACGCAAACGCTGCGGTGCACCAACGTGTCGCTCCTTCGTGTCTGTTCGATCGGTCGGCGCTCGAAGTCCTGCTGGCTGACTTCACAGGGGAACTCCTATGATAGCGAAAATGCGCTGTTATGACGGCAATTTCGCTCCCCAAAAAGCGCCGTGATGACGTTCGTCAACCGCGTCCTGTCTCTCTCAATTAGGACACCGCGGAAGCCCCGACGGTTCCCGAGATCCAGCGAGTGTTCCGATGTCAGACTTCGGGATCCGCGTTTTGTCACCAAGATCGTCATCGCAGCGATCGGAAAGCCAGGTTGCACTTTTGACTGGTCGTGGCTGACACCGGAAGGGTCCTGGATGGAGCGTCTCGGATACAGTCTAGGTGCGGGAGACGGCGAAACTTTAGGATCGGGTGTAGGTGCGCTCTTATGAGCGCACATCGTGCCGGCTCGAAGAATGTGCGGTCATAGACGTCATAGACCGCACCTACACTTCCCTTAGGACTTAGTCATCCTCATCCTTACCGAAGCTGATTTCGATTCACACCTCCGGCGTCATCCGACGTTGCAAGCGGCTCGTGAGTGCCCCATTTCTCGAACCACTTCCTCAGGTAGAGCTGGGTCCGGAGGAAGTTCGAAGGGCGGGAAGTCGTGCCATGCCACTCTTCCTGGAATCGAATCATTACAGTTGGCACGCCAACGTACTGGAGGGCCTGGTAGAACTCCTCGGTCTGGCCCATCGGGGTGCGCAGGTCGTTCTCACCCGTCATGAGCATCGTCGGCGTGGTCACGTTCTCCACGTAGAAGATCGATGAGCGGTCGATCCATTCGGCGGCGTCTTCCCAGAACGGCCTCTCGAAGGTACGCAGGTAGCTGATTGCGTCGGATGTCCCCATGGCCGACATCCAGTTGACGATGGGACAGTTCGCCGAGGCCGCCCGGAACCGATCGGTGTTTCCGACGATGTAGCTCGTCAGGATGCCACCACCGGAGCAGCCGTATACGAACAGGTTCTCCTCGTCGACGAACCCGGTCGCGAGCGCCTCATCGACCCCGCGCATGAGGTCCTGCATGTCGATGCCCGGGTAGTCGTGGTTGATGGCGTTCGCAAACGCCGTCCCGTAGCCGGTGCTCCCCCGGGGGTTCGTGTAGACGACGACGTAGTCGTTGGCGGCGTGTTCCTGAAAGGCGAAATTGAATCCGCCATTGTACATCCCGTGAGGACCGCCGTGGATCGCCAGCATCATGGGGTAGGCACGGTCCGGATCGAAGTTCGGGGGCTTGACGATCCAGCCCTGGACCCGGAAGGGATCCGAGTCATACCAGATTTCTTCCACCTCGCCGAGGGTGACGCCGTGGAGGACGTCGGCGTTCACCTCGGTCAGGCGGGTCGCGTCGTTCGGGCTCGACAGGTCGAATCGGTAGATGTCGCCGGGCTCGTGCACGCTCGAGATCGTCCCGACGGCGACACCCTCGTCGGAGAACGACGAGAGCGAGATCAGCTGCTTGTCTTCAGTGAGCTGTGTGACGCCACCATCGATCGACACGAAATGCAGGCTGCGGTAACCCTCACGGGCAACACTGAAGTAAAGCCCGCTCCCATCCGGCGCCCACTCGAGGCCGCGCGACTGGCGGTCGTAATCTCCGGAGATCTCACGCGAGCCGGACCCGTCCCGGTTCATCAGGTAGATCTTCTGGTTCCGGTAGGTATCCTGGTGGGCCTCGATCCCGGTATAAGCAATCAGGCGTCCATCGGGTGACGGAACCGGGCCGTTGTCGGGACCACGGCGGTCGGTAAGCTGAGTAATCTCTCCCGAAGCCATGTCGACGGAGTAGATCTCCGATTCCCGCCAGTGCTCGGGACGGTCCCAATCCTCAGCACGATAGGACGTGAAATAAATCGCGGTTCCGTCGGGGCTCCACGAGATGTTCGAGTGGTTCCAATCGCCGTCGGTGAGCTGCCGGGCGGTTCCACCGTCGGCCGGCACCACGAAGACATGGGTCCAGCCGGTGTCGATGTAGCCCTGGCGGTCGCGTTTGTAGCCGGCCCGCTCGACGATCTTGGGCTCCTCGACCCATTTTCCGCCGTCGGGACGGGACGGGAGGCTAACTCCGGCGAAGTCCGCCTCATCGTCCACTCGAGCCGTAAAGGCCACCGACTTGCCGTCGGGAGACCAGCGCGCCCCCGATGGCCCGTTCTCCAGCCGGGTGATCTGAGTCACGGATCCTTCATCGTCCATCCAACGGACGAAGATCTGTGAACCCTCCGGCTCCCCCTCTTTCGTGAAGAGGATTCTAGTACCGTCGGGAGACCAGCGCGCTCCACTACCTTCGATCAGTTGCCGGTTCCTGGCGCCGTCGCTGTTCATGATCCAGAGCGACGATTCGCGACGGTCGTTGACCTTGTCCACCCACTGGCGGGTGTAGATGATTCGCGAGCCATCAGGTGAGATCTGAGGATTCGAGACGGACTCCATGTCCAGGTACTTCTCGAGCGAGAGCCCCTGATCCTGAGCGCTCACCTCCGAAGCCATCAGAAGGGCACCGGCTGAGACAACCAGCGCAAGGAGCCCAAACCTACAGGTTCGGTAGCCGTTCGTCCGTTTCACTTCAAACCCCCTTTGGCCGAATGATGTGGTGCCAGCGTAAAGTCCCGGTCGAGTCGTCGGACTGCTCGACGAGTTCTCGCCTGACCCGGCTTCCACGGATTCTACTCTCGCCGGGATGCCGGAGTCACCAAAACCCATGGGCGCGAAGAATCAGAGACGTACTGCCTCAGGGGAATCAGACTTGTTCTTAGGTGACAAAGTGGTGGGCATCAGACGTCAAGCCCTCCCGATTCAATCGCGCAGTCTCAGTTCCATCGAATGGTTTCTATGTTAATTCCGTTGGGAACCTTATGACTCCAATCAACGTCTTAGTATGAGTGACAACTCGACCCGACATCCCCATCGACCGTCTCGCCGAGACGGAATACGCGCTCTACCACGACCCGGATCACGTTTCCGAATGCACGTTTGGTCGGTTCGTCCACAATCCCGCCTTCCCCACCCGCCACGATGCGAATCAACTCTTCGACGTTCGGTGCTCGACCGGAGAGGTCGATGAGCTACTGGTGGAAATAGACCGGCTCTACGAACAGCTTGGTTTCGTCAAACGGGGAGAAATTTGGTCGGGGCTCCTTGAACCGCGCTATTGGGCGGATAACGAAGATAGGACATGTGCGACCATATCTTCCGGAACAGAACCTGCGCTGCCGCCGTCGCTGAGAGATTGGCTGGCCGCATCACCTGTCGACTTCATATCGATGCTGTGGACGCAATGGATTTAAGCGCGTTCGAAAGCGGTTGTTAGCCTTCTCGCCTCTATGGCTCAGATCGCGGTCGAAACGAGCCTCCAGTTGGGAGCAGAACTTGCTGCGTACTTTCCTCGTGCAAGTGGTGCGGAGTGCGGGTCTGGTGTGGGAACCGAAACCAAGATGCGGTCCATAGCAAACGCGTGAGCAGCATGAAGAAGCAGGAGACCGAGTTGGGTGAGCAGATTGAGATCTGCAGAATCGGGCCAGGACGATCGCATGTCAGGAAGAAGACGAGCAGATACGGCAAGGCCCTGCGGGGCGTCGAACTGCCCGAGCGCTTGGCCGACGCGCGAGAAGCGCAAACGTTATGCAGCGGTTCGAAGCATTCGCGTCAACCCCATCGGGAGACGACAAACCGGGCAGCCAATCCGCCGCATGGGTGAGCCCAAGCCAAAAGCCCAGGACCTTTCATGAAGACCTCCACCGCGGTTTCAGATGCACAGGCGGTGGTCGATTTCATCATCGTGGCGACAACGGTTGCGGCGGATGTGGGGCATGGAGCCGGCTTGGAGGCACGACAATCTGGGAGAGATCCCGACTGCGTGCTCGCGATGGATACCGATCCGAGTCGAATTTAGAAATGCTGGAACAACGTCAAATCGATGGGTATGTTGCGATGGGCCGCGAAAAGGACCTCGCCGCCGCTCCCCTTCCACCTGAAGACACTGCGTTTGGCCATGGTCCGGAAGATGAAAACCCAGCGTGGACGGGACCGTTACCCGGGCCAGAAAGCACATTGGGGAACCGCCCTTCGGGTGGATCAAGCGGTGGCATTCCACAAACAGTCTGCGGGGTTTGGACAACGCGGCATGTGAATGGAATCTGGTTACTTGGCGGTGAACTTACGACGGATGAACGAGAAGATCGCATGGGCATAATCCGGGAAACCGGGACTCGCCAAGCCCACCACACGGCTCACGACTGTCCGCAACGGCCTGAGCTCGGCTTGGTGCAGAATTGCTCCTCGGAAATCGCGATCAAATCCCATGGAACACCCATCCTTCTCGTTCCGCCGCGCAGGCTCCTAGCTAACGTCTTGCGCTTCAGCTGCGGGCGCCGCAGGCGACCGTCACGCTGCAAGCGGTTGTTAGCTCGCCTTCAATTCGAAACGAGCCTCAGTTCAGTTGCTGCCTTTCCTAGTGCTTTGTCGAAAGTCCATACCGTGCAGTTTGAGAGGAGTGCAGAAGCAAGCAAATGCATGTCAACCCATCCCAAGCCGCGACCAGCAAGCCTTCGCTCGGCGATGAAGTTCAATACTTCGTCATGTTCAGCGATCGGTGCTGGTGGTAAAGCTCTTAACAAACCCAACAGCTCATCCCGATTGCGAAGGGTGCCGCAGGCTAATTCGCCAATCACGAAGCGGTGGCAGCAAACACCTCCTTTATCGAGCAGTGTGGCTAGTTGGTTGTTACCTTTCCTCAGGTGATCAATCCACACTGACGTATCGACCAACGTGATCATGCTGCTGGTGGCCGCCGCCGAGGAATCGGACGGAGCTTCTTCTCAGTGCCCCCCAATGCTGCGAGACGACGTGAGCTCTCCAGCGCGATCAGCGCCTCCAGTCCTCGCCGAACCAAAGCCGTCTTTTCAGTTGTGCCGGTCAGCTTAGCCGCCTTCTCAAGCAAAGTGTCGTCGATGTTCAATGTTGTTCGCATATGCATAATGATGCATGAAAGATACATATCCAGTCAATGGACGCGCTTGTCGAGCTAAGTCGAGTTGCTCGACGACGATCCTGGTTTCGTGGGCACCCAACCGAACGTTGATCTCCCAGCAGCCAGGGCTCGGATAAGCGAGATACATACCAGACCCCGGAGGCCCGACCACTGCCGTCCGCCGAGACATTGATTGATCCACTTCCGTGCCTCTCGTATGATTTGTCGAGCCTTTCGAATCCAAGGGAATCATGAGACGTCCAACCGAGCTGATGACAGGTCGGCGAGTGGGCTTTCTGGCTGCACTCGTTGTCCTGGCGGGTGCAGCCGTGATCTCGGATGGCGCGCAGAAATCGTACCCCGCGGCTGGGGAGTGGAGGCAGTGGGGCGGCCCGCATCGCAATTTCATATCGGACGCGACGGGGCTTGCGGACTCGTGGGAAGAGGGTGGTCCTCCCGTGATCTGGAGCCGTCGGCTCGGTCTGGGGCACTCGGCCATCGTCGTGGATGACGGCACGCTCTACACGATGTACCGGCCCGGCGAGGACACCCGGCGACGGGGAGCGTGGGAATCCAGGGAGTTCGTCATCGCGATGGACGCGGCGACGGGCGAGACCGAGTGGGAATATGAGTACTCATCCCGACCGCTGCATTTCCAGTTCGGAGCCGGACCCCATTCGACACCGCTCGTGGCCGGGGATCTGCTTCTTACAGCCGGCAGCAACAAGCAAATCCACGCGTTCGACAAGAAGACCGGACGTATTGTCTGGTCGCACGACCTCGTGGCCGACTACGATTCCCCGCCGACGCTGATTCGGCCGTCGGTCACGGCGGGCTTTGCCTCCAGCCCCCTCGCTTTCGACGACACCATCATCATCCAGGCCGGCGGGTCCGGACAGGCCGTCATGGCTTTCAGGCAGATTGACGGCGCGCTTGTCTGGAAGAACGGCGATTTTCTGACCGCGCAGGCCGCCCCTCTCCTGATCGACGTCGACGGCCAGACCCAGCTGGTCATCCTCGGTGGGCAGTCGGTCAACGGTCTGGATCCGGGCTCGGGCCGGATCCTCTGGTCTCATCCGCACGACACCCAGGGGGATATGAACAACAGCATGCCGGTGTGGGGATCCAATAACATCCTGTTCATCTCCTCTGGATACAATCAGGGCAGTCGTGGGTTGAAGCTGAGCCGTGAGGGTCGGAACACGCGTGTCGAGGAGCTCTGGTTCACCGATCGCCTCCGGCTGATGTTTGCGAACGCGATCCGGCTTGGGGACTACGTCTACGGCACTGACGGAAACTTCGGTCCCGCGTTTCTGACCGGGCTGGACGTCCGCACCGGCAAGATCCTATGGCAGCAGCGCGGCTTCGGCCGTTCCAGCCTGGTGTATGCGGACGGCAAGGCAATCATAATGGACGAGGACGGCGACCTCGTGCTGGCGAGGCTGTCGCCGGAGGGCGGGGAGGTGCTGGCCCGTGCCCAGCTCTTTGACACGACTTCGTGGACCGTTCCGACGCTGGTCGGTACCACTCTATACGCCCGCGACCGCGAGAAGATTGTCGCGCTCGATGTCGGCAAGCCGTAGCACATCCGTGGAAGGCGGAACCACGACGGATCGCGTCTGGTCATCGGACCGGATCGGATGCTCGAGGAAAACGACGTATTCGAATCCCTGACGGCCTGGACGCCGACCGTCGGTATCTGTGGCCTCGACATCTACACTCACGATCTCATTCCGGCCTGGCATGAGAGTCTTCTCGTGACCGCGCTCCGGGGCCGCTCGCTCTACGTCGCAAAGCTCACGCCGAACCGATAGCACTGTTACAGGCCACTAGTTCTGCTGCCCGCCGTCCAGGGTCACGGGCTCGGCACGACCGTAGTAGATGCCGTTGAAGAGGAATTTGAAGGTTCCGTGAGGTTGCGCGCGGAACACGACTTCGGGACCGAACAGGAAAAGCTTTCCCCGGCCGACGTTGGCGTCTATGACCGCGATCGTGTCGTCCAGGTAGCCTTCGCCCCATGCCCATCCGCTGCGGAGCGAATCCGGGCCGAACCACGCGACGGCTTCGACTCCCTGCTTGGCGGCACCGGGATCCAGCCGGAACGCCTGGCTTCTCTGAAAAAACATGTCGACTTCAGAGGGCAGCCCGAACGCCAGCGGGTTGGAGTTGTCGACCTGCGCCCGAAGGACCGAGCCTGGCACGTAGAACTTTTCCCGCGGCAGCGGACGCTCCCCCCCGTCAGGTAGCTTCTCGACGAGTGCGTCGGAAATGGGCAACCCGAGGTGCTGGGCCAGGATTGTCGAATCTCCGATCGCCAGGACCGTGCCGCCGGCCTCGAGGAACTCTTTGATCCTGGGAACGGTCTCGCTAACGGTCACGGCACCGAGGGAGTCCTCGTACTCTTCGGGAAGAAGCTCGGGGGGGTCGCCCTCTCTCGGATCGCGGGTGGGGATTCCCCCGTCGACAAAAATCAGGACATCGAATCGTTCCGACAGGTTTCCTTCGTCGAGCGCTTTGGCATAGACGACCTCGTGCGGGAATTCGAAGTTCTCGAGCATGAAACGTGTCCAGCCGGACGGCATCGAGCCGCCGTACCGGTCCCACAAACCGACACGCAGGCTGCGCAGCATCAGCGCGTCGCTCTCCGGCTCGGACACGGTCGCCTCGAAGGTCAGACCGACCTCATCCGCGAGTGCGGCCAGTTTGTCGGCGGTGCCCTCCTTCGCGCGGATATACATGGTGCCCATCGGATAGGTCTTGCCGTTCGCCGCAACAGGCTCACGCAACCAGTAGACATCTTCGTTTTCACCCGTCAACCGGTTTACCGCGACGAAAGCGTCGTTGACCGCGTGCGTCAGGAAGAAGCCGGAGGGGTTGTTCAACTCGGTGATGCGGCCCGAGGGCGCTTCGGCGAAACCTTCGATTTTCTCGAACGGGCCATCAAACCCCTCCATGATCCGATCGAATTCCACACCCATCTGGTAGACCAGGGTCCAGCCGGTCGTGTCGTAGGGCGGTGTCGGCGGGGCTCCCGGAAAAGCGAAGTCGTTCGGGTAATCCTGAGGCTCGAACATGTCGAGCACATGGGGCCGGAAAGCCTGGGCCGCTTTGGCGACATAGGACCCGGCGGGGTAGCTCTTTCCGTCGACTTCGAAATCAGCCGTCGCACGATGGATGGCGACGCCGTTCTTGATCAGGACGTTGACGAACTTCGTCGCGGTCAGGAAGTCGGCCTGGCCGGCCGAGATGATGTAGCCGCGCGGGTCGCGCAACTCTGGATCGCGCATCATCCGGTAATAGCGGCTAAGGTCCGGGCCTCCACCGCGTCCGCCACGGCCTCCGCGTTGAACCTCATCGGCATCCATCTGGGCTTCGACCCGGGCCACACGATCCGGACTGATCGTCCAGCTGTCGCGGTTCCCGCGCTCGATCGAATTCATTCCCATCCGCCAGATGTTGAACAGGAGCGTGTCGCGGTTGCGCGACGCGTAGTCCAGGACGGCTCGGTTCGCGGTGATCGAGTACTCGATCGACTGGCGGAAGTGCCACGTCTGCGGCGCGATCGGGGAGGGATAGTCACCTTTAGGCAATTGTTTCTCGACGACGAACGGGATCTCCATCGGAGTGGGATTGCCGATGGTTTCGGTCAGCAATCCGATCATGTTGTGGAAATACGGACTGGTACGCAGCCCACCGTTCCACCAGGTCGAATAGGTCGCTCCCGAACGCATCGTGGAGCCAGGCTTGCCTTCGGCCAGGAACCGGCTGTGCATCGCACCGGCGACCTGGTCGAGGCTCGTCACGACGAGGGGATCGTAGTTGTAGTTGAAGGGATCACGGAACGGCGGAGCGAACAGAACAGTACCCCGGGGACCCGTCTGGTGGTGATTGTAGACGATCTGGGGGAACCACTCGCGGTAGAGAATCCGGTTGATAGCTTCCGATTCGGGTTGCGACGACATGTAGAAATCCCGGTTGTTATCGTGCCCGGTGTACTTCTGGTAGAGGCGCGGCAGGCTCGAGGTGGAACGCTCCTCCGGCACCGGGTTCCGCATGTACCAGTTCGAAACCAGCTCCAGGCCGTCCGGATTTACGCACGTCGCCAGGACGATCGTGTCGCGGAGGAAGCGCATGGTCTCGTCGTCAGTTCGGCTGACCAACTGGTAGACCAGCTCCATCAGCTGCTGGGCTCCGAGAACCTCGGTCGCATGCAGCCCGCCGTCGATCCATACCACCGGCTTGCCCTCGACCGACAGCTCGCGCGCTTCGGCTGCGCTGACGCCCTCGGCCAGCGCGAGGCGGCGCGAGATTTCCTTGTAACGGTCGAGGTTGCTTTGGTTTTCCGGCGCCGTGATCGTCGCCATGTATATCGGCCGCCCTTCGGCGGTGTCGCCGATAACCTCCAGCTTCATCCGGTCGGACTCCCCGGCCAGCTTCTCCCAGTAGGCCTCGAGCTGCGTGTAGTTCGCCAGCTGGTAGTCGTCCCCGAGATTGAAACCGAACTCCTCGAGCGGTGTCGTGATGGTCTGGGCCGACGCGCCGGTCGCAAGAAGCATCAGGACGATAGGCAGGACGGTCGACAGACGATTCTCTTGAGCAAACATGGATCCCCCTTGGATGCTGCTGAAAGGACGTATCGGTGAAGTACATAATTGTAAGGCAGGAAGTGACGGGTGACGAGTGACAAGTGGGGGAAGAAGTAGTCGGTAGTCAGTTGCGAGTTCCCAGGTGTGACACCGCCACAGTCCCACACGAAGCGCCGGGGTCGTTCGATCACCGACCACTTGGTTTGCCAGGTGTGCTAAAAGAGGTCATGGCCTTTGATCCTGCGCTGCGCCACCTGATCGCAAACTTCCGACGGGCTCCCGCCTGGGACGAGGAGCTGGACCTGCGGCTGCTTCGAGCGCTGTGGCCCAGGATCGTCGGCTCGGCGCTGGGACAATCGACGATGGTCGATCGGATCGACGGGGCAAGAGTCGTCATCCGGGTGCCGGATCGAACCTGGGAGAAACAGCTTCGGTCGATCCGCTCCAGGCTGATCCGGAAGATAAACGAGCCCTGGCCCAGTGCCTGGATCACGGAGATTGGATTCATCCATGAAAATAAGCGCAACTGACGTAGAGTACGTCGCCCAACTGGCGAACCTCGAAGTCGAGGATGACGAGAAACAAAGACTGGCGGAACAGTTGAGCCGAATCGTCGACTACGTCGAGCAGCTCGAGGGCCTCGACACGGAACACGTCGAGCCCACCGCTCAGGTAACGGTCGACGTCCCTCATGTCGTTCGCGAAGACCGGGTCGAACCCCGTACCGGAAGTTCAGAAGCAGCCACCAAAGTCGGCCTGTTCAAAGTACCCCGGGTGATCACCGAGCGATGAAGCTGGGGGACCTCACGATCGACAAGCTCGGCGCTCTCTACCGGAATAGGGAGGTAGCAGTCACCGAGGTCGTCGGGGCCCTGTACGAGGAAATCGATCAGGTCGACGACGATCTCCACGTCTATCTGACGACCTGCCGGGAGGAGGCGCTGGCCGAGGCCAGGCGCGTCGATGAGAAGATCGAGACGCTTGAGGCCGGAGAGTCTCTACCGCCGCTGGCCGGAATCCCCGTCGCCGTCAAGGACAACATGGCAATCCGCGATGTCCGGACGACGTGCGGTTCCCGCATACTCGAAGACTACGTACCACCCTATACGTCGACCGCGGTCGGGCGGTTGCGCGACGCGGGTGCGATCGTCGTCGGCAAGACCAATCTGGATGAGTTCGCGATGGGCTCATCGACCGAGAACTCCGGCTTCTACCCCACCCGCAACCCGCATGATCGCGACCGTGTCCCGGGAGGGTCGAGCGGGGGTTCGGCCGCCGGCGTCGCGGCGGGCCTGTCGCTGGTCGCGCTGGGTTCCGATACCGGAGGGTCAATCCGCCAGCCGGCCTCCTTCTGCGGAGTCGTCGGTCTGAAACCGACATACGGCCGGATCTCCCGCTACGGCCTCGTTGCTTTTGCGTCGTCGCTGGATCAGATCGGGCCGCTTTCAAAGACGGTCCGGGAATCGGCCCACTTGCTCGGAGCCATATCGGGCTTCGATCCGCTCGATTCCACGTCCGCGGACATTCCGACCGATGAATGGGCTGCATCTCTGGAAGAGAAGGTCGACCGAACCCGGATTGGAATCCCGAAGGAGTATTTCATCGAGGGTCTCGATGCCGAGGTCAAGGATCGGGTGGAGAGCGGGATCAAGCTCCTGGGAACAATCGGTTGCCGCGTGGAGGAAGTCAGCCTCCCCCACACCGAATTCGCAGTTGCGACGTACTACCTGATCGCCACGGCCGAAGCCAGTTCCAACCTGGCACGCTACGATGGCGTACGGTACGGGCTCCGCGAGTCGGAGGGTGGCGGCCTTCAGGAGATGTACCGCCGCACGCGGATGAGCGGTTTCGGCGGGGAAGTCAAACGGCGCATCCTCCTGGGTACCTACGCGCTGAGCGCCGGATACTATGACGCGTACTATCTCAAAGCACAGAAGGTCAGAACGCTCATCCTGCGCGACTTTCAGGAAGCCTTCGAGAAAGTCGACCTGATCGTCACCCCGACAGCCCCCACGACCGCCTTCAAGATCGGCGAGAAGACCGACGATCCGCTGGCGATGTACCTTTCCGACATTTTCACCATCACCTGTAACCTTGCCGGCCTGCCCGGCATCTCCGTGCCGTGCGGCAAGGATTCGGCTGGAATGCCTGTCGGCATGCAACTGATAGGGAACCACTTCCGTGAAGATCAGGTGCTCCGGACCGCACATCACTTCGAAGAAGCCGGTGGTTTCGGACAATAGTGGCTGTAAAATATGAGGGTCCCTTGATTTCCCTCTTGTTTTCTTCGCAGCCGGGGACGAAAAGTAGGAAAATCGATTGTGCCCCACTTTTGGGATAGGAGAATTCGGATGATCCGTCAGTCGCAGTTCAAGACAACCACGCCTTCGGGAACGACTTGGGCCGTTCTGCTAATCGGCACGCTCCTTTTGTCACCGGTAAAGCTTGGCGCTCAGTCGGCTTCCAAGATCGGGGTGATCAATCTTGCACAGGCCGTCGAAACCAGTGCCGAAGGCCGAAAGGCCGCCGAGCAATGGACGGCCCGGATGACGGAACGAACGGCCGAGCTTCAGGTCAAGCAGCAGGAGTTGGTAGCCGCACAGCAGCAAGTGCAGACACCCGAACCCGGGGCATCGGAAGCGCAGCTGCTCCAATTGAACCGTGAAGTGGAGCGCTTGACCACCGACCTCAACCGGCTGAACGAAGACGTCGATCTCGAGTTGAACGCGCTCCGGCAGGAACTCCTGATTCCGATCACCGCGAAGGTCGATCAGGCCATAGCAGTCTATGCCCAGGAAAACGGTTTTACGCTGATTATCGACTCGTCCAACCCGCAGAGCGGCCTGCTCTTTGTGGAGGACATCGCGGACATCACGACGGAGATCATCCGCCGTGTGGACGCCATGTCGGCGGAGCCCCCGCCTCCTGGACCGGGCCCTGGACCCCACCGTTAGTCTGACCCGTTTGACGCTGCGATTCCGAGAATTCGGGGACGGAGACCGAACTCTTGAGATCCAAAACGGAAGGGCTCGAAACCACGAGTAGTTCGGTCTCCGTCCCCGAATTCCGAATCCAGCGACCAATTGACCGACTGTTGAGATTCTATGCTGCGACTTGCCCTTGTGCTTGCCACACTCGCCCTGGCCGCCTGTGGGGGAAGTGAGCCGACGGAGATGCCGGTGCTGCCGCCGGTCGCAGACACCGCTCCCGTCTCGGTCGGCGGAGCTCCGGATTATCGTGTGATCGACGTATCCGGCGGAGGGCGCATAGCGGGCACGATCCTGGTATCCGGTGCGATCCCCTCACTGCCCGTCCGTGAGATCGACCGCGATCCTGAGGTCTGCGGCGGAGACGATCGGGAAGCGCTCGAACTCGTGGTTGCCGAAGAAGGAGGCCTGGCAAACGCCGTGGTACTGCTGGAAGGCATCACCGAAGGCAAAGCGATGCCGGAACCGGAAGTGGGATGGAGGATCAATCAGTCCGGATGCGACTACTCCCCTCACGTCCAAGTCGTGCCGACGAACGTGGACTTCAGCATCGTCAACAGCGACCCGATACTCCACAACATCCACACCTACCTGAACGATGAAACAGAGTTCAACATCGCCCAGCCGGTTCAGAACCAGACCAACACGCACACCTTCACGACGGCCGGCTTCGTCTACACCGAGTGCGATGTCCATTCCTGGATGCAGGCGCACATCGTCGCGGTGGACAACCCCTATTTCGCGATCACCGATGACACGGGCAGCTTTCTGATCGACGGTGTTCCTCCGGGAACCTACACAGCACGGATCTGGCACGAGTTTCTCGGTGAACGAACGGCTGAAGTCACAGTTTCACCCGGCACCGATACCACTCTGGACGCGGACCTCCGGGATCTGCTCGACGAGCGGATGCCACCGCCCGTCACGGCGGCACCGCCGGAACCGGGCCCCACGGAACCCGCGGACGGCGCCGCTGCGGCCGAACCTGCCGTCGTGATCGTTGAAATGCAGAGTCAGGGTTCGCGCTTTCAGTTCGTCCCGGCAGAAATCACGATTGCGGTCGGTACCACGGTTCAGTGGGTCAACACATCCCGAAACCGCCACTCCTCTACGACCGATCCCCAGTTCGAGAAGCAAACGGGACAGGCCATCCTGCCTCCCGGTGTCGAGCCGTGGGCGTCGGTGTTTTTGAGTAACGGCCAGACCTTTCAGAGAACCTTCGATACCCCAGGTGAATACCGCTACTTCTGCCGGAACCACGAACAGTTCGGCATGGTGGGCACGATCACCGTCGATCCCTGAAGGTCTGCACCCCAAATCCCGCCCAGGAATATCCTTCTGGGGAGTCGCCGGCCCTATAAGTGAAATAGCCGAAGAACGAAATAGGGAAATGGGGGCTCTGCCTCCTAATTCCTACTCCGCGACTCCGTTTAACAGGTCATAGACACGCAGGACGGCCCGCGGGTCCACTCCGGGGCCCTGGATGTTCGGGTAGAACCGGCTGTGCGCGGTCAGGTCCACGCGTCCGGCGGCGTCCTCGGCGGACACGCCCGCGGAATGGAGTCGTTGAAGCTGGTTCCAGAGGTCGGTCAGGTAGGACTTGTAGTGCTCGATCTTCGCCTTCCCTTCAAACGGCGCTCCGTGACCGGGCAAGGCTGTGACGAAATCCAGGCGCGCGAGGGCGTCGAGCGTTTCGACCCATTCGTTCAGGTACCCGTCTCCCATGAATGAAGGGTTCGGTCCCAACAGGTCACCGGTACAGACGATGCGTTCTTCGGGAAGGTAGACGACGACATCGCCGCCCGTGTGCCCCCGGCCCAGGAAGTGAAGCTGAATCTCGCGGCCGCCGCGGTAGAGGGTCATCCCCCGCTCCAGCGTGAGGTTCGGGGGCGTGGGGACGACTTCTTGGAGTGCCGCCCAATAGTTCTCCTGGACCATCAGACGGGCTTCCAGTCCAGACCGGGCTTCCGCGTCGGTTCCGTCCGCAATCTGCTCTTTCAAGGATTCGATCTGGTCCGGGATGCCGGACGTGAAGGATTGGTAAGTCCGCTCCTCGAGCACGTTTCCTTCGAGTTTTTCCCGGGTGAACACGTGCCCGATGACCTCGACGTCGGCCGGAAAGATCTGGTTTCCGTGGGCGTGGTCGAAGTGGTAGTGGGTGTTGACCACGTAGCGTACCGGCTTGTCCGTGATCGCCTTGAGTTCGTCGAGGAGCACCCATGCTGCCGCTGCCGTGATATGGGAGTCGACGAGCATGACGTCGCTCTCGTTGATGATCACGACCGAATTGGTGCCCACGTTCAGCGCACCAGTCCCGCGCGCATGGTAGATGCCGTCCACGATCTCGGTGAACCGGAACGCCGGACCGTCGTGCAGCGTTCCCGCCGGTCGCGGGAGCGTCTGCTCGGCTTCAGTCAGACCCTCAGCCCCACCACTCGTGCAACCGGTCAGTCCAAGCACAAGGACGAACAAGACAAAAACGGATCGATTCATATCCCCTCCTCGTGACGAAGATCGCGACTAATATATAGCCCTCTGCGGGAAACGTATACTAGTGGTCAGAAAAGGGTGAACATCAAGGTCAAGCGAGTTTACGAGGAACCCGACGAGGCGGACGGATTCCGGATACTCGTCGACCGCCTCTGGCCCCGGGGCGTGTCCAAGCAGAACGCCCGGATCGACTACTGGCCGAAAGAACTCGCTCCGTCGACCGAGCTACGCCGTTGGTACGGCCATGCTCCCGAGAAGTGGCCCGACTTCAAGTCGCGCTACTTCGCGGAACTGGACAGCCAACCCGACCTGGTAAGCCGGCTTCTGGAATACCTGGGTGACGATACCGTCACCTTCATCTTCAGCTCGAAAGAGGAACGGCTGAATAACGCGTTCGCGCTCAGAGAATACGTGTCGCTGCTGCGAAAGTAACGCTCCCCGGACGAGGCGCAGCCAACCACGGCCGTCGCCAGATGGGAGTTCCCCCACCCGTCCTCGGGTCCGCCGCCCCCTCCTCGAGTCGGTAACTGCTCGCAGGCGTCGGAGCGTATACTGGCTCCGACATGAACCAAGACATTCCCGCGGACAAACTGACATACGAAAGATATCTGAAGGTTCCTGAGCTACTCGAACTGCAGAAGCCTCTCGCGAATCCAGCAAGCCATGATGAAATGCTGTTCATCATCAGCCACCAGGTGTTCGAGCTCTGGTTCAGACTGATGCTTCACGAGCTGAGTTTGATCCTTTCGCTACTGGATGAGGGCGACATCAGAGAACCCGAGCGCTTGCTGCGGAGGTTGACGGCCACCGTGCGTCTCTTCATTCCCAAGTTGACCGTCCTGGAAACGATGATCCCGTCCGATTTCATCGAGTTCCGGGACAACCTGAAGCCGGCAAGCGGCTTCCAGTCGCGTCAGTTCCGCGAGATCGAATACATCTGCGGATCCCGGGATCATCGTTATCTCGCGATGTTTGCCGACCACCCTGAGGCGCGGCGACGGTTGGAAGCTCGGCTCCGAGAGCCCTCGCTCTGGGACCGCTTCGTGAACCTGCTGGACGGACGCGGCTTCTCGGTCGAGACCGAGGACGAACAGGAATCGGCCATCGTCGAGATCTACATCAACCCCGAACACCATGAGCTAAAGATCCTCTGCGAGGCCATGATCGAGTACGACGAGATGTTCTCGCTCTGGCGCGAACATCACGTTCGGATGGCCCAACGAATGATCGGCCGCAAGGCGGGGACAGGCCAGAACCTGGTCGAGACCGCGTTCGGCCAGGGACCGCTCGGAACGATGGGCGTGGAGTACCTGACCCAGACGCTCAACAAGAGATTCTTCCCCCTGTTGTGGGCTGCGCGGACGCGGATGTAGGCTCGGTTCTCACAATACCCATTCGGGAGGTTCCGTGATCGAAGGAACCATGAGTTTCCTGATCGGTGACCGATGGAGGGAGGCCCCGGAAGGCTCCTTCGTACTGGCACCGGGTGGCACAACGCATGATTTCGAGAACCGAAGTTCGAGCCGGGCAGGCGTCCTGAACTTCTCCATCCCCGGCGATTTCGAGAAGAATATGCCGGCAATCGCGACATGGTTTGCCGAGAACCCCCCGGAGGACGCGTGAACACATGCAGTGGTACTGGATCATCGCGGCCGCACTCGTTATCGTATCGGCGCTGATGCATCAGTTTGGCATCCTCCGGTTCGATACCTCCCTGCACTGGAGCGCATGGGTTGTTGCGGCTCTCGTCTTGCTGAACGGCGGCTGGATGGCGTTCGACGGAGGCCGGGCGCTCCTTTGAGGGGACTACGCTGCTGCTGCTGCCGCCTCTGCGCTCCGTTGGCGGCAGTATTTGACGGCAACTCTTTGGGACAGAATTCAGAACCGAACGGCAATGAGGAGGAATCACCGTTGAGCGCAGCTGGCAAGGTCGCCATCGTTACGGGAGCCGGGACAGGCATCGGAAGGCACACTTCACTTGCTCTTCTGGAGGCGGGGTATTCCGTCGCGCTGGCCGGCCGTCGTGGGGACCCTCTGGAGGTCACGAAGAGAGAGGCCGGACCGGCCGGGTCGAACGGGCTGGTTGTACCCACCGATGTCACCGATTCCGCCTCCGTCGGAGCTCTTTTTGACCGGACCAAAGAAGTCTTTGGACGTCTGGATCTGTTGTTCAACAACGCGGGAACCATTGCGCCACCAGTCTCGTTAGAGGATCTGACCTACGACCAATGGAAGAGGGTCGTCGACACGAACCTGACCGGCGCGTTCCTGTGTACGCAGGAAGCGATCAAGATCATGAAGAGTCAACGACCCAGAGGCGGGCGTATCATCAACAATGGTTCCATATCGGCCCATGCCCCAAGGCCCGACTCCGCGCCTTACACGGCAACCAAACACGCGATCACCGGCCTGACAAAGTCAACGGCCCTGGACGGGCGCAAATACGACATCGCCTGCGGTCAGATCGACATCGGCAACGCCGCGACGGAGATGACCGAAGTAATGACCACCGGTGTTCGACAGGCCAACGGGTCTATCGCCGCCGAGCCGCGAATGGCCGTGGATGATGTGGCCCGTGCGGTCCTCTACATGGCAAGTCTTTCGCTGGATTCGAACGTGCTATTCATGACGGTCATGGCGACGAAGATGCCCTACGCCGGCCGGGGGTAACTGCGGGCTGTGGACTGACGGTGTCAATCAACCACGCCGGAATTCGGAAACGGGTACGGAAATGAAGTCAGCGTACTCCAGGTGGCGACCCCATCCCTGGCATGGCTTGAAGCACAACGGGTCGGGTTTGGAGGTCGACGACTCGATGCCTTTCCGGCCTCAGGAGTCGAGTCGAACGACCCCTGACTTGAGGTACGATATTCCAAGCGGCAGGCGCACGACGTGCACTTGCGGCGTACCGACGAACCGGAAGAATCAACCAGGAGTGGAGGCCCGACAGGCTCCCCGCGCGACCTCGATTCACCGACACTGCACGCAGCAACCCGGAGATATGGAATGTACAATCGAGTTTTTCTGCTTCTACTGCTATTACCAGGAGTGATCGCCTGTCAGCCGGAACCCCTTATCGAACAGGACGACCCGGTGCCCATTCTCTCGCCGCTTCACGGCGCCTGGCGTGGGCTGGACATCCAGACCGTTACGGCGGGGGGCGACGTCACCGAAGTCGATATGCAGGAGAACCTGCTCCTGTTCACGGAGGGGTACTACACGATCGCGTACAGCTCCGGCGATGAGCGGTTTCCGTTGTTCGCCGAGAGGTGGGCGGCCACTGACGAGGAAAAGGTAGCTCGAATCGACTCCATCGTGGTGAACGGCGGCACGTACGACGTAACGGGTTCGACGCTGGTCATGCGGCCGCAGTTCGCGATCACACCCGGGTTCGTCAACGGCAGGAGCGAATACGAATACGAAATATCGGGCGACGCCTTGACGCTGACTCTGACGAACGCCGTATCCTCAGACGACATCCAGCTGCCGGCGTTCGCTGACGGTGGTCAAACCATATACCGGCTCGCGAGGCTCGAGTAACGGGCAGCATTTCGAGCCGGAGCAATCATGGGAAAGACCGTCGCTTTCTTAAGAGGGATCAACGTTGCGGGCCATAGGATGACTGCAATGTCCGACGTCGTCCGAGTATTCGAGTCGCTCGGATTCGCAAACGTCCGGACGTACATCCAGAGTGGAAACGTCCTGTTCGACACACGGGCCAGGAGCCTCGGACGATTGCGTCTGAAGACCGAACGGGCGCTCGGCGACGAACTGGGTGCGGAGGTCACGGTCCTGCTAAGGACGCTATCGGAAGTCGCGAGAATCGTTGAGCGCGACCCGTTCAAGAAAAATCGGGTGCCGGGCGCCAAGCCGTTCGTGACGTTCTTGTCCGAGGCGCCAGCCAGAACTCCGTCACTGCCACTGCGTTCTCCGAACGGCGATGTCGAAGTCTTTGAGATCGTGGGGACCGAAGCATTCTCGCTCTCGATCGAAAAGAAAGGTCGTTTCGGATTCCCGAACAACTTCATCGAAAAGGAGTTCGGCATTCCGAGCACGACGCGCAATTGGAACACGGTCCGTAAGGTGGCGGCTCTCGGGTCCTGAGTCAGAAGTCGCGTTGGAATTCTCAGACATCTCATGCACCGTCAGCTCCAGACGATCCGCGATGACTTTGCGGAAGCAGCATCGCCACCTCTGGCAGGCCGAGCAAGTTTGGCAAGACCTGAGGACGGGCAGCATGTAACGAGGCTGCCTGTTGACGCCGCAAACCGGCCCGCCCGAGCTACGTGTGCCTGAATGATGAATCCGGCGGCTTCCATGACGGTCCTCGCTATGCCGGAGACGAGGGAAACTCTAGGATCGGGTGTAGGTGCGCTCTATGAGCGCACATGGCTCGGCTCGAAGAGTGTGCGGTCATAGACCGCACCTACACTACACACGGCTCTTGAAAAGGCCCACGATCGAAAGGAGGGCGTTCTTTGCAAGCACGAGTAGTCTGCATCACGGCTGTTACGATTCTCGTAGTGGGTTGCCGAGCGCCAGACGCGAATATGGCATCTTCGAAGACGGACGGGAACGTCGAGGTTGCCGAGTGGCGGGGCTATACCGACGAAGAGATTGAATCATTCAGCGCCGACCTCGATCTCATCAACTGGGACGACGGCGGCGAGATCAGCCGCTTTGCGTTCCTGAATACGTCGTCTTTCTTTCCCACCGCAACGATCGATCGCGGGGATAGGGTCACTCGACTCGATTACTCCCTGGATAGTGACCTCGCCGCCTATTCCGTGACTCTCGGCGCACGGACCCTGCCGTTCGATGAGTACGTGAACCAGGCGGCCCTGGATGGCATCGTCATCCTTCACCGGGGAAAGGTCGCCTACGAGAAATATCCGCGGATGGGCTCCGGCGAGGGTCACCTCCTGTTTTCACTGAGTAAGGTCTACGTATCCACGCTCGTCGCGATTCTGGAGGACAAAGGCCAGGTCTCGGTCGAAGAGCCCATCGATAGCTACATTCCCGAGCTCGCCTCGAGCGGCTGGAGTGATGTCAGGGTCCGCGACATCCTCGACATGGCACCGGGTATCGATTCGCTCGAGTGGATCGAGGGGGCCTATACCGATCCGAACCGCAAGCATTACCAATACGAAGCGAGTCTGGGATGGCTCCCGAAGGTCGATTCCCATCCGGAATCCGTACAACAGGGATCAACCTATGCCTTCCTGGCGAGCCTCGCTCGGCTCACCGGGCCCGGAGAACGGTTCGAGTACGTCAGCGTCAACTCCGCAGTTCTCGGCTGGATGATCGAGAAGCTGACCGGGAACAGTTTTGCGGACGTTCTTTCCGACGAAATATGGAGCCGCATCGGTGCCGAGAACGATGGGTTGGTTACGGTGAACGAGTCCGGCATTGCCGCCGTGCACGGCGGGATTATCGGGAACGTGCGTGACGTGGCACGGTTCGGACTGTTGTTCACCCCCAGCCATGCCGCCCTCGGCGCAGAGCAGATCGTCTCCGACGCGTACCTCCAGAAGATTCAGTCCGGCGGGCGCCCGGAGTTGATGTCAGATTCTGGCTACGCAACCCAGAAGCCACCGCCACGTTATGTCAGCTATCAGTGGCAGGTGTATGAAGACGGGTCATTCTTCAAGGGAGGTTTCGGCGGTCAGGGTCTCTACGTGGACCCCGGCAAGGATATCGTCCTCGCGTTTGTCGGAACACACGGATACCAAGAAGAAGGCGTTCCGACGCCTTTGGAGGTATGTGTGAAGATGTTCTCCGAAATGTACTGAAAACCTGGACGATGTCGACCTGGAAGTACTCGAAAAACTTGTCACACGATCGGTCCGGCAGACCCGATCCTCATAGTCCGCAGCTACGACCGCAAACAACCCCTCGAGGAAAGGTACAACGAAGATGAACGAACTGGGCGCAAACTACGGACCGCTGGCGGGCTTCATTGGAACCTGGGAAGGCGACAAGGGTATGGATGTCGCACCGGAGCCGGAGGGCGCCGAAGAGAACCCCTACTACGAGACCATTGTGTTTCAGGGGGTCGGGGACGTGGAGAACGCGGAGTCGCAGGAACTCACCGCCGTTCACTATCGACAGACTGTGCGCCGCAAGTCGGACGACGAAGTCTTTCACGATGAAACGGGATACTGGATGTGGGACGCCAAGACCGGGATCGTGATGCATTCGCTGGTGATTCCTCGCGCCGTGGGAGTGATGGCCGGAGGCACCTGGGATGAATCCCATCGCGCCGAGAATCGCGTCACCCTCGAAGTCGCGGCAAAGCACGACGACCCCGACTGGACCATCATCCAGTCACCGTTCATGAGGGAGAACGCGCGAACCCTCGAATTCCGTCACACCATCACGGTCGGCGGCGGAACACTCGCTTATTCGGAGACCACGATCGTGGAGATATACGGGAGGGTCTTTGAGCACACCGACCAGAACCAACTGACGTTGCGAGAGAGCTAACTTGCACTGAAACAAGAGAAAGCCGTCAGGTAGGATTAACCACGGAGGCGCGAAGGCACGGAGTGATCCTTTGTTTTTCTTCATGCCTTTGTGCCTCCGTGGTTAAAAAAATGTCGCAGTCTGAGGTCGGCAGGACGTGCTTATGTACTGTCCAAATCCCGAGTGCCCCGACACCCAGGCCAACGGGTTTCGAGCGGAATACAGAGACGACCTGACCGTCTGCCCGTTCTGCGGTGAGGGTCTGGTCTCCACTCTGGAGTCTGTAGACCCACCCCTAGACAGTCGACCAGATGTGGCGGACGACGAAGAGTTTGAGGTCGTTTTCGAAACGGTGGACGCTACCGAAATCGCCATCATAAAGTCCCTGCTGGAGGGAGAGGAAATACCTTACCTGACACGCGGTGAGGACCAGTTCGATGCATTCCGGGGCCTGTTCCGCAGCATGCTGTTCAACCCGAGCGGCCGACCGGTCGTTTTCTCGGTCCCCGCGAGAATGGCGCCAGAAGCCAGACAGCTCCTCGAGGAAAAAGAGCTGCCCGACGAAGACGGCTGATGGCCGAGCCGGATCGTGGGAGCCTCGTGACAGTCTTGCGGGACCCTGCCGGGCCTATCGGGCCGGCTGGTACCCCCAACCAGGGACGATGATTTGGTCGACGATCTCGAACATCACGCAGAAAGCTACTCGGCAAAGAAGTCCCGCATCGCCTTAACCGTGGAACAGGCGGCGTTCGGTTCCGAGTCCGGACGTAACGGCTACACTTCGGGACGAAGAAGGCGACGCGCCCTACGAAGAGGGGTTGGCGAACCGAAAAGGGATGCTGCTTGGGATTTTCGAAGGCCTCCTTTGTCGCTCCCTGATCGTGGCGGTCAAAGTCTGAAGCTGACCGGTTGCGGGCTGCTCGCGTCAGGCCGGGCCCGGATAAGGAGTTGAGATGATGAACAACGTTACCAACACCTGGATCAAGCGCGCTGTCCTTGTTGTCGCGTTTGTCGGGTTCACTCTGGCGCCGGCCGATGCGCAGACATCAGACGAAGCTGCCCGGTTGTTTGACGCTCTCGGGCTTGAGCCGGGAATGACCGTGGGTGAAGTGGGTGCAGGCAGGGGAGAGATGACCATCGAAATAGCGAACCGGCTCGGACCGGAAGGTCAGGTCTACACGAACGAACTCGATCCGGCCCGGTTGGAAGACATTCGCAATGCCCTCAGGCGAGACCGGATCGAGAACGTCACTGTTATCGAATCCGGCGAGAGTACGACGAACCTCCCTGAAGGTTGCTGCGATGCCATCTTCATGCGCGATGTCTACCACCACCTCACAAGCCCCGACGAGATCAACCAAAGCATCGTTGCCGCCCTCAAGCCCGGCGGGCGGTTTGCCGTCATTGACTTCGAGCCCCGGGACGGCATGCGACCTGTCGAGGGGGTGCCGGCGAATCGCGGAGGACACGGTGTCCGCCCGGCGGTGATCATCGAAGAGGTGTCTGCGGCCGGTATGACGGTGACCCAACCGAGCACCGATTGGGCCGCCCGCCGAAGAGGCAACGCCAGGATGTTTGTTGTGGTGTTCACGAAGCCGGTGGAGTAGCGTTGAGGGCAAGCACGGACTCGAATCCTGTGCATGAAGATGGAAAGGTATCGATCCGATGAAAGCAGCTAAGACAGGTCGTAACGAGCCTTGCCCATGCGGTAGCGGCAAAAAATACAAGCAGTGCTGCGCCGGAAAAACCGACGCGAAATCGACGCTCGTGGGCAAGTGGATCGCGGTCGCGCTCGGCGGGCTTATCCTCATCGCGGCACTCGGTTTCGCCGCGTCCCTGTCGGACCGTGACTCGAGCACGCCCCGCCAGGTGTGGTCGGCCGAGCATGGACACTACCACGACGTGCCCTGATCGCAAGCTTCGAATCCCCAAGGTCTCAGCCAATTTCCGCGGCACAGCGTGTCGTTCGATGTCCGCATCCGCCTTCGTCGGGTAAAGGGCTCGCGTTTGCCGCGACAGGTAGTGCGATGGAAATCGATAAGAAACTTCATGGTCAACTGGGCGCATCCCTCAACGGCGAAGTCTGGGCGCTTCTGGGAAAAAATGACCGGAGCGAAGACGACAATCGACGTATGGTCCACACCGCCCACGCCTCACACTACCACTGGCTTCACGCGGGCACCCCGGTGAACGAACAGCGGGGGGAATGGCTCATTTCTCACGTGTATGCAGAGCTCGGGCTCGCCGACGCCGCGCTGCGTCACGCACAGCGGTGCACAGAGCTCACTGAAACAAACCGGGACCAACTGCAAGACTTCGATCTCGCCTATTCGGCTGAAGCGCTGGCCCGGGCTCACGCCGTCGCCGGCAACCGGAACGAATCCCTGGAGCTCAAAGCAAGGGCGCGGGAACTGGGCGATCAGATCAATGGACCAGAAGACAAGAAGATCTTCGATGGGGACTTTGCCGGCGGAAACTGGGCGGGCGTAGACGAGGCGGGCAAGGCCGGGTCGGGCGGGGACGGGCGGGCGGGGGAATGACGAGTGGGGATTCTGCCCGGCCAAGGATTCGCGAGTGTCGGCCCGAAGAGATCACGTCCATCCTCGAAGTGATCAACGATGCCGCTGCGGCCTACCGGGGAGTGATTCCCGCGGATCGTTGGAAGCAACCGTACATGCCCGAGGATGAACTCCGCGACGAGATGCTCGGCGGCGTCGTGTTCTGGGGCTACTACAGCGACGAGCAGCTCGCCGGCGTCATGGGAATCCAGGAAGTCGGGGCCGTCACCCTCATCCGGCATGCATACGTCCGAACTGAACGCAGGCAAACAGGAATCGGGGGCCGTCTGATCGAGAGGCTCAAGAAAGAAAGTGCCCTTCCGTACCTGGTCGGAACCTGGGCCGCCGCGACCTGGGCGATCGACTTCTACGAGAAGCACGGATTCCGACGGCTGTCGCCCGAAGAGACCGTACGAGTCTTGAAGAAGTACTGGAGTATCCCTGATCGTCAGATCGAGACGTCGGTGGTGCTGGCCGACGAGAGATGGCCGCAACAGTCGGTTCCGGTAACGGGGTAGCGAAAGGACCTGACCTGAACCGGACCGGGCTGGCGACGCCGAGGCACACCGAAAAAGGAGACTGGGAATGATTTACGGCAAAACAAGAACTGCAATTGGATGGTTGATTCTCCTGTTGCTTCCGGTCGCTTGCCAGAATTCCGGTAGTGGTGAGGTCGAAGCGGTGCGCTTATCGCCGCTCGAGAACATGCTCGCGCGCGCCGCAGCGCTCGAGTTCGACACGGATTACGTCCCGCCGCCGGGTGACGCGCTGGAGCACCATACCTCAGGCTTCGCAAAGATTCTGTGTTCGGCCGTATTTATCACGGGGCTCAATCCGGACTTTGCAGCGGAAAATGTCGGCTACTTTTCCAGCCCGTACGAGGAGCGCTCAAAAGTCAGCGAACGCGTGGTTGATCGCGAAAACAAGGCCGTCCACCTGACCTTGCCGAACGGCGTCACACGTACCGCGAAGTTCCTTGGCGACCAGGGATGTGTGACCCTCCCGAAAGGAGAGGACGCGGTCTATTACGAGCCGGTCGAGGTCGAAAGCACGCTCCCGGACCCGGCGAGCCAACCCTGGCCCCTGGGAGATGTTCTTTACGACGATCCGATGCCCGCGGAACTGGACGCCGGAAAAGTCGAGGCGGCGGTCGATGCGGCGTTCGAACCGGCAGAGGGCATGACAGCCGCCTTCGTTGTGACTTGGAGGGGCCGGATCATCGGCGAACGCTACGCCGATGGAATCACAATGCATACGCCCCTGGAAGGCTGGTCGATGGGAAAGAGTCTGACGGCAACGCTGATGGGCGTCCTCATCCAGCGGGGAGTTTACGATCTCTACCAGGCTGCACCGGTCCCCGAGTGGCAGGGTGAAGGCGATCCACGTGCCGAGATCCGAATCGCGGACATCATGCATATGTCCAGCGGTCTGCGCTTCCGCGCGCCTCAGGATCCCGATTTCGATCCCACAGCAGGCTATCCGGACCACCTCTATGTCTACACGGGAAGCGTGAATTCATTCGAGTGGGCGGCAACGCGCCCGCAGCAGTGGCCGCCGAACACCGTGGGGCGCTACCGCAATTCCGATCCGGTGCTCACGAACTACCTCATCCGTCTCGGGGTCGAGGGCTTGGGCGAGGAGTACCTCTCATACCCGCAGCGCTCTCTCTTCGACAAGATCGGAATCCGCAACATGGTTCTCGAAACCGATCCATATGGAAACTTTCTGCTGCAAGGCTACGAGTTGGGATCGGCGCGCGACTGGGCGCGACTGGGCAACCTCTACCTCCAGGACGGCGTGTGGAATGGGGAGCGGATCCTGCCGGCAGGCTATGCTGAGTTCGTGAGCACTCTGGCGCCCGCGTGGGAAGCCGACGGGCGGCCGCAGTACGGAGCGTTCTTCTGGATCAACGGAACAGACGCGTACCCGATCCCCCGAGAGTCGTATTACATGGCCGGGGCTGGAAACCAGAAGACCATCATCATCCCGTCGCACGCCCTCGTTGTGGTCCGGCTTGGACACTACAAAGGTGGCGGTCCCGGCGACGATGGACTGACCAACGCGCTCGCTCTGTTGATGGAAGCCGTACCGGCACGCTGATGGCGTGATGACCGTGGCTCGAAACATCGAGATCAAAGCCCGAGCGCGCGACTTCGACAGGCAATCGCGGCTGGCCGAGGACCTGGGAATCGGAGGCGCGGAACAACTCTTCCAGGAAGACACGTTCTTCGACGTTCCGAGGGGTCGCCTCAAACTCCGGACCTTCGAGAATGGGAAGGGGGAGCTGATTCAGTATGAGCGGGCCGACAACACCGATCCCACGGAGTCCCGGTATCTCCTCGCTCCGACGGATCAGCCGGAAGCCCTCAAGGAAGCACTGTCCAACGCACTCGGGGTCCGGGCAGTCGTCCGAAAGAAACGCGTGGTTCATATCGTCGGCCGAACACGGATCCATCTCGACCGGGTTGAAGACCTGGGGGACTTCATCGAACTCGAAGTGGTCCTCGATCCAGATGAACTGGCTACCGACGGCGTCCGGGTCGCGGAGGAGCTGATGTCGAAGCTCGAGATCCAGAGTGCGGATCTCGTCGAATCGGCGTACGCGGATCTGATGACGGAAGACTGAGGCTGCTGGTGGAAGGAGTGGTCACTGCTGCCGAATTCAAGAAACGACTGGCCGCACTGTGTCTGAGCGGAGGGGGTCACACCTTACCCCGGAAGCTGGAGCAGCCATGACTCCGCCGCAGGAGGTGGAGTGTCCGGGATGCGGCCTGCGGATGCCGGCGAGCGCGGACGCGAGCTACGACGGGTATTTCAAATCCGGGAGTGGGCAAACCTCGTCTGGGCCGCATGGTCCCTCTACCATGGAGGCGTCGCGGATGTCGTCGGGAAACATCTCGATCTTGATTGAGTTCACAGCAGCCCGCCTTGGCGGCCCGTTTGATTGACACCTCCCTCCCGCGGCGCTAGGATGGCGCACGATACCCCCGGAGAGGCCGATGCGCGAAGAGAACGTGCCCTGCCATTGACCTCGAACGCGACGCAGGTTCCGGATCATACCGTCAACGGGCTGGATCCCCCGTTCGACGATCCGGTCCGGGAACGAATCTTCGGAGAAGTCCGAAAACAGAACTCGAGACCCCTCAAGTCTCGAAATCCGCGAGGGATCAACCCTCGCCAGGGGGAGCGAACGATGGTTCCGATAGTGTCACTGTGGCTTCCGATCCTGCTGTCGGCAGTGTTGGTCTTCGTCGTCAGTTCTGTCATTCACATGTTTCTGCCGTACCATCGCTCCGATTTCGGCAAGGTGCCGGATGAGGAAGGCGTGATGGATTCGATGCGTGGTTTCGACATCCCACCGGGCGAATACGTGATTCCCTGTGCCGGAAGCCCGAAGGAAATGGGTTCACCGGAATTCATCGAAAAGACCACTAAAGGCCCGGTTGCATTCCTCACGATGATGGAGAGCGGGCCGCCGTCGATGACGATGAGCCTGATCCTGTGGTTCGCCTACTCGCTCGTCGTCGGAGTCATCGCTGCCTACTTCGCCGGTCGGGCGCTCGGACCGGGGGCCGACTACCTGGACGTGTTCCGGTTTGCGGGCACCGCCGCGTTCGTCGCCTATTCGCTGTCACTGCCGCAGAATTCCATCTGGTACAAGCGCAACTGGAGCACGACGCTCAAGTCGATGTTCGACGGGTTGGTGTACGGCCTGTTCACTGGTGGAACCTTCGGGTGGCTGTGGCCGTCTTAGGAGGCACCACATGAAGAACACTTCACCCAAGGTCGACGCGTACATCGAAGAGTCCGCAGATTTCGCCAAGCCAGTACTCACCAAGCTGCGGAAGCTCGTCCACAAGGGCTGTCCAGGAGCCGAAGAAACCATAAAATGGGGCAACCCGTACTTCGTACACAAGGGAATGCTCGCCGGAATGGCGGCATTCAAGGCGCATGTCGGCTTCAGTTTCTGGAAAGGCAAGATGCTTTCCGACCCGCGCGGAGTTTTCGACGGGGTCGGCAATACGAGCATGACTGCCATCAAGGCGACGGACGTATCGGAGCTTCCACCGGACAGGGTGATGCTCGCCTACATCCGCGAGGCCGTGGCGCTCAACCAGTCGGACGGTAAACCCAGGGAACCGAAGTCCAAGAAGAAAGCCGCGGAGAAGCTCAGGGTTCCCGACTATCTGAGGGCCGCGTTGACGAAGAACAGGAAGGCCCGCGCCGCCTCGAGGGGTTCAGCCAGTCTCACCGCAACGAGTACGTGGAGTGGCTTGTGGATGCGAAGCAGGAGGCCACCCGCGCCAAGAGGCTCGCGACCACGATCGAGTGGATGGCCGAAGGGGAACCACTAAACTGGAAGTACATGAAGAACTGGAAGTAGCCGAAGTGGAACTTCCCCTCTGATAGCCCTATGCCCCGACATCCAGATGCCGACGCTGAACTGATCCAGAGGCTGCACGAGCTTGTGTTCGAAGACGAGGAGTTTCGTTCGGCCGTAGCAGAGGCGTTCGTGAGGGCACGAGCCGAGCTGGATGCCGAAGAGAACGCTCTGCCGTACGCCAGCGCCGAAGTCCCCCCGGCAGCATTCAGGAGCAAGCTTGCGGATAGCCTCCGCGACAGGGTCAACTTGTGCAGAGTGTTCATCCTCCGTAAGGGCCGTCGAATGGAAACACCGGAGATCCACCGAAACAGCATCCAGCGCCTGGCCTCATACCGCGGCCGCGGAACGATTCATTCCGCCGGACCGGGCGGACAAGACATGGAATTCGAACCCTATGCGCTGGGCGATTCCGCCCGATCGGCCGGACCGGGCCCGAACCAGCTCTGGGACGTCGTCCCCATGAACACATGGCACTTCCCGGAGGCATCGGCCGAGGGTGATTGGCACACGGTCACGTTCCACAGCGCCGCCAGTGCGGAGATCGTCGACGAATACACCACGCCGCCCTAGTGGCCTGTAAGAGAGAGAGTGATAGTGGCGTTGCGAGCGCAACGGTACCGGATTCTAGGAGCGCCGCCCGAGGTAATGCTGCTTCATTGCGAGAAGGCGCGACGACGAAGACGGTGCCGTTCCGCCGCAACCCGAAGGGACGATGGGTCTTGCCAGCCATGTCGAGGAGCTTGGAAACAGGCGATGTTTTTCGATCTGCAACGACGCCGGAGAGGACCCGCAAGGCCCATCGGCGACGCTGTCACTGTCTCTGTTACAGGCCACTATGCGCCGCGAAGTAGAATCTGATCGGTGCGTGTTTTCCTGGAACCCCCGGTGAGCAGGGAGGCCGAGTTCCTGGCCGCCGTCGGTCGAAGCTCGACCCTGCACCGGCGCCGAGCGAACACGCCATGCACGTTGGGGGCCTACCGCGATCTTCTCGAACGCTGCCGAGGGCCCATCCACGACTGTAACCTGGTCGAGGGTTTCTCACCGCGTTACCTCAAGGTCGGGGGCCGATGGTGTGATCACGAACGCTGGGCTCTGCTGGCTGAGGAGTGGAGGCCGCGATGAGCGCCGTCGTCATCCATAGGAACGCCGTACGCGCGCTGCTGATCTCTCCCGAAACAGAAATACTGATGATGCAGCTCCGCGATCCGGAAACGGCCCATCGCTTCTGGATCACGCCCGGCGGCGGCCTTCTCGACGAGGAGCTTCCCGAAACGGGCTTGAGGCGGGAACTGTCCGAGGAAGTGGGGTTGAGAGACTTCACCGCGGGGCCGCTGGTCTGGAAACGTCAACACACCTTCAACTGGGCAGGCAGGCGTATCTGCCAGAGGGAACGCATTTACGTAGTCCGCACCGAGGCGGCGGCAGGCCCCTGCTCACGCAGGAGTGCTGGAACCGACCTTGACTTCACGCAATTCATCGTTATCTCCTTTACCCGCGTCGATCCTTTATAATCATGCGATTCCCCGAAGGAACCCTATGCGGATCGCCCTCATTTCCGACATCCACGCCAACGAGGTCGCCCTCGGGGCAGTGCTCGATGACATCGAACGGACCGGCGTCGATCGGGTCGTCTGCCTGGGTGACGTTGCCACACTCGGCCCGCGCCCGGAGTCGGTGCTCGATCGAATTCGACAGATGGACTGTCCCTGCATCATGGGAAACCACGATGCGTTCCTCCTGGATCCCGAGCTGATTCACACCAAGTGCTGAACGACTCGCAAATCCGGCAGTTTTGGGACAGCGGGCGGCGGCTGATGCCGTTCCCATCGCCCGAAACCCCATGCCAAGCCCGCAGGAAGGGATGATCGTCCGGGGTGAGAGATCTCGGGTCGCCCGCATGATGGAAGCGGAAATCGAACTCCCCCAACAGCCGAAAAGCCCTTCGTTCTTTACTGTGATCGGGCAGGACTCGGCGAAGGAAGAGGAAACACGATGAAGACACGGCTTATCGTCTTGCTTCTGGCTCTTGCCGGAACCTGTATCGCCGCCCGACAGGAAACGACGCGTTGGGTCGACTCACTCCTTGAAGCCCAGGCCAGCGGCACGCCACTGCCGCTCATTTCGGCCGAAGTACCGGCTATGAGCGTCGAAGAGGCGTACGAGATTCAGCGTAGTTACGTGCAGGGTCGACTCCGCGAAGACAGGATTGCAGGATTCAAGGGAGCAAGCATGTCTTCGGCCAGCCCGATGAGCGGTGTTCTGTTCGAATCGGGAGCGCGAACGCAGAATGCCACGATAGGCCGATCGGCGTTCATCGCACCGATGATCGAGACCGAGCTGGGCATCCTCATCGGAAGGAGAATTACGGAACCGATACCTACCGAAGCTCGACTTCGGGACGCAATTTCCGGTTTCATGCCCGTGATCGAACTGCCGGACGCGGCGCTGGCAGACATGGCTTCCGCCCAGCCGGTCGACATCATCGCCGCGAACGCGCTGTCCACCCAATACATCAAGGGTACAGCGGTTCCCCGATCGTCCATCGACCCGAACGAAATCCAGGTGGCCCTGCTCCGTGACGGCATGCCCGTCGGTCGGGGTGCAGGCACCGATTCGATGGGGGATCAATGGAAAGCCGCCCTGTGGCTCGTCAACGAGATTGTCGGCCGCGGCTACGAGATCAAAGTCGGTCAGATCCTGATAACCGGAGCCCTGGGAGGCATCATTCCGGGCGAACCCGGAACCTACGTGGCCGACTACGGTAGCTTTGGGCGGATCACGTTCCAGCTTCGCTGATGATCGACCATTCCGGAGACATTGTTGACATTTTCCTGAAAGCGGTGGCTGCCGAGAGCTGGTTGAATTCTTAATTCTTGTGGGGGATATGATGGCGACACGCTCGTCCGAAAATCCGATGGGCATCCAATTGTCACAGGATCGCACACACACTCTCCTCGACTCTCTCACAAAATTCTACCTTGGAGAATTCGACGAGGAGTTGAGCAACTACCGGGCACAGAAGATCCTGGCGTTTTTCGTCAAAGCCCTCGGACCCCCCGTCTACAATCAGGCGATCGGTGACGCCCGATCTTTCATGCTTGAGAAACTGAAAGACCTGGACGCAGAGTTCTACGAGCCGGAGGATCAGTGAGCAGGGCGAAGATCAACGGCAGCGCGCCCGTCTTCCTGGTGGAGGATGTCGTGCTGTCGGCAAATTACGACATCGGCTTCGGTCAGGACGTCGAATCCTGAAGAGCTTGCCGCCGCGATGGAAGCGACTTTGACGCCGGATGAGATCATCGAGCGATCGTTCGGGGATTACTTCTGGGTTCCCGACGACGTCACCGTCGTCGACAGACCCGAGATCATCTACTACTCGTGCCCGCGCGATGTGGGCTATCTCAATATGGTGACCCGGATCCGTTCCGGCGCGGATCAGGTCGCCGGCCTGATCGAGGAAGTCATGGCGGCTCACCGCGGGCGGCGTTCCACCTGGGTCGTCCCGTCAAACGACCAGAACCGGGATCTCGAGCGGCGACTGCTGGAAGCCTCCTACTCGTCGCACGAGTACCGCGTGTGTACGGCGCCGGTCGACGAGTATTCCTGTACCCGCGAGAACACCGAAATCGTCGTCCGTGCCATCGACAGCATGGAGCGGCTGCGGGACGCCGTGTGGGTCGGAGCCCGCGCTTTCGGAGAACCGGTCGATATCACCGACGCACAGTTCGAAAGCGATCTCCGGCTGTGTACGGGCGCCGAACCGAGAGTCTACCGGTTTGTTGCCTACGAAAAGCGAACCGAGCGGCCGGTCTGCACGGGAAACATGACGCTGTTTCGCGACCACGACTTCGCCTTCTTCTGGGGCGGTGGAACCATTCCCGAAGCACGTCGGCGCGGTTTCTATTCGGCGGTCTTGACCACCCGGGTAAGCCTGGCCCGGGACCTTGAGATATCGACGGTCGGTATGTGCGCGCGAACCGACACTTCGGCCCCCATCGTCACCCGCCTCGGGTTTCGGCCCTCCGGCGTTTTTCACCTCTGGGACCGCGTCGCATGACAAGGACGGGTTTCATCCTCCGGCGGGTACAGACACACGATGAACTCGCCGAGGCTCTTGCGATTCGCAGGGAAGTCTTTGTCAGCGAGCAGGGCATACCGGCCGAGTTGGACGTCGACGGCCGCGACACGACCGGGCTTCACGTTCTCGTCTACGACGGCGAAACCGCGGCGGCAACCGGGCGAGCCTGCCTGGAAAACGGTGAGGCGACACTGGCCCGAATCGCGGTTCGCCGCGAATACAGGGGTCATGGTCTTGGGGGTCGGGTCGTGCGGGAGCTGGAGAGATGGGCCGTCGAAGAAGGGGCGAACCGGTTCGTGCTCTATCCCCACGCCTACCTGGAAAGCTTCTACGAGGGCCTCGGCTATCGGAAAACTTCCGAGGCCGGAACAGTGGGCGAACACCGGCTGATAGAGATGGAAAAAACATCCGGCCTGCAAAGAGAAGGTCAGGGAACTACCTGAAACGCCATGGGTAATATGAAATCTGAAGTCTTTCGACAGGAGCTCACCCCGATCCATTTTCTCGAGCGCGCCGGAGAGGTCTACGCCGACCGCCTTGCCGTCGTCGATGGCGATGTCCGCTACGACTGGCGCACGATGCGGGCCCGCTCGCGGCGGCTCGCTTCCGCGCTCCGGGCATCCGGGCTCGAGAAAGGCGATCGCGTCGCGTTTCTGGCGGTGAACTCCGAACCGCTTCTGCTGGCCCACTTCGGAGTACCGCTCGCAGGCGGCGTTTTGGTGGCGATCAACATCCGTCTTTCTCCTGAGGAAATCGCCTACATCATCATGCAGTCCGGATCGACGATGATTTTTTACAGCCCGGAGCTCGAACACCTGCTCTCAAAGGTGTCGACCGACATCAAACGAATCGACACGGCAGCCGGTTTCGAGAACCTGCTGAACCGGGGTGGCGAGGAAGCCATCGAGCTGCGGCTTGACGACGAATACGACCTGATTTCCATCAACTACACGTCGGGCACAACCGGTCGGCCCAAGGGAGTGATGTATCACCATCGCGGCGCCTACCTGAACGCCCTGGCGATGGCGCTGGACCATCATCTCACCGCAGACAGCGAGTATCTCTGGACACTTCCGATGTTCCACTGCAACGGCTGGACTTTCTCCTGGGCCCTGGCCGCAGTCGGAGCCCGGAGCATCTGCATCCCGAAAATCGATCCTGCCCGGACATGGCAGCTCTTCGGCGCGGGCGTGACGCACTTCTGCGCCGCGCCCACGGTGCTGACCATGCTCGCAAACGATCCGGCGGCCCATCGACTCACGCGACCCGTCCGGCTGTTCACCGCCGGCGCGCCGCCCTCGCCGACACTCATCGAGCAGATGTCGGATCTCAATTTCCAGCTGGATCACGTCTACGGCCTCACGGAAACCTACGGGCCTTTCACCATCAAGATTCCACCTGTCGGATTCGAGAGCCTCGAAGTCGAAGAACAGGCCCGCCTGCGATCCCAGCAGGGGCTGCCAAACGTCTGCGCCGGAGAGGTCCGTGTGGTGGACGATGCGATGAACGACGTGGCTGCGGACGGCCGGACGATGGGAGAGGTCGTCATGCGGGGCAACGTGGTGATGAAAGGTTACTTCGACGATCCGGACGCGACCACCAAGGCTTTCGACCGAGGCTGGTTTCACAGCGGAGACATCGCCGTCCGTCATCCGGACGGGTCGATCGAGCTGCGGGACCGCAAGAAGGACATCATCATTTCGGGCGGCGAGAACATCAGTACGGTTGAAGTGGAACAGGCCGTGGTCAGCCATCCGGCGGTCATGGAATGCGCGGTGATTCCAATACCTCACGAGAAATGGGGCGAAGTCCCGAAAGCGTTCGTCACCCTGAAACCGAACGCGAAAGCCACCGCGGACGCTATCATCGAACACTGCCGGACACGCCTCGCGCGCTTCAAGGTTCCGAAGGCGATCGAGTTCGGTGACCTGCCGAAGACCTCGACTGGCAAAATTCAGAAGTACGTCCTGCGCAAGCGTGAATGGAAGGGGCGCGACAGGGCGATCAACTGATGGGCAAATCTGTTTCAGCCACTCTTTGGAGACTAGTAAGATAACGTAAGCCATCCAAGAAGATCGTCTGGAGGAAACCGTGAGATCTATCCGACTGCTGACGCTGGTTCTGCTGATCGTGTCTGTCCTCGATCCGGCAAACCTGTACTCGGCGCCGCAGGAGACCCGCTATTGGGATGATCGCGACCTCCCCCCTCACGATGCGGAGTACAGCCGCGAGGCGCGTGCGGCGCTCGGCGCCCACCATCTCTGCTCCGGGCTGTGGGTCGTCGGACGAGTCACGAGGAGAACACCCGAGGAAATCCTCGAACAGGACATCGCGCCTTTCCGCGCCTTCGGTTGGGGTGAAGGGTTCGAATACAGGGTCAACTACCAGCGTCAAACCGTCACTGTCGACGCGCCCGGCGTTGCCAGTCGACGGGCGCAGTACAACGACGACCAGGGTTGCTCGATATTGCCGCGCGGCTCCGATGAGATTCATTTCACGCCGACGCCGGTCTCACGCAACCTGCCCGACGCGGAGTCCGAGCCGTGGCCGATGGGCGACGCTGACGCGAGCCGCCCGTTACCGAGAGGAGTCGACAGGAAAGCTGTCAACGCGGCGCTGGACTGGGCCATGGACGAGGAGCAACACAACACCCGCGCGATCGTGGCTGTCTACGACGACAAGATCATAGGTGAGGAATACGCTCGGGGATGGACGAAGGACACGCCACAGATCAGCTGGTCGGAAGGGAAAAGCATCACCGCAGCGCTTATCGGCATCTTGGTCCAAGAGGGGCACTTCGGACTGGATGATCCAGCTCCCGTCAAAGAGTGGCAGGAGGCAGGCGACCCGCGAGCCGGCATCCGCATCCGGGATCTGCTCCGGATGAGCAGCGGGCTGGACTTCGAGAACCTCGGTGTGTCCGGACCCGAATCCTACACGATCGAAAACGAGCACATGCGGATCTACGCCGACGGCCTGAACATCTTCGATCATGCCGTCAACCAGCCACCCGAGATTCCGCCCAATTCACAGTGGCGTTACCGCAACAGCGACCCCCTGACGCTGGGTAAGATCATCCGGGAGACCGTCGAAGCGCGGGGTGAAAGCTACCTGCAGTTTCCGCAGAAGGCACTGTTCGACCGGATCGGTGCGCGCAACTTTGTGCTCGAGACCGACGCATGGGGCAACTTCATCATGACCGGTTACGACTACGGAGCGGCGCGCGACTGGGCCCGGTTCGGGCTGCTGCACCTCTGGGACGGTGTCTGGAGTGGCGAACGGATCCTCCCGGAGGGGTGGGTGGACTTCATATCGACTCCCGCGCCGGCCGACCCGAGCAAAGGCTACGGGGGGCTCTTCTGGCTGAACCGGGGCGGCGCCATGGATCGGATTCCCGAAGACGCGTTCTGGGCTTCAGGGTTCATGGGTCAAACGACGATGGTCATCCCCTCCCGGAATCTCGTGGTTGTCCGGATGGGCCCCAGTCCAGGGGGCTCGGATGGCTATCTCAACGAACTTGTCGGCCGGATACTCGAAGCACTGCCTCCGGGATGAGAGGAGAAGCGTAATGATCAAAGGCGTTCACACGATGTTCTATTCCTCCCAGGCTGAGGAGTTGCGCGCGTTCATACGCGACAAACTGGGGTTCCCGTATACCGACGTCGGCGAAGGGTGGCTCATATTCGACGCGCCCGAAGCGGACATGGGATGCCACCCGTCCGGCACGGAAGACGGCAAGACTTCTGGCACCCACGCTATTTCCTTCTACTGCGACGACATCGAGGACACCGTGACGGAGCTGAAGGGCCGCGGTGTGGAGTTCGTCGAGGGGATTTCCGACCAGGGTTTCGGCCTGGTCACCCATTTCAAGATGCCGGGCGAGGTTATCGTTCAGCTCTACCAGCCCCGCTACTCGAAGTGAGTGGTCTCGCAAGGCTTTGAACCAGGACCTGCACAAGCTCTGGCAGGAACCCAAAAACTGGCGTTCCGGATTCATCTACCATTGCGCAGAGGATCCCCGCCTCATCGTAAGCCAGAGGGCCGCCTGGGCTGGATACAGCTTCAACCATGCCCACCGTGCTGCTCTACCGGCGTTGTTCGGATTCCTGGCAGCCATGGGAGCACCGTTTCTCTTCCTGTTATGGATGGATCCGCCATGGAGCATCATCTGGATGGTCGCGACATTCATCCTCGCGATCGTCGTGCTGAGCGCGATCAGTCACCGGGAATTCAACAAACCCCGATGAGAGTCATAGACCGCACCTACACCGCCGATCTTTACTCGATTGACTCGATCACCTTACCGATGAAGTTGTCCAGCGCCGGCCCGCCGCGGATCCACCGGACGACGACGACCAGGTCGTTCTCCCAATCGACGTAGATGACGTTGCTGCCTGAACCGACGAAGCGCACGGAGCTCTCCGGAGCGCTCGGCAGCGACCGCCGCCGCGTTCCGTCCGGGCGGGCAACGGCCGGGTTCAGGAACCAGTTCATGAACCCGTAGGACGGGTTTGCGGAACCGGGCGTTCGAGCTATGTCGATCCACTCGGTCGAGATGATCTGGCGTTCCTTCCACTTCCCGTTCCTCAGGAACAGGTATCCGAATCGCGCCATGTCATGGGCGTTGATGAACATCCCTCCGCCCCAATGCCCACCGCCGGTCACCGACTGCATCTGCTGGCCGTCGAGCATGACCCAGGAATTCTCATAACCGTGCCACCGCCAGGTATTGGACGCCTCGATCGGACTCATGAGTTCGTCGCGCAGCACTTGGGGCAGCGGTTTCCTGAAGACGTTCAGCGCGGCCAGTGCAAGGATGTTGACCCGCACGTCGTTGTACTTATAGACCGTGCCGGGCTCGTTGTGCGGCATGTTCGGCCAATCCTTCTTGTCCACGTCCCGCGGAGGCCGGTCCGCCCAGGCGGGTTTGCCCCAGAGCGTCCCTCTCCAGTCACTGGTCTGGCGCAGCAAGTGGTCCCAGGTGATCTTGGCGTTGTGTTCCCCCTCGAACAGGGTGTCGTCAGGCATGTAGTCCACTACCGGGTCGTGAAGGTCCCGGATCAGCCCTTTCTGCCAGGCCAGGCCGACAGTGGTCGAGAGGAAGGTCTTCGTGACGCTGAAGGTCATGTCCACCTGCTTGGTTTCCCCCCATTCAGCGACGATGAATCCGTTACGGATGACCATCCCGCTCAGTGGCGCGCGTGTCTTCGTCGGACCGATGGCTTCGGCGAACGGTTCGACCATGCGGGTCTCGAGATAAAACCCGAGATCCTTCGGATTGGAGCTTTCGCTCGCGATCGCCATCTCGACCGCCTCGTTCAGGACGGCGGAGTTCATGCCGACTTCTTCGGGCGTCTTCTTTTCCCAGTTGTGTCGAGACGGATAATAGGGGTCGGCTTGCGTCTGGCCGGATTGGGCGAGGGCAACGCCGGGTGAGTTCACTGCTGCGGTCGCAACGAGGAGCGCGGTCAGCGACAGGACCGCGACCCTGCGCTGGACCGTCATGCCGACGCTCCAGGTCGACGTAATTCTCATAGAGCCTCCTGTTTCGTTGCAGGTTTGGTTAGAATCTCCGAATCCTAACACTCGAAGGCGAGAATCCCGCACAGCTATTCGAAACCATACGGTTAATATGGACGTCACGCTGCTGAACACAGTTACTCATGAGGAAGTCACTCCATGACTGAGGCCCACTCATCACCGCCCGCCCATGGTGCGAAATTCGTTTCCGTCCACGGAGGCCACAGCGCCGAGTTCTGTAGTCACGCTGAAGACGCTCTCGACGAGGTCATCGAAGCCTACATCGAGCGAGGCTTCTCCTGGGTCGGTATCACCGAACACATGCCGGCAATCCGGGACGATCTGGTTCCCGACGAGGAAAAGGAGGCCGGGCTCGACGCGAACGGCATGTACGAACGGTTTGCCCGCTACATATCCACCTGTCGCGAGCTGCAGCAAAGGTATGCCGCAAGCCTGGATATCTTCGTCGGTTTCGAAACCGAGACATGTGAGGGATACGAGAGCTTCGTCGGAAACCTAAGGAACGAATTCAAGCCGGACTACATCGTCGGATCCGTGCACCATGTCGACGATGTCTCCATCGACACGTCTCGCGAGCTGTACGAGCGGGCGGCAGAGGGGCGTGGCGGCATCGATGGCCTCTATCGCGCGTATTTCGACCAGCAGTACGAGATGATCCAGGCTCTGCACCCGGCGGTCGTCGGACACTTCGACCTGATACGAATCTTCGACCCGGACTACAGCGAACGACTCGAGCGACCCGAAATCCGAAAGCGGATCGAACGCAACCTTGCCGCGGTCCGGGAACTGGACCTGATACTGGACTTCAACGTTAGAGCGATGACGAAAGGCCAGCCCGAACCCTACATCGCGCCTTCGATCCTTCGGGCGGCTCTGGACCTGGGGATCGCAGTTGTGCCCGGCGACGATTCGCACGGCGTGAGGAATGTCGGACGCTACTGTGATGAGGGTGTACGCATCCTCCAGGAATTCGGCTGCGACACTGACTGGCGCAGGCCGGCCTGATCGCTCGAGAGAGTCCTTGACTGATCGAGCCTCCGGCCGTACCTTCCTCTGAAGGAGAACCTGCCATGAGTCAGACAACGGTACTCGAAGGGCGACCGATTCCCTGGCTCGGGGTGATCGCCCTAGGACTCGGCTTGGTCATGGCCGTTGCGTTCATCGCGGGCTTCGCGGTGCCTTACCTGATGTTCAACGCGGAGGTGCTGGAGAGGTTTGCGGGGCGGGAGCCCTGGATATTCGCGCACGTCCTGGGAGGCACCATCGCGTTGATGATCGGCCCGGTGCAGATATGGTACGGGCTCAAACGGCGTCGGCTCAACCTCCACCGTTTACTCGGGTTCGCCTACCTCGCGACCGGCAGCCTCGGTTGCGTTGCCGCCTTCTACCTCGCATTCACGACCGACATAAGCTGGGTGTTCGGCATGGGGCTTGGCGGGCTGGCCGTGGCCTGGGTCATCACGACCGGGATGGCTTTCATAGCGATAAAGAAGCGGTTGATCATCCAGCACCAGGAGTGGATGATCCGCAGCTACGTGACGACCTTCGGGTTCGTGACGTTTCGCGTGATGGTCGGGATCTTCCAGGTGACGGGCGTCGGAACCCTGTTCGAGCAACTGGTTGCCGCCAGTTGGTTCTGTTGGGCGGTCCCACTGCTGATCACCGAAGCGATCATTCAAGGCCGCAAGGTCCTCGGATCTGCCCAGACCCACAGCGCCTAGCAGCCAGTGGCAGAACTCTGCAGGGCCGCGTTACGGCCGAACGGTGCCGGATTCTAGGAGGCGAGGACGAAATAATGCTCATTCATTGGGAGGAGTCGGCGACAACGAAGACGGCCCCGTTTCGCCGTAACCCGAAGGGCGCAGGGGGGTTCGGGCCGCAGGCTTTGTCGCTCGTCGGTCACGATGAATGATCATCGCTCCGCTCCTCCCTTCGCGCCTGCAACCCGAAGACCCCTGCGCGCGACCCTGCAGAGTTCTGCCACGGGCTGCTAGCGACTCACGATGCCGCATCTGACTCTCGAACACACGGGAAACGTCGATCCCAACGTCGAGTTCGAAGCCGTTTTTCTTCGATTGCATTCCGTCCTCGCCGATGCGGGCATCAAGCTGGCCAACTGCAAGAGTCGTGCCACGGTCCGAGATCTCTTCTATGTCGCAAACGGGACCGGGTCTTCGGCCTTCGTACACCTCGATGTGCGATTCATGGAAGGAGTGCCCGGCGAATCAAAGCAGGAGATCGGAGAGGGTGTCCTGGCCGTCCTGCGGGACTGCTTCGGGGCGCCACCCGGCATCGACGACTTTCAGATCACGGTCGAGATCCGGGACATCGAACGCGACGCTTACTTCAAGTTTCCGGCCGGAACGCTCAACTACCGATGAGCGGCGGGCCCACCGTTCTGTGAACTTTGTTCCGAAGCTGAAGGCTGAAAGCTAGTGGACGCGGTAGGACGGGTCGACCTGCGAAGCGGAAAGGCTGGTTACGATATCGATCCGGTAGAGCAGGTGGCTGGCGAGTTCCTCGAAATTATCAACCTGCGAGATCTTGTCCATCTCGTCGATGATCTTGTCCAGGACCGATTCGATCTCTTCGTAGGTCTGTTCGGCGAAGAAAGCGCGTTGGTGTTCGAGGCGGGATCTGTGCCGGATGAACTCCTGGCGGTAGAAATCGGAAATCTGTTGTTTCTTGCGCTCAACGCCCATTTGCCCGCGACTATACCCCCAAAAATTTTAGCTCGCAAGTTTCTTTCTGAGCACTTCGTTTACGCTCTTTGGGTTGGCGCGGCCGCCGGTTGCACGCATCACCTGACCGACGAACCAGCCGATCGTACCGGTCTTGCCTGAGCGGTACTGCTCGACCGGCCCAGGGTTGGACGCGATGATTTCGTCGATGATTCCTTCAATCTCTCCGGTGTCGCTGATCTGCGACAGATCCTTTTCTTCGATGATGTCTTCCGGCGACTTCCCGGTTCGATACATCTCCTCGACCACGGTCTTCGCGATCTTCCCCGAGATTGTTCCTTCCTCGACGAGCTTGATCATGCGGGCGAGCATCCCCGGGGTCAGAGAGAGCCCGGAGAGGTCCGTCAAATCGACACCGTCGTCCTTCGTTAGACGGAGCAGATCTCCCATCATCCAGTTGGCGACGCTCTTGGGTTTTCCGCATTCTCCGAGGGCGGATTCGAAGTAGTCCGCCAACGCCCGTGTAGATGTCAGAATGCCTGCGTCGTAGTCCGACAACCCGTACTCCTCGACGACGCGTCTGCGTCGCTGAGCGGGCAATTCGGGCTGCGTCCGTCGGATCTCGTCGATCCACGCCTGTTCCAGCTTCACGAGCGGCAGATCCGGTTCCGGAAAATACCGGTAGTCGTGGGCTTCTTCCTTGCTCCGCATCGATACGGTGTGTTGCTCGACGCTGTTCCACAGGCGGGTTTCCTGCACGACTCGGTCGCCACTTTCGACGACATCAATCTGTCGTTCGATCTCGTACTCGATCGCCCTTTGCAGGAAGCGGAATGAGTTGATGTTCTTCAGTTCGGTCCGCGTCCCGAGTTCCGAAGACTCCGGAAGGCAGATGGAAACGTTGGCATCGCACCGAAGACTACCTTCCTCCATGTTTCCATCGCACACCCCCAGGTACTCCAGTATCTGTTTCAGACGATTGAGGTAGGCCCCGGCCTCGGCCGCGGAACGCAAGTCGGGTGTCGTCACGATCTCGACCAGCGGCACTCCGCTGCGGTTGAAGTCAACGTGGGTATTCCGGTCCGAGTCGGGAAAACCCTCATGGAGAGACTTCCCGGCATCCTCCTCCATGTGAATACGCTGGATGCCGATCTTCCGGGTTTCTCCTTCGACTTCGACCTCAAGGCTGCCGTGTTCAGCAATCGGCCTGTCGAACTGCGATATCTGGTAGCCTTTCGGGAGGTCGGGATAGAAGTAGTTCTTGCGCGCCCATTGGGAAACGGTGTTGATCGTGCAGTCCAGGGCGATGCCCGCCCGGATAGCCATGGTCACCGCCTCGCGGTTCAAAACAGGCAACGCGCCGGGCAAACCGAGGCAAACCGGACAGGTATTTACGTTCGGGTCCTGGCCGAAACGCGTGGAACACGAGCAGAACAACTTAGAGCGGGTCAGGAGCTGCGCGTGGCACTCCAGCCCGATCACGGAGACGTATTTGCTGGTTGTCATTTTAGCGTCGGGCCCACCGTCCCCACTGCGAAGAACATCAAATGTAGCATAACCGTCGACCGGGCCCGCCGACCCACGGTCGCGAACGTTTCTACACGCCGAAACACCCGGGGACAGGGCCAGGCCGCGAGTCCCCCTCACATTGGCTCTCCCACGGACCTGCCGCTTGATAGAATAAGAAGTTTAGCGACCGAAGGCCGAAGAGGACCTGATGATCAAGACCATCGAATGGACGGACGAAGGCGTCCGCATGCTTGACCAGACGAAGCTGCCGACGGTGGAAGAGTACCCGGTCTTTTCCACTTACGAGGGCGTCGCTCGAGCGATTCGTTCGATGATCATCCGAGGAGCACCCGCTATTGGGGTCGCGGCGGCGATGGGAATTGCCCTGGGGATGAAGAATTCCGACGCGACAACCCTCGAGCAGGCCCGCACGGATTTTGAGACGATAGCGGAAAACATCAGTGCGACGCGGCCGACGGCGGTGAATCTGTTCTGGGCCGTGGAAAAGATGAAGATCCGTTTCGCCGGACTGATCGCCGACGGCCTGAGGATTGATGAACTCCGCGAACGGCTGGTCCAGGAAGCGCTGGAAATACAGCGGGAAGACATCGAATCCAACATGCGCATGGGTCAGATCGGGAAGGAATTGATGCCGTCCGGTGGCACGGTCCTGACCCATTGCAACGCCGGCGCACTGGCGACAGCAGGGTACGGAACCGCTCTTGGCGTCATCCGCGCGGCCGTCGAAGAGGGTAAACGGATACGGGTACTCGCCGATGAGACCCGGCCGTTTCTACAGGGAGCGCGCCTCACTGCGTGGGAGTTGTGGAAGGACAACATCGACGTCCGAGTGATCTCTGACAACATGTCCGGCGCATTCATGCGCCAGGGATTGATCGACTGCGTGATCGTGGGAGCCGATAGGATCGCAGGCAACGGTGACGTGGCCAACAAGATCGGCACGTACACCGTAGCCGTCCTGGCCACCCAACACGAGATCCCGTTCTACGTCGCCGCCCCGGTGTCGACCCTGGACCTATCGATCGCCGACGGTTCAGAAATTCCCATCGAACAACGCGACTCATCGGAAGTGACAAACTTTGGGGGTGTCCGTGTCGTGCCCGAAGAGGTCTCGGCCTTTAATCCCGCTTTCGACGTGACGCCCAGTCAATTTGTGAGCGCAATCATCACCGACCGCGGCATTGCTCGACCCCCCTACCACGAGTCCCTGGCCAACCTGGCGACGGAAACCGACAGGGCCACGACCGGCAAGGGCTAGCCCGTTATGGAGGCATTCGAGCCGCGATGGTAGTGCTGGGCATCGAAACGTCCTGCGACGAGACCGCGGCAGCCATCGTCACCGACGAAGGCAAGATCCTTTCCAACGTCATTCATTCTCAGGTGGACACCCACAAGCTTTACGGTGGGATCGTTCCAGAACTCGCGTCCCGAGAACACATCAAGAAGATCCGGGCAATCGTCGATGAAGCTTTCTCCGCTGCTGGAATCAAATTGGCCCAGCTCGACGGCATCGCGGCTACTCGGGGCCCGGGATTGGTCGGTTCACTGCTCGTCGGACTGACCTACGCCAAGGCCATATCGTTCTCGACCGGCAAGCCACTGATCGGGGTGGATCACATCGAAGGACATATCTACTCGGTTTCTCTGGAGCATCCGGCGGTCGAGTTTCCGGCCGTGGCACTCGTGGTCTCGGGCGGTCACACGAATCTCTTCTGGGTGGAGTCGAAGACCGGAAGCTGGTCGCACCTTGCCTACAAACTGATCGGGAAGACGCGTGACGATGCGGCAGGAGAGGCATATGACAAGGTCGCGAAACTGCTGGGTCTTCCCTATCCCGGCGGTCCGGTAATCGATCGCCTCGCCGCGCTCGGCACCCGCGGCACGATCCGGTTTCCGGTGGCGAGAATTTCAGACCAGACGATGGATTTCAGCTTTAGCGGGATCAAGACGGCGGTGCTGAGGAAAGTCAAAGACGAAGACCTGGAACCGAAAGACGAGGGCCAGAGCCTGGAAGACTCCGATCGACTGAACCTGTTGGCCGGATTCCAGGAGTCTATCGTCGAAGCCTTGATCTCACGAACGATGAAGGCGGCGCGAATATACCATCCCCGCTCGATCATGCTGTCGGGTGGCGTCGCTGCGAACAGCCGGTTGAGAGAAGCGATGGCCCAGGCAGTCGCTGAACGAGACCTGGCCTTCTATTACCCCAAGCCCATCTTCACCACCGACAACGCCGCGATGATCGCTGCTGCCGGCATGTTCAGGCTGAAGCGGGGAGAGCGCGACGGCTACGATGTGAGTGCAGATGCCACCCTGAAACTGGCGCCGGCCGCCAAACCATCGAAAGCCGGCCGCTGGAAGGATTGACGAGATCTCGAAGGTGCTGCTAGCAGCCCGTGGCAGAAGTCTGATGGCTCGCGTTACGGCGGCGTTGCGCCAGATGCTAGGCGCCGCGACGACGGCGATGCTGGCACATCGTTTAGGAGCGGGAACAACGCAGATGGTGTGACGCCGCCGTAACCCTCCGGGCGCACGGGGGTTGCGGTCGGATACTTTGTTGCTCGTCGTCATGATGAAACCGCATCAATTCCTCCTCGCGCCTCGTCTCCGCCTCGCAAGACCCGTGCGCGCGAACCATCAGACTTCTGCCACGGGCTGCTAGACCGTCAGGATTTCTTCTTCCTTCTTCTTCGCGATCTCGTCCAGTTTTCCGATGTACCCGTCGGTGAGCTTCTGGATCTCATCGAGGGCACGGTGTTCGTCGTCTTCGGACATCTCCTTGTTCTTGAGATGCTTCTTCATGACGTCGTTGCCGTCCCGCCGGATGTTCCGGACTGCCGTCCGGTGGTGCTCGAGGACCTTGTGGACGTGTTTGGCCAGCTCCTTGCGTCTCTCCTCATTCAAAGGAGGTATCGGAATGCGGATCAACCGCCCGTCGTTGGCCGGATTCAGCCCCAGATCGGACGCCAGGATCGCCTTCTCGACCGTGGCGATCATCGTCGCGTCGTAAGGCTGAACCGTCACCAGAGTCGGCTCGGGTACTGCGAGGGACGCGACCTGATTGATCGGCGTCATGGTGCCGTAGTAGTCGACTTGAATGTTGTCGAACAGAGAGACCGATGCTCTGCCGGTCCGTATCGACGCCAGTTCCCGGCGCAGATCCTCGACGGCTTTCTCCATCCGTTGCTTGACGTTCGCAAGTTCCTCTTTGGTCGGCACGACCCTTTACCTCCGGTGAGACCCTATTGAACGAGTGATCCGATCTTTTCGCCGAGGATCACGCGCTTGATATTCCCCTGCTCCCTGATGTTGAAGACGATGATCGGCAGGCTGTTGTCCATGCAGAGCGATATGGCAGTGGTGTCCATGACACGGAGCCCCTGAGTCAACACATCGATGTAGGAGATCTCCGGGAACAACTTGGCGTCTGAGGTGGTCTCGGGATCGGCGCTGTACACTCCGTCGACTTTGGTCGCCTTCAGGATGACCTCGGCCTTGATCTCCATCGCTCTCAAGGCGGCCGTCGTGTCGGTGGAAAAGTAAGGGTTCCCGGTTCCAGCTGCGAATACGACAACCCGCCTCTTCTCCAGATGACGCACGGCGCGGCGGCGGATGTAGGGCTCTGCGACCTGGCGCATCTCGATCGCGGACAGCACTCGGGTATTGACGTCCGTGTTCTCGAGCGCATCCTGCAGCGCAAGGGCGTTGATCACCGTCGCGAGCATACCCATGTGATCGGCCGAAACGCGGTCGAAGCCCTGCTCGCTGGCGGCCAGGCCCCGGAAGATGTTGCCACCACCGATCACGATACCGATCTCGACGCCCAGGTTGTGGATCTCCTTGACTTCAGCGGCGATACCCAGAACGATCTGCGGGTCGATGCCGAACGGCTGGGAACCCATCAATGCCTCACCGCTCAGCTTCAGCAGGACCCGGCGGTATTTAGGCTCGGACATCGGTCTGTGCTTTCTTTGCGGCAGGGCCGCATGCGGGAGCGGAGACGCTCCCTGGCGGGATGCGAAAACGCTCAGCCTTCCAGTGTGGCCCAGCAAACCTTGGCAGAAGTCTGATGGCTCGCGTTACGGCGGCGTTGCGCCAGATGCTAGGCGCCGCGCCGACCGGTCAGCGGGTCCGGAGAAAATGTCACGCGGCAACAACACCCGTGCGCGCGAACCATCAGACTTCTGCCAAGGTCTGCTTAACTTCGGCGGCCAGGTCGGTTGTCCTCTTCTCGATACCCTCACCGGTCTGGAAGCGGGCGAACCTGCGAACCCTGATGTTTTCGCCAATCCTTCCGATGAGGTTGTTGATAAGCTGTTCGACCGTGACCGACGTATCCTTAACGAACTCCTGATCGTACAGGCAGGACGCCTTGAAGAAAGCGCCCAGCTTACCCTCGGCGATTTTATCGATAATGTGGTCCGGCTTTCCAGAAGAACGTGCCTGATCCTTGTATATCTCGCGTTCCTTGTCGACGACGTCTTCGGGAACCTCTTCGCGGCGCACGTATCCAGGATTCTGGGCAGCGATGTGCATCGCCACATCCTTTACCAGGCCCCTGAAGTCCTCGCTCCGGCTCGCGAAGTCGGTCTCGCAGTTGACTTCGACGAGAACGCCGATGGTGCCCTGACCGTGGATGTAGTGGCCGATCATGCCTTCGGCCGCGACTCGTCCGGCCTTCTTCTGAGCCGTTGCAAGGCCCTTCTTGCGGAGGAATACAATCGCCTTCTCGATGTCGCCGTCGGTTTCGATCAGGGCGTTCTTGCAGTCCATCATTCCAGCCCCGGTTCTCTCGCGTAACTCCTTGACCTGCTGGGCGGTGATTGCCATCGCTGTTCAACTCCTTACAAAAGTAGGCGAAGATTCTCGATTTCCGCCCTTGCTTCCGAACCCGACGATGTCGTTTCGGATTTCTCATAGGAAATCCAGGCTACCGGGTTTTCACGCATCAGAACTTACCCACTCAATCTTGTGTAGGCGCGCTCTATGAGCGCACAAATGCCCGCGAAACCACGAGTTGTGCGGTCACAGACCGCACCTACAATTCCTGACAACTCTTGCCTTCTGCCGGAGTAACAAGGGTTGGAGAGAAACGCGGGTTAGACGTCTGAAATCGGTGCGTTACTCGGTTGTGGGAAGCTTCGAGATTACGTCTCGACGGATTCCGAAACTATGTTTCGACGGATTCCTCTTGCTTCGATTCTTCGGCCGATTTGGCTTCGGTGGTTTCGACCGTCGGAGTGGTTTCTTCGACACCTCCAGCGGCTTGGGCGGCCACGTCTTCGGTGGTAGCGGCTTCACCTTCAGGCGCTTCCTCAGCAGCCGCCGACGATGTCTCGGCAGCAACCGCCGACGATGTCTCGGCAGCAACCGCCGACGATGCCTCGACCGGGACTGGTGGGCGGCCTCCCCCGCTCCTGGCGGGGCGGCCTCCCCCGCTCCTGGCGGGGCGACCTCCCCCTCTGCCGCGGGCGCCTCTTCGGACGGAGCTTCAGCAACAGGGGGCGCGTCCTTCTTAGCCGCCATCGCCTGACCCTCAAGAATGGCGTCGGCAACGCGCGAGGCAAAGAGACGGATCGCGCGTAGGGCGTCGTCGTTGCCCGGGATCACGTAATCGATGCAGTCCGGATCACAGTTCGTGTCTACGATCCCGATGATCGGAATCTTCAAACGACGAGCCTCGGCAACGGCGATCTCTTCCTTCCTGGAGTCGATTATGAAAATCGCGTCGGGCAACCGCGGCATGTCCTTGATACCCGAGAGGTTCTTATCCAGCGAAATGCGCTGGCGTTCGAGCCGCAGGACTTCCTTCTTGGTCAGAAGTTCGTAGCGACCATCCTCCTTCATGGCTTCCAGGTCCTTCAGCCGCTGGATCGACTTCTGTATCGTCTGGTAGTTCGTCAGCAGGCCACCCAGCCAGCGCTGGTTCACGAAGAACATGCCGCATCGCGCCGATTCTTCGACCACGGCGTCCTGCGCCTGCCTCTTGGTGCCGACAAAAAGGAAGATCTTTCCCTGGGACGCGAGTTCCGTGATGAACTGGGTCGCTTCCTTGAAGAGACGAAGGGTTTTCTGGAGATCGATGATGTAGATGCCGTTGCGTTCCCCGAAGATATAGGGTCGCATCTTCGGGTTCCACCGCTTCGTCTGGTGACCGAAATGGACTCCGGCCTCCAGCAACTCCTTCATTGTGATTGACGCCAACTAAACCTCCGTTTCAACGATTCGTTAATCACCGACAGGGCGATGATCCCCAAAACCGGAACGCCCGGAAAGAGCAGGCCCGGGCGTGCTATCGTCTATCGTTTGGAGAACTGGAATCGTTTACGGGCACCCGGCTGGCCGTACTTCTTGCGCTCCACCATCCGGGGATCCCGCGTCAGAAAACCGGCCTTCTTGAGAATGGGCCGAAATTCCGGATTAAACTCCACCAGGGCACGAGAGAGACCGTGCCTGACGGCGCCTGCCTGTCCTGTAACTCCGCCGCCCTGTACATTGATAAGAATGTCGAATTTGTCCAGGGTCTCGGAAAGCTGGAGCGGTTGCCGGATGATCATCCGGTGCATTTCGTCGAAAAAATACTGCTCGAAAGGCTTGTTGTTGACCTTGACTGCCCCGTTTCCCGGTCTCAGAAAAACGCGGGCTGTGGATGTCTTCCGTCGCCCCGTGCCATAGTACTGAACTGTACTCAATAACCCTCCCAACGCCGGGAAAATCGGCGCAGACCGTGTATCGCTATAACTTTTCGATGACTTCGGGTTTCTGCGCGGCATGCGGGTGCTCGCCGCCCGCGTAAATGCGCAGACGTTTCGCCAACTTCTTGCGCAGCTTGTTTTTCGGGAGCATACCGAGTACGGCCTCCTGAATGATGCGCTCCGGCCTGGTTTCATACAACCGGCGCGCCGAAACTTCTTTCAAGCCACCCGGATAGCCAGTATGCCGGCGATAAATTTTCTGATCCAATTTCTGTCCCGTGAGTCTAACTTTACCGGCGTTGATGATGACGACGTGGTCGCCCGTAACCAAAAACGGAGCATAGCCGGGCTTGTGTTTGCCGCCCAACAGCGTCGCTGCGCGCGTAGCCAGACGGCCCAGCACCTGATCGGCTGCGTCGATGACGTACCAGGTGTCGTCGGCACTGGCTTCGGCCCTGCTCAAGAATCGCGTGGACATACTCTTAGCTGTCTCCCAGCGTGTGCACAAAATCATGATAATATACTGAGGCTAAACAACATGTCAAGTTGCCTACTCCGCCTGGCAGGGGTCTTCTTAGTCGTTCTGGGGCTCCAATTTCCCCTCCACGGAACCCAAAATCCGGCCGATTCGCTCGACACGGTTTCGGACCTCCTGCTCCGCGACGAATTCGAGGAAGCTGAGGCAGTTCTTCAGGATCTTCCCGACAGCCCGCAGGTTGCTGCCTTCGAAGGGGAAATCGCGTTCCGGAAGGGCCATTTCGCCGAGGCGCGCAACTACTACTCGCTGGCCCTGGAGCAAGAACCCGACAACGCACGCGCTCATTTCGGTCTCGGCAAACTCGCCCTGGGGAAGATGCGGGCCGGGGAGGCCGTTCAGTATCTGACGCGAGCGGTCGAACTCGCGCCCGATGCACCGCTCTACCGGCTAACAGCGGCCGAAGCGTGGGGAATCGACAAGAATCTAGAAGAACAGAAACGCCATCTCGAAGCCTACCTCGCGCTGGAACCCACATACAACTTGGACCGGGTCACCGAAGTCGAGGCCGCGCTGGAAGTCATCCGGGCCTTTGGCTCCGACAGGATGGGCATCTATGACATCGGCGAAAGCCAGCAACCGATACCGATCTCGAAAGGCATCAACCTGATATTTGCCAACGTCATGATCGGCGAGCGGGGACCTTTCGAGTTCCTCGTCGACACGGGCGCTTCACAAACCGTTTTCACCGAAAAACTCGTCGGGCAGCTCGATCTAACGCCGATAACGACCAGCTTGGTTCACGGCATCGGTGGTGAGGGCAAGGTCGAAACGAGCATCCACCGAATAGACCACTTCACGTTCGGGGACATCGAGGTCCGGAATCTGCCGGTCGGCACGATATCCGATCCCCTCCTGAGCGAGGTCGCCGATGGAATTTTCTCGACGGCAACCTTCAGCGATCACGTTGTCACCATCGACTACCCGCGGAGTCGCATCGAATTCGACGCGACCGAGGACACCGACGTCGACACGATCCCCTCCTGGTTCTTCAACAACCTCGTCATGCTTCCGCTGAGCGTCAACAGCGTCCACGAAGGTCTCTTTCTGGTCGACACCGGCGCCGTCACCACTGTCGTTGCGCACAGCCTGGGGGCCACGCTGGGTGTGGATGAAGACACGCCTGGAGCGAAGATCGATCTCGGTCTTGCGGGTATCACCGGGTTTGAAGGAACCGTGCTTCGCGTGGACGACGTCACCTTCACGACCCCGAAGAACCGGGAAGAATACTCCTACGTCGTTTCGATCGACATGGAGGAGATCTCGAATATGCTCGGGACCGAAATCAGCGGGGTTGTCGGATACGACTTCCTGGAAAACTACCGTGTAACCATCGACTTCCAGAAAGCCGAGGTAAGGCTGTCGAAGTAGGCGACGAGCGAAGCAGTCTGCGTTTACCCATATGTCTGCTTAGCAAACACCCGGGGACAGGGCAAGCCCCTGTCCCCCTCACATTAGCTCTCTCACGGATCGTTCCGATGGAACCACCAGAAATGTCCGGGAGCGCTAGACTTCCGCTTTTTCCAATAAGTACAACGCCTGACGCTGCGGGGTGTCGACCAGCATGAAGTCGGTCATCACGTAGCCTCGCTCGAAATAGTGGCGGCAGGCTGTCCGAACTTTCTGCTGCCAGTCCCGGGCCAGTCGCTGGTCCACCTTCTGGACAGATGGGAAGTCGGAGGGGATCTCCAAAAGCATCGGGCTCTCGTCCAGTTCCAGGTTCGGCGACCCGGGCTGACCGTCATGGACTTCGATGACCCGGAGGAGTCGATCGAAATCGCGCAGGATCACCGGGGCTTCGCCGCTGGTGCGGTCTTCGACGCGCTCGGAATTCAGATGCCATTCAGCAACCAGCCGGTCCGTCGGCATGCCGTGGTGAAGCGGACTGCTGCTGACTCCGTACACGTTCTGTTCGTACTCGCAAACGATGGCACCAAGTTTCCGGAGATTGAAGTGGGCGTTCATCGCCTGTAGCGGGTCGAAGGTCCACCAGATCTCCTGGATGCCGTTTTCGAGCGCGTCTTCGCGCTGCGCCAGCTTGAGACGGAACCCGATGTCGCGACCCTGGTAATCTCCAGACACTCCAGTCATGTGAGACCACCATATCAAGCCGCCGTCCGGCTTCCGCCCGAGCATTGCGAACGCAAAACCAACGACCCGCGATCCTGGTTCTTCGGCCACCAGCACGCTGCCTCCGTACTCGTTTCCGATCAGGAGCAACGGCCCAGCGGCGATGTCTTCGGTGTCGGAAAAACTCCAGATTTCCTTCTGCAACTCGACACATGCCCTGTAGTCCTCCAGCCCGCGAGCACGGCAGATGTGAACGTCGACTTCTCCCATGGCGGGCATCAGGAGCCCGTGGCAGAAGTCTGATGGCCCGCGTTAGGGCGGCGGCGCGCGCCGCAAACGGTGGATGCGCAGGTCCGAAAAAATATCACGACAACGACGTCCGGGTGTGACGCCGCCGTAACCCTCCGGGCGCACGGGGGTTGCGGTCGGATACTTTGTTGCTCGTCGTCATGATGAAACAGCATCAGTTCCTCCTCGCGCCTCGACTCCGCCCCGCAAGACCCGGGCGCGCGAACCATCAGACTTCTGCCACTGGCTGCTAGAATAGCAAATCAACCTCCATGAACACCGAAAACAGAAACGCCAAATCCGAGGCCATCGACAGGCTCGATACGTTCGGTATCCTGCGTGTGATCAACGAGGAAGACACCCGAGTCGCAGCCGCCGTTCAACAGCAGCTGCCGGAGATCGCCCGGTCGGTGGACATAGCCGTAGGCATCCTGCGCTCGGGAGGACGAATCGTCTACATCGGCGCCGGCACTAGCGGGCGGATCGGCTCGCTGGACGCATCGGAATGCCCGACGACCTTCAACAGCCCGCCGGATTGGTTCCATGCGATCGTCGCCGGTGGAACCGATGGAATCGCAGACTCCAGCGGCGCTGAAGACGATCGCGACCAGGCCGCTTCAGATCTACGGTTCGCCGCAATCTGTGAAAAGGAGCTTGTCGTTGGCATTGCCGCGAGCGGTAAGACTCCCTACACGCACGCGGGCTTGGAGTACGCCAACTCGGTCGGTGCGACGACGCTCGCCCTGGTGTGCGTTCCCGCCTCACCGATGGCCGACGAAGCCGATTTCTCAATCGCAGTGGACGTGGGCCCCGAGGTCCTGACCGGCTCGACCCGCATGAAGGCCGGCACGGCTCAGAAGATGGTGCTGAACATGTTCAGCACCGCAACCATGATCCGCATGGGCATGACTTACGACAATTGGATGATCAACGTCCGGATGACGAGCGAAAAGCTGCGGGCCCGCGGAATCCGGATACTGGAGAAAATCCTCGGTGTCCAACAATCCCAGGCGGCAGAACTCGTGGATCAGAGCGGCGGAGAGCTCAAGGTCGCGGTGCTGATGGGACGGCTGGGATGTCCACGCGAAGAAGCCCAGCAGCGCCTGGCCGCAAACGACGGTAACCTGCGGCGGACGCTGGAGGAGCTTTGACGGATCCTCGCGAGCGGGATCGTTTCGCCATTGATGTCGCGGCCGCCTACACTCCCTCGGAGAGGATTTCGCCCGCGCGAATCGTGATCGAAGCTTCACGAATAGCCGCGATCGGACCGACCGACCGGGTTGAGGTCGCGACCGACACACGGCGTATCGAAGCAGGCGATCTGATCGCGACTCCCGGATTCATCGATACCCACGTCCACGGCAGCAGCGGTGTCGACGTGATGGAGGCGACCTGGGACGCTCTCAACACGATGAGTGCCGCTCTCGCTTCACATGGGACGACGTCGTTCCTGCCGACGACCGTGTCGGCTGCCACCGAAGTCCTCGAAAGCATCGAGCGACTAGGCGGACTGCAGGACAGGGACTTCGTCGGCGCCAGTCCGATCGGAATTCACCTGGAAGGCCCGTTCATCAGTCCCATTCGACGAGGAGCCCATGCTGCCGATCACATCCGTGTCGCGGATGCCGCACTGCTGGAGAAGTGGATCGACATGTCCGACGGGGCCGTTCGGCTGCTCACGGTCGCGCCCGAGGTGAAAGGAATCGACGCGGTTATCGAAGTAGCGCGGTCACGGGGGGTAACATTGGCCATGGGTCACTCCGATGCGACCTTGGAAACCGCGCGCGAAGCGGCAGACCTGGGAGTGTGCTACGCAGTCCACACCTTCAACGCGATGCGCGGACTCCATCATCGGGATCCGGGCATCGCCGGCGCGGTGCTGGCCGACGACCGGGTTCGGGCCGAAATCATCGCCGATGGGGTCCATGTGGATCCTGTGCTCGTCCGCGTCTTTGCGCGATCCAAGGGACGAGAGGGTGTCCTGCTAGTGACCGACGGAACCAGCGCAACCGACATGCCTGACGGCGAGTACACGCTCGGAGCGTCAGCGGTGTCTGTGTCGGAAGGAGTCTGCAGGGATTCGGAGGGCCGTTTGGCCGGCAGCACTCTTACACAGGATGTCGCCTTGCGCAACTACGTCGAGTGGACCGGATCGGATCTGGCGGCGGGACTGGAGGCCCTCACGATCAATCCCGCAGCTGCGGTTGGCCTCGAATCCCAGGGAAGGCTCCGGGCCGGTTCCGACGCCGACATCGTGCTTCTGGACCGGGCCCTGAACGTCCGGCGAACCTTCGTCGGCGGTCGAACCGTGTTTGATAGACTCCAGAAAGAGTGAATTGGAAAAGCTACGAATCACAGGCGGAGCGGAGCTCGCAGGAACGGTCAGCATCAGTGGCGCGAAGAACGCGGCCTTGCCGGCTATGGCAGCCGCGCTCCTCACCCCGGACGTCGTTCACCTGGAAAACCTCCCCTTCGTCAACGACATACTGACGACGCGAAAGCTCCTGGGCGAACTCGGAGCGGACGTTGAGCTCCGCCCGGACCATTCCGGAACAGTGAACGCCGGAGTTATCACGTCTTGCGAAGCTCCCTACGAATTGGTGAAGACCATGCGGGCGTCGGTGCTGGTGCTGGGACCGCTGCTGGCTCGGATGGGACGGGCCCGGGTCTCACTTCCCGGAGGGTGCGCGATCGGGGCGCGCCCGATCAATCTCCACATCAAGGGGTTCCAGAAGCTCGGCGCTGAAGTACGGACCGAACACGGGTACATCGAGGCGAGGACAGATCGGCTCAAGGGAGCGGAGGTTCTCTTCGATCGCATCACGCACACCGGGACCGAGAACCTGATGATGGCCGCCACCCTGGCCAGCGGGCACACGACCCTTCGCAACGCCGCATGCGAACCGGAAGTGGCCGACCTAGCCGAGCTGCTCAACTCGATGGGAGCCCGGATCCAGGGCGCAGGAACGTCCACGGTTCACATCGACGGCGTCTCCGAACTCCACGGCGCGACGCACCGCGTTATCCCCGACCGAATCGAGGCCGGCACCTTCCTCGTCGCGGGAGCGATCACGAATGGAACGCTCGAACTCGAGAACGTGGATGGCTCGCTGCTGGAAAGCACGATCGAGAAGTTGAGAGAGACGGGAGTCCGCATCGAGGGAACGGGCGATCGGCTCCGAGTCTGCGGGGTGAGCGACCCGGTCGCCGTGGACGTCGAAACCAAGGAGTACCCCGGTTTCGCGACCGATATGCAGGCCCAGTACATGGCTTTCATGACGCAGGCCCGGGGAACTGCATCTATCAGCGAGAATATATTCGAAAACCGGTTCATGCACGCAAGTGAGTTGATACGGATGGGCGCAGATATTAAGATCGAAGGATCCCGGGCAATCGTTAGGGGAAAGACCCCGCTCAGCGGCGCCAACGTCATCGCCTCCGATCTGAGGGCAAGCGCGTCGCTGGTGCTGGCCGGACTCGTCGCCGAGGGAGACACCGTCATCGACCGCGTATACCATCTCGACCGCGGCTACGAGAGAATCGAAGATAAGCTCCGCAATGTCGGAGCCCGCATCGAACGCCTCACGTGAACCCCACCTGAGGGGGAAACGGAAGGGCCGGCAAAGATGAAGCGATCAACACGTCGAGCAGCAATGACTCTCGCCCTCATTCTGTTCCTATCTCTCCCTGCGGTTGCTCAGGTCGAGCTCCCAACGCCGTTGGACCACTACGAAACATTCGACGCCAACGAAATCGGTCTCGGTTTGTTCACCACTCTCTCCTCGCAACTGGACTTCGGGGCTCAGATGACGGTACAGCAGTTTATGAGCCCGCGTGGGCCCGGAGAGAGTCCGAACGTCCCCCGCGAGGACGTTCTGGCGGTGCTGAACTCGCTGGATCTGGATGCGGTGTATGGCGATATTCTGGAGCTGATCATCCATCAGTCCAGCGTGCTCGACGTCGTTCCCGAGAATGCCTCTCAGTGGATCCCGGTCGTCCACGACTCCCTCCTGTTCTTCCTCGACGGCCTGGGTCGGGAACGGCTGTTCGAGCGGATCCTAAACCTGATCTACCTGCCAGGCGGCTCCGGAAGAGGGGCCCGGCTGCTGGAGTTCACCGACCGGACGGCAAGCCTCCAGAAGATCGGACAGATCCTGGCCCGCAACCCGGATCTCCCGGCCGACCTCCGGCAGGCGCTGCAGAATCTAGAAAACGGCATGTCGACTTCGGACCGTGATGAGCTAGGGCGTGTTAACACTACCGTAGTGCCTCGACGATGAGAGCGAAGTGAAGGAAGGCGAGGAACATGACGTCGAGTTTATCGAAACGGGAGAAGATACGCCGGAAACCTTTGAGTCGGCGGAAGAGCCTCTCGACTTCGTTCCTGCGGCGGTAGAGAAGGCGGTCGTATTCCCACGGCTCCAAGCGGTTGCGCTTGGGCGGCACGACGGGAATCCACCTAAAATCCAGAGCCAATTGGCGGGTCTGGTCGTCTTGGTAGGCACGGTCCATCAGCAGCGGCAGCGGCGCGGGCAACGGCCCCAGGCCGGCGAGCAGATCGCGGCCCTGCGGGGCATCGTGCGCTTGGCCGGGCGAGAGCGCAAACGTTATTGCCGTTCGAGCATTCGCGGCAACCAGATGAATCTTGGTGGTCCATCCGCCGCGGGATTTGCCGATCGCTTGCGGACCGTTTTTTTTAACGCACCCGTGCCGTCGGGATGAACCTTCACAATGGTTGAGTCCATCGAAACGGCTTCGATCCGGATGCGGACCAGTTGCTCGCGCTGGAGTTTTTCGAAGACGGCGTCGAGCACGCCGTTCTTGGACCAGCGGTTCATCCGGGTGTAGATGGTGTGCCAGTTGCCAAAGCGCTTGGGCAGACCGCGCCACTTGCAGCCCTGCTCAGCAACATACAAAATGGCGTTCAAGACCGCCAGGTTCGAAAGACTGACGTTGCCCCGCTGACGCGGCAGTTCCGGCTCGATGCGACAATACTGCTCCTGTGTGATCTCCATGCCTGATTATAAAACATTTATGCTCATTAGTGTTAACACGCCCTAGTTGAGTTCATCGCGGCAGAAGTCGGACCCGACAGCGTCGAAGCCTACCAGGTGGAGTTCGCCGACGAGATTCTGGCAGAGGCCAGTGTCGGGGCGGTGATCCGCGCCACCCTCACCCCGCCGGATGAGGCAGAGAGCCGCGACGTGGTGTTCAAGATCGTCAAGCCCTACGTCCTGGACTCGCTGCCTCAGGAGCTGGCAATCGTGGACGAAATCGCGGTGTTCTTCCAGCAGAACAGCGGTTACTACAACCTGGGGAACATCCCTCTTTCGGACATGTTTCGAGACGTCCGTACTGCGCTTTCGAGCGAAATCAGGATCGAGGATGAACAGAGCAACCTGATTCTCGCCGAAGCTTACTACGACGACAATCCCCGCGTGCACGTTCCCCATCTGTATTCGTTCTCGACGCCCAACGTGACCGTAATGGAGTTCATTAGCGGCGAGAAGATTACCGACGCTCACCCGGGGCGAGTCCAGGCGCGAGCCGAGATGGCCCGGCGCCTGAGCGATGCGTTGACGGTCGACGTCGTGTTCTCGACCCAGGAGGAAGCAATCTTCCATGGGGACCCGCACGCCGGAAACGTGTTTCATGTCTCGGGCGACCCATCCGATCCGTACCGCATCGCGCTACTGGATTGGGGGCTCCACGGAAGCTTCCCGCGGGCCCAGCGCGAGCAACTGGTCCAGCTCATGCTGGGGGTCTACCTCGGAAACGCCAAGCGTATCCGCAACAACGCCGGAGCCTTGTTAGAGCAGGGATTACCAGAGGGGCCCGGAGAGCTGGCGAAGGTCCGGCGCATCGTCGACGAGTGCCTGGAGAATCGGACCGAGACCTTCCCGACCCTGCAGAATCTGATTCTCGAACTCGCGAAGGAAGGGTTCCAGACCCGTTTCAACATCGCCCTGTTTATCAAATCACAGCTTACGATTGCTGGAATACTCAAGGAACTGGATCCGGAATTCGATCAGGACGCCTACTTCATGGGGCGTATAAGAGGGCTGGTCTGGCGGGAGTTCCCGAAACACCTGCTCAACACGGTATGGTTCCCCGGCTGGAACTCGCATGCCTACCGCAGCATGCTCTCCAACGAGGACATCCGGGACATCTGGACGAAGCAGTTGGCGGGCTTTTTCAAGAGCATCGGCATCGGCATCGGTCGGGCGTTTGCCGCTGTTTTTTAGGCCCTGCATCCAGCCGTATCTGCGAGTGTATCCGCCGCTGCAGTAGACAATCCATGAATAATCCGGGCCAGCGGCGTTGCGGAATCCAACTTCGAGGGAGCGCAGACGCCGGACGGTCCCCCCACGCCCGTGCAGGTGCCACACACGTCGCCCAACAACCATTTTGTGCGCTCAGATAGAGCGCACCTTCTATGAGATTGAGGGCACTACACGAGATTGAGGCGGATCAGGTTTTCGCGCGTCGAAACGCGGTAGCCTGGATTTCTCAGAGAAATCCAGGCTAAACTCCAAGAGGTTTGGGATGTTCGCGCCGTCCCCGGACGCGAACCAACGCCCACAGCCAAGGATGACCTCAAAGTGTTCCATGGTGGTCTGACAGCCTTTCTGGCATTGATCCTGGCGTTCGGCCAGCAAGCCCCAACAGCGCCTCCTGAAGATCCTCCGGTGGCGTTGGGCACGATCACGGGCCGCGTCGAAACCCCGCCGGACGAAGAGATCGGCGATCCGATTCAGGCCGTTCTTCTGGCCCCCCGGTGGGTCGATCTCTGGAACGGCGACGTCCAGAAAAGGCTCGATGCCTATTTCGACCGCTACCGCCAGGCGTTCGCCCGCAACCCGGAATTCTTCAGCCAGGTCTCGAACATGGCGCACCGGGATGCCATCATTTTTGTGATCGGCCGTATGCAGCGGGAGTTGGGGGAGCAGTTCACCGACCTCGTCAAGGGGGTTACCCCGGAAGGCCGCTTTGAGTTCGGCAATATTCCGCTGGGCGAATACAAAGTTATAGTTGTGGCGTCGGCCGACGCCCGAAACCTGATCTGGGCCGAGACCATCGAGCTCACGAGTCCCATTCCGCAATTCATCGAAATCCGAAACCGCATCCAGTAACCCGTGCAGGCCAACCAGTTTGTAATCGTCGCCGGCGAAGCGTCCGGCGACATGTACGGAGCCGAGGTCGCCCGCGCCCTGAAGAAAAAGTTTTCCGGAGCCCGGATCTTCGGACTCGGCGGAGATCGGATGCGCGAGGCGGGTGTCGAGCTGGTCGGCGACATCAGCCATACCGCGGTCGTGGGCCCTTTCGAGGCCGTGGGTTACTTCGGAACGCTTTATGGCGTATTCCGAAAGCTCGCCGAACGGATGGAGTCCGCTGCGCCAGAGGCCGTCGTCCTGATCGATTTCCCCGACTTCAACCTTCGCCTCGCGGGACGAGCGCGGGCGGAGGGCATCCCGGTCGTCTACTACATCAGCCCGCAGGTCTGGGCCTGGCGTGAGGGTCGGGTGCGTCAGATCCGGGACGTCGTCGACAAGATGCTCGTGATCCTGCCCTTCGAGGAGGCCATCTACCGCAGGGTCGGCGTGGATGTGGAGTTCGTCGGCCATCCGCTGCTCGACATGGTCCACGCCCGGATGTCGAAAGGGGTGTTCCTCACCAAGTATCGACTGGACGGCGGAAAGCCGATCGTCGCCATCCTCCCGGGAAGCCGCCGTAAGGAGTTGCGCTTTATCCTGCCCACTCTTTGCCGGGCCGTCGACCTGATCCTGAACGAGAAACCCGAAGCCCAGTTCGTGCTGCCTGTGGCCGCGGGGCTCGATGTCGACTTCGTCGGACGCTTCGTCGGTTCCCGCCCGATCCGTCTGATCACCGGGGACACCTACGACGCGATCCGCTACTCCAGGGCTGCGATCGTGGCGAGTGGCACCGCCACGCTGGAAACCGCCCTGCTCGGCACTCCGGAAGTGATCGTCTACCGCATCGGACGGGCGACCTGGTTGCTGGGAAAATTCCTTTTGAGGGTGCGGATGTTCGGCCTCGTCAACATCATCCTCGGTGAGGAAGTGGTCCCGGAACTCTACCAGGACAAGATGACACCGGAGAACGTGTCCCGCATGACCTTGAAACTGATGGATGACGTCTGGACGCAATCCCAGATCCGCGGAAACTACGAAAAGCTCCGACGGCAGCTGGGTCGGGGCAACGTGGCGGAGAAAGTTGCTGAGGCAGTCTACGAAGTGGTTAACTCGTCACGCCGACGAAAGAAAGGATGATCCTGGACCCCACGGGTCGCCCGAACACGGTCGCAGGGGTGAATTCAGCGAAGTGGAGCAAATCCCGCAACCACCTGTCGATCTGCGGATTGCTCGGTCCGGATACGATCTCGTAGTGGATGACTCGGCCGCTGTCACTGATGTGAGTTTCCACTGTGAGCGTCTCCTCCAGGTACCGTCCGTTTCCGTTCCCCGCAAATCGAGTCATCGTCGGACCCGTTACGCTGACACGCTGGTAGAACAAGGGGGCGTCCGAGACGCTGTTGTCGGCCGCGATGACTTCCGGCGCACCCAAACTGCCCAGCAGGATCGTGAAGAACACGGCCGTGAAGAAGACGCCGGCGATCGCTGGCAGCGCGATCGGCCCGACGACGTTCGAAAACTTGGTCTCGAGTCGCAACAGATAGTTCGTGTTCCGTTCGTGCGACAGCCGGACCCGGGTTCGGAGAGCGAGATCGACCGGAACTTCGGGTTCGTCCGCCGAGAGCAGCAGGTTCTTCACCGAGATGTAGGATTGGAGTTGCCGTTGACACGGCGCACACACTGAGACGTGGGCCTCCAACCGGCTGACTTCATCCCCACTGGCCATCGAGTCGATGAACGGGCTCATCAGGCCTTCGGCTTCGGCACACCGGATTCTTTCCGATAGCCGGAACGCCTTTCGTATCGATGCAAGAGTGTTCATGTTTAGCCTCCCGGTAACGGAAAACTGTAAGAACCTATTCCGCTACCAGTTCTGGCAGACCTCATCTGCCAGTCCCGGCAGACCTCATCCGATGCGTTTCACCGAGAGGTATCGCATCAGACATTTCTTTAGGTCTGCGCGCGCCCGAGCCAGGCGCGACTTCACCGTTCCGATCGAAATACCGAGGATTTCGGCGATCTCCCCGTACGAGAAGCCTTCGATATCCCGGAGGACGATGATCGAACGGTGTTGGCTCGACAGCTTCCAGATGGCCTTCTGTATCGCGGTCTTCCGTTCCTTCGATTCAAGAATCGCATCCGGCGTGGGATACTCGTCTCTCAGCTGAATCGCTCCATTCCCGTTGCCGTCGGCTTCGTCTAGGGAAACGGTCGAATGCCGGTAGCGCCTCCTGAACCAGCGCAGGCGGTTCAGAATCTCCGAGAACGCGATTCGGTATATCCAGGTCTTCAGAGCAGCCTCACCCTTGAAACGGACGATGTTCCGAAACACCTTCACGAAGATGTCCTGCGTGACGTCCGCGGCTTCGCCCGGATCGCCGAGCATGCGACAGGCGACGTGGTAGATCGAGGTGTGATAGGTGCGGACCAACTCGTCGTAGGCGGCGTCTTCGTTCGCCCGCAGGCGAAGGACAAACAGGTTTTCCTCAGCGGATAACCCGACGGCCGCTTCCAGCTCGGAGTATGAGATCTCCCTGCGCATATTCGAAAGGTGTCCCCCGGAAGAACTTGAAACCTATCTTAACATTAGTGGCCTGTAACAGTGCTATCGGCACCATCGCCGATGCGTTCTTAACTTACGAGACACCGTCGGAGCCGAATTGTTCCACGAATCGAACGCCGGCTTCGAGGATCTCCTCAGCGGAAGCGCGGGTCGGAGCCTCGCAATAGACCCGCAGCACCGGCTCAGTGCCGGAACGCCGGAAGAGGACCCAGCTTTCCGGCCCAAGCATCAGCTTTACGCCATCCAGGGTCCGAATTTCACTAACTGGCTTTCCTGCAAACACTTCTGGGCTGTCACTTTCGAGCGAATGGATCAATCCGGCGCCCTTTTCGATCGGCACATGCAGGTCCCGCCGATTGTAGTGGTATTCGCCGAATTCGGTCCACATATCCCGAATCAGGAGGCTCAGCGGCCTCTGCTCCCACGCGAGCAGGTCCAGCATGAGAAGGTTCACTAGGAGGCCGTCTCGCTCGGGGAGGTGTCGGGAAACCCCGACGCCTCCGCTCTCTTCTCCCCCGATTAGAATCTCCCGTTCAAGCATGAGTTCAGCGATGTTCTTGAATCCAATGGGTGTTTCGAAGACTTCAAGATCCAGAGCCGCCGCGATGCGCCCGACGAGCCTGCTCTGAGAAAACGTATGGGCCACCGCACCCCGCCACCCCCTATTCCGGTACAGATGGAGCAGCAGCAGCGGCAACACCTGCAATGTAGGGACGAACGCGCCCGTTTCGTCGATGATTCCGAGCCGGTCGGCATCTCCGTCGGTCGCCAGGCCGACGGCACTTCCCGACTCGTGGACGGCATCCCGTAGAGGTTCCAGCTGCGGCATCATCGGTTCCGGGTGGACACCGCCGAAGAAGGGGTCCGCCTCGCCACGGATCGTCCGAACTTCGCAGCCTGTGTCCGAGAGAAGGTCCTCCAGCAGGCGGCCGCCGCTGCCGTGCATGGAATCGGCCACCACACGGAGTCCGGACTCCGAAATCCTCTCCCAATCGACGAGTGTTCGCAGGTGGGCCGCGTAGTCCGGGGTCGGCTCGACCATTTCGATCCCTGCCGACGACGAACGAACCGGATTGCGTCCCAGCAGAGCCTCGATGTCGGACGTGATCGCGGGTGTAGCGCTTCCACCGAAGGGTGCTTTGACCTTGAAACCGTTGAAGTCCGGCGGGTTGTGGCTGGCAGTAATCACCACACCGCCAGCAAGGTTGCGCCGGTGCACTTCGAACGAAACGTATGGGGTCGGGTAGGGTCGATCCATCAAGAGCACGCGGAAACCGTTGCCCGCGAAAACTTCGGCGGTCGCACGAGCGAACTCCGGAGAGAGAAAGCGCACGTCGTAGCCGATGAACACCGGTCGCTCCCCGCCACGCACCGCAAGAAAGTGATCCGCGGTGGCCTGCGCCACGACTCGCACGTTGTCGAAAGTGAAGTCGTCAGCGATCACGCCGCGCCAGCCGTCGGTGCCGAATTTGATGGGGGTCATGGGGAAGTAGTGAGTAGTCAGTAATCAGTAGTCAGTTGAGGGTCCGCACAACTCCCCTCCTTGGCTAAGGAGGGGTGGCGCGAAGCGCCGGGGTGGTTTGACCACGAATATCAAAGCGAGGAATAATCCGTCACGACGGCCTTGCCGCCCAACAAAGTGCCGGGGCTCAGGATCGCGGCTCGACCGATGTAGCAGCCGCGTCCCATCAGAGTGCCCGAGATGCGGGCGTCGGCATCGATCGTGTTGCCGGACCAGATCACCGAGTCCACGATGTGCGCCCCGGCGTCGATCTTGCAGTTGCTGCCGATGACGGAGTTCTCGACCCGTGCATTCTCGCGGATCGTCACGCCTTCGCCAATGATGGACGCGTCGTCGACGAAGGCCCCCGTCGGCAGGCTGCCCCGGTCGAGACCGTTCGATGGAATCTCGGGCGAGCGGAACTTACCGTTCAGAATGTCGCGGTGGACTTCGAGATACTTGGAAGGTGTTCCGATGTCGATCCAGTAGTTGTCGGTAACGACCGCACACATCGGCTCTTCCCGCTCCAGGAGCGTCGGGAAAAGCTCCCGCTCGAATGAACACGGCTTTCCCTTTGGCATGTGCTCGAGCACTGACGGCTCCAGTACGTAGACACCCGCGTTGATCGTGTTGCAAGTGATCTCATCCATGCTGGGTTTCTCCAGGAACCGGTGGATCCGTCCCTTATCGTCGGACTCGACCAGACCGTAAGCGGTAGGATCGTCCACCGGCGTGAGGACCAGCGTCGCGACGGCCTCCTTGCTGCGATGGGTCTCGATCACCGAATTCAGATCCAGCGATGTCAGGACATCGCCGTTGAAGACTACAGTCGTCGAATCGATCCACTCTTCCGCGTTCTTGAAGGCGCCGCCGGTGCCGAGCGGCGTGGACTCGAGAGCATAGCGGATCAGAACATCGAAATCGGCTCCGTCCTTCAGAAGGTCTTCTATTTTTCTGGGTTGGTAGGACAGGCTCAGGACGATCTCGGAGATTCCAGCACTCTTCATGAGATCGATCTGGTAGAGGAGAAACGGCCGGTTCGCGACCGGAACGATCGGCTTGGGTGTGTTCAGGGTCAGAGGCCGGAGGCGCGTTCCCTTCCCGCCCGCCAGAATGAGGCCTTTCATGATGAAATCTATAATACCGCAGGCGTCGGCAACCCAACCAAGAGGACGTGTTTTGGACGCGTCATTCGGCGGGTTGGAGCCGGTATCCGAAGTGGCCGCTCCTGCCCCAATCTGATAGACTTGCCGCCCACGCTATGAATCTGCCGAACGCAGTAACGCTGTCCAGGATCTTCCTCGTTCCGGTGCTCGTGACGCTTCTTTTGACCAAGTACAGCGTCCTGATCGCCGCGATCGTGTTCCTTGCCGCCTCGCTGACCGACTTTCTGGACGGTTATCTCGCTCGCGCCCGCGACGAAGTGACGACCCTGGGCACGCTTCTGGACCCGGTGGCCGACAAACTGCTGATTTCGGCTGCGTTCATCTCGCTGGTTCAACTGCAGATCGTTGCGGCCTGGATGGTTGTCGTCATCATCGGCAGGGAGTTCGCCGTCAGCGGTCTGCGCAGCATCGCGGCTTCCCAGGGCTTTACGATCGACGCCTCGGAACTCGGCAAGCTCAAGATGTTCTTCCAGGTGGCAGCGATTACGCTGCTGATCCTCGGAAGCCAGTACCCCGTCTTCTTCACCGCCGGTTACATCGCGCTCTGGATGGTCGTTCTGTTCGCGATTCTTTCCGCCGTCGAGTACTTCCGCACTTTCTGGTCGAAGATCGACGACCGGTTCAAAGCCCAGGAACGCCGCCGCGACATTCTTTTGAAGAAGAGGCCGGGCCGGCATGTTCCAACTCAGTAGACCCGAAAGACAATTGCTGCTGGAGATCGCACGGGGAGCGGTTCGCGCTCACCTGGCCAAAGCAAAGCCGCCGGTACACGATATTCCGGGCGGAACGCTGCGGCAGCCCCACGGCGTTTTCGTCTCCATACACCGGGCTGGGGAACTCCGTGGTTGCATCGGCCGCGTTGAATCGAACAGACCGCTCTACGAAGTAACGGCCGAGTGTGCGGTTTCCGCAGCCGTGGCCGATCCTCGCTTCCTGCCGATGGAAGTCGACGAACTGGACTACGTCTCGTTCGAGATCTCGGCCCTGACTGCGTTGACAGCGATCGAAGGCGCGGACCAGCTCGAAGTCGGACGCCATGGCCTGATGGTTGAAAAAGGTTCGAGCCGGGGGCTTCTGCTGCCACAGGTCGCCTCTCGATACGGATGGGACCCCCAGGAGTTCCTCGCTCAGACCTGCCTGAAAGCGGGGCTGGATCGCGACGAGTGGCGGTCCGACGCCAGCCTGTTCGTTTTCGATGCGATCGTCTTCGAGGAGCCCACCAACCGGTCCGCCCATCCATGATTCTCCAGCTTCCATTCCACAACATCGACCCGGTTTTCCTGAACATAGGAGGAATTCAGCTTCGGTGGTACGGGTTGATGTACATGCTCGGTTTCATCGTCGCTTACTTCATCATGCGACGCTTGGTCCGGCAAAAACCCCTGCCGTTGTCCCGAGATGACATCTACGATCTGCTCTTCTACCTGATCCTCGGCCTCATGGGCGGCGGACGGATCGGCTACGTCCTCTTCTATGACATCGGCACCTACCTGGAGAACCCGTTCTCGATCGTCGCGATCTGGCAGGGCGGCATGTCGTTCCACGGCGGCCTGATGGGCATGACGCTCGCGGCGATCCTGATCGTGCGCAGGAAGGGCTGGCAGTTCTGGGAGATCGCCGACTTGACCGCCGTCGCGGTCCCGATCGGTCTGGGTTTGGGCCGGATCGGCAATTTCATCAACGGTGAGCTCTATGGCCGCGCGAGTACGCTGCCGTGGGCGATGGTGTTTCCAGATGGAGGCGGCGTCGCCCGACACCCCTCACAACTCTACGAAGCGCTGCTGGAGGGTCTGGCGCTCTTCCTGATCGTGCGTTGGGTCTACCACCTGAACCTGCATCCCGGAGCTGCTCTGTGGAGTATGGTCTCCGTCTACGGTCTCTTCCGGTTCACGGTGGAATTCCTGCGTGAACCAGATGCGCACCTCGGGTTTGACCTCGGCCCGTTCACACGCGGGCAGTTGCTCAGCTTTCCGATGTTAGTGGTTGGAACCTACTTCCTGGTGAGGACCCTGCGTCAGGAAACCGAACCTACCGCAGCTCCACAAAGTCGCCCGCAGAAACGCCGTCCGAAGCGAAAGTGATGATGGCAGTGGCGGCCCGCTCTTCGACCTTGAGGACGATGAGTTCCCCGATGACCTGTCGCTGGGTGCGCAGGATCTGGACGGCCTTCGATGAGAGATCGTAGAGGCTGTTGTCGACGTTGAGAGGACGATAGATCAGGAAGATGTCGCCGGTACGAACGCCGTCACGATCACCGAGATCAATGTAGACGATCTGTCCGTCGGCGACCATGCCCGCAGACAGGCCGCCCAGGTGTGTCCCTGCCAGTCCGGGAAGCCGGGTGCTCGTGCCGAAGACCGGGGACGCCGCGTTGAACAGAGCCGTTCGCGACATCGCGATTGCGCCTGTGATCTTCCCGCTGCTGGGCATGGTCGGGCTGAACGGCCGGTTCTTGGGCAATTCCGGGAAGTCGATCAACCTGAAGCCAACGACGGTGTCTCCAATCTCGATGGAATCGCAGGAATTGATCACGCGGGCGAGCGAGAAATCGGATTGGACCAGGACCACCCGCAGCTGACCCAGTTCCAGGTAGTGCATCCCGAGGTCTCCGACCGCCTCTCGCGGACTGCGGATCGCAATCGTGGGTCGAACGACCGTGAGGATTTGCCCGGCTTCAATCCCGGCGGCCGAACCCTCGCTCACATACACGTAGTCGGTGTCGCCGGCCATCGCGGAAACGGCCTGGGGAAACAGTGCCATAACGTTGAGATCGGTGGACAGGCTGCGCGTCGTCACGAAGCCGGAACAGTAAAGATCAGCGGCTTTTACTTCCGGCGTGGGAATCGGATCCGGCAGGTCGAACCCTATCGGGGGTGGGGGCGGACCGACTGTGTCGGCCAGCCTCGGTGTAGCGGGCAGTCGGACGGGCCGGATCGGGCGCGGCTCGGGTTCAGGAGCGGGTTCGGGTTCCGGTTCGGTTGCCAGCGGCTGCGGAGTCTCGGCCTCGGTGATCCGCGTCAGCGGGCGGATCAAGATCTTGTCTTCGGGGTAAATCCAATGAGGATTGACAATGTGTTCGTTCGTCTCCCACAACTGCGGCCAGAGGAAGGGATCGTTGAGCAACCGCTCGGCGAGGGCCCAGAGCGTGTCGCCCTCGGCGACCACATAGACTTCGAAGTCCTCGGTGCCTTCGGGCGCATTGTTTGCGGTCCAGTGCCCGTCCCTTTCGCCCAGATTCGGCGGCGCGCCCTGCTCGGGAGAGGGTCGCTGCTGGGCGATCACAGCCGAACTGCACAAAACGGCAAGCGCCAGCATGAAAGGAAAACGTCTCATCGGACCTCATTAGTAACAGAAGCGCTTGCGGCAGTCAACATATTGATAACACGCACTTCAAGGACCCTACCCAAGATGGTGTGTCTCGCGCCGTGTGGAACCCGACCGGTGGTTGTCGGAGCTGGATCTGCGATCCCCGGAACGCCCGGACCGATTCGTGTACGGAATCACCCGAAACGGGAGCTTCGGACGGACAAAAGACGTTCATGCGCAATATTTGCGTCTCTGGCGTTGATGGCCCCCCTCGTGGCGGCGGGGAAGGCCGTGAAGGCCCTATCTACCAATGAATTGAACCATTTGAACCCGATTTGTGATATTGTAATAAGTTTCTGCAGCCCTTGAAGTTCCAGGTTGTGCAGGTTGGGCCCGTCGCGCCCGACGCCGTTGGAGAAAGAGGAAAGCTCGGAGAAACAGACGATGGAGAACCGGATCTACGACAACATCTGCGACCTGGTCGGCCGAACTCCAATCGTTCGGCTCAACCGGATCCCGGAGGCGGGGTGGGCCGAGATGCTCGTCAAACTCGAGTTTTTCAACCCGGGAGGCAGCGTCAAAGACCGGATCGGCCTGAACATGATCGAGGCCGCGGAAAAGAGCGGCGAACTCAAGCCCGGCGGGACCATCATCGAGCCGACGAGCGGAAATACAGGAATCGGACTGGCGATGGTCGCCGCTGCAAAGGGATACAAGGTAGTCCTGACGATGCCGGAGGACATGAGCCTCGAACGACTCAATCTCCTGAGGGCTTTCGGGGCCGATATCATCCTCACGCCGCGCAACGATGCCATGCAGGGCGCGATCGACAAGGCGGAGGAGATTCTCGCAGAAAACCCCGACTACTACATGCCTCAGCAATTCCAGAATCCCGCAAATCCGGAGGCCCACCGCCGGACGACCGCCCGAGAAATACTGGAAGCCGTGGGAGACCGACTCGACGCTTTGGTCGTGGGTGTCGGCACAGGCGGAACCGCGACGGGAACCGGAGAGGTATTGAAGCAACGCATCCCCAACATGAAACTACACGTGGTCGAGCCTGCGGAATCCGCGGTGCTTTCGGGTGGACCACCCTCACCACACCGGATCCAGGGAATCGGCGCCGGATTCATCCCTCAGATCTTCAACCGAGAGGTCGTCGATCGGTTGGTGGCTGTCGAATACGAAGACGCCCGGGACGGAGCCCGGTTGCTTGCGGAAAAGGAAGGCATCCTTTGTGGTGTTTCGTCCGGCGCGATCCTGCACGCCGCCATAGACGTGTCGAAGACACTGGGCCCCGGCCAGAGGGTACTGGCAATTCTATGCGACACGGGCGAACGCTACCTGAGCACGGAGCTGTTTTCTTGAAATGCTTCCCGGGCCCATCTGCGTTTCTCTGACTCCGCGTCGCGTCGAGGAGATATTCTCCACCGACATCGATGGCGCAGACTGCGTCGAAGCCCGACTCGACTATCTCGAAGATCCCGAAGAATCCACACATACCCGGTGGGACAGATTGAGGGTGCCCCTGATCGCGACGTGCCGGGGCCGGGATCGCGGCGGGATGTTTGGCGGCTCCATCGCCGACGAGTTTCGGATTCTCGACCGTGCGGTGCACAACGGCGCTCGCTTCGTCGACGTGGACTACCGGCTTGCGAGGGCGTTTGACGGAGCCGAAGTCATCGGCTCGTTTCACAGTTTCGAAGAAACTCCCCGGGATCTGGAAACGTTGATGGAAACAGTCTGCCGGAGCCCCGTCTCGGTTGCAAAGGTCGCGACGATGGTTCGCAACTGGGGGGACAACCGGCGGCTGCTCGATCTGCTTGGGAAGCCCTGGCCGAAACCGGTTGTGGTGGTCGGTATGGGCGAAATCGGCCAGCTCACCCGAATCGTCGCTCCTCTCCATGGCAGCGCCCTTACCTACACGAGCTCAGGCCGTCGATCGGCACCGGGTCAGCTCTCGCTTGAAGAGGTGGGGACAACCTACCGGCTCGGCAAACTCTCCAGCACGAGCCGGTTGATCGGGGTTATCGGCCAACCGGTCAGCCATTCCCGCTCACCCGAACTGCACAACCGTGCGTTCGAAGCCCTGGGGCTCGACTATGTTTACCTGAAGTTTCCGGTCGAAGACCTCGACGAATTCCTGGCCAACGCGGACGGAATCGGGATTGAAGGCTTTTCGGTGACGATCCCCCACAAAGTGGAAATCGTGAAACGCCTCTCCCGCCTGACCGCAGAAGCCGAACAGACGGGCGCGGTCAACACGGTGTTTCGCGAAAGTGGCGGATGGGCCGGAGACAACACGGACGTCCACGGAATCCGGCGGGCACTGGCTGGCCTCGATACCAGGGGCTGGAAAGTCGTGATCCTGGGTACCGGGGGCGCTGCCCGGGCTGCGGTGGCGGCGTTGGAGGGAGCTCGGTCCATCACGCTGCTTTCGCGCCGGCAGGGACCCGGTACGCTCCGCTGGTCCCGGGAGGTTGGGATCGATCGACTGGATCGGATCACCGACTATGACTGCGACCTGTTGATCAACGCAACTCCGATCGGCATGGCACCCGATGAGGACCGCTGTCTGGTCGAGGGCCCGATCGGTGCCGCCGTGGTTTTCGACATGGTCTACAACCCGGCTGAGACCCGGCTACTGCAGGCAGCGGCCAGGCAGGGGAAACGAACGATTTCCGGGAGGAAGATGTTCCTGGCCCAGGCCGGTCGCCAGTTCGAAATCTGGACCGGGAAACCGGCTCCCGAGGAGGTATTCGGGGAGGGACTCCCATGAGCACTTGCTTTCGGGTACCCGGCAGTTCGTCGAACCTCGGCCCCGGCTTCGACGCGCTGAGCCTTGCGTTGCAGATCTACCTGCGAGTGGAAGTCGCGCCGGAGGAAGGTCCGGGCCCTCTGCGTGTGAGCCCGAAAGGTGTCGACTCTGAAAAAATGTCCAACAGTGAGGATAATCTGATCGTTCGCGTGATCGGCTCGATCGCCCGGCAGAGGGGACAGAGCCTGGGGTCGGCAAACCTGACAGTCCAAAACGAGATTCCGCTCTCCAGGGGACTCGGAAGCAGTTCCGCGGCAATCATCGCAGGTATCACGAGCTACGAACTCCTGACCGAAGAACAGCTGTCAGTCGAAGAGATCTTCAGCTACGCCCTCGAATTCGAGCCGCATCCTGACAATCTCGCCGCCGGTCTCTTCGGAGGCCTGGTCGTTTCGGCAACTAACGAAAACGGAAAGACAGCCTTCTCTCGAGTTCCGGTCCCGGACGGTTTCGCTCCGGTCGTCGTCATTCCGGAATTCGAATTGTCCACAGAAGAGGCTCGCAGGGTCCTGCCGGCCGAGTACTCGCGAGCCGATGCCGTGTTCAACGTCCAGCGGTCGGCAATGGTGGTCGCGACTCTGTCCTCCGGAAACTGGGATCTGCTCGCCGAGGCAATGCGGGATCGAATTCACCAGCCGTACCGGGCTCCGCTGATCCCCGGGCTGGAAGCGGTGCTTCGGATTCAGGAAGATGGGCTGTTCGGGGTCGCCTTGAGCGGCGCGGGTCCGACCATCCTGGCGCTGGCTGCCCCCGAGAAGGCGGCATCCGTCGGGCAGTCGATCGTCGACGTATTTGCTGCGCACGGGGTGGTTGCCAATGCGCTTGTGTCACCTATCGATACGGTGGGTCGCTTTTCTGAAGACCGATCGCTCACCGTCGAGTTGTAATGAATAGCCTGGAGTGACAACGTAGGAGCTATGAAGATGATCAAGACTGCGATTCTCGGGGCGACCGGCACGGTCGGCCAACGGATGATCCAGATGCTGGAGAACCATCCGTGGTTCGAAATCTCTGCTCTCGCCGCCTCCGGCAACTCCGCGGGAAAAGCCTACGGCGACGCTGTCCACTGGCAGCTCGACACGCCGATGCCGGCAACGGTGCGGGACATGACGGTTGAGGAGTGCCGGCCCGGTCTGGACTGCGACTTCGTCCTTTCTGGACTGCCGTCGTCGATCGCCCGTCAGACCGAGTTGGATTTTGCCGCAGCGGGATGCGCCGTGATCAGCAACGCCAGCAGTCATCGGATGGGCTCGGACGTTCCGTTGTTGATCCCGGAAATCAACCCCGACCATGTCCAGGCGGTGGAGGCGCAGAAGCAACGCCTGGGCGGGCAGGGCTTTATCGTCACGAACCCGAACTGTTCGACGATCGGCTTGGCCATACCACTAGCCGCTCTGGAGCGAAGCTTCGGCCTGGAAGCGGTCCACGTCGTGACGATGCAGGCGCTGTCGGGCGCCGGATACCCGGGGGTCGCCTCGATGGACGCGATCGACAACATCCTTCCGTCGATCGCAGACGGCGAAGAAGAAGAAAAGATGGAAACCGAACCTCAGAAGATCCTGGGAACGTGGAACGGGGTCGGGTTTGAGGACGCTCGGATACGTATCAGCGCGCTGACTCATCGTGTAAACGTTCGCGACGGCCACCTCGAAGCCTGCTCGGTCGAGCTCAAGTCGAAGGCTTCCGCCGAAGATGTCGAGAATGCGTTCGCGAGCTTTACTTCGCCGATTGACGAGCTGGATCTACCGTCTGCACCCTCTCCGTTGATGATCGTCGAACGGGATCAGACGCGGCCCCAACCCCGTTTGGATCGGGATCGCGCCAACGGCATGGCCGTCATCGTCGGACCGGTTGCCCCTTGTCCGGTGCTCGACTACAAGTTCCGGCTGTTGAGCCACAACACTATTCGGGGCGCGGCCGGTGCGGCCATCCTGAACGCGGAACTCTTGTACAAGCGGGGGCTGATCGAATGAACTCGCTGACCCAGATTCCGCCGGGAACCCAGATTCTGATCGGGGACACTGCCCGACGGCGACGCGCGGTCGAAGCGACGATCTTCTCCGTGTTCGAGGGCTGGTCCTACGAGGAGATCATCCCGCCGATGTTCGACTACTTCGACGTGTTCATCAAGGGAATGGGCAACGACCTGGAAGATCGGATCTATCGGTTTATCGATCGTGAGGGGAACTTGCTGGCGCTCCGTCCCGAGTTTACTTCCCTGCTAGCAAAAATGTCGGCGACACGCCTGGCTGGCCTCCCGAAACCCGTGCGGCTTTCCTATTCAGGCGAAGTGCTGAGGTTTGAGACTCCAAAGGGAGGACGGGGGCGCGAGTTTGCCCAGATCGGCATCGAACATTACGGTGGGGACACCCGGTCGGCGGACGTCGAGGTGCTGCTGGTCTGCATGGAGGTGCTCGAGAAACTGGGCGTTTCCGACTTCCAAGTCAACCTCGGCAACGTAGATTTTTTCGGAGGCATCGTCGACCGGATCGACCTTCCGGGGGAGCGCATCGATGCGCTCAAGGACGTCCTGGACGTCAAGGATCAGACAGGCCTGGAACGGATGATGGGAGACATGCCCTTCGACCAGAGGCAGAAGAACATCCTGCGATCGATTCCACACCTGATGGGCGGCCGGGAAGTCCTGTCGGAGATGCGCAGCCTGATCCGCAACGATCGTTCCAGGAGCGCGCTCGATCATCTGGAAGAGATCTACGATGTCTTCGCAGGCCTGGGACTCGAACGGCACCTCACGATCGACCTTGGGGAAGTTCGCGGCTTCGACTACTACAGCGGCATTCTGTTCCGGGCATACGTCCCGGGCCTGGGGTTCGAAGTGGCCAACGGTGGCCGTTACGATGGCCTCCCTGCGCAGTTTGGACATGACACGCCGGCGGTCGGCTTTTCCTTTACGCTGGATCGGCTGGAACAGATCGTCACCTGTGACGTCGAGGCGACGAAAGCCGAAGCCCTCGCCTCATCGACCGAGAACAGATTCGAGGAGGCGGTCCGCCTGCGGCGTAGGGGCAAGGCGGTGAAGCTGTGCTAGTGATCGCGGTAGCGAAGGGCCGGTTTCTCGCTCCTTCGCTCGAGCTGCTGTCGCGCGTCGGCATCGAGTTCGAGGAAGACCTCGCCACTTCAAGGCGCCTGATCTTCGATTCGCTCGATTCCCAATGCCGCGTCATCCTGGTAAAACCGATCGACGCACCGACATACGTGGAGTACGGCGCTGCCGACATGGGAATCACCGGGCGAGACGTTCTGATGGAATCGGGTGCGGACCTGTTTCAACCCCTGGACCTCGGTTTCGGACACTGCAAAATTGCCGTCGCCGCACCGAAGGGAACGAAGTCGATCGACGGAACAGACCATCCGACGGTTCGCGTTGCGACGAAGTATCCGAACATCACCCTGGAGTTTTTCAACTCCCGCGGCATTCCGGTCGAAATCATTCCCCTGTCCGGATCGATCGAGCTGGCGCCTCAGATCGCGCTCGCCGACCGGATCGTCGATCTGGTCGAAACCGGGAACACGCTCGCCGAGAACGGGATGGAGGTCGTCGAAGTGGTCGCCGATAGCTCGGCACGCCTCATCATCAACCGAGCGAGCTACCAGACAAAGAGGGTAGAGATCGCCGGGATGTTGCAAAAGCTTGAGAAACTGGTCTGATGCGAATCGTCGACCTCACCGAAACGCTCGACCTGGACACAGTGGATGCCCTGCTGCCCGGCGCAAACCGGGAAGACGATGTCGATGGGATCGTCTCGGAGATCGTCGAGGCCGTGCGGGATCGAGGCGACGAGGCCCTGTTCGAGTACACGTCGAAGTTCGACGATTTCGATCTGGAGACCGGGGCAATCGCCGTTTCAGCGGACGAAATCCGCAACTACGCCGGCGGTGCCGACGACGAGCTGGTCGAGATCCTGCGCATCGCGATATCCAACATCCGCCAGTTCCACGAGGAGCAGCTGCAGGATTCGTGGGAAATCTATGCCGGCGACGGTGTTCACCTCGGACAACGGATCACTCCGCTTGAAAGGGTCGGACTATGCGTACCGGGCTTTACGGCTGCTTACCCCTCGTCGGTGTTGATGAATGCGATTCCCGCTCAGGTTGCATCCGTCGAGCGAATCATCGTGGTCACGCCGCCCCGGTCTCTCCAGGAGAACCCTCTCGTGGCGGCCGCCCTCGACCTGCTGGGCCTCCACGAGGTGTACCGGGTCGGTGGTGCGCAGGCCGTGGCGGCCCTGGCATTCGGAACCGGCTCCATCCCGAGCGTCGACAAGATTGTCGGACCGGGAAACCGGTATGTCCAGGCAGCCAAGCGACGGGTCTTCGGAACCGTCAGCATCGACATGACCGCCGGACCCAGTGAGGTCGCAATCATCGCCGACGGGACCTGTGATCCCGCCTGGATTGCCGCCGATCTGCTCGCGCAGGCTGAACACGACGAGATGGCCGGCGTGTGGCTCATATGCTGGTCCGAGGACGTGGCGGCCGCGGTGTTCGACCAGGTCCAGATCCAGCTGGAAACGTTGGACCGGGACGAGATCGCGAGAATGGCGATTGCCAACAATGGTGTCAGCTTCATCGTCGCCGACGAAGACGACGCGCTCGAACTGGTCAACCACATCGCGCCCGAGCACGTCGAGGTCCTGATGGCGGAACCCGATCGCATCGCTGACGGGATCAGGAACGCCGGAGCGGTGTTCATCGGGCGCTACTCGCCCACAGTCGTGGGGGACTATTTCGCCGGTCCGAGCCACGTTCTGCCGACCGGGCGTGCGTCCCGATTTTTTTCGCCGCTGGGAGTCTACGATTTTCTGAAACGCACGAGCGTCGTGCGCTATTCGGGCCGGGCGATTGAGCGCTCCGGCAACATGATTGAAAAGTTCGCCATCGCCGAAGGCCTGACGGGACATGCCAGATCGCTCACAATTCGAGGTCATTAAGCACGAAGTCCGAGCCGCGGCCGCGTACCACCTCGAGCACTTTGCGGCGGACGTCAAGCTTGATCAGAACGAGAATCCGTACGAACTGCCCGACGAGTTGAAACGGGAGGTTGTCGATCGTGTGCGCGGTCGGGCCTGGGGCCGGTATCCCGACCTCGTGCCGGATCATGTCATCGAAAAGCTGGCCAGCTTCACGGGATGGACCCGTGACGGCATTCTGGTGGGTAACGGATCGAACGAACTGATCAACGCCACGCTGGCGGTGACACTGCGACCCGGCAGCACGATCGCCATGCCCCAGCCGACTTTCACGCTCTACAAGTTGATGGCAACTACCCTGGGGGCGAGGGTGGAAGACGTCTTCCTGAACGCGTCGGACATGAGCTTCGATGTCGGAGCCCTGATCGAGGCGGCACGAATATCGGACGTGCTGATTCTTTGCTCGCCCAACAATCCGACCGGAACTCTCCTGGAGTGCTCTGAAACCGAGCGAATCATCGAAAACGCCCGAGGTCTGGTGATCCTGGACGAGGCTTACCACGAATTCAGCGGACAGACAGCGCTTCCGCTGCTGGAACGCCACGAGAACCTGCTCTTGCTGCGTACGTTCTCGAAGGCGATGTCGATGGCGGGTCTGCGGTTCGGCTACATGCTGACGCACCCCCGAATAGCACGTGAAGTCGAGAAGGCAAAGTTGCCTTATAGCGTCAACATATTCACCCTGGCGGCCGCTGAGGTCGCCTTGGACCGCGCGGAGGTTCTCCGGGACGCAGTCCGGAAACTGATTGACGAACGTGGCCGGCTCGCGCGGGAACTCGAGGGCCGAACCTTCGTCGAAACGTTTCCCTCCCGGGCTAATTTCATCCTCATAAGGACGGCCCAGCCGGCGCGTCGACTATTCGATGCCCTCTACGCGGAAGGGGTTCTGGTGCGGGATGTCAGCCGCTACCCCCTGCTCGATCGAGCCCTGCGAGTATCGGTCGGTACGCCGGAGGAAAACACCCGATTCCTTGCCGCCCTGGACCGGGCAATGGAGACATTGGAATGAGTGCGCGTGTATCGGAAAAAAGGCGGAAGACGAACGAGACCGACATCCGGGTTCGCCTGAACCTGGATGGGACCGGACGGCACGAAATCTCGACCGGCATCCCGTTTTTCGATCACATGCTGGCGCAGCTGGCGCGACACGGGCGAATGGACCTGGAGATCGACGCAAAGGGGGATCTTGAAATCGACGGGCATCACACGGTCGAAGATGTCGGTCTGACGCTGGGACAGGGGCTGGACGAGGCCTTGGGCGAGCGCCGCGGCATTACCCGATTCGCGCATGCCTACGTCCCCCTGGATGAGGCCCTGAGCCGCGTCGTCGTCGATTTCTCGGGACGACCCTACCTGGTTTTCAACGCCAGGTTCGAGTCTTCCAAGGTCGGTGATCTCCAGACCGAACTCATCGAGGAGTTTTTCAAGGCGATGGTTCAGGAGGGTCGGCTCAACATGCATGTGGAATCCCTCTACGGACGGAACCAGCACCACATCGCCGAGACGATCTTCAAAGCGGCGGCGCGAGCCCTGCATGTAGCGACGCGCATCGAGCCCGGGTATCAGGACATACCATCGACGAAGGGGGTTCTTTGAGGAAGTGGTCAGCGGCCAGTGGTGAGTGGTCAGATTCGGATTCGCCTCTCGACAGTTTGGAACCCACGTGGCGCGATGAGAGCAGATATACGTAGGCGGTGTTGGTCTCAAATCTTGACTGGCCACTGGCCACTGGCCACTGACCACTATGAAGGGGTTTTCAGTACGTAGAAAAGTCTACTTGAGAATGCTTACAGTAATCGATTACCACCTGAACAATCTCCGGAGCATCGAGAACACGCTCCGCAGGCTCGGCCATGAGGTCTGCGTCACCTCGGACGCTGATGACGTCCGGTCGGCCGGCAAGCTGATCCTCCCGGGCGTGGGAGCCTTTCCAGATGCCATGCACAACCTGGACGAACTCGGGTTGACGGGGGCGGTTGTCGAAAAGGTTGCCTCGGGCACGCCGATCCTCGGAATCTGCCTCGGCATGCACCTCCTGTTCACGGAAAGTGAGGAGTTCGGCAACCATCGCGGTCTGGGCCTCATCGAAGGCGAGGTTCGACGCCTTCCCGGTGGCGTCCACGTGCCACACATGGGATGGAACCAGCTTCACTTGAGACGGAGGGACCCGATCCTCCAAGACGTCCCGGACGGAAGCTTCGTCTATTTCGTCCATTCCTATTACGCGGCGCCAACCGACGCGGACGTCGTGACCGCGACAACCGACTACGGCATGGACTTCCCGTCGGTGGTGTCCTCAGACAACGTCTGGGCGACGCAGTTTCACCCCGAGAAGAGCCAACAGGTCGGCGAACGTATCCTGGACCGCTTTGCCCGCTCATGAATCTCTATCCAGCGATCGACATTTACCAGGGCAATGCTGTCCAGCTTCGCCAGGGACGACGCGAGGAGGCGACCGTCTACGGAAGCCCCCTGGAAATGGCCCGGCGCTGGAGTTTCTCAGGCGCCCGATGGCTGCATGTCGTCGACCTGGACGGAGCTTTCGAGGGGCGCCCCCGCAACACCGGCACGATCGAGGAAATCCGTTCGGAGTGTCCCGGCATAAAGGTGCAAGTCGGCGGCGGCATTCGCGACATGGCGGCGGTCGAGTCCTTGCTGGGCCTCGGAGTAGAACGGGTCATTCTCGGCACGGCAGCCGTCGAGGACCCGAGCTTTCTCGGAAAGGCCCTGGACCGTTTCGGGGCTCGGATAGCGGTCGGCATCGACGCGCGGGACCAAACGGTCCGACTGGCAGGCTGGACCACGAGCGCGGGCGTTACTGCCGTGGAACTCGCATCGACTCTTGAAGAGGCGGGCGTCGGTCTGATCGTCTACACCGACATCTCTCGAGACGGCGAGCTGCGGGGAATCAACCTCGAAGCTAACCGGGAAATGCTGGAATCGACCGGGTTGCGCATCATCGCCTCCGGAGGGATTTCAAGCATCGAGGATCTGGCCGGTCTCAAGGCGCTCGACCACCCACGACTGGATGGCGTCGTCATCGGCAAAGCCCTGTACGAAGGCCGATTGCAGCTCGACGAGGCCCTGGCGGGAGCCCAAAACTGATGCTGGCAAAACGCATCATCCCCTGCCTGGACGTCAAAGACGGACGAGTGGTCAAGGGTGTGAACTTCGTGGATCTCCGCGATGCGGGAGACCCCGTGAAATCCGGCCTGCGCTACTCGGAGGAAGGCGCCGATGAGCTGGTTTTCCTCGACATTACTGCCTCGTCGGATCGACGGGATATCGTCGCCGGTATGGTCCAGCACGTAGCCGACACAATCAACATTCCTTTCACAGTCGGGGGTGGACTTCGGTCGGTCGCTGACATCCAGCACATTCTGCGATCGGGAGCCGACAAGGTCTCCATCAATACCTCGGCGGTAGAACGGCCGGCGCTTATCGCCGAAGCGGCAGAACGTTTCGGCAGCCAGTGCATCGTCGCCGCCATCGATGCGCGTCGCGAACCCCCGGATGGAGGAGCTCTTCGATGGAACGTCTACACCCACGGGGGCCGAACCCGGACTGATCGAGACGCGGTTGCCTGGGCTGGTGAGGCGGCTTCGCTCGGAGCCGGCGAAATACTGCTGACCAGCATGGACGCCGACGGTACGAACGCAGGCTACGACATCGAGCTGACTCGGCGGATTTCCTCCGTTGTCGAGGTCCCCGTCATCGCCTCGGGAGGCGCCGGATCCCTGGATCATCTGGTCGAAGCCCTCACAGACGGCGCTGCCAGCGCAGTCCTTGCAGCGTCGATCTTTCACTTCGGGAAACATACCATCGCGGAGGCCAAGGACTATCTGCGCAAGAAGGGGGTCGTCGTCCGATGATCGATAGCTCGCCGAACATCCTCGAAAACGTGGAGTTCAACGAACAGGGGCTGGTGCCGGCGATCGTCCAGGACGCGTCGACGCGCGAGGTGCTCATGCTCGCCTACATGAACCGGGAATCCCTCGGATTGACGATCGAGCGCGGAGAGACCTATTTCTACAGCCGGAGCCGGGGAGAGCTCTGGCACAAGGGCGCCACTTCGGGCAATCTCCAGTCCGTACGCAAGATCCGCCTGGACTGCGACTTCGACACCGTCCTGATCGAAGTGACGCCTCAGGGGCCGGCATGCCACAAGGGCACGTACTCCTGCTTCGCGGTTGAACCGCAACTGGGGGGATTCCTCGAGTATCTTTACGGACTGATCGAGAAACGGAGAGAAACACGCCCCGACGACAGTTACACCACGTACCTTTTCGACAGCGGACTGGACAAGATCTTGAAGAAAGTCGGCGAAGAGGCAGCCGAGACTATCGTCGCTTCGAAAAACCCGGATTCCAGAGAACTGATCGCGGAAGCTTCGGATCTGCTGTATCACCTGCTGGTGCTTCTGGTCGAGCGTGGGATCTCGCCCGACGAGTTGAGGGACGAACTGAAGAACCGACATGCGTCCAAGTCTGGAACAGATTGAGCAACTGTGCTCCAACGGGAATGTCATCCCGGTCTACAAATCGGTCGTGGCCGATTTTCTGACACCCGTTTCCGCGTTCCTGAGACTCCAGGAAGGCAGCCCCTACGCTTTCCTGCTTGAATCAGTCGAAGGCGGCGAAACCCTGGCCCGCTATTCCTTCCTGGGCAGCGATCCGTTTCTGGTTTGCAGCATCGGTGGCAAGAGACCGGATGCGGACACGACAGGGGGCCGCATCCTCCACTTCAGCGCCGATGACCGCGACGGCTTTTTCGGTGCGCTTCGGAGCACGATGGATCGCTTTCAGTCCGTCCGGCTTCCCGATCTCCCTCCCTTCACGGGGGGTGCAGTGGGGTACTTCGGGTACGAGATGGTTCGGCTGGTCGAAGACATTCCGGCAACAGGTGCCGATGACCTCGAGGTCGATGACGCCGCGTTGATGTTCTTCAAGACGATCCTCGCCTTCGATCACCTCCGAAACCAGATCCACATCGTTTCGAATCTGTTCGTCGAGGAAACGGATCGGCCTCTGGAAGCGCTGTATGCGGACGCAGTCAAGGAGATCGAGGCTATAGAGGTGTTGCTCGAACGACCCCTGGAACCACCTGTATCGCGGCATGTTCAGGATCAGGTCGAAGTTCGGTCGAACTTCGCCAAGCCCGACTACCTAGAGGGTGTGGAGCGCGCCAAGCAACACATCACCGCCGGCGACATCTTTCAGGTCGTTCTTTCGCAGCGGTTCGAAGTGGAGCTACCCGCAGCACCCTTCGAAATCTACCGGGCCCTCCGAATCGTGAACCCCTCGCCCTACATGTATTTCTTGAAAATGCCGAACGCCACGATCGTCGGCGCGTCGCCGGAAATGCTCCTCAAGATCCGGGACCGCGAGGCACACTACAGGCCGATAGCCGGGACCCGGCCGCGTGGCGCGAACGAAGGTGAAGACCGCGCTCTGGCGGAAGAACTCGCTGCCGACGAAAAGGAAAGGGCCGAGCACGTCATGTTGGTCGACTTGGGACGGAACGATTTGGGGCGGGTGTCGAAGTACGGCACGGTTCGAGTCGACGATTTCATGATCATCGAGCGCTACTCCCACGTGATGCACCTGGTCTCCTCGCTGTCGAGCGAGTTACGGGACGAAGTCGATCGTTTCGACGCGTTGATGGCTTGTTTTCCGGCCGGTACCGTGTCGGGGGCTCCGAAGATCCGGGCCATGGAGATCATCGACGAGAACGAACCGACAAAGAGGGGCGTCTACGCGGGCGCCGTACTCTACGCCGACTTCAGCAACAACCTCGATTCCTGTATCGCAATCCGGACGCTTGTCGCGAAAGACGACAGGGGCTACATCCAAGCCGGTGGGGGAATCGTGGCAGATTCTGTACCGGAAAACGAGTTCACCGAAACCGTCAACAAGGCCCGAGCGCTGGTTCGGGCGGTGGAACTCGCGGCCAGGGGCTTCCAGTCATGATCGTCGTCATCGACAATTACGACTCGTTCACCTACAACCTGGTTCAGTATCTCGGTGAACTGGGCGAAGAGATGCGGGTGTTCCGGAACGACAAGACGACGACCCACGAGATCGCGGAACTCGGTCCGGCCCGGATCGTCATATCGCCCGGTCCCGGGGTTCCGGCCAACGCAGGTATCTCCGAAGCGGTGGTCGAACGCTTTCACACGCAGGTCCCGATCCTGGGAGTCTGTCTCGGTCACCAGGCAATCGGCGAGGCCTTCGGAGCTCGGATTGTCGCCGCCCCGACACTGATGCACGGAAAAGTGAGCCGAATCCACCATGACGGTCGCACCATCTTCGACGGGATCAAGCAGGACTTCGAGGCCACACGATACCATTCTCTGATGGTCAGCGATGTTCCCGACTGTTTGGAAACGACCGCAACCGCTGATGAGGGCGTCGTGATGGGGTTCCGCCATCGCAGGTTTCCGACCGAGGGTATCCAGTTTCATCCAGAATCGATCATGACGCCCGTTGGTAAGGACCTGCTTTCGAACTTTCTGCAGCTCGAGGGCGCGCAAGGTTGATGATTACTGATGCCATCGAGCAGCTGATCGGCTTCAAGGACCTCACCGAGGACGACGCCCGATCTGTCATGGAAGAGATCATGACGGGTCACTCGACGGACGCTCAGATCGCGGCGTTCCTGACGGCGCTCCGGATGAAGGGCGAGACGCCGGATGAACTGGTTGGTTTCGCACGGGTCATGAGGCAGAAGGCCGCCCCGCTGTGGGACGATGAAGGGTTGGAAGTCGTCGATACCTGCGGGACCGGAGGAGATCGATCCGGAACGTTCAACATATCGACCGCCGCGGCTTTCGTCGCGGCCGGGGCCGGCGCTCTGGTCGCAAAGCACGGCAACCGGTCGGTGAGCAGCCGCTGCGGTAGTGCCGACGTCATGGAAGCCCTCGGCGTGGACATCCAGATGCCGGCCCTCAAGCTGAGACAGGCCATCCGGGAGATCGGAATCGGCTTTCTCTTCGCCCCGAGCTTCCACAGTTCGATGAAGCATGTGATGCCGGCACGCTCCCAGATGAAGGTGCGTACCGTGTTCAACATCCTTGGACCGCTTTCCAACCCCGCAGCTGCCGCCTATCAGGTGATCGGGGTGTCCTCTGAAAGCCTTCTAGATTTGATGTCCTTGGCGGTTGCGAGGCTCGGATTGCGACACGTCTTTGTCGTCCACGGATCCGACGGTATCGATGAGATCTCGATTTCAGCGCCAACCACACTCATTGAAGTCTCAGGAGGCGCGACCCGCCGATTCAGCGTGCAACCCGAAGACTTCGGCCTGCAGTCGGCGGACATCGCTTCCATCAAAGGCGGCGATGCCGCCGAGAACGCCCGCATGGTCGAAGAAGTCCTCACAGGAGGCAAGGGCCCTCGACGCGATGTCGTGGTGATGAACGCCGCGGCTGCAATCACCGCCGCCGGCATCTCTTCGGACCTCAAATCGGGCGTTCAGCGAGCCGTGGAATCCCTCGATTCAGGTACAGCTCTCGAAAAACTCCAGAGCCTCAGGGCAATGTCGTCATGAAGACACTCGAAAGCACGCATGTGCTGAGGAAAATCGTCGAAGCCAAGAGACGACGGATCGCGGACCTGAAGATGCGCGTTCCGGAGGCCATCGTCCGAAAAATGGCGTCCGTTCAAGGACCGGCCCCCTCGTTCCGAGCAGCCCTGGAGGGGCCGGCCACGACGCGGATCATCGCAGAAATCAAAAAAGCCTCTCCCTCGAAGGGCGTCCTGATCGACTTACTGGATGTCGAAGCACTCGCGAAGACCTACGGGAAAGCGGGCGCTTCCGCGATCTCCGTCGTGACCGAGGAGGATTACTTCCAGGGCGACCTCGGCTGGGTCCGGCTCGCCGCAAACGCATCCGGCCTCCCGGTGCTGCGGAAAGACTTTCTGTTCGAACCCTACCAGCTGTGGGAAAGCCGGGCCGCCGGCGCCAGCGCTGTCCTGCTGATCGCCGCGATGCTCCAGCCGGCAGAACTCCGAGCGTTGCTGGAAACGGCAAGAGAGTTTCAGCTGGATGCCCTGGTCGAGGTTCACGACGAAGAAGAACTCAGCGAGGCGCTGGGGGCGGGGGCATCGATCGTCGGGGTCAACAACCGGGATTTGAAGACATTCGACGTGTGCCTGGATACCTCTCTCCGGCTGGGCGCACGGATACCAGACGACAGGATCTTCGTTGCCGAGAGCGGAATCCACCACCGGGAGGACGTCGAGAAGCTCGCCGGCGCCGGTGCGGCTGCCTTCCTCGTGGGCGAATATCTGCTGAGCACGACCGATCCCGGTGACGCGTTGCGGAGTCTGTTGTGACCAGGATCAAGATATGCGGGATCACTGCGCCGGAAGACGCACGCGACGCCGCGCTCCTTGGAGCCGATGCCATCGGATTGAATTTCTACGAAGGCAGCCCTCGAGCTGTGAGCCCGGAGCGCGCGCTGAGGATTATCGAATCGCTGCCGCCGCTCGTGACAACGGTTGGCGTATTCGTCAACTACACAGATCCGGAAGCTCTTGAAGACTTCGCGGCCTCGATCCGGCTCGACGCCGTCCAACTGCACGGTGACGAAAGCCCGGATTACTGCTCGGTAATCAGTCGCGTTAAAGTCATCAAGGCGTTTCGAGTTGGGGAAAACTTCAAGGTTGAGTCGCTCCGAAACTACCCGGCGGAAGCTTTCCTGCTCGACGCCTACAGCAACGACGAGTTCGGCGGGACAGGACGAGTGTTCAACTGGGACCAGGTCACCGGGGCAAACGCGTTCGGCGAGATCATCCTCGCCGGAGGGCTCCGTCCGGAGAACGTCGACCGGGCGATCGATCAGCTGCATCCGTTTGCGGTGGATGTTTCCAGCGGTGTGGAAAGTGAGCCTGGAAAGAAGGACTATGAACTGATGCGCGAGTTCGTCGAAGCAGTTCACAGGGCCGATGGGAAGTGACGAGTGACGAGTGACGAGCAACGAAGATCGGCAACACATAAGGCTGAGCAGATATGAAGGGTCATTACGGCGCATACGGTGGACAGTTCGTTCCAGAGACACTGATGTATCCGCTCGAGGAGCTGGAGCAAGCCTACGCTGACGCCAGGAACGATCCGTCGTTCGAGAATCGGCTCGATGATCTGCTTCTTCAATACTCCGGCCGGCCGACGCCACTGTACGCGGCGAAAAGACTCAGCGAAGCCTACGGTCGAAAGATCTACCTCAAGCGGGAGGATCTGAACCACACGGGAGCCCACAAGATCAACAACTGTCTCGGACAGGCACTGCTGGCCGAACGAATGGGCAAGAAACGGATCATCGCCGAAACCGGGGCGGGGCAGCATGGGGTCGCAACGGCTACCGTAAGCGCGCTGCTGGGTCTGGAATGCGACGTCTACATGGGGGAGGAAGATATACGGCGGCAGGAGCTAAACGTTTTCCGCATGAAGCTCCTCGGTGCGCGCGTCTTACCGGTCGCCTCTGGGAGCAAGACCCTGAAGGACGCCATCAACGAGTCGATGCGGGACTGGGTCACCAACGTCCGGACGACCTACTACATGCTCGGTTCCGTGCTCGGTCCCCATCCGTATCCCGAAATGGTCCGAGACTTTCAGTCCGTCATCGGCCGGGAGACGCGGGCACAGATCGTCGACCAGGAAGGCCGCCTTCCGGATCTCCTCGTTGCATGCGTCGGCGGCGGCTCGAATTCCATCGGCCTGTTCTTCCCGTTCCTCGACGACGATCAGGTCGGCATGGTCGGCGTCGAAGCCGGCGGACGCGGGCCAGCACTCGGGGATCACGCAGCCCGATTTTCCGGGGGCCGACCCGGTGTGATGCACGGAACCTACTCCTACATCCTGCAAGATTCGGACGGTCAGGTCGTCCCGACGCATTCGGTTTCCGCCGGGCTCGACTACCCGGCCGTCGGACCGGAACACGCCGCGCTGCACGAATCGGGCCGGGTAACGTACACATCAGTGGACGACGATGCGGCTCTGGATGCGTTCCACGAACTGAGCCGTCTGGAGGGGATCATTCCCGCGCTGGAGAGTGCTCATGCTGTTGCCTACCTCAAGTCCATAAAGGGGGACTCCAACGAGCTCGTCGTGATCAACCTGTCGGGCCGTGGCGACAAGGACGTGAACGAAGTCGCGCGGTTGAGTTCTGATATCGAATGACACGAATCGACGACAGCTTTGCCCGGCTCCGTGCCAAAGGCCACCAGGCGTTCATCCCCTACATCACGGCGGGCGATCCCGACCTGCAGGCCACATACGACGTCGTTCTAAAGCTCGAAGAGGCCGGTGCGGATCTGATCGAACTCGGCGTGCCGTTCTCCGACCCGATCGCGGACGGCCCGGTCATACAACGGGCCACGGAACGAGCTCTGTCAAACGGAACTTCGCTCGGGCAGATAATCGAGCTCGTCGGGAGGATTCGCCGATCTTCCGACATCCCGCTGATGCTGATGAGCTACTACAATCCGCTGTTGAACCATGGGCTCGAGCAACTGTCGCGGGAGGGCTCCGAGGTCGGTCTGGACGGCATCCTGGCCAGCGACCTGACCGTGGAGGAATCGGACAGGTTCGTGGAAATCATGGACAGCGCCGGCTTGAACACCATCTTCCTTGTAGCCCCGACCAGCTCCGCTGAACGAGTGAAGAGAATCGCCCGGGTCTCCACGGGCTTCCTCTATGCCGTGTCGCGCACCGGTGTGACGGGGGAAACACAAGAGCTGTCGGTCGAACTGGTAGAATTCATCCGGCTGCTCAAGACGCACACCGACACGCCTGTCGCGGTCGGTTTCGGGATTTCGACTCCCGAGCACGTCCGGGCGGTATGGGGAGAAGCCGAAGGGGCGATCGTCGGTAGCGCGATCGTTCGTGAGATCGAGAGGAAAATGGGCGAAGAGGACATGCCGCAGGCAGTAGGCGACTTCGTCCGCCGGCTTCGCGGCGCGTGATCGTCCCGGCTTCGCGGCGCGTCATCGCCGCCGGCTTCGCGGTGCGTGATCGCCGCCGGTTTCGCGGTGCGTGATCGGAAGACCGGATCCCGCGTGGTATCTTTGGACGCTGATCCTCAGGTTTGAGAATCTTACTCTCAGGTGTCAGGCGTGCTTTCAGCAGTCAGCGTTCGGCCTTCAGCTACTCCGGAAGCGGGACGACAGTCCCATCCGGATCACACGGATTGCTGATCGCTTATGCAGAACTTTGGAGGAACCTCGTGAATAAGGTCGTAGGGAGTGCCGCCGAGGCGGTCTCGGACGTTCAGGACGGAGCAACCATCATGATGGGCGGCTTCGGCCTGTGCGGAATACCCGAGAACCTAATCGCCGCACTTCGAGAAGAGGGCGTCAAGGATCTCACCGTGATGAGCAACAACGCGGGAGTCGACGATTTCGGCATCGGGTTGCTGCTCCAGACCCGACAGGTCAAGAAGATGGTTTCGACCTACGTGGGGGAAAACAAACTGTTCGAACAACTCGTGCTGTCGGGAGAGTTGGAAATCGAGCTGGTTCCCCAGGGAACTTTTGCCGAACGAGTTCGGGCCGGAGGTGCGGGTATTGGCGGTTTTTACACCCCGACCGGATTCGGCACGCTCATCGCTGAGGACAAGGAGACGCGCGAGATCGACGGCAAGATGTATGTGCTGGAAAGCCCGCTGAAGGCGGATTTTGCACTGGTGAAAGCGTGGAAGGGTGACAACTGGGGGAACCTCGTGTATCGGAAGACCGCCCGAAACTTCAATCCGATGATGGCAACAGCCGGTGTCACGACAATCGCTGAAGTCGAGGAACTGGTCGACCGGAAGGATCTGGACCCGGACTCGATCCACACACCCGGAATATACGTCCAGAGAATCCTCCAGGGCGCGCAGTACGAGAAGCGGATCGAAAAGGTGACGGTCCTCAAAGGAGGTGCGTGATGTCGGACGGACGCGACATCATCACCCAACGTATCGCCAGGGAGTTCGAAGACGGCTACTACGTCAACCTCGGCATCGGCATGCCGACTCTCTGCGCGAATTACATCCCGGAGGGTGTCGAAGTCGTTCTGCAGTCGGAGAATGGTCTGCTGGGCATCGGCCCCTTCCCGCTCGAAGGCAACCAAGACCCCGATCTGATCAACGCCGGGAAGGAAACCGTGACGGAAATGGACGGCTCGGCGTACTTCTCGAGCGCCGACTCGTTCGCCATGATCCGGGGAGGCCACGTCGATCTCACGGTGCTCGGTGCGATGCAGGTGGACGAGAAAGGGAACCTCGCCAACTGGATGATTCCGGGCAAGATGGTCAAGGGCATGGGTGGAGCCATGGACCTGGTTGCCGGCGCCAAACGTGTGATCGTCGCCATGATTCACGCGACGAAGAAAGGCAGCCCGAAGCTTCTGAAAGCGTGTTCGCTGCCGCTCACCGGGGTCGGTGTCGTGAACACGATCGTCACGGAACTGTGTGTCATCGATGTCACCGACCGGGGCTTTGAACTGAAGGAACTGCGGGAAGGCGTGAGCCTCGAGGACGTTCAAAAGGTAACCGAACCAACGCTGATCGCAAACGGCGAGATCGGCCGATTCTAGGAGCAAGTCAATGGCAGCAGTAATTGCCGGAGCAGTCCGACTCGCGATAGGAAGCTTCGGGGGAACGCTCAGCAACACGCACGTGACCGATCTCGGCGCGGCGGTTTTGAAAGAAGCGCTGAACCGGGCCGGCGTCGAAGCCGAGGCGATTCAGGAAATCATCATGGGAAACGTCGTCCAGGCGGGCGCGGGCATGAACCCGACGCGGCAGGCGGCGATCAAGGCCGGTATCGGACAGGACATCCCGTCCTACACGGTGAACAAGGTCTGCGGTTCGGGCTTGAAATCGGTAGCCCTGGCCGCCCAGTCAATCCGGGCTGGCGACGACGACACCTTCCTCGTCGGCGGAATGGAATCGATGAGCACAGCTCCGTACCTGCTTCCGAAAGCCCGGTCCGGTTACCGGCTGGGTCATGGGGAGTTGATCGATTCGATGGTGTACGACGGGCTGTCCTGCTCGCTGAGCAACTTCATTCACATGGGAATCACCGCCGAGAACATCGCCGAGCGGTACAACGTGTCGCGCGAGGAACAGGACGCCTTCGCGTTGGAAAGCCAGACCCGTGCGGCTACAGCGGTGGCGGGCGGCCGCTTCAGAGACGAGATCACGCCTTACGAGATTCCACAGAGAAAGGGAGACCCCGTCGTCTTCGACACCGATGAGTACCCTCGAGCAACGACGAGCGAGAAGCTCGGGAAACTTCGCCCGGCCTTCAAGAAAGACGGAACCGTGACGGCGGGCAACGCGTCCGGTATAAACGACGGCGCCGCAGCGATGGTTGTCACCTCGGAATCGCGCGCCAATGAACTCGGATTAGAGCCCCAGGCTATGATCCGAGCCTACGCATCATCGGCTGTTGACCCTCTCTACATGGGCATGGGCCCTGTTCCCGCTGTCACGAAGGTCCTGGAAAACTCCGGCCTCTCGGCGACCGACATCGATCTGTTCGAATTGAACGAGGCGTTCGCCGTCCAATCAGTTGCTGTCGTCAAAGAGCTGGGCCTGGACCCGGGCCGCGTGAACGTGAACGGCGGGGCAATCGAGCTTGGCCACCCGCTCGGTGCAAGTGGGGCACGCATTCTCACAACTCTGATCTACGAGATGGAGAAACGGGACGCGCGGAAGGGCATCGCCGCCCTGTGTATCGGGGGCGGCCAGGGCTTTGCAGTGCTCGTTGAGCGATAAAGGGAGCCGCAAGAAAACGCCTCATTCGACGTCCATCGATTCAGCTAATGGACCTGAACTCCTTTGTCATCGTCAATCTGCAGAACCCGCCGGAACGGTTCGTCGGACGGCTGATCGAGATCGGCATCGCGGGCATCACGCTTCGGGGTCTCGACCTGAAAGCTTTCGATGACTGGATGAACGACATCGCGCAGCAGGAGGAGAGCGGAGTCCGACCGACGACCATATTCTTTCCTCTGCACCGTATCGAAAAGATGATGCTCGATGAAGACATCGGAGGCATCCCCTCGTTGGCCAACACTTTTTTGACGAAGGTTGGAGCCTCGGTCGAGGACTACCTGGAGTAGACATTGAACATCGCTGTTATCGGAACCGGTTATGTTGGACTCGTCGCGGGCGGCTGTTTCGCCGAGAGCGGCAACGACGTGATCTGCGTCGACGCCAATGCCGACAAGATCAAGCAGTTGTCCGACGGCAAGATACCGATCTATGAACCGGGCGTGGAAGAGATCGTCGAGCGGAACCTCCGAGAAGGACGCCTCAAGTTCACGACGAACCTCGAATCGGCGGTCAAGAAGTCGTTCGTGATCTTCATCGCCGTTGGCACACCGCAAATCGGGGGCGAGACCGACGTCAGCGCCGTGCACTCCGTGTCGCGCGACATCGGCCGCGCGATGGATCGATTCAAAGTCATCGTCATGAAATCGACGGTGCCAGTGGGCACCACCGAGAAGATTCGCGACATCGTTCGCGCTGAGACGGACCAGCCGTTCGATGTGATCTTCAACCCGGAGTTCCTCAAAGAAGGCGGGGCGGTCGATGACTTCATGAAGCCGGATCGCGTCATCATCGGAGCAGAGGACGAACGTGCGGCCGAGATCATCCGCGAGCTATACGCGCCCTTCGTCCGAACCGGCAACCCCGCGCTCGTGATGGACGTCCGGAGCGCCGAAATGACCAAGTACGCGGCAAATGCCTTCCTTGCAACCCGGATTTCGTTCATGAACGAATTCGCCAACCTCTGTGAACTCGTCGGTGCCGACATCGACATGATCCGGAAGGGTATGGGGCTGGACGTACGCATCGGGCCGGCGTTCCTGTTTGCCGGTGTCGGCTTCGGCGGAAGCTGTCTGCCGAAAGACATGGAAGCGTTGCTCGCGACCGGCAGACGCCTGGAGCGTCCGCTCCGAATCCTGGAGGCCGTAAACAAAGTCAATTTCGCACAGCGGCGGCGCTTCGCGGCAAAGATCGTGGATCATTTTGAAGGGCAACTCAGCGAGAAGCGTTTCGCGGTATGGGGACTGGCGTTCAAGCCGCGAACCGACGACATGAGACAGGCTCCCTCGATCGACATCATCGAAGAATTGTTGGAGCAGGGTGCTTCGGTCTCGGCTTACGACCCGGAGGCGATGGCGGAGGCCGAACGGGTTCTTCCCTCCCAGGTTGAGCTTGCGAAGAACAACTATGCTTGTCTCGAGGGCGCCGATGCCTTGCTGGTGGTGACGGAGTGGCAAGCATTCCGCAATCCGAACTTCGAACGCATGAAGTCGCTGATGCGTGAAGCCGTGGTATTCGATGGTCGCAACATCTACGACCCCACCCAGATGCGAGAGATGGGTTTCACCTACTACGGTGTGGGCCGGCAATGAAACGCGCCGTCGTGACTGGCGGTGCGGGTTTCCTGGGTAGCCACCTCTGCGATCGCCTTCTGGACGCCGGCTATGAGGTCGTCTGCCTCGACAACCTCCTTACGGGGAACCCCGACAACATCGCTCACCTGGTCGGTCACGCTGGCTTTCGATTTATCAAGCACAACGTCACCGAGTTCATCCATGTTCAGGGTCGGGTCGACGCGGTCCTGCATTTCGCGTCGCCGGCCTCCCCGCGAGACTATCTGGAGATGCCGATCCAGACGCTCAAGGTGGGCTCTCTCGGTACCCACAAGGCTCTAGGTCTCGCCAAAGAGAAGGGAGCGCTGTTTCTGCTTGCGAGCACCTCAGAGGTGTATGGCGACCCGCTGACGAATCCACAGACCGAGGACTACTGGGGAAACGTGAACCCGGTGGGGCCGCGCGGCGTCTACGACGAGGCCAAGCGGTTCGCGGAAGCGATGACGATCGCCTACCGGCGATACCATGACATGGACACCCGCATAGCGAGGATCTTCAACACCTACGGCCCGAGGATGCGCCCGAATGACGGCCGGGTCGTCTCGAATTTCATCGTCCAGGGTCTCCGGGGGGAACCCCTCACAGTCTACGGAACCGGTGAACAGACGCGGAGCTTCTGCTACGTCTCTGATCTGGTGGGAGGAATACTGAAACTGGCCGAGGCACCTCGAACCGACCAGATCGGGCTTCCCTTCAACATCGGCAATCCCGAGGAGCGAACGGTCCGCGATCTCGCCGAACGAGTACTGAGGCTGACCGGCAGCGGCAGCGTGATCGAGGCCCGAGAACTGCCCGAAGACGACCCCAGGGTTCGATGTCCGAACATCTCTCGAGCACGCACGCACCTGGGATGGGCACCGACCCTCGACTTCGACGAGGGGCTGGCCCGGACGATTGAATACTTTCGCGAAGCCTTGGCGGCTCCGAACGGATGATCCTCGTCACCGGAGGTGCCGGCTACATCGGCAGCCATACCGTCCAGACCCTGAAGGACTCCGGGATCGAACCCGTCATATTCGATGACTTCTCCTCGGGCCACCGCGATTTCGTCGGAGACACACCTTCGGTAGAAGGAGACCTCCGGCGGACGAGGGACCTGCAAAAGGCTTTCGAACGTTTCGAAATCGCCGGCGTCATCCACTTTGCGGGACGGGCGGAGGTTGCGGAATCGCGAAACTGCCCTGAGCTCTACTACGAGACCAACGTCGGCGGCGGGCTGAACCTGCTCAACTCGATGAGAACAGCCGGTGTCCGACACCTGATCTTCTCCTCGACCTGCGCAACCTACGGTATCCCGAAAACTCCGAGTATTGCCGAGGACCATCCACAATCACCAATCAATCCCTACGGCGAAACGAAACTCGCTTTCGAGCGCGCGCTCGACTGGTTTCATGCCGCCCACGGTCTCGAGTACCTGTCCCTGCGCTACTTCAACGCGGCCGGCGCGGACGCGAACGCGCGGTTCGGGGAAGATCACGATCCGGAGACCCACCTGATACCTCTTGTCCTTGAAGCTGCCGCACGTCTCCGCCCGGCAGTGACCATACACGGAACGGATTATCCGACCGAAGACGGCACTTGCGTCCGGGATTACATCCACGTTACCGATCTGGCAACGGCGCACGTATCCGGACTCCAGCGACTGATGGGGGGCACCGTTGCTTCGCAAGCGATCAATCTCGGCACGGGCCAGGGCGCGTCGGTTCGAGAGGTCATTGACACGGCGCGCAGAGTCACCGGTCGGGATTTCAGGGTCGAAGAGGGCGTGCGGAGAGAAGGGGATCCGCCTCGACTGGTCGCCGCGGCGGAGCGGGCCGCGGATCTGCTCGACTGGCGACCGGAGCACAGCCGGCTTTCAACTATCGTGGAGACGGCCTGGCGGTGGCTGGAAAAGCGAACTAGGGCGTGTTAACACTACCGTAGTGCCTCGACGATGAGAGCGAAGTGAAGGAAGGCGAGGAACATGACGTCGAGTTTATCGAAACGGGAGAAGATACGCCGGAAACCTTTGAGTCGGCGGAAGAGCCTCTCGACTTCGTTCCTGCGGCGGTAGAGAACGCGGTCGTATTCCCACGGCTCCAGGCGGTTGCGCTTGGGCGGCACGACGGGAATCCACCCAAAATCCAGAGCCAATTGGCGGGTCTGGTCGTCCTGGTAGGCGCGGTCCATCAGCAGCGGTAGCGGCTCGGGTAGTGGCCCCAGACCGGCGAGCAGATCGCGGCCCTGCGGGGCGTCGTGCGCTTGGCCGGGCGAGAGCGCAAACGTTATTGCCGTTCGAGCATTCGCGGCAACCAGATGAATCTTGGTGGTCCATCCGCCGCGGGATTTGCCGATCGCTTGCGGACCGTTTTTTTTAACGCACCCGTGCCGTCGGGATGCACCTTCACAATGGTTGAGTCCATCGAAACGGCTTCCACCCGGATGCGCACCAGTTGCTCGCGCTGGAGTTTTTCGAAGACGGCGTCGAGCACGCCGTTCTTGGACCAGCGGTTCATCCGGGTGTAGATGGTGTGCCAGTTGCCAAAGCGCTTGGGCAGACCGCGCCACTTGCAGCCCTGCTCAGCCACATACAAAATGGCGTTCAAGACCGTCCGGTTCGAAAGACTGACGTTCCCCCGCTGACGCGGCAGCTCCGGCTCGATGCGACAATACTGCTCCTGTGTGATCTCCATGCCCTATTATAAAACATTCTTGCTCTTTAGTGTTAACACGTCCTAAGTTATCCCCGGTGTTGAAAAACACGATGATAAGGCATCCTTCGGGATGATCCATGCAACAAGGTTACGTTCATGCTATTCACCGACGCACTCACCGCACCAGAACTCTCGCGGCCCGGCAAGGCTGGCACCGAACTGGACACGATCCTCCGCTGTGTGTACACAACGAAGTAGCCCAATCAGCCTTAACGTACGATTTTTTCGTTTCGTGAGGTGCCCCTATGTGAAGAAGAGTCTTTGGAGCGTCGCCGTCGAGGTTCAAGACGTGGGATCTGGCGACACGACACGCCCACAGCGGGAGAAGCTCATCGAGGCTGCCCGACGGCGGGCTATCCGGCGCATGTTTTCCCGATTGTCTCCGAAGCGTCACTGGTGAATATGCGGGATCGTCTTCCGGGACAACCTACCGCCGCTTGATGACGACCAGCGTGACGTCGTCTGAGGGCGGTGCGAAAACCGGCAGATCATCGCGGACTGCTTCGAAGATTTCGCGGGCGGTCCCGTTCTTCGATCCTCGAATGGCCGTCTCCAGACGCTTCGGTGCGTAATCCTCGTTCCGGTTCGCGTGCTCCGAGACGCCGTCCGTGCACAACAGCAGGATGTCTCCCGAACTCATCAGCGTCCACTCGTTCAGCTCGTACTGTTCCTTGAACCCCATCACGCTTTCGGTCGCATTCCGATCGATTACGTTGCGGGAAGGGAGCGTACCGATCGGCGGAAACCTGGTGCAGCACGACTTGGGGATTTCCAGAAATTCGTTGTGCGTGTTCGAGAACACGATAGGGAATGGGTGCGCCGCGGTGACGAACCGGAACGTGGCATCTTCGGAGATCTCACCGTAGAGCATCGTGACGAACTTGCTGACGCTCGAAGAGTTGTAGAACCGGGTGTTCAAGTTCTCGAAAAGCCGCTTCGTGATGTGACCGAAGGAGTCGAGCTCGTAGAGTGAGCCGAGTAGGAAGGCTTGGTGCATCATGGCAGCGAGCGTCACATCCGTGACTTGATGCCCGGAGACGTCGATCACCGCCACACCGGCCATTTTCCGACAGCGCTCAAGGTTGTCGACGATCGACGGCTGGTCTCGCTCAATGGCGCGTCGGATGCGAGCGTCCAGATCGTAACGCTTCTTGAAATCGACGTATATGACGTGGTCGCCCCCGCCGACGCCGTTCAGCGGAATCGTCGCGCCGTAGATGTCGATCCCTGCCAGCTCGGGGATATCACCCGGCTGCGGGATAATCGCTTGGACGATTTCCCGGAGGTTCCTCAGTTCATCGGAGTCTCGGAAGGGACCGTTTGTGTGAGGCGTGGATGTCGTCAAGGTCCGGAAGTCCTCTATCGGTCGCGCAGTCCCCGGGACTGGTGTGTCCTCGACACAGGCACCAATTCCCTATTGTAGTCGGTTATCGTGTTCCCGACGAATCAGGCGGAGGAGCGTGGCTCGCGACCGCGACGGCATAGGGGAGGTCACCTAGCAGCCTGTCGGGATTGTGGAGGGAACAGAGCTTCCAGTCCGACCGCTTGTGCTGGCAGCGGCAGGAGTGCGACCGAACGATCCGACAACTTCCCACATGGCCGTTGCGAAACTAGAATCTTTGGGTTTTGAGACCCTCTACAATGATTCATAAATGTGAGCCGTACATGGAAGAAGGATGCTTCAGAATATCAACAGAAAGCGGATGGGGTCGGTTCCACATCGGGAAGAATTTGATGCTTATTGCGGGCAACTTGGTGACGAACGTTGTGAAGCTGTCCGTAGTGGTCTGAATAGTCTCATTGATGAGATGCTTCCCAAGCCCGAGCCGGGACTACGGGAGTTCAGCAGTTCCTTCCTTGGGTCGGAGTTATCACCGTGGCCGTATCCGATCAAGCATTTATACGATGTCGCCAGAGAGATGTTGGGGGAAGCTGCATCCGAACAAGAGGTCCAAGATCAAGCTGGCCTTATCTTCGGCCTTTTTGTCTGGAAATGTGTCATGGATTGGCGGGACGAAATGTGGACGTTCTACGATCCCAACTTGGGCAATCGCGATCCAAATCGGGAGATTACCGGCAAGTGGTACTTTGAGAACGCTTGACTTGGATCTAACAGCCTCCGCAGCGTATAGATTCTGTACCTCTTGAAGCCCGCGATCCCTGCGGCTCCCTCGTGGAATAGCCTTTCCCGGCCTCTCAGCGGTCTTTCCGCATCGGGTTGGACTCTGGGGTGGCATCACGTTCACGCTACGCCGGACCAGCGTCTCCACGATCTAGCAGCCTGTCGGACTAACACCAAATCGAAAATCTAAGTCATTCATATGACTGTGTTTACAGTTTCGAGCTGAAAAGGGCCCTCGTTGAAAACAAAGGACTTACGCCGAAAGTCCGACAGGCTGCTAGATCACCTGACCGAGGCTGCGACCGCACCGCGACAACTCGCTGACCAGCAGCCGATCGCCGGGCTGCAGCGTCCCCAACATTTCGTCGATGCGGCGCTCAAGCGGACTCTTGGCGCGACGAGATCCGGGACTCGATGAATTGGTCGATCGGGAATCGGCGTTTCTGGCTGAACTCGAGGATCGCCAGTTTCTGGTTGGCGAGATCCTGCGAACGAGTGGAGACGCGGAGGTAAGCGACGGTTTTCAAGGCGGCGTCCAAGAAAAGACGACACGTGGTCTGTTTGCGACAGTTAATGACCATAGTATCCAGAACATTAAATAGTCAATTATCGTCTAAGAAGACGCTCCTTTGCGCAACCACGTCCACTGATGGGCGCGGCCCGAAAGCGCGCCCGTGACAGTGCCTCGGTGTTCGCCACAGCAGCTGGCTGGTCACACTGAACGAGCAGCTAAAACGTCATACAAGCTACCGAAGCCAAGGTACGCTCACAGCCACGCGAACTTCACCACGAAGAGCAGCGCTACTGCGATCAAGGCTGGCGAACACTCGCGGCGACGTCCCGCCATCACCTTGATCAACACGTAGCTGAGAACGCCGAGGCCGAAGCCGTCAGCGATGGAAAACGTCAGCGGGATGGCGATGACGGTCACGACCGCGGGGGCGGACTCGGTGACGTCGCGCCAGTCCACGTCCACCAGCGGGCGCGCCATGAGACACGCCACGTAGAGGATGGCCGCCGCTGTCGCGTAGGGCGGGATGGACCCGGCCAACGGCGCGAGGAACAGGCAGGCGAGAAACAGCCACGCCACGACGACCGCTGTCAGACCCGTGCGTCCGCCCGCGCTGACCCCCGTGGCGCTCTCCATGTAGCTGGTCACCGGCGAGGTGCCGAGCAGGGCGCCTCCCACCGTTCCCGTGGAGTCGGCGATCAACGCGCGCTGCAGGCGCGGAAGTTGACCGCGGTCGTCTAGAAGCTGCGCCTGGTGCGCGACGCCGATCAGCGTGCCTGTCGTGTCGAAGAGGTCGACGATCAGAAACGTCAGGATGACCCCGATCATACCCACCTGCAGCGCGCCAGCTATGTCGAGGGCCAACAGCGTCTGCGTCGGGTCGGGCGGCAGCGATGCAATACCCTGCCATTCGGAGATGCCCAGGATGAGGCCGGCGGCGGTGACGCCCAGCATCCCGATAATCGCGGCCCCCGGCACACGGCGCGCTGAGAGCGCCACAATCGCGCAGAAACCGAGCAGGGCCAGCACCGGCGCCGGCGCCCTCAACTCGCCGGCAGTGATCAACGTCGCCTCGCTGGCCTGGATGATGCCGGCGTTCCGTAGTGCGATGACGCCCAGGAACAGGCCGATCCCGGCCGCGATGGCCAGCTTCAGCCCCCGGGGGATCGCCTCGATGATCCAGCGTCGCACCGGTAGCACGCTCAGGACGAGAAACAGCACGCCGGCGACGAATACCGCACCGAGCGCGACTTCCCACGTGTGGCCGAGGCCGAGGACGACGCCGTAGGCGAAGAACGCGTTGAGTCCCATTCCAGGCGCCAGAGCGATCGGGTAGTTGGCGTACAGCCCCATCACGAGCGTGCTCAGCGCCGCCGCGAGGCAGGTGGCGACGAATACCGCTTCGAACGGCATGCCGGCGTCGGAGAGGATCTGCGGGTTGACGAAGGCGATGTAGGCCATCGTCAGGAACGTCGTCACGCCTGCTGCCACCTCCGTCCTTACGTCAGTGCCCCGTTGCGCCAGTCCGAAGTAGCGTTCAAGGGTCGCGGTCATGAATACCTCGTGTGTGGTCCGAATCCCCGTTTCCGTGCTGCGCCAAATCTACCAGAGGTGCAGGTCCTCGGACATTGCACAAAATACGTCCGGGGCCAGAGGATTGCAGAACCGTTCCTTTCTGCAATATGTCCGGGTGTGGAGGGAGATCAGGCAAAACGGAAATCCCGGCTTAGACCTCACCGCCAACTTTGCGGGCACCGCCCTTTCGAACGAGCGCTCCATTCCCAATTTCAAAATCCTTGAATACGGACCGTGCGTGCGAGAGGGACGGTCCTACTTCTTCGCCAGCGACCTCCTGCCGTCGTCGCGGGGTACGTTCAGGCGCTTACCGCGCCGCATTGTGCTAGGCTGCTCGGGAACGGGGGATCCCATGAAGGCTACCATCTGTCTGATCGTCACGCTCCTGCTCGCGGCGCCCGCCGCCGCGCAATTCGCCGAGGTCGGGTCGCTCGACTTTCCGACGTCCGCGCGTTCGGAGGAGGCGCAGCGCCATTTCCTGCGGGGCGTCGCCATCCTGCACAGCTTCGGCTGGAAGCAGGCCATCGAGCAGTTCCAGGCCGCGCAGGCCATCGAGCCGGACTTCGCTCTCGCGTACTGGGGCGAGACGCTAAGCTACAACCACCCGCTGTTCGGCGGCGGGCCCGGCCTCGACGAGGAGAATCCCCGCGCGGTGCTCGCGCGGCTCGGTCCGACGCCGCCGGCGCGGGCCGCCAAGGCACCGACCGATCGCGAGAGGGGCTTCCTCGAAGCGGTCGAGGTCCTGTGGAGCGACGAGGGAACCTACAACGAGCGGCGGGTCGGCTACATGGAGGCGATGGAGCGGCTCTACGCGCGCTACCCCGACGACGACGAGGTGGCGACGTTCTACGCGCTCTCGATGCTGTCCGGATCCCGTGCACTCGGCGATCAGTCGTTGCGGCTTGAGGTGCGGGCTGGCACGATCGCGATGAAGGTGTTCAACGAGAACCGCGACCATCCCGGAGCGGTGCACTACACCATTCACGCCTTCGACGATCCGATCCATGCTCCGCTGGCACTCGACGCGGCCCACCGCTACGCCGAGATAGCGCCGGCGGTCTCGCACGCACGCCATATGCCGACGCACATTTTCATCCAGCACGGCATGTGGAACCTCGTCTCGCAGCACAACCAGTTGGCGCACGACGCGGCCATCGCTCTGTGGGAGCCCGACGACAGCGTCAGCGACGCGGTCCATTCGCTCGACTGGGGTCAGTACGGCGATCTGCAGCGCGGGGACTACGACAAGGCCCGAGTCTGGATCGAAAGGCTGGAACGGCTCATCGCCGACAGCGACGGGCAGGCGCGAGCCGTCAGCGCGCTGCCCCTGGTCAACGCCCGCTACGTGGTGGAGACCGAGCAGTGGCGCGTCGAGCCGATCACAGACGACTCGTCGATGCACGAGCTGCTGGCCACGGGCCTGAGCGCGGTCCGCAGCGGCGACCTGGCCACGGCGCGCCAGGCCGAGGCGGCGCTGGCGGCGCTGGCCGAGAACGGGGGCGCGCAAGATCGCATCGCCCACAAGGAGGTCACCGCCTCGATTCAGGCGGCCGAAGGCGAGGCCGAGGCGGCGATCGCCTCGATGGACGAGGCTCTCGCCATCGTCGAGACGCTGCGTCTGCCGAACGGTGCGGCGAGCCCGGTCAAGCCGCCGTACGAGCTGTACGGCGAGATCCTGCTGCAGCTCGGGCGCCACGACGACGCGCTCGAGAAGTTCGAGACCTCGCTGCTCCGCATGACGAACCGGATGCGTTCGCTGCTCGGCGCGGCCCGCGCTGCCGTGGCCGTCGGGGATCGCGCCACCGCCCGCGAGCGCTACGCGACGCTCGCCGACTTCTGGATTGGTGCGGCCGACGATCCAGGCTACGCCGAGGCGCGCGAGTTCATCGCCTCGACGAACGACAACTGACGTAGCCCGGAGCCCGTCGCGCCTTGCGGTCACGGGCTCCTGATCTTGCAGCGAAGCCGGCTTCGCGCCTCGTGCGCGGGGCCGGCAGACTAGTCTCGTGGCCCCCCTGACCTGCCCCAGCCCGAGACACCTTCACGCGCTTACTGAACAGAACAAGGTGCTTCTCGCCGACTCAAGCCAGTTTCCTCTGACAATGGGTGCAATTAAACAAAGGTACCAAATCCGTCATAGCGATCACGGTTAACCTTTGTTGCCTCTGGCGTTTGTGCCGACATCCATACTCCCAGTTTCAACCCACCTTGAGCTGACGGATTTTGGGCACCTCCAGACCGACCGAATCTTGCAGCTTCTCGGCCGCGAAATCGTACTCGCCGTGCAGGTTGATGTGCTGCCAGGCAACGACCGATCCGGAGGCGACTCGAGGGCTTCCTTCTCGTTCGCAGTTCGAATGCTCATCCGTGCCATGCACGCGCCAGACGGGATACTGTTTCGGCAGTCTGAGGGTGACAAATAGGGTTTCCAGAGATTTCTGCCGACACTGAGCGCGAAAAACCGGGCTTTCAGCAGTTCGAGATTACTGCCAACTAGACCATACTCTACTTGGCAGTATGAGATACCACCTCAACCCATTGGAAAGGGCAGTGTCGTTATGATCGCATGCTACTGTCGCGTCTCATCCCGGCGACAGAAGACCGACAGCCAAAAGGCCGAAATCACGCGGGGGCTCCGAGCCCACGGGATTTCCCCATCCAGGGTGACCTGGTTCGAGGACAAAGAAACGGGACAGACTGTCCACCGTGTCGCTTTCGAACAGATGGAAAAAGCGATATTCGACGGCACGATCAAGACGGTCATCGTCTGGAAACTCGACCGAATCTCGCGTCGACTTCAAGACGGCATCAATCTGATCGCCGATTGGTGCGAGCGCGGCGGGCGCGTTGTTTCGATCACCCAACAGATTGACCTCAGCGGTCCCGTTGGCCGGATGGTAGCCAGCGTCATGTTCGGGTTGGCAGAAATCGAACTGGAGTATCGCCGAGAGCGCCAACACGCAGGAATCGCTGTGGCCAAAACTCGAGGGATCTATCGCGGCAGGCAAGCCTCTCTATATCACCGCATTTAAGATGGTTCATCACAAACAGGTGCTAACTGCGATTCTTCTGTCCGTTGCGTTGGCGTTCGCTCTCCCCGCAACGCTTCGCGGACAGTCCGTCGTCGATATCAGCGTATCGGCTACCGAACCTATCGCTCCCGTCGTTCCTGCCGGAGCGAGGCTGCTGATGGGATATCGTCTCGAAGACCTGTCCGAAGAACAAAACACAGCGGGGACGATTCCAACATTGGTGTGGCAAGAGAGGACTGGAGGCACTGATCTGATCGACCAGGACTGGGATCGGATGGTGACGTTTTACAACTATCCCAAACAGCAGTGGCAACATCTGCGGACTACCAATCCAGTGGAGTCTCCCTTCTCTGCTCTGCGACTGCGAACCGATGCCGCTCGAAGGTTCAAGAAAGTGGCCAACGCCTGAGAAAAGATTTCGCCGTTTGATCCGCCGGACCGACTTCCAGTTAGACATTTATTTGTCGAATGATGCCCAGATATCAACCGATGATTCCGAACTCGATAGCTTTCGCTCTGGGCTAAGCTCGATGGCGAGCCGTTCATCTACGGTGCCGGCCACTATTCCGGATGACACCGCCCCCGGCCATTACTTCCTCGGCCTGTGCGTTACAAACATCCGGTACTTCCCAGACATTGATCCTTCAAACAACTGCACGAATCCGGGAGCCTCGATCGAAGTCATCGATCCGGGTGCTGCTGATATTGCGATCAGCAGCATTGACCTGCGGGTCGGAACGAAAGGGAATCCGGGGGAAACTGTGGAGGCCTTCTTCCATATCGTGAACCATGGAACGGTCTCCGCAGGATCCTTCGAAGTGAAAATAGTTTGGCGCGATTCTGGCTGGCCCTACTACTATGAACCAAAATTTCACTCTCTCGTTAGATTGGCCGGCGGCATTGCTCCCGGAGAGACACTGTCCACCGCTGTCCCTCTTTCGATCCCGGATGGTGCCACGCCGGGGCAGTACGACCTCAGAATCTGTATCGATTCTGCCCATGAGATACCCGAACAGAATGAGGCAAACAACTGCAGATCCGGCTGGATCGTTGTCATTGATGGTTCTCACGACTTCAAATTCACGGAATTTGAGGCCCTTACTGATTCTCCTTCTTTTCCGAATCGGATCAGGTTTTCATATACCCTCGTCAACAATCCGCATGCCCCGGACTACCCGCTGCCGAAAATCACCGCTTTCTATTCGCTGGATCCGGTGATCGGTACAGACGATCCGGAGTTCGATACTTCTACAATGCGCGTGCAGCCCTATTTCGAGGACCATTTCGATCCAGTCTTCACGCTAAGCCCGGACGAGCTGCACTTTCCTTCAAGCATCGCTCCTGGCCTCTATTACTTCGGCCTTTGCGTGGACTGGCTGAACTTTATTGAAGAAGAGAATGAAGAAAATAACTGCTCCCCCACCGTTCCGTTCACCGTGCCGGCGCTGCCGATTGCATCACCTTCGCGCGGGTTGGAAATCGAGGCCTGGGGTATGGGGCGTGTCAGGGAGGTGGGTGAAACGGTCAATGTTTGGGCGATCGTTCGAAACAATGCATCCTACGTGTTACCGCCTGTTCGTTTAGGCGGGTACATCCAGCATGGGTGGGGCGGGTGCCCCGGCGATGCAGGAACGCGGATCCACCGCCCTCCCCCCTATTACGAACCGGATTTTGCGCTTGAATCTTCTGAAGAGTTGCCGCCAGACGCGGTTCAGGAGATCACAGGTTCGTTCGTTGTGCCGGAACGCCCATCCGGGGGCCGCTATCTCTTTTCCTCGATGAGCCTCTGCGGGGGAACGGTTTCTGTCAACAATTCTGCGACAGGCTACACGACTGCATGGCTGGTGTTTGTTATTAAAAACAAAATGCCCGTTCCGCCGGATCTTTCCGCAGGTATTCGCCTCGAGCGTCTCTATTACGAATCTTATTCTAATAAGGGTCTTATCGTACGGGGCGTGCCCTTCGAGATGACCGTCACGACCAGCAACAATACTCAGACTCTGATTTCGACCCCGACTACAACGTCCGTCCGATTGTCAACGGATGCCACCATCGACGCCAGTGATCTGGAGCTTTACAGGACCATCGTTTCTTCAGTGTGGCCCGATCAGGATCGAGCAAAAACAATAGTGTACACATTACCGGATAATGTGGGCCCGGGTGAGTACTTCATCGGTGCCTGTCCAGACTTTTACGACGAACTTGAGGAAACGGTCGAGATCGGCTGCGGAACGGGCGTATTTCCACAACCTGTGACGGTCATCGACCCTCCTCCCGAGTTCATCGATTTGGCAGTCACCGACGTTCGCGTGGACTCGAACGCCGCCGGGCCTGGTGAGCCCATTACGTTAAGGTTTTCACTGATGAACCGCGGAACCCAGGACGCCGCGCCCACTGATTACAATCACCACAACCAACTCGAGGGCCTCGGCAGGCTTTGGGTCAGTATTCGCTGGGCTGAGGCGTCGAGTATCGACACGACCGGTACGTTTGAGGGTAGAGGGTACGGTGTGAAGACGACAGGTGCCCTTGGGTCCGGCGAGAGCCGCGCGTTCACCGTTTCATTGCCCGCGCCGAACAACTTCATGACCGGATTCCATTTCCTGGGCGTGTGTGTGCTTGCGCCGGCGGGCGAATTCAACTGGCACAACGACTGTGAGGATATTGCGGTATGGTTGGAGGCTCCCTCACGGTTCGACTTCCAGGTGGCCGATTATACGGTCCAGTTTCCGGATACCCCGGGCGCACCCACAGCAGTCTCCTTCCGGGCCGTGGAGAGCGAGGGTTATGTTCCGCGGGGGCGACACCTGTACGCCACCGTTCTTTGGTCTGCCGATAGGCGGATTGACGAGGGTGACCAAGTTGTTGGAGCGACGCTCCTCGGTGGTTTGGGCCGGGAGCCTGACTTCGTGACCGGTCCAATGCTTGTTGACTTGCCCGAGCAAGCCTGGCGGGGCGGTGAGGGGCTCCCCATTCTTCGGACAGCAACCCCCGGGTCTTAAGGTGGATCGCTGCCACTGAAATGGGTTGATATTTAGCCCGTCGCCGAGCCTGTGGGAACTGTGAAAAAGCCGAGTCTTCGAGGCTGTTTTCAAGCAGCTGTGGGAATCCGAGTTGTGTGCGGATTTCCACTGCGGAGTCAGTTTCCACAGGCCCCTGGCGCGCGCTGAAAGTAAACGGTCTCGGGCGTCTGATAGTCGAATACTTGATGGCCGCGTTCCTGATTGTAAAACCTGAAATATAGGTTCAGGTTCGAGATCGCCTCGGAAACGCTCAAGTAGTCCTTCAGGTACACTTCCTCGTACTTCACGGTGCGCCATAAGCGCTCGACGAAGATGTTGTCCAGGAACCGGCCCCGGCCGTCCATGCTGATCGTGATGCCCTGGTCTTCCAGTCGGCTCGTGAAGACATCGCTGGTGAACTGAGCCCCCTGATCCGTGTTGAAAATCTCCGGTTGCGCTTGCCTCAGCGCCCAGTCCAGTGCCGACACGCAAAATCCACTGTCCATCGACGTGGACACTTCCCAAGCCAGCACGTACCGGCTGAACCAGTCCATGATCGCCACCAGATAGATGAATCCCTGCCGGAGTCGGATATACGTGATATCGGTGGCCCACACCTGATCGGGACGCACAATCTCCAGATTGCGCAACTGGTATGGGTAAATCCGGTGTCCCGGGGCTGGCATCGACAACCGCGGTTTGGGATAGATCGCTTCCAGTCCCATGAGCCGTAGCAGTCGCCGAACCCGCTTCGCATTGACCTGCCGACCTTGCGTCTCCAACCACCAGGTCATACGCCGAATCCCGTAGAACGGGGTCCGCGTATACTGCTCGTCCAACAGACGCATCAACGCGATGTTCTCGGCGCTCTCGCCCACCGGTGTGTAGTAGAGTCCGGATCGGGACACTCCGGTCAACCGACACTGCTCGACGATGCTCAACTCGTCGTGATTTGATTCGATCCATGGCCGTCGTTGCTCTAACGGGAAAGTCCCGACTTTTTTTTGAGCCACTCCACCTCGATCTGTAATTTTCCGATCTGTTGGTAAAGTTCGGCCTGTACTTGCTCATCGACTTCACTGGCCGGGGATCGACCATTGGAGAAGATCTCCGATACGCCGTCGAGCACTTGCTTTTTCCACTTCGTCACCATGTTCGGGTGAACTTCGTAGTGGGACGCGAGCTCCTGGATCGTGCGCTGTCCCTTGACCGCTTCCACGGCGATCTTTGCCTTCAATGCCGCGCTGTACTGCTTCCGTCCTCGCTTCTTCATCTGCCTCTCCTGAGGCAGCGATCTTACACCTTAGCAACCTGTCCGAATTTTGGGGAGCACCTCACGGCTCCTACATCGCCATATGCTTGAACCACGGTCTATACCGCAGATTCGTCGAGGTGAACGAGGAGAATAACTGCGCCACAATTCCGGTCCCCATTGATGGCGAAACCGCACCGGGAGTGAGTGAGCTGGCGTTCAATCTGGCCGGCGGCGGTGCTTCTTCGTGGCTGAGTTCCTCGGATTCTGGGTCTTTAGTGGTCGGTTACGCGCGGATCCAGCCGGAGGGAGGCTCAACGGCCCCGTCCGGCGTGGCCATCTTCAGCTATCGAAAGAACGGCATTCTGGTGTCGGAGGCGGGAGTGCCGGCGTCCCCATTGATCACCGTCGGACGAATTTTCGCCGAGGTGGATGGGGCCGTAAATACCGGTCTCGCCATAGCCAATCCCAATGGAGTTGACGTAGCGATCCACTTCCATTTCACGGACCTCACCGGGACTGACTTTGGCCACGGCGATTTTCCGATCGGCGCCAACGAACAGATCGCGCGATTTCTGGATCAGGAGCCCTTCAACGGGGGAGCGGGAACACGCGGTACACTGACGTTCACCGCTTCGGTTCCCGTCTCCGCGATCGCTCTAAGAGGTTTGACCAACGAACGCTCCGAGTTCCTGATGACGACACTTCCCGTCGCTCCACTCACTGCAGACACGGCCGACACGGTCTACTTTCCGCATTTCGCCGCAGGCGGCGGCTGGAGGACCCAGGTCATTCTCGTCAACCCCACCCACGCCCCCATCAGTGGCAGCGTTCAGTTCTTCGGGCCCGGCAGCCAGACAGAAGCCGCCGCTCCGGCGACTCTGACGCTCACCGATGGGAGGAGCGGAGCGGCATTCTCCTATGCGATCCCCCCACGCAGTGCGACGCGCCTCCGGACTGCCAATCCCACCGGTCCGTTGCGGGTCGGATCGGTCCGCGCGGTGCCCGACCCCGGACAGCCCGCGCCATCGGGCGTCAGTATCTTCTCGTTCCAGAAAGACGGCATGACCGTGTCCGAAGCCGGTGTCCCGGCATCCACCGCCGGCGCCGCCTTCCGCGTATACGTCGAGGCGAGCGGCACGCCCGGCCAGTCCCACTCGGTGCGGAGCGGCATCGCCCTGTCCAACACATCGGAGACGGCGTCCGCCGTGTTGCTTGAATTGACGGCATTGGACGGCACAGCCACGGGACTCACCGCGTCCCTCACCATTCCCGCATCGGGCCACGTGGCCCGATTCATCGACGAATTCTTTCCCGCCCTGGCCACCCCGTTCTCGGGGATTCTCAGGATTGCCTCCACCGCGCCCGACATCGCCGCCGTCGGACTTCGCCTGGCGATCAATCGACGGAACGAGATTCTGGTCACGACGACTCCGCCGGTGGATGAAAACGCGGCACCCATCACATCCGACTTGTTCTTCCCCCATTTTGTGGATTCCGGCGGATGGACGACCCAGTTCATTCTCTTCAGCGGCTCAACGGAGCAGGCCTCATCCGGATTAATCCGCTTCACGGGGCAGGACGGGCAGCCGCTGGAGTTGGCCGTGAAGCCGACGACGCCTCCAGCGAGTCCCTGAAGACTCGGGCCGCCAAGCCGGAGCCCTGGCTACAGGTGCGTGCGGATGCCGGCACGGAGTGAACTGGAAAGGGACCTTCAGATCGTCACCGGATTCCAGTTGGCGTTCTGATCAGCGCGCGCCAGCGGCGGCTTCGGGGGCGCGGCTTCCGCAGCACCGTTCCATCATCGTTCTTTTTGTCGGCAGGGAGGGGAGGCAAGGGGTGGTCAGATCAGGATGCGCTCGACCTCGTCGAGAGAGACCTGGTCGGAGCGGCGGTCGTAGAGGCCGGTGGTGCGGGAGCTTTCGTGGTTGGCCATCTGCTGGGCGACTTCGAGTTTGCCGCCGTTGCGGAGGTATTCGGTGATGCCGGTGGCGCGGAAGCTGTGGCAGCCGATTTGGGTTTCGATGCCGGCGTCAGTGGCGCGGCGGCGGATCATGCGGTAGACGTCGGCCTGGGCCATGGGGCGGTTTGAGAGGCGCCCGGAGTGGCCCGGGGTGGTGGGGAAGAGCCAGACGGAGGTGGGAACCTAGGGGTCATCGCAAGGTTTGTACCTGAAATTACTCTAAGGGCGGATCTTTGGCGAACAATCGGACTGCGGAGCACTACGCCCGGTTGTTAGCCGGATTGAGGTGCTACGCAGCATGTCCCGAAAATGCTAGGGTCTATTTTGAGACTGTCCCTGATATAGAAACGAATAAAGAGACACTTCAAAAGCCCGGAACGGCAGTGAAATGGCCCATCCTGAAACCGTCCCTGAAACGAAGGTTTGCGATACATGCTGATCGGCTACGCCCGCGTCTCAAAGGTGGATGGCTCCCAGTTGCTGGACCTGCAGCGCGCCGCCCTGCGGGCCGAGGGTATCGACGACCCAGCCAACCTCTACCACGACTTCGCTTCCGGCGTACGCGACGGCCGATCCGGACTTGACAGCTGCTTGCGCGCCCTGAGGAAGGGCGATGTGCTCGTGGTCTGGAAACTCTACCGTCTCGGCCGCAACCTCGCCCATCGGGTCCACACCGTGCAGGATCTCTCGGCCCGTGACGTGGGCCTGCGGGTGCTCGCCGGTCAAGGCGCGCAGATCGACACCACCACCCCGGCCGGTCGCCTCGTGTTCGGCATCTTCGCGGCGCTGGCCGAGTTCGAACGGAAGCTGATCCGTGAACGCACCATGGCCGGGCTCAAGGCCGCGCGGACGCAAGGGCGGCAGGAAGTTCGCGCTGTCGAAGGCCCAGGTGCGGCTGGTCCAGGCGCAATGGCCCACCGCGACTCCTCAGTGTCCGCACTCTGCACTCAACTCGGGATCAAACCCGTGACGCTCTACAGGTACTTCTGGCCCCAGGGCCAGTTGCGCGAGCAGGGCCAGAAGGTCCTCGCCACCTGAACCCGAATGCTTCGACAGCGACGTCGCACGGTCACTTACTTCACGTAGGATTTCGCCCCCTCCCGCAAACAACCCGAAGATGGCGCCACCGTGCCATGCTAAATTAAGTATATATTCGTAACAGCCAAGGGGTTTGAACGATGCACCGTACGCAAGACACCTACCCAATCAGTCACCTTCGCCAGCACATGAAGGATCATCTGGCCAAGGTGAAAGACGGCGCGGTCGAGACCATCACCCAGAACGGCGAAGCCGCCCTCGTGGTAATGAGCCCGGAGACCTACGATTACATGGTCGACGCGCTGCAACGCGGCCACATCTGGGACCAAGCCATTGACCGGATTAAGAACGGCGAAGGAGGGAAGGACGCTCGGCAGGCCATACGTGAGCTGGCCGACAAGCTCGGCGTCGAACTGTGAGCCCGATATATCAGGTCGTGTACCTCCCTGAAGCCGAAGCTGCGCTTGAGAAAGCCGCTACCTATATCAGGGACCACGACGGTCCAGAGCGCGCAGCGAACTGGCTACGCCGCATGGTGGAGAGCATCGACACGCTGGAGACCATGCCGGCGACCTTTGCCGAGCGAGGGGTGCGCGGCGGGTGGAAGATTCGCGGCAAGCCCATCATGAGCCATATCGCGTACTACGTCATCGACGAACCCCGCCGTGTCGTGTTCATTATCGACATCGTTGGCGGCGCGCAGGGATCCAGACGCGACAAATATGAAGACAACGCGTAACGTCGTATCCGAGCCGTCGGCGCCAAAGAGAAAAACCTGGTAGCGCTTTATAGGAGGGCCGTGGACTATCCTCAACTCAACTGGATCGCCAACTTCATCTGGGGCATCGCGGACGACGTGCTGCGCGACCTCTACGTCCGCGGCAAGTATCGGGATGTGATCTTGCCCATGACCGTGCTGCGTCGGCTCGACTCGCTCTTGGAGCCGAGCAAGCCGGCTGTGCGGGAGATGAAGACCTCGCTCGACAAGGCGAAGATCATCCGCCAGGATCAGGCACTGCGTCAGGCCGCCGGTCAGGCGTTCTACAACACATCGAAGTTCACACTGCGGGACCTCAAGGCCCGCGCCAGCCAACAGCAGCTCAAGGCCGACTTCGAGGCGTATCTCGACGGCTTCTCGCCGAATGTCCAGGACATCCTGGAGAAGTTCGAGTTTCGGAACCAGATCCCACGCCTGTCCAAGGCCGATGTCCTCGGCACGTTGATCGGGAAATTCCTCTCGCCGGATGTGAACCTGAGTCCACACCCGGTCCTCCATGGCGACGGCTCGATCAAGCACCCCGGCCTGGATAACCACGGGATGGGCACCATCTTCGAGGAACTGGTCCGCCGCTTCAACGAGGAGAACAACGAGGAGGCTGGCGAGCACTGGACCCCGCGTGATGCTGTGACTCTCATGGCGAAGCTGGTCCTCCTGCCCGTTGCCGACCACATCGACTCCGGGACCTACCTGGTGTACGACGGTGCCTGCGGCACCGGCGGCATGTTGACGGTGGCCGAGGAGACGCTGACAGAGATCGCCGGGCAGCGTGGCAAACAGGTCGCCACCCATCTTTACGGCCAGGAGATCAACTCCGAGACCTACGCCATCGCCAAGGCGGACCTCCTCCTCAAGGGCGAGGGGAAAGCCGCTGACAACATCATCGGGGGGCCGGAACACTCGACGCTCTGCAATGACGCCTTTCCGTCCCGCGAATTCGACTTCATGCTCTCCAATCCGCCCTACGGCAAGAGCTGGAAGAGTGAGGCCAATGTACGAAGCAAATGTACTGAATTTCTGACTTACCAGGAGCTAACTGAGATGCTTAAACAAACCATATCTGTGATTACCTTTCTGGCGGTTGCGATCTCTCCAGGATTGCCAGTCACCCTGGCGGTTGCCCAGCAGGGTGTGCCGACCAATGAGTATTGGTGGCCTAACCGCTTGAGCCTCGATCCATTGCGCCAGACCTCTCCGGAATCGAATCCTCTGGGCGAAGACTTCAACTATGCGGAAGAATTTGAAAGCCTCGACCTGGATGTTGTGAAGGCAGACCTTGAAGAGCTGATGACGACTTCTCAGGACTGGTGGCCCGCTGACTTTGGTCACTACGGGCCGTTCTTCATTCGTATGGCTTGGCACAGTGCGGGCACCTATCGAACCATCGACGGCCGAGGTGGTGCCGACGGTGGTCTGCAACGCCTCGCGCCGCTCAACAGCTGGCCCGATAACGCAAACCTGGACAAGGCGACACGATTGCTCTGGCCGATCAAGCAGAAGTACGGCCGCAAGATTTCCTGGGCCGACCTGATGATTTTGGCAGGCACGGTCGCCATGGAGTCGATGGGCTTCGAGACACTGGGCTTCGCCGGTGGTCGTATCGATGCCTGGCAACCCGAATTAGTGAACTGGGGCCCTGAGGGCGAATGGCTCGCCGCCGATCGACGCAATGAGGACGGAGAACTCGATCATCCTTTCGGTGCGACGCAGATGGGCCTGATCTATGTGAATCCTGTCGGTCCAGGCGGCAACCCGGATCCGCAGGCGGCCGCTCATGCCACACGTGAGGCTTTCGGCCGCATGGCCATGAATGATGAAGAGACGGCTGCACTGATTGCGGGTGGCCACACCTTCGGTAAAGCCCATGGCGCCGCTGATCCGTCCCAGTACGTTGGTGTTGAGCCAGAGGGCGGCAATATCGAAGCACAGGGATTCGGCTGGCAAAACAGCTACGGCGCTGGCAATGGCACCGAGACGATCACCAGTGGCCTGGAGGGTGCTTGGACGATCAACCCCTCAGCGTGGACCCATAACTTCCTGGAAAACTTGTATGCCTATGAGTGGGTGCAGACTCGAAGTCCCGCCGGTGCAATCCAGTGGGAGCCCGCTGGAGGTGCTGCATCGAATTTGGTGCCGGATGCCCATGATCCGTCCCAACAGCATGCGCCAATGATGCTCACCACCGACCTCGCGCTGAAGGTGGACCCGGCGTATCGGGAGATCACTTCGCGCTGGCTCGATAACCCCGAGGAGTTCCAAGGCGCGTTCGCCCGGACCTGGTTCAAGCTGACTCACCGCGACCTGGGTCCGACGTCACGTTACCGGGGTGATCTGGTGCCAGACCGGCAATTCGTATGGCAAGACCCCATTCCTGAAGTGGATCACACGCTGATCGGTGCGCAGGATGCGGCCGAGCTGAAAGCTGACATTCTTAACTCCGGGCTGTCGAGGGCTGAATTGGTCCGGGCCGCCTGGGCCTCAGCATCCACTTTCCGCGGGACCGATATGCGCGGAGGAGCCAACGGAGCCCGTATTCGTCTCGCACCCCAGAAGGACTGGCCTGTAAACGACCCACCTGAACTGGGCCGCGTGTTAGAGACCCTGGAGGAGATCCAGAGTGATTTCAACAGCGCGCAATCCGGCGAGAAGCGCATCTCTCTTGCAGACCTGATCGTTCTGGGCGGTGCCGCGGCCATCGAGCAAGCCGCTCAAGACACCGGGATCGACGTCAATGTGCCCTTTGCACCCGGTCGCATGGACGCCTCCGAGGAGCAGACCGATGTGGAATCCCTTGCTGTGCTCGAGCCGGCCGCCGATGGGTTCCGCAACTACTTCGCCAACGGTAACTCCCGATCTCCGGTGGAAATGCTGGTAGAGAAAGCGGCTCTGCTGAACCTCACAATTCCCGAAATGACGGTACTTGTCGGCGGCATGCGTGCGCTGAATGCCAATGCCGGCGGCTCAGCCCACGGCGTGTTCACAGACGGTCCCGGCACGTTGAGCAACGACTTCTTCGTGAACCTCACCGACATGTCAACCGTGTGGACCCAGTCGTCCATAGATGGCATTTACGAAGGTCGTGATCGTGCAACGGGCGAGCTCAGGTGGACAGGTACTCCGGTGGACCTGATCTTTGGTTCGAACTCTGAGTTGCGCGCAGTCGCTGAGTTCTATGCAGCTCACGACGCGCCGGAAGAGTTCGTGCATGACTTCGTTGAGGCATGGACCAAGGTGATGACCCTGGATCGCTTCGACCTGGAACGGTAATGGCAAGGTCGTAACGACACGATAAATGGTCGAGCTTCTGACTGGCGGCTCATATTGAGCGTCGTGTTGTGAGATCGCGTGGAACTCTTCGTGATTTGAAACAAAAGGCGGTGGCGCTTTCTATGCCGCCGTCTTTCTATCTGTGGGCTGCAACACAACCGTCGTAACTGCTCAGGTTGTTCCGCAATGCCCACACGCGGTCGCCGAACGGCGCGAATGGGAACAGCTCTATATCGAGCCGCATCAGATCATTCTGCGCGCTGTTAGCTTCGAGCCGTGAGATGTCTCCGGTCCGTTCCAACCGGCGCAAGATGTTGGTCGCTTCGGCCAAGGCAAGTTGCGGTCCTGCCAAAGCGCTTTCCGCCACTGCGGATTCCGCCCATGTTCCCTCATGCTGCTCCTATGTCAATTTCAGATCGACAGGATCAAGCAGGAGCTTCTGCTGCCGTCTGCTATCGATCCGCTTCCGTAGCCGCAAATCCATCGGACAGACCTTCACTGTATTGGAATGGGTGTTTACTGATCCAGTCCGCCGCCCCTTGCAGCCCCAGCTCCAAAGCAAGCTGCTGAACGGCGGGACGGTCGCTCATGTTCACATTTCCGCTTTGCCGGAGGGCTTCAATTTCTTCGAGAACATCGCCAGGGATTGGAACGGGGTATGGCATGGAACTCAGAATATCAGATTGAATTTGTGTCGGAACGGATCCGATTTCCAATCGGGCCTGACAGCGTCCGCCGTCCGCAATCGTCGCGGGATCCAACCCTTCGGGATCGCCATATTGCCCCCGCCAAGCTCAAGATGCGCGTCACTTGCTCGGTCTTCTTCATTTCCATATCAGGTCCGGATCAGAACGGGAAGTCTATACTGACCACATGAGCCCAAAATCGATCACCATCATTGTCGCGGCCGTTGTTGCCGTTACCCTTGCGGCCCCGGCCCATGCGCAAGTCGATTGTGCGGACTGGAACACAGGAGCTTTCTTCGAAGCAGCTGACGTTTCGGATGTGACGCGTTGTTTACAGGTGGGCGCGGATCTGGAAGCACGCCGCGATGGCAGCGGCTACACCCCGTTGCATTGGGCGGCACACTTCGGGAATGCCGAAGCCGTGGAGACATTACTCGCTGCGGGGGCGGACCCGAACGCTCAAGACCGAGGCTTCTTCACCCCGTTGCACAATGCGGCGTCTTCCGGGAATGTCAAGACCGTGATGGCGCTAATTGAGGCCGGCGCGTATCTGGAAGCGCGCTTCGTAGACGGCGGACCACCACTGCATGTTGCAAAGACCGCCGAGGTCGTGACGGCGCTGCTGGAAGCGGGTGCGGATCCACACACGCGAACCAGGTACGGTGTCACCCCGCTGCACGCTGCGCAATCTGCCGGCGCCGTGACGGCGCTGCTAGAGGCAGGTGTGGACCCGAACGCGAGGACGAACGATGGTGTCTCCACCCCGCTGCATTATGCGCAATCTGCCGAAGTCGTGATGGCGCTACTGGAAGCGGGCGCGGATCTAGAAGCGCGAGATGTAAACGGCGCTACTCCTATGCATCACGTCGCGGGATTCCAAACGGACACTGCCGGCGTCGTCACGGCGCTGCTGGAAGCGGGCGCGGATCTGGAAGCACGAACCGACGACGGCCAAACCCCGCTGCATGACGTGGCGGGATACTCCACTGCCGACGCTGTGACTGTGCTGCTGAAGGTCGGCGCGGACCTGGAAGCGCGAGACCAATTCGGCCAGACCCCGTTGCATAGTGCGGCTGCCGGGTCTGTCGGCGCCGTGACGGTGCTGCTGGAAGCGGGCGCGGATCTGGAAGCACGAACCGACGACGGCCAAACCCCGCTGCATCACGCCGCGAGAGGTGTAGGGCCGCGAATCGGAACGGTTGTGACGGCGCTGCTCGAAGTCGGCGCCGATCCGAATGCACGGGACGATGACGGCAATACGCCTTGGGATTACGCCCGGGAAAACTCTGCCCTCCGGGGGGATGACGCCTTGCGACAGTTGGACGACGCCCGGTTTCAATAGCGTCTCCAGACCGGAGGTTGAAATGAAACAGCGGCCAACAAGCATACTTACGACACTTGCCGTCTCCGTGCTGGGCTTGACTCTAATTTCGCCCTGGATGTTCGGCCAGGCTCCGGACCCGATCACGGAAATTCGCCGCCAAGCCGAGCAGGGCAGTGCCGAGGCGCAGTACAACCTCGGGGTCGTGCAGAGCGAGGGCTGGGGCGTGCGGCAGGACGATGCCGAGGCCGCGCGTTGGTTCCGGCTCGCCGCCGAGCAGGGCCACGCCTTCGCGCAGTATCGTCTGGCGGCCGAACAGGGTGATCCCGAGGCGCAGTTCAAACTCGGAGGCAGTTACGACATCTACAGCGACGAGGGTTTCTTCAAGGACGATGCCGAAGTTGTGCGCTGGTACCGGCTCGCTGCCGAACAAGGCCATGTCCGTGCCCAACACTACCTCGGGTTCATGTACGCCCAAGGCCGTGGTGTGGCACAGGACGATGCCGAAGCGGTCCGCTGGTTCCGAATCGCCGCCGAGCAAGGTCACGCTCCAGGGCAGTGGGCCCTCGGGTTGAGGTACGAGTTTGGCGATGGCGTCCCACACGACGAGGCCGCAGCCGTGCGCTGGTACCGGCTCGCCGCCGAGCAGGGCCATACCGGGGCGCAAAACAGGCCGGGTTTCATGTACCGCGAGGGTCAGGGGGTCCTGCAGGATTCCGAGATCGCGCACATGTGGTACACGGTGGCTGACGCAAACGAACACGCAGGCGCTTGGAAAGATCGGGACAGCCTTGAACGGGACATGACCCCCGCCGAGATCAGCCGCGCAACCGAACTGGCGCGGACGTGCATGGCCTCGGAATACCAGGACTGCGAGCCTTAAAAGGCCGACGAAGCGGCTACGTGACGAGTTTCATGGGCAGGATCGCCGGCATGGCAACAGAACCAACGCGCCGGCCTTTTCGTGCCGGCGACCGCGCGACCATCCTATCGAAAACCTGGACAGCCAATCTCCGGGGTCTGTGCCGAACCTGATCTGAGTAATAGGAGAAGCCATGCCGAAGGATGCGTTGACGAGACGTCGGGATCGGAGCCCGGCAGGGTTCTGTCAGGAATAAACGCTCGTTCTGACCGAACAGTTTAGTGGCGTGGAACGTGACGCATTCCATAGCCGATATCTGTCAGATAAAATGTCAGAAGCCGTATTCCATGGTCAGGCCGTGAAAACCGTTGCCTATCTGAGGGTCTCGGCCGCGTAGCAGGACCTGCGCAGCCAGCGCCTCGCCATCCTCGAGTACGCACGCAAACACGACTTCCGCATCGACGATTTCATCGGGGCGACCGCCTCTGGACAGGCTTCCGAAAAGCGCCGGTGGCTCGACGCTAATGCACGTCCTCCAGCGCGGCGACCGTTTGGTCGTGAGTGATCGCCGTCTATCGTCCGTCCTCCGGGTCTCCAGTCTGTTTGATCACGCTCATTGCCGTGGCGATAATCGAAGAGACGTCAGCCATATTTGCCGGCAGGATCATCGTATTGTTCTGCTTGGCCAGCATGCCAAGCTTCTCGATATACTGCTCAGCGACACGCAACTGCACCGCTTGATACCCACCGGGTGCCTCGATTGCTTCGGCCACACTGCGAATGCCCTCGGCCGTGGCTGCCGCAACGGTCTTGATAGCGGCACCCTGTCCATCCGCTTCATTGATTTGTTGCTGCTTTGTCGCCTCAGATTCTTTGATGACTTTCTGCTTCTCGCCCTCGGCCGTGTTGATCGCCGAATCCCGGAGGCCTTCCGAGTCCAGAATCGTGGCCCGCTTTTCGCGCTCTGCCCGCATCTGCTTCTCCATGGCCGCGAGCACGTCGTGGGGAGGATTGATGTTCTTGATCTCGTAACGGAGCACTTTGACGCCCCAAGGTTCCGTCGCTTTGTCAAGTTCGTCTACGATCTGAGTGTTGATGTGGGCTCGCTCCTCGAACGTTTTATCGAGTTCGATCTTTCCGATCTCGCTACGTAGCGTCGTCTGGGCAAGCTGGGTGATCGCAAACATGTAATTCCCGATGCCGTAGGAGGCGCGCTTGGCGTCAAGCACTTTGAGGTACAGGACGCCGTCCACCCCCACTTGCACGTTGTCACTCGTGATGCAGATTTGTTCCGGAATGTCCAGGGCCGACTCTTTCAGCGAGTGGCGGTAGCGGATGGAATCGATAAACGGGACCAGAATGTGGAACCCGGCATCGAGCGTTCCGGCGTATTTTCCAAGCCTCTCGACAACATACTGGCTCTGTTGTGGGACGACCACGGCTGTCTTGACAAGAATGATGACAGTCAACAGGACCAACCCTGCCACAACGATCAAACCTATATCCATTTTCAATTTCCTTTACGTTCGGCTAGTCGCCTCGAATCCACAAAGTTAGCCCGTCGACTTTTTCAACGCGGCACGATTGGCCCGGACCGACAGGGGCCGCTCCTGCATTCCTCACCTTCCAGGTCGTTCCCCGCAGCTCCGCTTTACCCCAGCCGTCGGGAACGATTTCGTCTCGCACCACGGCCCTCTCGCCAACAAGCCTGTCGATTTCCATCTCGTCTATGCCGGCCTGCATCTTCTTCATTAGCGAAGGACGGAAGAACAAGACCGCGAACAACGACAGGAAGGTAAAAAGCAATCCTTGCAACCAGAGCGGCTCTGTCCACCCCAGGGCAGTCAACAGACCCACCGCCAAGGCTCCACAGCCGAAGAAGAAGAGGTAGAAAACGCCCGGAGAGGCCAACTCCAAAGCAAGCAGCGCAAAGCCCGTTACTACCCAGATCCACCAATCCATATTCAATCCTGCGGTCCCGTAAGCGGCGCGTCCATGACCAGCCTGCCATGATCGAGCGTGTCCCAGATCTAGCTAAAGGTTCGTTTGTGGTTCACCCGGCCGACTCCGCAGAATCGGGTTAGGCAAATCTTCTTGAGGAGGAACCGCCGGATGAAAGCATACCGAATCGGGGAGCGAAGCAACAGCCAAAGACTGTGGCAATATCTGACAGAGAACGGGCGGATTCTGCTGCCGATGGTCGAGCTGATCGAAGCATCTCGGATGGCGATCGACGCACTTACCGACGTGCTGAGCCGCGCCAACGTGGAGGCCGGGCTTCCGGGCTGTCGGCCACGCCAGTGTACTGTTTCCTTCTTCCAGCCCTGCTGCTTTCCCCCGGCGGCGACCGCGCCCACAACTCCAGCAACTGGGATCCATCCGCTTTTGAGATGCGGGCGTAGCCGAGCAGCATGTGTCGCAAACCTTCCAGACCGTGTGAAAAGTCGCCATGAAGCTGCCGGTCCCGTCAGTAGTGCGAAATGGAAGCACGACGACGTGATGCCGGCGGCTACGCAGGACCTTGGTTCTGTCTCCCTAGTTCGCCGCGGCGATCCTTTTGGCCTCTGGTAGTGCTGGAAGCGGGCGTTTCTGGCGTCAAAGAAGGGCGAAATTCCCCTTCACGCCGTTGCGGCCGAAATCAAGGCGGGAATTCCTGCGAGGTTGATTGCGCGTCGCATGTTGTAGGCCAAGGCGGTGAGGCTGAACTCTCCGCGGACATTGCCGAGCCGGCGCGTCAGGAACGCGCCTTGGCCCATCCACTGCTTAATCGAACCGAAGGGATGCTCGACCGACTCCCGGCGACGATCCATCACCTCGGGCCGGGCGGCGAGACGGTTCGCCATGCGCTCCATCGTGGCTTCGTTCTCGAAGCGCGTGATGCGCCGATAGGTGTTCTTGGTACATCGTTCGCCTAGACCGCAGCCTCTGCATGCGGCGCGGTTGGCGTAACTGACAAGATACGTGCCTGTGCGCGACTTACCCACGCTTCGGCGATACAACGGCACCAGGCGCTCACCAGCGGGGCACCGGTAGGTGTCCGTGGCGTCGGCGTATTGGAAATCGGACTTCGGAAAGTGGCCACTGCGTCTGGCCGTGCTCCGGTCGGGCTTCGGAACGTAGGGCGTGATCCCGGCGGCTTCGCAGTCCTCAATGTCTTCGATCTTGTAGTAGCCTCGGTCCGCGACTGCGTCGATCTCGTCGACAGCCAAGTTCTCCCGAGCCGCTGTAGCCGTCTCCGCGAGCAGACCCAGGTCCGAGACCTTGCTATGGACCTGCTGTTCGGCGATCAGGTTGTGCTTGGTGTCGACAGCGATCTGGACGTTGTAGCCCACTCCGACCCGTGTCCCGGAATGCATTGACCGGGAGTCCGGATCCGTAAGCGACAGCTGGGCTTCTCCGGTATCGTCCAGCGTCTGCCGATGCCCCTCCAAGGTCTCCTTTCTCTTACGGATCGATGCGATCTTCTCCTGAAGATCCGCCACGGCAGCCGCTCTGCCGCCGGCATCATCCGCGTCGGCCTCGTTCACCTGGTCAAGGTAGCGGTCGAGTCGGTCGTCGATACGCTGCAGGTCCGTCTTCAGCTTGGCCCGCGTGAAGTTGCGGTCCCGGTGGTTCACCGCCTTGATGCGCGTGCCGTCCACGGCGATCAACTCCCGCCCGTACAGGTCGAGTTCCCGGCACAACCGCACGAACCGCCGAAACACCGCCCGGAACGCATGCCGATTGTCGCGCCGGAAGTCGGCGATCGTCTTGAAGTCGGGCTTCAGCTGGCGTAGCAGCCAGATCGCCTCGAGGTTGCGATGCGTCTCTGTCTCCAGCCTGCGGCTCGACCGAATACGATTCAGATACCCATAGATATACAGCTTCAGCAGATCCGCGGGTCGGCCCAACGACAAGGGCCGTCCGGGCTACGATCAACTCTCCCGGCTCGGCCGGTCGCTGGGTCAGATCGTCGCCTTCGTGGCGCTGAAGGAGAACATCCGCGTCCATGGCAAGCGCGACATCCAGACCAAAGTCATGACCACCCTCTTCGCGCTGTTCGCCGAGGTCGAGCGCGACCTGATCTCCGAGCGCCCGACAAAGGGGGCCATGTGCACGAATGGGACGTTTCCGCGTGCACGGCGGGGTCTCTTCATGTTGCTGGCCGCTTTAGGCTTCCGGCTTCGCCGCGGCTGCGGCGGCGCCCGAACGGCGCGCACCGAAGGTGGACGGGAGCGCCCCCCCCGTTCAAAGCCCCGGTTCGGGCGCGGGGTCGCCGCGCTGGCCGAAGACGTCGGCTCCGCCGTTGTCGAGTACACCAATGTGGCCGAATCTGAGCTGCATCGACGGCCACGAGCTCGCGCGGTAACCGTCGCCGCATCGGACAATCAAGACGGGTTTGTTCTGACCGGGGTCTCTAGCGAGTCAAGGACGCGAACCTCTCCGCTGGTACCGCGGAAGCGCGGACACGTTGTATTGACCAACGCTAAAGGCCTCGCGAAGGTATACGCTCGGTGCGCGGTCGCCGCGGCTGCGGCCTGATGGCGCCCGTGTTCACCCACATGCTCACCGATCTGGTGATTGTCACGATCGTCCTGCTGCTCGCGACCTAAGCCTACGGACTCTGGTCGACATAGAGTTGTTATGGTCAACGACGGGACGGCCCATGATTTCGGTGCCAGCGCCTAGCAGCCTGTCGGACTAACACCAAATCGAAAATCTAAGTCATTCATATGACTGTGTTTACAGTTTCGAGCTGAAAAGGGCCCTCGTTGAAAACAAAGGACTTACGCCGAAAGTCCGACAGGCTGCTAGGGACCCGGCAACTTGATTCCCGTCGGTGCCCGTAGCGAAGCACTCGTCGCGCCCCGGCTCGTGATTCGGGGAAGTGGGCGTACTGTTACCTAGGACGGATCGGCTCCGCACTTGAGCCACGCGGAACGATGGCCGACAGTGTAGTATCATTTCGCGTCGCATGGCCTCGGCAGTCTGGCTAGGAGTCTGCGCGGCAGAAGGACCGGGATTGGGCGGATAGAGATCGAAGATAGGACATGTCACGAACCTACCGACCATATCTTCCGGAACAGAACCTGCTGCTGCCGCCGTCGCTGAGAGATTGGCTGGCCGAAGATCACCTGTCGTACTTCATATCGGATGCTGTGGACGCAATGGATTTAAGCGCGTTCGAACAGCGGTATGGGTCTGAAGGGCCAGGCAATCAGGCCTTCGATCCGCGGATGATGGTGAAGGTGTTGATCTATGGCTACGCGACCGGGGTGTTCTCGTCCAGGAAGATCGCGGTGAAGTTGACCGACGACGTGGCGTTCCGGATGTTGGGAGCGGAGAACTTTCCCGCGCACCGTACGATCTCGGATTTTCGCAAACAGCATCTTGAGGAGTTCGGGAACCTGTTCGTGCAAGTGGTGCGGATGGCGCGAGAAGCGGGTCTGGTGAAGATGGGAACCGTGGCAGTGGACGGAACCAAGATGCGGGCCAATGCGAGCAAACGCAAAGCGATGAGCTATGAACGCATGAAGAAGCAGGAGACCGAGTTGGGTGAGCAGATTCGGGATCTGGTGAATCGGGCCAGGACGATCGATGAGGAAGAAGACCAGCGTTACGGCAAGGACCGGCGCGGCGACGAACTGCCCGAGGGGTTGGCGACGCGCAAGAAGCGATTGGCCACGATCCAGGCGGCAATGAAGCGGCTCGAAGAGCGTCAAATGGCTGCGGACCAGGAAGCGGGACGGGAATCGGGAGACGACAAACCGGGCAGCGGTAAGAAAGGCAAGCCGTTCAAACGCCCCATGGGTGAGCCCAAGCCAAAAGCCCAGGACAACTTCACCGACCCGGAAAGCCGGATCATGAAGACCTCCACCGCAGGGTTTCAGCAATGCTACAACGCACAGGCGGTGGTCGATTCTGAGGACCGGATCATCGTGGCGACAACGGTGAGCAACAATGCGGCGGATGTGGGGCAGTTGGAGCCGGCTCTGGAGGCGTTGAACGACAATCTGGGAGAGCATCCCGACTGCGTGCTCGCGGATGCGGGATACCGATCCGAGTCGAATTTAGAAATGCTGGAACAACGTCAAATCGATGGGTATGTTGCGATGGGCCGCGAAAAGGACCTCGCCGCCGCTCCCCTTCCACCTGAAGACACTGCGTTTGGCCGGATGGTCCGGAAGATGAAAACCCAGCGTGGACGGGACCGTTACCGGGCCAGAAAGCACATTGGGGAACCGCCCTTCGGGTGGATCAAGTCGGTGCTGGGATTCCGACAATTCAGTCTGCGGGGTTTGGACAACGCGGCATGTGAATGGAATCTGGTTACTCTGGCGGTGAACTTACGACGGATGAACGAGAAGATCGCATGGGCATAATCCGGGAAACCGGGACTCGCCAAGCCCACCACACGGCTCACGACTCCAGTCCGCAACGGCCTGAGCTCGGCTTGGTGGCAGAATCGGCAGGGGCTCCTCGGAAATCGCGATCAAATCCCATGGAACACCCATCCTTCTCGTTCCGCCGCGCAGGCTCCTAGGAGGAGTTCGATGATTCAGTCACTCGATGGGATGGACTTGGCAGATCGCATCCGCGAGATTTCTGCACGGGTCGCGAAGCGGCTCGACAGAGTCAAGACCGAAGAGGCGACGAAGACCGCGCTAGTCCTACCGTTCATCACGCACGTGCTCGGGTTCAACGTATTCGATCCGGACGAAGTCGTCCCCGAGTACACGGCGGACGTTGGCACCAAGAAGGGCGAGAAGGTCGACTACGCCATCGTTGTGAACGGGTCCCCGATCATGATTTTCGAGTGCAAGCACTACGGCGTCGATCTCACCAAGGAGCCCGCCTCGCAACTGTACCGGTATTTCAGCGTTACCGAGGCGCGGCTCGGCGTGTTGACCGACGGGGTGACATATCAGTTCTACTCCGACATCGACGAACCCAATAAGATGGACCACCGGCCCTTCCTCGAGCTGAACATGCTGGACGCCGAATCCATCGACGCTGATGAGATCAAGCGGTTTACGAAGCCGGCGTTCGACCTCGAGAAGATCCTCGACACCTCGAAGGACTTGAAGTACACCCGCGAGGTTCTGCGCCTGCTGGCGGCTGAATGGGGCAACCCGTCCGAAGCACTCGTGCGCCACTTTGCCGGCCAGATCTACGAAGGTGTCAAGACGAAGACGGTGATCGAGCAATTTGAACGAGCCACACACAAGGCGATGCACCAGTTTCTTGCACAGCGGATCAACGATCGGCTGAAGTCGGCGCTATCGTCTACCGAAGATAGCGAGCCCGTGGCGTCCGAAACCGATGCGGAGCCCGAGGCAACTGATGACGGCATCGTGACGACCGAGGACGAATGGCGCGCCTTGTACGTCGTCACGGCGATTCTGACACCGGACGTACCGGCAGACCGGCTCACACTCCGGAACGGTAAGCACTACTGCTCGGTGCTGCTCGACAATACGAACCGGCAACCGATCTGCCACCTGTACTTCAAAAAAGCTCAGAAACGGCTCGGGCTCTTCGACGCGAACAAGTCGAAGGTGCGTGCTCCCATAGACGATGTGAGCGACATCTTCGCCCACGCCGCGCGCATCCGGGAGACGACGCGACGGTATCTCGAGAAGACCTCTCGCCCGGCAGAGTGACGGGGCGGGTGGCGCGCGATCGTGCCGCGGAGCAATGAGCGCTCGGCGGCAAGACCGAGAGCAATTGCCGTTCGAGGTACCGAACCGTATCTGGTCGATGCCCTCGCCGAGTTCATCAATCACGCCCGACCCGGTGACCGTCTCTGCATCATTCGCCTCGACCGGCTCGTACGCTCACTCAGGGAACTGCTCGAAACCGTCGACGGCCTCAAGGCCCGCGGCATCCACCTGATCAGCCTTGAGGAGCGCCTCGACACCTCGTCCGCGGCCGGCGAACTCGTGTTCCACGTCTTCGGCTCCATCGCGCACTTCGAACGCCGGCTCATCTCCGAGCGTACCCGCGACGGCATCTCCGCCGCTAGGAAACGCGGGCGAACACCGGGGCGACCACCGCTCGACCCGGAGACGGTTTCCGCCGCTGAGAAACTCATCGCGGCCGGATTGTCACCCGCTCGAACCGCAAAACAGCTTGGCATTGGCAGGGCAACGGCTTACAGAATCGCAAAGGCGCTGCGTTGAAGTCGAAACCGAGGCCCTTCGGTCCCTTAGAGTAATTCCACGAACAAACCTTGCGCCGAGCTGACCACCGGCCCTTCCCGCGGCTTCGAGAATCCGGAATCGCGAAGGGAGCCCGTAGTGAGACCAAAGCGGTGCCGAATTCTTCCTTCGTTTCTCTGGGCCTATCGTGATCCTCCTGTGTTGTAGTTTCTCAAATCCCTGTCCAAAGAAATCGTGGGGCGGGGGAGTCACGGCCTGGGATCTCCGGTCCGGTTCCCTTTGTGGTCTGCTATGAATCACCTGCTAATATGGGGCGGAGCCGAGTCAATCTACGCAATGTTTGGGCGCGGGGGGTTATTGGTATGCGAATACGACAAGTTGCTGTAACTGGGCTTTTCGGTCGTTTTAATCACGTAATCGATCTAGTGTCGGACGAAAAGGTGACGATCATGATTGGTCCGAACGGCTCTGGCAAGACGATGATTTTGCGCCTCATTTATGCCCTCTTTAATGAAGCACCGCGCCGTCTTGGGGGTTGGAGAACAATGGAACGAAAACGCACGCTAAGGGGTAGTGGTCGGGAGTTCGATACCATTGCTGGGTGCCTGTAGACTTCCTCAACGACGACCAGGCCGCCGCGTACGGTGGCTACGTCGGCGAGGTCGAAGAGGCTGAGCTCCAGCGCTACTTCTTCCTTGACGACGAGGACTGAAGCCACATTGATCGGCGACGGCGTGAGGCCAACCGCCTGGGGTACGCCGTACAGCTCTGCTCGGTTCGCGCCCTCGGCCGGTTCCTGCCGGATGTCAGGGACGTACCCGCGGGGGCTTCCGCCTACATCGCGGCACAGCTGGGTCTCCCAGATGTGAGCAGTCTCGCCCAGTACGCTGAGCGCAGCCAAACCCACCGGGAACACACGGCCGAGATCCAGCGTCTCTACGGCTGATCAGCGACAATCAAAACTCCCGGCCGCGTTGCCTCATTTGAAAATGTTACCGAACGATCGATCAACTGGAACGGGTTTTCCCGTCGTCGAGGCTGTGATGCTCCTATGTCAATGAGGTATGACCTACGCTGCGGACGCACTCTGAACCACCCCGGGTTTGATTAGAGACTTGGGAACAGCGAACACATGTAGCTTTCCGTTCTCCTGTTCGTTGTCGATGCAGGCGGTGAAGAGTGCGACGAGAGGATTACGGGTGATGTCGAGAAGACGTGTCTTCAATCCGTGATGTTGGGCGAAGACCCATTGCGCGAGAGCCGCGTCCACCCCGCCGAAGGCATCCGGCTGACGGGTCATGAGATCGTTTAGCATTTCGGCTTCGGCCACCCGGAAAGCGTATCCGCCATCTTGATTGGATCTCACTACGGAAGGGCGCAGCTCCCAAGAGCAGCGGCTTTCGCCTCTGAAATACAGAGTGGCGTCCTCTCCGTAGGATTCTCTTAGTTCGCGGCATCCATCCAGGAGATCGTTTATGCCTCCAACTCCTTCCCTCTGGAACGGCACAGGCACGATCGAGTCCTCTCCGGGTGGGAAAAAAAGTCGGGCCATCCATGGCCTCGATAGCATGAAATCGGATCCAGTGATATTGGCGTTGTAAAGGTGCGCCCCGTCGAACTTGCAGCCGAAAAACACCGCCGCCGCCAAATCGGCGCCGACAAGCTGGGCCGCAGAGAAATCGGAATAGAAAAATTGCGTCTTTGCGAGTTTCGCCGAGCGGAGTTTGGCGTTTCGGCACTGCGTCTGCGCGCCCATTGACCCAGATAAATCGGATCCGATCAGCTTGGCATTTATTAAGTTAGAGCCGAGAAAATGGGCGCTGGTTACATCAGTATCTCTGAGGGTGGAGTTACTGAGGTCGGCTCCCGAAAGATTGATACCCTTTAGATTGACAGATATTTGTCGAATGTCTTCGCGTTCGTGGCCCCCCAGCGCCTTCGATATGTCTTCGGAACTAAGGTTGGGGTCGAATGGGTTCTGTCTCCGCCTATTGTTCCAAGGTCCGACGCCTTCTCGCAGCCAGTTTACATGTTCAGGGTTTGCCATCCCGCCCCCGAGAATGTCATTCTGATAGCCAGTTCTCGACCCCCAAGCCAGGCACGCGGGAGAACTCCTGTACGTTCGCCGTCACGACCGTGAGGCCCAGGGCGAGAGCCTGCGCCGCGATCAACAGGTCATTGGGGCCAATGGGTTTGCCCTGGCGCGCCAACTGCTGACGGACCTCTCCGTAGTGACGGTCGGCGGGGGCCTCAAACGGCACAATACTCAACGCCGAGAGAATCAGGTCAATCCGATCAGCGAGTTTCGAAGAACCCGACTTCTTGGCACCGAAGCGAAGCTCCGCCGAGACGATGATGCTGGTGCAAACCGTGCTTTCCCCTGCCGAGGAGATACGCTGAGCAACAGGCCCCTGTGGGTTACGGATCAGATCCGACAGGGTGTTGGTGTCCAGTAGATAGCGCAGCGGCACGTTCAGATCTCTACATCATCCAGCGGTGCCAGATCTTCGTCCCCAGGCGCGAATGGCTCGTCTATAGGTTTAAGGGTGCTGAGCAGGGTAAGTAACCGCCCTTTGCGAACCGGCTCCACGATGAGGCGATCATTTTCTTTTCTCAGGATTGCCTCATCCCCTTCGATCTCAAACTCTCGGGGGATGCGTAGCGCCTGGTTTCGGCCATTACGAAATAAGCGGACATGCCGTTCGAGTCCGGTCATCTTGGTATTTTTATTCATAGCCTATGCTAAAGCATATGTCTTAGTTTGATGACGGTCAATGCCCAACATGGGGGTATCGGTCTTGGGGTATTGTCAACCTAGGAGTCTGCGCGGCAGAAGAAAGGCGACACTATATATCGACGCTAAGCGCTGTATATTCACAACATACTGTGGACCTAACGGCCTAAAAACGTTCTGCCGCGCAGACTCCTAGGGAAGCCGGCACAAAGCTATCGCCAATCGAATCCATACTGCAATACCGTTTCGCAACGCCTAAACCCTTGAAAACCCGTCCGGGTCCGGAGTGTTGCGAAACCGCTCGTTTTCTTAACTCCCACGAACGCGTTGGCTCACGCCTGTCATCGCGCGATGGCAGCAGGGGGCGAGTGTGAACCTACCCGACGTTCCGGCATGTCCTACCGAATGGCACGTATCCAGATGTTGCGGACCGTCAGACGGACTTGAGCTCCGATCTTGAGGAGCTTCAAGCGGATCGTCTGGCACTGAGCGCGGGCCAGATCGGTATTCTTCAGTCCCAGACGGCGTAACGCGTGCAGGAGCATGTAGGCGGCCGAGGACAGATAGAGCCGGAGTTGATTGGCGCGCATGGTTGCCGCGCTGGTCCGGTCGGCGAATAGATCCAACTGCTGTTCCTTGATGCGATTTTCCATGTCGCCCGGCGCACAGTAAAAGTCTTCATAGAGGGCGCGGGCGTCCAGGCGTTCCGGCGACAGTGAGGTCACAACGAATCGAGGATTGGCGCCTTTCTCCAGGAACTCGGCCTTGCCGATGACGCGTCGGGTGCAGGTCCAGCTCTTCCGAGTGCGATACCGGAAATCGTTAAACACCCGCGCCGGTTTCCCGGTGTCGTTAAACTCGGCTTCGGCCGGACTCATCGATTCAGCGATCTCGCGCTTGAGTCGATCGTTCTTGGCCAGACCCACCACGTAATCGACCTGGTGGGCCTCGCACCAACTCAGCAATTCATCCCGGCAAAAGCCCGAGTCGGCCCGGATGATAATCGACACCTCCGGCCAGCTCTGCCGGATCTAGCCGATGATGCGGTTCAATTCCTCGACGGCGCCGTCCGCACCGTCGACATTGGAGCACCGCAACCGGGCGCATAGCAGATGCTCTCCCGAAAAGATGTAGAGCGGCAGATAACAGTAGTTGCCGTAGTAGCCGTGAAAGAACCGTCCTTCCTGATGGCCATGGATCGGATCATCGGTCGCATCCAGGTCCAGAACAATCTCCTCGGGCGCCGATCCGTGAGCCGCCACAAATGCATCCACCATCCAGCGGTCGATCTTGTCCGGGTCCATGGCAATCTTCTTGTACCGCTCCTTCCCATCGACTTGCTCCCCGGTCAGTTCCAACCGGTTCAGCGTACACTTGCCCGCCAGCGCCTTCCCCCGATCCCCGGCCTGCCGCCGCTTCTCCCCCAGAGGATCGGGCTTATCCACCGCCACCGCCAGCATCGGATCGTTCCGCAGTTGGTCGTGATCGTTCAGGTCCTCGTAGCCCAGACAGAGTCCGTAGACGCGCTGCCCCAACAACTCCCTCACCGTGTGTTCGATCAACCTCGCGTCCCGGTAATCCCTGAAACACTCGGCCAGTCCGGCGATCAGACCCGTCCGTTTCTCCACCTCTCGCAACAGCAGCACTCCCGCATCGGAGGTGATCTTTCCGCCGTCGAACCGAGCCTTCACTTTTCGTTGAAGAAGTCCGTGAAATTCGAACGTCGTTTGGTTACACTCTGTCGTCATAAGGGCCGCCTCCGTCTGGCTTGTGAAACGTTCTCGCAAAACGCTTTATGCCAGACAGGGCGGCCTTTTCTGGTCCTATCGGTGAAATATGCGGGCTAGGAGCCTGCGCGGCGGAACGAGAAGGATGGGTGTTCCATGGGATTTGATCGCGATTTCCGAGGAGCCCCTGCCGATTCTGCCACCAAGCCGAGCTCAGGCCGTTGCGGACTGGAGTCGTGAGCCGTGTGGTGGGCTTGGCGAGTCCCGGTTTCCCGGATTATGCCCATGCGATCTTCTCGTTCATCCGTCGTAAGTTCACCGCCAGAGTAACCAGATTCCATTCACATGCCGCGTTGTCCAAACCCCGCAGACTGAATTGTCGGAATCCCAGCACCGACTTGATCCACCCGAAGGGCGGTTCCCCAATGTGCTTTCTGGCCCGGTAACGGTCCCGTCCACGCTGGGTTTTCATCTTCCGGACCATCCGGCCAAACGCAGTGTCTTCAGGTGGAAGGGGAGCGGCGGCGAGGTCCTTTTCGCGGCCCATCGCAACATACCCATCGATTTGACGTTGTTCCAGCATTTCTAAATTCGACTCGGATCGGTATCCCGCATCCGCGAGCACGCAGTCGGGATGCTCTCCCAGATTGTCGTTCAACGCCTCCAGAGCCGGCTCCAACTGCCCCACATCCGCCGCATTGTTGCTCACCGTTGTCGCCACGATGATCCGGTCCTCAGAATCGACCACCGCCTGTGCGTTGTAGCATTGCTGAAACCCTGCGGTGGAGGTCTTCATGATCCGGCTTTCCGGGTCGGTGAAGTTGTCCTGGGCTTTTGGCTTGGGCTCACCCATGGGGCGTTTGAACGGCTTGCCTTTCTTACCGCTGCCCGGTTTGTCGTCTCCCGATTCCCGTCCCGCTTCCTGGTCCGCAGCCATTTGACGCTCTTCGAGCCGCTTCATTGCCGCCTGGATCGTGGCCAATCGCTTCTTGCGCGTCGCCAACCCCTCGGGCAGTTCGTCGCCGCGCCGGTCCTTGCCGTAACGCTGGTCTTCTTCCTCATCGATCGTCCTGGCCCGATTCACCAGATCCCGAATCTGCTCACCCAACTCGGTCTCCTGCTTCTTCATGCGTTCATAGCTCATCGCTTTGCGTTTGCTCGCATTGGCCCGCATCTTGGTTCCGTCCACTGCCACGGTTCCCATCTTCACCAGACCCGCTTCTCGCGCCATCCGCACCACTTGCACGAACAGGTTCCCGAACTCCTCAAGATGCTGTTTGCGAAAATCCGAGATCGTACGGTGCGCGGGAAAGTTCTCCGCTCCCAACATCCGGAACGCCACGTCGTCGGTCAACTTCACCGCGATCTTCCTGGACGAGAACACCCCGGTCGCGTAGCCATAGATCAACACCTTCACCATCATCCGCGGATCGAAGGCCTGATTGCCTGGCCCTTCAGACCCATACCGCTGTTCGAACGCGCTTAAATCCATTGCGTCCACAGCATCCGATATGAAGTACGACAGGTGATCTTCGGCCAGCCAATCTCTCAGCGACGGCGGCAGCAGCAGGTTCTGTTCCGGAAGATATGGTCGGTAGGTTCGTGACATGTCCTATCTTCGATCTCTATCCGCCCAATCCCGGTCCTTCTGCCGCGCAGACTCCTAGCTTAGCTATTCTCGAGAAAGTACTCCATGTCGGAAGCCTATCCCTACGCCGAGGTCTTTGCCCTCGTCCATCGAAACCTGCAGGCGCTTCCTCTGCGCTGCTGAGAACCGACCCGATCCCCTGCGCCAAAATCGACTCGCAGTTGTGTGCGTCAAGTTCTGCAAAAAGTATTTCCGAAAATTCAGTTCTTGAATGTTGATCGCCGTCGGGCCTGTGGGAATGTGGTAAAGCTGAGCGTTCTTGGCGAAACTTTTCCAAGGCTCAGAGGGAATCCGCGTCTTTTGCGGATTTCCTCTGAGGCGTCATTTCCATCAGGCCTCTGCGTTTCTTTCTTTTTGGTTCTTTTTCTTTCTTTCGCCCCCTCGAAAGTGTTCCGCAGCGATTTTCCGCTCCAGGATGCTCTGTAATCGCCGATCGACATCCGAGTCGATCATGGGTCGGCCCGTTTTGACGCGTTTAGGCAGCGGGCGTCTGACGGTGCCAGTCCTTTTTGTGTTCCTTCAACAGATCCATGTTCAAGTAGCGGATCGCTTCGATCCAGTTCTCATGCGTTTCGGTGGTCAGCGCCCGAATCAAACGCAAACAGCTGGCTGCGTTGGGGAAGATCCGCACCACGCGCGTTCGCCGCTTGATCTCCTCGTTGAGCCGTTCCAGCATATTGGTGGATTTCATGTGCTTGTGATGCTGGCGCGGCAGCGTGTAGAAGCTCAGCGTCTCGTCGATGTTGTCTTCGACCCAGTCGCAAAGTTTGGGATATTTCTGCCCCCACTTGGTTAACCACGCCGCCAGATCCTGCCGCGCTTCCTGGAGGTTCCGCCGGTCGTAGAGCCAACGCAGTTCCTGGAGACAATCGTCATCGGCTTTGCGCGGCAAATAATCCAATGCGTTTCGAAGAAAGTGGACGTAGCAGCGTTGCCAGATCGCTTCGGGCAGGACTTCTGCGATGGCTTTCTTCAACCCCGCATGATCGTCGGTCACCACGAACTCCACCCCGCACAAGCCGCGTTGCTTCAAACTCAGCAAGAGTTGCCTCCAACTGGTCGTGCTCTCCCGTCCCGCCAGTTCCACCGCCAACACACCGCGCCGGCCGTCCCAGTTGATTCCGATCGCTACCAGGACCGCCCGGCTCCGGATCACCCCGTCTTCGCGCACCTTCTCGTAGCGCGCATCCAGAATCAGGTAGGGGTATTCTTCTTCCAATCCTCGCGTCGCAAACTTTTTCAGCTCCGTGTCCAATGTCCTATTGATCCGGCTGATCGTGCTCGCCGAAAACGAATGCCCGCATAATTCTTCGGTGATCGCTTTCACCTTCCGTGTCGATACCCCCTGCACGTACATCTCGGCCAAGCTGGCCACGAAAGCTTTCTCGCTGCGTTGGTAGCGCTCAAACACTTCCGTACTGAACCGGCCGGCACGATCCTGCGGCACGCGCAGCTCCAACTTGCCCACCCGTGTGACCAGACCTCGCTCGTAGTAGCCGCTCCGATATCCTGTGCGACCCCCTGTTCGTTCGCTCTTGATCGCACCCACGACCTGGTCCATCTCCGCCTCGAGAATCTCCTGAACCACCTCCTGCACGACGCTTTTCAGCAGATCCTGTTCCTCTCCTAACAGTTCTTTCCAATCCACTCCCTTTCGCTTAATCTTAGTTCGGGCCATCGGTTCATCTCCTTCGTTTCAAAGTTGATTCGTTACCAACTTTTCGGAGATACCCTGGCCCCTTCCTATTTCAGGACCTTTTTGCAGAAACTCTGAAACATAACCCGACTCGCTCTTTTCGGCTCCGCCGAGGTTTGTCTCAGTGCGTTTCGTCACCCTCTTCTGAACCCGAAAACGCAGCAACTCCCGCTTGTCGACACCGCCGAGTCACGCCACACATGCCCAATTCGAACCCAGATCCTCCCGAATCCGATTCTTACTGCCCAAATCCCCCTGATCGCCGGTCTGGTGAAACATGCGGGCTAGCAGCCTGTCGGACTTTCGGCGTAAGTCCTTTGTTTTCAACGAGGGCCCTTTTCAGCTCGAAACTGTAAACACAGTCATATGAATGACTTAGATTTTCGATTTGGTGTTAGTCCGACAGGCTGCTAGGGGAGAAGGCGGTTGCGCACTCCAATTGCGCCCAAAACCGCAACATCCTGTTCAAATGCCCCCGCTGGTCCAACATGCCGAAACGATATTTGCCACGGGAAATTCTTCGATGCCGGACGGAGTCTAATGCCGCCAGCCACCAACCCCACCAGGCGGGGTGCGTTACCATCCCTCAAAAATTGAGGCGCAACGAGAACTGGAACTGCCTCGGATCGAATGCCGAGGTATAGGAGAATGGCTCGGTGACGGCTGCCAGTCGCCCCGTAGGGCGGTCCGGAAGCTCCTCCCGACTCAACTCGCCGACCGTACTGTTCACGTGCCTGAAATTCGTCCGGTTGAACAGGTTGAACGCCTCGGCGATGAACTCGACACTCTGGCCGTCTCCCAACGGGAGCTCTCGTTTCAGGCGGAGGTCGACCGAGAAGAAGTCGGGCCCGATGCCGGTGTTGCGGCCCACGCCCCATGGGCGGTGCGTGTTGGTGTGGCGGTCGCCTACGTTGTCATAGCCGGCGTTGAGGTTGAACGGGGCACCGGAGCGGGCTCTCAGGATCGCCGACAGCGTGAAGTCGCGGACCACGGCATGCCCGCTGCCCTCACGCGACCGCCAGGGCAGCTCCATCACCGTGTTGGCAACGAAACTGTGTGCCCGATGGAAGGCCGACAGTGCGCGTTCGGCCTTGGCATCCCACTGCAGATGCGGCTGGAAGGACGAGTTGTAGTCCGTGTTCTCGTCCATGGTCTTGCTCCAGGTGTGGTGCGCCGAGAAGGTGAACCCGTCGAAGAAGCGCTTCTGGAACTGGGCGATCAGCGCGTGATAGGAAGAATTTCCCCAGCTGCCGTAAACGTTGTCCTGCAGGAGCAACGGATTGTGAAAGCCCACGATGGGCCTTCCCTCGGGGTCGGTCCCCGCGAGGTAGATGTTGGTATCGAGGGGACGGATCAGGTGGACGCCCAGATTGAGGTTATAACCCAACGAGAGGGTATAGCCGGCCACCTCGCGCTGGATCTCGAGGCTGCCCTGCTGGGAGTAGGGGTTCACCGTATCGGGAGCGACCCGGAACTGCACGCGTAGCGGGAGACCCGGACCCGGGTCGATGCCGTGGATGGCCAAGTCCTCGGGCCGGATCGTGCGGGTTCCGAGGATGCCTCGCCGCAAGGCGGTCTGATAGATCTCGGCCGACGTCAGCCGCTCGCCGGTCAGCGCGCTGTTGATTCCCTCCAGGCCGGTCAGCGGAATGAACACCTGGAAGACCTGACCTCGCTCTCCGAGCAGATCCCGAATGTAGGTGATCTGGCCTTCAATCCTCCCGTAGTAGATGCCGAAGCCCCCGCGGAGGACGGTCTGATCGTCCGGGCTCCAGGCAAATCCCAGCCGCGGGGCGAAGTTGTTCTTGTCGGTCGGAAACCGGCTCTTGATCTCGAACTCGTGGCGGCCGCCCAGCGTCAGCAGGAAGTCGGGCCTCAGGCGCCAGGAGGCTTCGGCAAAGAAGTTGTAATAGGTTTTCCATCCTAGCCAGTAGGGGTTGCCGAAGCCCTGCTGATAGACGATGGGCAACCCCAAGGCATAGGCTTGGAGCGCCGAGATGGGTTCGTCGACCGCGGTGGCCAGTCCGGGAAAGCCGGCCCGGGAGAGAGAGCCCTGGACCAATTGCGCCGCGCCGTCGCCGACGGCCTCGTCGATCACGGCGGACAGCGGCACGGCCTCGCCGAATATGAATCGGCCCCCAAAGAACGTTTCCGCTTCGACGCTTGAGCGCGCGGTGTTGAAGTCGACGCCGAACTTATAGGTGTGAGGCCCGGAAAAATAGGTGAAGTTCTGCCGCACCTGCCCGCCGCGTTCCACGATGCGGACCGGTAAGATGAGGTCCCGTCCGAACAGGCCGAAGCCGTTGATGTCGATCGACGGACCATGCCGGTCGGTCGGGAACACGCCGAAGTCGTGATAGGTGAGTCCCAGGCGCGTCTCGCTGATCCACCGCGGGCCCATGAGCAAGGTATCACCGAATCCCAGCGCGAAATCGTTGATATGGGAATTCCGCCCACGGCTGTAGGCCACCAGCGACCCAAACTGGGTATTCTCCCTGTCCTGGCCGGTCCAGTTGAACCGCGCGAACATGTTGTGTCCATCCCGCAGGGTGTGATCCAGGCGCACGAACACCTGCTGGCGCTCTTCCGAGAACGGGAACACGCCACTGTTCTCCTCGAATAGGGAAACGACATGGGGATAGTTGCCCGGCGTCAGGGCCGCGGAAAGCTGGGCAACAAGCGGGCGGAAGGCCGGCCCCGCCTGGTTGAGGGCCGCCGCCATGGCCCGCTGCGAGGGTGTCAGCTCATGGAGGAACGCATCGTCCTGGAGCAGGGGGACGAAGACGGATTCGTGGCGGTCGAGGCGTTCGTAGCCACCGTGGAAGAACGTCTGGTCCCGGCCGAGCGGGCCGCCGATCGAGGCGCCGCTCTGCGCTCGCGTGTAGGCGGACTTGTCCGGATCGAAGAAGTTCCGGGACTGGAAATGACGGTCGCGGAGCACTCCGAACAGGCTTCCACGCAGTTCGTTCGTACCGGACTTGGTGACGATGTTGACCGCGCCGCCGGGCGCGCCGCCCAGTTCAGCCGAGAACGAGTTGCGGTTCACCTGGAACTCATAGACGGCATCTTGGCTGATCGTGGATCGGACCGTACCGGTGTCCAGGACGTTGCTCAGGCCATCGAGCATGAACGTGTTGCCCCGCCCCGAGCCGCCGCCGATGCCCAGTCCGGACTGCGGCGTCGCAGCGATCCGGCTGTCCCGGCCATCGACGATATAGTTCGTGTCGACGACTCCCGGAGTCAACAGGGCCAGATCCAAGTAGTCCCGCCGGTTGATGGGAAGGTTCTCTATGCCGACGAAATCCATATGGTTGGCCTGCGCGGTCTGATTCGGATCGATCACCAGACGGGCCACAACGGCGGAGACGACGATGCTCTCGGCCGCTCGGCCCACCATCAGTTCGGGGGAAAACGGCGCTGTCTCTCCGACGCGGACTTCGAAATCCTCGATCTGATATGGCGCGAAATCTTCGGCCTCGAACCGCAGCGTGTAGAGGCCCGGCGTGAGATGACTGAGGACGTACTCGCCGATCGGGGAGCTGACCGTTTGCCGCTCCACACCGCGAGCTTGATCCAGCGCTGTCACAGTGACGCGCGGCAGTGCCGCCCCCGTCTGGTCGACGACGCGGCCGCGAATGCTGCCGATGTCGGTCTGGGCCTCGGACACCGTGGCACAAGCCAGAACCAGGATGAGAACCGCCCTCCATCGACGCCCCCTAGCCTCGGGTGATGATGTCGATTGCATAGTCCGGATCCTCTCAGGGAACGAGGTCGTTCCAATCGGTGTGTAAAAAGAGAAGGCGGTGTACGCTTTCGGTGAATTCGAAACCGTAAGCAATCCCGACAGCAACCGGGAGAAAGGTACACCACCCATGAAGAAGAAGAACATACCGGCAGCAGTGGCGTCAACGAACGCGTATGACGCTCTGGAGGACTGGGCACGATTCCGGGTCCAAGTCTGGCTACAGGAGCTGCTTGAGGACGAAGTCACGCAGTTTCTGGGTCGGGAAAAGTCGGAGCGGAGCGCGGATCGGCGAGGATACCGGAACGGTCACGGGAAACCGCGACGCTTTGCAATGATGAACGGGACGATGGAGGTTCGACGACCTCGGGTCCGAAACACGACCGATCGATTCGAGAGTCAGATCCTGCCGTATTTTCGACTGAAATCGACCTGGCAGTTGGAGTATGACGAGTGGGTCCAGCAGGACCTGTCCGGCCTCGAGGTCGTGTACCAGTGGGCAGACGGCTTGTACGTGAAAGCGGGGATCGCGAAAGAGCGAGCGGCATTGCTGGTGATCATCGGAGCCTTGTCAGACGGGCGCAAAGTGGTGTTGGCCTGTGAAAGCGGGCAGCGGGAAAGCAAGGAGTCCTGGAGCCGCATTCTGCGCAATCTCCAGAGACGGGGCCTGAAGCTGGGACGGCTGACTGTCGCGGACGGTCACCTGGGCATCTGGTCCGCGCTGGCTGAGCAACACCCCGAGGGCCCGCTTTCGTTCGCAGGCCGCGCGGGAGTTCGCGAAGGCCATCCCATGGAGCAGCTGTCTGGCCGCGGGCTGCTCGGTCTTCGGCAGATGATCGAGCCCTGCAAACTTTCCTCTGACAGTGCCCCCGTCACGCTCATTCTCGGCCAGCCGAAGTAGATGCCGCCGATCAGGCGGTTGAAACCGATCCGGGCTTCATTTATCACGGTCGGTCCGAACACGTAGGTGTCGCTCAGCGCAAAGTTGCGGCCGATCGGCTGAAAGAACGTGTTGCCGCCCCCGGGCAGGGCCCCGCGATCGAAGTTCGTCTGGATCTCGAAGGTGTCCTGCCACGTGCCGCGGTGAAAAATGCTGTGGTTATCCGAAAAGCGGTAGTCCCACTTGTATGTATACAGGTCAAAATCCGTCCGCCTTACCGAGCTGGCCTCGTAGTTCTGGCTACCCGCACGGTTCGGCATGGGATAGAACCCCGCCACGGCGTTCGAAATCGAGTCGATCCGATCCGCCGGAATGATGTTCCCGGGGAACGGCAGACCGGTGAGCGGTTCCGGCGATTTGTTCAGGGCTCGACCACGAAGGACGGGGTCGGACATACTGGCCGCGGTGTATGGCGACGCGTCCAGTGTAGGCTTGCTTACTGCTTCAACTGCTTCAGCAATCTGGACCGCAGGGCTCGAACCGCATCGCTATCTTCGCCTTCGGGATTCTCTTCAAGATAGGCGTCGAGCTGCTCGAGCGCTCGGTCGTGCTTCTGCTGTTGGACGTAGACATTGGCCAGCATGAGCCGCGTCGTGGCTGCCCGGTCGAGTTCGAGCGCCCGGATGAGGGCGCTTTCAGCTTCGTCGAGCCGCGCCAGCTTGTACAACGCATACCCCAGGTAGTAGCGTGCGGCCGGCGAGCGCGGTTCGAGTCGTGCGGCCTCGCGTAGGACCACCAGAGCCGGCTCGAAATCACTCTGTTCCAACCAGAGGCTCCCGATGTTGATCAACGGTTGCGCCGCGTTCCGGTTCAGTTCATGGGCTCGCCTGAATTCGGCTTCGGCGTCCTCGAAACGGCCCGACTTCTGGTACTGAACCCCAAGGTTGTTCCGCGCCTCGTAGAAATCCGGCGCGATACGAAGAGCCTTCTCCAGCCTCTCGATGGCCCGTTTCGTATCTCCCTTCCCGCTGTCTCTGAGCGACTTCTCGTGTTCCTCCACGGCTTCTGCAGGATGCCGCATGGCCAGTGTCTTGACATCCACGCGATCCGGGTCCGCAGACCCGCCCCCTGTCGCGACGACCTCGGGTATTTCGTGGAGGACGACGTCGACCCATGTCTGACCCGTGACCCACACATGCTGTTTCACTTCGCGGAAACCCTCGATGTTCACATGGATGAAGTAACGTTCCTCACGGACGTTCCTGAAACTGAAGTTGCCGAAATCCAGCGTGCGCGTCGTCTGGATCGGGGTCCCATTCAAGGTCTGCAGATCGATGAGAAACGGCTGATCCGGCGCAATGCCCGACCCGAACGAAATCTTGCCTGCAACCTCCATCCCTGCTCCCTGGTACGGAACGGCGGCCGATGTGTGCGCCACCACCAAGAAGAGGGAAAGGAGAGACATCATGATCGGAGACATTCTCTTATTCCTCTTGTTCTTCGGCCATCGGCACCGCACCACCAGGTGCCGCCGGACCAGGAATTGGTAGTTTCGTGGCCGACGTCGGCACTGGCGACGTTCCGCCTCTCAGGCCAAATACTGCGAGCTGCGCTTCGTAGCAACGCAAGGCCCATCAAGACCGTCTGAAAACACTGGGGCTATGCCAACTGTCTGAAAGTTATACTGCATCGCTCGGTCGGCTTATGACAAGTTTTTCCTCACCGCTCCAAGTCTCGAGAAGTCGTTTGCGTTGATTGGAGGTGCCGTGACGCGAGAGATTCTGCAGGAACTCGCAAATCGGCCTCTGCAGAGGCAATTTCGGTTGCCTTAGATTAGTACCGTTTTCACGGTCGACACGTAGAGCGATCAGGCGTTCCATGGTCTCAATCGTCAAACACCACTTTTGACAATAACTCCCCAAGACGGCTGGAAGCGTTAGCGTCTCATAGCCTAGACCAAAATATCACGCAATGAAGGCATCTCCCCCTTGAGATCTATCCAATTAACGATTGGCTTAGCGAAGCTCTTGATTCCTTCCACCGGGATATCGATATGCTTATGCCTTTTCTCTTGTGTCTCAGACAGAACTTCTTGGTTCTGGTGCAGACAGCCAGGGGAATCGGCGACAATGGGTTATGGCGCATCAGAAAACTGAACGGAATCCTCTATTTGCTGGACGTTGGTTCGAAGACGACATCATTCTCCTCTGCCTGCGCTGGTATTTTCGCTTCAAACTAAGTTACCGGGACCTGGTCGCGATTTTAGGTGAGCGGGGTTTATCGATTTCGCACACCACGATTTTGCGTTGGGTCGTTCGCTATGGGGACACGTGTGAAAAGCGCTGGCGTCGATTCGAGCGCCCGGTGGGTGGGAACTGGCGGGTTGATGAAACGTTTATCAAGATTCAGGGCAGTTGATGTATCTGTACCGCGCCGTGGACGGACAAGGCAACACCGTGGAGTTCTGTCTGAGTCGGACACGCGGCATTGCGGCGGCGAAGGCATTCTTTCGCAAGGCACTGAAGCATCATCGGGAGCCACACAGCATCACCCTGGATGGCCACCGTCCGAGCCATAGCGCGCTGCGGCGCATGGGAATGAACGGGGAGTTCAACTTCCGGGGCCCGAACCCGGCGAGAATTCGTTGCTGTCAATACCTGAACAACGTTGTGGAGCAGGACCACCGCCGGGTGAAGGGGCGATTGCGACCGATGTTGGGATTCAAGACGTTCTACAATGCGCGACGTGTCATTATCGGCATCGAACTGGCGCAGAAGATTCACAAACGCCAGTTCGCAATTCCGATCCCATGGCGGTCGAATCCCGCGGTGATCTGGCGTCACGTCATGGCAGCATAGGCCGCATCGCCGCGGCGCACTCCTGGTCTTATCGCTCCGACAATCCTATCTGCACCAGAACCCATCCCGATCCGCTGTTGCGGACGCTCCGGCGCGCGATGCCGTCCATGGGTGGACTGGATTTCTCGCCGATGATTCTTCTGATTGAACTGTAGATGTTGAAAGGGTTTCTTAGAGCCGCCCTGTAGCGTTTCTCGGCCGTATGGGGACTTCCCTTAGCCGCCCACGACCAACTTGGTCCCCGTTTGAAGGATTGGTACTCATCGATCCTCCACTTCGAACGATGAGTTCTTTAACGGTCGGTTGGGGTGTCCGGTTCTTCAGAGGGCTCGGCAGGGGCGCCCTCCTCCGGGGTGTCGTCGGTTTCCGGAGCGGGGGTGGGCGTATCGGCCGAGCCTTCCTCGTCGTCGATAGAATTCTGACTGGCGTCACCCTCCGGATCTTCAAGCTGTTCCTGGTCCGTCTCTTCGGCTATGGGCTCAGTGTCGTCGGTTTGGACTTCCGGCTCTTCATCGTCGTCGGTCGGCATGGCTACGCTTTCTTCTGCTCCTGAAACCTCATCCGGTACGTCCCAATCCAAAATCAGCAGTACGGACTGCAGCCCCACAATTTCGCCGCGGATTAAGCCGGTTTTCCGTTCGTCCATCTCTGGGTCGGTCAGCGACTCCTTAAGCTGCTCCAAACGGATGTTGATTTCATCACGTATTTTCTGCGTTTCTAAACTCATAGCTTCCACCGTACCCCATACGCGAATTGGGCGTTTTTCAAGCGGCTCTCAGCGCCAGGGACGAGTCTATCTTAGGACGTGTTAACACTAAAGAGCAAGAATGTTTTATAATAGGGCATGGAGATCACACAGGAGCAGTATTGTCGCATCGAGCCGGAGCTGCCGCGTCAGCGGGGGAACGTCAGTCTTTCGAACCGGACGGTCTTGAACGCCATTTTGTATGTGGCTGAGCAGGGCTGCAAGTGGCGCGGTCTGCCCAAGCGCTTTGGCAACTGGCACACCATCTACACCCGGATGAACCGCTGGTCCAAGAACGGCGTGCTCGACGCCGTCTTCGAAAAACTCCAGCGCGAGCAACTGGTGCGCATCCGGGTGGAAGCCGTTTCGATGGACTCAACCATTGTGAAGGTGCATCCCGACGGCACGGGTGCGTTAAAAAAAACGGTCCGCAAGCGATCGGCAAATCCCGCGGCGGATGGACCACCAAGATTCATCTGGTTGCCGCGAATGCTCGAACGGCAATAACGTTTGCGCTCTCGCCCGGCCAAGCGCACGACGCCCCGCAGGGCCGCGATCTGCTCGCCGGTCTGGGGCCACTACCCGAGCCGCTACCGCTGCTGATGGACCGCGCCTACCAGGACGACCAGACCCGCCAATTGGCTCTGGATTTTGGGTGGATTCCCGTCGTGCCGCCCAAGCGCAACCGCCTGGAGCCGTGGGAATACGACCGCGTTCTCTACCGCCGCAGGAACGAAGTCGAGAGGCTCTTCCGCCGACTCAAAGGTTTCCGGCGTATCTTCTCCCGTTTCGATAAACTCGACGTCATGTTCCTCGCCTTCCTTCACTTCGCTCTCATCGTCGAGGCACTACGGTAGTGTTAACACGCCCTAGTGACCTGTAACAGTGCTATCGGTACCGCGTAGCGTCGTTGCCGCGGGAGGTTGTCACCAGTTCGAGCACAGCTCGGATTCCCCGAACGATGGCTCCGACCCTGGACAACGGCTCCGAAACCGCGGATTTGACCTTACCGGTTCCCTCCTGAATGCCGCCTGAGATTCGATCCATTTCGAAGTCGACCTTTGCGAGACGAAAGCGAAACCAGTTCTGAGCCCGATCAAGGTCGCCACCAAAGTCCCCGACCCTCTGACGGGCCGTCGCTGAGACCTCCGTGGCCCTTGCGGAAACGGCTTCAACCCGGGTAATCGTGCTCCGGAGCGAGCCGATCACGCTCGTCATCGGCCCCTCCATCTCCTCAGCCTTGGCCACGGAACGAGACATCCCCCGATACAGAGCCCACAGCAGCGCCGCGTTCCACACGAGCACGACCGCGACAAGCGCGATGAATATCGTGAGTCGGATCTCCACAGCGCCAGAATACCGCAGGGGCGGGAAAGGCCGGTGGTTTTTTGGTTATCGGTCTCCTATAATCGAAGGGTTTCGGCAACCGATGTTTTCTATCGGTATCCAAACCGCTTGGTTTGAAGCCCCTGGAGAGGTGCTGGAGTGGTCGAACAGGGCTGCCTGCTAAGCAGTTGCACGGGTAACTGTGCCGGGGGTTCGAATCCCCCCCTCTCCGCTTACTTCATTTAAGTGACTGATAATAGGGCTGATGTTGTCTTAGTCGGCCCTGTGTTCCGCATCCGATTCCCACATTCGAAACCCTTCTCCTGGTGCGGCTCGACGAGTGCGAACGTCGAGAGTGCGTTCACACGTCCCTGAATGAGCTCGGACTCCGCATCGACGATCGTCGTGACGGTGCCGACAGGCTCTCCAGTCCGCGGGACCGCATCTGACTCGCCGGCCTTCGACGCGTCATCGGGGATCCGAACGAGACGAACCTCGGCGGGCTCCCGGAACTCCATCCCCGCGTGGTTGACGGTGAGCGTGATTGCACCCGTGAGCGCGGCTGTAGGTCTCGAACGGCGCCATGACCGGATTGGGATTTGGCACGGACGGCACGTAAGGGGGAAGGGTGACTCGCCAGCCTTCGGGTCGGTTCGACGGATTGCGACCCGAGCCGACGATCGTCAAACCGTCCCCGGAAATGCCTGTGGCCCGCTGCAGTTTCCATCCGACGACGTCGTACGCGAGGCCCAGCACTACCAGCGTGGCTTTGATGAACCTGATCTGATCGATCTGGTCGTAACCCCTGATGACTACCTCGCCGTCGGCGGATACTGCGCTGGCCGAGCTGAACACTTGTCCGCCGGGCAGGTCTCCCAGACCCGTGAACGTCTGCGCCTGGACTGCGGAATGTGCGCAGAGGAAGACGATGATGCACCAGAGGGCGACGTGGGAAAGGGATAGAAACTTGCTTTCAGCGGTTACTGCCATCGTACGTTTCGCTGCCTCAGGAACCATCTGACAGCATGTTTGACATAACATCTCCCTCTGCGCAATGTCCATCTCGTTCTCCGTCTTGTCCACCCCAAGCAGCTTTCGGATTAGTCTTCACGGGCAGTTCCGCGTTACGATTCGGCAGAGGGAGGTCCAGATCGGAATTCCGGTTTGGAAAGACACACATATGGAAGTTGCAATCATAGGACCGGGAACCATGGGGTTGATGATTGGCCAGCGGGCCCTGGCTTGCGAGCTCTTCACCCCCGAGCAAATTCGTCTCAGTCGCGTCCGGCCAAGCCGTCGGGGGGTCGTCGAGGCGGCTTTGCCGGGTTCCCAGATACTCACCGAGAACGCGACCGCTGTGGCAGACGCCGAGCTGGTCGTGCTTGCCGTGAAACCAAAATCGTTTGGCGCCGTGGCCGACGAGATACGGGACCACTTGCGCGAGGATGCGCTCGTCGTGTCCGTTGTGACGGGCGTGAACCTCGAACGGATCGAGGACCGACTTGGCGTGAGGAACGTCGTCCGGACGAGCACGAACATCGGGATCGAAAGCGGCGTCGCAACGACGTACTGGATCGCCGGACCGAATGTCTCTCCGGCCATTCGCGACCGCGCCGTCGAGATCGTTCGTTCGTGGGGGGACGAGGTCGAATGCAGCGACGAAGCCCTGCTCGACATCGCAATCGTCGGTGTCGGATGCGGGCCAGCACTGGTCATCGAGTTCATCCAGGCGTTGACCCGGGCCATGGTGACTCAGGGTATGCCGCACGATCTGGCCGAGCGGGGAATCTTGTCTCTGCTTCGCGGCACGCTCGCTTTGCGATCGGCCGCGGCAGACCGTGCGCTGTCGCAGTTTCAGCAGGAGGTCATCACGCCGGGGGGCATCACGGCCGAGGCCCTGCTGGCGATGGAAGAAGGGAAGTTTCGCGCGACGGTGATCAACGCCTTTCGGAAGGCCCATGACAAAGTATCGCGCCTGGCACCGCCCGCGGGCTGAAGCGGGCCGCTGTCTGAGCGCCCCATCCCGCTAACTTGAAGGGGACACTGTGCCTGGTCTCATCCCCCAACTCGGAGCGAAACCGTCTTTTCCGGCAACGCTCGCGGCGTTCGTCTTCCTCGTCGCGCTCGCCGCATTCGCTGGCCAGACCGCGGATGCGCCGCCGGCCGGCCTAGCACAAAGACCATCAGCACCCGCCGGCGGGGCCGAATACCCGGCCGACCTGGCCAAAGCACTTCGTTCCGCTGTCGCAGCCCAGGGCAAGGACTACGAGCCCCGAACCGCGCATCGACTTCCCGACGGCAGTCCTGTGTTCACCAATCGATTGATGCTGGAAGATTCTCCCTACCTGAGGCAGCACGCGCACAATCCCGTCGATTGGTTCCCCTGGGGCCGGGAGGCATTTGAAAGGGCGGCTGCGGAGAACAAGCTGGTGTTTCTGTCGATCGGTTACTCCAGCTGCCATTGGTGTCACGTCATGGAGCGCGAGAGTTTCGACCGCCTCGATATCGCGCGGATCATGAACGAACACTTCGTCGCGATCAAGGTGGATCGTGAGCGTCGACCGGATGTGGACGAGATCTACTTGACGGCGATCCGGTTGACCAGCGGTGTTGCCGGATACCCAACTTCCAGTTTCCTGGTACCTGACGGCAGGCCTTTTTACGGCGCAACCTACTTCGAGCCGGGACCGTTCCGCGAGTTGCTGCTCGAGATGGCCGACGCGTGGGAGACGCAGCGTGATGAAATACTCGACGGAGCCGACAACGTCGCCCGGGCCGTCGACGAAATCACGACCGCGCGTGGAAGAGGGTCGGAGGTCGACGAAGAGGTCGTCGCGCGCACCGCTGGCCAGATCATGGAGGGATTCGATCCGCAGTTCGGGGGTTTCAGCCCAGCCCCCAAGTTCCCGAGCGAACCTCAGCTGCTGTTCCTTCTCGATCGCGCGATACGCCGAGAGGAAGAGCACATCGTCGCGGCACTCGAGAAGACCCTCACCGCGATGGCTTTCGGCGGAATATACGATCAGGTGGGCGGGGGTTTCCATCGATACTCCACCGACGAGCGCTGGCTGGTGCCCCATTTCGAAAAGATGCTCTACAACCAGGCGAACCTGGTGCGTGTCTACCTGAAGGCATACGAACTAACCGGACACGATCTCTACTCACGGATCGCAAGACAGACCCTCGATTTCGTCCTGAGGGAACTCACGTCGCCCGACGGCACCTTCTATTCAGCCATCGACGCCGACAGCGAGGAGCGTGAGGGCGGGTTCTTCGTCTGGACGCTAAACGAGATCGATTCCGTGCTCGCCCCCGACGATGCTCGACTGGCGATCGACCTGTTCGGCATCAGCGAAGACGGAAACTTCGAGGGGAAGAATGTCCTGCATGTCGAGCGGTCTCTAGACGGTTTATCCAGCGACTACGGACTAACGCCACGGGCTTTCCTGATTCGGTCTGACCGGATTCGGCAACAACTGCTCGAAGCGAGGGAGAGGCGGGCGCGGCCCCTCCGGGACGAGAAGATCATCACGGCATGGAACGGCATGATGATCACAGCCCTAACGGATGCAGCACGGGTCCTGGGACGAGAAACCTACCTCGAAGACGCAAGACGGGCGGCGGAATACCTGTGGGCCCGTGGCCGGACGCGCGATGGAGGGCTCTGGAGGATTACGTTGAACGGAGGGTCGTCCGTGCCTGCTGTGCTGGACGACCATGCGTTCATGACTGAGGCCATGATGGCCCTCTACGACAGCACGGGCGATGACAAGTGGCTCGGCCGGGCACGGGAGCTCGCCGACGGGATGCTTGATCTGTTCTGGGATGACGAGTCGGGTGGTTTCTACATGAGCCGGAATGGAGCCGGCGGCACCATGATCCTACGGCCGAAGAGTCCCTACGAAGGCGCCATCCCTTCGGGCAATTCGGCGGCCGTTCGGGCTCTGGCCCGACTCGCCGCGATGACGGGTCAGGATCGGTATCGCGACCGGGCGCTGGGTACGATCGCGGCCTTCTCGGACGCAATCGCGCAGCGAGGGCTGGCCTTCGCCTACATGATGATAGGAGCTCAAGAGGTTCAGAGCGGACCCGCGGGACCCAGCCAGTTCGGCGCACGCGGGGTCGTGAGGGCAAGCGGCCGCCTCGAAGTGGACCAAGGCAGCCCGAGAGTTGTCGTGGACATCGCCATCCGGGATGGATGGCACATCAACGCCAACCGGACACTACAGGACGCGCTGATCCCAACGACGTTGACTCTCGCCGACAACGCGCGGGGCTGGGAGCTGGAAAGCGTGGATTACCCCGCACGAAGAGTCGTCACTCTGGGGTTCCAACAGGAACCGCTCGCGGTCTACGAAGGCAGGATACGTTTGAGCGGGCGATTGCGTTCAGACGATGGGGGACCGATTCTGCCGGCACGCCTATCGATCCAGGCGTGCAGCGATCAGCTATGTCTCCGACCGGAGGAGCTGTACCTGGAGGTGCCGGCCGCCGTTGGCGCGACGAACGATTAGCCTTCCGGCTTCGCTGAGCGATTAGCCAGCCGGATTCGCTGAGCCACTAGCCAGCCGGCTTCTCCGAAAGGCGCCGGATCGCTTCCTCGGCGATCTGCCGTACCCGAACGGCTGGCAGCACATCATCACCGAAGGTCTCCAGGGCTTGGGGCGCCCACCCCTTGATCTCCGGGCGCACGAAAGATGCTTCCTCGATGACACGGTTGAGCGCGCGCCACTGGTTCATTCAGTCGCCCTGGTCGTCTCCTCCCAGACTGTCGCAGATCTCCTTCAATCGCCGGATCCAGTCGGATTCATCCGGCATTACGATGTTTCCCACGCTAAAAGACCTCCGAAGGACTTCATACTCAAGTGGTTCGGCTGCGCGAACGCCTACATATTTGTTCCCAAAGCATGGCTTGTCAACAACTTTAAGGGCGAGGCAAGCACCCGTCGGGATCTAGACCGGTCGAGGATAATCGCCTTGTTTCGATTGCCTGGCAACGTGCTATCGAGCTAGCATCTTGGGCAACTCGCAGAACTCGCGGTACAGGCTTATGCTCGGCAAACAGATCGCTCATTACGAAATCACCCAAAAGCTGGGTGAAGGCAACATGGGCGAAGTGTATCGCGCACGGGACACCCGCCTGAATCGTGATGTGGCGCTAAAGGTCCTGCCGGCGTCGTTCAGTGAAGACCCCAAGAGAATGGCCCGCTTCGAGCGGGAGGCCCAGGTCCTGGCCTCGCTCAGCCATCCGAACGTTGCAGGGATCTACGGGTTCGAGGAATCCGACGGGATCCGATGCCTGGTTCTGGAGTTGATCGATCGGCGATTATGCACTTGACGAACCAAGTGGAGGGGGTTAGCATGGCCCAATGCGGAAACATTTGGCCGCTGCCATCCTCATTGCCATCACTACATCGACGGGATTTCTAGTGGAAAGCATATACCCACTAGGCGACATCCGCTGGTTCTATGTGATTGTTGCGTGTAGCGTTGGGTTGATCCTTCTATACCTTCCGGAAATTGCGATACGGCCGGTAAAAAGATGCGTGAAGAAGTGGACTCCATTGTTTGACATGACGATAGAAAGAGCCATTGCTCACGTCCGGTCGTGCCAGCCAGATCAGTACACGCCAGAGTACCTGCCAACGCTGGAGAAAAAGATCGCTGAAGCAATTTATGAAGAGGCATGCCGGAGCCATGTCAGGGTTTGTGGAACACCGAAGGGAAAGCTGAAGGCGCAACGAATACAGCCGAAGGAGTTGAAACGGCTTGGCATACATTGTGGCGTTATGCCGGGTGGCTATCGCTGGATTCTTGCGCCTGATGACCAGATGGCCAACGAGGAATTATTTGACGGGATGATCGATTTTTACAGTGGGTTGAAGGTCGATAGCCGGGATATCTACACTCTGTGGCCGACAGTCGCCCCGCCCGATTGGGACGAGCGGGGCGACTGATAAATGCTAATTCAGAGTAAAGACCAGCCCAAACATCACCGCAGCTCCATAGTTGCGCGTGTAACGAACGCCAGAGTGAATCCCGTACCTTCCCCCCGCGCCCTTGATTGCGGCAACCAGTCCGCCACCGTAGTTGACTTCGTTGGAATCTTCACAGGACGTCTCAATGCAGAACTCACCCGTCGTATAACCGATCAGCCCAATGGGGATGACCGAAAACCTGTTACTGTCGGACACCGAGGCTCCGACGGAGATATCCAAGCCATAGGTGTCGAGTTTGATGTCAGCGCCTATTTCGTTCGCAAGTTCTTGGAAAGCTGCTTCTCCTTCCCCATTGAGTCGGAGGCCGTGCCCGTCAACTCCGACATAAAGACGTTCCCTCTGTATGGCGCCACCACCAAGGAATCCCTTGGTGTATTCTTCACCACCGACGACGGCCCCGCCGTAGAGATGAATGTCTCCTGTTTGCGCGTATGCGGCAGGAATGAGTACGCTCAATGTTAGCAGGCCCAATGCGATCTTCGACAGCATTGCAGAACCTTCCTTTCTCGTGTGATTCGTTTGGGAATTTCCGGCGACCGATAATAGGGTGTGGCCACCGGGTCGGTTGCCACACAAATCGCACGCAAGGTGCGGGTTCCCGCCTGTTTCCTTCAAAGCGAAGGTCTTGTATTCGGCGAGCGACCCAGTGTCAGGTCGCGCACGATTTGTATGGCGAGAGGAAGATTACGACAGGTCGGCCAACTGCGTCAAGTAGGGAGATATAAACGATGAAACCCGTTGCTTCGAGGATTGATCTGATTCGTCTTTTTTCCAAATTTGATCTAGAAGATTCAGAAGTTCAGTGGCTAAAACCTCCGCATTTTCTGGCAAGAAAACAAATCGGTGAACTTCAGAAGGTACTAAGGGATCTTGATGAATGGCCTTTTGTTCCATTGAATGAAATTCGAGGGCAACGACTCGCTGCCCCTTGTGATTCAAACAACCGACCTGATGGCCGACGCAGAGCCTAAATGTTGTCATTATGCCACCAGATCCCTGTAGGTGAGGTTCTCCGTGGTGACGATCCTATGCAGGGTGTCCCTAAATATATGAGGGTTGTCGCGGTTGTTGAAGCGCCACTCCAGTTCCTCAAGGTAACGGTCCAGATGCTTCGCACTGATCTTGTGGAACGCCCCGACAATAGACCGCTTGAACAGGCTCCACACGCCTTCAATACTGTTCGTGTGGACATCACCGACAACCCATTCCTCGGCAGAGTGGTTGACCGTCTCATGGCGGGTGTCGTGATCCTCGATCCCGAGATAAGACTTCAGTTCGTCAGTGTAGATCGCTTCGGTCTCGTCTTTGACCGTGCGGTTGATGAAGTCGTGCAAGGTATGGCGGCGGATGTTCGGGATGCGCTCCAGCCGAACCTTCCCGCCGCGCTGGATCGCGCCAGCAACCCAAGTCTTATTCCCCCGGTATCCCCGGCCTCTGTTCTTGGCCTTTCCACCGACAAGGGTTTCATCGACCTCGACCACGCCGAACAGCGTGGGGCCCTCAAAGGCGTCGTTACCCATCGCCTCACGTATCCGGTGGCAGAGATACCAGGCCGTGCGGTAGGCCACACCCAGTGTCCGTTGAAGCTGAAGGGCCGACATGCCTTTCTTGGACTCGCACATCAGGTAGATTGCAAAAAACCATTTACGGATCGGCAGGTGGGAGTCGTGCATGATCGTTCCAGAACTCACAGTGAACTGATGCTTGCAAGACCGGCACTTGAACTTGTGCTTCACAGGAAGCTCGAACACGTTCATGTCCCCGCAACGCACACAGGCAACTCCGCGCGGCCACCGCAACCCCTCAAGGGCTCTGAGGCACTGTTCGTTGGAACTGAATTTGTCCACTAGGGAGAACAGGTTGATGTCAGTCATGGAAAAACCTCACAAGAAGAAACGGAAACCGGCACCGAGAAAACGACCACCAAAGTTTCTTGAACTGGATGACCGCACGCTCATGGAAAAAATCTTCGGTAAGAGGGTGATGCGGAAGGTCGACGAGATAGTAGAGGGTCGATCTAAATGACTGCAAAAATCAATCTTGCCGACCATAAAAAGAAGGGTATCATGGCTGATATTGGTTCGTCAAGTGCATAATCACCGAAGCTTGGCCGAGCTTCTCACCGGACGGTCGGTCGGTCGTTTACGCGAGTAATGCTTCTGGAGACTGGGACATCTATCTGCAGCGAGTGGGCGGAAGGAACGCGATCAACCTGACGGAGGACTCCGACGCCAACGATGATTCGCCCGCACTTTCGCCCGACGGTGAGTGGATCGCGTTCCATTCGGACCGGGACGGTACCGAAGGCATTTTTCTGATGGGAGCGACCGGTGAGTCGGTACGCCGGCTGACCGACGACGAAGGATACAACCCTGCCTGGTCACCGGATGGAAGCCGGATCGTGTACGGGACCGGCCAGGAGATTACGTTCAATCCGGCTGGGAGGAGTGCATTCCCGGAAGCACTCCTCATTGTGGACGTCGACGGTCAGAGAGAGACACAATCCCTGGAAACCGGTCGCGACGCGGTGCAGCCCAGCTGGTCACCCCATGGACATCGTATTGCATTCTGGGGACTGGACCGGGCGGCGGGCTCCGGTCAGCGCGATATCTGGACCATATCGGCGGAGGGAGGAGCTGCCGTCGCGGTCACCGAGGACGTCTATCTCGATTGGAACCCGGTATGGTCGGCCGACGGCCGACATCTATACTTCTCGAGCGATCGGGCCGGAGGGTTGAACATTTGGCGGATCCCGATTGATGAGGAGTCCGGAACGGTTCTCGGACGCGCACAACAGATGACGACGGGAGGATCCACCACTCAGCACATGCACATGGCGCTCAATCGGACGGACGATCAACTCGCCTACGCCGAGCGCCGGACCAGCACGAACCTCTTTCGGATGGACTTCGACCCCGTGGTCTGGGCAGTCGAAGGGGACCCCACTCCAATCACGGGCGGCGCTCGAAACGTGCGACAACCAGACATCTCGAACGACGGACAATGGGTAACCTATTCACTGTGGGGGTCCAGGGAAGACATCATCGTCAGTCGCGTGGACGGAACGGATGTCAGTCAGTTGACCAACGATGAATTCAGAAACAGGGGACCGCGCTGGTCGCTCGACGGTAGCCGAATTGCATTTTATTCGGACCGCACTGGTAGTTATGAGATCTGGTCGATGAACCCGGACGGAAGCGAACTCGAACAGGAGACCGACTCAGCGTTGAGCGAGATTTCACCCGTGTGGTCGCCGGATGGAACACGATTGATCTATTCCACCAGCTTGGAGGCTCGCGTTTTCGATACGGAATCGAGGACGTCCGAACTACTGCCCAACCAGCCGGAGAATTGGACAGTCGGGTCCTGGTCCATCGATGGGTCCAAGCTCGCAGGTATGGACCCAATCGAGAACATCCTCTTCATCTATTCGTTCGCTACCGGCGAGGTTATTCATCAGAACGTCGACGCGACGAACCCCGGCCGCTGGGTGGACGACCAGATCCTTGTCTACAGTTTCGGGAATGAGATTCGACTCCTAGACACAGCGTCAGGTGACGTGCGGAGTCTTTATGCTGCGGAACCCGGTGCGACGATGGCCGTTGCCGGCTTCTCCCCCGATAGGCGAGCGCTCTACCTGACCATGGGCGGTCCGCCCGAATCCGACATCTGGCTCCTGACGCTTCCCTAGAAAAGATCGCCCTTTCTTCTCTTCAGCAGAACGATAAAAAACGGTCCGCCCAATAACGCCGTGATCACGCCCACAGGTATCTCTGTCGGTGCAAACAGCGTTCGGGCGGCCGTGTCACACAGAACAAGGAAACCGGCGCCGACAAAGAAGGAGGCCGGGATGAGAACCCGGTGGTCCGGACCGGCCATCAGCCGCAGCGAGTGGGGGACGATCAAACCGACGAAGCCGATTGGGCCGCTGACGGCGGTAACTGCGCCTGTGAGCAGAGATCCGAAGAAGTAACAGACGACCTTCAGCTTCTCGACGTCGACGCCACGCGTCGTCGCCCAATCTTCACCGGCCGCCATGGGGTTCAGTTGGGGCGCATACCGCAACAGGATCAACACCGCCAGGATGATCACGGGGGCGGTCTTGGCAATCATCGAGTAGCTGGCGTCGTTCACGCCTCCCATCATCCACCGCACGATCAGGAACGATTCGGTCAGGTTCGACGCGTACTGGATGAACAGAATCAACGCCGCGAAGATGAAGTTCAGCGTTACACCAGCCAGCAGCAGCGTGAACGTCGGCAATGCATGTCTACTTCGTGCGATCAGAAAGACGAGTGAGATCGTGAACAGGGCGCCAAGGAACGCCGCGATCGAGACGATCGGAACTCCGAGCAGCACGATATCCAGCCCGAGCCAGATTGCCAGGACCGCTCCGAAGGAACTGCCGCTGGATATACCGAGGGTAAACGGCGTCGCGAGCGCGTTGCGCAGGATTGCCTGAAACAGGACGCCGGCGACCGCCAGCGAGCCGCCGGCGAGGGCACCGAAGAGAATCCGGGGCAGCCGCGCGACCATGAATATTTCGCGGTCGGGACTCCTGCCGGACCAAACCCCCTGCCATGTGATGTCGGCGGAACCGACCCACGGCATCACCAGCATGACGAGCGCGGCGAAAAGCGCGCACGGTCCGACCAGCACCACGAATCGTGTTGCCGTCAGACCTCTCTCAGGCGGACGGGATGACGTAGGGGCCGTCTCCCCCAGGCCGGTCGATGACAGCGGCCGTGATTTCAAAGACTTCATAGAGTCGTTCGGGTGTCAGGATCTCTTCGGGAGCTCCGTCGGCCGCGACCGCCCCATCACGCAGGGCGACCATCCTCCGGGCGTACTGCGCCGCGAGGTTGATGTCGTGGGTGACGGCGACGATCGTCAGATTCTGCTCACGATTCAGGCGCTCCAGAATCTTGTAGAAATGGATCTGGTGCTTCAGATCCAGGAACACCGTCGGCTCGTCGAGCAGCAGCACTTCCGGAGTCTGGGAAAGCGCGCTGGCCAGGACGACCCGCTGCCTTTCGCCGCCGCTCAGCTCGTTGAACATCTTCGTGCCCAGTTCGAACGTCTCGGTCAACTCCATTGCCTTCGTCACGAACTCCGAGTCTTCGGTGGAATCGAAGACAAAACCACGACGGTACGGAAGACGTCCCATCAGAATCATTTCATCGACGGTAAAGGGAAAGACGACGTGCGTTTCCTGCGGGACGAAAGCAAGCCTGCGCGACAGGTCGATGGGCCTGTACTCCGCAATCGACCGCCCCATGAAAGCGAGGGACCCTTCAAAGCGGGAGATGATCCCGGCCATCAGCTTCAGCAGAGTCGATTTGCCTGCGCCGTTCGGACCGACGACGGCGACAAACTCTCCGGCAGTAATCTGCAGCGACACATTACGCAGGACCGGCTCCGTGCCGTATCCAAAGCGGAGATCTTCAACGTGGTAGATCATGCCGTCGTCAGGAGGTCTAGAAGCTCGGCGTCGAGGTGCCCGGTCGCTACCGTTGCCAGGCGATCGTAGGTCGCGTCTTTGGAGTGACCGACGACGGCCGGGCGCCAGCTCATGCCGAGCCGCGCAGACACCATCGACAGGAACTCGCTGGTAAACTCCGTGTTTTCAACAATCCCGTGGAAGTAAGTGCCGCAGACACCGTCGCAAACCACACCGTCCCGGCTCCCATCCGCCTTCACGGCAAACGGACGGCTCTCGCTCCTGGGGGTCGAACGCCCCATATGGATCTCGTAACCACGGATCGTGGGCCCGAGAAAGCTTCGTCCCTCGGAACGCGTGGTGGTCTTCTCCTCGGCCAGCTCGGTGTCGACATCTAGCAGGCCGAGCCCTTCGATGGAACCGCCTTCCTCGACGCCGGAAGGATCGGAAACCTCTCTCCCCAACATCTGGAAGCCGCCGCAGATTCCCATCACGAAAGAACCGGAACGGAGAGCGTCTCGAACCCACGGCTCAAAACCGCGCTCGCGGACCCACTCGAGGTCTCGAATCGTATTCTTGCTGCCCGGAATAATCAACACCTCGGGGAACGGTCCTGATGGGGTCCTGAGGTAGTCGACCCCAACGCCATCAACCTGGTCCAGTGGGTTGAAGTCCGTGTAGTTGGAGATGTGTGGCAGCTGAACGACGCCGACTCGGAACTCGGCTGGGGTCTGCCGGCGCTCTTCAAGCGACACTCCATCTTCCTGGTCGATGTTCAGCGAATCGACGTACGGCACAACGCCGAAACACTTCCGTCCGGTCCGTCGTTCGAGGAACCGGACCCCGTCGCCGAACAGGACCGCGTCACCACGGAACTTGTTGATGATGAAACCCCGGAGTGTTTCCGACGCTGAGGGTTGGAGCAGATCGAATGTTCCGACCAGGGATGCAAACACGCCGCCACGGTCGATGTCGGCGACGAGTACGGCCGGCGCACCGACCGCCTGCGCGAACGGCAGGTTGACGATGTCCCGATCCATCAAGTTTATCTCCGCCGCGCTGCCGGCACCTTCCAGGATGATCGCGTCATACCGGGCATCGAGCCTGCCGTAGCTTTCCAGCGCCTGTTCGAAGAAGAACCAGCGTTTCTTAGAATACTCGTCGCCGGTCATCGTCGCGTAAACCGAGCCGTTCAGCACCACCTGGAGTCGACCTCCGGAGTTGGGCTTCAGGAGGATCGGGTTCATGTCGGGCTCTGGCTCAAGCCCCGCCGCTTCTGCCTGAACGACCTGGGCACGGCCGATCTCGGCCCCGTTGGCGCACACGGACGAATTCAGGGCGATGTTCTGCGACTTGAACGGCGCGACGCGGATGCCCCGATTTCGGAGAATTCGGCAGAGAGCCGTCACGATCAAGCTCTTTCCGACATGTGAGGCGGTCCCGACGACCATCAGTGAGTGCGCCATGATCACTAGGATATCTCACGATAGCGACCTTCGGAGTGGGCGGCCGCGGTTTGACTCTCCACGAAGCCAGCCGATAGAATCCGCGACTATGGCAGATCAGTCGGAGGTGTGGGTCTTTCGTCTTACGATCGCGACAGCGGCTGCCGTGCTGGTCTCGATCGCCGCCGCTCAGATCCTGCTGACTCTGACGCTTCTGGCCTGGCTGGTCCTACGACCCAGACCGATTCGCTGGCCAGCCTATTTCATCCCTCTCTCGGCATTCATGCTCACAACTCTGCTGTCTCTAGCGATGTCGGCCGATCCGTGGGTGGGGTTCGGTCCCGTGAGCAAGTTTGTCCTGTTCAGCATGGGTCTCATCGCAGCAGCTTTCGTTACCGACCAGGGACGAATACGCGCCCTGACGGCGGTGATGATCATCGTCGCGACAGCCGCATCAGTGGCGGCAATTCTCCAGTTCGGCCTCCAGTATGCGGAATACCTGGCATCAGGAGACCTGGCCGACGACCCGATGATCCTGGCGCGAGTCACCGGTTTCATGGGCCATTGGATGACGTTCAGCGGCCAGCAGATGCTCGTCTGGTGTGCAGCGATTCCGCTGGCGTTTGCACTGGGGTCGCGAAAGTATCTGATTCCGCTGGGTATCGTAGGTGTTGCCCTGCTGTTGAGCTTCACGCGGGGCGTCTGGCTGGGGTCGGCCGCCGGCATCGGGATCGCAGCGCTCTACCTGCCGAAGCGTCAGCTCCTACGGTTGTTGATTCCCCTCGGCGCGATCGCGCTGCTGGCTTCCCCTCTGATCGCCCATCGGATCTCGATGAGTTTCCTCGAAGGTGGGTTCGCGCCCGACGAAGCGCGACTGGCGTATTTGGATGTCGGTATTCGGATGATCCGGGATAACCCACTGTTTGGAGTAGGCCCCGAACGTATCGGGGTCGAATTCCCGGGCTACTATCGCGGGGAGAACCTGGACAACTTTTTCTACGGCCACCTGCACAACAACTTCCTGCAGCTCGGTGCGGAACGGGGGCTGCTGTGCCTGGCGGCCTTCGTCTGGCTCCTGATCAGCCTTGGCACGGATTTCGTGCGCAGAACGGCTTCGAAGGAAGACCTGGAGAAATGGATTGCTGTTTCGGGGTTGTCGGTCCTGGTGGCGTTTATCGTCGCAGGGCTCTTCGAGTATAACTTCGGGGACTCCGAAGTCCTGATGCTCTTCCTGTTCCTGATCTCGCTCCCGTCTGGATTGTCGGAAGCCGGGAACGACAACGATATCCACGTCGCATCTGAAGGGGTTTTACGCAATGACACCACCAAAGCTGGCCGGTGAAACGGTGAAGACGATCGCCGAGATCGGCAACTGGGATCTATCCGACGAGCGGGCCGAAGAGATCGCAAGAATCTTTCAGCCTCTGTATGACGACACTCGTGAGCTCCGCAAGTTGGAGCTCAGGGACGCGGCTCCCGACACCCTCTTCGAGGCGGATTGACATGTCCCAGATCGACCTGAAGTCCCTCACGCTCGCCTCGGCGGCGCGACTCGTTCGTTCGAAGCAGCTCTCGCCGGTCGAGCTGACGCGAGCGGTTCTCGAACGAATCCAATCGCTGAACGAGCGAATGGCGATTTTCATCACGGTCACGGCCGATGATGCGATCGCCCGAGCGGAGCAGGCTGAAGCTGCCATCGTACGCGGGGCCGAGCTTGGGCCTCTGCATGGAGTTCCGATCTCGCTGAAGGACCTGTTCGACACCAAAGGGATACTAACGACCGCGGGTTCACGGGTCTTTGGAGATCGCATCCCGGATGAAGATGCAACGGTCACGGCCCGTCTGATGGCCGCCGGGGCGGTGCTCGTCGGAAAGACGAACATGCACGAGTTCGCTTTCGGGCCGACGTCGATCAACCCGCACTACGGGCCGGTGAGAAACCCCTGGGACGATGAACATGTATCGGGGGGATCGAGCGGCGGCTCGGCCACCTCCGTCGCGCTGTCCGTGGCCCTCGGTTCGCTAGGCTCCGACACTGGGGGATCGGTCCGCATACCCGCAGCCCTGTGCGGCACGGTCGGCCTGAAACCCACTTACGGCCGGGTGAGCATCGCCGGAGCGGTCCCGCTGTCGTGGTCGCTGGATCACGTCGGCCCGTTGACGCGGACGGTCGAGGACTCGGCGATCATGATGGAGGTGATCGCCGGCCACGATCCACGGGACAACTATTCGCGGCGGGTTCCGACTCCGCGTTATTCGAAGGAATTGCAAGGCGGGATTCGCGGCCTTCGAGTCGGAATCTCCCGTGAGACCTTCTACACGCGCCTCGAACCGGAAGTCGATCAAGCGACACAGACCGCGCTCCGGCGGCTTGAACAAATGGGGGCCGAATTCGTCGAGATCGAGATTCCGACGGCGGATCTCCAACGTGCGATCTTCGCCAATATCGCCTCGCCTGAGGCGTTCTCATACCACGAGAACTACTTGGCCTCGAGTCCGGAACTCTACGGCCCCGACACGCGCGCGCGGATCGAGGCCGGGCGCTTGATGCTCTCGACGGACTTCGTCCGAGCGCAGCGTGCCCGCTCGATCTTGAAGGTCGAACTGGCGGCCGCCCTCGAAGCAGCCGATTTGCTCGTCACGCCCACTGTCCCCATACCGGCGCCCCGGATCGACCAGACCGCAGTCGAGTGGGACGACGGGACGGAATCCATCGTCGGCGCGCTGACTCGGAACACCCGACTCTTCAACATCACGGGTCTGCCGGCGATCACAGTGCCCTGCGGGTTTACCTCTCGCAACCTGCCCGTCGGGCTTCAAATCATCGGGCGAGCCTTCGACGAGGCTTCCGTCTTCCGTGCGGCGTACGCATACGAACAAGACGCCGGATGGTGGGAGCGCCGGCCCGAGATATAGTGGCCTGCAACGGAGATAGCGGTACCAGCGTTGCGGCCCAACGGCACCGGATTCTAGGAGCCGACGACGAGTTAATGCTCCTACATAGCGAGGAGGAGCGACAACGAAGGCGGTGTCGTTGGGCCGCAACCCTTCGGGCCGATGGGGGTTGCCGTCGGCGATGGTGCCGCTATCTCCGTTACAGGCCACTAGTGTTATTATCTGGGGCCTATGTTCGGCAAGATCCTCATCGCCAACCGGGGAGAGATCGCCGTCCGGGTCATCCGAGCCTGCCGGGAACTGGGCATTCCGACGGTAGCGGTGTACTCCGACGTCGACGCCGGAGCTCTTCACGTCCGCATGGCGGATGAAGCATTTCCGATCGGTCCCGCGGTGTCCACGGAGAGCTATCTCGTCATCGAAAAAGTCCTCGACGTCGCACGGCGGTCCGGCGCAGAGGCCGTCCACCCCGGCTACGGGTTCCTCGCCGAGAATCCGGACTTTGCCAGGGCCTGCGAAAAGGATGGCATCACCTTCATCGGTCCCTCCGCAGACTCAATCGCCTTGATGGGCTCGAAGCTCGAGGCTCGTCGGGCGGTGTCCAAGCACGACGTGCCGATGGTACCCGGAACGATGGATCCGGTAACTTCGGAAGACGATGCGCTCCGGATCGCCGAGGAAGTCGGCTTTCCGCTGATGCTGAAGGCGTCGGCGGGGGGCGGGGGAAAAGGATTGCGGTTCGTCGGATCGGCTGGGGAGATGGAAAGCGCACTGCGCGGGACGCGCGCTGAAGCCCTCGCCGCCTTCGGCGACGACGCCGTCTACATTGAAAAGTTCCTCGAACGGCCGCGTCACGTCGAAATCCAGGTCCTGGCTGATCACCACGGCAATGCCATCCACCTTGGGGAGCGAGAGTGCACGATTCAGCGCAGGCATCAGAAAGTGATCGAGGAGTCACCGTCACCCATCATGACGGAGGAACTGCGCCACCGGATGGGGGAAGCCGCGCTCCGGGTTGTCGAAGCTGCGGGCTACTACAACGCGGGAACGGTGGAATTCCTCATCGATCAGGCGAGGAACTTCTACTTTCTGGAAATGAACACCCGTCTGCAGGTGGAGCATCCCATCACCGAGGCGGTCACCGGTATCGATCTGGTCAAGCAGCAGCTATACATCGCGTCGGGTGAGAAACTGTCGATCCGGCAGGAAGACATCGAGTTCCGCGGTGCCGCAATCGAATGCCGGATCTACGCTGAAGATCCGGCGAACAACTTTTTCCCCTCGCCGGGGCGAATCTCCATGCTCCGAGTCCCGTCCGGCCCGGGCGTTCGCGACGACAGCGGTGTTTACGCGGGCTGGAATGTACCCCTGGAATACGACCCGCTGTTGTCCAAGCTGGTCGCATGGGCGCCCAGCCGCGGTGAAGCAATTGCGAGGATGCGAAGGGCCCTCGACGAATACCAGATCGGCGGCATCAAGGACAACACGTCTTTCTTTAAGGATGTCCTGAATCATCCGGAGTTTATCGCAGGAGATTTCGACACGGGCTTCATCGACCGCTGGCTCGACGCGCGAGCGACCGGCAGAGAGCCAGAAGCGGTGTCCGAGGTCGAAGAGGACTTCGCGATCCTCGTGGCGGCAGTGTTTCATTCGCGGCGACAGCAGGCCGCCAGGAATGGATCATCGGCTCCACGAACCAGCGAGTGGAAGCTAGCGGGTCGTAAGGACCAGCTCCGGCGGTCGAGGCCATGAAATATACGGCGCTGATCGGCGACAAAGAAATCCCCGTGAGACTCGGCAACGAGGTCGGGGCCGTGGTCCGGGCCCGGATCGCCGACCGGGATTATGAAATTACCCTACACGAAGTCGAACCGGGCGTCTTCTGGTTCAGCGATGGCGATCGATCGGTGGAGGCGGCCGTGATCGCAAACGCGGAGGGCTACACGATCGCGATGGGCGGCCGATACGTCAAGCTGGAGCTGCTGGACGGTCGCACTGTGCTCCGGCGCTCAGCACAAGTTGGCCGCGGCGGCCTGGGAGAAGTCCGCGCTCCGATGCCAGGCAAGGTTGTCGAGATTCTCGTCGAAGAGGGTTCAACAGTGGAAGCCAACCAGGGGATCGTCGTGATCGAAGCCATGAAGATGCAGAACGAAATGCGATCACCGAAGGCGGGAGCGGTACAGAAGATTTCCGTCGAAAAAGGGACGACCGTTGAGTCGGGCACCCTTCTGGCCACTGTGGAATGAGCCCGTCTGCGGTCCATGACCGCAGACTAACTGACTACTGACTACTGGCAACTGACTACTATGACGTCCCTCCGGCGCGTTCGAGTATTCGCCGCGCAAGAAAATTCTGGATACTAGAGTTGTTCCGCGCGATCTCGAAGAACGCACTTTTCAGCATTTGATCTTTCCGGTCGAAGATAACCTGGCGAATCTGTGCCTGGACCCGAGGGTCGGTCAGGTCCTTCTGTCCTCCCGCGTCCTTTTCGAGCAACTTCAGGATGTGGTAGCCGAAACGGGTTTCGACCACTCGTGGATACGTCTCACCGACTCTCATCTGTATCGCCGCATCCGCCATCGCTGGATCGACACCGCCGATTGCATCGATCGGCTGGAAGTTCAGGTCGCCACCAAGCGGTGCGGAAGCCGGATCTTCGGAAAGCTGTCGTGCGAGGGTCGCGAAGTCGCCGCCGCCCTGGATCTGTCGCAGTAGCCGCTGTGCCTTGGCGCTGGCCTCTGCAGGAGTCTTCGCGTCGTCACCCTCCGTGTTCGTGACCTCCGGCTCCTCGACCGGTGTGATCAGGACGTGGGCCAATCGAAACGTCTCGGGAAGATTGAAACTTTCCTTGTTCTTGTTGAAAAAATCTTCTATCTCCGTCTCGCTAACCGAGATTTTGGAAGTAATCTCCTTGTTGACGAGCTTTTCGATCGTAAGCTGGGTGCGCATCTGTTCGCGCAGATCCGTTGTTGTCAGCTTCTGCTCATCGAGCAACTCCTGGAAGCGCTCTTCGGTAAACTGGCTCTTGAACTCGTTGAACTGAACGTCCACTTCGGCGTCGGTGGCCGTGAGAGCGGCATCGCCGGCCAGCTGCAACAGCACTGCGTTGTTGATCAGTTCGCCTAGAAGCTGCAGCTTCAGATCTTCTATTTCCTCTTCGGCCGGCACCGGATCGGCGCCTTGAACCCGGCTTTCGAATTCTTTGTCGAGTTCCTCGCTCGTGATATCTACGTCGTTCACACGGGCTACCACATTGGCTGGGGCGGTCGCATCCGAAGTGCAGGATGAGCCCAGAAGCAGGACCGCTAGGATCGCTAAGGCAAGAAATGGCTTCACTAGAACTGCTCCCTAAGTGTCAGAGTAATTAGTTATTCTAGCACTGCAAACAGGCCCACCGACAAGCATTATGCCGGGATCGAGCACCGGCATCACCACGGTCTCTTTGAGCGGAAACCCCTTATCTGGTATAATTTGCGGGTTATATCGTTGGCGGAAAGATCGCCGGGTAGCGGAATTCACCCGGTGTCGGACGCTTGATGAGGAGCGCAATTCTCTATGGCAAAACGGTGCGAAATCTGTGGCAAGGGGCCGATGTACGGAAACAGGATCAGCCACGCTCACAACCTCACCAGAAGGCGATGGAATCCCAACCTTCAGCGCGTTCGAGTACTCGTCGGAAAGACACCGAAACGGATGCGGGTCTGCACCAGCTGTATTCGCAACGGCCGCGTTGTCAAACCAGCTTGATCGAACACACTTAGCCGGACTGGATTAAAGCCCTGTGAAAGCAGGGCTTTCTCTATTGATGTAGTCGTCTCGCCACAACGACCGTCAAAGGGTCTTATGAGGGTAATCCGCCTGCTCACCGTGATAGTTTTGCCGCTGACGGCGCTCGCCCAACAGCCCTACCTCGGAACCCGCATTTCGAGCGTCGGAATCAGCGGCGCACCCGGCGAGCTCATCGAACAGATCCCCCTCCGTCCCGACGATATTATCAGCCCGGCCGCGATCCGCGCCGCGATCCAGGAGCTCTACGAGAGAGGCCGCTACGCGAGTATCGAAGTGGATGCCACGCCGGAGGCAGATGGGAGAACAAGACTCACTTTCAGAGTACGCCCACCGTACTTTTTCTCTACGATTCGACTCGAGCCCGCAAACCTTCTGGAGCGACCGCTGTCGAGCTACCTCAGTTTTCCCTATGGAGAGCGATTCTCTCGAACCGAATTGGATCGGATCGTCGAGCGAATCTCCGGTCAGCTGCAAGCCGAAGGGTACTTCCAAGCGCGGATCGAGCCTTCCTACGAATTGGACGAGGAAACCCGACTGGCGAGCGTCCTGATCACGGCCACTGCCGCGCGGCGCGTTCAGATTCGAGAAGTCCGGTTCCAGGGCGGCGAGCAGACTTTCGGAGCGGAGGAACTTCAGGCTTTCTTCGGGGTTCGACCGGGGTCTTCGTTCTCGGTGGATGCGCTCGAATCGGGCCTCGCCAACATCCGATCCGAGTTCGCAGAACTGGGATTCCTGAACACAAATGTCAGGCCGGCACAGACCTACGATGACGAAACCAATTCCCTCGCCGTGAACGTTGTCATCCAACCCGGCCCGTTCACTTACGTCGAGGTTCGCGGACACGAAATCTCCGACAAAGACATCCGCGAGCTTGTCCCCATCTACGAGGAAGGCAGCATCGATCCAGACCTGATCGAGGAGGGTCTGGCCGCGATCCTCGAACACATGTACCAGGATGGATACTTCGAAGCGAGCGTGAGGTCCGAGCTGATCGAAGCGCCGCTGGACAACGCGTTCCAGGTGAACTACGACATCGAGCCCGGGGAACGGCACTTGATCCGGGAGGTCCGAATCGAAGGCAACGAATTCTTCGACGATGCGTTCCTCGTGGACCGGATCGGGATCTCTCAGCAGGGCATGTTCAGCCGGGGCGTCTTCAGCGCGGAACTGCTGGACCGGGCCGTCGAAACTATCGAACGGCTCTACGGAAGCGCGGGCTTCGAGAACACGCGGATCGAACCGGAGTACTCGACCGCCGAGACAGCCATCACCGTGACGCTCCGTGTCCAGGAAGGTCGCCGGATCCCGATCGCGGACATCTCGTTCGCGGGAAACCGCGTTCTGGATAGTACCGAACTCGCACCCCTCGCTGCTCTGCTACCTGGATACGTCTACACGCCCGGCGCGATCGGCGACGGGCGCAGGGCGATCATCGCGCGGTACCACGCGCTTGGATTCCCGGATGTTCAGGTTGAACCAGTGGTCTCGAGCAGGGACAACGGAGACGTCGACGTTCGGTTTGAGATCGAAGAAGGTAGGGCGTACGAGATCGGACGGATCTTCGTCGCCGGCAACACGCGAACCCGCGACGGGGTCGTCCATCGCAACAGCGAGCTGCTGGAGGGGACACCGTACGATCCCGATACGATCCTGCAGGCAGAGCAGCGACTGTACGCCACAGGGCTCTTCAATCGTGTCGACATCGTCACCCTCGAGAAAGAAACGTCGGACCTGAGAGACCTCTTGATCCAGGTCGAAGATGCCGGCCCCCTCCTGCTGACCTACGGCATCGGTGCCCAGGACCGAGAGGGCGTGCGCGGAACTGTGGAGATTTCCCACACCAACCTGTTCGGCCTGGATCGCTCGATCAGCCTGCGGGTGCGGGGCAGCAAGCGGGAACAGCGCTTCCAGACGACCTTCCGTGAGCCACGACTATTCAACCGCGAAATCGACGGGTTCGCCTCGCTGTTCGTCGAGCGGACAAGACGGCGCACCTTCGACGCCAACACCGTCAATGTTTCTCTCCAATCGCTGAAGCGAGTCCGGGATCGGGACAGCTTGCTCTTCTCCGCAAGCTTTGAGACCGTCAACCTGGGCGACATCCAGAAAAACCCCAAGGCACGAGACTTCCCCGATGAGGACGGCACGTTCCATCTCGTCAAGGTCGGCGCATCCTACATTCACGACACTCGAGACGATCCGATCAACCCCAGCCGCGGAGATTTCCTCACGGGTTCGTTCCATCTGGCGAAAGGCGCCGGAAGGTTCGCAAAGGAAGGCAAGGATCCCGCTCATAGGGACCTCGACTTCACGTCACTCTTCCTGCAAGGCAGCCTGTATAGACCGGCAAAACAAGCCGTGATCGCGGCCTCAGCTCGATTCGGGTGGAACCAGCCTTACGGCAAGACCGAATTTATTCCGATCACGGAGCGTTACTTTGCGGGGGGATCGACGACCCTGCGTGCTATCGACTTCGACCGAGCCGGCCCCGAGGGTGGAGGGAATGCACTGGCGATCGCCAACCTGGAGTACCGTTTTCCTATTCCCTTCCTGCTGGCGGGTCTGGGTGGTGCGGCGTTCTACGACACCGGTACGGTATTCGAGCAGATTTCCGATTTCAGTTTTGGCGACTTCACGCACACGCTTGGCTTCGGCATTCGGTACCAGAGCCCGCTTGGGCCGATCCGGGTCGATTTCGGGTTCAACATCAACAGACAACCCAACGAACCGAGGAACAAGGTCTTCTTCACGCTGGGACACGCTTTCTGATGAGGCAGTCGGGACACACGACTCAAAGGGTTGAGGCCGCCACGCGACGCCGGAAGCGGTTCGTGCGCCTGTGCCTTGCCGCGCTGGCGATTGTTCTACTGGGCGGCGCCGCCCAGAGCGCGGACGTCATCGACCGACTGCTCGCCGTCGTCGAGGGCCAGGTCGTGACTCTCAGCGACCTGGAGCAGCACCGGGCCCTGGGCCGACTGTTCGGCGACCCTGTTCCGGAAGACGACGAATCAGCGCTTCGGGAAGTGATCGAGAACCTGCTCATCCGGAACGAAGTCGGTAACTTCCCCGGCATTCAAGTCACAGCGGACGAACTCGATGCTTACTTGTCTCAGTTGAAGAACACCGAAGCGCTGCCTCTAGAAACCGTTCGCACGGCAGTCGGGGACCGGCTTCAACTGATCCGCTTTGTGGATCTTCGGTTCCGGCAGTTCATCCAAGCCACCGACGAGGAGATCGGTCGCTACTACGACAATGTTTTCATCCCTGAAGCACGGACGCAGGGACTCGAGCCGGTCCCGTTGCTGGACGCAGTTCGAAATCTGATCCGAACGAACGTGATCGAAGAAAAAGTCAGCGAAGAAATCACGGTTTGGACGGAAGCCTTGTACCGGAGAAGTGAAATTGAAGTTGTTGAGTAGGAAAAGAATACTCGCTCTCATGGGTGTGATGACGCTGGCTCTGGTCGCCGTGGTTGCGGGCACGGTGTATTTCCTGAGCTCACCTGATTTTGATGATTTTGCTGCCGACTACATTGTGGATCGAATCGAATCGGCATCCGGCGGCCAGGCGGCGCTGGAAGGATTCGACGCCGATTTCTGGCAGCAGCGTTTCCTGCTCGAAGGCCTGAGCCTGCGATCCGAAGAGGGTTCGGAGGATCGCGCCCTGATGGAAATCGATCAGATCGATCTCGCTCTTAACCTGATGGCGATCATCAGAAGGAAACTCGATCTGTCGAGTCTGACGCTGACACGGCCGCGACTCTACATCGATATCGCACCCGACGGTTCGACGAACATTCCCGCTCTCGAACAGCGAGCGGATCAAGGGGGGTCGTCTTTTGAAGTCTCCATAGACGAGTTGAACGTCGACGGAGGTGAAGTGTTGATAGGCGAGCGACGCGTCAACGTCGACTTCGCACTCGCCGAAGTCGACGGTTCCTTCGAATATGCTGGCGCGACGGGCGTCCTGTCCGGACACCTCGAATACGAAGGAACAGTCGAACGAGGCGATCGGCCGATGATTCCTTACAAGCTGAGGGCGGACTTCGACCATACGGCCGGCACGGTGCTGGTTCACACCGCCGAGCTCAGTTCGGATGAGTCGAAAGTGACGCTGCAGGGGCGGGTGGACGATGTGCTTCGCTCGGGCTCGGGCCGTATGGACTACAAGGGTTCCGCGGATCTGCCGTTCATGAACTATTTCTTCACAAGAGAGGATTTCGAGGGGACCATGGAGTTCGCCGGCGAGCTGAGCTTCTCGAGCGACCACTTCTCGGCAACGGGACACGCCAGTGGAGAAAGGGTTGCGGTCGACGACTGGATCGCCACGGACTTGGAATCCGACTTCGAGTATGCCTTCCCGGAGAGAAGGCTCAGAGCCACCGCCATCGAGATGAATGCCCTTGCGGGGAGGGTCCAGGGGATTGCAGATATCGGACCGTTACCAGGCCCTGGCCGACGCGTTGAACTGGATCTCTCGTACTCCGGCGTCGACGCGGCGCGACTCCGCCGCATCTATCCCTGGGACCGGCAGTACGTGATCGATTCTCTCGCCACAGGAACCCTCCAGGGCTGGTTCGAGGGTAAGTTCACCCGGTTTGAGGTCGAGGGGCACTCGAATCTCGTTCCCGCGGACGTATCCGATCGGGAAGGCATCGTTTCTCTGGCACTGGGCGGAGAGACTCACTACGAAGGAAGGCCGGGCTCAGTTCGTCTCACTGACGCCACCGGCCGTCTCGGTGCGACCGACATCGAAGCTGACGGGCTGGTGGACCGGTTCAGCTCCTCGCTCGAGCTCTCGCTCAAATCCGCCGATCTCAGCGATCTCGACTTTCTGCACGATGGCGCCAACGGGTCCGGAGAATTCGACGGGACAGTCACGGGGCCGATCGGGCAGCCCGTGATCGCAGGTCAGTTCGTGCTTTCCGGCTACCGGTATGGGAATTGGGGCCTCGATCGACTCGCCGGTGAAGCCCGCCTGAATCCGGGTAGGATCGCACTCGAACAGGTTCAAGTGTCGGACGGAGGGTCGGAACTCGTGATGAGCGGGAGCGTCGGGCTGGATGGCGCGGATCCTGATCTAGACATCCAGGTGCTGAGCTTGCGCGGAGGGGATCTCGAGGAGTTCGTTGCTTCACCCTTCGACGGCCTGTTCAGCGGCGACATCCATGTCGCATCGATAGCGCCGATCGAGGCCAGTGGGAGACTGCAGGCCCGCAACCTCGTCTACGAAGGCCGCTTGCTCGGAAACGCACAAACGGACTTCAATTTCGATGACGCTGAGGTCCGTCTCAGTGATCTGTCTCTCGAGCGGGAGGACGCCAGCCTTCAAGCCAGCCTAATCTACCGGCGCGCTTCCGACGAGATCAACATCGACCTGACTTCGTCGGGTCTGGCATTGGAAGAACTCCATTCACTGGGCGTGCCGACGGCATTCAGCGGGACCATCCGCGATGCCGATTTTACCGTCCGCGGCATGCGGTCGCTGCCTCAGGTCGAAGGCAGCGCCAGCGTGGAGGAACTTCGCTTCCGGCAACAACATTTCCCGAGGGTCGCCCTCACAGTCGGCACTTCCGCGCGCCTGGTCCGCGCCCGGATCGAAACGACGGAGAATCTAACGCTCGAAGCTGAGTTCAACGCGGCCGAAGATGGATATCCCTTCACCGGAAAAGCCGATTACTCCGATTACGCGATCGACCGACTGACAGGAATGGCTACGGGTTCGCTGGTGGCCACCGGTACGGCGTCGTTTGCTGGATTGCTCGCAGACTTCTCGACACTCTCTGGAGAGGGGGAGGTCACCGACTTGAGGGCGGTCTTCCGGGATCGAGTTCTGGGCATCGCCCAACCCTTCCCGTTTCGCTTTGATTCCCAGCGCCTGACTCTGTCGGAAATCGACCTTAGCGGGGGCGCGACTTCGATCCGACTTTCAGGTACCGCAGCGCTTTCGGAAACAACGCCACTCGACCTGAGCATCAACGGCGCGGTCGACCTGTCGCTCGTCGCGGGTGGCATTCCAAACATCGAGGCCGACGGCAACCTCACGCTGGAAGGAACGGTGACGGGTGGAATCCAGAATCCGGAACTGCGTGGCCTGGCGCAACTGGAAGACGTATCGCTCGGTCACGAAGGGCTATTCCTGCGCCTTTCGTCCGTGAACGGCGGCTTGTTCTTTGACGGGAACAGCGTGAACTTGACCGATGTCGAGGGAAGCGCGGGCGGGGGTAGTGTTACGATGCGGGGATCGATCGGCGTCGAGAACCTCAGCCTGGGAGCCTTCGATGTTCGGCTGGACCTGGCGAATGTCCGGCTACGCGATCCGGAGGGGCTCCGGACGGTGGTATCGGGCAACCTGGCACTTCACGGTACCGGATCGGCGCCGAGCCTGGAAGGCAACCTCGACGTCCTCAGTTTCTCTTACGACGAAAGCTTCGACCGGTTCCTGGAACTCTTCCAGAACCCCGGACCCAGCGACCTCGAGTCCCCGCTCGCCGCCCTCACGCTGGCGATCCGTGCCCAGGGTGACCGGAATATCAGCATCGAAAACGATCTTGCCAGCGTTGAAGGAAGATTGGACCTCGACATCGGCGGTACCTTCGGGAATCCGGCGCTGACGGGTCATGTCGAGGTCAGTACCGGCTTTCTCGACTTTCAGGGCTCGCGCTACCGGATCACCCGCGGCAGCGTCGACTTCGTCGATCCTTTCCGCGTCGAACCGCTGGTCGACATTCAGGCCGAGACCGAACTTCGAGACTACCGGATAATCCTCGGCATCAGCGGACGTGGTGATGAGATCAGGCTGGACATGCGTTCCGACCCACCCTTGCCGCAGTTGGAAATCGTCAGTTTGATCGCGGGCGGGCGTACTCGTGAGGAGCTTGCGGAAGATCCTGCCGCCGGGGCGGCCCTTCCGACCAGCGAGCAACTGTTCCGAGGGGGCGCCGCCACTATACTCACAGACTTGCTGCAATCACGTGTCGGCTCGCGCTTCGGCCTGCTCGATCGCTTCCGACTCGAGCCGTTTCTGGTCGGCGCAGAGAACGACCCGGTGGCACGCGTCACGATATCCGAACAGATCACCAGGGACCTGACGATCACCTACTCGCAGGACCTCTCTTCGAACCGCCAGCAGATCATCCTGATCGAATACTTCCTCAACAACGATACCTCGTTCATCGCTTCACGCGATGAAACCGGCGCAGTCGGCCTGGATGTCAAACTCCGGAAACGCTTCCAGTAATTGAAGAAATCTCACCGCAAAGGCGCAAAGACGCAAAGCTGATTGGACCTCTGCGCATTCGACAGCTTGCTCGACCAAACTGATCAGGCTGTTCCACGAGAAGTCACTTGCAACACGAAGACTCGAAGGACAAATAGGATTTGACTAGGGCGTGTTAACACTACCGTAGTGCCTCGACGATGAGAGCGAAGTGAAGGAAGGCGAGGAACATGACGTCGAGTTTATCGAAACGGGAGAAGATACGCCGGAAACCTTTGAGTCGGCGGAAGAGCCTCTCGACTTCGTTCCTGCGGCGGTAGAGAACGCGGTCGTATTCCCACGGCTCCAGGCGGTTGCGCTTGGGCGGCACGACGGGAATCCACCCAAAATCCAGAGCCAATTGGCGGGTCTGGTCGTCCTGGTAGGCGCGGTCCATCAGCAGCGGTAGCGGCTCGGGTAGTGGCCCCAGACCGGCGAGCAGATCGCGGCCCTGCGGGGCGTCGTGCGCTTGGCCGGGCGAGAGCGCAAACGTTATTGCCGTTCGAGCATTCGCGGCAACCAGATGAATCTTGGTGGTCCATCCGCCGCGGGATTTGCCGATCGCTTGCGGACCGTTTTTTTTAACGCACCCGTGCCGTCGGGATGCACCTTCACAATGGTTGAGTCCATCGAAACGGCTTCCACCCGGATGCGCACCAGTTGCTCGCGCTGGAGTTTTTCGAAGACGGCGTCGAGCACGCCGTTCTTGGACCAGCGGTTCATCCGGGTGTAGATGGTGTGCCAGTTGCCAAAGCGCTTGGGCAGACCGCGCCACTTGCAGCCCTGCTCAGCCACATACAAAATGGCGTTCAAGACCGTCCGGTTCGAAAGACTGACGTTCCCCCGCTGACGCGGCAGCTCCGGCTCGATGCGACAATACTGCTCCTGTGTGATCTCCATGCCCTATTATAAAACATTCTTGCTCTTTAGTGTTAACACGTCCTAGTTATCTTCCTGGGGTTTCGTTTCTTCGTGTTACAAACCGAGGACGTTCGAAGGGCGGGGTGCCGCGTTCTGGCAGAACCATCTCGGGCATCCGAAAGGAATAGATTCCTTTGCGTCTTTGCGCCTTTGCGGTGAAAAATTAGTCGACTAGGGCGATGCATTCGATTTCGATGGCAACGCCCAGCGGGAGGCCGGCAACCTGTACGGTGGCGCGGGCGGGGGGAGAGTGTTTGAAGAATTCTCCGTAGATTCCATTCACCTCTTTGAAGTTTCCCATGTCGGAAAGATAGATCGTTACCTTCACGACGTGGCTGAGCGAGGCACCAGCACCGGTAAGGACGCCCTGCAGGTTCATTAACGACTGGCGGGTCTGCGCAGCCACGGACATGTCGCCGATGAGTTGACCCGTGGCCGGGTCCAGCGGGATCTGCCCCGACACGAAGACGAAGTTGCCGGCGCGGATCGCCTGGGAATAGGGTCCGATCGCGGGCGGACCTAAGGGGGTCGAGATCACTCTCTTATGCATAGTCGGGCTATCTTTCTAGGTTGCTGTGTTGACGGTCTTGGGGGCACGAATCACATCGAAGACGCCGTCGAGCTGTCTGATCTTTGAGATCACCTTCTCCAGGTGCTTCATGTCGGGTATCTCCAAGGTCATGTCGATGACGCCGTGCTCTTTTTCGGTGCGTGCAGCAACGTCCAGAATGTTGGAACGAGTGTCTGAGATCGCCGAGGAAATGCCGGCTAGGATGCCGGGCCGATCGGCCGTCGTGATCGTCAACTGGACGGCGTAAGCTTCGCTGTCGAGCGGTCGGCCGGCCCATTCGACATCGATTCGCCGGTCCGCCTCATACATCAGGTTCTGGACGTTCGGACAGCCCTTGGCATGTACCGCCACTCCCTTTCCGCGTGTGACGTAACCGATAATAGCCTCCCCGCGGATCGGCTCGCAGCACTTCGCTCGATAGACCAGAAGATCATCCATTCCCTTCACCTTGATCTTCAGGTCGTCGCTGAAACCAAAGACCCTCTTGACGGCCGAGGTGAGCTTCGACGCCGGCGCAGCAGCATCTTTCAAGGCACCGGGGTCCGCCTTCGCCAACACCTGCCGGGCCGAGATCTTCCCGTAGCCGATCGCCGACATCAGGTCATCCACCTTTGTGCACCCGTAGTGTGGAGCAATCTCCAGTAACCGATCGCTCTCGGTCAAAGCTTTCACGCTGACCTTGTACTTGCGCGCCTCCTTCTCGAGAAGCTTCTGTCCCAGCTCGACCGACTTGGTCCTCTCCTGACCGCTCAACCAGTTGCGAATCTTGTTCCTTGCTCGGGAAGTCTTGATGAAGTTCAGCCAATCGCGGCTGGGGTGGTGCCCGGGCTGCGTCATGATCTCCACGATATCGCCGTTGGCCAGTTTGCTCTTGAGCGGAACAAGGCGTCCATTGACCTTGGCGCCGACACACGTGTTGCCCACTTCGGTGTGGATCGCATAGGCAAAGTCCACGGGAGTGGCATCGCTCGGCATCGTGATGACCTCGCCCTTAGGCGTGAAGGTGTATACCTCCTCTGGATAGAGATCGACCTTGAGCGTGCTCAGGAAGTCGGTCGGATCTTTCATCTCCTGCTGCCATTCGACGAGATGGCGCAACCAAGAGACGCGATGGTCTTCCCGGTCGTCTGCGACAAGCTTCCCATCTTTATACTTCCAGTGAGCCGCGATTCCTTCTTCGGCCACCTCATGCATTTCCGCGGTCCGGATCTGCACCTCGAAAGGCTGTGCTCCAGCGATAACAGATGTGTGCAGCGACTGGTACATGTTTGGGCGCGGCATCGCGATGAAATCCTTGATACGTCCGGGAACCGGCCGCCAGGTGTTGTGGATGACGCCGAGAGCGGCGTAGCAATTCTTGATGTCGTCGGTGACGATTCGGATCGCGAGCAGGTCGAAGACCTGGTCCAGCTCGATCATTTGCCGCCTTAGTTTTTGGTCGATCGAATAAATTCTCTTGATCCGGGCTTCGGTCCTAGAAGGGATTCCATGCTCGGTCAGTTTCTGCTCGATCGTCTGCCGAACATCTTCGAGAAACTTTTCGTCTACCTTCCGCTTGGCTTCGAGAGAGTTCTTGATCTCGTTATACGAGTTGGGATCCAGAAAACTGAACGCGAGGTCTTCGAGTTCCCCGCGAATCTTTCCCATCCCGAGACGATGTGCGAGGGGGGCGTAGATCTCCAGCGTCTCGCGAGCAATCGCTTCCCTGCGGTCGGCACGCAGGTGTCGCAACGTGCGCATGTTGTGGAGGCGATCGGCGAGCTTGACGATGATCACCCGGACGTCGTCACTCATGGCCAACAGCATTTTCCGAAAATTCTCGGCCTGCTTTTCCTCGGTGGACGTGAAGTAAATCTGGCTGATCTTCGTCAGCGAGTCGACGACGTGGGCGACCTCTTCGCCAAACATCGCCTCCAGGTTTTCAAGCGACGTCAGTGTATCCTCGACGACGTCGTGGAGCAGACCGACGCTGACCGTCACCGCATCCATCTTCATCTCGGCAAGGATGTTGGCGACTTCGAGAGGATGTGTCAGGTAAGGTTCACCGGACGCCCGCACCTGCCCTTTGTGCTCCTTCGCCGAGAAGATGTAGGCGCGGCGCACTATTTCGAGATCATCCTGCGGGTGATGCTTCTGAATCTTCTCGATGATTTGTTCCAGGCGAATCATGTTCGACGCACCGGTACCACCGCATACACTCGGTGACGGGGTCCTCGGATCTCACCCTATTGTAGCCCGTCCTTTCCGGTCAATCACTTACGACGTGAATCTTTTGACTGTTTTCCTTGAGAACCTGAAAATTGCTCTTGAACCTGACGTAGCCGGTAGTCAGTTGTTCGCTCAGTCCACCAAGTACCGTGAGAGAGCGGACGTGAGGGGGGCAGGGGTATAGCCCTTGCTCACGCGACACGTCCGTTCTTCTCAGAAAAAAAAGGGCCGTCCCCCAAGGGGACGGCCCTTTCTTCAATTCGCTCTCAAAAGCGAAACCTGTTTTACTGTCCGATCTCGTTGGCGGCTTCCCGCTCCGCGAGCAGCCTGCGCGTTTCCATGGCCCTGTTGAACCACAGGTCCGCCATCTGGAGGAGCTGCTGACGATCGGCGAGCGCTGCTTCGTCTTCCGAATCTTCTGGAATCAACGCAGCGGATTCGCGGTAAAGCAGGTTCTTGTAGGTCATCGCATCCTCATATTCTTCGTTCAGCTCGAGGGCACGATCCAAAGCTTGCTGGCCTTCTTCGATCAGGTTCGTCAACTCTTCCGGAGGACGCTCGACGGTCTTGTCGAAAACGATCATCCAGTTGAGGCTGCCGACGCTATAATGCGACACCGGATTCTCGCTGTCGACGGACGCCTGCAGCAGGTAGTATTCGCGGGCACGATCCAGGTTGTTCGTGTTCTGGTAGATGCTGGCCAGCCCCGCCATCGCCGTTGTCGCGTTCGGATCTCGGTCCAGGACGCTCTCAAACGTCTGGATCGCCAGCTGCGCCATTCGTCGGTTTTCCTCAGACAACGCTCCCGGGATGAACTGCTGGGAGTACGCCGTGGCAAGGTACAGTTCCGCCTGAGTCAACTCCGGGTCGAGCTCGAGCGCAACAAGAAAATAGTCGACGGCTGCCTGGTAGTTCGAATCGTTGAAAGCCCGGACACCCTTGTTCAGGTTGTCTCTCGCCTGGAGGCTCTGACAACCCACAGAGGCCAGCGCAAGCATTCCAACGAGTAACAAAAGCAGTTTTTTCTGCCGCATAAAAACAACACCTCCGCTTTGCCGTTGATTACTGATCCGCCGTGATCTGTTCGGTCATCAAACCGACCTTCTCGACACCGGACCCTTTGGCGATGTCGATGACCACGATGACGTCATTGAACAACAGCTCGGGGTCCGCGTTGACGAAGATCGTGCGGTCGTTGCGGGTCTTGAATATGTCCTGCAACTGCCGACTCAGCGTCCGAAGTTCCGCTGCATCCTGGTTGATCTGTATCTGACCCCGGCTGTCGATCGACACCACGACCGTCCGGTTTTCTTCATCCGGCGGCGGCGGCGGAGTCCCCGGCGGTGGTGGCTGGGGAACAGCCGCGTCGAGCCCCTTCGGAGTGAGCGGCGTGATCACCATGAAGATGACCAGCAACACGAGTAGAATATCGATCAGCGGCGTGATGTTGATATCGGACAAACCCCCAAGTTTCTTTCCATATTTCTCTTTGTCTGAAGCCATTTCGTCTCCCCCGCCTACTGGCGGATGGCGTCGTCCAGCCGCTCGGTTAACAGGCCGATCCGATCGACACCGGACGCCCGAACCGTGTCGACCACGTCAACCACGTCGCCGTACTTCGAACGAAAGTCGCTCTTGACATAGATGGTCTTGTCCAGCCTTTCGGCCAGCATGTCCCGCACCAATACCGGCATCTCCTCCAGGGTGACTCGCTCCTTACCCAGGAAGAACTTCCCGTCTCGGGTCACAGCTACCAGAACCGCGTCGTCCTGGTCTGCTTCCTGCATGTCGATGGGGTTGTTGGTCTTCGCCAGTTCCACGCTGACACCCTTCTGGAGCATGGGCGTGATCACCATGAAGATGATCAGCAGCACCAGCATGACGTCGGCCATCGGTGTAACGTTGATTTCCGACGTTACCCCCCCCTGGTCGCCACCTGTTGAGATAGCCATAGCTCATTACCCCCGCTGTTTGACGAAGTAGTCCATCAACTCGGACGACGAGTTGTTCATCTCGACCTGGAACGCCTCGACCTTGTTCGTGAAGGAGTTGTACGCCCACACGGCAGGCACCGCGACGAAGAGGCCGAAGGCCGTTGCGACGAGCGCCTCGGAGATACCGCCGGCGACTGCGGACAGGCCGGCCGTCTTCTCACTCGACATGCCCTGGAACGCGTTGATGATGCCGACAGTGGTCCCGAACAATCCGACAAAAGGAGCGGTCGCACCGATCGTCGCCAGACCGGACAGGCCTCGCTTCAATTCGGCATTGACGATAGCCTCGGCACGATCACATGCTCGGCGCGAGGCCTCGATCTGTTCGCCGGATAGTTCCGTCGAGGCACCCTGAGAACGATATTCCTGGAGCCCGGCTTCGACCACCTTGGCCAGATGGCTGCGCTTGTTCTGCTCCGCGACGCTGATCGCCTCTTCGATCTTTCCTTCCTTCAGGCAGCCGGCAACGGCGGGAGCAAACTCCCGAGACTGTTTCCGGGCCTGGGAGAACGCGATGTAGCGATCGATCATGACGCCGATCGACCACGCCGACATGATCGCGAGAAGTACCACAACTGCCTTCGCGGCGAAACCCATCTGCGCCCACATGGACCGCAGGTCAAAACCGACTTCCTGCAGCAGCATCATTCCCAAGAAATTGAGTTTGTAGAGCATCATAAAATCAAAGTCCTCCTACTGATTCGTAACTATAACCCTTTACGAAAAGCTGAATTCGATAGATTTTCCGAGTCGCCGGCGGCTTTAGTTGGAGAATGCGAAGTTCACCGTAATCGTCGTGACGACTTCCACCGGTTCGTTGTTGAGCATTGTCGGCTTGTAACGCCACTGACCCACGGCGTTCTGAGCCGCCTGGATCAACAGCGGATGGCCGGTGATGACCCGCAGATTCTGAATCGTGCCGTCCTTGCCGATCACTGCTTCCAGCACAACGACGCCCTGGATGCGAGCCTGCTTCGCCAACGGCGGATACACAGGTCGGACCTGCTCAATGATGTTGGCCTGCTGGACGTTCCCACCCACACGGACGCGCTGTGGCGGTGGCGGTGGTGGTGGCGGCGGTGGCGGTGGCGGTGGCGGCGGCGCGGCATCGGCCTGCGCCTTCAAAACACCACCCAGAACACCGGACAGAACGCCGGTGTTGGTTCCTCCCGCAACACCCCGCACCCCCGGTGGCGGTCCTTCATCGACGATACGGGCAATCTCGTCCGGAATCTCCGTCGGTGCCACCATGGCGGTCGGATCGATCTGGACCTCGGTCACGACAACGGGCGGCGGCGCCTCGATCTCTTCAGGCGGCGGTGGTGGCGGTGGCGGTGGCGGTGGCGGCACCACCAAGAACCCCATCAACTGCTGAGCCTCGAGCGTGTCCGTGTAGATTAACGGTATCAGGACCAGCACGACAAGCAGTACCACGTGCACTACTGTCGATATCAGGATCGTAATCGGCGTCCTTTTCTTGCCATGCCCCGCTGATTCGATTAAAGAATCCTCGAACATACCGTTCGTTACCTCCCTTTCCTGACTTTCAACTTGACGCCCCGTCCGGCGGCTGCTGCCCTTCTATCCGACTAACCCGCTGGGGAGGACACCTCAAATACCAATTACTAAGCCCCTGCTACAAACACAACAAGAAAACGACAGTTCGAAATGTAGCAGTGTTTCGATGGCTTAAGAAATACCGAGAGCGACCCTTATACCAACCGATTCCGAGGCCTGTCAACTACTAATAACCCGCGTGATTAGCCTCTTTTGATCCCTTCGCCCGAGTTACCCGCGGCAGCCTTGTTTGAGCCATCTCCCGGGCCCGCGCCCGATCCCGATAATTCGTGTAGATCAGGACGGTGGGCGACGCGATTGCGATCGAAGAATAGGTTCCGACCAACACTCCGACCACGAGTGCGAAGGCAAAATTGTTGATCACTTCGCCACCAAACAGGAACATCGCAAGGGCCGCGACCAGGGTCAATCCAGAAGTCAGGACTGTGCGGCTCAAGGTCTGGTTGATACTCCGATTCAGTGTCGTTTCCAAACTATCTCTCCGGCTGAGTCTCAAGTTCTCCCGAACCCGATCGAAAACCACGATGGTGTCGTTGACCGAGTAGCCGACCAGGGTCAGCAGCGCGGCGATCACCGTCAGGTTGATCTCCTTGTTGAAGATCGAAAAGAAGCCGAGGGTGACCAGGGTATCGTGAAACACCGCGAGAACCGCCGCGGCGCCGTAGATCCACTGGAAGCGGAAGCCGATATAGACCAGGATTCCACCCAGCGCATACAACGTCGCCAATACCGCCTGGCGTCGCAGGTCCGCCCCGACTTTCGGACCGACGGACTCGGAGTTCAAGATCTCGAACTGTCCCTCGAACCCGTCGTTCAGGGCTGCGGTGATGATCTCGCGCCCGCGGCCCAAGTCCTCTTCCACCAGTTCCTGCTCGACCTGGATCAGGACGTCGTTGTTGCTTCCCGCCCCGGTCAGTTCCTGGATCTGGCTCTGCGGAGCTCCACCCTCACGCAGCAATTCCCGGATCCGGTCGATCGGCGGCGGCTCCTGGAACCGCACATAAACGATCGCTCCACCTTGAAAATCCACACCGTAGCGGAGCGTTCCCTGAGAGACGACCGAAATCAGGCCGACAAGCAGCAGAATTGCCGATAACCCGAAGAAAAGTCGCCGTTTACCTTGCCAATCAACTCGGATATTCCCGAAAATTTGGACCATCAAGTCTTACCTAGCTGTAGACACCGGGGCAGCCGCGATTGTTCCCGGAATCTGAAATAGTGCTTCTTTTAAAATAGTGCTTCTTTTAGATACTGAGTGTCGGAACGCGCTCCGCTCTGCCCAGGATCCATTCAAACAGGGTCCGGGAGACGAACACTGCGGTGAATACATTCGCTATGAGACCGATCACCAATGTGACGGCAAAGCCCTTGACGGGCCCGGATCCGAACAGAAACAGCATGGTTGCCGAAATCAGAGCCGCCAGGTGCGTGTCGACAATCGTGGTAAACACTCGGTTGAATCCGGTCACCACGGACGAAACGGCCGTCTTGCCGGCACGCAGCTCCTCCCGGATCCTCTCGAAGATCAGGATGTTGGAATCGATGCCGACACCGATCGTCAGGATGATGCCCGCGATGCCCGGAAGTGTCAGAACCGCATCGAAGTACGCCAGCGCGCCAAAGAGCAACACGATGTTCAGGATCATGGCGACAGTCGCGTTCACACCGGCCATCCGGTAGTAGTAGAGCATGAAGATCACGACCCCGAAGAGCGACACGACTCCGGCCAGGATGCCCTGGCGAATCGAGTCGGCTCCGAGCGAGGCTCCCACGACGCGCTCCTCGAGGTATTCAATCGACGCGGGCAGCGCGCCGGAACGGAGGATGAGCGAAAGGTCCTGAGCCTCCTGCAACGTGAATCCGCCCTGCCCCCCTTCGATGATTCCCGAGTCGGTAATCCGGCCGTTGATGCGCGGTGCCGACTGGATACGCCCGTCAAGAACGATCGCCAGAAGTCGGCCGATGTTTTCCTCGGTAGCACGACCGAAGCGCTGGGCCCCGTCGGCGTTCAGGCTGAAACTGACCGCCGGGCGGCCGAAGCTGTCTCTGGAGGGGAACGCGTTTCTCATGTCGCGACCCGTGATCGCCGCTATGCGTTCCACCGCGTACCAGGCTTCCGCACCGCCGATGGTGACATCGCCCTCGACTGATTCGATCAGCTCGAGGTTTGGCGGCATCGCGCCGCCGTAGCCGGCGAGGAGGGCCTGCTGATTCGGAAACGGCCCGGTGTCGACCAGCTTGAGCTCCAACAGGGCGGTGGACTGCATGAGAGTCTTCACGCGCGCAGGGTCGTCCACCCCCGGCAACTGAACCAGGATCTCGTATTCACCCGGGCCACCGTGTTCCTGGATCGTCGGCTCGGTCACCCCGAACTCGTCGATACGGTTGCGGATTGTCTGGATCGCCTGGTCGACGGCCTGGTCGCGGAAGATGATCTGCGTCGCGGTCTCGAGCTGAAGCGTGTAAGTGTTGGGTACGTCCCCGGCAGTCGACAGTATGTTCCACTCCGGGAACGAGTCGCTGAGGATGCGCCGAAAGTCCGCGTCCCGCGTCGGATCGACACCTATCATCAGCATCTGGTCGTCAGCCGGGCGCGACGTCTGCCTGAAGATAATATTATCTTCGGCGAGCAGATCCTCGAGCCGTTCGATCGCGAGATCCGTTTCAGCACGAATCGCGTCGTCGGTCACCACGCCCAGCACCAGGTGTGTACCTCCCTTCAGGTCCAGACCCAGCCGAATCCGCTGCTGGATGTTGGACAGGCTGGGCGGAAACCCCGCGAACAAAAACACCGCCAGGGCGGTCACCCCTAAGCTGACCACCAAACGATTCCGAATTCTTTTGGACATGTCCTTACTCTTGCTCCGGCTCCTGCATCGACGCCACTGCGTTGCGCGAGATATCAATCTTGACGTTCTCGGCGATTCTCAGCTGAAGCTTGTTTCCTCTCAGTGCAACGACCGTTCCCATGACCCCCCCGGTCGTGATGACCTTGTCGCCGGTCTTTAGGTTGTCGATCATATCCTGCAACTTCTTCTGCCGACGTCGGGCCGGCAGGAAAACGATGACGTAAAAGATGCCGATAATGAAAAGCAGCGGAAGAAAGCCGCCAAGCCCCGGGGACTGGGGCGGCGCCTGTTGCAGGAACACCCTCGACCTCCGAACGAAAAACGGGCCCAGGTTCTACTGGGCCCTGAAGCGTCTCGCTACAGTCAACAGCTCGTTAAACCGTTCAAATTCAATAAAATGCCTTATTTTGCGCAGAGTGTCAAGGTAGAAAAAGAGGTTGTGGACAGTGTTGAGGACCGAAGAAAGAATCTCTTTGGAAAGAAAGAGGTGACGGAGGTACGCCCGGGAATACTTTCCACAGACGGGACAGCCGCACTCGGGATCGATAGGTCCAGGGTCATCCTTGAATCGGGCGTGCCGGATGACGATGCGCCCTTCTCCGGTAAAGAGCGATCCGTTCCGCGCGTGCCGGGTCGGCATCACGCAATCGAACATGTCCATCCCCCGGGATACACATTCGATGAGATCGACGGGTGTTCCGACCCCCATCAAGTAACGCGGTCGGTCGGCAGGAAGGAATGGCTCGATATCCTCGACAACGTCGTACATGGCGGGAATCGGTTCGCCGACCCCGAGTCCGCCGACGGCGTACCCTTCAAACCCGGTTTCAATCAAACTAAAGGCGCTTTCCTCTCGCAGATCCTTGTAGACCGCTCCCTGGACGATGCCGAATAACGCCTGCGAGGGTTCCGGCTTGCTATCGAGGTGAGAACGGCAACGCGCGGCCCACTCAAGGGAACGTTTCATCGAGATCCGCGCATCGGAGTGGCTCGCCGGGTGGGCGAGGCAATCGTCGAGCACCATCATGATGTCGGAACCGAGAGCGTTCTGGATGTCGACGGCCAGTTCCGGCGTCAGGAAGAAGGAGTCCCCGTTCAAGTGGGAGCGGAACCGGACCCCGTCCTCATCCACCTTCCTCAGCTCGCTCAGGCTGAACACCTGAAAGCCGCCGCTGTCGGTCAGAATCGGACCGTCCCAGCCCATGAACTGGTGCAATCCGCCGATCCGTCCGATCACTTCGTGTCCGGGACGCAGAAACAAATGGTAGGAATTCGACAGGATCATTTCGGCACCGACTTCGAGCAGCTGCTCGGGTGTCACGGCCTTGACCGTCGCCTGGGTTCCCACCGGCATGAAGACCGGCGTGTCGACGACCCCGTGAGGCGTGTGCAGCCGGCCCCGTCTCGCACGGGTGGTCGGGTCGGTCTTGAGGACCTCAAATCTCATTGCAAATTCTCTATCGAAAAACCGCCATTGCAGGTTGGAGGTTGCACATTGCTCGATTTGTTATTGTCGGAACGTTGCACGGCTCTCATTCCGAAAAATCTGCAATTCAAAGTTTCCTCAATCCACGAAGTGGCACGCACCCAATCGGCCATCCGACAACCGGCGCAGCGGCGGCTCCTCTGACTTACATCGGTCCTCGACGATCGGACAACGGGTGTGGAAACGGCAGCCCGAAGGCGGGTTGATCGGGGTCGGCACGTCACCGTGGAGGATGATACGCTCTCGCTTTCGTCCGGGTTCGGGAAGAGGCACTGCGCTCAGGAGAGCCTTGGTGTAGGGATGACGCGGCTCGACACAGATCTGTGCGCTGGTTCCGACTTCCACCAGCTTTCCCAGGTACATCACGCCGATTCGGTTCGATATGTGTTCGATCACGGGAATCCCGTGGGAGATGAACAGGTAGGTCAAGCCCAACTGCTTCTGGAGATCGGCCAGCAGGTTGATGATCTGGGCCTGGATGGACACGTCGAGCGCGGAAACCGGCTCATCGGCGACGATCAATTTCGGCTTCATCGCTAGGGCACGAGCGATGCCGATTCGCTGGCGCTGCCCTCCGCTGAATTCATGTGGGTAGCGGGCTCCGGCTTCCGGATCCAGTCCGACCGTCTCCAGCAATTCCGCCACGCGTCGTTCGCGTTCCGACCCGCTCGCAGCACCATGGATGGCGAATGGTTCCCCGACGATCGACCGAACAGGCATTCTCGGGTTCAACGAGGCGTAGGGATCCTGGAAGATGATCTGCATGTCGCGGCGGCGGCGGCGGAGTTCCCGGGGCCCGAGCGCTCGCAGATCGGCGCCGTCGAATTTGATCTCCCCCGAATCGGGTTCAATCAACCGGAGCACGGCTCGGCCGGTTGTCGTCTTGCCGCAGCCCGACTCGCCCACGAGCCCGAACGTCTCGCCTCGATCGATCGAGAAGCTTATGTCGTCCACCGCCTTGACATAGTCCGTCGCACGCGACAGCATTCCCCGCCGGATCGGGAAATACTTCCGCAAGCCTCGTACTTCCAGCAGTTTCTCAGGCATGGATGCACCGAACATGGTGGTTGTCGGCGATCGCATCGAGTTCGATTTCCGACTGCGTGCACTCGTCGGTACGTTTCACACATCGTGAGGCGAAGGAACAGCCGACCGGCAGGTGCAGCAGGTTCGGGACAACCCCTTCGATGACATCGAGGCGATCCTTCTTCGCGAGGCTGGATCCCAGCTTGGGAATTGACTGCAGCAGACCCTGGGTGTAAGGATGGCGTGCTTCGCGGAATACCTGCTCTGCCGAGCCGATTTCCACGATCTTACCGGCGTACATGACGGCCACGGTCTCGGCGACCTCCGCGATCACGCCAAGGTCGTGCGAAATCAGCATCAGAGACAGGCTGTACTCCTCGCGCAGTTCGTTGAGCAGTTCCAGAATCTGGGCCTGGATCGTGACGTCCAGCGCGGTCGTGGGCTCGTCTGCGATCAACAGGGTAGGCTTACAGACCAGCGCCATCGCGATCATCACCCTCTGGCGCATCCCCCCGGAAAGCTGGTGCGGGTAGTCTTTCGCCCGGCGGGCAGCATCAGGTATCGCGACGGCCTGCATCGCTTCGACCGCACGATCCCAGGCCTCTCCCTGAGACACGTTCTCGTGGGCCAGGACCGCCTCGGCAATCTGGTAGCCGGTCGTCAGCACCGGGTTGAGGGCGGTCATCGGTTCCTGAAAAATCATCGATACCCGACTGCCTCTCCGACGGCGCATGTCGGGTTCGTCGAGTTTGAGGACATCTTCGCCGTCGAGGAGGATCTGCCCTTCGACGACGCGGCCGGGATGGGCGATCAGCCGAGTAATCGAAAGTGCGGTGACACTCTTGCCCGATCCGCTTTCACCGACCAGACCCATCGTCCTGCCGCGCGCGATCGAAAACGAAACATCGTCGACCGCTTTGACGACACCTTCCTCGGTGAAGAAGTACGTTTTCAGGTTGCGCACGTCGAGAACGTTATCGTGGGGCATGACCAGTGGCCTGTAACGGAGATATCGGTACCAGCGTTGCGGTGGAACGGCACCGGATTCTAGGAGTCGACGACGAGGTAATGCTCCTACATTGCGAGGAGGAGCGACAACGAAGACGGTGCCGTTCCGCCGCAACCCTCCGGGCCGATGCGGGTTGCCGTCGATCTCTTTGTCGTTCGTCGTCATGATGAAACCGCATCAATTCCTCCTCTCTCCTCGACCTCGACTGGCAAGACCCATCGGCGATGGTGCCGATATCTCCGTTACAGGCCACTAGACGGTAACCGCCTCCCGGTACTCCCCGAACACCCGGCGAAAACCGTCTGAGATTTCGCCGACCGTGGCTCGGGCCCGGACGGCCTCGAGTATGAAAGGCATTAGATTACCGTCGCCCCGGGCGGCTTCCTCCAGCTTCTCGATCGCTCGGACGGCCGCATCTGAGTCGCGCCTGTTTCGGAGGGCTTCCAGTCTTTCGACCTGGTCCTGTTCCAGCACCGGGTCGATTCTGTGAATCGGAATTCGCTCGTCGTCGGCAGATTCGTACCGGTTGACCCCGACAATGATGCGTTCTCCGGCCTCAACCGCACGCTGGTACCGGTAGGCCGCCTCCTGGATTTCCTTCTGCACAAAACCGCTCTCGATGGCGGACAGCATTCCGCCAAGCGAATCGATTTTCTCCAGGTAGGCGAGCGTTTCCAGTTCGAGGCGGTCCGTCAGCGCCTCCAAGGCATAGGATCCGCCGACCGGATCCACCGTATTCACCACACCCGACTCGTGTGCGATCAACTGTTGGGTACGCAGGGCCAGCCGCGCCGCATCCTCTCTCGGCAGGGCCAGGGCTTCGTCCTTCGAATTCGTGTGGACCGACTGGGCACCTCCCAGGACGGCGGCCATGGCCTGTAGCGTGACGCGAACGATGTTGGCATCGGGAAACTGGGCGGTGAGCGATGACCCGGCTGTCTGCGCGTGGAAACGCATCGCCTGCGAACGTTCATCCCTGGCCCCGAAGCGTTCGCGTGCAATGCGCGCCCACAGCCGGCGCGCGGCCCGGAACTTGGCGATCTCTTCAAGGAAGTCGCTGTGGGCGTTGAAGAAGAAAGACAAGCGTGGCGCAAAGGTGTCGATGTCCATCCCGCGAGCGAGCGCGGCCTCTACGTAGGCTATCGCGTTGCCGAGTGTAAAGGCCAACTCCTGGACCGCAGTCGATCCAGCTTCCCGAATGTGGTAGCCGCTGATGGAAATCGTGTTCCAGTTCGGCACCTCACGCCGGCAGTACTCGAAGACATCGGTAATCAGCCGGAGCGAGGGCTTCGGCGGGTAGATATAAGTACCGCGCGCGATGTACTCCTTCAGGATGTCGTTCTGCACCGTACCTCGCAGTCGGTCGGCGCTGATCCCGCAGCGTGCCGCGACGGCAATGTAAAGAGCCAGCAGAATCGGAGCGGTCGCGTTGATAGTCATCGACGTCGAGACGCGATCCAGGGGGATGCCGTCCAGCAGGGTCTCCATGTCGTCGATCGAATCGATCGCGACACCGACTTTCCCAACCTCGCCGCGGGCAAGCTCGTTGTCGGAATCCAGCCCGATCTGTGTCGGCAGGTCGAAAGCCACCGACAGGCCCGTCTGTCCGTTGTCGAGGAGATACTTGAATCGCGCGTTGGTTTCGGCCGCCGAACCGAAGCCCGCGTACTGCCGCATCGTCCACAGTTTCCCGCGGTACATCGTGTCGCGGATGCCGCGCGTGTAGGGATAGGAGCCGGGGCTGCCGAGCTTCTCTCGGAAGTCGCCCTCACGTCCCTCCGAACGTTGGTAAACCCGTTTTAGTTCGATGCCTGAAAGCGTCTCAAAACGCTCTCTTCGCTGGCCAGTCTTGCGATCGGAACCCATGGCTGCATAAGCGTAGCAAGTCAGTAGTCAGTTGTCAGCAGTCAGACGTCAGTAGTCAGTCGGGGAGGGGGAGTGACGAGTGCGGTTGGGGTGGAGGCGGACAAACTGACGCGCATCCGGGAGTGGAGATAGGTGGGCTTCAGTGTTATTGCTTGCTTCCCGCGTTTTTCTGCGGGTTCCTGCCGGGCTTGAACCGATCGCCGCGCTAAGCGAATCGGGGCTGACTGCGGTGGACACAGAAAAGTGTCACTTGGCCTTCAGGTAGATCCATCGAAAGATGGTAGGTGTCCTGGGGCACTCCGTCGAACGAAAACTCGCCGACGGGGTTCGTCTGTGTCTTGAAGCGAACCAACCCGTGAGACTCCAGGCGGACGGGCGTGTTTTCGAAGAAGTCTGTCGACTCCGACACAACCTGCCCCGCCAAAGAAATGCGATCGTCCGTTTCCGGTTCGATCCGGACATCGACGTCGACATCGCCGGCCTTGAACAGCAGCTGCCGAGGGACGCTGCCCACGTGCCGGATACCGGCCGGAAGCGGTTGCTCGAAGCTGTCGAAGACCAGGGTTCCAAAGATACGCCGCAAGGCACCTTCGTGTGGACGGAGTACAGGCTGGAACAGCCCACGCTCCACTCAAGGAGATGGGCGGGAGGCTCGTTGGCGGCATCCTCCTGCAAGAAACCGGTTAATTTCTGAAATTCCCGCGACTTGCTTTCGCACCGGCTGCATGAAGCAAGGTGTTCCTGTAGTGCGTCGCAGTTTTCCGAATCTGCTTTGTTTTCTAAGAAATCAAGAATGGCTTCTGTGGTTGGATGTCGCATCGTCGTCTCCGTTTTGCGTCCTTGCTGTTTCTCAACGCATTCCCCTGCGTCTATATGCGTTTATATACTAGGAGAGCCCTGGAGGCGGCTCAAAATACACGAAACTGCACACCATCCCTCGCCGAGCGAGTGTTTTCAATCGGATCCTCATTGGATCCCACGCCTGCGCAGGAGGGTCCGAAGCTTGTCGAAACAGCGGGCCCGTGTCGGCCCGATGCTGGGCACGGGCATCTCGAGCTTCTCGCTGATTTGCTCATAGGTCGGACTCGTGGGGTCGTAATAAAGAAGTTCCAACAGCCGGCGACACCGCTCCGGCAGATCTTTCATTGTTTCGCGAATCTTCTGCTGCTGATCCGAGTCGACCTGGATCGCCTCGATGTCCTCGCCCGGGTCCGGCGTGTCTTCCATTCCTTCCTCGTCGCCGATGCTCCTCTGCGTCAAAGACTTGAGTTGGATACAATGCCGCGTAGTCGTCGTGATGAGCCACGCGCTGACTTTCGATTCATCTTTGAGGCTGGTGAGGTGTTCGAGCAGCTTCACGACGACGGTCTGGAAGACGTCCTCGCAATCCGCCTGGGAAAAGCGGAACTTGTTGGGGATCGAGAAGATAAGGCGACGGTAACGCGTGATCAGCGTTTCCCACGCTTCGGAATCGCCCTCCAGGCACAGAGAAACCAACTCGGAGTCGGTTTTTTTCTGGTAGCGGGAAGCCTTCACCTCTGAATCTTCCTCGCCTTCCAGAAACTGTGCAGTCCGAACCCAAGCATTGAGACCGAAAAGACGACGGCCAGACCGAGACGCCAGAACCCCTGTTCCGGGTCATCCCCGTAACGCTGGTACTCCTGTACAATGCTGGTTACCCCGAGGATGAACAACGCGAGGAAAAATGCACCCAGGACCTCGAGCGCGAGCGTATGCGCGACGCGAAATGCATCTCTGAATGCTGTTCTGAATCTCCCGGCCATTCGAACGGGTGTCCTTCCCCGTCGCGCTCACCACGGTCGCAACGTCTGTCGGTGTCGATTCGATTTCCCAGCGGGCCAGTCGCTACAGGGGTTTTCACGGCCGGACCGAATCGCCTTCTTTAATTGTGCCGGAAAGAGCGGCGAACGGAAAATCGGACATCGCCTTAAGAGGGCTATTTGCTGCAAGAAAAGGCAGTTTCCGCCCGTGCTTGACAGCCCGCAGAATAAGTGCGATAAGTGCGTAGGCTACCTCAAACACATTGAATTGACCACCAGGGTCCGGGGAAAGCGGTGGAGCTGGACGACAATCTGAAGAGGCTGATGAAGGATCTGGGTGCTGCGATCAACGACGCGCTCTCGGATTCGGAGGAAATCAGCGAGGCGATCCAGAACGTTCGCGACTCCGGCTATGATGTCTTCCTGGTCCTGGAAGCCACGATCGGCTTCAACAGGCGCTCCGAAGGTGGATCCGACGACAAGGAGGAAACGCCGGTCATCCGCAGCGAGATCAAGCTCAAGGTCAACTCCCAGGACATGAAGTTTTTGAAGTCGCTCAAGATCAAGGTCGACGATCTGGACCAGCCGTAACCCACATCTGTTCGGCAACTTCGATAACCTCCCCGATTTCGATATCCTCCATGGAGTCTTTTCTGATGTATCGATCACGGCTGCCTACCGGCCGGTAGTGGAGCGGAAGGCTCAAGCTGAAGATGCCCAGTGTCGGTACGCCCATTGCCGCTCCGATGTGCATCGGGCCAGTGTCGTTGCTGATCATCAGGTTGGCGGACCCTATCGTTCCTGCCAGTTCTGCGATACTGAGCCCGGGCATTATTAGAACCGACTCTTGCTGGCGAACAAGCTGTCGGGTTTCCTCAGCGATTCTCTCTTCGGCCCCCGACGCGCCGGCAAGGATCAAGACCTTTGCCTTCCAGTTTGCCATCGCGTGGTCAGCCACTGCTGCAAAACCGGCCGAAGGCCAACGCCGGTCGATTACCGATGCCCCAACGTAGAGAACCACCTTTCCAGTCGACTTCGCGACCAGCGCCTCGACTCGGGAGCGTACATCCGACGGGATCTCGAGCAGAGGCCGGCGGGAGGAGGGGGGAGCAAGCGTTCCAGGCAAGTTGCCGACAACCCGCTCGAACATCTCTGCAACGTGAATGCCCTTGTCTTCGAGCGCCGGCGGCAGGTTGAAACAGAAGGGCAGATACGCTCGGTCGGACCGCTTCATGCCCATCCGGTACCGGGCCCCGGATGCCCAGCTCAGCAGATTGGTCTCACGAAAACTGTGAAAGTCCACAACGAGGTCAAAGCCCCTGGCACGTACTTCACGAACAAGCCGCCGGATGTCTCCGAGGGCGCGGATGACGGGACCGTCCCGCATCGCCAGTCGGTCCACGGACAGCACCTCGTCCAGGTGCGGACACAGCCTCGCAAGCGGAGCACACCGGCTACCGGTCATTAGAGAGAGTCGGGCTTCCGGAAAGGAGGCTTTGAGACGCGCAAGGGCGGGCAACAGCAGCGCGACATCTCCGAGCCGCGCAAATCGGATGGCCAGGATCTCGCCGATACCCCGGAGCTCGGTCACGGAACGATCAGCCCGCTGCTTTCTTCCTGATTCGCCGCCGGCACCATCGTCGCGAGCCAGTCCAGGTACTTGCGACTCTTCGGCCGACCGCTGGAATGGAACTCGGCGGTTGAGATCATGAAATCGACGACATCCTGCGCTTCGGTGACTTTCAGCGACGGCCCGTCCTGCTGGGCCTCCATCATCTGGTCGAAGAAGGCCTTCATACCCGCGAAGAGGGCGGCGGCAACGACGTTGTCTTCCGGCGTCGTCTCGTAGTAGAGACCACTCGAGAGAGTATTCAACGTGGCCTTCAGGGCTTGGTAGGCTTCGGCGGCATCCCGGTCGACGACGTTGGGAGTTCGGCTCCTCTCTTCGACGATCACCCGCGCCAGCGTCGCGATCACCGGAGCGTACCGGTAGAGGAACTGTTCGTCGAATTGCCGACCCATGCGTGGGGAACGGCGAGCCGGTTGACGCTCGGATTCGAACGAACGGCCGGTCTGGAGGTAGGTGCAATCGCTGGGGCAGTCGATTTCGACTTCGCGCTTCGTTCCGCAGCAGACGGGACAGATCTGAGTCGCCTTCGCGGGACAGTGACGCTTCGCGGCCCGAGCGTTGCAAAGGGGACACTTAGCGGCCATCAGTCGCGAAGTATAGCATGGGTTTTCGACCCGGTCCGGGCCTCTAGTGGCCTGTAACAGTGCTATCGGCACCATGGCCGATGGGTCTTGCGGCTATCCGCCCGCGCCCCATCCGTTTGACTTTACCGGCCCCTCTTCGCGATAATCGCAATCTATGCTTATGCCAAGATTGGGGGTGTGTACTGAGTGGCTGAAGTAAGAGTTCAGGAGGGCGAGTCGATCGAGAACGCTCTCCGCCGCTTCAAGAGAAAAGTCCAGCAGGAGGACATCATCAAGGAGGTCAAGAGACACTCCTTCTACCTGAAGCCCGGCGAAAAGAAGCGGATCAAGCAGGCCCTGGCCCGAAAACGGAGTCGGAAGAAGATTCGCCGCCGGACCTCCGACGACTAATACGTCAAGGACCTCATAGCGCAGAAAGGCTCCCGGTTTCCGGGAGCCTTTTTTGTTCTGCACGGTTCGGGGATCACGCCAGCCTCCGGCGTTGAGCTCAGCCATCCGAACGGATCTTCTTGATTGCTTACAGCTGATGGAACGTTACTCGCCTACGTCGATCCCGATCACTTCATCGCGACAGAACTCCAGAGCCTTCCACGTCCCTTCGTGGAGTAAAGTCGTCGGGAGCCTAGCTCAAAGCAGTGACGGCCGTAACATCCACCACGTCTTCTACCGAACAGCCCCGCGACAGGTCGTTCCCGGGCTTGGCCAGGCCCTGCAGGATCGGACCCAGGGCGCGGGCGCCGGCGAGTCTCTCGGTGAGTTTGTATGCGATGTTCCCGGACTGGAGATCGGGAAAGACCAGGGTGTTCGCCCGGCCCTGAACCGGACTCGCCCCCGCCTTTGCTTTCGCAACCTCCGGAACCAGGGCCGCGTCTGCCTGAAGCTCCCCATCGATGACCAAGTTTCCGTTACGCGCAGATGCCGTTTCTGCGGCCTGGCGGACGCGGTCGACCAGCGCGTGCTCGGCACTGCCTTTGGTCGAAAACGAGAGGAAAGCCACGCGGGGCTCGCAACCGAGCAGCTTCCGGGTGTTGGCGGCGGCCTGAAGCGCGATCTCCGCAAGCTGCGGGGAGGTAGGAACCGGTACCACGGCACAGTCGGTAAAAACAAGGCCTCCGCGTTCCCCGTGGTCGCTGGAGGGCAACGCCATCAGGAAGTAACTCGAGACAATCGATGAATCCGGGGCCAGGCCGATGCAGCGTATGGCCGCGCGCACGGTGTCGGCCGTTTTCGTCGACGCACCGCCGACGAATCCATCCGCATCTCCGGCCCGGACCATTGCGGCCGCAAAATACATCGGGTCTTCCAGACGTTCCTGGGCCTCGAGTTCCGTTGTCCCCCTGGCTCGCCAGTCGGTCAGGAGCATCTCCGCGTAACGCTCGATCGTCGGGGTATCGGGATGGACGACTTCAACTTTCGAAAGATTCAGGCCGAATGAACGGGCCTGTTTGGCGACCCGGTCCGGACTACCGACGAGCACCGGTCGGGCAATCCCTGCCTTCGACACGATCACGGCGGCCTTCAAGATCCGCGCGTCCCCGGATTCGGGGTACACGACCTTCCGGGAAGCCGAAGCCGCCCGGCTTCGGATGTCCTCGATGATGGGGTATGTGCTGGGCACGTAGTCAGTAGTCAGTAGTCAGTTGAAACAATGATGACACAATCGTCTTACTCGTGGGGAGTTGCCCTAACAACGGCCTACGGATAACGGCCTACGAATCATCAAACACAGGCACTACTCACTTGAGTGTGATGAGCAATCCTGGGGGAGGAGCTAACGGGTCGGCACCGGGGCGCGCTCGCGCTTCTTCTTACTGTTGATCCCGTGCCGCTTGATCTTCTGATTCAACGTGGACAGCGGAACGCTGAAGCTTTCGGCCGCCTCGGTCTGACTCCAGCCGGTCTGTTGGAGGCGCTCGACGATGACCCGCCGCTCGAATGCATCGAGGATCTCGAACAGCGAGCTTTCCTTGTCCATCTCAAGCGAGGCAAGCGTCGCGAATCGAGGCGAGGGATCGGTGACGGTCTCGGGCAGCAAGTCCCGCCCGATCACGTCCCCATACGCCAGGACGACCGAGCGCTCGACGACATTCTCCAGCTCGCGAACGTTACCCGGCCACGGGTAATCCATCAGGATCTTCATCGATTCGGAGCTGAAGCGATACATCGGTTTGTCATTCTCTTCACAATACTTCCGGAAAAAGAAATCGACCAGGAACGGAACGTCCTCGCGCCTCTCCCGCAGCGGAGGGACATCCAACGCGATGACGTTCAGGCGATAAAAGAGGTCCTCGCGGAACTTGCCCGCATCGACCAGCTTCTTCAGGTCGACGTTCGTTGCCGCGATGATCCGCACATCGACCTTGATGGTCTCGGTCCCGCCCAGACGCATGAATTCCCGCTCCTGGATCACGCGGAGCAGCTTGGCCTGGGTTTCAGGGCCGATAGTTCCGATCTCATCGAAGAAGATCGTCCCCGAGTCGGCGATCTCGAACAGACCCTTCTTGGTTGCCACGGCGCTGGTGAACGCTCCACGGACGTGGCCGAACAGCGTGCTCTCGAGCAGGTCGACTGGCATGCTGCCGCTGTTTACCGGCACGAACGGCTTGTTGGCTCGCGGACTCTTCAGGTGAATGGCCTTGGCGACGAGTTCCTTGCCGGTCCCGCTCTCACCCTGGATCAAGACAGTACTGCGGCTCGCCGCAACCTGGGTCACGAGGTCGAGGAGGCGCAGCATCCTGTCGCTCTTGCCGACGATGTTGCTGTAACCGAAACGTTCGTTGAGGGCCCGCCGCAACTGCTGGTTCTCGCTGTGAAGCTTCCGCTGCTTGATGGCGTTGTTGACGATCACCATCAACCTCTCGTTATTCCAGGGTTTGGTCACGTAGTCGTAAGCGCCTGAACGGATCGCATCGACGGCAGTCTCGATCGCAGCCATAGCCGTGATGATGACGACCGGAAGTGTCGGGTCGATGCCCTTCAGGTCTGTCTGAATCTCCAGACCGGACCGTCCGGGCAACATCAGATCGAGAAGCACGAGGTCATAGAGGTTTTCCTCGACCTTTTGCAGACCTTCCTCGCCCGTGGCCACTGCTTCGACCGAGAGGCCTTCCGAGCTAAGGAGCAGGTTGAGACTGTCGCGAATCTCCTCTTCGTCGTCGACGATCAGGACCTTGTAGTTTGACTTAGACATGCACGGGCTTCCTTGCGAGCGGCAGTTCCAGCCGGAACGCCGTCCCCTTTCCGGGCTCGCTTTCGACGGAGATACTCCCTCCGTGTTCCTGGATGATTCCGTAAGTGACCGACAGGCCGAGACCCGTACCTTTGCCGACGTCCTTGGTCGTGAAGAACGGGTCGTAGATCCTCTTGATGTTTTCGCTGCTGATTCCCGCTCCGGTGTCCTCGATCCAGACACGAAGCTTGGCATCGCTCGCGTCGGTGCGTATCCGGAGGTGTCCTCCGCCCGTCATCGCGTCCTTGGAGTTCAGGAACAGGTTCAGGAAAACCTGTTGCAGCTTACCGGCGTTGCCGAACGCCAGTGGGGCCTCTGCCGAAAACTCCCGTTCGACGCGAACCCCGGCATTCTTCAACTGGTGGTCGAGCAGAGAAATCGTTTCGGTGATGATCTGATGCACATCCAGCTCGACGAACTCGGTCGCGTTCGTCCTGGAGAAGCTCAAGAGGTTGTTGACGATCTCGGAGGCGCGGAACGTCTGTTTGATGATCTTGTCCATCAGCTTGTTCCGTTCGTCACCGGGACTGAGCTGCTTGCGCAACAGCTGCGAGTAGCTCGAGATGACCGCCAGCGGTGTGTTCACCTCGTGGGCGACGCCGGCGGCGAGCAAGCCCATCGACGTGAGCCTGTCGTTCTGAGAGAGCTGGTCTTCCAGTCGGACGCGTTCGGTAATGTCGTCCACGATGATCAGCCGGCCCGCTTCGCGGTCTTCCTTGTCGACCAGAGGAGTCGCTGAGAAGTTCACCACCAGGTCACCCCAGAGATGCTTGTACAAGTTGCGCTCTTCCCGCAGGCGCTCCAGCGACTGCATCGGGATGACGTCGGATGTGCTCTTACCGAGCATCTTTGACCGCGGGCTGCCGGTCAGCTTCTCCAGAGCCCGATTCCAGCCGATGATGCGATCGCCGATCTCGACCATCACGCCAACGCTGATCGACTCGATGATGTTCTCGTTGAAGTCCTTGAGGCTCTCATACTCGGTGGCCTTGTCTTCGAGCGACCGGTAGAGCGTCGCGTTCTCGACCGCGATCCCGATGTAGTCGGAAACGCCCTGTAGCAGGTCGAGGTCTTCGCTGGTGAGGTAGTCCCCGCTCTCGGTGCGACCCATTCCCAAGTAGGCGATTACCCGGTCTTTGGCACGGCAGGGAATGAAGTAGTTCAGGCCGTGATGCTCTTCGTCCTCAAAGAAGATGTAGGGTTGATCGATGTCTTTCTTGAGGAACGGATAGACCGTTCCGACCGGCACGTCCAGGCCATGGGCCCGTGCGAGAACAAACTGTGACGTGTCGTCGGGATCTTCGAGCAGGACAGCCATCTGGTCCACGTACAGCGATCCGGACAGGCGCTCGACGATCCGGTCGAGCACGGTCTGCAGATCGACTTCGGTGCCCAGGTTCCGGCCGAAGTCGGTAACGGTCAGCCGCAGGTTGTACCGGTCCTTGTAGAAGAACTTGTCCAGCCATGTCTGAATCTGGTCCTTGGTCGGCGCCAGGAGCAAGGCCGCGATGATCGTCGCCACGACCGGCGCGATGAGACCCTGCTGCGGCATGCTATCGCCGAACAACCTCCCGACAACCACGACGACCGTGATGTAGAAACCGACGACCGCCGCAGTCGCGAGCGTGTAAGCCACGCCCCGCTTGAACAGGATGTCGACATCCATCAGGCGATACCGATGGATCGCATAACCGAACGATACCGGGATGAAGGCAAGCGGGAACACGGCGAAATCGGCGTATTCGGGTGGAATTGTGCCAAACAATCGAGGTAGCGAGATGAAAAGGAAATAGGGCACAACAGCCACGGCCGTTCCGCGCGTCACCCACTTCATCTGCTGACGAAGCTCCGGCTCCTGGACAGTACGGTACGTGTGAACCAGGACGGCCGCGCTCAAAACAAAAAAGAGCCCGAAGTGGAATGTTGTAATGCTGTCCAGCATGTGCAGCAGGACGAGGGGCGACGGAATGAAGCCGAGAACTCCGGTAACGAACGCGACCCAGCTCAGCAGCAAAAGCCCGCCCGGCATGTAGAGCAGAGGGACAAGGAATCGGTGACGCCGCAGCCATGCCTTTTTGACTGGAAACTCCAGGCAGAAGTGCATGAACAGTGGGGGCAGCAGAGCAAGGGCAGCAAGATCCGCCCAGAAGATCGTCCAGTCGAAGTCGTTGAATTTGCCGGTACTGTGGAAGACGAAGAAAACGAACGAAATCAGACACACCCAGTAGAAGTGAACCGCGTGGGGGGCACGCCATCTCTTGGTGATGACGAAAAGACCCACCAGCAGGTACAGGATTCCAATGGTCTCCAGGTACGCGAACCGGCTCTCCAATCGTTCCGAGCGAGGCGCGACGACAACAGTGGTCTCGATTTCGGCTTCATCGCGCTCGAGATGGTAGGTCGCTCGCGACCACTCGCCGAGATCGTAGAGGACCTTGGTCACGTGACGGTCGTCTTCGATGTAGATCTCGTCGATCGCTACCAGTACGTCCCCGATCTCGACGCCAGCGCGCGACCCGGGCCCTTCGGTAACAACGAGGGTGGCTTCGACTCCCTTCGAGGTTTCCATCCACGACACACCATCGTCGGGCGCAACCCATCGTCTCTTCTGCTGAACGTTCAGTCCGCCCAGGATGATCATCCCTAGACTGACGATCAGGGTCGCGATGATTCGGAACGACAATATCCTTCTGGTCATAATTCGCACACTGGACACAACTGTCCGCGAGAAACGATGTGCAATCCGACGACCAAACAACTACACGTGTTTACAAAGCTTTAGCGAGTTCCTGACGCAAAAATACCATTTTTGGAAGACAGAATACAAAAAATTGTATTCTGTTCAAAATCTTATGTGTATGCCGCCTTTGAGGAGCCGGGGGTATAAGGCCTGGACGGTCCTTCGGGACCCGAATGCCGGTTCGAAGAGGTTTCTGGCATCGACCACGGCCTGGAACTTGGCCGGGAAGATCTTGAGGCTGGGTAAATCTTGCGCGATCGTGATGCTCAAGGTGGGGTCATTATACTCAGTGAACGGCTGGTACGGATCGACGGGCACCATCGAATGGCCCGACGCCCAGCGGTAGACGGCGGTGACCGCAGTCTGCGTGAGATCGATGTCGGTTTTGACCCGGGCGGTCACGACATGGAGGTTCTGGCGCTCGGCCTGCGTCCGGAGATCGTCGGGAGAGATGATGTCCGGATCGAATCCGACCGCGCTGGCAAAGGTGTAGCCCACACCGGCTTCGAAGCGCCGGAAGGTTCGATCCATGTGTAATCGCAGGCCCGTCGAAGGAGCCTCGCTGCCGTCGAAGAACACGATCGCCCGCCGCCCGTTCGCAGCATCGACCAGGAACGCCTGGGTGCCGAGCCGATCCCGGAACGCGGCTGCCGAGACCTGGAGGGATTCCGAGAAGACGTGGGATGCCCCAATCTCGTTGTGGGAGTACTGCTCCGCCTCGGGCGGAATGTAGACTGAGCGATCGAAATATTCTCTACCGCGAATCGGGTCGTCGGTGTCGGAAGGTGCTCGCTGCGAGAAAGAAGTCCGGATCGTTGTCCGCGCCTGTGGCACCCACGAAACACCGAACTCGGGCCGGACGTAACTATTGCTCGTGACGCCCTCCGCCCGCCCGATGTCGGCGCCGTAGTTGAATACGAGGTGGTCGGACCACTGCATCTGTTCCTGATACTCAACTTTGATCTCGCGCGATTGACTGCCTGCGGCTTCTGCGCCGAGCATCGCGCCCTGTCGCACGTTGATCGCCAACGACGATCGCTTGCGGTCGCCGGGCGAGAATTCATAAGACGCACCGAACCCGCGCGGCTGATCCGGGGATTCGGTGTACTGCCCCGTCAGCTTGACCTCCGAGCCGCCACCCAGCGGCACACTGACGGCGAACTGGGAACCGACCGAATCCGAAACTCCCGACGATGTCTCCACCGCCGCAGAGTAGAGCTGGAAATAACCGGAGGGCTCCAGGTCACCGATGACCTCATCGAGACTTTTCTCGTCGGTCTCCTGCTCGTCCTCGACCATCCGCAGGATCGGACGAGTCGAAGGCGAGCTGCGCAGCACCCACTTCATTTCTTCGAGGCTGCCGCGGCGCACTCCGCGACGGACGATTTCAATGGCGGTCTGGAGATTGATCGTCAGTGCGGCAGTCGTGCCGGCCGCCAGCTGGACACCCCCGGTGGTGTTGGGAAGGAACCGGGGTTTTGTGACTTTGATCGTATAGTTTCCGGCCGCGAGGTTGGCGATAGAAAACAGGCCGCCACGATCGGTAAAGACGAGCCGTTCGCGAAGGTTCGTGTCGGCCGCCTGGATGGCAACGAGCGCCCCAATCAGCGGAGATCCCGTGCTGTCTTGAACACGCCCGCGGAGGCTGGCCGAGCCCAGTGTCTGGGCCGTAACCGTGGCGGCGGCAGACGCGCAGCAAACTACCACGGCTGCCAGGAACGCGAACTTTCGCAGGTTTGTCATCAAAGTCTTGCCCGCGGAGACCTAACGGTTCCCCCCGGCGTCGACGGCTTCCTGTACGACGAACTTGCTCGACTGCGTGATGATGTCGCCCGACAGGTTGTCGGTGATCCTCACCTGGATCGAGTACTCGCCAGGCTCGAACTCGTCGAGCGATACCGACTTCTGGATCGTCATCTGTTGCGCTGCGTTCGAGACTTCCCGCGAATCATCGACGATCTTCTGCACTTCCTGCCCGTCCCGGGTGATCAGCGTTTCGACCGTCGCGGACGGTTTCAGCAGGTCTTCATCGATCTGCAGGTTGTAGACCTGAATCCAGTAATTCAGGTCGCGATCCTGCTTGAAGCGCTGTTCCACGCTGGGGCGAACTTTCGAGGCGCCCAGGATGAACGCCCCGGAACCTACCTGTCTCGGCGGCAGCGGCTCTATCAGATCGGCGAGAATCAGAGAACTCGCCGCTAGTTGCTCTTCGGGAAACCGCGGGACGGCGAGCCGCTGGTTGATGGTTCCCACATCGTTGCTGTTGAGGTCCTTCAGAACGAGATCGATCTTGTACAGACCCGGGCGCAACGGAATTACTTTCTGCCACACCGAATAACTGTCGAGGGCACGCTTGAAGAGCGCGTCGGGGATATCGTTGCGGATCGTGTCTTCAAACACGTGCGCCACCCGACCGTTGATCCCGGTCACCCGACCGAACACATTGATCAGTGAACGATGGATGCCCTCGGTTACCTGGAAAGCAATGTCTTCGTTGTCGATCTTGATCGTGACCGGAGACAGGATGCTATCCTCGGTCACGCGGACGAAATCGGCCCGCATCTCGAACGGCAGCAGGTTGTAGGAGAGCTTCGTCGTAACGATCGTTTCCAGATCCTTGAACTTGATCTCGGGCGGCTTGAACGCTTTGGCATACTGATCCAATCGCTCGAACTGACTCATCCGGATAGACGCGCCGCTCTGTGACCTCATGCCGCGTTCCCCCTTCATTGCATCGGGATCGTCGGACATCTCCTCGTCCAGGGTGTAGCCGCCCCCCGGGACGTTCGCCAGGGCATCCTTTTCGAACGGGTCCATGGTCATCCGGTACTCGCCCGTCAACGTCGGATCGACGAACTCGAAGAGCACGTCGCTGCCGATCCCCTCGATGTACCGGTAGTTCCAGATTTCGAACGGGTAGGTGGTCGTCGTCCCGCCGCCCTCATAGATCGGCCGGTCATAGGTGCCGCCCGCCGGGTGCGACTCTTTGTTGTGGGGCGGACCATGAATGATGTAGATCCTGCCGCGATCGGTTTTCCAGCCCGGTTTGCCGGAGGCGAAACGCTCGTTCGCGTACGCGATGCGCACGTAATGATCCTCGCGATACTCGTTCCCGATCGTGTCGGGTGTCGGGTCCCGGCGCAGCCAGAACTGCTCGATGAACTGCTCCCGCTCTTCGTCGGTCTGTAACGCTTTGAACGCGGCCTTCTCTTCGTCCGTGATGATGTAGGCTACGTCTTGATCCAACCACCTTGCCAGTGCACGGTTCGCTCGCTCAGCACGCGCGCTTCGGCTGTCACGCTGAGCCTCGGCCGGAATCGACACGGCCAGCAGACCGAACACAATGGCACCCACGATGACTTTGCGATTCATAAATCACCTCAGAAGACGATGATAGTCAACCATCATTAATAGCAATCCAATTATCATAGCATCAAGGGGTTAACAGTCAAGGTATTCAATGGTTTTCGAAACGACCTACAGCCTCCGGAAGCCTGCTAAAATGCTCCTGATCCGGGCTCGGAGCCACCGCCGCTCCGACTCAGGCATCCCATGGTTAGAGAATACACCCATTATCGCCCATCGATCGTGAGGTGAATTACCCCATGAGACGGCCGGAACAGTCTTTGGTGAGCGTGGCCGCGGGCCAGTAGTCAGGTCAGTAGTCAGTAGTCAGTAGTCAGTAGTCAGTTAGGGAATGATGACAGCGCTTCATCGGTTCGGATGGATGGTTGAGCGTCGGCGGGCCGACGCCGTCCTCGTTACCGCGTGTGCGGTGTGGATGGCAGCCATCGTCGCGGCGCCAGTGCTTGAGTTGGACTGGGTCTACACCTTTTTTTCCAGGATCTGTCACCAGTACGCCGAACGCTCCTTCCACCTTGCGGGAGCCCCGCTCGCGGTGTGTGTCCGTTGTACTTCTATCTACTCGGGCTTCTTCATCGCGCTCCTGGCGGGACTGGGACCCAGCAGGCGCCTCCTGCTCTGGGCCATAGGTCTGACAGCCGTCGAGTTCCTCGTCGCGGGCCTGTTCATCGACATAGTCCCAGCGCGCGTCTTCTCAGGGTTGCTGCTTGGGTCTGGGGCCGCCGGTTTCGTTCGGGAGGGGATCCGCGATCTTTTCGTACGCTCGGCTTCGGAAAGGAGCTCGGTGTGAGGACATGCCGGAAGTGCGGCCTGACTCTCGCCGAGAACGCCCAGTACTGCATGCAGTGCGGCACACCGACCGACCAGCCCGTCCCGCTCGGCCAACTTGGAACTTCGAACTTTGCCCAGCCGGCTTTGATCGGTGGCGCCGCGCTCGGCATTCTCTCTTCTCTGCCGCTGGTCAACCTCGCCAACTGCATCTGCTGCATGTGGGTGATCGGCGGAGGGGCGCTGGCTTCCTGGCTCCTGATCAAACAGCATCCGGGTGGCGCCGGGGGCGCCACCTACGGCGACGGAGCATTCGTCGGGGTCCTCAGCGGGATCGTCGGGGCGATGATCGCAACGTTGATCTCGCTGCCGTTCCGACTGCTGGCCGCCGAAAGCCTGCGATCTCAGCAGGAGACCATCGAGGAACTGCTCAACGAGTATCCGGAAGTGGAGGGAACGATTCGGGAACTGATACTGCGGCTGCTATCGCCTGACTTTTCTTTCACAACCTTGCTGGTCAACTTCTTGATCAACCTGATCGTGTTCTCCCTCTTCGCAATGATCGGAGGGATCATCATGGTGGCGATTCTGAAGAGGGAGCCGCCGCCGCAGGCGGCGGAGTAGTCAGTAATCAGTAGTCAGTAGTCAGTTGAGTTGAGGAGAAACAGCCGGTAGTAGCTACACAGAACTCCCCTCCTCAGAACCACCCCGTCTGCGCCTTCCGGCGCATCCACCCCTCCTTGGCAGGAGGGGAGCCCGGGGTGGCGCGAAGCGCCGGGGTGGTGTTGACAATGATGAGCGGCGGCGCGAAGCGCCGCCTACCTCAATCGTATTCGTCGTAGTCGCCGGCCGGGACCGGAACCTCCTTTTCGGGTAGTTCCGCGACAGCGGCTTCGGTGGTGATCAACATTCCGGCGACGGAGGCCGCGTTCTGCAACGCGACGCGGACGACTTTCGTGGGATCGATAACGCCGGCCGCGACAAGGTCTTCGAATTCCCCGGTCCGGGCGTTGAGCCCAAAGCGCTCGTCGTCGGTTGAACGGATCTGGCCGAGCGCCACCGCACCCTCGACCCCTGCATTGCCGGCGATCAGCCTGGTGGGGACCTCAAGCGACTCCCGCAGAATCTCCGCACCGGTTCGCAGGTCGCCTTCTAAACTCTTCGCGAACTCGTCGACCGCAGGCTGTGCCCGCAACAGCGCCGTCCCGCCGCCGGGTACGATGCCTTCTTCTGAGGCTGCCTGTGTCGCGTGCAGGGCGTCCTCGACCCGAGCCTTCAGCTCCTTCATCTCAGTTTCGGTGTGCGCGCCCACACGGATGACGGCCACGCCGCCGGTCAGCTTGGCCAGCCGCTCGGCAAGCTTCTCACGATCGTAATCGGACTCTGTCTGCTCGATCTGGAGACGGATCTCCTTGAGGCGGCCCTCAATCGCCTCACGCGTACCCTTGCCTTCGACGATGGTCGTGTTGTCCTTGTCCACGACGACCCGCTTGGCCTGGCCGAGGTCGGCGACGGTGATGCTCTCGACGCTGATTCCGAGATCTTCGGTCAACGCGCGGCCGCCGGTGATCGCGACGATGTCCGACATGATCGCCTTCCGCCGATCGCCGAACGCCGGGGCCTTGACCGCCACACACGGCACCGTGCCACGTATCTTGTTCACCACCATGGTGGCCAGGGCTTCGCCCTCGATGTCCTCAGAGATAACGACCAGAGGGCGGCCCTCACGCGAAGCTAGCTCCATCACCGGGACGAGGTCCTTGACGGCCGAGAACTTCTTTTCGCGCACGAGGATCAGTGGGTTGTCCATCACCGCTGCCATCTGGTCCTGGTCGGTCACGAAGTAGGGCGACAAGTAGCCGCGGTCCCACTGCATTCCGTCGACAACTTCCAAATCGGTTTTCATCGATTTGGCTTCTTCGACCGTGACGACCCCGTCTTTGCCCACCTGCTCCAGGGCCTCGGCAATCAACTCCCCGATCTGGTCGTCGTTGTTGGCCGAGACCGTCGCCACCTGCTGCTGTTCTTTATGGCTCTCGACCTCGGTGGATTTCCGGGTCAATTCCCCGACCACAACCTCGACGGCCTGGTCGATGCCGCGCTTCAGGTCCATCGGGTCGGCGCCGGCGACGACGTTCTTCAGCCCCCTCCGGTAGATGGCCTGCGCCAGAACGGTTGCGGTGGTCGTGCCGTCGCCAGCGACATCGCTGGTCTTGCTCGCAACTTCCCGGACCATCTGGGTGCCCATGTTCTCGAAACGGCTCCCCAGATCAATCTCCTTTGCGACGGTCACGCCGTCCTTCGTAATCAACGGTGCTCCGAACTTGCGTTCGAGGACCACGTTGCGGCCTTTCGGACCGAGGGTTATTTTTACCGTATCCGCCAGTACGTTGATTCCCTTAAGGATCTTCGTTCGGGCCTCGTCACGAAACAGTAGCTCTTTTGCGGGCATCGGGAACTCCTATGGATTTGCAAGGATAGAAGAATAAAGGCATTAGCACTCGCGCGAAGCGAGTGCTAATCTTACCGAAATCTGGGCTCCCGGATCAAGGGGTGTGCTGGCAGGTCGCAGCTGCCGGCCGCCACGGGATGCTATGCCTCAATATCCACGGGAGAGGATCGGAAGGCAAGCTTCCCGTCCCGTCCAGCATCCGCAACTACATGGGAGCCGGCCGGGATTTCGCCCTCGAGCAGCTTCAGCGCCAGCGGATCCGACACCAGACGTTGGATGGCCCGCTTCAGGGGTCGTGCGCCGAACTCCGGTTCATACCCTTCGCGGAAGAGCATTTCTCGCGCCTGGGACGTCAGCTCGAGCCTGACGTTACGTTCTTCTAGATGCCGACGCAGTGCGACAAGCTGGATGTCGATGATCCGAACAATGTCCTCGCTGCCCAGGCTATGGAATCGGATGATGTCGTCGATGCGGTTCAGGAACTCCGGTTTGAAGTGAGTCTTCAGCGCATGCCGGACGTCGGCATCCTCGCCGGGAACATCGGCCTCATCGCCGCCGACGGCGACGTTGGAGGTCATGATGAGGACGGTGTTCCGGAAGTCCACCGTACGCCCTTTCCCGTCGGTCAGGCGGCCGTCATCGAAAATCTGGAGCAGGATGTTCCACACCTCCGGATGCGCCTTCTCGATCTCGTCCAGAAGCACCACCGAATAGGGGCGCCGGCGCACACTTTCGGTCAGGTACCCGCCTTCTTCATAGCCGATGTAGCCGGGGGGCGCTCCGATCAAACGCGCGACTGAGTGTTTCTCAATGTACTCCGACATGTCGATACGCACCATGTTGCGTTCGTCGTCGAAGAGGAACTCGGCCAGCGCACGGGCGGTCTCGGTCTTGCCCACACCGGTCGGACCCATGAAGAGGAATACGCCGATCGGCCGGTCGGTATCCTGTAACCCGGCGCGTGAACGGCGGACGGCGTTCGCCACGGCCGCCAGGCCTTCCCGCTGTCCGACTACGCGACGCGCCAGCAGTTCGTCCATCTTGACGAGCTTCTGAACTTCGCTTTCGAGCATCTTGCTGACCGGGATTCCGGTCCACTTGGCAACTATGCGAGCGATGTCTTCTTCGTCGACTGCTTCCTTCAACATCCGGTCCGACTGCTCGTGTTGTTCGAGCGAACGGTTGGCGTCTTCGAGCTTCTGCTCGATCTCCCGGATGCGCCCGTAGCGGATTTCGGCGACTCGGGTCAGATCCGCTTCGCGCTCGGCCTGCTGCTCTTCGATTCGGGCCTGTTCGAGCTGTTCCTTCAGCGCGCGGATCGACTGTATGCCTTCCTTTTCGCGCTGCCAGCGGAGTTTCATCTCGGTGGACTTCTCACGGAGCTCCCCCAGTTCCCGCTCCAGCTCAGCAAGCCGTTCCCGCGATGGGCCATCGTCTTCCTTGCTCAGGGCCTGACGTTCGATCTCGAGCTGAACGACGCCCCGCTCGACCTCATCGATCTCAACCGGCAGCGAGTCGATCTGCATGCGCAGGCTCGCGGCCGCTTCGTCGATCAGATCGATCGCTTTGTCGGGCAGGAAGCGATCCGGGATGTAGCGGTTCGAAAGCAGGGCCGCGGCAAGGATCGCCGAGTCCTTGATCTTGACGCCGTGATGAACCTCGTAGCGCTCCTTTAATCCCCGCAGGATCGAGATCGTGTCTTCCGGAGAGGGTTCGCCGACGAACACCTTTTGGAACCGGCGCTCGAGCGCTTTGTCTTTCTCGATGTACTTCTGGTACTCGTTGAGCGTCGTTGCGCCGATGCAGCGCAGATCGCCGCGCGCCAGGGCCGGCTTGAGCATGTTCGAGGCGTCCATGGAACCCTCGGCCCCCCCGGCGCCAACGACGGTGTGCAACTCGTCGATGAACAAGACGTATTCACCCGAGGACTCTGCGAGTTCCTTGAGCACGGCCTTGAGCCTGTCTTCGAATTCTCCGCGGTATTTCGTTCCCGCGATCATCGATCCCAGGTCTAGAGAAACGAGCCGTTTGTTCTGAAGCGACTCGGGAACATCTCCGGCGACCACACGCTGTGCCAGGCCTTCGACTATTGCCGTCTTTCCGACCCCGGGCTCTCCGATGAGCACAGGGTTGTTCTTCGTCCGGCGCGAGAGAACCTGGACGACTCGGCGGATCTCTTCGTCTCGGCCGATGACCGGATCAAGCCTGCTGGTGCGGGCAAGTTCGGTGAGATCCTGGGAGTAGCGCTCCAAGGCCTGGTACTTCTCTTCGGGATTCGGATCGGTGATCTTCTGCGTGCCCCGGATCGACACCAGCACTTTCAGGATGGCGTCTTTCGAGACGCCGTGCGACGCCAGAAGACCGGCGACTTCCTCTCCCTTCGCCGACGTCATGGCGATGAGGAGGTGCTCGGTGCCGACGTATTCGTCTTTGAACTGATCCGCTTCGGTGACCGCCGTCTCTAGAACCTTTCCCAGCGCCGGAGACACCTGCGGCTCGGCCGGCGATTCGAGCCGCGGAAGGCTGCCGACGGTGGCGGCCATGTCGCGTGCCAGCGTAGGGATATCGGCCCCCAGTTTCTGGAGGGTCGGCAAGACGACCCCTTCTTTCTGCTCGAGGAGGGCCCAGAGAAGGTGTTCGGGCTGCACCTGGGAGTGACGGTGCTCCGCGGCGTGGGCCTGCGCCGACTGCAAGGCCTCCTGGGCTTTCAGTGTGAACTTGTCAAAGCGAATCATGGTCTCTCAGATCTCCAGCAATGGCCGGCTGGCCATCACTCCGAGGTGATCTTGATCTGTTTCGGTCGCGCCTTCTCTCTCTTGGGTAGCGAAATCGACAACACGCCTTCGTTGTAGTCCGCCCGGATCTGGTCTTCGTTCACCATCGCGGGGATCGAAAACGAGCGGCTGAAAGAACCGTAGGACCGTTCGATTCGGTGGTAGTTCTCGTCCTTGGTTTCCTTTTGAAACTTCCGGTCACCCTTTAAAGTGAGCACGTTGTTCTCCAGACTCAACTCAATGTCCTTGCGTTCCATGCCGGGGACCTCGGCCTGAACGATGATCTGGTCCTCGGTCTCGAAAATGTCCACCGCCGGGCTCCACGCGGTCGTCGCCGACGGTTCATCGGATCTCCATCCCCGGTTGGCCTCCTCGAAGAGGCGATTCATGCGGTCCTGCAATGTGTTTAGATCTCGAAACGGATCCCATCGAATAACGGCCATCGATAGCCTCCCATAACTTAGTCACACGTCATAATATATATATGAGTGCTATGATGTCAAGTTGTGAGTCGGTTAGGCGACTCGCCCACCGCCAAGGTCGCACGCACTCCGCGGTGGGCGTAATCTGACTTAAATCATTATTATATAATAACTTATTCGTTCGGCCGGGAGCGAGCCTAAACCGATTTAGCATGAGTCAAGACACGGTCGTCTGCAGCCACGCTCGCTTGGCTGGTGTCAGAACGATGGCGGTCTTCGACAGGTCCCTGAACCATCATATTATAAACGGCCTATTTGTACACCAGGCCAAGGACACCTTCGGGAGGTCGGCGGGACCAAGCTGTTATGATGGCAACCGCATGGGACCTGCCGCGCTGAATCATGGCCGGAAAGGCGGAGAACCGGCGAGCCTGGCCGACTACGACTACACATTGCCACCGGAGGCGATTGCCAAAGAGCCCGTGCAGCCTCGAGACGCTTCCCGGATGCTGGTCGTCGATCGGCGCTCGGGACGACTGACGGATGCACACTTTCGGGAGCTGGCCCGTTATCTGTGTCCTTCCGACCTCGTCGTGGTCAACAACACAAGGGTCCTGAAGGCGCGCGTCTTCGGTAGGATCGTCAAGGGTGGGCGCGATGTCGAGGTTCTGTTTGCGAACCCGGTTTCCGAGCGGATCTGGGAAGTGATGCTCCGGCCCGGAAAACGGGTGCGAGAAGGCGATCGAATCGACCTGGACGATGGCGTCGCCTTCAGGATCGGGGGGCCCCGGGACCATGGTCTTCGCCTGGTCGAACTCGAGACGTCCAGCCACGCCGGAGTCGTCGGGGTGCTCGAGCGATACGGTCACGTGCCGCTACCGCCCTACATTGGGCGGCCGGACCGGACCGCCGATGAGACCGACTACCAGACAGTGTACGCAGACAAAGTGGGCGCTGTTGCGGCACCGACGGCGGGCCTTCATTTCAGCGACAGCGTGTTCGCTTCCCTCGATGACGTGGGCATCGAGGTGGTCGATCTCACCCTGCATGTGGGCATCGGAACGTTCATACCGGTACGCACCGATGACCCAGCAGACCACCGGCTCAAGGGCGAACATTACGAAATCAGCCTGGGGAGCGCCGAAGCGCTGAACCGGGCGCGCCAGGACGGCCGTCGAATCGTGGCTGTCGGGACGACAACGACGCGGACGCTCGAACACGTCTTCGCACGGAACGGCAAGTTCGTGGCGGGCCAGGGCGAAACCGACCTCTATATCCTTCCCGGGCACCGCTTCGCCGCGGTCGACCTTCTGCTCACCAATTTTCACCTGCCGCGAACAACACTGCTGCTGTTGGTCTCTGCGTTCGCCTCCCGGAAAATCGTCCTCGACGCTTACAGCCACGCCCTCCGAGAGGGCTACCGGTTCTACAGCTACGGGGACTGTACGCTCTTCGCCTAGAGGCGCGTTTTACCTTCCCGATCGACCCGGCGCTGGTTGGCCGTACACGGTTGACACTGCAAGGGCTTACGTTATAATGTCGCGGTCCAAATACTCTGCAGCACAGCGTAAGTTCGAAAAGAGCGACCCCACTGAACTTCCCGTCGACGGTCCCCCTTTTCAAGCTTTGCGGTTTGGGCAGCAACAGTTCTTGAAGTAAAGGAGTTTGGAGAGGCATGTCTAAAGAAATTGGCAAGGTGAAGTGGTTCAACAACAAGAAGGGCTTTGGGTTTATCGAGAGGGCCAGCGGCGGGGATGTTTTTGTTCACTATTCGGCGATCGAGAGCGATGGTTATAGAACTCTGAAAGAGGGGGATGACGTGGAGTTCAATATCACGGAAGGACCGAAAGGCTTTCAGGCCGAAAACGTCACGAGAGCTGAATAGCGGCCTGTAAGATTTCTTTCATCAAGATTCAAGGACCCTGTGATTCGATTCGCAGGGTCTTTTTGTGTGTGCTCGTTCCACTCCTTCGGCAGAGTCCCCGGTGTCTTTTCGCTTCGGCCTGCTTCGTCACCCGTGATACCAAAACAGCATCAGATCAGTTCCAAGCCGTTCAACCTTTTTCACGGGAGGCATCATGCAGATTCGACGACTGGGTGGGATCATTCTGTGCACGGCGGTGATCAGTTTCGGGGTCACGCCGATCCGCACGCTGGAAGCTTCAACGGTGAAAGACTCGTCAAAGAAGTCCGACAAATCTGGAAAATCACGGAAGGGAGAAGGCGCCAGTTGGGTGACGGCCCTTCAACTCACATCCGCCCCGGACCCAACCGCCGTCGAGTTCATCGTCGACGAGTTCTTCAACAACATCCTGACTGTCGGCTCTCGACTCTTCATCAACGTTTCGGACGCTGCCACCGGCGAACATATTTCCGATCTCGGTCCGGGCGACTTCGTTGTCAAGCAACCCATCAGCCAGCAGGCGTACGGCTTTCCAATACCGATACCTCCGTTCGTCGGCTCGCCTCCGGGCACCTTCGTCCCTATGGACCTGGACGTCGAAACGCTCAATCTCGGGGACGGCCTGTACAGCGTCGAACTCCTGGAGAGTCCGGGATGCCTGTCAAAGGGTCCGGTCGTGGCCCAGATCACGGTGAGTGACGGGGTTGGGCAGGGAACCATGGTCGCACAGGGGTCGGTGTTCGGACCGCAGTGCATCACCGGGCCCTGTCTGTTCCCCGGACCCTGATGGAAGCAACCGCCTTACAAAGTAAGCAACCACGGTAAGATCTAAGTTATTGAATAGAAAGCGCCGAGACCGCGTCATCCATGGTATAAAGGAACGATGTCGCGGCTCTACCAGCTCCGGCGCGAACTGGAGTTCTCGACCCAAACCCGTCAGGGCAAGTCCTACCTGGTCGTCAAGGACCCGGTAACGAATCGTTACTTCAATTTCAAGGAGATGCAGGCCAGCATCGTCGACCTGGTCCGGGAACCGATCGACATCGACTCGCTGGGCGCAGCGGCTGCCGCCCGGCTGGGCGCCACGGTCAAGGCGGCATCCCTGGAAGGCTTCCTGAACTCGCTCGAAGAGAAGCACCTCCTCGACACCCCAACCGTCGCCGAAAAACTCGCCGAGTACAAAGAGCGCAAGCCCCGGGAAAAAAACTTCCTCTACATGCCGCTCGCGTCGCTCAATCCCGAGAGGGTCTTGGGCTACCTGCTGCCCAAGGTGGAGTGGTGCTTCACGCCAGCATTCAACGTGTTCGCTGCGCTCGCGATCCTTTGCGGGTTGGTCATCACTTTCTTGAACGCGGGAAGGTTGACCCAGGACGCGCTTGCGCTCGTGAGCCTTCGCGGCGCGCTGATGATGTGGGTGGTCGTCGCCGCGGTGCTGACGGTCCACGAGTTTGCGCACGGGCTGACATGCTGCCATTTCGGCGGCAAGGTGCAGTCGATGGGCTACATGCTCATTTATTTCAGCCCGGCGTTCTATTGCGATGTGAGCGATGCCTGGATGTTCCCGACCCGCCGCGAGCGGATGTGGGTGACGTTCGCAGGCGGCTACTTTCAGCTCGTCATCTGGGGGCTGGCCGCGATCGCCTGGCGCCTCCTTGCCGAAGACACACTCGCCAGCGAAATCCTGCTGATCGTGCTGGTGACTTCCGGAATCCAGACGCTGTTCAACTTCAATCCGCTCATCAAGCTCGACGGCTACTACATGCTGAGTGACTACCTGGAGATCCCGAACCTGAGGGAGAAGGGCTTCCGGGCGTTCCGCGCGTGGGCGGCGGGAACGGCCGATCCTCTTCTGGAAACGCCGCAGCGTAAGGCGCTGCTGCGGTTCGGAGCAATCTCGTTGACCTTTTCGACGTTACTGCTCTCGATCGTTTACGTTAACATCTATATGCTTGCAACCTCGTACTTTGCATTTGCGGGGCTGGTGGGTTTTTTGATGTTTTCGGGATACACACTGAGACGGACGGCGGCAGAGCCGGCGGCAGCTGTTCGATCCTTGATCACGCGCGCGATGCTCCGAAAGTACCGCAACGTCGGAATCGGAGCGGCGGCGGTGCTGGCGATGTTCGTCGTCCCATGGGAGCTAAAGATTTCCGCCGATTTCGGCATCCTGCCGCGTCAGGAATCGATCGTCCGTAGCGAAACGGCGGGTACCGTGGCCGAAGTACTGGTCCGCGAAGGTAGCCGCGTCGAGGCCGGCGAGGTGATCGTCCGCCTGTATGACTTCGACAAGCAGAAGGAGTTGGAAACCGTCTCTGGCGAACTGAAGCAGAAGCAGGCCGAATTGGCTCAGCTCCGGATCGGGCCACGCACAGAGGAGATCGACCAGGCCCAGAAGCTCGTCGACACGAAGCGGGTCGAACTGGAGAACATCCGGAGAAACGTCCAACTTCAGAACCAGCTCGAGCAGGCACTCACTACAAGGCAGACCGAACTGAGGCTTGCAGAAATCGAGTTACGGCGGACAACCGACCTCTTCGAAGAGGAACTGGGTCCCCGAGTCGACATGGAGAAGGCGCAGGCTACGGTGGAGGTCCACCGCAGCGCGGTCGCCGAAGCCGAGGCGTCGGTTCAGATTCTGGCCGAGCAGAACGACCGCGAAGAAGACCTCAAGACCCGCGAGCTTGCCCAGGCGGAAAGCGCGCTCGAGCTGCTGCTCGCCGGCTCCCGGCCCGAGGAAATCCAGCAGCGGGAAGCCGAAGTCAACATGCTTGAAGGCCAGAAGCGTATCCTGAACGAAGAATTGAAGAAGAGCGAAATCCGGGCGGGGATTTCGGGCACCGTCACCACCCCGTTTGTCGAGAAGATACTCAACCGGCACCTGTCGGCCGGCGACGAGGTCTGCCGCATCGTCGACATGGACCGGGTCCGCGCCGAGATGTTCGTGCCGGAAAAGGAAATGGCTGATGTCGAGCCCGGCATGCCGGTCCGACTGAAAGCGCGCAGCTTCCCGACTCACGAGTTCGAGGGCAACGTCGACTTCATCGCACCCGTAGCCGAGACGGTGGACAACGTGCGCGTCGTCAACTTTCGAACCGAGCTGGATAACGGCGATCGGATGCTCAAGCCGGACATGACGGGCGTCGCAAAGATCCACGCCGGCCGCCGCCAGGTCATCGCGGTGATGACCCGCCGCATAATCCGCTGGTTCCGAACTGAATTCTGGTACTACCTCCCTTAAGATCTGCGCATATTTTGCGTCAAAGCCCACTACGCGGCAATATTTTCGCCAACCTTTGTTGCAAATAGCGCGATTCCGATAATTAATGTATTTTTTGGAACTCCCGCGTTATCCTTATTTCTGAAGGCTAAGGAAGTCACCTTTGTTTAAAGGCAAATTCGTCGAAAGACGAAGACGCAAAGCCACAAGGCTACAATCCCTTGATGTTCGGATGGGATCATGCCGGTTGGGTTGCCAAAGGCAGGGAAGTGGCAAACCGGCACGGAGCCTTCTGCCCTCCTCACCGAGAAGAATTCTCTGACAGAGGCAAATCCGTCGAAAGGCGGGGACGCAAAGCTTCGAGACCACCGTCTCTTCGGTTGATCCGTAGATCGACCGATTAGATCACGTCGGTCGAGCTGCCTGACTAAGAGGTTCCACCTCGGACTCGCCTTTTCCTTTTTGCAACGAATCGACGAACTGGAGGTAGCTGTATGTACGGCGTGATTTGGGTCTAGCCCACACTAGAGTTGGAAGAGATACGACGTCTCGCGGACGTCGTTTGAGGATTTTAACTCCGTCCGTCCCTGGAGAATACTGATGAGTGAGAATGGTGTTATCCTGATCGATGTTGAAATCGAGGAACTGGAACAGAAGATCGCACCAAGTGGCTACTTGGCCGCTGATGACTGATTGAACGCGCCGCGAGCAAAGAGGATTGTTCTTGCTCGCGGCGGCGGCATCTGTTGGACTCGCCAAGTGACGTGGCACAAGCTCACAGTCCAGGCAAAGACATACCTCGGGACCGTCTATGCGATAGGCGCTCTATTATCCTGCGTCTGCATCGCCGGGCCCGCCCTTCTTTCGCAAACCCCTAACAAATTCGACTCTGAATGGGTTTTCCTCACGGTGGTCTCTCTCTTTGTGGCCACCGTTACGGTCAGGCTACCTAGAACACCGTCCGCTGTAATATCGATCGGCGACGTCTTTACCATCCTGGCACTACTCCAGTTTGGCCCGGGACCAGCGCTGGTCATGTACTGGAGCCAGATCATCATCCTAATTGCGACCGACCAGATGAAACGTCGTGGATGGCGGAGCTTCGTTCGAGTATCGGCCCTTTACAAACACTTCCGCAACTACAAGCACCTGTTCAACCTGGCCACTTGCGCGCTATCGATCTCGGCGATGAGCGTGGCGCTGACGACGGCTGACCTGATTGGCCTGCCCGATCCCTTAAGCTTTGTGGTCAAACTCGCAGCTCTCGCAACGGTGTGGTTTGCAGTCAACACGGGCACGCTCTCTCTGGCGATTGCGCTTTTGGAAGACCAGTCCTTTTGGAAAACTTGGTTCGACGGCGTCAATCTCTACGTCCTGAACTTCTTTGGCTCAGCGGCGGCCGCGGGCTTGATGTTTCAGTTCTATGAACGGGCCGGTTTCCCGATTTTCTTGTTCGCCCTGCCCATCGTTGCAATCTTTTACCAGCTCTACCGCTTCTACATCGAAAAGTTCGAGCACGCGCGGGCACACATTGCCGAGTTGAACAAGCTGTACCTCCAGACGGTCGAAGCGCTGGCGACCGCCGTCGATGCGAAAGATCGGTACACCCACGGTCACATTCGACGTGTCCAGTGCTACGCGATCGAGCTGGCAAAGCGGATGGGAGTGACCGATGAGCGGGACTTGATGGCCATTCGGTCCGGCGCCTTGCTTCACGATATCGGGAAAATCGCGATTCCCGAATACATCCTGAACAAGCCAACAGTCCTGACGGAGTCCGAGTTCGAGAAAATGAAGATCCATCCGTCGATCGGCGCCGGCATGCTCAAGGGCATCGAGTTCCCGTTTCCGGTCGAACCCCTGGTCAAGTCCCACCACGAGCGCTGGGACGGAAAAGGGTATCCAGACGGGCTCAAGGGCGAGGAGATCCCGCTAAGTGCAAGGATCCTGTCGCTGGTCGACTGCTACGACGCCCTGACGACGAATCGTCCCTATTGATTTCGATAACGTAAAAGGGACCCACCCAAGGAAGTGCGTTACGCGGACGACCAGTTCTTGATGCTGAACCCCAAAATGAGCCGGGATCAATCGGAGATCCTAAAATCCAGAATCCAGAGCGAGCTGGACCGGCACAAGTTCATGATCCGCCACGGGATCGAATTGGCGCCAAGAGTCTCGATCGGCATCGCCGAGTTCCCACAGTGATTTCGATAACGTAAAAGGGACCCACCCAAGGGGGTTCTGATCGAGCAAAAGGGACCCACCCCTGATAGCCTCCCCCGGCGTGTCGCCGGATGAACCGGCAAGGCGGGAGGGAGGGTGAGGAGTTGTTAGGGATGGATCAGTACGAGATGGTCAGGACCGCACATCGGGTTTACAAGAAAAGCATTCGACAGATCGCCCGGGAGACCGGGCACACGAGACGGACGGTCCGGAAGGCGTTGGCCGGGCAGGAGCCGAAGTATCGGCGGGAGAAGGAGCCGGCCTGTCCGGTGATGGATCCGGTGGCCGGGATCGTGGAGGGCTGGCTGCGGGCGGATCGGGAGCAGCCGGTCAAGCAGCGACACACGGCGCACCGGGTGTGGCAACGTCTGGTGGACGAGCATGGATTTACCGGAGCCGAGCCGACGGTGCGGCGATGGGTGCGGGAGCGGAAGATGCGGCTGGGCTGGAGCCGGTCGGCGGCGGTGGTGCCGCTGGATCCGGAACAGGCGTCGGAAGCCGAAGTGGACTGGGGCACGGCCTGGGTCCGGATGAATGGTGAAGACCTTCAGGTCAAACTGTTCTGCATGCGGAGCCGGTACTCGGGCAAGTCGTTTGTGCGGGCGTATCGGTGGGAACGGCAGGAGATGTTCCTGGACGGTCAGATCCGGGGGTTCGGCTGGTACGGCGGCGTATTCCCGACCGTGGTCTTCGACAACCTGAAGACGGCTGTGAAGCGGGTTCTGAGAGGGAAGGCCCGGATCGAGCAGGACCGGTTCACGGCGTTTCGAGCCCACTACACGTTTGAAGCGCGGTTCTGTAATCCGGCCCGGGGCCAGGAGAAAGGCGGTGTCGAAGGCCTGGTGGGTTTCGCACGCCGGAACTTCCTGGTGCCGGTTCCCGAGGTGGCCGACTTGGAGGATCTGAACGCGCAACTGCTGGAACGCTGCGCGACCGACGACCAGCGCCGGATCGGCGGCCGGGCCGACGACCGCACGATCGGGGAACGGCATGCTGCCGAGCAAGAGCGGCTGTTGGCACTGCCCGAGACGCCATTTGAGAACACCAAGGTGGTGGGTGTGCGGATCAGCCGGTACCAGACCGCGCAGGTGGATTCGAACCGGTACTCGGTGCCGACCGCGTATGTGGGACGCCGTCTCTGGGCCCATATTGGCTGTGACCGGGTGCGCTTTTATGCGGACCAGAAGAAGGTGGCCGAACATTCCCGAGCCTTCGGTCATAGCGACTGGCGGATTGATCCGATGCACTACCTGGAACTGATCCGCCGGAAGGTGGGGGCGTTTGAAAGCGCCCGACCGATTCGGCAGTGGCGGCCCCAGTGGCCCGCCCATTACGAGACGGCGCTGGAACGGTTGCGGGAACGGCACGGCTATAGCCGGGGCACCCGGCAGTTTATCGGCATCCTCCAACTCCACCAGGACTGGGCTCTGGACCGGGTCTCGGCGGCCCTTCAGGAAGCGCTCGATGCCCACTGCGCCGAACTGGACGCGGTCCAGCACATTCTGATGCGGGAGGCATCCCCGGCCCGAGCCCATGCCCCGCTCGAGTCCGGGTTAATGCCCGGTATCACCGACCGGACGATCGCTGGAGCCGATCTGGATCAATACGACCGTCTCCTGACTGGGGGTGTGCGATGACACCGGGCCAGGAGATCGTTCTGGACGACGCATTACGGCAGCTTCGGCTTCCGGCCATGGGACGGGAGTGGCGCGAACACGCCCGGCAGGCCAAGGAGGCCGGAGAGGGGTACACCGGCTTCCTGCTGGCTCTGGCCAGCCGCGAGTTGGAACAGCGCCAAGCCAATCAGGTCCAGCGCCGGTTGCGCGAGGCCCGGTTTCCACTGCTCAAGACCCTGGAAACGACCGACCTGAAGAAGTGGCCGGCGCTGGATGCGGTTCAGGTCCGCGACTATGCCGAGTGCGGCTACATCACCCGGCGCGAGAACGTTGTGCTGCTGGGCAAGCACGGCACCGGCAAGACCCATGCCGCAACGGTCCTGGGTGTGGAAGCCTGCCGCAACGGTTACCGCGTCGGGTTCACCACGGCCGCGGGATTGGTCAACACGCTGATCGAATCCCGCGAAGAACGGCAGTTGAAGCGGTACCTGGCCAAGCTGTCCCGCTTTGAACTGCTCGTCGTTGACGAGGTCGGCTATATCCCGTTCTCGGCCGAGGGGGCCCAGCTGCTGTTTCAGGTCTTCTCGGACCGTTATGAGAAGGGCTCGGTGATCGTCACGTCGAACCTCCCGTTTGCGCAGTGGACCAGCGTCTTCGGCGACGCCGCGCTGACTGCGGCCCTATTGGACCGGCTCACCCATCACTGCTCGATTCACGAGTTCAAATGGGAAAGCATCCGGTTCACCGAAAGTCTGGGCGCCGCCAGCAAACGGAAAAAGAAACCCCGTGCCGCCGGAGGATCCGCGTGAAAAACGCGGGCGCGACGGGCTGTGGAAAGTGCCGCCACCGTGGGAACCCGCTGCAAAGCCAGCGCGTTCCCACCGCGGCTTGGAAGCCTTCGGCTTCCACACTTTCCACAGCCCCGACGGCGGGCTTACTTACAAACCATTAACCCAGGGGGTGGGTCCCTTTTACTCGATCGGGGTGGGCTCTTTTTACGTTGTCAAAGCGACACAGGAAGCCACAAAGCTCGAGGACCTGCTTTCCATCGCGGAATGGCGCCTCACGGAAGACGAGCGACTCCGGTCGATGGCTCGCCGGGCCCTGTCTTTCCCTTCCTGACTCTCTTTGTCCGTGAAAAGTCGCGTTTTTTGCGTTTCCTGTTCCCACGAGGCGCGATAGATTGTCGCGGTTCTCGTTCTAACAATCTCAAGATGCTGAATAACAGATGTGGCACCGGTAGTGCTGGCTCTGACTGGAGAAAGGCCCTGAATCATTGCAGCGTTTCCTGACAGATCGCTTCGAAGTTCGCACGATCCTTCGCCGCTCGGAACACGTAACGTCGTTTGTGGGAAACGACCGTTGGCGGGGACGGGACATGGTCTTCGTGAAGTGCATCCGAGGTCGAGCCTGCCGGATTGACCCGGCTTTCCCGGAGTCACTGGCTCGCTACCGCGGGCTGGCTCATCCGCTTATCGAGAACATTTACGACGCCGGGTTTTCCCCAAGGAAAGACTTCTACTACGTACGCCACCACGCAGCTCAAGCGGAGAGTCCCGCGAGTTCCGCACAACTCCGGCGGGTAACCCCACAGATAGTCGCCGCTTGCGACTTGCTGCATTCAAGGGGTTTGGTCCACGGTCGGATCAAGCCAAACAACATCCTTGTCCACGACAGCACCTGTCACGTTGTCGACGGCGGACTCCCACCTCTGCACGAATGGAATCTCGACGTGGATGATGTCCACTACTGCGCACCGGAGCTTCTCGAAGGGGGTGAACCGAATATCGAGACGGACCTCTACTCGCTCGGTGCGCTGCTGTACAGAGCCTATTCAGGTCGGACCCTGTTCGAAGATTCGAGCATCGAACGTCTCAGGCACAAGTACGCCAACGCGGAACCCGAGCCTCTGAGCGACACTTGCGATGCACCGAAAACCGTCAGCGATGTCGTCCTCAGCCTGGTCGGCCGGAACCCGAGGGCAAGAAAAGAGGTGTTCACGGATGTCCTGAAGCTCTTCCCTTCTAGCTTAAGCCGCGTGATGCACGCGCCGTTTGTGGGTCGAGAAAGAGAGTTGCAGGAAGCGATAGAGCTTCTAGGTTCGAGTGGTCGCGACATACGGCTTCTGGTTGTCGAGGGAGAGGCTGGTGCCGGAAAGACAAGGCTGGTCGAAGAGCTCGGGTTTCGTCGCGCCCTCGCTTCCAGCGACTTCTCAGTCGGCCGGAGCTTTGAGAGGGAAAACCGTCAGTTCGAGCCGTTTCTTCAGGTGATCTCCCAGAAGTTGGAGCGGCACGATGTGCTTTTCAAGCACTGGGAGGCGGCCGAGTTTCCACGCTTTCGTCACTCCCTGGATCACTTTCTGTCAGATTCGCTGGATGAGGGGCTGCCGCACGGGCAGTCTGCCGGCAAACTCGTGACAGACCTCGCGGGAGTGACGATTTCTCTCACCAATCAGATACGGCGCAGTACTGTTGTTCTCGAAGACGCGCACTGGGCCGACGAAGGCACGCTCAAAGTACTCGAGCAAATCCTTCTTCGTGGGGAGGAGGCGAACCTCTGCTTTCTCCTGACCGCCCGGTCGGGTGAGATTCAGGGACCGCTGCGCCGGTTGCTGAGCGGTCCGGCACCTTCCGGAATTACAATCCATCGAATCTCGCTCGAACCGCTGACTGCGACGGCGGCTCTCAGCCTTGCTAAGAGTCTTAGCGGTAGTGCGGCACACGCCGCACGGATTGTTGAAAAGGCCTGCGGAAACCCTCTGTTCCTGGAAGCGTACTCCCGGTACCGAGACATCCACGGCACGAGTCTGCCATCCAGCGTGGAGGATGTGCTCGTCGATAAAGCAACGACTCTGAGCAAAAGGCTTAGAGGTGCCACCGGCGTACTTTCCCTCTTTCCGAAACCCATGTCCTTCGACGAAGCAAAGGGCGCGATTGCCTCTCTGGTGCCTCAGCCCGATGGGCAACTGGAAGAGCTGATCGAGGCAGGTGTTGTCGTGTCGGACGGTTCAAACATCCGGTTTCGTCACGACGGGATTCGGGAAGCGGTGTACAAGAGACTAGCGCCCAAGCGCCGCCGACAACTTCACCGAACCGTATACGACCGGCTCCTTCAAGAGCCATCTGACGACGAGGCCATTGGATATCACGCCGAACGGGCCGGCATACCCAAGAAGGCAGCCCGGGCCTACATCGCTGCCGCGAACCGCAATCGTGAGCATCACAATTACCAGACTGCAGCCGAGCTCTTTTCCTTCGCGCGCAGGTGTTTTGTCCGCTCTAGGCAGAACGTGCCTCATTCGTTGGACCTGTCGTACAGCCGCTGCTTGATGTCGATCGGAAGAAAGTACCACGCGCGGAAGCTTCTCCGTCGAATCGTAGCGACTAGCACGGATCACGGCGTTCGGGCCCTGGCATACGGCTATCTCGCCGGCTCTTCGCGGGACGATCCCAAATCGTGTCTGGCATTCTTTCGCTCACAGCTAGCGGAACTCCCGAAGGGATCGGATAAACTCTCCTCGGTACACTTGGGCCTGTCTCAGGCACACGCTCTCGCCGGGCACGCGCGGGACGCTAAGAAGTTCCTCTCGAGCGCCGAACGACTATTCAAAGGGAATTCCGATGCGACGAGGCTTCGGGCATTTCTTGCCATAAAGGGGGTTGTTCTCATTACGCTTTGCGAGTACCGGCAAGCGTTATCCGTCTTGCCCAACCAGGCTGTCGGAGACCATCAACCTCACGTTCTAAACAATAGAGCCGTATGCATGGAGCATCTCGGCCAGTTGGATGCAGCCTGTGCGTACCAACGCGAAGCACTCGACCTGTCTCGCCGCCAAGGCGTGCTGGAAGGGGAACTACTGTCACTTGCTAACATCGGCGCTTTCGAAACCAAGAGGGGCAACTTCGAACTAGGACGTGTTAACACTAAAGAGCAAGAATGTTTTATAATAGGGCATGGAGATCACACAGGAGCAGTATTGTCGCATCGAGCCGGAGCTGCCGCGTCAGCGGGGGAACGTCAGTCTTTCGAACCTGACGGTCTTGAACGCCATTTTGTATGTGGCTGAGCAGGGCTGCAAGTGGCGCGGTCTGCCCAAGCGCTTTGGCAACTGGCACACCATCTACACCCGGATGAACCGCTGGTCCAAGAACGGCGTGCTCGACGCCGTCTTCGAAAAACTCCAGCGCGAGCAACTGGTGCGCATCCGGGTGGAAGCCGTTTCGATGGACTCAACCATTGTGAAGGTGCATCCCGACGGCACGGGTGCGTTAAAAAAAACGGTCCGCAAGCGATCGGCAAATCCCGCGGCGGATGGACCACCAAGATTCATCTGGTTGCCGCGAATGCTCGAACGGCAATAACGTTTGCGCTCTCGCCCGGCCAAGCGCACGACGCCCCGCAGGGCCGCGATCTGCTCGCCGGTCTGGGGCCACTACCCGAGCCGCTACCGCTGCTGATGGACCGCGCCTACCAGGACGACCAGACCCGCCAATTGGCTCTGGATTTTGGGTGGATTCCCGTCGTGCCGCCCAAGCGCAACCGCCTGGAGCCGTGGGAATACGACCGCGTTCTCTACCGCCGCAGGAACGAAGTCGAGAGGCTCTTCCGCCGACTCAAAGGTTTCCGGCGTATCTTCTCCCGTTTCGATAAACTCGACGTCATGTTCCTCGCCTTCCTTCACTTCGCTCTCATCGTCGAGGCACTACGGTAGTGTTAACACGCCCTAGCTGCGAGCAGTTTCCGGGAGGCTGAAAGTTTCTGCGCTTCCATGAACCTTTATCGAGAGGGGGATCGGAAGAATCTGCCGCTCCCCGCTGCCGATCACGCAGCCCTCCGCATGGAAATGGGACAGTACGCCGAGGCGCGGAAGTTGTTCGTGTCGGCGTTCAGATGGCTCAAACGGGACCGGACGAGCCAGAGCGCGATCTGGGTCGCTCTGAAACGGAGCGAGTTCTACGCGCGAACTGGTGAGATGCAGCTTGCGGCACCTGTCATCGATTCTGTTGGCGCCAGCGAGCTCTTTGACACCGACCTCATGAAGGTGGAGCGGGCCCTGATCGAGGCCATTTTACTCAGGCTCCCTGAAATAGACCGGCTTCGGCTTCTCGACGCCGCACTGCCACTCACCGCGTCGCTCGGTACGCTCTACCAGCGCTGTCGCGTCCTGATCGAGTCGGCAGCGCTTCTAATCGACGCGGAGCGTGACGAAGAGGCCCGGACGCGCGTCGCGGAGGCTCTGAAGCTGGCTCGGCGACACGGATACAGACCGCTTGAAGCAAGTGCTTTGTTGCTCAAAGGTTCTGTGACGCGGAATAAGCGAGCCCGGCATGAATGCCTGCTACAGGCTTACCGGATCGCGTCCGACACCCCGCTGCCGGAAATCGCAGCCGAAAGCGCACTTCGGATCGGAGAACACCAGCTTGAATCGAATAATCTCTTCAACGCGCGTGAATACCTGTCGCGAAGCGTGTCCTTGAACAACTCGCTGGCAGCCGGATTGCCGGCTCGGGCTCGAAATCGTTACCTTCGCGTTCCATGGAGGCAGCAAGCAATGAAACTACTGGCAAGCGTGGAGAATCAGCTACCTGCTCCGGAACGTCCAACCTCTTCCTTAAAGGACCCTCACGATCGCCCGCTCTTCAAAGTGGCTTACGAAACAACGATGTCTCTCGGGGCTGCCAAGGGGGTCGAAGAGTACGTTCGTGCCTTGAACGGCGGGATCAAACGCGCGCTAAAGTGCAAGGTCGCGCTAATGCTGACCGCGCGAGACAAGATCGAATTTCACGCTCTGGAAGCCGCGTCTGACGACAGCCTGTCGAAAACGCTCCCTAAACTGTACGACAAGGTCCAGGACGGTCCTTTCTTCGGTCGAGCGCAAAAAGTTTCGGAACGGGGTTCCGACAGAAGCGGCACAATGGCGTGGATTCCACTGACGTCTGCCGGCTCCCGGCTCGGAGGTTTGTATGTCAACATCGGAAAGAGGAGATTCACCGAAGCCGAAATGGAGTTTCTCACGATGATCGGGATCATCGGGGCGAATGCGCTTGCCTCAATTCTGGCGTCTGACCACCTGCCTTCCCAGAAGCGTGGCAAGAGATCCCATTACAAAGGTATTGTTGGGGTTTCTCGGGAAATCGAAGAAGTGTGCGCCCAGATCGAGATTGCTGCCGGCAGTCCTGCAACCGTGCTCATCGAAGGTGAGAGCGGAACGGGCAAGGAACTGGTGGCCCGGGCTATCCACGAGCACAGCGCGCGGCGCGCGGGGCCGATGGTGACTGTCGATTGTGGTTCGATTCCGGAAACGCTGATCGAAAGTGAGATATTCGGGAGTCGGCGGGGATCATTCACCGGAGCCACGGTTGACCGTCGGGGCCTGATTGAATCTGCCCACAAGGGAACGCTGTTCCTCGACGAAATCGCGAATACCAGCCCCGCCCTGCAAGCCAAACTTCTTCGCGTGCTGCAGGAGAAAGAGGTGCGACGGCTCGGAGAAACCAAAGGACGGACGGTCGACATTCATCTTTTGGCCGCGACCAACGCAAACCTCGAAAGGCTGGTTGAACAAGGCCGCTTCCGCCAGGACTTGCTTTTTCGGTTGAAGGTCCTGCACATCCAGATTCCTCCACTCCGCGAGCGCAGAGAAGACATTCCTGAAATCGCACGTGCTTTCCTCCGGCAGCTAAACGAAGCCAACGGTACGAAAAAGCGCTTCGGACGCGGGATTCTGGACCGCATTACGGCCGGACACTACCCTGGCAATGTTCGAGAACTCCAGAACCTCGTGGAGCGCGCCTATTTCTCGGCAACCGCCAGCGACACGATCAAGAACGTATCCATCGAAGTTGTCCCGTCTCGGCGCAAGGACTCAAATGAAGTCCAATCCTGGTTCAAGGACCTGACGGAAGGACGCAAGGACTTCTGGGCCGACATCCACGCCCGCTACAAGAAACGCGACATTCACCGCGAACAGGTCATTGCGTTGATGGATCTTGGCTTGAAGGAAACGCGGGGGTCTTACAAGTCTGTGGCCGAACTCTTGCATGTCCAGGAGAGTGACTATCGACGCTTCATGGATTTCCTCCGTCGCAACAAGTGTCAACCCGATTTCAGACCGTATCGAAGGTTATGAGACCCACGCGAAGCGCCGACAGGCCTCTTGAGTCACCGACGTTGAATGTCAGGCCGCACCAGAAGCATCCAACCCCCGTGCTACCATTCGGCCATGTCTCCGGTGGTAAAGGTTGCCGGCGTCCGAAAGGTCTACGAGGGGGAGGGTGAACCGGTTGTCGCGTTGAACGATGTCTCGCTCGAGGTCGACTCCGGCGAATTCGTCGCCCTGATGGGCCCCAGCGGCTGCGGCAAATCGACCCTCCTGCACATCATCGGCGCGATGGATCGTCCGTCGGCGGGCAAGGCCTGGATCGAAGGGGCGCCCATCCACGACATGCCCGAAGAAGAGCTGACCGGAATCCGTCGCACCCGGGTCGGCTTCGTGTTTCAGTTCTTCTACCTGCTGCCCACACTCACGCTTGAAGAAAACGTCGCCCTGCCTCTGTTGCTCTCGAACGGGCGGCATGTGGATTCCGACCGGGTTCAGGCCTTGATTGAAAACGTCGGCCTGACCGACCGGCGCTCGGCAACCCCGAACCAACTCTCGGGCGGGGAAATGCAACGGGCTGCCCTGGCGCGAGCGGTCGTCCACCAGCCGCCGCTCGTCGTCGCGGACGAACCGACCGGGAACCTGGATTCGGACAACGGTCGCGTGATCCTCGAGCTGCTCCGGGATTTGTCGAGGGAGGGTACGACCGTCGTCATGGCCACTCACAGCGATGCGGCTGCCGCATACGCGGCGCGCGTGTTGCGCCTGAGGGATGGGGAGCTGGTCGGATGACTCGCTTTGCCCGGCTCTTCCACCGCTACATCCTCCGCGATCTCGCACGCAATCCCATCCGGACGCTCCTCACTCTGACCGGGGTGGCGCTGGGCATCGCGGTGGTCGTCGGGGTCCACGTGGCCAACGACCGGGCGATCTCCTCGTTCAACAACTCGCTGCGGATCCTGAGCGGCCAGGCCGACCTTCAGATTTCAGCCAACGGCCTGCAACTGGACGAGGAGCTGATCGGCGAGCTCTCCTGGGTCTGGGACGTGGGTGCGATGACGGCGATCGTCGAAGGCCGGGTCGACCTGGACGCCTCGCCCAACCCGATGGAGCGGCAGTCGCTCCGGATCTTCGGGATGGACCTGCTTTCCGACGCTCCATTCCGAACCTACATGCTCGCCGAAGGCGGCGACCTCGGCCTGGACATCACCCGTGAGCAGTTCATCGACTTGCTGATCGAACCCGACACCGTCATCATCCCGTCACTTCTGGCCGAAGAGTTCGCCCTCGGCGTCGGCGACACGATTCAATTCCTTGTTTCGAACCGCTGGCGGGACTTTCGCGTAGGCGCCATCCTGCAAGACGAAGGAGTGGCCGAAGCCTTCGGCGGCCGGATCGTCTTCATGGACATCGCCGGAGCGCAGACGGCTCTGAACAAGATCGGCTGGATCGACCGGATCGAAGTTCTCCTCGACGACCCGACGCTGGTGGATGCGGTCGAAGAGCGCATCCGCATCCAACTCCCGGCATCGGTCATTGTCTACCGGCCAGAAGAGGCCGCGGCCTACAACGAAAAGATGGTTCGCGCCTTCCGCTACAACTTGACCGCGCTCTCCTACATCGCGCTCGTCGTCGGCATGATCCTGGTCTACAACACGCTGAACATCGCCGTCGTCCGCAGGCGGGCCGAAATCGGCGCGCTGCGGACGTTGGGTACTTCGCGACGGACCATCAAGTGGATGTTCCTGATCGAAGCGACCGCCTTCGGTGTGATCGGAGCGGCGCTCGGGGTCTGGGGCGGCGAGTTCCTCGCCGGCGCCGCCGGGGCCCTGGTGTCGCAGACGATTTCGGGGCTCTACACGGGAGTCGCCGTCATCCCATCACTGACGCGATCCAATCCGATTTTCTACATCGAGATGTTGTTGTTGGGCGGTGTCCTGGCGGCAATCTCGGGAACGGGACCCGCCCTGCGGGCCACCCATGTATCACCCGTGGGTGCTCTGCGCCAAAACGTTCTGGGTACTATTCGTGCAGCGCGGCTTCGGATTCAGCTCTTCGGCGGAATCGCGGCGATGCTTCTCGGCACCGGTCTGGCCTTCGGGCCGCCGATCGAAGGTTTCCCCTTCCTCGGGTACGCATCGGGTGTGTCGTTCATCGCCGGCTTCGGACTACTCTCACCGCTGCTCGCGCGCATGCTCCTGAAGCTGATCCGCCGCCCGTTAACGACGATGCTTCCAGCCGAAGGACGCCTGGCCGTCCAGACGATCGACGGTAGCCTCGGCCGGGTCGTCGTCGCGGTGATGTCGCTGGCGATCGCCGTGGCGATGCTGATCAGCGTGGCGATCATGGTCGCGAGCTTCCGCGACACGGTGATCGTCTGGATCGATCAGACCTTGAAGGGCGACCTCTACCTGCGCCCGGCCGCGTTCGGCAGCAATGGGGGACGGAACGTCCTGGAGGGCGAGACCCTGCAGGTGCTCGAAACCATGCCGGCGATCGAAGCCATCGACCGATTCCGCTCCATGACGATCGACTACGAAGGCTTCCCGGCCTTCCTGGCTGCCGGCGAGTTTGGCACCGTCGCCTCTCACAGCAATCTTCTCTTCATGAACGGCCGCCAAACGCCGGCGGTCGCCGAACGGTTGATCGGGGCCGACCGTGTGGTCGTTTCCGAACCCTTCGCCGTACGGCACGGGGTTCGTGCGGGCGATCGCATCATGCTCCCGACTCCGGCAGGGATGGAGCCATTCGAGGTCGAAGCCCTCTTCTATGACTACTCATCAGAAGGCGGGCTGGTGGTGATGGATCGTGGCACGTACCTCACGAAGTTCGAGGACCCCGACATCAGCAACGTTGCGCTCTACCTGAGATCCGACGCCGACCCGCTGGCGACACGCGCCGAGATCGCGGCCGCGCTTCCCGACACCCAGCTCCGGATCGCAACGAACGGGGAGTTGCGGGGGCAGGTGTTGCGCGTCTTCGACCAGACGTTCCAGATCACCTACGCCCTGGAGGTCATCGCGATGGCGGTCGCGGTGCTGGGAATCGCCAACACGCTGGCCGCGCTCATCATCGAGCGCCGTCCCGAAATCGCCATGTTGCGATTCATCGGAGCCGCACGGTCACAGATTCGCCGGGTCGTCGTCCTGGAATCGGGTCTGATCGGCGTGCTCGGCGGAGCGATCGGCCTGGTCCTGGGCATCCTGCTGTCGGTGCTCCTGATCTATGTCATCAACTTCCAGTCGTTCGGCTGGACCATCCAGTTCACAATGCCGCTGGGTTTTCTTGCGCAAGCGCTTGCCGTGGTGCTGGTCGCCACGGTCGCGGCCGGGCTCTACCCGGCATCACTGGCACTGAAGATGGATCCGATCAAGGGAATCCGGGCCGAGTAGGGATGCATACCCTGGGACACATGGCGGTGCTGCTGGTTTCGGTGGCACTGGTCCAGGCGCCCGAGCCGAACCGAGTTCGTGAACCCGAGTACCGACTGGCCCTTCCCGGTTACGAATACGCGTTCCCGCACGACCATGGGTCGCACCCCGACTACAAACTGGAGTGGTGGTACTACACCGGACACCTCGACGGTGACGACGGCAGCCGCTTCGGATACGAACTGACGTTCTTCCGCATCGGGATGGACCGGCGCGCCGAAAGCGCCTCCCGCTGGAGCATCGACGACCTGCACGTGGCGCACTTTGCATTGAGCGAGATCGATGCTGATCGCTTCCGTTTCTACGAACGATTGAACCGCGAGGGCCCCGGTATCGCCTGGGCCCGGGAAGGAACGCTCGACGTAGAGAATGCCGGCTGGTCGGCTCGGATCGACGGCGATCGGATGAAGTTGCGCGCTTACGCCGACGGCATTCTCCTCGAGCTGGATCTCACGTCTGCTAAAGATCCCGTCGTCCACGGCATCGAGGGGGTCAGCCAGAAAGCCAACGGCGTCGGGCAGGCGTCGCACTACTACTCGATGACGCGGATGGACACCCGCGGCCTGCTGTCCTTCGACGGGCAACCGGTCAACGTGAGCGGAGAGAGCTGGATGGACCACGAGTTCGGGACGAACCAGCTCGCACCCGAACAGATTGGATGGGACTGGTTCAGTGTCCAGCTCGACAACGGCGAAGAGCTGATGCTCTACCAACTACGGCACCGGGACGGTTCGATCGATCGGAACTCGAGCGGAACCGTCGTTGCGGCCGGCGGCGAGACGCAACATCTCACGCTGGACCAGTTCACCGTGACGGCATCGGGTGAATGGGCGAGTCCGAAGAGCGAAGCGGTTTACGCAATCGACTGGCGATTGGAGATCCCGGGCCTCGACGCCGACCTTCGCGTCATTCCCTTTATGAGAGACCAGGAGCTGGTCACGACACGGTCGACAGGCATCGCTTACTGGGAGGGCGCGGTCCGTATCGAAGGGACGTGGAAAGGGCAGCCGATTACCGGTCGAGGGTACGTCGAGTTGACAGGGTATTCGGAACGGTACCGGCCCAGCGTGTGAGGGCCATCCGACTGATGCGCCAGGCACGGCCTCGAGATCGTCCACGAATGGAATCGCATTCTACCCACGATCGATCAATCACCGTCGTGGCCGCCGTCATCCACCATGACGGCAAGGTCCTGCTGACACGCCGATTCCACGACGCCCACCTGGGCGGGCTGTGGGAGTTTCCCGGAGGGAAAATCGAAGAAGGGGAATCGAAGGAGGCGGCGTTGATCCGGGAGATCCGCGAGGAGTTGGGTGTTCGGATCAAGGTCGGCTCGTTGATTCTCGACGAGCGGTTCGACTACGGGGACCGCGCCGTTCACCTGCACTTTTTCGATTGCCGGATCGTCAAGGGATCCCCGCATTCGATCGGCGTAGCGGATCTGGCGTGGGTGTTCCCCTCGGAGCTGGGCCAGTACGACATGCCGAAAGCCGACGCCCGGTTGATCGCCCGCCTTCAGGAAGGTTCTTTCTGACTTCTATCCGTACCGTCGATCCCGCCCGCTCATGCGGAACACGCATCGTGTATTTCAGGGTTCCGCCGGCCTCGGCCACGTTCGGCCAGATTGTGACATGACCAAAGGCCGATTGAACGGTGAATAACGCAGCAACCGCCAGAACAACAAACATCGAGACAAATTTTTCTTCCTTCATGGTGTTTTCTCCAATAACGGGCGGGCCTGACAAACCAACAGAAAGCTCGCCGGAGTCGCTCATAGTAACGTTCTCGAGATCGGCTACAACACTCGGGAGTTTCAGTCCGTTTCCGTCGACTACGAGACAGGGCGCAACTTCGATTCCAACTTCCAACTCCTGGGAGCGGTGGCGCGCCGCAAGATCACCAACGAGCTGTCGCTGGAATACGAACTGGCGCGTCTTTGGCTGGATCCGGATCCGGAAACCTCCTCAACAGCCATTCATGTTTTGCGGGTGACCCAGAGTTTCAACCGGGACCTTTTCATGAGGCTGTTCTTTCAGACGAATTCGGTCATCGATCGGAAAAACCTGCAAGCCGTGTTCGTCTGGCGGTACAAGCCCCCGTTCGGCACCATCCAGTTCGCCTTCCAGCGCGGGACGGCAGCCTTCGGCGAACGCTCCGAGCAGGGGAACACCTTGTTCGTAAAGTTCTCTTACGTGCTGTAGAACCGCCGGTTCATGATGTTCCGCGGAGCGGTTCCCCCCCGCTCGTGCAATGAAGGGGCAATGCCTCGCACAGGTCAGAAGTAGACGCAGAAAAGACCGGGATCGGATGCAGCTTGATGCGCGACTAAGGAACAGGTTGAATCTCGACTGTGAGCAGCTTGTCGGCAAAGAAGTGATCACGGATGGCGCGGTTGATGTCTTCCGGCGCGACGCGGTCGACGATGTTGCCGAACTCGTAGATGTAGTCGTGGCCGATCCCGAAGAATTCGGCATCGAGAATTCGGCCGGCAAGCGCAAGGGGAATGGAGAGGCTCACGATGAACGCGCCGCGCACAGTCGAACGGTGGAAGAGTGCCTCGTCGCGGCTGATGCCTTCCTCTGCCATCTCGCGGATGATCTCACGCGTGGTCTCGATCGCCAGTCCGGTGCGTTCCGGATCCACGTCGAGGGAGATACCCCAAAGCCCTGCTCCCTTCGTCGTCTCGAAGAAGACCGAGCCGACTTCGTAGACCAGCCCCATCCGATCCCTTAATTCCAAGCCGAGTCTCGAAGAGAGAACGCTTCCACCCACTGCCACGTTGGCGATCAGCCCGGCGTAGTAGTCGTCGTCGGTCCGGCGCAGCAAGCCGGGGTGTGTCATCAGTACGTGGGTGTTCCGTGCTTCCGGCATTTGGATCACGATCGGGTCCGGATCGTCAGGAGCGTCAACGTCGGGGACGTCGACGACGGAGGGCGGCCCGTCCTGTTCCCTGTCGCTGAACAGATCGCGGACTTCGTGCATCATCTCCGTTCGATCGAAGTTTCCAACCACCACCAGGATGGCATCGGCCGAACGGTACGTCCTGCGGTGAAAGTCCAGGACGTCGTCGAGGGTGTAGCCGTCGACGGCGGCGCGCTGCTCTTCGATCGGCGCCGCGTGGAAAACGTGCCCGGCTTCGTAGAAGTGTCGGCTGGCTTCGTTGAAAGCCCTGAGCTGGACCCATCCGGCTTTTCCTCTGAGGTTCGCTACCAGCCTGCGTTTGACCTCGCCTAGTACCGATTCGGTGACTGGCGGTCTACGCAGCAGCGTCTCGATCAGCTCGAGGATCGGTGTGCGCGCCTCGGGCAGGCCGCGCCCTTCGATGTAGGTGTTGAACGAAACGGCCGAGAAGTCGAGCCTCGCGCCTTCGGTTTCAAGGCCTGCCTGGCGTGCCAGCTCGGCCATCACGTTGGCCGTCAGTATCGCCAACAACGGTTCGTCGGCAGTCTCGAAGTACGCACCGGCGGCGACATAGGCTTCGACTGTGAGGGTGCGGAAATCCGGATGCGAGAATACGAGGACACGCATGCCGCCCGGAAGGACTTCGCGTGTCACCTGGGCGTAATGCTCCTCTTCCGCTGCTGCGGCAGGTGCATCGTCACGAACCATCCACTCCCTGTACCCGAGGAAAGCTTCGCGTTCTTCGGCCCCAGGCAAGTCGGCCAGGGCCAGCATCGTCTTTAACGGGCTCTCCCGCTGCAGCTCATACTCCATCCGGTTCATGCCGATGCGCTCGAATGCTGCATCCGCAGCGACGATGGTCGCGTTTGCCGCACGCGCGGTTCCACCGAAAGCCCCCTCGATCGATCGACGGACGACATTGAAATCAAAGCTGCCCACCAGGATCATCCTGGCGTTTCCGGACCGGTAATGCTGGCGGTAGAACGCTCGAACCTCGTCGTCGGTAACGTTCAAGACCTCTTTGACCTGTCCCGCCAGGGCCGTAACGTTACCCTCCTCGACGACGACCCGCTTCTCCACGTCGATATTTTCCGAAGACAGGATCGAATTCACCATCCGATCCGCCTCGATCAACAGCACCTCATCCAGATACTCGGTCGGAAACGTTTCGTAGAAGAGAGCCCGGTCATCGAGGGTCATCGCGTTGAACGACGCGCCCATCCGCTCCAGCTCACGGGGTACGTCGTGTTCGGGAGTGCCCCGAAACATCAGATGTTCGGTCAGGTGGGCCAGCCCGGCCTTGCCGGCTGGATCCAACTCCGCCCCCGCTCCGTAGATGATCGCCAGAGAGGTTACCGGGAAGATCCGGTACTCAACGAGCGTGACTTCCAGGCCGTTGTCGAGGCGGAAGGTCTCCCAGGACGGCTCTGCGCCAAGCGGCAAAATCGACGCCGCGAAATGTAGCGCCAGGAAAAGGGGAAGTCGGACAGTTCTTGTGAATCGGTTCAACTCGGGACGCATGCCCTCCCGATTATATGGCGGGAAGCTCCATAGGCGTCGCGACTCGCTCGTCCTTGTCGATCTTTCCGTCCAGGATGTGAACGATGCGGTGGGCGCAGTCGGCGACGATTCTCTCGTGGGTTACGAGGATGATCGTGTTGCCCTCGGCGTGGAGCCGGTCGAAGAGCCGCATGATTTCGGCGCCCGTTTGTGAATCAAGATTGCCGGTCGGCTCATCGGCCAGGATGATCGAAGGCGCGTTCACCAACGCCCGGGCGATCGCAACCCGCTGGCGTTGACCACCAGACAGCTCGTTGGGTCGATGGTCCTCGCGGTCGGAGAGCTCGACCATTTCCAGCGCGGCATGGGCGCGCTCTTTTCGCTCGCGCGCCGGCATGCCGCTGTAGATGAGCGGTAGCTCGACATTGTGCAACGCTGTCGCTCTCGGCAACAGGTTGAACGTCTGGAAGACGAACCCGATCTCCTTGTTCCGGATATAAGCCAGCTCGTCGTCGTCCATGTCGCTGACGAGCCGCTCATTCAGCCAGTACCGACCCTGCGTCGGGGAGTCGAGGCATCCGACCAGGTTCATCAGGGTGGATTTGCCGGACCCCGACGGGCCCATGATGGCCATGTACTCGTTCCGCTCGACGTTGAAACTGACGCCCTGGAGCGCGTGGATCCGGTTGTCGGTGCCCATTTCATACGTTTTCCACAGATCCTCGGACCGGATGATGTGTTCGATGTCGCTCATGGAATCGGACCGTTTTCCAGCTTGATGCGCGCCTCATCCTCCAACGTTCGAAGAACACGATAGCTTCCCGTTACGATCTCTTCGGATCCGTCCAGGCCGTCCAGGATTTCGATATCGGTCGTTCCGACGATTCCTGTTCGCACGGGCTGGAACGTCGCCACGCCGTTCTCCACGATAAACACACCTTCCTGTTCGACCTTGGGCTCTTCATCCCGGCGGGAATCGACACGGACAGGATTCTTGACGAAATCGGGCACGTCGGCCTCGTCGATCTCGCGTACCGTCAACGCCTGGATCGGAACAGTGAGCGTTTCGTTGCGCGCAGCGGTTTCGATCGTCGCAGTGCAGGAAAGGCCGGGGCGCAACTCCGGCGGCGGGCTGTCGAGAGTGATCACGACTTTGAAGTCCCGCGCCTCATCGGTGTTGGTCGTATTGGACGAGATGCTGCCACCGCTGCTGGTCAACGCGGTATTCCCGATTTCCGACACGTACCCGGGGAGCGTCCTGTCGGCCAGGGCGTCGACGCGAACCTCGGTCCGCTGTCCGAGCTTCAGGTTGATGATGTCGGTTTCATCGACCCGAACCTCCGCCGTGATCACCGACATGTCGGCGATCGTCATCAACGTCGTTCCCGGTTGGTTTTGGACGCCGACGATCGCATTCTCGCCTTCGTTGACCGGCAGGTAGGTGATGACGCCGGACAGGGGAGCCCGTATCGTGGTCTTGTCCAGCAGGTCGCGAGCCCGAATCAAGGAAGCTCGCTGCTGGCCCATCCGAAACGTCAGCCCTTCCTTCTGCTTCATGACCTGCGCCACTTGCGCTTCGGACTGGACGATCCTGGCTTTCGCCGCATCGACCTGCGCCAACGCCACCTGGTAGGTCGCCTCCTGTCTGTCGAACTGCTCGCGAGAAATCAAGCCGTTCTCGAAGAGCTCTTCTGCCCTCTTGAACTCCTGGTCGGACCGTCGGAAGTCTGCCTCGATTCGGTTCAACTCCGCCTTCGAGCTTTCCAAAGACGCCTCGGCCGAACGGATCGACGCGTCCATTCCCTCCAGCTCGGAGGCTGCCGCATCGAGGCTGGCCTGCGCGCTCTGGACCTCCGCTTCGGTCTGAATCGACTCGATCTGGAGCAACAACTGGTTCTCCACGACCGACTCGCCTTCCACAACGGGTAGGGTGACGATTCGCCCGAAGGCGTTCGAGCCGATGTTGACGTACCGCTTCGGCTTGATCTCGCCGTTCGCCGTCACCGACTGGACGAGTTCCTGTCGGAGCACTTGCCCGGTCTCCACGGCAACGACCCCGCGATTGCGCACCGTGACGGCATAACCGAGGGTCGCGGCGATCGCGCTGACCATCACTAGGGCGAGGATGAGTTTCTTGCCAGTCGTCATACTTTACTTACGAACTCAGCCGGCGAAATGTTACCGGCAAAGACAGACACCCAATTTTAGCAGGAGGGAGGGTTCCTTCCTAAGCACGGCCTCGTTTTGGTAGTGTCTCATTAATGAGACACTATCCTCGTTTTCGAAAAAGCACAGATCTCCCCGGCCAGCGAGTCTCCACTATTCAAGACGCTCGAACGCGGCAGGTCATAACAATCCTGCGTTAGTTTTCTAAGAAGTTGGAAGGATCGTCCAAAGGGGCAACAACATCCCCATTTCGCTTTTTTGAAGCGAACAACGTGCGTTTTTTTGTGAAGAAAATTTTGCGCCTCGTCTTGAGCGTTGTCGGCATCGGCGCCTGAAACGCCCTGTTGGTAAGGGTTACAGCCTTCCGCGCTTGAGTGCACGTATGTCGTGTCTGAAATGAACAATAACGTGCGATTTTTGCTTTGAATTTTTTGATCACTTATCTTACAAATAAGCACAACAAAGCTTCACCCACGTTAGGTGAGCAAGTGTTGTAAAGAGAACGAGGATTTCGAATCCTCTTTTAGCCCCGCTTCACGGCGGGGCTTTTTTGATGTTCGAAAAAAGATTCCCGTCTCAGTGGATCGTTTCGATCTTCTTCTTCAAATAATCCATCAGCAGGTACTGGCCCAGCGTGGCGGTTGAGGTGAAGTAGGCCTTGCCCCTGGAGATCTCCGTGACCTTCTTCACGAAGTCGACCAGGTAGTGATCAGTGGCAAGCATGAAGGTGTTGATCAGTATTCCCGACTTCCGGCAGATCGCGACTTCCTTGAAAGTCTCTTCCAGGATGACCGGATCGAGGCCAAAAGCGTTCTTGTAGATCCGACCGTTCGGCAGCGTCATCGCCGAGGGTTTGCCGTCGGTGATCATGATGATCTGGCGCATGTCCTTTTTCTCGGCCATCAGGAGCCGCCGAGCCAGGCGAAGTCCCTCGCGGGTGTTCGTATGGTAGGGACCGACGACGACCCTCGCCAGTTGCTTGAACGGAATCTCTTCAGCCGAGTCGTGGAAGAGGACCATGCGCAGTGAATCGCCCGGGTATTGCGTTCGTATCAGGTGGGCGAGCGCGAGCGCCACGCGCTTGGCGGGAGTAAAACGATCCTCAGCGTAGAGGATCATGCTGTGCGAAGTGTCCAGCATGACGACGGTCGCGCAGGAGCTTTCGTACTCGGCCTGGCGTACCATCAAGTCGTCGGGTTCGAGGTTGATCGGCACACCCAGGCCTTCGCGCGACACGGCCCGCATGAGGGTTTCGTTGATGTCGAGGTTCAACGTGTCACCGAACTCGTAGTGCTTCGATGAATGGAACGCTTCGACTCCGGTCGACAGGTCGGAGGTCTCGTGGCGGCCGAAACTGCTCTTTCCCAATGAACCCATCAGGTGGCGCAGTGCGCGGAACCCGAGGAAGTCCACGGATTTGTCGGTGATCTCAAACTGCGCGCCGCCGGTCTGCTCGCCTTCGATGCCCGACGCTTCCGAATCGGGTGAGGCCATGCCTTCCGGCATCTGTGTGGACTGAAGCCAGCCCTCATCGATCATCCGCCGGATCAGTTGGTCGAGCATCTGATCCATCTCCTGGGCTTCGCCCTGGGTTGGATCATTGAGCCACTGTTCCAGCAACTCATGCGGGATCCGCTCCATTTCGGCAAGCCGCTCCATGATTGCGCGGCGAAGCGCGTTCATGTCGCGCGGATTGGTCACATCGTGGAAGCCGTACTGAAACCCGCTCTGCAGCAGGAAGTCCGACAGCGAGTCGAGCAGGTCCTCGATGCTGAGTCCGTCCAGCGGAGACGGAATGTATTTGGTGTATGTAATCTTCGCCATGGGGTTGTGCGGTCATAGACCGCACCTACAGTTCAATTGAGCGGTTTCTTGAAGCGGTTCGGATCGATAGAGTAATCCCTGTACACGTCCTGGGCCGACTTTCTCTCCGCCGCCGAATAGCCGCGTTCCTCGGTTCGGGTGATCTTGTCGTGAGCGCACAGGCCTTCGAGGATGAACTCTGCGGCGGCTACACGCTCTCCGGGGGAGGAGTCGGCATCGATACCGAGTGGGGAGAGTCGGTCTATCAGGCCGTCGACTTCGGTGAAACGCTCCAGGGTCTGCGCGATCGGTTCGACATCGGACACCTTCAGCGTACCACCCCCTTCGAACCACTCTGTAACCGGCTTGAAGTCGGTGCGTGGAAAGTGGGTTCGGAAGACCATCTGCACCGACTGACGGATGAGGTCGCGAGCGATGATGTCCGCACCCTTCAACTCGCCTTCGTATTCCAGTTCCAGCTTCCCGGTTATCGATGGAATCGCCGCGTAGATATCCACAATCCGAGCGATCGTTTCCTCTTCCGCCAGCATGACGCACCGGCGCTCCGCATTGCTGGCCGCGGTTTCCAGGCACGAAATCGGTAACCGCTGGCTGACGCCGGAACGTTTGTCGATCCGCTGGTCCGCGCGAGCCCTGAAGGCGATTCCTTCGATGACTTCCCGGATGAACCGGGGAATGGCAATTGCTCCCCGATCCCGACCGGTCCAGGCCTCCTGTTCGGTGATCGCGACACCGTGTTCCAGATCGATCGGATAGTGCGTCTTGATCTCCGAGCCGACCCGGTCCTTCAGCGGTGTGACGATCTTCCCTCGCGCGGTGTAGTCTTCCGGGTTCGCTGAAAAAACCAGCGCAACGTCGAGCGGCAACCGGACCGGATAGCCTTTAATCTGGATGTCGCCCTCCTGCATGATGTTGAACAGTCCGACCTGAATTTTCCCGGCGAGGTCCGGCAGCTCGTTGATCGCAAAAATGCCGCGGTTTGCCCGTGGTAGTAGTCCGTAGTGAATCGTGAGCTCGCTGGCGAGGGCATGGCCCGCCTTCGCGGCTTTTGTCGGATCGATGTCCCCGATCATGTCGGCAATCGTGACATCCGGTGTCGCCAGCTTCTCGACGTAGCGCTGATCCCGGGACCGGTAGGCGATCGGGGTCTCGTCTCCCATTTCCCTCACGAGCTCCCGGCATCGGCGGCATATCGGCACGAAGGGATCATCGTTGATCTCGCAACCTTCGATGCAGGGAATCGCTTCATCCAGAAGGTCGGCAAGCTGGCGGAGGATGCGGCTCTTGGCCTGACCGCGTAGGCCCAGCAGAATCATGTTATGTCGGGCCAGGACGGCGTTGATCACTTGGGGGACGACGGTGTCTTCATATCCCATGACGCCGGGGAAGATCGTTTCGCGGCGCTCGAGCTTCCTGATGAGATTGACGCGCATCTCATCCTTGACAGTTCGCCCGCGGCAGCTTTCGTCGCCGAAAGAGGTTCTTCTCAGCTCACCCAGGGTTGTTGGTTGCATCATGGGTCCCCGCTGTCTCACACTTCCTAAAGTTCGTCTGCGCGACGCCTTCATCGAGCAACTCAGGCGAAGATGTAGGCCACACTGAAAAAGAAGAAGTTCGCCACAAAGTGTGCGGCTACGGCACTTTCGATCCCGCCCTTGAGGAAAATCAGCCCCAGCAGCACGCCGCCCACAAACGCCGCGGTAAACGCGTAAATGTTGTGCGCCATGGCAAACAGCAGCGACGTCAGCACCAACGCCATCGCCGGCGGCAGTATCGCTACCAGCAACGGCTGGATCGGCTTGACCTTCTGGTAGAGGTGCTGGAAGAGAAACAAGAGGCACGACATGATAAAAAGGCGGTAGACGACTTCCTCGAAGATACCCGTATCGAGAGAAATGATGAACGAGTCGTAGAGATCCTCCATTTCCCGGATTCGGGGAGCCACGAATGGGCTATATCTGTAGGTGAAAAAGAACAGGTAATTGATGAGGCCGAGCACAACGCCCGGGAGTATGCCGTAGTTGACTAGGTCCTGAAAGGTCGCGCGAGAGTCGTCGGATGTCAGCACGATCGAGCCCCGTAGATTGCTTTCCTGCGCGGCGTACATTCCGAAAGTGCCAAAAGCCATCACCTGAACGAAGCGTGATATCATAGTCCAGGTCAGAGAGGCAGACCCACTTTCGTAGTTGAGCTCCGACAGAACTGCTGTGCCGCCCGCCAGGATCGCGAGGGCGGCACAGAAACCGAGGACCTTTTTGGAGCTCATCGCGACCATCATACACCAAGAAACAAACAGCGGTTGAAACCCCAAAACCGGTCGCTGTTGAGGTTTTGGAGACTCCTTCGTCGATGCGACATCTCCTGGTGAGCGACATTCATTCCAACATGGAAGCGCTCGGTGCGTGCCTCCAGAAGGCGAGGGAAACCGGTTACGATTCGGTGCTCTGCTGCGGGGATGTTGTCGGCTACGGCCCGGATCCGAACGAGGCCGTCGACCAGGTGCGGGGGCTGGAGGGAATCACGATACGGGGCAACCACGACCGCGTATCCTGCGGACAGGACGAGCCGACCGACTTCAACCCCTACGCCAAGGCGGCCGCCCTCTGGACGCGAAAATCGCTGAGGGAGGAGAACCACGAGTATCTACGCGCTCTGGCGCTTGGCCCGCTCGACATCGGCGACGGCGCACAGCTTGTCCACGGCGCTATCACCCACGAAGACGACTACATCATGTCGGAATCGCACGCGGTGGAGAACTTCGTGATCGCAGAGACCTGGCTGACTTTCTTCGGCCACAGTCATTTTCAGGCCGCATTCTCTTGTGATGAAGATCGGAACATCGCTGCGGAGTCAGTCGAGCCCCAGGATGACTCAAGTGCGTTCCTCTCGCTGCGAAAAGACAGGCAGTACCTGATCAATCCCGGCTCTGTCGGCCAGCCGCGCGACGGTGATTCCCGCGCCGCGTTTGCGATCTGGGATGTTGACGAGCGCCGCCTGGAGTTCCACCGCGCGGAGTACCCTATCGACGTCACGCAGGAAAAGATGCGGGGCCACGAGCTTCCTGCGTACCTGATCGATCGCCTGTCCCACGGCAGGTAGGTTAAGGTGGAGCCAAGAGCTTCAGAGCTATCCGGTCACAATCCCTCAGATTCGTTTGTAACTGCCGTCAAACAGCGTGTTCCAGGCGGCACCATCCTGAGACATTTCCATTTTCGTCCGCAGGTTTTCGGGGTTGCCCAGGTCGTAGGTCGTGCGCACATGCATCCCGGGACCCCCATGAGCGAGAATGAGGACGTCTCCATCCAGACGTCCCACGAAGACCTCCGGCGGTGATCCCATACAGTCAAACCAATGGAGTGTGTAGAGATCTTCCTTCGGGTTGAAACTCATCACACCGTGACCTGTAAAGGTCACCATTCCGTTCCGCTCCTGTTCGTAGTCGCTGATGAGAGCAAACCCGTTCAGTGCCAGGCGGCTCTTCGTCCTGCCAGTGGAAACGCCTCCCTTGGGATCCCACTGGGAAGGGTGCATGCTCTCCTCTCCCTCCCAATGACCCGCCAGCTTTTCCATGTTCAGGTGACCAGGCCCGGGATGGGGCATCTCCATGACATATCCCCTTTGTTGAAAAAAGTTGCTGTCAGTCCGCCTGTTCGGCGTCCTGCGGCCAATGTGCCGCCGCTTTTCCCGACCAGACCCACGCGATGAAGTCCACGAGCGGCGTCAGGAGTCGCGGATCGGCCGCGGCACGAGGCAAGGCGAAGACGGAGCTCCAGACCTTCCCCTCAGCCCACTTCATGTGTCTGAAAAGGTCTAGCAGCCACTTTACTGGGTCCATTCAAGCTCTCCTTCGTCCTCTACGCCAAGTTCAGCGTACCCGGATCACCCGCGTCCCAACCTTACGGCCGTACTGCAAGTTGAAGAGCCCGAGACTGTTTCAACACAGCTTTTCAAGCCGTCGTCATCTGAAGCTCAAGCCGCTGAAGTCCCGCCCCCCTACCATGATGAAGATCGGGCCGAACAGGTCGTCGATGTCCTCGTCCGGTCTGCCGCCGACGGCGATCAGGTCGGCGAACTTACCTCGCTCGATCGTCCCCACCTCTTCATCGATACCGACGACCCGGGCGGCTATCCCCGTCGCCGCCGTGATGGCTTCCAGCGGGGTGAATCCCGCATCGACCAGGTTGACGATCTCCAGGGGCAGGATGCCTTGAATGTTGTCGGTTCCAACCGTGACCAGAACGCCCCGGTCTTTCGCGCGTTTCAGCTCCTGCCATCGAGCGCGGACCGACGTGTCCCTCTCGGGAAAGGTGAGGCGGGTCTCCCGGACCACTGACCTGCTGCGCTCGAGCCAGTCCACGATGCCGGTCGCTTCATTATCGACCCAGTCCCACTCGTCGTCGAAGAAGCCTCCGAAGCCGATGACGTAGGTGTTGACCAGACCGGCGTCCTCGGCGAGGAACACGTCGATCAGTTCGTCATCCAGCCCGCCGGCATGCTGGATCGAATCGGCGCCCGCCTCGAGCGCTAGTCGTGCGGCCGCACCGCTGGCATGCGCCGTCACCCGGACACCAAGCCGATGGGCTTCGTCCACCGCCGCTTCGATCTCCTCGCGGGTGAAATTCGAAGTCTCCTCCTCGAAACTGTGTCCGGAATTGGGGCCGATCCGCACGCCGTTGGTCACCATGAGCTTGACGTGGTGGGCGCCTGCTTCAACCTGCTGGCGGACCATCCGCCGGAATTCCCACGGGCCGTTGAAGAGGAGGGACTCCGGCGGACCGAGTCCTGCGGTCGTCGAAATCCACAGACCTCCGGGGTAGATCCTCGGACCCGGAAACAACCCACGTTCGACAGCTTGCCTGGTGTAGACGTCGATGTTCTGCGTTTCGCCGACGACGTATGCGGATGTCACGCCCGACAGCAACTGGATGCGGAGGTTGCGGGGTACGCGGGTCATCTGACGGGTACCGGGCTGCGCCATCCCGGCCAGTTCCCCCTCGATTCCGCTGGAGTCTACACGGACCGAGACATGGGCGTGTGCGTCGATTAGCCCGGGCAAAAGAGTCCCACCGCCGAGGTCAATGATCCGTGCCTCCGGGGGGAGCTGGAGGGCCCCACTCTCACCGACGGCGTCGATCGTGTCGCCGCGCACGATGACGACGACGTCCTCCACTGCCGGCGCCCCGGTACCGTCGAGCATCCTGCCGGCACGAATCGCGATGACTTCTTCTTCCTGTGCCCATGCCGATGGCAGTGCTGGAAGTAGCGCCGCGAACACGCCGAACAAGCGGACAAGCGAACTCAACTTCATCACTCTGTAGCCTCCTCCGTCGTTTAGCCCGAACTTTCACGAATGTTCGGTCATCCGCATTTCTCACCGACGCCAAGCCCGACTGTCGGAGAGCGGGTCGATCTTGTCAGCGAAGCTGCGGAAACGCACGAGAATTCGTTCATCTTTGGGGAACCATGTGGGGGTCCTGGCGGGTCTCACCTCATGAAGACGAAGTACCCGACCGCCGCAAGAACTGCCATGTAGAGCAAGAGACAGGCCGGCAGAATCCACACGGGCTTCAAGTCGCCTTCGGGCTTATCGTTCAATACCCCAGACGAACGATTTCGCCTATAGGAACTCTGAAGTTCCAGTTGTTCGGGAGGTTTTCGAATCGGTAGCTGAATCGTCGGCTCTCGCCCGGGGCGAGCGGCCCGACGGTGCCGAGGGCTTCCTCTTCGGATTCCTGGATGGAGACGCCCTCGTAGTCGGTGAAGGTGAGTTTGAGCGCGGCCGAGCGCAGGGTTCGATCGGAACTCAGGTTTGTCAGAGACCCCTCGATAACACGGATCCTGTGACCGACGTAGTTCTCGCTCGTCAGGATTGCCAAGCGGGACAGTTCGACATGGGCGCGGATTTCGTCCGGATCGTCGATCTGGCTGAGTGGCTGCGAGCCGAACGACTCAGTCGCTTCAGTCGGCGGCGACGACATCGCCCAAAGACCCAGGAGGCCGAGCGCCACTACGATCGAAGCTCCAATGATGACTTGGGTCCGTCCCATTCGCTCTTCTCCGTATTCGAAGAGGATACGCCAATACGCGCTGACGTGTCGATGAGTGGATTGGCTAGGCCGATCCGTTTTCCGGACCGACGATCACAAGTGAATAGTCGCTCGTGCTCAAATATTTCGCCGCAGCACGCGTGATGTCTTCAACGGAAACGGCGTCGATCAATGTCGGGTATTTCTGCGGGTAGTCGAAGCCCAGCCCGTAGGTTTCGGCATTGATCAGGAAGCGTCCAACCTGGGCGCTGGTTTCGAAAGCAAACACGAAGCTCCCCGTCAGGTAGGCCTTCGCGTCTTCGAGTTCTTCGGCCGTGACCGGTTCGTTGCGAATCCGGTTTACCTCCTCGACAAAGCCCTCGATAGCGCGATCGACGTTCTCCGGTGCCGTACCGATGTAGGCGATGAACTTCCCCGGATCGATTCCCGCGGTGTTGGTGATGCCGGCGAAAGTCGTGTAAGCCAGACCCTGTTCGTCCCGGAGTTTGTGCGGGATCCGCGCTGTCAAACCGGCTCCGCCGCCAAGGATCGTGTCCAGTACCTGCAACGCATAGTAATCGGGATTGGCGCGCTCGACACCCAGGTGTCCAAAATAGACATGTGCCTGCTGGGTCGGCATCCCAATGGACTTGCGCCGGATTTCGTGTTGCCGTTCCGGTCTTGGAACTTCCGACGTTTCCATTTGATGCGGAGCCCACTCGCCAAAGGTTTCTGCCAGCTTTTCGACGAGCTCCTCGGCTTTGAGGTCGCCGACGATCGAGACGGTGGCGTTGTTGGGGCGGAAGCGCTGATCGTAGAACTGCCTGAGGTCATCGACTGAGATCTTCTCGACCGTGTGCGGGTAGCCGTGGACCGGTCGGTGGAGGGGGTGTGCGCCGTAGACCAGTTCGTTGAATTCCCAGCCTGCGACAACCTGCGGACGATCCAGCGCGCTTCGAATCTCGGCAAGGATTCGCGCTCGATGCATCTCGAGGCTTTCGGGCGCGAACCGGGGATTCATGACGATATCGGCCACCAGCTCCAAACCAAGGTCCAGGTCCTTGCTGAGTACGCTGAGAAAAGCGGCAGCCCTCTCGTACCCACCCTCGCAATCGATCACACCTCCGACCGATTCAATGGCGTCGGCGATCTCCAGGGAGGACCGCGTCGAAGTACCCTCGTCCAGAAGCCGACTCAGCATGACGGCCAGTCCTGCACGCTCTTCGGGTTCGTAACGCGCGCCGGCATGGAAGCTCATGTTGAAGGAGATCGCCGGAACGGATGAGTTCTCGATGAGGAGGAACCGGAGACCGTTGTCCAGGGTCAGGCATTCGGGCTCGAACGAACGGGGCCCGGTCGCGGAATGCCGTTTCAATTCCCGATCTCCGGCGTGTCCTCTCCAAGTAGCCAGGCGACGGTGCGATTCTGCTCTGAGAGATATCGACGGCAAACGTCGGAGATATTCGGCGGCTCGACCGCCGCCATTCGAGACAGGTAGTTGTCGACGTAATCGAGGCTGTCGAGCGTGGCAATCTGGCCCAACAGGATAGCCTGGTCCAGGTTTCGCTCCTTGGTCAAAATGAAATGCGCCTCGACTTGGTGCTTGGCACGGTCCAGTTCGTGGTCGCTGATTCCTTCGGAGGCGACACGGCCGAGCTCATTATGTATGGCCGCTTCGATCTCTTTCGGGGCATTGTTTCCGCGGCCTTCAGCGCGGATGTGGAACAGGGTCGGATCCCGGGACTCGCCGTATTCGGCAACGGCAAACGTGGCGAGCTGCTCGCGCTCTACCATGCGTTGATAGAGGCGGGAAGACTTGCCCTCGGCCAGAACCACCGAAAGGAGCTGCAAGGCGTAGGAGTCTTCGTGGCCGATCTGCGGCGTATGGTAGGCGATCGCGAGTCGCGGGACGTCCGATCGCCAGCGCACCGTGATGCGCTGTTCCGAAGAATGCGGGGGTTCTTCGATCTCGACGCCTGGGGCGGCGGGCTGCGCAGGAATCGATCCGAAGGTCTCGCCGACCCTGACGAGCGCGGCTTCGGTCTCGAAGTCTCCGACCAGGACGAGCGTCGCGTTCCCCGGGTGATAATGGGTGCGGTAGTAGGCTTTCATGCCCTCCCGCGTGGTCCGCTCCAGATCCTCCTGCCACCCGACGACCGGGTTTCGGTAGGGGTGTAGGTCGAACGCAGCCGCGTTCAGCTCCTGCATCAGTAATCCCCACGGCTGATCCAGCCCGGCTTTCAGTTCCTCGATGACGACCTTCCTCTCCGACTCGAATTCTTCGGGGTCGAAGATGGTGTTGACCATCCGGTCGGCCTCGATCTCTAGGGCTCGCTCCCACCGATCGGAGGCGAAGCTGAAGTAATAGGCGGTGAAGTCATAGGACGTGAACGCGTTGTTACTCCCTCCGTTCTTCATCGTCAGGAGATCGATTTCGCCCTTCTCCAGCTCCTCGGTGCCTTTGAAGAGCATGTGCTCCAGGAAGTGGGACCGGCCGGTCTCCCCTGGACGCTCGTTTCGGGATCCGACGCCGTACCAGATCATCGACGTCACGGTCGGCGACGTGTTCGATTCGCGGGCGAGCACCACCAGGCCATTGTCCAGGACCTCGCGATGCACGTCGTCCGTGGAGAGTATAGAAGAGGTTGAACGTTTCGACATTCGAGTACAGATTCCTGTCGGGCCGTGTTCCGCCGCCGTTTGAGCCGAAGGGCAGGTTAGCAAACGGCATCCTTCGGTGTCAAATAAGCTCAATTTTTAGTATGAGTTACGCCATCATTTTCCACGACGGCGATAGAATGGGGGCTGCACCACATAAATACTATATGGATAGTGTTTAAATGGGCTGGGCGTCGGTGAGAGGTCTGGGCTGAAACAATCCAAACCCAGTGGCTTATTAGTCAGCGGGCGCCGAAAACGGCGCCCGCTGAACGGCACACCCTCCAAAGAAACGTAGTTGCTCCGGATCGGCTCAGTCAGGCCCGTTGACGACCATTACCGGGTGCGAACAGCGTCCTGTCCGGCACGAACGGCTTTGCGCAGGCCTACCTACTATAACTATAGTTGATGGGCCCAGGGCGCATCGCAACTTCCTGGCGCCGCACGGCGGACCGACGACCAGGGTGTCCCCAACGCCGGCACGCGTCCGACAAGTCCTCGGAGCGGTCAGCCGTCCCTCGCAGTTGTTGGGGTGCTAGGATCGCCTTGCGACTTGAATCCGAGCCCTAGCGCGATCGAGCGCGTCGATGGCCCTGGGGTAATCGACATCATCGCCGCCGCCCGAGATCAGGGTGTCGGCGCGATCCCGGGCCTGGGTGGCGCGATCGACGTCTATCTCGTCGGCGGCTTCAGCGACATCGGCAAGGATGCGAACTTCGTCTTCGAGCACTTCCACGAAGCCGCCGGCGAGCGCGATCGAATGCGCCTCCCCCTCGATCGTGTAGACGAGTTCGCCCGCATGCAGCTCGGAAAACAGGGGGGCATGGCCGGGTAGCAGACCCAGGTAACCGCCAAGACCGGGCACCTGGACTTCGTCGACTTTCTGGTGGATCAGGGACCGCTCCGGTGTGACCAGGGTGAGGTCCAGAGTCTCTGCCATGTCGATCACCTACGCTCCTGCCTTCATCGCCTCGGCGCGCTCGAGAACCTCGTCGATCGTGCCCACCATATAGAACGCCTGTTCGGGGATGTCGTCGTGTTTGCCGTCGACGATCTCACGGAATCCCTTGATCGAGTCGGCGACCTTGACGTACTTGCCCGGAGTCCCAGTGAACTGCTCCGCGACGAAGAAGGGCTGGGAAAGGAACCGTTCGATCTTTCGTGCACGGGCGACCGCCAGCTTGTCTTCCTCGGACAGTTCGTCGATTCCGAGAATCGCGATGATGTCCTGGAGGTCCTTGTACTTCTGGAGCACCGCTTTCACCTCTCGCGCCGTCGAATAGTGCTCGTCGCCCAGGATGCGCGGGTCGAGAATCCGCGACGAAGAGGCCAGGGGGTCCACAGCCGGATAGATTCCGCGTTCCGCGATCGGCCGCGACAGGTTCGTTGTCGCATCCAGGTGGGCAAACGTCGTCGCCGGCGCCGGATCGGTGTAGTCGTCGGCCGGGACGTAGATCGCCTGCACGGAGGTGATCGAGCCTTTCAAGGTCGACGTGATCCGTTCCTGCAGCTCGCCCATCTCGGACGCCAGCGTCGGCTGGTACCCCACCGCCGAGGGCATCCGTCCCAGCAGAGCCGAAACTTCCGAGCCCGCCTGTGTAAACCGGAAGATGTTGTCGATAAACAACAGCACGTCCTGGCCTTCCTGATCCCGGAAGTACTCGGCCGCGGTCAGCCCTGTTAGTGCAACGCGGGCTCGGGCGCCGGGGGGCTCGGTCATCTGGCCGTAAACGAGCGCGGTCTTGTCGATGACGCCCGACTCCTTCATCTCCAGCCAGAGGTCGTTGCCCTCGCGCGTACGTTCGCCAACACCGGCAAACACGGAGATGCCTCCGTGCTTCGAGGCGATGTTGTTGATCAGCTCCATGATGATGACCGTCTTGCCGACGCCTGCACCGCCGAACAGGCCGATCTTGCCGCCGCGCAGATACGGCTCGAGCAGATCGACAACCTTGATGCCGGTTTCAAACATTTCCATGTTCGTGTTCTGCTCGGTCAAGGCCGGGGCGGACCTGTGGATCGGATCCCTTCGGGTCGAGGAGATCTCACCGCCCTTGTCCACGGGCTCGCCGATCACGTTCATAACGCGACCCAGCGTGGAGGGGCCGACGGGGACCCGGATCGGCCCGCCCTGGTCTTCAGCTTTCATGCCACGGATCATGCCGTCAGTGGGCTGCATCGCCACGCAACGCACACGGCCCTCTCCGAGGTGCTGCTGCACCTCGACGATGACGTCCAGGGGTTCGGGGACGTCGAAGCCCTCGCTCGTGACCCGCAGGGCGTTGTAAATCGGGGGTTGCTGACCCTCGTCGAATTCGACGTCGACCGCCGGGCCGATTACCTGGAGGATTTTTCCGATGTTGGCCATGTTATGAATTCCTCTTAATATCTGGACATTGTGCGGTCACAGACCGTACCCACGGTTCAAACGCTGGCGCCGCTGACGACCTCGATGATCTCGCGCGTGATGGCCGCCTGTCGGATCCGGTTCATGTTGAGCGTCAGTGTATCGATCATCTCAGCGGCGTTGCGCGACGCGGTGTCCATCGCGGTCATCCGGGCGCCGTGCTCAGAAGCCACCGACTCGAGCAGAGCCCGATGGACCTGAGCATCGACATACTGCGGCAGCATACGCGCGAATATCGCTGCCGGCGGTTGTTCGTATATGTAGTCGATTTGCGATTCCTCGCCCTCGAATTCGCTCGAGCTCAGCGGCAGTAGGGGTTCGACGACGATCCGTTGCTGCAGGACCGATTTGAATTCGTTGTAGGCGAGATAAACCGCGTCCGTTTCACGAGTGCCGTACAATTCGACGATCCGCCGGCCGATGGTTCGAGCGTGCTCAAAATCGAGCTTCGAAAAAATGTTGATGTGCTCCTCTAGAATGCTCGCTTCCCGAAGGCGGAAGTAGTCGCGTCCTTTGCGGCCTACGGCCATTACTCGCACGTCCTGATCGGCGTGAGACTTCAGGAAGTCGTGCGCTGCACGCGCGATGTTGGAGTTGAACGCACCGCACAGACCTCGGTCTGCGGTCACGACAACCAGCACGATCCGATCCTGCTCACGAACCTCCAGGAGCGGATGTGTCAGGTTCTCGGCCCGCGCGGAGAGATTCCCGAGAACACGTCGCAGTTGATCGGCGTAGGGGCGTGCCGCAAACACCCTTTCCTGGGCGCGCCGCAGTTTTGCGGCCGACACAGTCTTCATCGCCTTCGTGATTTGCTGGGTGTTCTTGACCGAGCGAATCCGCCGGCGGATGTCGAGAAGGTTAGCCATTTAATCGGTCGCTGTAGCACTCTCTGCGTTGAAGCGCTCTTTTGCCTCCGTCAGTGCCGCGTCCAACTCCGCTTTCAACTCGTCGTCGAGGATCTTGCGCTCGGTGATGTTGCCTAGCAGTTCGGGCTTGCTGGTCTCGAGGAACCGCAACATCGATTGCTCGAAAGCACCGAGGTCTTCGACGTCTAAATCATCCAGGAACCCGTTGGTGCTTGCGTAGATGATCGCAACCTGCTTGGCCACGGGAAGCGGGACGTACTGTCCCTGCTTCAGGATCTCGGTCATCCGCTGTCCGCGGGCCAGCTGTGCCTGCGTCGCCTTGTCCAGGTCAGAGCCAAACTGTGCAAATGCGGCGAGCTCCCGGTACTGGGCCAGATCCAGGCGAAGACTACCTGCAACCTGACGCATGGCTTTGATCTGGGCGCTGCCTCCGACTCGGGACACCGATAGTCCGACGTTGACCGCAGGCCGGATGCCAGAGTTGAACAGATCGGCTTCCAGGTAGATCTGTCCATCGGTGATCGAGATGACGTTCGTGGGGATGTAAGCCGCCACGTCTCCGGCTTGCGTCTCGATCACCGGCAGGGCCGTTAACGACCCGCCGCCGTTCTCGGCGTTCAACTTGGCCGCACGCTCCAAAAGTCGCGAGTGGAGGTAGAAGACGTCTCCCGGATACGCCTCGCGGCCCGGCGGGCGACGGAGAAGGAGCGAAATCTCACGGTATGCGGCGGCGTGCTTGGAGAGATCGTCGTAGACGCACAGCACGTGCTGCGCGTTGTCCCTGAAATATTCGCCGATCGCGCAGCCGGCGTATGGAGCGAGGAACTGCATCGGTGCCGGGTCGCTGGCCGAAGCCGACACCACGATGGAGTATTCCATCGCGCCGGCTTCTTCGAGGGTCTTGATCACTTGGGCGACGGTCGATCGCTTCTGACCGATCGCCACGTAGATGCAGATGACGTCCAGGCCCTTCTGGTTGATGATCGTGTCGATTGCGACTGCGGTCTTGCCGGTCTGGCGGTCTCCGATGATCAACTCCCGCTGGCCTCGACCGATCGGAATCATGGAATCGATCGGCTTCAACCCGGTCTGCAGCGGTTCTTTCACGGGCTGTCGATCGATGACTCCAGGCGCGATTCGCTCGATCGGACTGTGTTCGTCGGTCGTGATCGCGCCCTTGCCGTCGATCGGGTCGGCCAGGGCATTCACGGCACGCCCGATGAGGCTATTGCCGACCGGAACCTCCATGATTCGTCCGGTTCTCTTGACTTGATCCCCTTCGCGAATTTTGCTCGACTCGCCCAGCAGAACGGAGCCCACCTGGGCTTCTTCCAGGTTCAGCGCCAGACCCATCACCCCGTGCGGGAACTCCAGGAGTTCGCCGGCCATCGCCTTCTCCAGGCCGTATACACGGGCGATGCCGTCGCCGACTGAAATGACGCTGCCGACTTCACTGATCTCCAAACCCGGGCGGTATTCTTCGATCTGTTCGCGAATGATCTTGCTGATCTCGTTTGCCTTGATGTCCATGTAGCTCCACTCGATTCAGATGTCCGTTTTCCCTCCGACGACCGATCGGCTACCCCGCCAGGAGCCGATCTTTGAACCCGCGCAACTGCTGCCGGACGGAACCGTCGTAAACCGTACTCCCGATACGGACGACCACTCCGCCGATCAACGACGAATCCTGCCCCACTTCCATCTCGATGCTCTTCCCCGTGGCCTTTTCCAGTCGATCGGAAATCGCAGCACGTTCCGACTCCGACAGGGGCGCAGCAGCGGTGACCACGGCCCTTACCGTTCCGGTGCGCTCATCCAGGAGCTTCTGATACGCTTCGATGACGTCATCCAGAACCCCCAGCCGCCGCCGCTCGACGAGCAGGCCCAGCAGTCTCTGCACCCGGGCGTCGAAGCCGAGTGATCGGGCGAGCGCCCCGAGGAATGCCTCCCGGCGTTCAGGTGGTATGACCGGGTTCATCAATAACTTACGGGCATCCTCATCTTCGAGAACGTGTGCAAACCTGCGCAACTGGTCCAAGCCGGCAACCATGTGGTCCGGGGCCAGAGCGTCAATCAGCGCTCGCGCATATCTGCGTGCTACTACGATCATAGTTATATTTCGGCAATGGCCCGGCTTACGATCCGCTTCTGTGCGTCTTCCGAGATCTGCGTACGCAGGCGCGCGGTGGCACCATCGATGACGAGGTCGGCCAGGTGGGCCCGGATTTCCTGTTCGAACCCTCGCGCCACACGTTCGATCTCCGCTCTGGATTGTTCCATGGCGCGATCGACTTCGAGCTTCCCGTCAGCGACGATACGTGCGCGCTCAGTCTCGGCCGAGGCTCTCGCATCCTCCTGAATTTGAACGGCTTCCGCCGAAAGCTGAGTCAGACGGGCTTCGATCTCGGCCAGCTTGCGGTCCGATTCCTCCTGGGCCCTCCGCGCACGGCCCAGCCCATCCTGAATCGCGTGGCGCCGGGCTTCGAAGAACTCCGCCGTTGGCTTACGCAGCAGGTAGCCCAACCCTCCAAAAAGGACCAAGACATTCAACCATCGGAGCACGACATCCAGGACGCCACCGTGCTCCTCCTCGGCGGCGGCTTCCGCCTCGGAAGCAACGGTCTCCTCCTGGGCCCAAACTGGACCGATGCCAAGCACCAGTCCGAGCAGGAGCACCAGCCGGAAATTCTTCATCATCGGCTTTGATCCTGAAGGAGGGTTTCAGACAATCGGGTGGCGAGGGCTTCGATCTCGCTCTCGAGGCGGTTCTTGGCGGCGGCGGTCTCGGCGCCGAGCGTGGTTCGGGCCTCGTCGATCAGTTTTTCGGCTTCCGCGCGCGCTTCAGCCAGGAGGCGAGCTTTTTCGTCGAGCGCACCCTCACGGATGGCCTCCTGGTGCCGATAGGCCTCGGACCGGGCCTCGCGGATCGCCGCCTCGTACTCCGCGGTCTTCTTCTCGACTTCTGCGATTCTGCTCTGGGCTCGTTCGAGCCGACCTTCGATCGCGGCCCGGCGGTCCTCCAGGATTTTCGTCACGGGGCCGAAGAAAAACTTCGAAAGGAAAACGTAGAGCACGCCGACGTAGAGGATAGTTACCAGGATCGAGAACGGGTCCAGATCAATCATCGTTTAGATGGTGGGAACGATTCTACGAAAGAGAGCGATTCGTCTTGACAGCAAACGAGTTAGCTTAACAAAGCCGGTATGGGGTGTCAAGGCCTCCGAGGGCCGTCGGAGGCCCTGAAACCGGGCGTTTGGGGCATTTTGTTGGTGCAGCTCTCCCCGAAACTGGACAGGTCTTTCTAGGGTCGGGGCGGACAGTGAGTGGGAGATCTAGCGGACTTCGAGAAGCGCACCTGAGATCTCTCCCGCCCGGCCGATCTCCGCGGCCAGGACGCCGGCTGCATCCAGGCGCAGTATGAGTTCATCGGCGTCGGCCTCCGGAGCGAAGACCAGCAGACCGCCGGAGGTCTGGGGGTCAAAAAGGAGGTTGCGGTAATCCTCTGAGACACCCCCTGCCCACTCGACGTCGCCAGAGAAAAACTCTCGATTGTTCTTGAGCCCGCCAGCGCAGAACCCGCGGGCGCTGTAGCCGAGCGCACCGTCCAGGATGGGCACGCGAGCGTGGTCGAATGCGATCGTCAGCTGGCTCGCACGGGCCACTTCCAGCGCATGACCGAGCAACCCGAACCCTGTGACGTCAGTCATCGCGCGCACGGTGGACCCGTGAATTGCCGCGGCCGCGGCACGGTTCGTTTCCACCATCATGCGGCTGGCCGCCTCAACGTGGGCCGCTTCGGCCTCACCATTCTTCAGGGCAGTGGCGATCAGGCCGGTACCTAGGGGCTTTGTCAGGAGCACGCGATCGCCGACTGACGCGTTCTTGTTCTGTCGAACATCCCGGGGATCGATGGTGCCGGTCACCGCGTAGCCGAACTTCACCTCGTCGTCCTTCACCGAATGGCCGCCCATCAACGCGACTCCCGATTCGTTCAGCTTGTCCAGGCCGCCCGCCATGATGTCGCGGAGCGTGGACGGCTCGGCGCTCTTTGAAGGGAAGCCGACGATTGCCAGCGCGGTCAGCGGTTTACCGCCCATCGCGTAGACGTCGCTGAGCGCGTTGGCGGCAGCTATCTGTCCAAAAACGAAAGGATCGTCGACGATAGGAGAGAAGAAATCCACGGTATGCACAAGCGCCAGGTCTTCGGCGAGTTGATACACCCCGGCGTCGTCGGCCCCTTCGAAGCCGACCAGGATTTCCGGCATTGTCTGCCGCGGCATTGCCTTGAGCGCCTGGTCCAAGTCCCTTGGACTCAACTTACCCGCTCAACCCGCAGATTTAGCTAGCTCCGTGAGCCTCATCCACTCCCTCGAATTCGGTTTTGCCGGCGCTCGCGTTCTCGTCTTTCTCGGCCACGGTCATCAGGCTGCGGCCGTCGAACGTCCCTCCGGCCTCGATGACGATGGTCGGCGTTCGCACGTCGGCGTTCAGTCGACCCGTCGAATGAATCTCGACACGGCGTTTCGCGGCGATGCTTCCCGAAATGTGGCCGTGGACTTCAACCTCCCCGGCCTTGATGTCAGCTTGAACAACTGCCTTCAGGCCAATGATCAGAACGTCGCTGGTTTCGATGGATCCGTAGAAATGCCCGTCGATTCGCAGGGTTCCGGAGAAGTGTAGCTCACCGGTGGCTGCCGTTCCATGGTCCAGGAATCCGGTGATCTCTTCCGACGACACTTTGCGTCGACGCATGGTCCTCTCCCGGGCTGGTATCAGAACCGCGCCTGAAGAAGTCCATTGTAAAGTCGATCCAGCTCTTCGGGCGAATGAAAGTGGATCTCGATTTTGCCCCGTCCGCTCGCTTGTCGGATGGCGACTTTAGTTCCCAGCGCTCGCTCCAGTGCGGTCAGGGCCGCACGCACATTCGGATCTCCGGCGCGCTGAGTCTTCTTGGAACCGGACTTCTTGGCGGGCTGGGCGACCAGCGATTCCGCCTGACGGACTGAGTAGTTCTCCCGGATCATTTCACGTGCGGCATCGACGATGGCATCGGCCTCGGAAAGGGACAAGAGCGCCTTGGCGTGGCCGGCGGTAAGGCGTTCTTCCAGAAGCCATTGCTGCACTTCTCCGGGCAGTTTGAGAAGGCGAAGCAGATTGGCGACTCCGGCCCGGCTCTTGCCGACACGGCGGGCTACCTCCTCCTGAGTCATGCCAAACTCCGACAACAGTCGTTGATAGGCACGTGCCTGGTCGATCGGGTTGATGTTTTCCCTCTGGACATTCTCGACAAGCGCCAGCTCCAACGCCTGTTGTTCTTCCGCCTCCCGTACGAGCGCGGGAACACGGACGAGACCAGCCCGCTGAGCCGCCCTCCACCGCCGCTCGCCGGCAACGATCTGGAACACGCCGTCCTGAAGCGAGCGAACCACGATCGGCTGGACGATTCCATGCGTCCGGATCGAAATCGCTAACTCATTTAACTTACTGTCATCAAAAGACTTACGTGGCTGATTGCTATTTGGAATGATTCGGTCGACGTCGATTTCACGTAAGCGATCGGATTCAAGATCGGGTGTGCCGAGCAGTGCGCTCAACCCCCGGCCTAAAGCCTTTCTCTGCCCGGGCATTGATGACCTCCTTCGCGAGCCGGATGTAGCTCTCCGCACCTTTGGACTTGATGTCGTAGAGCAATATTGGCCGGCCGTAGCTTGGGGCTTCGCCAAGCCGAACGTTTCTTGGAATTCTCGTAGAAAACAGCTGGGACCCGAAAAAGGACTTCAGGTCAGCGTGAACCTGCTGTGCGAGGTTGGTTCGCTCATCGAACATCGTGACCAGAACCCCTTCGATGTCGAGGTCCGGGTTCCGTTGTCGACGGATCTGACGAATCGTCTCCACGAGCTCGGAGATGCCCTCAAGGGCGAAATATTCGCATTGAATCGGAATCAGGATGCTGTCGGCGGCCACTAAAGCGTTGACGGTAAGGATATCGAGCGACGGGGGGCAGTCAATCAAGATGAAGTCGTAGTCCATCGCAACCGGCCCCAATAGCTCTCGCAAATGACGATCACGCCCTTCTTCCTGTGCCAGCTCAACGGTAACTCCGACGAGTTCCCGGCTGGCGGGAGCCAGAAACAACGACTCCAGCTCGGTCGGGAGCAGTATCGACTCCAGGGGCTCCCCAAATACCATCGAGTGATAAGTCGAGCGCTCGAATGAATCCTTACGCACGCCGAGCCCGGAAGTCGTGTTTGCCTGTGGATCCAGATCGACAAGGAGCGTCCGCATATCCGCAGCCGCCAACGATGCAGCCAGATTAATGGCCGTCGTGGTCTTTCCAACACCACCCTTCTGATTCGATATGGCGATAATTCTTCCCATACTGGGCGGAATGTACCACAGGAACCGCTGTCCTTGCGCCCCAGAACCGCGATGTTCCACGTGGAACAATCTCTCCTGTCTTAGACTTCCTAGACCGGCGTTTTCGAAGTCCGTCGAGCAAAAAATCCATTCGCGGAGCCGAAAATCGAAGATCTATTCCCTGAATCGTCTCTCCTGTGGGCGCCAGAACAGGTCCGGTCTACGCGAAGCTAAATACCAAGGCTAAGCGATCTGAACACGGTACTTCGAGGCAGGTCTGCGGTATTGCGGGACTCTCGGAACTGCGTGTAAGCCATACAAGGCGTGTGTTCTCCCGAGCTACCGATCGGATCCGCCCGAATAGCTCGGGCTCCAGGCGTACGCCCTGGAGCGTCACCCAGTCGGGAGGTTCGAGCGCCGGAGCGATCTGCTCGAATCGGCCGTGTTTGACAACGATCTCGGAAAGCCCCAGCGTTCCGGCCAGCCGTTGCAGGAAGGTCGCCCGCCGTCGACGGGCTTCTACCAGCGTGGCGCTCGCGAAGCCGCAGGCGAGATGCCAGGGGATCGATGGCGAGCCGTTCCCGGAACCGATATCCAGGTACCGGCCGGTCGGCGAGAGCTGGCGGGCCACCCACAGCGGTTCGGCAATGAGGCGGCGGATCCGGGTCGAACCGGCGAGGGAGGTCAGGTTCATCGCCCGATTCCAGCGGTCCAGCTCTCCCAGATAGATCGCAACGAGGCGCTCGGTTTCTTCTGGAAGGGAGATTTCCAGCCTGCGGAGCTCTTCCCTGATGGCGTCGGGAGTGGTCACCCTGTTTCAGATGGCGCCGGCGTTTGCGGGCGGTAGGGCTTCAGTAGCATCTGCAGTCTCGCCTCGCTTGCGGCGCATCTCCAGATGGAGCAGGATGATCGAGAGGGCTGCCGGGGTGATACCGGGAATGCGGCTGGCCTGACCCATGGACCGCGGGCGCACGCGGGTCAGTTTCTCCACGAGCTCTCCCGACAGGCCGGGCATACGGGTGAAGTCGAGGTTCTCGGGCAGCGCACGGGCATCGGCCTTCTTCAGTCTCTCGATCTGGCGGTCCTGTTGCTGCAGATAACCCTCATACTTGATGGCGGTCTCAACCGCGACCAGATCTTCCGGCCTCAAGTCGCCGGTCGAGACAAGACCGGCCTCCGCAAGTTCCTTCAGCCGGATCTCGGGACGCTTCAAAAGGCTATGCAGCGTGGGACGATCCCGCAATCGGATCCCCCGCTCCCGAAAGAAAGGGTGCGCCGGGTCGACCCGTTTCTCCCTGACCTGGACGCCGGCCCGGTCGATCCTGTCCCGGCGCCGACAGAACAGATCCCAATGGCGGTCATCGACCAGCCCGGCTTCGCGCCCGACCGGAGTCAAGCGGAGGTCGGCGTTGTCGATCCGCAGGTTCAGGCGGAACTCGGCGCGTGAAGTGAACATGCGGTAGGGCTCATTGGTGCCTTTCGTGATGAGGTCGTCGATCATAATGCCGATATAGCCCTGCGATCGGTCCAAGATGAGCGGGTCTTCCTTCCGGACAAGCCTGGCAGCGTTGATGCCCGCCATCAATCCCTGGGCGCCGGCTTCTTCATATCCTGTGGTCCCGTTGATCTGGCCTGCGAAGAACACCGCCTGGTAGCGCTTGGTCTCGAGAGACGCCCGAAGTTCGGTCGGTTGGATGAAATCGTACTCGATGGCGTATCCGGGACGGACCATCGCCGCAGACTCTAACCCTTTGATATTGCTCAAGATCTCTCTCTGGACATCGATGGGCAGGCTGGTCGACATGCCGTTGACGTAGACCTCGTGGGTGTCGAGGCCTTCCGGCTCCAGGACGACCTGGTGGTGCTCGCGGTCCGCAAATTTGACAACCTTGTCTTCGATCGACGGACAATATCGCGGCCCAAGTCCCTGGATCTGGCCGCTGTAGAGCGGGGACCGGTCCATGTTTTTCCGGATCAGCTCGTGGATGGCGGCGTTCGTTCGGGTGATGTAGCAGGAGATCCTGTTCTCCAGGGATCGGTCGGTCCGAAAAGAGAACGGGGTCGGCGCCACGTCGCCCGGTTGGGGCTCAAACGCTCTGAAGTCGATTGTGCGGCCGTCGAGGCGGGGCGGGGTGCCGGTCTTCAAGCGCCCGCAGTCGAAGCCCAGATCGCGGATCGAGTTACCCAACGCGATGGCGGCGGGCTCTCCGCTGCGGCCCGATGTGAATTGTTTCTCGCCGATGTGAATCAGGCCGTTCAGGAAGGTGCCGGTTGTCAACACGGTCGCGGCCGCACCGACCCTGCGTCCGTCGAGCAGCTCGATTCCCGAGGCCCGTGCATCTTCGAAAATCAGCCCGGTGACCTCCGCCTGCTTGATATAGAGGTTCGCGATCTGCTCCAGCTCGCGGCGCATCTCGTAGCGATACCCGGCCTTATCCTCCTGGGCCCGGGGCGACCACACGGCGGGCCCCCTGCTCGTGTTGAGCAGTCGGAACTGGATCCCAGCACGGTCGGCCACCAGACCCATGACCCCGCCAAGCGCGTCGATCTCGCGCACGAGGTGACCCTTGGCGATCCCTCCAACGGCCGGGTTGCACGACATCTGGGCGATCAAATCGACGTTCATCGTGTAGAGCGCGGTCGCCAGCCCCATCCGCGCCGCGGCCGCGGCCGCCTCGCAGCCGGCGTGCCCGGCGCCCACGACGACGACGTCGTACGTCTCATCGAACTGGTTGTGCTTCAGGCTCATTTGCCGATACAGAATGTCGAGAATATTCGCCCGAGGACGTCTTCGGTTGCCACCTCTCCCGCCAACTCACCCAGCGCGCTGAGCGCTGCGTACATGTCCAGCAACACCATTTCATGCGGCACGTCAACCCGCAGCGCCGAGGCCGCCTGGGCCAGGCTCGCGCGGGCGCGGGAAATCGCCTCCTTCTGCCGGGCGCTGGTCACCACCAACGTCTCGGCTCCTGCTTGGCCGTCGATGCGGCTCCGGATGGCTGACCGCAACTGTTCCAGCCCTTTTCCGGTCAGGGCACTCATGCGAACGGCGTTCCAACCATCGGCGGAATCCCAGCTCGCTGGCAGGTCCTGCTTGTTGATGACAACCTGGTGGGGCAGCGCCTTCACTCGCTCCAGGACATCGTTGTCGTCGTCATCCAGGGGGCGGGAACTGTCGAGTACAACCAGGGTTAGGTCGGCCTCAGCTACTGTTTCGATCGTGCGATTCACTCCGATCGCCTCGACCTCGTCTGTGGCCTCGCGAACACCGGCCGTGTCTGCGAAACGGATCGGAACGCCGCCCAACTCCACGGTCTCGGTGACCACATCGCGGGTCGTGCCAGGAACTTCCGTCACTATCGCGCGCTCATTGCGAACTAACCTATTGAAAATACTAGACTTGCCAACATTGGGCTTGCCGGTGATCGCGAGGCTGAACCCTTCGGCGAGAAGGCGTCCGTACCGGAAGCTGTCTACGAGTACCGACAATTCCCCGGTGATCGGTTCCAGACGTTCCGCGATTAGGGTCCCGTCCGGAACCGGGACGTCGTCCTCGGCAAAGTCGATGCCGGCCTCCAGTTCGGCCACGATGCCGAGTAATGTTTCCTTGCGGGGCTTGATCCTTTTCGCCAGCGCGCCCTCCATCTGGAGCATCGCCGCACGGGCCTGGGTTCGGGTCTGGGCGTCGACGAAATCGCGAACGGCCTCGGCCTGGGCGAGATCCATCTTCCCCGCAGCGACGGCACGCAAAGTGAACTCCCCGGCGTTGGCGCGACGCGCACCGGTCTCAAGCGCCAGCTCCACGATTCGCTCCAAAACGATGGGATTGCCATGTGCGCTGATCTCGACAACGTCCTGCCCGGTGTAGGAATGGGGGGCGCGGTAACTCGTCGCAACAACACGGTCGATACGCTCACCGTCGGGCGATCGGAGGGTTCCGTAGCGCGCCCGGCGATCTTCGGCGTCGTCGGTTGATGTGAAGAGTCGGTCGAGAACCTCGATCGCAGCCGGTCCAGAGAGTCGGACCACGCCGATGCCCCCTCGCCCGGGCGGGGTGGAGACGGCAACGATCGTTTCGTCCGGTGAGCTGAGTTTCTCGAAGCCCTGCATTGCATTGTGCCCGCGCCGGTTGTCTGCGCCGGCGGGTGAGGACACTATTTGCGTCGGCCGCGGCGTTTCCTGCGCTTCGGTTCGGGGTTGTCGTTCGCGGGGTTCTCTTCAACAACTTCGGCCTCGACCGGAATCGCGGGTGCCGGTGCGGGTTTGGGTTTGCCTCCCGCCGGAGCCCAGTACTTGTTGATAAACAACTGCTGCCCAACGCCCACCAGGTTGCTGGTCAGCCAGTAGAGCATCAAGCCACTCTGAATCCACAGAAACATCACCATGAGCATGACGGGCATCATCATCATGATGCGCGCCTGCGTGGGATCCATCGTCGTCGGGGTCATCTTCTGCATCGCCATCATGGAAACACCCATCAGGACCGGCAGAACGTAGTAGGGATCGTACTGCGAGAGGTCCCGAATCCAGAGTATCCACGGAGCGCCCCGCACTTCGATCGCCACGCGAAGCAGGCTGAAGAAAGCGAACAAGAACGGCATCTGCAGCAGCAGCGGCAGGCAGCCGCCCAACGGGTTGACCCCGTGCTTCTTGTAAAGGCCCATCATCTCGGCCTGGGTTTCCTGGCGGCGCGGGTCGTTGGATTTCAGCTTCTTGTACTTGTCCTGCAGCGTCTTCATCTGCGGTTGAATCTTCTGCATCTTGAGCATCGACAGCTGCTGCTTCAGGCGCAGGGGGAAGAGAACGAAATTGATGAACAGCGTCAAGATGATGATCGACCAGCCGAAGTTCCCGATATAGCTGTGGATCCACAGCAGGCCGAAGAGCAGAGGTCGGGCGAGAATCTCGAAGAAACCGTAGTCGATCACCGGCACAAGGCCCGCCTCGACGGCACCCAACGCCTCCTGTTCCTTTGGACCGACATAGATCGGGAGGGTTCCGGCCGGGGCCGGGACGCTCAGGGCGACGGTCTGAATCACGTCCTCGCCGCGGGTAAACGGAGCGGCCTCGGCCCTTGCGGCGCTACCACCTTCGGGCAGGAACATGGCGATGAAGTACTGATCTTCGAGGCCGACATGCGTGGTCGGCCGAATGTCCTGGGCGGCTTCGATGCTCGACACATAGAGTCGCTCGAAGTCGTCCGCTTCGTGGTAAACGAGGCTGCGGAACGTGGCGTCGAAATCCCTGGATTGGTCGCCGAAACCGCCCTGCCAGACGATTGAGAACGGCACCGGTCGGCCATCCCGGCTGAGGCTGGCTTCGAACTCGATGCTGTAGGTTTCAGGATCGAACCGGAACTCTTTGAGCGCTCTCAGTCCGCCACTCGCAAACTCTAGCCGAATGTTGTGCCGATCGCTCCTGACCGCGAAAAGCGCGGTGCGGAGGGTCTCGTTGGTATCCGGATCATCGGTCGACAATGCGAGCGGCCAACCCACGCTTGGGGCCGCATCCTGATTGATCAGCTCGATCGGTTCGCCGGCGCTACTGAAGTAATCCTTCAGTCGCAGGCTGCGCAGCGCGCCTCCCTCGTTCGAGACGATGCCGAAATAGCGTGCCGTGTCGACGCGCACATCTTGGGTCAACTCCGCGGAAACGTCCGGCGGCGGCTCCACGGGTACCTCGAGCGTCGTCTCCCGGGGGTCGCTCACTGGTTCCGGCGCAGCTTCAGGCGACGGTGGTGCGGATGCTCTTTCAGCGGGGATCGTGGACTCTGCGGCCGGTTGGGGTTGGGCGGGCGGAACCGGTTGCGGCGGAGGCGCGAGCACGCCGTAGTAGAAAAACATGACCAGGCCGGAGAGCACGAAGGCCAGGAGGATCCGTTTTTCCATCGAGTCTTCCACGGTTCCCTCTAATTAACTGGATCGACCCCGCCACGGTGGAGCGGGTGACACCTCATCAAGCGGCCAAGCGCCTTCCACAATCCGCGAATGAGCCCGTATTCCTCGATGGCGTCGCCGGCGTACTCGGAACAGGTCGGAACAAAGCGACAAGCAGGGGGCAGCCAGGGCGAAACGATCTTCTTGTAGGCCCCGAGCGCCGCAAGCGCGGCCTGGCTCATGATGGGAGTTGCCGTCTGGCTCATGATTCTTTCAGGAGAGACACGAGTTCGGCGCCGAGCGGCTCAAAGCCTCGCTCGAGCACCGATCGCCGTGGATTCACGACGACATCGACTCCGGCAGGCAGTTCGCTCCGGCGCCTGCGCAGAATCTCGCGAACCCGCCGCCGTATTCGGTTTCGCTCGTGCGCCCGGCCCAGCTTCCGGGGCGTGGTCAGCCCGTAGCGGCTGACATTGCGGTCGTTGGGCAGGACGAAGACGACGAATGAGGGGGATGCGCTCTTCCGGCCCGCGGTGTAGACGGTTTTGAACTCTGCCGCCTTTCGCAGTCTGTGCTCTTTCGGAAATCGCGCGCCGTCTGCCGGGGTCTGCTTTCGATCAGTAGTGCTCAACTGACAGCCGTGTTCGTCCCTTACTCCGCCGCTTGTTCAGGATGAGACGGCCGGCGCGGGTCTTCATACGATGGCGGAATCCGTGCTTCTTAGCGCGTCGGCGATTGTTCGGTTGAAAGGTCCTTAATGGCATCTCTTTTCGGCTCCGTCGAAAACTATGAATTTACCATCCGCCCCTCGGGAGGGTCAAGCTACCGCTTTGATTTAAAGACTCTTATTTGATCGCTGTGGGCCGTCGGGCACGTAAAATTTTCGCGTAGAAAAGGCCCCTTCAAAAGTGTTACGCTTCGCGCTCGCGCCGAACGGAAAATCGACTGTAAACCCTCTGGTTTTCCACAGATGTGGAAATTTCTGTGGAAATCTAACTCCCTTTCCTCGACCGCTCTTATGGACGCCTGGCAACAAGTTCTTTCTGTCATCGAAAAGAAGGTCAATCAACAAAGCTACAACACCTGGTTCAAGCCCACACAGCTGATTCGTCATGAAGGTCGGGCTCTCTACGTCCGGGTTCCCAACGCATTCTTTCAGGACTGGCTCAACGATCATATGGATGTCGTGCTCGAGGCCGCCGGCTCTGCCGGGATCGGGGAAATCGAGGTGGTCTACGTCATCGAACAAAAACCCGCCACCGCTGACGGCGAGTTGCTGCAGGGTCGTCTGGACTTCGAGTCTGTGGAAAACACCCTGAACTCGAAATATACATTCGACAGCTTTGTGGTCGGCTCATCCAACCAGTTCGCGCACGCCGCGGCTCTGGCGGTGGCCGAACGCCCATCGAAGGCATATAACCCGCTTTTCATGTACGGCGGCGTGGGACTCGGCAAGACACACCTGATGCATGCCGTCGGGCAGACGATCAAGTCCCGCAACAAGTCGCTGCGGCTGGCCTACATCTCGACCGAGAAATTCACAAATGAGCTGATCAACGCCATTCGCTACGACCGCCTGACTGCATTCCGCGAGCGTTACCGCGGTCATGACGTCCTCTTGATCGACGACATTCAATTCATCGCCGGCAAGGAGCGCACCCAGGAAGAGTTTTTCCATACTTTCAACGCGCTCTACGACATGCACAAGCAGATCGTCATCTCCGCGGACTGTCCGCCTCGCGAAATCCCGACCCTGGAAGAGCGCCTGCATTCCCGCTTCGAGTGGGGCCTGATTGCCGACATTCAGCCACCCGACCTGGAAACGAAAATCGCTATCCTGCGGAAGAAAGCCGAACGTCAGAACATTGCGCTGCCCGACAACGTCGCCCTCTATATCGCAAGCAAGATCAAGTCGAACATCCGCGAGCTCGAGGGCGCCCTGATCCGGTTGATCGCATTCTGCTCCTTGACAGGCTCCGAGATTACGCTGCCGATGGCCAAGGAAACGCTCCGAGACCTGTTCAACCCCGGGGAGAAGCCCATATCGATCGAGATGATCCAAAAAACGATCTCCGACTACTATGGGCTACGGGTACAGGAGTTGAAGTCCAAGAACAATTCGCGGTCCATCACGCTACCTCGCCAGATCAGTATGTACCTGGCAAAACAGCTGACCGGTGCATCACTTCCGCAGATCGGTCGGGAATTTGGAGGGAAGCACCACACAACCGTCCTCCATTCCGTCACAAAAATCCAGCAACTGCGGCAAAAAGACAAAGAAATCAATAAGTTGATTCAGTCCTTTATGGACTCGTTTAGTTGAGGCGGTGGTCCTGTTGTGGGCGTTCTGTGGATAAACTGAGAGTCGGAATTCTCCACAAGCGATGCACACTGATCCCGGTAGATTCTCCACAGGTGGGAGAGGGACAAGAACCCGACGAGGCTTCGGCTTAGGAAGGATTTCCTAACTATCCACAGGGTATAAGAGTAGGGATATATAAATATTAGATGGAATTTACCGTAAAGAGATTCGACCTTCTACAGGAGTTAACCTTGATTCAGGGGGTTGTCGAACGGAAGACGACGATTCCTATCCTGGCTAACGTTCTTGTCCGTGCAGAAGAAGATCGGCTCGGAATTCTAGCGACAGACCTGGAGATTGGCCTCAAATCAACATGCCCGTCCGCGGTGACCGCCGGTGGAACGATCACGTTGCCGGCCAAGAGAATGTACGAAATCGTTCGGGCCCTACCCGACAAGGAAATCCGTTTCAAAAAAGGCGATGCGAACTGGGTAACCGTTACATGTGGCTCGAGTCGCTTCCGTATTGCCGGACTTCCTCAGGAGGACTTCCCCCTGCTTCCGGACCCGAAGGATGAGGGCGTCTCGATTCCAGCGGACGTGATGTCCCAACTCATCACCCGGACAATCTATGCGATCAGTACGGAGGATTCGAAATACACGTTCAGCGGTGCGCTGCTGGTGCTGAAACCTGGTTCATTGACGATGGTCGCGACAGATGGACACCGCCTCTCCTACGTCGAGAAAAGAGACGCCGTCGAGGATGTCTCGGAGGAATCCAAGATCCTGATACCCAAGAAGGCGATGAGCGAGCTACTGCGGATGCTCACCGAGAACGAAGAAGGTGGCGTGATCACATTTTCAAGGGATGATAACCACCTTTTCTTCGATCTGGGTCACCGCCTCCTCGTTTCTCGGGTCCTGAGCGGTCAGTTCCCGAACTGGGAAGCCGTCATTCCGCGGAACAATGACAGGACGTTTGTGATCGATCGCGATGAGGTTGCCGCAGCGGTCCGGAGAGTCGCTATTCTTGCGGACGAGCGCTCCAAGACCGTGCGGTTCGGCGTGGCGAGCGACGCGCTGGAGATTGCCGCCAGCCATTCTGAACTGGGAGAGGCGAACGAGACGCTGGAGATCTCCTACGACAAGGAAGAATTTAACATCGGTTTCAACTACCAATACCTCATCGATTTCCTATCGACTGTGCCAGAGATGGAAGTTTCCTTCGAGTTCAAGGATGGCGAGAGCGCCACGCAGATTCGGGCCCTCCCCAGCGAAGATTACAACTGTCGTTACATCGTGATGCCGATGCGGATCTGAGCCTATCCCTGAGAACCGAGCCAAGCTGTTGATAGAGCAGCTATTTAGGGCGGTTCTTGGCCGACCGATTCGCCCATCCCTCTCAAACCGCCAATATTCGCCGCAAAATCAGCCAGAAGAAGGACCTTATCAGAAGGAAAAACCCGTTATTTTCTGGTAAAATAGCTTGTTTAGTCTGGTCTCGGATGAGCAGCCTTAGGCAAGCAAATCAAATCTACCGTCCCCCGGGGACACAATCACCAGTTAAGCTGTTTATTATTAGTGGTTTGGTCCCTAGGAACATCCCCAACCGAGCTGCTTTCACCCACGGCGGACACGTAAAGGCAAAAAAATGAGCAATAGCATCGAGTCGGCCGAGGGCGCCGCGGCCATCGAGGCCGGTAAGAAGGGTGCGTACGGAGCCGAACAGATCAAGGTGCTCGAAGGCCTCGAAGCGGTTCGCAAGCGACCGGCGATGTACATCGGCACGACCGCCGCAGATGGGCTGCACCACCTCGTCTATGAAGTCGTCGACAATTCGATTGACGAGGCGCTGGCGGGCTACTGCACCGAGGTTCATGTCTACCTGCACATCGACGATTCCGTGACTGTCGTTGACAACGGGCGAGGAATACCCACCGAGATGCACAAGGACGGCAAGCCGGCGGCGGAGATCGTTCTGACGAAGCTGCATGCCGGAGGAAAGTTCGACAACGATGCTTACAAGGTGTCGGGCGGACTCCATGGCGTCGGTGTTTCGGTCGTCAACGCGTTGTCGGAATCACTGGAGCTTGAAATCTGGCGCGAGGGGAGAGTTTACGGACAGATCTACAAGCGGGGGAAACCCGACACCAAGTTTGCCGAGACCGGGCATACCGATCGACGAGGAACGAAGATCCTCTTCAAGCCCGACAGCAAGATCTTCGACTCGACCAGCTTTTCGTTCGATGTCTTGTCGCGGCGATTGCGCGAGTTGGCATTCCTGAACAAGGGGCTGCTGATTACGATCGAAGACGAACGAGACGAGAAGAAACACGAATTCCATTACACCGGCGGAATCGTTTCCTTCGTCGAGCATCTCAACAAGAAAAAGACGGGACTGCATGACAAGGTCGTTTACTTTTCGGGCGTGCGCGAAGGGGTCGACCTCGAGATCGCCATGCAGTACAACGACAGCTACCAGGAGCAGATCTTCTCGTTCGCTAACAACATCAACACGCACGAGGGCGGTACCCACCTGAGCGGACTGAAAGCGGCGCTGACGCGGAGCCTGAACAACTACGCGATCGCGAACAACCTCTTCAAGGACTTGAAAGAAAACCTCTCCGGCGACGACGTGCGGGAAGGTTTGGTGTGCGTGATCAGCGTAAAGCTTCCGCAGCCCCAGTTCGAAGGCCAGACGAAGACGAAACTCGGGAACAGCGAGGTCAAGGGTATCGTCGAGACCCTCGTCAACGATGGTCTCGGGTCCTTTCTGGAACAGAACCCCTCCGTCGCGAAGAAGATCATCTTGAAGGCGGTGGAAGCGGCGAGAGCGCGAGAAGCGGCGCGGAAAGCCCGCGAACTGGTCCGTCGCAAGGGAGCGCTCGACAGCACCTCGCTGCCGGGAAAACTGGCCGACTGTCAGGAGCGCGACCCCGAGCTTTCGGAGCTATTCATCGTCGAAGGAGAGTCCGCCGGAGGATCCGCGAAACAGGGAAGGGATCGCCGCACTCAGGCGATCCTGCCGATCAAGGGAAAGATCCTGAACGTCGAGAAAGCCCGTTACGACAAGATGCTCTCGCACCAGGAAATTATCGCGATGATCACAGCCCTCGGTACGGGGATCGGGCAGGAGGACTTCGACATCGCGAAGTTGCGCTACCACAAGGTCATCATCATGACGGATGCCGACGTCGACGGTTCCCACATCCGGACGCTGCTGCTGACATTCTTCTTCCGCCAGATGGCGCTGCTGATCGAGCAGGGCCACATCTTCATCGCGCAGCCGCCGTTGTTCAAAGTGAAGAAGGGCCGCCGGGAGAGTTACATCAAGGACGAGCGGGACATGGCCGAGTTCCTCCTGCAGAAGGCAGTCGACAGCGTCAAGATCCGTGTCGGCAAGAAGAAGGACGTGGTCGAAGGCAAGGATCTCCGGAAGTTCCTCGACAGGCTGATGGAGATCAACAACGTTTTCAATCGCACCAACCGCCATTTCCGCGACGCGCGAGTCGTCGATGCGCTCCTGACGGCGCAGGCGCACGATAGAGAATATCTGGGCAGCAAGACCCAGATGAAAGCGCTGGCGAAGACAATCGCGAAGCTTGGTTATACCGCTGAGCTGGCCGCCGACGAGGAACACAGCCTCCAAAAGATCCTGTTCCGTCGCGGCAGCTCGGTCGTGCGCGAGATCGGTCACGCGCAGGTGTCGAGCGCGGAATACCAACGGCTGGTTCACCTCCATCAGGCCAGCGCCGATTGGGATCAGCCGCCGTTCACCGTTGAGACGGAGAAATCGAGCGTGGAGCTGGAGGACCGCCAGTCTTTGCTTGACCAAATCATGGTAGTCGGCAAGAAGGACCTGCAGATCCAACGGTACAAAGGACTGGGCGAGATGAACCCGGATCAGCTCTGGCAGACCACGATGGATCCAGCCACGCGTCGGCTCCTCCAGGTGCAGATCAGCGATGCCGTAGGAACCGACGAAATATTCAGCGTCCTGATGGGCGATGCTGTCGATCCGCGCCGGCAGTTCATCCAGGACAACGCCCTGGACGTGAAGAACCTCGACGTATAGGCGATCAGCAATTTAGCGATTAGCTTTTGGCTAACAGCCAACAGCCAAACAACATGGCCGAAGAGCAAGCACCACCCGGAGCGAATCACATACAGGTAAACATCGAAGACGAGATGCGCCGGTCGTATCTCGATTACGCGATGAGCGTGATCATCGGCCGGGCGCTCCCGGATGTTCGCGACGGCCTGAAGCCGGTGCATCGCCGCATCCTTTACGGGATGCGCGAGATGGGCCTGGCATCGAACCGGGCTTACCGCAAGTGCGCCAAGATCGTCGGCGAGGTGATGGGCAACTACCACCCACACGGCGACGGTCCGATTTACGATTCGGTCGTCCGAATGGCCCAGGATTTCTCCTACCGGTACATGCTCGTGGACGGGCAGGGGAACTTCGGGTCGATTGACGGCGATCCGCCCGCGGCGATGCGCTATACCGAGGCGCGGATGCAGGCGTTGTCGGAGGCGTTGCTCGAAGATATCGACAAGGACACGGTCGATTTCGTCCCGACGTATGACGAATCCGGGGAAGAGCCCGCATACCTGCCCGCCAGAGTGCCGAATCTGCTGGTGAACGGTTCCGGCGGCATCGCCGTCGGCATGGCGACCAACATGCCTCCCCACAACCTGCGCGAGGTGTGCGACGCCGCGATCCTGCTGATCAACAAGAGGGGCGCGAGCTTTGAAGAGATTACCGAACTGATCCCGGGGCCGGACTTCCCGACAGCCGGGTTTATCTACGGCCGCGGCGGCATCCAGCAGGCCTACCGAGAGGGCCGAGGGCAGCTCACGATGCGTGCCCGCGCGACGATCGAACCGTTCGGCAAGGAACGGCATGCCATCCTCATTAGCCAGCTACCCTACCAGGTCAACAAGGCGCGCCTGATCGAGAAAATCGCGGAGCTGGTCAACAACAAGAAGATCGAAGGCATTTCCGACATCCGCGATGAGAGCGACCGTGACGGGTTGAGGGTGGTCGTCGAGCTCAAGCGGGGCGAGCAGCCCACCATCGTCCTCAACAAGCTCTACAAGCAGACGGCGATGCAGTCGACCTTCGGCGTTATCAATCTCGCGATCGTCAACGGTCAGCCGAGGGTCCTGACCCTCCTGGAGTTGCTCCGGAACTTCATCGACCACCGGATCGATGTCGTGCGCCGCCGGACGCAGCACCTCCTGCGTCAGGCCGAAGAGCGCGCCCACATCCTGGTAGGACTCGGGAAGGCGCTCGACAACATCGACTCCGTCATCAAGCTGATCCGCAAGGCCAAGACGCCCGCGGAGGCGCGAGACGGCCTGATGTCCGACTTCGAATTCTCCGAGCGCCAGGCCAAGGCCATTCTGGAGATGCAGCTCCAGCGGCTGACCAACCTCGAACGCCAGAAGATTGAGGATGAACTCAAGGAGCTGCGCGAGAAGATCGCTGACTACAACGAGATCCTCGGTAACGAAAAAAGGCTGCGCCAGGTGATCGTCAAGGAGCTCCGGGAGGTCCAGAAGAAATTCGGCGACGACCGGCGTACCGAAATCATTGACGAAGCCGCCGAGCTGAGTATCGAAGACCTGATCGCAGACGAAGAGGTCGTCATCACGCTGACGCACACCGGCTACGTGAAGCGGACACCGCTTGGGACATACCGGAACCAGGGCCGGGGGGGCAAGGGCCGCATCGGCATGCGCACCCGCGAAGAGGATGTCGTCACGAACCTGTACGTAGCGAGCACCCACAGCTACATGTTGGTTTTCACGGACCGCGGCAAGCTGCACTGGCTGAAGGTCTACGAGATTCCCGATGTCGGTGCCAGCGGCCGCGGCAAGGCGATCATCAACCTTGTCAACATTGCGCCGGGCGAAAAGGTGGCTGCGGTGGTGGGGGTCCGCGGGTTCGAAGATGCCGCTTCGATCATCATGGCCACCCGCAAAGGGCAGGTAAAGAAGACCGCGCTGAAGGCATTCAGCAACCCGACCGCCCGCGGCATCATCGCGATGAACCTGCCCGAACAGGATGAGTTGATCGCCGTGCAGCTGATCACCAATGACGAAACGATTGTCCTCGGAACCCACAAGGGTCTTTCGATTCGTTTCGGTCACGAGAATGTCCGGGAGATGGGACGTGTTGCCTACGGTGTACGCGGAATTCGTCTGACGAAAGATGATTACGTCGTCGGAATGATCAGCGCGGACGAAGAAGGCCTGATCCTGAGCGTAACGGAGCGCGGTTTCGGAAAAAGGACAAAGATCGGCAAGTACCGCACGCAGAGCCGAGGTGGCAAGGGCATCATCAACGTGAAGACGACCAAGCGGAACGGCAGGGTTGTGGCGATCATGCAGGTCACCGACGACTCGGGACTCATCTTGATCACCGAGCAGGGTAAGCTCATTCGCGTTCGCGCCGACGGAATTCGGAAAGTCGGCCGCAGCTCGCAGGGCGTCAAGCTCATCGACCTCGGCACAGAAGACCGGGTAGCCGCGGCGACGCTCGTTGCCAGCGATAGCGGCAAGGTCGAGGAGTTGCCGGACGATGAACCCGGCCCGACCGTGCATTGAAGAAGTTGTCAGTTGTCAGTAGTCAGTTGCGAGAGGAGGCCGGCTGACGACTGACCATGCCGAACTCCTTTGACTCCTATCCCCTGCCTGAATAACATTTCAACGTTTCTGCCCGACAATTCGTTTGCCATCCGGAGGTAAGGAAGATGCTTCATATCGTGAGGCAAGATGCGCTCTTAGGAGCCGTGTGCGTAATCCTGGTTGTAGTTGCCCCAGCGCCGGCGCAAGAGGTCGAGGCGGCTACATACAGCGTGGACGGACTGAGTGGGCCCGCCGAGATTCTCGTCGACGAATGGGGAGTTCCTCACATCTATGCCACAACCCAGTACGACGCCTTTTTCGCACAAGGCTTCAACGCGGCGCGGGATCGGCTGTGGCAGCTCGACATCTGGCGACGACGGGGTCTGGGTGAGTTGTCGGAGGTCTTCGGTCCGGCGTTCGTCGAACAGGATCGTGCCGCTCGCCTCTTCCTTTACCGCGGAGACATGTACTCGGAGTGGCTGGCGTACGGCTCTGACGCGAAGAGGATCGCGACGTCTTTTTCGGCCGGAGTGAATGCCTACATCGCGCTCACACGGCAGGATTCGAAACTCCTCCCGTGGGAATTCGAGTTTCTCGACTACGAGCCAGCCTTGTGGTCGCCCGAAGACGCCGTCCGGATCCGGAGCCATGGCCTGGTCCGCAATGTCGGCAACGAGGTCCAGCGGGCCCTCTTCGTCCGCGATCATGGGTTGGAAGCCGATGCCCTGAGGGCGCCGTTGTCGCCGGAATGGAAGACGACGATCCCCGAGGGGCTGGACATCGATGCCATTCCCGAAGATGTCCTGCGCGTCTACCGGCTTGCTACCCGAGGCGTGAGGTTCACGCCAGAAAGTTTGAGCATGGCTGCGAACGGGTCTGCTCCGATGCCGGAGCGGGCGGTCGTGCGCCTCCGCCGCCAGGTCTCCGACGAAGACGAGATCGGAAGCAACAACTGGGTCGTCTCGCCTCGCCTGACGGCCACGGGCCGCCCGATTCTGGCCAATGACCCGCACCGTGGCCAGTCGGTCCCGTCTCTCCGCTATCTCGCCCACCTCGTCGCTCCCGGGCTGAACGTCATCGGCGCGGGCGAACCGGCTCTGCCAGGCATTTCGATCGGGCATAACGAACGCATCGCGTTCGGCCTGACGATTTTCGCGATCGACCAGGAAGACCTGTATGTCTACTCGACCGGTCCTGCGAATCCGGACGAGTACCGGTACAGAGACGGATGGGAGCCGATGGAGATCGTTCGGGAAACGATTTCTGTGAAGGGCGGCGCCCCCGAGGCAATCGAGCTGAAGTTCACGCGTCATGGCCCGGTCATCTACGAGGACCGTGGAAACCGGACAGCTTTCGCCGTTCGCGCGGCCTGGCTGGAGCCGGGGATGGCCCCATACTTCGGCAGCGTTGAATACATGCGGGCATCGGACTGGGACGAATTCCTGGCCGCCATGAACCGCTGGGGTGCTCCGTCGGAGAACCAGGTCTACGCCGACGTGGACGGCAACATCGGCTGGAAGCCGGGAGGCCGGGCGCCGATCCGGCCGAACTGGGATGGGCTCCTGCCCGTGCCCGGCGACGGCCGTTTCGAGTGGGATGGTTTCTGGGACATGGACGAGCTTCCGGTCGAGTACAACCCCGAGAGGGGCTGGTCGGCCACAGCCAATGAAATGAACCTGCCCGAGGACTATCCGTACAGCGAACGGAAGCTGGGTTTCGAGTGGTCGAGTCCATCACGGAAACAACGGATCAGCCAGGTCCTCTCGGCTTCGTCCGCTGTAACCACCGAGGACATGCTGCGGCTGCAGATGGACCACGTTTCGGTTGCCGCACAACGTGTCCTTCCGGTGCTCGAGGGGATTTCGTCTCCCGACCCCGCCGTCGCCGTTGCGATTGACCTGCTTGCCGGCTGGGACACGGTTCTGGAGAACGATTCGGCCGCCGCCGCCCTGTTCACCCTCTGGTTCGGGCAGGGCCGCCTGGGTCGGCTACTGCTGCAGCACGCGGTGTCGCCGGAGGTCGCTGCGGCAATCGGCAACCCGAGAGGGCTCATCGTCCTGGACATGCTCGAAAACCCTCAGGACTGGTTCGACGATGATCCATCCGCAACCGTGGAGAGAGCCATCCTGGAGTCTCTCGCCGACGCACTCGAGGAGATAGAAAACCAGTTCGGCCAAGATAGTTCTTCCTGGCGCTACGGCGCCTTCAACACCCTGGGGCTCCGGCACCCGCTGTCCGACGTGGTCGAAGCTGACACGCGGCCGCGGATCGACATCGCAAGCGCAGAGAAATGCTCTGCGGGAGGCACGGTCGGCACGACGAACGCTTCGTGGAGGCAGATCCTGGATGTGGGAAACTGGGATGCCGCTCTCGCCATGAGCAACCCGGGCCAGTCCGGAGACCCCGACAGCCCGTTCTACCGCAACCTCTGGGATCCATGGAGAAACTGCGAGACGTTCCCGCTGTTGTACAGCCGCGAAAAGATCGAGGCGGTGACGAAGCTGCGTATCCGCCTGGAACCAACCAGCAGCCTGCCCTGAACCATAACGCCGTCCGGTGCATTGTTTGCTCAACACGAAGTCACGAAGGACGCGAAGCTAAAAGAAATAATGGCTTCGTTGTCCTTCGTTCACTTCTGGTCTTCGTGTTGAAAGATTCCGATCTCTCCCGAAATACCAGATTCAGGCAGAATCTGTGACTGTCGTTCGCAGAAAGTCGAAGGCAACGCGCGGAGCGGAAAAAACCAGCTTCTTCTTGAGTCCGGCATAGGGCTGGTTTCCGGCGATCAAGTCCCCGAGGATGGTGCGCAAGGTCGGGCTTCTTCCGGCGAACTGAACCATTCGTTTCCGGAAATCCCCGGCCATGAATCGGCCCCGATAGAATCGCGAGTACATCCTCGAGGCGCGCGCAAGCTCCCCGACGCAATCAGATTGTAGGGTCTCGGCATACTTGTCAGTGTCTGGAAAGGCATCGGCGAGCAGTTCGGCCGAGCGGAGTGCGTAGTAAATTCCCTCACCGGTGATCGGATCCACCAGTCCGGCGGCATCCCCGAGCAACGCCCAACCTGGACCGCTCACCGCGTTAGCGGCCCACGATCCCGGACCTAGACAGGGTACGGGCGCACTGTAGAATTCGGCCTGTTCGACCACCTCGGCACCCAGATCCGCCTCGATGAAGTTTCCGAGAAGGGACTTCGCTCGCGAGGTCCATCCCGGATCGGGGCGGGTGATCAGTCCGTAGGAGATGTGGTCGGGTCTCGGAAACGACCAGATGTAGCCGGCCATCGAAGGGAGAAAGAAAATCTTCATGGTGGAGCTGGTCTCTCCGGGAATGAAATAGCCGAGCGTTACGCTGAGGTCCTTGCTCGAGATCGGAGTCGAAACACTGCGCCGAACCAGGCTGGTGGCGCCGTCGGCGCCGACTACGAAATCGGCCTCCAAGCTCGTGCCGCGTGTCTCGATGGACCAGCCCTTCTCCGTTCGTGCGAGGCGGCCGGCGCGCGCTTGGAGAAACTCGGCACCGGCGCGCCGCGCAGCGTCGAGGAGGCGGATGCCGAGCTTTTTCCGCGATGCCACCGCGAGAGGAGCGGAAGGCGCCAGTACGACCCCCGTGTGATCGCCGAAATGAACCGAGATGCGGTCGATTTTCTGGAGCTCGAGGCCCGAAGCAAGGGGGTCGGTGAGGTCCAGGGCCCTGGAGGTCAGTCCGCCGCCGCAGGGCTTCTCCCATGGACCCCTGGAGTCGACGATCGTCACCCGATGACCCTGGCGGGCGAGTAATTCTGAGATTCGACATCCGGCGGGGCCGCCGCCGACAACGACAATGTACATGAAAGATCGTGTACTTCTGCTCGATTTGGCCGTCTATTCTATCACGGGGTAATTCCCATAAATGTCTTTAATAACAGGGGTTGAGGGCTGTTTCGGCCTCTCGATGTGATTCAAAAAGCTGGGAAAAAGCTAAATCCCCGCCGCCTAGAAGGCGATACAGCGGTTAGGAGATCCCGATGATCCAGCCAAGCCACGACGATGTCGATCTGAACCACCCGATCCGGCCACTTTTCCGAGCCTTGACAGAACGCGGGATGGCACAGACGAGAGTTCGCGACGAAGAAACCGTCGGCTACATCAGCAACCTGCTGACGGAATTCGTCCGTACCGAAGACATGTATCGGGTTCGGGACGATCAAGGGCAGCGGCTGGAATACCTGACCGACCTGATCGCAGTCGCAGACGAGGCGGCCGACGCCGATATTCGCCGTGATCACTACAAACACCTGGGCGACCTGACGCTGTTCATGCTGGGATTGTTTCCCGAGAGGCTGAACCGTCCGCGCCGCATCGGCAGCGCCAGCTACTACGCGGAACAGGGACGGCGTTCCTACAACATCGTTGCCGATCTGGAGTGGAGCCGCTCCGACCCAGCGGTTTACCGCAAGTTGTCCGACCAGTTCGAGCTGTATGTTCTGGGGCTGAACTGGGTGAAGCTCTACATCAGCGATCCCTTCTTCCAGTACATGTTCCGGGAATTTGGAATTTCCTAGTACCGATCTGCAATCCGCCGTCAGCGATCAGCCACGAACGACGATGCGCCAGCCCCTCAAGAGCTGAAAGCTGAGAGCTCGGAGCTCAGAGCTGAGAAAACCCTGCTAGAATAGCGGCCGCCGTGGGGAAGACTAAAATCTCGGTCGTCGACTACGTCAACTCCGTGCCCCTCGCCTGGGGCATTCTCGAAGGCCAGCAGAAGGACGCATTCGATCCCGTCTTTTCGATGCCCGCCGAATGTGCCGACCAACTGGCTGCCGGAAGTGTCGACATCGGCTTGATCCCGTCGATCGAATACCAGCGAATTCCCGGCTGCCGGATCATCCCAGGGCCAGCAATCGGCTCTCTAAATCGAGTGCGTAGCGTACTCCTGCTGAGCATCGTACCGCTGTTTCGGATCCGCTCCGTGGCGTATGACAGCGCCTCCCGGGCTTCAGTCGCGCTGACAAAGATCATCCTGAATAAGTTTTATCGAGCGAAGCCGGAATTCCGTCCTGCGGAGCCTGACCCGGCGCGCATGCTCGCCGGCAGTGATGCGGCACTGCTGATCGGCGACGCGGCACTCCGCTACCGGGCCGCGAACATGCTGCCGATCGCCGGGAATCAGGCGGAGCTCATACGCGAGGGCGCCGAGCCTGTCCAGGAATTCGACTTGATGGAACGATGGAACAACCTGACAGGTCTGCCGTTCGTGTTTGCCTTCTGGGCAGCCCGCAAGGGCTTTGGCGACCGGTCCGTGGTCGAGCAACTTGCGGCGTCCCGCGATCTCGGACTCGCGAACCTGGACATCATCGCCCGACGGCACGCCGAAAAGACGGGGCTGGAGCAGGACTACGTCCTGCAGTACCTCAAAAAGAACGTGTACTATCACATGGATAAGGATTGCGTCGAGGCGCTCCGGCTATTCTATGAGCTGGCAGCCGAAGTCGGGGCCGCCAAGTCCCCCCGGGGCATCCAGTTCCTATGAGAAGCACGTCGGAAATCCTCGAAGGAGCCCTCGAAGGCTTTCGCGTCAGCGACCTCGAAGCCGTTCGGCTTTTTGAGGAAGCCGACCTGTTGGACCTGGCGTCGGTCGCCGATCGTATCCGCGAACGTCGACACCCGGACGGCGTCATCAGCTACATCATCGACCGGAACATCAACTACACGAACGTTTGCAACGAGCTCTGCAGCTTTTGCGCGTTCTACCGGGTCAAAGGTGACCCCGAAGCCTACGTCCTGCCGAACGACCTGATATACCAGAAGATTCAAGAAACCGTCGACCGTGGCGGAACCGGCATCCTGATGCAGGGGGGCGTGAACCCAGACCTGGGGATCGAGTATTACGAAGAGTTGCTCAGTGGGATGCGGGAGCGCTTTCCCGATGTGCGGCGACACTGCTTTTCACCGCCGGAGATCCTCAACATTGCTCGAGTGGGAAACCTGAACCTCGCGGAAACCTTCCGCCGCCTGAAGGCGGCCGGCCTGGACTCGATGCCGGGAGGGGGAGGCGAGATTCTGGACGACGAGATCCGGCAGGACATCAGTCCGCTCAAATGCACGACCGAGCAGTGGCTGATGGTCCACCGCGTGGCCCACGCCGAAGGGCTTCGGACGACGGCCACGATGATGATCGGCGTCGGAGAGCGGCTCGAGCACCGCATCCGCCATCTTCAGCGGCTCCGCGATCTTCAGGATGAAACAGGGGGCTTCACCGCGTTTATCCCGTGGATTTTCCAGAAGGAGAACACGCCCCTGGGCGAGCGGGACCTCCCGGAGGTTACGGCGGCGGAGTACCTCCGCCTGCTGGCTCTGTGCCGCATCTTCCTCGACAACATCGACAACCTTCAGGTCTCCTGGCTGACGATGGGCCTCAAGCTCGGCGCGGTTGCCCTGCGTTTCGGTGTGAACGACATGGGCAGCATCATGATCGAGGAAAACGTGATCAGCGCTGCCGGCGCCGACCACTGGGCCACCGACGACACTCTCCGCCACGTCATTTCCGACGCCGGCTTTACTCCTCGCCAGAGAACAACCCTATTCGAAGAATACGTGAGCTAAGCTCAGGCCTTCCTGCGCAGCGTGTCGAACGGCTGCCATTCTGTTCCACGCTTCGGCGCGATCAATTCCTCGACCGGTACAGAAGCCTTTTCGATGACGACGACGTAGGGGTAGAAGTGCACCGATTTGATCCAGGACTGAAAGCTTGTGGGCGGTATGGCCGGTGCCGACCCTGTCGTGTCCATCGCGTTCAGGTTGTCGGCCAGCCCCCGGGCGTAGGCCGCGAAGCCATTGTGGAGGCCGTGGACATCTTCACACAGGTACACGCCGCCGGGACGCAGATGCGGCAGCAATTCTTCCATGGTCGCAATCTGCTGGTCGGAATGGTGGCCGCCGTCGTCGATGATGATGTCCAGGACCGGGACATCCCGTTTGAAAGCACTCCACAATTGCCGATCTGCCTGATCGCCGATAAAGACGCGCGTGTATTCATTCTCGTACGCTTTGCAATCGCTCTCGATGTCGACCCCGTAGATGCGGCAATCCGGGCCGAAATAGTGGCGCCACATCTCGAGGCTGCCGCCGCTGTAAATGCCGATTTCGACGATTCGCACGTCATGCCCGACGAACTTGCGAAGATGACGGTCGTAGATTTCGAAATAATGATTCCATTTCCAGATGCCGCGGCCCTCTCGATGGGCATCGAAATAAGCCTGGAGCGGGTTCGAGGACACTTCTTCGGCCGAAGAAGCCGGGATTCGCCCCGGGGGGCCCTTCGCCCAGGCTTGCGAATACCGGAAACCCTCCATGGTACGGCGCAAATGGCGCAGGAGCCGGAGGGTCAAGCCGAGCGGATGCGTAAGCACCCGTGACAGGTCGGCGGCCGCGCTCAGTTTGCTCCGTGCCGACATAGTCCTGCTGTGCGACCGATTGGTGCGGCCGCTTGATCCCTCCGGATCAGTTCATGCCTCCCGTTTCGGTGGTGGGGTCTTTTAACGACCCCACTACCCCCGTTTTGCATACGTGTCGGCGCCCATGAAATGGAGCGAGACGTACGGCTCGTCCCCGACCACCCAGCTGTCGTGCGGCTCCGGGGGTATATAAAAGAGAGTTCCCGGTTCCAGCTCTACGACGTGTCCGTCTTCGAAAGCCGCGGCAGCTGTTCCGGTTAAGACCAGGCCGACATGCTCGACCTCGCAGAAGCGTGCTCCGGCCGAGGGCCCGACGTCGACGGACCACTTCCAGCCAGGCTCATAGGTGGCGCGCCCGAGGGTGAGGCCGCCGATCTCGACGACCTCGAACTTACCCTTCTCGAAGATCTCAACCCGGTCGGGCCGTTCGAATTTCTTGAGAACCACGTCTATCATGAGCCCTCTACACGCAAACCCGCGGTTGCCGGAGTGACCGTTACGATACTCACAGGGTTCGGCCGCATCAGGTCCATGCGATTGAGCAGCCCATCGGCTCTACGCGACGGCGGACATTGGCTACGCGGACTCTTGAGCCAGTGTGCTGAGGATGTAACCGAGAAAGAGCGTTCCGTTGTAGGCCGTGTGGACCACGACGCAGGGGATCATCGACCCGGTCCGCTCACGCATTTCTGAAAGGATGTATCCCACCCCGAACAGGACGAGCATGCCGGGCCAATTGCCCCAGAGCTGCGGCACGTGCATCATGGCGAACATCAGCGCGGTGGCGCGGACGGCCACCGAACCGCTGAACAGGTCCTCGATCACACGAAACAGGTATCCCCGGAACATCATTTCTTCCAGGAAAGGTGCGAATGCAATCCCGAAGACGCCAAACAGCGCAATCGCGACCGGTGTGTTGAGCATCCGTTCGATCGGGGGGCTGCTCGGAGGAAACAGGTTCGAAACGATCATCACCGAGACGGCGAGGCCCGCGCCCAGTACCAGCAACGTGCCGTTTTTCGCCTCGTAGTTCCGCGACCAGCGCATCTCCTCGAAAAACTGCAGCCGGTAGGCGAAACGAACGATGAAAGCTGTAATGCCGATCAGGGGAAGTTCTACCAACAGCGTCCCGGTCAACGCCCGCAACGCGATCGCGTTCTCTCCCCGGAACGGGATGAGGCTGATGATCGGCTGTACGACGATGGTGAGCAGGCAAAACGCCAGTATGAAATAGGAAAGGTCGCGCCCACGCCATCGGTGAGGCGGATGGGGCGTCTCCCAGTCTCGGGTCGTTGTCCGGGAAGCGTTCCCGCTCACGCCTTGCCTCTATCCTGATCCGACTGCTTCAGGGCGGCGGCGATTAACGGAAGCATGATCTCGTGATGCCCGGTCAGGGCGATCCCCTGACCGCCGTTGCGGGTAGGTCGCAGCAGGACGTTCTGAGTCGGGCGATAGTGTTGGATGAAGTCAATGTTGGCGGTCGTGAAATCGGTCAGCGGATCACCGAGATTGCGCACGACCGACACCGCCTTGAGGAACACTTCCGGCAGGATCACTGCCGATCCCAAATTGACATAGACGCCGCCCTTGTGGAGTTGTCGGGTCATGCTGCAGAGCAGCTTGAAATCCCGCATCGTGCCCTGACCCAGCTTCTCGCCCGAGGCGGACGGGTGGATGTGGGTGATGTCGGTTCCGATGGCCAGGTGGATCGTGACCGGGATCGAAGCGATGTAGGCTTCCCCCAGGACACTCAGATCGGCGTGCTTGAACCCTATCGCCTCCGCGTTGGCGTCGACGAAACGCCCGAGGCTTTCGCCCAGGCCGATCCCGTCGCCAACCCCCGCGTTGATCGCCGCGTTCATGTATTCCCCGGTTTCCTGCGCCATCCCGAACCGGCCCGAGCCGAGTTCGATCTCCACGTCTTCGGAAGTCGAGCCGTTCAACGCCACCTCGAAGTCATGAATTGCCGCGGCACCGTTCATCGCGATGGCGGTGATGAACCCGTCCCGCATCAAGTCGATCACGATTGGACTCAGCCCGCACTTGATGACGTGCCCGCCCATGCCCCAGATGATGGCTCGGCCCGAAGCGCGCGCATCCCTTAAGGCTGCGATCAGCTTTTGAAGGTTTTCCGCCGCCAGGATTCTCGGGAGTTTGCCGACCAAATCGCCGACGTCGTCGGCAGCGTCGGCGGGCTGTGCGAACAAGCTGACGTCTACTTTGCTCTTCCGGTCTCTGAGCGGGTAGGTCGAGATGCCCTCGAAGTCGATCGGGCGGATTGGGTATTTCGATTCAGGCATTGGTGTAGGCGTCCGGAAACATCTGCCGATCGATCAGCTCACAAAGGACATGACCAAGCAGGATGTGCGTCTCCTGGATGCGTGGCGTCGTCCGGCACGGAACTCGGAACAGGACCTCGACCCGACCTTCCATCCTGCCTCCCGTTTCCCCCGTGAATCCGATGGTGTAGAGGCCCCTCTCCCGAGCCACTTCGATTCCGGCGAGGACGTTTGGAGAGTTGCCGCTGGTCGAGATCGCGACCGCCGTGTCGCCGGGCTTTCCGTGAGCTTCGAGCTGCCGGGCGAAGATCTGGTCATAACCATAGTCATTGCCGAGTGCGGTCAGCACCGAGGTGTCGCTTGACAGCGAGATGGCCGGCAGGGCCGGCCGGTCCGGCATGAATCGCCCCACGAACTCCGCCGCCATGTGCTGGGCGTCGGCGGCGCTTCCGCCGTTTCCGAAAAAGAGAATCTTGTTTCCACCGTTCAGGCTAGCGGCGACGGTTTCCGCAACCTCCAGAACCTGGCCGCGGTACTTTCCAAAGAAGTCGGCCTGCACCCGCTGACTCTCCGCAACGAACCGATCCAGCGCTTCACCGGGGGTTTTCATCGTTTTTTCTTTCTCTTGCGCGGTCCTGCAGTCGAGCTCCGACCGTTGGAAAGGATCTTCGAGAGGGCGTTTCCGGTGTAGGATCGTTTGGACCGGGCGACCTGCTCGGGCGTACCAAGCGCCACGACGCGGCCACCGCGTTCTCCGCCGTCCGGTCCAAGGTCGACAATCCAGTCTGCCGTCTTGATGACGTCGAGATGGTGCTCGATTATGATCACCGTGTTTCCGAGGTCTGTCAACTGCATGAGGACATCCAGCAGCTTGCGGACGTCGTCGAAGTGAAGGCCCGTCGTGGGTTCGTCCAGAATGTATAGTGTCTTCCCGGTCGCACGCCTGCTCAGCTCCTTGGCGAGCTTGATCCGCTGGGCTTCCCCACCCGACAGCGTCGTGGCCGGCTGCCCCAAGTGGATGTAGCCGAGACCGACGTCGACGAGGGTTTCGAGCTTCGAGCGTACCTGCGGGATGTTTTCCAGGACCGGGAGCGCCTGCTCGACATTGGCGTTCAGTAAGTCGGAGATCGACATGCCGCGGTAGCGGATGGCGAGCGTCTCGCTGTTGTAGCGCTTCCCGCGGCAGACCTCGCAGGGAACGTAAACGTCCGGGAGGAAGCTCATCTCGATCTTCCGCAAGCCGTCGCCCCTGCAGGCCTCGCATCGCCCGCCCTTGACGTTGAAGCTGAACCGGCCGGCTTTGTAGCCGCGGGCCCGAGATTCCGGCATCATTGCGTATAGCTCACGAATCGGCGTGAAGACCCCCGTGTAAGTAGCGGGGTTCGATCTCGGGGTTCTTCCAATCGGAGATTGATCGATCTCGATCACCTTGTCGATGTGCTCCATACCCCCGATTTCGGAATGCAGGCCCGGCTCATCCAACGCCCTGTAGAGTTTGCGCGCCAGAGCCTTGTACAGGATGTCGTTTACGAGCGTCGACTTGCCCGAGCCGGACACGCCGGTGACCACGGTCATCAGGCCGAGAGGAAACGAGACGTCGATGTTGTGCAGGTTGTGTTCCGACCCGCCCCGGACCGTCAGTGCCCTTTTGGTCGCTTTTCGTCGTTTCGGCGGGACATCGATCTGCTCTCGGTGCGACAGGTATTGCCCCGTTCTGCTTTCCTCCACGTCGGAGATCATTTCCGGCGTGCCCAGGGCCACAACTGTGCCGCCGTGGGTTCCTGCGCCCGGACCCAGGTCGACGACATAGTCGGCCCTGCGGATAGTGTCTTCGTCATGTTCGACCACAATGACCGTGTTGCCCAGGTCCCGCAGCGCTTCCAGGGTTGTCAGCAGGCGCGTGTTGTCTTTGTGGTGGAGCCCAATCGAGGGTTCGTCCAGCACGTACAGGACCCCGCGGAGTTTGGAACCGATTTGGGTGGCCAGCCGGATTCGCTGACCCTCACCGCCCGACAGGGTGTTTGCAGCACGGTCCAGGCTGAGGTAATCGAGACCGACCGCCCCCAGGAAGTCCAACCGGTCCTGGATTTCGCGCACGATCCGTCCCGCGATCTGATCCTCTCTTGGGTTCAGGCGGAGCCCGGAAAAGAAGTCGAGTGTGTGCTTGATCGGCCACGAAGCAACTTCCGCGATCGTTCTGCCTGCCACCGTGACGGCCAGGCTTCCGGACCGCAGGCGGGCTCCTTTGCATTCCGCGCAGGCCTTCGTGGCCATGTACTCGGTCAGTTCCTCGTCTCCGGATTCGGCATACTCCCGGTTGAGGATATCGATGATCCCATCGATTTTCCTGCCCCGACTGCTCACACCGTGAAACAGGGCGGCGCGGATCTTGGCTGGAAGGCCCTGGAACGGTACTCCGAGATCGACCTTGAAGTGTCGTCCGATCTTCGCAAGCTGCTTTGCGATTTCGTCGTCGTACCACCCGTTTAAGTTGAGGCCGCCATTCAAGATCGATTGAGACTGGTCGGGCATGATGCGCCCCGGGTCGAAGTCGTAGCGGACCCCCAGCCCGTTGCACTTCTCGCAGGCGCCATAGATGCTGTTGAACGAGAAGGTTCGCGGTTCGATCGTCGTCATGCTGATGCCGCAGTCGATGCAGGCCATCTTTTCCGAATAGAGCCGTTCCTCGCCGCCGACGACAACGATCTGGACGATGCCGTTAGCCAGTTTGGCTGCCTGCTCTATCGACGACTCCAGCCGGGATTCGACGCCCTGCTTGATCATCAGACGATCGACGACCACTTCGATCGTGTGATTCTTCCTGCGATTGAGCGCGATCGGTTCGTCCAGACTGTGCAGTACGCCGTCGATCCGTGCGCGGACGTATCCCGACTTCGCTATCGAGGCAAGCTGGCCCTTGAACTCTCCTTTCCGACCCCGGACCACCGGGGCCAGTACCATCACCCGCTCCCCGTGGGGAAGCGTACTCAGGTTCCGGACGATCTGGTCGGGCTTCTGCTGGGAGATGGGTTTCTTGCATTGGGGGCAGTGGGGGACCCCGATCGACGAGAACAGAAGCCGCAGGTAGTCGTAGATTTCCGTGACGGTGCCGACCGTGGACCGGGGGCTTCTGGCCGAGCTCTTCTGTTCGATCGAGATCGCCGGCGACAGCCCTTCGATCGAATCAACGTCGGGAGGTTCGAGTCGGTCCAGGAACTGACGCGCGTAGGCCGAGAGCGACTCCACGTAGCGCCGTTGTCCCTCGGCGTAGACCGTGTCGAAGGCCAGGCTCGACTTGCCCGAACCGCTCAGTCCGGTCACGACCGTCAACCTGTTCCGTGGGATTTCGACGTTGACGTTCTTGAGGTTATGCTGTCGGGCCCCGCGGATTTTGATGGCTTCGATCGGCATTCCCGTCTCACAGACAGCGTTTGGAGGATGGTGAAAACCCTAAATTTTAGCCCAAGTGAGCGGCGTGGTCAAAGCGGGGGAGAATTTGAGGTTCGAGATTGTAGATTGGAAATTTCATATTGAGCTTGTTGAGCACGCGGCGGGCACAGGGGATGGAAATGCTACAGATGTAGTAATTGCGCTTGGAAGGGATCACCGGCGTGGTGGGCTGTCCTGATGGGCGGTAATCCAGGCGGTTGCAACCTCCCGGTCCAAGAACCCGCCTGCACGGATGTGCTTCCCTGAGATATGGTCGAAAACGTGGTGGACGAAGTCCGTCAACGTTTTCCTGGCTTCGTCATCGAACGCCAGGGTCTTTTCGTCGTGTATGTTCTTGATCTTCGACCCCGCCTCGTTCTCGACGAACACTTTCATAGCGTCGGTTCACAACCCGGGAATCAAAGCGCTCTGGAGCGCTCCGAGCGTTGTCGCGTAGTCGGAGAAGTCCTCGAGGACGCACAGAGCGCCTTCGTCGCGCAATCGTTGGCTTCGTGGACCGGTACCCACGCCGACGAAGGGAAGCCGCATCTCCGCCGCGGTCCGGACGTCCCATGCGGCATCGCCGATGTAGACGGTGTGCGCGAAAGGGGTCGAGTGGGCGCGTCGCGCTTCCTCGATCACTGCCTGGAGTATTGCTACGCGGGAGTAAGCCTGATCGGAGGAGGCAAAC
>CBDAPB010000035.1:0-402216 GCA_965198265.1 Terriglobia bacterium
CCTCGGTTCCGTTTCACTTTCTCCCAGGCCAACTCCAGATTCTTGCGACTAAACACCTTGTCGATCAGCGAGTGGACCTTTCGCTTCCTTCCCTGTCTGCTTTCCAATGTCGCTGTGTGGCGGCGGGCTGCGGCTTCATCCGTACCGCGTTTGGGTCTTTCACTAAAGGAACTATCCAAGTTCACGATATCTCCGCGTTTCCCATCGCTCGCACATTCACAACTGAGTACGGGGACTTCCCCCTCCAGCGGGCCTTTTGAACCCACCAGCGCCGCTGCTCGAAGCAACGATCCGAAACCTTATGTTTGCCGTCTCGTTCCTGAGTACTATTCCCCGATCCGATTCCTGGCACCGCGTCGGCCGGAATTTCGCTCTCGCTTATATCCGCACCTACCTTGCGGGGCTCTAGGTCGATGTTTGTCTTCTCGGTTGCCCGCCCTTTCGTCTGCGGGTGCCACATCATCTCGACCTTACCTTCCGCCCGGACGATACCAGGCCTCCCTGGGTCACTCGCGTCTCTTCCCCACCGTGTCGCCCGCACACACCTTGGTGCGATGGGGTGGAACCAATGCGCCTTCGCCCCCATAGTGCGGGCTCGACCATTCCCCATCTTTGGCCGACCGGTTCATCCTCGGGATCGCTCCCGTCGATTACGACCCGGTGGTTCTCCTCATACCCTTCAGACCCCACCTCGCGGTGGGCGCCCTGCCCTCCAAAGTTTCCGTAGGTGGCTCCAGCTCTGCCTTGTCCGTGTCCGGCTTTCGCCTTCGTGCCCGTTTAGGCATTTGCCATACCTGCCTACACTCCGGCCAGTGAGGCATTACCCCCACTTGTTGGATATCGACCCGTGGCCTCGGGCCGAGCGGGACTTTAACCCGCCGGAAACGCGTGCTGCCAGGCACGCCCAACGATCCGGTCTGCCCGCCGATCCCAACGACATCTCCCGCTATCTTACGGGGCGGCTGAGTAAAGCTTATGACCTCTTTCTTGAGACGGCGCCCGGCAACAGCTACGCCACGGTGGATCAGGATGGTTGGCACTTATCCACGGACACCGCTGAGACGTTGGACACCGCGGCGCAAACACGGCTGCGTGAGCTGAAAAACAGGCTGACCAAGCAGATGCGCACGATCCGGCTCCCGGATCTGCTCATAGAAGTTGATAACGATCTGCGCTTCACGGACCACTTCGTGCCTCTCGCTCAACGGAGTGGTCGGAACGCGGAAGGCGTTTGCACGCTCCTGGCCGCCGTGTTGGCGTATGGCTGCAATATTGGCCTGCACACAATGGCCCAGATCACTCAGGACGTCACCTACAAACAACTCAAGCGTGTCAGCGACTGGCAGATGACCGAGGAAACGCAGCGATCCGCTCTGGCGGCGCTGGTGCATGCCATCTCCCGCCTCGACACCACGCTTCACTGGGGCGAAGGGCGGACGTCGGCCAGCGACGGGCAACGATTCGCCATGCCCCGCAAAGTCCTCCAACAAACCTACAGCACCCGGTTCAGTGACTTTGCCATGGAGTTCTACACTTTCATCGCCGACAACTATGCGCCGTTCTACAGCACGCCGATCGAATGCACCGACCGGGACGCGGCGTTCGTGCTCGATGGGCTCTTGTACAACGAAAGCGACCTGGATCTGGAGGAGCACTACACCGACACCCACGGCTATACGGAGATCAACTTCGCCGCGTTCGCAATGCTGGGGAGACGATTCTGTCCCCGCATCCGCGGCTTTCAAAAGCAACATCTCTACCGACTTGACGTCGCGCGCGACTACGGGCCGCTGTCCTGTGTGGTGGGGCGGGCCGACCGCACGATCAACTCCAAGGTCATCGCCGAGCAATGGGACCGGATGGGGCAGTTCTACGCGTCGCTGGAAGGCGGTCACACGACTGCCTCGGTGGCGCTGAAACGGCTCGCCGGGTGTACCGCGAAAAACCGATTCTACCGAGCTAACCGGGACCTGGGCCGGGTCTTTAAGACCGAGTTTCTGCTCAGCTACCTGTCCGAGCCACAGTTGCGATCTCGCATCCGGCGTGGCCTGCTGAAGGTCGAGCAACTGCACGCCCTGGCCCGCGATGTGTATTACGGGCGGCGAGGCCGGATCAATGCTCGCGAACTACACGAGCAGATGAACTCGTGTAGTTGCCTGACGCTGATCTTGGCGTGCGTGATCTACTGGCAGGCTAAGGAGATCTCACGGGTAGTGCGAGAGTGCAAATCGGAAGACAGCGAAATCGACATCGCGCTGCTCGACCATGTTAGCCCCATTGAGTGGGACAACGTCATCCTGTACGGACAATATCTGTTGGACCGTGACCAGGTCCGCTGATCAAGGAGCTTAAAGGATATTTTTGCAGCAATGTGGGCGGTACCCTGAATTGCAGATGTGGAACACCGTCTTGCACCCCGGCCCCCCGGCAAAACACCTGGACCCATACCGTTTTCTTTCTGGACATCGCATCCCCCGCACGATTCCACAGCCAACTGAAAACGGTGGGCTGTGGGCGCAGGCGGCTGGGATATCGATCTAGAATGAGGGCGTGTGGGAGAAGCGGAGGAACAGATGGGAGGAAGCGTGAGTGTTGAAGTTCATCGGCGGCTCTCTGGCGGCGCGGACGGATCCGGTGAGGGCCCTCGACGGGCGGGCCAAGGCTAGCCAGGAAGTTGCGCTGCGCTCGGAAACAAAGCAGACTGCATCGAAATCGAATCAGGGGCTTGCAATGGGAAGGGGGACACGGTGCAATAATCATTAAGAGCCAAGAGCCGCGCGGTACCGGGGAGCTAAGCCGAAGGGCGCCGTCCGCCCCCTGATAGCGATCTCCCGGAGATGCCGTTGTCCGATATCCCGCCGGTTCAAAGTGTCTCGCGTGAACGCTCGATCCTACCGCCCACCAGCCCCGACACCTTGGAAAAAGCAGATGCCTACCGTTCGATAAAGCTGATTTTCAGGCTGCAGCTGGAAGCATCCCAGGGCTTCGGTTTTCCCTCTTTCTCAGAGCGCCGCCCGGCGCGCACCTGTCTTCTTCCTGGGGGCATGCGAGAAAGGGCCGACGGATTTGGAGGACAGCCGAGGAAGAACCGAAATGGAGATCCGGATGAACCATACAACGGAGATCGAAAAACTGCGTTTGGCCGCGGAGCAGGGGCATGTCGACGCCCAAAACAACCTCGGGGCCATGTACGCCAACGGCGAGGGTGTTCCCCAGGACTACGTCCAAGCACACAAGTGGATGAACTTGGCTGCTTCACGAACGGCTCCAGGGGAAGCGGGGGAATACGAATCAGCGCGGAACGAAGTGGCAGAGAAGATGACTGCTTCACAAGTCGCCGAAGCCCAGCGCTTGACGCGGGAATGGCAACCGAAGACCTGAGAGCAACTGAAGGACGGAGGAGAAACGGCAGAAACCGCGGCATCGGGCCGGCAAGCAGAAGCCTGCGAAACAAACCACGTCCTGCGGGTCGGGTCGACCCACGATCGTCGATCCCGGGCGATCCCGGAGTACAGCTTTCGGCAAAAACGCTAGCGGCAACGAAGGTTAGCCGTGGTCGCCATGACGGATTTGGTTCCTTTGTTTCATTGCACCCGCCGAATCGGATCTTAGGCAGTCATCGCGGTAGAACGGCCAGTTTCCCAAACCGCCCCCGCACAGATCCCGGCGTGCCGTTTTCCAGCACCGGGCTCCTCAGAAGTACTCGCCTCCGCGTCGGGCCTCAGGAGAATGAAACCGCCGGTCGGTCCTGGACTCGGAGCCGCACGCGAATTCGTGGCTCGGGCACCTTGAAGTGGTCGAGCAAATCCTTGAAGCCCTGCCGGGTAAAGCTGCGGCGTTGACTTCGCCGATTTAACCACTTCCAGAGAATCGCCGTCGCCTCATGGTAGAACTCCTGCAATCCCGCGCTGTTGCCGCACACCCCGTAGTATTGGTAATACCCGCGGAGTTTCGGGTTCAGCGCTGGAAACAGCTTGCGGAGGGGCGTGGACCGGTTCTCCTTGCACCACTGGGTGAAGTTGGCCAGCGAATTCCGGAGCTTCTTCCGAGAGGTCCGGCGCTTCAGGTGGGGCTTGCCGCTGCGATCTTTCCCCCAGTAAAACTCAAATCCCAGAAAGTCGAACCGGGTTGCACCTGGTTCGCCGTTCCGGCTGAAGGGGATCACCCGGCTCTTTGCCTTCGCTAGCCGCAGTCCGAACTGTTCCAGTCGATGCTCCAGCACCCCGAAGAAGTGTTGCGCTTCGTCCTGATTCTCAAACGCGCACACAAAATCGTCCGCGTATCGAATCAGGCTCGCCTCCCCCTTCGAGTGCCACCTCACCTGTTCATGAAACCACACGTCCAGGGCGTAGTGCAGGTACACGTTCGCCAGAATCGGTGAAACAATGCCGCCTTGAGGAGTTCCCGTCAGCGGATGAATCACCTTGCCGTCGGTATCCAGCACTCCGGCCTTGAGCCATTTCCGAATCAGCCTCAACAGTTGCCGGTCTCCGATCCTCCGGCTCAACATCTCGATCAGGTCTTCGTGCACGAGATTGTCGAAAAACCCTTGGATGTCGGCTTCAACGACGAAGTTATACCGCCCGAACTGAAGCTTGACCGTCAGCTTATCGACTGCGTCCAATGCTCCCTTCTTCGGCCGGTATCCATAGCTACAGCGCAGAAAGTCCTGCTCGTAGATGGCCTCCAGTATCCGCGTGACCGCCAACTGCAGCAGCTTGTCTTCCACCACCGGAATCCCTAGCGGACGTTTCTTTCCGTCTGCCTTCGGAATCCAGTGCCGTCGAACCAGCCGCGCCCGGTAGTTCTTCCGCTTCAGTCGCTCCACGAGGTTCCTGATGTTGTCGATCAGGTTCTCCTCATACTGCCGTGCGCTGATTCCGTCCACCCCATAGGCGGCGTTCTTACGAATCTTGCGCCAGCAGTCCAGTAGGAAATCCTCGTCGATTAACCGGTAGAGGTTGAAGAACCGGGTGTGTTTCTTCTCCTGTGCCTTCTTTGCTATTGCCAGCAGTGAGGTTGGCATTGTGTGTTCCGGCCCTTCATCGCCGGACAATGTTTCCTGTACCGACTACGTACTTCTGTCCGCCCCTTCCCCCTGTGATCGGCGCGACCGTCTCCGAGTACTATGGGCGGATCTGACTCCCTGCGAATCCTCAGCGGCTCTTCTTTCGGTTGAACTCGCCTACCCGTGGCGGTCGTCGGTCCGGCGTCGGGTGCGTTTAGGCTCCGGCCTACCTGGGTCCGGGTTTCCCCCTGTGTGGGCTCAATAGCCGTATGCCCTGCACACCGTCGTTTCGGATCGCGTCTCCGCTCGGGAACCCGCAGGGTCTCCCAAGTTCCTGACGCTTCTTTGCATGCATGCCACGCTCTAAAGTGGACCCCGGCAGACCCTCGCGGACCTCACCAAAATCGGACCGTCTGTGTTGGCTTCCGGTACCGTTAACACCGTCGCCGTCTGCTCTAAGCCACATGACGGGGCTGTATCAAGCTTTGGAGTTCGCGGTCTCTCCTGCGGCCTGCATGCTTCCCTGTGTACGCTTCAACTGACTTGTTCGGCTTCCTACCTCCTGAGTCGCAGCTGCAACACTCGGTAGGAGTGGGTGGTTAACCCTTACTCCGCAGGGACTCTCACCCTGCAAGAAGCGCCAAGCTTCGCTTGGCGCACTAACGGATTGCCGCTCAGCTGCGATTCATTCCACTCCGACTCGAGGCCGTCGGCGATGCTGACCTCATCGTTCGGAAGTAGATAAGGTAGCCGCCGATCACGCCGGTTCCTAATACAGATGCGATCAGTTGCCCGCGGCCGTACGGCTGACCGCTGCCGAACAACATTCCCGTGGAGGCCTGCACAACACCGGCGTAGGCTGCCAGTATCTTCACCAGATGTTCGTACAGCCACAACGTGGCAAACCAATGTCTTGGAAACCCAAAGCGCGCTAAATCATAAAGAGAACCGACGACTAGGATGCCGAGAGTCCAGTAAATAACGAATGGCACTGACGGAAACTGATTTGCGTGTTGGTACAGAGCCAATGAAGCGCCGAGCGCGGCGACGGACGCCAGCGCATCCCGAATCTCCGGTCCAGTGACCCGAATTTGCAAGGCGCGAACGCCTGTATACGCCCAGTATCCAACCGACAAGGTGAGAACAGCAAGAAACGTCCGAAACTGAAAGAGCACAAGGCCTGCAGCGGCGGTACATAGGCTCACCCATACGCAGATCAAAAAGATTCGTCCGCGACGAACATGAGTCATATCACCCTTTTGCCTGAACAATTGCACCGCACCGACAACCAGTGCGGCAATACCCAAAAGCACTAGTGTCCGGAACACGGTGCGACAGCCGCCGGCAACTTATAGATGAACAGTGAGTTGAATGGCATTCTGCGATTTTTCGATTTGAACCTGCCGATCACACTTTTAGCAATATTACGGTGAGAGGGATGATACCAATGGCGCATGAACTCAGGCCAAACCGTCTTCTCACAAGTCATGGATTACGCGCCCCGATACGAGTTTCAGAAGTGTGTCGCCCGCTATCGGGGCGATTACCAGCAGAAAGGGTTTTCCTGCTGGGATCAGTTCCTGGCGATGGCATTCGCCCAATTGACCTATCGTGAAAGCCTCCGCGACATCGAAGCCTGCTTACGCGCCCTCGGCAGAAAGCGTTACCACATGGGATTCCGAAGCAAGGTGGCGCGGACGACACTGGCCGACGCCAACGAGCGGCGCGACTGGCGGATCTATGCGGACTTCGCACAGGTCCTGATCGGCATGGTGCGGCCGTTATATGCCGAAGACCCCATCGGCGCCGAGTTGGATCAAGGTCTATATGCCCTGGACTCGACCACCATTGACCTGTGTCTTTCACTATTCCCATGGGCCCGGTTTCGCCGGCACAAAGCCGCGGTCAAGATGCATACACTGCTGGATCTTCACGGCAACATTCCCGCGTTTATCCACGTCACAGACGGGAAAGTCCATGACGTCAACGTTCTCGATGAGATCGCACCCGAAGCGGGGGCCTTCTACGTCATGGACCGCGCCTATATCGATTTTGAACGGCTCTTTCTCTTCTCCCTCTGTTCCGCTTTCTTTGTGGTGCGTGCCAAGAAGAACGTCGTCCTGCAGCGGCGGTACTCCCGTCGGGTGGACACGACCACGGGATTGCGATCCGACCAGACGGTCATCCTCACAACGAACAAATCCGCCAAAACCTATCCCGATCCGTTGCGGCGTATCAGCTACTTCGATGCCGGGACGAACAAGCGGTTGAAGTTCCTGACCAACAACTTCGCGTTGCCTGCACTCACCATCACTCAGATCTACAAGTCGCGATGGCAGGTGGAACTTTTCTTTAAATGGATCAAACAACACCTTCGAATCAAGTCCTTCTACGGCACCAGCGAGAATGCGGTGAAGACCCAGATCTGGATCGCCATTTCGGTTTATGTTCTCGTCGCCATCATCCGGAAGCGCCTCGGCATCGATAGGAGTCTTTACCAAATCCTACAGATTCTCAGCATTACGATTCTTGAGAAACACCCCATTTTGCAGGCCTTTCACGCGCCTGATTCCCAATTCAATGAACTCCAAGATCCTAACCAGCTGGTTCTATTCGACTTCTAACCGGACACTAGTGACCCAAAAGCACGTGAACGACAACGTTCGCAGTGTGCGGCAGCGAGTCTTGCATGGTAGGGAACACCGGGATGATTCCTCTCACACCAAAGTCGGGCGCTCTCGTCGAGGCGGAAGGCTCGGCGAACTATCGTCCATCTATGAAATCATGTAGAGCCGAGTTAGAGATCAAGAGTGCATGGTCGACATGGCACTCACCGCCATTCCAACGCAGATTTGTTAGCCAACCCCAGGGAGCATGATGCGGTGCTTTCCCGGTTTCCGACGTAGCGATGGAAATCAACCTCAGCTGTCGTGACTTCGAACACTTCGTCGAGCCACAGCTCGAAGTTTTCGGTCGACGGAGCGGCACCATAAAAATCGACGCGACCCCTGCCGAGACGACTACTCTGAAGTTCGAGTTCGATGTGGTCATCTTCTGGGTTTGCGTCGGTAATGCGTACCGGCTCGCTGGCACGCAGGGGAAACAGGTCTCCGCGGTGTAGTACGAATGCTCCGTCATCAAGGTCACCCAGATAGAGTTTTCGGCGACCATCGACAGTGGGGCGCATCGTCAGTTCACGACCTTCGAGAGCGCCTTCTAGGTCATTCCATTCTCGTTGAGCCTGGGCCTCATCGACCAACACGAGGAGGGTGCAGATGGCGAGGCCGCAGAGCCCGACCGCCTTCGTTTTAAACCGCATTGAAACCACCTTTAACCAGCTTAACCAGGATTTTCATTTTGGCTACCTGGATCACCGTGTCCCATCAGATAGCCCACCTTCTCAAAGGGGATTGTCAAGTTAATCGAAATCCGGTCATTTTTGCTGGAGAACCAGTCGGCACCAGAACCAGAAATCAATAACTTAGCCTTGGCCAACGACCCCCATAATGTCGTCAAACAGTTTAATTTGACAATGCCGAAAACACTACAAGGCGCATCTCACCGACTCAAGCCAGTTTCCTCTGACAATGCCCCATGGCCTGCCAGTAGACGATGCAGGCAAGGATCAGGGTCGGAGATCGGCACGGTTCTGTCCGAAACAAACGAGCGTTTGATGAGACACCCTTCCGTCCTGGAGCCAACCGTGTGTTTTCTGACCCTTCCGAGTCTCAATAGGCCATCTCATGATTCATAGTCCTGGAAACTCGATTCCGGAGCTCGGAAATGAGACCATGCGGGCCAGATGCGGGAGCGATACCGTATGGCGAGACGGATCGGTTATGCCCGGGTGAGTGCCGATGACCCGAACCTCGGCCTCCAGCTCAAAGCGTTGAAACCGGCCGGTTGCCCGTTCTGCCAGATCTTTAGGGACACGGTCTCAAGCGCCCGCTCGGACCGGCCCGGGCTGCCGCGCTATCCCGGACCTTCAAGATCGGCGAATGCGGCATGGGGGTGGAGTGGTGACCGAAATGCCATGCGATTTCGGAATCGCCGCGCTATGATTTGCGGTATGTGTTCACGACCCACGCGCCAGGCACGGCTTCGTTGGCCCCGGTGGATGATCGGAGCACTGCTACTCCCCATCATCGCCATACCGATCATGGCAGCAGCGCAGGGCCGACAGCTGCAACTCGTGTCGACGGCGTGGTCGCCGTTCACCAACGCACCAGGACAAGCGCGATTCGCCCTCGATCTGGTCAGCGTGGCTCTCGAACGCGTGGGGATCACCGCTGAAACGGTCATCGTGGACGAGGCCAGCCTGACACCGTCACTCCTTGACGGAGAGTTCGATGGGAGCGCGGCGCTCTGGAGGGACGCGGAACGCGAGCGCGTGCTCCTCTACTCCCAGCCCTACCTGGAGAACCGCCTACTTCTCGTCGGTCGGCAAGGGAGCGATGTATCTGCAACTACAGTCGCCGACCTCGTCGGGAGGCGGATCGCACTGGTAGCCGGGTACGCGTACGGCGAGGCGGTGGAGAATGTGACCGGACCGACCTATGTTCCCTCCCTCAGCGAAGAGGACAGCCTTCAGAAGCTGCTGAACGGTGAAGTCGACTATACGCTGATGGATGAGCTTGTAGTCCAGTACATCATCCGGAATCACGCCGACGAGGCTCGAACGCGCCTGGACTTCGGTCAAGAGCCGCTGCTCGTACGCACGCTGCACCTCGCCGTCAACCGTTCCCTGCCAGATGCCGAGTTCATCATCAACCGATTCGACGCCGAGCTGCGCGGTATGATCGCCGACCGCAGCTACCATCGCCTACTCCAGGTCGAGTGGATCGAAGCTGACGTGGACGGGGACGGCCTCACCGAGTATGTCCCTGCCGACGATCAGGCCGGGCCGGATGAGCCGATTGGTGCGTACGAGTTCCTCTCGATCGTCAGGCCTGTGGAGGAACGCGTGGGGACTCCACGCTTCTTTATGGGCGGCAACATCTACCAAGGGTGGTCCACGGTACCGCAGAGTTACAAGGTCACGCGTCCGGGGGGGACTTTGAACGACGGCGCGGAGTTCAGAATCTTCACCTTCACGTGGTAGCGGGAGCGGGTCCACTGCGCTTGTGTCAGGTGATCCCGTAGAGGATCTCGGCCCAGGTCGCTCGATCTACCTGCCCAGACCGTCGGGCCTGATGCCAACGCCGTCCGCAATGCGACGTACGCCTTCCACCGCTTTAGCGGTGTCCTGCTCGCGCGTCCTCTCAATGCCGGCCTGGATTTCTCCGATGGTGACAGCGGACAGGAACAGTCCCTCTGGCTCGGCTTGTGGGCGGTCTTCTCGTACTGATGGTGGTCCGGTTCGCTGTATCTACGCAGACTGATCCGGGTGAAGCCGCAAATGCTCCTGACGACGCGTGATTTCGAGGGAAGCCGAAAACGACCGAAGGTGAGGACCGGGGTCAATCTCGATTTCGGGAAGAGAAATGGGGGCTAGTGGGCATGGGAGTCAGCGTCACGGGCCCGGGCGAGTCGGTCGACTTCACATCGCGGTACTTCGCTCCCTCCTGTGGCATTGAGGAAGACCCGGTCACCGGTTCGATCCACTCCACGCTGGTTCCCAACTGGGCCGACAGGCTGGACAAGAAGGAATTCCACGCCCGGCAGGTTTCAGCCAGTCGCGGCGATTTGTTCTGCGAGCTGCTTGACGTCGGATAGACTCAGATACTGCCTGCCCCGCCCCAGAGCCCATCGGTGGGCAGGGTTGCACAAAGGAGCCAGACTGTGTGAAAACCCGCCGGGTCCCCCCGGGACGGCCTCCGTGATCGCCGCGTGGGGCGTTCAAACCAGCTGGAATCGCCTCCCCCAAGGGCCTATTGCAACGCAGCAGGGCGCATGGCATCAGCGAATCGACGACAATCCACTCACGGCCCAAATCCCAGGCTTCTCACACCGCAAAATTCGACTCGGGCCTACTTTTCACACAGTCTGGAGCGGTTTCGCAACAATCCGATGGCGACCGGCGTTTCAAGTGTTTTGGCGTTGCGAAACGGTATTGCAGTACTGATTCGATTGGCGACACCTTTGTGCAATGCTGATCGGTTGTGCGCCGTATCCACCGAAGGTCAGGACAGGGAGTGGTCATAAGAAGGCGTGTCGTCGCAGATCGTCGTCCGTCCAACCGACCGCCGAAGCGATCTGCCGGAGTGTGCCGTGGGGGAATGTGTCGGAATCCTTCGTATAGGGAACGACCACGACACGGCCGTCAGGGCGAGAAAAGACGTGATGGCTCCCGCGGGTTCGCTTGAGTTTGTATCCGTCTTTCTTGAGGGCACGAGTAAGCTGGAGAGCCGTGATGCCTCGCTTCAAACGCTCACCACGACTGCTGGGGATTCGGTCTCAGCAAGGATGGCGGCTGGCGGGATCGGCTTGCCTTCGTCTTGGAGTTCTTCGAGAACAAGCTGGATCGCTTCCTTGATTTTTTCAAGGGCTTCCGCCTCGGTGTAGCCCCAAGTCAGGGCACCAGGAAGTTCGGGACAGTGCACACTAAACGCTTTGCGCCCATCCTCGAACTCATCCGGCTCCAGGGCGACTTTGAAAACGTAACTTTTCAAGGAACTTCTCCTTGCTCAAATGATAACGTCTTGACGGGTTTCGTCAATATCTGTTCTCCGGACGGCGGCGGCAAGCCCGATTGGGGCCATTCCTCCATTCTTCGTCTGTGCTCCCTTTGCCGGCCGCCCGGCAATTCATGGCTCGTCGCGAGCCTTTTGCCGCACTAACGACTTCACGTCGACCACCTTCCCGCCCCGGCGAACCGCGGGTAACGACTCGCGCCCGTTTGCTTGTTCAAGGTCCTCAATATCGAGCCGCTGAAGTTCATGCTTGATACGAAAGGCCTCACGCTCAGCCTTTATCGCGGCCTTCAGCGCAGGGGCTTTCGGCAGCAATCCCAGCCGTAACTTGAGGGCGACCTCGGACAGGCTCGCGTGGGTCTGGGCGACCGTTCTGAGCAGGCCCTGTCGTTCGTCTTCAGTCATGTTTGCCGGAATTGTAGATAATAGGCACGATATTCTGAAACCTATTTTGTCGATCTGGGACGGTCGCCGCCCGCGACTTACCCGTTGCGCTTGGCGGATGAATTCATGGACGCTCAAGTACAGGGACTCGACATGACATCGAAGAAGACGCTGTATCTGGCCAATCCCTATGGTTTTTCCCTGCAACAGCGCGGGGGGCCGTTGGGAGGGATTGTAGCTGCTCTGGAGGCGCTGGGGGCCGAAGTCTGGGAGCCGTTCGGGCGCAACAACCAGATTGGCCGGGTCGGCCCGGGTTGGGCCTATGAGATCGGTCAGGCCGATCTGCGGGACGTGCGGCAGGCCGAGGGGATGTTCGCGGTGGTCAACGGTTGTCCCCCGGACGAGGGAGTGATGGTGGAACTGGGCATGGCGATTGCCTGGGAGAAGCCGGTGTTCCTATTCCGGGACGATTTTCGCCGCTGCACCGACAGTGAGGTCTATCCCCTCAACTTGATGTTGTTTACGGGGCTGCCGGAGACGGGGTGGGAAGCCTACTGGTACGATTCCGTTGAAGAAATCGCCGAACCCGGCAAGGCGCTCGTGCGATGGCTGAAGGACGGCGTGTTGCCTGCATCACCTCCGCTCGGGGGTCCGGAATAGAACCGGGAACAGGCGGGAAGACGTACAGGGTCGCGGTCAATAAATGAATAAGTACCGTTTGAATGGGGCAGGATCGGGGGCGCGTCCGCCAGATTCATGGTATTTCGCTTCGCATTGCGAACGCCCCCTCGACGCATCGGTCCGACAGAGAACAATCGTCTATGGAACCGTCTCATCAAACAACCGTTTGATGAGATGTCCTTTCGCCCCGGAGCAGGCCGTGTAGTTTCTGCACTTCCGAGTCTCAATAGGCCATCTCATGATTCATAGTCTTGGAAACTCGATTCCTAAGCGCGCCAATGCGACAATGCGGGCAAGACGAGGGAAATTTCTCTTTTTTCAGAAGGGTTTACACGCGATCCTATGTCGCATCGCGTGCCTTTGTTGGAATAGAACCGTTTTGGAAGGACGCGAAAAGAGGCATTCAGGGGGCCTACTTCTTCGAAGGGAAGTGCCTTAAATGCAGCGACTCACAGGCATGGGCGATAAAATACAATCGCACGGCGCCCTTTTAAGATGAACTGCGAAAAACACTGGAATCCGTTTTGGAAGCAGGAAGGTCCCCAGTTCGAATCTGGGCGCCTCGCCGCATCAAGCCTTTCTAGCCTGAATCCGTTCTTCCGCCGTGGGAGTGGTCCGGTAAGCGCCTCGCTCCGGGGTCCGTTTCAACACTCCCGAAGCGATCCAATTTTGGAACGTGGATCGCGGTATGCCGTGCTCGATGAGCTCCCGGGCGGTGATCCGGCGGGGCCGTCGTTTCAGTTTCCGCGGCGGCGATTTCGCTTGCTGCGTCATTGCAGTCTTCAGACGACTCTTTGTTTGCCGGCGACTCCCGGCCCCGGAACGCTTCGCCGGTCTGTCCGCTTTTTTCGAGCCCTTATCCGGCCGGGAGGAAGAGCCGCCGACCTTCGGGCCGGAACGTGGCATCTCACGGATCCCCTCGTCGTCGGAATCGGCAATGTCGATTCCGAAAATACTGGACAGAGAGCCGGCATCCAGGATCTGCGCCTTCAAACCTTCGGTGAGTTCACTCAATACCCCGCCGTGGCCCGCTTGGGCCACCAGGTCCATCGGATCCACACCACGCAACACGAATAACATCTCCGGCGCATGATCGAGGCGGGCTCCGATTCCGTACAACACAGCCGCCACGTGCTTGCACATTGCCGCCCAGTCCGGACACGAACAGGTCAGCTCGATTTCGCGGGGTGACGGGAACAGGCCCGTATCGCGTCGCGCCAAAATTTTCATCACCCCCTTCGAGAACCTCCCCTGTAACAGCTCCACCACCGAGTCGATCTTGCCCGCGCACTGGCCTACCAGATCTTTCCAGCGGGTTTTCCGGGCCCGTCGGATCGCGATGTCGACTGCATAAATGGACGACCCGCTGACGAGCGCCGCAACCTGTCCCTTGTCGATTCTCAAGTCGATGACCGAACCGTTTCGGACATAGGTGCGGCCGCGCGGCAAGCGGTTGGCATAGTCGCTATAGGACTCAAGGTTGCCACACCATGCCTGACCCCAGAACGTCTGTGCGATCTTTTGTCCGTCGATGTTCACCGGATCGACCGATCGGCCCTTCTTCCGGAGCGCGGCGACCTCGCGAGCCGCCTGCCGTCGGCGCTGGGCGACAGTGATGTAGGGACGCCATCCACCGTGGTTGTCGTCGTAGCCCATGTTTCCTTTCCCGAAGCGTTACATTTCTTCGAGCGTGCTGTGGATGTCCAGGGAAACCAGGTCGAGAAGTTGCTTGTCGTCCAGTTCGGTCAACAGTTTGTCGGCGCCGCCTTCCAGCAGTTCGGTGGACATTTGTTTCTTCCCCGCTATCAGCAATTCTATCTTTTCTTCCACGGTCCCGCGGCATACGAAAGGATGCACCATCACGTTCTTTGTCTGGCCGATTCGAAATGCCCGGTCCGTGGCCTGGTTCTCGACTGCCGGGTTCCACCAGCGATCGAAGTGAATGACATGCGAAGCGGCGGTTAGATTGAGTCCGGTGCCCGCAGCCCTGAGCGAAAGAACAAAGAACCCCACGTTGTCGTCTTCCTGGAAGCGCCGCACCAACGCGGCACGTTTCTTTACCGGTGTCTGTCCGTCAAGGGTCACGCCTGGACGGCCGAACAGCCCGGCCAGGAAGCGCGCCAGCGGTCCGGTCATTTCGCGATACTGCGTGAATACCAAAACCTTTTCCTGCCGCGCGGCCATGGTCTCGCACAGTTCGCCAATCCGGTGGAACTTGCCGCTGTCCCCGGGCCGGTATCCGTTATCGCCAAGCCATTGCGACGGATGGTTGCAGATCTGCTTGAAGCGGGTCAGAAAGGCCAGAACCACGCCACGGCGCTCGATGCCGTCCAGGCGAGTAAGTTGCTCGGAGAGCAGATTCACCGATTCCTCATAGAGGGCCGCCTGTATCTTGGTCAATGTGCAGTAGGCGACCACTTCGGTCTTCTCAGGCAGATCCGCAATGACGTTGCGATCGGTCTTGAGCCGACGCAGGATGTAGGGGCGAATCAGTTTGCGTAGCGGCGCGTACCGCGACTTCTCCCTTTGGTCGAGCCGTTTCGAGAAGGTCTTGAACGTCCTGGCGGACCCCAGCAGGCCGGGGTTGACGAAGTCGAAGATCGACCACAGATCCGATAGCCGGTTTTCCACCGGGGTACCGGTCAGGACAATACGATTCCGGCTCCGCAATTGCTTGACCGAACGTGTCTGCTTCGCCGTCGGGTTCTTGATCGCCTGCGCTTCGTCCAGAACGAGCAGATCCCACTGGAACGACTGGACCGACGGTAGTCGGGACAGGAACCCGTAGCTGGTGACGACCAGATCGTGCATTGCGATTGTCCGGGCAGTCAGATCGCGGAGCTCTTTCTGTGGCATGGCCGATGGGTGGGCCGCCAGCGCGCGTAGCCCCGGTGCGAACCGGTCGATCTCGGCGCACCAGTTACCGATCAACGAAGCTGGAACAACCAACAGCGACGTCGCGCCAATTCCCCGTTTCTTTCGGAAAAGAAGTAATGCGAGCACCTGTATCGTCTTGCCCAATCCCATGTCGTCGGCCAGGCAAGCTCCCAGCCCCATTTCGCACAACCGCCGGAGCCAGCCCACGCCGGCCTTCTGATACGGCCTCAGTGTGGCCTGGAGCTCGTCTTCGAGCTCCGTTTCCTCGAACACAGGCTCGGCGAGGTCCTCGAGCGCCTTAGACAGCCACTCGCCGGACACGCGACTCGACCACTCCTCGACCACCTCGCCGGGCCCTGTATCCTCGGCCCCGCCAGCGCCGGCGCCCGAGAGCAGACGCATCGCATCCCTAAAAGACAGGCCCTCGTCCGCCGCGCCCTCGACGGCTTTCCAATGGGCCAGCACCTGGTCCAGTTTTCGCCTGTCGATCTCGACCCACCGGCCGCGGATCAATGCGAGGCCTCCTGTCGATTCCAGTATTTCCCGCAGCTCCTTCGGGTTCGACGCTTCTCCCCCAAGCACGACATCGACTGAAAAGTCCAACAAGGCGTCCAGGCCGAGTCCGGCGGGTGGGCTGCCGCCGATCTGAACCTGCACGCGCGGTCTTGGGCCGCGCCCCGCCCTCCACCAGTCGGGGACGCGCACCAGGATGCCGCTCGCCTCGAAAGCAGGAATATCCTTCAGGAACCGATACGCCTCGGCCGCGGTCCAGCCCAAGGGATGGAACACACGGCCCGAATCGACAAGCTCTCGCAGAAAGAGGCTGCGGTCCGCGGCTTCATGAACGGGCTTGAGAAGTGCAAGCAGGGCCTGCTTGTTCCGTGCTCCGGCGTACTGGTGAAGGGCCTTCCCGAGCGGATAGTGTTGTGCCTTGTTGTGTTGCCCGAGACGGGCCGTGTAGGTGGCCAGAAACGCGAAGGGTGAAGCGTCGTTCGACTTCTGCTCGGCCAGATGAAAGTGGACGAGGCCGACCGAGTGCCACACCGGATTCTTCCACTGCAGGAATTCCCTGATCGTCCCGGTAAACGCGTCCATCTCCACGCCGCAGGCGGACTCCATCTCCGACCAGAGAGCGCGAAGGGTGTCGACAGACAGATATTCGCCACCCGACATCGGCGGCGCGGCCTCGGTCAAACCGGTAAGCGCATCGGTCGGAATTGGGATTTGCAACCTGGCGGGTCGTTCTTCAAGATCCGGAACCGCGCACAACGCGGTCATGAACAGACGGGCGAAGTCGCGCCAATAGGCCGGCACTGGCGGCAGTACGCTGGTGGCTTCCACCGCGCCTAAGTGGAATAAACCCGGGCCGCCGCCTCTGGCGAACGCATCGCGAATACGCTTCAAGGCCGGTCGGTCTGGACTGCTTTCCGAAGAACGCTCCGACTCGACGAGACGGAGCCGTCCGCGTGGTGTCACCACCAGCGTCAGTTCCGAAGGTATTGTCAACTAAGAACACCTCTAACCGGCACACGGAAATTCGGCAACTCACTCGGCGTCGTCCTGCCGAAGGATGTCATTAGGGTAGCGCCCATATGGGTCTTGAAATACAACATAAGGACCCGTTTCTTAGCGGACCAGGGCGCGATCAAGAACGTACTGACCGTAGAGAATGACGTTGTCCTATTCGATCGAGCTGACGTGCTGGAGCAGGGTTGCGGCAACGCCTTCCTTTGGTGACAGCCCCCGCGCGCCCCGTCCGCGTGGTCTGCTTGGCTTGCCAATTGGCTTCGAGACGGAAAGAGTATGTCCGGGTGTCTATAATAACGAACGTTCTGACCGAACAGTTCAGTAGCATGGAACGTGACGCAGTCCATGGTTCGTATATGTCAGATACAATACCAGAAGCCGTATTCCATAGTCAGACCGTGAAAACCGTTGCCTATTTGAGGGTCTCGACCGCGCAGCAGGACGTGTGCAGCCAGCGCCTCGCCATCCTCGAGTACGCACGCAAACACGCCTTCCGCATCGACGATTTCATCGAGGCGACCGCCTCTGGACAGGCTTCCGAAAAGCGCCGGCGACTCGACGAGCTGATGAACGTCCTCCAGCGCGGCGAACGTTTGCTCGTGAGTGACCGCCGTCTATCGTCCGTCCTGCGGGTCTCCAGTCTGTTTGATCACGCTCATTGCCGTGGCGATAATTGAAGAGACGTCAGCCATATTTGCCGGAAGGATCATCGTATTGTTCTGCTTGGCCAGCATGCCAAGCTTCTCGATATACTGCTCGGCGACGCGCAGCTGCACCGCTTGATACCCACCGGGTGCCTCGATTGCTTCGGCCACACTGCGAATGCCCTCGGCCGTGGCTGCCGCAACGGTCTTGATAGCGGCGCCCTGTCCATCCGCTTCATTGATTTGTTGCTGCTTTGTCGCCTCGGATTCTTTGATGACTTTCTGCTTCTCGCCCTCGGCCGTGTTGATCGCTGAATCCCGGAGGCCTTCCGAGTCCAGAATCGTGGCCCGCTTTTCGCGCTCGGCCCGCATCTGCTTCTCCATGGCCGCGAGCACGTCGTGGGGAGGATTGATGTTCTTGATCTCGTAACGGAGTACTTTGACGCCCCAGGGTTCCGTCGCTTTGTCAAGCTCGTCTACGATCTGAGTGTTGATGTGGGCTCGCTCCTCGAACGTTTTATCGAGTTCGATCTTTCCGATCTCACTACGCAGCGTCGTCTGAGCAAGCTGGGTGATCGCAAACATGTAATTCCCGATGCCGTAGGAGGCGCGCTGTGCGTCAAGCACTTTGAGGTACAGCACGCCGTCCACCCCCACTTGCACGTTGTCACTCGTGATGCAGATTTGTTCCGGGATGTCCAGGGCCGACTCTTTCAGCGAGTGGCGGTAGCGGATGGAATCGATAAACGGGGCCAGAATGTGGAACCCGGCATCGAGCGTTGCGGCGTACTTCCCAAGCCTCTCGACAACGTACTGACTCTGCTGTGGAACGACCACGGCTGTCTTGGCAAGAATGATGACAGTCAACAGGACCAACGCTGCCACCACAATCAAACCTATATCCATCTTCAATTTCCTTTACTGAGGCTAGTCGCCTCGAATCCACAAAGTTAGCCCGTCGACTCTTTCGACGCGGCACGATTGGTTCGCCCTGACAGGGGTCGCTCCTGCATTCCTCACCTTCCATGTCGTTCCTCGCAGCTCCGCTTTACCCCAGCCGGCGGGAACGATTTCGTCTCGCACCACGGCCCTCTCACCAACAAGCCTGTCGACTTCCATCTCGTCTATGCCGGCCTGCATCTTCTTCATTAGCGAAGGACGGAAGAACAAGACCGCGAACAACGACAGGAAGGTGAAAAGCAATCCTTGCAACCAGAGCGGCCCTGTCCACCCCAGTGCAGTCAACAGACCCACCGCCAAGGCTCCACAGCCGAAGAAGAAGATGTAGAAAACGCCCGGAGAGGCCAACTCCAAAGCAAGCAGCGCAAAGCCCGCTACTACCCAGATCCACCAATCCATATTGAATCCTGCGGTCCCGTAAGCGGCGCTTCCATGACCAGCCCGCCATGATCGAGGCTGCCCCAGATCTAGTTGAAGGTTCGTTTGTGGTTCAGCCGCCCGCTTCCGCAGAATCGGGTTGGGCAAATCTTCTTGAGGAGAAACCGCCGGATGAAAGCATACCGAATCGGGGAGCGAAGCAACAGCCAAAGACTGTGGGAATATCTGACAGAGCACGGGCGGATTCTGCTGCCGATGATCGTGCCGGAACAGAACCTGCTGCTGCCGCCGTCGCTGAGAGATTGGTTGGCGGAAGATCACCTGTCGTACTTCATATCGGACGCGGTGGACGCAATGGATTTAAGCGCGTTCAAACAGCGGTATGGATCGGAAGGGCCCGGCAATCAGGCCTTCGATCCGCGGATGATGGTGAAGGTGTTGATCTATGGCTACGCGACCGGGGTGTTCTCGTCCAGGAAGATCGCGGCGAAGTTGACCGACGACGTGGCGTTCCGGATGTTGGGAGCGGAGAACTTTCCCGCGCACCGTACGATCTCGGATTTTCGCAAACAGCATCTTGAGGAGTTCGGGAACCTGTTCGTGCAAGTGGTGCGGATGGCGCGAGAAGCGGGTCTGGTGAAGATGGGAACCGTGGCAGTGGACGGAACCAAGATGCGGGCCAATGCGAGCAAACGCAAAGCGATGAGCTATGAACGCATGAAAAAGCAGGAGACGGAGTTGGGTCAGCAGATTCGGGATCTGGTGAATCGGGCCAAGACGACCGATGAGGAGGAAGACCGGCGATACGGCAAGAACCGGCGCGGTGACGAACTGCCCGACGGGTTGGCGACCCGCAAGAAGCGATTGGCCACGATCCAGGCGGCGATGAAGCGGCTCGAAGAACGTCAGATGGCGGCGGACCAGGAAGCGGGACGCAACGCCGAAGATCACAAACCCCGGAGCGGCAAGAAGCCATTCAAACGCCCCATGGGAGAGCCCAAGCCCAAGGCCCAGGACAACTTCACCGATCCGGAAAACCGGATCATGAAGACCTCCACCGAAGGGTACCAGCAATGCTACAACGCGCAGGCGGTGGTGGATTCCGAGGCCCGGATCATCGTGGCGACAACGGTGAGCGACAATGCGTCGGACGCGGGGCAGTTGGAACCGACTTTGGATGCGTTGAACTAAAATCTGGGAGAGCGTCCCGACCGCGTGCTTGCCGATGCGGGATATCGATCCGGGTCGAATCTGGGGATGCTGGAACAACGTCAGATTGATGGGTATGTCGCCATGGGCCGCGAGAAGGACCTCGACGATGCCCCGCTCCCACGACAAGATACCGCGCTTGGCCGGATGGTGAGAAAGATGAAAACCCAGTGTGGACGTGATCGCTACCGGGCCAGAAAGCACATTGGTGAGCCGCCCTTCGGGTGGATCAAGTCGGTGCTGGGATTCCGACAGTTCAGTCTGCGAGGTTTGGACAAGGTGACCGGTGAGTGGAACCTGGTTACTCTGGCGGTGAACTTACGCCGGATGAACGGGATGATCGAATGGGCATAATCCGGAAAACCGGGACCAGCCAAGCCCCCCACACGGCTAACGACTGGAGTCCGTACCGGTCTGAGCTCGGGGTGACGGCAGAATCGGTCTGGTCTCCTCCCGAATCGCTCTCGAATCCCAATAAATCCCGAGTTCTCCGCGCTCTGCCGCGCAGACTCCTAGCGGCTTCCGGGTGACGGCCGACAAAGAGTAGGAGATTTCGGGCGCTTATATACTTGACACTACTGTCCACGATGTCAGCCATGCCGCGCAAGCTTGCTAGACTTCAGCAGTCATCCCAGTGAGGCCACGTGCGTGATCCGGTCCGATAGGTAAGGGTGGCCACGCACCTTCCCATGGAACCGCGCATCGGCCGTGACGACCGGATATTGCTCCTGAACCGCAAGCGCGAGGTAGAAGCAGTCGTAGACCGGATGGTCGAGATCAACCGCCAGCCGGGCGGAGGAGGCTGCGAGTTGACGCATGGAGAAAGGAACTCCAATAGGTGCCACTCTCAGCGCATCCGTGGCATCGGCAAGATCCTCGCCACCGATGTCGCCTCGGCGCCGCATGGCCCACAGCGCGTTGCAGACTTCGGCGAAAACGAGTTCCGGCGCGATAAGCGTCGCTTCAGCTTCCAGCAGCCTCGATGCCTCGTCAGACCATTCTTCCTTCACAAGCCATTTCACAACGATGCTGGCATCGACCACATAGCCCGTCATGTCGCACTATCCTGATCTCGGTCGGCGCGTATGATCTCACTGCTGTCGATGGAGGATTGAAGACGTTGCCTCAACTCCTTGGCCCGGGAGGCAAAATTCTTTTCTCCTTCAAGAAGCGCCTCGCGGAGGATCTCCCTGTGTTCGGCCTCGGCGGACCGGCCATGGGCGGCAGCTCTGCGTTTAAGCGAGCGAACCACTTGCTGGGCCACATTCCGGACGGTTAGTTGCGACACGAGCATTGCCTGCAAAAACGTGCATTCATTGATATCAAGCATAGGCCCTGCCTCGCCGAGGCAGCAAGCAGAAATGTGTAATCGTATACGGTAGTAACTGCCAGGGGTCGTGAGTACACAGAGTCCACGAGTCGCTAGCAGCGAGATGAGTTGCCCACTTCGCCGAAGGCCCAGAGGGCGAAATGAGAGGCCGTCGACATCTCGGAGAAAATTGAACGGGCGCGCAAGACGTTTGGCAAATTACAGTTTGTTAGCGGGGATCGCTCATTTGCAAAGTGACGGGCGCCGGCGACATCGTGACCGCCACCGCCATCCCTCGGCCTCGGAGGCGAGCATGATGCGCGCGCACGCCTCCGCGTCGGACCCCGGGTCGTGATGGAGCAGTGGGATACGCAGTTTGCGGCAGACATCGGGTAACTTCGTCGGGTAAATTTCCCATTGCGCACGAGCGAGCTGGACGGTGCAAGTGAATGGTGCTTATATACTTGACGCTATAGCGTCAAGTATATAAGCACCATGTTATTTCCTGACCCGGCGCCCAATGTGAGCTGCTTTTCAGCGGCCCTGAAGCACTTACTCTCGCTAAGACCTTACCACTACGATTTCAGATCGAAGCGGTCCAGGGTCATCACCTTGGTCCATGCCTCAACGAAGTCATGCACGAACTCTTCCTGCGCGTCGTCCGCGGCATAGAACTCAGCAACAGCGCGCAGCTCAGAATTAGAACCAAAGATCAAGTCAACTGGAGTAGCTGTCCACTTGAGCTCGCCGGTGGCGCGATCAGAACCCTCGTAAATGCCCTCGGTGGACGACTCGGTCCACTGGGTTGACATGTCGATCAGGTTGACAAAGAAGGCGTTGCTCAGTGTGCCAGGACGGTCTGTGAACACGCCGTGAGCAGAGCCTCCAGCATTGGCATTCATCGCTCGCATGCCGCCGACAAGTGCCGCCATTTCAGGAACTGTCAGGTTCAGCAGAGCTGCCTTCTCCACCAGCATTTCCGCCGGAGATCGGGGGTTAACGCTGGCGAAGTAGTTGCGGAACCCATCCGCCCTCGGCTCGAGCAGAGCAAAGGAGTCCACATCGGTCTGCCCCTCGGAGGCGTCCATGCGACCAGGGACAAAGGGCACAGCCACGTCGACCCCGGCTCTTGCCGCCGCTTGCTCAATGGCAGCAGCACCGCCGAGAACGATTAGGTCGGCATGAGAGACTCGCTTGTCGCCTGATTGCGCGCTGTTGAAATCACTCTGGATCTCCTCCAGGGTCTCCAACACGCGGTCCAGTTCAGCCGGATCGTTTACAGCCCAATCATTCTGGGGCGCGAGACGAATACGGGCCCCGTTGGCGCCACCGCGCATATCGGTCCCGCGGAAAGTGGATGCTGAGGCCCAGGCGGCCCTCACTAATTCAGCGGTAGACAATCCGGAATCAAGAATCTCAGCTTTCAGCTCGGCCGCATCCTGAGCATTGATCACGGTGTGATCCACTTCAGGAATGGGGTCTTGCCAAACGAATTCCTGGTCCGGCACCAGATCACCGAGGTAACGCGAGGTCGGACCCATGTCGCGGTGAGTCAGCTTAAACCATGCCCGGGCGAACGCGTCTTCGAACTCTTCCGGGTTCTCGAGCCAGCGCGAAGTGATCTCACGATAGGCCGGGTCCACCTTCAGTGCAAGGTCGGTGGTCAACATCATTGGCGCATGCCGTTCGGACGGATCGCGGGCATCCGGCACTAAATTCGATGCAGCACCGCCAGCGGGTTCCCACTGGATTGCGCCAGCAGGGCTTCGAGTCTGCACCCACTCATAGGCGTACAAATTCTCAAGGTAGTTATGGGTCCAGGCTGCGGGGTTGATCGTCCACGCACCTTCCAGGCCACTGGTGATCGTGTCGGCGCCATTGCCACTGCCGTAGCTGTTTTGCCAGCCCAGTCCTTGTGCTTCGATATTGCCAGCCTCGGGCTCAACACCTACGTACTGGGACGGATCAGCGGCGCCATGGGCTTTACCGAAGGTATGACCACCCGCAATCAGCGCAGCCGTCTCTTCATCATTCATCGCCATGCGACCGAAAGCCTCACGTATGGCGTCAGCGGCCGCCTGCGGATCCGGGTTGCCGCCCGGGCCCTCAGGATTCACGTAAATCAGGCCCATCTGCGTCGCACCGAAAGGACGATCCAGTTCTCCGTCCTCATTGCGTCGATCGGCGGCGAGCCACTCGCCCTCAGGTCCCCAGTTCACTTCTTCGGGCTGCCAAGCATCGATACGACCACCAGCGAAACCCAGGGTCTCGAAGCCCATCGACTCCATGGCGACTGTGCCCGCGAGAATCATCAGATCCGCCCAGGAAATCTTGCGACCGTACTTCTGCTTGATCGGCCAGAGCAATCGACGCGCTCTATCCAGGTTTGCGTTATCGGGCCAGCTGTTGAGCGGCGCGAAGCGTTGCAGACCCCCGTCAGAGCCACCCCGGCCATCGATGGTTCGATAGGTGCCCGCACTGTGCCAGGCCATACGAATGAAAAACGGCCCGTAGTGACCAAAGTCCGCTGGCCACCAGGCCTGAGAAGTCGTCATCAGCTCTTCAAGGTCTGCCTTCAGAGCATTCAGGTCGAGACTTTCAAACTCTTCCGAATAGTTGAACTCTTCGCCCAGTGGATTGGATTCCGGAGAGGTCTGGCGCAGTGGATCGAGGCTCAACCGGTTAGGCCACCAATAGCCATTGGTCGGCGCACCGTCTTGGGCAACTGCCACGTTGACTGGCAAGACCGGAGAGACCCCAATCGCCAGCAGGGTAATTACAAATATCGTTCGTTTAAGCATTTGAGTCGTCTCCCTCAGATTAGAAATGCAGATTTGCGCGCTTGCTGCCGCTCTTCCAACAGTATACGTATTGTGGAATGCCGACCCCCCCTTCTGCCGTCCATGACACTTTCGAAGCTCTCCGTGATCTGGACAGGAGCGAAGCTTGACAGCTCGGACTGTTGTGTGCGAGCTATGGCGCGGATGGCGAGAACCCCCACGATCGTCGTGCAGACTGCAACGACGGGCATCCCACGATACTTGCTGCGTAACATTGACGACCTCCTACCGATTAGTCTGCGCCCTAGCGTGCTGAGCCGTCTAAGACTTTGTTTCTATCTTCTGAATAGGCTATTCCTATCAGGATGAAGATCTACGATTTCACTCTCAGACAGCTTCAGTACGTCGTTGCTGTGGCGGAAACGAAAAACTTTCGGCGCGCTGCGGATCTCTGTAATGTTTCTCAGCCATCCTTGAGCGCCCAGGTGGCGGCGATGGAAGCGGCGCTTGCGGTTTCTCTATTTGAACGTGACCGACGGGGCGTGTTGGTTACCGCGGCGGGACAGGAATTGATTGCCAGAGCGCGCCGCGTCCTCGTTGAAGCCGACGACCTCGCCGAAGCTGCAAACCGATTTATCGATCCCCTGGCTGGCACACTTCGGATTGGCGTGATTCCGACCGTTGGGCCTTATCTGCTCCCCCGTGTTGTCCCTGTATTGCGCAAAACCTATCCACGTCTGATGCTGATCTGGGTGGAAGACAAGACCGATGCCCTTGTCCGTGCCATAAACCACGGAGACCTTGATGCGGCGCTGCTGGCCCTGGAGGCTGATCTGGACGATCTTGATCACCACACGATCGCCGTCGATCCGTTCGTATTGGCAGTACCACCGGAGCACGAACTTGGTCGTGGCGCCAAGCCGGTCACGCGGAACAGGTTGCGTGGTGAACGCGTTTTACTGCTCGACGATGGGCACTGCTTTCGCGATCAGGTGCTTGAGTACTGTTCGAGTAACAGGCTTGAAGAACTCGGATTTCGCGCGACAAGCTTGTCCACTCTGACTCAGATGGTCTCCGGCGGCGCTGGCCTCACACTGCTACCAACTATCGCAGTACCCACTGAGACTCAACGTTCACAACTGTCGATTCGGACGCTTGCGCGTCCCGTCCCTTTCCGAACGATTGTGCTTGGATGGCGCCGCCGGTCAGCGCTGGCCGATACACTGCGCACGGTGGCAGAAACCCTTCGTGTAACGGTGGGAACGGATCAGGACATCCTCCTGGGCCCACGCGGCCGACGTGCGAGGGGGCGGAGACCTGACGGTTTGGGAAGGCGTAACCAGTGAAGACACCCCTTCTCTCGAACGAGCCATAGCGACCTTACCATCGAAGCGCTCACGGAGTGCAGGGGGTGTACCGCCCCGGATTTCCTGGACAGGTAAGACACACTATAATCGGGCTGGTTCACTTGATCGGCAAGGGTGAAGTGGCGCCGCGAGCGGCGCCTCGACGCATCGATCCGGCAGAGAATGATCCCTGTGGAAGCGTCTCATAAAACGAGCGTTTGTTCCTGACAGAACCCTGCTGGTCTCCGACCTCGACGCCTCGTCAACGCAGCCTTCGGCATGGCTTTTCTTCTCAATCAGATCAGGCCCGGCACAGCAGCCCGAAGATTGGCCGTCCGGATTTTCGATAGGATGGCCGCAGGGTTTAACTCTTTAGCCGACGACGACCGCAAAGCGGAAAGGAAAATACAATGACGACCGACAGAACAACGAAAGTATTACTCGCCCTGATTGCCCTGGGCCTGTTTTTGAACGCTATTGTTCCGTTCGTACAGCCTGCCGTGGTGCAGGCCCAATCTGGAACAAGCGAGATCCGGTTGAGTCAGATTTTCAATGAATTGAGACAGATTTCTACTGGGTACTGCATGAATGACAAAATCTGTTGAAGCCAGCGGCCTGCCACGTTGAGCGCCACCTCGAGCCGCTATCACCGTGAGACCCGTGCGTGAAGTAGAGGCTCTTTAGCGGAGATTAAAGTTGACCTCAATCGTGAACGCGACATCTACTGGCTCGCCGTTCCGGGACGAAAGCGCCACTGCCTGACGGCCTCGATGGCCTGCTCTATGAGATTCTCTCTCACTTCGGTTAGTACAAAGATCTCCGGCCGGGTCAATCATGAAGAAGGCAATCCGACCTGCGATCCGATGGGCCGGCTCAGTAGGCGAACCGGCGTTTGACTGTAAACATCAGCGTCCAGGAACGCGTGCCGGTGAACGCGTTGTGGTTGGAGAGGACGGGGTCCCGTTCGTGAAATGGGTGAAGCGAGTATGCGCCTCTGGCTTCAATGTTGCCCATCATCGAGTAGGTCAGCTTCAGCCCCACCAATGTCTTTTCGGTGAGGCTGTAGTCGACACCAGCGTGCAGGTGGCCGGCCAAGACTGTGTCGGGCAGGTCAGCGTCCTGGCGGCTGTTGTAGAACGACAGGGGCGGATCGTACGCCGGAGCATTGCCAGACGTATCCTCGTACTCTGCGGAGAAGTGCAACCCGGACACCGTGACGAACGCGGGACCAAGTCCACCGCCCAGGTATGGGGAAATCCTGCCGAAGGTCTCTGGAAACTCGTAGTACGCATTGAGTGTCAGCGTGCGCACGGTGAGATGGTCGATCGAAGCCTGACTTGTGGAGACGACCGAGCTGCCGCTTCGTTCCCGCAGGGGCGTCCCGTCGTACTCGGTAATGCTCCGAAACATCTGGTTGAGTCCGTTTTTCCGTTGCCTGAGCGAGAACTCCAGGCGAGTGCGATCGAAAAAACGGCCGGCTGAAACCTCGAAGACAGCTCCCGCGGCGGCCGCGATATCGTAACGCCACCGGTATCCGGAGAGTTCAGGAACCGGGTCCGCATCAAAACACCCGTCCGTCGGATAGCAGGTCGTCTCCCGATTCCAGCCCTCCTGGCTCATGTCGGACGCCCAATTTGATCCGATGCCTCCGCCGAGGTACCACTCGGAACGCGACGGCCCCTGAGCCGCGACGCCGACGATGGGACAAAGGATCAGGAATCCACCGACGGCGGATGTGATGAACGATGCAAAACGCATGGAGATCTCCTACTCGGACTGCCCCGTGTCCGGGACATGCCATCGCTGATCGTTTCTCGTTGCCTTGAGCCCAACTATTGTGTGAAGCCCAACCGTTATCACAATAAGAAATAAGCGGTTGTGGTGCAACTGTGGCCGATGGCGGCTGGTAGGCTGAAGAGATCATGAAGAAGGCAATCCGACCGGCGATCTTCAAGTGGTGACAAATCGAGCCCGAGCTGATTCTGTGCGCCGTGCGCGGGTACCTGCGGTACTCGCTCTCGTTCCGTGATGTCGAAGAACTGCTCGGCGAGCGCGGTCTCGAGGCGGACCACACGACAATCTGGCGCTGGGTCCAGCGTTACGGTCCCGAGCTGGAGGCGCGGCGATTTCAGGAGTGAAAAAGGAAGGAATCCTGCCACGCCGTTGCTGCCACCGACAGGTCCAATACTCGAAGAACATCCGGGAACAGGATCATCGAGCGATCAAACGACGCGTGAAGGCCAAGCAGGGCTTTCGTGAATTAGGGTACCGACCAGATTGCTGCTTAAATATCCTTTAAGCTCCTACTTGGTGGGGCGAACCCCAAACGGTGATGGCGGCGGCACTTCTAAACCTCTGTTAGGTCGGCCACAGTCAGGGAGGCTTCGGGGCCCCGTTGTCCTCGCGAGAAGAGGGGGGTCGTCATAGAGGCTCCGCGTGGACTAGAATAACGCCCGTTTATGTTGCACACTTCCCCACATACCGCTCCTTGCAACGCAGCCGTGAAAGTGCATTCCCGGTTCATCCGTGCCGTAGCAATCCCGTTTCGTTTCTTCAGCATCGTATCGCTGATGCTGATGGGCAGCCTGGCCGTGTACGCGCAGACAAACACGGGCAGTATCCGGGGTTTCGTCTACGACGGGACCCAGGCGGTGATTCGGGAAGCGACCGTCACGGCGCTGGATGAGAGCCGTGGGGTGGCACAGGCAGCGGTGGCGACCGATAGTGGCGGGTTTATCTTCAGCCATCTCGCGCCGGGAATGTATACGCTACGCTTCGAGGCATCGAATTTCGCGCCCCTCACGGTGGAGGGATTCGAAGTGCGGGTGGGCGAGATTTCAACGTTTTCGCCCCAACTTGAGGTCGCTGCGGCCGAGACCCGGATCGTTGTAGCGGCATCGGCGCGTCCGGCCATCGAACCTGCGCGCGTGCAGCAGTCCGATCACATCGACTCGGTGCGTATCGAGAATCTCCCGATCAACCGTCGCGACTATCTGGACCTGGCGCTGTTGACCCCAGGGGTCGTGAATACCAACCACATCGCCAACGCGATTGATCGCCGCATCACCCCCACCCCCACGTCGGGACTCGGCATCGGCGGGGGAAACGGACGCGGCAACACGCTCATGATCGACGGACTGGACAACCTGTACAACTCCGGAAGCGTTCGATCCTCGATCAGCCAGGATGCCATCCAGGAGTTCCAGGTCAACCGAAACTCATTCTCCGCCGAACAGGGCGGGGCGCCGGGCGGGACGATCAACATCGTCACGAAGGGGGGCACGAACGATGTGCATGGAACCCTTTTCGGCGTTCTGCGCAACCGCCGTTTCCAGGCGCGCAATTACTTCGACCCCGGCAAGGCGGCCTATACGCGCGCGCAGTCCGGGATATCCATTGGCGGTCCGATCAAACCGAACACGACGTTCTTCTACCTCGCTTATGAACGCCTGGACCGCCACGAGTCCCAGATCGTTCCACTGCTGGCCGACCGGTCGTTCCTCACGTCGCTGACCCAGTCCCAGCAGTCTTTGGCCGACACGCTCCGGGCCGCGGCACCGGCCCTTCGGCCCCTGGTCAATCAACTCGCCTATGCGCTTGTCCCGGCACATAATCCGGCCGTGGTGTCCCTGTTCGAAGCGAACAGCGGGGTCTTCCCGTTCGGGGAACTGCGGCAGCAGTTCATCGCGCGTGCCGACCACGCACGGGGGGACGGCCACACGATGTTCTTACGGGGAAACTGGACGGGGCAGGAGAGCGACAACATCAATTTCGGGGCGCTCACCGCGCGCAGCAGAGGCAGCAACTCGAACGTCAAGGATTTCGCACTCGCGTTCGGGGATACCTGGGTGATGGGCCCCCGCTGGGTCAGCGAGACGCGCGTGGGTCTGGGGTATCACGACTTCGGCGTGTATCCGACCGACAGGTCCGGCCCCGCGATCGATATCGGCGCGATCAGCTTCGGCAGGGACTTCATCCTCCCGGTGCGAAACCTGGAACGTTTCTTCCAGGTGCGTCAGAACTTCATGCGCATGTCCGGCCGCCAGACACTCCGGTTCGGTGCCGATATCAATCCCCTCCGTGACAGCGCGCACGCTGAAACATTCTTCAGTGGACGATTTGTTTTTGGAGAGGCCGTCCCGCTCAGCAACATTATCGACAATGTGGCGGGTGCGGGAACGTCGCGGCAGCTCCAGGGCTTGCTGTCCGGTGCCGGCGCGCCGCATCTGGCGGGCGCCGTCGACGCTCCCATTTCGGCATTGCAGGCGTTCTCTCTCGGCTTGCCAACCGTCTACCAGCAGGGCTTCGGGAATCCACACTGGGTGGGCTGGACCAACCGGATGAACTTCTTCATCGAGGACGCGGTCCAGGTCTCGCCGGCTTTCCTGCTGACGCTCGGACTGCGGTACGAACTGGAACTGAAGTCAAGGTTCCCGCGCGATTACAACAACTTCGCGCCACGGGCCGGATTTGCCTGGAGCCCGGACCCGGCGACAGTGGTTCGGGGCGGTTTCGGAATCTACTATTCCCGAATCGAGGGCCACATCGGGTTCGTCAACGACCTGCTGGGAAAGACGCAACAAATCAACCAGGTGTTCATTCCATTGACGGGTCTGGCCGGGATTAACAGCCCGTTGACGGGCGGCCGGTTGACTTCGGCGGAAATCTACCAGACCCTTCTGGCCCGGGGAGTCCTCGGACAGCGGAGCATCCTGCCCGAAGACTTGGCGCCCCACGGTATCCGGCCGGGTCCGGGATACCCCCTACGCATCGGTTTCCGGGTCGCGGATGACGTCGTGAACCCGTACTCCCTGCAAGGCAGTTTCGAAATCCAGCGCGAAGTGGCCGGCTACGCCGTGTCCGCGGCCTATAACTTCAACCGCGGCCTCCACCTCATGCGGCCGCTGGACCCGAACATTTACGACACCGGCCGCGGCCCGGTGGGCGGGCCACCGGTTCCGGGCTTCCGCAACCCCCTGATTTATCAGGACAACGTGTATGGCAGTTGGGGAACATCGGACTACCATGCCCTGATCGTGCAACTGGAGAAGCGGCTCTCGGACGGGTTTTCGATCTCGGCGCATCACACCTGGAGCAAGGCCATGGACGAGGCCACCGACTACAATTCCTCCTACGAGCCGCACATTCCGTGGGACGCCCGGAACGAACGCGCCCTCTCCGCCTATCACCGCGGCCACCGTTTTGTCGCAAATGTCGTGGCTCAGTCCCCGTGGGAGGCCGCCCGGGGGCGCGGCTTCGGACACAACCTGCTAGCGGATTTCACAGTGTCCGGAATCGTGGCGGCGAACTCGTTCGCGCCATTCAACCTGACCACCGGCTTCGATTCGCTCGGCGACCGCCATACCGACACTCACCGCCCGTGGGGCCTCGGCCGCAACGCCGGGATAGGCCCGGATTTCTTTAGCGTCGACATGCGGCTCACCCGCACGATCCCGCTGTCGGAAACAGTGAACCTGCAGGTCATCGGCGAAGGGTTCAACCTGCTGAACCGCACCAATTTCAAGACGGTGAACGGCGTCGTTGGAAACGCCTCCATTGAAGACCTTCCGGCAAAGCTCGTTGGGCGGCGCGGTGCGGTCACGGAGCCACTCTCGTTCGCCTCGGCGTTCGATCCCCGCCAGTTCCAGTTCTCGCTGCGGTTAACGTTTTAGAAACGGCAGCATGGTGCCCCTGTTTTGAGCAGGCCCTTATAGAAAGGTACCGCCCAGACTGCTGCAACAATATCCTTTAAGCTCCTACTTGTTGGGACGAACCTCAAACGGTGGTGATGGCGGCGGCACTTCTAAACCTCCGCTAGCTAGGTCGGCCACGGTGAGGGAGGTTTAGGGTACCCGTCGTACTCCTGCGAAGCGGGGTGTCGTCGGCTCCGTGGGGACTAGAATAACGTCCGTTATGTTAGACGGATTGCGGCGGCGGCGCTGTAATGAGTGACCCTGCGCGCAGTGATCTGTGGTCCGAGCGCATGACTTCATGAACGGGCGGGCGGCGGGCCGTCGATTCAGAAGCCAATCCGGCCGTAAATGGGTGGACCAACCCAAAAACGCCATCACCGACGTCGTTGGCATCGGATTCGATAAAACGGGAAAGAGCTCAGTCATGAAACCCCGCCTTCGAGATCGAGAAGTAATTGCTCCACCTTGGCGACTAAGTCCGCATTGTTGGTATTCCGACCCAGTTCGGGCTACAGTCCGAATTACTCTGACGACGTACACCGTATCAAGGCATAAGATCGCCACGACATGGGAGGCTGCCGTGAAGAAACACCGTAACCGATGGATCGCAATGACACTGGTCTATGGCTCCTGGCTGCTGGCAGCGGCATGTGTTCCGGCGCAGGACGAGCCAGGACGGTTTCAGGCCGGCGACGAGCAGGGGAACGCGGACACGCCGGACAGCGTCGGGAGCATGTATAACGATGGCGAGGCCACCGTTGTGGAGGATGACCGTGAAACAATGCGGTGGTTCCGCATAGCCGCCGAGCAGGGTGACGCGCGTGCGCAATTCAATCTCGGAACCATGTATGACCACGGCGACGGTGTCATCGAGGACGATGCGGAAGCGGCGCGATGGTACCGCATGGCGGCCGAGCAGGGGCACGCGAGCGCACAGTTCAACCTCGGGTTGATGTACGACAACGGCTTGGGCGTCATCGAGGACGACACGCTCGCGCACATCTGGTTCAATATCGCCAGCGCCAATGGGAGGGTTAGCGTCGCCGGAATTGGGCCCGAGGAGTCGCGGGCCAACCTTGAACGTGAAATGACCAGGGTCGGTCGTGCCAGGGTAAAAAACCGGCGGATACTCAGGACCTAATTCGCTATTAGATCCTCTTCTGACGCGCAGAAAATACTGCCCTTGAACTAGGACGTGTTAACACTAAAGAGCAAGAATGTTTTATAATAGGGCATGGAGATCACACAGGAGCAGTATTGTCGCATCGAGCCGGAGCTGCCGCGTCAGCGGGGGAACGTCAGTCTTTCGAACCTGACGGTCTTGAACGCCATTTTGTATGTGGCTGAGCAGGGCTGCAAGTGGCGCGGTCTGCCCAAGCGCTTTGGCAACTGGCACACCATCTACACCCGGATGAACCGCTGGTCCAAGAACGGCGTGCTCGACGCCGTCTTCGAAAAACTCCAGCGCGAGCAACTGGTGCGCATCCGGGTGGAAGCCGTTTCGATGGACTCAACCATTGTGAAGGTGCATCCCGACGGCACGGGTGCGTTAAAAAAAACGGTCCGCAAGCGATCGGCAAATCCCGCGGCGGATGGACCACCAAGATTCATCTGGTTGCCGCGAATGCTCGAACGGCAATAACGTTTGCGCTCTCGCCCGGCCAAGCGCACGACGCCCCGCAGGGCCGCGATCTGCTCGCCGGTCTGGGGCCACTACCCGAGCCGCTACCGCTGCTGATGGACCGCGCCTACCAGGACGACCAGACCCGCCAATTGGCTCTGGATTTTGGGTGGATTCCCGTCGTGCCGCCCAAGCGCAACCGCCTGGAGCCGTGGGAATACGACCGCGTTCTCTACCGCCGCAGGAACGAAGTCGAGAGGCTCTTCCGCCGACTCAAAGGTTTCCGGCGTATCTTCTCCCGTTTCGATAAACTCGACGTCATGTTCCTCGCCTTCCTTCACTTCGCTCTCATCGTCGAGGCACTACGGTAGTGTTAACACGCTCTAGCCCACTCTTGCTTATACGGTTTGTTCAGCAGACCCCAACATGTTGTGACTACCGCCCATGGTTCGCGACGTCCCGGGCTCCTCGAATGCGGCGATAGGTCGTCGGAGGCCTTCCCGTACCGAGGCCGAGCAATGTTTGAAAGGCGGCCATCGGTTGCCGCCGACGATTGTGCCGAAACACAAACTCATCCAGGTAGACCTGCAGTTGCGCCTTACTGACCCCATGGTAGGTCCCAATCAGCCACTGCTGCAGGTTGCCGATCGCGCGGTCCGCAAGCGGCACGACCGAGGGTACGCCTTTGCGCAGCTCCGTCCTGCGAGGTTGAGGACGGGGAACGTGCTGAACGTCCGCTGCCGGAATGCCCTCGAAGCCTTTCAGGCCGTCGGTGTAAACCGTCGATCCTGGTGCAACGGTTTGCTTGACGAAATCGATCATCGTCGTCTTTTTGAAATTCGGGGCCACGGCCATCCGGATTCGACCCGAGATACGGCCCCGTTTTTCAACGGCAACCAGCACAATGGCGGCCTTTCGCCCTTTGAGCTGACGACTGCCCCTCAGGCCGGGCTGCGGTCCGCCGATCCAAGTGTCGTCGATCTCCACCTCGCCATACAACGGCTCACGGGCCGCGTTAACCATCGCGCGTCTCAGCTTGTGTAACAGCATCCAGGCGGTTTCGTACCGGCTCAGCCCCAGCTGCTCTTGGAACAGGAGCGCCGAGATTCCCCGTTTATCGGTGACCATCAGATAGGTCGCCCAGAACCATACGGTCAGTGGGGTTCTTGTGCTGTGGAGAATTGTGCCGGCCGTCAACGAGACCTGGTACCGACAAGCGGCGCATTGCCACCGTCGATGTTTCAGCATCCGATAGGCCCGCCTGTGCCCGCAACGAGGACATGTGAAGCCTTCCGGCCAGCGACACGCCGCCAAGTAGTCTTGACAGGCCTCGTCACTGGAGAATTGCCGCTGGAACTCGCGCATATTCTTTGGAAACGGAGGGCGCACCCCCTTACACTAGATATAGTGGCGTGCTGAACCAACCGTATAAGCAAGAGCCCACTAATGACAAACTCTCCGTTCTCACCTGTTCGTACTCGATCTCCAACTCTCCTTAGAGTACGGCTACCATATCGATCGTGGGTCTGCTCAAAAGCTTGGACCACCACCACCCGGATACCGGCACCGTTTTCATCGTATACTCGCCCCAGGATAGCTCCACCAGGTGCAAGGCTGAGTGTCACATCGATGCCAGCACCGTTCTGCGGAACGTCGACTCGGACGGATGGTTCTGCCCTCCGTGCATCACCTATCAGGCGGTAACCCTCAGCGAAGACCCGTACGAAGTACACGTTCGCCGGTAAGTTGCCAAACTGGAATTTACCCTCAAGATCGCTCTTGGTAGCAATTTCGCGACCCGGGGTGGTTCAAACACATCTGCGCCGACGATCGGAGCCCCGCTTGCTGCGCTGATAACCCTTCCCTTTACGACGCTTCCTGTCTCCTGTGCGGAACCGATTGGAACTGTCGCCAAGTAGATAACAATCAAGGAAACGAGCAATCGAAGGCTCCTCAGCAATCGTCTACGCGGCCCCACATAAGCTAGGCACCTCATGCTTATCCGGTTGTTTCAGCATGCCACCAGAAGCCGTAAAGAAACTGTTCGATCCGATAGGACGAGATTGGGAACCCATCATACACGTCGGTATCGTCGATCCTCTTCCAGGGGTTCATTCCGGTGGGAACACGATCGTAACAGTGGTTACAGCCTCTACGGGTTGGCCGTTGAGCTGTATCGGTCTATAGCGCCACTGCCCTACGGCATCGGTGGCAGAGGACCGCAATAGCGGATGCCCGCTGATCACTCGGATACTCGCGACTGCACCGTGAACGTCCACGACGACCTCCAGCATCACCGAACCTTCTATTCGGGCCTCCTGGGCCGCCATTGGATACTCCGGACGAACATACTGGGTCAGGTTGCGTTCCATGACCTGCGGTCTGACTCGCACGCGCGATGACGGTGGCGGAGGAGGGGGTGGCACGGCACCGGGCAATTGAGCTTCCAGCCACGAAGTATGCCGATGAGCTTCCTTCCAGTCGCCTCCGTCCTTCACCCAAATGGAAGAGAACCGCCAGGGGCCAAAATCCGGTAGTCGTTCCGCTGCCGACTTGATGCTGCCACCCCAATAACCGGTGACGACGGCGCTGTTGCCATAGACATGAACTTTCAGATCCCTGGTGAAGATACTGATTTCTCGACCGGCGGCTATTTCGGACGCAACAGAGTTCTTCAATGCCTCTTCCGACCCATCCAGGTCGCTCAAGTTCAAGTGTCCGCCGCGCGGGCCAAAACTGCTGAATGTTCCTGGAAAGTAGTGCTCCGCGATGCGATCGACGTCGGCCTCGTTCTCGGCGTCAACGTAAGCCAAAAATGCAGCTCGCACCTCGGCTACCGATGGCTCGACTTCAACTTGTGCGGCAGAGTTGGTGGCAGTCAGGAGCGAGATGATCAGAGCACGCAGAAGTGCTTTCATATGGCCATTCTCCCTGGGCAATAGTTCTGCTCGCTTAGACACCCCTATATGACGGGCTGTTCCACAATCTTCGGGAGAGGCTTCCAGCGCGTTTCTGGGGTCATCTGTCCAACGTCAATCAAAATTCCCGCCGGGAGTTTTGATTGTCGCTGATCAGTCATCGCAAGGTTTGTACCTGAAATTACTCCTGACGGGCCCCCGCGCCAGTTCTCGACCCTACACAACATAAGGACCCGTTCCTTAGCGGACCAGGGCGCGATCGAGGACGTGCTGGCCGTAGAGGATGACGTCGTCCCATTCGATCGGGCTGACGTGCTGGAGCAGGGTTGCGTCAATGCCTTCCTTTGGTGACAGCCCCCGCTCGCCCCGTCCGCGTGATCTGCTTGGTGTCCAATTGGATTCGAGACGGAAAGATCATGGCCAGGTGTCTACAATAATGGGACGTTTGATGAGACGGTTCCATGCCATCCTGAGCGGCTCCGGTTCCAGACGGAGCCTTAGTCGGCCGTTCGGCGGGCCGTTCCTAGCCGCGCCAGCGCATAGACAATGCCAATGGCCGGAACCACCGAAAATGCGAGCGCAAGCTCCCAATCGCCCCGCACGCTACCTGCAGCAATCAGCTGCGCAAGGCCCAGGTCGGCGATCACGTTCGCCGTCAGGAGCGCCACCAAGGCGAGGATCGTCTTCGTGGTGCGACGGGGCCGCAACACGAGCAGAAGCACGCCCGCGGCCCCCAGGGGGTGCAGGAAGATCAGGAGCAGCCGTTGCCAGACGTCTCCACCATTCGCGAATGCTCCAACCATGGACGTGAGTCCTACAAAGGCAGCGTGGATCACAGCGAACCGCGTTCTCTACCGCCGCAGGAACGAAGTCGAGAGGCTCTTCCGCCGACTCAAAGGTTTCCGGCGTATCTTCTCCCGTTTCGATAAACTCGACGTCATGTTCCTCGCCTTCCTTCACTTCACTCTCATCGTCGAGGCACTACGGTAGTGTTAACACGCCCTAGTCTTATCGCTCCGACAACCCTATGTGCACCAGAACCTCACGTTGTCGCTCGCCTTGGCCGGCTCCACGCCGGATTGCTGGTAGTATAAGCGCCGGACACTTTGCGAGTCTGGGCCACGCTGTTGGCCACACGCGGTAGCATCTAAATCTAATAGGATACGTGGCGCATGACACGCCAGCTTGACTGAGATGGGCAAACTTTCGCTCGCTACGATCGCACGCACGCTTGACACGATGCTGGACGCTCAGATGGCGGCGCAGGCGCGCATCGCCGCGCATCTCGTGGCAGCGGCCGAAGCGGCCGCGCATGACTCGGCGCGCGTGATCGAGACCCTCGACGCCATTGTCGCGAGCACGGTGCTGGACGAGATCTGGATCACGGACGAGAAGGGCGTTGCCTGTCTCACCACGGTCCGGAATGAGGCCGGCGCGCTGTTGCCTTTTCGGTTCGATCCCGATCCCACAGTGCAGCCGCAGGCCTCGACGTTCTATGCCCTGCTTGCATCTCCCCCCGATAGCGACGGCGATGCCGTGACACAGCCTGCGCAGGTGAGGGAGATCGACCACGAGATCTACAAGTACGTCGGCGTCAGTGGTGTCGACCAGCATCGGATTGTGCAAGTGGGCAATGCGCCGGCCTTTGACGAGCAGGACGTCTTGAACAACGCCTATACCTCGCCGGTCATGACGGCGGTGATGGCGGCATTCGGCGAGCCGGAGCTTCTAAGCAACACCTATACCAGTCGGCTGGCCGAGATTGAAATCGTCCTGGATGGCATCCTCGGCCAGCAAATGATCGTGCAGGCCACGCTCGTGGATTACTTCATAGCGGCCGCCGAGGAGGCCGGGTGGACGGCCGAGGAGATTCACGGCAGACTGAGCCGCATCGTGGGCTCCACCGCGATAGGCGAGATTCACGTCGTGAGTCTGGGCGGCGAAGCGGTCTACACCAGCGTTGGGTCGTCGCCACCAAGCCACTTGCTTGCCGGCCTGCCGCGCGGCGATGATCGGGTTCCGCTCAGGAAAGGAACGGCGCAAGTCGTGCATGACATCGCGCCGCGCAACTCGGACGGCGCCGTCTACAAGTACGTCACGGTCGCCAGCGCAAACTCTCCACGTTGGGTGCAGGTGGGCCTACCGATCAAGAGCAGTTCTCCCTGGTTCCCGGGTTCCCTGCCATCCGCAGCTGGAAACGCTGATTCGGAAGTAGAACCGGAAGGTCGGGCATAGATTCGGATATCGATGTCGACCAAGGGATCACCGAACAGCAACGACTTCGAACCCGGTGTCAGCCCATCCCATCCGAAAGGCATGAAGAACATCTGCGTCTACTTGGCCGGGAACATCGGACACCGGAAGGCGCATGTCCGGCAGGCCGAGACCTTGGGCCGCCTAATGGCGGCGGAGGGGATCGGTCTAGTGTACGGCGGGGCTCGGGTCGGTCTGATGGGCGTCCTGGCCGACAACGTTCTTGCACACGGCGGCGTCGTCACAGGTGTCATCCCACGGCATCTGGAGTACCAGGACGTCGCCCATGACGGCCTGAGCCATCTGCATGTGGTTGACACCATGCATGAACGCAAGCACAAGATGCAGTCGTTGTCGGACGCGGTGCTGGCCTTGCCCGGGGGCTTTGGAACGATCGAGGAGATATTCGAAGCGGTCACATGGGTGCAGATCGAACTGCATGAGAAGCCGTGCGTGCTGCTGAACAGCGAGGGCTACTACGACTACCTGTTCAAGTTTCTGGACCACGCGGTTGCCGAGGGACTGCTGAAGGAGAAAAACCGGGCATTGGCCGTGCAGGCGCCGAACGCCGAATCGGCGTTGCAGATAATCCGGGCGGCCTGGGACAAAAAAGAGGATGCTTTGCTTCGGACCTTGCGGACCTATCGGCGTTGAAGTTCAATCCGGTGGGGACGGCATCTTAATGTAGGCGGCGTGTCGCGGGGTCAGGCGAAGCCGTCCAGAGCCTCCTTGCGCGATTCCTTGATCGAAATGATTCGATCGAATCCGCTGATTCGGAAAACCTCCTCGATGTGCTTCTTCATGGCGCAGAGGATGATCCGCCCTTGGCTCGCCTTGAGCGCCCGTGTGGCGAGCAGGGCGACTCGCAGGCCGACGCTGCTGATGAAGTCGAGGCGGCTGAAATCGACGATCAGATGCCGCTCGCCGCTGTTGATGTGCCCCATGACGATCGATTCGAACGCACGGGCGTTCCCACTGTCCAAACGGCTGACCGGGAGCAGCACGAGCACGCCGTGATGCCGTTCTTCCAAAACTTCGATATCCATTCGGTTACACCAGCCGCTGGGCGGGGTGGACTCACCCCATGCCGCGCCGGCGGCCCGGAGCCTCATTGAATGGCGTCGTCAGAACAGAAGGGATTCGTCAGAACCGCCAGATCACCAGCAGTTGAGGGACGTTATCATCTTCGTCCGTGCCAAGCTTGTTCCACCAGTATTGGTACTCCACACCCAGCAGCAGTTGATTTCCTGCTCCAAATACCGCGCCCAGGTCCCAAGTGAATTGGGGCTGCGCGAGAATCCAGTCCTTGCCCTGGTTGCCGAACTCGTCGTTCGTCCCCCCGATGTACTCGGCATGACCGCCAAACAAAAATGATTGGCTCCCGAGTTGGACAGGGAGCGCCCAGCTGACATCGAACATGAAGCTGTTGCTCGTCCGGGGAGCACCGCCCCCGCGGACGCCGCTGTTGGCGTCGATGAAAGCCGTCCAGTCCGTGTTGAGGAACGCGAAACCCGGCACCTGCCAGGACGCCCGCACGCCGGGCAGGTACTTGAAGACATCGGCATCGCTGTCGAAGTTAATGCCGCCGATGAGCGCGATATCACGGATTGGGCCCAGCCCTAACTCCGTGCCCGACAGCTTGCTGAAGCTCAGGGTCGGATACCATTCCCCATAAAGATTCTTGTCGTTGAACCCGTCGTGACCGCCATCGTCGAGGATGTCGACGAAGAGGTAGCTGTCTCCCAACCGCCAACTCGTCGCATGCTGGATGGTGAGGATGGAGGTGTATTCCCGTACGCTGGAAAACGGGTTCGTGAGCTTGCCGTACTGATAGTGGAATTCGGCCTGTGCTGCGGCCGATGGGGCCGACGTCAGCCCCAGCAACGCCCCCAGCACGCATCGCAGCAGGCCCGGCCGGTGGGAGTGTACTCTCATGGGTTTTGCCTTCCTCACATTCGTCATTGCCGAGCCAGACAAATAGTCGGCGCCGTGGCGGCTGGATAAGCCGGCAACGGATCCAGCCGCAGACACTGCTTGAGAAATTCATCGATCCGGTTTCGTTCACACCGTTCTCCGCCTTTCTTCTGATAAGCCGCCGTGCGGTGCAAGGATCGGGGTGCGGTCAGAACAAATTCATGGAAGCCTTACGGGATTCCTGGATCGGGATGAGCCGATCGAAGCCGCTGATCATGAACACTTCACGGATGTGCTCCTGCATGTCGCACAGGACGAGCTTCCCCTGGGTCGCGCTGAGCTTCTTGGCCGCGATGAGAAGCACCCTCAGGCCGGAACTGCTGATGAAGTTCAGGCGGCCAAAATCGATGATCATGCGCAGTTCGCCCTTGCTGATGTGATCCCTGACGATGGATTCGAATGCGCGTGCATTCGTGCTGTCGAGCCGGTCGACCGGCAGCAGTACGAGAACGTCATTGTCTCGTTCTTCAATAACTTCAATCTCCATCGATACCTCTCTTCCTTGGGTCGGGAGCGATTCCCGGCCGAGACGGTGTTATTGCTATGCGGGCTTGAGGTCGTGCTCCAAGGTCAAACGGTTCTTGCCCCCCACGGACTCGTAGGAGATGCGGTTCGCGAAGTTCCTGACCAGATGGAGCCCCAAGCCTCCCACGTTCCGGGATTCCAGCGGGGCCGCGGTGTTCGGGTCCGTCTTGAGGGTCGGGTCGAACGGACGCCCGTTGTCCTCCATCGTCAGGGTCAGGATATCGGACGCGACCTTCAAATGGATATCGATCCTGGGATCGATGCCGACCTCGAAGCTGCCGTGAGTCACAGTGTTCGTGATTAACTCGTCCAGCTCCAGGTTAATGGCGAACACTTTCGGTGCGGGCAGGTTATTGGCGTCTCCGAAATCTTCAACCATGGCCGCCAGATCGCGCAGTTCGGACACCCGGGCGGGGAGTGTGACGCGTAATTCATTGGACATAGTGCTCGGTGCTCCTTGACGGTTTCAGCCCGTTAACCCCCACAAATATTCTGCATACCATAACGCAGGGAAACGACCTTCACGATTCGCGATGTTCAACGGCGCCGCAGAACGAGACAGGTCATGTCGTCGTCGGCCGCGGTGCCCGCCGAGAAGTTCCCGATCCGGCTCCAGATATTGTTCACGATGTGCTCCGGCGCCTGGCGCGAAGAGCCGTTCAGTGTTCCCTCCAGCCGCTTCTTGCCGAACAGCTCGCCCTTGCGGTTCGTGGCGTCGGTGAGACCATCGGTATACATGAACAGTGTTTCTCCCGGATCAAGGACCGCATGCCCGCTCAAGTAATCGAAGTCCTCCATCAAGCCCATCGCGAGTCCGCCGGTCAGAGGGAGCGCCCGCCTAGCGTCATCGGCACCGATCAGGAACGCGGGTTCGTGCCCGGCGCAGACGTAGTCGACCGCGCCGTTTTCCAGGTTGACCATGGCCAGCATGCAGGTGACGAACATACCCATCGGGTTCTGGCTGCACAGCCGGCGGTTCGTGTCCTCGGCGATCGCGGCGACCTTGGCGGCAATCGCGCCGATATCGGCACGCCCGAGGAAAGCGGACTTGACCGCCGACTGCGAAGCCGCCATGAACAGGGCCGCGGCCACCCCCTTGCCCGAGACGTCGCCGATGGTGAAGAACAACATCCCGTCCGACGGCCCCACGACATCGACAAAATCGCCGCCCACCTGCTTTGCTGGAGTCATCCGCGCGTAGGCGGAGAAGGGGCCGAACTCGGCGCCTCCTTCCCGAACCAAAGCGTGCTGCACGATCTTCGCCGTCGCCAGATCCTCTTCCATGGCCTCATGTGCTATACGCAGTTGCTGGTTGCTCTGTTGCAGTTCCCGGGTCCTTTCCGAAACCAGTGTCTCAAGCTGTTCCTCTCGGTTGAAGACCTGAACCGTCATGTCGCTGAAGACGCGCGCCAGGCTGCCGATCTCGTCGGCCCTGCGCATCACCGGTTCCATGACGTTGGGATCGGGTTGTTTTCCGGTTTCGACCTGCCGGGCGGCGTCAGCGATAATCTCAATCGGATGCGTCAGCAATCGCGAGCCAAAGAGCGCGGCCAGAGCGGTGAAACCGAGCAGCGCGAACGCGATCAAGGCCGTGTTCCACGCTTCGCCGCGCACCGCGAGCGCAATGTCGTCCAGGCTGACGGCAATGGCCAAGCCGCCGATCAGGATTCCACCGGTGTTGACGATCGGGGATGCAACCACGATGCCGCGGTCATCGGGCGAGAATAAGCTCAGGCGTGCCGTGCTGACCACGCGTTCCTGGGCCATCGCATCCGCCATGATCCGCTCGCCACGGCGTTGGAAGATCCCCGCCGTGTCGACGGTCTCGTCACCGGTTTGCATCCCGGCGCGCGGCGCGGACGCGGCCAGCTCACTCTCGAGATTGACGATCCAGAGCGCCTGGAGGTTTCGGGAACGGACCAGGATGTCGGCCTGCTGCTGGTAGACCGAGTAGAGCAGGTTGCCCGCACTGCTCTCGATGGGCACGCCGACCTGGATCAGGCGCGACGCGTCCTGGCTGGCCCTTGTGACGTACTTGTAGACGGTGCCGTCGGAGGCGTGCGGCGCGCTCGGGTGCTCGGCCACCGGCTCCAACCCGTCCAGCAAGGCGCCGAGGTCCTCGAAGTGCGGCATGTCGGCCAGGGATCCGGCGGCGGAGCCGGAAGGGAAATTGGAATAGATTGTGCCGCGGTCGCGGTCGCCGATGCGAATCTCTCCGATGGTGGTGGAAGCGACGATGCGCCGTAGCCGGAGGTCGACCTCTTCGGTGGTCCAGCCAGCCGCCTCCGCGGTGAAAATAAAGTGATCCAGCATCGTCGCCTGCGCGGTCATGTGTTGGCCCAGGATGCCTTCGATCACGGCCGAAACGTCGGGCCGTTGCGTGGCATAGACATTCCTTAGAAGCTCCTGATCTCCGAACACCAGCGCATCCCCGACTTGCACGATCCGCGGCTGGTCGACGCCGCCGACGCCGACGTACTTGAAGACCTCCTGGTCGATCTCCCGCACTTGCGCTGGCTGCGTGATGAAATCCTCGCCATCGAGGGGCGCCATCAGCAAGGTGTGGAACTTGGATGCCTGCGGCTGCACCGCGGGATCGGGATCGAACCGGAATAGCACCGGCGCGCCGGTCTCATCCCGGACATTGGTCAGATAGGAAAAACCTTCATCGTCGGTGATCCAGAACTCGTCGAGCACCGTTTCCCGGATGATCGCATCCAGGATCTCGATGATCCGGGGAGCGTCGTATCCGGCGGATTCGGCAGCTTCGACCAGATGGGCGACAATGCGTGCCTGGGCTGTCATCGGTGCGTCGAGCGTGGAATCCAATGTCCGCGCGACATTGGCCAGCGAGATCTCGCCCATATCGGCGAAGGTTCCCGAAACCAACTCGGCCAAATGCACGGCCGCGATTTCAGATTCGTTGCGCAAGGCCGTCGCGGAATTGTAAAGCAGGGTCGCAGAGGTCGTCAGGATCGCGATCGACAGCAGTCCCGCCAGGGCGATAAATACACGGGCTGCCAAGCGCAGGTGTTTCATAGGTACCGCTCGTGACGGGGTTCTCGATCACCCCTGCCCATGCCTTGTATTATCCTCTCCCTGTTCGGACTCATATGCCGCGCCGGAGACCCACATCCTGCAGCAGCCCCTGGCGGACAAGCAGCCGGATTATACCTTAACCGCTGAAGACGGACGCCTCGGGGCAAGCCGAGCGCTCTAGCGCAGCCCGGGCGGCGGAGATAGCGGAACGCGGAGCTCGAATCCCGGCTATCTCTCGATCGAAGACGACGATGAATCACGTCGCTGAACGCGCTCCGTACGAAGCTGCGGCAGCCCTTGCCGATGAGCTTCCGTATTGGGCTTGGCTCGACGACCGCCGCACCTGTTTGACCCAGGCGGACACATCCTGACTGTCGGACGCCCGGTCATCCCAACCCACCCCCTCTAGCGGCCCGGCGCTTGCACACAAGAAGCGCACTGCGTTTCTTGCACGCTGCGGGCAGGACCTTTCTGTATTTTTAGTGTGGGTCACCAACCGGTCTCCAGGATCTCTGATTATCCTGACTGATCCGGGATAATCTGCCTGGTCGGCGCTTCATCGACCACTCCGGCCTCGCGGCCGTCTGACACGGTCTCCACGTCAGTCGCGAGACCTTGGCTGCGCAAGTTCAGTGCGGCATTGTCGTCACGGTGGTGGAGTACTCCACAGACGGGCCAACGCCACGTCTCCTCAATTCTTGAATCCGCGTTCACCGTCCCGCACCCCGAGCATGTCTTATTCGACGGGTAGAAGCGGTCGATTTCGACGACCCTGACGCCTTCGCGCCGGGATTTCCACTTCAGCAGCGAGAGGAAGGGGCTCGGGGAGGCGTCGGCCGTCGCACGCGACAGACGCCGGTTCTGCATCGAGCCAGCCACGTGCAGCGACTCAATGCAGCCCGCTCGGGACCGCTTGGCTATCGCGGTCCGGGCCTTGTGTATCGCGTCCGGACGGACGTTCGTCACACGGCGATACAGCCGTCGCCGCTCGGCTTACGGGCGCGCCGGCCGGTTGCTGCGCCGGTCCTTGCCGTGAATCGTCCGGGACCGTGCGATCCACCGGTTGACCCGGCCCAGCTTGATCAGTGTGCGCTTCAGCGGCCGCGGCTTCGCGATCATAATCGGCACGGCGCCATCGTGCACGGTCGCCAAGCGGCGCAAGCCCACATCGACGGCACCCGCCTTCGGCTCGGGATCCGCAATCCCGCAGACCACGGCCGCCTGCCACCGGATGCCGTCGTGCTTCACCGTGCACTCGCGTAGCGTGCCGGTCGATCAGTGCGTACTTCGCCGGGTCTTGGCTCAGCGACGCCGACCACGGCGCAATGCGGCCCTTGATGCGATTGAAGGCCGGCCGTAGCCGGTCGTGCGAGGCCGCTGACTTCTAGCCAGCATCCAGTGCCCGCCGCGCCTCGGTAACGCCCCGGTTCCAGGCAAACCGCACCCAGCCCGCATGCTGACACAGCCGCGTTTCCTGGCGGTCGTTCGGGTCCAGCGCGATCCGATGCGTGACGTTCACAACTGATTCAATTCCGACGAGTGCGTGCGGACAGCATCCGGCAGCTTCTGCGTCTTGTGCGAACGTACGGCGTAGAGCCGCGCCGAGAACACGGCGATGATCTCCAGCACGTCTTCCGGCAGCTCCTGCTCGAACGACGACGACTCACCCCCGGTTGACGATGACAATCTCGATGCCCTGCTCCTCGCACAGCACGAAGACAAGCTCCGCGCCGAACTTCAGCAGGCCGTCCTTGTGCAGCAGCACCAGTCGCCGCAATCCCTTCTTGCGGTCGTTCAGACCGGAGCCGCGGTCGCAGATATCACCTCGATCCGCCAGCCCTTCGCGGCGCAGTACGCTTCCAGCACCGCCTGCTGGCGCTCGAGGTCCGCCTTCTGGTCGGCACTTGACACCCGCGCGTCGGCGCTGGTCGGCGCTTCCTCCTTGGTCAGCCCCAACAGATCCGCGACCGAGTAGTAGCGCGTGCCGTCGCGCGTCTTCCGAGCCGGCAACAGCCCGCCGGACGCCTCCCACTTGCGCAGCATGTGCGGGGTGGATCCGATCAGCCTGGCGGCTTCACCGATCTTCACCAGCCGTGCCTCCATATATGGAGATTCTCGCTGGTTATACGAGATTACGGCAAACTGCCGCCAACCCCTGGCTCGCCCCCTCTTCGTCCGCTTCGTCGAACGCCACGAAGCGGTCTGGTGGGTCGGCCTATCGTCGCAATTGGATCCAGCGGCGAAGCGCTCCCCACGAATCGGTTTACCTGTACAGCCCCTGGCTCGGGCCATTCATGAGTTCCACAACCGGCGAGGTTCTCGATAGCCGGCACCCCTGTCCTGTGTCATCCTCATCCCCGGACTTGCATGACGCACCGGCGAGTGCATTGAGCAGCCGTGCTTCGGCCCTTAATCGTGCAACTTCTTTGTCCGGTTTGGTTAGTGCCCGAGGACCGCGACCCACGATCATTTGTCCCTCGTCATCGTCCGCGTTCGGGTCGGCTCCGGTCGAGCGCGGCTACTGGTCGGGGGATCGCCGGGCGGCGCTGGACAACCTGAAGGAGTTGGGCCTTGAGGGCCACCAGGCGCTGATCGTCGCTCACACCGGCGGTCACTCTCACGTGCATGTGATCGCCAACCGGGTCAATCCGGAGAACGGGAATGCTGCCGTCCTCAGCCAGAGCAAGCTGAAGCTATCGCGGTGGGCGGAAGCCTACGAGCGGACCCAGGGGCAGATTTGGTGCAAGGAGCGGGTCGTCAACAACGAGCGCCGGAAACGCGGGGAACCGGTGAAGGATCGGGTCTCGCAGCCGTCAGCCCGCTTCCTGAGAGAAGTAACGAGTCCGCAGGGCGACACACGATTGCCGCGCAGGGTGCGGTGGAGATGGTGTGCGGCGGCTTAGTGGCGGGCGCTGGAATGCCCGCACTGGGGCAGTATCAGCAGCGACGGCGGAAGGCGCTCGGGGATGTGCGGAGGCGAAACAAGCGGGAGTGGTCCGCGCTTTATGAGCGGCAACAGCGGCAGCGGGAGCAGCTTGCCGAAGACTGTCGTCGGGTGTTGGGACGAGTCTGTAGTCGTCGGCCTCGTGTTCCAGCCCCACAACCCTGTCGGTCACCTCTTGCGGCTTCGATAGTGCGGCGGCATCGAACGATGCCGTCGGCACCCATCAGGCCGTGGCATAACTGCGCATGGGCCCGCCGCCGCCTCTCCCGAGGTGGATCCAGCGACTCGCGGTCCGCGGCCAGAGGCGCGGGCGCGGGAATCCGACTTGACCGCAGTCCACAGCGCGTTGCACTATATGTTTCGTGATTCCAGTAGTCCCAGCGGCGCACGAAACCGGAGAGACGTCGAACCTCCACGGGGGGTTGTCATGAGTTCTGACGCGTTCCCGGCGATGGTAGCAACGTGACGGCGACACAGCCTTCGGCATACCTCGCCGGCTACGAAAAGGCCCGTCTCTACGATCAGGCCGCTGCCGACAATTATCTGAAGCATACGACCATCGGCGATCCCGAGCTCGACCCGATCATGGAGGAACTCTCGTCGGAGTTGTCTCCAGGCGACCTGCACCGGTTTATCGGGGCCGGGATAGAGCAGAACGACGAGGGTCTGCAGCTCGCGCCACGTTCTCTGCGCGATTTCTTCAAGAACTTCCAAGAGCCTCCCTGGCTCTACTACGAAGGTTTTCGTCCCGGGGTCCGGGCCTTCCATGAAAACGTAGACCTGATGCTTGCCGCCTTCGTCACGGGAGTGCTGGTGGAAGGCTTTTCGACGCTCATCGCCAAGTCTTTCAAGATTACAGGGCGGGTGGCAACCACCAGAAGACGCCTCCAGCAGAACAACCGGCACATGTTGGAGATTTTCTTTCCCGGCGGCCTACAGAGAAACAGCGAAGGGTGGAAGCTGTCCATGCGCATTCGCTTCGTTCACGCCCGGATACGGGGACTGCTGGCGAATTCCGACGATTGGAATTACGAAGCCTGGGGCACGCCGGTCAGCGCGGCGCACCTGGGCTTCGCCATCTCCGTCTTTTCCAAGCGCCTGTTGGAGTACTCGAGGCTGCTGGGGGCGAAGTTCAACAAGGAAGAACGGCGGAGCGTTCTGGCCGTCTGGCGCTACGCCGGCTCCCTCATGGGGATACCAGAGACTATTCTGTATAGGGACGGCCCGGCGGCGGAAAAGATATACAAGATCGGCTACCTGTGCGAACCGACGCCGGACGCTGATTCGATCGCCGTGGCCAACACGTTGATCAAGGCCATTCCAACAGTTGCCAACGTGCAGGATCCAGCTGAACAGGAGAGACTGTTAGGCTTGGCCTACCGCCTGTCGCGCGCCTTGATTGGCGACAAGCTCGCCGACAGTTTCGGATTCCCACGGAACCGCAAGTTCGCAACGCTGTTCAAGTACCGGATGCAGCAGCGCCTTCTGCGATTGATGCGGTCCGGAAAAGCGATCAGAGCGGACAATTTCACGCAGCTTCTCCAGATTTCGGTGTACGACGACGAGGGCCTGAGCTACAAGATGCCGGACCACGTCTACACATCGAAATCGAGCCAGTGGTAACAATCAAATGGCTCTTCGCTCCAGGGCCGAGACAGTCGAGGCGCTGACTCCTTCGCTGCTGGACTGCTACGTCGCCGCCACTGTGCGCCACCGGGGTCTGGTCGTCGGGCTCGCTGCATTGCTTATGCTGGCCGCGACGGCCGGCGCCCGCTTCATCACCGTCACGAACGACTACCTCATCCTGTTCCGGGACGATAATCCGCAGCTCCTCGCATTCCAGGCCCTGGAGAATACGTACTCCGCCACTGACCGTGCGTTGATTGGCGTTGCGCCTCGAGAAGGATCGGTGTTCACCCGCGAAGCACTCGGCGCCATTGTGGAATTGACCGCCGCCACGTGGGTGGCGCCCTATTCCAGTCGGGTCGACTCCCTCACCAACTATTCCCATAGCGAGGCACTCGGCGAGGATGATCTGGTCGTCGCCCCACTTGTCGAGGACGCGAGTGCGCTGAACGACGCCGATCTGGCGCGCGTTGAAACGATCGCTCTGGAAGCAACCGAGATCGTCGGGCGTCTGGTCTCCCGTGATGGACGTGCGGCCGGGGTAGTGATCAATTTCGTCCTCCCGGAGAACCACGACCAGGCGGTAATCGAGATCACCGAGTATCTCGACCCGCTCCTCGACCAGGCTCGCGCGCGGCATCCCGGCATCGACTATTACATGACCGGTGATATTGCCCTGAACCACGCGTTTGCCGAAGCCACTGCGAATGACCTCCAGACATTGACGCCGATCGTGTTCCTCATCATCGTGGTCGTCACAGCCTTGCTGCTGCGCTCGATTCTCGGCACAGCGGCCATCGTCGCCGTGCTCATGTTTGCCGTCAGCACGACCATGGGGTTCGCGGGATGGATTGGCACGGTGTTCAGCCCCACCAGTTCCGGTGTGCCAATCATCGTTACGGTGATCGCGGTCGCGGATTCGATCCATATCGTCACCGCCGTTCTGCTCGGTATAAGGCGTGGACTGGACAGGAATGCGGCGATCGTCGAGGCGTTTCACATCAATACCTATCCGATATTTCTCACGTCGGTGACAACCGCGGTTGGTTTCCTCAGCCTGAACTCCGCCGAATCGCCGCCATTCCACGACCTGGGAAATTACGTGGCGTTGGGTGTGCTGTTCGCCTTCGTATACACCATGACGTTTCTGCCCGCGTTGCTTGCGCTCCTGCCGCTGCGCGCGCTGCGCTCTCAGTCCGGGCAGACCGCCTACTTCGACCACTTAGCCGACTTCGTCATCGCGCGGCGCACCGTCCTGCTCTGGTCCATCGTCGCGGTGGTGGTTGTTCTGGCGGCCGGAGTGCCGCGCATCGAGTTGAGCGACAACCTGACACAGTACTTCGATGAACGCTATGAGTTCCGGCGTGATTCAGACTACATCGCCGAGAACCTGACAAGCCTGGACAGGCTGGAATATTCGCTGGACTCCGGGCGTGAAGGCGGCATTACCGATCCCGAGTATCTGCGCACCGTCGATGCGCTCGCCGGATGGTTCCGGGAGCAGCCCGAAGTAACTTACGTCCAGGCTTTTCCGGATATCATGAAGCGTCTCAACAAAAACATGCACGGCGACGATCCGGTCTTCCATCGCCTTCCTGAAGACCGGGAACTGGCCGCGCAGTATCTCTTGCTTTACGAGCTTTCGCTCCCGTTCGGCGCCGATCTCAACGACCGTATCGACATCGCCAAGTCCGCGACGCGCTTGGTCGTTTCAACCAGCATCTCATGGTCCCGGGAGTTGCGCGAGCTCGATGAGCGCGCGCAGGTCTGGTTCCGCGCCAATGCGCCCGGTCTTGCGACCGAGGCATCGGGCCTCAGTATCATGTCCGCTCACGTGTCGCAGCGCAGCATCGACAGCATGCTGGGCGGCACGGCCTTGGCCATGGTTCTTATTTCCTTTATCCTGATTTTCATTTTCCGGAGTATTCGGATCGGCCTGGTCAGTCTCGTTCCGAATTTCATCCCGGCCATCATGAGCTTTGGCCTGTGGGGCTATCTCGTGGGTCACGTGGGTATTGCGTCTTCGGTCGTCGTCGCCATCGTCTTCGGGATTATCGTGGACGACACGATTCATTTCTTGAGCAAGTATCTGTCGGCCAGGCGCGAGGGCCTTTCGGCGGCCGAGGCGGTCCGGTCCGCCTTTCACACTGTCGGCCAGGCGTTGCTGACGACGACGGTGGTCCTGTCGGCAGGCTTCATGACGTTTGCCACATCCGGATTCGAGGTGAGTTGGTCGCTCGGGCTGCTGGTGACGATGACGATCGTCCTTGCGCTTGCCGCTGATTTCCTGCTGCTCCCAACACTGCTGATTGCCATTGACCGAGAAAAATCATGAACCTCTTGTATTCCCAGCGTTCCATGTTTTTGTTTTGGGTCCCGTGTCTGGGCGTGTGTGCGTACCTGGCGGTGACGACTTCGGCTATGGGCCAGGCCGCGGACCCGGAAACCCGCGGACTGAATATCGCGCTGGAGGCGCGCGGGCGCGGTGAAGGCTTCGGCAATTTCAGCGCGCGCCAGAGGATGTTGCTTCGCAACCGGGAAGGGCAGGAGAGCCGGCGCGAGTTGCGTTTGCAGGTTCTGGAGGTGCCCGAGGACGGGAACAAGAGCCTGTTCGTGTTCGATGAGCCGCGCGACGTGCAGGGGACCGCGCTGTTGATCTTTGCCCACCGGGAGGAAGAAGACGAGCAATGGCTTCATCTGCCGGCGCTAGAACGGGTCAAGCGGATCAGCTCGTCGAACCGTTCCGGCTCCTTCATGGGAAGCGAATTCGCCTACGAGGACATGGGCGCGCCTGAGGTGGAGAAGTTTACCTATCGTTTCCTGCGCGAGGAACCGTGCGGCGATCTGACCTGCGCCGTGTCTGAGCGCATACCGCTGGATGAGCGCTCCGGCTACGGCCGCCAGGAAGTCTGGCACGACACGGCCGCGTTCCGCATCTGGAAGGTGGACTACTATGACCGCAAGGATTCCCATCTGAAGACGCTCACCATGGCGGACTACCAGCAGTATCTGGATCGTTACTGGTATGCCGGCGAGATGACGATGATCAATCATGTCACTGGCAAGAGCACTGTTCTGACGTGGACGGATTTTCAGTTCCAAAACAATAATCTGGATGACAACGACTTTACGCGAACAGGGTTGAGACGAGTCCGGTGATGCGGCCGAGCGTAGCTCTTACCTGCGCCGTTCTCGTTCCGGCCTGGATGGTGGCCGCCGTATGTGGGGTCGGCCTGGAGGCGACGGCTCAGATCGCGAACCGCGGTGTTTCCGGACGCGTGAGCCTTGAGGGCCGATGGTACCCCCAGTCTGGAGCCTTTCCCGGACAGAGCGCGCATGCCAGCGGCCTCGCGGCCGAGGCGGAATTCTATCTCGAAGACGCCGACGGGCGCGGCGTCACCGTGACCCCCTTTTTTCGCTACGACAGCGCGGACCCGCGCCGCACCCACGTCGACCTGCGTGAAGCCTATCTACTATTGCTCGGCCGGATCGGCAATGACGAATGGGAACTGCGCCTGGGTGTCGACCGCGTGTTCTGGGGCGTCGCCGAATCGCGACACCTGGTCGACATCATCAACCAGACCGACCTGATCGAACACCCCGACGAAGAGGACAAGCTGGGTCAGCCGCTGGCCCATCTCACTTGGACCGGCGATTGGGGCGTGGCCGAGGTCTTCGGGCTACCCTATCACCGCGCGCGCACGTTTGCCGGTCCGCAGGGCCGCCTGCGCTTCCCGCTGGTCGCCGCCGACGAGAAGCCGCTCTATGAGAGCCCCGCCAAGCAGTGGCATTTCGATGTGGCCGCCCGCTACAGCCACAGCCTCGGACTGCTCGACATCGGGGCCAGCGTCTTCGACGGCACCAGCCGTGAGCCCTTTATGCGGCCGGCCCTGAACTCGGGCGGCGTTCCCGTTCTGCGACCGTACTACGAACAGATCCGGCAGTGGGGCCTGGACGCCCAACTCACGCTCGATGCCTGGCTGCTCAAGCTGGAAGCCATCCAGCGGTCCGGGGCGCGCAACCTCCGGGGCGCGGAACAGAACTACGCCGCGCTGGTCACCGGGGCCGAATACACGTTCTATTCGGTATGGGGATCGACCGCAGACGTCAGCCTTCTGGGGGAATGGAACTACGATGGGCGCGGCCGGAACGCGACCACTGCCTTCGATAACGATATCTTTGTTGCCACGCGCTGGACGCCCAACGATGTCCAGGGTACCGAGCTGCTCGCTGGCATCATGTTCGACGCGAGGCGCGCCTCGCGTCTCGTGACTCTCGAATTCAACCGGCGGATCACGGATCAGTGGTCCTTGAGCGTGGAGTCGATCGCGCTTTCCGGGGTCGACGAAACCGACATCCTCTATGAGACGCGGCGCGACAGCTTTTTTACGTTCAGCTTGAGCTACAATTTCTAGGCCTCAAGGGTACTTCCGGGCCGCCTGTGGGCTGGAACTCCAATGCGGCCAGCGCCGTCACCTGGATGTGGCGCGCCAGCAGACCGGCGGCGTCGTATTGGAGTTGAGGCTTGTCCTGTTCGAGGAAGCGATCGGGAAGCACCAGCGGACGCACCTTGAGCCCACGATCCAGAAGGCCGTTCGTTGCCAGAAAGTGCAGCACATGCGCGCCGAATCCCCCGGCCACGCCTTCCTCAATGGTGAGTAGCACCTCGTGCTCCCGGACCAGGCGGCGCACGAGGTCCTCGTCCAGAGGCTTGGCGAACCGCGCATCGGCGACCGTTGCCGACACGCCGAGGCGATCCAACCCCTCGGCCGCCGTCAGCGCCTCGTGCAAGCGGGCGCCGTAGGACAGGATGGCCACGGCATTCCCCTCGAGCAGAATGCGCCCCTTGCCGATCGACAGAATCTCGCCCCGGTCCGGCACTGGGACGCCGAACCCCGCGCCCCGCGGGTAACGAAAAGCACACGGACGGTCGTCGATGGCCACGGCGGTCCGGACCATGTGCGCCAACTCGCCCTCATCGGCCGCCGCCATCAGCACGAACCCCGGCAGGCAACCCAGGTACGCAATGTCGAACGCACCGGCATGGGTCTGGCCATCGGCTCCCACCAGGCCCGCCCGGTCCAGTGCGAATCGAACCGGGAGACTCTGAATCGCAACGTCGTGAACGATCTGGTCGTAGGCGCGCTGCAGGAATGTCGAATAGATCGCCGCGAACGGCTTCATTCCGTCCGCCGCCAACCCCGCCGCAAAGGTCACGGCGTGCTGCTCGGCAATCCCGACGTCGAAGACCCGCTCCGGGAAGACCTTTTCCATGATATTGACGCCGGTGCCCGATGGCATCGCCGCCGTGATCGCGCAGACCCGATCGTCCCGGCGTGCCTCCGTCAGCAGGCTTTCACCAAAGACCTTGGTGAAGGCCGGCGCCGGCGCGGCGGCCTTGATCTGCGTTCCGGTTTCGACGTCAAAGCGCGACACTCCATGGTACTTGTCGGCCGCCTGCTCGGCCGGGGGATAGCCCTTACCTTTCTGCGTGAGGACATGGACCAGGATCGGACCCGCGTTCCGGGCATCGCGCACGTTCCGGAGGATGGGCAGGAGCTGGTCGATATTGTGACCATCGACCGGCCCGACATAGTAGAAACCGAGCTCTTCGAACAGCGTGCCCCCGGCCACCAACCCGCGGGCGTATTTTTCGGCCTGCTTGATCCGGCGCTCGACCGCCTCGGGAAACTTGTCGACCATCACCAACGCCAGATCGCGCAGCGAACGGTATTGCGGCGACGAGATCAGTCGGGACAGATAAGAACTCATCGCCCCCACGGGCGGGGCGATCGACATGGCGTTGTCGTTGAGGATAACGATCAGCGGTGTCTCGCTGGAGCCGGCGTTGTTCAGTGCTTCATAGGCCATCCCGCCGCTCAGCGCGCCATCCCCAATGACGGCAACAACACGGTTCTTCCGGCGCTGCAGGCCGCTAGACACCGCAAAACCCAGCGCCGCTGACACCGAGGTCGACGCATGCGCGGCCCCGAAGGGATCGTATTTGCTTTCCGAACGCTTGGTGAACCCCGACAGCCCACCTCCTTGGCGTAGCGTGTCGATCCGATCACGACGTCCGGTCAGGATCTTGTGCGGGTAGCTTTGATGGCCGACGTCCCACACCAGGATGTCGTCCGGGGTCTCGAAAAGGTAATGCAGCGCGATCGTCAACTCAATCACACCGAGCCCCGCCCCCAAATGTCCTCCGGTTCGGGACACCACGTCGATCATATCGGCCCGCAGTTCACGGGCCACCGCCTTGAGCTGCCCAGGCGACATCTCGCGCAGGTCGGCGGGCTCTTTGATCTTGTCCAGGTAGGGGGTTCTAGTCGCCATGCGTCCTCCTGTTTGACTGGAAGCATTCGATCGCCCGGCCGGGATCTGGTTGGGGCGCTCGTGGAGCGTTCAAGGAACTCGTTTTGGATGAATAGACGTGGTCGGACAATCCGGAGTTCATATCCGCCTCATCGTACACCGTGACTTGAAAGAAGCTGCGAGAAGTTTTACGAACTCACCCAGGAAGCGGCCCCACCTGTTCGACATGTCGGGTCGGACGTGGTCCGACCAACGTATCCATGAAGGATTCGTTGATGGACCTGTCTCGATATTGGGTCCGGTTGAAGTCGATGAGACGTACTTCGGGGGCAAGTGGCACAACATGCCCAAGCACAAGCGGGAAGCACTCGAAGGCCGTGGGACCCTCGCTACCGAATGCTTCGCTACGGACAGGATTACATCGATGTCGACGGAGAGTACGAATTCAGTTCCGACTCCGTCATCTCGCTGCCCTCAAGCATGCAGCCAAATCCCTCGGTTTCAACCTTGTACTGCAGCACGAAAGTAAGTTAAGTTTCAGGCGAGGAGTCCGTGGGGAAACCCCGCAGTAGAACCGATTGGTGCGACGGTCCGGATCCACGCCGTTGACATAGGTCAGCCGGGTGGGGTCATTCCCCGCAATCGAAATTGCGCCGCCATGCGGCCTCAGGAGTAGCACGATGCAAGTCATCTTGGCACAACCGCGCGGTTTTTGCGCCGGTGTCGTGCGTGCCATCGAAATCGTCGAAACGGCATTGCAGCAATATGGCCCCCCGATTTACGTACGCCACGAAATCGTCCATAACCCGCGCGTCGTGGAGGATCTGAAGGCGAAGGGCGTGCGTTTCGTCGACCAGGTCGAGCAGATTCCCGACGGGGCCATCACGGTATTCAGTGCCCACGGCGTCTCGGCAAAGGTCGAGCAGGACGCATCGGTGCGCCGCCTGCAGACGCTGGATGCTACTTGCCCGCTGGTGTCCAAGGTACACATCGAGGGGCGCCGCTACGCCGGCGAGGGCTACGACATCATTCTGATCGGTCATGAGAACCACCCGGAGGTCGAGGGCACCGTGGGCCAGATCCCGGAGCGGGTATTGCTGGTGGGCGACGTGGCCGATGTGGAAACGCTCCAGGTCCGCGATCCCGATAGAGTTGCCTACATCACACAGACGACACTGTCGGTCGACGACACCCGGGCCGTGATCTCAGCCCTGCGCAATCGATTCCCCAAGATTGTCGGACCGGACGTCAAGGACATTTGCTATGCGACCCAGAACCGTCAGGCCGCCGTAAGAACGCTCGCCTCCATCGTGGACCTGGTTCTCGTGGTCGGCGCCGAGAACAGCTCCAATTCAAACCGTTTGTGCGAGGTCAGTCACGAGAGCGGCGTGCCGAGCTATCTGATAGAGGATCCGGCGGCGCTCGATCCGGCATGCCTCCACGGCAAGAAGAGCGTCGGCATTACCGCTGGCGCCTCGACCCCCGAAAATCTGGTGCAGGACCTCATCGCGAAGATGGGGGAATATGTTGACGTCGAACTCTCGACGATGGATGGCATCGTCGAGAACGTTCGCTTCAGCCTGCTTCCAAGACTGAGCCAAGCTGCCATTGGCCAATAGCGGTAAGGTGTCACACCGATTGCCACGACACCCGCAGCCAAGATCTCGATGCGCTGGATAGCGACGGCAGGCGGTCGAAGAGCCCCGGCTCACCGGCCTGGAAGCGCGTAGACGTTTGCGCACTTGAGCCGGTGCGCGTGGATAGCGGCCCGGCCCCCGGCGAGACAGAAAAAAGCGTTCCGCTTGACAGGGACCCTCAACCAGCCCACATATATGCCCACTGGCCACACACACCAAGCCACCGGGGGCGGCGTATGGGAGTCTTAACACTGACGGGCATGGTTCTGTTACCATTCGCGGCTGGAACTCGCCAAAGCTACCGCGCTTTTGCACCTGACCCGCAACGCTCTCCGCCGAATCTTCTTCGACAAGCTTGATGTGGTCTTCCTCGGATTCATCCTCTTCGCACTCATCCTTGGAGGACGCCGTCATGCCAGGGCCTGTTACCGCTAATGTGCTCCGATGGGATATCAGACGGCGATCTCGCCTACCAGACGGAAATCCTGCAGCGGGTATCCCGCACCTTCGCTCTCACGATTCCGCAGCTTCCAGCCGGGCTCCGCGATGTGGTGGGAAACGCCTACCTCCTGTGCCGGATTACCGACACGATCGAAGACGAGCCCGCGCTGTCCGCCAGACAGAAGCAGGCGTTCGCAGAACGGTTCATCGACATTGTCGCTGGTCGGGACGCCGTGGAACCGTTCGCGCGCGAGCTCTGTGCCGGACTGTCGTCGGCGACCACTGCTAGTGAGCATGACCTGATCGCCAACACCGCCCGCGTAATCCACATCACGTACGGGTTCGAGCCTGCACAGCGCGAGGCGCTGGCACGCTGCGTGCGAATCATGGCCCGAGGCATGGCAGAGTTTCAGTTGCAGGCGACTCCTGCCGGCCTAGCCGAGCTAGCTCAGCTCGACCGCTACTGCTACTACGTCGCCGGCGTGGTGGGCGAGATGCTTACCGAGTTGTTCTGCGATTATTCCGCGGAAATCAACGCGCATCGGGACGAGCTGCTCGGGTTATCGGTGTCGTTCGGCCAAGGGCTGCAAATGACCAACATCCTCAAGGATATATGGGACGACTGGCAGCGCGGGGCGTGCTGGTTGCCGCGGGCCGTCTTCCTGGAAGCGGGGTTCGACCTGCGCTCCCTGTCAGCGGAGCGGAACGATCCGCGCTTCGCTAATGGACTTCTCACCCTAGTGGGCATCGCCCACGGTCACCTGGCAGAAGCGCTGCGCTACATCCATATCATCCCGGCCCACGAAACCGGCATCCGCCGACACTGCCTGTGGGCGTTGGGGATGGCCGTGCTGACGCTGCGCCGCATTCACGCGACCCCGTCGTTCCGCAGTGGCCAGCAGGTCAAGATCTCGCGGCGCAGCGTGCGGGCAGTCACCGTCATCACCAGCAGCCTGGTGCGCTCGAACTTGGCGCTGACGCTGTTGTTCAGGGCGCTCACCCGCGGACTGCCACGCGGGTGACTCAGACGCGCGATTATGTTTCAGAAGTTCTGTAGAAGAATCGGGGGGGCGGACACCGCCGGTAGAAAGGAGAAGGGGTTCTGGTGCAGACAGCCAAAGAACTTGGTGATAATGGGATATGGCGTATCGCAAAACTGAACGGAATCCTCTGTTTGCCGGATGTTGGTTCGAAGACGACATCATTCTCCTCTGCCTTCGCTGGTATTTTCGCTTCAAACTGAGTTACCGGGACCTGGTCGCGATTTTAGGTGAGGGGGGGGTATCGATTTCGCACACCACGATCTTGCGTTGGGTCATTCGCTATGCCGACACCTGCGAAAAGCGTTGGAGCAGATTCGAGCGGCAAGTTGGTGGGAGCTGGCGAGTTGATGAAACGTTTATCAAGATTCTGGGCCAGTTGATATACCTTTATCGAGCCGTGGACGGACAGGGCAACACCGTGGAGTTCTGTCTGAGTCGAACACGTGGCATCGCGGTGGCGAAGGCCTTCTTTCGCAAGGCACTGAAGCATCATCGGGAGCCACACAGCATCACCTTGGATGGCCACCGGCCGAGCCATAGCGCCCTGCGGCGCATGGGAATAAACGGGGAGTTCAACTTCCGGGGCCCGAACCCGGCGAGAATTCGTTGCTGTCCATGCCTGAACAACGTTGTGGAGCAGGACCACCGCCGGGTAAAGGGGCGATTGCGCCCGATGTTGGGGTTCAAAACGTTCTACAATGCCCGACCCGTCATTATCGGCATCGAACTGGCGCAGAAGATTCACAAACGCCAGTTCGCAATTCCGATCACATGGCGGTCGAATCCCGCGGTGATCTGGCCCCACGTCATGGCAGCATAGTCCGCATCGCCGTAGCACACTCCTGGTCTTATCGCTTGGTTAGGTGAACGGATTCCGCACCGTCACACCAGCGAAGTTCATGCCTGCCTGCAAATCCTCAGAGAGCACCATCGGACAGTTTGCCCGTAATACACATCGCGGGCCAGGGCGTGCAGTTGCTCGACCTTCAGCAGGCCACGCCGGATGCGAGATCGCAACTGTGGCTCGGACAGGTAGCTGAGCAGAAACTCGGTCTTAAAGACCCGGCCCAGGTCCCGGTTAGCTCGGTAGAATCGGTTTTTCGCGGTACACCCGGCGAGCCGTTTCAGCGCCACCGAGGCAGTCGTGTGACCGCCTTCCAGCGACGCGTAGAACTGCCCCATCCGGTCCCATTGCTCGGCGATGACCTTGGAGTTGATCGTGCGGTCGGCCCGCCCCACCACACAGGACAGCGGCCCGTAGTCGCGCGCGACGTCAAGTCGGTAGAGATGTTGCTTTTGAAAGCCGCGGATGCGGGGACAGAATCGTCTCCCCAGCATTGCGAACGCGGCGAAGTTGATCTCCGTATAGCCGTGGGTGTCGGTGTAGTGCTCCTCCAGATCCAGGTCGCTTTCGTTGTACAAGAGCCCATCGAGCACAAACGCCGCGTCCCGGTCGGTGCATTCGATCGGCGTGCTGTAGAACGGCGCATAGTTGTCGGCGATGAAAGTGTAGAACTCCATGGCAAAGTCACTGAACCGGGTGCTGTAGGTTTGTTGGAGGACTTTGCGGGGCATGGCGAATCGTTGCCCGTCGCTGGCCGACGTCCGCCCTTCGCCCCAGTGAAGCGTGGTGTCGAGGCGGGAGATGGCATGCACCAGCGCCGCCAGAGCGGATCGCTGCGTTTCCTCGGTCATCTGCCAGTCGCTGACACGCTTGAGTTGTTTGTAGGTGACGTCCTGAGTGATCTGGGCCATTGTGTGCAGGCCAATATTGCAGCCATACGCCAACACGGCGGCCAGGAGCGTGCAAACGCCTTCCGCGTTCCGACCACTCCGTTGAGCGAGAGGCACGAAGTGGTCCGTGAAGCGCAGATCGTTATCAACTTCTATGAGCAGATCCGGGAGCCGGATCGTGCGCATCTGCTTGGTCAGCCTGTTTTTCAGCTCACGCAGCCGTGTTTGCGCCGCGGTGTCCAACGTCTCAGCGGTGTCCGTGGATAAGTGCCAACCATCCTGATCCACCGTGGCGTAGCTGTTGCCGGGCGCCGTCTCAAGAAAGAGGTCATAAGCTTTACTCAGCCGCCCCGTAAGATAGCGGGAGATGTCGTTGGGATCGGCGGGCAGACCGGATCGTTGGAAGAAAGACGCCCGGGTGGTTTCCCAGCGATCCTTCGGGAGGAAGTAATCCTCAAACCGGCCGAACCGCTTGCTGTACCGGACCGAGAGGTTGCCCGACCGCAGATCGTCCTGGACCTTCAGCAACAAGGCGCACTCCCATGCTTTTCTGTCCGCCTTACCATTACGTACGACAAAGGGAAACAAGCGCTTCGAGACGAAGTCGGTGGGGGCGTCCTCAGGGAGCTTTCGCTTCAAGTCGGCGTTCATCTCCTTGAGAACCCGCAGAGCCTTCAGGCAGGGCACATCGTCGTCCCCGGCATCCGGGAAGAACTCCAGGGCGCGAAGCAGAACCGGCGAGAATTGCCGCAAGTGACCGAACCGCCGGACAAGGCCGTGGAACACGTCGCTCTTGGTGCCGGTAACCCATTCGGTCAGCCCCGCCACCTGGAGGGCCAGTGAATCGCGGGACACAGCCGCGAACAACCGCGGGCGCAGGGCATCATCGCTGACAGAGTCGTCCAGGATGATCGTCCCCAAGGACCGCAGTGCGGTCAGGGCCGCCTTGATTGTCTGTCGCTGGCCGCGCATCTGGTCGTCCAATTCGTGCTCGGCTCGGGTGTGAGTTCGGGTGAGGAGCTTGTCGAACGTGTCCACCGTCTGATCAACGGTGTCGCGGTAGCTGTGCCGGAGGAAACAAACCAGCGCCGCGAGACGGCGGGACCGGGCGACTACCCGCAGTCGGGCCGCCGAACACTTGCGCACATAGTGAAACAAGGCCCGCTGGTAATTGGCGTTCAGCCAGTCGAGATCGACGCTCAGGACGCCAGTAGCCTCGATGACAGCCAGCTTGTTGGCAAGTCTCTCCATGGCGGCCGCCGAGGGTTTGGCTGGGTTGGCCTTGATCGCCTGGAGGGCCGAAACCGTTTCTCCTCCCTTCACCTCCAGCAAGTCATCGAGGGCCTTTGCCACGCCGGATGAAAGACTCCCGGCGAGCTTGGCCGCTATGTGCTCATGTGCCAGCCTCTTCTGCTCCCCGATGAGTCGCAGGAGCGCTGACTCGGCGGGGAACAAAATACGCTGCTCCTTGAGGAACCCGTGGGCACGAGCGAGCAGCGGGGCCGACTGCTCCAGACGGCACGATTCTTCGAAAATGAAACGCTCCAAAGCGTCCGTTTCCCGGGGACCGTAGACGGTCAGATTGAGGTATTCGCGGATGCGTTGCTGGTGTTCCGACGCGGTGTGTTGCCAGGGCGCGTAGTCCGCGATCCGCTCTTCATCAATACCCAGTTGGAGCGCGACGAAGTGGAGTAACTCGACGCAAATCTCCAAGGGTTGCTGCGCGGGGAATCGGCAGAAGAGGCGGACGAAACCTGCTTGGTAGGCGAACCCCAGACGGTTGTGCTTGCGGCGACACTTGGCGACCTCCGCCAGGTCGGCAACGGTCAGGGACGCTTGGCGGACCAGTTGTGATCGCGACAAGAGGGGTGTCGTCATGGACGGCTCCACGTGGGCTAAAATAACGCCCGTCATTCTAGACGATGGTCGACTACACAATGTTCTGGATACTGTAGTCTTTAACAGTCCGAAATAGACCCATTTGACCTTTTCTTGGACGCCGCCTTGAAAACCGTCGCTTACCTCCGCGTCTCCACTCGTTCGCAGGACCTCGCCAACCAGAAACTAGCGGTCCTCGAGTTCAGCCAGAAACGCCGATTCCCGATCGACCAATTCATCGAGTCCCGGATCTCGTCGCGCAAGAGTCCGCTCGAGCGCCGCATCGACGAGATGTTGGGGACGCTGCAGCCCGGCGACCGTCTGTTGGTCAGCGAGTTGTCGCGGCTCGGCCGTAGCCTCGGTCAGGTGATCCAGATCGTGGAGACCCTGGTTCGGCGCAAGATCCGCTTTATCGCCATCAAGGAAGCAATCGAGTTCGACGGCAAGCAGGACCTGCAGACCAAGGTGATGATCGCCCTGTTTGGACTCTTCGCCGAAGTCGAGAGGGACCTCATCTCGGAACGTACGAAGGAAGGGCTGGACGCGGCAAGGTCCAAGGGCAGACGGCTCGGTCGCCCCAAGGGCGCTCTGGGCAAGTCCAGGTTCGACGGCAAGGAGCACGACATCCGTGCGCTGTTGGGCAAGGATGTCTCCAAGGCCTCGATCGCCAAGATCGTGGGCGTCTCCAAGACCGCCCTGCATCACTTTCATTAACTCGCGAAAGCTCGATCCTAAAGCTTCACAGCCGCAGTCAAGGACCCGTCGTCCTTAAAGGATATTTTTGCAGCAATGTGGGCGGTACCCTTAATCCGGAAAACCGGAACCCAGCAGACCCGATACACGGCCAATTACTGGTATCCGTACAGCTCTGAACTCCTCGTATCGGAAGAATCGATGGGTTCTCCTCCGAAGACCCTCTCAAATCCCAATAAATTCGAGTTCTTCGCGCTCTGCCGCGCAGACTCCTAGCTGAGTTTCCATTCCTGAGGAAGGCGTTTCAAGGTTCCCTTGCCCTGCGAGAACACGAGCACCTCGCTGTGGCGGCGGCCTGCGGCCACTCATGTCCAGATGAGGTTGGGCAGGAGGCTTGAAACCGGCGTGGACACGATTTCGCGAATGCTTCAAGACGGGTAGGAGCGCCGAAACTCTCGCAGCCCGCGAACCGGCGCAGCAGGCGAAGGCACGGATGGCGCGCGGTTGCGCGCCATCCGTGGAAGGGGGTTAGTAGTAGTACTTTATGCCGAACTGGATCTGCCGCGCTTGGTGGGTCTGGGTGCTTCTACCGAATGCACTCGAGTTGACCCTGCTGTTGGGAACGAAGAAGTGCGCCTGGTTGAACGCATTGAAGAACTCCGCGCGGAACTCCACGCGGTGATTGTCTCCAATCAGCGTGTTCTTCGTCAGCGTCAGATCCCAGTTGACGAATCCCGGGGCTTTCAGGACGTTCCATCCGGAATTCCCGTTGGTGCCGTCCGCGGGCCTCGTGAAACACGATGTGTCGAACCATCGGTCCGCACTGCGCTGGCCTCGGGGAAGGACGCCGTCGCAAATCCGGTTCGGACGTGTCGTAGATTGGCCGACGTTGGCAATGTCTCCACCCCAGCCGGGCGTAAAGGATTGCCCGGTCGAGAACGTGGCGATGCCCGCCACCTGCCATCCGCCGAGCAGCGCATTAGCGGCTCCTGAAAGGTTGGACAGGAAAGGCCTGCCCGCACCCCACGGCAGCTCGTAGGAGAAGCTGTTGACCTGCCGGTGGCGGATATCGAAGCTCTGTTGAGCCTTCTCGAGGTGCGCGTTGTCGGGGTCTCGCGTGTCGCGGTCGCGATTGCAGCACCCGATCGCATGGGACCACGTCCAGGCGGAAACGAACGCCAGGCCCGACGAGAACCGGCGCTCCAGTTTGGTCTGCAACGAGTGGTAGGTCGAAAGACCTACCCGTTCCGTCTGGGTGATGTTGCCAAACTCCGGAATGGGCCGGCGCGAGCTGATCGAACCGGAGCCCAGGCGCGCCTGGTTGACATTGCGGCCGCGGCCGTCCAGCTTGGTGCCCTTCGTGCCGACATAGGCGACCTCGAACACCATGTTGCCGCCCAGCGGCCGCTGGATGCTCAGTTGCCACTGCTGCAGGTAGCCGTCGGCCTGGTCGACATCGGCCGCCCGGGACGTGATCGAGCCGCGCGCGAGAGCTGCCGGGAACGCCGTGTTGACGGGGTCCCTCAAGCTGAGAACCGGCGCTCCTGGAGGCGCATTGAAGGTCTGCGGAAGGTTCCAGGGATACGCGCGGTCACGATTCGAATGGTTCTCTGCGGCGATTTCCGGCTCGGTGAAGATTCCGTAACCGCCGCGTAAGACGAGGTTCAGAGCCTCCGGAGACCAGGCGAAACCGATGCGGGGCGCGAAGTTGTTCAGGTCGTTCTTATACAGCCCATCGGGAATCCCGAACTGAGCTCCGCCTTCGATGGTAATGGCGTTCGGTTCGCCCGTGACCGGATCACGGAACTGCCTCGGGCCTTCTTCCCCGCCGATCACGATCTGCCGGGTCGGGATGTGGAACACCGCCATACCTCTGCCTTCGTCCTTCAGCACGTTGATCGCGCGTGTCTGCATCTCCCAACGCATTCCCAGGTTCAGTGTCAGGTTGGGAGTCACCTTCCAGTCGTCCTGGATGAACCCCGCGTAGGAGCGGCTGCGATTCTGGGTGTACGGATCCCCGACCACCCGCTGACTTCGATTTGGAAAACCCATCAGCACGTCGCCGAACGAGTGGCCCGTGAACCGGCCGTCAAACCGGAAATTGCCGTTGGGGCTGCTGTCGATGAAGATGTTCAGCATGTACGTGCGGGCCTCGCCGCCGATCTTCAACTGGTGATTGCCGCGCGTGATTGAAAGCATGTCGGCCATGTGCCAGGTGTTGTCGAAACGCAGTTGCGCGCTGAAACTGACCCCGCCGACCGGGGCGTACCCCGTCACCTGCATTCTCGGCCAGCCGAATCTCCTGTCGTCGGGACGGAACGAACTCTGCACGCCGGTGACTCCCAGGGCCTTCGCGTGGTCGGTCCCGTAGAGTTCGGCGTAGATACCGCCGATCAGACGGTTGAACCCGATTCGGGCTTCATTCACCACGGTCGGTCCGAACACGTAGGTGTCGCTTAGCGCAAAGTTGCGGCCGATCGGCTGAAAGAACGTGTTGCCGCCCCCGGGCAGGGCGCCGCGATCGAAGTTCGTCTGGATCTCGAAGGTGTCCTGCCATGTGCCGCGGTGAAAAATGCTGTGGTTATCCGAAAAGCGGTAGTCCCACTTGTATGTATACAGGTCAAAATCCGTCCGCCTTACCGAGCTGGCCTCGTAGTTCTGGCTACCCGCGCGGTTCGGCATGGGATAGAACCCCGCCACGGCGTTCGAAATCGAGTCGATCCGATCCGCCGGAATGATGTTCCCGGGGAACGGCAGACCGGTGAGCGGATCCGTCAACGCATCGAATCCACGCCTGAAGCTAGATTGGGAAAAGTCCCCGGCCCGTTCCGCTGCCGTGGGAACCACACGCAACGCGGTTTCCGTGCTCCGGATCCGGTTTCCCTCGTAGTTGAACATGAAGAACATCTTGTCCTTGATGATCGGGCCGCTCACGACCGTGCCGAACTGGTTGCGCTTGAAAGGCTTCTTACCCGAGGCAAAAAAGTTCCGCGCGTCGAAACGGTCGTTGCGGACGAACTCGAACAACACCAGATGGAAGTCGTTGGTTCCCGATTTGGTCTGAACGTTCAACACTCCACCGCTGGCCCGGCCCAGCTCGGCGCCGTAGGTGCTAGTGGAGAGCTTGAACTCCTGGATGGCGTCTATAGATGGGATGATCACCAGCTGGGCATTGCCCGTGTCGTTGTTGTCGACACCGTCCAGCAAGAAATCGTTCTTGGAGCGGCTCACGCCGTTGGCGTAGAAGGACGGAGACTGGCGAGAGCCGCCCTGCACGTCCGGCAGCACGCCCGTTGTCAGATGGGTGAGGCTCATGAAATGGCGCTGGTTGAGCGGAATATCGCTGATCGCCTTGCCGCCGATCACCTGGCCCAACACCGCCGTGTCGCTCTCGAGCAGCGGAGCCTCGGCCGTCACTTCCACGACTTCGGTCACCTGCCCAACTTGCATGACGAAGTCCACGCGGATCACCGCTTCCACAGCCAGGGTGAGGCCGGATCGGACCTCCCGCCGGAAGCCCGGTAATGACGCTTCTACCTCATAACCGGCTGCCGGCGGCAGCGCGGCCACAATGTAGGTACCTGTCTCGTTGGTAATCACAGTACGGGTCAAGCCTGTGGCCGGATTCCGAATCACGACCTCCACGCCCGGGATCATGGCTCCGGTGACATCGCCCACCGTACCGGTAATTCGTCCCGTTGTAGTCTGACCGAATACTGGTAGTCCACCCATCCCTGCGAGCAGCGCAAACGCCGCAACTGCGCGCAAACATCGATACATCATATGCACCTCCCCCCGAGAGATCTGTGCTATGGATCTCTGCTGCTTTGCCATTCTTTAGCCAGCGATTCTCGGACTGGCTGTTCTTTAGCTTGTCGGTGGTAACCTGAGGACACGTATAAGGACCCGGTCCGCTCATGTCAAGCGAAATCGAGGTATTCCCGCAAAGCGTGGACAAGACAAGGCGGTGTGCTTTCTCCGGTGAAGTGGAAACCGAAGAAATCCCCGTGAGACTGGTAGAGCTTGCCCATTTCATCCCCGGTCGATGCTGGCATCTCGATAAGTTTTCGGATTGGGCCCGACGAACTTCATGCGAGCGAAACGTTATCCGGAGTGTTCCGGCGATTTGTTCAGGGCTCGACCACGAAGGACGGGGTCGGACATACTGGCCGCGGTGTATGGCGACGCGTCCAGTGTAGGCTTGCTTACTGCTTCAGCAATCTGGACCGCAGGGCTCGAACCGCATCGCTATCTTCGCCTTCGGGATTCTCTTCAAGATAGGCGTCGAGCTGCTCGAGCGCTCGGTCGTGCTTCTGCTGTTGGACGTAGACATTGGCCAGCATGAGCCGCGTCGTGGCTGCCCGGTCGAGTTCGAGCGCCCGGATGAGGGCGCTTTCAGCTTCGTCGAGCCGCGCCAGCTTGTACAACGCATACCCCAGGTAGTAGCGTGCGGCCGGCGAGCGCGGTTCGAGTCGTGCGGCCTCGCGTAGGACCACCAGAGCCGGCTCGAAATCACTCTGTTCCAACCAGAGGCTCCCGATGTTGATCAACGGTTGCGCCGCGTTCCGGTTCAGTTCATGGGCTCGCCTGAATTCGGCTTCGGCGTCCTCGAAACGGCCCGCCTTCTGATACTGAACCCCAAGGTTGTTCCGCGCCTCGTAGAAATCCGGCGCGATACGAAGAGCCTTCTCCAGCCTCTCGATGGCACGTTTCGTATCTCCCTTCGCGCTGTCTCTGAGCGACTTCTCATGTTCCTCCACGGCTTCTTCAGGATGCCGCAGGGCCAGTGTCTTGACATCCACGCGATCCGGGTCCGCAGACCCGCCCCCTGTCGCGACGACCTCGGGTATTTCGTGGAGGACGACGTCGACCCATGTCTGACCCGTGACCCACACATGCTGTTTCACTTCGCGGAAACCCTCGATGTTCACATGGATGAAGTAACGTTCCTCACGGACATTCTTGAAACTGAAGTTGCCGAAATCCAGCGTGCGCGTCGTCTGGATCGGGGTCCCATTCAAGGTCAGCAGATCGATGAGAAACTGCTGATCCGGTGCAATGCCCGACCCGAACGAAATCTTGCCTGCAACCTCCATCCCTGCTCCCTGGTACGGAACGGCGGCCGATGTGTGCGCCACCACCAAGAAGAGGGGAAGGAGAGACATCATGATCGGAGACATTTCTTATTCCTCTTGTTCTTCGGCCATCGACACCGCACCACCAGGTGCCGCAGGACCAGGAATTGGTAGTTTCGTGGCCGACATCGGCACTGCCGACGTTCCGCCTCTCAGGCCAAATACTGCGAGCTACGCTTCGTAGCAACTCAAGGCCCATCACGACCGTCTGAAAACACTGGGGCTATGCCAACTGTCTGAAAGTTATACTGCATCGCTCGGTCGGCTTATGACAAGTTTTTCCTCACCGCTCCAAGTCTCGAGAAGTCGTTTGCGTTGATTGGAGGTGCCGTGACGGGAGAGATTCTGCAGGAACTCGCAAATCGGCCTCTGCAGAGGCAATTTCGGTTGCCTTAGATCAGTACCGTTTTCACGGTCGACACGTAGAGCGATCAGGCGTTCCATGGTCTAGGTGCTGGATCAACCAGTGCTGGTTGTAGAGAGCGCGGAAGTCCTGGAGCGCCTGAACCAGTTCCGGGATCGAGCGGAAGTGGCGGACCCAGAGCAATTGTTCCTTGAGTGTCTTGAAAAAGCGTTCGATACAACCGTTGCCCTCCGGTTCCCGTACAAAGGTCGGTGAAGATTCGATGCCGAGGAATCGGATCTCGTTTTGAAAGTCATCGCTCATGAACTGCGACCCATGATCGTGGCGAAGCTGAAGCCCGTGGGCCGCGTCAGCGTGAAAGCCGGCGAAGTGCTCTTTGAGGCCTTGTCGGATGGGATCGAGGGCTTCAAAGCGCTTCGCCCGTTTCACGGCGTGAATGCCGACACACTCGGCTGTGCAGTGATCGACGGCGGCGAATACAGTGACGGCGCCAGCGTCGAGGGTCGCCGTAGCTGTGGCATCGATACCCCACATCTGGTTCGGGCGATCGGTGGTGATCGCCCAGAGGAACCCCACCAGCTCGCGGGCCACCGCGGTGGTGACCACGCACTTCGCCTTGCCCGCGTGATACAGATGCCGGTACCGCGTACACAGCCGCTTCTGGGCTGCCCAGGCGATGGCCAGCACTGCCGGTGGCGCCGCACTCGCCTTGCATCTCAAGTGCCTGGTTTTGCGCGCAGGGAACCGGTAGCTCCAGGCCGACTCAACCAGCACCCGGCGTACGTGCCCATTGCCTGTTTTCGTGATGGCTCCTTGGCGCCGCCGCGGCCCCGAGGAGTGCTCGCTCGGCACCAGCCCCAGAAAGCTCATCAACTCGCGCGGCGAGTCAAAACGCGTCAGGTCCCCGAGTTCGGCCAGCACCGTCATTGCCGTGACCACATCCACCCCGCGCAACGCGATCAGCGCCTCGACCATCGGACGTAGCGACCACTGCTCCAACACCTCGCGCATCTGCCCCTCCAGACCCGCCACGCGGCGGCGCGCCTCCATCACCGTATCGACGTATTCCTGAAACACCACCTGCTGCACCGGATGCTCGAACCGCTGCTCCTCCAGCCACCGAAAGTGCCGTTGCGTCCACCGGCTCTTGCCTTCCCGATACACTCGATCATGACGCAGCAGAAACGCCCCCAGTCGCTGCCGAGCCTTGGCCTCGATCGCCTTCATGTCCTCGCGGGCCCGCGTCAGGTCGCGCATCGCCTCCTGCTCCTCGTCGGGCACCCACACCGCCGTCAGTTCCCCTGACCGATGCAGCCGCGCCAGCTTCACCGCGTCGCGCCGGTCCGTCTTCACTCGCTCCCCCGAGCGCCGGGGGATCAGGCTCGGCGCGACCACCTCGCAATAGTGGCCCGTGTCGATGATCTCTCGATACACCCCATACCCGCACGGTCCCGCCTCGTAGCAGAAGCTCAACACCTCTGCGTCCGGACTCAGGCTGCGAATGAGTCGCAGCAGCGATTTGCGCTGATTCTTGATCTCGCCCCGGTACACCGGCGCCTCACGTCCGGGCAGCGCTACCGCCACCGCAATCGTGTCCTTGTGAACGTCCAGTCCAACGTATGCACTACACTTGTTCATGACCTGCCCTCCTCGTTGTGGCTCTGTGTCGACGGTTCCTCGCCCCGCAACATAACCCACCCGTCACGAGGCCAGGGCAGGTTAATCCATGCTGTCTAAGGGCTGCTGGACCTGAAGCGATCAGGCAGTGTCCGACTTGAAGGATTCGTTGAAATGATTGGGCTGTGTCCTGATTCTTTGGGGTTTCTGTGAGCCCCAGAGTGCCCGATTTGATCGACCGATGAAATCGTACATAATGGCCGGGTGAACCTCCGGACCATCGCCGTCTACCTCCGGGTATCCACGAGCCGTCAAGACCTCCGATCTCAGGAGCCCGAACTCCAGAGTTGGCTTCAGACCCACGCCGCTGACCGCCCTGTCGTCTGGTATCGAGATCGGCATACCGGCCGCTCCCTGGACCGTCCAGCTCTTGGGCGGCTCGAACGGGACATCATCGCCGGCAAGGTAGAAACTGTCGTCGTCTGGCGCAACGACCGGATGGGTCGGCGCGCCCGCCAGCTACTGGTCTTCCTTGAGGACCTGGACGAGCGCAAGATCGACTACATCTCGGTACGAGACGGGCATCTGACGGGCGACAGTGCTTCAGCCAAGATATTCCGCCATATACTGGTCGGCATGGCCGAGTATGAGAGTAACCTGATCTCGGAGCGTACCCGTGCGGGCCTGGCCGCAAAAAAGGCTCGGGGTGAGATGTGGGGCGGGCGAAAGAAGGGGCAGCGCTACCGGCTGACGCCGGAGAAGCTCCAGGCAGTCAAGGGACTCCTCGCCGAGGGGCTCTCGAAGGCGGAGATCGCTCGGCAGTTGAGGATCGCTCGTAGCACGGTCTACGAAGCGATCACGCTTCTTGGGGTCACCTCACGAAACGGAAAAAATCGTACGTTAAGGCTGATTGAGCGGCGGTAAGGGCCGGAAGTTGCCCTGTTTTACGTGCTTGTTCTGCTGCCAGCTGTAGTCTCCCGTCCTGAATCCAATCTGTCAGGAAGAAATCTGTGACCCTTGACGGGATGTGTCAACCAATTCAAAGGACGACTCTATTCTGACGCTATTGCGCGGCCTTCCCTGACGACAGGCTAGGGTGTACTTCAACCCGACACCTCCAGAGGCGGCGAATCTCCCTTAGCGTACGATTTTTTCCGTTTGGTGAGGTGACCCCTGTTATGGCGACCTGACGCTGACAAGCTGGCCATGATGGAGCGGCCCGTTGCTTATCGGATCACCGCTTTTCCGCCAGGATTCCCCGCGATTCATTCCCCCATTTTGCGGCGCGGCGGATCCTTTAGCCGGTTGATCAGCCAGCTTGCGCCCTCGGCGGTCGACGGTTCGATACTCCGAGAGAACCACGCCAGCGAACCAACAATAGCCACGACGAACACGACCGCCAGGAAGATCAGAAGCCCCACAACTTACTCGCCCGCGGCCCTTGTTCCTGCCCTGGAATTTCGCCCGGGATTGCGTTTCAGGGGCGTCCCCACAGCTAGCCCGCATAATTCACGGACCGGACAGAAAAGGCCGCCCTGTCTGGCATAAAGCGTTTTGGAAGAAACGTTTAACAAGCCAAACGGAGGCGGCCCTTATGACAACAGAGTGTAACCAAGCCACGGTCGAATTTCACGGACTACTTCATCGGAAAGTGAAGGCGCGGATCGACGGGGGAAAGATCACCTCCGATGCTGGGTTCTGCTATTGCGAGAGGTGGAAAAGCGGACGGATCTGATCGCCGGACTGACGGAGTGTTTCACCGATCACCGGGACCAGAGGTTGATCGAACACACGGTGAAGGAGTTGTTGGGGCAGCGCATCTACGGGCTCTGCCTGGGATATGAAGACCTGAACGATCACGATCAGCTTCGGGCCGATCCGATGCTGGCCATAGCCGTGGATAAAGCCGACCCGCTGGGGGAGAGCCGACGGCAGGCTGGGGACAGGGGAAAGGCGCTGGCGGGCAAGTGTACGCTGAACCGGCTGGAACTCACCGGGGCCCAGGTCGATGGGCAGGAACGATACAAGAAGATTGTCATGGGCAGGAACGATACAAGAAGATTGTCATGGATGGGGACACGATCGACCGCTGGATGGTGGATGCGTTTCTAGCGGCCCACGACACGGCACCGGAAGAGATTGTTGTGGACCTGGACGCCACCGATGATCCGATCTACGGTCAACAGGAAGGCCGGTTCTTTCACGGCTACTACCGCCACTATTGCTATCTACCCTTGTATATCTTCTGTGGCGAGCATCTGTTGTGCGCGCGGCTGCGCCGATCCAATATCGATGGCGCCGATGGGGCGGTTGATGAATTGAAACGTATCGTCGGCCAGATCCGTCAGAGTTGGCCGGGAGTGAGGATCATCATCCGGGCCGATTCGGGCTTTTGCCGGGATGAATTACTCCGTTGGTGTGAGGCCCATCCGCTCGATTACGTGATCGGGTTGGCCAAGAACGACCGTCTCAAGCGAGAGATTGCTGAAGCAATAATTCAGGCCGAAGCGGAGTTTAACGCCACAGGAAAACCGGCGCGGGTGTTTAAGGATTTCCAGTACCGGACCCTGAAGAGCTGGAGCTGCACGCGACGCGGGGTTGGCAAGGCCGAATTCTTGGACAAGGGCGCCAATCCCCGATTCGTGGTGACTTCACTGCGGAGGGAACGACTCCAGGCCCAAGCTCTCTATGAAGATTTCTACTGTGCCCGCGGCGACATGGAGAACCGCATCAAGGAACAACAACTGGATTTGTTTGCCGACCGCACCAGCGCGGCGACGATGCGCGCCAATCAGCTCCGGCTGTATCTGTCCTCAGCCGCTTACATGCTCATGCATGCGCTGCGTCGTCTCGGACTCAAGGGTACGGCTCTGGCCCACGCTCAGTGCCAGACCATCCGCCTGAAGCTTCTCAAGATCGGTGCTCGAATCCGCCTGACGGTCCGCAACGTCTGGATCTCGATGTCGGAGGCCTATCCTTATGCCGAGATCTTCGCTCTCATCCTACGGAATCTGCAGGCGCTTCCCCTTCGCTGCTGACGACACACTGGATGCATCGCTGGAAAAACCACTTCTTCCGTCGGCTTGGGCCGCAGTCTGCCTGAACACGTCAAGTCATGCCGTTTCGGCCCCAAAATAGTCGTCCGCTTGGCTATCGAAACCCACGACTTCCTCCGCATAACCCATCCCAGGCCCCAGAACTCGCCGGCCACCGATCCTTTTACTCGAAAACGGTCCTCATCCGAAAGTGGTGAAACATGCGGGCTAGAGCCGTGCTCAGTGAAACACCGTCTTCGGGAAAGGCCCTGCAGAACGCAGATGATTTGGCCGCGTGTCGAACCGGTGTCGTTCAGAGTCACCTTCCAGTGCCGCGCGCTGAAACAAGAGATTATTGATCCGGTCCGTCTCTACTCATTATGAATTGTGCGACTGCAGCGTCAACGGCCCCAGGTGTAGGCGATTCGCGTGTAGAAATACGCTCCGTTGAATCCCCAGGGTGTGTACTCGCTGTACTTCTCCCCGACCGAGGTGGCGCGTGCGCTGACTTGCGGATACGTGTCCCACACGTTCTGGGCTCCGACCACGAGCGTCGTGTCCTCGCGGAGCGCGATGCTGGCTTCCACGTCGATGATCGGCCGGCCGCCGAAAAATCCCTGGTCAATTCCACCGGACGGGATGAAGACTTCTCCGAACCCGCTGTCGTAGTCGTACCAGCCGCCGTAGTAGCTGAGGCGTCCAAGCAACTGGACCCGTCCGATCCGCTGGTCGATCCCGACGTTCCACCGCGTCCGCGGCAACGCGTAGGCGTACTCGGCAAGGCGCCGCGCGTTGAGCAGACCCTTCTGGTTGTCGGTCACCGCGGTGTCGGTGTAGTTGAAGAGGAAGCTGAGAACCGTGTTGCCGCGCAGCGCGACCGGCGTATAGGTCGAAACGATGTCGATCCCTTGCGTCGCCGTATCGAAGGCGTTGGTGAAGAACCGGAAGGTCCTCAGGTCGCGGGCGCTGTCGATGCCCTGAGCGAGCAGGCTGTCGACCTCGTCGCTGGTCAGGCTGAAGTTGCGGGTGATGCCGATGCGGTCGGAGACATTCACGCGGAAGTAGTCGGCCGAGAAATCGACAGGACCGGTGTCGAAGACCACGCCCGCGCTGTAGTTGACCGAACGTTCCGGTTCGAGCGGCAGTCCCCCTTTCAGCGCCGCAACCGGTGAGACGGATGGGATCGTGCCGTTGTTGATGAGATCGTTGAGGGCCGGGTCAAAAATCGTTGAAATGTTGAAACCGTTCTGTTGGCCGGGCGTCGGTGCGCGGAACCCGCTGCTCACGCTGGCCCGCACGAAGGCATAGCGGGCGGAGAGTTTCCCGTTGATCGTTCCGCCGAAGTCGTCGAAGTGCTCAAAGCGCACCGCGCCGCCGACCCTCCATCGCTCGTCGACGTCGTTGAATTCGAGGTCGGCGTACGCCGCGACGTTCCCCCGCCCCCAGGTGCCCGCGGCCAGGGGACCGTAGCCGAAGAAGCCGTTGGATCCGGCCGAGAAACCCTGGCCGCGGCCGTAGGGACCGACCGTCCACGAATCCGGCTCGCCTTCGGTGGTTCGATACTGTTCGTGCCGCCACTCGGCGCCGGCGGCGATGTTCGCCATTTCGGTCGGGGCGTATGAAACGTCGAAGTTGAGGCCGATCTCGCGCTGCCGGTTGCCGCCCAGATCGAACGCGGTCGGCGTGTCGTATCCCAGCGAGGAGTTGACGGTATTGTTGATGAAAAGGTCGGCTTCGTGCTGACCCACCGCGGCGCTGGCGTCCCAGATGAAGTTCGAGCCGATAACGCCGCGGATGCCGCCGACCACTGACATGTCCCGCGCCTCGCCGCCGAAATTGGGAGTGAACCCACCGGGGAACCGGCTGTACAGAGTGAAGCAGTTGGCGTCGGCCGCCACGGCGTCCAGCGCGTTGCTGTCCGGCACGTTCTCAATGATCGGCACGGTCGGGCAATTTCCGGCGCCCGGGATTCCTGTTTCGGCCCACTGCCGGTCGCCCACCAGCAACGTCTGTCCGGCGTCCGCGCTGAAGACGCCGCCACGCGTGTTCGGGTTGCGGAAGAAAAACCCGCCCGTCACCCGCTTGCGCGCGAAGTTGGTGTGAGCGTAGGGTTGAAAACCGCTGTCGGATGTGTAGCCGAAGTTGCCGAAGAACTTGATATCGCCGTCCACTTCCGGCGATCCCCAGATCTGGGGCGTGTCCGACAGCACGTCGGTGTTGCCCGCCGCGCGGAGCGCGATGGCGTCGCCGCGGGGCGCGCTCCGGTTGGTCGGATTCGCGCTGCCGTATTCCAGGCTGAGATTGGCGAAACCGCCGCGGCCCAGCGGCAGGCCGACGTTGCCGGCCACGCTGTAGGTTTCGCCGTCACCCTCCAGATGCGTGCCGGCGTTCAACGACACCGCGCCGCCCGCGTCGGCGTCTTTCAATTGGAAGTTCATGACCCCGGCAATGGCGTCGGAGCCGTATTGCGCCGCGGCGCCGTCGCGCAACACTTCGACCTGCCGCAGCGCGATGGCCGGAATCGTTGAAATGTCTGGCCCCTGGGAGCCGAAGGCCACGCCGTTGCCGCCGTGCCAGTCGATGATCGCCGAGCGGTGGCGTCGCTTGCCGTTCACCAGAACGAGCGTGTGGTCTGGCGCCAGGTTCCGCAGCATCGCCGGGCGGACCACCGTCGAGGCGTCGCTGATGGGTTGCGTGTTGACATTGAATGAAGGAACGACGGTCCGGAGTTGTTCCTGCAGATTGAAGACACCCTGCCGCGTGAGGTCGGACGTGGAAAGAATGTCCACGGGTACGGCCGAAGCGGTGATGGTGCGCGCCTCGGCGCGGGAACCCACGACAACGATGGCTTGGGTGTATCCCTCCAGCAGGATCTGCAGATCGTCGGGCGACAGGTTCATGGCCTGGATTTCCTCGACCGGCATGCCGAGGGCGCGGCTAAGCTCCTCGTACTGCGCGTCGGTCAGATCATCCTGTGCGATCGCCGGCATCGTCAGGGCAATGAGGATCAGCACGGTGGCCGCAACAACCCTGGATTTGGTCATATTCGGAGATTTCCTCCTTACTCATGGTCATGTCTTCCGTCGATGTCGTCATCTTTCTTGCCCATACGCCGAACTGTAGAGGCGTGCCGGGTCCGTGTTGATGACAATGTATGGGAAACTGCGAGTGCGGCCGCTTGAAAGGGAACCCATGCGGCGGTCCTTATGCGGCCCAACACGTTTAACGTGACAATGCCATCTGAACAGTGTTCGAGAAAGGATCCTTTGTGCAAGCACCTCCGTTCGCTGATATCGGAGCAAATGTGAGCGGACTTCATGGGCCAGTAATAGGGTATCTTGTGGCACTGTCAGAGGAAAGTTTGCAGGGCTGAATTCTCCACCGAAGACAGGAAATTAGGCCGCCGCGATCTGACGCCACTGGGCGATCGCGGCTGCGCGTTTGATCTTGAAATGGTCCCGTGAGCAGAGGTGTCGTCGCCGATTGAAGTGGTTGTAGACGGAAGAATGAACGGTGGCGAATTTCTGCAGGGTTCGCATCCGCCTGAAACCGAGCATGGCGTGTTCTCGTCGCCGAAACGGCAGATGTGAATTCTCCGCCCGATTGTTCAGCCAGCGACCGGTTTGATGCAGACCGGATCCGCCCATCTCGCGCAACGCCGCTCGGTAAGATCTCAGCTGATCGGTGACGATCGCATCCGGCCTGCCGTGGCGCTTCATCAGTTTCCTGAGAAATTTCACGGCGGCCTTGCGGTCTCTCTTCTTCGAGACAAAGGCCTCCAGCACCTCACCTTCCTGGTCGACGGCCCGCCAAAGGTAATGGCGTTCGCCGTTGATCTTCACGAACACCTCATCGAGGTGCCACCGACAACGCGACAACGGGCGCATTCGATCCATCCGCTTCTTGCGGATCTCGGCGGCGAAGATCGGGCCGAACCGGTTCCACCAGAACCGGATCGTCTCGTAGCTCACCTCAATGCCATGCTCGTGAAGAAGGTCTTCGACATTGCGTAGCGACAGTGGGAAGCGAACATACATCATCACGGCAAGCCGAATGATCTCGGGCGAGGTCTTGAAATAGCGAAAGGGGTTCTTCATCCGAAAACACTACAAGGCACATCTCGCCGACTCAAGCCAGTTTCCTCTGACAATGCCGTTCGCCGGGCTCAATCAGATTCAAGATATGACCGAGGATGAGGCGGAGGGCACGCTGGACGTTGAACCGGGCGTCGAGTGTGACGAGTTCTCCCGGCCGCATCCGATCGTATGCTTCGAAGCGGCCGTCCCCCCGGGTCGTGCTCAGCTTCCTTCGGATACCCGTGGAGTCTCGGCCGGCCCCGACGGCCGACTGTGATTTGAGCGCATTAACGCGGTGCAGGAGGGTGCCGTCGCCGGCGTCGGCAAAATAGAAGTATCCGTCGCTCATGGCAACTTGGTAGGCCAGGGCGTAGGAGCCGTCAGGACGTGGCAGTATACCGAGCGGCGGCTGCCGGTGGGCAACGAACTCTCCGCCGTGCATCCTTTCGAGAAGTGCGGCGACTGCGGCCCCGGACAGCACCGACGTCGTCTCCACGTCGATCCCCGGGTACAAGGCGCCGAACAGCGACACGGTGACGCCGCTACGGTCGGTCTGCCTGGAGACGCCCCCGCCGTAAACGGGAATGCCTGCATAGTGCTGTGCGAGATACTCGTGGGTACGTCCTTCCAGGGAGGTGTCGCTCCAGCGCGACATGACGATGAACTCGCCGGATCGCGCCATACGATCGACCGTCGCGTCCCACTGTAGCAACGTGGCGAGTTCCGCCCCTTCTCTGGCTGCGATGGAAACAACGTCAAGTGCCTGGGCCGTCGCGTCGGGCCCCGTGGCTGGGAGCGCGATCCCGCTCAGGGCCAAAGCGATAACGATGCGTGGAGCGGTTCTCATTGCGTGTCGATCTCCCTGGAGTCAAGCTGGTGAGTTGGCCGGTTCTCCCTGTGAAGGTGCGTTCAGAACCGAATGCGCAGGCCCCATGCCGTATGCAGCCCCCCGGGCCGGGTGTTGACGGTTCCATCGCCTGCGGAGGGAAGCCCCAACGTCGCCCGGCTGTAACGGGTGAGCCAGCCAATACCGACGTGGTCGGTGAAGTAAAATGTGACGTCAGCTCCCACATTGAATCCGACGGTCGAGTCGGATTCCCGACGCGCGACCGCACCAGAAAACGTGGCCGTGTCGAAGGGATATGCGTGGATGAAATTGACGTCGCTGACAAGCTGCTGCTCCACGTTGAAAAACGTGGGTCCGGCAAAGCCCATGACCGTGAGCGAGTTCGTGGCCGGCAGCACCACAAACGCCTGCAGGTGGACGGCCATCTCGCTGCGAGTGAGAGGCGAGGAAACGCCCGATATGGATCGGTCACGGTTGAAGAAAATGGGGTGCGGGACCTGCGCCGACACGCGCGCCCTTTCCTCGGTGTTGAACCACGATATGCCGCCACCCAGCGCGAAGTACGGCGCGACGCGCACGCCCCCTCCCACGTCAAAGAGCGGACCACTCCTGTAGGGATAGTCACTTTCGAAACGGGCCTGCTCCTGGGCTGCAGCCGCTGACAAGACCTCGCGATACACACCTCCCGATTCCGGAAAGACGGCCCTTTCGGAGAAGCTGCCGTTCAGTGCCTGCAGTCCTCCACTGATGCTGATGAACGCCCGCGCATTCCCTGCGGCCGACTGTGCATGGGAGGGGGTGACGCCAGTCAGTGTCAGGATTGCGGCCACCAGCCAGAAGGCGGGCACCGACGGCGACCGTGTGTTCAAATGTGCGATCAAGAGGTTCCGCATTATCACCAAATCAGGAGGTTCGATCGAAAAAGAATCAATAGCTTATCGATAGCCTCTCCTACTGCGCTTCGGGCGGCGGTCGGCCTGGAAACCGCACCCCTGGGAAGTGTCTCATCAAACCGTTTTTGAGACACCCGTGGAGCCTCTTGCAGTGGAGATTGCCTGGGCCAGAAGAGGGAAAAGCTGAAGACCCTGGTTAAGGAGCTGTTCCAGATCTAACCTGTCAACGTGATGTGTTTTACCGGTTCCTCTCCGGATCGTTCCTGATCCAGAATATTCCGATCCACCGGCTCACCTTTGCGGATCGCATCCAGGACGGCCAACAGATGTTCCCGCGTGATATCGGAAGGCGTGTACGTTTGCCCGTCGCGATCGAACAGGACTTCGGCTTCCGGTTCCTTCAGACCCAGCCACCGGGAAACCCACTCGAATCTCTCGGGATCATCAGACGCTGCATCCCGGCCAGCGGGTTTGTAGCGTGGATCCGTTTCAGGAACGTATCCTCCGATATCGGATGCCACCCGAAGGATCTTCTCCATGTCGAACACGCCCCCGATTCGGACCGCTTCCACCAGCCGGTTGATATTGTCAACGTTCACGCTTCGCACCGATGATGTCACTTACTTCTCCCCTGGTAGCGGTCCCCGGTCAGTCTGCAAACTTCCAATCATCGCCCATGGTGCGTCCAAGGGCAAGAGCGGCAATTCCTGGAGAAATGATCGCCGGTAAGCTGTACCAATCCTTCCCCGGGCGGGAAGCACAGCTGAGGTAATCTGAAGGCTATGGAGAATTCGCGACGTTATCACCACTTACGCGTGGACTGGGTCGGGGAGTCGTCCACCCGGTCGATCACGCTGTGCGGCGTCGAGGGTGAAGAGATCGGGACGGGACCGACACTCTGCCCCGACTGCGCCAAGGTCGGCGATGCCTTAAAAGTTTGCGGGTTGGGACCGGAGAGCCTGCGCGAGCTATTTGACACGCTCCGGGTGATCGAGCCTTCCGACGTAAAAGCGAAGATGGAGACGCTCGGCGCGGTAGGGGCGCTGCTGGATATGCAGGACCGGGAGCCGCTTAACTGAAAGTCCATCGCCTGAAGGCGATGGGTTCGGGCGACACAAACATGCTCGGCCGGCTGAAGCCGGCTTTCGCAGTCGCCCAGACCGCCGCCTTTCGGCGGCGGCCCTTCGGAGGTTCCGGTCCCTTCGGGACCTCCTGAAGGCTTCGCCTAAAGGCGAGGGGTTTCACCCATCCCCGAGGGGGACACTAACCCGACTTCCGCGGTTCGGCAGGTTTGGTAGACCTAAGTTGTTGAGTTAATTAGATCGAGATCCCGAAGGTCGGCACTACAAGGCTGTCGGCGATCGGGGCCGTGGCATGGCGCTCAGATGGCGATGCGCGGTGTCGGCTGTTGCGGCAACGTCATGGCGAGATGATGCAGCAGCAAGAGATGGTCCCTGTTGGGTTGGGTGTAGCGCGGCAGGACGAGGTGGCGTCCGTCGGTGGTCGGCACATGAACATCGACCATCTGTATGGTCGAGAATGTGTCGAGGATTGCGCGGGGTGTCAGCCCCGGGGCGTGGGGGCGGATGAGGGATTTCAGGGTGACCTGCAGGCACCAGGCGATGAAGGCAAGGAAGATATGGGCTTCGATGCGGTGGTCGTGCTGATGGAAGATCGGCCGGATCGCGAGGTCGTGCTTGAGTTCCTTGAACGCCTGCTCGATTTCGGTCAATCGCATGTAGTGGCTCCACAACTGTGCCGGGTCACCGCTGGTCATGTTGGAGCGCAGCAGGTAGCGGCCTTCGCGCCGGTAGGCGGCCCGGAGCTTGTCGCGCCGGAGCGTGAAGGCAAAGCCGTTGTGGGCCAGTGCCCCATTGCTTTCTGGGACCTCGATACGGACCAGATACCAGGCGCGTCCGGCCTCCTTCTTTGCGGCGCCCAGCTTGATCAGCAACGCATCCCGGCTGAGGGATTGTCGCTGCAGGTCATGCAGGCGTTTCCACAGCTTCTTCAGCCGCCGCCGCCGCATGCTGCGTTCCTTCGAGACCCGTTTTTCGCTACGGACCAGCACATAGAGTTCGCCGTCTCGTGACAGCAGCTTGACGTCAACGGACTGGCGAACCTGCTGCCAGGGCAGATCGAGGAAGGACGACTCCAGACGGGTCAGCCGACCTTTGGGTGTGCCAACCAGATAGCGCAGGCCCGAGGCACTGGCGCGCATCTCGGCCAGGGTCTCCTCGGTGGGAATGCCGCGATCCATGATCCAGATGCGGTCGGAACGACCGTATTGCGCCTCGATGCGGGCGATGAAGGCGGCCAGCGTGGTGTTGTCGGCCGTGTTGCCCGGCATCACCTCATAGGCCAGCGGGAAACCGTCGGGCGTGATGATCAGCGCGATCACCACCTGGACGCAGTCGGGACGCTTGTCGCGGCTGTAGCCGAACTGGCGTTTGCCCGCCAAGGGCGGGTCCGACTCGAAATAAGTGCTGGTCAGATCGTAGAGCAGAACATCGAACCGGGCCTCAAACAGGGTGCTCCAGCGCGCCTTGAGGAACGAGAAGAATTCGCGCTTGTGGTCGAGCAACCGGTCGAGACAGCGGTAGAGCTTGTCGTCGGAGATCACGCGGTCACTGCCCAGCAGGTCACGTAGCGCGCTGTGTTCATACCAGTGCCGGTGCAGCCGCCAGTCGCTGCCGGGATCGATCAGGTGATAACAGACCTGCACCTTGAGGATATCGAGCCATCGGGTGCCCTTGCGGCTGGGCGGCAGCCGCGGGCCCCAGAAACGGTCCAGCCCGAGACGGTCCCACAACGCCAGCGCCAGCCAGCAGGCGCCCCACTGGCGCGGATCGCGCAGTTCCAGTTTGTCGAGCTGGAGCTGCACGACATCGCAATCCAGCACCGGCGCGGGCCGGTCCTCGGGAAACAGCGCCATCTGCTGCAGCGCCGCGCCGCCGCTGAGAACCTCGATCGAGCGGCACCACTCGGCGCGCTGGCTGTCGTTGATCTCGCCGAGATAGAGAAGCTGGCGCTGGACCACACGGCCGCCACCGACCCGGGTGCTCTCGACGACACTCCAGTAGCGGTGCTCCTTGCCGTCCTTGAATCGCTTCTTGCAGCGCACGAACATGCACGCATCGTCGGCATATCCGAAAAACTAATCAAGGGGGTAGGTCGGCACTACACGCCCACCCGGGAGGTCAAGGTATAGAAAACAAACGCGATTCGTGCTCCAAATGGGCTAAATTAGATGAAAATCGTGCCGAACCGCGGAAGTCGGGCTAACAGGGGTCACAATTGAACCGCTCCGGAAAACCCGGGGCGGTTCACACCCTTGTCGACAGCTCTGTGAGAATCGGATTGAGAATTTGATTGAGCCGAGTAAAGCGATGAGGATCCGACAACATCTGATCGGGACTCTGAATGAATGGTCTTTCCGTTAGTTCATTGGCACATCCGTGAACGAGAGCCTCAAGGGTCTCCTGGGTGGTCTCAAGATGAAATTGAAGCCCCAGGACTCGGTCGCCGTAGACAAAGGCTTGGTTCTCACAGGCCTGACTGCTTGCCAAATGAAGAGCCCCTTGGGGCAGGTCGAATGTTTCCCCATGCCAATGAAATACCTCGACTTGCGGAGGAATGAGTCTCCCCAGTGCATGACGCGTCGCCTTTTCAGAAAGCTCGATGGGAAACCAGCCGATCTCTGGCTCGGGATTCTTGTAAATCCTGGAGCCCAGAACGTCTGCGATGAGCTGGCTTCCGAGACAAACCCCCAGGATGGACTTCCCGGTTTCGATGGCCTGGCTGATGAAGTCCTTTTCCGCCTTGAGCCATGAATACTCCGACTCGTCATGGGCACTCATTGGACCTCCCATCACAATCAGCCAGTCAATATCGTTGATGGAGGGAAGCGGTTCATCCCGATAAAGCTCGGTGAGGCTGACTTGCCATTCACGCTCCTTGAGCCAGGGAAGAATAGCCCCCAGGCCCTCGAAGGGAACATGTTTTATGTAGTGCACTCTCATATCAGTCCGGCCCCCGCGCCGTGGAGGCGGGGATCATTCAGGGTGAAACTGTCGGCAACCTATGGCATGTAGGAGGGAGGCGAGGCTCCGGCAGTCATACCCCGTTAACTCACTGGTGCGCATGCCCCAAGATCAGTTTGGGTCCGAGCAGGCCATCATTCACTGGCGAGGCTTTCCACGAAGCGCTCCCCCAAGTCAGAATCCGAACGACAACGCCACCTCGGGCCGGAGTCCTCGCCCCTGAGGAGGCAATTACATGCATACGTCCGGAAAAGTCAATAAGAAGAAGCGGAAAAAGAACACGGGAGACCCAGGTCGCGATCCAATGGCGTTGCCGAGGATTCGGCCGAACGTTGCCGGGATCGACCTGGGCAGTCGCAAACACTGGGTCTGTGGCCCAGCCACGGCGGATGATGCGCCGAACGTTGGTGTCTTTCGCACCACGACGCCCCAACTCCAGGAACTCGCCGATTGGTTGCGGGCTCAAGGCGTGGAGTCTGTGGCGATGGAGAGCACCCACGTCTACTGGATTCCCATCTACGAGCTACTGGAGTCGTGTGGCATTGAGGTCCTGCTGGTCAACGCCCGGCAATTCCACAATGTCCCGGGACGGAAGACCGACATGCAGGATTGCCAGTGGCTTCAGCTACTCCATAGCTGTGGTTTGTTGCGCGGATCGTTCCGTCCACACGAGTCCATCACGCGACTCCGGGCACTGCAACGGCAGATGGCGAATCTGGTGGGTGAGCGTACGCGCTTCGTCCAGTGGATGCAGCAGTCGCTGGATCAGATGAATGTTCAAGTCCATCGCGCGGTGAGTGACCTCACCGGTCAAACCGGGATGGCGATCGTTCGCGCCATTGTCGCCGGGGAGCGCGACCCGATCCAACTGGCCACTCTCCGGGACGGGCGATGCAAGAAATCAGAGACGGAATTCGCCGAGTACCTCACCGGGAATTGGCGCGAGGAGCATCTGTTTAATCTCGAGTCCGCACTCGGGCTCTACGACGCGATTCAACAGAGGATCGCATCCTACGAAGCCCGCCTTCTCGACGAACTCCACGCCCTGGAACCGGAGGAGCGTCACGATCAACCCGTGCCCGAACATCCGAATCCCGTCAAGGAGAAGGCCATTCGCAATCGTGGCGAACAGAAGGCCCGCACCACGCTATGGCGCTTCGCCGGGGTCGACCTCACTCGTATCGACGGCATCGGTACCGGTGCAGCGCAGATCATCCTTACTGAAGTTGGTCTCGACCTCTCGTCCTTCCCATCCGAGAACAACTTCGTCAGTTGGCTACGCTTGTCTCCCCGAACGCCAATCTCGGGAGGCAAACTCCTCCGCAAGAAGAAGTCCAACGGTACCGGCGCCACTCGCATCGCCGGTGTTCTGCGCATGGCCGCGGTCTCCCTGCAGCGCTCCAAGTCCGCTCTCGGCGCCGCTTTTCGTCGAAAGGCGCGCCACAAAGCCGGTGCGGTCGCCGTCTTCGCCATCGCCAGGAAGCTGGCAATCCTGGTCTACCGCATGCTTCGATATGGACAAGACTACGTCGATATCGGCGAGCAGGCTTACGAGGCCCAGTTCCACCACCGCCGCCTGGCTAGCCTCACCGCAGCCGCTCAATCCCTCGGCTACACGCTCATCGAAAAGAAGGTTGCTATTGGTTAAGTTTCCGGGCCGTCGCGAACACGACGGCACCGGATCCTTCATCGAGGAACTTCAATGGTTTACGGTTTTGTTTCAAGTCAGGGGTTCCGACAGTAACGGAGCAAAATCGCACGTTAAGGGCCGCTCTTGGGACCGCCGCGAGCCAAGACCTGTCGCCCTCGGTTTCTCAAGGAACCATCTGGCGCTACGTAGCGGTAGATCGTCGCCTTGGTTACGCCGAGCTCCAGGCATAGCTCGCTGACCTTCGTGTCGCGCTGCGCCATCGCTGCCTTAGCGAGCCGCACCTGGGGTCGGTTGCGGAAAAGGGCGAAATGACACTCTAAGCGTCGAGGGTCCTCTCTCCGTTGTCGGGCGGTCTTTCCTGCACGAGGCGTTCCCGACAAACACTTCTTTGTCGCGGCGTGCTGCGATGCGTCCTCACGACCCGTCTTTTCACGGCAGACATTCACGATAACCCAGAAGATATCTTTTTACGATAAAGTGCGCTCGAGACAACGTTTTCGAGACTGCGAGGACATCACCCATGAGCCTGATTGGCTACGCCCGCGGATCCACCGCCGAAGGCCGCCAGGTACTCGACCGCCAGCTCGACGCACTGAACGAGGCTGGATGCGAGCGCGTGTTCGAGGACCGCGCTTCCGGCACCGCGTCCGACCGTCCGAAGCTGGCCGCCTGTCTGGATTACCTGCGCCAGGGCGATGTCCTTGTCGTCCTCGACCTCGATCGTCTGGGTCGCCGGGCAGGCGAGTTCATTGCCTTGATCGACGCACTCGACCACCGCGGCGTCGGGTTCCGCGCGCTCAATTCACCGATGGACACCACCACGCCGGCGTGCCTGTGGTCCCCGAACTCCTGCCACACATCTCGCCCCTCGGATGGGCCCACATCCTGCTCACCGGCGAATACAGATGGCAAAAAAGACGTTGACTTGTCCTTAAACGTGTCATTTCGCCCTTTTCCGCAATCGACCCCGTGCTGGCCTTCCGTGCTGCGATCCCTGATTTCTCCCTGACGGCCGATGCGCAAGGCGTTTTTCAGGGCGTGGTGGGATTCTCCCTTGTTGAGACCGATCTGGGCACGGCGCTGCATGTCCGGGTCCAGCGCCCAGTCGATCATGAAGAGCGTGCGCTCGATGCGGCCGATTTCGCGTAGCGCCGCGGCGAGGTCGTTGCGGCGTGGGTAGGCGGCCAGCTTGCGCAGGATCAGGCTGGGGGCGACCGTGCCTGCGGCCAGGGTTGCCCCCAGCCGCAGGATGTCGGGCCAGTTCGAGGCGATCAACGATTGGCGGAGCTTGCCGCCGATCAGACCTCGCAGTTCCCTCGGGCAGGCGGCCGGCTCGAAGACGTAGATGCGCTTGGAGGGCAGATCCCGGATGCGCGGCACGAACCGGTAGCCCAGAATCGACGTAACGGCGAAGACATGGTCGGTGAACCCGCCGGTGTCGGCGTACTGCTCGCGGATGTGGCGGCCGGTTTCGTTCATCAGCAGGCCGTCCAGGATGTAAGGCGCTTCGTTGACCGTCGCCGGGATGATCCGCGTGGCGAAGGGTCCGAAGCGGTCGGACACATGGGTATACGCCTTGAGCCCGGGCCCGCTACCGTATTTGGCATTGACCAGATTCATGGCCTCGCCTTGTCGTGTGGTCGGAAAGAACTGGCCGTCGCTCGACGCGGTGGTTCCCAGACCCCAGAATGCCGCCATGGGCAACTTGGCCTGTGCCTCGATCACCATGGCGAGGGCACGGTCGATGGCTTCGCCTTCGACATGCCAGCGCGACAGCCGCATCAGCTCCCAGTAGTCGTGGGTGTTGGTGGACTCGGCCATCTTGCCGATGCTGAGATTGACGCCTTCGGCCAGGAGCACGTTGAGCAGGCCGATCTTGTCCTTGCAGGGCGCGCCGGTGCGTAGATGGACGAAGGCGTCCGTGAAGCCGATGGCGTCGTCGACGTCCATCAGGATGTCGGTGATGCGGGTATCCGGGATGCGTTTGTAGAGATCGAGGATCAGCTCGTCAGCGCCTTCTGGAGGGTCGGCGGCGAGCCGGTCGATGTTCAGACCGCCGTCACGAATGACACCACCGGGGATGGCTCCGGCGCGAGCCGCCTTTGCCAGCCGCTCCAGGCCGTGTGTCATCCATGCTCGCCGGTCGTCAAGCCAATGCCAGGCATCCGCCGGCACGGCCAGTCCGACATCGCTCGTGGTGACCGGCACCGGGACCAGGGCCTGTGTCGGATCGCCATGATGCCGGGAACGCTGTAGCCACAGGTCGCCGGACCGGAAGCCGTCGCGCAGATGGGACAGGACGGCAACCTCCCACAGCCTTTTGTCGCCCTTGGGCTGCGCGTCGAGATGGCGGTGCCACTTGGACGCTGGGCGCAGAAAGCCTCTCGGACTGCTGTGGCTGCTGCCGTCGCGGATCCGCTTGGCGGCCTCCAGTAGGGGCGTCGCAACCGGCGCCAGCAAATCCTTTCAGGAGCGCCGGGAGGCCGTCTTCCATCCCCGGGACTTCGCCCTGCTCGCAAACTGCCAGGCCATCTGCCTTCCCTATGACGGGGCGCAGTCGCTTGAACCCCGAAGGGTCTATCTCAAACCCCACTACCTGCCCCGGGATCATTCCTACTGGCGGCAACTGAGCGACGGGCAGCTATGAGCGGCGCCAGCGGACTGGAATACCTCACCCCGTTCCTGCCGGGACTCGAACCCCTGCTCACGGACCCGGACGTGAGCGAGATCATGATCAACGGCCCGAACAACGTCTGGGTCGAACGGGCCGGCAAGCTCCAGCCCCATGAAGCGCCACGCCTCGATGCGCGCGCGCTGGATCGCGCCGCTATTCATATTGCGCGGCCCCTGGGTCTGGACCCGGCGCAGAAGCCCATCGTGGATGCCCGGCTCGAAGACGGATCCAGAGTGGCCATCTGTGTGCCCCCGGCCAGTCCCCGCGTGGCCATCACCGTGCGGCGCTTCGGAAAGCGGAGTTTTTCTCCCGATGATCTCGTGCGCTTCGGTTCCCTGCCCCCGAAGGTTCTCGCCGCGGCGCGCAAGGCGCTGCTGGGACAACACAACATTCTCGTCTCGGGCGGAACCGGGTCCGGCAAGACCACCCTGCTCAATGCCCTGATCGAACTGCTGCCCGCCGCCGACCGCATCGTCTCGATCGAGGACACGCTGGAGCTCCGGATCGACCATTCCAATTGCGTCCGATTCGAGGCGCGCGGCATCGACAGCGGATCGGTGACGATCCGCGATCTGGTCAAACACGCCTTGCGCCACCGCCCGGACCATATCGTCGTCGGCGAGGTCCGGGGCGGCGAGGCCGCCGATCTGCTCCAGGCCCTCAACACGGGCCACGGCGGTTCGCTGACCACCATCCACGCCAACAATGCAGAATCGGCCCTCTCCCGGCTCGCCAGTTGCGCCATGCAGGGCGGCGGAGACCTGCCGTGGGAAGTTACCTGCCGGGGCGTCACCGACGGAATTTCCATGGTCATTCACATGACGCGGCGCGACGGAAAGCGCTACGTCGAGGAAGCCCTGCACGTCGGCGACTACGACGTGGACAAGCGGCGCTGGCACTACCGGCCGGTGGCGTTTCCGTCTCCGCACCCCACATTGAGAGAGGTAAAACCGTGATGAATACAGACAGGCGCTTGCGGAAGAAACGGGCCGCGCGGATCGGCGTGATGATGTGCTACGCCGAGATACTGGCGCGGGCGTGCATGGCCCAGAGGGGCGGCCGGACCATCATTGCCCGGGTCGAGCGGGTGATTGACGGAGATACGTTGGTGGTTCGCTATCAAGGCGAGCGCCAGACCGTCCGGCTCATCGGAGTGGATACCCCGGAAACCGTGCATCCCACCCGGCCCGTGCAGTATTTCGGGGCCGAGGCGGGCGCTTTCACCAAGGCCCTGCTGGACGGCCAGACAGTCGAACTCGTGGTGGACCGGGCCGGCGACACCGTAGACGCCTACGGCCGGCTCTTGCGCCTCGCCTATCTCGATGGCGAGAACTTCAACGCCACTCTCATCCGTGAAGGCTACGGCCATGCGATTCGAGAATTCGATTACTCGATGCGGCGCGAGTTTATCGCGCTCGAGAATCAGGCGCGCATTCAGAGGCGGGGCTTATGGGCGCCGCGTTAGGCCGGGTGATGCCGAACATGAAATGTTGGGGGACTTCCCTTCCGGCTGGCCGCAATCCGCGCCGTCTCGCGCAATCCGCGCACGCGCTCTTGAGGGTCGGCCGCCAGCAGTGGCCAGCGCCTTTACATGGTGCACTCCCAACGCCGGGGCGAGCCAACGTGACGCGCCTCGGCGGGTGCCGCAATCGAGTGTTTGCCCCGACCGGAGTATCGGTTCGGTTTCGACGATGTGCCGCCTGCCGCTGGAGGGGACCGTGGCCCGGCGCACCTCTCGTGCCAGCAGGGAGAGCCCGCTTCGCGGCGTCTGTCAGTCGAGGTGCTTTATGCCGGGCGGGCCTGTCCCCTCCAGCGCCCTGGCTGTCCCCTTCACACAGGGCTTGCCTTTGTCGTCTGGCTTTGTGAACGACAAAATTCAAACCCTTTTAACTCAGGAGGTTCCAACATCATGTCTTCACAGAAACCCATCACCGAAATCCGCATCGGGGCGATCAAGGCCACAATCTGGCAGAACGGCACCGCCGATCAGTCGAGGCACAACGTCACCTTTGCGAGGCTCTACAAGGACGGCGACACCTGGAAGTCCACCCAGAGCTTCGGGCGCAACGATCTTTTGTTGCTGGCGAAGGTGGCCGATCAGGCGCATTCCCGCATCTTCCAGCTCGCGCTTCCCGACGGCGCGGAAGCCAGCCCGGAGGTCACTCCGGAATCCTGAGCCGGCCGGGCGCGGCGGGGGTCACGCCCCGCCGCGGCGGTGGCGCTGTGTGAAACCGGAAGGGTCCACGGCTATTGCCCGCTTTGCAAGGGAGGTTACTGATGGCCGATGAGCAATTCGGGGAACTGGCGGCGATGCGCCGGATCGACCGCATTAAAGCCCTCAGCGACGCCGCGGCTTTGATCCGGGCTCACACCGGCAAATTCATTGCCAAGGAACTGAGGCAGGTTGCCAAGCGCGGGTGCTGTCGGTTTCTGGAGTTTCTAGAGGAGGCGTTGTTTGTCAAGAGCTACGCCGCCAACAAAAACTTATGGTTAACGGACCCGCGCTGGCCAGCGAAGAACGATAACAATAAGGGGGATTTTAAAGACATGCGCGATAAATCAAAATCTGCGCTCTCTCAGGTGACACCCCAAGCGCGGTAAGGGTACCGCCCACATTGCTGCAAAAATATCCTTTAAGCTCCTTGATCAGCGGACCTGGTCACGGTCCAACAGATATTGTCCGTACAGGATGACGTTGTCCCACTCAATGGGGCTAACATGGTCGAGCAGCGCGATGTCGATTTCGCTGTCTTCCGATTTGCACTCTCGCACTACCCGTGAGATCTCCTTAGCCTGCCAGTAGATCACGCACGCCAAGATCAGCGTCAGGCAACTACACGAGTTCATCTGCTCGTGTAGTTCGCGAGCATTGATCCGGCCTCGCCGCCCGTAATACACATCGCGGGCCAGGGCGTGCAGTTGCTCGACCTTCAGCAGGCCACGCCGGATGCGAGATCGCAACTGTGGCTCGGACAGGTAGCTGAGCAGAAACTCGGTCTTAAAGACCCGGCCCAGGTCCCGGTTAGCTCGGTAGAATCGGTTTTTCGCGGTACACCCGGCGAGCCGTTTCAGCGCCACCGAGGCAGTCGTGTGACCGCCTTCCAGCGACGCGTAGAACTGCCCCATCCGGTTCCATTGCTCGGCGATGACCTTGGAGTTGATCGTGCGGTCGGCCCGCCCCACCACACAGGACAGCGGCCCGTAGTCGCGCGCGACGTCAAGTCGGTAGAGATGTTGCTTTTGAAAGCCGCGGATGCGGGGACAGAATCGTCTCCCCAGCATTGCGAACGCGGCGAAGTTGATCTCCGTATAGCCGTGGGTGTCGGTGTAGTGCTCCTCCAGATCCAGGTCGCTTTCGTTGTACAAGAGCCCATCGAGCACAAACGCCGCGTCCCGGTCGGTGCATTCGATCGGCGTGCTGTAGAACGGCGCATAGTTGTCGGCGATGAAAGTGTAGAACTCCATGGCAAAGTCACTGAACCGGGTGCTGTAGGTTTGTTGGAGGACTTTGCGGGGCATGGCGAATCGTTGCCCGTCGCTGGCCGACGTCCGCCCTTCGCCCCAGTGAAGCGTGGTGTCGAGGCGGGAGATGGCATGCACCAGCGCCGCCAGAGCGGATCGCTGCGTTTCCTCGGTCATCTGCCAGTCGCTGACACGCTTGAGTTGTTTGTAGGTGACGTCCTGAGTGATCTGGGCCATTGTGTGCAGGCCAATATTGCAGCCATACGCCAACACGGCGGCCAGGAGCGTGCAAACGCCTTCCGCGTTCCGACCACTCCGTTGAGCGAGAGGCACGAAGTGGTCCGTGAAGCGCAGATCGTTATCAACTTCTATGAGCAGATCCGGGAGCCGGATCGTGCGCATCTGCTTGGTCAGCCTGTTTTTCAGCTCACGCAGCCGTGTTTGCGCCGCGGTGTCCAACGTCTCAGCGGTGTCCGTGGATAAGTGCCAACCATCCTGATCCACCGTGGCGTAGCTGTTGCCGGGCGCCGTCTCAAGAAAGAGGTCATAAGCTTTACTCAGCCGCCCCGTAAGATAGCGGGAGATGTCGTTGGGATCGGCGGGCAGACCGGATCGTTGGAAGAAAGACGCCCGGGTGGTTTCCCAGCGATCCTTCGGGAGGAAGTAATCCTCAAACCGGCCGAACCGCTTGCTGTACCGGACCGAGAGGTTGCCCGACCGCAGATCGTCCTGGACCTTCAGCAACAAGGCGCACTCCCATGCTTTTCTGTCCGCCTTACCATTACGTACGACAAAGGGAAACAAGCGCTTCGAGACGAAGTCGGTGGGGGCGTCCTCAGGGAGCTTTCGCTTCAAGTCGGCGTTCATCTCCTTGAGAACCCGCAGAGCCTTCAGGCAGGGCACATCGTCGTCCCCGGCATCCGGGAAGAACTCCAGGGCGCGAAGCAGAACCGGCGAGAATTGCCGCAAGTGACCGAACCGCCGGACAAGGCCGTGGAACACGTCGCTCTTGGTGCCGGTAACCCATTCGGTCAGCCCCGCCACCTGGAGGGCCAGTGAATCGCGGGACACAGCCGCGAACAACCGCGGGCGCAGGGCATCATCGCTGACAGAGTCGTCCAGGATGATCGTCCCCAAGGACCGCAGTGCGGTCAGGGCCGCCTTGATTGTCTGTCGCTGGCCGCGCATCTGGTCGTCCAATTCGTGCTCGGCTCGGGTGTGAGTTCGGGTGAGGAGCTTGTCGAACGTGTCCACCGTCTGATCAACGGTGTCGCGGTAGCTGTGCCGGAGGAAACAAACCAGCGCCGCGAGACGGCGGGACCGGGCGACTACCCGCAGTCGGGCCGCCGAACACTTGCGCACATAGTGAAACAAGGCCCGCTGGTAATTGGCGTTCAGCCAGTCGAGATCGACGCTCAGGACGCCAGTAGCCTCGATGACAGCCAGCTTGTTGGCAAGTCTCTCCATGGCGGCCGCCGAGGGTTTGGCTGGGTTGGCCTTGATCGCCTGGAGGGCCGAAACCGTTTCTCCTCCCTTCACCTCCAGCAAGTCATCGAGGGCCTTTGCCACGCCGGATGAAAGACTCCCGGCGAGCTTGGCCGCTATGTGCTCATGTGCCAGCCTCTTCTGCTCCCCGATGAGTCGCAGGAGCGCTGACTCGGCGGGGAACAAAATACGCTGCTCCTTGAGGAACCCGTGGGCACGAGCGAGCAGCGGGGCCGACTGCTCCAGACGGCACGATTCTTCGAAAATGAAACGCTCCAAAGCGTCCGTTTCCCGGGGACCGTAGACGGTCAGATTGAGGTATTCGCGGATGCGTTGCTGGTGTTCCGACGCGGTGTGTTGCCAGGGCGCGTAGTCCGCGATCCGCTCTTCATCAATACCCAGTTGGAGCGCGACGAAGTGGAGTAACTCGACGCAAATCTCCAAGGGTTGCTGCGCGGGGAATCGGCAGAAGAGGCGGACGAAACCTGCTTGGTAGGCGAACCCCAGACGGTTGTGCTTGCGGCGACACTTGGCGACCTCCGCCAGGTCGGCAACGGTCAGGGACGCTTGGCGGACCAGTTGTGATCGCGACAAGAGGGGTGTCGTCATGGACGGCTCCACGTGGGCTAAAATAACGCCCGTCATTCTAGACGATGGTCGACTACACAATGTTCTGGATACTGTAGTCTTTAACAGTCCGAAATAGACCCATTTGACCTTTTCTTGGACGCCGCCTTGAAAACCGTCGCTTACCTCCGCGTCTCCACTCGTTCGCAGGACCTCGCCAACCAGAAACTAGCGGTCCTCGAGTTCAGCCAGAAACGCCGATTCCCGATCGACCAATTCATCGAGTCCCGGATCTCGTCGCGCAAGAGTCCGCTCGAGCGCCGCATCGACGAGATGTTGGGGACGCTGCAGCCCGGCGACCGTCTGTTGGTCAGCGAGTTGTCGCGGCTCGGCCGTAGCCTCGGTCAGGTGATCCAGATCGTGGAGACCCTGGTTCGGCGCAAGATCCGCTTTATCGCCATCAAGGAAGCAATCGAGTTCGACGGCAAGCAGGACCTGCAGACCAAGGTGATGATCGCCCTGTTTGGACTCTTCGCCGAAGTCGAGAGGGACCTCATCTCGGAACGTACGAAGGAAGGGCTGGACGCGGCAAGGTCCAAGGGCAGACGGCTCGGTCGCCCCAAGGGCGCTCTGGGCAAGTCCAGGTTCGACGGCAAGGAGCACGACATCCGTGCGCTGTTGGGCAAGGATGTCTCCAAGGCCTCGATCGCCAAGATCGTGGGCGTCTCCAAGACCGCCCTGCATCACTTTCATTAACTCGCGAAAGCTCGATCCTAAAGCTTCACAGCCGCAGTCAAGGACCCGTCGTCCTTAAAGGATATTTTTGCAGCAATGTGGGCGGTACCCTAATGAACAGAAATTCACGTCTTACCAGCGGGATGGAGAAAGCGGCCTGGACTATGCCATCCATCGCTTCGACGCCACGACACGCGCGTGTTCATGGCCGTGGATCGGGGTCCGATAAGCCGAGCGCTTCCGCAAAGCCTGAACCGATACATTTATGCGATGGCCGATCCGGTCAACTATACGGACCCCAGCGGCCTTAGTAGAGAGATTCCACTCCCTCCGCCAACGCTACCAATTTACTGGGCACAGCGGCCAAATAATTCCACACTGCTGGGAGAAGAACTAGAAGTCACGCAGCAACGGCGCAAATATAGAGAATGTGATTCCAAGGTGTTGTCGGATGGTTTAGGGGTTCTTAGGCCGAGAACGAATCCATTGCCGGGATCTAGAATCAACAGAGACGACGGACGTGGCACGGCTGATGGCCGCTTTAGTCTAGGAGGATTACACCGTCGGTACCTTGATCTCTCGCCCAAGCCTCACGTTGGATTAGACTTGGGTGCGGATATTGGTACTAACATCTTAGCGACCGCGGCCGGTACAGTGACGGTAACCTCGGCCGAGGGATACGGCACATTCGTGATTATAGATCATGGATCTAATTTCCTAACGCGTTATGCCCATGTCGGCGAGGTGCGCGTCACCCACGGTGCAAGGGTGAAAGCTGGGGACCCGATAGCAGGTGTCGGCATGACTGACGTTCCCGCTAATGCTCAACCACATTTACATTTCGAGGTTGTATACGCGATCAATTTCAAGGTGGTTTGTCACCTGGACCCTGGAGCATTCTTTGACTTCCAACAATGAGCGTTGGGTTCCGAGCGCCCTGCTTGCAACCGTGTTGTCACTGTTTATTTTCCTCACCTCGAGTTGGGCTCAAGTTCCGGAGGAAGACGAGGCGACATTGGCCCGCATTGCACATTGTGAGGATGTTCCATATATTGCCGCGATCGACGAGGAAGAGGAAGGGCCATATCTTTACGCAGCCTGGATTTACGACTGTGCTTCTAATGAGAAAGTGCTTGTCGTAAGCCCGAGGACAAATGTGCCGTTTGAGCTCGATAGACGGCCAAGTACGGGAGGCGAAGGTCTGGAGGTCACTTTTGTCAATATCGGAACGATCGGATCTGGGATCGCGACGACTATTTGGTACGAATTCTTGGCATGGTACGACAACTACCTGCTGAGAGTGTATTCCCTGGACGATCGGCGACAGCTACTTGAGGCATGGTCCTACAACCGGCCAATAATCGAAAATCTCGACGAGAACCCTGCAACAGACTTTGTGATATTCCAAGATGCCTTGCGCTCGGGAGATCCAGTTGTTCGGGGATGGCCTGTGGTGCTCGGACTGGAAGACAAGGGAGCATCCGTAAAAACTTTGAGGGACTATCCCAACGTCGTTCAAAGGCAACTGAGCATGGCCGAGAAACGATTTGCGGAACTTGACGTTGCATGCTCTCTGCTGCCCGAACCTTGTCTTTGGGGGCCAACGATTGAGATTCTGCAGTCTCAGATAATGGCATTTCGCATAGCACTCGGGACGGTTCACCAGTAGTAAGGGACTATAGCGTCGCAGATCGAGATCCCCACGTTTCCTCCATTTCCGCAAACCGATTCCCGAGCGGCACCCTCACCCAGACGCTGGGCAACAGCGCCACGCAGTCTTTCTCCTACAACTACCGGCTGCAGTTGACCGGGATTACCGCTGCGGCGGGCGGCCACACCGTGATGGATTTCTCCTATGGCTATGTCTCAATCGATGAGAACGGTGTCACGACCGACGAGAACACGGGCCGGGTGCGCTCCCGAACCGACGCGGTGCAGCCCGAGCACAGTGTCACTTACGACTACGATTCCATCTACCGCTTGGAACAGGTCCAGGGAGCCGACGAGTCCTGGGGCATCGACTGGACCTTCGACACCTGGGGAAACCGCCTCACTCAGGTCCCGACCGGGCTGGCGGTGGGCAAGGTCGGCACCCAGACGCTCGGCTATACCAGTACCACCAACCGCAACATGGCGTCGGTGTTCAGATACGATGCGGCCGGCAACCAGACCAACGACGGCACCCACAACTACACCTTCAACGCCGCAAACCAGGTCACGCAGATGGACGGCGGCACGGCCGTCTATGACTATGACGGAGATGGCCGGCGCATGAAGAAGACCGTCGGCACGGAAACGACTTACTATTTCTACGCGGTGGGGGTGCTGGTGAGCGAATTCTCCACCACCAACACCGGGGCGACCGGCGCCGCCTCCACGGACCGGACCACCTATCAGACCTCCGACAAGCTCGGCACCGCCGTCCTGCTCATGGCCGCATCCGGTCTGGTCATCGAAAACAACCGGACCCTGCCCTATGGGGAGGAGTGGCTCCCGTCGACGGGTTCGGCCAACGAACAGAAATTCACTTCCTACCAGCGCGATGGGGAGTCCGGTCTGGACTATGCCATCCACCGCTTCGACGCCACAACACGCGGCGTGTTCATGTCTGCGGATCGGGGTCCGATCAGCCTGATGCTCCCCCAAAGCCTGAACCGATACATCTATGCGATGGCCGATCCGGTCAACTATACGGACCCCAGCGGCCTCTCTAGAGAGGTCCCGATTCCTGCGCCCGTGAGACCAATTTACTGGCCCGGATGGATGACATTACTGGGATCTAGTATAGGATCGTATCTTCAGTCCCCCACAATCCCTGAATTTCCGCAAACCGATTCCGGCGTGGATTGTGCATCCATTATGAATTTGTTGGTCGGCGGTGAAACGGCGTTCGGGGACCTGGGGCCGGATCGACAACTTGTATTACAGAGCATCATCGTGGCCGGGGTAGGGGCTGGATTGGACTTCCAAGGCATCGAGATTGACCCAGGAAACGTAATGAACGATCGGATTCGGTTTGGTCCCGTTGCGGGAGGAAATTTATGGAATCAGATCGAAGGCAACCCTAACTTCGCCGTGTCGGGTGGGTTCCAACGGACCTTCATCAAGGTATTCGGCTGGATCGGAAGAGTGTTCGGGTTCGGAGGAGGACATCCAGGAATGGATGAGAAGCTGGCACGCCAGAATGTAAGTGGCCCCTCGATGCAGGGTGGCTTGGGACCTGGAGGTTTATTCCTGGACATCGATCGGTTCAATCCAGACTTTGGATTGGCTTTCGCAATCGCCCATTGGACTCGGAATGCCGTGGACTATCGTTCATTCCTAAACGAGCGGGGGTATGCGCCATGTCCCTGAGACGTTTACACCAGGGCTGGCGGATGGCAATTGTTAGCCTGGTTTTGGTTGCCCTGATCAGCCTCGACCCCCAAGTCTTCTCTCAGGACAACGGGTGGCAGTTCCGTTTGGTCGCCGAGCACGAAGGTGGCTTGATGCGAGGTCGTCTTGGGCCGGACATGACCGCACTGGTCCAGGAGGCTTGGGGGAAAGGCGAGTTGGCACTGTTCAGGATCACGGTCGAGGGTGGCCGGAGGCGCGTGACGCAAACCCGTCGGGGTCCGGACGATGGCACCATTCGGATCGTCGATCTACTGAACGGCAAGGTCCTGGCGACGGCGGCATCGGAGCCATGGGTCCTCAAAGGCCAGTTTTTCCCTGAGACCGCTGAAGTACTATTCTATCAATTTCCTGATCCTGCTCGATTGACCACATGGCGGTACCTGGAAGGCGAGCCCACCGACTGTGTGGAAGTTGATCCTTTCAGGGGGTTGTTATTGGTCGACAGAAGGACTGCGTTGGTTTTTCGTAGCGGCGAAAGACCGATCGGGCGGTTGGATGTCGAGGCGTGTGCGATCGAGTGGGGGGCGCCCATGATCCAGGCCGGACAAATGCTGGACCGTCACGGCCAGCCGACGAACATACTCCGGTCACAGCTTCTGTTGCCGGACCGCGCCCGGTTTGCGTACTTCGACGTGACCCATAATCTGGATCCGAAGGTCGTCATTCGGTCTGTTGACGACATCGATCACGAGTTAGCCAGAATTGAGCCGGATCCGGGAACACTGGTCGTGGCCAAACTCTTTACGACGGAGAACGACTTAGGAGTGAGTGTCGCCGCATGGCACGGGCGATTCCTGCCGGGGATCATGACGAGAGAACTCCGGCTGTTTCGATTGTCGGACTACAAATTGGCGCGACGGTTGAACATCGAGAGTTGGGATTTGTCCGACGACAGCACTCCGACCAGCCGACTGGGTACCGCCGTCGCCGGACATCCGCTGCAGGATGTCGTGGCCGTGGCGACCACCGACGATCCGCAAAATGCCCGGATCACCCTTTATGATCTGTCCGACGGAAGGAAGCTCAAGACGCTCCATTTCCCGCCCTTTGAGCCTTCGAAGGAATTCCCCGAAGAGGTAGACATCGACTTTCTGCAATTCTCGGCCGACGGCCGGTATCTGGTGGCCGCAAACGGTGAACCGCGTATTCGGGTCTGGGAAATGGATCCGGCGGCGCAGGAGGGCCGGACGGTTCAGACACGACTGGAACGGGAGAATCTCGACGCCGTCCGGCAACCGGCCGAGCAGGGTGACGTCGAGGCGCAGTACAACCTCGGGGTCCTGTATGGCATGGGGCGAGGTGTGCCACTAGACGATGCTGAAGCCGTGCGTTGGTATCGCTTGGCGGCCGAGCAGGGCCACGCCCGCGCGCAGTTCAACCTCGGAGCCAGTTACGACTTCGGGCGGGGCGTGATTGAGGATGCGGACGAAGCGGTGCGCTGGTATCGCTTGGCGGCCGAGCAGGGTGAAGCCGCCGCGCAGCACAACCTCGGGTTCATGTACGCGACAGGGCGGGGTGTGCCGCAGGATGACGCCGAAGCCGTGCGCAGGTATCGCTTGGCGGCGACACAGGGCGTCACCGGTACGCAGTACAACCTCGGGGTGGCGTACAACAAGGGTAAGGGTGTTCCCAAGGATGACGTCCTCGCATACATGTGGTTCTACGTCGCCGCTGCCAACGGACACGTAGCCGCCAAGAGATGGTCGGACAGCCTAGAAAATTACCCCCTGACTCGCACCGAGGTCCGTCGCGCGACTGACTTGGCACGGGAGTGCATGGCCTCGCTGCAACGGCAAACGCCTGAGGGGTGCGCGCTCCACGGGCCGCACGACTGACTTGGCGCGGATGTCCTTTCCCTCCTTTCGAGGACCCTGAAACGCGACTCTATTCCAGTTCCCAGGTTGATGACGACCGCGGCTTAGCACGGCCGCTCGGGGCCAAGCTTGTCACCGGCAATACCCCGGCGCCGGTCTGACCGGTTCGTCATCGGTGAACCGTGTTCGCAGTACTTCGGACGCGATGATGGACAGCCGCCGTTCACGCGTTCACCAGAATATTCAGCACAATCGGTACGTTTACAACGCGGGCGTAGCCGATCCACATGTGTCGCAAACCTTCGTTTGGGACATGAGGGCGATGGCGCCTTCCCACCAGCGCCTCCGTGTGTCTTATCTCATGTCTACTTCTATGTCTTGCAGACGTCTGGCAAAAGAGAATGGTTAGGAGAACCGTTCTGGCAAGCCGGGTACCGCCCAGAATCTCGTTAGTACCCTCTTCATGGCGAGTTCTCCAGAAAACTCACTCTCGCAGTGGATCGCTTCATGGAGTGGGCATCATAAACGTTCCAGGTCACACGCTTTATGCCAGACCGAACAGCTTTTTCCCGGTCCAATCGATGAAGAAATAGGGATTTCAAAACTCGTGAAGCCTGCAACTTTCACGCAGATTCGTGATCTTTACTGGGAAGGTCCGATGCTCCGACGGATTTGCCACCTTACTCGGGTTGCCCTGCACGAGACGGGTGTCAACATTTTCGAACGCAAAAGCGTCGGTCAGCGTAAAGACGAGCCGAAATTCATCCTGCCAGGTGTAGGCATCGAGCTTCGATGTGGCGATCATGTCAGGTAGTGCCCAGCGCGGGTCGCCACCTTCGGTTTCGCTGTAGTACTGGACACGATGGCCTATGAGCCTCTTTCCGTTCGGCGCCGGAAACCTAGCCTCAACCGGCAATGTCTCTGTAACACGCCAGCAGAATGCCGGAATATTCATGATCTCGGCGACAACGGATGCCTCAAACCTTTCGCGGAGTTCGTCGGTCAGCGATCTGCTCAGGCAGAATACAAATATTTCCTCTTGCTTCGCCACTGACTCGAATGCGCTGTTCGGAAGAGTAAATGTTGTTCCCTGAGTGACATTATTGATGATGAGGCCATCCGGCGGCCTGAATACCGCCGTTCCCTCGTTTTGATCCTCCCTGAGGTTTCCGTCCTCATAGTCGCGGAAATACGCGAGCGAACGAAACAGGATTTCACCGTCTAGCAGCCTGTCGGACTTTCGGCGTAAGTCCTTTGTTTTCAACGAGGGCCCTTTTCAGCTCGAAACTGTAAACACAGTCATATAAATGACTTAGATTTTCGATTTGGTGTTAGTCCGACAGGCTGCTAGGAAGCGTTCCGCCCACTTCCTCTCGCTGAAGTATTTGTACAGGCTTCTGCGGTGCATCACCGACCGTACCATTGTGTAGGAATGCAGGTATCCTGCCCATTGTCGAGGACATCTATCTCCCACTGGTTCAGCAAGCCGCTGGGGAAGTTGCCGTCGGCGTCGGACATGAGGTGTCCTGTCCGGGTTTCCAGCTTGTTGCCGTCGGTATTCTGGGTCTTCTCGGTGCGGACGCGGGGCCGCTTGATCTCGATCACTTTGGACTCGGGCGACATGCCCTTGATCTCGTCGTAGACGGAGCGGCGTTCGTCTGTCAGCCCCTTTGATTGCAACCCGGTACTTGCCGATCGAGAAGTGGGCTTTCCGCAGACTTGGCATCGCATCGTCATGCGGCACACTTGCCGTCCGCCGTTTCAGCGGTAGAACCGTGCCATGGAGCACCGGCCCAGGACTGGTAGCCCGGCCATCCGATCCGGTTCACAGGCCGCCCGGTCGATCACTTTCGACTCTCCATCCGTCGAAAGCATTCACAACGTCCTATTTCTCCGGACCCCGGCACTTTACCAAGCTACTGTCCAGAGAAATCGGGGGCGATAGAAGACGAGGTCCCAGTACTGCCATTTAACGACATCTTTTTCAACTCGTCTTGGGTGAATAGGCGCTTGCGAACTTTATCCATGTGCATTTTCAAGGGTGGATAGGTAGTGAGTTCGTAGCCTTTCACATCGACCGAAAAAGGTAAATTGCTCTCATGAAAAAGAGTCCATAGACGATCAATGGGTTCCTCGGTCAGGCTCCCGTGAAGAAGCAGGTCCACATCAGAATTTGGACGGTAGCTCCCCGTTGCTCTGGAACCGAACAGGTCAACTTGAGTTATTTGGTCTGCGCAAGTCGCCAGAATGCGTTTGATTGTCTCAACCTGCTGTTGAGAAAGACCGTGGTTAGTCATCGCTCAGCGCTTTCTCCACCAGGACGATATGGAGATCGTCCATAGCGGCCAGATAGCTTTGCTTTATTTTCTTGATAACTTCTTCAAATTGACTGAAATCATAGGTGTGTGACATTCTATTACGTGCATCCAATGCATTCATCCAGGTCTGCCCATCGCCTATCAGCTTTGCCTCAAATGCCTTGCGAATAACTGCCCTCGGAGTAACTTGTTCAAAGACTATACCTTGGTATTCCAGGTAGTCTTTCATCACCTTCCATGCAAGCTCCATAGTGTATTCAAATCGCTGAATGACCCCTTCCTTTTCCAGTTGTTTCAATTCGATCTCATCCATCTGCTCTATCGCTTCCCTCAACAACGTAAATGCCCGGCTGTAGTTCTCAAAGCGGTATTGCCAACGTGTAGTTTCATCGTTCATGGTTGTTTTCTACGTATGCGGCCCTCCTGCGCAGTTCGACTGGCGCACGGCGGTGCACCTGCCTGTCCTCCTGCGCGTACAGGGCCGGTAGGCCTGTACCCGAGTTATTGTCCAAAGTGGTGTTTGACGATTGATTCAAGCGGCGGCCTGGTCGACGTCTGACACTTCGATCCCGTCGTTGAATTTCACCCCAGTAATCACCTTGGCCAGATCATGGAATCCTCGTAGTCGCCGCCAGCGCTTCTCGGCGCACTGGCCCAGCTTGAACATCATGTGCAGCATGCCATCCCGTGTCAGGCAGCCTCGGGATCGCTTGGTCCGGTGGCGAATGGTGGCACCCCACTATGTGTGGAGCGGAGCGGCACCACACGGCTCCCTGCCCTGCTGGCGCCCGATCCCGACGCCGAGCGCTGCGTCATGGAGTTCTTCACCGCCCATATCCGGAACCCGCACACCCGCAACGCCTACGCCCTGGCTGCGGGCCGAAACACTCCGTCAAGAAAGGCAAAACGCCCGTCCTCACGACCGAGGAAGCCCGCAACCTGCTCGATTCCATCGTGACCGACACGCGGATAGGACTGCGCGACCGATCCCTGATCGCGCTCATGATCTACACCTTCGCCCACGTCGGGGTCGTCCTGAAAATGCGCACAGATGACGTCTTCATCCAGGGACGCCGGACCTGGGTCCGGCTCCGCGAAAAGGGCGGCAAGCACCAGGAAATACCCTGCCACCACAAGCTCGAATCCTCCCTCCAGGATTACGCCACCGCCCTAGTGGTCCCCGTCTAACAGACTGTACCTTATTCGGATCGTTCCCCGAGCCAGACCGACACCCTGCGGCTTCGGCCAAGCCGTTCGAGTTCCTTCCGCACAGGGATTTCCGATCTAATGGTCATTATTTTCCGCATATATGATCAGAAATGGGACAGCCAGAGCCGTTACGTTAATTGTGACGGACTACACTAGCAGCCTCTCCCACCGGCTCATGTCCCAGGCCGACGTCTACCACATGATCCGCCGCCGCGCCACTGGCATCTCCAACCGCCGCTCCTACTCCCTCGACGCGGTCGAGCGCATCCGCATCGGACCACGGTGCAAATTCTTTCACTGCTGTGCGCTGCGGTTCAGCGGTGGTTCACTGGTTACGGTACCCGGGATTGTCCAACTCCTCCCACCATCGCGGCATCGCATAGACGGCCCAATCGCTCCACGCGTTGTTGGCACGACCAATTTCAGGCTTTTTTCAGATAATGGTAAATCGAATTTATCCATTTAGTCGCAATGACTTATAGGGTTCTTGCAGATCTGCAAGATTTAGCTCCTGTAGTACTCTTCCAAGCACTTCCTGAAAGACACCATGAGATCGTCTATGTCTGCCCCGCTCTTCTTAGGCACGAATAAGCTCAGTCCTGTTCTGGTCGATCTCTGGAGATCAAAATGCGGTGAGCCCTTGGGCCCATAGGATCTGATCGGGCCAGAACTAAACTTCGTGCTGGCAGATTTTCCAACCGATTTCAGGCATTTGAATACCTCGGCACCAGACATCAGCTTGTGCTTGTGGATCTCGTCGTTGCGGTGTTTGGCATCCAGATCTGTCGCTAATTGAAGCATCTTAGGACGCAAAGCATCATCACTAAGGATCCTCAGCAACTCCTTCGCATGATCTTTCTTGAGATGATTCCAGTCAGCGTACGCATTGGCAATCTGCTCCGGGAGTTGGGCCAGTGTAAGGTAGCGAGATACCCAAGATTCGGTTTTCTTGAGGCGGTCGGCCATCTCAGATTGCTTGCCATTGTAGTAAAAATCCAATGCGTCTCGGTAGTCAAGAGCACGCTCATAGTCAGAAATATCAGCCCTATCAAGGTTCTCGAGATTACTGAGGCGAAATGCCTCCTCGTTCGTCATTTCACGAACCTCGATGAAAAACCGGAAATTTCGATAGTTGTTTTTCCGGAGCCAGTTAACGGTCCAGAATCGACGGGCTCCTGCAATGATTTCGTATTTGACTGGGCCATTGGCGCTCACCCTGCGAACCCATGCTGGTGTCTCTTGCCTACCTGAAGATATGAAGCTGTCGATGAGGCCGCGGCAGTTGATTTCATTCAGACGGTCGTAATTTCGATTGTGCCTATCCCACAGCTTGCACTCATGCGGCTCAACCAATAGTTGATTGGCCTTGATACTGTTTTGTGAATTGTCCACAGCTTCATAGCGGGCGATGACCAAATTGGCGCGGTCTTCAGGTTCGGGAATCGCGTTTTTTGCAATCGCAGCAGCAGCCCCGAATGTTTTTTTATCTCTTGCCACTTATCACTAGTGTCCGGTTATAAGTCGAATAGATTCAGCTGATTGGTCGAAAAGTACGGATCCTCATCGGTGGCGATGTTGTTAAGTAGCTGATTCAATGGGATTCGTTCGAACATGGTCAGGCTCAGAATCTGTAGCATTTCATACAAGCTGGCTGTGATGTGGAGTCGTTTTTTCACGATAGCGACCAGCAGGTAAATGGAGACAGCGATCCACACTTGAGTTTTGACTGCGTTCTCGGAAGTCCCAAAGAAAACTTTGATACGAAGATGCTGCTTGATCCATTTGAAGAACAGCTCGACCTGCCACCGGCATCGATAAAGCTCGGTGATAGTGATTGCCGGCAGCGTGAAGTTGTTGGTCAGGAACACCAACCGTTTTTCTGTTTCGGGATCCTTGAATCGGATGCGGCGCAATGGCGCGCCGAAGTGTTGACGCGTGTAGAAGCCAGTCAGCATGATGGTCTGATCGGCGATCAATCCGGTATTCCGATCGACGGTATGAGAATAGCGGCGCCGGGCTTTGAGATTGGACTTGGCGCGCGTCACAAAGAAGCTGCCTGCCTGGTGAAGACCGTAGAGCCGACGGAAGTCGATGTAGGCACGGTCCATGATGTAGAAGGCCCCGGGTTCGGGCCGCAACAGGTCCAGAACATTCACGTCGTGAAGTTTGCCGTCGCTGATGTGCAGGAACGAAGGGATATTGCCGCGCAGGTCCAAGAGCGTGTGCAGTTTGATCGCCGCTTTGGCCGAACGAAACGGTGCCCAGGAAAACACCGAGAGACACAAGTCGATGGTACTGGCATCCAAGGCGTAGACCGTCTCTTTCAGATCGACTCCAAACGGTTCGTCCGCATACAAACGCCGAGCCATACGGATCAGAGACTGCGCAAAGTCGGCGTAGATACGCCAGTCGCGCACTTCGTTGGCATCGGCAAGCGTGCTGCGCGACACTCGGCTTTGAATGCCCATGTGGTACAGCTTGCTTTCTTGCGCTCGCAGACACGCTTCGATGTCGCGCAGACTTTCCCGATACGTCAGTTGAGCGAACGCCATGCACAGATATTGATCGAGGCAGGAAAAGCTCTTGACCTTGCGCTCTCCGGCGTACCGGACCACGCACCGCCGAAACGTTGTCAGCGGCAGATGTTGTGTGACTTGCGCGAACACCAGCTTTCCCAGGTTCATCGATGCCTCCCGCGATTGAGTTCCTCGCAGGGTTACAGGGGATCGCTCTTTGGTCTGGGTGGACCGTCAAGGGCGCGAAGAACCTCTGCCCTTCGATTCTGCCCCCTATTGGTGGCCTCGGGTGTCACCCGATGGAACTCATGTCGCTGTCACTATCATCGGGCAGGAGGGCCAGGATGTGTGGATCGGAGAGTTAGCCCGCGGGACACTCAGCAGGCTCACGACGACGCCCGGGGTAGACAACGTACCGCTGTGGACCCCGGACAACGAGCGGGTGGTGTTTGCCACCCACAGAGAACAACTGGGCCGGTTCAGCTTCTTCTGGGGCCGCGCCGATGGCACTGGTCCTGTCGAAAAGCTGCTGACGAGTGAAGCTGCAGGTAACTTCAAACCGTATGGTTGGTCGCCAGACGCGAGGAGCATGGTTTTTGACTATGGGCCTCCGCCAAGCCTGGACATCGGTTTGTTCGAAATGGAGGGCGAGGAGACCTGGCGACCCTTGTTCCAGACTGAGGCGAACGAAGCAGCGCCTGCGCTCTCGCCCGATGGCACATGGATCGCCTATGTTTCTGACCAGACGGGGCAACCCGAAATCTACGTGCAGCGATTTCCAGATCTCGGTGACCGCCGGCTGATTTCCTCCGGGGGTGGTACCGCGCCGGTATGGTCGCCGGATGGGAGCGAGCTGTTCTATAGAAACGACGATCAAATGATGGCGGTCAGCATCGATCGAGAGCCGAGCTTCACGCCGGGCCGCCCTGACGTCCTGTTTGAGGGTGAATATGCTCTGGCTGGCGCTACTGCCCGAGGCTACGACGTGTCGCCGGATGGCCAGCGCTTTCTCATGATCAGGGCAGCCGACGAGAACGCGCCAGCACCCCAAATCCACATCGTCCTTAACTGGTTCGAAGAACTGAAAGAACGGGTACCGGTGCCATGATCGGCAAGACGCTCGGCCACTACGAGATCACCGACAAGCTCGGCCAGGGCGGAATGGGGTCCGTGTGGCGGGCGCAGGATGCGAAGTTAGGGCGGCAGGTTGCCATCAAGACCCTACCCGAGGAGTTCGCCAAGGACGAGGAGCGCCTTGGCCGGTTCGAGCGTGAAGCAAAACTGCTGGCCTCGCTGAATCACCCAAACATCGCGACGATCCATGGTCTGGAGGAAGACAATGGCACACGCTTCCTCGTCCTCGAACTCGTCGAAGGGGACACGCTTCAGGAACGGCTGAAGCGAGGTGCCATCCCGGTAGAAGAGTCCCTCAAACTCGCTCTCCAGATTGCGGAAGCCCTCGAAGCGGCGCATGAGAAGGGTGTCATCCACCGGGATTTGAAGCCCGGGAACATCAAAGTGACCCCGGATGGCAAGGTCAAGGTGCTGGACTTCGGGTTGGCGAAGGCGTTCGCAGGAGATGGGACGGATGTGAACCTGTCGCAGTCGCCCACTCTAAGTCTAGCGGCAACGCAGCAGGGCGTGATCCTCGGAACAGCGGCGTACATGAGCCCCGAGCAAGCCCGGGGCCAGGAAGTCGATACGCGAACCGACGTCTGGGCGCTCGGCTGTGTCCTGTACGAAATGCTAGCCGGCAAACGCGCGTTTCCCGGAGATCTCGCCACGGATATCCTCGCTGCCGTGATCCGCGCGGAGCCAGCATGGGATGCTCTGCCACCCAACCTCCATCCGACGATTCGAAAACTCATCGAACGCTGTCTGGAAAAAGAGACCTGGAACCGCTGGCACAGCGTCGCCGATGTGCGGGTGGACATCGAACAGGCGCTGGCCGATCCGGAAGGCCTGATGTATCAGGTATTCGGCAGTTCCCGAGTCAGCAGGAGGCAGATCGCTGTGTTGCTGATCGCCGCCGCTGCCATCGGTTCGGCCTTCGGGGTGTTCGCCGAGACGATCGCTAGGGTCTGGCTTGGGATTTCAACAGCCTCAGCCACTCACGTGGCACTGACCATCGAGCCGGCCGAGTATTTTGGCAATCCCGTTGAGGACGTATCGGGTCTCACCCGAACACAAGTGGCGATTTCCCCCGATGGACGCCAACTCGTTTTCGCTGGATCGGCCGGCGGCGCCCGAAGGCTGTACCTCCGCCCACTGGACCAGGCAGCAGCGCAGCCTATTCCGGGAACCCAAGGCGCTAACAGTCCCTTCTTTTCCCCCGATGGACAGGAGATCGGTTACACGAGTGGCGGTCAACTCTGGAAGATCAACATTGCTGGTGGGCTGCCCTTTCCACTCGCCCCGATCCAGAATCAGCAGATTATGGGAGCGAGTTGGGGGACGCACGGTGAGATCGTCTTTGCCGACAGGGGTCCGCGCTGGGGCCTATGGACGGTCTCAGACGAAGGGGGAACACCCCATCCTCTATCAAAGCCGGAAAGCGAAACGGGGGGCCACCGGCTACCGTGGGTCCTCCCTGGCGGAGAAGCCCTCCTGTATACCGTTTTCCGCTTTTCTGAAGGATGGGAAGCCGCCCAGATAGTCGTCGAGTCGTTGAGCAGCGGCGCTCGACAGGTCCTGCTTGATAACGCCGCACATCCGGTCTATGCGGTATCAGGGCATCTGCTATTCATGAGGATGGGGACATTGTGGGCTGCACCGTTTGATGCGCGGACGCTAGAGCTCAATGGTGAGGCAGTCCCGCTGATCGCAAGCGTGACGCAGGCGACAAGGGTCGCGGGTCGGAACTCTGACACCGGCGCGGGACAATTCTCTGTCTCCGAATCCGGCACCCTCGTCTATCTTCCCGGTGGTTTGTTGCCCGCCGAACTGAGAGAACTGGTCTGGGTGGACCGCGATGGCAACCGTGAACCCGTGGGCATCCGTCCCGGAGGATTCTTCAATCCCCGAATCTCACCGGACGGGGGACGTATTGCGGTAAGCGATCAGTTCGAACGAACCGTCCTCATTTACGACCTGCGACGGGGCACGGCGCAGAGTCTTCAGGGTGACGGGCTTAACGTTGGTGCGTGGTCTCCGGATGGGGACCGAATTGTCTTTGGCCGTGCGGTAGAGGCTGGATCGCGAAATCTGTTCTGGCAAGTAGTGGACGGAAGCCAGCCGCCACAACCTTTGACGAGGCCGAGAGGATCTCAGTTCGCGGGGGCGTGGGTGCCGGATAGTACGGAGTTGCTCTTCGTCCAGGAACGGCCCGGAACGAACGACGATATCTTGGTTCTCGATACCGACCGGCCGGAAGAAACGCCGCGACCTATACTAATGGAGTCATATAACGAGGACTATCCTGCGCTGTCGCCGAACGGTCGCTGGCTGGCCTACGCGTCGGATGAGACGGGGCAGTACGAGGTGTATGTCGTCTCGTATCCCGGCCTGGCGGATAAAACACCGATCTCCGATAGTGGCGGGATCATGCCCACCTGGTCAGCCGCCGGCGACGAGCTGTTTTATTTCAAGGGAGTACAAAACGTCAATCCGTCCTCGATAATGGGGGTCGCGGTTCAGAGTAGCCCCGCATTCCAGCCAAGTGCGCCGATAGAGCTGTTCCGTGGGGCGTATCAATGGTTGAACCATATACGCAGCTACGACGTGGCGCGGGACGGTCGTTTCCTGATCACGGAAGAAAGCCCCCGAGACGGAACCCGGGGCTCGCAACCGCTGCGCATCATCCTGAACTTCTTTGAAGAACTGAAGGAACGGGTGCCGGTGCCATGATCGGCAAGACGCTCGGCCACTACGAGATCACCGACAAGCTCGGCCAGGGCGGCATGGGATCGGTGTGGCTGGCGCAGGACTCGAAGTTAGGTCGGCAGGTCGCCATCAAGACCCTGCCCGAGGAATTCGCGGAGGACGAAGAACGCCTTGCACGTTTTGAGCGTGAAGCGAAGCTGCTGGCGTCGCTGAATCATCCGAACATCGCCGCGATCTACGGCCTCGAAGAAGACAATGGCACGCAGTTCCTCGTGCTCGAACTGGTCGAAGGCGACACACTGGCGGAGCGGCTCAAACGTGGTGCCATCCCTGTTGAGGAATCCCTCAAACTCGCACTTCAGATAGCCGAAGCCCTCGAAGCCGCGCACGAAAAGGGCGTTATCCACCGTGATTTGAAGCCCGCCAATATCAAGGTCACCCCCGACGGGAAAGTGAAGGTACTGGACTTCGGGCTTGCAAAGGCGTTTGCCGGTGACGGGAGCGAGGCCAACCTGTCCCAGTCCCCAACCATCAGCATGACTGCCACCCAGCAGGGCGTGATCCTCGGCACAGCCGCTTACATGTCGCCTGAGCAGGCACGGGGTCAGGAAGTCGATAAGAGAGCCGACGTTTGGGCCTTTGGCTGCGTTTTCTACGAGATGCTGACAGGGCGGCAACTCTGGGGGGGACCAACGGTCACGGACATGATCGCGGCGGCCGTCGCGAGAGACGCTGACCTGGGTGCCTTGCCGGCGAATATCCATCCTGCGATTCAGGAGCTCATACGTCGCTCTGTAGAGAAAGAGCCGAAGAGCCGCTGGCAGGCGGTCGGCGATGTACGGGTGGAGATCGAGCACGCTTTGGCCGATCCCGGTGGCGTGCTGATCCAGCCGGTTGCCGACGTCATCCAGACGCCTCCGAGACCCATGCTGGGGTGGATCGCAGCCACGTTCGTGCTCGCGTCCATGATCGCAGTTGTCGCTACCTGGATCCTCAAGCCCGAGCCACGGTTCGTTGGGCCCGTCACTCGCTTTGATTTCGTGCCATCCGAGATCCAACAGCTGTTGGGCTTCAATCGCAGCTTTCTGGCCTTTTCTCCCGACGGCCGCAGGCTTGCGTATGGCGCGAGAGCCGGGCTCTACCTGCGCTCCATGGACGAGGGGGTGGCGAGGGTCGTCCCGGGGACAGAATCTGATGCGGTGAGATCCCCTTCCTTTTCACCCGAAGGGGAATCGATCGCGTACTTTTCCCGGTCGCAGGGGCAACTGTTGCAGGGACAACTCAAGACCATCCAGGTTGAGGGTGGAATTCCGGTCGTCCTGCAGGACATTGAAGCCCCGCGCGGCGTCAGCTGGACGGAAGACAACTCGATCCTCTGGGTTCAGAACAGACGGGACATCATGAGTATTCCATCCGGCGGGGGTGATCCGGTCACCCTCGTGAACTCGGAAGTGGATATCGCTGCGCCAATGATGCTGCCGGGTGGGAAGTCACTGCTGTATACCCTGGACGCACCCAACGAGACCAACCGAAAGGTCGCTGTTCGGTCGTTGGAATCCGCGGAGGAACGGCCATTGTTCACCGGATCCGCAGCCCATTACCTTCCGACCGGATATCTCGTTTACGGCGTGGGGACGGACATCCATGCCCGTCGGTTCGATTCAGAAACCTGGGAGCTCGGCGAAGCCGTTCCTCTAGTCCAAGACGTGTTTCGCGGATCAGCGACCGCGCCTTCACAATGGGACGTTTCCGCTTCCGGATCACTCGCGTACATCACCGGCAGAGCACAAGAACTGACTGGAACACCGGTGTGGGTCACACCAGATGGGAAGGAGCAGGAATCGATATCGACTTCCGCGTTGGCGGGGCTGGGAAGCCCGAAACTGTCGCCGGACGACGGGAGGGTGGCTTTGATCGTTGGAGGGCTCAGCGGCGACGTCTGGGTGCACTATCTGGACGGACGCCCACCGATGCGCCTGACGTTCGCCGAGAGTAACCTCAACCAGCCCACGTGGTCGCCCGAGGGCGACAGTATCGTCTATGAGAGTGACACTGCTCTCGTTGCGATCGATACGAACGCCCCTGGCGACGTTGGGGAGACCGTTTCGCCCCCAGGGCACTTCCATCTCGTGGGTTGGTCGGCCGATGGCACAGAATTCGTCGCAACAGCCATAGAGAGATCCGCTACCGGAATAGACATTGTACGCTGGCCGGTAGGCAGGCCGGACGAGATTCAGGATGTCGTCGCAACTGCTTTCAATGAGGGAAGAGGGGCGGCCCTGTCGCCCGACGGGAGGTTGCTGGCGTACACTTCGGACGAAACTTCAACAAGCGAAGTCTGGGTGAAATCTTATCCCGCGGGAGTCGCAACACGTGTGTCGCTAAATGGCGGTAGGGAACCCGTCTGGGCCCGAAACGGCAGACAACTGTACTACCTGGAAGGCACTCGCCTGATGGCGGTCGACATCGACGGCACCGGCGATGGGTTCACTTGGTCGCGGGCCGACTTTTTGTTTGACAGCGCCGCTTATAGCAACTCAGGAACCAGCACGCTGCTGCAGCAACCCTCCTACGACGTCGCGCGAGATGGACGATTCCTGATGGTCAAGCCGGCCAGCCAGAGATCCCCGCTACGAGTTGAGGTCGTACTAAACTGGTTTGAAGAACTGACCGAACGGGTGCCGGTGCCATGATCGCCAGAATCTTTCTTCCAATTGCCTTCATCCTGCCCGCGGTGCCAGTAGCGGCACAGAGTTCGCAGTCGAATCCCGACCGACCCAGCATGCAGTACCAGGGGTACACTCGGACAATCGCTTGGGATTTGGACAGTATGTTCGATGCCAACCCCACGTTGAGTCCGAGGCTGGCGATGGGTCGGAAAGAGATGGCCAAACGGCAGGCGTTCCTAGACGATTCCACCGAATTTCTGCAAACAGTCAGAGAGATCTCACTGTGCCGGTTCGCTCCACCGGAGGAGTGGGCATACGAGGCTATTGAGAAGCAGGCCGACGAGATCGACAAGAAAGCCGACAAGATGATTCAGTTCCTGCTCGGGGAACGCGTGTCGCACCTCGATACGGATGTGAAGGATCGCTCTTTCAGGACGAAGCTTTCCGCACTCTCGTCCTTATCGGCACGCATCGAATTCAGGCTCGCAGAGCTGGAGTCGTCCGATGTCGTGGATGTTTCGATGTTCCAGCAGTTGATCGAGGATCTTGTCATCGTAAGAAGCCTTAGTCGGGAACTGGAGCAGAACTGAAGAACGCGTGCCGGTGCCATGATCGCCTTGCGCGGGCTCTACTGGACCGAATCAAGGGAGGTCTCGATGGCATTCTGCGCGATATGCGCAAGAGATCATCCGGTTGGCCACTGTGCTGGAAACCCGATCGAATTGCGTGTAGGTTCTGAGCGGAAACGGGGGCGTGGCTTTCAGCCCGAGCTTGAAAAGACCGTCAAGAAGACGGAAAGGTTTATCCTGCTGGTTGTTGCGGTTGTCGCAGTTGTTGCCGCTGTCGTCGTGTACGCTCTGATCACGTGAGTCCGACATCTCGTCAATCGTTGTCGGCGTCGGCTTGAGCAATGATCGGCCAGACCATATCCCACTACAAAGTCCTCGAACAGATCGGGGGCGGAGGTATGGGTGTGGTCTACCGGGCGATGGCCTGTCGCCAACTGGTTCGAAGAACTGAAGGAACGGGTGCCGGTGCCATGATCGGCCAGACGCTAGGCCACTATGAGATCACCGACAAGCTCGGCCAGGGCCGAGACGCATCGGAGGGGAGTCTGTGATGGAGTATTTGAAGCTCTGCGCGGCCATCGTCGGGGCACTTCTCTTGCTGGGTTGTACCAGTGCTGAGGAGAGTCGTTCCGTGAACCTGAACGCCGATCAGTCGGCCGAAGATGAGCTGAGAGAGACGCGAGCGGAAGGCGAGGCATCGGCCGTGAGTGTCCTGCGAATCGTGAATACGGCCGCAGTGACGTACTTTGCAAGGAACGGGGGTTACCCAAGCCTCGAAGAATTGACCGATGCGGGGTTGGTGAACCTGGAGGATGCTGGGGATTCACAAGGACCGTATCAGTACAGCCTCTCCGAAACGGAGGCCGGATATGAGATAGTCGCCCGCCCGGAAGAGGATTCTTGGGCCCACTTTTATTGTGACGAGACGGGCATCATCCGTTCCGAAATCGGGCGGCCTGCCAATGCGGACAGTGCTCCAGCGAATTAGGCGGTCACGGCGCACGCGACTCGTGACACTTTCTACCTAGGGCGTGTTAACACTACCGTAGTGCCTCGACGATGAGAGCGAAGTGAAGGAAGGCGAGGAACATGACGTCGAGTTTATCGAAACGGGAGAAGATACGCCGGAAACCTTTGAGTCGGCGGAAGAGCCTCTCGACTTCGTTCCTGCGGCGGTAGAGAACGCGGTCGTATTCCCACGGCTCCAGGCGGTTGCGCTTGGGCGGCACGACGGGAATCCACCCAAAATCCAGAGCCAATTGGCGGGTCTGGTCGTCCTGGTAGGCGCGGTCCATCAGCAGCGGTAGCGGCTCGGGTAGTGGCCCCAGACCGGCGAGCAGATCGCGGCCCTGCGGGGCGTCGTGCGCTTGGCCGGGCGAGAGCGCAAACGTTATTGCCGTTCGAGCATTCGCGGCAACCAGATGAATCTTGGTGGTCCATCCGCCGCGGGATTTGCCGATCGCTTGCGGACCGTTTTTTTTAACGCACCCGTGCCGTCGGGATGCACCTTCACAATGGTTGAGTCCATCGAAACGGCTTCCACCCGGATGCGCACCAGTTGCTCGCGCTGGAGTTTTTCGAAGACGGCGTCGAGCACGCCGTTCTTGGACCAGCGGTTCATCCGGGTGTAGATGGTGTGCCAGTTGCCAAAGCGCTTGGGCAGACCGCGCCACTTGCAGCCCTGCTCAGCCACATACAAAATGGCGTTCAAGACCGTCAGGTTCGAAAGACTGACGTTCCCCCGCTGACGCGGCAGCTCCGGCTCGATGCGACAATACTGCTCCTGTGTGATCTCCATGCCCTATTATAAAACATTCTTGCTCTTTAGTGTTAACACGTCCTAGTTCGCCTAAGAGGATCGAAGAACCTAGGGAACGCGTGCCGGTGCCATGACGAGGCCAATGACGCCTCCTTCAACGAATTCGACACGCAGACTTCAGATTGTCCAAGAAGGAAGCCAATGGAAGAACGTCGATATCTGAGTTTGATTATTCCAGCGCTTGTGCTGCCCGCGCTTCTTCTTCAAGCAGCTCAGCAGCCAGAGCGCGAGATCCGACATGGTCCAGCGATAGAGCGATTCCTGGAACAGGACAAAACCAATCCGCCGCCTCAGGATGCGATCCTCTTCATCGGAAGTAGCATCTTCCGACAGTGGACTAACCTTGAAGAACATATGTCACCGTTACCCGTGTTCAACCGGGCATTTGGCGGTTCGCGGACATGGGAGGTGCTCCACTACATGGACAGGGTCGTCTTGCCCTACAGGCCAAGAATCATCGCCTACTACTGTGGCAGCAATGACGTGAATGCCGGTGCCGGTCCCAAGGAGATTTACGATAATTTTCGGGCCTTTGCCGAGCGGGTTGCCAACGAACTGCCAGCTACCCAGATTTTCTTCGTCTCGATTAACCGTGCGCCACAGAAGAGGGATCGCTGGGATGTGGTCGACGAGGCCAATTCACTGATTCGGGAATACGCCGACCAGAACCCGGAACTCGGTTATGTCGACGTGAACGTGGTGCTGTTCGATTCCGCTGGCAATCCTCGGATCGAGCTTTACCGAAACGACCTGCTGCACTTCCACCCGGCTGCATACCTCGAGTTCACGAAAGTGGTTCGGCCGGTGATCGAGGAGGCTTGGAACGAGGGCCTGAGCGGTCAGTAAACGGTAGGGCACACGCTAAATCATGCAACGCGGCACCCAACTCGGCAGCTACGAAATCCTCTCCCCGCTCGGGAAGGGCGGCATGGGCGAAGTGTGGAGGGCGCGGGATTCCAAGCTCGGGCGTGAAGTCGCCATCAAGACCTTGCCCGAGGAGTTTGCCAAAGACGAAGAGCGCCTGGCCCGGTTCGAGCGTGAAGCGAAGCTGCTGGCGTCGCTGAACCACCCCAACATCGCCGCGATCTACGGCCTCGAAGAAGACAGTGGCACGCGGTTCCTGGTTCTTGAACTGGTTGAAGGCGATACGCTGGCGGATCGGCTCAAACGCGGTGCGATCCCCGTTGAGGAATCCCTCAAGCTGGCTCTTCAGATTGCCGAAGCGCTAGAAGCGGCACACGAGAAGGGTGTGATTCACAGGGATCTGAAGCCTGGGAACATCAAGGTCACGCCCGACGGCAAGGTGAAGGTCCTGGACTTCGGGTTGGCGAAGGCGTTCGCGGGGGACGGGTCGGACGTGAACCTTTCGCAGTCACCGACGTTAAGTTTGGCAGCAACGCAGCAGGGCGTGATCCTCGGTACGGCGGCGTATATGGCCCCAGAGCAGGCACGTGGGCAGGAAGTCGATAAGAGAGCCGATGTATGGGCCTTCGGGTGCGTGCTGTACGAAATGCTCACGGGCCGACAAGCGTTCAAGGGCGAGTTGATGTCCGACGTGATGGCATCCGTGCTGGCCAGGGATCCGGACTACACCGCACTCCAAACCAACCTCCATCCGAAGATCAGCGAATTGATTCGGCGGTGTCTGGCCAAGGAACCGAAACAGCGATGGCACGACATCGGGGATGTACGGTTCGAGATCGAGGTCGCGCTGGCAGATCCGGCTGGCTTGTCCGTCCAGGCTCTTCACGGTGGCCGACGTCAAGGGAGATTACGCCTGGTGCTTCCATGGGTACTGGCCAGCGTTTTCGCTACCGTGACCATTGCCTACCTCACCCGGCCCCCGAGACCTTTAGCCTTGCCGACCCGCTTCGAGATCGAGACGGAGGGGCAACTCCCCATTCTGCTGCCGATGGTGTTGTCGCCCGACGGACGCCGGCTCGTCTACAGGGCCAATGATCAGCTCTACGTGCGAAGGATGGATCGGATCGAAGCGACACCGCTCGCCGGAACCGAGGGAGCGCGTTCCGCGTTCTTTTCTCCCGATGGTCAGTGGATCGGGTTTTTTACGCGGACACAGCTCAAGAAGATCAACGTCAACGATGGTGTGACGATCGAGCTCGCCTCCGTGGTGAGGGGCCTGGCGGGGAACTGGATCTCACAGGACGTTATCCTCTTTGGCCGAGGCGGACCAAGCGACTTGCTTCGTGTTTCCGCGAACGGGGGCACGCCCGAACCATTTGCTGTGAGGGGTAATTATGTCGATCTGGAGTACCCCGAACTGCTGCCCGGGGGGCAATGGGTACTGTTTACGGCCAGCACGGTTTTGAACGCCTGGAACGACGCGCATATCGTCGCACAATCGGTCGAGACCGGGGACCGGAAGGTGGTACTCGAAGGTGGCTACGACGCCCGCTATGTCCCGACTGGTCATCTGATCTACGCCCGGGACGGATTGCTGATGGCGGTTGGCTTTGATCTGGAACAGCTCGAAACTGTGGGTTCACCCCAGCCGGTTGTCGTGAACATCGAGGCAGACCATACCTTAGGTGCAACAACGTTTGACGTGGCCACCGATGGGACTCTCGTGTTTCTCCCGGATTCTGGCGGAGGCGACAACAGGACCCTGGCCTTGGTCGACCGTAATGGAAAAGTCGAACCCCTGGGTATCCGACCGGGACCCTACGTAGCCCCCAGGGTTTCACCCGACGGAAGTCAGGTCGCGGTTCAGACTCTGGAGCCGGACGGGCGGAGCGCCATATGGGTTTACGATCTCTCTGGCGAGACGTCTATTCGGCCTCTGACGCTAGAACAAGACGGAAACAACAGCCGACCTGTTTGGACGCACGATAGCAAACACCTGACATTCGCCTCCGATCGAGACGGCGCTACCAGCATTTACCGGCAACCCGTTGACGGCGGCGCGGCCGAGCGTCTGACGGCTGCAGAAGAAGGTGTCGCTCATCTTCCGGAATCATGGTCACGTGATGGAAACGTTCTCTCCTTCCGCAGGGAGGAGGGTCCCGATCACGACATATGGACACTCTTCCTGGACACTGGTGATGAGAAGCCTTTTGCCTCTGACCTCGGTTCGCGCCAGGACGGCTCATCGTTCTCGCCGGACGGAGAGTGGCTCGCCTACTGGTCCGAAGAGGTTGGACTTCAAGGAATTTACGTGCAGCCGTTTCCGCCAACAGGCAACAAATTTCCGATCATCTCAAACGAACCGGCGGTGTTTCCGCTCTGGTCGCCGGACGGCCAGCGGCTGATCTTCAGAAGCTCCGCTCCGGGCCGGGGTCTACTGACGTCCGTAGACGTTACGACCGAACGCGGATTTCCAGAGTTCGGGTCGCCCGAGCCACTTCCTGTGGAGGACTTCGTCACGGTCGTCTATTTTCGAAGCTACGACATTCTCCCAGACGGGGAACGGTTCATCGTCGTCATGCCCGAACAAGGGAGCGTTGGCAGGGCGAGGTCTTCAAAAATCAACGTGATTTTGAACTGGTTCGAAGAACTGAAGGAAAGGGTGCCGGTGCAATGATCGGCAAGACGCTGGGCCACTACGAGATCACCGACAAGCTCGGTCAGGGCGGCATGGGATCGGTGTGGCTGGCGCAGGACGCGAAGTTGGGTCGTCAGGTGGCCATCAAGACCCTTCCCGAAGAGTTCGCCAAAGACGAAGAACGTCTGGCACGGTTTGAACGTGAAGCGAAGCTGCTGGCGTCTTTGAACCATCCCAACATCGCAGCGATCTACGGCCTCGAAGAAGACAGCGATACACGCTTCCTTGTCCTCGAACTCGTCGAAGGGGACACGCTGGCGGATCGGCTGAAGAGGGGCGCGATCGCAGTAGAGGAGTCCCTCAAGCTCGCACTACAGATCGCCGAAGCTCTCGAAGAGGCCCATGAGAACGGTGTCATCCACCGGGATCTGAAGCCCGCCAACATCAAGGTGACGCCAGACGGCAAGGTGAAGGTGTTGGACTTCGGGCTTGCAAAGGCGTTCGTTGGCGACGGTGCCGATGCCAGCCTGTCAAATTCACCGACGTTGAGCATGGCGGCGACGCAGCAGGGAGTGATTCTCGGCACTGCCGCTTACATGTCTCCTGAGCAGGCACGGGGGCAGGAGGTCGATAAAAGGGCCGATGTGTGGGCTTTTGGTGTGGTGCTATTCGAGATGCTGACGGGACGCGGAACCTTCGACGGGGGCACAGTGTCGGATGTTCTGGCGGGTGTCCTGGCGAAGGAACCACAGTGGAACACCCTGCCCCTAAACTTGCATCCTAGAACCCGGCTGCTGCTAGAGCGTTGCTTAGAGAAGGAGGCCAAGGACCGATACGGTGACATCTCCGATGCCCGTGTGGATATTCAGAAGGTTCTCTCCGATCCCGACGGCGTGATCGTCCAGCCTGAGTTTGCTCAAGCACCTCCACGACCGATACTGCGATGGATCGCAGTTACCGCCGTTATTAGCGTGATATTCGCTGGCGTGGCTGTATGGATGCTGAAGCTTGATACCCCAACGCCGCATCCCGTTGTACGCTTCCCAGAGGACATACCTGAAGGTGGTGGGTTGCCCGTGGGCAGGCCTGCCTTGGCGATATCCCCCGATGACAAGTATCTGGCCTACGCTGCGAACGATCAGCTTTACCTGCGGGAAGTCGCCCAGATGGACGCTGTGCCGATTCGTGGTACCGACGGTGCAGTCAACCCGTTCTTCTCACCGGACGGACAGTGGATCGGGTTCGCAGCAGGCGGGCAACTCAAGAAAGTCCCGATAGGAGGAGGGCCACCGATTACGCTTTGTGAAGCGGCAACTCTGAGGGGAGCCAATTGGCTGCCGGACGGCACAATCGTCTTCACACCTGGGGCGGAGAACGTCATGCGTGTGTCTGCTGACGGCGGAGAGCCAGAAACACTGGTGTCCGTAGATTCTGCGGCGGGTGAATTGAACATCGTATTGCCCGATGTCTTGCCGGACGGGGACACGCTGCTCTTTGCTGTTACCACGGGTGCCGGATTGGACGAGATGCATATCGTCATGCAATCCATCAGCACCGGAGAACGGCAACTTTTGCTCTCAGGAGGTTCCCCGGTCAGGTACCTTACGACGGGACATCTGGTTTACTACAGCGGAGGTGTTCTGCTGGCGGCCCCATTCGATCCCGCACGAGGAAAGTTAACCGGCGGGTCGGTTGCTCTTGTCGAAGGAATCGCTGCCATCGGCAGCAGGACGGGAAACGCCGGTGTTTCTGAATCCGGCAGCCTGGCGTACGTGTCGGGTGGCCAGACGGGTATGGTCGAGCGATCCTTGGTCTGGGTTGATCAGGATGGTTCCAACGTGACGCCCCTCGCTGCTGACCTCGCAGGCTACGAGAATCCACGCATCTCGCCGGATGGGACCAAGGTTACCTTTGCGATCCTCGCTGTGGGCCGTCACATCTGGGTTTATGACGTGGAAGGGGGATCACTGAGCCAATTCACGTTCGAAGAAGATCAGAATCGGTCGCCCGCCTGGACACCAGACGGCAGCAGAATTACCTTCGGGTCGAACCGGGAAGCACCTGACGACATCTATTGGAAATTGGCCGATGGCAGTGGCCAGGCTGAAGTGCTTTTGCAGGATTTCGAGGGAGACATCTCGCCAGGGTCGTGGTCACGAGACAATACACTGGCGTTCTATTTCATCAACCCCGACCGGACGAATCGGGACATCTGGACACTCCATTCTGAGAACGGAACGGTTGAAGCGACCCCCTTTCTTGAGAGCCCTGCCCAGGAACGGGGCCCACGGTTTTCTCCAGATGGCAAATGGATTGCCTACGTATCGGACGAGTCCGGACGGGACGAAGTCTGGGTACGGCCCTACCCGAGCACTGGCGGCGGGCAACGACGGATCTCCACGAGGGGCGGTGTTGAACCCGTATGGTCTCCCGACGGCGACGAAGTGTTCTTCCGAACATCAAGTGGGGACATGATGGCGGTTAGAGTCGAGACGGACGCAGGTTTCAGGTTCGAACCGCCTCGAATGCTCTTCGAGGGACAGGCGTACATGCGTGGCGAGCGGGGAATCCCCGCATACGACATTCACCCGGACGGAGATCGTTTCCTGATGATCGCCGAAGCTGGAACGACAGCAGGCACGACACAGCGGATCCACGTCGTCCTGAACTGGGTCGAGGAACTGAAGGAACGGGTGCCGGTGCAATGAGGCGTGGGGGGACCGTCAGGCGTAGGAGTTCCCTCAAATGCAGGGTTTGGACAAATGAATGAGCCCGCTCCAACGTTCGAAAAGCGGGGACGGTGGGCCCGACGCTAAAATGATCGGCCAGACCATATCCCACTACAAAGTCCTCGAACAGAAACCATGAAGCTGAACTACCATCCTGAAACGGATTCGCTCTACATTGACTTGTCGGAGCAGGCGAGCTCGGACACTCGAGAGATTTCAGAAGGCGTCTTGCTTGACTACGACGCTCAGGGTAATCTCGTCGGGATCGACATCGATAACGCCAGCACCAAAGTCAATCTCCAAAAGCTGATCGTCAGCAAGCTGCCGGGCGACGTCGAAACGATCGCTGGCTAACGCGCGAGCGAACTGGGTACGTCCTCGGGGGTGCCAGGGATCGACCCCCTAACGGCGCCCCTTCCGGGTACCCGGCCAAGCAGGCAGCGCGTGTGTCTCAGAATCAATTCGAGCAACTCCGCCCCCTCTCTTCCGGTTCCCTGTTGGATCTCGTTTAAATCCAATACCGGCTTCGGTTCCTTGACGTTCAATGTCACGGTTCCTTGATCCGGAGCGGGTGACCTTTTGATTGAACACTTAGGGGCTGACAGAATTGTCGAATATTGACATGGGTTCCCGACTTCGTTGACCCCAACTCCTTCCTCCCGTACTATTTAGCCAAGTTCCACCCAACCATGGCGACGGACCGCCTTTGAGGCACGCGCAGTCTATGGCCCTCACGGCAGGAACCCGACTCGGCCCCTACGAAATCGGCGACCAAATCGGTGCCGGTGGTATGGGAGAGGTGTATCGCGCCACCGACACCCGCCTGGACCGCACGGTTGCGATCAAAGTCCTCCCCGAACACTTAGCTGATGACCCCCAGCGCCGTGAACGTTTCGAGCGGGAAGCCCGTGCCGTCAGCAGCCTGAACCACCCGCATATCTGCACGCTCCACGACATCGGCGAACAGGACGGCATTCACTACCTCGTCATGGAGCTCGTCGAAGGTGAGACGCTCCAGCAGCGGTTGGAGAAGGGACGGTTGCCTCTCGACCAGGCGCTCGAATACGCCATTCAGATCGCCGACGCGCTGGGCAAGGCCCACCGGCAGGGTGTAGTGCATCGGGATCTCAAGCCCGGCAACATCATGATCACGAAGTCGGGGACGAAGTTGCTGGACTTCGGATTGGCGAAGCTGAAGGGTGATGCCGGTCAAGTCTCGCCGCTCTCTCAGATGCCCACCCAAGACCCTTCAGCGCCCCTGACAGCAGAAGGCACAATCATCGGCACGCTCCAGTACATGGCACCAGAGCAGTTGGAAGGTAAGGAAGCCGATGCCCGAACGGACATCTTTGCCTTCGGTGCGGTGGTGTACGAGATGGTGACGGGGAAGAAGGCGTTTGAAGGGGCGAGTCCGGCGAGTCTGATTACGGCGATCATGGGAAGTCAGCCCGCGCCTATCGCCGACTTGCAACCCGTATCTCCGCCTTTGCTCGATCAGATCGTCAGGACGTGCCTCGCCAAGAATCCCGACGACAGGTGGCAAACCGCCACAGACCTCATTCGCGGATTGAAATGGAGTGCGGACGGCCGTTCACGTCCCGAGACGACTTCGTTCGAAGCCCCGTCGAAGAGGACGGAACGAATCGCATGGATCGGAGCAACTGCCTCGCTGATGATTGCCGTCGTGGTCTTGGCCCTGGATTTCGGTGCCGAGTCTCCCCAACCTCAACTGATGAGATTCTCTGCGACAGAACCGAGGATTCCTCTGGGCCAGATGGCTGTGTCTCCCGACGGAAATCATTTGGCGTTCGTTTCGAATCGAGAACTATGGGTGCGTTCCCTGGACCAGGCGGAACCTCGGTTATTCCCCGGCACCGATGGGGCAACGGCGCCCTTCTGGTCACACGACAGTCGTTCGATCGCTTTCTTTGCCAACGGCTCGCTCAAGCGAGTGAATATTTCGGGAGGGTCGCCCCGAACCATTTCCGAGGCGGGGCGATTGGGTCGCCCTGGCACCTGGAACGCCGAGGGCATCATCTTGTTCCCCCAAGAGGCGGGTCAAGGCGGTCTGTATCGTGTGAATGCGGACGGTGGCAACCGGGTGCCGGTTACTGAACTAGACAAGAGTCGCGACGAGAATCGACATCATTCGCCCTTCTTTCTGCCTGACGGTCGGCGTTTTCTTTACCTCGCGACGAGCCTGAATCCCGAGAACAACGGGATTTACGTCGGATCCCTCGATTCAAACCTGAAACATCTTCTGATGAACGAGTGGTCGTACGTCAGATACAGTCCGCCAGGCTACATTTTGTTCGGACGCGACGGCACACTGATGGCGCAGGGTTTCGACGCCGAGACGCTGGCTCTGACGGGCGAAGCTGCCGCCGTCGTAGAAGGAGTAGGAACAATTACCGTTGGTGGACGGATTTCTTTTTCGATCTCCCAAAACGGGGTGCTCGTCTATCACGATGCGAACGGTTACTCCGCCGAACCGCTGTGGATGAATCGAAGCGGCAAGGTGCTGGGTTCGTTCGGTGAAGTCGAAGAGTGGCAACTGCAGGTCTCACCCGACGGCCAGCGCATGGCGACTTCCCGTCCGGACGTGAATACGGACATATGGATTCACGACCCTATCGGAGGGCCTCCCACCAGGTTCACGAGTGATCCAGAACTCGATTCCAACCCGGTTTGGTCTCCCGATGGCGAGCGCTTAGCTTTCAGGTCCCAAGGTCGGGGCCTCTATGTGAAAGAGTTAAAAAGCGGTAGCGAAGCCCATAGAATTCCCGCTTCGGAGCCGGCATTGCGTCCCATGGACTGGTCCCCTGATGGTCGTCTGCTTCTCTGTCAGTTGTACAGTACGGCGACAGGTGAAGATTTGTGGATTGTCTCGATCGAAGACGGGCAAATGGAAGAGTTCCAGGCCACCGGTTTCGATGAAACCTCAGGCAAGTTTTCCCCAGACGGGAAACGGGTGATCTACGCCTCTAATGAAACGGGACGGTTCGAGGTTTTTGTCGAATCCTTCCCACCTTCCGGTGACAGGGAGCAGGTTTCCGACAGCGGAGGGGCGAGCCCACGATGGAGCCGAGATGGCAGTGAGATTTATTACCTGGACAGGTCTCGAAGACTTGTTACCGTACCAATCTCCGACGGACCGGTGCTCCAAGCCGGCCCTCCGGAGCCCTTGTTTCAGACCCCGCTGACCTCCGGGTCGCTCCTTGGAAGTAGGATCTATGAAGTCTTCGACGATGGGCAACGTTTTCTGATCTCAAGGAACATTCCAGCCGGTATGATGCCGCTCAACATTGTCATCAACTGGACCTCACTCCTCGAAGAAAACCAATGACCCCCGGCACCCAACTCGGCAGCTACGAGATCCTCTCCCCGCTCGGAAAGGGCGGTATGGGTGAAGTGTGGCGTGCACGGGACTCCAAGCTGGGCCGTGAAGTCGCCATCAAGACCCTGCCCGAAGAGTTCGCCAAGGACGAAGAACGGCTGGTCCGGTTTGAACGTGAAGCCAAGCTGCTGGCCTCGCTGAACCATCCGAATATCGCGACGATCCACGGACTTGAAGAACACAACGACACACGGTTCCTCGTGCTGGAACTCGTCGAGGGCGACACGCTGGCAGATCGAGTCAAGCGTGGTGCCATCCCTGTCGAGGAATCCCTCAAGCTTGCCCTCCAGATCGCAGAAGCCCTCGAAGCGGCTCATGAGAAGGGTGTCATCCACCGGGACCTGAAGCCCGGGAACATCAAGGTTACGCCGGACGGCAAGGTGAAGGTGCTGGACTTCGGGCTGGCGAAGGCCTTTGCGGGGGAAGGAGCGGATGCGAGCCTGTCGCAGTCGCCGACGTTGAGTATGGCTGCGACGCAGCAGGGAGTGATCCTCGGAACGGCAGCGTACATGAGTCCCGAACAGGCCCGTGGGCAGGAAGTAGATAAGCGTACTGATGTGTGGGCGTTCGGGTGCGTGCTTTTCGAGATGTTGGTTGGGCGGCAACTCTGGGAAGGACCGACGGCGACAGACATGATTGCAGCGGCGGTCGCTAAGGAGGCCGATTTTAGCAGCTTGCCGGGAAACCTCCACTCCAGAATTCAGGAACTACTGCGCCGGTGTCTTGAGAAGGAGCCGAAGAGTCGCTGGCAAGCGGTCGGCGACGTGCGCGTTGAACTTGAACAAGCCCTGGCGGACCCAAGCGGCGTCACCCTACAGCCAACCCTCCCCATGATGTCGCAGCCATTATCCCAACGACTGATCCCAATCCTGATCACTTTCATGGTCACCGCGATTGTTGCTGTCGCCGTCACATGGATGCTGAGGCCGGTGGAAATTCGTCCCGTCGGTCGCTTTTACCACGTCCTTCCGGAGGGCGAATCATTCACTAGGACAGAACGACGTTCAATGGACATCTCCCCTGACGGAACGCAGATCGTTTACGTCGCAAACAACCAACTCTATTTGCGGAATCTGGATGAGATGCAGGCGACTTCGATTCCAGGAACCGCGGAAAACCCCGACAGCCCGACCTTTTCACCTGATGGGCAATCGGTCGCGTACAACGTCGGTGCGACAGCTGTGCTGAAGAAGATTGCGGTCAGCGGAGGTGTGCCCCTAACGCTATGTAATGCCCAGAACCCCTACGGAATGAGCTGGGAAGAAGACGACACGATTATTTTTGGGCAGGCCAAGGGGATCATGAAAGTTGCTGCCAACGGGGGCGAGCCGGAACCTCTCATCGAAACTCGAGAGGAGGAACAAGTTCAAGATCCCACGCTTCTGCCTGGTGGACGATGGCTGCTGTTTACTCTGGCCACTACGAGCAGCGGTAACCGTCAGGCCGAATCGCAAATTGTCGTTCAATCGCTCGGGTCGAACGAACGGAAGGTTCTCATTGAAGACGGCAGTGCCGCCCGTTACGCGCAGACTGGACATCTCCTGTACGCACAGGGAGACGTGCTCCTGGCAGTTCCTTTCGACTTGGGCAGCATCGAAGTCTCAGGCGGGGCGGTTCCCCTTCTGCAGGGTGTCTCACGCAATCTCGCGAACGGGACTGCACAATTCAGTCTTTCTGACCAGGGTTCACTCGTTTACACCGTTGGAAATATCGAACGACAGTCCGTTCTTAAGATAGTGGATCCGAATGGGAGGGCAGAAACGCTCGACTTACCGCCCGGAGAGAATCCTGTTGTCTCACCGGACGGGCAGAGACTTGCTTTAGGAGTGTCAGACGATAGTGGTACCACAGCGATTTGGTTGTACGAACTATTCGGTGAAAGACTGATTCAACCGTTGACCTTCGGACCGTATGACGCAACACCGGTTTGGTCACCCGACCGTGAATGGGTGGCCTATTCCTCAGGCTTAGGCGGCGGGCGAACACGGAGCGTATACAGGAAACGCGCTGACTTCAGCGGCGATCCCGAACAATTGACGAGGGCAGCGGAAGGAGAACTCCACCACCCGTGGTCCTGGTCTCCTGATGGTCGCACCCTCCTGTATTGGGTGATTCCGAACCCGTCATTGGGCAGGGAGGTCCGTCCACGTTCGATCTGGGCACTCTCTTTGGGCGACGGGACGTCCGAAGTACTAATCGACGTCGCTGGCTCACGTCAGGACACACCGAGGTTCTCGCCGGACGGAAAATGGATAGCCTACCGTTCTGACGCGTCTGGGGCCGACGAGATCTACCTGGAGGACTTTCCGCCGACCGGACGAAGACATCGAATAATCAGCGGCCATCATCCTGCGTGGTCGCCGGACGGAAAACAATTGTTCTTCGAGATCGGGCGAACCCAGGTGGGCTTTGTCGACATTGCTACGGCCCCGAGTCCTACGTGGGGTGAAGCTCAAACCTTTCCGGCCACCACCTTCCCTCAAGGAAGTCGCGGGTTCTCTCGTTTCGATGTCATGCCTGATGGAGAGATCATCGTGCTTGACCAGGTTGATTCGACAGGCACCGAGTCACAACAAATCAACATCATCGTCAACTTCTTCGAAGAGCTGAAGGAACGGGTGCCGATCCCGTGAGAATTGAAGGTTCCCGCTTTGCAAGGGCGGGATGGGGGAGGTGTGGCGTGCGATTTGAAGATCGGACGCACGTTGGCGGCTTACTCTTCTCCGAGCGCCTCCAGATCGGCCAGGTCTTTCTTACGTCCTGAAGCTCGCTTGTTGGCAATGAGTTGTTGACGGCCCAGAAAGGCAACTGGCAAGTCTCCGTACTGACCCTCCACTCGGTCTCCGTGCGCTTCGTTCCATGAAACACCGGAAATCGACGTGATGATATCGACGCGGACGGGAGGCACACCGAGCTGAACGACGGCGTCCGGTTTTTCGAAGTCTTCCTCGGTCAGGCCGGTGTCCCCGAAGCCGAATGTCCTGAGTGATTCCATAATACGTGCGGCGTTCGCGGAGCTTGGCCGGACCAGAATGTCCAAGTCGCCCGTGTATCGGGGAACGCCGTGGTGAGCCAGCGCGTAGGCGCCTACGATGAGGTATTCAACGCCATGGCTGTTGAACAACCCGAGCAGTTCTTTGAAGTCGGTTTCCAGATCCATGGGCTTGCTTTCTTAAGCGATCGACAGCGCTGATGCGCTCGGCGGAAGGACGGCTTAGCCAATAGCCCAGATCTCGTTTGGAGTTCAGGCTGTCCTCGAGGTTGGTCCTGTGAACTAACTTTTGAATCACAAAATCCATTTTACCATGCGCGGTCCGGCGCTCCTGAGACCTAACCGTGGCGGATAAATCTCGCTTCGGGATTTTCAAGACGTGCCGCCAAACGTTCGGCCCCTTCCAATATTGACCTCAACTCCCTTCTGTAGTCTTATCTACGGGTGATCCAGCCTGGCCGTGACCTCGCACACTACGAAATCCTCTCCCCGCTCGGAAAGGGCGGAATGGGGGAGGTGTGGCGTGCGCGGGACACGAAGCTGAGGCGTGAAGTTGCCATCAAAACCCTGCCCGAGGAGTTCGCCCAGGATGAGGAGCGGTTGGCTCGGTTCGAGCGTGAAGCCAAGCTGCTGGCCTCGCTGAACCACCCGAACATCGCCGCGATCTACGGTCTCGAAGAAGACAATGGCACCCGCTTCCTCGTCCTTGAACTCGTCGAAGACATCTGAGGAAGTCTGTCAAGCCAAGAGTTCGGCCAAAGGCGAACGGTGCCGGTGAAGAGCCTCCACGTATTGCGACTCGTCGTAGGGCCGGCGTTCTTTCCAGCAACGGAAGATGATCCGGATCCATTTGTACGCCAGCGCGCGCACCGCCGCATGATGCCCGTTGCCGCGACCCCGCTGACGCTTGTAGTAGGCCCGGGCCCATGGGGAGTACGGCAGCGACAGCTGGGCGAACTCGTGGAACGTCTGTTTGAAAAACTTCGAGCAGGCCCAACGATGATGCACCCAGTGCATCTTGCCGCTTTTGACCGTGACCGGTGCGATGCCGAGCCGTTGCACATCGCTGGCGGACTTGAATCGATTCCGATCCGTTCCCATCACAACAAGCAGGCGAGGCGCAAAGACTGGGCCGGCGCCCGGAAAACTTTCAAACAGTTCGTGATCGGCGTGCTGCGCAAATAGGTTCGCCAGTGTGCGATCAAACTCATTCACCGCATCGATAACGGCCCGTAGCTGGACCACGGTGGCTCGCATCGCCAGGCTCAGACCGGTCACGATGGCCGGATCGTCCGTCAGGGGCCGTGCGACACGGATCTGGGCAATCCGCTCTTCAATCCGTTTCCGGCTGCGACACCGGTGGCTGTAATAGAACTTCCGCAACGTCTCAGGTCGGACCTTCCGCACATCGGCCAGTGTGGACCACCGCATCAGAAAGTCGCAGGCCTGGATTGTGTCGAGCGCACCGGCCCAGTCCAGGGCCTGTGGAAAATAGGATTTCAGCAACGTCGTAATCCGATGCCCCAGCCGCACGCGGTCCTCGACGGTGGTGCGGCGGTGTTGGGCCAGGATGTCAATGGTTCGCGTCTGGGCGTCTTCCGGAATCCAGGGTCGCAGACACGCCTGATGCTTTCTGAAGAAGTCCTTCAGCAGCCGCGCATCGGATGGATCATCCTTTGCGCCACTGACCGCCAGCGCGTCCCGATACCGGGCCACCGCTTTCGGATTGATCGGATACAGGACAATAAACTCGTACATCATCAAGGCATGAATCAGCGCGCCTTTCGCCTGCTCGATTGCAATCCCAACCGGCCGTCCACCGAACTGCTCGCGCAGCTGGCCGATCCAGGCGTGGATCGTCTCCGGTTTCTGCTCCAACTCCAACTCTTCCATCACGGATCCGTCCGCCGATTCCAAACACACGGCGTGTGTTCGATCGGCCCAGTCCAACCCCACGTAAGCTGCCAGTTCCATCTCTTCCGACTCCTTTCCTATTCAGGCCTGTGGTGCGTTTTTCCCCGCACGCTTGGCTTTAGCCCCGCGCAAACCTTATAGTGAGTCCTCTAAGGACGGCATCTGAGTATGCGATGTCGGACCAAAGCACTCCGTCCCGCTCGAAACTCTTCGACTAACCGTTTCGACCCGGTGGGCGACACTGATTCGTAGCGGGACGGAGCGCATCTTGAAAACACGCCCGTCCATTATCCGACTTTTTCAAATCGCCCGGTGCGCTGTGGGAAATGCCGCCCCTGTGGATATCCGCGCTAAAAAACGCGCTCGCATATCCACAGCGGCTTGGAAAAAGCTTCGCAAAAAACGCTCCGCTTTTACCACATTTCCCACAGCGTCGACGGCGGCGAATCTCCCATTCTTCTCTCCTTCTTCTCCTAGATCTCGAGCTGGACCTACTATAAGGCGACACGCTGGGGGATCGAGTCAAGCGTGGTGCCATCCCTGTCGAGGAATCCCTCAAGCTTGCCCTCCAGATCGCAGAAGCCCTCGAAGCGGCTCATGAGAAGGGTGTCATCCACCGTGATCTGAAGCCAGCCAACATCAAAGTCACTCCGGACGGCAAAGTGAAGGTTCTCGATTTCGGACTGGCTAAAGCGTTTGCGGCGGATGGCTCGGGCGTGAATCTCTCCCAATCGCCAACGCTCAGCGTTGCGGCCACGCAACAAGGCGTCATCCTTGGAACTGCGGCCTATATGAGCCCGGAACAAGCTCGGGGTCAGGAAGTCGATAAGCGGGCCGATATATGGGCGTTCGGAGTCGTGCTGTTCGAGATGCTGACAGGACGCGGAACCTTCGACGGCGGCACGGTGTCCGATGTGCTGGCGGGTATCCTCCGAGCTGATCCCGACTGGAAGAGCCTGCCACTGAACCTCCATCCCAGAATCAGTTTTCTCCTTGAACGCTGTTTGGAAAAGGAATCGAAGGACCGGTACGGTGACATTTCGGATGCCCGGGTGGATGTTCAGAGGGTACTCGCTCATCCTGACGGAGTCATTACACATCCGGTTGCCGGCGTCATCCAAACATCAGCAAAACCGATCCTCAGATGGGTCGTACCTGCCGTCCTCATCAGTGTAGTTGTCGCTGGCGCCGCTGGCTGGTATCTGAAGCCGGAACCGATGCGCCCCGTAATGCGTTTCGACTACGAATTACCGGAAGGCCAGCGATTCAGGAACACTGGAGAACCGGTGTTTGCTCTATCCCCTGACGGTGGACGATTCGTCTACAACACACTCGGCGGGCTGTATCTGCGACCCATGGATGGGCTAGAAGCTGTGCTGATCTCTGGAACCGAAGAAAACCTCCAAAGCCCGTTTTTCTCGCCGGATGGTCAGTGGGTGGGGTACTACTCCTCTGGCGAGCTCAAGAAGATTGCCATCAGCGGTGGGGCACCGATTGGGTTGTCGGGGGCGACGAGACCGTATGGCGTGAGCTGGGAAACGGATGGCACGATCCTGTTCGGGCAGCCGGAAGGCATCCGGCGCGTCTCTGAAAACGGAGGGGACGCGGCGTTGATTATCGAAGCCCGCGAAGGGGAGCAGGTGCATGGCCCGCAGCTTCTACCGGGCGGCGAGTGGGTCCTGTTCACCGCAACAGCTGCCGCGGGCTCCAGCCGTTGGGACCAGGCGGAGATCGTGGCTGAGTCCCTCGCAACCCACGACCGCGTCGTTCTCCGACGAGGGGGGAGTGACGCCCGGTACATCGGGACCGGACACCTGGTTTATGCGCTCGACGATGGGTTGTTCGCTGTACCATTCGACCTGGACACACTGCAAGTCACCGGCGGCGCCGTGTCGATGGCCGAGGGTGTCTTGCGCTCCACGGTACCGGCTCAAACAACCGCCACCGCCAACTATGGAATCTCCGGCGACGGTTCGCTGGCGTACGTCTATGGTGTCGGAGGCCTCGGGTCTACGTCGTCGATTCAGAATCTTGTGTGGCTGGACGCGCAAGGCACGATTGAACCGCTGGGAGCGCCACCGGGCGTTTACGAACATCCTCGTCTTTCACCTGATGGTAATTGGATCGCTGTTACGAAACTCGGGAATGATGGAGTTCCGGACGTGTGGATCCACGACGTTCGACGAAACGTGTCCAGCAGATTGACGTACGACGGTGGTGAGCACCCGATCTGGACCCCTGATGGTCTTTCGATAGTTTTTAGTTCGTTCAGGGATGGTGTTCGCCAGTTGTTCCGTATAGCCGCGGATAGCAGCGACGAGGAGAAGCTGGTCCGGACCGGCATCAACGACCGCGTCGCGACTTCCATTTCGCCTCAGGGAGTCCTGGCCTTCGAAGAACTCTCTGGGAACGAAACGTCCTGGGACCTCTTCACGGCGTCGCTTGAAGATGAGGAATCTCCAGAGCCGTTTCTACAGACACCCGCGGGTGAGTATGCGCCCACGTTCTCACACGACGGGAGGTGGATTGCCTACGTATCGGGGGAGTCGGGCCGCAGGGAAGTCTACGTTCGAGCATTCCCTGGTCCCGGCGGCAAGCGCCAGATTTCAACAGAGGGTGGTCGTGATCCGGCTTGGGACAGGAGCGGTCGAGAGCTTTACTACCGCAGTTTGCAGGGAGATGAACTGAGCGCGGTGCAGGTCGATCTGGAAAATGGGTTCAGCCCGGGTCCGTCACGAGTTCTGTCCAATACACAGTTCGGAAGGAGCGCCTGGACCCGTGCAAACTATGACGTTTCGCTCGATGGGAGGTTTCTGTTGCTCCAACCTGTGGACGAAGAGGCGGTCGTTCGGAACCAGATCAATATAGTCCTGAATTTCTTTGAAGAGCTGAAGGAACGGGTGCCGGTGCCATGAGGCGTGGGGGGACCGTCCGGCGTAGGAGTTCCCTCAAATGCAGGGTTTGGACAAATGAATGAGCCCTCTCCAACGTTCGAAAAGCGGGGGACGGTGGGCCCGACGCTAAAATGATCGGCCAGACCATATCCCACTACAAAGTCCTCGAACAGATCGGGGGCGGAGGGATGGGTGTGGTTTACCGTGCCGAGGATACCTCCCTCCAGCGGCAGGTGGCGTTGAAGTTCCTACCTCCCGACATCGTCAACGACCGCCAGGCCGTGGAGCGGTTCAAGCGCGAGGCCCGTGCGGCGTCCGCACTCAATCATCCCAACATCTGCACCATCCATGAGATCGGTGAGCACGAGGGCCAGCCGTTCATCGTGATGGAGTTGATGAAGGGCCAGACGCTCAGGGAGAAGCTCCCGCGCGGGCCGCTGAAGACCGACGAGATTTGCTGGACTTGTTTCGGATTGAGGACGGCCGGACTGGTGTCACTTCCCCTGGTTTGAAAAGGTTCTCGGCGGGGCTGAGCCGAATCAGCCCGTCCTAAAACGCCAGCCGGAAGATCGCCCGGAGGTGCCAACGCAGGTGGTGATGCGCGCTGTGTCCCAAACCCTGGGCCGCTTTTTCCTCCAGGTAGGTCTCAAACCGGCTGCAAAGTTCCGTTCTTGTCGTGGGGATGTGGCGCTATGCGTGCGGCTTGCTTGCCGATGCGGTCCTTGGCCATCTCGAGATCGTAGTGAGCCTGCAGATTGATCCAGTAGCCTTCGGTAGTGCCGAAATACACCGACAGCAGTACGCCCATTTCAGGAGAAATAGCTCGTTTTTCACGTACAATGTCGTTCACCCGGGGCAGCGTCACGTCGAGTGATTTGGCGAGTGCGTACGCAGAAAGACCCACAGGCTCCATAAATTCCTCACGAAGAATCTTTCCTGGATGAGCGAGTTTGAGCTTCTTTGCCATGAATCCTCCCTTGCTCTAATGATAGTCCGCAATCTCGACATCGAACGCATGGCCACTCTTCCATTTGAAGCAGACGCGCCATTGCCTATAGATTCGAATGCTGTATTGGCCCTTGCGTTCACCTTTCAGGGCCTCGAGCTGATTGGATGCAGGGATCGACAGCACGCTCCAGTACATGGCTCCCGAACAGTAATATCCCGGAAGCTGACACTGAATCGATAATAGAGCCAGACGGCGTGGCTGATGATCTCAGGTGGGAATTGGTAACTCTGGTAGCGGAGACTTAACCTGACAATTCCGTCGGGACAATAGTCGGCACTCGTTGCGGCGCCATTGATTCAAAAAGATACAGCCCGTTTCGGAATGGCTCCGGAACGGGCTGTCCTGATCGCGAGGAAACCGCGGTAGTTTTGGCCTTCCTGGCGTACGACTCGTTTGTTGCGGTGCTTGACCGGCCGTCTATTCAAGTGCCTCCAGCTTGGCTTTGGCTTCGTCGCTAAGCCTATGATTCGTCTCAGCGACGATGCCCGCTAACGTTCTCTCCGCATCTGTAGCCGATCCATCCCCGGCGATCGCCATGAGTGCTTCTTTATCGGCTTCATTGGCTCTGTGTTCGAAGCTGTGTAGCACCATGGCGATTTTCCGAATGGCCTCACTGTTCGACGAGTCGTTGGCGATCTCCATCAACATCGCTTTGTCCGCGTCAGACGGGAAGTGTTCCAAGCCCAACAGCATCTTGGCTATCGACTTGGAGCTATCCATCTGTGCCGCCACGGAGAACTGGGAAAACAGAGCGGTACAGAGCACCACCAGGCCGACAACGATCAAACCTTTCTTGACAGCGTGACTTTTCATCTTTCTCTCCTCTAGTTTGTTGTAGCGGTCGGAACTCCCTCCCTGTATCGACTCGAGGTTCCGACTATTCATCACCCTCGGAGGTTCTTCCGAACACTCCGGTAGTTGCCTCCGACGCCTGCCATGTTGGGGCGGTTCGACGGTAGCCGCTAGTTTCAACTGGAAATCGAGTGTCAGTATACTCCTTCTCCTGCACGGAACATCAGATTTTGGACCCCTACAGTGGATCGATCGCTACTCGCCCGGTGACTTGCAGAGACGCTGAATATCGATGCCTGAAGAGGATCGCCGGAAACTTGAAGCGCTCCTCAGCATCCGCCTTAGCGAGGTGACCCAGCGGGAGGGATCTCTGGATTCCGTAATGCGGGAAAGATCCCAAGGCTGGATCGGCGATTCAACCCGACGGATCACCCACGTTCGTTGACCCCAACCCCTTCCTGCCGTAGTATTTACGCAAGTTTTCCCAAAACTGGCGAAGGAACGCCTTCCAGCAGAAGTGTAGGTGCGGTCTATGACCGCACAAATCGTGTCGAACCGGAAGATGTGCGGTCATAGACCGCCCCTACACGAGATCAAAACATGATCGGGACAACGCTGGCACATTACGAGGTCACCTCCGAGCTCGGAAAGGGCGGGATGGGGGAGGTGTATCAGGCGACCGACACGAAGCTGGGGCGTCAGGTTGCGATCAAAACGCTTCCCGAAGAGTTCGCGAAAGACGAAGAACGGCTGGCCCGGTTTGAGCGTGAGGCTAAGCTCCTGGCATCCCTCAACCATCCCAACATCGCCGCAATATACGGGCTGGAAGAACAGGACAGCACACGGTTCCTAGTCCTCGAACTCGTCGAAGGGGACACCCTCGCCGACCGCCTGAAGCGTGGTGCTATCCCTGTTGAAGAATCCCTGAAGCTCGCTCTGCAGATTGCCGAAGCCCTCGAAGCCGCACACGAGAAGGGCGTCATCCACCGAGACCTCAAGCCGGGAAACATCAAGGTCACTCCCGACGGCAAAGTGAAGGTGCTGGACTTCGGGCTTGCGAAGGCACTGGTGGGAGATGGATCGGAGGTGAACCTGTCGAACTCCCCGACCTTGAGCAGGACGGCGACCGAGCAAGGTGTGATTCTTGGGACGGCGGCCTACATGAGTCCTGAGCAGACACGTGGCCGAGTCGTGGATAAGCGTGCCGACGTCTGGGCCTTTGGATGTGTCCTGTTTGAGATGTTGACCGGACGCCGATCATTCCCGGGAGACGATGTGACGGACATTCTCGCGGCGGTGATCCGGGCGGAGCCGGCATGGACCGCTCTGCCAGCGAATCTGCATCCAAAGGTTCGGGAACTGCTCGAACGGTGCCTTGAGAAAGAAGCGACGAACCGTTGGCAGGCGATTGGGGATGTCCGCGTTGATATTCAGAAGGTACTCTCTGATCCGGGGTCCAGACATGGGACCGCCGATGGGACGGGAGGCCTTGCGAGCGTCGGTCCGTGGAAGCGGCTCTCGGTCGCCCTAGCGGCAGTCGCCGCCCTCCTCGCGCTCGGTTGGGCGGTGCAATCGGTCCTCCGTCCGATGGAGAGGCCCGTCAGCCGCTACAGCATCGCGTTACCGGTCACTCAGCGGGCCGACGGCTTCGGCTCGAACATCGCCGTCTCACCGGACGGGACTCAGATGGTCTACGTGGGTCAGGGGGAACAGGGCCTACAGCTCTGGCTACGCCGACGTGATCAACTTCAGGCGACGCCCATCGCGGGCACCGAGGGTGCGGCGAACCCGGTCTTCTCTCCCGACGGCCAGAGGGTGGCCTTCAGAGTAGGTGGTGGTGCTGGCGGGGTCAGCGCGGTCTCACTGAGTGGTGAGCCACCGTTGGCGATCGTGGAGAGCGGCGCTGGACGTGCGGGGCTCGCCTGGGGTCCCGATGGCTACGTCTACTTCAAGGCTCCCGGGAATAGTGCTCTTCTCCGCGTGCCGGAGACGAGCGGCGAGGTGGAGCCGTTCACCGTGCTCGACACGGCACAGAGCGAGACGGGTCACTTCTGGCCGCAGGCGCTCCCCAACGGTCGCGGCGTGCTGTTCACGCTGGCCCACCAGCCCGGGAACGACGTTAGCCAATACGACATCGCGGTGGCGGATCTGGAGACCGGGGAACACGAGGTACTGCTCGGGGGCGTGTTCGCCCGCTACGCGGCGTCGGGGCATCTGGTCTATGTGGCGGCGGACGGAACGCTCCTGGCCGCTCCGTTCGACCAGGATGCGCTGCAGCTGGCGGGAGACACCGTGGCGCTGACCGAGGGTGTAGGTGTGCGCAGAAACGGGGCGGTCCACCTCGCGCTGTCGGAAGAAGGCACGCTCGTGTATCGGGCCGGAGAAGGGTTCGGCGGCGCGGCACCCGACCGTATTCCTGCCCTCGTAGACCGGAGCGGCGTGGTGGTACCCCTCAATGTGCGGCCCGCCCCGTATGTGAGTCCTCGTCTGTCGCCGGATGGGACGCAGCTTGCGGTCCAGACACTTGAAGACGATGGGCAAAGCATCGTCTGGGTATACGACCTGTCTGGTGACACGGCGATACGGCGGGTAACGCAGGAAGGCAACAACAGCCGACCCATATGGACGCCTGATGGTGAACGCTTGACCTTCGCCTCAGACAGAGATGGACCCACGAGCATTTACTGGCAACCGGCAGATGGAAGCGGGGTCGCCGAACGGTTGACGACCGCCGAGGAAGGAACCAGCCACTTACCGGAATCATGGTCCCCCGATGGGAACGTTCTTTCGTTCGCCGTAGAACGCGGAGGAGACTACGGTATATGGACGCTATCTCTTGATGGTGGGGCCACCCCAGAAGTCTTTTATGACCTGCCAGAATCCATCGAGTACGGCTCATTATTCTCACCGGACGGAAAGTGGCTCGCGTACTTTTACAGTGAACAGGTAGGCACTCGGCAGGTTTACGTACAGCCGTTTCCCGCGACAGGTGCGATACATCAGCTCACACAGGAGGGGGGGGTATTCCCTCTCTGGTCGCGGGACGGAAGCGAATTGTTCTACCGACGGCAGGTCGCAGCTGGGGGGGTTGGCAGAGTTAACGCGGGGGCGAGAATAGCGGGCGTGGCCGTTTCAACCGATGGTGCTTTCGGATTTGGAAACGAGCAGACGCTTCCGATAGAAGGGTTCCTCGTAGTTGGCACTTATCGAGACTACGACATCACGCCTGACGGCCAACGCTTCCTGTTGGCCTTTCCGGCGGAACAGACGGAAGCCGATGAACCCGCCCGCCAGCAGACCAACGTCATCCTGAACTTCTTCGAAGAACTCAAAGAACGGGTGCCGGTGCCATGATCGGCAAACTACTCGAATTCAGTGCGGATGATCTCTTCTATGCCCTCCCTCAAGAATGGAACATCGTCGTTCGCCGTCGCCCAGACGATATCCCATTGGACTGCGAAGTAAGCGTGTATGGCGATGTTTCGAAACGCGATGATGTCACGCCATTCAACTTGTCCGTTGGTCCCGGAACGGCTGGGGGAGACGTGCCGCAGCTTCCCCGATGACCGCCAGTTTCTGGAGTATCGCTGCTTTATGAAGCTCGCTGGCCAGAAAAAAGTCTCGATCCAGACCTCTGAGAAACTCGCGGATTTCGCCGCTGGCGTCGAGAATATCTTGAAGGTAGAGGCGCTCACGCCGCGTAGAGCACTTGGGCGGTCGCGAGGACATGGTCTCGGATGAGTGGCTTCAAGCCATCCTTGGGGACCAGGTCCACCTTGCGTTCGAGAAGCTCTTCCAGTTCGCGTTGCATCCGGGCGAGCGTGAGGAATGTGGCTCTTGCATCCGGGTGGAAACTGACGAGAAGGTCGACGTCGCTTTCAGGACCAGAATCGTGCGTGACAGCGGAGCCGAAAACAGAGAGCTCGCGGACATCGTGCAGGCGGCAGATCTCCGCTATGGCTTCGGCCGAAGTGTTCAAGCTAAGAACCGTGTCCATTGCTAGTCCTCGTCGGGTTCAGATGAACGATGCCGCCCGCTAAGAGCAAGGGTGCACAAACGGGGACGGCTTTGCAACTGGTTCGAACAACTGAAGGAACCCGTGCCCGTGCCGGCAAGGAGTGTAAGTGCGGTCTATGACCGTACAAATCGTGTCGAACTGGAAGATGTGCGGTCATAGACCGCCCCTACACTGATGAAGAAATGATCGGGAAGACGCTGGCGCATTACGAAGTCACCTCGCAGCTCGGCAAGGGCGGGATGGGGGAGGTGTATCAGGCGACCGATACGAAGCTTGGACGTCAGGTTGCGATCAAAACGCTTCCCGAAGAGTTCGCGAAAGACGAAGAACGGCTGGCAAGGTTCGAGCGGGAAGCCAAGCTGCTGGCGTCATTGAACCACCCCAACATAGCTGCGATCTACGGGCTGGAAGAGGACAACGGCACGCGCTTTCTCGTGCTCGAACTCGTCGAAGGCGACACGCTGGCGGACCGGTTGAAGCGCGGTGCGATCCCGGTTGAAGAATCCCTCAAACTCGCCCTACAGATCGCAGAAGCACTCGAAGCCGCGCACGAGAAGGGCGTCATCCACCGGGATCTGAAGCCCGCCAACATCAAGGTGACATCGGACGGCAAGGTGAAGGTGCTGGATTTCGGGTTGGCGAAGGCATTTGCGGGGGATGGATCGGATGGGAATCTGTCCCAGTCACCGACGTTGAGTCTCGCGGCGACTCAGCAGGGCGTGATTCTCGGCACAGCCGCGTATATGTCTCCTGAACAGGCACGCGGTGTGACAGTGGACAAACGGGCCGACATCTGGGCGTTCGGATGTGTCCTCTACGAGATGCTCACGGGCCGTCAGGTGTTTCAGGGTGAGTTGATGTCGGACGTGATGGACGTCGGTGTTGAAATCCGATCCGGACTACAAGGGACTGCCGCCAACCATCCATCCCAGATTAAGAGAGCTGCTGAAACGCTGTCTGGAGAAGGACCCAAAACAGAGATGGCATGACGTGGGGGATGTGCGGGTTGAAGTGGGGCAAATGTCGATTGATCCGACGGGTGCGATTGTGGGTGCTGACTCTTTCGACGAACCCCAATTCCCGGTCGGTCGGCTGGCTGTCGGGGCATCGGCCATTCTGGCCATCGGCCTCATCGCAGGTTGGTTCTTGAAACCCTCCGTGCAGATTCGGCCTGGTTCCGTCAGCCGTTTTGAACATCACTTACCGACGGGACAGATCTTTACGAGGACAGGGCGCCCGGTTGTGGCCATTGCCCGCGATGGTTCCATGATTGCGTATGTGGCGGATCGGCAGCTGTATCTCCGTCGTCTGGATCAACCCGAAGCAGTGCTAATTCCAGGGGTTCCGACGGATCCAAACAACCCAGTGTTCTCTCCGGATGGTGAGAGCATCATCTTCCGACAAGAAGGGCAGTTGAAGAGGATTTCGACTTCTGGTGGAACCGTCACTACCCTGTGCCGCTCCACCGGTCTCTTCGGCGTGAGCTGGGGTTCAGACGGAATGATCACCTACGGCCAACAAGATGGCATTATGCAAGTTCCGGAAAGCGGAGGTGAACCAAGCCTGCTGATCCCGATCGAGATCGACGACGGCCAGGTACACGGCCCTCAGATTCTTCCCGGCGACGAATGGGTCCTGTTCACGCTTGCGGGGCCTGACCTTAACTGGGAGAACGCTCAGGTCTATGTCCAGTCATTAGGATCGGACGATCGAAGGCTCCTGGTTCAACAGGGGACGGACGCCCGGTATCTGCCCACGGGACACTTGACGTATGTGTCCGAGGGCACCCTCTATGCAGCACCGCTTGATCTGGACTCGATGATCGTGGGTCGCGCAGTCCCGGTGTCTGAGGGGTTGCATCGTCCTCAGTATTCTGGTTCGGCACAATACGATTTCTCGGACAACGGTACGCTCATTCGGACGACAGGGACTCTCGATGCCGGGGGGCGCTTGAGTTGGGTGGATCGACTCGGCACCGTTTCGCCGGCGATCTCCGAGGTACGTAACTTTTCAGGGGTGCCACGTGTCAGCCCCGACAACAACTGGATCGCAGCCACCGTAACTGAACCGTCGGGCACAGAGATTTGGATCTATGAGGTAAACAGCGGCAGTGGCCGTAGGCTGACGGATCCTGAGATGGAGGCGGATAATCCAGTTTGGAACCCGCAGTCGGAGTACCTGACCTTCAGATCCGGTGGCGACATCTACTGGCAAGCGGTGGATGGGAGCGGCCTTGAGTTACTTTGGGATGCACCATTTTCAGCTCAACCCTCGGACTGGTCTCCTGATGGAAAGACTTTGCTTTTCGAGGCTGAAAGTCCGGAAACGGGTTGGGATCTGTGGATCCTCGAAATTGAAGGGGAAGACCGTGAGGCAAAGCCTTTCCTGGAAACGGAAGAAGAGGAACGTCGCGCTAGGTTCTCGAGAGGCGGCAGGTGGCTTTCTTACACGGTCGGTGCCGCTGCTGTGGACCAAGAGATTTGGGTAGCTCCGTATCCAGGCCCCGGCAGCCCACGCACGCTTTCCACGGATGGGGCGCAGTTCGGACTTTGGTCGACTGACGGAAGTGAGTTCTTTTACTCCGATCTGCCTCGTCGGGAGCTGTTTGTCTCCACGATCCAAACGGACCCCACCTTTGTACGCTCCTCGCCTGAGACTGTGCTCCCCATACCGCCCACCTACGTGTTGTCCGATGTTAGTGGTGACGATGAACGCTTCCTCTTTCGTCACTCAGACAACCAGGATCGGCAACTAATTAACATCACCCTCAACTGGTTCGAAGAACTGAAGGAACGGGTGCCGGTGCCATGATCGGCAAGACGCTGGGCCACTACGAAATCCTCTCCGCTCTCGGCAAGGGCGGTATGGGCGAAGTGTGGCGTGCGCGGGATTCCAAACTCGGGCGCGAAGTCGCCATCAAGACCCTGCCGGAGGAGTTCGCGAAAGACGGGGAGCGCCTGGCCCGGTTTGAGCGTGAAGCGAAACTCCTAGCCCGCATATTTCACCAATAGGACCAGAAAAGGCCGCCCTGTCTGGCATAAAGCGTTTTGGAATAAACGTTTAACAAGCCAAACGGAGACGGCCCTGATGAGAACAGAGTGTAACCAAGTCACGTTCGAATTTCACGGACTTCTTCAACGAAAAGTGAAGGCGCGTTTTGACGGCGGAAAGATCACCTCCGACGCTGGGGTTCTGCTGTTGCGGGAAGTGGAAAAGCGAACCGGGTTGATCGACGGACTGGCCCAGTGTTTTACCGATCACCGGGACCAGGGGTTGATCGAACACACGGTAAAGGAATTGTTGGGGCAGCGTGTCTATGGGCTCTGTTTGGGATATGAAGACCTGAACGATCACGACCAGCTGCGGACCGATCCGATGCTGGCCGTGGCAGTGGAGAAGGCCGATCCTTTGGGAGAGAGCCGACGCCAGGCCGGGGACCGGGGAAAGGCGCTGGCGGGCAAGTGTACGCTCAACCGGCTGGAGCTGAGCGGGGCTGAGGCCGATGGCCAGGAGCGGTACAAGAAGATCGTCATGGATGAGGACCGGATCGGGAGCTGGATGGTCGATGCGTTTCTGGCCGCCCACGACACGGCACCGGAAGAGATTGTTCTGGACATGGACGCGACCGATGATCCGATCCATGGTCAACAGGAAGGCCGGTTCTTTCACGGCTACTACCGCCGCTATTGCTATCTGCCTTTGTACATCTTCTGTGGCGGACATCTGTTGTGCGCCCGTCTGCGCCGATCCAATATCGATGGTGCCGATGGAGCGGTGGATGAGTTGAAACGTATCATCGGCCAGATCCGTCACGGCTGGCCGGAAGTGAGGATCATCATCCGGGCCGATTCCGGCTTTTGCCGGGATGAATTACTCCGTTGGTGTGAGGCCCATCAGCTCGATTACGTGATCGGGTTGGCCAAGAACGACCGTCTCAAGCGAGAGATTGCGGAAGAAATGACTCAGGCCGAAGGGGAGTTTAACACCACCGGAAAACCGGCGCGGGTGTTTAAGGATTTCCAGTACCGGACCCTGAAGAGCTGGAGCTGCACCCGACGCGTCGTTGCCAAGGCCGAGTTCCTGGACAAGGGTGCCAATCCTCGATTCGTGGTGACCTCATTACCGACAAAACGCCTCGCCGCCCAAGCTCTCTATGAAGATTTCTACTGCGCTCGCGGTGACATGGAGAACCGCATCAAGGAACAACAACTGGATCTGTTTGCCGACCGCACCAGCGCGGCGACGATGCGTGCCAATCAGCTCCGGCTGTATCTATCCTCAGCCGCTTACATGCTCATGCATGCACTGCGTCGTCTCGGGCTCAAGGATACCCCGCTGGCCCGCGCTCAATGCCAGACCATCCGCCTGAAGCTTCTCAAGATCGGCGCTCGCATCCGCCTGACGGTCCGCAACGTCTGGCTCTCGATGTCGGAGGCCTATCCCTACGCCGAAGTCTTTGCGACCATCCTTCGCAACCTGCAGTCGATTCCTCTGCGGTGCTGACACAGGACCCCGATCCACGGCTCTAAAATAGACTTGTTTCTTTCTCCGACGGAGAGCTCTGCCTGACTACCTTATCCAGGCTTCCTTCAAACCCCAGAAACAAACCCACTCATGGCCAGCGACACCCTGATTGTCCCCATCCGTGCCTTACCGGAACCCAGACTCTCCCAACGCCCACTCTTCCGCACGAAAACGCGCTTCATTCACGATTGGTGAAATATGCGGGCTAGCGTCGTTGAACCATCCGAACATCGCCGCCATTTACGGGCTGGAGGAAGACAACGACACGCGGTTCCTCGTCCTTGAACTCGTGGAAGGCGACACGCTAGCCGACCGTCTCAAACGGGGAGCCATCCCTGTCGAGGAATCCCTTAAGCTGGCCCTCCAGATCGCCGAAGCGCTCGAAGCCGCCCATGAGAAGGCTGTAATCCACAGAGATCTCAAGCCGACCAACATCAAGATCACACCTGACGGCAAGGTGAAGGTGCTGGACTTCGGGTTGGCGAAAGCATTTGCAGGCGACCAGTCCGACGTCAACCTTTCCCACTCGCCCACGCTGAGCATGCAGGCCACGCAACAGGGAGTGATTCTTGGCACCGCCGCATACATGTCGCCGGAACAGGCGAAGGGACTGCCTGCCGACAAGCGTGCTGATGTCTTCGCTTTTGGCTGCGTCCTATACGAGATGCTGACGGGTCGTCAAACATGGCAAAGCCGTCGATGGTGTGGCAAGAGAGGACTGGAGGCAGCGGCTGATCTGATCGACCAGGACTGGGATCGGATGGTGACGTTTTACAACTATCCCAAACAGCAGTGGCAACATCTGCGGACTACCAATCCAGTGGAGTCTCCCTTCTCTGCTCTGCGACTGCGAACCGATGCCGCTCGAAGGTTCAAGAAAGTGGCCAACGCACGGGCTGTCATCTGGAAGATGCTGCTGGTCGCTGAGAAAAGATTTCGCCGTTTGAAGGCTCCGCACTTGATGAAGGATGTCTACCAAGGCGCCCAATATGTCAATGGAGTTCCAGTCAACCAAGTCACCGAGGAGAAAGCCGCCTGATGTCTATTTACACACTTATTGACGGAACCTCCGCTGAGCATGCAGGCCACGCAACAGGGAGTGATTCTTGGCACCGCCGCATACATGTCGCCGGAACAGGCGAAGGGACTGCCTGCCGACAAGCGTGCTGATGTCTTCGCTTTTGGCTGCGTCCTATACGAGATGCTGACGGGTCGTCAAACATTCGATGGTCAACTGGCTACAGAGATACTGGCGTCAGTGATACGGGCCGAACCTGACTACACGACACTTCAGGTAAACCTACATCCAGAAATCAAGAAGGTCTTGCGGCGATGCCTTGAAAAGGACCCGATGAATAGGTTCAGGGATGTAGGCGACGTGCGCTTCGAGATTGAGCAGGTCTTGGCCGATCCCTCCGGCCTGCTGGTGCAGCCGGTTTCGGAGGTCGTGCAAGCAAAGCGTCAGTCAAAACTTCCGTGGGTTGCCGCGTTCGTTCTGGGCGCACTGGTGGCCGCCGGTGCGAGTTTCTGGATACTGGTCCAGCCGCTGCCGTCGCAGCCGGTGTGGCGTTTCCCCCTCACCCTACCCGCGACGCAGTCGCTCCCATCGGGTGCGGGCACCTTAGTGGCAATCTCCCCCGACGGGCAGACGTTGATATACCGGGGATTGGAAGACGGCGTCGTTCGGTTGTACCGTCGCGACCTCGACCGATTGGATACAACGCCGATTCTGGGTACGGAGGGTGCCGGCGAGACACCTTTCTTTTCCGCCGACGGGCAATGGTTGGCTTTCAGAACGGGGACGACCCTCATGAAGGTTGCGCTGGCTGGAGGACGACCCGTGCGGATCAGCGAGTTGCCAGCTGGTGGTCTACGAGGGGGGAGTTGGACGCCTGACGATGTGATCATAACGGGAAGCCGTATCGCGGGACTGGCGCGCGTACCGGCGGGTGGCGGCGAGCCGGTGATTATCGCCACGCCAGACGACGGCCGCCAATACTGGTATCCCCAAGTCCTCCCCGGAAACCAAACCGTGCTGTTTACCCCCTCTCACCAACAGGCCGACGCCGGAGATGTGATGTTGCTCGATATTAAGAGCGGCGATCAGCGCGTGTTGGTTCAAGACGGCGTTGCCGGACACTACGTTCCCACCGGACACCTGGTGTTCGTACGGGAAGGGGACATCTGGGCAACCGGCTTCGACCTGGACAGACTCGAAGTCGTTGGAGATCCGGTGGTGATCGAACAGGGTGTGCGCGTAGAGCCGGGCGGCGCGGTTCAGATGGCCGTGGCTGCCGAGGGTTCGCTGGTCTACGTTACTGGTGCCGAGGCCGGGGGGCAGCAGAGAACGCTGGTATGGGTGGACCGGGAGGGGAATGAAGAAGCCATCGGTCTGGAACCCGGCGCCTATTATTGGCCTCGCCTGTCTCCCGACGGAACCCGTCTCACCGTCAGCATCGAAAGCGATGCGGAGGGTGAGGATGTGTGGGTGTCGGACCTGACACGGGACCCGCCCACGCTGACGAATGTGACCGTTGATCCAAGTCTGGACAATGTGCCTCTCTGGACCTCGACGGCGAACATATTGTGTTCGCATCCAATCGAGAAGGGGGACAGTTCGGGTTTTTCTCAAAAAGTGCCGACGGGACTGGTGAGGTGGATCTCCTCATCCAGGGTGAAGCATCTGGTTTCTTTATGCCTTACAGTTGGTCCCCGGACGGCGCGACTCTGGCCTTTGGCTACGTGGGTTCATCGGCAACGGGACCCGACATCGGAGTGCTGTCGATGGAGGGCGACCGCGACTGGAGACCCTTATTTGAAGCAGAAACCAACGAGTTCACTCCCGCGATCTCTCCCACGGGGGAGTGGATCGCCTATGTCTCTGAACAGAGCGGTCAGCGTCAGGTCTACGTTGAACGCTTCCCTGATCTGGGGGACCGCGTGCAGATTTCGACCGATGGCGCGGAACATCCCGTGTGGTCAGAAGACGGAAACGAGCTATTCTTTCGTCGGCGTGGCGATGGTGCAACAATGGTGGTCCCTGTGGAGACCGGTCCGACACTCATTCCAGGCTCGGCCCAAGTGCTGATCGAGCAGAATTATGTACGTCAAAGCGGTGTCGTCGTGAACTATGATTACGATTCTGACGGCGAGCGATTCCTGATGGTCAAGGCAGACGCTGCAAGTAACGACACACCATCGAGACCCCAAATAATTACCGTCCTCAACTGGTTCGAAGAACTGAAGGAACGGGTCCCGGTGCAGTAGGCGTGGGGGGACCCCTGATATTTGGTGATTGCGGATTGTAAATTGGAGATCTGAGATTTTCGGAATGCTTTGGAGTGGAGTCTTCAATGAGGAATCCAGAAATGCAGAAATGATCAATCTCCAATTCGCATGCGGCCACGCATGCGCAAGGGGCCCGACGCTAATAAGATGATCGGCAAGACGCTCGGCCACTACGAGATCCTCTCCGCTCTCGGCAAGGGCGGTATGGGCGAAGTGTGGCGATGTTCAAGGTTGAAACGAGTGCTGCACTCGTGTCACACTTGTTCCAAGGGGGAGCCATGCCGACGGACAAGAAACGCATCCATATTACGGTTGATGACGACACATATGAAGCACTTGGCCGCTTGTCAGCCAAACGCGGTCAATCCGTAGCGGGCGTGGGATTGAGCCTCATCGAACAGGCTCTGGAGTTCCAGGAAGACTTCCATTTTTCGACTATCGCAGATGAGCGGTTGAAGGCGAGAGAGAAGCGGATTTCGCACAACAAGGCCTGGCCCTGAAGTATCGAATCGAGTACCTCGCGACCGTTGTTGCGGCCGATATTCCGCATCTTTCCAAGGCAGCGCAACGCCGAATCAAGCGTGCCATCGAAACGAAGCTCACCTCTCATCCGATCGAGCTCGGGAAACCCCTCCGCTACAGCCTGAAAGGCGCCAGAAGCCTCCGAGTCGGTGACTACCGAGTCATCTTCACAATCGAACCAGACGACGTCATCCTGATCGTCAAGATTGGACATCGCGGGGAGGTCTACAAACAGTAGGCCCGCGTTGACTTCAGATGCGGAGTCTGTTGAAGCTCTCCGCTGGGTAGGGAATGCACCGGTCACGACACGACGACACTACCGAAACCGCCAGCCCGAAGCGTGCCTGCGCCAGCAGACCGATCAGTCCAGCAAGGTCTCCACATGCGAGGCAGCGGCGAGGGCAGTGCCCTCGATGTTGTAGCCACCCTCCAGGAGCGAGACGAGTCGTCCGCCGGCGTAGTCATCAGCCAGATCCATGGCCGTGCGGGTCATGCGCCTGAACACGTCGTCCGTCAGGTCGAAGCATCCCAGCAGATCGTCCTGGCGGCTGTCGAAGCCGGCCGACACGATGATGAAATCGGGCCGGAACTTGGTCGCCGCAGACAGAAGCTTCGCGTCCCAGTGCCGCAGCATGTCCACATCGCGGGATCCGCAATCCAGGTGAGCGTTGATGTTGAGGCCGGATCCATCTCCCTCTCCTGTCAGGGACGGGTCGCCGGTTCCGGGGTAGGCCTGCCAGTCGTGCGTGCTGAAGAAAAGCACACTTGGGTCATCGTAGAACGCGTTTTGCGTGCCGTTCCCGTGGTGGTAGTCCCAGTCGATGACGAGCACCCGCTCGAAGCCGTGGACCCGCTGGGCATAGCGCGTCGCGACAGCGGCGTTGCTGTAGAAGCAGAAACCCTCCCCGGCACCCGTGTTGTTCGCGTGGTGCCCGGGAGGCCGGCTGGCGCAGAAGGCGTTCTTGACCTGTTGGCGAGCCACTGCGTCCACCGCCCCGAGGGCACCCGCGACGGCGAGCTCGGCCACCGGACCTGTCACCTCGATGCGGCGAACCGACTCCACGTGCTCGGGCGTGTGATGGGCTCGAATGGCGGACAGGGGATCCTCCGACAGCGAGAGTGGAATCAACTCCTGGTCGAGACCTCGCTCGGCGAACACCTCCATCATCCGGACCAGACGAAGGGCTCGCTCGGGATGCGTCCGACCCCGACGGGAGGGAAGCACGTGATCCAGGAACCGGGCGTCGTAGACCAGACCGGTGCCGGTGGCCGGCTCCCCGAGGGTTTGAGTCTCTTGTCCGAGGGCCGAGATCCGCCCGAAGCCGTGGATCGCTCCGAGGCCCAGCAGCCCTTTCGAAGCGCCGGAAATGAATTCTCTTCGTGTCGTCACTCGTAGCCTCCTACCGCGTGGATCCCAACGTAGCCGCCAACAGCCACACGTGCTACGCGGCCCTCATCATAGCATCGATATCAGCCCACTCGGTGGGCCACGGGTATTGTCAGGTCAACTCCTGAGCGGGCAGACTGACGGGATGAAAACTCGCCGATCCCTCTACATTAGACATCGCCTCCAACGACTGCACCGCCCGCAGCCGATGATCCAACCCCGCCACGGGATACGTGTCGAGATTCACGCCGATCCCGTGCCCCAGCTGATCTGAGCGTGGCCGAATCATCGAAGGCTTGCTGAATTCGGTTTCTGTCCCCGAATTCTCCGCAAGCCGTTGGGTCGCGCTAGATTTTGACGAAACCAAGGCTGATGAGAAGGGCTTGCTCAACCTGTTCCATGGTGTCGGGCTTCAACTTGCCGAGACGTTGGCCGAGTCGGCGTTTGTCTACGGACCGAATCTGGTTGAGTAAGACCATCGAATCGAGGGTCAGGCCGGCCTCGGAAGCTTCGACGAGAACGTGAGTCGGGCGGATCGGCTGGCGTACTTTCGATGTAATCGCCGCGACGATCGTGAGACTACTGAAACGGTTGTCGATGTCGTTTTGCAAAACTAAAGCTGGCCGAGTCTTTTGGATCTCCACCCCCAGCGTCGGATCGAAATTGACGAGGTACACCTCGCCACGTTTGACGCCGTGCCTGGAGCTTACTCGGCGTCTTCGGGTCGCCATGATTCTTCGTCTAGCTGGAACCAGTCCTCCGCTAGGCTGAGATCGAAGTCGGCATCACGAATCGCTCCAGCTTTCATCCGTTCACGGAGGTTCTTGCGGCCAACTTCTTTCACGTAGCTTCTTACGGCAGTATCAATGAAGCGGCTGCGATCCCTTCTCTTGGTCAAACGGTTCAGCATCCGGATGGTGTCTTCCGGAAGCGTCACGTTGATCCGTTGGTGCATCTCTGCGCCTCCTTTGTCGATTGTCTCAGTATACACACTCCAAGTGTGTAATCGAAATGAGTGATCGCGAGACGACTGTGAAGACGAGGCAGCGCTCTTGGAGGCGATATCGGAAGCTGAGCGGGGTGAACTGCTCGAAGCCGAAGACATTCTAAGGGAGCTACGTTCGTAGAATCCATTTGAGTCGCATTCGGTACTACCTCTATTACCGCGTTCGCCCAACACGCGTTGGGATCCTGGCTCTCTGGCACAGCAGTCGCGGAAAGGATCCTGCCCTATAGCGCCGTCCAACAAGTGGTCGCACCAGACGGCGGCCACGTTGATTTCTTGTTGAACCTGAGCGGTCGCCGCTCGTTCTGGCAGGGATTTGCTGAAGTTGACAGAACCAGACCAACGCGAAGAAGTCCCGCGTAAGTGGAGAAAACGCCTCCAGTGGAGAAATCGCCTCCACTGGAGAAATCGCCTCGGGAGAAGGTAGTCTCGGCGGGATTATCGGTTCAGACTATAGAGTCCCACCTCCTGGTTGCCGGTACCACTGCAGCCGGTCGCCCCATAGCGGAGAAACTTCTGGATTCGTTGCCCGCTGTCTACCTCGCCGGTGTAGACGTTCCCCGCCGAATCGACCGCCAAGGCGTGAATCCAATGGAACTCGCCGATCTGCCGTCCCGACCGGCCAATTCGATCCAGCTCGGTCAGGTTCTCGCGGTTGATGACGTAGAACGTGCCGTTTGCCAGATCCGCTATGTAAAGGCAGGTCTGAGCCGGATCGGTGGACAGGGCCGCCGAACCTGCAGTACCACTTGCGGTGTGCGGAGCAACGTGTATCTCTCCCACGAAACCGCACTGGCCGGGCTCCGCGTTCGGGTTGCTGCATGGGCTTCCGACTTCGTTCACATCGAAGATCTGAATGCGGTTGTTGCCGCGGTCACAGGCATACAACAGCCCATCCGCACTCAGGCTCGCACAGTGCAGCGGGCTTCTGAAGAACATCGGCGTCAGATTGCCCGCCTGGTAGTCGGCGGCCCATGGGCCGGCGTCATAGGGGTCAATGTCGGTGCCGTCCGGATCGTCCACCGGGTTCTGTCCGTACGCGCCGAAGTGACCCACATACTGGCCGGTCTCGGCGTCCACAATCAGAATGCGCCGGTTTCCGTAACCATCGGCGACGTAGAGGCGGTTCGTCTCTGGGTCCACGCTCATGTCGGCCACCAGGTAGGGCTGCGGCCTTTGGTCGGGGCCCCCGTCAACATCTTCGCTGTCGGGAGCTTCCATACCGGCATACCCGATCTGGTAGACAAACTCTCCATCGGAGGTGAACTTCAGGATGTGCGAATCATCCCCGAAGGTGGCCGCCCACGGGAACTGTCCGGTGAAGTTCTGTCCGTTTCCGGAGATGTACACGAAGTCGTTGTGGTCCACGAAGATTCCGTGCTCGCGGCCTGGCCAGAAGCATCCGTCCTCCTCTCGACATTTTTCTTCGAGGAAGCCTGGATCCGCCGGTCCACCCCAGGCGTCGAGCAGATTTCCGTCCGTGTCGAACTTGAGCACTGAGGGTGCGGGAACGCAGCAACCGGAAATCTGTTCGGCGAAAGGTCTCGGATTTCCCAACCCGTCAACCGACATGCCGGCCTCGTTTGTGCCGGCCACGCCCAGACCGGCGGCGGCGCTGGACTCCAAAGCCCGGGGCCTGTGATACACCCAGACGTTGTCTTGCTGGTCCACGGCGATTCCGCCGACCTGACTGATGCGCCAGTTGTTGGGCAGAGGCTTCGGCCAGCCCGGATCAACGACGAAGCCCGGGGCAGACGCGCCTGAGGGAACCCTTGGAGCTGAGCGCTCGCCGAGGCGCTCTATGGCGCCGGTTTGGTCCAGTAGCGCGGCGGCTTGTCCCTGTCCCGCGTCTCCCAGTCCGGCTTCGTCAGTACCGGTACATGAATAACTACCCAATGCACAGCCCAGCAGACCGGCGAAAACGATGCACTTCGTGTTTGTCATGATGAGATCCCCCCTGGGGACGTTCGACCTTCCGACGAGCCTTTCCATTTCTCGTCATAGTGAAAGCGGAAAAACGACAGTGTAAAATGCGGTTTCCCGATTGGCAATCCCAACTTCTCTTGGGGAGAGCGGGGAGAGAGCACAGAGGGTACTGGCCGCTCTTCATACCCTACGTCGCTTGGACCACAAAGGGCGGGCCACATGTCCGGTTCAGTGCCCGTTGGGACGACGTGGACCACTACTACACCTTCCCCAGCCTCGCCGTCGCCCCCTGGGAGCCGTAAACGCCACGGTCGCGGTTTCACGACATGAACGTATTGTCGACAGGGGTGGCGGCGGGCCAGATACTCTGTTCCTTGCCGCGGAATCGTCTTTCATGCCTTCCGGTTGGCGCGGTAGGGTTGTGCTAAGACTTTGCATCTGCCTTTCCCGTGCTTCATTCCCACATGCCTTTAGTTATTGATTCACAGCAAAGTGAACTTTATAGTATTTAATGCTAATAGTTTAATGATTCTATATTGTTATATTGTGTCAGAAAATATATATTATATTTCTGACAACCATTGATTATGAAATCAGCTAAGGACAAGATTCTCAATCGGATTCACAGAAAGGGAAGGGGCTGGGTTTTTACTCCCAAAGATTTCTTGGATCTAGGGAGTCGGGCTGCCGTGGATCAAACGCTTACTCGCTTGAGGAGGGGCAAGATACGGCGGCTTGCACGTGGTCTTTACGATTACCCCAAAGTTCATCCTAAAATTGGACCGCTTTCACCAAACCCTGACCTGGTTGCCCATGCATTGGCTAGGCAATCTAACGCACGGCTCCGACTGCGCCCCTTCATTGGACATTTTTCCCAAGAATTAGAGAATAGGTGATCGGCTTAGCCGGTCCTGCTGCTGGAAGGGGGAATATTATCCCCCCGCCGGCGCTGTGGGAACGGTGGGAAAGCGGAGCGTATTGTGCCGAGCTTTTCCACGGTTTCCACAGCGCGTGACGCGCGCCGATTTTTCAGCAGTGGGCCAGGGAGTCCGACACCGATGGGAAAGATCCGACGGAAGTTTGAAGTGGAATTCAAGCGACGCCTGGTCGAGCAGATTGAAACAGGCCAGATGACGCTGAGCGCGGCAGCGCGGCAGTACCAGATCTCGCCCAGCGTGATTCAGCGTTGGCGGACGCAGTACGAGGCGAATCAACTGGTGGATAGGCCTTCGAGCCGGGAACGGGCGTTGGAGGCCGAGAATGAACGCCTGAAGGCGAAGGTTGGGGATCTGGTGATGCAGATCGATCATCAAAAAAAACTGCAGAGCTGGATGAAGCGGAATCGAAACGTCGATACTGCCGTAATCACTGGGAAAAACTGGGATCGATATCGAAAGGGTGCGAAATGACGGGCCTGGCACGTAGCACGTATTACTACAGGCCGAAGGTCGATCCCAAACTGAAAGCGCAACAGGACGCCGATCTGCGCGATCGCATCGAGCGGATCCAGGCCGAATTTCCCGGCTACGGATACCGCCGGGTGTATCGGGAACTGGAACGCCAGGGCGAGATCGTCAACACGAAACGGCTTCGGCGCGTGATGAAGCGGTACGGGTTGAAGCCGATCACCTGGCGGAGTTTCCTCCACACGACCGATTCCAATCACCGGTTCCGCATCTACCCCAATCTGCTGAAGAGGCACACGGTCACCGGTCTGAATCAAGCGTGGGCAGCCGATATCACTTACATCCGGATACGCACCGGATTCGTGTTCCTGGCCGCCATCCTGGATCTCCACTCTCGCAAGGTCATCGGTTGGGCGATCTCGAAACGGATCGACCGCCAGCTCTGCATCGAGGCGTTACAGATGGCCATCGCAGCGCGTCTCGACACCCGGGCCTGCATCCATCATTCAGATCGGGGCGTGCAGTATGCCTCCGACGACTACATCGACATCTTGCGAACACACGGCTTCCAGATCAGCATGTCGGCGAAGGGCAATCCCGGGGACAACGCTTTCGTGGAGTCGTTCTTCAAGACGTTGAAGTACGAGGAGATCCATCTCTGGAACTACGAGACCTACGAGGACGTGATCGAACGTGTCCCATACTTCATCGAGGAGGTCTACAATCGCAAGCGGCTGCACTCCTCAATCGGCTATCGTCCGCCGATCGAGTTCGAGCAGCTCGTGAACTTGAAACGCGCCGATCGGCCTATTCTCAATCTTTGACGAAATCTGTCCAGTTTTGGGGGCGCACTCCCGCTTCAACTTGCCCAAGCTCAGGCTGCAAATCTGCTTGGGATCTCAACCCAAGTACCTGCAAGACTTGTTTACGTGACAGACGGGAGCGCACGGCGGGCCAAGATCGGGAAACAAGTGATTGAACTCAAACAGGCTAGGTCCCAAATGCTGGGTGCTGGCACAGGTGCAGGAATTGCTCTACAGGCTATACGATCCGTAGGCCGTGGAAGAGTGAGTGACGATGTAGTGAACGTGCTCAACCGGGCCCTTCCTGCGGATGTCAAGGCTGACCTGAAGAGGCTAGTGACTCAAGCACCCCAGTGGACTCGTCCCATCGTCGATAGAATCACCGCGTGCTGATGGACGAATTTGCCCTAAGATCTTCTGCTGACAAGGAACCCTTCTTTTCTGAAACTGCAGCCAGAATGGGCTCCTTCCCCCCGACGGCGGTCGAGAAAGATTTTTGGGTTTGCTGGACACTAAAGCACCTTTTTGAAATCCCAACCCTTCCCGCATTGATTTTCAGGGGTGGGACATCTTTGGCCAAAGTGTTCGGCGTGATAGATCGATTTTCCGAAGATGTCGATTTGGTAATTGATCGACAAGCCATCCTGGCCGACGAGAACGATCCGGAAAACCAACCCAGCAAGGGAAAGCGGCGAGACAAGGTTAAGCTTCTGCGGAAAAAGTGCCTAGATTTCATCAGTTGCGAGGTGCTGACGTCTGTTGATAAACGTTTTCGGGTTGCGTTAGGTAAGACGGATTGGCGTTTGTTCATAGATTCCGAAAAGCCGGAAAACATCCACTTTGAATATCCGCTAGCGTTGCCTGAAAATTCGTACGCAGCGGCACGCTACATCCGCCCTGTTGTTCGGATGGAACTGGGTTGTCGCGGTGATCTCTGGCCAGAGAATGACAGTTCTGTTCGGCCGTTTGTAGCGGCTGAGTTTCCAGACGAGTTTCAATCACTCGACGCCAAAGTTAGGGTCTTGGCTGCCGAACGGACCTTCTGGGAGAAGGTGACCTTAGTGCATGCAGTTAACTACTCCGGCCAGGTACAGCCTGGGCATTCGCGACACTTCTACGATCTCGCCAGATTATTTAGGCACGCGATTGGGGCTAGAGCGCTGAAAGACTCCGCTTTGCCCCAGCGGGTACGAGAGCACAAGGAAATTTATTGGGCGCACTCGGCTTCTCGCTACGACTTGGCCAAGGCTGGAACCTTTAAGCTGCTTCCACCTGATAACTTGATTCCGGAGATCCGACGCGACTACAGGCAAATGTCTGACATGTGCTTCGGCGCAGCGCCCGACTTCGACAGTCTAATGGGCGAAATCAAGGAACTTGAGACTGTACTGAATGGTTCCATTGAGTTCGCCTGACAGTTTGATTGCTTCCAAAGGGAAGTGTTGCCACCTGCTCCTGAAGAGTATCGTTTTGCGGCCTGGTCGTGGTCTCCGGATGGACGACTGTTAGCAGGTCGCATGGCCAATTGATTTCGATAACGTAAAAGGGACCCACCCAAGGGGGTTCTGATCGAGCAAAAGGGACCCACCCCTGATAGCCTCCCCCGGCGTGTCGCCGGATGAACCGGCAAGGCGGGAGGGAGGGTGAGGAGTTGTTAGGGATGGATCAGTACGAGATGGTCAGGACCGCACATCGGGTTTACAAGAAAAGCATTCGACAGATCGCCCGGGAGACCGGGCACACGAGACGGACGGTCCGGAAGGCGTTGGCCGGGCAGGAGCCGAAGTATCGGCGGGAGAAGGAGCCGGCCTGTCCGGTGATGGATCCGGTGGCCGGGATCGTGGAGGGCTGGCTGCGGGCGGATCGGGAGCAGCCGGTCAAGCAGCGACACACGGCGCACCGGGTGTGGCAACGTCTGGTGGACGAGCATGGATTTACCGGAGCCGAGCCGACGGTGCGGCGATGGGTGCGGGAGCGGAAGATGCGGCTGGGCTGGAGCCGGTCGGCGGCGGTGGTGCCGCTGGATCCGGAACAGGCGTCGGAAGCCGAAGTGGACTGGGGCACGGCCTGGGTCCGGATGAATGGTGAAGACCTTCAGGTCAAACTGTTCTGCATGCGGAGCCGGTACTCGGGCAAGTCGTTTGTGCGGGCGTATCGGTGGGAACGGCAGGAGATGTTGCTGGACGGTCAGATCCGGGGGTTCGGCTGGTACGGCGGCGTATTCCCGACCGTGGTCTTCGACAACCTGAAGACGGCTGTGAAGCGGGTTCTGAGAGGGAAGGCCCGGATCGAGCAGGACCGGTTCACGGCGTTTCGAGCCCACGACACGTTTGAAGCGCGGTTCTGTAATCCGGCCCGGGGCCAGGAGAAAGGCGGTGTCGAAGGCCTGGTGGGTTTCGCACGCCGGAACTTCCTGGTGCCGGTTCCCGAGGTGGCCGACTTGGAGGATCTGAACGCGCAACTGCTGGAACGCTGCGCGACCGACGACCAGCGCCGGATCGGCGGCCGGGCCGACGACCGCACGATCGGGGAACGGCATGCTGCCGAGCAAGAGCGGCTGTTGGCACTGCCCGAGACGCCATTTGAGAACACCAAGGTGGTGGGTGTGCGGATCAGCCGGTACCAGACCGCGCAGGTGGATTCGAACCGGTACTCGGTGCCGACCGCGTATGTGGGACGCCGTCTCTGGGCCCATATTGGCTGTGACCGGGTGCGCTTTTATGCGGACCAGAAGAAGGTGGCCGAACATTCCCGAGCCTTCGGTCATAGCGACTGGCGGATTGATCCGATGCACTACCTGGAACTGATCCGCCGGAAGGTGGGGGCGTTTGAAAGCGCCCGACCGATTCGGCAGTGGCGGCCCCAGTGGCCCGCCCATTACGAGACGGCGCTGGAACGGTTGCGGGAACGGCACGGGTATAGCCGGGGCACCCGGCAGTTTATCGGCATCCTCCAACTCCACCAGGACTGGGCTCTGGACCGGGTCTCGGCGGCCCTTCAGGAAGCGCTCGATGCCCACTGCGCCGAACTGGACGCGGTCCAGCACATTCTGATGCGGGAGGCATCCCCGGCCCGAGCCCATGCCCCGCTCGAGTCCGGGTTAATGCCCGGTATCACCGACCGGACGATCGCTGGAGCCGATCTGGATCAATACGACCGTCTCCTGACTGGGGGTGTGCGATGACACCGGGCCAGGAGATCGTTCTGGACGACGCATTACGGCAGCTTCGGCTTCCGGCCATGGGACGGGAGTGGCGCGAACACGCCCGGCAGGCCAAGGAGGCCGGAGAGGGGTACACCGGCTTCCTGCTGGCTCTGGCCAGCCGCGAGTTGGAACAGCGCCAAGCCAATCAGGTCCAGCGCCGGTTGCGCGAGGCCCGGTTTCCACTGCTCAAGACCCTGGAAACGACCGACCTGAAGAAGTGGCCGGCGCTGGATGCGGTTCAGGTCCGCGACTATGCCGAGTGCGGCTACATCACCCGGCGCGAGAACGTTGTGCTGCTGGGCAAGCACGGCACCGGCAAGACCCATGCCGCAACGGTCCTGGGTGTGGAAGCCTGCCGCAACGGTTACCGCGTCGGGTTCACCACGGCCGCGGGATTGGTCAACACGCTGATCGAATCCCGCGAAGAACGGCAGTTGAAGCGGTACCTGGCCAAGCTGTCCCGCTTTGAACTGCTCGTCGTTGACGAGGTCGGCTATATCCCGTTCTCGGCCGAGGGGGCCCAGCTGCTGTTTCAGGTCTTCTCGGACCGTTATGAGAAGGGCTCGGTGATCGTCACGTCGAACCTCCCGTTTGCGCAGTGGACCAGCGTCTTCGGCGACGCCGCGCTGACTGCGGCCCTATTGGACCGGCTCACCCATCACTGCTCGATTCACGAGTTCAAATGGGAAAGCATCCGGTTCACCGAAAGTCTGGGCGCCGCCAGCAAACGGAAAAAGAAACCCCGTGCCGCCGGAGGATCCGCGTGAAAAACGCGGGCGCGACGGGCTGTGGAAAGTGCCGCCACCGTGGGAACCCGCTGCAAAGCCAGCGCGTTCCCACCGCGGCTTGGAAGCCTTCGGCTTCCACACTTTCCACAGCCCCGACGGCGGGCTTACTTACAAACCATTAACCCAGGGGGTGGGTCCCTTTTACTCGATCGGGGTGGGCTCTTTTTACGTTGTCAAAGCGAGCCAATCGACGAACTGGGACGAGGGTCGGAATTTGGGTCGTGAAAGAACTGAAGGAACGTGTGCCGGTGCCGTCAACGGGCAAGGCCTCGCGGACCGAATATGCTAGAATAGGTGTATAAGCACTTATACGCATATGCGCGGAGAAGATGCGATGGCTCGATGGAACCTTACTGTTACTGAAAAAACGGACCGGTCGGTCCGGACCTACCTTGCCCGGACTGGCGGTAAGAAGGGCGACCTGTCCCGATTCGTCGACGAAGCTGTCCGACGCCGCGTGCTAGACCTCACTGTTCGGCAGGTCAAGGAACGCAACACCAAATATGATCAGCAGGAGATTCTTGACCTGATTGACGAGGAGGTGGGCGCGGCGCGTGCGGATCGTACTTGATACCAATATCCTTATCGCCGCACTGATCACAAAAGGCACTCCGCCGGACAGGCTGTATGAGGCATGGCTTCGCGGCGAGTTCGAACTTGTTAGTTCCACCGACCAAATGGCCGAGGTAGCCCGAGTCCTCACTCGGCCAAAGCTTGAAAGGTATGTCGATACCGACGAGGCGGCGGCCATCGTCGAGAACATCGACACACGAGCCCTTCTCCTCGACGCTCTTCCGGCCGTCGACCTCTCGCCCGACCCCGACGACAACCATATCTTGGCCGCGGCCATCGCCGGAAGGGCTGACCTGATCGTCTCCGGGGACAAGAAACACATGCTTGCGCTCGGCAAAGTCGAAGGCATTCCCATCGTGACAGCCCGGGATGCCCTGGCCCGGCTCGGCGGGGAATGAAGGGGGGATCCCTTAAGGACCCGAACTCCGCGGACACCGCCATTGCGACTCAGAGGGCTTCGCTCGGGTCCAACGATTCGACCACGTTGTCGATGGCGTCGCAGGGTTCCAGGATGTCGGACAAGTAGGCTCGCGGGTGACGCGGCATAAAGCAGCTGCTTCGTCTGTTCGATTTCGCGAGCTATATACGGATTCTTTACGGCCCCCACCATCAGTAAATTGAGCATGGCCGAATCATCGAAGGCTTGCTGAATTCGGTCTCCGTCCCCGAATTCTCCGCAAGTCGTTGAACGGTGACACGTCCTGTGCCGACCACCATATCGGTTGGCGAGTGCGCAACAATCTGCTGCTCGACGACTTTGGCTCGACGGTTGGCGGCGTGAGTGGGGATCCCGATCGACCCGACAACATCATCTACGACATCGAGGATGACGACGGGTTCAACCCGGAGAGCGAGGACAGTTTTGGGCGTCCGACATGCCTGAACACTGGAGACGAGACCTCGCTGCCTGCAGTGAACTAAGGACGGTACAGAGTCCGTCCGTCGGGGGACCATGATGGTGTCGGAATTCGCCTCCGAGGATTCCAGATCCTCTTGCCCACGAGGACTCGAGGGGCCGATTCCGGCTACAGCAGCTTTCCCAGTCGTCTAGCTTCGTTGGTGAAGAACTGTTTGACGCTGTCCCAGCTCAGGACCTCGAGCATGTCCGGCATAGGCTCAGGGTCGGCATCGACGAAGTAGGTTAGAGATTTCAGGATGTGAACGACGTTGTACTGGGTTGTGGAGAACTTCTTCTCGAGCACTTGGAGAAGTTCCTTAAAGCCATATCGCTTTGACAGGAAGTACAGATCGATGAAATCACGTTTGGTTCCCCTGCTCGCGATTGCGGTCAGTTTCATGGCAGCCACATCGCGGGCGTCGGCAACATTTACCCCTTCGAAGGCTTTGGCCGGAAAGAGTACCGGATAATGATATCCGAGGAAACTGACCTTGGCGGCTCCGATGTGGAGGTGCAGGGTCTCGAAATCACGGGCGATGAGCTTGACGCCGCCGAGATCTTGGATGCTGCCGAGGAGCGCGTCTTCCCGGAACGAATCGGTGGTGAAGAAATCGAGATCGTGTGACGTCCGATGTCCCCACTGCAGCGCCAGAGCGGTTCCGCCCGCCAGGTAAAACTGACTCAGAAACGGGTACACGCCCAGTTCTTTGAGCGTCCTGTGAGAGTCAGGCGACAGGACCTCTGGATGCCAGACAACTTCGTCTCGTTCCATGGTTGTGCGGTTCTCCGGGCCACTCCGTTCCTAGACGCCGGAGAACGAAGACCAGCTATCGAAGGGCCTCGACATCGGCGGCAGGGATGCCATGGATCAGCGCCCAGAAGGTTGCCGATTTGGGCGAAAGCCGTCGATCCGTGCGGATCACGGCCTTGATCTGTTCCGCCGAGAACTGCTCGTTGAGCCATGCGATCGCTTCGGGCGTGCCTAATTCCAGAATCCGCTCGATCGTGTATTCCGGGTGCTGGTGCGGGTCGAATGATTCGACATCAATGTCCCAGAAAAACAGATGTAACGCATTTGGAATCATATGGTTAAGTATAACACATGAGGGGTACGAGTGGCTCCGGATGCCGGAAGAAATCGACTCCGAGGCTGGTGCGGCCTTCGAGCTCGCCACCTTGGATTCATTTGTTGCCTCAGACCGTGTTCAGATCTGTTCGCGTGCCGGGAGAGTTCGGGGACCACAGTGTTCTTCATTTCTTTATCCGTAGCCAAGCTCAGCGATTCTTGCATGCTCGCTGAGTGATTCAGAATCTGTTCCGATCAGCATTTCAGCTTTCCGCTGCGGTGGTTCTTATGGGAACGGGTCCCTCTGTCTCTTTTCTGATACGGTGAAATGTCGGGTCAACTCCTCGCTAGCAACACTTGCTCGATAGACGTCCGAATGTCGTCCAGGCACATTTCCATTCGATCCATGTGGGTACGGAAGCTCAGCACGCAGATACGGATGACGTAGCGACCATCGACATTCGTTGGGGTGAGGAACACCCGCTGCTTGGCGTTGATTCGGTCAAGCAGGTCCTTGTTCAACTGGGTCAGCGCGACCTCGTCGAGATCGGGCAACCGCAGTCGGAAAGCGACGATGGAGAGCTGCGGTTCCGCGACGATTTCCATATGGTCGATGGTGCGGAGTTCCCGGGTGGCCCACTCGGCCAGGTCGAGCTTCTCATCCAGCGCCTGGCGAAAGACCTCCGCGCCATGCAGCTTCATCGGCAACCAGACCCGCAGTCCCCGGAAATCTCGCGACAGCTCGGGTGAGATCTCAGAGAAGTCCACAAGATCCGGCTCGTCCTGAATCTGGGGCATGTAGTCGGCCATCACATGATGGGCGCGCTTCAAAGCGGCTCCGTCGCGAACCAGAAGGCAACCGGTCCCATACGGAAGAAAAAGACCCTTGTGCGGGTCGAGAGTGATGGAGTCCGCCCGATTCAAGCCCCGCAGTCGGCGCCCGCCACGGTCCGTGAGCACGAAGAATCCACCATAGGCGCCGTCGATGTGGAACCACAGACCCTGTTCTTCGGCCAGGTCGGCCAGCGCCGGGAAGTCGTCCACGGCTCCGGTGTTGACGGTGCCGGCGCTGCCTACGACGAGAAAGGGTTCGAGGCCTGCACGATGGTCGGCCTTCACATGATCGCGGAGTCGGTCGATGGAGATTTGCTGGTCTTTGTTGGAGGGTACGACACGGATGTTGTCGACCGGAAACCCGGCGAGCATGGCCGCCTTGGTCACCGAGTGATGAACCTGATCGGAGCAGTAGAGAGTCCCTTTGAGGAAGTCATCGGCCAGTCTCTCCCGCCGAGCGGTGGCGATAGCGATGAAGTTGGCCATCGATCCGCCCGATGTCAGCAGCCCCTGAGCTTCATCGGGGTAGCCGAGCATCTGGCAGAACCATCGCGCCACGTTGATCTCCAGTTGGATGAGACCCGGTGCGGCGATAAACACCCCGACATAGCGATTGAGGGAGTTGGAGATGAGATCGGCCACCGCCGAGTGAAAGAGGCCCCCACCGGGAATGTAGGCAAGGTAGCCGGGACTGGCGCAATTGTAGGTCTTGGTAACCAGCTTGTCGAAGATCAGGTGCAGAAGCTCCCGGTAGGGCGCGCCCTTCTCCGGCAGACTCTCGGCGTGGGCCCGAGCTAGCTCGGCCCCGCCTTCCGTATACGACATGTCCTGCTCCGGCAGAGAGTCAATGTGAGCAGCGATCTTCGCCATGGCCTCGTCCACCAGTTGGACCATGGCCTCGCTCGAGAGCTCTAGCGGGTAGTCCGTTGAACTCGTATCGATCGTACTCTGGTCTAGCATCTCTCTTCTATCCATAGCGCGTAAAGCCTACGCCGATCAGCTTGGGAAGGCGACCCGAATCTTGGTTTCCAAGAATCGGACACACTTCTTGAAAAAAAGAAAGGGAGGGGGGTAGCAGGAGAAGAGCAGTTTTAGCACAGTCGGACGCACTCTCGATCCGGTTAGGGGCGCTCCTCCAGGGCGGCCTTGACACGTTCGGGCGTAAACGGAACCTGACGGATACGGCCGCCCGTGCCGTCGAAGATTGCGTTCCCGATGGCGCCCGCGACGAGGGTGACGGCTGTCTCTCCGACGCCCATCGCCTCGCCCTCGGATTGGTTGATCAGCACGGTCTCGATCTCAGGAATTCCGGCTCCCAGGTACAGTGGCCGATACGTTCGCCAGTCGATCGACGTGACTTTCTCGTCGTCCCACGTGACCTCTTCCAGCAGTGTCCGGCTCAGACCATGAAGAGCGCCACCTTCAAGCTGGTTCCTCACGCCATCAGGGTTTGAAATCGGGCCGCAGTCGTTCGCGATGACGAGTCGCTTTACGGCCACCGAGCCCGTGTTCTGGTTGACCTCGACTTCAGCCACCATCGCGCAGTATCCGTTGCCCCCCTCGTAGAGCACGCACGAGATGCCGCGACCCTCCGCGATCCCGGTTCGAGGAACGTCAGGCCGAGGCGACGGTCGCGTTTGCCAATTGGCGGCGTTCGCCACAGCTTTCACTACTTCGATCAGGCGGGGATCCTTCAGGTGACGCAGCCGATAGTCGACTGGATCCTGCCCGACGGTTCGAGCGATTTCGTCCATGAAGGACTCGTGGGCGAACGTGTTCTGCAAGCGGGCCGGCGAGCGCAAGGGCCCCGTCCAGAACGGTGATTGGACCGAGTGCGTCAGGACACGCTCGCTGGCGACGGTTCCCGTCCCTCCGCACCGTCCGTCGACGCACCCCGCGACGTAGGACGGAGCCGCGTTGCCTCTGTTATTGAAGTTTCTGGGGTCTGATGCCGGAGACGGCGCGAAGGCGGTCGGTGCGAAGCCAGCCAGGAAACCTGTGATGACGTTGCCGGGATTGTTCGAACCCGGCCGGCCTCCAAGTCTTGGTGACCAGGATTCGTGATCCCAGCCGACGATTGTTCCGTCGGCATCCACGCCTGCACGTTGGTCGATGACGAAAGCGACGCCATAGTTTTCCCACGCCATCTCATCCTTTCGCGTGAGCTGAACGCGCACCGGCCTGCCCACGGCCGCGGACAGAAGCGCCGCGTCGTACGAAACGGTGTCCGCGCCGTTGACGCCGTAGCATCCGGAACCCATTCTGAAGATGACGCGCACGTTTTCGGCCGGGAGCCCCAGAACCATGGCGGCGGTCCTTTTGAGAGGGAAGACTGCTTGCGTCGCCGACCAGATCGTGGCTTCCCCGTCCCCGACATCGGCAACTGCACAGGAGCTGCCGACCGAGCCGTGCATTTGATACGGATAGTGGTAGGTGGCTTCGACGAGGGTCGCCGCACCGGCCAGCCGCTCATCGACATCCTTGGAGTTCACGCGCGACGTGTCTCGCGTCTGCTTCTGATTTCGTAAGTGCCCGTAGAAGTCTTGTTGTTTCGGCAGCCCCGTTCCCTCTGTCCAGGTGACCCGCAGTCGATTAGCCGCCTGAACGGCCTGCCAGGGTTTCTGGGCCACCACGCCGACGAAATTGTTCTTGACGACCACCTCCACGAGGCCGGCCATACCTTGAACAGATCCTTCATCGACGCGGACCAACGTGGATCCCACTCTCGGCGGCCGAACCACCCGTCCGTGCAACATGCCGGGCACGCGCACGTTGTGCAGGTATTCGAACTGACCGGTGGCCATCGCGGGGAGCTCAACACGCGGCACCGACTGTCCAAGAACCGTCCAGTCGCCCGGGCGCCTGCGGCGTGCCCCAGGGTCGAGCTCCATGGCGAACGTCCCTCCTCCGACGAGTTCGCCGTAGCTAACCCTCCGGGAAGAGTCCGACTTCACGCTGATCGTTCCGTCATTCACTTCAAGCTGTGCGGCGGGTACACCCAGCCGTGTGGACGCAGTTTCGAACAGCGCCTCACGGGCGGTCGCGCCGGCGAGGGCGAGGTTGCGTTGATTGAAATTTGTGGGATGGGACTGAGCTCCGGAAGTCGTACCCTGGTCCGGTGTGAGCGCGGTGTCGCACTGGATGAGTTTCACGCGATCGAACCCTACGCCGAGCTCTTCGGCGATCAACTGTGTCTGAGCGGTGTAGAGCCCATGCCCCAGTTCACACTTGCCGGTGTAGGCCCTCACGCCCCCGTCCGCACCGATGGCGATCCATGAATCCAGTTGATCACTGCTCGGACCGTTAAAACCCTGAGCCGATGCCAGAGAGGGCGTCAGACCCAGTGAGGCCGGCAGTCCCGCCATACTGAAGCCAACGACCAGCACGCCGGAGCGTTTCATGAACGACCGGCGCGACATTTCCGCACCCTCGAGAGCGGCAAGCGCATCCGGGGACAATGCTTTCAACGAATCCGGAGGTTTCATGCGTTCACCTCCTCCGCATACCGCCTGACGGCGCGCATGATTCGCACATGCGTCCCGCACCGGCACAGCAGGCCGGACAAGGCCTGCTCGATTTCAGTGTCCGAGGCCTTCGGATTGCGGTCCAGAAACGCTTTCGCAGTCAGGATGATGCCGCTGATGCAAAATCCACATTGCATCGCCTGCTCTTCGATGAACGCTTCTTGAATCGCATGCGGCTCTTCGAGGCTCCCGAGTCCTTCGAGCGTCGTAATTTGCGAACCTTCCACACTGTGGACGGGCGTGATACAGGATCGGACCGCCCGCCCCGCGACGATGACGGCGCAGGATCCACACTGACCCAGCCCGCAGCCAAACTTTGGCCCACGGAGCTCGAGATCATCGCTGAGCACGTAGAGCAGCGGTGTTGCCGGGTCCACGTCCACCGTGTGGATCCCGCCGTTGACATTCAAATTCAAGATGGCCATATCAGCTCCTTCCGGCTACGGCAGCTTCGGCGTTCGACTTGAAGCGGTTCAGACCGCCTCCTGCGGTTCAGACCGCCTCCCAGCGCCTCCCAGGGATTCTCACCGTCCAGTATCCGTACCACATCTTTCACAACCCAGCTCATGTTCTCCAGCGCGACGTCTGTCCTGGCCGCCACGTGCGGCAGCAACCTGATGTTCTGGCGTCCCCACAACGGATAGTCTTCGTCGGGCGGTTCGGGCTCGTGGACATCCAGGATGGCCATGCCTCCTCTATCTTGTACCTCTCCTGCCCACGCGGACAGGGCGGGGACGTCGATCACGAAACCCCGGGAGGTGTTGATCAAGAGGCAGGATGGCTTCAGCTGATCCAGAACCCCGGAATCGATGATCTGTCGGTTTTCCCCTCGTCCATCGACGTGAATCGTCAGGATATCTGCGCTCCGCCAGAGGGTCTCCTTGTCCACAAACGTCACTTGCCAAGTGGACTCCAGATTGAGCTCTTCGGGACCGAGCAGGTCGTTGCAGATTGCGCGCATGCCCATGCCAACGGCAGCCTTCGCCACGCGTCGTCCGATTCGACCGACACCAAGAATGCCCAGGACCAGGTGATCAAGCTGCGCCCCGGCAACTTGGGTGCGCCAGCGATGAAAGTCCTCGCTGCTGATCGGCTGGTCCATGTACACGCGCGGGCGCACCGCGTCGAGGATCAGGCCAAAAACGTATTCCACTACCGCCTGGGCGTTGGCCTCGGGCGTGTAGACGACGCGGACTCCGCGTTCGCGGCACGCATCGAGATCGATGTTGTCGAGCCCGACGCCTGCCCTTCCGACAACCTTCAGGCGGGATGCCCACTCGAGCAGCTGTTCGTCCACCCTGGTATAGGTGCGCACGACCACGCCGTCGGCATCTTCGAGTTCGCCCCTCAGGGCCGATGTATCGTCAACGGGAGGTCGCACCACCCGGACCCGGTGATCCAGCCAGCTCGCAGCCTCCGCGTCCAGGTGCTCCAGAACGACGACCTTGGGTTTGCCCGATTCCTCGCTCATCGATTACGGTGTCTCGCCGGGTCGAGCGTTCGGACGCAACCCCGGCCGCTTTCACTCGTTGTTCAACGATGGGTCCCTAGTGGCCTGTAACGGAGATATCGGCACCATCGCCGATGGGTCTTGCCAGTCGAGGTCGAGGAGAGAGGAAGAATTGATGCGGTTTCATCATGACGACGAACGACAAAGAGATCGACCCCAACCCCCATCGGCCCGGAAGGTTGCGGCGGAACAGCACCGTCTTCGTTGTCGCTCCTCCTCGCAATGTAGGAGCATTACCTCGTCGTCGGCTCCTAGAATCCGGTGCCGTTCCACCGCAACGCTGGTACCGCTATCTCCGTTACAGGCCACTAGACGGTGCGCCGGCGGGGAAGGGTGGGAGCGCCGGCCGTGTCCAGCCGACCGGCACTCGCAAGCATGTTCAATCCTGGTTGGGGCCCTCCGGAGCCAGACGGGCGCCGGTGCCCGGAGGTGGCGGCTCTTCGGCCACCACGGGAATCCGCAGCGTGCCGATCCCGTCGATCGTGGCCACGATCTCCTCGCCCGGCTGCAGGAACCGCTGCTCTCCGCGGACCGCGGTGCCCGCCCCGGTGCCGCCCGACGTCCCGTTGTTGATCACGTCACCCGGATACAGGGTGATGATGGACGAGGCATACTCGATCAGCTCGTAGAGAGTGTGGATCATGTCACCCGCGGTCGCTTCCTGCATCTGCGTGTCCCCGACACTCAACGTCTGCCTGAGGTTTTCCATCGGATCGCCATAGAATTCCTTCGGCACGATCCACGGACCCGTGGGCGCGAAGGTGTCGTGACCCTTCCCGACGAACCAATCGGATCGCAACGGATTTCCCCCGGCAGGGCGGCCACCACGATCGGAGATGTCGAGCGAGACCATGTAGCCGAAGATGTAATCCTGGGCTTGGGTCGCGGGGACATACTTTCCCGCGCGGCCGATCACTGTCGCGAGCTCGACCTCCCAATCGATTCGGTTGCGACCGTGCGGAATCACGACCGTATCGCCATTGCCGATGATGGCCCCTCGGCTCGGCTTCATGAACAGGTAGGGCACGCCGCGGTTGTCGCGCCGCGCGCGTCGCGCTGCCGCGCGCTCCTCGGGGGTGCCGGACTCGTCGACGTGGCTGTAGAAATTGACTGCCGCATTGAGGATCTTTCCCGGGTACATGATCGGCGGGAGCGTCCGGACCTCACTGAGGTCGTACACGAAATCCGGCCTGGAGGCTCCGGTGAGCCGGCTGTTGTCGACCAGGTCGTTGACGATCTCGTAGAGCCGGTGCTTCAAGCCATACTCGTAGCGGCCGATCAGCTCCAGCATGTCGGACGGCATCGGGATCTTCGGGTAGGCCGGATTCATCTCGAGGGCGGCGTTCGCCACGTCGAGATCCACGATCAGGCTGCCGCGCAGGACGATCCCCACCTCCGGAGCGCCATGGATCTCAAACGTTCCGACGTTGAACGGTTCGGCACTTGTCGTCGCCGGTCCACTTTGTGCCCAGAGCAGAGCGGGGCTCGCTAGGGACACGAGCAGAGTAAAGACTAGGGTGAGTCGCATGTTCCTCCTTAGGAGTAGCCACCGAGTGAACGGCGGCCTCTCAATCCTTCCTGCCGGTTTTACTCTCGCACGCAGGGCCTGTCAAGGGTCGAGATTGGTGCGACACGTCGATCTCCCAGGCGTCTGGATCCTTCCAGACGGCGATTCTCGAATCGCCTGGAATTGACAGCGCTCGCTCAGGGTGGTATCTATCCCCGTCCCTACGAACAACCCCATGCCGTTCCATTAAGATGCGGAGGAAACGCGATGCAGGAACCGACACACCCACCGGAGCCGACCGACGAGGAACTTGATAGGTACATCCGCACGCGCTACGCGTTGCTCGGAATCGACGTTTCTGTCCTTCCCGTGGTCGACGAGGATGCGCCGATGGATCAGGATCGGCTACTCGCGAACGCCCGATCCATCCTCCGTCAGGACGTAGCTGCCGCGAACTTCAAGATCGATCCGCAGTTCACGCTGCCCCAGCCGTTCCCGGCCCCGTTCACAGCCTGGACCGAAAAGGAGTAGTCATCGTCATGAGTAAACCGAGGCTTCACCAAGACCGCAACGCGACCGGAGAGACCGGTCGGTCCCAGGACCAGGAGGTTTCCCGCCGCTGGTTCCTCAATCGCATGGCCTGGGTCTCATCGGCGACGGCAACAGGAACACTCCTGGCGAAGATCCCGGCCATCGCCAGCCCGCGGGGGGTCGGTGTCACCGAAGAGGCATTCGCGACCTCCGTGCGCCCCCAGGCTCTCGACGATCTCACCGAGCTCACGCTGTCGGAGACGATGTCGCTCATACGGAACGGGACGCTCGTTCCGGCCGATCTCGTCAATGCTTACGTGGACCGGATCGAGGCCTACGACGACATCTACCAGGCCTACGCGGCCCGGCCCGCGCGCGAAGATCTGCTCCATCAAGCAGAGCGAATCCCTGCCGACGGCATCAACTCCCCTCTGCGCGGGATCTGTTTCACTCCGAAGGATAATTTCTACACCGCGGATCTGCTGACCGAGGGAGGCTCGCTGGTCTTCAAGGGCTTCCAGCCCGACTACGACGCGACCGTTGTTTCGCTGGTTCGCGCGGCTGGCGGACTGGTGGTAGGTAAAGCCCAGATGGGCAACCTGGCCGGTGGGCGTGCCCGCCGGTATGGCACGACGATTCCCACCACGCGAAACGCCTGGGCACCGAACCACCCGGACTACAGCCCCGCCGGGTCTTCTTCAGGGACCGGCACCGCCGTCGCGGCGCGCCTGGCGGTCGTGGGCGTCGGTACCCAAACAGGCGGGTCGGTGATCGGGCCGGGTAACGCCCAGGGACTCACGTGCATCAAGCCGACGTTCGGCCGCATCTCGCTTCACGGGGTCATCCCACTGAGCCTGACCCGGGACCACGTCGGTCCGATGGCGCGCGATGCCTTGGATGTGGCGATCCTGCTCCAGGCGCTCGCCAAGCCCGATCCGCACGATCCCCGGACCCTCGGGCTGCCCGCCCCTCCAAACTACGCCCTGGCCGCTACCCCGTTCGGTGGAGAACGCCCGCGGGTGCGATGGCCCACCCGGATCGGCATCTGGCCGGAATACCTGTCCGACGACAACGAGCGCGTCAACGAGCTGCGCCGCACCTTCATCGCGGAGCTGGAGCAGAATCCGTCGATCGAGGTGGTGCCCGACGTCACGCTACCCGATGAGTGGGAGGAGCTGACGTCGAGCCCGCTCGGCGGATCGCACGGCGACCCGACTGCCTTCTTCATCGAGCATCTCCGGAAGGACGTGAGGAACTTCGCCGACCGGCTGCCGCGGTTCCTGAACGGCATGCTGCAGAGCGCCGATACCTACGTGAAGGTCCAGCAGGCCCGTCATCTGCTCCTGCACCGGATGCTCACCCAGCTCTTCAACCAGTGCGACGTGGTGCTGACGAGATCGACGGGTGCTTTCGACGGGACCGGACTGCCTGTGATGTGCATGCCGATCGGTTTCGACACGGATGAAGACAGCGGCCGAAGGGTCCCCCGGGGTGTAGTGATGGCCTCGCCGCCGTTCGGCGAGGAAAGGCTCCTGGCCGTCGCGGCAGCCTACCAGGCCGTCACCGACTTCCACCGGGTACGGCCCGAGGATCCAGTGTAGGAGGCGGCATTCCCGGCACGTGCCAAGGCTCCAAATCTGAACCCGGCGTGCCGACCCCATCTTCTTCTATAGGTGCGGTCTATGACCGCACATTCTACTCGATCGAGGGAGGTGGCTGGGACCTCGTCCGACAGCTATTGCAGATTGGTCATTGGACGATTCCGCAATGGAAATTTGGAGATTGCAGATTGCTCGATTTCTTATTGGTCGGAAATCTGAAATGAAACAATCTGCAATGAGCAACCTGCAATGTGGATTCTTTCAAATATCGCAATTTGCGATCGGTGTAGGTGCGGTCTATGACCGCACATTCTTCGAATGGCAACGATGTGCTCTCATAGAGCGCACCTACACCCGATCCTGATGTCCGCCATAGACCGCACCTACAAGTTCCTGAAAACTCTTGCCTTTTGGGGGAGTAACAACGGCTCGTGAGCAATGCCGGCTAGGACGTCCCTCAGCGGATGGATTCGGCAGTGAGCCGGACCGAGAAATAGTAGGCGATCGCGATGACCGAGATGAGCCCGGCAAGAAGCATCAGGCTATAGGTACCGGTCAGCGCTATGACGCCAAGCGACAGCATCCCGGCGATCAGGAAAGATGGGGCGGAGTAGAGGAAGTGATTGGACCAGATTTCAAACATCGACAGTCCTTCGGTCAACGCGACAATCAGTGACACGGAGATCGAGTTACAAAGGAAATACACGAACGACGCGAACACGGTAGCCGTCATCTGGGCCGACATCGTCTCGGACGACATCGTCTCGGACGACATCGTCGCCAGCGGAAGCGTACCGGAGAGCAGGTGGTACGTCCACCATGTCAGCAGCACGGTCAGCGAGATCATCCCCGTATTGAAAACCCACTGGTGCAGAACGAGTCGTTTCGATGGGAGAAACGTTTGAACCGTGACTCCGAAAACCGCCACGAGCACGGCAACTGCCGGACCTTCGCTGATGACCGCCACAAGGACCACTGCGGTCAGGAAAGAAATGGAACTGTTTCTGAAGAGGTTCACTTTCGACCGGGCACCGGCGATGGCAACCGTCAGCAGCAAGAGCACCCGGATCGGCGTGATGGTCGGTTGAAGCGCTAGCGAGAAGAGCCCCGCTGCGATTCCAGCGGCGGCGAACAGGCCAATCGTCCACTTGGCTACCAGCGAAAGCTCTTGAAATCGGGTTTGGGAGTGCACCTGCCGTCCTTCCATTCAAACTTACTTGAAACCCGGCAACGGCGAGAATGCACCTGATGGAACGCCAACGCCGGTGACGCCCGCCAGACGATTTCTGCCGGTCACGTCCGGCAGTCGATTCCCCCCGCTTCAGGGTACCTATCGACAGGAATCAGTGATGACTTTAGGGTTTTTGGGCGGGTAACTGTATTTTCTGGAAGGAATTGCGGCGAAAAGGTGCCCTGACACCTTATTTGCGGATATTTTTCCCAGTAGTAGAAAATATTCGCGAAGTTTTTCCACTATGGTTGAAATTCCTCGCGCTTCCGCGATCAACATCGTGCCGGGCGGCAACGTCTACTGCGGCATCAGCGTCACCCGGACATAGTTCTCCATGCTGAAGTGTTTGCGGGCTGTTTCCCGAATCGATGCTGGTGTGAGGGCTTCGACCGACGCCGCGTAGGAGCGAATGCTGGCGCCGGGTTCTTCGCCGCGTTGATAGTCGAAGACAAGCTGGTTCAACAGGGTCCGGTTCTCTTGAAAGTCGGTTTCGAAGGATCGGAGCATCGCTTCGCGTGTATCGGAAACCTCCTGGTCCGTGGGCCCCGAAGCTTTTAGCGCCGCAATTCCATCGAAAACGGTTCCTACGAGTTCCTCCGTTCGTTCGGGGTCGGACCCGAAGGTGATCGTCAGTCGGTAGGTCTCCTGGGGGCGCCAGGAGTAACTGGCTCCCACACTGATGCTGTAGGTGCCTCCCAACTCCTCCCGGACCCGGTCGCGGAGTTGCGATTGCAGTGTCATGGCCATCGCGCGGAGGCCAGTTCTCGCTGCCTGGTTCTGGTAATCGAAGGAGCCGGTAAACGCGATTCGCGTCTGACTCCGGGGCTCGATTCCCCTGGACACCGTCTCCTCGATGACGCCCCTCGGGGCGCGGACACCGATGTCCCGCCACGTTTCTTCTCTGTCGGTTGTCGGCAGCCCCCCCAGGTAGCGCTCGACATAGGGCCGCATCGCGTCCTGATCGAGACTACCGACGAAGATGAACGTAAAATCATCCGCATCGGCAAAACGGTCCTGGTAGAAGGCGAGGGACTTATGGAGGTCGGCCTCGTCCAGCGTTTCGACGGTAGGCGTCCGCTCGCGCGGATGGTCCTGCGTCATGATCCGGTTGTATGCGTCACTGAACACGGCCGCCGGATTCCGGTCTCGATTCGCGAGGGCTTGCCGATTCTGTGTCTTCCACACCTCGTAGAGTGTGTCGTCGGCCCGCGGGGCGGTAAACCTCAGGTAGATCAACTGGAACAGAGTCTCCAGATCCGCCGGCGAACCGTTACCGCTCACACCTTCCTCGAACGTCGAGATAAACGGTCGAACGTTGGCAACCTTGCCCGCAAGAAGCTTGTCGAGGTCGATCCCGTTCAGCTCTCCGACACCGCCGCCCGGAATCAGCGATGACGCGGTACTGGCAGGAACGTAATCTTCATCGCTGGCGAGCGACGTGCCTCCGGGACTGAAACCGCGGAATACGATGCGGTCCTCGTCGAAGTCTGTCGGCTTCAGCACGACGCGGACACCGTTCGCCAGGGTCCACTCGGTAATGTCCCCTTCGAGTGTTTCGGTACTGACGATTTCGGAGCCCTCGGGCATGTCCGCCAGGAGCGGCTGATCGGAAACCGTGTCCACGTATGCCGTTATCTCGGTGTCGTCTGAAGTGTCCAGGACCGCCAGCAGAGCCTCTTCCGAGGGCATTGCCAGTCCTTCCTTTTCCGGGCCGGCGACAAGAACGACCCGGTTGGAATCCTGGATCCAGTCCCGACCCACCCGGTTGACCTCGTCGATCGTGATCTGGGGGACGAAGCGCTTGTAGAGTTCAAATTCGTATTCGATGCCGGGAATTGACTCCCCGTCGAGGAAGGCACGGATGTACTCCGAAGCGTAGGATCGGGAATCGCGGTTCGCGCGGTTGATGTAGGAACGCTCTATGCGGCGAAGCACACTCGTCCTCTGGCGCTCCAGCTCCGACGGGGTGAAACCGAAGCGAGCGACACGCTCGGCTTCGGTGAACAGGGACCCGAGCCCTCGCTCGGCACCGTTTTCGAGCACACCTGCAGTCAGCGCATAGACACCCTTCGAACGAATGAGCTGGCCCTGGGCTGACGATGCTCTCAGGAACGGTGGATCGGGCTGCCTGGCGATCTCAGCAAATCGGTCGTTGAGTATCCCGTTGTAGAGGCTCTCGACAATCCGTTGTCGGTACGCGCCGATCGTCCAATCGTCCTCGACGTCCATCTTGTGGTAGACCGAGACGGTGGTGGAGGAAATCTCCGGATCGGTCACGATGGAAAAGAGCGTCTCATCGTGGTCCGGCACGGGATAAACGGTGCGCGCGCGTGGGTTGGCGGGCACCGGCAGATCCTCGAAGTGCTGCCTGGTCAAGGCCTCGATGTCCGACGCAGCGAAATCGCCGACCGCGATAACCGCTATCAGGTCGGGTCGATACCAGTCGCGGTAGAAACGGCGAAGCGAAGCGTGGTCGAAACTCTCCAGGCTCTCCAGAGTGCCGATCGGCATGCGCTCGGCGTAGTGCGAGTCTCTGAAGATGACCGGGAACTGGCGGTCGCGCAGCCTTGCTGCGGCGCCCTGACCGAGCCGCCATTCCTCGACGACCACGCCGCGTTCCTGGTCGATCTCCCCCGGATCGAGCGTCAGCCCGTGAGCCCAGTCCTCCATGATCTGGAAAGCAGTGGTCATGTTTTCCGCGTCGTCGGTCGGGACTCTGAGCATGTAAGTGGTTTCGTCGAAGGAGGTGGTCGCGTTGACGCCCGGACCAAGTCGCATGCCGATCGACTCCATGAAATCGACGAGCGCTCCTTTCTCGAAGTGCTCGGTGCCGTTGAAGGCCATGTGCTCGAGGAAGTGGGCCAGCCCGAGCTGGTCGTCGTCTTCGACGATCGACCCGACCCGGACGACGAGTCGCAACTCCGCACGGTTTTCGGGCTCCTGGTTCTCGCGGATGAAGTAACGGAAGCCGTTGGCGAACTCACCAACGGTCACAGCCGGTTCCACCGGCATTTCCTGATCGAGCCCTGCAGTTCGCGCATCTTCAGGGGCTGCCGTCGGCGGCACCTGTTGCGCGCTGAGCCCGGTCGGTGCCGACGTAGCCAGCAAGACCGTCTCAAGTACGAAAACAAGGGTCAGTAGGCGGATACGGTCTCTCATCGAAGACTCCTTTTGCGGATTCGCCTGCGTCCGATTCGCGGCTGTTGTCCCTCGAATCATACTTGTTACAGGCCCGGGACCGTTACTGTTGGCGATCAGAGCAGCTTCGGCATTTAGACGATGGCATGCGATACTGGTGAGGCCCCGCGAAACTGTTTTCTTCAGACACATGCCGGAAGGTTTCTCGAACTCATCGACCGCTCCCAAGACGCAGATCGAAAGTCCCGCACAAATACTGGCGCGCGTGTTTGGTCACGCGGCCTTTCACGGACTGCAGGAAGAGATCGTCAACCACATCAACGCGTCAGGTGACGCCCTGGTCCTCATGCCCACCGGCGGCGGCAAGTCTATCTGCTACCAGGTGCCGTCGCTCTGTCGGTCGGGTATGGGCGTGGTGATCTCGCCCCTGATCGCGTTGATGGAAGATCAAGTCGCGCAGCTGCAGCAGGCCGGCGTCCGTGCCGTCGCATTCACATCGAATCTCAGTCGTGACGAAGCGCGCCGGGCGCGGCGCGCCATCGAGGGGAGCGAGCTCGACCTGCTCTACGTGTCCCCGGAGCGTTTGCTCGGCGAGGGACTCCTCGACCAGCTCGACCGGATGGAAATCGCCCTCTTCGCCATCGACGAGGCCCACTGCGTCAGCCAGTGGGGACACGACTTCCGCCCGGAGTACCGCCAACTTGCCCAGCTGGCTGACCGGTTTCCTGTGGTTCCGCGCATTGCCCTGACCGCGACCGCGGACGAGATCACTCGAACCGACATCATCGGTCAGCTCCGTCTCGATCGGGCGCGGGTGTTCGTGGCCAGCTTCGACCGGCCCAACATCCGTTATCGGGTGCGGGTAAAGGACAACCCGAAGCGCCAGATTCTGGACTTTATCAAGCGTGAGCATCGCGGCGAAGCCGGCATCGTCTACGCGATGAGCCGAAAGCGCGTCGAGGAGATGACCGGCTTCCTGGAAAAGGAAGGAATCCCAGCGCTGCATTACCATGCCGGGCTGGATGCCCAAACCCGGGTGCGGCACCATCAAAGGTTCGTCATGGAAGACGGTCTCGTGATGGTTGCGACCATAGCGTTCGGCATGGGGATCGACAAGCCGGACGTCCGCTTCGTGGCCCACATGGACATGCCGAAATCCTTCGAGGCCTACTACCAGGAGACGGGTCGCGCCGGCCGCGATGGCCTTCCGGCCGACGCTTTCATGGTTTATGGCCTCCAGGACGTGGCCCTGCTCCGCCGGCTGATGGATGAATCGACAGCGCCGGAGGAGGTACGGCGCGTCGAGAGCAAGAAGCTGGAGGCGCTCCTGGGTTACTGCGAGACCGCTCGGTGCCGGCGCCAGGTCATGCTGGAGTACTTTGGCGAGGACATCGAAGCCTGCGGAAACTGCGACACCTGCCTGGAGCCGGTCGAGGTCGTGGACGGCACCAGAGAGGCACGACTCGCCCTCTCGGCAATCCATCGCTGCGGCCAGTCTTTCGGGACCCGGCACATCATCGACGTGCTCAGCGGCAAGGCCACGGAGAAGGCTCAGCGCCGCCGCCACGACCGGCTCAAGGTGTTCGGCCTGGGCAGTGATCTGAGCGAGCGCCAGTGGCAGGGCGTCCTGCGGCAACTTGTCGCGCTGGGTCTGATCCGGGTGGATCTGGAAAACCACAGTGTCCTGCGGCTGGGTCCCACCGAACGCGTACTGCCGGTTTTGCGGGAAGAAGCGCGCGTGACGCTGCGACGGGAGCAGGAACGGCGCGCCCGTACAAGAAAAGCCGACCGGCAGGCCGGTTCGTCCACCGACTTCACCGGCGAAGACCAGCGGCTTTTTGAGGAGCTTCGCGCCAAGCGTCGGGAAATTGCCGGCGCACAGGGCGTTCCCGCGTACGTGGTGTTCAACGACGCGACCCTGGTTGAATTCGTGCGTTGCCGCCCCCGCAACGAGGCGGAGTTTGGGGAAATCTCCGGGGTGGGCCAGTCGAAGCTCGCGCGCTACGGCGCCACTTTCCTCGAAGTGATCTCGCGGGCAGGTTGAATGATCCCTCCTGCTTTTCTCAGGCCCGCCCCGGGAACGGAGGACGCGCCGTTCGAACGAGGCGGGCCTGCCACGAAGAAGACTCAGCTCCTTCATTTAAGAAGACGTAAGACAATGGTGAAACCGTGCATCGTCCCCCGAGTGGACCGCGGCCCCCTGGAGTGTAGAGCATGCTTTTCCTCGCCCGATTACGTCTTCCTGATATGAATGAAATGGGCCTCGCTGCAGCGTTCGACGCTCACTTTGCATCCCATCCGACCGGCGTCATTAAACCCGACCGGGATGCTCTTGAGTATGCTGCTGAAGAGTATTATTAATACCGATGTTCCGCACTGGCAAGAAATGCACCCGCCCCGGCATCTATCGCTCGAATGATTGCGGGTACGAACTCACCCTCGTGGAAGGTGAGGAGTTTCCGGAATGTCCGGTCCACGACCGACCCGTCACCTGGACTTTCATCAAAGACCTGCCGCAAGCCAAGCTGCGGTAGATGACCTACCCCGCACCCTGGCCCCAGTCTCTCGCCGACCTCGCTACTTCAGTTCGAGTGTGTTTGATCGAGGTGTAGGTGCGGTCTATGACCGCACACTCTTCGGGCCGAAACATGTGCGCTCATAGAGCGCCCCTACACCCGACCCCAGTTTCGCCGTCCCAGAACGGAAACCACTTAACGCTGGGTCTGTTGATTCCGACGAGCTGCTAGTTCGCCGTCAACATGTTGTACATTCCCTCGATGTTCAGGGTCCGCCAGGCGTCAAACGATGCCCAGCCACGGTAGTCTCCAAGCGTGATGCTGTCCTGGAGCTGAGCCAGCGACCTTCCCGCCCCGACGCCCTCGGCGACGGCGTCCCTCAGCTCCTCGACATAGTGCCGGTGGTCCACTACATCGGCCGTCGTGCCCACCTGGCCGTGGCCGGGTATGACGATGTCGGCTCCGAGCGCTTCCACGGTCCTCATTTCGCTCAGCCAGACCTCCAGGTCATAGCCGGCCAGGTTCCGGAAGGGAAGTCGTTTGATGCTGATGAAGTCGACGACGAAGACTGCGTTCTCGTCCAGGAAGTGGATTACCGACATGTTGGCGGAATGGGCCGGGCCGGGATAGAACATCTCGACGTCCTTGCCGCCCAGTGTCACAAGATGCCGGTCGGAATAGAACGTCGTTGGCGGATGGACGCCGTCTGGCACGCCCCCGCGCATGTTTTCGTGCCCGACGAACTCCGCGGTGTCCGCAAACACCTCCCCGCCGGAGGCGTGGTCGGCGTCGCTGTGGCTGTAGAGCACGTAGCGAACCGGCAGCCCGAAGCGATCGTCCAGTTCGGACTTGAGCCAGGTGGCAAAATCCCGGTCGATCGTGTCTGACAGGATGATGCCCTCCGCGGTCACGAGAAACGTGGTGAAGTGGTTGTTGTTCTGCGCCCGGTACAGGTTTCCCGTGACGCTGACGATGTTGCGACGTGGCTGCTGCTGGGCCCTTGCGCTCGCAGCCAACCCGAGCAGCGCAATCGCCGCGACTGTAAAGATCAAACCTCTTTGCTTCATCGTTGTGTTCTCCCTCGCGAAAGAAATAAGTCCATCGAGATCGGTCCAGGCGAGTGACGCTGCCGATTCCTGAACATGGCAACCCGCAGGAGGACATTATTCCTTGACTCTCGATGGTTAACCGAACAAATTGCTCAGTGTTCCTGAATTTCGCCATTATAGTTCGCCCCTGAGGGGTATCCCAGATTGGAGGAGGATCGATGAAGGTAAAGCCGCTAATCGCAGTTGTAGCTGTGCTTGTGCTTGGAATCGTGACTGTTTTCGCAGGACCGCTCGCCGAGGAGCAGAGAGGCCGTGGAGGTCGTGGTGGGCGCGGCGGCCAGCTGCGGGAGCTTACTCCCGAGCAGCAGCTGGCGCGCGCCGAAGCCCAGGCCCGCAACGCCCGGGCGATGGATGCGCTGGACTCGGTTTGGCTCGAGGAACTAACAGTCGCAGAAGTCGGCGATTACATCAGCGCGGGCATGACCACAGCGCTGATCCTGACGGGCGGCGTCGAGGCCAACGGTCCCCACCTGGCGCAGGGAAAGCACAACTATGTGCTGCGACAGACCGGCGAGTCGATTGCGCGGGAACTGGGCAATGCCCTTATCGCCCCGATCGTCACACTCGAGCCCAGCGGTCGGTTCAACGGCGAAGTGAACGTCGGTAGCGCCGGACCCTTGATCTCCCAGGAAACCTACCTGGCCCTGTTGAGGGACATGGGCGACAGCTTGCGTGCCATGGGGTTCCAGAATGTTCTTTACCTCGGCGACAGCGGCAGCAACAGGCGGGGGATGCAGAGCGCGGCCAATGCCCTCAACGCCAAGTACAAGGGCGAACCCTCAAACTTCTACCACATCCCCGAGTACTACGATTACCGCTCGGTTCAGCTCTACATCCGGGACTCGCTGAAGATCGAGGAGATGATGGACATCGGCAGCAGCCGCGGCTGGGCCGACCAACTCCATGAGGACTACGGAATCGACGCGCTGATGGCCCTCGAGGATCCGGAAACCATCCGTTTCGAGCAACGTGTGAAGGCCGGCCGAGCCATCATCAACGGTGTTCCGCTGGAACCCCTCGAAAAGCTGCTCGACCACGGACGTCAGCTCCTGGAGCTTCGGACCCGGCTGACGGTGCAAGGCATCAACAAGGCGCTTGCCGCGCCGCCGGTGGTTTACGGCCAGCAAAACCAGTAAGTCATACTCAAGGAAAGGAAGGCCACATCATGAGGCGTAAGAGCGCACTCGTAGCCGCACTGGGTTGCCTGACAGTTCTCGCTTTTGGATGCACCGCAACGATCGAGCCAAGCGAGAGCCAGTCAGCGCAGCCCGCCGAGAATGTACGCACTGTGATTCGACCCGAGAACTACCCGTACTTCGGGTTCCCATACAGCCCCGGCATCCTTGTGGGCGACACGCTCTACATCGCCGGCCACCTGGGACGCGATCCGGAAAGCACCGAATTGGTGGAGGGCGGACTCGAAGCCGAAACGCGGCAGGCGATGGCGAACATTCGCGAGGTGCTGACCGAAGCCGGCATGGAATTCGACGACGTCGTGTCGGTGACGGCCTACATCGCAAACATCGACGACTTCCCCAGGTTCAACGCGGTATACCGCGAGTATTTCCCGGCCGACCCGCCGGCGAGAGCCACCGTTCAGGTTGCGGCGCTGAATGTCGGCGCGCAGGTCGAGCTCCAGATGATAGCGGTCAAGCAATAGCGAGGTGTAGGTGCGGTCTATGACCGCACACTCCTCGAACCGAAACGATGTGCGCTCATAGAGCGCACCTACACCTGAATTTGCAGACGCCGAAGTGTGGAGGAATCGGCGAGGCCTGGACGTCGGCGTCGGATAGTGACGGCATCAGAGTGGGTTCCCGCATGTTTGCCGCTCCTCAGCTGGCGGAGCAATAGCCAGTCGATTTCTCCTGTAAGACGTTTCTGCTGGGCCCACTCTCCGGCTACAGCTTTCGTTGCGTTCCGGAGATTCGACCTGTACCCGGTATGAACGAAATCCGAATCGGGCATTGCACTGAACTTCGACCTTTCGTAGTATTTACAAAATTTTCTCCAACGATACCGGTCGGGCCGAACCCTCGCTGCTCGGTTTCAAGACCGGCACGAAAAAAGGGATCGATGGCGGGGTTTTGATACGCAGCTCGGGTCGGCGAGACCCAGGGGAGAACATCATCATGCAGCACTACCAAGAAAAATTGCAGGCCAGGGGTTACCGAAGAGGGGGGATGCTCCTGATTGCCGCACTGATCGTCGTAGGGATGTGGAACCCGGTTTCAAACGGGGAGGCCGCGCGGGTCGGGTCGGCCCCTCAAAGCGGGACGGAAAGCAGGACCGCCTGGGACGGGGTGTACACCGACGCCCAGGCGAGGGCCGGCGAGGAGGTGTTCCAGGCCAACTGCGACGTTTGTCACGGAGAGACGGCCAGGGGCGGAGGGTCGGAGGGTACGAGACTCAACGAGCCTGTTTTCTTCGAGAACTGGCGGGAGGACACCGTTGGGAGTCTCTACGCGAAGGTCCGATCGACCATGCCTCGTCGCCGACCTCCGTTGAGCGATCCGGAGTACCTTGTTGCCGTCGCCTTCCTGCTAGAGAAGCTCGGTTTTCCGGCCGGGGACGTCGAACTGAATCCCAGTTCAGCCGGCAACATTCGAATCGAAGGCAAGGACGGTCCAAAGCCGCTGCCGCCCAATTCGCTGGTCAAATCCGCCGGTTGCATGACGCAGGTCGGTGGGGACTGGACGCTGACGATGGCAACCAATCCGACCCGGAACAGAAATCCGGATCCGGAGAGGGAATCCACGCCGGAAGAGCTGGACGCCGCACGCGGCCTCCCGATGGGCGACCTGACGTTCGCTCTGGCGAACTTCTTCATGCTGGGCGATTTCGACCCTGCTGCCCACGAGGGTCACCGCATGCTCGCGAGGGGTGCGTTGATCAGCCGTCCAAGCGGGGAACGCATCAGCTTGACCAACCTGGACATGCTGAGCCCGGGGTGTGGCGGTCAGTAAGCGTGATCCGTCCGTAACGGTAAGCTTGACGACCGTACTATTGAGGCGCCTGAAGGTTGCGACCGAGCTCCCACAGGATGTTGAGGCGGGAAGCGATCGTTGTTTGCTGAGCCACGTCGACGACGTCGGCGTTGAGCGTCCCCAGGATGTCGGACAGGGTGCGCTCCGCCAGGCCCCCGATCATTGCTAGTCGTTCGTCGAGGCGCCTTGCCGCGAAAGCGACTCGGTCGTAGGGGAACGTTTCGGGGTTGCGACCCGCGACGGAACGGAAGATATCCCGGGCAGCCTCTTCGAGTTCGTCCGATTTCTCTCGAATATCCTGACGGGCCCAGGGCTCCTCGAGCGGCGCAAAGCGGAAAGAGCGAAACTCCACGGAGAGTCTGCCCAGTTTCGTGACATCCTTCAGTAGATCCCGGAGCCGCCGTTCTCGCCGGTCGATCCGACCCGGAGATCCCGCCGTCCCCGACCATCCGGGCCCTGCCGGCGCCAGAGGGGCTCCCGACAGGACGCCATCTCCATCGAATCCCAGCGTGTCGAAATCGATGCCTCGACTCTCGTCCTCAGCCTCCCGGGCTCTCTGCTCGAACTCTCGGGCTCTTCGCATCGCCTCGACGGTATCGGGCCACGTCTGAGCGGACGCAAGGACGGGGAACAGAAGGATGCTCATTGGGATCGTGTAGTAGATGGCCTTCATCGAAAAGACGGTTGTTAATTGTTCGCCCCCAGCTTCCGCAGCAGGTCTCCGGCCTTCTGCATCTCGGGGGAAGGACCTCCGCCGCCCCGGCCTCTCCCTCCTCGTGTCGTCAGGGATAACGGGGTGCGTCCGTCCTGATTCTTCGCGTTCAGGTCTGCGCCTCGGTCGGCGAGCAGCTGAATAACCGAGGTGAATCCACTTGCCGCCGCCCCGTGCAGGGCGGTGTCGCCGGCCTGGTTGGCATCGTTCACGTTCCCACCCGCGTCGAGCAGGAGCTCGACGGCTTCCACCACACGGCTCTCGGGGCGCGGAAGTTCGAGATAACCGCCATCGGCATCGGGGTCTTTCACGAGATCAACGGGACGAACCTGGCGCTCGACCCTGATTCCCGCGGACACCATCATCGGAGTCGTCCCGTCCAGAATGGCCGCAGCCGGGTTGGCGCCGCTGACGGTCAGTGCCCGCATGATTTCAACTTCCAGGTAGTTCGCGGCCACGAACAGAGGCGATCCGCCAGCCATCTTGCCCGACAAAGCCCAATCGAGGTCGCCGTGTCGACGGACTGGAGAGCCTTTTGTCATCGGCAGATTCGGGTCCGCACCGTGGGTCAGGAGCTTGTTCACTGCGTGAAGGTTGCCGCTCAGGGTCGCGGCATGCAGGGCGGTGAAACCTCCGCCGGCGGCGTTGGGGTCCGCCCCGGCTTCCAAGAGTAAGGCGACGACACGGTCGTGACCGCCAAACGCAGCCACGACCAGGGCCGGGTGGCCGTCTGCCGATGTGGAGTTGGCGCTCGCTCCCGCATCCAGAAGCAGACGCGCCGAATCCAGATCCCCGACCCGCGCGGCAAACAACAACGGCCTGCTCCCGCCCATCTCTAGCAGCGCAGCGAGTTCCTCCGATGTCTGTACGAATTCCCGGGTCCCCCTGTCCAGCATCACCATGCGTGGGCGTGTGCGCGTGCGAGCCCGGACGTCGGCTCCGTATCGCAGCAGCAGTTCGACCACGTCGGCATGTTGCTGCGACACCGCCCACATGAGCGCCGTCTGACCCCGCGCACGTTCATTCGCGTTCACGTCGGCGCCAAACTCGAGCAGCCCGCGCAGCGTGTCGATACTGCCCGTGCGAGCGGCCTGCATGAGCGGGGTCACCCCGGCCTCGCTGGCCGCGTTGGGGTCTGCCCCGGACTGGAGCAATGTGCCCACGATCGCGGTGTTTCCGTTCGCAGCGGCCAGGGCGAGCGGCGTGATTCCGAGATCGTTGGCCACGTTGACCTCCGCACCTGCATCGATCAGCCACTCGACCGTGTCGGCGTCATCCCGGTAGGCGGCCCAGTGCAGTGCCGTCGCTCCATCACCTGCCGGTTCGTTCACGTCGACGCCCTGCCCGAGCAATGCGCGAACGCCGGGCTTGTCGTTCCGCTTGACCGTTTCGACCAGTTGGCTCTGGCCTGCTGCGAGGCTCGCGACCAGCAGCATGAGGAGCACCGAGCCGGCGACCGTGTAAGCACGCGACATAAGACCTACACCTCGGAAAGGGAATCGACGTCGAGCGGTCCGGTGCTGTCGCCCATGCTCTCGATCGGCGCACCGAGCTTGTCCAGCAGGGTCAAGTGCAGGTTCGCCATGGGCGTACCTTCAGCGAACCGAATATGGCGCCCCGTCCGGAGCCGGCCTGCGCCTCCACCCGCCAGAAGCAGTGGCAAGTTCTTGTCATCGTGGGCGTTGCCGTCACTCATGCCGGACCCGTAGATGATGGCGACCTGGTCCAGCAGGGACCCGTCGCCGTCCGGCGTTGCAGCCAGCTTGTCCAGGTAATACTTGAACAGCGTGATGTGAAACTCGTTGATCCTGGCGCATCGCTCCATCCGCTCCGGATCGCCTCGGTGGTGCGATATCGGATGATGCGCATCGGGTACGCCGATCTCCGGGAAGGATCGGCCGCTCAATTCACGTCCGAACATGAACGTCATCACGCGCGTTACGTCTCCCTGGTAGCCCAGCACCTGCACATCGAACATCAACTTCGCGTGCTCTTCGAAAGTCGCGGGGATTCCAGACGGCCGGCTCACTGCGGGGAGTTCCACGTTGTATGCGGTGGCCTTCTGGATGCGCTGTTCGACGTCGCGGATGTTCTCGAGGTAGCCCTCGAGCCTGGAGCGGTCGGCCGGGCCGACTTCCTGCTTCAGCCCTGAGACTTCCCCGAGCAGCGAATCCAGGATGCTGCCCTTCTCCTCGAGGCGGGCGCGTCGCGCGGCGGGGTCTGTGGTGTCGTCGCCGAACAGCCTTTCAAAAGCGGCCGCCGGGTCGGTCTCCATGGGCAACGGCTCGGTGGGGCCGGCCCAGGAGATCGTGCCCGTGTAGATGCAGCTCCCGTAATCGCAGACGGTCCCGAATTCCACCGACTCCAGCGCGAGTTCGAGCGACGGCAGTGGTGTGTCCTGACCCAGCACCCGGGCAGCGATCTGATCTATCGACGTTCCGGCCCGGAGCTTGCGGAAGGGGAAAACATCCGTCAGGAACTTGGTGCTGGCTTTCGCATGGGGAAAGCCGGAGGTGTCGGCCGGAGGAGGCGGGGTGCTGTCCAGCCCGCTCAACACCAGCAGGCGATCCCGAAACGGCTCCAGTGGCTTCAGTATTCGCGTGAACTCGTACGCCGTCCCGTCGATTTCGGGGAACCATTGTTCGACGGTAACCCCGTTCGGCACGTACACCGCACCGAAGCGCATCGCCGGTCTCGCCGGGGTCTGGCCCAGGGCTGTCATGGCCGGCACCATGGCATCCAGCAGGGGCAGGGCCACCGTGGCCCCCAGGCCGCGCAGCAGCGTCCGGCGGGAAATGGACTTCTTGGTAATAATCATGATGCTGTTCTCCTCATCTGGAAAGGCGTGCTTTCGACGATTCCCAGGATGATGGATGACCACCGGTAATCGGTATCCGCGGCCTTGCGCTGAACCTCACGGATGGCCGGTTGGTCGTAATATTCGATCGTGCGTCCGAGAGCGTAGATCAGGAGCTTCTCGGTGAAGGTTTTGACGAATTCCTCACGATGGTTCAACAGGAACTTCCGCAGACCCCCGACACCCTCGATCGGCGTGCTATCGCTGAAGACACCAGTCGCATCGACGGGATTGCCGTCGCTTTCGGTGCGCCACCGGCCGACTGCGTCGAAATTCTCGAGCGCGAACCCGATCGGGTCGATTCGAACGTGGCAGACCGCACACGCGGGGTTTGCGCGATGAAGTTCCATCTGCTCTTTCATCGAGCGGACCCGTCCATCCCCGTCCTTCGCCTCCAGGGCCGGCACCGATGGCGGTGGTGGCGGCGGGGGCATACCCAGTATGTTCTCGAGTAGCCAGACTCCGCGAACCACGGGCGAGGTGCGGTCCGGATAGGATGTCACCATCAGGATGCTCGCCTGGCCAAGCAGACCGCCACGCTGGACACCGTCGAGCGTGACCCGCCGGAATCGCTCTCCGTAAACGCCGGGAACCTCGTAGTGGTGGGCCAATCGTTCGTTGAGGAACGTGTAGTCCGCGCTGAGCAGTTCCACCACGCTCCGGTCCCCCCGCATCTGGCTGTCGAGGAAGAGAGCCGTTTCCTCGAGGAAGGCGTGGCGGAGGTTTTCGTCGAAATGGTCGAACCGCGCCGGGTCCGGCTGCCATGCATGGACCCTTCGGACGGTCAGCCACTGGCCCGCGAAGTTGTCCACGAGCGCTCTCGACCTGGGATCGTCCAGCATGCGACGGACCTGGCGTTCGAGCATGCCCGGGTCCCGCAGCCCGCCTCGCGAGGCCACATCCAGAAGTTCATCGTCAGGGATGCTGCTCCAGAGGAAGAACGACAGGCGGGACGCCAGCTCGAGCTGGCTGATCTGGTGGACGGTCCCCGGGTCGACGTCGTTAGGATCGCGTTCGATGCGGTACAGGAAATTGAAGCTGACAAGGAGTCTTTCGATAGCGGACCGTATCCCTGACTCGAAGTCGCCCTTGCTGCGGCCGGACCGGTAGAAGCCGAGCAGCGTCTGGACCTCTTCCTCGGTCACCGGCCGGCGATACCCGCGGCGGGCCAGTCGGGAGAGAATCGTCCTGGCGCAGGGTTCTTCGTCCTCGGCGCTCGATGGCCTGCAAACGAACACCGCCCGGCGGCTTGGAGTGTCCCCGGATCCCCCGGGGAGGAACGGGCCGCCGACGTCGATCCTCGCCACGGCCGCGTTATCGTCGTAGAGCTCATCGAAGTGTCGGCCGAAAGTCCTCATTCCGTAGCGCGGCTGGGCAAACCCTTCGTCCTCCCAGGGTGTGTCGACGAAAGAAACCCCGAGCGTCCGCGTTCCAGCCTGGACCCACACACGGGCATCGAGCACGGCGTCCGCCTCGTGCATGTACTGCTCCCATTCCAGGTCGCCGACGATTTCTCCCGTCCACGTGAGCGGGCCGGCCATCCCCGGCGCCTCGCCGCCGACTGTGAACCTCTCGACCCGTTTCCCGTCCACACGGACATCGATCTGCTGCGGGGAGCCCATGCCCATGATGTAGTCGTAGGCCTGCCGTCGCAGGCGCACCCGAACGACGTACTCGCCGTCCAGCGGAAAGTGATGGCGAATCGCAGCACCGCCACGGGACCCGAAGGGAAGGTCTTCGCTGACCCGGACGTCTTGATCGAGAACCTCGGAAACTGGGTATTGCCTGAAGCTGGGCACGATGCCCATCGTCGGGTCACCCACGGCGAGCCGGCTGATCTTGCGTGCCGCCGACATGTAGCGTTCCAGGTGCGCCGGCGAGAGCGTCAGATTGGAGGCAATGTTGTCGAAGCCCGCATCGGCCTCGTCGGGAAACGGCAGCGCGTTTCCGTCGACCTCGAGCGCGAGCAGGTCGCGGACGGCGTTGGCGTACTCGGTTTGATTCAGGCGATGGACGCCGATCCTGCCCGGTTCCGGATTCGCTCGAGCGATGCGGTCGAGTTCGGTCTCCAACCAGGACAGAATGGAGTGGGACTCTGCCTCATCTGGCCGCGGCATGCCCATCGGTGGCATTTGACCCGTGCCCAGCTTGTAAAGGACCTTCTCCCACACTTCCAGGTTGGCGTCCACCTGCTCGACGTCGATCCCCTCCAACGTGAGCCCCGCGGTGAGAAGTTGCTCGTTGTGGCATGCGACGCAATTCGCGTCTACGAAGTCTCGCTGCGCTGAAGCGCGAGAGGCGGCCGGGCTCGATGGCGCCTGGTGCGTCCGCGTCGGTGGGTTCGCCGGCGGGCTCGCTCCCGTCGTCACCGTGCGGCCATAGCCGAACACCAGCGGAACCAATAACACCGAAAGCCAGACGGACCTCGTCATCCGCATGTGGAACCTCTCAGAGCGTCGGCTGAGACTCCTGACCGCAATCTAAGTCAGCAGAAACACGACGATTGCACGAATTATACGGATCGGTGAGCACCGGCGTCAATGGGAGTCCGAGGCCTGAGGAATTGAAAGAACCCGCGCCGTGCCTAGACTTTCCCTGATTTCAAAAGTTCCCTCCGAGAGGCAACTGAAACGACGGAATCGGGTGCGGTTGCCGAGAAGGAGATCGATCGGGCGACGATCGGGTGTAGGTGCGCTCTGTGAGCGCACAAAGTTTAGCTCGAAGAGTGCGGTCATAGACCGCACCTACACGTCCTGGACGGCCGTCTTATGGGCCCGCGTGTCGGCCGGACAGGCGCCTTCCCGTCAAGACGGCGTCGAAGGCGTCCTGGTTCCGGCGCTGCATCGTGAACACCTCGAAGCCGCGATCCATCAGGCTCTCGATCTGGGCAGGGTTGTTCGCCGGGTAGCTGCACGGCACTTCGAACTCCCTGCACGCTGCAAGAACGGCTTCGACCGCGGCGTCGAAGCCCGCCTCGTCGCGCACACGCTCGCCGTGGGTGTTCGTCGTGCTGAACGCGCGCCCGAGCGTGCCCGCTCCGACAATCACGGTGCTGAGGCCCGGAACGGCCGCAATCTCCCGCACGTTCGCGATGCCTTCCTTGCTCTCGACGATGGCCCACAGGACAAGCTCACCGGCGGGGTTAACCGGCCACACGTCAGCTCGCTCCAGGTACTCGGCTTCCGTCAGGCCCCAGTAGGCCGCGGCCAGGCCGATGCCCCCTTCCGGCCGGGTGCCGCCCCTGGAGCGGAAGCGCATTGCGGCAATCGCCTTGCGGACCTCCTCGGCGCTCTCCACTTCCTGCATCATGATGCCGGCGTGGCCTGCGTTCAACTGGTCAACGATGCGTGCGGCCGCTCCTTCCGGGTTGTCGTGGACGATCGGAATCTTCGAGATGAAGGCGTGGGCGCGCATCGATCCGCCCGCCGCGAGCATGGCCTCTATATACCCCGCGAATCTCTCGGCCGAGGCGGGCCGGTAGCTGTTGTACTCGAAGTCACTGAGTTTGTAAGCGACCGTCTCCCGCGCGACGTCCGTCAGCGCCGGCTGCGGCAGAGTCGCCGCGGGTCCACGCCTCGCTCCTCGTCCCCGCCTCGCCCCTCGCGCCCCCCGAGAGTCGATCGCCGGGTGTGTGACCCCGAACACCGGCAGACCCTTCTCTTGGAGCACGATCATCGGATTGAGCCGCTCCGTCTTCTGAGCTGGTCCCTCCGTCGGGCCTGCTAGAACGACTAGCCCGAGCAACACGACAATGAACCTCAAACGCATCAGATTTCCCCCCCGCTGGATCGACATTGGCACTTCGTGACCTGTGATGCTACGCCGTACATGGAACCGTTGACAAGGATCTCGAGTCAGGCGGGACGAGACACGGAAAAAAATGAGCCTTTCCCTATTTTTCAAGTGATCTCCATCTTGCACCGCCGCGACAGACTTTGTTTGCTTCCAACTCCTTCCTTTCGTATCATTTATCCGATTTTCACTTTCGAAACCAACCTATCGGCAACTGCGGAGGCGGTAATGACAATGAAAGCAAGTTTCAGCCTATTCATCGTGTGCGGACTGTGCGTCCTGGTGGCGCTGCCGACGGCCTCTGCCCAGCTTCCTCCGCCGAACGCGACCGGGGTTGCGACGGGGCACATCCACCTGAACGTAGGCGATGTGGAAGCACAGAAGGAATTCTGGATCGATATAGGCGCCGAGGTGACGTCGACGGGCGGCCTGGAAATGCTTCGCATCCCCGGGATGTACATGATTCTCCGGGACAGGGAACCGACCGGTCCGTCTGACGGATCCACCGTCAACCACTTCGGGTTTTCCGTCAGAGATTACGCCGCGATCCGGTCGAAGCTCATGGCTCGCAACGTCGACGTCTCGGCCGACAGGGAGGCAAACAAACAGATCACGATACGGTCTTCGGACGGCGCACTGATCGAGTTCACCGAAGACGATTCGATCGACGTTCCGATCGCGTTTCATCACATCCACATGGACCACACGGACCAGGAAGCGATACGGGACTGGTACGTCAAGATCTTCGGAGCGGAATCCTCTTCACGCCGTATCTGGCCTTCTGCGGTCGTTCCGGGCGGGCGCGTCGACGTCCGCAAAGCCGATGCTCCGAGGGAGCCGACCCAGGGTCGAGCGGTGGACCACATCGGTTTCGAAGTCGCCGACATGGATGCATTCGCCGCACGCCTGCGCTCCGAGGGCGTGAAATTCGACGTCGAGCCTCGCGAGATACCCCGGTTCGGCCTGAAGATTGCTTTCATTACCGATCCCATCGGCACCTACATCGAGATCACCGAGGGATTGGCAGGGAAGTGACGCCCTGAACCGGCTTTGAACAGCTCAGGACGGGGCACGGCCACACTTCTCTATTGAGTACATTAAGCACACATTGTGCTAATCTTTAAAGAGTGAAGCGGTACAACTGGGATCCCCTGAAAAACGAAAAGCTCATTGAAGAGCGTGGTATTTCGTTCGAGGAGATCGTGTTTCACATCGAGCGCGGCGACGAAGTGGACATCCTGGAGCACCCGAATCAGGTTCGCTACCCGGGCCAACGGATTTCAGTCGTTATCGTCGAAGATTATGCATACCTTGTGCCCTATGTGGAAACTGATGCGGGGATCTTCCTGAAAACGATCATTCCCAGTCGTATGGCCACAAAGAAGTACGTTGGAGACAAGAGATGAGCAGATTCACTAAGGAGGAGCGCGAAATCCTGGAAGCGCTCGAGCGCGGAGAGCTGAAGTCGGTACGCGGGAAGGTGGCGGCGCTCAAGAAGCATCGTGACTACGCGGCGTCAACGTTTCGGAAAGATCGGCGCGTCAACATCAGAATTTCGAGCCGTGACCTCGAAGCACTCCAGAAACGCGCACTGGTGGAAGGTATCCCCTATCAGACATTGATTGCGAGCGTCCTTCACAAGTTTGTGGATGGACGGCTGAGAGAAAAAGCGTTGGCGGAGTCACTGGAACCTGCATCCGAGAGCTAGCGAGAACGCGTGCGGGTCACAACATAAGTGTAGGTGCGCTCTGTGAGCGCACAAATCGTCTCGTGGGGAAAGATGTGCGGTCATAGACCGCACCTACACTCAAACGGACAATGATCGGAAAGACTCAATCCCGGGGATCCTTGTAGATCCGACCGCCCTTCATCACGAACACGACGCGGTCCAGTGCGCCGATGTCCTCCAGCGGATTGCCGTCGACGGCAATGAGGTCGGCTAGCTTTCCGGCCTCCAGGTTTCCGACTGTATCCGACAGTCCGAGTGCCTCGGCGGCAACGCTGGTCGCCGAGGCGATGGCCTGTTCCGGGCTCATTCCGTTCGCGACCCGGCGTTCGAACTCCGGGAAGGTGTTACCGGCCATACCGGCTACTGCATCCGTCCCGAACGCGATCACGACGCCTCGCTCGACCGCTTTGCGGAACACCTCCTCCCGGGGCGGCAGCAGACGGCGCGTCCACTCGAGTTGTTCTTCGTTGAACGGAAACTTGTCGGCGTTGGCCAGGTAATAACGCGACAGGTAGAGGTTCGGCACGTAGTAGGTGCCCCGTTCCGCCATCAGGTCGATCGTCGCGTCGTCGAGCAGCGCGCCGTGCTCGATCGTCCGCGCTCCGGCGAGAATCGCCCGGCGCGCACCTTCCGCCGCGTGAGCGTGCGCCGCGACGGGCTTGCCAGCCTTGGTGGCTTCTTCGATCGCGACACTCAACTGCTCAAACGAGTAGGTTGGGGTTCCTCCAGAGCGGCTGCTGAGGGTAGCAAATATCTTCAGGACGTCCACGTTGCCTTCCATCTGCTTGCGGACGAACTCGCGTACCGGCGTGATCAGGTCTGTCGGCGCCCTCCCGGCCTCGGCCAGTGCGCCCTCGGCCGCCGGGACCTGCCCATCCGATAACCCCTCGCCCGAAGCGAGAAGTCGCGGGCCGGGGACGACTCCCGCCTCGATGGCATCCCGCAGATCCACATCGACGAGATCCGGCGCTCCCAGGCTCCGAACGGTCGTAAAGCCGCTCTCCAGGAACTTGAGCGCATTTGCGGCTGCATGGAGCGCCGTCGCGGAGCGACGTTCACCCCGCCCGTCGAAGTGAGCCGCGATGTGGACGTGGCAGTCGATCAGCCCGGGAAGGACGGTGTAGGAGCGGAGGTCGATCAGGGTCGCGCCGGCTGGAATCGATCCTGCCGACTCGACGGAAACGATCGTATCGTCCTCGACCAGAATGATGACGTCGGCGAGCACCTGCCCATGCCCGTCGATCGCCATCCTCGTCCGGAGGGCGTAGTCCTGTGCCGATGCCGGCAGCGCCACCAGCGCCACCAGCACCCAGAGAGACGCGCGGAATAATCGCATTTTGACTCCGCTAGGAGGGGAAAGCGGCGAATCCTTCGCCAAGAAAAAACCCACGCCACCGTGCTGAGCACGATGGCGTGGGTCGAGGTTGGTCCCTCCAGCCTTCGGGCTAGAACGAATACTTCAAGAACATCTGCAGGGCCCGAGCGGGCTGCAGGCTCCTCATCCCGGTCTCGAACCGGCTGGGTGTGTAGCGGCGGTTCGCACCGCTCTGCCACTGGTAGAAGGAGTTGCTGTTCGCGATGTTCATGATGTTGAACGAAATCTCGACAGCCTGAGAATCGGAGATGTCGAACTCCTTCCCGATCTTGAGGTTCATGTTGTGGATATTCGGAGCCTTGAACTGGCCCTCTCCTTGGGTCGGGAAAGCGATCCGGAACCGGGTCGCCAGCGGGTTGCTCTGGGTCGTCCCGTTCGGCAGCGTGAAACGGGAAGGTCCATAGGTCGGATCGCCGCTACTAAGCCGGTCCTTGACCACACCGTTAAAGGAACCCTGACCCAGCGTATAGCCGCTGGAAATCTTGATCCCATAAGGCGCGTCCCACTGGCCCATGAAGCTGTACGTGTAATGCTTCCAGATGTCCTGGCTGCCGTTGTCGCCTGAACCCAGGCTGTTCTCGTCGCCGTTGCCCCGCGTGTCGGTCAGGCCCTTGTTATTCGGAAACGTCGTCGGCTGAATGAACCCTGCCGGATCGGTCGGGTTCCAGTCGCCGCTGATGTAGTGCTTCTGGACACCGAGAGTCGAGTAGAGCATGAAGCCATTGCTCATGTTCTTTGTGACCGTGAAGTCACCAGCCCAGAGGTTGTTCCGGCTCCAACGACTGTTGGTCTGCTGGCGCACGACCCCGCGGTTGACATCGATCCTGCCAAAACCGAGGAACGGCAGGCCCGGCCCCGCCGGATAGATACCGTTGATGTCGGTTTCGGCGTAGAGGTTCTCGACGTGCTTCATCGTACCGGCGATGTCGACCACCACCTGGCCCGGGAACTGCCTCCGGAAGGCCAGGATGAACTCGTCGATGTAAGGTTGGCTCAGTTCGGGGTCGAACCGTTGCTTGACGAGCGCGTCCCCGGCTCGCGTGGACAACTGGACGGTTTCGAACGTGCCGTCCAGATCGTTGTCGAACTCGGTTCGGATCGTTGTTGCGCCCGTCGAGGCGAAACGCGTCGGGCCGTCGCGGCCGGTCATTCCCGCGTGCAGCCGGACGGCGCTTCCCCGGATCACGTTCTTGGCATCGGCATCGAGCATGAGCGAAAAGCCGAAGCGCGGCGCAATCTCGGTGCTGTCCTGGCGGGTGAAGTTGAACAACAGGTCGTTCCGCGTCACGAAGTCCACGCGGATACCCAGGTTGAGCGTGAGCCGGTCGATCGGTCTCCACTGATCCTGCACGTAGAACGCGTAGTTGTTCTCGCTGGCATCGACGACGATCGGGTCGAATGGATCCGCATAGGTGCGGCGGAAAGGAACATGGCCGCCGCTCTTGTTGTTGGGATCGATCAACACGCGGCTTTCTGTGTAGAAGCCGTTGTTCGAGAAAACGTCCGTCTGGCGGTACAGGCTCCGCGGGGCCGCGAAGAACCCCGTCTTGAACTCGTGGGACACACCGCCGCCCTGCATGAAGTAAGTCAGGTCTCCCTTGATCTCCCAGTGCGAGGATACCTGGTACCTGCGCCGGGAAGCGTTGTCGATGGCACCGAGGAAGGTATCGCCGGAAAGGTTCGATCCGGAGATTGCCGCGGAGTCGAAGATGCGCCTCTCGGGTTGCGTGTTGGCCAGGTCGGCAAAAGTCGCCTCGTTGGCGCCGCTCTTGTCGTTCCAGGCGCCGACGAGCTGCGTGCTCAGGGCCGACGACCAGATCGAATTGAGCTTGGCCGTGGTTTGGTAACCGCCCGTGGAGTTGAACCTCAGGGGCATGAGGATGTCCTGGTTGTTCTGCTGGTAGTTGGTCCGGTCGTTGGACACTGAGAACAAGAGGTTGTGGTTCTGGTTCAACTGCGCGGTCATCTTGATGAACCAGTTTTGCGCGTTCGTCTTGTTCTGGAAGTCTTCCTGATTGGGAGCCAGGGCGGCCGCGTTGTCGATGAAGAACTGGGTCCGGGAGATGAAGTTGTCGATCCGTTGGTCCCTGAATGATCCGAAGAACCAGACCCGATCGCGTACGATCGGCCCCCCCATAGAAGCATCGAGCATGCCGATGTCTTGCTTGGTCGGCGAGCCGCCGTTGTTCTTGAACGTGTTGGCGGTGTTGTCGCCGTTCCACTTATCCGGCTGGAACGCGTAGCTGGCCTTTCCGTGGAACTCGTTGCCGCCGCTGGGCGTGATGATGTTGAGCTGGATGCCGTTGCCCATTGGCAGGGACGCGTCGTAGCCGCCGGTCTTGATCTCGACGTCACCGAGCGTGTCGGTGCTCATGTTGAGGTATGCCGGTTGCGAATCGTAGTAGGACGTCGCTCGCGTCCCGTCCATCTCGATGACGTGGCCGAAGTGGTGCACGCCACGGCCGTAATAGACCTGCCGGCCGCTCTGGTCATTCCAGGGACGGGTGTTGACGCCCGGCTGCATTTCCAGGATGTCACTCCAGTTGCGCCGGGACTGCACCGGAACGGCCCTCTGGAACTCACCGGCGATGGCCACGGCGCTCACCGTGGACGTCGTTTCGACCATCGGCGTTTCGGCCGTGACGCTGATCGTCTCGGTCACGGCGCCGACCTGCATCTCGATGTTGACCGTCAGGTTCGTGCCTGCGCGGACGAGGATTTCCTCGCGCCGGTAGGTCGCAAACCCGGGTAGCTCTGCCGTCAGGGTGTAGCTGCCCGGCGGCAAGGTGATGATGCGAAAGTTTCCGTTCTCGTCGGAGAACACCTGGCGTTCACCGATCATTTGCTCACTCGAAGCCGTGATCGTGATGCCGGGCAGAACCGCGCCCGACACGTCCGTGACACGACCGATTAGGCTTCCTGCGCCGGTCTGTGCAAAAGCGACTCGGTGAACGGTGAACAATAGAACCATTGCCACCGCCAGACCGGTCCTAAAACCGATCTTAAAATAGCTAAACTCACTCCTCATAGCCATCCTCCCCCTCTTAGGGTATAGGTTTTGCCGCACACTGCGAGCGAGGCCCTGCAGGTTCGGCTGTTTGTGGTTAGATTGCCTCGAGACTTCGGTTGTTCTTACTTAGACTTAGATTTCCTCTAGGCTTAGCTTTATATCGATCTAAGGCCGGGCTGTCAAGGCGTTACCTCGCGGACGACCTATTGGCCTGTAACGGAGATATCGGCACCATCGCCGATGGGTCTTGCCAGTCGAGGTCGAGGAGAGAGGAGGAATTGATGCGGTTTCATCATGACGACGAACGACAAAGAGATCGACGGCAACCCCCATCGGCCCGGAGGGTTGCGGCGGAACGGTCGGGTCTTCGTTGCCGCTACCATTTCATTGTAAGACCCGCTTCTCACGGGTTGTCGGCTCCTAGAATCCGGTGCCGTTCCACCGCAACGCTGGTACCGATATCTCCGTTACAGGCCACTAGTGCAGGGGAAAACGGCGAGACATTCGCCAAACAAAAACCCACGCCACCGTGGCGAGCACGGCGGCGTGGGTCGATTTTTTAGTCCGTCCAGCCTTCCGGCTAGAACGTGTACCTCAAGAACAGCTGCAGGGCCCGAGCGGGCTGCAGGCTCCGCATCAGCGTCTGGTACCGGCGCGTATCGTAAATGCGGTTCGCACCGCCCTGCCACTGGTAGAAGGAGTTGCTGTTGGCGATGTTCATGATGTTGCCCGAAATCTCGATCGATTGAGAATCACCGATCTGGATCTCCTTCCCGATCTTCAGGTTCATGTTGTGGATATTCGGAGCCTTGAACTGGCCCTCTCCGCGCGTGGGGAAGACGATCCGGAAGCGGGTCGCCAGCGGGTTGGCCTGGGTCGTCCCGTTCGGCAGCGTGAACCGAGAAGGCCCAAAGGTCGGATCGCCACTGGAGAGCCGGTCCTTGACGACGCCGTTGAAGTTACCCTGGTTCAGCGTGTAGCCGGTGGAAACCTTGATCCCACCCGGCGCGTCCCACTGCCCCATGAAGCTGAACGTGTAGTCCTTCCAGATGTTAGTGCTGCCGCCCCCCCCGCCGCTCAGGCTGTTCTCGTCGCCGTTGCCCCGGGTATCCTCCAGGTTCCGGTTGTTTGGAAACTTCTCCGGCTCAATGAACCGGGCCGGGTCTGTCGGGTTCCAGTCACCGCTGATATTGTGCTTCTGGACACCGAGGGTGCCGTAGAGCATGAAGTTGTTGCTCATGTTCTTCGTCACCGTGAAGTCACCGGCCCACAGGTTGTTCCGGCTCCAGGCATTGTTGGTCTGCTGAGTGATCCTTCCTCGGTTGGGATCGATTAAGCCGAAGCCGAGGAATGGCAACCCCGGGCCCGCCGGATAGATCCCGTTGATGTCGACTTCCGAGTAGTTGTTCTCGACATGCTTCAGGGTTCCGGCAATGTCCACAACGAGCTGTCCGGGAAACTGCCGGCGGTAGGCCAGGATGAACTCGTCGATGTAGGGCTGCTCCAGATCCGGGTCGAACCGTTGCTTGACCAGAGCGTCCCCGAACCGTGTGGACAACTGCGTGGTTTCGAACACGCCGTCGAGATCGTTGTCGAACTCATCACGGATCGTTGTTGCAGCCGTCGAGGCAAAACGCGTCGGCCTGTCCCGGCCGGTCAGCCCGGCGTGCAGCCGGACGAAACTTCCCCGGATCACGTTGTTGGCATCCTGGTCGAGCATCAGCGAAAAACCGAACCGCGGCGCCACTTCGGTGCTGTCCTGCCGCGTGAAGTTGAAGATCTCGTCGTCCCGCTGGACGAAGTCCACGCGAATACCGAGGTTGAGCGTGAGCCGGTCGATCGGCTTCCACTGATCCTGGACGTAGAAGGCGTAGTTCTTCTCGTTCGCATCGACGACCACCACGTTGAACGGATCCGCAAAGGAACGGCGGAAGGGAATGTGCGGGCTGTTGATGTCGCTCTCAACGGTCAGGACGCGATACTCCCTGTAGTACCCGTTGTTGGAGAAGTTGTCCGTCTGGGTGTACCGGCTCTGCGGAGCCGCGAAGAAGCCCGTCTTGAACTCGTGGGACACCCCCGCGCCCTGGAAGAAATAGGTCAGGTCTGCCTTCACCTCCCAGTGCGACGACTCCTGGTAGCGGCGCCGATCATCATTATTGAGGTAACCCATCAGGGACTGTCCGTCCAGGTTGGACCCGGAGATTCGGGCCGACCTGTAGACGAGGGTTTCCGGCGTGGTGTTGGCCAGCTCGGCAAAAGTCGCCTCGTTGGCCCCGCTCTTGTTGTTCCAGGCGCCGACGAACTGCGTGCTCAGGGCCGGCGTCCAGATCGAATTGAGCTTGGCCGTGTACTGGAAGCCGCCGGTGGAGTTGTACCGCAGGGGCTGGAGGACGTCCTGGTTGTTCTGCTGGTAGTTCGTCCGGTCGTTGGAGATGGAGAACAGCAGGTTGTGGTCCTGGTTCAACTGGGACGTGACCTTGACGAACCAGTTCTGGGCGTTGGTGTTGTTCTGGAAGTCTTCCTGATTGGGAGCCAGGGCCTGAGCGAAGTCGATGAAGCTCTGGGTCCGGGAGATGAAGTTCCTGATCCGGTTGTCCCGGAACGACCCGAAGAACCAGACACGGTCGCGCGCGATCGGCCCGCCGATGGAGCCATCGAGCTGGCCGATGTCCTGGAGGGTCGGCGCGCCGCCATTGTTCTTGAAGGTGTTCGCCGTGTTGTCGCCGTTCCACTTTTCCGGCTGGAGCGAGTAGCTCACCTTTCCGTGGAACTCGTTGCCGCCGCTGGGCGTGACGATGTTGAGCTGGATGCCGTTGCCCATCGGCAGCGATGCGTCGTAGCCGCCGGTCTTGATTTCGACGTCCCCGAGCGTGTCGGTGCTCATGTTCAGGTACGCCGGTTGGGAGTCGTAATACGACGTCGCCCGGATTCCGTCCATCTCGATGACGTGGCCGTAGTGGTGGACGCCGCGGCCGTAATACACCTGGCGGCCGCTCTGATCGTTCCAGGGACGGGTGTTGATGCCGGGCTGCATTTCCAGGATGTCACTCCAGTTGCGCCGGGACTGCACTGGAACCGCCCTCTGGAACTCACCGGCGATGGCCACGGCACTCACCGTGGACGTCGTTTCGACCATCGGCGTTTCGGCCGTGACGCTGATCGTTTCGGTCACGGCGCCGACCTGCATCTCGATGTTCACCGTCAGGTTCGTGCCTGCGCGCACGAGGATTTCCTCGCGCCGGTAGGTCGCAAACCCCGGCAGCTCGGCTGTCAGGGTGTACACGCCCGGTGGCAGGCCGATGACGCGATAGTTCCCGTTCTCGTCGGAGAACACCTGGCGTTCACCGATCATTTGCTCACTCGAAGCCGTGATCGTGATGCCGGGCAGAACCGCGCCCGACGGATCCGAAACACGACCGATTAGACTACCGGCACCGGTCTGGGCAAAAGCGACTCCGGTGAACAATAGAACCATCGCTAGGGCCAGACCGGCCCTAAAATAGCTGAACTCACTCCTCATAACCATCCTCCTATTCGGATGAAGGTTTACCGCATCCTGCGGGCAGGGTCGCTGCAGGTTCGGTTGTGTTTTGTTCGGGTTGTCTGTTGGCCTAGTTTATATCGGCCCAGAGACCTTGCTGTCAAGGAATTAGCCGACCAGCGGCGCCCTCAGCGCATCCCACATATGGCGAGAGAGTTAGGCTAAAACGGCGAGTCCTTCGCCAAGTTAAAAAACCCACGCCACCGCGACATGCGCGATGGCGTGGGTCGAGGTTGGTGGGTCCAGCCTTCCGGCTTAGAACTCGTACTTCAGGAACAACTGCAACGCTCGAGCAGGCTGCAGAGATGTCATCACCTTGAGGTACGTCCGTGGAACGTAGATCCGGTTGGCGCCTGACCCCCACCGGTAGAACGAGTTGTTGTTCAGGAAGTTCGTGATGTTACCGGAAATCTCGAACGACTGAGAATCGCCGATCTGGAACACCTTCCCGATCTTCACGTTCAGGCTGTGGATGTTCGGCGCCTTGGTCTGGCCCTCTCCGCGCGTGGGGAAGAAGATCCGGAACCGGGTCGCCAGCGGATTGGGCTGGGTCGTTCCATTCGGGAGCGTGAACCGGGTAGGCCCGTAGGTCGGATCGGCCTGGGCAAGCCGGTCCTTGACGACGCCGGTGTAACGACCCTGATGCAGCGTGTAGCCACTGGAGAGCTTGATTCCACCCGGCGCGTCCCAAGTCCCCGCGAAGTTGTACGAGTAGTCCTGCCAGACGTGAACGCTGCCGCCCGAGCCCCGGGTCAGGCTGTTCCCGTCCCCGTTGCCGCGCGTGTCTTCGAGGTTGCGGTCGTTCGGAAACTTTTCCGGCGAGATGAACCGGGACGGATCCGTCGGGTTCCAGTCGCCGCTGATGCTGTGGTTCTGAAGGCCCAAAGTCGAATAGAGCATGAAGTTGTTGGTCATGTTCTTCGTGAGCGTGAAATCCGTGGCCCAGAGGTTGTTCCGGCTCCAGGAGTTGTTGGTCTGCTGGGTCACGCGACCGCGGTTGGGATCGACCCTGCCAAAGCCAAGGAACGGCAGACCCGGTCCAGCCGGGTAGATGCCGTTGATGTCGAAGTTCGCAAAGTTGTCCTCGACGTGTTTCAGCGTCCCCGCGATGTCGAGGACGACCTGGCCTGGGAACTGCCGGCGATACGCCACGATGAACTCATCGATGTAGGGCTGGCTGAGCTCGGGATCGAAGCGTTGGGCCACGAGGCTTTCCGTCTGGCGTAGCGACTGCTGGACGGTCTCGAAAACCCCATCCAGATTGTTATCGAACTCGGTTCGAATTGCCGCCCTCGACGCCGTTACAAACCGGGTCGGCCCGTCACGGCCGGTCATTCCAGCATGCAGCCGGACGAAACTTCCCCGGATCACGTTCTTGGCATCCTGGTCGAGCATCAGCGAAAAACCGAACCGCGGTGCGATCTGGGTGCTCGACTGCCGCGTGAGGTTGAACAGATCGTCATGGCGCCGGACCCAATCCACACGCAGCCCCAAATTGAGCGTGAGCCGGTCGATCGGCTTCCATTGATCCTGGATATAGAACGCGAAGTCCTTCTCCCGCGCCCGAGAGATCTGCACCACGACCGGATCTGCGAACTGACGGCGGAAGGCAATGTGGGGACTCGTGATGTCGTTGGGATCGGTCAGGACTCGATCTTCAGAATAGAAGCCGTTGTTCGCGTACTGGATGTCTTCGTCGTAGAGGCTCCGGGGCGCGATGAAGAAACCGGTTTTGAACTCGTGGGACACGCCGCCGCCTTGCATGAAATAGGTGATGTCTCCCTTGAATTCGAGGTGGGACGAAACCTGGTACTTCCGTTGTCCGTCGTTCAGAATCGTGCCCATGACGTCTTCGCCCGAGAGATTCGCTCCCGACAGTCCCACTCGTGCGTACACCGTCGTTTGCGGTACGTCGTTGCGCAGGTCCCTGAACGTATCCGGGTCCGCGCCGCTTTTGTCGTTGTAAGAGAACACGAACTGGGAGCTGAGCGCCGTAGACCAGATCGAGTTGAGCTTCGCCGTGTATTGGAAGCCACCGGTGGCGTTGTACAAAATGCGCTCGTGGATGCGCTCGTGGTTCTGCTGGTACTCGGTGCGATCGTTCGCGACGGAAAAGAGCAGGTTGTGGTTCTGGTTGAGCTGCGACGTGACCTTGACGAACCAGTTCTCCGCGCTCGTGTCGTTGGTGAAGTCTTCGTAATTGGGAACCAGGGCCCTGCCCCGCCGGATAAATTCGTCGGACCGGGAGATGAAGTTCTTGATGCGGTTGTCACGGAACGACGTGAAGAACCACACCCGGTCGCGAGCGATCGGTCCGCCCACCGACACGTCGAGGATGCCGACATCCTGGACGGTCGGCACGCCGCCGAGGTCGAGGAAGGTGCCCTGGGAATTGTCGCCGTTCCATTTTGTGGGCTGGAACGCGTAGGCGACTTTCCCGTGGAACTCGTTCCCACCGCTGGGCGTGACGATGTTCAACTGGATACCGTTGCCCATCGGCAGCGACGCGTCGTAGCCGCCGGTCTTGATTTCGACGTCCCCGAGGTTGTCGGTGCTCATGTTCAGATACGCCGGTTGCGAGTCGTAGTACGACGTCGCCCGCGTCCCGTCCATCTCGATGACGTGACCGAAATGGTGCACGCCGCGACCGTAGTACACCTGGCGGCCGCTCTGATCGGTCCACGGCCGCACGTTGATGCCGGGTTGCATCTCCAGAATGTCGGCCCAGTTCCGCCGCGGCTGCAACGGGATCTCTCGCTGGAACTCACCGGCGATGGCCACGGCGCTCACCGTGGACGTCGTTTCGACCATCGGCGTTTCGGCCGTGACGCTGATCGTCTCGGTCACGGCGCCGACCTGCATCTCGATGTTCACCGTCAGGTTCGTGCCGGCACGCACCAGGATTCCTTCGCGCTGATAAGTGGCGAACCCCGGCAATTCGCCGGTCAACGTGTATTCGCCCGGCGGCAAGGTGATGATCCGAAAGTTCCCGTTCTCGTCGGAGAACACCTGGCGTTCGCCGATCAGGGCGGGACTCGTGGCCGTGATCGTGATGCCGGGCAGAACCGCGCCCGACACGTCCGTGACACGACCGATTAGACTACCGGCACCGGTCTGCCCAAAAGCGACTCCTGTGAACAATAGAACCATTGCCACCGCTAGACCGGCCTTAGAATAGCTGCTCATAACCGTCCTCCCAATTCGGGTGAAGGTTGACCGCACGCTGCGGGCGGGGGCCCCTGCAGGTTCGGTTGGGTTTGCTTGGATTAGCTTTGGGATACGTGTATACCTCGCTGGGTGCTGCTGTCAAGGAATTCCACCCCGGGTATAAGTGGAGCGCTATCCTACACAGTCCAGTGAGTTTAGGCGAAAACGACCACTCCGAATTTCTTTGACTTCCCGCAAGGATCAGAGGACAATTACCAGCGCTGAGCTGCGATCCATATATCCGCTTTGTCTCGTGGCGTCGGATTCCTGTTTATGCGCGAGTTCGTCCCAGCCAGACGAAGCAATCCACCATCCTCACGGGAGGTGCAATGTCCAAGAACTTCATACGCTTTCTATATCCGCTCCTGGGTCTGGCGATCCTGGTAGCGATCTCTACCGAACCCCTGAGGGCCCAGTATCCCGGTCGCGGTCAGCAGCGCGGGCCGACGGCCCAGCGCCAGGGCCGTGCTGAAGCGGGTGCCGGCGGGCAGCAGCAGATCCAGGTTCCCGGTCCAATCAAGGACTTTCTTGGAACCACGGACGACGTGGTCCCGCCCGTTCCCATGACCGGTGTGCCGGCCAAGGCGCCCACGACCGACACCTACTACTACGACCGTGCCGTCGAGGACATGCTCCCCGACGAGTTCATGTCGAATCCGGACGCGGAGTTCGACTGGAACACACTAAAGGCCTGGCATGTCCCGCCGCTGTTGAAATCGGTTCGGATCATCGGTCCGCGCAGGGTCGAAGCGGGTGCAACGATTCAGTACGAGGCCGAGGTGGCCGACCCGACGGCGACGACGACGGCCGCCTACCTGCGCTACTACGGCCCGAAAGGACGCCGCAGCTCACCGCAGGCCACCTTCAAGCCGATCGCGGAAGGCTCCATGTTCCTCCGCGGAACCTTGAAGATTCCCGAGCATGCCGAGCCCGGTGTCTACCGGCACATCCGCTTCGGAATCACGAATGCGGTCCGAAGCGCAAAGGCTTATTTCTCCGATTACCATCCGGCAATGCGCGGGCAGCCCTTGGAAATCGAAGTGCTTCCGAACCCGCACGTCGACGTCATCCCGCCCACGATGCACTGGCTGAGGCTCGGCGCGATGGATCGAACCGACGACAGTCTGATCACCCAGCCGATCGGGCGTGCGATCCCGATCTACGCCCACGTGACCGACAATCTCTCCGGAGTGGAAACGGTGAAGCTCCGGATGAACAAGCGGGACGTGAACAAGTTCCAGGAGTTTGAGCTGAAACCGCTGATGGGACAGGAAGACGTCTACGTCGGCTATCTGAATGTCCCGAAGTGGTGGGAGTCAGGCGTGTACCAGGTGACGACGGTCACGCTCGAAGACAAAGCCGGCATGCAGGTTTACCACTATTTCGCGACGAACGAGATGGTCGGCCACGCCCGGGTGAGCCTGGAGAATGATCCCGAAATGGTCGACACAACCGTGCCGCAGCTCATATCGGTGTGGCTCGATAGCGAGACCGGGACGATGGGCGAGCCAGTCCCCGTGAGTGCGATCGTCATCGACGACAAGTCCGGCGTCGGAACCGCCTCGGCGGTCTTCCAGTCGGTGCCGAGTTACCAGAACAACACCAGGGTGGTCTTGAGGAAGGTGCAGAACCCGGATGTCATCATGAAGTCCGGATTCGACACCGACCTGAACCTGTACCGGGGCGAGCTGGTGACATCGGTATGGCAGGAGCCCGGGCGCTGGCAGTTGATGCGATTTGTCGCCCGTGACAACGCGGACAATTTTCTCGACATGCTGCCGACCCAGCACCCGGAATTTCAGGGCGTGGCGGTGGAGTTCGGCGGCGGGATGCGGTTGCGGGAGAAGATACTCGCCGTGATTTCAGACGGTGCTGGCGCCGGAACGCTCGACACGATGAGCCTCCCCGCGGCCGCTGCACCCGCCGCGCAACCCGCTGAGCCGGGAAAGATTCGTCGGATCGACATGATACCGCCCCACCCACCGCGTGGGGCCTGTCTGAATTGCCACGAACCCTAGAGATTTCTTGATCATTAATGTCCGTGTGACCGCTTTATTTGGTTTTTCAAGATTCTGGAGGAGCCGAGATGCATAGACGAAACTTCCTAAAAACGATGGGCGCCGCCGGAGCCGGCAGTCTCGCTGCCGCGCAGGTGGCCCCCGCGGCCCCCGCTCCCGAGTTCAAGACCAAACACCTGATCTGGATCATGAACGGGAACGGAAAGCGGAAGAAAGAGTTCATCGAGAACCCGGAACTGCAGCCCAACTACGCCCGGATCGTGCGGGAAGGCTTCGTGTTCGAAGAAGACCACAACAACACCGTCTCCGAACACGGGAACTCATGGACCGAGTACCTCATGGGACACCAGGCGCAGGGCGGGGTTCCGCTCTACCCGACGCCGCCCAACTACGTCCGCAAGCACCACGGCGACAAAGCCACCAACTATTTCTACCTGAACGGCGTCAGCTATTACCGCCAGTGGAGGTTCAGCGAGAAGTACTTCACGTGGCACTCGGACTACGGGGAAGACACCCGGCCGATCAGCTTCACGGCGACCCACATCTTCAACGAGATGTTCAACAAGGGACGCGATCCACGCACGATCGTTCGTGAAGAGTTTCCGGACATGGGTGTGACGGAAGCCGAATTCAAGCAACTCGAGGAATTCGTGGACGACGCTCAGAAGCGCCGTCTGTATGACGTTACCGGGCTCCATAACAAGGCCATTCCGCGCGACCCGTTTCTGGGCGATGCGATGGCTCTGCAGCTGTTGCCCGCCGTCATGCAGGCATTCAAGCCCCGGATGTTGCTCTACCAGCAGGTCGGCCATGACACAGGCCACGGGGCGGGCGGCTATCTGCGGCAGCAGACCGGCTACCACGAATACGAACGTGTGGCCAGGAGCACCGACGAGCAGCTGGGTCTCCTGTTCGACTTCATCAAGAACGACCCCTACTTCAGCAAGAACACAGCCATCGTGATCCGGCCGGAGTTCGGACGTGACGACGAAGTCAACCTGTACGGTGAAGTGCACCACTCTTCGGGCTACTACTACTGCCAGCGGTCGGCCAGCATCTGGTGGGGACCCGACTTCAAGGCAGGCAGCAGCAAAGATCTGGTCAACCGACTCGACGTCGCCCCGACGATAACGAAGCTCATGGGCGGCGACGCGACGTACTCGGAAGGACTGTTCCGTCCGCAGATGCTCAAAGACGAGCTGGCGGCCGAGTTCAAGCCGTACGAGAGCTATACGGTAGGCTGAGAAGCAGGTCGTAAAACAAACCTGAATCGTGAGCGCCAGGCGGTTGCGCGACTGCCTGGCGTTTTTTCGTCACCGCACATTCTTCGATTCGAAACACGTGCGCTCATAGAGCGCCCCTACACCCGGAGCAGGATGCCGCGTTGCCGGTGTAGGTGCGGTCTATGACTGTCTATGACCGCACACTCTACTCGATCGAGGGAGGTGGCTGGGACCTCGTCCGACAGCTATTGCAGATTGGTCATTGGACGATTCCGCATTGGAAATTTGGAGATTGCAGATTGCTCGATTTCTTATTGGTCGGAAATCTGAAATGAAACAATCTCCAATGAGCAACCTGCAATGTGGAATCTTTCAAATATCGCAATTTGCGATAGGTGTTAAGTGCGGTCTATGACCGCACACTCTACTCGATCGAGGGAGGTGGCTGGGACCTCGTCCGACAGCTATTGCAGATTGGTCATTGGACGATTCCGCAATGGAAATTTGGAGATTGCAGATTGCTCGATTTCTTATTGGTCGGAAATCTGAAATGAAACAATCTCCAATGAGCAACCTGCAATGTGGATTCTTTCAAATATCGCAATTTGCGATAGGTGTAAGTGCGGTCTATGACCGCACAGCTTCTCGATTCGAGACGTCTTGATCTTTTTGAAGATTCCCTCCGCGGAAAGAACGATCTTTCGCCCGAGATGGATGTCGAGGTTCTCGAACGGCACGTGGGTCAGGAACGCGAGCTGCAGGTCTCGCAAAACATCGATGTCCGGCCTTTGCCCGCCGCGATAGCCGATCCGCCCCAGGCATCGATCGAGATCCATCACGTGACACTCCCCTAAATCGATGAACATTGGCCGTTGTCAAATCTCAAAACCCGAATATACTGCCAATCTCGAAACCAATCCAAGTAGTGGCCTGTAACAAGTGCTATCGGCACCATCGCCGATGGGTCTTGCGGGCGAGGTCGAGGAGGGAGACGGAAAGCGATGCTCTTTCATCGGTGACGGCTTCCGACAAAGAGATCGCCCGCAACCCCCATCGGCCCGAAGGGTTCGGCGGAACGGCGCCGTCTTCGGTGTCGTTCCGCCCTCGCAATGAAACAGCATTGGCTCGAGCGTCACTCCTAGAATCCGACGCCGTTCCGCCGAACGCTGGTACCGATAGCACTTGTTACAGGTCACTAGGCTGAAAGGTGATGATTGCGTGTCTAGACCGTCCGACAGCACTTCTACGTCCGGTTCCCAGGTGACTCCGAAACCCAACACATCTTCGGGCTCGGAACCCCCGAAGCTCATCCACACCTTTGCGGGACCGACCGTCTTCCTGTTGATGCTCGTCGTGCCCGTAGAGTCCATGACCTACGAGATCCGCTGTAGTATCGGGCTGCTGTTGTGGATGGCGTGGTGGTGGATCACCAGGCCGGTCCATCTCGCCGTCACCGGCTTTCTACCTTTGGTCGTGGTGGCTCTCTTCAATTTTGCACCGCTGGCGCGCATTCTCCCGGCCTACGCGGCGGAACTGGTCATCCTCCTGCTGTCGGCGAACGTTCTGACGACTGTCTGGACCCGGTGGGGACTGGATCGTCGTATCGCCCTCGCTTCTCTCATCGGGGTTGGTACGAATACGACCCGGCAGATTCTGGCGTGGTTTGCGATCAGCATGATCATGAGCGCATTCCTGCCGAACACGATTGTCGCCGCGACGATGATTCCTATCGTCGTGGCGATGCTCCGTTTCATCGGCATCGAGGACCTGTGGGAGAGCAACCTCGGCACCGCGCTCGTCATCGCCGTGGCATGGGGGACCAGCGCTGGCGGAGCGACGACACCTTTGGGCGGCGCCCCGAACCTGCTCACGGTCGAGTTCATCCAGGAGACCGTCACCGGACGGGAGTTCCTGTTCGTCACCTGGGTCACCCGTTTTCTGCCGCTCAGCCTGGCCGTGATGATTGTGACCTTCCTGTTCGTTCGGTTCGCGTTCAAGCCGGAGATCACCGAAGTAGAGGGGACACGAGAGTATTTTGTCGGGGAACTGAAGGCGCTCGGACCGATGAGCGTCCAGGAAAAGTGGGGTTTCTTTCTATTCTCTGTGGCTGCCTTGCTCGCGTTCACCCGGCCGCTGTACGCGGCCGCATTCCCCGCATTCAGCCCCGCCTACGCGTTTCTGAGTTTCGCACTGCTCTGTTTTCTGATTCGGCCGCGGGGTGAGAACCTCATGACCTGGGAGTATGCCCAGGGGAAGATGATGTGGGGACTGTTTTACCTCTTCGCCGGCGGCACCGCCCTGGGCCGGATCCTCAGCGAGACAGGCACTGCCGCCTACGTCGCGAATGTCCTGCTGCCGTACGCCAGCGGCGGCGGGTTTCTCGCCGTTGTCGTGTTCTCCGTGTTGACGTTGTTGATGACCCAGATCACCAGCAACACCGCGGCCGTCGCCGTCACGGTTCCGATCACGATCAGCACGTTCCAGAGCCTCGGCTTGAACCCTCTTCCTTTCGTCTACATCGTGACGACCATCGGCAACTGTGGGTTCATGCTGCCGACTTCGGCCGGGGGACCCGCCGTCGCCGCCGGATACGGGATAAACCTGAAAACGATGCTGATCAAGGGGTTCTGGGCGTGTCTCCTCGTTTTGACCGTGGTCGTTGTGCTGGGATACCTGCTCTCGGTCTACTGGCCGGCTTTCGGCACGGCCTGAGGGACTTTTGGGTTGATCCTTCCGGGTGGGCGCATCAGAGGGTCTGGACGAGCATCACGATCGAGGCGACGTAGATCACGCCAATCACGATTGCCTGCAACGGCCGCTCGGGCATTTTCACCGCGAGGCGACTGCCCGCAAACACTCCAGCCAGGGATCCCACCCACATCACAGCCGCGGTGATCAGCTCCAGCTGGCCTCCCCACATGAAGATCACCGACGTCTGCAGGGACAGCACGAACGCGATCAGGATCGAGGTACCGACGGCCCTGACCGCGGACAGGCCCATCACCATGATCAGCACCGGAAGGACGAGGATGCCTCCTCCGACGCTGGTTGCCCCCACGAGGCCCCCGACGATCAGGCCGCACAGAACGCACAGAAACGTCCGGACCCTGCCGCGACTGCCGGGGTCGGACGGGGGGGGCGACGTCTTTCGGGCCAGGTTCAACGTCAATATGATGGCCGACAGCAGCATCGACAGCGCGATCACGAGTCCCAGGCTGTCCTGAAAGCTCTCCAGCCTGGCCGCGTCCTCACTTCCAGCGGTGCGAATGTAGCTGTTGATGAAGTAGGCCGTGACGACGTTGCCCGGGATAGCGCCGGCGAGGAACGTCAGCGTTGCCGACCGGTCCAGGGTACCCAGCCGGTAGTGTGCGAACACCGCGTACGCCTTGGCCAGGAACGCGTACAGGCTCGCGGTGCCGACGGCGATCGAAGAAGGAAGCCCGAGAATGATGGTCAAGGCCGGAACAGTCAGCGCCCCGCCGCCGACTCCGGTCAGCGCGATGAGGAATCCGATGACCATCCCGGTGGCGAGTCGTACCAGGATTTCCCACGCGTCGAGGCCCATCAACTCTCGCCGTCCTTCCGCGCCGAGGGTCGTGGATAGTTGGCCTTGTCGGGAAGGATATGCCGGACCCCTCCCTGCGGCCGTGGATGGTCTCCAAGGTAGCGCGGAATCAGGTGGAAGTGGACGTGGTGGATGCTCTGTCCTCCCGCCGAACCCACGTTGACGCCGATGTTGTATCCGTCGGGGTGGTACTCATTCTCAAGGACCTGTTGTTCCAGCTGGAGCAGGTCGAAACAGGCAGCGGCTTCATCGGGACGGAGTTCGAAAAAACTCGCGCAGTGTCGAAGCGGAATGACGAGAGAGTGGCCCGGGCTGACCGGGTAACTGTCCCTCGCGGAGTAGGCGAACTCATTCCGATCGGTCACGCCCCGCGGAGTGCAGAACAGACACGGACTATTCGGATCCCGCATTCACGTACTTGAATCCCTGTTGCCCGCTGCGAATAGCATCGCCACAAACCGGTAAGAGAGGTGCGCGAACTTCGAGTACGGGAGGTAAGCAAGGAGAAAGAAAATGAACAACAGGTGAACGAAATACATCCAGTAGGCCAGAATCGCGACGTCGAGGAGCCGCAGCCACTCCGTGAAGAACCCGGTCAGCGTCGTCAGGCCCAGCACCGACAGAAACAGCACGTCCGAATAGGTCGTCTTGCCGGCTTTTTCCTTGTCCTTGCTCCGCCGGTAACCGAAGACGGCACATGCGATGATCACGGCGACGCCGCTCACATTGCCGAGGATCTTGACCGGGTGCCAGAGCGGCCACGGCGTCAGGTAACCAAACGCGTAGATGCCGATCCCGACCGACGTCGTCGTGATAACGAGACCGATGAACCCGTAGAACAGTGCCATGTGGGTCCTGAAGAGATGTTCCTTGTAGCTCTTCCTGTCTCCCGTTCTATCGGATTCGCACTGGCGGAACCGGGTGTGTTTGAGGACCGAGACGATCGTCGGGATCAGCGCCGCAGCCGCGCTCCCGTCGCTAGCAGCTTCCTGTCGGAGCGCCCTCCAGTAGTCGAAGGCGGTCTTGAGCGCCGCGATCACCGCGAGCCCTACTGCGATCGTAAACATGACTTCGACATAGATGATCGGCAGAAACTTCGAGTAGACGACCGTCCCATCCGGCAGGGAAGCCAGATTTCCCAGGCTCGCGAGCATCGCGAGCAGGATGACGGCCGGAAAACCGAACAGCAGGGGCAGGTACTTCGCCTGATCGACGGCCCGGCCCATGAACTGCGGCCAGGCATAGTGGGTGATGCTGTAGTCCCGTACAGCGGCCATCACATCCGCGGGTTTCGCGTCCCGAGGACAGTAGGTATTGCAGACTCCACACTGGTGGCACTGCCAAACCGAAGCGTCCGCCATGAGCCGGTCTTTCAGGCCCCACTGAACCCAGATCATCTCCTTTCGCGGGAACGGATCGGCCTCTGTCGAAATCGGGCAGATCACCGAGCAGGTTCCGCACTGGTAGCAGGAAGTCAGATCATGGGCATCAAGGCCCATGATCTCGCGTTTGAAATCCAGATCCGGTTCGATTAAAGCTGCCTTAGCCATAATCCCTCTCGCAAGTTGCCTTCAGCCTCCACCCGGTCGATTCCAACCACCCCGTCTGCACCTTCGGTGCATCCACCCCTCCTTATCCAAGGAGGGGAGCCGCAGGAGTTCGGTGGTTGGTTCAAAAACCCTTGAATGGGTTTGGTCCAATTTCCTCGATCGTCGAGGAGAACTCTTCCAGCATTCCCGGGATCTTGCGGTAGTCGGAAATCGCGACTTCCGTGACCTGAACTCTCTCCGGCTCCAGAGCCAGGCGGTCCAGCGTCTCGCGCACGTTCTCCATCCGTTGTCCCAGCAACTCGCTCCCCTGGATGAAATGGCACTGGTAGTCTTCGCCCGACTTGCAGCCCATCAGAGCAACACCGTCGAAGCCGCGGGACATGGCGTCGGCGATCAGAACGCTGTTGACCGAGCCGAGGCAGCGCACCGGGACGATCCGCACGTTCACCGGGTAATCGAGCCTGTTGATGCCGGCGGCGTCCAGTGCGGGGTATGCGTCGTTCTCGCAGGCCAGGACGAGTATCCGCAGTTTCTCGTCGTCATCCTCGGGTATCTCGACGGCCCGTATCATGGACGAGAGCATGTCGACCGAATAGTCGTCGAAGGAGATGATCTGCACCGGACATGCGCCCATGCATATCCCGCACCGCCGGCAGCGGTTGGGGTCCAGCACCGGATGGCTCTTCTCATCGACCTCCAGAGCCCCGAACGGGCACTCCTGGGAGCAGCGCCCGCAGGAGGTGCATTTCTGCATGAAGAAATCCGGATAGGACAGGTCTCCCGTTCGCGGATGCACGGCCGAACCGGCCGACGAGTTCTCGATGCACTGAATCGCCTTGAGCGCTGCCGCGGTGCCGTCCTGTTCGCTGGCGCCCATGTCCATCGGACCCCTGGCGCAACCAGCCGAATAGATTCCAGTACGGCGAGTTTCGTATGGAAAACAGATAAAGTGAGAATCCGCGAACCCGAATTTCGTTTGGGGCAGTTCGCTGCCCTGGAGGTAGCCGAGGTTGAGGGCTTCGGAATCCGTGGCGGGTGTCATCCCGGTCGCCAGCACGAGCAAATCCGCGCTTATTCTGATGCTTCCCCCGAGCAGCGTATTGTCGATCTCAATGACGATATTCCGGTTTTCATCCTCTGAAACGGCTTGAACTTCGCCCTGTGAGAACAGGATGCCGTCATCGGCTTGAACTGCGCGGTAGAAGTACTCATACTTCCCCGGCGTCTGCATGTCCTGATACAAGATGTATACCGTCGAATCCGGGTAGAGCTGCCTCAGATAGCTGGCCTGCTTCAATGAAACCAGGGACGTGACGTTGCCGCTGTAGGGGAGGTGTTTTTCGTCGGCCGCGCCCTCGCATTGGATGATTGCCACGCGGCGCACCGCCGCCCCATCTGACAGCCGGGCAATCTTTCCGGCCGAAGCCATCTCCTCCAGCGCCACGCTGGTGATGACGTTGGCGTAGCGCCCGAAACCGTAAGACTCGAATTCAGTCGCGTCGTAGGGCTTCCAGCCGGTGGCGAGGACGACGGCGCCGACGGTAAAGGTTCGCCCGGCGCCGTTGGCGCTCAACGTCACTCTGAAGTTTCCCGGTTGACCTTCGATTGCCTCGACCCCGGAAGAAAGGTACACCGTGATGTTGTCTTCCCTCTCCACCTCCTGAACCCTCTCGTCCAGGTCGGACTCCACGAGGTCGCCCCACGGCGGACGGGTCGGAAACTGTTTGTAGAGCTTTGCCGCAAAACCACCGAGCCGCGCTGCCCGTTCGACCAGCACGACCTGGAAACCCGTCCTGGCGGCATCGATAGCCGCCGCCATTCCAGCGATTCCGCCACCAACGACGAGAATGGTCCGCTCGTTGGCTTCGACATAGGGAGTAGGAGTCCCGGTCTTCTGCGCCCGCACGATACCCATCCGAAGATAATCTTCGGCGAGGCTCTGAGTCTCTTCAGTGTTCGGCGGGTGGCTCCACACCACCTGCTCGCGGATATTCACCCGTTCCACGGGAGTGTTCTCGAATGAAAGAATGTCGGTGTTCACGCGTGGCGAGCAGGCGGCCACTACGACCCGATCGACGTCACCTTTTGCGATGTCGCTCTTGATGAGGTTGACGTCTTCGAGACAGAAAGCCTCAGCGCTTCGGACGGTGGCCGGGTTGAACTCGTCGGTCGCGATCTTTACCAGATCGTCCGGTTTGAGGCACTCTCCGATGTCACAGCCTTTGCAGACGTAGACTCCGACCTTATGTTCCATGATTCATCAGTGTCCAATTTAAGGCTCCGAACGCGGTCCCAGCCGCGTTCGGCCAGACTCAGGTGTTTAGTGGCTCCGCCTCGCGCTCCCCCGCGCGGTGAATCGCCTGGATCGCCTTGAGTGTGGCTGCGGTGGCATCCTGGACGGAAGTTGCCACGTCCACGGGTCCCCGCGCACAGCCGGCGGCAAAGATCCCGGGCGCGGTCTCATCGGGCAGGATGAAAGCGTCGGAATCGTAGCCGACAGGGGAACCCGATTGCGTCGGATCCACGCCCGACGCCATTCCCGTGGCGAGAACCACAAGGTCGACATTAGTCTTCGTCTTTCGGGCGGAGAGAATGTCTTCCGCCTCGACGACCAATGTTCCGGTAGTGGAGTCCTCAGCAATCCTGGCCACCTTCCCCTTCACTACCGACACGTTTGGATCGCTCTGCACTTTCTCGGAAAAGAATTCGTACGTACCCGGTGTCCGCAAGTCGATGTAGAAAATGTAGACCTTCGATTCCGGATACTGTTCTCGCACGTACGTCGCTTCCTTCAGGGATGCCAGGCAACAGATGCTGGAGCAATAACCCAGGTGGTTCTCGTCCCTGGAGCCCGCGCACTGGATGAACGCGACGGAATTCACGTCGCCTCCGTCGGACGGCCGGACGATCCTGCCCTGGGTCGGCCCGTCCGGAGCGGCCATGCGCTCGATCATCATGTTGGTGACGACATCCGTATAGCGACCGAACCCCAGGTTGTCGATCCGTGCGGCGTCGTAAGGCTGCCACCCGGTGGTCATGATCACCGCGCCAACCTTGAGGCTGAGGCTCGCGGGTTTCATATTGAGGTCAATCGCGTCGTAGTTGCACGCGTCGACGCATTTCGCGCACGCATTGAGCTCACACGCGGAATCGTCGATCGCGTACTTCATCGGAAACGCCATGGCATGCGGCAGGTAGATTGCTTTGGTCGTGCCCATACCGAGATTGAAGGCGTCGGGTCGATCTTCAGGGCAAACTGCAACACAGTCGTTACATGCGGTGCAGCGGTCGTTCACGTAGCGGGGATGCTGCGTGATGGCGACATCGAAATTCCCGGGTTCACCCGCGATACTTTCGACTTCGGCCATCGTGAAGAATCGAATCTTCCGATTCTTCTTCATGCGTTGGAAATTGATCTCGAGGCCGCAATTGGGAGGGCATAGCTTCGGGAAGTACTTGGCGAGCTGGGCAACCCGCCCGCCCAGGTAAGGTTCCTTTTCGACGATGAAGACCTCATATCCCACCTCCGCCGCTTCCACCGCTGCAGTGATTCCGGCGATACCTCCGCCGACAACCAGAACACTCTTGTGGATGGAACGCGAGTCTTTCGCCATAACCTGATCCTTTTACGGGATGAGCGGAATGAACGGTTTCTTGGACATATGCCATTCTCCGGTTGAGGGATCGTACCTGGAGTTGACGAAGACCTTCCAGTTCTCATCATCCAGCTTCGGGAAATCGCCACGGTAGTAGTAACCCGGCCACCGGGTTTCTTCCCTGAACTGGATGTGACGCAGGTGCGATTCCGCGCACCAGGTCCGATCCCACAGCTCCCAGCACCGGAGCAGATCGTGGAGATCCCGCGCGGCCAACTTCTGGAGGTCTTCCCGGTAAAGACCGAGCAGCTCCAGGCCTCTGTCCAGGCTGGGACCGTTTGTCATGTAGTAGCTCCCGGGCCCGGCGACGTACTCGTCCATCGTCTTTTGGAGCCGCATCAGAGCCTGCTTGGGCAGGAGGTAATGGGGATTGACCTCCACGCGCGTCGACGCGTCCTTGTGCTCCTCCAGGGTCTGGTAAGGCTGATAGAGCTCCGCCTTGATGGACTCGACCCTGCCGTCGTCGTAGCGCAGCGGATCGGGATGGTCGGCCACGTAGGCGACCGCCGCCTTGCCCGCCATCCGTCCCTCCGTGAACGAACCCGAAGAGAACTTGTGCGCCGATGCTCCGACGCCATCCCCCGCCGCAAACAAGCCGTTGATGGTCGTCATGCGGTTGTAGCCCCAGAAGTATTCCTTCGGTGAAAGATCTTCGGGTCCGCTGACCCAGGCGCCGCATGCTGAGGAGTGCGAGCCCATCAGGTAGGGCTCGGTGAGGATGATCTCCGAAGGCGTCTTCGCGGGATCGATGTTCTCCGATGCCCACAGCAGAGCCTGCGACATCGTCATGTCGAGAAAGTCTTCCCACGCATCGGCCTCGATCTCCTTCATCTTCCTCTTGTCGTTCTGCACCTCGGCAAACAACTGCTGGAGCGCCTTGTCGGTCCGCATGAAGTGAGGCCCCCGGCCGTCCTTGATGTCGTTTAACATCAAGTGGTTCCGGAGCGGTGTCGGCACAGGCTTCGCGGCGCCGTAGGGCGCCCACTCGAGCAGTTCGTGGGCGCGGGTCTTCTCCAGTTCGTCGCCGTACGCGTTCTCGGCCTTGGCCTTGAAGAGGAGGAACCAGGCACCGACCGGGCCGTAGCCGTCCTTGAAGCGCGTGACGACGACACGGTGCTCCATTTGGGTCATCTCGGCGCCGGCCTTCTGCATCAGGCTGTATGCGGAGCCGGTATTCCAGACGGCGTACCAGATACGGCCGAGTCCTTCGCCAGTTGCGCGGGGACGGAAGACGTTGGTGGCGCCGCCGGCCGAGCAGATCACGGTCCTGGACTTGAAGACGTAGAGCTTGTGATCCCTCACGCTGAACCCGACCGCGCCCGAAACCGTCGTCGGGTCGTCGGCGTCGGTCAGAAGGTGGGAAACGAAGATTCTCTCGTAGACGTTCCCCTCGCCGACCGCTTTCTTTGCCGCTTCGGCGACGATCGGCTTGTAGGACTCGCCGTGGATCATCACCTGCCATTTGCCTTCGCGTTTGTAGGTCCCGTCTTCGTTCTTGAAGAACGGCAGTCCCCATTCTTCGAACATGTGGACGCTCTCATCCACGTGCCGGGCGATGTCGTAGACCAGGTCCTCGCGCGACAGGCCCATCAGGTCGTTCCGGACATATCGGACGAAATCCTCCGGCTGGTTCTCGCCGTTCTTCATGCCCATGTAGCAGTTGATGGCGGACAGGCCCATTGCGACCGCCCCGCTTCTCTCCGTGGCGGCTTTCTCGACGAGCACGACCCGCAACCCTTTTTCCTTGGCCCAGTAGGCGGCTTCGAAAGCTGCCCCGGTACCGGCCATTCCGCCGCCGACGACCAGGACGTCACATTCGACTGTTTCGACTTCAGGATCAATCATCGCTGCCTCCAGTGATCACGGCGTGAGGGCAATCGGGCCCTCGTCTCATCCAAATATCTAGTCAGGGCCGGTTGTCCGGAAGGAGAACCCTCTCACCAGAACGGCTTCAATTCGAAGGTGCAGGTAGGTTGTCGACACCCAGGTACTCCGACTGACCGTACAAGGTCTGTGTCCGCAGGGCATCGGGCGGGGGGCTGGCCGAGACCCGGAAAGGGTCGATCGTGCCCCACGGCGTCGTCCGAATCGGGTACTTGAACCGCTTCATCTGGCCATTCCGGAACTTCACGGTCCACATGATGGAGTCGGTGCCCCGGAGCGGCGTCAGGCTTGCGCCCAGCGGAACGACGTCATTGTATCCGCGCATGTCGATCGCGGACTGCGGGCATGTTTTGACGCACGAATAGCACTCCCAGCACATGTCCGGTTCCAGGTTGTACGCTTTTCCCAGCTCCGGATCCAGCGCCATGATGTCGCTGGGGCAGATGTAGTGACACGCCGGTCGGTCCAGGGCCTTGCAGCCGTCACACTTGTTCGGATTCACGTAGGTCGGCATGAACTCACTCCTTCCAGCCTATTCACCTTCAGCGTACTTGTGGAGTTGGACCTCCACCTTTTCCTCGAGCGTTCTGTAGTATTCCTTCAGAATAGCCAGCACTTCAGGTCGACTGAAGTGATCGGGCACGTCCTCTCCGGTCGAGAGCCACTTCCGGAGCATCGTCCCGCTCACAAGCAACCGATCCTCCTTGCCGTGCGGGCAGGTCTTCATCGACGCGACGCCGTCACAGCGGGCACAGTAAAAAGTCCAGTCGATCTTGAGAGGCCGTATTTCCAGCGCGTCGTCCGGAATCTCGTCGAAGATGTGATGGGCGTCGAACGGACCGTAGTACTCCCCCACCCCGGCATGGTCGCGTCCAACGATGAGGTGGCTGCAGCCGAAGTTCTGCCGGAACACCGCATGCAACAGTGCCTCTCTCGGTCCTCCGTATCGCATCTCCATGGGATACACGGCCTGGATGCACGTATTGTCTACGAAATAGTTCTCCACCAGTGTATCGACGGCGCGGACGCGAACTTCCGCGGGAATGTCTCCCGGCTTCAGTTTTCCGACCAGCTGGTGGATCAGGATTCCATCGCAGACCTCGATGGCGATCTTCGCCAGGTACTCGTGGGAACGATGCATCGGATTTCGCAGCTGCAGCGCTGCGACAGCGCTCCATCCCTTCTGCTCGAACAGCTGCCGCGTTTCCGCCGGCCGGAGGTAACTGCCGGAGTACTTCTGCGGGTACGGGCCTTCGCTCAAGACACGGACCTTCCCGCCGACGTTCACATCCCCCTGCGCCATGACTTTGGCGACCCCGGGATGCTCCGAGTCGGCGGTCTTGAAAACCTGTCTGCACTCGTGAGCCTTGTCGATCCGGTATTTCTCCTCGATGACGAGGCTTCCCATGGGCTCGTCGCTTTCGGAATCGACGAGAGCCACCTCCTGTCCCTCTCTCAAGCCGTCCGCCTCTTCCGGAGTTGTCGAAAGCGTGATCGGAATCGGCCAGAAGCAGCCGTCGTCGGTCCGCAGCGCGTCGCACACCCCCTGCCAGTCCGCACGATTCATGAAGCCGGTCAGGGGTGTGAATGCCCCGATACCCATCATGATGAGGTCGGAAGTTTCCCGGGACGTCATCCGAACCTGAGCCAGGCCGGCGATCCTCTCCCGTTCTTCTCGAAGCTCGGCTCCCGTCAACAGGAGCGGCTTCAACTCGCGGTCTGAACCATGCGGGTTCGCCAGAGCCATTCAGATCCTCACCTCAACCTGCGTCAACCGACTATAGAAATCCTCGGTGCTGCGGTTTATAGACTGGAGAAATGAACGAACGCAAAACGCTGAACTCAATAACTTGCTTCGTACAAGGGCGTTAGCGGGCGACCGAATCATAGACGGAGATCCTCGGCAACGCAACCGTTTTGACGAGACGTCCCCTCGTCTTTGACGAGACGTGCCCTCGTCTTTGACGAGACGTGCCCCTCGTCTTTGACGAGACGTGCCCTCGTCTTTGACGAGACGTGCCCCTCGTCTTTGACGAGACGTGCCCTCATCGGGAAAAGGTTTGACTTTCGAAACCCCAGGCTGTTTAAAAGAGGCCATTGGGGCCGACCGGCGTCCGATCGGTGATCTCCAATTTCCATACTGCCTTTTCGAAGGAGACAGAGACATGAATCGCTTTCGAACACTCGTTTTCTTGTTTGCCCTTTCACTGATTCCCATCGTTGGCCTGGCGCAGAGCAATCCCCTGTGGCACGGACAGAAGATCAAGAATTACCTGCCTCACATGACCAGGCCGGAAGTTGAAGATCTATTGACGCGGACCGACATGGCGTTGATCCCCGTTCCTTCGCTGGAACAGCATGGACTGCACTTGCCGATCGGAACGGATTTCCTGAGCGGGATCGGCCGCGCGCAGTTGATCGCGCAGGAAACCGACGTTCTGGTTGCTCCGGTGCTGTTCGTGGGCAACGCCCCCTACCACATGGGTTATGCGGGCACGATGACGCTGTCGGCCGAGACGATCCAGCAGGTTTACTTCGAGGCAGCCGAGAGCCTGATGCACCACGGCTTCAAGCGTTTCCTGATCATGAACAGTCACGGCGGGAACCGGGTCATTTCGCAATACATCGTCGACCGCATCAACCACGAGACTCCGGGGATTGCGGTGGAGCTCGGGGCGGCCTCGGCCCCGTTTGTCTCGCGTGAGACCAGTGGCCCACCGAGCACGGTTTTTGACCGCCATGGTGGGGTGGGAGAGACTTCCCGGGGCCTTTACATGTTTCCGAGCCTGGTGGACATGGACAGCGCGGAGACAGCGACGCTGACAATGCCCGAGCACATGGAGAGAATGCTGCCCGAGGTGGTCGCCGGCGATCCCACGGCACTGATGGTGTTGCTGGCGGAAGGGCTCAAGAAAGAGGAGACCGGCAAGAAGACTTCGGTCCGGGAGATGTCGAGCACCGGCGTCTGGGGAGTCCGGGACCTTCGGGAGGCCAGTGCGGAAAGAGGGGAGCAGGCAACGTTGAGGTCCGTTGAAGCGGCCGTCGCGTTCATCGAGCGCTGGAAACAACTGCGGCCGAGAGAACCCTAGGACTACTACTAAAGATAGACCGACAACTATAAAGATAGATTGACAACCAAAGATAGATTGACAACCAAAGATAGATTGACAAGGCTTGCGAACGCACGTATATGTCCTCTGAGACTAACCTTTTGACCGATTGGTAGATCGAAAGGCGGTCGCGTGCGAGCTTTCGAGACACGAGCCGATGCTTGGGTCCGGCTCGCGAAGAGGCCAGTTTCTAGGACGGAGGCTGGGGGTTGAGCCCCGGCCTTTTTTTTGGCATGGACGCCGAAGTGATTCTGAGACACCCGAACCTGGCGCAGCACATCCGTTTGAGGCTTGAACAACGATCAAGTCGCAAAGAGGCTCAACCTTGGCTCATATCCGTTTTTGGGATGGGAGGTAGAGATTGATGTTTAAGAAGAAGCGAACACTTGCAATAGCATTCGTGGTTCTGGCGCTCACACTGTCCGTAACCGGTCAAGCGTGGGCTCAGGGCAACACCGGAACGATCTCGGGAACGACCGCGGACCAGACGGGCGCGGTACTTCCGGGAGTCACCGTCCGGGCCACAAACAGCGGGACGAATCTCACCCGGGAAGTTTTGACGAACGAGAGCGGTCAGTTTCAGCTGACGTTCCTGCCGGTCGGGACATACGACGTCAGCGCGGAGTTCCCCGGTTTCAGGTCCGAGATCCGCAGCGGGGTCACCGTCCAGACCGACCAGCGGGCGACGATCAGCTTCAGCTTGGAGGTCGGCCAGCTCACTGAAAGCATCACGGTCAGTGAAGACGCCCCGCTGGTGCAGAGCGAAACGTCGTCGATCGGCAACGTCATCGACAACAAGAAAATCACCGAACTGCCGTTGAACGGTCGGGCGTTCCAGAACCTGACCCTTCTGGCACCGGGAGCCATGGAGCCGGCCGAAGGATCGGGGCTCGGCTTCCGTGGAGGTATCACGGTCGCGGGAGCGAGGGAAGAGTCGACAGTCTTTTCTCTTGACGGCATCGACATCGTCAACGGCCTGGTCGGTATGACCACTTTCAAGCCCTCGATCGATTCGGTCCAGGAATTCAAGGTCCAGACCTCGACCTATGCCGCGGAACTTGGACAGATGGCAGGCGGCCAGATCGCGGTCACGACGAAGTCGGGATCGAACCAGTTTCACGGTGTTGCCTACAATTTCCTCCGCAATTCCGTGATGGATGCGAAGAATTTCTTCCATCCGCCCGGAGAAGACATCGCCGCTTTTCAGCGGAACAACTTCGGTGGGAACATCGGCGGCCCCATCGTGCAGGACAAGACATTTTTCTTCTTCAACGTGGAGTACTTGAGGGAGAGGCGGGGTCAAACTCGAGCGGCCACTGTCCCGCTGCCCGCGATGTTGGACGGAGATTTTTCAGCGCTTTCCAAGCAGTTGGTGAACCCGTACACCGGGGAGGATTTTCCGAATAACCAGATTCCATCCAGCATGTTCAATTCTTCGGGAAAGGCCCTGGTCGAGCTGGGTTACCGGCCCTACGCCCCGAACCAGCCCGGGCTGAGCCGCAACTTTTCGTCGAGCCCGAAGAACCAGCACGACACCGAACAGTACACCTTCCGATTCGATCACCAGTTCTCGGATTTCAATAGCTTCTACGCGCGCTATGCGTTCAACGACGACTTCGCGAAGGACCCCTTCAACGAGTTCGGCGGAATCACGGGCATTCCCGATATCGGCACCCGCCTGGACACCCAGACAGCCCAGAACCTGTCGGTCACCGACACGCATGTCTTCTCGGCTGCGACCGTCCTTGAAGTTCGTCTGGGCTACAACCGTCTGTCGCAGTTCCGTCGGGGGTTGATCCGCGACGATATCCCGCGTCAGGTGGGTATATCCGGCACGACCGACAACGAGTTCAACTTCGGCTGGCCGCGCGTGCAGATGACCGGCTACGACGATCTGGGCACGCAGTCGTTCCCGACGGATCGGAGCGACAACACCTACCAGGTCGTGATGGGTCTGACCCACACGCGCGGGAACCACAACCTCAAGACCGGTTTCAACATCGAGCAGTTCCGGTCCAACCGACTGAACAACTCCCGCTCGCTCGGGCTCTACCGCTTCGGAGGTCGCTTTACGGGCGATGCACTGGCCGACCTCCTCCTGGGCCTGCCGAACCGGGCGCAGCGGCGCCTCGGCGACACGCGAAATCCGATCCGACACGAAGCCTATGGTTTCTACGTTCAGGACGACTGGAAGGTAATGCCGAACCTGACGTTGAACCTCGGCCTCCGGTACGAGCTCATCACGCCGTTTACGTCCACATCGGACCGGATGTCGAACTTCAACCCTGATTGTGTCTGCATCGAGATCGCGGGTACGGCCAACACACGCCGGGACATTTCCCGTCCCGAGAACACCGATCCGGATATCGCGGCGCTGTTGGCCAATGTCACTTTCGTGGACCTGGGAGTGAAGAAAGTCTTCGACGGCGATCACAACAATTTTGCGCCCCGTTTCGGGTTCGCCTACGACGTTTTCGGCACCGGACGGACCGTGTTTAAAGGCGGAGCCGGCGTCTTCATGGATATGATGCGCCTGAACAACGGGATCGGGCTCTCCAACAACGTCCCGTTCCGGTTTACGCAGACGTTCAACTTCAATGCGGGTGACCTCAGTTTCCTCGACCTCTCGAACCCGTTCCCGGCTGGCCGTGGGGCCTCCACCCTCGGGCCGGTCTCGACACAGAAAGACTGGAAGAACGCGCACGTCGAGCAGTGGAACCTCGGCATCCAGCACGAGCTCGTGTCCAACATGGTGCTCGATTTCAGTTACGCGGGGTCGAAGGGCAACAACCTCCATCAGACCACCAACATCAATCAGCCGCGTCCGAGCCCCACCGGGAGTATCAGCTCGCGCCGGCCGTTTCAGGGATTCGCCAACATCGGACAGCGCCAGTCTGCGGCCCAGTCGAGTTTCCACGCCCTGCTGGGACGCATCGAAAAGCGATTCTCCGACGACATCACTTTCCTGATGTCCTACACGTGGTCGAAATCCATCGACAATTTCTCCGGACGCCGGACCGCGGGGGATGGCAGTACACCCCAGGATTCCCAGAACTGGGCCGCCAACCGTGGTGTCTCGGGTTTCGACGCCACCCACCGGATGGTGTTCAACTACGTCTACGAACTGCCGTTCGGTCGAGGAAAACGGTGGCTGGGCGAGGGTGCGGCCAGCTACATCCTGGGTGGCTGGGAGTTCTCCGGGATCTGGACGTTCATGTCGGGTCGCCCGCTGACACCAAGGCTGAGAAGCGACAACAGCCGAACCGGGTCCTCCAGCACGGATCACCCGGACCTCATCGGGGATGTTGTCCTGCCCCGCGGCCAGCGTACGATCGACCGATGGTTCAACACCGACGCTTTCGCGTTGCCGGCTCGAGGCACGTTCGGGAATTCGGGTCGCAACATCGTTCGCGGCCCCGGCACCGCCAACGTCGACATGTCGTTCTTGAAGAACCACCGCTTCGGTGAAGAGGGCAACATTCAGTTCCGGGCAGAGATCTTCAACCTTCCCAACCACCCGAACTTCAACATGCCGAACCGAGACTTCGGCACGAGAAACTTCGGGAAGATCTTCGGAGCGCGGCCGTCGCGCCAGATTCAGTTGAGCATCAAGATGTATTTCTAGCCGATGGCTCTGACCGAAGGGGTGCCGGAAAACGGCACCCCTTTTTCGCGTTTGTAGTTTTTTCGATGCTAGTCTTTCCCCACATTCGAGAATCCCCGCCAATCGAGGAGCCCGTTGTAAGATTCGCGGACAGTTGTGTTGGTCCGTGGTGCTTGTTCTTGCGTGCGATCCCGCGCCGGACGGGGAACGGAGTGTATGGAGGAACCGATGATCTCGACTCTGTCCTGGCTTAAGAAGTTCGCGGCATGCTTGTGCCTGATCCCGGTGCTAACGGGCGTCGGCCTGTCACAATCCGACCTTGTAAGAATCGAAGACATGACCTGGGAAGAAGTGGCCGATGCCGTCCGGTCCGGCAAGACCACCGCCGTGTACTATGCCGGCAGTATCGAACAGAATGGCCCGCACATGGCGTTCGGGAAACACGGGCTCGTGGCGGAACGGGTCGGAGAACGCATTGTCCGGGAACTTGGCGACGCGATTCTCTATCCGGTCATGCCCTTTGCACCCCTAGGCGATCCCAGGGCCAAAGAGGGTTTCATGGCCTTCCCGGGCTCGATAAGCGTGAGCGATGAGACCTACGGTGCGGTCGCACGCGACGTGGCGCTGAGTGCGATGACGGCCGGTTTCAAGCACATCGTCCTGATGGGCGATCACGGAGGCGGGCAGGGAACACTCCAGACCGTCGCCGAAGAGCTCGATCGGAAGTACCGTGGTGAGGGAGTCCGATTTCACTACTGCGATGACGTCTACCGCCTGGCCGGCGCCAGGTTCCGGGAGTACCTGGCCTCCAGCGATCTCGAAGGTGCCGGACACGCCGGGATTCAGGACACCTCCGAGATCATGTACCTGCGCCCGGAGTGGATTCGATTCGACCGGATCGACGAGGCCGGCCCCGACAACGGCGTGGCGGGCGATCCGCGGGATTCGGCCCCGGGGCTAGGCAAGGTGTTTCTGGACATGAAGGTCGAGCTCGCCGTCAAACAGATTCGCAGCCTGGTCGGGAACTGACGTCGACAGGCTTTGACCGGCCGCTCCCCCTCGCCAGCAGGCGAACCGCGCTCGACATCGCGCCGGCTCACGCCCAGCGGACCTTCTTCAGGACGCATTCGCACTCGACCGAAGGCTTCCACCGTTCAGCCGACGTGAGTATAGTATTCCGATGATAGCCGTGTTGATCGTGGTTCTGGCAAGTCTCACAGTGCATGTCAATGAGGTCGTGGAGGGTCTGACGCTTGTCGTGGTCGACCCTGCCGGAACCATCGTCGGGGCCGTCGAAGTACCCGAACCCGGCGACTACGTCTTCGAGCTCGAAGACGGGCTGTACACCGTCCGAGCCGTGGTGGCCGACCTCACCGTGATCTCCTTTCCCGACATAGCGGTTCCACGCAGTAGCCCGCTCGACATCACCATCAACGAAGAGTCCCTGGAGCGCGCCGAGGAGCCGGAAATGGCGAGCGGCTCGCAGAGAAACCAGAACATCCAGGTCAACCTGATCGACAACCAGGCGATCACCGAGTCGTTGGGCCGGCTGGGCGGAACAGCATTCCCGATCACCGAGTTCTCAGCCGTACGGGGCAACTATGCCGCCGAGCTGGGAGGTATGGGTCCGGACCCTCGGGTCGTGGCCGCGGATCAACGCAACGCCTACCACGGGGAAATCTACGATTCCCTGCAGAACAGCGTGTTCAACGCGCGAACATTTTTTCAGGTTGGACCGGTCCAGCCGTCACGGAGAAACCAGTATGGTTTCCGTATCGGCGGCCCGCTCGGCGGTGGGGATCGCCTCTCTTTCGTCTTGACGGGCGAAGAGACGCGCGAGTCCGGCTTCGTCAACGGCAACGTCCTGGTCCCCCTACCCGATGAACGCACACCGCGGTCGTCCGACCCGGCGGTGAACGCCGAGGTCGCCCGTTGGCTTTCCGCCTATCCCGATGAATTGCCCAACCGCCCAGAGATCGACAAGCGCCTGCTGAACACGAATGCGATCCAGACCATTCGAAACTCCGGCGGCACCTTCCAGATGGACTGGTCGCCCCGCGACACCGAACGTGTTTCACTCCGCTATTCGATCAACGACAACTTCATCGACTCGTTCGAATTCGTCGTGGGGCAGAACCCCAATCAGCGCCTTCGGCCGCAGACCTTGAATCTCGGCTTCGAACGTTTGGCGTCGGGTAACACGACCTTCCGGCTCGGCTTCAACTACTTGAGACGGAAAGTTCACGTCCTGGTGCCGCCCGGATCGGTCGGCCCGTATGTCTTCACCAGTTTCGAGATCGAGCCTCTAGGTCCCCGACTGACCTTCCCGGTGCGACGGGTGAGCAACGATTTCCAGTACCTGGTTCAGGGGACGACGAGCTCCGGGAGGCATCAGCTCGACTGGGGCGGAGCGCTCGTTCGGTCCCAGCTCAACGAGTTCCAGAGCGACGGGACTCGCGGCAATTTCAGCTTCAGGCCGAACTTCGGCCGGAGTGCGCTCGAGAACATCCTTGTCGGGGAAGCGAGCGATTACCTGGGCGTTGCTGGCGATCCGTATCGAGGATTCCGGCGCACCGATTGGGACCTCTACGTGAATGATCGCATTCGCGTGACTCAGAATCTCAACCTGACGTTGGGCCTGCGGTACGAGTTCGCCGGTGCTCCAAATGAGGTGAACGATCTCACTGCCTTCTCTTACGATTCCGACGCGAACAATTTCGCTCCGCGCGTGGGTCTGGCCTATTCCGTTGGGCGCCAGGTCATCCGAGCGGGCTACGGGATTTCGTTCGGCGAAGTCTTCCCGGCGACGTATCGGGTCGCCAGGCTGAATCCGCCGGCGATCTTGCCCGTTTCCCTGCAGAGTCCCGACCTGCTGGACCCTCTCGGGGATTTCCAGGGGACCCCCGGCGAAACGCCTCGATCGGGTCTGAATTTGATCAGCCCGGACCTGGTGACGCCGTACTCCCATCAGTACTCCCTCCAGATCGACCGTGAGCTCCCGGCCCAGATGTTCCTCCGGGTGGCCTACGTGGGAAGCCGGACCCTGAAGCTGTTCCGATCCGTGCGGGGCAACCGTGCCGTGCCGGCGGAAGGTATCCCGCGCACCACCGCTACGATCAACCTGCGCCGCCCGGATCCGCGGTACTTCACCGTCGCCGAGGTTGGGAACCGGACGCGTGCCTATTTCGACGCCTTGCAACTGGCCGTGGAGAAGGTTTTCAGCCAGGGACTGGCTTTGCGGGCCAACTACAGCTTCAGCAAGGCGCTCGACACGGGAGGGGATTTCTATGGAACCGGCGTCAGCATGATGGACCAACGGGCACAGACCGAAGACGCGGTGTTCCTCGACCTGAAGTCCTTCAGCCGGTTTGATGCCCCGCAGAGCTTCGTCTTCGGCTATTCCTGGGAGGCGCCCGGCTGGCTCGGAGGCTGGAACCTGTCGGGTACGACGATCCTCCGCTCCGGGACGCCCTTTACGGTCGACACGGGGTCGGACGCCCCGCCGGTCGGCAACGTCGACGGGGAGTACCACGACCGGCCCTCGATCCTGGACACGAGCCTAATTGGGCGCAGCGTCGACGATCCCGACACCGCGCTCCAGGTGCTCAAACCCTCCGCGTTCGACCCCACGGCCCCTTTCCGTGAGGGGCGTGGCAACCTCTCCACGAATGCCTTGCGCAAGGACGGGATCACAAACTTCAACTTCGCTCTATCACGGACCTTCCCGATCTCCCGGGATCAGATCCGCACCGTGTTGTTCCGCGTAGAGGCCATCAACGCGTTCAACCATCCGCAATTCGACGAGCCCAACTCGAGCCTTTCCTCACAGTCTTTCGGACAGATCACGAACACGTTGAATGCCGGCAGGATCCTGCAGTTTCACCTGAGGTTTGCGTTTTGATAGCCTCCGTCTCGCCGGGAGAGGGGGAGTTTCCGAAACGGGTCTGGCGTAACCACGGCCCTCGGCATTGCATGGGACGGAATCGATGAGTCGTAAGAAGATTTCGATAATCGGTGCAGGCAACGTCGGTGCGACGACGGCGCTGCGCTTGGCCGGCCTCGGCCTCTTCGACATTGCCCTGGTGGACGTGATCGAGGGCATGCCCCAGGGGCGAGCCCTGGATATGCTGCAGGCCGGGGCCGTCACCTTGTCGGACAGCTCCATCGCCGGGAGCAACGGCTATGAAGTCACTGCAGACTCGGACATCGTGATCATCCCGGGCGGGCTGCCGCGCCTGCCGGGAATGACCCGCGACGATCTGTTGGCGAAGAACGCCGAGATAGTGGCCGAAGCCGTCACCGGCGTGCTGGAGAAATCTCCCGAACCGATCATGATCGTGGTAACGAATCCGCTCGACGCGATGTGTCACGTCGCAGCCCGGACGAGCGGGCTCCCGCTTTCGCGGGTGATCGGAATGGCCGGCATTCTCGATTCCGCGCGCTTCAGGACTTTCATCGCCCTCGAACTGGGTGTGTCGGTCCGCAACGTCGACGCTCTGGTCCTCGGAGGCCATGGCGACACCATGGTTCCATTGCCCCGGCTGTCGACGGTTGCCGGCGTGCCGATCACGGAGCTGCTTGCCCCCGACCGGATCGACGCGCTGGTGGACCGGACACGCAACGGCGGCACAGAGATCGTGTCGCTGCTGAAGACCGGCGGCGCGTACTATGCACCCTCGGCGGCCATCGTCGAAATGGTTCGGGCGATCGTGCTCGATGAGCAGAACATCCTGCCCTGCTCCGCGTACCTTCAAGGACAGTACGGGATCGAGGACGTTTACGTGGGCGTGCCTGTGGTTCTGGGCGCGGAGGGGATAAAGCGGATCGTCGAGCTCGACTTGCAGCCTGACGAATTGAAGGCCCTGCACCGGTCCGCTGATGCGGTCCGGTCGCTCCGAGACAAACTGCCATAACCCAGATCCTTCATGGAGGCCCTGAAAAATGAGGAATCAATGGAACCGCCGACAGCTTCTGATCAACGGAGGGCGCGCTGCTGCCGCGTTCGCTGCTCTTGGGATACCCGAAACTGTCTGGGCGCTTCAAGACGGTGAAGAGTTGGTGGACTTTGCCGACTACACCGATCAGTTTCGCGTCGAGTTTCAGCAGAGAAATCCGCGCGTTCGCTGCTTCGACCTGCGCCGGCTGACGAGTTGGGCCACCCCAAACGACGAGTTTTATGCCTTCCATCAGACCGAGACAATGCGCGTGGATGCCTCCCAGTGGCGTCTGCGTATCGGAGGATTCGTCGAGCGACCCATGGAGTTCACGCTCGAGGAACTCAAGCAGAGAGCGGACAGGCGGGAGGAGGCCGTGACGCTCGAGTGCTCCGGCAACTCCCCGCGTCCGGCACGTATGAGCGGCTTGCTGAGCAATGCCGTCTGGTCGGGTGTCGGCCTTCGATCGATCCTCAACGAATGCGGCGTGAAGCCGGAAGCCCGCGAGGTCGTGTTTCTCGGAATGGACATGGAGAAGGAGAACAAGTGGCAGGCCAGGGGCCAGGAGTACGAAATTCCGCATGGGCGCAGCGTTTACATCCAGGATGCGCTGAACCCGGAGGCCATGCTTGCCTACGAAATGAACGGGGAGCCGCTGCCGCCCGACCAGGGCTTTCCACTCCGGTTGATCCTGCCCGGCTGGTACGGGATGACGCAAATCAAGTGGTTGACGCGCATCGAAGTGCTCGATCGCCGCTACGAAGGCGAACACATGGCACGAAACTACCTGAGCCTGCGGTCGGTGGAAGCTCCGGAAGGCACGATCTGGCTCGACACTTCGATCTCCAAGAACAACATGAAGTCACTCGTGGCCCGCGTGACCCGCCGTCCGAGTGGCAGCGGCTACGCTTACAGGATTTCCGGGGCCGCCTGGGGCGGCCAGACACCGATCGAGAAGGTTGAGGTCCGTGTCGACGAAGGCCCGTGGCGAAGAGCCACGATCACCGATCGCCGCGGCAAGTATGCGTGGATGTTGTGGTCCATCGATTGGCCTGCCCCTTCACGTGGCGAGCACACCCTGGTGTCGAGGGCGACCGACGCGAACGGTCGCGTCCAGCCCCCCTTGGATGAGCTGAGGAAGGATATTGCGAGTGGTCGTGAGAACTACTCCCAGTGGCCGCGCCCCATCGTGATCAGGAACTGAGCTTTCTTCTTGTCAACCGGCCCTTCCCTCGCCGTGGCCTAGCAGCCCGTGGCAGAAGTCTGATGGCTCGCGTTACGGCGGCGTTGCGCCAGATGGTAGGCGCCGTGCCGACTGCGATGCTGGTACATCGTTGAGGCACGGCAACAACCCAGATGGTGTGACGCCGCCGTAACCCTCCGGGCGCACGGGGGTTGCGGTCGGATACTTTGTTGCTCGTCGTCATGATGAAACAGCATCAATTCCTCCTCGCGCCTCGTCTCCGCCTCGCAAGACTCGTGCGCGCGAACCATCAGACTTCTGCCACGGGCTGCTAGAACGTGTATGCCATCGTCTGGGCGGATAAGGCCGAACTAAAGTTATAGAAAATAGAGAGTCCATCGATATACGGAAATATATATCGATGTAGGAGTTACTGTGCTGCGACCCCTCTGCTAGTATACGCTGACCGAAATATATATCGATGTAGGAGTTACTGTGCTGCGACCCCTCTGCTAGTATACGCTGACCGAGAGTTGTGAAAGTCCAACGATTAATAAATTGGGTTCATTGCGAGAGGTGCGGACCGCTTGTCGTGCGAGTTCCGTCGGGACGTGGTGAATCCTGCACTTGAGGAGGGATCATGGAGAGATCTAGGCTGCAGCTCCTGCGGGCATCGCTTTGGGCGATGTTTCTGGTGATCTGCATCAGCATCACATCGTTTGGCCAGCTGTCCGGAACGATTTCCGGAACCGTGACGGACGCGACCGGAGCCATTTTGCCGGGAGTCGAAGTGACGGCGACCAACGAGGGCACGAATCTTGCCCGGACGGTCATCACGAACGAGAGCGGGGTCTACGTCGTCCCGTTGTTGTCCGTCGGGGCATACCGGATAACGGCGGGCCTGCCCGGGTTCTCGACCGGGGTCCGAGCAGGCATCGAGCTCAACACGGATGATCGCATCGCGGTGAATTTCGCGCTCGAGGTCGGCGCGATCACCTCGGAGATCTTGGTGACCGAAGCGGCGCCGCTGATCCAGTCGGAGACTTCCGAGATCGGTGCCGTCATCGAAAACCAACGGATCATAGAGCTACCGTTGAACGGTCGTGAGTTCCAGCAACTGGCGCTGCTGGTACCGGGCACCTTCACGCCGCCCGCCGGGTCCTCGAACGGCTTCCGCGGAGGGATCTCGATTGCCGGTTCGCGGGAGAGGGACACGGGTTACTTCATCGACGGAATCAACATGGTGGATACGATCACCAGCTCGGTGATCTTCAGGCCGTCCGTCGACATGATCCAAGAATTCAAGGTCCACACGAGCCGGTATGCGGCCGAGGTCGGGCGCAACGCGGGTGGGCACATCACCGTGACGACGAAGTCCGGAACCAACCAGGTTCATGGCGCTATTTTCGAGTTCGTCCGCAATGACATGTTCGACGCCAAGAACTTCTTCGATCCGCACGATGAGCCGATTCCCCCATTCACGCGGAACCAGTTTGGCGGGACGGTCGGTGGGCCCATCATTCGGGACAAGACATTCTTCCTCTTCAACGTCGAGATGCTCCGCCTGGACCAGGCGATCACGAGGACCGCAAGGGTACCGACTGTGGCCCTGAAGCGAGGAGATTTTTCCGGGCTGAGTAAACCGGTAATCGACCCGTTCACCGGTCAGCAGTTTCCGGGCAACATCATCCCTGCAGATCGGATTTCCGCGATCGGTCAGAAAGCCGTCAACATGTATCAGGACCCGAATCTCTCCGGCGCACGGAACTTCGTGTCGACGCCGAGCGACACAAGGGATATCGATCAGTACACGATCCGAATCGATCATCGCTTCTCCGAGAGCAACAACTTCTTCGGCCGGTTCTCCCGGAACGTCGACCTGGAACTGGATCCGTTCGATCAATACAGCGGCATCACGAACCTGCCGCAGTTCGGGCGGTTGGACGATCAAACCGCCATCAGTATTTCACTGGTGGACAACCATGTATTCAATCCGAACCTGGTTGGGGAATTCCGCCTCGGTTACAACCGTTTCCACCAGTTCCGGTCGGTATACCCGGAGGAACAGCGCAACCAGACGTTGGAGATCGGCATCACCGGAACGACCACGAACCCGGTCAATTTCGGTTTCCCGACCTTCACCGTGAATGGGTTCGATACTCTCGGCAAGAGCGGCAATCCGAGCGATCGGGATGACAATCACTACCAGACGGTCGGCAACATGACCTGGACGCGGGGCAACCACACCTTCAAGTTCGGCACCGATATATCCTGGCAGCTGAGCGACCGGATCAACAACAGCAACAGCCGCGGCATCTTCAGGTTTGACGGGCGATACACCGGGCACCCGCTGGCGGACCTGCTGATGGGGTTCCCCCGCCAGACCTCGAGAAGACTCGGGGAAAGCAAGGCGTATCCGTCCACCTGGGTCTTCGGCCACTTTCTGCAGGATGACTGGAAAATCACGCCCAATCTCACCCTGAATCTCGGCGTCCGCTACGATTGGCAGACGAACCTCGTCAGCGAAAACAACCGGTTTAGCCGTTACAATGTGGCAACCGGGAACATCGAGATCGTCGGGAACGCGAGCGATCTCCGGGACATTTCGAGACCCGATAACCCCATTTCCACAAACTTCAGCCCGGCAATACAGGATCTGGCCCAGACGGTAACCTTTGCCGACCTGGGACGTCGGCCCATGACCACGCACGACCGCAACGACATCGCGCCTCGGATCGGTCTGGCCTACAGCATGTTCGATGATCGTGTGGTGCTCCGTACCGGATACGGTGTCTATTTCAACGAGTACGAGCTGGGCGCCTGGAGCCGGATCGGCAACGACACGTATCCTTTCAAGGTCGACCAGTCCTTCAATGGCCACAGGACAGTTCCGAATATCACGCTCGACGATGCCTTCCCGGACTCCATATCCAGGGCCACGATCTCCCCGAAGAGCATCCAGGACGCTCTTCCGACGATGTATGTCCAGCAGTACAACTTCGGATTGCAGATCCAGGCCCTGTCGGACCTCATGATCGATGTCGGCTACGTCGGGAGCAAGAGCACCAATTTGCCGGAAACGCGAAACCTGAACCAGCCTCGTCCATGTAATCCTGCGGACTCGGGCTGCGGCTCGGTCGCTTCGCGGCGGCCCTTCCCGGGCTTTGGCCGCATTCTTCATTACGAAGGCACCGGCCTTGCGAATTTCAATTCGCTCCAGATGCGAGTCGAGAAACGCTACGCCGAGGGCCTGACATTGATGGGTGCCTACACCTGGTCCAAGTCCATCGACCTCAGCTCGGCCGGCGCTTCCGGAGGTCGGATCAGCATACAGGACCATTACAACATCCGGCAGGGTATGCGCGGCCCGTCGGGCTTTGATGCGCGTCAACGCCTGGTCGTCAGCTACGTCTGGCATTTACCGTTCGGGTCGGGTGAACGCTTCCTGGGGAACGTCAATGGAGCTGCCAAATTCGTCGTGAGCGGCTGGGAGATCTCCGGCATCCAGACATTCCAGAGCGGCCGCCCCTTCACCGTCCGGATACCCGGCGACAACAGCTTTACCGGCGCGCGAAGGACGGATCGCCCCAATCAGATCAGCGATCCGCATCTGCCGAAAAGTCAGCAGACGATCGATCGATGGTTCAACACAGACGCCTACACCCTTCCGCCGCGCGGGACTTTCGGGAACGCCGGCCGGAACAACATCGAGGGACCCGGTCTGAACAACTTCGATTTCTCGATCATCAAGAACAACCGGTTTGGCGAAGATATGAACGTCCAGTTCCGTACGGAGTTCTTCAACACGTTCAACCATCCGAACTTCGATTTTCCGAATCGTGACTTCGGCACCGGGAACTTCGGTAGGATCTTTACGGCTCAGTTCTCGCGGCAGATTCAGTTCGGGTTGAAGTTCATCTTTTAGCCCGACACTCTATCGGACGACGGGTGCCCTACCCGTCGTCCGATCGTTGCAAGAATGTAGAAACGGGGCGGCTTCACCAGCCGCCCCGTTTTTCTTACCGATCTGAAATCTCGAATCTCCTCTGCGATCCCCCCTCAAACGGAGCTGATTACCGAAGGCACATCGCAAATTGTTCTATCGAAGCCGGAGCGATGTGCGCTCATAGAGCGCACCTACACTCGGAGCGAGATCACCAGGCAGGTGTAGGTGCGGTCTATGACCGCACATTCTACTCGATCGAGGGGGGTGGCTGGGACCTCGTCCGACAGCGATTGCAGATTGGTCATTGGACGATTCCGCATTGGAAATTTGGAGATTGCAAATTGCTCGATTTCTTATTGGTCGGAAATCTGAAATGAAACAATCTCCAATGAGCAACCTGCAATGTGGATTCTTTCAAATATCGCAATTTGCGATAGGTGTAGGTGCCGTCTATGACCAGACCCGTCCAAAACAATCCGAAAACGTGTTTTGGACGGGCTTAGTCTATGACCGCACACTCTTCGAAGCGAAACCTGTGCGCTCATAGAGCTCCCCTACACCAGAGCGGGAGGAGTCGCCGGGCAGATGTAGGTGCGGTCTATGACCGCACAGTGTCGCAGTTTGGTGGGAATGGTGAGAAGGAGGAAGCCTGGATTTCTTATGAAGAAATCCAGGCCAAGGCATCAATTCAAGGCAAAGCAGTAGAACAGACCGTCGCCGCCAGAGCCCCGAAGGTCTTCCTGGCTGCAGCCTCTGGAGGGGTGGGCCGAATTCCACGAGCTCCCGCTCTCGCCCCCACCCTCACGGTCATGATGGCCGACCATGGCGTTGCCCTCACCGTTGCTCGTCCAGTTGTCGCAAGTCATGCCGACCGCCGCCGTACCGTCTGACAGCGAACCGGTCAGGATGTCGTGCCGGTTGGGATCATCTCCCCGACCGCTGATGATTTCGCCCCGTTCGTTGATCGCCATCTCCTTGCTCAGAAGATTCCCGGCGTGCAGGCCCACGGCGCCGCGCGCGATCATCTTCCCATTGGCGTTGTGCCACGGACCGCTGCCGATCCGATCGCCGGCGTTGATCGCCGGCTCGTCTCCGAAGCTCGTACTGAGGTAGGCTCGCCAGGTTTTTTCGCCCGCGCCCACAGCTTCGGCTAACGACTGACAGTGCCGGTCGGCTCCGGCCAGACCGCCCAGGCGACCTCCGCTACCGGGCCCCTCGCTCGTCACGAAGAAGCTGACAGTGTTGCTCGGAGGTGGTATTTCCTCCTCTTCGCCGGTATCGATCGCCAGAGCCACCAGGTCGATGAGAAACTTCTCCCCCTCACGCTCGAGAACCGCATATTGACTCTCGGGATCCGAGAAGTAGAAGACTTTCCCGTCCGGAAGCTCGGCGGTTTCCACCTCGAAGCGGTCCGGAAAGTTCGCCCGGATCATGGGCGTCATGACGTGGTCCGCTGCCTCGACGGCGGACCCGAATTCGTTTCGCTGGCCACCACCGTTCGGATCGACATGACAGGTGACACATCCGTCCACGTCGGCGCGCCGGAACGGATCCGCCCGGAAGACCTCGAGATATGCCGGATGCGAGATGACAGGTTCAACCAGCCACACGAGAAGAATCAGCGACACAAAGACCCCGGCAATTCGAATCATACTACCTCCTCGACGAGTTCCCATTCCTTAGACACCACATGTATCGGCCGTTTGGGAGCACCCAGTCTAAGGCAAAATGGGAGCACGGGCGCAAAAAAACAGCCCCCGGCCGTGCCGGGGGCTGTCGCTGTTAAGCCAGCGGGAGTACTTCTACCGAGGGTTCGGTTGCTTCTTGTCTTCGGGCACCTCGATTACTCGCTTGATGGTACCGAGTATTTCCTCGTCGTCGACCTGGATGAGTTCCGGGGCACCCAGTTCCCGCAGGAGAGCGACGGTCTCGGGGTGTTTCAGCGGGACGCTGCTCCGAAGATACGGGCCGTTCGCCATGTCCGTCACCGACCATCCAAGGTGGGTCCTGACGTCCAACCGGGCACCCTTCTCTACGAGGTAGGAGACCAGTTCATTGTCACCTCTCCAGGCTGCGCCCATCAATGCGGTGTAGCCGGCAGTGGCGTGCTCAACATTCACGTCGATTCCGATCTCTTCGACCAGATACCGGGCGGTTTTGAGGAACGCGTCCGGCGCGTTGACGCTGAAGTTGCCCGTCCAACCGACACCGGCCGCGGCCATCAGCGGCGTCGTGTTTTCATCGGATGGAATGTGCCCGTCAGCGCCATACGCCACCAGCAGTTTGACCGCTTCGAGGTCGGTCGACTGCGCGGCTCGCCAGAGCGGCGTCGTTCCGGCCCATTCGACCCACCGTTGGGCGTGATGGGGCGGGTTGTACCAGGGTGTTTTGGCGATCTTGGCGTTCGGGTCGGCGCCTCGATCCAACAGCATCTTCATCAACTCCAGATGGGTCACCTTTTGCTGGACGATGCCGGAATCGGTAGTGGACGCCGTTGGTGTCCACGCCACCGGAGCCCATCGGCTCGCCACCACGGCGTACAGGGCTGTCAACCCTTCGATCTCGCTCGCGTTGGGATCCGCACCGTGATCGAGTAGATACTTTGCGACGTCGTACCGACCGTTGATCGTTGCAACAATCAACGGAGTGGTGTAGTCCACGGGATTCATGCGATCGACGTCAGCTCCAACCTCGACCAGAGCCCGCACTGTGTCGATCAAGCCGGCGCGGGAGGCATAGTGCAGGGCGGTCATCCCACCCATGCCGGTCACCCTCCCCTCGCCGCGAGGCCGTCGTCGGGTTATGCCCGTCCGTGAGGGGGCCGGTATGGGGTTGCCCTCCTCGTCAACGAGGTCGTTGCCCACCGGGACCATCTTGCTGATCGCGTCCAGGTCAGCGCCGCGCGCCGCCAGGAGCCGAACTACCGGTGCACGATCCAGGCCGGCAGCAAACATCAGCGCCGTTTGTTCGCGAGCCTTTTCCCGGACGTTCAAGCTCGCCCCGTTGTCCAGCAGGTTAGTTACCGCGTCCAAGCTTCCCGAAGCGGCCGCCTTCATGAGGACAGTCGTCCCCAGCTCGTTCGTAGCGTTCGCATCGGCCCCGGCGTCGAGCAGCAACTCGATCATGGCCGCGCTCCCGTTCGTAGCCGCCAGAAAGAGTGGCACGATCGAGCCAATGCGGGTTCCGCGCTCGACATCCGCGCCGGCGGCGAGCAGCATGCGCGCCATTTCGAGGTTATCTTTGTGGGCGGCCCAATGCAGCGCCGTCATACCGTCGCCCTGGTTCGCATTGACGTCGGCGCCCCCTTCGAGCTGGGACCGCACCGCATCGATGTCGCCCCGCATGGCCGCGTCCGCAAGATCGGTGGCGGGGGCCGCTGCCATCACCAGCGACATACAAACCACGCAAAGCCCGACGAATAAACTTCTTGCTAACATGTATCTTCCCCTTGTGTTTGGACTTCCTGTCGTCAGATAGAGATTTCCTCTCCGGTGCTGTCGCCGATTTCGGTTATATCAACCCCGAGCCTGTGCAGGACGGTCAGCCAGAGATTTGCCAGGGGAGTTCCTTCCTCGTTCTTGACATGGAGGTTGCCCCGGACCTGGCCGCTGGCGTGGCCGGCCAGGAATATCGGTAACCGCAGGTGTTCGTGAACGTGAGAGTCTCCCATGGGACTGCCGTACACGACGAGAGAGTGGTCTAAGAGATTCCCGTCGCCGTCGGGAGTGTTTCTGAGCTTTTCCAGAAACGGCGCCACCCTGCTGACGTGATACTCGTTCAGCTGGGCGAACTCCGCAATCTTGTCGGGAAGGGAGCCGTGATGCGAAGCCGAATGGAACGGAGTCATCACTCCGCTTTCCGGATAGATCGCCGAACTGACGTCCATCGCCATCTTGAAGGCCGAGACGCGGGTGGTCTCGGTCATGAAGGCCAGTGCCTGCAGATCCCACATCAGGCTCACATGTTCCTCGAACGAATCGGGCACGCCGGCCGGAGCGTCCGGCAACGACCGCTCTCCGGACTGGTCGCTGTTGTACTGCTCGATCTTCTCTATCCGCCGCTCGATCTCGCGCACGTCTTCGAGATACTGACTGAGCCGGCTGCGGTCGCTCGGCGACAGATCCTTCGCGAGGCGGGTAACCGACTGCGTGATCCGGTCCAGAACGCTGTTCTGCTCCCGGAGTCGCAACGCGCGCTCCTCGGCCGAGCCGCCGGCGCCGAACAAACGCTCGAAGACCACGCGTGGGTTTCTTTCCAGGGGCAGAGGACTTGTCGCGTCAGCCCAGCTGATCGTGTAGGAGTACACGCAGGAATAGCCGTAGCCGCACGATCCCTTCAGCGAACCGCCGTCTTCGATGCCCAGCTGAATGGACGGCAAGGGGGTGTCCTGGCCGTGTGCTTGAGCGTAAAGCTGGTCTATCGACGGACCGCAATAGAAATCCGCACCCTCGGTCATCTTGGGCTTCGCGGCAGTCAGGAAGGTTGCGGCGGCACGCGTATGGTCGGCCCCCTCCTCCTTCAGTGAATGCGCCCTGGCGTTCTCGAGATCCGTGTTCGTGACGATCGTGAGGTAGTCCTGGTACGGCTCCAGCGACTTCAACGTCGGAGTGATCTTGAAATCGGAACCTTCTTTTTCGGGCGACCAGTAGTGCATTTTCTGGCCTGTCCGGGTGCTGCCGCCCGCCCCATGGACTATTTCGATCGTACAGAGGCGGGACTTCGGAACCGCAGCCGTCCTACGCAATGGCGTCGCTGCCGGCGCCATTGCTTCCAGAAACGGCAACGCCACAGCCGCGCCCATGCCGCGGAGGACCGTGCGGCGGGATATGTGCTTCTTGGTGATAAACATACGGTGCTCCTTTTAGCTATTGAATATCACTAGTGTCCGGTTATAAGTCGAATAGATTCAGCTGATTGGTCGAAAAGTACGGATCCTCATCGGTGGCGATGTTGTTAAGTAGCTGATTCAATGGGATTCGTTCGAACATGGTCAGGCTCAGAATCTGTAGCATTTCATACAAGCTGGCTGTGATGTGGAGTCGTTTTTTCACGATAGCGACCAGCAGGTAAATGGAGACAGCGATCCACACTTGAGTTTTGACTGCGTTCTCGGAAGTCCCAAAGAAAACTTTGATACGAAGATGCTGCTTGATCCATTTGAAGAACAGCTCGACCTGCCACCGGCATCGATAAAGCTCGGTGATAGTGATTGCCGGCAGCGTGAAGTTGTTGGTCAGGAACACCAACCGTTTTTCTGTTTCGGGATCCTTGAATCGGATGCGGCGCAATGGCGCGCCGAAGTGTTGACGCGTGTAGAAGCCAGTCAGCATGATGGTCTGATCGGCGATCAATCCGGTATTCCGATCGACGGTATGAGAATAGCGGCGCCGGGCTTTGAGATTGGACTTGGCGCGCGTCACAAAGAAGCTGCCTGCCTGGTGAAGACCGTAGAGCCGACGGAAGTCGATGTAGGCACGGTCCATGATGTAGAAGGCCCCGGGTTCGGGCCGCAACAGGTCCAGAACATTCACGTCGTGAAGTTTGCCGTCGCTGATGTGCAGGAACGAAGGGATATTGCCGCGCAGGTCCAAGAGCGTGTGCAGTTTGATCGCCGCTTTGGCCGAACGAAACGGTGCCCAGGAAAACACCGAGAGACACAAGTCGATGGTACTGGCATCCAAGGCGTAGACCGTCTCTTTCAGATCGACTCCAAACGGTTCGTCCGCATACAAACGCCGAGCCATACGGATCAGAGACTGCGCAAAGTCGGCGTAGATACGCCAGTCGCGCACTTCGTTGGCATCGGCAAGCGTGCTGCGCGACACTCGGCTTTGAATGCCCATGTGGTACAGCTTGCTTTCTTGCGCTCGCAGACACGCTTCGATGTCGCGCAGACTTTCCCGATACGTCAGTTGAGCGAACGCCATGCACAGATATTGATCGAGGCAGGAAAAGCTCTTGACCTTGCGCTCTCCGGCGTACCGGACCACGCACCGCCGAAACGTTGTCAGCGGCAGATGTTGTGTGACTTGCGCGAACACCAGCTTTCCCAGGTTCATCGATGCCTCCCGCGATTGAGTTCCTCGCAGGGTCGCAAATCGATGAGCAACGTTTCAAATCGAGACCAAACAAAACCATGACTTATTCATTCCCAATCAAACACTTACTGGGCTCTAACCCTTCAACGTCCGGACAGCAGTGATTGAATATGTTTACGCTCGGTTTCCGACCGATCTACAAATCATCAATACAAAAACTGATGTCGTGTCTACGGCGCCCCTCCGGCGGCGGCGTCGAGGCCGGCCGCATCTACCGTTGGTGACTCCGCTCTTTTCAACCGGAATGGCGGGCTTTCCACGATACCCATCACGATGGATGTGAACCGATAGTCGTTCCCGGCCGCTTCCCGTTCGATTTGGCGAATCACGGGCATATCCACGTGTGTGACCCCGCGGCCCAGCGCGTAAGTCGTGAGGCGGACGATGAAATTCCTAACAATCGAACCCTCATACTTCAGCAGGGCCTGGCGAAGACTGACAGGGCTGTCTACCTTGGTGCCATCCACCAGCTCGGCCGACGGATCGACGGGGAAGCCACTGTCGTGGTCGCGCCAGACTCCGATCGCGTCAAAGTTCTCGAGCGCCATGCCTATCGGATCGATGATCTTGTGACACGAGGCACATGGTTCGACCATGCGGTGCTTCTCCAGACGCTCGCGCACCGATTGCAGCCTTACGGCATCACCCCCAACCACGTTATTTTCCTCCAGCTCCGGGACAACGGGGGGCGGTATCGGGGGGGGCACACCCAGGATCTGTTCCAGAATCCACTTGCCGCGCACCACCGGGGATGTCCGATTCGAGAACGACGTGACGGTCAAAATGCCTCCGTGGCCCAGGAGCCCGAAACGGTTTTCATCGGTCAGCGTCACTCGCCGGAATCTGCTTCCGAGGACGTTCGGTATCCCGTAGTGCTTCGCGAGGCGTTCATCGACGAACGTATAGTTCGCCGTCAACAATTCGAGTACGCTGCGATCTTCCCGCACGATGTTGTCGAAGAGGAGTTCCGTTTCGCGCCTCATCGATTCGAAGAGATTCTCATCGGAGTCGGGATACAGGTAGACGTCGGGAAGCACGTCCCTCAGACTGCGCAAAAGCAGCCACTGGACGGCGAAACTTGTCGCCAGCGAATCGGCGCGCGGGTCCGCCAGCATGCGCCGCACCTGCTGCTCGAGCACCGCGGGGTCGGAGAGCCTCCCTTCCCCGGCGACGGACACCAGCTCATCGTCGGGAGTCGAACTCCACAGGAAATGCGACAGCCGGGAAGCCAGCTCCAGGTCGCTGATGGGATAGGCGGCGCCCGGGGCGACACCGGCTGGTGCGCGTTCGAAGCGGAAAACAAATTCGGGGTTCGCGAGGATGAACTGCACGGCCAGCCGGATTCCCGAGTCGAAGTCCCCGAGGCCGCGGCCGTCATAGTAAGCCGCCATCAACTCTTCGAGATGTTCCCCCGTCAGTGGTTTCCGAAACGCCTGCTGCGCCAGCGTCGTGACGATCCGCCGGGCGCACGGCTCCTCCTCGTCCGGGGTCGCCGGCTGGCAGACCAGAATCTTGCGGCGGCTCGGCATGTCGCTCACACCGGTCGCATTGTGCGGACCCTCGATCACTAGATCTGCCAGGTGCACCAGCGTTGTCACTCCAAAAGCCTGACCGAGGAAATCATCTCTCAAGCTGCGTTCCGGCTGGTGCATGAAGTCGTCGATGGGACCGTCGGCCTTCGTGATGAACGAAGCCGTGACCCTTTGCGGTCCCGCCTCCACTCGAACCGGGTCCGTTCGAAAGTCGTTTTCACCGGCCAGCAGCAGCGGGTTGATGTCGAACAGCCCGACCCTCTCGCCGTTAACGGTGACCTCGAGTTGCTCGCCCTCGCCGGTGCTCCCGAACAGGAACGTGTTTCTCGTGAAGTAGAGTGTCATCCTGAAGACATATTCTGCGTCGGCCGGGAAGTTGTGCACGATGGCCATGCCTCCGCGCGTTCCGAACGGCGTGCCTTCGACGTGACGAAGCTGGGAAAAGGTCGTCGGAATCTTATAAGGCTCGACTGTGGACGACATCGCGGCGTCGCCGACCGCGAGACGGCTGATCTTCCCGGCCGCTCGGACGTATGATTCCATCAGCGTCGGGTTCGATGTCAGGACGTCTGCAATATTGTCGAAGCCGTATGTCATGTTGTCGGCCGGCAGGAGCGATTCCACGTCGATGTCCAGTTCGAGAAGATCGCGGATGGAGTTGCTGTATTCGGTTCGGTTGAGCCGATAAAGGGCCGGCCGGCCCGGGTTCGGTTCGGCGAGGGCAACTCGGTCGATGTTCCCTTCGAGCGCGGAAACGAAGGACTGGACGGTGTCCCAGTCCGGCCGCGGCATTCCGGCCGGGGGCATCATGCCTCCTCGCAGCTTGAGAATGATCTCTTCGGCCAGCTCTGCGTTCTGGTCGGGTTGCGCCAGGTCAATGTCGGAGAGTGAGAAATCTCCCGTTCGCAGGTCGTCGTCGTGGCAGGAGCCGCAATACTGTTCGGCAAAGCCCCGTTGTGATTCTACCGACATCGTTCCCGCTGCCTGGGATGCCGTAGTCATCCCCGACGGACTAACCGTCGGGACGGCGTTCACCGTAGCGAACGTCATCGACGTTTGTGCCAGCACCAGCGCCGCCAAGAAGACCAAACCACCGAGAATCCAAACTCTCTTCATCAACATGTCCCCCGTCGGCTGTCGCCTGTCGAAGGCCCCGGGTTTGAGCGCATGACGCGCCTCACGATCACGCACACCCCGCCCCCAGGAATTTGCATAGAACAAAATATATAGAGTAACCCGTCGACGATTATAGAAGGCATGCTACCGATCTACAACAAAATATAGGGGCCAAAAGAGGCGTTGGGCAGCGGCGGGGCCAGTAGGCCGTAGGCCGTTGATGTGTTGCTTAACGACAAGCTGTTGGTGACCGGCGAGGTGTGGACCGCAAGACCACAATGCTTGTCGCACAAAAAGCAAAATGCGGCGCCAGTCACCAACCGATCCTCGCTGAGCCGAAACCCCAACGGCCTACGGCCTACGAAAGACGGGTGGCACGAGAAGTGACGAGTGAGAAGGTGTAGGTGCGCTCTATGAGCGCACATCGTTTCGGCTTGAAGAATGTGCGGTCATAGACCGCACCTACACTTCCTTTAGGACCGTTTTTCTTGAAACAGTTCGCAGCAGCCTTTCAGGCGCTGCGGTAAAGCTTGGTCAGGACAAATTCCTCGTGTCCGAGAACCTCGGCCGCCGTCCGCCGTCCGTTCATCGTGCGGACCAGCATGTCGATCAATGCGTCGCCGGCCTGATCGAGATTCATTTCACGGCGCAGGATGCCGCTGATGTCGACGTCGATGTGCTCCGACATGGTTTCTGCGGTGATCGGGTTGGCGGTCGTCTTGATGACCGGGATGATCGGATGTCCGACGATGTTTCCCTGACCCGTCGTGAAGAAATGGACGACCGACCCGGCCGCCGCCCACAGCGTGATCGCTTCCGCCGCCGCCGATGAAGTGTCCATGAACCACAGCCCCGGACCCGTGGGTGCTTCGGCCGGCTTCAGGACCCCGATGTACTTTGTCTTGCCGATTTTCTGAAGGTTGCCGAGCGCTTTCTCTTCGATCGTCGTCAATCCGCCCGTGATGTTTCCTTTCGTGGGCTGGGATCCAAGCAGATCCACACCCTGGCTCACTATGAAATCGTTGTAGTCGCTCCAGGTCTTGTAGAACGCCTCTTGGACTTCAGGGGTTGCGCCTTGGGCCTTTGCGATTTCCTCCGCGCCCGTAATCTCCGAGGTCTCGCCGAACATGAAGGTCGTTCCCATCGGAACGATTCTGTCCACGACGTTACCGATGGCGGGATTGGAGGCAAGCCCGGAGGTCGTGTCCGATTCGCCGCACTTCGTCGACAGAATGAGATCCTCGAAAGTGCACTCCGTCCGTTCCTGTTCCGACGCCCACTGTACGAACTCCATCGCTTTTCGCGACGCCATCTCGACGGTCTTGAGGTCGCCGTGGCGCTCGATGGCAAAACCCGCAACGGGTTTGCCGGTTTTCGCGATGCCGTCGACGAGCCGCTTGGTCCAGATGGGCTCGATACCGATGACCACGCAAGCCGCTACGTTCGGGTTGGCGCCCGTACCGATCAGGGTGTCGAAGTACAGCTCCAGATCCTCGCCAAACTGCAGTCGGCCGTACGGGTGAGGGAGGGCGATAGTGCCACGAATATGACTGGCAACCGCTTCAGAAGCAGAGTTCGACAGGTCGTCGAGCGGAAGGATCACCACGTGATTTCGAACCCCGACGGTGCCGTTGCCGCGTCGATACCCTTGGAAGACAATCTTCTCCATCGCTACCACCTCGTAGTCTTCAGGTTGTGGGTGTGGACATGATCCCCGACTTCGAAACTCTCCGACGCGATACCGATGCTCACGCCGTACTTGATGACCTCTTCTCCCTTTTTCCTGGGGTTGACGGCGATCTTGTGGCCGAGTGGAATGTCCTGGGTCGCGGTCAGGGTCAACGTGGAGTCGTCCTCCATGGTCCAACCCTCCACCGATTCGCCTTTCTTGACATCGGTCACCGCAACGCCCACCTGGTCCACCGTGTTGTGTCGAATGAATCCGATCATTGTTTGGAGTTTCCTTCCTGGTCAGTCTGGCGCATTCCCCGCGCTTTTGATCCGGCGGTACCGGAAGGGCTGCTGGACAGGCGGGAAAAAGCGGCGACATCGTAGCACAGGTGCCGAGACGTAGCACAGGTGCCGAGGCCCACCGCACCAAAACAGGGTCAATTGTCAGCCGGAAACCCGGGAGCCACGCGCGTCGCGGAGCCCGGCGATGCGGCTCAGTTCTGGGCGTCGAGTTCTCCGCGAAGCTCCATCAGGATAGTGTCGACGGCGATAGGAAGGTTGTGGTACGCGTTGATCAGAGAGGCATATTTCTTCAACCGAGAACGCCGCATGATTTCGTCACTGCTCAGACCCTGGTCGAGCTAGACGAGCTTCGTGTTCGATGAGCCAAGATAATCTGTTATATTTTTTTGAGATCGGATGCCCATGTTTCGCCGACGTGCAAACAGACTCGTACTCTTGCTGGTCCCTGCGGCGATGATCGCCATAAGCCTCGGCGTTTTCTCCGCCACGGTACGTGCGGCTACCGCGACCCAGGCCCAGAGTGCCGACCCGAAGACCGTCTGGGACGGCGTGTACACGTCAGCCCAGGCGAATCGAGGCCTCGTTGAATACCAGGCCAGCTGTAGCGGTTGCCACCGGGGCGAGCTCGACGGCGACACCGGGCTCAGCATGGACGGCCGACTGCGTGGGGACGGTTTCATGAAGCGATGGATGGGGACCAGCCTGGACGGCCTTTTCACCGCGCTCCAGGCGACAATGCCCCCTGAGAACGCCGGAGGTCTGAGTGCCCACGCCTATCTCGACATTGTCGCTCTACTCCTGCGCGCGAACTCTTTCCCTGCCGGTGATGGAGAGTTGAGGGCGGATCTCCTCGGAAGCATTCTGATCGAAGGGGAACATGGGCCGGAACCACTGCCCAGCTTTTCGTTCGTTCAGCTGGTCGGCTGCCTCACCAAAGGCGCGGACGACACTTGGCACTTGACCCATGCCAGTGAACCGGTCCGGACGACGGAAACGGATCAGTCCACACCGGAAGAGTGGGAGGCCGCCGAAGCAAAGCCACTGGGGACGCAAACGTTCCGGCTACAGAATTTTGAGTATCTCGGGGCGGATTTCAGCCCCCTCGCGCACAGGGGCCACAAGATGCAGACCAAGGGTGTCCTGATCAGGGTGGCCGCCGGTGACCGTATCCAACTGACTTTGATGGAGATGCTTGCTCCGAGCTGCGATCCGTAACCCCGCCTTACCCCCAACCGATTCGGTCCGCAATTTGATTGCAGACATGGGGGGTGCCGTCCTATAATTCCGCCAGGTTTTTGCGTCATTTATCGAAATAATAACAAGAGGCCCTTCGGAACCCTCGATTGATGGATCATCGGGGCTTCCGCCCCAGTCCCCGCAGCCGGCAGACAGACCGATGAAAAAAATATCCGTTTTCGTTCTCATAGCCCTATTCGCGGCGTTGCTTCTTGGACATGCGAACAGAATGTTGGTGGCCGCGCCCTCGTCGCCATCAGCGCAAACCTCCCAAACGATGACAGTCGCCGATCGAGTGGCACTGGTTGAGCAGTACTGTGCTTACTGCCACGACGACGACGTGCGTGACGGAGGCTTTTCGTTCTTCACCGACATGGACCTCGAGCATCCGGACCAAAGCGCGGAGCAAGCCGAGAAAGTCATCCTCAAGCTGCGAACCGGAATGATGCCTCCGACCGGCATGCCGCGGCCCGGGGATGACTCCCTCATGAAATTCGCGGCGGCGTTGGAAACCGACATCGATCGGGTCGCCGCCGACAACCCGAATCCAGGGCGACCGTCCCTTCACCGGCTGAATCGAACCGAGTACCAGAACTCGATCCGGGACCTGCTGGATCTCGAAATCGACGCGGCTTCGCTCCTGCCTGCCGACGACATGAGTCATGGTTTCGACAACATGTCGGAGGTCCTGACCGTTTCTTCGACGTTGATGGAGGCCTACATTCGAGCGGCCGGGAAGATCGGGCGTATCGCCGTCGGCGATCCGGGGATGCAGCCGGTCGTCGAGACGTACGCAGTCTCGACGGGTTTCTCCCAGGACAACTACGTCGAAGGGACGCCTTTCGGAACGCGAGGCGGAACCGCTTTTGTGCATAACTTTCCGGCCGATGGGGAATACGCCTTGATCGTTTCGCTGGTGTTCACTGCGAACACGAACCTGTTTGGTAACAGCGCCAAGGGTGAAAAGGTCGAGGTCGCCGTGAACGGCGAAAGGGTCGCTCTGTTCGACGTCGATCCCACCATGCAAGTCGACGAGCTCCTGGAAACGCCCCCGATCGCGATGAAGATGGGGCCTCAGAAGATTTCGGTCTCGTTCTTGAGAAGCGTCAACAGGAGCGACGGCCCCTACGACGATCTGCTTCGGCCGATCGGACGGACACTGGGTGATATCTCCGCCGGTTCGGTGATGGGACTGACAAACCTGCCCCACGTCCGGGATGTCGGGATCAAGGGGCCGTATAACGCAACGGGCGTGAGCGACACTCCCACTCGTCGCAAGATATTCACGTGTCGCCCGACCAACGCCGGCGAAGAGGCGTCATGCGCCACCGAGATCATTTCGGTGCTGGCGCGCCAGGCGTTCCGGAAGCCTGTATCGGCGGAGCACCTCGAGGAGTTGATGGCGGTCTATGAGACCGCCCGCGAGAATGGGGACTTCGATTCGGGAATCCGCGTGGCGCTGCAGTTGATGCTGGCCCACCCCGAATTCGTTTTCCGCTTCGAGAAGACCCCCGTCGCCGTCGAGCCCGGTACAAACTACCGCATCGACGACCTGGAGCTTGCGGCCCGCCTGTCGTATTTTCTGTGGAGCACGGCCCCCGACGACGAACTCATCAACGTTGCCAGCCAGGGACGTCTGAAGGATCCCGATGTTCTCGAGCGGCAGGTGCGGCGATTGCTGGCCGATCCTCGCTCCGAGGCGCTGGCCCGGAACTTCGCAGGACAGTGGCTGTACCTGCGTAATCTGAAAGACTCGCAACCGGACATTTACCTCTACCCCGAAATTGACGATGGCCTGCTGCAGTCGATGCGGCGCGAGACGGAGCTTCTCTTCGACAGCATCGTGCGGGAGAACCGCAACGTGGTGGACCTGCTGACGGCGGATTACACCTTCGTCAACGAGCCCCTGGCGAAACACTACGGAATTCCCGGTGTTTTGGGGAACCGTTTCCGGCGGGTCGCGCTCACCGACGCGAACCGTTTTGGCGTGCTCGGGCATGGAAGCGTCCTGACCGTGACGTCGTTCTCCAACCGGACCTCTCCGGTCGTACGTGGGAAGTGGGTCCTGGAACAGATCGTGGGGGCGATTGCACCGGTACCGCCTCCCAACGTCCCGCCGCTGGAAGAAAACACCGTCAACGGCGGCGAACTGGTCCAGCCGAAATCGGTGCGAGACCGTCTCGAGCTGCACCGCCAGAACGAGCCATGCATGTCGTGCCATAAGATCATCGACCCGATCGGGCTGGCGCTGGAGAATTTCGATGCGATCGGGGCCTGGCGTGACCGGGACAGCGGTTACCCTGTCGTCACAACGGGGGAGCTCGTTGATGGGACTCCAGTGGAGGATCCGGTCAGCCTCCGGAGCGCGCTGCTGGGGTATTCCCATGCCTACATCCGGAATTTCACCAAGCAGCTGTTGACCTATGCGCTGGGCCGGGGCGTCGAATACTACGATATGCCGGTGGTTCGCCAGATCGCACGCGATGCGGCCGACGAGGACAACCGGTTCGTACCGATCGTCATGGGAATCGTGAACAGCATGCCGTTTCAGATGCGAAGGGCGGAGCGGCCGACCGATTTGAATGAGCGCCAACAGAGGTGAGGGCGTCTTTATGGAGCAGCTCACCTCAACTTGAAGTTTTGATTTAGTTTTAGAAACTCAACTCAGGAGCACCGAATGTTCATCACCAAGAAGCATATTTCCCGCCGGACGGTTCTTCGCGGTATGGGAGCGGCCGTGGCGTTGCCGTTTCTGGAATCGATGGTGCCCGCGCAGACCCCATTGAAGAACACAGCAGCGTCGTCGCCGACGCGGCTGTGTGCGATCGAAATGGTGCACGGGGCGGCCGGCAGCACGCGGCTAGGCCAGAAGCTGAACCTCTGGTCGCCGGCAAAAGAGGGATCCGATTTTGAGATCACTCCAACGCTGATGTCGCTCGAGCCCTACCAGGAGTACCTCACGATCGTTACCAACACCGACCTCAACCCGGCCCGAGCCTGGGTGGCCAAGGAGGAGGGTTCCGACCACACCCGTTCAGCGGCAACCTTCCTGACCGCTGCGCACCCGAAGATGACCGAGGGGGCGGACATCTATTGCGGCACCTCCATGGACCAGGCCTACGCGCACCGCGCGGGCCAGGACACTCCGCTGCCCTCGATCCAGCTCTGCATCGAGAACGTCGGGTCGCTGTCGGCCGCCTGCGGCTACGGCTACAGTTGTGTGTACGCGAACACGATCTCCTGGTCCGATCCGACCACTCCTCTGCCGATGGAGCGCGACCCGCGGGTCGCCTTCGAGAGATTGTTCGGAAGCGGGGGCACACCGGAAGACCGTCTGAACCGGAGACGCGAGGACCGTAGCATTCTCGACACGATCACGCACGCTGTGGCGCGGTTGCAACAGGACCTGGGCCCGAGCGATCGCGAACGGCTCCAGGGTTATCTGCAGGATGTCCGCGAGATCGAGCGCCGGATCCTGAAGATCGAGCAGTACAACAGCGACAATCCCGACGGCAGGGAACTGCCGGCCGCTCCGATCGGCGTGCCGGATTCGTTTGACGAGCACGTGGCGCTGATGTTCGACCTGCAGGCGCTGGCCTTCATGGCGGATGTGACGCGGGTCTCGGCTTTCAAGATGGGGCGCGACGTCAGCGCGCGGGTTTATCCCCCAAGTGGCGTGAAGACACCGTTCCACTCGGCCTCACATCACGGCGATAAGGCGGAAAGCGTCGCCGAGTTTGCCCAGCTGAACCAGTATCACGTCAGCACGGTTGCCCCCTTCGTGGAGAAGCTGAAGAATACTCCCGATGGCGACGGCAACCTGCTGGATCACTCGCTGGTCATGTACGGTAGCCCGATGGGGAACTCCCATGTTCACGAACACTTACGGCTACCAATATTCCTGGTCGGACACGCCAACGGTAAGATCAAGGGCAACCTCCACCTGAAGATGCCAGAAGGAACGCCCTTGGCCAATCTGTTGCTGACCATGCTGCATCGACTCGGTCTCGACGATCTGACCGAGTTCGGCGACAGCACCGGCGAGCTTGCTATCTGAGGCCTTTGACGGAAAGAGAGAATTCAGGAGGAAACCGAACATGTTGCGGAAGACCTTACTAATAGCAGTGACTGTGGTTTCGATGGCAGGCGTGCTGTCGGCGGCCCCGGGAGACGTTCGACTGGCAGATGCGGCACAGCGGGGCGACCTGGACGCCGTGCGTTCCCTGCTGGCGGAGGACGTCGAGGTGAGTGCCGCCCAGGGAGACGGCATGACGGCCCTACACTGGGCGGTGTACAGAAACGACCTCGAGCTGGCGCAGCTGTTGACCGAAGCCGGGGCCGACATTCACGCGGTGACTCGTGAAGAAGCGCTCACTCCGCTCCTGTTGGCCGGGGGTACCGGAAACGCGGCGTTGATCGAGTTGTTGCTCGACGCCGGAGCGGCCGCAAATTCAGCCAATTCGATCGGGACGACCGTTCTGATGGAAGCCGCGGCGTCTGGCAGCGTGGCTGCGGTCGAGACGTTGCTGGATCGTGGAGCGGACGCGAACGCGAAAGCCCTCCGGGACCAGACCGCGCTGATGTTCGCGGCAGCCCGAAACCGTGCCGACGTCGTCCGACTGCTGGGGCCTCGCGGTGCGGATCTGAACGCGACGAGCGAGACACTCCCGATGGACTTGCCGCTCTTCGACGACAACGGCAACCGCATCCCGAATCGTACGGGTTCCGGTCGGCCGAAAGCGGACATGATGGGTGGGAACACCGCGCTGCATTATGCCGTTCGCGAGGGTCACTTTGACGCCGTCCGCGCCCTGGTCGAGACTGGCGCCAACGTCAACGAGCGGAATCCCGGGGACAGGATGACGCCGATCGTCATGGCGATTGTCAACGGCGAGTTCGACATTGCGAAATACCTGCTGGATCATGGCGCGGATCCGAACATGGCTACCGTCGATGGTCTGGCTGCTCTTTATGCCACGATCGACATGCGGTATGCCCCTGTCGCCTGGTCACCGACCAGGCAGACCGCGGCCAGTGGTATCTCCCAACGGGAGTTGACGTACTTCGATTTGATGGAGATTCTGCTGGAGCATGGTGCCGAGCCCAACGTCAGGTTGGTCAAGCCGCTGTGGTTCCGACCACCCCATCACAACCAGATGTGGGTCAGCGCTGCTGGATCGACGCCGTTCTGGCGAGCCGCCCAGGCGAACGATCTCCCGGCGATGAAGCTCTTGATCGCGTATGGCGCCGATCCGACCGTCGAGTCGACGGAAGGAAACACCGCGCTGGCGATGGCCGCCGGGATCGGCTGGCTCGGGAATTTCGCCTTGAACCACCCGGATGGTTACATGCCATCGACGCGGTACCTTGTCGAAGAACTCGGCGTCGAAGTGGAGACCGTGGACAAGAAAGGTTACACGCCGCTGATGGGCGCCGCACACCGGGGCGACGAAGAGATGGTCCAGTATCTGGTAGACCATGGCGCGAACCTGCAGGCTCGCACCGAGCTCGGATGGGCAGTAACGGATCTGGCAAACGGACCCTATATCGGTTCGAGCGTTCGCCTGTCCCATCCCGAAACCGTCGCGCTTCTGCTCGAGTTGGGTGCTCCGTCGGTGATCAACCTGGGTGACGAGGAAATACTGGGTGTTATCAAACGCCAGATCGAGCTGACCGAGGATGGATACCGGGAGAAGAAATCGGACCCCAAGAAGACCCCGAACCCTCGTTAGACGAGTAGAGCAAGAGTCAAAACACATGCGCCAGGCGGTGTTGCCGCCTGGCGTTTTTTTTGTGAACCTCTCGCCCCAGGTGTAGGTGCGGTCTATGACCGCACATCGTTGCGGCCCGAAGAATGTGGGGTCATCCGAAGAGGTCTCGGCCTCGGAGGCTAGCGAAACTTTAGGATCGGGTGTAGGTGCGCTCTATGAGCGCACATCGTTTCAGCTCGAGGAATGTGCTGTCATAGACCGCACCTACACCTTCTCAGGAGATCCGCCTCTCCAAAATTCCCTTGGACGACCCGCACCTACACCTCATCGGCCCTCAATTCTGGGGGCTGATGCGATCCAGGTTGGTTCGGGCAGTTTCGTTGTTCGGGTCGACGGCGAGCGCGCGTTCGAAATACTCGGCCGCTTCCTCCAGTCGGTCGAACTCGATCTCGAGCAAACCGAGGTTGTTGAGTGCAACGGTGTGGTACGGGTCGATTTCGAGCGCTGAGAGATTGTGGCGGCGCACGGTCTCGATCAGGACGAGATGGTCGAGCCTCGACATCGGTCCGGAAAGTCGCTCGCCTCTCGCCCGTGCGAGCGCGATGTGGGCGTCCGCGAAGCCGGAATCCTGCCGGAGGACCTCTTCGAGTTCCGGAACGGCGGCCGCCGTGTTTCCCTGCTCGATCAACGCAATCGCCAGATTGTATCGGGCCTCCGTGAACCCGGAGTCGATCTCCAGAACCCGCCGGTACGCGCGGATCGCGTCCGAGGGCCGTCCCAGGCTCTGGTGCCCGGAAGCGAGATAGTACAACGGAGAGACAGAGTCGTACTCATCCGCCTGTGTCAAGGCCGCGAGTTGTCCCACACCTGCCGGCACGTCCGCCCCGCGGGACAACGCCAGCCCCATGTACAGATCTTCCTGATCGTCCGGAAGGTAGAAGCGCAACGGTCCGGTGTAGAACTCGGTGGGCTCCTCCCTTCCCGTCAGCAGGCCTGAGGGTCTCCTTCGCTGGATGTAGTGGTCGGTCATTGTCGCGCGAACGACGTCGTGCGTGCGTCGCTCCGGCATATGGCAGGCGATACAGTCGTCGCCGTTCTCCGCGCGTACAACGCGAGTTTCCGTGCAGTCATCCGCTGATGGGTGACAATCGAGACACTTGGCCTTGTAGAACGTCGCCGGATCCTCCGGAACGCGGTGCGGATCGTGGCAGCTCGTGCAGGTCATCTCGCTGGATGTGAAACACAGAGACTTCCGCAAGCGGTAGGCCTGGTGGACGATGTTGAACTCGTCCCGTCCCGCTTCCGGTGGGTAATCGAAAACAGCAACGTAATCCTCGAGCGGTTCACCCGGCCTGTAAGAAAAGACCCCTCTCCCTTCTTTCACGACGACGTCTGGAAGCAGTGAACTGCTGGTTTCCAGGTGGCATTGCATGCAGACATCGAGTTGAAGCTTTCGGGTGAGGCGTGCGGGATTGACGATGCTGGTGCGCACCTGGGTCGGCTCGGACCCTGTCGAAGCCCGTTCGACGTGTTCCCGTCCGGGGCCATGGCATCGTTCGCAACCGATGCCCGAGGGAAGGTCCGCGATGAAGCGGGGCCGGCGGGCCTCGTAGCGCGTCCAGTCTTCGGGCAGGTCCGGGTAGGCGTTGTGGCAGAAAAAACAGCGGTACTCGACACGCCGCGAGAAACCCTCGTGGTCGGGGCGGTCGTAACCGGGCGCCATGCCCCACGCCCCCGCGTCGGCGTACCAGACTGCAGGGAACTGGATTAGTTCCCCCGCATCGGACATGTAGAAATAGTCCCTCTCCTTGTTGCCCGAACCGAGGATGAAGTCGATCTCCTTCTCGAAGCTGTGGATCTTGTTTTCGGACGCGTCGAGCTTGTAGCGGCGTTGAAAATAGCGCCCATTACGCCGGCTCATCTCGAAGTACTGGTCCGACGCCTCATGGTAGAAAGTATTGTCCTGGGTCCAGTCTTCGATGGGTTGAACGCCGGCGATCCGGTTGAACGACCGGGCCATCCCCACTGCCTGATAGCTCTCGTATGTAGACGGGTGACAGGTCGCACACGCCCGGGACCCGACGTATTCTGACGGCACCGTAGGAGGATCCCGTTGTTCCGCCAGGACGTAAGACGTGAGTGCCCCCAGGCTGAAAAGAAAGAGCCACAACAGCACCGCGGAGGACCCACGTGCCCCTGTGGCTCTCGCATTCATGAAACGATGTTAGACCGCAACGCCGCGGATTTCAAACAGCCCTGAGGCTTCCGCGGCGGTGCGGGTACTTATCTTTTCTGTCGGTTCCTCCTTAGAACTTGTACTGCAGCACGATCTGGAATGAACGAGGAGGCTGCAGGTTCCGGAACCGCGAGAAGTTCGATGGAGACTCGGTCCGGCTGCCGTTCCGTGCAAACTGATAGTGACGCGAGCCGTTGAATGCGTTCAGGATGTTCAACGCCACCTGCAGCTTCTGGGTGTCTCCGAAGTTGAAGTCTCTTCCGATCTTGATGCTCAGGTTCTGGACCGCCGGCGCGTTGAGCTGGTGGCTCCGGGTGTCGGCGACGTTCCGGTGGACTTCAGGCAGAACGTTGTCCAACGGGCCCGTGTCGGTGTAGTAACGGGTGCTCGTCCGCAGCGGGTTCGAGAATCGCAAGCCGTTTGGCGACGTGAACCTGGACGGTCCGAATATCGCCCGCTCCGCGCTGGTCGCCCTTCGGCGTACGGTTCCCGACCATGCCCCGTCGTGCTGGGTGTAGGAAGAAGACACCACGATGCCTGCCGGAGCGTTGTAGGTTCCCGCCAGGCTCATGGAGTACTTGCCCCAGATCGTACTCCCGCCGGTCGGGGTTTGGTCGTCGTTGTTGCCACGCGTGTCCTGAAGCGAATTGTGGTTCTCGAACGCTTCAGGCTGGATGAACCTGGAATAGGAAGTCGGGTTCCAGTCGCCACCCTCCCAGTGACGCTGCTTGCTGAACGTCGCCAGGAGCATGTAGTTGTTACTCATGTTCTTCGTGACGACGAAATCCACGGCCTGCAGGTTCATCCGGCTCCACGTGTTGTTCGTAATTCGCCGGACAACGCCGCGTTCCACATCGCCCAGTTCCGAGGTCAGGTTGCCGACCTTTCCGAAGCCGATGAACGGCAAGCCCGGTCCGGCTGGATAGATACCGTTGATATCCACCTCGCCGAAAATGTGCTTGACCTGTTTCTGTATCGCGGAAATGTCGATGCTGAACTGGCCCGGGAACTGGTGCCGGAAGCCGAGGATGAACTCGTCGGTGAACGGCTGGTGCAGGTCCGGATGGAATCGCGCCGCCGCCACCGAGTTGTCCGTCGCCGGAGAGTCCCTTCGGGTCTCGAAAACGCCGTCCCCGTCATTGTCGTAGAGGTTGAAGGAGGCCGAACCGGCGGCGCCGACGTACCGGGTCACGTTGTCACGGCCGGTCATCGCCTGGTGCTGCCGCTTGACACTGAGACGGAACACGTCGTTCCCGCTGGAGCCGATCATCCACGACAAGCCGAAATTCGGTTGCCATTCCGTGCTGTCCTGCCGGGTGATGTTGAAGATCTCGTCCTTGCGATTGACGAAGTCCACACGCACGCCCAGGTTCAGCGTGAGTCGCTGATGCGGCTGCCAGCTGTCCTGGATGTAGAGGCCCAGGTCGCTCTCACGGGATGCAAACTCGGTGATAGTCTCCTGGGTCCGGAAGCGACGCCGGAACGGAATCGTGCCCGAGGTCAGATCATCCGGATCCACCAGACGAACCTGTTCGAAGTCGAACCCGCCGTTGCTATACGTTCGCGTCACATCGAATCGATTCCGCGGAGAGGTGTAGAGTCCCCATTTAAACTCGTGCGATCCTCCTCCTCCCTGCGTGAAATATGCGAAATCCGCTTTGAATTCCAGCCGTGACGCCGGCTGGAAGAACCTCGAACTGGTGTTGCCCATGTCGACGATCCGGCCGCTGCCGCTCAACGTGCCGCCCGACAGGCGAGCGTCCCGGTGCACCTCGATCAACGGTCCCGAAAAGCCTTGGTCGTCCAACCGGTCGTAAGTGCCGGCGTCGTTGTTCCCGCTCTTGTTGTTGTAGGAGAACAGGAGCTGGCTGCTGAGTGCGCTCGACCAGATCGAGTCGAGCTTCACCGTGTACATCTTGCCGCCCGTGGACGCAAAACGGATCTGGTCCACGTTGTATTCCCGGTTCTGGCCGAAGTTCACCCTGTCGTCCGACAGAGAAAACAGGAAGCTGTGGATGTCGGAAAGCTGCGCCGTGGCTTTCGCAAACCACTGCGTCGCCTGTGTCCTGTTGTTGAAAATCTCGTTCAGACCGAACGCCTTGAGCTGTTCGATCTCCGGCGACGACCGGCTGATGCCGTTCTCCAGGCGGTTATGCCGGAAGTTGCCGAAAAACCACAACCGGTCCCTGACGATGGGACCGCCGAAGTTGCCGTCATACTGGAACACCTGCTGTATCGTGGGGCTTCCGCCGCTTCCGCCGAGGCGCGTCGCGACCGCCGCGACCTGGGACTTGCCGTCATTCCATCCGTCACCGTTGCCCTGCATCGTCGCGGTGACCTGTCCGTGGAATTCATTACCACCGTTCGGCGTGACGATGTTGACGTTCAGTCCGACGCCCATCTCGGTGGATGCATCGGCGCCGCCGGACTTCAGTTCCACGTCGCCGATCGAATCCGTGCTCATGTTGATGAACGTCGGCTGCGCATCATAGTAAGAAGACGCGTTGGCGCCGTCCATCTTGATGACGTGGGTGAAGTGATGCGCGCCGCGGCCGTAGTAGACCATCCGGCCGCTGTTATCATCGAATGGCCGCGACATGATGCCCGGCGTCAGTTCGAGTATGTCACTCCAGTTGCGCCGGGCCTGGACCGGAACACTCCGCTGAAACTCGCCGTCCACCAGGACCTGCGATTCCGCCGAGATCGTGTCGATCATCGGAGACTCCGATGTCACCGTGATCGTTTCGGTCACCGCGCCCACCTGCATGACGACGTTCACCGTGAACGTGCTGCCGGCGCGGACGTTGATCCCTTCCTGCCTGAAAGTAGAAAAGCCGGGCAGCTCCCCGGTGAGCGTGTATATTCCGACCGGCAGGTTGATGATCCGGAAATAACCGTTTTCGTCGGAAAACACTTGCCGCTCCGCGATCATGCCCGGGCTCGTGGCGGTCACTGTAATGCCCGGCAACACCGCGCCGGACGCGTCTCGAACATAGCCGATCAGACCGCCATCACCCGTCTGGGCGAAAGCTGATGTTGAGATCAGAAGCGACAATCCCAGAACCAGAGCGATTCGGAACGACGGCCGCTTCGAAAGGGTCTTCATGATTACCTCCAACAATCTTCCTTTGGACACACTTCCTGTGAGCCCAAATGGTTATGGGAATCCTAGGAACGTCATCCTACTGCAGCGACGGACTCCTATCCGTCCGGCGACGGATTCCCGGTACCCACTCAGTTTTTGGCAAAAGCGATAGCTTCTACTTTACTGCTTGTATGCCAGGATTATACTGCCCGTCAATTTATTTGAACCCCCCTCCCTGGAAACGTTCTTCTCGCAGAGGCGTAAAAGCAGTATTTTCAGTGTGTTTTCGCTGGATGCGCGCTGACGGCGGGTGGGTTTTCGTTGCGTCAGCAACTCCCAGGAGGGTGCGAACAGCTGATAACGACTTACGAGCAACTGACTACTGACTACTGACTACTGACTACCGACTACCGACTACTGACTACCCTTTCTCAACACGAATTTTCTCAGGCTGGAGGTGCGGTTCGACGCCACGTAGACGTTTCCCATCGGGTCGACTTCGATCCCGTGTGCCCCCTCGGCTCCTTCGATCACGTCGATGAGCTTTCCGTTCAAATCGGCTATGGCGACCCGATGCAGTACGCCGTCCGCGATGAAAACTTTGCCTTCCCAAATAGCCAGACCGTATGGCCGGCCCAGGTCGGTCCATTGTTCGAGGAAGTTTCCTCGAGCGTCGAAGACCTGCACTCGATCGTTCTGCCGGTCGGCGACGAGCACCCGTCCATCGGGGTCGAGAGCGACTGAATGCGGCAGGTTGAACTGACCGGGATCCTCACCCGGGGTCCCCCAGCTCCGGATGAACGTGCCGTCCTTCGAAAACTGGGCGACACGGGAGTTGCCGTAGCCATCGGACACATAGAAATCCCCGTTGGGCGCGACGGCGACGTCGGTCGGCCGGTTGAACGTGTCGGGGCCATCGCCGGCGACGTCATACTTTCCGAGCGTCATCAAAAGTCGTCCGTCCGGGCTGAACTTCTTGACCTGATGGCCCTGCCCATCGGTCGCCCAGATGTTGCCCGCGTGGTCGACCCTCAGGCCGTGAGTCCACTTGGCGATCCCCTCGCCCCAGGACCGGAGAAACTTGCCGGCGTTGTCGAAGCTGAATATCGGTCCCTCGCGCCGGAAGGCGTGGACGAATCCGCGCTCATCGATCGCGACCCAGGAGACGGCCCCCCATTCCGAACCGTCGGGAAGCTCTGCCCAGTTCTCGTCCAGCTCGTAGTTTCCGCTCGGCGGCACGGTCGCGGCGGACGGCAGGGTTGGCTGCCTTTGGCCACCGGCCGGGGTAGAGAGCAGGGTCAAGGCGATCACGAAGACACAAAAAACCCACACACCACGCATGCAAAGACCTCCCACACGAGAAAGTTGGATCGATTCTATCCGTAACGCGGGCGATTCCCTACTTAATTGGAATAGGCAAAGTGGAGTATTGAGTGGGTCTATTTTCGTCCTGCTACGGGGAGACTTCCATCCGTTCATCATCGGGCATGTAGAGCCGGAGCCAGCGGATCTTGCCGTCCTGAATCTGGAAGAACGCTGCGCCCGGAGACATCCAGCGCTTCGATGTCTCGCGATCGTTGTAGGCCCCGATCAGTTCGACGGCCACCGCTGTCCCGCCCCAGGGCCCCTCGGTAACGTGGAACAACTGGATCACCTCTTCGTTTGCGGTCACTGCCCGGACCCGGAATTCGATGTTGGTGTTCGCAGTGGCGAAGTCTGAGGTGAACTTTCGGATCGCGCTATGCCCCTCGTAGAGTACCGTCCCGATCTGCCGCGGGTTTGGTCCGACCTGGTGGTAGGCGTTCGGAAGATACAGGCCGACGACTTTCTCGGTAGCCTCGGCGGAACCATCCAGAGCATTCCATGCTGCCAGCCAGTCCCGTACGACGGCCTTCGGATCCTGCTCGGTTTCCTGGTTGTTTCGGGCGCCGATGTCCGGTGTGGCTGTAATCGTGATCACCAGCGCGACTACGACGATAAGAGGGAATCTTCGCACTTGCGTTTCTCCTGACGAGTCGATTGATCGAAGGCGAGTTTACACGAATTAGCGGCCCAGAGAGTGTAGGCGATCAGCTGCCAGTTTTCAGCCTAGTTCGTAAACGGGACGATAGTCCCATCCGGTTGAGCTGATAGCTGAAAGCTGAGAGCTGACAGCATGCTTGATCAAGCACTTACTGTCTGCCCGGTTTTCCCCCCCGGCTGCGGCGGGCATAGAGGGGACTGTATTCCAGCCCGTAGGGCGATTTGCGCTTCAGCCGGGCTTTCTCGGTAAAGAATTCCTCTTTCGACTCCCGGATCTCCTCCAACTCTTCTTCGGTGCAATCGCGCAAGGTGGTCTCCTCACGTGGTATGAACAAAACCTGTCCGACAGGCAAGCTGTGCGTTCCGGGAAGCCCCTCCCCGGGTTCCAGGACGTAACGGAACTCGCTTTCGTGTGGGAACCAATCGGTCTCGACCCGGATAACCAGCAGCGGAGCAACCGGTCGTTCGATCATATTGAAGACAGGGGTGTAAATGGTATCCCAGCCTTCCGGGGTCCGAAAGTTTGTCGCGCCGCGCAAAGTGACCGCGCCGGGCGGGGTCCCCAGATCCTCGGGGACGATGTAAGATCGCGCCATTGCGACCGCGTTTTCCCGGTTTATCGGAGGATCTTTGATCAGGAACTCGACCTCCTCCTGCATCTTCCCGATGCTTCCCACCGGAAGCACCAGCGTGAGCGCGAAGACCGCTTCCCACTTTCCTCCTCCAGGCGGGCGCACGAAATACATGAACCTGTACCGTCCCTCTCCCTGGTACTCGACGTGGAACGATTCGTTGTCCTCCAGCGGAGGATAGACAAGGTATCCAAGGGCGCTCCCGGCTTCGAGCACCGGGCAGAGTCGCGCATGCTGCGGCAACAGAGGCCGCTGAGGTTCGCGACGCGGCTTCAAACCCACCCCGGGACGGTATGAGTTGGGGAATAGCTTCACTTCCATGCGCATATACTAGGCCATGAATCGGAAGATAGGAAATGGTGTCCTTGCCATTCGGAGCGGGCTTGGGGGGCAAGCCAGCATTCCGGTGCCTGCACAACGAAGTCTCTCGGAGAAGGTTTGGTGCACCGAATCGCGATGTTTTCGGGGATTCAACTGGCCGGGCAGACAATATCTTTCCTGGAACGCCTTCATGTGCTATCGTTCTGTAACCAAACAACATAGGCGTAATAAACAGGGGGCTCGATGAAGTCGGTTTTCGTTTGGGTTGGATTGCTGATTGTGTCCGTCGGAAGTGCCTGGGGACAAACCCCGAGCACGATGCCGGTCGCATCGCAGCAGTCGCTGGTCAACGACTACTGCTCGGGTTGCCACAACGACGCGATTCGCGAAGGTGGGTTTTCATGGGCCACGATCGACCTGGCCGATCCCGCCCGGAACGCGGAACAAGCCGAAAAGGTGATTCGCAAATTGCGGGCAGGCATGATGCCGCCGGCGGGTGCAACACGACCGGCGGTTGCCGACGCGAAGGCGCTTGCACTGTCGATCGAAACCGCGATCGACCGCTCTGCTTCGGAGCATCCGTTTGCCGGCGCTCCCGAGCTCCATCGGCTCAATCGAACCGAATACCGCAACTCGGTACGCGAACTGCTCGACCTGGACGTGGATGTTTCGTCGATGCTGCCGACCGACCAGATGAGCGGTGGTTTCGACAACATCTCCGACGTCCTCGCGGTGACTCCCGCGCTGGTGCAGGGATACGTTCGAGCGGCAGGCAAGATCAGCCGGCTGGCGATAGGTGACCCAGAAGTGCCGCCGACGATGTCGATGTACACCGTGCCGAAGGTCGTCAACCAGCTGCGCCACGTCGAGGGTACGCCGCTGGGAACGCGGGGCGGAACCTCCGTCGTCTACAACTTTCCCGCCGACGGCGAGTACACGTTCAAGGTAGCGTTCTACCACGATTTCATCACGGAGCTTTTTGGCGCCAATCTGCCCGAGAACCTCCAGGGCCAGGAACTGGAGATCTCCCTAGACGGGGCCAGGGTGGCCATCTTCGAACTCGATCCAGAACTCCCCGAACCTGAGGGCACATTGACGACAGAGTCGGTCCGGATCACGGCGGGCGCGCATCGCGTTGCGGCCGCATTCATCTCGAAGTTCGACGGGCCGACCGAGGATGAGTTCCGCCAGGTGGAGCAGTCGATGATCGACGTCACCGGCGCGGTGCCCGGCCTAGTCGCCCTGCCGCACCTGCACACGCTGACTATTGCCGGCCCGTTCGTCGTGACAGGAATGTCGGAGACGGCATCCCGTCAGAAGATATTCCGCTGCCGGCCCGCGTCGGCCGACGAGGAACTCGACTGCGCGAAGAACATCCTGGGGACTCTGGCACGGCAGGCATACCGGCGGCCAATCTCGAACACCGACGTGGACTACCTGATCAACCACTACAGGGCCGGACGTGAAGAGGGCGACTTCGAGGCCGGGATCCAGATGGGCGTGCAGGCGATCCTCGGGCATCCGGAGTTTGTCTTCCGGTTCGAGAAGACGCCGTCAAACGTCCCGCCTGGGACGAACTACCAGATCAGCGACTTAGAGCTGGCGTCCCGCATGGCGTATTTCCTCTGGAGCAGCCTGCCCGACGAGGAGTTGCTGTCGCTGGCATCGGAGGGAAGGCTCGCCGAGCCCGGGATACTGGAACAGCAGGTCCGTCGCATGCTGGTGGATCCGCGCTCGGCTGCGCTGTCGGACAATTTCGCGTTCCAGTGGTTACGCCTGCAGACGGTAAAGGAGGCCCAGCCCGAGGCGCTCGTGTTCCCGGAATTCACGAGGAACCTCGGCGAGTCGATGACCGAAGAAACGAAGCTGCTCTTCGATAGCATCATGCGCGAAGACCGCAGCGTGGTCGACCTGTTGACGGCGGATTACACGTTCGTCGACGAGGTGCTCGCGAAACACTACGGCATCCCGAACGTGCTGGGGAGCCGGTTCAGGCGTGTTGGGGTGAGGGACCCGAACCGTTTCGGTCTGCTCGGACACGGAAGCGTGCTGACGTTGACGTCGCTGGCGAACAGAACGTCTCCCGTCCAACGGGGCAAGTACGTCATGGAGGTCCTGATCGGATCGCCCCCGCCGGCGCCGCCCCCGGTCGTTCCGCCCCTGAAAGAGGCGGTGGACAACGAGGTCGTGCTGTCTGTGAGGGACAGGATCACACAGCACCGGGAAAACCCGGCCTGCTCGGCGTGTCACCAGATGATGGATCCGATCGGCCTGACGTTGGAGAACTTCGACGCCATCGGCCGCTGGCGTGCGAACGACAGCGGGTCTCGCATCGACCCGTCGGCCGAGATGTATGACGGGACCCCGCTCGACGGACCCGCCAGCCTGCGCGAGGCAGTCCTCGCTCGCTCCGAAGCGTTCATCGGAACCTTTACGGAGCATCTTCTTTCATATGGTTTGGGCCGCGTGCTCAGTTATCGCGACATGCCCACGGTCCGGTCGATCGCCCGCGAGGCCGCGCAGAACGACAACCGTTTTTCGTCGTTCATCCTCGGCGTCGTGAAGAGCGTACCGTTCCGGTTGAGGCGCTCCGACGAAGAATACACGGCAGATCAGTTGAGAAACCGGTAAGGAGAGGAAACATCCATGTTCATCACGAAGAAACACCTATCCCGACGCACCTTCCTGACGGGTGTGGGCGCGACCGTTACGCTGCCGTTTCTCGAGTCGATGGTGCCTGCGCAGACGCCACAACGTCTGACCGCAGCCAACCCTCCAACTCGCTTGGCGTGCCTGGAAATGGTCCACGGCAGCGCCGGCAGCACGCAGTACGGGATCGAGCACAACTACTGGATGCCGCCGACCGAAGGCGCCGATTTCGAGTTCGGATACATCATGGAGCCGCTCGAGAGCTTCCGGGACTACATCACGCTGGTCACCCAAACCGACCAGCGCCCGGCCGAGGCGTGGACGGCGGAGGAAGAAGGGGCCGACCACTTCCGCTCAAGCGCCGTGTTCCTGACGGCCGCTCACCCGAAGCAGACCGAGGGGTCCGATGTCCGGGCAGGGACGTCGATCGATCAGCTCTATGCGAACCGGTTCGGTCAGGACACGCCGCTCCCTTCGATTCAGCTCTGCATCGAGAACGTGGATGCGACGGGTAACTGCGGGTACCACTACAGCTGTGTTTACATGAACTCGATCAGCTGGTCGTCGCCCGAGACCCCGCTGCCGATGACCATCGACCCGCGAATGGCGTTCGAAGATCTATTCGGCGCCGGTGGCTCACCCGAGGCGCGGGCGGCAAGACGACGCGCCAACCAGAGTATCCTCGATGGCGTCACGCTCGAAGTGGCGCGGCTCCGGAAAGATCTGGGGCGGCGGGATCAGAACAGGCTGAACGACTACCTGGAGAGCGTCCGCGAGATCGAGCGGCGCATCGAAAAGATCGAGCAATACAACGCCAGCGGTGCGGAGCGGGAGCTGCCGTCGGCGCCGATCGGCGTGCCTGATTCCTGGGAAGAGCACGTCAAGATCATGTTCGAATTGCAGGTCCTCGCGTTCTCTGCCGAAGTGACGCGTGTTTCGTCGCACAAGCTCAGCCGCGATGTCAGCAACCGCGTGTTCGAAGCGAGCGGGAACAAAACACCGTTCCATTCGGCATCGCACCATGGGTCGACGCCGAAGGGGATCGAGGATTACACGAAGATCAACCGCTACCACATCGACCTGTTCGGGTATTTCCTCGACAAGCTCCGGAACACTCCCGATGGAGACGGGAACCTCCTGGATCATTCCATGGTCCTGTACGGCAGCCCGATGGGCGATTCCAACGTGCACGCGCACAAGCGAGTGCCGATGTTGCTGGTCGGCCATGCCAATGGTCAACTCAAGGGGAATTGGCATGTCCGCGCACCGGATGAGACCCCGACCGCCAACCTGCTGCTCGCCTTGCTGCACAAGCTGGGGATCGAACAGGACATCATCGGCGACAGTACGGGAGTCTTGTCGATATAGTGGGAACCGACCGCTGAAACAGGTTTAAGAGAAGCGTTAGTTAAAGGAAGAGACAATGAAAACACTCGGACTAAGCTTTCTTGTACTCCTCGTTGCGACCACGGTGATCGTTGCGGCCACGAACGAGACGGAACTCGTCGAAGCAGCGATGCGCGGGGACACGGCTGAGGTACGCTCGCTGCTGGACGCCGGCGCCGATGTCAATGCGGCTTACGGTGACGGCAGCACGGCACTGCATTGGGCCGCCGGCAACGGTGATCTGGAACTGACCCGACTGTTGCTCGATGCAGGCGCCAGGGTCGATGCCGCCACACGGATCGGATCGATGACCCCGCTGTTCATGGCCGCCAAGAGCGGGGAGGCAGCCGTGATCGAAACACTGCTAGCCGTAGGAGCAAGCGCGAACGAAGCCAACGACAACGGAACGACGGTCTTGATGAGTGCGGCGGCTTCCGGAAGCGTCGAAGCGGTCGGGGCGCTCATCGAAGCCCGCGCGGATGTCAATGCCACCGAGGAGACCAACGGTCAGACGGCGCTGATGTTTGCGGCCACCCTCAACCGCGCGGAAGCGATCAAGGTCCTGATCGAGAACGGCGCGGACGCGAGTATAACCACGAAAGTGTCCAAGCTGCCGAACCGAGGTCGGGTCGGGCGGCGGTCCGGTCCGGCCGTCGTCGGCGGGATGACGGCACTGCACTTTGCGAGCCGCGACGGACAGATGGACGCCGTGCGCGAGCTGGTGGCCGGCGGCGCCGACATCAACGCGGTCACCGGGTCGAACAAGACCCCACCGATCACCGAAGCCATCCTCAATGCCAATCTCGACATCGCAGAATTCCTGCTCGACAACGGTGCCGATGTCAACATCCCGAACGGCGACGGTCTGCTGCCGCTTTTTGCCACCTTGGACATCCAGTGGAGGCAAAACACGTGGTATCCGCAGCCGAACGTGTCCGAGGAGAGGGCCCATTATCTGGATCTCATGGAGGAAATCCTGGCCCATGGTGCTGACGTGAATGCACGGTTGGGAAAGAGGTTGTGGTACCGGACTTTTCGCTACAGCGGGGGCTGGATCGATCCGGCCGGCGCAACCGCCCTCTGGCGTGCGGCAGAGGCGAACGATGTGGACGCGATGCGTCTGCTCGCCTCCCACGGCGCCAATCCGACGATTCCGACTACCCAGGGCACGACTCCCCTGATGGTCGCAGCAGGTTACGGCTTCACGTGGCAGGCGACGAACATCAAGCCGGATTCGCGAATCGACGTCCTCAGGCACCTGGTTGAAGAGCTCGGCGCCGATGTCAATGGTAAGGACCTGCAGGATTATACGGCCTTGCACGGAGCTGCCTACGTGGGCGACGACGACGCCATCATGTACCTGGTCGCAAGAGGCGCCGACGTCGGCGCGCGGGCGAGTGCCCGCCTCGGGTCCCGGGCTCCGACCCCTGTCGAGCCTGGTACGGGAGACACGGTTGCCGACTTTGCGAACGGGCCCCACGAGAAGTCCCTGTTGTTTCCGGACACGGTGCGGCTGCTGGAGTCCCTCGGCTCGGAGAACTCCCACGACTGCCGGTCGACAGGCTGCGTGAACAACACGAAGGAGGATCGGCCACGTCGTTAGAAACGGCATGAGTTGAGCAGAAAGGGCCCGGGAACATTCCCGGGCTTTTTCATGGGGGAATCCAGGAATGGAACAAGCAGAGAACCCACGCCGGTCGGCAGAACCCGGAAGCATGACACGCCGCCAGCTCCTCCAGGCCCTCTCGGCCCTGGCTGCTGCCGCTGCCCTGCCGTTTAGAGCCCAGGCGGCGCCGGCGTTCAAACCGATCTGGCTGAACCAGTACACCTACGTTGCGCCCGATATGGCCGCCACGGCCGACTGGTACGTCGACGTCTTCGGGATGCAGCGAGGGATGGCCACGGCGCAGGAGACTCACCTGTGGTTCGGCGATGTTCAGGGCGACACTCTGATGACCGTACGGCAGGCGCAGGCTGGCGACACGGCCCCGGCCCTCACGAGGTTCGGTTTCACGATCAACTACTGGGACCGGGCTTTCGTTCGAGCCGAACTCGGCCGGCGCGGGCTCGATCCACAGCCCGACACCGACAAGGGGTTCTGGTTCCGGGACTTGGAAGGCAACGAGATCGGTGTCTTCGCGCCGGACTGGATGAAGAGACCCGACGTGAGGACGTCGCCTCCCGTCGTCTTGCAGGCGCTCAGCGCGAACCACATTGTTGTCGTCAGCTCGGATTACAAGAAGCTGGCCGCCTGGTATCACGACCTGGTTGCGCTCAACCAGACGACTGATTCCGGAAGAGACGTCGTCCAATGGTTCGGTGACACGGCCTGGCTTCCAACCCAGGTGCGCGACGGCGCGCAAACTTCCGCGGCTCTCCATACATTCGATCACTGCGCGCTGACGGTTTCCGACTACGATACGCGAACTGTAGTGCCCGAGATGAAGCGCCACGGGATCATCCCGCAGGATCGGGAGATAGAGGACGACGATACGGGCATATATGGTGTCGACCTCAATGACTTCAAGGTTCAGGTCTGTGCCTGGAACGAGGCGCCTAACCAGGACCGCCGGCGACTGCAACGGTCCCGACAGCGAGGCCGCCCAGGCTAGACCGTAGTGTTCGGTGCCCCGGTAGATGGCGAAAGGAGAAGCAGCAATGGATAGAGTCGGGAAGCTTTTTCGGGAACTGGAGGGGAAGAGAATCAGCCGGCGGCAGCTCCTGCAGGGTATGGCAGCGGCGGCGGCCGCTGCGGCCCTGCCCGTGCGATCCGAGGCCGCGTCGTTCAAGGGGACCTGGGCCAACCAGTACACCTACGTCGCGCCGGACCTCGCCAAGACCGCGGACTGGTATGTCGAGGTGTTCGGGATGCAGAGGGGTCACACCGACGCGAAGCAGGTTCACCTCTGGTACGGCGACACCGGAGGGGACACGCTGATGATCGTCCGGCAGGCCGAAGCCGGCGAGAAAGCTCCCCGTATCGAGAAGTTCGGGTTCACGATCGCCGACTGGGATCGCGCGGCGGTAGAGGCGGAGTTGCGACGTCTCGGACGGCGGCCCCGAACCGACACCGACAAAGGGTTCTGGTTCGACGACCTGGACGGAAACGAGATCGGTCTGTTTGCCGCGGACTACGTCGAAAGACCGCTGGCATCTTCGGCGGCCCCGATGCTGTGGAAGGCGGTCAGCGCCAACCACATCGTCATCCTGACCGAAGACTACGAGGCAATGGCCGTCTGGTACAAGGACCTGCTCGACCTCCGACAGACGCGTAATTCGGGCCGGGATACCTATCTGTGGCTGAGCGATTCCGTGTGGATTCCGACGATGGTGCGCGAGGATGGCATGACCTCTGCGGCCCTGGGAACGCTCGATCACGTTGCCTATTCGATCGAGACGTTTGAAAAGGAGTCCGTGGAAGCCGAACTGCAGCGCCGCAACCTGCAACCCGTACTCGACGCCGAGTACAGTTTCAACTGTGTCGACATCAACGGCTTCAAAACCCAGGTGTGCGACAAAGAGCTCGTGGTCTTCGCCGAGCAGCGGCCGCCCAGGGGCGATGACTAGTTCGCGATTGTGTTACTCCCGTATAACGCGTCAGGAACTTGTCGGGAGTGGACTTTGGGGAAGCCCGCGTCCAAACGGAGGTGTAGGTGCGGTCTATGACCGCACATTGGTCGAACCGAAACGTTGTGCGCTCATAGAGCGCACCTACACCGGATCGTGAAGTCGAGCGTGGAGAGGTCCCCTTCGATCGGACGCTAGGGCGACCTTTTATTCGTTCCTCAGAACCTGGATCGGATCCACCTTCAAAGCCTTCCGTGTCGGAAGGTACCCCGACACCATCGAGATCGCCGCCAGCAAGCCGGTGAAGGCGAGGAAAGGACCTGTTTCCAATCCGACGGTCCCAAACAGTGCGCTTTCCATCAAACGACCGAGCGCGACCGCCAGCGCAATGCCGAGGGCAAGCCCTCGCTAAGTCGTTGGTCGTGACGCCGACTTTGAACTCCGTTCCACTCGAGGCCACCCTCCAGGTTTCATCCCGGGAAAGTGTGCGTGGCTGCGCGTCCTGAGTCAGAAGTAACCTCGTTTGATTCCGAACACCAGCTCACTTTTAACAAACTAGCGCTTGCTTGTCGGATGACCGGGAGTCAAACTTTTTCAATTGGCAAGATGCCGCGGATGGAGGGGAACCATGATTATGAGGATCAATTTGCCTTCGCTGCTGGTCCTGGCAGCAGGCTTTCTTTTTGCCAGTTCGACTGCAGCACAGGTTCGGACGAATCCGTGGGGAGCGCGTGAGCAGTCGGGCTACGGAAGACCCACACCGCTGCCTCGCGTCGGGGACGAGAAACAAGTCCCGATCTTTCCACCCCTGGACAACCCGTTCGGCAGCGCGGTGATCGAACTGGCCCTCGAGATTACGGAATTTCAAAAAGAACAAGCCGTGCCGATACTGGAGGCCGCTCGCGCAGCCGCCGAACCACTGTTGGTCGACCTCGCGCAGGCCCGTCGAGCCCTCGAGGACGCGGTGGTCTCCGGCGCCGGTGCAGCCGAGATTGACGGGCTCGCAACGCTCCAGGGGCAGCTGCTCGGACAACTCGCGGCAATCGGGGCGAACGCAAGGATTCAGATTCGGGCTCTCCTTACTTCCGACCAGATTGACAAACTGGACGAAATCCGTGAGCGATTCGAATCCCGTCGTCGTGTGGGACGGGGAAGACGGCAGCCGTAGGCCTGCTAGCTAGTGGCCTTCTTGGCCTTTCGCTCCACTGCTTTCTTGATATAGATCGCCGCATCGGGCGTCTTGCAACCGGTTTCGCCGTGATCGACTTCAATCTTGCCGATCCGCTTCGCCGCCGCCAGAGCCCTCTTCCGGAGTCTCGGTTTACGGATCCCGATCGCAATGAGCGCAGAGTTCATCGCGTCCCGCACCCGGTTCTTCCGATTATGGATCTCGGTTTCGATCGTGCCCAGATGGGCGTCGAAGTAGCTGTCCGGAAGTTCGTCGTCGCTCATCGCCAGGTGAGCGAGTAGCTGCCATCCGGATCGTCCAAGCCATTCACCGTTCGATGTGCTCCACTTTTCGAACCTGCTGCGGGAGTGCGCGGTGCGCGCGATCAGCCCTGAGAATGCGTCGGTGATCGGATAGCAGTCGAGATCTCGAGCCCACTTGTCGGCCGACGTCTTTGTCAGTGCTTCCGGATCTGCGACCATGCAGCCCAGGACCCGCGCATCGTGGTTGCCGCTGGCCCACAGGTCTTCCGCCAGCCGGTGGTCCGTCTTGATCTGCTTGGCCAGCTTCTTGAGGTTGGCGTAACTCACAACGGTAAGCCACCGCCTCTGGCGGTGAGACTCGAAGAGGTTCGACCGTCCCGTCGTGCAGTTCTGGTAGACGGTCTCCATCAACGAACCACCACGTGCGAATTGAAGGAGACCGTCATTGGCGAATGACAGTGTCAGTCCCACGACGGATTGTATCGCATCGGTCGTGTCACTCGGCGTCCACGTCATCGGGCGAAAGCGACAGGTGGATTGTGATGGCCAGAAGGCTGGAAGCAAGGATGCCCTTATAGGCCCCCTCGGGGGGCCTTCGTCATACCGCCCGCTCAGCGGGCGGTACCTGATTGACACCGTACATGGTCGAACCCACACCATGTCGTGCGTAGATCTTCCGGTTCTGGGCCGTTCCCATCTCTTTCAACTGCTTCAATGTCTCTTTGCTTGTCATCGCTCCACACTCCCCGCTGTATCGGTTAGAGATTCACTCCTGACGCAGGGCGGCGAGCGGGTCGACCCGGGTGGACCGACGTGCCGGCAGGTAGCATGCGAGCATTGTCAGAAGGCCCAGCAGAACCGGTGCGCCGACGACGACGATAGGGTCGGACGTCGTCGTCTCCGTGATGGTCGTCAGTGCGTCGAAATAGGAGCCCATGGCCCTGGTCGTCCCGAAAGCCAGAATCTGGCCGATGAAGGTTCCGACCACGACCAGGATTGCACCCTCCTTGAGCACGAGCTTGAGGACCTGTGCCCTCTGGGCGCCAAGCGCCATACGGATGCCGATCTCCTTGGCTCGTTGCGCGACCGCGTATGCGGTGACTCCTCCCAGCCCGACCGCGGCGAGGATCAACCCGAAGACACCGATACCGCCGTAAACGAACATAACCAGTCGGACCATGTACATCATCGTTTCAATCTGGTCGCTGAGCAGGCTGACGTTGAAGAGCGTCAGATTGGGATCGATTGCCGCGATTTCATTCCGGATCGCGCTGCGGATGTCGACTCCCGGATCGGTGCGCACCAGCAGGGTGACTCCTTGCGCGGAAGGGCGCTCGAAACCGGAAGGCGGCATCGGCAGGAAGACCCCCATCCGGGATCGTTCCAGAATCGCTCCGGACCGAAAATCCGGAGCGACGCCGATCACTTCGTAGCGATCTTGCTCGACGTCGAGGACCTGGCCGACCGGATCTTCCCCCGGCCAGGTTTCCGAAGCCATGGTCTGGTTGACGATCACGACGCGAGAATCTTCCGTCTCGTCCGTTGGTCTGAAACTCCGGCCCGGTGCGATTTCGACGCCGACGACTTCGAAGAATCCTTCACCGACCCGTTCGCTCCGGATGCTTCGTGCGAGTCGCGCGGATTCGCCCAGGTCGGTGCTGGCCCGGAGTGCCTCCTCATCGCCGAACATTCCCAAGGGGATGGTTTGGGTCAGGCTGGCATGCCGCACGCCCGGAATCCGTCGGATCTGCTCCGGGAGCCGGGAGAAAAACTCCTTCGCCTGCTCTCCGGAGTACCCGTCACGGACCGGATCGAGCGACATCATGTAGAGATTCCGAACGTCGAAACCGAGTTCGACGTTGCCTGACCGGGCAAAACCGAGGACGACAAATCCGGTGAGAAGAAGCAACATGAGCGATCCTGCGACCTGCTGGAGGACGAGGCCGTTGCGCATGCTGAACCAGCGGTATTTCTTCATCCTCATGTCGGCGCCGCTCTTCAGAGCGGGAGCCACGTCGGCCTTTGCCGCCTGGAGCGCCGGAGCCAGGCCGAATAGGATTCCGGACAGAATGCTCAGGCCCAGCGTGAAGAGCAGAGCCGCCCAGCTTATTTCCAGCTCGAAAGTCATGTATTCGGGGATCATCAGTTCGATCCAGTCCGTCGTCGAGATGGACCACCAGGCAAAAGCGAACCCGACGACTCCTCCGAGCAGGGCCAGGATGGTGCTTTCTGTGATCAACTGCCGGACGATCCGGCCCCGGCTCGCTCCGACCGACAATCGGATCGCGATCTCCCTGGCCCGTGCGCTGCCGCGGGCAAGAAGCAGCGTTCCGACATTCGAGCAGGCGATCAACAGCGCCACTCCAACGAGGATCAGGGGGAAGCCCATCACCACGGGGAGATCTTCATCCCGGATCGGCATCAGCCTGCCGCCCGCAACCAGGGTAATGCGCCTTCCTTCTCGTATATCGGTCTCGCCCGCGTCCACTTCCTGCTGGCGGATCATCGCGTCGAGCGCCGCCTCGGCCTGCTGTCGTGTGACATCGACAGAGAGCCTTCCCACGACGCTGAATGCTGCGATGTCTCTATCCCGGAGTTTGCCGGAACCGAGTTCCGGGGCGATCCACGGGTCCATTGTCGTGGGCAGCCAGATATCCGCCGCTGCGAGGACCGGAAGGGCGCCGAAGAAGTCCTCTTCGGCCACGCCGATGATCGTCGCCTGGTACCCGTTGATCCGCAGTGTCGATCCGACCACATCGGGGTCGCCACCGAGACGGCCCCGCCAGAACCTGTGGCTGACGACTACGGTTGCCGGAGATCCCTGAACCCGTTCCGGTCCGGCGAAAGTACGACCGATCGCCGCTCCGGACTGCAGGACGTCGAAGTAGTTCGGTGTGACCAGGTGACCCCAGGCGCGGCTCGATTGATCGTCGGTCTTCACTACAAACGGAACCGGGGCGATGTAGGCTGCAATCGCAGAAAACTGCCCGCTGTTGTCCCGGAAGTGTTCGTAGTCGGGATATGAGACTGGCCTTAGCGACGACACGAGTTCGTCTGGGTTTCCGACGGTGGGGATGTCGCGGACGATGAGCGACTCCATCTGGCTGAATGTCGTCGTGGTCAGGCCGATTCCGATTCCGATGGAGACGATCGAGGCAATCGTGAAGCCTTTCGATCGAGCCAGCATGCGAATCGCGTAGCGCGCGTCCTGGGCCAGCTCGTAGACATGTTCGATCGGAACACGGATCGCCAGGTCGAGCATGAGCTGCGCAATCATGATGAGCAGGTTGCCCCAGCCGTGACGCTGGGCCGCGTCGCGGAGGATGTGTTTCGTGTCCTGGATCATCTCTCGCTCGTGGTCGAGACGAAACTCGTCAGGGAAGGCCCGAACCAACTTCTGGTAGAGCCACAGTGAAAAAGCCATCGTGATCTTCATCGCGCACCCGCCTCAGTCTCGATCGCTGCGCGTTTGTTGTGTATCACCTCGATAAGCTGTTCCAACCGCTCGCATTCGGCTTCCAGCACGCGCCGCCCGTCCCTGGTCAGACGGTAGTAGCGCCGTCGCTCGTCGTCGTCTTCAGGCGCAGGCCTCTCGTCGGATTCTTCGATCAGCCCTTCTTCGATCAACCGTCGGATCGTTCCGTACAGGGTTGCCGGCCACAGCCGGATCTTCTGGTCGGTCCGTTCGAGCACTTCCTGCATGATCCCGTAGCCATGCTGTTCGCGGCCGGAAAGCGAAAGGAGAATATGAAACCAGTTCGTTCGCAGGGGCAGGAACGAGTCGAGTCGTTTCTTGTTCATAATAGGATCAGTATAATATATATATCAATCAAGATATATATGAACCATTAGCCGTTTGGTTCCTCCTTTTTTCAAGACAGATCGGTCCAGATTTTGATTGCCAAATACTGGTCATACCGCCCGCGCTTTGTTACCCTGATCCTGCCTTGGTCCGTGGGGGAAAGTGGTGATTCAACAAATTTTGCGTAGGCCCGTGTACTGGCTCGTGGTTCTGGCTCTTCTTGTTTCGGTCGTACCATCACATGCGCAGAGCCGGCAGCAGCGTGAAGAGCAGCAGCGCCGCGCAGCGGAACAGTTGCGACTGGACCGTCTGAACCGCTTCGTCGACGATGTTCATCTGCTCTATGAGGCCAGTGGCGAACTGGTTTCCTACCGGGTACGCCCGGAAATGACGTCGTCGGAAATCAGTATGATCACCGACAGGTCCAGGGATCTGGACAGGCAGGCAAGCCGAATCATTTCGTTCATCGAGAACGTTGCGCCATACGTCAAGGGGAACACTGACGACCTCTGGATCATACGACCCATGAGTGAGAGTCCGACTCTCGAAGACAGGTTGACGCTCATCCTGGCGCTCGTCTATCGCGTCGAACCCAAGATCGATCACCTGATAGACCTGATGAGCGGTCAGAGCCCGCCCGCGATCGAACTCGATGATCTCCAGGTTGAAGCGTCGCTCCCATACCTTGTGGTCGGCGGACTCCAGGTCATCAAGACTCTGACCGTCGAGCTGCGCGGCACGTTATAGGCGTCGCGGCCCCACAGCCTGTCAAGGTCGAGACCTCCCCGGCAGCGGGCTGAAACCTTCCGGATCTGGTCAGCCCACCGCTGCATGAACCGGCCCCGCGTCGGGTCCACCCGCAATGGGACATCGAGACGAGCCCAACTCGAGCCAAGCGCCCGATCCGGAACCCGGTTGGCGAGAAGACCCCCGCCTGCGGGGCCGCTTTCACCCGCAGTGTCTCGACGACATTCAGGTGCTCGTCCACGACGGCGGTCCCCGATTCTCGTCCCACCGGCCCGAGGCCGTGTGGGTCACCGTGACCGAATGCCGGGGCGATGTCTTCCAAGGAGTGCTGGTTAACCAGCCCGACCAACTGCGCCGGGTGTCGAAGGGCGACTCCATACGATTCATCGTGTCCGATTCCGGCCCGTACCCGCTCCAGGTTTCCGAGAAATACCTGCGTGAGCGAGCCGACTGGGCCATCCACCCTTGCGACGGATGCGGTTTGTCCGAACTGTTCGATGCGCCCACGGACTTGATCGACAGCGTTTTCGACGTGTCGGATGGTTTCGTGCCGGAGGCGTTCACCGCCCTTTGCGCCGCATGCGGAGGGCAGTTGATCGTTCAACGAGCGGAGTAGCTATCCGCTATTAGCTGTTAGCGTTTAGCCTTTGGCTAATGGCACTGGAGCTACCCTCAAAAGGTGTGTAAATAGCATAGGCGGTGATTATCCTTCCGGGTGAAATAAAAACCCGGGCGGAAGAGCCCGAAAGGAAGGAGTCACACCGCCATGAGCAAGAAGAACATTGATCGAAGTGTGGAGTCAAGAGTCTGCTTTGAACAGCTGGAAGAGCGTTTTGAGAGCCGGGTCTTGCCGCTGTTTGCCAAGCGGACGCAAGAGGTACGAGACTTGATTCCAGAACTCTATTTGCATGGTCTGGCCGAGGGGGATTTCGATCTGGCCTTAAGAGGGCTTTTAGGGGAAGAAGCGCCGCTGTCCCCCAGCACCGTAGCCCGGTTGAAGGAGAAGTGGCAGGGAGAAATGGAGGCCTGGCAAAGCCGTCGGCTGGACGATCTGGAAGTGGTGTATCTGTGGGCAGACGGTGTGTACATCAAAGCAGGGCTGGAGAAGGAAAAGGCCGTGATCCTGGTAGTGATCGCCGCTTTAAGTGATGGCACTAAAGTGGTGGTGTCGGTCAGTAGTGGTTATCGAGAATCGACCCAGAGCTGGTCCGAAGTGCTGAGGGATCTCAAAGAGCGGGGGATGAACCCACCGAGACTGGTGATGGCTGACGGGCATCTGGGGATCTGGGGAGCGTTGCGCAACGTTTTCCCAGAAGCCGACGAGCAGAGATGCTGGAATCATCGCATCGTCAACTTGCTGGCTAAGATCCCCAAGGGTCGGCACAAAGCGGCGTTGTTGATGTTGCGGCAGATCCCTTATGCAGAAACACGGCAGGAAGCCGAGCAAGTCAAAGGACGATTCCAACATTGGTGTGGCAAGAGAGGACTGGAGGCAGCGGCTGATCTGATCGACCAGGACTGGGATCGGATGGTGACGTTTTACAACTATCCCAAACAGCAGTGGCAACATCTGCGGACTACCAATCCAGTGGAGTCTCCCTTCTCTGCTCTGCGACTGCGAACCGATGCCGCTCGAAGGTTCAAGAAAGTGGCCAACGCACGGGCTGTCATCTGGAAGATGCTGCTGGTCGCTGAGAAAAGATTTCGCCGTTTGAAGGCTCCGCACTTGATGAAGGATGTCTACCAAGGCGCCCAATATGTCAATGGAGTTCCAGTCAACCAAGTCACCGAGGAGAAAGCCGCCTGATGTCTATTTACACACTTATTGACGGAACCTCTGGCACTGTCAGCCATTGGCTCGTGGCCCTTGGCTCTTGGTAAGGGGCGCTCCACCCTGCATCATTGCTAAGGGCCGACGGCTGACAGCTAATCGCCAAAAGCCACTAGCCAACAGCCTAAGGTAAGTGTGAAGAGGTACGGGGCAGAAGAGGAACCCTGCGCGTGAGCCGTTCCGAGAACCATCCGGTCCGGCGCGTCCTGTTCGTCTGCGTCCAGAACTCCAACCGCAGCCAGATGGCCGAAGCGTTCGCGCGCATCCACGGCGGCGTTGGTGTTGAGGCCTACAGTTCCGGCTCGAGACCTTCAGGGAAGGTCAACCCCAAGGCCGTCGCTTCAATGCAGGAGCTCGGTTACGAACTGTCTTCCCACCAGTCCAAGTCGCTCTCGGAGATACCCGACGTCGAATACGACTTCGTCGCGACCATGGGCTGCGGAGATGAGTGTCCATACCTGCGCGCGAAGCGGAGAGAGGATTGGGACATCCCGGACCCGAAGAATATGGATCCGGAAGAGTTTCGCGAAGTGCGGGACCTGATCGAACGGAAAGTCAAACAAGTCCTGGAAAGTTTGTAGCGGCAGTAGCTGCTTTGCGAAAAGTACCGCGAGAGAGCACATGTGAGGGGGACAGGGCTAGCCCTGTCCCCGCTTGGTTGTTGAGCAGAAAAGTTGGAGAGGGCAGTGTACGAGAAGAACCACCCCGTCTGCACCTGCGGTGCATCCACCCCTCCTTAGTCAAGGAGGGGAGTCCGGGGTGGCGCGAAGCGCCGGGGTGGTGTTGATCAGGAGCCCGCGTTCGAGAGAATTTCGACTTCCTCGTCCAAAGCTTTCCCAAGTCGGTCCTTCTCGACTTCCAGGTCATATCGATTCTGCAGGTTGAGCCAAAAGCGTTCCGAGGTCCCAAAAAAGCGACTCAATCGTAGTGCCGTGTCCGCACTGATTGAACGCTTGCCATGCACAATTTCATTGATGCGGCGAGGGGGGACGCTAATGCCCTTCGCCAACCGATACTGGCTCAACCGAAGTGGCACCAGAAAATCCTCGAGTAGGATTTCCCCCGGGTGAATCGGCTCTAGAATTTTCTTCCCCATGTTCATCCTCGGTGATAGTCGACGATTTCGACCGCCTGCGCGTCGGAGCTCTTCCAGACGAAGCAGATACGCCACTGATCATTAATTCGGATACTGTGTTGTCCTTTTCTATTGCCGCGAAGCCGCTCCAGGCGATTGCCTGGTGGAGTACGCAGGTCACTCAGCGACTCCGCAGCGTCAATCTGAAGCAGCTTCCGCAGTGCGACCCGTTGGAGTTGCTTCGGAAGAGCCCTACTACGGTCACGAACAAACAGTTTCTCGGTCTCTTTGTCCGCAAAGCTCGGATCACATGAAAAGCATAACGCCACGCATTATTAACGTCAAACGTTATGTCCTTCAAAAGCAAGGGGGCTGACTTCAAATCGCTGTTGGATGAGTTGGAGGGAAGTGAGTGAACCAGCAGTCTGCGCCTGGGGCGCATCCACCCCAACTCCCCTCCTCAGATGAGGAGGGGTGGCGCGAAGCGCCGGGGTGGTGTTGATCAAGAACCACCCGGTCTGCGCCTGCTGCGCATCCACCCGGTTGATTCAAACCACCCCGTCTGCACCTTCGGTGCATCCACCCGGTTAAATCGAACCACCCCGTCTGCACCTGCGGCGCATCCACCCGGTTAAATCGAACCACCCCGTCTGCACCTGCGGCGCATCCACCCCTCCTTATCCAAGGAGGGGAGTTGGGAGCTGGGGGCAAGTGAAATGTATGCTCGGCTAACGGCCTAAGGACAACGGCCTACGGCCTACGACTCCCCCCCGGCGACTGCGTTTCTTCCAGGTAGTCCAGGATGATCTTCCGGTCTTCCGGGGACGGTGCTCCCATTCCCTGGTCGTTGATCATGTCGGTGATCACCTGGTCCCACTGGGATCGTGTCAACTCTGCACCGGTGATCAAGCCGGCGTCATGGCATCCGACACAATGCTCCTCGGCGACCTTCAGCCCCTTGCCCGGTTTCAATTCCTGCGCTTCCACCCCGCGCGCCTCCGGCGGCGCGCCGACATATGCCGCTGTGAGGAGTATTGCCACTGGCAAAAGAAAGACTTTCCTGAGGGTGATTTTCACGCGTCCTTCCTCTCTCACCGAACCGGGTACATCGTTGAGACGCGGCAACAACGCAGATGGTGTGACGCCGCCGTAATCCTTCGGGCGCGCGGGGGTTGCGGTCGGATACTTTGTTGCTCGTCGTCATGATGAAACCGCATCAATTCCTCCTCGCGCCTCGTCTCCGCCTCGCAAGACCCGTGCGCGCGAACCATCAGACTTCTGCCACGGGCTGCTAGGCGATGGTCACCGCCACGCGGTGCATGACGTTGTTCAGGTAGCCCCGCGGATTCCAGCCCGGCACGATCTGAGGCTGGGTCCTACCGTTCGAGTCGGTCGCACGAGCCCACACTTCGTAATAGCCCCGAACGGGAAAGTCGATCTCTGTTTCCCACCGCTGCCACGCATACGGGTTCACCGGTTCCGCAAGCCGGGTGGCGTGCCAGGCCTGTCCGAAGTCGTAACTCACGTCGACACGCGATACCGTCTGATCGCCCGCCCATGCCTTGCCCCGGACAGTTGTCGTCTGGCCGAGTCGCGCTGTAGTTTGGGTCTCTGGTCGCGTGATCAAAGATTTGACCGGCAAGGAATGGATGATCTCCATTTCCTCCTGCGGAACGTCTGCTCCCGCCTGGACCGGGTACTTGTTGATCCGGTAGGAGTAGCCGGTCATCCCGCGACCGTCGTGCACTTGATCGCGAATCTGGATCCGGCTGATCCATTTCGCTGACGCCGAACCCGGCCACCCGGGTATCACCATCCGGACCGGGAAGCCATGAATCGCCGGAACCGGCTGTCCGTTCATTTCCCAGGCGAGTAGGTTGTAGGGGCTCATCGCTTTCGAAATCGGTACGCCGCGGGACAGGGCGACCAGCTCCGGGTTCCCGCTGAGGTGGACATCGTGGCAGTGATTGGCGGTGTAGACGGCCGTCGGCTTCACGCCAGCGGCGCTGAGCACGTCCGCCATGCTGACGCCGGTCCACCGCGAGCACGCGATCGCGCCGACGGTCCACTGCATCCCGCTCGGGTGAGGATCGTAACCGGCCCGCCCGTTACCGGTGCACTCGAGTTGCAGATTCCAGCTGCGGGTCGGAAAGTCCCGCTTGAGGTCGTCGAGCGAAAGCTCCAGCGGCCGTTCGACCTCGCCGTCGACCACGAGCCGATAGCCCGAGCTGTCCATTCGCTCCGCCATCGAGCCCAGGTTCCCGTTGTTCCGGACGTAGTGGTATTTGGTCGGCGTGACGTCGTCGTCCAGCTGATGCGCCCGGGCTTCGGCCCCTACAGGGCGCTGGTTCAGGACCACAAGGTCTTTGCCTTCGAGCAACGGGTGAGTCGGGTCTTGAGCGAGTGCGACGGGGACCAAGCCGGAGGGCATGTTCCGTGCGAAAGGGATGTGAGCGCCGACGGCCACCATCATTGCCGTCAACCCGGCTCCATTCAGGAAGCCGCGTCGAGTGATCGGATCCGCCTTCCGACCCCAGATCAAAGAGTCTGCCCGCTCCGGGTCCCGGTATAGCTCGAAGATGCCTCTCTCCCGCTTCATAGTCGCTCCTAGTGGTTGTTACCGTGCCAATTGTAGTCGAGGCAGACGTCAACGTGGGAGAGAAAGAAGGCCTGCGATCAGACAGCAGCGATCAGCTTTCAGCTATCAGCTATCAGCTTAATCGGATGGGACGATCGTTCCGTTTTCGAAGCTGAAGGCTGACTGCTGACAGCACTGTTGCAGGCCACTAGTTGTCAAAAAGTGAGGATCCAGCGTCTAGTCGCCGTCGAGAACGACCGCGGTTCCGTAGGCCAGCAGCTCGGCCATGTTGGCGGCGATGTAGGACGTGATGAAGTGGGTGCTGACGATGGCATTTCCACCGAGACTCTTAGCCTCAGACACCATGTGGTCGACCGCTTGTTCGCGGCTTTCAGCCAGGAGCTTGGTGTACTCGTGTACCTCGCCTCCGACGATCCCTCGGAGGGCGGCCATGATGTCCCGGCCCAGATGGCGGGCTCGAACGGTGTTCCCTCGGACGAGCCCGAGTGTCCGGACGATTCGCTTTCCGGCTATGGAATCAGTGGTCACAACGATCATTTCTTCACTCCTCTGTAGCGGTCATGCGGCAGCTCGAGCAATCGTTGCCGGAGGACGGAGATCAGCAAAAGAGCCAGGCCGACCACAATCGCCCCGGCCGACAGGTTCTCGAACGTCATCAGGTCCGGATCCGTCAGGAAGAGATAGACGCCGTAGATCGCCCAGACGGCGAAGCCCGTCAGCAACAGGAGCCAGCCGGCCTTCCGGGGCACCTGTACCGACATTCGTTCCTCCAGCTTTTCCATTTCTTCCTCCGTGGGTTTCTGAAACTGGGTTGCGGCAGTCGCCTGCTGCAGGGTCCGCAGCTGCTCCAGTGTCCGACGACATTCATCGCAATCTTCCAGGTGGACCCGAACTCGTTGGCCGTCCTGTTGGGTCAGTTCGTCATCCATGTACGCCGAGAGCAGCTCTCGGACTTTTTCGTGTGCACTCACAAGTATCTCTCCAGGTCCTGGCGAAGTTTTTCGCGGGCATGGTGCAGTCTGGAGGTCACCGTCGTTGTGGGCACGTCGACTGTACTTCCGATCTCCGCATATGTCATGCCGTGCACGTCGCGCAGGATGACCACCTCCCGCTGTTCGTCGGGCAGCTTACCGATCGCCTCCCAGATCCGGGTCCGGAGTTCCAGCTGTCGGGCGAGCGGAAGCGAGCTCTCGGTGGAAGGTTCGATCATGTTTTCGAGCGCGTATTCCTTCCGCGAACTTCGCCGGCGCAGGTGGTCGATCGCCACATTGCGCAGGATCCGGTAGAACCAGGGAACCAGCGAACGATCGGGGTCGCGCCGGTCCCAGTTGCTGTGAACCTTGAGAAAGGCCTCCTGGGTCAGGTCCATCGCGTCTTCGCGATTGCCAACCATCTGCAGCATGAAATGGAAGGCACGTACCCGATGTTGTTTGACGAGCAGGCTGAGCTCTTCGGCGTTCGTTGTCACAGCTTCTTCGATTTGGATGATCGCTTCCATGGCAGCTTACCCGCTACTGTTGGATACGCAATGGGCGTGTCGTTTCTTTCTGTTCATTTGCTGATTTTTCGTTTTCTGGGGATCGCGGGCCTCGAGCGCATTAATAATAGTGGATACATGACTCGCACCCGGATCGTCGCCGTCCGGCACGGCGAGACAGAGTGGAACACCCAGGGACGTTTTCAGGGACACCTGGACAGCCCGCTGACCGAGAGGGGATGGGACCAGGCCCGGGCCCTTGCCGAGCGTCTCCATAAGGAGACATTCCAGGTCGTCTACAGCAGCGACCTCGAACGGGCTCGACTGACCGCAACGTGCATCGCCAACCGGTGCGGGCACAGGGTCGTCGTGGACGATCGTCTGCGGGAGCGGCACTACGGAGTTTTCCAGGGCTTGCGGGTGCAGGAGATCGCAGAGCAGCACGCCGACGCCTACCTGGCTTATCTGGTGGGGGATCCGGACTACGCGATCCCCGGCGGCGAGAGCCAGCGCCAGAGGTTCCTCCGACACATCGAGTGCTTGAACGAACTGGCGGCCCGCCATCGAGGCAAGACCCTTCTGGTCGTCGTCCACGGCGGTGTGCTCGACAGCCTGTATCGAACCGCCATCGGCATGGGGCTGGAAGCGCCCCGTGAGGATCCGATACCCAACGCCGGCTTCAATGTGTTCTCACGCGATAACGGTGGCTGGAAAATGCAAGTCTGGGCCGACGTGGCCCATCTGGCATCGTGACTCCCACTTTTTCCTAGTTCACAAAAGCGAAAGCTTTGCGGCCAAAACGCAACCCTCGCGTCCGGAAATAATCGGATTTAAAGGGGTAAAAACCACAACTCCCAGTGGAAAACATGAGGGAAGGGCGGGGAAACGGCTTAAGAAGCAGTAAAAATCTCTTGACAATCACACCGTCCTGGCATTGAAATGGGGCATCCCCGGGAGATCTAGAGGTCAAATGGAACGTTTGAAAGAAGTTATGACTCTGCGGGAGGCTTCGCAGTATCTGGGCATCTCACCCGATACGCTTTACAAGTATCTGGGCGAGGACAAGATTCCTGCGTTCAAGCTCGGAAACCGGTGGCGCTTCAAGAAGGACCTGCTCGACCGGTGGATGGAAAAGAAGAGCGAACGCGGAGCGAACTCTCAAAGCAGACGAGGGAAAAAGATCAGGACTACGAGCTGATCCAACCGGTCAAGAGGCGGTAGAGGTATGTTTGGCAAGAATAAGCCGCTTGTCGGGTTGGATGTCGGTTCCAGCTCGATAAAAGCGGTAGAACTGGTCAAGTCCAAGAGCGGCTACGAAATCGTCGGCTTCGGCCGGCAGGCGCTGGCGGCGGATACTGTCGTCGACGGTGCGATCACCGATGCCAGCTCGGTCTCGGAAGGGATCAAGACCCTCTTCACGACGGCCAAGTTCAAGGCCAAGGCCGTGGCCACAAGCGTGTCCGGGCATTCGGTCATCGTCAAGAGGGTGGTGCTGCCCGTCGACAATCCGGATGAGGTTGCGTCGTCGATCGAGTTTGACGCCGACCAGTACATCCCTTTCGAGATTTCCGAAGTCAATCTGGATTATGAAGTGATCGGCCCGTCCGAATCAGATGAAGGCGGGCTCGAAGTCCTGCTCGTCGCCGCCAAGAAAGACCAGATCCAGAACAACACCGAGGTGATCACGATGGCCGGCCGGGTACCTCAAGTGGTGGACATCGACGCCTTCGCGATTCAGAACGCTTTCGAGGTCAACTACGCTCCGGACCCTGATGCCACGATTGCCCTGCTGAACGTCGGCGCGTCGCTGACCAACATCAACATCGCGAAGGCCGGAATGCCGCTCTTCATCCGGGACGTTTCGGTCGGCGGCGACCAGTACACCGACATTCTGCAGAAGGAACTCCAGCTCTCGCTCGAGGAGGCGGACGATCTCAAGTTCGGCAAACAGGTCGGGATGTACGACGCGGAGATGGTACAGCCGCTGCTCGACTCCATCACCGATATGTTGACGATGGAGGTGCAGAAGACATTCGATTTCTTCAAGGAGACGTTCCCGGAAGAGAGGATCTCTTCGATCTACGTGAGCGGGGGCGCCGCGAGGGCAACCGGTTTGACCGAGAAGATCCAGATGGCCTTCGGCTTCCCGACCGAAGTGATGGATCCACTGAAGACCGTCAAGGTGGGCTCGAAAGTCGATTCGGGGAGTGTGACCGAGCAGGGACCGGCCCTGGCCGTTGCCATCGGGCTGGCTCTGAGAGGGTTTGACGAATGATTCGAGTGAACCTAATCGGGGGACCGAAGAAGGCTGCCGGTGCTAAGTCGCTTTGACAACGTAAAAAGAGCCCACCCCGATCGAGTAAAAGGGACCCACCCCCTGGGTTAATGGTTTGTAAGTAAGCCCGCCGTCGGGGCTGTGGAAAGTGTGGAAGCCGAAGGCTTCCAAGCCGCGGTGGGAACGCGCTGGCTTTGCAGCGGGTTCCCACGGTGGCGGCACTTTCCACAGCCCGTCGCGCCCGCGTTTTTCACGCGGATCCTCCGGCGGCACGGGGTTTCTTTTTCCGTTTGCTGGCGGCGCCCAGACTTTCGGTGAACCGGATGCTTTCCCATTTGAACTCGTGAATCGAGCAGTGATGGGTGAGCCGGTCCAATAGGGCCGCAGTCAGCGCGGCGTCGCCGAAGACGCTGGTCCACTGCGCAAACGGGAGGTTCGACGTGACGATCACCGAGCCCTTCTCATAACGGTCCGAGAAGACCTGAAACAGCAGCTGGGCCCCCTCGGCCGAGAACGGGATATAGCCGACCTCGTCAACGACGAGCAGTTCAAAGCGGGACAGCTTGGCCAGGTACCGCTTCAACTGCCGTTCTTCGCGGGATTCGATCAGCGTGTTGACCAATCCCGCGGCCGTGGTGAACCCGACGCGGTAACCGTTGCGGCAGGCTTCCACACCCAGGACCGTTGCGGCATGGGTCTTGCCGGTGCCGTGCTTGCCCAGCAGCACAACGTTCTCGCGCCGGGTGATGTAGCCGCACTCGGCATAGTCGCGGACCTGAACCGCATCCAGCGCCGGCCACTTCTTCAGGTCGGTCGTTTCCAGGGTCTTGAGCAGTGGAAACCGGGCCTCGCGCAACCGGCGCTGGACCTGATTGGCTTGGCGCTGTTCCAACTCGCGGCTGGCCAGAGCCAGCAGGAAGCCGGTGTACCCCTCTCCGGCCTCCTTGGCCTGCCGGGCGTGTTCGCGCCACTCCCGTCCCATGGCCGGAAGCCGAAGCTGCCGTAATGCGTCGTCCAGAACGATCTCCTGGCCCGGTGTCATCGCACACCCCCAGTCAGGAGACGGTCGTATTGATCCAGATCGGCTCCAGCGATCGTCCGGTCGGTGATACCGGGCATTAACCCGGACTCGAGCGGGGCATGGGCTCGGGCCGGGGATGCCTCCCGCATCAGAATGTGCTGGACCGCGTCCAGTTCGGCGCAGTGGGCATCGAGCGCTTCCTGAAGGGCCGCCGAGACCCGGTCCAGAGCCCAGTCCTGGTGGAGTTGGAGGATGCCGATAAACTGCCGGGTGCCCCGGCTATAGCCGTGCCGTTCCCGCAACCGTTCCAGCGCCGTCTCGTAATGGGCGGGCCACTGGGGCCGCCACTGCCGAATCGGTCGGGCGCTTTCAAACGCCCCCACCTTCCGGCGGATCAGTTCCAGGTAGTGCATCGGATCAATCCGCCAGTCGCTATGACCGAAGGCTCGGGAATGTTCGGCCACCTTCTTCTGGTCCGCATAAAAGCGCACCCGGTCACAGCCAATATGGGCCCAGAGACGGCGTCCCACATACGCGGTCGGCACCGAGTACCGGTTCGAATCCACCTGCGCGGTCTGGTACCGGCTGATCCGCACACCCACCACCTTGGTGTTCTCAAATGGCGTCTCGGGCAGTGCCAACAGCCGCTCTTGCTCGGCAGCATGCCGTTCCCCGATCGTGCGGTCGTCGGCCCGGCCGCCGATCCGGCGCTGGTCGTCGGTCGCGCAGCGTTCCAGCAGTTGCGCGTTCAGATCCTCCAAGTCGGCCACCTCGGGAACCGGCACCAGGAAGTTCCGGCGTGCGAAACCCACCAGGCCTTCGACACCGCCTTTCTCCTGGCCCCGGGCCGGATTACAGAACCGCGCTTCAAACGTGTAGTGGGCTCGAAACGCCGTGAACCGGTCCTGCTCGATCCGGGCCTTCCCTCTCAGAACCCGCTTCACAGCCGTCTTCAGGTTGTCGAAGACCACGGTCGGGAATACGCCGCCGTACCAGCCGAACCCCCGGATCTGACCGTCCAGGAACATCTCCTGCCGTTCCCACCGATACGCCCGCACAAACGACTTGCCCGAGTACCGGCTCCGCATGCAGAACAGTTTGACCTGAAGGTCTTCACCATTCATCCGGACCCAGGCCGTGCCCCAGTCCACTTCGGCTTCCGACGCCTGTTCCGGATCCAGCGGCACCACCGCCGCCGACCGGCTCCAGCCCAGCCGCATCTTCCGCTCCCGCACCCATCGCCGCACCGTCGGCTCGGCTCCGGTAAATCCATGCTCGTCCACCAGACGTTGCCACACCCGGTGCGCCGTGTGTCGCTGCTTGACCGGCTGCTCCCGATCCGCCCGCAGCCAGCCCTCCACGATCCCGGCCACCGGATCCATCACCGGACAGGCCGGCTCCTTCTCCCGCCGATACTTCGGCTCCTGCCCGGCCAACGCCTTCCGGACCGTCCGTCTCGTGTGCCCGGTCTCCCGGGCGATCTGTCGAATGCTTTTCTTGTAAACCCGATGTGCGGTCCTGACCATCTCGTACTGATCCATCCCTAACAACTCCTCACCCTCCCTCCCGCCTTGCCGGTTCATCCGGCGACACGCCGGGGGAGGCTATCAGGGGTGGGTCCCTTTTGCTCGATCAGAACCCCCTTGGGTGGGTCCCTTTTACGTTATCGAAATCAGCTAAGAGCGGTGTCAGCCTGCAGGTACCGACCGCCATATTGCCACTCGTGTGGGTGGGGCTGGTGGTCGGGGCGACCCTGTACGGCTACTCCTGGTATTCGGATCTGGTCGGCCAGCAGGAGCAGCTCGGCAGCCAGATCTCCGCCGCCCAGGCCCAGATTGCCCAGCTGCAGTCGGTTATCGACGCGGATGCCGTCTACGAGCAGCGGAAGGCGATGCTCGAGGATCGCGTCGAGACGATCGAGGACTTGCAGCGAAACCAGATGAGCCCCGTCGTTACGCTCGACATCTTGAGCCAGGCGATCGACCCAATGGAATACGTTTGGCTGAACCAGCTCGGGCAGAACGAGAGTCAACTGACCATGTCGGGCGTCGGAACCTCGCTAAATGCTATTGCCGATTTCGAGACGAGTCTGGAAGAAACCGGCTACTTCCGGAACATCGTTCTCGCAAACGCGCAGGACTCGCAGGGCCTGTTCACGTTTTCGATGAGCTGTGAGTTTATTCCTCCAGCACTCCGCGACGAGGACGAGGAGCCAGAGGAAGGCGAAGATTCCGGGGACGAGCCGTCGGAGGGCGCCGGCGGGTAGGACAGACGATGGCTCTTGAATTCAGCGCTTTTCAAAGGTTGGCCTGGTACTACCAGGCGCTGATCGTGGTCGTGCTCGCCGGCGGTGGCCTGGCCGTGTTCTGGTACATGTACCTGATCCCGATGCAGACCGATATCGACGGGAAAGAAAGCCAGCTCGCGGACCTGACGCAGCAGGTTGCCACGGCCGTTCAGCGCCAGCAGGCCCTCGCGCAGATCAAGGCCGAATCCATCGAATTGCAGGCGCGGCTGGATGAGCTCAAAAGCGTCCTGCCGCTGGAGAGAGAGACCGACATCATCCTCCGCCAGGTTGAACAGGCGGCAAGGGACTCCTCGCTGCGGATCCTGCAGTTTGACCCCCGGCAGATGATCGACCAGGAGGTTTATTCGGAGTGGCCAATCGACATGCGGGTGGAAGCGACTTACCACAACATGGCGCTGTTTCTTGATCGTATTCGGCAGTTTCCGCGAATTGTAAACATCACAGGTCTGCAGATGAGCTCGGGCGGAGACGGTGTTACGACAACGATTTCGGTGAGCTTCAGCGCGACGACTTTTGTGTACCGGGAGGAGGATCCGCTCCCGGGCGGCTGATTGCGCTGATGAGGTACACAAGCATACTGCTGTTGGTTCTGCTGGGCGGTGGGGCAACTCCCGTACCGGGGATTGCTCTCGTCACGCCCCTGCAGCAACAGGAGGTCGAAGAGCAGGCACCTCCGGCACTCGCGATTCCGCCGGGGTATCTGTACGAACCCGGCGGACGCCGGGACCCGTTCGTCGATCCGGTCCCCGAGCCGGTCGTTGTGGCCACAGGCCCGGTGATGCCTGCGGTACGTCCGCCGGGGCTTGCCGGCGTGTTGCTGAACGAAATTCAGATCGTGGGGGTCGTCACATCCGCGCAGGAGATCTCGATGAATACCGTCGTGATCATCGCGCCGGGCAACCGTACATTTTTCGGCAAACCGGGTGACGACATGTTGGACGTGGTGATCAAGGAGATCCGGGCCGACGAGGTCGTGTTCGAAATCAAGCCCATCGAGGGGCGCCCGGAACCGGAGGAACCAGAGCAAGTCGTGCGACGCCTCAGCACGACGCCAGGAGAATGATTGATGACTGTGCTCGCAAAAACAACCATGGCAGTCGGTGCTTTGTTCCTGCTGGCGACAGTGGCCGTCGGCGCTGCGGATGAAGCCGTAGCGGTCGAGGGTTTGGCCGTGGATTCAGACGGGGAAGTGGTCGAGTTCACGATCACGTCCACCGAGTGGGTTCGGTACACGTATTTCGAGCTAGAGGGGCCACGAGTTGTCGTCGACTTCCACAACGCCGAGAACCGACTCGGGTTCTGGAGGCGGACGATCGACGAAGGCGTGGTCGAGAAGGTCCGGGCAGCGTCCTTTGTCGACGATAGCCGCGATGCCACCCGAGTCGTGTTCCACCTGACGGAGGCGACTGCGTACGAAGTCGTCGATGAAGGGGACGGGACCGTTCGTGTCCGATTCGGTATCGATCCGGAAGCGGCTGAAGACGTCGGCCAGGAGGTCGGGGACGTCGGCCAAGAAGTCGGCCTAGAGGTCGACCAAGAGATGGACGAAGCCGATATCGCAGGGATCGAAGACGAGACGACGACGGCGGAGGCGCCCTACGAGCCCGACTGGAGCGTGGGTATCGGCGACCAGGGGGTCGGTATCGCCGCCCCAACCGAGGGCCTCTTCGATAAGGCGATCGAGGAGATCGAAGAAGCGATCGAGGAGACCGCAAGATCGGAGTCCCCGAAGCCTCTTCCTTACGTCGAGAACGGGCCCGGGTTTACCCCCAGCGCGCAACTGGTGGAGGAATGGGTCCCCGACTTCGACATCGTGGATACCTATGCGGTTCCCGACGAGGTTCCGGCGGCGGTTGAGGCCCCCGCGGCCGCGAGTCTGTCGGTGCCTCCGATCCCCGAAGAAGCGGTTGATCCGGCCCTCACCGCCCTCGCTCTGAACACGAACAGCGCGGTTGAGCGCGCTCCAGAGGTGTCGGAGCCCGCAGCGGTGCCCGAGCCTGCTGTCCCAACTCCGGTGCTGAAAGAGACGACCTTTCTCGGGCAGGTAGTCACTCCGATTCCGACTCCCCAGTACACCGGCGAGATCATCACGCTGGACCTTAAAGCGGTGGATCTGAGGGACTTCTTCAGGCTGATCGGAGAGATCAGCGGTTTGAACGTCGTCCTCGATCCGACGGTCGCCGGTACTTTGACGCTTTTGCTCAGAGACGTGCCCTGGGATCAGGCCCTGGACGTCGTCCTGCGGAACAACGCCCTGGGTTACGAACTGCAGGGCAACGTCCTGCGTGTGGCAACACAGGCGACCCTGCAGGCCGAGGAAGACGCCCGGGCTGCTCTGCGGGACGCTGTGGAACTGAACGCGGACCTCGTCACGCGGACCTTTATCCTCAGCTACACGCAGGCGGCCACCGTATCGGCGACAATCCAGGACCTGCTCTCTGACCGTGGCACGATCATCACCGATGCCCGGAGGAACGCCCTGATCGTCAGCGATGTGCCCACACGGTTCGGCCGGGTGGATTCGCTGGTGAGCTTCCTCGACACGCCTTCGCAGCAGGTTGAGCTCGAAGCCCGGTTGCTTTCGGCCACCAAGAACTTCTCGCGAAACCTGGGTGCGCAGATCGGGCTCCTGATCGGAAACAACAGCCAGAACGTCTTTGGCGGAATTCCGGGTGTTACGAGCCCTGTTGCGCGCACTCCGACGACCGCTTTGGGACCCAATCTGCCGTTGATTTCCGATTTCGGGGCTCCGGCGACATCCGGGTTTTCTTACCTGCTCGGTGCCGGCGGCGATATCCTGCTCGACACGATCATCACGGCCGCCGAGGCCAAGGGAACAGCAAAACTTCTGTCCCGTCCAAGAGTTACGACGCAGAACAACCAGGCCGCTACGGTGTCCCAGGGAACACAAATTCCGGTCCAGACGAACGTCAACAACACCATCACCACTCAGTTTCTTCCTTCACGCTCAGTTTGACCGTGACGCCGCAGATCACCGAAGCCGGGACGATCCTGCTGAGCGCTACGATCGAAAACAGTACTCCGGACTTCGCTCGCGCCGTCAACGGGACGCCGTCCGTGTCGACACAGCAGGCCCAGACCTCAGTGTTGATACCCGACGGTGGAACGGCCGTAGTGGGCGGTATCCTGATCGACAACGATTCCGTTAATGTGCGCCAGGTCCCCGGCCTCGGTAACATCCCCGTGCTCGGTCACCTGTTCAAGAGTACTCAGATCATCAAGAGTACGAGCGAGCTGCTGTTCTTCATCACCGCCCGGATCAAGCCCGCGAATCCACTGGAATTTTTGCCGACGTCGCCGGAACCTGACGACGAGGGAGGGACAGGCCCGGCGCCGCCCGAGGGCGTGCAGAAGGAGACCCAGCGTGGTCCCGGGCGCCTCTTCTGAGCGCTTGATCCTCTGGTTTGAGAATTGTCTCAGTTTGGTGGGATCAAGCGCGCTGTCAGCCCTCAGCTTTCAGCGTTCAGCCACTTCGGAAACGGGACGACAGTCCCATCCGACTGAGCTGAAAGCCGACAGCCGACAGCTGATCGCCTATCTTAAAGATGAGTAACGCTCTGTTCCGCGAGATTTCCGAAAGGGTGCGGGACAAGATCTCGGGGTTTCAGGCCCTTGCCCTGGTCAGTGTCGATGGCAATATCGTCGATCAGGTCGCCGTGGACCCGGGCGTGGACCCTGAAGCGCTGGCGGAGTATGCGACACTTCTTCGGATTGCCGACCACACTGCCGAGGACACCGGAACGGGGGAACTGTCCGAGACGGCCTGGGTAGCGGACCGGACCCTCGTACTGACCCGACGCATCTCTCCGGACAATTTCTTGATCCTTGTCGCGGATCCCGACACTCAGACGGGCCAGGCTCGCTATGTACTCCGTCAGGCTGCATGGCGCCTGCGTCCCGCCGTGGAGGAAGCGTAGCTGCCCGTGGCAAGAACCCTGATGGTTCGCGCGCACGGGTCTTCGGAGGCGGAGACGAGGCGCGAGGAGGAATTGATGCGGTTTCATCATGACGACGAGCAACAAAGTATCCGACCGCAACCCCCGTGCGCCCGGAGGGTTACGGCGGCGTCACACCATCTGCGGTGTTGCCGCGCGACATTTCTGCGGACCCGCTGACCGGTCGGCGCAGCGCCCAGCATCTGGCGCAACGCCGCCGTAACGCGAGCCATCAGGGTTCTTGCCACGGGCTGCACCCCGCGGGTAGAAGTGCCCGACGATGTTATACTTGTGCGGTTGATATGAACCAGAAAGAGTTGAAAGAACTGATCGAACTGTTCTCATCCAAGGAGGGAATCGAAGAGCTCGAGGTCGAACGTTCCGGAGTGCGCCTGAAGATCCGCCGCGCGTCGAATCACGCGTCGATGGCAAGCATCGAGCAAGCAACGTCGGAAGAGCGCCCAGTCGAAGCGATCGCGCCGCCCCCCGTACCAGCTCAGATTCCAGCCGAAAGTAGCGGTCTCTCTTATGTGACTTCACCCATCGTGGGGACGTGCTACCGCGCCCCGACTCCGGATGCAGATCCGTTCGTGAGTGTCGGTGACTTCGTCGAGAAGGGTAGCGTCGTGTGCATCGTCGAGGCGATGAAGCTCATGAACGAGATCGAATCTGAAGTCGCAGGTGAAATCGTCAGCATCTCCGTCGAAAACGGCCAACCCGTCGAGTACGGCGAGCGGTTGTTTGCCATCCGCGAGCGTTAGCCCGGATTATTCATGGATTGTCTACTGCAGCGGCAGATACACTCGCAGATACGGCGTTGCGCTCGGTCGGCCTCCTCGACGTATTGTCATATACGCCTGCGGGGGCCTCGGTCGCGCGCCTTGTCTCTGCGGCGTCTCCACCGCTTCGCGACGACAACCACGAATAATCCGGGCTAGCAGCCCGGACCGGTTCCTAAGCAAATGTTCAGAAAAGTGCTCATCGCGAATCGTGGGGAGATTGCACTCCGGGTGATGTTTGCCTGCAAGGAACTGGGCATTCAGACCGTCGCGGTTTTTTCCCAGGCCGACCGGGATGCCCTCCACGTCCGATTCGCAGACGAGGCGATCTGTATCGGTCCGGCCCGAAGCACGGACAGCTACCTGAACATCCCCGGGGTGATCAGCGCGGCCGAGATTGCCAATGCCGACGCGATCCATCCCGGGTACGGCTTCCTTTCCGAGAGCGCCTACTTCGCGGAGGTTTGTGAAGAATGTGGGATCAAGTTCATCGGACCCTCCGCAGACAGTATCCGTTTGATGGGCGACAAGGTCCGAGCCCGGAACGAAATGGTCCGCGTCGGTATCCCAATCCTGCCCGGAAGTTCCAACCCCGTCGATGAGCCGGACGAGGCCCTCGAAGCGGCCGAAGGGATCGGCTACCCGCTGATCATCAAAGCAGCCGCCGGCGGCGGGGGGCGCGGGATGCGGGTCGTCGGGAATCGTGAGGAATTGCCGGCGGCGCTCGGGATCGCGCGGGCCGAGGCATCGGCGGCTTTCGGCGATTCCCATTGCTACCTGGAGAAGTTCATCGAGAACGCCCGGCACATCGAGTTCCAGGTTCTGGCCGACGATTTCGGGAATGCAATCCACCTCGGTGAACGCGAGTGTTCGATCCAGCGCCGGCATCAGAAACTCATCGAGGAGGCGCCTTCGGTGATCATGACCGATGAGTTGCGCCAGCGGGTCGGCGACGAGGTCGTCTCGGCCGTTAAGCAGCTCGGGTACTCAAACGCCGGAACGTTCGAGTTTCTCGTCGATGAGAGCAACCGCTTCTACTTCATGGAAATGAACACGAGGATTCAGGTCGAGCACGGAGTTACGGAGATCATCACCGGCATCGATCTGCTGCGGGACCAGATCCTCGTCGCAGCGGGCGAGGAGATGCCCCATCGTCAGGAAGATGTCCATTTCAGGGGGCACGCCGTGGAGTGTCGTGTGAACGCGGAGGATCCTTTCACCCACAGGCCATCGCCGGGCAAGATCACGTCGTGGCACCCCCCGGGCGGCCCAGGCGTTCGAATCGACACCGCCGCATATGCCGAGTACGAAGTCCCTCCCTACTACGATTCATTGATCGCCAAGGTCATCTCGCACGGCGCGAACCGAGAAGAGACCATCCGGCGGATGGAACGCGCGCTCCGGACGTTTATCATCGAAGGGATCAAGACGACGATCCCAATGCATCTGGAGATCTTGACCAACGACCAGTTCCGCGCCGGAGACATTTCGACACGGTTCCTCGAAGAGCTGCTCGAACCGAAGCCCAGGGTGGCCGCACCGGTATGACGGCGGTCCCCCGCCTGTACGCGATCGCAGACGCATCTTTTGGCGATCCGGTCGCCATCGCCGCGCGTCTGTTCGCTGCCGGAGCCGAACTGGTTCAGCTGCGCAACAAAAACGCCTTTTCCGGCGTCCTGCATGAACAAGCCGCGGCCATTGTGGCCGAGGCGCCCGACACCGCCCGCGTCATAGTGAACGACAGGGTGGATGTTGCGCGTCTGGTCGGAGCGGCCGGAGCGCACGTGGGGCAGGAAGATCTGCCGGCGGCGGACGCCCGGAGCATTCTCGGCCCGGATGCGGTTCTCGGGCTTTCGACGCACGACCTGGATCAGGCATTGAGAGCCGATACCGAGGCAATCGACTATCTCGCCCTCGGACCGATCTTTCTCACGCCAACCAAGAAGGATGCCGAAGATGTTCTCGGACTCGACGGCCTGGCGAGGGTCTGCGGGCTTGTCCGCAAGCCGGTCGTTGCTATCGGCGGCATCAACCTCGACAACGCGCCGGACGTCATGGCCGCTGGAGCCAGTTCAGTGGCCGTGATTTCAGACCTTATCGCCCGGACCGATATCGAGACGAGGACCCGCGAGTTTTTGAACAAATTGGACGCCACTCGCGTCTAATAGGAGAAGTTGTCCGTTATCCGTAGGCAGTAGTCAGTTGGCGTGTTCGCTGGGCGAAACGATTCGCGAGTGAGCCACTGTGAGGGGGACTCGCGGCCTGGCCCTGTCCCCGGGTTTTCAGTTCGCGGAAGAGTCAGGGAACGCGAGACTCCCCGCTGGCCACTTTTTCCGCTTACACTAGTGGCCTGTAACAGTGCTATCGGTACCATCGCCGATGGGTCTTGCGGGCGAGGTCGAGGAGGGAGACGGAAAGCGATATTCTTTCATCGGTGACGGCTTCCGACAAAGAGATCGCCCGCAACCCCCATCGGCCCGAAGGGTTCGGCGGAACGGCGCCGTCTTCGGTGTCGTAAGGCCCTCGCAATGAAACAGCATTGGCTCGGGCGTCACTCCTAGAATCCGACGCCGTTCCGCCGAACGCTGGTACCGATAGCACTGTTACAGGTCACTAGACGGTCACGCCTGGAGGAAGGCCCGAAGCGATGGTGGATTCTTGAGTGTCTCCGAACAGCAGGGCCTGGATGTCGCCGAGCCGACGACGTCTCTTTCCCTCGAGTTGTACCTGATCCGGACCCGGGCAAACCGGCACCTGCTCTACATTCCTCCGCGCGGGCTCAAGGCATGCGAGGCGACAGAAGGGAACCACGTCCGGAACTTCATCAGGAAAATGGTTCGGAATCGGAACGGGGTCATCCGTTGGCTGGGTCGCGTGACCCGGACAGCGCATCATTATTACCAGAAACTCGAAGACAAAATTGACCCGCTGGAACGAATGATCAAGGCGATCAATTGCCCCGATCAGCTGAAGATCCACCATTCTCCCGACGCTCGGCCGGAGTCCCCGTTTCGGGCGCTGCTGCGCTGGCAGCAAATCAAGCACCTCGTGTGGCTGCTTGTCGATGGTTCCATCACTCTCGTCGTCGTGGCGCTGGCGCCGGTCCTTGTTCCAATTCCGGGTCCCAATGTCTTCTTCTACTATCCGGCCCTACGCCTGGCCAGCCACTATCGTGCGATGACCGGTGCCCGCCGGGCGCTTGATCAGAACCTGGTCACCTTTAATGGGTTGCCTGAACTCGCCCGTCTCGAAGAGAATTTTCAGGCTGCCCGAAGCAAGAGCGACATCGGCCGGGCGGCAAGAGATGTCGAAATCGAAGGCCTGGAGATTTTCCTGGAGCGCGCGGGCTAGTAGCAGCCACCGGCTGCCGGAGCCCGATTGGAGATAGCGAATGTTTGACTTGAAGGGCATTGTGCCTCCCATGGTGACACCGTTCGACCCCTCGGGTGAGGTCATCTATTCCGACTTTGAAAGCAACATCGGAAGATACCTCGAAGCCGGTGTTGAAGGGTATCTCGTGCTGGGCTCGAACGGCGAATCGGTCTATTTGGAACACGATGAGAAGCTCAAACTTATCGAAGCCGCTCGCAGATGCGTGCCTCGGTCGATGATGCTGCTTGCCGGAACCGGCTTGGAGTCGACCCGGGCAACGATCCAGCTGACCCGTGAGGCGGCCGACCGCGGTGTGGACGGGGTCCTGGTCAAGAACCCGTTCTACTACAAGAGCCGCATGACGTCCGACGTGTACCTGGCTCACTACACGGCCGTCGCGGACGCATCGCCGGTGCCCGTGGTTCTCTACAACGTTCCGATGTTTACGGGGATTTCGATGGAAGCGCCGCTGATGATCGAGCTGGCGAAGCATCCGAACATCCGCGGAGTCAAGGAGAGTGCCGGGAACGTCCAACTGATCTCCGAGATGGCCTGGGCGACGACGGATGATGATTTTTCGATCGTCGCCGGAGCGGCCCCGACGTTGTTTCCCAACATGACAGCCGGCGCCCGTGGAGGCATCGTCGCGCTCGCGTGCGCTGCGCCGGGGGTCATGATCCAGTTGTACCGCGCTGTCGAGGCAGGGGATTATCGTCTGGCAGCGGCGATGCAGCGCATCGTGGCGCCCTCCGCCGTCGCCGTTACGGCCAGGTACGGCATTCCCGGTCTGAAGGCGGCCATGGAGTTCGAGGGTCTCAGGCCCGGGTTGCCGCGCTCCCCGTTGCTTCCGCTGAGCGCATCCGAACGCAAGGACCTGGAGCAAACCCTGGAATGGATGAACAGCCAGGCCTCCGAAGTGAGCGTCGAATCTCACGCCTAATGATGCACATTCCATTCGATGCCCTCCCATCCGCGGCTGGTTTCTTCCTCGATTACACACACAACTGGCAAAAGGTAAGTCGGTTCTATTCCTGTTCCCACACGCTGGATGCGATCGCGAAGTTCGCCCGGGACTTGCCCGCCGCCGATATCGCCCACCTGGAGCGATTGTCCTCGGCTCTTGAAGTACGACAACGGGGTTGGGACGGTGAGAACCTCGGTGTGAAAAAGCTTGCCTCGGGCGCTGTGGCAGTGGTTGCGGGACAGCAACCGGGTTTATTCACCGGCCCCCTGTACTCGATCTTGAAGGCGCTCACTGCGGTCAAGATTGCCCGGAAGCTGGAGGGAATGGATATCCCCGCCGTACCCGTGTTTTGGATTGCGGCCGAAGACCACGACCACGCGGAGATCGAGTGGGCCGCGATTCTTGATCGCGACTCGAAACTGCACAGGATAAGAACGGAACTGTCAGATGGAGACCGCACCCCGGTTGGGTGGCTGACGTTTGGCGATGATGTGGCGAAGGCTGTCGCCGCCTGTTTCGATCTCCTGCCACAATCGGAGTTCCACCAAGACGTCCGTTCCGTGGTCGGGGGGGCCTATCGTCCAGGTTCCTCACCGGTCGATGCGTTCGCGCGAATGATGGTACGTCTGTTCTCGGGTACCGACCTGGTTCTGGCGGACCCGCTGGATTCGGCTTTGAGGGATCTGGCCGAACCTGTTCTCCAGCGCGCCGCTCGGTCCAACGATGACATCCGCCGGGCCGTGATCGGCCGAACTGGAGAGATTGCCGAGGCCGGCTATCAACCGCAGGTCCGCGTGGATCAAAACTTTACCGGGCTGTTTGCGTACAACGGTCGTTCTCGAGATCCGGTCCGACCCGATGACGCCGTCGAGGGTTCGGACCTGAGTCCGAACGTCCTGATGCGGCCCGTGGTGCAGGACACCATTTTTCCGACGGCGGCTTATGTCGGCGGGCCTGCTGAGATTGCCTATTTTGCGCAGGCGGCGCCCATCTATGAATGTCTTGGAAAGACGATGCCACCGGTGTTCCCGCGCATTACCGCGACTCTGATCGAACCCCCGGTAGTCCGAGTGATGAAGAAATACGCCCTCGGGGCTGAGGATCTGTTCGCGGGGCGGGACCAGCTGAGAAAGCGTGCCGTGGCTGCGGTCCACGACGCAAGGGTCTTCGATGAGGTCCGCGAGAACGTTTCCGTCGAGGTCGAGCGTTTGAGACCGGCCCTCGCCGGTATCGATCCGACGCTAGCCGGAGCATTGGACAATTCACGTCAGAAGATGATGCATCAGGTCGAGAGCCTCCAGGCGCGATTCGTGAGTGCCGAAATCCGCCGGAGCGAAGTTCTCGACCGCCACCTGAGCACGTTCACGAACCGACTGTTTCCCGACAAGAGGCTCCAGGAGAGGGTCGTCAACGTGACTTCCTTCCTGGTTCGATACGGCCTGGGACTGGTTCCCCTGCTCGATGAACGAACGGAACTGGGCATCTCCGCTCACCAGGTCGTCGAATTATGATCTGTGGAAGACCGTCATGAAGATTGGTATTACCTGTTATCCCACCTACGGCGGCAGCGGCGTCGTCGGCACGGAGCTCGGCAAGGAGCTCGCGGTGTACGGTCACGAGGTTCACTTCATCAGCTACGCGTTACCGATCCGCCTGACGATGACCGAGCGCATCTACTTTCACGAGGTGGAAGTACTGTCCTATCCGCTGTTCGAGTACCCGCCTTACGATCTGGTTCTCGCGACCAAGATGGCCGAGGTAACCACCAAGTTCGACCTCGACATCCTGCATGTCCACTACGCGATACCCCATTCGATCAGTGCATTCCTCGCTAAGAAGATGCTGCCGGACAGGTCGGTTCCGTTCGTGACCACCTTGCACGGAACCGACATCACGCTCGTGGGAAACGATCGGTCCTATCTTCCAATTACACGGTTCGGGATAGAGGAGAGCGACGCTGTTACCGCTGTGTCGGAATACCTGCGCAAGAGGACCATCGAGGAGTTCGGCACCAGGAAGGAGATTGAAGTCGTCCCAAACTTCGTCAACTGCGAGGTGTTTCGGAAGTCGCTCGATTCCGAGTTCCGTTCACAGTTTGCTGCCGCCGATGAAGCCTTGATGATCCACATTTCGAACTTTCGGCCGGTCAAGCGAGTCGATGATGTCATCGAGGTATTCGATCGGGTGCGCCGGAAGCAGAAGGTCAAGTTGTTGATGGTTGGTGACGGTCCCGATCGACCTAGAGCGGAATGGCTGGCGGAAGTGAAGGGCATCGCCGGCGACGTCCACTTCCTGGGTAAGCGCAACGACATGGATCGCCTGCTTTCGGTCGCCGACGTCTTGATGCTGCCGAGCGAGCTCGAATCGTTCGGGCTGGTTGCGCTCGAGGCTATGGCCTCGGAGGTTCCGGTGATCGCCACACGCGTCGGCGGGGTGTCTGAGGTCGTGGACGACGGTGTCGACGGCTTTCTGTTCGATGTCGCCGATCTCGAGTCGATGGCAGACGCCGCAGTATCCATACTTTCGGATCCAAACCTGCGAACTCGGATGGGGCAGGCCGGGCGGGAGCACGCGAAGCGGAACTTCTGCCACGATCGCATCGTCGGTCAATACGTCGATCTCTACAGTCGGACCATCGAGCGAGTGGAGTCCTCACAACGGGCGTCTTGAATTGCATGCGTTCTTAGAAAAAAGCGGTAACGTTTTCCCCGTGGCGTGTGTCTTATAAGTTAATAAGATTTCCTCCACGCCATAACGTGACCCGCGGTCTCACCCGCCGCGGGACTTTTTTTTCTGCCGGAAACTAGTGGCCTGTAACGGAGATATCGGCACCATCGCCGATGGGTCTTGCCAGTCGAGGTCGAGGAGAGAGGAGGAATTGATGCGGTTTCATCATGACGACGAACGACAAAGAGATCGACGGCAACCCCCATCGGCCCGAAGGGTTGCGGCGGAACGGCACCGTCTTCGTTGTCGCTCCTCCTCGCAATGTAGGAGCATTACCTCGTCGTCGGCTTCTAGAATCCGGTGCCGTTCCACCGCAACGCTGGTACCGATATCTCCGTTACAGGCCACTAAAGCCTGCGGCGCTACGGAGGCGACGAGGTTTCGCCCCCGAGTACCCACCGCCTGGCTTCCTCGAAGTCCCGGAACACATGAGCTCGCCCGCCAATCGCTCCGAGTACGCGTCGTACATTCTCACCCGACCAAAAGCTTAGCGGAGGGAATTGTCGACCAAGACGCTGCTCAGGATGCGAACTGCCTCTCTGAGAATTCAACGGTGTTTCACGGCGCTAAAACGCTGAAAATAAGAAGCCAACGAGCGGATTTGAACCGCTGACCTGCTGATTACGAATCAGCTGCTCTACCAGCTGAGCTACGTTGGCAAAAAAATGCTCACCCAGAGGGTGAGCAAGAGTTGTAAAGAGAAAAAGGATCCACCCCGCAGGACGGGGCGGAAAAGCTCCAATGTATCCATAATTTAAATAGGGGGTTGAGGCTTGTCAACCAAAATCATCGAAGGCTCTTCGAAGACCTTCACTTTCATCGGCTTGGGGAGAATCGCGCTCTACTGGTTGAGCTGCCGCGGCGTAACTGACTGATCTATATTGAGTTGTATGAATCCTTCATCCTGGCCGCCTCCGAACCCTCGGTTCGGGTACCGTGTTTTCATATAGATGCGGAGCCCGCCAAAACCGACTCCGGCGATCACCGTGAACGCGAGCGCAATTCCAATCCAGGTAAAGATCGTCAGGATCATGTAGGGCAACGTCAAAGGGTCAGGAAGCGCTTCGTTCCACGTTACCTGAGACTCGTAGTGCACCGTCGAGAGCATCGATTCCCAGACGTCGGGATCGGCGGTTTCCTGGACGATCGCGACCAGAGGGCCGGAACGTTTGTGCGGCGTGATGCTGCCCGTCGCGGTGAGCCAGTTCTCTGAATGTTGCTTTGCGAGTTGCTGCGTCGGGTAGAGAAGCATCACGAGCCGTGCCGAGGTCCCTTCGGTCCGGTATCGGGCGACGGCCACTTCGACGCTGTCGTCGAAACCAAAATGACCCGACTCCAGTCCGACCGAATCCTCGAACATCACCGGGTCGAGGATATACTGCTCCGACCCCGCTACAAGACCCTCGGGGGGAAGATGCCGGGATACCGGAGGCTTGGCCGATCGCCCGACGATGTTCGCCGAGAGAATTCGGGCGAGACCTTCAACAGCGAGGCTGGAACCGGCAAGTCGGACGACGTACTTGGATTGCCAGAAGACCAATTCGTCACCGAGTCGGTAGCCCTCGGCCCCGACCGGAGACAACTCGAATCTATCGCGCTCCCGCTCCCGCTCGAGCGTGAACAGACCGAACGCCGCAGTCGATTCGATCATTTCATAGAGCCTCGCCTCCACGCGTCCGTCCGGTCCATCGAACGTCGCCAGCGAAGCTCCGATCAGGCCGTACTGTCGAATGGCGCGGGAGTTCTCGCGGGCGTCAGCGCGGGCGTTGTAGCGGACAAGGGCCTCGATGTTGTCCTCACCGTATTCGACCGGCTCGGCTGCCGCTTCCCATGCCGGCTCATCGACGATCCACGCAATCAGGGTCTCTCTGTTCTGCGCGTCGAGAGTCGCGGGAAACAGCAACACGACGACCCATAGCCACAATCGGGTTCTCATCATTTCGACCGGTTTTCTAGTGACCTGTAACAGTGCTATCGGTACCATCGCCGATGGGTCTTGCGGGCGAGGTCGAGGAGGGAGACGGAAAGCGATGCTCATTCATCGGTGACGGCTTCCGACAAAGAGATCGCCCGCAACCCCCATCGGCCCGAAGGGTTCGGCCCAACGGCGCCGTCTTCGGTGTCGTAACGCCCTCGCAATGAAACAGCATTGGCTCGAGCGTCACTCCTAGAATCCAACGCCGTTCGGCCGAACGCTGGTACCGATAGCACTGTTACAGGTCACTACTCTTGAATTCTGGCGGCCCGAAAGCCGCTCAAGGTATCCGAGTACGATCTTACACCTTCGAAGAGAGCCTCGGCAATTTGATGCCGGCGATCCTCGCCTCTCAGGAGTCGTTCGTCGTCTGGATTGCTGATGAAGGAAACCTCGGCGAGGATGGACGGCATGTTGGCGCCGATCAACACCACAAACGGGGCCTGCTTGACGCCGCGATCCTTGCCGAAGTGTTTTCTGGTCGCCAGCGATCTCTGAACATGCGCGGCGAACTCGCGGGACTCGTCCACTTTGTCCCTCAGTATGATTTTGCTGACGATGTCCTGGAGCTCGGATATGGAACGCTGGGATGCCGCGTTCTCCCGCGCCGCGATCTGGAGACCTTCTCTGGATGTTGTGAAGTTCAGGAAGTATGTTTCGAAACCTCGGATCGAGCTGATGTGACTGGCATTGGCGTGGATGGAAAGGAACAAGTCGGCTTCGGCCTGGTTTGCGATCGCGGTTCGATTCTCGAGCGGGACGAAGGCATCGTCTTCCCGCGTCATGACGACCTCGGCTCCGAGTTCAGTTTCAATCCTTTCCTTCAGCTTGCGGGCGATGTCGAGCACCAGCGCTTTTTCCGTTAGGCCGGTCGGACCAACCGTGCCGGTGTCTTTCCCCCCGTGTCCGGCGTCGATGACAACCCGCCCCACCTTCAGGCCGAGACTGCGGATCAGGGAATGATCCCCGTTCGCAGTCGGGCGTGCCGGTGTTCCGACCTGGTCGTCAGCCGCTTCAGCGCCTTCCTCGGACGCTTCTTCCGGTTCGATCGCCGGCGTTGCCGGATCGGGAGCGCCCTGCGGTTCGCTTCGCGCGACGGGTCGCAGGTTCGGATCCCCGACCACGTCGATGACCAGGCGGTCCGGTTCCCGCAGCGTGAACGTGGTGACGTTGGTGAGCTGGACCAGGTCCAGAACGACACGCACGGTGTCGGAATCATGCTGCGCGACCCGAATTTTCTCGAGCATCACCGATTCCACCGGAAAGGCACTGTTTCGGAGTGCCTCGCTCAGCCGGGCATCGGCGATATCCACGAAGACCCGCGCCGGATCCTTCGCGTCGCCCTGCGTGAAGCTCGGTCTTCCGCCCAGATCGACGACCACCCGCACCGATCTCTTGGATTCCCAATAGCGGATGCTGTCGACTGATACGAGCGACGTTCGGGTGGCGGGGGCCGGCTCGAGGTCGCTTTCCGCTGCGGCATCGCTTTCGAGTTCTCCGCCGGCTTCCTCAGCTGCCTGGATCGGGACTGGTTCCACCGTGGGCGGATTCATCAGGTGCTCGATGTTTTCGCGGGCGCTGGAAATAAAGCGGGATCCAGGGTACTCCCGGATCAGGAACTGGAGTGTCTTGATGGCATCCCTTGCGTCGTCGATTTCCTGGTAGAGTGCGGCGATATTGATGAGCGCGTTGTCGGCGTACCCCGTGTGCGGGGTAATCAGGTACACCCGCTCGTAGAGGCGGATGACACGCAGGTATTCCGAGCGCGCTCGTTCCCCGAGCGGTTTCTCCTTGAGTACGGCTTCTTCCTGTTGGGCTGCCTGGTAGGCGTCGCTGGCACGCTGCCGGAGGGACTGCCCGAAGCTCGTGGACGCCGTGACGAGCGCGATTATCAGGAGAAGTGGAATGAGCCTGAGCTTTAGCATCCGTCCCAGAATACGGCCGGTATCGGGTGCCGCCTTTCGATCGGTCCCGGTTGTCCGGTTACTCGCGACTACCGCTTCGGTCCGACGTTGGAGAAGTGCGATACTCCGCGGTCGTCGACCGTGCGGTACAGCGCGGGTGCAGGAGGCTGCGCGGCCTCCTCTTTCGCAATCTGGCTGACAGGCTCCGAAACTACCGGCTGCGCCCGAGGTGCGACGGGCTTTGCGGCCTGGGCTCGGGCGTGAATCTTGCGGTACGCCGCCTGGACCTTCCGCACGTAGTTCTGCGTTTCGGGAATTCGCGGTATCCGACCGATGCGCGCCACCCGGTTTTCACCCGAGTTGTAGGCCGCCAGCGACAGATCCAGCCTCCCCGGGAACATGTCGAGCAGGAATCGCAGGTATCGGACACCCCCCTCGACGTTCTGTGCCGGGTCGAAGAAATCGCGAACCCCGAACCGCTTGCCGGTTGCCGGGATGAGTTGCATCAGACCCCGGGCGCCCTTGTGTGAAACCGCTCGACGATCGAAATTGGATTCGACCTGGATCACCGCCCGGACCAGCGACGGGTCGACCCGATGTCTGGTCGAAATGGTGTCGATCAGCCCGTCTAAGGTGCCCACCGTCCGAGATGGGGTCACGGTCGTGGACGGGTTCGGTGTCGGTGTGACGGCTGTGGTTTCCGTGGCGGCCGCGCTGTAGTCAGCGGAGGCCGGGGTGTAGTCAGCGAGATTGGTGAAAACGATCTTGCCCTCCTTATTCACGAACGCCGTGATGCGGTCGTCCGCCCACACCTGCGGGGTCCCCAGCAGGAGTAGAATCGAACCCACTCCGATGAGCCATCTCGTTTTCATTTCGAACACAACAGACTGTGGTCTATACCACTATGTCAGCCACGATATTGTACACTTCTTGTAAAGCTTGATCCAGTTTTTCGGGCTCTTTTCCGCCTGCCTGGGCGAAGTCCGGTCGACCGCCTCCGCTGCCTCCAACCAGTTCGGCGACCTGCTTGACGATTTTGCCGGCGTGCAGCTGAGCCCGGAGATCCTCGGAAACCGCGGTGACCAGCATGGCCTTGCCGTCGGCAGCCGACCCGAGGACGACGATACCGGAGCCCAGACTGGCCCGCGCGCTCTCGGCCAATTCTCTCATCAAGGCGGCGTCAACTCCTTCAACTTTCTGCGATATGACCTGAACGCCGCTGACCGTGTTCTGGGACTGGAGCAGGTCCTGAAGTTGCGATTTTGCGCCCTTTCGCTTGAGTCTGTCCAATTCATCTTCGAGGTGTTTCTGCTGTTCGAACATCTTTTCGACGGCCCGAGTCAACTCCGACCTTGGAGCGCGAAGCCGATCGGCAAGCGCTTTCAGCAGGTTTTCATCTTCGCCAAGACGCTCGTAGCTGCCGAAACCCGTGAGCGCTTCCAGTCGTCGAACCCCTGCGGCTACGCTGCTCTCGGATACGATCTTGAAAAGGCCCACGTCCCCGGTCATTCTCGCGTGGGTACCCCCGCACAACTCCATGCTGATGTCCTGGATCGACACGACGCGCACCTTCTGCTGGTATTTTTCGCCGAAGAAGGCGATGGCTCCAGAATCGATCGCTTCGTTCAATCCCATCTCCCGCGTCTGGACCGGATGGTTGTCCAGGACGATCGCATTGATGCGTTCTTCGATCTCTTCGACTTCTGCTTCGGTCAGGGACGCGTAGTGGGTGTAGTCGAAACGGAGCCGGTCGGGCGCCACGAGTGAACCGGCTTGTTTGACGTGGACACCAAGCGTGTCTCGCAGGACGGCGTGTAGCAGGTGCGTGCCGGTGTGGTTCGCCGCGATTCTGCGTCGCCTTCCGGCATCGACTTGAGCCGCAACTTCGTCTCCGGTTGAGATCCGCCCGAAGTCCAGCCCGACTCGATGCAGGATGAGTCCCGGTGCCGGGGAATAGGTGTCCAGAACGCGGGCAGCGCCGGAGGGAGATGTCAGCATTCCCATGTCGCCGACTTGACCACCGGATTCGGCATAGAACGGCGTCTGATCCAGCACAATCTCAGCCTGCGTTCCTCTGCCTTCGACGGACTTGTCAAGTTTGCCGTCATGGACGATTCCCAACACTCGACTGGCCGCTTGGGTCGTTTCGTAGCCCAGGAAGACGCTGGCCCTGGTCTCGATGAAGTGGTCGTAGAGCGGCAGGTGACCGGATTCGCTGCCCTTCCAGCTTTCCCTGGCGCGGGCTCTCTGCCCCTCGAGCTCGACGTTGAATCCCTCGATATCCAGCTTCAGGGACTTTTCGCGCGCGATTTCTTCGGTGAAGTCCAGCGGCAAGCCGTAGGTGTCATAGAGCTTGAAGATGTCCGCGCCCGGGATTACCTCTTGCTGCTCCGACACCAGCCGGGAGGAGATATCATCGAGCTTGCTGATGGCCACCGCAACAGTCGCTGAAAAGCGCCGTTCTTCGTTTTCGACGATGCGGGCGACGTATTCTTGAGTGTTGAGTAGCTCAGGATAGGCTTCCTTCATCAACTCGACGACGTGCCCCGTGATCGAGTGGAGAAAAGGTTCACTGCGACCGAGTAAGGTGCCCTGTCGTATTCCACGCCGCATTATTTTCCGCAGGACATAGCCTCGACCCTCATTGGACGGGATGATCCCGTCACTGATGAGGAAAGTGGCCGCTCGCGCATGATCGGCGATGATCCTGAGCGAGACATCGGTCGGCTGCGAGCTCCCGTATTCCACCCTGAAATGCTCTGCGGCTCGATCGATCAGGGATCGCAGCAGGTCCGTTTCGTAGTTGCTGATCTTGCCCTGCAGGACGGAGGCGATGCGCTCCAGGCCCATGCCCGTGTCGATGGAAGGCGCCGGCAGCGGTTCGAGATGGCCCCGATCGTCGCGGTCAAATTGCATGAAGACCAGGTTCCATACCTCCACATAGCGTCCACACTCGCACGGAAACTCGCAGTTGGCATGGCCTTCTTCGCTGGCTTCCGGACCGAAATCGTAATGAAGTTCCGAGCACGGCCCGCACGGACCCGTCTCGCCCATCTGCCAGAAATTGTCTTTCTCGTCCATCCGAAGGACGCGATCCGGAGCGACGCCGATGTGGTTCTTCCACAGACCATCGGCTTCGTCATCTTCCTCGAAAACCGTCACCCACAGACGGTCCCCCGGCAGTGCGAACTCGTCGGTCAGGAGTTGCCAGGCGTATTCGACGGCTTCCTTCTTGAAGTAGTCCCCGAAAGAGAAGTTGCCGAGCATCTCGAAAAACGTCTGGTGACGGCGGGTGTGCCCGACCACATCCAGATCGTTGTGTTTGCCTCCGGCCCGCACGCATTTCTGACTGCTCGCGGCGCGGTTGTAGCTCCGCTCATCCTTGCCCAGGAAGACGTCCTTGAACTGGTTCATTCCCGCGTTGACGAACAGCAGGGTCGGGTCGTCGGCGGGGATCAAGGGCGAGCTGGCAACCACGGTGTGGCCGCGGTCTTCGAAGAATTTGAGAAAACGGCTTCGGACTTCGCTACTTTTCACAGGAGGTTTTCCAGTTCATCGCGTATGGCTTCTTCCTCATAACCAAGACGCGCCAGTGATCTCGAAAGTCGACTGGCATCGCGGACTGAGAGAGGCGGTGTCACGTTCAAATCCTTCATTTTAGTCCCGAGGGCCTCGGCAAGCGAGGGCCATTTCTCCGCTGCGATCACCTGCCCGAGGATGGCGTCGCCGATGCCTTGGCGCATCAACTCGTATTCGAGGCGTCGTCGGCCCCAGGATTTCCTGGCCCGAACGTAGGTCTCCGCGAAGCGCCGGTCGTCGAGGTATTTCTTCTCGATGAGGCGGTCGATCACCGAGGGTGGAACGCTCCCAAACCGGCGCTCGAGCCGTGCACGAAGCCCATGTATGCTGTATTCCCGGCGGGCCAGGAGCTTGATGGCGTAGTTGTAGATTTCGTCCGGCATTTGGGAGAGCGGCTGGAAGCTCAGGCGACACCCAAAACTCCCCTCCTCGGATGAGGAGGGGTGGCGCGAAGCGCCGGGTTGTGCTGACCGGGAAGAAAAAACCACCCCGTCTGCGCCTTCGGCGCATCCACCCGGTTAATCAAACCACCCCGTCTGCGCCTTCGGCGCATCCACCCGGTTAGTCAAACCACCCCGTCTGCGCCTTCGGCGCATCCACCCCTCCTTATCCAAGGAGGGGAGTCGGTTCCAGTCTTAACTGACTACTGACTACTGGCTACTGGCTACCGGATATAACCAATCGTCCGGGTCCGGAAACGTGCCCTGGATGATGTCGAAAAACGCTCGCTGGATTCTTCCGGTCACCGGGCCGCGCTTTCCTTCACCGATGATAATGTGGTCGACCGACCGAATCGGCGTGATCTCCGCAGCGGTGCCCGCGAAAAAGAGCTCGTCGGCGATGTAGAGCCACTCGCGGGGAATCGCCTCTTCACGCACCGTCAACCCCATGTCGGCGGCGATTCGCATGACCGAGTCGCGCGTGATACCCGATAGTACCGAATGGGCCAGCGACGGGGTGTGAATGACGCCATCACGAACCAGGAAGAGGTTCTCACCGCTGCCCTCGCTGACGTAACCCATCGCATCGAGCGCCACTCCCTCTGCGAAACCGTTGTGGACGGCCTCCATCTTAATTAGTTGGGAGTTCATGTAGTGCCCGCCCGCTTTGGCGATTGCTGGGAACGTGTTCGGAGCCATTCGCGCCCAGGAAGACACGCATATGTCGACGCCGTTCTCCAGGGCATCCGCGCCGAGGTAGGAACCCCATTCCCAGACCGCGATGTAGGTCTCCACTGGAACGCCGATCGGGTTCACGCTCAACGTGCCGTAGCCACGCAGGACCACGGGTCGCACATAACAGGCTGCCAGCCGGTTCGCAAGGATCGTTTCGATAACCGCACTCGTCAGCGACGCCTCATCGTAGGGGATGTCCATACGGTAGATTCTTGAAGATTCCACCAGTCGGCGGATGTGATCCTTAAGTCGGAAGACGACGGAGCCCCGCGGCGTCTCGTAACACCGGATGCCCTCGAAACAGGATGAGCCGTAGTGGACGACGTGGGAAAGAACGTGTATCTGTGCCTCATCCCAGGGGATGAACTCTCCGTTTCTCCAGATGGTTTCAGACGGGTTCAAGAGCACTCCTCCGTGTGGATCGGCCAAGAAAGGGGGACCTCTGGGGATGCGATTCGGCCGACGCTGGGCATGTTATCCTAACTGTCTCGTTTCACAAATAAGCCGAGCTTTGAGGACGAGATGCTGCGGATCAACCGCGCCGCTCCGCTCCTCGCCGAGAACCGCCGATGACGCGGCCACGAGTCATTCTGCTTCAATCTCTGCTGTTGCTGGTTCCGTTGCTAGCCGGCTGTGGCTACCGTTTGGCTGGAGGCAACCTCGCGTCCGGGTCCGGGCAGAGTATTGCCGTGCCGCTGTTCCGGAACTCCACGACAAACTATCGCATCGAGCAGCGCCTGACCGAAGCCGTTCGCCGCGAACTCATCCAGCGCACTCGCTACGACGTGCTGCCCGCTTCCGCGGGGGATTTTGTGCTATCGGGGCAGGTGTTGAGGGTGACTTCGATTCCCATCATTTTCACCGACCGGGGACGGGGCACCGCGTACACCGTCGCGGTCGAAGTGGATGTGAGTCTGACCGACAGTCGCGACGGCTCGGTGGTCTTTGCCGACCAGCGTTGGACGTTCCGTGAAGTCTTCGAGTTGTCGAATGACTCCGAGACCTTTGTTCCGGAAGACGCGGCCGCCATGGAACGCCTCGCCCGGCGCTTCGCGTCTTCCCTGGTTGCTTCGCTGTTCCACCGAAGTCCGTGAAGTTTTCAGAATTTCGACGAAAGAGTGGCGCTCCACCCGGGCATGTCTTCGTGTTCGTGTGTGAAGACGAGTTTCTAGTCGATGAATCGAAGGCAGTCTGGACACAGCTTTTCGGCGGGACCTGGGCGGTCGAGAAGATCTCCGCCAAAGAGCTGGATTCCGTCGAGCCGTCCGAGCTGATGTCGTCGGCATTGACGCCGCCACTGTTCGGGGAAAGCCGCGTTCTGATGGTTACCAACGCGGGAAAAATTCCGAAGAAGCGACTCACCCATCTCGCCGAGATCAACGACCTGGAGGACTCCTCCCTCAAGATCATCCTTTGCGTCACCGGCCGGAGGTCGCTCCAGGCGTGGACCAAGACGTTCAAAGTCGTGGAAATCGACCCCCTTCGGCCGGCCGATACTATCCGGTGGGTCAAAGAACAGTACGGTGTCCGCTCCGAGGTGGCGAGCTACATCGTCGAGAACATCGGGACCGAGCTGTATCCGCTGTACCGGGAATTGGAGAAGCTGCAGACCTACGTGAAGAAGGAACGACCTGTAGAGGTGGAAGACGTCGACATGCTGATTCTTCGCTCCGAGCAGTTCGGACCTTTCGAGTTGGACGACGCCGTGCTTGCACGCGACTTTCCGAAGGCAGTGCGTGTCATCGAAGCCATGATCGAAGAAGGCGTGGAGCCGCTCAAGATACTCGGAAAACTTGCCAGCTTGTGGCGGAAACTGTTCGCCAGCAAACAACTGGTCGAGGGCGGGCGGGGAAGTGAGGTCGCCCGCGCCCTGGGTGTACACGATTTTGTCGCTGGGAAGCTTCGGAAGGCAGCCCCGGGTTTCAGCTCGGAGCAGCTGGGGGTAGGGTTCGGCGAGCTCCTGAAGGCCGACAAGGCGTTCAAGAGCACAAGCGCCAGCGCCCACCCGGAGTACACGTTCGACGCGATGCTGTGGAAAATGGTGGGGCTACAGTGAGACGATCCGTGAGAGAGCCAATGTGAGGGGGACAGGGGCCTGGCCCTGTCCCCGGGTGTTGGCTAAGCAGAAACGTCGGAAAAGGTGCTGATCGGGCCAACCACCCCGTCTGCACCTTCAGTGCATCCACCCGGTTAATCGAACCACCCCGTCCGCACCTGCGGTGCGGCCACCCCTCCTTAACCAAGGAGGGGAGTCGGGTCCCCTCTTAACTGAATGCTGAATACTGACGGCTGACTACTTCTTCAGGCCGCCATGGCGTTGACGTTTCGGGTCATGCGGGACTTGTATCGCCGGGCGGCATTCGCCTTGATAACGCCCTTCTGAACGGACTTGTCGATCAGGCTGAACGTCTTCGGCAACATCGCCCGGGCGTCGTCGACCTTGCCCTCGGAGATCACCGATTTCAGCTTCTTCAACTGGGTCTTCAGCTTGCGGCGGTTCATCTGGTTGATGAACCGTTTCCGCTCGTTTTGTCGGTTCCGCTTTATCGCGGATGCATGGTTTGCCATCAGCTTCCGTCTCGAAACCACCATGATAACAATTGCTCCTCCTCGTGGTCAATCTCACGAGGGGAAGACAGACTTACGGTCGAGTCCGCGAAGGCCCCATAGAACCGTGGCCCCCGAGCCCCGCGTGCTATAATTCAGAACGAGTTACGTCCTCAGCCAGGAATGAAAAAAACTATCCCCATCGGCGAAGGCATCGCCGACCTTTTCGGCACCTACGACGGGAACATCAAGTATCTGGAATCTCTCCTCAACGTGGAAGTCCATATCGCTCCCGACAACCTGACGGTCGAGGGAGCCGACGAGCAGGTGACGCTTGTGGAGCAGTTCATCCAGGACTACGCCCATCTTCGGACCGAAGGGATCCAGCTTTCGAGTGAAGACCTGAAATCGATCATTCGGATCGTTTCGGAAGACAACTCTGTGACGTTGCGCCAGGTCGTCGCCCCCCCGCGACAGTTTCAGGTAGGAAAGCGCAGCATCGCACCCAAGACCCTCAACCAGAAGATCTACATGGAAGCCATCGATAGTTACGACATGGTTTTCGGTATCGGGCCCGCGGGCACGGGGAAGACCTACCTCGCGGTTGGCATGGCTGTTCGGGAGCTGCTGGCGAAACGTGTCAGCCGCATCGTGCTGACGCGGCCGGCGGTGGAAGCGGGCGAACGATTGGGTTTTCTGCCGGGGACACTGGAAGAAAAGGTCGACCCCTACTTGCGGCCGCTCTATGACTCCCTGTATGACATGCTCGACACAGATCGGGTCGACCGGTATCTGGAACGTCGCGTGATCGAGATCGCGCCGATCGCGTTCATGCGTGGAAGGACGCTGAATGACTCGTTTGTCATCCTTGATGAAGCCCAGAACACGACGTCGGAACAGATGAAGATGTTCCTGACTCGAATAGGCTTCACCTCCAAAGCAGTCATCAACGGCGACATCACACAGATCGATCTGCCGTTCGGTAAGACGTCCGGCCTCGTCGAAGCCCGCGACGTTGTGTCCGGTATCGACGGGATCGGGTTCGTGAACTTCAGCGACCGGGATGTGGTGCGACATCCGCTCGTTCTCCAAATCGTGCGCGCCTACGAGAAATACTTCCCGCGGGGCATGGGGGGCCAACGAGCGCTGTCGTTCAAACCGCCCGAGGACAGCGGTCACCCCTCATGAGCGCGCCGGCCCTGACGTCGACCGAGCCAGGAGACCCCGAGCCATACCTCCTACTTAACCGGCAGCGGAAACACAGCGTCGACCGGTGCGAGCTGTCGGACTTCATAACCCTGCTGGTGGACCACCTCCATCCTGCTGGAACGTTTTCAGTTGTGCTCGTCAGCGATCGGGTGATCCGTGGGTACAACGCGACTTACCGGGGCCTGGATAGGCCGACGGATGTCCTCAGTTTCCCCGGTGACGAGGGGTACCTGGGCGATGTGCTCATCTCCACGGAAACTGCCTATCATCAGATCCGACGTTCCCGAAACGTCAGCCTTGAGACTAATCTGAAAAGACTGGCCTTGCACGGGTTGCTGCATCTGATGGGCTACGACCATGAGAGTGATGACGGCGAAATGAGGGCTCTCGAGGGTCGCTTGCGCCGGAGATTTCGATGTTGAGTGCGCTGGAATTCCTGATCGCGGCCGTCCTTGTTGCGTCGTTACTCGTGATGTCGATCCTCGATTTCGCGCTCGGAGGTGTGAACCAGATCGCGTTACGCCGACTCGCAGACGCGTCCGGGTCGAAATCGAGCCCGCTCTGGGCCGCGATGGTCGAGTCGCGGGCCGAGGTGCTTATGGTGATCCACATCAGCATCCAGACGCTGCTGATCGCGATCGCAGTGTTGCTCACCGGAGCGTTCCTCCGAACGCCGCTTCATGACGCTCTGGCGCTCCCGGCCGGAGCGGCAACGACTCTTGTACTGGTTTTGGTTTTTCGACAATTGTTACCGCGGGCAGTGGCTATCGGCAATCCTGAGGGCGTGTTGGCTCGGCTCGTGCCGACCCTGACGGTGCCCTACTACCTGCTGCGCCCGCTGGTTCAGCTGATGATGTCGGTCTTGAATCGCTTCCACCGGTGGGAGGAGGAGACTGAGCCCGAAGACGAGGAGGAGGCGTCCGAAGAAGAGATCCAGGCCTTCATCGACGCTGGGCAGGAGGAGGGCATCCTCGAACAGGACGAAGGGGCAATGATCCAGTCCATCGTCCATTTCGGTGACAAGGCTGCTCTCGAAGTGATGACGCCTCGGCCGCAGATCGTCGCCGCCGACGTCTCCTGGAGTGTGGAGCGCGCGGTCAACTTGATCGTATCCAACCGTCATTCCCGCATTCCCGTCTACCGGACCGAACTGGACAACATGGAAGGTATCCTGCACGAGAGGGACCTGCTGCGGATCTGGAGAAGCGGGGAGCAACTCGACAATCTCCGGTCCGTCTTGCACCCGGTTCACTTTGTACCCGAGACCAAGCCGATCGACGACCTGCTGCAGGAAATGAGAGCCGAGGGCCATCAGATCGTCCTGGTGGTCGATGAGTATGGTGGAATTGCCGGTCTGATCACCGTCGAGGATCTGGTCGAAGAGATCGTCGGCGAGATCAACGACGCCGACTCCGAAGGCGAAAAGGTGCTCGAAGAGGGTGGAGGCAGCTACCTTGTGCCGGGCGGCCTCGAACTCGACTCGATGGAGGATCGATTGGGGATGCCCCTCGTTGAGGATACCGAATGCACGACCGTCGGTGGGGCCGTGGTCGAACTGTTTGGGAGGCTACCCGCTTCAGGAGAGAAAATCGAACATCAGGGTCTCACCATAGAGGTCGTCGACGCCGACCGGCGGAAGATCCGCAGGATCCGCATCCGCTCGATGACGGCCAAAGGGGGCTCCAGGTAAAGTGGCCTGTAACGGAGATATCGGTACCAGCGTTGCGGTGGAACGGCACCGGATTCTAGGAGTCGACGACGAGGTAATGCTCCTACATTGCGAGGAGGAGCGACAACGAAGACGGTGCCGTTCCGCCGCAACCCTCCGGGCCGATGGGGGTTGCCGTCGATCTCTTTGTCGTTCGTCGTCATGATGAAACCGCATCAATTCCTCCTCTCTCCTCGACCTCGACTGGCAAGACCCATCGGCGATGGTGCCGATATCTCCGCTACAGGCCACTAGATGGATCTCGCAGATTTCAAGTCCGGCTTCGTCTCGATCGTCGGACGGCCGAATTCCGGCAAGTCCACGCTGCTGAACCGGCTCGTCGGCGACAAGATTTCGATCGTGACACCGCGTCCTCAGACGACGCGTAACGTCGTCCGTGGAATACTGAGTGACGCGCGCGGTCAGGTCGTGTTTCTTGATACACCGGGAATACACAAACCGGGGCACCGGATGAACGAGCGCATGATGCGCTTCATGCTGGAATCGCTGGAACACATCGACGTGGTCCTGTTGATGGTCGACGCTTCCGTGCCCCACGGTCGCGGCGACGAGTTTGCGCTGGAACTCGTCAAGGGCTCGAAGTCCCGCCGGTTCCTCCTGTTGAACAAGATCGACAAAATCGCCAAGCAAGAACTGCTGCCGGCGATCGATCGATACCAGAAAGCGGCCGATTTCGACGAAATCATCCCTCTGTCAGCCCTGGACGGCGATGGTGCGGAGATCCTGATTGAGGAGCTCTTCCGTTACCTTCCGGCGGGTCCGATGTACTATCCAGGCGACCAGCCGAGCGACCGGCCCGAGCGTTTCCTCGCTTCAGAAATCATAAGGGAGAAGCTGATTCTGGCGACCCGCGAGGAACTGCCCCACGCCACGGCGATCGCCATCGAACGGTTCGAAGACGACGAGAAGCTGGTCCGGATCCATGCCTCAGTTTACGTAGAGAGAGCGTCGCAGAAGGCTATCGTCATCGGTAAGGGCGGCCAGCTGTTGAAGCACGTCGGCACCGAAGCCCGCCACGAACTGGAGTCGCTCCTGCATAGCAAAGTGCACCTGGCGCTCCACGTGAAGGTCAAGAAGAAGTGGCGGGACGATGAGAAGATGCTGGAAACGCTTCTGGGGAAGTAGTCAGTAGTCTGTAGTCAGTAGTCTGTTGCGCTGTCGCCGATCATTAACTGACTACTGACTACTACCTACTGGCTACTAACATCACCATTCACTGTAGGGCGTCCCTTCCGAGGAAATTGCCGTCGAACCGCTGTGCAGGTCGACTATGCCGGTTTCCAGTTGGTCGGGAATCATGGCTGTGTCGCCGAACTCGACCTGCCACGTCGTGCTCGACTCGGTGATGGGATCTTCCGGAATTTCCCGGTAGTAGCCGGCGTCGACGAGATCTTCCAGTGACTGTGGGGCCGTCTTTTTATCCGCCGTGTACTGATCGATCACCGTCCGCAAGCCGTGCAGGTTGTCTTTGAGGACGGCTTCCTTCGCGCGCAGTACGACGGACTGGTACATCGGGATCGAGATCGACGCCAGGATTGCGATGATCGTCAAGACGATCATCATCTCGAGCAAGCTGAAGCCTTTCCTACCACTCATGGTAGTTGGTCCCGTCCAGGGCGGTTCCGCCGGATTTCGTGTAGACGTCGAACACGTTAGACCCGCCCCAGGAGTTGGATTCCGGGTCGTCCTGGTACGCCCGCAGGCCCCAGTCGGTGGAGTTCGTCATGGGGTCCACGGGGACTCGGCGCAGAAACTTCATCTTACGGTCGACCTGGCCGACTTGATCGACGCCTTCGACGAGGATTTCCAGGTTCTCCGGGTAGCCTTCCGTTCCCAACGTCACCTGGATCATACCCAGGTCCGACGCCTCCTTGTAGCGATCGATCGCAACACGCATCTCGCGCAGCGCCCGGTGCAACTCTACTTCCTTCTGCCGCCGAATTGAATTTCTCGCCAGCGGGACGGCAATCCCAGCGAGGATCGCGATGATCGTCGCGGTGACGATCAACTCGATTAGAGAGAAGCCGCGCTGGGATCTCGCTCCAAACATACCCTTGTCTTTATGGCACGGTGATCGGCAACTCTGCAATCTTTCCTGTCCGTGGTTCGGCATCGGGCGTTCGCACCGTAAAGCCGGTCACCCTCAGTGTCGTTTGTCCGCTGCGCAACCCGCGGAGGGTCAGTCGCACGATGCTGCCCTCTCCCGACAGTGCGGCCGAGCGCTCGGGCCTCTCGACGGATATGATCGCTCTGCCCGCTCCGGTGTCGATGTTTTGCATGACAGCAACACTGGCACCGTCCTGGCTCAGGAATCCTCCTTCCACGACGTCCTCGAGCGCGACGAGAGACGGATCGAACTCGATCGTCAGGTCCGCACCGATCATGCCCGTAGCGTTGACGTAGATCTCCAGCTCCGTCGGGCTTTCAACCGCGAGCGTCAGCGCCGCGGGATCGAAGCGCACGGCGTCGGTCGGGACCGATACCGCTGCGGAGGGATCCGGAACCGCGCCCTCAGGTTCGGGCTCGGGTTCGACGATCTCGGCGTTGTCCGGTTCCGGCTCTTCAGGCTGCGGAATCGACGGCTCTCCAACCATTCCTCTAAACCGCGTGTCGGTCTCGGTACCGACAATGATACCGCGCAGGTTACGGTCGTTGATGTCGGGCATCTTCACGATATGGGGCGTCAGGAGAATAATGATTTCCGTCTGATCCTGCTGCCGCGTCTCGGAGCCAAAAAGGTGCTTCAGGATCGGGATTTTGATCAGGCCGGGAATACCCGCAAAAGCGGTGCTTTCCGTTTCTGTGATCAACCCTCCCAGGATGTTGGTTTCACCTTCCTTTAGTCGAATCTCGTGTTGGATCGAACGGTTGGTAAAGACCGGCAGCGCTACTCCACTGATGACGTTAAGGCCGGCCGTTGCCTGGACCTGGACAAGGACGGTCATGGAAATCTCCCGATTCAGCAGGACCCTCGGTGTGATGTCGAGGTTGACACCGACATCGATGTACTGGAACTGAACGACGGGCGTTCCGGTCGCACCGACGAACGCGGGCTGGAAACTCCCGGAAGCGACCGGCACGCGGGAGCCGATCCGAATCTGTGCGAGCTTGCCATCTGTCGCGCGGACACTCGGATTCTGGACCAGTCGCGTCCTCGAATCACTCTCCAGAAACTTGGCCACGGTATCGGGAATCACGATATTGAAGCTTCCGGAATTGATCGTATCGAGGTCTCTCAGGCTGATCTGACTCGAACCACCGCCGCCCGTTCCAGCATCTCCGCCACCGCCGCTCGGGGCCCCGGAATCAAAGCTGAGCGTCGTTCCCGTGGGAGGAAGCACGCCGAGCTCGCGAAGCCGGTTCCGGTCAACTTCCAGAATCGTGGCTTCGACCAAAACCTCCGGTTTGATCATGTCGATGTCGGCGATGATTTTTTCTGCTATGGCGACCTTATCGGGCGTATCGCGCAGGATGATCGCGTTCATGGATGTGCTCTGGGCGATGAAACGCATGTTCAGGAGCGTCCGGATCGCCGTGATCGCTTCGGTGATGTCGGTCGGGTTGACGCTGTGGGTCAAGTAGATCGTTTTCAGGACGTGTTGTTCGTATTCTCGCCGCTTCTGCTGGTTTTCCGGTGCGACGATCAGCGTCCTCTGGTTGATGGGCTTCCAGAACGTTCGAGTCTGAAGCGCCAGGATGTCCAATGCCTCATAGACGCTGAGGTCGTCGAGCTCGACAGAAATGCGAGTCGACCGGAAATCCGGGTCGAAAATGATGTTGAGCCCGGCCAACTCGGCGATCGTCTCGAATATCGATTGGGCTTCCTGGGTAATCCGGAGCGAAATCGGCCCCTCGACGGTCGGCTGGAGCTGACTCTCTATGCTGGCGTCGGTCCGGGCGAGTTCTTTGCGGACTTCGAACACCGTCTTTTGCTCCGGCTGCCCCACACTACCGGTACGGATCAGCTCTTCGGCTCGAGTCAGTTCCGTTTGGGCCAGGGAGTGGGTCGGATCGAGACGGAGAGCTGTCGTAAACTCCACCCGAGCGAGGGCCGGTTCACCAGCCTCCATTGCGCGCCGTCCGCGTTCGAAGTGCTCGAAAGCCGCAGCGAACCGCGCCTGCTCGACCTTGAGGCGGTACTCGATATCTCCGGGCTTTTCCGCAAGGGCTTCTTCGTAGTTTGTCAGGGCCAGATCGTAGTCCCGGGAAAGCTCGGCTTCGAGACCGCGGTCATACGCCCCCCGGTGAGCTGAGCACCCCGTCAGGTGGATGATCGCGAGGGTCAGAGAGAGCAGAAGTCTTAGTGCTGAAGGTCTGTTCATGGTAGCGTTCATTCTTGAATAGTTGATGGTGGATTGACCGCCCTCGACATTCCGTCGGGCCGGTTTCCGACCTGAATCCACGTCATGTCATTCCCAATCCGCTGCGTATGATCCAGCAACGTAAGAGAGTTCTCGCATTCAACCTGTTGTTGATCGATCTGGCTCTGACATCCGGCAGTTTCTTCCTGGCTTACGGCGTCCGCAACTCCTTCCAACTCGAGGGATATACCGTGATGCCGATGGGGATATACCTGTGGCTGCTGGCGCTGATCCTGCCGATATGGGCGGTCCTCCTGCCCGCTTTCGGTGTATATTCCGCCCGTTTCCTCTCCCTGCGGGATCAGGTCGTCCAGCTCTCCAAGGCGATCGGGCTGGCGTGGATCGTCGCCGCTGCCGTGCTCTTCTTCCTCGACCAGGAAGCGACCGGCCGCTTGATCACGGTGTTCACGCTGGTGATCAACTACGGGCTCCTGGTTTCCTACCGAATCGTGCTCTTTGCCGCTCGTGCCCGAAACCGCAGCCTTACGAACGCGCGGCATGTGGCCATCATCGGCGACTCTTCGTCCGCGGATGATTTCGCGCGTACCATCGAGGCCCACAGCGAGTGGGGCCTTGAGCCGATCGGCGTTTTCCCTGAAGCGGAGGCCCGCCAGGTGCTCGAACGAGGCGGCATCGACGACATGATCTTTGTCGTGGACCGTCAACGTCTCGACTCCTGCGAAGAACTCTTCTTGTTGTGTGAGGAACTCGGTGTGACCGCGCGCGTGGTGCTCAATCTGTTTCCCCATTCTATTGCGCGCATGGAACTCCACGAACTGGATGGGTTCCCCCTCTTGACGTTCAGTACCATCCCGTCCGACGAATTCCTACTGTTCGTCCGGCGGGCCATGGACGTCGTGCTTTCCGGATGCCTGCTGATCTTGACCTCGCCGGTCATGCTGATTGCCGCCGCCGCAATCCGGATCACTTCGAAGGGGCCTGCGCTGTTCCAACAGCAGCGATGTGGTCTCCACGGGCGTCCCTTTGTCATGCACAAGTTTCGCTCCATGGTCGATGACGCTGAACAGCGGCGGGTGGAGATGGAAGCCCTCAACGAGATGGACGGGCCCGTCTTCAAGTCGTCCATGGATCCCCGTATCACTGCCGTCGGAAAGATTCTGCGCCGTTTCAGCATCGATGAACTTCCTCAGCTCTACAACGTACTCCGAGGCGACATGAGCCTCGTCGGTCCTCGCCCACCGCTTCCACAGGAGGTCGAACGCTACGAGCGCTGGCAGCGCCGGCGGCTGAGCATGAAACCGGGTATTACCTGCCTGTGGCAGATCAGCGGCCGGAACCAGGTCGGCTTCGACGAATGGATGAAGCTCGACCTGAGTTACATAGACAACTGGTCGCTGCTTTTGGATTTGAAGATTCTGATCAAGACGGTTCCAGTCGTTCTATTGGGCCGGGGTGCCCGGTAGATTTCAGCTGTCAGCTCTCAGCGTTCAGCCTTCAGCTACTTCGGAAAACGGGACGATAGTCCCATCCGCTTTAGCTGATAGCTGAAAGCTGACGGCTGATTGCCGATGTCGAACGATCCTTGTGGTAGGATTGTCTTACTCAATAGGAGCCCATGCCATGAAGCTGATCGTCGCCCTGGTCATAGCCGTTACGATGCCCCTCGGTGCAGGTGCGGCCGACCGGAAACCCCTGGAAATCAAGGTGGTTGACGATCGCGTGTCGATCCACGCAGAAGCCGTTCCACTCGGGCGATTGCTCGGGTTGCTGGATCGTACGGCGGGGACGACTTCCACGGTCCCCCCGGAGCTGGCGAACCGCAACGTCAGCACCCAGTTTGCCGGACTTCCTCTCGATCAGGCGGTGAAGAAAGTCTTCGAGGGGCTGCCGCTGGACTACGTCGTGCTGGAAGGCACCCAGATTGTCGTCACGGCGGTGTCGCAGAGTCTTACGGGACAGGCTCAAGCCGCGGCGCCTCCCCGCGCGTCGAATCCACAGCCTTTTGTCAGCCCGAATCGAGCGCCGACGCCGGCACCCCAGAATCCGTTCCAGGCTCGAGGGAATCCGAACCCTGCTGTAGGTGGAAATCGGAATGCGGGCAATGCACCCGCGCAGCCTGCTGTGATCCAGACTCCGTTTGGACCTCTGGTGAATCCGCGAGCGAACCAGAACCAGCAACAGCAGCCGGGGATGCCGATGGCGATGCCTGGCCAGGCGGGTTTCCCCTTCGGTGCGCGCGGCGCTTCTCCGACAGGATTGCCGACCTCGCCCGGCGGGACGATGTCTCCGAGTGATTACATGAGGCTGCAACAGGGCGCTCCCGGCGCGACGCCCGGCCGTCCAGGCGCGCAACCCGGTCCGCAGCCAAACGTTTTCGGGAACACGTCGCCGACGATCCTGGATCTGAACAAGAAGTCCCCCAACCCACCACAGCCAGAGCCGTGATCGCCGGTCCGGTTCCCCATCGTTACCCCTTTTTGCGCTAAGTCACCGATGGGAACCGAGAATCCTGTGCTGGGGGTCAACCGGAAAGCGTTTCACAACTACCAGATCCTTGAAAAATTCGAGGCGGGCCTCGTGTTGACCGGTACCGAGGTCAAGTCGGCTAAAGAGGGCCGCGTCAGCATGAAGGAAGCTTACGGGGTGGTCAAGTCTGGCGAAGTCTGGCTCCTGAACTGTCACATCAGTCCTTTTTCACACGGCAACATCGCCAATCACGACCCCCTGCGGACCCGAAAGCTCCTGTTGAAGAAGTCCGAGATCCGTCGCCTCATCGGGCGTACCACGGAACGCGGTTTGACCCTGGTGCCCCTGCGGATGTACTTGAAGAAGGGACGAATCAAGTGCGAAATCGCCCTGGCCAAAGGCAAGAAAGTTCACGACAAGCGCGAGACGGAACGGCGGAAAACGATCGAGAGAGAGACGCGGCAAGCGGTGCGGGAGAGGTGAGGGGAAGGGAAGTGGTGAGTGGTCAGTGACGAGTGACAAGTGACGGGTAAGAGGTACACTTCTTAACTGACTTGACTACTGACTACTGACTACTGACTACTGACTACTGACTACTGACTACTGACTACTGACCAACTTATGGACGAGCTGCCGATTTATTCTGACGTGATCCGCCGCAACGATCCTTTCGGCGATCTGAAGAATCTCGAGAGCGTGGACCTGACGACGTGCTGGGAGCGGTTTGATCGCTTGATTGACTTTGGCGAGTCGGCATCCGACATAAACCACGCCAGGGAGTTGTCCACGTCGCCGACGAAAGAAGTGCTGCTGAAACTGCACGAGGTGATGTTCTCCGGCAGGGAGGGTGCGGGTGTTTTGAGACAGTCCGTTACGACTGCGATGTTTCGCGGACAGGATTGTCCGGAGCCCGAATTCGTGGATCGTTCACTGGACAACTTCGAGCGATGGCTGACGGCGGACAGCTTCATGGAAATCCACGCGGTTGAGAAGTCGGCGCTGGTGCTGACCCGCCTGATTGACATCTGGCCTTTCGAATTCGGCAATCGCACGACGGCCGTTGTGTTCTCGAATCACTTCCTCGCCGAAGCCCGGCTGCCGCCGTTCTTCATCCTCGCAGAGAAAATCGAGGAGTTCGACCGGGTGCTTGAACAGGCGATTACCATGCAAACGCAACCCCTTGTAACAGCCATCTACGAATCCATGCAGCGGGAGCTGAACCTTGTCGGAGTCTGACCGTTACTCCCGTCAGGTGCGCTTCGACGGGATCGGCGAAGAAGGGCAGAAGCGCCTGGAGGCGGCAAGTGTCGTTCTGGTCGGGCTCGGCGCGCTGGGCTCGGTGGCGGCAGATCAGTTGGTCCGCTCCGGCGTGGGGCGGTTGCGTTTGATCGACCGCGACCTCGTCGAACTAACGAACCTCCAGCGACAGACCCTCTATGACGAAGAGGACGTCCGTCGGGGCCTTCCCAAAGCTGTGGCCGCCCGAGCGAGGCTCGAACAAATCAACTCCACCGTCAAGTTGGACGCTATCGTCGACGACCTGAATCCCTCGAACGTCGAGGAGTTCATCCAAGGCGCCGATCTCGTCCTGGACGCTGTCGACAACTTCGAAACCCGCTTCGTTCTCAACGACGCCTGCCGAAAATCAAAGCGTGCGTGGATCTACGCTGCGGCCGTCGGGAGCTACGGTGTGATGATGCCGGTACTTCCCGACGGGGCCTGCCTGCGTTGCGTCATCGAGAGCCTGCCCGCACCGGGCTCTTCGCCGACCTGCGACACGGCGGGCGTCATCGCTCCGATCACGAACGCCATCGCCTCGATGCAGGTTTCCGAGGCCTTCCGTTTTCTGACGGGTCAACTCAGGGCAGAGGATGTCCGCCTCATTTCTTTCGATGTGTGGTCTGGCCGTTTTCACTCGATGAGAATCCCGGCCGAAGCCCGGGGCCACTGTGCGTTATGTGCCGAGGGTCGGCTGGAGTACCTGGACGCCGCACCTCTGAGGACCATCAGCCTCTGCGGGCGTAACGCCGTCCAACTGATCCCGGCCGTGCGGGGGCAACTGGACATGTCCGAGGTCGGGAAGTCTCTCGAAGCGTTCGGCACGGTTCAGTCCAACGAGTTTCTGCTCAAGTGCCAAAATCCGCCGTACGAACTGACCCTGTTCCGGGATGGTCGTGCCATCGTCAAGGGGACCGAAAAGGCTTCGGTGGCCAGATCGGTATATTCGAAGATGGTAGGGCTTTAGCAGCCCGTGGCGGAACTCTGCAGGGTCGCGCGCAGGGGTCTTCGGGTCTCAGGCGCGAAGAGAGGAGCGGAGCGATGCTTTTTCATCGTGACCGACGAACGACAAAGCCTGGGGCCCGACCCCCCCTGCGCCCTACGGGTTACGACGGCATCGGGCCATCTGCCGCGTTGCCACTCCTAGATCGATGAAGAGCATCGACGTCGTCGTGGCGCCTCGCATATGGCCCGATGGCGCTCGTAACGCGGCCCTGCAGAGTTCCGCCACGGGCTGCTAGACAGATTTTTGGTAGACGCTGCCGCGGAACCTGTGGTACACCCTCACGGCCATGGAAGCTTCCCCGCAAGGCGAGACGAAGGTTCGCCAGCTAGTTAGTGAAGGCGAATCCCGCTTCGACGAACTGCGACGAAAAGTCGGCTTCATACTGGCGCCGGGCCTGCTCCTCCTAATACTTTGGCTGCCCTTCCCGGGGCTGTCGACCGAGGCGCACCGTCTCGCCGGAATAATGGCTCTGGTCGTCACATTGTGGGTGACCGAGGCCATCCCGCTGCCGGTGACCGCCCTGCTCGGCCCTACCCTGGCCGTGATTTTTGGAATCGCCCCGGCCCGGGAGGCCTTTGTAGCGTTTTCCGATCCACTGATCTTTCTCTTCATCGGGAGCTTCATCGTCGCCCAGGCGATTTTCGTCCACAGGCTCAACGAACGGATCGCGTACGGCGTGATGTCGTGGAAGGTCATCGGTGCGCGCCCTGCTCGAATCCTTGTTGCCTATTGCGGCATCGCGGCGGTGCTGTCAGCCTTTATGAGCAACACCGCGACGGCGGCGATGCTGTTGCCCCTCGGGATGTCTCTGCTGGCATTCATGGACTCGGAAGGAGGCGTCACCAAGAAGTACGGCACAGTCCTGATGCTCTCGACCGCCTACGGTTGCTCGCTGGGCGGGATCATGACCGTGGTGGGGACCCCGCCTAACGTTGTTGCCGTCAGCATGCTCGATCAGCTTGTGGATACGCAGATCAGCTTTGTCGACTGGATGGTCTTTGCCGTCCCGATCTCGATCGTGCTGCTCGCGTTCCTGTTCATCTACCTCAACTGGGCTGGAGGAGCGAGTGGAGAGATCCCCGGCGCGGATCGGATCATCAGGGAGCGAAAGGCAGCTCTGGGGCCCTGGAAACGCGGTGAGCGAAATGTCCTGATAGCGTTCGCTGTCACGGTGACGCTCTGGGTCGTTCCCGGGACGCTACCGAGGATTATCGATCATCCCATCGCAAGTCAGATCGCGGCTTCGGTCCCGATCTCCGTTGCAGCCATTGTCGGGGCATCGTTGCTGTTTCTGATGCCGATCAGCCGGAGCGAGAGATCGACCATCACGTGGAAGCAGGCCGCAGCGATCGACTGGGGGACGATTCTGCTCTTCGGGGGAGGGCTTGCGCTGGGTAGTTTGGCGTTCTCGACTGGTCTGGCCGAATCGTTCGGGAGGGGCATCACCAGCTTGGTTCCGGTGTCGTCGGTTGTGTCGCTCACGTTTGCCGCGGCCGTATTCGGCGTCATCCTGTCTGAGGCCATGTCGAACACAGCCGCCGCCACCATCGCCATCCCCATCATCATCTCGATCGCCCAGGCGGCAGGTACCGACCCGATTCCGCCGGCCATCGCGGCCAGTCTCGCGGCCTCGGTTGCCGTGGTCCTGCCGGTATCGACCCCTCCCAACGCCATCGTGTATTCCTCCGGCAAGGTCCCGATCACCCAGATGATCAAATACGGGCTACTGCTCGACGGGGTTGCCGTCATCGTGATTCCAACCGCGGTGCTGTTGTTTCTCGCCTGAGTAATTCCCGCTCCGCTGCCAGATCGACGCTGTTGCCGACGTGCACTTGGACCCTATATCACCTTCTGTAAGTGGCGGTTACGCCACCTTTCCGTTTCGGCGAAAGTATTGACACTCCTCCCGGCGGAGTGTAAAAGGTAAGGCGATCTTTCCATGAGGTAAGCCTGAAGGAGGATGATATGCCACCAGTGTTGGCAGCCGCGTTGTGCTTCGTCACCTACGTCCTGTTCTATCGGTTTTACGCCCACCATCTGGGAGGTCGGATTTTCAAGCTGGATCCGGATGCGATTACCCCCGCGCATGCGATGACGGACGGAGTGGACTACGTCCCCTGCCGGAAGAGCGTGCTCTTCGGGCATCACTATGCTTCGATTGCCGGATTGGCGCCGATGCTCGGCCCCGCCATCGCCGTGATCTGGGGATGGTTGCCTGGCATGCTGTGGGTCGTCCTCGGAACCTTGCTGATCGGGGCGGTCCATGACTTCAGCGCGCTCGTCGTTTCGATGCGCCACAAGGGGTTGAGCATTGGAAAGGTTGCTGAGAACTTGATCGGAGCCCGGGCGAAGGCGCTTTTCCTCCTGATCATCCTCTTTCTGATCTGCCTCGTGATGGGCGTGTTCGTCGGTGTTGTCGCCGACCTGTTCACGACGAGCTTCTACCCGGAATCGGTCTTCCCGACGTTCTTCCTGATGGGGGTTGCAATCGTGATCGGCTGGATGGTCTACAAGCGCTCGGCCGGTATCGGAAAGAGCACGGCCATCGGCTTTGCGTTGATGCTGGGATCGATCGTCGTGGCCCTGAACATCACCCAGCCGGATCTCGGACGAGGATCCTGGATCCTGATCCTCCTGGTGTACGCCTTTGCCGCGTCCGTCCTGCCGGTCTGGCTCTTACTCCAACCGCGGGACTACCTGAACTCGCTGCTGTTATACCTGGGCCTCGGGGTTGCATACATCGGTTTCTTCCTGCTGCGGCCCGAGTTTGCCGCCCCGGCGCTCGACACCGCGCCGGCAGGAGCCCCACCGATCTTCCCGTTCGTCTTCATCGTGATCGCGTGCGGGGCCGCCTCCGGCTTCCACGGGCTGGTCTCGTCGGGCACGACATCCAAGCAGATCGACAAAGAACCCGATGCCGTCGCGATCGGCTACGGAGGCATGGTCGGCGAATCCCTCCTGGGGCTGATGGCGGTCCTGGCCACGACGGCTGGGTTCCGTTCCTTGGAGGCCTGGAGCGAACACTACTCCAGTTGGTCGGTCGCCGAAGGGCTGGCTCCAAAGATGAGCGCGTTCATCGACGGCACGGCTCTGTTCGTGACCCAGCTCGGTGTGTCGATGCCGCTCGCTCAAGCGTTCATCGCTCTTGTCGCGGTTTCCTTCGCCCTGACCTCGCTCGATTCCGGGACGCGTCTTTTGCGCTATAACATCGGCGAAATCGCGGATTCCATCGGTGCGCCCCAGCTCGCCAACCGGTACGTCGCCTCCGGTATCGCTGTCGCCCTGATCGCGTTCTTCGCGTTTTACGAGATCAACGGGCAGCCGGCCGGCCTGGCTCTCTGGGCGTTGTTCGGGAGCACGAACCAGGTGCTGGCCGGGCTGACGCTGCTGACCGTCACCGTTTATCTCCGCCAGAAGGGGTGGAACTACTGGTACACGTTCGTGCCCATGGTCTTCATGCTGGGAGTCACCATCACCGCGATGGTCTACAACCTCTGGGTCTACTACAGCGGCGGCCAGTTCCTTCTGACCTTTGTCGCGAGCAGCATTTTCGTCCTGAGCATCTGGCTGGTAGTCGAAGCCATCCTGCGCTTCCGAAAGGACAGCGTAATGGTTTCTGTTCCGGAGGCGGCGGGGGGAGATTAGGTCGCTCCTCGGAGTTGGACAATCTAGGACGTGTTAACACTAAAGAGCAAGAATGTTTTATAATAGGGCATGGAGATCACACAGGAGCAGTATTGTCGCATCGAGCCGGAGCTGCCGCGTCAGCGGGGGAACGTCAGTCTTTCGAACCTGACGGTCTTGAACGCCATTTTGTATGTGGCTGAGCAGGGCTGCAAGTGGCGCGGTCTGCCCAAGCGCTTTGGCAACTGGCACACCATCTACACCCGGATGAACCGCTGGTCCAAGAACGGCGTGCTCGACGCCGTCTTCGAAAAACTCCAGCGCGAGCAACTGGTGCGCATCCGGGTGGAAGCCGTTTCGATGGACTCAACCATTGTGAAGGTGCATCCCGACGGCACGGGTGCGTTAAAAAAAACGGTCCGCAAGCGATCGGCAAATCCCGCGGCGGATGGACCACCAAGATTCATCTGGTTGCCGCGAATGCTCGAACGGCAATAACGTTTGCGCTCTCGCCCGGCCAAGCGCACGACGCCCCGCAGGGCCGCGATCTGCTCGCCGGTCTGGGGCCACTACCCGAGCCGCTACCGCTGCTGATGGACCGCGCCTACCAGGACGACCAGACCCGCCAATTGGCTCTGGATTTTGGGTGGATTCCCGTCGTGCCGCCCAAGCGCAACCGCCTGGAGCCGTGGGAATACGACCGCGTTCTCTACCGCCGCAGGAACGAAGTCGAGAGGCTCTTCCGCCGACTCAAAGGTTTCCGGCGTATCTTCTCCCGTTTCGATAAACTCGACGTCATGTTCTTCGCCTTCCTTCACTTCGCTCTCATCGTCGAGGCACTACGGTAGTGTTAACACGCCCTAGAGAAAAGGGTGGCGTGAGCCACTCTTTTTGATTTTTGGGCCTGCGACACCCAAACACCCCTCCTCAGATCAGGAGGGGAGTCGGCTCGAGTTTCATACACTACCCTTACCGCAGAACACGTACGCGATAATCTTGTAGGCCAACTTGGCGCAGAGGAAGTCGGCCGCGTGGAGCCCCTCGATCGGGGAGAGTTCGACGATATCGGCTCCGACGATCGTGCGGCGTTGGGCGACCTGACGGATCAGCTCGAGGGTTTCGGACCATCCCATTCCACCCGGTTCCGGGGTGCCTGTTGCGGGCATGAGGGAAGGATCCAGACCATCGACGTCGATCGTCACGTACACGTGCTCGCTCAAGCTGCCTACGGCTTCTGCGATCCAGTCCGTATGCCCGACGATGTCCCGGGCGAAGAAGATGCGTGTCGGCAGCCCAGCCGCGGCCTCCTTTTCTTCTTTGGATATCGATCGGATTCCAACCTGAACCAAGGGGCAGATTTCCACGACACGGCGCATTACGCAAGCGTGGCTGTGCGGGGTGCCTTCGTAAGAGTCCCTGAGGTCGGCATGGGCGTCGATCTGGAGAACGGACAGATCGGTGTACTTGTCTTTCACGGCCCGGATGATCGGCGTCGAAAGAGTGTGTTCGCCCCCGAGAGTCAGGACGAACTTGTCGTCCCGGCAGTATCGGGCGGCGTGAGCGCCGATTCGTTCCAGACCCTCCAATTCGGTGAGGTCCGAAACGTCGGTCTCCGGCAGCGTGTGGATGCCGATCCTGTAGGGTTCCCAGTCGAGTTCATCGTCGTAGTACTCGACGTAGCCGGAAGCGTCGAGGATGGCGCGTGGCCCGCCGGCGGTTCCATGTCCCCAGCTTGTGGTCCTTTCGTATGGAACGGGCCAAACGAGGACCCTGCTGCTGGCGTAGTCGCGGAAGCCGTCCGGGATGTCCAGAAATCGGGAGGAGCCGGATTCGTCACTCATTCTGGGACGTAGACGGGTTCTGGAATGAAGATCGCTCCGGCGACAACGGTCGTCCAGAGTCCATTCTTGTCGCCCACTGCCGATTTTGTGACACTCGTGCTCTTGACGATCTTGTTGGAGATTCGCCAGATTTCTCTTTTCTCATCCCAGCTCCGATCCGGATCGAACTCCACTCCCTGAGTGGTCGCCAGCATTTCTGCGGCTAGATCTTCCGCGTAGTCTCCCGCCACGACCTCCCGCTCGCCGAAGGAGTGGTGTTCGGACAGGTATCCGAAGGAGTGGGGATCTGCCGGTATCGCGACACCGATCGAGGCGGCCAGCAACCGGTGAGGTTCGTTTGTTGCGTTCGAGCTGACGACGGAGAAAACGATCTGGCCCGGATACAGGAACTTCAACCCCTGGGTTCTCGGGATCAGCCTACACCGTGGAGGGAAGATGCTGGAGACGTGGACGAGGTTAAACGGCGCAAGCCCGGCGTCGCGCAGGGCCATTTCGTAGCTGGGAAGTTTCTCTCGATGCCGACCGACGCCCTTGGTCAGGAAGATCTTCTTGGCTACAAACACCCCGCATAAACCTCCGCCTGCCGACGGCCGAATCGAGCGCGGTCTAGCGGCACAGGATCGAGCCCGAGCGGCAGGCTCCGGACGTTAGCAGAACCGCTTTGGGGTGTCAATTGACATCCAAACGGGCGCATGTTAGGTTCGGCCTTCCGTTCGGGCACGAGCGGCCCCGCCCTAACAGCCAGTGGCAGAAGTCTGATGGTTCGCGAATTATTCTGGAGGTCTAAATTTGACATTCAATGGAGTGGAAGTTCGATGCTGCAGCAGATCCTGACACGTCCGGCTGAGTACGATGTGGTTGCCACTCCGAACTTGAACGGAGACTACCTCTCCGATGCGTGCGCCGCTCAGGTCGGCGGCCTGGGAATCGCGCCGGGCGCGAACATCGGAGACGACTACGCCGTGTTTGAGGCGACGCACGGGACGGCTCCGAAATACGCCGACAAGGACGTGATCAATCCAAGCAGCGTGATCCTGTCAGGTTGTATGATGTTCGACTTCATGGGATGGCGAGAAGTTGCCGAAAACGATCGAGCAGGCCTTTGGCATGACCATCCAGCAGAAACGCGTGACTTACGACCTGGAGCGCCTGATGGAAGGTGCGACTAAATTGAAAACTTCCGAGTTCGCTCGGGCGATAGTGGAGAACATGTAATGGCAAGAAACAAGATCACCGTCGTGGGTGCCGGAAACGTCGGCGCGACCGCCGCGCAGCTGACAGCACAGAAGCAACTGGGCGACGTCGTTCTCGTCGACATCGTCGAAGGCGTGCCGCAAGGCAAGTCCCTCGACCTGGTCGAAACCGGACCGATCGAGGGGTACGATTCCCGCATCACCGGCACGAACAGCTATGACGAGACGGCCGGTTCCGACATCGTCGTCATCACTGCCGGGATTCCGCGCAAGCCGGGTATGAGTCGAGATGACCTGCTCAAGACGAACTACAACATCGTCAAGAGCGTCACGGAACAGGTGGTCCAGCGCTCGCCTGATTCTATTCTGATCATCGTCAGCAATCCGCTCGACGCCATGGTTCAGACGGCGTTCCGGTGCAGCGGATTCCCGAAGAACCGGGTCGTCGGGATGGCCGGCGTGCTCGACTCAGCGCGCTTCCGTTCCTTCATCGGCATGGAGCTGGACGTGTCGGTCGAGAACATCCACGCCTTCGTTCTCGGCGGACACGGAGACACGATGGTGCCGCTGCCCCGCTATTCCACGGTATCGGGAATCCCGATCACCGAGTTGATGCCGGCCGACACGATCGAGCGCTTAGTGGACCGGACCCGCAAGGGCGGAGCCGAAATCGTCGGTCTCCTCGGGACCAGCGCGTGGTATGCCCCCGCTGCCTCCATCGTCGACATGGTCGACGCGATACTGAACGACCGAAAGAAAATCCTTCCTTGTGCGGCCTATCTGGAAGGAGAATATGGTATTAACGGACTATTCGTGGGTGTTCCCGTGAAGCTCGGGTCTGATGGGGTCGAGGAGATCATCCAGATCGAACTCACCCTGGAGGAGCGGGCTGAACTTCAGAAATCTGCCGGCGCCGTAAAGGAACTGGTGGACATTATCGGGGTTTGACCCGACATTATCGGTGTTTGACGTTTCAGTGATCAACCGAGGATCAAAAACCATGGGCAGATTCAATAAAACCTCGTTCTGGGTTTTGGGTGTTCTGAGCGTCCTTCTTCTGACGATCGGCCCCGCGGCGGCTCAGGAGCCGGAGGAGACGGTGGACCAGTCGCTCGTCGAAAGCGCCGCGACTATCGAGGTGACTCCCGCTTCTTTGACACTCGAAGTTGGCGAGAAGACCAAACTGGAGGCGGTCGTCAAGGACGCGGACGGTAACGTCATACCGGCTCCGGTCATCTTCATCTCACGCGCACGCCGGAACGTGGGCGTTCAGGCCTCGGGAGACGTCGAGGCCTACCGTCCGGGTGAATACACGATCGTCGCGATCGTGCCGCAGGGTGACGATTTCAACCCGAGGAACGCGAACCAGGAAGGTGTGCGGGCCGAGATTGCCGTGACGATCCCCCAGCCAGCGCTGGATCGGATCGTCCTGAGCGGCCTCGCCGCCACGATGTTTGAGGGTACGACGCTGCGAACCAAGGCCGATGTTTTTGACACGACCGACGTCATCCGGCGCGACCTCACGCCGATGCTCGAGACCAGCGATTCTTCGATCGCCTCGGTCGACCGCTTCGGCCAGGTGAAAGCGAACCGGACGGGGACGTTCAAGCTGATTGCCTCGATCGAGTCTGTGACCGAAGAGATGACTGTCGATGTCGTGACGAACCCCATCCGCTCGCTCGAACTCGACCCGAGCGCAACCGAAGCGCGAACGGGAGACGTGATCCCGATGGGAGGCGTAGCAAAAGATGCTTCGGGCAACGCGATCGAAGGCTACCCGATCCGCTACGCCGTTCAGGCGCACCTAGTCGACGCGAACCCGGGTGCCGCGTCGCGGGCCCAAATCCTGGACGACGGGCGTTTCGTGGCCGAGGAACCCGGCCTGTACACCGTGATGGCGCTTGCCGGCAACCTTTCGGCGACCGCGACAGTTGAAATCACTCCGCGCGAAGTGCGCAGAACCGTGGAGGTCCTCGGCCGTGGCACCGTCATCGACCGCCATACTTCGGACCTGTGGGTCTGGGAAGGCGTCGACGGTCGGGACTATGCGATAACGGGAACCTGGGGGGCGGCAGGGCACGCCTACTTCTGGGACGTCACTGATCCGGAGAACATCACGTTGATCGACACGATCAACGTCGATGCGAGGACCGTCAACGACGTCAAGGTGTCCGAAGACGGAACAATCGCCGTGATCAGCCGGGAGGGCGCGTCGAATCGGCGGAACGGAATCGTGTTGCTGGACGTCAGCAATCCGGGAGAAGTAAAAACTATCTCGACATACGATGAGGAATTGACCGGGGGCGTGCACAACGTTTTCGTCCACGACAACCACGTGTACGCGTTGAGCAACGGCCGACGATACGACATCATCAACATCGCCGAGCCGAAGCTGCCGTTCCGGGTCGGTCGATTCGAACTGGACACCCCCGGGCACTCGATTCACGACGTGTGGGTCGAGGACGGGATCGCCTACTCGTCGAACTGGAGGGACGGTGTCGTGATGGTCGATGTCGGAAACGGGATCAAGGGGGGGAGCCCGGAGAAGCCCGTCGAGATCGCCCGCTACGCCGACCCGAAGGGTGCCAACCATGCCGCCTTCCCGTTCCGCAGCCAGTCGACGGGCAAGTTCTACGTGATCATGGGCGACGAGATCATGGGCGGGCGGCTCTTCCCGTACCGTGACAACATGAGCGACGATGACCCGGAAATGGCCGCCGGCTACATGCACTTCGTCGATTTCACCGATCCGGACAATCCGGTCGAAGTAGCGCGTTACGAGGTGCCCGAGGCGGGATCACACAATCTCTGGGTGGACGGTGACGCACTCTACATTGGCTACTACAACGGCGGGTTGCGGGTCGTGGACATTTCGGGCGACCTGATCGGCGACCTGTACCGTCAGGATCGTGAGATTGCCTGGTTCACGCCCTACGACAACGACGGTTTCACGCGTAATGCGCCCATGGTGTGGGGAGCCCAGCCCTACAAGGGCATGATCTACCTGGCCGACTTCAACAGTGGCCTGTGGGCGGTACGACTGAAGGCTGAAGACGAGGAGCAGACAACACCACAATGAGACGGATGTTGATCCTCTCGCTTCTGGTGTTCACGGCGCTTTCGGGTGTCGTGAACGCCCAGGGTCCGACGAGGAGCTACTGGGTCTACGTCGCGTCGGAGTCGGAGGACGAGGTCTCTCTCATCCGGTTCGGCCCGGGCGGTCTGGAGGTGGAGAAGACGATCGGAGTCGGAGTCTGGCCGACCGAAATCGAGGGTCCTCACGGAATCCGGGTGTCCCCCGACGGCCGGTACTGGTACATGTCGCTCGCCCACGGAAACCCGTTCGGGTCGATCTACAAGTACCGGACCGGGACCGACGAGTTGGTGGAGTCCGTCGAGGTTGGCATGTTCCCCGCGACGCTGGACATCGCCCGGAGCACCGGGCTGTTGTATGTGGTGAACTTCGACCTGCACGGTGAGATGAAACCCAGCACGATTTCCGTCGTCGAGACTCGAAGCATGCTTGAAGTCGCCGAGATCGAAGTCGGTATCATGCCGCACAGCGCGCGGTTGAACCGTGCCGGCGACCGCCAGTACTCGGTCATGATGATGACGGACGAGCTGGTCGAGCTGGATGCGTTCAAGTTCCGGGTCAGCCGCCGCCTGCCGCTATCCGATATCGCTCGCCGGAGGGCCGGGGGAATGTCCGACGGCATGCGCATGAGCCATGACATGGCCGACATGCGTGAAGCCCCCCAGGAGGAAGAAATCCCGGGCGAGGAAAAGCCGGGTACGGGTGGCATGGACATGGCGGTCATGGCAAGCGCCAAGCCGACATGGTCCCAGCCGCACCCGAATGGCAAGTTCGTTTACGTGGCGGCCAACGGTAGCGACGAAGTCATGGAAGTGGATCTGGAGAAGTGGGAAATCGCCCGAACCTTCAAAACTGCCTCCGGTCCCTACAATATCGACGTGACTCCCGACGGCAAGCTGCTCGTGGTCAGCTATAAAGGCGACGGTTCGACAGGGGTCTGGAACCTCGAGGACGGCGAGGAAATCGCTCGTATCGAAAACTCGCGAAGCGTAACTCACGGTGTCGTGATCAGCCCGGACTCCCGATACGCTTTCATCTCGGTGGAAGGTGTGGGCGGCGAGCCCGGGGCTCTCGATGTGATCGACCTCGAAACGCTGAAGTTGGCCGACAGTGTGGATATCGGGAAGCAGGCGTCGGGGATTTCCTTCTGGAAAATGCAGTAGCTAAGAAGTGACAAGTGACGAGTGACAAGTCGGAAAGCTCGTCACTCTTTTTTCGTCATTTTTCTGCATGAGAAAGAACCGAACCCAATCTGAAATCTCGAACCTCCCATTAGTTAGTTCTGCAATGATTCGAAATTGAGAATCGGGTGGTCCCCAAAACTCCCCTCCTTGGATAAGGAGGGGTGGATGCGCCGTAGGCGCAGACGGGGTGGTTGGATTCCTGATCAACACCACCCCGGCGCTTCGCGCCACCCCTCCTCATCTGAGGAGGGGAGTCTCGCCAAATTGAAAAGGCGTGGCATTTCTGCCACGCCCTTTTTTTCGGAGTTGAAGTTCGGGAGTCTAGCCGATCGTTTGTGCCAGCTGCTGGAGGATCTGGTCGTTGATCACGATTTCGCCTTCGCGTTCCATGCGCTCCCGAACCTCATTGTTGTATGCGTCGAACAACTGATTACGTTTCGTGCCGAGGAGTTCCGACCGCAGTTCGTCGAAACCGGCCTGTAGTTGTTCAGGGTCGACCTCTTCCTTTTCCGTGACGACGAAAGCGATCGTCTTACCAGCCACCGTCACCGGCTCGCCGGGGGTTTCGAGGTCCAGGCTGAACAACTGATCGTCCAGTTCCGACGTCGAACCGAATTCCTCGATGAATCCACCGCGCGTCAGCATTTCGCTCGCCTGGATCTCCAGTCCGACGGCCCTGCCGGTCGCTTCGAGGCTGCGCCCGGCTTTCAGGAGTTGTTCGACTTCGATCGCCTTTTCGCCCGCCAGTTCGCGTGCTTTCTCAGCACGCAAATCCTCCTCGACTTGATCGACGGCTTCTTCGAAAGCGGCTGCGTGAGCTTCCTGGATTTCGGTGACCATCGGAATGACGAAGCCGTCCTTGACGGGAACAGCGGTGCCGATGTCGTTTAAGGCCATCGAGAAAACGGGACTCTCCAATTCAGCTGTTTCTTCGAGACCGGGGAAGCCCTCGCCCCGGCCGACGAGGCCCGTCTCACGTACTTCCCCACCGTGCGTTTGTGCGACGGCCTCGAAGTCCGGGTTTCCGAGGAGGTCTACCGCGACGGATTGAGCTCTGGCCGCTGCCAGATCGGCTGCCTGGCGAAACTTCACGATCGACTCGATCGCGGGCCGCACCTCTTCGAACGGGCGAATTCGCGCTTCTTCCTTTTCGTTCACCCGGATGATATGGATACCGAATTCGGTCTCGACCAGGTCACTCGTTCCGCCCTCGCCCAGGTTGAACGCCACCCGTTCGAATTCGGGTACCATCTGTCCCGGACCGAAGAAACCGAGGTCTCCCCCGAGCGAAGCTGATGTGTCCTCGGAATACGCCCGCGCCAGTTCCGAGAAGTCTTCGCCATCCTTCGCCCGTCGGAGAACATCGGTCGCGCTCTCTCGGATTTCTTCGATCTCTTCCGGTGTCTTGTCCTGGGTTCTCCAGAGAACATGCTGTGCGCGGACGCGCGCTTGAAGCTGATACTCCTGCTCGTGCTCCCGGAAGTACGCAAGGAGTTCGTCCTCACCGACCTCCAGCTCGGTCCGGATCTTGATCGTGTCTATGAAAACGTAGCGTGCCTGTCTCTTTTCCGGGATGTTGTAGCGTGCGAGGTTCTTCTCGAAGTACTCGCGCTGTTCGTCTGCGGCCAACTGGACATCGTCCTCAAATTTCGGGCCGTCGATAATGAAGTAATCGAGCTTTACCTTCTCGTTCCGGTCGCGATATTCGGTTTCGACATCCTCATCGGAGACAGTCGCTGCTGCCGTCAGGAAGCTGTGCAGTTTGCCCACGAGAATCTGGTTGCGGATGTTGGATTCGAATTCCGCGACCGTCAGGTTGTTTTGCGCCAGGATGCTCTCGTATAGCGCCAGCCCGATGAATGCACCGCTCTCCTGAAAAACCGGATTTTCGAGAATCGTTCGTTCGATCTCGGCTGCCGACACGTCCAGCCCAAGCCGTTTGGCTTCGGCGACCATCACGTACTGGTCGACCAGGGCGTTGACGATCTGCGTCTCAAAGCGGAAAGCCCGCATCATCTCCGGCGTCATCTGAGACCGCATCTGGTTTACGTAATTGCGGTAGGCCGTCTGGAACTCGCGAGCCGTCACCGCCTCGCCACCGACGGCGGCCACGTCGTTCGTCAGCGTTACACTACCGAGGTCACTGACCGGGATGTAGAGAGTGACCAGCGTTACGCTGAAAATGAAAATTACGAGAATCCAGATCCACTTCAGGCGTGATCGCTGACGCCGAAAGAAATTCAGCATGAAACCTCCGTTTTAATCAAGTCTTCATGCTACCTGAAAGAAGTGGTCAGTGGCCAGTGGTCAGTGGTCTGCGCGGAAGTGATAGTGACGAGTGACAAGTGACGAGTGACGAGTGGGAAGAGGAAGTGGTCAGTCGTGCGTAACGTCGACGCTAACCTCTCCGCTTTCCTAGTGACCTGTTACAGGCCACTAGTGGCCTGTAACAGTGCTATCGGTACCATCGCCGATGGGTCTTGCGGGCGAGGTCGCGGAGGGAGACGGAAAGCGATGCTCTTTCATCGGTGACGGCTTCCGACAAAGAGATCGCGCGCAACCCCCATCGGCCCGAAGGGTTCGGCGGAACGGCGCCGTCTTCGGTGTCGTAACGCCCTCGCAATGAAACAGCATTGGCTCGGGCGTCACTCCTAGAATCCGACGCCGTTCCGCCGAACGCTGGTACCGATAGCACTGTTACAGGTCACTAGGACCCGATCGTTGCGCAGAAAAGCCCGCGAGAGAGCCGATGTGAGGTGGACAGGGCCCTGTCCCCCGGGTCTTCGCCAAGCTGAAAAGTCTGTAAAGACGTCACTGAATACTGACCACTGACCTCTTCGCAATACTCACAAACTGCCGGCCCGTGTCTACTTTCTCTACCCCGATCTGGGTCTTCAAACTGTGGTCCAACTCCGAATTCTTACCTCTGTCGACCTAAACGAGCTGGCAATTACTGGTTCATTTTCAGTATGATAGGTCTACTTCTCGGTTCGGGGCGGCCTTCTTGAGGCCGTGAAGTCCTTGTTTTCAACTGTCTGACTTTCATGACGCAATTGTTGCGCGTTTGAGGAGCCGAAGAGAAATCGATGAATTTCCGTCCGTGGTTGAGCATGTTCTCGAGCGATCTGGCGATCGATTTGGGTACCGCAAACACACTCGTTTACGCCAAAGGGCGGGGAATCGTCGTGAACGAGCCGTCGATTGTGGCCATCAATAAGGTGACCAATCAGGTTGAAGCCGTGGGTAAAGAAGCCAAGGACATGTTGGGACGCACGCCGGGCAACATCATTGCGATTCGTCCCATGAAGGACGGCGTCATCGCTGACTTTACGATCACCGAAAAGATGCTGACCTACTTCATCCAGAAGGCCCACGGGCGGAAAGTTCTGGTGCACCCGAGAATCGTCATCGGTGTGCCCGCCGGCATCACCCAGGTAGAGAAGCGCGCGGTCCAGGATTCCGCGTACCGCGCCAAGGCGAGCGAGGTTCATCTCGTGGAGCAGGCAATGGCGGCCGCAATCGGTTCAGGGTTGCCGGTGACGGAGCCTTCCGGAAACATGATCGTCGACATCGGTGGCGGCACGACCGAGATCGCGGTCATCTCTCTCTCCGGTATCGTGCACAGCCGATCCGACAAGGTTGCCGGTAACGAAATGGACGAGGCCATCACGCAGTACATCAAGCGCAAGTACAACCTCCTGATCGGGGAAAGGAGTGCGGAATTGGTGAAGATGGAGATCGGATCCGCACATCCGTTGGACGAGCACCGGAACATGGACATCAAGGGTCGCGACCTGATGGAGGGCGTGCCCAAGAGCATAACGGTGTCGGACGAGGAAATCCGCGAGGCGCTGGACGAGTGCATGAACGTCCTTGTGAATTCGATCCGCATCGTGCTCGAGCGAACCCCTCCGGAATTGTCTGCCGACATCGCCGACCGAGGGATCGTCCTGGCTGGCGGCGGAGGACTGATTCGTAACCTCGACCGAAGAATACGAGAGGAAACCGGACTTCCCGTGACGCTCGCGGAGAACCCGCTGTCTTGCGTCGTCATGGGGACGTCGAAAATGCTCAGTGATTTTGTCTTGTTGCGCAAGATCGCGCTCAACTAAGCGCCGCGTTTGGAGACTGCGCCGCCAAGGGTAGTGTCGCCGTATCCGGGCGCCAATCAGGAGCCTTCATGGCCGGGGAATCTAACAAGACGGTATGGATCGTGCTGGCTGCCGTGCTGCTCGCCCACGTCATGCTTGCTGCGCTGCCCCCCGGTGACCCTCCCCGCACCGGTCTGGTTCGAACCTTGATCCTTGATGGCCTGACCCCAATCGAGAAAATGTTCGACTTCACCGTTAACGGAGTCGCCACGGTCTGGAACAATTATTTCGCACTGCTGGATACGCGCAGCGAGAACCAGCGCTTGCAGAGTGAGAACGCTGATCTGCGCATGGAGATCGAGCGCAATCGGGAGGAGGTCCGCCAGGCCGAACGCTTACAGCGTCTTCTGGACGCCCTCCCCTCCGATACCGGCCGCCGCGTCATCGCGCGAGTGATCGGGAGCGACCCAACGCCCGGGCGAAAGACTGTCACTATCGATAAAGGGAGACTCCACGGACTCTTCATCGACGCTCCGGTTATGACGCCGGACGGCATTGTGGGCAGGGTGATCCACACTGGACATTTCGCCGCGATCGTTCAGCTGATCTCCGATCCGGAGAGCGGCGTCGGTATCTTGGTCCGATCAAGCCGGGTGCAGGGAATCGTCCGCGGTGATGGTCGGGTGTTGCAACTGGACCTGATAGTCGACGACACGGAGCTGGGGGTCGGGGATGAGCTTCTGACTTCCGGCACTGATCGAATCTATCCCAAGGGGCTGAAGGTCGGTGTCATCGAGTCGATCGGACCTACCGAAGACCTGATGAAAACCGCTCGAATTCGGCCGGCCGTGGATCTGGCCAGGCTTGAGGAAGTACTGTGTCTTATCGATCGTCCCGACACGAGCGAACTGGTGGATGGCCCCTTGAACCGCCCGCCCGCCTAGCCATGCAACTAGGAGGAGACAGCATCCGATTATGGACGACCCCATGAAACATCAGGGCGCATTCGCCACTCTCGCAAAATTTGCGCTTATCCTGGTTGCCGTTGTTGTCGCACAGGGCATTCTTTCGCTCAAATTTGAAGTTTTCGCCTACTTTGATTTGCCCCTAATCTACACGATATATTATGGTTTCACCCTGGCAAGCCCAACCGGATCCATAGCGATAGGTAGCGCCCTGGGTCTGATGCAGGACAGTTTGTCAGGCGCAATTCTGGGTCTGAACGGATTCAGCAAGACGCTCGTCGGCTTTCTGGCCGCATCTGCGGGGTCGAGATTCGACGTCGATCAACCCATTGCCCGAGCGTTGGCTTTGGTGCTGTTTACCTTTGCCGACGGGGTCCTGAGGATTCTGCTGGGTGCCCTCGTGCACCCGGGTGCCGAGCGTTTTGTTCCTGGGCCCGGCGCATGGGTTTTGTCGGCCGCGTTCAATACTTTGTTCGGCATGATCTTGTTCGGTTACAGGAGCCGATTCGCTAATGCGACAACGTGAGGAACTCGAACTTCTCAAGCGACGGATCGCCGCGATATTTGCGTTTATCCTTCTGGCTTTCGGAGTCCTCGTTTTTGGTTTCTGGAATCATCAGATTGCGCAGTCGCCCCGTTACCGTCAGCTCGCGGAGCGGAACAGGATTCGCGACATCCCTCTGGCGGCGCCTCGCGGAAGCATCCTCGACCGCGAGTTCCGTGTCATAGCAGACAGTCGTCCTTCCTACAATCTCATGCTCACGCGGGAAAACAGTCCTCGTGACCCGGAAGAGACCATCGCGATCCTGGCTTCCGGGATCGAAGCCTCGGAGCGGGAACTGCTGCGGTGGTTCGAGCCGAATCGGGGCGAACCCGAGTATAAGCCGATCCCGCTGACCGAAGACCTGTCGCTTGCCGACATCGCCTACGTCAAGGCTCACAGGTACGAACTCCCGGAGATCAGCCTCGAATTCGAACCGCGTAGACGCTACGAGCGCGGCGAACTGGCAGCCCTTCTGCTGGGCTATCTCGGTGAGATCAGTCAGGACGAGTTGGGCACGGACGAGTTTCCCGAGCGCCGGGCCGGTGACCTTGTAGGGAAGTCGGGTCTCGAGCGGCAATACGACGCCCTCTTGCAGGGCAGAGACGGCCTGCGCCGAGTCATCGTCAACAACTACGGCAGGGAAATGGGCACGGTCGCGGAGGTCAAGCCTGTTCCCGGTCAGGACCTGGTGACGACCCTGGACCTGGACCTTCAGTTCGCAGCCGAGCAGGCAATGGCGGGACGAACCGGCGTCGTGGTCGCGATTGATCCGCTTACCGGAGAAGTGCTGGCCCTGGTCAGCCGGCCGGCGTTCGACCCGACGGTGTTCGCCAGAGGAATCCGGCTGGACGAGTGGGAGGCACTGGTTTCCGATCCGCGCAAGCCGCTCCGGAATCGGGCAATTCAGAATCGCTATTCACCGGGCTCAGTGTTCAAGATCTTCATGACGGCCGCCGGACTCGAGGATCTTGCGATCGTTCCGGACGATGTCCTCTTCTGTCCGGGTGCCGCGGTTTTCTACGGCAACAGGTTCGACTGCTGGAAGGGCGGTGGGCACGGGCGCATCGCTCTACACGACGCGCTGGTCCATTCCTGCAATGTGTTCTTCTACAACGTCGGGTACAGGCTGGGAATCGACGCGATCTCCTCCCACGCCATGGCGATGGGCTTGGGGCGCAAGACCGGCATCGATCTGCCGAGCGAAGACGCCGGCATCATGCCCTCTGAGGAATGGCGGCAGCGCGTCTCGAATACCCAGTGGTACCCCGGCGAGACGATATCGGTCAGCATCGGTCAGGGGCCGGTAAATGTGACACCTCTACAGTTGACCTGGGCTGTCGGCGGCCTCGTTACGGGCGGCCAGCTCCACCAGCCGCATCTGGTCGATCCGGGGTTCCTTCGCGGGCTCGGCGTCGACGTCCCGAACCTGAGATACGAGCGATACCCGGTGCAGGAATCGACCGTACAGGTCGTGCGTCAAGCCCTCTGGGGGGTCGTCAACGAATTCGGCACGGGAACGAGAGCGCGCGTGCGGGGCTTCGAGGTCGCTGGCAAGACCGGAACCGCACAGGTTGTCCGTAAAGAAATCTATGACAGCGTCGGTGAAGAGTTTGAAGACCATGCTTGGTTCGTCGGCTTCGCACCGTTCGACGACCCGCAGATCGCAGTTGGCGTGTTCGTCGAAAACGGCGGTCACGGTGGGGAGGCGGCTGCCCCGGTGGCGCGGGCCGTCATGCAGGTCTATTTCGACAAGAAGGAAGACGGCGTTACCGACAACCGGGGCGGTGAGCTTGCCCGGTTGGACCAATAGTGGCCTGCAACAGTGCTATCGGTACCATCGCCGATGGGTCTTGCAGGCGAGGTCGAGGAGGGAGACGGAAAGCGATGCTCTTTCATCGGTGACGGCTTCCGACAAAGAGATCGCCCGCAACCCCCATCGGCCCGAAGGGTTCGGCCCAACGGCGCCGTCTTCGGTGTCGTAACGCCCTCGCAATGAAACAGCATTGGCTCGGGCGTCACTCCTAGAATCCGACGCCGTTCCGCCGAACGCTGGTACCGATAGCCACTGTTACAGGTCACTAGGGCGTGTTAACACTACCGTAGTGCCTCGACGATGAGAGCGAAGTGAAGGAAGGCGAGGAACATGACGTCGAGTTTATCGAAACGGGAGAAGATACGCCGGAAACCTTTGAGTCGGCGGAAGAGCCTCTCGACTTCGTTCCTGCGGCGGTAGAGAACGCGGTCGTATTCCCACGGCTCCAGGCGGTTGCGCTTGGGCGGCACGACGGGAATCCACCCAAAATCCAGAGCCAATTGGCGGGTCTGGTCGTCCTGGTAGGCGCGGTCCATCAGCAGCGGTAGCGGCTCGGGTAGTGGCCCCAGACCGGCGAGCAGATCGCGGCCCTGCGGGGCGTCGTGCGCTTGGCCGGGCGAGAGCGCAAACGTTATTGCCGTTCGAGCATTCGCGGCAACCAGATGAATCTTGGTGGTCCATCCGCCGCGGGATTTGCCGATCGCTTGCGGACCGTTTTTTTTAACGCACCCGTGCCGTCGGGATGCACCTTCACAATGGTTGAGTCCATCGAAACGGCTTCCACCCGGATGCGCACCAGTTGCTCGCGCTGGAGTTTTTCGAAGACGGCGTCGAGCACGCCGTTCTTGGACCAGCGGTTCATCCGGGTGTAGATGGTGTGCCAGTTGCCAAAGCGCTTGGGCAGACCGCGCCACTTGCAGCCCTGCTCAGCCACATACAAAATGGCGTTCAAGACCGTCAGGTTCGAAAGACTGACGTTCCCCCGCTGACGCGGCAGCTCCGGCTCGATGCGACAATACTGCTCCTGTGTGATCTCCATGCCCTATTATAAAACATTCTTGCTCTTTAGTGTTAACACGTCCTAGTTCAGGACGAGACGCGAACAACACGAAGGATAGGGAAGATGCAACCACAGAGGCACGGAGGCACAGAGGGGCAAAAGGATTCTTCTCTGCGCCTCCGTGGTTAAGAGCTCTTCGTTACTATGATCGAACTACTCCGCAGCCCGCGATTCTGGAGGGATTTTGACTGGGGCCTGCTCGTGGTCGCGCTGATGCTGTGTGCGATTGGTCTGGTCGAGATCTACAGTTCGACGCTCAACATGGAATCGGACTTCTTTCTCCGCCAACTCGTCTGGGTAGGCGTGGGCGTTCTCCTGCTGTTCGTCGTTGCCGCGATCGATTACCACGTGTTCGCTGAGAATGCTCCGTTGCTTTACATCGGCGCAGTCCTGCTTCTGGCCTACGTCCTGTTCTTCGGCCACACGGTCTCCGGCTCCAGATCCTGGTTCGGTGTGGGTTCGCTGGGCCTGCAGCCTTCCGAGATTACCAAGATGGTGGTCGTCATTGCCCTGGCCCGCTATCTGGCAGAGCTCAAGCAGCGATACATGAGTTTCTCCCAGATCGTCACTGCCGTCGCAATCTGTGCCCTGCCGGTATTGCTGGTTGCCCTGCAGCCCGACCTGGGAACAGCGATCACCTTTGTTCCAATCTTGGCGTTGGGGCTTTTCGTACGAGGGGTAAGACCGGCGGTTCTGGTGTCAGGGCTTCTCATCTTGATCCTCCTGCTCCCGATGACGTGGCTCGTACTGAAGGACTACCAGAAGGATCGAATCATCACATTCCTTCAGCCCGAAACGGACCCGCTGGGTAGCGGGTATCAGGTCATCCAGTCCAAGATTGCGATCGGGGCCGGCGGATTTTGGGGTAACGGACTTTTCCAGGGAAGCCAGAACCAGCTTGGATTCCTGCCAACCCGGCATACCGATTTCATTTTTTCCGTCGTTGCAGAAGAACTGGGCTTCATCGGGGTTTCGATCACGCTCGGTTTGCTTCTCGCACTGGTGCTGCGCGCTCTGGCCGGTGCCCTCATGCCGCGAGACACGCTGGGCCTGTTCATCGTGGTCGGAGTCGTCGGCATGTTTGTGTTCCACATATTGGTAAATGTCGGGATGGTCATCGGTTTCATGCCGATCACCGGGATACCGCTTCCCTTTGTCAGTTACGGCGGATCCTCGGTGCTGACGGCTTTCATCGGACTCGGGCTGGTAGTCAGCGTAAGACGTTGTCGTTACGTGAATTGAATTCGTGATATAGTTTTTCTGTCGCCCGCGAGGAGGGCTGGAAGCAAGAGCCCGTTTCGACCGCAAGGCCCACATTACTAATGGCTTACGTGGGCAGGACGAAAATTTTTCGCCTCGGGGATCGTTTAGTGCATTTGTAAGAGTTTTCCCGATCGCCCAGTGTGCGATCAGCCGGCCGGGTTAGCAGGGTCGGTTGTCGGTCTGGTTGACGCTCGGCTTCCAGTTGGGAGCCATCCCCGGACCGGCGACCCCTTAAACCTAGAGCCGACCACAGCGCCGGCGCGAGACGCAAGGTCTCATCCCAGGCTCCGCGGCTGCCGGAATCGTCCCGGCCGGAGCCCGTCGAAGAAAGTTTCGACGCCGTTCGGAGGGAACCCTCCGAACATACCGTGGTCTTGATCGCTGTTACCTACTTCTTGCGCAAGTGATAGCCGCAGGAATTCGAGGGGACGGGAGCCGAGTCGAGACCTGACGGTTCTAAGAATTTCAGCGCGAAGGCTTGCCATGTTGAAGGCGGGCTTCGATCGCTCAGGATTAAAGATTTGCCCGTAACGCTGCGGCGTAAGAGTCGAGCTTCAACTCGCGGTTGAACCGGCGACGCCCGATATCGGCGGCCTAAGAGATCGGTGCTGGACGGGATCCCGTGGGGTACCTCGAGCCGATCGAGTCTGGACTGCGAAGAAGTCCTGCTGGCGACGTTTCCGAGGCGAAACGAACCGGTGGGGCCTTGTTTGAGCAGTTCGTCAGACAAGCCGCTCGGGTCTTTCGCGACAATCCGAGACCGGCTCCTCCGGGCCAGGAGTTTCCATGACAGCATGTGGAGTTTGCGCTCGCGCAATCGCGTCGAGGAGTACACCTGTGCGCCGCCGCAGTTGGGCCTACCCGCTTTTCTAGACAGGAGCAGGAGCGGCGATTGCCGCCTGAGGGTTCGATCTGGGTAGAACAGCGGCACAGGAGTCTCGATGCGGAAAGAATTAATCATCTCTACGATCCCGCAGGAAACACGGGTCGCGGTCCTCGAGAACGATGAACTGGTGGAGTTCCTGATCGAACGCCACCGGACTCAGAACATTGCAGGCAACATCTACAAGGGACGCGTTACGAAGGTCCTTCCCGGAATGCAGTCTGCGTTCGTGAACATCGGCCTCGACCGGGACGCGTTTCTCTACGTTTCCGACTTCTTCGAAGATACAGACGAATACGAGAGAGTTGTCGCTTCGGCAGAGGAGGAAGCCCTTGCTGAAAGCGGCAAGCCTCGATCGGTCGGTCGGGGCAAGACCCCGCGACCGGAGAAGCCTGTCGAGAAGACTGAACCACCCGAGGGCGAACCCTCGGAGCCCGTCAAGAGCTCGGACCGTCGCACTCCCCGGCGTCGTAGCGAGAAGCGTGAGCGCAAGCCTCGCATCCCGTCACTAGAGTCGCGCGAAGCTGAGTCCGACTCCAGAGAGCCCCGACCTCCGAAGGAGACGCGGGAGACGCGGGAACCGCGAGGTTCGCGGGGGCCCCGAGACAGCGAGCGTCGTCAGGGCAGCATTCAACTGCTGCCCGGAGAGTCCCTTGCCAAGTACGCCGACGAGGTTGTTTCCGACCCCAACGGGGTTGCGGAAGCCGAGCTGGAACAGGTCATCGGCGAGACCGAGGAGCAACACCTGCTCGAGCAGTTTCCGCGGGAAGCTCGGATGCCCGTTGCCGATCAGGACGCCGGCCTGTACACCACCGAAAACGGACAACCGGACACCACGGAAAGGGAACCGGTTGAAGAGGAGACAGCCTCCGACGATCTGCCTGGAGCCGAAACGGATCCGGTCGCCACGGCAGAGACATCCCCATCCGAGGGCGCGTGGGGCGAGGCTTCGAGCATCCCGGAAGTCCAGGAAGAAGTGAACAACGAAATACCGATCGAGACACCGGAGCCTGCTGAGGGGAGCGCGGCTGAAGCGTCCGCTGCTGGTGTCGACGACGCGAGCGAATCCAAGATCCAAGACGAGAGTTCCGCCCTCGCGGAATCGGACTCCCCTGTGGAAGAAAGCGATTCGGGCGAGGAGGGCGAGTCTCGGACCGCACGGATTGCGGATCGCCGAGACAAGCGAACGTTCACACGGCGCCCGCCGGCCAGGAGGCCGAGACGCCGTTCCGCCGCGAAGTCCGAATCGAGCCGTGCGGGATCGGGCACGAGAGGCCCGACGATTTCCGACCTTCTGCGGGAGGGACAGGAGATCCTGGTCCAGGTGTCGAAGGAACCTCTGGGCAAGAAAGGTGCACGAATCACATCGCACATCGCCTTGCCGGGCCGGTACATCGTTTACATGCCCACCGTAGATCACATCGGAGTGTCTCGAAAGATCAGTTCTGAGGATGAACGCGCCCGTCTGAGGCGAATTATCAACGAGAATCGGGAGGACCTTCCGGGAGGTTTCATCGTTAGGACGGCCGGCGAGGGCAAGGATGAGAAGGAACTGATCCAGGATCTTCGTTTCCTCGGAAGTTTGTGGGGCGAGATTCGTAGTGGCAGCGAGCGGAACTCGGCGCCGGCCCTGATTCACAGCGATTTGAATCTGGTGCAGCGCGTTTTGCGAGATCAGCTTTCCGAAGAGTTCAAGGCGATCCGTCTGGATAGCGAAACCGAGTACGAGAAGGTGTTGGAATTCGTCAACCGCTTCCAACCCGACCTGGTCAATCGGGTCCGATTGCACCTGAAAGATAACTCGATCTTCGAGGAATACGGGCTCCAGCAGGAAATCGACAAGGCGCTGCGCTCTAAAGTCTGGCTCAGATCCGGCGGCTATATCGTCGTCAACCAAACCGAGGCGCTCGTGGCGATCGACGTCAACACGGGCAAATTCGTCGGCAAGTCGAACCGACTGGAGGACACGATCGTTCGGACCAACATGGATGCGGTTCACGAGATCGTCCGGCAGATACGCCTTCGAAACCTCGGCGGCATCATCGTCGTGGATTTCATCGACATGGAGGAAAGGAAGAATCGGCAGCGTGTGATGCTGGCTCTCGAGGAGGAACTCCGCAAGGACCGATCGCCTTCGAAGATTCTTCAGTTCAACGACTTCGGTCTCGTTGCGATCACACGCAAGCGTACCCAGCCGTCCCTTGAGCGTATTCTCGGCTCGCCGTGCCCTCGCTGCGCGGGATCGGGCTTCGTCAAAGCGGTCGAGACCGTTTGCTACGAAATCCTGCAGGAGGTCAAGAAGATGCTCTCGGAGATCGACGGGCCCGAGGTCACGGTTCGCGTTAGTCCGGATGTCGCAAAAGCCCTGAAGAGTGGAGACTACATCGATCTGACCGAGATGGAGGATGAGACGAAGACCGACATCCGGATCCAGAGTGACCCTCTACTGCATGCCGAGCACTTTGACATTTTCTGATCGAGGTAAGCAGTGGCAGAGCAGAAGCTTTTCGACGTGGCGATCATGGGAGCCGGACCGGGCGGCTATGTCGCGGCGATCCGCGCGGCGCAACTGGGCTTGTCCGTAGCGATCATCGAGAAAGACACCCGGCTCGGCGGAACCTGTCTTCTCCGCGGTTGCATCCCGACCAAGGTCCTGCTCCACGACGCCGGGCTTCTTCAGAAGATACGGCGCGCAGCGAAGTATGGTTTCAACACCAGCGACGCTGACGTCGACTTTTCGAAGATTCAGAAGCGCAAGAACGACATCGTCGCCAAGCTGACCAAGGGTGTCGAATACCTGATGAAGAAGAACAAGGTTTCGAGCTTCAAGGGGACGGCGTCGGTCGACGGTCCGGGGCGGATATCGGTCCAAGGAGGCGAGGCGGCCGTCGAGGTGCGGGCGAAGAACATCATTGTCGCCACCGGTTCGGAACCCAAGTCCCTGCCCGGCTACGACATCGACGGTCAATTCGTAATCACCAACAACGAGGCATTGGACCTCGAGGCGATCCCCAAGTCGATGGTCATCGTCGGCGCCGGAGCGGTCGGTGTAGAGTTCGCTTCCATCTACGCGAGCTTCGGAGCGAAGGTCACTCTCCTCGAGGCCCTGCCCCACATCGTTCCGCTCGAAGACGAAGATGTCTCCAAAGAGCTCGCACGCTGGATGAAGAAGCAGGGTATCGATGTGTTTCCGGGCGCAAGGCTCGAGAGCGCTAAGACCGTGAAGGGTGGGGTCGAAGTCACTTTCCGCACGGCGAAGGACGAAGAGAAGCGCGTCAAGGTCCAGAAGCTACTCATGGCGACTGGAAGGGCTCCGAACACTTCAGGAATCGGGCTCGACAAGGTCGGGGTGCAGGCTGACGAACGTGGCTTTGTCCAGGTCAATGAGTTCATGGAGACCGGTGCCCGGAATGTCTACGCGATCGGCGACATCGTACCGACACCCTGGCTCGCCCATGTCGCGTCCGCCGAAGGCATCGTTGCGGTCGAGCATATCGCGGGGAAAGATCCCGTACCCCTCCGTTACAATCAGATTCCGAGTTGCACCTACTGCGAACCCCAGGTCGCCAGCGTCGGCCTGACCGAGAAAGCGGCCCGTGAAGCTGGTCACGCCGTGAAGGTGGGCAAGTTTCCCTTCGCAGCGCTGGGCAAGGCCATGATCGAGGACGCAACTGAGGGGTTCGTGAAAGTGGTCGCGGACGAGAGATACGGCGAAGTCCTGGGCGTCCACATGGTCGGTAACGGCGTTACCGAGTTGATCTCAGAGGGCGTCGCTGCCATGGGGCTGGAAGCGACGGCCGAGGACCTCATCCATACAGTCCATCCTCACCCCACCCTCTCCGAAGCGGTCCATGAGGCCGTGGAGGGCGTCTACGGCGTCACCATACACCTTTAGGACGTTGCCCGTCATCCGTAGGCCGTAGGCCGCTGTCGCGCGCCCGAGCCGACTCCCCTCCTTGGTCAACCACCCCGGCGCTCCGCGCCACCCCGGGCTCCCCTCCTGTCAAGGAGGGGTGGATGCGCCGAAGGCGCAGACGGGGTGGTCTCTGAGGAGGGGAGTTTAGGTGGTTCTTCCAACGGACAACGGCCTACTGACTACTGGCTACTTGTATACTAGACCTATGAACCGACGGCCCGAATGGCTCAAGGTGCGCGTTCCTGGCGGCGAGGACTATGCCGACGTGCGTCGCATCCTGCGGACGCACAAGCTCAACACCGTGTGCGAAGACGCGATGTGTCCGAACGTCGCCGAGTGCTGGGGTAAGCATCGCACAGCGACGTTTATGATCCTCGGGGATACGTGCACCCGCGCCTGTGCCTATTGCGCGGTCAACTCGGGCCAGCCCACCGAACTCGACCTGCTGGAGCCTGCGCGGGTGGCGGCGGCGATCGGAGACATCAAGCTGAAGCATGCCGTGATCACCTCGGTAGACCGCGACGATCTTGGGGACGGGGGCGCGATGATATTTGCCGAGACCGTGCGCGAGATCCGGAAGCTTGACCCGAGGGTCAAAGTCGAGTTGCTGACGCCGGACTTTCAGGGATCGGTGGACTCCCTCCGTACCGTCCTCGATGCACAGCCAGACATCTTTTCTCACAACATCGAAACCGTACGACGCCTATACCCGACGGTCCGGTTCCGGTCCGATTACGACGTTTCGTTCGGATTGTTGCAAGCCGCGGGTCGGACGAGTGAGGGACTGTTTACGAAGACCGGGATCATGGTCGGCCTCGGAGAGGAGTGGGACGAAGTGTTGGAGCTGATGAGGGACGCCGCCAAGGCGGGCGTCGACATCTTGACGATCGGGCAGTACCTTCGTCCGACGCCCAGGCATGCGGAAATCGATCGATATTACACACCGGACGAGTTCGACGAACTGGGCAGGATCGGGCGCGGTCTCGGCATCCGCTGGGTCTTTTCAGGCCCGCTGGTGAGAAGCTCCTACCATGCCGAAGACGTGTTCGATCAGATGATGGCCAACGCCGGTTGACCGAACATGGGACTACTTTCCTGGATTCTGGGTGTCGACACCGAAGAGCCGGACCGACCCGAGAAGCACGACGCGATCGAGTTACGGAGCCGCATCGAAGCCGTCCTTGACGATGTCCGTCCCGCCTTGCATTCCGACGGTGGAGATATCGAGCTCATCGAAGTCGTCGGCAACTCGGCCAAAGTCCGTCTGACGGGAGCCTGTAACGGCTGTCCCAGCGCCGCCTTTACCCTTCGTTACGGTATCGAAAAACGCCTGAAGGACGAGATTCCGGAGTTTGAAGATTTAATCCCAGTGTAGGGGCGGTCTATGACCGCACGTTCTTCACGTGGCTGAGTTGTGCGGTCATAGACCGCACCTACACCTTCCTCACAATTCTCTGCGGCCCTCCAGCGCGCGCGTCATCGTGACTGAATCGGCATAGTCCAGATCGCTTCCCACCGGAAGGCCCATCGCCAGGCGCGTCACCCGGACTCCCAGCGGCTTGATCAGCTTCGACAGGTACAGCGCGGTCGTCTCGCCCTCGACGTTGGGGTTTGTCGCGATGATGATCTCTTCGACGGTTCCGGATTGGAGTCGTTCGATCAGCGACGACACGGCTAGTTGATCGGGTCCGATACCTTTCAGGGGAGAGATCGCACCGAGCAGTATGTGGTAGCGCCCGTTGAACTCGTGCGTGCTCTCGATCGAGATGATGTTGTGGGATTCTTCGACGATGCAGAGAACTCGGTCGTTCCGGTTGGGATGGGTGCAGAAGTGGCACGGATCGATGTCGGTCAGGTTGTTACATGTCGAGCACCGGCGGATCTTCACTTTGACGTCCCGGATGGCCTCGGCGAGCTCCTCGGCTTCGGGCGTTTCCATCTTGAGGATGTGGAACGCCATCCTCTGGGCGGACTTGGTGCCGATCCCGGGGAGTTTCTTGAAGTTTTCGATCAGCCGCGTGACGGGCTCGGCCACATCTCCCATCAGAGGAGACCTGGTATCTTTAGGCCGGATGCCAGGCTGCCGAGTTGGGTGTTCATCGCCTCATCGACCCGTCGGGCAGCTTCGTTCACGGCCGCGACGATCAGATCCTGCAGCATCTCGCGGTCCTCTCCGGCGAGGACCTCCGGGTCGATGTCGATCGAGAGGAGCTGCTTGTTCCCGTTCATTTTGACCGACACCATCTCGCCGCCCGCGCTGGCCTCCACTACTGTCTGCTCGAGTTGTTTCTGCAACTGCTCCTGCATCTTCTGAGCCTGCTGCATCATCTGCTGCATGTTCTTCATCGAGTCTGCTCCCTATTCTTTCGAAGGATCCTTCGCGCTCTTGACCTGGGCAATCTCGCCCCGGAACACGTCCAAGAAGCTCTGCACCAGGGTCTCGCCTTCGGCGGAGCTACGAAGCGCGGCGTCGGCGCTCGTCTCTTCGGCGTGCTTGGAAACCTGTTCCATTATAAGAGATACGGAAATGGCTTTACCAAGCAGTTCGCCGGCAGCATGCTCGAGCACCTGCTTGCGTTCCTTGGTCTCGAGCGCCTTCTTAACTGTTGGGGTCGAGACCTTGATCTCCAGTCGACCACCGTCTTGATGGATCGACTCGACGCGCTCGAGGTACAGCGCGGTGTTTTCCGATTCCTCCCGGACCTTTTCCCGAAAGCGGGCTTCAAACGAGACATCGTGCGCCGCGGTGCGTTTTTCCTCCGGCGGTGCCGGAGCTGGATCCGCGCCTGGTTTCTTCCGCGAGGCCGGAGGGGGTGAGCTGGCGGGAGGCGTCTTTTCTTTTCCGGCCGTCGGTCCGGGTGTCCGCAGACTCAGCCTGGCTGGTCCGGCCTGTTGCTCGGCGTGCACAGGTCTCACGGGTCGGGATGGTTTCGGCACGCTGGTGATAGCTGCCGGATCCGGGCCGGCCTCGGAGCCGGACTTCAATTCGCGGATGACCTCTTCGATATCGCGCAGCTGTCCGACCTTCGCAAGCTTGATACAGCCCACTTCGAGATGAAATCGAGGTTCCGAGGTCCAGCGGAGGTCGTTCTCGAGTCGCAGCAGCATGTCGAAGAAACGGACCAGGTCCTGTTCCGAGAAACTCCCGGCCTGGGCGACGATCCGGCTCCGTTCGTCCGGAGCCGCCAGAATCTTTTCGGTGATATTCAGCTTTGCGAGCAGCAGGTCACGAATCCTGGCCAGGAACTCTCGGACGAACTGCTGGAGGTTGAGGCCCTGATTGACCACGACTTCCACGACCTCAAGGAGCGACTTCGAGTCGCGGGCGATCAATGCTTCGGTGGTGCGGTCGAGAATGTCGGCCGGGATGAAGCCCAGAACGTCCCGAACGTCGTCGTCGTCGATTTCCTGACCCCCGAACGCGATGATTTGATCCAGCATCGACTGCGCGTCACGCATGCTGCCTTCGGCTGCCTTGACCACATACTCCAGCGCGCCTTCGCCGATCTGGATGCCTTCCCGTTGGGCGATCTTCTTCAGGTGCTCGAGGATTTCAGCCGGAGGGATTGTCCTGAAGACGAATTGCTGGCAGCGTGACACGATCGTCGTGGGCAGCTTGTGCCGCTCGGTCGTCGCCATGATAAAGGCGACATGCGGCGGCGGCTCCTCGAGGATCTTCAGCAGGGCGTTGAACGCGGATGTCGATAGCATATGGACTTCATCGACGATGAAGATCTTGTTACGATCACGGGACGGCGCGTAGCGCGCGTTTTCGCGGAGCTCCCGGATGGAGTCCACTCCGGTGTTCGAGGCCGCATCGATTTCCAGAACATCGATCGAGTGGCCGGTTGAAATCTCCTGACAGGAAGGGCACTTATTGCACGGTTCGGCGGTCGGTCCCTCCAAACAATTCAGAGCCTTTGCCAGTAGGCGCGCCGTTGTGGTCTTGCCGACACCGCGCGGACCGCAGAACAGGTAGGCATGGCCGATCCGGTCCATGTCGATCGCGTTCCGCAGTGTTTGTACGATGGGACTCTGGCCCACCACATCCTCGAAAACCTGCGGTCGAAACTTGCGCGCGATGACCTGATATTTCATCTAGCTGGATTGACCCTGACGTGCAGAGGCGAACGAGCGACAATCGTGTGGGGAGGTCAGGCCCGGGGGATACTGTGTCACACCGGGTAACCCACTACCGTTGCTTCCTTCCGGACCTGGCGGAGTTCGCGGGCGCCGATTGCACAGCCCCCCTAAAGCCTGATAATTACCCTTTTTTGTGATTCGGTTTCCGAATCCAGAAAGCGGAGAGAGTGGGATTCGAACCCACGGTGAGGTTACCCCCACACACGCTTTCCAAGCGTGCTCCTTCGACCACTCGGACATCTCTCCAGAACACGTGTTTTCAGTAGGTTACTGAATCTGCTGCGCCAGCGCCAGAGCCGATTGTGCCGTGGTTTGTGACGTAGCCCCTCCTGAACCTACTCCGTCTCGCGGGTTGGAAACGGCTGCTCTATGGGCGTCTAACGCCTCCAAAGCCTTGCCGTTTAGCATCCAACCGGATGTGTGAGTAATGCTCCAACATCCGGCGAGACAAATGACCCGTGATCGACTCCATCACGTGGTCCGGAACTCCCATTTCTGCGAGTTCGGTAATGATTGTATGGCGTGGGTCGTGGAACCGCAACCCTGGAAGATCGGCTTGATTCCGTAGGCTCCTGCGGGCGTTGTCCCATCAATTTGATGGGCTTGGTCGAGTCGGTTCGTCTCCATTTGGCCGGCCAGATGTAGCATTCCGGATCGGTTAAGCTGAGGTCTTCGATACCAATATCGTTTCGCGCCACGGCGAAGTCAAGTAGAGGAGCATCGGGAACGCAATGGAGATAGTGACCTGCAGGCCCTACAGGACACGAAGGGAAGCGGACCCTTGGGCGACTGACTACTGACTACTGACTACTTCCCTCAATAGTTCTTCAGCTTCGGTTTCTTCGGACTCTTCCGGAGAATCTTCCGGATCTCTGCCAACGCCCGTTCCATCTGGCGGTCATGCCCCGCTGCATAGTCCTGCGGCCGGCTGTCGATCTCGATGTCCGGGTCGGTTCCATAGTTCTCGACGCCGTAACCCACGTCTTCGAACCAGTAGGCATATTCCGGTTGCGTCGTGATTGTCCCGTCGACCAGGCCCGCCTGCGGCCAGATCCCGACGACGCCTCCCCATGTTCGTTTGCCGATGAGGGGACCGAGTCCTAGCAGCTTGAAGGCGTGGCAGAAGATATCGCCGTCCGATCCCGCGTACTCGTTCGTCAGTGCCACCATCGGGCCCATCGGCGAGGCGTCGGGATAGGGTGTCGGCTCCGCCCAACGGCTGACGTCGTAACCGATGCGGCGCCGCAAGAGTTTCTCAAGGAGGAGTTGCGACACGTGTCCCCCGCGGTTGAAGCGGACGTCGATGATCAGGCCGTCGCGATCCGATTCCTGGCCGTAATACCGATGGAATTCCGAATAGCCAACGGGCCCCATGTCTGGGATGTGGACGTAGCCGACGCGGCCGTCGGTTTCACCGTGGACATGGCCGCGGTTGCGCTCCACCCAATCCCGGTAGCGGAGCGATGTTTCCTCGACGAGCGTCTTGACCGTCACCGTGCGGGGCTCTGACGACATCGCCCGGCGGCCGCGATTGCGCACCGTCAGTTGGACTTCCTTGCCCGCCTGGTGGACCAGCCGTTCGTAGGGTGACGTGTCGGGTCCCACGTTTTCGCCGCCGACGGCGACAATCTCGTCGCCGTCGTGCAGATTGAGCCCGGGAGCCGCCAGCGGCGATGCATACTGGCTGTCCCAGGAATCGCCTTGCGGTATCCTTTCGACACGCCATCGCTTCGTCCGCCTGTTGTATTCGAGGTCCGCGCCGAGAAAGCCCTGGCTCCAGTTGGGTCTCGGACGGTAGTCTCCTCCCATTTCGTAGCAGTGGGAGGTTCCCAGTTCGCCCTGCAGTTCCCACAGTAGGTCGGAGAACTCGGCCCGGCTACCGACGCGTTCCAACACCGGAAGGTAACGTTGGTAGACTTCCTCCCAGTCGACGCCGGACATGTCGGGTCTCCAGAACTGCTCGCGCTGCAGACGCCACGCCTCGCCGTACATCTGTTTCCACTCATCGGTCGGGATTACCGCCGCACGAATGCGATCCAGGTCCACCCAGCCGGTCTCACGGGTGTATTCGTCCTTGTTCTTTTCGGGATCCTCCTTGTAGGCGGCCGGCAACGCTCGCAGGTTGGTCCCGGACCGGACCCCAATGACCTTGCGGTCCAGCGACAGGGAAAAGCCTGTCACCTTGTCCGACACCCGTCCGGACTTGTTTGCCTCGAAGTCCCAGAACTCCAGGATGCCGCTAGCGACCGGTTCGTTGTCCTCTTCCTCATGGAGACTCCCCTCCGACGGGAATCTGCAGAAGAGAACTCGTCCGAAGGCTCCGAGAACTCCGCCGTAGCGCGCTTCCGGTACTGGAAACGCGACGACACGGTCCTCGATCCCTGCCAAATCGATCCGAAAAGGGGGTTGTTCGTCCGAACCGTTCCTACCTTTGTCCGCGTCTGCCGGTGATCCTCCCGGTGGTTTCGGTTTTCGTGTGGCCATCGAGAACGGAGACACGATGTCGTTACGGAGGGTCAGCAGGTAAGGACGAGAGCCTTTGGGAAACCCGAGGTCGAAGTAGTGGCTATCGTAGACTGGGTTGAAGACTCTCCACGAGATGAAATAGAGGTATTTGCCGTCGGGGTCGAAGCTCGGGCCGACATCGAAGAAATCCGGCCCCGTGAGCGTCGTGATCTTGCCCGACTCTATCTCGTACAGGCGAATGCTGCTGGCGCGTTCAGAGGCCGAGTGCCCGAAAGCGATCCAGCGGGAATCGGGCGACCAATCGACTCCGGCGATCCTGTGGTACGGGCTTCGGTCGACAACGTTCCCCTCGCCCGTCGTGAGGTTCACAAGAATCAGCTCGTGACGGTTGTTGGTCAGCACGACCAGGTCCGGTGCAACCTTCTGCTCTTTCTTGGATTTCTTCTTGCCCTTCTTCCTGTCTGCCGTGGAGTCGTCCGAATCTGGCTTCTCCAGGGCGTTGCCCGGAGCGACGTACAGTCCGGAGACGCGGCCGAAGTCTCCACGAATCCGCTTCGGCTCACCGGTTGAGCCTCTGGAAAAGACGATCAGATGTTCATCCCCGCCCTCATCGGTCACAGCGACGATTCGATCGCCGTCGGGCAGCCACCTGCCCAGGCGATACCGAACGCTCGACACTTTCCCGAGCCTCAGCGGTGCTTCCTCCCAGAGCCCCATCGCGAACAATCCGCCACGATGAACGGATGCCACCGTGTGACCGTTGGGATGCAGGTCGAACGATTCGAGATAGCGGGACGCAGAGACGAATTTGCGGTTGCGCTGGCTGCGACTGCTGTGTATTCGGACGTCGATCTTTCTGGCCCCACCACCCTGGGGATCAAAGACGTAGATGTCCGCCCCGGAGTGATAGACGATTCGGCTTCCGTCGGTCGACGGAAAGCGGACGTAGAAGTCGGCGTGATGGGTGTGCTGTCTTAGACCGCGTCCGGTCGGTGTGCACGAATACAGGTTGCCATGGCCCTCATGATCCGACAGAAAATAGATGCGGGATCCGATCCACATAGGGCTGGCAAGATTCCCTTCGAGTCGGATGAGCGGGGAAAACTCTCCAGTGCCGCCGCGGTCGATCCATAGCGTGCCCGCCGTCCCTCCCCGATACCGCTTCCACCGAGCGGGATCTCCCGAGTTTCTCCCGATTACCAGGCCCTCCGAACCTGGGGCGAAGGACGCGGCTCGTGCCGGACCGCAGGGCAGTGACTCCGGGGGGGCCCCCGTCTCGGAGACGGAGATCAGGTGCATGGTCCCGGCGAAGGGCTGACGCCAGTCCGTGGATGCCAGGATCCGGCCCCCGGGGGTCCAGCCGACGACCTGTGTGTGCGAGCCGAGCCATGTCAGGCGCCTCGGCCTACCACCGTCAGCGGCCATGACATAGACCTCTGTCGGTCCATCGTCTCTTCCGGTAAAGGCCACAGACTCGCCATCCGGGGAGAACACGGGAAACGACGCGACGCCCGGATTCGCCGTCAGGCGTCGCGCGGTGCCGCCGTCGGCGGACACTTTCCAGAGATCGTCTTCGCAGACGAAGACGACGTCGTCTCGTGCGATCGTTGGGTGCCGGTAGTAGCCGAGTTCCGAAGACATGAATATCCCCTTCTCGTTTTGCCTCGATCCGGTTTATTGGTCGCCAGCTCGCGGTAGAGGACGGTCCCGCGAGCGCTCAAGCGGTTCAGAGAGAACCGTTATGATAACGCCAGTCCCGGGCGGCTGACTAGGGGCCTCCACGGGCTGCTATGCCCGCCTGATGGCCGGCGGCCCCGAGCTCGATTCGGCGAGGATGCCGCCCAGTTGGGAGACCAGGTCCCGAAGATCGATGCCACGAGAGGAGCTGCCGTAGGGTTCGAGCTTTGCAAGTGCCTTTCGGAGTTGGGAATATCCTCCGCGCGAATTGCCCTTTTCGAGGTGGTGGAGGCCGACGGCGGCGTGGATCAGCCCCTGGTAGAGAAGGCGACTCTCATCGGCGGTGTCTCGCCAGAGGTCTTCCCAGGCCTCGTGGGCTTGGAAGTACTGTCCGGAATTAAAAAAATTTATTCCCTGTTCGAGGAGGTCGTCCATGCCGATGGGCTCGTGAAACGTCCATTCTAAGGGGCCAAGGATACAAATCCGTTTGAAGGACAAACCTTACATCATAGCGGCCCTGACAAACCGGGAACAAGGCTTTTCGGCCAACTCCTCTCCATGCAATTTCTTCGCTTGAAAAACCTGTGCGGACCACCCAATCTTAAAGTATCGAGGTCTGCGCCTTGTCAGGGATCGTTCCCGACCGGGCCTACTTTTTTGTACTCCCAGGGAGGGATCATGAGACCAATAGTATTTTGCGACCGGTGTCGCGGGATCGAGGTCGGCTGGAACAGGAAGTACCTGACCCATGGCTTGGTTTGTGGCGGTGGACTTTCCAAGTCATTGAGAATACTGATATATACAGCAGCTACTGCAATATTCATCTCCACATTTCCGACCTCCACCGCCGTCGTTCATTCCGATCAGGCAGACACCAACATCGAACTGCCGATTGTGTCCGGCCCCGGTGGCGACTTCGATGCCATTTCCGACCCTGCGGTGGAAGCGATCGAAGGACACCTTCGCCGGCATGCCCGTGTCAGCGAGACCGAGAGATCCCGGATCGCGCGGGCCGTGGTGACCAGCGCCAGAAAACACGACGTGGACCCTTTTCTTGTTGCGAGCGTCCTGGTGGTAGAGAGCAGCGCCAACCCGTTTGCCATATCGGGCAAAGACGCCGTAGGCATCATGCAGATACACGTCCCCACGTGGGGCACCCTCGTCGATTCGGAGCAGATCAACCTGTTCCGAGTCGAGGACAACGTCGATCTGGGTACCCGTATCCTGAAGGATTACATCTCCCGTCATGGGCTGTGGACCGGGTTGACGCGTTACCTCGGAGCCTCCGGGCCGACCGAAGAAGCTCAGGCCTACGTCGGGCGGATCCAGCGCTTGTACAGCGATAGGCAGGCGGATTAAGAGAGTAGTCAGTAGTCGGTAGTCAGTAAGTCAGTTGAAGATCCGCGCGCTTGCGTGCCCGGCTGGCCTGTCCTCCAGGCCCTAGACCGTTGGCAGCGTTACAAGTTGTGGATCCCACCCCCCTGCTTATCCAAGAAGGGGAGTCCTTTCAAACCGCGTAACTGACAACTGGCAAACTAAACCGCTGCTGATGGACTGACTACTGCAACTGGACTGACCGCGTTCTCTACCGCCGCAGGAACGAAGTCGAGACTCCGCCGACTCTGACTACTGACTCATGTTCCTCGACAGCTGACTACTGACTACTGACTACTGACTACTGACTACTGACTACTTCCCCATCCATATCAAACGTTTAGCGGCACCGAACGTCCAAGTTTATATGTCCACTATCAGAATCATTTGACATTGATCGACTCAGATTCTATACTTTGCCTGTCATCATTGGATCAGTTTGTTTGATCTGTGCAGTTTCTTGAGACGAGTAGAGAGGAGTTTTTAGATGAGCAAAATTGTTGGAATCGACCTCGGGACCACGAACTCCGTCGTCGCCGTGATGGAAGGCGGGGAGCCCGTCGTAATCGCCAACCAGGAAGGCGGTCGAACCACGCCGTCGGTCGTCGCGTTTGCCAAGGACGAACGTCTCGTCGGCCAGGTGGCCAAGCGCCAAGCAGTGACGAACGCCGACAACACCATTTATTCGATCAAGCGGTTCATGGGCAGGCGTCGTGACGAAGTCAGCGAAGAGATGACGATGGTTCCGTACAAAGTCGTCGACGCGAAGAATGACGTTCGTATCGAAGCCGGCGGAAAGCAGTATTCACCGCCAGAGATCGCGGCCATGATCCTGCAGAAACTGAAGTCGGCGGCCGAGGACTACCTCGGACAGAGTGTTGCTCAGGCCGTGATCACGGTGCCCGCCTACTTCAACGATTCCCAGCGCCAGGCGACGAAAGATGCGGGCAAGATCGCCGGTTTGGAAGTGCTGCGCATCATCAACGAACCCACGGCAGCGGCGCTGGCGTACGGGCTGGACAAGAAGAGCGACGAGACGATCGCTGTTTATGACTTCGGTGGCGGGACGTTTGACATATCAATCCTCGAAGTTGGTGAGGGAGTCGTCGAAGTCAAGGCGACCAACGGTGACACGCATCTGGGAGGCGATAACATCGACCAGGTCATCATCGAATGGCTGATCGCGGAGTTCAAGAAGGACCAGGGAATCGACCTTTCGGCCGACAAGATGGCCTTGCAGCGGCTCAAGGAGGCCGCCGAGAAGGCCAAGTGCGAGCTGTCGACCACGCAGGAGACTGAGATCACGCTGCCGTTCGTCACCGCCGACGCAGCAGGTCCGAAGCACTTAAACCAGAAGCTGTCCCGCGCGAAGCTCGAGTCCCTGATCGAAGATCTGCTCCAGCGGACCGTCACTCCGTGCAAGCAGGCCTTGAAGGATGCCGGACTCAACCCGAGCGACATCGACGAGGTCGTTCTGGTCGGAGGCTCGACGCGGATTCCGCGGGTTCAGAGCATCGTCAGCGAGCTCTTCGAGCGCGAGCCCCACAAGGGCGTGAACCCTGACGAAGTCGTCGCGGTCGGTGCCGCGATCCAGGCGGGTGTGCTGGGCGGCGAAGTCAAAGACGTGCTGCTCCTCGACGTGACGCCTCTGTCTTTGGGAATCGAGACGCTTGGTGGGGTTTTTACGAAGCTGATCGAGCGCAATACGACCATCCCGACCCGCAAGAGCGAGATCTTTTCGACGGCGGCCGACAGCCAGACCTCCGTCGAGATCCACGTCCTTCAGGGCGAGCGCCCGATGGCCAAGGACAACCGAACGCTGGGCCGGTTCCATCTGGTAGGCATCCCGCCGGCGCCCCGGGGGGTGCCTCAGATCGAAGTGACTTTCGATATCGATGCCAACGGAATCGTGAACGTCTCCGCCAAGGACATGGGGACCGGAAAGGAGCAGAAGATCACAATTACCTCCTCGAGCGGTCTGGGCCAGGACGATATCGACAAAATGGTCAAGGAAGCCGAAGCCCACGCTGAGGACGACAAGCAGAAGAGCCAGGAGATCGAAGCGCGGAACCGTGCCGATTCTCTCGTCTACCAGACCGAGAAGTTGCTTTCGGAGAACAAGGACAAGCTTGCCGAAGGTGACGTGAAGACCGTGGAAGCCGCGATCGCCGACTGCAAGAAGGCGTTGGAGGAAGGGGACACCGCCCGCATCACCAGTGCGACTGACGCCCTGACACAAGCCTCTCACAAGATCGCCGAGGCCCTGTACGGCCAGGCCAGCGCCGCGTCCGCCGACGGCGCCTCAGGCGGCGAAGCCGGGCCCGGCGGGGGCGGCGAGAAGGCCGACGACGACGTGATCGATGCCGAATACGTCGACGTCGACGATCAGAAGAAGGAGCAATAAGCCGAGGAATGGCCAGAAACCTCTACCTCATTCTCGGAGTCGGGGACAGCGCTTCCGTCGCGGACATCAAGAAAGCGTACCGGAAGCTTGCCCGCCGGTACCATCCCGACATCAACCCGGGAGACCGCGCGGCCGAAGATTTGTTCAAGCGAATCTCCGAGGCCTATGAGGTCTTGAGCGATCCCGACAAACGTGGCTTCTACGACCAGAACGGCTATTACACCGAGGGTGTGCTGGAGCCCGGAACCGGGTCACGGTGGGATTTCAGCTTTGATGGTTTTGCATCCGCCGCTTCCGAGGGAGCGGGTTTCGGCGACCTCTTCGGGCAGTTCCTGAATCGGACGCCGGCTTCGTCCGACGTCGGAGCCGGCGGGGACCTGGAATGCCAGGTGTCTCTCACTTTTGAAGAGTCCGTGAAGGGCGTCGAGAGATGGGTCAGCGTTTACAGGAAGAAGTCCTGCGAGCGATGCGAAGGATCGGGCCGGGCGCTCGGGGAGAGTGAGGGTGCCTGCAGCAGCTGCCGCGGCTCCGGCGAACTGATCAAGGCGAAGGGCCGCCTCCGATTCTCGCTGACGTGTCCCACCTGCCAAGGGCTGGGAAGAGTCGCGGTGGCCTGCTCGGCTTGTGGGGGAGACGGGCGTGTCGCCCGGAGCGAGCGGCTGTCGGTGGATATCTCTCCGGGAGTGAGCACGGGCTCGCGAGTGCGTTTTCCGGGCAAAGGAGATGCAGGCAGAGCAATGCAGCCGCCCGGCGATCTTTTCGTTGTCACCAACGTGGAACCTCATCCGTATTTCAATCGTGTGGGCGACAACATTCAGTGCGCGGTGCCTGTCACGCTCACCGAAGCCACGCTCGGTGCGAAGATCGAAGTTCCGACGATCGACGGTCGGTCCGTTTTGAAGATTCCGCCCGGCACCCAGAGCGGCCAGACTCTTCGCATGCGCGGCAAGGGTGCCCCATCGTTGCGGGGGAACGGTGTGCGAGGCGATCAATACGTCGAAGTGAGACTCCGGACGCCGCGAATCGCCGACGAGCGTTCCAAGGAGATACTCCGTGAATTGGCCCGCCTGAACCCGGAAGATCTCCGGAAAGACCTGGACGTCTATGGCAGTTAAGAAGAAGGCCAAAGCTGCCTACATGATCAGTGCGGTGGCCGAAACCTACGGCATCCATCCGCAGACGTTGCGGCTGTATGAAAGGGAGGGCCTGCTCAAGCCCTCCCGTTCGGAAGGCAACACAAGGCTCTACACCGCGGAAGATCTCGAGCGGCTCGAGCTGATTCTGAGTCTGACGCGGGACTTAGGCGTGAACCTGGCCGGTGTCGAGGTTGTCCTCAACATGCGGCAGCGCATCGAAGAAATGAAGACCGAGATGGCAGAGTTCATAAAGTACGTCGAGGACCAGATCGTCACCCGATCTCCGGAGATGAACCGGAAGATCCAACATGCACTCGTGCGCGTCCGACCGGCGCATATCGTTCCGGTCAAAGACGGGAAGGAATCATGAATCGCCTGGACAACGAACGAGCCATTCCCTACGACAACCTTCGGGCATACTTGCGCGACATTGCGAGGTTTCCTCAGCTGAGTCCCGTAGAGGAGAAAGAAGTCGCCATGAAGGTCCGGGGTGGCGATGAGGAGGCCTTCCGAATGCTGATCGAGGCCAACCTGCGATTCGTCGTGTCGATGGCGAAGAAATACGCGCGGTCGGGCTATCCCATGCACGAGCTGATCAACGAAGGCAATCTCGGTTTGATCGAGGCCGCCCGGCGCTTCGATCCGGACCGGGACGTCCGGTTCATCACCTACGCCAGCTGGTGGGTCCGACAGGCGATTCTGGCGGCGATTGCCCACTACGGCCAGGCGTTCAGCATCCCACCGAAGCTGAAACACGAGGTTTATAGGTTCGAGACAAAGATCGGGCGCCTCACCCAGGAGCTGGGACACCGCCCGACGCTCGAGGAGATTGCAGAGAACCTCGATATCGAAGAAGCCGAAGCGGAGGCCCTGATGGGCGCCATTCCGAAGGAAGTGTCCTTGAACGCCCCGATAGGCCACGACAGTGGGATCGAGCTGGAAGACCTCATCAAAGACTCTTCGATCGCGCCGATCGACACGGCTCTGATCGCCCAATCCTTCGAGCGAGAGCTCTACGAACTGTTGGACCATCTCGATCGGAAAGAGCGGTTCATCGTGGAACGCCGCTTCGGACTCTACGATCAGAGGCCACAGACTTTAGCCGAAGTCGGCGAGGAGTTGAATCTGTCCCGGGAACGAATCCGCCAGCTCGAGCAGCGCGCCCTGGCCAAACTCCGTCGCTCCCAGCGCGCCAAGCAGCTGATGGGCTACCTCAACTAGCCCCTGATTCTTCTTTCACCGCAAAGGCGCAAAGGCGCAAAGGATGTTGTTTTGTCTTCGCGCTTCTGCGGGCCCCCGCGTCGTCGTCAAGCCACAGGTACCGTGAGAGAGCCAATGTGAGGGGGACAGGGGCCTGGCCCTGTCCCCGGGTGTTTGCTACACAGAAGTGTTCGGGAACGAAATGTTAGAATCGACTGATGACCGAAGCGGTGTGTCCAGAGTGTCAGGGGACGGGGTGGAGACAGGTCGAGAAGGACAGGGTTTCCGGTGTCGAGCGGTGTGACTGCTCCAAGCGTGCCCGAGTGGATCGCTTGCTGGAAAGCGCCCTGATTCCGCAGCGATATGCGCATTGTGAACTCTCGGAATTTGCGCCAAGCGGTAACCAGTCTCTGACGGGGGCGAAGATCGTTGCCGAGAAGTTCGTCGAGGAGTATCCGATGTCTCCTCCTCGAGGGCTGCTCTTCATGGGACCTCAGGGTGTGGGCAAGACCCACTTGGCGGTCGGCATCGTCAAACGGCTGATTTGTGAAAAATCGGTCCCGGGTCTGTTCAGGGCTTTCCCCGAGCTCCTGAAAGACATTCAGAACTCCTGGAATCCTGTGTCGCAAGCCTCCGAACTCTCGTTGCTGTCTGCGGTCCTCGACACCGAGGTCCTTCTGCTTGACGAACTGGGTGCGCAGAATCCCACATCGTGGGTACGAGACACACTCTCCTACGTGCTCAACCACCGCTATAACGAGAATCGCGTCACAATAGCCACTACGAACTACTTGGACGAGACTGCGACTCCAAGCTCCAGGAAACGTACCAGCGATAGCCTGGTTGAACGGATCGGCGATCCCTTGCGATCTCGGCTCTATGAAATGTGTAAGACGCAGCTGATGTCAGGAAAGGATTTCCGCAAAGAGATCATGCAGGCGGAGCATCACTTTTGAGCCGCCCCGGCTCCCATTGCAGCGCGAAGATCCGGTCACGGTTGTACCTGGCGACTGTGCTCCCGGTCTTCCTGGCACTCGCGAGCAGCCTCCCGGGTCAGTCCCCAGCCACAGGGTTGGACTCGATCCGGGCAGATGAGATCCGGTCCAAACTATCCTACTTGGCCTCGGACGATTTTCGAGGACGTGGCAACGGCACCTCGGAACTGGACGAGGCCGCCCGCTACATCGCCGGAGTCTTCGAGGAGAACGGCCTGGTCCCTGCCGAAGGCACGGATTACTTTCAGGAATTCACCGTCGAACGCCTGAGCCTGGGCGAAGGCAATACGCTGGTCACATCGAAGGGAGCGTTGAGGGTGGGTAGGGACTTTGTCCCCTATTCGGGTTCTGCGGACGGGAGGGTCCGGGCTCCGATCGTCTTCGCCGGTTACGGCGTTCAAGCTCCCGAGATCGGATATGACGATCTGGCATCGCCCGACGTGTCCGGACAAATCGTCGTCGCTCTCGACGGGTATCCGCGCGCCGGACGTTCCGACAGCCCGTTCCACGAACTCTCCCCAACCGACCACACGAGCATTCGAACCAAGGCGCTCAACGTGGAAGGCTCCGGAGGTGTGGGGCTGATCATCGTGCAAGGCCCCCTGAGCCGTAACGTCTTGCCCGTAGGCTACATGGCCGACAGTCTGAAGCCGGATCTTTCACCCCGCCGCAGCGTCATGGAGCTTGCCAGAGGGAGTGATGATCCCAAGATTCCGATCGTGATCGTTTCCCAGAACGCGGCGCCGCGGATCGTTCCGGGATTGCGCCCGATTCAGCGGTCGATTGACGAGAGCCTCGAGTCCCGATTCATGAGGCTGTCCGGCCAGGCAACGCTCGCGGTTGATCTCCGACGGGAGGCGTACACCGCGCGCAACGTAATCGGTCTGATCGAGGGATCCGATCCCGACTTGCAGGACGAGATCCTGGTGGCGGCCGCTCATTACGACCACGACGGTGCCGAGGCCGGGCGGATCTGGAACGGGGCCGACGACGATGGTTCCGGTACGACAGCGCTTCTGGAACTGGCGGAGGCCTTCGGTAGGGGCGGCGCTCGGCCGGCGCGAAGCGTGTTGCTCGCGGCGTGGGCCGCCGAGGAGAAGGGGTTGCTGGGGAGCCGCCATTACGTCAGCGACCCACCCGTGCCGCTCGCCGACACCCTCGCGGTATTTCAGATGGACATGATCGGCCGGAACGAGGATCACGGTGCCGACAGCGACAACGGTGAAGTTCGGGAGCGGGCGCCGGAGAACGAGAACTCCCTGAACTTGATCGGGAGTGTTTTCAGCCCGGACCTGGCAGAGCGTGTCGCGCGGGCCAACCTGGACGTAGGGTTGGAGCTGCGCTTTCGCTACGATTACCGCGACGACGACCTGATCAAACGTAGCGACAGCTGGTCGTTCCTTTCCAGGCAAGTTCCGGCACTGTTTCTCTTCGCCGGATTCCATCCGGACTACCACCGGACTAGTGATACCGCCGACAAGATCAACTATCCTAAACTCGAGAAGGTCGTGAAGCTGGTCTACCTGGCGATCACAGACCTGGGGAATGCCCGAGGGCGGCCCCGGTTCACGGATCCTTCATCCCGACAGTGAGGTCCCAACCCTATGAGTATGCGAGACGAAATGCGTCAACTTGGCTACAGCAAGGAAGATGAGTATTTCTTCAAGAAGGATCAGGAACTGCTCGACCAGATGCGGGAGCGGGCCGCTCAACGGAAGAAGAGACTCGCCGAGAAGCACCAAGGAGAGGTCTACTGGATGACGTGCCCGAAATGTGGGTCGGAATTGCAGGAAGAACGCTACCACGACCTTGTCAAAATCGATCGATGCACGGGGTGTTCCGGGCTCTACTTGGACAAAGGTGAGCTGGCGATCGTCCTCAAGGCGCAGCTGAACCGATTCCTCGGGGAGGATTGACACCGGCGCTGGCCCCAACCCGATCCTTTGCTCCGCCGTCCCATGCTGCCCTGACTGCCTACCCGTTTGTTTTCAACCGCCTGTCTCCAGTTTTCCGGCCGGCTATTGACACCGGGAAACAGCATCCCCTATTATTAGCACTCGACCCTACTGAGTGCTAATTCGCGGAAGCAATCTTCTTAAAATCGAGGAGAATAGACAACATGAATATGCGACCCCTACATGATCGTGTGCTGCTCAAGCGCATCGAAGAATCAGAGTCGGTCCGGGGCGGAATCATCATTCCGGATTCGGCGAAAGAGAAGCCGCAGGAAGGAGAAGTAATCGCAGTCGGGAACGGCAAGCGGCTGGAAGACGGCACGGTCCTTCCGCTGGAAGTGAAAGCCGGCGACCGGGTGCTGTTCGGAAAGTACTCCGGCACCGAGATCAAGCTCGAGGATGAGGAATACCTGATCCTTCGCGAGGACGAAATCCTTGGTATCACCTCAGGTGTTGCCGAAGCCGCCAAGAAGTAAAAGGAGACAACTCAAATGGCAAAACAGATCGTACATGGCGAAGATTCTCGTCAGGCCATCCTGCGCGGCGTCAACGCCCTGGCCGACGCAGTGAAGATTACGCTCGGTCCGAAGGGCCGGAACGCGGTACTCGACAAGAAGTTCGGGTCACCCCTGATCACCAAGGACGGTGTCACCGTCGCGAAAGAGATCGAGTTGGAAGACCCGGTCGAGAACATGGGCGCCCAGATGGTGAAAGAAGTCGCCTCGAAGACGAGCGACGTCGCCGGCGACGGCACAACGACGGCGACCGTGCTGGCCCAGGCGATCTTCCGCGAAGGCGTCAAGACCGTCGCAGCCGGCGCGAACCCCATGGCCGTCAAGCGCGGAATCGAGAAAGCGGTCGAAACCGTCGTGGATGAAATTCACAAGCTGTCGACCGAAGTCAAGAAGGGTGAGATGATCGCGCAGGTCGCGACCGTGTCGGCCAACAACGACGAGAAGATCGGGACGATCATTGCCGAGGCCATGGACCGCGTCGGCAAAGACGGTGTGATCACGGTGGAGGAAGCGAAGACGATTGAGACGACGCTGGATGTCGTGGAAGGCATGCAGTTCGACCGCGGTTACCTCTCTCCCTACTTTGTGACCGATCCGGAGCGGATGGAAGGGATCCTCGAAGACTGTCTGATCCTCATCCACGAGAAGAAGGTCAGCAGCATGAAGGATCTCCTGCCGCTGTTGGAACAGGTCGCGAAGATGGGCAAGCCGTTGCTGATCATCGCCGAGGACGTCGAGGGCGAAGCGTTGGCGACGCTGGTGGTCAACAAACTGCGTGGTACGCTTCAGATCGCCGCCGTCAAAGCTCCCGGTTTCGGCGACCGCCGCAAGGCGATGCTGGAAGACATCTCGATCCTGACGGGTGGCCGGTCGATCACCGAAGACCTCGGCATCAAGCTCGAGAACGTCCAACTCGACGACCTCGGTAGCGCCAAGAAGCTCGTCATCGACAAGGACAACACGACCATCATCGAAGGAGCCGGATCGGCTGAGGGGATCGAAGGCCGGGTCAAGCAGATCCGCGTCCAGATCGACGAAACCAGCTCTGACTATGATCGCGAGAAGCTGCAGGAGCGCCTGGCCAAGCTGGTCGGCGGCGTTGCCGTTATCAAGGTCGGGGCTGCGACCGAGACCGAGATGAAGGAAAAGAAGGCGCGCGTGGAAGATGCCATGCACGCGACCCGAGCCGCTGTCGAGGAAGGTATCGTGCCGGGCGGCGGAGTCGCGTTCATCCGCGCTCTGCCGGCGCTCGATGAGCTGGAACTCGAAGGCGACGAGCAGATCGGGGTGAACATCGTGAAGCGGGCTCTGGAAGAGCCGATTCGGCTGATCGCCGCGAACGCGGGCCAGGAAGGCGCCGTCGTCGTCGGCAAGGTCAAGGAAGCCAGTGAGGCCAACCTGGGTTTCAATGCCGCCGATGAGGAATACGGGGACATGATCGCCGCTGGGATTCTCGATCCGGCGATGGTAGCCCGGACGGCCCTCCAGAACGCCGCGTCGATCGCATCTCTGATGCTGACGACCGAAGCGTTGGTGTCGGAGATCCCCGAAGAAGCGCCGGCCGCTGGTCCGGGCGGCGGCATGCCTCCGGGGGGCGGCGGAATGCCGGGCATGTACTAAGCCGAGCCCCGATTCGTCTGACGAGCAAAAAAAGGCTCCCTTCCCACGAGGAAGGGAGCTTTTTTTAGGATTCCGCGGTCTTGCAAATTCGAAATGAAGCAATTTCCAATGAGCAACTTGCAATGCGGATTATTCAAATATTGCAATTTGCAATAGGAAGGAGGGGTTGTCTGTCGGCAGGACGAAACCCATCAATCGCAAATTGGTTATCGAACGAATCCGCATTGGAGGTTTGGAGATTGCAAATTGCTCGATTTCTAATTACAGAGCCTCGGTCAAACCCTCGGCATAGGCGAACAGGGCGGGAACCCCGCCCGTATGAACGAAGACGACCGTGTCTTCGGGCCTGAGTCGTCCCTCGCGTGTGTGAGCGATCATGCCCGCCGCAGCTTTTCCGGTGTATACCGGATCGAGCAGGATGCCTTCCGCTCTTGCCACCATCAGGATGGCGTCGCGACACGCGTCGGTCATCACTCCGTACCCTCCCCCTACGAACCGCCCGTCCATTTCGAATCGCCCCTGAGGTCGGGTTTCCAACAGATCGGCGGTCTCCTGAATCCACTGCTGAGCCAGCTCCATCGCCGCCGGCCCGGTTCGATTGACGTTGATTCCGACCACTCGGACCGCGCGCCCGACCATGGCCATCCCCAGGGCCAGCGCAGCGAGGTTCCCTCCGGTCCCGGAGGTGACGTAAATCGCGGTGGGTTCGATGCCGGCTTTTTCGAACTGCTCATCCAGTTCCAGCGCGCAGCGGATATATCCGAGACAGGCCAGAGTCGTCGTTCCGCTCAGGGGAATCAGGTACGGCTTGCGTCCCTCTGCGCGGAGGCGATCGCATTCGGCCTCCATCAGGGGCATCAGGAGCCAGTGGTCGTCGTCGGCTACTGTCTTGAAATGGATCTCGGTCCCGAACAACCGGCTCAGGAGGAGGTTCCCGGTGTTCTGCTGATGCTCATCCGTGGTGCATAGAGCTACCGGATGGAGTCCGAGCTTATTCGACGCTGCCGCGGTCAGGCGAACGTGGTTCGATTGCGAACTGCCACCCGTGACGACCGTGTCGGCTCCGGCGCCGATGGCCTCGGCGAGCAGGTACTCGAGCTTGCGAGGCTTATCGCCTCCCAAAGCCAGCCCGGTCAGATCGTCACGTTTGATGTAGATACTTGGGCCGCCCAGCTCCCGGCTGAGATTCCCGGAAAATTCGAGCGGCGTGGGCAACGTCGCCAGCGTTTCGCGGGGGAATCGGTCGTCGAGGTACTTCAACCAATCGTGTCGAGTCATAGGCCGTCCCCAAAATGTAGGTGCGGTCTATAATATCCGGATGGAGTGTCGGTATCGGTCCGTTCAGGCAGCTTTGAAGACCTTGTCGAAGATCTTTCGGAAAAGGCTCTGCGGGCCCTGGTTGGGTTTTTGCTGGCCGAACGCAGCGTACTCGGGAACCTTCTGCTCGGCGGTAGATGCAGGCTTCGGTGCGACAGGCTCCGGGTCAGCGGTTTTCTTGTCGAGATCCGTGGGTTTCATTGACGGGGGTTCCGCTGCGGTTGGAGGTGAGGGCGGCGGCAGGCGTCTGGGGACGAGTTCGAGGGCTTCACGGTAGCATTCGCTGACGTCGCGGAAGGTGGCTTCCACCCGTTTCTTGAGGACGACATCCGGCGTGTTGTGCCATCGATCCGGGTGGAATTGCCGCGCTTTCTTCCTGTAAGCCTGCTTGATTTGCTTCGCTGTCGCCGTCCGAGTGACGCCGAGGACCTGCCAATAATCTCCCCGTTCGGTCGCGCTGCGTATTTCTGCGATTTCCTCCTCGACCGTTTTCGGAGCAGGAGGTTCCAGGGTGACGACGCCCGACACGGCGAATCGCATCAAACGTCTGAGACGTCCCTCACCTTTGTCTCGATGGTCCTGGACGACCGTGTTGTGGATGTCGGGGTCCTGGGGGAACAGAATCGTCCATTCCTGGTAGGGCTTCCATACCTTCTGCAGGGATTCGGCGTCGATCGATTCCATCGCCTCGATCAGGAGCGCGGCACCACTCTGGTGTTCGTCAGGCGCCGGCACTGTCATCGTGCGGAAACTGAAGTCGAGGGCCTCTTCCTTGAAGCATGGAAAGAAGATCTGATCCGAAGTCACGATAGTGCCATCGGAGAAGTCAACGGAGGTCAAATGATCCGGGAACGTGATGTCCAACCGGCCCGTGGAGCGGTCGACGATCAGTTGCCGGACCTCGCGGGCCAGTTCCAGGACAGTTGCCATACCTTCCTATCGGCTGCAAAGCGCTGTAACTACAGCCCTAACCCGCATATTTCACCAATCGTGAATGAAGCGCGTTTTCGTGCGGAAGAGTGGGCGTTGGGAGAGTCTGGGTTCCGGTAAGGCACGGATGGGGACAATCAGGGTGTCGCTGGCCATGAGTGGGTTTGTTTCTGGGGTTTGAAGGAAGCCTGGATAAGGTAGTCAGGCAGAGCTCTCCGTCGGAGAAAGAAACAAGTCTATTTTAGAGCCGTGGATCGGGGTCCTGTGTCAGCACCGCAGAGGAATCGACTGCAGGTTGCGAAGGATGGTCGCAAAGACTTCGGCGTAGGGATAGGCCTCCGACATCGAGAGCCAGACGTTGCGGACCGTCAGGCGGATGCGAGCGCCGATCTTGAGAAGCTTCAGGCGGATGGTCTGGCATTGAGCGCGGGCCAGCGGGGTATCCTTGAGCCCGAGACGACGCAGTGCATGCATGAGCATGTAAGCGGCTGAGGATAGATACAGCCGGAGCTGATTGGCACGCATCGTCGCCGCGCTGGTGCGGTCGGCAAACAGATCCAGTTGTTGTTCCTTGATGCGGTTCTCCATGTCACCGCGAGCGCAGTAGAAATCTTCATAGAGAGCTTGGGCGGCGAGGCGTTTTGTCGGTAATGAGGTCACCACGAATCGAGGATTGGCACCCTTGTCCAGGAACTCGGCCTTGGCAACGACGCGTCGGGTGCAGCTCCAGCTCTTCAGGGTCCGGTACTGGAAATCCTTAAACACCCGCGCCGGTTTTCCGGTGGTGTTAAACTCCCCTTCGGCCTGAGTCATTTCTTCCGCAATCTCTCGCTTGAGACGGTCGTTCTTGGCCAACCCGATCACGTAATCGAGCTGATGGGCCTCACACCAACGGAGTAATTCATCCCGGCAAAAGCCGGAATCGGCCCGGATGATGATCCTCACTTCCGGCCAGCCGTGACGGATCTGGCCGATGATACGTTTCAACTCATCCACCGCTCCATCGGCACCATCGATATTGGATCGGCGCAGACGGGCGCACAACAGATGTCCGCCACAGAAGATGTACAAAGGCAGATAGCAATAGCGGCGGTAGTAGCCGTGAAAGAACCGGCCTTCCTGTTGACCATGGATCGGATCATCGGTCGCGTCCATGTCCAGAACAATCTCTTCCGGTGCCGTGTCGTGGGCGGCCAGAAACGCATCGACCATCCAGCTCCCGATCCGGTCCTCATCCATGACGATCTTCTTGTACCGCTCCTGGCCATCGGCCTCAGCCCCGCTCAGCTCCAGCCGGTTGAGCGTACACTTGCCCGCCAGCGCCTTTCCCCGGTCCCCGGCCTGGCGTCGGCTCTCTCCCAAAGGATCGGCCTTCTCCACTGCCACGGCCAGCATCGGATCGGTCCGCAGCTGGTCGTGATCGTTCAGGTCTTCATATCCCAAACAGAGCCCATAGACACGCTGCCCCAACAATTCCTTTACCGTGTGTTCGATCAACCCCTGGTCCCGGTGATCGGTAAAACACTGGGCCAGTCCGTCGATCAACCCGGTTCGCTTTTCCACTTCCCGCAACAGCAGAACCCCAGCGTCGGAGGTGATCTTTCCGCCGTCAAAACGCGCCTTCACTTTTCGTTGAAGAAGTCCGTGAAATTCGAACGTGACTTGGTTACACTCTGTTCTCATCAGGGCCGTCTCCGTTTGGCTTGTTAAACGTTTATTCCAAAACGCTTTATGCCAGACAGGGCGGCCTTTTCTGGTCCTATTGGTGAAATATGCGGGCTAAATGCAATTTTTCCGGGGTTCGGGGGGGTGGGACGAACCTCATGAGTGGGCAGTCGGGCGGCGGGTGGTGGAACCCCTCAGTCGCCGTAAACGCCTTCCAGCGCGGACTTTCCGTCGGGCTCCGGGCTTGATAGCGCCACCCCCAGCTCTCGGGCGAGGATCACGCGGACCCGGTCTTCGGTCTCTGCACGATCCGCTTCGGTCAGAAGGCCGGCTGCTTCGAGCCGGCTTTCGTACCGCAGAATGGGGTCGCGCTTTTCCCAGCTCTCGATTTCACCTTCAGGGACGTACCAGCTGCTGTCCGCGTCGGAGTGGCCTCCCACTCGCATGGTCCTGGCCTCGATGATCGAAGGACCATCTCCCTGCCGCGCGCGCTCCAGCGCCTCCCGGGTGCCGGAGTACACGGCGAGCACATCGTTCCCGTCGACCTGGGACCCCGGTATACCGTAACAGCGGGCTTTCAACGAAAGATCGTCGATCGCGGCCTGCCGAGATACAGGTGTGGAGTAGGCGTAACCGTTGTTCTCGATGATCAACACCATCGGTAGCTTGAGCACCGAGACCATGTTCATACCCTCGTGAAAGTCGCCGGTGCTGACCGCTCCGTCACCGAGATAGGTCAGTGCGACCGCATCCCTTCCCATCGAACGGTTCGCCAGTGCGACCCCGGCCATGACGGGAATCATGTCCCCAAGGATGCTCAAGGATGCGACGAGTCCCTTGCTGAGGTCGCCGAAGTAGTGGATCCGCTCCTTACCGCCTGTGGGGCTCGTCGCCTTTCCCATGTATTGGGTGAAAACATCCCGCGGCGGTACTCCTCGAACCAGCATCGTGCCGAGGTTCCGCGTGATCGGACTGACCACGTCTCTCGAATCCAGGGCGTATGCGCTGCCGACCGAGATCGCTTCCTGTCCCCGGCTCGTGAAAACAGTCGCGGTGATCGTGCCCTGTTTGTACAGAGCGGTCAGCCTTTCCTCAAGACCCCGGTTCAGCTTCAGAAAGTAATGGAGGTGGAGAAGGTCTCTCTTTTTCAGTGGTTCTGGGATTTCCATCTTTATTTTCTGCTGCGCCGACGTCGGTCGAGTCGACCGGAGACGTCGGTCGAATCGACCGGGGACATCGGTCGAATGGACCAGATATGTCCAGTCCGCATCCGAGGATATTTTAGATGGCTAAGAGCGACTCGCAAATGCGTTCTCTGTTTGAGCCCGTCGAACCGATCGCCAGGACCGACGCTTCCCACCCGCCGAGCAGTTCGAAACTGGCACGTAATTTCGTCCGGTGGTGCTGCAGTTTCGGCGAGGAGTTCCGAAACAGCCCCGATGAGGGGAATCTGCGTGCCTGGGCGTGGAAGGAAGGTTTTGGGTACAAGTCGGACCAGGAAAAGCAGATCCTGCAATCCGCAAGAGAACTCTACCTGAAGCGCATCGTGTCGGCGATGAGGAAGTCCGAGGGTACTGACGTTTCCCCGGAACCTCCGCTTGCGAACTGATTGATTTCTGATTCCCTCCGTCCGCGACGCTTCTGCTTGGCGAGGACCCCAGAAGCTCATACCGATGACAAATCGAGCAATCTGCAATCTCCATTTTCGAATGCGGATTTGTCCATTGACCAATTTGCTATAAATTCCTTCCTTTCACACCACTAGAGAAAACCCGTTGCTATCGCAAATCGCGATATTTGAACAATCCACATTGCAAGTTGCACATTCGAGATTGCTTCATTTGAAATCTTCGATCACTTCTTCGGGGTTTGACTTCAGTTTTTCCACAGGCTAACCTCCACAACCCATGGAGCTGTCAACAGTCGGACGGCTGATTACCGACCTGGCTGCGGCCGACCCGGACCGCACGGCATTGATCTTTCCTGAACTCGGTGTCGACTACTCTTTTGCCGATCTGGACCGGATTTCCACGAATATTGCCTCAAATCTCCACGAGATGGGCTTCCGCAAAGGGGATCGGTTTGCCGTTTGGGCCAACAACATCCCCGAGTGGGTGCTGCTTCAGTTCGGAACGGCGAAAATCGGTGTCGTTCTGCTGACCGTCAACACCGGCCTCCGACGGAAAGAGCTGCACTATGTCCTGTCCCAGTCGGGAGCGAAGGGGTTGGCGATGGTCGCCGCGTTCCGGGACGTGAACTTCTCGGAGGAGTTTGCGGCCGTGCGGGAAGACCTGCCGTCGTTGGAGCATGTGTTCGTGCTTCCCGAAGACTCCGGCGAACTGCTGAAGGAATCATCCCACCCGCTGCCTGAGATCGCGCTCGGGACCGAAGAATGTATCAACATGCAATACACGTCGGGCACGACCGGTTTCCCGAAAGGCGTGATGCTGAGCCACCACAACATCCTCCGGAACGCCCAGGATATCGGGGACCGGTTGACGATGTCGTCGGACGATGTTCTCTGTTTGACAGTGCCGCTGTTCCACTGTTTCGGGTGTGTCATCGGTGTGCTGGGCGCGTACACGCACGGTGCCTCGATGGTGGTTCTCGGGGAGTTTCGTCCCCTGCCCCGTGCTCCAGGCGATTCAAAATCATGGATGTACGGTTCTCTACGGTGTTCCGTCGATGTTCATCGCCGAGTTGAACCATCCGCAGTTCGAGGAGTTCGATCTCAGTACATTGCGCACCGGAATCATGGCTGGATCCCCATGCCCACGCGAGGTGATGAAAGACGTCATCGAAAAGATGGGTGCTCGCGAGGTGACGATTGCTTACGGGCTGACCGAGGCCTCGCCGGTCGTGACGATGACGTTCCCCGACGATCCCTTCGACCTGAGAGTCGGGACTGTCGGCCGTCCTCTACCCGACGTCGAAGTCAAGATAGTCGACCCCGCCAGCGGGCAGGAACGGGAGAGCGGGGAAGAAGGTGAGCTCATCACCCGTGGATACCACGTCATGCTGGGTTACTACGGAATGCCGGAAGAGACCGGACAAACCATCCGTGACGGCTGGCTCCACAGCGGGGATCTTGGCACGATCGACGAGGACAGTTACGTCCGCATCACCGGTCGCAGCAAAGACCTGATCATCCGTGGCGGCGAGAACATTTCACCACGCGAAATCGAGGAAATCCTGCTTACCAATCCGGCTGTCCAGGAAGCCTACGTCTACGGCGTGCCGGACGACTTCTTCATCCAAAAAGTAGCCGTAGCCGTTCGCCTCAAAGATGGAGAGTCGCTGGACGGGGAACAGCTCCGGCAATTCTGCGCGGGGCGGCTCGCCCGGTTCAAGGTTCCCGAATATGTGGATTTTGTCGACAACTTTCCGACGACACCCAGCGGCAAAGTGCAGAAATACAAGCTGACCGAGATGTGGGTCGACCGTCACTCCTAGAATCCGACGCCGTTCGGCCGAACGCTGGTACCGATAGCACTGTTACAGGTCACTAGACCTCGAATGGCCACGCTACGCGGTAAAGTAGTCGTGCCCGTCCAGGCCCCACCGAACCATGAATGTCAGAAACCAGATCGAAGATCTGCGGGAGCAGATCCGCGAGCACGAGTACCGCTACTGGGTCCAAAACGACCCCACCGTCTCCGATTACGAGTTCGACCAGCTCTTACGGCAGCTCCAGGGCCTCGAAGCGGCGCATCCCGACCTGGTCACACCCGACTCCCCCACCCAGCGGATCGGGGGGCAGGTTTCCGGCGGATTCCCGAGCCACGCCTTCCAGGTGCCGATGCTCAGCCTCGACAACGCCTACTCTTTCGACGAGCTCCGGGAATGGGACCAGCGGGTCCGGGAACGAACGGGTTCCGACTCTATCGAGTTTGTCGCCGAGCTGAAGATCGATGGCCTGAGCGTGAACCTGATCTATGGAGAAGGCCGTCTCGAAAAAGGGATCACCCGGGGCGACGGCCGGGCCGGCGAAGTCGTCACGGCTAATGTGCGAACGATCCGATCCCTACCCCTGCGCCTCAGGGAAGCCCGCTCGGTCGAGGTACGCGGGGAGATCTTCCTCGGTCTTACTGCCTTCGAGCGCCTGAACGAAGAACGCGACCGCGAGGAGCTGGCGCGTTTCGCCAATCCACGCAATGCTGCGGCCGGTTCGCTGCGCCAGGTCGATCCGGCACTCGTGGCCGAACGCCCCCTCGATTTCTTCGCCTACACATTGATTCCGCCAACCGGTTCTCAGAGCGGCGATCTGGAGCGCATGGCGCGGCTGGGTCTGAAGGTGAATGATAAGTGGCGACGGTGCGGGACGTTGGAAGAGGTCATTGCCTTCTGCGAGGAATCGGAGCGGACTCGCGATGAGCTGGACTATGAGATCGACGGCGTGGTCGTGAAAGTCGACTCCGCGACCCTCCAGGAAGCACTCGGCAGCACCGCGAAGGCGCCGCGCTGGGCGATTGCGGTCAAGTTCCGCGCGCGGCAGGCGACCACCCGACTGACAGACATCCGCGTCCAGGTCGGCCGAACCGGCGCCCTGACACCGGTCGCGGAGCTGGAACCCGTACAGCTGGGCGGGATCACGATCCGTAGCGCCACTCTGCACAACGAGGATGAGATCGAACGGTTGGGCGTCCAGATCGGCGATCGTGTTCTCATCGAGCGAGGCGGCGACGTCATTCCCAAAGTCGTGAAGATCGTCGAAACCTCCCCTGACAGATACCCGTTTCGGATGCCCGAGCGATGTCCGGTCTGTCAGGGCGAGGTCTTTCGCGCCGAAGACGAGGCGGCCCGGCGCTGTATCTCCCAGACGTGCCCGGCCAAGGTGAAGGAATCGTTCCTCCACTGGGCATCCCGCAAAGCGATGAACATCGACGGGCTGGGGGAGCGACTGGTCGATCAGCTCGTCGCGAACGACCTTGTGTCGGACGTTTCGGACTTGTTCAAACTCGAAGTCGATCAGTTGGCGTCACTCGAGCGCATGGGCTCGAAGTCAGCCGAGAATTTGGTCCGAGAAATCGATTCCAGCCGGAGGCTGCCTCTTTCCCGAGTGTTTTTTGGGCTCGGGATCCGGCACGTCGGCGAGCGCACGGCGCAGGTGCTTGCCGAATACTTCCACACGATGGATGCACTCATGAAAGCTCCACGGGCTGAGCTGGAGCTGGTGTCCGAGATCGGCCCGATCGTTGCGGAAACGATCTATCATTTCTTCCGCGAGCCCCGAAACGAGGCGTTGATCGGACGGCTGCGCAGTTCCGGAGTCCAGATGCAGATGGAAGGACCCGCTCCGGATCGTCCCGAACAGGTATTTGCCGGCAAAACGATCGTCGTCACGGGGACGCTCGAGGCGATGGCGAGACAGGAGATCAAAGAGCTGATCGAGGCTCGAGGTGGGAGGGTGACATCGTCGGTGAGTAAAAAAACGGATTTCGTCCTCGCGGGTGCCGATCCGGGATCGAAGGTCGACAAAGCTCGTAGTTTGGGGATCGCCATCGTTGACGAGATCGAATTCCGTTCGATGCTATAATACTTAGCTACAACATCAGTCCACCGAAAGCCGTTTGTCGAGGCCTCTATGAAGAGAATCACGGTTCTTACGATCACAAGTGTGCTGCTTTGGCTCCCCACGGCCGCAGCCCAGCAGGTGCCCGCTCCGGGCCAGCCGGATCAGACGATCACGATCGATGTCGACCTGGTCAACGTCCTGTTCTCGGTAAGTGATAAGAGGGGTAGGCTGTATACCGATCTCACGAAAGACGATTTGCGCGTCTACGAGGACGGCGAGCTCCAGACGATCACCAACTTCAGCTCTGAAACCGACCTTCCGTTGACCGTCGCCCTGCTCGTGGACACGAGCGGGAGCATTCGGGACAAGCTGCGCTTCGAACAGGAAGCCGCCATCGAGTTCTTCTATTCGACTCTTCGCAGGAGAACCGATCAGGCAATGCTCGTCGCGTTCGATTCCGGCGTCGATCTCCTCCAGGACTTCACCGACAATCCCGAGACGCTCGCCGACGCAGTCCGGGATATCCGAGCTGGAGGTGGCACCTCGCTTTACGACGCGATTTATCTTGCGATCGACGAGAAGATGGCCGGCCAGCCGGGACGCAAGGTGCTCATCGTCATCAGTGACGGGGACGACAACGCCAGCCGGACCTCCATGACCGAGACCATGGAGATGGCCCAGAAGAACGATGTGGCGGTGTACACGATCAGCACGAATTCGACGGCCCACTTCGGCACCAAGGCCCAGCATCGCGGCGACCGGACCCTCCGGACTTTCGCCGAAGACACCGGGGGCCGGGCATTCTTCCCCTTCAAACTGGAGGAACTGGCGGTGAGCTTCGAGGATATCAGCGAAGAACTCCGTTCGCAGTACACGCTGGCGTATATTCCAACGAATCGTGTCCGCGACGGCAGCTACCGCGAGATCAAGGTCGAGGCCAGGAACAGGGATTACCGCGTAAAGGCGAGAAAGGGCTACTACGCACCCCGGGAGTCGTCCCAGAATAACCAATAAGAACCATCAATTCAGATCGATAAAGGGCGCTCTCCCGAGCGCCCTTTTCTTTTCACGACCTGCCGGGTCGTTCCCAACCCTTTTTGCTTAGCCAGCACCCACTTTTCACTGCCGTTGAAACGATCAGGATCTTCACCGCAAAGGCGCAAAGGCGCAAAGAAGAGAGATCAAGGCCAGGTCCTTTGCGTCTTTGCGCCTTTGCGGTGAGGCCTCTTCGGAACTATGTGCGGTTCCGAGCCTGTCTAATCCACTTTGAGTTGACGAACCGCGATGCCGGCTTCTTCGAACAGGCCGAAGGCGCTCTCGTTCAGGGGGTAGTCCATGTTGTAGACGACCTCCGAGATGCCGGAGTTGATGATCATTTTCGCGCAGAGCAGACAAGGGGCGAACGTCGTGTAGATGGTGGCGCCGGTCAGTTGGACCCCGTGATAGGCCGCCTGGACGATGGCGTTTTCCTCACCGTGAGAGCAGAAGCACTCCCCGAGGTTGGTTCCCGACGGTGCCAGGCTGTTGCATCGCGGGCACCCGCCTTCATTGCAGTTTCGGGTTCCTCGCGGCGTACCGTTGTAACCGGTCGAGATGATCCGTTTGTCCCGGACGATGATCGCCGCCACCTTGCGTTTAATGCAATTCGATCTCGAGGCAGCGACCCTGGCGATGTCCATGAAGTACTGGTCCCAGCTTGGACGGGGGACTTCCTGCAGAAGCTGGATCAGCAGGGTATCGACATCGTCGTGTAGTTCCTCGAGGGTCCCGTTGTTCTCCAGCGTGTGATCGGCCAGCGTTTCCACAGCCACCAGGTTCTGGGAGTTGGCATCACCGGCGGCTTCCCGCTCTTCCAGGACCAGAAAATCGTCGTAGTTTTCGGGGTCGCTTTCTCGGTTTCGCTGCTGAATTCGCTCGAAACGCACCTTCGGGTCGGCTGCCACGTTGAGTAGCCGAAAATGCCCTCCGCTCCGGAGCGCTTCGACTTCCGCCGGATTCCGGATGGAGTCGATCACGTAGTGGCCGTTGTCCCGCGTCTTGACCAGAATCCTCTGGGCCAGTATGGACGCACCGAACTGCCCTCGAAGCTCGTTGCCCGTCCGAATGAGGTTCTCGCGTGTCAGTTCGTCCCCGCGGGACTGGAGTTCCTCGCGGATGATGTCGGAGAGGGAGTAGTAGGAGAAACTTTTCTCTTTCAGGTGTTCCGCGACCGCGCCTTTACCCGCCGCGTTCCGCCCTGTCAGACCGATCAACATCGAAAACTCGGCAGACCTCCTTCGCGCTTCTGAAGAACCCTACGATACTATGATTTCCGGATCGGAGGCGGAAGGTTTCTATGCGGCACAAGTCATTACACATCGCCATGATCGCCGTCGAATGCTTTCCCTACGTCAAGGTGGGGGGCCTGTCTGACGTCGTCGCCGCCCTGTCGGGCGAGCTGGTGAAACGAGGGGCGAGAGTGGACGTCTTCATGCCCGCGTTTTCCGGCATCGACCGTGATGTCCATGGTTTCCAGCGACTCGATGTCGGGTCCGCGCTGGCTGTCCAGGTCGGTCGGCGCGATATCGAAGTCGCCGCCTACTGCTCGAGAAGTGATGATTCCGAGCGACGTGTCTTCCTCGTCGGTGGTGGCGATTACTTCGATCGAGACGGGGTCTATGTCGATTCCGAGACGGGAAGCGACTATCCGGATCAGTTCGAGCGATGGGTCTTCTTCCAGCGGGCAGTCCTGGCCCTACTGGCCACGACGATACCCGGTGTGGATGTGATTCACTGCCACGATCATCAGACCGGCCTCATCCCGCGCTACGTCGAGACGGAACACCGACCACGCGGGGTGTTTCAAGCCGCTGCGACAGTCCTGACCATTCACAACCTTGCCTACCAGGGGTTATTCGACGCCGACCTGTGGCCGGGGATCGGCCCTGAGGCGGAACCCCTTCAGGCGGGAGATCCGTACGAGTTCTTCGGCCGGGTCAGTTTCATGAAGGGCGGCATCTTCCATGCCGATGCGCTCACGACCGTCAGTCCGACCTACGCCAGCGAGATACCGACTCCGGAGCACGGTTGCGGCCTGGAAGGGCTGCTCGAAAGCCGGCGAGACCGACTCCATGGCATCCTCAACGGCATCGACAGCGAAATCTGGAACCCCGAGACCGATCCTTTGATCCCGAAGAACTACACTCCGGACGACCTGGCTGGCAAAGCGGTCTGCCGGGAGGAACTGCTGGCCGATCTCGGTCTGAGCTCCAGCAGCCACGACGGCCCTGTCCTGGCGATGATTTCACGAATCGAAGACCAGAAAGGATTCGACCTGCTTCTGGCCATTCTCGACGAACTCCTCTCGGAACATGTCTTCTTCATTCTCCTTGGAACGGGGGATCGAGCGAGGGAGGTAGCCATCGAAGACATTGTGGGACGACATCCGGATCGGGCGCGAGCGCGCATCGGGTTCTTTGACGAACGTTTGGCTCATCGGATCGAAGCCGGAGCCGATGTTTTCCTGATGCCGTCCAGTTACGAACCGTGTGGGCTGAACCAGATGTACAGCCTCAAGTACGGCACCGTACCGGTTGTTCGCCGAACCGGCGGCCTGGCCGACACGGTAGAGGAATTTGATGCGCTGCGGGGCCTTGGCAACGGATTTGTATTTAACGACCGGAAGCCGTCGGAGTTTCGCCGGGCGATCGACCGCGCATTGAGCCTTTGGAGTGACCGGCGGAGTTGGGCGCGTCTGCAGCGAAACGGGATGACGGCCGACTTCGGGTGGTCCGCTTCGGCTGAGCGGTACCTCGAGGTCTACAAGGCGGCTCTGTCCAGTCACGGCCGGCACTAGCGCGGAAACGTCATCGAGTACAATGCTGCTATGCAGCCCGTGGCAGAAGTCTGATGGCTCGCGTTACGGCGGCGTTGCGCCAGATGCTAGGCGCCGCGCCGACTGCGATGCGGGTACATCGTTGAGGTGCGGCAACACCGCAGATGGTGTGACGCCGCCGTAACCCTCCGGGCGCACGGGGGTTGCGGTCGGATACTTTGTTGCTCGTCGTCATGATGAAACAGCATCAGTTCCTCCTCGCGCCTCGTCTCCGCCTCGCAAGACCCGTGCGCGCGAACCATCAGGCTTCTGCCACTGGCTGCAGTAGACGATGATCACTGTGTTCAAGCTTTCCGCCGACGCCCCCGATTCGGTCGAGGAACTGCCATCCATCGAGTCACTGCCCGAGGAGGGTGATTGCGTTTGGGTGGACCTCGATGGTCCGACCGAGGCCGAGGCCGCCGTTCTCTCCGAAGTGTTCCAGTTCCATCCGCTGGCGATCGAAGACTGTTGGCAGGGTCCTCAGTCGCCGAAGGTCGACGACTATCGCGATTACGCGTTCATCGTCGTGCATGGGGTGCGCTACGAACAGGAATCCGGGAACTTCGAAACCCACGAGCTCAATGTCTTCCTGGGTCAGAACTACCTGGTCACGTTCCACGCCGAGCGTTCCCTGAGCATCGGTGCCGCCGTAGACCATGTCCGGCACAGCCCGCAATTGATGAAACAGGGGACCGATTTTCTCCTGCACTTCATCGTCGACAGACTGGTGGACAACTATTTTCCGAAGCTCGAGGTGATGGAGGACCGCATCGAAGGACTCGAGGCATCGGCATTCCAGGATCCGAGCGAAGAAGTGCTCAATCGTATCTTTGAGACGCGCCGTCAGTTGACTCACCTGCGTCGAGTCGTCGGCCACGAACGCGAAGTGCTGGTCGTCATGAGCCGCGGGGGCATCCGCTTTGTGGGCGACAAAGCGCGCCTCTACTTCCGTGACGTTTACGACCACATGCTGCGCATTACCGAAATGTCCGACGTGCTGCGCGACACCATCAATGTCATTCTTCAGGCTTATCTTTCGATGATCTCAAACCGGCTCAACAACACCATGAGGGTTCTGACCGTGATCGCCACGATCATGCTGCCGATGACCGTCATAACGGGCATCTACGGTATGAACTTCCGCAACATGCCCGAGCTCGGCTGGGATTATGGCTACTACGCCGTCCTGGGGGGGATGGCGGTCATATCAGGCGGAATGCTGTGGGTCTTCCGAAAGCGAAAATGGTTGTAGGCGGAAGTGGTCAGTGGTCAGACAAGAAAGTGGGAGACTGCGGCATAGAACTCGATTCGCGGATCTCCGCGTTCGACCGGTGCGTCGCTTCCGCCGGCGATGATCACGCCGCTGTCGATGATGTCCCTCCATGCGTAAGCTCCAGCCAGCCGTTCGACGTCGGCCAGGGATCCTCCCGGGATGTGTACGCTGGTCCAGCCTTCTTCGAGCGCGGTGGCCATTCCGACTTCCAGGTTGAGTGTGAGCTCGCCGTTGCCGACCCCGCTCAGGTGGTAGTGGCTGTCGGCCAGGCCAGGAACCGCCGTGGCGCCTCCAAGATCGAAGCGTACAGTCCGCACACGAGTCGGTAGCAGCGGACTGCCGACAACGGCCTGCATCCCCGCACGCCTTACTGCTTGTTCTTCCACGTCCGGATTCAGTAAAATTGCGCAGGCGTTTCCAGGAAACTCAAATCTGTTTAAACCGCACTGTTTCAGGATGATAGGTTGCTTCTTATGAAATCGAGATTCTTCATTGCCCTTGTGGCGACATCGCTCATCGCCACCGCAGGGGACATTCCCGAAGACCGCGGCATTTCGGGGCTCAAACAAGCACTGGATCGACTCGACGTTGTCGGGAGTGTCTTGCACACCGGAGCGCACCCCGACGACGAGAACAGCTCACTGCTCGCATGGCTGTCGAGAGGCCAGGGCGCCCGGACGGCATACCTGTCGACGACCCGGGGTGAGGGAGGCCAGAACCTGATCGGAACCGAGTTGTTCGAAGCCCTGGGAGTGATCCGGACCGAAGAGCTTCTCGCAGCCAGACGCTTCGACAGGGCACAGCAGTTTTTCACACCCAACTACGAGTTCGGTTTCTCGAAGACAGCCGACGAGACTCTCGATAAATGGGGGAGGGAACAACTGGTCGGCGACATGGTCCGCGTGATACGGAGGTTTCGGCCCGAAGTCATCATTTCCCGCTTTTCTGGCACGCCCCGGGACGGCCACGGACACCACCAGGCCGCCGGGATCGCGACCCGCGAGGCATTTCATGCCGCCGCGGACGCGACCCTGTATCCCGAGTACGGGAAGCCCTGGCAAGCCAAGAAGCTCTACGTGAGTGCCCGAGGGGGAGGTCGCGGAGGCGGCGGTAGTACCGGCGACATCCGCATCAACGTCGGCGAATACGGTTCCGCGATCGGTCGCTCCTACCACGAGATTGCGATGGAAGGGCGCAGCTTGCATCGAACCCAGTCGATGGGCGCTGCCCGGCAACGCGGTCCTCGGTATACGGGTCTCGATATGATCGAAAAGAGTGTACCGGGTGCCGACGACGAACCGATCTTCAACCGCACCACGCACAAGCTGATGGATCTCGTCGAGCTGGAACCCGCACTTGAAGCCGACCTGGAAGCCCTGCAGGGTCAGATCGAGGCCATTCGCGCAAAAGCCAGCATCGACGATCCTGCCGACATCTTTCGGGACGTGATCGAGGCCATCAAGCGGTTCCAAAGCATCCGGTCCAAGGCCCAGGTTGAGCATGTCCAGTTCCTGCTGAACCTCAAGGCGGACGACTTTCACCTGGCGGCGGAGCTGGCGGCCGGCATCACCGTCGACGTGCTGGCCTCGGACGATACGGTCGTCCCCGGACAGGAATTCGGGCTGACGGTCGCTATCGTCAACAACGGACCGTTCGAATTCGAGACAGTTCGCACGAACACGGACTTCCCGCCAGGGTGGGATGCGCGATATGACGGCTCGACAGGCGGCCTTCGATCGGGTGAGCGTTTCGAGCAGCAATTCACCGTGAAGGTTTCCGAGACGCCGGACTACACGCAGCCCTACTGGCTGCGGAGCCAGCGTGAAGCTGATCGGTTCGCCTGGCCGGGCGGCGACGAAGCGACGCTGCCGTTCGATCCTCCCCTGATGCCTACAAGTGCCGAGATCGACTTCGGGGACACCGCGATCATCGTGAACCGCCATGCCGAGTACCTCGACGTGGACGACGTCTACGGTGAGATTCGAAGCCTGGTCAAGGTCGTGCCCGACCTCTCGGTTCGGCTGAGTCCGGAAACTGCTGTCGTCCCGCTGTCGGGAGACCGCAGGAAGGAGTTCACCGTCACCCTGCACAACCAGTTTCCCGAAGGAGGCGCCGCCGACGTCGTGCTCGAGGTTCCAGAGGGCTGGACGGTCGAGCCCGAGTCCCAGACTGTCAAGTTCGGCCGGGCCGGTGAAACTGCCACGGCGCAGTTCGTGGTGGATGTTCCCGGGGCCAGCGGAGAATTCGAAGTGTCGGCGAGGGCCCGGATGCTGAACGAGGAGTCCCGGAGGGGCTATCGGGTGATCGCCTACCCCCACATCGAGACACGGCACATTTATTCCGATGCCCGATCGCGCGTGAACGTGTTCGAGATCGACACCCACGTCGAGAACGTCGCGTATGTTCAGGGAGCCGGGGACGAGGTTGCCGCCTCACTCGCACAGCTGGAGATACCGGTGACGTTCCTCACTGCCGCCGACCTGTCTCGCGGCGACCTGTCCGTCTACGACACGATTGTGGTCGGGATCCGGGCCTACGCGGTGCGGGAGGATCTTCGAGCTTACAACCAGCGACTCCTGGACTACGTCGAGAACGGCGGCACCTTAGTCGTCCAGTACAACCAGTACGACATGCCGCGCGGCGACTTCGGGCCATACCCGTTCACGATCAACCGCCCGCACGACCGCGTGACGGTCGAAGAGGCGCCGATCACCTTCGTCGATCCCGACCATCCGGCCATCAACACGCCGAACAAGATCTCCGAGGCGGACTTCGAGGGCTGGGTGCAGGAACGGGGTCTGTATTTCATGGGTGACTGGGATGAACGATACACCCCGATACTGGCCTCTAACGACCCCGGCGAAGACCCCAAGCTTGGCGGAATGATGGTCGCCGAGATCGGACAGGGGCGGTATGTCTACACCGGCTATGCCTTTTTCCGGCAACTTCCCGCCGGTGTTCCGGGAGCCTACAGGCTGTTTTCAAACTTGATCAGCCTGGGGAACTAGTCTGGGAAGAGGGCCTACCCGGTGGCAATTGGCTACCAACCTCAGTCCTGCAGGTGGTCTGGACGCGAGGAGAAAGTGACGAGTGACAAGTGACTAGTGACAAGTCGGAGTCCGTCTTACTCGTCACTCGCCACTTGTCGCTCGTCACCGCTGTCCTCAGCTACGGGCCGAAGTTGGAAGTGCGCATCTCCCTAATGGTAAAATTCATACAGTGATCCGGAAATCCACATTGCTGCTCGCACTGGCGCTCTTTACGGCTTCGCCTGTGCTCGCGCAGGTTTCGCAGCAGAATCGGTTCGAGATCCTCGGAACGGTGATCGCCGATACCGCCGCATCGGAGATCGTCATGCCGCTCGGCGACGACGGCGTCACGCTCTTCGAGGACGGAAAAATCGACGAGGAGAAACTCCGGGAGGAGCTCGGGGAAGAGGGACGCTCCATCAACGAGGGCGATGTCGTTACGGTGACCGCGATCAGCTTCGACGACGACAAGATCGAGATCGAGCTCAATGGAGGTGGCAAGAACAAGAAGGGCATCCTCGACCGACTCGAGGTCGGTGTGGGAAGCCGGACGACGCCCGTCCGACAGAGCGATACCGAGAATGCAAACGGTTCCAAGGTCGTTCTCCGCTTCAGTGACAAGGCTCCGCAAGACTTGACCCCCGACCTGTTGCGGGAGCTCCTCTCACCGGTGCTCGACTTCAACGAGCGGAATTTCATGGAAACCGGTCTCGACTCCCTGCCTGAGGAATTCCGCGAGGCCGTCCTGGCGAACGAAGCCAAGATTGGGATGGACAAGGCGACCGTTCTGATGGCCCTGGGCCGTCCGAACGACAGGATCCGCGAGAGGGTCGACGGTATCGAGCGGGAAGATTGGCTCTACCGCAAGGTCGGCTACCGTATCGATTTCATCACCTTCGAGAACGGCATCGTAGTCCGGATCCGAAAGTACTGATGAAGATTGCCGTCCTCGGGGCCGGCGCTGTCGGCAGCTACTACGGTGGCCGCCTGGCCGAAGCCGGGCACGACGTCACCCTGGTCGGCCGCCGCAGCCATGTCGCGGCCATTCGCGCGGACGGTCTCACGATCGAGTCCAAAGTTTCAGGGGCGAGCACGTCCCACCCCGAAGTTTCAGAAACTCTCCAACCGGAATCTGACCCGGAACTCGTCCTTCTCACAGTCAAGGCCTTCGACACGGCCGGCGCCGCGCGATCGGTCAACGGATTGAACACGCGACCGAAAGCCGTCTTGAGTCTGCAGAACGGAGTCGACAATCACGCCGCCGCCGCGGAGGTCGTCGAGGGCGTCGCCGTCTACCCCACGGTCGTATACGTCGCCGTCGGAGTCACCGCGCCCGGCGTCGTAACCCACCAAGCCAGGGGGGAGATCGTCCTTCCCGAAGAGCTCGGTTGGCTGGCATCGGTGTTCGAGGGCGCCGCCATCCCGGCTTCTACGACGGACAACATCATCGGGATGCTTTGGAATAAACTTCTGCTCAACGCGAGCTTGAACGCGCTGTCCATGATCACCGACACCTCGTTCGGTCAGCTCGCGTCCAACCCGGACGGGCGTCAGGTCGTTCGATCCGCAGTCGAAGAGGTTGTCGCGGTCGCGAAGTCGATGGGGATCGATGTCGGTGTGCCGGACCCGGTGGCAACTGTCTTGAAAACGGCAGAGAGTCTGGGCGCCGGGAAGTCGTCGATGTGGCAGGATCATCGGGCGGGCAAGAAGATCGAAATCGATGCCCTGAACGGGGTGGTCGTGCGGGCTGGACAGAAGCATGGGGTTCGGGCCCCCGTAAATGCGACGCTCTACGCAGCGGCCAGCCTCTTGGCGCGACAGCGGCCCGATGCGGCGAGCGCGAGGCGGTAGCAGCCCGTGGCAGAACTCTGCAGGGCCGCGTTACGGCCAAACGGGGCCGGATTCTAGGAGGCGAGGACGAAGCAATGCTCATTCATTGAGAGGAGTCGGCGACAACGAAGACGGCCCCGTTTCGCCGTAACCCGAAGGGCGCAGGGGGGTTCGGGCCGCAGGCTTTGTCCCTCGTCGGTCACGATGAATGATCATCGCTCCGCTCCTCACTTCGCGCCTGCAACCCGAAGACCCCTGCGCGCGACCCTGCAGAGTTCTGCCACGGGCTGCTGGGTGCCGCGGGACTATTGGGCGCCGTTGCTCGTCTGGGTGCTTTTGACCTACACGTTCTCCTCCGACATGTTCTCGGCCGCGGAGACATCACGTTTTATAGTCCCGGTCCTGGAGTTCCTGTTCCCCTGGCTTTCGCGGGAGTGGATACTGGCTCTTCACGGAGTTGTCCGGAAGCTGGGGCACATCGCGGAGTATTTCGTCATGGCCATCCTGACTTACCGGGCCGTTCGCCTCAGCAGTCGGACCACGGCAGCCATCATACTGTCGGGACTGTTCGTTCTCTCCGTGGCCTCGCTCGACGAGCTCCGACAGACCTGGACCCTGTATCGGGGAGGCTCCCCCTTCGATGTCGGCTACGACTGTTTCGGTGGGCTACTCGGTATCTGGCTGTTCGTCAAGATCGAGTGCCGCCGGCGAGGATCCGGGACGGGACTGAGTGTAGCCCGAGTGGCCCCGGAGCTATCACTGCCGTGAGCCTCGGACTCTACATCCACATTCCGTTCTGTGAGCAGCATTGCCATTACTGCGCGTTCCCCGTAGCCGTGTCCGGGGTGAAATCCCACAACCCGTATGTCGGCCGGCTGATGCGGGAACTGGATCTTATAGGACTCGCGGAGGGTCCGGCGACACTGTACCTGGGCGGTGGAACGCCTTCGCTTCTGGATCCCGACCTCATTGCCAGACTCTTGGGCGCGGTGCCGGCCGGAGCCTCCGAGGTGTCGCTCGAAGCCAATCCGGGGACGCTGGACCCGCGCAAGCTGGATCGGTATCTCGAACTCGGTATCAATCGGATCAGTCTCGGAGCGCAGTCCTTCGACAAGTCGGACCTCGAAAGGGCCGGCCGTCTGCACGAACCCGAAGATTCGATTCAGGATTTCGAAACGCTGAGGAGGCAGGGTTTCAACAACATCAACCTCGATCTGATCGCAGGTTTACCTGGGCAGGACCGTCGGGCCTGGAGCCAGAATCTCGATTGGATCGAGCGACTGGGGCCCGACCACGTGTCGATCTATCTGCTCGAGTTGGAGGAGGGGACATTCTGGGGGAAGCGAAAGCCGGCGACGCATGCCGAAGACGATCACGCGTGGTTCTATTCTTCTGCATCGGAGCGACTACCTGCTGCCGGCTATGTTCATTACGAGGTTTCCAGTTGGGCCCGGCCGGGTTCGGAGTGCCGCCACAATCAGGGCTACTGGAACCAGACGCCGTACCGGGGAGTCGGCCTGGGCGCACATTCCTACATCGACGGGCGACGGTTCTGGAACACGCGCTCGATGGAGGGCTACGCCCGTCGGCTCGACGCCGGAGAGCTGCCCATCGAGACGTTCGAGAATCGGACCCGTACGATACGTCTCGAAGAAGCGTTTCTGCTGGGCTTACGGCAGATGCAGGGCTTCGACGTATGGACGGTCGCGAATGAAATTGGAATCGACTATCCTCAAGAATGGTTCGACCGCCTGGAGAACCTCCAGGAGGCTCGTTTGGTTGAATTCGACGGAACCATCCTCAGGCTTGCGCCGGCGGGATGGCTTCTGGCCACAGGTATTACCGAGGAACTGCTATGCCCGACACTGTTATCGATCTGCGAAGCGACACCGTAACCAGACCCTCCCCTGCAATGCGACGCGCCATCTCGGAAGCCGTGGTGGGCGACGACGTCTTCATGGAGGATCCAACCGTAAACCGTCTCCAGGATCGCGCAGCCGAAATCTTCGGCCGGGAAGCGGCCCTGTATGTTCCCTCGGGCACGATGGGAAACCTGACCTGCATCATCGCCCAGACCGAACCCGGACAGGAGGTCATCTGCGAGGGCCACGGGCACATCTATAACTATGAGATGGCTTCGATGTCGGCGATCGGGGGAGTGCTGCCCCGTGTCGTCGAAACAGATCGGGGGATCATGAGCTGGGAGCAGATCGAGAAAGCGATCCGTCCGAAGATCTACTACCGGGCGCAGACGGCGCTGGTCGCTCTGGAGAACACACACAACATGGCAGGCGGTACGGTCTACCCGACCGAAACAGTGGACGAGATCTGCGAAAAGGCTCATGAAAGGGGGTTGAAGGTCCACCTCGACGGCGCGAGGATATTCAACGCCGCGACCGCACTGGGGCAGGATGTGGCCCGGATTACCCGGGGTTTCGATTCGATTCAGTTCTGTCTGAGCAAGGGGCTCGGCGCACCAGTCGGTTCGTTGGTTGTCGGGGGCCGGACCTTCATCGAGCGTTGTCGAAGCGTCCGGAAGATGCTCGGAGGCGGGATGCGCCAGGCGGGCATCGTCGCCGCCGCCGGCTTGATCGCCCTGGAGAGCGGGCCGGGCCGCCTGCATGAAGACCATGCCAAGGCAAAGCTGCTTGCCGGCCGTTTATCGGAAATCCCCGGGATCGATGTCGACCCCGCCGCCGTCGAGACGAACATCGTGATCTTCGACATCAGCGGTACCGGGATGGAGTCGTCTGCCTACCTCGAAGCACTCGAGGGAAACGGTGTGCTCGCGGTCCCCGTCGACCGTGACCGCGTGCGTATGGTCGCTCACCTGGACGTCAGCCGGGATGAGGTCGAGCGCGCCGCCGACATCGTCGCGGAGATGCAGGGGAAAATGGTTTGAGTCGGAAGCTGCGTGTCGGGGTCATCTTCGGGGGACGCTCGGGCGAACACGAGGTATCGCTTCGCTCCGCCGAGTCGGTACTCGCCGCAATGGATCGGTCCCGATACGAGGTCGTCCCGATCGGAATCACGAAGGAGGGGCGGTGGCTCAGCTCGAGGAGCGCCTTGTCGCTCTTGCCCGCCGAAGAGATTGCCGAAACATTCAAGTCGGGCACACCGGTTGTCATGCCGGCCGAACCGACAGGGAAGCGTTCTCTCGACGTGGTGTTTCCGGTGCTGCACGGTCCGCTGGGTGAGGACGGTACCGTTCAGGGGCTGTTGGAACTGGCCGACGTTCCCTACGTCGGTGCCGGTGTCCTGGGTTCGGCCGTAGGAATGGACAAGGACGTCATGAAACGGTTGATCGGTGCCGCCGGCCTGCCGATCCTCGAGTACTGGAGTCTGCTCGGCGGCGAAATCGATCGCTTCGTCGACGTGCGGGCGTCGGAGCTGCCCTACCCGGTATTCGTCAAACCCGCCAACATGGGTTCGTCGGTCGGCATCACAAAAGTGCAGTCCTCCGACGCTCTCGGCGGTGCGCTCGAACTGGCGCGCGTATACGATCGAAAGATCATCGTCGAGAAAGGAATAGATGCTCGCGAGATCGAGTTGAGTGTCCTGGGCAACGACGAACCTGTCGCATCCGTTCCCGGAGAGATCCGGCCTTCTCGCGAGTTCTACGACTACCAGGCAAAATATGTCGACGACGATTCCGAACTCGTCATTCCCGCACCCTTGAGGGACGACCAGACGGCCGAGGCCCGGCGTCTGGCGCTGGAGACATACAAGGCGTTGGAATGTTCGGGTATGGGGCGCGTCGACCTGCTGTTGGAATCGGGCACCGAAAAATTCTACGTGAACGAGCTGAACACACTTCCCGGTTTCACTTCCATCAGCATGTATCCCCGCCTCTGGGAAGCCTCCGGCATCCCGTACCCTGAACTGATCGACCGTTTGATCGACCTCGCGATCGAGCGCCACGAAAAGAGATCCAAACTCCGCACCTCGTACGGCCAACTCCCACCAGGGAACTAAGACCTTTCACCGCAAAGGCGCAAAGACGCAAAGCAACTTTAGTTTTTTTGCTGTTGTCCTCGGCTCGCTTGTTCCGCGTTCCACGTTGGAGCTTGAAGGTTGCAGGGGCAGGCGGGGTCGGTGAGGAATTTGCAGAAAAACAAACTTAGCGCCTTGGCGCCTTCGCGCCTTTGCGGTTAAAACTCTTCACCAAAATAAAAGGGCTGCAAAATTTGCAGCCCTTGTTCAATTTCTCGGTCTTTTGCGCCTTGTTTTGTTTTATGTCGGTCCTTGATACGGTTCTCCATGTCGCCCCGCGCGCAGTAGAAGTCCTCATACAAAGCGCGGGCTTGGAAGCGTTCCGGCGGCAGGGAGGTCACGATGAATCGGGGATTGGCGCCCTTGTCCAGGAACTCCGCCTTGCCGACGACGCGTCGCGCGCGGGTCCAGCTGTTTAGAGTCCGGTACTGGAAATCCTTAAACACCCGCGCCGGTTTCCCGGTGGCGTTAAACTCCGCTTCCGCCTGAACCATTTCTTCAGCGATTTCTTGCTTGAGACGACTGTTCTTCGTCTTAGCGCGACCTGTTATTTACTGGAGCTTTCTTTAATCCTTTTGTTTAGTCATCCCTCAACCTCTTTTAGAGAAATGAGCACTACTACTACCTGTTGGGGTAGTAAGTAGTACATTGCGCCTAGTATTGTGGTGAAATTATTGCGTGTCAAGAGAAAAATCGACGGACAGGCAGGTGGATCTGCAGTCGAAACGCCTGGTGACGATACAAGCGCGGGCCTTCCGAGTCGCTGTGTCGTCTCGTTCACAGACGTCTCCGCGTCGTAAACACCCGGGGACAGGGCCAGGCCCCTGTCCCCCTCACATCGGCTCTCTCACGGGACGTTGAGCTCAGCGAAAAGGCATGACTTCGGCGCCTTCACGCCTCCGTGGTCATGATTTTCCAGCGTGGCGGCCGGGGTCAGGGCACCTGATAGTAACCGCGCTTGTGGACGATCTGGTAGGGCTTGTCGCAGACCACTTCGATCCGGCGGAAGACGAGCTTTGTCGGGGATGCCTCGTTGTTGGAAACGTAGCCTAGAACGTATTGGTTGCGGGCCTGTTCGGTCAGCTTTGCGTACGCCCGCTCGAGGTCCTCGTCCGAACCGGCATGGAGGTAGTCGCCTCCGGTCCAGATTGCGTAGTCATCGAGCACGGATTTAATGCGGGAGTACCAGTTTGCTTTGATGCCGATCGTGTAGGCCTGGATCTCGTAGTCGATCATCTGGAGAAGGTTGTCATCGAAGTTGTGCGTGCTCTCTTCGGTGTTGCCGTCGGAAACAAGGACTATCACCTTTCTTTTCTCTTCGGGACGGTGTCTCAACGCTAAGGATGCTTCATAGACGGCGTCGTGAAGAACCCGCTTGTCGGGCCTGAGGGGAGTCTGCGTGGTCGTGATGACGCTGCGTCCGTTGATGCTGGGTGAAGGCTGTGCGGCCCTCCCTCCCACGGCTTCGATGGTGGGCTGGAGGTCCCGGAGTTGTTCCATCGCCAGCCGGACGACTTCCAGATCGGATTCGAAGTCCTGCACCATCTGGACGCGGTTGTCGAACTTGTAGATCGCCACTTCATCCATCGGGCTGAACGCGGCGACCAGCGCCGGGATGGATGCCTGAAGCGACAACAGCGACTTGGCGGGGAGGCCCGTGTCGATCATCACCACGGCCGAGAGCGGGATGGGATCGATGCTGAACTGCTGGATTTCCTGGACCTCGCCGTCTTCGAGCACGGTGATGTCGTCCTGATCGAGACCCGCGATGAGCTTGCCGTCGGAGTCCTTGACGGTGAACGGGACGACGACCAGGTCGACACGCGTTCGGAGCTGGAACTGCTGTGCCGTCATCACCGAGGCCAGCATCGCAACAGCGGCAACGGCGCTAGTTACTGTCCTCGTCAGTCGCATAGTAGCCCCGTCTTGCGCGAACTTTCAGGCGCTTGTTTCGAGGAGTGATCTTTATCCTCCGGTACTTGCCGTCTTTCTCGAGGTTGGTCGAGACGTATCCCAGGCTGTATTGCGTCCGCAACTCTGCGGCGATCTGGCCGAAGATGTCCTCGAAGTTCGACTTGTTGTCCAGCACGAACACGGCGCCGCCGGTTTCCTCCGAAAGCGTCTTGAGCGTGCGCATGTCGCCGCTGCGCCGGCCCCCGAGGAATCCACGGCGGGGTGGAGCATTCGAGATCGAGTAGATGACGGCGTCTCCCTGGTGTGCAGCAACCAGGGATTCGTCGCGTTTGACCCGGCTGGTCGTGTCCTCGCCGTCGCTGATCAGGATGATCGCCTTCCGTCCGGTTTCGTGCCGTAGCTTCTCGCGGCTCGCCAGGTAAACGGCGTCGTAGACGGAGGTCCCGCTGCCGATGTCGAGAGAGTAGACGGCGTCGCCCAGCAGCCGAGTGCTTTCGGTGAAGTCCTGAATCAGGGTGATCGAGCGATCGAACCCGATGATCAGTGCAAGGTCCTGCTTCCTGAGGATCGATTCGAGGAAGCTAACCGCCGTGCGCTTTTCTTCGTCAAAGACAGGACGGACGCTCGGAGAAGTGTCCACCAGCATCGCGAGTGTTAAGGGCAGCTCGTTCTCGCGGGCGAAGTACTGGATAGTCTGGCGGTCGCCATCTTCTTCTACCGTGAAATCCTCGGGTCCAAGGCCCGAAACGAGCCGACCTCTGTTGTCGGTTACCGTGAAGAGGACGTTGACCAGATCCACGCCGACCTTGATCGTGAACTGCTCGGCCGCCAACGGCTCGAAAGCCAGTAGGGCCAGCAGGATAAGGACCGCGAAGCGAATCATTAGCGTCATGTTAACATGCTCGTTTGGCGTGACGAGGTCTTAGACGCCGTAGTGGGCTTTTCGTTCTCCGATTTCCGCAGCCTATGCTCCGATTGACCAACACCTTGAACGGCCGGCAGGAAGAATTCAAACCTCTGGACGGGGAAACCGTGCGGATGTACATCTGCGGTCCGACCGTCCACGATTTCGCGCATATCGGCAACTTCCGGACCTATGTCTTCGGGGACATCCTCCGCCGCCACCTGATGAGTAAGGGATGGAAGATGATGGAGGTGATGAACATCACCGACGTCGACGACCGGATCATCGAGAAGGCCCTGGCCGAAGGTGTCGACATCAAAACTTACACCGAGAAGTTCACGGAGTCGTTTCTCGAGGATAGCGGCACCCTGGACATCGAGCGACCCGAGGTAATCGCTCGCGCCACTGACCACATTCCCGAGATGGTCCAACTGGTCGAAGCCTTGCTCGAGAAAGGGCATGCTTATCGTGAGGGCGATTCGATCTACTTCCGCATCTCCAGCTTTCCGGAATACGGAAGACTTGCGCGCATCGACACGCAGCAGCTGATGGACGGCGCTCGTGTCGACGCGGACAGGTACGACAAGGAATCGCCGCAGGATTTCGTGCTATGGAAGGCGCCGAAGGAAGAAAACGAGCCGCGGTGGAAGACCTCCATCGGCACCGGCCGGCCGGGTTGGCACCTGGAATGCTCCGCGATGTCGATGAAGTACCTCGGTGAGAGCTTCGACCTGCACTGTGGTGGCGTCGACCTGATCTTCCCGCATCACACAAACGAGATCGCTCAGAGCCGGGCGGGCACGGGCAGTGGGTTCGCCCTTTTCTGGGTGCACAGCGAATTCCTTCACGTTGAAGGCGAGAAGATGGCGAAGTCGGCGGGAAACTTCTTTACGCTCCGGGAGCTGATCGAGAAAGGCTTCGAGCCGCTGGCGATCCGGTACCTGTTGGTTTCGGTTCCTTACCGCAAGCAGCTGAACTTCACCTTCGACGGTCTCCATCAGGCGAACCAGTCGCTGGGTCGCATCAAGGATTTTCTGTTCCGCCTGAAATCGACGCCGACTCCCGCAGGCCGGAATGGCGAAGCGGAGAAATCGCTGAACGAGGCCCGGCAGCAGTTCGAAGCGGCGTTGGACGACGACCTCAACACCGCGCAAGCGCTCGCCGCGGTGTTCGACCTCATCCGTGCGGCGAACACTTCGCTCGATGAAGGGAGGTTGGCCGAGGAGGACCGAACGGCGATCGAAGACTGGTTTGTCGAAGTCGACCGGCGTTTAGGAATCGTGCCGCCGCTGGATGGATCCCGGGATTTGGACCGCGATATCGAGGATTTGATCGCGCAGCGGAACCAGGCCCGGGCGGACCGGGACTTCACTCTGGCAGACGAACTCCGCCAACGCCTGCTCGACAAGAACGTCGTCATCGAGGACACGAAAGAGGGGACGCGGTGGAGGTACAAGTAGGACAGTAGGCAGTAGTCGGTAGTCAGTAGTCAGTTCCGTGTCGGCGAACCAGAAATTGGGGCCTGTCCCACCTGACCTCGGACTTGCCGGTGAAGGTTACATGACCGGTCAGTCTTGAAGCTCCGAGTCGGACAACTGACTACCGACTACTGACTACTGACTACTGACTACTCATAACCATGAACAACCTTCCCAACATCATCACTAGCCTTCCAGGCCCGAACGCTCAGAAGGTGATCGAAGACGATCACCGCCTGGTGTCACCGTCCTACACGCGGTCTTACCCGTTCGTTGCCCGCAAGGGGCAGGGGGCCCTGGTCGAGGACGTCGACGGGAACCGGTTCCTGGATTTCAACGCCGGCATCGCCGTGTGTTCGACGGGCCACTGTCACCCCGACGTCGTACGGGCGATCCAGGACCAGGCGGCCGACCTGATCCACATGTCCGGAACCGACTTCTACTACGCACACATGACCGAGGTCGCTGCGGATCTGGAGTCGCTCGTGCCGTACGGAAACGGTTGGCGTTGTTATTACGGCAATTCCGGCGCCGAGGCGATCGAGGCTGCGATGAAGCTGGCGCGATATCATACGGGTCGACAACAGTTCATCGCTTTCCACAATGCGTTTCACGGCCGCACGATGGGCGCGCTGTCACTGACCAACTCCAAGCCGGTTCAGCGCAAACGCTTCTCACCCCTGGTTCCCGGCGTCACGCATGTGCCGTTCCCGGATCCCTACCGGGACGGACCGGTGTGCGGGACGGATGCGGTCAACTACGTCCGCGACGTGGTTTTCCATACCACCCTCAACGCCGACGAAGTCGCAGCCATCGTTGTCGAGACCATCCAGGGCGAGGGAGGCTACATCGTTCCTCCGCCCGACTTCTACCCGCAACTGCAGGCGCTGGCGCGTGAGCATGACATTCTGATCATCGCCGACGAGGTGCAGTGCGGTTCGGGGCGTACCGGCCGGATGTTTGCCTTCGAGCATTTCGACTTCGAACCCGACATCATCGCCCTGGCAAAAGGCATCGCCTCGGGAATGCCGCTGGGTGTCACGATGGCGCGCGCGGAACTGATGGACTGGGTGCCCGGAAGCCACGCTTCCACGTTCGGAGGAAATCCCGTGTGCCTGGCCGCGGCCCGCGCGACTCTCGAGTTGTTGCGCAAGGAGTACCTGGAGAACTGCCGGACGGTCGGCGAGTTTCTCCTGAAAGGTGCACGAGAGCTGATGGATGCCTACCCCGTCATCGGAGATGTTCGTGGGCTGGGTCTCATGATCGGGATCGAACTCGTGCAGGATCGGGAGACGAAGCAGATGGCGCCCGCGTTGCGGGATGCCGTGATCGAAGAGTGTTTCAAACGCGGCCTGCTCGTTCTCGGCGCCGGCCCGTCGACGGTTCGGCTGTCCCCACCCCTGCTTGTGGACGAAGAACAGTGCCGGTTTGCCCTTGCCACGCTCGGCGACGCGATCGCCGAAGTCTCGGATTGATTCCTATCTGATGCCGTTCCCTTTGATCTGGAGCAAACTAGGGTGGACAAAAGCGCCGGGCTTCGGGCGACGGGCGGAAATCCTCGGCGCCCAGCACCTCCGCTCGCTCGGATTCCAGTTGCTCGCCTCGCCGTATCGAGTGGTCACGGGTGAGGTCGACATCGTGGCATTGGACGACGACTGCCTCGTCTTTGTGGAGGTCAAGGCGCGCCGGTCCGATCCCCATCCCGAGGATGCCGTCAACCTTGAAAAACGCCGGCGCATCGAGCGGGCAGCCCGCCACTACCGCCGGCGGTCTCCCCGCCGCGACCTTCGCTATCGCTTCGACATCCTTGCCGTGATCCAACCCGATGGGGAAGATCCCCGGTTCCGGCTGATCAAGGACGCGTTCCGGGAATCGGTTGGTAAGTGAGGCCAGTTCGCCGACTACACGCACCCGCCATAGGCCTTGAACCAGTTTGTCCATGAACCTATAATTTGGCTTGCATCTGCGGGAATAACTCAGTGGTAGAGTGCGACCTTGCCAAGGTCGAAGTCGCGGGTTCGAATCCCGTTTCCCGCTCTCAACTTACGGAACGGTCTACCGCATTTCTACCGCATTGGTTCACGAACGCTGTTTGGAGGCTTTAGCGTGCTCGGCTCTGTTCCTTCGGGATCCGAGCGCGTAACTACTTAACGCCTCAGCCCTTTCTTATTGCAGCGACGACGGACGAACTATAAGATATGACAAAAATATAGACGACTTCAAAAGACATAAAGGACGAGTTTCGACGGCTCCGGGTAAATTCCGTAAAGGAGGGCCCACCATGCTGCCAAAGAAAGTGGCGGTAATATCAGGTCTTTGTCTATCGCTGACGCTGACGGTCTCGGCGCGACAGCAGAAGCCGCCCGAGAAACCGAAGGTTCCGACGGTCGAACAGCGCGAAGCCGTCGAGGACGCGCACGAAGGGATCTTTGCGAATACCGTAGATAAAGGTATCGAAGCCAGTCGGTTGACTGAAGCGTTGGTGGGCGCGCTTCCCGCGTCAGCCAACGTGGGAGAGATCGCCCGGAAGACCTTCATCGATGACCACATCTTCGGGCGCATGGAGCGGGACGGCGTGCCCCATGCCCCACTGGCGAGCGATGCAGAGTTTTTTCGACGCGCGCATCTGGATGCCACGGGTTTGATACCGAGTGCGGACGCCGTGCGGGAATTCGTCTCGAGCAAGGAACCCGACAAGCGTGACAGGCTGATCGATTCGCTGATCGGGACGGATGAGTTCGCCGATCAGTGGTCCTGGTTCTACGGCGATCTGTTTCGCACGCGCGACGCGTCCCTCCAGTGGTTCAACAAGCGATGGTTGAAAGCCGATCGGCCCTACGACGAGGTTCTCTACGACATCATTACGACCGCGGCGAAGACCCACACGATGATGCCGGCCCTCCAGTTCTATAGGGGTCAACTCTACACCGCGATACGCAACGTGAGCCCGACCGACCCGGACAACTACTTCCTAATGGATCGACTGGATTTTGTCGATGAATCCGCGGTCGACATCGCCCGAATCTTTCTGGGCCTCAACCTCGACTGTATTTCCTGCCATGACGGCGCCGGTCATCTCGAGAGCCTCAATTCGTTCCTGACCCGCAAGACGCGCGAAGAGTTCCACAAGAACGCGGCTTTTTTTGGGAAGATGCGCGCCGTGGTCGGTTACCGGGGCCAGAACGTGACCACCGCGAACATCATCATGGACAACGAGGCAAACGGCTACACGACCGGAAACGACGCTCCTTTCCACACCATGGCCAAGACCCGCTTTCCGCGCGACGGGAGGACCTACGAGCCCGCGTTCCTCCTGACGGGCGAGCAGCCCCGGCCCGGCGAGGATCCACGGAAGGCGCTGGCGCGAATCATCCCGACGCACATCCAGTTCGGTCGCGCCGCGGCGAACCTCATCTGGAGCAAGCTGATGGTCGTGGGGTTTGTCTCACCCTACGATGGATTCGATATGGATCGCCTGGATCCGGAGAATCCTCCGGCTGCGCCCTGGATGATTCAGCCCACCAATCCCGCACTGCTCGACGCGATGGCCGAAGATTTCCGCGCCAGCGACTTCAGCATTCAGCATCTGATCAAGACGGTCATGAAATCGAGCGCCTACCAGTTGTCGGCACGGTTCCCCGGGGAGTGGAAGGATGCGTACATCCCGTACTACGCGCGGCGGTTCGTGCGGGTGTTGACCGGGCCGGAGCTGGCGGACGGCATCGCTGAAGCGACGGGACGGCCTTACTCGTTCAAGCTGAAAGGGCAGGCTGTTTCCCGCGTGAAGGAGCTTACGTCTCCCAGCGGCGTGCAGGGCCAGCCTGCGGAAGGCGAGGTCAACGAAGGCAGTGCGATCTACGCACTGATGCAGGCGTTCTTCCAGAGCACGCGTGAGACGCCGGCTTTCATCGGCAACAAGGCGTCCCCGATGCAGGCGATGCTGATGATGGTCTCGCCCGTGGTCACGAGTCGTTCCATGGCAGAAGACGGAACGCGATTACACCGTCTCCTGGAATCGGGCAAGAGTCAGCCAGAGATCATCGAAGAGATCTTCCTGGCAACCCTGGCGCGCCCGCCATCGTCGGCTGAGGTCGACGTCTCGCTCCAACTGATGGAGAAAGACCAGAAGTGGGGACTGGAGAAAGTTCAGTGGGCGCTGCTCAACAGCACCGAGTTCATACTGAATCACTAGCGAGCAGGAGTGGCATTCCGATCCAGCATCGGAATAGACCATTCGCGAGGCGATAGAAATGGATAGACAACTCAAGGACATCGTTCCCAGCCGCCGGAACCTGTTGAAGTTGGGGGGGATGGCGCTGGCCACGGCCTGTGTGGATCGGATCGTCTGGCCGATGAAGGTGAGCGCCGCGGCTCCGGTGACCCCGCGTGGCACCGCGCGCAACGCCATTCTGATTGACCTGCCCGGGGCCATCAGCCAACCGGACTGTTGGGACTTCAAGGAAACCCGGTTCACGGTAAAGGATCTCGACGTGCGGCAGGTGACGTCGGACCTGTACCTGTCGAAAACGCTGTTTCCGAACTACGAGGACTGGGCGCCCCGCAGCGCGTTTGTTCGGTCGATGCGCGCGCACGAACTGGCTCACTTTATCGGGCAGTACCACACACAGACGGGCCGGGCGCTCAACGCGGCGGTGGCGAAGGAAATCCCGGCCTTCGGAAGCGTGATTGCCGCGGAGCTGGACCATCAGCGGCGGGAATCGGACTCTTTCCCGACCTACATGAGCATCAACCTGGCAAACTCTCGGCCGGGCGCGATCGGCTCGGGATTCTTCCCGGCCCGGTTCACTGGAATGGACCTGGATTCCTATACCGCCCTGGGAAGCTTCGGCGGTGGTGGCGGCGAGACCGCAGCCGAGGCTTTGAGAGAACGCTACGATGCGTTGATGAAACTGTCGGAGTTGTCGTCGGCGGAGCGGGCGTCGCTGGGCAACATGGCTTCGGACTACAAGGCGTATTATCAATCCGCGTACAGCATCCTGGACGATCCCCGCTTCAAGAAGGTCTTCGACATCAGCGAGGAAGAGCAGGAACGGTACGGGACCGAAGATTTCGGCCTGCGCTGCATCCTCGCCAAGAACCTCCTGGCCGCCGACGCGGGCACCCGCTTTGTCTATGTCATCGATGGGCGTCAGCCCTGGGATCACCACAGTTTTATTTTCGATCACACCAAGCCGACCAACCATTACGTGACGTGCCTCGCCTGGGACAAGGCGTTCAGCAACCTGATCAAGGATATGGCGTCGATGCCCGGCCACGAAGCCGGAAAATCGCTGCTCGACGAGACGATCGTCCTGGCCACGAGCGAATTCGGCCGTATGCCGGTGATGAACAACGGCGAGGGCCGCGACCATTACGGCGAGGTCTATACGTCCTTCTACGTCGGCGGAGGTGTGAAACCCGGCCGGATTCTCGGCGCAACGGACGAGCTTGCCGCCAAGTGTCTCGATACCGGATGGAAACACAAAGAGCAGCCCGCGATGGACAACCACGTGGCGACGCTCTATTCAGCCCTAGGGATCGACTGGAGCAAGACCATCGAGAACACCCCGTCGACCCGCGCGTATCACTACGTGCAGAGCGCGCCGATCGGTGGCGGGGAATTCCTCGCGCACGACGCGATCGATGAGCTGTTTGAGTGATGAGTAGCTTTTGGCTTTCAGTCTCGTTGGCCAATCGTCAACGCTAATAGCTGATGGCCGGCCTGGTGCGGCAACTTTCCGTCCAAAGTCCAAGGTCACCCGATCTTGGACTTTGGACGTTGGACTGCGAATAATGCGAAATTGCTTCACCCCGCTCTTGATCCTGAGCCTCGCCTCCGTGGCGTACTCCCAGACCCCCGAACCCCGGGGACCCGCCACCGACCCGGCTGAAATTCAACCGGCGACCCCGCCGGAAGCGCCGACCGGTATGGCCCTTGTGCCCGAGGGAGAATTCTGGATGGGCCGTGTTCACATGTTCCCGGTCGATGCGAGGGGGTATAACATGCGAGACCGGCAGGACGCTACGCCGGCCCATCGCGTGCGCCTGGACGAGTTCTTCATCGATCAGAATGAAGTCACCAACGAAGAGTACGAAAAGTTCGCCGAAGCGACCGGCCGTGGGAAGCCGTGGCAGTGGGGCCGGGCAGGAAGGATCCCCGCCGGCGAGGAGCGGATACCAGTGTACAACGTCAGTTGGGACGAGGCCGACGCTTACTGCGCGTGGGCCGGCAAGCGGTTGCCGACGGAAGCTGAATGGGAGAAGGCCGCCCGGGGCGGACTGGATCGGAAGAGGTTCCCGTGGGGGGATGAGGGGCTGGGGTTGCAAGACGACGAGGTTGCCGACGACGGCTACGCGGGGCAGACCGGGCAGCGGGCCCACTCGAACTATCCCTACGGTCCGGCCACGGTCGGTTCATACCCGTCGAACGGGTATGGTCTGAACGATATGACGGGCAACGTGTGGGAGTGGGTCAACGATTGGCACTACCGCAACTACTACAGCATCAGCCCGGTCGACAATCCTCAAGGGCCGCCCGAGGGGAAGTACAAGACCATTCGTGGCGGAGGCTGGTCCGACAGTGACGAACGAAACCTCATGATTCACTTCCGCAGCTACGCGGACCCGGAAGTCCGATCCACGACGGTCGGTTTCCGTTGCGCGCAATCGGTCCCCTAGCAGCCCGTGGCAGAACTCTACAGGGCCGCGTTACGGCCAAACGGGGCCGGATTCTAGGAGGCGAGGACGAAACAATGCTCATTCATTGGGAGGAGTCGGCGACAACGAAGACGGCCCCGTTTCGCCGTAACCCGAAGGGCGCAGGGGGGTTCGGGCCGCAGGCTTTGTCGCTCGTCGGTCACGATGAATGATCATCGCTCCGCTCGTCGCTTCGCGCCCGCAACCCGAAGACCCCTGCGCGCGACCCTGCAGAGTTCTGCCACGGGCTGCTAGGGGAAGTTCAAGGTCCAAAGTCGGGAAAGAAAGAGCTTTTGCGGCAATGTTGGACTTCCGACTTCGGACGTCGGAGCTTGCTTCTGTCTGCACCCACCAGTAGGGCCGGCGGTGTCTCCGAACCCCGGATCGGCGCCACGGCGGAACACAGGGACTTTCGGTTTTTCCTCACTGCGGCTGACGTTTCCGAGTCCGTGATCACCACGGGATTCGTTCGTGCTTGATTTGGCCGGACTCGGATTCTATGTTGGAGTGGAATTACCTCTTAGGAGGATGCGGTTATGCGCATTGTAGTTGGGCTCATTCTAATCCTTACCTGTCAACCGATCGCCTACTCACCCGTCTACGCTCAGGCCGCCGAAGACCCGGCGGCGCAGTCTGAGCTCGATCCGCTCTTGCTGATACGAGAATGGTTCTTACGCCTGAACGCCCTCGACGACTGGTCGCCCGACAATCTCGAGAACCAGGTTGAGGAGGAATCTGGGGAGCCGGAATCGGAGGAGCCGGAACATCAAGAGCCGGAAGTCGTGCTCGACCCCGAAGACTCCGCGCCGGACGTCGAGAGGTTCGTCGAACTCTTCCGCCCGGATGCCTTCTTCTTCGTCAGACCGAACCAGGACCAGTTGGCCCCCGTGATGTACAACCGGGATGACGGAGTCCGCAAATGGGCCGACTACCAAGCCAGAACGCTCTTCGAGCTGGGCTACTATATCAACGACCAAACGGACAAAGAGATTACCACGAAGTTGATCTACTCGACGCCGCTACCCTGGGGTGGCCTGGCGGCTTCGGTGGAATTCAGGGCCAGGTACGCGTTTCGGGATGGCGAGAAGAGGTACACGGCTCCCGGCGCCGCCTTTTTCCAGTTCGCGGAAGACGGAAAAATCAAGTGGTTAAGGCTCTACGAACTCGCCGACGAGACCCTCGAAGTCTTCCAATGAATGTAAGTTATAGTCTTGGATTTGAACCAATAAGTGTGATTAATAATTCATGACGACTGGCGGCGAATGACTTTAGATCGACGCCCGTTCCTTTCTGACCGTGCAAGACGACGACAAAACCAGAGACGAGCTTCTAGAGGAGTTGCGGGACCTGAGGAGTCGCGCAGCTCATGTTGCCGTCGCAACCGCGGCTGACTCTGACGCCGGGAACTGGAGAAGACGCCTGGATGAAGTGGCCGCCGGGATGCAGGGCGTGGTTTACCGCGTCGAACGCGACCCCGGCGGGGCGACCCAGATGACATTCATCAGCGAGTCATGCCGTGAAATCTACGGCCTGGAACCGAAGGAGGCGATCGCAGACATCTCAGTCCTGTGGGACATGATCGTCCCCGAAGACCTGCAGATGTTCAAGGATGTCGTCCGGCGGTCTGAATCCACGCTGAAGCCGTGGAAACTGGACTATCGGATCGTCGACCGTCGAGGGCGCCTGAAATGGCTGCGGGGGATCTCCTACCCCCGGCGCGAAGCGGGTGGGTGCACCGTCTGGAACGGTTTCATATCCGACATCACCGACTGGAAGCAAATCGAAAGAGAACTCCTCGACAGCCAGCGGTTCATCCATCGCATTGCTGAATCTATGCCCGGCCTTCTGACCGTTTACGACCTGGTCAAGCAGAGGCATGTGTTCACGAACGGCCGGATCACTGAAATTCTTGGCTACACCTTGGAAGAACTCCGGAGGGCGCTGTCTGCCGGCCCTGAGAGCCTCCTCCACCCTGACGACACGTCCGAGGTGCGCTCGTTGCTGGTCTGGTTGGAGACTGCGAAGGACGGGGAGATCTACGAATCGCGCTACCGCATGAAGGCTGCCGGCGGTGGTTATCGCTGGCTGGCGTGTCGGGGTACGATTCTCGAACGGCAAGCTGACGGCAGCCCGCGCCTCTACCTGACGGTCGCCATGGACGTCACCGATCAGGTAAACCTCGAGTCGCAGGTGATCCAGTCCCAGAAGATGGAAGCCGTGGGGCGGCTTGCCGGCGGCGTGGCACACGACTTCAACAACATCCTGACTGTGATCCGGGGCTACAGCAGTCTGCTCGAAGAGGAACTCCCCTCGACCAGCCCTTCCCAGGAGAAAACCCGCGCAATCATCCGGTCGGCCGAACGCGCCGAAGAGCTGACCCGCCAGCTGCTGGCGTTCGGCCGCAAGCAGCGTGCGGAAGTCTGCGTGACGGATCTGAACAAACTGTTGTCTGAGCACGACACCGTTCTCCGGCGCACGATCGGTGAGGACATCGAGCTGACAACCGTTCTGGACCCGGAGCTCGGGGCGGTCCTGGTCGATCCGGGACACATCGACCAAGTGATATTCAACCTCGCGATCAACGCCCGGGACGCGATGCCTTCCGGCGGAAAGCTGACGGTGACCACGTCCAACCTAGACTCGCGCGAAGGGTTCCTGGACGGTGAAGTCTCGATATCACCCGGCCGGTACGTGGTCATCCAGGTCCAGGACACGGGTCACGGCATGGATGAGCTGACCATGTCCCATGCCTTCGAGCCGTTCTTCACGACCAAAGAGGCTGGAAAAGGAACCGGTCTTGGACTGTCGGCGGTGTACGGCATCGTCGAACAGGCGGACGGTTCGATTTCCCTCAACAGCACGCCCGGTGGAGGGACGACCTTTAGGGTCTATCTCCCAAGGATAGAAGCTTGCGTCCACGAGTCTGGAACTCGAAAATCGGAGCCCGCGACCGCCCACAAGACGGGCACGATTCTGCTTGTCGAAGACGATGACGACCTGAGGCGACTGGTCGTCACTGTTCTGGGGAACAAAGGCTATAACGTGATGGACACGGCCGACCCTCGCGACGCCATCGAGCGCCTCAGGAATTTCGGATCGGTCGACCTGATACTGACCGACGTCGTCATGCCCGGGCTGAGCGGCCCGGAAATGGTTGAGAAGATCACCGAGATTCAGCCCAAGCCAAAAGTGTTGTACATCTCCGGATACGCAGACAAGTCCCGACGGGCCCGCCAGTTGATCGAGGATAATCCGCTGCTCGAAAAGCCGTTCACGCCGGCTGCGCTTCTCGAACGAGTCTCCAGCCTGATGAGATCGGGTTCCTAGAGCCGATTCTGCCCTGAATCCCCGGTCCATCGCTCCAAGTCACATCACTTGTTGCACGCCCTCCCAAGAAGTGGTTCAATCTTGCTTCACGATTCGGCCCCTTACGGAATGGGGGCCGAGGATCAGGAGGCATTTTCCCGATGAGCGTCAAGATGTCCACCCGTGCAGTCGGCGATGTTACCGTCCTGGATGTTTCCGGGCGGATCACCGCGGGGGAGGGGTCCAACATCTTTCGCCAGACGATCCGCGACCAGGTGGCCCAAGGGAATAAGAACATCCTTCTGAACCTCGAGGAAGTCTCCTACATCGACAGCAGCGGGTTGGGTGAGCTGGTGCTCGGTCATGGCACGGTCACGCAGAACATCTGCGATTCGTGCGGCGCGTCGGTCTTCCAGAACGACCAGGGCGACTGGGATCCCTGCCGGCAGTGCGAAGGAACCGGCCGGACGAGTTGGGGACGCTTGAAGCTGACCAACCTCAACAGTCAGGTTCGCGAGTTGCTGGAGTTCTCCCGGTTGAACACGGTGTTCGAGATCCACGAATCGGAAGCAATCGCCATCGACAGCTTCAGCCTTTGATGTAGCGAACCGGCGTCTTCCTCCCGCCCTTCCGGGACAGATATGAGACCGACTCCCGACAATTCTTCCAGCGTGCCGGCGGAGTTCATCCAGGCATCCAGGACACTCCTCGCCGAAGACTACATGCCCAAGCTTCACAAGATTGTGGGCACGTTGTCGGAAGATGATGTCTGGTGGCGTCCGAACGAGGCCAGCAACAGCGTCGGCAACATGCTGCTGCACATGTGCGGGAACTTGAGGCAGTGGATCATCAGTGGAGCGGGTGGTGCACCCGGCACGCGCGACCGTCCTTCCGAATTCTCCGAGCGAGGCCCGATTCCAAAAGCGGAGTTAATGACGAAGGTCGAAGAAACCACCGCCGCGGTCGATCGCGTCCTGGCAGACCTGAGCGAAGCTTCGCTCGTCGATAGACTCGACGTCCAGGACTTCAACGTCACCCGCCTCCACGCCGTCTATCACTCCATCGAACACTTCGGCTACCACCTCGGACAGATCGCGTATGTCGCAAAGATGCGGCACGGCAGGGACCTGGGTATCTTCTGAAGAAGGCGTAGGTGCGGTCTATGACCGCACATTGTTCGGATCGAAACGATGTGCGCTCATAGAGCGCCCCTACACCCGATCCTGAGGCTCCGCTTCTTAAGCCGAGAAATTTCACGAGTTTGTGCGGTCATAGACCGCACCTACATCAAAAATTAAACAGGTTCGTGAACTTGAAGATGATGGCCCGGTCGAGCAGCTCGTTCGTCTGCGTGTCTCGCCGGTCGTTGTAGACGATGAACAGGTCGCTCAACGGATGATGGATCAATCGGAAGCGGATGTTCGAGCTGAACTGCTTGGCGTCGGTGTTGTACTGCAGGAAAGCGTTGAGGAAAGCTTTCGTGCTGAAGGCATACTTCACGCGAGTTCCCACGAGATTCGTGACGAATGACCCTCCAGCCAGGTCGATGTCATGCCGGTTGTAATTGACCTCGATGTTGGTTCGGTGGTTGGGCTTGAGTGCGAGTTCCCCTCCGATGGATTTGTTGGTTCCGTCCCAGAAATCTCCGACATTGAACCAGACATGGCCGCCGATTTTCTTGCTCCGGTCCGAGGTATAGAAGATGTTGATCTCGTTGAACTGGTAGTCGCCGGCCGGTAGCTCGATGTCGGACCGGATCTGGAAGGGTGCTTCCAGCCGTTCGAACGTCCGTTTAACTTCGAAGTTGAAAAACGCGTTGTTCTGGAAGGAAATGCCTGCGTTGAAGTTCTGACGCCGCGTTTCCATGTCGTTTCCGCTACTGCTCTGGAAGTAGTCGATGCGGCTGCCGAAGAAGAAGTTGCGGATGCCGTGAGAGTTGAGCCGGGGCCGCCAGTTGAGGTTGCCCGAGTATTTCTCGACGTCCCGCCGGGGGATGAAGCCCAGCTCGGGATTGAAGTTCTCCTGGGCTTCGAAATAGCTGCCGTTAACGGTCAGGTCGTTGCTCAGCCACGCTGTCTCGAACTGACGCGCCTGAGCGCGTCCGTCGAGTCCCGGGGTGTCGCTCTGCAATAAATAGGATCCGATTTCGAGGTTCTGCATGAAGCGGAAACGGGAGTCGATGCCGTAGACGTGGTTGTAGTTGCCTGCTTCGGAGCTGTCGCGGCTTGTGACGATCCCGCCGACCCAGGAATTCTGCAAGAGGTTCTTCTTGACGCGTCCGACCGTGTAGTTGTTCGACGGGATGTCTCCGAACGATTCGGTCTTCATCGTCAAGGCGCCCACGTCGTAGGTTCCAACCTGGCCGGTCAGCCGGGCTCCGCCGACGATCGGCACGGGCGTGCCCGAGGCCAGACCGATCCTGCGGCTGAAGAAGGGAATCAGGTCCCCGGGGCCGAAGTGACCGCCTCCGCCGAACCTGTTGATGGGTTGCCCCGAAGGAGAACGTACCGGAGTTCTCCAGGAAGAACTCACGTTTCTCGGGAAAGAAGAGACTGAACCGCGTGAGGTTGACTTGCTGCTGGTCGGCCTCGACCTGGGAGAAGTCGGTTCGGTAAGTGAGGTCGAGCGTCAGCGATTGGGTCACGCTGTACTTGGCGTCGAAACCCCCGTCGAAGTCCGTGTCCGTGTTAGTTTCCCCCTCCCGACGGATCTGAGAGAAGGCCGTCGTGGCGAACGGCTTGACCTTCAGGTTTCGACCCTGGCGGCCGACCTCGACTCCACGCAGCGTCCCGGCCATCGAGACTCGGTTGACCCGATACCGTCGGGGCAGGGGAGTCCAGTGACTGTCTTCGGTCTTGCGACGAACCCGCCGGACCATGTTCAGACCCCACTCCTGGACCCCGCTGTCGGCAAACCGCAGGGTCTTGAGCGGAATCACGAACTCGGCAATCCACGCTTCCCCGTTCACGCTAACCCTCACATCCCAGACACCGTCCCAGTCCCGGTTCATGCCGAACCCGTCGTTGGCGATCTGGGAATCCCGCTTCGCACCGGCAGGGTTGGTCCCGAAGAAGAACCCGGAACGTTCGTCTTTGAGCGTATCGAGGGTGATCCCGAACCCATCCTGGTTTTGCCCGTCGAAATCTTCGTCGAGTTTCGGTGACCCGAAGGTTGTCCGTGTCGGAGTCCCAGCAGATCACCCCGATGTAGAGGTTCTGGCTGTCGTAGAGGGAAGCGTACTTCTGTAGTGCTCGGTCGCCGCTTCGCCCGGATTGGGCTCCCACTGGATGAAGTCCGCGGCCATGGGGGCCTCGCGCCAGGCCGATTCATCGAGCGCACCGTCGATCGAGATGGCCCCTTCCACCGTCACGGCCTCTGCGATCCTGGAGAACCGTATCGTGTCGTAGTCGATGGGAGCGATGATCGGACGCGATGTCGGATCATCATCGTCGTCGGCTAGAACCTGCGCCCAGGCTGCGGGTGAAGCCAGAAACAGACAGGTCAGTATCAAAAGAGTGCTGCGCATAAAAAAACAATGATATCAAACCGACACGACCCTGCTACCGCCCCAAATCAGGGGTGTAGCAGCCCGTGGCAGAACTCTGCAGGGCCGCGTTACGGCCAAAC
>CBDAPB010000036.1:0-589695 GCA_965198265.1 Terriglobia bacterium
CCCACCTAGATAGGCACAGGGACGCTGGCAACCACCTCATGGATAGCCTCCGCGGGTGAAGTGGCTGTTCCGGGCGCGGCAATGACGCGGTGAGCCATAACCTGCTCCGCCACCGCCTTGATGTGTTCCGGCGCGACAAACCCATCGCTTCGCATGGCGGCGAACGCCTGCGCGGCGCGCTGAAGGTGGACGCCACCACGGGAACTGACGCCAAGGACGATCGCAGGATGGTTCCTGGTCGATACGAGGATTCTGGCGAGGTATTCCCTGACGGGACGAGCGACCTCCACCTCTCGAACCTGTGCCTGCATTTCGCGTATGCTCTCGCCATCGATTTGCTGTCCGACAACCGGGTCACCGCGCTGGTTGCGCTCCAGAATCTCCACCTGCTGGTCTGCGTCTGCATAGCCGATGCTCAGCGACATGATGAATCGGTCGAGCTGGGCCTGGGGCAACGGAAATGTGCCGTACGCATCTACCTCGTTCTGTGTGGCGACGACCCAGAATGGGTCGGGCAAAGGGTAGCTCGTGCCATCCGCCGTCACCTGTCCTTCGGCCATGGCTTCCAGCAGCGCCGATTGAGTCCGCGGACTGCCGCGGTTGACTTCGTCGGCCAGGACGACGTTGGCGAAAACAGGCCCCTCCACAAACTCGAAACGATTCTCCGCCTGGTTGAATACCGAAGACCCTGTGATGTCGGTGGGCAACAGGTCCGGGTTAAACTGAATGCGCTTGAAGCTTCCGCCCAGGGACCGTGCAAGAGACCGTGCCAAGAGCGTCTTACCCGAGCCCGGGAGGTCGTTCAGCAGCAGATGTCCTCCTGCAAGCAGACTCACAACGCTCAGACGGATCACTTCCGGCTGGGCGACGACCGCCCTTGAAATGTTCCGCACCAACTCTTCCGCGTTCTGGACAAATGACTTTGTGAAAAGCAAGTTCTTCCCGCTCACAGGCCTCCTCGACATGTCAGGCCAGCTCACCAGATGTACGTGTGTGGCCTTGTGGGATTTCAGAGAATAACACGGTCTGCGAGGGTGTTAGGAGCTGCAAGAAAAGGTTTGCCGTTCGGTGCCCTTCTCTTTCTTGGCTGCGGATCGTGAGGAAGGGATTCGACTTGATCTGTAGGGCCATCTGATTCCGAAACAATGAGAAATACAGCAATTTCCAATCTCCAGCTTCCAATGCGGATTTGTGCATTAACAAATCTGCGATTAGAAGGAACTCTCTTTCTGGCGATCGCAAATTGCGATATTTGAAAGAATCCACATTGTAGGTTGCTCATTGCAGATCTGAGGTTTGAAATCCGCCGCGGTTTGGTGCCCGTCCCCCACACTCCGTTTGGACGCGGGCTTCTCCAAAATGCCCTCCCATCGAACTGTCTTGGACAAGGATGATTAGTGAAGGTTCCAGATTATCGAGACTTACCCCACATGATCGCGGGGTCGTCTCGATAAATCGCGGGGTCGTCTCGATAAAGGGTGTTCCGGTTGACGGATCCTGCTACTGCGGCGCCTTCCATTCCGCCATGGCTTTCTCGATCGCTCTAACGGTGATCTCAGCACGGTAGGCGGCGAGTTTCTTCCCGTTCTCAATGACTTTCTCGATCGATTCCATGGGCACACCGTTGATGACGAACTTCCCGGCCTTCTTCCGCTGCTCGGGGTGGATCAGGTCGGGCTCGACGACGGCGATCAGCGACTCGTAGTGGTAGTCGTCGTGGATGTCGTAGCGCGTCGCGGACTGGACATCCGGCTGCTGGTGGATGCCGATCTCTTTAAGGTAATCGAAACTCCAGCGGTCTTCGGTGTAGTACTCCGTGATGTAGAAAACCCGTGTGGGGTTCCCCTTCCACTTCTCGTTCAGCGCCGCGGTGACCTCCGTCATTCCTCTGGTGTTGCTACCGCTGTCGGCGACCATGATGATGTTCTTGAATCCCATGGTCTTCAGGCTGGTCGACATGTCGGTAAGAACCGCCCTGAACGTGTCTTGGGTGATATACACGCTGCCTGGATAGAGGCCCTCACGCTCGGGGTTGCCCGGTTCCATCGTCACGATCGGGGCGATCAGAGCGTTGCCCAGTTTTCGGGCGATGGCCTCGGTCGTCGTCTGCAGTACGTAATTGTGCTTGCCGGTCGGGGAATACGGGCCGTTCTGCTCGAGTCCGCCGCTGCCGATGATGGCTGTGGTCTTGCCCGCCGCGATCGCGTCGCGGACTTCCATCCAAGACATCTCCTCGATCCAGACCGTGTCCAGCATGTCGATCGGGCGCGGGGCGTCCGGTGCCGACGCTGCCCGACGAGCGGCCTGAGCGGCCTCCTGTTCGGGCGTCAGGGGGCCACGTCCCTGTCGGCCACGCTGTCCCAGGGAATCGGGGACGAGTGTGGACGTGGTCAGGACAACGATGACCGAGAGAATCAATACCTTGATAAATTTCATATGCTGCCTCCAGAGGGGTTGCGCAAGTCCCGGTATTGTAGGCCGGTATCGCCCCGCCGACAAGCTATCCAGGCCGGGCCGGTTGAAAGAGCCTGGCACTATAGCGGCTCAGGAAAGAGCTGTTAGATATCCACCTCGAAAGTGACCCCGAAATCCTGTTCGTAGTCCACCACCTGGCTCGGATTGGGGTCGACGTTCAGGATGATGAAACTGGCTCCCGGCGGAGAGAGGATGTATCGATTCAGGGAGTGCCAGGTTCCCGTCTTGTAGGCGAAGCCTTTGGTGGGGTCGATCAGGAAGGCGCGCACCTCGTCTGGTTCAGGAACAGCTTCCCGGTCGCCAAGATCCGTCGGCAGGGCCACCGCGACGACGGCCAACGATCCCTCCAGGGGGATGAAACTCTGGGTCACGTTGAAGTGGCGTTCCAGTGTGGTGAACGTACGTTCCGCATACGGCTGCCAGATGACGTCCACCGTCGTCTTGCCGTCGATGTCGAAGGTTATCGGAAAGAACCGACGTTCGTCCGAAGGCCGTTCCTTCGCTTCCATGACTTCCCCGTACGGCGCGAACGACTCCGCCGTCATCAGCTCGACTTTCAGTTTGTGCACCTTTGCCAACGCACCCTCCTCTTTTATGTGAAACGGCGATCTGCCGATCAGAAAGGGCCGAGCGCGATGTTCTGCGCAACGATCAGCCCGACTACAGCGACCGCCAGGACAAACCAGAAAAACGGAAGATAGAACTTGAGCCACCTGCCGAGGCTGACTCGGCCCATGACCAGTGTGGCTATGAAATAGCCGGACGTCGGGAAAACAATATTCGTGATGCCATCACCCCAGTGCGTTGCCAGCACGACGACCTGACGCGTCAACCCGACCAGATCCGCCAGCGGGATGAGAATCGGGAGAGTGATCAGACTCTGGCCGCTGCCGGAAGGCACCAGGAAGTTGAAAACGGCCTGGGTTAGCAGGATCCCCACCGCAGTAAGCGTGTCCGGCAGCGATTCCACCAGGCCGCTCAGGTAAAAGACCACGGTGTCCATGATGTTTCCCTGCACCATGATCACCGACACCCCGCGAGCCACGCCGCAGATCAGGGCTCCGACGAGGATCTCCCTGAACGCGAAGTTGAAGTTGCTGCAGATCTGATTGAGCCGGTGGCCGGCAATCAGGGAGGTGATGACGGCCATCGCGACGAACAACCCGGAAATCTCTTCGAATCCCAGGCCGAACCTCAGAACACCAACGACGAATGCAACGAACATGCTAAGCGCCGCGATCCCCGCCACCCGCTGCCGTGGGGTAAAGGTCTGGGGGGCGTGGCCGTCGTCTCCCAACTCCTCCCGGACCCTCGCGTCTTCGTCCGCGTTCAACGCCATCCGTGGATCGGTCTTCACCCTACGCGCGTATCGCAACACGAACGCTGCCGAGGAAACCTGGATTACCAGGAAGAACACGGTCCGGTACGATGCCCCGGAGAACATCGGCAGCTCTGCCAGCAGGTGGCCGATCCCGATCGTGGCCGGCACCGAGATTCCAAAAGCAAATCCCAGCGTTGTCGACAACAACACCATGGCCGTTGCAGTCACCGTGTCGTATCCCAGGCGAAGCATCAGGGGGAGGATGATCGGCAGGTAGGCCAGGGACAGTTCCGGTGTTCCGATGAACGCCGCGATCAACGCGAATCCGCCCATCAGAGTTGGAATCAGCAGCTCCACGCGGTCGCCCATGAGCGCCATCAAGCGCTGGATCCCCAGATCGATAACGCCGGTTCGGCGAACGACACCGACCGCACCACCGACGAGCAACACCAGGAACACGATGCTCGACGCGTCCCTCAGCCCGTCCGGAATCGACGTCACGACATCCATGATGCCGACCGGCGTCTGCTCGATAACGCGGTAGGAACCGGCCACGACGGTTTCCCGGCCGTTGGGCAGCAAAGTTCTCTCGTAGGCGCCGGCGGGAATGATCCAGGTCAGAATCGACACGAAAACGATAAAGCTGAACAGGATCACATAGATGTCGGGAAGCTCGAAACGACCCTGTCTTTCGATGAGATTGATTTCAGCCACGAAGGTTGCCCTGCCTTATGCGCGATTTCGAAGCGTCCCTGCCACAACGAGGGCGGATTCTCATCCCGCTATGGACTCGATAAGGCGGACTTCGTCGGCGCTCAGCTCGATCTCGTAGACCCTGAGGTCCTCTCTCATGTGCTGTTCGGAAGTGGTTCCCGTCAACGGCACCATTCCTGCCTGCATTGCGAAGCGAAAGATTATCTGCTGGGGCTCGACCCCGAGCCGTCCGGCGATGGACACCACCTCCGGGTGGCCGAGCAAGTAGGGGTTCGCCGTCAGGAGAGAAAATCCCTGGTACATGATTCCGTTCGATCGGCATATCTCGCGGACCTGTCGATCCCACCCGCGGTCCGCAAAGCACCTGTTCTGCACAACCATGGGTTTGACTTCAGCCTGTTCAACGAGCGTTCGCAGCTGCCCGGGCATGACGTTGCTGACACCGATCATGCCCGCTTGACCCGACCGGTGGGTCTCTTCGATGGCTCTCCAGACCTCCCAGTCGTCGTCTCCGAGGCCGGGATAGGTATAGGGACCATGCAGGAGATAAGAATCGACATAGTCAGACCTCAGATTCCGGAGAGAGGATGCGAAAGACTGACGCACCTGGGTCGTCAGATCTACGCCAGGGTCATAAGGTACCCGGTGATCATGGCCGTTGAACGGAGTGAATTTGGTCTGCACCCACAGGGACTCCCTCGGAGTGCCGGCCGCCGTGAGCGACTCCAGCGCTTCGCCGACGAGAGGCTCCTGGTAATGCCTGGGCTGGTTGGCAGTGTCGATCGCTTTGAAACCGGTGCGCGTGGCAGTTCTGGCCAGCTCCGCCGTGGCCTCCTTCTTCCAGGCCGTTCCATAAATGAATGACGGAGCCGGTGCCTTCGTCGCTGTCATATCTACTCCTGAATCGAGAACTCGCTTGTCGGCCGGGGGCGTAGGTATCCCTTAGCCTCATTTCCTGACAATTGCCGGAATCCGATTCTACTTGAACCGCACACGACCTTCTCGGAAACTCGAATGTCGATGGGGAGGATTCATCCCAACCAGGAGGATACGATATGGCTTCTACGATGGAGCAAAGACTGCACATTATCGCGAAAGCGCTAAAGGACGAAGCGTTCAGGAAGGAGCTGATCAACGACCCGAAGGGAGTTATTGCCCGTGAGACCGGGGCCCAGATTCCGGACAATCTGGAGATCAAGGTTGTCGAGGAGGCCGAGAACGTCGCCTATTTTGTGATTCCGCAGATACCGAGCGGTCTTTTGAGCGACGAGGCGCTCGACGCCGTCGCCGGAGGAGGAGGAGACCCGACTTTTAGAACGGGTGACATTGGCCATTCCGGCATTCCCGGCACGGGCATCGATGCGGAGCAGCTCAAAGCAATAGGTACCCATAGTGCCATCACCGACAGCGCCTTTTGCTATAGCGCGTATGGCGGTGGATGCACCGTGTTTGGCTGCGACGATTTCCGCGGGTAGATGCCCCGCGAGAATGGCGTCGCCGAAGGGTCCGCAACGACTCTAGAGTGGCACGCCGGGGCGAGAAGTCTTGCCCGCGTGATGCAACCGCCGGCCCGCCTGACCGGTCATGAAAATCTCCGCAGCGGATCTCCGAACCATCGCGGCCCGCGCCAGCACGCTGTTGGAGCGATTCGGTCCTGAATACGAGCCAGACTCTGGCGAGACGGGCGCCGACGTCGCCCGGGCTCGCCTGGACAGGTGGATCAGGAAAGCCGCCGCCGGCGATCGCGAACGATGGGAGAAAAGGCTCGCCTGGGACGGCTTCGACGAAATCCAAGCGCGGGAAGTATTAGGCGTCGTCCAGCCAGCCGACGGTTCGAAACTTTCCTGGACCGCGACTTTACGGGAAATCCTGGAAGCGGCGGATGCTTCCCCGGACGGCGATGAAACCGGAGAGTCCCGTCCTCTGTCATTGGACGATCCTGTCCCTTTCCAGGAGCTTTTCCTGCCCTTCATCGTTGTTGCCCGGCGGCGATTACGGGAGCGAGCAGGATCCAGCTATTCCGATCTAGGCAACGGAGCCCGTTCCAATCTGGAACGGGCTCTTTTGAAATGGCTGTCCTACTTCTCCGCCCCTTCCCTGCAACTGGAGTTCTCGATCTTCCTGTCCCTGCGACGGTCCTCGGTTTTTGACCGCTTGGCACCTGCCGAGGATGAATCATCGCGGGCTCTCTATCGCGCCTACGTGTCTCGAATGGTCGAGGGCGGCCTCATTGAGTTCTTTCTGGAATACGCCGTTCTGGCCCGTCTCTGTGTTGTCTTGACCGAAACGTGGGTCGATACGATGTGCGTGTTCCTGCTTCGTCTCCAGAAAGACCGGCCGCGGATAACGGAGACCTTCGGATGTGAAGAGACCGGTCTTGGAGTGGTCGATGAACTCGGACCCTTCCTTTCGGACCGGCACCGGGGTGGGCACGCCGTGATCGGCTTGGTGTTCTCTTGCGGGCTGCAGTTGATCTATAAGCCCAGAGACATGGGTTCCGAGCAGGCCATGGGTTTCGGCGATTTGATCGATTGGGTGAACGCGAAGGGCGCCGCGCCCGCACTGAAACGGCTCAAAGTTCTCAGTTGTTCCGGCTACGGCTGGGTCGAGTACGTTGTCCACGAACCCACCGACGATCGGCAGGAGCTCGAACGCTACTATCAGCGCTCGGGGATGCTGTTGGCGATGGCCCACGCTCTTCACGGCTACGACCTGCATTTCGAGAACATGATCGCCAGCGGCGAGCATCCGGTGCTCATCGACGTGGAGACCTTGATGCGTCCCCTTCCCGGGGCCGAGTCGAAAGAGAGGTCCCGGTCCGGGGCGGAAGCGCTAGCGAATCGAATGCTCCGCGAGTCAGTGCTAGAGACCGGTCTCCTGCCGTTGTGGCAGGTCGGCGCGAGAGGCGAGAGTTTCGACGTCAGTGGTTTGGGGGGCGTGTCGGATCAGGAGACCGATTTCGCCCACCTGGACTGGCAGCACATCAACACCGACGCCATGACGCTGGAGCATCAGAAACTCAAGCGCACCGCCGCGCAGAACGTGCCTTTCGTCTCCGGCACGGACCATTCTCCCGATCGGTTCGTCGACGACATCGTGCTGGGGTTTCAGACGGCGTACGAGTTGGTCCTCGAGCACCGTGACGCGCCGGATTTTGCTCGCTGTGTGAGCGGCCTCGCTCACCATGAGGTCCGGTTCATCTTCAGGCCGACAAAGACCTACGGCGCCCTCTTCATGAAAACTCTCCGTCCCGAATATATGCGGGATGGAGCGGATCGCAGCATCGAGTTGGAATCCCTGGCCGCCGACTTTTTGGGAGGAGATTCAAAGCCGTCCTTCTGGCCCATTCTCGACAGGGAAATCCGTGACCTTGAAAACCTGGACATTCCTTATTTCTCGGTTCTGCCGGAAAGCAGGTCCCTGGAGGTCTGTCCGGGGCGGACCATCGATGACTGGTTCGAGGCATCGGGTCTCGAACGCGTGATGGCCCGGATCGGTGACCTCGACGAGGGAGATATGAAGCGCCAGATCGATCTCATCCGTCTTTCCTTCCATACGCAGGCCCCGACGCCATCGATGTCCGCCTCGCCCGAGCTCCGCACGGAGGGGCCCCGGCAGATCATCAACCTGACTCCGGAGAAGGCGATCGCAGAAGCGGTTGCCATCGCCTCGGACCTGCAGGAAAGGGCGATTATGGCGCCCGACGGCAGCGCGACCTGGATTACTTCGGCTCCCGTCCCCCCCGCGGGCAAGTTCCGGATTCAACCTATGGGAGTCGATCTCTACGGCGGTGTCTGCGGTGTGGCCCTTTTTCTTGCCGCCCTGGAGAAGACGACAGGCGGGGCGGGATTTCGGGAATTGTCCCTCGCGGCTCTGCAGCCGGTACGCGAGCGGCTGCATGACGGCAAGCAAGCCCAGGCTCTTGCCGGATGTGCGCTCATCGGCGGGTTGACCGGCCTCGGTGCGTTGATCTTCACTCTGGTGCAGACAGGACGGTTCCTGGGAGACCCTTCCCTCCTCAGAGACGCCTGTCGGGGGGCCTCCCTGATGACACCAGACCGGATAGAGAACGACAGCGCACTCGATGTCGTCTCCGGAGCCGCTGGTGCTGTCCTGGCATTACTGACCTTGTACGACGCCACGGATGAGGAGGAGTTCCTGCGACAAGCTGTTCTTTGCGGCGAGCATCTGCGTGCGCAGCTCGTCGGGCGCGACGACTTCGATGGGAGGGTGGCAGGGAGACGAGATGGCGTGCTGTTGAGCGGTTTCTCCCACGGCGCCGCGGGCATGGCCTATTCGCTGGTTCAACTCCATGACGCGAGCGGGAACGTGCTGTTTCTCGAGACCGCCGAGGATCTTCTGGCCTACGAGCGAACCCTTTTCTCTCCGGAGAAAGGGAATTGGCAGGATCTCCGTCAATTTGATGATGGTCCGCCCGAACCGACCTTCATGACCACCTGGTGTCACGGTGCTCCGGGAATCGGCCTGGCCCGCCTGGCGGGGCTTCCGCTCGCCCGACTGGCGCCGATCCGGACCGAGATCGAGATTGCCTTGCAGACGACCCGGGATTTCGGTTTGCAGGGGGCGGACAACGTCTGTTGCGGGAGTTTCGGGCGGATCGAGTTCCTGTGGACGGCGGGACACCGGCTCGACCGGCAGGACCTGACGGATCAAGCGCTCAGACAGGCGACCCGTTTGATGAGTAGGGCCCGGAAGTCTGGCGGCTATCACCTGGTCACGGCACTCCCGAAAGGTGCGTACTCCCCGGGTTTCTTCCAGGGCGCGTCGGGCATCGGCTATCAGTTGTTGAGGCTCGCAGATCCCGCGTCAATTCCGTCGGTGCTGTTGATGGAGGGAACGGTCCAACCCCGCAAAGCCGACGCGACGGAGCGCGCGACCCGCTAGCCTTCCGTCTGCCCCAGTCGTTACTGGTTTGTGAACTGGACTTCGATCTTTGTCGCTTCCGTGAGTGTCCCTCTGATCACCCCGGTCACGGCGACCGTAAATCCGACTTTTAGCTGGCGGAAACGGATGGCTTTGCCGTCGTGCTCGATGACCGTGTCATCCGTAAGGAAAACGCGAGAGGTGACGTAACGCGGCCGCTCCGGCGGTGGAGAGGGCATAGGTATCGGAACAGGAGACGGCCTCCGGGGATCGAGGCGCGGGTCCGGCAAGCCGGTCCGAGGGTCATTGCGAGGGTCGGGTATCGGTTCACCGGTACTGGGATCGTTCGGGATGGGAACACCACGTTCGCGCGGAAGGCGACGCCCGAGTCCGACATGAACCTCTCCGCCCCATCCACCAGACCCTGTCCTGCGAGCCTGTGCCGGTTCGGATGCCCGAACTCGGAGTTCAAACCATTGGTCCCCGGCGTTGATCTTCGTGATGCGGCCGATGTCGACCAGTTCGGGCGGGCCCGCGGCCTGCCGTTCCTGGGAGAAGAGCGGCCCTGCCAACAATGCGACGATCGCGAGTATCCGAATCACGGTTTTCCCTCGAGTGGAAGGTTCTGTGAGAAGAGCTTATCAATTAGGGGGATAGGCGGCTAGCAATTGTTGCCGAGTTTTAGGACGACAGAATGAACGCTCAGTGCAACAGACGCCAGCGTACGAAACCCAGAATAGTAAAGGAAGAAACTGAACATTTTGGTTGACAATCACGGTACTTGCATATACAAGTGTTGTTGACATGGAAGCGAACCCAAAAAGCAACACTCCTGAACTGATCGCTCAAGACTGCATCGGTGTTCGAATGCGGATACTCAGCCGGGTCATAACCAAGATGTACGACGATGCCCTGCGCCCGTTGGACCTCAAGACAAGCCAGTTGAATATCCTGGTCGTCATCGGTCGCCGCGGCTTGGCACGCCCGGCAGAGATCTGCAACCGACTGAAGATGGATTTTTCCACTGTGAGCCGGAACGTTGATCGGATCCGGGCGCGGGGGTGGGTCGAGGTCGTGGACGATGCAGAGGACGGACGCGCTCATCAGTTTCGGTTGAGTGCAAAAGGTCGTCGGCTTCTTGATAAAGCGAGACCCGCCTGGGAAGAGGCGCAGCAAAAGGTAAGAAAACTACTAGGCAGGACTGGCGTAACAGCTCTGGTGGAGGCCGCAGAAAAGGCCAGAGCCCAGACCTGAGGCCGCCGGGTAAAAAAATTTGCTTCAGTAATTGCATATACAAATATTAAAAAACAATAACGAATGGCTGCAAAGCTATAACTCAGAAAGAGGAAAATATCATGACCAAACAGACTCGTTTACTTGCCACGAAGACCGTCCGGCTGAACAGGTCGGACCTCAAAATCCGCTACACGGAATTAGGGGACAGCACAAACCCGGCGGTGTTGTTATTGCATGGCGTCCCCGAGAATCTGCAGGCCTGGTACGCGGTGGCGCCGCTCCTGGCCGAGAAGTACCATGTGCTGGCGCTTGACTGGCCTGGATTTGGCGGGAGTGACCCGCTGACGTCGCCCGAGGACTACACTTCGCGCCGCTTTGCTGAGGTGATTGTCGACTTCATGGACTCGCTAGACATCAGTCAAGCGAACCTGGTGGCCTCAGACATTGCGCTCCTGCCTTCGCTACTGGTCGGTCTGGAACATCCGAGCCGCGTCTCTAAGCTGGCGGTGATGGACGGTATTCCGTTTCCGCGGCCGCAGTACTCCTCCTGGGAGCTCAACAGTTTTGCCAAGAAAGGCTCGATTCTCGGCAAGGCCCTGGTGCGCTGGTTTCCCCGCGTCACAGCCCAAATCTCGTACTTCAAGGGATTTTATCGGGGGCACTCCATCCCGGCTGAGGTCCGGCAGGAATTCTTGGCCGACGGCATGAGCAAAAGCAATCAGGAGGCGTTTCTGTCGTACTTCCAAAACTTCCGCATGGGCCAGGAGTACTTTGAGCCGCGTGCGCACGAGCTTCAAACACCCGTGCTGGTGGTGTGGGGCAAGTACGATCGTTTCATCAGCAGCAAGCTCGGACATGAGATTGCGGACAGGCTGCCAAACGCCAGGCTGGAGGTAATCGACAAGTCCGGCCATTACGTACACATGGACAAGCCGCAGGAACTGGTTCGGGTGGTGACCAGGTTCCTTGAAGAGGAGGCCCACCAAACGAACGTCTCACACGCTGGGAAACCACCAGAAACGGTGGGGGAGACCTATCGATTCGAGCATTTCACCCTGCCGTTGATGATCCACGATGCGCGTTTTTCGCGCGGCTCTCTGGCGCCCGGCGACGTGCTCCCCAACCAAACGCTCACTCGTACCGACGGAACGCAAACGGACCTTCGAGCAGTGGCGGCCGATAGGCCACTCGTCCTCGTCACGGGTTCGGTGAGCTGCCCAATGACCACCAGTTCGCTGCCGAGGCTCGTCGAGCTCGAACAGAAGTATGGAGAGGCGCTGAACTTCGCGCTCGTCTACACACGCGAAGCGCATCCCGGCGAAAACCACGGGCAGGCTCAGACACTGGAGGAGAAGGTCCAGTACGCGCGAGACCTCGAAGATCTCTACGGCGTGAGCTGGCCGGTACTTGTCGATGATCTCGACGGCACGGTGCACCGTCTTCTCGATACGAAACCGAACTCCGTCCACATCGTGTCAAAGGACTGAACGATCCTGTTCCGCTCGCTGTTCGCGTCGGACGGCGCCATAGAAGACGCGCTCCAGGCCGTTGCAGCCGGAGAGGAGCCGGGCAAATCTCAAGGCAGGGCTCGCATCCGGCCTGCACTTGTCGCAGGCGGCTATATAAGCGATGCAGTTCGGCGCTCCGGGCGCAGTGCGTACCTCGATCTCCTGAAGTCGGCACCACCGATGGCACTCCTCGGAACGGTTTCCAAAGCGTTTCCGTGGCTCGAAAAAACCAAACGCGGGTACGCTGCCCTCGCAGTGCTCGTCGCCGCCCCGGTTGCAGCGGTCGCGCTGCTCTGGTGAATCCAGCAACCCGTTGTGGAACAAGGAGGGGCATTACAATGCCAGAACGAGGGCCTCCGTGCGGGCATCGTAGTACGATGCGAGACGCGTGTCGTAACGGTACAGGCTCACCCGCAACTGTAACAGGAAAGCGAGCAGGGGCAAGTGTACGTCGTCAGAATGTCGGACAAAAGGGCCGTCTTACTAAGAGACGGTTTTCAAGTTATTCCACTCCGCCCGAGATTCGTGTCCCGAGCACGCCATACTTCACCCATGCCGCCCTTAGCCAAGTGAAGACAGAAGCTCGTAGTGGCCGAGTTGGTGCCGGATTCCATCGTCATAGTGTGTGTCGAAATGAATCGCCGTGACAATCTTGGTAAAGGATTTTAAAGGAGGGAGTTAGAAGCTATTGGAATCTCAAGTCCTGACAAACGACTTTGTTGGACAGTGAATTACCTGGACGTGTAGCTGCGAAAGCGTACTTGTACTTCGGTACGAATTGTTGGGCAACCTCCCGAGTAACGCCGTTTCCTTTACGGATGCGCTATCAATTCCGGTAAATCGCGTATGTTGCGAAGTCGCCGGTCGGATCCTCAGGTCACGTTCAAGCGGCCCGTCGCCGAGTGGCGAGGGGTTTGGCAGGAAGGTGGAATCGTGCACGGCACTGGTTGTCGAGTACGTCTTTGTAGGCAAGAGATTCCGATTGCAGTTCACCTGACGGGAGGAACCCTATGGCCGTGCGAATCGCAACCTTCAACGTCGAGAACTTGGACAGCGCCGACCAGCCGCAACTGGACGCGCGGATTCGCGTGATGCGTCCACAGATAGAACGGATAGCGGCGGATGTCCTGTGTCTCCAGGAGTGCCACAGCGAGCAGCTCGGTGGTCAGCGGCAGCTCGACGGCCTCAATCAATTGTTAGCCGGAACTCCCTACGCCCAGTTCAACCTGGAATCGACGCAGACCGTGGCAGGCGGGCTCTACGCGGAACGAAACGTTGTGACGCTATCCCGCTTTGCCTTCACCGATACGCAAATCATCCGGGACAGCGTCGGACCGAGACCCAGCTACCAGCTCTCCACGGCCAATCCTCCTGATCAAGCTGCGAACCCCGTGGAGTGGGAGCGGCCCCTGCTCTACAACCAGATCGACTTGGGGCAGGGGCGTACCCTTCATTGCATCAACCTCCACCTGAAGTCGAAGATCGCCGCGAACGTTCCAGGTCAGAAGATCGACAACTTCACGTGGCGTTCGCCTTCCGCTTGGGCGGAAGGCAGCTTCATCTCGTCCATGAAGCGGATGGGGCAGGCCGTGCAGGTGCGGCTACTCGTGGACCGCATTTTCGTCGACGAGGGCGTCGACGCCCTGATCGCCGTCTGCGGCGACTTCAATGCAGACGGCCACGAAGTTCCCGTGACAGCGATTCGTGGTCCCGTCGAGGAGACCGGAAATCCGGACCACGCCCCGACGATCATGATCCCTTGCGAACGCAACATCCCAGAGACATCTCGGTTCTCTTTGTATCACCTAGGAGTCTGCGCGGCAGAAGGACCGGAATTGGGCGGATAGAGATCGAAGATAGGACATGTCACGAACATATCGAACCTATATCCCAGAACAGAGCCTGCTGCTGCCGCCGTCGCTGAGAGATTGGTTGGCCGAAGATCACCTGTCGTACTTCATATCGGACACGGTGGACGCCATGGATTTGAGCGCGTTTGAGCAGCGGTATGGAACGGACGGACCGGGCAATCAAGCGTACGATCCGCGGATGATGGTGAAGGTGTTGATCTACGGGTACGCGACCGGGGTGTTCTCGTCGCGGAAGATCGCGGCGAAGTTGACCGACGACGTGGCGTTCCGGATGTTGGGAGCGGAGAACTTTCCGGCGCACCGTACGATCTCGGATTTTCGCAAACTGCATCTTGAGGAGTTCGGGAACCTGTTTGTGCAAGTGGTGATGATGGCGCGGGAAGCGGGACTGGTGAAGATGGGAACCGTGGCGGTGGACGGAACCAAGATGCGGGCGAATGCGAGCAAACGCAAAGCGATGAGCTATGAACGGATGAAGAAGCAGGAGACCGAATTGGGCGAACAGATTCGGGATCTGTTGAACCGGGCTACGGCGACCGATGAGGAAGAAGACCAGCGATACGGCAAGGACCGGCGCGGAGACGAACTGCCCGATGGGTTGTCGACCCGCAAAAAGCGATTGGCCACGATCCAGGCAGCAATGAAACGGCTCGAAGAACGTCAGATGGCTGCGGACCAGGAAGCGGGACGGGAACCGGGAGACGACAAACCCGGATGCGGAAAGAAGCCATTCAAACGCCCCATGGGCGAGCCCAAACCGACGGCCCAGGACAACTTCACAGATCCGGAAAGCCGGATCATGAAAACCTCCACTGAAGGGTTCCAGCAATGCTACAACGCGCAGGCGGTGGTGGATTCCGAGGCCCGGATCATCGTAGCGACAACGGTGAGTTCCAATGCGTCCGACGCGGGACAGTTGGAACCGACCCTGGATGCGTTGAACAACAACCTGGGAGAGCATCCCGAACGTGTACTGGCCGATGCGGGATATCGATCCGAGTCGAATCTAGGGATGTTGGAACAACGTCAGATTGACGGGTATGTTGCCATGGGTCGCGAGAAGAATCTGGCCGATGTTCCACTCCCACCCAAAGACACTGCTGTTGGCCGGATGATGAGAAAGATGAAAACCAAGCGTGGGCGCGACCGCTACCGGGCCAGAAAGCACATTGGCGAGCCGCCCTTCGGGTGGATCAAGTCGGTGCTCGGATTCCGACAGTTCAGTCTACGCGGTTTGGACAAAGTGACCGGTGAGTGGAACCTGCTCACTCTGGCGGTGAACTTACGGCGGATGAACGGGATGATCGAATGGGCATAATCCGGAAAACCGGAACCCAGCAGACCCGATACACGGCCAATTACTGGTATCCGTACAGCTCTGAACTCCTCGTATCGGAAGAATCGATGGGTTCTCCTCCGAAGACCCTCTCAAATCCCAATAAATTCGAGTTCTTCGCGCTCTGCCGCGCAGACTCCTAGGGAAGGGGCAGATGTTGGATCACATCCTCGCATCGCGGGCCTTGTTTCGTTTCTTCCTAGGCGCCGAGATCCACAATGAGGCTCTGCCGGATGAATCCGGGGCGTTTCGAGACGACACGAAGTTCCCGGAGTCCGACCACGCGCCTGTGATCGCTGTGTTCGATTTGTAGAATGGGGATTGCTGGACCCGAGCCAGGCCACCTTCACTTTCGTCGCTAATCTACTGAAAGCCGCCCATCTCAAGATTGAGGCAGTGCAAGTTGAGACGTTGATGGGGGGTTCCTTCTACGCGGTAAATCCGCGCGACGGCGACCGATTGGACGAGATCGATGCCCGTCCGAGCGATGCCATCGCCTTAGCCCTGCGGTCAGACAGTCCAATTTACGCAAGTGAGACCCTGATGGATCAAGCAGGGGTGGATGTGTCTGATCAACTGGCTCAGGCACCCCGTTTAGGGAAGGGGCCGCACGGTCTCCTCGAGCGTAGAGGTCAGATCGGTAATCGAAACGGCGTTTTTCGCGGGTAGAACCACGGAGCTTGCCGAACGACGGCGAGCTACATGTAGGCTTTGGCTGCAATGTGCCTAGACAACTGTTTGATAGCGTCCAGCCCCTGCCTGTATAGTATTCACCCAATCTTCCAGACAAAGCGTAGCGACGCCAGGCCGTCCGGCCAAGAGACGCCCCGGGGGCACGCGCTCCCCATGCCCGGAATGCGCACGTGGAGAATGTATCGTTGTGAACGTACTGGCTCCGATAAGCGAGTTGTCTGTGCAATGTACAAGGGTTCAACGCAAAGATCTGATCTTCTGAATTAGGAGGTCTCATGAGACGTGGGATTCAAAACCTTGGTCGTCATCGGCTTTCTGAGTGTCCTTATCACACCGGCCGTCATTCCTGCCCAAGCTCAGGCCCCTGAGGATCACAAAGCCGTCCACGCGATTCTGGCCACCTATATCGAGGCCCGAAACACATATGATCTCAAGAAGATGGCCGCGCTATTCGCTCCTAACATGAGTAAGGTCCGAACATCCACCGGGCTCCTCCGTTATCGCGATGCAAAGGAAGCGAAGGAGGGTTATGGGACGCTCTTTGAGGAGGCGAACGGTAGCACAATTACCGCCTACAACGATCAAGTCTGGTTCGTCGATCCCGAAACTGCGCTGATCGACTTCATCTTTCATGTGAACCGGCCCGACGGCAGTCGGGGCGATCCTAACTTCACGACCTTCTTCTGTCGCAAGCAGGCTGACGGCAACTGGCTGATATCGGCTCAGCGGTGGGGTCGCATGACCAGCCCGCCTCCAAGCCAACCTGGGGGGTAGGGACGAAGGCTCCAGGTGGCCGCTGAGTCCCGCCAAGTCTCTTGGGCAAAAACCAACCTCGGCGTGAAAAGAGCTCGGTCAATTCGAGTTCAACGCGGCGCCAAGGAATGCGCCGTCAGAGCCAGTCCATGAACCCTACAGAAAGGGAGCTTGGCGTCACATCGTCATCGCGAGTAGTCGCCCTAGGGTTTACCCATCATTAGTAACGAGTAGTCGCCAAGTGTTTAGTAAGCACGCCAATTCCTCCGCAGTCGGCGTCTGAAGCCCTGCGCTCCAGAAACGCCGCTGTTGGAAGGGGTCGCCACGCCACGAACATCTGGTCGAAATCCTTTTGTCTCCCACTTCGTTGAGGATAGCCTCTGGCTAGATGCAGACGTTGCTCCAGGATGTTCGTTACGCTGTCCGTAACCTCGGGGGCAGTCCCGGCTTTACAGCCGTCGTCGTCCTCACGCTGACGATAGGCATTGGTGCGAACACCGCCATGTTCAGTGTGGCCGATGCATTGCTCATACGACCGCTGCCCTATCCGGAAGCGGATCGTCTGGTCGCTCTGCTTTCAGTCAATCCAACCGCTGAAGTTCCCGAAGAAGGAAGGGTTTCCTACGCGAACCTACTCGATTGGCAAGACCAGATCCGGTCTTTCGATGCCGTCGCTGGCTACAGATGGCGTACGGTCGATCTGCGAGGTCAAGACCGGATCGATCGGTTGCACGGTCTGTCTGTTACCCCTGAGTTCTTCGACGTGTTCGGCGTGAGACAGATACTGGGCAGAGCATTCATCCCGGAAGATCAGGACTCGTCTCAGCGTGAGATGATTCTCGCACGGCATGTCTGGGACGGCCTTTTCAACTCAGGTCCTGATTTGGTCGGCAGCTTTCTAGCGGTCAACGTTCTCAACTTGGATCGTGTTGGCCCCTCGCCTTTTCGGCTTCTCGGCCTAGTCGACGAGGATGTACCCTTCCCGCCGTTTACAGCCGACTACCGGACCGGAACTCCGAGCATCGACAATGCCATCGACTTCTGGACTCCGGTTTCAGAAGACACGAGACGCGAGAGGTGGATTCGGGAGTTCGAGGTTGTTGGAAAGCTACGCCCGGGAGTCACTCTGGCGGATGCGCAGGCCGAGATGAACGTTGTCGCAGCCAGCCTTGCCGAAGCGTTTCCGGAGAACGAAGGCTGGGACGTGCGGGTCGTTCCATTGCGAAGCCAGGTGCTGGGCGGAACCCGCCGTGCGCTCTGGCTCCTGATGTTATGCACGGGCTTTGTTCTTATGATTGCGTGCGCGAATGTGGCAGGTCTGTTGCTAGCGAGGGGCGTGGCACGAGGCAGAGAGATCTTCGTTCGTGCTGCGTTGGGGCAAGTCGCTTCCGGATCGTCCGCCAGATGCTCGTCGAGGCGGGTGCTCTCGTCTTTCCGGCAGCGGTCCTGGCAATCGTCCTTACATTGGCCGTTCTGAATCTGCTGCGGCCGTTTTATCCCCCCGGCGTCCCGCTGATCCCGGCCATCGACGTGGTCCGACCCAGCGTGTTTGGCTTTACGCTAGCAGCAGCGATCCTGACAGTTGCCGTGGCCGGCATCGTTCCCGCCCTGAAAGTGTCACGAGTCAACCTTGCGACTACGATTCAGGACTCCGGCCGCACCGCGAGTCCCGGGCAAAGCAATCGGCGAACTGTGAGAACTCTCGTCTCAACGGAGGTCGCGCTCACTCTTGTACTACTCATTCTGGCCGGGCTGATGATCGAGAGCGTTAACCGCCTCCTCCGAGTCGATCCGGGATTCAACGCAGCCAACCTCTTGACCCTGACGATCTCATTGCCTACGAACAAGTTCGATTGGGATCACAACGTCACGTTCTCCAGGCAGGTCATGAGATCGGTAGAGAACCTTCCTGACGTACAGAAGTCAGCCATGATGCAGGGGCTCCCCATGCATCCGGGCAGCTTCTGGGGCAACTATCTCATCGACGGCATGAGCCCGCCGGCAGTCAGCGCGACCTCTGTCGCCGAATTGCCGGTTGCGCGCTTGCGAGTGATCAGCCCCAGCTATTTCGACGTAATGAAGATCCCGATCATTGCGGGACGGGACTTCGACGAAAGAGACGATAGGGGCGACAGAGGGACGGCGCCTTACGTCATCGTTAACCAGACACTGGCCCAACGACACTGGCCCGATCAGGAAGCCATCGGAAGACGTCTCGTTTGCCCAGCAGACTGCTGGCTTCCGGAGGGGCAGTCATCCGTGATCATCGGAGTCGTCGATGATGTGAAATACCTCGGTCTGGACTTGCAGTCCGAGCCGCACGTGTACCTTCCCGAGGGACGCTATCCCCAGGCTGCGATGACTTTGCTCGTCCGTACCGGTGTGGCACCTCTGAACTCAGTCGAGAACATCCGCAGCAGGATCAGCCAGGTCGACAACGAAGCGTTCGTCTCAGACGTTCGCTTGATGACCGATGTGTTGTCCGGCTCCATCGCGACACGACGGTTCTCGACAATCCTGCTTGTGTCTTTCGCTTCGGTCGCGCTCGTCTTGGCGCTGGTCGGGATTTACGGAGTAATTCGTGAGGCGGTGGCCCAGCAAAGACCGGAAATCGGGATTCGCACGGCCCTTGGTGCGAGCCCGCGGCAGATTGTCGTGCTAGTTCTGAAGTACGCTTTTATTCCGGTCAGCTGGGGTCTTGCAATAGGACTGGTAGGAGCGTTTCTGGCCACGCCCTTCGCTTCAGCTTTCCTGTTTGACGTGGGTGCCCTGGACTTCCGAATCTGGGCGACGGTGCCTCTTCTGACGTTGATTGCGTGCCTCCTCGCGAGCTATGTACCTGGGCGCCGCGCGGCCCGTATCGATCCGATGGCGGTTTTGCGTCACGACTAGCTACTCCTCCACTGTTTGGCCCAACTTCTCACAACGGCTGGAAAGGAACCATGCAACTCAACGCGTCTGCAAGACTTCTTCGAGCGTAGGTGCTAGATTGGTAAACGCAACGGCGTTTATGGAGTGTCGTCTAGTCCTGTCAAGGAAGTAGTTGTTGATCCGTAAATCACCGCCCCAGCCAACAAAGACCGGACCGTATCTATCTGACCTCAACAGCCCTTCGACTTCCTTGAATATAATCTGCCGATCTCGGTACGAGCCATCAGTGAGAATCGGCTGGAGCATTTCAAGAGGCTAGTCACCCGCCCACGACACTCCTGTCCGAGAGACCGGCCAGCACCTGACTGATTGGCCGACAATTCGGCCAAGTGGTCACCTTCCGAGAATGCGACCTTCCAGGGATTGAGATCGGTCACGAACGGATCCATTGAATACCTCCTTGAGGTCGTCTTCAGAAGAACCATGACAATCGCAACGTTGCCCAACCGTCACGCCCGAAAGTGTCCAACGCATCGGCCGGGTTCGTGTTGAGGAACATGCGGCTCTCGAACTCCACGAGCCACGACTCGGCCATCCTTCGTTCCAACTCGACCAGTACGGCGCTCGATCCGTGTTGCCGGTCGACGATGGCTCCGGCCAGCAGTTGCGTATCTTGAGTATCGTTCAGCGCCAGCCTTGTCCCGGCGAAGATATCGTCGTTTGCCGTCGTGAACGGAGCGTCCTGGCCTCGTCCGTCAAACTGGTATTCGGCCAGGAACCCGAGATCGGCGCCCGTTCCGGCAATCTGGTATAGCGTGTACTCGGCACCGCCGACCGCAGCAGCGAACGTCTTGCCGTGACCCTCACGCACGATTCCCTCGAACTTCCACAACCAGGAGTTCTTCGTGTACTGCACGTCGAGGCTACCTTGGTTGATCTGTCTGTATAGCGGGATCAATGCCGTACCATCGGCATTCGGCAACAGGACGGGTTCTCTGTCGGTCCCCCGGAAGTACGCGACGCCGACGTCCCAGTTCCCCCAGTAGTTCGAATACCGCACGGCGTAGTCGACATGTTTACGTCCGGCCGAGCTATCATACTCGGTTTCGTCCGCGTCGACGGCCAGCGGGAAGCCCGGACGACCTTCTGCATCCGGGAAACTCCGCTCCCGGAAGCCCGGCAGGGCGAAGAAGCGGAGGCTACCCCAGTTACGTTGGATGCGCAGGCTGACCATGGGCTGGCCGAGCTTGTCCTCCCCGTCCACGTCTTCCACGAAATCGATCTGGTTGATCACATCCACCAGGTGCCTTGATTCGGCGACACCCCAGAAGACCCTGTCCAGGCCAACGAGCAGCTCCCAGCCGGCGGCGGAGTGGCGCCAGTAGGCCTCCCGGATGTCAAAGTGGGTCCGGCCCGAGTCGCGCCCGTCGATCCGGAAGAACGGAACGAACGTGAACTGATCCCTGCCGCCGGCAAGGTCGAACTCAAGCTCCGGCAGGAAGAACAGCGACGGCTGGGAGCCGCTGAACTGTCTGGCGAACTGCGGGCCCTGGAAGAAGCCACGCAGTTCCCCTGAGACCTGACCGAAGACTTCCAGGTCCTGGCCCGACGCCCGGTCAGGGATGAGGACCAGGACCATTCCGATCAGTACGAACAGGCGTGGTGAATGCCGCATGGCTGCCTCAGCGCCCGCGTTCCAGGACGTTCTTCACGAAGTCCCGATCTTCGAAGCCCTGTCCGAACGCGAAGTCCGACAGGATCAGGTCCGTGCTTTTCCCGGTCTGGTGGTTGACCATGTACATCGCCAGAGACCGCCAGTACTCGTCTTCAAAGAGCTTGTAGTTGTCCAGGCGCAGCGTCTTCAGCAGCTGGCCCTTGCGGTCGTAGAAGTCGACCTTTCGGATCTGGAAGACGTTCTGATCGATCCATGTCACCTGCTTCGTGTAACCGGAATGTTCATATCGGGGGTAACGCTCGACCACATCACAGGTCAGATCGCCGCACGGCTCGGTCCCGATGTATTTGTAATTGTACTTGTTGACCTCGAGCGCGGTCAGGTCCTCGAAGGCGAATTCGCTGCCGACGAACGGACCCGACTTGTTGACCGACGAGATCCGCTTCACGCGCTTCAGCGCCGGCAGGTACAACCACTGGTCATCGGGGTCGAGGATTTTCGCGAAAGACAGCAGCGACGTTCCCCGGATGTCCCGGGGGCTATCGAAGACGATCAGGCTCTTGTCCCCGACGTCTTCGTCCTGGATCTCCAACGTCCGTATCGAGAGACTGCGGGTCGACTCCTTTCCCGCGCGGTTCCGGAGAATCATCTGGAGTTCGACTTCGGAGTCACCGAAACCGCGATCACTACGATCGCTCCGAGCCGCGACCTCATAGCCCGGGTTGTCCTGCCGGGCCTGGGCCGCGAACGGCACGGTCCCGAGCGTCAGCAGGAGGGCCAGTGCAGCCAAGGTAAGGATCCACGTTTCACGCAGTCTGGGTTGCGACGATCTGGTCATTACTAACCTCCTTTCGTTGAGGTCCGGTTAACAGAAGCGCTGGGAGCAGTAGGAAATCGACCGCCAGCGCGATGACAATTGCGATTGCTGTCAGGACTCCCATCTGGGAGTTGATGAGGAAGGTGGAAGCGGCCAGGACAGCAAATCCGAACGCAAGGATCAGTGAATTGACGGCGATCGCTTTCCCGACCGTGCGGTATGTGTAACGGACGGCATCCGCTTTGCTCAGCTTCTTCTCGTTGCGAGCGCGCAGATACTTCGTCAGAAAGTGAACGGTGCTGTCGACGACAATACCGAGCGATGTCGCCGACACGGTCGCCGCCGCCATACCCACCTGGCCGACGGCAACGGCCCAGACCCCGAAGGTCATCAGGATCGGCACCGCGTTCGGGATCAGGCTCATCAGCCCGAGCCCGAAACTGCGGAGGCTCAGGATCATGATCCCAGCGATCAACAGCACCGCCATGAAGTTGCCACCCAGCATCCCCTCGATGTTCCGCTGCGAGATGAAGGAGAACATGACGGCCGCACCGGTCGGGATCGAGTGCATGTTCGTCGGCGTGTTGTCGGCGAGCCACCCTTCGGAACGGGTCAGAAAGTCCCGCACTTCGCCGGTCTTGATCTGGTCGAGTGTGGCCGTCACCCGTGTGGCGGATTTGTCGATGTTGATGCGGTCGTTCAAGTCGAGCCCGAACGGGAGCGACAGCTCGTAGATCAACAGGTATTGCGCGGCAAGGTCGCGGTCGTCTGGAATGTCGTACCATGCCGGGTCGTCGCCGTGCATGTTCTTGTTGAGTCTTTTGATGACGTCGGCGTAGCTGTAAACGTGGCGGACCTCCGGCTGCGTCCGAAGCCAGGCCGTGAAGTCTTCGAGTTTGGCAAGGTAAGCCGGGTCGTTGATGCCGCCTGATTCCCTTGCTTCGACCGAGAATTCGATCATGTAGAGACCGCTCAAGTGTTCGATGCCGAACTCGGCGTCGTTGCGGAACGCCACCCGGTAATCGAAGTACTTCACCCAGTCGTCGTTGAGGTCGATCGAAGGCACCGCAGCGGTCAGGACCACGACAGCGATGCCGAAGGCCACAAGAACGGGACGGCTCCGTCGGACGACGAACTCGGCGAGCCCATCCAGCGCGCGTGCTGTCCATGTCGCCCCCGAGTTTTGCTTCCGGAGCGACTTCACACGAACCGGGACGACCGCCAGGAAGGCCGGCAGGAAGAAGATCGAATAGAAGAACGCCGCCGCGATGCCGATCGCCGTCAGGTTTCCGAGGTGCTGGAACGGAGGCGCGTCGGAGAAGTTCAGGCTTAGGAATCCGACGATCGTCGTCACGCTCGTGATGGCGACAGCCTGGAAGTTGATGCGCATCCCTTCCCGGAGGGCGGTGAACTTGTCCTTGCCTTCCCGCATCAGCCCCAGTGTCGTGATTAGGATGTGGATGCTGTCGGCGATCGCCAGGGTCAGGATGACGGTCGGCGCGGTTGCCGAGATGGGGGCCAGCTGAATCCCGGCGTACGCGCCGAGGCCGAGCGATGTCGCCGTCGAAAAGCCGATGACGAAAAGCGTCGCAACCGTCGCCGCGATCGAGCGCAGCGTGAGGAAAGTCATCCCGACGAGCACGATGTACATGAACGGGATGAGGGTCATCGCATCCTGCATGCCGGATTCGGCGAAAGCGTTGTTCAGCATCGACACGCCCGAGATCGCGACGCGCACGCCCGGATACTCCGCCTCAACGTCCGCGGCCAGCCCCCGGGCGAACGCGGCGGCCTCCGGAACCTCGTCAATACTTTCCTCCGGGTACTGCAGCGTCACGTTGACGCCCGTCGTATCGGCATCCGGAGAGATCAGATTGCCGTTCAGGAGCGGCTCCAGGAGTGCGATCGCGCGTTTCTCCACGAGCGCCGCTTCGGTCTGATTCGCCGCATCGCGTACCAGGTCCTCGACGGTCAGGTCATCGCCGTCGGCCCAGCTGTGCTGGAAGTTGGTCACCGAATCGACGCGGATCGCGTACGGGATCTGCCAGGCATCGGCGGTGAGCTTCTCCACCGCGTCGAGTACCCTCGGTGTGGCGACATGGCCTTCTGCGGGTTGCAGGATGAAGAGGATGTTGTCGTTTTTCGTGTACGTTTCCTGGAAGTTCTCGAAGGCCACGAGCTCGGGATTGTCCGGGCTGAAGAACACGCGGTAGTTGTTGGAGAATCCAAGATGACGAAGCCCGGATCCGGCAGCCACCGCGAGGGCCACGGCAAGAAACATCGTGAGCCATCGGTGGCGGATGACGCGCTCGGTGAGCGCGACGGCGAAACGGTCTATCCTATTCATGTCGATATCCTTCTAGTCCGGTTGACATTAATCAGAATGAACGGTCTGTAATAGGGCCAAAAAAAACGGGCCCTGTTGGCGTTAATCAGAATGACTGGTCTGGAATTGAGCAAAAAAAAAGCTCCTACTGCTGGCTCATCAGCTCCAGCGACAGGTCGATATCCTGGCGAATCACCGCGGCGGAATAGCTCAACCGTAGCTTGATGGCGGAGCTCTGAACAACGCCCACAAGATGCCGGGCCCAACGCTTGGCGTCGAGGTCCGCACCGAGTTCTCCGTTTTTCTTGGCACGTTCCAGGGCCTTCCGAAACGTCCGTTCCAGGTCGGTAAAGATCCGTCGGACTTCGGCCGCGATTTCTTTGTCGTAGGGGGCCAGCTCGGTCGCCGTGTTGCACGCCATGCATCCACGGCGGATCCCTTCCTCGGCGGCCATGTTCGCCAGGTTCTTGAAATACGTGCGAATCTCGGGCAGCGACCCCTCGGGCCGCCGCAATTCCGCCTGCACGTCCCGCCCGATCTGTTCCCAGAATCGGAGCAACGCGCGACGGAAAAGCTCGCGCTTGCTGCCGAACACCGAGTACAGCCCGTACTTGCTCACCCCCGTTTCGCGCACCAGGTCGTCCATGGACGTGGATCCATAGCCCTGCTGCCAGAACAGCGATGTCGCCCGGTCCAGCGCTTCGTCGGGATCGAATTCTCGTACTCTTGCCATCACAGTTATTACAGAATACTCATTCTGTAATTGAAGTCAACCGAAAAAATCCGGGGTTCCAGCTGTAGCAACGGTCTAATACCGCCGAAACACTGCGCCCATAAAGCACCCCACGGCCGGGAAGCTGATACCCAGCAGGGTTCTTTGGATAGTTCGCAAACTGCGACAGATGAACGGTTGCAGCGGCTACAGTGGCCCTAACTTCTCCCAACGGCGTTTCTGGGGAGTCAACAATCGACGTCCGCAGAGGCGTTCGCTAACTGGCCGAAGGGGCTATTCATACCGAAGGGCCACGAGGGGATCGATTCGCGAGGCTCGCCAGGAAGGAATGCCCGCCGCGATCCATGCCACGAGAAGGAACAGCATGATTGCGCCCGCCATCGTCAGCGGGTCGGTCGGTGAAACGCCGAAGAGAAAACTCGTGATCAGACGGGTCGACGCCATGGAGGCAGCCAGGCCAAGCACGATGCCGGTTGCGACCGGGACCAGAGAGTCGCGGATGATCATCCGGATGACGTCGCCGCGCTGGGCGCCGATCGCCATCCTCAGGCCGATCTCTGAGGTCCTCCGGTTCACCGCGTAGGCCAGCATGCCGTATATTCCGAGACACGAGAGCAGTAGCGCTACGCCGGCGAATGAGGTCAGTAAAGTGGCCAGAAGGCGTTCCTGCTTAATCTGCTGATCCCGGAGGGCCAGCGGCGTGATCTCGCCATATACCGGGACGTTGGTCTGCATCTCGTCCACGGCCCGGCGGATCGTTGGAACCATCGCGGCTGGATCGCCGTCCGTCCGCACGACCAACGTCAAAGGGTCTCCCACGAAACCGAGCGCCATGTATACTTCCGGTCCGGCCTCTCGGCGTGGAAGCGACTTGCCGTCGGCCACGACCCCGACTATCGGCAGCGATGTGGCGTTAGCAGGGCAGCCATTGCCAAGCCCCAACCTGTGTTCCAGAGGGTTCTTCCCGACCCTATAGAACCTCCGGACGAACGCCTGGTTCACCACGACGGGAGGTGTCTTTCCGCGCTCCGGACGATCGCTCCACTCCAGGTCTCGTCCCATCAGCAGCGGCAGGCGCATCGTTTCAAAGTATCGCGGCGCGACGACACTGAAGCCGACCTCCAGATTCGCTCCGTCGGGTGAGTTCATGTCCGGCGTGCAGGCCCGAAGCATGCCCTGGCTGATTCCCACGCTGATTCTCTGATCGCCCAGCAGGGGCCGATCGACGGCCGACGCCGCAGCCACGCCGGGTACGGTCTCCAACTGGCGCACGACGGACTGGAAAAAATCCGCCCTGCCCTGCGGCGGTACGTCGCCGGTGTTAGGCTCTATCTTCAGGTAGATCAGCCCTTCGGGCTCGTAGCCCAACTCCGCCGATCTCAGATTGAGAACAGTCCGGACGAACAACCCGGCGCCGAACAGGACCAGCATCGCGAGCGCCGTCTGCATGGTCACCATTGCCCGGCCCCTTACTGATCGCGCACGCCACTTGGGAGTCGACGACCCGCCCTGTTTCAGCATTGAGAGCAGATCGATCCGTGTACCGCGAAGCGCGGGTACGAGTCCGAAGACCAGGCTGGACAGAATCGCCAGCCCGGCCGAGAAGCCCAGCACGCGCAGGTCCGGCGCGACGTCGACACCCAGAGTTCGATTGACGCCATATACCGTCGGCATCAACTGGCTGATCACACTCGGCGTGAAGCGCGCCAGAGCGAAGGCGAGGCCGACTCCCATCGCACCGCCGACCAGCGAAAGCAGGACGCTCTCGGTGAGGAGCTGACGAACCAAGCGAACCCGAGGCGCCCCAAGCGAGAGCCTAGTCGCAATCTCCTTCCGGCGAGCGGAGCCGCGCGCAAGCAGCAAGCCCCCGATATTGGCGCAAGCGATCAGGAGAATACCGCCGACCACCGCCATCAGGACGATAAGCGGTCTCCCGGTATCAGCGCCCAGCGAGCCGACTCCGTGGCGGGCCTCAACCACCCAAACCCGCGGCAGATCGTACTCGAACGGGATCTCGTAGGAACCAATCGTCTCGTGGACCCAGTTCTGGAGGTCCGCGGCTGCCTGCGCGTCCGAGACTCCGGGACGCAAACGTCCGATCGGACGACAGGCGATCCACACAAACGGGATCTCCAGCGGATTGACCGTGACCGATATGATCTGGATCGTGGTCATCGGGGCCAACATGTCCGGCATGATCGCCGGATCGAGGCCGAAGAAGCCTTCCGGGAGCACCCCGACGATAGCGAACTGCTTGCTGTTCAGTTCGAGTGTCCGATCGATGACCGCCGGGTCGCCGCCGAACCGCCGCTGCCAGAATCCATAGCTCAGGAGTAACACCCTGTTCGGGGACCTCAACTGATCGTCCTGCGGCATGATCGGCCGGCCCAGGATCGGGCGAACGCCGAGTGTTTCGAGGTAGTTGCCCGAGACGAATTGAACGGAAGCAAAGCCAGTGTCGCCAAGCACGACTGGCCTCCGCTCGCCGACGTCCTGCCAGCAGGCCAGTTGCGAAAAGCTCGTGTTGCCGTCCCGCATCGCCACGTAAGCGCCATAAGAGAACGTGCCGTAGGACTCTCCGGTCGGCACGGGCGGGCCCGGGCTGAGGTTGTTCGGTCCGCCCGCGAAGCCCGGTCGCGGGGAGGTCCATGCGATCTGGCGGAGTTCCTCCGGACGCTCCACCGGGAGTTCCTTCCACAGAACGGCGTTCACCTGGCTGAAGATCGCCGCGTTAGCGCCGATGCCGATCGCGAGCGTCAGGACCGCGACGATCGTAAAACCCGGACTCTGACCAAGCTTCCGAACGGCGTACCGAATATCCTGGTAGAAGGTTCGCATCTACAGAAGTTTGACGACATCGGACCGGGAGAAGCAAAGAATTTCAACCTGCCCACTCGCCAGCGTCAGTGGGCTGCACCGTGGCCAGCTCAATCCGATCTGTGATATCGAATCCATCAAGTGCGACGCTGTAAGGCGGCGCTGCTTTGCTTCCCCGAACGGCGTTTCTGAGGAACATGTCGTGGGGAGTGCCAGAAAAATGGGGAGGTGCTGAACTGCGGGCCGTGTGGCGCCCGCCGAGGTCGCGATCTGCCCGCTCCATGGACTTGATTAGACTGCCTGTTCGGAGGCGAGATTCTCGGTCTTCAACTCCAACAAATCCCAAAGATTTCCGTACAGGTCTTCGAAGACGGCAACCGTGCCGTAGGGCTCAGTTTTCGGTTCTCTAACAAACGTAATCCCGAGAGAGACCATATCGTTGTAGTCTCACCAGAAGTCGTCAGTATTGAGAAAGAGAAAGACTCGTCCACCAGTTTGGTTACCAACGAAGGCTTCCTGCTCGGACGTTGATGCTCGCGCCAGCAACAAGGTCGGGCCGTCGGAGCCGGGCGGAGCAACCACGACCCAACGCTTGTCTTGCTCCGGTTGGTACGTGTCCTCCACCAACGCAAAGTTGAGTTTCTTGGTGAAGAACTGAATGGCTTCGTCGTAGTCGCGGACGACCAGGGCAACATGAACGATAGATTGCTTCATATTCGTAGCGAGCTTTAATTATCAGCTCTGATCATTCTGAGGAGTGCCGCATAACGGACTGCGATTGACCAGCGGCCGGGTCCCGACACTCCAGTTCGGTGCCAGCCGTCAGCCCAATCGCCCGCTAGGCAGCAGAATTCGACCAACCGCCGAAGTCGCCACCCTCGAACGGTTGGTCATAGCCCATGAGTGTAATCATGCTCAAGAGCTGTCCACGATGATGTGTTCCGTGAGTTACCAAGTGGAAAAGATGATTCAAACGCCGTTCCTGAGCAAGCAAACTTTGCTGGTGAGAGGCTTTTGCCGACGCCAGCCAGGACTCACGCACACCAGCAATTGTCGTCCTGATCTCTCGGAGTTTCACGGTTTCTCGGTAGGTCCGCCAATAAGGCTTTTCGATGATCGGCCCCACGCAGCCGCTCCATCCTCGCATGACATCCGCAATATGGAACATCGTTCGATGTGGAGTCCGCAAACCGAAACCAAAGTCACGCTTACATTCGTCCTCGGGCAATCCGGCAAGAAAGTCAACCGTCTGAAGGTTGCACCACAGCTCGTATTCAACGAGATTGAAGATCGTATCGAAGTAACTGCCCATAGAATCCCTCTTGTCGTTCAGCCCCCGGTGCCGCCGCCAACCGCTCGCTAGACCGGTGTCGAATTAAATACGCCGAACTTTGCCAGAACTTGCTCAGCCTGCCCAACACCAGCTGCAAGAACCGCTTCGATGCCAACTTGACGAGCCGATTCTACGTTCAAAGGCTGATCGTCAAGGAACAGGATCTCAGATGGGTGGCACTCAAGGATGTCGATGACGTGTTCGAAAACCTCTCGATCCGGTTTCAGTTTCCCCATCAAATGCGAGGGGAAATGATGCTCGAACAGTTCTTCCAAGCCCATCTCACGAAAACGACGCCAGTGAAGAACGTTTGTGTTGCATAGGGTTGCGCGAACAAATCGCCGGTCGACGCGACGAATGAGGTCTCCCGCTCCAGGGAAAGTTCGACGCGGCCACGTGGCAAAGGCGGCTAGAAGTTCCTGTCGGTTAATGGGCAAGCCGAACTCATCAATGAGTTGGTCTGCGAACGCGTCCGGGCCCACCCGTCCCGTCTCGAAGGCCCGTACCGCCGGAGAGGTGAGCCAACGCCGCCAGATCTCCTCAGTAGTAAATCGATTTCCAACCCAGGAACGAAACGTGGCGACACCAGTCAATTCGACCAAGACGCCACCAACGTCGAAAATCACGATTCGAATCATCTTTGCCGCGCGCGCTCAGCTCTTGCGGATCTAACTACAATTGAGCGGACCTTCGTAGAGACAGAAACGAAGCCATCCCACGCTGATCGCTGTCGTGTAATCCTTCAAAAACTCGGCGAATTCACTAAGAAAACGGTCCTGACGATATCCTGACCTACACGACCATCTAAGTCCATCAAGATTGGCTGTCCTTCTGACGAGGAACAGAACGGCGTTTCGCGTACCTCAGCACCTGCCCGTCCGAACTGCATCCCGCAGAGCGTGGCTTCGGGCTACCCTGCGAGTTTCTGCCGTATAATTCCGACAAGCCGCCGGCAATTGCAACTCCGTCAAACGTTTCCAGAAGAAGTCGCCGGATAGCTGCTTGGGCCTCTGTGTTTGGGAATCATGCGGAAACTATCTATGGTAGCAGGAGCACTGTTCCGATGCGGGGACGATGCACGAAACTGGGACTCGGAACCCGTCGATGCCTGAATCAATCGGGGACCGTATCGCCGGAATATACGCGGCCGAATCGCGTCGGGTCCTGGCGACCCTCATCCGCCTGTTGGGGGACATCGATCAAGCCGAAGAAGCCCTCCAGGAAGCGTTCTGCGCGGCCTTGACCGTATGGCCGCCCCGGGACGGCATCCCGCGGAACCCGAGGGCGTGGCTCGTATCGACCGGCAAGTTCAAGCGGATAGACGCGATCCGCCGGAAAGAACGTGGGACAGAGTTGCTCCTCGAAATGGCCCGGGAAGGCCACCGGACCTACTCCGTACCCAAGGAATGGGATGGAGACGTCGTCCAGGACGACCAACTACGGCTCATATTTACTTGTTGCCACCCGGCGTTGTCCATCGACGCGCGGATTGCCTTTTCCTTGCGCGAGGTGTGCGGGCTGACCACCGAGGAAATCTCCCGGTCGTTCCTCGTTCCTGTCGAAACGATGAAGAAACGCATCTCCCGGGCCAAAGCCTCCATCCGGGAGAAGCGGATACCCTACGAAGTCCCGTCCCATTCAGAACTCGCCGGGCGCCTCGACGTGGTGCTCCACGTCGTCTACCTTGTCTACAATGAGGGATACTCGGCGACTTTCGGCACGGAGCACCTCCGGCGGGACCTGGCAGCAGAAGCCGTTTCGCTGAGCCGACTTATCACGGACTTGCTTCCCGAACCTGAAGCGACCGCCCTCCTCGCCTTGTTGCTCCTGCACGAGTCCAGGAGCGCGGCGCGGACCGATTCTCGGGGCGACCTGATCCCTCTCGAGGAACAGAACCGGACCCTGTGGGATCGGGAATTGATTGCGGAGGGCATCGACCTGGTGCGGAAATCGGTGATGTCCGGCCGCCTGGGTTCATACGTGATCCAAGCCGCGATCGCCACGGTGCACGCAGCGGCGAATTCCGTGGAAACCACCAATTGGGACCTGATCGTCGGGTACTACGACATGCTCGCCAAGCTGCAGGAGACGCCGGTCGTGGCGCTCAACCGGGCGATCGCCATCGGCATGCGGGACGGACCGGAGGCGGGGTTGGCGATCGTCCACGATCTCTTGGGCACCGGGGTGATGTCCGAGTACCACTTCGCCCACGCGGCGCGGGCTGACCTTGCCCTTCGGGCGGGCTCCCTGGACGAGGCCCGAGAATCCTACCGGCGCGCGATCGAACTCGTCCGGCAGGAACCCGAACGGCGGTACCTAGAGCGGCGCCTCGCACAAATCACGGCATAACTTCGACACCGGTGTCCTTTTTGGCTCCCGCGGTTCGACTGTCTTATGAGCAACGAAAACGGGAGCGGGTACGAAACCGCACAGGAACTAGGAGGGAACATCATGCAATTCTTCGTCTACTTCACTATGAAAGAGGGGCAGCAGCAGCGGCATTCGGCCCCGTCCCCGGAGGACATCGCCGAGATCGCCAAGTTCCATGAAGAAGCCATCAAGTCAGGCGTCATCGTGGCCACCGGCCGGCTAAGCCCGACCACTACGAGGGTTCGCAAGGAAGGGGGCGAGGTATCGGTTACCGACGGGCCCTTCATTGAGGGGAAGGAACTGATTCCGGGATTCACGGTCATCCGGATGGACACGAGACAGGAAGCGATCGAGTGGGTTGCCAGCTACCGGGAGATGATGGGCATGCCCGAATTGCGGATCGCGGAGGTATTCGGATAGCTCCCTCGGGACCGCGTCGATGACTCCTGGTCATCGCGAAGCGAAATCCCAAAGTACTCTGTTGGAGTTTGCAGTCTACCAACCGGTAGGCGTACATAGAAACGAGCGACAGCAGGATGAGCAAGAATCGATCGACACCGACAGCCGTTGGAGTGTGGGTCGCGAATGGCACCGCCCTTGGCGCTGCTTTCGGCGCAGCATTCGGTGATGTGGCGATTGGTGTTGCCCTTGGCGTTGCAATCGGGGCAGCGATCGGGGCAGCGATGAGTAAGCGACCCAAGGACGACAGCAATGAAGACGACGCCTAACACGAGGCAGGCGGACCGCCGTGGAGGAGTGAAGTTTGCAGCGCGAGCCGGGCGCGCCGCTTATCCGGCGACCAACTCCTTCAGCAGCTCGCCGAAGTTGTTGAAATCCGGCAATGCACGCCTTCGGGTGAGCCTAATACAGGGGGAAGATCATCTGAGACTGAAAACGCCGGAGTTTTCTGCGGACAAGCTATGCATGAGACGCGACTTCCTAAGACGCGACACCTAATCTGTTGGTCATGAGCCTGTGCTTTTCATAGTCGCACTGCGTGGGTTTTAACCTGGGAAGGCGTAGAGGAGCCTCGCGGGATGCGGAGTTCGTGCGTCGGCTTCGAGGCCGCGGCGTGCCGGTCCGGATCGACGAGCGCAGCACGCTGACGGCGACGCGGCCGTAGAGGCCCAGTCCGCAGCTATAGGTGATGAGCACGATGATCGTGCCTTGAAGAAGGTAGTTTGTAACGCGACGCGCCCCAGGGCCGTCATTATGGTGGAGGATGAAGTGAGTGCATCAGCATGAGGTGTTTTGGGAGCAACAGATCCAAGCATTATGATGACAACGTTAAGAAACATGATTCCTTCCATGATTTCAGGGACGACAGGATGGGAACTGTATTTTGCTGGACTTGGAGCGAAGTGAGCCGGCTCCGAGTCCCTGGCTTGGCCTTGGGCCAATCTGGGAACCTGACGAGCGGTTTCGCCCACTCCAATAACATCGGCCTGAACTGGCACCAGGAGCTGCTCGAGCGTGTGCCCGTCAATTGAGCGTTGCGCTGCAGCTCGCGAAACCTCATGAACGGCAATATCTTAGTAGTCCGGCGTGAGCCGGAATGTCTTTTCGACCCTAGTTTGAAGATCTGAAGGAACGGGGGGCGGTGCCATGATCGGCAAGACTCTGGGCCACTACGAGATTACCGACAAACTCGGTAAGGGCGGCATGGGAGAAGTGTGGCGTGCGCGGGACACGAAGCTCGGACGCGAGGTGGCCATTAAGACCCTCACTGAAGAGTTCGCCAAGGACGAGGAACGTCTTGCCCGGTTCGAGCGCGAGGCCAAGCTGCTGGCGTCGTTGAATCATCCCAACATCGGGGAGATCTATGGGCTCGGAGAGTCTGAGGGGATGCGCTTTCTGGTCCTCGAGCTCGTCGAGGGCGATACGCTGGAGGAGTTCCTGGCAGCCGGTCCACCGCCTATCGAGTTTGCGCTGGTCATCGCGTGTCAGATCGCCGAGACACTGGAAGCTGCCCACGAAACGGGCATCATCCATCGGGACCTGAAACCCGCCAACATAAAAATCACTCCGGAAGGCAACGTGAAGGTGCTGGATTTTGGTCTGGCGAAGGCCTTCGCAGGCCGAACCTCGGGCGATCCTCCAGATTCGGCCGATCCGGTCCAGCAATTCACCACTGGCCAGGGGATCATCCTGGGCACGGTCCCTTACATGTCCCCGGAGCAGGCTCGCGGAAAGGAAGTCGACCGGCGTTCCGATATCTGGGCGTTCGGCTGCGTGTTGTTCGAGATGCTCACGGGACGTCGGGTCTTTGGAGCCAGTACACTGGCGGATGTCCTGGCTGAAGTCATTGTCGCCGAGCCCAAATGGGACAGCTTACCGCCAGCACTGCATCCGCGCATCCGTCTGCTGCTGGAACGATGCCTGGAAAAGGACTGGAACGACCGTTACCACGACGCGGCCGACCTCCGCGTAGACATTCGGATGGCCCTGTCCGAGCTCCGTAGCGGACAGTGGCCCCCGGCGGAAGGCACGCGAGAGAGATCCCGTCCATCGCTCATGTGGGTTCTGGTAGCAACGGCTCTGATCGTCTCCGTCGGCTTGGTTCTAAGGAGTCGCACACCGCCGTTGTCGCCGGCACTGCCTTCCCGGTACGTGGCCGTCCTGTCGAACGAGCTGGACTCGACATCGGCGATAGCGTTGTCGCCCGACGGCCGCCGCCTTGTTTACGCCTCCGGAGGCGATCTCTACATGCGAGTGATGGACGAGCTCGAACCGACTCGCATCCCCGGCACCGAAGGCGCGCGCGACCCGTTCTTTTCCCCAGACGGGATGTCGATCGGTTTTTTCACCTCCACTCTCCTCAAGAGGGTGCCTGTCGGTGGCGGCGGAGCCGTCTCAGTGGCCGAGGTCCCCTCCGGATTGAGGGGCACGTGGAATTCGGAGGGGTGGATTTACTTCGGCCGCATTGGACCCAGCGATCTGTTCCGAGTGCCCGCAACCGGTGGGACTGTTGAGTCGTTTGCAACACTGGACGACCTGGAGGACGTGGATTACGCGGAAGTTCTTCCGGGCGGGGGGTGGGTCTTGTTCAGCGCGGCCGCCTTGGAATGGTACGCCCCTCGAATCATGGCGCAGTCACTGGAAACCGGAGAGCGCAAGGTTGTCATTGAGGATGGCTATTTTCCCCGGTACGTTCGGACCGGTCATCTGGTGTACGCGAGCTGCGGGCAGCTTCTCGCGGTCGCGTTCGATCCAGGTCGGGCCGAGGTCACCGGCAGACCGGTCACGGTCGTGGAGAACGTGGCTACCAGCGACTTGGGTTGGCCGGCGCTGTTCGCCGTAGCTGATGACGGAACTTTGGCGTTCGTCCACGGTGCATCGAACCGGACGCTGGCGTGGGTCGGCCGCGACGGGCAGGTGCAGGAGAGTCTCGGCGCACCACCCAGACCTTTCGACGATCCTCGTTTGTCACCCGATGGCAGACGGATCGCCCTGACTGTGTCCGATCCAGATAATAGGGATGTCTGGGTATGGGACCTGAACAACGGGACTTTGAGCCGACTGACCTTTGATGAAGGCGCCGACGCCGTACCCGTGTGGACCCCCGACGGGAGCCGTTTCGCTTTCTTTTCGGACCGAGATGGCGGCCGGGACGTCTTCTGGAAGGCCGCCGACGGCACCGGAACGGCCGAGCGACTCGCATCTGTTCCGGGGCGGCGCCTCGTCCCGTGGTCATGGTCGCCCGACGGAAAGACCTTGCTGCTGACCGAACTCATCCGGATCACCGGCCAGGACATCGGTGCGCTGTTGATGGACGAAGATCGGGAGTGGCGGCCCATCTTGAACGAGGAGTTCGTCGAGGCAACGCCTGAGCTTTCGCCCGACGGCCGATGGATGGCCTATCTCTCAAACGAGTCCGGCCAGATGGAAGTTTATGTGCGACCGTATCCGAATGTCGATGCCAGCCGCTGGCAGGTTTCCCTCGGAGGAGCTGACGATCCGCTGTGGTCTCCCGACGGCCGTGAACTCTTCTACCGCAACGGTAACGCGCTCATGACAGTTGCCGTCGAAGACGGAACACCATTCAGCGCCGGAAGGCCGGAAGTTCTTTTCGAAGCGCAAGGATTCCACTTCTCAGCTCAGGGGCGTCAGTTCGATGTCGATCTAGAGGGGGATCGATTCATAATGATCCAGGAAAGTCGCCTCAGTGGAGAAGGAACGAGAGGGCAGATCAACATCGTCCTGAACTGGTACCAAGAGCTGCTCGAGCGCGTGCCGGTGAATTGAATTCTTCATCCACGGGGCACGCTTCGTTTGCTCGCGAAACCCGATGAAAAACAGCGCGTGGTTCGGGAGACTGACTCTGGCAAGGAGCGGCGAGATCGGCGAAATCCAACTTCTCGGAAATCGGCTTCTTGGAAACCAGTCGTTCCCCAGAAACGCCGTTCTGGGAGGGTGGTTTTGCCACTTGCCCGAGAAGCGCAATACGTTCAGCTGCCCGTCTGAGGCGACCGCTCGCCAACTGAGCAAGCACTTTTCGTTCGAGCTCGTATAATGAAAAGAATCATCCAATAAACGGGACCTGGAGCTGATGCCTACAGATACAGCGTCGATAGGGTGGCGATCAGCGAAAGTTTTCAGCTTTGTCTACCTAGTAACGCTGCTCGGAATGGCACCTGTGCTGGCCCAAGAGTCGGCGAGCACCGTTACCGGGGCCGTCATGACGGAGAGCGGCGAACCTGTGCCACGCGCCAGCGTGGTTCTTCGGAGTGCGGCGGGCCGCCGCCGACCCGAATACGGGACACTGACGGCGCCGGACGGGACCTTTGCGCTTCGGGAGATCATGCCCGACCGTTACTCCTTGGAGGTCAAAAAGGACGATTTCGTTGACTACGAGCACGGCCGAAGACATGCCCGAGGCCGCGGAGCCGTTCTGGAGTTCCCCGGTTTCGGAATCCGACTCGAACTCGAGAGTGTCCTATATACCGTGTGGAAGCTACGCTGGTCCGTGAAGGGGGAAGACCATGAAGACTGACAAGCAAACGAGAGTGCTGCTCGCAATCGTTGCCCTCGCTCTATGCGTCATCGCGTTGAATCCCTGGCTCCGGCCAACTCCGGTGGCCGCGAAAACCATCGAGCAGGGATTCGTCCAAGTCCAGAACCTCGGCTTCATCGAGCGGTATCTTCGCGAGATCGCTAAAGGCAAATGCGAGAATCCGAAGCTCTGTGAGGAATGACGACTGACCGCTAGCGTGGTTGTTTCCGATAACGGTTACTCGGGAGTAATCCTACGAAGCTTCCCCAACGACCCGCGCTCCCAGGCACTTCTACGGTTACCGGGTAATACAAGCATCTGACCTTCTGATTGACCCCAACTCCCTCCTTTCGTATCCTTTACGGAGTTTTCACAGTACGCTCCAACAGTCACCTGAACCATGCAACCTGGCACGCAGCTTGGCCACTACGAGATCCTCTCGCCGCTCGGCAAGGGCGGCATGGGTGAAGTGTGGCGTGCGCGGGACGCCACACTCGGGCGCGACGTAGCGATCAAGATGCTCCCGGAAGCTGTCGCGAACGACGAGGACTGGCTTGCCCGGTTCGAGCGCGAAGCCAAGCTACTGGCTTCGCTGAATCACCCGAACATCGCCTCGATTTACGGACTCGAGAAAGATCAGGGTGTTCTATTTCTCGTGCTGGAGCTCGTCGAGGGTGAGACCCTCGCGGAGTTCCTGCAAGAGGGGGCCCTGCCTCTGGAGTTCGCTCTCCGGATTGCCGCGCAGGTCGCCGACGCGTTGGAAGCCGCACACCATAAGGGCATCGTCCATCGCGATCTCAAACCCGCCAACATCAAGGTCACCCCCAACGGCAGGGTCAAGGTCCTCGACTTCGGTCTTGCGAAGGCGGTCGTCACCGATGGAGAATCCGCGTCCCGCATCACGACTCACGTTACCGACAGCGGACTTATCGTCGGTACCGCCGCCTACATGAGTCCGGAGCAGTTGCGCGGTCAGCATATTGACAAGCGGAGCGACGTCTGGGCTTTCGGCTGCGTTCTGTTCGAGATGGTTGCCGGGCGCATGGTTTTCGGCGAGGAAACGATGTCGGACGTCATCGCCCGAATCATCCAGGGTGAACCTGACTGGAATCTGCTTCCCACCGCCGTCCCCCGAAAGATCCAGACCCTCATCGAGCATTGCCTCCGCAAGGACTCCCACCGACGTCTGCATGATATCGCCGACGCCAGGATCGATATCGAGGACCTGATGGAAGGTGTGACGACGCGAGGCTCGACGCTCGCAGAGGAGGCACCCCTCGACATCCCGACGGGATGGCGTGCTGCCGCCCGGTGGACGCTTGTCGCAGTCCTGGCGGTCGCGCTTGTTGCCGTTCTCCTCAGCCGCGGACCTTCGGGTGAAACCGACGGCCTTACGGCACGCTTCGAATTCCCGACCGAAGCGGGCGCCCCCTTGCACCTTTCCGTTTCGCCCGATGGACGACAGATCGCCTATGTCGCCACATTCGAAGGCCAGGAGCGTATCTGGATTCGTTCGATGGACTCCATCGAGTCACGGGTCCTGGCGGACACGGCAGACGCCGCTTATCCGTTCTGGTCTCCGGACGGTACCGCCATCGGTTTCCTGGCCAATAGTCGGCTGAAAAGAATCGCCGCGACCGGCGGACCCGCCCAGACGCTGGCCGACGCTCCTCTCGAGGGTGGCGGCGGAGACTGGAGCGAGGACGGCACGATCCTTTTCATGCCCGAGGTTGGAGGGTTGTACCGAATACCGGCTGACGGCAGCTCCCCGGCGACACCCCTGACGTCCCTCGATCGAGAGCTCGGACATGTCTACCACGCATATCCCGAGTTTCTGCCCGACGGAGAACGCTTCTTGTTCTTCGCTGCGAGCGGGCAGCGTGCCGGGCAGGGTATTTACGTCGGGTCGCTGGGCACTGGGGAGTTCTCGCGTGTGACCTACAGCGAGTTCTTGGCCATGTACGCTCCACCCGGTTACCTGCTCAGCGTCGAAGACGGCAACCTGATGGCGCAAGCCTTCGATGCCGGGCTGGCGCTGGCGACCGGGACTCCGGTATCGATAGCCGAAGGCATCGCGACGAACCCCCGGATCGGTAACGCCGGTTTCTCGGTATCCCTCACAGGGGTCCTGGCATACCGCCGGCGGGCGGTATCGAACCTGGTCTGGTTCGACTCGACGGGGCAGAAAGTGCAACAAGTCGGAGACGGCCGGTCACCGTGGGTTATGCCGCGAGGTACGCAAGTCATCGCGGAGCGCACGGACCGGTCCCAGGGCGACCAGGGCGATATCGTCCTGATCGACCCTGAGACGGGCATCAATACCCGCTTCACTTTCGACGAAGCCACGGACCGTTATCCTGTTGCTTCTCCCGACGGATCCGAGATCGTGTTCGCCTCGGACCGGACGGGCTATGACGACCTGTACATCAAACCGACCACCGCCGCCGGAGACGGCGAACCGCTGCTGCAATCGGAAGAGAGCAAGCAGCCCACCGACTGGTCGCGAGATGGACAGTTCGTCCTGTACACGAACCTGTCTTCAACGACCTCGAGAGACATATGGGTGCTGCCGCGATCCGGCGACACAGCGCCCTCTCCGTTCCTGCAGACCGTCTTTGAGGAACGGCATGGGCGCTTCTCCCCTGACGGTCGCTGGGTTGCCTACACGTGTGATGAGTCCGGACGATTCGAAGTCTATGTTCAGAGTTTCCCCTCGATGGGAAACAAGCGTCAGATCTCTGCCGCCGGCGGGCAACAACCGCGCTGGAGTGATGATGGCAGCCGGCTCTTCTACCTGGCTCCCGACCGAACTCTGATGTCGGTGGACCTGACCATCGGCTCGAGTGTGGAATCGAGCACACCACGGCCCCTGTTCGTCGCTCCGATCAGCTTGGCGAGCGACCGGTACGCCGTCTCTGGCGATGGCGAACGGTTCCTGATGCCGACCGTGGCGGGTGGAACCGGCGTGCCGCCGATCACCGTCATCACGGGTTGGTCGATCGGGCTCGAACCATAGAGGCGGCCTGTACGGCCCTTCATTTGACCCCTATGCGAGAAGACGTTGGTGGAGTGGTGACCTGGGAAAATATGACATCCCTGATCTGTCGGTGGTATAGCTTGAACACGGCACCACTCATGCCGCGGGGTCGCTGAGTGGATTACGGTAGTTGCCCACCGCGAAAAGCTCGGCGGTCCCGACTTATTCGCCTCCCAACTTTCGACGCAACTACTCCGTGCCAGGTAATCCGGTCCTTGTCCACCAGATCGAGCAGCTCGGCATGAGCCAAAACGTATTTCAGGCTGTTGCCAATGGAACGTCGAGTGCACGTGACGTTGTTCCTGAAGGCAGTATATGAAGGAACTGATCGAGCAGATCGCGAAAGCACTTGTGGACAACCCTGATGAAGTATCTGTCCACCAGATTGAAGGCGAGCAGACGACCGTTTTTGAATTGCACGTAGCTCAGGGTGACGTCGGCAAGGTGATCGGCAAGCGAGGCCGGACGGCGCACTCCATTCGAACCATTCTGAGTGCTGCCGGAATGAAGCTGAAGAGGCGGTTCACGCTCGAGATCCTGGACTAGGTGTCAACACTTGTAGATCATCCCTCGATTTCTGCACTGGTGTTCTGTGGTGCCGGAGTTGCGACTGGCGATGTGGAAACAGAGAGAGAGGAGATAGAGAGCCATGGGGACAAAACCAGGTCCGTCCAAACAAAGCTTGGCTGCGGCTGTGGGCACGACTTGCCGTGTGATCCCCGGCTATCGTCGGGTTGTCGGTGCAGGCGCTGGGTGGGATTGCGACCCGAACTTGAACACTTACTACATGTCACTGATGGCCGTGGACGCCGATGGCAACTGGGATTCTTCCGCAACGATGGTCAATGGCGGAATGATTGAGGTCAAGGGATACGACGGCACCGAACTCGTATTGTATGACTATACAGACCTAATGACGAACGGTGTGTGCTCGATGGTAGCTCGGGGGGTGAACAACACGGCCCCGCCGCTGACCCTCAGTTTCTCTTTTGTCGGGAGATACACCAATAGCAACGGTGATACAGTCCCGTTCAATGAAACTCTGACGCTGACGTTTACCGCAGACGGTCTCCAACCAGAGTTGCTACCGCCATCCTCTTGAGGTTCCTACCGGCGGGGGAAGGCTGAGAAGCCATGCCGAAAAACCTGAACCCTTTTCCGGCTTCCCGGTGTTCTACAACAACAGATTTTCTCTCCACGCCAAGGATGACGTGTTTCCCGCCGGCCTCACACACCGGCGAGAATTTTTGTCACGCGCTCACTTGCCTCCTTTCTTTCTCCGTTCCGGCGTCGTTGTCTTCAGAGATCGCTTGCCGGCGGCGTGCTCTGTCGCTTCCCCGAGCGATTCTTGCAATTCCGCGAACGTTGCATCGTCCATGTAGCGCCCCCTGAGCCTCCCCCAGGTGTTTCTTCAACTCTTCGTCCGAAGACACCGGTTCGATCGGATGGTGCTCTGTTTCGTACTTCACGCCTCGTCATCGGAACACCCACTCATCGCCCCCTGGATCCTGACACCCACAGGTTATGTTTCAGAGTTTCTGCAAAAAGGTCCTGAAATAGGAAGGGGCCAGGGTATCTCCGAAAAGTTGGTAACGAATCAACTTTGAAACGAAGGAGATGAACCGATGGCCCGAACTAAGATTAAGCGAAAGGGAGTGGATTGGAAAGAACTGTTAGGAGAGGAACAGGATCTGCTGAAAAGCGTCGTGCAGGAGGTGGTTCAGGAGATTCTCGAGGCGGAGATGGACCAGGTCGTGGGTGCGATCAAGAGCGAACGAACAGGGGGTCGCACAGGATATCGGAGCGGCTACTACGAGCGAGGTCTGGTCACACGGGTGGGCAAGTTGGAGCTGCGCGTGCCGCAGGATCGTGCCGGCCGGTTCAGTACGGAAGTGTTTGAGCGCTACCAACGCAGCGAGAAAGCTTTCGTGGCCAGCTTGGCCGAGATGTACGTGCAGGGGGTATCGACACGGAAGGTGAAAGCGATCACCGAAGAATTATGCGGGCATTCGTTTTCGGCGAGCACGATCAGCCGGATCAATAGGACATTGGACACGGAGCTGAAAAAGTTTGCGACGCGAGGATTGGAAGAAGAATACCCCTACCTGATTCTGGATGCGCGCTACGAGAAGGTGCGCGAAGACGGGGTGATCCGGAGCCGGGCGGTCCTGGTAGCGATCGGAATCAACTGGGACGGCCGGCGCGGTGTGTTGGCGGTGGAACTGGCGGGACGGGAGAGCACGACCAGTTGGAGGCAACTCTTGCTGAGTTTGAAGCAACGCGGCTTGTGCGGGGTGGAGTTCGTGGTGACCGACGATCATGCGGGGTTGAAGAAAGCCATCGCAGAAGTCCTGCCCGAAGCGATCTGGCAACGCTGCTACGTCCACTTTCTTCGAAACGCATTGGATTATTTGCCGCGCAAAGCCGATGACGATTGTCTCCAGGAACTGCGTTGGCTCTACGACCGGCGGAACCTCCAGGAAGCGCGGCAGGATCTGGCGGCGTGGTTAACCAAGTGGGGGCAGAAATATCCCAAACTTTGCGACTGGGTCGAAGACAACATCGACGAGACGCTGAGCTTCTACACGCTGCCGCGCCAGCATCACAAGCACATGAAATCCACCAATATGCTGGAACGGCTCAACGAGGAGATCAAGCGGCGAACGCGCGTGGTGCGGATCTTCCCCAACGCAGCCAGCTGTTTGCGTTTGATTCGGGCGCTGACCACCGAAACGCATGAGAACTGGATCGAAGCGATCCGCTACTTGAACATGGATCTGTTGAAGGAACACAAAAAGGACTGGCACCGTCAGACGCCCGCTGCCTAAACGCGTCAAAACGGGCCGACCCATGATCGACTCGGATGTCGATCGGCGATTACAGAGCATCCTGGAGCGGAAAATCGCTGCGGAACACTTTCGAGGGGGCGAAAGAAAGAAAAAGAACCAAAAAGAAAGAAACGCAGAGGCCTGATGGAAATGACGCCTCAGAGGAAATCCGCAAAAGACGCGGATTCCCTCTGAGCCTTGGAAAAGTTTCGCCAAGAACGCTCAGCTTTACCACATTCCCACAGGCCCGACGGCGATCAACATTCAAGAACTGAATTTTCGGAAATACTTTTTGCAGAACTTGACGCACACAACTTTCGGTGCGTTACGAGGCGGGCTGACGGGCCGACCACCACACGACGCGAGCAGACGACCGCCCCGACTTTCGTTTCTTCACGAAAAAGTTACGTTCAGGCTACAGGAGGAGGGACTTCGGGTCAATTATTCCAGGCGTATACGATTGAGGTTGCAGGGAACCCCTCTGTAGTCGGAGCGTCAAGTCCCTAAAAAGGTCTCGATGCCGGAGACAGGCGAGACTCCGGGATCGGGTGTAGGTGCGCTCTATGAGCGCACATCGTTTCGGTTCGAAGAGTGTTCGCTTTGACAACGTAAAAAGAGCCCACCCCGATCGAGTAAAAGGGACCCACCCCCTGGGTTAATGGTTTGTAAGTAAGCCCGCCGTCGGGGCTGTGGAAAGTGTGGAAGCCGAAGGCTTCCAAGCCGCGGTGGGAACGCGCTGGCTTTGCAGCGGGTTCCCACGGTGGCGGCACTTTCCACAGCCCGTCGCGCCCGCGTTTTTCACGCGGATCCTCCGGCGGCACGGGGTTTCTTTTTCCGTTTGCTGGCGGCGCCCAGACTTTCGGTGAACCGGATGCTTTCCCATTTGAACTCGTGAATCGAGCAGTGATGGGTGAGCCGGTCCAATAGGGCCGCAGTCAGCGCGGCGTCGCCGAAGACGCTGGTCCACTGCGCAAACGGGAGGTTCGACGTGACGATCACCGAGCCCTTCTCATAACGGTCCGAGAAGACCTGAAACAGCAGCTGGGCCCCCTCGGCCGAGAACGGGATATAGCCGACCTCGTCAACGACGAGCAGTTCAAAGCGGGACAGCTTGGCCAGGTACCGCTTCAACTGCCGTTCTTCGCGGGATTCGATCAGCGTGTTGACCAATCCCGCGGCCGTGGTGAACCCGACGCGGTAACCGTTGCGGCAGGCTTCCACACCCAGGACCGTTGCGGCATGGGTCTTGCCGGTGCCGTGCTTGCCCAGCAGCACAACGTTCTCGCGCCGGGTGATGTAGCCGCACTCGGCATAGTCGCGGACCTGAACCGCATCCAGCGCCGGCCACTTCTTCAGGTCGGTCGTTTCCAGGGTCTTGAGCAGTGGAAACCGGGCCTCGCGCAACCGGCGCTGGACCTGATTGGCTTGGCGCTGTTCCAACTCGCGGCTGGCCAGAGCCAGCAGGAAGCCGGTGTACCCCTCTCCGGCCTCCTTGGCCTGCCGGGCGTGTTCGCGCCACTCCCGTCCCATGGCCGGAAGCCGAAGCTGCCGTAATGCGTCGTCCAGAACGATCTCCTGGCCCGGTGTCATCGCACACCCCCAGTCAGGAGACGGTCGTATTGATCCAGATCGGCTCCAGCGATCGTCCGGTCGGTGATACCGGGCATTAACCCGGACTCGAGCGGGGCATGGGCTCGGGCCGGGGATGCCTCCCGCATCAGAATGTGCTGGACCGCGTCCAGTTCGGCGCAGTGGGCATCGAGCGCTTCCTGAAGGGCCGCCGAGACCCGGTCCAGAGCCCAGTCCTGGTGGAGTTGGAGGATGCCGATAAACTGCCGGGTGCCCCGGCTATAGCCGTGCCGTTCCCGCAACCGTTCCAGCGCCGTCTCGTAATGGGCGGGCCACTGGGGCCGCCACTGCCGAATCGGTCGGGCGCTTTCAAACGCCCCCACCTTCCGGCGGATCAGTTCCAGGTAGTGCATCGGATCAATCCGCCAGTCGCTATGACCGAAGGCTCGGGAATGTTCGGCCACCTTCTTCTGGTCCGCATAAAAGCGCACCCGGTCACAGCCAATATGGGCCCAGAGACGGCATCCCACATACGCGGTCGGCACCGAGTACCGGTTCGAATCCACCTGCGCGGTCTGGTACCGGCTGATCCGCACACCCACCACCTTGGTGTTCTCAAATGGCGTCTCGGGCAGTGCCAACAGCCGCTCTTGCTCGGCAGCATGCCGTTCCCCGATCGTGCGGTCGTCGGCCCGGCCGCCGATCCGGCGCGGGTCGTCGGTCGCGCAGCGTTCCAGCAGTTGCGCGTTCAGATCCTCCAAGTCGGCCACCTCGGGAACCGGCACCAGGAAGTTCCGGCGTGCGAAACCCACCAGGCCTTCGACACCGCCTTTCTCCTGGCCCCGGGCCGGATTACAGAACCGCGCTTCAAACGTGTAGTGGGCTCGAAACGCCGTGAACCGGTCCTGCTCGATCCGGGCCTTCCCTCTCAGAACCCGCTTCACAGCCGTCTTCAGGTTGTCGAAGACCACGGTCGGGAATACGCCGCCGTACCAGCCGAACCCCCGGATCTGACCGTCCAGGAACATCTCCTGCCGTTCCCACCGATACGCCCGCACAAACGACTTGCCCGAGTACCGGCTCCGCATGCAGAACAGTTTGACCTGAAGGTCTTCACCATTCATCCGGACCCAGGCCGTGCCCCAGTCCACTTCGGCTTCCGACGCCTGTTCCGGATCCAGCGGCACCACCGCCGCCGACCGGCTCCAGCCCAGCCGCATCTTCCGCTCCCGCACCCATCGCCGCACCGTCGGCTCGGCTCCGGTAAATCCATGCTCGTCCACCAGACGTTGCCACACCCGGTGCGCCGTGTGTCGCTGCTTGACCGGCTGCTCCCGATCCGCCCGCAGCCAGCCCTCCACGATCCCGGCCACCGGATCCATCACCGGACAGGCCGGCTCCTTCTCCCGCCGATACTTCGGCTCCTGCCCGGCCAACGCCTTCCGGACCGTCCGTCTCGTGTGCCCGGTCTCCCGGGCGATCTGTCGAATGCTTTTCTTGTAAACCCGATGTGCGGTCCTGACCATCTCGTACTGATCCATCCCTAACAACTCCTCACCCTCCCTCCCGCCTTGCCGGTTCATCCGGCGACACGCCGGGGGAGGCTATCAGGGGTGGGTCCCTTTTGCTCGATCAGAACCCCCTTGGGTGGGTCCCTTTTACGTTATCGAAATCAAGTGTGCGGTCATAGACGTCATAGACCGCACCTACACCTCCTCAGGAGACGCCTTACCGCCTATCTGATCCCGTAGTTCAACTTTTCGCTGGTTGTTGAGTTCAGCCTACGGTACCGGCACCCGTTCCTTCAGCTCGTCAAACCAATTTAGGACGACGTTGATTCTGGGATGGGGGACTTCTTCTGGCGGAGCAACGATCACGAATCGTTGACCGTCGGGCATGATGTCGTAGCTTCTCGCAGCATTGACGACGGATATCGGAAGCAACCTCTCGTTTGACCAGTCAAAGCTAGGAGTCTGCGCGGCAGAAGGACCGGGATTGGGCGGATAGAGATCGAAGATAGGACATGTCACGAACCTACCGACCATATCTTCCGGAACAGAACCTGCTGCTGCCGCCGTCGCTGAGAGATTGGCTGGCCGAAGATCACCTGTCGTACTTCATATCGGATGCTGTGGACGCAATGGATTTAAGCGCGTTCGAACAGCGGTATGGGTCTGAAGGGCCAGGCAATCAGGCCTTCGATCCGCGGATGATGGTGAAGGTGTTGATCTATGGCTACGCGACCGGGGTGTTCTCGTCCAGGAAGATCGCGGTGAAGTTGACCGACGACGTGGCGTTCCGGATGTTGGGAGCGGAGAACTTTCCCGCGCACCGTACGATCTCGGATTTTCGCAAACAGCATCTTGAGGAGTTCGGGAACCTGTTCGTGCAAGTGGTGCGGATGGCGCGAGAAGCGGGTCTGGTGAAGATGGGAACCGTGGCAGTGGACGGAACCAAGATGCGGGCCAATGCGAGCAAACGCAAAGCGATGAGCTATGAACGCATGAAGAAGCAGGAGACCGAGTTGGGTGAGCAGATTCGGGATCTGGTGAATCGGGCCAGGACGATCGATGAGGAAGAAGACCAGCGTTACGGCAAGGACCGGCGCGGCGACGAACTGCCCGAGGGGTTGGCGACGCGCAAGAAGCGATTGGCCACGATCCAGGCGGCAATGAAGCGGCTCGAAGAGCGTCAAATGGCTGCGGACCAGGAAGCGGGACGGGAATCGGGAGACGACAAACCGGGCAGCGGTAAGAAAGGCAAGCCGTTCAAACGCCCCATGGGTGAGCCCAAGCCAAAAGCCCAGGACAACTTCACCGACCCGGAAAGCCGGATCATGAAGACCTCCACCGCAGGGTTTCAGCGTGCGCCGTGAGAAGGCGCCAATCCTCAGCGGGTGCGAATCCCGCCCGGCAACTGTCGCTCCAGTCGGTAGCAATCGGAGCGGATGGTGGAGGTAACAACATCGTCTGAAGCACTCCGATGACAAAGGGCCGCCTCGGGCGGCTCAGCAACCACACAGGCCACAACGCGAGTAAACGCCGAGCAGGCCTCGAAACGCACAATGCGGAAGCCGACCCGCCGTTGAAACGGGGAAGGCTGCCAGCGGTCGGGAAGCGAGCGACGCGAGCACCGACCGGTTCCGCCGGGGTATTGGCGGTGGCATGTATGGAAGAGGGGATTGGACGCAACACGGGAAGCCCTGCCGGTGGCGTGGCACGCGCCAACCGACAGCCCGCGAGGGTCAGGTTGGGCCGACAGGGTGGCGGAGAGGTCCGCAGTACCAAGGAAGCCGGGTAATGCCGGTGGAGGGAAGGGACCTCAGTTCGAGAGCAGCGCATGACGGAGGAAGGGACATGAGGACTGGCGAGAGCCTAACAGCCTCGGAGAGAGTTCAGCGACTCCAGACGGCGCTACATGCGAAAGCGAAGGAAGCTCTGGGCTTCCGGTTCTACTCTCTGAGCGACAAGGTGTGGCGCGACGACGTGCTCGCAGTCGCCTGGCAGGCCGTGCGACGCAACGGCGGCGCGGCCGGGGTGGACGGCGAGACGGTCGCGGACATCGATGCGTTCGGGGTGGACCGGTGGCTGGGAGCACTGGCGCGGGACCTGAAGGAAGGGACCTATCGGCCGCATGCGGTTCGGCAGGTTCTCATCCCGAAGAAGCAACGAGGGAAGTTCCGGCCGCTGGGCATTCCGTGTCTCCGGGATCGGGTGGTGCAGACGGCGGCGATGCTGGTGTTATCGCCGATCTTCGAAGCCGACCTGCAACCGGAGCAGTATGCGTACCGGCCGGGCCGAGACGCGCATGACGCAGTCAGGCGCGTGCATCGACTGCTGAGGACGGGCCACCGGGAGGTGGTGGACGCCGACCTGTCGGACTACTTCGGCCAGATTCCGCACGCGGACCTGATGAAGTCCATCGCCCGGCGCGTGAGCGACGGGCGGCTGTTGGGCTGGGTCAAGGCGTGGCTGGAGATGGCGGTGGAAGAGGACGACGGGCGCGGCGGTCGCCGCCGCACGAACCGGGCGCGTCACGAGCGGAAGGGGACCCCGCAAGGGTCTCCGATCTCGCCGCTGTTCAGCAACATCTACATGCGGCGCTTCATTCTGGGCTGGAAGGTGCTGGGCTACGCCCGGCACTTCAAGGCGGAAATCGTCAACTACGCGGATGACTTCGCGGTTCTCGGTCGCGCGCCGGCAGCGGTGATGCTAGCGGCGGTCGAAGCCCTGATAAAACGTCTGAAGTTGGCGATGAACGTTGAGAAGACCCGCTGCTGCCGGGTGCCGGAGGAATCGATGACGTTCCTCGGCTACCGGATTGGTTGCAACTACCGGCCGGGTACGGGTGCCGCCTACATAGGCACACATCCGAGCCGGGAAAGCGTCCAGAGCATCTGCCGTCGTGTGAGCGAGTTGACCGCGCCGCGCCACGTGCTCCTGCCGTCGGGAGTCGTAGTGGGACGCCTCAACCGGTTGCTGACCGGTTGGGCGAACTATTTCATCCTGGGACAGGTCCGCCCGGCCTACAAGGCGATTGATCAACACGCGACACGGCGGCTGCGCCAGTGGCTCTGCCGTAAGCACAAGGTGCGGATCGGGAAACACGTGCGCTTCCCGTCCGAGCGGCTCTGGTCCGATTACGGGCTCACGCATCTTGCGCCGCGTACGGCGAGCTTTCCGTGGGCGAAGGCATGATCTCGTCCGAGAGCCGGATGCGGGAAATCTGCATGTCCGGTTCGATGAGCGTTGCGCCTTGCAAGCGCATGAAATCTTGTCGCCTGAAATGGCGGCCGTGGCAAAGCTTAGCCAGCAGCCATGTACCGAGTCTTGCGTGGTGGCCGGTGACGGACGCTGCGAAGCGTAGACAGGGAGGGAGTAGGCCGGAACGCAAGTGAACGGAAAGATAGCCCCGAAATCGAACGTGGTTGAAGTAGCCGACCTTGTCGCTCAATGGGGAAGGCGAAACTCCAGGAGACGCATTGGCGAGTGTTCTGGGGTGCTTCCGGGGTTCGTACCGTCGGCATGCAACCAAGGATTTCATGGGAACAAGGGAGATCCGTCAGGTTCAAGCGGAGCTTGTAGGGTTGGACAAGCCAACAACGCGAGGAAGACCCGAAGGCCTGTCGGAAGTCAGACTGGCTGATAGTACTCCGAGGTCGGGAGAGCCGATCACATGGGGAAGCGGCCAGCAGAAGAGGAATCGTTCTTGGGAAACATGAGCTCCATACAACGGGAGGATTCGGTCCTCTATTCAATGAGAGGAACAGCCAGTCATGGAAACGAAACTGGAACGAATAGCAGCGAAAGCTCGAAGTGAGCCAAAGCTCCGGTTCACGTCGCTGGCCCATCATGTCACCAGAGAACGTGTGTGGACGAACCTGTGTCAGGTTCCCCGCAACACGGCTCCCGGATGCGATGGTCAGAGAGTACCGGAGGCGAAGGAAGTATTTGGGGAGTGGGTGGAGCCGATGCTCGGATCGGTACACCGGAAGGGATATCGCCCACCACCGATTCGGCGGGTGTATATCCCCAAGCCCGGCAAACAGGAGAAACGTCCCCTGGGCGTGCCCTGTGTTCAAGATCGGGCCCTTCAGCGCAGCGTGGCCGAAGTGCTGACTGCCATCTACGAACAGGACTTCTTGCCCTGTTCCTTTGGTGGCCGGCCTGGGCTGGGTGCTCACCATGCACTGGCAACCCTCCATGAGGTGATTGCTGGACGCAAAGTGAGCTGGGTGCTGGAGGCGGACCTGAAGAACTTTTTCGGGAGCTTAGACCATGGATGGCTACTCCGCTTTGTGGAGCATCGAGTCGGAGATCCGCGGATCCTCAGCCTGATTCGACGATGGCTGAAGGCGGGTGTTTTGGAAGACGGGGAATTGCATTCGAACGAAGAGGGAACCCCACAAGGAGGGTCGATCAGCGTTCTGCTGAGCAACCTGTACCTGCACTATGCGCTCGACCTATGGTTTGACCGGAGGGTCCGGCCACTCCTGAAGGGTGAAGCCTATCTGGTGCGGTACATCGATGACTTCGTGGTGTGTTTCCAATATCGGGACGATGCGCTTCGTTTCCAGAACGTTCTGCGCAAGCGCTTGGGGAAGTTTGGACTGGTGCTGGAGCCGACCAAGACGAAGCTCGTTGAATTCGGTCGCTATGCCCAGCGGGATGCTGTCAAGCACGGGAGAAAACGTCCAGAGACGATCTACTTTCTGGGTATGACCCTGTACTGTACGCATAATCGCAAAGGCAATTTCAGAATGGGACTGCGAACAGAGAAGTCTCGAGTTCAACGCAGTCTGGCTCATCTACGCGGCTTGATGAGGCGAATGCGTCACTTGCCGGTCCGGGAGCAAGTGCACAATCTGAACCGGGTCTTGCGCGGTCACTACGCCTACTATGGCATTGCTGGGAACCTCCGGGCTTTGCAGCACGTCGCTCGGGTCGTGGAACGTTACTGGCGTCAAATGCTAAGCAGTCGTAGTCGTGCAGGCGTTGTCCGGTGGGAGGTATTCAACCGGATTAAGACGCGCTTTCCGTTACAGCGTCCCAAGTTGGCTCTCCCCTATCGGGAGTTCCAGTCTCTCGCTGTGCTGTAAATCCAATTCTGAAGAGCGCAGTGCGGGAAATCCGCACGCTGCGTTCTGTGGGAGTCGGAGGCGGGCGACTGCCTCCGACCACCCGGTGCGACTGGAAACGAAGCCACGGCGAGGAGTGAGGCACCGGAATCGGCGAAAGCCACCGGCAACAGCTACCCCCTTTGCCTACCGCCACCGCGCCAGTCGTCGACTCTACAATGCTACAATGCACAGGCGGTGGTCGATTCTGAGGACCGGATCATCGTGGCGACAACGGTGAGCAACAATGCGGCGGATGTGGGGCAGTTGGAGCCGGCTCTGGAGGCGTTGAACGACAATCTGGGAGAGCATCCCGACTGCGTGCTCGCGGATGCGGGATACCGATCCGAGTCGAATTTAGAAATGCTGGAACAACGTCAAATCGATGGGTATGTTGCGATGGGCCGCGAAAAGGACCTCGCCGCCGCTCCCCTTCCACCTGAAGACACTGCGTTTGGCCGGATGGTCCGGAAGATGAAAACCCAGCGTGGACGGGACCGTTACCGGGCCAGAAAGCACATTGGGGAACCGCCCTTCGGGTGGATCAAGTCGGTGCTGGGATTCCGACAATTCAGTCTGCGGGGTTTGGACAACGCGGCATGTGAATGGAATCTGGTTACTCTGGCGGTGAACTTACGACGGATGAACGAGAAGATCGCATGGGCATAATCCGGGAAACCGGGACTCGCCAAGCCCACCACACGGCTCACGACTCCAGTCCGCAACGGCCTGAGCTCGGCTTGGTGGCAGAATCGGCAGGGGCTCCTCGGAAATCGCGATCAAATCCCATGGAACACCCATCCTTCTCGTTCCGCCGCGCAGGCTCCTAGGTTCGGTCGTGATATCGACGACAACTAATTGACGTGAATCACGAATGAGAAATTCGGCATCAGACCGTCGGTAGATCAACTCGCTCCCGTCGGGCGACCACACAGGCCGTGAACCACCGTCGTCGGTGATCCGATACCTGACACCGGCCGGGTTGGGAAAGGGCTCGACATAGAGCTGACCTATTCTTCCATCGGTGGCAGTGTAGGCAACCCAGTTCCCGTCCGGGGAGAACGCGGGAGCGCCTTGGACCCCCGGCCCACCAGCCAGAACCTGCGGATCCGTCCCGTCGAGCGATAACGTCCATGCGTCGAATCCGGCACCAGATGGCCTTGGTATTCCCCCAGAGAAGGATAGAACTTTGTCGTCCGGAGACCACGAGTTCGGGAAGTGCGCGGTTCCTTCTTCAGCCGAGGTCAGGCGTTCGGCGAGGTCGCTACCATCCGCGCGTTGCCAGTAGATGCTCGTCGGGCCATCCCTGTCGGAGGCGAACGTGATGCGCTCCCCGGTGCGAGTCCAGGTCGGCGAAGTGTTGTTGCCTTCCTCGGTCAACCGCCGACTGCGCATTGCCGACAGGTCGTAAACCCATATGTCACTTTGACCGTCCTCTTCAATCTGGAACGCAAGCCACGTTCCATCCGGTGACACACGAGGATTGGAATACCGTGCGGGTGGCCGTTTGAGACGCTCGACTACTGCGCCATCGCGGTCGACAATCTTCAGGACATAGACTCCCGGGCCGCTGGCCCACAGATCGCCAACCACGTAGACAAGAGATCCGTTTGCGGCGAAGTCGTACTGGGCGCTGGGGACTGTTCCGCCCCTGTCTCGGCCAAAGTCCTCGACAATGGGAACGCGCTCGCCCACGACTTCCAGGGCGGCAAAGTCAAACGGACCGGCGTAGAGGACGTCCCGGAATGCGTAGGTGAGATGTCCGGAGGGCACGTAGCGCCCGTCGGTTCCACCCCGAACGAGGACCTTCCGATCCCCACCTTCCAGATGCTGCGCCACGATCTGAGCTTCGTCCCAGATGCCTTGCCCGGTTGTGCTCGCTACCGTGTAGAGAACCGATACGCCATCCGGCAGGAGTTTGGGACCGAAAAACTGCTCACCTTCTTGGGCCGGGACGAGCAACTCGGGGTCGCCCCCATTCGCGGAAACCCGCATGATGCCCTCGCCTTGCACGAACAGAATCGTGCCGTCGGACTCCCAGCTCGCACTGGACGGGCCGGCAGCAGCGCAGACGGTTACCGCGAGCCCACCGCTGACCGGGATCTTCTTCAACTGGCGGTCTCCAAAGGTAAAGTAGCCCACCGACTTCCCATCAGGCGAAAAAAAAGGTCGGCTTGGATTCCCCTCGGTTCCCGGCACGAGGCTCGCCTCCGTCTCATTCATCGAGCGCCGATACATCCCCCCGTATGTGGCATAAACAAACTGGCTGCCGTCGGGCGAGATGGCGAGGGCCGTCGTGGGGGGGCCAATGAGTACCTGGTCTGCCGGTAAGTCATGGCAAAAACGGCTGACCGGTCCGGGCGCGGCCGGCTTGAGGTTCCAGACCGCGACCGTGGCGAGCACGGCGGTGATCACGATCGCCGCAACCAACGGAAGCATCGACCGCGGTCGTGCTTCAATGACATCGGCAACCGAGGCGACATCCACGCCGCCGGTTGAGAGAACCCGATCGATCTCGACCCTTATGTCGCCGACGTCCCGCCGACGGTTTCGCAGGTCCTTTTCCAGACACCGTTCCAGCAGATCCCGAATCTTCGACGGTGTTTCCTCCGGCAACGCATCCCAGTCCGGATCATGCTCCAGAACCTGTGCGATCAAGTCCGACAGCGTCTCTCCGCGGAACGCCATCCGACCCGCAAGCATCTCGAAGAGCACACACCCGAAGGCCCAGACGTCGGCCCGGCGGTCCACTTCTTTGCCCCGGGCCTGTTCGGGACTCATATAGGCCGGTGTGCCTATCGCGCGCTCCGGCTCGAGGGTCAGCGTAGACAGGTCGCGGCCTTGTCCGGTCTTTGTTGCCTTGGCCAGGCCGAAATCCAGAACCTTGACCCTCTCCTCGGATGTGATCTTGATGTTCGCCGGCTTCAGATCCCGATGGACGATTCCTCTCTCGTGTGCCGCTTCGAGCGCTTCAGCGATCTGAACCGCCAATCGAAGCGTTTCTTCGACGGGAATGGGCCCATCCCGGAGCCGGTCGGCGAGCGTGACGCCGTCGATCAGCTCCTGGACCAGGAAGCGGTCTCCGTCCGATTCTTCCAGGCCGTGGATCGTTGCGATGTTGGGGTGATTCAGGGACGCGAGGATCCTGGCTTCCCGCTCGAACCGGGCCATCTTTTCCGGGTCCTCGCTGAACAGATCCGGCAGTGTCTTGATCGCCACATCGCGGTTCAGCCGGGTGTCCCGGGCCTGGTAGACCTCGCCCATCCCGCCTCTGCCGATGAGAGCACTGATTTCGTACACGCCGAGGCGTCGTCCGATCATAGGCTGTGCCTGCCCTCGCCCCATGTTTTCAGCGGCCACGTCCAAAGCCGGATTTTCGATGAACCCCTCCGCCCTGGTTTCGTAGCCGAGCAGCGATTCGACCTCCCGGCGCAGTCCGGCGTCGTTGCAGGTCTCATCCAGAAAGGCCGCCCGCTCGTCTTCCTTGCGCCCAAGAGCCGCGTGGTAGATCCGCTCGATTTCTTTCCAGCGATCAGATTTCATCGAACTGTTTCCAACTCAGTTTTCTGCAGAACCAGACTTGGCCGTCCAGATGAAGGCCATGGAGCTGGTAACGCGTCGTGCGTGATTTGCAAGAGATGAAAGACTTCGTAAATGGTACGAAACGAATGAGATGGAAGCAATTAAACTCTCGGCCCAGACTAACGGAATCGTGAGGACTGGATATCGATTCTCGTTGCGGCCTGAATCGAATACTGCTTGTCGGTAAGACCGGCTCCAGAGTCTGCCGTGAATACCAGGCAGACTCAAGCTGGGCAAAGCCCTCAGGCAGGGATCCGCGCCCGGAGCAGACCATCCAGCGAAACGAATCGGACGCGGAGGTTGCCGAATCGTCTGCCGAAGGGCTCCCCAACATCCCTGGCCACGACGTAGTTGGCCCCGTCCGGATAGCGTTTTCTAAAGGCGAAGAGACTTGAGGGGTTGAACTCCCCGGCCGACCATTTACACTCGATTGCCACAGGGGGGCGACCGCGGGCCGCCAGGACGAAGTCGATTTCGTTGCCGTGCTTGCTTCGCCAGTAGCGCAGGTTTCCACGACCCCACCGCGCATGAATTTCGTTCAGTACGAAGTGTTCCCAGAGGATCCCCATGTCTTCCCTCCGAAGCGACCGCCAGCCCCGGTGATAGCAAACAAAGCCGGTGTCGAATCCGTAGACTTTCGGAGCCGATACGATCTCGGCTTTGCCACCTGCGGCGAACGGACGCAGAACATGGATGACGAAGGTCGCCTCCAGCACGGCGACGTAATTGGAGATTGTCGGCCGACTCACTTCACATGCGCGGGAGAGTCGGGTCGTCTCGAATATTCCGCCGCTCTGGGCCATCAGGAGTTCGAACAGACGCTGGAACGAGTGCCTGCGCTCGAGTCGAAACAGTTCGAGAATGTCTTTTGCCCAGTAAGCATCTAGCCATTCCTGAAAATCCCTCTCCGGCAGGCGTTCGGCGAGGAAAAACGGCGGCAGCCCCCCATGCAGCAGACGGTGTTCGAGCTTGGGATTCTCGAAGTCAGCGAGGTCCGCTTGAACCATAGGCGTCAGCCAGACCTCCCGTTTGCGCCCAGTGAGGGTGTCTCGGAACCGGGATGAGGCGCCCAAGGTAGACGAACCGGTCGCCAGAATTCTCGTTCGCGGAAAGTGATCCGCGGCGATCTTCAGCACCTCGGCCGCATTGTCCAGCCGATGAATCTCGTCCAGCACCAGCGTGCGGCCCGGGTGGTCCGTCAGGAACAGCTCCACATCGTCCAACATACGCCGCGTGCTCGGGAGCTCGCAATCCAGGTACAAACTATCCTGTATGGACCGACTGAGCACGGTTTTGCCGGTGCGGCGCACGCCCATGAGCCAAACGATGGAACGTTTCCTCCATGCTTCCTCGATCTGTCGGGCCCAGTAACGCCTGTGAAACATGCAGGTAGTATTTCATATAGTTGAACTATATGCAATTCTGACTGCAAATGGCCATATGGATTCGTTGCCCGTCTCGGGGAAACCTTTTTCGGTCTAATAGATCGGGGCAACGCAGAGGAGGAAACGAGGATGCTTGGCTTCTCGCTCATGCGAGTTCCTAGCTTCCTCCGGACGAGCTCTGGTGGTGCAGCTCCCGCAGCAGCCAGACCTTGGCGAGCTTCCAGTCTCGCAGAGCCGTATCCGCTGATACATCAAGCACTTCTGCTGTTTCTTCAGCAGTCAACCCCCCGAAGAAACGCAGTTCAACGACCTTCGCCTTCCGCGAATCCAGTTCCTCCAGGGCCTTCAGAGCGTCATCCAGCGCGACCAGGTCCTGCCCGCGCTCTGGAATGACGGCCATGGCGTCGTCCAGCGTCACGCGCTGACCCCGTTCACCTCGTTTCTGGGACTGCTTGGAGCGCGCGAAATCAACCAGGACCCGACGCATCAGTTGTGCGGAGACCGCGAGGAAATGTGCGCGGTTCTGCCAGTCGACCCGTTTCGAGTCGAGGAGCTTCAGGTAGACCTCGTTGACGAGGGCCGTGGCCTGCAATGTGTGGCCGGCTCTCTCCCCCGCCATGTAGTGGTAGGCCCGCCGGCGCAACTCTTCGTAGACGACGGGCATGAGCTGCTCCAGAGCCGCATCGTCGCCTTTCCGCCAGGCCAGGAGCAACCCAGTTACCTCTGCAGATGACGGCGCCTTCATCGGAACAGTCCTTTTTTGTCAGTGACTTACGAGTGATCACATTCTAGCAGAGAACCGCCCCCCAAGCTTTCTTTAGAAAACTTCAAGAAGGTTTCCGGTTTTTGCCGGCGGTTTCCGCCTCCCGGACTGAGGACGACAGACACCCCGTCCTGGGAGGTTGACACCGTGAATCGAATCGCATCTTTCCTGCTTCTTACAATCGTGGCAACAGCAACCAGCTCCAGCGTTTGGGCGGCAGACCCGGCCGAGCGGGCCATCAGCTTCGAGACCCGCCGCGGTCACCTGATCGTGGCCGACGCCCAGGTCGAAGGGCACACGCTGCGGGCTTTGATCGACACGGGCGCAAACCGGTCAGTTATCGATGCTCGGGTCGCGAAACGTCTGAACCTCCGTCAGGTCAGCTCCAATGAAGTGGCTGCATACGGCAAGACTTCAAAGGTCGAGCGGGTCATCATCCGCAGCCTGCAGGTTGGACCGATCCACACGGCAGCGCTCGCGCTGGTATCGGATCTGTCGGATTGGAAAGTCGACGCGATTATCGGAATGGATGTGCTCGGTCGTTCGGACTTCCGGATCGATTTCGCAAAGGAAGAGATCGTGTTCGGAGAAATGGAAGCCCTGTCCGAATCGGTGCCATTCGACCGGGAGCATTCCCTGGTCATCGTGCTGCTCGAAGTCCGTGGACACAAAGTGCGGCTCTCGGTGGACACCGGGGCAAGCCGGATCACACTCCACCAGACTGACGATTTGAAGAAAGTCGTCCGGTCCCCTTTGATGCGGCCGGTACGCACCAGCTACATCGCCGGCGCAGCGAAGCTGACCGAGGTCCGCTTGCGCGACGTGCGGTTGGGATCGACCCACTGGAGCGAGCTGCGCGCGAACGTGACGAGCGCTCCGCCGCTGCCTGGTGTCGACAAGCAGGGTGTGCTTTCGATCGCCTCCCTGAGCCTGACAAAAGTTCAGTTCGATTTCGAGAACGGGGTACTGAGTTGGGAACAGTGAGAAACCATCTCTTGCACACGCCCGCTGACTACCCTTTCACACAGACAACCTGCTTTAGAGTGTGGACGATATCCACCAGGTCCGCCTGTGCGGCCATCACTCGGCCGATGTCCTTGTAGGCTGCCGGGGATTCGTCGAGCACCTCCGCGTCCTTCCGGCACTCCACTGCCGCGGTTGCCTTCTCGTGATTCTCGAGAGTGATCCGCCGCTTGGCTTCGCGACGGGACATCACCCGGCCGGCGCCGTGAGAACACGAGTCGAAAGACTCCGGGTTGCCCTTGCCCCTGACGATGTAGGAGCGGGTGCCCATCGACCCCGGGATGATTCCCAGGTCACCCTGCCGGGCCCGCACTGCACCCTTTCGAGTCACGATGACCTCCTCGCCGTAGTGCTTCTCCCGGGCGATGTAGTTGTGGTGGCAGTTGACGGCGCCTTCACCCGTCAATCGAATCTCCTTCTTGAAGCAGGAGTCGACAGCCTTGACGACGTTCTCGAGCATGATCGAGCGATTGAGGGCCGCGAAGTTCTGCGCCCACGTCACGGCAGCTACGTAGTCACGAAACAGGTCCGAACCGTCCTTGATGTAGGCGAGGTCTTTATCGGGAAGGTTGATGGACCATCGTTCCATGTCCTTCTTTGCTGCCGCGATGAAATAGGACGCCAGCCGGTTTCCGACTCCTCTCGAACCGGAGTGCAACATGATCCAGACCGTGTGGTTCTCGTCCAGACAGATTTCGATGAAGTGATTGCCGGTGCCCAGGGTTCCGAGGTGGTTGACGTCGTTACCCCGGCCGAGCTTCGGATACTTCTCGACGATCGCGCCGTAGCCGTTCTTCATGCCGGTCCCCTGCCATGCCGTCGCGACACCAGCCGGAATGTTGTGCCAGGCTCCCCGGTCGTTCCTCCCGCCGCGGTCGGTCCTCCCGTGCGGCACCGCCTTTTCGATGGCCTCCCGGATGGGCTTCAGGTTGGTGGGGAGGTCATCGGCCACGAGATTCAGCGGCGCGGCGACCATTCCGCAGCCCAGATCGACCCCGACCGCGGCCGGGATGACGGCGTGCTTCGTGGCAATCACCGAACCGATAGTGGCGCCCAGGCCCCAGTGTGCGTCAGGCATGGCGGCCACCCACCGATGGATGAACGGCATCGACGCCACGTTCTGCAATTGACGTCGAGCCTTCTCGTCGAGGACGACGCCCTCGGTCCAGGCTTTGACGATCCCACCGCTCTTTGCCTTGATTACGTTGTAGGACACGAGCGCCTCTCTCACCAGTGTAGCGCTCCGCGCCCTGCGTGGGGAGGGGAGAGGCGTAGGTGCAGTTGTGCCCGTTCGATCACGCGCCACAGCGACAAGCGAAACTCTAGGATCGGGTGTAGGTGCGCTCGATGAGCGCACATTCCTCAAGCGGAAACACTGTGCGGTCATAGACCGCACCTACACCGCCGTTGGGGGATTCTGGAGAAGCCGCGTTCCTGTTCACCGCAACGCGGCCCGATTGAACTCTGCGATCACGGCGTCGAAGTCATCGAGTGCCAGCTCGAAGAACATCCAAAAGGCTTTCTCCTGGGCGGAAACGTTGAAGTGATAGGTCCGGTCCGGCGTGACGATCTCGTTCCGATCAATCGCGACGTCTAAGCGGGGGACATCGAAAGCGTCCTTTCGGTACATCCACGAGTAGTACGGGTCGTAGGCGATCCGGTCGCGGGTGACGTAGAGGAAACCTCGACAGTCTGCGATGTGCCTGTGCTTGACCGGAAACCGGAGTGCCTCCTGACCTTCGTATTCCACGCGGCTGACAATTTGTCGGCCGTTCTTTTTGAACGTTGGAACATCCCGGTCCAGAGCAAACGTTCCGTCTGACATGAAACGGTGGACGTGATCGGTTGCTTTGGGCGTTCGGATGAGGACGTTCGGAAGACGGATGTCGGAAACTCCGTATACACCCCGTCCCGCGGCGGCATGGTCGTCGAGCCTGGTGTATGAGATTTCCGCCCGATCCGACCTGTTGTCCGGCGCTGGGGCATAGTCAACGGGGAACACCTGCGGTTCCTGGTTTGCGTCCGTCCTGCTAACGGGGGCCTTGACCTTTTTTCCCGCAAAGAAGTAGAGATCACCCGATCCACTGTCGGCGCCCTCGTCGTGTGGGACCAGCACGAGCTTGTAGTTTCCGGCCGCGACGATCCGGCCCATAATCCAGGCGTCATTGTCCAGTTTGGCACTCACCGCAGCCTTCCGGAACCGCTCGCGTTCTGCAGGCAGGTTTCTCCAATCCTTGCCGGTCACCTCCTTCAGCCTGGACAGGAAATCGACGTATTCGCCCTTGCCCACCTGGAAGATCGTTTCCCGTACCTCGTTGTCCTGCCACACGATCCCGACGTAGTGGTCCGTCGACTTGAACGGCAGCAATGCCAGGAACACGATGGGTGCGAGGAGACATCCCTCTCCAGCACAACCCAGGTCTTCGGAGTGCCTCCGACCCTGGTTGTCGTAGGTCACCTCCCGGATTTGTGAGACGGGGATCGCGGTTCGGCTGTCTCTTTCGAGGAAAACGATTTCGTCGGATCCAACGACAGCCGTGGCCCGCGGTTGCTTCATCTGGAACTCCGAAAACGATGAAGCCGGCGGAGCGTCCTGGGCGGGCAGCCGCGACGGGTAGGCCGAAGTCGCCAGTACGACGATTGTGATGAGCACAGAGATCATGGCAGAAAGTTTCATAGCTGTCTCCGCGCAGCGGCAGGAAGCGGCATGATAGCTCGCCTCACCATCGGTATGCGAGCGCCACCGAGGCCCGCATCATGCGCTGGCTGGCCGCGACGAAAAATCGGAAATCCGGCCGAACGAAGAAGCTTTCAGACAATCCGTATTCAATGCCTCCACCGCCGTTGACAACGACCTCGTTCCTGCGGAAGTCGCTCCGACTGAGGGTCTCCTCAGAGAAGTTCCGGCTTCCAGGGAAGAAACTACGCCTTTCCACCGTCCGAACCATTCGGTCGGACCGGTCGAGCCGCAAGCTTCCGACACCGGCAACGAGGTAGGGGCTGAGGCTGCCGACAGAGGGACTGCCCTTACCGAACCGGTACCGTAGGTTGCCGGAGACCAAAATGGACTCTCCCTCGCTGCGCCTGTTCTTTTCTTGTAATGGGAGCACGCCCGTGTGTTTGGTGTGATTGACTTCAACTCCGATCGCTACCCGGTTGGTTACGAAGAAGGCGAGCCCGCCGGAGATGTCCGTGTCGGTTCCCAGAAACCCCATCTCGTCGGACAAACGACTCCAACCCGCTCCGAAGGAGACTTCCGTTCTGTCGAAGACCTCCGTCTGAGCGGATGCTACCGACGGGGACGCAACCAGGCACAGGAGCACCAGGAAGAACCACCTGACCAGGATCGAACGATCGATCATCACAAGAACCCCCTTCATCGAATTCGGTCTCGGTGAATCGTGTGGGCGCGCTCTATGAGCGCACGTGATTCGGCCCGAAGAATGTGCGGTCATAGACGTCATAGACCGCACCTACACGTCCTCAGACGCGCCTAGTTGTCGAGGATCCTCTCCACATCCTGTCCCGTTTCGGTTTTCACGGTTGCCAGGATGCGCTTGTATTCTTTCTTGTCCAACTTGAGCAGGATGAAGGAGCTGTCCTCTCCGTTCTTGTAGGTGATCGTCAGCCAGTGCTTCTTCCCGTTGGAAAACAGCGCCAGTGGTGAGATCAGGATAGCTGTCTTTGTCCTGGCGTGGGAAGAACGTTCATAGACCACGCTTTCGATGTCTTCGTACGGGATCGTCGCGAACATCGCCGGTTTCTTCCGGTCCTTGACGATGACCGAACCGTCCGCAAAGATCAGGTTGGCCTTGATCTCCTTGTCCTTTCCGTCTTTCTGGGTGACGTACTTGGTTTTCGGGAATTGGATGTCGTCGGCGAAGGCCGATGCGGCCCCCATCAACCACACAATCGTCAACAGAGCAGCGATTCGTTTCATGACGTCATCTCCTTTTGTTCCAGGTTCGACGTTCCCGGAACTCGACTCAAGATTCTCGTCAGCCCCCAGACTCACCATCGAAACGCCAGTCGAAGGGCGACACCGTTGTTTGTTCGCGGGGCTAGGGAGAGGCTCCATCCGCGGTCCTCTCCGATCCACTCCAGTCGCTGCAGGTTTTCGCGGGCGGAGTCCATCCTGCTCCAGCCTTTCAGACCAAAGAACGCCCCGCCTCCGAAGACTGCCAGTCCCGGACCGAAGATCCTCCAGTCCCGGGTGCCCCGGACGGAACCCGGCTCCGAGATCGTCTCCCTTGTGCAAACCGACACACCGGTCAGAGGGTCGTCCCGGCAGCTCACTTTTTCTCTCGAGAACAGGGCCAACCCTCGCGTCTGGTATTCCTCCGGTCCGGCGACCTCGCCGTAGGCCATGACGGCCACGCCCGCGACCGCCACAATCGCGCCGATCCAGGTCATCTTCCGTGACGAAGACAGATCTTGCTCGGTCTGCCGGTATGCTCCGCGCCACTCCGTTTCCGACGCAAAGGAGTCAGGCAAGAGCGGTTCGGGCACCTGGGCGAGAGCGCTGGGCAACACGACGAGAACGACCAAGGCTGCGGCGATGATTCTCATTGATGGGCCTCCGCTGTTGATCGATTCCCAAGGGGTTGACCGGAGTTCATCTGTCCCTCGATGAATTCCGGTAAGTGCAATCCATGCGCCTTGCCCGGGAGGGTGGATCGTTTTTTTGTTAACTGATTGCTGCCTTAATTAGATAGGGGTGCCTGGCGAGGTTAGTGTGGAGACTTTGAAACGCCCGTTGGGGCCGGGAACTGAACTGTCAGGATAGGCGTTCTATCCATTAGGATAGCCCGCATAGGTACCCGCGGCTTGTCTGGTAATGAGCGAATCCAACACCCGGGGATCCGTTGGACTGCGATCGGAACTCCCACTGCGTCACAGTTGATATACCAACAAGCCATATTATCACATATAATCGTATATCCATGAAGACCACACTAGAAGTCGACAGACTATTGCTAGATGAGGTCAAAGAGATACTCGGGACCCGGACGATCAAAGATACCGTTGAGCAAAGCCTCCGCGCCGTTATCCGACAGCGAGCCCTGGAGCGGCTGGCCGACTCGGCGGGCACGGTCGAGATGGACCTGACCGTAGCCAGGCTACGGCGGCAGCGCAGAAAAAGGACGCCGAGTGCATCTCGTTGACACGTCGGTCTGGATCGAGTTCCTTCGACCGTCTGGAAGCTCGGAGATTCAAAGACGGCTGAAGCCCCTCATCCACAGCGGAAACATTGCCGTAACAGAGTGGATTATTCTCGAGTTAATGACGGGCTTACGGTCTCACGAGAAAGCTTCCACTCTTCTGGAACAGTTCGCGCCGGTCTATCGACTTTCACTTTCTGATGAGAGTTGGGATCGGGCATGGAACCTTGCCGCCCGCCTGAGAAAGAACGGCATCTCCGCCAGCGCAGCCGACTGTTTGATCGCTACGATCGCAGCACAGGACGGCGCGACTCTCCTCCACTGCGATTCTGATTTCGAGTTGATTGCCCCGCACGCGAAGCTTCGTACGCTGAACTGGGTCGAGTATCTGTAGATTGGTCGGCACGGCACCGGGCTCACAGTCGCTCGCTTTCGGCTCGGGGTAGCCTCGTCAAGCAGCGAGAGTGCCAACCTAGGAACGAAAACAATGAACCGGAGTTTTGACAGACGTGACCTGCTTTGGATAGGTCGGCTGATCCGATAGAATTGAGAGGTGGCACAGGACCTCAAACTAAAGGCTCAAGAGCTGATCGATCGCTTGCCCGAAGGGGCAAGTTGGGACGATCTGATGCATGAGATCTACGTTCGGCAAGCGATCGAATCGGGTCTCGCCGACAGTGACGCTGACCGCACGACGGAAGTCGAAGATCTTCGTCAGCGCTTCAAACTCACGAAGTGAAGGTTCATTGGACCGACACTGGTGTCGCCCACCTCGAGAACATCCACGACTACATAGCTCGTGACTCACCGACATATGCGTTGAGGGTTGTTGGCCGGCTCACGCGACGTTCCATAGGGATCGTCGTCTTGCGTACTCGGATCGCCTCTTTTGATAGTCGATGTCAGCTGACTTCCGTTCGTCGGGGAAAAAGAAAGTGCCCGAATGCCCAATCCAGCGCAAACGGTAACTCGAGTGCATTCACCAAAAGTGAGAATCCCTGTCTAAACAGGGATGCGACGCACCTCCCGTACGAAGGATCGGCTTGTGAAGCGCCTGCTACCCATTCTCGGCATCCTCATGCTCTGCTCTTGCGCAGCGAGGAGTGTATATGTCGAGCAGATTCTGGCTTACTGGATGGGCCACACCCAGACAGAACTGGTGTCATCCTGGGGGCCTCCAACCTTCGTATGGAGAGCCAGTCAACCGGGAATCTGGACAGAACGAATCGATGACGGGCCCATCAGGGTGCTGGTCTATGTGTTCGCTCGGGGGACAAGCCAGCCAATACCGGCAAACTATCTGGGTACTGAATCTATGAACAATTATCTTGGAACGCTGGGACCACCTCCGGCGGAGTTTAAGCTCAACCCTCCCAAGGTTGAGACTGACGCAGCCGTGAGAATGTTCTGGATCGACAGGAATGGCAAGGTGGTTCGCTCGTCATGGCAGGGGCCTTGAACCCACGCCGTGTAGGTGCGGTCTATGACCGCACAATCTTCAAACTACGACAACGTGCGCTCATAGAGCGCACCTACACTTGTTGAGAGTTCTCGCGGTGGCAACGGAGAGATCGGCAACGGACAGTCATTATGGCACCGGCACCTTCTCCTTCAATTCCTGGAACCAATTCAGGACGACGTTGATCCGGTTGCTCTCTTCAGTCGTCCCGCTCGCTCCGGTCCGGCCGACGAGAAAACGTTTTCCGTCCGGGTGAACGCCTAACAAGGTAAGAAGAATATACGGACTGGCGAAGAGTTCACGCGGAGAGCCGCGCGTGAAGGCGGGCTCGAATCCAACGGGTACGGCCATCACTCTCCTAAGGCCGAGATCGCGGTAATAGAGTTCGCGCCCGTCGGCAGACCAGAGCGGAGGAAAGCCGCGCCCATCGGCGACCCGATGAGGCGTACCGGGCCCGGGGTAGGGTGCGACCCATATCTCGCTTCTTTGCCGTGTGTAAGCGATCCACTCTCCGTCAGGGGAGAACGAGGGGGCCGCTTCAGCGTCGTCCGTGGCCAGAAACGGTTCGGCCGAAGATTGCTCGATGGAATACACCCAAAGGTCGCGCCGGCTTGTTTCCGAGTCGGGCGGGGCATCAAACGCCAGCAAACGGCCGTCCGGGGACCACGAAAGGCTCACCGGCGGCGTATGATGCGACCAGAGGAGTTCAGACGGTCCGCTGCCATCTGCAGCCCGCCAGTAGATGTCGCGGCCGGCTACAAAAGTCACGCGCCCGCCGTCAGGTGTCCACGCCGGTGGAACCGTGGCGCGGCCGTCGTCTGTCAATCGGCTCGGCGTGCCGCTCTCCACATCGACGATCCAAATATTGCCTCCGCCGTCTTCGGAAACCAAGACCGCCACACGATCCCCGGTTGACGACACTCGGGCGCCGCGGTATTCAAGGTTTGCCTGGCTGAGCGGAATGGCCCGCCCGCTCCCATCGATCCATTCGAGCGTCGAACGAAAGTCAGCCGCGCCACCGGGCACATAGGCGAACGTGCCGTTTGCCCCGAAGGCGTAATTCGCGCTGGTCGAATGCAGGACACCCTGTTGGATCACGACCGGGTTCCCGGTCAAAGCGAGGTTGTCGCTATCGAACGGTACAGCGTGTAGCGTATCTACCATTCCATATACGATATGGCCGGTCGGTACGTACCGCGCATCGATTCCTCTTAGATTCAGAACGGTGCGTTCGCCCGATTCCAAAGACTGCAAGACGGTCTGAGGGCTTTCAGCAGATCCTGTCCCGAACAATGCCGCGTTCCCACCAGGCAGGATCTGTGGGACTGCCATGAATTCTCCCTTGGCCGCGATGAGCAGTTGAGGCGTTCCACCTTCCGACGGCACACGGAAGATCCCTTCGTTGTTGGCGAAGACAATCGTATCCTCGTCGGGCCAGGAGCACATGAAGTAAGGGTCGACATCACACACCTTCATCGGCGCTCCGCCCGCCACAGCAACTTTCTTCAGCTGACGATCGTCAAGAGACCAATACGAGACCCATTGTCCGTCGGGCGAGAAAAGGGGATCCGCGGGATTGTCGTCCGTTGGAAGCGGCCGCACCTCATCCGCAGTCAAATCCCATAGGTGGAGTTGGGAGTCAGCGACGTAAGCAATCCGGGCCCCGTTTGGAGAGACCGCGATGACTGGGTATCCGAACTCGGCGTCGAACTCCTGGTTGTCTGGAAGCTGGAAGTGAAAGCGCGTGATCGGCCGGGGTTCTGGCCCAGGCACGGGCCTCAAGTACCAGCCCAGTGGAGCGGCCACCAGGATTCCCAGAGCCAGCATCGCCAAAGCATAAGGAGTTCTCGTTCTGGCGCGCGGTTCGCCTTCAACACCGGCCGTGGCGACGAGCGCCGCTTCGATCTCGAGGCGTACGTCCGCGATCGCGTGCCACCGACGCTTCGGATTCTTCTCCAGACAGCGTTCGAGAAGTCGTCGACCTGCTGGGTTGAGGTCAGTGGGCAATTTGCCGAAGTCCGGTTCACGGTCAAGGATTGCCGCAATAGTGTCCGATAAAGTCTGCTGTTTGAAGAGTGTTTTGCCCGTCAGCATTTCGTAAAGCACGCAACCAAACGCCCAGACATCAGACCGATGATCGGCCGGTTGACGCCGCGCCTGCTCCGGACTCATGTAGGCGGGCGTGCCTAGCAGGACGCCCTTACCGCTTTCGGCATCCTCGGCCAGCGTTTCCAGGACCGTTTCATCGCCGGCCGCGGTGCCGGCATATGCCTTCGCCAACCCGAAGTCCAATACCTTCACTTTGCCTTCGGACGTGACCTTGATGTTGGCGGGCTTCAGATCCCGATGGATGACGCCCTTCTCGTGGGCGGCTTCGAGAGCTTCGGCGATCTGGAGGGCGAGTTCGAGTGATTCCTGAACGGGGAGGGGCCCGCGAACCAGTCGTTCCGACAGAGTTTGGCCTTCGACCAACTCCAAAACGAGGAAGCGTGTTCCCTCGGATTGTTCCAGCCCGTAGATCGCCGCGATATTCGGATGGTTCAGCGAAGCAAGCAGCTTGGCCTCGCGCTCGAAGCGTGCGACCCGTTCGGTATCTTATGCAAACTCTTCGGGCAGAACCTTGATTGCAACATTCCGCCCCAGTTTCGTATCGGTGGCCTGATACACCTCTCCCATGCCACCCTTGCCGATGGCCGCGGTGATTTGGTAATGAGCGAGGGTTTTTCCGATCACCGGTTGAACCTTTACCTGCTAACGGTCCGCAGGCTTGGTAGTTCCTTTACTTGTTTTATTACCGCCGGGCTGCGCCGGTGTGTCAGGCGGCATCTCGCGGTCGGACCTGCTTCCTGATGGCCCGTCCCTTTCCGTGCTCCGCCACGCGCAGGTCATATCTGGACTGCAGATTGAGCCAGAATTGGGCGGAATTGCCGAGATAACGCGACAATCGGAGCGCGGTGTCGGCGCTAATACCCCGGCGTCCGCGGACGATATCATTCAAGCGACTGACAGGTACGTGAAGCTCCTTGGCGAGAGCGTTGACGCTCATCCCGAGCGGCTGCAGGATCTCTTCCGCTATCGTGCGTCCCGGATGCAGCTCTGTCAGGAGTTCCTTCTTGGTCATGTGTGGCTTCCTAATGGTAATCGACGATCTCGACGTCATGAGCATCACCGTTTTTCCATCGAAAACAGATCCGCCACTGATCGTTGATCCGAATGCTGTGTTGCCCCCCGCGTTTTCCGTGTAGCTTCTCCAGACGATTTCCGGGCAGCTTGAGGTCCTGGAGTGTTGTTGCCGAATCGAGCTGCTGTAATCTTCGAAGAGCCTGCTTCGCAAGGCCGCGAAACCTCCGGGTCGGTCTTAGATCCTCGTACAAGGTCTGCGTATCTTTCGACCTGTAGGACTGGATCACAATCGAATGATATACCGTTTACCGTTAAACGGCAAAACCAATAAAGTCAGCAGCGGACAGGGCGGTGATCCTGTCTTGCCAATCATCCGTCTGTCCCGTGTAGGTGCGGTCTATGACCGCACATTCTTCAAATCAAAACTCCGTGCGCTCATAGAGCGCACCTACACTTGCTGGGATGCAAAACGGCGTCGCCTCATTTGCGATTGAGTTCCCCCGTCCAATTGACGACTACGGTCACGGGTAGGGGATTGGGGTTCGGCCGTCTCAGAAGGAATCTGTCGCCCTCCGGAGTCACGGAATAATGGTTGCGGCTGTCAAGCAAGTCTTTGATTTGAGGCTCAAACACCCGTTCGGGCACACCGGTGCGAAGATCGCCCGAATTGAGCTCTACACCAACAGCCATGACACGATGATCATCCCCCACAAAAAACAACTCCTCGCCGTTGTACCTCCAACGCGGGTGGGATCCGCCATCGCTGGATACGCGCCTGGTGTTCTCCCCTGCCGGGAAGCTCGTTATGTATATTTCCATAGCGCCGGTTTCTGCGGATGCGTATGCGACCCAGTTTCCATCCGGCGAGAAGACGGCGCCATACTCGTAAGAGTCCGAATCCAGGAGTCTCCAGGGTGCTTGATCACCCGAGACAGGTAGCACCCACACGTCGCCCGAGTCTGCGGGTGAGTCTTCAAACAGAATGAACCGGCCGTCACTGGACCAGTCTGTCGGTCTGATCCACGCCGTATCGACGGCTCCCTCAAACAGCAGTTCTTCGTTTCCGCTGACGATGTCTTTCACCCACAGGTCAAAGCGATCGCTCCGATCGGCGGCGAAGACGATCCGATCTCCCTGTGGCGACCAAACGGGATCCATGTCATAGGATGGACCCGATGTGAAACGCGTTGTTGTGTTCCTCTCGACATCGATCAGCCAGATGTCGACGTTTCCAGTCGCGGGATCCCTACGGTTTACAGCGACGCTTTGCCCGTCCGGCGAGAGCGCCGGATTCACAAACTCACCAGATTCAAGTTGGTGAACCGTCCCCAATTCCTTCCCCTGTCGATCGAACCAGACGAGCTGGCCGTCCACCCCGGGACCGGGCCTGAAGGCCAACACACCATTCTCCGAAACTGAGAATGGTATGTGGGCTTCTCCCAGCACCGATCCAGACACGACTAGCCGACCGATAATCTCCGGCTGCCCATCAAGCGCGAGGGCTGCAGGGTCGAAACGCTGAGCCATCAAGGTGTCGCCTCGCAGAAACACGATGTGGCCATCGGCGTACTGAGCTCCGGAATCCGCATGGAACAGAAGCGTGGCCCGACCGGATTCCAACGAAGCAAAGTAAACCGCACTGCTAGACAAGAAACCTGGGTGGGCGCGATACAGAAAGTGATTCCCGTCGGGCAGGAACACCGGATTCTCTCGGGGCGTCTCCGAGCTGAACCCATCCTCCACGACCACGCGTGCTAGGAGGCCGCCTTCCTCGGATAAGCGGTTGAGTTCGTCCAAGAGAATTGTGCCGTCGTTGTTCCAGTTGCCGTCGAAGAGGCGTCCATCGTACAGCGTTTGAGGACTTCCCCCGGAAAGATCAAGCTTCTTCACCCCAGCCGGAGTCGAAAACCCCAAAAAACGGTTGTTCGGTGACCAGAACACGCTGGCGGCGCCTTCGGTTCCCGGGAGTATCTCGGCATGCTCGGACGCGAACGCTCGAAGCCAGATCACTCTTTCCCCGTTGGAGTTTGATCCAACAAAGGCGATCCGTTGGCCGTCCGGTGCTAAGGCGAGATCCTCGCCCTCGGATCCCGGCGGTAAAGGGACGACAAAACGCACCGCTTCCGGTTCTCGGTCCGAATCCCCGACCCCGGTGACCAGCAGAGCCAGGACAGCGATCAGCAACCCTGAAGTCGCCGTGACCCATGCGATGCGTTCCCAGCCCCTCTTCTCGACCTTGGCCGGCAACGGGTCTCGCTCTGCTTCTGCGGCGAGCTCCATGGCAATGCGGACATCACCGATTGCCTGCCACCGACGCTTTGGGGTCCTCTCCAGGCAACGTTCGAGAAGTCGTCGAAGGGCTGGATCGAGGTCGTCCGGCATCGCGCCGAAGTCCGGTTCGCGTTCTAGGATGGCTGCGATGGTGTCGGAGAGGGTGTTGCCTTTGAAGAGTGTCTTTCCAGTCAGCAGCTCGTAAAGAACACACCCAAACGCCCAGACATCGGACCGATGATCCGCCGGTTGACGCCGCGCCTGCTCCGGACTCATGTAGGCGGGCGTGCCCAGCAAGACGTCCTTACCGCTTTCGGCATCCTCGGCCAGCGTTTCGAGGACGGTCTCATCGCCCACAGCAGTGCCGGCATAAGCCTTCGCCAACCCGAAATCCAGGACCTTGACTTTGCCTTCAGACGTGACCTTGATGTTGGCGGGCTTCAGATCCCGATGGATGACGCCCTTCTCGTGAGCGGCTTCGAGAGCTTCGGCGATCTGGATGGCGAGTTCGAGGGATTCCTGGACGGGAAGCGGACCGCGAACCAGTCGTTCCGAGAGCGTTTGGCCTTCGACCAACTCCAAAACGAGGAAGCGTGTCCCTTCGGATTGTTCGAACCCATAGATTGCCGCAATGTTCGGATGGTTTAGCGAAGCAAGCAGTTTGGCCTCGCGCCCAAAACGCGCGACCCGTTCGGTATCTTGTGCAAACTCCTCGGGCAGAACCTTGATCGCTACATTACGCCCGAGCTTCCTATCAGTGGCCCGATACACCTCTCCCATGCCACCTTTGTCGATGGCGGCGGTGATCTCGTAGTGGGCTAGTGTCTTGCCGATCGTAGTCACGGGGCCGGCACCCGTTCCTTCACTTCTTCGATCCAGTTCTCGACGACGACAACCCGCATGGTCCGACCGTCGTCGCTGAGGGGCCGGATCATGAGAAAGCGGCCATCCGGTGCAACGTCAAACGACGGTGGCTGCAAACTCCGGAGGAAACTTCTCTCGAACAACCGTTCCGGTGGTTGGAAATCGAAGGTGTCATCGGCATCAACCACCACCGCCATCATCGCGTCCCCTTCGAGGTAGTAGAGTTCTTGTCCGGTCCAGATCGGTTCGGTGCCGCCACTCGGGGACACACGGAGCGCCGCGCCGGTTCCCAGGTAAGGCCGGATCCAGATCTCCTGTTGGCCGGTTTGGTCGGAAGCGTAGGCAAGCCATCGTCCGTCGGGGGACAGCGCGGCACCATACTCTCCTTCCGAGGCCGTCGTCGCGACGACCGCTTCTAACTTCTCCGGTTCGGCGATCGGCCAGCGGACGATGTTGACGGCCGGCACATCGAGTTGCGCGGCGACGAGCTCCGAACCGTCGGCCGACCACCCGCGTGGATGGAAGTGTCCCTCGGATGAAACCGGTTCCGGGACAGCGCTGCTGCCATCAGCAGAAACCGCCCACAGCTGCCGCGAAGGATCTGAGTTGCGCTCATACACGATCCGCTGCCCGTCCCGCGTCCACAAAGGGGAGAGATTGCCGGATCCAAGAGCGAGCGCTGGAAAAGTCTCCCCGTCAAACGTGAGCTTGATCGGAGGCCGCCCGGCAACGTCGTAAACCCAGACGTCGCCCCCTACGCTCAGCGCGAACCGGCTACCGTCCGGAGAGAGACGCGGATTCTGCGGGACCTCGAGCGGCGAATCGGCCACCGCCTCCTCTTCGCTTCCCTCGCGAGTGACCCAGACTGGCGTTCCCGAGGCCAACTCTGTACTTTGCAAATAAACCAGCGATCCCGACGTCGACACGTCAAAGTGTGCAGCGAAAACACGGTACACTCCCTGAACCAAGGGGACGGGCCTTCCAAGTTCCCACGTTTCCGGGTCAAACCGACGAGCGACGACGTTGGTCTCCATCTGGTAGACGAGATATCCTCCAGTCAAGAAGTCAAAGCTGGGCCCGCCGGTGAAAAGAACCTTTTCATCCCCAGATTCCAGCGCCCGCACCACGACGCTAAACTCCTCTCCGGCGCTGGAGACAGCTGCAAACAGGATAGATCTTCCACCGGGCAACATCGTCGGCGCGAACAAAGGACCGCCCGGCCGCTCGGCGATGCGATCTGGATTCCCCCCGTTTGAGGACACGCGCATGATGCGACGGCCTGTACGCCCGTCCACGATGCCCGCCTGGACGTAAAGGATGGAGTCATCCAGCGACCAGGACGGGCCCCCAGTAAATTCCGTCACCTCGGTGATAAAGACAGCCTCGCCGCCTCCTACCGGAACTTTTTTCAGTTGTCCATCGTTCGGAGAAAAGTAGCCGACCCATCGACCGTCCGGGGAGAAGAATGGATCGAAGACCACTTCGCCCTGCGTGGCGGGAAGGACCCTGGCCTGGAGTTCGTCCATCGATCTCAGGTACAGTCCGTCACCCTGGACCATGGCGATCTGACTCCCGTCCGGTGACATGGCGAGAATGGACGTGCGGAACAAGGTTTCGGGGGTCTCGCCCTCGCCCTCGGGCAAGTCGAATTCAAAACGTGTGACCGCGCGCGGCTCCGGACGAACGGGTCGCAGGTACCAGGCGAGAGGAATAGCGACCAGAGCGGTCATCAGGATCGCAACCGCGTACGAAAGAATCGGTCGGGCCTGCGGTTTGAAGTCGGTACCCGGCTCACCCGAACCTGAGCCGGCTGGTGCCGCTTCGACTTCGAGCCGCACGTCGGCGATCGCGTGCCAACGACGATTTGGATTCTTTTCCAGGCATCGTTCGAGAAGTCGACGAATGGCGGGACTGAGGTTATTCGGGAGCGCGTCGAAGTCCGGCTCACGTTCAAGGATCGCGGCAATCGTGTGAGAAAGTGTGTTGCCTTTGAAAAGGACCTTCCCGGTCAGCATTTCGAACAGGACACAACCAAACGCCCAGACGTCGGACCGATGATCGGCCGGTTGACGACTGGCCTGCTCCGGGCTCATATAGGCGGGCGTACCCAAGAGGACGCCCTTGCCGCTCTCGGCTCCCTCGGCCAGCGTTTCGAGGACGGTCTCATCGCCCACTGCTGTGCCGGAATAAGCCTTGGCCAACCCAAAATCCAGGACCTTCACTTTGCCTTCGGACGTGACCTTGATGTTGGCGGGCTTCAGATCCCGATGGATGACGCCCTTCTCGTGAGCGGCTTCGAGGGCTTCGGCGATCTGGAGGGCGAGTTCGAGCGATTCCTTGACGGGAAGGGGCCCGCGAACCAGTCGCTCCGAAAGAGTCTGGCCTTCGACCAGTTCCAGGACGAGAAAGCGTGTCCCTTTGGATTCTTCAAGCCCATAGATCGCCGCGATGTTCGGATGGTTCAGCGAAGCGAGCAGCTTGGCCTCACGCTCGAAGCGTGCGACGCGGTCGTTATCGCTCGCAAACTCTTCAGGCAGGACCTTAATCGCGACATTGCGGCCGAGCTTCCTATCGGTGGCTTGATACACCTCGCCCATGCCACCCTTACCGATGGCTGCGGTGATCTCGTAGTGAGCCAGCGTCTTACCGATCATAGTTATGGGACCGGAACCCGTTCCTTCACTTCCTCAATCCAGTTTTGTACAACCACCATCCGCCGCGTTGTCACGCTGTCGTTACGAATCATGAGAAATCGGCCATCAGCGCCTACGTCATAGGACGGTGCTTGACGACGCCTGAGGAAAATTCTCTCGAACAACCGTTCGGGTGGCTGGAAGTCGAAGGTGTCTTTCGAGTCAACCGCCACGGCCATCACGGAATTGCCTTCGAGGTAGTAGAGTTCTCGTCCGTCGCGGGCCCAAACCGGTTCGATGCCGCCGTTTGGGGACACGCGAACTGGCGCACCGGGCCCGGGATATGGTCGGACCCAGATTTCCGGATGTCCGGTCAGATTGGAATCATAGGCAAGCCATCGCCCGTCGGGCGATAGTGTGGCTCCCCAACGACCCTCGTCGGCCGGCGTCGCGACAACCGATTCGAAGTCGTCGGGCTCGGCGATCTGCCAGCGCACGATGTCGATTCCGTTCGCTCCTTCGGCGAAGTCTGCCAGCAATTCCAAGCCGTCCCCAGACCACCCGTGCGGATGGAAGTGCCCCTCCGGGGAAACGCGCTCCGGGACAGCGCTGCTGCCATCGGCCGAGACCGCCCACAACGACGACGGGGAGCCGGAACCGTAACCGGAGGCGCCCTCATACACGATACGCTGCCCGTCCGGCGTCCAGAGTGGCGACAAATTTGATCCGTCAAACGTCACCTTCATGGGGGGCCGCCCGGCCACGTCGTACACCCAAATGTCACCCAGTTCGCTCATCGCGAACCGGCTGGCGTCCGGAGAGAGGCGGGGATGCTGAGGTCTCGTGAGCGGCGAATCAGCCAACGCCTCGTCTTCGTGTCCGTCGCGCGTGACCCAAACCGGTGTTCCCAATCCCGGCTGTATGCCTTGCGCATAAATCAGCGAACCCGACTCAGAAACGTCAAAATACAACGGCCCAGCAACCCCCCCGCGTAACACATTCTGGAGCAGGACTACAGGTGGGCCTGCCTCCCATGTTTCGGGATCAAACCGACGGGCGACAACGTCGTTCTCCAACTGGTAAACGAGATGTCCGGTCGTCACAAAATAAAAAACGCCGCCGCCGCTGAACAATACCTTTTCGTCTCCCGATTCTAACGACCGCGCCACAACCCGAGCGTCGTAGGCCGGGCCAATTGCAAACAGGACCGATCTTGTATCCGGCAACACAATCGGATTGAAAATCGATCCCTCCCGCTCAAAGAGGATCTCCGGAATCCCTCCGTTTGCGGACACGCTCACGATTGCGGAATTGTTTCCCTGGTTCGTCTGGACGTATAGGATCGAATCGTCTGAAGTCCAGAAGGGCCCGTAAGGCTGTTCCGCTCCGGTCAGAACGATCGGCGTGCCGCCGCCGATAGCAACTTTCTTCAGCAGTCCCTCGTTCGGCGACCAGTAACCGACCCATTGAGCGTCCGGTGAAAAGAAGGGAGCTGAGATCAACTCTCCCTCGGTGCCGGAGATGTGTCTGGTTTCGATTTCGTCCATCGAGCGTACGAACAGTCCGTCGCTCGAGCCGGAGACGACCTGCCTGCCGTTCGGTGAAATGGCGAGCGAGAGCCCCCCTTCGAAACGTTCGATCGGGGGCAACTCGTACTCAAAACGCGTGACCGCACGCGGTTCGGGCCGAAGCACAGTTCTCAGGTACCAGCCCAGGGGAATGGCCATGAGAACGCCTAGAATCGCGACAACGTAGGGAAGTGATCGTGCGCGAGGATTGTCTGGGAGGACCGCTGGCACGAAGACGTCTTCCGTCAACGCCCCTTCGATTTCCAACCGCACATCGCCGATTGCTTGCCAGCGGCGCTTAGGATTCTTTTCCAGGCAACGCTCCAGGAGTCGACGAACCGTCGGGCTGAGGTTTTGTGGGAGGTCGTCGCCGTCCGGCTCGCGTTCAAGGATTGAAGCGATCGTGTCTGAAAGTGTGTTGCCTTTGAAGAGCGTCTTTCCAGTCAGTAGTTCATAAAGCACGCACCCAAAGGCCCAAACATCGGACCGATGATCGGCCGGTTGGCGCCGGGCTTGCTCGGGGCTCATGTAGGCGGGGGTGCCCAGAAGAACGCCCTTACCGCTTTCGGCGTCCTCCGCCAGCGTTTCAAGGACAGTCTCATTGCCAACGGTCGTACCGGCATAGGCCTTTGCCAACCCGAAGTCCAGCACCTTTATTTTGCCTTCGGACGTGACCTTGATGTTGGCGGGCTTGAGATCCCGATGGATGACACCTTTCTCATGCGCGGCTTCGAGGGCCTCCGTGATCTGGAGGGCGAGCTCGAGCGATTCCTGGACGGGAAGCGGACCGCGAACCAGTCTGTCCGAAAGAGTTTGGCCTTCGACCAACTCTAAAACGAGAAAGCGTGTCCCCTCGGACTCTTCAAGCCCATAGATCGCCGCGATGTTCGGATGGTTCAGCGATGCAAGCAGCTTGGCTTCGCGCTCGAACCGTGCAACGCGTTCGGCATCACTCGCAAACTCCTCAGGCAGCACCTTGATCGCGACATTGCGGCCAAGCTTATTGTCAGTGGCCCGATACACCTCCCCCATGCCACCTTTGCCGATGGCAGCAGTGATCTCGTAGTGGGCCAGTGTCCTGCCGATCATGGCACCGGCACCTTCTCCTTCAACTCCTCGAACCAGTTCTGAACGACGTTGATCCGGCGTGGAGTTGTGACTGCGTCGGTTGTTGCTTGTGGGATAATCAGGAAGCGTTCGCGCTCGGGATCGAATCCATGCACGGCGAAGTCGAACGGCAGTTCGAAGAGAGTTTGAACTTCACCTCGCCTGAAATCCGGTTGGGTCTGGACCGTCACGGCCATCATCTTCTGGAAATCCGGGCCTACACCCCGAAAGTAGAGCCTGTTTCCGTCTTGCGACCAGGTGTTCCAGCCGCCCATGGGACCGTTCGCGGCGTAAACCAGGCGGCCGGATCCAGGTCCGGGGAAGGGCGCCACCCACAACTGGTTCCCATCGTCTGTTATTCGCAAATAGGAAATCCATCTTCCGTCCGGGGAAAAACTGGGCGCTCCGCCGTTTTCCCAAGGCGTTGCAGTGCCTTCCTCGAGGGAGAGCACCCAAAGAGTTGCCTGCCTCGGTAACCCCGAAGTAAAGACCATGAATCGGCCGTCGGCGGACCAGTTTGTCCAGACCACCGGCTGTTCGTTCTCCCAGAGCAGTTCGGGCGGTTCGCTGCCGTCCGCCTTCCGCCAGTAGATGCCGCCCTCGATCGAGTAGGTCACGCGTTCTCCGTCGGCGGACCAGGCCAGTGCCAGGACCGGCTGATCCTCATCCATTAGCTGAACAGGAGTTCCGGTTTCCACGTCGTAGACCCAGATGGACCTTCCGTCCTCGCCGTCGGCCAGGGCCGCGATCCGTTGACCATCGGGTGAACTAACGGCGCGGCGATACGTCTGCGGCCCATCGAGGAGGGTGGTGACCTCACCATCGAGGCTCACCCACTGAACGCTGGACCTCTGACCTGTCCAGTGACCCGGCACGTAGGCAAGCGTTCCGGAAGCGCCGAAAGACGCGTGCACACTGCTGGTGGTGAAAACCTCGTTCATCACCGACATCGGTGTTCCTCGGAGCTCAAAGTCGTCTACGTCGAAGGGAACCGCGACCAACTCGCCCCCCCTTCCGTAGACGAGATGGCCGGTTGGAGCGTAGCGAGCGTCGATACCTCCCTCAAACACGACGGTGCGTTCGTCGGATCCCACCGATTGGACGATCCGCAGGGGCTGGTCAAACCCAAGATATCGCCCGAAGAGCACCGACTTTCCGTCGGACAACATCTGGGGCACTCCAAGCATTTCGCCTTCGCGCGCAGGGATCAACAACTCTGGAGTGCCGCCGCCGGCTGAAACTCTCAGGATGCCAAGTCGATCCCCGTAGAGGACCGCATCGCTGTCCAACCAACTGCCCATCCCGTATCGGGGCGCTTCCGTGAGAGCTACCGGGGCGCCACCCCCGATGGCGACCTTCTTGAGCTCAGCTGTCGTGCCCGAGAAATACGCGATCCACCTCCCGTCCGGCGAAAAGAACGGATCTTGCGCGCCAGTCGTTCCGGCAATGGGCGAGACGACATCCCGGCCGAGGTCCCAGAGGTAGAGCTGCCCGTTTGCAACATAGACGATCTGGGTTCCATCGGGCGAGACCGTGAGGACGGGTAGCGTGAGGCTAGGTCCGAAAGCTTGATCGTCGGGAAGCTCGAGATGAAAACGAGTAACGGGGCTCGGTTCAGTTGGGACTGGCGGCCTCAAGTACCAACCACCAACGGCTGCGACTACTACGGCCAGCGCCAAGGTCGCCGCATAGGGAAGCCAGTGCCGCCGCTGGGGTGTCGCTTCCGCAAGGGCTCCTGTCGGACTGGAAAGTGTTTCTTCGATCTCCAACCGTACGTCCGCGATCGCATGCCACCGACGCTTCGGGTTCTTGTCCAGGCAACGTTCGAGCAGTCGTCGAATGCCTGGATTGAGGTGGCGTGGCAGGTCAGCAAGATTCGGTTCGCGCTCAAGGATTGCTGCGATCGTATCGGAGAGCGTGTTCCCCTTGAAAGGCGTCCTTCCTGTTAACAGTTCGAACAGCACACACCCGAACGCCCAGACATCGGACCGATGATCGGCCGGCTGGCGCCGGGCTTGCTCGGGGCTCATGTAGGCGGGCGTGCCAAGCAGCACGCCCTTGCCGCTCTCGGCTCCCTCGGCCAGCGTTTCAAGGAGCGTTTCATCGCCCACCGCTGTGCCGACATACGCCTTCGCCAACCCGAAATCCAACACCTTCACTTTGCCTTCAGCCGTGACCTTGATGTTGGCTGGCTTCAGATCCCGATGGATGACACCTTTCTCATGCGCGGCTTCGAGCGCTTCGGCGATCTGGAGAGCGAGTTCGAGAGATTCCTGAACGGGAAGGGGCCCGCGGACCAGTCGTTCCGACAGAGTCTGACCGTCGACTAACTCCAGGACGAGGAAACGTGTCCCTTCGGACTGTTCGAGCCCGTAGATTGCCGCGATATTCGGATGATTCAGCGATGCTAGCAGTTTGGCTTCACGTTCGAAGCGAGCGACTCGTTCTGTATCTTGTGCAAACTCCTCAGGCAGGACCTTGATCGCGACACTGCGTCCCAGCTGATTGTCAGTGGCCCGATACACCTCCCCCATGCCACCTTTGCCAATGGCGGCGGTGATTTCGTAGTGAGCCAATGTCTTCCCGATCATGGTACCGGCACCTTTTCTTTCAACTCCTCGAGCCAGTTCTGTACGATGTTGATGCGGCGGTCGGCTCGGCTCCCGTATCGCACGATCAAGAATCGGTCCCGCTTGCGATCGAGGCCGAATACGCCGAATTCGAAAGGGACTTCGAAGAGCGTTTCGACTTCGCCTCGCCTGAAGCCCGCCTCGGTCTCAACCGGTACGGCCAGCATCTTCTGGCGATCCGAACCGATGCCCCGAAAGTAGAGGTAATCCCCGTTTCCTGACCACGTGTTCCAGCCTCCGAAAAGCCCGTCCCCTCGATATACCGGGCTGGCGGAACCTGGACCCGGAAACGGCGCAACCCACACCTCGCCTACCTCCCCAGTTCGGGCATAAGAAATCCATCTTCCGTTTGGGGAAAACTTCTGGGCTCCAGCGCGACTGTCGCTTTCAAGAAACAGAGTCGTCGTGCCTTCGTCGACCGAAAACACCCAAATCCTTCCTTGCGCCATAAATCCACCGCTAAAGGCGAGAAACCGACCGTCCGACGACCAGTTGAGCGCGCCGACGGCTTGTTCATGTTCCAATAAGAGCTGTGGCAATTCGGTGCCGTCCGCCCTCTGCCAGTAGATCGCGTTGCCGACCGCGTATGTGACGCGTGCTCCGTCCGCCGACCAGGCCAGACTAAATGTCTGTCGCTCGTCGCTGGTCAACTGAACCGGTGTGCGGCTTTCGATGTCGTAGATCCAGATGTGGGCCCCGGAATCACCTCGAACCAAAGTCGCAACGCGGTCACCGTCAGGGGAAACGACAGCTCGGTTATGGCTACGGTTTCCGCTGACGAACGAGTCCGTTTGCCCTTCTCGGCTGATCCAAAGAAGACTCGAATTTGACTCATCGATCGCTCTCGGAACGTAAGCCAGACTTCCGTCGGCGCCAAACGCAAAATGCGCGCTGCTGTTGATCAGGATTCCGTCGAGAACGGGGACTGGCGAACCAGTCAGTTCCCGCCTTTCGATGTCAAGGCCGACGGCGACCAAGCGGTCTCCCAGACCGTAGACAAGGTGCCCAGTCGGGACGTAACGTGCGCCGATGCTGCGGTCACCGTCGAGCAGAACCGTCCGCTCGCTCGACCCTATGGATTGAATCGCACTGGACGTTGGGCCGCCAATGACTGTCACGCCATAGAGCACCGATGTGCCATTTGGCAGTATCTGAGGCAGTGAAAGTACCTCCTCCTCGCTCGCTGGTATCAGTAACTGCACATCCCTTGCGTTTGCCGAAGCGCGCAGAATGCCGTCTCGATCCCCGTATACGATCGAGTCGCTACCGACCCAACTACCCTGGTACCAAGAGGCAACGTCGGAAAGAGGGACTGCTGTTCCACCATCGACCCCGATCTTCTTCAACTGCCTCGTCGCCAGCGAAAAGTACGCCACCCAATTACCATCCGGGGAAAACATCGGATCGACTGGATTGTCCTCTGTCCCTGAAATCGGCCTTGTCACATCCAGACCGAGATCCCAGACGTGGAGTTGTGAATTTGCTACATAGACGATCTGGGTGCCGTTGGGTGAAACGGTGAGTAGCGGATATTGGAAGTTTTGCTCGAAAGACTGCCCGTCAGGAAGCTCGAGATCAAAGCGCGTGACCGGGCGGGGTTCGGGTTGAGGGACCGGTCTGATGTACCAGGTACCAAGGGCTCCGAACACGATGGCGAGAGCTATTGTGGCCGCATAAGGAAGCAGGCGTCGCCCTTGGGGTGTCGCTTGAGCAGGTGTTCCCGCCGGACTGGACAGGATGTCGTCGATCTCCAGACGCACGTCCGCGATCGAGTGCAAGCGGCGTTTTGGGTTCTTGGCCAGACAGCGTTCGAGGAGTCGGCGAACGGCTGGATTGAGGTGGCGTGGCAGCACAACGAAATCCGGTTCGCGTTCAAGGATCGCGGCAATCGTGTGCGAAAGTGTGTTGCCTTTGAAGACGACCTTGCCGGTCAGCATTTCGAACAGGACACAACCAAACGCCCAGACATCGGACCGATGGTCGGCCGGTTGACGACTGGCCTGCTCCGGGCTCATATAGGAGGGCGTTCCCAAGAGGACGCCCTTGCCGCTCTCGGCTCCCTCGGCCAGCGTTTCCAAAACGGTCTCATCGCCGACGGCAGCGCCCGCAAATGCCTTCGCCAACCCGAAGTCCAGGACCTTTACTTTGCCTTCGGACGTAACCTTGATGTTGGCGGGCTTCAGATCCCGATGGATGACGCCCTCCTCGTGGGCGGCTTCGAGAGCTTCGGCGATCTGGAGAGCGAGTTGGAGAGATTCCAGGACGGGAAGGGGACCGCGAACCAGTCTTTCTGAAAGAGTCTGGCCGTCGACCAACTCCAGGACGAGAAAGCGTGTCCCTTCGGATTCTTCGAGTCCATAAATCGCCGCGATGTTCGGATGGTTCAGCGATGCAAGCAGCTTGGCCTCACGCTCGAAGCGCGCGACCCGCTCGGCATCTTGTGCAAACTCCTCAGGCAGTACCTTGATGGCGACACTACGCCCGAGCTTCTTATCGGTGGCCTGGTACACCTCACCCATGCCACCTTTGCCGATGGCGGCGGTGATTTCGTAGTGAGCCAGTGTCTTGCCGATCATAGGCTCATTACGTGTAGGTGCGGTCTATGACCGCACGTCTTCGCAAGTCCGAACTCTGTGCGCTCATAGAGCGCACCTACACTTGCTGGGATTTGACGCAACGCGCCGATATGGGTGTCGGGGCTCATTGACTCTCTTCGAAGAGGGATGTCCAGTTCAGAAGAACCGAAATCGAACCGAACGCTCTCTCTTCATCAGCCAGGGTGTCGACGAGGAAGCGTTCCCCATCTGCACTGGCCAGATACTGATTCCTCATGCCAAAGATGCCCACGGGATAGGTAGGTAAGCTCAACGCGAACAGAGTCTGTGGTAAAGACACCTCGAGTGTCTCCGCCGAAGCGTCCACCTGGACGGACGTCAGGTTGGAATTCGGGGTGACGTAGAGAGTCTCCTTACCGTCCCGTCTCCATCTCGGCTGTCCTCCGCCTTCGGCTGAAATCTTCCACTTGCCGCCGCCGAGGGGAAAACTTTGGACATAGACCTCAGGTTGGCCCGACTCGTCCGAGACATAGACGATCCATCTTGTATCTGGCGACAACTGCGCGTGACGCTCATTGAACGGCGTCTCCAGCAGCGCCGCGGGCTCCCGCTCGCCCGTCAACGGCAGCATGAACACATCCCAGTTACCTGCCCCACTGACCTTCTCGTAGATAACGAAGCGGTTATCGCGGGACCAGTCGGTCGTATGCATCTCCTCTGGCGCGTCCAGCAACTTCTCGACCTCGTCCGATCCGCTCGACGGCTTCAGGTTAAGGGACCAGGCGCCGCTTTCCCGCACGCTCGAGTAGACGATCGACTCACCGTCAGGTGCCCAAACAGGGCTCCCATCGTGAGAAGCGCGGTCAAAAGTGAACCGGGAGCTGGTCGCTCGCGCCAAGTCCAGAAGCCACAGATTGTTCCCCGTCTGAGCATGTCGTTCCAGAACCACACTTTGCTCGTCGGGGGAGAACCAGGGAGTTTGGTACCCACTCGGTTGCACACCGCTCGCATCCCTGATCTTCCCGCCCTTCCGGTCAAACCAGACAAGTTGACTCTGATGCTCCTGAAACTCAGGAGTGCCAACAACCACTCCGTTCCTCGACACAGAAACGAAAGCCGTGACACCCGTGGCGATCGAGACAGCTTCACCAGTCGTGCTAAGGCTGTTCGTATCAAACGGCTCTGCCATCAGCGTGTTTGCTGTCCTTTCGAAGAAGAGCAAGTGTCCGGAGGTGGCGTAGACAGCCGGGGAGAAACGGTCCTTCAGCCGGGTAGTTTCGTCCGAATCGAGAGAGGCAACATACAGCGCGGGCGTAGCGCCCACGGCGACATAAAGAAAACGACGCCCATCCGGAAGGAACTGCGGGAAAATGTGTCGAAGCTGTTCGTCTGACGGCACTGTCGTGGGGACCGCCTCTCCGCCTGCTGCTGACACGCGGTACAGTCCGCTCCGAGACAAGGTCTCAGCCGCAAATATGATGTCTCCGTTCGCGCCCCACGTACCGCTGAAAAACGACGCCATCGCGCATACTACCTGTGGCGATCCACCGGACAGGGCGACCTTCTGAAGATTTATTCCGTCCGAAAAAGCAATGAAGCGACTGTCGGGCGACCAGAAGGGCATCCGGGCGTACGCCCCGTCAGTCCCAGACAGAGGCCTTAGTTCGGGAGCATCAATATCGCGCACCCAGATCCGGGTATTCGCGGAAGTGTTCCCCGCCACAACGGCGATATGCTTACCGTCAGGCGATACGGCAGCCGGGCTGAAGAAAGTGAGGTCTTCAGGGGGGAAGATCTCGAGGTGCCTGAAGGGCGCGTCATTCTGGGTTTCTTGCTCATAAAGCATGGGACTCAGGAGGGCGGCTAGAAGAATGCCCACCACCCCGGTCGCCACAACCACGAAACGTGCCCGTTTCTTGCCAACCTCCGCGGTCGACCCGGGCGATCGTGCCGACCAGTCCTCTTTGCGGACGCCTTCGAGCTGCAGAACGACGTCGTGTAACGCGCTCCATCGATCTTCCGGATCCTTGGCCAGGCAGCCGTCAACCACCCGATCGAGCAACCCAGGAACACCGGATCGCAGGAGCGAGAGAGGCATAGGCTTTGACTGAAGAATCGCCGCAATGAGGTTGGCCGAGCGTTCTCCCTGGAAAGCTTTCTTGCCCGCCACCATCTCGTACAACACGGCCCCAAACGCAAAGACGTCCGTTCGCGCGTCGGTATCGCGGCCTTCCAACTGTTCGGGGGCCATGTACTGGAGCGTGCCGAGGATCTCACCTTCCGCCGTCAGCGGTTCCTTTTCTTCAACGGTGGATTGCTGTTCCAGCGGAGCTCTTGTCGTCTCGAGCTTCGCCAGGCCGAAGTCCAGCAGCTTCACGCCCGACTTTGTCAGCATGATGTTGCCGGGCTTCAGATCCCGATGGACGACACCCTGCCGGTGCGCCTTGTCGAGCGCGTCGGCGATCTGGATGGCGTACTCCAACGCCTGGTCGAGCTTTAGGGGGCCCTTTTCCAACCTTCGGGCGAGCGTCTGCCCCTCGACGTACTCCATGACGAGGTAGTGGACGCCGTCGGCTTCGCCGATGTCGTGGAGGGTACAGATGTGGGGGTGGTTCAGGCTGCTGATAGCCCGGGCCTCGCGCTCGAAGCGTTCCCGGCGCTTGGGATCGTCGGCGAGGTGTTCGGGGAGAACCTTGATCGCCACGGTGCGGTCCAGGCGGGTGTCGGTCGCCTGATACACCTCTCCCATGCCACCTTTGCCGATGGCCCGGGTGATTTCGTAATGGGCCAGTGTCTTGCCGATCATAGGTTCATTACGTGTAGGTGCGCTCTTATGAGCGCACGAATGCCGGCGGCCCAACGGGTTGTGCGGTCATAGACCGCACCTACACTTGCCGTCTTAGTCATTGGCCCACCCTGTCTTGACGTGGATTACGTCGGAGCCTGGCTGTTCGACACCCTGGATGAAGTAGAAGCGCGATCCGTCGTGGGATACGGCCAGAGGACTCATTCGTGGCACAAAATACGCGGGAGCTCGGACGGAAAACAGCCGTTCCGGGGGTGAGAAGTTCAAGGTTCCCCCTTCGACCCTGACGCGTACGGACCAGACGAACCGGATACCATCTTCAAAGCTCAGATAGGCGATTTCCTGCCCGTCCCCACGCCACTGAGGATTGAGTCCGTTCCCGATCGATTGCCTGTTCTCGACCCCACCTGGAAAAGGCTGGACGTAGATCGAACTCGTTCCGTTCAAATCGATTATCCCGTAAGCGATCCAGCGGCCATCTGGAGAGAATCTCGGCGTAAAGACTGTCTCTCCCGTGTCGAGAAGAAGCCTGTCGGCGCCGTCGCTAGACCCGACCGGTGCGGAAAAAAAGGTTTGGCCTGGCCCCTCGTAGAGAATCTCCGATCCGTCCGGCGAAATGTCGTGTGGGAAGCCGACTGTGGCCACTCCCAGTTCCCGTGGAGCGGCCGAACCGTCGGCGGGGCGTTCGAAGATCTGCCACGGAGGCCCATCCTTGAACGAGGTAAGGCCCAGTAGACTGGACCCGTCGGGAGACCAGAAAAGCCAATAACCGGATCCCAAAGGGTTGCGGCTGGACTGGTTCGGACGTAGGAGCCATTCGCCGTCCGCGAGCAGACGGGTTCCGTCCGGTGAGAGAAAAATCGCTGCCAGAGTGCCCTCCGGGCCTGCCGTATCGATCTCGTTCCCTTGCCGGTCGAAAACTGTCACCTGGCTCAGGGCGGCCCGTCCCGGCCGCCACGCGAGGCTTCCGGAACGCGAAACCGAAAAGTGCGCCGTAAAACTCGAGATTCCCGGCATCGAAGCGACATCCTCCTCGACGAGTTCGGTATCGCCTTCGAGCAGTCGCCGGTCGACGTCCAATGCCTGCGAGTACAGGTTGTCGTTCCGGATGAGAAGCAGCCGCCCGCCGCCGGCCGGTGTGTAACGGGCCCCCGTCGTCGTCGTTAGCAGACGGACAGGATTGATAGCGTTGCCGTCCTGGAACGTCGCCAGATAGATGTCTCCTTCTTCCTCTTCTTCTCCGTCAGGGTCGAGGGGCACGAATAGAAACAGGAAGTCTTTACTGTCCGGGAGGAACTGCGGATGAAAGAACCCGCCTTCTTTCAGACCCGGGATCTCAACGGGTTGAGGTTCGCCGCCGGAATCCCGCATCGCGAACAACTCGAAAGAAGCTTCACCAGTATGAGAAAGAAGGATCGTGCCGTCCTGACCCCACGTGCCGCCGCGAGTAGGGCCGATTGGCTCCAAGATGGATTCAGGCGCGCCGTCGGGCAGGCGAATCTTCATGAGCCCGGCGGTGGAGGGGAACACCACGTGTCGGGAGTCCGGGGACCAGAACGCCGCGTTGAACGCGGCCTCGGTTCCGCTGAGGGGGACTGGTTCGAGGGAATCGAGCCGGCGCACCCACAGTCCGCCACCCACGGAGCGAAACAAAACAGTGGAGCCATCCGGGGAGATCTCCGGAGTCGAGCTGAGGCCGCCTACTGCGGGGACAGAGCGTCCATCGGGAGGGAGGACGGTGAGCTCGAAGCTGGGGCTCGGCCCAGTCGCCGGCATCCGATGAGAGTAGGGTAGGTACACGAATAGGGCAATCAGCGACGCGGCGGCGGCGAGGGCCCAGGCCACCCGTTCCCGGCTTGGTCTACTTGTGGACTCGCGATCGGCCACGGCCGCTCGGTCCGCCCCGCCTTGGACGATCCACCTCACCTCGCGCATCACATCGCCGGCCGTCTGCCAGCGGTCTTCCGGGTCCTTTGCGAGGCATTGACGCACCAGTCGATCCAATGCCGGCGGTACTAATCCTTGAAGATCAGACATCGGTCGCGGATCATTCTGCATGATCGCAGCGATCAGGCTCGCCTGGCTCACCCCTTCGAACGCTTTCTTTCCGGTAACCATCTCGTGGAGAACGGCGCCGAAGGCGAAGATATCTGTCCGGGAGTCGGTATCGCGGCCTTCTAACTGTTCGGGAGCCATGTACTGAAGCGTGCCGAGGATCTCTCCTTCCGCCGTCAGAGGTTCTCTTTCTTCGACGGTGGATCGTTGTTCAAGCGGACCCGACTTCGACCCGAGCTTCGCCAACCCAAAGTCCAGCAGCTTCACACCTGACTTCGTCAGCATGATGTTGCCGGGCTTGAGATCGCGATGAACGACACCCTGCCGGTGCGCCTTGTCCAACGCATCCGCGATCTGGATGGCGTACTCCAGCGCCTGGTCGAGCTTCAGGGGGCCCTTTTCCAACCTTCGGGCGAGCGTCAGCCCCTCGACGTACTCCATGACGAGGTAGTGGACGCCGTCGGCTTCGCCGATGTCGTGGAGGGTACAGATGTGGGGGTGGTTCAGGCTGCTGATAGCCCGGGCCTCGCGCTCGAAGCGTTCCCGGCGCTTGGGATCGTCGGCGAGGTGTTCGGGGAGAACCTTGATCGCCACGGTGCGGTCCAGGCGGGTGTCGGTCGCCTGATACACCTCTCCCATACCACCTTTGCCGATGGCCCGGGTGATTTCGTAATGGGCCAGTGTCTTGCCGATCATCTTATTAGCGTCGGGCCCACCGTCCCTCGCTGGTGCCCGTGTAGGTGCGCTCTATATGAGCGCACTAATGCCCGCGGAGCGACGAGTTGTGCGGTCATAGACCGCACCTACACTGTCTTTCGAACTGTTCGAACGGGGCTAAGCCGGTCAATACTATGAAAGAAAGATTTAGCGGTCAAACTTGGAAAACGCGAATAGCCCGAATTGGGTCAGGCGACTGCCCACGGACCGCGTGTGCCTCTTTTGTCAGGTTTCTACCGGACCGATACAAGACTATGGTCGATGAGGACATCGGTCTCATCGAACACCAGAACCAGGCTGTATCTTTGCTCGGCACCCCAGGGTCGATCCCATCGGGCCGGCCTCCCTCGGAGTGATCTTCGGTGGGCGCCGACAGACCTGAATGATTCATCGAGTCGATACGTGACCACGCGCCCATTCTCGAACTCGGCGAACATCTCACCGAGTTCCGCGATCACCGCTTCCCGACTGGTGCGACCGTTTTCCAGGAACGAGATGACGCTGGAGCGAACCTCCGCCGGATCGACCAGCCGCAGTTTCCGGGCGCAGCCGGTAAGGTCGAGGAGCAACACGGTGCAGAGAACCAACCGGACTAGTCGCATTGGGATCCTCCTTATCTAGTTGCGCGGTTCGTAGACTGCATTGGGACAGTAACGCCGCAGATACTCGACCACGGCCGGAAAATGGAAAACGTCCACCGCGATGGCCAGGGAGTCGCCGAGTGGGGTTTCCTCGCTGAAGCGGAGGGAATAGACAATGTCGCGATCAGCTCGGCCTCCTTTGATCTCTCCCATGGGCGTTTCATAGCGATAGACCGCGTGCCACGGTGGAAGTTTGAACCCGACGATCTTGCCGGGATTGATACTGAAGTTGCGCTGCGAAGATGTCCGATCTTCGAATTCGAAGGATCGTTCACCCAGCGTTATCCGGCCAACCTTGTATTCAGCCTCGTCCCAGAAACTGATCGGCATCGTGAGGGGAAGACGCAGTTCGAGCTTGCCCCTTGGGCTTCTCTCCGGCCATGATCGTACCTCGCCGTACCAGCTCAGCACCCCTTCTTCGTCAAACTCGATCAGCAGGTACTCCGTTTGTTCTCCCGTGTAGCCCCCATCCGCAAAACTCATGACAGGGGCGGAGTATGCGGCGCCCCCTGCGGCGGCGAAGCCCCATCCCCGGACCGACATCCACCGATAGAGCAGGTATCGCTCGTCCTCCGACACGGAGTCGGGTTCGCCCAGATGGAGCAGAACATTTTGACGGTTCGTCGCGTTCACGTTCATGAACGCGAGAGCCTTGTCGTCGATGATTCGGCGGCTCTGGTAGTTGCCCGGCACGAATCGCTGGGTCGGCATCCAGAAGAGACAACCCGAACAGGCAAGGCACAGAATACCGATCGTCAGAAGTCTTACTGACTTCATGAAGGTGTCCTCTCGGCGAGAGCGTCCGGAGCGGGAAACTCGAAAACGTAATTGGGACAGTTCCGCTGTATGTACCTTAGGAATGCGTACACATCGAAAGCGTCCAGGCGAATGTGGATGCTGTCTCCGGCCTCAGTTTCTTCGCTGAAGCCGAGCTCTATGCAGAAGCCATTCTTAAGACCAGTGTCACCTTTCCCACACCGTCGACCTGTGACGACTTGTTCGGGTGAAATCTCGAAGCTGCGGGAAGGGCCTGTCAACTCGACGGAATTCTTGCTCAGTATGAGAGTCGCATCCTGACCTGGATTTGTCTCATGCTCGAGAACGATCCGTATCTCTAGCGGTTTCGACAAGTACAATTCCCTCTCGCATTCGTAGAGAACCCGGTAGCGTTTCACGATGTCTTGCTCGTCAAACTCAATGATCGGGCCGTAGCTGCCCATATCCGCTCCCCCTTCCCACCAGGACCCGTCGGCGCAGTACCAGCTGTAGTGCAGGTAACGTTCCGTGCCAAGCGTCGAATATGGCTCGCCCAGTCTCGACACAACCTCCTCTCTGGTCGTTGAGCCGACTGTCAGGTACTCGTCCATCAAGCCCTTCCTGATACTGTCCAATCCGCCTTTCCTGAGGATCTCTATCGGGACGATTCGGTGTTCGGGTGGCGGGAAACAACCGGTCGCTAGCAGCGAGAAAAGGATGCATGTGACGATTCCAAGGTTTGTCTCGCGGCGAAATGTACGGCGGAAGAGCCTCTTCTGAATTGTCGAAGATCGGACTGCTTTCATCGGTTCGCTCCCCATCTTGTCAGATCACCCCGACGCCTTTTGCTTGTTCCCGATCGCCCGTTGCGCCGGCGTGAGTCCAGGACTTTGTTCGACACACAAATGCACTCTCCCTCGGCCAACGGAACCTGCTTGAAGCCGTTCCCGGAGAGGAACCGCGCGTGGAGCTCGTCGTGTGAAATCAATTCATCGAGTTGGAAACCGCATTCGACCAGCGAATCCGATAGCGCGTTTCGGGAAGATCCCCAGAGGAACGGTTCACTCTTCAGTCGAAGCCACGCATCCACCGCCCTGCTCGAGTTGTGAAAACGCGGCCGGCCGTCTCGATCCAGTTCCATGAAGGTGAACACGCACCGCACCGTCGGGAACTTTTTGGTCATAGAACTGAGAGTTGCTTTGACCCGAGCCTCGTCCATGTACATGAACAGTCCTTCGGCTATGAACAGGGTCGGTTCGGCCTCGACCGCAAGCCCGGACGCAGTGAGGAGGTCCAGGGATTCGGTGGAGAAATCGATACCAACAAAACGAACTTTCTCGCCACGGCCTCGGGACATTAGAGATTGTTTCTTCAGACGTTGGGTTGCGGGGTGATCCAGCTCAACACATGTGGCGTCGGGAAACTCGACCGACATTCGCAGAGCGAGCGGGTCGAACCCGGCGCCGAGGACGACGATTTGCGTGAAACCCTCCGCGATGGACTCTCGGACGACGTCTTCGATGGCGCGCTTTCGTAAGGCGTAGTGGAGCTGGATGCCCGGCAATGTGAGGCGTTCGAGGAGTGCCAGCAAGTAGCGAAGTGGTTGACGCCGACACATGTGGCGAAACAAACCAGCTCGCCGCACATGGTCTTCGACAAACCACCGGCTGGTGTTGGCTGACAGAGGGGGCACGAACCTTCCCAGTTGCGGGTCGAGCGACAGGAAGTAGGTGCTCTGAGCAATCAGCAGCGCGGTAGAGCTGGATTCGTTCTTTATCATCGTTCGTCTCCGAACGTCGTCATTCGAACATCCGTTTGTGATGGACGTACCAATCGCTCTGGAATGTTTCATCGGGATCGTGACGCGCCTTGAGGTTGAGAAACTCGCGAAACTGCGGATAGCAGCGCTCGACCTGATCGCGTCGCGCGTACTTGTGGTAGGTCAGGTAGTAACTCCCGCCCCGAACTGCCGCGAGGTCGATCAAGCTCCGAAACGCACCTGCCGAGCGTTGTATGTCTTCCTGAGTATGGGCGGTGTGCAGGTTGAAAATGATGCAGGCGTATGGTTGTTCCGCCCACGCCAGATAGCTCTCATCGTCGCGCTCGATCAGCCGGATGGTTCCGTAGATCAGATCCACGTTTCCGTCGCGAAATCCCCTCCGTACCTCGCCGAGGAACCCGGCGAGCTCCCGCCGCGGTACGTAGATTTCCGTGATGATCTCGGTTGCCGGACGGACCGCCTGAACCCGTGAATCGAGCCACCGGTGATAGTCGTCGACATAGACGCTCAGCTGATGAGTGTCGGACCAGTAGACCTGGCCGGAGGTCGCCAGGTAGAAGTCGGCATAGCGGCGAAACGCCTCCTCCTTGTCCGTGTGGGCGAGATAGACGAGATTCCGCCAGTCCGCCTCGGACAGGGCCATTCGGTCTGCGGGCACTTCGGTCATGGGATGCACGGGTTCGTAGCAGGAAAAGATGCCCTTCCGGAGGAAGTCTTCGGAATCCGGATTGACCGCGAACTGAAAGTCCCCGTAGAGGAACCCGTCGTCGATGCGCTCTTCGAAACGTTCAATCAGGGTTTCGACATCGATCACTTGAACGACACGTCGCAGCTTGCGGCGGGGCGCCAGGCGCAGCGTGACCGAGTAGATGATACCGAAGAGACCGTAGCCGCCGATCGCCAGGCGAAAGAGTTCGTTATTTTCCCATCGGCTGCATGAACGTATCTGTCCCGCCGAATCGACGATCGTGAACGACTCCACGTCCTGGATGATCGGTCTGAGCGCCAATCCTCGGCCGTGGACGTTTGCGGCGACCGCCCCCCCGAGACTCAAACGGTCCGCTCCGGTCTGCTTCTGGACGATGCCCCATTGTTGGGATTCACCTTCCTGAATCCTCAGCAAATAGGAAATTAACTCGGGCCACTGGATGCCGGCCTCGCACTCGACCACTCCTCTTTGAGCGTCGAAGCTCAGGACGCGTTTCAACTGCGACGTGTCGATGAGCGTCGCGTTCTGCCGGTACTGCTGGGCCCCCATGGCGTGTCGGCCTCCGGCGACGCAAACCACGCTTCCCCTGTTTCTAGCGTGTCGGATGACGTCCTGTATCGATTCGGCCGTCTCGACCTGCTCGATGTCGCGGATTTCGGTCGGGTTGAGTCGGGAGTGGATGTCGTTGACCAGGTGGCCGATTGCTTTCAATGTCTTCAATCTCCAAGGAAATTCACGAGCCCCAGCGTCAGACCCGGGACATAGGTAATGATCAGGACCGCCACGATGAGTATCGCGACATAGGGCAGCGTCGACCGGTAGATCCGGCCGAGCGGCTTTCGGAAGCGCATCGACGAGAGGAACAGGTTTTCTCCCATCGGCGGCATCAAGTAGCCCAGTTCCATGTTGGCGAGGAAGATGATCCCCAGATGGATGGGGTCGATCCCGAAGGCCACGCCCATCGGTACGATAAGGGGCACGACGACGAAGATCGCCGAATAGATATCCATCAGCGCGCCGACGATCACCAGGAAGATGTTCAACACCAGGAGGAACGCGATCGGTGAGCTGATCTGCGCCTGCACCCACTCCAGCGCGCGAGTGGGTATCTCGGCGTCGATCAGGTAGTTGTTGAAGCCGAGTGCGACGCCCAGGATGATGAAGAAACCGCCGACCAGCGTCGCGCACTCCACGGCGATCCGCCCCAGGTCCCGCCGGAACCCGAGGTCCCTGTAGATGAAACATTCCACCGTTAGCGCGTAGAGCACCGTCAATGCCGAGGTCTCGACCAGCGTCGCGAAGCCACCGAAGATCGCGACCAGGACGACGACAGGAAGGAAGAGTTCCCATTTGGATTCCCAGACCGCCTTCACGGCTTCACCGACGCGGAACGGCGTTCGTTCGGCTCCGGCCCACCAACCCCGGCCCGCGCCCCAGCCGGCGACCACGAGGATCAAGAGCATGCCCGGCACCAGACCGCCGATGAACAACTTGTCGATGCGAACGTTGGCGTAGATCCCGTAGAGGATGACCGGCAGGCTGGGCGGTAGGAGCAGTCCGATAGATCCGGAGACCGTCACCAGGCCGACAGACGTGTCCTCGGGATACCGCGCCTTGGTCATCACCGGCAGCAGCAGTCCGCCCATCGAAAGGATGGTCACTCCGGAAGCACCGGTCAGTGGGGTGAAGAAGGCCAGGACCAGCGTCGTGACGATCGCCAGGCCGCCGGGCATCCAGCCGAACAGTGCCGTGAAGGCCCGTAGCAGCCTTCGGCTCGCTCCACCCTCGGCGAGGATGTACCCGCCGAGAGTGAAGAGAGGGACTGCCGGCAGATACGCTGAAGCGCTCAGCCGGTAGCTTTCGCCAGGGACGGCGGAAACTGGAACGCCTTCGTTCCAGAACAGCAACAATGCGGCGCCGCCCAGGGCCGCGAAGATCGGCAGACCCAGGGCGGTTGCCAGGAGGAGGATCAGGAGGGCCGGAAGAACGAGACCGCTTCCCTGCAGAGAAGGACTCAACCCGAAGACGAGGGGAACGAGCAGCCCGCCGGCGGCGAGCAGACGCCCCCTCCAGCCTGCGGACGCATGCCATATCAGCCGACCTGCGACCAGGGCGAAACCGACCGGCATGACCGTGATCGCGACCCAGACGGGGATGCCCAGTGCCACCTGGTCACCGAATTCCCGCTCGACCATCACCATGTTGGTACTCGCGACCAGGAGCCAGGCAGCGACTCCTGTCCCGACTGCGGAGGTGAAAACCCGCACCGGGCCCGACCATCGCGCCGGCAGGAAGTCGGCGGTCGACAACGCCAGCAGCGTGTTGGAACGCGCCGCCAGGGCCGCCCCAAGGAATGCGATCCAGAGCGTCAGGTGCTGAACGAGAGGGATCGAACCGGGAATGCCGCGGCCGATCAGCTGCCGGCCCGCGATCTCCAACAGCGGGAGCATGGACATCGCAGCCAGGACCGTGATCGAGAACGCATTCTCGAACGGTTCGAGTTTTCGCCACGTCACGGCAGTCATCGTCACCTCTCGGGAGGTGTAGGTGCGGTCTATGACCGCACATTGTTCAGGCCTGAGGGATGTGCGCTCATAGAGCGCCCCTACACCCGGGCCGGCTACGGTTTGTTGGACCTACCGGCGCCGTCGGTCGATTTCTGCTTGCTTCGGTATTCGTCGCGCAGGCGGACGACTTCGTCGAAGAGTTCTGCGGAAACGAGTCGACCCCTGAGCTTGGGATAAGCGGCTTCCGCCTCCGCACGCCACTCGTTGCGGGCCGCTTCGTCGAGCTCAGTTACCTTGAGGCCGTACTCTTTCATTGCGACGACGGACTCGGTACCGAGCCGGCGGATGTCTTCGCGCAGCTTCTCGCCCGCCTTGCGCGCCGCGGCGAGAAGCTTGGGCCTCAAGTCCGCGGGGATCCGCTCCCAGGCGTCCTCGTGGACTATGGTCGCGCCGACGAGGGCGGCCCATTTGACGTCGATCATGTTTTTCGCGAATGGAAACGACTGGTTAGACAGAGCAAACAGCGGCGGCACGTCGAAGGCGTCGATCAAACCTGTTTGAAGAGCCGCAACCAGGTCGGTGACAGGCATCGGGACCGGATGGAACCCGAATTCCCGGTAAAGCTTTTCGGCTTCGGGGTCGCCCGCCGAGATGAACAGCTTCATCTTCCGGATGTCGTCGAGTGTCCGGGCCGGCTTCTTCGTGAAGAAGTGGACCCATCCCACATCTCCCCAGTTCAAGACCGTGTATCCCTTGTCTTCGAGCATGGCCTCGAGCTTCGGCGCCATACGATCCCGCACGTAATCCAGCTCCGCATACGAAGAGATCATCATCGGCACCTGCAGGCAGGACACACCAGGTTCGGCATGGGACAGCCCGGCCCCGGAAAGGGCCACGGCTTGCAGCTGTCCCAGACGCACCTTGCGCAGCATGTCGACTTCGTCTCCCAGGGCACCGCCGGCGTAGATCGTGACCTCCACGGTTCCGCCGGAGATCTCTTTCCAATCCTGGGCCATTTCCTGCAAGACCTGGTGCCAGAGCGTGTCCTTCGGGGCCACGGTTCCCAGCTTGATCTTGACGACGCGCTGGGAGTAGGCGGGTGGAGCGATCCCCAGCAGGATCAAACCGAGAATCACCCCCCCGAGAATTGTCGTTGTCTTCTTCACGACACACCTCCGTTTGTCGATTGAGCTTCCGTTTCGAGAATCAGGTCGTCGATGTGAGCCAGCAGGTACCTCGCCCGTTCCTGAGCGATCAGGTTCGCCAGCCGGATTCGCTCCGTCTCATCCGGGTCGATTGCCAGCGCCCGGTCCAGCATTGCGCGGAACTGTTTGCTGTCCTGTTTGGGGACGCACACCGCTTCGGCGTAAGCCACATACAGGGCGGCGTGCGTTCCATCCGACAGTTCGATTGCGCGTTCGAAGTGTCTTCGGATCAGTTCGTAGTCGACAGCTCCCGGTTTCGCGCTGGCGAAAACGACCTGAAACTCGTGAAGAGCGCCGTCTTGCCAGCCCTCATCCAGTTGAATCGCGCGATCCAGAAGTGCCTCCACCTCCGGCAGCCGCGCCAGCATGGACGCGTCGTTGCGGCCGACGGAGATCGCCGAGCCCAGGGCCGCAGCGGTCCAGTAGATGAGGGGGAGGTCCTTCTTTTCCAGGCCTGCCACCGCCATCTGGGGTGCAGCCCGGAGTGGCTCGGCGATACCGGGATGGGACACCTCCAGGCCACGCAGGCCATACCGGTGGGCTCTGAGGTAGAGCCTGCGGGCCCGGAGGCGGATCCGTCGGGCTGCGTCGAGGTCCTCGTCGGCGATCATGTCCGCGTCCCGCTGGACGAAGACGTAGGAATAGGTCGTGAACCCCTGGGCCGCGGCCGTCAGCAACCCCTTGTGTTCGGGAGACTGCGCCAGGAGGCTTTCGATGAGCTTCAAACCAAAAGGCAGCGCTTCGCCGACGAGTTGGATGTCGTCGTCGCTTTCATACGTCGAGCCCCCTTCGGCCAGCGCGTCGCCAATCTTGTTGATGGCGTACCGGCGGATCGAACATCCCGTGATCGATAAGGCCAACAGCAAAACCAACGGCAGCAAGAGCGTTTGTTTTCGAACCATCCTGCACCTCGTGCTTTCTTGATGTTTGAAAAGGGTTATGGCAAGAGCGTCGCCACTATCCGGCAGCGCGCGGCTGGATCGTATAAGGCATTGATCTGGCTGGGGATAGAAAGTTGACGGGAGGATGCGCGAGCCCCGGCGCGATCCACCGGGCTTCAAGCAATCTATCCGATTGGATAGTCCGGCTAACGGTTCGTGTACTATGTCGTCTGCAAACAGGCGCCTACCACCGGGGCCAGGGCTCTCGCTATGACATCCAAACTCGTCGCAGTGGCCGGCTTGCTGAAAGGGCAAGAGTTCCGTCTGGGAAGCTCGCTGACGATCGGGCGCGACGCATCCAACGGACTGGCGATCCCCGATCCTCTACTTTCTCAACGACATTGCACGATCGAGAGCGACGGGGACGGGTTCCGGATCAAAGATTCGGGGAGCCTGAACGGCACCTTCGTAAATGGAACCCGCGTCGAGGAATCCAGGCTGGAGCAAGGCGATCGAATCAAGGCGGGCGGCACCCACCTGATCCTGCTGGCTCACGACGATGATTCCAGCGCCCGAATCGAGATCCAAGAAGTGGATCTGTCAGGCCAGGAAACGATCCAGGTTCAGTATGGCGACACCCGTTATCAGCAGAGCGATCGTCCGCCCAGCGAGCTTGCTCCGATTGCCCGAGTCGCGTCCGATCTGGACACGCTGCTTCGGGTGGGCAGCTCGATCAACTCGGTTCGCGACCCCGAGGCTCTGCAGCGAGTACTGTTGGAGCTGGTGTTTGAATCCATACCAGCCGACCGCGGTGCAATCCTTCTGATCGGCCACGGCACCGACGATTTCGTTTCGCGTGTCCTGAAGGAAAAGAAGAGCGATGAAGATCCCTTCCGATACAGCCGAACTCTCGTCGATCAGGTCCTGAGGGACGGCGTCGCTGTCTTGAGTAACACCATCGGTGTCGACGATGCCGTGGATTCCAGCGAGAGCCTGATCGCTTCGAGAGCGACGTCCGTGCTGTGCGTCCCGCTGATCGACTTCGGCAGGAAGCTTGGTGTGATTTATCTCGTCAGCACCCATGCCGCGACGCGGTTCGACGAAGACCATCTCCATCTGCTGACCGGCATTGCAGGCGTCGCTGCCGTCGCGCTCGAACACGCCAGACACGTCCACTGGCTGGAGAGTGAGAACCAGCGGCTCAGGGACGAGATCGGGATCGACCACGACATGATCGGTGACGCCAAGCGGATGCATGAGGTTTACGAGTTCATCCGGAAGGTCGCACCCAGCGACGCGACGGTTTTGATATATGGCGAGAGCGGCACGGGTAAGGAGTTGGTCGCCAGGGCTCTGCATTCCAACAGCGGCAGGGGGGACAAACCGTTCGTGGCGATCAACTGCGGCGCCTTGGTCGAGGGAGTCGTCGAGAGCGAGCTGTTCGGACACGAGCCGGGGGCCTTCACCGACGCCCGCAAGCTCAAGAAAGGGAAGATCGAGGTCGCCGACGGCGGCACGCTGTTTCTCGACGAGATCGGTGAGCTCAGCCCGAAGGTGCAGACGAGGTTGCTGCGCGTGCTCCAGGAACGGGAGTTCGAACGGGTCGGCGGCACACGACCGATCGGCGTCGACGTGCGTATCGTCGCCGCGACGAACCGCGACCTGGAGGAAGGTATCAAGTCGGGAACCTTCCGGCAGGACCTCTACTTCAGGATCAACGTCGTCACGCAGAGGTTACCTGCACTGCGTGAGCACCGGGAGGACATACCGGCGCTTGCTCGCCATTTCGTCTCGAAGCACGGGCGGAAGTCCGGAGCCGAGGTACCCCGCATCTCGGTTGAGGCCGAACAGTTGTTGTCCCGCTATGACTGGCCGGGAAACATTCGCGAGTTGGAGAACGCCATCGAGAGAGCCGTCGTCATGCGGCAGGGCGAATGGATCCTTCCCGAAGACCTTCCCGAGGCCGTCATCGAGCAAAGCGTCGGGCTGGATGCGGAATCGGATGGGTACCATGAGCAGATCGTGACACTCAAGAGGGAGCTCATCATCAACGCGGTCCGGAAGGCAAACGGCAACATCACCGCGGCGGCCGAGGCCCTGGGACTCCACCCGAATTACCTGCACCGGCTCATCCGGAACCTGGACTTGAGATCGGAGATCAAGAAAAGTCAGTGACGCGGCCGTGTAGGTGCGGTCTATGACCGCACAGTCTTCGATTTGAGACATCTTGTGCGGTCATAGACCGCACCTACACCTGAGCGAGAGTTCCGCGCCGTCCTTAAGAAGATTTGATCTCCAGGTTCAATCGGTCTACCAAATCGGCATAGCGCTGATCGATTCGGACGATTTCTTTCAGATGCGGGACTGTCGTCAGTTGGCACAGGACACAGGAACGTTCGTTGTAGGCGGTTTCGAGGTATTCGAAAGCCGTGTCCCGCTCGCCGAGACCGAGGTAAATCAGCGAGATCAGGAACGGGTCGACGAATTCCTCCTTCGAGCGCTCAAGCAGCGAGACGAGCACGTCCCTGGCCTCGTTCTTGCGATTCGCCAGGCAGTAAGTGACGCCGAGTACCGCGAGAAAGAACCGGCCGCCCTCTGACACTTCGACCGCTTTCTTCAACGAAGCGATCGCCTCGTCGTGCAGTCCCTTCTCCGACGAGCTGCAGCCCCGAATCCACAACGCCATCAGGCAGTCGGGTTCGATTTCCAGGATCCGTTCGCAGTCCCTCAAGGCCCGGTCATAGTTGCCCATGTAGTAGTAGGCGATCGCTGAGAGCGAATTGACCATCACCGATAGCGGGTCCAGTTGCAAGGCCAGTTCCACTTGGCTTCGCGCTTCTTCGAACCGATTCAAGTACACGAGCAGTATCGAGTAGTAGCCTCGGGCGAGGGCATATCCCCGATCCAGTTCGATGGTCCGTTGGAACTCGCGCTCGGCCCCGGCCCAGTCCCAGTCGAAGTACTGCTTGATCAACGCTTGCGACGTGCGCGCTTCGACCAGTTCGGCGTCTACGGCCAGCGCCTTCATGACCGCTGTTTCTGCTTTGGCACGTGCAACCTTGGGCGGCAGGTGCGAATAGATTCCGAGCACGGTATAAGAGTCTGCAAGGCCTGTCTGTGCCAGTGCAAAAACAGGGTCCAGCTCGGCGGCCTGCTCAAAATACTTGATCGCTCTTCGGAGCAGCCCTCGGCTTCGCCGGTTCCAGAAGTAGCGGCCTTTGAGGTAGGCGTTGTACGCGTCAGGGTTGTCGGTGTACCGCCGGACGATCGGGGCGTCGGACACGTCGCGGAGCGTCACCTGGAGCTTGTCGACGATCGCCTGCGTGATCTCGTCGTATATGACGAAAACGTCTTCCATTTCGCGTTCGTACTTGTGAGCCCACAGGTGGTAGCCGTCGGCAACGTTGACGAGCTGAACGGTGACCCGCAGGCGGTCACCGGCCTTCCGGACGCTCCCCTCGAGGACGCTTTCCACGCTCAACTGGCGGCCGATCTCGCGAATGTCGACGCCCTTACCCTTGAACGTGAAAGCGGATGTACGCGAGGCGACGGACAGGCCATCCACCCTTGCGAGGGCATTGATCATCTCTTCGGCAAGCCCGTCACAGAAGTACTCCTGATCTCTCTTGGGGCTCATATCGGCGAAGGCAAGCACGGCAACCGAACGTTGTGACCCTCCTGTTCCGGCAGCGGACCGAAACTGGGAGCGAGTGTATTCGGTCTGACTGCGGGCTCGCTCGAGGGCCGACCTCGCGTCGGCTGCCGTCTGAGGGCGCAGGGCCGGCGATTTTTCTAGAAGCTCACTGATAACCTGGTCAAGTTGCGGCCCGATGCGAGGGTTCAGCTGAATCCCCGGTGTGGGGTTCTTATGGATGATCGCTTCGCAAATGGCCGCCGCGTTGGCTCCCCCGAACGCCGGGCGGGCGGTCGTCATCTCGTAGAGGACCACGCCGAGGGCGAAGAGATCGGCCCGGGCGTCGAGCGCTCGACCCAGCGCCTGTTCCGGTGCCATGTAGGCGATCGTGCCAATAGCCGCACCCGCTTCGGTGAGATCGGTCTGAGTTCCTCCGACCTCTGCGCCATCCGCGATCTCCAGCTGGGTCTCGTCCTTCTGAACCCACTTGGCCAGCCCGAAATCGAGAATCTTCGCCTGCTCTCGGTCCGTGATGAAGATGTTTGCAGGCTTGATATCACGATGGATGATCCCCTCCGCGTGCGCGGCGTCGAGCGCGTCGGCGAGTTGAATCCCCAGTTCCAAAGTCTGATCGGGTGTCAGAGGACCACGCAATAGCCTTTGCTTGAGCGTGCGGCCCTTCATCAGCTCCATCACGATGAACGGTCGGCCGTCGTGGTCATCGATCTCGTGGATGGAACAGATATTGGGGTGATTCAGCGCCGCCGCGGCACGGGCCTCGCGTTTGAACCGTTCCACTGCCTGTCTGTCGGCCGCGATGCTCTCGGGAAGAAACTTTACCGCCACATAACGCCGGAGGGACGTGTCCTCGGCCCGGTAGACCACGCCCATACCCCCGACGCCGATCTCTTCGAGGATTCTGTAGTGGGATATGGTCTGACCGATCATTTGCCGTGGCGCTCCTGATGAGGGTTGCCGCTCCAGAAAGCTTACCGCTGCAAACTGGCACCCACGCTCTATCTGCCGTCGATCACAAACCGGGTGTGATTTTGAGGGTTGTCGTCCTTCCAGAAATGTTATGCCTCCAGTGGAAAGGAAGTCAACGGAGGCGACGGCGGACCCACCGTGCTTCAGTGGTACAAAGGAGCTGAGCGACCTCCTATTTGTAATGGGTCCACATGCGCAGCACCTTCACGGTACGCGGTTTTTCCAGAACCTGATACACCAACCGATGGTGGATGTTGATGCGACGGGAATAAGAGCCGGAAAGGTCGCCCACAGGTTTTTCGTAACGTGGCGGGGGTCTGAAGGGGTCCTGGCGGAGGATGTCGATCAGTTCTTCAGCTCTTGGACGCAGATTTGATCTGACGAGCTTTCTCGCATCCTTCTGGGCCTGCGTCGTGAAGACGACCCGCCAGGGCCGACTCACCAACCGGGCTCGTCAGAGGTTTTCTCGACCGGCGTCGCCATGCCTTCCCGGATGGACTCGCGCATTCCCGGCACGGAAAGCAAGTACAGGGTCTCCTGGACCGCATTCCAATCTTCTTCGGCTACCAGGACAACGTTGTTGCGTTTACCGGTGATATGGACGGGCTCGTGAGACGCCGCTGCCTCGTCGAGGAGCCGATACAGGTTGGCCCTGGCTTCGCTGGCGGTTAGACTCTTCATGTACATATCGTACGTTATTGCGTACGTGTCGGGCAAGTCCCGGCTTTGGGCCCTGAGCATCCGAAATCTCAAAACCTTGAGGTTATGTCACATTGTTTAAGGCCTGCGGCGGGGCGGCGATCGTTTCATGTTTGATCGTATCCAATCCGCGAGGCTTTCCTCTGTCAACCGTCCTGCGGCGAGGGCGACGATGTTCGACACGACATCAGTTTCCGGTGCTTCGAATTCGTAGCCATTCAGACCCAGGAAGACAACCATAGCCAGGAATCCGACCCGTTTGTTTCCGTCTTCAAAGGGATGGTTCTTGACTATCCCGAACCCGTACGCCGCCGCGAGTGTGGCGAGGTCTGGCTTGTGGGCATAGGACCACTTACTGCGTGGTCGTGCTAGGGCCGATTCCAGCAGATCCAAGTCGCGAACTCCCCGGCGGCCTCCATGTTCGCGGACCTGGTCAAAATGGATCGCCTCAACGATCAGGCGGCTGAGCCAAAGAGGCTCTCGTTTCATGTGGTTTTGTTATTTCGCGAGTTCCCGCAGGGCATTGCGGTATCGCTTCGCTGCCTTCGCGGCTAGTGACAGGGCCTTCTCGGTCGTGGGATCGTAGGGCGTAAGCAGGATCCCCTCCTCGGTCTCGATTGCAAGAAGCCGATCTCCCGGTTCCAGATGGAATCGATCCGCCATGTCTTTGGGCAGAGTCGCTCCCACCGAACCTCCGACCCGTCGAACCGTGATTTCCTTTGGCATGACCCATCAAGTATAACAAAAATGCTACCAACGAATGTGACTCGACCAACGAGCAGCTAGCGACTGTTCCATGGAGGGCGAAAGAGCGCCGCGGGTCGTCCTGATGAGGGCCGCCGAGGGACCTGTATCATCCCTGTGCTAGACTCCCTCCATGTCCAGAGAAGAGTACCCGGAGATCATCGAGAAGTGTCATTACTGCGGTGTCGAGCTGGAGTCGAATGAGCTGACGCGACATCTGCGGAATGAGACAGACATTCTGGCGGAGTTGCCGGCATTGCTCGGAACAGCGATGGGGACGGGATCGATCGATCTGCACGCGGGGAAGCTCTATTCGACGGCTGTGAAGTCAGGGCAGTGTCTGGATGAGGTCCAGACCGAACTGATCACGAAGGATCACGCTCGCACGCTCCTGTTGACCGAAATCAACTTTCATCAAATGACGCTGGATGGGTTGAAAGCGAAGCAGGAAGAGGTGCTGACCAAGATTGAGGAAGTGTAGGTGCGGTCTATGACCATCCTTGTCCAAAACATTTCGAGGGGCGGGGATTTGGAGAAGCCCGCGTCCAGACTATCGCAAATTGCGATATTTGAAAGAATCCACATTGCATGTTGCTCATTGGAGATTGTTTCATTTCAGATTTCCGACCAATAAGAAATCGAGCAATTTGCAATCTCCAAATTTCCAATGCGGAATCGTCCAATGACCAATCTGCAATAGCCGTCGGACGAGGTCCCAGCCACCCCCCTCGATTGAGCCGAAACGACGTGCGCTCATAGAGCGCACCTACACCCGACCGCACATCGATCCCTGGACCACGTTCCGCTCGTCCATCCGCTTTCGGATTCCGGCAATCACTTCGTTCCTGTTCAAACCCCAGTTCGGAGCCACCAGCAATCTGACGGGCGCTTCGCCGAATAGCCGTTCGATGACGATCTTCGGATCGAGCCTCTCGATGAAATCGCACACCACGTCCAGATACTCCTCGAACGACATCAGCTCAAACGGAGTTTCCTCGTGTTCACGGGCCAGCGCTGTCCCCTTCACTAAGTGCAGGTGGTGGATCTTCAGCATGTCGACGCCGACGCGCGACATCTCGTCCGCCATCGACAGCCACTGGTCGCGTGTCTCCCAGGGGAAGCCGAGGATGATATGCGCCCCGAGGTGGAAAGAGTGTCCTCTCGACAGTTCCATCGCGCGAAGGAACGCCCCGTAGTCGTGCCCGCGGTTGACCCGCCGCAGCGTTTCGTCGTAGATCGATTCCACACCGAACTCGAGCGACACGCAGGTGTCCCGCGCGATCTCATCGATCATCGCGATTTTCTCTTCATCGATACAGTCGGGCCGGGTACCGATCGCGAGGCCGACGACATCGGGGTGCTTCAGAGCCTCGGTGTACAGACCTCGAAGGTAGCCGGTCTCGGCGTAGGTGTTCGTGAAGGGTTGGAAGTAGACGATGAACTTTTCCGCTTCGACGCGCCGGCGCAGGTAGCGGATTCCGTTCTCGACCTGATCGGGAATCGGCGCGGTCTTGATGGCGAGAGGCGGGCGGAACGAGTTGTTGTTGCAGTAGGAGCAACCACCGACTGCGACAGTGCCGTCGCGGTTCGGGCAGGTAAAACCGGCGTCGACGATTACTTTGTGAACGCGCTCCCCGAAGATTTCCCTGAGCCAGGAGTTGTAGGTCCGATAGTGATCCTTCAATTGCGCCAGCGCCGCCATTCCTCGTCGTCCGGATCATCGGGTTTGCGTTGCTGCTGACGCTTGTTGTAATAGACCTCGAACTTGCGTCGCAACCGCTCGCGCTGCCACTGGTCGTAGTACCGCCGGAGGTTTCCGAGGCTGAAACCCCTCGTGTGTTTGCTTCCCTTCATGTAGAGGAAGGCAAAAATCATCCCGCCGAGGTGGACGACGTGTGCGATACCCCCGCCTGCCCCGGAGAGAGAGGCTAATAACGCCAGACCCCCGATAAACATGATGTAATACTTCACCTTTACGGGGATCATGAAGGGGATCAGGAGCATGATTCGATTCGGCCAGAGCAGGCCGTATGCCAGCAGGACCCCGTACACGGAACCGGATGCGCCAATGATGGGGATGGTGGAGTTGGGGGTTACGATGACGTTCAAGAGACCGGCGCCGACGCCGCAAATGAAGAAGAACTTCGTGAACTCCCTCGTCCCCCATGTCCGCTCGAGCTCGCTCCCGAACATCCATAAGACGAACATGTTGAGGAGGATGTGCCAGAAGTAGCCTCCGTGCAAAAAGATGTAAGTCGCCAGCTGCCAGACGGCGAAGCTGCCGGTCACGGCGGCAGGTGTCAGCCCAAAACTTGCGACCAGGGTCTCGCTGAACCCTCGAACGCCCAGCAAGCTTAGAAGATGGACGCTGCCCGAGACGATCATGATGATCTTGATCGCCCGAGGCACTCCACCTCCGCCGATGTAGGTGTAGGAGGGTCGGCCTCCGCCCGCGTAGTGTCGCGACAACCTAACCGTCCTCAGGGCGAATGAGCCGCCCGGCGTAGAAAATTCCGATCCCGACGAACGCCGTGCGCATCATCGGGCCCATGTCTCCGAAGTAGAGGAGGAGCGACTCCATCGTGATGATGAGGCCGACTAATTGGAGACCGATTGCTGCGTAATAGCGTATCATTTCCAGTCGGATCGAGGCCCTCAGCGGAGGTTCAAAATTCTGTGGGGCTGACTGCTGATTCTAGCATAGCGTTCTTTTGCCTATAGTTACGGCGTCTTCCGATACCCGACTCTTTGATGAATCCCTGGATCCTCGTCAGCTTCAAGTTCGTGCTCAGCTTCCTCATCGGAGCCATCCCGTTTGCGGTCATCGCGGTGTGGGGCACCGGCATCGATATCACGAAAGCGGGTTCCGGAAACCCCGGGTTCAACAACGTGCTCCGCGTCTCGACCCGCTGGAGAGCGGCCATCGCACTCTTCGGTGATCTTACGAAGGGCGCGTTGGCAGTGTTCCTTCTTTCAATCCCAGCCGACTCGGATTGGATTCTCTGGACGCTCGGTCTTGTTGCGGTTGCCGGCCACTGCTGGACGCCGTTCCTCAGATTCAATGGGGGCAAGGGCGTGGCCACGATGGTCGGCGCCCTCCTCTACCTGCAATTCCTGATCACCCTCGTCTGTCTGCCGCTCTACCCGACACTCCGCGCCTTCGGCCGCAAGATGGGTTGGGTGCAGGAAGGTGCCATCTCCTCGATCGCGACGATGACGGTCATATCGGTTGCGATAATTGTCCTCCGTGGACCCGAAGTGGGCGTCTTCGCCTTCGTCGCCCTGGGCATCGTCGTCCTCCGCCACGCCTCCAACATCCGCCAGCTGTTTTCATAAGAGTTTTCAACCGCAAAGGCGCAAAGACGCAAAGATTTTTTTCTGAAGTTCGGGCTGTCGTGCATCAACCGCTCGAATGCGCTTCAAAGCGGGCGGACTAGGACGTGTTAACACTAAAGAGCAAGAATGTTTTATAATAGGGCATGGAGATCACACAGGAGCAGTATTGTCGCATCGAGCCGGAGCTGCCGCGTCAGCGGGGGAACGTCAGTCTTTCGAACCTGACGGTCTTGAACGCCATTTTGTATGTGGCTGAGCAGGGCTGCAAGTGGCGCGGTCTGCCCAAGCGCTTTGGCAACTGGCACACCATCTACACCCGGATGAACCGCTGGTCCAAGAACGGCGTGCTCGACGCCGTCTTCGAAAAACTCCAGCGCGAGCAACTGGTGCGCATCCGGGTGGAAGCCGTTTCGATGGACTCAACCATTGTGAAGGTGCATCCCGACGGCACGGGTGCGTTAAAAAAAACGGTCCGCAAGCGATCGGCAAATCCCGCGGCGGATGGACCACCAAGATTCATCTGGTTGCCGCGAATGCTCGAACGGCAATAACGTTTGCGCTCTCGCCCGGCCAAGCGCACGACGCCCCGCAGGGCCGCGATCTGCTCGCCGGTCTGGGGCCACTACCCGAGCCGCTACCGCTGCTGATGGACCGCGCCTACCAGGACGACCAGACCCGCCAATTGGCTCTGGATTTTGGGTGGATTCCCGTCGTGCCGCCCAAGCGCAACCGCCTGGAGCCGTGGGAATACGACCGCGTTCTCTACCGCCGCAGGAACGAAGTCGAGAGGCTCTTCCGCCGACTCAAAGGTTTCCGGCGTATCTTCTCCCGTTTCGATAAACTCGACGTCATGTTCCTCGCCTTCCTTCACTTCGCTCTCATCGTCGAGGCACTACGGTAGTGTTAACACGCCCTAGTAAGAATAGTTCCTCTGCGCCTCTGCGCCTTTGCGGTGAAACCTTCTTACGGGACGATCATGCGGAGAGCACCGGGGAGGATGGTGATTTCCAGGGGGAGGTGGCCGAGAGGTTCGCCGTCGATTTCAATCGAGGACGGTTCGTCGGAGGAGGCGATGAGGTGCTTCGTCCGTCTGAAGTGCACTTTCGGGTGGTCGTAGACGGTGCCGTCATAAAGCATCCTGATACCGCTCGCGATCTCCCAGAGGGACATCTTTTCCACGATCGTCACGTCGAGGAGGCCGTCGTCGATCACCGCCCTGGGGCAGATCATCATGCCGGCCCCGTGATATTGGCCGTTACCGACGGCCACGTTCGTGATGAGAACGTCCTTCAATTCGTCTTCGTCAAGCTCGATCGAAACCCTGTTCCCACGGAACCCGAGCGTGGCGAGCGCCGTCGCGACCAGGAAAGTCACCATGCCGCCCAACGGCTTGGACGACTGGTTGGCTCGAGCCGCCACGGCACCGCCCATCCCGAAGCTGGTCAGGTTCACCGAATACCGGATGTCATGTGCGCCGTCGGGCTTCCGATAGACCACTTTCATCACATCGAGGCTGGTGGCGGTTCCACTCTGCAGCGTCTCAATTGCAGCCTTCTCGTCGAGCGGGACGCGAAGAGCCCGCCTGAGGTCGGAACCGGTCCCCTGGGGAATCAGGCCGAGGGTGATACCGGACACCGTGGATTCGTCCTTGAGGAGAATGCCGTTGACGACCTCGTTGACAGTCCCGTCTCCACCGACCGCGATCAGCGTCCGGTGACCGGAATCGACCGCAGCGGCGGCGAGTTGGATGGCGTGCCCGGGCCCCTTTGTTTCGTAGACCGTCACCGGGCCGCACACGTCTTCGAGCTGTCCGCGGATGCGTTGCCACGCGGCGCCGGTCTTGCCTCCGGCCGAGTTGGGATTGACGATCGCTGCAGCTGATGTCGAACCGGTCATAAAGCTTCGGACTAGCTACGACGCAGCCGGAGCCTGCCCCTCGTGACGCTCGAGGAACCCGCCCGTGTCGCGGACGGTCTTCATGAGACGGTTGCGCGGGGTGGGGCGGGCGCGGCGGGGCGGGTCTGCTTGGCGAACATCGGGCGGATCCATTTCTCGATCCCTTTTGTGTGGATGTTCACCCAGTAATCGGCCCAGTCGATCTGTTCGGGTGCCCAGCTGAGCCGCTCACGGTCCGCGGGCGTCAGCATGTTCCAGGCGCGTCGGATGTGACCGGTGTCGAAGATGAAGCTGTTGTGGATCATGAACGGTAGGAACATGTCGAGAGTCTGTTGCTGCTGGCGGATCTGCCGTCGTGTAACCCGCAGGCTCTTGAGGTACGGCTCCATCTTCTTTTTTCCGAGCGCGACCTTCAGGAAGTTAAACGTGGCCTGCAACATGTCCAGACCCCAGCGGAGGCGCCTGCGGTTCGATTCCAGCTGCTCGACGCTGACGACCTCGGTTTCGACGTAAGTCTTCCAGAGCCTGGCCAGTTTGTTTCCGTCTCTCTTGTGCTTGTGCTTGTAGCGCGCGTTCATCCCCAGGAAGGCGACTAGACGCGGGAGCATGACCGGGTTGTCGGCCGCTGTCGCCAGGTGGTACACCTTCTCGCCACGGTCGGCGAGCATCGAGGCGGTTGCGATGAGGATCCCGTTGGCAACGAGATCCACGGGGATGATCTCGAGCGGTCCGTCCTTCCTCACAGGCCAGCTCTTGACGCCCTCGCCGCCCATCAGGACCAGGGGTGCCGAGGTGGTCATCCCCTCGTTCCATCCCGGGAAAGGAAAACTCAGTGAGGATTCGACGATGGCGGGGCGTACGATACAGTACTCCAGCCCGGGCGTTTGCGCCATCAGCTGTTCGCCCATGCTCTTCGCGTAAGTGTACGTGTTGGTCCATCCCCACGATTCAGCGCGTTCCATCCCGCCGCTACGCAGCGCTTCGCGGTCGTTGGTGCCCTTGATGAACCGCTCGCACCACTCCAGCTCTTCCTCGGCGTCGAAGCTGTCGTCGCTCTCGTCCTTGCGGTTCGGGTAATAACCGGCGATGACGGTGTCCTCGGGGATTTGTCCGTTGCGCTTGCCCGCGACGTAGCACGTGGAAACGTGCACAAGCTTGACGTTGAGCACCTGGACCAGTTCGATCAGGTTCCGGACGCCGTACACGTTCGTGATCAGCGATACGTCGAGCGGGGGGTCGAACTCTACGAGTCCGGCAGTGTTGACGATCAAATCGACTCGATCGGTGAGGCCCGCGAGCTGCTCGGCGGAGATGCCGCACATGGGCAGGCTCAGGTCGCCTTCGACGATCGTCACTTTGTTCCTGATGGAATCCACGCCCACCCGGTTCACGATCGACTGTAGCGGCGGGGACTCGAGCACTTCCGAATAGAAGCGTTGCTCGCCGGACAGGTTTTTCTTGCGACGTACCTGCACGACGAGCTGTTTCAGTTCCGGAAACCGCTCGAGAACCAGGGCCAGCAGAACCTTCCCCAAGAAACCTGTTGCTCCGAGGAGCAGGATCGTTTTGCTGTGAAACTGATCGATCGCCGAGATCTCTCCGGCTCCGCCTGGAGAGGCCTGCTCGTCGATCTCTCGGTATTCTCCGGCCACAGGGTCGAAGAGCCACGTCGTGAGATGCTTCATGGCGTTGCCACCCCGACCAATACAGCTTTGATGGGTCGTTCTTCGCTCAACTGACGGCCTACCTTGGATTCCGAAGTTTACAACGGATACGGGGCGTCAGGGAACCGACGCAGAGATAAGATTTCACCACGGAGGCACGGAGGCGCTGAGAAGATCAATGCCAGTTCCTAGAACTAAGAATCTCCGTGCCTCCGCGTCTCCGTGGTTATCATTCTTGGCAGCTAGTGGCCTGTAACAGTGCTATCGGTACCATCGCCGATGGGTCTTGCGGGCGAGGTCGCGGAGGGAGACGGAAAGCGATGCTCTTTCATCGGTGACGGCTTCCGACAAAGAGATCGCTCGCAACCCCCATCGGCCCGAAGGGTTCGGCGGAACGGCGCCGTCTTCGGTGTCGTAACGCCCTCGCAATGAAACAGCATTGGCTCGGGCGTCACTCCTAGAATCCGACGCCGTTCCGCCGAACGCTGGTACCGATAGCACTGTTACAGGTCACTAGTTCCTCACCGTCGGGTATTCGATCCCCAACTGTTCCAGGTAGGTCTCATAGCGGGTCGGGTCGAAGTAGTACTCCTTCATCCGGTCCCGGTATGCCGCCATGATCTCCCGGTTCAGATGAACGGCGGGGGTGTCGGTGTCGCTGATGAACGGCGTGTAGGTCGTGTCCTTGGTCTGGACCTCGCGGAAATACTTCCACGCCTCGTCGAGGAGATCGTCTCTGAGCAGGAAGTCCAGGATAGTCATCGCCTGAGCTTTGGCTCCGGCCGTCGCGCCCTTGTGGGCGATCGGTGTCGCCATGGCGACCGCGTTTGCCCAGTGGTGTCCCGGCAGCCCGGGGATGTTGGACGGGAAACGCAGCGTGACGGTCGGCACGTTCCAGGAGATGTCTCCGATGTCGTCGGACCCGCCGCCCCGCGGGGCTTCGATCGGTTCGGGCAGTGGCTCGATCTCCGTATTCAAACCGTTCGTCTCCTCGTTGCCCAGCTCCGTCTGGACCGCACGGGCAAGTGTCTGGTCTGCCTCGCTCCACTCCGGCAAGCCGACGGCCTGGATGTTTTCATACATGGTTTCGGCCACGATCTTGTTGAAGTGTCCGGGCCAGGCCGATCCCAGGATCCGGTATTCCATCTCCGTTCCGGTCATCATGGCTGCCGCTTTCGCCATCGTCTGACCCGCTTCGAGCATGTCGGCAATGTGCGGATAGTCGGTTTCCCGCAAGAAGTACCAGACCGACGCCTCTGAGGGCACGACGTTCGGTTGGTCGCCGCCGTTCGGGATGACATAGTGCGATCGCTGCTGGAGGCGCAGGTGTTCCCGGCGGTAGTTCCACCCGACGTTCATCAACTCGACAGCATCCAGGGCGCTGCGACCCCGCCATGGAGCGCCCGCACCGTGCGCGGCTTCACCATGGAAAGTGAACTCGATCGAAACCAGCCCGCTCCCGGCCGTAGGGCCGTGGCGCACAGACAGGTTGTTGCTCACGTGCGAGAAGAGGACGATGTCTACGTCCTCGAAGAAACCGTCCCGGACGTAGTAGGCCTTCGAGCCCAGTTGTTCTTCGGCGACTCCCGGCCAGAGCTTGAGCGTTCCCGAAATGCCCTCTCGCTCCATGAGCTCCTTGACTGCTATCGCCGCCGTCACGTTGACCGCCTGTCCGGAGTTGTGACCCTCACCGTGCCCCGGAGCTCCCTCGATCAAGGGATCGTGGTACGCCACGCCGGGTTTCTGTGAAGCCTTCGGTATGCCGTCAATGTCGCTGCCGAGAGCGATGACCGGTTCGCCGGATCCCCAGGTCGCCATCCATGCTGTCGGCATGCCCGAGATGCCGCGTTCGACCGTGAAGTCGTTCTCCTCGAGAATGTCGGTGATGTAGCGTGACGTTTCGACTTCCTGGAAACCCAGCTCTCCGAAGCTGTAGATCATGTCGACCATCTGCTGGGTGAAATCCCGCAGGCCCTCAACTTTTTCGGCGGACTCCTGCTTGAGGTCGGCCAGCTCGGAGTTGTCCTGAGCAGCGACGGGCAGTGTCAGAGCGACGATCAGCAAGAATGTCTGGAAACAGCACCGGGAACTACGCATGTCGAGAGCCTCCTGAGAAAAAGGAAGATCGATTCTATCCGGAAACCGTTCAGGGAAGAAGCCTTCCCGAATGCAGTACTCAGAAGATTTCTAACCACGGAGACACGGAGGCGCGGAGGGGATCCTTGTATCTGGTTCTGAACTAGAGCTCCTTCTCCGTGCCTTCGCGCCTCCGTGGTTATTCTTCCCGACCCTGTCCCCGGGTGTACCAAATTGTCTGTGGGGGGCGACCAACCCATCCGTCTGAAAGTGGGGGGCGGCTATTTCTTCAGTAACGGTTCGATCGTTTCCAGGACGTTTTCGACGACGATCGTGTAGCCTTCGCCTGTCGGGTGGATACCGTCAGGCAGGTTCAGGCTCCGAACGCCCGCCAGGCCTTCGAGGAAGAACGGAATGCGTTCTACGCTGTACTTGGCGGCGAGCCCGACGAACATGTCCTCGAAATCCTGGATGTACTCCGGCCCGTAGTTGCGCGGCAGGGTGAGTCCCGCCAGGACCACGCGCGTACCGATCTCGTTGAAGGCTTCGATCATCGTGGCGAGGTTTGCTCGGGCGACCTCGATCGGGATGCCGCGAAGACCGTCGTTGCCTCCCAACTCGAGGATGACGAGCTCGGGTTCAAGGTCCAGTGCGCCGCTGAGCCGAGCGATCCCACCGCTCGTCGTGTCTCCGTCTATCCCCTGATTCACGACCCGGTAGGAATACCCCCGTCGGTCGAGTTCCCTCTGCAATTGGGCGGGATAGGAGACTTCGGCATCGACGCCATACCCTGCGGTAAGGCTGTCGCCAAAAGCCAGTATGACGGGCAGATCCGGATCGGATGCGGCGGGAACTGCGGCCACAGCCCTCGGCGTGGGACTTCGGTCGGGTTCCGGTTCGGTTCTGCATCCCCCAGCGAGAGCCAGCACGGCGAAGATTGTGAGTGACCGAAGAACGGTGGCGTTCGTCAACATAGTGAAGACCTTTCAATAGTGTACGATACCGTGAGGCGGATGCGTCCGCTCGAACGGGGATGCGTCCCCTCGATCGAACGGCCAATCCGTCGACGCTGTGAAACAAGATTAATGATCGTCGTCAAGAATCTCGTCAAGACCATCGCAACCGAGACCCACCGGGTCGAGATCCTCAAGGACATCAGTTTCGAGGTTCCCAGCTCCCAGGTCGTTGCGATCATGGGGCCGTCGGGCAGTGGCAAGAGCACCCTGCTCGGAATGATTGCCGGACTGGATTGGCCCACGTCCGGGTCCGTCATGCTCGACGGGATCGATATCACCGGCCTGAGCGAGGATGAACTCGCCGGTGTCCGTGGACGCAAGATCGGGTTCGTGTTCCAGGCATACCAGCTGATTCCGACGCTGACCGCCACGGAGAACGTTCTCCTTCCTGCCGAGATGCTCGGGGATGGGACGGCGAACGGTACGCTGGACCGGGCGCGGCAACTGCTCGACGGCGTGGGCCTGCTCGAGCGGCACGATCACTATCCGGCCCAACTATCCGGCGGGGAGCAGCAGAGGGTCGCGATTGCCCGGGCCTTCATGATGGGGCCGGCGATCCTGCTGGCCGACGAGCCGACCGGCAACCTCGACAGCGCGAACGGGAGCCATGTTCTGGAGCTGTTGCTGAAGCTGAACCGCGACCAGGGTACGACGCTCGTCCTGGTCACCCATAACCTGGAACTAGCCTCCCATGCCGACCGGCGGATTGTCCTGAAGGACGGGCGGATAGTTGAGGATAGTAGTCAGTAGCCAGTAGTCCGTAGTCAGTTCGGGACGCATGACGGTCGATATGCGCTCGCACTGATGGTCCAGTCTAACTGACTACCGACTGCGGATACGACGGACTACTAGATTGAAAGAAGATAGTTATCAGGAGTCAGTGGCCAGTTGGGGACGCATGACCGTCAGTATCCGCTCGCACCTATGGTTCGATTCAACTGACTACTGACTACCGACTACTGACTACTGACTATGAGATTCGCTTTCCGAATGGCCTGGCGCGAAGCACGCGCATCGAAGGGACGCTTCCTGTTCGTGATCCTGGCGATTGCCGCAGGCGTGTTAACACGGCCCTGAGCGGAGCTGCCCTGAGCGGAGTCAAGGGCTTTAACGAATCCGTCCGGTACACGTTGCTCGCCGAAGCCCGCATTTTGATGGGCGCCGATCTCATGATCCGCCTCTCCGTCGATCCTACAGACGAGGAATTGGCCTTCCTCGAGAGCCTTCGTGAGCGGGGAATCGATTTCACGCGGGTTACGGAAACGGTCTCGATGTCGTCTTCGACGTCCCATCCTCAACCTCTGTTGAGCTCGATCAAAGCGGCAGACCTATCCGTCTATCCTTACTACGGAACGCTGGAGTTCGAGCCGGCGGAAGCGGAGATGGGTGACGATGCGGTCATCGTTTCCGACGACCTGCTCATGCGGCTGGACGTCGATGTGGGCGACACGATCAAGGTTAGTGCGGGCGAATTCCGCATCGCGGCTGTCGCCATCAAAGAGCCCGACCGTATGACGACCGGATTCACGCTCGGTCCACGCGTCCTTATGACGCCGGCCGGTTTCGAGCAGGCGGGACTAGCCGTTCCCGGAAGCCGTGCGACCCAGCGCCTTTTGCTGCGCCTTCCAGAGGGAACCGACCTGGATGGAACCCGTGCCGAGATCGGGGAAGTATTCGGCCGCCGCGCCCGAGTATCGGATTTTACGCAGCAGAACCGAACGCTTTCCCGCGGCCTTCGGCGGGCGACCACGTTCCTCAGTCTCGTGAGCCTGATTGCGTTGATAGTCGGAGGCCTTGGCGTTGCCACCTCTATTGAAAGCCATCTCCGGCAGAAGATGGATTCGATCGCGATGATCAAATGCCTGGGCGGCCGCTCGCGGCAGATCATGAGGATCTATGTCGTACAGGCAGCCATCCTCGGCCTTGCCGGAAGCCTGATCGGCGTCGCGCTCGGGTTCGGCGCGCAGTTGATATTTCCGCGTTTTCTCGCCGGTTACTTCGACGTCGACATCCACCTGATCATATCGATCGCCCCGATACTGCAGGGGGTTCTGGCCGGGCTTCTGACCGCTTTGCTGTTCACGATCCCCCCGCTGCTGTCGATCTCCCGAATTCGTCCGGCCTTGATATTCCGGCGCGACATGGCCGAGACGCAGCTTCGAGGGCGGGATCTGCGCCCGTACGCGGCTTTCGGCGTTATCGCCCTCGGCCTCTGGGCCATGGCTGCGTGGATTGGCTCGTCGCTCTACGTCGGATCCATCTTTGCGGGTGGCCTGCTCGTAAGCGTCCTACTGCTGGGCCTGGTCGGACAGGGACTGATGGTGCTGATGCGCCGCGTCCTCAATCGCTTCGCGCGGAGCTGGCACCCGTCCCTGCGACACGGAGTCGCGAACCTGTATCGGCCCGGAACGCACGTCGTGGCGGTCCTCGTTGCCCTGGGCATCGGCGTGATGTTCACGCTTTCGGTGCAACTGCTGCAGACGTCTCTCGTGGATCAGTTGCGGACCAGCGCGCCTCCCGACATGCCGAACGTGTACATGATCAACATCACGGATCGGGAGAAGGACGGGCTGTGGGAGTTGCTCGGAGAACAGGACGGTGTGATCGAGGCACAACCGGCGTCTCCGGCGGTGTCCGGGATGCTGCATCGCGTGAACGACGTGGCGATCGAGGACATGAACCTGGTCGAAGGCGAGCGTCGTTACCTGCGGGTCCAGTTTGCGCTCACCTGGTCGGACGAACCCCCACCGGCGACCGAGATTCTGGAGGGGGAGTGGTGGGAAGAGGGGACGAGAGACCGCCTGGTTTCGGTGGAAGAGAATGCCGCAGGGATCCTGAGCCTGGACCCCGGTGACACTGTCGAGTGGAATGTCGGAGGGAGAGTCGTGGGCGCGCGTGTCGCAAACGTTCGCCGGACCGACGGAACGCGCTCTGGAGCCAACAACCAGTTCATTCTGACTCCCGGTACGCTCGATGAGTTTCCTGGCGTCTACTACGGCGCGCTGCTTGTCGAACCCGCAGCCGTCGGCGCGCTGCAACGGGCCGTGTTTGAACGCTACCCATCGGTGACGGTCATCAATGTCGCAGACATCCTGGACATCGTCCAGAAAACGATCGAGCGGATGAGCCTGACCGTTCGGTTCGTAGCCGGGTTTGCGATCCTGGGAGGACTCATCATCCTCGCCTCAAGCGTCGCCGGCACCCGCTACCGCCGTATCCGTGAAGTCGCGATACTGAAGACCGTCGGCGCGACACGCTCCCGGATCGTCGGTGTCTTCTCCGTGGAGTTCCTTATCCTCGGCCTGGCAGCCGGCCTGATCGGAAGCCTTCTGGCCGCCGCCTTTACTGCCTTCGTCGTCGACCAGTTGATGGACGGGACATATGTCATCGACTGGTTGCCTCTCGTCGCCGCAATCGCCCTGACGACATTGCTCGCCGTCGCAACCGGCTGGGCCGCCAGCTACCGTATCCTCGGCCAGAAACCCCTCGAAGTCCTCCGCCGCGCTGAAACCTGACCCTGAGCGAAGCGGCAACAGAAGAGGACTAACCGCAAAGGCGCAAAGGCGCCAAGAAATCATTCAGAATAAACCATAGATCCTTTGCGTCTTTGCGCCTTTGCGGTGAAAAACTCTTCTGGCCCACACGCCAATAGTCACACGTGGGACCGAAGGCGGTGGAGGGCGTCTTTGATAACAGCGGGTGGTTGGACGTAGCTCAGGACCACGTGACGGCCTTCGGTGTCGTAGAAGTAGCCGGGGTGGACCAGAAGGTTCTCCTCTTCGAGTAGTTCGACGGCCAGGTCCTGTTCGTCGATGTCCCGCGTGTAAGGGAGTATCAGGTAGAAACCTCCTCGCGGTGCGACGAGGTCCAGGCCTTTCAATGCGGCGAGCGCCGTGTTTCGACGCTCGCTCATCCGGTTTCGGTAGTCTTCGAGGAAATCGGCGCCCTTTTCGAACACCGCCGGGACGGCGAACTGGGCGATCTCGTTCACTGGAAGAAAGGTGTCCGAGATCAGTTCCAAAGTGGCGAGGGCTTTACCGACGAGACCCGTTGTTCCGGAAACTGCCACCCACCCGATCTTCATCCCGGGAAGCGCGAACATTTTCGAGAAACCGTTCAGCGTGAACACGAGCGGGGAGTCGCCGTCCGCCGGGCGCACGCTTTGACCTTCGAAGACGAACTCGCTGAACACCTCGTCCGCGATGATCGGCAGGTCGTAGCGCCGGGCGATGGCAGCCAGAGCGTCGCCCTGCGAGGAATCGACGACCATACCCGTCGGGTTGTGCGGCGATATGACGACGATCGCTCGCGTCCTTTCAGTGATCTGGTCTTCCAGGTATTCGAGATCGATCATCCACCCCTGGCGCTCGATCAATCGGTAGTTCCTGATATGTACTCCGCAGGTCTTTGCAATGTAGTCGAAGAGCGGATAGGAAGGAGTGGGGCAGAGAACCTCGTCCGCTGTGTCGCAAAGCAGCTTGAAGCAGTACCAATAGGCGACGCTGGTACCGGGTGTGAGCAGAATGCGGTCGGGGGTGATCCAGGACGGGTCGTGAGTTGCAATGGCGGCCCGGGCAGAGGGCTGACCGAACGAGTCCGGCTTGTAAACCGCTGCCTTTTCTGCAGCCTCGGCGATTATGTCTTTGAGCAAGCCTTCCGGGAAAACGATGCCATGCTCATTTACGTTCCCCGAAATCAGATCAACGATGGGCCGGCCTTCTTCAACGAACCTGTCGCGAACCTTGTAGAGCCGGTTCCTGGAGCCCGGAAAGTGCTCAGCGAGGTTGGAAAAACGCATCCTGGAGGTTGGTCGAGTGTAGGTGCGCTCTATGAGCGGAACCATTCATTAGCGTCGGGCCCACCGTCCCCCTCCCGACGTGAGTTTGAGCGTTCAAGTGCCGATCGCGGTGCGTGGGTACGTAGAGAAAGACAGCTGGTCCGGTCCCCCCACGCCTCCCTCAAGCCGGAACCACGTGCGGTCATAGACCGCACCTACACCAACTGACTACTGACTACCGACTACTGACTACTATTACCTATCCCCCGCCATCTCGTCGTAGAACCCCTCCAGGCTTCGCAACAGACGACCTTCCCAGGCCCAGCCGATGTCTTCCAGGTCGACCCGTTCGGCGAGGTTCTCTTTGGTTGCGCCTTGCCGGATTGCCGTACTCGTCCGGCGTTGCGTCGTCTGAAACTTCGTCCGGAATTCACGCAACCCGGCCTTCGTGACCACGTCCCCATGCCCGGGGATCACTTTGTCGGCATCCAGTGAGAGGATGCCGTCGATCGTGTCGAGCCACTCGGTGCTGTCGCCTCCGTTGCTGTAGTCGATGAACGGTGTTCCGGCGCTGACGAACAGATCTCCGGTATGGATGGTCCTAAGATCCGGAAAATAAATCGCCGAATCGCCGTTGGTGTGGCCTCGTCCGAAGTGGATCGCCCGGACCTCGGCACCGCCCAGATGCACCGCTGCCTGGTCGGTATACACCATCGTCGGTGGCCCCGGTTGATCGTTTCGCAGCATGTTGGCCCGAACGTTCGTATGCGCCAGAATCTGCGCGAGGGAGCCGAACTGCGGGTTGCCCCCAACGTGGTCTCCGTGGTTGTGCGTGTTGAACACATACTTGACGGGCTGATTTGTCACGCCTTTGATTCTGGCGATGATTTCGTCGTAGTTCCGTTCGAACTTGTCATCGACGATGATTACACCTTCCGACGTGACCCTCGCGCTGACGTTCCCGCCGCTGCCGACGATGACGTAGAGCCCGTCGGCGACCTCTTGAATGTCCAGCGGCGGAGCCTGGCCGCGACCTCCCCGTTGGGTCAGGCCGTTCAGCGCGGCCGCGGATATGCCCACGAGGGCCGCGACTGCGATCACAAGAAACTTTCTGCGCATGCTTGTACCCTCCATATAAACCAGTAGTCAGTAGTCAGTTGGCTTGGGTGTAGGTGCGCTCTATGAGCGCACATCGTTTCGGCTTGAAGAATGTGCGGTCATAGACAGTCATAGACCGCACCTACACCTAGGGCCTACGGACAACGGCCTACGAACTACCGGCTTCCCGCTAGGGCGTGTTAACACTAATGAGCATAAATGTTTTATAATCAGGCATGGAGATCACACAGGAGCAGTATTGTCGCATCGAGCCGGAACTGCCGCGTCAGCGGGGCAACGTCAGTCTTTCGAACCTGGCGGTCTTGAACGCCATTTTGTATGTTGCTGAGCAGGGCTGCAAGTGGCGCGGTCTGCCCAAGCGCTTTGGCAACTGGCACACCATCTACACCCGGATGAACCGCTGGTCCAAGAACGGCGTGCTCGACGCCGTCTTCGAAAAACTCCAGCGCGAGCAACTGGTCCGCATCCGGATCGAAGCCGTTTCGATGGACTCAACCATTGTGAAGGTTCATCCCGACGGCACGGGTGCGTTAAAAAAAACGGTCCGCAAGCGATCGGCAAATCCCGCGGCGGATGGACCACCAAGATTCATCTGGTTGCCGCGAATGCTCGAACGGCAATAACGTTTGCGCTCTCGCCCGGCCAAGCGCACGATGCCCCGCAGGGCCGCGATCTGCTCGCCGGCCTGGGGCCGTTGCCCGCGCCGCTGCCGCTGCTGATGGACCGTGCCTACCAAGACGACCAGACCCGCCAATTGGCTCTGGATTTTAGGTGGATTCCCGTCGTGCCGCCCAAGCGCAACCGCTTGGAGCCGTGGGAATACGACCGCCTTCTCTACCGCCGCAGGAACGAAGTCGAGAGGCTCTTCCGCCGACTCAAAGGTTTCCGGCGTATCTTCTCCCGTTTCGATAAACTCGACGTCATGTTCCTCGCCTTCCTTCACTTCGCTCTCATCGTCGAGGCGCTACGTTAGTGTTAACACGCCCTAGTTCGTCATAAAAGTCGGGCAGGCTGCGGCGTCCAAACAGGCTGCCTTCGATAGGCCAGCCTAGATCGTCGCCGTTCAAGCGCGAGCCGAACTGGTCTTTCGTCACACCGCGGGAGATGAGCTCTCTGGCGCGATCCTGCAGCGTTTCGAACTTGCTGCGGAACTCCCGGACGTCGTTCTTGGTCATCACACCGCCGTGTCCGGGAATGACGGTCTCGAAGTCCAGTTCGAGAATGTTGTCCAGCGTCGTCAACCACTCGACGCTGGTTCCCCCATTCGCGTAATCGATGAACGGAGTGCCACCGACGAAAAGGTCGCCGGTGTGAACGGTCCGGAGGTCCGGGAAAAAGATGACCGCATCGCCGTTCGTGTGACCGCGCCCGACGTAGTGCGCACGCACTTCCGCATCGCCCAGGAAGACGGCTGTCTGATCGGTGAAGACGATCGACGGAGCGCCCGACTGGTTCCCGTTCAGGATGTTCGTCCGGACGTTTGAATGTGCGATCACCTGGGCGACGGCCGAGAATTTTTCATTGCCGCCGGTGTGGTCCCCATGGTGGTGAGTATTGAGGACGTACTTCACGGGCTGATCCGTCACGCTCCGGATTCTCGCGATGATGTCGTCATAGTTCTGCTCAAACTTATCGTCCACCACGACGACGCCTTCGGACGTAACGCGGACTCCCACGTTCCCACCGTTGCCCACGATCATGTAGAGCCCGTCAGCCACCTTCTCGATCTCCAGCCCTTGCTGTTGCGTCAGAACGACCAGGCCCGCTGCGCCCGCGCCGACCACGGCCGCGAGGGCGATGACGAGAAACTTTCTACTCATGAATCTTGCCTCCTCAGTTCGTAAGGACCCACATTCTACATCTTTGAGAGGGAGTGGCAAGTGACGAGTGGCACGAACGGAAGAAGTGTAGGTGCGCTCTATGAGCGCACAAAACGGTGGGTCGAGACAATGCGCGGTCATAGACCGCACCTACACCAACTGCCCAAAAGCCCGGCTACTGATCCCGGAGCAACCGGCAAAGGTGCTTGATCGTCACGAAGTCCTTCAGGATCGCCCGCTGAAGCCGGACGTCGATCAGGTTCCGGCGTGCGGTTGTTACCACTTCGTCCAGCCTGGGCCGAAATCGGGGTATCTGTCGCGACAGTTGCTCCAGCAGGGTCGGGAGGCCCGCGCCGTCATCCGGTCCCTCATCGAAATCATCCAGGTTTCCGCCGAGGTAGGAGATCAGCCCATCGACGACCCCTTCGATTTCTTCGGCCCCACGAGCGATTGCCCGGCGGTTTGCGGAGTCGTACCCGGCGAGATACAGAAACGTCGAAAGATCCCGGCCCATTGATTCGAAGGCTTCGATATTCTTCTGGAACTCCCTCAGCTGTCGCGCGGCGAGGGCCAGCGAGGCCTCGTCGGGCTTTGCCATCCTGCTTGTCAGCAGCCTCTCTGACATACGCAGGTTCCAGGCTCTCCGACGGAAATCTGCCTCGTTGGCGGCCTGCCCCAAAACAGGAGTCGTCATGGCTGGAATCAACAGGAACAGAAGGAGTGCGACTATCGGCATCGTTCTTTACCTGCTAGCCACCATCCTGCTCCCGTTGCGTTTGACATTTCAACAAGAAAGCGAGAGCGTGGTTTCGATCGACCTGGCGACAAGTGACGAGTGACGAGTGACAAGTGACAAGTGACAAGTGACGAGTAAGAGGTACACTGACTACTGACTACTGACTACTGACTACTGACTACTGACTACTGACTATGTTTCTCTGGATCGCGCTCTTCTTGATGCAGTCATCGTTGAACTACGGGTTGCTACAGGTCGAGGATTCGCGGGCCGAGGATGTTTCCGTTCTGATCGAGGCGCTCGCTCACCCGGACCCGGACATCCAGCGGCAGGCGGTGCGCGCCCTGGGCCGCTTCGAGCGCCCGGAGCACAAAAGTGCGGTCGAGGTCTTGGTTCGATCCGATGACCCTTCCGTCAGGCGGGAAGCCATCAACGCCCTGGGCCAGATGGGCACCCCGGTCGATTTTGCCGGACTTCTGGCCGACGAGCAGGATCCGGACGTCCGTGCGGTCATCTACCGGACCATGGGGCGCCTGCCCGGTGCCGACGAAACGGTGCTTGCGGCTGGACTGGGGGAAGACGACCCGAGGGTCCGCCAGGGTGGGGCAGCGGGGATCGAAGCGCAGTTTCGACTTCATCGTCGCGGCGAGGCCCCGTCTGCGGAAACGATCGCGGCGCTTAGAACCGCGGTCCGGGAAACAGACAACGCAAACGTCCGAAAGCTCGCTCTTCTGGCATTGAATGCGGCCGATGACCGCGACCCGGACACGGTGGCGGCGGCACTCTCCGATGCCGACCCCCAGGTCCGTCGACTGGGGGTGATCGCATCGGGAGAATGGCGCGACGACCCATCGCATATCGTGCGCTACGACGCCCTGCGGCTCGACCCGACATGCAATCGGGCCCGGCAGGCCCTGGCCGACCCCAGCGACCATGTCTCGCTTCTCGCCGTCGATCAACTCGGCGAGTTGGGCTGCCCGGCGGCGATCATCGCCAGCGTGGCCGATCGCGGGGCGACGTGGAGGCATCGCTCCCGGGCTCTCCTCGCGCTCGCCAACATCGACGCGGTCGCGGCGCGAGACCGGGTCTACCGTTTCATGGCAGATGGTCGTTGGCAGGTTCGAGCGTATGCTGCACGCGCCGCCAGGCTGCTCGGTGACGCCGAGACTCTGGGTATCCTCGTTCAGGATCGCCACCCCAACGTCGGCGCCGCGGCTCTGCGGCACGCCGCCGATGCCGTTGCCGCGCTCTCCGCGCGCGACTACGGTTTGATTATGGAAGCAACTTCGATGCTCGACGACGCTGCTGAACTCAACCCGGCACCCGCTGTGCTCAGCGCCCTCTTGCGTATCACTGCTGAAGGTCGTGCCACCTCCAGAGACCCGCGCACCCGGCTGTTGCAGCGGGTGCGGGAATACGGTGATCCGTCGATGGCGGACCAGCTCGAACCGCTGCTCGCGGACTTCGATCCGGTGATCGCCGCGCAGGCCGCCGAGATCCTGTCGGAGTGGACCGGGCGCGTCGTCAGCGCGAGCAACAGCCGCTACGCAACCCTGGCGCTGCTCGATGAGTCCTTCGTTACCGGCCTCACCGGCGCGACGGCACTGGTCAGCATGGAGAGAGAAGGGAAGTTCACCCTCCAGTTGATGCCGGAAGAAGCTCCCGCCACAGCCTCCGTCTTCGCCCTGCTGGCCGAGGCGGGTTTCTACAACGGCCTGACCTTCCACCGCGTCGTACCGAATTTCGTCGTGCAGGGTGGAAGCTCGGGAGCCAACGAATATGTCGGCGACGGGCCGTTCATGCGCGACGAAGTCGGCCTCGCGTCGCACCTGCGCGGAACCGTCGGCATCTCGACTCGGGGCAGAGATACAGGCGACGCCCAGATCTTCATCAACCTCGTCGACAACTTCCGCCTCGACCACAACTACACTGTTTTTGCGCGGGTCATCGAGGGGATGGAAGTCGTGGATCGGATTCAAGCGGGATCGGTCATCGATTCCATTGAAGTCATCCGCTGGATCTTTAACTAGTGGCCTGTAACAGTGCTATCGGTACCATCGCCGATGGGTCTTGCGGGCGAGGTCGCGGAGGGAGACGGAAAGCGATGCTCTTTCATCGGTGACGGCTTCCGACAAAGAGATCGCCCGCAACCCCCATCGGCCCGAAGGGTTCGGCCCAACGGCGCCGTCTTCGGTGTCGTAACGCCCTCGCAATGAAACAGCATTGGCTCGGGCGTCACTCCTTAGAATCCGACGCCGTTCCGCCGAACGCTGGTACCGATAGCACTGTTACAGGTCACTAGGCCTTGTGAGAAGAATAACCACGGAGACGCGGAGGCAGGGAGGAGTGTTTATCGTTGACGGGTGCAAGTCTGGCCTACGTGCCTGCGCGTCTCTGTCCTGACAAGTCCGTGCGTCAATCGATCCTCGTGGTCGTCCTGTTGGCGCTGTCGACGTCGGGAGTTTCGGCCGGAACGCAAGATGTCGCGACGGCTGTCCCCATCAACCAGGCACCGACGATCGACGGGGTCCTCGACGAACCCATCTGGCAACGGATCGTCCCGATCACGGATTTCAAACAACGCGAGCCGAACGAGGGGGCGGCACCAAGCGAACGGACCGAGGTCCGAATCGCATACGACGACGATTTCATCTACTTCGCCTTCACGATGTTCGATTCCGAGCCGGATCGGATTCGGCGCACCATCCTGCAGCGCGAAGGACGCATCGATCAGGATGATCGCGTCATCATCGGCCTCGACACCTACTTCGATCGCCGCAACGCCTACATCTTCGAGCTGAACGCCTTCGGCACCCAGGGCGATGCGCTGGTGACCGACGAGGGTCCGGTCAACTGGGATTGGGAAGGTGTGTACCGCAGCGAAGGCCGGGTGACTGACTTCGGCTGGGTTCTGGAGGTTGCCATCCCGTTTACGACGCTGCGTTACGACGAAGCGGCCGAACCTAAGATGGGCATCGCCTTCTACCGCTCTATCCGACGGAAGGAAGAGGAGGTCTTCTGGCCCCTGATCGGTGTCGACTTCCGGCGGCAGATTTTCCAGGTGTCCCAGTATGCGGAACTGCGGGGCCTTCGGAACCTGAAACGCCAGCATCACGTGGAGGTAAAGCCGTACGGTCTGGTCGGCGCGACAAGGCCGGGTCCGGATGGTCCCGAGTCCGCAGCCGTCAAGGACGTCGGCCTGGATGTCAAATGGGGCTTGACCCCCAATTTTACGCTCGATCTGACCGCCAACACGGACTTCGCGCAGGTCGAGGCCGACAACGTCCAGATAAACCTGAACCGGTTCAACCTGTTCTTTCCCGAAAAGCGCGAGTTCTTCCTGGAACGCGCCGGTCTCTTCTCGTTCGGAAACCCAAGGGAAGCGGCGACCTTCTTCAGCCGACGAATCGGTCTCAAGCAAGGCATTCTGGGAGGAGCGCGACTCGCAGGGCAATCCGGCGCCTTCTCCCTCGGGCTGCTGAACATCCAGACCGAGGATGAAGGCGATTTGGAAGGCCAGAATTTCAGCGTGGCCCGAGTGCGGGCCGACGTCCGCGACCGCGCAACCGTTGGAGCGATCTTCACGAACGTGCAGGGAGGCGGCGACTACAATCGGGTCGCGGGCGGGGACGTGGCATTCCGCTTCTTCCGGAGTTCCGAGTTGAACGCCTGGGTCTCGAAAGTGTGGACGCCGGAACAACCCGCATCTTCAGCGGCCGGTAGCGTCAACCTCTTCCTCGTGAACGATCTCCTTGCATACGAGGTGGGCTACCTCAACGTCGGCGAGCACTTTGATCCCGGTATCGGCTTCGTCCGGCGCCGGGACATGATTCGCTACCATACCAACGCGGCGTACACCCCGCGACTCGGGTCGGGTGACAGCCTCGTTCGCCAGCTGCGCTTCAATGCCGGTATCAACTACATCGAGGGACAGGACCACCGGAAGCAGACGACAAGCCACTGGGGTTCGGTGAGCGTACGATTCGAGTCCGGGGAACAGATGGGTGTCGACGTGAATCGGGAGTCCGACCGTCCTGCAACAACGTTCCAGCTGTTCGACACAGTAACGATCCCGGCGGGTGACTACACATACTCCGACGCCCGGCTCTGGTTCCGCTCCAACGTCAGCCGGCGCCTCCAGGGCGGAGCCAGTCTGAGGAAGGGCGGGTTCTTTAACGGAAACCGGACCAGCTACGGCGCCAACGCCTTTTACAAATTCTCCGAGTACCTGTCCCTTGGCGCCAACGTGTCCCACGACGTCTTCAGGTTTCCCGACCAAGCCCAAGATGTTTCGACGACGTTGCTCGGATTCAACGTGGGAGCGGCTGCCAGCCGGGATCTTTTCTCGAGCGCCCTGATCCAATACGACACTGTCTCTCGCGACCTCCAGGCCAACATTCGGGTGAACTGGATTCACACGCCGGGAAGCGATCTCTTTGTCGTTTTCAACACCACTCACCGTTTCTTCGACGGTCCCCGCCCCTTCGATGCACCCCCCGACGCCCGGGCCGGCGTCGTGAAACTGACCTACCTGCTGGCGTTCTGATCAGTCCTTGGCGACACGTTGATCCGTTGCCGAGGTTCCTTTTCCACCGCAAAGGCGCAAAGGCGCAAAGAAATTGGAAACAAGAATTCGGACCTTTGCGTCTTTGCGCCTTTGCGGTGAGAAATCTTTCTTCAGCCTTGAAAGTCGCTGTAGGCGGGGTAACCGGGGATTGAGGTTGCGCGCTTCACGCCACGGAGGATCGCCTCGGCGAGGGCGTCGGCGGCAAGGGCGCCGATGGTGCCGAGATTGGCTTCTGTTTCCGTGGTTCCTGTCGCCAGCGCGAAGACCGTGTCGCCGTCGAATGGAGTGTGGGCGGGATAGATTGTTCGGGCCAGGGCGTCCTGCGCCATCTGTGCGACTTTGGTCATCTGGGCCTGGTTGAAGCGGGCATTCGTCGCGACGATTCCGATCGTCGTATTGCCTTCCCCGCCTCGAGTCCGACCTCCGGCCCGGATCACTTTTCTCATGTCCGCGAAACCCTTACCGTCCGCGTTACGGGCTCCGGCGACGATCTGGCCGGTTGCCGGATCGACAACGTCGCCGACGCAGTTGACCGCGACGATCGCCCCGACGGCCAGGTCGGGATCGATCCGGATGCCGGCCGTACCCAGCCCACCCTTCATCGCCCGTGACGAGCCGAGCATTTTCCCGACTGTTGCACCGGTTCCCGCTCCGACGTTGCCCTCGGCGACGGTCCCGGTCGCGGCGGCTTCGCACGCGGCGTATCCCGCTTCGGCATCTGGACGGATGGTCCCATCGCCGACGCCGAGATCGAAGATCACGGCTGCAGGCACGATCGGAACGTGCGATGTACCCATCGGGAAGCCGATGCTGCGTTCGCTCAGGTAGCGGACGGCGCCGCTCGCCGCGTCCAGCCCGAACGCGCTCCCTCCCGACAGCATCACGGCGTGGACTTCCTGAACGGTCTTCACCGGATCCAGTAGATCGGTCTCCCGGGTGCCCGGTGCGGATCCCCGTACGTCGACGCCGGCCACGGCTCCGCGTTCGGTGATTACGACTGTGCATCCGGTCGGCCGTTCAGAAAGCGTGAAGTGCCCAACCTTGATGCCCGCGACATCGGTGATGCCGCCTTCGGCGGATTGTTTCGGGGATTTGGGAACCATGAGGTATGCCGCTCCTCCCAGTAGTGTCTTTCCGAATACTCTGCGATCCATCATGCGATGTTCACGAACCGGTGTCGGCGATCCACATCACGCCCAACGTCAATGCTAACGCACAAATGATCCCGATCGCATAAGGAGTCAGGATGCCGATTCCCGCACCGCCTGTGGCGACGTAGACCACGACGGTTGCCAGGACCGAACCGATGACACTCCACATGGCCGTCCTGGCACCGGGCCTGGTCGAGTAGAGGCCCGCGATCGTGGGGACGAACAGCGCGACCGCCATGAGGCCGTAGAAAATCTCCAGGGCCGAAATGATCGAAGGCAGCACGATCGCGAGCAGGATTGCGAACGCCGCGCCCGCAATGGCGGCAAGGCGGCTCACCCTCAGCAGGCGTTTCGGACTCGCGTCCGGGCGCAGGAAGCTCTTGTAGAGATCGATGCTCAGGGAGCTGGAGAGCATCAGCAGAATCGCGTCGCAGGTACTGATCTCCGCCGAAACGATCGCCGCAAGTGCGAGCAGCCCGACCCCCGCAGGCAGGAGTTCGACCAGGACGGTTCCCATCGCGTGGTCCGGGTTGGCGAGGTCGGGGAAGTTGGCTGCCGCGATCATCCCGAACACGGCCGGGACGAACGCGAACCCCAGCAGGCATACCGCGTTCAGGTTGATCCCAAGACGGACGGCACGTTCGTCCCGCCCGCCGTATAGCTTTTGTATCAAGCCGGGCGAGACGATGAACGACGGCACGAGAATCACCAGGTACCGGAGGATGCCTGAAAGGCCAACCCCCGTGATGCTCCCATAGCCCGGTTCGCGCGATGTTACGACCGCATCCTGAACCGCTCCCCATCCCCCGCTCGCACCGAGAGCGAACGGTATTGCCAGCAGGAAACCGGCCAGCATGATGACCAGTTGAACGGCGTTTACCCGGGCTGCACCCAGGAGACCGCCTGCGGAGAAGTACGCCATCACGACGGCGCCACCGGCGAGGCAGCTCTGCCAGCGCGGAAGCCCTGCGACGATCTCCAGGATGGTTGCGATGGCAATCAACTGGCCGGCGAGAATCGCCAGAGTCCCCACCCATAGCAGGGCGGCCACAGTACCCCGGACCGCACGGCTGTAACGGAGGTCGAGGTAATCGCCCATCGTCTGGAGGTCGTGCAGCTTCGCCAGCCTCCATATCTTGGGCCCGACCAGGTTCGCCAGGATCAACGAGCCGAGGCCCGCCGAGCCGACCCACCACCAGGCTGACAGACCCAGTTCGAACCCGATGCTGGCAGCCCCGACCGTCGTGCCGGCCCCGAGGTTTGCTGCCAGAAAAGTCGTGAACATCAGGCCGGGCCCCAGGTTGCGTCCCGCCACCAGGAAATCGGAAGCGCTCCGGACCCTCCGGGAGACGATGAATCCAAGCGCAATGATCCCGACGGAATAAAGCGCCAGTAGCGTCAGCTCGAGGTTCATCGGAGGAAGGTCTCAGTTATCGAGACCGAAGACCAGGATGTGCTGCCATGGCAGGAAATCAATGTTCTCCACGAAGCGGAACCCCAACGGTTCCAGTTCCGCCCGGACCTCCGCCTCGCTCATCTTATGGAGTGGCAGGATCGGAACCCCTGGATCCTCTTTGCGGAACTCCACTAGGACCACACGGCCTTCGGGTTTGAGCGCCGTCCGGATGGCGCGCATCACCGCCCTGTAGTCGGAGAACTCATGGTAGACGTCGACCATCAGCACCAGGTCGAGCGCACCTTCCGGCAAGCGGGGGTCGGTCGGTGTGCCCAGAACGATGTCGACGTTGGAAAGATTGCGGTCCTCGATGTTTCTGCGCAGGAGCTCCAGCATTCCCGGCTGGATATCTTCAGCGATGACCCGTCCGTCCAGTCCGACGATTTCGGACAGGCGCCACGTGTGATAGCCCACACCGGCTCCGACATCGGCGACGACGGAACCGGGCTCGATCTCCAGTGCAGCCAACATTTCGTCGGGCCGTTCTTCCGCAATACGTTCGGGACGCACGAGCCAGTCGGCTCCCCTGACGCTCATCACCCCAGCCGGTGTCCGCTCCTGGTTTTCGGATGACGCCTGGGGTGCGGCCGTGCAGGCGAGCGTCGCGAGGCAGAGCAGTATCAGTGTGAGTCGAAATCGTCGAAACCAATTGTAGGGGCGGTCTATGACCGCACATCCCTCGGTCCGAAACGATGTGCGCTCACAGAGCGCACCTACACCCGATCCTGATGGTTTTCCCCTCAGCAATTCGTTTCCCCAAAAAGAAATGGGGCGGCGAAGCGCCGCCCCCATTGTTCTTGCCTCAACGTCAAACCTAAGGTGACGGCGGACGATACTTCTGGTGGCAGCTGCTGCAATTCTTCCGGGCCAGTTCCAGCAGGTTCAGCGCGTAAGCAACGTCGTCGAGTTTCATCTTGCCCTGCGCATCGACCATGTACTCTTTGGACTGTTTCGACATTGCCGCCGCATCCTCGATGCCCTTGGCCTCCCAGTGCGCCTCCATCTTGCCGAACCTGTCGACGAGGATGTCGACGGCTTCGGTTGCGTTGGCCATGTTCATGTCGTTGTAAGCGTTGGTGAAGCCACGGATGCTTTGGCGGACATCCTGCATCCATTGCTTGTACTCGTCGCCTTGAGGCTCCTTCTGCGCGTAAACGATACTTACCGCCAGAACCATGGCGATCAGTACCAGCATTGTCCGTTTCATATTAGAACTCCTTGACCGCTGAATCAGTTTATGAGCTTGAATGTTAGACTGAACCCGCAGTGATACCTTCCCTTCAGGAAAACGTAGATCTCTCTTCGTTTACGACCCTGGCAATAGGCGGGCCGGCACGTTATTTTACTCAGGCTCTCTCGGAAAATACAGCTTTCGATGCCATCGATTTTGCGCGGCGGAAAGAGTTGCCTCTCTTCATCCTTGGGGGTGGCAGCAACCTCCTCGTATCCGACGCCGGCTTTCCCGGACTGGTCCTTCAGATCGCGATACGGCACTCGTCCTTCACGGAATCTGGCGGTTCTGTGTCTGTTCGCGCGGGCGCCGGTGTGGACTGGGATCCACTCGTCGCAGAATGCGTGGAGAAGAACCTGGCCGGCATCGAATGCTTGAGCGGCATTCCAGGCTGGGTCGGAGGCACGCCAATCCAGAACGTGGGTGCGTACGGTCAGGAAGTGGGCCGGGTGATTTCCAGCGTTCGGGCCTACGACCGTCACAGCGCTTCGGTCGTTGAGCTGTCGCGTCTGGAGTGTGGTTTTACCTACCGTACCAGTGTTTTCAACACCACCGCGCGCGACCGCTACATCGTGCTGAGGGTCGAGTACGAACTCGAGCGCGGCGGTGCACCGACCGTGGATTACCCCGACCTGGACCGGTTCTTCGCGAGCAGGAGGGAGGGACCGAGCCTTCGAGAGGTTCGGGAGGCCGTGCGCGAGATTCGGGCGAGCAAGGCCATGCTCCTCGTTGACGGCGATCCGGACTGTCGCAGCGCGGGATCGTTCTTCAAGAACCCGATCGTTTCCGAAGAGCAGTACATCGAAATCGACAATGCCGCCAGACGCCGCGACGTGCTCGGGGCAGGGGAATCGCTCCCTCGTTTTCCGGCACCGGGAGACGGGGTCAAGGTGCCCGCGGCCTGGTTGATCGAACGAGCGGGCTTCACGAAGGGCTGCGACCGAAGGCGAGTCGGGCTGTCGACGAAACACACGCTCGCGCTGGTGAACCGCGGTGGCGCCACCGCCGACGAGGTTTTGGCTTTTGCAGGGGAAATACAGGAAGGCGTCGAGGAGGCTTTCGGTGTCCGTTTACGTGCAGAGCCGGCGTTCGTCGGCCTTCCGGCCGAGGTCCGGGAGCGATTCCAGGCGTGCGGCCCCGACGCATGTTGAACGTTCCGTGTTAGTTCGGGGATGTTTGGAATTCGGTCTCCGTCCCCGAACTCCGTCTGCCGTCCCTGAACTCCCTTGCGCAACGCCCCCCTCTGGTATATTGAGCACGAGAAGCTTTGGGTGTGCGCCAGCCCGTAAACTGAGCTTCCACGGGGTCTGAACGCAGATGACGTACCTGCTCCTCTTCTTCGCATTTTTCTTCTTCCAGGACGACGAACGAGCTTATGAGATCGCCAAGGAGGAGGTCGAGCTCGCCGTCCAGGCATTCGTCGACCCGGATTCCTCCATCGCCCTGCCGCCGAAGTCTCACTGGGAGGCTGCCATGCTGGCCGGCGACATGGTTCTGGATTTCGAGCCCTCCCGCCTTATCGAAGGCCGATACCTGTTCTTCTCGGGCATGAATCTGCTCCATGAAGGTGACCTCGAAACGGCGATATCGGACTTCACTCGCTCCGCTCAAATCGACCCGAACGAAGCGGCCCTGGCGCGATACGGAATAGCGCTCGCGCACTCGTTCAACCGCGAGCTCGACAAGGCCGAAGACGAATTCCTCAAGGCGTCGGAATTGTGGCCGCACTGGGCCCGGCCTTATGCCGCGCTGGGGGCCCTCTACCTGGACGCGGAGCGCCTGACGGAAGCGGAAACCGCTGTCCGCCAAAGCCTGGAACGAACCGCTGCTGAAACTGCCAAGGGGCGGCAATATCTCCTCCTGGCCCAGATTCTGAAATCGCAGAATAAGCAGGAGGGGGTGGAGGAGTCGCTCAGGCTCGGTATTGGCGCCACGCCTGCCGATCTGATGCTCTACGACTATCTCGGCCTTTTCCTTTTCCAGCAGAGGAGGAGGGAAGCGGCGATGGAGACCTGGCGGGACGCGCTGGCCCTCGATCCATCCTACGGCCCGATCCGCAGGAATGTTGCCATCGCGGAACAGGGCGTGCGCCTCGCGGGCAGCGTCCCGTTTGCCCCGGGTGAGTCGTCGCTCCGGATCACCGATGGCCTGCTCGTCGGAGGGGCCCGCTTCAGGGCCTATGAACTGTCTGGTGAGAGCGGCGAAAGGCTGCATGTCCGGATCGATTCATCCGAGTTTACACCCCTGGTCTTCCTGGTCTCGTCTGCCGGTGAATTGGTGGATGTACCCGACATCCGCAGTTCGTACTTTTCGGAGATAAACCACACCTTCGATAATTCTGGATACTACTTCCTGATCGTCACGACGGCTCGCCCCGGGCCTGTCGGCCTGTTCCTCATGGAATCACTCCGCTAGGGCCTCGTTCCAAAGTCAGTTCACCGATGCTTTACGGGACGATTTTCACCACCTGGCTCCGTCCGTAAGATGTCATTAAAACATTGAGATTGCAGGACTATGGGAGTATATTGCTTTTGAGCCAAGCCAACATTTTTCTGCACCTGTATACATACATCAGCGACGGAGGAAACCAAGTGCTATGAAAAGACTTTCATTAGTCTTCCTCGCCGTCTTTGTGATCGCTCTACTTGTGGTAACCACCACGTCGGATATCAGCGCGCAACAGCGTCGGGGCGGACAACAACAGCAAGCGGCCGCTCAGCAGCAGAACACGCCACAGCGGATCGCGAATCGTTATGCGTCGGGCAACAACCCATCCGGGGTCAATACAGCGGGACTGCCCAAGGTGGCCGGCCCGCTGGGTATGATCATGGGGCCGACCGACGAAGTGCGTGACGTGCGTGGCCCCGGCTTCCCGCAGGCGCCAGGTACGGACACGTATTATTCGACCGACGCTGTCGATCCGATAATGGATCCGATGGATTGGCCGGTCGACGAGTTCATTTCGAACCCGGACCGCGAGTTCGACTGGCGCGACTTGAAGAGCTGGCACTACGTGCCGGTCGTCAAGAGCGCCAAAATCCTGGGTAAACGCCGAATCGAGGCTGGAGAGTCGGTTGCCTTCGAGGCGGTCGTCGAGGATTTGACCGGTACCCAGGGCCGGCTGAGCATGCGGTATTTCGGTCCGCATGGCCGCCGGACCGTGATGGGCGCGAGCCTGACGCCGGTTTCGCCGGGTTCGCCGATCATGCGCGGTGCGCTCAAGACCAACGAGTGGACGGAACCGGGCGTCTATTACCTGACTTACGCGTCGCCGGGAAATTCGTCCCGCAGTTCGAAGATCTACCACTCGGATCACCACCCCGGACTCCGCGGTATGGAGATCGAGGTTTTGCCCAATCCCAACGTCGACGTGATTCCGCCGACGGTCCACTGGGTGAAGGTGAACACGCTGAACGCCGAGGACGACGAAATCCGGACCCAGGCCGTGAGTCAGCCGCTTCCGGTGTTTGCGAAGGTGACCGACAACAAGTCGGGTGTGAAAACGGTAACGGTGCGCTTCAACACCCCGGAAGGCAAATTCATCGAAGCCAAGCTGAACAAGGTCGTCGGCCAGCAGGACGTCTACGGCGCGATGCTCTCAATCCCGGAATGGTGGGGAGCCGGCGAGTATGAACTCCTGTCGATGTGGGCGGAAGACAAGGCGGGTAAGACCGTGCACATGTTCCGCACGACACATCCGCTGCTCGAGGACGCCGTCATCAACATGACCCAGGATGATGCCAACCACGACACGCAGCCACCGACCCTGTTTTCGGTGTGGGTCGATCAGACTGAAGCGCGGCTGGGCGAGCCGGTCACGGTCAACGCGATCATCACCGACGACATGTCGGGTGTGGGCACGCTGGCGGTGAACTTCACGCCGGTGCCCAGCTACATCAACCGATCGCGCGTCCACTTGAAACCGGTCGCAAGGCCGGACGTCATCCAAAAGGCGGGTCTCGATGTCTCCCAGAACCTTTGGAGTGGACAGGTTGAGACCGACGAGTGGATGGAGCCGGGTGAGTGGAAGATCGACCGCATCATGGCTCGGGACAATGCCGACAACTATCTGGACCTGTTGCCGGAATACATCCCCGAGATCGACACCGTGCGCATCACTTACACCGGTGGTCAGCAGCTGCGTGACGCGATGAAGAAGAACCGTGAAGGGCAGGCGACTGCCGGGTCGGGTGCAATGGCAGCTCCGACCGCGCAGCCAGCCCAGGCGGGAAAGATCCGCAGAGTGGATATGATTCCACCGCACCCGCCGCGAGGTGCATGCCTGAATTGCCATGAACCGTAGGAAGTAAATCATTCTTTTTAAAGGGAGGATTCATGAACAGACGTGATTTTGTAAAGTCCCTGGGAATGGCCGGCGGCGCGATGGCAGTCGGTGGCCAGATGACGCCCGAGGCATTGGCCCAGGAATCGAGTCTGAACCTCAAGACCAAGCACATCATCTGGATCATCAACGGGAACGGATCCCGGAAGTCGGAGTGGTATGAGAAGAAAGACCTGTCGCCGAACTACCAGCGGCTGGTCAACGCGGGGTTCGTCTACGAGGAAGACCACAACGAGACGGTATCGGACCACGGGCATTCCTGGACCGAGCTGCTGACGGGGAACCGGATACAGAACGGTATCCCGTTGCATCCAACCCCGCCGCACTATGTCCGGAAGGCGCATGGCGACGCGGCGACCAACTACTGGTACGTCAACGGCGTCAGCTACTACCGGCAGTGGCGCTACAACCAGAAGTACTGGACAGCGCATCCGAATTTTCGCGAAGATGCGCGTCCGGTATCGCTGACGGCCACGCACGTGTATTGGCCGGACATGAAACGGACACCGGCCGAGGTGGTCGCCGATGAGTTCCCGGACATGGGCGTGACGGCGGCAGAGAAGAAACAGCTTGAAGAGTTCATCGAAGCGACGTACGCGAAGCGGTACTGGGAGTTCGACCTGAAGTTCCAGCCCATACCGCGCGATCCGTTCATCGGGGATGCGCTGGGGTTGGCGGTGCTACCGGATGTGTTGCAGACATTCAAGCCGAAGATGATCCTGTATCAGCAGGTCGGGCATGACACGGGCCACGGCAATGGTGGATACCTGCGTCAGCAGACCGGCTACTTCGAGTACGAGAAGGTCCACAAGACGACCGACGAGCAGTTGGGCAAGCTCATCGACTTCATCGAGAACGATCCGTACTTCTCACAGAACACCGCGATCGTGATAAGGCCGGAGTTCGGACGCGACGATGAGGTGAACATGTACGGTGCGGTGAATCACAGCACGGGGTACTACCAGTGCCATCGCTCGGCATCGATCTTCTGGGGACCGGACTTCAAGAAGGGAAGTACGGACCTGCTGGTCGACCGGAAGGACATGGTTCCGACGCTGACCGGGATGTTCGGCGTGAAAGCGCCGTACGCGATCGGCCAGATGAGAGACCATCTCTTCGCCTCGCACGTGGGAGACGTACCGGAGTACAAGCCCTGGGTTGTTGGATAGGGCCCGAGGCTGAGACACTTAAAAGGGGCGGCCAAGTGGCCGTCCCTTTTTATGTGTAACTCCAGGTGTAGGTGCGGTCTATGACCGCACGACTGGTGGTTCCGCGGGCATTTGTGCGGTCATAGACCGTACCTACACTTCCGCAGGTCTTCGCCGTCCTAAAACCCGAAGATCCGGCGGTCAGCGACCGCCGCACCAAAAACAACTGACTACTGACAACTGACTACTGACAACTCGGGATTTCCGTGTATCCGGCCCCCCCACCAGGCCGTATACTATTGATGAGTCCTAGGAGTCTGCGCGGCAGAAGGACCGGGATTGGGCGGATAGAGATCGAAGATAGGACATGTCACGAACCTACCGACCATATCTTCCGGAACAGAACCTGCTGCTGCCGCCGTCGCTGAGAGATTGGCTGGCCGAAGATCACCTGTCGTACTTCATATCGGATGCTGTGGACGCAATGGATTTAAGCGCGTTCGAACAGCGGTATGGGTCTGAAGGGCCAGGCAATCAGGCCTTCGATCCGCGGATGATGGTGAAGGTGTTGATCTATGGCTACGCGACCGGGGTGTTCTCGTCCAGGAAGATCGCGGTGAAGTTGACCGACGACGTGGCGTTCCGGATGTTGGGAGCGGAGAACTTTCCCGCGCACCGTACGATCTCGGATTTTCGCAAACAGCATCTTGAGGAGTTCGGGAACCTGTTCGTGCAAGTGGTGCGGATGGCGCGAGAAGCGGGTCTGGTGAAGATGGGAACCGTGGCAGTGGACGGAACCAAGATGCGGGCCAATGCGAGCAAACGCAAAGCGATGAGCTATGAACGCATGAAGAAGCAGGAGACCGAGTTGGGTGAGCAGATTCGGGATCTGGTGAATCGGGCCAGGACGATCGATGAGGAAGAAGACCAGCGTTACGGCAAGGACCGGCGCGGCGACGAACTGCCCGAGGGGTTGGCGACGCGCAAGAAGCGATTGGCCACGATCCAGGCGGCAATGAAGCGGCTCGAAGAGCGTCAAATGGCTGCGGACCAGGAAGCGGGACGGGAATCGGGAGACGACAAACCGGGCAGCGGTAAGAAAGGCAAGCCGTTCAAACGCCCCATGGGTGAGCCCAAGCCAAAAGCCCAGGACAACTTCACCGACCCGGAAAGCCGGATCATGAAGACCTCCACCGCAGGGTTTCAGCAATGCTACAACGCACAGGCGGTGGTCGATTCTGAGGACCGGATCATCGTGGCGACAACGGTGAGCAACAATGCGGCGGATGTGGGGCAGTTGGAGCCGGCTCTGGAGGCGTTGAACGACAATCTGGGAGAGCATCCCGACTGCGTGCTCGCGGATGCGGGATACCGATCCGAGTCGAATTTAGAAATGCTGGAACAACGTCAAATCGATGGGTATGTTGCGATGGGCCGCGAAAAGGACCTCGCCGCCGCTCCCCTTCCACCTGAAGACACTGCGTTTGGCCGGATGGTCCGGAAGATGAAAACCCAGCGTGGACGGGACCGTTACCGGGCCAGAAAGCACATTGGGGAACCGCCCTTCGGGTGGATCAAGTCGGTGCTGGGATTCCGACAATTCAGTCTGCGGGGTTTGGACAACGCGGCATGTGAATGGAATCTGGTTACTCTGGCGGTGAACTTACGACGGATGAACGAGAAGATCGCATGGGCATAATCCGGGAAACCGGGACTCGCCAAGCCCACCACACGGCTCACGACTCCAGTCCGCAACGGCCTGAGCTCGGCTTGGTGGCAGAATCGGCAGGGGCTCCTCGGAAATCGCGATCAAATCCCATGGAACACCCATCCTTCTCGTTCCGCCGCGCAGGCTCCTAGCCAGGGGTGTGCCCCGCCGTTCAGGATGCCTGGATTTGCGCTCAAACCCCTTGTTTTTGTTGAACTTCCTGAACGGAAAATGATAAAACATTTGGATTCATAATAGGCTCTGGAAGGGGCCAGAGTGGACTAAGGGCGGGATATCGGACAAATGACTCGATACATTCTTGGAGTTGTGGGCGGCGCGCTGGTTTGCGTGCTCGCGCTCGGTGGTATGAATCTGGCAGAGGAGCAGGCGCCGGCGCCGGGGGAGCAGCCCGCGCCCATGTCGCTCGGAGCGCAGATGTCGCTCGAGGTGCAGGGTGAGTTTGTTGCCGAGTACTGCTCACACTGCCATAACCCGGTCGACCTGTTCGGTGGAATGACGCTGACGGACCTGGACTTTGCACATCCGGAGCAGAACGCCGAGCTTGGGGAGAAAGTCGTCGCGAAAGTGAAGGCAGGTTTGATGCCCCCGGCCGGCGAATACCGCCCGGAGAAAGGACGCCTGGATGCTTTCGCCGGCGCGATCGAGATACGGCTCGACCAGGCGGCGGCTGAGGGACCAAATCCCGGCACCCGAGGGTTCCAGCGACTCACCCGCGACGAATATGCGAACTCGATCAAACACCTTCTCGGCGTCGAGGTGGACGTTGCCAAGTACCTGCCCGCCGACATGCTCAGCGAAGGTATGGACAACATCGCGGATTCGCAACCGCTGTCGGCGTCACTGATGGAAGGCTACATGAGGGCTGCCGGCGAGATCACCAACCAGGCGTTGGGCGATCCTAACGCAACTCCGACTTCGGTGATGTTCCAGGCCACTCGGTTGGCGTCGCAATTGGAGCATGTGCCCGGCACACCGTTCGGTACTCGCGGCGGCATGTCCGTCATGCACAACTTTCCTGCAGACGGTGAGTACGACATCCGGGTTTTGCTGTTTGCCACCGCGACAGGCCGATTCTTTGCCAACGTCGAAGACGAGGAAGTCGAAGTTTCCCTTGACGGAGAACGCATTGCGTTGCTTGAAGTCGATCCGGAAATGACCGAAGCGGATGAAACCGGCCTGAACCTCACGACAGGACGGCTTTTCGTGAAGGCAGGCCCCCACCGGGTCGCGGTCGCATTCGTGAACAAGCACTCACCCATCGTCGAAGACGACATCCGGGAAATCGCTCAGACGATGGTCGACAGCGACGCCCCGAACACGAACGATCTCACCATCTACGCGCACCTTCGCGAGTTTGAGATCAGCGGCCCGTTCGCCGTTTCGGGTGTTTCCGACTCTGCGCCGCGCCGCGCGGTGTTCACCTGTCGTCCGCTTAGCCCTGCCGAGGAAACCCCCTGCGCGAGGGAGATCATCCGAGGGCTCGCCCGGCAGGCGTACCGGAGACCGGTGACGGACGAGGACATGGAAGGCCTCATGCTCTTCTACGGCCAGGGCCGTGAAAAGGGCGGAGACTTCGAATCGGACATCCGGTCGGCTCTTCACGCCATGCTGACCAGCCCCTACTTCGTCTTCAAGTTCGAGGTTCCCCCGGCGGATGTCACGGCTGGCCAGAGCTACTACATCGGGGACCTGGCCCTGGCGTCCCGCCTGTCCTATTTCGTGTGGGGTACTCCTCCCGACGACGAGCTTGTAGACCTGGCCGATGCCGGCCGGCTCCAGGATCCGGTAGTGCTCGAGGCGCAGGTCCGACGCATGGTGGCCGATCCTCGGTCGATCTGGCTGTCTGAGAAGTTTGCGAACCTGTGGCTTCACTTGCCCGACCTGATGAATATCGAGCCCGATCCTTTCTACTTCCCCTTTTACGACCACACGCTCGCGCTGGCGCTGGAGAGGGAAGCAGAGCTGTTTTTCGACAGCATCGTGCGTGAGGATCGAAACGTCCTCGACCTGATTACTGCGGACGACACGTTCGTCAACGAGCGCCTCGCCGACCACTACGGCATCCCGAACGTTCGTGGGGGGCAGTTCCGCCGCGTTACGGTTGCCGACGACTACCGCCGCGGACTGCTCGGCAAAGGCGCCATCCTGACGATGACGTCCAACGCCGATCGGACGTCTCCGGTGCTCCGGGGCAAGTGGGTCCTGCAGGTGCTGCTCGGCACGGATCCACCGCCACCGCCGCCCGTAGTGCCTTCGCTGGAAGAGACCGAGGCGGTCGATTCGGGCAAAGTCCTGACCGTGCGTGAGCGGATGCAGTCGCACCGGGCGAACCCCGCCTGCAGCTCTTGTCATCGGATGATCGACCCGCTGGGACTGGCTCTGGAAAACTTCGATGTGACCGGCAGGTGGCGAACCTGGGACAAGACTTTCGCTCTCGACGCCGAGGGGCTCCGGATTCACTCGGCAGGCATTCCGATCGACTCGACCACCGAGTTGTACGACGGAACGCCGCTGGACGGGCCGGCCACGTTGCGACAGGGAATACTCAAGTATTCCGACACGTTCATCCAGGGACTGACGCAAAAACTGATGTCGTTTGCGATCGGCCGCAGGATCGAATACTTTGACATGCCGGCGATTCGGACGATAACGCGGGAAGCTGCCCGGAACGACAATCGCTTCTCTTACCTGATTCTGGGCATCGTGAGTAGTCCGCCTTTTCAGATGAACACGGAGGCGGAGCCCGTCACTGAAGCAAGAGAGAGGTAATCTATTTCGAGATTGTAGATTGGAGATTCCAAGATTTGAAATTGTAGGCAGGCGAATAGACAATCGTAATGATTAATAATAAGAATCGAAGTACTTAGCTACGCTCAGGTTCAGCAGGGAGGAAGGATGTTCATCACGAAGAAGCGCATTTCTCGCCGCGCAGTGCTCCGCGGCATGGGTGCAACCGTGGCTCTACCATTTCTGGAGTCCATGGCGCCCGCGATGCCCTCGTCGAGGCAGGACGCCACCGCTACGACCGACCGGCCCATTCGGCTGGCATGTGTGGAGATGGTCCACGGTTCTGCCGGGTCCACTCGATGGGGCGCCACCCAGAACATGTGGTCTCCGGCCGAGGCCGGGCGCGACTTCGATCTCACGCCAAGCAGCCTGCAGCCGCTCGAGCCGTGGAAAGACTACCTCACGATCGTCAGCAACACCGACATGAAGGGTGCTGAGGCGTGGATCGTCAAAGAAATCGGCGGCGACCATTTCCGCTCGGCCGCGGTGTTCCTGACACAGTCGCATCCGAAGCAGACTCAGAGTTCCGACATCCATGCCGGCACCTCCCTCGACCAGCTCTACGCGCAGCGGTTCGGTCTGGACACACCGCTTCCGTCGATCCAGCTCAACATCGAGAACATCGACAATGCGGGAGGGTGCGACTACGGCTACTCCTGCGCATACACCAACTCGATCAGTTGGGCGTCGCCCACTACACCGCTGCCCATGGTGCGTGATCCCCGTATGGTCTTCGACCAGCTGTTCGGGGTCGGCGGAACGTCCCAAGAGCGGGCCGAGCGCCGGGTGATGGACCGAAGTATCCTGGACTGGGTATCGCACACGGTTGCGGACTTGAAGACCAAGCTCGGCCCGGCGGACCGTCGCCGCCTGGACCAACATCTTGAGAACGTCCGTGAGATCGAGCGGCGGATTGCCCGCATCGAGGAGAAGAACGCGAGCGGCGAGCTCCGAGAGCTGGAGTCGGCCCCGATCGGCGTGCCCGATTCCTGGGACGAACATGTCAAGCTGATGATCGACCTGCAGGTTCTCGCTTTCGCCAGCGACACGACGCGGGTTTCGGCCTTCAAGCTGAGCCGGGACGTATCCGGACGGACGTTTCCGGAGAGCGGCGTGGAAACCGGGTTCCACCGGGCCTCTCACCACGGGGAAAGGGAGCAGCGCATCACGCAGTTCTCCGAGATCAACCAGTACCACGTCAGCACAATGGCGTACTTTGCCGACAAGCTAAAGGACACACCGGACGGGGACGCCACACTGCTGGACAACACCGTGATCCTCTACGGGTCCCCGATGGGAGATTCGAACCTGCACAATCACAAGCGCGTGCCGCTATTCCTCCTGGGGCACGCCGGAGGCCGGGTGAAGGGCAGTCAGCACTTCATCATGCCGGACGCGACACCGTCTGCGAACTTGCACCTGAGCGTGCTGCACCGGCTTGGCTTCGACGAACTCGAACAATTCGGCGACAGCACGGGCGAGATCGATATCTAGGGAGGAACCCTTTATGTTGCACAAGAACATCACGTGGGCGGTCTCGCTCAGCCTGGCCGGTGCCCTTTCCCTGACCCTTGTCCTCCTCGGTGCCCCCGCCGACACGCGCGTCGCAGATGCTGCGATGATGCGCGACGTGGATGCCGTTCATGCTCTGATCCGGCAGGCTGTCGACGTGAATTCGGCCCAGGGTGACGGTATGACGGCGCTCCACTGGGCTGCGTACAACGGGGACTCGGAGCTGGCTCAGACCCTGCTGTATGCGGGAGCGAACACAAGGGCCACGACCCGGCTCGGTGGGTACACGCCGCTGTACATGGCGAGCAAGAGCGGCCATGCCGACATCGTGGATGTGCTGCTGAAGGCAGGCGCAGATCCCGATACCGAGGCGACGGGGGGTATTACGCCGTTGATGATGGCGGCCAGCGCGGGCGACGCCACGTCGGTGCGATTGCTGACTGAAGCGGGCGCTGATGTGAATGCGACCGAGACCGAACGCGGACAGACCGCACTGGCTTTTGCGGCGGCGTTCGATCGTCCCGAAGCGATCAGAGCGCTTGCGGACGCCGGTGCGGACATCAACAAGGCGAGCAAGCAGATCGAGCCACCGCCGCCGCGGAATCGACCGGGCCAGAATTTTGTGTTCGGGCGGGGCAGAGGCCGGGGCGGTCAGGCGGCTCAGGCCGGCCGGGGCCGCGGTCAGGCCGCGCAGGGCCAGGACGAGGCAGCGAAGAAGGCGGACGAAGAAGATGCGACCGACGAGGAAAAGAAGCCGGACGAAGACAAGAAGGACGAGAAGCCCGAGTTGAGCACCGAGAAGGGTCGCAACCCCAAGGGAAAACTGACCCCCTTGATGTATGCCTCCCGTGATGGCGCCTACGGGGCGGTCCACGCCCTGGTCGAACTCGGAGCGGACCTGGATGCGGTTAATGGCGACAACAGCACGGCGCTGCTTTTGTCGACGATCAACGGGAACCTGGATATCGCCAAGTATCTCGTCCAGAGCGGTGCAGACGTGACCATCGCGAGTGACGACGGAGCGACGCCCCTGTACGGCGCCCTGAGAATCCAGTGGACGCTGAGAACAAACCGTCCTCAGCCGACCACCTTCTACGAGAAGACACAGTATCTCGACTTGATGAAGTTGATGCTCGAGAAAGGGGCTGACCCGAACGCCCGGCTGCGGAAGAACCTTTGGTACATCGGGTACAACTTCGCTCTGGAGAGAAACAACTCCTCAGGGACGACGGCGTTCTGGAAAGCGGCAGCCGTCGGCGATGTGGACGGCATGCGCATGTTGATCGATCACGGCGCCGATCCGACGATTGCCAGCATCGAGGGCATTACCCCGCTGTTGATCGCATCGGGAGCGGGCTTCCACGGTAACGACTCTGTCACCACACCGTTGGGTCGGATGCCCGCCGTGAGATACCTTGTCGAAGAGCTCGGCGCGGATGTCAACGCGGCGGATACCGGGGCGCCTGAAGATCCGAATGCGGCAGGCAACCAGTTCCGTCGAAGAGGACCTCGCGGCGGGCGTACCGCGCTCCACAATGCTGCGGGGCGGGGTGACAACGAGATGATCCTTTATCTGGTGTCCCAAGGTGCCCGATTGGACGCGGTCGCCAAGAACGGCCAGACGATCGCCGACATGGCGAACGGCAGCCGGCAGCGAGTCCAGCCGTATCGGGAGACCCTGGCTCTGCTGGATCTGCTGGGCGCCAGGAACAACCACAAGTGCATTTCCTGCTAAGGTAGGATTCTCATGAAAATCGGAACGAAGAGACTACTTACCCTGACCGCGCTGCTCGTGTTCGCAGGTTTTGCCACCGGGCAGCAAGTCGACCCTGTCGGCCTGACGGACTTTCCCGTGCCTGCCTGGCCGGAGGGCGGAATCGATCCGGAGCCCGGCGTCATGCCGCCGGAATTCAGCGACACCTACGTGTTCCTCGATCTCGAGAACAACGAATACATCGTGGCCTACCCCCTAGCCCTCGAAGAAGAAGAGGAAGAGGAAGAAGAGCAGCAACAGGCGCAGCAACAACAGCAGCAACAGCAGCAGGCGCGCGGCCGCGGTCGCGGAGGGCAGCAACAACAGCAGGCACGGGGTCGCGGACGTGGCGGACGAGGTGGACAGCAGCAGCAACCGGCAGAACCGGAAGAGCCGGAGGAAGAGCCGGAAGACACAGGGCCGGTTCCGCTGAAGATCACCCACTACGACCTGCTCCGAGCCGTCGATCCAGCCGTGACGCTGGCCGTCTCGGAGATAGGCCCCGACAGGTACCGGTACGCCTACACACTCGCCAATGGCCCGGGTGCGAGACAGTCGATCGATCAATGGGCGATGGCGATGCCTCCTGCGGCGGCAGGTGACGCGATCGAGCATCCGGAGGGATGGTTCGGAATCGTCCAGCCGAAGAGAACCTACAAGCTCAAGAACCCCGAATGGATACCGAACGGCGCAGGAGCGATTTGGTCGTTCCAGAACCCCGAGAACGTCATCAATCCGGGCGATATCGCGACAGGGTTTGAGCTCGAAAGCGGACTGCGCCCGGGTTTCACGGTCGGTTTCTTCCGGGAGGCCGAATCGACGGGGGTGAAGGTCGCCACTTCCGGCTATGTGCCCGACGTCGTCAGGGAACAGATGGACCGCCTGCTGATCCTCGAGTACAACAGCAAGACGGTTCTGACAATCGGACCCAAATTCGACAGTAGAGCCGACTCCGGCGCGATCGCTGAAGACTTCATCCAGGGCATCTTTACGCTGAGCCGGATGGGCATTCTGGATCTCGGTTCTGAATTTGTCCGGACGACATTGAATGAGCTGACCGGCATCGGGCCCGGGACAGACGGATCCTCAATCCGACTGACCGCATCGGCCAGCAGTCGCGTCGAGACCGAGATCCTGAACGCGCTCAAAGTCAGTTTAGGGACAGACTAGAAAATCTCGCTGTCGAAGCCGACCCAGGTTCAGTTGGGTCTGCGCGTCGTCTACTGATTGCAATCCTGAATGGAAAGGGCAGCCTTAAGGCTGCCCTTTTTAGTGTAGGTGCGGTCTATGACCGCACATTTCTCGGGCCGCAACAACGTGCGCTCCTAGAGCGCACCTACACCCGATCTTGAAGTTTCGCTGTTCTTCCTATCCCCGATGCCCCACGTGCGACGCCCAGAGATCCTTGTGGATCGGACCCTGGACGTAGGGCGCCGGCGCATTGAACAGCGCTGCCAGCGTCGGAGTAAAACTCCTGCGGTTGACGAGCTCGTTCGATACCCCCGGCCTGAAGTCGGGGCCGTACCAGATCGATGCCGTCTGCTGGCAGTAGTAGTAGCCTTCGCTGTGGTGGATCTCGCCGTACAGGTTCACCTCGTCGTCGCGGCCGAATTCCGGCCGGATGATGATCGCCGTATTCTTCGAGAAATACGGGTCGTTCTTCACGAAGTCGATGATTCGTCCCACCCCTTCGTCGGTAGACTGGATGACCTGGGAATACTCGAACCATCCCGTCTCATCCCGCAGCAGTCCGCCGGCACCGTGGCCGGTGTCGTGTCCCGTCTGCTGGAAGATCAACATCTTCGGCTTGAACTCCTGCATGATGGCGGGGATCAACGCCAGCGCCTGCGCTTCTTCCCAGAAAGGCGTTCGCGGAATCGGCTTGTGAGCGAGATCCGCAACGTAGGAACGATCTGAAAGAGCGTCTCCGACGAACTGCTCCAGCTTCACGCGCTCGAGGGCGGTGAGGCCCATGTCTTCGGTGAACTGCTTCGCGACGATCTCGGCCGGGCTCAGCTTCTGGTCTTCAAAGAAGGTCTGCCCTGTTGTCAGCGTGACCGGGCGCGTCTCGATACCGTACTCCGGATGCGAAGTGAAGTACTTCACGTTGTAGCGCCAGACCCGGTAGTAGCTCACGCCCTGGAGGTACCAGTAGTTGCTCGCCGCGTCGCCGACATGCTTCCTCACATAGTGCGGTATCGTCGGGTATTGAGGAATCCCGCTCTGGTACTCGTTTCCCGTGATCAGGGACGTCCAGGAGTTGCCGTGGTTCGACGTCGTGTCGTTCCCATCTTCGGTGTAGACGAAAGCTTCCTTCGCCATACGCGTGATGTTGGGCGACATCTCGGCGTTCTCGTAGTATTCCTTCTTCCGCGCGCCATTTCCGTTCAGGATGACGATCGCGTGTTTTGTCTTGAGATCGAGACCCAGGCCAGGCCCTGCTTGAGGGGCCGCCGCCAGGCTTGCCGGCGCCATACCGGCCGCTCCGGCCACTCCCAGGCTCTTCAGAAAATCGCGTCTCTTCATCGGTGAAATCCTCCGCAATGTGTCCAACATATCAATTGCAGTTACGATCTATCGGATTCAATCCCTCGGTTCGTTACTGGTCTTGATCGGCGTGTCCATGTTCTGGTACCCGCCTTTGAGGTAGACCTTTACCGTCAGTATTTCAGGATACTCGCTGCGCCGCATGTCGCGGTAGTTGTCGGCGTCGTCGCCCGCGAAGATCCGCACCAGCTTCCAGTCGCCGGGCTCATCCAGCTTGTGGGTCGTGAACGTGCCTTCCCAGACTTGCTCGTCCAGGTTGAAGCCGGCCTTCTGGAGAACGTCCCGCTGCGCCGCCTTACGCAGATGCACCCTCTTCTTGTCGGCGAAGCTCGGGTAGGAAGCGAAGTTGGCGACCACATGGGTGACACCGGCCATGTCGTCGGAGACGATCATCGAAACCTTGATCGTGTCGCCGAGGTTACCTTCCCTCTTATCGAGCCATGCCGTGATGACTTCCGGCGGGTTCTTGTCGACCATCACCGGGTCCTGGGAGACGTCAAAACGCGCCGCGGCGACCGTCGGGTTCAGCCGGGCGTAGGTGAACATCTTCTGGCCGGCGTTGTCATGGGCCCAGACCGATCGTGTGTAGTACTCCCCGCCCTCGTAGTGTTCGGGGATCTGGAAATACCCGACGTAGTAATCCTTCTTGCCCATCCACGGTCGGAGCGTGATTTCCTTGAACTTGCCGTCCGGGCTCAGAACCCGCGCCCCGGCCAGCTTCACACCCGACTTGTTGTCGGTCAGTTTCGCCCACACCATGACGGCTTCGGAGATGTCATAAGCCTGCGCGACACCTTCCGCGGTAGAGCGTCCGGGCGGACCGATCCCGAAATCTTCCAGCGTCGGTGGTAGGACATCGGCGTCGGTACTGGGAAGAATCTCCAGCACCAGGTTCCTGGTCGCCGGGACATATTCCGGGAAATAGCCCTTCAAGTGGCCCAGGACATTACCCAGCGCCATGTCGTAGGGCAGGTACCGCCCCGGTTCGATCCATTTCGGGATCGTCAGCGTTCCGTCGAACAGCGACTTGTTGTCCGGCCGCGGCGTAAACGACAGGCGCATCGTTGTCCGGCGCCCCATTGGTCCCTGGAACGCCACGGCGAAGCGTTCCACTCCCGCCGGGTCTTCCACCATCGCCTGGCCGCGAATCGTGTCTCCCGGTTTGACGATTTTCTTGTCGATCGTCAGCCAGCGTATGAACGGCGTGAGGTGGTATCCCTTCAGATCCTTGATGTCGATGTTCGGGTCGGGATTAGAACGGAATTCATCGGGCCACCATTCGTCGGAATTGCCGTCCAGGTAGAAGTTGTCGATGCCCGGTGCCTGCGGCATGCCCCAGTCCTGCGGGGCCGGACCTGGTAGTTCGTCCGGGTGCGGAAAATCGCTGACAGTGGAGACCTGCATGGGCGGAACGACCATCCCGTACTGCGGGAGTTTGCTGGTCGCGCCCTGTCCCAGGCTTGATGCAGGAAGTGAAACAACCAGCGCGATGGCCGCAGCAAGCGTGAGAGTTGTCATGAAGAGCTTCGAGGGTTTCATCGAGCGGTCCCTCCAGTAATTGAGCTGTAGGGCGGTCTATGACCGCCCGTCTTTAGTCGGCAGGCTTGGCAAATGTAATTATATTAGATTGAACGATTTCCAGAAACCCAAAATGGCTCTTCCAGACACATCGTAGGTCTAATTGCAAATCGCGATAATTCTCAGCGTTCTCATTCCGGCTCATAGAGGAATTGCTCGGAGGTTCCATCAATGACAAATCGAGCAATCTCCAGTCTCCAACTTCCAATGCGGATTCGTCCGATGACCAATCTGCAATAGGTTTGGGACGGGGAACTCACGGCACAACAAATCGGAATTCCACAAAAAAAGGCCAGGGAGACTGCATGCCTCCCTGGCCCGAAAGGTCAATAGATCAGTAAACGATTCGCAGGCCTAACTGCACCTGCGTCGGGTTGCCGAGCAAGGTTCCGATCGTTCCTGCACTGGACCGGTCGACACGAGTCTCGGGGAAACCGTAGTTCGTCTGGTCGGTGAGGTTGAAGATCTCGGCACGAAACTGAACGTTCACCCGCTCATCCAACAGGTACGTGTTCTTCATGAAAGCCATATCCAAGTTGAAGAACCCGTCGCCCTCCAGGATGGCGGCTCCGGAGTTGCCGTACGTGAATGCGGCAGGAGCAACGAAGCAGCTGGCGTCGAACCACCGGTCTTCCGTCGGGTTCGAGAGCTTGCCGTCGCAGATCCGGTTCGGACGTGAGGTGTTGCCGACGTTGGCGACGTTGGAGCCCAGCCGCGGCGTGAACGGGCGGCCGCTCTGGGCCGTTAGGATGCCGCTCAACTGCCAGCCGCGGGTGAAGGCGTTGCTGCCTTCCGGAAGCGCGTAGACGTAACTGAAGCTGTACTTCAACCGGACGTCGAAGCTGGACGGTCCATACTCGGCATCCATATTGTAGAAGTTCTGAAACCCGGCGCCGCCGGACGAGCCGGTCGCGCGGTCATCCATCGCCTTGCCCCACATGAAGGAGTTGATGAAGGTAAGGCCGCTGGAGAACCGCTGCTCGAGCTTCGTCTGCAGCGAGTGGAAGTTGGAGTGGCCGCTGTTTTCAGTCAGCGTCAGCCTCCCGAACGGTTGGAATGTCCGGCGCCCGGACACGCCGCCCGGCCCCGGCGTTAACGGCTGGTTGACCCGGCGACCCCGGCGTTGCTTCTGAGTCACCGAGCCCACGTAGCTGACGTCCATCATCAGGCTCCCGGCCAGCTCGCGCTGGATACCCAGGTTCCACTTCTGGGCGTAGGTGTCTCGCGTGTCGGGATCGTACGCGCCCCCCGTCAACGATCCGGATCCCGCAAGGGTCTGCGGGAACGGATCAACAGCCAGATCCAGATCGTTGAAGTTGGTCGCCCGGAAGCTGAACGACTTGTTGAACGGCGCGCCCTTCACGCAGCAGAACGACTTGTGACGGTCGTCGGAGTCGTAGAAGATGCCGTAGCTGGCGCGGATCACCGTGTTGCTCCCGCCTGGACTCCATGCCAGGCCGAGCCGCGGCGCGAAGTTGTTCTTGTCGGGCCGGGTCAAGCCTTGCGGCAGAATACCGTTGCCGTCGTCCTGGATGACGAAGAAGTTCGGGTCGACGGCCCCCTTGCCGCACTCCGCCTCGTAGGCCTCGCGGCAGACGACGTGGATCTTGTTGTCTTCCGCAAGCCATCCCGACAGCCCGTTCAGAGCAGTCAGAGGATTGTAGTACTCCCACCGCAATCCCCAGTTGATCGTCAGATCGGGATTCACCTTCCAGTCGTCCTGGACATAGAGAGCGAACTCGTGCTTGCGCTCGCGTCCGTACTCCCGAGCCGGGATGCCCGCCTCCAGGATACCGGTCTGGGTGGCCGTGGAGATCGGATACCCGAGCAGGAAGTCGCCGAAGGGGTTCCCTGTAAAATCACCGTTGAACGTGTAGGTGTTCGGGCTTCCGGTGATGTTGTGGAAATCCATCTTCCGGTAGTCCACGCCCAACTTGAACGAATGGTTGCCGCTGTTGATGGTCAGCGAGTCGATGAAGTTCCAGGTGTTGTTCAGACGCCAGAAGCCGCCGCCGACACCCAGGTTGGTAACCACTCCGCCCATGCTGAACGTATCGAACGCGTCGCGGTTCCGCGTGATCGCCGCCATCAGCGGCGGCAGCGGGGTCCGCTCCTCGCCGACCAGGGACACCAGCGAGCTGAAAAAGTCAGCCAGAGGCTGCGCGAACCGGTTGAAGCCCACGCGAAACTCGTTGATGACGCTCGGCGAGAACACGCTGGTCATGTTCATGCCGGAGCTCGTCCGGTAACGCGGGTTAAATTGGCCGAAGCTCGGCAGGACCCTCCTACCCTGAAACCCGAACGGGTTGAAGAGCCACTCCTTCGCATAGCTGTAACGACCCGACACGCGGTGAACATCCGTGAACGCGTGATCGATCTTGATCGAGATGTTGTCGAAGTCCGCGGTCTCGCTACCCGCCACGGTCAGGTTCCGCGATGTCCCGCTCGAGTTCGGTGCCGCCCAGAAGCCGAGCGCTTCTTTCGCCAGAGGGTTGAACCGATTCGCCGGGATCGTGGCGTTCGGGAACGGCTGTCCCGTTACCGGATCGATCAAATTGCTGGTGAGCTCGGACAGATCACCGGTTCGCATCTTCGTGGTCGGAACCGTGCCGCGTCTGGTGATCTCCGATCTCTGCCGCTGCCCTTCATAGGCGAAGAAGAAGAACGTCCGGTCGCGAACGATCGGACCGCCCAGCGTCGCGCCGAACTGGTTCCGCAGGAACCCTTCCTTCTCGAGCCCCTGATCTTTGGCGAACTTGGTCGAGGTGTTCAGGGCCTTGTTGCGGTGGTAATCGAAGATGGCTCCGTGGAACTCGTTGGTTCCGGAGCGCGTCGTGACGTTGACCACCGCGCCGGCATTGCGGCCGAACTCCGCCGCGTAACCGGTCGACTGCACCTTGAACTCTTCGATCGCGTCGATCGACGGGCGGTAGGCGAAGTTCCGGATGATCGTGTCGACGTTGTCGACACCGTCGATATAGAAGCTCTGGTAGTGCTCGTCCATGCCGGCGATGACGACGCCGCCGCGGGCGCCAAGGTGCGAGCCCTGTGGCGAGGTCACAGCCTCGGGAACCAGCAGCACGAGGCTCTCGAAGTTCCGCCCGTTCAGGGGAAGCTCCGTGACCTTCTGCTGGTCGATGACCGTGCCGATGGAAGAGTCTTCAGTCTGGATCAAAGGCGCCTCGGCGGTTACCTCGACAACCTCGGTCACCTGACCGACCTCCAGGACAAGGTCAATCCGGGCACGCTGGTCGACGTTCAACGTAATGCCGCTTCGGACCGCCGTCTGGAAGCCGGGAAGCAGCGCTTCCACGCGATAGTTTCCGAGCGGAAGCTGCGGCGCTGTGTAGAGCCCCGACTCGTTCGTAATCAGGCTGCGAGTCAGGTTCGTGCCGACGTTGGTTACCGTGACTTCGACGCCCGGCAGTACCGCACCGGTGACGTCGCTCACGGTTCCCGTAATCGTGCCGGTAGTCGACTGACCTGCAGCGCTTACTGCGAGCAGCAGGACGACGGTTACCGAAAGAAAGGAACGATAAACCATTTGTTACCCCCAATAGAGTTCGCCGGTCTCGACTGGCGGACCCTACGTTACTTACTCAGTTACTAGCTGAAAAAATGAAAACCGGTTGGACCGATTTCCTCCTCCGGTCACACTACCTCCCGGCCCGCATTCCCGGCCGGGAGGCCGGGGTTTCGACGGGTCTAGGGACAGGGAATTCAGAACTCTCGACGAAGGAACCGGTATCGCCCTACCTGGCGGTAACTGAAGCGTCCCCTCTTTTTGTCCATAAACCCTTGAGCGTGTGACACTAATCCCTGCACGGTAAGGTACTAATCGTATGTTGGCGGTGTCAAGTTAAAATGGCGGTCGTACACGACCTCGCTGGCCGTGTTCGGCGCCCAGATTTCGGTCAACATGTATAAGTCAATGTATATAAATCGACATACTTCCGGCGGCCAGTGGTCGGAGGAAAGGAGGAAGTCACTTACTCGATAGATTTTCGCACGGTGTCGACGACCATATCGCCGATCTCGGTCGTGCTCAGCCCGCTCCCGGCGTCGAGCGAAGGGATTCTCTTCGAACACAACAACTTCGCGATCGCGTCCTCCACGCGGTCGGCCGCCTTCTTCTCGCCAAGGAAGTCCAGCATCATACTGACCGCGGCGATAGCGCCGAGCGGGTTTGCGACGTTCTTGCCCGCGTACTTCGGGGCCGAACCGTGGATCGGTTCGAACATGCCGTGCTTGCCGGGATGGATGTTCCCGGATGCCGCGATGCCCATGCCACCCTGGATCATCGCTCCAAGATCGGTGATGATGTCCCCGAACAGGTTGGTCGTAACGACCACGTCGAACCATTCCGGGTTCTTCACCAGCCACATGCAGCAGGCGTCGACGTAGGCGTGGTCCATCTCGATGCCCGGGTGTTCTTTTCCGATTTCGGCGAAACGGCGAGTCCAGAGATCGTGCGACCGGATGGCGTTCGCCTTGTCGACGAGAGTCAGCTTTCCGTGGCCCCGGGCTTTCTTCCGACCTTCGGCGAGTTCGAACGCGTACCGGATGGCCCGCTCGACGCCTCTGCCGGTGTAGACGCCGACCACGGTCGCAACTTCGTCGGGCATGCCTTTCTTGACGATGCCGCCGACCTGAGAGTACAGGCCTTCGGTGTTTTCGCGAACCACGATGAGATCGACGTCCTCGGGTTTCTTGTCTTTGAGCGGGCAGAGGTGCTCGGCGTAGAGCTTGATCGGTCGCAGGTTGACATAGAGATCCAGGCCGAAGCGCAGTCCCAGGATCACGGACCGTTCCACGAGCCCGGTTTCGACATCGGGGTGACCGATCGCGCCCAGGAACACCGCGTCGAGTTCCTTCCACTCGTCGATCACGCTGTCGGGGACCAGCTCCTTGGTCTTCAGGTAGTGTTCCCCGCTGTAGGGATAGTCGACGGTCTCGTAGCTGAAGCCGTCGATCTCGGAAACAGCGCGGAGCACCTTGAGTCCTTCCTCGGCGACTTCCGGGCCGATACCGTCGCCAGGAAGGGAGCCGATCCTATAAGTCTTCATGAGTCTGTTCGTTCCTTTATGAATTGAGTGGTCGGGTCGAGACGGAATAGAGGAGACGGCGCGTGCCGGCGCCGCCCGTCGGTATGATCCGAACCCACGATGATAAACCGCTATGCGGAATTCTGTTCCGGTTATTTGGTCTTGTCGGTCAGTAGCCAGCAGTCAGCTGGGATTCGCGACGTCGCCACGGACGGCAATTCCTCAACTGACTACTGACTACTGACTACTGACTACCGACAACTGACTACTAAGGGCCGCCAGGCCCGCAAAGTGTACAATAGAGAGTTTGGAGAAGTGACGTAAGCGAAGCATATAAGGAGAAGGAGCCATGGCCTGCCAGGACAACCAGAACGGCTCGGCAGGGGCGTCCGTTGAGGAGCGGGTGCTCGGTGAGCTGCGCAAAGTGCTCGACCCCGATCTCGGGAAAGACATCGTCTCGCTCGGGTTCATTCGAAACCTCAAGGCCGAAGACGGTGCAATCACGTTCGACCTGAACCTGACGACTCCGGCGTGCCCGGTGAAGGACCAGATGCGCGACGAGGCGGCATCGCTGGTCGAGTCCCTGCCGGGGGTGACCAGCGTGAACATCAACATGACCGCCGAGGTCCGGCAGGCGCCGCGCATGGATAAGGGGGCGCTCTCGAACGTCCGTAACATCGTTGCGGTGGGAAGCGGCAAAGGCGGGGTGGGAAAGTCGACGATTGCCGTCAACCTGGCAGCCTCCCTGGCCCAGGCCGGGGCACGAGTGGGACTTCTCGACGGCGACATCTACGGTCCGACGATTCCGATCATGCTCGGAGTCACCGAGACACCGGCCAACGAGGCCAACAAGATAACGCCGCAGGAGTCGGCCGGCTTGAAGTTCATGTCGATGGGACTCATGGTCAAATCGCCCGACCAACCCCTGATCTGGCGCGGCCCGATGGCGCACAAGGCGTTCCAGCAATGCCTGTTCGATGTGAACTGGGGCGAGCTGGACTACCTGGTCGTCGACCTGCCGCCGGGAACCGGCGACGTCCACCTCACCCTGGCCCAGTCGGTGCCGCTGACCGGCGCCGTGATTGTCTCGACACCGCAGGACGTCGGGCTGACGATCTCGATGAAGACGCTCCGAATGTTTGAGCAGACCAAAGTGCCGATTCTCGGAATCGTCGAGAACATGTCGTACTACATCTGCCCTCATTGTGATTCGAAGGACTATATCTTTGGAGAAGGCGGAGCGCGCCGGGCGGCGGAGCAACTCGACATACCGTTTCTCGGCGAAGTGCCCCTCGACCTGCCGATCCGAACCCACGCGGACGCGGGCTCCCCGATCGTCAGCGCTCAGCCGGATGCGGTAAGCAGCATCGTTCTTCGCGAGATCTCCGAACGCCTGGCGGCGCAAATCAGCATCCGAAACTACAACGCACCGGTCCTGGAGGTCGAGTAGATGGCGACCCCCGGAGGGTCGACCGATCCGGTCAAGATCAAGAAGGTGACGCCGCAGGAGTTGATGATCCAGTGGTCCGACGGTCATGAAAGCCATTACGTCGGACCCGTTCTTCGTGGTCTCTGCCCGTGCGCAACCTGTCAGGACGAAGACACCGGACAACGGCTGATCCTGCCCATCCACATCCCGGATACACTCGAGTTCAGGCAGGTCGAATTGGTCGGGCAGTACGCCCTGCAGTTTGAATGGAGCGACGGACACCGGACCGGTATCTACAGTTTCGACAGGCTGCGCGAGCTGTGTCCGTGCGACGAGTGCGCGGGGAAGTTATGAGTTGTTGGTTATCACCCAACACCCCTCCTCAGATGAGGAGGGGTGGCGCGAAGCGCCGGGGTGGTGTTGATCAAGAAGACCGCGCGGCGCCTGCGGCGCATCCACCCGGTGTTGTCGAACCACCCCGTCTGCGCCTCTGGCGCATCCACCCCTCCTTATCCAAGGAGGGGAGTGGGGGCAGACTGACTACTGACTACTTGAATACCCATGAGAATCATCATCGGAATATCCGGCGCATCCGGCGTCATCTACGGCATCCGACTCCTCGAGTTGTTCAAGGAGCGCGACGACATCGAGACGCATCTTGTAATCACCGAGATGGGCCGCGCGACGATTACGATGGAGACCGACTATTCGATCAAAGCAGTGGAGGCTCTCGCCGATCAGGTGCACGGTATTCGCGACATGGCCTCATCGATCTCGAGTGGATCGTTCTCCTCAGACGGGATGATCGTTGCCCCCTGCTCGGTGAAAACCCTGTCATCGGTCGCAAACTGTTCCAACGACAATCTCCTGACGCGTGCTGCGGATGTAACGCTGAAGGAACGCCGTCGTCTCTTGCTCCTGTTTCGAGAGACCCCCCTTAACGAAGGCCACTGTCGCCTGATGCTCGACGCGACACGTATGGGGGCCATCATCATGCCACCGCTGCCGGCCTTCTACACCAGACCCGAATCGATCTCCGAGATGGTGGATCAGACAGTTGGCCGTATCCTGGATTTCTGGGGGTTGGATCTGGCGCCTATAAAGCGGTGGGGTGGGAGGGGAAAGTAGTCAGTAGTCAGTTGCCAGTAGTCAGTTACTTTCCTCTCCGGTGAAAAGCATTATGTTTCAGGAAAGTGCCTGCGCCGTTGAAGTGCGGGATCCCGACTGACTACTCCTCCCCCTCCGTCTTTGAAAACTCAATCTTCTTCTGCGCCTGATACTTACCTTTTCGGTCCTTGTAAGACACCTCGCACGGCTCATCGGATTGAAAAAAGATCACCTGACACAGTCCCTCGTTGGCGTAGATGCGAACGGGGACCGGCGTTGTGTTTGAGATTGAGACAGTTACGAATCCCTCCCACTCCGGCTCGAAAGGCGTGACGTTGATAAGGACGCCGGCCCTGGCGTAGGTGGACTTGCCTGTCGACAGGGTCAGCACGTCGCGGGGGATTCGGAGGTACTCCAGGGTCCGACCGAGAACGTAGCCGTTCGGTGGTATATCGCAATGCGGACCTCGATGGTCGCGGTAATACTCTGGTGGGATTGACTTTGGATCGATGACAGCATCGGGCGGCGGAGTGAATATTTTGAACTCGTCGGCCAGCCTCAAATCGTATCCGTACGACGATAACCCGTAGGAAATAATACCCTTTGCGACCTGAGCCGCGCTGAAAGGCTCGATCATTCCTTCTTCGGCTTTTTGGCGGATCCATGAATCGGGCTTAATTGCCATTGCCTAACGCCCCTTTTCGATGGTAAAAATATGTATTCAAAAGAGATAGCCTAAGTGAATGGAGGTTAACTGTGATTAAGGTCGATCTTGTCAATCAGATCGTCGCCCGAACGGGTGTTAGCAAGACTAAAGCCGAACAGGCGGTCGACACCATCTTTGCGTCCATGAAGAACGCCCTGAAACGCGATGATCGGATTGAACTTCGTGGCTTTGGCGTCTTTTCCGTCAAGCCGCGGAAGACCGGCATAGGGCGCAATCCCCGCACAGGCTCCGAGGTTAGCATTCCTCCAGGCAAGGCTGTGCGCTTCAAGCCCGGCAAAGACTTGCAGTCGTTATAGCGGCTTTGAACGTCCCCTTTGGGTCATGGACCACGACGTTCTCAACGGTTATTCCGAGCCGACGCTGACTCTGCGGGCCGAACCGTTTCCGTGGCTGAACGTTGCCCTCTTTATCGCCACTGGTTTCACGACTTTGGTGGTCGGCACCGTTCTAATGGCCGCCTGGGAGCAAGACCTCTCGTCGGCTCCCGGTGGGACGCTTCAAGAGATTTTCCAGAACCCCACCGCTCTGTTGCGCGGCCTCCCCTTTTCGATCGCGATCCTGTCGATCCTGCTGGCCCATGAAATGGGCCACTACCTCACGTGTCGCTATTATGGCATTTCTGCGACGCTGCCCTACTTCATCCCTTTCCCGTCGCTGATCGGGACGCTCGGCGCGTTCATCCGGATCCGTTCACCCTTTCACGATCGGGCGTCTCTGCTCGAGGTTGGCGTGGCCGGGCCGATCGCCGGTTTCGTCCTCGCGATTCCGATCCTGGCCCTCGCGCTGACTCAGTCCCGGTTCGGACCGTTGCAACCCGCCGAAGGATTGATTATGTTCGGCGAACCCCTCGCCTACAAGATCATCTCCTTCCTGGTCGGGGTGACGCCGCCGGCAGGGCAGGATGTCTTTCTTCACCCCGTGGGGATTGCGGCCTGGTTTGGCTTCTTTCTGACCGCGCTGAACCTGATTCCCGTCGGACAGCTCGACGGAGGACACATAGTCTACGCGCTGTTCGGGCGTCTCCACCGGAGGATCTCCCAGTTCTTGATTTTTGCCCTGCTCCCCATGGGGGTCTTCTTCTGGCCCGGCTGGTTCGTGTGGATTTTTCTGCTGGCGCTGTTGGGAACGCGGCACCCTCCCACTCTCGACGACACCGTGCCGCTTGGTCCGCGTCAGGTTGCCCTGGGTTGGATCGCCCTCGCGATGCTCGTGCTGTGCTTCACGCCAGTTCCGATCACGATTTATTAGTAGGCCGTGGACCGTAGGCCGTTGTCAAAAAACTCCCCTCCTTGATCCATCTGAGGAGGGGAGTTTTTTGGATGGACCACAAGAGCTCGGGATGGTTCTTCCCCAACGGCCTACGCTCCCACTGCCTTCTCCCCCGGCCGATACTGCTGCAAAAAATCCATCAGTGCGGTCGTAATGGGGGTCAGCAGCTTCTGGCGGCGGTGGATGATCCCGACCGGACGAATCAACTCCGGCATGTCCAGAGGAACCGCGGCAAGGACGCCGTCCTCCACTTCGCGGTTGACGCTTGGGCGTGGCAAGATGCTGACGCCCGCCTCGGTGGTGATGGCCTGTTTGATCGTTTCGATGTTATCGAACTGCATCGCGACGTCGGCCTTGAAGCCGCGCACTCGGAGCGCGCGGTCGATTGCTTTGCGGATCGAAAGCGTCTTGTCGAACCCGACAAACCGTTGTTCGGCGACTTCGGGAGCGCTGACGAGTGGCCGCGCCGCAAGCGGATGGTTGGATGTACATACGAAGACCATGGGTTCCGAGTGCCACGGAATGACCGTTAGCGAGCGGTGCGGGCTTGGGAAAGCCAGGATGCCCAGGTCGGCGCCGTCCGAGATAACCGCCTCGACGACCTCTTCCGGATGCAGGTATGCCAGCCGGATTCGTGCGCGGCTGTAAAGACGGGTGAACTGCTGCGTATACCATCCCATATCCTGCAACCCGACCGAGTAGATTACCGCGACGCGAACGGTGCCTTCGATCCGGGCATTCTCGGAAGTGATCTCCGCTTTCGCTTTCTCGAAACACTCGACGATCTCCTGGCAGGCTTCGAAGAAGACGCTTCCCTCACGAGTCACCATGAACGGACGCTTCGTCCGGTCGATGAGCTTGACTCCCAGATCCTGCTCGAGTTGCCGCACCGCCTGGCTGGCTGCCGATTGCGAAATCTGATGTGCCGCGGCGCCCAGCGAGAAGCTGCTCGAGCGGATGACGTCGCAGTAGAGGTACAGGGTTTCAACATTCATCCTGTTAGGAATGTACAGAATAAGTGTTTCTTATGCAAAGTAATTGTATTTTTCGAGATGACTTATTTTCTTAAATTAAGTAAAGTGTAACGCTACCCGTAGAATCGGAAGATCCATCCAGGCTTTCCGATCGAGGGAGACTCAGAGAGCTGAGTCGACGAATCGAGAGTCTCCGTGTCGATGATTCCAGCAATGCCAACCAAGCAAGGGTTGTACGACCCCAGTTTCGAACACGATGCCTGTGGTGTCGGTTTTGTGGTCGACATGGCAGGGCATCGTTCGCGTGAGATCGTCCGGCAGGCGCTGGAAGTCCTGAACAACCTGGCCCATCGTGGCGCAAAGGGCAGCGAGGCAAACACCGGTGACGGCGCGGGAATTCTGCTGCAGATTCCGCACGAGTTCTTCAGGGAAACCTGGGATAACGGGATCGCGCTCCCCGAACCTGGCGACTACGGTGTGGGCATGATTTTCCTCCCCCCCGACGACGGCGAAACGCAGAAGATTCAGGCTCTCGTCGAGGACTCCGTCTACCGTACCGGTCAGAAGTTGCTCGGCTGGCGCGACGTTCCAACCGACAACTCCCCGATCGGAAACACTGCGAAGGCGGGAGAACGCCGCATACGTCAGGTATTCATCGGCCGGGGTGATGAGACTGAAGCCGATCGATTCGAGGGCAGTTTGCTGCTGGTCAGAAAGCGCGCCGAGCGGGCGGTTCGTGAATCGTCAGTCGAAGGGCGCGAAGCGTTCTACGTCGCCAGCCTTTCGTCGCAGACCATCGTTTTCAAGGGCATGCTGTCGGCCGAACAGATCGAGACTTACTTTCCCGACCTCGGAGACCCTCGGATGATCTCCGCGCTGGCGCTGGTTCACCAGCGTTTCAGCACCAACACCTTCCCGAGTTGGCCCCTTGCCCATCCGTACCGTTATCTGGCACATAACGGAGAGATCAACACCCTTCGCGGGAACATCAACTGGATGCGGGCGCGGGAAGGCCTGTTCTCGTCGGAGTTGTTCGAGGAGGATATCGCCGACCTGTTCCCCGTGCTCACCGAGGGCGGTAGCGATTCAGCCGTGCTCGACAACGCCCTGGAAATGCTTGTCCTGTGTGGCCGCTCACTGCCCCATGCCGTGATGATGCTCATTCCCGAAGCCTGGGACGGTCATGAGAGCATGAGTGAGGAGAAGAAGGCGTTTTACGAATATCACTCCTGCTTGATGGAGCCCTGGGATGGTCCAGCTTCGATCGCGTTCACCGACGGCACGGTGATCGGAGCGGTTCTGGATCGCAATGGCCTGCGCCCGTCCCGTTACCTGGTCACGAAAGACGGCATGGTCGTCATGGCATCGGAAGTGGGTGTGCTCGACATCCCGGCCGAAAAGGTGGCCTTCAAGGGTCGTCTGCAGCCGGGCAAGATGTTCCTCGTCGATACCCGTGAGGGTCGTATCATCGACGACACGGAATTGAAGCGTGAGATGGCCTCGGCCCGGCCGTATCGCGAATGGCTGGACAGGAACATGGTCCTGCTCAGCGACCTTCCCGAAGCGCCGCGAGTTCCCGAACCGGACCATGCGACGGTTCTCCGCCGTCAGCAGATCTTCGGTTATACCCACGAAGACCTCAGGATCCTGATGGCGCCGATGGTGGTGAACAGCCAGGAGGCTCTCGGCTCGATGGGCAACGACACGCCGCTGGCGGTACTGTCGGATCGCGCGCCCAGCCTGTTCAACTACTTCAAGCAACTCTTCGCTCAGGTCACGAATCCTCCGCTGGATGCGATCCGGGAAGAGCTCGTTACGTCGACGATCAGCTACGTCGGCGCCGAGCGAAACCTGCTCCATCCCGATCCCGAGAGCTGCCGGCAGATCAAGATGCTCTCTCCTATCCTCGACAACGCCGAGTTGACCAGGCTCAGCCAGACCAGCCAGCCCGGCTTCAGCGCCGAGACACTGTCGATCGTGTTTCCCGTCGGCGAGAGAGCCGCAGGCATGGAGCGAGTACTGGACGAATTGTGCCGGGCCGCGAGTCGTGCAATCGACGAAGGCGTGAACATTCTTGTCCTCTCAGACCGTGCAGTCGATCGGGAGTTCGCACCGATTCCCAGCTTGCTCGCCGTCGCCGGGTTGCATCATCATCTCGTCCGGGAGGGCAAGAGAACACGGGCTGCCATCGTCGTCGAGACCGGCGAAGCCCGAGAGGTGCATCAATACTGTCTCCTGATCGGCTACGGCGCAACGGCGATCAACCCGTACCTGGCGTTCGAAACGCTGGACGACCTGATCCGCGAGAACCTCGTCGCGGTTACGCACTCGGAGGCGATCAACCACTACATCAAGGCGGTCAAGAAAGGAATCGTCAAGGTGATGTCGAAGATGGGCATCTCCACGCTGCAGAGCTACCGCGGCGCTCAGATCTTCGAGGCGATCGGCTTGAACCAGGAGTTCGTCGATCGGTACTTTACGTGGACCGCGTCCAGGATTGACGGCATCGGGCTTGCCGAAATCGCCGAAGAGATCCTGGCCCATCATCGCTGGGCGTTCCCCGAGCGTCCTGTACGTAGCCCGGACCTGGAGTGGGGTGGACAGTACCAGTGGCGTCGGGACGGGGAGTACCACATGTACAACCCCGATACGATCCACATGTTGCAGTACTCGGCGCGCCGGAACGACTACGCCCTTTTCAGGAAGTTCAGTGATGCGGCCAACCGGACCGACCGTCGTCTCTGCACGCTCCGCGGTCTCCTCGATTTCAAGTTCGCCGATGAACCGGTCTCGATCGACGAGGTCGAACCCGTAGACTCGATCGTCACCCGCTTTGCCACCGGTGCTATGTCGTTCGGGTCGATCAGCAAGGAAGCGCATGAAACGCTCGCGATCGCCATGAACCGCATTGGCGGAAAGAGCAACACCGGTGAAGGCGGCGAGGATCCTGTGCGCTACACACCCGACCCGAACGGAGACTCCCGCTCGAGTGCGATCAAACAGGTAGCCTCGGGTCGGTTCGGAGTCACCAGCGAGTATCTGGTCAACGCCCGGGAACTGCAGATCAAGATGGCACAGGGAGCCAAGCCCGGGGAAGGCGGGCAGCTTCCCGGATACAAGGTCGACGAGAACATCGCGCGGGTACGGTACTCCACGCCTGGCGTGGGACTCATCTCGCCGCCACCCCACCACGACATCTATTCGATCGAAGACCTGGCGCAACTGATCTTCGACCTCAAGAACTCCAACCCGCGCGCGCGCATCAGCGTGAAGCTGGTCGCAGAGGTTGGCGTGGGAACAGTTGCAGCCGGAGTGTCGAAGGCGCACTCCGACGTGGTACTGATCTCCGGCGACAGCGGCGGCACGGGCGCCTCCCCCCTGACAAGCATCAAGCATGCAGGCATCCCCTGGGAACTCGGCCTGGCCGAGACGCACCAAGTGCTGGTGGCGAACGATCTCCGCAGCCGGATCATCGTACAGACCGACGGCCAGCTGAAAACCGGCCGTGACGTGGTCATCGCCTCTCTGCTGGGGGCAGAGGAATACGGTTTCTCGACCGCTGCGTTGATCGTTACAGGGTGCATCATGATGCGCGTCTGTCATCTGAATACCTGCCCGGTCGGGATAGCAACGCAGGATTCGCGTTTGCGCGAAAAGTTTGCCGGCGAGGCCGAGCACGTCGTGAATTACTTCCGCTTCGTCGCACAGGAAGTTCGGGAGCTGATGGCCAGGCTTGGATTCCGTACGGTCGACGAGATGGTGGGCCGGATGGATCGGCTCGAAACAAGAAAGGCCATCGACCACTGGAAGGGGAAGAAACTCGATCTGACGCCGATCCTGCACCGCCCGAACGTCTCGCCTTCGGTGGGGACACGGAAGATGAAGGAGCAGGATCACGGGATCGCCGACGTTCTCGACAATCGACTCATCGAGCTCGCGTCGGAGGCACTGGAGAAAAAACACCCGGTCGAGATTCAGATGCCCATCCGCAATTCGAACCGGACGACGTGCACAATGCTCGGCAGCGAAGTGTCGCGCCGCTACGGCGCGGACGGTCTTCCCGAGGACACCATCCGTGCTCACTTCACGGGCTCCGCAGGTCAGAGCTTTGGCGCATTCGTTCCCCAGGGGATGACGTTGACTCTCGAAGGAGACGCCAACGATTACATGGCGAAGGGGTTGTCCGGTGGCCGTATCATCGTCTATCCGCCCAGAGAATCGGACTTCTTACCCGAGGAGAACATCATCGTCGGTAACGTGGTCCTCTATGGAGCGACGGGTGGCGAGGTGTTCATCCGTGGCGTCGCCGGCGAGCGTTTCGCCGTACGAAACAGCGGGGCCGTAACCGTTGTTGAAGGCGTCGGGGACCACGGCTGTGAATACATGACCGGCGGGCGAGTAGTGGTTCTGGGCCTTAGCGGGAGAAACTTTGCCGCCGGGATGAGTGGCGGAATCGCCTACGTGCTCGACGTCGAGGGGGACTTTGCCCAACACTGTAATCTCGAGATGGTCGACCTCGAACGTCTGGATGTTGCGGCCGAAGAGAACTTCGTGCGCTTCCTGATCGAGCGTCACGTCAACTACACCGACAGCGATTACGCACGGGGCGTACTCGAACACTGGGAATCGAGCCGGGCGCGATTCATCAAGGTCATGCCTCTGGACTACCGACGCGTTCTGAACGAGCGCAGCAGGAAACGCAAGGAGATGGTCCAGGATGGGTGACCCGGCAGGTTTCCTCGAGATTGCCCGCGTCGTTCCCGACCGCCGTCCGGTCGCCGAGAGGCTGAAGGACTGGCAGGAGGTCTACCGGGACTTTCCTGAAGACGAGCTCCGCGGCCAGGCAGCGCGTTGCATGGACTGCGGCATTCCTTTCTGCCAAGAGGGTTGCCCGCTGGGAAACATCATTCCGGATTGGAACGACCTGGTTTACCGCAACCAATGGAAGGAAGCGATCGAACGGCTGTCGGCGACCAACAATTTCCCCGAGTTCACCGGCCGCCTCTGCCCCGCTCCCTGCGAGGGTTCCTGCGTGCTGGGCATCAACGACGATGCCGTCACGATCAAGCAGATCGAGGTTACGATCGTCGACCGCGCCTTTGAGAATGGTTGGATCAAGGCCACGCCTCCGGAGTCTCGGACCGGCAAGAGAGTTGGGGTGGTCGGCTCGGGCCCGGCCGGTCTGGCCGCGGCTGACCTCTTGAATCGCGCTGGCCACACCGTCACCGTTTTCGAGCGTGACGACCGAATTGGAGGCCTGCTGCGTTACGGCATCCCGGATTTCAAGATGGAGAAACGACTCCTCGACCGTCGGCTCGATCTGCTGGAGACAGAAGGTGTCGAGTTTCGAACCGACGCCAACGTCGGTGTCAATATCCAGGTCGACGACCTGCGGTCCGACTACGACGTGCTCCTGCTGGCCGGAGGCGCGACGGCGTCGCGCGATCTGCCGGTGCCAGGCAGGGATCTCGATGGTATTCACTTTGCGATGCACTACCTCCCCCTGCAGAACCAGCGCTGCCAGGGAGATGACATGCCTGACGAAAAGTTCATCACCGCGCGCGATAAGAAGGTTGTGATCATCGGTGGCGGTGATACCGGGGCGGACTGTCTCGGCACGGCCCATCGCCAGGGGGCTCACTCGATCCATCAACTCGAACTGCTCGACCGGCCGCCCGGCGAAAGAGCGCCGGACAATCCCTGGCCGGCGTGGCCGAACATATTCCGCACCTCTCCGGCTCACGAGGAAGGTGGAGTCCGGGAATACAACCTTTCGACGAAACGGTTTTCGGGCTCGGACGGACGTGTCGAGAAGTTGCACGCGGTCAAGGTTCAGATCAGCAAGGACGAGAGTGGCCGCCTGCAGGTCGACGAAATTCCCGGTTCGGAGTTTGAAATGGAAGTCGATCTCGTGCTGCTGGCGATGGGCTTCGTCGGCCCCGAAAAAGAAGGGATGCTCTCCCAACTCGGCGTCGATTTGACCGATCGAGGCAACGTGGCCACCGACGAACGGATGATGACGAATGTTGACGGCGTCTTTGCGGCCGGCGACATGGCCCGCGGCCAGTCCCTCATCGTCTGGGCCATCCAGGAAGGCCGGGTTGCCGCTCGCGGGATGGATGAGTATTTGATGGGCAGTACGGACTTGCCGTGAAGACGAACCACCCCGTCTGCGCCTGCGGCGCATCCACCCCTCCTTAGCCAAGGAGGGGAGTCGTGATTGGGGGAGTGGGGTCTTAGCTCCCCTCCTCAGATGAGGAGGGGTGGCGCGCAGCGCCGGGGTGGTGTTGACCGGCCACTGACCACTCGTCACTGACCACTTCCGTATGCCATACTCACCCGTATGTTTTCCCTTCGACGTTTGTTGCTTTCCTGCCTAATTCTGAGCTTCTTCGTCGGCTGTGCGACCCAGCCGGTCGATGTCTCCGACCCCCGATCGATTCCGATGATAGGCGTGCCGGCAGGAGCTGGCAGCGCCGCACCCAACCTGTCGATGGACTCCGAAGGCCGGGTTCTGTTGAGTTGGATCGAGCCTGGACACCAAGGTCGAGACAGGCTGCGGTTTTCCGTTCTCGAACCGGGTGGCGTGGAATGGTCGAGTCCGGAGACGGTGGCCGAAGGAGCCGACTGGTTCGTGAATTGGGCCGATTTCCCATCGTTGATCCCGTTGCCAGCGGGGCGGCTGGCTGCCCACTGGCTGGCGAAGATCGGGCCGGACACGTACGCGTACGGCGTCAATGTTGCGTTGTCGGACGACGGCGGCCGAAGCTGGAACGATCCGGTCACACCTCACAGCGACGGAACGGAAACCGAGCACGGTTTTGTTTCCATGCTTCCCACCGAGGATGGTTCCGTGTCAGCGGTCTGGTTGGATGGAAGGCAGATGGCGGATCCCGACGGCGGGGACATGTCCCTGATGCACGCGCTGATCCGTCCGGACGGGTCCGTCCATGCCGAGACCCTGCTCGATGATCGGGTCTGTGAATGCTGTCAGACGTCGGCCGCCCCAGTACCCGGGGGGCAGCTCCTTGTCTATCGGGATCGGTCCGCTGACGAGATCCGGGACATTTCAATCCTGAGCTACCGGGACGGTGCGTGGTCTGAGCCCCGCGTACTATCCGAGGACGGGTGGGAGATCTACGGTTGTCCCGTGAACGGTCCCTCGATATCCGCGTCGGATGAGGACGTGGCGGTATCGTGGTTTACGAGCGCTCACGACGAGCCCGCCGTGTGGCTGGTCTTTTCCGACGACGCGGGAGAAACGTTCCAGACACCGGTCCGGATCGATGACGGCCGACCGCTGGGGCGAGTTGAGGTCTTGACCCTATCCTCGTCGGCGTTCGTGGCGTGGATGGAGCAAACCGACGATGGTGCCGAGGTACGCCTGAAACAGGTCGATCACGGCGGTTCCGTGGTAGGATTCTGGACCGTAGCCAACACGAGGGAAGAACGTTCCAGCGGATTCCCTCAACTAGTCGGAGATTCCGAGCGGTTGGTCCTGGCATGGACAGAGGCCGGGAATCCATCTTACCTGCGAACGGCAATCATGTCATCGAGGGACTATTCGGACTGATTGGTGTAGGGGCATCGCCGGAGACCCACCGGTAGAGAGTTGGCTGAGGAGGACACAATGAGACAGGTACTGTCTGTCGCGGTGATCCTGGCATTGGCGCTGGGCGTCGCGACACTTGCCGATGCGCAGCGGGGCCGAGGGCGGGGCAACCTGACCCCGGAACAGCGGGCTGCTCGGCAGGCGGAACAGGCGCGCCAGCTTGCCGAGACGCTGAAATCGCCACGACCGATCGCCGCCCTGGATTCGATCTGGATTGAAGAGCTGACCTGGATGGAAGTGCGGGATGCGATGGCAACCGGGAAAACGACTGCTCTGATCCCAACCGGCGGGATCGAGCAAAACGGTCCGTACCTGGCGACCGGCAAACACAACTACGTGCTGCAGGGAGCCTGCGAGCGCATCGCGAGAAAGCTCGGAAACGCACTGTGCGCCCCTATTGTCGAGCTGGTGCCGGAAGGGAACCACAACCCCCCGTCGGGCCACATGCGCTACCCGGGCACTATCAGTCTCCGGCAGGAAACCTACGAGATGATGCTCGATGACATCGCCAGCAGCCTGAAGGCTCACGGCTTTGAGCACGTCATCTTCTTCGGCGACAGCGGTGGAAACCAGAGTGGCATGGAGCACACCGCGAAGGCCTTGAACGAGCGTTGGGGTGAGACCACCGCCCACTACATCCCCGAGTTCTACCGGTACCGCGAGGTGACCGAGTGGATGGGGAGCGAACTGGGGATCGTTCAACCGTCGAACGACGGTATCCACGACGATTACGTGATCACCTCGCTCATGATGGTCACCGATCCGACGTCGGTTCGCTACGATCAGCGCGTTGCGGCGGGTAAGGCGACGATCAACGGCCTGAGTATCGATCCGAAGGGCAAGACGATCGAAATCGGCAACAAGTTGATGGACTTCCGTGCCGACCAGACCGTCAAGGCGATCAAAGCGGCGATCGCCGGAGAGACCTCAAAGGAGCGATAGCAGCCACCCGCTTGGGGTCCATCGAAGAGTTGTCCACTGGGTACGGGAACAGCCGATCTGGCTGTCCTTTGCCCGTTTGAGCTTAAGTTGCCCACGACCCCCTCAGTGATAGTTTCAAAACCATGATCGTTATGAAGTTCGGCGGGACCTCCGTCAAGGACGCCGAGGCGATCGATCGGGCATGTGCCATCGTTGCCGATCGAGTAGAACTCGGTCCAGCGGTTATCGTCAGCGCCCTCGCCGGGGTAACCAACGATCTGATCGAGGCGTCTCGATTCGCGGCCGAAGGGTCGCCCGACGCAGCCCTTGGTATCGTTGCTGCCTTACGCGAGCGCCATGCGGCTCTGCTCCCCTCTCTCGCTCCCGAATTCGAAGGTCTCGAGGCGATCCTCGATAGCGTCCATGCCTCTGGTGCTCAGACACCCGCACAGGAAGATGCTATTGCTTCCTATGGCGAGATCCTGTCGGCGAAGATCTTCGAGCGACGACTTGCCAGCAAAGCGAGAACCGTTCACCTCGATCCGAGGGAGTGCATCATCACCGATCGGAGTTTCACGAAGGCAAATCCGCTTCTTGCCGAAACGCAGAAACGGGTCGACGAGCGTGTACGGCCCCAGATCGAGCAGGGACGGGTGGTCGTCACGGGAGGTTACGTCGGCTCGACCACATCCGGTGAAACTACGACGCTGGGACGTGGAGGTTCAGACTTTTCCGCGGCACTGATAGGCGCGTGCCTCGGCGCCGAAGAGATCCAGATCTGGACCGATGTGGATGGCATGATGACTGCGGATCCGCGGATCGTGAAAGACGCGTGGAAGATCAAACAGATGTCGTTTGACGAGGCCTCGGAGCTGGCCTATTTCGGCGCCAAGGTCTTACATCCCTCCACCGTGTTGCCGGCTGTGGAGAAAGGCATAACCGTACGCGTGCTCAACTCGCTCAAGCCCGATCGAAGCGGGACGTCGATCAGTGATCACGCCCCTGCGGGGCGCAACCCGATCAAGTCGTTCGCTTGCAAGAAAGGCCTCACGGTCGTAACCATCACGTCCTCCAGGATGCTCGGGGCGCATGGTTTCCTCCGGGTCCTGTTCGAGGTGTTCGATCGACATGGTGCCAGTGTGGACGTGATTACGACTTCGGAGGTGTCGGTTTCGTTGACGATGGACGATGACCGCCCATTGGATAAGATCGTCGCCGACCTGGGCAAGCTCGGCGACGTCCGGGCCGAACGGGCCATGGCCCTCGTGTGCATGGTCGGGACCAACCTGAGGAACACGCCCGGCATCGCCGCGCGGGCGTTTGGCTGCCTCAACGACATCAACATCCGCATGATTTCTCAGGGCGCGTCCAATATCAACCTGAGCTTCGTCGTCGAAGAGAGTCAGGCCGACACGGTCCTCGGACGGCTCCACGAGACGTTTCTCCAGGAGTTCGAGCCGGACATCTTCGAGCGCGTCTAGCTAGTGGCCCTTAACGGGGCATCGACACGATCGCCACCCCCTCGCCCGTAAGGTAGGGAAAGAATAACCACGGAGGCACGGAGGCACGGAGATTCATATTCAGCCCCCGTGTCTCCGCGCCTCCGTGGTTAAGATCCTCGACGGATTCCTCGCTATGGCCCGGCTTGCGGCGTTAGACGTATCGCTCGGCACCCCAACGGATTCCGGTATACTCGACGGCAGATGCTCGGGCGTAAAACAGAAGGGTCGGTCGTATGCCCGTCCTGCGGTTTGCTGGTCGGCGTCAACGATGACGAGTGTCTCAACTGCGGGCGACGGAACCCCGGCCTGTGGGGGTTTGCGCCCGTCCTTGCGCGGTTCGGACGTGGCGACCTCGCCGAAACCTTTCCCCAATTCGTCCTGGTGTCCTGCTCGATCCTTTTCATCGCATCTCTCGTTGTCGACCCGGGCGGTATCCAGATGGGCGGTATGCTGGGTTTCCTGTCTCCGAGCATCCGAGGTCTGTTCCTGTTCGGCGCCAGCGGGGCCACCCCGGTTTTTGAGCTCGGTCGATGGTGGACGTTTTTGAGCGCGTCGTGGCTTCACGGCGGCCTCCTGCACATCTTCTTCAACATGATGTGGGTCCGTCAGATCGGCCCGGCTGTCATCGAGTTCTACGGTCTCAGCCGGATGATCATCATTTATACCGTTTCGGGTGTCGTCGGGTTCTTTGCCAGTACCATGGCTGGTCGGTTCCTGCCCGGGTTCTTCAGTGGAGCGGGATGGACGATCGGTGCTTCGGCGTCGATATTCGGACTTCTCGGCGCGTTGATCTACTACAGCCGGCGCGGAGGCAGCAGCATGGTCGGACAGCAGGCGAGAATGTATGCGATCTTCCTGTTCATTTTTGGGTTCGTCATGCAGGGTGTGGACAACTGGGCCCACCTGGGCGGATTCGTGGGCGGGTATGCTTCTTCGATGTGGTTGGATCCTTTGAAGCCCGAGCGGGGCGACCACCTGTTCGGTGCCGTCGCCTGCCTAGGCCTGACCTTCCTGGCGGTGGTCTTCTCCGTTATCCATGGCCTGGGACTCTTCATCGCCAGTGGTTGACCCACAACAACAACGACCCTCGGTCCAGTTCCTCCATGGGCTTCTGGCGCTCTCTCTGCTCTTCTCCGGAGCCTGCAATCCCGAGCCGGCGCGTTCGCTCCAGGACAATGAGGCTCGCCTCCAGTTCCTGGGAGCCTATGAAGGTGAGCCGTTCCAGGCGGAATGGGCACCCGACAGTGAGCAGCTCGTATTCGAGGGCTACGACGGCGGGATCGAGCAGGGGATTTACGTCGTTTCGCGGGAGGGTGGAACGCCGGAACGGGTACACACATTCGAGAGTGATCAGATCTTCTCGGGCATGAGTGTTTCTCCCGATTTCCGCTGGGCGGCGTACATCGCTCCTGCGCCCGACGGATATTTCCAGGTTTTCCGTGCCCCGATGTCGGGCGGTCCGGCGGAACAACTAACGTTCGATCCTGCCGACAAGACGCAGCCTGCATATTCTCCGGACGGCGAACAACTCGCGTTCACGGTTTTCAGCTACCTGGCACATTTCTGGCTGTTGCAAGAAAGTGACGAGTGACAAGAAGTGGCCAGTGACATGCCGAAACATCCTAGACTTCTAACTGACTACTGACTACTGACTACTGACTACTGACTACTGACTACTGACGTCTCACCACGATGATCGCCCTGATCCCTCGAATACTGTCGGTCTTCGGCCCCCTGCTGGTCTATGCGTCTATCGGGCTTTTGCTGTGGGCGCTGTTCAAGAATCGCGAACGGCTGGACCGCCAGGTTCCAGCTGTCATCGCTCTCGCCCTTGCCACAAGCTTCGTCTTCGTCGAGGCATCCCACCTACTGTTTTTTGATGAAGACATCTACATCCAGATCGCATCGAACTTGTCCCGGGCACCGGTGGCGCAACTGACACTGCTGGGTTCTCCCGAGACGGTCGAGGTGTCCACCTACTACAAGGAGCCCGTCGGCTATCCCACCCTGCTGGGTGTGCTATTCGCGGTATCCGGTCCATCGGAAGGCGCTGCTTTCGTTTTTGCCCGCATCCTTTTCGCTTTCGCAGTTGGCGGAGTCTTCCTTCTGGCAAGAGACACCTTCCGCCAGTCGTGGATGGGTTGGACGGCAGCCCTCGCCTTTCTTACCACTCCTCCGGTGCTGGAATACTCCGTGTCGGCGGGAACCGATCTGGTGACGGTCCTCTTTGCAGTTCTCGGTGTGTGGGGACTGGTTTCGGGTGCCTACCCCGTAGCCGTGGCCGGTCTTACGCTCGCGGCTCAGATGAGGTGCTCCCCAAAATTCGGACAGGTTGCTAAGGTGTAAGATCGCTGCCTCAGGAGAGGCAGATGAAGAAGCGAGGACGGAAGCAGTACAGCGCGGCATTGAAGGCAAAGATCGCCGTGGAAGCGGTCAAGGGACAGCGCACGATCCAGGAGCTCGCGTCCCACTACGAAGTTCACCCGAACATGGTGACGAAGTGGAAAAAGCAAGTGCTCGACGGCGTATCGGAGATCTTCTCCAATGGTCGATCCCCGGCCAGTGAAGTCGATGAGCAAGTACAGGCCGAACTTTACCAACAGATCGGAAAATTACAGATCGAGGTGGAGTGGCTCAAAAAAAAGTCGGGACTTTCCCGTTAGAGCAACGACGGCCATGGATCGAATCAAATCACGACGAGTTGAGCATCGTCGAGCAGTGTCGGTTGACCGGAGTGTCCCGATCCGGACTCTACTACACACCGGTGGGCGAGAGCGCCGAGAACATCGCGTTGATGCGTCTGTTGGACGAGCAGTATACGCGGACCCCGTTCTACGGGATTCGGCGTATGACCTGGTGGTTGGAGACGCAAGGTCGGCAGGTCAATGCGAAGCGGGTTCGGCGACTGCTACGGCTCATGGGACTGGAAGCGATCTATCCCAAACCGCGGTTGTCGATGCCAGCCCCGGGACACCGGATTTACCCATACCAGTTGCGCAATCTGGAGATTGTGCGTCCCGATCAGGTGTGGGCCACCGATATCACGTATATCCGACTCCGGCAGGGATTCATCTATCTGGTGGCGATCATGGACTGGTTCAGCCGGTACGTGCTGGCTTGGGAAGTGTCCACGTCGATGGACAGTGGATTTTGCGTGTCGGCACTGGACTGGGCGCTGAGGCAAGCGCAACCGGAGATTTTCAACACGGATCAGGGGGCTCAGTTCACCAGCGATGTCTTCACGAGCCGACTGGAAGACCAGGGCATCACGATCAGCATGGACGGCCGGGGCCGGTTCCTGGACAACATCTTCGTCGAGCGCTTATGGCGCACCGTGAAGTACGAGGAAGTGTACCTGAAGGACTACTTGAGCGTTTCCGAGGCGATCTCGAACCTGAACCTATATTTCAGGTTTTACAATCAGGAACGCGGCCATCAAGTATTCGACTATCAGACGCCCGAGACCGTTTACTTTCAGCGCGCGCCAGGGGCCTGTGGAAACTGACTCCGCAGTGGAAATCCGCACACAACTCGGATTCCCACAGCTGCTTGAAAACAGCCTCGAAGACTCGGCTTTTTCACAGTTCCCACAGGCTCGGCGACGGGCTAAATATCAACCCATTTCAGTGGCAGCGATCCACCTTAAGACCCGGGGGTTGCTGTCCGAAGAATGGGGAGCCCCTCACACCTATTGAAAGGCAAGAATTGATCCGAAACAACCTGAAAATCTAGGTCAGTTTGGGCGGGGCACTGACGGGACGCGTGGCGACAAGTAGAATAGATCCATATGTGGACCGATGAATCAAAGGGAGGCAGCTGTGGGTGACGGTCGGAGCCGTCGGATCGAAGCCTGCACAGGAATGGGCCTGGAGTTGGATAAGGGACAATTGCTGAAGGTGATCGACTCCGAAGGCGGGCAGGTTGCCGACCTGGTCTGCTTCAATCGGCACGACGCGGGAGAGTGGCTGTCAAACGGCCGAAGCTTTCACTACAACGAGACGCTGTTCCTGACTGAGGGACATACTCTGTACTCGAACCGCAGCAAACCGATGCTGACGATCGTCGAGGACCATGTCGGTCGACACGACTTCCTTTACAGCCCATGTAGTGCCGCGATGTTCGAGCGGAACTACGGACTGAGGGACCATTCGAACTGTCTCGACAACCTGGCGGCCGCCCTGGCTCCGTTCGACATCGGTGCGGACACGATCCCGACCGCCTTCAACGTCTTCATGAACGTGGGGATACTGGAATCCGGGCAACTCGAGATACGACACCCCCTCTCGAAGCCCGGGAACTGGGTCACGTTCCGGTCTGAGATGGATCTGGCAGTGGGCGTCTCGGCCTGTTCGGGGAAACGCTGCAATGCTGGCGGAACAACCCCGATCGATGTCGAAGTTTTAGAGGTTTATCCCTCGAGATAGGCGGTGACTCCATCTCTCGAAACTTCGGCAGATCGTGGGCTTCCGTCCGCAGTTTCTTGTGTTCGTTGACGACCTCGGAGATTGCTCTGTGAGAGCACGAAACTGGTACAGTTTGAGAATAGAGGAGGGCAAACGTTGAGTGAGAACGGTTTTGAGCGGGCGTTGATTACAGGAATTCAGGGTTCAGGTGGAAGCTACCTGGCCGAGTACATCGTGGACAACCACTCTGAGGTCGAAGTGCACGGTCTGGCTCGTTGGCACAGCACGACTGCGGCGCGCAATCTGGAGGGAATTGCCGATCGAGTCGTTGTTCACGAGTGCGACATGAACGATTTCAGCTCACTGTTTTTGGCGGTGCGTGACGTTCGCCCCGATGTCATTTTCCATCTAGCGTCTCATGCCAACGTGAAAGCATCGTTCAACACACCCCTCGCGGTCCTGGGTAACAATGTCATGTCGACCGCGAACCTGCTGGAGGTCGTCAGAGTTGCCGAAATTGATCCCGTCATCCAGATCTGCAGCACATCTGAGGTGTACGGTCAGGTCGATCCAAAGGATGTGCCAATAACGGAAGATGCGCCCCTGCGTCCAGCCAGCCCCTACGCGGTTTCCAAGGTCAGCCAGGATCTCCTCGGTGCGGCGTACTACAAGGCCTACGGGCTAAAGGTGATCACAACTCGTATGTTCGCTTACGTGAATCCGCGCCGGACCGACCTTTTCGCTACTTCCTTTGCCCGCCAGATAGTACGCATCGAGCGTGGTTTGCAGACTGAGTTACGACACGGCAATCTGGAGTCCGTGCGGACGCTGTTGGACGTGCGAGATGCGATGGAGGCTTATTGGTTGGCAGTCCTGCATTGCGAGCCGGGAGAGCCCTACAACATCGGCGGGCCGACAACGATCAGCGTTGGTGATTTTCTTAAACTTCTCGTGAAGCTTAGCAAGGTCTCGATTCAAACTCGATTAGACCCTGCTCTTCTTCGCCCCGCCGACGTTACGCTTCAGATCCCCCAGACTGATAAGTTCATCAATCAGACTGGCTGGAGTCCGCGACATAGCTTTGAAGAAAGCGTCGAATACTTGTTATCTTACTGGAGAAACGCCTCGCCAGGTGCTCTGCACTAACGCGAAAGACTTGTTATTGCAGTGCGTCGGGACGTCGCGAACTCCTAACGGTGAACAGACTAGTGGCCTTGAAAGAGCATCGCTTTCCGTCTCCCTCCTCAACCTCGCCTGCAAGACCCATCGGCGATGGTACCGATAGCACTGTTACAGGCCACTAGCCTCTGTATCCTGTGAGGGAGTTAGCTCTGGTTGGTATCGTTGTCCCCACCTCAATAGATCTAGCTTTGTGATTAGGCAGTTGTATTACTATGCCTCGGTGCGCTGCAGAATGACGGTTTACCTAATGTCACGGTACTGACAACCGCCGGATCGTGCGTTGAAGTCCGGGCAGGTGCCGGGCGATTCCGCACGAAGGATCTGATGATAATAAGTAGGACCCCACTTCGCATCTCATTCCTGGGTGGCGGAACCGACGATCCGCTCTGGTACAGGGAGTACGGCGGTGCCGTTCTCGCGACGGCCATCGACAAGTACTGTCACATTACGTGTCGATATCTCCCGCCATTCTTCGAGCACAAGAGTAGGGTCGTGTACTCGAAGATCGAGTACGTCGGGTCCAATGATGATATCCAACATCCCGCCGTCCGGGCCTCGCTTAAGCATTTCGGTATCTGTGACGGCGTCGAGGTGCACTATGATGGGGATCTCCCGTCAAGGACAGGCCTGGGATCGAGTTCTTCGTTCGCGGTTGGAATGCTGCACGCGTTGTTCGCATTGGTCCGGACGATGCCGACGAAAGAACAGTTGGCTGAATCGGCGATTCACATCGAACAGCAGGTGCTCAAAGAGGTGGTCGGTTGCCAGGATCAGGTCATGGCGGCGTTTGGAGGCCTGAACCGAGTCGACTTCCTCACGAACGACCAATTTCGTGTGACGCCCGTCATCCTGAACAATCAGCGGTTGGACGAGCTGGAAGACCGGCTCATGTTGTTCTTTACCGGGTTTTCGAGGACGGCCTCAGAGATCGCGAAAGAGCAGATCGAACAGATGGGCGACAACAGGAGTAAACTGCTCCGTATACGAGAGATGGTCGATGAAGGTATGTCGATACTGACAGGTACGGACAACCTGGACCGTTTCGGTCAGCTGCTGCATGAAGGCTGGAATCTCAAGCGAACCCTGAGCTCGCTGGTGGCGCCCCCCTCGATCGATCAGATATACGATGAGGCGCGCAGGGCTGGGGCGATTGGTGGAAAGTTGCTGGGCGCCGGCGGCGGCGGCTTTATGCTGATCTTCGCCCGGAAGGAAGACCAACCGCGGATTACCGAACGATTGAAACGCCTGCTTCTCGTTCCGTTTCGATTCGAAAACAGCGGCAGTCAGATTATTCACTATGATCCTTACGATTCAAAGACGCATGGCGGGGTCGATCACCGGAACGAATTGTGATTCAAAGGAACAAATACAATGGCATCTGCGCGTTACAACAAGATTCGAGCGTAGCGCCGGGGGGAGCATTTAGGTGAAGAAGGCAGTGATTATCACGGCTACTGGAGTTCAAGATGAAGAATTCGTCTACCCTTATTACAGGCTCGCGCAAGAAGGGTTCCATGTCGACGTAGCCACTCAAGACAAGGCGGTCGTTTACGGGAAGTATGGGATTCCGGTCCGTCCAACGCTCGACGTGAAGGATCTTCGCGAGAGCGACTACGACCTGGTCGTCCTGCCGGGCGGGCACGAAGCGCCCGACCGTGTCCGGCAGATCGCGGAAGTGAAGGCGTTCGTCAAATCGATGTACGAGAAGGGGAAGATCGTTGCTGCTATCTGTCACGGTCCCTGGATCACGATATCGGCCGGTATCATGAACGGACGAAAAGCCACTTGTTATCAGGGCATGGCAGATGACCTGCGAAACGCCGGAGCAGAATATATCGATGCGCCGGTCGTCGTGGATGGGAATCTCATAACAGCGCCACACTACCGGAACAACGGCGACTTCATGAAGGCCGTGTTGGAGCTGTGTTCGGTCTGAGCGATGGACTACAGCGGTGTCATAGTCAAGAAACCATGGGGATATGAGTACCTGATGTATGAGAACAGCTCCGTCGCCGTGTGGTACCTGTTCATCGACTCGGGTCGGCAGACTTCGCTTCACAGTCATCCGGGTAAGAAAACGGGGCTGATCCTGTTAAGCGGCGAGGCGGTGCTCTCGTTCCTGCACGACTCGGTGCGGTTGAAAGGCCTAAGTAAGACGATGATCCGACAGGGTCTGTTCCATTCAACGTCGGCCGTGTCACCGGAAGGCGCCTCGATCATCGAGGTCGAGAGCCCCCGTAACAAGGCGGATCTCGTTCGCCTGGACGACGAATACGGCAGGGAGGGAAAGCCCTATGAAGGCGACGATGCGACGCTTCCCATGAGCGATCAGCACCTCCGCCTGTCGGATCCGCCAGATGGCGGACAGAATCGCTATTCGTTCTGCGGCTGCGCGTTGTCGCTCGAGACGTTCGAAGATGCTTCGGCCCTCAGGGGCCGGGGTGAGGAGGAATTGATCGTGATTCTCGAGGGCAGCTTGAATACGAAGTCCGGTGACCCGGTTACGAGCCCGGGCGATGTCATCGCGAAGAAGACACTCGACCGGCTCACCGAATCGTTTGATTCGTGCTCGCCCGGACTGTTGTTGGCGATCCAACCGAGCAAGAACCTGGATGCCTGAGGCCTGATCGAAGGCAGAGAGATACGCGCCGATGGAAGCAGCCGATACCGACAGTTCCGGACGGTCTATCGATCGCGGACTAATTCCCGGGCTACCAGAGGAGACGTCACGTGTCCGCACGTTGGAGATATTCGAGAAGACCTGTATCAACCGGCACTTCGAGCTCGCCGTCGCCGAGGTCTACGACACCGGCGTGATGAAGATGCCGATCTACCTATCCCTAGGGCAGGAGCATATCCCGGCGGCGATTTCTTCGGTCCTGAAGGACCCGATTATCTTCGCCCAGCATCGAGCGCATTCCTACTATCTATCGTTCGGCGGCGACATGGGGGAATTGATCGACGAATTACTCCACCGCGAGACCGGTTGTGCAGGAGGGATGGGCGGATCGGCATCCATTCATGCTCCATCTATCGGCATGTACGGTCACAGCGGATTGATGGGCGACCAGGTCCCCATCGCAGTCGGCGCGGCGCTGGGGTCGGGAAAAACCGCTCTGACGGTGGTCGGAGATGCCTCAGCCGAAGAGGACTACGTATACGGGGCAATGGGGTTTGCCGCAACCAAAAGGCTGCCGGTCGTCTTCTTGTGTGAGGACAACGGCCTGTCGATACTCACCGAGGTCCACGTCAGACGGTCCTGGAGCATCGTCGATGTGGCGGGCTCCCTTGGCTTACACACGGTCGACATCGCCGATGATCCCTGGCTCATCGCACACGAAGTGGAGGGAAGCCTCGATAGGCTCCCCGCATTCATCAATGTACGCACGTGCCGACACCGATGGCACGCGGGCACCGGCGTCGACGGAGCGCCGGAATGGAATCGTTTTGAGCTCTTCAAAGACGAATTATTGCGGCTTGGCCTGGAGGAAGAGATGGGCGAGATCGAGTCGCGTGCACGGGAGACCGTGAACAGGAAATGGGAAGAACGCTTGCAGAGACAATAAGGTTCCTGAGTCGCAAGCATCTCGAGGAATCCGGCGGACTGCTGTTTGGACAGTGTGTGACCGCGGTCGGGTGGATCGGTGGAACGGTACCCGAGATGACTGAGAGCGAGGGTATCGTCGAACTGCCGATGGCGGACGTCGCAGGCCCGGGCATGGCTGTGGGCGCGGCACTGGTCGGCCGCCGTCCGATCTTCGTCTGTCGGTACCAGGGATTCATGTGGTACAACGCCGCCACGATAGTCAACTACGCCGCGAAATCCAAGGACCTGTGGTCGATTCCATGTCCGATCTTCGTGCGGGCTCTTGCGATGGAAGGCGGCATGGGTCCGGTCGCTTCTGCCTCTCATCATGGGATGATCATGCGGATGCCCGGGATTGCCGTATGCGCTCCGATGACCCCGGGAGAGTGGACCGAGGCCTGGAATTGGTTCATAGCGCACGACGATCCCATCTACGTCAGCGAGCATCGCCGGAGTTTCGCCATCGACCACGAGATGGACGATCTGGTGGAAGATCGGGCAGATATCACGATTTTTGCCATCAGCGCAACGAGACTGAACGCTCTCGAAGCGAAAAAGAGGCTCGCGGCGGAGGGTATCGTGTGCGACGTCATCCATATGTTCTGGCTCAAACCCTTCGAAGTCACCGCGTCCATGATCGCTTCTCTCCGGAAGACCGGGCTCGGGCTGGTCCTGGATTCCGACTTCGAGACCGGGGGTCCTTCCAGGATTCTGGCTCATGAGTTGATGCTGGCTTCCTCGTCACCCGTTCATGCTCTCGCTCTGGAGGAAAGAACGGCGGGCTTTGCGCCGCATCTGGATAACGGCACGCCGAGCGTCGACCGGATCGTTACGCGCGTAGCGGAATTGATCCGCCTGAAGGCAGAGTCCCCAGTTTCCTAGGGTACCTCGAGAGGAGAATCATGGCCGTCAAGGTCGGTCTGGTCCAAATCAACAACAGCTTCTCAGGTCAGAACTACCTTCCGTATTCGGTGGGCATACTCCAGGCATACGCTCAAAAGCACCTGGAGCAGCCGGAGCATTACGAATTCCTGCTTCCGGTCTACCAGCGAATCCCGGTAGATGAGGCGGTGGGGCAACTGGCCGAAGCCGAGGTCGTGTTCTTCAGTTCCTACGTCTGGAACGTTCGGCTCTCACTAGCCATCGCGGAAGCTCTGAAGCGACGGAACCCCGAGGCCCTGACGGTCTTCGGCGGTCCTCAGGTTCCGGATCGTGGAGAGGCATTTCTGCGAGAAAACACTTGCGTGGATTTGGCTTGTCACAACGAGGGCGAGCAAGCCTTTCTGTCGATTCTCGAAAACTTTCCCTCCAGGGAATGGACTAAGGTGCCTTCCCTCAGCTTTCTGGATCAGGACCTTGAACTCCGCCAGACCCCACGCGTGCCGCGGCTCAAGGATCTATCCGTGGTTCCGTCTCCTTACCTCGGGGGTGTTTTCAATGACCTGATGGAGAGGAATCCGGGTGAGCAGTGGTTGGCTCTCTGGGAGACGAACCGTGGCTGTCCGTTCTCCTGTACGTTCTGCGATTGGGGATCCGCGATCGCCAGCAAGGTGTACCGGTTCGACATCGATACTCTCTACGCGGAATTGGAGTGGTTTGCCGAGCACGAGATCGAGTTCATCTTCTGCGCGGATGCCAATTTCGGCATCCTTCCTCGGGATCTGGATCTTGTGAAATACGTGGCCGATGTCAAGGAACGCACCGGCTACCCCCACGCGCTCTCGGTCCAGAATACGAAGAACGCAACCGAACGGGCCTATGAGGTCCAGAAGCGCCTGGCCGCCGCCGGCCTCAACAAGGGTGTAACGATTGCCTTCCAGTCCCTGGATCCTACTACGCTGGACAACATCAAGAGAGGCAACATCTCACTCGACTCGTACCGTGAACTCCAACGTCGGTTCACGATCGATGGAATCGAGACGTACAACGACATGCTCCTCGGGTTGCCGGGCGAGACCTACGAATCGTTCGCGGACGGCGTCTCGTCGGCGATCGAAAATGGTCAACACAACCGGATACAGTTCGGAAACCTGTCGGTCCTGCCCAACGCGGAGATGGCCGATCCCGAGTACCGGGAGCGTTACGGTACGGTAACGGTGGAGTCGAAAGCGGTCATATACCATGGGGTGATCGCTGAATCGGTCGATGGAGTCGACGAGATGCAGGAACTCGTCGTTGCGACCAACACCATGCCTGCCGAGGATTGGGTTCGGACACGTGCATTCTGTTGGATGGCAGCGCTGTTGCATTTCGACAAGATCATGCAGATACCGTTGGTTCTCCTCCACGAAACCTGCGATATTCCGTACCGGGAGCTTCTCGAGATATTTTCAGAGATGGATGACGCGGACTTTCCGGTCATCGAGGGTATTCGGTCGACGTTCATCCAGAAAGCCCGCGAGATCCAGACAGGAGGAGAAGAGTACTGCCCGGCACCGGACTACTTGAACATCTGGTGGCCAGCCGATGAGTTCGTCTTCATCGAACTAGCCAGACGCGGCCGGCTGGAGCGATTCTACGACGAGGCCGAAAGACTCCTGGTTCAGGGCCTGTCGCGGACTGACCTTCCCCGGGAAGCGCTTCGCGATGCTTTTGCACTGAACCGTACCCTCATCAAGATGCCGTTCCAGAGTGAGGATCGCGAGATCGCGTTGTCCTTCAACATCTGGGAGTTTTACGAGTCGGTTTTACGGGGCGCTCCGATACCGCTCGAGCAGACCAGTTCCTCCTACCGAATCGATCGAACGACGGAAAGGTGGTCCCACTGGGATCAGTGGTACCGTGAAGTCGTCTGGTACGGCAACAAGAAGGGTGCCTACCTTTATGGGCACAGTCTTGTAGCCGCCGAGATCGAAGGGCATTTTTGACGTGAAAGAGTTCAGAGGGAAGAACGTCCTGGTTGCCGGCGGAACCGGTTTGATCGGCATACCGCTCGTCGAATTGCTCCTCGCAGATGGCGCCAGCGTGAGGATTGCTTCGATGGACGACCCGTCGCGGGCTCATCCGGACGCGGAGTTCCGTCAGGTCGATCTCCTGGACTTCGGAAACTGCCTGGAATCCTGCACCGATATTGATTTTGTCTTCAACCTCTTGTGCGTGAAAGGATCTCCCGCGGTAACGATGCGAAAACCCGCGAGCTTTCTGGTTCCTCATCTCCGGCTCAACACGAATCTGATGGAAGCGGCTCGGCAGTGTGGCGTTGGCGGTTTTCTCTTCACGAGCTCGCTGGCCGTATACAGCCCGGCGCCGGTTTTTCACGAGGATGATGTCTGGAAGACTTTTCCGTCCGAGAATGACCGATTTGCGGGATGGGCGAAGCGAATCGGTGAGCTGCAGGCGGAAGCCTACACGATCGAGTACGGCTGGGAGGATGTCTCGGTGGCTCGGCCCGCGAACATATACGGGCCCTTCGACAACTTTGACCTCGAAAACGCGATGGTCATACCTTCGTTGATCAAGCGATCGATCGATGGTGAGAGTCCGTTGAAGGTCTGGGGTGACGGTTCCCAACGGAGAGACTTTCTCCATTCCCGGGATGCGGCACTCGGCCTGCTGGTGCTCGCTCGGTCTGAGGAGCGGCGTCCGGTTAATATAGGATGCGGCGAAGGGGTTTCGGTCGCAGACCTCGTAGACATCATCCTAAGCAACATGACGTCTCACCCACCCGTGGAATGGGACACGTCGAAACCCTCCGGTGATCGGGAGCGCGTGTTGGACATCTCTCGCGCCACCGCCATCGGTTTCAGGCCGAAGATATCGCTGCAGGATGGGATCCGGTCTACCATGGTGTGGTATCGGCAGAACAGGACGAATCAAGGCAAGCGATACGACGTGTTTGCCCCCTCGACCGAAGTCAAGAAATGAGATAGTGTTTCCCGATGTCGGGAGAAGCAGAATCATGAGTGTAGACACTCCCCTCAGCGACGAGCAGGTTCAGTTTTATAGCGACAACGGTTATCTGGTCGTCGAGAATCTGTTGCCGCTGGAGGAATGCGATCGTTTGATGACGATCTTCGAGGAGTACGCGGATGAGGACTACTCGGCTATTTTGAATCTCGATCGAAGCGAGCCTGAGATCCGCCAGCTTATGAAGCGGCCGGACATCGTTTCCAGGGTGGAGCAGTTGCAGGGAACCGAAGTGGTCGGCTTGATGAGCCAGATGCTTTTCAAGAAGGCGGGAAGTCGCTACGCGGTCCAGGCCTGGCATCCGCACCAGGACAATTCGTACCCCCAGGCCGAGTACGGAGCCTATATCACTACGAATATCTTCTTTGAAGATGCCGACTCCGGTAACGGTGGCATGTTCATCTACCCAGGCTCACACAAGGAGGGGCTTCTTCCCTTCGCATCCGTGAAGAGTTACCGGGAAAATGTCGGGGAGAATCCGGGGAACGTTGTCGAGCCGCCGGACAAGTACGAGACAGTCGACCTTGTGGCGAAGAAGGGGGGTATGCTGGTGTTGAACGGTTGTGTCGTCCACGGTTCATACCCCAATGAGTCTCCTGAACGCTCGCGGCCCTTGTGTCAGCTGATCTACATCAAGCGTGGTGCGAGTTTCATCCCCGGGAAGAATGCGAACCGAACGGCAATCCCGCTACATTGATTCCTCGTCGAGATCCAAAACAGCGATTGCCGAGAGTCTCAGACCGGCGGTGGGCCTGAGCTGCCTCGGCGTGGTGAAAGCTTGAGATCCTCTGGAAGATTCGAAGGTCGCGTGGCCATCGTGACCGGAGCTTCGCGAGGTATAGGTAAAGCCATAAGCAGTGCGTTTGCCCTCGAGGGTGCGAGCGTCGCGGTTTGTGCCCGGAACAAGGACGAACTCGAAAGGGTCGCAGAGGAGATCGGCCCGGCTCTCTTCAGCTCCACGTGTGATGTGACGTCGGAGGCCGAAGTCGGGCGCTTTGTTCACGAAGTTCACGGGCGTTTCGGTAAGATCGACATTCTCATCAACAACGCGGGAGACACTTCGAGCGCGCTGCTCACGGAGATGGATAGCGATTTGTGGAACCGTGTTCTTTCGGTGAATCTAACCGGTGTGTTCCTGATGACCCGCGAAGTGCTTGCCTTCATGACGAGTCAACAGTATGGCCGAATCGTGAACCTCGCTTCGATGGCCGCCAAGAGAGGCTCGCGCTACCTGAGTGCCTACTCGGCAGCGAAGCATGGCGTGTTGGGGTTCACGCAATCTGTAGCCCTTGAAGTCGTGGATTCCGGTGTGGTGGTGAATGCGGTCTGTCCCGGCTACGTCGATACGCCCGGGCAGCAGGACAACGTCGAAAAGATCATGAAGGACCGGGGACTCCGCGCCGACGAAGTCCGGCAGTTGATGGCACAGAAGAATGCGCGGCGACGTTTCATCACGATGAGTGAGGTGGCTCAGACCGTTCTCTCGCTGTCTGAAGAGGACGTGAACGTCACCGGACAGGCGCTCGATCTATGGTGAGCCGGGTTCTGACCTTCCCGTGCGGACGATGCGTGTCGTGGACTCTGCTCGGCGCTATCTGGCACATGAAGTCGACCAACATGCTCGAGCGCTTGAACGAACAGATCAAACGACGCACTCACGTCGTGCGCATCTTCCCCAATCGCGGCAGTTGTCTGCGTTTGGTCCGCGCTCTGGCCACCGAGATGCACGAGAACTGGATCGAGGCAACCCGACACCTGAATACGACCTTTCTAAGGGAACAAAAGAACGAATCGTTGCGAAACGCTGGGGTTTAGACGCAACGGAGATGCCGGATCCGCATTTTGTCTAGGCGCTGGAGGCCGATAAGGGTGGGTCTCTACCGCTCCGATCGGCGCACCTCGTACTGTTTATAGCGCTGATCGTATTACCCTCGTGTTTGGGTCATCCGTTGCTTAAGTGAGGGTGAAGGGGACAATGACAAATAGGCTAGAGCCGCACGACGAGTTCCACAAGCAAGGTTTTACGATACTGACGCAAGTAGTGTCGAATGAGTTGACGGCCCGGCTGTTCGACCAAGTCATGACAATGAATCACCAACGACGTGACTCTTTACAACCAGCGACCCAGTTTACCGACCAACGGTTGTTCAATCTATTGGAAAAAGACGCCTGTTTCGTAGAGTTGTTGCTGAATGAAGCCGTGCTGGACGTGATGGAGCGGATTCTTGGGAGAGGTTTTGTCTGTTCTGCGTTTGAGAGCAACACCATTTATCCTGATGTCGAGTTCAAGTACGACTGGCACGTAGATTATCCGTACAATGTAGAGCAGAACTGTCTGTTGGAGAACCCATTGACGGATGTATTGGCAGTGCAGGTCATCGTGCCGTTAGTGGATTTCACGAAGGATAACGGTGGCATGGCAGTCATACCGTTTGCGAACAGAACGAGACCAAAGCGTGACTGTTCCCACGCCGAGGAGGTTTACGCGAACCCAAGGCGAGGAGACGTGCTCGTAGGTCACCCGAACTACTGGCATTCTTCGACCATCAATGTTACGACTCAGCCGCGACCAGCCATTCTCAGTCAGTTCATCAAGCCTTACGTTGTCCCCCAGAATGATTTGAGAGCACAGATGCGGAATATGACACTCGTGCCGGATAGAGCGGTACAGTTGCTTCAGGGGGAAGTTTACAGAAGCAAGTAACCACTTGAACAATCGCCGGCTGCGCGGTCCCTGTACAATCAGGTCCGAAAGATCAAGCCGGGCTCTCGAAGCGATCTCCGACTGGAGAGGCTGTTGAGCCCGCCTCTCCTTACCATGACGACTTCATGCCGGTCTACCGAGCGATAAGATCGGAGCGGATTCCCTAAGGCAGATATGGGTCAACCGGCTTTCTACAACGACAAGAGTGTTCTGGTCACCGGCGCGACGGGGTTGATCGGAGCCAACCTGGCCCAGGAATTGGTGCGTCGTGGGGCCAGGGTCCGGGCGACCCTTCATGTCAAGGATCCGGTCTTCGACGATGAGAACGTTTCCTACGTGAGGTGCGATCTCACCCGCGCGGAGGACTGCACCCGGGTAGTTGAAGGTATCGATTACGCTTTCCTGTGCGCTGCGAACACCTCCGGCGCTTACGCGATTGCAACGAACCCGCTCGTTCATGTGACGGATAATCTGAATCGATCGGAGCCAACCTGCCTCGACGATTCATGACGCTTTCCTGTGCGCTGCGAACACCTCCGGCGCTTACGCGATTGCAACGAACCCGCTCGTTCATGTGACGGATAATCTGATCATGAACGTAAGGATGCTCGAAGCCACCGTCGATGTCGATCGAGTTCGACCGTATATCCACCTGTTCAGTATGCCGTGAAGGAAGAGGAAGCTTTTTCTGGAGACCCTCATCCCAGTTATTTCGGGTCCGCATGGATGAAGCGATACTCCGAAAAGCTCGCACAGTTCTACTGTGAGAAGTACGGCCGGAAGATCATCGTCGTCCGTCCGACGAATGTTTACGGCCCTTTCGACAAGTTTGACTTCGGAACGTCACACGTTCTCCCGGCTTTGATCCGTCGTGCAGTCGAGAAGCAGAGCCCGTTCGAGGTGTGGGGCGACGGCAGCGCGGTACGGGACTTTGTCTACGTTTCGGACATGGTCGAAGCGATGCTTCGAGCAATGGAGCGGTGGACACACTTCGATCCCTTTAACATCGGGTCGGGCAACCCTGTTACGATTAGGGAGTCGTTGGAGCTGATCCTGAGGCTTTCGCGGCACACCGCCGCCGAAGTCATCTACGATCCTTCAAAACCGACGACGATTCCGGTTCGGCTCGTAGACCTGACGAAGGCCAGAGAGCAACTGGGTTTCCAAGCCCGGTTTTCCCTGGAGGAGGGACTTCAGAAGACGATCGACTGGTACTGCGAGCATGGTGGCGTATCGTCAGGCCAGGCTGTCGAATGAAGGGCTGTTTTACTGGACAGCGGTGACCTGGGGAACATCGCACCTGCCGCTACAGGAGGAAAGGATTTTGCATGACGAGGAATGATCAGACCCGCGTGGGTTCGGTGACACAGCTGGACCCCCGGGATATCGTCGCGCAAAAGCTCAGGAGTCTTTTCCCCGAAGGATGCCGACGGATCCTGTTCGTAAACCCGCCCAACGTGCCGGAAGAGGATTTCGACTCTGAAGTCGCGAAAGGTAATCGATACCCGGTTTTTCCCCCTGCGGGCTTTGCCATCATGTCCCGGGCCTTACAGAACAGCGGCTACCCTGCCGACGACATAAGCATCCTGGATCTCAATTTCCTGCTTCAGGAGAATTTCAAAAAGCACCCGGAGGGTTTCGACTATGACACGTGGCGGTTGCTGCTCGAGAAGCGTGTCGAGGAGTTTCGACCGGATATTGTCGCCCTCACATGCATGTTTACGGTCTATTACCGGCAGATGAAGCGCGTTGCTGCCCATGTCAAAAGCATCGACTCGGCTATGCCTGTGTTTGCCGGTGGAACGCATAACTCCGATGCCGCCGAGATCGTTGCCAGAGATTGCCGGGAAGTAGACATCGTGTGTCTGTTCGAAGGAAACGCGAGTTTCGTCGACACGCTGGATTTCGTCAATGGAGCCGTCGGAAAGGAGAAGCTAACCCAACTTGCCATGTTGGACGGCGAGCGGTATGTCGCGTTGGAACAGCGGGCCCCCAAGACACCGGAATCGATAAACATCATTCCGGACTATCACGATCTGCCCATCGACCAATACTCCCCGGAGCACGGGAGGATTGGGGCATTTCACTGGTTGTGGGCGGACAGGACTCGGGCCGCGACGGTCCTCTCCAACATCGGATGCCGTGCTCAATGTACCTTCTGTTCGGTCAGAACTTTCAACGGGTACGGCGTTTCGATGAGAGACATCCACAACGTCGTCGATGAGATCGAGTTGTTGCGTGACCGCTACGGGATCGGGCACATCATGTGGCTTGACGACGACCTGTTCTACAACGCGAGCCGGGCCGTCGGTCTCTTCAATGAAATGGCGCGGCGCAACCTCGGTGTGACGTGGGATGCGTCGAACGGCATCATCGCCTCCGCGATGACACGGGAAATCGCGCAGGCCGCATCGGAGAGCGGTTGCATTGCGCTGAGCGTCGGCATCGAATCAGGAAGTCCAGAGATCCTTGCCGCTGTCCGGAAGCCGAGTGGCGTTCGACATTACCTGCAGTGCGCCGAAATCATGAAGGAATTCCCGAACGTCTTCGCGAAAGGTCTCTTGATGGTGGGATTCCCCGATGAGACGATCGGGCAGGTCCTGCAGACCGTGAAGCTGGGAGTGGACATGGGCCTCGATTGGTACACGATACAGCCGCTGAACTTCATACCGGGGGTGGAACTGACGAATCACGCCCTCGCAGCCGGCCTGCTGACCGAGGAGGAAATGATCGACGGAACCGAGAGGCCTTTCGTCGGTTCTACCGGCGGCCAGATCCGAAGGGAGGCGAACGAACGGGTGTCTGCCGACGATTTCATCAACATGCTGGAGCGCGATCCGGCCGTTGTTCCCGACAGGGAAGACATCCGAGACGTCTGGATGGTCATGGATTACAAGGTGAATTACGAGAAGATATGGGCGCTGGAAAGTCCAACCAAGCTGCGGATGCTGCATCGATTATTCGTCAACATGTGTGACCACACCCACGCGAACAACGCTCTCGGGAACCTTTATTTCGGACTCATAGAAAAGAAGCTAGAAAATCACGAAGAAGCCAGAAGGCGCCTGAATCTGTCGCGGCGCTTCGCCGAATCGTCGACGTATTGGAAGGTTCGCTTCGAAGCGCTCGACCTGTTTCCCCTGCTCGAGACACTGGAGAACCAGTTGGCATAGGTGCACGGGCGATTCAGGGCGTTACCGACCCCGGCTGCTACCTCGAGTCTCGGAAAGGTAACCTTCAGAATGACCAAGAATCGTGTTCTTGTCACCGGAGGTGCCGGGTACCTGGGCTCGGTCCTGTCGGAGCGGCTGCTCGACGCCGGCTACAGGGTGACGGTCGTCGACAACCTGCTCTTCAATCAGCAGAGCCTGTTCCACCTCTGTGCGAACCCGGACTTTTCCTTTGTTCGCGGCGATGTGCGCGACCCGGCTTTGATGGAATCTCTGGTGCGCCAGGCCGATGTGTTGATCCCCCTGGCGGCTCTTGTCGGTGCACCGGCATGCGATCGCGAACCGTGGCTGGCCGAGGCGGTCAATTTCGGGGCCGTCGAGGCGTTGAACAAGATGCGGGATCCGGGCCAACTGGTCGTTTTTCCAACAACCAACAGCGGATACGGCACGAAGTCCGGGGAGACGTACTGCACCGAGGAAGCGGAGCTCGAACCCATCTCCCTGTACGGAAAGACAAAGGTCCGGGCGGAGGCGGAGCTACTGGCGTCTCAGAACACGATCACTCTACGGCTGGCGACTGTTTTTGGAATGTCTCCCAGAATGCGGACCGACTTGATGGTGAACCACTTCGTGCTCGCGGCGATGACGGATGGCTACCTCGTGATATTCGAGAAGGACTTCAAGAGGAACTACATCCACATTCGCGACGTGGCCGATTGCATGGTTCACTGCATCGAAAATGCTGGCAGCATGGTGGGCAGGCCTTACAACGCGGGTCTGGACGACGCAAACCTCTCAAAAGAGGAACTCGCGAACAAGGTCAGGGAGTATCTCCCGAATTTCTACATCCACTTTGCACCGATCGGCAGCGATCCCGACAAACGCAACTACATCGTTTCGAATCAGCGCTTGCGAGAGGCGGGCTTCGAAGCAACCCGAGGTCTGGACGACGGAATCCAGGAACTGATAAAGGGCTACCAGACGCTGGGGAGGGCTCCTCTCTCTAACGTCTAGGCCGTTCCCTCCCGATAGCTCCGTTACAGGCCACTTAGTATTCGTTTGTGCTGAGCACGAAGACTGTGAACCATTACCGCGTTTCATTCGGTCATATCGAGATTGGCAAGACCGCTCGCAAGTACCTCCAGAAGGCGATAGACGGCAACTGGGTCTCTGAGGGTGAGAACGTCAGAGAGTTCGAGTCCGCGTTCCTACGCCGGTTTGGTTACCCTTACGCCGTTGCCACGAGTTCCGGTACGGATGCGGGAATGGTGGCCATGGCTGCGCTTTTCGACCGAGGAGCGGACAGGGGAGACGAAGTGATCACGCCGGCCCTCGCATTTGTGTCAACGACGAACGTGATCCTGGCGGCGGGCCTTGTGCCGCGTTTTGTGGACGTGGAACTGAACACGCTCAACATCGATCCGGCTCGCATCGAGGAGGCGATTTCGGAGAGGACCCGGGCGATTCAGGTGGTCCATACGATGGGCAAGCCGTGCGACATGCCTGCCATCTTGGAAATCGCGGAGCGACACAACCTGACCGTGATCGAGGACTGCTGTGAGGCACATGGGGCCACGCGCGACGGGAACTTCGTCGGGTCCTTCGGCGCCATGGGCCTGTTCAGCTTCTATACCGCGCACATCATATGCAGTGGCGAAGGCGGGATGGTTGTGGCGAATGATCAGCAGGCCGCGGATTCCTGCAGGTCCATACGGAGTCACGGACGCAGAGGGGGCGAGCTTTATTTCAACTTCGACCGCATCGGCTTCAATTCGAAGATGAACGACCTCGAAGCGGCCATCGGCATCGAAGGGATGCTGGATTTCGATCGCACCTTCGAACGGCGCCGCCGGCACCTGCTTCGGCTGCATGAGAGGCTTTCGGCTCTGGATGATCGTCTGATCCTGTACCCCGACGGAGACGGTGAAGTCACCTGTCCTCACGCGTTTCCCCTCGTCATGCGTGACGAGGCGAAATCCATGCATCAGCTCTACGACAGCCTGGACCAACGAGGAGTCCAGTGCAAGACGCTGTTCGGATCCCTGCCGACCCAGCATCGCGCTTTTCGTTTTCTAGGCCACAGGGAAGGGGAGTTTCCGGTTGCGGAACGCATCGGGCGTACGGGTCTGCACTTCGGAGTTCACCAGTACTTGTCCGATGACGACATCGAATACGCAGCCGACGCGGTGGAATCATACTTCGCTTGACCGTAGCCCACGGCGCTACTATATGACCGCACATTCTTCGAGCCGCAACATTGTGCGCTCATAGAGCGCACCTACACCCGATCATCAAGTTTCGTTGCCTCAAGCGCCGACATCAAAGGATCGTCGCGGTGATAGGCCGCATCTACGCCGTAGCTCGCCGTTTTCCGGCGACGGCGTACAATCCAACGGCCCCGATCATGCCGGTAACGGCAGAGGAGATCGGCCCGAACGTCAGCAACATCCATTCCTGGTCGCCCATGAGGATTGCCAGGAGTATTCCAATGAAAGCTCCGACGATGCCGATCGCGAAACCGCCTGAGCTCGCATCCTTGAAAGTTGCTGCCCGGGTCGCTCCGAAGACGGCACCTACGAGAAGCGGGATGCCCACGCCCAGCACTGCGGACAGATTGATAACAGCCTCCGAATAGTGACCCGACACAACCATAGCCACCTGCAACACAATTCCAACAATGATGTATGGACTCATGACCTCTTCTCCTCCCCTCATGCTCGACGTTCCGACCTACCGACTATTGACCCGCCCAGATGGCGCTGTACTCGTCAGTTAACCACTAACGAGGCTTCGCCTCAGACCCACGAGCATGTATGCGGATGGAGGTGGGGTCTCGGGTCTGAGGCGAAGCCGCGTTAGTGAAACGGGTAAATGAAAAAGGAGCCCTTGGGAGCAAGCAGGGATTGCACCCTGCGTCTAAGTATTGGACCCTGTTGGGGTCGTTGGCCCTTGTGAGGCCGCGCTCTCCAGGAGCTCATCATCATGATACGCAAAAACGTCGCTGAGATCCTCGATCGACATGTCACCTTCGAACTGGAGGCCATAGACCGCATGTACCTGAATGGCTACGTACCGTCCCTGCAGACCGGCGCGGGGTTCGCCCACTTCGAGAAAACCCAGTTGGGCGTGCGTGTGCCCTCGACAGCCATGATCGCGCCGATGAGCCGCCGGTTCGTGGAAGCCATGGAAGACTTCGTCCAGGCCGAACAGGTCGACCTGGTGAGGTTCCGGAAGGGGCAGCGAAAAGACGACGTGGCCCAGCAGTATCTGGCCCGGTTCGAGGGGGACGAAGGCGTCCTGTTCGTCGGCAAGGCCCAGGAGAAGGCGAATGTCTTTCGTACCGAGAAACGGCAAGGAAGCGACGGCGCCCGCTACCCCTGGATCATCCGGTCCACGGCGATGGTGAACCATTATTACGTCTACCTGGTCGATCGCGACTTCGGTCCCTTGTTCATCAAGTTCTGCTCCTACTTTCCCTATGCGGTGAAGGTCTGTCTGAATGGCCACGAGTGGCTCAAACGCCAACTCACTCACCGGCGCATCGCCTACACTCCGCTCGATAACGGTATTCACTCCAGCGCCGATCCCAAACGCGTGCAACGGATCGCCGACCAACTCGACAGTTCGAAGATCGAGGCCCTTTTCCGCAAGTGGCTCCGCCGCCTGCCCCATCCGTTCACCGCGGCTCATCGGGACGCCGGGTATCGCTATCGGGTCTCCATCCTCCAGGCCGAATTCGCCTTAACCCAGGTGCTGGACCGGCCCCACACCGGCCGGTGTTTCTTTGAAGAAATCATTCGGGAGAATCTCGACATCGGACGCCCCGATCGGATGCAACTGATCTTCAACCGCCGCGTCACCCGCCGGACGCCCGGCTCGTTTCGCACCCGGGTCCTCACCCAGGGCGTGGTCCCCTCGCTCCATGTCCAGTACAAGAAATCCAAGATCAAGCAGTACCACAAAGAAGGGCAGGCCCTGCGGACCGAAACCACCATCAACGATACCTACGACTTCGCCATCGGCCGGGCTCTCATCAATCTGCCCGCACTGCGGGAGATCGGCTTCGCCGCCAACCGGCGCCTGCTGCGCGTCGAACACCTGAGCCACGACTGTTTCATCGGCCAACGCCACATTGATGCCGTCAGCCAGCCGATCCGCGTCGACCGCCAGCGCGCCTCCGGCCTCCGCTTCGGCGACCGCCGGGTCCTGGCCCTGATGCAGACGCTGTGTCTGTTCGCTCTCCACCCGACCGGCTTTCGCCATCGCGACGTGCGCGACCGCATCGCACAACTGCTGGGCCACGACCGCCACTACGCTGCCGGCCAGACCACCTATGACCTGCGGCGTTTGCGCCTCCACGGACTCATCCAACGCGTTCCGCGCAGCCACCGCTATCGCATTACCTCCCTCGGCGCCCACATGGCCATGCTCTACGTCCGTCTCTGGGCCCGTGGCCTCCGCCCGGCGGCCTCGGTCCCAACCTCAGGGTCCGCCCGCGGTCCCAAGACCCTCGAACGTCTCGACGCCGCGCTCACCCACTTCCTTCAGGAGGCTTTACTTGTTGCCTAAAACTTGACTCAAATACTCAGACTTTCGTTCTTCAAGACTTCTAGCGGCCTGTAACAGTGCTATCGGTACCATCGACGATGGGTCTTGCGGGCGAGGTCGAGGAGGGAGACGGAAAGCGATGCTCATTCATCGGTGACGGCTTCTGACAAAGAGATCGCCCGCAACCCCCATCGGCCCGAAGGGTTCGGCCCAACGGCGCCGTCTTCGGTGTCGTAACGCCCTCGCAATGAAACAGCATTGGCTCGGGCGTCACTCCTAGAATCCGACGCCGTTCGGCCGAACGCTGGTACCGATAGCACTGTTACAGGTCACTAGGAGTCTGCGCGGCAGAAGGACCGGAATTGGGCGGATAGAGATCGAAGATAGGACATGTCACGAACATATCGAACCTATATCCCAGAACAGAGCCTGCTGCTGCCGCCGTCGCTGAGAGATTGGTTGGCCGAAGATCACCTGTCGTACTTCATATCGGACACGGTGGACGCCATGGATTTGAGCGCGTTTGAGCAGCGGTATGGAACGGACGGACCGGGCAATCAAGCGTACGATCCGCGGATGATGGTGAAGGTGTTGATCTACGGGTACGCGACCGGGGTGTTCTCGTCGCGGAAGATCGCGGCGAAGTTGACCGACGACGTGGCGTTCCGGATGTTGGGAGCGGAGAACTTTCCGGCGCACCGTACGATCTCGGATTTTCGCAAACTGCATCTTGAGGAGTTCGGGAACCTGTTTGTGCAAGTGGTGATGATGGCGCGGGAAGCGGGACTGGTGAAGATGGGAACCGTGGCGGTGGACGGAACCAAGATGCGGGCGAATGCGAGCAAACGCAAAGCGATGAGCTATGAACGGATGAAGAAGCAGGAGACCGAATTGGGCGAACAGATTCGGGATCTGTTGAACCGGGCTACGGCGACCGATGAGGAAGAAGACCAGCGATACGGCAAGGACCGGCGCGGAGACGAACTGCCCGATGGGTTGTCGACCCGCAAAAAGCGATTGGCCACGATCCAGGCAGCAATGAAACGGCTCGAAGAACGTCAGATGGCTGCGGACCAGGAAGCGGGACGGGAACCGGGAGACGACAAACCCGGATGCGGAAAGAAGCCATTCAAACGCCCCATGGGCGAGCCCAAACCGACGGCCCAGGACAACTTCACAGATCCGGAAAGCCGGATCATGAAAACCTCCACTGAAGGGTTCCAGCAATGCTACAACGCGCAGGCGGTGGTGGATTCCGAGGCCCGGATCATCGTAGCGACAACGGTGAGTTCCAATGCGTCCGACGCGGGACAGTTGGAACCGACCCTGGATGCGTTGAACAACAACCTGGGAGAGCATCCCGAACGTGTACTGGCCGATGCGGGATATCGATCCGAGTCGAATCTAGGGATGTTGGAACAACGTCAGATTGACGGGTATGTTGCCATGGGTCGCGAGAAGAATCTGGCCGATGTTCCACTCCCACCCAAAGACACTGCTGTTGGCCGGATGATGAGAAAGATGAAAACCAAGCGTGGGCGCGACCGCTACCGGGCCAGAAAGCACATTGGCGAGCCGCCCTTCGGGTGGATCAAGTCGGTGCTCGGATTCCGACAGTTCAGTCTACGCGGTTTGGACAAAGTGACCGGTGAGTGGAACCTGCTCACTCTGGCGGTGAACTTACGGCGGATGAACGGGATGATCGAATGGGCATAATCCGGAAAACCGGAACCCAGCAGACCCGATACACGGCCAATTACTGGTATCCGTACAGCTCTGAACTCCTCGTATCGGAAGAATCGATGGGTTCTCCTCCGAAGACCCTCTCAAATCCCAATAAATTCGAGTTCTTCGCGCTCTGCCGCGCAGACTCCTAGGTTATATATTGAGCGGCTTTTGCCAAGTTCGAACAAGCGCGGAAAAAAGAAAAGCCCTCAGCGAAGCTTGAGGGCATTTCAAAGGAAAGACCGGGCGGTCATAGACCGCCCCTACACGTATCAACTGACTACTGACTACTGACTACTGACTACTCGACGGGAGCCCCCGGCTCCCGTCGCCTATACGCCTTCACGATACCAAAGGAGATTCCGCCGAGGATCGCGTAGGGAGCGGCCAGCAGGAATATGATTCCGTATCGAAAACCCTGCGCGATCTCAGCACCCTCCACCGAGTTCTCCAGAGCCGTCCGGCACATCGCGCACTGGCTCCATCCTGTTCCCTCCAGGAGGAGGACAACCAACAGCACCATGAACCCGCCGGCTGCTTTACGCATGATGAATCACCGGACGGAAAGAACCCGGGTCGCCGTGTCGGCGGTATCGGGCGCGATAAAAAAGAATAATATCAACGACAGGACGAGCGGCGTGAACGTGATCATCACCAGGTTCAGTTTTTCGAACCGCAGGTGCATGAAGATTGCCGCGATCAGGACGACCTTTGCCAGAGTGATACCGACGAGGAGCACCGCCTTTATCCCGGTAGGCATCTCCACGTACCCGACACCGAGAGCGAGCAGTGTCATGACAAGCAGCCACGCCCACGTAATCATGTAGACTCTGTAACCGTGGGATTCAGCCATCCAGTACCTCCCTACAGTAAGTAGAAGAACGCAAAAATAAAGACCCAGACCACATCGATAAAGTGCCAGTACAAGCCCGCGATCTCGACGCTATCGCCGGAATACTTGCCCATGCCAGCCCGGACCGCGGTGTAAGCCAGCAGGACGATCCCGCTGAGCACGTGCAGGCCGTGGAAGCCCGTCATCACGAAGAAAGCGGCGGTGAATTGCGGCACTTCCGGTAACCAGGGATTGACCCAGGGGCGCGCACCTTCGGCGATGAAGTGCGACCACTCGTAGACCTGCGAGCCGAGGAAGATTACCCCTCCGACAATCGTCATGAGCAGGAAACGCACCGCAGCCTTCGCATCCCCTCGTTGAGTCGCGCCGACGGCCATGGCCATGACCGCGCTACTCGAGATCAGGGCAAACGTCATGAACGTGATGAGCCGCATGTCGAAGACTTCCGCCTGGTTCGGCCAGGCAGGGCTGACCGACCGCATGAACCCATACGCCACGATGAACCCCGCGAACGTCAGAGCGTCGGACACGATGAAAATCCACATCATGAATTTTCCCCATGTCGTACCGAACGGGGACTTTCCGCCCCCCCAGTCCGACGCCAACAGCCGTTCTTGTTCTGCTATGGTCGCTTCCATCTAGACTCCTCTATTAAGCCAGAATAAACATCAGGAAGAGATAGACCCACAGGCCGTCCATGAAGTGCCAGTAGGTGGCACACAGGCTGACCGGTTCGTGGTCTGCCGCCGTGTAGCGATTCCGAAGAGCCTGCGTCAACACGTATGTCAGGCCCCCGATACCCCCGAGCAGGTGCAGGGAATGCGCCCCCGTCAGGATGTACAGGAAAGAGCTGTGAAGTGTCGACGGAAGATAGACGCCAGCATCAACCATCTGCTGCCAGGCGACCACCTGGCCTGCCAGAAAGGCGAAACCCAGGACCCCCGTCGCCACGATCCACTTCTTCGTGGCACTCTCCTGTCCCTGACGCACCGAACGGCGTGTCCATTCGATCGTGATACTGCTGGCGAGCAAGATGATGGTGTTCATCCAGAGGACCGGTGGGATCGCGACGTTCTGCCACGCCGGAACGCCCCGTAACACGATATAGGCACTGGAAAAACCGCCGAACAGCATCACGATGCCGCTCAGCAGGAGCCAGAGTCCGATCCGCCCTTTGGAAACGGGGAACGTCGAGCCCGGTTCGGACGGCTCACCATCGTCGCCACCCCCGTGCCATATTGGTGGAGGCGGCGGTCCCACGCGCAGCTTTTCTTCGACCTTTTCTTCGATCTTTTCTTCGGTAACTACAGGCATAAAAACAGTTTGACGAAACTGCGCCCCGATCCTGCCACGCATCCAGGCGTCATCCGTCTGTTATAGCATTTGTCGTACCACTACCCCGACCTTGCGGAAGTCGAGGGCTGATCCTGCATCACGAAGTCCTCGGCCGCATCCGGCAGGCTGTAGTCGAATGCCCAGCGGTGCACCGTCGGAAGCTCGGCCGGGAAGTTTCCGTGTCCCGGCGGGGAAGGAACGGTCCACTCCAGCGTCGTCGCCTCCCACGGGTTCGTCCCGGCTTTCTTCCCGGCCCAGATGCTCATCAGGAAGTTCGCGATGAACAACAGTTGGGCTGCGCCGGTGATGAAGGCGGCAACCGACACGAACGTGTTCATACCCGCGACCGGCGCTAGGAACTCATACTGGAGCGGGTCGTATATACGCCGCAGATGGCCCACAATCCCCATGCTGTGCATGGTATGGAAGATGCAGTTCACGCCGACGAAGCTGATCCAGAAGTGAATCTTCCCCAGCGTGTTGTTCATCATCCGTCCGAACATTTTCGGGAACCAAAAGTAGATGCCCGCAAAGCCCGCAAACAGCGGCGCGACCGCCATCACGAGGTGGAAGTGCCCGACCACGAAATAGGTGTCGTGCATCGCGATGTCCGCGGCGGACGTCCCCAGGAAGATGCCGCTCAAGCCGCCGCTGACGAACGTCGACACGAACCCCAGTGCAAACAGCATCGGTGTGGTAAACCGTATTCGGGCTCCCCAGAGCGTCCCGAGCCAGTTGAACGTCTTCACGGCGGAGGGAACAGCGATCAACAGGGTGGTCAGCGTGAACAGCGAGCCCATCACCGGGCTCATGCCGCTCAGGAACATATGGTGGCCCCACACGACGAAGCTCAGAAACGCGATGGCGCTCATCGAATAGACCATCATCCGGTAGCTGAAGATGGGCTTTCGGCAGAAGGTCGCCAAGACATCCGAGGCGATGCCCATCGCTGGCAGGACGACGATGTAGACCTCGGGATGGCCGAAGAACCAGAACAGGTGCTGCCACAACAGCGGGTGGCCGCCGGTGTGTTCGATCAACTGCTCGTTCAGGACGATGCCGCCGGGCACGAAGAAACTCGTGCCGCCGAGCCGGTCTGCAAGGAGCAGGATTCCGGCGGCGAGCAGCACCGGGAATGCCAGGATGCCCAGCACGGCAGTGATGAAGATGGCCCACTGCGTCAGGGGCAGCCGCATCATCGACATGCCCTTGGTCCGCATGGTCAGCAGAGTGGTGACATAGTTCAGCCCGCCCATGAGTCCTGATGCGGCAAACAGCGCGATCGCCACTATCCACAGCGTCATACCCAGCGCCTGTCCCGGACCGGCTTCAGGGATTGCGCTGAGAGGGGCATAAGCCGTCCAGCCTCCAAGCGGCGCGCCGCCTGTCGCGAACAGCGCTCCCAGGATGACGACGCACGATACCAGAAACACCCAGTATGAAAGCGCGTTCAGGAACGGGAACGCCATGTCCCGGGCTCCGATCTGGAGCGGGATCAGGAAATTGCCGAATCCTCCGGTCAGAATCGCGGTGAACAGGAAGAACACCATGATGGTCCCGTGCATCGTGACCAACGACAGGTAGAACTCCGGCACCATGACACCGCTTGGAACGGCGTTGGGAAAGATAGACCCCAGAAAGGACCAGACCGCGGTCACAATCGGTCCCCGGCCGGTCGGTGTCGGCCAGGCCAGCTGTAACCGCATCATCATCGAGAGCGCGCCGCCGATGAGAGCCATGAACATCGCGGTGACGATGTACTGGATCGCGATGATCTTGTGATCCGTGCTGAAGATGTATTTGCGCAAGAAGCCCAGTTCGGGATGGGCATGTTCTACGGTTGTACTCATTGCATTAATCCCTAATCGTCACCTGGCTGGAACTCGATCTGTTCCTCGAGCCACTGCTGGAACTCTTCTTCGGTCTCGTCTACCGTCAGGAAGCCCTTCATACGGTAGTGACCGAGGCCGCACAGTTCGGCGCACGCGATTTCGTATTCCCCCGATTCGATCGGAGTGAACCATAACTCGATCGCCATTCCGGGCACCGCGTCCTGCTTGACCCGCATCTGCGGGATGTGAAAGTTGTGGATGACGTCGGTCGAACCGACTCTCACCCGCACAGGCTGGTCTTTGACCGCATGCATCTGGTTGAGCGTCATGATGTCGTCCACCGCCGCCGGATCGCTGCGGTCCAATCCGATGTAGTTGGTGGCCGTCACCAGAGTGAGATCCCGGTTTCCGAAGACACCGTCGGGGCCGGGGTAGTGGATGACCCACTGAAACTGCTGGCCCGTGACCTGGACGATCATCGCGTCCTCGGGTGGATCCGCGAAGAAAATATCGGCCCAGACGCTCTGGCCCAGGAAAACCAGGACGGTAAGCGTGATCGCCGTGATCCCGATCAGGATGGCTTCACCCTTCGGTGCGTGGTGCCAGTAGGTGGCTTTCTCCTCGCCCCTCTCGCCGAATCGCACCACGAAATAGGCCATCACGCCCTGGACGAGCACAAAGGCGATCCCGGTCACGACCAGGACGATCACGAAAATTCGATCGATCGCGCCGCCTTCAGCTGAAGCCAATGGGGTGAACCAATAGCGGTCGCTCGTGAAAAGCCAGAGCGAAACCACGATCAAAATCAGGAGCATGCCGCCTAGGACCGCTCCCGCCACCGTGACCCGGCCGTTCCCGCTTCCGTCGGCCATGTCATTCCTCCTAAGCTATTAAGAACAGAAAGTTTACGTCCTGCGCAGAATCAACGGAGAAGTCTACCAGAAAACCGGCATACAACTCCATCCCTTATTGGGCGTTTCCGGAGCACCAAACCTGGAGCTTTGCGAATGCCGCCTGAAGGCGGGAGAAGACGGGTTGCTAGACCAGGGGACAGGCTACCGCTCGGCCGTTTTTTGCCTGAAGGGCAGGAACCTCGGCCGAACAAGACTCTTGTGCGATGGGACAGCGGGTGTGAAAGCTGCAACCGGAAGGCTTGTTGATCGGGTTCGGGACGTCGCCGACGAGCCGGACGCGTTCGTGGACCCGTCCCGGAACCGGTCGCGGTACCGCAGAAAGCAGCGCGCTCGAGTAAGGATGCTTCGGGTCGGTGTAAACCTTGTCGGCCGGGCCGAGCTCGACAATGTTTCCCAGGTACATCACCGCAATACGGTCGGAAATGTGCCGCACCACCGACAGGTCGTGGGCGATAAAGATGTAAGAGAGATCGAATTCCTTCTGCAGGTCCTGCATCAGATTGATGACCTGAGCCTGGATGGAGACATCGAGAGCGCTAACGGGTTCGTCGGCGATGATGACCTTCGGGTGGGTGGAAAGTGCGCGGGCGATGCCGATGCGCTGACGTTGCCCGCCCGAAAACTCGTGGGGATAGCGGTTGGCCTGCTCACGGGTCAGGCCCACCTTGTCGAGAAGCCGGAGGACGCGCTCCTTGCGTTCGGCGGCGGTCGAGCGCGTGTGGATCCTCAACGGCTCCTCGACGATCTGGCTGACGGTCATCCGGGGGTTCAGCGACGAATACGGGTCCTGGAAGATCATCTGGATGTCGGACCGCAGCGGCCGCATGTCGGACCGGTTGAGGGAATTGAGGTCGACGACCCCGTCAGGGGAATGGTATAGAATCTCGCCCGACACCTCTACGCCGTGGCTCATCGCCCGCAGGATGTTGACGATCGCCCGCCCGACGGTGCTCTTGCCGCAACCGGACTCGCCGACCAGACCGAGTGTCTCTCCCTTGTACAGATCCAGGCTGACGCCGTCGACGGCCCGGACCGCCGCCCGCTTCCGCAGGAAGACCCCGCCGAATATCGGGAAGAGCACCTTCAGGTTTTTCAGCTCGAGAATTCTCTCCATCAGTCAATACCAGAATCTGCGGCGGGAATTTTTTTCACCGCAAAGGCGCAAAGGCGCAAAGGTGTTGAGTCTGGAAAGATTCCTGTCCTTTGCGTCTTTGCGCCTTTGCGGTTCATCTCTTCCGGTTTCCGTTTCGGAGAATCCACGGGTCACGCTCCCTCCACCAAGTGGCAGCGGGACCGGTGGTTTGGCGCGACCTGGTGGAAGTCTGGCTCGATCCGGTCGCATCGTTCGAGTTTTTCCTCGCATCGGGTGGCAAACTTGCAGCCGATCGGCAGTTCGTGGATGTTCGGGACGTTGCCCGGTATCGTGCGCAGCCGATCGTGTCTCTCTCCCTCGACCTGCGGGAGTGACGCCAGCAGGCCGCGCGTGTAGGGGTGTTGCGGGTTGTTGAAGATTTCCTCGGCGGACCCGATCTCCTGCATCTTACCCCCGTACATCACGGCGACCCGGTCGCAGGTCTCGGCCACGACTCCCAGGTTGTGCGTGATCAGGAGTATGGCCGCGTCTTTGCGTTGCTCCTTGATCTGGAACATCAGCTCGAGAATCTGAGCCTGGATCGTGACATCCAGCGCGGTCGTCGGTTCGTCGGCGATCAACAAGGATGGATTGCACGCAAGTGCGATCGCAATCATCACCCTCTGTCGCATACCTCCGGAAAAATGCTGGGGGTATGCCCCCATCCGCGAGGCCGGTTCCGGGATGCCGACCAGCTCGAGCATCTCGACTGCCCGATCGAACGCCTCTTTCTTCGAGCATTTCTCGTGCTCGAGGATGATCTCCTTCAACTGCATACCGATCGTGAACACTGGATTGAGCGACGTCATCGGCTCCTGGAAGATCATGCTGATTTCGTTCCCGCGAATCTTGCGGATCTCTTCCCAAGAGAGATCGAGTAGGTTCTGTCCTTTATAGAGGATGGATCCCTCCACGATCTCCCCGGGAGGGTTCGGGATCAATCGGAGGATACTCAGCGCCGTGACGCTCTTGCCCGATCCGGACTCGCCGACCAGGCCCACCACCTCGCCCTTGAATATATTGAGATCCACGCCGTCGACCGCTTTGGCGATGCCGGCTTCGGTTCGGAAGTAGGTTTTGAGGCCCTGGATTTCAACGAGTTTTTCAGCCATGCACGTTCCGTTCTTGAACGAAGAACTGCGGGTGTGGCTAACGCAGTCTGGAGTACTCCTTCGGGTCGAAGGCCTCGCGAACAGCCTCCCCGATGAAAACGATCAGGAGCAGCGTGAAAAAAACTGCGGCGAGGGGAAAAAACACCAGCCACCACTTGGTCAGATTCATCATTCCCTGACCGATGAGTTCCCCCCAGCTAGGCGTCGGGGCCGGTAGTCCGAAGCCGAGGAAATCCAGAGCAACCAGGGCGGAGATGTTGCCGACGATGGCGAACGGGGCGAAGGAAACGACCGGAGTGAGAGCGTTCGGAAGGATGTGCTTGAACATGATGGCGCGCTCCGAAGCTCCCATCGCGATCGCCGCGCCGATGTAGTCCTTGGCCTTTTCCCGGTAGAACTCGCCGCGCACGTAATAGGTGATCCCCATCCATCCGAACGCCGAGAGGATGATGATCAGCAGCCAGAACGACGGCTGGAGAAGCTGATTCCGTCCCGGCACGTACACGGGAACCACGATCGAGCTGACGATGATAATCGTGTAGAGGAACGGAAGCGACGACCAGATTTCGATGCCGCGTTGCCCGAGAATGTCGAGCTTTCCACCGAAGTAACCGATCGCCGCGCCGACTGCGATCCCCGTGGCGTAACTGAACAGCAGGACTAGAAGAGCGAAGCTGATGGATAAGTTGAAGCCATAGGCGAGTCTCGCCAGAATATCCCGGCCCCGGTCATCTGTGCCGAAAGGATGCTGGGTCGAGGGCGCGTGCGGCGGAGCTCCTTCCAGGTCGAACAGGGATTCGGTCGGACTGTACGGGACCACGGGCATAACTGCCCAGTCGCCCGAGCCCTCCGATGCGAATCGATCCCGGAGCGCCCGATAGTCGGGTTCGCCGAATGACCCTTGCCCGAATTCCGAAGCGTCGTGGTAATTGAGGAGCGGGAAGTAGTAGGCGCCGTCAAACCTCAGGATCAGGGGTTTGTTGTTGACGAGGGCCGGCAGAACGAATGAAGCCAGGTAGGCCAGCAAAACGAGAAGGAACGAGTAGTAGCCGCGCCTCAGCGTGCGGAACTTCCGCCAGCGTTTCCGGAAAATGGAAATGGAGGGCTTTGGTTCTTCCGGTTCCGGGTGCGACGCGGATTCCGCTTGGCCTGGCCTCAGTTCTTCTTCTCGTACTGCCATACGCGTGTTGTCTTCGCAGATGGGTTTTCAGCCGATCATTTGAACCGGATTCTGGGGTCGACGACGACGTAGATCATGTCGGAGAGAATGTTTCCGATCAGCAGCAGGAGGCTGCTGATCACCAGTATTCCGAGCGCGACGGGATAGTCCCGCTGGAGTATCGAGGTGTATCCCAGGTACCCCATGCCGTCGATGTTGAAGACCTTTTCGATCAGGAACGAGCCGGCCAGGATCAGGCTGATGAAATGGCCCAGACCCGTGGCCAGCGGGATCATCGAATTCCGCAAGGCATGGACGAAGATCACCCGCCTCTCACGCAGGCCCTTCGCGAATGCCGTCCGCACGTAATCCTGACCCATGTTCTCCATGAGGGCATTCTTCGTCAGGATCGTGAGGGTGGCGAAGGAACCGATCATGTAGCACAGGACCGGCAGCGCCATGTAGTGGAGCTGCGCTGAGATCTTCTGGAAGAAGTTGAGGAATTCCCAGTTGTCGGGCCGGAATCCACCGAGCGGAAACAGGTTCCAGAAACTGCCACCGCCCAGCAAGACCAGCAGCGCCGTCCCCAAGGCCCAGCCCGGCACGGAATAGCCGAGGAAGACGGCAAAACTGCTGAGAAAATCGAAAGTGGAGCCGTGCTTGATGGCCTTGAAAACGCCGAGCGGGATACAGACGAGATAGCTCAGGAGAAAGCCGGTCAGCCCCAGAAATAGCGAAACCGGGAATCGCGATTTGATGACGTCCCAGACCGGCTCCTGGTAGATGTAGGATCGGCCCAGATCCAGTTGAAGCAGGTTCCAGAGCCAGCTGGCATACCGGATATGGACCGGTTTGTCGAACCCGTAGTACCGGCGCATCTCCTCGATGGCTTCTTCCGGCAGCTCTGTGCTGATGGCCGCCGCACCGCCCGCACCGCCTTCTGAGGCGATCGCCATCCTCAGCTGCATGATCTGGCGCTCGACCGGTCCGCCGGGCACGAAGTGCATGATGACGAAGACCGCCAGGCTGATGCCCAGGAACGTCGGCACGATCAGCAGGAACCTGCGGATGAAATAGCTCGTCACGGTCGCCGGTATCGGTATGGATGGCGCCGGTCGCTAGTTGCTGGATCTTTGCGTCTTCAACTTTTCTTCGAACTCGAGCCAGTACCGGTCTTCGGTTTCGCCGACCTCCATGGATTTGCCCTGGTCCTGTCGTGCCGCGGAAAGCTCCCGCTGTTTGTCCGGGTCGATCCACCACAACTGCGGGATGCCCGGCCCCCCGCTCGACCCGTCATACCTGCCTGTCCTGCCGAGATAACCGTCGGGGGCCCCGAATTTGTTCCAGTAGAGGATTCGCTCGTAGGGGGGGTACCATTCCAGGATGTAGTGGTATTCGCTGGCCAGTATCCCGTCGATTTCACGAATCGCCGCGATTCGATCTTCGACGTTGAACATCTTGTCGTATGCCTCGCACAATTCGTCGATCCGGGCGTTTTTGACACCGGTCACGTTGTTCGTGTTATCGACGTCGGCCATCCGCGAGTGGTAGGAGGTCTCCGGGTTGGGGAACAGGAGCCCGCCCCAGCCCATCGACGCCATCTGAAACTTGCGTTCGTTCGTAAGCTGGAACTGAGTCTCGGGCGTCACGAGCCGCAGGTTCAGGCCGATCCCAACCCGTCGGAGGTCTTCCTGGAAGGGCGTGAAGATCCGATCGAACGATTGCTGGCGATACAGCATCTCGATTTCCAGGGGCGTGCCGTCCTTCACAAGACGTCCCTGGTCGTCTCTGGAATCCCATCCGGCTTCGGCGAGGAGTTCCATCGCCAGGTCGGGGTCATAGGGGTTCGTTGGGTTGTCGCGGTTTTCGTAGACGCCACCCGCATAGTAGGAGTTCTGGGGCAGGTACTCGTTGTACATTAGCTTTTCAAGCAGCTCTTCCCGGTTGAAGAGATGCGTCAACGCCTTCCGCACTCGGATGTCGTCGAACGGTTTCACGCGTGTGTTGAACGCCAGCCCCTGTGTTCCGTTCGGCTTGCCGTTGAAGACCTTTCGTTTCTGGATCAGTCCCCGCTGGATCTCGTCGAAGTCCAGCTCTTCGACCCACATCGACGAGCGCGTGACGTAGTAGTAGTCGAGCTCTCCCTTCTTGAACATCTCGAACGCCAGGTTGTCGTCCCGGACCACGATGGATTCGTAAGCGTCGAAGTTGGCGGTTCCGATGCTTGCCCGATCGTTCGCGGCCCAGTAGTCGTCGCGGCGCCGCATCGTGACGGAGTTGCCCTTGTCGATGTCCTCTTCGTAGATGATGTAGGGACCGCTTCCGGGAAGCAGCTTGAAGTTGTAGTCGCGGAGATAGGTTTCACCGTCGAGATCGGCAAGGATGTGGGCCGGCATTACGCTGAGGTTGCCGCCAAAATACAGGAAATTTCGCCAGTTCAGTTCCTTTGCCTGGACGCTCACGATGTACTTTGTCTCCGCTACGGGCCGCTCCAGCTTGCCGAAGACGAGAATGTTGGATGGGGACTGAATATCTGGATCCACCAGGAAGTCATAGGTGGCGACGACGTCTTCCGCCGTCACAGGAGTTCCGTCCGAGAACCTGGCGTTCGGGTTTAGCCGAAAGCGGTAGTGCATCTGATCGTCGGAAATCTGCCAGTGCGTCGCGAGCGCCGGAATGTATTCGAGGGAAGTCGGATGGAGGCCTATCAGGGTTTCATAGATGAACGGGCCGGAAAAGTACATGTATTGCGAATTGGATTCCGGCCCTTCCGTACGGAAGGTTCCCGGAAAGCTGATGATGGTGTCCCTGAGCGTTCCACCCTGGGCAGCCGCGGGGTTTCCGATTAGGTCGAAGTCGGTGTTGGTCTCCCATCCTTCTCCGGTAAAGCCAGCGCCGCCGTCCTCCGCGGAAACCGATGGATCGGCCCCGGCGTCCGCGTCCGGAAACACAGGGTAGTCGTTCTTGTCGAACGACACGTTTTCCGGCACTCTCAGCCCTGCCGTGACGTCTTCACCCTGCTCGGTCGAGTAACTACAGCCCGCAACGGCAAGGAGGCCGGCCAACGAACAGATTTTTACGGTTTCGCGCATCATTCTTAACCCTCCGGGGGGAGAACCCCAATATCGATCTAGTGCTCAGGAAAGGGCAATTGTAGTCCGCAACATTAGAGATGTAAACGTGGATACCGACTGCGCCCCTTCATTGGACATTTTTCCCAAGAATTAGAGAATAGGTGATCGGCTTAGCCGGTCCTGCTGCTGGAAGGGGGAATATTATCCCCCCGCCGGCGCTGTGGGAACGGTGGGAAAGCGGAGCGTATTGTGCCGAGCTTTTCCACGGTTTCCACAGCGCGTGACGCGCGCCGATTTTTCAGCAGTGGGCCAGGGAGTCCGACACCGATGGGAAAGATCCGACGGAAGTTTGAAGTGGAATTCAAGCGACGCCTGGTCGAGCAGATTGAAACAGGCCAGATGACGCTGAGCGCGGCAGCGCGGCAGTACCAGATCTCGCCCAGCGTGATTCAGCGTTGGCGGACGCAGTACGAGGCGAATCAACTGGTGGATAGGCCTTCGAGCCGGGAACGGGCGTTGGAGGCCGAGAATGAACGCCTGAAGGCGAAGGTTGGGGATCTGGTGATGCAGATCGATCATCAAAAAAAACTGCAGAGCTGGATGAAGCGGAATCGAAACGTCGATACTGCCGTAATCACTGGGAAAAACTGGGATCGATATCGAAAGGGTGCGAAATGACGGGCCTGGCACGTAGCACGTATTACTACAGGCCGAAGGTCGATCCCAAACTGAAAGCGCAACAGGACGCCGATCTGCGCGATCGCATCGAGCGGATCCAGGCCGAATTTCCCGGCTACGGATACCGCCGGGTGTATCGGGAACTGGAACGCCAGGGCGAGATCGTCAACACGAAACGGCTTCGGCGCGTGATGAAGCGGTACGGGTTGAAGCCGATCACCTGGCGGAGTTTCCTCCACACGACCGATTCCAATCACCGGTTCCGCATCTACCCCAATCTGCTGAAGAGGCACACGGTCACCGGTCTGAATCAAGCGTGGGCAGCCGATATCACTTACATCCGGATACGCACCGGATTCGTGTTCCTGGCCGCCATCCTGGATCTCCACTCTCGCAAGGTCATCGGTTGGGCGATCTCGAAACGGATCGACCGCCAGCTCTGCATCGAGGCGTTACAGATGGCCATCGCAGCGCGTCTCGACACCCGGGCCTGCATCCATCATTCAGATCGGGGCGTGCAGTATGCCTCCGACGACTACATCGACATCTTGCGAACACACGGCTTCCAGATCAGCATGTCGGCGAAGGGCAATCCCGGGGACAACGCTTTCGTGGAGTCGTTCTTCAAGACGTTGAAGTACGAGGAGATCCATCTCTGGAACTACGAGACCTACGAGGACGTGATCGAACGTGTCCCATACTTCATCGAGGAGGTCTACAATCGCAAGCGGCTGCACTCCTCAATCGGCTATCGTCCGCCGATCGAGTTCGAGCAGCTCGTGAACTTGAAACGCGCCGATCGGCCTATTCTCAATCTTTGACGAAATCTGTCCAGTTTTGGGGGCGCACTCCCATAACGCCTCCGAAAAACCTGCCCTTTCACTGTTTACTTAAGTTTAGACTGTGGCATGCCCGGATCGTCAACGAGCGCCGTTCCTCAAATCGAAGAGTCCACAGAATACCAACTCGAGAGCCTCTACCACGTCATCCTCCTCAACGACGAGGACCATACCTATGACTACGTCGTCGAGATGCTCCGCAAGCTCTTTGGGTTCAGCGAAGCCCAGGCCTTTTCCCACGCTGTCGAAGTCGACACCAAGGGCACTACCATCCTGATAACCTGCGAGTTATCGAAGGCGGAGCAGAAGCGCGACCAGATCCACGCTTACGGCGCCGACCCCCGCCTTCCCCGATCGATGGGTTCCATGTCGGCGGTGATCGAGCCTGCCGGTAACTCCTGAAGGATGGATACCGACACGAAAATACAACGAAAACTGATCACTGTATAATCAATTTTCATGGTAGAATCCGGGCATGCTCGGCCGGACCCAAGCCCTCGATGAAATCCGGCGCAAGCTGCGGCGGCAGCCTGTGGTGGGAGTCCTGGGACCCCGTCAGATCGGCAAGACGACCGTTGCTCGGGAAATGGCGGCACGCTGGCGTGGAAATGTGTCTTACTTCGACCTGGAGTCCCCGGCCGATTTGCGGCGACTGGGTGACGAGGCGACGGCGCTGTCTGATCTGCAGGGACTCATCGTCATCGACGAGGTCCAGCGACGACCCGATCTGTTCCCGTTCCTGCGGGTGCTCGCCGACCGCCCGCGGCGCCCGGCAACCTTTCTCGTGCTCGGCAGCGCCTCGCCGCATCTTCTTAAACAGAGTTCTGAAACGCTCGCCGGAAGGATTACCTATCATGAGCTGGACGGTTTCGGGCTCGCGGACACCGGGGCAAGAAACTGGCGTAAGCTCTGGCTCCGCGGTGGGTATCCACGGAGCTACCTCGCTCGGAACGAGCGGGAGAGTTTCGATTGGCGGGCGGATTTGCGCCGCAGTTACGTCGATCAGGAACTGCCAGCGCTGGGGCCTGGCTTTCCGGCGCGGACGATCGAGCGTGTGTGGGAAATGCTCGTACACTACCACGGGCAGATCTGGAATGGCTCCGAGATTGCGCGCTCGTTCGGGGTCTCGCACACGACGAGCCGTCGTTATCTCGACTTGCTCGTCGACACGTTCATGATTCGCTTGCTTTCCCCCTGGCGCCAGAACATCGGCAAGCGCGTCGTGAAGTCGCCAAAGATGTATTACCGTGATTCTGGGCTCCTTCATTATCTGCTCGGCGTTCGAAGTAGCGAGGACCTCGTTCGGCACGTCAAGGTCGGAGCATCATTCGAGGGTTTCGCGTTGGATCAGTTGGTCCAACATTTGAAAGCCGATCGCCGCGAGTGCTTTTTCTGGGCCACTCACCAGGGCGCCGAGCTTGATTTGCTCGTCGTCCGCGGATCCCGACGTTTCGGTTTTGAGTTCAAGCACACCGTCGCGCCGGAGTTCACCAAGTCGATGCGCATTGCCCTTGCCGACCTGGACCTCGCCCAGCTCGATGTGATCCATTTGGGAAAGGAGACCTATCCGCTCGCAAATCGCGTTCGTGCCGTGGCTTTCGGGCGCTTGCAGCGGGACATCGCTGTTCTACGCTGAGCACCGTTTTTGCTTCCGACAGAACCCTGAGAAACCGCGTCCAATCTTTGAAGTCTGTGTTTCGCGTCGTCCCTCGAAAGAATGTTCATCCGCGGGCGCTTCGAGGAGCGAGGTCTCGCTCTGACGCTGGAGATCGTCGCGGCACTCGGCCGACGAGGCTTGATGTGTCTTCATCCAGGCTTTCGGCTACCACACTCGGTCGCGCCTGAATCGGTCCAGCAGAGCTCAGCTCAAGAATGAAGAACCTGGGCGGCCTCCCGGACAGAAACGAATTCCGATTCGATCTCTTCAAAGGTTGCGCTGTTCAAACCCGTCGAGCGCCAGGTCCCTATCGTTCGAAAAAACCGGTCGATTCGCTTGTCTATCTGATCCGGATCGGTTACGGAGAAATACTCGCATGAGCCGGGCGTGCGACGGTGAAACAGGTGATCGAAGTGCAGGACATGGACGAAGGCTCCGGGACCATTCGAATTCCCGTCAAACGGCGAGGGACCCTGTTCATCTCGCCCGCAATCGAGCGCGACGTTCGGAGCGACCTCGATCACGTTTCGCTCCAGCAGGAAGACGTTCGATTGGTACTCGGCTCCCATTCGCCACGATTCCGTCCCGAACGTTCCGGAGCAGGCGCTGCTGTCGATTCGGTAGCCAGCGTGAGCGAGAGCTTCGACGTACTGCCGCAGGTCGTCCGAAGAGGAGCCGTAATCCCATCCTCCGGCTCGGAAAGCAAGCATATCCGGTAGGGGCAGACCCGCCTCACCGAGAAACCTGTCGTAGCTTGCCCTCACCGTCGCCATCCAGCTGCTGAAATCCAACCCATGCAGGTAATGCGCCCTATAGAACATACTCAGACGTTTGGTGTAACCCTCTGGTGCCTCTCTGTCCGGGTTGGCCGGGTAGGCGCCCGTTTCCGGGTCGAAGACGGAGTGATTGTGGGGATAGAACCGCGTTCCGGCCTGATACAGCAGGACCACACAATCGAGGAAGTCCTGATATGCAGCCTTCGACTGCACTCTCAGCTTGACGACGTCCTCCATGGACATGAAGAAACAGAACCGGAAGCCGAAACGGCGGCCTGGTCCGCCCAGCGACGCATCGGCTCCAGCCATAGGGCGATGTTCCCTGCATTGAACGCCTCGAAATCGACGGTGAGCAGCCAATAGCGTTCCCGTACCGGAATCTGCCCCAGACTGTATCCATACTCTTCAAAATCAGTCATCGATCGGTCCTTCCTCCAGCCCCGCACGCCGCCGCATCTGCCCGATGAACCGCCGGTCGATCTCCTCCAGCGTTTTCCAGTCGACGTCCTGCAGTCTGGGCGATAGGTTCGAATCCAAAGAAGGCAGAACCAGATCGGCCATCAGCAGCAGATGCAGGAAGGGACCGTATCGATTCGTTCCGTTTTCGGCTTCTTCCTCGAGTCCCGCACGCCGCAGCGGACTAAAACCATCTGCAGGACGGGAAGATATCAACGCGCCGAACCTGTCCCGCATCTGTTGGAAATCATCGGGTACCCTCAGATAATCCGGATCGGTTCCATCGACTTCCGTCCCCGAGGGATTCCCTTCCCGGATGCACAACATGGTTTCCTGGTGCTGCATACCGTTCCAGGCAGAGGTCGTCCTGCTGACACACCGCAGCCCCAGGACCTTCAGGGGCGGCTCCATCGTGCCGGAGGCATAGAACCGGAACCCTGTCGTTCCGGTGAAGCCTCGCAGCATCTGCCGCAGGCGTTCCGAGAGCGCGGCTGGGTCCTGACGTTGAATGGCATGGTGGAGCACCATCGGGGCATAACCCTCGTTTTCTTCGGCGTAGTGCAGCCATCCGTTCTGCTCCAGGGCCATGGCGATTCGCACGGCCAGCAGGCACCGCGAATCCACGTTGTGAGACATCAGGTTGCAGAAGACAAAACTGAAGACCTCCGCAGGGTCGTAATACTCGGCCCTGGCACAGTCGAACCGGATGTTGGTGACACCAGCTCCGCGTGCGATCGTCTCGGCCTCCTCGATCGCTTTCCCGTTGGGGTCGATGGCGAGGACGCGGTCGAAGTGAGCCGCCATGGCGAACGAATCCAGGCCGGCGTGGCACCCGATATCATAGCCGGCGGCTCGTGAGAGTCCCTCACATCCGGCAAGTACCTGTTCGATGCGGGTGTAGCTGTGGTTTATCCGTCTGACCGTGTACTCGGCGGCCAGCCCCGCGTGGTTCTCGAGCCAGGGGCGGACGTCGACCGCTGAAAGCTGCAGGTTCGTGCTCATTGGACTCCTCTTCGACAATGGGCTCAGACGCGATTCCAACACTCAAAAAGAGCTCTAGTCGTGTCAGTAAGCAGTTTGGTTGCCGTTCATTGTTGCTCCCCTCGAGCCCGACCTGAACCCGACCATGTTGTTCCCTGCTACCCCATACGCGACGCGATTAGCTTGTTTTTCAAGAAGATGGTGGCAACCGGATGGATTCTGGCGATTCCAGGAACCGTCGCGGTGGGACTGCCCGTTGGCTGCAGGCGTCAAATATTTGAGTTGGCAGGGCGGGACCGCGCTGTAAGCCGCTGATAAGTCGAGAACGGGCTTTGGACGGCGACCTGCTATTTCGAGGGCGTGATGCAGATTGGAGACGCCACCGACACAACCCTGAGGGAAGAAATCCTGAAAGAGATCGACGGCCTCGAGGATGCCCTGATCTCGGACCGTATGGAAGCGGCACGCATGCTGTTGAACTGGGCATCCAACGCCGCAAACTTCTCCGCGAGCGACAACGAGCTGTCGGCCGCCACGACCAGCTTCGTTCAGCACACGTCCGCGGCGGAAGCATACTACGAGCAATTCTTGCCGAAGAAAGGTGCCGTCTTTTGCTCAGGAATGTCCCTGTTTTTCGATCATTTGCTAAAGATGTTCGGGTATGACTCGTTTACGATCGATTTCGGAGAATCAAGAAACGGACTGACGCACGCCACCGTCATCGTTCCGTTTAGAGACGGTGCATCCTGGAAGCACCACATATTCGACCCCACTTTCAACGCAACGTTCCACGACCGCGAGACCGGGTTCGATCTCGACGTCTTCGAGATCATCGACGCACTTGACGCCGACAGCATCGATAGCGTCGAGGTCATCGCAAAGGACGTGAACTCCAGGCACTGGATATGCATCGGTCCGCGCCAGGATAGCTGCTACGCCCTGCAAGAAGTGATCGGAAATCGGTACATCTACAGTCGCGACTACGGTGGGTTGGCGGAATACCTGGAGGGGACCGCGCGGCACCTCGCGGCCAGTGGATACGCCGGCGGGCTGAGGGGGTTCGTCGAGCTGATGCGGGCGCGGATGTTCAGCGTGAAACCGAGTCCCAACGAAGCCGCAACCGAGGACTTCGTCGGGCAGTTGCGGGTCCGGGGCATCCCGTTGGGCGCCGACTGAACCCGTTGTGGCGCAGAAGGCGGACACGCGGCCGCCGCAGTTGGGCCGGACGGAACGTTGACAGTTTGCGTCAAATCTTTGAATCCACGGCACCGTGCACACGCCGCAAGTGACTGACATATGGAGCTCGGCCTTTGGACGACGGCTTGCACTTTCCCGGGGAGGCGACGTGGCCGAGTCGCGTGACTACGTGAGCGCAACCCAGGCAGATCCCATGGCCCCCAAAGTCACCATCGTCGTTCCCAACTACAACTACGGTCAGTTCATCGCGGAAACCCTGGATAGCGTCATCCGTCAGACGTTCACGGACTGGGAGTTGATCGTCGTGGACGACAACTCCACGGACGAATCGCGGAAGATCGTCGAGGGCTACATCAAGCGCCATCCCGAACGGAGGATATCGCTCCTCGTCAACTCGCAGGGCCCTTCCGGTACGCCGACTCCGATCAACATCGGCATACGCCAGATGCGCGGGGAGTACTTCGCGTGGCTGAGTTCAGACGACATCTTCGAGCCGGATAAGCTTGGGGCGCAGGTTCGCTGTCTGGATGAGAATCCGGCGGTCGGGCTTGTCCATACCGCTTACATCGCGATCGACGCCAACGGCCGCCAGATTGGCGACTTCCATCCTCCGAATGAATTCGAGACCGATGCGTTCACCGCACTGCTGGACGGGAACTTCATCAACGGCAACACGGTCCTAATCCGTCGTGACGTGCTCGAAGAGGTTGGGCCGTTCCTCGAAACCGACCCCGAATTTCCTGAGTTGTGGCGAGCCGCCGAGTACTACCATTGGCTCAAGATCGCCCAACGCGGCCCGATTGCATGCGTCGACCATCGACTGCACCGCTCGCGTCGTCACGCTGGAAACGCCGACTACAACGGCAGCTCGATGGGATCGGCGTTGGAGAGGATGTTCATCCGCCGTTGTTTTGAGGAGCAAAGTGTCCAGGTGACACCGGAAATCGTGGCCGCGCTGGGCGGCCGCGGTCTGATGAGTGTCTTCGTCCAGGCCTTCGACCGGCTCAGCGACGACGACCGGACCCGTGCGCTCCAGCTCCTCAGGGACATCGAAGCCGATCAGGAGAGCTGGGATTGCGGTTGGCATCAAGGCGTGCTCAAGCTCGACACTGGCCGCATCCGAGAAGCCTTCCATACGAAGAATCCCCTCCAGGCTCGATCGATGCTGGAGGCTCTGGCGGGGTTGGATCGCCCGCAGAACAGACCCTACCAGGTCGCCGCGGCGACCAGGCTCGCCAAGATGGACCTGCAATCTGAACGAGCCGCCGTTTAGCTGCCCGACCAGGCCTCTATCATGCTCGAAGAACCGTCCTCCGTCAGGCTCAAAAAACAACTCCTCGAGGAGATCGACGGCCTCGGTGGCGCGCTGGCCTCGGATGGTCTGCGGGCGGCACGCATGATCCTGAACTGGGCAGCGAACGCCGGAAACTATGCCCTGTCCGACGAGCTTTCGCACGCGACGACCAGCTTCGTTCAGACTGCGTCCGCGGCGGAAGCGTACTACGATCAGTTCCTGCCCAGAAAAGGCGCCGTCTACTGCGCGGGCATGTCCCTGTTCTTTGATCAGCTGCTGAAGACGTTCGGGTATGGATCGTTTACGATCAACTTCGGTGACACGCGGGACGGGCTGACCCATGTTACCGTCGTCGTGCCGATTTCAGACGGCGCCGCATGGACGCATCATGTTCTCGATCCAACCTTCAACACCACGTTTCACAATCACGAGACCGGGTGTCAGCTCGGTTTTTTCGAACTCCTGGACGCACTCGAAGGCGATGGCGGCACGATGGACGAAGTCGTCGCTGTCGCTGGGGATATCGACTCCAGGAATTGGATGTCGATCGGTCCATTCAGGGAGCCAGGCCACAAGTTCACCCTGAGGGGCGTGATCGGCGATCATTACGTTTACGAGCGGGCCGAGGACAACACGTTTTTCGATTATTACCTCAACAACAGGGCAGGCGCGCTCGCAGCCAACGAGTATTCCACTGGTCTGAGGGGTTTCGTTCAGTTGATGCGAGCACGGATGTTCGGCATGGGGACGAGTACCGACGACGACGCCTTACGGGATTTCACCAGCCAGTTACAGGCCCGTTCGATCCCTTTGGGTGACGGCTAGTAGCCAGGCCCGCGGTTGGCCATCAGTGCTCGGCGACGGCGTCGATTCCCCGCAGGATTGTCTTTTCGATTTCGGCCTCGTTTCCTTTCAGAAGGTGTTCTTTGGCGGTGAGCTCGAGAAAACCGTCAAGGCAGTCACAGTCGCTCCGGCGATACTTGAGGACCTGACGCAGGTGTTCGAGAGCGTCGGTAGAAGCGTGCGCCGGCTGATGGCATTCCTGGAGCGTGTCGGCGATACCGGAAGGTCGCATCAGGCACTTGTCAAGCGCTTCCCAAAGGGGAGTTATCTCCGCACCCTGGGTGAGGATGCCGCCCTCGGTGGCGTTGATGAAGCGAACCTCCCGTGCCTGTTTCATCCGACGGACGAAGTAGTCGCGGTACGCGATCATGTTTTCGGTGGTGTACGCCGCGTTTCCGAAGATGTCGTCTGCCTGCGCCGTTCCGGATCGTTCGACGTAGAAAACGTTCCCGTGATAGATAGTGTTGCTGGCGTAGTCCCTGTACCAGGAGTACGCGAAGTCCTGACCGGCAAAGATGATCGGGTTGGCGCCCAGCCGACACGCCAGGTCCAGGGCGGTTGTGGCCACCGAACCCCAGGCATCGAGGCTGCTCTTGCCGAAGCCGAACTTCGAAAAGAGTGAATCGGGAAACAGTCCGAGGCCGAAAACAAAACGTCGAGCGGCAGCGTCAAGCGCCGACCGGTGAACTGCCTGCTCGGCGATGAGATATACCGATTCCGGTATCGCGCCGACGACGTGCTTTGCGTTCAGCTCGCTCGGATCCTCTGTGATAACCGCGTGAGGCGTGATCCCCGCGGCCAGCAATGGCCGCAGTGCCGTGTCCACCGACAGAATGAAGCCTTGGTCCTTGATACGGCGTAGTTGACCAATGTTGCGATCCAAGGACGGTCCTGCGGAAACGAGAACCAGAGGGATGTCGCGGAAACGACCGAAGAGCCGGCCGGCATCGGCGTCGCGTTGATACTCGAAGTTGCCGATGACATGCTCGAAGTAGACCTCTCCATTCTGAAAGTGCGTCAGGAGGTTGGCTGCCCGATCACGCAAGTGGCTCTTGAACCGGGCTTGTAGAGACTCTGCCACCTGGGCGTGTTCACGAAGAGCTGCCGGCCACTCCACCCACAGGATCTGGTCGGTTTCGTGGAAATTGGCGGTTTCCCAGTCGTCGAAAAAATGAGGTACCTTCGCGCCGACGACGAACTTGAACCGGTCATCTTCGAAGACATCCCGGTTGGCGGATTCGGCACGCGACAGATCAAAGAGTTCTTCGTCCGGCTCGAAGACGACGATACGTGCGCCGGGTTTCGTCCGCTCCCGGAGTGTTTCGCCACAATAACCGAGACCCCAGCCGAAATGCAGGATGACGTCGGCGTCCTCGAGTTTCAAGGCCGAGTAGAACCGCCGAACCTCGCGCATTGGATCGTGAACACTGTGATAGGCGATGCCGTCCACTTCGACTGTCGGTTGTCCGGATCGAGAGGGCACGCGTCGGAGTCGCTCGGTAGCCATGGAAACAATTCTAATGCCACACAGCGGCCGCAATGCAATTCCACGCATACAATCTCAGGAATCCATTAACATGATTCCGGAATACGAGCCGCTTATTGCCACCGCACGGTGTGTGTAGTGCACGCATGGTCGAGATTCGCTCATCAAATGGCTGCTATTCTTGCGAAACGCTTTCGAACACAGCGGTGGATGGTCCACAGGGACGCATAAGTGCCAGCGAACCCTTACATCTCCTTCGTCCTGTACAGCAGGAACGATGACTATGGCGGCGACCTCGTCTTCAAGCTGGAGCGGTCGCTGAACTTTCTCATCGCGCAATTGACGGATCATGCGCTCGACGCAGAGATTATCGTCGTCGAGTGGAACCCCCCTACGGATCAACCGCTGTTGCGCGGCGTTCTGCGACTGGAGCAGAGCACGCGTGTCCAAGTCCGGTTCATAGTGGTGCCCCCCCGTTATCACCGTCGCTTGCGCCTCTGGAACCAGTTTCCCGGGTCCGCGGGCACTCTCGCGACCAACGTGGGCATCCGCAGGGCGCGCGGGCAGTTCATCGTCTCTCGCGCGAGCGACGTCTTCTACTCGGAGCCGCTGATGGAATTCCTCGCGCGCCGTGAACTGCGCACCGACCGGGTGTACCGGATCAACCGCGTAGATGTTCCCGAGGCGGTCCTGGACACACCGGCCGCTGACCGCTCGGCCTTCCTCGAGCTCTGCTCCAACGATGGCGTGCACGAGTATCGCGTCCTCGGGGTTCCCGCGGTTCCCGCCGGACTGTCACTCCATACGAATGCCAGCGGCGACTTCATGCTGGCGTCACGCGCATCCTGGCAATCGGTGCGTGGCTTTCCGGAGGCGGGTAGCGTCGTTTCCATGGACAGCGACGGCCTTGCCCTTTACGCGCTCGTCGCCAGCGGCCTGGAACAGCAGATCCTGCCGCCCGACCACTGCCTGTTCAAGGTCCGGCACGGGGACCTCACTCCCGAGAGAACCGGGAAAGAGCCACTGACGCCGTTGGTAGGCCAGCTCGAAAAGACGCTCCTCGAGGACTTGAACTACGAGTTCCAGCGTTCGAGCCTGCATTTTCCGAGGCTGGGGGACGTCCTGCGGTTCTGGATGCGCCTGATATTCAACGAACCGCGGCGCGTCCTGCTGGGCGTGCCTGTGCCGGATTACCCTTCATATGCCGAGTACCTTTACCGAGTGTGGTTGCTGTCGGAGGGTCGTCCGCGGCCGCTGATCGCAAAGGTGGGCCAACTGCGTCGCATCTTGAGAGCAATACCCCCGGAGGAGATCGAGAAACTCCGCAAACTGCGAGGCCGCCTTGTTTTCCTGGGGCGGGACGCCTGGGCGGCGCACCGCGTGCTGGACCCTGAGCTGTTTTCTTATCGTCGTCTTGCCGGCCGGGTATACCGCCTCTTGCGCCTGGGCCTGGCCCGGCGACCTTACGTATTGAATGGGCGTCACTGGGGCCTCGGAACGGACGACTTGCCCGAGCGCGGACTCGCGCGGATTTCGGAAGGCTCGCAGTAGAGGATAAACGGGGGACGGTCTGGCCCGCGCCGGTTTCAGGTTGAAGAGTAGCTCGATGGATGAACACGCGACCATAGTCATTGCGGCGAGGGATGCTTCGGAGACGATCGGCCGGGCGGTGCGCTCCGCTGTCCTTCAGCAGAACTGTCGGGTCGTCCTCGTGGACGACTTTTCATCAGACGACACGGTCGCTCGCGCCAGAGAGGCCGCGGGGGCGCGCCTGGAAGTTGTGCGCCCCTCCGAGCACCGCAGTCTCGGACTGACAAGCCAGACCGGTCTCGACGCGATCGAGACTCCGTTTGGAGTCTGGTTGGATGCCGACGACGAACTTCTCCCCGGGCGCGTGGAGCGGCTCGTCGCAGCTCTTGAGAGAGAGCGCGCGGATCTCGCCAGCGACGCGATCGAGCTCTTCGACGGTCCGTCATCGCGCTTTCTCAGACAGCTGACGATTCCGGGCTTCCTCAAGGGACGCCATCCCCTGGCCCGGTTGTTCGAGCGCAATTACCTGCAGGGTGTGGGGTACCTGGCATTTCGCACCGAGTTTGCCCGGGAGATCGGCTATGATCCCGAGTTCCACGGCGGCGAGGACGTGGATTTTGCGCTCCGTTCTGTTGCCGCGGGAGGCAGGTTCTGTCTGCTCGATGAACCCGGCTACCGACTTTTCGCGTATTCGTCCAGCATGTCGCGCCAGCGCGAGAACCAGTTGGGAATGTACCGCCGGTGTCTGGTCAAGCACGACTACGATTCGGTCCGTGCGCTGTTTCAGGAAGCGGGTCATGATGAGAGGGTTTCCGCCTGGGGACTCGTATCGATGGCGTTGTTCAGGCAGGAGTTCGAGAAATCGCTGGAGTTTATATCGCTCGCCGAGTCGTTCATTACCGACCCCCACGAAGTACTGGAACCCAACGGGCCCTGCCCGATGCCGGAGGCCTGGCGGCTGGCCTTCTTCCGCGGTTCCGCAATGTTGCTGCTGGGCCAGGCTGGAGATGCCGAGCCGTGGCTGGAAAAGGCCGAGAGGGTTCGGGCGACGGCTGAAGGCGCCAACAACCTGGGGGTAGCGAAGGCCCAACTGGCGAAGGTGCGGGAAACCGGCAAGCTCTTCCAGCGGAGCCTGGAGCTGTTCCCCGACTATTCCGACGCCCTGGCGAACCGAGACAGCGAAAATCCCTCGCGCGTTACGATGCACCCACTCCGCAACGAACCCAGCCGCTTCGAATATTGATTCGAGTTTCTTTTGCATCTATCCTTGCGCTGTCCGAGCGCAAGTTCCGTTGCAGGCCACTAGACGAGGGGGACCATGAGCACCAAGAGGAAGAAGCGGATACTCTGGCAGACTGCCGTCAACGAGATCGAATACGATATCCAGATGATGTTTGCCGGGCTGCCCACGTACAAGCTCAGCCTGAGCGATCCGTCTCCCAGGAACACCTACTTCTTCCCCGTCGACGTGAAGATCGACTTTTTCAATACGGTTTCCGAAGAAGCAATCACGGCGGCCATCAAGGAGTTCAAGCCCGATATCATGGTGCACCGATACCGGCAGCCGATCGAACCGTTGCTCGCAGCCTGCCGCAAGGCTCGGACCCGCGTGCTGGTCTGGATCACCGAGCAGGGGCCGGAACGGGAAGTGGAGGTCGGAAGGGCGCAGTGCTTCCACAACGTCATAGCCAACAACGACTCCGACTACGATTACTACAGAGAGAACGGGGTCGAGAATGTCTACAACATGCCTTTCGGATGCGTCCCTTCGTTCCACAGGAGGGTCCGCGCTCCGGCCAAGTACAAGACAGATGTTGTCTGCTACGGCAACCCCCTCTACACCTACTACGAAAGCAAGCGTAGGGCCGTGGACACACTGGTAAGACCGGTCGTACAGAACGGTATCGACGTCGCCATATGGGGCCGGGCCAAGGGGGGCGGAGGATGGCTCGAGATCCCGTATGTGAAGAAGAAACCTCACCTCTACCGGGGTGTTTTTTCCTATGAGGATCTGCCGGCCGTGAACTCCGGCGCCAAGATCGTGCTGGGAATCACGGCCAACGCCCAGTACGGCGCCTACGGAAGCCGCCTGGCACGGGCGCTTGCCTGCGGCTCGTTCCTGATCTGGCACTACACGGAAGGCATGGAGAAGTATGTCGAGAACCATAAGCATTTGTGCTGGAGCTCGTCCGCGAAGGAAACGCTGGATCTGGTGAAGTTCTACCTCAAGAACGACACGGCGCGGGAGAAGATCGCGAAAGCCGGACAGAGATACGCCTACGAACACCTTAATTACGAAAAGATGCTTCTTCCCATCATCGATGACGTCCTCGACCAGCCCGGGGTGAAGAACTCGTCGGGGTGGTACAGGAAGTCCCTGCCGGTGAAAGCTCGCTACCGTGCGGGCGACTACGATGCGACCGTGGAGGGCGTGACGCGTCTGATCTCCGAACCCGGGGCATCGCGCTCGCTGAGGGATGAACTCATCTTCTACCAGGCAAACGCGCTCTACCACCTTGGCGACCTTCAGAAGTCCGCAGATCTACTCCGGGGCCTGCTGAGGCGCCAGAAGCAACCCGAGGTGCTCAACAACCTGGGAGTTTCGCTCTACAAGATGGGTAAGGTGGCTGCGGGACAGCGCAGGCTCCGGGAAGCGCTGGACCTGAGACCCGGGTACCTGGATGCGAAGTTCAACCTGGAATTCGCGCGCTTGAACGCAGGGAAGATCATCGAGCTGAAGCTCACCGGCGGCTTCATACGAACCTAGATAGACCGCTGAGGGACGTGTAGGTGCGGTCATAGACCGCACATTCTACTCGATCGAGGGAGGTAGCTGGGACCTCGTCCGACAGCTATTGCAGATTGGTCATTGGACGATTCCGCATTGGAAATTTGGAGATTGCAAATTGCTCGATTTCTTATTGGCCGGAAATCTGAAATGAAACAATCTCCAATGAGCAACCTGCAATGTGGATTCTTTCAAATATCGCAATTTGCGATAGGTTTAGGTGCGGTCTATGACCGCACATTCTTCGAGCCGAAACACGTGCGCTCATAGAGCGCACCTACACCTGAGAAACATGTGCGCTCATAGAGCGCACATACACTGGAGAATTCCTTGAAGACGCGGGGTTCCTACGAGACGCCGCCGAGCGTGGGTTCACGGATCGTTCCGCGAACCACCGAGCCGGGCACACTTGGGACAGAAATCGGATCTTCGACAGCTTTCCGCACGGGCGCCGAAGCATAGCGGTTCAGCCAGAGATCCAGCATCAGGAGCCCGAACACCTCTCGCGAGAATTTGTTTTCCGCCCTCATGTTCAGCCCGCGTATGTCGTAAAGCTCCCTGAAGCGTGAACCGGTGATCTGCTCGCGGATCAAGTGAGATGAGTTGTTGACGAACGTGCCGATAGGCGTGGTGAATCCCATCTTGTCGGGGCGGTGAACGACGGAATGGGGCAGCACCCCCGATGCGATGTCGCACAGAAGCGGCTTGAGTTCCCCGCCGCGAAGGAGTGCCCGTGGGTCCAGCTCATTGATGTGGCGGACCAGTTTCTGGTGCAGCAGGCTGGGACGGCTTTCCATGGAGTGTCGGCCACACATCTTGTCGTCGATGTTCAGCAGAGCCGGCAGGAAATAGCGACGGTCGAACTGGAGCATGATCTGTAGAGGATCGGCGTCGGCGGCAGGTTCGGCCAGAGCCTCTTTGAAAGTCTCCTCGACGGAAGGCTCGTAGAAGTTGTAGAAGGCCGGATTGCCTTTCCGATGCGTCAATTCGAACCGATCCGCAAGGCGCGGCAGCTTCCGGACGCGCTCGTAGAGTCCCCGGTAGGACTCCTGATGGCACTCGCCCATGGCCAGTTGATAGCGGACGTATCCGCCGAACAGCTCGTCTCCTCCCGTTCCAGTCAGGACCATTTTGTATCGACGCTGGACCTGTGCGAGCAGATTGTCGAGTGGAAGTATGACCGAACCCACCGTGAGCTCGTCGAAGTCGTTCAGGATGTCCTGGAGTCGTGATACGAGGTCGAAGGATTCCTGGGCATTCACGACGAACAAGCGAGTGTCGGTCCCTTCTGTGACCTGCTGGGCATAGACGGTTTCGTTGCACTCCGGGTCGGAGAAATTGCAGTGGTACGCGATCTCCGGCGCCGCCAGCCGCGTGATCAGGCTCGAGTCGATTCCTCCGCTGCACAACGTACTGAAAGGAGTGTCGCCGACCCTCGATTCGGAAACACATTCCGCGATCAGTTCCCGGGTTTCGTCGATCCACGCCGGTGTCGCGGAACGGTCGGCGTCTTTTCCCGGCGTGAGGATGTCCTCGTACAAGGTGCTCTTCACAGCGCCGGTTCGGAGATCGATGTCCACCGTGTGTCCGGGCAGCACCTTCTTGACCTGCTTGAAGAACGTCTTGTCGCCGAACGTGAGCTGGTACCGGACGTATTCGGAAATCGTGGAGTAGTCCAGATCGAACGGCGCCGCAACGACCTCCTGGATCGTGCGGATCATCGACGCGATGCACAGGCCGTTCTCATCGTAGGAGTAGTAGAGCGGCTTGACGCCGAACTGGTCGCGGGCCAGAGTCAGTCGGCGTTCCAGCTTGTCGTAGATCACGAAAGACCAGAAACCGGTCAGTTCGCGGAGTATGTCGGGACCCCATGCCGTCCATGCATGCAGCAGCACCTCGGCATCATTGCCGCCGTGAAACTGAACGCCCCTGGCCTGCAAGCGGGCGCGGATCTCGTTGAAATTGTAAATCTCGCCGTTATACGCCAGAACGTGCCGGTCGTTCTCGAGAGGTTCGGCGCCACGTTCGTCCAGCCCGATGATGGCCAGTCGGGAATGGGCCATCTGGACGTAGCTGTCAGCCCAGAAACCGATCTGGTCCGGTCCCCGCTTACGCAGGCTCGAAAGGGACCTGTGACTGAACGGTCTGTTTACGCTGTGAGTGACGACAATTCCGCACATGTTTCGCTTCCTTGCTCAGAGTACGGGGCGAATGCAAGGGATGATCCTTCCGTGAAGGGGACAGGATCCCGCCCGATTAGGGCTCGAAGTCGGCCCGTGTCGCCCAGGCAATGACGCATGTCTCCAATCCTGAAGTTCCCCACGAACTCCGGATCGCATTGCACACCGTAGGCGGATGCGATTGCTTCACAAGCCTCGGCGAGAGGTGTCCCCACGCCGGAACAGACGTTGACGACGGACGGGGCTTCGGCGCCCTCCAGGAGACGGGAAATCGCGGCGATAACATCGCCGATATACACCCAGTCCCGCATCTGACGCCCGTCTTCGAAAATCCGCGGGCGCTGCCCGGACCGGATCCATCCCGCCAGCCGTGCAATGATCGTGGCCTCCCCGTCGTGGAGCCGCAGCCTCGGACCGTAAACGGACGAAAATCGCAGGATGTTTACCGGGCATGTTTCGAAGCCCCGGAAGCATAGTTCCTGCATGTACTTCGATGCGCCGTAGGTTTCCAGTGGGGCGGGGGCCGCGTCTTCAGTGATCGCGACGATCTCGGCTTCAGCTCCGCATCCGGGACAGGAAACTTCGTAGCGGCCGGCGGCAAGGTCCGATTCGTGACGTGTCCCATCCGTGCTTGCGCCGCATTGAGGGCATGCGTATTTGTAGTTGGATCCGTAGACGCTGAAACTTCCGGCAAGAACGACACGGCGCAGATTCGGCCAGCGTCGGGCGTGTTCGAGGAGCCGCGCGGTTCCGCGACAGTTTGCGTCGATGATGTTGGCCGGCTCGCGCGCCGCCCGCCCGACGCCGCCGAGCGCCGCAAGGTGGACGATAGCTTCGACATCGTCGAAGCGGGAGTCCGGCTCGATATAACGCAGGTCCGCGAAGCAGTAGTCGACGTCGGTGCGCAGGTAGTCGGGCGCGCCGTGATGGACGCTCGGATCCAGGCTGTCGACGCAGAGGACTCTGGCGCCCTGATCAGCAGCCGCATCCACGACGTGCGATCCGATGAAACCCGCTCCGCCTGTGACCAGGATTTTCATGCCATGGCGTGAATCGACGCCTCGATCCTTTCCCGTTCTTCGACAAACCAGTCGACGGTTCGCTGGATCCCATCGGACACGTTCACCGTCGGTTCGAACCCCAACACGGAACGCGCATGGGATATGTCGGCACGACGTCGCGTGCTGTTGTCCCACGGCCGCCGCGGGGCGAAGTCTACTGAGCTCGCTGAATCGCATGCCTGAATGATGGCGTTTGCGAGCGTGAGGACGTCGGTTTGGATTCCAGTGCCCAGGTTGAATGCTCCACCGCCGGCATCGGGGTTCGTGCCGGACAGCAGCAGGCCTTCGACAAGGTCGTCGACAAAGATGAAATCGCGGGTTTCTGCGCCGCTGCCCGTGATCACCAGGGGCTTGTCATTCAGCGCGCGCCAGATGAAGTTGGGAATGACGTTGCGGTAGCGGCCCGGTACTTCGCCGGGACCGTACGAATTGAAGAAACGGCAGCGGACGGTGCTGACATGCTGGTTGAAATAATTGCAGTAGAACTCACCCAACGCTTTCGTTATCTGGTACGGCGTGTCGAGGTCCAGGCTCACGGGCATGTCTTCGCGGATCGGGGCATCGATGCCATGGCCGGCGATGGAACATCCCGCAGAAGCGTACACGACGCGGCGGGCATCGTTGTTCGCGGCCCACGACAGGACGGAAAGCGTACCCTTGCCGTTGGTGTGCAGGTCGTCGAGCGGATGATCGACGCTGTTCTGATTCGCGAAGAACGCAGCGAGGTGGAAGACCAGAGTGTCGCGGACGTCGAGTTCGAGTGACGGAAGATCGCAAACGTCTCGGGTGATGAACGTCAGACGATCATCCGCCGGCAGCAGCCACTCATAACCGGACGAGAGATCGTCGACTACGATGACCTCCCGCGCGCCGCGGTCCAGCAGTTGCCGAACAAGACGGGAGCCGATCGCGCCGGCCCCACCGGTCACTATCGCCGTGCCTAAGTCCATATGCTTCACAGTCTTCTCCCTCACCGATAGATAAAGCACACTGCCTACCAACGGTTTTTCCGAAGTTGGAATCGGACAGACCGACTTAATCGACACAAAACAAGGGAGAAAACGTAGTTTTCAAGAGTCGATGTCGGCCCCGCGGTCGACATTGTTGCGCCAAATTTCCGTCATCGAAACCCAAGCCGGTCAAGGATTTGAACCTGTGGCTTGTCACGAGCGGGAGGTTAGATGGATTCTTCGAGCGGGTCCGGAATTGCAATTCCTGTGGTGAGGACTGCAGGTTCTTGTTCTATTTCAAAATCTGTTAAGGACAGTCCAAAGTCTTGCAGTTTGCGCTCAATCTTGTCCAGGTCGGTTTTACTGAAATGAGCTTTCCATGTGCCAATTTTTCCGTCTCTGATATGCCTTTCGTTTGGATCTGTTTGATCTTGAGCAAGGGGTCTCCCTATGCGATCTTCCATTGCCTGCATATTGTCTTTTGAAGAAAGTTCAATTGCTTTCTCGAAATACCGAATATGGGTTTCGGACTCCAGTGAGAACCCAAAATGCTCAAGGATTCGAATGATAGTTCTCATTGAATCTCTGATGAGTTCTTCGTAACTGAGTAGCAAAATCCGGTCTTGATATATTTCATGGCATAGCTTCCATGTCAGGTATTGCTTAAGATAACTTTCAAGATTTGTCGATATCAGGAATTCGGCTGGATTCTCAGGCAGTATTATTGCGTTATCTTCATCGCGACAATAATTCCCATTGAGATCTCTATGAGCAGTAATAGTGGGGTCAATGTGATTTGTCGCGTGCCGAAAGTGCGAGACGCTTTGATCGAGTGGATTTCTATAAATGTAGACATACTTTGCCAGCGGATTTTCTTCTGGATGATATATAGATCGGTTTTCACACAAGTACTTTGATGGCCAATCGAAACCATCGGTATGAAATCGAAGTGAGTCCCATGGTTCTCGATATCTTCCATGGTATTGGTCGAAGCCCGGAAAACAGCAGTGAACAATAAAGAAGGTGTCTAGCCCAATTTCATTAAAGGAATGAGCATCGGTAACAGGGAATTGAGGAACAGGCGCTGTTTTTCCGGCGAGCATGGATTGGAAAAAGTGAAAGAAGTAGTGGTTTAACCATGTTCCGGATTTTGGCATGGTTCCAATCAAGCCGACAGTATGCTGAGGTTTGATCGAAGTAGAACCGCTCTTGCATAGCTGATCTTTCATCCATCAACTCTTTTGATTCATGGCTTGCTTCCGTTCCTCTTGAGGATGCGGCTATCTGTTGTTGATTTCATGCTCCGGCGTGTTCAGATCCAAAGGGTTCTTCAAACCCCGTCCCCACGTGTACGTCATGGGACGCAGCAGTTGGGTCCTGAGGCAAGTAGCCGTTACATTCCAGCCAGCCCAATATTCGCTGCGTGCTTTCTTCGACGGTTTCTTGGTCGGTGTGAACCACTATCTCCGCGCTTCGGTGGTTCGTAAGGATCTGAAACCCCAGTGAAGTTGGGTATCATACCGTTGAGCGCCTTCTGATAGAGACCTTTGACATCCCTTGCGATAAGAGTATCGAGTGAACACTCAACGTAGACTTCAACGAATCGGCCAGAATAGTGCTCCGCACGAACGGCGTCGCGCGCGGCACGATACGGAGAAATCGCCGCTACGACCGTACACACGCCGTTGCGGCTGAGCAAGTTCGCTACGAAGCCGATACGTTTGACGTTGGTGTCCCGGTCTTCCTTGCTGAATCCGAGACCCTTTGACAAGTTCTCGCGAACCAAATCGCCGTCGAGCAGTTCGGTTCCGAGTCCTTTCAGATGCAGTCTCTTCACGATCTCGCAACCCAGACTGGTCTTACCTGCACCGGACAATCCAGTGAACCAGAGCGTCCAACCGGAACCAGGCTGCAGCACACGAGGTCTGAGGCGCTCCACAGGTAAATTCCTGCCTTTTTCGCTTTCCCCAAGTCGATTCACATCACTCAGCTATGCAATTCAAAAACCAAAGTGCCGAGTAGGCAGCGAGACACTAACTCCGTTCAGATGACGTTCTTATCAGGCATGGAGTCGTTGTTAGAGCCCAATGGTGGAAAGCGGGGTCAAAAACGTGACGCGGCCGTCAAGTCCTATCCGAACAGCTCGTCTCACACATGCCGCCCGATTCTTGCAAGTAGGCAATAAGGCCTCGGTTGGTAAAGGGCAGCGTTCTTGCTTTTGATGAACTAAACGAACGTACTTGCCCCGGAGAAACCAAGGCCCTCCAGGATACGTTTGGCCTCAATAATGTCAGATTAAGGAGATTTTCACGCGCATCGAGAACCTCATATTTCGTTTTCGAGCGAACGGGGGAAAGTTCCCCCCACGGGTCCGGCATGACCGACTACGGCCGCCAAGGAAAATTACCTTCCGCCGTGGCGCTTGCCACCCCCGGCCCTGCAAACCCCGTTTGTTTTGCCTATCGGCCAGAGTTTCATCATGACCGCCGGATCTTCACTGGTTACGACCTTGGGTGCTATCGACGACGATTACTCACGAGTAACGCCGCAGTGCGTAACGAATCACCTTCCCAACTCCTGGTAAGTATCTCGTCTGGAAGCCCCTCTTCTCGGGGATTTCTAGTTACGGGTATGGCGGTATTACAGTCATGTGACTGTTTGATTGCTGTTAACCCGTGACTGTAGTTATATGTACGGGTGATTCAGCCCGGTTCCCAACTCGCACATCGCTTTGACAACGTAAAAAGAGCCCACCCCGATCGAGTAAAAGGGACCCACCCCCTGGGTTAATGGTTTGTAAGTAAGCCCGCCGTCGGGGCTGTGGAAAGTGTGGAAGCCGAAGGCTTCCAAGCCGCGGTGGGAACGCGCTGGCTTTGCAGCGGGTTCCCACGGTGGCGGCACTTTCCACAGCCCGTCGCGCCCGCGTTTTTCACGCGGATCCTCCGGCGGCACGGGGTTTCTTTTTCCGTTTGCTGGCGGCGCCCAGACTTTCGGTGAACCGGATGCTTTCCCATTTGAACTCGTGAATCGAGCAGTGATGGGTGAGCCGGTCCAATAGGGCCGCAGTCAGCGCGGCGTCGCCGAAGACGCTGGTCCACTGCGCAAACGGGAGGTTCGACGTGACGATCACCGAGCCCTTCTCATAACGGTCCGAGAAGACCTGAAACAGCAGCTGGGCCCCCTCGGCCGAGAACGGGATATAGCCGACCTCGTCAACGACGAGCAGTTCAAAGCGGGACAGCTTGGCCAGGTACCGCTTCAACTGCCGTTCTTCGCGGGATTCGATCAGCGTGTTGACCAATCCCGCGGCCGTGGTGAACCCGACGCGGTAACCGTTGCGGCAGGCTTCCACACCCAGGACCGTTGCGGCATGGGTCTTGCCGGTGCCGTGCTTGCCCAGCAGCACAACGTTCTCGCGCCGGGTGATGTAGCCGCACTCGGCATAGTCGCGGACCTGAACCGCATCCAGCGCCGGCCACTTCTTCAGGTCGGTCGTTTCCAGGGTCTTGAGCAGTGGAAACCGGGCCTCGCGCAACCGGCGCTGGACCTGATTGGCTTGGCGCTGTTCCAACTCGCGGCTGGCCAGAGCCAGCAGGAAGCCGGTGTACCCCTCTCCGGCCTCCTTGGCCTGCCGGGCGTGTTCGCGCCACTCCCGTCCCATGGCCGGAAGCCGAAGCTGCCGTAATGCGTCGTCCAGAACGATCTCCTGGCCCGGTGTCATCGCACACCCCCAGTCAGGAGACGGTCGTATTGATCCAGATCGGCTCCAGCGATCGTCCGGTCGGTGATACCGGGCATTAACCCGGACTCGAGCGGGGCATGGGCTCGGGCCGGGGATGCCTCCCGCATCAGAATGTGCTGGACCGCGTCCAGTTCGGCGCAGTGGGCATCGAGCGCTTCCTGAAGGGCCGCCGAGACCCGGTCCAGAGCCCAGTCCTGGTGGAGTTGGAGGATGCCGATAAACTGCCGGGTGCCCCGGCTATAGCCGTGCCGTTCCCGCAACCGTTCCAGCGCCGTCTCGTAATGGGCGGGCCACTGGGGCCGCCACTGCCGAATCGGTCGGGCGCTTTCAAACGCCCCCACCTTCCGGCGGATCAGTTCCAGGTAGTGCATCGGATCAATCCGCCAGTCGCTATGACCGAAGGCTCGGGAATGTTCGGCCACCTTCTTCTGGTCCGCATAAAAGCGCACCCGGTCACAGCCAATATGGGCCCAGAGACGGCGTCCCACATACGCGGTCGGCACCGAGTACCGGTTCGAATCCACCTGCGCGGTCTGGTACCGGCTGATCCGCACACCCACCACCTTGGTGTTCTCAAATGGCGTCTCGGGCAGTGCCAACAGCCGCTCTTGCTCGGCAGCATGCCGTTCCCCGATCGTGCGGTCGTCGGCCCGGCCGCCGATCCGGCGCTGGTCGTCGGTCGCGCAGCGTTCCAGCAGTTGCGCGTTCAGATCCTCCAAGTCGGCCACCTCGGGAACCGGCACCAGGAAGTTCCGGCGTGCGAAACCCACCAGGCCTTCGACACCGCCTTTCTCCTGGCCCCGGGCCGGATTACAGAACCGCGCTTCAAACGTGTAGTGGGCTCGAAACGCCGTGAACCGGTCCTGCTCGATCCGGGCCTTCCCTCTCAGAACCCGCTTCACAGCCGTCTTCAGGTTGTCGAAGACCACGGTCGGGAATACGCCGCCGTACCAGCCGAACCCCCGGATCTGACCGTCCAGCAACATCTCCTGCCGTTCCCACCGATACGCCCGCACAAACGACTTGCCCGAGTACCGGCTCCGCATGCAGAACAGTTTGACCTGAAGGTCTTCACCATTCATCCGGACCCAGGCCGTGCCCCAGTCCACTTCGGCTTCCGACGCCTGTTCCGGATCCAGCGGCACCACCGCCGCCGACCGGCTCCAGCCCAGCCGCATCTTCCGCTCCCGCACCCATCGCCGCACCGTCGGCTCGGCTCCGGTAAATCCATGCTCGTCCACCAGACGTTGCCACACCCGGTGCGCCGTGTGTCGCTGCTTGACCGGCTGCTCCCGATCCGCCCGCAGCCAGCCCTCCACGATCCCGGCCACCGGATCCATCACCGGACAGGCCGGCTCCTTCTCCCGCCGATACTTCGGCTCCTGCCCGGCCAACGCCTTCCGGACCGTCCGTCTCGTGTGCCCGGTCTCCCGGGCGATCTGTCGAATGCTTTTCTTGTAAACCCGATGTGCGGTCCTGACCATCTCGTACTGATCCATCCCTAACAACTCCTCACCCTCCCTCCCGCCTTGCCGGTTCATCCGGCGACACGCCGGGGGAGGCTATCAGGGGTGGATCCCTTTTGCTCGATCAGAACCCCCTTGGGTGGGTCCCTTTTACGTTATCGAAATCACGCACACTATGAAATCGTTTCTGCCCTTGGAAAGGGCGGTATGGGCGAAGTGTGGCGTGCGCGGGACTCGAAGCTCGGGCGCGAGGTTTCCATCAAGACCCTGCCCGACGAGTTTGCGCAGGATGAAGAGAGACTGGCCCGGTTTGAGCGCGAAGCCAAGCTGCTCGCCTCGCTGAATCATCCCAACATCGCCACGATCCACGGGCTCGAAGAGGACAAGGGCACCCGCTTCCTCGTACTTGAACTCGTCGAAGGCGACACGCTGGCGGAGTTCCTGGCCGCTGGCCCGCTCCCTGTGGAGTCCGCACTCAATATCGCTCTCCAAGTAGCCGAGGGCCTCGAAGCCGCCCATGAGGAAGGTGTCATCCACCGTGACCTGAAGCCGGCCAACATCAAAGTTACGCCCGAAGGCAAAGTGAAGGTGCTGGACTTTGGGTTGGCGAAAGCGTTTCGCCCGATGTCGGACGACGACTTATCGCAGTTGCCTACGGTTACAACGATGCCTACGGCCGCTGGTGTCATCCTGGGCACACCTGCCTACATGTCGCCGGAGCAGGCCAAGGGCCGAGCCGTCGACAAGCGAGCGGATGTGTGGGCCTTTGGCTGCGTCCTCTATGAGATGCTGACCGGTCGGCGAGCGTTTCCCGGTGGCGATGTGTCCGAGACGTTGGTGGCGGTGTTTACCTCTGAGGTCGATCTGGATAGATTGCCAGCGTCGACACCCGAACGGCTGCGTCAAGTCTTACGGACGTGTTTGCAGAAAGACACGAGCCGGCGCGCGCGCGACATAGGCGACGTGCGGCTGGCAATGGAGGGTGCGTTCGAGAGCCCGTTGGCTTTTCCTGATGCCGTATCCAAGGGCGGTTCAACTCGCACGTGGCTTGCTATCTCATTGACTGTCGCAGTTGTCGCTCTCGCGGTTGGGGTCCTGTTTGGCCGCGCCTTTTTCCGGGATCCGGATGCAGCACCTGTCCTAGGGCTGACCCGCCTCAGCTTGAACGTCGAGCCGGGGCAGCACTTGTCAGGTGGCTCCTGGCTAGAGGCGGCGGTCGGGCTGCAACGCCCAAGTCGGAGTTCCTTTGTCTTGTCGCCGGATGGACTCAATCTCGTTTATGTAGCCTCGGACGGCGAAACAACGCGGCTGTATCGGCGTCGGTTGGACCAGGCGCAGGCGACTCCGATACCAGAGTCCGAGGGTGCGTCCTCCGCCTTCTTTGCTCCCGATGGGGAGTCGGTGGGATTTGTTGTCGAACTTCCCCGGGAGGGTGGCCAATTCGCCGGACCGCTTCCAGGTGGTCCGTCGGCGGGCGCCGAGCTGAAGAGGATGTCGATGGAAAGTGGCGAGGTACGGACGATTGCCACCTCCGGAGGGGAGTTCGCCCCGCTCGGGGCCAGTTGGACCGAACGCGACACCATCTTATTGTCTTCAGGAGAGGCCATCTATGAAGTTCCGGCGAACGGCGGAAGCTTGAGCCCTTTGACGAGCCTCGAATCGGCTGAGAGTGCACGATTAATGTATCCGGAACTCCTGCCCGGCGGTCAGGCCGTACTGTTCAACCGGGCGGTGGGTGTGGTACCGAGTGAGTGGGACATCGTTGTCGAGTCTCTAGACACCGGTCGCCGGAATGTGGTGGTCGAAGGGGGGAGCGATCCACGATACATACCGTCCGGACACATCGTGTTTGTCCGAACCGGCTCACTGATGGCCGTCCCGTTCGCTGTGCCGCGGCTCGAGGTGACCGGCGCACCCGTCGTGGTGGTGGAAGACGTGATGCATGCCGAGCGGGCAATCAACACTCAAATGAGCACGGGTGCAGGACAGTTCAGCGTGTCCCGCTCCGGGTTGCTGGCATACGTCCCGGGCGGCATCTACCCGGCCAATGAGTTTCAGTTGGTCTGGGTTGATCGCGACGGAGCCTCCGAGCTTCTGCCGGTGCCGCCCGGGACCTATCGGCATATGCGCTTCTCACCCGACGGCACACGTCTGGCCTACGCGGAGGGTTCCTTCGGAGACATGCAGATCTGGGTTTACGACATCGACCTAGAGGTTCCGGTCCGTCTGACGGCGGCCGGGGAAGACAATGCTTCGCCTGTCTGGAGTCCGGACAGCACGCAACTCGCCTTTTCTACGCAGGTGGGGAGCACGTATGGACTGCTCTTGATGGCCTCCGATGGGAGCGGGGAACCTCAAAGACTGACCGAGAGTGATGTTCTGCAGAGGGTGTCGTCCTGGTCGCCGGACGGAGTGCTCACTTTTGTTCAAGACGCCGCCGATATCCGGACCGTCGCGGTGGATGGCAGCACCGAACCGGAACCCTTCCTGGAGACGTCCTCGATCGAACGGTGGCCGGCGTTTTCACCGGATGGACGCTGGTTGGCGTACGCGTCGGACGAGACGGGACGATTCGAAGTGTACGTGCGGCCTTTTCCGGATGGCGAGCCAGTGCGGCGTATATCAACGGCTGGCGGTACGGCCCCACTGTGGTCGTCGGATGGGCAACAGTTGTTGTTCCGCGCGTTCGACGAGTCGGGACCGATAGGAATCATGGTCGTCGACGCGAACACGGACACCGCCTTTACCGAGAGCCCCCGGATGTTGTTTGAGAGCCGGGAGTTCGCCAGCGGGTCGCCGGTGAGATACTATGACCTGGCCCCGGATGGACAGCGGTTCGTGATGCTTATGGCGTTTCAAGTTGAACAGCAACCCGTGACCAGTATCAGCGTTGTCCTGAACTGGTTCCAGGAGCTGAAAGAACGGGTACCGGCAAATTGATTACCACGTGGTTCAGCTCGCGAAAGGCTATGAAAGACATGAGCTTAGCGGTCCAGAGTCCAGCGCGGCTTCGGAATGTCTTTCGATCCTGGTTTGAAGAACTGAAGGAACGGGTTCCGGTCCCGTAGAAAGTCTTCTTTTTTCATCGCTGATTCCGCTTTCCCATCCTCAATAACCGTCCCGAATTTCGTCTGAACAGGGCTGCAGCAATTCCACTTGTCTGTATCGTTGCCGATACGGAAACGTGGATTGTTTCGGAGAATCGGAGCGGACCTAATACACGAATACCACGGGCCTCACGATCATCCCGTCACCATCCTCGATGTTGAGAGGCACGCCGACAAAGAACATGTTCTGCTTATCGAGCAGCACTTCGACGTTGAACAACTGCTCATAAACCGGGATGCCTCTGGATAGAAACGAGTAGTGCCCCCCCGTCGTGCTCGTCTCACCGACATACCCGACGCTGAATCCGTCTGTCCCGTATGAACGAACGGGTAGCGTAGCGAGAAACTCGGCGGCTTCGTCAGTCAGTGTTGGAAACTGCGGGATTACCTGCTCGGGCGAGGGAGGGCTGTATCCAGTTACGATCAGCACAATGTCGTCTGGATGCACCTCGCCCCTGAACATTCCGATCGGGACGGACGGTCCGTCGGGATAACCGCGCGCATCAAAGACTCTCACTGGCCCCGCGAACGCCTCGACGGGGAAGCTATCGACACCTCCGCTGAATCCGTAGTGATTCGGCGCATCTACATGGGGACCGCCGTGGTTGAACAAGTTGTAGTAGGCGTTTGACCCTGCGTCGTTTGTATGAGGGATCACCTCGAACGAATTCGAGTCGTAGCCTCTTAGCTCGAGGTAAGCACTGCCCCACACGCGCTCGGGAAGGTCCTCCGTCACCAAGGCACCGAGATCGATGACCTCCGATGGCGCGAACACAACCTGGCTTTCAGGGACGGCTTCTGGGACTGTGCATGCGCTGACGCTCGCGAAAATTGCCAACCAGACCGCGTGCCACAAACTGCACGATAGGAGTGATGTGATCCAAGCAGCATCCCGACAGAGTGAGCGAGCCATAGGCCTCCTTCTCGGGTGGAACTGCGCAGAGGCTACCAGAGGAGGCGATCCGGCTCAAGCCTCAGCGGGATGACCCTGGGAAGCAAATTAACGCCCGGCTTCGGAGCTTGAGCCGCTTCGTCAACGTGTGCCAGCTCCCTGAGTTTTCGAGGCCAAGTCCCCATAAGTCGCCTACGCGGAGAAGTGCCCCCACCAGGTTGTCGGACCTAGACTAGGAAGGGCCGGGCCTCGGCGACGGACCCTGCAGATATGCTGGATTCGAGAGAAATGTAGCCCGTAAGAAGGAATCTGGCGTTGTTTGAGGCTCTATCCGACTGGATAGACGAGCTTACCCGAAAGGATAGCTTTCAGTGTTTTGGGCTACTATCGATTGATGCTGGCGGAGACCTGTAGGCCAACATCAATCTTACTCATTTGAACATTTTAGACTTCTCGCGCTGTCTGGACGGGTCGTTTTTGTGTTGCGGCAAGATACGTGCCCTATATAGAGACTCAGTGACTCGCGAGAGGATCCGAACGGGCCACAAGCCTTTAGTGAGAGTGGCCGTATCGGTGGTTTTACTTGGGCCGTAGCAAACTGGTCTTCGATGGGAGGTAGAGATTTTCATAGTTGCGAGCCTCAATGGGGCTATGGGGCTAATGGCTCTCCGTGGATGCCTCAGTTTCAGGCCGGCCCAGAAACGAATGTGCGAGGCATCCTCACCGGCGTACCGAGGAATATCAGTTATGAAGCCACTAAGAAGAACCCTTTGCTTGCTGGGCGTTGTAGCGCCCTTGTGCCTCAGCACCCTTTCTGGCCACGGGCAAGATATTGGTCAAGAGCGGGGGCGTGGAAAGAGCATGTTGCGGCAGGTCGCTAACGAAATCGAGAAAAGGTTCTACGACGAGGAGCTGAGGCGCCTCGACTGGAAGGAGTTGACGAGTCAGGCTGAACAGCGGATCGATAGAGCCGAGTCTCTTGGCGCAATCTTCACTAGTATCCACACTCTAGTGAACAGATTGCAGGACTCCCATACGAACTTCTTTCCTCCGCAACGCAGCGTGCGTATCAAGTTTGGATTCCAAGCCAAGCCGTTTGCGGAAGAAGTACGTGTTTACTCGATTGACGAAGATGGTCAGGCTGCGTCGGCCGGACTTGAGGTTGGAGACCGGCTGGTTGGCATCAACGGCTTCCGAGTTCAAAGGGAATCGTTCGATCAGATGATGCTCTTCATGAGAGTCCTAATGCCCGTCGCTGAAATGAAGCTCGCTCTTGTGCGGGATTCTGAACAAATGGAGCTTGTTATCCAGCCAGACATTGAGCGTAAGAGCAGAGTTGAGGACTTCACGAACCTCGACAACATATACCGCCTGATTCGAGAACTAGAGTTAGAAGAAGTGGAGGAACATGCGTTCGAGGACTATGGCGAAGGCATCGGCTATATTCGGGTACCGTTCTTCTTCACCAAGAGCAGCCTGTCTGATGCGGCAGAAGAGTCGAAGAACTCTAGAGCCCGAATAGTAGACCTCCGAGGAAACGGGGGCGGAGCGGTCGAGATACTCGAACACCTTGTGGGCTTCTTTGAAGAGGAGGACGCACACATTGCCGATATTGTTGGTCGCAAGAAGACGGAAGAGATAGAGGCGAAACATCGGCGTCCCCATCTATCGGGACCGCTGTTCATCCTGGTAGATAGCCAGAGCGCGAGCGCGGCTGAGATCTTCGCGCGTCATTTTCAACGCAATGGGAGCGGCGTCGTCATCGGAGACCGAACGGCAGGTAGAGTAAGTGTTTCGCGGACGTTCGAGAAGAGGGTTGGCGCGAACCGGATCGTTCCGTTTGCGGTGCAAATTGCGATCGGTCAACTCGTATTCCCTGACGGCGAATTGCTTGAAGGATCGGGAGTGACGCCGGATGTATTCTGTGTCCCGACCACCGAGGATCAGCGCAACGAGAAAGACACTTGTGTCGAAATAGCTACCGAGCTGGCGAAAGAGGCCTTGGCGCTGGACGCCCTGCGCTAGTGCCGGCCTGGTCTGGCTCGTTTGACTGTCTAGATCATAAGGGTTCAATCATTAGACGCGTTTCGCGACGAAACCCTACCATTGACGCGGCTGCGTGAAGCTCCCAAGTTATAAGCGCACATGCCCGTGTAGTCGCGGTAAGTTGAATTTTCACGAAAACCCCATGAATACACGTCAATTCAGATGTCAGGTAAGGCGGTTACACAACCATGTGACTGTTTGATTGCTGTTAACCCGTGACTGTAGTTATATGTACGGGTGATTCAGCCCGGTTCCCAACTCGGCGCACTATGAAATCGTTTCTGCCCAATTGCTTCTCACAGATCGTTGCGATCAGCTCCGCCTGAGGGCGGTAGCAGATGGGCGAATCGTCTTCTGCGATCTTCCCGTGGCGTGCGCGAGACGTATCTCAAGCTCGAAGGCGCGAAGTCGATACGCCTATCCGTGTTCCCAACTCGCGCACTATGAAATCCTCCTAGATCATAAGGGTTCAATCATTAGACGCGTTTCGCTGAAGCTCCCAAGTTATAAGCGCACATGCCCGTGTAGTCGCGGTAAGTTGAATTTTCACGAGTTAAGGCGGTTACACAACCATGTGACTGTTTGATTGCTGTTAACCCGTGCCACTATGAAATCGTTTCTGCCCTTGGAAAGGGCGGTATGGGCGAAGACAAGACCCTCCCTGAAGAGTTTGCCAAAGACGAAGAACGCCTCGCCCGGTTTGAACGTGAAGCCAAACTGCTCGCATCGCTGAACCATCCCAACATCGCCACGATTCACGGACTCGAAGAAGACGAGGGTACCCGCTTCCTCGTTCTGGAACTCGTCGAAGACATCTGAGGAAGTCTGTCAAGCCAAGAGTTCGGCCAAAGGCGAACGGTGCCGGTGAAGAGCCTCCACGTATTGCGACTCGTCGTAGGGCCGGCGTTCTTTCCAGCAACGGAAGATGATCCGGATCCATTTGTACGCCAGCGCGCGCACCGCCGCATGATGCCCGTTGCCGCGACCCCGCTGACGCTTGTAGTAGGCCCGGGCCCATGGGGAGTACGGCAGCGACAGCTGGGCGAACTCGTGGAACGTCTGTTTGAAAAACTTCGAGCAGGCCCAACGATGATGCACCCAGTGCATCTTGCCGCTTTTGACCGTGACCGGTGCGATGCCGAGCCGTTGCACATCGCTGGCGGACTTGAATCGATTCCGATCCGTTCCCATCACAACAAGCAGGCGAGGCGCAAAGACTGGGCCGGCGCCCGGAAAACTTTCAAACAGTTCGTGATCGGCGTGCTGCGCAAATAGGTTCGCCAGTGTGCGATCAAACTCATTCACCGCATCGATAACGGCCCGTAGCTGGACCACGGTGGCTCGCATCGCCAGGCTCAGACCGGTCACGATGGCCGGATCGTCCGTCAGGGGCCGTGCGACACGGATCTGGGCAATCCGCTCTTCAATCCGTTTCCGGCTGCGACACCGGTGGCTGTAATAGAACTTCCGCAACGTCTCAGGTCGGACCTTCCGCACATCGGCCAGTGTGGACCACCGCATCAGAAAGTCGCAGGCCTGGATTGTGTCGAGCGCACCGGCCCAGTCCAGGGCCTGTGGAAAATAGGATTTCAGCAACGTCGTAATCCGATGCCCCAGCCGCACGCGGTCCTCGACGGTGGTGCGGCGGTGTTGGGCCAGGATGTCAATGGTTCGCGTCTGGGCGTCTTCCGGAATCCAGGGTCGCAGACACGCCTGATGCTTTCTGAAGAAGTCCTTCAGCAGCCGCGCATCGGATGGATCATCCTTTGCGCCACTGACCGCCAGCGCGTCCCGATACCGGGCCACCGCTTTCGGATTGATCGGATACAGGACAATAAACTCGTACATCATCAAGGCATGAATCAGCGCGCCTTTCGCCTGCTCGATTGCAATCCCAACCGGCCGTCCACCGAACTGCTCGCGCAGCTGGCCGATCCAGGCGTGGATCGTCTCCGGTTTCTGCTCCAACTCCAACTCTTCCATCACGGATCCGTCCGCCGATTCCAAACACACGGCGTGTGTTCGATCGGCCCAGTCCAACCCCACGTAAGCTGCCAGTTCCATCTCTTCCGACTCCTTTCCTATTCAGGCCTGTGGTGCGTTTTTCCCCGCACGCTTGGCTTTAGCCCCGCGCAAACCTTATAGTGAGTCCTCTAAGGACGGCATCTGAGTATGCGATGTCGGACCAAAGCACTCCGTCCCGCTCGAAACTCTTCGACTAACCGTTTCGACCCGGTGGGCGACACTGATTCGTAGCGGGACGGAGCGCATCTTGAAAACACGCCCGTCCATTATCCGACTTTTTCAAATCGCCCGGTGCGCTGTGGGAAATGCCGCCCCTGTGGATATCCGCGCTAAAAAACGCGCTCGCATATCCACAGCGGCTTGGAAAAAGCTTCGCAAAAAACGCTCCGCTTTTACCACATTTCCCACAGCGTCGACGGCGGCGAATCTCCCATTCTTCTCTCCTTCTTCTCCTAGATCTCGAGCTGGACCTACTATAAGGCGACACGCTGGCGGAGCGGCTGAAACACGGTGCGATCCCGGTCGAAGAATCCCTCACACTCGCACTACAGATCGCCGAGGCTCTTGAAGCTGCCCATGAGACAGGCGTCATCCATCGCGACTTGAAACCGGCAAACATCAAAGTCACACCCGAAGGCAAGATCAAGGTGCTGGACTTCGGTTTGGCGAAGGCTTTTGCGGGAGATGGGGCAGATGTGAACCTGTCGCAGTCGCCCACCTTGAGCATGAAGGCGACACAGCAGGGAGTCATTCTCGGGACCGCTGCGTACATGTCACCGGAGCAGGCACGTGGACGAGCCGTGGATAAGCGTGCCGACGTTTGGGCCTTCGGATGTGTCCTGTTTGAGATGTTGACAGGGCGGCGAACCTATGAAGGCCCCACCGCGTCCGACGTTCTCGCCGGGGTGCTTGCGAGAGAACCGGACTGGAAGAGCCTGCCGCCGAACGTGCATCCACGCATTCGGCTGCTCCTGGAGCGTTGCTTGGAGAAAGAGGCCAAGGACCGGCGCCACGACATCGCTGATGCTCGTGTGGATATTCAGAAAGTACTGGCTGATCCGGGGTTCAGACATGGGACCGCCGATGGGACGGGGGTCCTTGCGGGCGTCGGTCGGTGGAACCGGCTCTCGGTCGCGTTAGCGGCGCTCGCCGCCCTCCTGGCGGGGACCCTCGGCTGGTCGCTCCTCCGTCCGATGGAGAGGCCCGTCAGCCGCTACAGCATCGCGTTACCTGTCACTCAGCGAGCCAACGTCCCCGGCTCGAGCGTCGCCGTCTCACCGGACGGGACTCAGATGGTCTACGTGGGTCAGGGGGAACAGGGCCAACAGCTCTGGCTACGCCGACGTGATCAACTTCAGGCGACGCCCATCAGGGGCACCGAGGGTGCGGCGAACCCCGTCTTCTCTCCCGACGGCCAGAGGGTAGCCTTCCACGAAGGTACACCAGCAGCGACTCAAGCTGGCGGTGGCGGGGTCAGCGCGGTCTCACTGAGCGGTGGGCCACCGTTGGCGATCGTGGAGAGCGGCGTTGGACTTGCGGGGCTCGCCTGGGGTCCCGACGGCTACGTCTACTTCGAGGCTATTCGTAGTGCTCTTCTCCGCGTGCCGGAGACGAGCGGCGAGGTGGAGCCGTTCACCGTGCTCGACACGGCACAGAGCGAGGCGGGTCACATCTGGCCGCAGGCGCTCCCCAACGGTCGCGGCGTGCTGTTCACGGTGGATTACCTACCCAACCCCACCAACATCAGCCAGTACGACATCGCGGTGGCGGATCTGGAGACCGGGGAGCACGAGGTACTCCTCCGGGGCGTGTTCGCCCGCTACGCGGCGTCGGGGCATCTGGTCTACGTGACGGCGGACGGGACGCTCCTGGCCGCTCCGTTCGATCAGGACGCGCTGCAGCTGGCGGGAGACCCGGTGGCGCTGACCGAGGGTGTAGGTGTGCGCGTAGTAGGTTCGGTCCACCTCGCGCTGTCGGACGACGGCACGCTCGTTTATCAGGCCGGAGGTGGGAGTGAGTTCGTCTGGGTAACGCGCTCGGGCCAGGCGACACCCGTCGATCGCGGATGGTCATTCGTTCGCAACTTCGGGTTTAGGCTTTCACCGGACGGGACGCGGATTGCGTTCGACACCGTGGTTGAGGGCAACCACGACATCTGGATCAAGCACCTGCCCGACGGTCCGCGGGAGCGGATCACGTTCTACGAGCATGAAGACTTCAGTGCATTCTGGACGCCCGATGGTCAGACCGTGACGTACTTCTCGCAAGGTCCCCTGGGCGACAGGAACGTAAAGTCCAAGCGAGCCAACGGCATCGGAGAGGCGGTGCTGGTGCTCGACGAAGAGCGCGACTTCGACGGAGGGTCGTGGAGTCCCGATGGGCAGTGGCTCTTGCTCCGCACCGCGGCAGCACCAAATTTGGTGGGACAGCGCGACATCCTGACTTTCCATCCGGGCGTGGACAGTGCGGCCATACCGCTCGTGGCGACGCCCGAGTTCGACGAGCGCGCGCCGGCGCTGTCGCCGGACGGACGTTGGCTGGCATACATTTCCAACGAAACGGGCAGCTACGAGGTGTTCGTGGTTCCGTTCCCAAATGTGGACTCGACCAGGGTGCGGGTTTCGAGGGACGGGGGGCTCGGGACGCTTTGGGCGCATAGCGGGCGTGAACTGTTCTTCGTGGACCAGGACCGTGGGTTGGTCGCTGCCCAGTTCGATCCAGCCTCGGGTCAGGTGCTGGCGCAGGAGACGCTGTTCACCATACCGGTGGGATATGTCGTTGCGGCGGGTCTCGACTTCTACGACATCACGTCAGATGATCAGCGGTTCCTGATGGTCCGCCCCTACGAGGGCGAGGGCGAGGCGGCCGCGACCGAGGTCATCGTGGTCGAGAACTTCTTCGAAGAACTCAAGGAACGGGTGCCGGTGCCGTAAGGCCCTTCAGTTCCGCTGACCTTCCAACCCCCGTAAACCTTCTCCAATGGCTCCTGAGCAGGTTCTAGGAATTCCACTTGTCCGTATGGTCGCCATACCGGAGAAGTGCCATCGCGGTAGAACGGCCAGTTTCCCAAACCGCCCCCGCACAGATCCCGGCGTGCCGTTTTCCAGCACCGGGCTCCTCAGAAGTACTCGCCTCCGCGTCGGGCCTCAGGAGAATGAAACCGCCGGTCGGTCCTGGACTCGGAGCCGCACGCGAATTCGTGGCTCGGGCACCTTGAAGTGGTCGAGCAAATCCTTGAAGCCCTGCCGGGTAAAGCTGCGGCGTTGACTTCGCCGATTTAACCACTTCCAGAGAATCGCCGTCGCCTCATGGTAGAACTCCTGCAATCCCGCGCTGTTGCCGCACACCCCGTAGTATTGGTAATACCCGCGGAGTTTCGGGTTCAGCGCTGGAAACAGCTTGCGGAGGGGCGTGGACCGGTTCTCCTTGCACCACTGGGTGAAGTTGGCCAGCGAATTCCGGAGCTTCTTCCGAGAGGTCCGGCGCTTCAGGTGGGGCTTGCCGCTGCGATCTTTCCCCCAGTAAAACTCAAATCCCAGAAAGTCGAACCGGGTTGCACCTGGTTCGCCGTTCCGGCTGAAGGGGATCACCCGGCTCTTTGCCTTCGCTAGCCGCAGTCCGAACTGTTCCAGTCGATGCTCCAGCACCCCGAAGAAGTGTTGCGCTTCGTCCTGATTCTCAAACGCGCACACAAAATCGTCCGCGTATCGAATCAGGCTCGCCTCCCCCTTCGAGTGCCACCTCACCTGTTCATGAAACCACACGTCCAGGGCGTAGTGCAGGTACACGTTCGCCAGAATCGGTGAAACAATGCCGCCTTGAGGAGTTCCCGTCAGCGGATGAATCACCTTGCCGTCGGTATCCAGCACTCCGGCCTTGAGCCATTTCCGAATCAGCCTCAACAGTTGCCGGTCTCCGATCCTCCGGCTCAACATCTCGATCAGGTCTTCGTGCACGAGATTGTCGAAAAACCCTTGGATGTCGGCTTCAACGACGAAGTTATACCGCCCGAACTGAAGCTTGACCGTCAGCTTATCGACTGCGTCCAATGCTCCCTTCTTCGGCCGGTATCCATAGCTACAGCGCAGAAAGTCCTGCTCGTAGATGGCCTCCAGTATCCGCGTGACCGCCAACTGCAGCAGCTTGTCTTCCACCACCGGAATCCCTAGCGGACGCTTCTTTCCGTCTGCCTTCGGAATCCAGTGCCGTCGAACCAGCCGCGCCCGGTAGTTCTTCCGCTTCAGTCGCTCCACGAGGTTCCTGATGTTGTCGATCAGGTTCTCCTCATACTGCCGTGCGCTGATTCCGTCCACCCCATAGGCGGCGTTCTTACGAATCTTGCGCCAGCAGTCCAGTAGGAAATCCTCGTCGATTAACCGGTAGAGGTTGAAGAACCGGGTGTGTTTCTTCTCCTGTGCCTTCTTTGCTATTGCCAGCAGTGAGGTTGGCATTGTGTGTTCCGGCCCTTCATCGCCGGACAATGTTTCCTGTACCGACTACGTACTTCTGTCCGCCCCTTCCCCCTGTGATCGGCGCGACCGTCTCCGAGTACTATGGGCGGATCTGACTCCCTGCGAATCCTCAGCGGCTCTTCTTTCGGTTGAACTCGCCTACCCGTGGCGGTCGTCGGTCCGGCGTCGGGTGCGTTTAGGCTCCGGCCTACCTGGGTCCGGGTTTCCCCCTGTGTGGGCTCAATAGCCGTATGCCCTGCACACCGTCGTTTCGGATCGCGTCTCCGCTCGGGAACCCGCAGGGTCTCCCAAGTTCCTGACGCTTCTTTGCATGCATGCCACGCTCTAAAGTGGACCCCGGCAGACCCTCGCGGACCTCACCAAAATCGGACCGTCTGTGTTGGCTTCCGGTACCGTTAACACCGTCGCCGTCTGCTCTAAGCCACATGACGGGGCTGTATCAAGCTTTGGAGTTCGCGGTCTCTCCTGCGGCCTGCATGCTTCCCTGTGTACGCTTCAACTGACTTGTTCGGCTTCCTACCTCCTGAGTCGCAGCTGCAACACTCGGTAGGAGTGGGTGGTTAACCCTTACTCCGCAGGGACTCTCACCCTGCAAGAAGCGCCAAGCTTCGCTTGGCGCACTAACGGATTGTCGCTCAGCTGCCGGCGGAGCCGGTCAGCTGCAGCGGCGTGTTATGCGACAATCATTCGGGCATCATCTGCCAAAGCCCAGATTCAATCCCACCGTGAATGACAATAGCGAACTGACCGTAGCCCGCGATTTCCGTTGGCGTCATCGCAATTTCCGCACCCGCTTCAGCCGCTGCCGAGACTGCCGCGCTGATGTCATCAACGAGCACGTAGGGACGAACAACAGGTGTCTCGGTATCGCGAAGCGGCGCCCGAATTGCGAGCATTCCGCCGCCATCGAGGTCGGCAGTGCGAGCGCCGCCCAAGTTTTGGTCGGCATCACCGAACGTGACGCCGTACATCATCGAATAGAGGGTGCATGCACCATCAACATCCGGAGTGACAATTTCGAGAAAGTGGATCTTCACAAATCCCCCTTCGTGAGAAAGTTGGCTGTCTCCAGTTGATTCAGTTTCGAGGTCGTCGCCAGCATTACGTTGACTGCCCTGCGGAGACTGTGTACAGCCAAGACTCAACATGGCCGCAACCAGAATCGTCATTGAAGCTGCTCCTATACGGAGAGCGGTTCGTCGGTCCATTTTGGGCATCTCTCCTGTCGCATAACGAATAGGGTTTTATCCGCGGTGCGGGCACGCGAAGTCCGCTGATAAAAGTACGGATTGGCATTGCGGATAAAACCTTGTTGGACGAAGCCGCGTGGTGAGGAAGTTAACGCCTTCTATGGGTTTTGTAAAGATCGCGGGGACCGCGCTGAAGATCGAGGGCGAGGGGGCGGTCGGGGATGGGACGGCGATCGGTCCGGAAACTCCAGGAAGGCATGGGAGGACCGAAAGTGCGGTTTCGAAAAAACGGCGAACGGACACACGGATCCAAGAGCGGGACGGAGAGGATCTCTGGTTTGAAACCGGCAAACGGAATCATGACGAATCCCAGGTTTGTGGCGGGAGGATTCGGACAGAAACGAGCGTTCCGATGCCGCAGGACGGGCACGGGCGGGGTTCGGCAATCCACTGGAGGAGCGGTTCTGGACGCGGTTTGCGTGGTGCCTGTGCTCGAGGCAGAAGCTGGCGGCAGCGGGCGAGGTTGCGAGCTTTGTGGCGGTTGGCCATGAAGCCGAAGTGGCGGATGCGCATCAGACCACGTGGGAGCACGTGCAGGAGAAAGCGTCGGATGAACTCGTCGGCGTCCAGGGTCATCGTTTTGAGTGAATCGCCACTCTTGCGGTCGCGATAGAGGAACGAGACTCCATCGGGTTTGACGGTTCGGATGCGGTGGTTGGAGATCGCGACTCGGTGGGTGTAGCGAGCCAGGTAGTCCAGGACCGTGTCGGGGGAAGCGAAGGGGCGTTTGGCATAGACGATCCACCTCTTTTTCTTGAGGGGTTGGAGCCGTTGCTGGAAAGCGGGGGCTTGGGCCAAGGGTGCGGTCGCACCTGGGAACTGGAGGTGATTGTTCCGGAATGCGTGGTCGAGTTGGTCGAGAAACTTGGCCCGAAAAACGATCGATAGAGCCCGGACGTGGAAGAGAAAGTTGGAGCGCGATGGAATCCAACGACGCTTGTCGAACGACAAAGCGCCGGCCGGGACCAGACAATGCAGATGGAAGTGATCGCCGAGCGTCTGGTCCCAGGTGTGGAGCACGGCGAGAAAGCCGAGTTGGCCGTGAAGATGGGTTCGCGCGAAGTCGGCCAGAGTGTCCGAGACGGCTCGAAACAGGATGTTGATGAAGGTTCTCTTGTTGGTGAGCGCGATGGGGTTCAACTCGTGAGGAACGGTAAAGACCAAGTGGAAGTAGCCGACGGGCAAGAGTTCGCTTCGCTGTCGGTCGAGCCAGCGGGTTTTGGGCAGGGCCGGACACTTCGGACAGTGACGATTGCGGCAGGAGTTGTAGGCGGGACGTTCGAAGCCGCAGCCATCACACCGGTCCAGATGACCGCCCAACGCCGCGGTGCGGCAGACCTCGATGGCGTGCATCACTTTCCAGTGGGACAACGGGAGCCGGTGAGCTCGGCGGTAGGCTGGCCCGTAAAGCCGGAAGATGTCGGCCAGTTCCCAGCCGGGCTGCGACGCTCCCGTTGCCCGCGATGAGGCGGGCGGCACCGCAGAGCCCTATGTGCCGGGAACGGTTTCAGGCAGAGCCAGCAGATCGAACTTGCCGGAATCGGACGCGAAGTGGTCCCGCCGGATCTGGAGATAACGCATCGTGGTCGTGATGGCGTTGTGACCCAGCAAGGCTTGAATCGTCCGTAGGTCGACGCCGGCTTCCAACAGATGCGTTGCAAAGCAATGGCGGAGCGTGTGGATACCCCCACGCTTCTGGATGCCGGCATGCTGCCGGGCGTTGCGATACACCTTCTGAGCAGCGGTGATGTCGAGAGGACGACTCGGCTTGGCACCCGGAAACAACCACTCCTTGGGTTGCTGGAGTTTCCAGTACCGACGCAACTCGTCAAGCAGACGTGGGGACAGGATCGTATAGCGGTCTTTGGATCCCTTGCCCTGTTCGACACGAATGGTCATTCGGGCGCTGTCGATGTCGGAAACCCGAAGCCGCACGACTTCACTGACCCGGAGCCCCGCCGCGTAGGTGGTCATCAACAGTGCCCGGTGCTTCACATTCCCAACCGCCTCCAGGAGCTGGTCGACCTCGGAACGGCTCAGCACTTCGGGAAGTCGCTTCTGCACCTTCCGGCGTGGTATCTCCATCGCGGCGGGTTTGCGCTTCAGAGTCTGACCATAGAAGAAACGCAGTCCACAAGCCGTGACGTTTAAGCTGCTCCAGGACAGACCCCGCTCCCGTTCCAGATACACCAGATAGGCTTGAATCTGCTCGGCCTTCAACTGGTCGGGACGCTGCTCGTAATGGCGGGCCAGGCCGGTCACAGCCGCAAGATAGGACTGGTGTGTCCGTGGAGAAAACCCGCGTAGAGTCATCTGATCAATCATCCGTTGACGCAGTTCGGTCATCATCGCCTCCTTTCTGTCTCGAAGGCTCATCGCGAACCTTCCTCGGATGCGATTGTTCAAAACTCTGACCAAAAAGACGAGGGGATGGAGCAGGTAGGATCTGACAAACGCTTCTCAGACCACCGCGAAGCGGTTTAGTTCAACTCCTAAGTAGACGGAACTTCGTAGCAACACCTACCACGCGATTCCGCTGCCTAGCAGCGCCCTCCCAGTTGAGGGTCATCCCGTGGAGAGCGGTGCTTTCATCAACAGATCAGTCTGAGCGTTATGCTGACCGACCCGACCATCTATGTCCATCAAATCGGTCCTCCTCGAAGTCGGTCATCCAGATGCCTGGGAAGTCGCCTTACCTCCGATGTGGATCTTCTAGAAAACGGGCTGTCACGGGCTTCTACCTTCTGGGGAAAGAGGCTTACTTCTTCTTGCGTACTGGTTGGGTCTGCGGCAAGGCTTCGGCAATGGCAGCCGCTTCAGGGGTCGTCGTCGGGTGTCCCCAGCCGCTTGCGCTCTTGCCGTCGGTGATGTCATTGACGATATTGTCGTCGCCAGTCGCACTCACACCACCGGGTAGATAGTCCAGCTCCAGTGCGTGGCGCACTTTCCAAGCAATGTTGTGATCGGCGCAAGAGCTGTCGCCACTCACACCAATTGCTCCGATCAATTGACCTCCAGAGTTGTATAGGGGCAGTCCCCCACCAAAGACGTTCACTCCGCCAATTTTCTTACCGACCATCGGGTCTTTGGCCGTTCCGACTGCAGCCGAGTCACCGCCATACGCGGCAGCCGTGTCCACCGGGTTGCTATGCTGCAATCCATACAGGCTGTTGCCGGGTTGAGTCGCAGTGAACAGGTTGGCCGTGGACAACGCCAATCCGGGAAGACTGAACGCATTTGCCGTATTCGCCTTCTGGGCGGAAATCACGCGGCTACCGGGCCATTGATCACCTCGGTCCTGGCCGGAGAACGTAACTGCTTGCACCACCCCATCGCGGTCCACCACTGTGGCCCACATATGGAACCCAAATCCGCCATTCTTCTCAGCGACAATGCTCTTCAAGGCTTCTTGCAATGCACCTATAGTCGATTTGCTCATTCTGGATCTCCTTCCAAATACGGGCGGGTTCAAACCTGAACAAAAGGGAGCTCAGATTAGCATAGATCATCCTTCAAACCGAGGACGGGGAAGTGCGAACCATGGCGACAATTGAGACGCCCTGCCGCCTCGAATGAGCTGAAAAAGCAGCCTACGTCGGCCCGCGTCAATCCACTTCCCCGTAAAGTCGCGGTAAGGTGGATTTTCACGAAAACCCCATGACTACAGGTCCGTTCAGATGTCACGCTAGGCGATTAGTCGCGACTTACACTTGTTGCCCGAGGCACTCATCCGTTTGCTTGATGCTCGTTCGTCCTGGGGATGGCGACAATGGTACGCTTCGGGCTCGAGCTCGCTCACGACGTGGACCCAAACTCATGAAAGCGATCACATACTCAAGGTACGGGCCACCAGACGTTCTGCAGCTCAGTGAAGTGAGAAAACCTGTGCCGAAGGACGATGAAGTGCTGGTCAAGGTGCGGGCGGCGGAAGCGACGAAATCCGACTGTGAGATGCGCAGCTTTAGGTATTCGGTGAAGTGGTTCTGGCTGCCTCTGCGGATTGCACTTGGGGTGAGAAGACCAAGGCGCCAGATCCTAGGAGTCTGCGCGGCAGAAGGACCGGAATTGGGCGGATAGAGATCGAAGATAGGACATGTCACGAACATATCGAACCTATATCCCAGAACAGAGCCTGCTGCTGCCGCCGTCGCTGAGAGATTGGTTGGCCGAAGATCACCTGTCGTACTTCATATCGGACACGGTGGACGCCATGGATTTGAGCGCGTTTGAGCAGCGGTATGGAACGGACGGACCGGGCAATCAAGCGTACGATCCGCGGATGATGGTGAAGGTGTTGATCTACGGGTACGCGACCGGGGTGTTCTCGTCGCGGAAGATCGCGGCGAAGTTGACCGACGACGTGGCGTTCCGGATGTTGGGAGCGGAGAACTTTCCGGCGCACCGTACGATCTCGGATTTTCGCAAACTGCATCTTGAGGAGTTCGGGAACCTGTTTGTGCAAGTGGTGATGATGGCGCGGGAAGCGGGACTGGTGAAGATGGGAACCGTGGCGGTGGACGGAACCAAGATGCGGGCGAATGCGAGCAAACGCAAAGCGATGAGCTATGAACGGATGAAGAAGCAGGAGACCGAATTGGGCGAACAGATTCGGGATCTGTTGAACCGGGCTACGGCGACCGATGAGGAAGAAGACCAGCGATACGGCAAGGACCGGCGCGGAGACGAACTGCCCGATGGGTTGTCGACCCGCAAAAAGCGATTGGCCACGATCCAGGCAGCAATGAAACGGCTCGAAGAACGTCAGATGGCTGCGGACCAGGAAGCGGGACGGGAACCGGGAGACGACAAACCCGGATGCGGAAAGAAGCCATTCAAACGCCCCATGGGCGAGCCCAAACCGACGGCCCAGGACAACTTCACAGATCCGGAAAGCCGGATCATGAAAACCTCCACTGAAGGGTTCCAGCAATGCTACAACGCGCAGGCGGTGGTGGATTCCGAGGCCCGGATCATCGTAGCGACAACGGTGAGTTCCAATGCGTCCGACGCGGGACAGTTGGAACCGACCCTGGATGCGTTGAACAACAACCTGGGAGAGCATCCCGAACGTGTACTGGCCGATGCGGGATATCGATCCGAGTCGAATCTAGGGATGTTGGAACAACGTCAGATTGACGGGTATGTTGCCATGGGTCGCGAGAAGAATCTGGCCGATGTTCCACTCCCACCCAAAGACACTGCTGTTGGCCGGATGATGAGAAAGATGAAAACCAAGCGTGGGCGCGACCGCTACCGGGCCAGAAAGCACATTGGCGAGCCGCCCTTCGGGTGGATCAAGTCGGTGCTCGGATTCCGACAGTTCAGTCTACGCGGTTTGGACAAAGTGACCGGTGAGTGGAACCTGCTCACTCTGGCGGTGAACTTACGGCGGATGAACGGGATGATCGAATGGGCATAATCCGGAAAACCGGAACCCAGCAGACCCGATACACGGCCAATTACTGGTATCCGTACAGCTCTGAACTCCTCGTATCGGAAGAATCGATGGGTTCTCCTCCGAAGACCCTCTCAAATCCCAATAAATTCGAGTTCTTCGCGCTCTGCCGCGCAGACTCCTAGGCGGCTATTTCTCCGGAGAGATTGAATCGCTCGGGGGAGACGTCACCACTCTCTCAGTCGGCGACCAAGTGTTCGGCACGGCCGGGCTGCGGCTCGGCGCCTATGGCGAGTATGTCGCCTTGCCGGCACGCTACACGATCGTCGCCAAGCCCAACAATATGAGCTTCGCTGAAGCCGCCGCGGTACCGCTGGGTGGGCTGAACGCGCTGCACTTCATGCGACGGGCGAAAATCCGCGCTGGAGAGCAGGTGCTGATCAACGGCGCCGGCGGCAGCATCGGAGCGCATGCCGTGCAGATCGCCAAGTCCATGGGCGCGGAAGTCACGGCTGTAGACAGCACGACTAAGGAGGGCATGCTGCGTCGTATTGGCGCGGATCACTTCGTCGACTATAGGAAGGAAGATTTTGCGGGCAACGGACAGACGTATGACGTCATTTTCGACATGGTTCCAGGGAGCTCCTATACCGCTTGTATCGACGCTCTCAGTCCCAACGGGCGATATCTCTCCGGAAATCCCCGCCTGTCGGTCATGCTGCGCTCGCCGGTCACAACCCGGTTTACGAGCAAGACGGCCATGTTCGCGTTCGCGCGGGAGACGAAAGAGGAGCTGTTGGCGCTCAAAGAGATGATCGAAGGCGGAAAGATTAGTTCGATCGTCGACCGGGTCTTTCCAATGGAGCAGGCCCCCGACGCGCATCGCCTGGTCGAGACCGAGCAACGCTTGGGGGCGGTCGTGATCGCAATTGGTGGCGACGCTGATAACGCTCGCGACGACCCGTCAGCGCGGCTGTAACCGCTCTTACAAGAAGCTCCAGAAAGGAAGAACCTCGAGAATGCTTCCCCGATACGGAAAAGTGGATCTCGTCGACAAGCCCCTCTTCCCAGCGACCGATCGACACGAGAAGGAGCCGCTCATCGCGGCCCGTTCGTCCCGACCGGCGGATCGCCCTTCATCAAGTTGAGTTGAGCAATGTCCGGATCCCATTGCAAGTCGCCCAGCAGATGCTCGACGAAGTACTCCGCGCGGAGCCAGAACCAGTAGTCGCCCATCTCCCGGTAGCTGTGCCGTATGCCGGGGAACATGAAGAAGTCGAAGCGCTTGTTCGCCTTGATGAGCGCCTCGGCCATCCTGAGCGTGCCGACCGGGTGCACGTTGTTGTCGATGTCGCCCGTCGTCAGCAGGAGGTGCCCCTTGAGGTTTTGGGCAAGATCCGTGTTCTTGTCGATGTCGTACTCGAAGCTGATCTCGCCGTCCTCTCCCACGACCTCCTTGACGCCATCGTGCTTCTCCGACCAGCGGGTGCTGTAGACGTCGTTGTTGTGGTTCCCGGACGACGACACAGCAACCTTGAAGAGGTCAGGATAAACGAGCATCGCGGCGGTCGACATGAACCCACCGCCAGAGTGTCCATAGATGCCCACGCGGTCCGCGTCGATGAAGTCGTGGCGGTCGGCGAGTTGCTCAATGGCCGCCTTCTTGTCCGCCAGGCCGTAATCACGCAAGTTGCCGTAGCCGTAGTTGTGGTACCACTTCGAGCGCGCGGGATGTCCGCCGCGGTTTCCGATGGTCACGACGATGAAGCCGAACTGTGCGAGCGCGGTTTCGTAGCGATTCGTCGAGAACGACTTCGAGACCGATTCGGTCTGCGGACCGGGATAGACGAATTCGATGATCGGATACTTCCTCGACGGGTCGAAGTCGAACGGTTTGTACATGACGCCGTACAGGTCGGTCACGCGATCGGCCGCCTTGATCCTGTATGGCTCAGGGAACTGATACCCCGCCGCCTCGAGCTGGCTGAAGTCGGCCGCTTCGAGATCGAGCACCTTGGTGCCGTCGGCGCCGATCAGCACCGCGCTCGGCGTCGTGTTCACCCTCGAGTAGTTGTCGACGAAGAACCGGCTGGACTCCCCCATCTCGACTCGATGGTCGAAGTCTCCGGGATCGAGTAACTTCAGGCCGTCGCCATCGAGGTTCACGCTGTACAGATGCTGGTAGTAGGGGTCTTCTTCGGTCTCTCGAGCGTTCGCCGAGAAGTACACGACCCCGGCCGCTTCGTCGATCCCGTGGACCCGTCGCACACCCCAGGGTCCTTCGGTCAACCGAGTCTTGAGGGTCCCGTCCGAACCGTAGAGATAGAGATGCGACCAGCCGTCCCGCTCCGACCACCAGACCAGGTCGCCCGAAGTGAGACGTTCGAGCGGCTGGATCTCCACGTAGGTGTTGAGCTCTTCCTCGAAGAGCACGCGCACCTCACCGGTCGTTGCGTCCGCCACGCAGACCTCGAGTCGGTGTCGATCGCGACTCTGCCGCCAGAAGTGCACTTCGTTCGGGTCGTCCGACAGCCAGCGGTCTCGCTCAGGCTCGTGGCGGTCCGGATACACGAACTTCCGGGCGTTCCATAGCGCAATGTTCTGGTCCTTGAACTTGGCCACGTCTACCGCGACCATCTGGCGTGTCGCGAGGTCGAAGACGCCCAGCGCCCGCTGAGTGATGTTCTCCTCCCCAGCCATGTCGTACCGGTACGTCTCGAGCTCGGGCCGGCGGTTACCGACCGAATGGATGACCCAGAGATCCTCCGTCTTTCGCTGATCACGCCGGACGATGGCGAAGCGACCGGAATCGTGCGACCACGAGATCGTCACCTCCTTCCGCTCGTCCTTCGTCTTCTCCCGTTCCGGGTCGGTGTCGCCCCGCTCGAAGTCGGCGTAGCTGTAGTGCTGCTCGCCGTCGGTCGTCAGCTGGATCTCCTCCACCTCGACGGCCTGGTCCGCCTCGTCCGCGTCATCACCATCCTTGCCACGCCGAGCGTCAAGGATCTGCTGGTAGGAGTCACCACTCATCATGAAGAGGTTGTCGTTGCGAGCGAAGACTACCGTCTGACCGTCTGGTGACACGTTCGCCCAGTCCGGATGGTCGTCGGGCTCTTCCCAATCCTCGAGCAGGCGAAGGGTCTGGCCGTCGACGTCGTACTCGAAGTGGAACAGATGCTTCTTCGACCGGTCCTTGCCGGCGTCCCCTTCATCCTCTTCCTGCTGCTGTTCCTGCTCGGTCTCGTCCGTCTCGGATTCCTCCTCTTCCGCATCCTGGGACGACTCGACTTCGAATCGCAGCGTGTCCGCGTCGATGAACGTGATGCCCCGGATCGGCAAGTGCTGACCGTCCCATGGATCCTTCGTCAAGCGAGTCAGTTCGGCCGCGATTCGGTCGTTGTCGAAGATGGCGGCCTTCGTGCCGCGTGCTGGGTCGACGAGGTAGTAGCTCTTACCGCCCGAGGTCTCCCACTCGTACCAGAACCGGTCACCGCCGTCGATCCAGTGCGGGTCAACCGCCGTGCTGTAGATGAGGCGGTCGATCTTGTATGGAGCGAAGCGCCCCGCCAGATCGTAGTTCGCAGTCGTGACCGGACCTGCGGCCTGAGTCTGGGCTTGACCCGTTCTTTCCTGGGCTTCGAGATTCAGCGGAAACGCACTCACGACTAGCAGGAGGATGAGGAAACAGGCGTACCGAGTCATGGCGTCATCGCACCGAACTGGTCGACCTCCGTGATGAAGACGTCCGAGGCGACGACATGGTTGAAGTTGAATCCAGCGGGTGGATAGGAAAATCATCGGCCCTCCCTTCGCGACGATCGGCCATGAGGTTGTCGAATTTCGACTAACGGTGTTATGTACTGACCTTTCAGAGTCACGCCAGCGGATTATAGGCGGATCACAGGGACGGCCGCCAAAGAAAATTACCTTCCGCCGGGCCGCTTGCCACTCCCGGCCCTGCGAACCCCGTTTGTTTTGCCTATCGACCAGAGTTTCATCATGACCGCCGGATCTTCACTGGTTACGACGGGTGCTATCGACGACGATTACTCACGAGTAACGCCGCAGTGCGTAACGAATCACCTTCCCAACTCCTGGAGTCGCCATCTCGGTAAGGTGGATTCTCACGAAACCCAATGAATACGGGTCCATTCAGATGTCAGGCTATGCGGTTATACGACCAGGTGACTGTTTGATTGCTACCAACCCTTTCCTGCCGTAGTATCTACACAAGTTTTCGAAGCCCGGCGAGGGAGTGCCTGAGAGGTATCGCAACCCATGGCCCTTACGGCAGGAACCAGACTCGGTCCCTACGAGATCCGCGATCAGATCGGCGCGGGCGGCATGGGAGAAGTGTATCGCGCCACCGACACCCGGTTGGATCGCACCGTCGCCATCAAAGTCCTTCCCGAACACCTGGCGGATGATCCGCAACGCCGGGAGCGCTTTGAGCGTGAAGCGCGCGCCGTCAGCAGCCTGAACCATCCCCACATATGTGCGCTCCACGACATCGGCGAACAGGACGGCATCCACTACCTCGTCATGGAACTGGTGGAGGGCGAGACGCTCCAGCAGCGATTGGAGAAGGGACGGCTGTCTCTCGACCAGGCCCTCGAATACGCAATCCAGATCGCCGACGCCCTGGACAAGGCCCACCGGCAGGGAGTGGTTCACCGGGACCTCAAGCCGGGCAACATCATGCTGACGAAGTCTGGAACGAAGCTCTTGGACTTCGGGCTGGCGAAACTGAAGGGTGATGCTGGTGGGGTTTCGCCGCTCTCCCAGATGCCGACTCAGGACCTCTCGCAGCCCCTCACGGCTGAAGGGACGATCATCGGAACGCTCCAATACATGGCGCCCGAACAACTGGAGGGCCAGGAGGCCGACGCCCGGACCGACATCTTCGCATTCGGTGCGGTCGTTTACGAGATGGTGGCCGGCAGGAAGGCGTTCGAGGGAAGGAGCCAGGTGAGCCTGATGGCCGCCATCCTCGAGCACACGCCAGTCGAGATGTCGAGCCTGCAGGCGATGACTCCCCCCGCGTTGGACCGTATCGTCAAGGTCTGCCTGGAGAAAGACCCGGAGGAGCGCTGGCAGACGGCGCGGGATGTCGCGCGCGAGCTGAAGTGGGCCTCGGCGCCGGTTACGGAAAAACCGACGGCGCCCCTGGTCGCACCCGTCACGCAAACGTCGGGACGGTCGGGATGGGCCGTTGCCGCAATCGCCGCTTCCGCGGCTCTCGCGCTGGCCGTTCTGTATTTCAGAGGACCTGCACCCGAGGTTTCGACGATGCGGTTCCACATCCCCACGGCCACGACCGCCCAGCCCGCCGACCTGAACGTTTCCCCCGATGGTCGTCATGTCGCGTTCATTGCGCAGGGCGCCGCGAGCGCCGAGGCGGTCTGGGTTCGGACGCTTGACCAGTTCGAGGCGCGCGAGCTTCCCGGGACCGAGGGCGCAAACGAGCCATTCTGGTCCCCCGACAGCCGCTTCGTCGGCTTCTTCGCGGACGGGAAGCTCAAGAAGATCGACATCGCGGGCGGCCCACCGCAGAACCTGAGCGACGTCCTGACCGCGTTCCCGGCGGGTGGAACGTGGAGCAAGGAGGGCACGATCCTCTTCTCCTCCAACCACCAGGGCACCTACATTATCCACAGCGTCGCCGACGCGGGTGGCTTGCCGGAACCGGTGACCCGGCTCGACGTCGAGCGGAACGAGGCGGCCCATGGCTATCCGAAGTTCCTGCCGGCCGGCCGGCACTTCCTGCTGAACGTGGGAATCGGAGTTGCAGACAACATCCATATCGGTTCACTCGACTCCCAGGACACGGTCCCGCTGATGGAGAACGCCAGCATGGCGGGCTACACGGATGCGGGCTACGTGCTCTTTGTCCGCGACCAGGTTCTGATGGCACAGCCCTTCGACGCCGGCCGCCTGGAAGTGGGCGGCCAGCCGTTTCCGGTGGCCGATCAGGTCTTGTACTTCCCAAACTCTGCCCACGGAGCGTACTCGGTGTCCGGGGGTGGTGTCCTGGCGTACCGCGGCGGCGTCAGCGAACCGCCCGAGCCCGTCTGGTTCGATCGCTCGGGACGGCGGCTGGGGAAGGTGGAGGAAGCCGGCGGCTACAACCAGTTCTGGCTGTCGCCCGATGAGGAACGCATGGCCGCCCTTTCAGAAGGCGACATCTGGGTCGTCGACATGCTTCGGGGCAGCCGCTCCCGCCTGACGTTCGATCCCGCCCTCGACCGCTACCCCCTATGGTCGCCCGAGGGGGACCGGATCGTTTTTTCCTCGCAGCGCATCGGTGCGGGAGAGGACCTCTTCCTGAAGAGCGCCATGGGGACCGGCGACGCTCAGATCCTCCTCGAAACCGACGAGGACAAGTTCCCCACGGACTGGTCGTCGGACGGCCGCTATGTCCTGTACACGAACCGCTCGGCCGAGACCGCCCGCGATGTCTGGGCGCTTCCGCTAGATGGGGACCAGGATCCCTTTCCGGTCCTGAACACACCGTTCCGGGAGTGGCACGCGATGTTTTCGCCCGACGGCCGCTGGATCGCTTACGACTCCAACGAAACGGGGCGGGACGAGGTCTACGTCCAGCCGTTCCCGCCGACAGGGGGGAAATGGCAGGTATCGGTCGAGGGCGGGCACATGGCGCGGTGGAGGGAAGACGGGCGCGAGCTGTTCTTCGTCGGCGCCAGCCTAACGCTGATGGCGGTGGAGGTCAGCGGTGGGGAACAGTTCAGCCACGGGGTGCCGGAAGCCCTGTTCCGTCCCAACGTACCCGGGGTCAACCAGCGTTACCGCGTAACGGAGAACGGACAGCGATTCCTGATGCGGAGCCTGCCGCCGGCCGCGACGATCCCGCCCATCAACGTCGTCGTTAACTGGACTGCCGAGTTGCAGCAGTAACTTCCGGCACCCAATTCAGTCGACTTCCACACGGTACTGAACTGGTTTGAGGAATGAAGGAGCGGATGCCGGTCCCATAGCCGTCGCCGTTCAAGCTTTTCTGCAACCACAAACCTGTCGATATGCCACTCCCTTTCAATCCACCTTGCCGTATAGTCGCTAGCGTTCATCGGAAGTGCCGCGGCGAGCGCGGTCACAGGATGAGCGAGAAGTTCCCACCGCGGCATTTTCGATAACGAGACTTGAAGGAGGGCGCTGGCCGTAGGCGGCGGACGCGGTGGGCTATGGAGAAAGTAGCGGTAAAGCCGGATTTGGAGTGCTGTTGGCTGGATGGGAGGGTCGGAGAGTACCAGATCGACTTGGTGATAGGGACGGCGAAGTACCTTCACGAAGAAGAACCGGAGTGCGGCGATCCGTCCGATGATGGTGTAAAAGATGCAACCCGGCACACAGCTCGGCCAATACAAGATCCTCTCCGCCATCGGCGAAAGCGGGGCGGGGGCACCAACGCGGCGAGTTTTTCGATCAATTCCAGCGGATCGAGTACGATGGTGGATGTTAATCGCAACATGTTGGGGTCTGCTGAAACAACCGGATAAGCAGAAGGTAACTTTTTCACGGGAGAGATCAAAATGATCATGACCAACATCGAAACCGTCCCCGGGCGGACCATCGTCGAGCACTACGGGCTCGTCCAGGGAAACACGATTCGCGCTAAACACGCGGGCCGCGACATGATGGCCAGCCTCAAAAACCTCGTCGGCGGTGAGCTGACCGGCTATACCGAGCTCATGCAGGAATCCCGGCGTCAAGCCATGGATCGCATGGAAGCACAAGCAACCGAACTCGGCGGCAATGCCCTCGTCAACGTTCGCTTTTCAACCTCGTCGGTCGCCCAAGGCGCGGCCGAACTCTACGTCTACGGCACGGCCCTCAAGGTGGAGTAGTCATCATGGGCGAATTCATTGTTGTTCTTGTTCCAATCGTTTTGCTCGTCATGGGCCTAGTTGTGGGCGGCCGGATCGAGAAGTCGCATTATCGCTCCATCCACGAGCGTGAACGTGCCTTCCTGAACATTCCGGCGACCGATCTTCGCCGCGTCGCTGATCCCGAAAAGATCCAAGAGGCCCGGCTCGTTTACGGCAGCGCCGTTATTTCAGTCGATTATCTTAAACGGTTCCTTGCCGGTCTACGCGCGGTCTTCGGCGGCGAAATTGTCGCTTACTCCTCGCTGCTCGACCGCGCCCGCCGCGAGGCCCTCTTGCGCATGAAGGAATCGTTTCCCGACGCCGACGCATACGTCAACTGCCGCATCGAAACCGCTTCGGTCTCCAAAGGCCAGGGAAAAACCATCGGCACCGTCGAGGTGCTTGCGTACGGCACGGCCCTTCAATATCGCAAGTGAAGTTCGTCGCTAAAGAGCTCAAGCAAACAGCGGATATCAGCCGGGGCCGCCTGACGCACCGACAGATTCTGAAGAACTGCGCCGGGATGGGCCTCGTATTCGTTACGGGGTACATCGTCCTGGGTTGGGCTGCGGGATGCACCGCGGCCCGAATTCCGCCGAGTTTTGAAAAGAAAATCGGCGCCCTCGTCGCTCCGGCGTTTGCTACCTCCTCTTCGAGCCTCGATTCACTTCGGCGGTCGGCCGCAAACGTGCTCGAAAGACTGATTGTCGTCGCCGAGCTGCCCGATCTCGATTACGAGGTCGTCGTCCTTCCGATGCCCGAGCCCAACGCCTTTGCTTTACCCGGCGGTACCATCGCGTTGACGAAGGGCTTGTTTGATATCCTGGATTCCGAAGAGTCGCTCGCCATGGTCTTGGGCCACGAACTGGGCCATCTCAAGTATCGGCACCACATGAAGGTGATGGGCCGCAGGCTTCTGATTGTCGGTACCGTCGCATTGATCTTTAGCGGCGGCGGTGCCTCGACGATCGCCCAAAGCGCGGTCGACTTCGCCGAGTTGAGTTATGGGCGAAAACAAGAAGAACGCGCCGACGAGTTTGGACTTGAACTGCTTGTAAGCTTTTATGGCCATGCGGGCGGCGCCACGACGTTTTTTGATCAGATCCATGCGATCGAGGAAGAAATGTTTGTGGTCCGATTTCTCGCCACCCATCCCGCCTCTCGGGATCGGTCCGAGCGGCTGAATGCGTTGATTCGTGAGCGGGGCTATGATGTTTTGGCGGTAAGCAAAAAGAGTTGGTAATTCGGCGCCGAGTATAGGAAGAATAGGAGGTCTTGTCGCAGTAACGGCTGCCGGTGCCGTAGAGGATCACTCCGTCTCGCTGACCGAACCTTCCAACCACCGAAAATCGCCCCCAACTACAGCAAATCAGCGAGCCGCGAGAAACCACTTGGACGTATCGTCGGCTAACCGCAGATGTGGATGATGTCGGAGATTCAAGGCCTCGAAACGACGCAGCACTCGCCGCCGATCGACTATGCTGGGGAGGGAGACTTGCCTCGTGACCACAGATTTCGACTATCCGTCCGACCTCCGCTTCACATGCAGTGAGTGTGGTGACTGCTGTGTCAACACTAACATCCTGCTCAGGCCCGAGGAGGCGGAGTCGCTGGCCGGCCTCGACTGGCGCGGACGCGCCGACGACCTGGTGGGTGTCTCTCCGGGCGTCTCGGCTGCGGCTTCGGGCCCCGGATCGGGGCGACGACTGCAGAAGCGCGAGAACGGTGCGTGCATCTATCTCGGATCCGACAAACAGTGCCGCATTCACCAGCATTTCGGCGCCGAGCGCAAACCGCTGATGTGCAGGATGTACCCCTTCCACTTCTATCCTTTGAACGATCGCATCGCGGTCGACTGCGCCTTCTCCTGTCGGGCTGTCAGCCTGGGCCAAGGGGCCGAGCTCAAAGCTCACGTCCCGCAGTGGAGCCTCTTGCTCGAGGCCGAGTTGGGCACGCCGCGACCTCGAAAGCACCGCCTCAACGACAAGTCCGCTTTGAGTGACGAGGTCCTGTGGCAGATCGAGCAGTACGTGCTCGCATTTCTCGACGACGCTTCGATGTCCCTCTTCGATCGTGTTCGCTGCCTTCTGGAGTACAGCCGATTGGCGACCACGGGAGACCCCTCAACCGAGTCGGCCGCGCAACTGCGCCAAGTCCTGGCACAAGGCCTACCCACTCAGATCAGCAAGATGCCGTGGGAAGGGCAGATGGATCGTACACAGCAAGCTGTCTTCTTTCAATGGCTCTACCTGGTGCTCAATCCGACAACGGCAGACGAAGATCTACTGCGCGGGCACAGGCTCGAGGCGGCGAAGCGAAAGCGCATCGCTATCGGCAATCGCTACCGGAAGGCGGGGCAGAGGCCCTACGTCGACAACAGGGAGTTGACAGCCACATTCGAACAGATCGCCGAGGTCGATGGAAGTTTTGTCGAGACGGAGGGTGCGAACAGGGTCCAGAGCTTCCTGAGTGCGAAGATCCTCGGCCAACGCTATCTTCTCGCCGGCGAGAAGTCGATGCCGTTCGTCGAAGCAATTCCCAAACTAGCTCTCAATTACCCTATGGCTATCTGGACGAGCCAGGCGCTGGCTGCCGATCGCGGAGCCGCCGCGGTCGAGAATGACGATCTGCGACGGGCGCTGCGCCTTCTCGACCGCTCCCTCGGTCAGTTGGCCACCTCCCGACTTCCGAAGAAACAGGCGCGCGCCTGCAATTTCATTATGCTCGAGACTGATTTCGTCGTCTGCGCCAGAAACGAGCTTCTCGGAGTCGGTGAAGTCGAGGAGGAGTGATCGTAGCGTGCGCGTGACGATCCGCTCCCTCGCCTCCTACACGGAAACGTGGAATCATCAGGTTCATTGTCGCGCTCCGTTTGTGCTCCATTAAGAGTCGAGACTCGGAAACACCATTGTTACGTATCCGCTGCGACAGGGCGGCCGGATATGCGATTATGAACCGACGATTCGGGTGCCGCGAGGGGGGAGGCGGATGACGAGGAGAATAGCAATGACGAGAAGGGGGCTTGGGCTGGCCGTTGCGACTCTGCTGGCAGTGACGTCGGGCTGCGGTGGCGGCGATTCGCGGGAGGGTCTGAAGGTCTACCGCCATTCCGAGAACGGATCACCGACCAATATCGATCCGATTCGGTCCAATACAGTCTATGCGAACATCATCACCGTAAACGTCTACGACACACTCTACCGCTACAAGTATCTCGCGCGGCCTTACGAGCTCATACCCAACCTCGCTGTCGGCATGCCCGAGGTTTCGGACGACGGCCTGAACTATACGATCAGGATAAGACCGGGCGTCGAGTTCATCGACGACGAAGCCTTTCCGGACGGAGTTGGAAGGGAGGTTGTTGCCGGCGATTTCGTCTACTCGATCAAACGGCATTTCCATCCGGAGAACATCTCTACGGGCGCCTGGCTCTGGGATGGCCGGATCGAAGGCATGGACGAATGGATCGAGTCCGACGCCGATTACGACGCGCCGGTATCCGGTCTGACCGCGCCCGACGAATATACGATCCAGATTCGACTGACCCGGCCGTTTCCCCAGCTCACCTACACGTTTGCTATGGGCTTCTCAGCTTTCGTGCCGCGCGAGGCCGTCGAATACCACGGTACCGCGCTCGGCCGGAGCGCCGTGGGCTCGGGTCCCTATCGGCTCAGCGATTTCAGCACGACGCGCGTCGTTTTCCGAGCCAACGAGAAATTCCGTGAAGAGCCGCTGGACCTGGCTTACGAGGGCTACGATCCCGCCGTGCACGGACATCTCGGTATCGAAACGCTGGCCGGTCTCGCGCCTCCCTATGTGGATCGTCTCGAGATCGATTTCATCGAGGAAACCGCCTCACGCTGGGCCTCGTTTACATCGGGCCGCGAGATTCAATATGCGACCGTGCCACCCGAACAAGTGCCGTCGGTCCTGGCATCGAGAAACCCGGTCACACTCAGGCCCGAGTTCGCCGAGCGCTACCATATGATCTCGACGCCCGAAACCGGTCTCGTGTTCACGGTCTTCAACATGGACGATCCCGTGGTCGGGGCAAACGACGATCCCGAGCGTAATCGCATGAATCGCGAGCTCCGCTGTTCCGTTCGCGATGCGTTCAGCTGGCAGCAGCGCAACGAGCGTTTCTATGCCGGTCTCGGCGTCGTTTTTCCCGGCGTGATCCCGCCCGTAGTGCCCGAGTTCGACGCCGGCATGGACCAGGACTCCGTGACCCAGAATGCGGATCGCGCGCGCCGGCGGCTCGCGGATGCGGGCTGGACGGCTGCGAACCTGCCCGAACTCGAGTATGGTTCGACGGCGAATACGATCAACCGCGAGATGTACGAGCAGTTTCGAGGCAATCTCACCAACGCCAGTTATCCGCAGGACAAGATCTCGATTCGAACGTTCGCGAATTTCGGCGATTTCAACGAGGCCATGAGGAACAAGGAGCTCATGATCATGGGCTACGGCTGGGGCATGGACTACCCCGATGCCGAGAACACGCTGCAACTGTTCTACGGACCCAACGGCTCGCCGGGTTCGAACGCCTCGAATTACAGCAATCCCGAATACGATGCGCTGTACGAACAGGCGGCCGTGATGCAGCCCTCGCCGGAACGCACGGAAATCTTCCGGCGCATGAACCAGATGCTCATTGACGACTGCGTCGGGATGATGGCACTGTCGCGCCAGAGCGTGTTCGTCTGGCACAAGGATGTGATCGGCCAGCCGGACCGCGAGGTTCTCGGCGGCTACTGGCTGCGCTTCGTCGACGTCCCCGACGTTGCCGGCTCGACCGACTGAGCAGGACAAAATCGTTGAGCCACGAGACGCGTGAGGGGCGATGGACTTTTTAGGGTTTGCGCTCCGGAAACTGCTCTACGGCATCCCGCTGATCCTCGGTGTGAGCTTCGTGAGCTTTCTGCTCATGGTTTACTTCGGGCCCGACCTGACCTTCCAGCTCGTCGGACGCAATCCCAGCGTCGAGCAGCTCGAACGGGCGCGTGAGCTGCTCGGCTACAACGATCCGTTCCTGCTTCGCTATCTCGATTATCTGCGTGAGCTCGCAACGCTCGATTTCGGCGAGTCGCTTTCGACGGGCGAGCCGGTCCGAGAGCTGCTCGCGCGGACGGTGCCGAACTCGATCCTCGTCACGCTGCCCGGATTCGTCATCGGCAACCTGCTCGGGATCGGGCTCGCGCTCGTCGCGGGTTGGTTCCGCGGCGGCATCGCCGACAAGCTGATCATGGCCGCCGCAGTCGTCGGCATGAGCATCAGCTTTCTGATCATCATCATCTCCTTCCAGCTCTTCTTCTCGTCGCGTTACGGACTCAACTATTTCCCTGTGCTCGGCTGGGAAGTCTCGAATCTCGGCAACTACATTTACTATGTAACGGTCCCGACGCTCGCGATCGTCTTCATCTCGCTCGGCTACAACACGCGCTTCTATCGCGCCGTCGTCGTCGAGGAGATGAGCCGGGACTACGTACGCACGGCGCGCGCCTATGGTGCCGGTGCCGGGCATGTCCTGTTCCGGCATGTGCTGAAGAACAGCATGATTCCGATCATCACACGAATCATGTTCTCGATTCCGTCGATCATCATCGGCGGCAGTCTGCTCATCGAGGCCTATTTCGGGATTCCGGGCATCGGCGCGGCCGCTTACGACGCGATCACGACCGGCGATCAGCCGGTGCTCAAGGCCGTGGTTGGTTTGACGGCCGTTCTCTTCGCGCTCGTCATTATAGTGAACGACGTGCTCTATCGTGTCGTCGACCCTCGGGTATCCGTCAAATGAGCGTCGCCGCCGAATCGCTGCCCGCGGCGGGCGTCCGGTCGGACTCGCTCTGGCGCAAGGGCCTGAGGAAGCTCGCGCACGACCAGTTCGGGGTCGCTGCACTGGTCATCGTGCTCGTCTTTCTGCTCCTTGCCGCCGGGGTCTGGCTCGGACTGCTCGGGCAGGACTGGTTCGTGACGACCGACTCGAGTTTTGCGCCTGCGTCGGCCGAGCACTGGTTCGGCACGACGCGAAACGGGCAGGACATATTCGATCGCGCCATCTTCTCGACCAAGACGGCCTTCGAGATCGGTCTGCTCGTAGCGCTGTTCACAACGGCGATCGGCGGTGTCCTCGGCGCCATCTCCGGATTCTATGCCGGCGGTTGGATCGATGAAGTGCTGCTCTGGTTCATGGGCGTGCTCGACGCGATTCCGTTCTACCTGTTCGTCGCCGCCGTCGCCTACGCGATGCAGGGACATCCGCTCGGCATGCACGCGGCTCTGATTGCCACGCTCTGGACGACGACTGGCCGCATCATCCGCGGCGAAGTCATGAAGCTCAGGAGTCTCGAGTTCGTCGAGGCCGCGCGGGCCGTCGGCGTGCCGAACCTGGTCCTGATTTTCCGGCACATCCTGCCGAATACTTCTCACATTCTGCTGGTGCAGGCGACGATCGTTTTCGTCACGGCGATCAAGGCCGAGGTGATCCTGTCTTTCCTCGGCATCGGCACGCAGGATGGCGTGAGCTGGGGGCTCATGATCTCGCAGTCGACGAACGAGGTGACTGCCGGCTTCTTCAATAACTTCATCGCGGCATCGGCGTTCATGTTCGTGCTCGTCCTTGCATTCAATCTGTTTTCGGATGCGCTGCAGGATGCGCTCGATCCGAAGAAGGTGACCGGGGACTGAGGCCCATGAGCGAATCGCCAATCCTCGAAATCGAGGATCTCGTCGTCGAGTTTGCGACCGAGGATGGCGCCGTGCGTGCCGTCGACGGGCTTTCGCTCTCGATCGGCGCCAGCGAGATCGTCGGTCTCGTCGGCGAGTCCGGCTGCGGCAAGAGCGTGACTGCGCTCGCGCTGCTCGGCCTCGTACCGTCACCGCCCGGCCGCGTATCTGCGGGGTGTCTGCGTTTTGACGGTCAGGAATTGCATAAGCTCGACGAGGCGGGCTTGAGAAAACTGCGCGGCGCCGGTATCGCGATGATCTTCCAGGAACCAATGACGGCCCTGAATCCGGTGTTCACGGTGGCGAGCCAGATGACAGAAGTGCTCAGACGCCAGCGCGGCCTCGAGGCAGCGGCTGCGCGTGCCAAAGCGGCCGAGTGGCTCGATCGCGTCGGCATACCCGAGCCGGAGCAACGCCTCGGCGATTATCCGCACGAGCTCTCGGGCGGCATGCGCCAGCGCGTCATGATCGCAATGGCGCTCGCCTGCGAACCGAAGCTTCTGATCGCAGACGAACCGACGACCGCCCTCGACGTGACGATTCAGGCGCAGGTGCTCGAGCTCATGCTGTCGCTGGCGCGCGAGACGGGCACGGCCATGCTGCTGATCACCCACGATCTTGGCGTCATCGCCGAGACCTGCGATCGGGCCTGCGTCATGTACTGCGGCCGGCTCGTCGAGGCCGCGTCCGTCGCAGATCTCTTTGCGGCACCTCGACATCCCTATTCGGCAGGTCTGCTGGCTTCGGTGACGCGCGTCAGGGCCGAGCGGCTCGCGACGTTGCCGACGATCCCCGGCGTCGTGCCGGATCCGGCGCACCTGCCGAGCGGCTGCACGTTTCGTGACCGCTGCGCCAACCGAGAGGCGCGCTGCGCCGAAGAGCAACCCGAATTGCACGAGCTCGGGCCGGCACGCGTTGCCTGCCACTACCCGGTAGCGGTCCCGTGACCGGCCTGCTCGAGGTCCGGAATCTGAAAAAGTACTTTCCCGTGCGCGGCGGCGTACTCCGCCGAGTCGTCGCCCAGGTCCGAGCCGTCGATGACGTGAGCTGTTCGATCGGTCGCGGCCGGACGCTCGGGCTCGTTGGCGAATCGGGTTGCGGCAAGTCGACGCTCGGCCGTTCCGTGCTTCGCCTGCACGAGCCGACCGCAGGGGAGGTCGTCCTCGATGGGCGCCCGGTGACTGGCCTGAAGGCGCGTGAGCTCAGGCAGCGCCGGCGGGAAATGCAGATCGTGTTTCAGGATCCCTATGCGTCGCTGAATCCGCGCCGAACTGTGCTCCAGACGCTACGGGAGCCGCTCGACCTGCATGCAATCGGTACGCGCGCCGAGCGGCGCCGCCGTGTCGAGGAGCTGCTCGAGATCGTCGGACTCAGGGCCCAGGTCGCGTCCCGCTACCCGCACGAGTTTTCGGGCGGACAACGCCAGCGCATCGGCATCGCGCGGGCGCTCGCACTCGATCCGAAGCTCATCGTCGCCGATGAGGCCGTCTCGGCGCTCGACGTGTCTGTGCAGGCGCAGGTGCTCAATCTGATTTCGGATCTACAGCGACGACTCGGAATCTCGTTCCTGTTTATCTCCCACGATCTTGCCGTCATCCAGCATGTCTCGCACGACGTCTGCGTCATGTATCTGGGTAAGCTCGTCGAAACGGGATCGGCCGACAGCGTCTATGCCGAACCGAAGCATCCGTATACGCGCGCGCTGTTTTCCGCCGTGCCGGTTCCGGATCCGCTTCGAAAGTCACGCCGCATCGTGCTGCCCGGCGACGTCCCGTCGCCGGCCAATCCCCCGCCGGGCTGCGCGTTTCACACGCGGTGCCCAGAAGTGCGGCCCGAGTGCCGGCGTCTCATGCCGGCCACGATCGACGTCGGCAGCGGCAACGCGCCGCATCGGGTGGCCTGTCATCTATACACCTGACTCGGGCTGCTATAGAAAGGTGTACGTGAAACCGAGCGATACCGAATCTGCGGAATCGCCGAGAATCTCGAAGCGCTCGTAACATAGCCATCTGACTCTCTGACATGTGACTGTTTGATTGCTGTTAACCCCCGACTGTAGTTATATGTACGGGTGATTCAGCCGGGTTCAAAGCTCGCACACTATGAAATCGTTTCTGCCCTCGGCAAAGGCGGCATGGGCGAGGTCTGGCGTGCGCGGGATCAGAAACTCGGGCGCGAAGTTGCCATCAAGACCCTCCCCGACGAGTTCGCGAAAGACGAAGAGCGACTGGCCCGGTTTGAACGTGAAGCGAAGCTGCTGGCATCCCTGAACCATCCGAACATCGCCACCATCCATGGTCTCGAAGAAGCCAGCGGCACTCGGTTCCTCGTTCTTGAACTAGTCGAGGGCGACACGCTGGCGGACCGGCTAGAGCAAGGTGCCATCCCGGTTGAGGAATCCCTCAGACTCGCGCTCCAGATTGCCGAAGCGTTGGAAGCCGCACATGAGAAGGGCGTCATTCACCGGGATCTCAAGCCCTTGAATATCAAGGTCACGCCCGACGGTATGGTCAAGGTACTGGACTTCGGTCTGGCGAAGGCTTTCATGGGGGACGCATCGGATGCGAATCTTTCGCACTCCCCCACCCTCAGCATGCAGGCCACTAGGCAGGGAGTGATTCTTGGGACTGCCGCCTACATGTCACCAGAGCAGGCCCGTGGCGTCACGGTAGACAAACGAGCGGACATCTGGGCATTCGGGTGCGTCCTGTACGAGATGATCACAGGCCGCCAGGTGTTCAAGGGCGAGTTGATGTCCGACGTGATGGCATCGGTATTGAAGTCCGATCCCGACTACAAGGGTCTGCCGCCCTCTCTCCATCCCAAGCTGCGGGACGTACTGCGACGTTGTCTGGAGAAGGAACCAAAGCAGCGATGGCATGACGCGGGTGATGTGCGGGTTGAGTTGGAGCAAGTTTCAGCGGATCCGAGCGGGAGTTTGGTCCAGCCGTTGGCCGAGGTTGCTCAGGTGGCACCGAGACCGATGTTGCGATGGATCATGGTGACCGCTGTGCTCAGCGTAGTCGTCGCTGGCTTTGCAGGCTGGAGCCTGCAGCCGGAACCCCCACCCGGCGCCGTCATCCGTTTCAGTCATTCTCTGGGAGAGGAGAGCTTCACCCGTGAAGGCCGACCGCGCGTCGGCGTTTCCCGTGACGGGACGCAGTTCGCATACGTGGCCGACGGGCAGATCTATTTGAAGAGCCTGAACGAGACCGATGCTCGGCCCATTGTGGGCACCGACGAAGATGCTTCGACCCCGGTCTTTTCGCCGGACGGCGGGTGGCTCGGTTTCTACTCGAATCAGGACGGGGAGCTCAAGCGGATTCCGGTTGCGGGCGGCACGCCGGTCAGGGTGATCTCCACCGGTTTTCCCTATGACATGACCTGGGGAGACGACGACACGATCATTTACTCTATGGATGATGGTATCTGGCAGGTTCCCAGCAATGGGGGAACAGCGACACGGATTGTCGAGGCAGCGGAGGGCGAAAGCGTTTTCGGTTCCCAGCTCCTCCCTGGTGGAACGCACGTCCTGTATTCGGTGTGGACCGGGCCTGCCGCCGACCAGGCCGAGATCGTTGTGGAGGATCTGGAGACCCACGAGCGCAAAACGGTCTGGACGGGTGGAAACGACGCGAGGTATCTGCCGACCGGACACCTGGTGTATGCGTTCGAGAATGACCTCTTCGCGCTTCCATTTGATCTGGAGACGCTCAACGTGGGAGAAGATGGGCCAGTCTCCGTCGTACCCGGAGTGAACAGAGCCGGACCGCGTGGAAATCCGAGTGCTCATTATGCGATTTCGGACGCCGGCACGTTGGTTCACCACCCTGGCGCTGGGGGTACGCAGAACGAACGCTTCCTCGCGTTTGTGGATCGTGATGGAAACACCGAAATGCTGCCGGCACCGGGGAGGCTTTACGACTTTACCCGACTATCACCAGACGCAATACGAATTGCCGTTCAGATCGAAGATGATGACGGAACGACGAACATCTGGATCTATGACATCACGAGCAATGTGCTCAGTCAGCTCACGCAGGCCGGCGGCGCACGACCGTTGTGGACACGGGACGGCACCCAGATCACGTACCTGAACGAGGGGTCGCTCTGGAACATCCCCGCCGATTTCAGCGGCACGTCGACCGAGCTGGCTGGAACCAACTTGGCCGGAAACGAGGGCCCCGGATCATGGTCCACGGATGACCAAGTCCTCCTGTTCTCATCGCCTTCCGGAATCCATGCGTGGACCCGGGACAACAACGGCGGCAGTGTCGAAGTCATCGTTCCAGGAGGACCAGGGGCAGACCGGGTATTTGGGCCGCAGTTCTCCCCCGACGGCCGGTGGTTCGTATACGGAGCCAACGATCAGAATCGCCAACTCTTTGCGTTGCCCTATCCGGTCGGTTCGGCAGGGCGCAGGACGATCACCATAGACGGGGGCCATGGACCGATCTGGCCGCGTCGTGGGAATCAGCTTTTTTACCGGATATTTGCCAGTACATCGATACTGGCCATTCCCATTCAGACCGAGCCCACTCTGGAGCGAGGTAATCCGGTGGAAGGCTTCGTCGTTGATCCTGCTTTCATCACCACCAACGGAATCCCGAAATACGATGTCACGCCGGATGGCGCGCACTTGTTGGCGTCTGTTCGTTCAGATGGAGTCACCGCGACCGGAAACGGAGACGACTACCGCCGGGTCAACGTGATCTTGAACTGGTTTGAAGAACTGAAGGAACGGGTGCCGGTGCCCTAGCCCTCGCTGATCGAGCTCTTCAATCCCTCGCAACTTTCCGATTCGCCAGACTGTTCCAATCCACATGTTCGCGGTAGGGATGCCGGTCATCCGGCACCCCCCGCGCAGATCCGGACGAGGGAACTACCGCATCCGGCTCCTACCTCGGATGAATGGCGGCGATGCAACATGCCGCACGCCGAACAACCCCTGGGACACGGACAACCTTCGGTACATATTGAACTCATCGGAAGCGGAAACAGCGGCTACTTCTTCTTAGCTCTCTTGACGGGGGGCCGCTTGGGAAAGCAGTGCCTATGGTAGACCTTATCGCCGGCGGCAACCCGGTCTTCATTGGGTGAGATTCGGATGCAACAGTGTTGACACCAGACGCGAATGTCCGGGGTCGTCTCCTTCTTCGCTTTCACCTCGACCTCCTGGCGGCATCCGCCGGTCGTTCTTCGTAGCTATTCTGGGGTCTTCTGAAATCGCGATACCGTCGCATTGCTGTAGTCGGCTTGGTGACCGCATGCCTCAGCGGCACAGGTCAGTATGAGTTTTGCGACGGGTGTGAACGGCGTTTCTCCAGCCGTGTGATCTACCCCGAATAGAATCGGCGTTCGGCACCGACGGCAACGCACGCCGAAATACCAACGCGTATCGGCAGATCTGGCCCATCGCGATAACTGCACCGACCTCGCTCCTTCGAATAGAACTTCGAAACTTCTCCGGCTTCAGAGCGCTTCAACCACGCGCTTGCGGAGACTCTTTTTCCGGCGACCTGAAACTGGAACGGCCTGTCTGTAGCGTTCGATGTCGGTTGCGGTCAGGCGCACATGGGGTGTGTTGCGGATCGTACCCACCTGACAGAGTTCCTTGATCTTGAGATAGCAGATTCCCGCGGCTTCCTGAAACAGGATCCGATCCGTGCCGCTGAAATGCGGCCCCGGAATATCAATGAAAACCTGCTTCGGCGCGCCACTGGCCGGAAGGACGGAAAAATCCAACGATCGGCCTCCGTTCTCCGTGCACACGAAGCCGACGTAACGAATCGATTGCTTGTCGTTCAAAAGAGAGCCTGAATCGGGGATTCCTTTTCTTGACGGTCGACGGCCACGAGAATGGGTGACGTGAAAGACAGTCGAGGAAAGAATCGTAGAAAAAAGAGACCCTTTCAGAAAGAGATCAATTAAGGATAGACCGGCCGGGGCGGGATTGCAAACGACGGATCTTCTGGAAGGAACGGACTCTGTCCGTTTGTAGTAGCGGCGGTGTGCCAATTGGGTTTCCCCGCTCGTGGACCCGCCCATCTCCAGTGACGCCATGAGCACAGAGCATCTCTTCCGAACCGGTGGTCAAGCCCCCCCCGGATCGCACTCTACTCTGGCCAGCCCGTACGTGGCAAGCCAGGCAGGACCCGGAGTGCGTTCTGATAGTACACCGCCTTCAGCACCTCGTCGGGTAGGTCCGCGCCGTAGAGCTTCCAGAACGCGTGATAGCCGCGGTAGTAGTCGAAGTACTCGTCGGTGGTCTCGAAGACGCGCCAGTAGTAGGGATATTCGACGGGTTGGAAGCTATCCTTCCCGAAGAGGATACGGTCCTGGTACTTGACGAAGAAATCGTGGACCGCTCGCGGTTGTCGGCCCAAGTCATATAGGATCGCCCCCACTTCAAGGACCACGTTCGGAAACTCTTCGAGCAGCCGTGCTGCGCGCGAGAGATCGTTAGCGTGCCAACCGAAGTGGGCCGCGATGAACTGCGTGTCCGGATGCCTGCGTAACAGGTTGTCCCGCTCGGCCATCAACTCGTCGAACGTCACATGGTCGGGACCGTAGTTCCTGCGATTCGGGAAGAGCGCCAGCTCCAGCCACCGCTCGTTCTGGTAGTCCAACGGCTGGAAGAACTCCGCCGGCTCCGCAGTGTGGATGAACGCCGGAACATTCAACCGCGCCAACGTTTCCCACACCGGGTCCAGCTCGGAATCGTCTACTCTCAGGCGAGAGCCATCGGCCTTGGTGATCGTGAGTCCGAAGCTCTTCGAAACCTCACCGACGCCGATCGCACCGGCCCGGACATCGGCTTCGAGCCGCTCTGCCGCCCTTTGGCCCCAACCGGGCTCCTTGTCGCTGAAGTCGATTCCCGCCAGGACTCGGAAGCGGTCGCGGTGCGGGCTCGCTTCGATCGCTTCGATGCTGTCGCGAAGGCGCTCGCCGGAAAGGTTGTCGGCGGCGATATAGACCTGAATGTTCAGGGCATCGAGTTCGGTGACCATGTCGTCGATCACACCGGGCGTGGCAAGCGACCGTGCGTGACCATGGACGTCCACCACCGGGTACTTGGCCCGTCGGACCAGGTGTTCCTCGGTGACGAGCTGGGACTCAGGCCGGTAGTCCACAATGCTCGGCGGAGGCAACTCCGGTGCCCTGCAGGTCTGCGGGCGGACCTCGGTCATGCCTTCGGGGCACGACTCACCTGACTGAATCTGCACGCCACCACGACCTCCCTGCGTGGCCGCGCCGGCCGACGTAAAGAACGTTACCGCGAGGAGAATTCCGATATAGGCGAGAGCATTCCGAGAACCGTGCATCGCGTCTCCTCCATACACCAAGAATCTGACATACAGGCTCGCTGATGGGCCACGAGGCAGCGTACAGCCAAGAAACCCTTTTGACAAGGACGCGGGAAGGTAGCTGAAGACAAGGCCACTAGCCCTTGTGGGCGACTTCTGACGCCACGTATGTCGGTCTCAAGGTTGATCCCGGTGTCGGCAACTTGCGCTCCGATCGGCGATTCGAGCAGCTTGCTGTGCCACATCGTCTGGCGTAGCGGCTCGGTACGTAAAGTACTTGACGGTTCAAAGTTACTGGCGCTATACTTCGTTCTCGTCAGCGGACGGCGGCTAACGGCTCACGCCATCGCGGCCGAGACAGCACCGGAGGTAGGGATGGAACACGTAAAAAACCCGGCCGCGCCCAACGAGCATCCCGCTCGAGGGGTGTTCGCACTCATCAGCGAGGAACGGCTTGCCGCCGCCGAAGGGACCTTCTTCACCTGGCTCGGGCGCATCATGCTCGCTGCCGTTCTGATAGGGTCCGCCGAAATCGACGACGCGCCACCCCTGGGCCTCGGCGCCATGCTCATCACGCTCTACGTGGCGGTGCGCGCCGTCTCGAGACTCGGCGACATCGTTGCCGCGGTGCCCTTCGAGAACCGAGCCGCCAAGGCGACCGTCGGCCTCGGCGTTCTCGTTCTCTACTTCTTCGCATTCCTGATCGTACTCATCTTCGTCGCACGCCTTGCGGCGCTCGTGACCTGACGCCCCGCTTGCCGAAGGCTGACGGCCGATTACGGAATTCGCTCCTCGGAGCTCGCCTCACAGCGATCAGTTCCTGACCCGATCCCTGTAGGAATCCCCTGTGATCATCCGGACGACCTCGCCGTTCTCCTCGACGAACCGGACCACCTCGCCGACCGCCCCCCCTCCGGTCGCGGCGGTCAGACGGAACAGACCGTCGCCGATCGGCTCGAGCCCGACCGAATCGTCGATGCTGCGCGCGTTCGGGGTCATCACCACCAGGCGCTGGTTCAGGAGGACGACCTGTCTGTCCCCGCCGATGCTCCGGTAGAGCCCTGCGAACCGCTCCCATGCCGGGTCCCACGTGAGGACGGCAGGCTCGGTCGCGGTCGCCTCGGCAACAGCTTCGCCCACCGTGCTCATGAGCTGTCGCGCGATGTCCGCGGGATTCGAGTCGTTTGTGTTCGTCAGGACGATCGCGCCTACCTTCGAGTCGAGCTGGATCAGGGTGTTCGTCGTATGGCCCGGATAGCCGCCCCCGTGCCCCACGTAGAGCTTATCCCCGACGCGCCTGACCGCGAACCCGATCCCCTGCCCCTGGGTCCACGTGCTCTCGAGCATCCGCACACGATGCATCTCCCGCAGAGAACCGGTGCTGAGAATCTGGTCGCCACCCCTCGGCCCCTTCCGGAACTGGGCCGAGACGAACTTCGCCATGTCTTCGACCGTGGACGTGAGGCCGGTTGCCGCGGCCATCCCGCGCGCATCGACGAAGGGAATGACCTGCCGCGACCCGTCCGGCATGCGACGGCTGTAGCCCGTGGCCAAGCTTGCGACGTCGCGGTCCACGCTCGATGCCGACATACCGAGCGGATCGAAGATGTTGTTTTGAAGATATTGCGCCCACATCTCGCCGCTCACCGCTTCGACGATCATCCCGGCGATCGTGTACGCCAGGTTCGAGTACTTCCAGCGGGTCTCGGGTGAAAATGGCGCCTGCCGCTTCGGGATGAGCTCTCTCAGCTCCTCGGGACTTGGAAACTCCCAGTCGCTCCAATGCGATCCTGCCTCGCGCGGAAGGCCGGAGCTGTGGGTGAGCAGGTGCTCGATGGTGATCGGCGGATCGTCCGGGGCGGCCGACTGCACCCGGAACCAGGGCAGATACTCCGACACCGGGTCGTCGAGCCTGAGCCGGCCCTGCTCGCGCAGCTGCATGATCGCGGTCGCGGTGAACAGCTTGCTGTGCGACGCCATGCGAAACCGCGTATCCGGCGCCATGGGTCGCTTCGCATCGACGTTCGCGAAGCCGAAGCCCTGGGCCCACACGAGCTCCTGGTCGGAGACCACGCCCACCACCACGCCGGGAAGCTGTCGATAAGCGATCTGACCGTCGAGCCATGCAGAGAAGAGCCTGATCGCCCCCTTGACATCCGGGTCCTGATTCGGGCTCGCGAGTTGCGCGTCGACTGGAGCCGCGAGAGACAAAGCGAGGGCTCCGACGAGGGCGACTCTTATCGTAACGGACTTGTTTCTAACCATGGGATCACCTCTCTGCGCCAGGGCCGGACGGCCCAAGCAATTGGGGGATTCTAACCATCGCCTCGCCTAGCAGCCCGTGGCGGAAGTCTGATGGTTCGCGCGCACGGGTCTTGCGAGGCGGAGACGAGGCGCGAGGAGGAATTGATGCTGTTTCATCATGACGACGAGCAACAAAGTATACGCCCGCAACCCCCGTGCGCCCGAAGGGTTACGGCGGCGTCACACCATCTGCGTTGTTGCCGCACCTCAACGATGTACCAGCATCGCAGTCGGCGCGGCGCCTAGCATCTGGCGCAACGCCGCCGTAACGCGAGCCATCAGACTTCCGCCACGGGCTGCTAGCATCGAGAGAATTCGTGTCGCGTGAGCGCGCAGATCCATCTAAGTACATCAAATCGTCCTGCTCAAAGTCCGACGGGCTAGGTTACTTGAATGTGTAGTCACCGATACGGAAGAGTGAATCTCCGCACTCGGAGCGGAATCACGACTCCAGGTAGGCGGTTCAGGCATGTGACTGATTGTTTGCTATCAACTCCTGCCTTTCGTATGCTTTAGCGAGTTTTCACGGCTCGATCGGACAGACACTAGAATATGCAACCTGGCACTCAACTCGGGAGCTACGAGATCCCCTTCCCGCTCGGCAAGGGCGGGATGGGCGAGGTGTGGAACGCAAAGGACACCAAACTCGGTCGTGACGTCGCCATCAAAACCCTCCCCGAAGAGTTCGCGAAGGACGAAGAGATCGGCACGACGCCCGGCCACTACGAGATCACCGGCAAGCTCGGCCAGGACTTCGAGTGATAGGGTGGTTGTCTGAATCGCTCAGGGAGGCTGTATGAGCATAGTGACGTTATATATGTTGTTGTTCCTGTGTGCGGTTCCACTCGCGCAACAAGGGGAAATGGAGTTTGTAAAGATTCAGCCGGGAGAGTTCCTGATGGGTTGTTCTGCGAACGATTCTGAATGCGATAGCAACGAGAAGCCATCGCATCAGGTCCGCATCACGAAGGCATTCGAGATTGGGAGGTACGAAGTGACCCAGGCGCAATGGGAATCCGTGATGGGAACCAACCGGAGCAAGTTCGGGGGATCGAACCTTCCGGTGGAGAACGTGACTTGGCAGGCCACGCAGGAGTTTCTGGAGAAGATGAACAATCGGAACGACGGGTACCGATACCGGCTGCCGACAGAAGCTGAATGGGAGTACGCGGCCAGGGCCGGAACCACCGGAGCGTACGCCGGACCGCTGGACGCCATGGGTTGGTACGACAGGAATTCCGGCGATCAAACGCATCCTGTGGGCCAGAAGCAGCCGAATGCCTGGGGCTTGCATGACATGCATGGCAACGTTTTGGAATGGGTGCAGGATTGGTATGAGGAGAAGTACTATGGATCGAGCCCGGCGTCAGATCCCACCGGACCGCCGGAGGGACAGTTTCGCGTAATGCGCGGCGGTTCGTGGAACGACACTGCCGAGTACATGCGGATAACGTTTCGCTCGGTCGCCGAGCCCCGATACGAGCACTTCGATTTGGACATCGGCTTTCGTTGTGTCCGGGAAGCTCTGCCTTAGTTTATGAGCTCTTAGAGGCCTGTGGTGAGTCGACGTTCAGCGTTGATCCGGCACGGAACCGATCGAAACGATGTGACCTTGAGTGCGGAAGTACAGGACATCGTCGGAAAACGCCGGCGAGGCTATCACCGGCTCGCCCATGGAATTCTTCGACAGCACCTCAAACTCCGTTCCGGCCTTCACAACATAGACGTCGCCATCTTCACTGGCGAAGAGAATCTTGGAATCCACCGTGATTGGTGAAGCCGAGAAACCCACGCCCGGACCGACCCGCTTGGTGTACTGTCTCTCACCCGTGAGCGCATCGTACACCTTCAGGACGCCGTTGTCGGCGATGCTATACACCAGACCGTCGAGAATGAGAGGCGTCGCCATGGTCTCCTGGACATTGCGCGGGACATACCACGCCAGGCCGGGGCTTTCAGTGGAACCCTCCTCAGGCGTGATGTCACCCGACGCGTCCGGGAAAATGGCAAAAAGCGGCATTCCCGGGCCGTGCGAGCCCAGAACGTAAATGAGTCCGTTCGAGAAAACCGGTGTTGCTGCTGGAAGATCTCCCCCAGACCGCAGCCGCCAGAGTTCTTTGCCGCTGTTCAGATCGTACCCCGCAACGTGAGGCCAGCCGTTGAGGACGACCTGCGTTCGGTCGCCGGACCGGACGATCGTGGGCGACGCCCAGCTCTGGCTGGAAACGCCTTCGCGAGAAGTGCGCCACAGCTCGTCTCCGTCTTCCGCCGTTAGAGCCACAAGAAACGAGCCTTGCGTCTGGTCGGCTTGAAGCACAACCGTGTCCTCAAACAGAATCGGCGAACTGGCCGTTCCCAATTGCCAGTCCCCGCCCCCATAGTTGATCGGCGCACCATCGATAAAGCCAAGATCCTTTTTCCACAACAAGTTGCCATCAAGGTCATAGCTATAGGCGCCTTCGGAACCTAAGAAAACGATCAGGCGTTGGCCGTCTGTCGCTATTGTCTGGTTGGCATGACTCGCCTTCGGGTGCCGCCTCCCTCGGGGGATGGCCTTCTTGGTGGTGCGTTGCCAGAGGATCTTGCCGGTATTCTTGTCGAGACAATAGACGACCCAGGTTTGCTCGCCGTTGTCGTCGGCGGGTATGCCTCCGTCGCAGCGAATACACACTTTGAGCGTACTTGTGTCTTCGGAACTGATCGCACTCACGACAAAGAGACGATCACCCCAGATCGTGGGACTCGAATGGGAAAGACCGGGGATCTCGGTACTCCACAGAACATTCCGAAGCTCACCTTCGCTGGCATCCGCGTTCCAGGAAACGACGACTTTGCCGTCTGCGACGCCCCGCGCGCCCGGACCTCGGAATGCTGGCCAATTCTTCGTTTGCGCCTCTGCTCCCGTCGAGGCGGCCAGTACGAGCACCAGCACTAGCCACACAAGTCTCTTCATCACTCCCTCCGAGTAGTTCGGACAGAGAATACAAAAAGTTGGCGGAGCGTGACAATGTTTTAGTGTAGCCGTCGCTAGCTAGCTCCCGGGAAGAAGGTTCAACCGGTGAGCTGCCGCTCCTTCCACCGCGCCCCTCGTGAACAGGAGCGGGGCATGCTCTCCGTTTCCAAGGTACTCGCGCATGTCGCCGTAGTATGGGCTTCCCGGCTGACCCGATTGTCCGGGGGCGTTCGTCCAGACGGAGTTGTCGAGATTCGACAGATCGATGATGCGCCTGAAGTTCGCCCCGCTGGCGTTCAGGGCTCCGAAGGCGCCGGGCCGCTCGACCGGAGGCAGGTCGAACTCCGGGATGAACGTGTGCCGGAGGTTGCTCTGGTTGATCCTTCCGTAGCGCCACTCGGACCAATCCTCCCCATAATCGCTCGTGAGTCTGGCGAGGGCCGCTCGGAGGCCGTCCTCGACCATCGCCTGTCTCTGGGCAGCCGGGGTCTGGAGGTCCTGGATTGCCTCGTCGGCCTCGCTCGTCCAGCGTCTGTAAATCGCGGCGGGAACGCTCTCGCGAGCCAACACGCCATCCCAGTCGGCGATCATGGCGCGCGCCTCTTCTACTAGTGGGTCCTGGGAAGTCCAGTCCTGAAAGTAGGGGATGTCCCGCCCGGCCCGGATGATGTATGCGTCCATCTGCATCCGCTGGTGATCCTCGACGGAAAGGATCTCTTGCGATGCGAAGATCTGATGGAGTCGCGTGATGCGCGAGGTCCCCACACCCCGGGTCGAGTGGTAGAACACCGGGCGGCCCTGGTAGCCATCAGGATGCGTATTGTTGTTCGCCGTCGCGATGTAACCCCGAGCCGGATTGAATTCGCGCGGGAGGTCGTCCCTGAAGCCCCTCCACTCGTATTGACCGTTTCCGGGCACGGGCAGACGGCCGTTCCAGCCATCCCGATCGGGGGTAAGCCCCGTCACCTGGAGGGCGATGTTCCCCTCGGTGTCTCCGCAAATCAGGTTGTGGGTGGGTACCACCCAGTACATAGCCCGCTCGAAGAAGTCCTCACAGCTGGTCGCCTGGGCGAGCTTGAAGCTGCCCAGGTAGGGAGCCGTCCCGTGCTCCTGGTTCACGGAACGCGCGGCGTACGCCAGCCCATTCTCACTGTCCTCGTAGAAGATCGGGCCGTGGCGGCTGAACTTGAGGACAACCGTGCGCGGCTCGGCTTCGCCCTTGACCCGGATCTCTTCCGCGACCTCGCGAATGGGCTCCCATCCATCCTGCCACCGCACCAGGGTCGGATTATCCGGGTTCAGCTCCTCCACGTAGAGGTCCACCATGTCGGTACCGGCAAAGGTGAAACCCCACGCCACGTTCTCGTTGTTCCCAGCCATCGTGCCCACGAAGGAGGGCTCACCGCCCCCGATCAGGCTCCAGTCGGGAGCGTTCAGATGCACGAAATAGCGGAGCGCTGGCATCTCGATGCGCCGATGCGGGTCGTTCGACAGGATCGGCACTCCGGTCGAGCTCCGCGCTCCGCTCACCACCCAGTTGTTGCTCCCCGCGTCCGCCGGATCCCACGGGGTCGAAACCATCGCCGTGCGGACCTCCGAGAGAAGGGATCGATAGGACTCGACCACCTCGAGCGCGGGAAGGTTCGACCCCGAGAACGGATCCCCGTCACCCGCCCGCGCGGCGCTCAGGACCTCCTGTGTGATCAGGTTCACGTCGAGGCCGTCGGGCACGACCAGGTCCGCGTAGGGATCGGGTGACGCGCGTCGGTTGGCTTCCTCCGCGCCGTAACGGGCCACGTTCATCGCGAGTTGGATCTCGCTGATGGCGTGCCCGCGAACGCTCGACAAGCCGATCTGGGCCCATCGAAGGACCACCGTTTGCGCTGTCCAAGGATCCGGGCGAACTCCGGTGAGCTTGAACTCCAACGGCAGGTTATCGGCGTTCTGTTCGATGAACGCATTCACCCCGTTGGCGTAAGCAGTGAAGATCCGTTCCGCCTCGGGGTGGTAGCTCGACCACTCCTCCTCGTCCCAGGGACCCCGGAACATCATGAGCCGCGTCCGCGCGTCGTAGGGGAAGGCCTCCGGGCCGAAAATCTCGGAGAGGCGCCCTTCATGCCAACGGCGCCACATCTCCATCTGCCAGAGCCGATCCTGAGCCATGACGTACCCCTGCGCGAAGAAGAGGTCGTCCGTGTTCTGGGCGTAGATGTGCGGCATGCCCCACTGGTCTCGGATGACCTCGACGGGCTGCCCCAACCCTGGCACGGTGAGATCCCCGTCGATCTGAGCCAGGGATTGCTGCGCGAGCTCGTCCAGTGTGGCCGGAACGGAGGACTCATCGGTGAGTCCTGTGCAGCCGGTAGCGATTAGAAACAAAATCGGAATGACGGAACTAGCGAGCCATCGAATGGGGGACATCGGACCTCCTCGGGAAGGGCGGACGACCTCGGCACGCTGTAGGGCTTCGAGCAGCCGGCTCAAGGTTCGGTCCTTACAGTAGCTATCAATGCCGGAGGGGGGACTTGAACCCTCACGGGAGTCACCCCCCCCGCCAGATTTTGAGTCGCTTTACGAATGTTGTGAAAGACTGAGCTAACTTGTCAAATTGTTTCACTTTTGAGGAGTCATCCCAAATGCCAGGCCCGCGTCCTCCTAGGACGGGCCGTTCTCTCCGCTGTTTACAAGATGTCACCGAGAGTGGATTAACGAGGAAGATCATCGTGCGTCGCCGGTCCGCTTGCGGCTAGCTAGTGGTCTGTAACAGTGCTATCGGTACGTGATAGGAGCCCGGCCAAGCTCCGTACCAACAGACAGCCATCTAGTAAACTCAATGTTTGATACTTGCTCCATCCGTGGTGTGCTTACGAAGCCTGGACAGGCGGGGTTTGGAGTGCTATACGGAACTAGTGGCCTGTAACAGTGCTATCGGCACCATCGCCGATGGGTCTTGCGGGCGAGGTCGAGGAGGGAGACGGAAAGCGATGCTCATTCATCGGTGACGGCTTCCGACAAAGAGATCGCCCGCAACCCCCATCGGCCCGAAGGGTTCGGCGGAACGGCGCCGTCTTCGGTGTCGTAACGCCCTCGCAATGAAACAGCATTGGCTCGAGCGTCACTCCTAGAATCCGACGCCGTTCCGCCGAACGCTGGTACCGATAGCACTGTTACAGGTCACTAGCTAATACTTAGTGAGGCGTCGGTCGGTCCGTTCGTGGAACATCAGTGATGGTTGAAGAAGGGCAATCTCCACAGCCACAGTTCGGCGATCATGTCCGTATTCGCAGCTCCTCGGCGAGCGAAGCCGTTGGGAGGGCTGACTGACCATGAAGAGAGCCACGATCGCCGGGGGGGCGCTCTTCATCGTGCTCGTCCTCCTCGCCCTGGTAACCGGCCGCCGGGACCGCGAGCAGGACGTCGACCCCGGGATGGCCACCGTGCCCACGATCCCCCCCTCGACCGCGGCGGCCTCGGAGGCCCACCAGGGCTTCCTCTATGGCCGCGTCACCACCGATGACGGCGCCACCTCCGAGGGGCGGCTGCGCTGGGGGGGCGACGAGGAGGCGTTTTGGGGCGACTACTTCAACGGCTTCAAGGACGAGAATCCCTGGGTCTCCCACGCGCCGCCCGAGCAGCTCAAGGAGCGCCGCTCGATCAAGATCTTCGGGGTCCAGATCGTCAGCCAGGAGCGCCAAATCGACCTCGGCCGGCCTTTCATGGGGCGCTTCGGCGACATCGCGCGCATCGAGGCGCGGGGTATTCGCGACTTTCGGGTGACTCTCAAGAGCGGGACCGTGTTCGACCTCGACCGCTTCTCCTCCGACGACCTCGCCGACGGCGTGCGAGTGTGGGACCCCAGGCGCGGTGTCGTGGACTTCGACGAGTGGCGGATCCGCATCATCGAGCTTCTCCCCACCGCCCGACTAAGCGCCGTCCCCGACCGGCTGCACGGTACGGTGCGCACGCGGCAGGGCGACTTCACCGGATTCGTCCAGTGGAACCGGCGGGAGTGCGTCGGTACGGACGAGCTCGACGGCTACACCGCCGACGGTGAGCTCAACCTTCGTTTCGACACCATCCGCTCCATCGCGCGCAACTCGCGCGACGGCTCCCTGGTGACGCTTCTCGACGGCCGCGAGATCGTGCTCTCCGGCACCCGCGAAGTCGGGCCCGGCAACCTCGGGATCTACGTCGACGACCGACGCTACGGCCGGGTGCTAATTTCCTGGGACGCCTTCGAACGCGTCGACTTCAGTCCCGGCGGCAGCGGCCCCGCCTTCGGCGACTTCCCGCCGGGGCGCCCGCTCACGGGGAGCGTCACCACCCGCGCCGGCCGCCGCCTCGCCGGCCGGCTGGTCTACGACCTCGACGAGAGCGAGACCACCGAGACGCTCGACGCCCCATCTCAGGGCGTGGACTACACCATCCCCTTTGGCCTGATCGCGTCGATCGTGTCCCCCGGCCGCGAAGAACGCGGCGCCCAGCGTGCCAGGGTGATTCTCCATAGCGGCGAGGAGCTGCAGCTCGAGCGCACCGGAGACCTCGGCGAGGGGAATGCCGGCATGCTGATCTTCGTCGACGGGAGTGAGCTCCCCGCGTACGTGCTTTGGACCGACGTCGAGTGGGTCGACTTCGACCGACCGCCGGCGATGTACCCGCCGCTCGGCGGGCGCTAGCAGCCCCGCGATTCAACGGTTCTTCCACCGCCGTGGACGCCCTGTCGCTCCACGCCGGGCGTGTCCGCAGCCGTGTGTTCCCGCCGGAGATAGTCGGTGCGCGAGAAAGTCTGAATCGACCCCAAGACCGTTTCCGGCGCCTCGATCCAGGGCGCATGGGCGTGATGGAGGACGAGTTCTAGGCAGATAGGATGATCAGATAGCCAGACCGCCGTCGACCTGGATGACTTGCCCGGTAATGTAGGCGGCTTCTTCAGACAGGAGGAAGGTCGCGATTCGAGCGACTTCCGAGACCTGTCCGAACCGGCCCAGGGGAATCTGCTCGAGTGCTTTGTCCCGGTACTCCTGGCCGAGAGCCGCGGTCATGTCGGTCTCGATCAACCCCAGGGCAAGGGCGTTGACGGTGATGTTGGCTTTGGCCACTTCCTTCGCCAGGGCTTTGGTGAAGCCGATCATACCCGCCTTAGACGCGGAGTAGTTGGCCTGCCCGGGCATCCCGGTCAGGCCGCTTATAGAGGAAACATTGAGGACCGTGCCGGACCGCTGCTTCAACATTGCCGCCACCGCGGGCTTCGTGAAGTTATAGACGCCTTTCAGATTGGTGTCTATCACCGCATCCCAGTCGGCCTCGCTCATCCGGACCAGCAACCTGTCGCGCGTGATACCGGCGTTGTTGACCAGCATGTCGATCCTTCCGAACCTGGACCGGATCTCCTTGACTGTTTCGGCGGCACGCGCGGCGTCGGCCGCGTCCGCTTCGAAAGCGACGATCCGGTCGCCGTCTGCGATCTCATCGGCGAGCGTCTTGCTGTGGGCGTAGGTGAATGCAACTTGAGCACCCTCGGCTGCGACGGCTTCGACGATGGAGCGCCCGATGCCGCGCGTCCCACCGGTTACGATGGCAACTTTACCCGATAACGACATGGCAGGATTGTAGCAGACCGTTAGAGGGCGAGGACTCTGGCCGTTGTGTCGATCAACTTCTGGCGGGAAAAAGGCTTGGGTTTTCGGTTGTGAAGCGAAAGAGCCGATCAAGGCCGCCGAATCCGATGCCACGGAGTTCGCCAGAAGCCAGTTCCGCCGGCCACGCCGTTCATTGCGCTAGGACCCCGGCTAGATCCAGCAATTCCAGATCGAGTTCTTTTTTCTTGCTGACGACTTCCGACAACGGGGTCGTCTGCACGGCACCTTGCCGGAGGCCCACCAGGCAGCCATATTCTTTGCGCTCGATGGCCGCGACCGCTCCCGCGCCGAACCGGGTTCCGAGCAGCCGATCGAAGGCCGTCGGGATTCCTCCACGCTGGACGTGCCCGAGGATCGTCACTCGAAGGTCGAAGTGAAGGTTTTCGTGTTCCTTGAAGTGATGAACCAGCGCTTCGGCGTTGGAACGTGCTCCCTCGGCAACGACGACGATCGCATGGTTCTTGCCCTTCTCATACGCGGCCTGGAATTCCTTTGCGATCGAGTCCGGAGTCATTTCACGTTCCGGAATCACGACGGCTTCCGCTCCACCCGTGATGCCGGCCATCAGGGCAAGATACCCGCAGTCTCCACCCGTGATGCCGCGGCCCATCACCTCTACGATGTTGCCTCGTTCGTGCGAAGATGCGGTCACCTTGATCCGGTCGATAGCCTCCAGTGCGATGTTCAACGCCGTATCGACCCCGATCGTGACATCAGACCCGTAAAGGTCGTTGTCGATCGTGGAAGCGATGCCGACCACCTCAAAGCCCCTTTCCGACAGTGCAAACGACCCCTGTTGCGATCCGTTTCCGCCGATCACGACGAGCGAATCGATGCCGTGCTGCGAAAGTTGGCGCACTGCGTCGCCCCGGCCTGCATCGGTTGCGAACTCGGGACACCGCGCCGTACCGAGGAAGGTGCCACCACGTTGTATTTTTCCGCTCACATCACGGCTTCCTAACGACACGATGCTTCCGGCAACGAGTCCCGCGTAACCTCGGCGGACCCCGAACATTTCCCATCCTCTTTGGCTCCCGGATCGAACGACTGCGCGGATGGCTGCATTCATGCCTGGCGCATCGCCGCCACTGGTCAGAACAGCTACTCGTTTCATGGGAACAGCCTACAGGAAAGCCGGCAACGGGGGGAAGGTTCGGCGAGAGGGGTCACGACGGACTGACTACTGACCACTTCCTACCGTTGACCCTTCGTCCGGAAAATCCTATCCTTGTTCTTAGGCAAATCGTTCTTGAGAGGAGAGAAACCATTGGATTTTGAATTTAGACCGACGACGCGGTATCCGGAGGATCTCATCCGGTCGATGAGAGAGGAATTAACAGAGCTTGGCGTACGCGAGACACGCACGCCTGAAGATGTCGATGAGGCCGTCCAGAAGGAGTCCGGCACGACCATGGTAGTGGTCAATTCGGTGTGTGGATGTGCAGCGGGAAGGGCTCGACCCGGCATCGCGATGGCGCTTCAACATTCAGTAAAACCGGACGACGTGATTACAGTTTTCGCCGGCGCCGACATCGAAGCGACCGAGAGAGCCCGAGGTTACTTCAAGGGCTACCAACCCTCTTCGCCTTCGATCGCGCTGATGCAGAACGGTGCAGTCGTCTACATGCTGGAACGCCATCAGATCGAAGGTCGCGAGGCCCCCGAGATCGCCGCGGATCTCATGGGCGCATTTGATCAGCTCTGCGGGTCAGAGAAGTAGCCAGTGGTCAGTTGGTGCTGACCCGAGGTGAACCGCGCACCATCCATTGGAAGGAAAAGGGCCGCCTTGGCGGGCCTTTTCTTTCCTCTGACCAGTGACAACTGGGATACCTGCGCGAGAAAAGACCGGACCGCGAAAGCAGTCCGCTACAGACTACTGACCCACCTCCGTTCACGACCGTCTCGGTATGGGAACATGCAGCCGCCGGTGTGGAATCCAAGGCCAACGCACTTCCGTTACAGGTCACCAGTCGCGCGAGTGGGAGCTGTCGGGTTCTGGAACTTGTTCTTCAGTTGAGGTTTAGTTAACAGAGGCAGGAAGCCTTACCACCCGGCGCGTTCTTTGTTCCGCCGACACTTCGCGGATGTGTCGGGATCGTACCAGCCAACACTCCAACAGACGGGGCCATGCCGCAATTCTTTCGTTGAAACCGGGGGAAACCGAATCCATAATAGGCGGACGCATGGACAGACGTTCGCGATTGGGAGGCGGGCAGGGAACGCCTGCGGATTCTGGGAGGGACCCGACAGAGGAATGAGCGATGGGTAGTCGTCTCTTCGTCGGCAACCTTCCGTACGATGCGACGGAAGAGGAATTGACGGGCCACTTCTCTCAAGTGGGCCCCGTCTCTCGGGTTTTCCTTCCTCTCGACCGGGACACCGGCCGGCCGCGCGGTTTCGCGTTCATCGAGTTTCCCTCTGCGGAGCACGCGGCCGAAGCGATCCAGCGCCTCCATCAACAGCCCTTCAAAGAACGTCCTTTGGTGGTGAATGAAGCGCGGCCCAGTGAGGCCCGTCCGGCCGGTGGGGGCGCTCGCGCCGGTTCACGCCCTCCGGACGGAGGTGGGTTTCGCCCCGAGTCCCGAGAGCGGACGACTGTGGGAGGCGGACCACCGAGCCGCCCGCCGGCGAAGAGCAAGGCCGGAGGTGGAGGACGCCGCCGCAGGGGAAAGCGGTCCTTCTGGGATGAAGGCCCGAAGAAGGAACCTCTTAAGGAGAAGCTGGGCGGCCGTTTCTACGGAGTCGAGGATGACGCGTCTGATGACGAGGAAGACATCGATTTCGAGAACTTTGCCACCGGTGAGGGCGATTCCGACGACGAGTAGGGTTCCCACATTGCGGAACCCGGACTCGTCGGCTCTTTCCCGACCCAATCCGGCCGTACCACGCCCGCCCAGCCCCATCCGTCCTCGAATTCTGGCACTTTCGAACCTGTCTTTGGCCTTCGCGGTCCTTCTGATCGTCGCGACCAGGGCCGAAGCTCAGGATGCCGTCCCGGACGCACTCGAAGCTCTGAACACCTCGATCGCCCGTCTCACACAACGGATCACGCCGAGCGTGGTGCAGATTCACAGCAATGCCTTCGCCCCTGCGGTTCGGAGCGGACCGGTGACGGCGGTGACGCTTCAACCGAGGACGGGTTCCGGGGTAATCGTGAGTCCGGACGGTTTGATCGTCACCAACGCGCACGTCATTACCGGGTCCACCCGCGTCGACGTGCAGCTTGCTTTCGTCGAAGGCGAGCCCGGCAGGAGCGTTGTCCGTCCGCAAGGTAGAAGGTTGCCCGCCGAGGTGCTCGGTATGGACCTCGAGACCGACCTTGCGCTGCTCCAGATCGAGGCCTCCGACCTGCCGAGCCTGGAGTTGGCCGACTCGGAGGAGGTTCAACAGGGCCAGATTGTTCTCGCTCTGGGAAGTCCGTTGGGGATGGAGAACTCGGTCAGCATGGGCGTGATCAGTTCGGTGGCTCGCCAGCTGGAGCCGGAGGACCGGATGATCTATCTCCAGACCGACGCCCCGATCAACCCTGGGAACAGCGGAGGTCCGCTGGTCGACGTTGCTGGCAACGTGGTCGGCATCAATACGATGATCGTGTCCGGGTCGGGTGGGAGCGACGGGTTGGGGCTTGCGGTGCCGAGCAACATCGTTCGATCGGTTGTCGCGCAGTTGCGGCAGCGAGGCGTATTCACTCGAGGCGAGATCGGAGTCGGCGCTCAGACGATAACCCCAACGCTCGCAAGGGGGCTCGGTCTGGGTCGGGATCGTGGTGTCGTTCTGGCCGACGTCTACCTCGGAGGGCCCGCCTACGAAGTCGGCCTTCGAGTGGGAGATATCATTCTCTCGCTGAACGGCAAGCCGATGGAGAATGCCAGACAGTTCTACGTCAATGTCTATGGGTACGTGGCGAACCGGGTCGTCGGCCTGGAGATTCTGCGCGGCGAAGAGCAGTTCAGTCGCTTCGTCACGGTCCGATCCCGGCCGACCGATCCGGAACGCATTGCCCGCATGTTCGACCGGCAACAGCGAGTGGTGGACAGGCTTGGTATTCTCGCGATTGCGGTCGATCGCGAAGTCTCTCAGTTGCTCCCGGTCCTGAGGATGCCTGACGGGATTCTCGTGACACGTGTGGTAGCTGCGGCTCGCGCGCCCACGGGGCTCTTCCGGCCCGGTGACATCATCTACTCCATCAACAACAGGTTTCTCAAGTCGGTTGACGAGCTGCTTTCCATCCTCGATGGTTTTGAACCCGGTGCGCCCGTCGTCATCCAGATCGAGAGGGGCCGCCGTCTCTCCTACCTCGAGGTCCGGCTGGATTGATTCCTCAACCGCGTTTCGTTCTGGGCGTCGACCTCGATGGCGTTTGTGCCGATTTCTACGCAGGGCTGCGTCCAATAGCAGCCGAGTGGCTCGGTGTGGAACAGGACAGTCTCCCCGACAACGTCAGCCACGGGCTGTCGGAGTGGGGAATCGAAGCCGCCCCCGGCGGGTATGAAGCTCTCCACCGCTTTGCGGTCACCCAGCGGAATCTGTTCCGGGAACTCCAGCCCCTCGACCGCGCTGCCGTGACGCTGCGCATCTTGTCCAGCCACGACATCCGAATCCGGATTATCACAAACAGGTTGTTCATCAAGTATTTTCATCAGGAGGCGGTGCGCCAGACTATCGAGTGGCTGGACCACCACGACATCCCGTACTGGGACCTCTGTTTCATGCGGGACAAGGCGGCGGTCGGTGCCGATCTCTACGTCGAGGATGCTCCCGACAACGTCGAAGAACTACGGGCCGACGGACATCCCACCATCGTCTTCTCGAACTCCACGAACCGGCATCTGCCCCCTCCCCGCGCCGATTCCTGGAAAGACGTCGAGTCCGGAGTTTTAACCGAGCTGGAGTCCTGGAAGGAGCGGGGGGAAGCGAGTCGAAAGCGGCTCTCGGGAGAGTGACGCTGCGCTGGAGAGTGACGCTGCGCTGCCAGCCCGCGGGCCACTAGTCACGCGATCGTCCGATATACTCACACCTCGTCGCCGAGGATTTTCGATGCCCGAAGAAACCAGGAAAGACCCCAGCGACCGCGCCGGTTTCACTCGAGTGAGGTGTCTTATTAGTGGTCAGTGGCGAGTGGTCAGTGGCCAGGCGCATATCTCCGATCTGACCACTGGCCACTGATCACTGACCACTTACAAAAACGGAGTCCCCATGCTGCTTCCATTCGTCCTGATCGCCCTCGCCATCGGCATCGTCCTTCCCATGCAGGCGGGCATCAACGCGCAACTCCGCATCTGGGTCGGACACCCGATTCAGGCCGCGTTGATCTCTTTCAGCGTGGGCACTCTGGTGTTGTTCGCCAGTGCGTCCGCCCTGCGCCTTCCGTGGCCGAGCGTTTCGCATCTGGGGCAGGCCCCATGGTGGGTCTGGCTCGGCGGACTCTTTGGCGCCACCTACGTCTCGATGGCTATCGTTCTGGCGCCGCGGTTGGGAGCCGCGACGCTGATCGGGGCCAGCGTAGCCGGACAGCTCATCGGCTCGTTGCTGCTGGACCACTACGGCGTCGTCGGTTACGCTGTTCGGCCGGTCAGCGTCGAACGCATCATCGGAGTCGCCCTGCTCCTGTCAGGAGTGCTCCTGATTCAACGATTTTGAGGAAAAAATGACATGACCCAGGACGAATCCCTTCGCAACCACCTGGTCGACCTGCTTCGGGCCGGGCACGCGCATGTTACGTTTGACACCGCCCTTGAGGGTTGGAAGCCCGAACTACGAGGCGTCAAGCCTGCCGGTTCGGCTCACACCCCGTGGCAACTCCTCGAGCACCTCCGCATCGCGCAGTGGGATATCGTGGAGTTTTCGAGGAGTGCGGACCACGTATCCCCTAACTTTCCGGACGGCTACTGGCCGGATGGAGAAACACCAGCTGATAACGCAGCCTGGGAGTCCAGCATCGAGCAGTTCCGGCGGGATCATGAGGGAATGCAAGCTCTGGTCCAGGATGCGGCCATCGACCTGCACGCGCCCATCCCGCACGGTGACGGCCAGACGATTCTGCGCGAGGCGCTCATGCTCGCCCAGCACAACGGCTACCACATCGGACAGTTGATGACGCTTCGGAAGATACTGGGAGCCTAGCCGCACTTTTTCACTAGCTGTTACTGGTTTTTCACCGCAAAGGCGCGAAGGCGCAAAGTCTCTCTTCCTTTGTTGCCGGGTCGGCCTGGCCTGGAGCGGGCTTGGATCCGGAACGTTGGGGTTCCTACCACGGAGGCGCGGAGGCTCGGAGTAATGTATAGAAGCAGGTTTCTTACCTCTGCGCCTTGGTGCCTTTGCGGTGAAAAAATCCTCTCCAGTTGTGTGCGTCAAGTTCTGCAAAAAGTATTTCCGAAAAATTCAGTTCTTAAGTATTGACCGCCGTCGGGCCTGTGGGAATGTGGGAAAGCTGAGCGTTCTTGGCGAAGCTTTTCCAAGGCTCAGAGGGAATCCGCGTCTTTTGCGGATTTCCTCTGAGGCGTCATTTCCATCAGGCCTCGGCGTTTCTTTCTTTTGGTTCTTTTTCTTTCTTTCGCCCCCTCCGAAGGTTTTCCACAGCGATTTTTGCTTCAGGATGCCCTGTAATCGACGATCAATATCCTGACCGATCCCTTGTTGGCCCGTTTTGACGCGTTCAGGCGGCCGGCGTCTGACGGTGCCAGTCCTTTTTGTGTTCCTTCAACAGATCCATGTTCAGATAACGGATCGCTTCGATCCAGTTCTCGTGCGTCTCGGTGGTCAGCGCCCGAATCAAACGCAAACAGCTGGCTGCGTTGGGGAAGATCCGCACCACGCGCATTCGCCGCTTGATCTCTTCGTTGAGCCGTTCCAGCATATTGGTGGATTTCATGTGCTTGTGATGCTGACGCGGCAGCGTGTAGAAGCTCAGCGTCTCGTCGATGTTGTCTTCGACCCAGTCGCAGAGTTTGGGATATTTCTGCCCCCACTTGGTTAACCACGCCGCCAGATCCTGCCGTGCTTCCTGGAGATTCCGCCGGTCGTAGAGCCAACGCAGTTCCTGGAGACAATCGTCATCGGCTTTGCGCGGCAGATAATCCAATGCGTTTCGGAGAAAGTGGACGTAGCAGCGTTGCCAGATCGCTTCGGGCAGGACTTCTGCGATGGCTTTCTTCAACCCCGCATGATCGTCGGTCACCACGAACTCCACCCCGCACAAGCCGCGTTGCTTCAAACTCAGCAGCAGTTGCCTCCAACTGGTCGTGCTTTCCCGTCCCGCCAGTTCCACCGCCAACACACCACGCCGGCCGTCCCAGTTGATTCCAATCGCCACCAGGACCGCCCGGCTCCGGATCACCCCGTCTTCGCGCACCTTCTCGTAGCGCGCATCCAGAATCAGGTAGGGGTATTCTTCTTCCAATCCTCGCGTCGCAAACTTTTTCAGCTCCGTGTCCAATGTCCTATTGATCCGGCTGATCGTGCTCGCCGAAAACGAATGCCCGCATAATTCTTCGGTGATCGCTTTCACCTTCCGCGTCGACACCCCCTGCACGTACATCTCGGCCAAGCTGGCCACGAAAGCTTTCTCGCTGCGTTGGTAGCGCTCAAACACTTCCGTACTGAACCGGCCGGCACGATCCTGCGGCACGCGCAGCTCCAACTTGCCCACCCGTGTGACCAGACCTCGCTCGTAGTAGCCGCTCCGATATCCTGTGCGACCCCCTGTTCGTTCGCTCTTGACCGCGCCCACGACCTGGTCCATCTCCGCCTCGAGAATCTCTTGAACCACCTCCTGCACGACGCTTTTCAGCAGATCCTCTTCCTCTCCCAACAGTTCTTTCCAATCCACTCCCTTTCGCCTAATCTTAGTTCGGGCCATCGGTTCATCTCCTTCGTTTCAAAGTTGATTGGTTACCAACTTTTCGGAGATACCCTGGCCCCTTCCTATTTCAGGACCTTTTTTTGCAGAAACTCTGAAACATAACCTCCTCTCCGCGCCTCCGCGGTGAATCTTCTTCTCAGCGGGTTGGCAGAGAAGCGGGATCAGGACACAAGCGTCTGGATCAGAATGCGGCCCCCGACCCACACCACCCAGAGGCTCATCACGGCCCCCGACCGCGTGATGATCGACATACGGCGTGGAGCCATGTTGCCGTAAGCGATGATCAACAGGATCAGGACCCAGAACGTGATCAGGTCGAACGATTGGGCGGCGGTGAAGACGGGTTGCGACACTTCGGTCGGGTCGAGGAAGGTCGAGACGGCGATGCCGCCCAGCTCCTGAGGGTTGAGTGCCGACGACGGTATGAGCAGGACCATCAGAGCTGCCGCGATGTTTCGGATCAGCAACGGGAGTTGGGCGAAGGCGGTCAGCGAAAAGAAGGTTCGAAAACCAGCGGAACTTCCCAGGATCATGAAGATTCCGAAGTATACCGCCGATAGCAGGAGCGTGAGGACAAGAGGTCCCACCAATGCAAAACCGAAACCGATGTAGCGGATCGGTCCCTGCCGAGCATTCTGCACGATTCGATCTTTCTGTTCCTCCGACAGGTTCTGGCCCTGCGGAGATTGCTCGAGAGCTCGCAGCACCAATTCACCGGGATCGATGTTGAGCGTGATCACCGCCGTGGTGACGAGGCCTGTGACCGCCAGAACAATGATCGGCGCCCAAGCCGGAATGCGGGCTTGCGCGATTTCGTTGAACGCTGCGCCCGGACTCCAGAAGGTCTTGAGGACGAGCTGCGCACCTCTCATGCGTGTTTCCTCTCGGTAACCGGTATCGGGGGCAAGGTGGTTCCAGGTCTCGAGAATCCAGATCCTCGTCATTTCCGAACGCAGAACCTGGAACTCAGAACCTTGATGCCCGCAACGCCACTATCACTCTCTCTGTTACAGGCCACTAGTGACCTGTAACAGTGCTATCGGTACCAGCGTTCGGCCGAACGGCGTTGGATTCTAGGAGTGACGCCCGAGCCAATGCTGTTTCATTGCGAGGGCGTTACGACACCGAAGACGGCGCCGTTCCGCCGAACCCTTCGGGCCGATGGGGGTTGCGGGCGATCTCTTTGTCGGAAGCCGTCACCGATGAAAGAGCATCGCTTTCCGTCTCCCTCCTCGACCTCGCCCGCAAGACCCATCGGCGATGGTACCGATAGCACTGTTACAGGCCACTAGGGGGCGGATCGATCGACCACTTCGACGCCATCCAAGACGTCGTCACTGGGGTGGACGATCACCGGATCTGTCTCTGACAGACCAGACAGTACCTGCGCTTCGAGGCCATTGCGCCGCCCGATTTCGACTGGCCGCAGAGCCGCCTTGCCGTCGGCAACCGTGAACACCGCCCAGTCGTCACCGCTCCGGAACAGGCTGCTCGTCGGCGTCTTCACGGTGTCCTCGGTTCCCCATATGACGACCCGGACCTCGACACGGTACCCGTCGCCCAGGTGTTCGGCTGCTTCGGCGGGATCTTCGAAATCGATGATGACGTTGACACGCTGTTCCTCCACTCCCAGCGCCGAAAGCTTTGTGAAACCTGAGGGTTCCACCAACCGCACCCGGCCTTCGAGCGTCATCCCGCCGCCCCACTGTTCCACCAACACCCGATCACCGGTCGACACTTTGACGGCGTCCTCGGACAGGAGGTCCGAAACGATTTCCAACTGCAGGATGTTACCTATTTCAACCAACGGTTCCCCGGATGGAACGACGGCTTCGCTCTCGCGGAGACGGCGCAGGACGACGCCATCGATTGGGGATCGGATGGTGATCGGGCGGGTCCCGTTGTTCCCGCCCGTCGCGGCATCGCGAGCCGCCTGCACCAGGCTGGCCTCGGCAACTTCCAGGGCCTGCTCCGCATCGCGCACGTCGAACTCCGCCGCGTTGAACCCTTCCCTTTTGCTGCGGGCCTCGAATTCGACCGTGTCGAGACGCTCCATAGCAACGAGTCCCTGCTCGGCCAGTTCCTCATAGCGTTCGAGCTGAGATTCGGCGAACGCCAGCTCCTCCCTTACCCGGTCCCGCGTCGCCTGGGAGCGTCCCAGCGATGCTTCTGCCACCCGGACGCGGGCTTCGGCTTCAGCCCGGCTGCGAACGTCGAGCAGTGCGGGCTCCGCGGGAAGGAATGTGGCAATCGCGGTCCCCCCGGCTCGGACGGCGTCGCCCGGATCCAGTTCGATCCGCAACACACGGCCGGCGACGGGTGCCGACACCACGAAGCGGTCCCGGATGCGGGTTTCGCCCTCCTCGTCGATCGTCACCCGCATGGAGCCCCGGACGACCTCGTCAAAGTCCGCCTGTATCGGGCGGGGCCGGAACGAATAGACGAGAGCTCCCCCGATCGCCGCCAGGACGAGTATCCCGAACACTCTCTTGAGAAGGCGTTTCATGTTTCCCTATTCTCTGGTCTTCAGCACGCTGACAAGATCCAGGCTGTTGAGCCGGCGCCGGACGACCAGGCTCGACACCGCCGCCGCCACGATGACACCCGCGACTGCCATCCCGAACGTAGCTGGGGCAACATGCAAGGGGATCCGGTAGAGTTCCGTGCTCCCGATCGTGTACACCGTGAATGCGGCCAGCCCATATCCCAGCCCCAGACCGAGCGGGATAGCCACGGCGGTCAGCGCGGCAAACTCTCCTAACAGAATGTAGGAAATCTCTCCCTTTGTGAAGCCCATTACCCGGAGGCTGGCCAATTCCCAGCTGCGCTCCGACAAAGAGATTCGCGCAGCGTTGTAGATTACGCCGAAGGCGATGATGCTCGAGAAGATCTGGTTGAAGAAGATAATGATGCCCATGTTGGCTTCGACCGTTTCCTTGAAACTCCGGATCGCGGCGTCTTTCAGCGCCACGCCGACAACCGCCGGCGTCCGCTTGAACCTCCCATACAATTGATCGAGCCTCGAGGAATCGACCTGCAGGAACGCTCCGGAAAGCACCTGTCCTTCACGCATCATCCGGTGGAGACCGTCGAGATCCATGTAGGCCGACATCCCGAGGAATTCGTCGACCAGTCTCGACACGACCACATCGCGGACGGGACGCGCACCCTCGAGCACTTCGACGCTGAGCGTGTCTCCGACTCCCGCGCCGAGGATCTCGCCCAGTGTCGTCGAGAGGACGATGCCCTCGGGCGGCAGTTCAACCACATCCAGGTCCGTATCGATCACGCGGTTCAGGTTGACGCCCGCGGCGAGTCCCGTGACGGACGTTTGCCTTGAACGATGGCCGAAGCGCAGCCGTGCGGGTACGCTCCGCATCGGTTCCAGGTGCATCACACCGTCGAGGTTCGCGATCTCGTACAGAGATCGGGGCGAGGCCGGTTCCACAAACGTGACGGTCAGATCCTGTCGCTGCGCGACGTTGAACTGGACGTCCATCGCGACCTGCATGGCGTCCAGGAAGAACATCCCGACGATCATCATCGCGGCTCCGAAAGCAATACCGATCACCGACAGCGTCGCCCGAAGAGGTCTCCTGGACAGGTTTCGAAAGATCATTCGTGTCGACGGCGATACCCACCGGCCGATGCCGCTGCGTTCGATCAGGCTCACGCGGTATCTTGCCGGTGCCTGAGGACGCATCGCTTCTGCCGGAGGCAGCCGTACCGCACTCTGAACAGCACCGCGTGCTCCCAGTAATGCCGCGACGAGGCTGACGAGGGTCGCAGTCGCGACGACGTTCGGTGGAATCTCGAACGCCAGGAGCGGAAAGCGGAAGAAGTCGTTGTACAGCGCCACCATCGACGACGCCAGCCAGACACCCGCCCACAGACCCAACCCGATCCCGATCACGGCGACGATGAGGCCGAACTTGTAATAATGCATCCCCACTTCGAAGTTGGAGTAACCGAGAGCCTTTAGGGCCGCTATCTGCTCGCGCTGGACGGCGATGATACGGTTCAGCACGACGTTCAACAGGAAGGCGGCAACGGCCAGGAATATGATCGGGATGAACGTTCCGAAGCTCTGAAGTTGGGTGAACTCGTTAGTCAGGAACCAGTGGGAGAGCTGCAGTGATCGCGGTATCGCCCCCAGCCCCCCGTAACGTTCCAGCATCTGGTCCAGCCGCATGATGACGTCGCTTTCGTTGGTTCCCGCCATCAGGCGGATCGCCACATCATTGAAGCCGCCTTCCATGTCGAATGCCGCCGCCAGTTCACGCCGCTCCATCCAGAGAATGCCCCACCGTTCGTCATCCGGCATGATGTCGCCGGGCCGGAACGTGTAGATGAATTCGGGAGAGAGCGCAACGCCGACGATCTCCAGATCCCTGCGACGGCCGTTGATCACGGCCCGTATCGTGTCGCCCGGTCCGAAGCCATGGGCCAGCGCGAACCCTTCGCTTACCAGAACCTCGTTCGACCGGCTCGGATCGATGTAGCGTCCGCTTCTGATGAACAGGTCGTTCAACATTGCACGGCGGCGCGAAGGTATCGAGACCAGCTTTCCGACGGCCGGTTCGGACATGCCTTCGATGTCGAGCGTCGCTGTTGCGCTGACCCTCAACTCGGCACCGGCGACCCCGGGAATCTGTGTGATCCGACTCTCGAGGTACAGAGGTGCACGTTTGAGCGAGGCGAAAACGTCGGCAAAACGGTAGCGGTCGTAGTAGGTCCGTTGTGTGACGCTGAGCGATTCGAACGCGCCCAGGTACATGACGTACACCGTCACCGCCGCGGCGATCACGAGGCTGATCGCCAGCACTTGACCTTTCATGCGCCAGAGGTCGCGGATCAGTTTGCGGTTGATGGCATCCATCGTACTGTCCTGCTACCACTCCAGTTCGGAAGACTGGATCTTTCGAGCGTTCTCCCGTATCGATGCGATGTGTCCGTCCGACAGCGCGATAACGCGGTCGGCCATCGCAGCGATCGACGCGTTGTGCGTGATCACCGCCGTGGTCGTACCCAGTTCCCGGTTGACCTTCGCGATCGCCTCGAGGACGACGATGCCGGTCGTGATGTCCAGCGCACCTGTTGGTTCGTCACACAGGAGCACGTCCGGCCGTTTCGCGATGGCTCGCGCGATCGCGACGCGCTGTTGCTCGCCGCCCGAGAGTTGAGAAGGGAAGTGGTCGATGCGATCTCCGAGGTCGACCCGCTCGAGGGCTTCCTCGGGAGTCAGCGGATCGTCCCCGATCTCGGTCACCAGCGCGACGTTCTCCCGTGCTGTGAGGCTCGGGATCAGGTTGTAGAACTGAAACACGAAACCGACGTGACGGCGCCGATACCAGGTGAGCTCGTTTTCATCTGCGGTTGTTAGATCGCGGCCGCGGTATATGACTGTCCCGGCGGTCGGTACGTCCAGCCCCCCCAGGATGTTCAGCAAGGTGGACTTGCCGCTGCCCGACGGGCCAAGCAGCACGATGAACTCGGATTCGTAGAGAGAAAGGTCGATGCCGCGTAGTGCGTGCACCTCGACGTCCCCCATGGGGTAGACTTTCGTGATGCCACGGGCTTCGAATACGACGTCAGCGGGTGTAACTCGGTCTCGATCGGCTGTTTCCGGTTGGAGGCTCATCGGTGGCGGCCACTAGTGGCCTGTAACAGTGCTATCGGCACCATCGCCGATGGGTCTTGCGGGCGAGGTCGAGGAGGGAGACGGAAAGCGATGCTCATTCATCGGTGACGGTTTCCGACAAAGAGATCGCCCGCAACCCCCATCGGCCCGAAGGGTTCGGCCCAACGGCGCCGTCTTCGGTGTCGTAACGCCCTCGCAATGAAACAGCATTGGCTCGGGCGTCACTCCTAGAATCCGACGCCGTTCGGCCGAACGCTGGTACCGATAGCACTGTTACAGGTCACTAGTACCAGTTTAGCAAGCAGGGTCCCGGCCCAACAAAAAACCCTCTCTTTCCGGAGAGGGTTTCATGAATACCGTGCCGGTTGGGCTCGCGGTTTTTCCGAGAGCCGTCCTATAAGAGCTCGGCCACGAACTTCTCCGCGACCTTGGGGTCCACCTTCAGCGGCCGGTGAGGCAGCGACGTCCCTTCGCCCAGTACTGGTTCTTCCTGGTCCAGCGCCGGCAGGTCCGTCCGCTGGAAGAACTTCCCGATCGGAATCTCGTCACCCCAGAGCAACGACCGTGTCATCGCTTCAGACCAGTCCGATGAGTCGTAGCTCTCGTCGTCTTCCAGTTTCTTCACCCGCTCCCGGAACCAGGGATAGGTGTTGTCGTGGTTGTACGTCACGCAGGGACTGAAGACGTCGATGAACGCGAACCCCTTATGCTCGAACGCCTGCTTGATCAGATCGATCAGATGTTTCTGCTGTCCACTGAATCCCCGTGCGACGAAAGTGGCTCCGCACGCCAGCGCCAGGGCGATCGGGTTGACGGGCTCCTCGATGTTGCCGAAAGGCATACTCTTCGTCTTCATGCCGACTTGACTGGTCGGCGAGGTCTGACCCGTCGTCAGACCGTATATCTGATTGTCCATGACGATATAGACCAGGTCGACATTCCGCCGCATCGTATGGACGAAGTGGTTGCCTCCGATGCCGAACCCGTCTCCGTCACCTCCCGTGACGACCACCTGTAGATCAGGATTCGACATCTTCACCCCCGTGGCGACGGCGAGGGCCCGACCATGCAGGGTGTGCATCCCATAGGTATCGACGTAGCCGGGCAGGTTCGAGGAGCAACCGATGCCGCTGATGGTCACAACGTCATGAGGCTGGATCTGCAGTCCCACAAAGGCTTTCTGGACAGAGGTCAGAACGCCGAAATCGCCACATCCCGGACACCAGTCCGGATCGACAGGTCCCTTGAAATCCTTGATCGTCAGTTGGCCTTCAGGCTGTTGAATCGTAGTCGACAATTTCTCCTCCTCAAACGTTCATTTCGTGCATCGGCACTGACAGCGTAGTCTTGCCGGCCAGTTGTTCTTTGACACTTTCGACGATATGGTGCGGCATAAAGGGCTCACCATCGTACTTGCGGATGTGCCCGTCGGAGTCGTAGCCGGTTTCACTTCGCAGGTAGCGGGCGAACTGACCGCTGTAGTTGTTCTCGACGATGATCGTGTGCTTCTCCGCCTTGAGGATCTCGACGATCGCGGTGCCGTGCAGGGGCACGAGCCATCGAATCTGAAGGTGGTTGGCAGAAATACCGTTCTCGTTCAGCATCTGGGCTGCTTCCTGGATGACACCCTTGGTGGAGCCCCATCCGACCAACGTCACCTCCGCCCCGGGATCCCCCATCAATTCCGGCGGAGGAACCGCGGCTTCGATTCCCTCCACTTTCTTCTGCCGCTTTTCCATCATCGCCCGTCGTTTGCCGGGGTTCGTGAACTCGTCGCTGATCAGAACGCCGTCTTCGTCGTGTTCGTCGGTTGAAGCGGTATGCGTGTGGTGAGGCACACCCGGAATCGCTCGGGGAGACACCCCGCTTTCGGTGATTTCGTAGCGTTTGTAGCCGTTGGCTCCGTTGCTGGAAGTGATGAGTTCTCCCCGATCGATTTCGACATCGAAGTCGAGATCCTCTGGGTTCACACTGCCAGTTCCTTCCGACAGGAGAAGATCGTTCAGGACGATTCCGGGACACTGGAACCGATCGGTCAGGTTGAACAGCTCCGGCAGAACCTTGAAACAGTCGAGAATCTCGGTCGGAGCCACGATCGCCCGGGGGTAGTCGCCATGACCGGCCCCGAGCATCTGCCAGAGGTCGCCCTGCTCGGTTTTCGTCGGAACTCCCGTCGACGGGCCCGCGCGCTGCACGTTGATAACGACGACCGGTGTCTCCATCATCGCCGACATGCCGAGCCCTTCCGTCATCAGGGCGAATCCTCCACCGGAAGTTGCGCACATCGCTCGGACTCCCGTATGGGCCGCACCGATCGCCATGTTGATGACACCGATCTCGTCTTCGACCTGACGCACCATGATTCCGGCATCACGGGCGTGTCCCGCCATCCAGTGCAGGACCCCGGTCGCGGGGCTCATCGGATACGCACAGTAGAATTTGACGCCGGCCGCGGCGCCTCCCATTCCCAATGCCATGTTCCCTGTCAGCATGGCCTTCGGCTCGTCGGTCATCGGCAGGGGCTCGTCAAAACCCTTGAAGTTCGCCGTTGCGTGGTCATAACCCGCCCGCGCGACCTTGACGTTCTCGTCGACGACAGCCTCGCCTTTCCGTTTGAATTGAGCCGTGAGGGCGTCTTCGAGTGCTTGAAAACCAACACCCATCATGCTCAGCGCCGCACCGAGCGCGAGCGTGTTCTGAGCGACCTTGTTTCGGGTGATGTCAGCCAGTTCCCCGACCGGCAGGGCGCAGAGTTGCACGCCGTCGGCCGCTCCGTCCGGCTGGATCGACTCTCCGTTGTAGATGACGGCCGTGCCCGGGCCCATCTGCTCGAGATGGCGGTTCATCGTGTCCTGATTGAGAGGGATCAGCAGATCGATCTTATCGCCCATGCTGGTTACGGGATCGACACCTGTTCGTATGGTCAGCAGCGTGTGACCGCCCCGGATGATCGACTGATAGGCGTTGTATGCATTCAGGTGCAGCCCTCGGCGAACGAAGATCCGTGCGAATATGTTTCCAGGGGTGGCAACACCCTGTCCTGCAGCCCCACCAATAGCGACTGCGAAAGTCCGATTCATTCCCAAAACCTCCTGACAGCTTTTCTTAGCGGTTCTTCGCCTATGATTTCAACGCTGGTCCCGACACACCGGTCGAGAGAACAACGCGCCTACAAAGCTTTCAACTGTGGTTCTACCGGTAGCGTCGGAGATGGTCGCAAGAACGCGATGCGTGATGCCGGCCAAACACTTGTTGAGCAAAGACACTTAGTCTAGTCGCAGATGCCTGTCACGGGCAAGGGTTTTCGCTGACGCTGGGAGCCGAAGCCCTGTGTTTCCAGAAGGTTGGCGTCAAGAGCGCTCCTCGAGCAACCAACACCACATGGCACGATCAACCTCGGCGCCGCGAAGTCACTACAGCGCCAGCTTTCGGAGGCGAAGCGCATTCGAGATCACAGAGACCGAACTGAACGTCATTGCGGCGCTCGCGATGATGGGACTCAGGAGTATCCCAAAGACGGGATAGAGAACCCCGGCGGCAACCGGCACGCCGATCGAGTTGTACACAAACGCGAAGAACAGATTCTGGCGGATGTTCCGCATCGTACCGCGACTCAGCCGTCGCGCCCGAACGATGCCTCTGAGGTCCCCTTTGACAAGGGTGATGCCGGCACTCTCGATTGCAACGTCCGTCCCGTCGCCCATGGCGATTCCGACGTGGGCGGCAGCCAGCGCAGGTGCATCGTTGATGCCGTCTCCGGCCATCGCTACGATCCGGCCCGCCAGTTGGAGCTCCTGGATCGTCTCGTGCTTCGCATCGGGCAGGACCTCGGCGCGAACGTCATCGATTCCGAGCCGCCGCCCGACAGCTTCGGCCGTCGGGCGGCTGTCTCCGGTCAACATCACGATCCCGATGCCTTCGATCCGGAGCAACTGGATCGCTTCCGGCGTCGACTCTTTGATGGGGTCGGATACGCCGATCAGACCGGCCGGCCGATCATCGACCCCAAGCAGGACAACAGTATCCCCTTCCCTCCGCAGCCTTTCAGCCTCTTCGAGTAGCGGTAATGGATCGATCTCGCGCTGCTGGAAGAGCTTCTGGTTGCCCAGTACGACCTTGTGTCCGCCGACGGCACCGATCACGCCTTTGCCCGGGACTGCGCGAAACTTTTCCGCTGAGGTGAAGGCTATCCCCCGTTGATGGGCCCCGTCGACGATTGCCGCGGCGAGTGGGTGTTCGCTACCGGCTTCGATTCCAGCCGCCGCCCGCAACACCTCCGACTCCGACCAGCCTGGAAGCGCGATCACCCTCGTCAGGCGAGGCTTGCCCTCCGTCAGGGTGCCTGTCTTGTCCACCACCAGCGTGTCCACCTTCTCGAGCACTTCCAGCATTTCGGCGCTCTTGATCAGGACCCCTGCAGTGGCCCCGCGCCCGGTTCCCACCATGATCGACATCGGTGTGGCGAGCCCTAGAGCGCACGGACAGGCGATGATCAACACCGCTATTGCGTTGAGCAGAGCGAACGCCATCCGCGGCTCCGGACCGATCGTCGCCCAGACGGCGAAGCTGGCCGCCGACACCATCACCACTGCGGGTACAAAGTAGGAAGCGACGGCATCCGCCAGCCGCTGGATCGGTGCACGGCTGCGCTGGGCTTCGCCGACCATCCGTACGATCCTGGCCAGGACGGTCTCGCTTCCGACGTGTTCGGCGACCATGACGAGAGTCCCCGTTCCGTTCACCGTGCCTCCCGTCACTCGGTCGCCCGAAGCCTTCCCCACTGGGAACGACTCGCCCGTGATCATCGATTCGTCGATCGAACTGGATCCTTCCTCGACCCGTCCGTCGACCGGGACTTTTTCTCCGGGACGAACTCGCAGCCGGTCACCCTCCCGGACCTCCGCAAGGGGGACGTCCTCTTCGAGGGGGACGTCCTCTTCCAGCCCGCCCTCTGAGATCCGCCGCGCCTGGGCCGGGGCCAGCGAGAGCAATGCCCGGATCGCGTTGCTGGTTCGGCTCCGGGCGCGGAGTTCCAGCACCTGTCCCAGGAGAACCAGTACGACGATTGCCGCCGCCGCCTCGAAATACACGGCGACAGCTCCCCCGGCGCCACGGAAGGAGTCGGGAAAGAGATCGGGTGCGACGGTGGCCGAGACGCTATAGACGTAAGCCACACCTGTTCCGATGCCGATTAAGGTGAACATGTTCAGGTTGCGACTCACAACTGACGTCCAGGCGCGCTCGAAGAACGGAAAGCCACACCAGGCGACGACGGGAGTCGCGAGCGCGAGCTGTATCCAGTTCAAATTCCTTGCTCCGAGAACCCCCTCCAACGGAGAGCCGGGAATCATGTGCCCCATCGCCAGGGCCAGCAGCGGGATCGTGAAGACCAGGCCCACCCTGAAGCGGCGAGTCATCATTTCCAGTTCCGGGTTCGCTTCCTCCACGGCGATGCTGGCTGGCTCAAGAGCCATCCCACACTTCGGACAAGTTCCGGCCTCGTCCCGCTCGACCTCGGGATGCATGGGGCACGTGTACACGGTCCGGAGGCGGCCCGCGTCTATTTCAAGCGGCTCCAGAGCCATGCCGCACTTCGGACATGCACCGGGACCCCGCTGCCGCACCTCGGGGTCCATCGGGCAGGTGTAGGTTTCGGATGGATCGGCCGGCCGAGACGGTTGAGACTCGTCCGTTGTCTTGGTCAGGAATTTTTCGGGATCGTCGCTGAACTTTTCGAGGCAGTGGGCGGAGCAGAAGTAATAGGTCTCGCCGAGATGCGCATGCTTTCCGGTCGCCGCATCTTCGGCGACATCCATTCCGCAGACAGGGTCTTTGTGGAGGGTCGAACTCATTACGGTCAGTGTACAACGTAGCGAAGAGCCTCGGTTGCCAGTTGCGATCGCTTACTCGAAATGACCCGCGAGAGAGTCACTGTGAGGGGGACAGGGGCCTGGCCCTGTCCCCGGGCGTTGGCTATGCAGAAAAGCTGGAATAAGGTTGCTTCGTACCGCTTTGCCCGACCGTAGGATTGTTCGGATTTTTTTGGTCAACACCACCCCGACGCTTCGCGCCACCCCTCCTCATCTGAGGAGGGGAGTCTGGGTAGTAGCCAGTAACCAGTAGCTACCAGTAGCCAGTAGTCAGTTGAAGAAAAAAGCCCGGGCACATCGTGCCTGGGCTTTTTCTTCTTCACTCTTACAACTGACTACTTATAACTGACTACTGACTACTGCCGCCTACTGCTCTGCCTGCGGCAGGGCAGTGGGCGGCTCCACCTGCCATCCTTCGCCGTTGAGCGACCGCATGAACTCGAGCAGGTCGGCTTTTTCCGCGTCGGTCAGTTCCAGCTCTTTCATCTCCGGGTCGAGACTCGCGTTCGGGATACCGCCATCATCATAGAAGTCGATAACTTCCTCCAGCGTCCAGAACCGGCCATCGTGCATGTAGGGGCGTGTGTAGGCCAGGTCGCGAAGCGTGGGAGTCTTGAACCGTCCGCGGTCCTCCTCAGCTTCCGTCACCATATAGCGTCCGAGATCCACATTCTCCATATCCATCCCCACCCCGATGTTGTGGTACTGGTTGTCGGTGAGGTTGAATCCGGCGTGACACTTCAGGCAGTTGGCCTTTTCCTGGAACAGTGTCCAGCCGCGCTGTGCGGATTCCGAGAGCGCGCTCTCTTCTCCCTTCATGAACCTGTCCCACGGCGAGTTGCCTGAGATGATGGTCCGCTCGAAGGCGGCGATCGCTTTTCCGAGATTGTCGATCGTGATGTCGGGCGAGCCGAATATCGCTTCGAACTGCTGTCGGTATCCCAGTATGCCGTTCAGCGTTGCCTCTGCGTCCCGATGTGTGTTGGCCATTTCGATCGGGTTGGCGATTGGTCCGACGGCTTGTTCTTCGAGGTCCCTGGCGCGTCCATCCCAGAACACGCCCAACTGCGCGTAGGCCAGGTTGATCACGGTCGGCGCGCTCCGGCCACCTTCCTGCGCCAGGACGCCCATGCTGACGGGTCGGCCGTCGGTGAACCCCATGACTGGGTTGTGACACGTCGCGCAACTCACAGTCCCGTCCGATGACAGTCGCGGGTCGAAAAAGAGTTGCTTGCCAAGCTCGACCTTCGCGAGCGTCATCGGATTGTCTTCAGGGACCGGTGGTGGGGCGTCTATTCCCAGCGGCAGCTCGATTTCCATCGGGTCGTGTGCTCCGGGAGGGAACTGGTACGCGGTGTCGGGAGCCTGCGGCTGACAAGCGATCGCCATCAGCCCGAGTACGCTCAGCGTGATCAATGTCTTCGACACAGGAACCTCCTTACAAACATCATGCCGAGGTCGATCGAGGAATCGACCCTCCGTTACAGGCCACTAGAGCCACCCCGTCTCACTTGGAACTCATCTGTCGCAGAACGTACTGCAGAATCCCACCATGCCTGTAATACTCGATCTCGACGGGCGTGTCCAGCCGAGCCAGCACTTCGAAGCTCTTTTCCTGACCGGATTCGTCTCTTGCCCGGACCTGCAGCTTCTGACGGGGTTCGATTCCCCCGCCGATGCCTTCGATATCGAACGTTTCATAGCCGCGCAACCCCAGGCTCGATCTTCCTTCGCCGTCGGCGAACTCGAGCGGCAGGACGCCCATGCCGATCAAGTTGCTCCGGTGGATCCGCTCGAAACTCTGAGCCAGAACCGCCCGCACACCCAGCAGACGGGTTCCTTTGGCGGCCCAGTCGCGCGACGATCCAGTGCCGTATTCCTTCCCGGCCACGACGATGAGCGGGGTTCCCTCTTCCTGGTAACGCATCGCCGCGTCGTAGATCGTCATCTGATCCCCATCGGGCACGTGCAGAGTCCAACCGCCTTCAGTCCCCGGTGCCATCTGGTTTCGGAGTCGGATGTTCCCAAAGGTGCCGCGCATCATCACTTCATGATTGCCGCGCCGGGCCCCGAAGGAGTTGAAGTTCGCCGGCTCAACCCCGTTTTCCTGAAGGTACTGACCGGCGGGGCCGTCGGCCGGTATCGCCCCTGCGGGGGAAATGTGATCGGTCGTGACCGAGTCGCCGAGCACCGCCAGGACCCGAGCTCCGCGGATATCCTCCACATCCGGCGCTTCGCGCGGCATGTCCTCGAAGAACGGTGGTTTCTTGACGTATGTGGATTCCGGATCCCAGCCGTAGATGTCGCCGGTCGGCACGCTCAGCTGGTTCCAGCGCTCATCGCCCTGGAGCGACTCTTCGTAGGCCTTCCGGAACATCTGCGGCTCGAGCGTGGAGGCGATCGCGCTTTGAATCTCCTCCTGATCGGGCCAGATGTCCTTCAGAAAGACCGGTTCGCCATCCGAGCCGGTTCCCAGAGGTTCGCTGATCAGGTCCACGTCCATGTTTCCCGCGATCGCGTAGGCGACCACCAGCGGCGGCGACGCCAGGTAGTTCGCCCGAACGAGAGGATTCACCCGGCCCTCGAAATTGCGGTTTCCACTCAGGACGGAAGTTGCCACCAGACCGCTGCCTTGAATGCCTGCGGCGATCGGGCCCGGCAGGGGTCCGCTGTTGCCGATACAGGTCGTGCAACCGTATCCGACGAGGTGGAATTTCAACGCCTCCAGATCCTCGAGCAGTCCCGTTTCTCTGAGATAGTCCGTCACCACTCTGGATCCCGGAGCGAGGCTGGTCTTCACCCACGGTTGGACGTTGAGGCCCCGCTGAACAGCCTTGCGCGCCAGGAGCCCAGCGGCGATCATGACGGAAGGGTTTGAGGTATTCGTACAGCTCGTGATCGCTGCGATCACGACGGACCCGTGACCGATCGAGAACTCCTCCGAATCGATCTTTACGGGCACCGCCTTGACCAGGGGCGCCAGTTCATCGTCTCCGGAAACCGCATTCGAGGATGCCGCGGGCGCGGAACCCGAATCGATCCAGTCCTGCACCTTACCCCGATTGCCGTTACCGCCGCCGTTCAGCATCGACGCCAGTACTCTCCGAAAGTCCTTCTTGGACCGGCTCAACGGAATTCGATCCTGGGGTCTCTTGGGCCCGGCGATTGACGGTTCGACAGTCGAGAGGTCCAGATCCAGCGAATCCCGGAACACGGGTTCCGGCGTTTCCGGGGTGCGGAAGAGACCCTGCGCCTTCGAGTAGGCATCCACGAGCGCGATCCCGGCGGGATCCCGCCCGGTGAGCTTCATGTAGCTGAGCGTCTCGTCGTCCACCGGGAAGAAACCGATCGTTGCGCCGTACTCGGGAGCCATGTTCGATATGGTCGCTCGGTCGGCCAGCGACAGGTGTTCGATTCCCGGACCGAAGAACTCGACAAACTTGCCCACGACTCCTTTCGCGCGAAGCATCTCGACAACTCGGAGGACGGCGTCGGTCGCCGTCGAACCTTCCGGCAGCCGGCCGTTCAACCTGAAGCCAACGACCTCGGGGATCAGCATCGACAGCGGCTGACCGAGCATCGCACCTTCCGCTTCGATTCCCCCGACCCCCCAGCCGACCACACCAATTCCGTTGATCATGGTGGTGTGGGAGTCGGTTCCGACCAGTGTGTCCGGGTATGCCACGGGCGGGGAGCCCCCTCCGTCTCGGAATACGACGTGGGCCAGGTGCTCGAGGTTGACCTGGTGCACGATTCCCGTATCGGGAGGCACGACCCTGAAATTGTCGAACGCTTTCTGCCCCCACTTGAGGAACAGGTACCGCTCCCGGTTTCGCTCCAGCTCGCGTTCGGCGTTGAAATCGAACGCCCCCGCGGTGCCGAAGCGATCCACCTGCACCGAATGATCGATCACCAGATCGACGGGTTGGAGCGGGTTGATGCGTTCCGGATCGCCTCCCAGATCGCGGATCATGTCCCTCATCGTGGCGAGGTCGACCACGGCTGGCACCCCGGTGAAGTCCTGCATGAGAACCCGGGCCGGTCGGAATGCGATCTCGCGTTCGCGACGTTCTCCGACCACGGATTCTGCCACAGCGCGCACATCGTCGGACGATACAGACTCCCCGTCTTCATGACGCAGGAGGTTTTCGATCATGATCTTCAGTGAAAAGGGAAGGCGGGACACGTCAACACCGGATTTCTCCAGAGCTTCCAGCGAGTAAAAGCGGAGCGACTCCTCGCCCAGTTGCAGTGTCGAGCGGGCTTCGAAACTGTTCATAGTCGTGATTCTCTCCCCTGATTGACTGCGTGCGGGATACCCCGGAGGGGCGGATCGGCTTTAACCACTCATTATAGTAGGCTCTTCCAGAAACTTAGTGGGTCCAATTGCAGATCGCGATATTGAGTAGTCCGCATTGCTTCTATCCGACTACGCTGACGCCGAGCAACGTCCCGATGCCGTAGGTAGCGCTCGCCGCAAGCGCCCCTATCCCGAGCATCCGAGCCCCGCTGAAGAGGGCGTTCCTTCCCGTGAAGATCGAAATCAGGACACCGGCACCGAACAGGGCGGTCGCAGCGAAGGAAGCGGACGCCAGAAAGGCGTAGTTACCGCCGAGAAACAGGTAGGGACCGACCGGGACGAACGCACCGAGCGCGAACGCGACGAACGAACTGGCCGCCGCCCCCCTCGGTGATCCCAGCGAAGTGGGATCCAGGCCGAGTTCTTCCCGGGCGAGCGTCTGGATGGCCAGTGCCGGGTCCGAAATGATGTGTTGTGCCAGGGCGTCCGCTTGATCGGCCGGGATACCCTTCGCCTGGTAGATAAGTGCCAGTTCCTCGCGCTCTTCGGCGGGGGACATCTCCAGTTCCTGCGCTTCGAGCGCGATCTGCTGTTCGTAGAGTTCTCTCTGAGACTTGACCGACACGTATTCACCCGCCGCCATAGAGAACGCCCCGGCCAACAGACCGGCCACTCCGGCGAGCAGGATGATATCAGTGTCGACGTTGGCGCCGGCAATGCCCATTACCAGGCTGAAGTTGGAAACCAGACCGTCGTTCATCCCGAAGACGGCGGCGCGGAGGCTCCCCCCGTAGCTGGTCCGGTGCCAGCGCTCCGCTCCCAGGATCGCGTCGGCTCCCGCCCCGGTTCCGGCCGGGTCGTGCATTGCCTGGATGGTACGACGGTGACTGCGCTCCTCTGCCGGAAGCCTGCCTGCATCGGCCTGCCCGGCGTACTCATCTTCGACGCCCGCTTCAATGCCGCTGATGACAGGTAACACGTAGGACGTTCCGAAACGCCTCGCGAGGAGAGCCAGCAGGCCTACACGCCAACTGGGCTTGAATCGCGGAACCGACTCCCCCGCGGACTCCATGAGGTGTTCCCAGCGCCGGCAGTGGCGTTCCTCCGCATTCGCGAGCTTCTTGAAGAGTTCCGCGCGCTCGGAGTTGGCTTCGGCCTCGGCCAGAGCGAGGTAGAGCGCGACCCCTTCCTTTTCGCGGAGGTAGTTCTGCTGGTACCGCTTGATGTCTTCTGCGTCTGGTTTCACCGGTCCAGAATACTATAGAGATCATCGCCGAGAGGTCCCCGCCGTGGGTTGGTGAAGCCTGCTTGAATTGGCCCACCCCTTTTGCTAGCGTTAGCGTTTTGGTCTTTGCGCCGAATTTGTTCTGTTTAAGCTGCGAAGAGATGATTCACGAGTTCAAAGGCATGCATCCCAGAATCGGAGCAGGGGTGTTCCTCGCCCCCGGGTCTCACGTTATCGGTGACGTCGAGATCGGCGACGACTCCAGCATCTGGTTCAACACCGTGGTGCGCGGCGACATCGACTCCATCCGTATCGGGCATCACACCAACATCCAGGATGGGTGCGTCTGCCACGTTATGAAGGATGAATGCCCGCTGGTCCTGGGTGACTACGTCACCGTTGGACATGCGGCGACGTTGCACGGCTGTGTGGTCGAATCTCACTGCCTGATCGGCATGCACTCGACGATCCTGAACGACGTGCGAGTGGGCGGGGGCTCGATCGTGGCGGCGGGCGCCCTCTTGACCGAAAACCTCATCGTGCCACCGCGGAGCCTGGTGATGGGTATGCCAGCCAAGGTCAAACGGGAATTGACGGATGAAGAAGTCGCCGACATCGACGAATACGCTAGGCGCTACGTGGAGTACAAGGAAAGTTACTTGGGAAGCGGTCGCTCACTGACTACTGACTACTGACTACTGACTACTGGCTACTGATGATCAAATCCGTTCGTGGAACATACGACGTTCTTCCCGCCGACGTCCGGCTCTGGCATGCCATCGAGACGGAGATGAGAGCTGTCTTCGAGTCCTACGCTTTCGGCGAGATTCGAACCCCGATTTTCGAAGCCACGGAGTTGTTCGTCCGCGGTGTGGGCCAGGAAACCGACATCGTCGCCAAGGAGATGTACACGTTCACGGACAAGAGCGAAAAGGGATCCTTGACGCTGCGACCGGAAGGAACGGCTCCCGTCGTCCGTTCCTACATCGAGCACCACATGGCCGATGAGTCTCGGATGGTCAAGCTGTACTACATCGGGCCGATGTTCCGGTACGAACGTCCTCAGCGGGGACGCTTCCGTCAGTTGCACCAGGCCGGCGTCGAAGTCCTCTCCTCCGACGACAACCCCGCGATCGAGGCCGAGGTTGTCGAGATGCTCATGCTGTTGTTCGAACGGCTGGATGTCACAGACCTGGAGACGGTGGTCAACTCGATTGGCTGTCGGGAATGCAGACCCCCTTTCATTGAGAAACTCACGGGCGCGATACATGATCGGGCCTCCGACTTTTGCGGTGATTGTAATCGCCGCGCCGAGAGCAATCCGCTGCGGGTTTTCGACTGCAAAGTCCCCTCATGCCAGCCATTGCTGGCGGGATTGCCTGCGATCACCAACAATCTGTGCGATGCGTGCCGCGAGCACTTCGAGAAGTTTCGGGCGTTTCTGGACGAACGGGGGATCGCCTACCGCATCGACCCAAGGCTTGTCCGTGGTCTGGACTATTACATGAGGACGACCTTCGAAATCTTATCCGGGAGTCTCGGAGCACAGGACGCGTTAGTCGGCGGAGGACGTTACGACGGCCTCATCGAAGCCCTCGACGGCCCGCCCACGAAGGGTTTCGGCTTTGCCATGGGCCTGGAACGGCTGCTGCTGTCGATCCCGGACCCAGACGGGTTGGCGTCGTACCAGGGACCGGAGTACTTCATCGCGACGCTGGGCGACGAAGCGTTTCATTATGCCACGCTCCTGGCCCGGAAACTGCGATCGCAAGGCAGCCGGGTCTACCTAGATTTCGATGGCCGCAGCCTGAAGAGCCAGATGCGGTTGGCCGGCAAGCTCGAGGCCGGCCAGGTTGTGATCATCGGCCCCGAAGAGTTGAAGTCGGGGAAGCTCGTGGTGCGGGACATGGGAACCAGTGAGCAACAAGAAATGTCGGAACCGGAGCTACTCGAACTCGAAAGGCGGGGCCGCTAGGTCTCCCCGTATGTCAGAGAAGCGAAAAACTCACAGCTGCGCTGCCTTGACGGCCCACGACGAAGGAGCCGAAGTCGTCTTGATGGGGTGGGTGCACCGTCGCCGGGACCACGGAGGGTTGGTATTCATCGACCTTCGGGATCGCGAAGGTGTGACCCAGGTCGTCTTTAATCCCGAGCGCCATGCCGAGTCTCACTTGCAGGCGAAGGATCTGCGTTCCGAGTTCGTGGTCGCGGTTTCCGGAACAGTCACAAAGCGGGCTCCCGAGCTGGTTAACACCAACCTCAAGACGGGTGAGATCGAGGTGATGGCAGCCGGACTGGAAATACTGAGCGAAGCCAGGACCACGCCATTTCCGATCGAAGACGATATCACGACCGCGGAAGACTTGAGGCTGAAGTACCGCTACCTGGACTTGCGCCGGCCGAAGATGCAGGCGAACTTCCACCTTCGGCACCGTGTCATGATGGCCGTCCGAAGCTATATGGACGGAAAGGGGTTCTGGGAAATCGAGACGCCGTTCCTGACGAAGTCGACGCCCGAAGGTGCAAGAGATTACCTGGTTCCCAGTCGTCTCTACCATGGCAACTTCTACGCCTTGCCGCAGTCCCCGCAGATCTTCAAGCAGATCCTGATGGTGTCCGGCTTCGAGAAATACTTCCAGATCGTGCGCTGCTTCCGTGACGAGGATCTGCGCGCCGATCGGCAGCCTGAATTCACGCAGATCGACATCGAGGTCTCGTTCCCGGACGAGGATGGGTTCTTCTCTTCGATCGAAGGCTTGATGTCTGACGTCTTCTCGGTCCAGGACATCGAGGTTCAAGTCCCGTTTCCCCGGATCAGTTACGTCGAAGCGATGGATCGGTACGGCAGCGACAAGCCGGATACGCGCTTCGGATTGGAGTTGGCCGACTTCAGCGAAGTGTTTCGCGCCGCTGAGCCGTCGTTGTTTCGTGAGATCGTCGAGTCCGGCAACACCGTGCGCGGGCTTGTGGCGCCGGTTTCCTACTCTCGCAAGATCTCGGATGAAATCGACGAGTTCGTCAAGCAGCTCGGCGGGGCCGGTGTCGCCTGGGTAAAGGTGTCCAACGAGGGCTGGACGGGAACTCCGCCGGTCAAGAAAGCGGGCACGCAGGCGATCGATGCGCTCATCAGCCGGGCCGGAGCGAAACCCGGCGAGACGATCTTCATGATTGCCGGGGATCGGGTGGAGGCGCTGAATCTGCTGGGGGCGCTTCGGCTCGAGGTCGCCCGTCGGGAGGATTTGATCCCAAAGGACAAGTGGCACTTCCTGTGGGTTGTGGACTTCCCCCTCTTGGAGTTCGACGACGGCGCCGACCGCTGGGTCTCGCTCCACCATCCGTTCACGTCGCCCGTTCCCGAAGACCTGTCGATTCTGGAAAGCGATCCGGGCAAGGTCCGGGCCCGCGCTTACGACCTGGTCGTGAACGGCTTGGAGTGCGGAGGAGGCTCCGTCAGAATCCACCGTAGCGACGTCCAGAGCCGAATCTTCCGTTTGTTGGGGATGGATGAGGAAGAGGCGCGGGAGAGATTTGGATTCTTCCTGGAGGCTCTGGAGTACGGGACTCCGCCGCACGGGGGCATCGCGTTGGGCCTGGACCGCATTATCATGCTCCTGGCCGGCGGAGGGTCCCTCCGGGACGTGATCGCCTTTCCCAAGACCGCTCGCGCCGTCGATCTGATGAGCGGCTCGCCCTCTCCCGTCGTCGACGATCAACTGCGGGAGCTGGGTATCCGTTTACGCAAGCGCTAGCGTGTAGGTGCGGTCTATGACCGCACATTGTACGGGCTGCGGGTTGTGCGCTCATAGAGCGCACCTACACCTTTTCCAGGCCTCCCGTGCCTCAGGAGGGTCCGCGGTTGGGCCGCCTGCGTGGCAAACTCAGGCATGCCCGTTGCTTATTCGCGTGATATGTCCAGGATCCACGTACTGCCCGATGACGTTCGGAACCAGATTGCCGCCGGCGAGGTGGTCGAGCGTCCGGCGTCGATCGTCAAGGAACTGATCGAGAACGCGATCGATGCCCGGTCGACCAGGATCTCTGTAGAAGTGCGCGGGGGTGGTCGCCAGCTTATCCGGGTCACCGACGATGGGGACGGGATTGCTGCCGAGGACGCAGAGCTCTGCTTCCGCCGACACGCAACCAGTAAGCTCCAGACCGCGGATGACCTCTCCGCGATCCAGACGCTCGGATTCCGCGGCGAAGCCTTACCCTCCATCGGGTCCGTTTCCCGGGTCCTGTTGGAGACCCAGACGCGTGGAGCATCGATCGGCACTTCTCTCGAGGTTGCTGCCGGAGAAGTCATCTCCCGGCAGGAAGGAGCCTTCCCCGCGGGAACGCAGATCACCGTCGAGGACGTGTTCTACAACGTCCCGGCCCGGCGTAAGTTTCTGAAGTCCGAATCATCCGAGCTCAGCCAGATCACCACGCATTCAACCCACTGCGCCCTGGCGTTTCCCGAGATTCATTTCACGCTCAAGAGCGGGAACTTCGAAGTGCTCCGAGCTCCACCTGCCGCAGACGCCAGGGAACGAATCTTCCAGGTTTTCGGCGGAGACCTGCTCGACGAGCTGGTCGAACATCAACAGGACTTCGGGTCCTCGGGAGTGAAGGTCCATGTGTTTACATCGAGGCCCCACGTCCAGAAGTACAACCGCAACTCGATGTTCTTCTTCGTCAATGGACGCGCTGTTCGTGACCGGATCATCCTGCACGCCTACAGCGACGCCTACCGGAGCATCCTGCCGTCGGGGACCTTCCCGGTGACGATATTGTTCGTCGAGGCACGTGCCGCCGACATCGACGTGAACGTCCACCCGGCAAAGACAGAAGTGCGGTTCCGCCACGGACCGCTCGTCCACGATGCGATTCGCGACACCGTGCTGGAGGGGCTGAAATCGGACAAGACGATTATTTCCATGGGCTCGGAAGACCCTCCTTGGTCGCCGCACAAGGCGCCCGCCTTCCAGAGTCGAGTCCCCGAGTCCTGGAAGGATGGACCGCTGGCCACCGAACCGCTCAAGGATTTGCCGGCGAGGCTGACGTTTTCGGATTCCCGTGCGCTGGATCTGAATTTCGAGCAAGCGCAGACGATTGTGGGATCGGGCGCCCCCGGCTCGACGATGGACTCGGCGCTTCCGGATTTCGAACTGGTCCAAAAGGAGATCCGGCCCCTGGGTCAGCTCCAGGACAGTTTCATTGTCGCGGTGGACTCGTCCGGTCTCGTTGTCATCGACCAGCACGTGGCTCACGAACGTGTCTTGTTTGAGACGTACGTGAGGGAGCGGATGGAAGGCAAGATCGATGTCCAACAGTTGCTGATGCCGATTGTGCTGGAACTCAGTCCCCGCCAGGAAGTCATTTTCGAGAGCATCGCGCCGGAGTTGATGCGCAACGGCTTCGAGGTCGAGCCCTTCGGTCCCCGGACCATCGCTGTCAAGACGGCACCGGCGATCCTGAAGGCGGGTGGGGTCGAGAAGCTGCTTCGAGAACTCCTGGACGGATTGGAAGCAGAGAGCAGTAAACTGGACATCGACACTTTCAGGCAAAAAATCGCGGCAACCGTCTCCTGCCATGCCGCAATCAAGATCAACAATCCGCTGGATAGTGTTAAGATGCGGTGGCTGGTTACGGAGCTGATGAAAACCGATTGCCCGACGGTCTGCCCGCACGGGCGCCCTATCATCCTGAGGTATGATCTTCGGGAGATCCAGAAAGCCTTCAAGAGATCGTGACTCGGGTTGAGGAAGGGCCGCGATATTTCGGTTTGTCGCCGCCGAGTCGGTGGCTTTGGTTTAGCAAGCAATCACGATAGTCTCTATATTCAAATCTAGGAGGACGCTGTATGGCAGGCAAGTTGACTCAGACTCAGATCATTGCCGCGCTGGCGGAGAAGGCGAGTGTCAGCAAGAAAGAGGCGAAAGAATTCCTCGGCACGCTTTCAGACCTGGCGCACAAAGAAGCAAAGAAGAACGGCGAATTTACTCTTCCCGACATCGGCAAGCTGGTGAAGCAGAAAAGAAAGGCCCGAATGGGACGCAACCCGGCAACGGGCGAGGCGATCAAGATTCCTGCCAAGACCGTGTTGAAATTCCGGATAGCCAAAGCGGCCAAAGACGCGGTTCTCGGCGCTGCCGCGACCAAGAAAAAGAAAAAGTAGACCGTTCCTAGGTACATGGACGCGGGAATCTCGACGCTTGCGAGCGGTGACGGCACCCGCGTCCACTTCTTTCCGAGCCTACCTGAGAGTCGGATGGGACCATCGTCCTATTCCCCAGAGCAGCTGAAGGCTGATCGCTGGCAGCACGCTTGATCCCTACAATCTGAGAGCAAATTCTTAAACCTAAGGATCAAATTAGCCCTGAGGTTGCTCTGGAGGAATCAGTCCTCCCATGAACCATCCGATGACGGCGGCGACCGCGCCGATCACCGCGTTGACGACGAGTCCCCCGGCCCGTATTGCCATGGCCGCTCCGAAACCCACCGGCCCTTCCTGATTCAGAGCCGCCGGATGGTTGAAGTGCGTGTCGCCGATCACGTAGGAGAGACCGGTGCCGAAAAAAATCAGAATCTGCGACGCCAGCGCGATGAGAATGCCGACCTGCACGGCCCCCCCGATTCCGTAACCCTTGTAGCGCCGCGCGACCGCCGGCCACAGGAGCGCGAGATGGACTTGCAACGTGACCATCGAGAAGAACTGCAGACCCGTTTCGTAGGGCGCTCCGGCCTGGCTCATGATTAGCTTGCCCAGGAAGAAAATCAGCAACAGCAGTGCGGGAACCGTGACGAACTGAATTTTCTCTTTCATGTGCGTTCCTCCTGGCGTGGATTGTATGCCAGCACCCAGCCGGCAGGGAACCGTGAAAGACGTGTTGCGGGATTCGATGTCGGGTGAGGAAGGAATGGTCGCCTCGGCGACCTGTGTGTTGATGGAGGGTAGCGCGAAAAAAGAAGGTCCTTACGGCAACATTAGTGGGTCTGATTGCAAATCGCGACATTTGAACAATCCACATCGCAGGTTGTAGATTGGAAATTGCTTCATTTCAAATCTTCGGCTGCGAGCTTCCCGAGGGTCGCAGGCACCTATGCGACGCGTGGACCTCGGTTTATGACAACTCCAGCAATTTCCACCGTCCAATTTCTAATACGGATTCGTCCAATAGCCAAATCTTCAATGACTTTAGGTAGGAGGGGGGTCTCCGGGCTCACTCAAAACCCGAATTCCCAATAAAAAAGACGACCGTCGAGGCCGTCTTCAGCAAACCTGGAGTCGCTGCTATCCGTTACCGTTGTTCCACCAAGTTGGTGGATCCTCGCTCAGTTCCTTCGATCTCCCTTTGCCGACTTCCAATTGTGGAAATCGGATCCCAGGATAAAGAACTTGCGGCCAATTCGCATCGTCGGGATTCCGTCTTCCTCGATGATGCGGCGGAAGTGTCTGATGGAAAAGCCCGCCAATGACGCCGCTGTCGGAATGTCGAGGAACATCTTGTTCTCGGCGTTGTTTACAGGGGTTGCCTCTTTCAGCATCGCGCCGCCTCCTTTTCTTCCCTTCCCTGAGCAAATCGTCTTCCAGTCCCGGGCCGGGTTTCAGGTTCGTAAGAGTCGTGACGAAAGAGGGGGCCGTGACCGGCTGGTCGGGGATCGACAGGAGTGATCGGAAGGCCGCGCAGACAACGAAATTGGGGCACGCCCGTGCGAACGTCTCACCTGTACAGAGCTGCAAGTCATTCAGCCGATTGCCACAGACCATGCCCCGACCTAGTTTCGCGGATTGCGTCACGGAGGGTGCTCGGTTGGCGTTGGTCAGCTTCTGGACACCCGACGCCGAGTCGTTCGGGCTTCCGCTTAGCAGGAGAGCCGCGTGCGCACCGGAGAACCGGCCGTTGTGGCGCCGCGCGGGCGGGCGAGTCGGTCAATTCGATGACAATAGCGGTTGGGGGGGGTGTCAGGAAACTGAACAGTTCTTCCGAACCGCGTTGCTCTTCTCGACAGGGAGGGTCGGCCGGGTTTCGTCCACCGGAAACGAGAGTTGGAGCTTCTCGAGAGCCCGCTTGAAATCTGGATCGATTCGAAGGCAGTCCGCGAAGTGCCGCTGTGCGACCCGGTCGTTACCCAGCGCCAACTCGATGCTACCGAGATGAAACTGTGCGCCGGCGAGGTATTCATGATTCCTGGCGAAGAGGACCCTACGGAACAACTCCCTCGCCTCCCGAAGCTGACCACTTCTTTCCAGAGTGGACGCCGTGTTGTACAGGGCCAGAGGCGAGTTGGAGCGGCCCGGCGCCTGGCGAATACTGCTGATCTTCTGGAGTTCCATGTGGGCGCCTTTCAGGAAGTAGTGTCTGTAGACGTCCGAGAAGGCCTGCGCGGTGGCCTCGTCCAGCGTCGAGGTGAGGTCAGACTCCAGTATTTCGAGCCTTTCCACGGTCCGCGAGATGGAATCGGTAAGTTTTTCGTTCCGGACGATCCCGTCGATGTCTCCCAATTCCGGAGTGTGGTTCGGGAAACTCGAGTGGAGGTAGACGGCAGATTTCCCTTCTTCGAGCTCCCGGTGAATTAGATCCAGGACCTCCATCGACCTGTGGTGATAGCCGACTGCCAGCGGGTGCAACCGGATCTCGAACCCATTCCGCTTCAACCGCAGCCCCAGCTCAACGTCTTCGAGCCCGTAGTGCGTAAAGCCTTCGTCAAACCCGCCGTTCTCGAGCACCAACGGCTTCCACAGGATCGTGTTTCCCGTCGACAGGTTCCCCAGAGGTCGAGGCTGATCCCCGGCCAGATCGCGGAACGGTCCATGCTTTTCCAGCCAGTCCATCGTCAGGGTACGTCCGAGTTCCGGATCCCAGACCACGCGTCCGACGATCGCACCCTTACGGTTCTTCCACTTTCGAAACGCGAATGCCAACTCTTCGACCATCGATGGGGTAGCGTAGATGTCGTCATCCAGAATCAGCACGGTGTCGTGTAGCGCGTTGTGCAATCCGGTGTTGACGGCGGCTGCGCGTCCCCGGTTGCTCCCATGCCGAACGAGGCGGACATGGTCGGGGCAGTCCACCTGTAGCAGGGAGCCATCGTCAACGACGATGACGTCGGCGTCAGGGTAGTTCAGGTGCTGCAGGCACTGTGAGACACTTCCGTTCCGGTTGTAGGTCGGGATGATGATGCTTAGTTCGGTGCTCATGGCGGTTGGGTCCGCAGGATGTACTGCAACCGACGGTCCAAACACCCAGATCTTATGTTTCAGTGAGTTGCAGCGACCTGTCGCCCGATCGGGTCCACGAACTTGACAGCGTCGGAGTTTCGCCGACCGGCCAATGTCATCGGTCCGCTCAAGAGCTCACGGCAGGCGAGGAATCTGCTCTGAGCCGCTGGAGTGCGTCCGATGCCTCTCGGTGCCCCGGTTCCCGCTGGAGCACGGTCTCGAACTGGCCCGTTGCAGCATCCCGATCGCCCAAGGCTTCCAACGTCATGGCCAGGTAGAATCGCGCGCTGAGATCCAGACCCGGAAACAGATGTGAGGCGCCCAGAAGAAAGCGGAGTTCGGTCGATGCCTGCCCGAGGTGACCGTCGCGGAACAGCTCTTTCGCTCTCTGCAGTTGTCGGAGAATGAGCGCTTCCACCTCGGAGGTCGGTTTCTTGAATCCCCTGAAGACAGCCTTCGGGATCGGGCCGCTCCGGTTGAGATAGTGGTCCAGAACCACGTGTTCATTCCTCCCGCTCTGGAAGCGGCGGACGGCTTCTTCCACCTCATCAGCGACCTCTCGCGCCTCTTCTCGAAGGCTGGCCATGAGGACGGCGAGATCCTCGGCGAAGGCGTCCCGGACGAGGATGGTCGTCAGCTCACCGTACACGGATGCCCGGCTGCGTCTTGTCCGATTCGAAAGCCAGGACACCACCTTTGGAAGACCGTGTTTCTCGAGGAAGTGCCGTTTGGCGATCAGGGCCAGTTCGGTGGTGTAGCCGCGGGCGTGGCTGTCGGGTTCTAAATCGTGAACGCGGGAATCATGCAGCGGCTCTTCGAGGAGGGCAACTTCGCTTCGCATTGCTATTTCGAGCCAGAGCAGGTAGTCCGACACCTTCCCCAAGTCGGGCAGCCTGTCGTCGTTTTCCAGCAGCGGACCGATGGCGTCGAGGAGTTCTTTTCTCACGAGGACCGTCCCCGCGTTGATGAAGTTGCCTTCCAGCAGTCGGAAGAACGCGCGCTCGCCGGTGCAGTTCTCCGGAACCGTGACGGAGTGAGTCGCACCGGCCTGGTCGATGTGCCGGTAGGCGGTGTGGACGATGCCTGCCGCCGGCTTGTCTTCAATCGCCCGGACCATGGCCCCCAGGCATTCCCGACGACATCGACCATCGGCCCTCAGCCAGCTGAAGTATTGGCCCCGCATCGCCCGGATACCCACATTGACCGCTCGAGCAGTGAGGGCCGGACCATCGTGCAGACGGATGAGTCGAACCTTTTCGGGAAGTCGGCTGACGTAGCTGCCGGCGATGCGGAGGGAGTCGTCTGTGGATGTGTCGTCCACGATGATGACTTCCCACTCCTCGAAAGACTGCGCTAGTACGCTGTCCAGGCATTCCGAGAGAAAATGACCGCGGTTGTAGTTCGGTAGGACGATCGATACGACTGGCGTTCTCATGATGGCGCTTCAGTTGCGGGAATCAGCCACGGTCACATAAGCAGCTTCAATTCCAAAGCGCAGCGGAGAACAATAATCGAACCATAAATAGTTGTTTCAACAACGCGTTGACGCCGTCCTCTGCAGTCGAACCAAAACATGACGACTCAGTCGCTACCGCTGGGAAGGTGCAAATCCTGACCGCTGACGGCGTGGACCACCTACAGTTTGACACCTCCGGGTTGTGCTCCTATCCTCACTCTATGTTGCCGATTCCGCCGGCTCTCGAAGTCGCATCGCTTTCGAAGACCTACCGCCGATGGTGGTCCAGAAAGGGCGTGCGTGCCCTCGACGATGTCAACTTGACGATCGGGCGGGGGTCGATCTTCGGCCTGCTCGGTCCGAATGGTGCCGGCAAGACAACCCTGATCAAGATCGCGTTGACGATTGCGCGTCCGACCAGCGGTCGGGTTCGATTATTGGGCGAAGACACACGCAACCGGTCTGTTTTTCGCCGGGTGGGTTACCTCCCGGAAAACCCGCGATTTCCGACCCACCTTAGCGCCAATAACGTGTTGCGTCTGTACGGAAGCATGAGCGGCCGGGACATGGCCTACATTCGCGAGAAGGGGCCGGAATGGCTCGAACGGGTTGGTCTGAGCGGCTGGGAGCGGACGAAGGTCGCGAATTTTTCCAAGGGAATGGTCGAGCGACTGGCGTTCGCTCAGGCCGTGATTCACGACCCGGACCTGATCTTCCTGGACGAGCCAACCGACGGCCTAGACCCGGTCGGTCGGATGGAGATCCGGAAGATTTGTCGTGAACTCGCCGATCAAGGCAAGACGGTTTTCATCAACTCGCACATACTGGCCGAAATCGAGACGGTCTGCGACCGGGTCGCGCTGATGAAGCAGGGGCGGATCATCGACGTCGGTACGGTTTCGGAGTTCACTTCGGGCGGGGAGACCTACGAGGTCACGGTGGCGGCCGATGATGGTTTGACGGGGTGGTTCCAGACTCAGGATCTGGAATACACGTCCAACAACGGTCGTCTTCATGTGACGCTCGCCGACCGGGGTTCAGCAAATCAGCTCATCGACGCCCTGAGGGGGCGAGGGGTTGAGATCGATTCCGTGCAGCCGCGGCGCAAGACGCTCGAGTCGGTGTTTCTGGAAAGGGTCGGCTGATGTGGATGCCACTCAAACCAGGGGTGTTTCTCGACACGTTCGAGGAGTCGTTCCGGAACAAAATGTTCCTGTTCTTCTTCGTGATTTCATCGCTGATCATCGGCTCGATCGGTCTGGCGCTGAACATGGACATCGTCACCGGAGCAATCACCGGGGTGACGTTCTTCGGAGAGGAGCTTGAAATCCCCCGGATGACGGTTCAGCAGTTCATCAACGCGGTACAGGCCGGTCTGGCCACGTTGATTGCCACCATCGGCCTCTTTCTCGCTCTGATGGCGACGGCGACGCTGTTCCCGCTGATGCTTCAGAAGGGCAGTATCGAGTTGATTCTCTGCAGGCCCGCGCCGCGGTGGCGGCTGATGCTGGCCCGGTTCGTCGGAGGGACCGCCATCATGGCGTTGAACGCCGCCTACCTGATGGTCGGTGTCTGGCTCGTCCTCGGTTACAAGTCGGGGATCTGGAATACCGGGTTTCCGAAGTCGACGATCTTCATCGTTCTGGCGTTTGTCTTTCTGTACTCTGCCGTGATGGCGTTCTCGGTGATGACCGAAAACGGTTCCGTGGGGCTGCTGGCAGGGTACGCCATCCTGATGTTTTCGCCGATCCTTGCCGCGCACGAACGGATCACACCGGTGTTTTCAAAGGAACTTTACCGGGACATGTTTCGTTCTTTGTATTGGGTTCTGCCCAAGGTGGCCGAGCTGATTGGGGCGGTCCGGGGCGTTATCGCCGGCACGCCTCTGGAGATCGAAATGGTACTGGCGACCTCCGCCCTGTTCGCCGCCGGTTGTTTTTCTATCACGATGATATACTTCACGAGAAGAGACTACTAATCGAGGGTTCTGTCATGAAATGGGTTATCGGTGTCTTCGCCGTTGCCGTAACGATCGTCGTCGTTGCTAGCTTTCCGGGCGCCACAGCCGAGGCGGTCAGTCCGGATGAAGAGTTATTGAAGCTTTTCCCTGCTGGCACCGACGGTGTCGGGTTCATTGACGTAGCCGAGCTGCGTGACAACCCGCTGGTAGACGACTTGGTCCAGACACAGCTGAGAAGCCGCGCCCGGCGCGGCCTGGACGAATTCACCGAGCGAACCGGTCTCGATCCGATTGGCGACCTGGAACAGGTCATGGTCGGGCGTACTGGACCGGATAGTTTTCTGGTCGTCGCCCGGGCGAGCTATGACGCTGTTCGCGTCTCGCAGTTTTTAGGTGACCGGGACGTCGTTTCAGAGGCGTATCTCGGCCGAACCCTGTACCGACCCCAAGCGGATGACGATTGGGTCGTGTCTTTCATCGACGACCTTGTTCTGGGGGGGTCGGACGATGCCGTTCGCGGGGCTATCGACCGGCTGGCCGCTCCCGATTCCAGCGCCCTGGACAACCAGGCGCTTGCCGAGGCGATCGCCTCGATCGAGGACGGAAACCAGGTTTGGGCCGTGGGAGCTTTTTCGCTCCTGCTTCCTGCCGGGATTGCTCCGCCGATGGCGACGGATCTGGTCGATTCACTCGAGCGTGGCACCTACCAGATGAGGCTCGACACGGACTTGACGGCGCGTGCCATCGGAGACTTTGCTAGTCCCGAGATGGCACAGAGGACCACGGATTTGTTGCGCGGTTTTGTCGCCCTCGGCAAGATGCAGGCCGTCGAGCGTACGGAGCTGATCGAACTGCTGGACGGAGTCGCGATCGATGCCGTGGACTCTTCCGTGCACATCAGTTTTGAGGCCGACGGAGAACTGCTCCGCCGATTGGGCGATGTAGCGGAACCGTAAGGGTCATAGACCGCAAAAAAAGGGCGCTCGTAAGAGCGCCCTTTTTTAGTTTCAGGGCAACGTGCCGTGAGGGAGCTCCGGGCGTGGGGGGACCGGACCAGCTGTCTTTCTCCGGAATGCTTCGCGATGCTCGTGCGTTGTCGAACGCTCTCGATAAAAGTGGGAGGGGGACGGTGGGCCCGACGCTAATCAATGGCCGGGGACAGGGGCTTGCCCTGTCCCCGGGTGTGTGCTGAGCAGAAATGTCGGGGAGGGCCGGATCGCAAATCTCTCTATCGCAGAGTCTGCATTGGAGATTTGGCGATTCGAAATTTGAAATTGGAGATTGAAATACAGGTGTAGGTGCGGTCTATGACGTCTATGACCGCACGTTGTTTCGGTCCGAGAAGTGTGCGGTCATAGACCGCACCTCGTCGTTCCAAGAGTTTTTGCTCAGCGAAGACCCGTCCCCCTCACCACAGAGAGCGGTGGAGGCGCCGTCCAGGCTAGGAAGCCGAAGCGAGGACGCCGGAGGCGTATGAATAATACGTCGAGGCGGCCGAGCGAGGATGACAACGCATGGGCGGCGCCTCCGCCGCTCGACCCGGCCAGTCTACCTACCTGGCTCCGCTCATGGAGGCCAGGAAGTCCGCGTTCGCCTTCGTCTTGCCCATCTTTTCGAGCAGCAACTCCATCGCCTCGACCGTCGAAAGCGGGTTCAGGACCTTACGCAGGATCCAGATGCGGTTCAACTCGTCCTTCGAAACCAGCAACTCTTCCTTCCGGGTACCGGACCGGTTGATGTCGATGGCCGGGAACACGCGCTTGTCGACGAGTTTCCGGTCCAGACCGATCTCCATGTTGCCTGTACCCTTGAACTCCTCGAAGATGACGTCGTCCATCCGGCTGCCGGTGTCGATCAGGGCCGTGGCGATGATCGTCAGGCTGCCACCTTCCTCGATGTTGCGCGCAGCGCCGAAGAACCGTTTCGGACGCTGCAGCGCGTTCGAATCGACGCCGCCGGAGAGGACTTTACCGGACGGCGGCACGATCGTGTTGTACGCTCGCGCCAGCCGGGTTATCGAGTCCAGCAAAATCACGACGTCACGCTTGTGTTCCACGAGGCGTTTCGCTTTTTCGATCACCATCTCGGCGACCTGGACGTGGCGGGAGGCAGGTTCGTCAAAGGTCGAGCTGATCACCTCTCCGTTCACGGATCGCTGCATGTCGGTCACTTCCTCGGGACGCTCGTCGATCAACAGAACGATCAGGATGACTTCCGGTTGGTTCGCCGTGATCGAGTTTGCGATCGTTTGAAGCAGCATGGTCTTGCCCGTGCGCGGCGGCGCGACGATCAGTCCACGTTGACCCTTGCCAATAGGCGTCAGCAAGTCGAGCACCCGGGCCGACAGGTTGTCCTTCTCGGTTTCCAGCTCCAACCGTTCGTCCGGATAGAGCGGGGTGAGGTTGTCGAAGAAGATCTTGTTGCGGGCCTGATCGGGATGCTCGAAATTGACGGCTTCGACCTTGATCAGGGCGAAGTAGCGTTCACCTTCCTTCGGCGGGCGAACCTGTCCCGATACCGTGTCGCCTGTTCTCAGGTCGAACTTTCGAATCTGAGAGGGCGAGACGTAGATGTCGTCCGGGCCCGGCAGGTAGTTGTAGTCCGGCGCGCGGAGAAAACCGAACCCGTCCGGCAGAGTCTCGAGCACACCTTCGCTGAAAATGAAGCCGCTCTTTTCGGTCTGGGCCTGGAGGATCTTGAAGATCAACTCCTGTTTCCGCATCCCCGATGCTCCCTGTATGTTCAGGTCTTTGGCGACCTGGGTCAGGGAGGAGATGTTCATCTCTTTCAACTGGGCGATGTCCATCGCGGCGGTGCCGTCCGGGCGTTCTGTTACGAGTTTTTTGGTCATTGGCGGGTTTTTCTTACTCATGTGGGGTTTGTGTGAAATTGTGGTGTCCCGGTCGCGGATCCTGGCGGATCCAGCGTCCTCCACCTAGGAAATCGCAGTTCGTATCCTGGTCAAGACGGCGTCCTTACCAAGACGCTTGACTGCTGAGAATGGAATCACCTCGTCGGCCGTGAGGGCTTCCGTGGTCCTCGTGATCGACTGATTGAGTTGATTCCGTGAAAGTTTGTCTGCTTTGGTCAGAATGATGGCGTTCTCTATAGCGTAATGGTCCAGCCACTCCTTCATCGAAACATCATTCGGGGTGGGTGGGATGCGGCAGTCGATGAGCAACAATGCCAGTCTCAGCTGCGGGCGATCCCGCAGATACCCTTCGACCATCTTCTTCCAGCCGGCCTGCACCGTCTTGGGTACCTTCGCGTATCCGTATCCGGGCAGGTCGACGAAGTAAAAGCGATCATTGATCGAATAGAAATTAACGGTCTGTGTGCGACCTGGCGACGAACTGATCCGGGCCAGGCCACCGATGTTGACCAGCGCGTTCAGCAATCTCGATTTTCCGACGTTCGATCGGCCAATGAATGCTATCTCCTGAAATTGATCACGGGGAAAGTCCGCCGGTTTCAGGGCACTCTTGACAAATCGGGCGGAAGTAACTTTCACGGGAGGCCGAGCACGGATGGCTCATTTCCGAACCTACTTATTCTATCAATTCTCTACCAAAAAGATCCAGCCGGTAATCCACCGGATGAAATTCGGGGACAGTGAGCGATCGCGGCAGCCGACGCTTCGTGAGATGCGCCGCATCCGAAATTGCTCGCCGTCCCTGACTTGCAGTGCTAGTGAGTAATCGAAGTCTGCCGGTCTGCTGGATCGCTCGCGGCACGAGGATCGAACGCCTCGGAGTCGTCCAACGGGGTCGGTTCCTCTGTCAGCGCGACCTTCAGGACCTCATCCATGCTGTCGACGAGGTGGATCGTGAACTCGTCCATGATCGCCGCCGGGATATCCGCCAGGTCCTTCTGGTTGTCCTTGGGAAGGATGATGGTCCGGATACCGGCCCGGTGAGCTGCCAGCAGTTTCTCCTTGACGCCTCCGATGGGCAGAACCTTGCCACGGAGCGTGATTTCGCCAGTCATGGCGACATCGCAGTGGACCGGGATCAGGGTCAGCCCGCTCACGATCGAGGTGGCCATCGTGATGCCGGCCGAAGGCCCATCTTTCGGTATAGCTCCTTCGGGTACGTGGATGTGCAGATCGAGCCTCTGGTAGAAATCCTTGGGGATTCCGAAGGCGTGCGATCGAGACCGAACATAGCTCATCGCGGCCTGGGCCGATTCCTGCATCACGTCACCGAGCTTGCCCGTTAGCGTCAACTTGCCGCTGCCTTCCATCAGCGTGGCTTCGGTGGAGAGTATCTCGCCGCCGACTTCGGTCCACGCAAGGCCGGTCACGAGACCGATCTCGTTCTTCTCCTCGGGGCGGTCGGGTCGATACTTCGGAATGCCAAGGTAGTCGACCAGATTGTCCGGCGAGATCCGGGTCTGATACTTCTTGCCCTCCCGGACAACGGCCCGGGACACTTTCCGGCAGACCGACGAGATCTCCCGTTCCAGGTTCCGTACACCCGCCTCGCGCGTGTAGCGGCGGATGATCGTCGGTACGGTCTCGTCTTCGAACTGCAACTGCTTATGGGTGATGCCGGTCGTTTCCACCTGTTTCGGGATCAGGAAGCGCTTGGCGATTTCCTTCTTTTCCTGCTCCGTGTAGCCGGGTAGCCGCAGTATCTCCATGCGGTCCTGCAGCGGCTGAGGGATCGTGTGGAGCACGTTTGCCGTGGCGATGAACATGACCTGTGACAGGTCGTAGTCCACGTCCAGGTAGTGATCGTTGAACGTGGAGTTCTGTTCGGGGTCGAGGACTTCAAGCAGCGCCGCTGCCGGATCGCCGCGGAAGTCCATGCTCATCTTGTCGACCTCGTCGAGCAGGAACACGGAGTTCATCGTTCCGGCCTTCTTGATCATCTGGATGATCTGTCCGGGCAGGGCGCCGATGTAGGTGCGGCGGTGACCACGGATCTCGGCCTCGTCGCGGATGCCACCCAGGGCTATACGGACGAACTTACGTCCGGTGGCTCGTGCGATCGACATGCCGAGCGAGGTCTTACCGACTCCCGGAGGTCCGGCGAAGCAGAGGATCGATCCCTTCGGTTTCTTGACCAGCTGGCGGACGGCGAGGAACTCGAGGATCCGGTCCTTGACCTTGTCCAAACCATAGTGGTCTTCGTTCAAGATCCGCTCGGCTGCCTCGATGTTGCGGATCTCACGTGTGCGTTTCTTCCACGGGACGGCGATCAGCCAGTCGACGTAGTTGCGGGAGACCGTCGATTCGGCCGACATCTGGGGCATCATCTCGAGCCGGCGCATTTCCTGCATCGCCTTTTCGTACGCATCCTTGGGCATGCCGGCTTCCTCGATGTTGGCTCGAAGCTCTTCCAGGTCGGATTTCACGTCCTTCTTCCCGAGCTCACGCTGAATCGCCTTGATCTTCTCGTTCAGGTAGTACTCTTTCTGGGCGCGTTCCATCTGCCGCTTCACACGACTCTGGATGGAACGGTCGACCTGCAGCTTCTCGATTTCAATGTCCAGCAGGTCGGCTAGCCGCTTGCAGCGCTCGACGGGATTGAAGATTTCAATCAGCTCCTGCTTTTCTTCGATCGAAAGCGTCAGGTGCGAGCAGACCGTATCCGCCAGCCGCCCGATGTCGTCCATCCGGATCGCTGACAGGACCTGCTCGTAGTTCACGTTCTGGCTCAGCTTGACGTATTGCTCGAAGAGCTGGCTGACACGGGAAATAAGCGTGTCGTATCCGGTGAAAGACTGGTTGCGGAAGGGGGAGAGTCGGAGGTTGGCCCTCAGGTGGCCGTCGTCTTCCGACATCTGCAGAATCCGAGCCCGCTCGATGCCTTCGACCAGGATTTTCGTGTTCCCGTCCGGCAGCTTCAGCGCCTGGACGAGATTCGCAATCGTTCCGATCTGATAGATTTCGTTCGCTTTGGGGTTATCTACGGATGCGTCGTACTGAGTGGCTAAAAAGATTCGTTTGTCGCCCTCGAGTGCAGCTTCCAGCGCCCGCACTGAAGACTTACGACCGATCACGAAGGGCACCAGCATGTAAGGGAAGATGACTACGTCCCTGATGGGCACCATCGGTAGCGTGACTTGTTCGTATTTGTCCTTCGTACTCATAAGCTCACTTCCGCGTTCAGGACTATCCAGGGATCCTGAGGGCCGAAGGGGAGAATGTCGAACGATTCTCCTATCCGGCCTTCTCGTACGGCAACTGTACTTCCTTCTTTTCGACCATTTGTTTCGTGATCGTTAGCTCGGATGGGCTTTTTTGTCCTGGAAGTGTGTACATCACGTCAAGCATCAGCTCTTCCATGATTATCCGCAGTCCTCGAGCGCCGACATTCCGCTTGATCGATTGCTCGGCGATGGCCTCTATGGCCCCGTCGGCGAACTTCAGCTTGACGTTTTCGTACTCGAAAAGGCGCTGGTACTGTTTAACCAGCGCATTCTTGGGAGTGGTGAGGATTTCGACCAGGGCGGAGCGATCCAGCTCATGCAGGGTCGCCACGACCGGTACGCGGCCGACGAACTCGGGGATCATTCCGTATTTGATCAGGTCTTCGGGCTCGACAGCTTCTATGAGTAGCGATTTTTCTTCCGACTTGGCTTTTAGCTCCCCCTGGAAGCCCATCGTGCTCCTCTTGGCCTGTCTTTTCTCAACGATATTCTCCAGCCCGACGAACGCCCCGCCGCAGATGAACAGGATGTTGGTCGTGTCGACCTGGGTGAATTCCTGGTGGGGGTGCTTCCGGCCGCCCTGGGGCGGCACATTGGCAACAGTACCCTCGAGCATCTTGAGGAGCGCCTGCTGGACGCCCTCTCCCGAGACATCGCGGGTAATCGAGGGGTTCTCGTCCTTGCGTCCAATCTTATCGATTTCGTCGATGTAGATGATGCCGGTCTGGGAGCGTTCGACATCTCCGCCGGCGCTCTGCACCAGACGAAGGATGATGTTCTCGACATCCTCACCGACGTAGCCCGCTTCGGTGAGGGTCGTGGCGTCGACGATTGCAAACGGCACGCTCAACAGCCGGGCCAGCGTCTGAGCCAGCAGCGTTTTGCCGGTCCCGGTCGGCCCGATCAACAGAATGTTGGACTTCTGGAGTTCGACTTCGGATTTCTTGCGTGCGAGTTCGATCCGCTTGTAGTGGTTGTAGACCGCGACGGCCAGCTTCTTCTTCGTCTTCTGTTGTCCGATGACGTACCCATCCAGAAATTCTTTGATCTCCGGAGGCTTGGGAAGGTGGACATTGCGCGGTGCGGGTTCGAAGCTCTGATCTTCGTCAATGATGTCCTGGCAGACAGCGACGCACTCGTCGCAGATGAAGACCGTCGGGCCGGCGATCAGTTTCCTGACGTCATTCTGGCTCTTGTTGCAAAAGGAGCATCGAAGCACATCGCTGTTGCTTTTCTTCAAACCGCTTTCCTCCACCGAGCCGAGGCCCGACCTGCAGATCTGCGATCACTTAAGTGCAGCTAATTCAGTGAATTGGGGCGCTATTGACGTTGTGAAATAACGTCATCAATTATACCATAGTCCTTACACTGGTCCGCGCTCATGATGTAGTCTCGCTCCACGTCCTTTTCGATACGTTCCAGTGGCTGACCAGTGTGTTTCGCCAGGATATCGTTGAGGATGCTCCTCATCCTCAAGATCTCCTTGGCGTGAATCTCGATGTCGCTCGCCTGGCCCTGCAGACCCCCCAGCCACGGTTGGTGAATCATGATGCGCGAGTTCGGCAACGCGAACCGTTTGTCGGGTGCGCCTGCGGCCAGCAACACCGCTCCCATGCTGGAGGCCTGACCGACGCAGATCGTCGAGACGTCAGGGCGGATGAACTGGATCGTGTCGTAGATTGCCAGCCCGGCCGTGATCGAGCCGCCCGGAGAGTTGACGTAAAGGGAGATATCCCGTTCGGGATCTTCGGCTTCCAGGAACAGCAACTGCGCCGTGACCACGTTGGCGACGTTGTCGTCGATCGGTGTACCTATAAAAATGATGCTGTCGCGCAGCAGCCGCGAATAGATGTCGTAGGCTCGCTCTCCCCGGTTCGTCTGTTCCACCACCATCGGTATGAGCGTGTTCTTTTCTTCAAAGTTGTTAGGCATTTACTCGTCCACTGGAATAGTCGCCTTGAGCCTCAATTCATACTTATCGGAATATCCTGTCGCAAACTGTCGCTAAAAACAGCATACCTCATCGGCGAGAAAATGAAGATAGGATTGGAGATGGCTCTGCCGCGCAGGTTCTATGACGGATGTCCCCCCTCCGATGCTTCCGCTTCGGACAGGCTTCCCGCAGGAACGACCTTCGCTTGCTCCTGGACCATCGCGAGCACCTTCCTGTTGCGAATCTGGCCCTTGATGCGATCCAACCCTTCATTCTTTGTCAGGATCTCCCGGACATTTTCCTTGGGCCGGCCCATCTGTGCGGCGATCGCTTCGATCTCTCGTTCGATTTCTTCGTCCTCGACCTCGATCTTCTCGCGTTCGGCCAGATGTTCGAGAATCAGTGAACCCCGCACGTCCCGGACCGCCTGCTCGTACTGATCGGCCCGGATCTTGCCCCAGTCCACGTCCAGACCCTGAGGGTTGACACCCTGCTGGGACAGCTCGCGCATCATGCGTTGGAGTCGTGTCTGAAGCTGGTGCTCGACCAGAGAATCCGGGACTTCGAACTCGTTGTTATCTTCCAGCCACCCGAGGATCGCCTCATGGATCTGCTCGTCCGCATGGTGCCGGCGGTGCTGTTCCAGATTCTGACGGACGTTGGCCTTCAGATCGTCGAGCTTGTCGAAGTCGCCCACGCTCTGAGCGAAATCGTCGTCGAGCTCGGGGCGGTGCTTTTCCTTAATGGACTCGACCTGTACAGTGAAGTGGGCGTTCTTCCCCGCGAGGTTCTTGTCCGGGTGGTCTTCCTTGTATGTGACGGCGAACGCCTCTTCCTCCCCGGCCCTTAGCCCGGTGAGGTTTTCGGTAAACTCCCGCAGAGTCGTCTCACCTCCGATCTCACAAAGTGCCTTCTCTGCGGAGAGGTCCGGGGCGTCTTCGTCGGCATCCTCGATGGAGCCTGTGAAAGAAATCTCGACGAAGTCCCCCTCCTTGATCTCGCGGTCTTCCTCGACGGGCGTCATTTCCGCATGCTCCTCGAGCATCCGTTCCAACGCCTGATCGATTTCGGTGTCTGAGACCTCGGTCGGGATCTCTTCGACGGGAATCCCCGTGTGGTTCGTGACGTCGAGCTGAGGGTAGACCTCGAAAACGGCCTTGAAGCGCAGAGCTTCGCCGTTGTCGTAATCGACATCCTCATAACTGGGTGCGTGGACGACATCCAGGTCCTGCTCCCGTGCGGCGTCGGAGAAGTACTTTGGCAACAGGCTCTGGAAGACTTCAGAGAGAATGTCGTCCCGGTAGCGGTTTTTCACGACGCCGAGCGGCGCCTTACCCGGTCGGAAGCCCGGTACCCGAGCGCGGCGTCGAAACTGCCGCGCGATCGATGTCACTTCTCCGTCGACGACTTCCTGGGGGATCTCGATGTCGAGGCTCTTCTTTACAGGGCTGATGTCGGTCAGTGCTGCCTTCATAAGGGGTGATAGTGGTCAGTGGCGGGGCCCGGCGTACCGAACGCTCAGCCTTTCATTGCGGCAACCCCTCACCGTTGTGAACTGATGGCTGACGGCTGACAGCCGAGGGGAATTCGTCCCCGAATTCCCCCAAAATTCCTCCATGCGAAAGGAGGGACTCGAACCCTCATGGGTTGCCCCACTGGATCCTAAGTCCAGCGCGTCTGCCAATTCCGCCACTTTCGCGTGCCTTCCAAATCAGTTTGCCTGCCGAATCCCACTACTTTTCCCTCTTGGGTCAATTGGGGATTTTGTGGAGATTCAGCTCTCAATTCTGGAAGTTTTTCGATGGAGGGTCGCTTGCAGTCCATCGAAAGATGAGTATACCGCATCGTCATCTTCGGGTCCTCATGTCCCATCAGCTCCATCATCGCCCTCTGGCTCACATCGGCCATGCCCAAGTATCATACTAAGGAGCGCCGCAGATCTTGTAAGCGGCAATCCTTCAAGCCGGCGCGATCGAAGGCGTTTGCGGAGCCGGTTCTCTCTTGAGTCTTTTAACTCGTGACAACATGCATCAAAGAAAGGCACCATACCGCCGACTCCATCAGGTCGGCTTATTCGTTGTCCGGTGTCCACTCTGCGAGGGCAAGGTATTCCATGCCACGGAGAGTGAGGGGATCGGCCAATAGAGGGTGTGAAGCATGGATGAGGTCACAGTCGGAAACGTCGTCATTTCCTGCGACAATCATCGTCTGACCTTCAGGAGCCGAGAGGACCCGCGCCGACAAGTAACGATCTCCGCGGCCTCTCTGCCCGACGTCCTTTACTTTCTTCAGAGTGTCAACCCCAGTGGAAGCGACCAACGTGTGGCTTTTCGCGTGCCGCTTGGCCGCACGAGCGCCCTCAGAACCACCCTTGGGGTCGGCAGTTTGCGGCTGCCGGTTTGGGCTGTGGACATCAGCCTGTCGGGGATGCTCGTGGAAATGCCGACCAGTCTCCACGAATTGACGATCGGGTCTTCGGTGGAAATTACTCTCGAACTCGATATGAAGTCCGCGACGCTCGGAGGCACTGTCAAACGCCGGATAGAGAATCGCTACGGGATCATATTCACGGACTGCCAGATGGAAGGGGATCTCGATCCGCCAGGCTCGCTTATGGTCATCTTCAGGGCGCTTGAAAGGACATGGCTCGCCAAGAAAGTAGAGTAAGAAAGTACCGAGGCGATCGCCTTCGACCGCCCGATTCTGCGATACCTGCTCGCCCGGAATCCAGGCACCGACTTTCTCATTTCGGAGGCTTCTTACCGTCCGCAGGGCTACGGGTTTGCCCTCGCTCTGGACTCTGTGCTTCGTCAGGAGATAGTGGTCGCTCTTCTGCGACTGCAGGAAAGCGGAGAATTGGACGCGATCGAGGTTTGGCTGGGACCCTAGTGACAGGTCACTAGTAGCTCCTTCCTACCGCCCGGCCTTTGGACTCAATCGGCTTGGCCTCGTTTACCTGAAGCGCGCGGCCTTCCAGCTCCTGTCCATGCAGGGTTTCGATCGCCGCGCCCAGCTGCGATTCGTCTTCCAGCTGCGCAAAGCCGAAGCCCCGGGACCGTCCGGAGTCGCGGTAGGTCAGGATGTGAACCGACTCGAGGGGAAACCCCCGGGATTCGATCCACTCGTGGAGATCGTCGTCAGACACCGAATAGGGAACGTTGCCAATGAAGAGTTTGGGCATGATTTCCTCTCAACTTTAATGTCCGGCCGTGTGGGCACACGGAACCCACTTCTGCCACGGGCTGCTAGGAGTCTGCGCGGCAGAGCGCGAAGAACTCGAATTTATTGGGATTTGAGAGGGTCTTCGGAGGAGAACCCATCGATTCTTCCGATACGAGGAGTTCAGAGCTGTACGGATACCAGTAATTGGCCGTGTATCGGGTCTGCTGGGTTCCGGTTTTCCGGATTATGCCCATTCGATCATCCCGTTCATCCGCCGTAAGTTCACCGCCAGAGTGAGCAGGTTCCACTCACCGGTCACTTTGTCCAAACCGCGTAGACTGAACTGTCGGAATCCGAGCACCGACTTGATCCACCCGAAGGGCGGCTCGCCAATGTGCTTTCTGGCCCGGTAGCGGTCGCGCCCACGCTTGGTTTTCATCTTTCTCATCATCCGGCCAACAGCAGTGTCTTTGGGTGGGAGTGGAACATCGGCCAGATTCTTCTCGCGACCCATGGCAACATACCCGTCAATCTGACGTTGTTCCAACATCCCTAGATTCGACTCGGATCGATATCCCGCATCGGCCAGTACACGTTCGGGATGCTCTCCCAGGTTGTTGTTCAACGCATCCAGGGTCGGTTCCAACTGTCCCGCGTCGGACGCATTGGAACTCACCGTTGTCGCTACGATGATCCGGGCCTCGGAATCCACCACCGCCTGCGCGTTGTAGCATTGCTGGAACCCTTCAGTGGAGGTTTTCATGATCCGGCTTTCCGGATCTGTGAAGTTGTCCTGGGCCGTCGGTTTGGGCTCGCCCATGGGGCGTTTGAATGGCTTCTTTCCGCATCCGGGTTTGTCGTCTCCCGGTTCCCGTCCCGCTTCCTGGTCCGCAGCCATCTGACGTTCTTCGAGCCGTTTCATTGCTGCCTGGATCGTGGCCAATCGCTTTTTGCGGGTCGACAACCCATCGGGCAGTTCGTCTCCGCGCCGGTCCTTGCCGTATCGCTGGTCTTCTTCCTCATCGGTCGCCGTAGCCCGGTTCAACAGATCCCGAATCTGTTCGCCCAATTCGGTCTCCTGCTTCTTCATCCGTTCATAGCTCATCGCTTTGCGTTTGCTCGCATTCGCCCGCATCTTGGTTCCGTCCACCGCCACGGTTCCCATCTTCACCAGTCCCGCTTCCCGCGCCATCATCACCACTTGCACAAACAGGTTCCCGAACTCCTCAAGATGCAGTTTGCGAAAATCCGAGATCGTACGGTGCGCCGGAAAGTTCTCCGCTCCCAACATCCGGAACGCCACGTCGTCGGTCAACTTCGCCGCGATCTTCCGCGACGAGAACACCCCGGTCGCGTACCCGTAGATCAACACCTTCACCATCATCCGCGGATCGTACGCTTGATTGCCCGGTCCGTCCGTTCCATACCGCTGCTCAAACGCGCTCAAATCCATGGCGTCCACCGTGTCCGATATGAAGTACGACAGGTGATCTTCGGCCAACCAATCTCTCAGCGACGGCGGCAGCAGCAGGCTCTGTTCTGGGATATAGGTTCGATATGTTCGTGACATGTCCTATCTTCGATCTCTATCCGCCCAATTCCGGTCCTTCTGCCGCGCAGACTCCTAGCCCGCATATTTCACCAATCGTGAATGAAGCGCGTTTTCGTGCGGAAGAGTGGGCGTTGGGAGAGTCTGGGTTCCGGTAAGGCACGGATGGGGACAATCAGGGTGTCGCTGGCCATGAGTGGGTTTGTTTCTGGGGTTTGAAGGAAGCCTGGATAAGGTAGTCAGGCAGAGCTCTCCGTCGGAGAAAGAAACAAGTCTATTTTAGAGCCGTGGATCGGGGTCCTGTGTCAGCACCGCAGAGGAATCGACTGCAGGTTGCGAAGGATGGTCGCAAAGACTTCGGCGTAGGGATAGGCCTCCGACATCGAGAGCCAGACGTTGCGGACCGTCAGGCGGATGCGAGCGCCGATCTTGAGAAGCTTCAGGCGGATGGTCTGGCATTGAGCGCGGGCCAGCGGGGTATCCTTGAGCCCGAGACGACGCAGTGCATGCATGAGCATGTAAGCGGCTGAGGATAGATACAGCCGGAGCTGATTGGCACGCATCGTCGCCGCGCTGGTGCGGTCGGCAAACAGATCCAGTTGTTGTTCCTTGATGCGGTTCTCCATGTCACCGCGAGCGCAGTAGAAATCTTCATAGAGAGCTTGGGCGGCGAGGCGTTTTGTCGGTAATGAGGTCACCACGAATCGAGGATTGGCACCCTTGTCCAGGAACTCGGCCTTGGCAACGACGCGTCGGGTGCAGCTCCAGCTCTTCAGGGTCCGGTACTGGAAATCCTTAAACACCCGCGCCGGTTTTCCGGTGGTGTTAAACTCCCCTTCGGCCTGAGTCATTTCTTCCGCAATCTCTCGCTTGAGACGGTCGTTCTTGGCCAACCCGATCACGTAATCGAGCTGATGGGCCTCACACCAACGGAGTAATTCATCCCGGCAAAAGCCGGAATCGGCCCGGATGATGATCCTCACTTCCGGCCAGCCGTGACGGATCTGGCCGATGATACGTTTCAACTCATCCACCGCTCCATCGGCACCATCGATATTGGATCGGCGCAGACGGGCGCACAACAGATGTCCGCCACAGAAGATGTAGAAAGGCAGATAGCAATAGCGGCGGTAGTAGCCGTGAAAGAACCGGCCTTCCTGTTGACCATGGATCGGATCATCGGTCGCGTCCATGTCCAGAACAATCTCTTCCGGTGCCGTGTCGTGGGCGGCCAGAAACGCATCGACCATCCAGCTCCCGATCCGGTCCTCATCCATGACGATCTTCTTGTACCGCTCCTGGCCATCGGCCTCAGCCCCGCTCAGCTCCAGCCGGTTGAGCGTACACTTGCCCGCCAGCGCCTTTCCCCGGTCCCCGGCCTGGCGTCGGCTCTCTCCCAAAGGATCGGCCTTCTCCACTGCCACGGCCAGCATCGGATCGGTCCGCAGCTGGTCGTGATCGTTCAGGTCTTCATATCCCAAACAGAGCCCATAGACACGCTGCCCCAACAATTCCTTTACCGTGTGTTCGATCAACCCCTGGTCCCGGTGATCGGTAAAACACTGGGCCAGTCCGTCGATCAACCCGGTTCGCTTTTCCACTTCCCGCAACAGCAGAACCCCAGCGTCGGAGGTGATCTTTCCGCCGTCAAAACGCGCCTTCACTTTTCGTTGAAGAAGTCCGTGAAATTCGAACGTGACTTGGTTACACTCTGTTCTCATCAGGGCCGTCTCCGTTTGGCTTGTTAAACGTTTATTCCAAAACGCTTTATGCCAGACAGGGCGGCCTTTTCTGGTCCTATTGGTGAAATATGCGGGCTAGATCTAATAAGACGTAAAAGGCCGCCCGTTCCGTGCGGCCTGACTGCGATTTTTGTGGGGAATCTGCCTGAGGAAGCTATCCGCTGTCAGGCCTTCGGCTATCAGCTTCTAAATGAAGACAGAATACTGTCGCAGAGCCGCTTGGTTTTCTGGCGGAAAGCTGACCGCTGACAGCACACTTGATCCCGTGAATCTGGGATCAAAACTCCTAAACTCGAGGATCAAGCCTCAAAAGCCGAGGGCGGACTCGATGGCTCCCGTCATCTGTCGCGACCCCGGTTCGACCGCGGAACGGAACCTTCCGATAATCTTCCCGTCGCGCCCGATGAGGAACTTTTCGAAATTCCAGTCAACCTCACCGGGGGAAGCCGGGTTCGTCGCGCTCGATGTCAGGTAGTCGTACAGTGGGACCTTGTTCGGACCCCTAACGACGATCTTGGCGAACATATCGAATTCCACCCCGTAGTTGCGTTCGCAGAAGTCCTTGATCTCGGCTGCCGAACCCGGTTCTTGCCGGCCGAAATCATTGGAAGGGAACCCCAGCACCTTCAGCCCCCGGACGGCGTACTTTTCGTGCAGGTTCTGAAGGCCTTCGTACTGGTAGGTGTAGCCGCACTCGCTTGCGACGTTGACGATCAGCACGACCTCGCCGCGATACCGCTCCAGGTCCACGCTCTCACCGTCGAGACTATTCATCGTGAATTCAAAAATGCTCGCCATTTCCGTCGCCGTGGCGTCGATGTTTCCCACAGCGGCTGCCGTTATGGTCAGAATCAATGCCGTAGCGCATGAAAGTGTCACTCTCATCATCATCGCTCCTCCAGGATTCGTGTTGGAAAAGTGTCAACCCGATTGCCGCGGGAATCAAGCTCTTTCCCCTCCACTGGATGAGGCCGGATAGAGCGTCGAGCCGGACTCCTCGCCCAGAAGCTGGCTCCTGACCAGCTTGATCGGGATACCGCCCTGGCGGACGAAGTCGTCATGAAAATCCCGGAGCCTGTACCGGCTCCCTTTCACCATGCGGTAGTCGTCCCGGAGTTTGTAGACCTGCAGCTTTCCGAGCGTGTACGCGAGATAGGTCGGGTCGTAAGTCCCGCGCCGGGCTTCTTCGTAGGCATTGGCAGGTTCCTGGAATCCCTTCTCCACAAACACGCGGGCGCCCTCCTCAACCCTCATGCCGGCGGTGTGCAGCTTCATGCCGACGACCCAGCGACAGTCCCGCAGCAATGCCTCGAGGAGTTGTGCGAGACGAATGCGCTCGTCGCCCTGCCCGTAGCCCTCCTCGACCATCATCTGCTCGGCATAGTGTGCCCACCCTTCGACATTCGAGTAGCAGCTGACCAACTTGCGGGTTTTGGTCGGGAATTGATCCGCGTAAAGGAACTGGATGTAATGGCCGGGATAGGCCTCGTGGATGGTGATGACCTCCATGACCGTCCGGTTGAACAATCTGAGGTGCTCCTCTTTGTGCTCCGGGCTCCAGTCCTCTTCGGGCGGTGTGACGTAGTAAAAGGCTTCCCGCGCGCGGTTTTCGTAGGGTCCCGGCGTGTCCATGGCCGCGAAGGCGCCGAAACGGAAGTAGGGCGGGGTTTCTTCAATCAGGGGCCGAACGTCGGACGGGACAGTGACGATCTGCCTCTCTTCGAGGAAGCGAACGATTCCCTCGATCGTCTCCTGCGCGCTTGGAATCAGGTTTTCCGCCGAAGGGAAATCGTCCGACAGCGAACGCATCACTTCTTCAGGAGAACGGTCAGGCTCGATTCGCCGTGCTGTCTCGATGAAGTCACGATGATCGCGAGCGAGGTTGGACTCTCCTATCGCGAGCAGTTCGTCAAGAGGGACATCGATCATCTCCTCATACCGCATCTTGGCGGCGAAAGCCTCCGCACCGATGGCATATTCCCCGTCGGAGCGGGGAAGCAGGTCGTTCTCAAGCCAGGCTGCGGCCTGGCTGACGGCTTGCGCAGCGGCTGTTTGTGACCGACGGAATTCGTCGAACGCGGGATCGTCAGTCCCAACTGAGCTCGTCGCCCAATCCTTTATCGTGTGCCCGAAGAACTTGACCGAGCCCCGGGCGATCCGGATCGCAAGGTCGGTGAACTCCCGCGGGGGGTTTTCCAGGTTGTCTTTCATCGCGCCCAGGATCGCCGGTACGCCGCCCAGTCGAGAGGTCATCGCGCGCAGGCGGTCCGCGGGAGGCGCGAAGCTACGCTTCATCAACCCGTCGATGGATTCTCCGAGCAACCAGACGTAGTTGATGGGGTTCTTGCGCCAGCTTCCCAGGGTTTCGAGGTCGAGCAACTCCGCCCGAATTTTCCCGGCCAGGATTTCGGCGTCGATGCGGTCCGAGGCCGAAAGTGTTTCCTGCGTGATGGCACTGAGCCGCTCGCTGAACTCGGTCAGGGAACCGATGCGGCCCAGATGTGCGGAGCGTGAGAAGTCAGCAAACTTCGAATCGTAATCATGGATGCCGGCTGCGGTCGCTTCGTTCGGTGTCCACTCGAAAAGGGCGTCGAAGTAGTCGTCGACGAAACGGGAGAACTCCGTCGCATGTGCAGTTTGTATCTCCATCGGTGCACTTATTATAGAATCCCACCAGGAGATTCCCGGAATGACATTGGTTCCCGCCGAAGTTCAGCGAGTTCTGATGAGACTACGGGTCGAGATGCTGACTCATCTCGGCCGTGGCGAAGACGACACCGACTTCTGCGGGCGTTGCCACCTCCCCCTTCCGGCCGGAGACTTCGAGTCTTACGAGTTCTGCCCGTAGTGCTGCCAGTCGATCAGCGGGTTCGTCCCGCAGTTAGACGAATCCCGTCGAATCATCGAACACCAATGGGACGTCAACACCGAGATCCAGTGCGGTGAGTGCGGCGGTGAGTACGAGCAGCCGACGCGCTACGCTTTCCGTTTCTGCCCGCATTGCGGCGCTCCGTTCGCCGAACACGACGAGGTTATGATCGAACTGCCTTTCTTGATCTGAAGTACGGTGATCTGGACGAGGTCGCCGGCTCATTCCTGCCGCTATACATTCCAGCGCTAGTATTACTCCTGATCCTTGTTGTCGCCGCGTTGCTCTTACCTCGGCTGGAAGTCACGCAACCACCGAGACCCTGGCATTGGTTTCTGGAGTTGCTGGTTCCCGGGACGTCGCCCGGATGGCGGTATTTCGGAAGCGTACCCCTCTTCGCATGCACTTTTCTTTTCCTACAACCCTCCTTGGAGCTTTCGGATTGGTCGTTCTTGTTCCAGCTCGTGCCATCCGTCGGGCGGGCCTATGGCGTACCCACCCGGGGCCTTGACGACATCGAACTCGCCGCGGCCTACATCGCGACTATTCAGCCATCCTGGTGGTCCACACTCTATCTCCTGCCGGTATCTTTCTTCGTCCTGAATGCGTACATCGTCTGGCGCTCGAACCGCTCGCGTGCGAACCGTGTCGGGATCGCTGACTGACAGAAACACGGCCTTGGCCACCGCCAGTTTTTCTGGCGTTCCTACCTCCACACTCGTGCTTCGGCGCTCGTACGACAACCGTTTGACGTGTTCCGAAGAATGCTCTTAAATAGCCGCAGTTTCTTCGGCGGAATCAAGATTGCTAGACATGGCCGTCTTCGCGAACGCCGGCGAATGGGGCGGAATCTGGATTTACGCCCTGCCGGCCGTGTTGTTCATCGCAAACCTCATAGTGGTCTGGCGGTCGAGGCGGACTGTGAGTTAGTGGCTCATCGATGAGAGTTAAGCGCACCGTCCTAAACTGAAAGTTAGACTGACAACGCCCGTCATCGGGAGGCGATCATTTCTCTTGCCCCACAGCAACGAGTCGGTTCTTTTATCCTGCTGGAAAAGATAGGAGAGGGCGGGATCGGGGAAGTTTGGAAAGGCCGTGATCGGCGCCTGAACCGGGTTGTCGCGCTCAAATTCATCCTGGCGGAGCGGGAAGGGGTATCGACGAAGGACCTGCTCCGCGAAGCCCGTGCCGCGTCGGCCCTGAACCATCCCAACATCGTGACGATCCTGGAGATCGGAGACAGCGAAGCCGGACCGTACCTGGCGATGGAGTTTGTCAGAGGCGAGACGCTGCGCCAGCGGCTCGATCGCGGGCCTGTATCGCTGGCGGACGGCCTTCGTATTGCGTCCCAGGTGTGCGAGGGACTCGCGGTTGCCCACCAGGCTGGAATAGTGCACCGGGATCTCAAACCCGAAAACATCATGGTGCGCGTCGATGAATACGTGAAGCTGGTGGATTTCGGTCTGGCGAAGGTTCTGCCCTGGGGGCGCGAGACCGAAAGCGGCGAAATGACCGCCGAGACCGTCACGCGCACGGGCGAACTAGTGGGCACGTTCAACTACATGTCACCCGAACAGGCCCGGGGTCAGAGAGTAGAACCGACCAGCGACGTGTTCTCTCTCGGCGTTGTCCTCTACGAGCTTCTGACTGGCGAACATCCTTTCCGCGGAGCGACAACCGCGGACACTTTGAATGCAATCCTCAGCAAAGAGCCTGTTCCGGTGAGGACCGCACGACGGGAAGTGTCGAAACCGTTGAGCGATCTGGTCGATCGATGCTTGCGCAAGGAAGCTGACGAACGATTTCCGACTGGAGCGGAGGTCGTCGGGCAGCTCGATCCGGCGGCCGTTGAGCTGAGCCCCGGACAAACCGGTGCCGGACGACTCCGATCCCGGAGCCCGCACAATCTGGCCGCCGCTGCGATCGTTCTGGTGCTGCTTGCATGGGCGATTTTCAACTTCCTACCGTGGGGGCCGGACGTCGCATCCGTAGAGTCCGTTGCGGTGATGGACTTTCGTATCGATCCGAACGAGGGCCTTGGTGAATTCGGGGCCGAGATTCCGTTGGAGCTCACGACGGCACTTGCGCGGGAAGGATTGGCGGTGGCCTCCCGAAGCAGCGTGACCGGCATGGGGGTGATCGGGGACCCACGAAGCTTTAGAGATCGGTTGGGCGTCGATGCTGTCCTGGGTGGTGAAATCGGTTCCTACCGAGGCAGTTTGAGGCTCTATCTCGAACTCATCGATACCCGGACCGGCTTCCAGCTATGGAGCCGGGTTTTCGAGCTGGATCCCGGAGTCCTGATCGACGGGGGAGAAGAGGTTGCCCGCGGAATTGCTGTCCAGGTCATGGAGGCACTCAATGAACCCAACGACTGAGGAGGTGCAGTGTTGAATGATCAACAAGTTAAGAGGCGTACCTTTCGAGTCATGGCAAGAATGCTGGCGTTTGTGCTGGCAGTGTTCTTGGTGGTCCCACCAGCATCGGGCCAGGTTCGCCTCGAAGTCTCGCCGACCGATGGGCCCGAGAGGGTCGGTCGACGGGCCGACATCATCGGGGATAGTCCAGTCGGTTGGACGATCAGTTACGGAACGTACGACTGGCTTCGACCGCAACTCGTCGTCGCGGGCCCGGAACGCGCATACTTCGCACACGGAAAAGTCCTAAGGCTGATCGACACCGATTTGGGCTTGGTCCTCAGGCGCTGGATCGTTTCCGATCAAATCGTCAGCGTCGACGCAGATAGTCAAACGGTTCGGGTAGACATTCAAGTTCGCGACCGCGGCGAGCGGTCACTACAAACAGTAGTGCTCGGACCGGAGTACAGGGAGCCTCCGTGGATCGAGGACCTGTCCGCTGTGGTCCTACTTGAGCTCGAGGTCGGTCTGCTCCTCAGGGATCTTCCGCAGGGCCGGATCGAGCTTGGTTCCGAGGGGGCGCGTGGGCTGGCCGGGGAACGGGTTGCCGTGGCCCGGGAAGCCGTCCTGCGCGATCCATTGTCGCCATGGTTGCGGATTGCGCTTGGCTACCTGCTGATGGAACTGGGCGACTCGGAAGATGAAAGGGTCGTTCGCGAGGCGATCGGACTGCCCTCCGCCAGTTTCGTTGAATTGTTCGGAATCTCTGGTTTTCTCGAAGGGCTTCCGCGTCCGGATCTGGCCGGTGAAGCCTTCGATGCGGGGTACCGTAAATTCCTCGAAGCAGGTAACGACCCCCGGCTTGCAGATTCTTGGGGTTTTTATCTCTTGCGAGGGCCCAGGCGCAACCCTGACCTTCCAGAGGATCGTGATGCGTGGATCGACCGCTTATATCGACTCTCACCTCGAGAGAACTGGGCACATCTGGCCTGGCGTTACTGGGCCGACGTCCTGGCAGAGGAAGGTAACGCCGAGGAAGCAGCGGTCTGGCGTGTTCGTTCGGAGGAATCCGAAGCCGCTTCAGTGGGCGCCATCGATCTCTGGGACGATCGATTGAGGCTCGGGGTTTTGGCGGGCATGCTGGCGATGGTCCTGTACTACGTCGCTCTGCAGCTGCGGTATTGGCCCGAGCGACGCCTCTCGAACGTGGCTACGCGGAAAAGGCGATTCATTCATCTGCCCAGCCTGGGTGCCCACTCTTGGGACGTCCAGGATCGGACTGCGCTCCTGCTGATTCTCCTTTTAACCTGGATTGTCGCCGGTTCATCAGGGGTTGTGCAGGAGGGGCTGCTCCGATACTGGAGAGCGGCTCCATACGGTGTCGGAACGCTGGCCTCGCCGCTCTCGACCGGGTTGCTTGAAGGGCGCTTTCCGGAAACTCCGGAACGCGATCTTCTCCTGGCGTTGGCCTACCAGCAGGGCGGACGGACCGAGGAGGCCGAAAGGCTCTATCGCCGGTTGCCCGCGACTTCGGAGGGATGGAACAATCTCGGCGTCCTGCTATCCGAGGGCGGTCGTAGCGACGAAGCCCGAGAAGCCTATCAGGCGGCACTCGGAATCGCTCCCGAGCTGCCCGAGGCGATCTACAACCTCGGTCGCGGGTCTTCAGATTTCTGGACCCAAACTTACGAGCAGTATGTACCCGGCCGACCGATGTTGGCCATCCCCTCAGAACGGCGGCTCTACGATGCCTCCTTCGGGATCCGGGCACATGCTGGCCGCGTTCTCACGGGGCCATTCTCACTGACGGTATTGGATGCGAGAAGCGGCCCTCGTGAGAGGCCGTTCTGGGTGATGCTGACATCCGCCCCGACTCCGGGACTTGCCACTTTCCTGTTGGTCATCATCGGTTTTCTACTCGTGTCGCTTTGCGCGCCAAGACAGGAAGTGACGGAAGCGGCGTCCGGGTGGCATTGGATGGTCGAAGGCCTGTTACCAGGAACTTCGGGTCGGTGGCGACTGTTCGGTGGGATTGTCCTATGGGCCTGGGTTTACTTGATCGTTCGGGTCGTCCTGACTCTCGGTGGAGATTACTACTACGCGTTCCTCGCCAGTGAGGGAGCCGGAACAAATTCTTGGGCCGTGCCGCTGACCGAGGGGGAGTGGCTGGAGCTGTTCAATCCGAGCGCAGCCTGGATCTATGGTGTCCCCGCCATCTTATTCATCGTGAACCTGATTCTGGTGCTTCGATCGAGAAGGCTCTCAGTTGCCGGCAATCCCTAGGCGCTTCATCTTGGTTCGCAACCCCTCGCGGCTGATCCCAAGGATTTCGGCCGTCTTTGTACGGTTTCCATCCGCGTTCGTCAGGACGATCTGGATCAACCGCCGCTCCATCTCGGCCAGAGACATTGGTTCGAGCCGGAGACCCTTGGAGTCGGGGCCCACCCCGCGGACACGTTCGTTGAGTACCTCAGGTCCGAGGGCTTCTCCAGGCGTCGACACCGCGACCAGGCGGGCCATTTCGCTCTCGAGCTCACGAACGTTGCCAGGGAAAGAGTAGGAACAGAGTGTCGCCAGGCAATCGCTGGACAGTTGCGGTTTGGTCCGACCATATCTGGATGCGTACCCGCTCAAGAAATGATCCGCCAGCAGCCGGATGTCGTGTGGACGGCTCCGGAGCGGGGGCACCTTGAGAGTGATCCCGGACAGACGAAAATAGAGGTCGTCACGGAAGCGGCCGGCCTCGACCTCGCTGACCAAGTCGCGATTGGTTGCAGCGATAGCCCGGACGTCGGCGGTCTCGGTTTTGACCGAACCCACGCGATTGAACTCGCCGGACTGGAGAACGCGCAGGAGTCGGGGCTGGAGTTCGAGAGGCAGCTCGCCGATTTCATCCAGGAAGAGGGTTCCGCGATGAGCCGCGCCGACCAGTCCGACACGGTCCCGGTTGGCGCCCGTGTACGCGCCACGGACAGAGCCGAACAGTTCGGACTCGATCAAACCCGGCGGCAGCGCGGCGCAGTTGACGACCACGAACGGGCTGGCCGAACGATTGCTCTGGCGGTAGAGGGACCGGGCAACCAGTTCCTTTCCGGTTCCCGTCTCTCCCTGAATCAGCACGGGTAGTTCCGTCGGTGCGACCTGACGGACTGTTTCGAGCAGCTTCCCGACTTCAGGGTCGGCCGTCAGGATACCGTCTGCTTCTCCCAGACCCGCGTCGAGTTCCCGTGCCCGACGGCGCGCCTGTTCGACGGCGACGGCAACCCTTAAACGCGGGGCAGATAACGCGCAGATCTCGTCCAGTAACCGCCGGTGAGCGTCTGTGAACCGGTTGCTGACTTCCCGGTTTTCCAGGTAGACCATCGCAAAGGCGTTTTTGTCCGCGACGAGGGGGGCGCAGAGCAGGGAACGTAGACCCATCCGCCGCACGCTGGGATTCCGGCCGAATTCTTCTTCCTGCGCGTCGCCTAACAGCAGGGTCCGTCCTTCGTCGAGGACGGCACGCGATATCGAACTGCTCACTTCTTCTTCGGCTTCAGATAGGGCCTCCGAGCGGAAGTTGCGTGCCGCCACCGCCCCGTAGTTTTCGCCCTCCTTCAGGATCACGAACCCGCGGTCTGCCCCGAAGCAGTCGATCACATCGTCCAGGAGATCCGACAGGAGCTCTCCAAAGTCACGTTCGCGGAGCAGGGTCCGCGCCACACGATAGAGCAGGCTCACTTCCTCGGCGTTGAACTGGTGGTGCTCGTCGGACACGGTGCTGATCTCCTTCGACGTCGTGCGCGGCTGGAGAGAACAATAACCTACGGGGGAGTTCGTCCGAGCAGTTTTTTCGAGGCGCCCTAGGAGTCTGCGCGGCAGAAGGACCGGGATTGGGCGGATAGAGATCGAAGATAGGACATGTCACGAACCTACCGACCATATCTTCCGGAACAGAACCTGCTGCTGCCGCCGTCGCTGAGAGATTGGCTGGCCGAAGATCACCTGTCGTACTTCATATCGGATGCTGTGGACGCAATGGATTTAAGCGCGTTCGAACAGCGGTATGGGTCTGAAGGGCCAGGCAATCAGGCCTTCGATCCGCGGATGATGGTGAAGGTGTTGATCTATGGCTACGCGACCGGGGTGTTCTCGTCCAGGAAGATCGCGGTGAAGTTGACCGACGACGTGGCGTTCCGGATGTTGGGAGCGGAGAACTTTCCCGCGCACCGTACGATCTCGGATTTTCGCAAACAGCATCTTGAGGAGTTCGGGAACCTGTTCGTGCAAGTGGTGCGGATGGCGCGAGAAGCGGGTCTGGTGAAGATGGGAACCGTGGCAGTGGACGGAACCAAGATGCGGGCCAATGCGAGCAAACGCAAAGCGATGAGCTATGAACGCATGAAGAAGCAGGAGACCGAGTTGGGTGAGCAGATTCGGGATCTGGTGAATCGGGCCAGGACGATCGATGAGGAAGAAGACCAGCGTTACGGCAAGGACCGGCGCGGCGACGAACTGCCCGAGGGGTTGGCGACGCGCAAGAAGCGATTGGCCACGATCCAGGCGGCAATGAAGCGGCTCGAAGAGCGTCAAATGGCTGCGGACCAGGAAGCGGGACGGGAATCGGGAGACGACAAACCGGGCAGCGGTAAGAAAGGCAAGCCGTTCAAACGCCCCATGGGTGAGCCCAAGCCAAAAGCCCAGGACAACTTCACCGACCCGGAAAGCCGGATCATGAAGACCTCCACCGCAGGGTTTCAGCAATGCTACAACGCACAGGCGGTGGTCGATTCTGAGGACCGGATCATCGTGGCGACAACGGTGAGCAACAATGCGGCGGATGTGGGGCAGTTGGAGCCGGCTCTGGAGGCGTTGAACGACAATCTGGGAGAGCATCCCGACTGCGTGCTCGCGGATGCGGGATACCGATCCGAGTCGAATTTAGAAATGCTGGAACAACGTCAAATCGATGGGTATGTTGCGATGGGCCGCGAAAAGGACCTCGCCGCCGCTCCCCTTCCACCTGAAGACACTGCGTTTGGCCGGATGGTCCGGAAGATGAAAACCCAGCGTGGACGGGACCGTTACCGGGCCAGAAAGCACATTGGGGAACCGCCCTTCGGGTGGATCAAGTCGGTGCTGGGATTCCGACAATTCAGTCTGCGGGGTTTGGACAACGCGGCATGTGAATGGAATCTGGTTACTCTGGCGGTGAACTTACGACGGATGAACGAGAAGATCGCATGGGCATAATCCGGGAAACCGGGACTCGCCAAGCCCACCACACGGCTCACGACTCCAGTCCGCAACGGCCTGAGCTCGGCTTGGTGGCAGAATCGGCAGGGGCTCCTCGGAAATCGCGATCAAATCCCATGGAACACCCATCCTTCTCGTTCCGCCGCGCAGGCTCCTAGGCAGTGTTCTCGCTTCGGTCTTTCGGATGAGAAAGCATCGATGCGGACAGTGTGGCGGTCTCCGCGGCCTCGTGTAATCCAACAGTTGGTGGGACCCGACGCTGGGCCACATTCTTGGTCTTGAAATGCCGAAGGAGCCCGCCGCCAGGATTCTGACGGAAATGCTTTAAGCCTCCAGCTCGTCAACCGAGGAACGGAAGCGCAGTCCTCTCAGGTATGCGCGTTGATCGCTCTGTTCGGTATTCTTCCGCATGACGTCGGCCAGCTTTCGGGCGTACTCCTGGCGTGTGACCCCATAAACAGGACTGCGTGCAATTACCCTGCCAGCGGCTCTCCGCGGAGTCGCGCTCCGCCTGAAGGACTTCCGCCCGACATCACCTCGCCGGTGTGAACGGCGATACCGAAGTTGTTTCAAAACGTTACACCTGGCCCGGGCGAACGCCGCCGCCGTCCGTCTCCCTCATTGGTCGCGGCTATCAAGTTTTTCGCTTCCTAATCTTTTGGATGCCGGCATAAACTCCGGTAGTTGTCCAGCAGCCTTGACAGAGACGATCCGTGGTTCGTTCGATTCTTCCGGAGGGAGTATCTGATGAAGACTCTAAAGCTTTTCGTTCCCGTCCTCGCGATCATCGCGGTGGCGTCCCTCAACGCGTCGGCCCAGCTTGTGAGACAGTCCGAGTTGACGAAAGCTGATGTCGATCCGGACTTTGAACTGACATTGGACCATCTGTCCTACGATTCCCGGTGGTTGGGACTGTCCCCGAGAGGCGTGACGTGGTCGCCCGACGGAGGGACCGTCTACTTCCGTTGGCGGGATGATCCGGCATCCGGACAGAATCCGGATACCGATCCCTGGCATGCCGTCAATCGCGCCGGGACACGTGTCCGGACGGTCGACACCGACGAAGTCCGGAGGATCCCCTCGGGCAACATCAGTTGGTCCGGGGACCGTGCCGTGGCTGCCTGGTCCAGGTCGGGTACGCTGTTCCTCTGGAACCGGGGCCGCGGAGCCCGTGCTGTGTACACGGCGGCCTCCGGTTTGGGCAATCTTCAGACGGCTCCTGATGGCTCTCGCGTCTTCTTCTCGACCGAGGGTTTCGGTAGAACCTCTCCTGAAGCATCCAACAACCAGAGTTCGGACCTTTGGGCCTATGAAGTGGACGGTGGTCACGTCCGTCAGCTTGCCGCCATTACGGAGAAGGAGGAAGACCCGAGTGATAGGGAACACGTGAAGTGGCTCGAAGACCAGCAACTGGAGTTGATCGAGATCGTCCGGCAGCGTAAGAGCGACCGTGAGGAGTCTGACGCGCTTTCGCGCGAACGCGAGCCGTTCCGGCCTCAGGTCATCCCGATCGAGAAAGAAGCGCGCGCCTACAACATACGGTTGAGTCCGGACGGGCAGTACATCACTTTCCAGTGGATGAAGCGGGCGTCTGACGCCGAGCGCACGAGCTTCCTCGAGTTCGTCAACGAGAGCGGACAGGCGACGGCAAAGGAGGCGCGACCGAAAGTGGGCGACCCGGTGCCTGAATACAAGATGGGCATCGTGCGAGTCGACCCGCTTGTAGATCCCGAGGACGTTGAGATTACCTGGGTGGATTCGGGAGTCGAGGCGGAAACCGTTGTGCACGGACCGTACTGGAGTCCGGCCGGAGATCGCGGCATCGTACAGATCCTCTCGATAGACCACAAGGACCGCTGGATCTCGTCGCTCGATGTCGCGACAGGCCTGGTCACCCCCGTTCACCACGAACACCAGGACGAATGGATCGGCGGGCCGCTGGTAGGAGGCCGCTGGAACCCCGGTTATCTGCAGTGGCTCGATGACGGGAGCGCTTTCGGGTTCGTCACCGAAGAGACAGGCTGGACGATGCTGAACCTGGCCGATGCGGACGGCAACGTGACGCGCCTGACCGACGGCGAGTTCGAGGTCCGGGGGAGCGTGCTGGGGGCGGACGGAAACTGGTACCTCACAACGAGTCTGGAACACCCCGGCGAGATCCATCTCTACCGACTCGGCGGGCGCGGCGGCGAGCTCGAACGGATCACGATGGGCGAAGGACGCAACAGCGCGACCCTCTCGCCCGACGGTCAACGCATTGCTGTGTTGTATCAGTCGACGCTGGACCTGTCGGACCTCTACCTCCAGGACAATCGTCCGGGAGCCGAGAAGCAGCGGATCACCAAGGCCGGGACCGACGACTACTACCGCTACGATTGGATCGACAGCGAGATCATCAGCTTCCCAGACGCCGCGGGCGAAACGACCTGGGCTAAGATCTGGGAGCAGCCGCAGGACCCTAACGGCGCCGCGGTCGTCCACATTCACGGGTGCGGCGAGTGCGCCCAGGGCGTCACCAAAGGGTGGCAGGGTTCGGCGGGTGTCTACGCCAACTACCTGTACCGGAGGGGCTACACATCGGCTTCCCTGGATTATCGTGGCAGTTCCGGGTATGGCCACGCGAACCGGACGTATGCGTACCGCCAGATGGGGATTACCGATGTCGACAGCGGGCTGGCGCTGCTGGATGTCCTCGTGGATACCTACGGCATTGAGCGTGAACGAATCGGTCTCTATGGCGGTTCCTACGGAGGGTTCTTCACGATCATGTCGTTGTTCCGGAATCCCGGCAAGTGGAAGGCGGGAGTGGCACTGTACCCGGTGACCGACTGGGCCCACTACAACCAGGGTTACACCAGCCGGATCCTGAACGGCACACCCCAGTCCGACGACGAAGCCTATCGGCAGTCCAGCCCGATCTACTACGCCGAGGGTTTGCAGGATCACCTGCAGATCCAGCATGGTCTGGTCGACAACAATGTCCAGATCCAGGACTCGTTCCGGTTGTCACAGATCCTGATGGAGATGAAGAAGGATTTCGACCTGGTCGTATACCCGGTCGAAGACCATGGCTGGGACGAGATTCCGAGCCGCCGTGACAGTTATTTTCGGATGACCCGGTGGTTCGACCGCCATCTCCTGGGCGAGAGTGGAGGTGTCGGCACGCAGCAGCAGAATAAATGACCTGTAGGTGCGCTCTATGAGCGCACAAGACGTTGGGACGTGCGGTCATAGACCGCACCTACACCGGCCCATGGACCCGTTTCTGCTAACGGACCACAACACATCGAGGGACCTTAACGAATGTCGAACAACAAGAAGGAAGGCCTGCTCGCCATGAATCGCCGGCGTTTCGTGGGCTATTTCTCGGCCGTCGGTCTGGGGTCCAGTCTGATTCCCGGTGCCCTGACGGCCGTGGCGCAGGAAGCTGAAACAAGATGCCGTTTCCGAGCGATTGCCTTGCTTCTGGCGGTCGCTCCCGTGTTTGCTGCCTGTTCCCCGTCGCCGCCGATCATCCGCGGGATCGAGTTGGACAGGAGGCCCAGCGCCACAGTTCCGCTCGCCGCGCAACTCGCCTTCGTCACGGATCGGCCGACGACTTTCTTTCTCGAAATTGACGACGGTTCCGGGGTTCGGCTTATCAATCCCGGCCTGCCCCCGGCCACCGAACACATCGTGCCGGTCCTGGGGATGCGCCCGGACACACGGTACACCGTTCAGGTCATCGTCAGCGCTCGAAACGGCGCCACGGCGTCTTCGCTCCCGCTTCAGGTCGATACCCCGCCGCTCCCCGAGGATTTTCCGCCCATCGAACTGTCGATGAGCGACCCGGCACGGATGGAACCCGGGGTCACTCTTTTCGACGTGATCCACTGGCCGGAGTCCGGGACCGACACGGCATACGGGCTGCTGGTCGCCCTCGACGAGCGTGGCGAGGTGGTCTGGTACTACAAGACCGATCACGGCGTGGGCGATGCGCGCCGCCTTCAAAACGGCAACCTCCTTTACATGTCCGGACGAGCCGGTCATCTCTATGAGATTGACATGCTCGGCAATGTGGTCGCCGAATGGCATTCCAACCGCGCACCTGAAGATGAGTTGGGTCCCGGAAGCGTTCCTGTAGACACCGAAACGTTCCACCACGAAGCCTTCGAAACCGTATCCGGAAACATCCTGACAATCAGTTCGGAGATCCGAGCCTACGGGGGGTACCCGACGAGCGCGACGAACGCGGCCTCACCGAAATCGAGGGCGAACGTGATCGGTGACGTCCTTGTCGAATTCACCCGGCAGGGCGAGATCGTGCGAGAGGTGAAGCTGCTGGATGTGCTGGATCCCTACCGGGTCGGCTACAGTTCGCTGGGAGCCGGGTTCTGGTCTCCGGTATACACGGAAGAATATGAGCATCCTTTGAGGGATTGGGCGCACACCAACGCACTGGTGAGCGATGCCAGCGGCCGCTATGCCCTGGCTTCCGCGCGAGCGCAGGACGCCGTTGTCAAAATCGATCTCGAAACCGGTGAACCGGTGTGGATACTTGGCCATCATGATGGGTGGGCTCCCGAATTCGAGGATCTTCTGCTCAAACCGGTTGGCGACCTGCTCTGGCCCTACCACCAGCACGCTCCGATGTTCACGCCGGAAGGAACCATCCTGATGTTCGACAACGGCAACGAACGAGCCTGGCCCTTCCAGACCAGGACACCGCCCTCAGAAGCCTTCAGCCGCGCGGTCGAATATCGAGTAGACGAAGACAACATGGAGGTCTCTCAGGCGTGGGCTTACGGTGGACCGGGTAGCGAGTATTTCTTCTCGACCTTCATCAGTGACGCCGACTGGCTTCCCACAACCCGGAACGTGCTGGTCGCCGACGGCGGCAAGGTGACCGACCCGAATGCTCATCATTGGGCGAGGATCGTAGAAGTCACCCACACGACGCCAGCGGAGAAAGTCTTCGAGATCTTCATCGACGACGAGGCGCCAGAAGGTTGGGCGGTCTACCGCGCCGAGCGGCTTCCAAGCCTGTACCCTTGATGGTCGGAGCGCTCCTCAAACCATCGCAGATCGATCATCGGACGAATCCGCATTGGAAGTTGGAGATTGCGGATTGCTCAATTTCCTATCGGTCGGAAAATCTGAAATGAAGCAATCTCCAATGAGCAACCTGCAATGCGGATTACTCAAATATCGCGATTTGCAATGGCTCCCACCAACCGTGGCTCTGTCGACGCCCTTCAATGGGGCGTGTGGTGATCCATGGCTGGAGGGAAACCGAACCGGCCGATGAGTCCAACACCCGCCCCTTGCGGCTCTTGGGGGTCGCCCATTACCGCATCCCTGATTACGTCGAAGCAGGTGTCACTGGCCGAGCCGAAGTTCTCGGACGGCACACTCTATTGGCTCGAGGGTCGCCCGCTGGAGGGAGGAAGAGTGGCGATGGTCTCCCGCGGAGAGGACCAATTGGTTCGGGATGTCACCGGCCCTAATGCGAACGTCCGGACCCGCGTGCACGAATACGGGGGCGGACCTTATTTCGTCCACGGCAAGTCCGTTTTTTTCTCGGACTACCCAAGCCAGAGAATCTACCGGCAGGATCCCGGCATGGGTCCGAGGCCGTTGACGCCCGAGCCTTCCTCCGGTGTCGGATATCGCTACGCGGATGGGTGCCTCAGTCCGGATGGACGATGGATCTTCTGCGTCCGGGAGACGCAGGCCAAAGGCCCACCGGTCGTGAACGACATCGTGGTCCTTCCGTCAGACGGTTCCTCCACTCCTCGATCGATCATCTCCGGGGCGGACTTCTATTCGTCCCCGCGCGTCAGTCCCGACGGGTCCCAACTGCTCTGGACTTCCTGGAACCATCCGCGGATGCCTTGGGACGGGACCGAGCTCTATTCGGCGAGGCTCGATGACACCGGATCGGTTTCCGATCGACGCGTGATCGCCGGTGGCGAAGATGAGTCCATCTTCCAGCCGGAGTGGGCTCCCGACGGGTCGATCTTCTTCGCTTCTGATCGTACGGGGTGGTGGAACCTCTACAGCCAGGGGGGACAACGGAACGTAGCCGCTGCTCCTATGGGAGCAGAATCCGTTGCTCCTATGGAGGCCGAATTCGGTTACCCGCAGTGGGTCTTCGGCCTTTCTCGATACGCTTTTGTCGACGGAAATCGATTGGCCGCCGTCTATGCCCGCGATGGAACCGAGCACGTAGCCGTCATCGACCCGGCATCCGGCACCCTCGACCGCATGGAGTTGGGGTACACGTCCATCTTCTGGCTTGTCAGCGACGGTGCGAATCGAATCGCCCTCGTTGCCGCTTCGCCGTCGTGCGCCTCCGAGCTGGCCCTTGTCGATATGAAGACAGGCGCGCTCGACGTCGTGAAGCGAAGCGTCGAACTGGACATCGACCCAAGGTACCTGTCGTGCCCGTCGCACTTCGAGTTTCCGACGACAGGCGACCGGACGGCTTTTGCGTTCTTCTACCCTCCGACCAACAAAGATTACGAGCCCCGTCCTGATGAACGTCCACCCTTGCTCGTCACGAGCCATGGCGGGCCGACCGCGACGGCCTTCGCAGCGTTGAATCTTTCGATTCAGTTCTGGACGAGCCGAGGCTTCGGCGTCGTCGACGTCAACTACGGCGGCAGTACCGGCTACGGGCGCGCCTACCGTGAGCGGCTGCAGGGAGAATGGGGAATCGTCGATACCGACGACTGCGTGAATGCCGCTCTGCACCTTGTTGCGAAGGGTGATGCCGATCGGGCTCGGATGGCGATTCGGGGAAAGAGTGCGAGCGGGTTCACGGCGCTCTGCGCGTTGGTGTTCCGCGATGTTTTTGCCGCTGGTGCGAGCTACTACGGCGTGGCCGATCTCCGCGGCCTCGCCGCCGATACCCACAAGTTTGAGTCACGCTACCTCGATGGCTTGATCGGCCCCTATCCGGAAGCCGACGAACTGTACCGGAATCGCTCTCCACTGGAGCATGCCGCCAGGTTGTCGACGCCCGTCATACTGATGCAGGGCCTTGAAGATCGGGTCGTCCCACCCTCTCAGGCCGAAGTTCTCGTCGAAGTGTTGCGCGAGAAGAGACTGCCGTTCGCGTATGTGACGTTCGAAGGAGAGGGGCACGGGTTTCGCAAGGCTGAGAACATCCAACGCGCTCTCGAGGCCGAACTGTATTTCTATTCGCGTGTGTTCGGGTTTCGGCCTGCGGATGACATCGAACCGACCCTCATCGAGAACCTTCCATGACGCGCCTCAGATACATCTGGATTATCGCCGGCCTCCTCTGGGTCCAGCCGGCCGGTGCGCAATCGGGTGGGTGTAAAGGCTGGGGCGAAGCACGCCGGATTGGAGAGATCGCAAGGATCATCGACGAGGCCAGCGGGGTGGAGGTATCCGGGAAATTCCCGGGCCGTTTCTACCATGTTGACGATTCCTCGGCGACGATCCACCTGACGGATTCGGCCGGTGGCAACGTGCAGGCTGTCCGCGTCTCGGGCGGACGCGGAGTGGATGTCGAAGATCTCGCGCTAGGACCCTGCCCGGAAGGCTCCTGCCTGATCATTGCTGACATCGGCGACAACCGGGCCCGACGAAACATACTCGAGTTGATCGTCGTCGCCGAGCTCGACGTCTACCCGCCCCTGGTCGAACCGTTGAATCGGGTCCGATTCCGGTATCCGGCCGGTCCGAGAAACGCCGAAGCCCTCGCCGTGCATCCGAACGGGGACATCTTCGTCGTTTCGCGCAAACTCTTTCCTGCCGGCAATGAGACCCATGCTCGGGTGTACCGCCTGCCTGCCGCAGACTGGCAGGCAGCCCGTACCGAAATACGTACGCTGATCCCCGTCGTCGATCTTGATTTCCGCCCTCTTGCCGATCTGTTGCCCGGCCGGCTCGTCACGGGGATGGACATCTCCCACGACGGTCGGCACATGTTGTTGCTGACCTACCAGGACGCCTTTGAGTTCCGGATCGATCCAGAGGAAGCCAAGTTGGGAATTTCCGAGGATGCGTCAGCCGGGCTGGACTATACCAGGATCGAACTCGTCCCGCTCCGCCAACAGGAAGGGGTCGCCTATACGGCGGACTCGAAGGGATTCATCTTCACGACCGAGGCGGGAAGGGGCGGATCGCCGATCATGCGGGTGGATTGCGTCAGGAGGTGACGGTGACAAAGTCCAATGTCCAAAGTCCAAGGAAAGTCCGAAGTCGGTGTTTCCGATGACGTTGGACCTTGGACGTTGGACCAACTGACCACTGACTACAGGTTTCGCCTTGGACCCAGAATCTGGAGTGGAGAGGGTTCGGGGGGCGCTGTCGCCTTGTCTTCCTCCTCAGCATCCCCATCCGTCTCACCTGGATTCACGAAGCGGTTTGCTTCCAGACCGGCCTGCCGGGTGTAGAGGTCGAAGTACCGCCCCTGGGCGGCGAGCAACTGTTCGTGACTGCCCCGTTCGACGACCTCGCCGTCTTCCAGGACGAGTATTTGATGGGCGCTCCGGATCGTGCTCAACCGGTGAGCGATGACGAAAGTAGTCCTTCCCTTCATCAGTGCCGCCAGGCCCTGCTGGATACATGCCTCACTCTCGGTGTCGAGACTCGACGTGGCCTCGTCCAGGATAAGGATTCGGGGATCGGCCAGGATCGCCCGGGCGATCGCGACCCGCTGGCGCTAGCCTCCCGACAGTTTCACGCCACGCTCCCCGATGATCGTGTCGTACCGCTCTTCCATTCGTAAGGCAAACTCGTCCACTCTGGCGATGGCCGCGGCCTGTTCAACGTCCCCCGCACTCGCGTCCGGCCTGCCGAAAAGGATGTTCTCCCGAATCGAGCCGTCGAAGAGGAAATTGTCCTGCAGGACGACGCCGAGCTGCGCGCGGTATGAATCCAGAAGAACCGTGGACAAGTCGATGCCGTCGACGTAGACAGTGCCGGATGTCGGCTTGGCAAATGCGGAAACGAGCCCGATGAGCGTGCTCTTGCCGGAGCCGGACGGGCCTACCAGGGCCGTTACCGTGTCCGGCCTGGCCTCGAGGCTGATTCCATGGAGGACGGGCTTGTCGGCGTCGTATTCGAACGTGACCTCGTCGAACACGACGTGACCCTGGGTTCGGTCCACCGCCCGCACGCGATCCGGATCGACGTCTTCGGGCGTCTCTGCCAGCACTTCCCGGACCCGGTCCAGGCCGGCCACCGCTTCGGTCAGCTGGCTGCCAATCGAGACGACCTGGATGACGGGAGCGACCATGAAACCCATGTACAGCGTGTAGGCGAAGAAGTCGCCGATCGTCATCGCACCGGACATGATCAGGCGGCCGCCCACGATCATGACCGTCACCGTGACGATGCCCATAAGCAACGTTGAGGCGAAGGTCACCGCGGCGGTCGCCGTGAGGGTCTTTCTGACGTTCTCGAAAAGCCGGAGAGCACCTTCTGCGAAGGTCTCGGCCTCGCGTTCCTCGGCGTGGAAGCCCTTCACGACCCGGATGCCGCCAAACGATTCCGTTAGCCGCCCCGTTACCTCCGCCCGGATCTTTCCACGTTCTCGGAACACCGGTCGTATCGTCCCGAACGCTTTCTTGAGAATCAAGGCGAAGACAGCCAGGAACCCCAGCGCCAGCAGCGTCAGGGTGACGTTGATCGTCAGGAGAAGGATGAAGGCAAGGACGGCTGTGATCAGGCCGCCGATGAACTGGACCAGCCCGGTTCCGATCAGGTTGCGGACACCCTCGACATCGGACATGACCCGTGTGACGAGCGCCCCCGCCTTGTTGTCGTCGAAGTACCGGATCGGGAGCCTGCCCACGTGTTTCTGGATTTTAATGCGCATGTCCGCGATCAATCGTTGGGCCGAGGTGCTGAGCAGGATCGTCAGAGCGAAAGCGGTGACAGCCTGAATCGCAACGGCCAGCCCCACCACCAGCACCAGCGGGGTCAGCATGGCGGTGTTGTTGGGCAAGACGACGTCGTCGATCAGGAACTTCATCGAGCCCGGCAGGACGAGCCCTGCAAGGCGGTTGATGATGACGAGGCCGAGGCCGAAGCCCAGCATGGCTCGTCGTGGCCATATCAGGTCTCGAAATTCCCCCATTGCCCTTGCCGGCGGGACCGATCTCCGTTTTATGTCGCTGTCGGAATTACTGTTATCGCCCGATCTTCTACTCAAAGTACCTCCGTGATCAGTAGATTTTCCATCGTAACCCATACCGGATCGGATTTGGGGTCGATGAAGCTTCCATCATGTCTAAAGGCGTGGTATAAACCGATGCTTTGAGTTTGGTTGGAACGCGAGCAGACTGGAGAGGAGCCGGATAGCCCCGACGTCGTGGCGGTCAACTCCGTGGACTTCCCACACGCCGCATGTTCTAATTAAAGACAGATTTCTTGACAGAGGACTCGGAGGTGTCTATGTACGCAACCCTGCTGCTGCTTGTGTTCCTGCCTATACAGCAGGCCGACCCAGAGGAAGCCTATCGTCGCGACTACGCGGAGTACAACCAGATTTTTGCCATGACGGATCCAGCCGCCCAGGCCGAGCGTTTTCTTGCCTTCATCGACAAGGGGTACGATAAAAGGCTGGAGGGTTCGATTCTCTCCGGGCTTCGGGCTGACATGGAAGCGCTGACCCAGGCCGGGAATTACAACGCCGTTTTCGATGTGGCAGACAAGTGGGCCGCCCGCGGTGGAGGTTTGGATCCGATCGCACTTGGCTGGAACGCCGGCGCCGTTGCCGGCAACAACCAGGCCACGGTCAAGTACGGAGAGCAGCTTTACTCGGCCCAGGCCATCCCGCAGGTTGCGCTGAGCCTGGCGAATGCCTACATGGCGATGGGGAATGACGCAAAGCTGAGGGAGTACGGCGAGATCGTCATCGACAGCCAGCCGATCGCGGAAACCTGGAGCATCGCCTACGCGCTGGTTGGCCAGCACGAGTCTGCCGGGCGGTTCAACCAGGCCTCGCAGATGGCGCGAAAGATCCAGACTGACCTGACATCCGCACCCGAGGGCGTTTCCGGGGCCGAGTGGACGCAGATTCGGACGTACCTGCAGGAAACCGTCGGACGCTCCTCCTATGAAGCAGGCCGGTACGGGGCGGCGATTCAGCAGTTCAACGCCGTGCTGCGTTTCAACAGTCGGAACGACAAGGCATACTACTACATCGGCGAGAGCCTTCTGAAGACCAATGAGATCGCCCCGGCGATGAACAGCTTTGCCAAGTCCTACCTGCTGAATGGTGGTTATTCGGCCCGTTCCAGAGGCATGCTGGAGACGATCTACAGGGCCAATCACGGCGGCAACCTGATCGGCCTGGAAGACATCATCAACACGGCGCGGCGCGAGTTGAACTAGCACTCAGGATCGGAAGGGGCTCAGCCAATGTGCTGAGCCCCGTGCTCCTCCTCAGTTTCCTCCCGTCTCTCCTTCGGCCTGAGAAATCTCTTCGAGCTGATCGAACTCGCCGGTAGCCCCGTGGCCGCCCACGATTGTCCTGATGTCGAGTTCGAGGTTGCCGATCCCTTCGAAAAGACTCGACGAATCCGGGCTCGCGGCGGCCTGACCCGGTGTGTACAGATCGCTTTCGAACAGGATTCGCTCCCGTGGCAGGTACGCGACGACCATGGGGGCGACATGCGGAGTGTCCTCCAGCGCGAACAGCTGGAGGGTTTGGTTTCCGTCAGTCAGCTCGTACTGGCCGTCGAAAGTCTCGATCGAACCCACGTCCGCGCTCGCTCCCATCGACGTGTTCACCATCGCATGGAGTTCATCGGGTGAGTATCCATGACGGGCCTCGATCAAGTTTCGGATGGCCTCCTCGTGCCGCTGCTCGACGATGACCTTCGCGCCCATGGCGACCATCCTGCGAAGTCCGCCGACATGGTCCGAGTGCGGGTGGGTCACGATGACGTATTCGATGGGTTTCAGGGGCGGGAGTTCCTCGTAGACAACGTCGCTCAAGCGCTTACTCTGAGCGCCGGTCCCGGGAGCCTCGACGACGACCAGGTAGTTCGGGAACTCCACGACCAGGCTATTGTGAGAGAAGCCGACTGCCTGGTACACCCCCCGCGCCAGGCGGTTCATCTCCATGGGAACGAACTCACCGGCGGCGGCGTTTTCCGCTCCTTCTACTGCCTCTTCGGGAATGGTGAAGACTTCCTCGTCCAGGCTCCCGTTGATGGTGATGGAGTCGTATTGCATGCTCGAAAACGCGACTCCGTCCTTGGTGATCGTCACCTGATGGGGAACCATCAGACCGCCGACGTCACGATAGTCTCCGACCGTATACCGAACGGGCACGTCCCCCAGGTGCGGATCGGTCTCCATCAACTCGAATCCGAGGAACACGTTGGTTTCCGGCTCGAAAAACAACCGCGTGGCCTGACCCTCGAAATCGATCTCGACGCGACGCGCAGGCGTTCCGTCGAAATCGTTGAGCATCGCAACCCGGGTCGTGGTCGAGACCGCCTCGGACGCGGCGAACATCAGGCCCAAGACTTCGCGGTTCAAGGCCATGTTCGGCGAGTCGAAGGCCGAATAGCCGAGCAAGGCGTTCGGCGACACGGCGGTACCCCGGTCACCGACCATGGTGTAACCCACCGGCATCGCGTTTGAACCGCGCCCATGTTTCGTCAGCGTCTCGCGGCGATGCTGCCGGAACGAGCCGAACGCCATGTCATACTCGAACGCGGCCCGTCCTCCGAGGAAATCGAGTGATTCGGTGAGGTTGGTCAGTTCTGCGGCTCTCGGCGCATCGCCCGCCGTTCGTTCCTGTCCGAAAATCGTGCGGGTGCCACTACCGGTACGGACCATAGTCTCGATACCCTGCAGGCTCTCTAGGCCGCCCATGGCGGTGACGGCGCTGTCAACCACGTCCCGGTACCCGGGATCGTTCACGCACCCGGCCAGCAGGATAACCGCGAGGACCGGGACGAAAGATCGAATGGACATAAACCCCCTCCTTACTTTCCAACGATCGAAAAATCAACGTATCTGTTACTTACCTGTACGGATAGCTACGCCAATTGTATTGCTCCTTAGCACGGAGTCAAGTGAAGAAGGATGAAACAGGGCGGGCCCGGTTCCCAGGTATGAGACAATCTACGTTTTCGATTCGACGGCTCCTAGAGAGCCAGCGCGAGGCAAGAAACTCGATACACAGGAGATACCCCGTCCCATGAACGGTCATTTCAAAGTGCCAGACCCAGTCAACGAACCCGTGTTGTCATACGCCCCGGACACGCCCGAGAAGTCTGCCCTGAAAAAGAAGATTTCCGAGATGGCGTCGGGGGAGATCGAGATTCCGATCTTGATCGGCGGAAAGGAGGTTCGAACCGGAGACCTCGGGACACAGGTCGTCCCTCACAACCACGGACATGTCCTTGCCAAATGGCACAAAGCTGGTCAGGCGGAGGTGGAGCAAGCGGTCGCAGCCGCCGCTCGGGCACACAAGGAGTGGGCGGCGTGGAGTCTCGACGCCCGTGCCGCCGTGTTCTTGAGGGCCGCCGAGCTGCTGGCCGGATCGTGGCGGCAGACGCTCAACGCCGCGACGGTATTGTGCCAGAGCAAGACCGCTTTCCAGGCGGAGATCGATGCGGCCTGCGAGTTGATCGACTTCTGGCGGTTCAACGCCCGCTACGCGGAAGCGATCTACGGCGACCAGCCGCTTTCAGGCCCCGGGATGTGGAATCGGCTCGACTACCGGCCGCTGGAAGGTTTCGTATTTGCCGTGACGCCGTTCAACTTCACGTCGATAGCCGGCAATCTCCCGACCGCGCCGGCGATCATGGGAAATACCGTCGTGTGGAAGTGTGCCAGCTCGACTGTCTACAGCGGCTACTACCTGGCCAAGCTCTTCGAAGCGGCCGGGCTGCCGCCGGGCGTGATCAACTTCGTTCCAGGGAGCGGGGCCGCGGTCGGCGGGCCGGCGATGGCGCACCCGGATCTGGCCGGCATCCACTTCACCGGTTCAACGGAGGTCTTCCAGGGGATGTGGCGTACGGTAGGAGAGAACATCAAGCAGTATCGTTCCTACCCTCGAATCGTCGGCGAGACAGGCGGGAAGGATTTCATCGTCGTCCATCCCAGCGCAAACGTCGATGCGGTTACGACGGCCATCATCCGCGCCGGCTATGAGTATCAAGGGCAGAAATGCAGCGCCGCCTCGAGGATTTACATTCCGGACAACCTCTGGAAGGTCATGAAGGACGACCTCATCGATCAGATCGACGGCATCGCGATGGGCGACCCGGCGGATTTCCGCAACTTCATGGGCGCGGTGATCGACCGTGAGGCGTTCGACAAGCAGTCCGGCTACCTCGATTTCGTGAGCTCGTCGGACGATGCCGAGATTCTGGCCGGCGGGCAAGCCGACGATACGGGCGGTTACTTCATCCGTCCAACCCTGATTCAAGCATCTCAGCCGGATTTCAGGACGATGTGTGAAGAGATTTTCGGGCCCATCGTGACCCTCTACGTCTACCCCGAGAACGAGTGGCAGCAGACTCTGGAACTCGTCAACAACACATCCCCCTACGCCTTGACCGGTGCCGTCTTCGCCGAGGATCGCGGCGCCATCGCCGATGCCCACCGTGAACTGCGGTACGCGGCCGGCAATTTCTACGTGAACGACAAGCCCACCGCGGCTGTCGTCGGCCAGCAGCCTTTCGGAGGCTCCCGAGCCAGCGGTACCAACGACAAAGCCGGCTCCATGCTGAACCTCCTGCGATGGGTGTCGGCCCGAACGATCAAGGAGACTTTCGAACCCCCCACCGACTACCGGTACCCGTTCATGGCGGAAGAGTAGAAGATCGGATCTAAACCACGGAGGCACGAAGGCACGGAGTGAATTCCCTTTTCTCCGTGCCTTCGCGCCTCCGTGGTGAAATGCCGAATCGTCGTTCAGCTCTAGACTGGCTACGGGCTACTTCGTTCTCAGATCCGCATGACCAGCGTGTCGGCGATCATGTCGTGGAGTGCCTGCTTCCGAGCCGAGAATGCCGCCATGATGAAACCGATGCCCAAGATGAACGCGGAGAGATACTTGGCAAAATGTCTGCCTGTCGCTCGGCCGAATGTCAGACGCTGTCCATGGACGTCGGTAACGACCATCCCGAGCGCCATCTTGCCGAGCGTGGCCCGCGGTTCGTTGCTCAACATGAGCGCTTCGTACAGCCACGGCACGGCCAGAAACGCGACGATACCCGGTCCCAGTGACACGCCGGCGATCAGGCCGCTGATGATTCCCACGAAGATCCAGTCGATCAGGTAGGCGACAAACCGAATCCAGAATCCGCCATATTGGGCCGCAGGTGTAGCGACCGGTGGCGGGGCCTGCCCCGCCGGAGTGGCGCCCACTGTTATGGCCGTGCCGCACGCCTGGCAAAACCGGGCGTGTTCAACGTTCGAGTGTCCACATGTGACGCAAACGGCCATCGGTGCCCCCGTTTCGATCGTGCTACCCGCTAAAGGAGTTGTTGCCGGCCTGGATATTGCGGGTCTCGATTCTCATCGATTTTGTCGAGCCTGCTCCCTCGACGATTTCGTCGAGCCTGCTCCCTCGACGATTTCGTCGAGCCTGCTCCCTCGACGATTTTGTCGAGCCTGCTCCATCGAGAGAGCAGCTACAGCTACCGAATACGATCTCGGAACCGACAAAGTTCAATCCGCCTCGCATAGAACCGGTGATGGGAGCTCGGTGGTAGCCGCAATCCTGGTCCGACCCAGCCGGGCCAGGGTTTCGGTCATATCGTTCTCCCCGAGTTCCATCATCTGACGGATCTTCTTCCGCGAAAACCAGCAGGTCCCGGTATAAAAACAGCCTAGGGGCTTTGAGGGAACGATCGACAACACCTGGGGGATAGGCCGGCTTTCGCTCGGGAGCGCTTGTCTGTCGTGCGCCCGCCATCGAAGCTCGGCCCACTCGCGCAGCGCTTCCTGTCCGTCAGTTTCGTCCGAGGGGTATCGTTCGGGTAGGAGTTTCTTGAGGAAGCTCTTGCCGCCGCGTTCAGGTCGCGCCAGGCTCGTATTGACAACGAAAAGTACATCGACGGCTTCTTCCATGTCGAACAGCAAAGGGGCCACAGGGATATTGTCGGTCCATCCCCCGTCCACGACTGCGTTATTCGGGTCGACTCGAGTTGCCAGCATCCCCGGGAAGCCCGTTCCTTTCAGGAGGATGTCGAGAGCTGCCTTTCTGTGGAGCTTGTCGAGGCGTACGTAATGAGGAACCCAGCCGCCCCACCGCACGGCATCCTCCGTGTAGGGCCGAAAGCGGGAAAGAGTCGCGTAGACGGGTGTTCCCGCGCGCCTGATCGTTTCGAAACCTCTTTCTGTGATCGCATTCTTCAATCGATCTGCGAGCGGGCTGGTCGTGGTGAACATGGGTCTCAGCAAGGCCCACCGGTTTACGTTGTGCGCGAGAGCAACGACGCCCACGACTGCGGCTGTCCACAAGGTCCATGTCGCTACCTGATCTGTACGGGACAGCGCGAATCCTCCCGCCGTGAATCCCAGGCAAGTAATACCAAACACGGAGGCCGGTATGTGCCAGCGTTTTGCCGGGTTAGGATGGGTCATGCTCCCCGAGATCCTCAGGATCTTCAGCGGCGAGAACTCCGACACCAGGTACGCCAGTATCCAGAATGGCAGGAACACCAGTTCGGTGGGCCTCACCTTCACGACTTCTGACCACCGCAAGCCGGTCCAGGCGGACTCGGCTCCTTCGGACTCGTCGGCCGCGATCAAAGCGGCGTTCACTGCGCCGACCGAGGTCCCGGCGATTGCAGCGAACTTAGTCACACCGTGTTTTCGCAACGCTCTCCAGCAGCCGACATGGTACGCCCCTCTTGCTCCCCCACCGGAAAGCACTAAACCGACACGTTTCTGTTGGAGTTGCGAGAGGGTCATGCAGCCGTCAAACCGTCGGTCCGGAATCTGCTCATTGCCGCCACAGTCGAATTTCGCTCAGGATTCTGCCACTGGCTGCTAAGATCTTTTCGGCTTACGGATGGGACTGGAGGATACCTCAAAAAAGGGTATACTGGCGCCGAAAAATTTCAGTCAGGATGCGAAGAAGTGCAGCCTAGCGATTCGAGCGCAGGATGCTCGACCATCGTTGATCTTCTACAATTCAGAGCTTCGAGCGAACCGCACCGCCGGTCCCTTACGTTCCTTCGGGACGGATTCCGCGAGCAGAATCACTTGACGTATCGTGAATTGGAGGTGCGTGCCCGCGCCATCGCGGCGCGTCTTCAGGGGACTTCAAGTCCTGGCGACCGCGCACTGCTACTCTATCCGCCGGGCCTCGATTTCGTTGCGGCCTTTTTGAGCTGCCTGTATGCCGCAATCGTCGCCATACCAGCTTATCCACCTCGCTCGAATCAGGGCTCGAGCAGGATTCAGGCCATCATACGGGATGCACGGCCGTCCGTCATTCTGACCACATCCGACAGGTTGGGGAAAGTGGAAGCGATCTGGGGCGAGGGCGCGGCTGTCGCAGAAAGCCGTGTCCTGTCGACGGATCCGCCCGGCTCTTCTTCCCCTCAGAGCTCCGAGCAATTGGCTCAGGGCCCTGAGCGACTGGCGGAAGGTTGGCGAAACTCCCATGCCGAAATCGGCGAAGGAACCCCTGCATACCTTCAATACACGTCTGGATCGACCTCCCAACCAAAGGGCGTGATCGTTACCCACGGGAATCTGGTGACGAATCTGCGAGACATGGATCTCGGATGGAAGCACAACGCCGACAGCGTCCTGGTGAGTTGGCTCCCGCACTTCCATGACATGGGACTCATCTACGGTATACTCGGGCCGCTGTATGCGGGAATTCCGGGGTATCTACTCTCGCCTCTGTCTTTTATGCAGCGGCCGATTCGATGGTTGCAGGCGATGACCCATTACCGGGCGACTCACAGCGTGGCCCCAAACTTTGGGTACGAGCTCTGCACGCGCAAGGTCGCGGCAGAGGAACGAAACAGCCTCGATCTGGGAAACTGGTCCGTCGCTGTGAACGGTGCGGAGCCGGTTCGTCCGGAGACACTGGAACGTTTCGCGCATTTCTTCGAGCCCTGTGGTTTCCGTCGAAGTGCCTTCTGCCCCGGCTACGGGCTGGCTGAGGCCACGCTCAAGGTCACCGCTACGCCTAGAGATGAATCACCCGTCTTGACTCACCTGTCGAAGCAGGGGCTGGAGGAACACCACGTCGTGAAGTGCGACGCCGCAGAACAATCTCAAGAAGCCGTCGCGCAGGCGCGAGAGGCCGTCACGCTGGTCGGTTGTGGCCGTTCGATGGTAGGCACCAAGGTCGCGATTGTTCACCCCGAAAAACTGACCTGCTGCTTGCCAGATGAAATCGGTGAAATCTGGGTGTCCGGCCCGACAGTGGCCGCTGGCTACTGGAACCGAGCCGAGGAAACTGCCTCAACCTTTCACGCCTACACTGAGGACACCAGGGAGGGTCCTTTCTTGCGCACGGGCGATTTGGGGTTTGTGGAGGGAGGTCACCTGTACGTAACCGGGCGGATCAAGGATCTGATCATCATCCGCGGTCAGAACCACTACCCACAGGATGTCGAGCGTACTGCGGAGCGAAGCCACCCTGCCATTCGTCAGCCCGGCTGCAGCGCCGCCTTTTCGATCGACGTTGCCAGCGAAGAGCGCCTCGTAGTTCTGGCCGAAGTCGAGCGTCGGTATCTGGACCAGGACACCGAAGAACTCGTGGGAGCCATCCGGCAGGCAATATCGGAAAACCACGAGTTGCAGGCATACGACATCGTACTCGTTCGTCCTGGTCGCGTTCCGAAGACGTCCAGCGGAAAGATTCGGCGACGCGCCTGCAAAGCCGCTTATCTAGCGGGAGAGCTGGAAGCCGTCAAGAAAAAAGAAGGGGACCGTTCGAATGAATCCTGAACCTGAGCGACCTGCCGTGACCGAACTCCTCGGCTCTACCGGCCTGTTCAACGTCTTGGACCGACCGACCTTGCAGGCTGTGGAAAGAGAGCTGGAGTGGGTGCGTCTTCCGGGAGGGACGACTCTGTTTCAACAGGGAGACACGGGAGATTCGTTGTATGTGCTGGTCCATGGCCGTTTGAGCGTTTCGATCGTTCATGAAGACGGGCAGGAGCGCCCCATCGGCGAAGTGAGCCGCGGCGAGGTTGTCGGCGAGATGGCGGTTTTGACTGGAGAGCCGCGTTCCGCCAACGTCCATGCCATTCGAGACTCTCAGCTCGTGAAATTCTCCAAAGACGCCTTCGAACGAGTCGTCGGAAGCAATCCCCAAGCGATGATGTTGATCGCCCGAAGGCTCATCATGCGTTTGCGCGAGACCAGTCGAGCGACCTACCAAACCACCCTGGCTACCTTCGCCGTGGTTCCACTGAGCCCGGATGTCCCACTCGGGGAGTTTGCCAGGGGGATCGCCGAATCCTTCTCGAGAATGGGACCCACGCTGCACCTGAACCGCGACGTTCTTCAGAGTGCCCTCGGCGGATCCGTGAATTCGACACCCGACAGCCGCCGCGACGAAAAGGTCACCGCATGGCTCGAAGAGCAGGAGGAGAAGTTCCAGTACGTCATCTACGAATCGGACACGGACAGCTCAGCGTGGTCCAATCTGTGTGTTCGCCAGGCCGATCGCGTTCTCCTGGTTGCCGCCGGCGGAGCCCACCCTGGCTCCGCTACGGTCGAAGATCAAATCCAGAACCTGTGTGCATGCAAGACGATCGCTCGAAAGGAACTGGTCTTTCTCCATCCGAACGGCACGACGCGTCCCGGCGGTACGGGAGCATGGCTGGGTAGTCTGGGTGCCGGGGACATGCATCACCACATCCGTCACGAATCGAGAGCGGACTTCGACAGGCTTGCCCGGATACTCACCGGCAACGCCGTAGGCCTGGTCCTCGGCGGAGGAGGTGCAAGGGGCTTTGCACATCTCGGCATCATTCGAGCGTTCGCGGACGTCGGTATCCCGATCGACATGATCGGCGGCACCAGCATGGGGTCCGTTATCGCGGCTCAGTATGCGCTGGGTTGCGATTATCAAGAGATGATCGAGTTGAACAGGAAGGGTTGGCTCGAGATGGATCCACTGAAAGACAAGACGATACCGGTTATGGCTTTGCTGGCATGCCGGAAGCTGGACAGTATGATAGAGATGATGTTCGGCGACGCCAGGATTGAAGATCTCTGGCTCAAATACTTTTGTGTATCTGCCAATCTGACGCGCGCTGAAATGATGGTGCACCGGGATGGCCCGCTTGCGAAGTGGGTTCGGGCAAGTATGGCGATACCCGGCGTTGCGCTGCCCGTCTTCGACAACGGCGACCTGATCGTCGACGGCGGAGTGCTCAACAACCTGCCCGGCGACGTGATGAAGCGAATCTGTGGAGGCCCGGTCATAGCAGTCGACGTCAGTCCGCAGAAAGATCTCGCGGTCGATCCCCAAATGGTCCATGCGCCATCGTCCTGGAAGATCCTCTGGAACAACGTCAACCCGGCCGCGGAACCAACGCACCTCCCCAACCTGCTCGCGCTCATGATGCGCACGACCATGCTCGGTAGCACGTCAAAGAGTCAAGAGGTCGCGCGAGATGTGGATCTCTACCTGCGTCCTCCGATCGACGGCTTCGGTATATTCGAATGGAAGTCTCTGGAAAAGCTTGCTCAGGCGGGGTACGAGTTTGGGAGAACAAAACTGGAAGAATGGAACAAGGATCGATCCATCCCGAGACTGCAACCCAGCTGAGAACCGTCGAACACATTGAAGAATGGCTGAGGGTCAACGTCGCCAGAGAATTGGAGCTTGATCCCGACGAAATCGATACCCGTCAGCCGCTGAGTCGCTACGGTCTTGATTCTCTGGCGGCAGTCAGTCTTTCGGGCGAACTGGAAGTGTGGCTGGGACGCGAACTCCCTCCTGACCTCCTGACGAGCTTTCCGACGATCGAGGCCCTTGCGCGGTCTCTGGCGGATGAGTCGGACATCGGTGGCACGTCCAGCCAAACGGTTCTCGCCGAAACGAGCCCGACCGGAGTCGATTACACGCGACTAGACTATCGCAAATGGTCGCTGTCGCAGCTCTTCGTTCAAAAGGCTCTGGCCTTCGTGGTGCGACTGCTGTTCCGGCTTCACGTCGAGGGGATGATATACCTTCGACCCGAAGGCCCATACATTCTGGCGACCAACCACTTGCACGTCTTTGACGCGCCTCTGGTGTTCTGTTTCTTGCCCCGGCCCACTGTCGCGTTCGTGTCGGAACACATGCGAGCCGTCCCCGGTGTGAACTGGTTCCTGAAGAAAATGGCAAACACCATTTACGTGGCTCGTGGTGAAGGGGATCAGGAAGCCATCGGAAATGCGCTGGCTGTGCTCGGTTCCGGGGGGGTGTTGGCCCTGGCTCCGGAGGGCAAGATCAGCAAGACGGGGGGGCTACTTCGAGGGCATCCGGGAGTCGTTCATCTGGCGACTCGATCCGGGGTGCCGATCGTACCCCTCGTGATTCATGGCCAGGAGCGGGCCTTCCGTCACTGGACCCGTTTGCGCCGTGTTCCCGTCTCTGTCCGAATCGGACCCGCCATTCAATTTCCGCAGGACAAGGCGACCTCGAAACAACTCGATGCCCATCGAGACACCGTGATGCACGCCCTGGCGCGAATGCTGCCACCGGAGTACCGGGGCGTCTACAGGGACTCCGAAGCTGTCGCATTTTCTAGAGTAAGAGAGAAGAAGGGATAACCACTGAGGCGCGGAGGCACGGAGCGCCTGGAATGTCGGGAAAAAATGGTCGTTCCCAGACTTTCCTGCTCAGCGGACACCCGGGGCCAGGGCCAGGCCCCTGTCCCCCTCACATCTGCTCTGTCGCGGGCTTTTCGCTAAAACCAGAACAAGAAACTCCGTGCCTTCGCGCCTCCGTGGTTAAGTTCCCTCGCTTACTCAGACCTCAGCGCCGCAACCGGGTCCACTCGCGTCGCCCGGCGTGCGGGCACGTAGCCGGCGACCAGCGCCACGACTATCATCGCAAGCGCGACCGAGACAAACGCTATCGGGTCGCGACCGCTGACGCCGTGGAGGAAACCTTCCACCAACCGCGTGGCGGCCAGGGCTGCGATCAACCCGATTCCGACGCCGATCCCTTAGACCGCACGCTCTACTCGATCGAGGGAGGTGGCTGGGACCTCGTCCGACAGGTATTGCAGATTGGTCATTGGACGATTCCGCATTGGAAATTTGGAGATTGCAAATTGTTCGATTTCTTATTGGTCGGAAAATCTGAAATGAAACAATCTCCAATGAGCAACCTGCAATGTGGATTCTTTCAAAAGTCGCAATTTGCGATAGGTGTAGGTTCGGTCTATGACCGCACATCCGTCAGGTCTTGGGGAATCTGTGCGCTCATAGAGCGCACCTACACAAGGAGGGGAAGAGCACCCAAAGAAAAAAGCCGGGGTCCATCGGACCCCGGCTCTAGAGTTGTCAATCAGCTGAGTTGCAGACTAGAAGAAGTACTTCAGACCCACCTGGATCTGCCGGCCGATTTCGGCCGACGGAATCTGGCCGAAGCTTGACGTCGTGCTGCCCCGGGTTCCCGGATCGCCGGGCACGAACGTCACGTTCGGAGCGTTGAAGTTGGGCCGGTTGAAGGCGTTGAAGAACTCGAACCGCAACTGCAGATTCCCGTCCTCGCCGATGAACGTGTTCTTGATCAGCGACAGGTCCCAGCTGTGGAAGCCGGGCGCGCGAACGACACTGCGGCCCGAGGTTCCATACCGGTTCCCCGGCGCCGCGAAGCAGTTCGTGTCGAACCACCGCTCCGGCGTCGGGTTGCTGATGATCGGGTCGCACACCAGATCCGGGCGGAAGCTCTGACCGCCGATCGAGCCCGGCAGCCGGCGGCTGCTCGTGATCGTCAGCGGGTTGCCTCCCGCGGCCGCGATGATACCGGAGAACTGCCATCCGTCGAGGATCGCCGCCGCGGCACCTTCCAGATCCCGCGCGAACGGCAACTCGTAAAGGTAGCTGAACGAGAAGCGATGTGTCCGATCGAACCCGATCAGACCGCGCTCCCCGCCCACACGGTCGTAGGTGTTCTGGGGAGATCCGGGGCTTCCGAAGCCCCCGGCGCTGCTCGCGCCGATGTTCTTCGACCACGTGTAGGAGGCGATGTAGCTCAAACCGTTCATCGTCCGCTGTTCGAGCTTCGTCTGGAGCGAGTGATAAGAGCTCTGCCCCTCGGTCGAACCCGTGGAGATTCGTCCCACATTCGAGTACGGTTTGCTGGCCGCGATCTCCGCCGCGGTCTTGCTCGCGTCACCGACAAGAAGGGGCTGGTTGCCGTTGTAGCCCATCCGGTCCCGCAGCCCGTGCGAACCCACATAGGCCACGTCGAGCAGGATGTTCTCGTGCAAGGCCCGCTGGATGCTCAGGCTCCACCGTTGGTTGTAGGTGTTGCGGCTGTCCCGGACGACAGTCCGGATCCGCGTGGTCGGCCCGACCGAGATCACAGGAGGGTTCGGGAACGGGTTGTCGAAAGGCAGCGAGTTGAACTGTCCGCCGACCTGGCTGAAGGTGACGTTCTCCACCGACGACGATGGCGGCCCCAGGAACATCTGGAACGGGTAGTTGTGGAGCAGGACGTCGTAGAACACGCCGCCGCCCATGCGGATCACCGTCGTGCCGTCACCGGTGATGTCCCAGGCGATACCGAACCGGGGCGCGAGGTTGTTCTTATCGGTGTCCCAGCCTCCGTTGCTGGGGATGTCCACGCCAAGCTGGACCAGGCGACCGGCGGCGAAATCCCACTGCCGCCAGAGGTGGTCCTGCTCGTAGAGCGCCAGCTGCACGTCGTGCCGGAGGCCGTAGTTGATCGTCACGTTCGGCGTGACTTTCCAGTCGTCCTGGAAGAAGTAGGAAAAGAAATTGCCCCTCTCGTGCTCGACGCTGTTGCCGGTCTTTCTTCGAGACTGAGCCATGTAGCCCAGGAGGAAATCGGCGAAGTTGTCGCCCGTGAACGACTGGCTGAAAATGTATTGCCCGGACGAGGTGGACGGGAAGATCAGGTTCATGCCCTCGCGCCGGAACTCGCCGCCGAACTTGAACGAATGCGCCCCGGTGGTGTAGCTGAAGGCTTCCGAGGCGTGCCAGTTGTTATGGAAGCGCTGAAACCCTCCACCCCTGCCGGTGGGCACGTCGTAGCCCGAAATCGTCAAGGACGGGAACTGCTGGAGCCCGTCGTTGTCGCTGGCGAAGGCTTCCGTTTCGGTCAGTCCGAGCTGCTTGGCATAGAACTCTTTTCGGGCTTCCACCCGTTGGACGATCTGGGTGTTGGAGCGGCTGAATCCGAACTTGGTCTCACCCACCAGGTTGGTCGTCCAGATCGAGGTCAAGAACAATGAAATGGCCTGGGGATTCTTGATCACGTCGCTTCCCAAACCCGCCGTCACAGTACGCTCCAGTTCGCGCACCGAAACGTCATCCGAATGCGTATACCGGCTGAAGAAAGTGTGGTTGTCGGTCAGCTTCGTATCGATCCGGATGGTGTACTGGTCGAGATTCTTGGGCACCCCCGTCGAGCGGAAGACGTTCGTGCGGCGGGTGGTGTCGATATCCGGATCGGTAAAGAACGGTAAAAACACCTGCGCCCGCGGGCTGAACCGGCTCGACGGGATCATGTTGCCCGGGAACGGCTGGCCGGTCGTCGGGTCCATGATCGTCTTGCTCAGCTCGCTGAAGTCCCCGCTCCGCATCGCGCGCGTCGGCACGAGGTTCTGGCGGGATTGGTTTTCAGCCTGCCGGGAACCTTCGTAGTTGAAGAAGAAGAAGGTGTGGTCGGGGACGATCGGTCCACCGATAGTCCCACCGAAATCGGACCGCTTGAATTCGGGTTTCTCGCGGCCGGCCCGGTTCGCGAAGAAGTTATTGGCGTCCAGGTTGTCGTTCCGGTGGAAACCGAACAGCGTGCCGTGGAACTCGTTCGTGCCGCTTTTCGTCGTCAGGTTGACGACGCCGCCTGTGGCGCGGCCGAACTCCGCCGCGAACGTGCTGGTCTGCACTTTAAATTCCGCCAGCGCGTCGATCGACGGCAAAAGGCGGATCTCGCCGTTTGCCAGGTCGTTGTTGTCCACACCGTCGAGGATGTAGTTGTTCCCCCAGAGGCGCGCGCCGTTGATGTGGGCCTGGCCGCCGCGCGATCTGGTGTTCTCACCCTGAGCCAGGGGCGCCACCCCGGGGGCCAGGAAGTTGAGATTGAGGAAGCTGCGGCCGTTGAGCGGCAGGTCGTCGATCTTGTCGCGATCGATGACCTGTCCGAGTGATGCCGTGTCGGTTTCAACCAGCGGGGCGGTCCCGATGACGTCGATGGTCTGGGCGACGTCACCGACCGACATCTCAAAATTGATGCGGGCGATCTGGTTCACCTGCAGAACGACGCCGGTCCGTACCTGAGTGGCGAACCCTGGGAACTGCGCCTCGATTCTGTAGTTGCCCGCAGGCAACGCCGTGATCGTGTAATTGCCGGTCTCGTTCGTCAGTATTTCGCGCGTTGCGTTCGTGTCGACGTTCGTGGATGTGATTGTCACGCCGGGCAGCACCGCGCCGGTCTGGTCGGCGACGCTTCCGACGATCTGTCCTGTAAAGCTTTGAGCGAATGCCGCCGGCGCACCCGCCGTCAGCAGTAACACCGCCAACGAGGCAACCAGCACAATTCGCCGTCTAAAGAAACTAAACGTATCCATTGGAATCTCCTGAGCTTGAGGGCGGCCGCGTGGTTTTCATTCCACAACCCGGGCGTTCCCTTCGCTGTAGCTGCTTATACCCACTCAATACGGGGAATCGAAATCGGTTCCCCGCCCATTCATTGTCTTTTTTGTTCGCTGCGAGAGACTAAGACTCCTCCAAGCCCTAACCCGACTTCCGCGGTTCGGCAGGTTTGGTAGACCTAAGTTGTTGAGTTAATTAGATCGAGATCCCGAAGGTCGGCACTACAAGGCTGTCGGCGATCGGGGCCGTGGCATGGCGCTCAGATGGCGATGCGCGGTGTCGGCTGTTGCGGCAACGTCATGGCGAGATGATGCAGCAGCAAGAGATGGTCCCTGTTGGGTTGGGTGTAGCGCGGCAGGACGAGGTGGCGTCCGTCGGTGGTCGGCACATGAACATCGACCATCTGTATGGTCGAGAATGTGTCGAGGATTGCGCGGGGTGTCAGCCCCGGGGCGTGGGGGCGGATGAGGGATTTCAGGGTGACCTGCAGGCACCAGGCGATGAAGGCAAGGAAGATATGGGCTTCGATGCGGTGGTCGTGCTGATGGAAGATCGGCCGGATCGCGAGGTCGTGCTTGAGTTCCTTGAACGCCTGCTCGATTTCGGTCAATCGCATGTAGTGGCTCCACAACTGTGCCGGGTCACCGCTGGTCATGTTGGAGCGCAGCAGGTAGCGGCCTTCGCGCCGGTAGGCGGCCCGGAGCTTGTCGCGCCGGAGCGTGAAGGCAAAGCCGTTGTGGGCCAGTGCCCCATTGCTTTCTGGGACCTCGATACGGACCAGATACCAGGCGCGTCCGGCCTCCTTCTTTGCGGCGCCCAGCTTGATCAGCAACGCATCCCGGCTGAGGGATTGTCGCTGCAGGTCATGCAGGCGTTTCCACAGCTTCTTCAGCCGCCGCCGCCGCATGCTGCGTTCCTTCGAGACCCGTTTTTCGCTACGGACCAGCACATAGAGTTCGCCGTCTCGTGACAGCAGCTTGACGTCAACGGACTGGCGAACCTGCTGCCAGGGCAGATCGAGGAAGGACGACTCCAGACGGGTCAGCCGACCTTTGGGTGTGCCAACCAGATAGCGCAGGCCCGAGGCACTGGCGCGCATCTCGGCCAGGGTCTCCTCGGTGGGAATGCCGCGATCCATGATCCAGATGCGGTCGGAACGACCGTATTGCGCCTCGATGCGGGCGATGAAGGCGGCCAGCGTGGTGTTGTCGGCCGTGTTGCCCGGCATCACCTCATAGGCCAGCGGGAAACCGTCGGGCGTGATGATCAGCGCGATCACCACCTGGACGCAGTCGGGACGCTTGTCGCGGCTGTAGCCGAACTGGCGTTTGCCCGCCAAGGGCGGGTCCGACTCGAAATAAGTGCTGGTCAGATCGTAGAGCAGAACATCGAACCGGGCCTCAAACAGGGTGCTCCAGCGCGCCTTGAGGAACGAGAAGAACTCGCGCTTGTGGTCGAGCAACCGGTCGAGACAGCGGTAGAGCTTGTCGTCGGAGATCACGCGGTCACTGCCCAGCAGGTCACGTAGCGCGCTGTGTTCATACCAGTGCCGGTGCAGCCGCCAGTCGCTGCCGGGATCGATCAGGTGATAACAGACCTGCACCTTGAGGATATCGAGCCATCGGGTGCCCTTGCGGCTGGGCGGCAGCCGCGGGCCCCAGAAACGGTCCAGCCCGAGACGGTCCCACAACGCCAGCGCCAGCCAGCAGGCGCCCCACTGGCGCGGATCGCGCAGTTCCAGTTTGTCGAGCTGGAGCTGCACGACATCGCAATCCAGCACCGGCGCGGGCCGGTCCTCGGGAAACAGCGCCATCTGCTGCAGCGCCGCGCCGCCGCTGAGAACCTCGATCGAGCGGCACCACTCGGCGCGCTGGCTGTCGTTGATCTCGCCGAGATAGAGAAGCTGGCGCTGGACCACACGGCCGCCACCGACCCGGGTGCTCTCGACGACACTCCAGTAGCGGTGCTCCTTGCCGTCCTTGAATCGCTTCTTGCAGCGCACGAACATGCACGCATCGTCGGCATATCCGAAAAACTAATCAAGGGGGTAGGTCGGCACTACACGCCCACCCGGGAGGTCAAGGTATAGAAAACAAACGCGATTCGTGCTCCAAATGGGCTAAATTAGATGAAAATCGTGCCGAACCGCGGAAGTCGGGCTAACGACCAAGAGAACTCAGCCAAATATTTTACCCTCGAAAGAACCCAATCCTAGAGAAATAATCTCGCCAGCGGATTGGGATTACCGAGCAATTAATCAAACCAGCAGCCTGAAATCAATGACATGGGCGGCCACCGGTCGCGTCAATCTATCTCAGGATGGCGAGAAACACGGGTGAGCCGATCGTTAGCGGCGTCAGCGACGTCAGTCAGCCTTCCTCCCGCTCCTTCGCGGCCCCTAGGAAATCCGTGCGTCCCTCCGGCAGCGTCGGCATAGAATAGCGGCATCGTTTTCTTCTCAGCGGAGCTCGAAATGGCAATCCGAAATCGATTGTTGGACGCGGTTCGAGTGATGACCGTCGTGCTGACGGTGTCGGCAGCCTTGGGGTTTGGGCAAGCGCCCGCACCGAGGTGGGAGCAATTGATGGAGCAGTTCCAGCGGCACCTCGATCGCGATGACTGGAGCCAGGCGTTCTCTCTCGTAGGGGCTATCGGCAGAGAGACTCAAAGGCTGGACCCCGATGGCCGGGAGAGTCTTCTGACAGCCGCACAGTTTGCCCGACTGGCCGACGCACTGCGACTGCGGGACCGGTTCACGGAAGCCGAACAGGTTTACCAGCGCCTGGTCGGGCTTCGGGAACGTTCACTGGGAAGTAACCATCCGGCGGTGGGGCAGACGCTGAACGAGATCGGCCTGTTTTACAGGGACCAGTCGAAGTTTACCGAGGCTGCGGGAGTCCTGACTCGGGCCCTGTCGATCGCCGAGGAGGCGTACGGCGCCGAACACGCCGAAGTTGCCGCGGCAGCGAACAACCTCGGCATGGCGTACCGCGACCTGGGCAACTACTCGATGGCCGGGCCACTCCTTCAGCGGGCCGTCTCGATCACCGAAGCTCTCGTCGGGCCCGAGCACCCGGATCTTGCAGCGGCGTTGAACAATCTCGGCGAGCTTTACCAGGCAATCGGGCGATTGGATCGAGCCGAGCCGTTGCTGGAGCGCTCGGTCGAGATCAATGAGAAGGCCCTCGAGGCCGATGATCTTCGACTCTCGACGAGCCTGAGGAGCCTCGCCGGGATCTACACGGTGCAAGGTCGCCCGGCCGAGGCGCTGGCGCTGTATGAGAGAGCTCTCGCCACGACGGAAGCTGCCTTGGGACCCGATCACACCGAAGTCGCGAGCGCCCTGAACAACCTGGGCGTGACCTACCGCAGCCTGGGCCGCCTGGACGAAGCCGAACCCCTGTTCGAGCGGGCCCTGGGCATCCTTGAAGACGTTCACGGAGCCGAGCATGCGGATGTCGCCGCGACGCTGAACAATCTTGCACTGCTCTATTACACCCAGCGTCGATACTCCAGAGCGGCACCGCTCTACGAGCGCTCCGTCGAGATCTTTCGGAAAGAGTACGGGCCCGAGCATCCCAACCTGGCCATGGGATTGAACAATCTTGCCGGCCTCTACCGAGCGCAGGGAAGGGTGGATGAAGCCGAACAGCTGTACCGGCAGGCACTGGAGATTCGGGGAAAGGCCCTCGGCCCGGAACACCCCGAGGTGGCCTCGACTCTGAACGGCCTGGCACTCCTCTACCACAGCGAACGAAGGTATGCCGACGCGGAGCCGCTCTACCGTCGTGCAATCGAGATCCGCGAGACTGCACTCGGCCCTTCGCACAGGAGCCTCGTCACGACGTTGGAAAACCTGAGCGCGCTGCTTGCCGAAACGGGAAGAGCCGTGGAGGCTGGTGATCTGATCCGACGGGCCCGGGCGATACAAGCGGCGGGGCCTAACTGAAGGATGGCAGGCTGGCTGTCGAGCGCCTTTGAGTCCGGCGCTTGCGCCCCGATTCATTCCAGTCGAGTCCTAGAAATTCCATGAACGCGCTCCGATTCTTCGATCCGGTTCGTCGGCGGTTCCACTCCTTGATACGTTCCTGGTATTCCTCGGACTCGTCCTCATTCCACTTGCAGACTGCGCGCAAAGTCCGCTTCGCGATCTTTCCGTCGAGTTCGTAGAGACACTCGGATACCTTGCTGAGAGACAAATCTTCCACGGCCCCGGTGTCGGACAGCGTGATGTTGAATGGATGCTCGCGGCAGGCGACCGGGCGGTGCTCATAAACTGTGCACATATCTTCCTTGTCGAGGAAGATGCATCGGTTTCGGCCCCATCGGAGCGACATGATCACGCGGCGCGTGGCCAGCCGAACCCAGAAGGGGTGACGTTTCGCGATGTTGATTTCGTCTTCTCCGAAGAAACGGATGAATTCCTGTGGAGCCTTGCCGGTACCCTCGATGATGCGGCGTACGTCATGATCGGTGACCATCACGATCGTTTCCTTGCAGCAGTTGCCGCAACCCGTACATCGAAACTTCAACAGGTCGCGCCAGTCCTTCACCGTCGGTGTCGCCATCCTTTGCTACCTCGCCTCTCCTGATGTCTTGATTGACTGATCATACTAGATGCGGCGACGGACAGGTTGGGGGATAAGGTGTCTTGTGTTACGGCGAGCATCACTCCCGAACCTTTCTGCTTATCAAACACCCGGGGACAGGGCCAGGCCCCTGTCCCCCTCACATGGGCTCTCTCGCGGTTCGTTCCGGCGAAACGTTCGGGTGTTCGATAAGCAGGAAAGTTGGTGAGTGATGATCTGCAATGCCCAGTATTTGGGTAGACGGACCCTGGAATTCCATATATAAGGCCTGCATGTCAAGTGACCCGACGCCAGCAACTTCAACCCGCAGCCGCTCCCGATGAAGCACGAGCGACTCGATGACTGGACGCCGGCACCGCTGCCGGCGGCGCCCCCACCCGGCTTCCGCAACTTCCTGCGCGTGATCGGACCCGCCGTCATCATGATTGGGATTTCGATCGGCAGCGGCGAGTGGCTCATCGGTCCGGCGGCCGCTGTCCGCTATGGCGTAGCGATGCTGGGGATCGTGACGATCGCGGTCCTGCTCCAGGCCGTCCTCAACATCGAGTTGATGCGCTACACGGTCAGCACCGGCGAGCCGATATCCACGGGTTTCATGAGACTGGGAAACCGGCCCCGGCTGGTCGGCCTGATCTACATCATCTTCGGCTTCTTCCATCTTGGCTGGCCCGCGTTTGCCGCCGCATCTGCGGCTGCGCTCTTCGCCGCCATCAACGGCCGACTTCCCGTCGACGCCGACGCAGGCTCGGTGATGCTCTACGGCTACTTCACGTTCCTGCTGGCGCTGGTGATCCTCATCTTCGGCAAGACGGTCGAGCGGACCCTGGAGCGGGTGTCCTGGGTCCTGATGATGCTCGTGTTCCTGTTCATGCTCGTCGTTAACGTCGCGTTCATTCCGGCGAGCGTGTGGTGGTCGACGTTCAAAGGTTTCGGGTTTGTAGGCAGGCTTCCCGCCAGCGTCGATTGGACTCTTGTCGGAGCGTTCGCCGCATACGCGGGAGCGGGAGGCATCGCCAACCTGATGCTATCGAGCTGGGCCAGGGATCGCGGCTACGGCATGGGCGCGAAAGTGGGTGCGATCGGAGGCGCCGTTGGTGGCAGCCCCACGACACTGAGCCCGACAGGCCACACGTTTGCGATCGATGAGGAGAGCCTAGGCAACTGGAAGCGCTGGATGGGCTTCGTTCATGCCGAGCAGCTCGGCGTCTGGGCACTCTTCTGCCTGATCGGGATGTTTCTGACGGTGAACATGGCCATCGGCACGATGCCGGAGGGAGCCGACATCACGGGTCTCGCGGCGGGGGCCTACCAGGCCGAGTATCTGCGTGCGGAGGTGGGCGAGTTCATGTGGCTGCTGGCGCTGCTCAACGGTTTCTGGATTCTGTTGTCGACCCAGCTGGCGGTTATGGACGGCCTGGTACGTGTGACCACCGACATCATCTGGACCGGCTTTCCGGAAGTACGGGCTCGCTCCGGTCACGATGTCCGGAAGGTCTACTACACATTGCTGGCGGGCTTCATCGTCTGGGGGTGCTTTGCGCTCTCGATCGCCCAACCGATCGTCCTGATCCTCATCGGAGCCAACGTTGCGGGCTTCATCCTGACGTTCGCCGCCGTCCACATCGTCTTGGTAAACAGACGTCTCCTGCCCGAGCCCCTTCGCCCTTCAGTCATGAGAGAAGCCCTGATGCTCCTCGTCGCCGCTTTCTACGGCTTCTTTGTAGTAATGAACCTTCTCTCGCTGTTTGACTAGCGGGGTGTTCGATAAGCAACAAAGTTCGTGAACGATCGGCGATGCGAACGCAACGGTTGGCAAAGCTCCGGGCGTGGGGGGACCGGACCAACTGTCTTTCTCCAGATCCATCCCCAACGCAGGTACGCTATCGAACGCTCTGACTCAAAGAGAGAGGGGGACGGTGGGCCCGACGCTGAAAGATGGTCGGGGACAGGGGTATAGCCCTGTCCCCGGGCTCTTGGGTAAGCCAACATGTCGGAGATCGAGCCAATGCACTCCCGGTCAAGTGTAGGTGCGCTCTTATGAGCGCACGTTGTTGCGGCTCGAAAGATGTGCGGTCATAGACCGCCCCTACACCGTTCGGCGCGGCGAATGCCGCGCCCAACTGACTACGGACTACTGAGAACTGACTACTGGAAGGAAGACTAGCTCGTTTCGCGAGCTAGTCTTCCTTCCTCAACCGCGCCACTATCTGCTCTTCCTTCCTCTGAATCTTCTCTTCGGTTCCGCGGCGGGCGATTGAGTAGTCGGCCATGTCGATCAGAACGTAGGGGGCGAGCAGAGGGAATTTTTCGGCCACGAGCCGGTACTTCTCCTGCTCGATCGAGCGGTACGCCGGATGCCCCTGGGAGATAGTTCGGAGCTCGGTTTCCCAGAAGAACTGCCGGAAGTTCTGCCACTGGTAGAAGCGGACGCGGTAGGCCAGCGGCACCACGTACTGTGCGAGATCCGGGTCGGCGCCTTCCAGTTTCCGGAAGAGCGCACCGGCCCGATCGAGCGATTCCACAAAGGGGCTTTCAAGACCAGATTCCTGGATCTCGGTTGGGACATCGTAGCCGTGATGTATGGAGAACCTCTGCCGCTCCTGGGTCATCATCCGGTGGCGGTGCAGGTCGCGGTAGGAGCCGATGTCGATCATGATCTCAAAACGCAGGTAGGAGTTCTCCAGCGAGCGCCCGACCTTGTACCAGCGTGCTGGCCGGCCGGCGAAATACCGCTCCAGCAGGCCCCTTTTTTCCTCCTCCGACAGCGCCTGAACCGCTTCGAAGGCTTCAGCCCATCCGATGTGGGATTGTGAGAACAGGACGCCAGCCAACATCTTGTCCTCGGCCTCCGCATCCCACTCGACGAGTTTCACGCCGGCGCTGTCCCCCGCCTCGATCCGATCGGATTGAACCTGTCCGACGAACTCGCGCACCAGATCGTTCCGGCGGGACAGGTACTCCTGGTAGTCCCCGGATTTCTCGTCCCGCACACGCAGGAGCAGGGAAGGAATCTCCTCGTCCAACTCCTTCTTCAGGGCTTCGGACAGCCAGCGGAGTTCCCCGATCGAATGCCGTGCCGTCCGGTTCAGCAGGTACTCGAAAGACTGTGCGTTACCGCGAAGCGCGACCTGTCCGAGAGTGGCCATCGGTAACAGTCCCCGCAGTGTGTCGAACGCTTTCTTTTCCAGGATCGAAGTCTTTTCCTGAAAGTTTGCCTGAAGCCACTGCTGGAGCGGATCGAGCAGTGCGACGTATGTGTCGAAGAGATGATCCATTGTCGACGTGTATTCATCCAGCAGCGAGAGTCGTTCCAGGTCCGGCTTCGGGGTGTAGTAGAGGTACCGACCTCGGACCTTGTTACCGAAGTTCACATAGCGCGTGGACTTCTCGATCGGTTCCAGGCCGATTCGCTGATCCTCGACGAACTTCATGGCGACCTGCGAGATCCCCCAGAAGATGACGTGGGTGCCGGTCATCTGGGCGATGGAGTCGTCACCGTACTGGGACAGCCACTTGGCGTAGAACTTTTGTGCCCGGTGGTTGTTCAGAATGTTCTTGAAACCGTGATCTTTCAGGAACCCGACGGTCGCTTCCAGTTCTGCCGCCAGAGCTGGATCATCGCCGTCGACGATAGGATAGACGTACTCCTTGAGCAGGACCTCGAGCAGGGAGCCCTTTGCGCGGCTGGCCCGCGAACAGAGGGCGCCGACGATCTCCGGCGGGAGGTTTCTGAGGACCGACACCAGGCCGTTCTCGTTCGTTGCGAAAGGTTGCAGAAACCGGACATCGCGCTCCGACCAGCTGTGAGGGGCAAAATCGGGTGCGTACTCGGTGTTGGGCGCAGGGACCATCATCATCTGAATGTCGAATCTCCAATCTCGATTTTCCATTGCAGAATTTTCGACAAGTCATCTGCAATGATCTCGCCCCGTTTTTGGGGGAGGCTAGACAACAGCGACCTGAATATACCGCAAATTTTGCGTGTTGGCGCTCTTATTTCGCCACTAATCCATCCGCCTCCGCCGTCGATATGTAGGGCATGGCACACCGGCCGCTGAGCACTGACGAGAATACTCAGGGAACTGCTTACGCTTCGGTCTTTCCTGAAGGCCATCCCGTGCTGGAAATCTCAGACGCCAACTTTGACGTCGAAGTGCTCGCTTCGCGACGGCCGTTCCTCGTCAACTTCGGGGCATCCTGGTGCAAGCCCTGTCGGCTGATCGGCCCGACAGTCGCTCGGCTGGCAGCCGACTATGCAGGCATCGTCTGCGTCGGCCAGCTTGACGTTGCCGCAAACCCCGCCACCAGAATTCGCTTGGGTGTCCGCCGCATACCTGCACTACTGCTTTTCGTCGACGGAGAACTACAGGAGAGCTTCATCGGGACTGGGGATCTGGAGGCGCTTCGTGAATCGCTGGATCAATACCGTTCTGTAGAGTCGGCTATTCAGTGACAAGTGAATGTAGGTGCGCTCTATGAGCGCACATCGTTTCGGTTCGAAGAATGTGCGGTCATAGACCGCACCTACACCAACTGACTACTGACTACTGACCACGGTCCAGCACCCGCCCACCGAGTGTATCTGTAAACTCCCCCTCATCGATTGCGAGCATACCGTTCACGAAGACATATCGCATCCCTTCGCTGAGTTGGTGCGGGTTCTGATAGTCCGCCCGGTCGCGGATCGTTTCCGGGTCGAAAACGATGAGGTCCGCGATCGCGCCGGCACGGATCAGTCCCCGATCCTTCATGCGAAAGACCGAGGCCGGTAACGACGTCATACTGCGGATTGCCTCAGCGAGAATGATCGCTCCGTCGTCCAGGGCGTACTTTCGTATCTTGCGCGAGAAATTCCCGTAGTTGCGGGGGTGGGGCACGCCCTCGCCCATGGGGACGAGGCCGCTGTCGGAGGACGTCATCGTCCAGGGCTGCCGCATCAGTCGGACGACGTCGGCCGCGTCCATGTTGAAAGAGACGAGCCCGGCGTTGCCCTCCTTTACCAGTTCCATCGCCAGATCGGCCGGCTGCATCGTCCGCTCGTCCGCCACGCCCTGGAGCGTCTTGCCCTCGATAGACGGGTCCGGCTCGTAACGTCGGAACTGCAGTCTATCGGCACCTCCACGCCGATCGAGGTTTTCGATCACGTCCTGACGAATGCGGGGGCCTTCCCCTTCGTCGTTGATCCGGCGGATCAATTCGTCGCGCCCTCCCGCCTGGGCCCATCGTGGAATGAGTGCGCCCGTGACACTCGTGCCGGACGCTTCATACGCGTACTGGTCGGCGTACACCTCGAGCCCCTCCGCGCGCGCTCTCTCGATGCGCCGGATCAACGCCTGCGAGTATCCCCAGACGCGGGGCCCCAGCGCCTTGATGTGCGTCACGACTCCGGGAAGCCCGGCTTCGCGTGCGACGCGGATGACTTCGTCGACCGCACCGACGACACCGATGTTGTAGTCCGCCTCGTCGCGGATGTGGCTCGTGTAGAGACCCCCGTATCCCCCAGCGACTTTTGCGAGCTCGATGACTTCCTCGAGGTTCGCGTAGTTGCCCGGTGCGTAGTAGAGCCCGCTGGACAGACCGAAAGCACCCGCCTCCATGCCCCGGCGGACAAGGTCCGTCATGTCCTCGAGTTCCGTTGCCGTTGCCGGACGATCCTCCATTCCGATGACGTCGCTGCGGACGGACCCGTGCCCGACCAACTGCGCGACATTGACGCCGATCCCGTCAGCAGTGAGGGCTGCGCGCTGGGCGACGAGATCGGTCGGTCCGCCGCCATCCGGGTTCACGACAACGGTCGTGATGCCCTGGGCCAGAAGCGGTTGTCCCTGGCTGAGTTCGGAGGTCGCGAGCCCGTCGGCCGAATGCGAATGGACATCGATGAAGCCGGGAGTGAGGTAGAGTCCACGCGCGTCGATCACTCGCTCTGCCCGCCCGGTTGCCACGTCTCCGAGGGCCACGATGCGCTCGCCCGATATTGCGACATCGGCGTAATACCACGGGTTGCCCGTGCCATCGAGCACCCGGGCGTTGCGGATCACGATGTCGAAGGGTTCCTGCGCGGACAGCGAGGATGCGGAGCATACCATCAGCGTCAGCCACAAAAGGAATAGCTCCACCCTCATCTCATGTTTCCTGATCGGCGTCGGCCAAGCAGGGGGACGGGCTCGGCCCTCAGCGGCGTCCGAGTTGGGCACGAATCCGCAACGTCCATTCCCGTTGGTTTTCCAGGCTGGTACCATGTTCTGTTTCCCTGTCATAGCTCTGCTGCATTTCATCGAGTAGCGCGTTGTTGTGCACCGAGATCTGCTGGAGCCTCTCACGGTTGCCGCAGGGATTGTGGACTCTCCTGAAGTCTCTCCGGATCTGTCGCGCATGAATCGCGGCGATGTCGAAGTGGATCTGTTCGTGCTCGAGCAGGCTTGCCCGCATGTTCGGCCGTGCCCAGGATTTGATCCTGTCGAATTCAGCATCGATTCTCCAGTTCGGCGCGTTGTTCGTACAGGTGACCCGTATTGCTATCGTCAATGAACTCTGGGCGCCCTGGAAGGCGGGGCTTGAGAGATCGACTGGAGCCCGAAAGTCACGCCATCGTAGCCGAACCGCTTCCGCCCAGACGATCGGGTCGTCCGGCGACCTCTGGGCGACAAGGATCATCGGAACCAGCAGCAGACCGATGGCGGTCCAGACGAGAAACCTCCGCATGACGTAATGAAACTACACGGTCGGGGCAAGCGCAAGAAGAGCCTTGGAGGTGTGGAATCGAGGGGGAGCCGCTTCCGGTTGAGCTAATAGCTGATCGCTGACGGCTGATTGCTCAGCCGGTCACCGGCCGGCCGCCGCGTCCTCGGAGGCAACTGGCTCCATCCGTTTCATCTGGAAGGCGTGGCTCTTCACTACTCCCAGGATGAACGACGACATGCGGTACTCGTTGGCTTCAGCTTCTCCGGCGATCGCACGGACTGTCGGTTGATCGAAGTACTCGACCGGACGACCCAGCGCGTACGCCATCAGGTTCTCGGTGAACGTCCTCACCAGCGGTATCGGACGCTTCAGAATGGCGTCGACGAGCTCGCCGGGAGTCGACACCGGAGTCCCGTCGTAGAAATCGCCCCGTGTGTCGAGCCCAATCCCATTCTCCCGGAGTCGCCACTTCGCCGTGACGTCGAAGTTATCCAGGGCCAGGCCGATGGGATCGATCAGGCTGTGACACGAGTTGCAGGCCGGGTTCCGGCGATGCATCTCCATCCGTTTGCCCGTCGTCAAAAGCTTGCCGTCCTGCGCCCCTTCGGTCTCTTCCAACGCAGGCACGTTCGCAGGTGGCGGTGGCGGTGGCGTGCCCAGCAGGACTTCCATGACCCACTTTCCGCGCAGCACCGGAGAGGTTCGTGTGGCGAGTGAAGTGAGCACCAGCACGCTTCCGTGACCGAGCAGCCCCCTTCGTCTCTCGTCCGGGTAGTTCACGCGGCGGAACTGCCGTCCGGGGACGTCCGGGATTCCGTAGTGACGCGCGAGACGATCGTTGACGAACGTGTAGTCGGCCGAGTACAGGTCGAGCAGGCTGCGGTCTTCGCGAACGAGATCATTGAAAAACAGCTCCGTCTCCCGCCGCATCGCGTCGGCGAGATTCTCGCCGAAGTTCGGGTAGGCGGTCACGGCCGGACGCACCTTGTAGAGATCCTGGAGCCGGAACCACTGGGCCGCAAACCGGGTCCCGAGCGCATCTGCGCGTGGGTCGGCCAGCAGCCGACGAGCCTGGCGTTCGATCTCTCCCGGCTGGGAAAGCCGGCCCTCGCTCGCGAGCGTCTGGAGTTCTTCATCCGGGGTGGTTCCCCACAGGAAGAACGAAAGCCGCGACGCCAGGTCCAGGTCGCTGATGCGGTAGACCTGTCCGGGTTCGACACCAGCGGGCTCGCGTTCCAGGCGCAACACGAAGTGCGGGCTCGCCAGGATCGCCTCCAGGGAGCTGCGGACACCGACTTCGAACCCCCCTTTTTCGACGCCGGTGTCGTAGAAATGCATCAGGCCGTCGAGATCACCGGGCGTGAGGGAGCGCCGGTAGGCCTCGCTCGCCATCCGCGAAACGATCTCTCTGGCGCAGGGCCGTTCTTCGTCGGTCACGGTCGGACGGCAGGTGAAAATCTTATGCCGGCTCGGCGTGTCGGAGAGTCCCGTGACGTTGTAGGGTCCCTTGATGGTGAGGTCTCTCAGATGGGGCAGCGTCGTGATCCCGGCTCCGCCCTGGCCCCCGCCGGCGAACGACCAGTCGTGCGGGCGGATCAGGTCTTCGTATGGCCCATCGGACCGCTTGACGAACGCCGCCGAGACCCGGCGCTGGCCGGCTCGGACGACGATCGACTGGGTCTCGGCGCCGTAGCCGATCCGATTGTCGAAGCTGGTTGCCCCAGAGTTTGTGTCATAAAGAAGCAAGGCGACCCGCTCGCCGTCGATCGAGACGTCGATGTCATCGAGCCTCGTGTTGTTCCCGGCGCTGAACGTGAACCCGAAGATGTATTCGCCGTCTGCCGGAAAGACATGGTCGATCACCATTCCGCCCCGCGTCCCGTAGGGGGCACCCTCGACGTGATCCCACGGGTGTTGCGAAAGGTATTGCGAGTTGGTGAATGTCTGATCGATAGCAGGAGCGTTCCGGTCACCGACCGCCGTCCGGCTGATCGCCGCGGCCGCGTTGAGGTAGGCCTCCAGCAGTGTGGGAGATAGCGTCTGCGCGTCGGCCATATTGTCGAAATTGGCGAGCATCTGGTCGAGCGGCAGCCAGTCCGAGGCATCGACGTCCAACGCAAGAAGGTCCCGGACCGCGAGCTCATACTCGGGCCGGTTCAGCCTCTGGAAGGTTCGTCCTCCCGGGTTCGGGTTCGCAGCCGCACCCCGGTCGATACCGGCTTCCAGCGACGTCGCGAAAGCATCGAGTGTTGCCGCATCCGGCCGCGGCGCGCCTTTGGGCGGCATCATGCCGGCTCGCAGCTTGCGAATCATCTCTTCGACGAGTTCCGCGCTTTCCTCGACATGCGCCAGGTCCAGACCGGACATGCTCATGTCGCCGGCCCGCTCGACATCGTCGTGACAATAGCCGCAGTACTGATCGACTACCGCCTGCTGCGATTCGACCGACAGTTCGAGTGCGGGTCCAGCAACGGGGGTCGTTGTGGCCTGTGCTGTCTCTGACTGTGCGAGATTGGTGCCGGTGGCGAGAAGCGCCGACAGGCTCAAGATGCCCAGAGTCACGAGGATGTGTTTCGACATAACACGGCCCTTTTCGTCAAATGCCCACCGTCCTGGTGTAGGTGCGCTCTATGAGCGCACAAATGCCCGCGAAACTATGAGTCGTGCGGTCACAGACCGCACCTACACCCGCCGGATAATACCTCTCGGTCATGCTTTGTATGACGCCTCAACCGCTGCAAGTGGCGGCGACGTGTCGGATCTCCGTCGCCCGGAAGATGTCGCGGTCCCCTTCCTTCGTCATCATTCCGATGACGGTGACTTCATGGTTGGTCGAGTGTCTCTCCAGCGCCGGGATCCCGGTTACGATCGTCTCTTCGCCCGAGTCCTTGTCGGTCAGGATGTAGTATCCGTCCATGTCACCCTTGTTGAAGCAGCCCGTCAAGCTGTTTGGATCATCTGCCTCTTCTGCAGGAGCGGGCCCTCCGCCACGTCCTCCGCGCCCGCCTCGACCCCCGCGCCCTCGTCCACGCCCGCCCGTCGTCTCCTCCTCTGGAGACCATGGGCCGTAACTCAAGTCAGGCAGCAGCCGGGCGATCCATTGCTCGGTGCTCGTCACGATCCCGGCGAGCTTGGCGTTGACCTCCTGAGCGCCTCCCGGTCCCAGGGCCCGGACGACGGGCGATCCCTGGTCGAGGCTCCCGAAGTTGTCGAGGTAGTACAGATGGATGTACCCGCCGTCCCCACCGAGCGCCAGAGCACCGGTCACGTGATGCATCTCCGCCTCGTCAAAATGGGGGAAGAAGTCGGCCTCCATCACGTCGTAGTATTCCTGCTCGCGGCCGGGGGCGACTTTGGAAAGGTTCACCACCATGACGCCGGGCTCCTCGTCTTCCGGCAGCGGGTTGTCGATGTCGGGAAGGGTCCGGGTTGCGTAGCTCTGGCGGCTGGTGATGCACTTCTCCAGACGGTTCATCAGCGAGGTCAACTCGGCGTCCGCGTCACCCGCGTCGTTGAAACCGGCCAGGTTTTCACCGGGGGTGGCGATGAGGAACCGGTAGTTGTCCCCGAACACGGCAGTCCGGCTCACGGTGCGCCACGGCGTGTCACCGTCTCTGGATCGATCCATGAGCTCACGTTGGACAGCGATGAATTCGTTGACCATCGCCGGGTCGACCTGGACGATGCTCAGCTGTACCCATGGTGGGGGCTGATCCTCATCCTGTGCCTGTGCCGCATCCGCCGAGAGAACCGCCAGCACGCCGACGAGCGCCAGACCGAACAGTGCGACCATTCCGACACGCAAACCTACATTTGCCATCGTGAACTCCCCTTGTTCGAACTTCGAGAAGATTCCGTCACGCCGTGGCTGACGGATGAGTCTGGCGGGCGCTGAGGGGCCAGGCCGGCGTGACCCGGCCTGGCCCGTCCTGCCTAGCATACCACGCAGTTGTTGTTGTTCTTCGAGCCCAACTTTTCCAACAGCGCAACCGTCTCGGGGAACGGCGACACACGTTGGACCGGCCCATTCGCCATGTCCGCCGTCGTCTGTCCGTTCCGGGCAACGACCGTCACGTCGGCGCCCTTTTCCACGAGGTAGAGGATCATCTGGTTGTCCCCGCGTGCCGCGGCATGGTGTAGCGGAGTGTAACCGCCGAAATCCCTGGCGTTGACATCGACGCCGAGCTCCTCGATGAGGTACTTCACGGAGGCCATCCATGCGTCCGGCGCGTGACGGTGGGCGTTTCCTGTAAAGCCTTCACCGTAGCCGACACCCGACGCGGCGTGAATCGGGTACACGCCTGGTCCGCCTTCCTTGATCTTTGGCAGGCCGGATGCATCGGGACCGATGCCCCTGGCGTTGGTCGCGGGCCACAGACCTGGTCCAGCGGGCTGCAGCAGGGGCGGCGTTTCGGTGTTGTCCGCGGTGGTCCCACCCCGCGGCGGTCGCGGCGCCGGCGCCTTGCTCGGGATGTCGGGGTCGGCGTCGTACTCGACGAGTAGCCGCATCGCATCCACATCTGTCCCGTAAGCGGCACGCCAGAACGCTGTCGAGCCGTTGGTGTCCTCGAGACCGCAATTGCCGTTCCCGCAACCCGTGTAGGTCATGTACCAGGGATGCTTCGTCAGCCGGTTGTCGGGGTCCGCGCCGGCTTCCAGCAACACCCTCATGACATCAAGGTAGGTGGCTTGCTGCAGGCCGTGTTCCTGCGGCTGCGGGAACCGCGTTCTCGGTTGCCACTCCGCGTTGACGGCCGCCCACAGAGGCGCGGCGTTGTGGACACTGTCGGCGAGGTTCGGGTCCGCGCCACGTTCCAGCAACTGCATTGCAAGGTCGAACTGGGCGTTGATCACCGCGATCAGCAATGGGCTGGTGGCGTCTGCCCCGCTGACCTGGTTGACGTCAGCGCCACCATCGATGAGAGCCATCGCCGTGTCGGCGTAGCCCTGACGGGCGGCATGCAGCAGCGGTGTCAGCCCACCGGTTTTCGTGACTGCGGGCGGTCGATTTCGGCGGCCTCCTTGCCCTCCCTGGCCTGCCGCGGCTCCACCACGACCTCCGCGACCTCTTCCGCGCCTCTCGGGCACTTCGCCAGACAGGTACAGGTCCCGCGCAGCAAGGACTGCGGCCTGGACCTGGCTCGGCGTCGGTTCCTGGAATGAATCCAGGACGTCGCGCTGGAGATCACGCGCCGCGTTGACCAACCTGCCTTCGGCTAAGAGGTCGACGATCTTCGAGGCGATACCTGGATCGGCGTCATGCTCGAGGAGCACCCGGCTCGCATCAACGCGGTTCTGAGACGCCGCGAAAATCAACGGCGTCTGTTCCCATTTGCTCTCCACCGCGTTCACGTCCGAGCCGTGGCCGATCAGGGCCGTGATCACGTCCGTGTTACCCGACGCGGCAGCCAGATGGAGAGCTGTCACGCCGCTGTTTGTCGTGCGTGCGGACACGTCGGCGCCGGCCTCGATCAACATGTCGACCACGGGTGAGCTTCCGTTTGTGCTGGCCACGTGCAGCGGCGTGTACTGCCCGATCCGGGTTACCGCCGTCACGTTCGCGCCGGCGTAGATCAGCATTTCCGCCATCGCCGCGTCGCTGCGCTCGGCCGCCCAGTGCAGTGGTGTCATGCCGTCGCCGTGGGCCGCGTTCACGTCGGCGCCCTTCTGCAGCAGCGCGCGCACACCCTCGATGTTCCCGCGCATGGCCGCGTCCGCGACCGGCGAGTCAACCGGAGCTGCCGTGATGGCCACACTGACGCACAACGCGCCGATGAGCGTCACGGTTAGGACGAGTCGTCTCATGCTTCTTTCCTCCTCAGGCCTGGCTCGAAACGTCGGAGGGCGACGTCAGCGAAAGCTCGCCCGTGCTGTCCCCGAAAGTTTGGACGTCGTCCATGCCGAGCATGCGCATCATGCTCAGCATCGCGTTGGCCATCGGCGTGTCGTCTTCGGCCTTCACGTGAAGGTTGCCTTCGAGATGGCCGTTGGCATGGCCGAGCAGGAAGAGTGGGCACCGCCGATGGTTGTGGATGTTGGCGTCCGACATCGGGGATCCCCAGACGATCATCGTCTTGTCCAGCAGAGAAGCGTCACCTTCCATCGAGTTCTTCATCTTGTCCAGGAAGTACGGAAGCTGGCCGATGCGGTAAGTGCAGATCTTATTGAAGTCCATGATCCGCTCGTGGTTGTTGCCGTGGTGCGATGCCGGGTGGAACGGCCTTTCCGATCCGCTCTCCGGGAATACGCGGTTCTGGGCATCGCGACCCGTCTTGAAGGAGATCACACGGGTCATATCCGTTTCCAGCGCGAGCACCTGGAGGTCGAACATCAGTGCCATGTGTTCGGAGAAGGAGTCGGGCACGCCGGCCGGCGCTTCGGGCAGCGCGCGCTGTTCGCCGCTGCTGTTGTGCGCTTCAATCATCCCTATGCGGCGTTCGATCTCGCGAACGTTTTCGAGATACCGGTCCATTCGGAGCCGGTCGGCGGGTCCGAGGTCGTTCCGCACATCGGCGAGATCGCCCAGAATCCAATCGAGGATGCTCTTGCGCGCCTCCCTCCGCTCGGCGCGGTCTTCGGGTGTCTTGCCCGCACCGAACAGCATGTCGAATGCGACCCGCGGGTCGCGGATCATCGGAAGCGGCTCGCTGGGCGACGACCAGCTGATCGAGTCCGTGTACGCGCAGGAGTAGTTGTACGTACAGCCGCCCGCCTGGTCGAGACTCTCGATGCAGAACTGCATCGACGGCAGTGGCGTGGCCTGCCCGAAGCGCTGCGCGTAGAGCTGATCCATCGACGTTCCCACCCATAGATCGGAGCCCTGGGTCTGTTTGGGATGGGATTGGGTCAGGAACACCGCGCTCGAGCGGAAGTGGTCCCCCCCGATCTCCGGCGGTGAGAGTGCCTCAGCGTTGCGGGCATCGGTGTTGCTGATGATGGTCAGGTATTCCTGGTAGTCCTTCAGCGAGATCAACGCGTTGTCCGGGAGGAGTTCGAAATCCTTGCCGGTTGTGGTCGGTTCGAACAGGTGCTGGCTTGCCCCCCATACCTTGTTACAGCCGGGAAGCCCGTGGACCTCCTCGATGCAGACCAGACGCGTCTGGTCGACCGCGGCGGCCGCCGTCGCACCTCCGCGTCCGGCCGGTACCATCGCCTCCATGAACGGCAGCGCCACCGTGGCGCCGACGCCCCGGAGAAAGGTCCGGCGGGGTATGTATTTTCCAGTGATGTAGGACATGGCTTGAATCTCCTCGACTGTAGGGTAATGGTTATTGCCGGTTGATGGCTGCCGCGTCCTCGGTATCGACCGGCTCCATCCGCTTCATCTGAAATGCGTCGCTCTTCACTACTCCCAGGATGAACGACGACATGTGGTACTCGTTGGCTTCAGCCTCTCGGGTGATCACGCGGATCGCCGGTTGATCGAAATACTCGACCGGCCGACCCAGCGCGTACGCCATAAGATTTTCGGTAAACGTCCGCACCAGCGGCATCGGGCGCTTCAGGAGTGCATCGACGAGCTCCCCCGGACTCGACACCGGGGTCCCGTCGTAGAAATCACCCCGGGTATCTATCGCGGCTCCGTTCTCCCGGAGGCGCCACTTCGCCGTAACGTCGAAATTGTCCAGCGCCAGACCGATTGGGTCCATCATGCTGTGGCAGGCGTTGCAGACCGGGTTCTCTCTGTGTTTCTCCATCCGCTCGCGCGTCGACAGCAGCTTGCCGTCGGCCGACCCCTTGGTCTCGTCCAGAGTCGGGACGTTCGCCGGTGGAGGCGGCGGGGGAGTCCCCATCAGAACTTCCATGACCCACTTTCCGCGCAACACCGGGGAAGTGCGGTTTGCCAGTGACGTGAGCACGAGGATACTGCCGTGGCCCAGAACGCCCTGGCGGTTGCCGTCGGGATAATGGACCCGCCGGAACTGGCTTCCCGCGACATTCGGGAATCCGTAGTGGCGCGCAAGGCGTTCGTCGGCAAACGTGTAGTCGGCCGTGTACAGCTCGAGCAGGCTCCGGTCTTCGCGAACGAGGTAGTTGAAGAACGTCTCCGTCTCGCGCTTCATCGCGTCGGCCATGTTCTCGTCGAAATTGGGGTAGAAGTTCGGGTCGGGACGGACCTTGTACAGATCCTGGAGCCGGAACCACTGGGCGGCGAACCGGTTCCCCAGTGCCTCGGCGCGGGGGTCGGCCAGCATCCTGCGCGCCTGACGTTCCAGTTCTCCTGGAGCCGACAGCCGTCCCTGATCTGCGAGCGCCTGAAGTTCCTCGTCGGGGGTGGTTCCCCAGAGGAAAAACGACAGTCGCGACGCCAGGTCCAGGTCGCTGACACGGTACACCTGCCCAGGTTGGACGTGGGCAGGCTCCCGCTCCAGCCGCAGAACGAAGTGCGGGCTCGCCAGGATCGCTTCGAGAGCTCCGCGTATCCCGAGCTCGAATCCGCCGTTTTCGGCGCCCGCGTCGTAGAACTGCATCAGGCCGTCGAGGTCGCCGGGTGTCAACGACCGCCGGTAGGCTTCGCTGGCCAACCGGGAAACGATGTCTCTCGCGCAGGGCCGTTCTTCGGAGGACCCGGTCGGGCGGCACGTGAAGATCTTCTCGCGGCTCGGCGTATCCGACAGTCCCGTGATGTTGTCCGGGCCGTTGACGATCAGGTCCCTCAAGTGGGGCAGCGTCGTGATTCCTGCGCCGCCGGAACCACCGCCGGCGTAAGACCAGTCGTGCGGGCGAATCAGATCTTCGTAGGGTCCCTCCGAGCTGCGGACGAACGCCGCCGACACACGATGCTGGCCGGCCCGAACCTGGATCGGCGGTGTCTGCACCGGAACGCGCCCGCGTCCGTCGGCGCCTGCGCCTCCCCCATTCGGGTCGTAGAGTATCAGAGCGACTCTTTCGCCGTCGATCGAGACGTCGACGTCATCGACCGAGGTGCCTCTACCGGAACTGAACGTCAACTCGAAGGTGTACTCGCCGTCGGCAGGGAAGACATGGTCGACGACCATTCCGCCACGGGTTCCGTAGGGAGCACCCTCGACGTGGTTCCAGGGATGTTGCGAGACGTATTGCGAGTTCGTGTATGTCTCATCGATGTAAGGTGCGTACCGGTCACCGACAGCCATCCGACTGATCGCAGCTGACGCGTTGAGGTACGCCTCCAGCAGCAAAGGCGACAACAATTGTGCATCCGCCATGTTGTCGAAGTTAGCGAGCATCTGGTCGAGCGGCAGCCAGTTTCCGGCGTCCACTTCCAACGCGAGGAGGTCCCGGACCGCCTGCTCGTACTCGGGACGGTTCAGCCGTTGGAAGCTGCGGCCGCCAGGATTCGGATTCGCCGCGGCGACTACGTCTATTCCGGATTCCAACGATGCCGCCAGCGCCTGCAGGGTGGCCCCATCGGGGCGCGGCGCGCCGGTAGGCGGCATCATGCCGGCTCGCAGCTTGCGGATCATCATCTCGGCCAGTTCGGCACTTTCCTCGACGTGCGTCAGGTCCAAACCGGACATGCTCATACCGCCCGACATCTCGACGTCGTCGTGACAATAACCACAATACTGGTCGATGATCGCCTGCTGGGCTTCGGGCGACAACGTCGGAGGGGTTTTCGAGCGGGTCATCGGAACCGCGCTGTCTGTCGTCTGCTGCCCGGCAAGATTGATTCCCGCCACGACGAGCAGACACACTGCTACCCCAGCCAGCGTCACGGTCCTGCGTTTTATCATTATTAGATCGGCCTCCCTCACATTCAGGGGTTCTTACAAGATTGTATGCAGAGTTCGGGATCCTCTGCGTTTCTATCACTTTACGGCAGGTTGAGCAAGCAGAATTCGTACTTTCTACCCAGCGAGCCCTGGTGCAAAAGTGGCCACCATCTCGGTGGACTGCCCCGGTAGCCCCTGAGATGCGGGCCAGTCGGCGTCGGTCGCGAGGAAGTCGCGAAGAAGTCGCGAAGAAATATTGTAGCTGTTGAACGTCGAGAAAAGTGGCTGCTGTTTCCCGGTCGGATCTGGGCGATGGGGCCTGGTGTTCAGCACAAAAGCCGCGTGAGGGCGAACATGTGCAGAAAGATCCGGAGTCGGAGCCGCTCTGGTCGGACGACTGGTCCACGCCGGCTCCAAGGCCGGGGATGCCTTGAAGTTTTGAATTCGCCGGATCTATACTTCCCGCAGCTTCAGCGGTGAGGTGTGTTTCGATGAAAGCTCTGTTTAGAGTCTCATTCGTCCTGCTCTTGACGAGTGCTCTCGTCTGGGCAGGGGATTTTTGGGAGGACAAAGAGTTTACCCAGTGGAGCGAGAAAGACGTCAAAAAGATGATGACGAACTCGCCGTGGGCCAAGCAGGTGAACGTAGCCCTGTCCATGGGCGCACGGGGCGGTCGTGTTGTTGGTGGCGCGCCCGGTCGAAGGGGAGGCCGCGACTCTGGCGGAGGTCGCCCCGGACGCGGTGGTGGTGGCATCGCCCGCCGACCCGCCGTCAGGCTGACCATTTCCTGGCGCAGCGCGTTACCCGTCAAGCAGGCCCTGGTCAAGGCGCGAATGGGTGATTCCACCGAGATGCCGGCCGGGGCACAGCAGTACCTCAATCAGCAGGACGAATTCTACATCTTGGCCGTCGCTGGTTTTCCGGCTCAAATGGCGGGCCGGTTGGTGCGCAATCGTGAAGCTGTGCTCGCCGCAACGGTCCTGAAGCGAAAGAGCGATTCGATATCGCCCGAGAACGTTCGCGCTTTCGAGCGGGGCGACGCCGTGGACGTGCTCTTCTTCTTCCCCAGAAGTGCCGGCATCACCCTGGAGGACAAAGACGTGGAGTTGGTCGCGGAACTCGGCCCGATGGAGATCAAGAAAAAGTTCAAGCTCAAGGACATGGTTCTGAACGGCAAGCTCGAACTTTGATCTACCGTCTTCGAAGAAAAGAACCGACCACTAAGAAACCACCAAGAAATAGCAGGGAGGTATCCAACGAGAACTTGGATTCCTCGAGATCTGGTCCACGTCCTTCACGTCCTACTCCATCAATTTCGTCTCTAACAAATAGCGGCCGACGATCGTATCTAGGAACGGTGAACCTCCAAGAACTCCGCCAGTTCGAACGTATCAACGTGATTGGTACATCCGGCAGTGGAAAGACCACCTTCGCCCGAGAGGTCGCAAGCCTTCTCGAGCTTCCATACCACGAGATGGATCGACTGTTCTGGAAAGCACACTGGCAAGAGTCATCCGACGAGGAATTGTTTGAGAAGGTTCGAGCTGTCACGTCCGGGCAGAAGTGGGTGTTGGATGGCAACTACACTCGAACGACATCAGAGAAGTGGAAGCAAGTTCAGTTGGTTATATGGCTCGACCTGTCTTTCACCCGTTGTGTTTTCCGAGTCACAAGACGTGCCATCAACCGTTCAATGACCCAAGAAGAGCTTTGGCCCGAAACAGAAAATCGCGAATCCCTGACTAAGGCTTTCTTTTCGAAAGAATCGATCATTTGGTGGGCAATCACTACCCATCGAAGGAACAGAAGGAAGTACGGAGCCATGATGGGAGAGCCTGGATTCGCAAATATCCGTTTCTTGCGATTGTCGTCCCCTAGGAGTCTGCGCGGCAGAGCGCGAAGAACTCGAATTTATTGGGATTTGAGAGGGTCTTCGGAGGAGAACCCATCGATTCTTCCGATACGAGGAGTTCAGAGCTGTACGGATACCAGTAATTGGCCGTGTATCGGGTCTGCTGGGTTCCGGTTTTCCGGATTATGCCCATTCGATCATCCCGTTCATCCGCCGTAAGTTCACCGCCAGAGTGAGCAGGTTCCACTCACCGGTCACTTTGTCCAAACCGCGTAGACTGAACTGTCGGAATCCGAGCACCGACTTGATCCACCCGAAGGGCGGCTCGCCAATGTGCTTTCTGGCCCGGTAGCGGTCGCGCCCACGCTTGGTTTTCATCTTTCTCATCATCCGGCCAACAGCAGTGTCTTTGGGTGGGAGTGGAACATCGGCCAGATTCTTCTCGCGACCCATGGCAACATACCCGTCAATCTGACGTTGTTCCAACATCCCTAGATTCGACTCGGATCGATATCCCGCATCGGCCAGTACACGTTCGGGATGCTCTCCCAGGTTGTTGTTCAACGCATCCAGGGTCGGTTCCAACTGTCCCGCGTCGGACGCATTGGAACTCACCGTTGTCGCTACGATGATCCGGGCCTCGGAATCCACCACCGCCTGCGCGTTGTAGCATTGCTGGAACCCTTCAGTGGAGGTTTTCATGATCCGGCTTTCCGGATCTGTGAAGTTGTCCTGGGCCGTCGGTTTGGGCTCGCCCATGGGGCGTTTGAATGGCTTCTTTCCGCATCCGGGTTTGTCGTCTCCCGGTTCCCGTCCCGCTTCCTGGTCCGCAGCCATCTGACGTTCTTCGAGCCGTTTCATTGCTGCCTGGATCGTGGCCAATCGCTTTTTGCGGGTCGACAACCCATCGGGCAGTTCGTCTCCGCGCCGGTCCTTGCCGTATCGCTGGTCTTCTTCCTCATCGGTCGCCGTAGCCCGGTTCAACAGATCCCGAATCTGTTCGCCCAATTCGGTCTCCTGCTTCTTCATCCGTTCATAGCTCATCGCTTTGCGTTTGCTCGCATTCGCCCGCATCTTGGTTCCGTCCACCGCCACGGTTCCCATCTTCACCAGTCCCGCTTCCCGCGCCATCATCACCACTTGCACAAACAGGTTCCCGAACTCCTCAAGATGCAGTTTGCGAAAATCCGAGATCGTACGGTGCGCCGGAAAGTTCTCCGCTCCCAACATCCGGAACGCCACGTCGTCGGTCAACTTCGCCGCGATCTTCCGCGACGAGAACACCCCGGTCGCGTACCCGTAGATCAACACCTTCACCATCATCCGCGGATCGTACGCTTGATTGCCCGGTCCGTCCGTTCCATACCGCTGCTCAAACGCGCTCAAATCCATGGCGTCCACCGTGTCCGATATGAAGTACGACAGGTGATCTTCGGCCAACCAATCTCTCAGCGACGGCGGCAGCAGCAGGCTCTGTTCTGGGATATAGGTTCGATATGTTCGTGACATGTCCTATCTTCGATCTCTATCCGCCCAATTCCGGTCCTTCTGCCGCGCAGACTCCTAGCAGCCTGTCGGACTTGACCGTAGCAACGGCGCGTCTCCGAGCGTGTGATTGAACATTGACGAGACGATCGACCTGAGACGTCGCAAGAGAGAGCCGGATTCGGACGCCGGAGATCCACGCAGGAGCCCGGAGTCGCGTTTTTGGCGTCCGGACGGGCGGCTGGAGCGGGGATCAGTCGGGCAGGAGACCTGCCCGGAGAGATTGAACAGGCGTTTCAGGTTCCAGGCGATGCTGACCAGTGTCCATTCACCGGATACCGGGTCGAGTCCCCTGAGGTGAAACTGCCGGAATCCCAGCACGGATTTGACGATTCCAAACACCGGCTCGACCGTGGACTTGCGCTGAGCGTAAACGGCCCGGCCCTCGATCGTCGATAGCCGATGGGCCATGGCGTCGACCGGGTTCGCGTCGGGCGACAGCGGTGGCGGTTCGGTCCAACGCTGTTCCACCGGTGGATGATGGCGCTCACGGCCCATGGCGATGTAGGGCATCACGCCGGCCGTTTCGCACGCCTTCACGTTCCCTTCGCTGTAGTAGCCATTGTCGGCCAGTATCGCCTCGACCTTTCCCAGCGGTTGAGGCAGTGCATCGAGAGTCCCGAGCGCCGGTTCGATTTCCTGTTTGTCGTTGGCGTGCGTTGTGACGGATTCGGTGACGATGAGCAGGGTCTCGGTGTCGACCCCCGCCTGCACGTTATAGGCTTGCTGGAAACTCTTCCCGCCCGCCGGCATGATGCGCGATTCCTCGTCGGTCAGATTGATCTGGTCGTTCGGGCGCACGCCCGATTGGGGCGGTTGTGGCGGCTTGCCTCCCGGCCGTTTCCCGGTCGCTTTGGCCCGGGCCTTGCGTTGGGCCATCTTGGCCTCGTACTCGGCCTGCTCGGCCGCATGGCGTTCCGCAGCGCGCGCCTCCATCTTCGCTTTCGCCTCGGCGATCGCTTTCAGCCGGTCCTCGCGCCGCTTCAGTTCGGCCGGGATGTCCATTCCCTCCGGCACTTCCGCGTCGGCCGCCGCCGCCAACTCCATCAGGCGCGCGACTTCGGCCTTCAACTGTTCTTCCAACTCCGTCGCGTGCCCCCAGCTCAACGCGCTATGTTTCGATGCATTCGCCTGGACCTTGCTCCCATCCAGACTGATCTTCCCCAGCTTCAAAAATCCCATCGTCCGCGCCAGCAGAAGAATCTGCACGAACAACGGCTTCAACTGCTTCAGAAACCGCTTCCGAAACGCCGCGATCGTGTCGTGATCTGGATGCGTGTTCGCCGCGATATATCGGAACGCCAGCGAATCCCACGTCGCCTGTTCCAGTTTCCGGCTCGCAAACACTCCCGTCGCGTATCCGTAGAACAGCAACGCCAGCAGCATCTCCGGATGGTAGGCCTTCGAACCCCGCCCCGCGTACTCCTTCTCCAGGTCACGCAGGTCCAGCTTCGTCACCACCTCTACAACGAACCGCGCCAGGTGCTCTTCCGGAAGCCAATCCTGGACCGACGGCGGCAACAAGTACGGCGTGTCTCGATCCACAGCAAGAAATCGTTCGCTCATGCCCCTGTTTCTCGCATGCCCGACATCCAACTCCGGCCCCAAAAGTCCGACAGGCTGCTAGGGAGGTAACTTCGTTCCTGGAGCGGCTACATCACGAGCGGGCTCGACGGCACCCCTCAGGAGTGTCAGGAACGACCGAGGGCCGTCCATGTGAAGCTGGACGAGTTGGAAGGGAAGGCTGGGAATAGAAAAAGCCGGATGTCTCGGACACCCGGCTTACGCGTTATTCAGTTGGATAGATTCTGAGTCTGACCGACTGCAGTCCACTACTGAAAACCATCGGCCGGCCGCACAGGTATCAAGAGTTTCGCGTTTTTCCCGATCGTAGGAGTGACGGTCGCAAACGGCAGTTATTCCGGATTCAACGTGGTTCAAATGCCTGGGCTGATGTTTGAGGTGACGCTGGCTGAGGATGGCGGCTAGGAGTCTGCGCGGCAGAAGGACCGGAATTGGGCGGATAGAGATCGAAGATAGGACATGTCACGAACATATCGAACCTATATCCCAGAACAGAGCCTGCTGCTGCCGCCGTCGCTGAGAGATTGGTTGGCCGAAGATCACCTGTCGTACTTCATATCGGACACGGTGGACGCCATGGATTTGAGCGCGTTTGAGCAGCGGTATGGAACGGACGGACCGGGCAATCAAGCGTACGATCCGCGGATGATGGTGAAGGTGTTGATCTACGGGTACGCGACCGGGGTGTTCTCGTCGCGGAAGATCGCGGCGAAGTTGACCGACGACGTGGCGTTCCGGATGTTGGGAGCGGAGAACTTTCCGGCGCACCGTACGATCTCGGATTTTCGCAAACTGCATCTTGAGGAGTTCGGGAACCTGTTTGTGCAAGTGGTGATGATGGCGCGGGAAGCGGGACTGGTGAAGATGGGAACCGTGGCGGTGGACGGAACCAAGATGCGGGCGAATGCGAGCAAACGCAAAGCGATGAGCTATGAACGGATGAAGAAGCAGGAGACCGAATTGGGCGAACAGATTCGGGATCTGTTGAACCGGGCTACGGCGACCGATGAGGAAGAAGACCAGCGATACGGCAAGGACCGGCGCGGAGACGAACTGCCCGATGGGTTGTCGACCCGCAAAAAGCGATTGGCCACGATCCAGGCAGCAATGAAACGGCTCGAAGAACGTCAGATGGCTGCGGACCAGGAAGCGGGACGGGAACCGGGAGACGACAAACCCGGATGCGGAAAGAAGCCATTCAAACGCCCCATGGGCGAGCCCAAACCGACGGCCCAGGACAACTTCACAGATCCGGAAAGCCGGATCATGAAAACCTCCACTGAAGGGTTCCAGCAATGCTACAACGCGCAGGCGGTGGTGGATTCCGAGGCCCGGATCATCGTAGCGACAACGGTGAGTTCCAATGCGTCCGACGCGGGACAGTTGGAACCGACCCTGGATGCGTTGAACAACAACCTGGGAGAGCATCCCGAACGTGTACTGGCCGATGCGGGATATCGATCCGAGTCGAATCTAGGGATGTTGGAACAACGTCAGATTGACGGGTATGTTGCCATGGGTCGCGAGAAGAATCTGGCCGATGTTCCACTCCCACCCAAAGACACTGCTGTTGGCCGGATGATGAGAAAGATGAAAACCAAGCGTGGGCGCGACCGCTACCGGGCCAGAAAGCACATTGGCGAGCCGCCCTTCGGGTGGATCAAGTCGGTGCTCGGATTCCGACAGTTCAGTCTACGCGGTTTGGACAAAGTGACCGGTGAGTGGAACCTGCTCACTCTGGCGGTGAACTTACGGCGGATGAACGGGATGATCGAATGGGCATAATCCGGAAAACCGGAACCCAGCAGACCCGATACACGGCCAATTACTGGTATCCGTACAGCTCTGAACTCCTCGTATCGGAAGAATCGATGGGTTCTCCTCCGAAGACCCTCTCAAATCCCAATAAATTCGAGTTCTTCGCGCTCTGCCGCGCAGACTCCTAGCCCCTATATTTCACGGATAGGACCAGAAAAGGCCGCCCTGTTTGGCATAAAGCGTTTGACGAGAAACGTTTAAAAACCCAAACGGAGACGGCCCTTATGAGAACAGAGTGTAAGCAAGCCACGTTCGAATTTCACGGACTTTTTCAACGGAAAGTGAAGGCGCGGATCGACGGCGGAAAGATCACCTCCGACGCGGGTGTTCTGCTGTTGAGGGAAGTCGAGAAGCGGACGGGTTTGATCGCCGGACTGGAGCAGTGTTTTACCGATCACCGGGACCCGAGGTTGATCGAACACAGCGTGAAGGAGTTGTTGGGCCAGCGGATTTATGGACTGTGCTTGGGCTATGAGGACCTGAACGACCACGACCAGCTACGGACCGATCCGATGCTGGCCGTGGCGGTGGAGAAGGCCGATCCACTGGGAAAAAACCGCCGGCAGGCCGGAGACCGGGGAAAGGCGTTGGCAGGCAAGTGCACGCTGAACCGGTTGGAACTGACCGCAGAGCAGGTCGATGGCCAGGAGCGGTACAAGAAGATCGCCATGGATGGCGACAAGATCGACCGGTGGATGGTCGACGCGTTTATCGCGGCCCACGAATCGGAGCCCTCTGAGATCGTTCTGGACCTGGATGCCACCGACGATACGATCCATGGCAACCAGGAAGGACGGTTCTTTCACGGCTACTACGGCAACTACTGCTACCTGCCGTTGTACATCTTCTCGGGAGAACATCTGCTGTGCGCCCGGCTCCGGCGTTCCAACATTGACGGGGCCGACGGAGCGGTGGATGAGTTAGAGCGCATCGTCGGTCAGATCCGACAGGTGTGGCCCACAGTATCGATCATCATCCGGGCCGACTCGGGCTTTTGCAGGGATGAACTGCTCGCCTGGTGTGAATCCCATCCGGTCGATTATGTGATCGGGTTGGCCAAGAACAGTCGTCTCAAGCAAGAAATCGCTGAAGAAATGGTTCAGGCGGAAGCGGAGTTTAACGCCACCGGGAAACCGGCGCGGGTGTTTAAGGATTTCCAGTACCGGACTCTAAACAGCTGGACCCGCGCGCGACGCGTCGTCGGCAAGGCGGAGTTCCTGGACAAGGGCGCCAATCCCAGATTCATCGTGACCTCCCTGCCGCCGGAACGCTTCCAAGCCCGCGCTTTGTATGAGGACTTCTACTGCGCGCGGGGCGACATGGAGAACCGTATCAAGGAACAGCAGTTGGACCTATTTGCGGACCGGACCAGCGCGGCGACCATGCGCGCCAATCAGCTCCGGCTCTATCTCTCCTCAGCTGCGTACATGCTCATGCATGCCCTGCGACGCCTCGGGCTCAAAGATACCGCGATGGCCCATGCCCAGTGCGGGACCATCCGTCTGAAGCTTCTCAAAATCGGCGCCCGAATCCGCCTGACGGTCCGCAACGTCTGGATCTCGATGTCGGAGGCCTATCCCTATCCCGAAACCTTCGCCCTTATCATGCGGAACCTGCAGTCGATTCCGCTTCGTTGCTGACGACACGATTCACCCACAACCGAAAAACTCGCTTCTTCATCTGCACAGGGCCGAGGTCTGCCTCCACACGCCGAATCATGCCCCTGTCGTGCCAAACGAGTCGACCTCACGTCCTCAACAACGACTGATTCCCCCGATTCACCGACTCCAGGATTCAGAACTCGCCGCAATTCGTTTCTCGTACCCGAAAACCAGCCGATTCCCGGATTGGTGACCCATCCGGGCTAGGAAACTTGGCTTTCGAGGAACGCCCGTCCCTTGGCTGTGAGCTGAAACACCCCGCCGTGATCGTCGAAGGTGACGTACTCGTCCGCAACGAGTCCCTCCATCAGTTCCGAGAACGCCTGATGCCCAGCCTGATAAAAGACCTTGCTGTGGGTGTGGAGATCCCGCATGGGGATCGAACCGCCCTTCTTCGCAATGAACTTCATCAAGCCCTGTCGGACTGCCTGGATGTCCGTGCCCAATGTGTACGCTCCTTCTGACCCGTTGCCCGCCTCAGCGGGCCACCACTCGTCGAGCAAGAAATCAGTGCGAATTATGTCATCGTCCGACGAGTCCGGTGCCACAAACGTGAAATTCGGGGGAGTGAAAGCTACCTACCGCAGAAAAGCCCCGCGAGGGCCGCGAGGGGGCTTTTCTATCTCATTGATTCAGTTAATGAGCCCTGAAGGAATCGAACCTTCAACCTACTGATTAAGAGTCAGTTGCTCTGCCAATTGAGCTAAGGGCCCGACCAATAATAACAAAGGTGTGGGTGCTGGAAAAGAGGAGCACAAAGCTGTGTTTCGCTCCCGGGGTGGGTTCCTGTCGAATGGACGCGCGTTCGGTGATGACAAGAGGCGCAACTAATCTCTCTGGTACGGGATACGCCCGTTCGAATCAGTAAGCGCAGCGCCAAGTCCAAGAAGAGGTCTTGGTGCCGGAGACAAGCGAAACTTTAGGATCGGGTGTAGGTGCGCTCTATTATGAGCGCACGTGTTTCGGTTCGAAGAGTGTGCGGTCATAGACACGTCCCTGGATCGAAAGCGATGACGGCCGGTTGCCCGTTCTGGAGAACCCGGTACTTCATCGAGAGCCGTCGCGCTTCTTCAGGTGCCGAAGTGAAGCCTACTCTTCGCTTTCTTCGTCGGTGCTCTCTTCTTCTTCCTCGGGCATGAACGCGGCCCACTCTTCGGGTACGGCCTGAGGGCCCGGACGCATTCCTGCAAGGTCCGGATCATCGCCGTCGCTCGAGCGCGGGCCTGCGGCAGCCTTACGCTCCTTCGCCTCGAGCCGCTTCGCCATCTTCTCGCGAGCTCGCTCCATCCGCGCTTTTTCTTTCAAGCGCTTTTGGAAAGTCGGTCTGGATTGTCTTGCCATACTATTGTTCCTGGTTTTTACCGGAACGCTGAGACGCTCGCCCCCGTTTGCCGCTGCCTCGGCTTCCACTCTGTGTCAGGTGCCTTGCCTGCTTGCGATGGTTTTCACCGCCCGGCAGGCATCCTGTGGAGAGAGTTCGGAATGGGCATCGACGGGCGAGATAGCCTGAGAAATCCGACGATCTCCTCCAAGCCCTCTAAATGTATAGTTCCAAAATCCCTAGTGTCAACCAGTTGGCTGCCATAACAGCCGTTTAGGAGTGGATCTGCTTCTGTCCACCGGGAATCTGGAGTGCCGAAGGTACCTGCGATAGCTATATGACTGTGATACCTACATGGATGTTACCCAATCGGAGATCACTGAGCTTTTCGGCGGTCACCATCCTGCAGGCGCTCGCGTCCGGCTACCGGTACGGTTTCGACGTGATGGACGCCACCGTTTTGCCCAGCGGCACGGTCTATCCCTCTTTGAGCCGTCTCTGCACGAGGGCCTGTTCGAGAACCTCGGCCCTACGTGCCATAGACCGCACACAACTGACAACTGAGTGCTATCCTCCGGACATGGCTACGCGAAGCTTCGCCGGGAGATTGAAGGGCGCCCTCCTCCTGGATGCGTCCGTCTACGAGGATGTCGAAGCCGACCAGTCCGCATTCAGCCAGGCGGTGGCAACCGTCGTGCTTTCCAGCGTGGCGGCCGGCGTCGGAATGGGGCTGCGGGATGGAATCCGCGGCCTTGTAGCGGCTACCGCTGTCGCGTTGATCGCCTGGTTCTTCTGGGCCTGGCTGACCTACTTCATTGGGACCCACCTGCTGCCGACCCCCCGGACGTCCGCGACCTGGGGTGAACTGCTGCGGACGACCGGTTTTTCGGCCGCGCCTGGAACTCTACGGATCTTTTCGATGGCACCTGGCGTCGGCGCTCTCCTCAACTATGTTGCCGGTGTGTGGATGCTTGTGGCGTTCGTCGTCGCGGTGAGGCAGGCGCTGGACTACGAGAGCACCTGGCGGGCCGTCTTCGTCTGCCTGACCGGTTGGTTTGTCTACGTCTTTGTCTCCATCTTCCTCACTCCTTTCGCGTTTTAGGATCTTTTTTCCATCGCACCCTAAAGATTTATCTACAGCCGCCGATAAAGTCACTAGACAGCCTGGAATTTGGCTTGGGGAGGGAACGCGATGTACTCGGAGATGTTTGGAGATTTCAAGAAGTTGCTGAAGCTCGGTGTCCTGGGCTCCCAGATCGAAGTCCCCGAAAAAAACACGCTGCTGCGCGGCTTCCAGTACGCTTCCCCCGAAACGATTTCCTACGGGCGCTTCTGTTGGAACGGCACCTGTAAGAACTGCACCGTAACGGTCCAGCATGGAGATCAGCAGACCAGAGGCCAGGCATGCCTGACCGATGCGTGCGACGGCATGCAGGTGGTCAGTATGTCCAGAGAACTCGTTAGCCGACTGAAGACCATCGTGTCTCCTGCGGCATAAGACTCCAAAAGCTCATTCCTTCACTTCCTGAAGATTGCGGTGGCCCCCGGGCCACCGTTTTTTTTGTTTTGGTGGAGTTCACGAGCCATGATGGGGATACCCCGACCCAAACTCCCCTCCTCAGATGAGGAGGGGTGGCGCGAAGCGCCGGGGTGGTGCTGATCAAGAAAACTCCGGACAATCCTAGATCTCAGGGAAGCGGCGCCGAACAAACCACCCCGTCTGCGCCTTGCGGCGCATCCACCCCTCCTTAACCAAGGAGGGGAGCCCGGGGTGGCGCGAAGCGCCGGGGTGGTGCTGATCAAGAAAACTCCGGACAATTCTAGATCTCAGGGAAGCGGCACCAAACAAACCACCCCGTCTGCGCCTTGTGGCGCATCCACCCCTCCTTAACCAAGGAGGGGAGCCCGGGGTGGCGCGAAGCGCCGGGGTGGTGCTGATCAAGAAAACTCCGGACAATCCTAGATCTCAGGGAAGCGGCACCAAACAAACCACCCCGTCTGCGCCTTGTGGCGCATCCACCCCTCCTAACCAAGGAGGGGAGCCCGGGGTGGCGCGAAGCGCCGGGGTGGTGCTGATCAAGAAAACTCCGGACAATCCTAGATCTCAGGGCAGCGGCGCCAAACAAACCACCCCGTCTGCACCCTGCGGCGCATCCACCCCTCCTTAACCAAGGAGGGGAGCCCGGGGTGGCGTTTCCAGCCTTCCTGCACCACTACTTCCCAGCTCCCCGTGCTAGGATCGTCCCTCAGTGAAAAACTTCGAGATCGCTCACATTTTCGGCAACATGGCCGACCTGCTCGAGATCCAGGGCGCAAACCCGTTCCGCGTCCGGGCTTACCGGAACGCCAGGTCGAGCCTCGAGGCGTTGACCGACACCGTCGAGGAGATCGCTAGACGGGACGGGCTGAAGGAGATCACGGGCATCGGCAAGGATCTCGCCGCAAAAATCCTCGAGTACATCGAGACGGGGAAGATCCAGGCTTTCGATGACCTGAAGGCCGAGGTTCCGATCGGACTGGTCAACATCGTCAGCATCCCGACGATCGGTCCCAAGACAGCGAAAGGAATCTTCGACCATCTGGGTGTCGAAAGCGTCCAGGACCTGGAGAAACTCGCCAGCGGCGAAGAGTTGCTGACGGTTCCGGGCATCAAGGAGAAGACGCTGGAGAACATCGTCCGTGGAATCACCCTCTTCAGACGGCGGAAGGGGATGTTCCTGCTCGGTCGAACCCTTCCTGTTGCTCGGGGGATCTGCGAGGTTCTCAGTGATGTGGCGGAGCGCGTGACCTATGCCGGCAGCCTGCGCCGCATGAAAGAATCGGTCCACGACGTGGACATTCTCGCCGCCTCCGACGACCCCGATAGAATTATGGAAGCTTTCCTGGAGACCTCGGACCTGGTGCGGGTCCTGGTGAAGGGATCGACGAAAACATCGGCGCTCATGCAAGGCGATCTGCAGGTGGACCTGCGCGTGGTCGAGCCGGGCAGCTGGGGAGCGGCGCTGGCGTATTTCACAGGCTCCAAGGCGCACAACATCCGGCTGCGGGAACGGGCTATCAAGCGCGGCCTGAAGCTGAACGAATATGGCCTGTTCGACGACGACGATAGGAGTGTGGCGGCCCTGGAAGAGGAGGACATATACCGCGCGCTGGATCTCCCCTTCATTCCCCCGGTGTTGCGTGAGGATCGAGGAGAAGTCGAGGCCGCCGTCGAAGGCCGTCTTCCCGACCTGGTTCGAGTGGAGGACATCCGGGGCGACCTCCACATGCACACGACGTGGAGTGACGGCGCAGCGTCTACGGCCGAAATGGTCGATCGAGCGATCGCGAAGGGATACGCCTATGTCGCGATTACGGATCATTCCAAGTCGCTCGGCGTAGCCGGGGGGCTCTCCGAGGAAGACCTGGTCAATCACGCTCAGGAGATCGGGGAGATCGACGCCCGCCATCGGAACTTTCGTGTTCTTGCGGGAACGGAAGTCGACATCCGCAACGACGGCACCCTCGACTATTCCGACGAGATGCTCTCGAAGCTGGATTTCGTCGTCGCGTCGATCCATTCGGGATTCCGGCAGGACCGGGCAACCTTGACCGGCCGGATCGTTCGCGCCATGCAGAATCCGAATGTCCGCGTAATCGGCCATCCGACCGGCCGCCTTCTGGGCGATCGGGATTCCTACGATCTGGACTTTGACGAAATCATGGCTGAAGCAGCACGCACGCGGACCTGTCTCGAGGTGAACGCCCACTACCACCGTCTAGACCTCAACGACGTCCTCTGCCGCAAAGCCAGGGAAATGGGCGCGCGGGTCGTCATCAGTACCGACTCCCATAACTTCGAAAACCTGGAAAACCTGCCCTACGGTGTGGGAACGGCCCAACGCGGGTGGCTCGAGAAGGAGCACGTTCTGAACACCAACGGGGTGGAGGAGTTGCTGGCCTATAAAGGAAGTGGCCAGTGATCAGTGGCCAGTGGCCAGCAGGGAGGTGACAAATGACGAGTGTCCGTAAAACGAACTGAGAGTCGCAACTGGGGAGTCGACGACCAGAGTCCCGCGAGTAGACTTCCTGAACTGACCACTGACCACTGACCACTGACCACTGACTACTGACTACTTCTTTCCCCCATGACACCCACCGCGATCAAAGACAAGGCCCGCGAACTCGGGTTCGAACTGGCCGGGATTGCTCCCATCGCTCCTTCTCCTGAGGCTGACTTTTATCCCGATTGGCTCGATCGCGGCTTTGCCGGAAAGATGAAATATCTCGAGCGGCAGGCGCCTTCCAAGATGGATCCCCGTTCGCTGCTGCCTGGCGCGCGTTCCGTCATCGTGTGCGCGATGAACTACCAGACGGATCGCGAGTTGACGGCATTCGATCCCAATCGGGCCTGGGTCTCGCGCTATGCCTGGGGCGAGGACTATCATGAAGTCCTCCGTACCAGGCTGGAGAAACTGGCAGACTGGCTGCGGAAGGCGGCCGACGCCGAAGCCCGCGTGTACGTCGATACGGGGCCGCTGCTCGAGCGGGTCCACGCGAAGTACGCCGGCGTCGGATGGTTCGGGAAGAACACCTGTATCATCGACCAGAAGGTCGGCTCCTGGTTGTTTCTGGGCTGCATCCTCACCGACCTCGAAACAAGTTATGACCTTCCGGCTCCCGATCGATGCGGGAGCTGCACGCGGTGCATCGACGCCTGTCCGACAGACGCCATTCCGTCTCCGTACGTTCTGGACAGTAACAAATGCATCTCCTACCTGACGATCGAACTGCGTGGTCCGATTCCAGAGGACTTGAGGTCCGACGTCGGACATCACCTCTTCGGCTGCGACATCTGCCAGGACGTCTGTCCGTGGAACCGGCGCGCTCCGTCGACGGACAATCTCGCCTTCGATGCGCGGGAGGATCTGTTCCGTCCCGAGCTGGAGCGGCTTCTCGAACTCGATGCCGGGGGGTGGCGACAGTTGATACGCGGGACCGCCATGAAGCGTGCCAGGGTTCGGGGTTTGCTGCGGAACCTGATGGTGGTCGTTGGGAATTCCGGGGTCGGGCGCTTGCGCGACAAGGTCGCGAAGTTCCTGGATCATCCCGATGGGGACGTCAGCTCCCACGCGCGGTGGGCGTTGGCTCGGTTGGACGCGGGCGAAGAAGGGCAGCCTAAGTGATGCGGTCCTCCGGCGTGTTGGCCTTCTGCATCTGGACCATCCGGCGTTCGAGGTGGAACATGAATCGGAAGATCATCTCGCGGTTCTTGTCGTCAATATCGTTGAACTGGATACCGATACGGGGATGGCTCATCCAGCGGACGACCGGATATACCACCGGCATCCCAACATCGGGCAGGACGACAACGGCGGGCCCTAAAACCTGCCCTTTGTAGAATTTATCGAAGTGTTTGGCGGTGACGAACCGCGCGCCTCCGGCGCCGAGCTCATCGACGATGGGATCGATATTGGTGCCCTCGAGGCTGAAGAGCAGGTACACTGGCTCGGCCGCGACCATCGGCAGGCGGAAGGACGCCCGCTGCTTGGTATACTCCGCTGGCACCGCGCTCTTCATAATTCTTCATTCGTCATATTCGAGTAGAATCTTTAGCGAAAGGTACCCGTAACATACAGATGCGCCTCTTCCTTATCGCCTCGGTTCCTATAGCTTTGATCCTGTATGGGCATGGGCTGGCGGCACCGTTCTACCTGGACGACAGCAATGTCATTCAGACCGCGATTGAGCGGCAGAGCCTGGTCGGAACCCGGCCGTTGGGGTATCTGTCCTTCTACCTGAGCTCGCTTGTAGTTGACGCCTTCGGACCGCTGTTTCATTGGAGGCCCAGCTTTTACTTCAGGTTAGGCAATCTTCTCGTTCACATCCTCGCCGCAACAACCCTGTTCGGGCTCGCCCGCGAATTGACAGGACGGGTTTCGGCCGCCGCCGTGGCGGGCTTTCTCTTTCTCGTCCATCCGGCTGTGAGTCAACCGGTTATGTATGTTTCTCAGCGATTCGAGTCCATGGCAGCATTGTTCATGTTCGGCTCTGCGCTCACCTACTGCCGCTTGCTGCGGTACCTGATGGTTGTCATTGGGAATGCCGGGTCTGGAGCTTGCTACAAGGTCGCGAAGGTCATGGGTCATCCCGATGGGAAATCCTGACATCTGGCAGGACCAGAACGGCGGGGCCTAAGGCATGCCCCTTGTAGAGTTTATAGAAGCGACTGGCAGTGACGAACCGGGCGTGCGGCCAGAGTACCTCGATTTGTGAGATAGATAATGGTGCCCTCGGGCTAGAGGGCAGGTGACTAACTCGGCAGCGACCATCGGCAGGCGGAAAGCTGCGCGCTGCTTGCTGTAGTCCAGTACCGCGTCTTCATAATTGACAAGCTGTTGATTCGGCGCAATCGGTTAGAAGCCCTGGCAATTTGATGCGTCTCTTCGTAATAGCTGCACTGCCCCTCGCACTCTTGATCTACGGGCACGGACTGGAAGCGCCGTATTATTTGGACGATAGTAGGGTCCTCGAAGGTGCGGCAAATTACAGCCCGAATCTGGGTGGGCGTCCGGTTGCTGATGCGTCCTTCTATCTGAACTCGCTGGCGATCGACGCCGTCGGTCCTCTCTTCCACTGGAAACCCAGTTTTTACTATAGGTTAGTCAACCTCCTGATCCATGTCCTGGCGTCGGCAGTCCTGGTCGGCCTGGCCCGGGAATTAACAGGGCGTGTTTCAACGGCATACGCTGTCGGCTTCCTGTTCTTGGCCCATCCACTGACTAACGAGGCTTCGCCTCAGACCCACGAGCATGTATGCTGAGGTGGGGTCTCGGGTCTGAGGCGAAGCCGCGGTAAATGAAAAAGGAGCCCTTGGGAGCAAGCTCGGTCTAAGTATTCCTGTTGGGGTCGTTGGCCCGCTCCAGGGAATTAACAGGGCGTGTTTCAACGGCATACGCTGTCGGCTTCCTGTTCTTGGCCCATCCACTGACTAGCGAGCCGGTAATGTACATTTCCCAGCGCTACCAGTCGCTCGCCACTCTCTGGATTTTCGTCGCCGGATGGAGCTATGCACGCTTTCGGAGGTCCGGCGATTGGATTTCAGGTGATCGACGTTGGCTCCTGGTAACGCTCGTCGCGAGCGCAGCCGCCCTTTTAACAAAGCCGTTCGCCTACGTCCTGCCTTTATGGATCCTGGTCCTGGAGTTTACGTACTTCAGTAAGCTGAAATGGAACTGGCGCTATTTGTATTTGATACCGGTTGGGGAGATCGTCCTATGGCAGCTTTTGTTGTATGTGAATCCGGCCAATGCAAGTGTTTTCGATGCAGCCCCTTGGGGTCAGTATTTGCTTACTCAAGGTCCGGTTCTGCTCAAGTACCTCCAACTTTCCGTATTCCCCGCCGAACAATTTCTTTTCTACGACTTCCCTCTGGCGACCAGCATTTCCTGGTCGGTCATCCTGCAGTGGGCTGTGGTCTCGGCGGTTCTGGGTACAGGATTCTTGGTGCTGCGCCGATATCCAGATATAGGGTTCGGCATCCTCACGTTCTTTGTGCTGCTCCTACCCTTGATCCTAGTCCCGCGGCCGAATCTGGTATTTGAGTATCGCGCCTACGGGTCGTTCGCTGGAATTGCCCTCGCGGCGGGAACGCTTCTGACCTGGCGTCCGAGGCCTGTTGTCGCCGTGATGACCGTTGCTCTGATCGCTGCTTTTGGTGTTCGCACTTACGAACGAAGTGCCGAGTGGAACCACGAGATTCCGTTCTTCGAGTTACACGTCGCGAAGTTCCCGGACGATCCGCAGGCGCTTTCGTTTCTGGCGCTGCATTATTCGACGTCGGGGCAGGTGATCAGGTCCATCGAAGTTCTCACGCACGCTCAGGACAACCTGGACCGGTTCAACGAGTACTACTTGCGGCCCGGAAGCCTGGCTATCGGACTGAACTTATTCGCCGCTCAGATGGCCATGGGCGACCTCGAGGCCGCCGGAGAGGCGCTTGCACCGCTTCGGGCAATGGGCTCGGATGAGCCTGCGTTTTTGCGTTCCGAGGCGAATTGGTTGCTCGCAACCGATCAAACGGAACGGGCCGTGGAAGCTTTCACGAGGCTGAATGAGCTCGACCCCGATCAGCCGAACGGATGGATGGGTCTCCGAATTGCGTATTCCCGGCTCGGGGACGAAACACGAGCCGACGAGGCCGCCCGGCGGCTCAATGAGCTCCGGGATCTGGTGGAAGTTCAGAACAGGGGACGGTGGTCCATCCCCGTTCGGTTCCGGACTCATGTGATTTTTGGAATGGTGTTGATGTTCTTAGCCATTACTTTCGTGTGCGGCAAATTTGTCTGGTCCATGGCCCGTCAGAGGTGGTCCCATGGCTGACCGAGCAGTAGTTCTGGTCGTCAATAGAGAAAAGATACTTGTCGACCTGTTGGTTCGATCGCTCGACGGGGATGATCTGGCCATGTTTGGGGCCGCGTCCATCGCCCAGGCGAAACACCTGTTCAAGCAGCATCAGCCCGACCTCCTCATCGTCGATCCCACCATCGCGGATGGATTCGCATTCATGGACGAGGTTCGGATCGGGTTGAAGCCGGCCGCCATCGTTGCCCTGGTCGAATCGGAAGACGTGCGGGAGCGCGTGGTTGCGGCGGGAATAGCGCGCACGGCAGATAAGAGCGCTGGACTCGATGCGCTCGTCGACGAGATCCGGTCTTCGTTCGACACCGGCCTCGCAGTTCAAGCCAGCAGCGACAGCGTTCGGGTGCTGCTCGCCGATGATGACGATGGAATGCGGACGACGCTGGCCGACTACCTGGGCACTCGAGGCTACGCGACGTATCCGGCGAAGGATGGGCGGGAAGCCCTGGAACTGGTCAGGAAGGATTCCTTGATGAGGCTGGTACTGTTGGACGTAAGTATGCCCCGGATGGGTGGTCTGGAGGTCCTTCGCCAGATCATGATGATGCCGGATCATCCCGACGTCATCATGATGACCGCAGTGGCCGACCGGGAAGTCGCAAAACAGGCTCTCGAGGCGGGGGCGTTCGACTACGTGCTCAAGCCTTTCGACCTCGGATCGATCGACTCTTCGATCATCGCATGTCTCAGCTATTCTGATTATCACAAACAGCCCTGGTGGAAGCGGTTGGTCCGCCACACCGCCTAAAGCAGCCCGTGGCAGAAATCTGCTAGACACACCGCCAGTCCCTTTCCCCAAACCACTTATTTTTCAGCCAATTTAGTCCAATCCGCGCTAAATTATCTCGGATGGGCAAGAGCATTCGTATCGGCCTGCTTGGACTGGGAACCGTCGGGAGCGGTGTCGTCCGCCTCCTGGAGCGGAACAGGGACCTCATCGAGAGGCGGATCGGAGTGCCGCTGGAAGTGACCCGGGTTGCAGTCCGCGACCCCGACAAGGCCCGGGACGTATCCGTTGCCGACGGTCTACTGACGACCGATCCCTTCGAGGTTGTGCGAGATCCGAATGTCGACGTCGTGGTGGAGTTGATCGGGGGCTGTGAGCCCGCACGCGAATTGGTCCTGGCTGCGATCGCGGAGAAAAAGCCCCTGGTCACAGCCAATAAGGCCATGCTGGCTGAACACGGGGACGAGATTCGACGAGCGGCGCTAGAAATGGGCGTCGAGCTGGGCTTCGAAGCCAGCGTTGGAGGTGGGATTCCAGTCATCAAGACCTTGCGCGAAGCCATGGCGTCGAACCATGTCCTTTCGGTCTACGGGATCATCAACGGGACTTCGAACTACATCCTCACGAAGATGCGGGAGGAGGACCGATCCTTCGAGGAGGTGCTGGAGGAGGCACAGCAGGCGGGATACGCAGAGACCGATCCCAGTTTTGACGTCGGGGGCGTGGATTCCGCCCACAAACTGGCGATTCTCGTGAATCTCGCCTTCGGTATCCCGGTGAAACTCAGCGAAGTCTACACGGAAGGGATCACCCGAATCAGCCCCATCGACATCGAGTTCGGGCGGGAATTCGGCTACACGCTCAAGCTTCTGGCCATTGCCAAGTCTGCAGACCAGGAGGTCGAAGCCCGTGTTCATCCCACGCTGGTCCCGGATGATTACCCGATCGCCAAGGTCGGCGGAGTCTATAACGCGGTCGAGATCGTCGGCGACGCGGTGGAAGACCTGATGCTCTACGGGCGAGGTGCCGGCGAGGGACCGACCGCGAGCGCAGTCGTCAGCGATATCATCGACATTTCACGCAACCTGGAGGCCTCCGGCGGCTCTCTTTCCCTGTCCCAGCTTCCTCCCGACGGTTCAACGTGTCGTATCAAGCCGATCGACGCGATTTCGAGCCCCTACTACTTGCGGTTCATGATTGACGACAATCCCGGCGTCTTGTCTCAAATCTCCGGCATTCTGGGAGATCACGGCATCAGCATCGAATCTATGATCCAGAAGGGCCGGCAGACCGGAGGAACCGTGCCTCTGGTCGTCATGACCCACACCGCGGTCGAAAGAAACGTCCAGGCGGCGCTCCAGGAAATCGATCAACTCTCCTGCGTGTCCGAGAAGGCGGTGCTGATCCGAGTGGAAGCCGAAGAAAGTGGCCAGTGATCAGTGGCCAGTCGCGAGTCCGACCTTGCCCCGGAGTTCAACGATCCCCGAACTGCAGATTTCTTTCACAGCGATTACTGCGGTGAAGGACAGCCTACCCGCTTGAACTGATCGAGCAGCGCCTGTTAGCATCCTATCCTATCAGTGCAGTCGGCCAGTCGTGGCGTTAACCTGACAATGCCTTCATGGCTCACCTTGTAATATGGTTCAAGATCCACGACTCGACGGAGGAAGGGCATGTCTGACTGGGACTCGGACACGGGGCAAAGAAATAGCGACGAGGCGAGCCTCCAAGACGAACTGGAAGAGATATTTGAAGAACGACTATGGCGCCTACAGGCGATCAAGATAGTCGTCTTTGGAGTCCTCGGACTGATTGTCGCCGTTGTGCTCGTTCGGTCCATTCCTGCCCCGAACTTCCGTGCTCACGCTCTGACCATCGGCGAGGAAGCCAGAATCGGGTTCACCTGCATGGTGGCGGTGGACGAGGACGCGTTGTCAAAAATGACCGATCTCGAGGTGGTCAACGACGATGTCGGACTCAACCTGCTCGAGCGCGAGGGTCGCATTTTTGTGCTGGACAGAGGAACTCGCATCCTTGTTGTTGACACAAGATTTACAACCGTCATGGTCCGCGCCCTGGAAGGTCGAAACGAGGGAAAAACAGGGTGGATACAGTCTGGACGACTGAGGCCGTAGCGCCGGTTCGATTCGCCCGACTCCTCCGAGTGACGCTCGAACACTGAAACCCTTTTCCGATAACTCAGGGAAGGCCGGAGAGTATCGAGCCCGGCTCGCAGTAATCGCGATCCCCGAGGATGAGTGAGCGCGCCGCGTACTTGCTGCTCTCACTGCTCCCTACTGACTACTCAAGAAAAATAGGCCTGGGCTTTCGCCCAGGCCTTTAGAAGGAGCTTGTCTGGCTGTAAAACTGTTACTTGACTCGGAAGAGGATGTCGTCGCCCTGGACGTTGAAAACCGAACTTGCCTGGCTGTCGGACGTTTCGATGGCTCGATTCGGCCCCCCTGACAGGACCATGACGGCGATGTCGGGGAGCGTCTCGATTGCGTTGATTTCGGCGAAATGCTTGACGTGCAGCTTTCGGACATTGACCACAAACTTGTTGCCCCAAGGGTCGGTCAACGAAAGGTTTACGGCGTATGGACCGTTCCATCCCCGCTGCGCGTCACCCGGGATCGTTCCCCGCTCGGCGTATTCCCCCGTGCCGGTAAAGGTTAAACCGCCGTCGGTGCTGGTTCGGTTGATCTGGTTCGTGATCAGGTGTCCCTCGATCGTGTCGTCTGTTGCCGCCACTTGGTGGCCGAAGAGGCTGGAGCCTGAGGCGTAAGGCGTGGGACTAGCAGGGATATCCCACGTCCCGGTCTGATCCGTCGCATAGGTGCCATTCGTCGAGACCAGGTTGTTGAAGAAGTCGGCGTTCGGGCCCGTCAGGTCGCCATCTTTGAACAGGGGGAAGATCGAGTTGTCCTTGTAGAACGCGAGGACGCCCTCCGCGATCACCTTGGCGTCTTCGCCCGCGGCCCGGATGTTCGCCTCGTCGACCGTGCTAATGATGGGTGACAGGCCGGTGCCGACAACGATCCCGCTAATCGCCAGAACCGCGGCCGTCTCGATTATCGAGACCGATCCGACGCCGCTGCATCCGCTCCGCCTTTTCCTGAGCGAGGACGCGACGGCCCTGGTTCCCGTCAGTAGTCTCTTAATAGTTGTCATGGCTTTCATTGCTCAGCTCCTTCTGCATTGTTTCGTTAGGCCCACTTAAAAGCACGCCGCTTGCCATTGTCTAAGTAGCTGAAAACACTAACTTCGACCTTTCTTGTGTCCACCAATTCTGTAGGTGGGCTATTCTCAGGTCAACAAGTTTGTGGGTTTTAATTCAGGAATTATAGGTGTCGGTTCCAGCACGTGTTGCGGCATGGCGCAAGCATTGCGCACAGAAAAGAGTGCAGGGCGAAAGGAGGGATAAAGGCCCGGTTCGAATTCGCAGTTGGGACGTGGACCCTCAAGGAGGAGATATCACACTGAGGAACAAACGGTTCGACGCCCCGCTGTTCGGGTTGGTCACCGTGATCGATAAGAGGCCGGGGGCGCTGATGATGAGGGCCGGCACGGGCACCACGATCTGAGTTGCCGTGACCGAGGTCGGCGTGAGGGCCGCCGTGCCGAGCTGGACCGACGCGCCGGTTTCAAAATTCGACCCGACAATCGTCAGGTCGAACGTCGGATTGCCCGCGACGGTCTGGTTCGGAGTAATCAAGTTGAGCTGGGGCGGCGGAGTCGTCGCGGGCGAGTCAAGTTGAGCTGGGGCGGCGGAGTCGTCGCGGGCGAGTCGCCCACCGAAAACGTGAGGGTAGCCGAGACGCCACCGCCCGGCTGCGCGTTCTCGAACAGAACCGACCATGGGCTTGCGCAAGTTATCGGGATCTCGAAGACCATCTGTCTCGAGTTGAGAAGGCTTCCCGTAACCTCGAACTCCTTACAGCCCCCGGCGAAAAACGCCTTCGTCGAGGAGTTGAGGTTGGCTCCGTTGAGGATGATGGCCGCCGTAAACTCCTGATCCGTCCCATCCGGTCGGGTTGGTCTCGATTCGTCGAAGTCGGTCGGGGCGAAACTGACGGAGCTCAGGACAGGCACCGGGTTCAGGACCATCAAAGGCAGGGTCTCCGATGGGGGCTCTCGGCCCACCACCGGATCGGGATTCTTCACCGTAACGGTTTTCGGTCCGCCATCGGCTATCGCGCTGGTGGGGATCTCAGCGGTGAGCGATGTGCTGTTTACGAAGGTAGTCGGTATTTCTTCGCCATCGATGAGAACCTTCGCTCCATCGACGAGATTAAACCCCTGAATCGACAGCGGAACTGGAGGCGAAGTATCGTCCGGCCGGGCCACGATCAGATTCGGAGAGACAGAAAGCAGGCCCGCGACGGGGTTCAGGACCTGGACGAGCAGCTCGTTGGACGGACCGACCGTCGGTGAGGGGTTGATGCCGGTGATCTTCAGGGTTCCACTGGCGATCAGGTCCTCGGCGGGAACCGTCCCGATGATGGAGGTCTCGTCGACGAAGGTTGTCGCGCGAGCGAAGCCGTTGACCTGCATCACGGCTCCCTCGAGGAACCCCGTGCCGGTCAACGTGACGTCAAGCGCCGATCTGCCGACCACGACCTCGTCCGGGACCCCCTCGAGCGCGGTTATGACAGGTGGCGGGCCGCCTACCGAAAAGGACACCGGCAGGGAAGTCACGGTGTTGCCGGCCGGTCCGCGGTTTCGCACAGACAGTTCTCCTGCCCGGGCCAGCTTCAATCGAGGCGCCTCAACTCGTGCGCCGACCGTGTTTTCGTCGATCAGATTCGTCGGCAGAGGGCTACCTTCGAACAGGACTTCGCTCGAGGATATGAACGGTCCACCGGCAACGGTGATGGTCGTATCCGGCGAGTTGACCAGGATGCCGACCGGCTCGACAGACGTGATCTCGGGCACGACAAGGGTACCTGCGAAGTCGTTGTTCCGGCTGTTGGAGTCGGTAATCGTCGATGAAATGGAGATCGGGCTGAACGTAAAGCCCGTGGCGAGGGGCGTGATCGTGTACGCTCCGGCGGGTAGCCTTCGAAACGCGAAGGTGCCGACTTCATCGCTGACGAGGGCGGCGGCCACCGTTCCCGAGAGATTCAGTGTCGCGCCCGGTAGAGCCGCGCCCTCCGATCGGACGGTGCCGACCGCGAGGAACTCGGTCTGCGGGGGTGGCTGGAAGCTCGCCAGGGCGGCCAGCGCCGGCAGATTCGCGATGCTGAGCCCGCTGTTCTGCTCTTCGATTGCCGTGATGGTGAGCGGAACATCCGACCGGCCCACGATGAAACCGATCTCCTGAACTTCTGGAAGCACCTCGGCCAGCGTTTTAGTGAACTGCCCGTCCGCCACGGTCAGGTTCGCGCGGGTCACGGTCGACCCCAGGCTCTTCAGGAAAGTCAGCGTCACGTCCGCCGGGGTCCCGTTCCGGTTCATGAACGACAAGCCTGTGAAGATCTCGCGGCTGAATCCCCGGATGGGCAGGGCAAAACTCGTGTCCCTGGCATTGGATGCGGGAACCAGGACCAGACTGCCGCCCTGGGTGGTCCCGACCCCCGCCGTCGCCACCACCGGCTGTGCTCCGTTGATATCGATCCAGCCCATCGCCTGGGTCGACGGGTCCATGCCGAAAGCGTCCGCGACGCGGATCCGGGTCGACGCGCCGGCCCCGAGGACCACGCCTGTGGGGTTGGTGGATCCGGCCACCAGTGTCCCGTCGCCGGTGGCGGCCGTCAGCGTCACGGTCTGCGGGACAGTACCCGCATTGATAATCTGAATCACGGAGAAGAAAGCGCCGCCCTCGACGATCAGCGGCAGAGTCGTCTGCGAGGGTTGACCCGTGGCCCGAACTCCCCGCGACACCGCCTCGTCACCCCGCGTCGGGATTCGCAGCCCGTTATCGCCGTATTCCTGGACCACGGTCGAGGCCGCCAGCTCCTTGCGGGGAGAAAAAACATTCGTCAGCGCCTGGACTGTGACGTGCGAAAACTCTGCGCCAGCCTGAACCGATCCCGCGGGAAACAGCCCGGCCAGATCTTTGTGCAGGCCTGTCTTGCGGACCAGGAATTCCTCGGTCGTAGCCAGCACACTGCCGTCGGGTTCAATCGCGGTAATCCGGACCCGCGCGTCGGTCTCGCTGTTATTGAACACGTCCAGCAGGGTCGAACCGCGGTCCCCTACGCGAATCCCATGGGCGAAGGGAACGATGACTTTCGCGGCGGTGTCGGCTGGAGCGACCGTTTGGAAAGGCCCCTCCCCAACAGCAAAAACAAGCCACGGCATCACCGGTTTGGCACTGGTGATGACCAGCGAGCCCACCGAACCGAAGTCCTCCTCCTGGGGCACGAGAATTGACTGGGTGCCGGCCAGAGTCGGGAAGAACGTCGTCGAAACTGTCCCTTCGTCGAAGAAAAGCTCGATCTTGACTTCCACGACCCCGTCGTTGAGGTTCGTAATCAGTATTCCCGAGCCTTCGGCTGCGTCAAATCGAGGGAAAACATAGGAGAATTCGCCGGACGTGATCTGCGCCAGGACGGGTGAGGGGGACAGCGCAATCAGGCACACCACCACCCCTAGTAGGGTGACAGCCGTTCGCATACCGCTCTTAATTCCGCTCATACAGACCAAGCTGCTGGAAACAAAAGACAAAATGCGCCTTACACATTATCCGAGGGACTCTCGGGAGTCAAGCCGATACGCATATTTTGCGCGGAGGTGCTCGAGAACTGATATGGGGCAGGGGAGGCACGCGTTTAAACCGCTGAGTGTGCCGCCCGTGGCAGAAGCCTGATGGCTCGCGTTACGGCGGCGTTGCGCCAGATGCTAGGCGCCGCGCCGACGGCGATGCTGGTACATCGTTTGAGGGGCGGCAACAACGCAGATGGTGCGCCGCCGCCGTAACCCTCCGGGCGCACGGGGGTTGCGGTCGGATACTTTGTTGCTCGTCGTCATGATGAAACCGCATCAGTTCCTCCTCGCGGTTACGCTTACTCCTTCTACAGCCGGGAAGCGCAAGTACTGCGCCAGTTGCAACCCTGCCCCTACATCATGAGCATCATCGATGCGTTCGTCGACCAGGAGGGCCTGTGTATCGTCATGCCCTACATCGAACACGGCAGCTTACAGACCTACATGAACAAGCTGCACGGCGATCCGCTCGAACCTGGACAGACGATCTCGCTCATGGAAGAACTCCTACTCGGCATCTCCCACGCCCATTCGCGGGACGTGATCCACCGAGACGTGAAACCCCAGAACATCCTGCTGGGGAACGGAACAGACGGGATCCTGACCGATTTTGGGGTGGCCTACGCCATGGAATCCACGGGACGAACGACGACGATGACGGCGGGGACTTCCGGGTATATCGCTCCCGAGGTCACCTCGGGAAGGTTCGACAGCTCGATCGACGTCTACTCCGCCGGCGTCGTCCTCTACAAGATGCTTGGCGGTGAATTCCCGGTCGATATGCAGACCCTACCCCCTTACACCCATCCGGATTTCGTCAAGATCATCGGCCGGTCCATCGCCGATCGCTCCAGACGCTATTCGAAACCGGATGAAATGCTGGAGGATCTTCGTTCCATGGGCTCGAAGGTGCTCGGCTCGACGATTCAGTCTGTCGCGCAGTCCGGCGAAGAGCGGGTGTTGGTCGCTGCCGAGGACTCCAGCTGGGCTATCCTGGAACCGGCACTGGCCGAGCGTAAGCTGAGCACCATGCGGTGCGGCCTGGACGATCTGCTCAAGCAGATCCACTGGAACATTCCCGCCGTAACCGTTCTCGACTTCACGCTTCTGGCCACCTCGATGTCCAGCGTTCCCGACCAGGTTCATGCGTGCAGCGCGCTCGGCACGAAAGTGGTCGTCATCAACTGTGGGTCCATCGAGGAGGCTCAGGACATGCTCAAGGCCGGGGCCGCGGACTGTACCGCGTCGCTCGAGGCTCCGCAGGCGATCGAGGCCCTCACGATGTCGGTCGACACGCTCATCACGCAGATCCAGCTTGGCACCGGGAAGTCCTGGTGGAAGCGGATCATCAGCTGAAGAAGTGATGAGTGACAAGTGACGAGTAGGAAGCGGCTTCTTACACTCGTCCGGCATTACTAACAATTACTCCCATCGACGAGTTCTACCCAGAGTGTCAGAGGCGGAAGGTTTTGCATCTGCCGCGGTGTTGCTGTTGGCGTTGCTGAGGTTGTTGCAGATGGGAAACGGGAAGTAGCGCTCGTAGGCAAGGACGGCAGTGGCCCGTGTTTCTCTCGCCTTGTCGATGCAGCTGGACGAGGGTTGGGGATCAGGATGCGGGCGAGAACCGCGATGTCCTGGATGTAGTTACGCCCGGCGACCGACCGTTCGGCCACCAGGCGTTTCCTGACACACAACTCACACGTGGTTGAGTCTGTTAGTTGATCCGAACGGCGATGTCATCGTTGCCGACGACCAGTGATGTCGTCGAGGCCTGGTCACGCTCCGTATCGATAACACCGTCAGGACCGGCCGATACCACGTAACCGATGTTGGTCGAGTCGCGCGTGAGGTTAGCGGCATTAACCAGGTACGCGTTGCCATAGGGGTCCTCGTTGATGGTACCGAGATAGGGGCCCCGATAGGCTATGCGACCTCTGCGCGGGTTGCTCGTGGACAGGCCCAGTTTATTGAGGTTTATATGTTCTTCAAGGTCGGCCGTAGTCGTGAACGCCCATTCGTTCGCCGCGGAAGGAAGGTCACCGGTGCTGACCAGTTCGTCAGCTACCGCAGTATCAGCATCCGACGCTGTATCATCGGCGTAAATCGGAAACTGCCCCGTGTCGCGTTTGTGTAGCTGGTACGCTTGGGCGATGGCCCGAACGTCCGAAGCTGTCCGGGTCGTCCGGGCCTGGTCGATGTAGGCGGTGACCAGGGGTGTCAGGATTGCTGCCAGGACCGCGATCACGGCCAGAACCACTGCTAACTCGATTAAAGTCATACCTTTGGCTCTCATTTTCGTTCTCCCTTTGGTGTGAGTTGTCGAAGTCGTTAGTGAAATCATTTTTCTGAGCTCGCTAAACTATTGAATCCTATATATGATGTCGTCGCCGAGGGCTACGAAGGAATCGTTCAGCTGGTCGAAGCGGGTCTCGATCGTGCGGTTGGCGCCAGCCGAGAGCACCACCACCGCCACCCCGCCGCCCGTTGGAATTCCCAGGCTCTGTCGGACCAGATCGACACCTTGAGGCGTGAGGAACTGGACGTTGACCAGATACCGATCCCCCCAGGGATCCTTGGACAAATTGCTCACGTACGGCCCATTCCAACCCTTGTGCCGGTTGAAGGAAATCTCTCCGACACGACGGTAACTCGGTCCCGCATCGTCGGGTTCGTTCTCGATCAGGTGGTTCTCCACCCGATCGATTTCGTCGTCATCGGTCGGCCAGGAATTCGTATCGTCGATGGCATCGTCGCCGTCTGTTTCCAGGACGTAGAAAACATCGTCGTTCCCCGAGGTCTCCTCTCCCGATTTATAGGCGGGTGCGAATCCGGTGTCCTGCGCGAAGTTGAGAATGGCTACGGCGATCTGTTCCGTATCGCTGACAGCCCGGGCAACCCTCGCGTCTTCAATGCTTAGGAGAAGCCTACTCCCGCCGACGCCGGCGAGGATGGCGATGATCGAGATGACCACCACAATCTCCACCAGTCCGGTACCGCGATTGTCATCGAATGTGTTTCGTGGCTTCATCGGTTTCATGCCTCGCCGCCTATGAAGCAATTGGCGCACCAACATCAACATGTTGAAACTAATGGTATTACGAAATCAACACTCTACGAGAATTGTTGATTGGAGGGACTGAAGGCTACACATCTCGTGGGAATCTCCGACATTCGCCTAGTAGCGTACGGGTAGGTCATCGACTGCTGCCGGCATCCGCACGGGCTGCTAGCGACAAAATTAGCTATTTCATTGACTTGAGGCGGGTGGGTCACGACTCGCTATCCTCTGAAGAAACTTCTTCGGCGACCTTGATTTCGTACTTTTTTACCTTGTACCAGAGCACACGTTCGGTAATGCCGAGCATTTTTGCGGCCTTCCGCTGGACGCCGTCGCATCTCTCCAGCGCGTCGAGGATCAACTGGCGCTCCACGCTCTTGACAGTCTCGTTCAGGTCTTGAGTAGCGGTTGGTATGGTCGCCGTCCCCTTGTCGTCGACCTGCTTGCTGATGTGGGGAGGCAAAAACTTCGAGGTGAGGACTTCACCGTCGGCGATGAGGACGGATCGCTCGACCGTGTTCTTCAACTCCCGGACGTTTCCCGGCCACCGGTACTCGATCAGGCGATTCATCGCATCGGACGATATCGACTGGACCGTTCGCCCGAAGTTACGGTTCGCGTCCCCCAGGAAGTAATCGGCCAGGATCGGGATGTCTTCGATCCGTTCCCGCAGTGCAGGCATGTGCAGGGAGAAGAGATTCAGGCGGTGGAAGAGGTCTTCACGGAAGGCATGCTCTGTGACGGCCTGGCTGAGGTCCTTGTTCGTTGCGGCGATCACCCGCACGTCGATCGAGATGGGTTTGGTCCCGCCAAGGCGCTCGAACTCCATCTCCTGAAGGATGCGCAGAATTTTCGCCTGTGCCTGGAGGTTCATGTCGCCGATCTCATCGAGAAAGATCGTTCCCTTGTCGGCCATTTCAAACTTCCCGATCTTCCTCTCGGTCGCACCGGTGAAAGCGCCTTTTTCGAAACCGAAGAGTTCGCTCTCGAGAAGTCCTTCGGGAATGCCCGCGCAATTGAGTTTGACCATTGCCTTGTCCGTCCGCGGACTGTTCTGGTGTATCGCACGTGCGATCAGTTCCTTCCCGGTTCCCGTTTCCCCCCAGATCAGGACCGTCGCGGTCGTGTCGGCGACACGGCTGATCAATCTCAGAATCTCCTGGATCGCACCGCTCTTGCCGATGATGTTCTGAACTTGAAACGTGTCGCTGAGCTGTTCTCTGAGGATCCGGAGATCGCGTTCCAGTTGTCGGCGCTCCAGAGACCGTTTCACGACGATCTCCATCTCTTCCATCTTGTACGGTTTGACGAAATAGTCGTAGGCGCCACGCTTGATTGCTTCGATCGCCATTTCTTTGGAGCTGAGAGCCGTAATCATCAGGATCACGATGGATGGGTCGATTTCCTTGAATTTCGAGATCGCGTCGATGCCGCTGATGCCGGGAAGCTGGATGTCGAGCAGGATCAGGTCAAACGGCTGTTGCTTGATCTTCTTGAGTCCGGTTTCGGCGTCCCCGGCCTCGTCGACCGCGTACCCCCGTTTCACGAGCGCCTCCCGGAGAACGAACTGTGAGACTTCTTCGTCGTCGACTATGAGGACAGATTCTTTCATCGTTCGCTGGAGTATGAGTGTGGCATGGGTGTTGATAACGCTCGATCAGGAAGCAGTGGCATCCACTCGATCGACCGGCTCGCCTGTACCCGAGTCGGCTGGCAGGAGGACTCGAAACAGCGTCCCGCTGGACGGATCGCTCTCGACGTGGATGGCGCCTTCATGCGCCTCGACGAGTTGCTTCGCAATCGGCCAGACCCAGTCCAGTCCCTTCCTTTTTGGTCGTAAAAAACGGAACGAACAGCTTTTCGATGTTTTCCGGTGGGATGATCAGCTTGTCTCGATCACCCCAGATTCCGTACCGACTCTCGGGATACTCTTCGGATAGCTTCAGATTCCGTTCGACGATCGAATTTCTCGAGTACGCGACGGCTTCGCGAACGATCGTTACCGGGTCTTCCAAGTTCGAAGTATTCACCTGGACGGAGGCGTAGGACAGGATGTCCTCGACCATGGAGTTCAGCCGCTCAATGGAGGCGACGATGGTCTTCAGGTATTCCTGTTGCGGGGCTTCTTCGGGCAGGTCCTCCGCGGTCAGTTCGGCAAGGCTCCGGATGTAACCCAGGGGCGTCCGGACTTCGTGAGCCATCCCGCTGATCGTGCCGCCCAGCGAGGCAAGGACGTCTATCTTGCGCAGCTGATCCTTCACGCGGCTGAACTCTTCGATATCCCGGATGATGATCACGACGCCTATCGTTTCGTTTCCGCTGCCGGTCGCCGGCGATGCCGTGGCACGCACGTAGACATCCCGGCCGGTACCGGTCGAAATGATGATGTCCCGTGTTTGGAAAGAGCCTTTGCTCAGCGCATCGTCGATGATATGCAGGACCTGGAAGTTCCTGGCCGCACCCGGGAACAGCTCCGTGTAGCTCTTCCCCAGGTAATCCTCACGCCTGATTTCGAGAAGCTCTTCGACCGGCGCGTTCAGGAATGCGACGGTCTTGTCGGCGTTCAGACTGATGATCCCCTCGCTCATCTGCATGAACAGGTCTGCCGACCGCAGGTAGCCCTTCAGAGGGACGAACGTCTGGTTATATAGCGTCGACAGGGAGGTAATTTCGTCGTCTGCGGTCTGGACCTCATCGGATTCACTGGCCGGTCGGAGTTCGCGCATACCCCCGATCATCTGCTCCACGGGTTCCAGAATGTATCTCGCGATCGCCAGCGCGATTCCAGCCGCGACGAACGCAATGACGAGAGCCACCACCTTGAGGTTGGTCAGGAGAGGCGTCAGATCGATAGGCCTGTCGTAACGCCCCAGGGTCGACTCGATCATCCCGAGGGGGAGAAACCCGGCCGCCAGAGTAAAACAGATCACGACAAAAGGAATGCCGAGCATCAGACGGAAACGATATCTGAACTTGGTCATGACTCATTGGTCGCGAACGAATCGCGACATGATCGAGAAATCTCTCAATAACCTCACAGTTTGCAGTCCGAAGGGCTTCTCTCGCAAGTCCTTCGTGCGTTTAGTCAACTGAGGAGAACGGTGACGATCCCGCCCGCACAGAGCCAGGGCCCGAGTGCCCGAGGGCGGGGCGGTAACCCGCTGGCCTTCATAATCAGGGCTCCGGCAACCCCGAACACTCCGGTCAGGATAAGCGCGGTGATCATTCCGGGCCAGCCGATGAACGTACCGATCATCGCCGCGAGCTTCCAGTCACCGCCGCCCACCTCTTTCCCTCGCGCGGCTTCCACCAGGGTCGTGGCGATGAGAACTCCTCCCCCGAACAGAAGACCGCCGAGGGAGTAGACGACACCGATCGGCAGAAGCGTACCGGCGGCGACGAGGCCCGCCAGAGTGCCAGGCATCGTGACGATCAACGGGATTTCATGCTTCCGGTGGTCGAACAGCGTGACTCCTACCAGAACCATCGTGAAGATGCCGTAGACCGCCAGAAGGGAAGAGGGCCCGAACTTGCCGCCCAGGATGGGAAGCAGAAGGGCCGAGGTGGCGATCGTCATGACTTTTTCGAGACGGTGCTTCCCCCGGCTGCTTCGATCGACGATCCTGTAGGCGATCCAGCCCGAAAGACTGCCGAGGGGGAAGAGGATCGCCAGAAGTTGAGCGTTCAAGGCCCGGGCGGGGACAGGGTCCGGATCTTCTCTTCGACCTGATCCACCAATTGCGGGTAACGGTCCGAACCCAGGGAAAGAAATTCCGTAAAGTGTTCGACGGCACTGCCGTTTTCGCCCTGCTCTTCATACAACAGTGCGAGGTTGTAATGGGTGTCGGCGCTCGAGGGATCGATCTGGAGCGCCCGGAGGTACTGAAACTTCGCTTCTTCGAGCTTCCCGTCGTTACGGTAGAGAATCGCGAGGTTGGTCATCGCCGCGGCGTTTTGGGGGTTCAAATCCAGGGCCCTCTTAAACTCCCGTTCCGCCTCCGAATCCTGGCCGTCGTTTACCAGTGCCGTTCCCAGGTTGTTATGTGCTTTGTCGTAATCCGGGTCGATACGGATGGCCCGTCGGAATGCCTCGATCGCCTGGCTGTTGTCGGACAACGCCATGTGTATCAGTCCGACATTGTTGTGGGCCTGGGCGTTGAAGTAGTCCTGTTCCAGGACCTCGTCGTAGAACTCGAACGCTTTCAGATACTCGCCCATCTGCTGGTAACGAACGGCCAAGTCGAACGGGTCGGCCGCTGGGGGTCTGATAATGACTTCGCTTGCAGAAGCGCCGACCTCGCTTGCCGGCACGCCTGTTTCGGGCTCCGGCGGGTCAACCGCAGTTCCAGAATCGGGACTCTCGCTCTCGGTGATCGGCTCGGGTGGCAGCTCAGTTGCGTCAGGATCGTTCGCGGCAAACTCTACCTGTTGCGCAACCGGTTCGGGTTCCGGTGCACCAGTCTCGGCCGGAAGCGGTTCGGGGCTTGCGATGCCTGCCCTCAACGGGGCGTCAACTGCGGCTTCGACCGCGCCCGCTTCCTGTTGCGTCGCCGGATCGCCTTCGTCGGACTCCGCCGGCATCGCCGGCGATTCCACTCCTTCCAGTGAGGCTTCCTCCAGTTCGTCCCCGAGCGGCAGAAACCCTCCTTCGGGCTCGAGAAGTTGACCTTGCTCCTGCATGGGCGATTCTGCGGCCGGGCTGATCCAGTACGTCACTCCTGCCGCGATGACCGAACCGGCGATCACGACTGGAAGGACGTAGGAAATCAGGATCTTTTTCGCCTTATTCTGAGGAGCCTGCTGGTGGGCGAAGCCGAAGCTCTTCAGGTAGGCAGGCGCACGCGTTGGCGCCGAACCCGTGGCCAGGTTCTTGGCCTTTCGCAGCGCGTCGAGGATGAGGCTCATGTTCTAACTCTGCGGTTGGCTGTTGGCTCTTAGCCAACCGCTAACCGCCAACAGCTAATAGCTAACCGCTGACACCATTAACAATCACGACCATGGCCATGGCAAGAAGAATGGACAGGCCCAACACGACGGCCGCCCGCTTCGTTGCCGCGGCAGCTTTCGTCCGTTTCCACCAACTCGTGCTTCGGGTCGGTTTCTTCAATTGCAGGTTGTTGATCGCCTGGCGCGTCACTCCTGAATCCAGTGTCGCCGCGCCCAGGGCCATTCCAGCAAGCAGCGATCGGTCTGCGATGAGGTTGATCAACCGGGGGACTCCCCCGGAATAGTCGTAGATCTCCTCGACGCCGTCCGGTGCGAACGAGACGCTCGACGGGCTTGCTCCCGCGACGGAGAGCCGATGCCGGAGGTAGTCTCCGACTTCGGTTTCTGACAACGCTGACAATTCGCACTTGATCGAAACACGCTGGAACAGCTGGCGCAGGGCCGGCTGCGACAACACGTCGATCAGATTGAGCTGGCCCACGAGGACTATCTGCAGCAGCTTTTCCTTGTTCGTTTCCAGATTGGAAATGATCCGGATCTGTTCGAGCGTGGCCATCGGTATGTTCTGGGCCTCGTCGATGAGGACGACGGCCCGTCCGCCCGACTCCAGCGTCTTCAGCAGGAAATTGTTCAGCGCGTTGATCAGATCCTGTTTTGTCAGGCTTGATCGGTCGCCTTTCCTTCCCGGGAGCTTGACGTCGAAGTCCTCGAGGATCGCCTTGATGAGGTCGGTTTCAGACAGGAACGGGTTCAGCAGCAGGGCGGTGTGAACATGCTCGTCGATCGCGCCGAGGACGGTGCGACACAGGGTCGTCTTGCCGGTGCCGATATCACCGTAGACGAGCATGAAGCCTTCCCGGCGCTCGATCCCGTACTGCAACAGCTCGAAGGCTCGCGTATGTCCGATACTCCTGTAGAAGTACTTGGGGTCAGGAGTCAGGCTGAACGGGGGCTCGATTAGTCCGTAATGTTGTTCGTACATGAACGCCTCGACACGGTTGCCCGGAGAAACGGGGGCATTCCGGTCCCACCGTCATTGATTCGTTCCGCCTTTGAGCTGTTCCTGCGCCTCCATCCGTTGCCTGGCGTAATCGGCTGCGGTGCTGACAGTCATGACCTTCGGCGTCAACAAGATCACCATATCGGTCTTTCGGTTTTCCCGGGTGACTCGCTTGAACAGCCCTCCAATCAACGGAATGTCACCCAGGATGGGAACCTTGCTCACTTGCTCGAGCGTGCGATCTGAAATCAACCCCGCCAGCACGACCGTGTCACCTTCGGCCACGCGGACAACGGTGTCGGACTCACGGACGTCGACGATCGGTACGGTAAGTCCGTCAGGGGATGTGGCCTGCCCGGTTCGCTCGGTTATCGTCGGGTGGATGTTCATCGTAATGATTCCACCATCGCTGATCTGAGGGGTGACGTCGAGGACGACACCTTCATTGATGGTGCTCGGAACAGTAGCGGATTGAATGATCGTTCCGGTGCGTGGATCCACCTGCGTGGTCGTCGTGAAGAACACGTCCTGCGTTCCGACCCTCATGATTGCGGGCTGGTTGTTCAACGTCGATACCGTCGGGCTCGACAACACGTTAACCGAACCATGCTGGGACAAAGCCTGGATCACGGCGGTGAAGTCGTCGTTCGTGACATTCAGGTTGAAGCCACCCTGTACGGTACCGAGACTCTGGGTCGCTCTCAGGGTATTGCCCAGAATCGCCGTCCAGTCGATGCCGGCCTGGAAGTCGTCGTTCAGCTTGACCTCGATGATTTTCGCCTCGATGACGACCTGGCGGCTAACCGCGTTCTCGACCATCTCGAGGAAGTTCGCGATCGTGTCGAGGTTGCGCGGGAAGTCGGTCGCAAAAATCAATCCGGCCATCCGGTTGAAGATGATCGGGCCCTCTGTCGACTTCAGCAGCTGCAGGTTGCTGTCGACTTCCTCGAGCAGGTCTGTCTGCTCGCTTCCGGAAACCGACGTACTCGATCCCCCACCTGACCCACCACCGAGTGCCGCCCCGCCGCCGGGGCCCGTCACACCGGCACCCCCACCGCCGCCGGCCGAGGCACTGGCGGATAGCGAACGGGACAGTGTCCGGGCAGTCGTGATGTAGTCGAACTCGAACGTCCGGGTCTCCATCTGGAGAAGCTCCACGAGGAGCAGGTCGCCCTCGATTCGGTATTCCAGGCCTCGAGGATCAAGCAGAACGCGGAGCGCCTCCTCGAGCGTGACATCCACCAGGTTCGTCGAACTGACGGTCTCGGAAATCCCCTGATCCATCAGAAGGTTGAGGTTGAAGTACTGGGCTATGGCCGTCAGCAGCAGACGCAGGTCGATCGGATCGACGATCTCGACGGTGATCGGAGCAATGTCCGCCTGGGGCTGTGTTTCCAGTTGTACTGCCGGCAGTTGTTGCGCACCCGGAGCGGCCGGCGCCGCGGGTATGGCGCCCTCGTTTCCACCGCCGGTCCCGGCGATCTGAGAAACATTCAACTCTCGTGGTAGCTGCTGCGGACCTCCGATGAGAATCAGCAGAGCTACGGTGATTGTTTTCATACCTTACCCCCCCGGGGCGACCCCGGTGCGAATAGGATCGAACGTTTGAGCAGGATCACGCGCGTCTCTCCGTTAAACTCGAGGGCAATTCCCTCGCTGTTGATCTGCGTGACGGTCTCTGCCCCGAGACGGTCACCCTGACGAACGATTCGGGATCCGACGACCGCCCAGGCGCCCTTGTCCCCCGACACGATCATCGAGACCGTGTAGGCCGGTAGTTCCGGCGCCAAAGCCGGCGCCGGAACATCCGGGTCGGGCAGAGGAACAATGATGGGGACGTCCGGCTCCGGATTGAGTGCGGCAATTTCGTCCAAGGTCAGAAACGGGTTCCTTCCCCACTGCCCGGCAGGGATTCCGGTTGCCTCGATGGGTGCGGTTTCTGGACCCTGCGCGGGCATCGTCGGCAGCCCTGCCGTCGGCAGGGCCCCCGCCGGCAGGGACGCGACGGGCGGGGCCGCTTCCGCGGCGGATGCCGGGCCGGTCGCGGCAATCGACGCGGTTTCGGCCGGGACCACCGGGGTCGAGGGCCTGGCACGGCGAACCTGAAACATGATGATCCCAGTGATCATCCCGCCGCCCACGAAGATTAGGACGAGCTGTTTTGCCTTATCGCTCAACCGATGACCTCGTTTTTGTAGACGTGGAACAACATCGTGACGTCCACGTTGGGCTGGTTTCGACGCAGCTGGATCGAGACGAACTCTGCCAGGCGCAGAAGCCGGCCGATATCGTGGATGAACTCAGCCACGTTTCGGTAGTCGCCGCTGAACTCGAGCGTCACGACAATGTAGCGGCGGATGCCGACCGATTGCGACAGGGCGTCGGAGGGCGACAGCTCTCCGTCGATTTCATCCAGGACGCGCTGTTCATTGCCCAGGACGAACCGCTCGAGGCCATTGAAGGTTGCCAGCCGGGTGACCTCCGAGAAAAACGCCGGGATCTCCCGGTCCGCCAGGAGCATGCTCGCCATCAGGTTCTCCTGCGTGGTCCACTCTCCTCGTTCGTCATCGGTCGGCAGCACGATTGCATCGGCTTCGAGTTCCTTCGCATCCCGCTCATCCCGCTGTTCTTCGACCGCCGCCCGGATCGTCCCCAGCTGCCAGCTCGATCCCACCGTGCCCGCAATTGCGAACACCAGGACCGCGCCGTAGAGGAAGACCTGCCGGTCGATTCCTTTCAGAGCTTTGAGTTCAGCAGGCATCTCACCTCACCTCGGAGTCGGTCAACACGACGTCTTGGGAGTTGAGGCTCTGAAAGACGATTCCTTTCAGAGCTTTGAGTTCAGCAGGCATCTCACCTCACCTCGGAGTCGGTCAACACGACGTCTTGGGAGTTGAGGCTCTGAAAGACGATTCCTTTCAGAGCTTTGAGTTCAGCAGGCATCTCACCTCGAAAGTGGCCCGACTCGTGACACCCGACGTCGTGGCCCCCGTGGAGTCGATCAATGGAGCGTTTTCGTAGCTGACGCTCAACGGCTGGCTCATCTCCACGGACGAGAAATGTTCCAGACCGCGCAACTCTTCGAAGAATTGGTTGAAGTCAGCGGTCGCCTGTCCCTGTGCCCCGCCGCGCAGGTATCCGGTTATCACCAATGCGGGGTTGTCACCGCCTTCGACTTGAATCGTTTCGAAAACCGCCGTGTCTGGCACGATAATGCTGAGGCTGCGGAACGTCTCTTCAACGGCGGCATCAACTGGAACATGCACACCGACCCGAGCCGCCCGCTTTCCATCAACGGCAATCTGAGGATTGGCGGGTTCCTCACCGGGAACCAGCGTGAACTCACGGCGACTGTGAGTGCGCGAAGAGGATCGAATTTCAACACTTCCGTGAGCTGGAGGCGCAGCGACATCAATCTGCCTGAAGGGGAGTTTGTGACGAACCTCGTCGGGACCCGGTTCAACTACAGTTTCACACCGCTGATCAATTTTCAGTCGCTCATCCAGTACAACGATGCCGCGAACAACTGGGCCGGCAACTTCCGGTTTGGCTGGTTAAATACTGCGGGCACGGGTCTCTTCGTCGTTTTCAACAACACACGGGCGCTGGAAGGCCTCGGACCGATCAACCGCAGCTTTATCGTCAAGTACACTCGCCAGTTCGACGTCCTGCGCTAGCAGCTGCTAAACCTACCTGACCGCGCTCGGGATTGTCGTCTCGCACAAAGTTGATACAATGGCCTCCTTGTGTATCGCGGACATACGAATTCGCGTATACATAAACAGGTTGCGCCCTTCTGGGATGGTTCAACTGATTTACAGGGGATGGGAATCATAATGCGGAGAGTACTGTCTGTTTCTGTGCCGGTAGCGATAGTTGTCGTTCTGCTCGCCCCACTCGGACTGGGGGCCCAGGAAAACGGCAGGGTTGCTCGGGCGACCTTCGTCGACGAGCCGCCGGCGATCGACGGGCTCGTCAACGACGCCGTCTGGGAACTGGCCGACCCGATCACGGACTTCATCCAGACCGAACCCGTCGAGGGAACGCCGGCCTCGGAGAGGACGATCGTCAGGATCGTCTACAACGACAGGGCCGTCTTCGTGGGCGTCATATGTTATGACGCCGAGCCGGACCAGATCCTGGTCACCGACAGCCGCCGCGACTCCGATCTCGGGGACACCGATTCATTCCAGATCATCTTTGATACGTACCACGACCGCCAGAACGGCTTCGTCTTCGGAACGAACCCGGCCGGGATCGAGTACGACGGGCAAGTCAGTAATGAAGGCCAGGGAGGAGGGCGCGGCGGAGGCCGTCGTCGTGCCCAGACCGGTTCGGGTTCCGGTTTCAACAAGAACTGGGATTCGAGCTGGACGGTGCGCACGCACGTGAACGAAATAGGATGGATGGCCGAGTTCGAGATCCCGCTCCGAACCCTGAGGTACGGAGATCGGCCTCAAGTCTGGGGCATGAACTTCCAGCGCAACATCCGCCGCAAGCGCGAACAAGTTTTCTGGGCTCCGATCGAAAGAATCTACAACCTCTACCGCCTGTCGTCCGCCGGTGAACTGCATGGACTGGAGTTGGAAGCCCCGCGCAACTTCAAAATCACTCCCTACGCCGTCGCGACCGCATCCCGCAACTTCTTGAACCCGGAGGAGACCGAGACGGATTTTGATCCCGATGCCGGGTTGGACGCCAAGTTCGGCGTCACGCCGAGCCTCAACCTGGACCTGACTTACAACACCGACTTCGCTCAGGTCGAGGTGGATGAGGAGGTCGTCAACCTGACACGGTTCAACGTCCGTCTTCCCGAGAAGCGTCCGTTCTTCCTCGAGAACGCCGGGCTTTTCGCCGCCGGCAAGAGCGGCGTCGACCTGTTCTTCAGCCGGAGGATCGGTATCGATCCATCCGGTGTAGAGGTCCCGATCATCGGCGGCGCCAGGTTGAGCGGCAAGGTCGGAGCCTTTAACGTCGGCGTCCTCAACATGGAGACCGACGACGTCGCCGGCGTGACGCCGAAGAACAACTTCACCGTCGCCCGCCTCAGCCGTGAACTTCCCAATCGGACCGCCTTTGGTGGAATCGTGGTCAACCGGGAGGCGAATGGGTCGAATGCCGGACCGGACGACTGGAACCGGACCTGGGGGGTCGACGGCAGGCTCGGCATCGGTTCCTACACTGACTTTCGTGGTTTCATGGCCCGAACCGAGACTCCAGGCCGCACCGCCGGCGAGGGAGCCTACAGCCTCCGCGGGGAGTACCAGCGTGTGGGGGGAGACTTCCACGTCGAATACACGCAGGTCGACGAAGACTTCAACCCCGAAGTCGGTTTCCTCACCCGGCGGGCATACCGCTATACCGACATCGGTTTCATGCTCCGCAGGCGTTTTGCGGACATCCCGTGGCTGCGCGAACTGCGACCGCACTCGTCGGCACGAACCCATTGGGATCTGGACGGGTTCAAGGAGACCGAGGAGATCCATATCGATACCCACGTCGATTTCGAGAGCGGATGGTTTTTCAGCCCCGCCGTGAACCTGACGACAGAAGGTCTGAAAGTGCCGTTCGAGATCTCTGAAGGGATCATAATCCCGCCGGGCACCTACAAGCACGCGGAGATCGACTGGCGATTCAACACCGATTCAAGCCGCGCGCTGTCGTTCAGCTCGACGCTGACGGTCGGCGGATTCTACAGCGGCAACCAGAGGTCGTTCTCGACGACTGTGAATGGCCGCAGAGGCTCGAACCTCAGCGCCTCGGTAGGCTGGAACCGCAGCGACATCAACCTGCCCGAGGGTGAGTTCGTCACCGATCTCGTTCAGACACGCTTCAACTACAGCTTCACGCCGCTGATCAACCTTCAGTCGCTCGTCCAGTACAACACCCGATCCAGCAACTGGAGCGGCAACTTCCGTTTCGGCTGGTTGAACACCGCCGGGACCGGTTTATTCATCGTCTACAACGAGACTCAGGGGTTGGAAGGATTCACCGCGCCCCGCGCCGATCGGCACTTCGGTCCGATCCGCCGCAGTTTCATTGTCAAGTTTTCGCGTCAGTTCGACGTCCTTCGGTAAGGCGAATCTGCAGGGGGAAGGTGTGAGACACGCTATCAGCGCGGTTGCCGCGGTTCTATTGCTCGCTTCTGTCGCCCACGCCCAGGGTGCTCTCGAAGACACGATCCGTCAGGAAGTGTCTTCATTGATCGACACCTACACATACCTCCATTCCAACCCGGAACTGTCCTACTTCGAGAAAGAGACATCGGCCTACCTCGCCGAAGAGCTGCGGCAGCTCGGGTTCACCGTGGCCGAGGAATTGGGGGACTATGGGGTCGAGGGCCGCACGTCCTACGGGTTGGTGGCGGTGCTGGAGAACGGGGAGGGTCCGACTGTTCTGGTGCGGACCGACACCGACGCCCTTCCAGTGACCGAAGCGACGGGGGCTCCATTTGCCAGCACGGTGAAAACCCGAGACGAGAACGGTAACGAAGTCGGCGTGATGCACGCCTGCGGCCACGACATACACATGACCAGCTTTCTGGGCACCGCGAGAATGCTGACCCGGATGAAGGATCAGTGGGCCGGAACGCTGGTGATGATCGGCCAGCCGGCCGAAGAGCGGGGCGCCGGCGCCCGATCGATGCTCGCCGACGGACTCTATGAGCGCTTCCCGCTGCCCGACTACGGTCTTGCTCTCCACATCCATGCGGCGGTCGAGGCCGGGAAGGTCGGCTTCGCCTCGGGCTATCACATGGCCAGTGTCGATTCCGTCGACATCACGGTCAAGGGGCGTGGCGGACACGGTGCGTACCCCCACACGACGATCGATCCTGTCGTAATCGCGGCCCGGATCGTGACCGGCCTGCAGACGCTCGTCAGCAGGGAAGTCTCCCCTCTGGACTCCGCCGTGGTGACGGTGGGCTCGATCCATGGCGGAAGCAAGCACAACATCATTCCCGACGACGTCCGGATGCAGCTGACCGTGCGTTCATACAAGCCTGAGGTTCGCCGACAGGTGCTGGACGGGATCCGGCGCGTCGCGATGGGAGTGGCGCTCTCAGCGGGCGTGCCGCCGGAACTCGAGCCCGTCGTAACGGTCGCAGAGGAGGAGTTCACTCCCGCGAGCTACAATGATCCAACTCTGGTCGAACGCGTCGTCGGAGTGTTCCGGGGCACGTTCGGAGAGGAGCGGGTCGTCGAGGTCGAACCCGTCATGGGTGGGGAAGACTTCTCCCGCTACGGACTCCAGGAGCACAAAGTACCACTTTTCATGTTCCGCGTCGGAGCGGTCGACCCCGCGACCTATGCCGAGTACCAGGCCACGGGCCGGACCCTGCCCTCACTGCATTCCAGCGAATTCCTGCCGCTCGCCGAACCGGCCATCCGAACCGGCATTACCGCGATGACGTCGGCGGTTCTGGAATTATTGAAGAAGTAGTCAGCACCTGCAAGAAACAAGTCGAGACAAGTATCACCTAACTCCCCTCCTCAGATGAGGAGGGGTGGCGCGAAGCGCCGGGGTGGTGTTGACAGGGAAGAAACCACCCCGTCTGCGCCTTCGGCGCATCCACCCCTCCTTATTCTAAGGAGGGGAGTTTTTCCGACTCCACCGGTCACTACTCCCCCGAAATCCGTTGACAGCGTTCGCCTGCCCGTTTACGTTTGCCTGCCTATCGATTGATTCAATTAGAGGGGAATAGAAAATGGAAACACTGTTGAGGGTGTGCGCCGCAGCGGTGCTTGTGGCGGTCATTGCTGCAGGCTGCGCACAACCCGTCGAGCAAGACACGGCACCGACCGAAGAAGAGATCATTGCGCTGGCGAGGGAGATCCACGATCGGGTTCTGACCATCGATACCCACGACGACATCCCGTTCAACTTTGCCACCGAAGAGGTCGATCCCGGAGTACGCGGTAACCGGAAAGTCGACATACCCAAGATGGTCGAAGGCGGCCTGGACGTCGGCTTCTTCATCGTCTACGTTGGCCAGGGTGAACGCGACCAGTACGAGTTCGCGAAAGAACGCGCGATGACCAAGTTCGATGCGATCCATCGAATGACCGAGGAGATGTACCCCGACAAGATCGAGTTGGCATACACGACTGACGACGTCGAAAGGATCACAGCGTCGGGCAAACTTGTTGCCGCGATCGGGATCGAGAACGGTTGGGTCGTTGGAAAGGATCTGTCGCTGATCGACACCTACCACCAGCTCGGCGCGCGTTACATAACGCTGGCCCACAATGGTCACAACGACATCTGTGATTCCGCCAACCCCCGACCGCAGTTCGGGGACGAAGAATCCGAGCACGAAGGCGTCAGTGATTTCGGGGAGCAGGTCATAGCTGAAATGAACCGTGTCGGGATCATGGTCGATGTGTCCCACATCTCGAAGAAGTCGATGCTGGATGCGGCCAGCCTTTCTCGGGCCCCTGTCATCGCTTCTCACTCCAGTACCAGAGCGTTGTGTGACGTCTCCCGCAACATGGATGACGAACAGTTGCTGGCCCTCAAGGAGAATGGGGGCGTGATGCAGACGGTCGCCCTCGCCGGCTTCGTCAAAGTCGACCCCCAGAGGAATGACTCTATCGCCGCGTTGCGTGAGGAGCTAGGTCTGCAGGGGGGGCGGGGCCGCGGCGGTCGAGGCCGCGGCGGGCAGGCCGCCCAGCTGTCCGAATCCGAGCTGGCCGAGCGCCAGGCGCGGCAAACTCAGTTTGACGAGCGCATGCGGGCCATCGACGAGCAACACCCGCCGGCCAACGTCGCCGACTTCGTTAACCACATCGATCACGCCGTCAACCTCATCGGCATCGACCATGTTGGCATCAGCTCGGACTTTGACGGGGGTGGTGGAATCGTCGGCTGGAACGATGCCAGCGAGACCTTCAACGTTACGCTCGAGCTGGTCCGCCGCGGCTACTCTGAAGAGGAAATCGCCAAGCTTTGGGGCGGCAATCTCTTGCGCGTATGGCGCGAGACCGAGCGCGTTGCCGCAGAGATGCAGGCGGAGGAAGATTAGTCTGAATTCAACACCACCCCGGATCCCCTCCTTGTTTGCGGTCAACACCACCCCGGCGCTTCGCGCCACCCCTCCTCATCTGAGGAGGGGAGTTGGGTGGATGCATCGAAGGTGCAGACGGGGTGGTTTCTTCCAGCCAACACCACCCCGGTGCTTCACCTTACCCCGCTTCATCTGAGGGGGAGTTTCTATCTCCCCCCAGCCCGTCATACCGATGACGTTTTTCAGGAACCGTTCCCACCGTGTGACTGTTTCTTGACATCACGGAAGCGGTAGCAAGACACTCCCGATTATCTAATCACTTGAATATAAGCTAGTTACCAGCATTCCTGGGCCGCCGATCCGACCGGCGATCTTGGTAGCGGAGCTGCACAATCTGATGACCAGGAACCAAATCCGATCACGAGTGAAATGTGAGCACAGGAGGTGCGCAATGGTGGCGAGAGACTTCTTAACCGATTTGAAAGACACATGTGATCTGTTCAGCTGGGAAGTTCAACCACGAAACAGACACTTGCGGGGGTCGCTCAAGACGGGCGAAACCCGTGTACCCTTCGATCCCATCACGGCCTTGGCTTTCGTGAAAAGCGGCCGAGCGTTCGCTCAGGGCGACTGGCTGCGCGCGGGCCGGATGCTCGGGCTCTCCGAGAACGACAGCGACGCCATCATCGATGCCGCCAACAACAAGTTGTGGAAGTACGTAGAAAATGACACGGCGCTGGATGGTTACGCCGAATGGCTTCGTGCCGAGATAATCAACGCTGTCGGGCTGGAGCCCGAGTTCGAGTCGGCACCGATTCTGAGCGAGGATACCCTGCCTGAAACCGCTCAACCAACTGCGGGGCGACAGCGCGACGCTGAGCCCGCACATGTTTAGGCCTCTCGCGGCGCACCGAACCAGGAGTTAGACATGAGCAGTTCATACGCGCCCCAGCAAGTCGTCCTCGACCCCGAGATACGCAGTCCGGAAGTCCAGGAGTTCGAGAAGGCGCTCAGCGACAGGATCGTAGGGCAGGAACGGGCCGTACGGCGAATGGTCAACATGTACCAGATCTTCCTCGCCGGGATGAACGTGCCCGGCCGGCCCGTCGGCACGATGCTTTTCCTCGGGCCCACCGGATCCGGAAAGACGCGGGTCGTGGAGGCTTCGGCGGAGATCCTCTTCGGTCATGCCCGAGCGTTCATCAAGATCGACTGCGCAGAGTTCCAGCACAGCCACGAAATCGCGAAACTGATCGGTTCGCCACCGGGCTACCTGGGACACCGCGAAACGCCTCCTTTGCTGACCCAGGAAGCTCTCGACCAATATCACACCGACAGCCTGAAGCTCAGTTTTTTGCTCTTCGACGAGATCGAAAAAGCGGACGATTCACTGTGGCAGCTGCTGCTTGGGGTGCTCGACAAAGGCACCCTCACGCTGGGCGACAACCGGAAGGTCGATTTCTCCAAAACGATCGTCGTAATGACGTCCAATCTGGGCGCCGCCGAGATGAGCAAGCTCGTCGAGGGCGGAATCGGGTTCTCCTCGGCCAAGCCGGGAGAGGTCGACATCGAAACGATAGACCAGAAGATCTACCGCACCGCGACCGAAGTCGCGAAGAAAAAGTTCACGCCGGAGTTCATGAACAGGATCGACAAGGTGGTCGTCTTTAGAACCCTCGCGCGGGAGCACCTGAGAAGTATCGTGGAGCTGGAACTCAACGAAGTACGAAACCGAATCATGACATCCCAGTCGGGTCGTCAGTTCATCCTCCACTGCACGGACACCGTGAAGGACTTCTTGTTGGATGAGGGAACGGACATGAGGTACGGCGCCCGACATTTGAAAAGGGCGATCGAACGGTTTCTCGTATTCCCTCTCTCGAATTTGATTGCGACCGGCCAGATCGAGCTCGGTGACCTGGTCAAAGTCGACTTGAACCCTGAAACAGAGAAGCTGAATTTCGTCCGCGAACGTTCAGCTCCCTTCATGAACCCCTTGCGAGAATCGAGTGCCGATGAGTCAGAGTATTTCAGCCACGCGGCGCCGTCGATTCCCGATACCCGCATCGGTCCCGCCAATACGGATGCACAGAATGCTTGTTAGCATCCCAGCCTCATAAAGAGTCGCTTCTGTCGCAATTAGCTTGAAAGGGCCCCCGCCGGGGCCCTTTTGATTTTTACTATTTTTTTTATTTCATTTACTCCCCTCCTCAGATGAGGAGGGGTGGCGCGGAGCGCCGGGGTGGTGTTGATCAAAAGATTCCGAACAACCCCAGACAGCCGCGCAGTACTGCACAAACAACCACCCGTCTGCGCCTTTGGCGCAGCCACCCGGATAATCCAACCACCCCGTCTGCGCCTCCGGCGCAGCCACCCCTCCTTACAAGTAAGGAGGGGAGTCGGCTCCTGTTTCCACAGGCTAGCTGACCACTGGCCCGCTCCGACTCGTCACTTGTCACCCGTCACTTCTTCGCCCAACTTCCCCTAAACCGTCACGCCCGACCAGCCGATAAGCAATACAGGAACCCGCATTCTGCGGTGACGTCCTCGCGCACAGCGGTAAGTCTCACATGAGTCGAATACTGCAGTTTCCGAAGCCGAAAGACATTTCCATTCAGCAACAAGACCCGGATCGGCCGGGTGGGATGGGTTGTCACACCGACGAATTGACCGGTTTCTACCATCGGCGTCTGTTCGAGGACCGTCTGTCACTGGAGACGGCTCGCTGTCGCCGGAAGGGTGGAGCTCTGTCGGCCATCCTGCTCGAAGTCGACGGTTTCGGGCAGAAGATCGACGAGTCGGACGGTGCAGACGCCGCCCAGCCTCTGATGTCCGTCGCCGCCATACTGCGGGAGACTGCTCGCATCACCGATGTCGTCTGCCGCTGGGGAGAAGATCAGTTCTGCCTGCTGCTCCCGGACACTGACATGCGGGCCGCGACTTTCATCGCCGATCATCTCCGCGAAGCTGCTGCCTCGGCAGAGGAACGACTCTCCGCCCCGATCGCTTGCAGGATCGGCGTGGCGCAGTGGGACCCGTCGAGCGAAACGACCCGGGACTTCCTCGACCGGCTCGAAATGACTTTCGTTTCGGCCGAAGAGAGTGACGGCAACGTGGCGGAAGTGGCCGACTCCGATGAGACTTCCCACAGACCCACACCCGAGCACCCCGAACAGATCGACCCGTCGGTTTGGGGGATGCCACGAACCTTCTTCGTCGTGCCGCCTCAGCCGTCCGAGACCGAGGCCACCGACTCCGTCAGCTGATCTAGTGGCAACCCCCATCGGCCCAGAGGGTTGCGGCGGAACGGCACCGTCTTCGTTGTCGCTCCTCCTCGCAATGTAGGAGCATTACCTCGTCGTCGACTCCTAGAATCCGGTGCCGTTCCACCGCAACGCTGGTACCGATATCTCCGTTACAGGCCACTAGCCATCACCTGCCCTGAGTGCCACAGCTTGTCCCTCACCTGAGTTTGTAACCAACAGCGCGCAACGGTGGCCCCTTCTTTTCTCGGTTCGGAGGGCTCCCCCCGGAACATCCGATGCTTCTTCCGCGTATCTCGAATGTGAGTTTCTATGCCGATCATCGAACCGGAGGAAGAACCTGATGGATAGCTGGATGAGGGACCTACGCTACGCGGCGAGGGCGCTTGCGAGGAACCCCGGCTTCACGGCCGTCGTCGTGTTGACGCTCGCGCTTGGCATCGGCGCCAACACTGCGATGTTCACCGTCATCAACGCGGTGATCCTCAAGCCCCTCCCGGTAGAGAACCCGGGCGAGCTCGTGAATCTCTACACCTGGCGCGCGGGCGACTTCCTGGCCAACCAGCCTTCTTCCTTCTACGACTACGAGTATTACCGCGACAACAACCGCGTCTTCAACGGTCTAGCCGGCTATTCGCTCGTCCCCGCAAGTCTGGGGACGGGACGGGAAGCGGCGATGGTCATGGGCGAAACCGTTTCCGGCAACTATTTCGACGTGTTGGGCATCAGTCCGGCGCTCGGCCGCTTCTTCCGTTCCGAGGAAGATCAGACAAAAGGAACGCACCCCGTCGTCGTGATCAGCACCGCCTTGTGGCGCAGCCGTTTCGGTTCCGACCCGGACATCATCGGTTCGGATGTGAGGCTGAACGGCTTCCCGTACGCTGTCATCGGTGTTGCCCCGGAGTCGTTCTCTGGAGGCATGCGCGGGTTTGCCTCCGGTTTCTGGGTTCCGTTGATGATGCTGGAACAACTCCAGCCTGGTACCGAGCAACTGGTAAGCCGGCGCAACCGCTGGCTTTTCGTGGTAGGGCGCCTGGAATCCGGTGCCGGCATCGATTCTGCGCGGACAGACATCGAGACGCTCGCCAGTCAGCTCGCGCTGGACGACCCGAGGGCGGAAGACACCGACACCGCCACACTGTTTCCGACCAACAGGGTCGTGTTCCTGCCCGATGCCGACAGTGCGATCTTCGCGGTTTCAGGTCTCCTGATGGCTCTCGTGGGAGCGGTGCTGCTCATCGCGTGCGCCAACGTGGCCAACCTGTTGCTGGCCCGGTCGGTGGGCCGGCGGAAGGAGATTGCCGTCCGGATGTCGATGGGTGCCGGTCCGTGGCGTCTGGTTCGGCAGATGTTGACTGAAAGCCTTCTGCTTTCTTTGATAGCGGGCGTTGTCGGCTTCCTTGTCGCTCAGTGGTCGGCCAGATTCCTGGTCGCCAAGGTTGCGGGGGTTCCCCTTCCGCTCGACATTCGACTGGCTCTCGATCTCGGTCTCGACTGGCGGATTCTGGGTTTCAGCCTGCTTGCATCGCTCGTGACCGGCGTCGCGTTCGGGATGGTGCCGGCCCTGCAGAGTGTGCGCACCGACGTCGTCGGAAACCTCAAGGACACGGCGGGCTCCGTGACTGCCGACAGGCGACGTTTCCGTCTCCGTGGTGCGCTGGTCGTGTCGCAGGTGACGCTGTCCCTGATGCTCCTCGTGTCCGCGGGCCTCTTTCTGAGGAGCCTGCTGAACGCGCATACGACCGATCACGGTCTCCGGCCCGACGGTGTTTTCACCGCGCAGCTCCTGCCGATGCTGCGTGGCTATGACGACGAGCAAACACAGCAGTTCTTCTCCCGGGTGATCGACCGTGTGCGGGCCCTGCCAGGTGTCGAGACGGCGAGTCTCGTTTCCCATCTGCCGTTGACGCTGAGCATCCGGACCAGTGGAGCCCTACCGGAGGGCCAGCCCGAGGTTGCGCCGCGGGACTTCCCGGACATCGATAACACCAACGTCTGGCCAGGTTACTTCCAGACCCTGGGCATCGCGCTCCTTTCGGGTCGGGGTTTCCAGGAAGGTGACAAAGCCGGCAGTCCGGACGTGATGGTCGTCAATCAGGCCTTTGCCGAGCGGTACTGGCCCGGCGAGGATCCGGTCGGGAAAAAAGTGCGTACAGGCAGGGACGGCCAGAACACGGCTCAAGTCGTCGGAATGGTTTCCGACGGCCGGTATCGCACGCTCGGGGAGAATCCCCGCCCCTTCATGTATCACTCGATGCTGCAGCGGTCCGAGGATGTGGCCGATCTCCTCGTCTTTGCGCCCGGGATGCCGGCATCGTTCCTCGAAACCCTGCGGGAAGAAGTCCTGGCCGTGGACGAAAACGTTCCGGTAACGACGCTGGCGATGCTCGAGGACCGTCTGAGCCTGGCGTTGTTGCTGCCGCGCATGGGCGCCCTGCTGTTCGGCGTGATCGGCGTCATCGGGCTGATCCTCGCCGCGACCGGAATACTCGGAGTCATGTCCTATGCCGTCAGTCAGCGGACCCAGGAGATCGGCATTCGCGTGGCCCTCGGGGCCCGACCGTCGAGCATTCTCCGTCTGATCGTGGGACACGGCCTGGTCCTTGCCGGTATCGGGGTCGGGCTTGGAACACTGGCGGCGTTCGGGTTGACCCGTTTCATGGCGGCTCTTCTGGTTGGCGTTGGACCTGCGGATCCGATGACATTCATCGCCGTCGTCGTGCTGCTGTTCGGTATCGCGACACTGGCTTGCTACATCCCGGCCCGACAGGCGCTGCAGGTCGATCCTATGGACGCCCTGAGGGCTGACTAGGCCACTAAGCCCGGGCTGCTTGGTCACTGGAAGCGGAACCGACGCGCGCCGACCCAGCCTGTGATTGCCGCGAGTGCGAACATCGCGGCGAGGTGGGGCAGCGCGCTGGCCGGTCCCGCCTGGAAGCTGATCAGACGGTGCATGGCATCCATCGCCCACCCCGTCGGAAGAAGTTTCTGGAAAGTCTGCATCCATCCCGGCGTGATTTCGATCGGCCACCAGCACCCACCCAAAGCCGCCAGGACGTTCGCGGTCAGCACCCCGATCCCGATGGCCTGTCCCTCACTGCTCGCGAGGTTACCAAGCAGCAATCCGAGGGACGCGCACACGGCGGCCCAGCCGGTCAGGACCGCGACGATCATCAGCAGGTCGGGCCCCCAGTCCATCCCGAATATAACGGTGCCGGCGAGCATGGCGAACGTGATCTGAACCAGGCCGAGCGCCATCCGGCCACCCCACTTACCGAGGACGATCTCGCCCCGGTCGATCGGGGTGGATGCCAGACGCCGAAGTAAGCCCTGCTTTCTCTCGATCACCAGCGTGACGGCTCCGCTCGTGAGCAGGGCGATCATCGTGAACATCACCATGGTCCCGGGAATCGCCTGCTCGAAGCCGGTTGGAATTTCCTGCCGTTGACCCGCAGGGGCGACTTCCAATGAGAGCATCCGGGGCATTTCCTCCAACCGTTCGAAGGCGGCAGGTCCGGGCTCTTCGTCCAGGTAGTCGGTTGCGACGAGATCTGCCAGGACGGTGTAGAGTGCGCGGCCGACCCGAATGTTGTCATAGTCCTGTCCCAGCCCGGACTGGCTGCGCGCAAAGCCGACCACGCCTTTCTCCCCAGCCACAACCCGCGAGGTGAAGTCTTCGGGAATCGTCACCCGACGTCCGAACCGGTTGAACTCCTCGATAGTGTCGGGGCGGATGACCTCGTATTCCTGGTCCTCGAGTCGACGGACGAACTGGTCGACGAGGAAACCGGAGTTGTCGGGTGCCCACACCGCGATGCGTTCGGGTCCGCTGGCACCACCGAAACCAGCCGTCACGGTACCGATGAAGTAGAAAAACGCGATCGGCATGATGAAGAGCCAGACAAAGGTCTCCCGGCCCCGTACCAGGTATTGAATGTCTTTGAGTGCGATGAAGCGAGCGTTCCTGGACATCGGTTTATGCTCCTGCAAACGTTCGTGACAGCCGGCGCGCGCTCAGGACGAACAGCACCGTCCCTACCACGAGCATGGCAACAAATGTCGTCACCAATGCCTGGAGTTCGTGCCTTTCGAGGAGGATGTCCTTGAGCAGCTCCAGCGCCATTCCATTGGGCGTCCATGCCCCTAGGGTCGCCATCCACGCCGGCATCACCTCCGATGGGAAGAAGCTGCCGCCGATCATCAGCAGAGGAAACACGAGGCTGCTGCTCAGGATCGAACCAGCCCTTTGGCTCGAAGCGAACAGCTGCAGCAGGATCATCGCGACGAGGAAGACGGTCCCGGAAAACGTGGTCCAGAGGACGGCCAGAGGCAGATTCAGGAAGGACAGCCCAAGGTATGCCGTGCCCAGCGTGAGGATCACGATTGTTATCGAAAGGATGATCACTCCCCCCGAGAGCAGCTTACCGCCGAGCAGGGGCAGGATCCCTTCCGGTGTGCTCACCGCGCGGCGCAGAGTGCCCTGCTCCCGCTCCCGCCAGACGTCTTGGCTCAGTCCCTGCGCCATGAATAAGAGGGCCATCAACATGACGCCCGGTAGAAACAGAACGGCGAAGTTGGTCGCCTCGCCCCCGTCCTCGGTTTCGTCGACGGAGGTTTCCAGTTCCAGGACCGGCGGAAACAGGTATGTTTGCAGTCGAGTAATCGCCTGGTTTATGGAAACGGTGATCCGGGAGATCTCGCCGTCGTCGAAGACATTCCCGCCGTCGGGCGGACCGGTGGCGAGTTCTTCGATCTGGTCACCGAGCACGCGGTGGAGGTAGAACGTGGCGTCGGTGAGGATGCTCAGCGTCTCCTCGACGATACCCGGGAGAATCGTCTGTGCCGGATTCGTCGTCAACCGCAGCGTCGTCGGTTCCTCAGCCAGGACCGCCTCGGCGAAGCCTTCCGGTATGACGAGGAGGGCGCTCCCGTCGCCGTCATCAATCCGGCGTTGACCTTCTTCCAGTTCGACCTGCTCGGCCTGGATCAGCCCGTCCGAGCCACCGGCCTGCGTCAGTGCGTTTAGCAGCAGGTTGCTGAGAAAGCTCTCGTCCTGATCGACCACCAGCACGTGTGCCTGAGGTGCCGGCCCGTCCGTGCCGCCGGTCGCGAGTGTGATGAGGCTGCCGATAATCAGAGGAATGCCCATCCACAGCAGCAGGCCGACAGGATCGCGAAGCGCGCGTTGAACGTCCTTCCGGGCGTTGTTCCGGACCTGGCGGATAGTCATTCTCTCAACTCCTTGCCGGTGAGCTTGATGAAGAGGCTCTCCAGGCTCGGTTGAGTGAGAGTGGTCTCCCTGATTTCCGCGCCGTTCGCGGCCAGTGCTGCCAGCAGACCCGGAAGTCTCGCAGAGGCGTTGACCGCCGCCAGCCGCAGACCTGACTCGTCGACCTGGACAATCTCCACGCCGTCCAGACCCGCGATCGCCTTACGGGACGTTTCGGGATCAAATCGGCCGTTGAGTCGAACGACGTCCGTTTCCCCCAGCATTCCCCGAAGTTGTGCCAGGGTACCGGCCGCGATGATCTTGCCATGGTCGATGATGGCCAGCACGTCACAAAGCTCCTCCGCCTCTTCCATGTAGTGCGTCGTATACAAGACACACGTACCGGTCGCGACCTGCTCCCGAACGAGCTCCAGGAGCCGTACCCGCGACTGCGGGTCGACGCCGGCGGTGGGCTCGTCCAGCAGCAGCACCTTCGGGCGGTGGACGATTCCGCAGGCCAGGTTGAGCCGGCGCTTCATGCCCCCGCTGAACTGCTTGACCGGTTCCCGAGCGCGATCCAGCAGTCCCGTTGCGACGAGCACTTCCTGGATACGGTCCTTGAGGTCGGCGCCGCGTAATCCATAGGCCGACCCCCAGTAGTTGAGGTTCTCGGCGGCCGACAGATCCTCGTAGAGAGCCAACTCCTGTGGCACGACACCGAGCTGTTCCCGCGATGCCCGCCGGTCCAGAACGACATCGTGCCCGAGCACGCTGACTCTTCCCGAGGTTGGCTCGAGCAGTCCTGATATGCAGCCTATGGTCGTCGACTTGCCCGCTCCGTTGGGGCCGAGCAGGCCGAAAATCTTCCCCTCATCTGCATCAAAGCTGACGCCGTCGACCGCGGCCAGGTCGCCGTAGTGTTTGTGCAGGTGTTCTACTTTGATCATTGCGTTCCCCTGGCATCGCTGATGAGTCGTTCGAGGATGTCGGTGTGCGAGGCCACGGCCCGGCGGCCTTTCGCCGTGAGCGAGTACCAGCTGACCGGTTTGCGGTCCACGAAGGCCTTTTTCACCCGGACGTACCCGGCTTCTTCCATCTTTCGGAGGTGCGTCCCCAGACTGCCGTCTGTCTCGCGCAGCAGGTCTTTAAGACGGCGGAACGACAGCGCGTCATTGCGCGACAACAGGACGCCGATGGCGAGCCGGACCCGGTGCTCCAGAAGCCGATCCAGTTTTCCGAGGCTCTCCCAGCCGCTGCCGCCGGATTCATTCCGTTGTCGAGTCAATCCGAGAACCTCCCGACAAGGCTATCGTCGTCAGGCCTCCGGCGACCAGCACTCCCACGATAGTCCATGCATAGGTTGAGACCAGAAGAACAGCGACGTAGCCGGCTCCCGTCAGAGCTCCGATCCACATCAGCCGGGTGTCGAAGTGGACACCGGCCAGATAATACGCCAGGGCGGTCAGCAACAGAGCGACCGAGCCCAGTTCCCGTCCCGACAGCATCCCGAGAGGAACCATCATCGAGGCCAGCAGCATCGCCCCGGCGATGCCGAACCAGTGCAGCGCGTATCGAATGTCGAGACGCCGATGAATCTGCCCGATCCGTCTCGAGTGCCGGATACCGAGTACCATGCTTCCGATCATTCCGATGGGCACCGCCACCATCCAGAAGGTCCCGACCATCTCGGTTGCGAAATCAGCCATCGTGAATCCGATCAACACGATCACGGCCCACAGGATGTACATCGCGGGTGGCACGATCGATGATTCCGATTCGCGGACGACATCCCGGACGTAACCCAGGTCCGCCTGTAGTCGTTCGTTCACTTGCATCTCAGCCTCCTATTAGAGTACTCTGAATAATAGAGTACTCTGAGCGGGATGTCAAGGGCTTTTAGCTGAGCCGTTCATCCCTTGGGGGACTTGACCTGTTACAGGCCACTAGCACGAAGCCCACGATTGGGTTGCATTTCGTCTCCGAAATGACTGGAATGTTTCCAGCGAAATCGTCGGCTGGAATATTCCAGCGAAACCGTCGACTGGAATGTTTCCAGCGAAACCGTCGACTGGAATGTTTCCAGCGAAATCGTCGACTGGAGTGTTTCCAGCGAAATCGTCGAGAGGAGACTGTCCATGAAATCAAGCCGACCCCTTACTGCCTGGTCCTTCGTCCCGGCATTCACCCTGGCCGTGGCTGCCTGCGCAGCACCCGAACCGCCCCCCCCGCCGCCCGCCGAAGCCGCGGCGCCTTCGGTGGAGGCCGAGTACACGCTGGGCAGCGAGAACACCCACAACCGCTGGAGCAGTGCGATTCCGCCCGCGTTGACGGTGCCTTCCGGCGCCATCGTCGAGATCGAAACGAAGGAGGCGACCGACGGGCAACTCGCGCTCGATTCCGGGGTCGAAGCGATGACGAACATCGACTTCGATCCGATTCATCCGCTCACGGGGCCGATCTACGTGGAAACCGCCGAACCGGGTGATGTGCTCGCGGTGACGTTCCATGAGATCGACGTCCTGGATTGGGGTTGGACGGGCATCTCCCCCGGTTTCGGTTTCTTGGCCGATGAATTCCCTGATGCCCGGCTGAAGACGTTCAGCTTTGAAGATGGCCAGACGCAGGTGCAGTTCAACGACAACATCTCGATTCCGATGAACCCGTTCCCCGGAGTTATCGGAGTCGCGCCCGCTACTGAGGAGGAACTGGTCACCATCCCACCCCGCGAGAACGGTGGAAACATGGACAACCGTTACCTCGGAGTCGGCACCACCGTCTACCTGCCGGTCCTGGTCGAAGGGGCGCTGCTTTCGATCGGCGACACCCATGCCGCGCAAGGCGACGGGGAGGTCGGCGGCACGGGCGTCGAAGCCCCCATGCGAATCGTCCTCGAGGTCGAAGTGCGGAAGGGTGGTCGGGTACTGACGGAGCCCGAATACGAAACCGACGAGTACTACGCCGTGACCGGCTTCGGCGAAACGATCGATGAGGCCGCACGAAAAGCGACACGCTTCATGATCGACTACCTCGCTTCGGAACGGGGGTTGTCCCGCGAAGACGCGTACATGCTGTGCTCGCTGGCAGGGGACCTGAAGATTTCCGAAGCTGTGGACATGCCTCACTATCTCGTGAGCATGCATATGCCGAAGGGGATCTTCGATCAGTAGTCAGTAGTCGGTAGTCAGTAGTCAGTTGAAGCCTTCCCCAACCTTTCTGCACAGTGAAGACCCGGGGACAGGGCAAGCCCTGTCCCCCTCACAGTGGCTCGCTTTCGGACCGTTCGGCGTATCGAAAAAAAACGGCGGTCACAGACCGCCGTCCGAAAACAACTGACTACCGACTACTGACTACTGACTACTGACTACTATCCAGCACCTCCCGCATCTTGCCGGCCAGGGCTTCCTGGCTGAACGGCTTCTGCAAGTATCCCATTTCAGCGCCGGATACGCCGTGTCGGGCGATGAACTCGCCGGGGTAGCCGGACATGTAGAGCACTTTGAGATCGGGTTTGATCTTCCGGAGTCTCTTCGCCAGTTCCGGCCCGCTCAGATCGGGCATGATTACATCCGTCAGGAGTAGGTCGATGGAACCGGTGTGGTCCTTCGTGGCACTGATCGCTTCGGCAACGTCCACCGCCTCGACGACCTGATAGCCGCTGATTTCCAGGAACTTTCGGGTCAGCCGACGCACGGCCGGTTCGTCCTCGACGATAAGGACGGTCTCTCTGCCCGGCAAGGTCCGAACCTGCTGCGCCGCGGGGTCCATCTTTAGGCGCGGGGCGGCATGCAACGGCAGGTAGATACTGAAGACCGTACCCCTGCCGGATTCGCTATCGACGGAAATATGGCCCTGGCTCTGCTTGATGATCCCGTAGACGGTGGCCAGTCCTAGCCCAGTCCCGGTGCCGGCCGCCTTGGTCGTAAAGAACGGTTCGAAGATCTGCGACAGCGTTTCCTCATCCATGCCTTGACCGATGTCTTTAACCGCGAGCAGGACGTAGTCTCCCGCCGTCAGGGGATGCTGCGCGGCTCGACCTGGCTCCAGCTTGAAGTTCGAAGTCTGGATGGTCAGAGTGCCCCCATCCGGCATGGCGTCGGCGGCGTTGATGACGAGGTTTGTGATGACCTGTTCGATAGAACCGCGATCGGCCTCCACGAAACCCAACTCCGGCTCCATAACGGTCCGCAACTCGACATGCTCGCCGATCAGCCGTCGCAGCATCTTTTCCATCTCCTCGACGACGGCGTTCAGATCCAGCAGGACCGGATTCAGCATCTCGCGGCGACTGAAGGTCAACAGCTGCATCGTCAGCCGACTTGCTCGCTGGACGGCCTTGAAGACTTCCTCCGACATCTCTCGTTCTTCGCTGCCGGGCGTGAGCGCGGACTGCAGCAGGGTGGTGTAACCCTGGATTGCCGTCAGCAGGTTGTTGAAGTCGTGGGCGATACCACCGGCCAGTCGTCCCACGGTTTCCATCTTTTGAGACTGCCGAAGTTGGTCTTCCAACGCCCTGCGCTTGCTGATGTCGCGGATGAAACTCTGGAATATCTGGTTGCCCTGGTAGTTGACCAGCCGGGCATTGGTTTCAACCGGTATTCTCCTCCCCGTCTTCGTCAGTCCATCGACTTCGAACAGCACCCCGCCCTGGGATTCGGACGACAGGAGTACCACTTCGATGCGGGATTTCTGGTCGGCCGGGTGAAGGTCGAATATCGTCATCTCCGACAGTTCCTCCGCCGAGTACCCGACCAACTGCTGGGCCTTTTCGTTGGCGTCGAGAAGACGTCCATTGCCCGGCTCGAACAGGACGACCGCATCGGAAGCGTTTTCGAACAGGTTTCGGTAGTGTTCCTCCGAGCGGCGCAGCGCCTCCTGGGCAAGCTTGCGTTCATTAATATCGGTGATCGTGCCGATCATCCGCACGGCATTGCCGTCGGAATCCCGCTCCGTCACCCGGCCCCGCACGGCAACCCATTTCCATTTTCCAGCCCCGGTTCGCAGGCGATACTCGGATTCATATGCCGTCGTTCTCCCGTCGACATGTGCATCGAGTACTACCTGCCGTCTAGTGTCATCGTCGGGATGGATCCGATCCAGCCAGGTCCGCATATGCGCTGTCCGGACACCCTCGCTGCCCGATGTTTCGCCGAATATTTCGCTCATTCGCTGGCTGAAGACGACCCGCCCTGTCTTTACATTCCAATCCCAAAGGCCGTCCGAGGCCGCTTCCAATGCATAGCGAAGACGTTCCTCGCTGCGGCGCAGCGCCCCGACCGCTCGCTGACGCTCAGACAGGAGACTGGCGAGGCACCGCAGCTCATCGGCACCAGAAGAATCCTGACGCAGTTCCAGAGAGAGTCTTCCGTCGAAAAACCGGCCGGAACCCCCTCGGAGTCGGAGTTTGATCTCTTGGGGTGACCGCCGGAGGTTTGCCAGAAGCTCCCTATCCGGGAACCGATTGTTGCCTTTCGCAAACACCGAGGAAATGTGCGTGCCGAGCAGCTCAGCCTGGGCGCGCCCGAAGAGCTGTTCTGCCTCCGGGCTCCAGGCTGTGACGTTACCCTTGAGATCGATTGCAAACGGCGCGTCGATCAGCCGGAGGGAGGCCGCGTGACTGGCCGCTCGCGAAGAAATCTGCCCGATCGTTTCGATCGTGACCATGGCCGCGGCGGGTGGGACTGAGAAGGGTCGTATCCACAACGACACGGATCGCCGTTCGCCATCTGACAGGTCGAGCTTGTGGCTGGCGGCGTCCCCTCGAAGCGTTGCTCCGAGAGACTCCGAAAGAGCGTCGATGCCGGCGCGGTCGATTTCCAGGTTCGCTTCACACCACGCATCGAAGCCGGAACCGGTCGATTCGGCGCCGGGCTCCCACTCAATCCACCGTCGGTTGACCAGGATGATTCTTCGTGTTTCGTCCAGCAGGGCGACCGGGTTAGAGAAGGCGTCGACGGTCGCCCTGATAATCGGCGCGGCATCTTCCCAAACACCCGTCTCTAGCTGCTGCTGTGGGCCCTTGTGCATTGTGATGCCGATGTAACTGCCGTGTTCGACTCCGTTCGAAGGGCCGGGCTGGGCCCGTGCTTCGAGGACGCGAATCGAAAAAACCGTCGCCGTAAATTTTGCGCAGGCTCGCATCCTATTCGAGAAAGCCTTTTGTTTTCAATAAAAAAGCGCGGCGATGTGAGTGCGCGGTGTGCGTGAGGGCGTTCTGGCTCACCCTTCACGAGTGAAAATCTAATTCAATCAATAGCTCTATTAATACTTACTGAGGCCACGATTGGGCCGAGCTTACTGAGGCCACGATTGGCCGAGCCAGGATTCGTAAGCTTCCTGTTGGGCCTCGGTGGGATTCTCGACTCTCCGGAGCTTCCACCGGCCGTCCGGTTTGCCCGCGACGTTGAACTCGATTGTTCGCAATCGGCCGTAGCGGAACAGATGCATCCCGGCCGGCCGGAGTTGCTTGACGTTCCAGGTATGGCACATCTCATGCGACACGAGGCCGAGGAAGCGCTGGTAGGCTTCGTCGCTCTCGAACGATGCGCGCGAGGTCTGCATGATCGTGGAGTTCAGGTGCTCGGTCCCTCCCCCGGCGTTGGCCCCGACGTGGAGCAGAAAGACATATCGGTCGTAGGGCATTTCGCCCAACACGGTCGCCTGTTCTTCGACGATCTTCGCGAAATCCGACTTCAGGGTATCCGCATCGTAGTCGGCGTCTCCCCAGATCGCGATCTCGTGAGGTTTGCCTCCGACCTCGAACGTCAGGACCTCGTGGATGCCGATCTCGAAAGGAGAATCGATGAGGACATCGTAATCGGGCGAAATCCGCACTCTCGGATCCGAGCCGAGAGGCTCCCGCCCGGTAGCCACCTTCCAGTCGGCGGGGGCATCGACGTGCACCAGGATTTCGTCTGCTTTGCGGTCCGGGACGTAGAAGAACACCATCGATCCCGACAGAAACGCATGAGTGTCGTCGACGTGGCGAGTCCTGTTGCCGAGGGAGTTGGCGTAGATCCGGTAGTGAACCTCGACTTCGGTCGCGTCTGCGCGTTGAGCGCCCCCACCGACGAGAGCAGAACGATCAGGACCGACAGGGCGGTCGCGCTAGATCCGGTTCGGGGACTGCGGTACAACGTCGGATGGGACATGACAGACTTCTCTTCTTCAATACTGACGTTCGCCATATTCTGGGGGGAGGATGCGTCGCTTTTCAACGGCAGGTTCTTCCGAGTTGCAGGTTGCGGAGTGGACATTGCTTCATTTCAAATCGTTTTCGTCCAAATTTAAAACTGAGCAATTTTGAATCTCCAATTATCTCCAATCTCCAATCTCCAATAGTCAGCCCGGCCTGCCCCGCCGTTTCGTCCGTACCCCGAGGTAAGCGAGCATCGAACGCGAGAGTTCCTCGGTGAGCTCGTCGTCGGATGATGGCTGCGGGTCGAGGATCGACTGCGGGTCGAGGATTGACTCCGGGAAGAGTATGCGGTCCCGCAGCGCACTGAAAGCGAAGGCGAAGGCAAGAGAGACGGCTCGTTTGGGGTTCGGGTGGTGGATCTCGTAACGTCGCCGTCCGAGCAGGGAGAGCATCCCGGGCAAAATTGCGCTCATCCGCGAGGTTCGCTCGTCGAGGGCCGGTTCCCGCCTCGTCCGGGCTCGGAGGACCAGCGCTCGGATCAGGCCGCGATGGGAGCGATGATAGACGACGAGCGAGCCGATCAAAGTCCGGACGAGGCTCTCGAGATCCCGCTCTGCCGACGGAGACTGCTCGACCCGGGTCAAGCGTTCAAAGGACGCAGTGATGTCGCGGGTGTACAACTCATCCAGGTAGTCCAGCAGTCCATCCTTGTCGCTGAAACGGGCGTAGAAAGAACCGACCGACGATTGTGCTCGCCTCGCCAACTCGTCCACCGAGATCTCAGGCCAGTCCTTCGCTTCCAGCAGCTCTCGAGCGGCCTTCGCAAGGCGGTCGAGAGTGGCCCGGCTGCGGCCCTGGAGAGGAGGTCGAGTTATACCATGTAAAGTAATGTTTTCCATAGTTTCAAGTCATTATTAGAATCAGAATTCTTATTCTATATTTGAGGTGCGAATGGATCAAGTGCAATTGCCAGCGCTTTTCTCCCCATGATTGCTGTTGCGCTGGTAGTCTTTAGCTCGGGTGAGGCTCATGGTCGAGAGGGATCGCGAACTCGAACAGCGATGCGAAGCGGAGATCGTAGAACTCCACCAGTTCTTCGAAGACTGGTTCAGCGCATCGGACGAGTCTTCGATCGACCTCGATCGAGTCGCCGAGGCGCTCGCGGCCGATTTCACGATGGTGGGACCCGATGGACGCCTGGTCGAAGCCGAGGAGCTGCTGGCGGCTTTACGCGAGGCGCGCGGCTCCAAGCCGGGGCTCCGGATATGGATCGATCGTGTCCGGGTCCTCCATCGTTCCGGAGACATGACGGTGGCGATGTATGAAGAACGTCAGAAGAGCGAGGGGGGTGAGAGCCGCCGCGTCAGCACGGCGGTCTTCCGCGACTTTGAACAGAATCCGAACGCCCTGGAATGGCTGCACGTCCAGGAAAAGTGGTTAGAGCGGGGGCAAGTTGGGGGACAGCGAGGAATCTCTTCGCCCGATCCCAGTGCTCATTTTCCCCCTCCCTGAATTATTGCTTCATCGCTTTTTCGATCCTTGCCCAAGTGTCCCGCAGCGTGACTGTCCGGTTGAAGACCAGGGCCTTGGGCGACGAGTCGGGATCCAGGGCGAAATAGCCGAGCCTCTCGAACTGAAACCGTGCGCCGGTCTCAGCCGCCGAAAGAGAAGGTTCCACCCGGCATCCCCCGCGAACCTCCAGAGAGTCGGGATTCAGGTAGTCGGTAAGCTCCCCATCCTTGCTGTCATCAGGGTTCTCTACGGTGAAGAGACGATCGTAGAGCCGAACTTCAGCCTCCAGAGCATGGTCGGCAGACACCCAGTGCAGCGTGGCCTTCACGCGCCGACCGTCGGGAGCCGACCCGCCTCTGGTGTCCGGATCGTAACGGCAGCCCAGTTCGACGATCTCTCCCGTTTCCTCGTTTTTGACCACCCTTTCGCACGTGATCAGGTAGGCATACCTCAACCGGACTTCTCGGCCCGGGGCGAGGCGGAAGAACTTCTTGGGCGGTTCTTCGCGAAAGTCGTCGCGCTCGATGTAGAGAACCCGTGAGAACGGGACCTTCCGTGTTCCCATGCTTTCATCCTCGGGGTTGTTGATCGCGTCCAACTCCTCGGTCTGGTCCGCCGGGTAGTTGTCGATGACAACCCGTAGCGGGTTCAATACTCCCATCACGCGCGGAGTGTGGAGATTCAGATCCTCGCGGATTGCGTGTTCCAGCTGGGCGACGCTCACGACGCTGTTGCGTTTGGCGACCCCGATTCGGTCACAGAAGTTTCGGATGGCGGCCGCGGTGAAACCTCTTCTGCGCATGCCGCTGATGGTCGGCATCCTCGGATCGTCCCATCCGTTGACATGGCCCTCCTGGACCAGCCTCAGCAACTTCCGCTTGCTCATGACCGTGTAGTCCAGCTTGAGGCGTGCAAACTCGATCTGCTGAGGGTGGCAGGGCGCCCGCGTCTCATCCAGGACCCAGTCGTACAAAGGACGCTGGTCCTCGAATTCCAGGGAGCAGAGCGAGTGGGTAATGCCCTCGATCGAATCCGACAGGCAGTGAGTGAAGTCGTACATCGGGTAGATACACCACTTGTCTCCGGTTCTGTAGTGCGTCGCATGCCGGATGCGGTAGAGGGTCGGGTCGCGCATGTTGATATTGCCCGAAGCCATGTCGATCCTGGCCCGCAGGACATGGGTTCCGTCTTCGAACTCTCCGGCGCGCATGCGCTCGAAAAGATCCAGGTTTTCCTCCACCGAGCGATCGCGGTAAGGACTGTTTTTGCCGGGTTCGGTCAGGGTGCCCCGGTACTGCCGGATTTCATCCGCGCTCAGGCTGTCGACGTACGCCTTGCCGTCTTTGATGAACTGCACCGCGTACGCGTAGAGCTTCTCGTAGTAGTTGGAGGCATAGTAGAGGCGGTCCTCCCAGTCGAAACCCAACCACTGGATGTCGCGCTTGATCGCCTCCTCGTACTCGACATCTTCCTTCGCCGGATTCGTGTCGTCGAAACGCAGGTTGCAGGTGCCGCCTTCATACTCTGAAGCGACTCCGAAATTGAGGCAGATCGCTTTGGCGTGCCCGATGTGGAGATAGCCGTTGGGCTCGGGAGGAAAACGCGTCGCGACCCGGCTGCCGTTCTTGTTGCTAGCTACGTCTTCGGCGATACGGGTTCGGATGAAATCCAGGGGAGCTGTCTTGCCGGACGCTGCCTCGGGCGCCGCGACTTCTGAACCGGAGTGTTTGGCCTCGTCGGGCATGGATTGATGTTCTCACTTCGCGCGGGCCGTCGAAAAAGCGGCGTCTGCAGGCAATACTAGCATGGCTGCCGGGGAAGGATGTGCGTTGGGCGGTGGTTAAAGATCGAGTGTAGGTGCGCTCTATGAGCGCACGTGTTTTCAATCCTGGAAAAGGTGCGGTCATAGACCGCACCTACACCTCGGCCATGAGAGGGTCGGCCCAAAACGTCCTGTCTCGAAAAGCTATTTGTCTACTGGACGCCGAAACTTCCAGTCAGGGTTGCGCTGCCCCACTGGATATTGATTTCGGCCAGGCCGGCCTTTTCCGACAGTCGGATCGTCAGCAGTTCTGCCGACTCGGTGGCCTCTCCGAGCGAAAGCGGCAGCTCTGCAACATACCCGTCTCGTAAGGGCGGATCGCCCCAGACGCCGGTCGTCGGATGGAAGGCCAGAACCCAATCCTGGCCTCCGGTCTTCCTCGCCCACAGTGAGTATCGGCCGGCCTTCAGCTGTGTGCCGGCGACAAGCAGATCGCCGCTGGTCTCGATTTCGGTGGCCTGGTCGGCTCCGACGCGCCACACGGTGCCCACGCTCGCCATCGAAAGCACGTCGCGGCCGTGCAGGCCCGGACGGCCATAATCAACACGAAGTGTTTTCGCGTTGACGGTTGCTTCGGTCGAGTCACGATCGTTCTGAGCCGCTGCGGGCAGGCCCAGGAATAAAACCAGTGTCAGTGACAATATAATTCTCAGACGCATCAATTAACTCCCAATGGTAAGCCACCGCCTCTGGCGGTGAGACTCGAAGAGGTTCGACCGTCCCGTCGTGCAGTGTGATAGACGGTCTCCAATCAACGAACCACCACGTTCGAATTGAAAGGAGACCGTCATGAGAGAGTGGCAGAGCCAGTCCCATGTGAAATGGTACTGCAGATATCACATCGTGTTTGTTCCGAAATACCGGAAGAAGGCCATCTTTGGGACGCTGCGCAGAGGGATCGGAAAGATTCTCCGGGAGTTATGCAAGCAGCAGAAAGTGGAGTTGGTGGAAGGACATGCGATGGGGGATCATGTGCACCTGTGTTTGAGCATTCCGCCAAAGTACAGCGTGGCGAACACGGTGGGAGTGCTGAAAGGGAAATCGGCAATCCAAATTCACCGGCAATACATGGGAAAGCAACGGAATTTCACGGGCTTCCACTTCTGGGCTCGGGGCTACTGTGTAAGTACGGTAGGACTGGATGAAGCGACGATCCGACAGTATATTCGGAACCAGGAGGCCGAGGAGAAGCGGCAGGAGCAGCTCACTCTGGGAGGGCTTTAGCCCTCTTCATTCGTTCGAGGCCCCCTCGGGGGGCCTTCATCATACCGCCCGCTCTGCGGGCGGTAGCTGATTCCTCCAGACAATATCCTGGTACCACTAGAGCATCCCACCAGTAGGTCGTCGGGACTGTAACTTGCGCCACATCACTGCTTCAGTGGCGGCGCCTTCGCCAGACCGTTTCGGTAGGAAAACAGCATAAGCTCCACGCGATCGGACACTTCGAGCTTGGAAAAAATGGAAGTGAGGTGATGGCGGACCGTTGTCTCGCTGATGAAGAGCCGTTCAGCCACGTCCTTGCTCTTGAGTCCCTCACCGACAAGACCGACAACCTCACGCTCTCGATCCGTCAGAGTCGCGATGCGGTCCGCCTCCGGGTCTTTCTTGATCTTTGTCGCCACAATGTCGGAGAGGACCTGGCCCATCATCGAGCGGTCCAGCCATGCGGAGCCTTTCTCGACCTCTCTGATTGCCTGGATGATGTCGGACGCGGCCTCCTCCTTCTTGACAATGCCCATCGCGCCGAGCTTGACGGCGTCACGAAGAATCTTCGGGTCGCGGAGGCCGGTCAGGGCGATGATCCGCGACTCCGGCGCCGATTCCGCCAGTTCGGGAATCATCTTCAAGCCGCTATCTTCTCCGAGGTCCAGGTCAAGAAGGATGATGTCGGGTTGCTCTGCGACGACGAGGGCGAGTGCCTCCTCACGCGTTGCGGCCTCGCCGATCACCCTGAGGTCGTCGTGCTTTTCGATGATCAAGGTCAGACCTGTGCGGACGACCGCATGATCATCCACAAGGACGACTCGGATCGCGCTCTCTTTCTCCATACGATACGGCTTGTGCTACGGCTGAAAAACGAATCGAGAAGGAAATGATACAGGACGGGAAGTGAGGCGGCAATCGGGCCACGGTGTGGCCAAATCGGGCAACGGCGGGGCCGAGCGTGCGCCATTGTTGTCCAAAACAGTTGGAGAAGACACCGCTGGGACGGGATAAAGCGGTTGGAATCAGCAGACCCAGCTTCAAGTCGGCACAGAGGTTGCGGTGCCTGAGACAAGCGAAACTTCGGCTCAGTGCTGACCAAGAAAAACCTCCCCGTCTGTATCTGGGTGGCATCCACCCAGTTGATCTAACCACCCCGTCTGCACCTGCGGTGCAGCCACCCCTCCTTATCCAAGGAGGGGAGCCGTTTGGGTCAGCAACACATCAAACTCCCCTCCTCAGATGAATCAGGAGGGGAGTCTGGAGTGTTGCCTACTGACTACCGACTACTGACTACTTCCTCAAAATCCCCTCCAAGACCTCCAGACGACCATCAATGTCGTCGGTGATCTCCAAACCGAGAATCTCCATGACCAGGGGGTAGACGTGAATGTTCTCGAAACTGGGAATGACGTGTGAGGCGACCAGGTCAGGCCCTTTTGCGAAGAAGACCGCGTGCATCTCCTCGTTCGCGTACGGATCGTAGCCGTGTGTCCCGCCGTTGAACTCTATGTCGACCACGCGCAGGCTGATCGACCAGGGCAAGGCTGCTTCAATGAGAATGTCGCCTAGACGTGAGTTCCTGTTGTGCCAGCGGTCCGGAGTGTCCTCGCGTCGGTAGACCAGATAGTCGGCCTCATTCGCCTCGAGTCCCTCGTAAATCTCCGCGCCGCGTTCGGCGTCTTCCACGTAGATGGAGCTTCGGGGACCGAACCCGACTACCTGGGCGCCGCGCAGGCTGACGTAGTCGTCCAGGTAGATCACTTTTTCCGGATCCTGGTCGACCATGCCGTGGTCGGACACGATGATCACGTTGACATCGATCGGGAGATCCTCGAGCCCATCCACAAGGAATCCAATTTCCGAATCGATCGCCCGGACCGCCTCCCGGAGGTCCGCCGAACTTGTCCCGCTGTCATGCCCGGCCGAGTCGACGAGGGAGAAATACAGAGTAATCATGTGCGGCCGTTCGGCCTCGGGCAGCGAGAGCCAATCGAGCACCGTCTCGACACGTTCACGATTCGGTACGGACTGGTTGTACTTCTCCAGATATGTGGGGCGAACTCCCTGGATATCGGCCTCCGAACCAACCCAGAAGTAGCTTGCCGAGAGCATGCCCTGCTGCTCGGCCGCTACCCACAGGGGCGTGCCGCCGTACCATGATCCGTCCAGGATCGCCGAGGGATCGCGCAGGTAATACCGGTCCCCACGCGCCGGATCGGTGAAGTCGTTGGCGACGATCCCGTGGTTGCCGGGATACATGCCCGTGACAAGCGTGTACTGGTTCGGGAAGGTCACCGAAGGGTAGCTGGGTATCAGGCTCTCGGCGCGAACGCCCTCGTCGGCAAAGCGTCTGATGTTGGGGGCGTTGAATATTTCGGTGTAATCGTGTCTGAAGCCGTCGATCGAGACCATGACCACATAGGGCCGGTCCTGTTGTTCGGCTGAGTTCTGTCTTTGAGTGGATGTCGATTGGGGCTCTGCCTGCGGTGGCGAACTACATGCGGTTCCCGTCCACACGAGAGCCAGCATGATTCCCGTTTTGAAGAGTCGTTTCAATGGATCTATCTCCAGGGCCTTCGGGCCAGCCAAGCTTATTCGACATTTCGATCAAGGGTCAATGAGGGGAGTTGTGCCAGTAGTCAGTAGTCAGTTGTTCCAAGAAGTGGCCAGTGGTCAGTGGCGAGTGGTCAGCAGGGAGGTGACAAGTGACGAGTGACAAGTGACAAGTAAGAACACGAACCAGAAAAGCTCGGACTGAGGATTGACACGCAGGTGCCAAGAATTACACTTGCTGACCACTGACCACTGACCACTGACCACTGACCACTGACCACTGACCACTGACCACTGACTACCGACTACCCCCAATCGCTTCTCTCAGTGCTTGCTCGAACGACAAGCTGTCCGTAGCAAAGAGGTTGTCCGGATACCGCCGGGTTGCGGTCATGTTGTTGTAGATGTCGACCTCGATGTACAGATTCAGGGCCAGCCCGGCCAGGTACTGCAGCCGGAGGTTGCGGTCGAAATTCAACTGGGCGTCTTGGAGCCAGGCGGTCATGTCGGCACCCTGGTTGGCGTAGGTGCTGAGGATGTCGATGGCGGAGTTGAAGTCCACTTCGATCAGCGACTGCATCAACCGGGGCTCTTGTCGGATTCGCGCGTCCATCGTCTCGGGGTCGATTGTCGTCGGTCCTTCCTGTCCGAGGACGATCACGTCGTACCCCTCGCCGAAGATGTCGCTGTTCCACACGGTCGCATCGGGAAACGCCTCGACGAAAGTGGCGAGCTGGCTCTTCACCGCTTCCTCATTGCTTTCGTAGAGCGGTACCCACTGCGTCACGACGCCTCCCGGGTTCAGGCGTTCTTTGACCATGTCGAAGTACTCGGCCGAGTACATGGCGGCGGCGCCGCGGACCCAGGGATGAATTGGGTCGGAGGTGATGATGTCGAATTTTTCGTCCGACGTCGCCAGGAAATGGCGCGCGTCGTCGATGACCACCTCGGTTCTCGGGTCATCGATTACGAAGTGGTTTTCCTGTCCGAAGAATCGTCCGGCGGCTTCCGGTACGTGAGCTTCGATCTCGCAGATGACGATCCGTTCGATTTCGGGATGAACGACGAAAGAGCCGGCCGTTACTCCGGCGCCGCAACCGACGATCAGAATCGAACGCGGATTCTCATGGATCAGCGCTGGGACATGGCCCAGCATCCTTTGTAGTCGCATGTCGATCTGCACGTTGGACGCGACGACTTTGCCGGCCACGTGCATGCTGCGCTCGCCCTCGAACTCCGAGACCGCAACAGAGGCATCGATTCCTTCCGCCGTGTACAGGTACTCGGTACCTTGTCCCCAGTACTCGATGAACCGGCCGTAGGCGATCAGCCCCTGCGGTGTCGGAGGGACGACGAAGATCAGCACCAGGGCGAGGCTCATCACGAACGCCGCTCCAGCGAGGCCCTGGAACGAGCCTGGTGCATCCCTGTGCGGCCCGGAGGATACTCCGGCGGCGTTCGACCGGCTTTCCCGGAGCATGAGGAGGGCGGCTCCTGCGGCTAGGAGTCTGCGCGGCAGAGCGCGAAGAACTCGAATTTATTGGGATTTGAGAGGGTCTTCGGAGGAGAACCCATCGATTCTTCCGATACGAGGAGTTCAGAGCTGTACGGATACCAGTAATTGGCCGTGTATCGGGTCTGCTGGGTTCCGGTTTTCCGGATTATGCCCATTCGATCATCCCGTTCATCCGCCGTAAGTTCACCGCCAGAGTGAGCAGGTTCCACTCACCGGTCACTTTGTCCAAACCGCGTAGACTGAACTGTCGGAATCCGAGCACCGACTTGATCCACCCGAAGGGCGGCTCGCCAATGTGCTTTCTGGCCCGGTAGCGGTCGCGCCCACGCTTGGTTTTCATCTTTCTCATCATCCGGCCAACAGCAGTGTCTTTGGGTGGGAGTGGAACATCGGCCAGATTCTTCTCGCGACCCATGGCAACATACCCGTCAATCTGACGTTGTTCCAACATCCCTAGATTCGACTCGGATCGATATCCCGCATCGGCCAGTACACGTTCGGGATGCTCTCCCAGGTTGTTGTTCAACGCATCCAGGGTCGGTTCCAACTGTCCCGCGTCGGACGCATTGGAACTCACCGTTGTCGCTACGATGATCCGGGCCTCGGAATCCACCACCGCCTGCGCGTTGTAGCATTGCTGGAACCCTTCAGTGGAGGTTTTCATGATCCGGCTTTCCGGATCTGTGAAGTTGTCCTGGGCCGTCGGTTTGGGCTCGCCCATGGGGCGTTTGAATGGCTTCTTTCCGCATCCGGGTTTGTCGTCTCCCGGTTCCCGTCCCGCTTCCTGGTCCGCAGCCATCTGACGTTCTTCGAGCCGTTTCATTGCTGCCTGGATCGTGGCCAATCGCTTTTTGCGGGTCGACAACCCATCGGGCAGTTCGTCTCCGCGCCGGTCCTTGCCGTATCGCTGGTCTTCTTCCTCATCGGTCGCCGTAGCCCGGTTCAACAGATCCCGAATCTGTTCGCCCAATTCGGTCTCCTGCTTCTTCATCCGTTCATAGCTCATCGCTTTGCGTTTGCTCGCATTCGCCCGCATCTTGGTTCCGTCCACCGCCACGGTTCCCATCTTCACCAGTCCCGCTTCCCGCGCCATCATCACCACTTGCACAAACAGGTTCCCGAACTCCTCAAGATGCAGTTTGCGAAAATCCGAGATCGTACGGTGCGCCGGAAAGTTCTCCGCTCCCAACATCCGGAACGCCACGTCGTCGGTCAACTTCGCCGCGATCTTCCGCGACGAGAACACCCCGGTCGCGTACCCGTAGATCAACACCTTCACCATCATCCGCGGATCGTACGCTTGATTGCCCGGTCCGTCCGTTCCATACCGCTGCTCAAACGCGCTCAAATCCATGGCGTCCACCGTGTCCGATATGAAGTACGACAGGTGATCTTCGGCCAACCAATCTCTCAGCGACGGCGGCAGCAGCAGGCTCTGTTCTGGGATATAGGTTCGATATGTTCGTGACATGTCCTATCTTCGATCTCTATCCGCCCAATTCCGGTCCTTCTGCCGCGCAGACTCCTAGAACCATGAAAGCCTGTTGGGCACTCTGTGTGCCGGCATAGGGAATCCAGACGAGCGTGACGAACAGGCTCCCGATGATCGCTCCGACAGTGTTTGCCGCATAGACTCCACCGACAAGCTTTCCGGACTCGCGACGGCCCTCCGCGGCGACGCCGAGAGCCAGCGGGAAAGACGCCCCCCACAGCAAGGTCGCCGGCAGCATGGCCACGGCACACCGGAACATGTCGAACGCGTAGACATAGGCCATGCTGTCCAAAGACCGTTCGTAGAGCCACGGGAGAAAGTCCTCGCTCGGCTGCCAGTAGGGCACCCGTTGGGTGATCATCAGGGCGCCCCAGAGGATCGCCGGGACCAGAAGCATCTGGCATTGGGCCAGGGCCTGTGCCGCGTTGCTGCTCCGCCGTGCAACGAGGGAGCCGACGCCGCTGCCGATTCCCAGTCCGGTCAAAAACACCGCCAGGATCAGCGAGAAATTGTAGACGGTCGCTCCGAACAGCAGCGAAAACTGCCTGGTCCAGACGACCTCGGCGCCGAGCGCCGTCAGCCCCGACAGCGCGACCACCAGGTAGGCTGCATTTGAGGACAGCGGCACACGTCCCCCTTCTTCGAGAGCCTCGTATTCGGCCTTGAATTTGTGTTTCGCCGCCACCCGGAGGGCGATGATGCCGACCGCAACGTTGATCGCTACCGCAACGTAGGTGGCGAACACGGTGTCGTGCACACGGAGCAGATAGAAACCGGTCAACAGTGTGCCCAGAACCGCCCCGGCGATGTTTGCGCCGTAGAAGAACCCGAGGCGTGAGACTCCGACCTTGGTCGTCCGGATCCATCTGGCGACGGCCGGCAGGGTTGCACCCATCAAGACGGTCGGCGGAAGCAGGCAGAGGGCTGCGACCAGCCCTCGAATCAGGATGTTGCCCAGACCGTAGCCAAAAGAACCGAGATAGATACGGCCGACAAAGGGTAGGAGGAAATAGAGCAGGGCGCCCATCAGCCCGATTCCAAGTTCCAGGCACGCGTATACGCGTAGCGGATGGAACTTGGAGGAGACATAACGTGGGAACGCCACGCTGCCCAGGCACATCCCTCCCATGAAGCTTCCAAGCAGGACCGCCAGGGAGATGGCGGACGCCCCGATCACCAGCTGCAGGATGTGGAACCAGACAATCTCGTAGATGAGAGCCGAGCAACCACTGCCGACGAAAAGTAAGAGGAGTGCTGGTGTGAAATACCCCGTCGTGGATGAAGTGCCGGGGATTGGTGCTGCGATTTGCACGGAACTCACTTCTTTCTCGGTTTGGGAGTCGATCTCGGGTCCCTCAATCCGCCAAGATCGTAGTCGGACGCACTGATGCCGGTCAATCGGCGGTGGAGACGGTCATGTTCCTACGAGCGGCATGCGATCGCGGTTGCAATTGCGAACATCAGCGTCGTTTGACGCTGACAGACACGTCCGCTACTATGCCCTCCGCTCTTACTACGTTTCAACGTAATGTTTTGACGACGCAGACTTCTGCCACGCGCTGCTGAGGGAGAGACGATGCCGAAAACATTTGAAGCACCGGGACCCGGATCCTGGGAACAGGATTCCACACACTGTCCGCGTCCGCTGACTGAATACACTTTCAGCCTGTTCAAAAATGAGTTTCCTCGAGGCTTTGCCGAAGGGACGGCCCGCATGGGCCTGCTTTTCAGCCACCTCGAACCGGCCAGCATCAACGGGTTCATGTACTACAAGATGATACCGTCCGGCGAAGAAGAGTTCCCGGCTCGTTTCGCGGCTGCCGAAGAGGTCTTTACCTCGAGACTGTGGCGCACCGAGTTGGAGCGGTGGGACACGGAGTACAAGCCCGACTCCATCCGTCGCAACCGGGCACTCCAGTCCGTCGCCATTCGGGAATTGGACACGGACGCATTCATCGACCACCTGGAAGCTACCCGGTCCAACTGTGGAGAGATGATCTACCGGCACCACATTTTTACGGCGCCTTCGATCGTGCCGATGGGACATTACGTGGCCGAGGCCAGCGAGTGGACGGGCCTCGACATCGGTCAGTTGCTAGCGCCGCTGAAAGGAGCCGCCCCTGTTTCCTGCGGCGCAACGGAGAAACTCCAACTGGTCGCCGAAGCGCTCGATCGAAACAACGTGGGACCTGGAGACTTCGATGCGGGCTTAAAGGCCGGCGAGATCCTGGCTCAGTTGCGCTCGCGCGACGACGACGTCAGCCAGGCCATCAACGCTTACCTCGATGTCGTCGGATTGAGGGTGGTGTCCGGCTACGATGTCGCCGATCCATATTCTATCGAGATGCCCGAAATGTTGCTGAATTCCATCTGGGCTTCCGGCGGTGTTCATGGGGACGAGGACGCGTCAGCGGATGAGGTTGCCCGGGTGCGTGACGCGGTTCCAGCCCAGCACCGAGACAGCTTTGACGAAGTGTTGGCGGATGCACGACTCATCAGCCGGCTTCGTGACGAGCGGGGCGTCTATAACGACAACTGGGGTACGGGCATCGCCCGCAGGGCGATCCTGGAGGTCGGCCGGCGCCTTGCCGAGCAGGGTCGAATCGACGATGCAGAGATGGCCGTCGATGCGACGCATGGAGAAATGGTTTCGATGCTGCAGGGTGGGGACCATCCGACGAACGCAGACCTGAAGGAACGCGGTGACTGGCGTCGAAACGCTTCTCTGAAGGATGTTCCCCCTTTGTTGGGAGATCCCCCGCCCCCTCCTCCTCCACTCGACAAGCTCCCCCCGTATGCCGCGATGGCGATGCGGGCGTTCGGATCGGCCCTGGGAGAAGTGTTCGGGGAAGCTGAAGACTCTCCGGCGACCGCCATCACGGGCAGGCCGGTCAGTCCCGGTGTCTACGAGGGCGTGGCACGCGTCATCGGTCACCCCGCCGACTTCGATCGTTTGAACCAGGGGGACGTGCTGATTACCAGCTCGACCTCGGCTGCCTTCAATGTTGTGCTTCCGCTCATCGGTGCCATCGTCACGGACCGCGGCGGGCAGCTGTCCCATGCTGCGATTGTCGCGCGCGAATACGGGCTCCCCGCCGTGGTCGGCACGCTCAAGGCCACTTCCGTGATCCCCGACGGCGCGCGCGTTCGGGTCGATGGCGGTTCCGGTAAGGTTGATGTGCTGTGACCGAGTGTGTCCCGCTCTCTGAGGCGGAAGATGAAAAGCGGTACGGGGGCAAGTCGGTCAGTCTCGGGCGGGCGATCCGATCCGGGCTGCCGGTCCCCCCGGGATTCGCTCTCAGCGTCGACCTGGTTGACGCGGTTGCCGCGCACGACGAAGTCTCTCTCGAAATGCTGGAAGAAACCTGCGCCTCGATCGAAGGCGCTCTGGCGGTTCGGTCTTCCGCAGTGGGAGAGGATGCCAAGGACGCCAGCTTTGCCGGACAACATGTCACGATCCTGAACGTCCTCACGCCCGACGCCCTGTTCCAGGCTGTACGGGAGGTCCACAGCTCCGCTCATTCCGCGTCGGCCCTGGCCTACCGGAAGAGGATGGGAATCGAGGACCCGCCGCGCATCGGCGTTACCGTGCAGCAGATGGTCGAGCCGGAGTCGGCCGGAGTCCTGTTCACCCGGAACCCCGCCACAGGCGCCGAAGAACGGGTTATCGAAGCGGCCTGGGGTCTGGGAGAAGCCGTCGTTTCGGGATTGGTCGTCCCCGATTCCTACCGCGTCGCGTCCGACGGGGAAGTCCTCGAAATCTCGATAGGGGAGAAGGACATGTATCTCCGCTCGACTCCGGAGGGAGGGACCGAAGAGGTTCCGGTCGAGGAGGCCCGGATCCGGGCCCGCGTTCTCGACGACTCCCGGCTTGGAGATCTGCACCGACTGACACTCGGCTGCGAGGAGTTCTACGGAAGCGGGTTGGACATCGAATGGGCTTTCTCCAAAGGCTCTCTCTTCCTCCTCCAATGTCGTTCGATCACGCGCGTCGGCGGATGAGAACCGCCACTTGACCGTTTCCGACACCTTCACCGCGGCCCCTGCGCCCGCCGAAAAGCTCTCATGGATGTTCTACGTGGGAATGTTCATGGCTGCTTCCCTAGCGCCACTCGGTTCGACGATGATTGCCGTCGCACTGCCTTCCATCGGGCAGGAACTCGATGTCGGCAGCGGCTCGCTGACCCAATGGCTCGTCTCGAGTTATCTCATCGTCGGGATCGCCTTCATGAGTCCGGGCGGCAAGCTCGGCGACCGGATCGGGCATGAAAAGGGGCTGGTCCTGGGTATGGCGATCTATGGCGGCGGATCGGTCATCGGGTTCTCACTGGCCGACCTGGCGAGCCTCGCCTTCGCACGCATGTGCATGGCCCTCGGAAGTGCGCTTGCCGTTCCCGCTGCCATGGCTCTGCTGCGGAACCTGGTACCTGCCGAACGCCGGGCGCGGACGTTTGGCTATTTCGGTTCCGTCATGGGCACGGCAGCCGCGATCGGTCCGCTCGTCGGTGGAGAGCTGACCGCGCAGTTTGGCTGGCGTTCCGTCTTCGTCGCCAACTTGCCCGTGATCGCGATCGCATTCGTCTTGATACGGGTTGCGGGACCCCGTTCGCGAAGCGTGTCGACGGAGGAAGCGAAGCCTCGGCCGCGATTTGATGTGCTCGGCAGCGTTTTTCTCGGTCTCGGCCTGACGCTGCTGGTTGTCGCGTTACAGATCGTGTCGCCGTTTGCGGCGGTGATCGGATTGGCCGGAGCACTGCTCCTGGGAGTTTTCGTTTTCTGGGAACAGCGAGTGGCTGAACCGGTGCTCGACCTGGGTATGTTCAGAAAGCGCAGCTTCGCCGCCGCCAGTGCCGTAATCGGCCTTCAGAATCTGGCGATGTACGCCCTCCTGTTCCAGCTTCCGATATTTTTCGAGCAGGTTCGGGGTACCGAAGCGGGGACGACCGGCCGGTCCATCATCGGGATGATGATCGCGATGGTTGTTTTCTCACCCATCGGCGGCCGCGTTGCCGAACGGATCGGAGTGCGGCTGGCAGCCTTCTCAGGGTCAACGCTGGCGCTGGTTGGCCTGTACCTTATCGTTGACTTTAACCAGCTAGCAGTCCCGGCGGACGTGCTTCCCGGGCTGGTCATGCTCGGTGCTGGTTTGGGTCTGTCGTCGGCGCCTTCCCAGGCGGCCGCGATGAGCGCCGTCGGCCGCGACGATGCGGGAATGGCGGCCGGCGCCGTGTCGACCGCCCGGTACATCGGCGGTGTCCTTGGAATCTCAGCCCTCGGCTTTGTCCTGACTCGAGCGGGAGAAACCGGGACCGCGGAAGCTCACCTGTTGGCAGGCGTGGTCTATGCAGCGGCTCTAGTCACAGCCACGATGTGTGCCCTCGTACTTCCTGGACGGTTGCACGAGTAGGTCGGGGACCGCTCCCGGCCGGTGTCCGCGATGTAAAGAACGGGCGGAAGCCTACTTGTGAAATCCAGCACCGTGAGCGAATATACATGCTTCGCCGCAGAGTTCAGGGATGAGTGTCGTTGGCGTCGATGCGAATCACTTCTTGTCGATCAACCTTCTGTAGAGTCTGAAGAATGACCCCGATTCTAGTCTTACTGATGGCCGCCCTGACGGTTCAGATGGGACAGAGCGTCGACGGCGTCCGCCTGGTGCTCGTCAACGAGGCCGGCGATGTCGTCGACGAAGTCGAGGCGCCGCGCCCCGGGAGCTACACTTTCGAGGAAGTTGAGAACGGAGTCTACACGATCCGTGCGGTCGTCGAGGACCTCACGATCATATCGCTTGCCGACGTGCGTATTCCGGAAACGGACCTGGTGCAGGTCGACGTGACCGAGGACGCCGTCGATCGCGCCGTGGCCGCCCGTCAACAGTCCGCCGCCGGGCAGAGAAACCAGAACATCCAGGTGAACCTCATCGACAACGATGCGTTGACCGAGCAACTCGCTCGTTCCGGTGCCGAAGTCCGGCCGATCACGGAATTCTCGGCCGTTCGACGCAACTACGCGGCTGAATTCGGAGGCCTCGGTCGGAACATCCAGATAGTCCGAGCCGACCCGCAGAACGCTTTCCACGGAGAGTTTTACGAATACCTTCAGAACAGCGTGTTCAACGCCCGCTCGTTCTTCCAGGTCGGAGATGTGGAGCCGACGCGCCGGAACCAGTATGGCTTCCGCCTCGGCGGCCTCCTGGGTTCGGACAAACTGTCGTTCCTCCTGACAGGTCAAGAGATTCGGGAGGCTGGAGCGGTCAACGGGAACGTTCTGGTCCCCCTGCCGAGCGAGCGGACCCCGCTGTCGGATGATCCCGACGTCCGACGCCTCATAGAGCGATGGCTCGAGGCCTACCCCACGGAGCTGCCGAATCGCACGGAAATCGACCCACGCATGCTCAACACGAACGCCAACCAGACGATTCGCAACAGCGGCGGGTCGCTGGGACTCTCCTGGCAGGTCAACGCGGAGAACACGTTCGCCTTACGCTACTCGCTCGGAGATGTCTTCATCGACTCCTTCGAATTCGTCGACGGCCTGAATCCGAACCAACGCCTCCGCCCCCAGACACTCAACCTTTCGCTGGCGCGCCGCATTTCTCCGGAAACAAGCCTGCGTGTGGGCTTCAACTTCATTCGCCGAAAGATTCATCTCCTGGTTCCTCCCGCCGCGGTCGGTCCGTTTGTGACGATCGCGCGGCAGGTTGAAAACCTCGGTCCGTTCAGCCAGTTTCCGATTCTCAGAGTGCAGAACGATTTTGAGTACCTCGTGGCTGGAACCACCGACGCGGGAAACCACCAGTTGGACTGGGGTACGGAAATCCGCCGCTACCAGATGAACGACCTGCAGAGCGACAATGCGCGTGGCATCTTCAACTTCCGCCCCAACTTCGGGAACGGAGCGTTCGAGAACCTCCTCCTGGGTTTGCCGTCGAAGTACGAGCAGAGCCTGGGCAACTTGTACCGTGGGTTTCGTTACACTGACGTCAGCCTGTTCCTGAACGACCGTTGGAGCGTCACGCCGAATCTGGACCTGACGTTGGGACTGCGCTACGAGTACGCCGGAGCGCCGAGCGAAGTCAACGACCTGACCGAGTTTTCCTATTCTTCCGACGCGAACAATTTTGCCCCCCGGTTCGGTTTTGCGTACGCCTGGGGCGAGGCGACCATCCGCGGCGGCTATGGGATCGCTTTCGGAAGGGTCTTTCCGGTCACGTTCCAGTCGGCCCGGTTTAATCCGCCCGCCGTCATACGCTTGTCGGCGCAAAGTCCCGACATTCTGGATCCGCTCGGCGAGTTCGAAATGCCCGATGGAAACGAGCCTGTTCGTTCGTCACTCAACCTGATCGACCCTGGTCTTGTCGTTCCGTACGCCCAGCAGTACGGGCTGCAACTGGAGCGGAACTTGACCCCGTCGACGAGGTTGACGGCGGGGTATGTGGGCAGCCGCACCTGGAAGCTCTTTCACACGCTCCACGGCAATCGCGCGAGTCGGCCCGAGGGGATACCCATAACGACAGGAACCATCAACGATCGCCGGCCCGATCAGAGCTCTTTCGCCGTCAACACGATCACGAACATGGGTCGGGCGTATTTCGATGCCGCCCAGTTCAGCCTGGACCAGGTCTTCAACGCCGGCCTGTCTTTGCGCGCCAGCTACACCTTCAGCAAGGCCATCGACACAGGACCGGATTTCTCGAACACGGCGGTCGGCAACGACGAGCGGAGGGAGCAGCGGGAAGACGCGGTGATTGCGGGACTGAAAGCGCTGAGCAGCTTCGACTCCCCCCACGCGTTCGTGATGGGCTATCGGTGGGAGCTTCCCGGCCGATTCGCGCAGGGCTGGTCCATTTCGGGTACCGCGTTGTTCCGTTCCGGCACCCCGTTCTCGGTCGAAACCGGAACGGATGCGCCTCCGAGCGGAAATGTGGACGGTGTCCGTGAGGATCGCCCGACGATCCTGGATCCTTCCTTACTGGGCAGGAGCATCGACGACCCCGACACTTCACTGGGGATTTTCAGGCCGGAGGGGTTCAGCGTTGAAGACACCTTCATCAACGGCTTCGGAAATCTTGCCCGGAATACTTTCCGCAAGGATGGGACGAGCAACTTGAACCTGGCGATCGCAAAGGAGTTCTCCCTCTCCGCCGATCAGACGCGATCGCTGAGGTTCCGGACAGAGATCACGAACCTGACCAACCATCCGCAGTTCGACGAGCCTAACAACACCGTCGTGTCCCCGTCGTTCGGTCGAATAACCAACACGCTGAACAGCGGTCGTATCGTCCAGTTTGGTTTGCAGATCCGTTTTTAGAGGTAGACTAATCGCCGTCATCATCCGACTTCGACAAAGGAGATCTGAGCATGAAGAAGGTGCATTTCGTTTTTGCCGTGATCATTCTGGCGATGCTGGCACAACCGGCATTAGCGCAGGACATGAGCTTTTTCCTGACCAGCGCCGGCCCCGGAAGCGGCGCCGACCTGGGTGGTCTCTCCGGAGCCGACAGGCACTGCCAGGCGCTGGCTGAAGCCGTGGGATCGGGGGGCAAGACCTGGCGTGCCTACCTGAGCACCACCACCAGTACCAGCATGCCGGCTGTCAACGCGCGTGACCGTATCGGCTCGGGCCCCTGGTACAACTCCAAGGGCGTCCGTATCGCGTCGAGCGTGGCGGACCTGCACTCCGCCAACAACAACCTGACGAAGGAAACACAGCTCGATGAGAAGGGCGAAATGGTCAACGGTCGTGGAGACCAGCCGAACCGTCACGACATCCTGACGGGATCGAACGCGGACGGTACTGTATTCGTCGGTGACGGCGACACGACCTGTTCGAATTGGACGAGCAGCGGAGAGGGAAGCGCCCGAAACGGCCATCACGACCGCACCGGCGGCGGCGACGACGGGTCGTCATGGAATTCTGCGCACGGCACTCGCGGTTGCAGTCAGGAAGATCTGCGGGGAACCGGCGGTGACGGCCTGTTTTACTGTTTCGCGACCAATTAGGTGTAGGTGCGGTCTATGACCGCACAGTCTACTCGATCGAGGGGGGGGTGGCTGGGACCTCGTCCGACAGCTATTGCAGATTGGTCATTGGACGATGCCGCATCGGAAATTTGGAGATTGCAAATTGCTCGATTTCTTATTGGTCGGAAATCTGAAATGAAACAATCTCCAATGAGCAACCTGCAATGTGGATTCTTTCAAATATCGCAATTTGCGATAGGTGTAGGTGCGGTCTATGACGTCTATGACCGCACATTTCTCGGACCGAAACGACGTGCAGCAGTCTCGAACGTTTCTTCTTAGTCAACACCCGGGGACAGGGCTAGCCATGTCCCCCTCAAATTGGCTCTCTCACGGATCGTTTTGCTCGATGAAGAGCCGCGGTCTTGCGCAGTTGGTGCTATTCTAGACGTATCAGTTTTCTCGTCGCTTCCGTATACAGCTGCTCGAGCTCAACGCCCGGAATGGTTATCATTCCAGGTACGTCGGTCAACCAGAGAGTGTCGCCCTCCAGTCGATAATCGTAGCTCTGCGATCCGCCCTGCATGAAGTTCGGATGTTTGGCGACCATGGGTCGCATAACCAGAGTCGATCCCTGCAACTCGTAGCTCCCAGAGTTGGCGATGAACGTATCGTATGCCCCGCGAATCTCGGCGTCAGATTGCGGTGCTTGCTCGAACAAGGCCCGCGCTTCCGACTCTGGGATAACGTACATCTCACTGTAGTGCGCACCGGCGAACACCCACAGACTGGGCTGGGGATCGGTCACGGTTCCTTCATTCGGTCCACCGACTGTCGTGATTTCTTCCAGCGTCCAAGCGCCTTCGATCGTGGGCTCGGGTTCGGGCATGGGTTCCGGCTCAGGAGCCGGTGGGGGAGCGCACGCGGACAGAATCAGCACGGAAGCGGCAAGGCAGACGAATACCGAACTGCGTTTCATGGGATCCTCCTGGGATTGTCGGGTATCGAGTCACGCAATCCTAGCGCCGAGGTAGAGTGTTGTCAAAGCCTTGAACGGGATGGCTTCCTGACTTTTCTGTTTAGTCAATACTTGCAATCAGGTGTAGGTGCGGTCTATGACCGCACATCTTTTCTTGCTTGCGGATTGTGCGCTCATAGAGCGCACCTACACCCTGCGGCCAATGTCCCGATCCCTCTGCTATACTCCCGATCATGCAGGTTTCTCCTTCGGACTCCGCGAACGATTTGTCGGCTCGTGCCGCTGCCGCTCGCGCCGCCGTTGACGTCTGGGTCCGCGAGGTCGTCGCCTGGCATTTCGATTCCGAAACGGGTTGCAGTTTCTGGCTCGAATACGCGAGCAAGCTTGGTTGGGACCCGCGTGAGGAGATCAAAGGTTTCGATGATCTCAAGCGGTTGGGGTCGTTCGAAGACGAGTGGCTGCGAGGCGGGCCGGTGGAACGGTGGGTGCCACGCGGGATGGCCGGCAAGCCCGTCTACGTATTCGAAACCGGCGGAACCACCGGAATTCCCAAGACCCGCGTTGCCTGTGACGACTTTCGCACCGACTACGAACTGTTCAGCGAAACGCTGCCCGACGAGTACTTTCCGAAGGGCTCGAACTGGCTCATGCTCGGACCCTCCGGCCCGCGCCGCCTGCGGCTGTCGGTCGAACACCTCGCGCAGTACCGGGGAGGCATCTCTTTCTGTGTCGATCTCGATCCGCGGTGGGTCATCAAGCTCATCAACAAAGGTTGGGCCGAGCACCTGCAAGCCTACAAGGACCACGTGATCGATCAGGCGGTCACGATCCTCCAGGCGAACCACGATATCCGCTGCCTGTTCACGACGCCCAAGCTGCTGGAAGCGCTAGCGCTGCGGTTGGAGTCGATGGACACGACGATCCGTCAGGCGGGCATCACGGGGATATTCTCGGGCGGCACCGAGTTTACCCCCCAGTGGAACCGCTTCGCGCACGAAGAGTTGCTCGACGGCGCCTACATGACTCCAACCTACGGGAACACGCTGATGGGGCTGGCTGCCAGCGCCCCGAGCGGCCCGCACAACAACTACAAGATCGCCTACTATGCGCCTCAACCCCGCGCCCTGATCGAAGTGGTGGACTTCGACGACACCGACAAGGTTGTCGACTACGGCGAAACAGGACGTGTGAAGCTCACGACGCTGACCAGGGAATTCCTCGTGCCGGGATTCCTCGAGCGCGACGAAGGCGAACGCGAGCCCCCCTGCGAAAGCTACCCGTGGGACGGCGTCAGCGGTGTCCGGCCGTACCGTGGCTTCGCGAAGACGACGACCATCGGCGTGTACTAAAGGTGTACTAGATGATCCAGATTCCTGTCCTGCGCTGGGGCCAGCCATACGAGAGTCTCGACGTGGACGAGGTCGTCCATTTCTCGACCGGCGAGCCTATCGCGAAGGTCGGTCGTGCCAACGGTGGCCTGATCCAGCGCGACATGCGGAAGGCCCAGCAGGCTCGCGATGCGCTCACGGCCATCCCGATCGAGGAGTTGGTTGCCAGGGTCGGCCGGGCCGGTGAGTTGTATATGGACGGGACTCTTCCGATGGGCGACGGCACCCAGACACCGGAAGAGTTTGTTCGGGCCCAGTCGGCAAGCACGGGCCTGCCTGAGCACATGTGCCGGGCGAACATGCAGAAGAACGGCTTCGTCCTCGCCCAGATGGATCAAATCCTGGCCTCGCTGACACGAGGTCTGGAACTGGATGTCCTCACCCGGGGTTTCGGCGAGGAGCGCGGTGTGCCCATCAGCTTCCAGTCGCAGAGTCCGGTCCTCGGGCTGGTGCTGCCTTCGAACTCGCCCGGAGTGCACACGCTCTGGCTCCCGATCATCCCGCTGCAGGTTGGGCTCGTACTCAAGCCGGGACCGCAAGAACCCTGGACTCCCTACCGCATGGCGGAAGCGTTTTTCGAAGCCGGAATTCCCAGAGAGGCGATCTCCGTCTACCCGGGAGAGGCGGACATCGGCGCCGCGGTTCTGGACGCTTGCGCGCGGAGCCTGATTTTCGGCGGAACTGCCACAGTGGATCGGTATCGCGGCAATCCCCGTGTTCAGGCGCATGGTCCGGGGTTCTCGAAAATCCTCCTCGGCGACGACCAGGTCGACCGGTGGGAGGACTACCTCGAACTGATGGTCGACAGCGTCTTCATCAACAGCGGTCGCAGTTGTATCAACTGCTCCGGGATCTGGGCGTCGCGCCACACGCGCGAGATTGCCGCGGCTCTGGCTGAACGTCTCGGGACTGTGAGAGCGCTGCCGCCTAACGATCCGGAAGCGGGGCTGGCGGCCTTCACCGTGCCCGGTGTGGCCGATGCGGTCTCCGAGGCGATCGACGCGGATCTTCAGCCGCCGGGAGTGACCGACATGACGTCCGGCTACCGTGAGAATGGCCGCGTCGTGAAGGAGGGCCTCGCCGATTATCTGCTGCCGACCGTCGTGCATTGCGAATCGCCGGACGCGGCAATAGCCGGCAAGGAATACATGTTTCCGTTCACGACTGTGGTCGAGTGTCCTGAATCCAGAATGATCGATGCGATCGGCCCGACGCTGGTCTGTACCGGCATCACGTGCAACCCGGATTTCCGTCAGCGGCTGATCGACGCCGTGCACGTCGACAGGTTGAACCTCGGTCCCGTTCCGACGACGAAGCTCAACTGGCTCCAGCCGCATGAAGGCAACATCGTGGACTTCCTGTTCCGTGCCCGTGCGTTCCAGACCGAGCCTGTTGGTGACGAGTGACGAGCAAGGAAGTGGCCAGCTGCCGATTCAGGGCTGTGTGTAATTGGTCAGCACCACCCCGGCGCTTCGCGCCACCCCTCCTCATCTGAGGAGGGGAGCTCTTGCGGATTGCGGCCTACTGACCATTTCCTCAACCATGAGAATCCTATCCATCACGGCCGGCGCAGCAGGCATGTACTGTGGCAGCTGTGCGCGCGATAACTCGTTGGCTGCCGAGCTGTTGTCGCGTGGGCACGACGTCACGCTCGTTCCCGTCTACACGCCGACCCGCACCGACGAGCCGAACATGTGCCGGCCACAGGTGCTGTTCGGCGGCATCAGTGTCTACCTCCAGCAGCACCTCGCGCTTTTCCGGAAGACCCCGCGGTTCCTCGATCGCCTGTGGGATTCACCGGGCGTCATCGACGCATTTGCGGGCCGTGCCATATCGAATGATCCGAAGCTGCTGGGCGATCTGACGATATCGATGCTACGGGGGACGCAAGGCGTTCTCCGGAAGGAGTTCGACAAACTGTTGGATTGGCTGGGCGGCGAGCCGGTACCCGACGTGATCAATTTACCCAATTCTCTGCTGATCGCCATGGCCGAGCCGCTTCGCGAAGCCCTCGACCGGCCGGTGTGCTGCACGCTGCAGGGTGAGGAACTCTTCATCGACGGGCTCGTAGCCCCGTATCGTGAGCAGGCGCTCGAGCTCATTGCCGAGCAGGTCCCGCAGGTCGACCGCTTCATTGCGGTCAGCGAATACTGTGCCCGCTTCATGACGCAGTATCTTCAGATCCCCGAGGAAAAGATGGAGGTCGTGCCCCTCGGCATCAACATGACCGGCTACGCGCCCCCGCCGACGGCAAAGGGAGACGGGGAGTTCCGCGTCGGGTATTTCGCCCGCGTGGCACCCGAGAAGGGACTGCACGTCCTCGCGGATGCGTACGTACGTCTTCGCCGGCAGACCGCCTCATCTGCAATCCGCCTCGAAGTGGCTGGATACACCGCGCCCGACCACGCGGATTACATGGCCGGCATCGAACGCACGCTCGAGGAGGCCGGACTCGCAGACGAGTTTTCCTACCGCGGAGTCGTCGACCGCGAAGGCAAGCTTGGTTTCCTTCAGGGTCTCGACGTGCTTTCGGTACCCGCGACCTATGGCGAGCCCAAGGGGATGTTCCTCCTCGAGGCGATGGCGAACGGAGTGCCGGTCGTTCAGCCTCGCCGGGGAGCTTTCACGGAGATCGTCGAGAAGACCGGTGGCGGACGGCTGGTGGAACCGGACGATCCCGACAGCCTGGCGGACGAACTCTATGACCTGTGGCAGGACCGCTCGAAGGTCGCATCTCTTGCGGAGCGCGCCTACCGGGAGGTCCGGGAACACTACACCGTGGGCCATTCCGCATCGCGACTGCTCGATGTGTACGACGACCTCCTTACGGCCGGCAACAGATCCTTCACGGGGTCCTCACGGATTGTCGCCGGAGATTGACGTTGCTGGAAGTTTCCAGGCTTGGCAAGGAATACGAGACGCCCCGCGGGCCGCTGACGATCTTGTCGGACGTGACCTTCTCGATGGCCGGCGGGGACGCGGCTGCCATAATGGGCCCGTCAGGCAGCGGGAAGAGCACGCTCCTCTACATCCTCGGAGCGCTGGACCCTCCCACGTCCGGGTCGGTCACGCTCGACTCGCAAAATCCCTTCACTCTATCGGAGAAGGAACAAGCTGCGTTTCGCAACGAACGCGTCGGGTTCGTTTTCCAGGACCATTGCCTCCTGCCGCAGTGCACCGTCCTCGAGAACGTTCTCACACCGACACTGGTTCACCCGCGTCACGCCGGCGAGAAGGCGCGCTTCGGTGAAAGGGCCCGAGAACTCCTCGGAGCCGTCGGCCTGGCGGACCGCGTGGAGCACCTGCCGTCCGAGCTCTCCGGAGGGGAAAAGCAACGGGTGGCGCTGGCTCGGGCTCTGATCTGTGATCCCGCGCTGCTCCTGTGCGACGAACCGACGGGGAACCTCGACCGGTCTTCAGCCGATTCGGTCGCGGAGGTCCTGCTTGACATGCACCGGCAGCAACAGAGGGTGCTGGTGGTCGTCACGCACAATCCGGAACTCGCGGCCCGGTTGCCGACACAATTCGACTTGATCGAGCACCGCCTCGAGCGGCGGTCCTGATGTCATGACCAAGACGCAACTCTTCTACCGCAACCTCACTCATTACTGGCGGACCAACCTCGCCGTCATCGCGGGCGTTGCCGCGGCCGTCGCGGTGCTTGCCGGTGCCCTCCTGGTGGGCGATTCGGTGCGGGCGAGCCTGCGCGACCTCGTGCTGTTGCGCCTGGGCGAGACTTCATTCGTCATCACTTCGGAGAACTTCTTTCGCGAGGAACTCGCCGGTGAGCTGTCATCGAGACCGGACTTTCAGAGTTCATTCGCCGACGCGGCTCCGCTGATAGCGCTCGACGGCGTCGTGTCACACGAGAACAGCGGCCGAAGGGCCTCGGGCGTGCTGGTCTACGGCGTGGACGCCCGTTTCTGGGCGTTCAACCAACGGACGGAACCGCCACTCGAGAGCCGGGAAATCCTTCTGAGCCCCAGCCTCGCCGCCGAGTTCAGCGCGGTGACGGGGGATTCGCTCCTGGTTCGGGTCCGGAAACCCTCCGCTGTGGCTGTGGACTCCCTGCACAGCGACAAGGACTCCTTCGGCACCTCGCTGCGCGTGAGTGTCGCCGCAACTCTTGACGCGGGAGAGCTCGGGGAGTTCACCGTGCGGCCTCAACAGGGAGCTGTCCGGGCGGTGTTCGTTCCGCTCGAGCGATTGCAGAGCGCGTTGGAGCTGCCGGGAAAGGTGAACGGGATCCTTGTCTCGGACCCTCAGGAACTCTCGGCGGGTGCCGACCCCGAAGCAAGGCGCGAGCAGCTCGAAGATCTGCTGCGTTCCACGTATGCGCTGATAGACCTCGACGTGCAGATCATCGAGCTGCCCACCTCAGGCCCTGGCCTCGGGCTGTCTGTCGAAAGCGGACGCGTGACGCTGGACGATCGAGTCGCCGAGGCGACGCGGTCGGCGATCCTCGAGCTGGGCTGGGAGACGACGGGTGTGTTCACCTACCTCGCGAACACGATCCGCATCGGAGACCGCGAAGTGCCGTACTCGCTCGTCTCGGCCGTGGACGGTGAGGCGTTCGCTTCGCTCCCAGGCGGAACCGGTTCACGATCCGAAGAGGATCCGCCGCCCGTCTGGTTGAATGACTGGGCATGGAACGACCTTGGCGCAAGCCCCGGCGAGACGGTCGAGTTGGATTACTACGTGTGGCACGAAGGCGGAAGACTCGAAACGCGAACAGCGGAATTCAGGCTGGTGGCCTCCGTCGAGATGACCGAGCTCGGCGGCGACCGGAGGCTTGCTCCTACCTTCCCGGGTCTGTCGGATTCGCCCACCGTAGCCGACTGGGATCCCCCGTTTCCAGTCGACCTTGGTCGTATTCGACCGAGCGACGAGGATTACTGGGAGCAATACCGCACCGCGCCGAAGGCATTCGTGCCTCTAGACGTCGGGCAGCAATTGTGGCGGACGCGATACGGAGAGCTGACCGCGTTGCGCCTGAGTCCCCCACCGGAGACTCCGAGCGGTGTGGCGCTGGCCAGAACCGAACTAGAGGTGCGGGAAAGGCTCGATCCTGTCGCTGCCGGCATGGCCGTCTATGCCGCCCGCGCTGCCGGTACCCGGTCGTCGAGCGGTGCGATCGACTTCGGTCTCTACTTCATCTCCTTCAGTTTTTTCATCGTCGTTTCAGCCGTACTCCTGGCCAGTCTTTTCTTCCGTCTCGGCGTTGAGCAACGGTTGCGCGAGATCGGAATTCTGGAGGCGGTCGGGTTCGGGGCCTCGGATATCCGCCGGCTGTTCCTCGGGGAGGGAATACTCCTGTCCGCACTCGGCAGCCTGATCGGAGTTGCCGGAGCCGTGGCATACGGCGCGGTGATGATGTACGGCCTGCGGACTTGGTGGGTCGACGGGGTCGGGACCACGTTCCTGCGGCTCGAGATCGCCCCGTTGTCCTTGGTGATCGGATTTGTGGGCGGCATGGCCACGGCGGCGGCCTGTATCTGGTGGACGCTCCGCGGACTGCGGTCTCTTTCGCCCAGAAGCCTCATTGCCGGTTCAAGCGAGGCGGCGCCCGTTCCGGTTTCGAAGAGACGCAATGTCTGGCGCTGGGCGGGGGCGGCCACGCTGGCGGCATTCGCTCTGCTGGGGGCGTCATGGGTCGAGCTGCTCGACGTCGCCGCCGGCTTCTTCGGAGCCGGGGCGCTGTTGCTCACGGCTTCGCTGTGTGCGGGGTGGGGATGGCTCGCTTCCAGGAAGCGCCGGGTTGTGCTCGGTGCAACCGGAGGGGTGGTGCGGATGGGTTTCCGGAACGCCTCGTGGCGCCCTGGCCGGAGCCTGCTCTCGATCGGGATGATGGCTTCGGCTGCTTTCATCATAGTTTCCGTGGATGCTTTCCGTCGCGAGATTCCAGAGGGATTCGACCGAAGTTCCGGAACGGGCGGCTTCGCCTTGCTTGGGGAATCGCTGTTGCCCGTCGCCCACGACCTGAACACCGACGCCGGCCGGCGCGGCGCGGGTTTCAATGACGAGGAACTCAACGCGATCAGAGCCGCCCGGTTCTTCTCGTTCCGTCTCCGCCCCGGAGAGGATGTCAGTTGCCTGAACCTCTACCAGCCCCAAAACCCTCGTGTCCTGGGCGTACCCGATGCACTGATCGAAGAAGGTCGCTTCTCTTTCCAGAGTTCCCTCGCATCCACGCCGGAAGAAAGCGCCAACCCCTGGGAACTGCTCCACACGGAATATCCCGACGGAGCAATCCCGGCCATCGCAGACGCACACACCCTGACCTATATCCTCAAGCGCAAGCCCGGCGAGGATTTCGTGATCCAGCATGAGGGGCGATCCCTGCGTCTACGCCTCGTGGCGGCCCTGGCCGACAGCATATTCCAGAGCGAGCTGCTGATTTCTGAGACCAACTTCATGAGCCTGTTCCCGTACCATTCCGGCTTCCGCGTTTTCCTCATCGACTCGGAAGCCGACCGGATACCCGACGTGGCCGCGGCACTGGAAGAAGGGATGGCCGATTCGGGCCTGGACGTGATGCCGGCTCGCGAGCGGCTGGAGACGTTCCACCGCGTCGAGAGCACCTACATTTCGACGTTCCAGTCCCTGGGTGGTCTGGGACTCCTGCTCGGAACGCTGGGCTTGTCGGCAGTCATGCTGCGGAATGTGCTCGAACGTCGGAAAGAGATGGCCCTGCTGCGCGCCACGGGCTACCGGGCTTCGGACCTGGCGACGCTCGTGGTCGCTGAGAACACCGTCCTCCTTTTCGGGGGGCTGTTGAGCGGCGTCGTGTCGGCCGGGCTTGCAATCCTGCCGGCGCTACTGGCCCGCGGCACAGTTCCCGGCGGTTCGGTGACCTGGATGCTCGTCGGAGTGATGCTGGTCGGGCTGCTGTCGTCGGTCGCGGCTGTGATCGCCCTCTTGCGGGCACCGTTGCTGGCAGACCTGCGGTCCGAGTAATCAGTTGTCACTGTAGGTGCGGTCTATCAACGCACACTGTTCTGGTCAAGCATGGCGTGGGGGGACCGGACCAACTGTCTTTCTCCGCGAACCCACGCACGGCAATTCGGTCCGTGAACGTTCAGTCTTTTGTCGTGAGGGGGACGGTGGACCCGACGCTAATAGATGGTTCCGCTCATAGAGCGCACCTACACTTGCCTGAATCGGGAGTCTATCCTCCCACATTGGTGGTAGACTTCGGCGAATCGGCAACATTGCATCCAAAGAGGAGAACGCGTGCGAATCCCAGCACTTCTGAGTCTAGCGCTGATTACGGTCGTCTTGACGTGGTCGTCGGCAGTCGAGAGCCAGGAACCCGGCGTCGCGATGATCGCGGTCGAGGGAGAAGGCGATCAGTATTGGCCGCGCTGGCGTGGGCCTTCCGGGCAGGGGCTCGCCAACGGCAACGATTATCCGGATACCTGGTCCGCAACCGAGAACATCGTCTGGAAGACGCCGGTTCCGGGAAGCGGGAATTCGTCGCCCATCGTCTGGGGCGACCGCATCTTTCTGACGACCGCATACGGTGGCGGGGAACGATTCTCGCTCCTTGCCTTTCGACGCTCGAACGGCTCCCCACTCTGGGAGAGCTTCGCTCCCAGGGGGCGGTCGGAGTCGGTTCATCGCAAGAACGGGCATGCATCCGCGACGGCCGTTACCGACGGAGAGCGCATCTACGTCTCCTTCGGGGCCCGCGGACTGATGGCATTCGACATGAACGGCGAGATCGTCTGGAACCGGGATCTGGGCCGGATGAGCAACTACCACGGTACTGCCGGTTCTCCGCTGCTCTACAAGAACCGGATCATCCTGTACCAGGATCAGCGTTCCGGCTCGTTCGTTGCCGCATTCGACACGCGTACGGGTGAAGAAATATGGCGGACGGCGCGAAACGCCAGCGTGGGGTGGGGCACCCCCGTCGCGATACGCGCCGGCGATCACGACGAGATCGTCGTCAGCAGCCAGCGTCGCGTGCAGGCCTACGATCCGGACACGGGCCGGGAACTATGGCGGTGTGGCGGCAATCTCTTCGAAGTCATTCCGACGCCCGTCGTCGGTCATGGAATGGTCTTCTGTTCGTCAGGCCGGGCCGGCCCGACACTTGCTATCCGTCCGGGTGGAAGCGGCGACGTCACCGACAGCCACCTGGTGTGGAGCAGTCCGAGAGGTTCGCCTTTCGTTCCATCTCCTCTCCTCTACGGGGAGTATCTCTACATCGTGAACGACATGGCGGCGATTGCGACCTGTTTCGAGGCCGCCACGGGAGACGTCATGTGGCAGGGACGACTCGGCGTCGCACAGCGCGAAGGGTTTTCGGCTTCGCCCGTTGCCGTGGACGGTAAGGTGTTTTTCACGAATGACAACGGGGAGACCTTCGTCCTCCGTGCCGGACCCGATTTCGAACTGCTTCACGTGAACGACATCGGCGAACGGACACTGGCGTCGCCGGCGCTGGTCGACGGTCGCTGGTACATCCGGACCGCGCGGAACCTGGTTGCGATCGGCAGCTGACGTCGGCTCGGGTCCTGTAACCAAAAAACCAGACTCAACGTAGGCTAGAATAACGGTGGGATTCTAGGAGGAGAACCTTGCGAATACGCCTGTTCCTGTGCGTCATTCTCATATTCAGTACGGTGACTCTCGGCGTTACCGGAGACAACTGGCCGCACTGGCGCGGCCCGCTGCACAACGGAGTCAGCGATGAAACCGGTCTCCCGCTAAGATGGAGCAGCGAAGAGAACATCGCGTGGAAGCTCGACCTGCCGGGTCGCAGCGGGGCGACGCCGATCATCTGGGGCGATCGTATCTTCATCAACGTCTCCGACGGAGAGAGTATCGAACTCTGGTGCGTCCATCGCAGGACCGGCGACGTCATTTGGAAGAAGGTGCTCGGGGGCGGCAACCGGCGGATTCGGAAGCACAATCACGCGACTCCTTCACCAGTGACCGACGGTGAGAGCGTCTGGGTGATGACAGGGACCGGCCTGCTGCGCCGGCTCGATTCTGACGGCAACGAGATCTGGAAGCGCGATATCCAGTCTGACCACGGTCCCTTCGGCCTGAACTGGGGTTACGGTTCCTCTCCCTTTCTGCACGAGGACTCCCTATACATCCAGGTCCTGCATGGGATGCGGACGGATGATCCGTCCTACCTGCTTCGCATCAAAAAGGCGACCGGAAAGACGTTGTGGAGGGTCGAACGTCCGACCCAGGCCAGACGTGAGTCACCCGATTCCTACACGACGCCTCAGCTGGTCCGGACCGAGCGCGGTCTGGAGCTTGTGATCACGGGTGGAGACTGCATCACAGGCCACGATTTGGAAACCGGGAGGGAACTGTGGCGGGCAAACGGTCTGAATCCACGCAACCGCGGGAACTATCGGATCGTTGCTTCGGCGCTGATTCTCGACGATATCGTGTTTGCCCCAAGCCGAGGGAGGCCCTTGATTGTCGTGCGTGCCGGCGGCAGGGGCGACGTGACGACCTCCCACTTCCTGTGGGAGACCAACAACGGGCCCGATGTGCCGACGCCGGTCAGCGACGGCAAGTATCTCTATGTTGTCCGGGACAACGGAGTGATCTTTTGCTATGACGCGCGGACCGGCGCGGAGATCTACGGCCGACATCGGCTCAAGTCAGGAACTTATAGCTCCTCGCCGGTGCTGGCGGACGGCCGGATCTATCTCACGAACGAAGATGGCGTCACGACGGTGATTCGGCAGGGGCCCAAGTTCGAAGTTCTGGCCGAGAACGACCTGGACGGCTACACCCTCAGCTCCCCCGCCATCGTGAACGGTCAGATCTTCATCCGGACGGACTTCGCGCTCTGGGCCGTGGGCCAGCCGCGCAACTGATTCTGTCGGGGTCGGGGATCAACCACGGAGACACGGAGGCGCGAAGATCTTAGATCTCTATTCTTTTTCTGTGTCCCGAACTTCGAACCGGTGTCGGTCTCCCCTCGGCATTTCCATCCACGATCAGTTCACCGCAGACGGGTTCTCGGCCTTCCATTCGTCGTAACGCATGCGTAAGGTCCGTACTGGGTTGCCGTCTTCGTGCGGTTCCGTTGTCGTCGGTATGACGGTGATGAACAGCGCGTAGGCCCCGTCGTTCCAGGGCTGGATCCGGTCTTCAGGCGGGTTCCCGACATGAGTGCCCAGCGCGTTGTCCGGGTCGGCTGCCAGGATGTAGGCCACATGCGCGGTCTTGCCGGTACACGGCGCATCGGCGAGAGGCTCGCGGTCGCAGGTACATCTGCGGTCTCCGCCCAGCGAGTCCGCCTTCTCCATCGCCGCCATCACACGATCCGTGATGGGACCTGGCGTTTCAGCAAGGATACGGGCGGCCTCGATCATCGCTGCGGGCCGGGCGATGCTGTTCCCCTGCACCGAATAGAAGATGTTTGCTCCGGGCACTTCCCCCTGGATGTCGAGGGAGACCTGTCCGTTGGAGGAGCCGGAACGGCCCGCGCTACGACCCTGCAGGTCCACGATTCCGAACTGGCGCCTTTCGATGTCCGGGTCCGATTCGAGCATGCGGATGATCTTGCTCGGGTGGGTGCCGTTCTGCAGTCCCTCGTACACAACCATGTGGTTCCGATGAGTCGAGTCGACGCCGGCCTGGCAGGCGGCGACTCCCTTTCCGGGCACGACCACAGCTTGAAGCACCTTCAGGCGATCCGGCGTCGAGCTGGCGGCACACGTCGCCGACGCGATGACGACGCGGCCGGTGTTTCTGTCGACCGCGACGATCGACCACGTCGCCCACGCTGTCGTTTCGGCCAGCAGTGTAAGGAGCAAGACACACAGGAAACGTTTCATGGGCGTCCTCTTGTCTCAGCGGTGCGCGCCGGCACTCTGTTGACTGGCGCGACGCCGCTGATGTTCTTGGGTCGAATCAGTTGCTGGACATCCGGGACCCGTTCTTCAGGTGTCGGTCGAAAAACTCTTCGGCACGCCTCCAGGCGTCACGCAGGACGAAGGCGCGGCGGAAGAAATGAATCTCCCCGGGATAGATGACCGTCTCGAAGTCTTTGCCCAGTTTCACCAACTCGTCGATGACCATCAGCGAGTCATGGAAAGCGACGTTTCGGTCGTCGGTGCCGTGCATGATCATCAACGGTCTCTCCAGTTTCTCCATGTGGCGAACCGGGGCCGACACATCGTAACCTTCGGGGTTCTCGATGGGTGTCCCGAGTCGGGGAATCGTAAAGCCGCTAAGCCTCATCCCCCCGCCTCGGTAAGTCCAGTCCACGACCCCGGCCACGTTGATGCCGGCGCGCCAGAGTGTCGGATCAACCCAGAGCGCCTGTAGAGTGAGGAAGCCGCCGTAGCTGAGACCCCAGACCCCGATACGGTCCGGATCGACGTAGTCCAGAGTCTTGAGGTAGAGCGCGCCGGAGGCGACATCGGCGGTGTCGGTGACCCCGATGCTCATGTGGTGGCCCGTGGCCCAGTCGCGACTGTATCCGGAGCTGCCGCGGTAATCGGGCGTCAGGATGACGTAGCCCTGCTGCGCCAGATACTGATGCGCCGAGTAGTACATGCGGTAACTACCCGGATGCCATCCCAGATAGTTCTGGTCCGAACCCGAGCCGTGAATCCAGACGATGGCCGGGTGTTTCTGGGTGCGATCCAGGTCCTTGTGCACCATCAAGGCTGCAGGCACCATCTTCCCGTCGTGACGGCTGGGGAATTCGACGGCGACGGGCGGCGTGAGGTCGGCCTGATCGAGCCCGGGGGGCATCGAATCGCTCAGGCGTACCGTCCCGGCTCCGGCCCGGGCCTCTACGCTGTAGAAATCGAGAGAGTTCTCGACATCCGTGCGGTGATACAAGAGCTTCTCCCCGTCGGGGGAGAACTCGGGATCGAAGCTGTTGCCGAGCGCAGTCACTACGGGCTCGGTCTTGCCCGTAGCAACATCGATGATGCTGATGAATCGATCCATTTGATTGCCGACGGTGCCGTGATAGTAGGCGATCCGGGCACTGTCGGGCGCCCAGCCGCCAAGAGCAGCCAGGTAGTCGCCGGATGTCAGCTGCCGGGCCTGTGATTCGGAAGCCGCATTGACGGGCATGACGTAAACGTGAATCCAGCCCGTCCGATCGCTGATGAAGGCTACTGATTCCCCGTCGGGCGAGACACGCAACTTTGAATTCCGACGCGTGGGAGAGAACCATCGTTCATCGTGATCGCTCCAGATCGTGCGCGGAACGCCCCCGATGGATGCCACTTTGATGTCGCGAGTCTTCCCGTCGGGCGAAACTTCCTGGTACAGGAGCGTTCCTTCTGCGGTGAATTGTGCCGCAGTCGTGGCTCCCATCGTCGGAATCCACGCAACATCGCCCCCCTGGGCCGCGACGACACCCAGCTTGCGCTCCGCAGGGGCGTTGACGTAGGAGCGGATCCGTTCACCGTTGAAGGGCAGGGGATACTGCTCCATTCCGCCGCGGGACGCAGCGAAGGCCAGCCACCGGCCATCACGGGAGAAAACCGGGGCCGAAGCCGTCAAGCCCTCCGGCAGGAACGTGAGCTGGCGCTGGGTTTTCGCAACGACGGATCCGAGCCAGAGCTGTCCGCCTCGCATGAACGCGATCTGTTTCCGGTCGTCGGAAAGCGTGAAGTTGGCCGCGTCGGCCAGGCCGGAAACATGTTCAGGCTCGGGTGATGCCGGCGAGACCCTCCACAGGCGACCACTCCTCGAAAACCAGATTTCCTCGCTCGAGACCCAGGCAAAGGCGCCCAGGTCGGAGGTGAGCAGGTTCGGATCCACCGGGAAGTCGGTCAACTGGACCGGTTTCTCACCCGGTGTGACGGCAAACAGATCCTGCTTCCCCGCGGCGTCCCACAGAAAAGCGACCCTCGTGCCGTCCGGCGACCAGGCCGGGCTGGATGGGAACTTGATTTCGGCGATGTTCTCGATCGTAATGCTCCCGCTCGAGGTTTGAGCCGAAGTGATCGTTGCGAAACCAAACAACATCACAGAGAAAGCAAGGCATCTCTTGAAACTCATGAACCGTCTTCGAGTCGGGTTCGTATCGAGCATCGACGGATCCTCCAGGTTAGTTGGGTCGGTTTTCGGGTTGGCGCATTATAGGGTCGCCTTCGGACCGGGGTCAATCAATCCAAGACAACCATCCAGACCAACGTCGAAATGGATCCAGAACCGAGCTTGAGGTAGTCGTCGGGGAGCAATCCTTGTGGGATGAATGATCGAGCTTGCCTGGATTCAGAAAGCGGTGCAGCAGCCTATCCGGGAAACGGTTCAGCAGGACGGCCGAATTCGACGATGGGCGTCAATTCCAGAAATGGGCGGAAAGTACTTACGGTTATACTACTAACGAGGCTTCGCCTCAGACCCACGAGCATGTATGCGGATGGAGGTGGGGTCTCGGGTCTGAGGCGAAGCCGCGTTAGTGAAACGGGTAAATGAAAAAGGAGCCCTTGGGAGCAAGCAGGGATTGCACCCTGCGTCTAAGTATTGGACCCTGTTGGGGTCGTTGGCCCTTGTGAGGCCGCGCTCTCCAGGAGCTCATCATCATGATACGCAAAAACGTCGCTGAGATCCTCGATCGACATGTCACCTTCGAACTGGAGGCCATAGACCGCATGTACCTGAATGGCTACGTACCGTCCCTGCAGACCGGCGCGGGGTTCGCCCACTTCGAGAAAACCCAGTTGGGCGTGCGTGTGCCCTCGACAGCCATGATCGCGCCGATGAGCCGCCGGTTCGTGGAAGCCATGGAAGACTTCGTCCAGGCCGAACAGGTCGACCTGGTGAGGTTCCGGAAGGGGCAGCGAAAAGACGACGTGGCCCAGCAGTATCTGGCCCGGTTCGAGGGGGACGAAGGCGTCCTGTTCGTCGGCAAGGCCCAGGAGAAGGCGAATGTCTTTCGTACCGAGAAACGGCAAGGAAGCGACGGCGCCCGCTACCCCTGGATCATCCGGTCCACGGCGATGGTGAACCATTATTACGTCTACCTGGTCGATCGCGACTTCGGTCCCTTGTTCATCAAGTTCTGCTCCTACTTTCCCTATGCGGTGAAGGTCTGTCTGAATGGCCACGAGTGGCTCAAACGCCAACTCACTCACCGGCGCATCGCCTACACTCCGCTCGATAACGGTATTCACTCCAGCGCCGATCCCAAACGCGTGCAACGGATCGCCGACCAACTCGACAGTTCGAAGATCGAGGCCCTTTTCCGCAAGTGGCTCCGCCGCCTGCCCCATCCGTTCACCGCGGCTCATCGGGACGCCGGGTATCGCTATCGGGTCTCCATCCTCCAGGCCGAATTCGCCTTAACCCAGGTGCTGGACCGGCCCCACACCGGCCGGTGTTTCTTTGAAGAAATCATTCGGGAGAATCTCGACATCGGACGCCCCGATCGGATGCAACTGATCTTCAACCGCCGCGTCACCCGCCGGACGCCCGGCTCGTTTCGCACCCGGGTCCTCACCCAGGGCGTGGTCCCCTCGCTCCATGTCCAGTACAAGAAATCCAAGATCAAGCAGTACCACAAAGAAGGGCAGGCCCTGCGGACCGAAACCACCATCAACGATACCTACGACTTCGCCATCGGCCGGGCTCTCATCAATCTGCCCGCACTGCGGGAGATCGGCTTCGCCGCCAACCGGCGCCTGCTGCGCGTCGAACACCTGAGCCACGACTGTTTCATCGGCCAACGCCACATTGATGCCGTCAGCCAGCCGATCCGCGTCGACCGCCAGCGCGCCTCCGGCCTCCGCTTCGGCGACCGCCGGGTCCTGGCCCTGATGCAGACGCTGTGTCTGTTCGCTCTCCACCCGACCGGCTTTCGCCATCGCGACGTGCGCGACCGCATCGCACAACTGCTGGGCCACGACCGCCACTACGCTGCCGGCCAGACCACCTATGACCTGCGGCGTTTGCGCCTCCACGGACTCATCCAACGCGTTCCGCGCAGCCACCGCTATCGCATTACCTCCCTCGGCGCCCACATGGCCATGCTCTACGTCCGTCTCTGGGCCCGTGGCCTCCGCCCGGCGGCCTCGGTCCCAACCTCAGGGTCCGCCCGCGGTCCCAAGACCCTCGAACGTCTCGACGCCGCGCTCACCCACTTCCTTCAGGAGGCTTTACTTGTTGCCTAAAACTTGACTCAAATACTCAGACTTTCGTTCTTCAAGACTTCTAAAACTTGACTCAAATACTCAGACTTTCGTTCTTCAAGACTTCTAGTGACCTGTAACAGTGCTATCGGTACCAGCGTTCGGCGGAACGGCGTCGGATTCTAGGAGTGACGCCCGAGCCAATGCTGTTTCATTGCGAGGGCGTTACGACACCGAAGACGGTGCCGTTCCGCCGAACCCTTTGGGCCGATGGGGGTTGCGGGCGATCTCTTTGTCGGAAGCCGTCACCGATGAAAGAGCATCGCTTTCCGCCTCCCTCCTCGACCTCGCCCGCAAGACCCATCGGCGATGGTACCGATAGCATTGTTACAGGCCACTAGAGGACGGCGAAACAGTTCACAACGCCTTCTTTGATCGGTCGTTTGAACCATGAAAATCAAATATTTCCAAGACACAGACACTCTCTATATTGAGTTTCGCCCAGTTGAGGCTGCGGAAACGCGAGATCTCGATGAGAATACCCTCCTGGGAGGTCGACAGCGACGGCAAGATCTGTGGCATCACCATCGAGCACGCGAGCGACCGCACCGACATTCCCGCATTTTCGTTCGAGCAAGTACCCGCCTAACACTTCTATGGACTTCCCTCCGTAGAAGTCCTTCTGCCAGATTTCCTGGCGCCACTCGGGTTGAGTCAATGTCAGTTGGCAAGAGCATTAGCCGTCCCTCCTCGCGCCGGCAATAAAACTGTGCACGGCCAGCGTTCAATCAGTGCGGGCGCCGCACTCCGATTGAGTCGTTTTCCAGACGCCTAACCGTACCCAGATGGTTCGGGAACCGAGAGGATCCACACCGAACTGTCATTTCTGACAGTTCACCTCGTGACTGATTTCTTGCTAATTTTCCAAGTCCACAAGGAGAAGTGTCCAATGATAAGCAAACTGAAAACATCACGTTCGATCATGGTCATCATCATCCCAATGATCGTGGCCGCTTTTGCGACCGACGTTTCGGCCCAAGAGAATGCGGAACCGGAAATGTTTGAGGCTTTCGCGGTCGTTGCGGGCAATATCGCAGCAGGAGCGAGCACGACCCTCCAGATGCGGATTACAGACTGGACGAGCGAGGAAGATCGGGTGCGCCTTTTGCACGCTCTGGGCGAAAAGGGAGCGAAAGAGGCCGTCAAGGACCTCCAGGATATGGAGGACGTCGGTCGAATCCGAGCGGCATCGGGTGGGGTCGGCAACCGCTTGAAATTCGCCCGGCAAATCCCCATCGAAGGGGGGCGGCGGATCACGCTGGTGACCGATCGCCACATCCGGTTCCTGGAGGCCCGTCAGAACCCGCGCACTACTGACTATGACATCACGCTCATTCAGTTCGAGGTCAACGAGGAAGGGCAGGGTCAAGGCATCATGCTACTCGGGGGGAGTTGAAGTTGGACATGGAAACCATGATCCTCGAGATCGAAGGGTACTCTTCGCAACCGATTCGCCTGAACAACATCCGTAAACGCCAGTGACACCCTACATCGGGTAAAGGGGTCGACAAGCGCACGAATCTTCGCTCGGCAGGGGATGCCGCGCTCACTCCTGCGGGGAGACAGCGAAATTCGAGAGTCGGGCGTAGGTGTGCTCCACGAGCGCACTTGTTTCGGTCCGAAGAGTGTGCGGTCACAGACCGCACCTACACCTCGTTCGGCCATACGCCCTTAAATGATTCCACCGCCGTGCTAGCTGGTCCGACGCCGACCCTTCCGCAATTCTTCTCTGACAACTCTTCGAAGCGTCTTTTCGAGCGGCTCTTCCTGCGAGCGGATGTACTCGCGCAGCGCTTCATTGATTGACGTCTGGTAGCTGCCCCCTCCCGCCGCATGAACTTGGCTGCGAAACCAGTCGAGCAAGTCATCATCGATGCGAATAGTGATCCGGGTCTTTCCCGTCGACGCCTTCAAGACGGCCCCTCGCCTCCCCCGGTTGAAATCGTATTCCTCTTTCATATCCTGTTCGCGTATTGTCGCCGTTCCCGAGGCGTTGCATTTCGTGCCGATATCAGTCGGACGGCCCGTCCGCGCCAGGTGTGGACGACCACGAGGATTCGGCCTTGCGCGTCCATACCCACTGTCACAAACCTTTCCGGGTATGCGTCGTCCCTAATGGTCAAAGCCTCATCGTGATAGAGCACCAAAGCGGCATCCGCAAAATCGACGCCGTGCTTCCCCCGGTTCGAATCCGCTTTGAGCAGATCCCACTCGAACTCCATCTATTGTATGTACATCTGTGCATATTACGCAATAGGGCGTTCGTTCCTTTCGGTGCGAGTCCAGGTCCACAGGGCAACCGTAGCCAAGTCGTTCGTCAAAAAGGGCCAGCTACGCGGGGCGAGCCGGAAAAGTCGACACAAAAGCGAATACAAACTCGCAGGTTCGCCCACTATCTCTGACCCTCAACATGGGACGATTTGCAGACATGGTATATCTAATATGGTATAGTCTAAATACAGTATGTGGGAGATCTTCGAGCACCGAAGACTCGAGAGGCGTTTGGCACGGATGCCCAAAGAGATCCTGAAGCGATACGAGAAGTGGAAGGATATCGTTCGTTTCTCCGGTCCCGAGGGGCTTCGACTGATCAAGGGCTTCCACGACGAAGCGCTCGGAGGGACATGGAAGGGACAGCGATCGTCGAGACTCAACGAGCAATACCGTGTCATCTATACGGTCGTGAAACGGAAGGTGCTGGTAGAAGTCATCGATGTAACGGCCCACGATTATCGGAGAAAGTCGGGAGATTGACGTGAAAGACTTCCGGCCGGCGAAGACAAGAATCGAAGTCTCAGTGGGTGAATCCGTCCGGATCATCCGGGAACTGCAGGAGTGGAGCCAGAACCAGCTTGCGGAGCTCACCGGGATTCCTCAGTCCACGATCTCTGCCATCGAGAACGACCGGATCCGGCTGGGGGTCGAACGCGCGAAAGTGCTGGCCCGAGCTTTGAAGTGCCATCCGGCGGTTCTGGTTTTCCCCGGATGGGATGTGAGGGATGGGTCGGCCCGTGTGACTCGCCGAGCTGTCCGAAAGGGAGGGTCCATGCAGAGCAGAAATGCAGCGGGAGAACCTCAGTGAAGAGTGACGACTCGGAGGCCGGTCGCAGGCGGCAAACTCCTCAGGGTTGTCACTTCTAGCCCGACTTCCGCGGTTCGGCAGGTTTGGTAGACCTAAGTTGTTGAGTTAATTAGATCGAGATCCCGAAGGTCGGCACTACAAGGCTGTCGGCGATCGGGGCCGTGGCATGGCGCTCAGATGGCGATGCGCGGTGTCGGCTGTTGCGGCAACGTCATGGCGAGATGATGCAGCAGCAAGAGATGGTCCCTGTTGGGTTGGGTGTAGCGCGGCAGGACGAGGTGGCGTCCGTCGGTGGTCGGCACATGAACATCGACCATCTGTATGGTCGAGAATGTGTCGAGGATTGCGCGGGGTGTCAGCCCCGGGGCGTGGGGGCGGATGAGGGATTTCAGGGTGACCTGCAGGCACCAGGCGATGAAGGCAAGGAAGATATGGGCTTCGATGCGGTGGTCGTGCTGATGGAAGATCGGCCGGATCGCGAGGTCGTGCTTGAGTTCCTTGAACGCCTGCTCGATTTCGGTCAATCGCATGTAGTGGCTCCACAACTGTGCCGGGTCACCGCTGGTCATGTTGGAGCGCAGCAGGTAGCGGCCTTCGCGCCGGTAGGCGGCCCGGAGCTTGTCGCGCCGGAGCGTGAAGGCAAAGCCGTTGTGGGCCAGTGCCCCATTGCTTTCTGGGACCTCGATACGGACCAGATACCAGGCGCGTCCGGCCTCCTTCTTTGCGGCGCCCAGCTTGATCAGCAACGCATCCCGGCTGAGGGATTGTCGCTGCAGGTCATGCAGGCGTTTCCACAGCTTCTTCAGCCGCCGCCGCCGCATGCTGCGTTCCTTCGAGACCCGTTTTTCGCTACGGACCAGCACATAGAGTTCGCCGTCTCGTGACAGCAGCTTGACGTCAACGGACTGGCGAACCTGCTGCCAGGGCAGATCGAGGAAGGACGACTCCAGACGGGTCAGCCGACCTTTGGGTGTGCCAACCAGATAGCGCAGGCCCGAGGCACTGGCGCGCATCTCGGCCAGGGTCTCCTCGGTGGGAATGCCGCGATCCATGATCCAGATGCGGTCGGAACGACCGTATTGCGCCTCGATGCGGGCGATGAAGGCGGCCAGCGTGGTGTTGTCGGCCGTGTTGCCCGGCATCACCTCATAGGCCAGCGGGAAACCGTCGGGCGTGATGATCAGCGCGATCACCACCTGGACGCAGTCGGGACGCTTGTCGCGGCTGTAGCCGAACTGGCGTTTGCCCGCCAAGGGCGGGTCCGACTCGAAATAAGTGCTGGTCAGATCGTAGAGCAGAACATCGAACCGGGCCTCAAACAGGGTGCTCCAGCGCGCCTTGAGGAACGAGAAGAATTCGCGCTTGTGGTCGAGCAACCGGTCGAGACAGCGGTAGAGCTTGTCGTCGGAGATCACGCGGTCACTGCCCAGCAGGTCACGTAGCGCGCTGTGTTCATACCAGTGCCGGTGCAGCCGCCAGTCGCTGCCGGGATCGATCAGGTGATAACAGACCTGCACCTTGAGGATATCGAGCCATCGGGTGCCCTTGCGGCTGGGCGGCAGCCGCGGGCCCCAGAAACGGTCCAGCCCGAGACGGTCCCACAACGCCAGCGCCAGCCAGCAGGCGCCCCACTGGCGCGGATCGCGCAGTTCCAGTTTGTCGAGCTGGAGCTGCACGACATCGCAATCCAGCACCGGCGCGGGCCGGTCCTCGGGAAACAGCGCCATCTGCTGCAGCGCCGCGCCGCCGCTGAGAACCTCGATCGAGCGGCACCACTCGGCGCGCTGGCTGTCGTTGATCTCGCCGAGATAGAGAAGCTGGCGCTGGACCACACGGCCGCCACCGACCCGGGTGCTCTCGACGACACTCCAGTAGCGGTGCTCCTTGCCGTCCTTGAATCGCTTCTTGCAGCGCACGAACATGCACGCATCGTCGGCATATCCGAAAAACTAATCAAGGGGGTAGGTCGGCACTACACGCCCACCCGGGAGGTCAAGGTATAGAAAACAAACGCGATTCGTGCTCCAAATGGGCTAAATTAGATGAAAATCGTGCCGAACCGCGGAAGTCGGGCTAGCAGTCCGACTCCGCCGCTAGTCGCCTCGGAGTGGAGGGGAGGGCGGTGGAACTCGGCTCAGAAGTTGTTGCCGTCCGGCCTCAGGAAGACAGCTTCTGGCATCAACTGGAGGGAGCCCCGGAGGCGCTTCCAATGGTCCTCGGGGTCGGTGGCCCGGACGCCATCCGTTTCTGAGTAACGAAGCCTGCCCTTACTGCAGATGCCTCGGCGGCGGCAGATCAGCATGTTGATGACCCTACAGGGCCGGCCGCATGGATAATGGTCGAAGGACCGGCCTGAAAAGCGGCCAAAAGAACGGCACGGCGAAGCTCCATATAACGACTATTAGTATGATAATATTTGGTTTATGGATGATTATGATGCGGACATAGAAGCGGACATTCGAGAGGTCCCAGACAGAGAAGAATCGCCGTCTGACCTGGAACCAATGAGGATTTCGGAGACGTCCCGTCATCGCGGGTTCCTCGCCGACCTGGCAGTCGAACTGGCCGCACACTCGACAGGTTTTCGGCGAAGTCTTCCGGAGGGGGTTCTGATTGCCCTGACAGATCTGGTACGGGCGATGAACTGCTACTACAGCAATCTGATCGAGGGCCACGATACGCACCCCGTCGATATTGAGCGCGCACTGAAAAACGACTACAGCTCGAACGCCGAGCAGCGGAACCTCCAGCTCGAGGCCAAAGCGCACATTGCGGTTCAACGATGGGTGGACGAAGGAGGGCTTCGCGGCCGGCCGGCAAGTCTGGATGGCATCTGCGAGATCCACCGGCGTTTCGGCGAACTGCTACCCGACGAACTCCTCTGGGTCGAGGACCCTGAAACGGGAGAGCGGATGCAGGTCGTCCCCGGCGCACTTCGGCGGCGCGACGTCACGGTCGGTCTGCACATACCGGTCAGTCCCGCCGCGCTCCCGCGTTTTCTCAAACAGTTCGAGCAAACATACAGCGGCTTCGGAAAAGCTGAAACCATCGTCGCGGCCGCGGCGGCTCATCACAGGCTGCTGTGGATACACCCGTTCCTGGACGGCAACGGCCGAGTAGCGCGACTGATGTCCCACGCCATGCTTCTCGAGGCACTGGACACCGGTGGCGTTTGGTCCATCGCACGTGGCCTCGCGAGAAACGAACGCCGATACACGAGCCACCTGGCTGAATGTGACTTGCCGCGCCGAAACGAGCTTGACGGACGGGGCAATCTCACCGAGGAGGGTCTGGCGTCTTTTACACGCTTTTTTCTTGAAACCTGCCTGGACCAGGTGAAGTTCATGGAGGATCTGGTGCAGCCGAATCGGTTGTGGGATCGCATTCTGCTTTGGATAGAGGAAGAAGTTCGCGCGGACGCATTGCCGGAGAAAGCCGGACGTATTCTCGAAACAATTCTGTACCGGGGCGAACTGCGACGAGGAGACGTCCCTCAATTGCTTGGCGCGAGCGCCCGCCATGCCCGCCGCGTTGTGGCCGCCCTGACCGAACGCGGTGTGATCGTTTCTGAGAGCACCCGCGCGCCCCTTCGCCTTACCTTTCCGGCCAAGCTGGCACCACGCTGGTTGCCAGGACTGTTTCCAGAACAACGTTAAGAGGCTATCTCTCGTTCGAATGTCGTGAAGGAACGCGCGTTCTCCTCGGAAGGACCGTCGAAGACGACTTGCACGGGGTCAATTCGGCTCTCCTGGAGAATACGTGCTGGCAATCGGATGTCCCGGAGACAGCGTAAGGACCTTCCGGTACCATTCCTCGGCCTCGTCTGGATTTCCGGATTGCCGCAACGCCTCGGCGACTCCGAGAAAGCCCTGGACATTCTCCGGATCGATGTCGATTGCACGTTCGAACTGGTCCAGCGCCTCGGTGTGGCGGCCACGCTCGACTAGGAAGAGGCCGTAGTTGTTGAGCGAAATCGCGTCGGATGGATCCGCATCGATGACGTCGCGAAACTCGGCCCCAGCCCGGTCATGCTGGAAGGTTAACGAATAGAGGACGGCGAGCAGGTTGCGGGCGCGCATGTTACCCGGATCGATTTCGATAGACCGGCCTATGATTTCGATCGCCTCATCGTAGAGGCCCTGGTATTGCCGCATGGTCGCAAGATGGAACAGTCCCCGAGCATCGTCAGGCTCGAGGGCCAGCAGGCGGTCGAGTACTCCGGCGAGCTCAAGGCTGCCCTCCGAGGCAAGCACGTCCGAGAGTTGCACCAGTACCTCGACGTTTCCCGGGTCATTCTCGAGGACTCTCTCCAGCAATTCCACCGCGCGGCGGTGTTCCTGCCCGAGCACGTAGTGTTCGGCCGCCGCCGACAGGACCTCAGGCTCCGGGTAATCGTCGACCATGTCTTCGACGAAGGTCGTCACTCGATCACGGGTTCGGCCCCGCCCGGTCTGAATGAGCCCACTCCAGGCTTCCTCGTCCTTGGGGTCCAACTCCAAGGCAAGCTGGAACTGATCGGTGGCCAGTTCGTAGCTTCCGGCGAAGAGCAGCATCTCGCCCTTGCGGCGGTGGTTCGCCGCCGTGGGTGCTGCCTTGACGCGTTCGACAAAGGACGGCGTCGGCATCCGAGGCTCCACGGCATGGACCGCCTGCAGATTCTCGTCGGTCGTGTTCGCATACATGAACTGAGGGGACCGAAATTCCAGGACGGGAAAATCATCCGTGTTCATCACCGCGTCGCCCGCGAACCGGTCGAGATCGTCATCGGCGATCATGAACATCGAAAGGATGCTGTACAAGTCCTGCACGTCAACACCTTCAAGATCGGACCGTACCCGTTCGTAGTTGGCGCGGACGACGGCTTCGGAGACCTCGATCGGCGAAGGAGAACCGAGCAGCAGGAAGTCGCTGTCGTTGAGTGCCCACAGTGAGGCGTGGGGAAAGGCCGATCGGAAGGACCGAACGATCGTTCGCAGGTCCTCTGTCGACATATTGTAGCTATGCACCCACTGGCAATGGATCCCATGCTGCGACAGTCGCTCGCGCACTTCTTCGAAGAACTCGCGGGTGAAAAGCGAAGCCATTCCCGACATCCAGGGGTTGGAAGGCTCAGAGATACTGACGTCGTACACCGTGGTCGTGTAGCGTAGATGATTTCGACCATCCCCGATGATCAACTCGACGCGAGGGTCCTCCAGGGCACGATGGTTCACATGCTCGAAGAAGCGTGAGGCCTCGATCACCTCGGGCGAGATCTCGATGACGTCCAGCTTCTCGATCGGATGCTGGAGCGCCGCTCCCGCGGTAACTCCACTCCCAAAGCCGATGTTGGCGACACTACCCGCTTGGTCGCTGAGAAGCAGCGGTAGATGGCCCAGCATTTTCTGCGTCAGCATGTCTCCGGAATCGGTCGCATCTACCTTCCCATCCACGGCGAGCGTCGTGCTACCGCCATTGCGCTTGACCGACACTGTCGTCGTTGTGCCCTCCCTGAAATACAGAAGGTCGCCGCTCTTCAGGACGGATTCCAGGTCGAGGTTCGAAGCGTAGTAGGGTGCGTATTTGTAGGCGCCCGACGCCATCAACTCGGGATCCCAGCGCGGCATCAACCAGATAGCCGGAATCAGGGCCAGAACGGTAACCGTACCCGCCAAAGCTGTCCGCGGAATCACTGGTTTCTCTGCCGACAACGTCAGAGCCACCCCGACCAGCACGCTCAACGCCGCCGCCAGAACGAGCGTGTACTGGGTTCCGATCGCGGGCACGAGCAGAAAACCGGCCGCGAGGGACCCAAGGATGCCGCCCGCAGTGTTGAATGCGTAGACGGCGGACACTTCCGTGCCGAGCAGAGAATCTGACCGGGCATAAAGCTTCGACGCAATCGGAAACGTCATCCCGAGTAGCGTCGTCGGGACCAGCATGATCGCGAAGAAGAGCAGAAACTCCGCAGCCTGGATGGCCCTGAAGGATTCCACGTACCGGGTGACGAGCCCGCCTATCCAGACCGGCAGCTCACCGAACAGGGGTACCAGGGCGAGAGAAGAGAAGCCAACCCCGATCTCGATCCAACCAAACCCACCGACTGTCGTCTCCCCGCGCGCGGTCCATTTGGAACCGAGCCAGGCCCCCAGTCCCAGGCCGGCGATCATGGCCGCCAGCATCAGCGTAAATGCGTATGTGGTCGGCCCGACGATCAGACTGAGGACGCGAGTCCATGCGACTTCGTTGGCGAGCGCCGCGAGACCGGAAAGGAGCATCGCAAACAGAACGATCCTCGGTCCCGCAAGAGCCGGGCCGGGATCTTCTCCCGTCGTCGATGGCGCATCGGCCGACCGTGCCAGGCGCCACGACACTCCTGCGATCAGCAAGTTAAGTACGGCCGCAAACGCCAGAGCAGCCCAGACCCCAAAGGTCGGTATGAGCAGGAATCCAGCCGCAACCGTGCCCAATGCCGCCCCCCACGTGTTCGCCGTGTAGACCCGGCCGGCATGCAGTCCGATGGTCTCGATGTTCTCGGTGTAGTAGCGGATCAGGATGGGCAGGGTCCCGCCCATCAGGGTCGCCGGAACGATCAGGAGGGTGAACGAAACCAGCAGCCGGCCAAGGCTCAGCAGCGCGAACGAATCGTAGGCCGATCCGTAGAGAGCACCAAACACAGGATCGGCGAGGCCGAGCATCAGGGGCAGTAGAAGGTTGTAGATACCGATGCCGGCTTCGAGAGCCGCATACGTTTTCACCAGCGGAACGGGCCGTGTGTCGATCAACCGGCCGAACAGGCGGCTCCCCAGGGCGAGGCCCGCCATGAAGACGGCCAGCACGACGCTGACGGAAAAGACGGTGTTACCGATGATGGGTGTGAATAGACGAACCCAGACGATCTGGTAGATCAGGCCGCAGGCGCCGGAAACGAAGAATAGGAGCAAGAAAATGGAGGACCGCCGGTTCACGGTACAAGTCTAAGGGACATGGCTCCAAGGATTGATCCTTTTGTTTTTCGGAAATCATCTGAACAGAGGAATCCGCGGACGTATTCGCCAAACGCGATCATTCCGACTGCAGGCTTCCCTTTCTTGCTCGCTACCCCTTTGCTGATCGCCTCCGCCCAGCGCGATGGCTCGACGAACACTCTTTGTGCACTTACCGAATCCGGCCTGTCAGTCCTTCCTTGAATGGTGGGTGAAAATTGGTTGCTGTCAAGGTTGGTTCCACGTAACATCCACGTAACATAAAGACAGGTACCTGGCACGTACAAGTACCGAGTTAGGTGGTTAACAGCCACGTCCACAGGATTTCGGAATGTGGTTCCCGTGGAGTGGACGGTGGATGCATCCGGCTTGCTCATGTGTGGATGGGTACATTTAAAATGGAGGCAAATGTGAACAAGAGCAGACTGAGCATGACGCTGGGGGTCCTGTTGCTCGTTTTCTTGGTGTCCGCTCCCGCTTTCTCGCAGGTCACGACGGGAGTAGTCACCGGTCGAGCCCAGGATACTTCCGGCGCCCTGATACCGGGCGTTGAGGTTACGGTCTCGAGCCCGGCGATGATCATCGGCGGCGGTTCGCGGCTGGTCATCACCAACGAACAGGGCAGCTATCGCGTGACACAGCTTCCCGCGCCCGCTGTATACACGGTTACATTTTCACTTCCCGGCTTCCGCACCCTCAACATCGAGGGTGTGAACGTGGCCGGCGGAGCGACGATGACGATCAACGGCACACTGGAAGTCGCGACGGTCGCCGAAACGATAACGGTCGTCAGCGAGGCACCGACGATCGACCTGGAAGAAGCAACGACCGTGGTCAACTGGGGCCAGAAGCTGATGGACGAGCTGCCGTACGGCCGCAGCATCCGTGCCTTGAGCCGGCTGATTCCCGGCTTTAACCTCACCCACTTCGACGTGGGCGGGAACACGGCCGGCGGGTCGGCCAGCTTCGGTGCGGAGCTGTACGGTCGCCGGGGCGGCGACGAGATCAACTACGAAGGCATGAACTGGGGATCGACCTTCGGCGACTACGGAACGTACAGCGAGATCCAGTTCGAGACCTCGGCCAAGGGCGCGGAAGCCCGAACGCCGGGAGTCAACGCCAACCACATCATCAAGTCGGGCAGCAACGAGCTGCACGGCAACATCATGGCGGCCATTCAGGACGACAGCTTTCAGAGCGACAACATCAACCAGTCGCTGCTGGACCGCGGCCTGAGGCCATCGGACAACTCTTTCATCCGTTACCACGACCTCAACGGCGATGTCGGCGGTCCGATCATCGAGGACAAGTTCTGGTTCTACTACGCGCACGGCAACATGTTCACGTCGACGAACGTTCCGGGCTTCGACTACCCGGACACGGGAGAGCTGCAGCCCTACACGACGCGGCTGGACTTCACAACGTCGAAGTGGACTTTCCAGTTGACGAACAACCAGAAACTGGAAGCGTCCCACCAGTTCAGCCGGAAGGACACGCCCTGGCGCGGCGCGGCCACCCAGTTGCACCCGTTGGCCAGCCAGCATCAGCTGTCGTGGTCCGGAATCGGTCCGACCCTGAAGTGGACCTACATCATCAGCCCGACGATGACGCTCGATGCGGCGATTCAGCGTGGCGGGTACTGGTGGCCGTCGACCTCGCACACGAACGACATCCGGCGGGTCGACCGGAACAGCGGCTTCACCGACGGCCATTGGGGCACGGTCTACCGGCGGCCGATCCGGTGGCAGTGGCCGGTCAACTTCAGCTGGTTCACGAACGCGGGCCAGGTCAGCAACGAGATCAAGGTCGGCTACATGTCCTGGTGGCAGACTCGGACCACCCACACCGAGGGGTGGCCGAACCAGCAGATCTACCAGTATGAGTCCACGGACGCGGAAGCGGACGCTGGGATCTTCTTCAACAATCCGGACCGGGTGGAAATCTACGACTACCCGAACACGGAGCGGTACCAGAACTTCTACGACACCGTGTTCTTCAACGACAAGATCACGGTGAACCGCAATCTGACGATGAACTTGGGCCTGCGTTACGAGCGGTACGGTTCGTCACTGCCCCGGCAGGGTAGAATTACCGTCGGACCCTTCTCGTCAGGTGTCACGTATGAGGCCCGGGATCGGGGCGAGTTTCCGTCCTACACCTCCATCGTGCCTCGCGTGTCCGTGATCTACGACATCACGGGTGAGGGAACACTGGCCCTGAAGTTCAGCTACGGCAAATACGCCAGCGAGAATCGCGACGCGCGGAGGGTCAACCCGAACTCACGGACTCGGTGGCGGTACGAGTGGGACGGCACGATTCCCTTCGTGCCGGACAACGGTCCGGACGGGATCTTCGGGAACTCCGATGACCCCCAGCTGCAGTCGATCTCGGGCGGTGGTGGTCTTGCTTCGGTGCGGGACCTGGACCCGAACCTGGACAACCTGACCATGGACGAGTTCACGGCCGGCATCGAGATGGCGCTCGGCACGAACTACGTCCTACGGGCCACCGCGATCCGCAAGCAGGACAAGGGCGGGTACAAGACCGTCAACCGGGCGCTGCCTTACGAAGCGTTCACCGACGTCCGATATGGAGTCGACATCGGCCGGGATAACCTCGCCGGCACTGCCGACGATCGGCAGATCGAGATCTGGTCCGTGCCGCGGTCCCACCCGGGGTTCGGTAAGGTCGACGAGATCTTCCAGAACTTCGACGAGAATGAGGGCCGAGACATGTACACGGCCTTCGACTTTGCGTTCAGCAGGAGGTACGCGGAGGGCTACACCTTCACCGTGAACCACACGAGCAGCTTTGCGAAGCGGCGGGATGCGGACCCACAAAACCCGAACCAGCTGCTTTACACCTTCGCGAACCAGTTCCCGGAGTGGGATCACGTCTTCAAGGTCAACGGCGTGTATGACCTGCCGTTCGGGATGCATTATTCGACGACGCTGAATATGCAGTCTGGCGCGTACTACAACCGGACGACGCGGCTCCGGGACGCCCAGCGCCGGAATCAGACCGTCGAGGTCGAAGGCCAGGTCGGCCGCTACGACACGGTTCGGCTCTGGGATAACCGGATCTCAAAGACGTTCCAGCTCAACGACCGGCATTCGATCGAAGCGATGTTCGACCTGTACAACACACTGAACTCCGCAGCGGTGATCCGGCACGAGAACCGCAACGGCAGGAACTACCTGAAGCCGTTGGCGACGAGAGGGATCGATGCGGCTGCGGCATCGCCGATCCTGTCTCCGCGCATCTTCCGTCTCGGAATGCGCTGGAGGTTCTAAGACAGCACTGAGCGGGTGGGAAACCCGCTTCCGGTAAAGGGCGGTCCCTTTGTGGGCCGCCCTTCTTACATCTCGCGAGTAAGTCTGTGTTGACGAGACACATCCGGCGGTAGACGACTCTCAACTCCCTTTAGCAGCCCGTGGCAGAACTCTGCAGGGCCGCGTTACGGCCAAACGGGGCCGGATTCTAGGAGGCGAGGACGAAATAATGCTCATTCATTGAGAGGAGTCGCCGACAACGAAGACGGCCCCGTTTCGCCGTAACCCGAAGGGCGCAGGGGGGTTCGGGCCGCAGGCTTTGTCGTTCGTCGGTCACGATGAATGATCATCGCTCCGCTCCTCTCTTCGCGCCTGCAACCCGAAGACCCCTGCGCGCGACCCTGCAGAGTTTTGCCACGGGCTGCTAGGGAAGGAGCCCACAATCGGGCTCCTTATTCTTTTGGCCTGATGAATACGGCAAGATCAACGCCGCTCGATCATGGCCGCGCATTGGAGGATCAGGAATGGACTCTATGACTGAGAAAGTGTGTCGAGGGATGGAACAGTCCCGAATGATCGACCGGCGGCAGTTCGTGCAGGGCGGTCTGGGGCTCGCAGCTGCTGCAGCCGCAGTTTCGATGCCAACCGAGGCGGGGGCCGCTCAACAGGGCCTCAAGACGACCTGGGTGAGCCACTACACTTATGTTGCTCCCGACATGAAAGAGACTCGAGATTGGTATCACGAGGTGTTCGGGATGCAGATGGGCTACGAGGATCGAAACGAGGCCCATCTCTGGTACGGCGATACCGGCGGGGACACGTTGATGATCGTCCGCCAGGCCCGCGCCGGCGAGAATGCGCCGGGCCTGGAACGCTTTGCCTTCATGGTGGACCCCTGGGACGGGAACACCGTCCAGGCCGCTTTCCGACGCATGGGGGTCGAGGCAAAGGCCGACACCGATCACAAGGGTTTCTGGTTCAACGATCCGGACGGAAACGAAGTCGGTGTCTTTGCCAAGGACTACGCCGAGAGACCGACGGCTTCCCCCGCCCGGCCCCAGGTGTGGCAGGCGCTGAGCGCCAACCACATCGTCGTGACCTCGAACGACTACCGCAAGCTGGGAGACTGGTATGGGGAACTGCTCGACCTGAGAGAGACCAGCGACGCCGGCCGGGATGTCTACCAGTGGTTTGGCGATTCGGTCTGGATCCCCACCGCCGTTCGCGAGGGGCGACAGACGTCGGCAGTTCTCAAGTCACTCGACCACGTTGCGTACACGATCGCGGACTACGTCTCGGCTGACGTGGAAGCCGAGTTGAAACGGCGCAGGATGATCGAGCCCGACGCGGACGTTACGGGAAGCCTCGGTATCAATTGCGTCGACGTCAACGGCTTCAAGACCCAGGTGTGTGATGCAATCCTGGTCCCGAATTCGGAGCGTCGGCGGAGCGCCTAGAGATCTAGAGATCGGGGACGGAGACCGAATTCGCAAAACCGAGGAGATCTAGAGATCGGGGACGGAGACCGAATTACCCGGGCCATTAAGTCGTTCGTTTTAGGTTCCCTCGAATTCGGTCTCCGTCCCCGATCTCAATCCTCAGGCGAATTCGGTCTCCGTCCCCGAATTCCACGGAATTCCACGTGTCAGGTGCAAGGGGGCCCATGATTCGATTCGGCAGAACTTTCGTGTTCCTTGTTCTCGTGGGGCTGGCCGCCAGGCCGGCCGCCGCGCGTCCCGAGTTCCTGATGCTCTTCCAGGAGGACCCGTTCCGGAACCCGAGCGTCGACGGTTGCGCGACCTGTCATGTGAACCCGGAGGGCGGAGGGCCGCGAAATGAATTCGGGCAAGCGTTTGCCGCGAACGAGTTTGTCATCACGCCGATGCTGCGGTCGAATTACCCGGACCGGTTTGATTTCACCACCGCGCAGATACCCAACGGCGGCACGTTGCACTTCTCCGAACCGACTGCCCAATCCGTCGTCTATGAGAAGGATGAGCAGAAGTACCTCATCGACCTGGCAGCGATCGCCGAGGGGCGGCTGGTGGAAAGCGAGGAAGAGCCGGACCCGGGGCCTAGACACCCGGTCGGCAACTTCAGCTTCTTCATCACCAGCGTGGGACCCGGCAACGGAGGCAACCTCGGTGCGCTCGCAGGGGCAGATCGGCACTGTCAGGAGCTGGCCTCCGCTGTGGATGCCGGACACAAGACCTGGCGCGCCTATCTCAGTACCAGCTTCGACGGAGAGCCTGTCCTGCATGCCGGTGACCGGATAGGAAGCGGTCCCTGGTATAACGCGAAAGGAATAATGGTCGCCCGAGGTGTGGCCGACCTACACGGGTCCCACAGCCGCTTGAGCAAGGAAACCGCACTCAACGAGACAGGTGAGGTCGTCAACGGGCGGGGTGACGACCCGAACCGCCACGATATCCTGACCGGCACGATGCCGGACGGCACCTCTGCCGTCGGGATGAACTGCGACAACTGGACCAGCGGTAGCGAGGGTGCGGCCCTGCTCGGCCATTTCGACCGCGAAGGCGGCGGGGACAACCCGACTTCCTGGAACTCGGCTCACGCTTCCCGAAGCTGCTCTCAGGAGGACTTGCGCGCCACGGGCGGGGACGGCCTTCTCTACTGTTTCGCGATCAACTGAATTCTTGCCTGCTCACAACGCGTGAAAACGGGGGCTACGGAACAGGCTCCGTTTAGACACGCCAGTTCCAGAGGATCGCCCCGTCACGCAGCCGTTATATATCAATGGTTATACTATTTAGCTACTCTTTAGAAGTAACTCAATATATGTCTGGGGAGTAGTTACCCTGCCTTGAGCGCTCTGCTAGCATACCCACGGTTTATTGTAGCCACGCAAGGAGCCGGCCCAGCTCCAGGCCGCTGGACCGAACCCAGTGGAAGCCCCCGTAGCGCACGCCTGAGTAGAGTCGCAGATCGCCAGCGCGAACAAACCGTTCCTGAGATGGAACCCGACCCGAAATACGACGTTCGGGCAAAGAATGTCGGTTCGTAATGATACGGAAGAGGCATCAGATCGAGCCATGTGGAGGGTCTATGAAGTTTTTTAGAGGAAGAGTATCGCTGTTTGCCGCTTCTGTTCTGGTGCTTGCTCTGGCCGCGCCAGCCTTCCCACAAGCCCTGACCGGAGGTATCAATGGAACATCCACGGACGCTTCCGGCGCATTGATCCCGGGCGTGGAAGTGACAGTCAGCAGTCCGGCCATGATCGAAGGCTCACGATCTGCGATCACCAACGAAACGGGGAGCTATCGATTCCCGCTACTGCCCCCAGGTAGCTACACCGTCACTTTTGTGCTTCCGGGTTTCGCCACGCTGAATATTGAAGACGTGGTGGTGCCTGTCGGAACCACCATGACTATTAACGGGACGTTGGAAGTGGCGACGGTTGCGGAAACAATCACTGTTGTCAGCGAGACGCCGACGATCGACCTGCAGGATGCTGCAAAGTCCATCAACTGGGGCAAGCAGGGTCTGGAGGATCTTCCCTACGGTCGCGCCATACGCGGTCTGACGGCGATGATTCCGGGGATGGTCAATCGACAGTATGACGTCGGTGGAAACACAAAGGGAGGTCCGGCCGGCGTAGGCTCCCGCTCGTATGGGCGAAGAGACGGCGACGTGGTGATGTACGACGGCATGGTGTGGGATCAGACCTTTGGCGACTACGCCGCGTTCGAGGAAGTCCAGATCACGTCCGCCGCAAAAGGCGCCGAATCGATGAATCCGGGTTCAACACTGAGCTTCGTGATCAAGTCGGGCAGCAACGATTTCCACGGGACAACCTACATGGACTGGGAGGACGACAGCTTCCAGAGCGACAACATCGGCGAGGACCTGTTGGCCCAGGGATTCAAGCCGTCGAGCAACAAGTTCACTCGCTTCAACGAGTTCAACTTCGACATCGGCGGTCCAATCATCAGGGACAAGTTCTGGTTCTACGTCTCGTGGGGCGACATGTACTCGGGACTGCTTATTCCCGGTTTCATTTCCCTCGAGACAGGCCAGCCGCAGACCTTCTTCACCAGCCTGAAGACTTTAACTACCAAGTTCACTTACCAACTGACCAACAGCATGAAGCTGGAAAGCCATGGATCATTTGGTCGGAAGTGGCAGCCCTACCGCAATGCCGGGTCGGCCGTTCCGGCCGAAGCCACGCACGATCAGCTCTCCTACACGGGTACCGGTCCGACGCTGAAATTGACCAACATCATCAGCCCAACGATGACGATGGACGTGGCGCTGAGCCGGGGCGGCTACTACTGGCCGAGCCGATCGCACACGACCGACATCCGGCAGTTCGACCGCTCGACTGGGGAGACACGTGGCTCCTGGAACGTGCGTTACCTGCGTCCGATTCGGTGGCAGTATGACGCCAACTTCAGCTGGTTCGGCGAAATCGGCGGCCGAAACAACGAGATCAAAACCGGCACTCTGAATTGGTGGAGCAAGGCCTATCGCCTGAATTTCGGATTCCCGAACCAACAGGAGTACCACTACCGTAGCCGGCCGGGCGACGCGACTTTCTTCGAGCGGCCGAATCGGGTCCGGGTGTACGACTATCCGAACAACGAGATAAGTGTCCAGAATTACAAATCGTGGTACATCAATGACAAGCTCACGGTGAACAACCACTTGACGCTGAACTTCGGCGTCCGGTGGGACCATTATTCGTCCTACCTGCCCGAGCAGGGCAACCCGGGAGACGGACCGTTCGCCACCAAGAACCTCTTTCCCGAAAACCGGGATTTCCCGGTGTACAACTCCGTCGTGCCGCGATTTTCGATGGTCTACGACGTGACCGGTGAAGGCAAGGTGGCGCTGAAGGCCAGCTACGGCCGGTACGCCGGAGGCGGTTCCGGAAGCCGAACAACTCCCGCTCCCAATGCCACTCACGTGAACCCGGCCGGGAGGACGAGATGGCAGTACGCTTGGGACGGCAGTATTCCCTACGCTCCGAACCCGGCGGATCTGCAGTCGGTCTCAGGAGGCGGCGGCGGAATCCAGCGGATCGATTCGAACGTGGAACTTCCCTACATGGATGAGTACACGGCGGGAATCGAGCTGGGTTTCACCCGCGACATGACGATGCGGTTCAACGTCGTCCGAAAACAGGATTTCGGTGGGTTCTACGTCAAGGACCTGGCCCGGCCCTACGAAGCCTACACAGACGTTCGTTACGCGGTGGACCCGGGCCGGGATAACATCGTGGGAACCGCTGACGACGGTCAGTTGCAGGCGTGGTCGGTCCCCAGAAGCTGGCCGACGTTCGCCGATGTCAACGACCTCTATACAAATGTCGCCACTGATGAGGCCAAAGACGTCTACACGTCTTATGAGATGACGTTCAACAAGCGGCTCGCGGACGACTGGTCGATCCTGGCCAGCTACCAGTCAGACTTTGCCAAGATCCGCTGTTCGGAGCGCCGTAGTCGCGGATGTGATCGCATCCCGCGGAACCCGAACGACTTGCTCTACACCTTCAACCTTCCGAGGTGGTATCACTCGCTGAAGCTCCACGGGCAGTACAACCTGCCCTACGGTGTGATGTTCTCCAGTTCTTTCCGATCGCAGAGCGGCGATTACTATGGCCGCGAAGCCCTGATGCGGAATGCGCTGAACTCCACGGTCGTCATCCCGGTCGAAGAGCAAGCCGGCCGACTCCCCAGAGTGAACCTGTGGGACAATCGCTTTTCGAAGACGTTCCAGATCAACGATCGTCACTCGATTGAAGCGATGATCGACTTTTTCAACTCGCTGAATGTCAGTACCGTCCTCAGGGTCGAGACACGGAACGGTCCGAGATTCGGGCTGGTGCGCTCTGCCGGTACGGGTGCGACTTCGGCGAGTCCGATCATTCCCGGGCGAATCTTCCGTCTGGCTGCGCGTTGGAGGTTCTGAGACAGTGACTGGCGGGTGAAAACCCGCGGTTGGGGAGGGGCGGCCGTTAAGGCCGCCCCTTTTTTCGATACAGGAGGCAGCCCCGTGAAGCGAATTCTATTTTCTCTCGTTTTGATGGCCTGTTTGCCGGTGCCAGCGTTCTCTCAGGGATTGCAGCTCGACGACTGGTACCGGCTTGATCGTCTCTCCGACGCCCAGTTCGCTCCCGACAGCCAGTCGATCGCGTTCGTTGTGACCCGGGCGGATCGCGAGCAGCAGCGCAACTTGTCTCAGATCTGGTTGGTGGCGGCCGACGGCAAGAGCGAACCGTATCCGTTCACGAGAGGTTCCGCGAGCGAGACGCACCCCCGCTGGTCACCGGACGGGAAGCGCCTGGCCTTTCTCACCAGAAGGGTGGAAGACGAGCGATCTCAGATCTACGTGCTGCCGGCGGGTGGGGGAGAGGCGGTTCGGGTCACGGATTTTGAGAGTGGTGTCGAGGACTTTGCCTGGTCGCCCGAAGGCAGCCGGTTCGCTGTGGTCGCCCGAACGGGCCCTCGAATGGATCCGAACGACCCCCTTGCCGGCGTGATCGTGATCCGCACTGCCCGCTATGACCAGGATCGACGTGGTTTCTTCGGAAACCTCCGTTCTCATGTCTTTGTCGTCGACGCGGCCACAGGGGAAAGCATGCAGATCACCGACGGCGAAGACGACAACATGAACCCGGCCTGGTCTCCCGATGGGAAGTGGATCGCCTTCGTCTCCGATCGTACTGGCCGGGCCTTCGAAGGCAGCCGCAACACCGACGTATTCATTGTCCTTTCGACCGGTGGCGAGCCGCGACGCATTTCTTCGCACGAAGGAGCCGACGGCAATCCGGTCTTTTCACCGGACAGCCGGTCGATCGCCTTTAGCGGCGCCGTCGGGCGAACCGACCAATCCGATATCTGGATGGTGCCCGTCGGTGGAGGTACGCCCGTCAACCTGACCGAATCGTTCGACGAGCGCCTCGGCGCGTTTGTCTGGGCCGAAAAGGGTATCTTCTTCACCGCCAGGAGGCAGGGAACCACACCGCTGTTCAAGCTCGACGTGACAGCCCGGGAGGCGGAGATCGTCGACGGCGAAGGAATGCGGGTCAATTCCTTCAGCATCTCCGACGCCGGAGACTGGGTCTACATCCAGGACGGCTTTCGGCATCCCGGCGACATCCACATCACCCGGGAAAACAACAGGCGTCGCTCGCGTCGTGTGACCGACTTTCACAGGCAACTGGTCCGCGAGCGCACGATGGTCGCCGCCAAAGAGTTCTGGTACGAAGCCGACGATGGCTTCGACATCCAGGGCTGGTTCGTCAAGCCGCTCGGGTTCGAGGAGGGTAGGGAATACCCGCTCATTCTGCGCATCCATGGCGGGCCCGCCGGAATGTACGGCATCGCGTTCGATCACGAAGTCCAGGTCATGGCCGCTCGGGGGTACGCCATGGTCTACGTCAACCCACGGGGCAGCTCCGGTTACGGGCAGACCTTCGTCCGCGCCAACGATCAGGACTGGGGCGGGGGCGACTTTGGCGACATCATGAAAGGCGTCGACACCGTGCTGGCCGAACACGACTGGATCGATACCGACCGTATGGCCATCTACGGCTGCAGCTACGGTGGTTTTATGACAAGCCTGGCGATCACCCGGACCGACCGTTTCGCGGCCGCCGCGCCGGAATGCATCATCTCGAACTGGATCAGTTTCTGGGGCACGTATGACAACGCCTACAACCACGAAGTCGCCTGGGGCGGCTCACTGTGGGAAGTCTACGATCTCATGTGGGACCGCTCGCCGCTGAAGCATGCCCGCAACGTCAAGACGCCGGCGTTGTTCATCCAGGGGGAGGCGGACGAACGAACGCCCGCCGATCAGGTCGAGCAGATGTTCCGCGCGTTGAAGCGCAACGGCGTGGAGACGGAGCTGGTGAGGTATCCGGGGGAGAATCACGGGCACTTCCAGAACGGCAAGCCCGCGCACTACGTGGATCGCATCAAGCGGATCCTGGCGTGGTTCGACAAGTACACCAACACCAACCCGCCGTCGAACTGATCAGAGGGGACACGCCCGATCCCCTTCAGCTTGGTGTAGGGGCGCTCTATGAGCGCACATCGTCTCGGTTCGAACAATGTGCAGTCCCAGACCGCACCTACACCGAGAACGCGCGCCTATCCCGGCGGTTTGAAGTAGAGCACCATTCCCGCGCCGCCCGCGGCGAACAGGAAACCCAGGTACAGCAGGGGATTCGGCGAAGTCTCGGGAGGGTGTAGCCACATCGAGACGACGACGTTCACAAGCGGCGCCCCTCCGAAGACGATCGGCATCACGTATGTCGGCACCCCTCCGGCTCTGAAAGCGTAGATGATGCAGACCGCTCCTACGGCGCCCAGTGCGCCGGCGACGGTCGCCATCGTGGCGCCCTGCCGTGTGAACCCACTCAACTCGCCCGACGTGGAGAGTGAAGCAACCGGCACAAGCACACCGATCAAGAAATAGGCCAGGCCGACGCACAGCAACGCGCGAAGCGGGTTGCCCAGGGCCACCTGCCCCTGGTGGAGCGTCGGTCCATACATTCCCCAGGACACCACAGCTCCCAGGGCAAAGATTACCCAGAACATCGATTTTCCTCGTGGTTTATGGCTATTGGTCATTAGCGATTAGCTGTTAACTCTTGGCTCTGAGCTATCTGCCGCTGGATTTCGATCGTTCCCGTGCGTTCTTCATTCATGTGGGGAATGGATCGCTCGACAACGGGGAGGGGCGGCTGCGGGACGTCCCCGCACGCTTTTTTTGGGGAATCGCTACCGGGGCGGCGGCCCCTGATTCAGCATCTGCTTCAGATCATCGACCCGCTTCCCATACGCCTCGCGGTTCGGGTCGTCCGGATGCTCCGCCAGATACGTCTCCAACTGCTCCAGAGCCAGGAATGGTCGTCTCGACCGCATGTAGACGTTGATCAGTTGGAGTCGGGCCGGCCCGGAGGTCTCGGGCGCGATCGACACCGAGCGCAACAGGCTTTCCTCGGCTTTCGCGTATGCCCCCATCTTGTAATAGGCCGAGCCGATGTAGAAACTGTCGTCGTCGGAGGCCGCCCCCAGTTCGATCCGGCCCGATAGCGCTCCCACCGCGGCGGGGAACTGCCCGGTTTCATAGTACAGCCGCCCGAGCCAGCTCAGGCCGTCCGCCGACGAGGGATTGATCTCGACGGCTTTCTTCAGGGACACGATCGCCTGTTCGGCGTTGCCGGCGCGCTGGTGCGCGAAGCCCAACTCCAGGTGTGCGTCGTAGTAGTCGGGGGCCATCCCCAGCGCTTCTGCCAGACGGTCGATTCCCTTGTCCTCTTTGCCCTTCTGAAATTCTTCCAGGGCGTCCTCGTACTTCTCGAGTGCTTTCTTCGGGATTTTGATGCGCAGAGCCTGTACGGCGGCGACCGGATCTCCACCTTCTGCAACTGTCCTTGGAAACAGTGAGACAGCGACCTGGATCATCGCGAACGTGCTGTTGTCCACGATGACGCGTTGCCGGACATAGTTGTAGCGCTCGCTTTCGATGACGATCCAGTAGGTGCCGTATCGGACGTTGTTGAACCGGAAGAGACCGTTGGTGGTTGCCTGCATCCGGCCGATCACCGTCGACTCGTCGGACCCGCGTAACTCGACGTCCACCAATGCCGGTTCGGCTCCAGCTTCCCAGGTGATCTGGCCCTCCAACGGAAAGCCGCCTTCGACGCTTTGACGGACCGATGCGGGCAGAATCGCGTCGCGCGGGATCTCGAATGGGACTCGAGTCTGTTGAACAGACAAGAGAACCATGAAGAGATAAACAATCATTAACTTAACCGGATCATTCAACAAATCTTTTGGTTCCGAACATGCTACACCCTCTCCTGGCGGGAGCCAACGGGTTTACTGCCGAAAGACGAGCACCGGCCAGAGCAGAGCACGGATCTAGTGGTCTGTAACAGTGCTATCGGCACCATCGCCGATGGGTCTTGCGGGCGAGGTCGAGGAGGGAGACGGAAAGCGATGCTCTTTCATCGGTGACGGCTTCCGACAAAGAGATCGCCCGCAACCCCCATCGGCCCGAAGGGTTCGGCGGAACGGCCCCGTCTTCGGTGTCGTAACGCCCTCGCAATGAAACAGCATTGGCTCGAGCGTCACTCCTAGAATCCGACGCCGTTCGGCCGAACGCTGGTACCGATAGCACTGTTACAGGTCACTAGTACGCTAATCGCTTGTCTCAGTTCAGCGTCCACAGCGTCAACGTCGAAACGTCCTTGACGAAGATACGGTTCCCGGCAATGGTCGGCTGGGCCCAGGTCGCGCTGTCGGCGACGGTATACAGCCGAAGGGGGGTGAGCCCGTTGCGGCCCGCGCGTGCGACCCTCAGTTCCGCATCGTATTCCAGCATGAACAACAGGTCGCTGGCCCCGAGGATCGCAGCGTTGGTGGCCTGCCGCCCCTCGCTCGTCCACAACGTCGTTCCGGTCTCCGCATCGAGAGCGAAGTACTGGCCGCTGTTTCGATGCGAGAGCCCGAAGAGCACGCCGCCGACCACAACGCCGTTCGTCATGTAGAGAGAAAACTCCCGGTTTTCCCAGATGTTCTCGGTGGCCCATCCGTTATCTCGACGGAGCACGGTGAAAGCCGTGGTCGGGTTACCGAGACCCGACACGATGACCGAGCGGCCATGGAGAATCGGCGTGATCGTGTTTTGCGTCGATCGCGTGGTAAACGGTCGTCGCCAGAGAAGCTCGCCGGTCGATGCCGAAACGCCGACCAGGTTCTCCTGAGTGAACGTGATCACCTGTCTGACACCGTCAAACTCCGCAATGACCGGTGACCCGTAGGCGGGGCCGTCTCCATCCCAACTCCATTCCACCGCCCCGGTATCCCGGTTGAAAGCCGTCAGCGCGCCTCGATCGTGTCCACCGACGTGCACGATCACCAGCTCGCCGTCGACAAGCGGCGACATCGACGTCCCATAGAGCGGTCCGACGCGATCGGCTTCCGTTCGCCAGAGTTGTTCGCCGGAGCTCGCGTCGAACGCGCTTACGATGCCGCTCATGCCCAGCGTGTAGAGTCGATCCTCGGCGAAGGCAGGCGTTGCCTTGGGGCCCGGTCCGTGACGGCGGGCCGCCGGATTCATCCTGAATGGCGCCGGATAGCCCGTTTGCCAGATCACATCGCCGGTCGCGGCGTCGAGCGCGATCATGACTTCATCTTCGTCCTGGCGGGCGTGCATGTAGATGCGGTCGCCAACGAGAATCGGTGTGGCGTATCCGGATCCGACCTCGACCTTCCATTCCTGATTCAGGCTCTCGGGCCACGAAGCCGGTTCGCGAAACGAAGTCACGACGCCATCCCGGTTTGGTCCGCGCCACTGCGGCCAGTCCTGGGCCAGGGCGTCGGTGGCGATTGTCAATGCGCCGACCATGTTGATCAGCGTCAGGACGGATCGTCTGCGTAACATCATTCAGCCTCTCCCTCAGTCGGGTAGGTCCTTGGCCGGTTCCGGCAACATGGTGCTTGCGATGAGCCCGACGGCGAACACAACCAGTGCTACGGTGGCCGCGGCGTATGCAAGGCGCGTGAATGGTGTCGGAGCCGGCATGTAGGTTGCGAGCTGCGTCGTCACGACGGCCGCGAATGTGCCGAACATTCGGCCGCCGACATTCGCAGCGAAGCTCTCACCGGTACCGCGCAGGTGCGTGGGGTAGACGCGGGGCAGGTAGTTGCCCCAGAAACTCATCTGGCCGACGGTGAGCACTCCCGCAACCAGGGCTCCCCATTTCAGCAGGTCCAGGTTGTTAACGGCCGGGAAGAAGAAGACCAGGGGAATGATCGCCACACCGGGCAGCAGGAATACCCGGACGAGTCGCACCCGGCTCAGGATGCGGATCGCGAGGAACGCCAGCAGCAGGCGTCCTGCCAGACCACCGCTTTCCTGGAAGAATTGGACGGTACTGACGACTTGCTGCTGCTGCTGAACCGGGAGGTCGACCACGCCCGGAAGCCCGGGCACGATTCGTGGCAGATGCTGCAGCGCGCCGAAAGCCGCGCCGTAGGTGCACGCCACCATCACCGCCGTCACGATCGTTGTCCTGCGGTACGCCGGCGCGAACAACTCGAAGATACTCGCCCGTTTCAAGGTGCCGGCCGCGTGCTTCTCCCTCCAGATCGGCGACTCCGGGAGGAAGGGCCGGATGATGATCAGGGGGATCGCGGGTATGAGTCCCGATATCAGGGTATACCGCCAGGCGTCGTGGCCTCCGTAGATTGCGGGGAACGCATCCCCGTACGTTACCGCCATGTAATAGGCGCCGGTGACCATCAGCCCGCCGAAGGAGGAAAACGCCTGTGTGTAACCCAGGACCGATTCCCGCTGTTTACGGTGGGTGAACAGCTCCGCAAGCCAAGTGATGCCCGCGACGAACTCGACGCTGACTCCGATGAACGTCGTGCACCGCAGTACCAGCAGCATCGCAGCGGAGGTGGCGAAGCCCGCTGCAAAAGCCGAAAACGCGTAGAGCAGGATGCTCCAGAGGAGGACCCGAAGGCGTCCGAACCGATCGGTCAGGTAGCCACCGAGCAGGCCGAAGATACCGCCGCACACGGCGGGGACATAGAAGAGCAGGCCGACCCACGTGTTGAACTCCGGCGTGCCCGGCGCGATGCTCTCCAGCGCCATCAACGCCGGCCGCACGATAAGCGGCAGCATCAGGAGTTCGTAGATGTCGAAGGCGAATCCCATCGCGGCGATGCCGCAGATGAGCCACTGCTGCCCGGTGAGTTTGGGAGCGATCGCGTCGTCAGCCATTCCTGTACCCCTCGAAGAGTATCGCCGGACTCTAACACAGCCAACCGTAGACCAACCACCCTCGGCGACTTTTTTGCAAAGCGCCGCCGGAGCGTTTGCTACACTTTTACGATTCTTTAGAGGATCGTCGAGTCAATGGTAAAGAGACGGCTTCTGTATGCGGCCCTGCTGCTCGCGGCTTTGTTGCACCAGGACTTCTGGTTCTGGAGCGACCGAACGCTGGTCTTCGGGGTTCTTCCGATCGGGTTGTTGTATCACGTGGTCTACACGCTGGCTGTCGTCGGCCTCATGTGGCTCCTGGCCGAGTATGCCTGGCCCGTTCATCTCGATGAGGACACGGCCTCGACCACCTCCGCTCCGGAAGAAGGCCGATGATTCCAACCATCTTTATCTTCCTCTATCTCACCGGCGCCCTCTACATCGGCCTGTTTGCGTCCCGCCGCGCACGGAAAGCGAACGCGGAAGACTTCTTCCTCGCAGGCCGTTCGATAGGGTCGTTCGTGTTCGTCCTGTCGCTGTTCGGCACCCACATGACGGCCTTCTCGATCCTCGGTGCTTCCGGGTTCTCGTTCACGAACGGGATCATGACCTTCGGTCTGATGGCCTCGTCCTCTGCGCTCGTCGTGCCGGTGCTGCTCTTTTTCATCGGCACGCGCTTGTGGGCCTTGGGCAAGCGCCACGGTTTCATCACGCCAGTGCAGATGTTCCGGGACCGTTGGGAGTGTTCCCATACCGGGACACTGATCTTCGCAGTGCAGGCGGCGCTGCTGGTGCCCTACATCATCATCGGCGTGATGGGTGGCGGCACGACGCTCGAAGTGATCAGCGGCGGCCGAGTTCCTTACTGGGCGGGGGGCTTACTCGTTGCCCTGGTGGTCATGAGCTACGTGCTTTTCGGAGGCATGCGCGGTACCGCCTGGGTGAACACGTTCCAGACTCTGCTGTTCCTGGTCTTCGGAGCCCTGGCCGTCGCCGTCATCGGGCGAGGGATGGGAGGGTTCGGAACCGTCATGGAGCGGTTGCTCGATTCACCGTCAACCGCAAGCCTGCTGAGCCACGAAACTGTCGCTCCGCTTTTCTTCTTGAGCTACATGTTCATCCCGCTGTCGGCGATCGCGTTTCCGCACATCGGAATCTTCTGCCTCACGGCCCGCCGGATGAAGCAGTTCAAACACACGATGATCTTCTACCCGCTGTGCATCCTCGCCGTATGGGTGCCGAGCGTCTACCTGGGCGTTGCAGCCAACGGGGCGGTGGACATCCCGGCGATTCAGGAGAAGCTCCAGGCGCGCGCCCAGCTTGCCGAGCAGGGTGCCCTCATCTCGCCCGCCGAACGCCAGGCCTTTCGAGGGGCGGCGCGAGGGGACGATGTTCTCATCCTGCTGCTCGATCGTTATGCTTCGGTCTGGCTCGCAGGTTTGCTCGGTGCGGGAATCATGGCGGCCGTGATGGCCAGCGACTCGCAGATCCTGGCGCTGTCGACGATGTTCGCGGAAGATATATTCGCTTACTACGGTGCCAGGGAACGATTTGGTGAACGGGTGCAGATCCTAACGGCGCGGGCTTTCGTCATCGCCCTAACCTCCATCGCCTACCTCATTGCCCTTCGTGCGCCCGCGTCGATCTTCAACCTGGCCGTGCAGTACGCCTTCACCGGGTATGCCGCCCTTGCGCCTTTACTGGTAGCGGCCATTTACTGGCGAGGAAGTACGAAGTGGGGCGCACTGGCGAGCACCGCCTGGGTCGCCTCGTCCGTCGTCGCTGTCGCACTTTTCCAGCAGGTGGTGCCCGCCCCTGCAGGCCCCCCGACCTTCGGCTTCTCGGTGGCCGGGATGGAGGTCCTGGTTCGCACCGCCGGGGGCACCGCCGTCCTGGGATTGATGCCGGTCGTACCGATCACCGTAATTTCGGCCCTGGTCCTGATCGGCGTGTCTGCGATTACGCCAAAGCCGTCGGAAACTACGCTCGCACGGTATTTTGGCAAGTGACGAACCGCCCCGTCTGCGCCTGCGGCGCATCCTCCCCTCCTTGGACAAGGAGGGGAGTCGGTTCTCCTCATCACAAGCAACTGACTACTGGCTACTGACTACTGACTGACTACTGACTACTGAAAAAGAGGCACATTCTCAAATGGTGTGACACTCAAGACTACTGACTACTGACTACTGACTACTGATTTCTGGTATCTTTTCCGCTACAGTCGTCCGTGATTAATGATAGGAGTGGGACGGGAACCTTCCCGTTCAGAGGAGATCGATGAAACTACAACGGGTTGCGACGGGTGTTTGCCTCGTCGCCCTGATACTGGCCATCACGAGTGTCGCCGTGGCGCAGACCGTGCGGGGCTCGGTTTCGGGAGTTGTTCGGGATCCGTCCGGCGCCGTCGTTCCTGGAGCTGAAGTTGTCTTAAGACAGCCGGACACAAACCGTACACGGACTCTCTCATCCGACCCGGAAGGCGAATTCGCTTTCACGCTACTGCCACCGGGAGGCTATGAATTGGAGATTCGCCGCGACGGGTTTCAGGTCGGCAACCACTCGCTCGTCCTGCAGCTCAACCAGAATGTTCGGATCGAACACGAACTGGCCGTTGCCGGCGCTGCCGAAGTCGTCGAAATTGTCGAAGGCGAGTTTCTCCGAGTCGACACCGCGTCGCGTAGTACAGTCATCGACAATCGACAGGTGACCCAGCTTCCACTGGACGGGCGGAACTTCTTCGAGCTGAGCCTGCTGGTTCCGGGAAGCGCCCCTGCCGCACAAGGTTCTGCGGGCTCGGTGCGCGGCGACTTCTCGATCCATGTCAGCGGCAGCAGGGAGGATTCCAACCTGTTTCTTCTCGACGGCGTTTACAACGGCGATCCGAAGCTCAATGGTGTGGGTGTAAATCCACCCGTGGACGCGATTCATGAGTTCGAAGTGCTCGGCGTCAACCACCCCGCTTCCTTCGGCCGCAATTCCGGTGGTCAGGTGAACGTCGCGCTCAAATCCGGAAGCAATGACGTTCACGGTACGGTGTTTCAGTTCTTCCGCAACGCGGCTCTGGACGCGCGCAACCGTTTTGCGCCGGCCGGTGAGCCGGATCCCAAGTTCCAGCGGAACCAGTTTGGTTTCACGCTCGGGGGCCCGATCCGCCGGGATCGAACTTTCTTCTTCGGCGACTACGAGGGACGCATTCTCCGTGAAGGCATCACGCGCCTCGCCTCGGTCCCGACTGCTGCTGAGCGCGCGGGCGATTTCACGGCCAGCAGGCTGCCGGTTCCGAACGTTCCGGGCGTGGGACCGTTGCCGCAGATACCGGGCTTTTTCCAACACCCGGTGGGCCAGGCGATCGCCGCTCTCTACCCGTTGCCGAACCGATCCTCACCCGGAGCGAATTTCGTCAGCTCGCCGACGCTCGGTGACGACGAGCACCACTTTGATGTGCGTATCGACCACGCCTTTACCCCGAGCTCCGAGTTCTCTGCGCGCTACAGTTTCGCCGACCGCGACCTTTTCGAGCCCTTTTCGGGACCGACGTTCTCATTCGTACCCAACTACGGCAATCAGGTGCTGCGCCGGGTCCAGAACCTGATGATCGGAGAGACGCATGTTTTCTCGCCGGCATGGATCAACGAAGCTCGCTTTGCGTTCCATCGAGTGGCTATCGCCGTCAACCAGGAAGGGCAGGGCACGAGTCTCAACAGCCAGGTCGGACTGCCGGACATCTCGACCAAGCCGCGTGACTCCGGCCTGAGCTTCATCCGTATCAGCGGACTTTCGCCGCTGGGTCACGAGTTCAACAACCCCCAGGCCAGCGAGTCGAACACGTTCCAGTTGATCGACCAGGTCGGTTACGTGAGCGGACGCCACAATATCAAGTTCGGCGGTGAGTTCCGCTCCATGCGGCAGGACGCTTTCCGTGACGTTCAATCGCGAGGCATCCTCCAGTTTCTGGGTGTGTTCACCGGTAATCCGCTGGCCGATCTGCTGATGGGTCTGCCCACGGTCACGGGCGTTGCCAGGCTGGACAACCCACAGCGACTTCGGTCCGAGAGCGTCGCCGCTTTCTTCCAGGACACGTACCGGATCCGGCCCGACCTGACGCTGACGGCCGGGCTGCGCTATGAGTACACCTCGCCGCCGGTCGACGCGGATGATCGCGCCAACCTGTACGATCCGTCGACGGGCGGACTGGTTCCGGTAGGGACGGGAGGTGTTCCGCGGAGCGGCTATTTCGACGACCGCAACAACGTTGCTCCCAGCATCGGGCTGGCATGGGCGCCGGGCAGCGGCGATACGGTCCTCCGAGGGGGTTACGGGATCTACTACGATCACTCGGCCCTCGCTCCCGGCGAAGGGCTGTATTTCAACTCGCCGTACTTCGACTTCGGGCTGTTCTTTTCGCTTCCCCCGCAGGGGCCGTTCCCTGGATTCACATTGACGTTGACCGATCCGTTTCCGCTCGACACGTTCCCCTTTCCGACGCCGGCTTCGGCGCTGACGTTCGATCGCAATCTGCGGACGCCGTATGCCCAGCATTGGAATTTCGGGATACAACAGAGCCTGGGAGACACACGCAGCCTCGAGCTGGCTTACGTCGGGACGAAAGGCACTCGACTGATCAGTGCGCGCGACAGCAACCAGCCCGCGCCGTCGACCGCGCCGCGCAACCTTCGCCCGAATCCGCTGTTCGACGACATCGTTCAGGTCGAATCGCGATCGAGCTCCATCTACCACGCGCTCCAATCCCGCTTCCAGGAGCGCCTCTGGTGCGGCATGACGATGCTGGCCTCCTACACCTGGTCGAAATCACTCGATGACGCATCGGGGTTCTTCGCCACTGCGGCCGACCCGAACTTTCCTCAGGACTCGAACAACCTGGCGGCCGAGCGAGCGCGGTCGAACTTCGATGCGCGGCACCGCTTCTCGCTGGGCTACAACTATGACATCCCGCTCGGTTCGCTCGCCGAAAGCTCATTGGTGCGGCACATTTTCGGGGGTTGGCAGACGAACGGCATCCTGGCCCTTCAGAGCGGACGACCGTTCACGGTGGCGCTGCTGCCGGAGCTGGACAACAGCAACACAGGCCGTTCAGTTCTGGGGTTTGGAGCCAACGACCGGCCGAATCTCATCAGCAACCCGGGGATCTCCAGCCCCTCCTCCGACGCCTGGTTCGACACGAGGGCTTTTGCGATGCCTCCGTTCGGCAGCTTCGGCAGCGCGGGGCGCAACCTGCTCGAGGGACCCGGGCTGGCCACCTGGAGCGTGTCTCTGGTCCGGACGATGCAGCCGACCGAACAGATGAGCCTCCAGTTTCGCGTGGAAGCGTTCAACCTCTTCAACCGGGGGAACCTGGATTTGCCCGACAGTTTCTTCGGTTCGCCGACCTTCGGTCAGGTGCTCTCAGCCGACAGCCCCCGCCGGTTGCAGTTCGGCCTCAAGTTGCTCTTCTAAGGATGATCCGAAGCGTCTCGTCGAGGCGACCTGCCCGCTCGGAATTTTCGCCAGAGGAACGGCTGATCATTCGCGAGCACCGGACCCCCCTCCAGGTACAACGCTACCTTCGCGGCCTACCCTACAACTGGGAGAACACCCTGAGAACGTTCCGAAAAGTGGTCGAGTACCACCGCGCCAACTGCATCGAGGCGGCGCTGGCCGGAGCCACGATCATGGAACAGCACGGCTATCCGCCATTGCTGCTCGACATTGAGTCCGTGGATGGGCTGGATCATGTCCTGTTCCTGTTCAAGGTTCGTGGCCGGTGGGGAACCATCGCCAAATCCCGGGATGTCGGCCTGCATGGTAGGAAGCCCATTTTTCGAAGCCTGCGAGACCTGGTCTTTAGTTATTTCGATCCGTACATCGATGGGACGGGAAGAATCAATGGCTACGGCGTCGTCAATCTGGACGACTTGACGACGGCCAATTGGCGTCTTTCCAAACAGAATGTTTGGGTTGTTGAAAGACGCCTGATCGATATGCCCCACAAGTCGCTCGAGACGTCTGATCGACGCTACGAACAAACTCTGAACCGATTCCAGCGATTCAAGAAGATTTACCCGGACAAGCCTTTCACTGCGTACCACAATCGCCACCAGTGGATGTAGCTCGAACCTGTCGAGAGGCGACGCTGGTCCGAACTCATGTAGCGACTGAAGAGTGTGAAATTCCAGTGCCAGTCGGAGTACAATCCGCGGATACGACAACCCCGAGGAGGACCCATGAGAAGAATGCCGGCAACCGCCCTGACCCTCGCATTTGTCCTGATAGTCGCAACCCTGCCCGCGCTGGCGCAGCGCGGAGGGGGAGGGCGATCCGAAAGGATCGACGTGATGCAGATGCCGCGGCCGATCGAGGCGCTCGATACCGTTTGGATCGAGGAAATGACCTCACTGGAGGTCCGGGATGCCCTCCGGGCGGGCAAGACGACGGCTCTGGTCCTCGCCGGAGGCATCGAAGAGAACGGGCCTTACCTGACGACCGGCAAGCACAACCACGTCCTGAGAGTCGTCGGAGAGGCAATCGCCCGAAAACTCGGCAACGCCTTGATCGTTCCCATCGTGACGATCGAACCCGGCGATCCGGCGACCAGGACCACGCCGGGAACGGTGATCGTCTCCCGGCCGACCTACAAGGCCTGGCTCAGCGACATCGCCACGAGCCTGAGGTCCCAGGGCTTTGCGAACATCGTGATGATCGCCGACAGCGGCGGCAACGTGACGCCGATGCGGGAAGTCACCGAGGCCCTGAACTCAAGTTGGAATGGCGACAAGGCGACCGTGCACTACATCGACGAGGCCTACAACTACGACGAGATCCTGGCGTACCAGAACGAGGTCATGAAAGTCGAAGAGGTGCGTTATTCCGAGGGCTATCACGACAATTACTACATCACGTCGATGATCATGAACGACAACCTGGATTACGTCCGCTTGAACCAGCGCATCAAGGCGAATAAGGCTTCGATCAACGGCATCAGCCTCCTGCCGGTCGAAAAGAGCCTGGCCCACGGTCGGGCGCTGATCGAGATGAGAGCCGACGTCAGCGTCGCCGCAATCAAGAAAGCGGTGGCGGAGGCTTCTTCGAACTAGGGCGTGTTAACACTAACGTAGCGCCTCGACGATGAGAGCGAAGTGAAGGAAGGCGAGGAACATGACGTCGAGTTTATCGAAACGGGAGAAGATACGCCGGAAACCTTTGAGTCGGCGGAAGAGCCTCTCGACTTCGTTCCTGCGGCGGTAGAGAAGGCGGTCGTATTCCCACGGCTCCAAGCGGTTGCGCTTGGGCGGCACGACGGGAATCCACCTAAAATCCAGAGCCAATTGGCGGGTCTGGTCGTCTTGGTAGGCACGGTCCATCAGCAGCGGCAGCGGCGCGGGCAACGGCCCCAGGCCGGCGAGCAGATCGCGGCCCTGCGGGGCATCGTGCGCTTGGCCGGGCGAGAGCGCAAACGTTATTGCCGTTCGAGCATTCGCGGCAACCAGATGAATCTTGGTGGTCCATCCGCCGCGGGATTTGCCGATCGCTTGCGGACCGTTTTTTTTAACGCACCCGTGCCGTCGGGATGAACCTTCACAATGGTTGAGTCCATCGAAACGGCTTCGATCCGGATGCGGACCAGTTGCTCGCGCTGGAGTTTTTCGAAGACGGCGTCGAGCACGCCGTTCTTGGACCAGCGGTTCATCCGGGTGTAGATGGTGTGCCAGTTGCCAAAGCGCTTGGGCAGACCGCGCCACTTGCAGCCCTGCTCAGCAACATACAAAATGGCGTTCAAGACCGCCAGGTTCGAAAGACTGACGTTGCCCCGCTGACGCGGCAGTTCCGGCTCGATGCGACAATACTGCTCCTGTGTGATCTCCATGCCTGATTATAAAACATTTATGCTCATTAGTGTTAACACGCCCTAGTGGCCTGTAACAGTGCTATCGGCACCATCGCCGATGGGTCTTGCGGGCGAGGTCGAGGAGGGAGACGGAAAGCGATGCTCATTCATCGGTGACGGCTTCCGACAAAGAGATCGCCCGCAACCCCCATCGGCCCGAAGGGTTCGGCCCAACGGCGCCGTCTTCGGTGTCGTAACGCCCTCGCAATGAAACAGCATTGGCTCGGGCGTCACTCCTAGAATCCGACGCCGTTCCGCCGAACGCTGGTACCGATAGCACTGTTACAGGTCACTAGCGCATCTCGTTCTTTGTCCTGCCCACAAAAAATAGCGGCGGTCAGTAAACAGCAATGACCGCCGCTACAGCTCAAGTCTTCAGGCAGTTCAAGTCTTCAGAAGGTGTATCTAATACCAAATTGTCCCTGGAACGGGTCGCGGGCCACGCTCGGTTGTCCGAACCGTGAGGACCGCTGGTTCCCGTTGTACTGGACGAAATTTTCGGCGTTGAAGATGTTGAACATTTCCCACATCACTTCGACGCTCTGACTCTCGCCGAAAAGGAAGATCTTCGACGTCCTCAGGTCGACCACCGACAGGTTGTCGCCCCTACCGGAATTGTACTCGACGCCTGCCGGGCGATCCCGTCGCTGTCCATCGCCGTTGTCGTCCCTACCCGTCGTGATGTTGTAGGGTGGGGCCGAGGTAAACTGGGCCACCACCGCCAGTCGAATGCCGTACGGCAGTTCGTGGGAGTAGTTTCCGATAAAGCGGTGGCGGATGTCGTTGCGCGTCGGACCCCAGTCCTGCCGGAGATTGTGATGGTTGCTCGGGCTGCTGGCGAACTCCTTGATGTCGCCAAGAGTGTAGTTCATCGAAAGGGCCCGTCCTGACGTGAATCGCTTCTCCAGGCGGACCTGGAACTGATTGGCCTTCGTGATGTTGCTCTGATCCAGAGCCAACTCCATCCGTATCCCCGATTGGTCCAGAGGATAGATCTTGGGGAAGTCGGCTCGAGACTGGCCCGACTGGAGGACGCAGTTGGTGATGCACGCGTTGACGTTCCGGTTGAATCCCAGGTCCTGGCCGTACATGTGGATGAAGTTGAACCCGACCATCGTACCCTGTGCGACCTCGAGGTCCACTCCCCCCGAGAACTGGTGCATGAAGGGATTCGAAGTGGTCCGGCTTGGCAGCCGGACCCGGCTCGCAGCCCGTTCGGTCAGGATCGATCGATCGGGCGGGTCACCAAACGATCGCCCCCCCGGATACCCGGGGAAGAAATCGTTGGGGATGCCCGACGACCGAACATCGTTCCCGAGATTGGTTTGACGGTACCCCGCATAGTTCTGGACGACACCGCGAACCGAAGAGGTCCACAGCGAATCGTAGAATACGCCGTAACCGGCTCGGATGACGGTCCTCCCGTTGTTCTGGGGATCCCAGGAAAGGCCCACGCGGGGGGAGAAGTTGTTCTTGTCATCCGGCACGGGCGCGAAGGGGTGACCCCGCAGGTCGCCGTTCAAGTGACGCTGCCAGAGCTCGAACTCCGGGATGTCCTCCGGGAACGGCGTCCCGTCGATGTCCCCACGCCACAGCTGCAGATCGTACCGAAGGCCGGCGTTCACGGTGAGGTTCGGAAGCACACGCCACGAGTCGTTGAGGAATACCGCGAACAAGTTCGAGTTGCGCGTGTAGGCCGCAGTGTCGAAGCCCCGGACGTCGATGCTGCCCTTGCGCAGCTCGAGGCCCTGAGTGAAGCGGAACGGGAGCGTGGAGGGATCGTTCGGATCGACTGGTAGATCCCTTCTGAAATCGAATTGCCCTTCCCTGTTCGCGCTGCTGACGTAGGTTCCGAGAACGCGGTTGGCTTCTCCTCCAAACTTGATCGAGTGATTCCCGACGTTGTAGGTCGTCGTGTTGGAGAGAATCCAGTTCTGCTGCCGGCGTCCCTGGGTGTTGTCCCGACCGAACGTGATGCTCGGGAAACGCAATTCGGGCCGAGTCTTTTGGGAGTCTCTGAAAAGCTCCTGGTCGGACCGGTTGATCCGAAGCTCGTTCACGATGTTCGAACCGAAGAGCGACGAGAGGCTGACCGTGATGAAGTGCGAGTTGCGGTCGTCCACGTAGCCACTGTCAAATGAGAGGTTGCCTCCGGCTGTAGTGTTTTCAATGATGCGGTTGTCGTAGACCCCCACGACCGACAGCGTGTGTTCCGGACTGATCGTGACGCTGCCCTTGCTGAAAAGGTTGTGAAACCGCCAGGGGTTGGGGACGTCGGCCGTGGTGTTGTACCCGAGGGAGTTGACGAAGCTCACCAATTGCGGCGGGATCACGACGAAAGCGACCTGGTCGGCCGAGCGCCTCTCGTAGGACACGAAAAAGTGGGCCTTGTCTTCAACGATAGGTCCCCCGATGGTCCCGCCCCACTGTTGGGACTTGAAGGGCGGCGCCACACCTGTAAAGGCGTTCGGCTTGTCGAACGCGTCGTCCCGGCGGAAATAGAAGGCGTTGCCGTGAAACTCGTTCGTGCCCGATTTCGTGACGATGTTGATCACCCCGGTGGCCGATCGGCCGAACTCGGCGGAGTAGGAGTTGGCCATCACCTGGAACTCCTGAACCGCCTCCTGAGCCAGCTGTGTGCGCGTCGCGGACGAAATCCCCGATCCTCCGCCCGTGACCTCGTCGTTGATGTCCACGCCCTCCAGCCACATCGACTTGAAGCGTTCGCCCATGCCGCCGAACGACACCGAATCGGTCAGGGTGCCGCGCGCGTCGGAAGCCTGATCGGTGACGACGCCCGGCGACAGGAGCGCCAGGTCCATGAAGTCGCGCGACTTCAAGGGCAGTTCCCTGATCTTGGTGGTGTCGATCAGGGTCTTGATCGTGTTCTCGGTGGTCTCGACCAGTGGGGCCTGCTCGGTCACCGTGATCGTCTCGACCGTCGCCGAGACATCCAGGGCGAAGTCGATCTTCGTGTCGGATGCCGCATTGACCTTGATGCCGGGCCGGGTCACGGTCGTAAAACCGGGGAACTCGACGGTGACGTTGTATACGACCGGCTGCAGTCCATTGAACCGGTAGGAACCCACCTCGCTAGTCAGCGCTTCGCGCGTCGCACCGGTGCCCTCGTTCAGCAACCGGACGGTTGCTCCCGGAAGGCGGGCGCCGGTGGCGTCGGTCACGTCACCCAGGATCGAACCCACGGTCCCTTGTGAGTACGCCGGTGACCCCAGCATTGTTATTAGGATCACGGAAAAGAGCAGGAATCGGGCTGCTCGCATAGTCGGGCCCAAAGTGGCCAATAGCTGCTGATACTTCATTAGGTTTCCTCCTCGCAGGACCCTCCTGCAGACGTACAACCCTGAACAACCTTCGGGGAGATGCGTCATGCATGGAGGGGAACGGAAAATTACTAGAAATCTGCGCGGCTATCCTACCAGCTAGGAGTCTGCAAGAATGTTTTATAATAGGGCGGCAGAAGAAACTCGGTACTCCATGTCGATGCTAAGTGCTGCGCACACACACTATGCTGTGGTCACAATGACCCAAAATCGTTCTGCCGCGCAGACTCCTAGCGTCAAACCGGCGTAACTCGGCCTAAGGTATAAATTCAAATCGGCTTTTAGATATATTCTTAACTACTAATAAAGTTATATGCAATGACACGGGAAGCTGTTTATCTCGCGAGATTCGCGTGCCGATTCCCGGGCGGAACCAGTATCTCGCACAAGGGGATTCCAAATCCTCTACCGGCCGCTGTGCCCGAGTCGTTCGCGTGGATCCAGCAGTCCTCCCACCGGTCTCACGCCAGCGGGGCCACAAAGATCGAGACCGGAACCGGGCGCCTTTTCCTTTGACGCCCGGAAGCAAGTCGAGATAGGATGCCGCCTCCTTTTACACCCACACGAGCAAAGCGAAAGCCAAGAGGGGGAGTAATGAACAGACGCTTCAGACGACTCACCGGGCTCGTTGTTCCAGTTAGCCTGTGTCTCGTCCTGGTGGGCTGCCAGGGACCCGAGTCGAGAACGACGGCTCCGGACCTCGCATCTCAGGCCGAGATCCGGCGCGACACTTACGGTGTTCCGCACATCCTTGCCGAAAACGAGGAGGCCGCCGCGTTTGCCGTCGGCTACGCGCAGGCCGAAGACCATATTCTCGAGATCGTCCGCCGCTATTTTGCCGCGCGCGGAGAGGAAGCCCGGTACTACGGCGGAGACGTCGAGAACGACTTCATGATGAAGCGCTACGGGAACTACGACGTATCCCGGGAGAACTTCTCCCGTCTCACGCCCACGTTTCAGAAGGTCCTGAATGGTTTCGCCGCAGGCCTGAACTACTACGTGGAGCGCCATCGCGCAGAGCTGCCGGACTGGGTTCCGGTCTTCGACGGCGTCGACGTCCTGACGCGCAGCCGTGCCGAAATACTCCGGTTTGCGCTTCGCGAGAGCTTCATCGCGGAGCTCCAGAACAAGTATTCGACCGATTCATCGAACCTCAAACCCCAGCCTCCACCGAACAGCGCCACGGCCACACCGGACTGGGACGTGATGGGCTCCAACGCGTGGGTGATTGCACCCTCGCGTAGTACGTCCGGCAATCCGATCCTGATGTCGAACCCACATCAACCATGGGCGTCGCTTTACTGGGAAGCTCACATTACTGTCCCGGGCGTGATCAATATGTTCGGAAACACCTTCCTCGGATCACCGGCGCTTCGTCACGGTTTCAACGAACATCTCGGCTGGACCCATACGACCAACAGTCCCGATCTCGAGGATATTTACGCCCTGACACGCGATCCGCAAAACCCAGACAACTACATCTTCGAAGGCGAGTCGATGCCTTTGACGAAAAAGGAAATCACCGTTCAGGCCAAGACTGACGACGGCAGCCTGCGGTCCGAGACCAGAACGTACTGGTACTCACATCTCGGCCCCGTCGTGCATCAGACCGAGGACAAGACATTCGCGGTCAAGTCTGTGGTCATGGACGAGTTTCGTTTCTTCGAACAGTGGTACGAAATGGGAAAGGCCAAGAACCTGGACGAGTTCAAAGCCACCCTCGGCAGAACCGTGATCCCTCGGTTCAATACCTTATACGGTGACGTGGAGGGCAACATCATGTACGTGTGGGCCGCCTCCCTCCCGAAGCGGATCGAGGATGGGACCGACTATCGGCTCGATGTACCGGGAGATACCGGGAAGTACGTCTGGACGGAGGTGCATGGGATCGAGGAATTGCCGCAACTGCTCAACCCCGCGGGCGGCTATGTGCAAAGCACCAACAACCAGCCGTCGTACACCTCGTTGCGCGACCGGCTGGATCTGAACGAGTATCCCTCGACGATACGGGCATCAGAAGGAGAAGAGCTCAGCCTGCGTACGCAGATTTCGCTCCAGATGCTGGAGAGCCAGGAGAAGTTTTCGCTCGAGGACGTGGGGCGGTTTACCTTCAACACCAGGATGCCGGTGGCGGATCGTGTAAAACCCGCGCTCATCGAGGCCATCAAGCGGACGGCGCAGCCGTCGGAAGCGCTCACGCTCGGTCTTCGAGCGCTCGAGGGCTGGGACAACCACGTGTCAGCAGAAAGCCGCGGTGGGGTGCTGTTCCAGCGCTTCTGGGATACGTACCAGGCCGCCGTTGATCAGCCCTACGCGGTGGAGTGGGACCCAAACAGGCCGATCGAGACGCCGTTGGGGTTGTCCGACCCGGCACTGGCCGTGAAGCACCTCGAGGATGCGGTGGCCTGGACACGCGAGACCTACGGCGCCGAAGACGTTCAGTGGGGCGCAGTTCACCGCATCCGCCTCGGCGACATCGATCTCCCGGCGGATGGGGCCAGTGGCAGATACGGCCTGTTCCATAACGTCCAGTTCGGCGAAGCTGAAGACGGTACCCGCGTAGTTGGCAGGATCGAGCCGGACGGACCATTCGTCGGCGGGGCCACCGGCTGGCTGATTCTCGTCGAGTTCTCGGAGCCGATCCTCGGCTACACCCTGCTCGCCCATGGTCAGACTACGGACCTGGGGTCACCTCACAGTACGGATCAGGTGTCGTTGTATGCCAACCACCAGCTGAAGCGGGCATGGTTTACCGAAGAGGAGATTCAAGCCAACCTGGAAAGCACCTATCGGCCCGGGGAGGAGGGTCCGAGATAGCGTTAGGTCAGTCCGCGAGTGAGAAGGCGATCAAGGCTCCTCTCGAAGCGACGGCGACATACTGCTTGCCGTCGAGGAGGTAAGTGATCGGAGCTGCGGTGATCGGTCCGCCGGTCTGGAAGTGCCACAGGTCTTCACCTGTGCCCGCGTCGAACGCAATGAGATTCCCGTCCCCGCCTGCGAAAACCAGCCCTCCTGCCGTGGAGAGGGTTCCCGCCGTCGACGGCGCCGCGTAGGGAAACTCCCATTCGATCTTCGCTGTTGCCGGATCGATGGCGCGCAGCATTCCTGAAACGGCCGTGCGGCTGCGAGTGGTGCCTCCACCGAAGTAAGGTTGGCCGGGCGCAAAACTCTCCTCCCAGTTGAAGTAGGTAGCGCAGCCCTCTCTCGCCGTCACGTAAAACAGGCCGGTATCCGGGTTGAAACTGGGAGACATCCAGTTGGTTGCGCCCTCGACATCCGGACAGATCAGCGTTCCCTGCTCGGTGGGACGAGCGTCGGGCAGCTCGACGGGACGGCCATCGTCACCTATTTCCTTCGCCCAGGTCGTGTTCACGAACGGTTTGGCAAGCAGCAACTCGCCGTTCGTTCGATCCAGCACATAAAAAAACCCGTTCCGGTTCGCCGTCAATAGAAGCTTTCGGTCGGTTCCGTCGAACGGCAGATCCGCGAGCACGGGGATCTGGGCCGAGTCCCAATCCCTGGTGTCGTGCGGTGTGAACTGGTAATACCATTCGAGCTCGCCCGTGTCCGCATCCAAAGCGACGATACTGTTACTGTAGAGGTTGTCCCCTTCGCGCTCGTCGCCGTAAAACATCGGTGCGGGATTGCCGGTCCCCCAGTAAATGAGATTCAGTTCCGGATCGTACGTCCCCGTCAGCCACGGCGAGGCTCCACCCTGTTTCCAGGACTCACCGCTCCATGTGTCACCGCCGGGCTCCCCCGGCTCGGGCACCGTCCAGAATCGCCAGGCGCGCCGACCGGTGTTTGCGTCGTATGCGTCGATGAACCCGCGTGTCCCGTTGATCGATCCGGCAATCCCGACGACGACCTTGTCCTTGACGACCAAAGGCGCCGAAGTCGCCGAGTAGCCGAGCTCATGATCGTCGAGGACAATGCCGCCGATCGGCTCACCGGTCTTCATGTCCATTGCCAGTAGCGTGGCGTCGAGTCTTGCGAGGTACAGGCGCTCCTGGAACACGGCGAATCCACGATTGACCCACCCGCAGCAAAGGCTGAGCGTGGACGGGAGGTTCTCGACGCGGTGCCAGACTTCTCGTCCGGTCCTCGCGTCGAGAGCCCAACCGTGGTTATAGGGACCGGTGAAGTAGATGAACCCGTCGACCACCAGCGGCGTGGCCTCGAGGTTTGCGGTCAAACCGGTCTGGAAGATCCACGCGGGTTTCAACCCGGCTACGTTTTCCCGGGTCAGTTGCTCCAGGGGGCTGTGCCGGCGGCCGGTGTAGTCACCGGAATAGGTCAGCCACCGGTCTGGATTCTTAAGCCCATCCAGCAGGTCCTGCGTCGAGATCTCCGTCGCGAAAGCAACCCCACCCAAGAGGAGAGCGACATAGACGACACGCCGGATCACCATCCCCCCTCTCCCAGGCCGGCGGCTACCGCGAGGAACCGCAGGATGTCCTCCAGTTCGGCCTCAGTCAGCCTGTCGGGTCCGTAGTCCGGCATCAACGACTTCGCTTCGGAAATGACCTCTCGAAGTTCGGTCTTCATGAACGCGCGAAGCTCCCTGTTGGCATCCAGCATCTGGATGGAGAAGGCGTCTTCATTCTTGCGCAGGCCGCCGATCCGTTCGCCTTCATTCGTCACGACCGCGACCTGCTCGTAGCCGAAGGGAACGACCTCGCTCGCATTTCGAATCGCGCGAACCAGGGCGGTTCTGGGGCGCGCACGAGCCGCAAACGTGAGGTCCGGTCCGAAGCGCCCGCCACGACCACCCACGCTGTGGCAGTTCGCGCAACTCGCCTTTCCGAAGAACAGGCTTTCGCCGTTCGGCGCATTGCCGCCGAGGATGCGGGCCGGTCCGTTAAGGGTTCGAAGGTAAGCAATCACTCTCCGTATCTCGGAGTCGGAAAGCGAAGACCCACCCATCTCGGTTTCGGGAATGCCGTCGCGAATGACGGCGAACAAGTCGGAATCGGTCCCACCGTGTTTCCATATACCCCTCGTCAGGGCGGGGCTCCGATAGCCCTCGGCGTTAATACCGTGACAAGCCGCACATCGGGATCGATACAGGCGCAAGCCTTCCTCGGCGGAAACGGGGTCATCCGGCGCAGAGTCCTGAAACGCTGCTGCCGGGCCGGCGTACAAAAGGAAAATGACGCATAGAACCACGCGTAACAATCGCCGGCATGTCTCGGGCGGTCTCATGGACGTCGTTCCCGCAGGCCTCCGGTATGGGGTGTTTGCACACTCCAAACCATAACGCTCGGCAATTTTCGGACGCAACAAACTTCTTCCCGGCACCGAAGACGCCGGATCGGTGAAAGCTCGACTGCGGAGCACTTTTTTGTGGATTGTTCGTGAGATAAAGCCCTACAAATAGCGGTATCAATTTTTCTTGGCCCAAATTGGCGATTCCGACAGCGCTTCGGACTGGGCCTTTCTCTTTGAAGTGCGAGCTCATTCTTTGCGTTCCGCAGTTCTGGAGGTCCCGACATGAACATCATGAGACTAAGACTCACACCTGTCCTGCTCTGCCTGCTTGCTGACTCCGGTCTCGCCCAGAACCGGACGCACGATCTTCGGCTGGAACCGCAGAACGTCCATTGGGGCTACTACGACGCACGGGTGAGTCCGGTGCTGCGGATCGCGTCTGGCGACACGGTTCGTGTGGAGACATCGGTGGTTCGCGGCGTGGAGCGACTGAAAGCCGCTGGGGTCGCCGACGAAGAGATTCCCGAATCGCTGAAAGTGGTGGATCGCGAGGTCACGGAACGAGTGGGCGCACATGTACTGACAGGGCCGATCTACGTCGACGGTGCGGAGCCCGGCGACGCCATCGCGGTCGAGATCGTCGAGATCGAATTCCTTCACCCTTACGGCATCGCGTACTTTGTTCCGGGTTTCGGTACGCTGCCGGATGACTTTCCGTATACACGATTCAAGCTCATCCGATTCGACCCGACGAGCGGCGTTGCGGACTTCGGCTCGGGTGTCACTTTGAGGCTCGCGCCCTTCTTCGGTTCGATCGGTGTGGCGCCGGCGTTGGGTCGTCTCCCCAGCGGACCCCCGGGGCCGCACACAGGCAACCTCGACAACAAGGAGCTCGTCGCGGGTTCGACCCTATACCTGCCGGTCCACGCTCCCGGCGGGCTCCTCTCGTTTGGGGACGGACACGCCATACAGGGCGACGGCGAGGTCACGTTGACCGCGCTGGAAACATCCCTTCGAGGAACGGTTCGGATCTCTCTCGAAAAGGGAAAACGTCTGAACTGGCCTCGCGCCGAAACCCCGACTCACTACATCACGATGGGGCTGAACCCGGACCTCGACGAAGCTGCGAAGCTGGCGACGCGCGAAATGGTCGATTTCCTGGTTTCCGAAAAGGGCCTGAGCCGTGACGATGCTTATTTCCTCTGCTCACTGGCGGTGGATCTGCGGGTCACTCAACTCGTCGACGGCACGAAGGGCATCCATGCGATGATCGCGAAGTCGATCTTCGAGTAGCACTCCCCAAAAATGAAATTTTTGGGGAGGCGATCAGCCATCAGCTTTCAGCTGTCAGCTCAATCGGATGGGACTATCGTCCCGTTTCCGAAGTAGCTGAAGGCTGAACGCTGTCTGCTGAACGCACGCTTGATCCCCAAATCTCAGAGCAAGATTCTCAAACCTGAGGATCAATCGTCTAATCGAACTCAACGTGTCTTGTCCCGGGGACTCGAAATTCTTTGACAAGAACACGATGCGGTGCTTGAATGATCATGAAGAAAGTTCTTATTTGATAGACGATTGGACTGTTCCCTGCGCAGCAACGTTTGCTCCGTGCTCCGGCGGAGTGTCAGCGGTGGGAGTGTGTGTGATTTCTGAGCAAACAGTTCTCATGGTGCGGAAGCAAATGAAGAAGGTACTGGTTTCCATCGGAGTCGTGATCGCGTCGGCGACCCTGGCCTACGGGCAGGATGTCGGCTCCACGTCACTAATTCCATCTCACCGTGCAATGCTCAACGAGTATTGCGTCCTGTGCCACGACGACGTCGAACAGTCGGGCGGCCTGACACTGACGAAGCTGGATTGGTCGGATGTCGGCAAGAACGCGCCCGAGTGGGAAACCGTTGTGCGCAAGCTTCGTGCCGGTATGATGCCTCCGGCCGGCGCGCCCCGGCCTCCGGACGAAGCAGTGGACGAGTTCGTTTCGGCCTTGGAGGCGGGTCTGGATGAGGCCGCAGCTTCCGAGCCGAATCCAGGTTGGAAGCCGATTCACCGGCTCAACCGGGCCGAGTACGCCAACTCGATCCGGGAACTGCTGGCGGTGGATATCGATCCCGCGGAACTCCTGCCGGCCGATGCCTCCACCCACGGTTTCGACAACATGGCAGAAGTCCTGGGTGTCTCCACGACACTGATGGAAGGCTACGTCCGGTCGGCCTCAAAGATCAGTCGCGCGGCAGTCGGGGATCCCGAGATGAGTCCCATCGAGGAGACGTATCAACTCCCGCAGGGATTCTCCCAGATGGAGCACGTCGAAGGAACGCCGTTCGGAACCCGCGGCGGGATGGCCCTCACCCATCACTTCCCGCTCGACGGCGAGTACATCTTCAAAATCAAGCTCTACCACCTGAGCACAGGGCCGCTGTTCGGACAGACCTCACCGGGGGAGCAGATCGAGATCGCGATTAACGGGGCACGCGTGGCGTTGCTCGACATCAACCCGAACATGAAACCGGCCCACGATATCCGGACGGGTCCGATCAAGGTGAACGCGGGTCCGCAGAGGGTATCCGCTTCCTTCATTCAGAGAGCCGCCGGACCCGTGCAGGACTTTCATGCGCCGTTCGAGTACGCGATGTCGGATCTGACCGTTGGCTCGATTCTGGGATTCACCGGGCTGCCCCACCTGAAGACCCTGAACATCGGCGGACCGTACACGGTGGAGGGTCGGGGTGATACTCCGAGCCGCCGCAGGATTTTTGTCTGTAATCCCGCCAACCGCGGCGAAGAGCTTCCCTGTGCGACGAAGATCCTGTCTTCGCTCGCCCGACAGGCCTACCGGCGTCCGGTGACCGACGTCGACCTCGACCCCCTGCTCGAGCTCTACGAGGCAACCCGGAACAGGGTGGACTTCGATGCGGGGATCCGGATGGCGATCCAGGCAATCCTGGCCGACCCGGAATTCGTCTTTCGGATGGAACGCTCCCCCGATGACGCACTGACGGCGGAGAGTCATCAGATATCCGATCTGGAGCTCGCTTCCCGGATGTCGTACTTCATCTGGGGCAGCGCTCCGGACGCGGAACTGTTGGATCTGGCTGCCGGCGGCAAACTCGGGGATCCATCCGTTCTGGAGCAGCAGTTGCGACGTATGGTGGCTGACCCTCGCTCGGAGAATCTCGCGAAGAACTTCGCCGGGCAGTGGCTGTTCCTGCGAAACCTGAGGGACGTCCAGCCGGACAACTACATCTTTCTGGATTTCGACGTAAACCTGCGTGAGTCGATGCTGCGGGAAACGGAACTGTTCTTTGACGCGATCGTCCGTGAAGATCGGAGCGTCCTCGATCTTCTGGACGCAGACTACACGTTCGTCAACGAGCGGCTCGCGAAACACTATGAGATTCCGAATATCCAGGGCAACGCTTTCCGTCGTGTGCCGATCACCGACGACAACCGGAGGGGTCTGCTGGGTCACGGAAGCATCCTGACCCTCACATCGCTGTCGAACAGGACGTCGCCGGTCATGCGCGGCAAATGGGTGATGGAGAACCTCCTGGGCGTTCATCCTCCCCCACCTCCTCCGAACGTTCCCGAGTTCAATGAGGACGCGCACGGCGAAAAGCTTCTGTCGGTGCGGGAGCGACTGGAACGCCACTGGAGGGATCCGGGCTGCGCGGGCTGCCACAAGATGATGGACCCTATCGGCTTTTCGCTGGAGAACTTCGACGCGGTCGGAGGCTGGCGTGTCCTCGACAACGGTTTCGAGATCGATGCGTCGGGCCAGTTGATCGACGGGACGAGCGTCGACGGACCGGCGAGCCTTCGGGAGGCGCTGATGCGCCAGTCCGACGCCGTCGTCCACACGTTCGCGGAGAAGCTCCTGATCTATGCACTGGGTCGCGGCCTGGAATACTACGATATGCCGGTCGTTCGCTCGATCGCGCGGCAGGCAATGGGCAACGACAACCGTTTTTCGTCCTTCGTTCTTGGAATCGTAAACAGCACACCATTTCAGATGCGGAGGACCGAGGACAATGAGGCCAGCGGCGACGATGCAGCCGCCGCAGCTCGACCGGGCGCCGTCGACGGCCAAGCACGGACGCCCAGACAGTAGCCGGCACCGGTCAGCGTCATTCACCGTTGCACACTAGGAGGAGGCTTAGAGAGCAAATGTTTATCACCAAGAGACACATATCACGGCGGACAGTTCTCAAAGGTATGGGCGTGGGTTTGTCGCTGCCGTTGCTGGAATCGATGTTGCCGGCGCAAACTCCCTTGCGCGATACCGCCGCGGCAGCGCCGCCACGGTTCTTTGCTATCCAAGTTCCGCACGGCGCCGGTGGCAGCTGCGTGCACGGCCGGGAGATGAACTACTGGTCCCCGGTGAAAGAGGGTTCCGACCTTGAGATGACCATGGCGCTGGAACCTCTGGAGCCGTTTCGGGACTACGTCACGCTGATCAGCGACACGGACTGCGCCAACGCCGCGCCGACGACGCCCGAAGAGGTCGGCGGCGACCATAGCCGCTCGGCCGCGGTGTTCCTGTCCGGAGCTCATCCGAAGATGACCGAAGGCGCCGACTACTACTGCGGCACGACAGTCGATCAACTTTACGCGCAGAAGTACGGTCAGGACACCCCTCTGCCTTCCCTCGAGCTCGGGATCGAGGACACCGGTTCGCTGGTGGGATCCTGCGGTTTCGGTTACAGCTGTGTCTACAAGTATTCGATCAGCTGGGCCTCCCCGTCGAAGCCGCTCCCGATGCAGATCGATCCGCGAGTGGCTTTCGAGCGCCTCTTCGGTGACGGCGGCTCGCCCGAACAACGCATGATCCGCAGGGAGGAGGACCGGAGCGTTCTCGACACGATCGTCGAGAAAATCGCGCGCCTGCGGAAGGATCTCGATGCGGGCGATCGCGACCGGCTCAACGAATACGTGGACGGCGTGCGGGAACTCGAGCGGCGCATCCAGATGGTCGAGAAGCACAACTCCACCGGCGAGGCACGAGAGCTCCCGGCGGCGCCGATTGGCGTGCCGGACTCGTTCGATGAACACGTCAAACTGATGTGCGACCTGACGGTGTTGGGCTTCCAGGCGGAGGTCACCCGAGTCTCAGCGCTGATGCTGGCTAGAGACGTCAGCCCTCGAGTCTTCCCGGAAAGCGGTTCCAAGACGCCGTTCCATTCCGGATCCCACCACGGAGAGCAGCCGGACCAGATCCTGGATTTCACGAGAGTCAACAGGTATCACGTCAGCCTGATGGCCTATCTCCTCAATCGGATGCAGTACACGCCCGATGGAGACGGCAACCTGTTGGATCACTCGCTCGTGCTGTACGGAAGTCCGATGGGTAACGGACACATTCACGAGCACAAACGGTGCCCGTTGTTCCTGGCGGGTCACGCAAACGGTCAGCTCGGGGGCAACTACCATCTGAGAACTCCCGAGGGAACACCGATGGCCAACGCGCTGCTGGCGGTGTTGCACAAGCTCGGCATCGAACAGGACAGCATCGGCGACAGCACTGGAATGCTGACGATCTGACGTTTGAAATCACTGTCGTTGAACTCGAGGAGAAAGAAGACAATGATCGGTAAGAAGGTTACCTATGGATTGTGCGTGGCGGTAGTTCTTGCCGCCGTCGGGGGGGCCTCGGTGCTGATGGCGGCCCCCGCGGACGTCCAGCTTCCGGAAGCCGCCATGCGCGGTCAAATCGAAGTCGTGCGTTCGCTGCTGAAGCAGGACGTCGATGTGGATTCCGCCCAGGGCGACGGCATGACGGCCCTCCATTGGGCGGCGCTGAAGGACAACCTGGAGATGGCGAAGCTGCTGATGGAGTCCGGTGCGAACGTAACCGCGACGACCCGTCTGGGCGACCTGACGCCTCTGTTCCTGGCCTGTACTCACGGCAATGCCGCGATGATCGATCTGCTACTCGAGGCCGGTGGGGATCCGAACACCGCTAACACCGTGAATGGGCAGACGGCCCTCATGCGAGCGGCTGCTTCCGGCGACGCGGAGGGTGTTGGGAGATTGCTTGACGCCGGCGCGAAGGTCAACGCCAGGGAGACAGCGTACGGGCAGACGGCATTGATGTTCGCGGCCGCGGACAACCGTGCCGAAGTGATCCGCGTGCTTGCCCGAAACGGCGCCGACATCGAAACCGCCTCGAAAGTGGAGGATCTCACGACCCGGCCGCGGTACGACGAAACCGGGCGGGCCCTCCCGCCGCCTCCTCCGGGCGCGGAGAAAGACAATCCGCCGGTGGATTTCTCTCAGAGGCCCAAGGCGAATGTGATGGGCGGAGTGACAGCCTTGATGTTTGCGGCAAGAGACGGGCAGATGGACGCCGTACGCGCGCTGATGGAAGCCGGAGCCGACGTCAACCGCGTCAGTCCTGGAGATTTCAGCAGCCCCATCGTGTATGCGACGGCTAACGCCAACTTCGATGTCGCGATGTACCTGCTCGAGCAGGGAGCCAACCCTAACGCTGCCAACAACGACGGTCTGACACCGCTCTTTGCGACCATCGACATCGAGTACGCGCCCCTGTCCTGGGCGCCCGTACACCTGACGACGGGTCAGAGAGTGGGCCACCTGGAACTGATGGAAGCTCTACTCCAGGCGGGCGCGAACCCGAACGCCCGGCTGACACGGAAGCTCTTCTACAGGCCCTCCTCCCACGATCGTTCGTGGGTGCGGACAGAAGGCGCGACGGCATTCTGGCGAGCGGCAGCGGCAGCCGACCTGAAAGCCATGAAGCTCCTGGTGGCCGGGGGGGCGAATCCCAAAGTAGCGACCGATGAAGGCGTGACACCGCTGGCGGCTGCCGCTGGAATCGGATGGGTGCCAGGGGAGTTTTCTCAGACCTCACGCGAGCCGCGTGCCCATCTAGCGGCTGTCGAATACTGCCTCGAGCTTGGTCTCGACGTAAATGCGGGAGATGAAGAGGATCAGACGCCGTTGCACGGAGCGGCGTGGATCGGCGACCATGAGCTGATTCAGTTCCTCGTGGACAAGGGCGCCAGCTTGGACGTCCAGACTGAGAAAGGGTGGTATGTGACCGACATGCCTAACGGCGTGGACGTCGCTGGCGGCTTGCCGACAGAGCGCCCTGAAACGGTTGAGTTTCTGATGAAGCTCGGGGCTCCGGCACCGGTGGCTCCCAAAGCCGGGGATGGAGTTCCCAGGAAGCGCCCCTAGCGATGCTTCAGTGAAGCCCGTCGGGTTGAGGTCCTGGATGGCGCCTCAACCCGACACCTACCTGCCTGTTGAGTCTCCCAGGCCCGCGAGAATCAAGGTTCGCAACTCGACGCAACCGACGCCAGCGAGCGCGTGTTAATGGTGTCGCCCGTGTCCTGCCTGTAGACGGTGCCTTTCACCTGCACCTTGTGTCCCTCGAGAGGACCCGGTCTCACACCCGGAATCGCGAACTCGAGGCTTGGGAGCCTGAAACTGAGAGTGCCCAGCGCTACCGCCTTGGAGTCGGCAAGCTCATCCGGCGTCGTTTCTCCGGGCCGCTGTGTCCTGAAGGGCTCCGGCGCCTGCATCAACATCCATGTGCCGCCGGCCTGTCGGGTCAGGCAACCGACGGCCCGCACGGGCGTTGTGCTGGGCAGCGGTTTCGGTCCGTCCTTCCCGACGAGATGGATCCCGCCCAGAGCGTCCTCACTCAGGTCTTCTGTTCCAGCCGGAAAGCCATTTTCCCGGAGCACAAAGGTGAAGATTTCCATCTTGGTCGCATCGCTGACGGACGTGATGGCCTGTCGCGGCATCGAGCTCCGGAGCAGGGTAAACAGCTCCACGAGGTTGTCTTCCCGCCATCGATCCATGAAACCGTCGCCCACCAGCATCGGCGCGTTGCCTCCGCCGGAGCCTCCCGCACCGGGCACCGCGCCCTTAAGGTCCACTCCATGGCATCGGCTACAGGCTTCCTGGAAAGCCGTTGCTCCCCGTTCGGCCTGCCCGGGGGCGTAGACGCCGTCCCAGACGGTCCTGCCTTTCGAGTCTCCACCTTTTGACGCCGCGCCTTGCGGCATCCCTGCGGATACGCTGCCGGCTGCCATGGCGATGAAACCCACAGCCGAAACCAGACAGATCGCCAGTCCTCTACGCATGTCGCTACCCCCTTGCCTTGCCCTGAGCAACAGCCCTGATTGTCGTCCCGCGGCCCGACGAACAGCTCTCTCCCATCGGAGGGTGGTCCTTCCAATGCGCTTTTCGCCTCTTCGACAATCCGGCGCTACGCCATCGGTTGCTGGTTCAGGTGAAGATCAAACTAGCCTCCGTCGCACTGAAAGTCAAGCTTTGGGTCGCCGGGATGCCAGAGCAGATTTACGCCAGGCGCAACGGTAGGGTCGAGGCGCCGAAAGCCAAGCTGGACAGTCGTTCCAGCTCGAAACCGGTGTCCTGAGAACCCACACGTGGTGAATTCTCAGTCCTCTCGAGCGGCGAGCCCACAAGAAAAGCCGGGGTCACAGAGGCATTGCTGGAATTCATCGCGCGGTGAGGTCCTCGCTTTGGGTCGATCGTCGTTCGACGCGATTTCAAAAAAAGAGCCCGATAACGGGCTCCTTTTCGAGCGCTTTCCGCGCTTCCCATTTGGCAAGGACTCTACTGCTTATCTCTGCTCCCGGGTATATCCGGTCGGGTTGGGTTCACGCACGTGGATGCCCAGCAAGTATCCGAGAATTCGGAGCCGAGATGCATCAGAAGAGCAACGGTCTCGGGATACTGCGTCTGATTCATCGACCAGCCATTCGCGATGTCCGCTACCGTATCTCCCGCGCCGACCTCGCTGGCATCGCCGCCGCCTCGGCTACCGATCGTGTTGGCCCTGGCCGTCACGTCGGCGCCGTTTGCGACCAGATAAAGAATTAGATTGTTTCGCCCAACCAACGCCGCGCCGTGCAGCGGCGTATAACCTCTGTCGTCTTTCGAATTCACATCGGCGCCGAGCTCTTCCACCAAATACCTGACGGTTGTCATTCGCGCGTCCGGCACCTTATTCCCACCCTGGTTTGAGTGATGCATACCGACGGCCACCTGCAATGGCGTACTTCCATGCTGTGTTGGGATGCTTGGATTAGCGCCTGCGGCCAACAGAAGCCGCATCGCGGCGACATCATGCGCCCGCGCTGCCCGCCAGAACGCCGTCGCGCCGGCTGGGTCCGGCCCACCACTGTTGCCAAAGCTTCTGAACCATAACTTCTTTCCCAGTCTGAGGTTCGGGTCTGCTCCCCGAGCCAGGAGTTCCTTCATCAAGACCATATAGTTGATCTTCTCTTGTTCGACAACGCCCAGAGGCGGCGGGTACCACGTACGCTGCGCGTAACGCGCGTCAACCGTTGCGAAGAGAGGGGTCAGTCCTCCGTCGGTGGCAAGATTCGGATCCGCGTCGTGATCGAGCAGGAATTTAGCGATATCGAAGTGTCCCGTGACTATAGCCTGCGTGATGGGGCTCATACTGTCGGACTCAGTGAGCAGGTTGACATCGGCCCCCGCCGCGATCAACTCACGCACGGCGTCCATCTGGCCTTCCCGAGCCGCAAAGTGCAATGCGCCATTGCCACCCATCGCTGTCGTCCTCTTATCACGGTCCCGGTCTCCGTTGTCTCTTCGTCTTAGCGGCTGGACCCGGGACACCTTCGTGACAAGGTTCAGGTCGGCGCCGCGCTCCGCCAGTATCTTGACAGCCGGGCCACGGTTTAGCATCGCCGCGAACATCAACGCCGTCTGTCCGTTCGTGATGTCCTTCGCGTTCACGTCCACTCCGTGAGCGAGCACGACCTTCAACGCATCCGTCTTGCCAGCGCCCGCCGCCAACATGAGCGGGCTCGTTCCCGTCGTCGTATTGGTTGCGTTCGCGTCGGCCCCAGCCTCGAGCAGTAGCTCGATCATTGCCGCACTCCCGTTCTTGGAAGCCATGAACAGGGGCGTTATGTCACCCAGGCGGGTCTTCGCCTCCAGGTTCGCGCCGGCCTTGATCAGCGACTGGGCCAGCTCCAAATCGTCCCGATAAGCCGCCCAGTGCAGCGCCGTGGTGCCATCACCTTGCGCCGCGTTCACATCGACCTTCTCCTCCAGCAAGGAACGCACAGTATCCAGATCCCCCCGCATGGCCGCGTCGGCCAGGGGGGAATCCGCGGCGGACAGCATCACCTGTCCGCTCGCCACCGTCACCAGCACCGCCATGGACAACCAGGCAACCAAGCGTTTACCAAACATTCTGATTCACTCCCTTTCGCTGTCGATACTGCCCGTAAACTCTGCGAACAAGTCAGGGCAGTTTGGATGGTCTCCCTACGGCCGTCGCCGCCAGGCGCCGGCCTCAGATCGCAATCGGTCCGGTGCTGTCGCCTAATTCCTCGGTGTCTATCCCGAGCTTCTGCACCACGGTCAGCAAGCCATTCGCCTGTGGCGTTTCCTCTGCGCATCTCACGTGCAGATTGCCTTTGACCGAGCCCGAAGCGTGGCCCGCCAGGAGGAAAGGCACCCGCTTGTGGGCATGAACGTTGGAGTTGCCCATGCCACAGCCATAGAGGATTAGCGAATGGTCCAACAGGTTGCCGTCGCCGTCGGGTGTACTCTTCAGCTTGTCGAGGAAATACGAAAGCAAGCCGACATGGTAGCGGTTGATCGTGGCATAGTCCGTGATTTGTGCCGGCCTGTCCTGGTGGTGGGACGCCGAGTGGAACGGAGTGGTGTTCCCGCTTTCGGGAAAGACCCGGTTGCTGGTGTCACGGCTCAGCTTGAGCGTGGAGACGCGCGTGACCTCCGCCGTCAGGGCCAATGCCTGAAGATCGAGCATCAGCCTCACATGCTCGTCCCACGAGTCCGGCACGCCAACCGGAGCTGCCGGCAACTCTCTGTCGACACCGCTGGAATTGTATTCCTCGATCTTCTCAATCCGTCGCTCGATCTCGCGAACGTTCTCGAGGTACGTGTTGAGCCTGTTACGGTCTCTCGGATTCAGATCCTGGCGAACCCGAGCCACGTCATGCACGATTCCGTCCAGAATGCTGCGGTTGACCTCCCGACGCATGGCTCGATCGGCCGGTGAGCCGCCGGTGCCGAACACTTCCTCGAAGGCCGCGCGGGGGTTCAGCGTCATCGGCAGCGGTGTCGTCGGTGACGACCAACTGATGGTATCCATGTAGACACAACTGTAGTTGAAGGCGCAGGAGCCTGACGCGTCCATGTTCTCGGTGCACAGCTGAATCGACGGGAGAGGTGTGTCCTGGCCGAACTTGTGCGCGTAGAGCTGATCGATCGACGTCCCACAATAAACGTCGGAACCCATGGTCTGCTTCGGGTGAGCCCCGGTGAGGAACACGGCGCTCGAGCGGAAATGGTCGGCCCCCACCTCTTCTGGTGTGAAGGGATCCGCCTGATGGCAGTCCATCATGCTGATAATCGTGATGTACTCCCGAAGCGACTCCAACGGTTTCATAATCGGGCTGAACTCAAAATCAGCACCCTCTGTCGACGGCATCCAAAGGTTCTGTTCTGTGCCCCATTCGGTGCTGCCCGCTGAACCGTGGACGATTTCGATGCCTGTCAGACGAGGGCGGGGAGATGCCGCTGTCTGGCGCAAAGGCGTCGCCGCCGGCACCATCGATTCCAGGAATGGTAGCGCTACAGCGGCTCCCATGCCGCGAAGCACCGCGCGCCGGGAAATATGCTTTTTTGTGACGAACATGCTCTTGACTCCTCAGTAACCGTTTATGTCAATTAAATCGAGTTCAACTGCGTTCGATTCTGGATAGTTCCGATCAGATCCCTCTACTGTGAGGCCTCTTGGTTTCTCGTCATTTGGAACGCCGGGCTTTTCACGGTGGCCAGAATGAACGAGGAGAAACGGTTGTCGGTCGTTGCCGCCGCCCGCTGGATGGAGCGAACTGTGGGCATATCGCGATAGTCCAGCACTCGACCCAGGCCATACGCCAGCAGGTTTTCGGTGAAGGCGCCGATAAAGGCTTCGGAACGGTTCAAGACCGCCTGACGCACGCTGATCGGCCCGTTCAGCTCGGTTCCGTCGAACATCGTGCCTGACGGGTCGATACGGGAGCCGCTGTCGTTGTTCCGCCACACCCCGGTCGCGTCAAAGTTTTCGAGCGCCAGCCCGATCGGATCCATGAGCTGGTGACAGGATGCGCAGGCGGGATTCGCGCGGTGCTGCTCCATGCGCTCGCGCACCGATAGCGCCTTTTGATTGTCGACAGCTTCCTCCAGAGGAGGCACAGATGGAAGCGGGGGCGGTGGGGGCGAGCCGATCAAGACCTCCAACACGTACTTACCGCGCGCTACCGGCGAGGTCCTGTTCGCCAGCGATGTCATCGTCAGCACGCCCGCCTTCCCCATCAAACCAAACCGGTTCGGGTCCCTCAACCCCACGCGCTGGAATCGGTTCCCTAAGACGTTCGGAATCCCATAGTGCTTGGCCAGAACCTCATCAACAAACGTATAGTCCGTGGTGAGCAGATCCAGCACGTTCCGGTCCTCGCGCATGATGCTCTCGAACAAGAGCTCCACTTCACGCCGCATCGATTCTGCGAGATTCTGGGTGTAATTAGGAAACAAGCCAGACTCCGGGAGCGCCTCCGCAATACCACGCAAGCGCAGCCACTGCCCGCCGAAGTTCGTCGCCAGTGCTTCCGCGCGAGGGTCCGCCAACATGCGCTCCGTTTGTTGCTCCAGCACCAACGGATCCGTGAGTTTCCCCTGGCTGGCCACACCAATCAGCTCAGCGTCGGGGACGCTGCTCCACAGAAAGTACGACAAACGAGAAGCCAGCTCCAGGTCACTGATGTGAAAGCTTTGACCGAGCGCGATCTCGGCCGGAACACGCTCGAAACGGAACACGAATTCCGGCTTCGCAAGGATTGCCTGAACGGCCGTTCGGATCCCCGTGTCGAAGTCCCCATGCTCCCGGCCGACCTGGTACTGGACCATCAGCCCTTCGAGATCCTCGGCAGTCACCGGTCTGCGAAAAGCCTGTCTTGCCAGCCTCGATATGATATTCATCGCGCAGGGCTGCTCGTCGGTGGCGGCCGTCGGGTAGCAGGTGAATATTCTTCGACGGCTGGGCGTCTCCGTCACTCCTGTCGCGTTTATGGGGCCGGTAATGAAAACACTTTGCAGGTGAGGAAGCGCTGTTATGCCCGCGTGGTTGGCAATACTGATATCCATCAAAGTATGCTCGATGAGCCAGTATTGGTCCTCGACTCCTCCGTCGAACTTCGAAACGAACGCAGCGGCAACCCTCCGTGGACCTGCTTTTATCTTGACGGGCGGCGTGAACAGGGCACCTGTGGGTTCCTCGAGCTCCGGATCGATCGTAAAGACGGCTACCCTCTCTCCGTCCACCGAAACCTCGAGTTCCTGACCCTGGAGCGAATCGGGCAGTCTTGACCCGATGAGCTGTCCGGTGTAGTAGAAATAAAGCTCCAGCTTGAAGGTGTAGTCGCCGTCGGCCGGAAAGTTATGGACAACCGACATCCCGCCCCGCGTCCCGAACGGGGCACCCTCGACGTGACGCATTTGGTTGATGACCTTGGGGACATTGTAAGACACCATGGCAGGCTCTGCCTGGGGATCACCGACGGCGATGCGGCTGATCTTTTCGGCCGCCCGGATGTATCCTTGCATCAGCGCCGGAGTGACAGTCAGGGCGTCCGCCATGTTGTCAAAACCACCTGTACTCGAATCGGGCGGCAGAAGCGAAGTCACATCTACGGAGACACCAAGCAGATCTCGGACCGAGTTGCCGTATTCGGTCCGATTGATGCGATGCAATTCCGGCGCATCGATATGAGGTTGGCTAGCGGAGGCCTGGTCGATCCGCGTTTCGAGCGCCGAGGCGAAAGCCTTCAGAGTGGCCCCATCGGGCCGGGGTGCGCCAGCCTGAGGCATCATGCCGGACCGCACCTTGCGTATCACCTTTTCCGCCTGTTCCGCGTTTTGATCGGGGTGGGCCAGGTCCAACTCCGTCCAGGAAAAGCCTCCCGAGTCCAGCGCGTCGTTGTGGCACCCAATACAATACTCGTCGACCAGCGCACGCTGCGATTCCACAGACGATGAGGGGCCAGTCTGTCCGAGCATTGTCACGGCCGATAGGACCAAGCCACCGAGAACTAACGTTCCTTTCATCAAAATCACCCCTCCCCTTACCGGCGAGTCACGGGGATACAATTCGGCCTCACAAACATGCCACCAACTCGGTCACTTGCAGAACTGTCAGCGGAATCGTCGCTGTCAGCGCAGTCGTCGCTGTCAGCACAATCGTCGCTGTCAGCGGAATCGTCCCAGCAAACTCCATGCGCGTCTGACTGGGAGTCTACCTACCACAAGGCGTTTTGGTGCAACTGCTTGTTGAAATAACTACTTGTCGCAATATAGGCGGACTGGAACCAGACGTCAACTTTTTAACGGGTACCCTAAGTTGACACTGCCCCCGCAGTCTGCGATAAGCTGCCCATATCTTCAGCCTGAAGTAAGGAGGCCAAAGTGGCTATCACCGGCACCCGCATCGGCTCGAGACCCGACGTAATCGAGACTTCCAAACCGACCAGACACGGCATTCAACACTACATTCCCGTGATCGGGGATATCCATGACAAGAGCCCCCTGGCGTATCGCACGACCCGTGGGGCCGTCCACGTGACGAATCTGGTCCAAATGGCTTTTGCGGAAGCCTACGTCCATGGTCTGGAGCTTCCCGACCCCGTGATGCGAGGAATCTTCAAGACGGTCATGCCGATCATTTTTAAACATTTCCCCGCACTCCTGACCCCCTACGAATGGGTATTGGAAGAAACGCCACACATGGCCGAAGGCCCGAAGGATTTGATGAAGACCCAGTACGACCTGCCACAGGGCATGTTGAATCGGATGCTGGGCGACTGGAAACTGATCTACCCCAAATACAGCATGGGATTGTGGGAGCGGGGAGCTGCCGATCTCGAGCAATCCCAGATGCACATGATCGACGATATGATTGAAAAGCTCGGGATCGAGGATGGCGACAACATCCTGGATTTTGGCTGTGGTTGGGGTTGTGTGCCCAACTACATTCTGTCCAAGTTTCCCAATTGCAGGTTTACGGGACTGAACCTGAGCCACGAGCAATGCGAGTACATGCGCCGGCAGATGCAGAATCCGGAAAGCTATCTCAGTTCGGGTCGGTTTACTCTTGTGGAGCAGGATCTCAACGACACGCAGTTCGACGAAAAGTTCGACAAGATCCTATCGGTAGGCGTTTTTTGCCATGTCGGGAATCTCACCAGGTCTTTCGCCAAACTTGCTTCTATCTTGAAACCGGGCGGAAAGTTTTTCCTTCACATCATCACCATTCGCACTCCCAACAACATTTCCAGCGTTTTCACCCACAAATACATTTTCCCGCACGGCCGGTACTGGCGCTTTGATTCGATTCAGACCTACAACAAGGATCTCAGAACAGTGGAGCGCTGGTACATCAACGGCATGAACTATTCCAAAACGATGACACGATGGCTGGAAAACTTTGACGATAGCTATCCCGATGTCAAAGATCTCGATTACGGCATTGAGTTCGCCAAATTCCGCCGCATCTGGCGGTTTTACCTGATGTGGTTGGCGACCAACTTTGCAAGCTGTGATGGAGAGATAAACGGCAACGGGCAGTGGCTGATGGTTCACGCCTGATCGCGCGCGTTTAAGCCGTTCCCAGTCGGGCCTTTGTATGACTCCAGTTCGACGATTGAATTTCCGGACAATTGTTGCCTTCGGGCCGTTGCATGCCGGCTGCCTGCTCTTGTTGTGGACTCCGTTCCAGTGGTCTTACCTGGGTTGGCTCGTCGTCACCTACTACATTCGAATGTTCGGGGTCACGGCCGGCTATCATCGTTACTTCAGCCATCGTTCCTTCAAGCTCGATCGCTTTTCACAGTTTCTTCTGGCCTTTCTCGCCCAGACCAGCGCGCAAATGGGCGTGTTGTGGTGGTCGGCACATCATCGAACGCACCATCGCTACTCCGATACCGACAAAGATCCCCATTCGCCGGTACAGAAGAGCCTCTGGTGGTCGCACATGGGCTGGCTTCTGGACGGTGAGTCCCGTGAATATGACAGCCGCCTCATGCAGGATTTTGAAAAGTTCCCCGAACTCCGGCTGCTGGAGAAATATCACAGGGTTCCCGCTATTCTGTTTGGTGCTGCGGTGTATGCGATGGGAGGCTTTCCCGCTTTCGTCTGGGGATTCGTCGTATCGACTGTGGTGCTCTGGCACGGCACGTTTACGATCAACTCCCTCGCACATGTCTGGGGATCCCGACCCTTTGAGACGGGAGACCAGAGCCGGAACAATTTCCTACTCGCTCTGATCACACTCGGAGAAGGCTGGCACAACAACCACCACCAGTTCATGTATAGCGTCCGGCAGGGTTTGCGATGGTGGGAGATTGACATCTCCTACTACGTCCTGAGGATCCTGAGTCTGATCGGGATTGTTCGGGAATTGCGCACGCCGAATCCTTCCGAAGTTTTCAAATTCCGGACGTCGGGCTTGGACCCCGAGACTCGAACAGCGCTGTAAGCGTTCTATTGCGACCTTGGGAGGAAGATCGGAGTGCATTCAAGAATCAGTTCATTCAGACGTGGCGGACATTCGCTGCGTGGCAAGATTTCGAAGACGAAGCCCTCCGGGGACTTTGCAGGAAAGTACCGGTCTTTTTCTTTCATGCACTCGATCAGGCTGGATTTGAGGTCGTTGGCTTCGGCAAGATAGATCCAACCCTCAGAGTTGAACAACCCATACACGCCGGGTCGCATCGGCGCATTCTTGGAAATCGTCGATAAGTTGAATGGATAACCGGCTGGGTTTTGCCAGGGCACAGTACCTCCGGAGGAATTCGTCGTATTTCGACCTGCCTGTCTCGAATGCGGACCACGCCGTCCGGAAACGTCGAGGTTGCCGAGTGGCGGGGCTATACCGACTTTTCGCGGCGCATCGACCCAACTAGCTTTCCCCATCGTAGGGCCCGGCCGACGGAAGCCAAAGGTTTTGATGACCGCCGACCAGGCTGGGCTGCGCTAGCGCTGCGTCCGTAGAGAGTGTAATACTCAGATAGCAGGGAATTCCAGAAAAAGCAGCCGATAGAGGCCCATTTTAGGACGCGGCGTTAACGATCGTGACGGGCCCATCCATCTTACCCACGCGGCTGTCATCGCCGTTCAAGTCGCTTCTCCTCACCGGACTTTGACCGGAGCCGAGAGCCGCGTCAGGCGGCGGACTCCCCGGATGTCCATCGGATCCCGCCCGTGATCAGGTCGGTTACTCGTGTCCGGTCCACCGGGCGCGAGAACAGGTACCCCTGCCCGAGATCGCAGCCCAGCTCGCACAACAGCCGAAGCTGTTCGTCCGTTTCGACCCCTTCCGCGGTGACGCTCAATCCGAGATTCTGCGCGAGCAGGATGATGGTGCGGACGATTTCCAACCTCTCCGGGTCCGACTCTATCCGGCTGATGAAAGACCTGTCGATCTTGAGCTCGTCCAGTGGAAAGCCATGAAGAAACGTCAGCGACGAGTGTCCGGTCCCGAAATCGTCGATCCCGATCCGGATGCCCATCGAGCGGAATTCTTCGAGTATTTTCTTGGTCTCTTTGGGGTTCGACATCACGAGACTTTCAGTGACCTCGAGCTTCAGGCACGATGGATCGAACTGCCGATCGAAATCCGCGCAGTAGTTGTCCGCTCGCTCGATCGCCTTCTGAACGTCTTCGACGATACCCGGCTGCAGTTGCTGCCTGGAGAGATTGACCGAGACGGAAAGAGGCTTGTCCGTCGAAGGTAGCTGCTGCCAGACGGCCAGTTCGCTGCAGGCCTCTTCCAGCACCCGCAGTCCCATGGGAACGATGAGCCCGGTTTCTTCCGCCACCGGGATGAACTCATCGGGTGGAACCAGGCCGCGGGAGGGATGTTGCCATCGTATGAGGGACTCGAAGCCCTGGATCCTGCCCGTGGCCAGGTCGACGATCGGTTGATACCAGTTTTCGAATTCGCGCCGCTCGACCGCGTGCCGCAGGTCCGTTTCGATTTGCAGCCGCTTGACGACTGCGGTCCGCATTTCGGAATCGAAGACCTGGATGCGCTCGCCGCCGAGATCTTTCGCGTGGTTGCCGGCTGTGGCCGCATCGCGCAACAGGTCCTCGGGCGATTCGCTGCCGGTACCGAACGAAACGCCAACGTGCGCGTCGAGGAAGACCTCGTGACCGCAGACGTGGAACGCATCCTTCAGTGTTTCAAGCACACGGTCCGCCACCCGGAATGCATCCCTGGGGTGCCCGAGCCCGTCCAGCAGCAGGGTGAACTCTTCTCCGCTGTGCCGCGCCAGGGAGTGGCGCTCGGTGAACCGAGATACGGTGTCCGTGCTTCTCAGCTTCCCTTCCAGTCGGCGGACGAAGGCGATCAGCAACTGGTCGGCAACGGCCTGCCCCAGGCTGTCCACGACGAGCTTGAAACGATCCAGCGCCAGGAACAGTAAACCGAAGAGGGTTCCATCGTTCCGCTTCGCGCGCTCGACTGCCTGGGTCAGACGATCCACGAACAAGGTCCTGTTGGGAATGCCCGTCAGGGCGTCCGTCACCTTTCCCGGAGTGATGTCGGACTGTGAGCCCGCCATCCGGTGCGGTTTGCCGTCGTCGTCGCGCACGAGGAGACCCCGGGTGAGCACCCAGCGGTAGCTGCTGTCGCGGTGCAAGATGCGGTGCTCGTTTTCGAAGTACGCTTTGCCACCGTCGAAGTGCGCTTCGAGATCCGACTCGACGCGGGATCGATCGTCCGGATGGATTCGATCCAGCCATTCCGCCGGCGTTGACCCGATTTCGTCTTCCGCGTGCCCGAGCATGGTCTTCCAGCGGTCGGAAAAATACACCGTGTCGGTCTTCAGGTCCCAGTCCCATATCCCGTCCCGTGAACCAGCGGCCGCGAGGGCGTAGCGCTCCTCGCTCGCCTGCAGGGCCTGCTCCAGCTTCTTGACCGTGAGCTGGTGGCGAATACGGGCCAGGGCGACCGCCACGTCGACCGGCTTGGTGATGTAATCGTTGGCTCCCAGGTCGAGACCCTGAACCACGTCCTTACTGTCGGTCCGTCCCGTAACGAGGATGACGGGAAGCTCGACTGCGGAATACTGCTCCCGAATCCGGTTCAGGACGGTCAGTCCGCTCATTACCGGCATTTCCACGTCGAGCAGCACGAGGTCGAACGGATTAGACGCGACGAGGTTGCACGCTTCGGCACCATCGCTCGCCATCGTCGTCTGGTAACCTCGCCGGAGCAGACGACGGGACAGCATGTCCCGGTTCATCTCGTCGTCGTCGACGATCAGGAGTCTTTCGGGGTGGTCGCTCATGACGCCTCTCCGGGGGCTTCTCCCAAGAGCCGATGGATCGTGTCGACCAGGCTGGCGAAATCGATCGGTTTCGTCGCGAACTCGTCGCATCCGCTGTCGAATGCCTTCCGCCGGTCCGACATCATGGCGTGAGCCGTCAACGCGACGACGGGAATGTCCCGGGTGCGCTCGTCGGCCTTCAACACGCGCGTCGCCTCCAGCCCGTCCATTTCCGGCAGCCCGATGTCCATCAGGATCAGGTTGGGCGTGCGGGCTCGTGCCTGTTCGACTCCATCGAGGCCGTTGCCGGCACACGAGACCGAGAACCCGCGGCGCTCGAGCCTCCGCGAAAGCATGTCGCTGTTCATCGCGTTGTCTTCGACGAGCAGTATCTCACGCATAGCGTGCCTCCCTTGGACCTGTCGGCGGCGGAACGGCCTTGTTCCCCTTCACACATCGCTGAACGGCGCGCTGGAACGCAGCCGTGTTGAGCGGTTTGGTCAGGTAATCGAACGCGCCCATTTCCAGGCCGCGCTGGGACTCATCGACTACGCTCACCATGATCACGGGAATGTCCGTAAGCTCGGGATCCTTCTTCAGGATTTCCAGTACAGTCCAGCCGTCGATGCCATCCATCTGCACGTCCAGAGTGATAGCGACCGGACTGTGCTGTCGAATCGCTTCCAGCCCTCCACCCCCACTCGAGCAGACGATCGGATGAAGGCCCTGACGTGCCAGCAACCACGACAGCAACTCGCGCGCGTCGGCATCGTCGTCGATCACGACGACCCGTAGGGTCCCTGTTTCACGCGGTGCGGGAGCCGGCGGTTCCGTGGGAACGGGTTGCCTCCCGTCTACGGTTTCCTCCACGACCGCACGGCTTGGAACACGCATCGAAAACGTCGAGCCCACGCCAGGAACACTGTCTGCGGTCAGATCGCCCCCGACCAGCCGGCAATAACGACGGCTGATGGCCAGTCCGAGTCCGGTTCCTCCGTACTTGCGTGTCGTCGAGGCGTCCGCCTGCACGAAGGGCTCAAACAGCATGTCCGCCTGTTGCGGATCGATTCCGATACCCGTATCTTCGACGTCCACCTCAAGCCATTCGGACCCAGAGCTCGCGTTCATTTTCGCAGAGACAGTGATCGTTCCTGCCTCGGTGAACTTGCACGCGTTGCCAAGCAGGTTGAGCAGCACCTGCCGGGCTTTAGTCTGGTCCGATTCGACGGGAAGCGAGTCTGGGGCGACCACGACCAACCGGTTCGAGTTTTTCCGGGCAATCGGTTCGACGGTCCCGACGACATCGTCGATGACGTCCCTGAAATCGAAGGCTCCGATTGCCAGTTCGATTCGCCCGGCTTCGATCTTCGATAGGTCGAGCACGTCGTTGATGATCGAGAGCAGGTGTTTGCCGGCCGTGTTGATCTTGCTCAGCTCATCGAGGTACTCGTGATTGTCGGCGTCCTCGCATTCCTCGACGAGCATCTCGCTGTAACCGAGGATCGCGTTCAACGGAGTTCGCAGTTCGTGGCTCATGTTCGCCAGGAACGCACTCTTGGTGCGGTTGGCCTGCTCGGCCAGGTCTTTGGCCAGGCGCAAGCTTTCGCTTCGCTCGGCAACCCGTTCCTCGAGGTGGTCGTTGAGTGAGCGGAGCTCGGTCTGGGCCTCATCGATCTCACCGATCATGGTATTGAAACCGTCTATCAACGTTCCGACCTCGTCGGAGTATTGCTTCTGGACGCGCAGCGAGTAGTCCCGGCTCTGGGTCACTTGCTGCATGGTGCGGTCCAGGTGCAGGATCGGTCCGGTGATCAGGAGGCGGAGGCGCGAGGTGAGAAGAAAGGCGACGAGGCCGGAGAACAGCATGAGCACCGAGACGATCAGCAGGTAGTTTTGCAGCCTTTGTTCGATCTCCGCCGTGTCGGATTGCACGAAGATCGTCCCGATCTGTTTGCCGTCGAAATTGACGGGTTGATACGTCCGGATGAATCCACGCGTCAGGCTCGACTCGGTCGCCGGGGCCGGGACCGGAAGTCGCTCGGGAATGTCCTCGGGTCCGGGGTAGGTGGCGAACAGGTTCCCTTCGAAATCGTAGAGGGCGGCCCGGACGACAGCCGGCCGGGCCTTCAGAGCGTTCAGAATCTCGTTCCCCGCCGTGTTGTCTTCGAAAGTCAGGGCGGCCGTACTCGTGATTCCGAGGACTTCCGCCTCGGTCGTCAGGTTCTGCTGCGTCGTTCGCGTGACGCTGATCGTGTCGAAGATCAGGAAGCCCACCGTCGACAGGACCAGTGCGGTCGTGCTCGTAAAAAACGTGATCAACGTCAGCTTCTTCGTGATCGACCAGTTACGGATCATCGGGACCCCCTGGCCAGCGTCAGCAGCTTCGAACTCAACGCCACGCGAGCATGTTCAGCGTTCTGCTGGCTGGCCTCGAAGCGGACCCGGTTGTTCTCGATGAAGAAGTTGAGCATCCCACCGCGTTCGATGAAGTCGCGGGATTCACCGACCAACAAAACCGGCAGGCCGGCGAACGCATGGCGGACTTCGTAGAAGGCTTCGACCTCGGACCCGGGTACGAATAGCAGGTGGGCGGAGTCGACCGCCTCCCCGTCGGCCGAGTCGACGACCTCCCCGTCGGCCGAGCCGACGACCTCCGCGTCGATCCGCTTCAAGGCGACCGGTCGACCCCGGATCACCTTTCCCTGAAATGCGTCCCGGATCGTCTCCTCTACGGCGCGATCTCGAAAGACAGCGATCACCAGCGGTGAGTCTTCTTCCTGGAACGCATCCTCGGGCCAGGCGGCAAACAACGCGAAGTTGTACAGGAAGGCCCCTTTGAGTGTGTACTCGGACAGATCCTCCTGCGCCGCCCATGTCGGGCCGCCCGCCAGGGAGCCGCAAACGATAGCGATAGCCAGGGTTGCGAGGAGCAGCGCCCCTGTCTTCCGACTCCGGCAGTGGGGGTTTTCAAGACAGCTAGAGTTCCACATCCTTCACGCCTCTAACTCAAGGAATCGACTAGGCTTCAGTGGATCTTTAGTGTCAGCGTCCTAGGTGTTCAAAAATATTGCCATCTCCGGATGACTCTCGGACGTGGAATGAATCTCCTCTGCTGTCGACGACGCAGAATCAACCCCGCCCGGCGGCGCCGTTTCGCACGAGCAGAATCAAACTACATCCCTGTGGTATAAGGGAGTCAACCGCAGCGGGACTCACAACTATCGATCCGTCCAGTCCCGTCCGCCCGAGGTGCCGATGAACCGACTATCCGTGCTCGCAGCGATCCCGGTCTTTTTGATCATCATATGGACGCTGCGGGCTCAGCAGTCCGAGCCACCGGAGATGGCACTTTTCTTCCAGTCGGCCAGCCCGGATGAAGACCTGGCCCAGGGGGCGCTCGTCCAGATTGGCGAGAGCTGGAAGGATGGCTACGCCCCCATCCTCCTCGACTTCGCGCGCTTGATGCTGTCGCCGTCTCCGATCCGACAACGTTTGATCGACTTTCTCGGGGAGCGGACCGGCCAGAATTTCGGGCAGGATCTTGGGGCGTGGCGGCGATGGACGTGGAAGCTGCCCTACGATCCGCATCCCAACTACGGTCCGTTCAAGGGAGCACTGTACGGGCAGATCGATACTCAAATGATGGACTTCTTCCCGCTCGGGGTCCAGGCGACCATCCGTCTGGATGAAGTCGAGTGGGGCGGGGTCCGCGTGAACGGCATTCCGCCCCTGGACCATCCGGTTCACATCCCGGCCTCCGAAGCGGATTACCTTTCCGACGATCACCTTGTTTTCGGGATTGCTGTCAACGGGGAGGCCCGTGCGTACCCGAAGAGGATCCTGGCATGGCACGAGATGGCGGCCGACGAGATCGGCGGAATCGAACTGACGACGATCTATTGCACGTTGTGCGGCACGGTTCTTCCCTATGAGAGTGTCGTCGACGGAGAGTTGAAGAAGTTTGGCACGAGCGGTCTTCTCTATCGTTCCAACAAGCTGTTCTTCGACGAGGCAACCAAGAGCCTGTGGTCAACCCTGGAGGGACGGCCCGTTGTCGGTGAACTGGCTGGAACGGAACTGGAATTGAAGCTGAGGTCGTCGGTCACGACGACGTGGGGGGAGTGGCGCAGACAGCATCCCGCCACGACGGTCCTTTCGCTCGACACGGGATACGACCGGGACTATGGCGAAGGAGTGGCCTACAGAGACTACTTCGCCACGGACCGCCTGATGTTCGAGGTTCCCCAAACAGACGGCCGGCTCCGAAATAAGGACGAAGTGCTGGTGATGCTGATCGAGCCGTCATCGGGAGCCGGCGATCGTCAACCCCTCGCGATCTCAACCGAGTTCCTGGACGACAACCGGGTTTACCCCTTCGAGGCCGAGGGGCGTTCCTATTTGGTGATTACCTCCGAGAAGGGAGCAAACCGGGTTTTTGATGCGGGGGAGGTTCAATTCGAGCGGGACGACGATTCCGATCGCATCCGCGACAGGGAAGGGAGACGCTGGACGGTGAGCGAAGCGCCCTGGTATCGGGCGCTGATCGACTCGGTCGAGTCACGGCGAACCGGGCCTTCTGGTTCGGCTGGTATGCGCAATTTCCCGAGACCAGGCTGATCAAGTGAAAGCCCAGCGACCGCGGCCAGTTGTTCAGGGTTCCAGGGGAAGTGTCCAATCAGTCTCGGGTTCGAGCGGTCTTGAATCCGCCCAGGATTTCGGAATAGGACTTTACCCCCTCAAAAAGGGCCTCGGCAATCTGTTGACGGTACCCTTCGCCTTTGAGCAGTCGTTCGTCTTCCGGGTTGCTGATGAACGCAACCTCGGCGAGAATCGAGGGCATTTCGGCGCCGACCAACACGGCCAGAGGGGCGGGTTTGACGCCCCGGTCCCGGCGGGTCCGGATCGTCGTAGCGAGCGCGTTCTGAATGTGAGTCGCGAATTCCCGCGACTCGGCGATTTTGTCCCGCAGCAGAATGTCCCGGATTCTGTCCCGAAGAGCCGATATCGACTCCCGGGATGTCCCGCTCTCACGGGCGGCGACCGCCATTGCTTCCTGCGAATTCGTGGGGCTGAGGAAGAAGGTTTCGAAGCCTCGAATCGACCGGTGACTGCTGGAATTGGCATGGATGGAGACGAACAGATCCGCTTGCACCTGATTGGCGATCGCGGTGCGTGTTTCCAGCGGTACGAACACGTCGTCGTACCGGGTCAAGACGACTTCCGCTCCAAGTCCGGATTCGATATTGGTTCGCAGGCGATTGGCGATGTCCAGGACCAGCTCCTTCTCTTTCAATCCGCTGGGGCCAGTGCTGCCGGCATCGCGACCGCCGTGTCCTGCATCGATGACGACGCGGCCGAGGTTTTGTTCGGGCCATGGTATGGGCGATCCTTTTCCGTAAATGCCCTGGACGAGGCGAACGTCCTCCATCGCCTTTTCACTCAACTCGCCGGCACCAAGGTACCGCATGACGCCGAGCCAAAGCCCGTACTGATCGGTATACCCCTTCAGTACGCGGGTCCCCAGGTCCACGTTGTCCTCGATACGGAACAGGTCGATCCCCTCGGAATCGATGAGAGAGGCCCAGGTTGGAACGTGAATCTGCATGATACCGACAGTTGCTCCCGACGAAATAGCGAGGGGGTTCCCACTGCTTTCGGCGAGCAGGATACTGGTCACCAGGAAAGGATCTAACTCGTACTTCCGCGCACTGGTTACGATCGCGGCAGAAATCCGCTTTCGGTCGCCGGAACGGAGTGGGGAATGTCGCTCGAGGAGATTCTCGATGGGGAGGATCGCCGGATCAGGGACGGCCATCGCCCGACTCGGTCGAACCGTTTCCATTTGCCCTGCCGCACTAGGTGCCATCCAGTAGGAAGAGACCACGGCGGAGGTGGTAGGAAGTATAGATATTGCGACCGCCGCAGTAGCAGAGTAGATCGACACTCTGAACGATGCGGAGATCCATCCAATGCAGAAGAGGCAATGACCCAGGTACTTCAGGTTCCAGCCGCTGGAAATGCCGCGGCATCGGTCGCAGAAGATGGGTCGCTTCTTCGAGCCTTCCCGAGACGAGTCTTCCACCGCGACCGCCTGGGGGGCTCCGGTCGATCGGTTGTTCACAAATCGCTGCTGCCACGGCCACCCATCGGGAACGGGGACTCTTGTTTCCTCCAAAGAACCTCCTTGCCTTCGAAGCCAATCCGGAAGCCCTCGATCGAACCACTCAAAAGCTGTATAGATACTAGGAGTTAACAGGAGTCCGGGTCAACCCAAACCCTCACCATCCCCTGACGAGTCGCCCGAGAAAAACTCTATCTCAACCGTCACGGGGTGAGGAAAAATTACGGGTCGGATCTCCCGAATAGAGCCGGCTCAGGACGGCTTTCTGGACGTGGAGGCGGTTTTCCGCGTTCTCGAGGACGGCCGAGCAGGAGCTGTCGAGGACGGCGTCGGTGACGACCACGTTGCGACGAACCGGAAGGCAGTGCATGAAGTGAGCGTTCGCGGTTTGGCTCATGAGGGCCTCGTCGACGATCCAGTCCGCATGCCGCCCGCACAGGTTCCGTTCTTCTTCCGGGGCGTCGTATCGTGACAGCGCGCCCCAGGATTTGGCATAGACGATCGCGGCTCCACGCGCCGCACTCTCCTGGTCGTTCGAGATTCGGACGGTCCCGCTCGCCCGGCGGGCGAGCTCGTGTGCCCGGTCGATCACCCCGTCGGCGAGCTCGAAGCCGCGGGGGTGTGCCAGCGTCACCTCCATCCCCATGCTGGCGGCGGCCAGCAGCAGCGAGTTGGTCACGGCCATCGGCAGCGGGCGTGGATGTGGGGCCCACGTGATCGTGATCCGTCGTCCGGCATGCCCTCCCAACAGCTCCCGGATCGTCATCAGGTCGGCCAGCGCCTGGCACGGGTGATACATGGCGGACTCCATGTTGAACACAGGCACGCCGGCGTGTCTCATGAAAGCGGTGAAGAGCGCGTCTCCGATGTCGTCGTCGAAGGACGTCCCCCGCGCCAGGGTGCGCAGGCCGATGCCGCTGTAGAAGCGGGACAGGACACCGACGGCTTCCCGGACGTGTTCGGCTTCCTCCCCGTCCATTCGCGTCCCGTCGCGGGTCTCCAAGCCGTAGATCATCCCGGGCTCCAGCGTCGATACACCGGCCCCCATCTGGCGCAAGGCCACCTCGAAGGAGCAGCGAGTCCGCAGGGAAGGGTTCTGGAACCACAGGACGAACTGCCGGCCCTCGAGCTCATCGGAAACTGGCTGCCGCTTGTAGCGTGCCGCGTCGGCGAGAAGCGCGACGGTTTCTTCGATCCCGATGTCGGCCAGGTTGTAGAAATGCCCCATCGTCGATCCGCGGTCGGTGTCGTTTGCGATTGCCTTCATGCGAGAACACGCTGGAAGGTTTCGAGAAAAGCTTCCCATTCATCGGCACCAAACGTCAGCGGCGGCAACAGCCGGATGGTATGGGGCTCGGCGCACGTGCCGACGAGCACACGCTCCTGGAGCAAACGAGCCTGCAGCTCTTTGGCGTCGAGTCGACACTCGACGCCGAGCAGATAACCCAGACCGCGCACCTCCGATACTCCGCTGACCCTTTCCAGGACAGACCGTACCTGGGCCGAGCACCTCACGACTTGATCGATCAGGCCTTCCTCTTCGATGATGCTGTAAGTCGCGCGTATCGCCGCGGCGGCCAGTGGATTGCCCCCGAACGTCGTCGCGTGATCCCCGGGCTCGACCGTGCCCGCGAGGGCCTCATTGACGATCACGGCACCCGCAGGAAAACCGCCTGCAACACCCTTCGCGGTTGTCACGATGTCGGGTTCGACCCCCCAGTGCGAGCCGGCGAACCACTTTCCCGTCCGTCCATTGCCCGTCTGGACTTCGTCGAAGATCAGGCAGATGCCCTGGCGGGTGCAGTAGTCCCGCAGGCTGCGGTAGTAGTCCGCATCGGCCGCGTAGACTCCGGCGACGCTCTGGATAGGTTCGACGATCACCGCTGCGACGCGCTCGGGGTCCGGCAATTCGAACAGCGCCGGATCGCCCATCTTGAAAAAGCGCGTCCAACCGTCCAGATTCTGTGGGAACTTGTCGCGCAGTGCCGGGAACCCGGAGACGCTCAGGGCGCCGATCGTCCGACCGTGGAAGCCGCCGGCCATGGAGACCACGTCGCTCCTGCCGGTCGCCTTTCGGGCGATCTTTAACGCCGTTTCGCCTGCCTCGGATCCGGAGCCGCAGAAAAAGGCCGCTCGCATGCCCGGGTAGCTGTTCTCGACCAGCAGCGCGGCGGCCTCACCCCGGACGGCAGAGTAGACCGCGTTCGAGTAGAAGACCAGTTTCCCGATTTGCTGCTGAATCTCATCCACCCAGCGTGGGTGACAGTGGCCGATCGAGCACACGGCGTGCCCCGCGTAGACGTCCAGGTACCTGTTTCCCTCCTCATCGTAGACATAACTGCCCTTGCCCCGGACGAGCGACACGGGCAGACGGAGGTGCCGGTAGGTTGGCAGCGTGTAAGTGTCTTCGATCTCGCGAGGGGTCCGACCTTCGATGTTGGAAGCGGATCTTACCATGAGTTTTCAGAGCGCTCGGTCCGTCGCCTGGTCTACACGAACGCGCCCGGATATCGGAGCCCGGCGGTTTCATCCCATCCGAGGGCGCAGTTGAGGTTCTGAATCGCCTGACCCGCAGCGCCTTTCCCGAGGTTGTCGATTGCGACAAAGACGACCGCGCCACGTCCTGAGGCGCCGTCGACGCCGACCACGGCCCGTGGCGTGCCCAGCACCCACCGCAGCTCCGGAGAACCGTCGACGACATCGACGAGTACTTCGTCGCCGTAGATCCCGTCGTACAGCTGCCGAATCACCGATCCGTCCATGCCCGGAAGAAAGACCGTCACGAGAATCCCCCGCGGGAGGGGAGCCGACTGCGGCACGAACTGAAGCTGGAAGTCGTTATCCGTCTGCGTGTTCAGGAACCACTCCACCTCGAGCAGATGCTGGTGTGTGAGCGGCTTGTAGGCGCGCAGGTTGTTGACTCTTTCGGGATGATGCGTGGTGGGCACGGGCTGCCGGCCCGAACCCGACGAACCCGTGATACCGGTCAGGCACACCGGACCAGACAGCAGCCCTTCCCGGGCCAGCGGAGTGAGCGCCAGCAGGATGCCGGTCGCAAAACATCCCGGATTGGCGATGAGCCGGGCTTTCCGCAACCTCTTCCGCTCGAACTCGGTCAGCCCGTACACGAAACTATCGAGAAGGTCCGCCGCGGCATGGGCCCGCCCGTAGTAGCGTTCGTAACCCCGGGCGTCGGGCGTGCGGAAATCGCCGGCCAGATCCACCCATATCGTGTCGGGATAGGCATCGACGAGCCCCGGCAGAACTTCCTGGGATTCATGATGCGGAAGGCTCAGGAAGACGATGCCGACCTCATCGAGCCGCTCGGCAGCCTCGCTCGAGGTGATGAACGAATGCTCGACGAAGCCTCGCAGGTTGGGGAAGACCTCGGCGACTGGTTTGCCGGCGTCGCGGTTTGCGGTCGCCCAGCCGAGGACAAGGCCGGGATGGACCGACAAGTAACGCATGAGTTCGCCGCCGCCGTATCCGGAGGCTCCCAGGATACCCACATCGCGTCTCGGCGCCATCGGATCCGGCACACCGGTCGGGTCGCGATCGGCCACGGGCGATCCTGCTCCCGTGCCAGGATGGCTATGAAACCCTGCGCGCATTGGTGTGGAGGAGGCTACGGACCACTTCCGCAAGGCGGGCCGGATAGCGACAGGCGTTGACGGCGGGCCGGTTGAACTGCGCTTCCAGGTACTCCACGCCGACCAGGCTGTCGGTCACCGGACCGGAAAACAGGTCAATGTGGATGCCGTTGTCCGAGAGATACCGATGGCCGCCCCACGCACCGGCCAGGTCGCTGGCACAGAACAGGTGCAGGCGCATCGCCCGGCGAATCACGGGGTCCTTGAGCAGATCCAGAACGCCGTAGTCGCCGATCACTCCGTCCCCCAGCTCTACAACGATCAGGTCCGGGGAGTAGGAGGCCAGATGGGTGACGAGGGTTCTGGCGATGTCGGCGCGAGCGGCGTGATCCAGCCCGGCCGTCGACGGGTACCCGGCATCCAGGAACGATGCCGTGCCGATAGCTCCGTGGCCTTTCATGGCGATCAGGTCTCTCAAACAAGCGACCCCGGTCAGTTTCGCCCCCGCCACGCGGAACCCCGTTCCCGACAACTGGCGAACCAACTCCGTAACGAGCCGTGTCTTTCCACTTTCCATGGAGGTGCCGGACACGACAAGCAGGGGCGGCATCTTGAGACCAGGGCGATCGGGAGCCGGTCCGACCCGGGCGTCCTGAAGATTAGGGATCCTGGCGTGGATGAGTGGCATGCCGATCACTTCACAGGCGAGGGGGGAGCCCAGTTGCTGGTGCTCCCTCGCTCGGGCACCGACGACACCCCCCCGGTTCAGAATCGCCAGGACGTCTCCGACGCCGACTCTCTGGGGTACTTCGCCGTCGAAGCCCCGCAGCGCCCGCCGGCAGCCGAGTGCGCCGACGACCACGTCGCCGTCCAAGATGCGCACCAGGTGTCCGTTCGTAAGCTCCAGCTCCCCCGACACCGAACGCTGTCCGAGGACCCGGACCACGATGGGGTTGCCGGTCCGGGCTTCGAGGTGCGTCGTGACCGGGAGCTCGGATCCCAGGTTCAGGCGATGAACCACCGAAGCGATCTTGTCAACTTGCACGGTTTTGAGCATGTAGGCCTGGCTCCTTGCGGTCCCGATCCTCCACACCGCGGTGAAGCCTCGAAGGCACCGCGGCAATGGTGCTGTACCCCCTGGCGTCCTGCCCGCTCCAGAGTGTCGGCATCTCGCCGTAGACTCCGCTTTCGGCTCCCACCAGGGTATTGGGGCTGCGGACTCCCGTGATCTGAAAGTGTCTGTGGGTCATCGACACGCGGGCCTCACCCGAAACGCGTTCCTGTGACCGGTCGATCAGGGCCTCGATGTCACCCAGAGCGGGCTCGAACGCGAGGCCCTCGTGGAGCATCTTTCCGTAGAACTCCCCGAGGTGGTCTTTCCAGAAGCGTTGCCACGATGTCGTTGTGATCTTCTCCAGCTCCCGGTGTGCATGGATGAGCACGAGTGCGGCCCCCGCTTCGAACGCGATGCGTCCCTTGATGCCCAGGACCGTGTCTCCGATGTGAATGCCCAGGCCGACGCGGTGCCGGCGGCAGAGGGTTCCCAGGTTCGTGATCAGTGCCGGGCCGTTGTATTCGATGCCGTCGAGCGTCACCGGAACCCCGTGCTCGAACCCGATCACGGTCTCCTCGCCGTCGACACTTCCACCATTTCCGGCGGCCTGCTCATAGACGTGATCGGGAATGGCCTCCCAGGGATCGTGGGTTTCGCCGCCCCCGATCGTGCTGCCCCAGAGGCCGGCGTTGATCGAATAGCGCCGCGACGAGGCCTGGATTTCGACGCCATGATCCTGGAGGTAGGCATACTCTTCATCCCGGCTCAATTTCTGATCGCGCACTGGCGTGATTATTTCCAGTTGCGGACACAGCACGTGAAAGGCGACGTCGAAACGAACCTGGTCGTTGCCGGCGCCCGTCGAGCCGTGGGCTACCGCGTCCGCCCCCTCCTTGAGGGCATGTTCGGCGACGAGGCGGGCCTGGACGACGCGTTCGGCCGCGACCGCCAGGGGATACACTTGACCGCGCAGGATGTTGCCTTTGATCAGGTAGCCGATGTAACGGTCGAAGACCTCCCCTCGCGCGTCCACGGTATGGTGGGAGGCCACCCCGAGCGCCCTCGATCGTTCCTCCAGCCCATGGAGCTCTTCTTTCTCGAAGCCTCCCGTATCGACCGTGACCGTGATGACGTCGAAACCACGTTCGATGAGGTTCAGGACACAGTAAGACGTGTCGAGTCCCCCCGAATACGCAAGAACGACTTTCTTTCTGGGCATGGTGCCTCCCCTACCCTTCGGAAGCGATCGCGGGTACCGCGACCGCTTGCGTTTCTTCTGAGCGCAGCCGCTTCGTGAGATCCCGGAGGCGTGCGATCTCGCCGCGGACGCGGCGCGGCGCCGTGCCTCCCACGACGTCTTTGCTCTCCAGGGCCGCGGTGACAGACAGCGCATCAAGTAGATCGACGTCGAATGCTCGATGGATTGCCCGATAGTCCTCGATCGACAGACTCGCCAGGGACGTTCCCCGGCTCTCGGCCGTCCGGACCGCTTCAGCGGCCCGCTCATGTGCCTGGCGAAACGGCACTCCCTTACGCGTCAGGTAGTCGGCCACGCCGATCGCGTCGATGTGCCCATCTTCGAGTGCCGCGGCCGCGCGTTGGCGGTTCACGACAAGAGTCCCGACGATAGTTTCGAACACCGGAATGATCAGGTTCACGGTATCGGCTGCGTCGAAGGTCCCTTCCTTGTCCTCCTGAAGGTCCTTGTTATAGGACAGCGGCAAGCCTTTCAACGTGGTCACGAGTGCGACGAGGTGCCCGAGCGTGCGTCCGCACTTGGCGCGCCCCAGCTCGCAGGCGTCCGGGTTTTTCTTCTGTGGCAGCATGGAGCTGCCCGAGGCCACCGATTCGTCCAGCGAGACGAATCCGAACTCGCTCGAAGACCACAGGATGAGATCCTCGCCCAGGCGCGACACGTGGACCAGAAACAGGACGCAGGCATGCAGGAAGTCGCACGCAAAGTCCCGGTCGCTGACCCCATCCAACGAATTGTGAGTCACCCGCGAGAAACCAAGACGCCGCCCGAGATCGTCCCGGTCGATGCCAAACTGATTGCCGGCGCACGCTCCCGATCCCAGCGGGCACGAATCGGCTTGATCGGCCGCCCAGGCGAATCGTCCGTGATCCCGCAGGAACATCTCCGCGTAGGCGAGCAGGTGATGAGCAAGCAAGACGGGCTGCCCGCGCTGGAGATGCGTGTAGGCGGGGATCACGACGTCGAAGTTCCGTTCGGCCTGGTCGACGAGTGTGTCGACCAGCGAGAGCAGGTCGCCCGCGCTTCGCCTCGACTGGTCTCGCAGGTGGAGTCGCAGGTCCGTCGCGACCTGGTCATTACGGCTGCGTCCGGTGTGGAGCCTCGACGCAGGTTCTCCAACGAGCTCCGTCAGACGGCTTTCGATGTTCATGTGGATGTCTTCCAGTTCATCTGAAAACACGAACTGTCCGCACTCCATCTCCAGTTGGACCTGTTCGAGGCCCTCGCCGATCCTCCGGCTGTCTTCGACGGAGATGAGCCCGCTCCGGCACAGCGCGTCGCTCCAGGCGCGACTGGATTCGATGTCTTCGCGGAATAGCCGTCGGTCAAAATCGATGCTCGCGTTCAGGCTCCGAAACGAGGCGTCCATGGGTTTGGAGAAACGCGCGTTTCGCTTCACAGCGACCCCTCGAGGACGGAGACGGGCCTGCCCGACACGGGCAAAACGAGCGTACCCTGGCTGCCCGGTTCACACGCTTCGCGTAGCAGGGCGTGAGGCGACTGGCCGTCGATGAGGTGAGCACTCCGGGTTCCACCCTCCAGGGCTCGGACCATGGTAGTCAACTTGGGGATCATGCCGCCGCGCACGACGCCGGCTTCGATGAGCCCGTCGATGGCATCGAGAGTGACTTCCGCGATCCGGCTGTTACGGTCCTCTCGATCCCTGAGGATTCCCGGGACGTCGGAGAGGACCAGCAGTTTGTCGGCCCTCAGGCTGATGGCGATCTCCGATGCGACCGTATCGGCGTTGATGTTGAAGACGTTTCCATCGAGATCCGCGCCAAGGGGGGAAATCACGGGAACGAATTGACGATCCAACAAGTGCCCGAGCAGTCCCTGGTCCACGCTGCGGATGTCGCCAACGTGCTGGAAGTCGACCAGTTCGCGTTCGCCGCTCTCTCGATCGATCATCCAGCGAGGTGGACGGCGCGTCGCATCGATCAGGTTTCCGTCCACGCCCGACAGGCCTACGCCAGGCACACCCTGACGACGGAGCGCAGCGACCAGGTCGGTGGAGATTCCGCCGGCGAATACCATCTTTGCGAGCTCCAGGGTCTCGGTGTCGGTGACCCTCCGACCGTTCACCGTCGTGCTTCCGAGGCCCAGGCGATCCGCCCACGCCTCCAACTGCGGTCCTCCGCCGTGGACGATGACAAGGCTGATTCCTGCGTCACGCAGCAGGGAGATGTCGGAAGCGAGCCCGTCGATGACCCGCGCATCCTTGAGCAGTTCACCACCGATCTTGACCACGAACTGGTTGTCTCTGTAAATGCGCAGATCCTCGAATAACAGAACGCGTGTGTTCGGAGAGGGCTCCTGCCTCACATCTGAATATATATGCATAATAAAGCATAAGTATGCATTAGAGAGCGGATACCCGTCAACCCATCTTGTTATAATTCTCGGACGCGATGAGCATCAAGAGACTGCGCCACAACGCGATTGTCGAGCTGGTCAAGGCCGGGAGGGTGGAGAGTCAGGAAGGACTTGCACGTGAGCTGCACCAAATGGGGATGAACGTTTCGCAGTCCACCCTTTCGCGGGACATCCGAGAACTCGGCCTCGCGAAGTCCGGTGACGTGTACACGCTGGCTCCGACCCCAGCCCGGCGTGGATCTCCGACGCTGCGGCGGATCCTCGATGAGTTCCTCCTCCAGGTGGACGGCGTTCACCAGACCCTCGTCTTGAAGACCGGGCCTGGGAACGCGGCAACCGTGGCACAGGCCCTGGACGACGCGGAATGGCCTGAAATCGTCGGCACTATAGCCGGAGAAGACACCATCTTCATGCTATGCCGGTCGAAGGGCGATGTCCGGCGACTGCAGGAGAGGATCAGGAAGCTTCTGGCCTAGTAGCTGCCGCCTCCGCTCTGTCCCGAGCCATCCAAAGCTTTATCGAGTGTCGCAACCCATGTAAGATATTCTTTTTAAACCGCGAAGAATCGCTAGCGAACGGGCCACGAGATGGCGGAGGGGCGTATTGCTCGCCTCGGCTCGGAGATTTTCGCGTGATTCTCTACTCGAGGTGGCGATGGCTGGACTGTCGGTCGGATTCATTTCACTAAGGCGTTTGTTGTTTGTCCTGGTTTTCGTCTGCGTTTTCGCCCCGGGGGCGGTTGCCGATGATTGGACGGAACTGCGGGGTCCCAACCGCGACGGAATCTCGACGGAGAGCGGCCTGCCTGAGAGTTGGTCTCTGGACGGCGAGAACCTTGTCTGGCGTGTCCCCTACGGGGGTCTGTCAGGGCCCGTCGTCTTGGGCGATCGGGTGTACCTGCAGAACTCGGTTGGCGAGGGCGCCACGATCCAGGAACGGGTTCTCTCCTTCGACGCGAACAGCGGAGAACTGCTCTGGGAGCAGCGCCTCAACATCACGCACAGCGACGCGCCGTCACACCGGGCCGGCTGGGCTACTCCGGGGCTCGATGCTGAAACCGGCAATGTCTACATCATCACGGCCGACGCGACGCTCGCCGCCTACTCCCGGGATGGCGATCCGGTTTGGCGGCGTCAGCTGACCGAAGAGTTCGGTTTCCTGACCACGCACGGCGGGCGCGTGACCTCGCCGATGGTCGACGGTGACTTCGTGATCGTCGCGGGCATCACGTTCAACTGGGGTGAGTTCGCGGGCGGCGGCCAGCGCTTCATGACGTTCGACAAGCGCACCGGCGAAACCGTCTGGGTCAGCTCGCCGGGCCAGCGCCCGTACGACACGACCTATTCGCCTCCGATGATTACCGAAATCGACGGAGTTCGACTGATCGTGGCCGGGGGCAGCGATGGAGCCTGGTATGCGATCCGCGCGTCGACCGGCGAGCGCGTCTGGCGGTATGCCGTGTCCAAACGTGGGCTCAACACGGGTGCGATCCGCATCGGCGACAACCTGATCCTCTCCCACAGCGAGGAAAACCTCGAAACCAGCACCATGGGGTTCCGGGCGTCTCTCGACCTCAGGAGCGAGGGGGAGGTCACCGACAGTGACACCAACTGGCTGCAACGGGGTTTCCTCGCCGGCTATGCCTCGCCGGTTACCGATGGCGAGCGTATCTACCAGGTCGATAACGGAGCGATGCTCGGAGCTTTCGATATCGACACAGGCGAGGAACTGTGGTCGCTGAAGCTGGGGACGATCCAGAAAGCGGCCCTTGTGTATGGGGACGGCAAGCTCTACGTCGGGACGGCGAACAGCAAGTTCTACATCCTGCGGCCCGGGCGTGATGGATGCGAGATCCTGATCGAGGTCGAGGTCGGAAACCCGGACAACCCCGAACAGGTCACTGCCGGCGCGGCGGTTTCGAACGGCCGCGTGTATTTCTCGACGGCACAGGCCCTCTACGCGATCGGCAGCCCCAATAGCCGGGCGCCCGCTTGGACGCCCCGCGCACCGGTCACGACAACAACCACGGCGGGAGCGCCCACGACGATGCTGGTCGTCCCTGGTGATGTCACGGTATCGCCGGGCGAGAGCGTCGACTTCCATGTCCGTCTGTTCGATGCGAAGGGCAACTTCGCCGGCGAAAGCGCAGCCGAATGGTCGCTCGATAACCTGGGCGGTGCGATCTCTTCCGACGGGACCTACACAGCTTTGGACGAAGCACAAGGGTTTGCGGGCAAGGTCCGGGCCACTGCCGGCGGCATCAGCGGCGAGGCGCGCGTTCGGGTCATCCCGCCCCTGGACTGGGGCACCAATTTCGACGATTTCGAGGTCGGTGGACTGCCCGACTGGTGGCTGAACACGCGGCTCAAGTACTCCGTGACGGAACTCGATGGCAATAAGGTGTTCACGAAGCGCGCCGACAACCCGTTTTCTTTCATCCGACGCGCCCGCACGTACGGGGGGCAGCACACCGCGTCCAACTACACGACCGAGGCGGAATTGAGATTTGCGATGAGGCGCCGAACCATGGGTGACGGCGGAATCGTCGCCCAGGGTTACCAGCTCGTGATCTTCGGAAACCACCAGCGCCTCGAGCTCCATTCGTGGCAGCCCGAGACCGAGCGCACGGTAACGGCTCCGATGAGGATCGACGCCGATACCTGGTACCACATGAAACTGGAGGTCCAGACTCTGTCCGACGGATCGGTACGAGCTCGCGGAAAGGCCTGGCCAAACAGCGAGTCGGAGCCGGCGGACTGGACGCTGGAACGCATCGATCCGCCCGGCCTGGGTATTCTCGCCGGGGCGCCGGGTCTCTACGGCGACGGCCGCAACGAAATCTACTTCGACAATTTCAAGGTAACTCCCAGCCGATGAACACAGACATGAACAAGAATCGAAAGCGAAGTCGGGTTGTTTCCTATGGACGTTTGCTGGCGCTGTCGCTGATGGCGCTGCTCCTGGTACAGGAGCGCGTGGCTCCGTCGTCGGAGCCTTCGGACCCCGGGACCGGGGACTGGCCGATGTGGGGCGGCACCCCGGACCGCAACATGGTTTCCGACATGGAGGGACTTCCCACCGAATGGGACGTCGATACGGGGGAAGGTGTCAAGTGGTCGGCGGAGCTCGGGTCGCAGACCTACGGCAACCCGGTCGTCGCCGAGGGCATGGTGTTCATCGGGACGAACAACGAGACTCCCCGCGATCCCGAAGTGACCGGCGACAAAGGCATCCTGTATGCCTTCCGCGAGTCGGACGGCGAGTTCCTGTGGCAGATCGCCTCCGACAAGATGCGGGAAGGCCGCGTCAACGACTGGCCCTACCAGGGTATCTGCTCCTCGCCGCTCATCGAAGACGGAGTGCTCTACTACACGACGAACCGCAGCGAAGTGGTCGCCGTCAACATCCGTGCGAAGGATGCCGATGGAAAACCCGTTCCCGAGATTCTCTGGGCGTTCGACATGATGGAGGAACTCGGAAACCACCCGCACAACATGACAAACGCGTCCCCGGTCGTCTACGGAGACCTGTTGTTCATCAACACGGCGAACGGTCAGGACGAAACCCACGTGAACATCCCGTCCCCCCGGGCGCCGGCAATCATCGCCCTCAACAAGAAGACCGGTGAGCTCGTCTGGGAAGATGCCTCTCCGGGCGAGAACATCCTGCACGGGCAGTGGTCTACCCCCACGATCGGCGAGCTCGGCGGTGTCCTCCAGGCGGTCAACGCCCAGGGGGATGGGTGGATCCGGGGTTATGCGGCCGAGACCGGCGAGAAGCTCTGGGAGTTTGACACGAACCCGAAAGATTCCACGTGGCCCCGGACCCGTAACGAGTTGATCTCGACGCCCGTGATCTACGACGGACTCGTCTACATCGCCAACGGCCAGGACCCCGAACACGGTGAAGGTGTGGGCCACCTCTACGCGATCGACCCGACCAAGCGAGGGGACATCACAGAAACGGGGATGGTGTGGCACTACACCGAGATCCGGCGCTCGATATCGACGCCGTCGATCCGAGAAGGCATTCTTTACATCCCCGACTTCAGCGGGTTCGTCCACGCCCTGGACGCGAAGACCGGCGAGCAGATCTGGAAGTACGACATGCTGGCGGCGATGTGGAGCTCGACGATGCTGGCCGGTGGAAAGATCTACATGGGAGACGAGGACGGGGACCTGATCGTCATGGAAGAGGGCAGGGAGATGAACGTCATCTCGGAAATGTACATGGGCAGCTCGGTCTACTCGACGGTCGTGCCGGCGAACGGCGTCCTCTACATCGCCACCCGCAACATGCTCTACGCCATCGACGGAGCGCATGAAGGCCCTTGAGATAGAGCTTCCGACGCGGGCGCTGTACGGCCCCGGTGCCCTCGATCAAATCGGCGCCCTCGCCCGCGACCTGGGTTTCAAACGCACACTGGTCGTCTCCGATCCCGGCGTCACGGCAGCCGGTTATTTTGACCGTGCCGTCCGCCTGCTCGAGGATGCTGGCATCCATGTCGTCGGCTACCACGATTTCAGCGACAACCCGGACTCCGATTCCATCCAAACCGGTCGGACCTTCGTCGAACCCCATGATGTCGACTCGATCGTCGGCCTCGGAGGTGGCAGCTCCATGGACTGCGCCAAGGGCGTCAACTTCCTGCTCACCAACGGCGGCCGGATGCAGGATTACTGGGGTTATAGCAAGGCGTCGCTGCCGATGCTTCCCATGATCGGAGTACCGACGACGGCGGGGACAGGCAGCGAGGCGCAGAGCTACGCGCTGATTTCCGATGCGGAGACTCACGTGAAGATGGCCTGTGGAGATCCCAAGGCCGCGTTTCGGGTTGCCATACTCGATCCTGAATTGACCACAACCCAGCCACGGGCTGTCCGGGCTGCCGCCGGGTATGACGCCGTTTCACACGTGGTCGAGACCCGCGTGACGACGAAGCGCACCGACGCCTCGGTGGAGCTTACGAGGAAGGCGGCTCCCCTCCTTCTGGGTAGTTTCCAAACTGTGATCGAGCATCCAGACAACCTCCAGGCCAACGGAGATATGCTACTGGGAGCGTTCTATGCCGGAGCGGCGATCGAGCACTCCATGCTGGGCGCGACACACGCCTGCGCCAACCCGCTCACGGCCCGTTACGGTACCGAGCACGGGGTCGCGATCGCCCACATGCTGCCTCACGTCGTGAGATGGAACGGGTTGGTGTGCGGCGACGAGTACGCCGAACTGGCGGAGGTCGCCGGCCTCGACGGCGATCGAGAGCAAGCGCCGGAAACGCTGGCGCAGCGTCTCGAAGGGCTCGCCGTAGTCGGTGGTCTCGACACCCGACTCCGAACGGCCGGGATCGAACCGGACGAACTGCCGGATCTGGCCGCCGAAGCCGCGAAGCAATGGACCGGGCAGTTCAACCCGCGTCCGTTTGACGAGATGGGAGCGTTGGAGATTTACGAATGCGCGTACTGACAACCCTCTTGATAGTGATGGCGCTGGCCGTTCCCGCCACGCCGCAACAGTCGGTGCCCGCGAGCCACGAATGGCCCCAGTTTCGCGGTAGCGAGCACCTGACCGGCGTCTCGGCCGACGAAGTCTCCGACCGTCTGAGTCTGGCCTGGACTTACGACGCCGGCGAATCCATCGAGTCTTCCGCCGCCATCGTCGGGGGGACGGTCTATGTCGGTTCCCAGTCCGGCGAACTCCATGCCGTGGAGCTGGCGACGGGCAAGGCGCAGTGGACCTATGACGCCGGTCAGCCGATCGGGGAGTCTTCGCCGGCCGTCGCGGACGGTGCGGTTTACATCGGCGACCTGTGGGGTACGGTTCATGCGGTGAGCGTCGACGACGGCAGTGTGCGGTGGAAGTTCGAGACGGAGAGCGAAATCAAATCATCCCCCGTCGTCGTGGACGGCAAGGTGTTGATCGGCTCCTACGACGGTTTCTTCTACGGGCTCGACGCGAAGACGGGAGAGTTGGCGTGGTCGGTTGAAACCGAAGGCCCCGTGCATGCGACGGCCGCGATTGCCGACAACATCGCCTACATTTCGGGATGCGACGGCTACCTCCGCGGCATCGGCATCCGCGATGGTTCCGAGCTGTTCAACGTCGATGACGGCGCTTACACCGGCGCCTCTCCGACGCTCGTGGGCGACCGGCTCTACTTCGGCACATTCGACAACGAGGTCCTGGCGGTCGACCTGAGGGAACGACGCGCGCTCTGGGTCTACGAACCGGAGCGCCAGTTTCCGTTCTACTCCTCGGCGGCAGTGGCCGGTAACCGCGTCGTCCTCGGCGGCCGCGACAAACTCGTCCACGCACTCGACCCGGACACGGGCGAACAGGTCTGGTCCTTCACGACTCGTGCCCGTGTCGATTCCTCGCCGGCCATCGCCGGGGGCCGCGTGTACGTGGGATCCAACGACGGTCGCTTCTACGTCCTCGATCTGGTCACCGGGGAGAAGCTGTGGGAGTTCGAGGCCGGCGGCCCGCTTTCAGCTTCGCCTGCGATTGCCAACGGCTATGTCGTCATCGGTTCGCAGGACGGCCTCCTGTTTGCGTTCCGGTAACGCTCGCGAGCCGGGTCGGCTCGCTCGGCTGATGTCGATTTCTGGTTTCCTGAATACGACCATTAATCGACCGCTCAGGAGTTAGGTGAGATCGGTAAACAGATCGGCGTTACTCGGGAGCAATCGGTGTCGACAGTTGGGTCAACGAGCCTCGCCCCAAGAGCACTTCTACGGTTTTCCGTCAATAGACTGCCAATTGTCTGCTCAGGAGTCCGAGACTCAATTCGATTTATGCCTGGTTTTCTTCGAATGTGGGATGAACGGAGAAACCGTCGATCGCGTAACGAAGACCGGCGGCATAAGACTCCAGCCTGCCGCGGTGGATGTTCAGACGTATCTTCTCTTCGAGTGTCCGTTCAGGATTACCGATCTGATTGATGAGTTGAGCAACCCTGAGCTCGGTCTCGCGGATCTCTTCCAGAAGTTCGCCCGCGCTTGGGGAATTGTCTTTCAATTCACGTTTCTCGATACTGGCCGGATTCTCAACAAGCTTCTCTGATGAAACGTCGGGACTCTTGTGGAGTCCCCTCTAGTAAACCGAGTCAGCCACTCCCTACGAGCAGCCCTCGAGCCTCAAGAAAGAAACCGTCTTCTCTTTATTCTATCGGCGATATCCGTTCAGAAGTTTAGGGAAAAGTTCGAGTTCCTGTCGCGGGACAAACGCTTTTCGCAAAATCGGACTAAAGTCCTGAAGAGCCCCATCTTAGCTGAGAATCTCCTGACAACCCGGCCCGTTTCAATCCCGAACACTCGGAACCTGAGCGCTACGATTGACGAAGTACGGTGTGGAGCATACATTCGCAACCTTCGAAGGCGACAACGGCAATCGTATGGTGGAACGATTCGGGCAGAAGGGTTGCCGTTCTTCTCGCGGCAATTGATGTTCAGGTAGGCAAAGCTGTCCACTCCTGAAATGCATTCTCAAGTCCGACATATCGTGTTGGACGCTGACCACTTGGCCGCAATGTCGTTACCCGTAAAAGCGCACTGTCTGAAATCGTTGGTGGATTTGCTTGAGCGAGGGGGGTGCGAAATTTGTCTGTTCTGGTTCTTAAGACACGCCTATTGGCGACTGTCGCGGAGGTGACTTTTGGTTCATTGAGGCACATGACCGGCATGCCGACTACTCAGGATTTGGGATCGGATCGGTAAACAAGGGGGCGTTAATCGGGAGTAATAGGCATAACGAAGTGGATTCTGCCGAAAAGCCCAGTTTCTCGAGGAGTTCCTACTTTTCCTATCGGCGGTTCATGAGGACTTGTTTTTTGGTGCCTCTAACCTTCCCACCTAGATAGACTTACCAGAATCTCGTAGTTCGTTTTTCCGACTGCTCAAGGAGCGTGAAAATGGGTACCCATCCTCATCCTTCCTTTTCGAAGGCGAGAGAAGAGTTCGACCACGCCTGCAACAACCCGGATAATACCGTCATCGAAACCGCACCCGTCGACGTCAATGCCCTGTTGCAGACGTACTACTCCACGAGTGAACCGGTCTGTCTAACGAAGAGTATGTTGTGGGACGCCGAGGCCAAGAAGGCCTGGGACCCCATGACATATATTCCCAGTGTTGTTCGTGAGGGCTCGTCGTGGGGCCGGAAGCCTTTGGAGAACGGGGAAGAATGCTTTCTAAGGGAGAGCCAGCAGCTTGCCTGGAGGACGGATAGCTACGGACAGGTTCTGGAAGAAGTTTACTTGAGCCCCAAGGAGCAATCGGTCCTGTTCTTCGGCAGAGCAGAGTTCTTGAGAGACGACGGCTCACTCCTTCAGGCCAGCAGCCATCAACCCTTGTTTCACGTTGAACACGCTGTCAGTGGTACCGACTCACAACCTGAGAACGTGTGGCGTATCGTGCACCTGACATCCAAAAGGGACGACACACTAATCGAGAAACACTTGGCACAGACGGGTACTCCGGAGTGGCTCCGAAGATTCGTCGGGATCTACGTCGAAAGAAATCTTGGGATGAAGCTGACCCGCCGGTAGCGTCGCATACCTGAAGATCCACATGTTTGTGAAGTCGGCTTCACGGTAACGTGCCCCCGAATGAGGCGCGGACTAGTAACAAGTAGTCGCCAAGGGGCGAGTAATGCCGTCTCGCCGAATCGGCTTAGTTAGGGGTTCGCGTCCGGCTCAATCCGAGTCTGTTGACAACGGCGCTCCGAAGCTTTCTGCTTGCATCCGAGGTAACGTTCGGTTGTTTGGACGGATACAGCAGAATCGCACGAGTCGAAGCGCACGAATCCCGAGTCCTGGCTACTGGCCGTACACTGCAGAGGTACGGAGAGAAGCTAGACACCCGCGGTCGGTGGCAGTCACGGGGCAACTACGTGGAAAAGTGAAATGCCGGATTACTCCTCCCTTGTCGCCTAGCGTTTAGCAATCGCGACATGCCCATCCTCGGACGATGGCATCTGGGAAGCTTTATTCCCCATAAACGCCGTTCTGGGAAACCAAGCCAGACTGGTGGAGACGCTTGCGATTTCCTGTCGGGAAGCGGAGAGGACGCTGGAGGCCGGAACTTGTCAACAAGTTTGAGACACTCGCATTGAGAATTTAAGCTCCCGCCGGCGGCTCGGCTGGCGGGTTGATCCACACCTTGTCCGGCGGTCCGGGGATTCGTCGCTGTGGGTTGACGAACCGCTCGGGATGCCGGGCGCAGGCTTGATCGAAAGCATGCTGGCGTCGGTGGACGACAGCGTTGGCCTGGCCCTGGTGAACCATGGCCGGCGTTAACAAGTTCAGCCCCGAATGGTAGTGTTCGTGGTTGTACCAGTGGAGCAGCTGCTGGGCGCAAGCCCGGCTGTCCTGGATCGAACCAAACCGTTCTGGGAATTGCGGCCGGTACTTGATCGTCTTGAACTGGGCTTCCGAGAACGGGTTGTCATCGGAGACATGTGGCCGGGAGTGCGTCTTGGCGACTCCGAGGTCGGCCAACAGCAACGCCACGGCCTTCGACTTCATCGACGACCCTCGGTCGGCGTGAATCGTCAGTTGATCGCGCCGGATGTGCTGTTTGTCGCACGTCTCGGCGATCAGCCTCTTGGCCAGGCGGGCGGATTCACGTTCGGCCACCATCCAGCCGACCACATACCGGCTGTAGATGTCGAGGATCACATAGAGATAGTAATAGCTCCACTTCCGGGGGCCCTTCAACTTCGTGATGTCCCAACTCCAGACTTCGTTGGGTTGGGTGGCCAGCAGTTCCGGTTTCTCATATTGGGGATGCCGAAGCTGGTTGCGCCGTTCCCGCACTTCCTGATTCGCCCCCAGTATCCGGTACATTGTCCGGACCGAACACAGATAGATGTTCTCATCCAGCAGGGCGGCCCAGACCTGAGCCGGCGCCTGATCGACGAAGCGTTCGCAGTGCAGCACGTCCAGCACACGCTGCCGCTCCAGCTCGCTCAGCGCCCGATGCGAATGCTTCCGGACCGGCGGGATGGTCCGACATCGTTGCCGGCGCCGGTAGAGCGTGGCTCGCGGCACACCGAACGCCCGGCACGCCGGCGCGGTCCCCAACTCGGCAGAGAACTTCTCGCTGGCTTCCATCAGTCGTTCCCTTCGTCGTCGGGGCTCTTCAGGGGGATCCCCAAGAGCATGGAGGCTTTTTTTTGAATCTCGATCACCGCCTCGGTCTGCTCGAGCTTGGCCCGCAGTCGTCGAGTCTCGCGCTCCAACTCGGCGATTCGCTTGTCTCGCCTGTCCTGGGGCCGCGCCTTGCGTCCTCGCTTTTCAGGCCGCAGCCCGACCAGTTCACCCACCTCCCGTTGACGCCGCCACGTACTCAGGCTCGACGAGTAAATCCCTTCCCGCCGCAACAGCGCACCCAGCTCTCCCGGTTTCCGGCACTGGTCGGCTTCCCTCAGCACCCGAAGCTTGTACTCCGCGCTGAATCGTCGTCGCTTCGCTTTACCGGTAACCTCCGGATCCGGACAGATCCGTCCCTTCGCTTCGGCCAATTCGCACGCAACTCCGGTCGCCCTACGGGCTCCCTCCGTTCCGCGCGATTCTTCATTCCCTTTCTCTTCTTTGATCACCAACACAGGTTACTTCCTTCTCCGCCCTGCTCACTAATTAACGTTTAGGCAGGTGTCTCAACCATGTTGGCACAGAGGGAGGCATTGGGTTGCAGCGGTATTCTATGCCTTCCACGCTACCTTGTTATTTTCTTTGCCATATAGGGGTACCGACCAGATTGCTGTAAGAATACAACATAAGGCCCAGAACTACCGAAGCTGTCATGAGCCGCCATCTGGCTACTTGCTACTAGGCCCAAAACTGGTCGCAATTTCGACGGCTGGAGTATTGCTGGCGTCAGTCTTTCGACTTTCGCCAGCCGAACAGGATACCGAGGCCCATCCCAAGAGTCATCCCAAGAGTCATGTAGACCGGAATGTTGTCCATCGCTGCGCCCAGAGCCAATCCCACCGCCAATCCCACCGCGAGGCCAACTACCATCGTCTCGCCGACCGCCGAAGCCGACTTCTTCATCATTTGTTCGTGTTCAGATTCCCCGGCAAACGGGGTCCTCACGTCTCGCCTCCACAGCACAATCAGCGCCCCCACCAACGCCAAACTTATAATTACAATCCCAGCCATACTCATAGCTGCTTGCCTCCCTATTAGCCCAGAGGCTAGTAGATTTGTATCAGGTGCACAATTCGGGCACAGATGATGTCATCGGCCATTTCGGACCTCCTTCTACTTGATGGCGACAGTCAGTAGCAACCGGCCGGACACACTGACAACCAGGGCGGCCGCCGAGGCCGCCCTCTCTTTTTGTCTCAGCCGAACCGGGAACGAAAGTTTCTGGAGTAGTTCCGTCCCATCTGCACATCGGAACCGTCGGAGAGTCGGATCAGGTACTGGCCACCCGGAAGGGAGTGGAGTTCCCGGGCATGATGGAGTTGCACGATGGCCTGCCGGTGCACGCGGCAGAACAGGTCCGGGTCGAGCCGATCCTGCAGCTCTTTCATCGTGATGTTGATGTTGAAGCGGCCATCCTGCGTTCGGGCGAACACGAGCTTGTCCTCGGACTCGAAAACGATCACATCCTCGACGCGCACGACCGTCAGATGAGTGCCGGATCGCGCCATGAGACGCTCGAGCCGCCGCCCTTCCCTCTGAGCCCGTATGAGCCGGCCGCGCAGCAAGTCGCCCTCCAGGGACTCGATACGGGTCAGGCATTCCGCAAGCCTGGACTCGGTCACGGGCTTCAGAAGGTAGTCGAGCGCGTGGACCTCGAAGGCGCGGATCGCGTATTGATCGTATGCGGTCGTGAAGACAACGACAGGCCACAACTCGCGGGGGAAGGGAGTCGAGCACCTGGAAGCCGTCGAGGCCCGGCATCTGGATGTCCATGAACGCCAGGTCCGGCCTGTCCTCTTCGATCCTGCGCACAGCCGCAAGGCCGTCAGAGGCTTCCGAGACGATCCCCGCACGGTCCGCGTGCACCGCCAACAAGCGCCGGAGGCGCCGCCGTGCTTCCGCCTCATCGTCGGCGATCAGGCAGCGCCGCGTCACGTTCCGTCCTCATCGGACACGGCTTCGACTCCCGTCAGCGCCGGAATCACAAGCTCCGCGTGGGTTCCGCGCGACCTGATGTCGAGGTCGAGTCTCGCGTCGGGGCCGAAAATGCGTTCCAATCGGTCGCGCAGGTTCTTCAAACCCGACACCCGACCCACGCGTCGTCGCCGAAACACTTCCATCTCCCTGGTCGTCGACTGATACGAGAAGTCGGCCGTCTCCCAGACGCGCCGACACCCGAACCTCCCCGCCCCCGATCCTGGCAGCGATCCCGTGCCGGATGGCGTTCTCGACCAGTGGCTGCAACATCATGGGCGGTATCATTGCAGACAGCGCCTCGTCGTCAATCTCGAATTGGAAACCGGAGGTGATCCTCGAAGCGAGCGCGCTCGATCTCGAGGTAGGATCGGATGAAGCGAAGTTCATCGGCGAAGCTCACCAGGTCTCTCCGTGTGGACTCCAGCGCATACCGGAATATGTCAGACAGGTCCACGGTGAGGCGCTCGGCGCTCTTGGGGTCGGTGTGGATCAGGTTCGACAGCACGTTCAGAGTGTTGAAAAGGAAGTGGGGATTGATCTGGGCGTGCAGCGCCCGGACTTCGGCCCGGGCCGCCATCTCTCGCAGTTCGTGGGCCTCGACGAGGCGTTCGCGTTCGCTCCGCTCCCGGTCGAGTTGCTCGTATCTTGAGGCTATTTCGAGAGCCGCCGAACGAGCAATTCGAAGATGACGACTCATGTAGGACCGCCCCTCCGTTCGGGGACCGATCGACAGCCACATCGGTCGTGAGCCGGGAATCCCGACTTCTTCGGCGCGACCTTGTCTCGGCTCGGGGCCGATCACGACCCATGAGGCCTGGATCTCCGGGGCCAGGATTTCACCGGCACGCGCAGAAAAGTCGTCGAGCCGGGCGAGGGCTCTGAGGGCGGAACCGACACGGCCTTCCTGCTCATCCAGAGTTTCGACGTAGCCGATCATCTTGCGGTCCACCCAGCTCCCGAGCGGACGGTGGAGATACGCACAAACGATCGCGCCCAGGACGATGCCGAGCGACCGCGCGCCCGGTGGCAAGACTGGTAGAAAGAGCCCCATCCACATCAGAAAACCGGTCAGGAGGACTGACACGGTGAGAACCTCCCGCAGGTAGACGTCCATGAAGGGGAACTGAAAGTATCGGTAGGCCAGGAACAAGGAGAATGGAACCGACGACAGCCGCGCAGCTAGCTCGATCTGTTCGCCCCAACCCATCGAGTCCCCTAGTCCAAAAAAGCATCAGCATGAAGAGAACCGCGGCGAGGGCGCTCGTGAAGGTCCCGGCCCGGCTGGCTCGAATCCGAAAGAAGCCTTCGGGGCGATTCCGTCGGCGCTCGTCGACCACCTGGAAGGTGGATGCCACGAAAAAGACAAGCATGAGGAAGAGCGTCACGTTGACCGCAAACTGGACGCTCACAAAGGGGGCGAACCATCCTGTCGCCTGCCCTGTCCAGGCGATGCCCACTGCGATGCTCCAGATCCACAGGCCGTAATAGGTGCCCACGAACGCCTGACGCAGAGTCGGACCAGGCTGCCTCTCGTGCATGGCCGGATAGGCCTGCATGTGTGCAAACACGATGGGGAAACCGAGCAGAGACAGGATTTGGACCGTGTAGGGAATCTCCAGCGGCAGGATCGGGTTCCGAAGACCGTTGGTCAGGTTCGCCATGAAAGCGAAGTTGCCGAACTGCCAGAAGAAGGCGACCAGAACGACCGCCAGGCCTTGTCTAACCGGGCCCAGACTGTGCTCTCCGACCCGCGGCAATTGGCGCGCGATAAGCACACCTTGGGATCCGTGAATGAGGGTGCCCAAGAAGAAGGCAATCAGCTCGACTTCGTGGAACGACATGGGCGGCGCCGGCCTGGTGAACGGGTTCCGCAACCCACGGAACCCGCTCCTGGGCGATCGAGATCAGTGTTTGATCTTATCCGGTTCCGTGAGATGGCATGAATAACAAGTTGTCATTATGCTGCCAAACAGGGGTTGCTCTCCACCGTTCATCCTGGTCCTGATGGCGTCGTCCAAAACTTTTCGGCCCGCCAGCGCATTCTCGTCCCTGGGCTGGGCGTAGGCGAGGGCTCTGGCGAACTGCTCACGGGCAGCCTGCCGATCGTTCCGCTTCAACAGATAGGCGTCTCCGACAAGGGCCGTGATGACGACCTGGGCCTGCGGAGCATAGTAAAAGGCTTCCCCGTCAAACGCGTCGCGCACGAACTCCAGGTCGGAAATAGGGTCGTAGTTTCCCATCGCCGCCAGCGCCGGCGGCGGGAAATTCATGGCTGTGAACGCTTTGACGATCTTGTTGTTGGTATTGGAAGGATCGATCTCATCGGCACGCTTCATCTCGCCGATGCCTCGCATGAACTGACCCATATCCTGCCCACGACTGAGCGCGGTCAGCATCGATCCATGCCAGGCGAGGGCCTCTGGATTCTCGGGCTCCAGTTCCAGGATCCTGCTTACTGTCCGCTCCGCCTTGCTTAAAGCCTCTCGGTTGCCTTGGGTGTTCGCCTCGTAGAAATACGCACGAGCGAGGTTGTACAAGTTTGGGATGTTCGCTCCGTCCAGTCGGTCGGACTCCTCGAGATTCCGGATCGCCTCGCGGTATTTCGCGCTATCGCCGCCGAGTACCAGATGGAATGTTTCCAGACCCTTCACCGCCAGCTCCCTGGCGTCTGCGCCGCTCGCATGAATGATTCCAGCGGTCAGGATCAACGTGACAAGGGCGGCTCCCAGAACGCGGGAACGGTTTCTCATGGACATTCTATCCTCCTACTCAGAAATCTGTGATCTGGGGCCATTGTGGAGGCCTCTAAGGGTGCCACCAACCCGAACCCGACGAAATGCAATTAATCCGGACGAACCCCGTCTAAGGGGCGACGAAAGCACGGCAATCCCGTCTCCAAAGGAGTTGGTTTGGCGCCAGACGTGCCCGATGCATCGCTAAACCCAGACACTCGCGAGTGGTCGCCAAGCGTCGAGCAACGGCATGAAATCGCTACGGCGTTTATCGGGAATGATAGATCCTGCCTTGTCGCCTAGCGTGTAGGGATGGTCAAGAGCATCAGGTGTGCACGGCTACTTGGTCGAGTGACTTTGATTGCTTCGTAACATTCACCCAGGTTTCCCAAGCTGACGACGAAACCTCTCGGGCGCACGCAACATCCTGTGGCTCTCACAAAGGACTTGCTGTTTGTGTTGCGGTAACGTACTCGGGACACTGGGCCGGGCGGGCTTCAGCCCGTCCTCTGCTCGAAGGCCCTCATGAACTCGATCAGCTTGTCGACGCCTTCTTCGGGCAACGCGTTGTAGATCGAAGCACGCATTCCTCCGACCGAGCGGTGACCCTTGAGGCCGTCGAGGCCGTCCGCAGCCGCCTCCTTCACGAACATGGCCTCGAGCTCCTCCGTCTCCAGGCGAAACGTCACGTTCATCAACGATCGGCTCTCCTTCTCGGCTGTCGGCCGGTAGAAGCCTGAGCGCTCGATCTCGGCATAAAGCTTCGCGGCTTTACGCGCGTTGATCTCTCCGATCGCGGTAAGCCCACCCAGTGACCGCAGCCACTTCACCGTCAACCCCAGGATGTAGATGCCGAAGGTATTCGGGGTGTTGTAGAGCGAGTCGTTCGACGCATGCGTGCGGTAGTCCAGCATCGCCGGCAGGGTATCGCCGGAGCGTTCGAGCAGGTCTTCACGGATGATCACCAGCGTGACCCCCGAAGGACCGAGGTTCTTCTGGGCACCGGCGTAGATCACGCCATACCGTCGGATGTCGATCGGTTTCGAGAGTATGTCCGATGACGAGTCGCTCACGAGCGGGACGTCGTCGACCTGGGGAAGCGCACTCCATTGGGTTCCCTCAATCGTATTGTTGCTGGTGATGTGCACATAAGCGGCCTCGGCGGTCAGGCTTAACTCGTTCTGGGGCGGGATTCGCGAGTAGCCCGCGACCATGCCGGTTCCGGCGACATTCACCGGACCGATGCGCTGGGCTTCTTTGATCGCCTTTTTCGACCAGGACCCCGTATCGACGTAGTCCGCCGTCGATCCCGCCTCGAGGAAGTTCATCGGTACCATCGAGAATTGCAGGCTCGCCCCGCCCTGCAGCATGAGAATCTTGTAGTTGGATGGCACGTCGGCGAGCCCCCGGATGTCGTCGATCGCGTCGTTCAAGACGGACTTGAACGTTTCGGATCGATGACTGATCTCCATCACCGACATACCGGCGCCGGGTAAGGAAACAAGCTCGCGCTGCGCCTGCTCGAGGACGGGCAGCGGCAGGACCGCCGGCCCGGCGGAGAAGTTGAAAATTCGATGATCACTCATATTGGATCTCTCGGTCTCTCCAAAGAACCAGTAAGTAACAGGCGATTATAGACCGGTGACCCTGTCATGACTGTTTGATTGCGTCCAACTGACTCGTTTCGTAATATTTAAACGAGTTTCCCAAAAAACTTGGCGACGGAACGCTCGAGAGAACAGGATTCGCAGCCCATGGCGCTCACACCAGGAACCAGACTGGGCCCCTATGAAATCCTCTCCCTGCTCGGCAAGGGCGGAATGGGTGAGGTGTGGCGTGCACGCGATACAAAGCTGCGGCGCGATGTCGCGATCAAGGTCCTGCCGGATGCGTTCGCACGGGAACCGGAGCACCTGTCCCGCTTTCGGCGTGAAGCACGAGCCTTGGCCGCGCTGAATCATCCGCACATTTCGGCCATCTACGGTCTGGAAGAACACGAGCAGATTCATTTCCTCGTCCTGGAGTTGGTTGAAGACATCTGAGGAAGTCTGTCAAGCCAAGAGTTCGGCCAAAGGCGAACGGTGCCGGTGAAGAGCCTCCACGTATTGCGACTCGTCGTAGGGCCGGCGTTCTTTCCAGCAACGGAAGATGATCCGGATCCATTTGTACGCCAGCGCGCGCACCGCCGCATGATGCCCGTTGCCGCGACCCCGCTGACGCTTGTAGTAGGCCCGGGCCCATGGGGAGTACGGCAGCGACAGCTGGGCGAACTCGTGGAACGTCTGTTTGAAAAACTTCGAGCAGGCCCAACGATGATGCACCCAGTGCATCTTGCCGCTTTTGACCGTGACCGGTGCGATGCCGAGCCGTTGCACATCGCTGGCGGACTTGAATCGATTCCGATCCGTTCCCATCACAACAAGCAGGCGAGGCGCAAAGACTGGGCCGGCGCCCGGAAAACTTTCAAACAGTTCGTGATCGGCGTGCTGCGCAAATAGGTTCGCCAGTGTGCGATCAAACTCATTCACCGCATCGATAACGGCCCGTAGCTGGACCACGGTGGCTCGCATCGCCAGGCTCAGACCGGTCACGATGGCCGGATCGTCCGTCAGGGGCCGTGCGACACGGATCTGGGCAATCCGCTCTTCAATCCGTTTCCGGCTGCGACACCGGTGGCTGTAATAGAACTTCCGCAACGTCTCAGGTCGGACCTTCCGCACATCGGCCAGTGTGGACCACCGCATCAGAAAGTCGCAGGCCTGGATTGTGTCGAGCGCACCGGCCCAGTCCAGGGCCTGTGGAAAATAGGATTTCAGCAACGTCGTAATCCGATGCCCCAGCCGCACGCGGTCCTCGACGGTGGTGCGGCGGTGTTGGGCCAGGATGTCAATGGTTCGCGTCTGGGCGTCTTCCGGAATCCAGGGTCGCAGACACGCCTGATGCTTTCTGAAGAAGTCCTTCAGCAGCCGCGCATCGGATGGATCATCCTTTGCGCCACTGACCGCCAGCGCGTCCCGATACCGGGCCACCGCTTTCGGATTGATCGGATACAGGACAATAAACTCGTACATCATCAAGGCATGAATCAGCGCGCCTTTCGCCTGCTCGATTGCAATCCCAACCGGCCGTCCACCGAACTGCTCGCGCAGCTGGCCGATCCAGGCGTGGATCGTCTCCGGTTTCTGCTCCAACTCCAACTCTTCCATCACGGATCCGTCCGCCGATTCCAAACACACGGCGTGTGTTCGATCGGCCCAGTCCAACCCCACGTAAGCTGCCAGTTCCATCTCTTCCGACTCCTTTCCTATTCAGGCCTGTGGTGCGTTTTTCCCCGCACGCTTGGCTTTAGCCCCGCGCAAACCTTATAGTGAGTCCTCTAAGGACGGCATCTGAGTATGCGATGTCGGACCAAAGCACTCCGTCCCGCTCGAAACTCTTCGACTAACCGTTTCGACCCGGTGGGCGACACTGATTCGTAGCGGGACGGAGCGCATCTTGAAAACACGCCCGTCCATTATCCGACTTTTTCAAATCGCCCGGTGCGCTGTGGGAAATGCCGCCCCTGTGGATATCCGCGCTAAAAAACGCGCTCGCATATCCACAGCGGCTTGGAAAAAGCTTCGCAAAAAACGCTCCGCTTTTACCACATTTCCCACAGCGTCGACGGCGGCGAATCTCCCATTCTTCTCTCCTTCTTCTCCTAGATCTCGAGCTGGACCTACTATAAGGCGACACTCTTTCGGACCTGCTCGCGGGCGGCCCCTTTCCGATTACTGAATCCCTCCGTATCGGTTCCCAAATCGCGGAGGCCCTCGGAGCGGCCCACGACAAAGGGATCATGCACCGGGACCTGAAGCCGGCGAACATCAAGGTCACACCTGACGGCCAGGTCAAGGTCCTCGACTTTGGGCTGGCAAAAGCGTTTTCCGGTGAGGCCGACGCCGACCTGTCGCGGGCGTTAACCGTCACGGAAACCGTCGAAAGCCGGAAAGGGACTTTCATCGGAACCCCAGCCTACATGAGCCCTGAACAGGCGCGAGGTCAGCCGATCGACAAGCGAACGGACACCTGGGCTTTCGGCTGTGTGCTCTTCGAGATGCTCGCTGGCAAGCGCCCATTTGCGGGAGTTACCCTGTCCGACACGATCGCCCGGGTACTGGAGCGGGACCCTGACTGGGATGCGTTGCCAAAGGGAACGCCAGCGAGAATGTGTGATCTGGTGGAACGTTGCCTGGAAAAGGATGCTCGAAACCGGCAACGGGATTTCGGGGATGTACGGATCGAGATCGAACGCGCCCTGTCGGAGCGGGTCATCCCGTCACACGAGGCTTCGGCAGTGTCGGCACTGCAATCGAACCGGGTGATCTCAGCCGTCCTTGTGGTCGGACTGATAAGCGTCGTTGCTGGCCTCATCATCTGGAATTCCAGATCGTCGGCGTTGGAAACGGCTCCCGGACCGCCACGATTGGAGAACATCCGACGCGTCACAAGCCTACCCGGAAACGAGGATCAGCCGGCCCTGTCTCCCGACGGGCAGTTTGTTGCGTTTGTGTCGGAAACGGCCGGGAACCGGGATATCTGGATCCAGCCGGTACAAGGGGGAGACGCGATTCAAGTCACCAAAGACCAGGCTGCTGATTACGATCCGGACTGGGCGCCGGATGGAGCCACGATCGCGTACCGTTCCAACCGAACGAACGGAGGGTTGTACACCATACCGGCGTTCGGAGGCAATGCCACGCGCATCGCGGACTTCGGCTACCGGCCCCGATGGTCCCCGGATGGCCGCAAGATTGCCTTTCAGCTGCGGTGGGGTGGTCTTGTTACAAACGAAATCTTCGTCATGGATTATCCGCCGGGTTCTCCACCTGTAAGACTAATCGCGTCAGGGCAAATGGCGTCGTTCTTGTATGCCGAATGGTCGCCGGATGGACAGCACCTCGTTTACAAAGAATTCAAAACGGGGGCCCCATCTAGTCTTGCCGTCCTGCCGTTGGCGGACCCCGAAAACAGATGGATGCTTGAATTCGACGGAACGGTGATGGACGTCGTGGCTCCAGTCTGGTTGCCGGACGGCCGCGGAATCATTGCTTCGGTTCCAGTAATGGGACAAGAACAGCTGCGCCTGCAGTATATTGCTCTCGACTCGGAGATGAAAGCGGCAGCTCCACCGTTCCAGCTGACGACCGGCCCCGGCGATGCCTATCCGTCTATCTCCGGAAACGGTCAGCGCATTGCCTACAACAATTCCACTCGCCAGAGCGACATCTGGAAAGTGGAACTCGATCCCGAGACGCGGCAGCCGGTTGGGGACCCGATCCGGGTGATCGAAAACCCTGCAGACGAGTTTACAGCCGTGGTGCTGCCGGACGACCAACACATACTCTTCCTTTCCAATCGAGACAACCAGAACCACGTCTATGTTGCCGACTCGAATGGAGAAAATGAGCGTCTGGTCGACGATACGCGGTCCTGGGGGCGCATCCGGTCGGTTTCCCCTGATGGTCGATGGATCGCGACGTCCGCACGCGCGGCAGCCGGAACTGAAATCTTCTTGATCCCTTTGGATCCCGTGAGCCTGCAGAAGGTGGGTCCCCCGAGATCCTTGGGTCCAGGGTTACCGATGAATTGGTCGCCGGACGGGAAATACCTCTTGATGCAGGGAGTGTGGACGCACGAGGGAGTGGGAATCGAGGTCATCGAGAATCCAACCAGCGACGAGCCGAAAAGAATCTTCTGGCCGTTCAATGCGGAGTTCGCGGAGCAATACCCCGGTTTCGCCTATGGTTACTTCTCACCGGACGGTAAAAGAATCGCTTTCGGAGGATATAGGACCCGTGACAACACCTCGGTTTTCGTCGTCGAAACTGGATCGGACAGCCCGGAGTTCGTCTGGGAAGGATCGGGCTACCCGAAGTGGTTTTCCGATTCGGACCGAGTCTACATATGGTCGGAACGGGGAGACGAAACATCGGGCAAGTTAGGCTTTGTATTGATTGACGCCGAGACCGGAAAACCTGATGGGGATATCACCTTTATCGATCTCAGACAGGGTTTCTTCTTCCCGTCGCCGGCGCGCAGTTCGATGACCAGCGACGGAAGATGGTTGTTCTTGGAAAGTGTCGAGGTCGAGGGTGATGTCTGGGTCGCGGATCTCGTTTGGAATTAGTCCGCGAGGCCGATCCGAAAGCCAGTTTCAAGCGGTGATTTACGCCAGCCTGAGGGCCTGTGCTGTGGGTGTCATCCTGCCCTGCTGCCCCTTCCTGGTTCCGCAGACTCTCTCAGCCAGTCAGACGGCAGGTCACGACAATCCACTTGGGCGTTCAAATCGGTAAACCCTACATGTGATGGGCTAGAGCTGAGGTTCTTAACTGTCTGAGTCCGAGGCTATGCGACCTCGATCCAGTCGCAAACGGTGGTGGGTGCCGGAACTGTGTCTCCATCATGCCGAATCCCTTCCAGGTGTAAGTGGATGGCTTCCCGGATTCGCTCCTTCGTTCCTTCCACGGTCGGGCCCATGGCAATGCACCCGGGCAGATCGGGCACGTAAGCCGAACAATTGTGCTCCCCTTTTTCGATCACAATCCCGTATTTCACAGAACTCATTTTAGACCTGCCTGTCTGAGAACGCTACTCAGCGTTGTGTCTCTCGGGAGTGCCGGAGGCGTGAGTGGTTCGCACTTCTTGCGATACAATGGCCGCATTCGTCACCGCTCGAAACCAAATCGAACTCCCCAACCACCCACCCATCTCAAAGATCGAGGAGGCGAGAATGGCCACACAGCGATTGGTTCTTTCTTTACCGGTAATCCTGCTGGTCCTGGCGGGCACGCTGCCCGCCGGCTTGCCGACAGCGTCCGGGCAGTTTCAGCCGGGCTACGTCGATCCCGAACCGGTCCTGCAGGCTGCCGCCGCCGGGATCGGCACCGACAACTTGAGATGCGTCACGATATCGGGAACCGGCTACACCGGCATCGTCGGTCAGCAACGGCTGAATGACAAGAACGTCGATTGGCCCGACGGGGAGCCCCTGGCCAACTACACCCGCACGATGGACTGGGAAGCCGGCATCATGACCGAGGAGTTCGAACGTGAGCCGGGCCTCAACCCCGCATCGTGGAAACATGGACTGGGCTGGGTAGGCGGAACCCCACTCCAGCGGAACGCGCACCAGACATTCGTGGTCAACGGCAACTATGCGTGGCACATCGACGGGCCGGGAGGCGCTCCGATTCCGGCGCGGCCCGAAGATGCGGAGTTATGGCAGCTCGACATGTGGATGAACCCGCACGGCTTCCTCAAAGCCGCCAGGATGCCCGGTGCCAACCCTCAGGCCGTGTGGCGCTGGGAGCTCGGAGAAATGGGTCGAGACGGTCCGACCAGGAACCCGGAGAAGGTGAGGGTTGTCTCGATTACCGTGCTCGGCAAATACCGCGTGGATGCCACGATAAACAAAGAGAACATGCTGCAGCGGATCCACACCTGGGTTCCCGATCCCGTTCTCGGGGACATGAATTACGAACACGAGTTCACCAACGACAGCTACGTTGATCTCGGTGGCGGCGTCCGGTTTCCCACCTCGTGGCATCATCACGAGGGTTGGGACGACAACTACCAGGCCCAGAGCGTCAACGCCGGACACAACAGCTTCGGCGGCACCTTCGATGAAATCGAACCAAACGTATGTCCCGATTCCTTAGCGGTTCCCGACGCCGTTCGCGAAGCGACATTTGAAGTCCGCGTCGAGACCGAGAGGCTGGCGGATGGTGTGTATTTGCTCGGCGGAGGATCGCACAACAGCGTGGCCGTCGAGTTCGACGATTACGTGGCAGTGGTCGAAGCGCCCCTCGACGAGAAGCGGAACCTGGCCGTCATCGAAGAAGTCGTCCGACTCTTCCCCGACAAGCCGATCCGGTTCCTCGTCAATACCCATCAGCACCATGATCACATCGGCGGACTCCGGACCTACATGCACATCGGCGCGACGATCATCACGCACTGGAAGAATTTCGATTTCTACACCCGAGACGTTCTGAACTACGCGCAGCGGACGCTCGAACCCGACATGCTATCTCTGTGGCCGCCGACCGAACTCGCCGAAGGCTATCAGTATGAGCAGGTGACTGAGAACTACGTGTTGAGCGACGGTGCCCGGAACATGCACATCTATTACGTCCATCCCCTCAGCCATGTCGAGGGGATGTTGATGGCATACCTTCCCGGAGAGAAGATCGTGATCGAAGCGGATCTTCTCGACACGCATCTGCCGCTTCCCGCGACCCCCACCGACTCCAACATGAGGTTGTACAACCAGGTCCAGACACTGGACCTGGAGGTTTCTACGATCGTACCCATCCATGGTCAGCCGGTGCCATGGACGGATTTCTTGAAGGTCGTCGGTCGGGCCGGTGATGTGAACTAGCCCAGACGGGGTGGTTTGACAACGCCGGGTGGATGCGCCGCAGGCGCAGACGGGGTGGTTTGATAACGCCGGGTGGATGCGCCGCAGGCGCAGACGGTGTGGTTTGACAACGCCGGGTGATGCGCCGTAGGCGCAGACGGTGTGGTTGGATTAGCCGGGTGGATGCGTCCCCACGGTGCAGGGTGGTTTTCTTGATCAACACCACCCCGGCGCTTCGCGCCACCCCTCCTCATCTGAGGAGGGGGGTTTGGAGCCTACTCACACTCCGGTCTTTCTTTCGTCAAAAAAAACTTGAAGAGTTTTGCGTCCGCCCCCTGGACCTGAGTTGGGTGGCCGGTCGAGCATCTTTATGTCAACTGACCAGCCCACAGCGGCGGTCGGCGTCGGAAAGGTCGAAGCGCCGATTTGTTGTAAAGGATGGAACGTCCCCGGCCGAATACTAGACTGAGGGAAGTCCAAACGCTGTTGTGAGCGTGCCATGATCAACATTCATCTGAATCCCAGGGTACGTAGGATCGGCGTCTCGCCGACCGTAGCTATCAATGATCTGTCCAATGCGCTCCTACGGGAGGGCAGGAACGTCTTCAAGCTGGGGCTGGGCGAATCGCCGTTTCCGGTGCCCGATTCGGTTGTCGAAGCACTGCGCGACGCGGCCGAAGAGAAGAGTTACCTTCCGGTAAAGGGCCTGCCCGAATTACGGGAAGCCATCGCCGAACACCACCGGCGCGAGTTCGACGTGGAGTGCGATCCCGAGGACGTGTTGATCGGACCGGGATCGAAGGAACTGATGTTCCTGCTGCAGCTCGCCTACTACGGCGACTTGATCATCCCTTCTCCCTCATGGGTCTCCTACGCGCCGCAGGCCGGTCTCGTGGGACGCAAGATCCACTGGGTGGAGACTTCCAGAGAGAACAACTGGTTGATCACAGCCGATGAGTTGGAGGCGGTGTGCTCCAGGAATCCGACTGAGCCGCGGTTGATGATCATGAACTATCCGTCGAACCCGACCGGTCACACCTATTCTTACGATCAGTTGAAAGATCTCGCCGAAGTTGCCCGCAGGCACAACATCGTCCTGCTCTCGGACGAGATCTACGGGAAGCTGCATCACGACGGAGCGCACCAGAGTATTGCCCGCCTCTACCCGGAGGGCACGATCTTCAGCGGCGGCTTGAGCAAGTGGTGCGGCGCTGGAGGGTGGCGTCTGGGGGTCTTCGTATTCCCGCCGGGCCTGCGCTGGCTTCTCGACGCGATGGCGGCGGTGGGCAGCGAAACGTTCACTTCGACGTGCAACCCCGTCCAGCGAGCAGCCACCTGTGCTTTCAGGGAGAGTCCCGAGATCGACGACTACCTGCGGGACGCGCGTCGAATCCTGAAAGCGCTGGGATCGGAGCTGGCCGGGCGGTTGAAGTCGGTCGGAAGCCGGATCGAGAGTCCGGAAGGGGGGTTCTACCTGTTTCCCGATTTCTCACCCTTCCGGGAGAACTTCCATCAGCGCGGGATCGAAACCAGCGAGCAGTTCTGCGAACACCTTCTGGAGGACACCGGAGTCGCGATCCTCCCGGGCAGCGCCTTCGGGCGTCCCGAAAACGAGTTCACGGCTCGCCTCGCCTACGTGGACTTCGACGGCAAGGCGGCCTTGAAGGCGGCGTCCCGCATTCCCTCGACCGAGCCTCTCGGCGACGCGTTCCTCGAGGAACATTGCGGCCGGATGCTCGACGCCGTAGACCTGATCAGCGGATGGGTCGGTTCCAATCACCCGGTCCGGGATCGGGTCGCCGTCCGGATTTCCTAGCGCTACACCCGCGGACGTGGGGACCCGGCGGACCGCTGCTGATTCTCCCCATCAATGGGTTTGGAGCGACGCCGATCGACCCGAAGAAGGGCGCGCCAGACCCGGCTTGACTCCGGGCGCGATCTCCGCAGTCCCCTCCTCGAGATCGAATCGAATCAGTTTCAGGCTGGAACACTGTTATCCTCTCAGATTGACTGTTCCGCAGGCGCAGAGCCCTTCTCGGCAATCCAGGATAGAGTAACTGTGTCGGAAGCCTACGCGTACATACTATAGAGTGATGAAAGAAACCGACCGTCTGACTGCTGCTGGAGAGGAAACTCAGGTCGGCAGCGTCTTCGTATCGAATTACCCCCCGTTCTCCGTCTGGACGAAGGAGGACGTAGAGCGCGCGGCCCGGCCCGCGCTCGAGCAACAGCCTGCGCCCGGCGTTCCGCTGGGTTTATACCTGCATATTCCGTTCTGCCGGAAACGGTGTCACTTCTGCTATTTCCGCGTTTACACCGACAAGAACGCCGAAGAGGTCGAAAACTACATCGACCTGCTGGTTCGCGAGATGGAGTTGTACTCCAGGACCCCGGCTATCGCGGGTCGCGACGTCAACTTCGTCTACTTCGGCGGCGGCACCCCTTCGTTTCTCTCGTCGCAGCAGCTCGAAGGCCTGGTGATGCGGTTGAAGGCGGCGGTTGGGTGGGAGGGAGCCGAGGAGATCACGTTCGAATGCGAGCCCGGCACCTTGACGGAAACGAAGCTCGCCACGATTCGCGACCTGGGCGTCACGCGCCTGAGCCTCGGTATCGAGAACTTCGATGACCACATTCTCGAGATCAACGGACGTGCGCACCGGTCCGCGGAAATTTTCCGGGCCTACGAACGAGCCCGGAAGCTCGAGTTCTCTCAGGTCAACATCGACCTGATTGCCGGCATGCTTGGGGAGACGGACGACAACTGGCGTAGCGTGATCGAGAAGACGCTCGAGCTGGTCCCGGACAGCATCACGATCTACCAGATGGAGCTGCCGTTCAACACGACCATCAGCGGAGATCTCCTCGAGGGGACCGGTCTGTTCGAAGACGCGCCCGCCGACTGGGCCACAAAGCGCCGGTGGATGGGAGAAGCCTTCGAGGCCTTCGAGCGGGCCGGCTACGAACTGGGAAGCGCCTACACGGCCGTGAAAGATCCGTCCCGGACGAGCTTCGTTTACCGGGATCGGCTGTGGCAGGGAGCCGACCTGGCCGGTCTGGGAGTCGCTTCGTTCGGACATATGAACGGTGTTCACATGCAGAACTTTGATCGTTGGGAGAACTACGGCGAAGCGATCCGGGGTGGTGAGATCCCCCTCGGGCGTGCCTACCGCCCCGACGACGAGGAGCGGATGATCCGCGAATTCATCCTGCAGCTCAAGAAGGGTTCCATCCGACCCTCTTATTTTGCGGCAAAGTACGGCGTGACGATCCTGGAACGGTTTCGAGATCAACTGGACCGTCTCGAAGGTGACGGCTTTCTATCCCGGGCGGATGAAGACGCCGTCGCGCTGACGCGTCAGGGGCTGCTGAGGGTGGACTCGTTGCTGTCGCGTTTCTTCCTGCCCGAGCATTCCGGGATTCGCTACACGTGATCGTGAGTGAACACAGGTTGAAACGGCGCGTGGAGTTTTCCGAGACCGACCTGGCCGGCTTCGTCCACTTCACTTGCTTCTTCCGTTACATGGAGGAGGCCGAGCACGCCCTCTGGCGCGAGGTGGGTCTCAGCATCGTCCCGTCCGATTCCGAGATCGGATTTCCACGGCTGGCGACATCCTTCGAGTACTTTCGCCCGTTAAAGTTCGAGGACGAAGTCGAGATCCGGATGCGCATTGTCGAAATCACCGACAAGACGATGCGCTACAGCTGTGTCCTGAGGAAAGACGACGAGAAGGTCGCCGTGGGCAGTCTGACGATGGCCTGCGTCCGAAAAGCGCCCGACGAGCCGATGAAGATGATCTCGATCCCGGAAGACATCCGGTCGCGATTCGAGGCCGCGCCAGACGTCGATGAGTAGAGCTGAACCTGAAGGAAGCAGAATGGTTGAGGGGAAACAGGAATCGGACACACCGGACGTCGTGGTCATCGGGGGTGGTCCCGCCGGCTCCACGGCGTCGACTCTGATCGCGCAACAGGGATATCGGGTCGTGCTGTTCGAGCGCGAGCGGTTCCCGCGGTTTCACATCGGGGAGTCGTTGATACCCGAGACCTACTGGGTGTTCGAACGTCTCAATATGCTCCCGAAGATGAAGCGAAGTCGCTTCGTCAAGAAACGCAGCGTGCAGTTCTTCAGCGCGAACGGCAAAGGGTCCAGGCCCTTCTACTTCGCCGACAACAAGGACCACCCCAGTTCCCAGACATGGCAGGTCGAACGCGGCGAATTCGATCAGATGATGCTGGAAAACGCCCGGGAACACGGCGTTGTTGCCCACGAAGGCGTGCGCGTCCTGGACGTGTTGTTCGAGAGTGGTCGTGCGGTCGGGTTGACGATCAAGGATGAGGACGGGTCAATCCGTCAGGTCCGGGCCCGCGCGGTGGTCGACGCCAGCGGGGAGCACGGTCTCTTGATGAAGCGCCTCGGGTTGCGCATCTGGGATCCGGTGCTCAACAAGGGAGCGATCTGGACGTACTACGAAGGAGCGCACCGCGACGAGGGCCCTAGCGAAGGCGCTACCCTCGTCCTTCAGACGGCGAACAAGAACGGCTGGTTCTGGTACATTCCCCTCCGCGAGAACAAGGTCAGCGTGGGCGTCGTCGCACCGTTCGATTATCTCTTCAACCGGGATCGCGTCAGCCACGAGCAGACGTTTAACGAAGAAATGGAGCAATGTTGCCCCGTCAAGGAGCGTCTGTCGGTCGGCCACCGGGTCACCGGACACTACGCCACAAGAGACTTTTCCTACCGCTCGAAGCAGGTTGCGGGTGACGGCTGGGTGCTGGTGGGCGACGCCTTCGGTTTTCTCGACCCACTGTATTCATCCGGAATCCTGCTTGCGCTGAAGTCCGGGCAACTGGCTGCCGACGCAATCGTCGAGGGTTTTGCGAAGGGAGATACTTCGGCAGCACAACTGGGCAACTGGGGCCCGGCGTTCAACAGGGGTGTCGACCGGATGCGCCGCCTGGTCTGTGAGTACTATGACGGCTTCAGCTTCGGCAACTTCGTCCGCAACTTCCCCGATCTACAAGGCGCGATCACCGACCTGTTGATCGGCGACCTGTTCGACGACGATGTCGACCGGGTGTGGAAACCGATGGAATCGCTGTATGAGGAGGGGAAAGCCCGCATCCCCGAGTGGCACGAGGGAGAGCTGGCCGACCACAACAACGGGAAGATGGTTCCCGAAGGAAAGGAAACCTAGGAGTCTGCGCGGCAGAAGGACCGGAATTGGGCGGATAGAGATCGAAGATAGGACATGTCACGAACATATCGAACCTATATCCCAGAACAGAGCCTGCTGCTGCCGCCGTCGCTGAGAGATTGGTTGGCCGAAGATCACCTGTCGTACTTCATATCGGACACGGTGGACGCCATGGATTTGAGCGCGTTTGAGCAGCGGTATGGAACGGACGGACCGGGCAATCAAGCGTACGATCCGCGGATGATGGTGAAGGTGTTGATCTACGGGTACGCGACCGGGGTGTTCTCGTCGCGGAAGATCGCGGCGAAGTTGACCGACGACGTGGCGTTCCGGATGTTGGGAGCGGAGAACTTTCCGGCGCACCGTACGATCTCGGATTTTCGCAAACTGCATCTTGAGGAGTTCGGGAACCTGTTTGTGCAAGTGGTGATGATGGCGCGGGAAGCGGGACTGGTGAAGATGGGAACCGTGGCGGTGGACGGAACCAAGATGCGGGCGAATGCGAGCAAACGCAAAGCGATGAGCTATGAACGGATGAAGAAGCAGGAGACCGAATTGGGCGAACAGATTCGGGATCTGTTGAACCGGGCTACGGCGACCGATGAGGAAGAAGACCAGCGATACGGCAAGGACCGGCGCGGAGACGAACTGCCCGATGGGTTGTCGACCCGCAAAAAGCGATTGGCCACGATCCAGGCAGCAATGAAACGGCTCGAAGAACGTCAGATGGCTGCGGACCAGGAAGCGGGACGGGAACCGGGAGACGACAAACCCGGATGCGGAAAGAAGCCATTCAAACGCCCCATGGGCGAGCCCAAACCGACGGCCCAGGACAACTTCACAGATCCGGAAAGCCGGATCATGAAAACCTCCACTGAAGGGTTCCAGCAATGCTACAACGCGCAGGCGGTGGTGGATTCCGAGGCCCGGATCATCGTAGCGACAACGGTGAGTTCCAATGCGTCCGACGCGGGACAGTTGGAACCGACCCTGGATGCGTTGAACAACAACCTGGGAGAGCATCCCGAACGTGTACTGGCCGATGCGGGATATCGATCCGAGTCGAATCTAGGGATGTTGGAACAACGTCAGATTGACGGGTATGTTGCCATGGGTCGCGAGAAGAATCTGGCCGATGTTCCACTCCCACCCAAAGACACTGCTGTTGGCCGGATGATGAGAAAGATGAAAACCAAGCGTGGGCGCGACCGCTACCGGGCCAGAAAGCACATTGGCGAGCCGCCCTTCGGGTGGATCAAGTCGGTGCTCGGATTCCGACAGTTCAGTCTACGCGGTTTGGACAAAGTGACCGGTGAGTGGAACCTGCTCACTCTGGCGGTGAACTTACGGCGGATGAACGGGATGATCGAATGGGCATAATCCGGAAAACCGGAACCCAGCAGACCCGATACACGGCCAATTACTGGTATCCGTACAGCTCTGAACTCCTCGTATCGGAAGAATCGATGGGTTCTCCTCCGAAGACCCTCTCAAATCCCAATAAATTCGAGTTCTTCGCGCTCTGCCGCGCAGACTCC
>CBDAPB010000037.1:0-625209 GCA_965198265.1 Terriglobia bacterium
GCTGTAGGTGCGGTCTATGACCCCACAACCAATCGGAGGTTTCCAATGAAACGTTTACAGCCGGGACCCTGGATCTCACTTCTGATCGTCTTGGCCATAGCCTGTCTGGCCACCGGCAAGATGGAAGCCCAGTCGGAACAGGCTGCGCCCGAGGTGCGCGTCGAGCGCAACGTCCTGGTGCCGATGACGGACGGTGTGCGTCTGGCAGCGGACATCTACCTGCCGGAGGGAGACGGCCCCTTCCCGGTCCTGCTCACTCGCACCCCGTACAACAAAGATCGAGGCGAGCGCCCGGCGCGACGCTACGCAGCGGAAGGCTACGCGGTGATGATAATGGACTCGCGCGGCATCTACGCCTCGCGCGGGGACTGGCTGCCGTACACGACCGAGGCCCGGGATGGATACGACACGCAGCAGTGGGTTGGGGAACAAGACTGGTCGAACGGGAGGATCGGCATGTACGGGTCCTCCTATCCGGGATTCACACAGTTGCTTCCGGCACGCTTTCGGAGTCCGTACGTGAAGGCCATCGTGCCGATCGCGGCGCAGTCGGACAACTTCGGGAGCATCTGGTCGACCAACGGTCTCTATCACCTGGCGCTCGGTCTGAGCTGGGGGACCCGGCAGGAGGCGATCGCCACCGAACAGACCATGCCCGAGTTGACATGGATGCAGGCGATGAACCACCTTCCTTTGAACACCGCAATGGACGAGGTCGGCATCTATTCGGAATTCGTCGCCGACACGATTGGGCACGAGGCCTACGACGACTTCTGGCGCCAGATGAGCGTCCGGGACGACTACGCCGAGATGGACGTGCCGGCATTCCACGTCACCGGCTGGTACGACGACCTGGTGTCGGAGACGATCCTGAACTTCACGAACATGCGCGAGCGGTCGCGCTCCGAGCATGCGCGGCGTTGGCAGAAGCTCTTGATTGGTCCGTGGGGCCACGGTGTGCGGCCGAATCCGGTCTACGGCGATGCCGACTTCGGGGACGAGGTCGCTCGAGTCGACGCCTTCGACTTTCACATGCAGTGGTTCGACTACCATCTGAAGGATGTCGACAACGGGCTCGATGAAGAGGCGCCGATACGTATCTTCGTGATGGGCGACAACATCTGGCGGGACGAGTGGGAATGGCCGCTCTCCAGAGCCGAATCGCAAACTCTGTACCTTGCGAGCGGCGGGGCTGCCAACACGCGCTTCGGGAACGGCTTGCTGAGCTCGGACGAGCCGGAGGGCGCCGAATCGGATCACTACCGTTACGATCCCCGAAACCCGGTCCCGACCTACGGCGGCCACGGTTGCTGCGGGGCGGGCACGACGCCGGATGGCCCGCTGGACCAGCGGGCGACCCAGCAACGCCAGGATATCCTCGTCTACACCACCGACGAGTTGACCGAAGATGTCGAAGTGACCGGAACGGTCGACCTGCGGCTGTTCTTCTCCACCGATGTGAGCGACACCGACCTCTTCGTGACGCTGTCGGACGTGCGGCCGGACGGCCGTGCCATCCTGATCACGGAGGGCGCAATGCGGACGCGCTTTCGGAATTCTATCGAACGCGCAGAGCTGTTGACGCCGGGCGAGGTCTACGAAGTCACGATCCCGATGTGGGAGACCAGCAACGTGTTCAAGGAAGGCCACCGCATCCGCCTGCATGTCACGAGCAGCAATTTTCCGCGTTTCGCCCGGAACCTGAATTCCGGAAAGGCGCTGGGAGAGGAAGCAGAGGCGGACATCCGTGTAGCCACCCAGACGATCTACCACGACGCGACACGCCCCTCGGCACTCGTCCTCCCGGTTATCCCTTAATGGGGGGACAGGAGAAAAAATGGGGGCAGAGCCCCCTTATTTAGTCATTTGGTTCTCCACTTATTTCATTTTGCGGAGGCGTAACCTTTGCGCAAACCAGCGGTATTGACAGCATTTGGGCCAACCGCGTCTAGCAGCCCGTGGCAGAAGTCTGATGGTTCGCGCGCACGGGTCTTCGGAGGCGGAGACGAGGCGCGAGGAGGAACTGATGCGGTTTCATCATGACGACGAGCAACAAAGTATCCGACCGCAACCCTCGTGCGCCCGGAGGGTTACGGCGGCGTCACACCATCTGCGTTGTTGCCGCGCGACATTTTCTCCAGACCCGCTGACCGGTCGGCGCAGCGCCTAGCATCTGGCGCAACGCCGTCGTAACGCGAGCCATCAGACTTCTGCCACGGGCTGCTAGAGGAGATCCCATGCTGCAATCGCTGGTTCAAGACTTTCGTTTCGCCGTCCGTACTTTTCTGAAGATCCCCGGTTTCACCCTGGTCTGTCGCTGCCCAACAACGCTTATCCGGAGCCGGAACAAAAGAGTGCGTTCTTCGACCAGCTGATCGAACGGATTGCCGCGCTGCCGGGGGTCCGTTCCGCGGGTTATACGACGCTCCTGCCGATGGGCATCCGCAACGATACGGCGACGTTCCACGTTGAAGGATACGAGCTGGCTGCCGGGGCCGACCCGCCCGGAGCGGAACTGCGTCGGATCAGCGGCAGCTACATCGAGACGATGGGCATCCCGTTGTTACGCGGCCGCGCCTTCGATCGCGGCGACACATACGATAGCCAGCTCGTCGTCCTCGTCGATCGGGATACCGCCGAGTTCTTCTGGCCGGATGAGGACCCGATCGGCAAGCGTCTGCGATTCGGTTCCTCGTGGCGCGAAGTCGTCGGTGTGGTCGGGCGGGTCAAGAACGCGGGCCTTGATGTTGACGGACAGTTCCAGGTCTACGGTCCACTGGCGCCATCCTGATCAGCACCGCGTTGCTGGCGACCTACATCCCGGCATTCCGGGCGACGCGCCTGGACCCGGTCGTGACCCTGCGGAACGAATAGCTTAACGCCCAATAAAATAGGGAGAGACTCATACTCCCACCTGGAACGGGCGGCGGGGAGGTCGGACTCTAAAAGACCGGCATGCCCGCTTCGGCCTGTTTGGACAGCCAGGTGGTTTCTAGTTGCTTGACGATTACCATCAGTGAGTCCGGGGGCTCGAGTTTGCCCCAGCGGAAAGTGTCCGTGAAGGAGATCCCGTAGCGCGACCCGTTCCGCCGCCGGGCAACCCCGCGTAGATCAACGCACTTGGTCGCGTACTCCAGCTCGACTCTAAGGTCCGTATTCAGCGGCAGCTCGCGAGCATGGCCTTGTAACTCCACCAGGATGCCGGACAGGCTGATGTCCAGGATCCGCACCAGCCAGATCATCTTTCCGTCGGACACGCAGGCCTTGATCCCGCCGTCTCGGGGGATCGGTACGCGAAAACCGGCCCGCAGGTCACTTTCCTCCGGGTTCAAACTCTCAAGGTATGCGACCAGCTCCGGGAGAGCTTCGGCCCCGACTGCAACCTCTCGGTTCGGATAGCCCACTTTCTGGAAAATCAGCCTGTCGCCGCCGGCGCTGACCGTGATTCCGCCTAGTCGTATCTCAGACATCTCTTACTCACTATTAACCAGCCATTTAGCTGCGTATTTACCCTGCCGTCTGCGTTGTCTTCCTCGTCTTCCGCCGACTCTTGCCAGGGCGCCTACTCTCACAATCGGCAAACAACCACGGAAACTGCACCCTAAACAGTTTGAAAGTTAGGGACATAGGTGTCTGTCCCCACTTCTCTCGAGGCCGTGAGCCACTCACGATAGTGCCGCAGAATCGTCTACTTAGTTAGGCGACCGAAGACGCAGCATCGCAAGGGCAAGGAGGTCCAGATGTCTCGAGGAATGCGGTTGGATCCTGAAAGACGGAGTCCTGAGTTTGTTGAATTCGAACGCGGCCTTCGACAGAAGGTTGTCGGACAAGACCGTGCCGTTCAGCGTGTCGCCCACATGCTGCAGGTATACCAGGCGGGTATGAGCATGCCGGGCCACCCCCTGGGAAACCTGCTGTTCCTCGGCCCCACCGGCACCGGCAAGACACGTGTCGTGGAAGCGGCCGCGGACATCCTCTTTGGAAGCCCGAGGGCGTTCATCAAGATCGACTGCGCCGAGTACCAGCATGGTCACGAGATCGCGAAGCTCATCGGCTCCCCTCCGGGGTACCTTGGACATCGCGAGACTCCACCGCTACTGACCCAGAAGGCCCTCGACGAGCATCACACCGACGACGCGCCGTTCGGTTTCCTGCTGTTCGACGAGATCGAGAAAGCGCACGCTTCGCTTTGGCAGTTGCTGCTCGGTATCCTCGACAAGGGTACGCTGACGTTGGGGGACAACCAGAGGGTCGACTTCTCCCGGACCGTCGTCTTCATGACGTCAAACCTGGGAGCCAAGGAGATCGCGCGGTTGATGTCGGGCGGCATCGGCTTCTCGCCCGCCGGGCCCGACGAGGACGGCAACCTCGACCAGAAGATCTACCGGACCGCGCTCGAAGCCGCTCGCGGAAAGTTCTCCCCGGAGTTCATGAACCGCATCGACAAGGTGGTCGTGTTCCGCGCGTTGAACCGCGGTCACTTGCGGCGGATCGTCGACATCGAACTGCGGCAGGTGCAGGAACGGGTCATTGCTTCAGAGGCGGCTCGGCCTTTCGTCCTGCGCTGGACCGAGGATGCCAAAGACTTCCTGCTCGACGAGGGCTGGAACCGGACCTATGGTGCGCGCCATCTGAAACGCGCGATCGAGCGGCACCTGATCTTCCCGCTCTCCAGCCTGATGGCGACCGATCAGATCTATCCGGGCGACAGCGTGATCGTCGAGCTGGACGAGCGGAAGTGCAAACTGTCGTTCCGCCGCCACCCGACCTTTCACGTGATTGCAAAGGCCGCCAAGGCGTCATCGGGTGGTGAAAGCACACCGCCCGAGCCAGAACCCGACGGCCCCGTGGACTTGATTGCGAGTTGATTCGGCCGCCATCCCCTCGTTAAGCAGAAAAGTGCCGCGAGGGAACCTGTGTGAGGGGGACTCGCGGCCTGGCCCTGTCCCCGGGTGTTCAATAGGCAGAAAAGTCGGGGAACGACAAACACCCACATAGACCGTGGCTACAGGAGCTTTAGCCTCGCGTAGTGTCGAAAGTCCGCATCGCGGGTAACCAGCGTCATGTTGTGGTCCAGGCAACTCTGTGCGATCAGCGCATCGGCGATGCGCGCCCTCCGTTTCTTCGCGAGCAGACGTGCCCGGAGCAAACCCGCCCGTTCCCAATAACCGTCCATTACTTCCAATAAGGGAAGTGCCGCGAGCAGACGCTTGATCGCTCGCGCCAGCTTGGGATCGCTGAGCAGCTCCGTCAGAACGACGGGAGGCAGGGCCGCCTGACCATGCTCCAGTGCGGTGTCGACCGCTTCAACGTCGGCTCCGGTGTCTCCCCGCAGGTACGCGATCAGCGAACTCGTGTCGATCGCGATCACGTTCGGTCCTCTCGAATCACTTCGAGTCGCACCGAGAAACGAACTTTTCCTCGAAGTTCCCGCAGCTTTCGGGCGGCTTCCCGGGCGGCGACCAACTCCAGTCCTTTACGGATCGTCGCTGTCACTCCTTCGCCCGTCGTTCCTTGGGCTCGCTCGAGCAGGTCATGAGGCAGCATCACTGTCACCTTTCTTTGTTGCGAAGGCATATCCAATGATACCAGCATTGATGCCGTATCAATATACGGCATTCGTGTTGCAGTCATAGACCGCCCCTACACCTGCCTTTGGCCGCGGGCTTCTCCAAGTATCCCCTCCCCTCGAACTGTTCTAGACAAGGATGGTCTACTACCGCACATTCGTCCGACCGGAACAAACGTGCGCTGATAGAGCGCACGTCCACCTGCTAGTTCTGCCCCAGAATCTGAGCCCGCAGCTTCTCGACGTGCGTCCGGGCTTCCCCTTCGGGATTCTCTTCCAGGTATGCGTCCAACTGTTCCATGACCTGGTCGAATCGCTGCCGCTTCAAATAGATGTTGGCGAGCAGCAGGCGGATCATTCCGGAATCCGACAACTCCTTCGCCCGCAGAACCGCGGCCTCCGCTTCGTCTAGCCGGCCCATCTTGTGGTACGCCAGCCCGAGGTTGATGAACGCATCGGCCGGGGGCGGAGTCATCGCCGAAGCTTCACGCAGTATGCTGGTCGCAGGTTCGTTCTCATCCCGGAGCAGGTAGATGGTGCCGAGGTTGATCAGGGGTCGGGCACGGTTCGGGGACAGCTCCCGGGCGATGTCGTACTGGTGTTCGGCTTCCTCGAGTCGCCCTTGATCCTGGTAGAGAACGCCCAGGTCGAGGTGGGCGTCATAGTAGTCCGGCGCGAGACGGACGGCTTCTTCCAGGTGTTTGATGGCACCGGCGAGCCGGCCCCTGTTCTTGTCCCGGAGCCCCTTGTCGAACGCCTCGCGCGCCTCTTTCGGAAAATTCTCACGGAACTGGCTGACGTCGATCGTGGGATCGTTAGCCCGACTTCCGCGGTTCGGCAGGTTTGGTAGACCTAAGTTGTTGAGTTAATTAGATCGAGATCCCGAAGGTCGGCACTACAAGGCTGTCGGCGATCGGGGCCGTGGCATGGCGCTCAGATGGCGATGCGCGGTGTCGGCTGTTGCGGCAACGTCATGGCGAGATGATGCAGCAGCAAGAGATGGTCCCTGTTGGGTTGGGTGTAGCGCGGCAGGACGAGGTGGCGTCCGTCGGTGGTCGGCACATGAACATCGACCATCTGTATGGTCGAGAATGTGTCGAGGATTGCGCGGGGTGTCAGCCCCGGGGCGTGGGGGCGGATGAGGGATTTCAGGGTGACCTGCAGGCACCAGGCGATGAAGGCAAGGAAGATATGGGCTTCGATGCGGTGGTCGTGCTGATGGAAGATCGGCCGGATCGCGAGGTCGTGCTTGAGTTCCTTGAACGCCTGCTCGATTTCGGTCAATCGCATGTAGTGGCTCCACAACTGTGCCGGGTCACCGCTGGTCATGTTGGAGCGCAGCAGGTAGCGGCCTTCGCGCCGGTAGGCGGCCCGGAGCTTGTCGCGCCGGAGCGTGAAGGCAAAGCCGTTGTGGGCCAGTGCCCCATTGCTTTCTGGGACCTCGATACGGACCAGATACCAGGCGCGTCCGGCCTCCTTCTTTGCGGCGCCCAGCTTGATCAGCAACGCATCCCGGCTGAGGGATTGTCGCTGCAGGTCATGCAGGCGTTTCCACAGCTTCTTCAGCCGCCGCCGCCGCATGCTGCGTTCCTTCGAGACCCGTTTTTCGCTACGGACCAGCACATAGAGTTCGCCGTCTCGTGACAGCAGCTTGACGTCAACGGACTGGCGAACCTGCTGCCAGGGCAGATCGAGGAAGGACGACTCCAGACGGGTCAGCCGACCTTTGGGTGTGCCAACCAGATAGCGCAGGCCCGAGGCACTGGCGCGCATCTCGGCCAGGGTCTCCTCGGTGGGAATGCCGCGATCCATGATCCAGATGCGGTCGGAACGACCGTATTGCGCCTCGATGCGGTCGATGAAGGCGGCCAGCGTGGTGTTGTCGGCCGTGTTGCCCGGCATCACCTCATAGGCCAGCGGGAAACCGTCGGGCGTGATGATCAGCGCGATCACCACCTGGACGCAGTCGGGACGCTTGTCGCGGCTGTAGCCGAACTGGCGTTTGCCCGCCAAGGGCGGGTCCGACTCGAAATAAGTGCTGGTCAGATCGTAGAGCAGAACATCGAACCGGGCCTCAAACAGGGTGCTCCAGCGCGCCTTGAGGAACGAGAAGAATTCGCGCTTGTGGTCGAGCAACCGGTCGAGACAGCGGTAGAGCTTGTCGTCGGAGATCACGCGGTCACTGCCCAGCAGGTCACGTAGCGCGCTGTGTTCATACCAGTGCCGGTGCAGCCGCCAGTCGCTGCCGGGATCGATCAGGTGATAACAGACCTGCACCTTGAGGATATCGAGCCATCGGGTGCCCTTGCGGCTGGGCGGCAGCCGCGGGCCCCAGAAACGGTCCAGCCCGAGACGGTCCCACAACGCCAGCGCCAGCCAGCAGGCGCCCCACTGGCGCGGATCGCGCAGTTCCAGTTTGTCGAGCTGGAGCTGCACGACATCGCAATCCAGCACCGGCGCGGGCCGGTCCTCGGGAAACAGCGCCATCTGCTGCAGCGCCGCGCCGCCGCTGAGAACCTCGATCGAGCGGCACCACTCGGCGCGCTGGCTGTCGTTGATCTCGCCGAGATAGAGAAGCTGGCGCTGGACCACACGGCCGCCACCGACCCGGGTGCTCTCGACGACACTCCAGTAGCGGTGCTCCTTGCCGTCCTTGAATCGCTTCTTGCAGCGCACGAACATGCACGCATCGTCGGCATATCCGAAAAACTAATCAAGGGGGTAGGTCGGCACTACACGCCCACCCGGGAGGTCAAGGTATAGAAAACAAACGCGATTCGTGCTCCAAATGGGCTAAATTAGATGAAAATCGTGCCGAACCGCGGAAGTCGGGCTAATCCTGCGTTATGTCAGTTCCGAGGACATTTTCGTGAAGGTCAACGTCCGAGAAGAGGATTTAACAGGACTTGAGAATGGATTGCCTCTATATTCACTGGCTCAAACGCAGGATGATTGGGTAGTCCTGGCCGACTGCGCCCCTTCATTGGACATTTTTCCCAAGAATTAGAGAATAGGTGATCGGCTTAGCCGGTCCTGCTGCTGGAAGGGGGAATATTATCCCCCCGCCGGCGCTGTGGGAACGGTGGGAAAGCGGAGCGTATTGTGCCGAGCTTTTCCACGGTTTCCACAGCGCGTGACGCGCGCCGATTTTTCAGCAGTGGGCCAGGGAGTCCGACACCGATGGGAAAGATCCGACGGAAGTTTGAAGTGGAATTTAAGCGACGCCTGGTCGAGCAGATTGAAACCGGCCAGATGACGCTGAGCGCGGCAGCGCGGCAGTACCAGATCTCGCCCAGCGTGATTCAGCGTTGGCGGACGCAGTACGAGGCGAATCAACTGGTGGATAGGCCTTCGAGCCGGGAACGGGCGTTGGAGGCCGAGAATGAACGCCTGAAGGCGAAGGTTGGGGATCTGGTGATGCAGATCGATCATCAAAAAAAACTGCAGAGCTGGATGAAGCGGAATCGAAACGTCGATACTGCCGTAATCACTGGGAAAAACTGGGATCGATATCGAAAGGGTGCGAAATGACGGGCCTGGCACGTAGCACGTATTACTACAGGCCGAAGGTCGATCCCAAGCTGAAAGCGCAACAGGACGCCGATCTGCGCGATCGCATCGAGCGGATCCAGGCCGAATTTCCCGGCTACGGATACCGCCGGGTGTATCGGGAACTGGAACGCCAGGGCGAGATCGTCAACACGAAACGGCTTCGGCGCGTGATGAAGCGGTACGGGTTGAAGCCGATCACCTGGCGGAGTTTCCTCCACACGACCGATTCCAATCACCGGTTCCGCATCTACCCCAATCTGCTGAAGAGGCACACGGTCACCGGTCTGAATCAAGCGTGGGCAGCCGATATCACTTACATCCGGATACGCACCGGATTCGTGTTCCTGGCCGCCATCCTGGATCTCCACTCTCGCAAGGTCATCGGTTGGGCGATCTCGAAACGGATCGACCGCCAGCTCTGCATCGAGGCGTTACAGATGGCCATCGCAGCGCGTCTCGACACCCGGGCCTGCATCCATCATTCAGATCGGGGCGTGCAGTATGCCTCCGACGACTACATCGACATCTTGCGAACACACGGCTTCCAGATCAGCATGTCGGCGAAGGGCAATCCCGGGGACAACGCTTTCGTGGAGTCGTTCTTCAAGACGTTGAAGTACGAGGAGATCCATCTCTGGAACTACGAGACCTACGAGGACGTGATCGAACGTGTCCCATACTTCATCGAGGAGGTCTACAATCGCAAGCGGCTGCACTCCTCAATCGGCTATCGTCCGCCGATCGAGTTCGAGCAGCTCGTGAACTTGAAACGCGCCGATCGGCCTATTCTCAATCTTTGACGAAATCTGTCCAGTTTTGGGGGCGCACTCCCACTTGTACCCCAGCATTGCCTGCCCCAGGGCGTCTCCCTGCTCCGCTGCTCGCTGGCTCCAAACGGAACTGAGCTGACTGTTTTGCGGCACGCCGTAACCGTTATTGTACATCCAGCCAAGCCTACCCTGCGCCTGAGCGATGCCTCCCTCGGCCGCCTCCATGAATAGCGGCAGCGCACGGGCGTAATTCTCCACATCGATAAATTGCTCAGCCTGGCGCACTTTCGCCATAGGGTCTGGAGCGGGAATTTGCGCCACCTCTACGGGTTCAGGAGCAAGAGATTCGATGGTTTCTTCGGGCTCAGGAGTGGAAGTTTGAGAAACTTCTGAGGGCTCGGCCTCCACTCCCTCGTCGAAACCCACCGTTAGAAATATAGAGAGAGGGATCAGGATAATGACAGCCACCAGGCCAACCGCCCAGGTGACGGGGATGTTGAATTGTAATTGTCCCACGGCCGGAGCGGTGCTGCCGGTTTGTGGAGCCTGACCAGCGGGGGCCGGATCACCAGCCGAAGGAGCACGAGACAGTGGCAATCTGAGGCGATGCAGTTCCTCCCAGCGTTTTCGCACATAGAAAACGTGTGAAACGATAACCAGAAAGCTGATAATCGCCACCGCTAGCGTCGCACCCGCACCTTCCCCTGTAGTGACTGACGTTATGACTAAGAGGACGGTCAATGAAAAGCTGGTCAATGCAGCGATGGCGATCATAAACAACCAGGCGAAACGATTGCGCTTGTAAAGGCCCTGAACAAAAAGACCGTAGGCGACAAATGCAGTGACGGTCAGCAACGCTGGAATGAATCCCGATGTCAGTACCGCAATCAGGATTGAATTTTCTGCATCATATAGGCCCCCCAAATCACCCACAACGAACAGAAATCCTGTTGCTGCCAGGTACAACGCCATGAAGAAGCCCCAGCGATAGGAGTGGCAGTCAGGATTTTCGCTCCGGAACCGCTTGTTCAAAAAAAATGAGCCAAGTATCATCAGGACATAGCTGAGCAGGGAAACAAACACAATCATCGTAGGCGCCCTCCACCACTTGTATTCGTATTCGTTTTTTGAATCTGCTGAAAACTACCTTGCAGACCTATCGAAGTTTTAACTGGGCTCACACGCTTCCCCCATTCCCATCCCTTAACAGGGGCAGGCAGGATCGTGTGGTGGCCGAGTTTGGTGCCGGATTTCATGTTAAAAGTGTGCCGCCCAAAGGACTGGCGAAATTCTGGTAAGTCTATCTAGGTTGGAGGGTTATTGGCAATCAAAGTCTCAAGTCCTCGCAAACGACATTGGCGGACAGTGAGTTGCCTGGACGTGTAACTGCGAGACCGTGCTTGTGCTTGGGACACGAGTTGTCGGGCAGCCGTCCTGGAATTACTCCCGAGTAACGCCGTAGCGTAGAGCCATCATAGGTCGTCCCTTGGCGACAAGGCAGGACCTATCGCCTGACGGAGCTGCACGTTGGCGCTAGGGCCGGGGCTACTCGGCCCTGAGTGCCGCCATCGGGTCGATCCGAGCAGCGCGTCGCCCAGGTAAGTAGCCCGCCGCGGTCGAGGCGGCGAGAAGAGTGGCACATGCTCCGGCCCACGTCACGATGTCCAAGGTGCTCACCTGCGGATAAGTGACATAAGCAGGGTCTGACGACTTTGGCAGGGCTGAATTGTCGTCGCATGGGTGTTATGTCAACCCGCGCGCGGCCGCAGGCCGTCACGGCAAGGCTCGAGCCGCGACCTCAAGGTGGTAGAGCACTTCACCCGGGTGTCCGACGACCGGATCCACTACGAGTTCACCGTCGAGGACCCGACCACTTGGGATCGGCCGTGGAGCGCCGAGGTTCCGATGATGGCCACTGAGGGTCCGCTGTTCGAGTACGCCTGCCACGAGGGCAATCACGACATCCGGCACATCCTGGAGGTCTATCGGAACATCGAGCGGCAGGAGGCCGAAGGGACGCGGCGACCGTTGTGATACCGTATCGATCCGAACCGACCGAGTTCGTCGTAATGAGGAGAGCTGCCATGTCATCGTTGCGAGCTATGAAATCCGTGTTGTTTGTTTGTTCCGTGTTCCTGCTGGCGGGCTGCGCCCCCGCACCCGAGGCCCCGGAGCCGATGGCGGAGGCGCCGACGGCCATGCCCACCGGCAACCCGATCACTGGAGAGGGGATGCCGAACCCGAACCCGACCGTGATGCAGAACTGGGGCACGCTGCCCGAGGGGCGCGAGTGGGGCTCGACGGCCGGGATCGACATCGATCCGAACGACGGGCAGATCTGGGCGTACGAGCGCTGCGGAGCGGGCTCGTTCGGCCCCGGGGCGGGGACCAACTGCGACAACAACCCGGTTGACCCGATCTTCAAGTTCGACCGGAACACCGGCGAGGTGCTCGCCAACTTCGGCGGTGGCATCATGGTCACCCCGCACGGGATCCACGCCGCCGATGATGGCAGTGTCTGGGTGTCCGACTTCGCCGGGAACCAAGACGGCACCAAGGGCCACCAGGTCCACAAGTTCAGCGCCGACGGCGAGCTCCTGATGAGCCTCGGCACAGCGGGACAGCCCGGCAGCGGCCCGAATCAGCTCAACCAGCCCAACGACGTGATCGTCGGGCCGGACGGGAGCATCTACGTGGCCGACGGGCACAGCGGTCAAGGCATGACGACCAACCGGGCAATCCAGGAGGGTCTCGAGGCGGGGAGCACCGGCCGCATCCTCAAGTTCTCACCCGATGGAACCTTCATCAAGGAGTGGGGACAGATCGGCGTCCGGCACGGCGAGTTCCGCACGCCGCACGCGCTCGAGTTCGACGCCCAGGGGCGCCTCTGGGTCGCGGATCGCGGCAACCACCGCCTCGAGATCTTCGACCAAGAGGGGAACTACCTCGAGTCGCGCTACGCCTACGGGCGGATCAGCGGCATCTTCATCAGAGACGACATGGTCTACGCGATCGACTCCGAGTCGGGCCCGACCAACCACCCGAACTGGCGGAACGGTGTCCGGATCGGACCGGTGGACGGGGATTACATCACCGCCATGATTCCGCCGTTCGAGCAGGAAAACAGGGTCTATCAGGGCACGGCGGGCGAGGGCGTGGCGGTCGACGCGGACGGCAATGTCTATGCCGCGGAGGGCCCGAACTCGTTGGGTACCGCGGGCGGAGCGTTCACCAAGTACGGGGCAGCTGGACAGTAGCCGCGGGTCCGCGCTCTCCCTGCGCCTACGGCAGCTCGTCGTAGATCACGCGTACCGCGGCCTCGACCCCGGTCGAATCGTAGTCCGAGTACCGCGACGAGAGGTTGACCGCACCGACGGCCTGGTCCACGGTCTGACGCGCGCTTTACAGGAAAACGCCAGCAGCCGATCTTGTCCACAGTCCTGGCAGTGAAGCCGCAGAAAACCCCGCGCGCGAATGCCGCAATCCAAAAAGGCACGGAATTCTTTTTCAACAAACCGGGGGACCGGACGGTCGCGCTCCTGTTGTCTGGCGAGTATAGTCTCCAGTTGTTCGGCGACGGCCTGATACAGGACTGTCGTTTCCGGATTGCGCGGGTGATACGCGACGCCGATAGCCACTAAGGCGTCGCATCAAGCAAGCCCGCGCGCAATTCACGACGTAACATCCTCAGCAACATCCGTGGGCAGCGACTGGATAAAACCGTTCTCGACGCGACTCCATTGTCGCGATTGTCGCGTTGTTGCCGACACTTATCCGCTGGGGCCGCGGGCTTGAAAAAGATGCAATAGTGCAACACCGGTTTCGCAACGAGTATCTGTTACCGTATGGGAATTGCGTCAGTCCTCGCCAGTTTTACCCCCCGACTGGACAATTTACCGATAGCGTTCAATCGGTCATTACCGGGAAAATGCCCCGACGGCCAGACATCTTGAAAGGAAAAACACCGCCGCGTCGATTCCCCGCGTGTAACGCCGAAGTGTAGAGCCACCCTTGCGATCGGATAGATAAACCCTTGGCGACAAGGCAGGACCTATCGCCTGACGGAGCTGGACGTTGGCGCTAGGGCCGTGGACCAACAGGGACCACGGGGAGGGATTGGATCACGTGACGATGCGTTGTTGACGATGCCGCCGCCGAACCGCTGCCAAGCCGGCTAGGCCGACGCCGAATAGGATGAGCGTTCCGGGTTCGGGGACGTTCGCAGGCGAGACGCTTAATACGCCCGAAAGGGCATACATGGGCAGCTCTGTCCCTTGGGAGATAGAGGCGCCGGCCCGGATCCAGTTCCCATCGCTGCGGTTGTTGATGCCGAAGAAAGGGAATGAAGTGCCGAGAACCGTACTGAGGATACGAAAGCCCGAGGGTAGTGTGCCAGTCCATACGGAAGTCTCAGCCCTTGCCGATCCCGTCTCGGCAATCCGCAGGGACTTCTCGAGGTCCCCACTCCACAAACTATCGTAATCGGCGGCGAACAATTGATTATCTAGTCGGTAGATCGGTACCCCGAGGCTACCACCACCAAAAGAAGGCAGAGTCCCCGTGTTGACCCGAGCATCTACCGAAGTGGTCGATGCGATGGCCGTCCAAGTGGTCCCTAGGTCGTCAAGTTCAGTAACCGCTTCCGCCACCCCGCTGACAAACGCGTTGTAGTCACCGATACCAGTGGATGTTGCATCCCGGCTATCGGTCGTTACGAACGCCAGCCGATACTCGTCTCCGGGGCTAAGGGCCGTCGGGACTGTAATGGGCACGGCATGAGCCACGTTCGCAATCGTCGTACATGCGAGCAACGCGGCGACGAGAACTGTCGCGAGGAACGGTCGGCCCACCCAGAACCGTGCTTTGCTTGCGGCAGACTCGACACGATTCCCAAGCTTGTTGATCATCTTGTCAAAAAAAAACGAGTTCTCGCCCTGTCGCATTTCGCCTCATCAAGCCATTGACAACCCCAAGGCAGTTTGGCCCGAGGTCCGATGGGGCCGTTGATGACCCCCTCAAGAGATATGCAGGAAGCGTGCCAAACGCGGGATTCCGCAACGACTCAGGCAATGATGCGTGATAAGCACTTGATTTTCAAAAAGATAGGCGCGTCGAAGTCCGGCGGGCCAGACTCGGCCGGCCAGCCGGCATGCTGCGCGGCATTGTAAAAAATCCCGGCACGTTTGCCGTGCCCCAGCGGAAAAGGACGCGTAAGCGACCCGAAGTCAAAGGGTTGGGAGGCAACTCGACGATCGTAAGATTTCCCGACGTTGTCGAGCCATGGGCCGGAGGATCGTGATTCGCCTCCGCGAACTCCTGATCGAGACCAACCTACCGGACCGGGGGAACCGCTAAGCTGACTGGTGGTGCGTTGGGCTGATTGCGGAAGACCCGCTAGTGGAATGTTTAACCTCCACTGGCTTGGGGGAGCGGCTGCATTTGCAATTTACATGATGGCGGTGGCGATTTCCACGGCCCAGAATCTAGGTCTTCGGACAAGAATCACGGGTGTGTGTTTGATGTTAACGTCGGATTACTCCCGATAAAACGCCGTGGCGTTAACCGATCTGTTCTCAACTCCCGTAGAGTACCTCATTGCGAAGGTGCTCTTGTTTTGACTATCCTCTGGAGCGCCGCTGCCGCGGCTGCGATCATGTGACGTAAGACAAACCCACGCACCTGGAGAACGACATGACGACCGATCCCACGCCGGCCAACGACCTGGCAATTCAGACTATCGCGCGCCGGCGACCGAGCCTGTCGAAGGCCGCAGGGTTGGCTGGAACGACACTCGCAATCATGATTCTAGCGATCGCGGGATTCACCAAGAACGTCGGCGCGCAGGAAACGGACAAGGAAATCCTCGTCGCCTTCGGGGTGGATGTCGACGCCGTAGCTGGATGGATTGGCTCCTACGGGGGCGAGGATTCGCCCGATGATATTTCGCGAGGCATGTTCGCCGGGGAAGTCGGATCACCCCGCCTGCTCAAACTGTTCAAAGACAATGGCATCACGACGACCTGGTTCATTCCGGGGCACTCGATTGAGACGTTTCCGGATCAGATGAAGGCGGTTGCCGAGGCGGGGCATGAAGTCGGCATCCATGGCTATAGCCACGAGAATCCGATCTCGATGACGCCCGAGCAGGAGGCCGCGGTCTTGGACAAGAGCATCGAACTGATCACGGAGCTGACGGGCAAGAAACCGACGGGGTACGTCGCACCATGGTGGGAGTTCAGCCCGGTCACTCCCGAGCTGCTACTCGAGCGAGGTATCAAATACGACCACAGCCTGATGCACGACGATTTCCACCCCTACTACGTCCGCAAGGAAGACACATGGACGAAGATCGACTATAGCAAGCGTGCTTCGGAGTGGATGAAACCCCTGGTACGAGGCACCGAGACCGATCTAATTGAAATTCCGGCTAACTGGTACCTGGACGATCTTCCCCCGATGATGTTCATCAAAGCGGCGCCAAACAGCCACGGCTTCGTAAATCCTCGCGACCTCGAGCAGATGTGGAAGGACCAGTTCGACTGGGTGTATCGGGAGAACCAATACGCAGTATTCACCATGACGATTCATCCAGATGTCTCTGGGCGGCCACAGGCGCTGCTGATGCTCGAACGGCTCATTGCGTACATGAAGGACAAGGCTGGCGTGCGCTTCATGACCTTTGATCAGATTGCCGACGACTTCTCGCGCCGCAGTCCGCGCGAGTGATAGAGTCGGCCCTGGCCGCGCCCGCCGGGCTCAGGCCGGGTCACAGACCGTGTTTGCGTCCTACACTCACCCATCTTCATGTGCCGGTACCTCGTCTCGCCCAGTACGGAGCACTGTGTCCCAGTCTCCTATGAATAATGAATGCTGCGGCCTTAGCTTCTGGCCGTTAACTCAATAAGGGGTCTCGAATGAGCAGGTCTTTCTTAGCCGCACTCAGTGTTGTTGCGGTTGTTCTTTTTGTCAGTGGTCACCAGGGCGCCTCGGCTCAGCGAAGTGAGCTTGACGCTGGTGCTTATGATCCGGAAGCACGACTCGAAGAGTTGGGCATTACGCTGCCCGAAGCGCCCAGCCCCGTTGCCAACTATGTAAACGGTGTGCAGACCGGCAATTTGATTTTCTTGGCGGGCAAAGGGCCACGCCGCGCCGACGGTAGTGAAATAACCGGCAAGCTAGGCGCTGATGTCACCATTGAAGAAGGGTACGAGGGCGCGCGACTGACGGCGATTAATCAGCTGGCGGTCTTGAAAGCAATGCTGGGCGATTTGAACCGGGTTGTGCGCGTCGTGAAAGTATTGGGCATGGTCAATTCCGATCCATCATTTGTGGAGCAGCCCGCCGTGATTAATGGTTTTTCAGATTTGATCGTCGCCGTTTTTGGCGAGCGAGGACGACATGCCCGCGCCGCCGTCGGGATGGCGTCTTTACCCAGAGGCCAAGCGGTTGAAATTGAAATGATTGTAGAAGTAAGAGATTAGAAGAAGTTGCCCGCGAGGTAACAGCGGCTCAAAAGGCTGCAGAGCCTATTGGACGTCAGGCGCCCGAAGAATCGACACGGAATCGGATCGAAATGTCAGGCATCGGATTGTTGAATGAAAAGCCGCTCCATGCATCGCTGAAGAAGTGGTACGCCCAGCCGGGAGATCGGTTTGAAGTCGCAGTTGAAGGGTTTGTGGTCGATATCGTTCGAGATGAACTCCTGCTGGAAATCCAGACCGGGAGTTTCGCATCCATCAGGTCGAAGCTTACGAACTTGGTGCGTTCACATCAGATACGATTGATCTATCCGATCGCGCGAGAGAAATGGATTGTCAAGTTGGCGAAGGATGGCAGTAGCGGAGTCCCTCGACGCAAGTCACCCAAAAGGGGGCGGGTGGAGGATCTATTCTGGGAAATGGTGAGTATTCCGGAGGGGTTGTTGTCGAACCGCAATTTCTCGCTCGAAGTATTGATGATAAGGGAAGAAGAAGCAAGGCGGTACGAGGGGAAGCGGAAATGGCGCACGAGAGGATGGGTTGTTGAAGAACGTCGGCTGCTGGAGGTCGTCGACCAGAGGTTGTTCGGGGAGTCGGCAGATTGGCTGGCCCTTCTTCCGGAGAGACTCAGGTCATTCACTACGAGCGATCTTGCCGAAGCGATAGATATCAGCAGGGAGTTGGCGCAGAAGATGGCATATGTTCTAAGAAAGGGAAGAGTAATCGAGCTGGTAGGCAAGCGGGGGCGGGCCAATCTATACGGAGTTTCTGGCGCGTAACAAGCGGCGCCAGACGCTGTGCCGGCGTCCGACGATCCGTTGCTGGATTTGCTGAGAATCGCGGGGGACCTGCTCGATCGCCCGAGTCCCGACCTCAAAGCAAGACTCAAAGGCGAATTGGCCCGAGTCTCCAAATGCTCAAAGGACCAGGATGAAGAACAGACACTTACTCATGATCGCTCTTGCCGGCCTGCTCTCCTGTACGGAGAAGTGCCTATCGGCTTGGGCGTAAGCTGCAGTACGAGGCGGCGCGCATGCACGCGGCTGCCATCGTAGAACCGTCAGCTTCACGCCTTCTTAGACGGTCCCCAACGATCAGCTGACATGCGGCAGCGGTTCCAACTCGTCTAATGCCGCTTCGGCAGATCGCATGGCATGCCAGAGATCCCAGTCCTGCTGTAACCCCAGCCAAAAGTCCGCGCTCATCCCAGTAACGCGAGCCAATCGCAGCGCTGTATCCGGTGTGACCCCCCGCTTACCGCGAATGATTTCATTCAGACGTGGGAACGATACGCCGAGACGAATAGCAAAAGCTGACTGCGACACCCCCAGTGGTTTGAGAAACTCCTCGAGAAGCATCTCGCCTGGATGGGTCGGAGGTTGATGCGTGGGTAGCGGGCGCGCCACCAACGGTTTCTTCCTAAGTTGGCGTTTAGTGGTAGTCGGTGACTTCGACTTTGTCGGCATACCCGTTCTCCCAAGAAAAGCACACCCGGTACTGTTCGTTGATCCGGATGCTATGTTGCCCTGCTCGATCGCCCGCCAGGCGTTCCAAACGGTTACCCGGCGGCATCGTCAGTTCGTGAAGATCCCGAACACGATTGAGCTGCGTCAGCTTGCGACGTGCTATGGGCCACAGGGTAGCCGGACATGCTCGCCGGGCCCGGCGGCTCTTGACACCGTTGAAAATGTCCGCAGTGGCCTGATCGGCGAACGACCGTATCACGCACCCTATTATAACGGACTACGTAACAGAACCGACAGGCGACCCACAATCGCCTGTTTGATGCCGTACAGATGGTCCGTCCCGGGTTCGAACTTGACAGGATGTGCTGCAACAGCCAATCACAAACTGGTCCAGATTCTCGCAGGGGTCCGAGAGGCTCGGACCTTCCCCCGGGCTGGCCCCCTCGCGCAGGGAATTTCTATCTGGGACGGGACCCTAATTTCGTCTATGCTCCTTCGGCAGGATAGGACGGCGGGGTCGGCCGTGCCGCGGTTGGCACTTCTCTGGCCTTGCGCAACCCTGCGCCCCGGACAGCTCGCCGGGATCTCCGCGAGCGGCGTGCCGTGAAGGCGCGGGTCCGGACAGTCTTGGGAGCGCCCTGTCCGCATTACGAGCGTCTGCTCGAGGGAACGAACGATGGATATGACGAAGTGGCGGCTGCCGAAGGTGGCGGGTTGGATTGTCGGTCTCGGGCTGGTGCTCGCCGGTGACGCGGTGGCTCAGCAGCCGGCCGAGATCCTCATCAGCAACGGGCTGATCGTGACCGCGGAGGGACGCACGCCGGGCGACGTGCGCATTCGCAACGGCACGATCGCGGAGATCGGGCCGGACTTGACCCCGGCGGGCGACGCCCGGGTTATCGACGCGACCGGGAAGATGGTGCTTCCGGGCGGCATCGATCCGCACGTGCACCTGAGGCCGGTTCGGAACGCCGACACTCCCGAAGGAGCCGATGACTACACGTCGGCTTCGCGGTCGGCCTTCGCGGGGGGCGTGACCACGATCGGCAACTTCATCAGCCAGGAGCCCGGCGTCAGCGCGGAGACCACGCTGTCCGACGCCATGGAGGTCGCGCGTCGGCAGGCGATGACCGACGTGATCCTCCACTACACGGCAAGCGATCCCACGACCCTCACTCCGGCCGACGTCGCGACGCTGCTCGACCGGCAGGTTACGCTCAAGATCTTCATGGTGCGCCCGTCGTTCGACGAGAACGCTGCGGCCAACGTCGACCTGATCCGTGCGGCGGGCGCGGCGGGCGTGCTCACGATGCTGCACGCCGAAGACTCCGCGATCATCTCAACGACGCGGGAGAGGATGCGAGCCGAAGGGCGGACGTCCCTCGAGGGTCAGAACTTCGCCGAGGCTGGGCCGGTTGTCGCCGAGGAGGTCGCCACCCGGCGCGCGGTCGGCATCAGCGAGGCGACCGGCGCCGCGATCTACCTGGTCCACATGTCGTCGGAGCGCGCGATGCGTGTGGCCGAGGAGGCGCGCTCGCGCGGGCTACCGGTGTTCACGGAGGTCCGGTTCATCTACCTGCACCTGACCCGGGACCGCTTCAACCATCCCGACGGCCAGATCTACACGGGCGCCCCTCCGCTGCGCGATAAGACCGACCAGGACTACCTCTGATCACCCGAGGGAGCGTCGACACGGTGAACACCGATCACGTTGGCTACACGCGCGCCGAGAAGATGGATCCGGAAAACTCCATCTTCCGGTCCCGCAACGCCGCAAACTACCTCCAGGACCAGATGCCGCTGCTCTACTCCGAAGGCGTCCGCAAGGGGCGGATCACGCTGGAGAAGATGGTGGAACTGTCGTCGGCCAGTCCGGCCAAGATGTTCGGTCTCTATCCCCAGAAGGGCACGATCGCGGTAGGATCCGATGCCGACGTCGTGATCTGGGATCCCGACCTCACCCGCACCATCCGGGACGAGGACATCCTGTCGAACGGGAGGTTCTCGATCTTCGCCGGGTGGGAGGTGACCGGCTGGCCAACCGCCACCATCCGGCGCGGCGAGGTGGTTTACGAGAACGGGCAGATCCTTAGCGAGGCGGGGAGCGGCCGGCTGGCACCGCGGCAGCGCTGGCAGAAGCCCTGACGACGCACGCGCCGCGATGGGACGCACATCGCCTCCTCTTTGGGGGGGCCTCCCCCGCTTCTGGCGCGGCCATATCACTTTTCGGGATCCTGCTCGTAAATCGCGTGTCTCAAGCCGATCTGAAAAAGTGAAAACTCGGACTGCCCCTCCGATTTTTCACTTCGGTACTATTTGCTCTAGTTTCAACCACCGGGCCGAAGGATCATCGGAGAGACAGGAACAGCAGCCCATGGTTCTCGCCGCAGGATGGACAACAAGCTCAGTGCACACTAAAACGATTCCTTGGAGTGATGAGTAATGAAATACACGATCGCCTTGGCTCTGCTTTTGCTCGTGTCGTCACTTGTGACAGCGACCGAGCGCCCCGGACAGAAAGCCCCGGCTCCTGCGGGCATGAGCTCTTCCGAAGGCTACGACTACCAGTCCTTCACGCTCGAAGTAGCGAAGAGATTCCACAAACAGTTCGAGTATCCCTTTACCGCCTGGACTCAGGGTGGAGATTTTACCCGCTACGTTTTTATGAACATGTCCGAATTCTGGGGTCACATTGTTCTGAGCCGAAAGGGTCGAACCAAAGAGCTCAGGGTGGACCATCAGGAGGCAATCGCTGATTTCATCACGGCGGTCGAGGGGGCCGAAACGAGCCTCGCGGAGTATGTCAGAAACTCCCCGACGGACGGTGCCATCGTTGTTCACGAAGGGAGGATCGTCTTCGAAGACTATCCCCGCATGCGTCCGAGCGATAAGCACATCTGGTTTTCGGTTTCGAAGACATTTGTCTCAACCGCCCTGGCAATCCTTGAAGACCGCGGCCGAATCGACGTCGGCAAGCCCATCGAGACGTACCTCGAGATGCTGAGCGGAACCGCATGGGAGGGCATTCGCGTCATCGACATCCTGGACATGGCGTCGGGTATCGATTGCCCCGAAGTGCACGAAGATGCCGATTCGTGTTTCTGGGGTTTCTACGATGCCTTCGGTTGGCCGATGGCTGCGCGCGTGCAGGATGATCCCATGGAAACGGTCCGGAAGATGGGAACACTCCGACCGGCCGGCGAGGTATTCGATTACACGTCGGTCAATACCGAGGTCCTCAATCGGCTTGTTGAAACCGTTTCAGGGGAGCGGTTCTCGGACTTCGTCCAACGGGAGATCTGGCAGAGAACCGGCGCCGAGTCGGACGCGCTCATCGCGACCACTCCAAACGGCGATGCCATGTCAGCGGGCGGCGTCAGCACCAACCTGCGTGACCTGGCCCGTTACGGGATGTTGTTCACGCCCTCGGGTCGTGGAGGAAGCGCCCCGGCCATATCCGACGCCTACCTTGACAAGATTCAAAACGGGGGACGACCCCAACTGACCTCTGCGGAAGGTCGGCGGAGGAGGCAGGCGCAACTCGGAGACGATTCCTTCCGTCACAACTCTTTCCAGTGGGATATCGTCACGTCTGATGGCGACTTCTACAAGGGCGGGTCCGGCGGTCAAGGCCTGTATATTTCTCCCTCAAGAGATGTCGTGATTGCGTGGTTCGGAACTCACACGGAGCAAGGGAACAGGAATGCAATGCTGCGGATAGCGAGACAACTCGCGACATCGGGACTGTTTGATGACTAGGTACTGGGCGGGTTCTTTACCATCGCCCGGCATGTGACCGTTTTATTGCGTTCAACTCCACGCTCCCATAGTATTTCTTCAGTTTTCGGCACTTCTTCTGTAGGGGCGGTCTATGACCGCCCATGTGCGCTCATAGAGCGCACCTACAGCCGGATCACGCAATGATCGGCACCCAACTCGGCAGCTACGAAATCCTCTCCCCGCTCGGCAAGGGCGGCATGGGCGAGGTCTGGCGTGCGCGGGACACAAAGCTCGGACGTGAAGTCGCCATCAAGACCCTGCCCGAAGAGTTCGCCAGGGACCAGGAACGTCTCGCACGGTTTGAACGCGAAGCGAAACTGTTGGCATCGCTGAATCATCCGAACATCGCCACCATTCATGGACTCGAGGAGTCCGACGGGACACGCTTCTTGGTCCTCGAACTCGTCGAAGGCGACACGCTGGCGGATCGGCTAAAACGCGGCGCCCTTCCTGCTGAAGAATCCCTGAAACTCGCCTTCCAGATTGCCGAGGCGCTCGAAGCGGCCCACGGGAAGGGCGTGATTCATCGGGATCTGAAACCCGCCAACATCAAGGTGACACCCGAAGGCAAAGTGAAGGTGCTGGACTTCGGGTTGGCCAAGGCCTTTGCGGCAGAGGCAACCGGGGCCGACCTGTCTCGGATGCCGACCGCCACGCTTCCGGAACCGACGTTGGAAGGAACGATTCGCGGGACCCCGGCCTACATGAGCCCGGAACAGGTGAGGGGCGATCCGGTCGATACACGGACCGATATCTGGGCGTTCGGATGTGTGCTCTACGAGATGCTCACCGGTCGTCGTACCTTCGCTGGAGAAACTGTCGGTGACATCTTTGCGCACCTCATGCGCGACGATCCCGACTGGTCTTCCCTGCCGAGTACGCTTCCTTACGGTGTCCGGAAGCTCGTCGAACGCTGCCTTCAGAAGGATCGGAGTCGCCGCCTGCACCACATGGTGGATGGGCGAATCGAGATTGGCGAAGCGGCAACGCGACCGGCCGATGAGGTCCGCTCTGACGGCGACTGGCCGGCGGAAAGTCGCCGTCGGATCGCACTGCCCGCCGGAGCGCTCCTTCTGGGGCTGCTTGTGGGCGGCGTCATCGCTGCCGTTGCGACCTGGAATGAACCGGCTCCTCTTAACGTGGTTCGCACTGAGCTGGCTCTTCCAATCAAACGTTCTTTATTCGCCAACAACTACAATCCGCTCGTCCTTGTTTCCCCCGATGGTTCCAACCTGGTGTACAGCAGCTTCCCCCGACCGGGAGGCCTCTTGCTCCGACCTCTCGACGGCGTTGACATGAGGCCACTGGCGGACATCGCCTTCAGATACGAGTTTTCACCCGATGGCGTATGGGTGGCCTTTGGCGATCCCTCAGGCCCAGGGTTGATGAAAGTGCCGATTACGGGTGGAGCTCCGGTCGCCATCAACCCGGGCCTTTCTGTGGCCGGAGGGATGACTTGGGGGGAGGGCGGTACTCTCGTCTTCGCCCCCGATCCCCAGTCCAGCCTCCAGACGGTATCTGCTGACGGCGGCGAGCCGGAGGAGTTGACGACGCTGGCCGAGGGGGAGATCAGTCACCGTCTTCCAACGTTCCTTCCCGGCGGTCGGGCCGTGCTCTTCACGGTATGGACGGAAACTCAGAGTGGAGACGACGGTCAGATCGCCGTTTACTCGTTCGACGACGACACGACGAGAATGCTAAATCTGCCGGGTACGCAGCCGCAGTACGCTCCGACCGGACACTTGGTCTATGCTCAGGGCAACCGGATCCTGGCCGTTGGGTTCGACCTGGCCCGCCTCGAAGTGACCGGAACGCCCGTCCCGGTGGTGGAGAACGTCTTGCGGGGACCGGCGGAAGGTGTTGCGCAATTCAGCGTTTCCGCCACCGGATTGATGATGTACGTGCCCGGTGACGTCGCCGAGTCTCAGGACAGGCTGGTTTGGGTGGATCGTGAGGGAAACACTGAGCCCGTCCGTGGCTTAGGAGCGGGACCCTACGGTCACCCAAGGCTGTCTCCGGGAGGCGACCGGATTGCGTTCTTTACATCTAGCTATCATGCGTTCGATATCTGGGTTCACGACCTGGTCACGGGCAACACCCGGCAGGTCACGTCTGATGGACACAGGTTCCGTAACTTCATCCCCATATGGAGTCTCGACGGAGGAGCCGTGATATTCGAGAGGGCGTTCGCTTCATGGGCTGACATCTATACGATGCCGGTGGACGGAACCGCCGCGCCTCGAGCGTTGACTTCCTCGAGGCAGAGCATCGACCTTCCCGGTTCTTATTCGGCGGATGGGAAACTGGCCTTCTGGGGAACCCGCACGGGCATCGGTAGGGGAATATTCGTGTTGTCGGGTGAAGGGGAAGAAGAATTTCTCGTGACTCTAGCTGTAGAACACTCGCCGATGTTCTCTCCCGATGGCAGATCTATGGCCTACGTTTCGGATGAGTCGGGCCGGAGCGAAGTCTATGTACTGCCTTACCCATCGGTTTCAGGGGTACGGCGCCCGATCTCGACCGAAGGTGGGACCGAGCCGGCATGGTCGCTCGACGGGAAAGAACTCTACTATCGAAGTCATGACAACATGATGATGGCTGTGCAGGTCGCCACGGATCCGCCCGGATACGGAACCCCGCGAGCCCTATTCCCGGACCGATTTTCCAAATATGGCAGGTCGCCGTTCTACGACGTGGCTGCGGACGGACGGTTCCTGATGATCGAGGAAGACCCGGATGACTCGGTGCGCGTGATCGTTGTCCAGAACTGGTTCGAGGAACTGAAGGAACTCGTGCCGATACCGTAACGTCCCAACTGCCCGAAACTTCCTCAAGGGTCCCGATGGGAGTTCTCGGGGTCTTGACTCCGTCTCCTGCCTGGTGCTTTGCTATCTCTGCGTAATTTCCCGTCCACCCGACGCTGGGTGAAACTCAGAACGTGGGATCCTCAATAATGTTCATCGCTGTTTTAGCGTGCATGCTTCTGACGCTGACTGCCGCGCCGGCGGCCGCCCAGACAGCCGGAACTGTATCTTTCGATGGTCCCCCGGCACCGGTACCACCCGCTACGGTCACACGCAGCGAGGATGGCCGGATCACGATTCGCGCCGTTCGTCTCGAAGGGCCGCTGGTGCTCGATGGTGCGCTTGACGAGGACGTCTACCGCACCGTACCGGCCGTCGGCGGCTTCGTGCAGCAGAATCCGCGGAGTGGCGAACCGGCCACTGAAGATACGGAGGTGTGGGTGTTCTTCGACACCCGCCACGTGTACGTCGCCTTCCGCTGTTGGGACAGCCGACCCTATCAGATGGTCGCTAACGAGATGAGGCGCGACAACCGAAACATCTGGCTCAACGACAACGTGATCGTCGCCCTGGACACGTTCTTCGATCGGCGGAGCGCCTATTTCTTCCAGACCAACCCGATCGGCGGCGTGCGTGACGCGCTGATCGTCGACGAAACCACGACGAACTACGACTGGAACACCGTATGGGATGTCCGGAGCCGTCGATCCGAGAGCGGCTGGACCGCGGAGATGGCAATCCCGTTCAAGTCTCTGCGATACAGACCGACACGATCCCAGGTATGGGGCTTCAACGTCCTGCGCATGGTCCGGTCGAAGAACGAGGAGACGCTGCTATCGCCGGTGCCGCGCTCCTATGGGGGACAGGGAATCTTCAGGCTCGCATCCGCCGCGACGCTGGTCGGCATCGATCCCCCGGAGAATTCTCGCAATGTCGAGATCAAGCCGTACGCCATTTCGACCCTGACAACCGACCGGCCGGCGGGGATCTCCAACGATGGGGACGCGGCGTTCGGGCTGGACGCGAAATACGGCATCACGAGCAACGTCACCTTTGATTTCACCTACAACACCGATTTCGCGCAGGTGGAGATAGACGAACAGCAAGTAAACCTCACACGCTTCAGCCTGTTCTTTCCCGAGAAACGCGACTTCTTTCTCGAAGGACAGGGCGTCTTCGACTTCGCCGGATCCGGCGCGCGCAGGGGAGGGGGGCCCGGCGAAACCCCGATTCTATTCTTCAGTCGTCGCATCGGCCTGAATGCGGGCAGGCCGGTGCCGATTCAGGTAGGCGGCCGCCTGATGGGTCGAGTGGGGCGGCTGTCCATGGGAGTGCTCAACATCCAGACCGAGGACGCACCCGAAGCGGACGCCGTGGCGACCAATTTCTCCGTTGTTCGGATCAAGCGGGACGTGCTTCGAAGAAGCAATGTCGGGATGATTCTGACGAATCGAAGCCCCTCCACTCCCGGCAGCGGCTCCAATCGGGTCTACGGGGTTGACGCGAACATGGCTTTCTACGAAAACCTGCGGATCAACGGCTACTACGCGCGCTCCGACACGGCCGGCCTCTCCGGCGACACGGAGAGTTATCGCGGGCAGTTCCAGTACGATGCCGATCGCTACGGCTTCGAAGTGGAGCGTCTCAAGGTCGGGGACGCCTTCAACCCTGAAGTCGGTTTCCTGCGCCGTCAGGACTTCCGGCGTACGTTCGCACTAGGCCGTTTCAGTCCCCGGCCGAAGTCCATTGGCGGCGTCCGCCGGTTGAATTGGGAGGGGACACTCGATCGCTTCGTCAACAGCGCTGAAGTACTCGAGACCGAGCGGATAACCGGCAGCTTCGGAATTGATTTCGAAAACAGCGACGTGTTGACTTTCGAGTATTCGCGCAATTACGAATTCCTCTCCGTGCCGTTCGAAGTCGCCCGCGACGTGGCCGTGCCCGTCGGAGGGCACCGGTTCCAGGAAGTTTCCGCCAGCTACCAACTTGGTCCCCAACGCAGCGTGAGCGGGACGTTGAGCGTCGGTCGAGGCGGTTTCTTTACCGGCAATCGCACCCAGATCGGCTACTCCGGTCGAGCAAACCTCAGCGCCCAGTTCGCCATCGAGCCGCGGGTCTCCCTCGACTGGGTCGATCTGCCGCAGGGATCGTTCAGGGTCACGCTGCTCGGCGCACGGCCGACGTTTACGATAACGCCGCGGATGTTCGTCAGCGCGTTGGTGCAGTACAACTCGGCAACACGCTCACTCGAGACCAACGTGCGCTGGCGCTGGGAGTACCAGCCGGGCAGTGATCTGTTCGTTGTTTATACCGACGGCCGCGATACCGCAGGCCGCGGGTTCCCGCAGTTGCTCAACCGCGGCATCGCGGTAAAGTTCACCCGCTTCCTGCGATTCTGAGGGATAGAGTTCCGGCCCGCACCGACAGATTTACCCGGAAGTCCGCTTCCGTGAAGTTGGGTCTCACGCCGAGGGAACTGTCACATGGTTGGCAAGTCGCCCACGCCTCCAGGTGGATCTCGTCGAAAAGCCCTGTTTTTCGGGGCTTCCAGTTACCGCGAAGGCGGTTTACCAGGACTTCACCTTCTGATTGCCTCCAACCCCTTCCTACCGTAGTATTTACCCGAGATTCTCCAAGCAACGGCGACGGACCGCCTGAGAGGCACTCGCGGCTATGGCTCTCAACGCCGGTACACGTCTGGGTCCCTATGAGATCGCCGACCAACTCGGTGCGGGCGGTATGGGAGAGGTGTATCGCGCAACCGACACCCGGTTGGACCGCACCGTAGCCATCAAGGTCTTTCCCGAGCACCTCGCCTCCGACCCCCAACGCCGGGAACGCTTCGAACGTGAGGCGAAAGCCGTCAGCAGCCTCAACCACCCGCACATCTGCACGCTCCACGACGTGGGCGAACAGGACGGGGTGCACTACCTCGTCATGGAGTTGGTAGAGGGCGAGACGCTCGGGCAGCGGTTGGAGAAAGGACGCCTCCCGCTCGATCAAGCGCTGGAACACGCCATCCAGATCGCCGACGCGCTGGACAAGGCCCACCGCCAGGGTGTGGTGCACCGGGATCTGAAACCCGGCAACATCATGCTGACCAAGTCGGCGGGCGTGAAGTTGCTCGACTTCGGGTTGGCGAAGCTGAAGGGCGATGCGGCCGAAGTCTCACCGCTGTCCCAGATGCCCACGCAGGACCCCTCGGCACCACTCACCGCTGAGGGCACCATCATCGGCACACTCCAGTACATGGCACCCGAGCAGTTGGAAGGCAAGGAAGCCGACGCCCGGACCGACATCTTCGCATTCGGCGCGTTAGTGTACGAAATGGTGACCGGGAAGAAGGCATTCGAGGGGGCGAGCCAGGCGAGCCTGATCGGAGCGATCCTGAAAGACCAGCCCCGCTCGATGAGGGAGCTGCAGGACCTGACGCCGGCGAGCATCGATCACGTGGTCCAGCGCTGTCTGGCCAAGCAGCCGGACGAACGGTGGCAGACCGCGACCGACCTGTTTCAGGAACTCCGATGGATCCGGCAGGCTCCACCGGAAACGGAAGCGCGGGTCCCCACCGGTGGCCCAACCCAAACCCCCAGGCTGCCCTGGATCGTCGCAGCGGCGGCAACGGTCGCCGCGATCGCACTGGCAGCTCTATTTCTGAGCCGGGCCACGGAGCAGGCGCCGACCACCCTAGCGCCGACAACGTCCCTGGTCATGTCGTTCGCGCCGGGCGAAGAGCTTGGGTCCTCGCCATTCGACGTTTCTCCCGACGGCACCCGCTTCGTTTACATCGACAGTGACACGGGTCAGTTGCGTGTGCGTCGGATGGACACCGGAGAATCCATACTACTGCCCGGCACGGAAGCCGCAACAGCGCCCTTCTTCTCTCACGACGAGCTCAGCGTGGGTTTCTTCGCGGAAGGGGAGTTAAAGAGGGTGCCCGCCGGCGGTGGAACAGCGCCCGCGCCCCTGGCCCAAGTCGGTGCCGCAAGAGGGGGAAGCTGGGGATCCGACGACCACATCGTGTATGCGCCGCAGCCGGCCGGCGGATTGTGGCGCGTTTCCGCAGACGGCGGCACACCGGAGCAAATCACCACACCGGCGTCACGCGGCGACAGCCACCGTTTCCCGACGGTTCTTCCCGGTGGTAAGGCCGTCCTGTTTTCTGCGGGCACCGTGAACGTCGGTTACCGAACCGTGGTGCGATCGCTCGAGACCGACGCTGAGACCATTCTGATCGAAGGTAGCGACACGGCCCGGTACGTACCGACGGGCCACATCCTGTACTTGTATTCGGGGGCGTTGATGGCGGTCCCCTTCGACCCCTCGCGTCTGGAAGTCACCGGACAGCCCGTTCGTCTCCTCGAAGACGTCGATTTCCGGCTCAAGGTGTCCGATGCCGGGACCCTCTTCTACGTACCGGCGCTCGATCCAAATGTGGAACTGGCCTGGGTGGATCGCGACGGAGAATTCGAGCCCGCCGCGCCTCTAGGCCCCTATTTCTATCCCCGGATATCGCCGGACGGGCGACGGTTTGCCGTCGGGAGTGGCGGGGACATCTGGCTTGGCAACGACAGCGAACCGTTGAGAAGGCTGACTCAGGCAGGCGACAACGTGGCGCCCGTCTGGACACCGGATGGCGGGCACGTGACTTTCGCCTCCGACAGGGCGGGAGGTTCCCACAATGTGTTCTGGCAAGCCGTCGACGGCGGTGCCGCGGAACGGCTGACGACGAGCACGAACCCGCAATACCCGCTGGCGTGGTCGCCCGACGGCCGGTTTCTCCTCTACGTCGATGTGGATCCGGTCACCGGCGCAGACATCTGGGTGCGACCCCTTGAGGGTGAGCCCTGGCCGCTGGTGAACAGCCCCTTTCAGGAAGCCAATGCTCAATTCTCGCCCGACGGGCGCTGGGTCGCGTACTACTCCAACAGGTTGGGGCCACACCAGATATTTCTCCAAAGCTTCCCGGACCCGGGCGAGGAGCTTCCGTTCACGACGGAAGGTGGAAGGGATCCGATCTGGACGCGGGGCGGGCGCGAGATCGTGTACTGGTTCGGGGGCATGATGGCCGTCGATATCGTGACCGCTCCAACGCCGAGTTGGAGCGCTCCCACGCTCCTTTTCGACGGACCCTACATCGCGGGCAGCGGAGAAGGCTCTCTCAAGAATTACGATGTCACGGCGGACGGCGAACGGTTCCTGATGGTCCGGAGACCCGGCCAGTCCGAAGCGCCATCGGTGCATGTCATCGTGAATTGGCTGGAAGAATTGAAGGAACGGGTGCCGGTGCCCTAGTCGCCGTCACCGATCCTCCCCGACAGCGCTTTCGATTTGCCACTCTGTTTCAATCCACATGCTTGAAAAGTCGGCTACACGGAAAGTGCCTAACGACTAAGCTCAGTTGCGGCCGAACGGGTGGCGGGCGGACCGTCAGCTGGAGCGCCTTGTTCGGCGGCATTCTACCCGCAAGAGCAACCAAGATTCTCCGCAACGTCGATTCCGCATAGTCTCGACATCTTGCTCAGTCCGTCTTGCGTGCGACGTAGAACTCATAGCCATATGAGGACGCAAAACGCCGTCGGATGTCGATTTCCCTGCGAGCGCCAGCGACCACTGAAGAACTCGCTGCATCCCCAGCGTACTTTGATTCGAGCGAGGGAAGTCGCGCTAGCAAAGGACTGTAGTACGCGTCCCACCAAGCGCTTTCTGGAAGCGTGAAGTGGTCAATGAGTTCATAGCCAGCGTCTCGTATACCATCGGTGACGCCGGTGCGGGTTGTCATCGCAGGATACTCCTCCTCGAAGAAATCCACAGCCTCAGCCGGCTTGTACTCTGTGAGCCAAACGAGTTCGCTCACAGCCAGGAATCCCCTCCGCTTTAGAAGCGTCCTCCAGCTTGTAACAGCATTGGTGAATCCCATGATGTAAGCGGAGCCTTCCGCCCAAATTAGATCGAACGACTCAGGCGCGAACGTCATCTCCTCCATGGACATGTTCTCTAGGGTCACTCGGTCCGTGGCTCCAGCGGCGGCTGCCCTTGCCTGAAGCTCGTCCAGGTATGGCTGATGAGTATCAATTGCTGTGATACTGGCGTTCGGCAGCTCCTCAGCTAGCACCAGCGTCTGAGCACCCGGACCACAGCCAATATCTAGGACGGATGCTGCACTGGGCAAAGAACTACATAGCGCCAGCGCTTGACACGTGCTGACGCGATCGCCAGGGCCTTGCCGTGGTAGGTCCGACTGCACATCAAAGAAAACATCAATCAGTCCGTCTGCCATTCGCAGCTACCAGAAACATGTCCGTCACAGAAGGTCGCAGTGAGTCTGCTGCCGCCGAACTTGTATTAGACGGAACTCCGTAACAGCACCAACCACGCGATTCTGCTACCTAGCAACGCCCTCTTGATTGAGGGCAATCCCTTGATGCGTCGTGCTTTCAAGAACAATTGAGTCTGAGCGCTATCCTGACCGACCCGGGCATCTATGTCCATCAAATCGGTCCGACTGGAAGCGAGGTTGGAATCTCAAACGATTTCAGATGCCCGGTAAGTCGGCTTTCCTCCCACCTGGATTCCATCGCAGTAGTTATCCAGGTTGCCAGAATCCATACCGACCTGGATGAACCTGAGTGTAGAATCAGCAGTATGTCCCATGACGACAGATTCGATCGGATTTCTCACCAACCGGACGTGCTGGGTGGAAAGGCCACGATTCGTGGATTGCGCATTTCAGTTGCGCACGTGGTGAACCTAGTCGCGAATGGGATGACGCCTGGTGAAATCGTGCAGGATCTGCCGGATCTCGACGAGCAAGATGTTCGACAGGCGCTCGCTTACGCCGCCGCTCTTGCCCAGGACGAAATGCATTCTTTGGGTGCGTGATCGGTGCGCTTCCTGGCGGACGCAGCCATATCACCGAAGACCATCAGATTCCTACGCGATCTGGGCCATGATGCTGTGCACATCCGCACTCTTGGCCTGCAAAAGGCCAGTGACCAGGAGGTCATCCGAAGGGCTGCCTATCGGTGGTCCCGAGTAGGCCAAGTCGCGTTCGCTCGACTATCGTTCCTATTGATTCGTCCGGCAGTTGGCCTTCGAAGATGTTTCTCGACCGGCGTATTCATATCAGGAATGATCACCAGTGTGCCGTTCGATTCCACGCTCCTGTAACGGCACACCGGAAAAGCGAAAGTGGACTTCATTGGGGTTTCCAGCTCGGTGCCCACGGAATTCCTTCCGCGTGGCTGTAACTGTGAGACAATCCGTTTTTACCAAAACGAAGGAGGTTAGGGATGGCAATCTCACGACGTAAGGCGATCGCTATTTCAGGCTCGACGCTGGCAGGATTGTCCCTGGGCGTAGTCAAGCCCGGAGCCCTGGCGGCTCAGGCTGCACGGCAGGAAGACTGGCCGGACCGACTGGTGGAACGACCACTGCGGGACGGCTTCCCGGCGCCGCTTCCACTCAACCCGGACGGTTCAGCGCCGGAGCACGATGAAAGCGAGGCGGGTCCCATTACCGATCCGCTGATGTGGCGTACACCGGACCGCCAGGCACCCGAAGTCGAATTCGACTACCGGCGGATGGCAATCCGGGTCGATACCCGCGGCATGGCCAGACTCGGCGGAACGCTGCGGTTTTCGGACCTGGAACCACTGCCGCGCGTTTCCAATACCTTTCTCCTGCAGTGTGGAGCACCGAACCCACGCGGCATCGTGAAGTGGACCGGCGTGCGTTTCTCCGACTTTGTCGACATGCTGGGTCTGCTACCCGGGGTGCACTATTGCCGTATCGTGGGATCCGACGGCCGCTACGCTGACGATTCGCTGGAGACGCTGACGCACCGGCAGGTGATGCTCGCGTGGATGATGAACGACGAGCCGATTCCTCCCCGGCACGGCGCGCCTCTTCGCGTCATCGTTCCGTTCCGTTACGGAGCCCGGAGCATCAAGGCGATCACCGCGATGATCTTCTCGACGCCGTCTCTTCCCGCGCCACCGCAGAGAGGCTGAGAGCCGGAAGCGCTCGAAGAAATCGGTATCCAGAGGACCCGCGGCGACAAGAAGCGCTGTGTACTTGCGCTCCTACTGCGTCGGGGCTCGTTCCCCTGCAGGCGGGAGTCAGTGTCGGTATCGTCGCGGCATCGCTGTCGGCCGCCCGCGACAAACTAGGACGCCGCGTGCCAGTGCTACAGTTTAATCTGTAGCACTATCCGCCGCCGCCAGCCGCGCTACATGCTGGTCACACTCATCCAGCGCCGGCTGAAGGTCCAGCCCCTCGACCTCCGCGTAGAGCTCTCTCGCCTCTCGCCAGAGTGCCAGCGCCTGCTGTCGGTCGCCCAGTCGTTCCTTCAGGATTGCCAGCGGGCGAATCGCGTTCGGGTAGTCCAGACTGCCGGGCTTGTCGTGACTCCGATAGAGGGCGACGGCCTGTTCATAGCAGACATCCGCGTCATCAAGTCTCCCGCAGTGCCGGTGCAGATCGCCAACGTGTCGAACCTTGTGGGCCAGTTGCAGCGGGTTGTCGGCCTCTCGCAGAATGGCAACCGCTTCGAGCCACAACGTTAAGGCCGGGCCATCCCTGCGCATGTCGTGCTCGAGGTTGGCGAGCAGATGCAGGGCCTGGGCAAGCTCGACGGGATCGGAGCCCTCACGACACAACGCGACGGCTTTGACAAGGTCGTCGCGCGCTTTCGTGATCAGTTTCAATTTCTTTTCGGCCGGCCTGCCAAACGAAGACCGGCGCGTCGCCCAGGCGCTCCGCATGAGTTTCCTGGCCTCTGAGTTCTCCATTTGTTCCGTATAGCACCGCAAGCCCCGGCTGTCCATGATCCAAACCCGTCATGCCGGCCCAGCCACCGCCCTGGGCAAAAAGATAGTTGACGGGCCGGGCCCCGAGTTACACTCCGAGGCATGGGACGCGGCATTGGCTTCATCTCAGTGATTGTTGCAGTGGCAGTAGGCGCGTTTCTTTTCACAAGGCAGGCCGCCGACGTCACGCCGGGGGGCGGCGCACCGACGACCTCCATCGACGTGACCGGCGTGCGAATGGACCTGATCGCAATCGCCAACGCGGAACGCACCTACTTTGCTACAAACGGGAAGTACGCCTCCCTGGATGAACTGCGCGCGAACGGTGACGTCATCCCCGACCCCCGCCCCAACTTTACTTACTCTGCCGAGACCAGCGACTCAGGCTTCGAGATCGTCGCCAACTACTCCGGCCCGGATCCGAATGCACCCAAACGCATCAGTGTTGACGAAACGCTGACCGTCCGTACCGAGTAGACAAGTAGTTCCTGTCAGTGCTGGACATCAAGACCTCCCGGGTTTGGTCGTCACCTCACCGCGTGACGGTTGAGTTGACTCCGAAACGGGTCCTCTTTACAGTAGCGCGAATGGATTCGCAATCTGTCAGGCGCGCCACGCTCGTCTGGGCCATTGTCCTTGCTTTCACATTAGTGGGGAATGCCCTGGCGCAGGAGGTGGTCGCACCCGACGGGGGCGGCATTGCTGCGATTCCGCGGCCTGTCGCCAACGCTGCCCAGGTGGTTGAAGCGCCGGTCATCGACGGGCATCTCGACGAGGAATCGTGGCAGTACGCCCCGCCCCTGACCGGTTTCGTCCAGGCTGAGCCGCTCGAAGGCACGCCCGCCAGCGAGGAGACCGAGGTCCGTCTTCTCTATGACGACACGGCGATCTACGTCGGCGTGTGGCTCTATGACTCCGACACGTCGCTGATCGTGATCACCGACACGAGCCGCGATGCCGGCCTGGGGAACCAGGACTCCTTTCAGATCATTTTCGACACGTTTCTGGACCAGCAGAACGGATTTGCGTTTGGCACGACCGCTTCTGGAATTCAGCATGACGCTCAGGTCCGGAATCAAGGGAATCTGAGCTCGAGCTGGCACGGAAGTTGGGACGTCATGACCCGACTTGGCGAGGGCGTGTGGACGGCGGAGTTCCGCATCCCGCTGAGTACGCTTCGCTACGGGCCGCCCCCTCAAGTTTGGGGCGTGAACTTCATGCGCAACATCCAGAGGCGGCGGGAGAGGACCTACTGGGCTCCCCTGCCACGCCAATTCAACCTGTCACGCCTGTCGTCCGCAGGAGAGTTGCGTGGGCTGGAACTGCCGTCACCCAGGAGCATCAAGGTGTTGCCGTACGTGGTCGCATCCGCCAACCGCAATTTCGCGCCGCACGCCGAGACCGATTATGACAGCGCGTGGGGAATCGATTCCAAGATCAGCATTACCGGAGGCCTGAACCTGGACTTGACCTACAACACCGATTTTGCCCAGGTCGAGGTCGACACCCAGCAGATCAACCTCACGCGCTTCAATATTCGATTTCCGGAACGACGACCGTTCTTCCTCGAAAACTCGCAACTCTTTGCGGTGGGCGCCAGCGGTGGGGGATTCGGCGGAAGCGGTGACGTCGACCTGTTCTTCAGCCGGCGCATCGGGCTCGATGAGAGCGGCGGCCTCGTGCCGATCAAAGGCGGCGCCCGTCTCAGCGGCAAAGCTGGTAACTACAACATCGGATTTCTGAACATTCAGACTGAAGACGTCGGTCGAGACCCCGGAGACAACTTCACCACGTTGCGCGTGAGCCGCGAACTGCCGAACCGCTCCGGTCTCGGGGCGATTTTCATCAACCGTGGCGCGACCGGCCGATTCGCCGGACCCGACGACTGGAACCGTACGTGGGGGCTCGACGGCAGGCTCGGCATTGCCGAACAGGTGTCCATCGGGGCGGTTGCCGCCAAAACGGAAACGCCGGGACTGACAGGACGCGAGTATGCGTGGAACATGACTTCGCAGTACGACGATGGAAAGACCCGGCTCGACTTCGATTACGGCATCACCGGCGAAGATTTCAACCCCGAGGTCGGCTTTCTCCAGAACACGCTCGGGTACAGACGCTGGTACTTCCGAATTCAGGAGACGATGCGCCAGGAGAAGATCCGGAGCTGGGGATTCCGGGAGTTCCTGCCCCACATCAACTACACGCGCTACGACTACCTGGACGGCGCAGGCATGCAGAGCGCAGATCTCCACGTCGACAATCACTGGGACTGGGAGAACGGTTATTACATCAGCACCGCAGTCAACGGGACCTGGGAAGGGCTGGAGGAGCCGTTCGAAATCTTCCCGGACATCGTCGTTCCACCTGGCGAGCACGGGGGCTTGCGCTTCACGTTGCGCTCAAACACCGACCGGAGGAAGTGGCTGTTCGGACGCCATCAGTGGGATGTCGGCCGGTTCCTCGACGGCAATCAGAACAGCCATATATTCCAGACGATCGTTCGGCAGGGTGGCACGTTCGCGCTGGATGCGACGTGGAACTACCGCTCCATCGATCTGCCGGCGGGCTCGTTCCGGACGAATCTGGGCAGAATGCGGTTGACGTACAACTTTACACCGTCGATCTTCGCGCAGACCCTGATTCAGTACAACGACCGGACCCAGCGCTTGTCTACGAACCTGCGGTTCCACTGGTTGTGGACGGCGGGCACGGGACTGTTCGTCGTCTACAACGATACGGAGAGCATGAACGGCTTGGGCCCGGTCAACCGCGCGTTCATCATCAAGTACGTCCAGCAGTTCGATCTGCTTCCGTGAAACCGTTCGCATCCCTTTCCGCATACACTGTCGGTCGGGAATTTCTTGCGTCTTGGCAAGAAGCACCTAAGGACGGTACCGGTTTAGGATTTCTTGGAATCGCGGATCGGAGCGAAAAGAATCAAAATGGACTTCATCGAAGAATGTGAAATCATCAAAACCGTCGGCCAAAGCCCCTTCTAGCTCGACAAGAGAGCGTTCCGTGTCTCCAAGGCCGGCGTAGACGGCGCTCATTCGCACCTGCACTGACCTTGGGGGACCACCCAATTCAAGAGCTCTTTCGAACGGCCCTAGGGCCTGTTCGTAGTTGTCCAAAGCCAGGTGTGCTAGGCCGAGCCGAAACCAAGCGACGCCGCGACCTGGTTCCAGTCGCAAAGCATGTTCGAACTCGGGTATGGCCTCCTCGTAGCGCTCTTGCTCGAGAAGCGCGCGACCGAGCTGGTGGTACGCCTCGAAATAATCCGGGTCATGCCGAATCGCGTTGCGCGCGGCCGTTTCCGCCGCCTCGAACTCATTCCCCCCGCTGCACGCCGCAGCGAGCTCGCACCAAGTGAACGCGTCGTCGGGGTTCAGCGTTACTGCCCGCTCGTATTCATCGATGGAGCGCGCATAATCCCGTCTGCTAAAAAAGACTTTCCCCAGGACGATGTACGCCTCCGAGAGCTCCGGGTCGAGAGCGATCGCCTCGAAGGCAAGCTCCTCCGCACGCTGCAAGCGTTCAGGGCTGCGGTCGTATCCGAAATAACGATATAACCACTCGGCGGCGCCGAGACCCGCCAAGGCCAGGGGATACTTGGTGTCCAACGCGAGAGCCTCTTCGAAATATTCCCGGGCAGCATCAATCCGCGCCTCAGGGAAGTCGAGAACAGTATGGGCCGACTGCACCAGTGACCAACCTCGAAGATATGCATCGTAGGCCTTGGAGTTTTCGGTATAGCGTACGCTGACCCTCGCGGTTTCCTGGGGGCTCAATTGGAGATCCAAGGCCGCGGCGATCTCCAGTGCCACCTGTTCCTGCAGACCGAACACATCGTCCAGCTCTCCCTCGAAATCGTCCGACCAAAGCTGGAAGCTGGTTCCGGCGTCGATCAACTGCGCACTGATGCGGACGCGACCTCCAGCCCTGCGGACACTGCCCTCGACGACGTGCGTGAGACCGAGTTCCTCAGCAATTTCCGTAATGCTTCCGATCCTCTCCCTGAAGTGGGCTGCCGATCTCCGTGAAGCAACCTGGAGACCCTGGATTCGGGATAGCTTGCTGACGAGTTCTTCTGTCATCCCGTCGCTGAAATACTGGTTTTCAGGGTCGGCACTCAGGTTTTCGAACGGGAACACGGCTAGAGAAGGGGATTCCCCTGTTATCGGAGACCGCGCGACGTCTCCATCGAAGACAGCTGTGACCCTCTCCCGCAAGTTCCCGGCGTCCAATACGAGTAGTGTTGCCACCAGCAGGACAATCGCGGCGCCGATCAGTTGTAGTCTCCAACGCAGTGGTCCCCCAGCTCCAGAAACAGCCTCGGTTGCGCCCATGCGCCGGAAGTCGGCCATAATTCGCTTTGACAACGTAAAAAGAGCCCACCCCGATCGAGTAAAAGGGACCCACCCCCTGGGTTAATGGTTTGTAAGTAAGCCCGCCGTCGGGGCTGTGGAAAGTGTGGAAGCCGAAGGCTTCCAAGCCGCGGTGGGAACGCGCTGGCTTTGCAGCGGGTTCCCACGGTGGCGGCACTTTCCACGGCCCGTCGCGCCCGCGTTTTTCACGCGGATCCTCCGGCGGCACGGGGTTTCTTTTTCCGTTTGCTGGCGGCGCCCAGACTTTCGGTGAACCGGATGCTTTCCCATTTGAACTCGTGAATCGAGCAGTGATGGGTGAGCCGGTCCAATAGGGCCGCAGTCAGCGCGGCGTCGCCGAAGACGCTGGTCCACTGCGCAAACGGGAGGTTCGACGTGACGATCACCGAGCCCTTCTCATAACGGTCCGAGAAGACCTGAAACAGCAGCTGGGCCCCCTCGGCCGAGAACGGGATATAGCCGACCTCGTCAACGACGAGCAGTTCAAAGCGGGACAGCTTGGCCAGGTACCGCTTCAACTGCCGTTCTTCGCGGGATTCGATCAGCGTGTTGACCAATCCCGCGGCCGTGGTGAACCCGACGCGGTAACCGTTGCGGCAGGCTTCCACACCCAGGACCGTTGCGGCATGGGTCTTGCCGGTGCCGTGCTTGCCCAGCAGCACAACGTTCTCGCGCCGGGTGATGTAGCCGCACTCGGCATAGTCGCGGACCTGAACCGCATCCAGCGCCGGCCACTTCTTCAGGTCGGTCGTTTCCAGGGTCTTGAGCAGTGGAAACCGGGCCTCGCGCAACCGGCGCTGGACCTGATTGGCTTGGCGCTGTTCCAACTCGCGGCTGGCCAGAGCCAGCAGGAAGCCGGTGTACCCCTCTCCGGCCTCCTTGGCCTGCCGGGCGTGTTCGCGCCACTCCCGTCCCATGGCCGGAAGCCGAAGCTGCCGTAATGCGTCGTCCAGAACGATCTCCTGGCCCGGTGTCATCGCACACCCCCAGTCAGGAGACGGTCGTATTGATCCAGATCGGCTCCAGCGATCGTCCGGTCGGTGATACCGGGCATTAACCCGGACTCGAGCGGGGCATGGGCTCGGGCCGGGGATGCCTCCCGCATCAGAATGTGCTGGACCGCGTCCAGTTCGGCGCAGTGGGCATCGAGCGCTTCCTGAAGGGCCGCCGAGACCCGGTCCAGAGCCCAGTCCTGGTGGAGTTGGAGGATGCCGATAAACTGCCGGGTGCCCCGGCTATAGCCGTGCCGTTCCCGCAACCGTTCCAGCGCCGTCTCGTAATGGGCGGGCCACTGGGGCCGCCACTGCCGAATCGGTCGGGCGCTTTCAAACGCCCCCACCTTCCGGCGGATCAGTTCCAGGTAGTGCATCGGATCAATCCGCCAGTCGCTATGACCGAAGGCTCGGGAATGTTCGGCCACCTTCTTCTGGTCCGCATAAAAGCGCACCCGGTCACAGCCAATATGGGCCCAGAGACGGCGTCCCACATACGCGGTCGGCACCGAGTACCGGTTCGAATCCACCTGCGCGGTCTGGTACCGGCTGATCCGCACACCCACCACCTTGGTGTTCTCAAATGGCGTCTCGGGCAGTGCCAACAGCCGCTCTTGCTCGGCAGCATGCCGTTCCCCGATCGTGCGGTCGTCGGCCCGGCCGCCGATCCGGCGCTGGTCGTCGGTCGCGCAGCGTTCCAGCAGTTGCGCGTTCAGATCCTCCAAGTCGGCCACCTCGGGAACCGGCACCAGGAAGTTCCGGCGTGCGAAACCCACCAGGCCTTCGACACCGCCTTTCTCCTGGCCCCGGGCCGGATTACAGAACCGCGCTTCAAACGTGTAGTGGGCTCGAAACGCCGTGAACCGGTCCTGCTCGATCCGGGCCTTCCCTCTCAGAACCCGCTTCACAGCCGTCTTCAGGTTGTCGAAGACCACGGTCGGGAATACGCCGCCGTACCAGCCGAACCCCCGGATCTGACCGTCCAGCAACATCTCCTGCCGTTCCCACCGATACGCCCGCACAAACGACTTGCCCGAGTACCGGCTCCGCATGCAGAACAGTTTGACCTGAAGGTCTTCACCATTCATCCGGACCCAGGCCGTGCCCCAGTCCACTTCGGCTTCCGACGCCTGTTCCGGATCCAGCGGCACCACCGCCGCCGACCGGCTCCAGCCCAGCCGCATCTTCCGCTCCCGCACCCATCGCCGCACCGTCGGCTCGGCTCCGGTAAATCCATGCTCGTCCACCAGACGTTGCCACACCCGGTGCGCCGTGTGTCGCTGCTTGACCGGCTGCTCCCGATCCGCCCGCAGCCAGCCCTCCACGATCCCGGCCACCGGATCCATCACCGGACAGGCCGGCTCCTTCTCCCGCCGATACTTCGGCTCCTGCCCGGCCAACGCCTTCCGGACCGTCCGTCTCGTGTGCCCGGTCTCCCGGGCGATCTGTCGAATGCTTTTCTTGTAAACCCGATGTGCGGTCCTGACCATCTCGTACTGATCCATCCCTAACAACTCCTCACCCTCCCTCCCGCCTTGCCGGTTCATCCGGCGACACGCCGGGGGAGGCTATCAGGGGTGGGTCCCTTTTGCTCGATCAGAACCCCCTTGGGTGGGTCCCTTTTACGTTATCGAAATCACATAATCTCCCGGGCAGACTGATAACGATGTTCGCGGTTCTTTTCAAGGCACTTCAGGATGAGTTCTTCCAATCGCACCGGCAGATCTGTGTTGGTCCTGCTTGGGGGTGCTGGCGATCTGTGCACGATGTCGTCGGCCAATCGAGTAGAGATCGCTTCGCGGAACGGTCTGCGGCCGGTCGCCATCTCGTACAGAACGGCGCCCAATCCGTACAGGTCGGTACGTGGGTCTATCTCCTCCGCCCGCACTTGCTCCGGGGCCATGTAGGGAAGCGTGCCGGTCACCGCATCTGTCTCGGTTAACAGGCTCCGCGTTTCGGCTTCTTCCCTTCTTGGCCCAGTCAGCTTAGCCAGGCCGAAGTCTAGGATTTTCGCCTCGCCGTGAGCTGTTACGAATATGTTCGCCGGCTTCAGATCGCGGTGGACGATGCCCTTATCGTGGGCAGCATCGAGAGCATCGGCCAGCTGAAGGCCCCACTCGACGACTTTTTCGCTCGACAGTTTCCGACCGGCGATGTGGTCCTTCAGTGTCTGACCTTCAAGCAGCTCCATCACAAGGAACTGTCGGCCCTCGTGCTCGTCGCTGTCGTGGATCGTACAGATATGAGGATGATTCAGCCCGGATGCGGCTCGGGCCTCACGCCGGAATCTCTCGATGGCTGTCCGGTCGCGTGAGAATTCTCCGGGGAGGAACTTGAGAGCAACTTGCCGGCGAAGCTTGAGATCCTCGGCACGGTACACTTCCCCCATGCCGCCCTGTCCGATCTTTTCGAGGATCTTGTAGTGGCTGACGGTTTGGCCGACCATGGTCGCGCTCCCAATGAGTGGGTCGTCCGATGATAAACGACTGAAGGGCAGTAGACAAATCAACGAGTGTCTGCTCAGAAAATCTCCGCCTGTTCTCCGTTCAGTTTGCCTTCGTTGACGCGGTTCAAAACCAGTAACCGCCTTTGTTCCTTTAAGTTCAATGTCACTGTCTCCATCATCCCAACAGGGTGACATTTTCACTGAACACTTAATGGGTGACAGAATCATTGAACAACTACACTACAAACCTTCTGATTGACGCGAAGTCCCATCCGTAGTTTTATTTACGGGTGATCCAGCCCGGCTCAAAGCTCGCACACTACGAAATCGTTTCCGCCATCGGTAAGGGCGGTATGGGAGAGGTGTGGCGTGCCCGGGACTTGAAACTCGGGCGCGAAGTAGCTATCAAGACCCTACCTGAAGAGTTCGCCAAGGACAAAGAGCGACTGGCCCGATTCGAACGTGAAGCGAAACTGCTGGCATTGCTGAACCACCCGAACATCGCAACGATCCACGGCCTCGAAGAAGACAACGGCACCCGGTTCCTGGTCCTTGAACTCGTCGAAGGCGACACGCTGGCCGACCGGCTGGAGCAGGGTGCGCTCCCTGTCGAGGAATCCCTCAAGCTCGCTGTCCAGATCGCCGAAGCCCTCGAAGCCGCCCACGAGAAGGGTGTCATCCATCGGGACCTCAAGCCCGCCAACATCAAGATCACACCGGACGGCAACGTCAAGGTGCTGGACTTTGGCCTGGCAAAGGCGTTCAGCGGTGATACGTCGAATTCGAATCTGTCGCAATCACCGACGTTGAGCATGGCGGCCACCCGGCAGGGAATCATCCTCGGCACCGCAGCATACATGTCGCCTGAACAGGCACGCGGGTTGGCGGTGGACAAGCGCGCGGACATCTGGGCGTTCGGCGCGGTGTTGTTCGAGATGCTCACTAGTCGACAGGTGTTTGCCGGGTATGACGCTTCTCTAACGCTGGCACGGGTACTGGAGCGGGAACCGGAGTTCGATTCCCTCCCGACGAACCTGAACCCCAGAATCCGGGAACTGCTCGAGCGTTGCCTGGAGAAGGAAGCCAGGAACCGGTGGCACGACATTGCCGACGTGCGAGTCGATGTTGAGAAGACACTCGTCGATCCAAGGGGTTCGCTCGTCGAGCCTGAACCCCACGTTGCACGAGCCGGGTCCCGGCCCGGGCTCCTATGGATCGCAGGCATTGTCCTTCTTGCAACGACTGTCGGAGCACTCGGAATGTGGGCCTTCCGACCGACACCCGAGCGTCCCATCACCCGCTTCGCAGTCGAGCCTCCCACCCTCGCGATCCGCATCGGCGGTTCTTCGATCGCTTTGTCTCCCGATGGCCGACGGATCGTTTACGAGGCGGACGGTCAACTGCACCTGCGAGTCATGGAGCAGATGGAGGCGAGGCCGATCCCGGGAACGGAGGGGGGGCAGGACCCGTTCTTTTCGCCGAACGGGGAATCGCTTGGATTCTCAACGGAGGGGCAACTCAAGACCATGGTTCTGCCCGCAGGCGCGCCGGTTCCTGTTGCGGACGTCATCCCAACTGCAGTCGGTGGCACGTGGGGTACCGAGGGCCAGATCATCTTCGGTCAGTCCGGGGACTTTGGTCTCTCGCAGGTGCTCGACACGGGTGGCGCACCTGAACCGTTCGCCGTTTTGGGCGACGCCCTGGATGTTGATTACCCCAACATTCTTCCGGGTGGCGAATGGGTGGTCTTCACAGAAAGAGTGTCCCCCAGGTGGAGCGGAGCCAATATCGTGGCTCAGTCCGCGGTGACGGGTGAGAGAAGGCTCCTGATCCCAGGTGGCCACCGGGCCCAGTATGCATCGACCGGCCACCTCGTCTATGCGCGAGAAGGCGCGCTGCTGGCGGTCGGTTTTGACGCGGACTCGGTGGAAGTGGTCACCCCTCCGGTGGTGCTTGTCGAGGGCGTTTCGACGAACGAAAGGGGAGGGGCCGCGCAGTTTGCTCTATCCGACAACGGGACTCTGGCGTATCTGACGGGCATCGGGTCACTCCAGAACCGTGCTCTGGCGATGGTGGGGATCGGGGGTGGCGTCGAACGCCTGAATGCGCCGCCCGCAATATACCTGAGCCCCCGCCTGTCGCCGGACGGGACGACGCTCGCCGTCCAATCGTTCGAAGAGGACGGAGCGGTGATCTGGACCTACGACCTGAGTGATGATCGGCAGATCCAGCAACTCACGTTTGACGGCTCCAACATCCGGCCCATCTGGACCCCCGACGGGGAACGCATCACGTTCGCTTCCAACCTGTTTGACCCCCAAAATGATGAAAGAACGATGAGCCTCTACTGGCAGCCGGCCGACGGCAGCACGGTCGCCGAACGGTTGACGACGGCCGAGGAGGGCACCGCGCACTGGCCCGGATCGTGGTCTCCCGACGGGCAGGTCCTCTCCTTCATGGTCCAGAGCGGATCGGATTGGGATATATGGACGCTGTCCGTCGTCGATGGAGAATACAAGACAGAGCCTCTGTATGACGTGGAAGGGCGCCGCCATAGGTCTCCCGAATTTTCCCCCGACGGCCGGTGGCTGGCGTATGCATCGGGAGGGGACATCTACGTCGAGCCGTTCCCCCCGACCGGACGCCGGGAGCGGATCTCCCGGGATGGCGGGAGCTGGGTCGTCTGGTCACGGCAAGGCGATCAACTGTTCTACCGATCTGGATCAGACGACCCGCGGTCGATCAGAACGACGACAGGAAGCCGGCTGTCGTCGGTCGACATCGAGACAGAGCCGGATTTCAGCTTCAGCAACGAGCAGTTACTCCCGCTCGAAGGTTTTAACGTGGTGTCCCTTTACCGGGACTACGACATCACGCCGGACGGTGAACGATTCGTCATGGTCGTTCCCGAAGACGAGTCCAATACGGCTGCCAACGCCTCGATCAATATCGTCATGAACTGGTTTGAAGAGTTGGCCGAACGGGTGCCGGTGCAGTAGCTCCTCTGTTGGATCCTTCTGGCCCTGGCAACCCCCGATGCGCCAGAGTGTTTCAATCCACATGGTCGTGTAGAGTAGTCGGCTACTTGAAGAGTGGGTTCCGGCGGCTAGCCCGGATTATTCGTGGTTGTCGTCGCGAAGCGGTGGAGACGCCGCAGAGACAAGGCGCGCGACCGAGGCCCCCGCAGGCGTATATGACAATACGTCGAGGAGGCCGACCGAGCGCAACGCCGTATCTGCGAGTGTATCCGCCGCTGCAGTAGACAATTCATGAATAATCCGGGCTAGTTCGCTGGCGGGTCTCCGAAGACCGAGCTACCCGTGATAGTGACGACTTTCACAGCTTCATCTCGGATCTTCACCGCTGCTGCAAACTCCGGGTCGTTTTCAAACGCCGCTTTCGCTTCCGCGTTCTTGAACCAGGTAACAACGATCTGATCCGGTCGCTCGAAGCCGTCTCCATCCATGTCATGGGTCATGAGCCAACGCTCGACGTGCACACCGTGCTTCGCCAGAATCGGCTTGGTTCGTTCCTGATACTCTGCAAAGCGCTCTGGATCACGTACCCAGAGAAGCCGCACCGCATAAACCCTGTCGGCTTTCATTCGTTACTCCCTTGTTTTTCAATCGGGTCCCAGGTTTCCGTATCGGCGTATTCCAGGCAGGTGACCTTCAGGCAGGTGACCTTCTGATTGACGCGAAGTCTCATCCGTAGTTTTATTACGACCCCGCGGATCGGAGAACCCCGCCTCAAGTTGACGACTCTCTTTTTTCAGTCTCGACCACGGCTGCTAGTGGCCTGTAACAGAGAGAGTGATAGTGGCGTTGCGAGCGCAACGGTACCGGATTTCAGTACCCGGTCCCATAGATAGGGAGCATAACGTTCGGAGCGCAACGGCATCGGATTCTAGGAGCGACGAGGACCGATGGGAAGCGGGTCTTACCAAGAAAGGTCGCGGCAACGAAGACTCGACCGTTCCGCCCGAACCCTTCGGGCCGATGGGGGTTGGCGGCGATCTCTTTGTCGCTCGCCGCTCAGGATGAAAGAGCATCACTTCGCGCCTCGCTCCTCGACCTCGCCGCCAAGGCCCATCGGCGTTACGCTCCCTATCTATGGGACCGGGTACAAGGAGCGCCGCCCGAGGTAATGCTGCTTCATTGCGAGAAGGCGCAATGCTGCCTCATTGCGGGACCGCGCGACAACGAAGACGGTGCTCTTCCGCCGCAACCCGAAGGGACGATGGATCTTGCCAGTCAGGCAGAGGAGCTAGGAAACCGGCGTTTTTCGTTCGGCAACGACTCGTGAGAGGACCCGCAAGGCCCATCGGCGACGCTGTCACTATCTCTGTTATAGGCCACTAGGGAGCCTGCCATCGGCTCCGCCGCAGCAGTTGTCCGCTTCCCGCCGTGGCGCGGAACTCGCCGTTCTCATACACGATCTCGCCGCGACGGATCGTCACGACGGGCCAGCCCGTGACTTCTCTTCCCGCATAGATCGAGTAGCCCCTGTTCGAGAACATGTCCTCGTCGCGGACCGTCCGAACCTCGTCGGGATCCCAGAGGATGATGTCGGCATCCGAGCCGACGGCGATGGTCCCCTTGCGGGGATAGAGGCCCATCAGGCGGGCAGGGTTGGTCGCGGTCACCGCAACGAACCGCTCCGCCGAGATCCGGCCGGTGACGACGCCATCGGAAAACAGCATGGGGCGCATCATCTGCAGGTTGTCGATGCTGCCGTGGTCGGTGGCCACCACGTGGATGGACCCGTTGGCGATTCCCGTCCAGAGGGCGTCCTGATCGCGTGTGGTCCGGAGCGGCGGCATGGTGCGAAAGCGCTCGCGATCGGGACGGTCCAAACTCTCCCGGGTGAAGTGCAGATAGATGGCCCGGGTTTCGACCCACACCGGCAGACCCCGAGCCTGTGCCTGCTGGGCGACCCGCAGCGCCCCCTCCGCCGACAGGTGCACGATGTAGATCGGTGCGCCGGTCGCCTCGACCATGGCAACGGCCCGCTGGGTGGCGACGACCTCAGCGAGCGCCGGTCTGCTGTCCGCAAAGTGCCGGAACGCAGTCCGACCCGCGGCGGCCATCTCCTCGACGGCGCGTTCTATGATGGGGCCGTCCTCGCAGTGAAACATCGTCAGAATGCCGGCCTCCCGTGCCGCGTCCAGTACCGCCAGGTACCCGCGGACGTTGTCATCGAAATAGGGACTGGCCATGAAGACCTTGATGGTGGTCTGGCCGGTGTCGGCGCTCAAGGTAGCCAGCTCGTGCTGCTGGGCGTCCGGGTCGTCGATAACCGGATGGAGCATGAAGTCCGCGATCGCGTCCCGGCGGATCGACGGGATCTCGCCTTCGATCGCGCTGGCAAGGGTCTTCCGCACCGGGGGGAACCCTCCGGTAAGGACCGGCGCCTGTTGGAACGGGAAGCTCGAGATCGTCGTCAAGCCGCCCGCCAGGGCAGACCGAGAGCCGCTTTCATAGGTGTCCATTGAGTTGTCGCGCACGTGCACGTGGGGATCGATGCCGCCGGGAATGACAAGCAGGCCCGTGGCATCCAGTTCCCGGACGCCGGCCCCCGCTTCCAGGTTTTCGCCGATGTCGACGATGATGCCGCCGCGGGTGCGCACGTCGGCGTCGTAGCGGCCTTCAGAGGTCACGACCGTGCCGTCGCGAATGACGATCTCCTCGGGTTGCTGGCTCCAAGACGGAACCGCGATCCCGAGGAGAACAAAGAAAACTGCCAGGTGGGTGTTCACGAGCCGACGCATGGGGAAACCTCCAGGGATTGGGTCATTTCAGTGATAGTACAACCTACTTTTTAGCGTCCTTTCCTGATTCGAGATCTTTTGGTGATTAGTCCTAAATCTCGTACCTCCCCGCACATGAATCCAGATCTACTAACGTTCCTCACTGGCTCGACGGCGGCTGGTCGCTGTGGATCATCCTGCGCAATTCGCCCTTTCATCAACGAGTGGGGCTGAGCGCTATGCTGACTGATCGGACCATCTATGTCCATGAAATCGGTCCTGGTCCTTGGCCCGTGATCGGGAAGAAGCCACCTGGCCGTAGAGTCGTGCCGGCAGGTGGATCGCGGCCGTCACCCCCCGGCTTCGAGGGTTTCACTCTTCCGCGTGGGCGGTAATACAACCAAGTGCCTTCCTGATTGACGTGAGGTCCCATCCGTAGTTTTATTTCAGACGGCTCTTGAGGAGGGACTGATGAACATGCGACGTTTCGTTCTGGCTGCCGCTCTTGTATCGGCAGTTGTCTCTATGGCGGCCCACGCACAGGTGCCGGCCGATGCCGCCCAGCGCGTGGACGAAATCTTCGAGCGATGGGACTCGATCAACTCTCCGGGTTGCGCAGTCGGGGTCACCGATGGCGGCCTGACCGTTCTGGAGCGTGCCTACGGGATGGCCGATCTCGAGCACGGAATAGCGAACACATCCGACACGATCTTCGAGGGCGGATCGCTTTCGAAGCAGTTCACGGCCGCGGCCGTCGTGCTGCTCGCACTCGACGGAAAGCTTGCCCTGGACGATGACGTCCACAAATACGTTCCGGAGCTGCCCGACTACGGGGTTGCGATTACGCTTCGCCACTTGATGAACCACACGAGCGGCCTTCGCGATTGGGGCAGTGTCGCCGGGATCTCCGGTTGGGGACGCGGCGAGCGCAGCCACGACCATGACGATGTCGTGGACATCCTGAGCCGGCAGACCGCGCTCAACTTCGAGCCGGGGCACGAGTATTCCTACAGCAACTCCGGCTTCAACCTGCAGGCGATCATCGTCGGCCGGGTCAGCGGCACTTCGTTCGCCGAGTTTTCGAAAGAGCGAATCTTCGAGCCGCTCGGCATGCGGAACACACACTGGCGCGACGACTACAAACGCATCGTTGCCGGCAGGAGTACCGCGTATGCCGCGCTGCCTGACGGCACCTGGGAGATCGATCGTCCCATCGAGTACGTACACGGCAACGGCGGCATTCTGACGACGGTTGGCGACCTGGGAATATGGAATCAGGCCCTCACGGACGGACGGTTGGGTGGCGAGAAATTCGTCGGGATGATGTACGAGCAGGGCCGTCTGAACGACGGCTCGGAGATCGTCTACGCCGCAGGGTTGCGGATCCAGACGTTCGCCGGAGTTCCCTCGATCACCCACACGGGATCCACCGCCGGCTACCGCGCTTATCTCGGACGTTTTCCCGATCAAGACCTGTCGGTGGCGATGCTCTGCAATGCGTCGAACGTATCGACAGGCGGAACCGGGGGCCGCCTCGCGCGCGTCTTCCTGGGTGGGGAAGCCTCGGACCCCGAGCTTCCGGCTGGAGTCGACATGACCGTTACCGCGCTGGAGAAATTCGCGGGATTGTACATGGACCCCGTCACCGGAAACCCCACGGAGCTTCGTTTCGTCGAAGGCGAACTCCGCGACGGGAATGCCCGGCTGATTCCGCTGTCGGAACGCGAGTTCGCGGTCGGGGCCAACGGTAGGCGTTACGTCTTCGATGATGCCGGCAGGAGCACTTTTCGGATCGAAGACTGGCAGTACTCGGATCATCGCCTCGATCCGGTGGAGCCGTGGGAGCTGAAGGCAACGGAGTTGGAGGCGTTCACCGGAACTTACCGCAGCGAAGACGCGGAGACGACCTACGTGGTCCGCGCCGAAGCCGGCGAGCTCGCCATATGGCAACGCCCCAGCCAGACAAGCTCGATGGCACCGATCTACCGCGACGCATTTCGCATGGGCGGCAACATCGTGCGTTTCCGTCGCGACGGTGGAGGTCGGGTCACCACGCTGTCGCTCAGCCTGGGCCGTGTGTACGACATGCGCTTCGATCGCATCGAGTAGCATCGGCGTGCGGCAGTCCAACCGGCCGGACACGGCCTTTCTCGCCGAACTCCCCAGGGACAAATGACGTATCTATCTTGCCCAGCGGACCAGAGTGACACCACCGGGAAGCCAACGTGAATGAGACCGCGCTAAACCAAAACCTTGCAGGACTGTCCGGGATGGTCGGAAAGGAGCGGTCGCTCAACGAGGTGACGCAGGCGCTGCATTTCTTTGCAGACATCCTGCGCCCGGGCGCCGTGGGGGCGGTTCACGTTACCTGCGCCGACGAGAGCGAGATGGAATGCGTCGAAGCATTCCGGAAAGGCTTCGCGCACTATCTACTGCCGCCGCTGAAGTTCGCATACCGGGCACCCATGCGGCTGGCGAATCTGGGAGGGCAATACGAATGGGGAGCCGCTCGGATCGCCGAAGAGCACTATGTGGCGCCGCGCGGGTTCAAGCTGATCGTCGTCAAAATCAACAGTCATGTCGGTGTCCAGCTACCCACCGACCCCGCCGCGCTGGGGGAAATCCCGGCAGTGCGTCTTGGAGTCCTTCGCCGCTACGACTCGGAGTCTCCCTGTTGCGGTGCCCTCCACGCTTTGCTCGAGGGTTCGACCCTGCCCTTCGCCGAGGGAACGCGCGAATTAATGGGTTCGGAAGGCCTCGACCGGGAGTCGATTCTCCGCGACGATTCGAAAGTTGATCCGGCAACGCGGATGCTGACTGCGGCGCTGGTTTCCTCGCGGCTTCAGGCCCGAAAGGCGATTCTCGATATCCAGGACTTTCTGCCCTCGACTCCAACCTATTGGCTGATCGTGTCATGCGTTACGCTCAATCGCCCGGCACGGGACACCGAGATCGTCACTGGATTCTATGCTGTCGACACTCGAGGCGGCGATCACACACCCACCTATCACGGCCTCGGTGACGATCCGTCCACGTACCGGATCACCCGCCAACGTCATGGTTTCACCATCGAGGACGACAGTTCCGGATTCACCCGTGCGGGTCGCAACCATCGCGCCCTGGCGATGAACCGGTTGCGCGAGATTCACCGTGAAGATTGGTTCGTGGCAGACGAACGGCTGGATCGAATCCGACAGGACGTGGCTGCCAACAAGCATCGGGACCCACGCCATGCGCGGACTCTGCTGCGACTGGCGCTCCCCGTGCTTGCCGAGGTCGCTCCCGCGCCTGTAGCCGTCCTGTTGTTCGCGGAGGGCGCTGTGGGTATTCACCACGCATTCAAGGTGCACGCGCTCAGTCGGGAACTGTCCAACTCCGAGGAGGCCCGTGTGATCCTGGAGGACATTCACGCTCGGATCGACCACCTCGACCCGGACCGTGCCGAGGCGATGGTCGAGTTGCTGGTTCGGGAGTATTCTCAGTGAGTTTCTCCTAGTGACCTGTAACAGTGCTATCGGTACCAGCGTTCGGCGGAACGGCGTCGGATTCTAGGAGTGACGCCCGAGCCAATGCTGTTTCATTGCGAGGGCGTTACGACACCGAAGACGGCGCCGTTCCGCCGAACCCTTTGGGCCGATGGGGGTTGCGGGCGATCTCTTTGTCGGAACCCGTCACCGATGAAAGAGCATCGCTTTCCGTCTCCCTCCTCGACCTTGCCCGCGACCCATCGGCGATGGTACCGATAGCACTGTTACAGAAGACCCATCGGCGATGGTACCGATAGCACTGTTACAGGCCACTAGTTTCAGGCCGCAAGTGCCGTGTCTATACGCCCAGGTGAGTCCAGGTGACTGATTGACTAACCCTAACTCCCTCCTTTCGTATTGCTCTATCGGTTTCGGATAAAGCTTGGGATAGGCTGCCGGCGGATAGGTTGTGAGCACGTGCCGCATCCGCGCCAACAGCTTGTTCGGAAAGTAGTAAGACATCAGAAATATCTGACTTAAAAAAGCGACGTAAAAAAGATTGTTTGACCAGGCCATAACGTTCAGGCTCCTTAATCGCTCTGTTCGTTCATGACAGTCCGGAAAACGTTATTGATCTCGGGGTCGGTGACCCCCGCTTTCCTGAATGTCGCAACCATTTCTTGCAACTGTTCCGTTACCCACGCGTTCAGGTCGACGGCGCTGTTCGCCCTGCCGTCGGGATGGACGAAAGTCCCTCGATACCCGCGCGACTGAATGACGATTGAGGCTGTACGGGGTAAGGCTCTATACTGCCGTCTTCAGGAGAAACCAGGTGAGACGAATGGCTGCCTGGGCGATTACCGGAGCCCTGCTTGTTGCCGGGACGTTGTCCGCCCAGAGTTCGGAGATACCACAGGACACCGCGATTCAGCGTGCCGTGGAGCGGAGCCTTCCCCTGCTGCAGAAATCCGGCATGACCTCTATAAAGAAGTCCCGGTGCATCTCGTGTCATCACAACTCTCTGACCGCCATGGCCGTTGCTCTGGCCCGCGAAAAAGGCGTCCGGGTCGATGATCACCTCGCCAGCGAGCAATTGAAGGCGGCGGCCCGGTTTGCGGAAGACTGGGGGATACGTCTCCAGAACGGCTTCCCCATTCCGGGAGGCGCGGATGCGGTCAGCTATCTGCTGATCGGGCTCGGAGCGGACGAACATCCGGCAGACCCGGCGACGGATCTGATGGCGCTGTTTCTGAAACGGGCGCAACAGCCCGATGGCCGATGGCGAATTAGTGCGGACCGGCCTCCAATGGAGTACTCGGATATCACGGTGACGGCTACATCGCTCCGTGCGCTTCAGCTCTATTCACCTGAGAGCGAGAAGTGGGATTACGACATGGCCGCGAAGAAGGCCGTCGAATGGATCTTCGGCGCCTCCGTCCGGTCCAGCGAAGAGCATGCGTTCAGGCTGCTGGCAATGACGTGGGCGAACGCCCCACCCGAGACGTGGGCGAACGGCCCACGCGAGACGTGGGGGGATGCCCCACCCGAGATGATTCGTAGTGCGGCGCAGGAAGCTCTGGCCCAGCAGAAACCCGATGGCGGCTGGTCCCAGCTTTCCGACATGCCGAGCGATGTCTACGCGACCGGCCAGATGTTGGTGGCGCTGCACGCAGCCGGTCTACCCGCAGACGATGACGGGTACCGCCGCGGCATCCAATTTCTTCTCGACACCCAACTCGACGACGGTTCGTGGCATGTCACGACGCGGTCGGTTCCGTTTCAACCGTACTTCGAGACCGACTTCCCCCACGGCGATGACCAGTGGATCTCCGCCGCCGCCTCCAACTGGGCCACCATGGCGCTGCTGCACTCACTCCCCTAACGTCCTTGTCACGTTCCGGAGTTTCATTATCCTGTGCTCTATCTTCGGCATCCAGGTCGCGGAGAGCGATGTCCCGCGCTCCCAGCATCTCAACGCCTCTCTTCTGCCGGATGAACGCCTGCTGGGCTCGACAGGAAATCGAAGCGGATGACCTTATTGTCGGCATACCGGTAAGGTGGATCGCCGTCGAAAGCTCCCGTTTTTTCGAGGGTTTCAAGTTACCGAGAATGCATCTCGGTAAGGTGGATTTTCACGAAAACCCCATGAATACAGGTCCGTTCAGATGTCAGGCTAGGCGGTGCTACGTCCGGGTGACTGATTGATTGCTATCAACTCCCGCATTTCGTAGTATTTGGCCAACTGTTCACGGTCCGTAGTTGTGTGCGTCAAGTTCTGCAAAAAGTATTTCCGAAAAATTCAGTTCTTGAGTGTCGATCGCCGTCGGGCCTGTGGGAATGTGGGAAAGCTGAGCGTTCTTGGCGAAGCTTTTCCAAGCCTCAGAGGGAATCCGCGCCTTTTGGCGGATTTCCTCTGAGGCGTCATTTCCATCAGGTCTCTGCGTTTCTTTCTTTTTAGTTCTTTTTCTTTCTTTCGTCCTCTCGAAAGTTTTCCACAGCGATTGTTCGCTCCAGGATGCTCTGTAATCGCCGATCGACATCCGAGTCGATCATTGGGTCGGCCCGTTGGGACGCGTTTAGGCAGCCGGCGTCTGACGGTGCCAGTCCCTTTTGTGTTCCTTCAACAGGTCCATGTTCAAGTAGCGGATCGCTTCGATCCAGTTCTCGTGCGTTTCGGTGGTCAGCGCCCGAATCAAACGCAGACAGCTGGCTGCGTTGGGGAATATCCGCACCACGCGCGTTCGCCGTTTGATCTCTTCGTTGAGCCGTTCCAGCATATTGGTGGATTTCATGTGTTTGTGATGCTGAAGCGGCAGCGTGTAGAAGCTTAGTGTCTCGTCGATATTGTCTTCGACCCAGTCGCAGAGTTTGGGATATTTCTGCCCCCACTTGCTCAACCATGCCGCCAGGTCCTGCCGCGCCTCCTGGAGGTCCCGCCGGTCGTAGAGCCAACGCAGTTCCTGGAGACAATCGTCATCGGCTTTGCGCGGCAGATAATCCAATGCGTTTCTCAGAAAGTGGACGTAGCAGCGTTGCCAGATCGCTTCGGGCAGGACTTCTGCGATGGCTTTCTTCAACCCGGCATGATCGTCGGTCACCACGAACTCCACGCCGCACAAGCCGCGTTGTTTCAAACTCAGTAACAGTTCCCGCCAACTGGTCGTGCTTTCCCGTTCCGCCAGTTCCACCGCCAACACACCGCGCCTCCCGTCCCAGTTGATTCCGATCGCCACCAGAACCGCTCGGCTCCGGATGACCCCGTCTTGGCGCACCTTCTCGTAGCGCGCATCCAGAATCACGTACGGGTATTCTTCCTCCAATGCTCGCGTCGCAAACTTTTTCAGCTCCGTGTCCAGTGTCTTATTGATCCGGCTGATCGTGCTGGCCGAAAACGAATGCCCGCATAATTCTTCGGTGATGGCCTTGACCTTGCGCGTCGACACGCCCTGCACGTACATCTCGGCCAAGCTGGCCACCAAAGCTTTCTCGCTGCGTTGGTAGCGTTCAAACACTTCCGTGCTGAACCGCCCGGCCCGGTCCTGCGGCACGCGCAGCTCCAGCTTGCCCACCCGCGTGACCAGGCCCCGCCCGTAATAGCCACTCCGATATCCGGTCCGCCCCGCCGTTCGTTCACTCTTGGCCGCGGCCACAACCTGCTCCATCTCCCCCTCGAGAATTTCCTGAACCACCTCCTGCACGACGCTTTTCAGCAGATCCTTTTCCTCTCCTAACAGTTCTTTCCAATCCACTCCCTTTCGCTTAATCTTAGTTCGGGCCATCGGTTCATCTCCTTCGTTTCAAAGTTGTTGGTTACCAACTTTTCGGAGATACCCTGGCCCCTTCCTATTTCAGGACCCCTTTTTGCAGAAACTCTGAAACATAACCCGGTCCGTTTTCGACTACGCGAAAACATGCAACCCGGCACCCAACTCGGCAGCTACGAAATCCTCTCCCCGCTCGGCAAGGGCGGCATGGGCGAGGTGTGGCGTGCGCGGGACCGCAAACTCGGGCGCGAAGTCGCCATCAAGACCTTGCCCGAGGAGTTCGCGAAGGACGAAGAGCGCCTCGCCCGTTTTGAACGCGAAGCCAAGCTGCTGGCCTCGTTGAACCACCCCAACATCGGTGCCATCTACGGGCTGGAAGAAGACAACGGCACGCGGTTCCTCGTGCTCGAACTGGTTGAAGGCGACACGCTCGCGGACAGGCTCAAACGTGGTGCCATTCCCGTAGAGGAATCCCTCAAACTCGCTCTCCAGATTGCTGAAGCCCTTGAAGCGGCACATGAGAAGGGCGTCATTCACCGGGATCTGAAGCCGGCCAACATCAAAGTCACACTCGACGGCAAAGTGAAGGTGCTGGACTTCGGGTTGGCGAAAGCGTTTGACCCGTATGGGACCGACATGAACCTCTCGAACTCGCTGACGATGAGTATGGCCGCGACACGGCAGGGTGTCATTCTGGGGACGGCAGCGTACATGTCCCCAGAGCAAGCGAGTGGCACTGCTTCAGACAAACGTGCCGACATCTGGTCTTTCGGTGTTGTCCTGTTCGAGATGCTGACGGGACACGAGACGTTCACAGGCGAAACGGTGTCCCACATCCTCGCCGCTGTATTACGCGCGGACCCACAGTGGAACAGTCTGCCTGCCAATTTCCATCCAAGACTCCGACTGCTACTCGAACGGTGTTTAGAGAAGGATGCCGTGAACCGCTACCACGATATAGCGGATGCCCGGGTGGACATTCAGCACGTCTTAGCCGATCCCGACGGTGTAATCGTTCAGTCGATTACTGAGGCGGCGAAGCCAGCACCGCACTCGAGATTTAGTTGGTTTGGTGTTACTACCGTACTCTTGATTGTGGTCGGCGTAGTTGTTTGGAACCTGAAGCCTCCTTCCCTACAACCGCTGACGCGGTTCACCATTCCGCTGTCCGAGGACTCACTGCCCGGTTTCGGAGCGGGGACGGGGCTTCCGGCCGCAACTGTCTCCCCAGACGGCCGGACTCTCGTTTACGTGACACAGAACGGGCTGTACCGAAGGGACTTGGGACAATTCGACGCGCAGCCAATTCCGGGCACTGAAGGCGGTGTTATGCCGTTCTTCTCTCCCGACGGGCAGTGGCTCGCTTTCCGCTCAGGAGGGCTTCGGAAGGTGTCCGTCGCAGGAGGACTTCCTGAGTATCTAGTGGACGAGTCAGACACTCGCGGTGCGAGCTGGCACAGTGACGACACAATTGTGTTTGGTAGGGCGAGTTCAGGCCTATCGCAAGTGCCTGCCGACGGTGGCGAACCGGTGCCGGTAACGATCGTGAGCGATGGTACGGGCAGCCACCGCTGGCCCGATATCTTGCCCAGTGGGGAAGCGGCTCTGTTTACGATAGTGACCGGATCACCTGAGACCGGCTCGCCGGGGACGTCACGGATCGCAGTGGTAGATCTGGAAACTGGCGTTCACAGGACGTTTCTGGCCGGCGCACAGCCCCGCTACGTTCCAACCGGTCACGTCGTGTTCGCGCGTGAGACCACTTTGTGGGCAATCCCTTTCGATGCCGACCGGCTCGAAGTCACTGGCGATCCTCTACCTGTCGTCGAAGGCGTTGGGGTGGTGGCTGGAACTGCCCAATTTGCGGTGAGTAACGGAACCTTAGTTTACTTGTCGGGGATTGCGACTTCAGAGACACATTCTCTGGTCTGGGTAGATCGAGACGGAAACGAAGATCCGCTTCCTTTCGAGGCAAGACCATTCTGGCAGCCTCGTCTGTCCCCTGATAACCGTCGTGTTGCAGTGACGATAAGCGATCCGACTGATGCTAACTGGATTGGGGACATTGGACGTGGAACGCTGACCTCCATCACGCCGGGCCTGACCGAAGATTCAGAAACTCCGCTCTGGACCCCAGAAGGCACTGGCATTGTCTACGCGGGCACCCGCTCGGGTCAGCGAGTGACGTTGAAGCAGTTGGCCGATGGGAGCGGCGGCGAAGAGATCGTTTTTCTAGGCGAGCATAGCCACCACCACCTTAGCGACATCTCTACCGACGGCGGAATACTAGCTTGGACTGAGGTGGGGGTGGGAAGCAACAACCCGGAACGTAATAGCTTATGGACCTCGGAAGTCGGCGATGGTGGGACGACCAGTCCTTTTTTGCCGAACGCGGTTGGGCCGCAGTCGCCTGTTTTCTCTCCGGATGGACACTGGTTAGCGTATGTGTCATATGAGTCGGGAGGGCCTGGTATCTACGCCGAATCGTATCCGGAGGGAGGTAACAGAATATCGATTTCCGTCGGTCCTGGCACCGAACCGATGTGGTCAAGTGACGGTAGCGAGATTTTTTATCGCAATCGTGAACAGATGGTGGTCGTGGCGGTTGACACCACGGATCCGTTTGAAGTGGGGCCGCCGGTGGTTCTCTTTGAAGGAAACTACGTGCGGATACCCGCTGGCGCTGGCGGGCGGAACTACGATGTTACCGTGGACGATCGGTCGTTTCTCATGGTCAAACCGGTTGACTCCACTTCCGATGATGGCCCTGTGCCCACCCTCCAGATGAACATCGTCCTCAACTGGTTTGAAGAGCTTAAGGAACGGGTGCCGGTTCCGTAATCTGCCCGGATTTGGGTCTCAACTCCCGAGAAGCCGCAGACTAGCCGGTCGCACCTGCCAGACAGGTTGCCAAGGAACTGGTGATCGTGTAGATGGTGGCGTACCGGTCGGATGACAGTTACAGCCCGCGGCGACATTGGTAGTTGAGTTCAAAGCCCGTCGAGAAGCCTGGGTCTGGAGTTGCGTACAGTACATTGATGACGTCCGCCATTGCTTGGGAGTTTGCCTTGTGTCGCGCTCCGGGCATCCGACCGGATCAACCGGGAGGATCAGATGGCAAAGAAGCGGAAAAAGAGGGGTCCCGAGCTGGCCCTGTTGCAGCCCGATGCAGCCGGGATGGACATCGGAGCCAGTGAAATCTTCGTCGCCGTGCCCGCGGATCGGGACGACAAGCCAGTACGCAGCTTTCCCACATTCACAAGAGATCTGAACCAGCTGGCGGACTGGTTAAAGGCCTGGAGCATCCGCACGGTAGCAATGGAGTCGACCAGCGTGTACTGGATCCCCAATTTACCAGATTCTGGAAGAACGAGGTTTGGATGTGTGTCTGGTCAATGCGCAGTACGTCAAGAATGTCCCGGGACGGAAGAGTGACGTTTCCGACTGTCAGTGGATCCAGTACCTGCGCTCGGTCGGACTGCTGCGAGCCAGTTTCCGTCCACCGGACGAGATCTGTGCGAGCCGATCCTTGTGGCGACACCGGGCAAGTCTGATTCAGATGGCGGCCGAGCACATCATGCACATGCAGAAGGCACTGGATCAGATGAACCTGCAGGTGCATCGGGTCCTGAGTGATATCACCGGTGTGAGCGGACTCCGGATTCTCGATGCGATTCTGGAAGGACAACGGGATCCGGTCGAGTTGGCCAAGCTGTGTCATAACCGCGTCAGGAGTAGCCAGGACACGGTAGCCAACTCGCTGGAGGACGACTATCGCACCGAGCACGTGTTTACCTTGCGTCAGTCCCTGGCCGGTTACCGCTACTACCAGGGGATGATTCAGGAAGTCGATAACGAAATGGAGAGCCGGATGGCGAAACTGCAGTCGCAGGCTGCGGTGGGCTCGGCACTCCCGGAACGGACCAAGAAGACACCGTACCAACGCCATCACAACGAAGCGAGGACATTTGACTTACGCGCAGAGCTCTATCGCGTCTTCGGCGTGGACCTGACCGACGTGCCCGGCATTAGCGCAGTCACCGCACACACGGTTCTGTGCGAGCTCGGAAACGATGTTTCTCAGTTCCCGAACGCTTCGGCCTTTGCATCGTGGCTCGGTCTGTGTCCAGAGCGGCACATTACCGGCGGCAAGGTTCCCTTTACCCGCATCTGTCCATAGCCGGCGAGTCCGTAACAATCTGTCCATAGCTCTCAGGATGGGAGCCAGCTCACTGCATCACGCCAACAACTATCTGGGCGAGTTCTACCGTCGGGTCTCACGACGTCTAGGGCGCCCCCAGGCCGTCACCGCGACCACACAAGATCGCCCGGATCCTGTTTCACCTGCTCCGAACCCGCGAAGGCTACGACGAGACCGTTTTCCACAAGCATGAACAACGCAATCAGCAACGCTCCGAGGTTCGACTCCGTAAACACGCGGCACTACTGGGCTTCCAGCTCGTTCCGGCCGAAGACTCATGATTCAGCAATGCTACAACGCGCAGGCGGTGGTGGATTCCGAGGCCCGGATCATCGTAGCGACAACGGTGAGTTCCAATGCGTCCGACGCGGGACAGTTGGAACCGACCCTGGATGCGTTGAACAACAACCTGGGAGAGCATCCCGAACGTGTACTGGCCGATGCGGGATATCGATCCGAGTCGAATCTAGGGATGTTGGAACAACGTCAGATTGACGGGTATGTTGCCATGGGTCGCGAGAAGAATCTGGCCGATGTTCCATCCCACCCAAAGACACTGCTGTTGGCCGGATGATGAGAAAGATGAAAACCAAGCGTGGGCGCGACCGCTACCGGGCCGAGAAAGCACATTGGCGAGCCGCCCTTCGGGTGGATCAAGTCGGTGCTCGGATTCCGACAGTTCAGTCTACGCGGTTTGGACAAAGTGACCGGTGAGTGGAACCTGCTCACTCTGGCGGTGAACTTACGGCGGATGAACGGGATGATCGAATGGGCATAATCCGGAAAACCGGAACCCAGCAGACCCGATACACGGGCCAATTACTGGTATCCGTACAGCTCTGAACTCCTCGTATCGGAAGAATCGATGGGTTCTCCTCCGAAGACCCTCTCAAATCCCAATAAATTCGAGTTCTTCGCGCTCTGCCGCGCAGACTCCTAGGCGGTGTTACGTCCAAGTGCCTTCCTGATTGCTGTTAAGCCTCGACTGTAGTTATATGTACGAGTGATCCAACCCGGTTCCAGACTCGCACACTATCAAGTCGTTTCTGCCCTCGGAAAGGGTGGAATGGGCGAAGTCTGGCGTGCGAAAGACACGAAGCTCGGTCGCGAAGTTGCGATCAAGACCCTTCCTGAAGAGTTCGCGCGCGACAGCGACCGTCTCGCCCGCTTCGAGCGTGAAGCAAAGCTACTGGCGTCCTTGAATCATCCGAACATCGCTGCGATCTATGGCGTTGATGAACACGACGGCTCCCGATTCCTCGTACTTGAACTCGTCGAAGGCGAGACGGTGGCTGACCGGCTACAACGGGGTGCGATCCCGGCGGAGGAATCGCTGAAGCTGGCCCTGCAGATCGCCGAGGCCTTAGAAGCTGCGCACGAGAAGGGGGTCATCCACCGGGATCTGAAACCGGCGAACATAAAAGTCACCGACGACGATCAGGTGAAAGTCCTCGACTTTGGTCTCGCCAAGGCCCTTGCGCCGGACGAGCCCGAGGCGAACCCTTCCAACTCGCCGACGCTGAGCATGCAGGCCACCCAACAGGGTGTGATGCTCGGAACCGCGGCCTATATGTCACCGGAACAGGCGAAGGGACGAGCCGTCGACAAGCGTGCCGACGTGTGGGCGTTTGGCTGCGTGCTCTACGAAATGTTGAGCGGGCGCCAGTCTTTCGGCGCCTCGGACGTGACTGAGTCGCTGGCCGCGGTGATCCGTTCCGAACCTGAATGGGGGCTGTTACCCGGCAACCTTCATCCGCGACTCAGCGAACTGGTAGAACGCTGTCTCGAAAAAAACGTGAACAGCCGGTTCCGCGACATCGGCGACGTCAAGGTGGACATCCAAAAGGTCCTGGCCGACCCCAATCCCGTGCCCGCCCCCTCGGCGGTTATGCCTGGGCCGCCTGGCATCGCTGCTCCGGCCCTGGGTTTTCTGCTGGGCGCTCTTGTTATCGCTTCTGTCGGTTGGCTGTTGTTACCAGAACCAGCGGCGGACCCGACCACTGTCTTTCATGTGGACTTGCCGGCAGGACTCGGCGAAGCCGACACGATCGCGATATCGCCGAACGGCCGGGATCTGGTCTACTCGATTAACGGACAGCTCTACGTGCACTCATTCGATGAGGCGAACCCACGGCCGATACCCGGCACGGAAGGAGGTCTCAACCCATTCTTTTCGCCCGATGGCCAGACGGTGGGCTTTTTTACTCCTACCGAGCTCAAGACGATTCCCCTCGACGGTGGCGAGGCCAGCGTCATTGCCGACGTCCCTGCCGGGGAGCATGGCTCATGGTCCACAGACAACGAGATATTTTTCGGGCGCGATTCCGTCAACGCGATCTATCGCGTTCCGGCCACAGGTGGAACGCCCGAAGCCTGGGCCGACCTAGACGAGAATAGCTACGTGAGTTTTCCTCTGGCCTTACCCGAAAGCGAATGGGTTGTTTTCATCGGACAAACGCAAGACGGCCTGTACCAGTTGGTCGCGCAGTCGCGGGATACCCTGGAGCAAAAAACGGTTTCCCCGGATCTCGGCGGAAGTGTCGCCTATCTGTCCACGGGTCACTTGGTACACGCAGACGGCAACAGACGCCTGTCAGCCGTGGCGTTCGATCCGGTTCGCGCAGAGGTCCTCGGCGACCCCGTTGTTCTGATCGACAATCTGGCTGTGGATTATAGCTGGGGGATCGGCATGTTCAGCGTGTCGGAAAACGGAACGCTGGTGTATGCGTCACGCGATGCCAAGCGCGAACTCCGCCTGTCGTGGCTCGATCGGAACGGGGATCAGACGCTGCTGGACGTTCCCGCCCGACCCTATGTTTATCCGCGCATTTCCCCGGATGGCACGCGGGCCTCGCTGGAGATACAGACCGGCGCAACTTCAGACCTCTTTGTCCTGGATCTGCAAACGCTGCGTTTTCAGAATCTGACTGCGGATCCAGACGTCCAGAATTATGCCGAGTGGACTTCGTCGGGTGACCGAATCATCTTCAGCACCAACGGTTACAGGACTCTCAGTTCGATCGCGGCCGATGGATCGGAAGATCGCAGCGTTCTTTACGAGAGCGACCACTTGATCTACCCGCAATCGGTATCGCCCGACGGCCGCTTCCTGGTGTTCAAGGAAACCCGGCCCCCGTTGTCCGACATCTGGACGCTATCGCTGGAGGACTTGAATGCGGAGCCGCTTTTCGTCGATCCATGGAGTGAGAGGAATCCCATCGTTTCCCCGAACGGCGAGTGGGTCGCCTACCAATCTGATGAATCGGGAGAGTGGGAAATCAACCTCAGCCCGTTTCCGGATGTGGATGCGGGCACACAGCCCGTGTCGATTGATGGCGGCCGCTCCCCGCTCTGGAGTCCCGATGGCTCCGAGCTGTTCTTCATCGACGAGGACCGGATCATGGTTGCCTCTGTCGATGATAGCGGGGCGGCCGGGGTCCCCGAGGTTCTGCTGGAAGATGTCGTCACGCCTGCGCGTGGACGCGAGGGACGCCGATATGACATTACGTCGGATGGGGAGCGGTTCCTCATGGTGACGCTCGAGCCTGCGCCGCTGCCCCGGATCAACGTCATCATGAACTGGACTGAAGAGTTAAAGGAGCGGGTGCCGGTGCCGTAGCGCGGATTCCTCTCGCCCTGAAGGTCCCGAGGTCCGCCGCAACCGTGTTCTCGGACTTCAGATGCCTGCGAAGTCGCCATCTCGGTAAGGTGGATTTTCACGAAAACCCCATGAATGCGGGTCAATTCAGATGTCAGGCTAGGCGTTATACAGACAAGTGACAGACAAGTGATGCTGGCCGAGCCGGGTCGCAGACCGAGAGAATCCTGCCGAAGCCCCGAACCGCTGATCCTTGGTGTATACCGATGATGCGATTCGACTGGGGCCCAATCAGGGGCAGAGTCATGAATAGATCCTTGGTGGCACTGACTGTTCTTGCGTCTTGTACCGCAAACTTCGCCGCGGGACAGGTCCTTGATGGCTCTGATTCCGAACCGATTACCAATTTTGAAATCGTCCGGGCCGAAAAGGTTTATCGGGCTGTTCGAACGAATGCCGAGATTCGCATCGATGGCATCATTAACGAAGCAGCCTGGGAGGAAGCCGACTGGGAAGGGGACTTTTACCAGGACGAGCCGGTTCGCGGAGCCCGGGCAACGGAAGATACCCGGTTTCGCATCCTTTACGACGACGATAATGTCTACATTGCCTTCATCCTGGAGCAGGCCGGTCCCATGATCGTCAGCGAGATGAAGCGTGACTTTGCCCCGGGGAATGGCGACATCATCGCCTTGTTGATCGACACCTTCGATGACGACCGTAACGGGTTTGCTTTCCAAACCAACCCGAGCGGCGCCAAGCGCGACCACCAGATCGCCGCCGGTGTCCGAAGCCCGGACTGGAACGGTGTGTACGATGTAGCCACCAGTATCCGGGACTTTGGATGGACCGCGGAGTTTGCCATTCCGTTCCGGACTCTGCGGTTTGACGACACGAAACCCGTTCAACGCTGGGGTTTCAATATTCTCCGGGTCATCCGATATTCGAACGAGCGGCTTCTTTGGGTGCCGGGCCCCCGACCGTTTGGCTTCTGGGACATCTTTCTCGGTGGCGCGATCGAAGGCATCGAGGGCGTGAACCAGGGACGGAATCTTTATGTGAAGCCGTTTGCGGTGAGCAGCTACCGTCCCGACAGGGAAGACAATCAGTCCGACACGGACGTCGGCCTGGACGTGAAGTACGGTGTGACGGCCGACCTGACACTCGATCTCACCGTGAATACGGATTTCTCACAGGTGGAAGTCGACGAGCAGCAGGTGAACCTGACCCGCTTCAACCTGTTCTTTCCCGAGAAGCGCGATTTCTTCCTCGAGAACGCCGGGCTTTTCGATGTGGGTGGGACGACGGGCACGTTTCTGGGAGCGGGGCGCGGTGCCAGGAGCCGGGACCTGATCCCGTTCTTCAGCCGGCGCATCGGGTTGTCCGAAAGCGGCCAGCCGTTGCCCATCAGGGGTGGCGCCCGCCTGACCGGCAAACTCGGCGGCTTTGACGTCGGTGCCATGAACATCCAGGTCGGTCAGGAAGGGGAGACCCCGGCGGACAACTGGAACATCCTGCGTCTGAGACGTGAGATCCTGGCCAACTCGGATATCGGGACGTTTTTGTTCAATCGGCAGACGTCGGACACGGGTTACTGGAATCGGTCGACAGGAGCAGATGCCAATTTTCGGTTCCTCGGCCAGCGGCTCACTTTTTCCGGGTTTGGAATGAAGAGCTACACGCCGGGAGATGACATCGGTAACTCAGCCGGCCGTATCGGGACGTCATATCAGGACAACCTTTTCACGGTGCGTACATCTTATGTGACCATCGAAGAGGGGTTCCACAACGACTTCGGCTTCACGCCTCGCGAATCGATCCGAAAGACAGATTTTCTTACCGGCGTCCGCCCCCGCCCGGGCCGCGGCCCGATCCGGCAGATCTTTCCACAATTCCAATCCAGCTACGTGACCGATCAGTCCAACGAGTTGCTCACTCGCGAGCACCGCGTCGGCGTGAACATCAACTTTCACGCCGGTGACACAATCAACTTCAACCGCAACATGAGGTTTGAACGCTTGAAGGAGCCGTTTCGCATCCGGAGCGGTATCAACGTCCCCGTCGGTGACCACTCGTTCAACGATTGGGAAGCCAGGTTCCAGACTTCAAGAGGGCGACCGCTGGCCTTTAACGCCAGCGTCAAGCGCGGGGGGTTCTGGACCGGTACGCTCCGACAAAATCGATTGGGCATGAACTACCGCCACGGCATCCACTTTTCGAGCCAGTTGACTTGGTCGCGGAACAGAGTTGACCTCGTCGAGGGAAATTTCAAAACCGATCTCGTGGCTCTTCGAGCGAGCATTGCTGTTTCGCCACGCATGGTGTTCGAGAACTTCGTTCAGTACAACAGCGAGTCCAAAACGATATCTTCCAATTTTCGTTTCCGTTTCATCCACCACCCGCTGAGCGATTTCTTCGTGGTGTACACGGAATCGCGCGGCGTCAGTGGAAACAATCGACTGATCCGGCTGCTTACTGTCAAGTTCACTCATCTGTTGAGCTTTTAGAGAGTCGGCATCTCGGCAACCCTATGAATACAGGTGCATTCAGTTCTCCGACAAGGCGGTTAGAACTAAGCCGCAGGCGCTCGGAGCCGGCGTGCTGGCGTCTCTCTGCAGCGCTTCGGTGGCGGGCCGCATCGCCACAGGCCTGCATGCCGGACAGCGCGTGACGCCCACTTTGGACTCTGAAGTTTCGGCCACGCGCGGTTTTCAGACCAGTCGGGTCGCGGTTGCCATCAACTTACTCCCGCGATCCTCGAGCCTCACTAGCAAAGGGCCCCTTATTTTTCCTATGCAAAAACACTTGACGTCTGCGGGTGAGTGCTCATACGGTGGGTGCTTATAGAAGGTAAGCGATTAGTTCCAAAGGGCCTTTTAGAAGCCAAATCGCTCACCGGACTGAAGGAGAGTACGATGAGAAGGATATTGCTGGTGGGTGCCGGTCTGGCGTTTGTGACCGCGATGTCACAGGGCCAGAGCGACCGCATGACGACGGAATCCCAGCGCGCTCTTATCGATCGATACTGTGCCGGATGCCACAACGAGGACACTCTGTCCGGCGGTTTTTCCTGGGCAGAGCTCGACCCCGCCCATATCGAGCAAAACGCCGAGATGGCCGAGCGTGTCATCCGCAAAGTACGCTCCGGCATGATGCCTCCTGCGGGCGCTCCGCGTCCCGAGCTCGCAACGCTTAATGCCTTCGCGTCCGCGATTGAAGGCCGAATCGATCAGGCCGCGGCCAACCGACCGCACATCGAGTCGCCCGAGCTGCACCGCGTCAACCGCCTTGAATACCGCAACTCCGTGCGAGAGCTTCTCGGCATCGACGTGGACGTTTCACTGCTGTTGCCGCCCGACGCGAGAAGCGGCGGCTTCGACAACATGTCCGACGCGCTGACCGTTACTCCGGCGCTCATGGAGGCTTATCTCCGCGCCGCCGGCAAGATCAGCAGCCTGGCTGTCGGCGATCCTCAGGTTTCCGCTGCGGTCTCGTATTACCGGGTGCCGAAGGTCGTGAACCAGACGCGGCACGTTGAGGGCACGCCGTTCGGCACTCGCGGCGGCGTTGCCGTGACGCACAACTTCCCGGCCGACGCCGAATACACATTCAGAGTGCTGCCTCATTTCCGATACACGGGCCAACTGTTCGGCACCATGCTGGCCGAGGAATTGAAGGACCAGCAGATCGAAATTTCCGTCGACGGCGAGCGCGTCGCGTTGTTTACGCTCTTTCCCGAACTCAATGAAACGCCAAACGAGAAATCGCCCGCCGATGCGCTGCTCACGCCTCCCATCGCAATCAAGGCCGGCCAGCGAAGGGTTGCCGCCGCGTTCCTGGCGAAGCACGACGGCCCGCTGCAAGACCTTTTCAAACCCGCGGAGCAAACCCTGGCCGATCCTATTGGCGGAAACCAACCAGGCTTGAGCCATTTGCCGCACCTGGAAAGTCTCGCGATCGCGGGCCCGTTCAACGTTACCGGAGTTTCCGAAACGGCCAGCCGCCGGAAGATTTTCCTCTGCCGGCCGTCCGACAGCAGCGAAGAGACAGCGTGCGCCACACAAATCATCACGAACCTGACGCGACAGGCATTTCGCAGACCCGCATCTGCCGAAGACCTCGAGTGGTCGATGGGTTATTACGAGAGCGGCCGCAAAGATGGCGACTTCGATAACGGCATCCGGCGCGCGCTGCAGGCCATCGTCTCGCATCCGGAATTCGTGTTTCGAGTCGAAGAGGCGCCGGCGAATGTGCCTCCTGGCGGTGCTAATCGCATCAGTGATCTCGAATTGGCCACGCGTCTGGGCTACTTCCTGTGGAGCGGTCCGCCCGACGAGCAACTGATTGCGCTGGCCAGTCAAGGCAAGCTGAGGGATCCGGTGGTGCTCGAACAGCAGGTGAGGCGGATGCTCGCCGACCCTCGCTCGGATGCACTCGCGACAAACTTCGCCACGCAGTGGCTCCGCCTGGGCGGCCTGAACGACGTCTTTCCAGAACCCAAAGTATTCCGTGACTTCAGCAGGAATCTGGCGCAGTCGATGCGGCGCGAGATCGAACTGTTCTTCGACAGCATCGTGCGCGAGGACCGCAATGTCCTGGATCTGCTGACGGCGGATTACACCTTCGTCGACGAAATTCTCGCCCAGCACTATGGAATCCCGGCCGTGATCGGAACCCGGTTCCAGCGTGTGCCCTTGACGGATCCGAACCGGTTCGGTTTGCTGGGGAAGGCCGGCATCCTGACGATGACGTCACTGGCCAACAGAACGTCGCCGGTTGTGCGCGGCAAGTATGTGCTGGAGGTTCTGATCGGGTCGCCTCCACCGCCTCCGCCGCCGGTGGTTCCTCCACTGATAGAGGCGGTATTCAACCAGGAGAATCCGTCGGTACGCCAGCGTATGGAGCAGCATCGCAACAACGCCGCCTGCCGGGCGTGTCATCAGATCATGGATCCGATCGGCCTGGCGCTGGAGAACTTCGACGGCATCGGTCTATGGCGTGTGGATGACGACGGTACGCCCATCGACGCGACAGGCACGATGTACGACGGAAGCAAACTGGACGGGCCGCACAGCGTGCGCGAAGCGGTACTGAACCGGTCCGATGCATTTCTTGGAAGCTTCGCGGAAAGCCTTCTCGCCTATGGGATAGGCCGGGTGCTCGACTATCGCGATATGCCTGCCGTTCGCGCCATCACGCGACAAGCGGCAGGAAACGGGAACCGCTTCTCGACATTCGTCATGGGTGTCGTCGAGAGTGCGGCATTTCAGATGAGGAGGGTGCATACCGCCAGCGTTCAATAGCTGGCCTGTATGACGATTTGGAGGCAGCATCATGTTCATTACGAAAAAACATCTGTCCCGGCGCACGGTCCTTCGGGGTATGGGAGCAGCCGTTGCACTGCCCTTCCTGGAGTCGATGGTGCCGGCGCAGACTCCCTTGAAAAACACTGCGGCATCTCCGCGGAGCCGGCTTGCCTGCATCGAAATGGTTCACGGTTCCGCCGGCAGCACTCCTTACGGGACCGACAATCACCTCTGGATGCCGGCCAAAGAGGGATCGGATTTCGAGCTCACGCCGATTCTGATGCCGCTCGAAGGCCTGCGCGACTACTTGACAGTGGTCACGATGGTGGACAGCGATCCGGCCGATGCCGTCATACCGGAGGAGGTCGGCGCCGACCACTTCCGATCGAGTGCCGTATTTCTGACCGCCGCCCACCCGAAGATGACCGAAGGCTCCGACGTTTATTGCGGCATATCGATCGATCAGCTATATGCGCAGACGTTCGGCCAGGACACGCCCGTACCTTCGATCCAGTTAATGATCGAGAACTTTGACGCAACGGGCAGCTGCGCCCGCAAGTACAGCTGCGTATATTCCGACACGATCAGCTGGTCTTCCCCCACAGCACCGCTGCCGATGACCCTGGATCCCCGTATGGTTTTCGAGGAGTTATTCGGCGTCGGCGGCACCGAGGAGGAGCGTGCGACACGCCGCCGGGTCAAGGGCAGCATCCTCGATGGGATCGTCCGCGCTGTAGCCGGGCTGAAAGTAAAGCTGGATGCCAGGGACCGGAGCAGATTGGACGATTACCTGGACAACGTCCGCGAGACCGAGCGACGGATCGAGGCGATCGAAACCTACAACGCGTCGAACCCGGACAGGGAGATACCCACAGCTCCTGTTGGCGTGCCGGATTCCTGGGAAGAACACGTGAAGCTCATGTTCGACCTGCAGGCGCTCGGGTTCTCAGCCGGCGTCACGCGCGTCTCGGCCATGAAAATGAGCCGCGACGCCAGCAATCGCACGTTCCCGGAGAGCGGCAACCCCGCTCCCTTCCATTCGGCTTCGCATCACGGAGAAACCGTGGCGTCCATCCTGGAGCTGGCGAAGATCAACACCTACCACATCGGCGTCCTGAGGCACTTCCTGGACAAACTGAAGGACACTCCGGACGGCGACGGCAATCTGCTGGACCACACGATGGTGATGTACGGCAGTCCGATGGGGAACTCGAATACGCACAACCACAAGCGTGAGCCGTTCCTGCTGGCTGGACATGCTTCCGGCCAGTTGAAAGGCAATCTGCATCTTCGTTGTAGCGAAGGAACCCCGGCCGCAAACATCCTGCTGACGATGATGCAGAAGCTCGGCGTGGAGATCACGAAATTCGGCGACAGCACCGGACCTCTCGCGTTCTGAGTTTGAAAGGAGCCAAGTCATGATGGGCCCGAGATTCGTTCTTGCAGTTCTGGTGGCGACGTTACTCGCAGCTTCCGGCGGGCAGGTGACGTTTGCAGCAGGCAATGAAGACACCCGAGTGTCGGAGGCGGCGATGAAGGGCGACCGAGACACCGTTCGCCTGCTGCTTCAGCAGAAGGTCGAAGTCAACGCCGCGCAGGGAGACGGCACCACGGCGCTGCATTGGGCCGTCTACAGAGACGATCTGGAGATGGCCCGGATGCTGCTCCAGGCCGGTGCGGACCTGACAAAGAAAACCCGTATCGATGGAATGACGCCGCTGTTTATGGCCGCCATGAACGGCAACGCGGCGATGCTCGACCTCCTGTTGAAGGCCGGTGCGGATCCGAACGCCGCAAGCTCGCTCGGAACAACGCCTCTGATGCGGGCCGCGGCTTCCGGCCGGCCGGAAGCAGTGAACGCGCTGCTCGATCACAAGGCGGACGTGAATGCGAAAGATGTCGCCAACGAGCAGACCGCGCTGACGTTCGCCGCTGCGAAAAATCGGGCTACCGTCATCAGGGTGCTGGCCGAGCATGGCGCCGACCTGGATGCGACATCGAAGGTGAACAAACTCCCTTCAAATAGGAAAGATGGTGATAACGCGTTGCGAAGCGGACTAGGCTCGGACCCCACGGAGATGGGCGGTTTCACGGCGCTTCACTTCGCTGCGCGCCAGGGTCATCTCGATGCGGCGCGTGCGCTTGTCGAGGCTGGAGCCAACGTCAATCTGCCTTCGGCATCCGACGGAGACAGCGCGTTGACGATCGCGATCATCAACGCGAACTTCGACATCGGAAAATTTCTGCTGGATCACGGTGCGGATCCGAATCTGGTCGGCCAACGCGGGCTGAACCCGCTGTTCGCTGTGCTGGACGCCCGGTTTGCCGTGCAAACCGCCTATCCGCCGCCGAGTCCGGCGGGCCAGAAGACCGAGCACCGTGATCTTCTGAAAGCGCTGCTCGATCGTGGAGCAGACGCGAACGTGCGAATGGGAGCGAAGTTGTTCTTCCGAACGATGGACGGTGGCGATTACGCTGACGCCGACCTGGTGACGCCATTCTGGCGCGCCGCCCAGGCGAATGACCTCGTCGCCATGAAAATGCTGGTTGCCGCCGGAGCCAATCCATCGATCACATCGAGAAGAGGCGTCACGGCGCTTCAAGTCGCCGTCGGCTGGGGCATCGAAGACCGCGGCAGCAAATTCGTCCCCGAGGCGCGGTTTGAAGTCATCCGATATCTTGTAGAAGAGCTCGGCGCTGATGTGAATTCGCGCGACGCCCAGGGCTTCACACCGCTGCATGGCACCGCCGTCGTCGGCAACAACGACATTGTTCTTTATCTCGTTGCCCACGGAGCAGACACCACCGCCCGCGCGGACGTCGTACTGGCGGAAGGTGCGACGGACAAGCATGTCGAAAAGGGTCAAGGCGAGAGTGTCGCCGACATGGCCAATGGTCCCCGCCAGAAGACCATCATCTATCCGGAGACCATCAAGCTGCTGGAGCACCTCGGATCGGAAAACTCCAATAACTGCCGCGCTTCACTGTGCATCAACGCGAACCGCGGCGGCGGCCAGCGGTAGTCGTTCTTCCCCCATCACAGTAAGAAACAGGAGCCCCAAGCGGCTCCTGTTTTGTTTTCCCACAGAACCTCCCCTTTTGTTGGCTGTATGCTTCACGGAATCCCCGCGCTTCGAGGTTGAAAAGGAATTAAGCCGGCCCCAGATCACCAAACATAAGCCTCCGTTCACAGAGTTCTGAAGCAAAAGCATGGGTTTCTCCTTCCCGTCCGCCGCAACGTCGTCGTGACGGATGCCGTCCTGGACGGCCCCCGCTCGGCGGTCCTCCAGAACGCCGAAAACCGGCAACGCTGCCAGATGAAGAGCCAGGGGGGTAGATAGTCGCGGAATCGCAGCAAAGGAGGCCTATGATGGTCGCGACCCTGCCGGACTTTGGGAACGATCGATGGATCGAAGTTCCGTGGAAGCGCTTCTTGAGAGTGGACGGATGGTTGCCTCCAGACCGGAGGTATGGGCCACGCCGCCCCTACACGAACCAAGGAGGAAATGGGAATCAGTTATGCGTCCTTCCTGAATCTCCGATAGGCCACAAATCCAATGAGGCCAGATCCCAACAACAGCATCGTGCCGGGTTCGGGGACAGCGGTCGCGGCAACCCTGTCAAGCACCGGCCCATTGGCGCCCGTAGACGTTGCGCTGAACAGCAGCGTCGTTGTGGCTGCCGTCGGGGTGAAGGTAAAACTCCCCTGCGCATAGAGCATATTGGCATTGGTATTCCCAGTCGGGCCGTAGGAGAAGGAGGGGGTGGGAGGGTTGATCAGACCGCCATCGATGAACACGTCAAAGGTCTTCGTGTTCGGCAGTCCTGCCGGGTTCCCCGAGTAATCGAAGGTTACAAGGACGGGTTGCCCAGGGGTGGTGGCGAAGTTCTGTGACACGGAACCTGGGGTAAAGGCGTTCAGGTCGATGCTGCGTAGGCCGTCACTTGCCTCCCATAGGCCACCCGTCTCTCCGATATCCAGTATCCAATCGATACCACCCCCCCCTACCGTCCAGCCGCTGCCAAAGTCGCCGGGGTTGATCTCGAAGCTACCGTCTGTGAGCAGGCTGGCGTGAACTTGCCCCGGGACTCCGAAGGTGAGAAATGCCAGTGCCATAATGACAACTGGCAGTGTGAGTTTGCGTCTTGTAGGATTCATGTCATCCTCCTCCAACTGTTTTTTTCATCGGATTTCCCATCCTGCGTCTCCTTTTCCTGGTGCCTAAAGCACGTGCCATGGTGGGGTCGCACGTCATTCCGGTTTGATGGCCGGAATCCCGTAACCGGCTCCTACAATCGCAATACGGATGCCAAGAATGTCACCGCTGGAGATGGAAACCATAAGACGTTGATTTATTGGACTTTTTGGATGGATGGTGATGCCGAAACAGTTCCACGATCGCGATCGGGCCCGGACACGAAACTGTACGAGTTACTTTACGGTTGGCGGCGAATATGGGGGTAGCCGTCGATAAGACGCTTAAAATCAATAACGTGAGTGCCTTCACGAAAACGTAAAAGTTTCCGACAGTCTTGGGGTAGATTCTGGGGCAATTGTGAATTAGCATCAATAAAAACAACAACCTATCGGTGTTCAGAACGAGTAAAAACCTCCGACACCGCCTCGTGTCGACTGGTCGTTCGACGAGTGTTTGTGATGAATCGAAGTGAACAGTGCTGAGGAGACTGAGAGAAATCTCGGTTCTGCGACCATCACCATACTTTGGACGATGGATCCAGGTGAGATTCCAGGCTAAAGGGCAAACCCAGCCGCGACGGTCAGGCTATGGTTCCTTGCTGGAGTCGGGGCGGCCGCCATCGGGAAGCAGCGGACGGTTGGAATTCTATTTGCCACGAACCCAAAACTCGATAAGCCGGCCGACTGTCCGAATCCACATGGCCGTAGAGTCGCCATCGCGGTAAGTTGGATTTTCACGAAAACCCCATGAATGCAGGTTCATTCAGATGTCAGGCTAGTCGTATTACAACCAAGTGACTGTTTGATTGCGTTCAACTCCCATCCGTAGTCTTATTTACGGGTGATTCAGCCCGGTTCAACACTTGCACACTACAAAGTCGTTTCTGCTCTGGGAAAAGGCGGCATAGGCGAGGTCTGGCTTGCGCGGGACTCCAAACCCGGGCGTGAGGTGGCCATCAAGACCCTCCCTGAAGAGTTCGCCAAGGACGACGAACGGCTGGCACGGTTCGAGCGTGAAGCCAAGCTGCTGGCGTCGTTGAACCATCCTGATATTGCCGCAATCTACGGTCTGGAAGAAGACAACGGCACGCGGTTCCTCGATCTGGAACTTGTCGAGGGCGACACGCTCGCGGATCAGCTAAAACGGGGGCCGATTCCCGTTGAAGGATCACTCAAACTGGCCATACAGATTGCGGTGGCGTTAGAAGCAGCGAACGAACACCTGGGCCTTGCGCACCGTACCTGATCGGTTCTCGTGCTGATCGCGGGATTTAAGTAGAGTTTGCATGCTCGCTCTCGACGCCGACCAATGAAGCTCTTCAGCAGCCAATTCTCTTACATCTTCAGCGAAGGCGAGATGCGCCGGAACATCTTTGCCTTGCTCCGCTACCTTGCCTTTCTCTTCGCTATCATCCTCATCTACTCCCTGATCTTTCAGTTGATCATGGTCGGCGTGGAGGGCCAGTCACACTCCTGGATTACCGGCATCTACTGGACGCTCGTCACCATGACGACCCTCGGCTTTGGTGACATTACATTCACCACTGACATTGGCCGGCTTTTCAGCGTCTTCGTCCTAGTGTCAGGCCTTGTCTTGCTACTCGTTGTGCTCCCCTTCACCTTCATCCGCTTCTTCTATGCGCCATGGCTCGAGGCTCAGGTGAGACTCAGGGCACCGAGACGGCTTCCGCCTTCGGTACGAGAGCACGTGATCATCAGTCGTCACGACGAAATCGCCGCTGGGTTGATTGAGCGGCTGCGCACCGAGGCGATTCCGTACTGCGTGATAGAGCCCGATCCGGCCGTTGCGGCGCAGATGTTCAGCCAGGGTATCTCTGTCATCACGGGCGATATCGACAACCGGTCGACCTACGAAGGGGTTCACGTTCAGCAGGCCCGGCTGGTGCTCGCCAACCGGGAGGACACGACCAACACGAACCTCACCCTCACGGTCCGTGAGGTAACCAGGGATGTCCCGATCGTCGCGTTCGTCGAGGACCAAGACTCGATCGACATTTTGGAGCTGAGCGGCGCCACGCATGTGCTTGCCCTGAAGCAGCGTCTGGGTGAGTACCTCGCCAATCGCATCAGTGCGGGACACGGCGACGCGGACGTGGTCGGCGGTTTCAAGGGACTGCAGATCGCCGAGTTCCCAGCGCGCAATACCCCGCTCTCCGGACAGATTGTGCGCGAGACGCGCCTGCGAGAGACGATGGGCTTGAACATCGTCGGCGTCTGGCAGCGCGGCCGCCTGCGACCGGCGTTTCCCGATACCCAGATCGCCGATCTGAGTGTCGTCGTCGTGGTCGGCGCGCCGGAGCAGATCAGCGAGCTGAATAGTCTGCTGCAGCTTCCTCATGTGCACGATGAACCGATCCTGGTCATCGGCGGTGGCAAGGTGGGACGCGCTGCGACGCGTGCCCTCAAGCGGAAAGGTATTCCGGTGCACGTGCTCGAACGCGATGAACGGGCGCACGACAGACTCGCCGACATCTGCGATCAGCATTTCGTGGGTGACGCTGCTGATCGGCAGGCCCTGATGAGGGCGGGCCTGCAGAACGCTCCCTCGGTGCTGCTGACCACGAATGACGATGCCATGAACGTGTACCTGGCCGTGTACTGCCGGCGGCTCAAGCCAGATCTGCGGATCGTCAGCCGGGTCACGCACGAGAGAAACCTTGAAGCGATCCATCGGGCGGGCGCAGATTTCGTGTTGAGCTACTCGACGCTTGGGGCGGAAGCCGTCTTTTCCGTGCTGCAAGGCCATGAGCTCGTCATCTTGGGGGAAGGTGTCGACCTGTTTACGGCCGACCTCCCCCCTTCTCTGCAGGGGAAGACACTCGCGGAAACTCGCATCGGCTCGCGAACTGGGCTGAGCGTGGTCGCGGTTAGCCAGAATGGACAGCTGGTGACGCGCCTGCAGTCTTCGATGCGACTGGAGCCGGGCGCAGAGTTGATCATGCTGGGTAGCGTTCAGCAGAGGCAGGCGTTTGCAGACGCGTTCGGGTAGGCACGCGCTTTTCTCGGCCGGGGGGCAGGCATCAACCGCCCCATCCATCAACTCATACAGCTGAATCCGGGTTTGCCAATCGTAGATAACGGTATCGAGGGAGGCACAGCGAGCCCGTTTAATGCATTTGGTGTCCTTTTAACCGGGGACTAACGATTGGGTTGGTTTTGCCGTCAAGAGCCGAGCTCAGCGGCGGCTGCTCACGCGCAGTCCCTGAATCTGATTGACGGCATCATCGACCTGCAGCTCCAGAATATGTTGGCCGAACAACGCGGTGGATTTGGCAGGATTACCGACGTGACCCTGCCCATCTCCTGACTCTCCCGGCCCCATCCTGTCGAATCGCAACATTGAGGGGTTAAGGTACATCAGGCTAGATGTGTCGTGTGTGCCCGCATGTGAGCCGACGTCGGCGGCACTGACACCCTGGCTGACAACCCAATCGTCGCCTCGTCCGGGATAGTAGGCGGTGATGTGATGGACGCGCGCGTTGGTGGCAGCCCATTCCTTGTTCAACGTCTCAGCGACGAGTTGTTGTCCTGCCTGGTTGCCTCCGCTGTCGCCGATGAGGGCAATATCGAGGAATCCGTGCTGCTTGAAGCTTCGCGCGGTGTACTCGAGCACTTTGGCGAACACGTCCTGCGGTATTGAAATCGTCCCGGCGAAACGCATGTGGCTGGTGGGTGGGTCGATTTCGCCTTCAGGAACATAGGCGACCACCGGGGCAACGAGCGCATTACCGAGCTGCATCGCAATCTCTCCGGCCTTGTACCGCACCAGGTAGTTGTGTTTCCCGAGCGCCATGTGAGGACCGTTCTGCTCAGTACCGCCAGTCGGAATGATGACGGTTGTCTTGCTGCCGGCAATGGCGTCGCGGACCTCCATCCAGGTGAGCTCTTCGAGAAATACGCTGTCAGGCTGGGGTATTGACGGGACCTGCGCCGATGCCGGCGATATCAGGCAGATCAAGCCCAAGAATGTAGTCAGATAAGCAGGTCGCATATGGTCCCCCGTCGTGATGGTCTACTCGATTTGGCGACTGTGCCCCGAACTTCTCCTTCGAAGGCGTTCAGCATGGGGATTCTGTCACGTTGCACGCCGCCTCCCCGAGGTAGCACTATTTGGTGGTATGACTAAACTCAGGCGGAACCCGCAGCACCATCGTCACCGCAGTCCTGCCAAATAAACCCGATCCGTCGGAGTCATGCGCAACTGCCATGAATAATGCGGGTTCGGTGCGAAATCAGGGATATCCTGCCTTATCGGGTCATCTATGTACAGGAAGTCCGCCCTGCTCGAAACCAGCCGTCGGAAAGCCACTTGGACGTGTAGTCGGGTTCACGTAGATGGGGAAAAACCTCGGAAATCGCATCGATCCGACCAGGGGCTGATTTCCTGTTTGCCGCTTTTCATCCACCTTACTGTTTGATTGCTTCCAAATCCCTCCTCCCGTACCATTTACGCAAGTTTTTCCAGACATTGCCGAAGCAAGGCTCGGGAGACAGGATTCGCAGCCTATGTAGTCTGTTTCGGAATTACGGTGACGTATTTTGGTGCAGACGAGGAGAGTCTCATGAAAGGCACGCTAGTTCTCTGTGCTTTGATCATGTTGGTGGTGACGGCCTTGGGTCAGACCGATGGCACGTCCGTTGAATCTCAGCGTGCGCTGATCGACGAATTCTGTGCGGGCTGTCACAACGATGCGGTCCTGTCAGGAGACTTCTCCTGGACCGAGGTGGACCTGGCGCATCCCGAGCAGAACGCCGAGCAGGTGGAGAAGGTGATCCGCAAAGTGCGGTCCGGCATGATGCCGCCCGTCGGTGCCCCGCGGCCCGAAGCGGCCACCCTGAAAGCGTTCGCGGCGGGGTTCGAAGCGCGGATCGATCAGGCCGCCGCGGAGCAACCGCACATCGGAGCGCCGGATCTGCATCGGGTCAATCGCACCGAGTACCGCAACTCGGTCCGGGATTTGCTCGGTCTCAACGTGGATGTCACCGAGCTCCTGCCTCCCGACAGCAGGAGCGGGGCCTTCGACAACATGGCGGACGCTCTGACGGTGACGCCTGCCCTCATGCAAGCTTACACCCGGGCGGCGGAGAAGATCAGCCGTGAAGCCGTGGGCGACGTGGAAGCGAGCGCGGGCATGTCCGCCTACAACGTCGCACGCGTCGTCAACCAGATGCGTCATGTCGAGGGGACGCCCTTTGGCACGCGTGGCGGCATCTCCGTGCTGCACACTTTCCCGGCCGACGGCACCTACACGTTCAAGGTGGATCTCCATCACTGGTTTACGGGGAACATCATCGGCTCCAGACTGGCGCAGCCGCTCCGCGATCAGGAAATCGACATTTCCATCGATGGGGAGCGCGGGCTGCTCATCGCGATAGATCCGGACATGTTGGAAGAGAATGGTCCAATCGTGTCCGAACCCATAGAGATCGAAGGGGGTCAGCACAGGGTCGCGGCGGCCTTCCTTTCGAAGTTCGACGGGCCGGTCCAGGATCCGTATCGCCTGATCGAGCACACCCTGGTCAGCACCGCCATCGCCAATCGTCCGCAGATGACGGCGATGCCTCACCTGAAGACCCTTTCCATTACGGGTCCCTTCGAGGTCACCGGAATCTCGGAGACGGACACCCGCCGCCGGATCTTCACCTGCCGGCCGGTCGAAGCGACTGATGATGCAGCCTGCGCAAGGGAGATCCTCTCGCGGCTCGCCCGACAGGCGTTTCGCCGACCCGTGGAGACGGTGGATGTGGACAGGCTGATGGTTGCCTACGAAGCCGGCCGTGAGGGGGGGGACTTTGAGACGGGCGTCCGCACCGCTTTGCAGGCCATCCTGGCCGATCCCGAATTCGTCTTCCGGTTCGAGCGGGTGCCGTCGAACGTCGAGCCGGGCGGAAGCTTCCGTCTCAGCGACCTCGAGCTAGCTTCCCGCTTGTCGTATTTCCTCTGGAGCAGCGCTCCGGATGAGGAGCTGCTGACACTAGCCAGCAACGGCGAGCTCGAGGATCGGAATGTTCTCAGAGAGCAAGTCGAGCGGATGCTGGCCGACCCCCGTTCCGAGCCCCTGTCGACGAACTTTGCCCGCCAGTGGCTGCGCCTGACCGGTATCCAGGATGTGATCCCGGAACCGACGCTCTTTCCGGCATATTCCTCGGGCGTCGGCACATCCATGCGCCGCGAGGTGGAGCTCTTCTTCGACAGCATCATGCGCGAAGACCGAAGCATCATGGATCTGCTGACGGCCGACTACACGTTCGTCGACGAGGTGATGGCCAGGCACTACGGATTCCCCTCCGAGTTAGGGGAACGGTTCCGGCGGGTGCAGTTGAGCGACCCCAACCGGTTCGGCCTGATCGGGAAGGCAGGCATCCTGATGATGACGTCGCTGGCGAACCGAACCTCGCCGGTAGCGCGCGGAAAGTACGTGCTGGAGGTGCTGATCGGTTCGCCGCCGCCGAACCCGCCTCCTGTCGTTGCTCCGTTCAAGGAAGCGGTCGAAAACGCAAAAACTCTGTCCGTGCGCGAACGCATGGAAGAGCACCGCGAAAACCCGGCCTGCAATGCGTGCCATCAAATAATGGACCCGATCGGCCTGGCGCTGGAGAATTTCGATGCCATCGGAAAGTGGCGGATCAAGGACGGCGGTGTGCCGATCGATCCGTTCGGCGTCATGTTCGACGGGACCGATCTCGACGGACCCGTGGGTTTGCGTCAGGCAATCCTGGACCGGTCCGAGGCGTTCGTTGGCAGCTTTACGGAAAACCTGCTGGCGTACGGTCTGGGTCGAGTCGTGGATCATCGCGACATGCCGACCGTTCGTTCGATCGCGCGGGCGGCGGCGGCTGAGGACAACCGCTTTTCCTCGTTCGTCATGCGTATTATCGAGAGTCCCTCGTTCCAGATGAGGGTTGCAAGAAGAGACACAGAAGTGCAGTAACTGGCCGGGCTCTCATCGCCTGACGAGGCCGCGATTGCCCTTCGATGCCTTCAATCTCCTCTCGGTCGGGTCGGTCGCACTCGTCACTCTCCCACGACCACCGTTCACCGCCCAACCGATACCCTCATCCGGGTATGTCGACCATTCACCCGAAACCTCACTGAATCACGCGGCGAGTCTCGTATGGTTTATTGAGAACTGATCCCCCTTTCGGCAGAGCGGACTGGCGATCGGGAAACCGGTCGGTGTGTGGCAACGTTATGCGAAAAACCTAGACAGCGGATCGGGCGTGGCGTATAGCTCAACGCTGAAACGCCCAAGGGACGTCCGCTCTCACGGCAACCGACCATCCTGCCTGGAGGATTGAGGATCGCGCGGAGAGGTGCCGAACGATGCAACCCGGGACCCAACTCGGCAGCTACGGGATCCTCTCCGCAATAGGCAGAGGCGGTATGCGGGGGACCTTTGAGCAGCACACAGAAGAAAGGAGAAACCGATGACCCTCACCCGTTGCCTCCGCGATGGACACACGCATCATCCTGAAAAAACGGCGCTGATCTTCGCCGAGCACGCCTGGTCGTATGCCGAAGTCGACACCCTGACCGACCGGATAGCGACCAACCTTCTCGCACAAGGGTTGGAGCCGGGGGATCGCGTTGCATTGCACTTGAGCAATTGTCCGGAACTGGTCTTCAGCTACTTTGGATGCTTTAAGGCCGGCGCCATTGCGGTGCCGATCAATACTCGCATGGGGCCGTCGGAGATCGAATACTTCCTACAGCACAGCGAAGCCCGGTTTTACATTGGTCAGCCGGACTTATACCAACCGGTCCTTTCGATCCGACCGCACCTGCCGCAGTTACACCAGTGCTATCTGACCGGCGACAGCCAGTCCCCGGACACCGGGGCTTTCCAGAGTCTGTTGACTGCCCCCTCCGGAACGATAGAATTGCCGGCCGTAGAGCCCGGCCAGGTGGCCGCCGTCCTCTACACCTCGGGGACGACCGCACGGCCCAAAGGGGTCACACACACCCACGAAACGCTGCACTACATGACCGGTTTGGTGGAACACATGGGGATGTCTCGTGAGCGGGTGATGGCGGTGCTATTGCCGATGACCCATATGGGGGGTTTCATGGGTAATATGCTTTCGGCCCTTACCGTCGGTGCCACGCTGGTTCTCCCCACCGGAAGTGACCCCCAGACGATTTTGCAGACCCTTGAGCGGCATCGGTGCACCTTCACGGCTGCCATGCCGGTCCAGTGCCAGGCGCTGATAAAATGCCAAACGGCGACCCCCTATGAGATCTGTCCCGAGATGCTCTTTTGGGCGGCGGGCGACTCGGTCCCCACGGCTTTGCAGGAGCAATTTATGCATGCCTTTTCTCTACCACTGCACGAGCTCTATGGCATGACCGAAAGCGTGCCGATCACCTGGAACCCCGCTGGGAAAATCCGCACGGGATCCATCGGGGTCCCTTTTGAAGGCGTCCTGTTGCGCGTGGTGGACGCGGACGGCAACGAAGGGCAACCCGGAGAAGTGGGCGAGCTGACGGTCAAGTGTCCGGGAAATACGATCGGCTACTGGAACAACCCCGAGGCCACCGCTGAGACCCTGCGCGACGGATGGCTTTATACCGGGGATCTCGTCAAGCAAGATGCCGAAAGCTACTACTGGTTCGCTGGGCGTAAGAAGGAACTCATCGTCCGAGGCGGCTCCAACATTTCGCCGCAGGAAGTAGAAGCCGTACTCTACCATCACCCGGCGGTGGCCGAAGCTGGGGTTATCGGCATCCCGGATGAAACATGGGGCGAGGTCGTGGTCGCGTATGTCGCCAGGAAGGAAGGGCTATCGGCTACCGAGGCAGAATTGATTGAATTTGCCAAAGAGCAGAGCGCGGCTCATAAGGTGCCTGAGAAGGTTTTCTTCTTGCCCAGTTTGCCCAAGAACGCTGTAGGGAAAGTCCAGAGAAGAGCGCTGAAAGAGCACTACCGCAGTGCCCACGCCTAAGAGTCCAGTAGAACCATGTTTCCTAGCCGCGACGCCGCGACGCCCCGCCTGCCGCGATTGATCGCCGCGACCACGGGCGTGTTGGATCACGCGTGGTTGGCATCGTACTACGCGTGGTTTGGACTCGGAGAGATTGCCTTCATAAACGTCGCGTCCGTGGCACTCTGGTGCGGGTGCGTGGTCCTTCTTTGGCTCGGTCGACCGAAGGTGTCCGTATGGCTGATGTTGCTGGAGGCCACGGTAACCGTGATCGCCTTCGGGACCTACTTCGGCGCTCTCGGCGGCTACCTCAACTTTCTGCCCGCAATCGTGATCGCGCCGTTCCTGCTGTTTGAACGGACTTACCGCAGACATACATGGCTGTTGCTGGGCGTCTGCCTCGTCGTTGCTTTGACGACGTGGAGCGTGACACCGACGAGTGGTCCGCTTTCGCCCGAAACCGTCGAGATTGTGGCCAGAATCGGTGCCGTCCACTTCGTTGTCGCACTCCTCGCTGTCGGCGCGATGACCTACTACTTCATTCGAGGCGTCGAGCAGGCGGAGGACCGCGCACAGGAGGAAAGGTCAGAGAAAGAAGCGGCGCTGATAGGGGAGAAAGAGCAGGCGGAGGCCTTCGCCTTGGCTCGCAGCCAACTCGTCGAAGCTGAAAAGCAGGCGGCCGTCGGGCGTCTCGTCGCGGGCATTTTACACGAGGCCAACACTCCGCTGGGTGTGCTTCAATCGGCGGCAGACACCTTTCGAACGATCATGGAGCGATGTCGCCTGTACGTTGAATCCCGCTCGGATGAGGAGGCGGGAGCCCAGAGCGTGCGCACGGCGATAGGCGTTGGGTCAGACGTAGTGAAGACCGTCGAGGAAAGTAGCACTCGTATCGCCGCCACCGTCGACAACCTGAAGCAGTTCGTCGCCCTCGACGAAGCGGACCGCCAGGTGATCGACGTGGGTGAGAGTATCGATAGCGCGCTGGGAGTCCTTGGATCCGAGGAGGAGCGTCAGCGGATCAGGAAGAACATCGCACAGGCCGCAATCGTCGAGTGTTATCCATCGAAGCTGAATCGAGCCTTTCTGACACTGATTCAGAATGCCCTGGATGCGTCGGAAACCGGCGAGGTGGCGATACAGCTCACCACACACGAGGGCGAGGTAGAAGTCCAGATCGCCGACCACGGGCCCGGCATACCCGAAGAAGTGCTGTCGGGGATATTCGAGTTCGGTTTTACGAAGAAGGCGACCGGGGAACGGATCGGCCTGAGGATCGGTCTTCCCACCTGCAAGAGAACCATTGACGAGATCGGTGGCCGCATCTGGATCGACAGTACGGTCGGAGTCGGCACGACGGTTCACATCCGTCTCCCCACCTGAAAGCATGTCCGGGATAACCTGGTCCCCGGCGCTGATGTTTCGACTACAGAAGATCTAGTGGTCCGCTATGTTCTTTATTATCAATCGCGGTGCATTTTCTCGGGCTGGACGTCGCGGGTTCGATCCCCTCTCGGGATTCGATTCTCAAGACGAAACAGGGATCCCGCGAACCGCTCCCTACTTGGGCACCGTCCGTCGCCACTGGTCGTACTGGCGGCGGAGCTCCAACAGGGGGTTTTCCGCCCCACGCTCTGTACGCACGGAGAGCGCGAGCCAGGGCGCCTTGTCGGTACCCGCGTCCGTCATACCGATGTTCTCGGCGGCGTAGGGTTCGTCCCCACCGCGCGCGACCAGGATGGCCGCCATGGATGTGGTCTGCCGCACGTTCCCCTGATTGCAGCGGACGTCGCCGCCGGCGATGGATCCAGCCTCGAGAGCGCGTATGAGCCGGTCGGGCAGTGTATTGAAGCCCGCCGGATCGTCCCGGCGGTAGGCATCCAGGGGATTCTGAACCACCTCTGAGCTGGCCAGGGTGTTCCCCTGCGAGCTCACGCCTCGGCTCGGATCGGCCATCACTCCGGCGTAGCGGGCGGCACCGTCCTCGCTGGCGACCAACCCCTGCCGGAGGGGCGTGGTGTAGCCGGCGGTGCGCACGAAACCGTCGTGCATGGTGACCACTCCGTACTGTCGGCGCTCGAGCTCGCTGTCCCACGCGGGGTCGGTCACCCGCGCGATTACCTCTTCGGCGGTGAGCCCCTCCTTGATCGCCTCGAACACGCGGTTCCGGTTGTCGACGTTGAAGCCCGCCTGAGTCGCGGCGGCGCCCTTTCCGGGCACCAGCGCCGCCACGGCGTCCCCGTTCCTCGTGACGCAGGAAGACACCGCGACCCCCACGTCGCCCGTCTCCGGATCGACCGCGACGATCGACCAGGTGGTCATGTCCATTTCGGTGGGATACTCGGTCGCGTCGGGGGCGACACAGGCGGCGAGAAGCAGGCCGCCCAGGGGCAGGAACATTCTCTTCAGCGTACGCACGTTCTATTCCTCCAGTTTGTAGGTTGACGTCCTCCCCGCAATCTAGGACGGGGATTCCTGGGGCCCGCTTTTGCGCCGGCGGTGGTAACCCTCTCGAGCCTTTCGTGATGACGCGGCAATTGATCCCGAAAAATCGAAGGGCCGTCTCGTCATGCAGCGCGGCCTGTCGGCGCGTGGCTTGCTACGGCAAGACGCCTGACACGAGTGCCTGACTGGTTCAGCCACTTGTTGGGCAGCTCTTTAGGGCTTGCTTTCACCGGCTGCACGCCCATCCAGCCAGCGCTGAACTGACTTCGGGCTTTCATTGGAAGGATATCCGAGCAGCAACCCTTCGACACTGATGTCTTCGTCCAACTCGGGCCAGTGGATGCCGAGGCCGTCCCCGATCAGGCGCCAATTGTTACGTTCCGAAGCCGAGCCATGAGACAACCGCGGATACCACGAAATCGGAACCGATACTGTTCGACCATCCTGAAGTTCCACCGTCAGCGTGTCCTCTGATACTGAAGCATTCTGGGCCCGAGCCTCGCGTGGCTTAGTCTTCAAAGTACTCATTCCAACTCCTCAACATCCCTTCAGCTTTTTCCTGAACAATGCTCTCGATTCTCCGTAACTCCTGCCGATTGAAACCTCTGCTCCGCTCCAGCATAACTGGCTTCAGCCAGAACTTCGCTGCGTTGTCGTCGCGTTCCGTATGGACGTGAGGCGGTTCATCCCGGTCGCTGGAGTAGAAAAAGAAGCGATACGGTCCGGACCTCAGTATCGTCGGCATGCTGTGCCAAGTGTAACAAGCAACACCCGAATTCCGGCGCTCCTTACTGAGTCCGCGTGCGTCTGCCCAACTAGTACTGGGCGGGCCTTCGTAGCAACACCAACCACGCGATTCCGCTGCCTATCAACGTCCTTCCAGTTGCAGGCGATCCAATTGTAATTGACCCTTTCATGAACAAAATGGGGCTGAGCGCTATGCTGACCGATCGGACCATCTATGTCCATGAAATCGGTCCTGCTCGCGTTACGGCGGCGTTGCGCCAGATGCTAGGCGTCGCACCGACCGGCCTGCGGGTCCGGAGAAATGTCGCGCGGCAACAACGCCCCCGTGTGACGCCGCCGTAACCCTCCGGGCGCACGGGGGTTGCGGTCGGATACTTTGTTGCTCGTCGTCATGATGAAACAGCATCAGTTCCTCCTCGCGCCTCGTCTCCGCCTCGCAAGACCCGTGCGCGCGAACCATCAGACTTCTGCCACGGGCTGCTAGCCTGTGATCGGGAAGAAGCCACTTGGCCGTAGCACGCCTTACCGGTAACCTGGATCGCGGTTGAGGGCCACCGTTGTAAGGGGTTCGACTTTTCCGCGTCGGCGGTTTTGCTTCATGCACGCTCCCATGCTTGAATATCCCGGCACCAACGTTCGGGTTCCGCTGAAGTTTGACGGCACCGTGCAGACGCTAACGAGACGTCGGAAATCGCACTGAACCAATGCCCGGAAGCACAATCGACTTCGACACCGGAGCCGGACCGCCTGGCTTTTTGGAGCAAAACCAGGTGCTTCAACGCTTAGTTCGTAGTTGCCGGGGCGAATGGGCGAGAACAGAAATTGCCCGTCCGGTCCGGTTCGAACCGTCGCAATAACGGACCCACGCGCGCTCAAAATCGAGACGCTTGCGCCATCCAATGCCGCGCCCGCCTGATCCTGGACCACGCCACCGACTGAGGAAGGTCCCTGAGCAAGCAATGAGAGTAAAATGGCGGAACATAAAGTCTCCATTGGGTATGATCAGCTGCCCGGGCTCTTTTACTGCTAAGAAGAGTCTCCCACCCAGGTCTCCGTTTCTCAACTCCCAACATAGATGGGGATCCGGTGGGTGTTTTCCGGCCCGCTCGTTCGCAGCTCCTATCACGCCGAGCGAGGACGTCTTCGACGAGATGATGGCCGGCGCCGGAGGGGCCTGAGGGCGCGATGGGTTTCCTGTCGGCCTCGGGAGGGCAGTGTCTACTTGCTATCTGGTTCCGTATGTAATAGAAAGATAGGCAGGATAATTACGTATAGCCTGACTCAACCGGACAAGACAATTGTGAAAAAATCGTTTATTCCGATCCTCCTATTGGTGCTGGTAGGTGCGGTTCTGGCTCTCGGGCAATCCGAAAGCCCCGTGGAATCTCAACGAGCCGTCGTGAACGGCTATTGCGTCGGTTGTCACGACAACGACACCAGCTCCGGAGGCTTTTCCTGGGAAAGCGTCGATCTGACGCGCCCCGCGATGCACACCCAGGAACTGGAAATGGTGATTCGTAAGGTCCGGGCGGGCATGATGCCGCCGGTCGGCATGCCCCGTCCCGATGCGAAAACCCTCGACGCCTTCGTCACGGGATTGGAATCGCGCATCGACCGTGTCGCTGCCCAGAATCCGAATATGAAGCCGCCGCCGCTGCATCGGCTGAACCGAACCGAGTACCGCAATTCCGTGCGGGAGCTGCTGGACTACGATGTCGACGTGTCGGGGCTTTTGCCGGCCGACCCCAAAGCGGGCAGTTTCGATAATCTGGCTGATGCGCTGACCATAACCCCCGCGCTCATGCAGGGCTACGTTCGCGCCGCGGAGAAAATCAGCCGCGAAGCCGTGGGAGATCCCAACACCTCGTCGGCCATGGTCGGATACAACGATGTGAATCAGGTCGGCAAGGCCGCCAATCAGTTTCGGCGCGTCCCGGGTGCGCCATTCGGCACCCGCGGCGGTATATCCGTGATCCATAACTTCCCCGCCGACGGTGAATACATTTTCAAGGCGGCCCTGGCCTATCACCCGCAGGGCCAGCTCATCGGCGCCCGGCTTCCGGATTCGATCAAGGACCAGCAACTGGAAGTTTCCATCGACGGCGAGCGGGCCCACCTGTTCACGATCGATCCGGAAGTCAAGGAATACGAAGGCGACCTCTTCACGCCTCCGATCAAGGTCGAAGCGGGTCCGCGTCGCGTCTCCGTGGTGTTCCTGAAAAAGTTTGATGGCCCCGTGCAGGACCAGTTCTGGCTGATCGAACAACTGTTGCTGGACGCGACCGTCTCGGGTCACCCCGAAATGACCGCGTTGCCGCACCTGAAGAATTTCTGGATTACGGGTCCGATGGACGTGACCGGCATTGCCGAAACACCCAGCCGTCGGAAAATCTTCAGCTGTCGGCCAGCCACGCCCAGCGGGGAACCCGCCTGTGCGGCCGAGATCATTTCCCGTCTCGCTGGCCAGGCGTACCGCCGGCCCGCGACTCCGGAGGATCTGGAAGCCCTGATGCCGCAATACGAGGTGGGGCGGAGCAGAGGGACCTTCGACAGCGGAATCCAGACGGCGCTGCAGGCGATACTGCTGAACATGGAATTCATTTTCCGGTTCGAACGCACTCCGCCAGGAGTCGGTCCAGGCGAAGCTTACCGCATCAGCGATCTGGAACTGGCCTCGCGCCTGTCCTACTTCCTCTGGAGCAGCAGCCCGGACGACGAACTCATCACGCTGGCCAGCGAAGGCAAACTCAAGGACCCGGCCGTGCTCGAGCAGCAGGTCCAGCGGATGCTGAAGGATCCGCGATCTTCATCGCTTGTGGAAAACTTCGCGGGACAGTGGCTGCGTCTGGGCGGCCTCATCGACATCACGCCCGAATCTCTCATCTACCCGAACTTCACACGAAATCTCGCCCACTCCATGCGGCGCGAGGTGGAAATGCTTTTCGACAGCGTGATTCGCGAAGACCGCAACATTCTCGACCTGATGACGGCGGATTACACCTTCGTGGATGAGGTGCTGGCCCAACACTATGGTATCCCGAATATTGTCGGACCCCGATTCCAGCGCGTGAGGTTGACCGATCCGAACCGGTTTGGACTGCTGGGAAAGGGGGGCATTCTGGTCATGACGGCACTGCCCAACCGAACGTCCCCGGTGATAAGGGGTAAATACGTCCTGGAAGTCCTGCTTGGGACGCCTCCGCCGCTTCCGCCGGCGAATGTGCCGCCCTTTAAGGAAGCCGGTGATTTCGAGACAGTACAATCCGTGCGCGCTCGACTCGAACAGCACCGCGAAGTAGAGCCCTGCCAGTCATGTCATCAGATCATGGATCCGATCGGCATCGCGATGGAGAATTTCGATCCGGTCGGATTGTGGCGCACGAAAGATCACGGCAATGTCATCGATCCGGCCGACACGATGTATGACGGAACACCGCTCTCCGGACCCGTCAGCGTTCGGGACGCGGTTCTCAAGCATTCGGATCTCTTTGACTTGAACTTTGCGGAGCAGCTCCTGACCTACGGGTTGGGCCGCGTGGTGGATTACCGGGATCAGCCGGTCATCCGCTCCATCGCGCGGGATGCGGCAAGAAACGGCAATCGATTCTCGGCCTTCGTCATGGGCGTGATCAAGAGCCCATCGTTCCAGATGTCGAGACGCGAGCAAACCGAACAGTGACGGCTATCAGGCAACAACTGTTCACAACGAAACCACGAACGTGAAACATCGCGGTTCCTCCTGCGGCGTCTTTTGCTGGAGCGAGTAAACCGAACAAACGGAAACGGCTAGACCAATGTTCATAACGAAGAAGCACATCTCCAGGCGCACGGTCCTTCGGGGCACGGGCGCGATGATTTCTCTGCCGCTGTTGGAAGCCATGGTGCCGGCTCAGACTCCACTGAACCGGACGGCGGCGTCTCCGAAAAGCCGTCTGGCCTGCATCGAGATCGTCCATGGCGATGCCGGCAGTACCAGTTACGGCACCGATAACAACCTCCGCATGCCGGCGAAGGAAGGTCGGGATTTCGAGTTTACGAAGGTTCTCAAGCCGCTCGAGCCGTTTCGCGATGACCTTACCGTCGTCAGCATGATGAACTGCGATCCGGCCGACCCGATGATGCCCGAGGAAGTAGGCGCCGACCATTTCCGATCATCGGCCGTCTTCCTGACGGCGAGTCACCCGAAACAAACGATGGGGTCCGACGTGTATTGCGGACCGTCCGTCGATCAGCTCTATGCGCAGACGTTCGGCCAGGACACACCGCTTCCGTCAATGCTCCTTCAGGTGGAGAATGAGGATGCCACGGGAGCCTGCTTCTACAACTACAGTTGTGTGTACATGAACACGATCAGCTGGGCGACCGCGACCCAGCCGCTGCCCATGACATACAACCCCCGAATGGCATTCGAGGAACTGTTCGGCAGTGGCGGCTCGGAAGCAGAGCGTGCCGAGCGCCGCACGATCAACCGCAGCATTCTCGACGGGCTGTCGCGCAGCGCCGCCAGCCTGACGCGAGGCCTGGGGCCGGCCGACCGTGCACGGCTGGACAGCTACCTGGATAACGTTCGGGAAATCGAACGGCGCATCCAGGCCATCGAGGATTACAACGCCAGCCATCCCGATCGGAATCTGCCCGACGCGCCCATCGGCGTGCCCGATTCCTGGGAAGAGCACGTGAAGCTAATGCTGGACCTTCAGGTACTGGCGTTCTCCGCGGAGGTCACCCGCGTTTCGGCGATGAAGTTCAGCCGTGATGTCTCGAATCGCGTATTCACTGAAAGCGGATCGAAAGCCGCGTTCCACGTCGCCTCGCATCATCAGTCCGTGGCGAAGTCAATCGAGGAACTGGCCCTCATCAACACGTACCATCACAGCCTCGTGGCCTACTTCGCCGACAAACTGAAGAACACGCCCGACGGCGACGGCAATCTGCTGGATCACTCTCTGGTTCTTTACGGCAGCTCGATGGGCGATTCGAACGTTCACGGTCACAAGCGTGTGCCATTCCTCCTGCTCGGCCATGCCGGCGGCTCGGTGAAGGGCAATCTTCACCTCAAGACTCCCGAAGGGACCCCGCAGGCCAACGGGTTGTTAACCATCCTTCAGAAGCTCGGAATGGACATCGACCAGTTTGGCGACAGCACGGGAACCATTTCAATCTGACGTCGCAGAGGAGAATTCAATGTTCGGTCAAAGCGTCACTAGCGTCGTTCTCGGAATTTTGCTCGCGTCATCCGCCGGCGACGTCCGCATCGCGGACGCCGCCATGGAGCGCGATCACGCTGTTGTCCAGTCGCTGTTGAAACAGAAAGCCGACGTCAATGAAGCACAAGGCGACGGCACGACGGCCCTGCACTGGTCGGCCTACCACGACGATCTCGAAATGATGCAGTGGTTGATCGAGGCCGGGGCGGACCTCGGCGCCACCACTCGTCTGGGGGCGATGAGACCGCTCGCCATCGCCGCCACGAACGGCAGTGCCGCCACGGTCCAGTTACTGCTCGAAGCGGGCGCCGACCCAAAGGCGGCCAACAGCAACGGCACCACTCCGCTGATGATGGCTGCTGCCGCCGGAAAACCAGAGGCGATCGAGCTGCTGCTGGATGCGGGTGCGGATCCGAATGCGCGCGACCTGACCAACGGCCAGACACCGGTCATGTTTGCCGCCGCGCTGAATCGCAGCGAAGCGATCCGCCTGCTCGCCAGCCGCGGCGCCGACGTGGACGTGTTGAGCGCCGTCTCTGAGGCCAAGCCTAATGAGTCCTCCCATGACGCGCAGCGCGCCAAAAGCGTTGCAACGGTGGGGGGTAATGCCGCGCTTCACTTTGCGGCGAGAGAAGGCCTGCTCGAGGCAGTTAAGGCGCTTCTGGAGGCCGGTGCGGAGGTGAACCAGATCAGCAGTGCGAGCGACGGGATGACGCCCCTGGTGCAGGCCATCATCAACGGCCGGTTCGATGTCGCCGAGGTTCTCCTGAAACACGGTGCAGATCCGAACATCGCATCGACTGCCTCCGGCGTAACCGCGCTTTGGGCTATCTTGGATGCCCGGTATGCCCCGCGCGCCTGGTATCCCTCTCCCAGCGTCGCCGAGGAAGAAACGAGTCACCTGGATCTGCTGAACGAACTGCTGGCCCACGGCGCCGACGTCAATGCGCGCCTGATCGTCAAGCCCTGGTTCAGGACCTTTGGCGACAGCAGACAACCGAATCCGGCCGGCGCAACCGCCTTCTACCGGGCCGCACAAGCCAACGATGTACCGGCGCTGAGAATTCTGTTGGAAGCAGGCGCGAACCCGAGCGTCCCGACAACCGGCGGGACGGAACCGATCGTGGTCGCCGCGGGCCTGAATCAGGATTTTCAGGGCGCTCACTTCGTGCCGGAGTCGCGACTGAAAACGATCCGCTTTCTTGTCGAAGAGGCCGGCGCCGACGTCAACGCCAGCGACTTGCTCGGCTTTTCGGTCCTACATGCTGCGGCCTACCTCGGGCGCAACGACATTATCGAATATCTGGTGACGTATGGTGCGGACGTGAAGCGCCGCGCAAACCAGATCAGCAGCGGTAGTTCAGCGCAGACGGCAGAGCCCGGTCAGGGCGACACCGTCGCGGATATGGCCAACGGCTGGGTGGAAAAGGTGCTGCAGTTTCCACAGACCGTCAATCTGTTGATCGAGCTCGGTTCTGACTTTTCCAATACCTGCTGGGCGTCGCTGTGCGTCAACCCGCGGACCGACAAGAAACCCACGAACCGCTGATTCCCTTTCCCCCGGGCTGCCAGGCGCCGGAGCATAGACAAAATAAGTGGCCGAAGTTGGCAGGTGTCCCGGTTGGCATCGGTGTGCTGTGTGCGAGGTACGATCTGGGATCACCACTTCGCCGCCCAACTCAGTGCCGGCGGTATGGGAGAGGTGTATCGGGCCACCGACACCCGTCTGGATCGCACGGTAGCCATCAAAGTCCTGCCCGAGCACCTCGCAGGGGACCCGCAGCGCCGGGAACGCTTCGAGCGTGAAGCCAAAGCCGTCAGCAGCCTGAACCACCCGCACATCTGCACACTTCATGACATCGGAGAGCAGGACGGCATTCACTACCTACCATGATGCGAATCATCATCGACGTGCTCGTAACCTCGGGGCTCCTCTACGCGCTTGCGTCAGTGCTGCCCGGCGTGCGTCTGAAATCGTTCCGCTCCGCGTTGAGCGTCGCGCTGGTCTACGGCCTGTTGAATTACTTTCTCTTCTGGCTGTTGGCGCTGATCGCCTTCATCCCGATGCTGCTGACCTTCGGCCTGTTCGGGTTGGTCATCAACGCGTTCCTGCTGTGGCTGACCGACAAGCTGATCGAAGACTTCGAGATCGATTCGTGGCGTATGACTTTGCTCATGGCGGTGTTGCTGACGGTTGGGAAGCTCGTGCTGCGTGCGATCCTCTGACGGGCAGTTGCTCAGCGTTTTCAGCGGTACTGGCTCCCACCTGGTGATTTGCTGGGACTGCTGGCCGGCAACGCTGGAGGAATAGGCGCCGACCCCAAGCGAGTCCATATCCCCGGTAAGTCGGCATCACGGAAGGGTGCATTCTGTCGGCGTGCTTCCTATTTACCGGGAAGGCGTAAACACATCCAACTGCCTTCCTGATTGACGCGAAGTCTCATCCGTAGTTTTATTACGGGCACCAAGCCTGCTTCAAAACTTGGAGACGACGTAGTCGTTACTGCCATTGGCAGAGCGGAACGAACGGTTGCGAATCCGCTGGGTAACGCAACAGGGAGCGACACATGGAACAGCGAAACGTGGCAGTCGTCCAGAAGATCTATGAGGACTTCGGGCGCGGAGACATCCAGGCAGTCGTCGATGCTTTCGCAGAAGACGCCGTTTTCAAGCAGCCCGTTGCCGGTGAGTCTCCCCTCGCCGGGACGTATCGCGGCAAAGAGGAGATTGACGCCTGGTTTCACAACATCGAAAATCTGACAGAAACCGAAGCTTTCGAGCCACGGGAGTTTATCAGGCAGGGCGACCGCGTAGTGGTGTTTGGCGAGTACCGGTTTCTGGCAAAGGCGACGCAGAAAAGCTGGCAGTCGGAGTGGGTTATGTCCTGGACATTCCGTGGCGGCAAGGTTGTCGACTTCCAGTTCTATGGTGACACTGCGGCCGAGGCTGCCGCGTTTTCCCAAGAGGGCTGAGGCCAGGAGATGAAAGTGAGCGATATCGCCCGCGCACTCGGGGTCACAAGCGGCACAGTGAAGACTCTCCTGTTTCGCGCACGCCGCCGGCTGCGCCGTACCGTGAAACAAACCCACGACCGGCACACGGGGAACTGATATGACTTGCAAGCACGTCCTCCCGTTCATCGAAGCGCTGCCGCTTGCGGAGTACCCGCGGCACGAAATCGCGGTCGCCGAGCGCCACGATCGAGACTGCATCGAGTGTCGGCACGCCCTGGCGGACGCGAAATGGCTCGATTCCGAGCTGAGCCGCCAACCCGAGCCCTCCCCACCCGCCGGTCTGTCCGCGGCCATCATGGCACGCACGGCACGCCTCGACGAGGAGAGCCCGCCCGCCTCCCGTGATCAGTCGCGGATCCCCGTTGCTGAAGCCCGGAGCGATCGACTCTCGTGGGCGGCGGCGCTTGCTGGCGTTGCAGTTGGCCTCGGGGCTCACGCATACGGGTTGCTCTCTGGCGAGCCGATCCTCGATCTTACTTCGTCACGGATCGGTTGGGGGACGAACGGCCTGATCGAAATGCTGGATGCGGGCCCTTCCGTCATCGTCCTCGCCGCAGGTCTCATTCTCTACCTCGCGGGCGTCTTCGGACCCATCCATGGCGCCGAAACCTCCCGCCCGCCTCCGGCTCGTTGAGGCTCACGCATTTCGATCTACTGGAATTCAGGTCAATGAACGAGCGCAACGGTGAGCAATGCCGCAGCCGCAAGAGCCGCGGCTGTCCGGACGTGGTTCCAGGCTGTCCAACCAGTGACGTAGCCCGCCCACAGTCGGGCCCCCTCGTCGCTCGCCGGGTCAACGACCGCCAGGGCGTCATTCCGCGGAACGTTGAATACAACCGTAACCAGAATCGTGCCGAAGAGATAGAGCAGGCTGCCGACGACCAGGAAAGCGCCGCCGGGTTGCCAACTCAGCAACGTGGATACGGTCAGGATGGCGCACGCCGCGGCCGGCCCGAAAAACGCCGTCATGAACAGCGGATTGATCACCGTAATATTGATGGATTGCATGGCGGCGATCCCCTGCGCCGGTGGGAGACGCTCGAGCGCCTTCATTATGAAGGTAGAGAAGGCGAAGAAAATACCTCCCACCAGCCCGCAACCGAGCGCCGAGATGAGAGTCAGGGCGTGAAGTAATCCGTCGCTCATGTCGCGGCCTCTGCAGCATCCCAGACCCCCGTGGCGGCGGCCTCCAAAACGTAGTCTGCAAATCGTCTCGGTTCTCGTCCGGTCACCTGCTTGATGTCATCAGAGATGCGACTCGCCTGGTCCTCGCGAAAGTAACGCTCCAGGTCCAGCATTCGATCGCATATCTCCTCCGGCATCCCCTCCGCCAACATGCCGCTCTTCAAATCGGACGGTGGGAGGTCGATGTGTGTGATCGAGCGCCCAAGCGCTTTCGACAGCTCGCTCGCCAGCTCGTCATAGGTCAGGGCCTCCGGGCCGGTCAACGTGTATGCTTTTCCCTCGTAGTTGGCCCCGGTCAGCGCCTTTGCTGCGACAGCGGCAATGTCATGCACATCGACGTGGCTGATCCTTGCCTGGCCGCTCGCGCTGTAAAACGCTGCCTCAGCCCGGATCGTTGGGCCCATGAAAGTCACGGTATTCTGCATGAAGCTATTCGGGCGAAGAAACGTCCATGCCAGCCCGCTCGATTCAATCGCTTTCTCGACGGCTCGATGGATCTTCGCCAGGCTCCATGACTCTTCGCCGGCTCCCATTGCGGACTGCTTCACGATGTGCTGCACGCCTGCCGCCTTCGCCGCATCGACGGCGTTTCGCTCGAGCTCCGATTGGTTCAGAGCGTTTGGCCCGAGGAGGAACAGTTTGTGACATCCCTCAAACGCCGCCCGAAGGGTCTCAGGCTGGCCGTAGTCGATGGTGACGGCGTCGATCCCTCTCGCGCGTGCGGCTTCCGCCTTCTTGTTCGAGAAGTAAGCGCCGCGAAAGGGTGCCTTTGACGATTCAAGCTGCCGGATTACTTCGCTGCTTACGGTCCCACTGGCCCCGGTGACGCAAATCATGTGTCATTACCTCCTTTCGATTTCATAGACAGGCATGTACCCATCACGGGGTGATGATAACTTTTCCCTGGAGTTCGTGCTCGCTCATGTGCCGGAGGGCCTCGCCGACCTCACTCAACGGATAGGTACTGTCGATGATGGGCGTGATCTTCCCGGCTTCGAAGAGTAATCGAGAACCTCATCTGCTCCGAGTGAGCGGAGCATGCTCAGCTTGTTCGTGCTGTCCACGGCGGTTACGTCGGCGCCGTAGGCCTTCGCGAGCTGCAGGGCTATGGCACCCACGCCGCCCCCGGCGCCGTTGACCAAGACCTTCTTCCCGGGGAGTGCATGGCTCGCTCCGCGGAGATTCTGCAGGGCGATGAATCCGGAGGTGGGTACGGAGGCGGCTTGTTCGAACGTGATGTTGTCGGGCTTCAGCGCCAGCTGGTCGTGTCGAACGGACACGTATTCAGCATAGGCGCCCCCGGTGGTCAATCCATGGCCGACGGCGGTTTCGCCGAATACACGGCCCTCGTCTTCGACAGCCAGAGGCTAATGGGAGATCTCTCCCGGCGTCGGCCAGTCTCACTAGTGACCTGTAACAGTGCTATCGGTACCAGCGTTCGGCGGAACGGCGTCGGATTCTAGGAGTGACGCCCGAGCCAATGCTGTTTCATTGCGAGGGCGTTACGACACCGAAGACGGCGCCGTTCCGCCGAACCCTTTGGGCCGATGGGGGTTGCGGGCGATCTCTTTGTCGGAACCCGTCACCGATGAAAGAGCATCGCTTTCCGTCTCCCTCCTCGACCTCGCCCGCAAGACCCATCGGCGATGGTACCGATAGCACTGTTACAGGCCACTAGAGCGTCATTTTCCGGACGTCGCCTAAGAATCGATTGTGACAGTCGAAAAACTGCGACAGTGGGAGCTCTGGTCCCGGGGGCGAAGCCTAGAATGCAGGGTGAGGTCATGGACATGACGGATCGACGGATTTCCCGGGATCGTGCCATCAGGATCAAGCGGTTTATTCGTACATATCGACCGAGCCTGGTCTCCATACTGGCGCTTGGAGTGTTCCTGTCGGGATGCCTGACAGCGCGCACAAACCCGCAGGACGCCGCGGGATTCACCTTCGAGCAGTACGAGGTCGTCACCGGCTCCGCGAAACGCCAGACCGTTTTGACGGGATTCCTACTCGGTGGCGCGGTCGCCGAGCTTGCCGTGTTGGACATCGACGAGAACGACGAGGGCCGCTTACGCATCTACGCGTTCGAGGGCGGCTCATGGGTGCCGAGACTCGAGGCGTCGCTCGGTGCCGAAGTGTGGTTCGTCGACGTGGCTAACATCGGCGGACGCGACCGGCTGGTCACTTACGAGCGCGGCCGCCTGTCCTGGTTCGATCCCGCTTCGGCAACCCAGCGCTCGCTGGTGGCGGTGACTTGCAACTTCAACCCGCCTCGCAGAAGCGAAATCCCCCATGTCGACGTCACTCGGGACGTGAACGACGACGACCGCGACGACCTGGTCGTGCCGGACGTCGATGGCTTCTGGGTGCTCGTCCAGTTGCAGGGAGGCGCGTTCGCGGACCCGGTGAAGATCGGCTCCTCCACCGAGATGGGTAGGATCCTCGGAGCCGACGGGTATCGATACGACCCCTGGTCCGAGAGCCGTGTCCACGAGGTGGACTACAACGGAGATGGTCGCGGCGACCTGGTGTTCTGGAACGAGGACCACTTCGAGGTTCATCTGCAGGACGAGCGCGGGCTGTTTGCCCCGACGGCCGAGACCTTCACGACCGAAGTGGCATTCGACTCTAACGAGCCCTCTTCGCTCGCCATCGGAGACATGACGGGGAGGGTGCTGCACTCGCTCGCCGACCTGAACGGCGACGGCGTCGCGGACCTGGTCGTTTTCTCACTGGAGGGCGCGAGCATCTCACGCAAGCGTTCGACCTACGAGGTACATTTCGGCGCGGTTACACCCGAGGGCGGCACCGCGTTCGCACGGGGCGTCGACATCGCGTTCCAGTCGGACGACAGAATCCAACTGAGGATGGACCGGCACGACTTCGATCGCGACGGTCAGGTCGACTTGATGTTCACAACCATCGACGTCGAGTACCTCGAGAGCAGCATCTGGAAGAGACTCAAAGGGTTCATGGGCGATGACATCTGGCTGGAACTCGAGTTCTACCGCATGGAAGGGGGCCTCTACCCCGACAAACCCAACGTCACTCTCAGAAGACAGTTGAACTAAACCGCTTCGCGGTGGTCTGAGAAGCGTTTGTCAGATCCTACCTGCTCCATCCCCTCGTCTTTTTGGTCAGAGTTTTGAACAATCGCATCCGAGGAAGGTTCGCGATGAGCCTTCGAGACAGAAAGGAGGCGATGATGACCGAACTGCGTCAACGGATGATTGATCAGATGACTCTACGCGGGTTTTCTCCACGGACACACCAGTCCTATCTTGCGGCTGTGACCGGCCTGGCCCGCCATTACGAGCAGCGTCCCGACCAGTTGAAGGCCGAGCAGATTCAAGCCTATCTGGTGTATCTGGAACGGGAGCGGGGTCTGTCCTGGAGCAGCTTAAACGTCACGGCTTGTGGACTGCGTTTCTTCTATGGTCAGACTCTGAAGCGCAAACCCGCCGCGATGGAGATACCACGCCGGAAGGTGCAGAAGCGACTTCCCGAAGTGCTGAGCCGTTCCGAGGTCGACCAGCTCCTGGAGGCGGTTGGGAATGTGAAGCACCGGGCACTGTTGATGACCACCTACGCGGCGGGGCTCCGGGTCAGTGAAGTCGTGCGGCTTCGGGTTTCCGACATCGACAGCGCCCGAATGACCATTCGTGTCGAACAGGGCAAGGGATCCAAAGACCGCTATACGATCCTGTCCCCACGTCTGCTTGACGAGTTGCGTCGGTACTGGAAACTCCAGCAACCCAAGGAGTGGTTGTTTCCGGGTGCCAAGCCGAGTCGTCCTCTCGACATCACCGCTGCTCAGAAGGTGTATCGCAACGCCCGGCAGCATGCCGGCATCCAGAAGCGTGGGGGTATCCACACGCTCCGCCATTGCTTTGCAACGCATCTGTTGGAAGCCGGCGTCGACCTACGGACGATTCAAGCCTTGCTGGGTCACAACGCCATCACGACCACGATGCGTTATCTCCAGATCCGGCGGGACCACTTCGCGTCCGATTCCGGCAAGTTCGATCTGCTGGCTCTGCCTGAAACCGTTCCCGGCACATAGGGCTCTGCGGTGCCGCCCGCCTCATCGCGGGCAACGGGAGCGTCGCAGCCCGGCTGGGAACTGGCCGACATCTTCCGGCTTTACGGGCCAGCCTACCGCCGAGCTCACCGGCTCCCGTTGTCCCACTGGAAAGTGATGCACGCCATCGAGGTCTGCCGCACCGCGGCGTTGGGCGGTCATCTGGACCGGTGTGATGGCTGCGGCTTCGAACGTCCCGCCTACAACTCCTGCCGCAATCGTCACTGTCCGAAGTGTCCGGCCCTGCCCAAAACCCGCTGGCTCGACCGACAGCGAAGCGAACTCTTGCCCGTCGGCTACTTCCACTTGGTCTTTACCGTTCCTCACGAGTTGAACCCCATCGCGCTCACCAACAAGAGAACCTTCATCAACATCCTGTTTCGAGCCGTCTCGGACACTCTGGCCGACTTCGCGCGAACCCATCTTCACGGCCAACTCGGCTTTCTCGCCGTGCTCCACACCTGGGACCAGACGCTCGGCGATCACTTCCATCTGCATTGTCTGGTCCCGGCCGGCGCTTTGTCGTTCGACAAGCGTCGTTGGATTCCATCGCGCTCCAACTTTCTCTTCCACGTCCGGGCTCTATCGATCGTTTTTCGGGCCAAGTTTCTCGACCAACTCGACCACGCATTCCGGAACAATCACCTCCAGTTCCCAGGTGCGACCGCACCCTTGGCCCAAGCCCCCGCTTTCCAGCAACGGCTCCAACCCCTCAAGAAAAAGAGGTGGATCGTCTATGCCAAACGCCCCTTCGCTTCCCCCGACACGGTCCTGGACTACCTGGCTCGCTACACCCACCGAGTCGCGATCTCCAACCACCGCATCCGAACCGTCAAACCCGATGGAGTCTCGTTCCTCTATCGCGACCGCAAGAGTGGCGATTCACTCAAAACGATGACCCTGGACGCCGACGAGTTCATCCGACGCTTTCTCCTGCACGTGCTCCCACGTGGTCTGATGCGCATCCGCCACTTCGGCTTCATGGCCAACCGCCACAAAGCTCGCAACCTCGCCCGCTGCCGCCAGCTTCTGCCTCGAGCACAGGCACCACGCAAACCGCGTCCAGAACCGCTCCTCCAGTGGATTGCCGAACCCCGCCCGTGCCCGTCCTGCGGCATCGGAACGCTCGTTTCTGTCCGAATCCTCCCGCCACAAACCTGGGATTCGTCATGATTCCGTTTGCCGGTTTCAAACCAGAGATCCTCTCCGTCCCGCTCTTGGATCCGTGTGTCCGTTCGCCGTTTTTTCGAAACCGCACTTTCGGTCCTCCCATGCCTTCCTGGAGTTTCCGGACCGATCGCCGTCCCATCCCCGACCGCCCCCTCGCCCTCGATCTTCAGCGCGGTCCCCGCGATCTTTACAAAACCCATAGAAGGCGTTAACTTCCTCACCACGCGGCTTCGTCCAACAAGGTTTTATCCGCAATGCCAATCCGTACTTTTATCAGCGGACTTCGCGTGCCCGCACCGCGGATAAAACCCTATTCGTTAGACGGCCACCCCAGCATTCGTGAACCGGGGTGGGTGCCACTGGACATAGTGCTTCGAGGCGGGACGCACGAAAGCCGAAAGACTCAAAAGAGTTACCTGCGCGCGTTCAACACGACTTTGCTCATCGGTGATGTAACCGGCGACGGCCGCTCAGATCTGCTCATCGAGCGGACCTACAGGGCACTGCAAGTCTATGACGGCGTGCCGCGGTCGGACCTGTTCGCCCGGGAGCCTCAGAACGTGGCCCTCGCGCTGCCCAACGACGAGGAATACACCTGGCTGGTGGACCTCAACAAGGACGGCAAGCTAGACGTCCTCCTGCATCACCCATCCACCACCGAGCCGCATCGGGTGACGATCCTGATCGCCCGGTAGGAGCGCCCCAGGTCGATAGGAATTACAAACGCAGTGAGGTTTCTAGTGGCCTGTAAACTAACAAGAGAGTTATGACGGAAGGAGACAGTGTGGACGGCGTCAAAGGTTGGCTATTGGTTTACCTCATCTGTTCGATCCCACTCCTGATGTTCTATTCAATGGGCCTCTCAGGGTGGTTTTTCGACTATCCCTTTGTTCTCATGGTCGTCATCTTCCTCTTACTCGCAGTTCCACTATTGCTCATCCTATTGAGATCTCCTAAAGCACCGCGCTGGAATATCGCGGTGTTGTGGATCGTCGCGGTCTTGATGACTCTACGTTCAATCAGTGTCTTTTTGATGCCGGTGAGTGGTGAGGAGATGAGTCGTGAGGAACTGCTTGTCGTCGTAGTGACGCTCTCAGGAATAGTGTCCGTGTCGCTGGGATGGGCGATCGTCTGGACAAAGTACTTCAAAGAATCGGTGCGAGTCAGAAACACCTTTTCTTGACTCGGATCGCCCACGATCACAGCGACCCGCGTGCGCTACCTCGTCCGTGTTCCGAACAGACGTCTAGCCCTCCATTCGCTTCGCCGTATGGTACCGGCATTTCGATCCCGGACGAGAGGGAATATCATCCCGGTGGGGCCACCTGCGGCCCGTCAAAGACGCCGTCCCCGCATCTTAATTACCGGGAAAGCTTGATTGACCGGCGCTCCTTCCCCGTTGGTCTGGTAGACTGTGCGATACTTTCCTTTCGTCTCTAAGGCGTTGAAGTCGAGCAGGTTATAGGTTTGGATCGAACAAGAACTGGTTTGGGGCTGCTGCTTGGTTTCCTGTTGTCCGCAGGCGCACACGCGCAGCAAGTCGACGGTCCCCCTCCACCGGAACCGCCGGCCACGATCGCACGGGATACGGAAGGCAGGGCTACGATTCGTGCGACCAAGGTCGCCACCCCGCTCCGCATCGACGGGCAGCTTGACGAGTCACTGTATTCCTCCACGCCTCCGGTCTCGGACTTCATCCAGGTCGAACCGAACGACGGAGCGCCCGCAACACAAAGAACGGAAGTGTGGGTCTCGTTCGATCAGACAAACCTGTACGTCGCGTTCCGGGTGTGGGAAAGCGAGCCGGACCGGATGATCGTCAACGAAATGCGGCGTGACAGCACCCCGAACATCCTTCAGAACGAAACCGTCGCGTTCATTCTCGACACGTACTACGACCGTCGGAACGGTGTCCTGTTCCACATCAACGCGATTGGCGGACGCCTGGATGGCCAGGTCACCAACGAACGTCAGTACAACCCCGACTGGAACCCGATCTGGGACCATGCGACCGGACGATTCGCCGGCGGCTGGACGCTCGAGACCGCGGTCCCGTTCAAGTCGCTGCGCTACCGGCCCGGGCGGGACCAGGTCTGGGGTTTCAACGCCCGCCGCATCAACCGGTGGAAGAACGAGATCTCGTACGTGACCCGCGTTCCGAACGCCCTGGGGATACGAGGCATCTTCCAGACGTCGCAGGCCGCGACGCTGGTCGGCATCGAGGCTCCGCCGGGATCTCGCAATCTCGAAATCAAACCCTATGTGATTTCGGATCTGAAGACTGATGTCACCGCTTCTCCCGCCATCTCCAACGACCCTGGAGCCGACGCCGGGCTCGACGTGAAATACGGTGTGACGCAAAACCTCACCGCCGACTTCACCTACAACACGGACTTCGCGCAAGTCGAGGCCGACGAACAGCAGGTCAACCTCACTCGCTTCAGCCTCTTCTTTCCGGAAAAGCGCGAGTTCTTTCTGGAAAACCAGGGCTTGTTTCAATTTGCCGGCGTGACCGGGAGACTCGGTGTCGGCGACACGCCCATTCTGTTCTTCAGTCGCCGGATCGGCCTCGAACAGGGACGGGAAATCGATATCCAGGCTGGGGGCCGGCTCACGGGCCGTGTCGGCGCATTCGGCGTGGGCGCGCTCAGCATCCGGACTGATGAGGACGCAGTCTCCGGCACTCCGTCGACAAACTTTTCGGTCCTCCGCGTCAAACGCGACCTGCTGCGCCGGAGCTCGATTGGCGGGATCTTCGCGCGACGGTCCGTCGCGGTGAACGGTGTCGGTTCGAACGACACTTACGGAGTCGACGGTACGTTTGCATTCTTCAACAATTTCGCCATCAATACGTATTGGGCCCGGACACGGACCGAGGGCCTGTCGGGGGACGACACGAGTTACCGCCTGGACCTCAACTACGACGGAGATCGCTACGGTGTGGAGCTGGAACGGTTGAGGATCGGCGACAACTTCAATCCCGAGATTGGGTTCCTCCGCCGCGATGACATGCGCAAGAGCTTCGCTCAATTGCGTTTCAGTCCCCGACCCGCCTCCATCGCGCGCGTACGCAAGTTCTCCTGGATTGGATCGCTCAACTACATCGAGGACGGTCCCGGACGGCTCGAAACGCGCGAAAGCCGCGGCGAGTTCGGGATCGAGTTCGAGAACAGCGATGCCTTGAACGTGAGCTACACCGACACCTACGAGTTCCTCAAGCAGCCCTTCCGGATTGCGCCGGGGGTGACGATTCCTGTGGGCGGTTACAGCTTCGGCACGCTCGGGGTCCGTTTGACCATGGGCCAGCACCGTAAAGCGTCCGGGATTCTGTCCATCGAACACGGCTCCTTTTTCGGCGGTGACAAGACCACGGTCGGCTACCGTCGAGGCCGAGTGGAGATCAGCCCGCAGCTGGCCATCGAGCCGAGCGTGTCGGTGAACCGGGTGACGCTGCCGGTTGGAACGTTCACCACGAACCTGGTCGGTTCGCGATTGACATACACGCTGACGCCCAAGATGTTCGTCAGCGGGCTGGTGCAGTACAACTCCAGCCGCCATTCCGTCGCCGCGAACGTGCGGTTTCGGTGGGAGTATCAACCTGGCAGCGAGCTCTTCATCGTCTACAACGACACGCGGGATACGGAGGGTGGCGGCTTCCCGGACCTTCAGAACCGGGCGTTCATCGTCAAACTCAACCGGCTGTTTCGGTTCTAGGCCAGCTTTGCGTTTGCGCAATGCTTGCTATATAGTGGCCCGCCTAACGAATCCACATTTCAATGGGAGGTCTGTATGGCACGACGCATGTTGGTCATATGGTCGCTGTGTTTGGCATGTTCGTGGGTTGGCGGGAGCGTTTTCGCTCAAGACACTTCGCCCCCGCAGTCGGAGGCAGACAAGGCGCTGACGGCTAAATTCAAGAGCACGACACGTCGGGGAGAGCAGATGCCGTTGGCTTACCGGCAGGAGTGGAAGTCGGCGTGGGACACGGGGCCGGGTTACGTCGAGTTTAGAGGAACAAGACACTATCCCCAGGAGGCGCTCAGTCAGGATCATGTAAAGAACCCCAATCTGGAACTCAAGATGTACGGCGCGTACAAACCGGTCGATCCCTCGATTTTTGAGGATGTGCCTCCATGGGACCGGCTTGGTCTGTTGTTCTCGCATCAGTTCAAGGAGCAGGTGCCGCACGTATGGACCGGGATGTGCTCGCCCACCTGCGCTGTCGCGTTCAGAGAAAGAGATCACTACGTCGATATGTCGGGCAACGCCAAGGTTCGATGGATCACGATGGTCGCGGGCACCGGTCATGAGATTCGCCTGATCGTGAAACTCGCCGACGGGACGTGGATGATGAGCGCCAACAAGACGAGCGGCTACTCCTCGGACTACGTGGTATCGGAGGTCGCGGTTCGGGACATCCTCTGGAAGCAGTTGGATGTGGACCGCACGATCCCGGCGTATGTTCCAGATGAGTATGTCTATACGTCTTCAGTTGTCGAACATGCGGATGGACATTGGTTCATGGACCCCGACTTGAGCAGGGTCGATGAAATTGGGTGGACGGACTTGACTCCAGGAACGGGCCATGGTCGAGGCAGATCTGCGCCTAGCGTCGTCGGATGGATGGAGGTCTACGGCACACTGGTCAAGCGCGATTCGGCCCAGAACTAGTGGCCTGTAACACTGGCGCGAGTGGGGGACGCCGACCGCACCGTCGACGTCCCCGGCGCCTTCTCATGTGTGTGATTCGCCCGCCTCGGTTCAACTCTGCGAGCAAAGGAATGAGAGCGGTGGAAATCGGGCAAGGCGCCGACAACCACCGCTGCCTAGTGGCCTGTAACAGAGAGAGTGATAGTGGCGTTGCGAGCGCAACGGTACCGGATTCTAGGAGCGCCGCCCGAGGTAATGCTGCTTCATTGCGAGAAGGCGCGACAACAAAGACGGTGCTGTTCCGCCGCAACCCGAAGGGACGATGGGTCTTGCCAGTCACGCAAAGGAGCTAGGAAACCGGCGTTTTTCGTTCTGCAACGACTCGTGAGAGGACCCGCAAGACCCATCGGCGACGCTGTCACTGTCTCTGTTACAGGCCACTGGAAAGGCCTCGTGCCTTTCGCACGCTTCAGTTCTTCGATGAAGTCCGTTCGACCAGGTTGCCGTAAACTTCCATCCAGCCGACGGCGACCATTCCGCCTTGTCCGTGTCCGAGCCCCGGAGTCAAGTCCGTCCAGCCGATTTCGTCGACTTTGCTCAAGTCGGGGTTCACAAACCACCGGCCATCGGCATGTTCGCCAACCGAAGACGAGTAAACGTGCTCATCCGGAACATGGGCCGGAATCTTGTAGTCCACGTTCAGATGCTTCCAGATGATGTCGCGAAGGGCGACCTCCGTCACGACGTAATCGGAGGAGTAGCCGGTCGTCCAATTGTCGCTCATCATCCACGTTCCATCAGCCAGTTTCAAAATCAGCCGAATCTCATGGCCGGTGCCCAGGACCTTTGTGATCCATCGAACACTCGCGTTGCCTGACAGATCAACATAGTGATCTCTCTCTCTGATAGTGGCAGCGCAGTTGGGCGAGCACATCCCATTCCATGTGTGCGGCACCTGTTCCTTGAACTGATGCGAAAACAACAGGGCCGGCCGGTCCCATGGAGGTACGTCTTCGAAGATCGACGGGTCTCTCGGCTTATATGCCCCGTACATCCGGAGTTCCAGATTGGGGTTCTTTACATGCTTCTGAGCAAGCGGTTCCTGAGGATAGTGACTCACACCCTTGAATTCGACTGTGCCATCGGGGTACATGTCCCAACCCGACTTCCATTCCTGCCTGTAGGCGAGGGGCTTCGGCTGTTCTCCAGATCGGGGGGCGGTCTTGAACTTGTCCGTAAACACCTCGTCTTCCGGAGGTATTGGCGCAGGTTGTTGCGCAAAAACACTACCGAGAGTCCACAAACACACGAAACCTAGGGACCATATGACCAAGATGCGTCGTGTCATGCAAACCTCCATCTTGAATTGGATTTGCGACGTATATCATGCCCTGCTGTGAACGCGACACTCTTTCTTAAGATGTTGCGGGCTCTGCTCCCCTAATTCGGTCCGCTGCAACCAGTATCGGTGGGATAATGCCAGGCACGGCTGGCGGCACGGCTGGCGAATCGCCATCGCAATGTCGGCATGCCTCCATCCTGAACTGGTTCCTATCCCGCTTATGCGCGACTGTAAAGAATCCTGGACACAAACGGGCGAACGGAGAACGACTATGAATGAGGACAAGATTCTGGTCACGGCAGCGAACGGCCATACAGGGTTCGCGGCGGCAAAAGAACTGTTGGAACTCGGTTTTCCGGTCCGAGCCTTTGCCCGCAACCCGAACACTCGGAAGGCGAAAGAGCTTAAGAGCCTGGGGGCAGAAATCCTTGCCGGAAACATGAACGACGTCCGTGATGTGCGGAAGTCAATGGAAGGGATCAAGCGCGCCTATTATTCGCAGCCCTTTGCCCCGTACGGTCTTTTTACAGGAATGACTTTCGCCGTTGCCGCAGAGGAGATGAAGCTGGAGCATGTGGTTTCCATGACCCAATGGTTTTCGTGCAATACCCACCCCTCTTTGGCGACGCGAGAACATTGGCTTACGGACCGGATGCTCATGATGTCCCCTACGGTGAAGTACACCATCGTCAACCCAAGCTACCCCTTTCCCTTTGTTTACTTTCACTCTTTAGAGCTCATCGCCCAGATGGGAATCATGCCTGATATGGGAAAGAACGCCCTCCCGTCCGATGAAGATATGGGAGCGGTGGTGGCCCATATCCTTAAGGACCCAGCAAGACACGCAGGAAGAAGCTATCGCCCGACAGGGCCCCAGATCCTTTCGACGCAGGAAATGGCCGACATTATCGGGAAGATCCTGGGAAGAAAGGTCGTGGCTCAGAAAATGTCCAAACAAATGTTCCTGAAGGCGCTGAAGGCGAGCGGACTCCCAATCTATGCGTATTCTCAGCTCCCGGTCTACAACGAGGAAGCGTTCAACGGAACCATGGAAGTATGTGCACCAACCAGCGTGGTGAAGGAAATCGTCGGGCGAGACCCGGAGGATTTCGAAACCATTGCCAAACGCTACATTGCGGACAGTTCCGTCGCAAAGCCATCTGTTGTCAATAAACTGAGGGCCCTTAAGAATTTAGTGAAGGTGATGCTGACCCGCGTTCCCGACTTGGAGACCTACCACCGCGCGCGGGGACATCCCACACTGAACAACCCCGAGTTCTGTTACCAAAACAAGGAATGGCGGACCGAGCATGAAACCGCGGTTCCAGACGGTCGCGCCTCGGCCTCCGTCTGAGCTAGAAACTGACGCTTGAGGGTGGGCGGGAACTTCTGATGTGATGGCTGGGGAGACGGTCTGCCGGTCGAGTTTCGGTTGGATCGCAAGTGACTCAATGATTGCGTCCCGGCTTTTCCTTTCGTACTATTCACGCGAGTTCCAAGGGGAAAATCAATGAACGACGAAGGAAACCGGATACCACCTGAGCCGATCAATGCGTCCCGGCGCCGTTTGCTCAAAGCAGCCGCGTGGGCAACCCCGTTCTGCGTGACAGGCAGTGCGATGCGACTGCTGCATGGATACGCCCAAACCGGCAGGGAGGATGTGACCGAACTGAGCGCGCGCTCGGCCGTCGAGCACATTCGACAAGGAGACATGTCGGCCGAATTCTACGCCGCGGAACTTCTCAAGCAGTACAACGCCCACAAGGATTTGAACGCGATCATCACGATCGATGAAGCACGCCTGCTGCAGGATGCCCGCACCCTCGATCAAGCCCGGGCCCGTGGCGATCGGCTCGGCCCGCTCTCCGGTCTACCGTTTGTCGTCAAGGATCAGATCGACGTCGCCGGCTATCCGACGACAGCGGGCAACGCGATGATCAAGGGATATGTCCCCCGGGTGAGCGCCCCGGTCGTCGATACCATGATCCAGGCCGGCGGCATCGTGTTCGCCAAAGCGAATTGTCATTCGATGGTCGGAGGTGTCAGTCCGGGCGGGGTGACATCGAGCAATCGATTCTTCGGGTTCGTCCGCAATCCCTACGATCTCGCTCGCATTCCAGGCGGGTCCAGCGGCGGGAATGGTGCGGCGATTGCGGCGCGGCTCGTCCCCGCGGGGCTCGGTGAAGACACGGGGGGTTCCGTGCGTCTCCCCTCCGCGTTCTCCGGTATCGCCGGGCTTCGGCCCTCGACGTATTCGCCGGACAACTTCCTGGCCCGAACCACACGCAAGCGGTACTCCAGTGACGGCATGGTGCCGCCGGCACGGCCGCTGGACACGATTGGCCCGATGGCGCGCACCGTTGCCGACGTCGCGTTCCTGGACGCCGTCATCACCGGTGAGGCGGTGCCTCAGATCAGTCTTCGTGATGTGCGTATCGGAATTCCGCGCGCGGATTATTGGGAAGGTCGAATCTTCGACCCGGGAGTCCAGAAAACCACGCAGGAAGCGTTTTCCAGGCTCCGGGATGCCGGCGCTCGATTGATCGAGATCGATCTCAACGCCCTTCTGGAGCTCAACGCGGGAGATCGACTGGGCGCAGCGATGCGGAAGCCCGACAATCGCCTCGCCGAATGGCTCGAGCAGAACGTTCCGGAAGTGACGGTGGAAGACCTGAACCGCTTTCGCAACTCCTACCCGCCGAGGGTTCGATCGCCAAACCCGCCGCTCTCAGCTGAGGAGAGCAATGCAATGGTCACGCAGGCAGCCAGTCAATACGCAGATGTCTTTCGATCGAACGACATCGGCGCTCTGGCGTTTCCGACCGTATTGATTCCGCCGCCATTGATCAATTCCAATGGAGACACGCCAGGGCAGAGGATCCTGGTCAATGGCACCTGGGTTGATGAATTCGACATCATCATCACCAACCTGTTCTGGGGCTCCCGACTGGGCACTCCCGGACTGAACGTGCCGGCTGGCCTGACATCGGGGCTTCCCGTCGGCCTGTCGTTGCAGGGCCTGCCAGGCGATGACAGCCGGATACTGGGATTGGGAATCGCTGTGGAAACGGCACTGGGCCCGATTCCTCCCCCACCCTCCATTCAAAGAACCGCGTAGATGAGGGGCCTGCTCGGCAGAGTGAATTTCTTAAGGTAGGTGGGCGCTCCTCGCGCTCCTTACTCGTGTTCCTCGATCCAGGCGAGCAACTCCCTGTCAAACAGCTCCGGCTCATCGAACTGCGGCGTGTGGCCGCTCTCCTCGAAGATTCGAACGGTGACGTCGGCGAAGCGATCCGTGATCGGGTCCCAGGCGGATGGCGTCGCCCCGAGAAAGTCGTGGCGGCCGAGGGCCAGGAACACGGGTCGATCGAACGTCTCCAGCCCACTCGTCACGTCGATGTCCCGGAAGAGTTCCCCCCAGACGTAGCCGAACATGTCCATGTTGATGTCGACGCCCTCCCACAGTGGAGTTGAATCGAACTGCGGGTCGTACCAGCCTCGTGGACTGTTTCGGATATAGCCCTGGATAAAGGCTTCTCCGGGAGGCAGTTCGGCAAGCCGCTCGTCGGGCATCTTCCGTCGGTTCTCCTCGAACGCGGCTTTCCTCTCATCAGAGGCAAACTCTTCCCAGTGCCGGTCCCTCGCATCGCGACTCGATGCACTCAGGTCCGGACCGGTACCGATCATGACGACGTGCGTAGCGTTGTCCGGATACTTCTTGGCGTATTCGAGAGCCATGTAGGAGTGGCCGGAGTGGCCGATCACGATGATGGGACCCAGGCGCAGATTCTCACGGACCAATTCGATGTCTTCGATCAGCCTGTCGAGGTCGAACTCCGTCCTCTCGACCGGACCTGGCGAGGCGGCTGAGCCCCTGTGGTCCACGAACACCATCCGCAGGTGTGAGCGGAGGTCCTCGGAGTAGATTCGGGAGTAGTAGGTCGGAAAACCGATGACGAGGGCAGTCGGGCCGGTACCCTCGATCCTGTACTCGAGGTCGAACTGCCCGCTCCGAATGATGCCCGAGTCTGCCACCTCCGGTTCAGCTGGGGGTGGCGGGGTAGCGTCAGCGCAGCCACCGATGACGAGCGAGGCTATGAGAGGCCACAGAAGCAGCGCTGGTCTGGACTGCGGGCTGATTCTCCCAAATGTGCGGACCATGATTCCCTCCTCTCTCTCGTTGCTGTGGTCGAATCCCGAGGTCGTCTGCGCGATATCCTGACCGATCTGGCCATCCATGTCCATCAAACCGTTCTTACTCAAGACCGGCGGTGGCGCGAGGCGAATTTTTGAGAATTGATAGCGACGGTGTCGCGATGTCCGCATCGTCATAAGCGGTGACTTTGGAAAGGACGGCTTCGAGGAGGAGTATCGAAGAAGGCGTCAATGGAGGTGGGCGACGCGCGGGGACCGAACCGCGAGAACGCGCCTCACACAATCGTCTTCCTGATCGCCTCGATCCGTCCTTACTGATTCGTCCTTGTGCGAATCTGCGCTTTGCCATCTCCGCGCCTCCCGAGCGTGACGATACCGCTGCTCCGGGCTCACGTTGCGGGTCGTATTGGACAGCGACCTTTCTGACGATCGCGACCGCCTGCCGTCGGTTCACTTTCCCGACAGCCGTGAATTGACGTATATTCGGCGTCGGGCGGTTCCGTTTGATCTGACCTCTGTAAGGCACGGTTCATCACCGGATCGTGCGTTTGTCCACCCGCGCCGCCCGGGAGCCGTCATGATTCTCAAAGACCAATACGAACAGATCGCGGCCCGAAAGGCCGCCCCCTGCCCCAGCCTGTTGAATGCCTCGTGGGATGTCCTCGACAGCAGCGGGAACAGCCTCGGCCATGTGCGGATCCGATCTTCGGGCGACTACATCACCAATGAGGGGGATCGCGGAAACCTGCTGCCATTCAAGCCTGGAGACACCCAGAGCTACACCTTCCAGGAGCCGTCCGGCAACGAGCATCCTCCGACGTCGCAACCCACAAACTGGGGAATCGTGTTTTGCCTGAACGGTGAATGGCACTGGCAGCAGAGCGTCGCCCCGAGGCAAAGCGGTAAACTCCGGCGGCGCTCCATGTGACGGCGTCCGCTTGGAGCCCCTTAGCGCTCGTCGCGCTTGCTGCTCACGCCGCTGATAACCACGACGGGTTCGGAACCCGGTTGCGAAGTGGTGCGCCGGAACCTCGAGGAAGTGAAGTGGACGGGCGTCCGGTTTTCGACTTCTCCCAGACGTTGGGCGTGCGGCCATTCACTCACCAACGTGGGCCGAATCCCCGCGCTGAACCTGGAGGCCTTGCTATTGGCCGCCAGATCTTAGCCCGGATTATTCATGAATTGTCTGCTGCAGCGGCGGATACACTCGCAGATACAGCGTTGCGCTCGGTCGGCCGCCTCGACGTATTCTCATATACGCCTGCGGGGGCCTCGGTCGCGCGCCTTGTCTCTGCGGCGCCTCCACCGCTTCGCGACGACAACCACGAATAATCCGGGCTATTGGGCTATAATCTCGCTGTTTTCCCTGACCGACAATAACTGGACCACGGAGGAGCCATGCCTCAAGGCAAACCGCTTCACACGATTCCCCTGGCTCTGATCCTTGCACTTTGCGTCTTCCTTCCCGTTCCCGCCGCCGGACAGGCGCCGGAGGCCGAGCAGATCGAAGGTAATCCGTTCGAAGGAGACCCAGACGCAATCGAACTGGGCCTGAGCCGATATCGCGCCCGTTGCGCGCTCTGTCACGGGATGGACGCGAAGGGTTACCGCGCGCCCGATTTGACCAGCGGGCAATCGAGCCACGGAGACACTGACGTGCAGCTGTTCCGGGTCATCCGGCGGGGTGTTCCGGGAACCGAGATGCGACCGTCGCGCATGCCCGACGATGAGCTCTGGACGGTGATCGCCTACCTCCGAACCCTCCGCGGCTCCACCGAAGAGGACCAGGATCGCGGCGACGCTGAGAATGGAGAGAACCTTTTCTGGGGCTCGGCCAATTGCTCGCGATGTCACATGCTCAACGGCAAGGGAGGCCGGATCGGCCCGGATCTTTCCCGAATCGGGACGGCGCGCTCCCGTGATGCTTTCATCCGCGAAATACGGACCGCCAGTGAGTACATCCCGCGCGGATTCGATCCCGTGACCCTGGTCACAGAGGGCGGAACCCGGATCCGGGGTGTCCGCAAGAATCAGGACGCCTTCTCGATCCAGATGATGGATACCGGTGAACGTCTACGGACCTTCATGAAAGAGGACCTCCGGGAAGTCATCGACGGACAGCAGTCCATCATGCCCAGCTACGGTCCCGACAGGTTGTCCGATACCGAAGTGGACGATCTGATCCGGTACCTTCGAAGCGTCGCGGAGTCGGCAGCCGCGGAACGGAGGGCACCATGACACAGGCAAGATTCATCCCGATCATTCTAGTCCTGACCGTCCAGCTCATCCGGGGCTCGGAATCTCCCGCCCAGGAGATCACCTCAAACGAGCTTCTCGACGGTTTGAAGAATCCGAATCGCTGGCTGACCTACACCGGCGATTACACCGGACAAAGACACAGTCCGCTGACCGAGATCACCCCGGCTAACGTCGATCAGCTTCGGGTGCAGTGGGCGTTCCAGACTGGGGTGCTCGGAAAATTCGAAGCTACGCCGATCATCATCGACGAAATCATGTACGTCACGGCTCAGGACAACCATGCGTTCGCGCTGGATGCCCGAACAGGCAGGCGGATATGGGATTACAGCAGGGAGCTGCCGGAGGGTTTGAACATCTGTTGCGGTGCCGTCAACCGAGGGTTCGCAACTCTCGGAGACAAGCTTTACATGGCCACGCTGGATTCGCACCTCCTCGCCCTCGACATGAAGACCGGCAACATCGTCTGGGATTCCATTATCGACAACCACGAACGTGGCTATACCTCGACGGTCGCTCCGCTCGTCGTCAAGGACAAGGTCATTGTCGGCATCGCCGGAGCGGAGTACGGCGTTCGTGGCTTCCTGGATGCCTTTGATGCCGAGACCGGCCGACGCGCCTGGCGCTTCTGGGCTGTCCCGGAACCGGGTGCCCCAGGCGGCGAGACCTGGGAGGGAGATTCGTGGGAACGCGGCGGCGGTTCCACTTGGGTGACCGGGACCTACGATCCGGAACTCAACCTGGTTTACTGGGGCACGGGGAATCCGGGTCCCGATCTCTACGGCGCGGATCGCGAAGGGGACAACCTCTACACCGATTCCGTTGTCGCTCTCGATGCTGATTCGGGTGAGCTGCGCTGGCACTACCAATTTACTCCTCACGATACCCACGACTGGGATTCTACCCAAGTCCCTGTCCTCGCCGACATGGAGGTGGATGGCAGGGAACGGAAACTGATGATGTTCGCCAACCGCAACGGTTTCTACTACACATTCGATCGGACCGACGGCGAGCTGATAGTTGCCAAACCATTCGTCCGCACGACATGGGCCGAGGAGATCGGACCCGACGGAAGACCGATTCTTTTGCCCGACAATACCCCCAACGCGGAGGGGGCGTTCACCTGTCCCGATATCATTGGCGGCACGAACTGGATGTCTCCCTCCTTCAATCCCGAAACGGGACTGTTTTACGTGACAGCCCGCGAGGTGTGCGCCACCTACTACGCCTGGCCGGAAGATTTCGTCGAAGGGGAAATCTACTTCGGAGGCGCAGCTCAACGCGAGCAGGACGGCTACGGCGCGCTACGGGCCATCGATCCGTTGAGCGGAGACATCGAGTGGGAATTCCGATACCCCACCCCGCCGATGGGCGGGACGATGTCGACCGCAGCGGGGCTCGTTTTTGCGGGAGACATGGAAGGCAACATCATGGCGTTCGATGCGAGGACCGGCGAGAACCTCTGGCACTTCCAGACGGGTTCATCGATCTATGCCGCGCCGACGACCTACATGCTCGACGGCAAGCAGTATCTGTTGATTCCCTCCGGCACGACGCTCTTCACGTTCGCGCTGCCTTAACACGAGGCGCTTGATTCTCCGGCCTGTGAGTTCTGCTCTCAGACTGTGGGATCAAGCGCGCTGTCAGCCCTCAGCGATCGGCCTTCAGCGGTCAGCTATCAGCTATTTCGGAAACGGGACGATAGTCCAATCCGAATGACACCGATTGAGCTGAAAGCTGATGGCTGATCGTGACAGTTTGATTGCTTCCGACTCCTTGACTTGCGTAAACTTTCAGTAAGTTTCACGAGACATGGCGAAGTACGCCGAGAGACAGGATTCGCAGCCTATGGCTCTCACGGCAGGAACACGTCCAGGACCTTTCTGTGCGATTCGCGCGCTACGCGTCGGACTCCTGTGTGCCACCCTGACCGTGGCGGCACCCGCCATAGCAGCGCAGCAGAGTCCGCGGACGCTCGACAGTCAAACGCTGCGCGTCGATGTCGATCTCGTGAATATCGTCTTCACCGTTACGGATGAGAAGGGCCGTTTCATTACCGACCTGGAGCGTGACGATTTCACAGTTTCTGAAGATGATGTCGGCCAGGAGATCCGAAACTTTCACACCGAGACCAACCTGCCACTTCGGATCGCACTGTTGATCGACGCCAGCGGGAGCATCCTGAACAAACTGCGATTCGAGCAGCAGGCGGCGCTGGATTTCTTTTCCGAAACGCTCCTGCCGGACCGCGACTCCGCATCGGTGGTCACCTTCGATTCCTATGTCGATCTCATGCAGGACTTCACTGACGATCCCGACCTTCTCGCAGGTGCAGTGACGAAGGTCAAGGCCGGCGGCGGTACGGAGTTGTTCGACGGCATCTACCTGACCGTTACCCGGAATCTCGTCGGTCAGTCGGGGCGGCGAATCCTGATCGTCATCACCGACGGCGTCGACAATTCCAGCGAGTTCACCCTGAAGCAGGCGATCGACGCGGCACAGAAACACGATGTCACTGTTTACACCGTCAGCACAAACTCCGTTCGGCCGCGCCGACGATTTCTCAGCCCTAACGAACTGGTCCGGGTAACCAATGAGACACTCCTCCGACAAGCAGAAGGAAACATCGTTCTGCAAGAGCTTTGAGGGGCTCCCCATTCTTCGGACAGCAACCCCCGGGTCTTAAGGTGGATCGCTGCCACTGAAATGGGTTGATATTTAGCCCGTCGCCGAGCCTGTGGGAACTGTGAAAAAGCCGAGTCTTCGAGGCTGTTTTCAAGCAGCTGTGGGAATCCGAGTTGTGTGCGGATTTCCACTGCGGAGTCAGTTTCCACAGGCCCCTGGCGCGCGCTGAAAGTAAACGGTCTCGGGCGTCTGATAGTCGAATACTTGATGGCCGCGTTCCTGATTGTAAAACCTGAAATATAGGTTCAGGTTCGAGATCGCCTCGGAAACGCTCAAGTAGTCCTTCAGGTACACTTCCTCGTACTTCACGGTGCGCCATAAGCGCTCGACGAAGATGTTGTCCAGGAACCGGCCCCGGCCGTCCATGCTGATCGTGATGCCCTGGTCTTCCAGTCGGCTCGTGAAGACATCGCTGGTGAACTGAGCCCCCTGATCCGTGTTGAAAATCTCCGGTTGCGCTTGCCTCAGCGCCCAGTCCAGTGCCGACACGCAAAATCCACTGTCCATCGACGTGGACACTTCCCAAGCCAGCACGTACCGGCTGAACCAGTCCATGATCGCCACCAGATAGATGAATCCCTGCCGGAGTCGGATATACGTGATATCGGTGGCCCACACCTGATCGGGACGCACAATCTCCAGATTGCGCAACTGGTATGGGTAAATCCGGTGTCCCGGGGCTGGCATCGACAACCGCGGTTTGGGATAGATCGCTTCCAGTCCCATGAGCCGTAGCAGTCGCCGAACCCGCTTCGCATTGACCTGCCGACCTTGCGTCTCCAACCACCAGGTCATACGCCGAATCCCGTAGAACGGGGTCCGCGTATACTGCTCGTCCAACAGACGCATCAACGCGATGTTCTCGGCGCTCTCGCCCACCGGTGTGTAGTAGAGTCCGGATCGGGACACTCCGGTCAACCGACACTGCTCGACGATGCTCAACTCGTCGTGATTTGATTCGATCCATGGCCGTCGTTGCTCTAACGGGAAAGTCCCGACTTTTTTTTGAGCCACTCCACCTCGATCTGTAATTTTCCGATCTGTTGGTAAAGTTCGGCCTGTACTTGCTCATCGACTTCACTGGCCGGGGATCGACCATTGGAGAAGATCTCCGATACGCCGTCGAGCACTTGCTTTTTCCACTTCGTCACCATGTTCGGGTGAACTTCGTAGTGGGACGCGAGCTCCTGGATCGTGCGCTGTCCCTTGACCGCTTCCACGGCGATCTTTGCCTTCAATGCCGCGCTGTACTGCTTCCGTCCTCGCTTCTTCATCTGCCTCTCCTGAGGCAGCGATCTTACACCTTAGCAACCTGTCCGAATTTTGGGGAGCACCTCACTTGCGGACGAAACGGGTGGAAACGTTTTCTTCCCAGAGCGGCGGGATGACCTGTCTTCGACGTTTCGTGAAATCCAGGAAACATTGCGTTCTCAGTACGTGGTGTCCTACGTGCCGACCAACGCGACACACGACGGCACTTTTCGTCGAGTCCGAATCGACGTCGGCAACGCGGCTTACAGTGCGAATGCGCGAACCGGGTACTACGCGCGCGATGACAAACCTGTCGACTTCGGCGAAAGCCTGAGAACGGCGGCACGGGTCGGATCGATCCAGGACATCGAGCGCCTTCTGGATGAGGGAGCATACGTGGACGCCAGCGACACTGAAGGCTGGTCTCCGCTGATGCTGGCGGTGCGGGAGAGACACACCCTGGCGGCCCGGGGTTTGCTGAGGGCAGGAGCGGATCCGAACGCGCGGAGTCGGGACGGGGAGTATCCGCTGATGTGGGCCATCGAAGCAGGCCGGTCGCAGTTGGTATGCGACCTCATGGATGTCGGGGCGGACACGAAGATCGTCAAGGATGCCCTCGCCGGTGACGAGCGCTGGGACACGGTTGAAGAACGCCTGCCCGGGATCGTGGCGGAGTGTAACGCTGTGGCTCCTGAACTGAACGGACCGACGATCGAAGAGCTGATGGCCGGTCAGGAAGATCGCGTGCCGGAGGTGCTGGACAGGCGGCCCGACCGGCCTTACACGAAAATCCGGTCCATCCAGTATGTTGGCGAGGCTGCACAGCCCGCTCCGATAGGATTCGTCGACACTACGGGTCCAATGCCCCCCGAGGTACAGCGAGAAATACTATCGGGCATGATTCTTCCAGATGCCATCGAGTCGAGTGCCGATGCGATCGTGATCCTCGAGGCCCGAGCGATCTACACAGTAGTGGAGGCTGGCTTGAATGAATCGTTCAGCACGAAGCTGGAGGTGTACGTGACGTCCGACACCGACTTGGGAAACCGCTTCGTGCTTATCAAGTACATTCTACTGGCCGAGGCCATCAAGTATCGGAGTGGGAAGAAACTGAATTAGGAGGCATGTCCTAAAGGAGGTGTAGGTGGGGTCTATGACCGCACATTCTACTCGATCGAGGGGGGTGGCTGGGACCTCGTCCGACAGCTATTGCAGATTGGTCATTGGACGATTCCGCATTGGAAATTTGGAGATTGCAAATTGCTCGATTTCTTATTGTTCGGAAATCTGAAATGAAACAATCTCCAATGAGCAACCTGCAATGTGGATTCTTTCAAATATCGCAATTTGCGATAGGTGTAGGTGCGGGTTTCTCCAAATCCCCGCCCCCGAAATGTTTTGGACAAGGATGGTCTATGACCGCACATTCTTCGATTCGGGTCACGTTGTGCGCTCATAGAGCGCACCTACACCGGAGCGACAAGTCTCCCTTGTATCAAGAACGGCGTGGGACGTACGGGGGATCGGTCACGTTCAATCGTCCTTCGCGGTTTCTCCCGGATTCATCGGCAGAATGACCGTGAAGGTGGACCCCTCCCCGACTTTGCTTTGCACTTTGATTTCCCCCCCGTGATCCTGAACGATCTGGTAGCAGGTCGCCAGTCCTAAACGCGTTGCGATTCTCACTCCCTTCGTCGTAAACCCCGGTTCAAACATCTTCGCCAGATAGACTTCGGGAATGCCAACGTCGGTGTCCTTTATTGCGATGTGTACCTTGTGGCCTTTCTGCGATGTGCTAATGGTTATTTCGCCCGTTTCCTTGATTGCCTGCTTGCTATTGATCAGGAGGTTTAGAAAAACTTGATTCAGTCGCCCCGGATAGCAGGGAAAGGGTGGGATCCTGCCAAATTTCTTGATCACCTGAACACGATCTTTAAAATCGTGTTGAATCAGCATCAATGTGTCTTCCAGGCCCTGGTGTATGTCCGCGGTTTTCAGCTCCGCCTCATCCAGCCGCGCAAAACTCCTGAGGCTCTCTGAAATACCCGCAACACGTTTTGCGCCTGCTGCGATCACTCGATTGGCATCGGATAGCACTTCAAGGGCCGACCCGATGTCACGGTCATCGGCCGAGCCCGGGTAAGTCCTATCGATCGTTTCCTTCAGTCTGTCCACTGCGGACGTCATCGTATCGTGCGCACTGCCGATCGCCCCGACCGGCGTGTTGATTTCGTGCGCAACTCCCGCAACCAGATTTCCAAGAGAGGCCATTTTCTCTTGCATGATGAGTTGGTGCTGCATCTCTTTGAGTTGTTCTAACGTTTTCCCCAACTCTTCATTTTTCTCATTCAGAGCTTCAGTGGTTCGGAGCAACATGTACCCCATGCCGACATGGAGTGCATAGACGGTCCCCAGGGCGGTCAACATGGTCCGGTCTTCCTCATCAACAGGACCCATCACAAACAAAATGGCGCCCGTGTTCTTTCCCTTCACGCTAATCGGGAGGACCAGGAGTGTCTCCGGCCGGTCTTTGAAGAGCCAGGTGGTGAGTTCGTCCCCTTCTTTCGTGGAATCAACCGAGAGTTCGGCAAACCACCTCGCATTCCGATCGAGCAGCGCACGACTCAGGGTGTCCTTCGCTGCCGTGTATCGGGAATCCGTCGCTTTCGAAAAGGCGCCCTTCTCAAACTGTCCCACAATTTCAAAGGTGGCTTCTCCGCTGCGTAGCAGGACGCACATGCGCCGGAACGGCACGAACCAGCGAGCATTCCGACACACCGATGGCCAGAACAATTCAAGCCGATCTTCACTCGAAAAACTGAGGATGGCTTCGTACAACGTTCCCAGCGCGAGTACGGAAATCTGGAGCCCTCCTTCCTTCTTGGACCCCAAGACCTGGCCTTGGAACATCGTTACTCTTCCCCGTCTATGTTGATCCGGCTGACCCTCGCCCACGTGTTCAAGAAGGTTTCAGTTGCAGCCATCATCGCCACCTCCATGATCTCCCCGTCGCTCAATCCATACTCCCGAATGGTCAGCAGGTCATCATCGGTCACCGATAGAGGGTCTCGTGCAATCTTGAGAGCGAACTTGAGAATCGCGCGTTGGGGCGGAGGAAGCTCAGCCAGGCCCGGATCGCTCGCGCAACTCTGGATCACTTCCTGCGGAATTCCCATGCTCTCCAACGTCTTTGTGTGAAGACGCGTACAGTATCGACAATCGTTTTGCATGGCAATTGTCATCGCGATCATCTGCTTGACGGTAGGAGGAAGCATTCCCTGGAGCAAGATCGTGCCGGCCAGGGTTAACGTTGCACCGAGAATATCCGGTCGTTCGGACTGAGACGTGACGAAGTGGTTGGGAACGCCTTCCTCACTGCCAACAAAACCAGCGTCCATCGCTTTCTTGTAGAGGGTTTTCAGCTCCGGGTCGTCCGGATGCTTGATCTCTTTGAATCGAGACATAATTGTTCCTTTCACAACTGTGCGTTGAGTCTGATGAATTCCTTTTGGATTTGTGGGAAGCCTACCGCTGACGTAAGCGGTAGTCAACGATCGACCCGGACACGCTGACACAGGAAGCCAATCACCTGGCAAAGAAGAAACGGGGCCGACCAGCTTAGAACGCTTGGATACTTGTGAGGTCGACATCCCCTTCCGATGGATTGACCCCCCTCTCTATCCTTCTATAAGATTTCTTTAGTTTTTCGAATAATCCGCTCAGGGAGGTGTCACATGGCCAAGTATCTAATCCAGGGCAGCTACGTCGGTAAAGGTGTGCAGGGATTGCTGGATGAAGGTGGTTCTGCTCGGCGCGAAGAGGCAGAGAAGTTAGTCAATTCTGTGGGCGGCACGCTGGAAGCTTTTTACTTTGCTTTCGGTGATCTCTACGCGATTGTCGATGTGCCGGATCATGCCACCGCCACTGCGGTCTCCCTTACCGTGAACGCAAGCGGAGCCGCTACTGCCAGGACGACGGTTCTGATGACCCCTGAAGAGGTCGATAGGGCGGCAAAGATCGCTCCGGATTATCGGCCGCCCGGACAATAAACATCCTGGTTCGTACAGATCCTCATCGGTTCGGTTGGCCGGAAGCATCGTGTCGTCGCGAGCCCTCACGTTTCGATCCACCAGTTCCCAGTTGACTCTCTTGGCGCGTCGCTTGTAACAGCCAGTAGTTCGAGATAGAGTCGGGGATTATGAGATCAACTCCTTCCAACCGTCGCTTTCGCTTTCACTTTGGTCTGCTTTCGTTCGTTGCGTCGAGCCTGGTAGGCCTTGCCGGAGCTGGTTGCGCCCCCAATGAAGCGGAGCCGCAACCCATCGTCGAGGAGCCCGACGCAGGCGCTCCTCTGGCCGAAGCCCTGAGCTTCCACGCCTCGTTCGACGAAGGTCCCGACGCTGATTTCGGGGCCGGGGCCCGTAGCATCTACTCTGCTCCTTCATACGACGAGACGGACGACCCGACTCCGGGCATCCACGTACCCGATGTCGCGATAGAGGCGGAAGCGGGCCGGTTCGGAAGTGCCCTGCGGTTCGGCAGCCGAAATACCCAGGCGCTCTTTTACGAAGCAAAGGACAATGTCCCCTACTCGGCGACGAGTATGGCCGGGACCGTTTCGTTCTGGCTCAGCCTCGATCCCGCCGTAGACCTCGAACCAGGGTTCTGCGATCCGGTTCAGATCACCGATGTGGCTTACAACGACGCGGCAGTGTGGGTCGACTTCACGAGTGAGAACCCCCGCCAGTTCCGGTTGGGTGTGTTCGGGGACCTCGAAGTCTGGAACGCGGACAACCGGTCGCCGGCCGAGAATCCCGAGTTTGAAGAGCGTCTCGTCGTGGTCGACGACTTGCCCTTCGGCAGCGGGCAGTGGACCCACGTGGTCATCACCTACTCTGGGTTGAATTCGCCGGACGGCGGTAGCGCCAGACTCTACCTGGATGCCGAATTCCAAGGGACGAGCGGAGGCATAACAGAGCCATTCACCTGGGACCTCGAAAAGGCGGCGATCCGGCTGGGCGTCAACTACACCGGACTCTACGACGATCTCGCCATCTTCAGCCGCGACTTGAGTGACGAGGAGGTTTCCGCACTCCATGAGCTCGAGACAGGAGTTGCGGCACTCTACGAGTAAGAGATCCTCTCACTGGTTCGGCAGGACCTTCCGCGTTCCTACTTGACGGTTGACTCCAACTCGACCGTTGCTCATCACAAGCAGAGGGTTGTGGAGTACCGACGGCTGATCGAGGGGGTTCCTGTCGAACACGATCAGGTCCGCCTCGAGTCCTGCCTCGATCGCTCCCGTCTGCGCTTCGAGCCCATAGGCCCGTGCCGAACGCACGGTCGCGGCGCGGAGGGCATCCATCGGACTCATTCCGAATTCGATGAACGCGTTGATCTCACCCGAGACCCTGTAGATGCTGTCGGGACCGTAGCTCGTGTCGACCGAGGTCAGTATGGTCACTCCCATCTCGTGCCCCCTCCGAATCATCCGCCGCATGTTCTCGAGCAAGTGTGGAGCCCTCTGGCGCGCGATGGTGGTGTTGTAATCGTCGTGAGGCAACTCGAAGCCGGTGACCGAGATGTAGGTCGGAACCCATAAGGTCCCGTTGTCGAGCATCATCTGGAGGTTCGCCTCGTTCATGTAGGAGCCATGCTCGACGCTGGCGCATCCAGCCCGGATCGCTGCTGCGATCACCTCGACGCCATGGGCGTGGCACGCGAAGGAAAGATCGAGCCTGGAACCTTCGTTGACGATGGCGGCAAGCTCCGCATCCGTGAAAATCTGGAGGAGCGGATCGGGCCCGGTCATATCCGATGACAGCCCGCCGGACCCGCCTTTGAGCCAGTCGACCCCTCGGTCCGCGTTGATGCGCACGACCTCACGAACCGCAGCCTCCCCGCGGAGGGGCCGGTTGACGAACTTGTAAAGCCTGGGGTCTGCCAGGACTTTGTCGCTGCCACCGAGATCCGGGCTCAGGTAGATGCCCGCGGCGAGGATATCGGGCCCGGCCAGGTAGCCTGCCTTGACCATCTCCCGTTGCGTCACATCGTTGTATCCAATGACGCTCCCGCCTCTTGCCGTGGTGACACCGGAAGCCAGCGCGCGGCGCGCCGATTCGACGCTGTTCCCGTGGTAGTGACCGTCGAAGAAACCGGGAGTGACGTAGAATCCCCTCAGGTCTATCACCTCGGCCCCGGGCGGTGGCTCGCTCGTGCCCACCGATTCGATCTTGCCCTCGCGGAGGACGAGCGTGACATCGCGCAGAATGCTCCTGCCCCGGACGTCCACTACGTTGGCGTTGGTAAGGGCGAGGAAGGGCTGCGGGATGATTCCGTCCCGATCGGCCGTGGCCGCCAGATCGTCCAGAGAGGGTTGGATGTAGAGTGTCTGTCCGTATCCGGTTGCTGCAGCAAGTGTGACGATCCAGCCGACAATCGCGAGTGTCTTCGATGCTTTCCGCATCGCCGGTCCCTTGTTCATCTCATCCTCCTGGCTGCGAATTCCCCGGTCGGGTGGATGCTATAACATCGATGGAGCTTCGAGACCTAAGATATCCCCATAGCAGATGCTAGACTGAGCCGCGAGGGCTCTCCCGCATACTGATAACGATCTCTCCTTTGTGGCTCGCTTCTCCGAAGCGTCGGAGTGCTTCTGGAGCTTCGCTCAACGAATAGACGGCATCGATCGACGGCACGACTCTGCCTGCTTCCACGAGCTTCGTCATGTCATCGAGCCCTTTGTTGGGCTTGAGGGCCAGAATACGAATGTTCCTATTCCTGGTCCTGGCGGTCCATCGGCCAAACACCAAGCATTGCAGCAGTTGAGGCGTTGAGCCTCCAACGGTGACATAGGTCCCATTGGGCTTGAGTGCACGCGCGTAAGCGAACGGCGAGCGATTGGTCTTCACATCGAGGATCAGGTCGTAGCTCTGACCAGTCTTGGTGAAGTCTTCCTGTGTGTAATCGATGACATGGTCGAACCCAAGCGAGCGCAGGAAGTCCTGTTTTGCGGTGCTGTCGACGCCGGTCACGTCAACGCCGTGTAGCTTGGCCAGCTGCACACCGAGCGTGCCGACGCCCCCACCAGCACCATTGATCAAAAGCGTCTGCACTCGGTCTATTCGGCCGATACCAGTGAGGCCCTGGTGGGCCAGCATGCCGGCGTGAGGTATCGCGACAGCCTGTTCATAGGTGACGTTCCGCGGTTTCAGCGCGACTGATCCTTCGGGTTCATGCTCTTCTACTATCGGATGGCGGGGGTTAACGCCACCGTGGCGATGCTTCTGAACATTCTCATTCTCTTCAGCGCGCTGGCCTACTTTGGTGCGTCCCTGACTCTGCCGGGCATTGCTAGGGTGATCCTCACTATCGGCGTGGGCATCGACTCGAACATTCTGATATTCGAGCGGATCCGGGAAGAATTACGGTCGGGGAAGACGCCGGTGTCTTCGGTTGCAACCGGCTTCAGCCGCGTCTTTATCACGCTCGTCGATACCCACACGGCCGCACTCATCTCAGCCATGTTCTTGTTCCTGTTCGGAACGGCATCAGTCCGCGGCTTTGCCGTCACGCTTGTCATCGGACTCGTGACCAACTTGTTTACATCGGTATTTGTGTAGGCAGCATAGGGCGGTATAACGTCGCGGCCGCGGCGCCGAAGTCAGGCCACGAGTACGATCTTCCCCAGCGAGCCCGCGGCGAGGACTTCTTCGTGGGCGCGCGGCGCTTGATCGAGCGGAAGCTCCTTAGCCACGACGGGCCGCAGTGTCTCGTTCTCGAGTCCGGCTCTAATGCCCGCGTGCAAGCTCGCGAGGTCTTCCGGTGAGGCTTTGAGCAAGTGCATCCCGATGATGCTTGCTTCGCGGCTCATGGTATCTCGCGGGTTGATCTCGACGGTGCCGCGGCTTCCGATGACGACGACCCGCCCTCCGTGAGCGAGAAAAGTGAGGTCTTTCCCGAGATTGACGTTCGCGAGCATCTCGAGCACGAGGTCGACACCGCGACCCTCCGTGAGCTCGAGAATTTCGTCCAGATAGCCATCCGCACGGTGGTCGACGACATGATGCGCGCCTTCACGGGCGACCAATTCGCGGCCTTCCGGTGTGCCTCCGGTTCCGATCACCGTCATGCCATGCGCGCGAGCTAGCTGCACCGAGGCCAAGCCCACGCCGCCCGTCGCACCGTGGACGAGAACGCTCTCCCCCGCCTTCGCCAGGGCTCGCTGGAAGAGCGACCGGTAGGCCGTCGCATAGGGCACGCCCAGAGCGGCGCCCTGGCTAAAGGAGACGGGATCGGGCAATGGGTGAATTTGGGCCTCCGTGCAAAGCGACATCTCGGCATAGCTCCCGCTCATGGAGCCGGCGAGGTAGACCCGGTCTCCGACCGAGAAACGTCGAACACCTTCTCCGACGCTCTCGATGACTCCCGCACCGTCGGCACCCGGCGTAAAGGGAAGCTCGGGCAGCGAGGCGTAGGCTCCACTGCGAATGTAGGTCTCTACGGGATTGACACCGACGGCGTGCATCCGCACGACGACTTCACCCTCAGAAGGCTCGGGGCCTTCGACCTCTTCGAGCTTCATGACGTCCGGATCGCCGAACTCGCGGATTCGAATCGCTTTCATCTACTCCCCCTTTTCTGGAGCTGAGGAGGGCGTCACGATGATTCCACAACCGACATCGAGCCACCGACCTTCAGGATTTGGTTTGAGCCGTGCAAGGTGAGGCTCATTCATTGGATTAAAAACTTTTGCCAAAAGTTGCTGCCGTTCAAGGTCCTTTTCATCAATAGCATAAGCGATCGGCCACGCTCCTATCTGTCAGACTACGGGGACAGTCAATCGCAGTATGGGAAAATCGTTCAGGCACTGAATATCGTTGCGGCCCAGTCACGAAGCACGCGGCTGCACAGGGCCGGCCTTTATTGGGGTGTAGTCCTGAGCTGTGGCCTCAAAAACCGGGACGCCTTTCTCGGAAACCGGTTTTGGCGTTAGTGCGCTGCCGTCGCTCGGCCAATCGATCAGGTCATGTGTCTTCTTCTGTGTCAACCCTTCGTTCGGTTTCCAGTACTTGTCGATGTCGCCGAATTCCAACTCTTGCTCTTGAGGAACACGCGTGAACTGGCAGAGTTCAGACCCATCGGAACAACTTGATTGCCAGTAGGTAGGTAATGGCACACCATGCGCTTAATATCCCGATCGCAACTCCCTGTGAGGCCAGCGGCTCGCCGACGAGAATCACGGCGCGAAGTGCGTTGATCAGCTGAGTCAGCGGCAGTGCCTGGACGAACGGTTGCATGAAATCGGGGAACCGCTCGGCCGAGAAGAAGACCCCCGAGCAGAGCCACATCGGGACCATCACCAAGTTCATCAGACCGCTGATGCTCTCGATTCTCCGGGCGCGGGACGCGGTCAGGAGCCCCAGCCCGGCAAACGTCAGGGAGCCAAGAAGGGCGATGAAGAGAACGCTGAAGTAGTCGCCCGCGATAGGCACTCCGAATATGAGATGGGCCGCTGCCAGAAGGAAGAGCATTTCGGGTATGAAGAAAACGATCCGGCTGCCGACAAGCGAAAGCAGAAAGTGGCTTCGCTTCATGGGGGTCGCCACGAGACGCTTCAGCAGGTTCTTGATCCTGAGATCCACAGTGCTGAATCCGACGCCCCAGAGTCCCGCACCCATAATGTTCATCCCGATCAGGCCGGGAACCAGGAAATCGACATAGCGGGAACCAGGAGCGTCCGTTTCCTGAGACCTCGATTCGAAGGCATCGGTTCTTCCGCCCTCCCTTTGCAGTGCGTCGTCGACCCTGGACCGGGTGACGTTTCCTTCCGGGTTGGTTGGATCGAAGAAGTATTCGAAGCCGTCGGTCTCGTCAAACGACACGACCAGGGGGGTCCGGTTCCTGCGCAGGCGGGCCAGCGCTGCATCGATGGGTTGAACATCAATTTCGAACCTCGGGTCCCCTTCGAGCGCTTTAATGAACGGGTGGGACGCGGCTTGTTCGGACACCGTAAACGGTGTCCGAACTTCTGTCTCATCGTTGAACGCCAGCCCGAGCCCGATCACCATGATCAAAGGAAAGCCGTAGGTCCAGAAAATGGCCCCCGGCTCCCTGAGATACCCTCGCAGGTGAGTCAGGATGAGCTGAAAGAACGGTCTGCGCTCAATCGTCACGTAGATGCCTCCCGGTCAGAGTCACAAAGACGTCCTCCAGGTTGACATGGCGTGTGGTGAGGCTCTTCAACTCGAGATTCTCGCGCCGAAGCAGCTCCAGAAACGCGGGGATGGTGCGATGGGGCCCCGACACGGTGAGCAGGTAACTCTCGGCCTCCTCCACGGCTTTGCTGACGTCCTCGATTCGGGAGAACAGCGCCGCGTCGACCGCCCGTCCTCCGTCAGGTTCCAGGCTGAACTCGATGACGTGCTCGCCGCCCAGACCGGAGATCAGCTCTCTGGGAGAACCCAGGGCGATAACTTTTCCGTGATCGATGACTGCCACGCGGTCACAAAGCCTCTCGGCCTCGTCCATGTAATGGGTCGTGAGGAGAATCGTCCTGCCTTCCCGCTTCAAGCGCGTGACCACTTCCCAGAGCTGCCGGCGCGCCTGCGGATCGAGTCCCGTCGTCGGCTCGTCGAGGAAAAGCAGTTCGGGTCTGCCGACCAGCGCGCAGGCGACGGCCACTCGTTGCCTCTGTCCTCCTGACAGCTTTCGGATCCACGTTGCGGACTTTTCCTCGAGGCCAACCCGCGCCAGGGTCTCCTCCGGGTCGATCCCGTCGTCGTAGAAGCTCCGGAAAAGCCGGAGGGTCTCCAGAACGCTCAGCTTCTCGACCAGCTTCGTTTCCTGGAGAGTAATCCCCAACCGCTGCCGCAGTTCTTGATCGTGGCCCACGCCCCATCGCTGGCCGAGTATTTCGACCTCTCCCGATGTCGGTTCAAGGAGACCCTCCAGGATTTCTACGGTGGTCGTCTTGCCGGCACCGTTCGGGCCCAGCAACCCGAAGCACTCTCCCTGTTCGACTTCCAGGTTCAGCCCGCGAACGGCATCGACGGCTTTCTTCCCGCTTTCATAGCGCTTGAAGAGTAGTCTGCACGATAGCGCCTTAGACATGAGTAACCTCGACCCGATCAATGTACCAAAACCGCTTGACTTCGGCAGAACTTGGCCTCCAGAATCCCACGATTCAACCAAACACACTGGACCGGTTCAAGCTTGCAGTCAACGGCCTTGTTTTCGCGTCGCCTGCTGATTTCTCCGGGTTATTGAAATCGGGAGAGCGCTGCGGGAGGAATCGATTATGAACAAGAGAACAAGTTCCTTCCTCATAGCCTCAACTAGCGCGCTGTTGGCTATCGTTGTCGCGTTCGTCTATCCACCGGCCTTGCAGGCGCAGGGTGACATGCCAGAGTACGAGGTCGATCCCTTCTGGCCGAAACCCCTGCCCAACAGATGGGTGATTGGACAGGTTGGAGGCGTCTGTGTGGACGCCCAGGATCACGTCTTTATCCTCAACAGACAGGATTTGGTGGATGAGGAACTGGACGCCGGGATTCAGGCCCCGCCGGTCATCGAGTTTGATCCGGAGGGTACCGTGGTCAATTCCTGGGGAGATCCCGAGGTTTTCGGGGCGCTCCTCCACGACTGTCACGTCGATGGCGATAACAACATCTGGATAATCGGAGCCAGGTCCGGTATCGCCCAGAAATTAGCGTTCAGCTATTGGCTCAATCGGCGAGCGAAACTTCGGGCTCAGGTGTAGGTGCGCTCTATGAGCGCACGTGTTGCGGCCCGAAAAATATGCGGTCATAGACGTCATAGACCGCACCTACACCTATCGCAAATTGCGATATTTGAAAGAATCCACATTGCAGGTTGCTCATTGGAGATTGTTTCATTTCAGATTTCCGACCAATAAGAAATCGAGCAATTTGCAATCTCCAAATTTCCAATGCGGAATCGTCCAATGACCAATCTGCAATAGCTGTAGGACGAGGTCCCAACCACCCCCCTCGATCGAGTAGAATGTGCGGTCACAGACGTCACAGACCGCACCTACACCTCCCTTTGGACGCCGCTCAGGCCTGAAAGCTGGTTTGAAAGCAAGAACCGGATGGATTCCCTGAAAGCAGATCCTCTATCTTGTCTGCAGCGAGAGGAGGATCGAGCAGTGATCTCAACCCCAATACAAAGCAAGGAGCATGAAGCAGGTCTTTGGGAAGCCGTCTGCTCCAGGGACGCCAGCCGCGACGGAACGTTTGTGTTCGCAGTCCGATCCACTGGAATATACTGCCGCCCGTCCTGTCCGGCGCGCCGCCCACGTCGAAACCAGGTATTGTTCTTCGCGATTCCGGAGGCCGCGGAAGGCGCGGGGTTCCGATCGTGTCGTCGCTGTCGGCCCTGGGAAGCTGCCATAGAGGATCGTCACCTGAAGATGGCTCAGCGCATCTGTCGTCTCGTCGAGGACGGCGCGGCGGACAGTTTGACGCTGGACCAACTCGCGGAAAAAGTAGGAGTCAGCTCGTACCACCTTCAGCGGACCTTCAAACGGCTGGTTGGTGTCACCCCGCGGCAGTATGCCGATGCCTGTCGTTTGAGCCGGTTCAAGAGCCTCGTTAGGGAAGGTGAATCTCTGACGGCCGCCCTCTACCACGCAGGGTACGGGTCCAGCAGGGGCCTCTACGAACGAGCGTCGTCGCAGCTTGGAATGACGCCAGCGACTTACGGGCGGGCAGGTCGGGGAGCTTCCGTGCGTTACACGGTTGCCCCATGTCCGTTCGGCTACATGCTGGTCGCCACGACGGACCGGGGTGTCTGTGCCGTTCAGCTGGGTGAATCTGAACGGAAGCTCCGGTCGTCGTTCCTTCAGGAGTACTCCGAGGCCGATGTCCGTCGCGACGATCAGGACCTGGATGTCTTTGTCCGCATCCTCCTCGATCATCTGAAGGGAGAGCATCCCCATCTGGATCTACCGCTCGACATCCGAGCCACAGCGTTCCAATGGCGCGTGTGGCAGGAGCTTCGAACGGTTCCCTACGGAGATCGCCGGTCCTACAGCGAGATCGCGCAGCAGATCGGCAAACCGAAGGCGGTTAGAGCCGTCGCCGGAGCGTGCGCCTCCAACCCTGTAGCGTTGGTCGTTCCGTGCCACCGCGTGGTTCGGAAGGACGGCGATCCCGGCGAGTATCGCTGGGGAGCAACGTTAAAGCGCAAGGTTCTGGAACGAGAAAGATCGACCTCAGACGCTAGTGGCCTGTAACAGAGATAGTGACAGCGTCGCCGATGGGCCTTGCGGGTCCTCTCACGAGTCGTTGCAGCACGAAAAACGCCGGTTTCCTAGCTCCTCTGCGTGGCTGGCAAGACCCATCGTCCCTTCGGGTTGCGGCGGAACAGCACCGTCTTCGTTGTCGCGCGGTCCCGCAATGAGGCAGCATTGCGCCTTCTCGCAATGGAGCAGCATTACCTCGGGCGGCGCTCCTAGAATCCGGTACCGTTGCGCTCGCAACGCCACTATCACTCTCTCTGTTACAGGCCGCAAGGAAATCGAAAGTATAGCCAGCCGTTCCCAGTTATGGAAGGCAAGGAATTGTAGGGCAACACGGTTGAGTTTTTGAGCCACCGCCGTGTGCTTGCGACATGGATCCCGTCACGCCGTGCCCTGTCTGTCAGTCCCGCGATCCTGCTGCGCACAGATTAGGTCACCTACGCCTCCACTGAATCCAGTCGGACGCCTGTTCGGTGAATGAGTGCGTTAGTGAGTGTTCGCCATCCGAAGCGCCAGACACACATCAAAGTATCGCGTCAACGTCACAGCCTCCGGACGAGTTCCGGCGAGCCCGACGTGGCCGTCTGGCCGCAGGAGGTAGAAGAAGGGCTTTGGGATCCGTACGCGGCTGAGTTCGACATCATTGACCGGATCGTCGGGCACACAGTGGCAGAGCACGAGGTCGCCGTGATCGCCCAGGGAGTTGGGCGGTGAGGTTGGCCCGATCAGGATCAGATTGAAGCGCGTGTCGTCGAGCCGCTCGAACAGGTCCTCGGTGGGGCCGTTCCGCGAGAACTTGAGACGCAGCCAAGGGAACCGATCGCCTGCGCGGGGAGCGCCACGAGGCAGGCGTGCCAGCGTTTGCGATAAGGGACTTGACGGATAGCGGATTCCAATCTGAGAGATGGTTCGAAACACAAGCTGTCGCGCGCGGTCGCGGCTCATCATGAAAGCGAGTACCCTGGGAACCAGTCGCGTGCGAAACAGTCCGGCCAGCCATCGGTCGGAGACAATGGCCGAAAAAGCCTGGTCGGTGGTCGTGAGTAACCGGTCGGCCACGGGAATTCGCTCGATCTCGTAGGAGTCGAGCAGATCCTCACCGGCCCGCCCTAATGTGACCAGCGCCAGCTTCCACGCCAGGTTGTAGGCGTCTTGCAACCCGGTGTTCATGCCCTGAGCCCCGACGGGGCTGTGGATGTGTGCGGCGTCCCCGAGCAAAAAACAGCGGCCCTCGCGGAAGCGCTCGGCCCGCCGGTGGTGAATGCGGTAGGTCGAGAACCAGCTGCAGGCCTGAAACTGCAGCGGAGATCCCACCTCCCTGCGGACGGAAGGCTCGACCGCGTCGAAGTCCAGATCGTCACGCGCGCGCAGATCCACCGGCACAATCCCGACCACCCGCCAGTGATCCGAGCCGCGCATCGGAAAAAACAGGTGGAAGCCGCTTCGCCAGAGATACACATTGAGCTCGCCCGGAACCATCGGTCCCGTCACGCGCGTATCGGCGACGAAGAAGACATGCTCGTACGGTGCGCCGGGGAAGCCGATCCCGTTCAGGCTTCGCACTGAGCTGCGCGCGCCGTCGCAACCGGCGACCCAATCCGCTTCGATCTCGAGCGCCGACCCGTCGGCCCGCTCGAGTTTTGCCGATAGGTGTCCCGGGCTCTGCACGAGATCGACGAGCTCCGTGTTCCACCCCACGTCGATACCCCGGTCGTGCAGGGCTGTTCCGAGCAGCCGCTCGTTGTCGTCCTGACCCAGAATGAGAAGGAAAGGATAAGGGCTCAGATCGCGCCCGATGTCGCCGAGCGGTACGCGTGCCGCCCATCGCCCTTCGACCCACATGTTCGCGCCGGTAGCACGCGCGCCCAACTCGAGGGCCTCTTCGACGATCCCGAGGCGGGAGTAGATCTCGAGCGTACGCGCGTGCACCCCCAGAGCCTTCGTCTCGATCGACGGGCCGGGATTGCGTTCGATGATCAGCGGGCGCACGCCGCGCCGGGCGAGCTGATTGCCGAGCATCAACCCGGTCGGGCCGGCACCGACGATCAGCACGTCGACATGCGCCGGGGAGTCCATTGGGAATCGAAGCACTCTACCATCAGCCTCCCGCTCGGGCAATGCCACGCGGCGCCGCCCTCATGAACACGTGAAGGTGTTCCGGTCGGCCGTTATACTCAAGTTTGAAGAAAACTCAGGGTCAGAGCTGAGTGAAAGGGAGGCTGGTCTCATAACCATCGAGCTGAATCACACGATCGTTCCTGCCAGCGACAAGGAAGAATCCGTGCGCTTCTACACGCACATGTTCGGGTTCGAGTACGAAGGTCCCATGGGTCACTTCGCTCCCATCAAGATCCCCAGCCAGTCACTCACACTGGACTTTGAAGACTGCGCGTCGTTCAAGCCCCGACATTACGCCTTCAAGGTGAGCGAAGCCGAGTTCGACGAGATCTTCGGCCGTGTCGTGGACGCGGCGCTCGTGTACGGAAGCGGTCCGGGGACTCCCGAGAACATGGTGATCAACCACTGGAACGGTGGGCGCGGGGTCTACTTTCGCGATCCGAACGGCCATCTCCTCGAACTCCTGACCAGAGACTATACGGCCGAGCAATTCGCCCAGACCTGAGCTAGTGGCCTGTAACAGAGACAGTGACAGCGTCGCCGATGGGCCTTGCGGGTCCTGCCCAAGTCGCTGCGGCACGAAAGAACGCCGGTTTCCTAGCTCCTCTGCGTGCCTGGCAAGACCCATCGTCCCTTCGGGTTGCGGCGGAACAGCACCGTCTTCGTTGTCGCGCGGTCCCGCAATGAGGCAGCATTGCGCCTTCTCGCAATGAAGCAGCATTACCTCGGGCGGCGCTCCTAGAATCCGGTACCGTTGCGCTCGCAACGCCACTATCACTCTCTCTGTTACAGGCCACTAGCAGCCCGTGGCAGAACTCTGCAGGGTCGCGCGCAGGGGTCTTCGGGTTGCAGGCGCGAAGCGAGGAGCGGAGCGATGATCATTCATCGTGACCGACGAGCGACAAAGCCTGCGGCCCGAACCCCCCTGCGCCCTTCGGGTTACGGCGAAACGGGGCCGTCTTCGTTGTCGGCGACTCCTCCCAATGAATGAGCATTGTCTCGTCCTCACCTCCTAGAATCCGGCCCCGTTTGGCCGTAACGCGGCCCTGCAGAGTTCTGCCACGGGCTGCTAGGGCCCGTCGATGATAGCTGGGCTCGGATGGAGTTCGTGAACGTACCGCCGTTTCGTGCTGATCACTATCGGCCGAACTCCGGTTGAATTCCGACCAGCCAGGCCACCGTCAAGACAGTTCCTGCTCCCAGAAGGCACCCAGTCATCTTACCCAAGGCGGTGGTCACGGCTTCCCGGGATGCCGTAATGCCTTTCCTGCGCAAGGATTCGTCGATGCTACCCTCGAAGAAGCCGGCAATGGCGTCAGTCAAAGCATCTCCCACAACACCACCTGCGACCGCACCCGCCACCCCGAAAGCTATCCCTCCCCACAGTGCAGGTACAACGAGAAGTCCCGTGTCCAGTGCGCCGAACACCATGTCGGGGAGGCTGCCCGCGAAATCCCGGAGTCGGATCAGCAGTCCGATCATCGGGATGAACCCGAGTCCAAACACAACCGGCCCGACGGGCAGCCCGCGCTGAAGGGCGATCACGGCGAGTAAGGCAACAGGCAAGGCAAAGAGCGATACGTATCCGGCATTCTTCAACATTGTTGGTACTCCGGCAGACTTGGCTGTTCGGGTTGAGCGCTATTCTACGGCGCCGTTGGCTGCAGTGACGGATTCACTCAAGAATGTGGTGAGCCTTACCGTTGATGGAATAACTTCCATGGGTTCGAATGTATCCAGAACCCAGGCATTTCCAAGAATTCCCGTGTTGCACACAATGCCTCTTGGTGCAGTCGCATGCAACGAGTCCACGAGAGTTGCCACCCCCACCAGCTCCAGTACAGCGTGGACTCCTTCGGGAAACAGTTCTCTTATATATCGCCGCGTCTCATGGCCAGGTGCCTAGATCTAGCCGACCCGCTCCAGCAAGCGAGTGAGCGACTCCACCAGGTTCGGAACCCGGATGTCCAGCCGTAGTACGTCGTCCATGACGGTTGCCTGGACGGCGAATTCCAAAGGGATCCGTTCCAGGCCAAGTCGGAATGCCTCCTCCATCCCCTGCACCTGAGCCCCGGACCACTCGATATCCGGGGCGATCAACTCGATCATTGCCTCGAACGTCCCATCGGCTCGCAGACCACCCGTCATATCGCCGCCCTGTAACGCCTGCCATTCTTCCGGGTAGTCGATGGGTCCACTACGGACAGTTTCCCACAACCGACCGATCTCGCCATGCCGGTTGGTCATCGCGGCACGAAGCGGGTCAGTGTCGCGGGTCCTGGCAAACAGTCGCTCCAACTCGGTCCGATCCTGGTCCTGACGCCCGTCCTGGCGCAGCAGATCCACCGCCTGTCGCGCCATCGCCAAGTCCGTCGTGGCGAAGAGGGCTCCTCTCCATCCAAAAAGGGTCAGCTCGAGGTCGCGCTCGCCGACTTTGAACTGGTAGATCTTCTCCCCCTCATACGTGTGGACCACCGACCGATCTGATCGGTCCAGCACGAATCCAGCCATCCAGTCGGCGAACCGCACGCGGTTGGCCATGGGTTGCACGCTGACGCTCAACAGGTGTAGATCTTCCTCGGTCGACTGCCCGGGATGGAGTGTCCACGCGACCACCATTGGGAGCGCTTCCTCGATGTCTCCGCGGACTTGGTCGTTTCGCGCATCTGCAACCCACACTTGCAGGAACGACGGAAGGGAGTCCTCGACCTCGCGTGGCATTTCTTGAATCGCCTCGATCAGCAACTCGACGAAACCCTCGGTTCCGGGATCGTCCAGCCGCAGGGTCCACTCGGCGTATCCGGTCGCGTCACTGCTGAGTAGGCGGGCCGGATCCAACAACTCTCCAGGCTGGTTCAACCAGACTCCGAAACCTATCGCGGCGGCTATGACCAGTACCACCAAGATTCCGAACGTGATCAAACCGCCGATCAGAAAGTTTTTTCCCCTGCTTGTCATGTCCCTCCATCATACGCCAGGCCGTCTGAGCCTCTGTGCTCTGACTCAAGGCAAGTCACTTCCGATCAACGCTAAGCGTTTATCGCGGGTAATCCCAAGGAGGGAGCTACCCTCAAAAGGTGTGTAAATAGCATAGGCGGTGATTATCCTTCCGGGTGAAATAAAAACCCGGGCGGAAGAGCCCGAAAGGAAGGAGTCACACCGCCATGAGCAAGAAGAACATTGATCGAAGTGTGGAGTCAAGAGTCTGCTTTGAACAGCTGGAAGAGTGGGTGCGAGAGCAGATCCAGTTTTACGTACAGGAACTGTTGGAGGATGAGGTGACACAGCTGCTGGGACGAAGAAAGAATGAGCGTCGCCGAGAAGTGGACGCGCCCGGTGGCTATCGCAACGGCTACGGTAAGGAGCGGCGACTGACGCTGAGTTGCGGAACGATCAAGCTGCGGCGTCCCCGAGTGCGGGATCTGGAAGAGCGTTTTGAGAGCCGGGTCTTGCCGCTGTTTGCCAAGCGGACGCAAGAGGTACGAGACTTGATTCCAGAACTCTATTTGCATGGTCTGGCCGAGGGGGATTTCGATCTGGCCTTAAGAGGGCTTTTAGGGGAAGAAGCGCCGCTGTCCCCCAGCACCGTAGCCCGGTTGAAGGAGAAGTGGCAGGGAGAAATGTGAGGGGCTCCCCATTCTTCGGACAGCAACCCCCGGGTCTTAAGGTGGATCGCTGCCACTGAAATGGGTTGATATTTAGCCCGTCGCCGAGCCTGTGGGAACTGTGAAAAAGCCGAGTCTTCGAGGCTGTTTTCAAGCAGCTGTGGGAATCCGAGTTGTGTGCGGATTTCCACTGCGGAGTCAGTTTCCACAGGCCCCTGGCGCGCGCTGAAAGTAAACGGTCTCGGGCGTCTGATAGTCGAATACTTGATGGCCGCGTTCCTGATTGTAAAACCTGAAATATAGGTTCAGGTTCGAGATCGCCTCGGAAACGCTCAAGTAGTCCTTCAGGTACACTTCCTCGTACTTCACGGTGCGCCATAAGCGCTCGACGAAGATGTTGTCCAGGAACCGGCCCCGGCCGTCCATGCTGATCGTGATGCCCTGGTCTTCCAGTCGGCTCGTGAAGACATCGCTGGTGAACTGAGCCCCCTGATCCGTGTTGAAAATCTCCGGTTGCGCTTGCCTCAGCGCCCAGTCCAGTGCCGACACGCAAAATCCACTGTCCATCGACGTGGACACTTCCCAAGCCAGCACGTACCGGCTGAACCAGTCCATGATCGCCACCAGATAGATGAATCCCTGCCGGAGTCGGATATACGTGATATCGGTGGCCCACACCTGATCGGGACGCACAATCTCCAGATTGCGCAACTGGTATGGGTAAATCCGGTGTCCCGGGGCTGGCATCGACAACCGCGGTTTGGGATAGATCGCTTCCAGTCCCATGAGCCGTAGCAGTCGCCGAACCCGCTTCGCATTGACCTGCCGACCTTGCGTCTCCAACCACCAGGTCATACGCCGAATCCCGTAGAACGGGGTCCGCGTATACTGCTCGTCCAACAGACGCATCAACGCGATGTTCTCGGCGCTCTCGCCCACCGGTGTGTAGTAGAGTCCGGATCGGGACACTCCGGTCAACCGACACTGCTCGACGATGCTCAACTCGTCGTGATTTGATTCGATCCATGGCCGTCGTTGCTCTAACGGGAAAGTCCCGACTTTTTTTTGAGCCACTCCACCTCGATCTGTAATTTTCCGATCTGTTGGTAAAGTTCGGCCTGTACTTGCTCATCGACTTCACTGGCCGGGGATCGACCATTGGAGAAGATCTCCGATACGCCGTCGAGCACTTGCTTTTTCCACTTCGTCACCATGTTCGGGTGAACTTCGTAGTGGGACGCGAGCTCCTGGATCGTGCGCTGTCCCTTGACCGCTTCCACGGCGATCTTTGCCTTCAATGCCGCGCTGTACTGCTTCCGTCCTCGCTTCTTCATCTGCCTCTCCTGAGGCAGCGATCTTACACCTTAGCAACCTGTCCGAATTTTGGGGAGCACCTCAATGGAGGCCTGGCAAAGCCGTCGGCTGGACGATCTGGAAGTGGTGTATCTGTGGGCAGACGGTGTGTACATCAAAGCAGGGCTGGAGAAGGAAAAGGCCGTGATCCTGGTAGTGATCGCCGCTTTAAGTGATGGCACTAAAGTGGTGGTGTCGGTCAGTAGTGGTTATCGAGAATCGACCCAGAGCTGGTCCGAAGTGCTGAGGGATCTCAAAGAGCGGGGGATGAACCCACCGAGACTGGTGATGGCTGACGGGCATCTGGGGATCTGGGGAGCGTTGCGCAACGTTTTCCCAGAAGCCGACGAGCAGAGATGCTGGAATCATCGCATCGTCAACTTGCTGGCTAAGATCCCCAAGGGTCGGCACAAAGCGGCGTTGTTGATGTTGCGGCAGATCCCTTATGCAGAAACACGGCAGGAAGCCGAGCAAGTCAAAGGACGATTCCAACATTGGTGTGGCAAGAGAGGACTGGAGGCAGCGGCTGATCTGATCGACCAGGACTGGGATCGGATGGTGACGTTTTACAACTATCCCAAACAGCAGTGGCAACATCTGCGGACTACCAATCCAGTGGAGTCTCCCTTCTCTGCTCTGCGACTGCGAACCGATGCCGCTCGAAGGTTCAAGAAAGTGGCCAACGCACGGGCTGTCATCTGGAAGATGCTGCTGGTCGCTGAGAAAAGATTTCGCCGTTTGAAGGCTCCGCACTTGATGAAGGATGTCTACCAAGGCGCCCAATATGTCAATGGAGTTCCAGTCAACCAAGTCACCGAGGAGAAAGCCGCCTGATGTCTATTTACACACTTATTGACGGAACCTCCAAGGAGGTTGCCCAAACGACCTGCGCTGCCAAGCACCTGTCCGGTTTGTGGGTTTTACGTCCGGGCGGATTTTCGCAAGCACCTAAACGACAGTCATCAGACTTCCATTCGTGAGCGGCGGTGGATGACAACCCGCTAAGACTTTGACCCCATTCCCAGTACTCCTGTAACCTGTAACCGATTTCCGAGGAGAGGCAAAGAAGCTGCAGCGGCGGTCTTTGATCGTCGGGGGCTCAAGCCACGGCCAGGGTTTGAGCCGGGAGCATGCCGCGCTCTGTCCCATGTACCTGGGGATGAAGGCGGTGCTGGTGAAATCGAAGAGCGCATCCACCACGGCAACCTCATCAACTTCGGTATTCTCCCCTTGACATTATCAACCCCTCCTCGCTTATCCTCTCCGGGGCGATGATGCTCGATCACCTGGGCTGGCGGGAGGCGGCCGACCTGATCTACCAGGGCATCCAGGGGGCCATCAGCGCAGGGACAGTCACCTACGATCTCGAGCGTCAAACCCCACGGCTTGGGTCTTGGCTGAACGTTCACCGACGGTAACCGGACGAGACCCTGGCAAAGTACACCGTCGCTTGGACGGGACCGTCCAGGAGGATGAATCGCCTCTCAGATACGGAGGGTAGTTGTTCAAGCCCCTAAGCTAAGTCCTTTATAAAAAATATGTTATTGCACGTTCAGGCCCGGTCACGGCCCACCGATTCGTGAGAGGAACCATAAAATGCCCAAGGTGTTTTTCATCAATGGTCAAAGGGAGCGGGTGGCGGAAATCTTCTCGGAGGAGGCGCCCCGCGAGGGGTTTGAGCTGACCTGGCTACCCCGTCGTGTCAGCGACGAGGAGAAACTCCCCTTGATGCGGGAGGCGGACTTCCTGGTCCTCCACCCGGCCAAGATCTCTGGGGACCTCGTGCGAGCGGCCAAGAAGCTGCGCCTGATCCAACTCTTGACCGCCGGCTATGACGAGATAGACCTGCGCCTTACCGCCGACTTGGGTATCCCGGTGGCTACCAACGGCGGGGCCAACTCCTGGTCGGTGGCCGAGCACACTGTTGCCCTCCTCTTGGCTCTTTACAAGCGCCTCATCCAGTGTGACCGGGCGATGCGGGAGGGACGGTGGCGGGAGCCGATTTCGGGATTTAACACTTTTGAGGTGGCGGGCAAAACCCTGGGCCTGGTTGGGGCGGGGAACATCGGCCGGAAAGTAGCCCGGCGCTTGGCGGCGTTCGAGGCCCGGGTCATATACTACGACGTCGTGCCCGCCCCCGAGATAGAGAAAGATCTAGGGGCCCGCCGAGTCTCTCTGGAGGAGTTACTGCGGGAGGCAGACATCATCAGCCTGCATGTCCCCGCCACCCCGGAGACCGAGGGGATCATCGGGCGGGAAGCACTGGGCATGATGAAGCCCACCACCGTCCTTCTCAATACCAGCCGCGGGCCTGCGGTGGACGAGGATTCCCTGGCCGAAGCCTTGAGGGAGAATCGCATCGCTGGAGCGGGGCTGGATGTTTGTTGCGCCGAACCCTTCACCGCCGATCATCCTTTCGCGCAGCTGGACAATGTCGTCCTTTCACCCCATGTCGCGGGGCATGGCTACGAGGGCTGGTTCCGCCGGTCCCGTTTTGGGTGGGAAAACATCCAGCGTGTGGCGACGGGTGAGCCCCCACTCTCTGTGGTGCTTCCTAAGTGAAGGGGCCGCGCGCTCACCATCTGAACAGGACCGAAGTTCCGAGGGCGAAACTCATTTGACGGCTCACGATCTGACCGGGAGGCTGTGTCACTTTACCGAAAGGGGTTAAAACATGAAAGTAAGAGTCAACCAGAAAACGGATTTCCACTTTATCGGCAAAGGTGAAGACCTTGACCTGGAGTTGCCGATTGACGCCGCCGCGCATGTGGGTGGGAAAGGCAGGGGATTCAGGCCGCCAGCCCTTCTTATGTACTCTATCGCGGCGTGTATGGGAATCCATACCTATGAGGCACTCCACAAGGCCGGCAAACATGTGGAAGATGTCGAAGTGGAAACGGACGGGGAGCGCCGGCCAGATTATCCAAAAGTCTACACGAAGATCATGCTGAAGTTCCGCATGAAAGGGCCAGACCTTACCGACAAGGATATCCAGGACGCCATTCACGATGCGCTGACTCACACCTGCAGCATTGCCGTTATGGCGAATCGGGTGGCCCCTATAACCTGTGAGTACGAAGTCGGTTCCTTGACAGGGACCGTCACGGCAGCGAGGGAGGAGGCGACCCATGCATCTGAATGAAACGTTCGAGAGCCTAGATCAAGATCTTCGAACACTGCTCAGCGCACCGGCCGGCACCAAAAGGATCAAGATTACCGATCTGACCCCGAGGGATGGCCAGCAATGCAAGCTCGCCACCAGGGTTTCCACGGATGACCTTCTCCCCCTCTGCGCGGCCCTGGACAACTGTGGCTTCTATGCGGTGGAGGTATGGGGAGGGGCTAGCTTTGACGCCTCCTTGAGATACCTGAAGGAAGATCCCTGGGAGAGACTGAAAAGAATCAAGGAGGTCATGCCCAAGACCAAACTGCAGATGCTCCTGAGGGGCCAGCACATCCTTGCCTATAGACCCTATGAGGACCGAGTCGTCCGCAAGTTCGTCGAGAAGGCGGTGAAGCACGGCATTACCGTCTTCCGGGTGTTCGAGGCCACCAACGACTTTCGGAACGTCGAGGTGGCCACCAAGGCCGTCAAGGAGTTCGGGGGAGAGGCCCACGTGGAGGTGAACTACACCATCAGCCCGGTGCACACCCTTGAAAAGTGGATGGAGTCTGCGGAGCAAGTGTTGGAGATCGGGGCAGACTGGCTATCGCTGAAGGACGCCACGGGTATCCTCATGCCCTTCGATGCCTACAGGATCATCAAGGGCATGAAGGACCGTGCCAAAGATAAACTGCCGGTCCTCCTCCACTGTCACGATATGAGCGGGGCCTCGAGCATGTGCCACCTGATGGCCCTACTCGCCGGTGTGGATATGATCGATACGGTGCTGAGCCCGCTGTCTTTCGGCTCTGCACACCCCGCGACCGAAACGATGATCGCTGCGCTCAAGGACACACCCTTCGACACGGGCATAGACCTGAAGCTCCTCGAGGAGCCTACCAGGATCACACGGGAAATCAGGGAGAAGTATTCGGAACATGCAACGAAATACGCCGGTGTCAACGCCGAGGTGCTCAAGCACAAGATGCCCGGCGGGATGATCTCCAACATGGTCGCGCAGTTGAAAGAGGCTGGCCGGATGGATCTGATGGAGGCGGCCCTGAAAGAGAGTCCGAATGTGGAGAAGGACCTGGGCTATCCACCGCTCCTGACTCCCACAAGCCAGATCGTCGGCGCCCAAGCGGTATTCAATGTGTTGACGGGAGAGAGATACCAAATCATCACGCAAGAGGTCATGGATTATGTCGCGGGTAAATACGGCCGGCCACCGGGCCCAGTGAGCAAAGAGCTCGTGACTAAGATAATGGGCGACAAGTCCCCCGACTACTCGGCAAGGGCAGGGGACCTCGCCGATCCAGAGGACTGGGACAAAGCGGTGACAGAGCTCGGCCCTCTGGCAAAGAGCGACGAGGATATTCTCCTGGGGATACTCTACCCCATGCAGGCCAAGGACGTTCTGACCCTCAGGGAAAAGGGCGACCTTCGCCCATAACCGCTTGAGCGAGAGAGATAAAATATGGACGTAGACTGGGGTCTTGCCGGACAAATTGGTGGGATTGGCTTTGGGCTTGTCTTTGTCGTGTTAAGTGTGTTGGCTCTGGCGATATGGCTGGTGGGGTTGGTGCTTAGCAAGGTCGGTTCCGACAAGGGTGAAACCGGTAATAGGGAATAACGGAGGATGAGATGCTAGGCTCTTTCGAGACCGGCCTTGCTGAGCTATATGGGTGGCCCAGTCCCATATTGATGATCTTTGTTGGCTGTGTACTTTTGTACTTGGGCATTGCCAAGAAAATGGAGCCTCTCTTACTGGTGCCTATCGGGTTTGGTGTGATTCTGACGAACCTGCCTCTTGGCGGTCTAATGGAATCTGTGGTTGATGGTAGGGTAGTTGAGTCATTTGCTGTAGATCGCCAACCAGCCGGCCTAATTTCCAGGATCTTTTACTATGGGATTGCCTGGGAGGTAATACCCTCTCTCATCTTCCTTGGCTTGGGCGCTATGACCGATTTCAGTCCACTCATAGCTAGACCCAAGACCCTGCTACTTGGCGCCGGTGCCCAATTCGGTGTTTTCTTCGCCTTTTGGGTAGCCTTGCTATTTGGATTCAGTATGAATGAGGCTTCTTCCATAGGCATAATTGGTGGCGCTGATGGGCCGACTACTGTCTATCTTACGAACAGGCTGGCTCCTGGTTTTATCGGGGCTACCGCGGTAGCTGCCTATACCTATATGGCGCTTGTGCCTATTATCCAGCCCCCGGTAATAAAGTTGCTCACTACCAAGAAAGAGCGAGCCATATATATGGAGCCCCAGTTGAGACCAGTGTCTAAGACTGAAGAAATTTTGTTCCCGGTAATTGCCACTGTTATTATTGTCCTGCTGGTGCCGAAGTCAGCGCCCCTTATTGGCATGTTCATGTTTGGTAATCTGCTACATGTTAGTGGTGTTACTGACCGACTGGCTGATACCGCCTCCACTGCCTTTATAAATATCCTGACCATCCTGCTTGGCTTATGCATCGGTTGCATTATGAGTGCCGAGAGCTTCCTCAAGGTAGAGAGCTTGATGGTATTTGTTCTTGGAGTAGTAGCCTTTGCTACCGCCACCGCCTTTGGCTTGATTCTGGCCAAGTTGATGAACCTTGTTTCCAAGGAGAAGATCAACCCGATGATAGGTGCTGCTGGTGTCTCCGCAGTACCAATGTCAGCCAGGGTAGTCCAGAGGATGGGGCAGGAAGCTGATCCCAATAACTTCTTGCTGATGCATGCTATGGGACCCAATATTGCTGGCGTAATCGGCACCGCCACTGTTGCTGGGATATTCTTGGGTATGCTGGGCTAGTCTCAGAATTCCTCAATCAGGACCAGCCTCGTCTCTTCAGCGACGGGCCGATCTTCACTTCACCCTCGCCCGATCCACTGAACAGGAACGGGGACGTCTTGGACCCGGTAACATCGGAGCTCTGAGTCTACGACTCGATGACAAGCAGCGGACCGCCCCCCTCGATCGTCTGACCGGGAGAGACATAGACTTCTTTGATCGTGCCGCTCGCCGGGGCCATGATGGGCATCTCCATCTTCAGGGCCTCGATGTCTAAAATGCGGTCTCTCTCTTTGACTTGGCTCCCCTGTTCGACGAGAACCCGGATCACCCTTCCCCTCATGGGGGCCTTCACAACCTGTTCAGCCATCGTTGTCAAGCCTCAACGCTTACCCATCCCACTGTCAAGCCATAAGTCGTTTCGACAACGTAAAAAGAGCCCACCCGATCGAGTAAAAGGGACCCACCCCAGGTTAATCGTTCAAAGCGCTGCGATAACCGCGTCCGTGTAAGCCTCCGTGCCGGCATCGCCACCCAGGTCGCCCGTCAGCACCTTACCGCTCGCGAGAACCTTGCGCACCGCAGCAGAGATGCGGCCGGCTGCTGCATCTTCGCCAAGATGACGCAGGAGCAGGGCACCAGAGAATATCAAGGCTGTGGGATTCGCCAGCCCCTTCCCGGCAATATCCGGGGCCGAGCCGTGAACGGCTTCGAAGACCGCATACTTGTCGCCAATGTTCGCTGATGGCGGGAGCCCAAGGCCGCCGACAAGCCCACTCGTCAAATCGCTGAGGATGTCGCCAAAAAGGTTTTCCATGACGAGCACGTCAAACTGACTGGGATCCATCACCAACTTCATCGCAGTCGCATCCACGATGGACTCGTCAAAGGCGATGTCATCGTAGTCTCTCGCTACTCGCCGCGCGACGTCCAGGAAGAGGCCATCGGAAAGCTTGAGAATGTTGGCCTTGTGGACTGCTGTGACCTTCTTACGTTGCAGTCGCCGCGCGGTATCGAAGGCATAACGCACGATCCTCTCCGAGGCGCCCTCGGTGATGACGCGAAGACTCTCGACGACGCCCGGTACGACAACGTGTTCGAGCCCACTGTAGAGTCCTTCCGTATTCTCGCGTATGACGATCAGATCCACGCCTTCGTAGCGCGACTTGCTGCCCGGCAGGCTCTTCGTTGGTCTGAAGTTCGCGAACAGATCCAGCCGGCGGCGCATCTCAACGTTTACTGAACGGTGACCTCGGCCAATTGGAGTTGCAAGCGGACCTTTGAGCGCGAGCCCCGCGTCCATCACTGCATCGAGAGTGGCTTGCGGCAGCGCGGTTCCAAGACGATCGATCAGATCTCCACCGGCCTCGAATTCCTGCCAATCAATTGCAACCCCAGTCGCGTCAATGACCCGCCTGGCTGCCGATGTGACTTCTGGCCCAATTCCGTCTCCCGGAATCAGGATCACTCTGTGAGACATGCCTTCCTACTCCTCTTCAGAATGAGTATACCGAGAGGCAACAACGTTGGGAATGTCGGGCATGTTGTGTTCGACGTAGCTGACCGAGAGCTGGGTGCGCACCCGTGGCACCCCGATGGCTTCAAACTGCAGATACGACGGGGTTCCGGTGGCATCCTGTGGCAGGGTCTGATCGACTCAGCGCGATTTCTGCACCCGGCCTCAGGTCGCCACTGACCAGGTGCGAGGCAATGAGTTGTTGGGTAAGATTCATGACGCATCCGTTTCAAACCAGGGTTTGCCCTCCATGTACCGCTGCGGCACCAGGATGCAACCCTCCATGATGCGGCGAGCCGTACGTTGCGTGGTCGCGCTTTCGGCCACCCACTCGCCATGGCGTTGGGCGACCTTGGCGCCGATCTCCATAATGCCGGCCGGGTGACCGATACGCGTGCGTCCCACGTGCGGTGTGCGGCAGACTTCATGCACCACGGTGTCTTCTACGGCGGCGGCTACCGCGGTACACATAGAGGAGGTGGCGGGGAAGGTGCGGTGCGTATTGCGCATGGATATGGCCCGTGCCACCAGGTCGATCTGCTCGGCCACGATGGTGGTGCCGCTGCTGCTCTGGTAGGACACCGGTGGCGCCACCATGGCGATTTTGGGAATGGCTTTGACCGTGTCTCGAGCGTGTTCCAGGCTCTCGGCCAGCCCGAACAATATGGCGCCGCGGACGCGGATTTCTTCGAGAAGGGCTTGCAGATCGGCATCGCCATCCAGGTCTGGCGCCAGGCGCCTGGCATCGACTCCCAGTTCCTCGGCCCGCACGTAGACCATCGGCAGGGCCGCGTCTACGAGAGACACGGTCACCTGGCGGCCGTGCGCTAGGGTGATGGATTGACGCGGCACCCCGGTCGGCAGCAAGGGGCCGCCCAGCGACCCGCCAGGGGCCAGATACTCCAGGGCGACACGAGCTCCCGGTCCTGGCGCGCCGGCAATGGTATAGTCGCCCTCGACTTCGGCCATGCCATCGCGCACTGGTACATGGGCGATATACCGTTTGCCGGTATTGGTGGCCAGGACGCGCACCTGGGTTACCGGCTCGGTGGCTGGCACCAGTCCCTCATCGATGGCAAAGGGTCCCACCGCGGCAGACATGTTGCCGCACGTACCGCCCCAATCAATGAACGGTTGGTGCACATCGACCTGGGCGAAGTGAAGAGTGACATCCGTGTCGGGATCGGCACCCCTCCCGATAATTGCCGCTTTGCTCAACGAGGAAATGCCCCCGCCCAAGCCGTCGACCTGTCGCCCATCCGGATCGGGACTCCCCAGAGCCGCCAGAATAATCCGCTCACGGGTGGCATGATCGTATGGCGCCAAAACGTCCTCCCGAAACATCACGGCGCGGCTCGTGCCTCCTCGCATAAATACCGCAGGAATCTTATGCTGCATGGCTGTCCCCTACTCAGTCGCCAGTGCGAAAACGGCTACGAGTGCAAAGCTGGGATTCTTGACCAACACCCTGACGGCATAGCGGACATCTTGTGAGAGCGATTGCATGCGACAGTGATGTTATTTTTGTGTGCTCGGACTAGTCAAACAGAGACGGGTCGTCAGACACCCCAGAACGGCGTCTATATGGAGCCATACGCCATCGTTTAGGTTATGAGCTTGGCTTTTTGGGAGCATTAGCAAGGAGTACGATTCGCGCTCTGAATGCGCAGGCTGAGCTCGTGTTCCTTTTCGGATCGATCATTGGCAAAATGGTCTGAAAACCAGACTACGTCCTTTTTCTGGTAGGGGCAATCATGACTCAAGTCAGCCATATCCTGTTCGACTTCTTTGGGACTCTGGTGAATTACTCTGAGAGTCGCACCGATCAGGGCTACCACAGCTCCCATGCGGTTCTTCAGTCCAACGGATTAACACTCGGTTATCGGGAGTTTCTGGACCGATGGTCCGCCACGTTCCGCCAGTTCGATCTCCAATCTGAGACCAATCACGAGGAATACTCGATGGATGAGGTAGTGGTCAGATTCCTGACCGAAGTGATGGGTCCAGGCCTGGATCCGGCTCTGATTCGAACCTTCCGAGATACGTATCTTCAAGAGTGGAATAAGGGCGTTGTTTATATCGAAGGGGTCGCGGAGCTTCTTCGGAGCCTGGCGGACAGCTACATGCTTGTGCTGGTCACGAATACTCACAGTGCCGAACTTGTTCACGGCCATTTAGACAACCTGAACGTAGGAAGCTCGTTTTCAGAGGTTATAACCTCGGTGGAACATGGAAAACGCAAGCCGGCTGCTTCCATATTCGAGCATGCCTTGAGTGTCACGGGTGGTCGCAACCGGACTTCCCTGTATGTCGGAGATTCGTTCGCGGCCGACTACGTGGGGGCCAAGGGAATCGGCATGCGCTGTCTTTTGGTCGACCGAGATAAGAAACAGGATGTGCCCAAGCAGGATCGCATTGCCAGTGTGTTGGATCTTCCGGAAGCCCTCGCGATGAGCTAACGGATCGGAGAACCAGTGTCCCTCAGTGGCTGGGTTCAGGCGGTTCGCGACTAGCAGCCTGTCGGACTTGACCGTAGCAACGGCGCGTCTCCGAGCGTGTGATTGAACATTGACGAGACGATCGACCTGAGACGTCGCAAGAGAGAGCCGGATTCGGACGCCGGAGATCCACGCAGGAGCCCGGAGTCGCGTTTTTGGCGTCCGGACGGGCGGCTGGAGCGGGGATCAGTCGGGCAGGAGACCTGCCCGGAGAGATTGAACAGGCGTTTCAGGTTCCAGGCGATGCTGACCAGTGTCCATTCACCGGATACCGGGTCGAGTCCCCTGAGGTGAAACTGCCGGAATCCCAGCACGGATTTGACGATTCCAAACACCGGCTCGACCGTGGACTTGCGCTGAGCGTAAACGGCCCTTCGATCGTCGATAGCCGATGGGCCATGGCGTCGACCGGGTTCGCGTCGGGCGACAGCGGTGGCGGTTCGGTCCAACGCTGTTCCACCGGTGGATGATGGCGCTCACGGCCCATGGCGCAGGGCATCACGCCGGCCGTTTCGCACGCCTTCACGTTCCCTTCGCTGTAGTAGCCATTGTCGGCCAGTATCGCCTCGACCTTTCCCAGCGGTTGAGGCAGTGCATCGAGAGTCCCGAGCGCCGGTTCGATTTCCTGTTTGTCGTTGGCGTGCGTTGTGACGGATTCGGTGACGATGAGCAGGGTCTCGGTGTCGACCCCCGCCTGCACGTTATAGGCTTGCTGGAAACTCTTCCCGCCCGCCGGCATGATGCGCGATTCCTCGTCGGTCAGATTGATCTGGTCGTTCGGGCGCACGCCCGATTGGGGCGGTTGTGGCGGCTTGCCTCCCGGCCGTTTCCCGGTCGCTTTGGCCCGGGCCTTGCGTTGGGCCATCTTGGCCTCGTACTCGGCCTGCTCGGCCGCATGGCGTTCCGCAGCGCGCGCCTCCATCTTCGCTTTCGCCTCGGCGATCGCTTTCAGCCGGTCCTCGCGCCGCTTCAGTTCGGCCGGGATGTCCATTCCCTCCGGCACTTCCGCGTCGGCCGCCGCCGCCAACTCCATCAGGCGCGCGACTTCGGCCTTCAACTGTTCTTCCAACTCCGTCGCGTGCCCCCAGCTCAACGCGCTATGTTTCGATGCATTCGCCTGGACCTTGCTCCCATCCAGACTGATCTTCCCCAGCTTCAAAAATCCCATCGTCCGGCCATGTGCCCAAGCAGAAACCGCTTCGCGATCGTTGCTGGATGCAGTGTCGGTTGAATCCCACGTCGCCTGTTCTTCCGGACACTCCCGTCGCGTATCCGTAGAACTCAACGCCAGCGATCTCCGGATGGTAGCCTTCGAACCCCGCCCCGCGTACTCCTTCGGTCACGCAGGTCCAGCTTCGTCACCACCTCTACAACGAACCGCGCCAGGTGCTCTTCAATCCTCAGTGGTCTCTGCAAGGTTCGCTCAGGCTGGTTCGCCCGACATCCAACTCCGACAGGCTGAACCAACGACGCTCCGCAAGGACAAAGTACGTTTTGGCGATATTTCGTCGCTGTGAATTGATTGCAGTCAATCTATTCCTCTCATAGTATTTACCAATGTTTCGGTACTTAAATTTCGTAAAGCCGCAAGTGGAATCTAAGTGTGCCGACCGCCGATTAGTCGCCGCGAGCGTACGGAAACCGCAGAGGGGTCAGGTCGGGAGGTGATCATGGACCGAAGACGAGCAAGACTCGCGGGTGTCCTATTTGGTGTCGTAGCTGCCGTCGCGATTGCTGTGCCCGCGCAGTCTCAGGACCCAGCGCGTATGGAGGAAATCGTGCGTTCACAGGTCGACAGTCGCGGCTTCATGGGGACTGTCCTGGTTGCCCGGGGCGACGAAGTGCTGCTCAGCGAGGGCTATGGTTCTGCAAATCTCGAGTGGGACATCCGCAATACTACGAGTACGAAGTTCAGACTCGGCTCTGTGACTAAGCAGTTTACTGCCGCCTCAATTCTGATACTCGAGGAACAGGGCTTGCTGAACGTAGAGGATCTCGTCAGTGAACATCTCGATGACGCACCTGAGGGCTGGAGCGACGTCAGGATCTTCAATCTCTTGACGCACAGCGCCGGTATCCCCAACTTCACGAACATGCCGGAGTATAGGGAGTATAAGTACCGGCCATCGTCTGTAGCCGAGACCATACAGCGCTTTAGCGACCGTGAGCTCGAGTTCGAGCCGGGGACCGAGATGCGTTACAGCAACTCGGGCTACCTTGTGCTCGGGCGATTGATCGAGGCGATCAGCGGCATGAACTATGAAGAGTTCGTCAGGGAGAAGATTCTCGAGCCGCTCGGTATGAACGATTCCGGATACGACTCGAATTCGGAGGTCATTCCGAATCGCGCCGCAGGGTACGCGCCAAGCGCGGACGGCCCAATCAACGCTGACTTCGTGCACATGAGCATCCCGCATGCCGCTGGCGCGCTCTATTCAACGACCGAGGATCTGCTGCGTTGGACACGGGGCCTTTTCGGAGGCGAACTGTTGTCTGAGGAATCCCTCGAAAAAATGACGACGCCGTACCTCAACGACTATGCGTTCGGCCTCACCGTCACTGCGGACAGTGGGGGCCGGAAGCGAGTCCAGCACGCAGGCGGCATTGAGGGCTTCAATACAGTACTCTCCTACTACCCCGAAAGTGGAATCACTGTTGCGGTGCTGGCAAACCTGAATGGATCTGGACCAGGTCCGATTGCCGCCAACCTTGGTGCGTATGTACATGGCGACGACATAGTTCTTACGTCGGAACGCGTCGAGATTGAGTTGGGGGCCGACATTCTTGCAGATTACGTGGGAACCTATGAACTCTCGCCTCAAGCTCGAATGATGATTACGCTCGAAGATGGTCAACTCATCAGCCAGGTGTCCGGGCAGGGGAAAGTGCCAATCTTCGCAGAGTCGGCAACGAGCTTTTTTGTGAAAGTCGTTGATGCGCAGATCGACTTTGTCAAGGACGACCATGGCGAAGTTATTCATCTCGTGCTGCATCAGGGTGGCCGCGATGTCACCGCACCCAGGACGAGCACCGAGGTCGCCGTTCGTACGGAGATCGCAGTGGCTGCAGAAGTTCTGGTGGAATATGCTGGAACCTACGAGCTGGGGCCCGGATTCGATCTCGTCGTTAGCGCTGATGGCGGGCAACTGATGGCGCAGGCAACAGGGCAGGGAGCGTTTCCGATTTTCGCCGAGTCCGAAGATCAGTTCTTTGCAAGAGTGGTCGATATCCAGATCGAGTTCGTTAGAGATGGGGACCGGCACGTGACCGGACTCGTATTGCAGCAGGGGCCCGTCAGAACCGAGGCCACTCGCAAGAACTGAGAACGTTGAACCACTCTAGTTCGTGGTGAGTCCCAGTACCTCCTGAGCAGGCCGTAAGAGTTGCCCCTGGACGTAATGCACGTGCCTATCAACGAGCGATTCTCAACGAAATAAACTGCTGCTTGCAGAGGCCTTAACTTCTCCCAACCGCGTTTCTGGGGAACAGGTTTCCGAGAAGACCACTTCTGGGTCCTTTAGCCGACCCCCGGAACCCACTGCGGTGTGTCGACCTGAAGTTCGAGGCCAACGAGGTTGGCCGCTCCTGGGTGTCTGGAAGACCTTGGGAGGTCTAGTCTATGCGTCTAGCAGCCCGTGGCAGAAGTCTGATGGCTCGCGTTACGGCGGCGTTGCGCCAGATGCTAGGCGCCTCTCCGACTGCGATGCGGGTACATCGTTGAGGAGAGGCAACAACGCAGATGGTGTGACGCCGCCGTAACCCTCCGGGCGCACGGGGGTTGCGGTCGGACACTTTGTTACTCGTCGTCATGATGAAACCGCATCAATTCCTCCTCGCGCCTCGTCTCCGCCTCGCAAGATCCGTGCGCGCGAACCATCAGACTTCTGCCACGGGCTGCTAGACTCAAGACAGGTAGAGTTAACAGCGTCTGGCTGACTGCAGCTTTCTACGCTGCTAGGCGGCGGACATGAAAAGCGTAAGCAAGCGCCCTTGGTCGCGAGCCACTCTAGAGGAGTACGACCGACTCACTCTGCGTGCTCACAGCATACTGGCCGATGTGCCTCTGCACGACGTCTGGCGAGTTTCCCTCCCAGGCGGGGACACTTCGCGCACCATGCAGGATGTTCGCTCGATCTTTCAAGCCGCGAGGAAGACACAACCTCTGAACCTACCCGTTCGCGCGCTCTTCGTGCTCCGGTGGTTTCTCGGACGTTTGTTTCGATGGGATGTTCCTTTATCGCAGCCTGAAGTCTGGTCTTTTCGAACGCGGCTCACTGAGGCTGACCGCCAGCTGTCGATTGTCGAGCCGGGGACGCCCGAGGGACCGTTTTTCGTTCTGTATGTTCACCCGAGGGAGGCAGTCGATGAGGTCCGGAACGCGACGGTCCATGCCTTCCTAGTTTGGTCCCTGGAGCCAGCGCCGGATGGCTATCAGCTCTTATGGGCGATTCACGTCCTCCCAGTCAGCGCCTGGACAAAGCCGTATCTTGCGCTGATCGATCCCTTCCGGCGCTGGTTGGTGTACCCGTCGTTGTTGCGCCGCATTCATGAAGCGTGGTCCCATGAGTTCAAGTGAGCAACCAGGAACATGGCCAACGGGGCAACGCTGAACACGATTCCAGGAGCGGCACGTCGTGGAACAGCTTCTTACTTCGGGCGTTACTCCGCATGTTTTTCTGAACCTTTTCCGTCTCATCTCGGATAGAAGGTGGGTTCGATCCGAGCGGAATCCGCTTGGCATTACGTCTTGTTGAGTTAGAAGGTCGTGTCCCCATCATCGCTGAGCTGACGTTTAGTCTGCCAGGAGTCAGATGTGGGCTAGTAACGTCCGACGAGATACCAGGGGCGACATAATGCGGTGGATTCGTTGCATTCTTATTTTTGCCGTGGTGCAAGTGGCTGGTGCGTCCGTTGCCGAGCATCTTGTAGTAGTTCGTGACGCATGGATCAACACCTACCATTTCGACAACAAGCCTTTATCGAGTTGGGATGGGGGCCTCTTGCTGGCATACGAAAGCCATGGCATGCCTGCGGCTATTCATGCTTTCAACCGCGATGGGCAGAATGTTCTTTCGTCAAGGCTGTCGTTCCTCGAGGCTCAGGACATTCGAATCACTGATCTTGCCGCGGGCCCGAACGGGACAATCGGGGCTGCGGTCAGCGTTCAGGCTGGAAGCCCGGGTGTCTACTTGTTGTGGCTCGCCCCCAATGGGGAAGTCCGGAAGATCGTTCGCACATCACCGTTCGCCGTATACCGCATAGTATTCGCCGCTGACGGTTCGTTGTGGGCCGCAGGGAGGATTATCGATCACAGTATCCATCGGGAAGAAGACAGACCAGCCCACGATGTCCTCCGGAAGTACGCGCCAGACGGAACACTCCTGCAGACCTCGCTTGCGAGCGACAGCTTCATCTCCCGGACGGGACAGCACCCTACCCTACGACCGTTTTTCTCCATTCAACACGATCGCGTCGGTTTCTACAGCCGCACAGCGGAGGAGTGGGTCGAGATCAGTAATGAGGGGGAGATCCTGGACCGATGGCCAGGGTTGCACCTGGACCGCAGAGATATTTTAACCGGCCTCGGTTTTCTGCCGAACGGACGCGTGTACCTCAGTGTTCAACAGTACCAGGGAAACACGCGTCCAACTGTCTATTACACCCTGGACAAGCAGCAGGGTATCTGGACCGAGGTCGACTCCACTCAACTGTACCCACCTGATAGCAGCCGCGTGAGCAGGATTGCCGGAACGGACGGGAACGACCTCGTAATTGTCACCAACCCGGCGCATGTGCACTGGGTACGCGCAGAATGAACGCCCCCAGGTAGGTCTGCTCTCAGAGACGAAGTGACGACCGACCGCTTTTGCTGCCGCTCGGTACTAGAGTCTTCCGCTTGTCTCGACGTCCCACAACGGCGTTCTGGGGAAAACGGGATGTCAGTTTCTCGGGACGGGCACTTAGGATCACAACATAGGTAGAGATTGATGTGGCGATCGGCATTTCTTGTCCTCGCTGCACAATACCAAGGTAACAATCTCGTCTTTCGGCTGAGTTCTGGCGTCATATCAATTGACAACATACGGTCACCAATAGCGGCCCGCCATCAAGGCAGTAACGTGACCCGTGGAGGCTGGACTAATCGCTCGGCACTAGGCGAGTATCATCCCATTCGGAGCCAAAAGGAGGAATTCTGAAGAATAGGCCCAATTCCGACAGGCTGAAGGAACCGCGGCACGACAGGAAGTGTGTCGATCACTTACTCGGACGACAGCAAGGAATCACGCTGATCGAGCTACTGGTAGTTATGGTCATCATCTCTCTGTTCACTACCTTGGTCGGCATGAGGTTATTCGATCAAGTTGACAAGAGCCGGCAAACAGCGGCCAAAACGCAGATATCCCAGTTTGAAAGCGTCCTAGATCTGTTTCGACTCGACGTTGGCCGATACCCGACAACAGCCGAAGGCCTACAGGCTCTCCGCGTGAAGCCGGGAGACATCGAGAATTGGGATGGACCGTACCTTGCGAAGGATCTGCCTTTGGACCCCTGGGGCAATGATTACGCCTACCGATACCCTGGCCAACATGGTGATTTCGACATCCTCGCGTTGGGTGCAGATGGCCAGGAAGGAGGGGAGAAAGAGAACCTCGATATCACAAGCTGGCGATAGCGCCCCGAAAAACAGACGAATACCACCCCACAGAAAATGGGATCGACCCAGTGCCCTCTGCCGATTGATAGGTTCCACAAGCAAAAGTGCGGCTCAGAGAGATTGTGCTATTCAGTGTATGAGCGTCAGAACGGCGTTTCTTGTGAGTAAGGTTACTGTGCGTCAGAAACAATGTTGGCCCGTGAGTAAAGGCCAACGCGACAGGGGCTGCCGTGACCGTGGTGGTTGTTAGGAGACCCTCTCCATCAGAACATGACCATCCGTTTCGCCGGTGGCTACGAATCCTAGATTCTGGAAAAAGGCCCGTGCGCGTGAGTTTATGACTTCAGTACGCGGAGACGAACTGGCAGGCCTAGTTGTCGCGCTTCCTGCATGATGCGCCAAACGCACTCGCGACCGATGCCCTTTCCTTGATGCTCTGGCAAGAGGAATAGCTGATTAAGCTTCACGCTGTCAGCCGCCACGACCAATGCCATGATCCCGATGCTTATACCGGCTAGGAGTCTGCGCGGCAGAAGGACCGGAATTGGGCGGATAGAGATCGAAGATAGGACATGTCACGAACATATCGAACCTATATCCCAGAACAGAGCCTGCTGCTGCCGCCGTCGCTGAGAGATTGGTTGGCCGAAGATCACCTGTCGTACTTCATATCGGACACGGTGGACGCCATGGATTTGAGCGCGTTTGAGCAGCGGTATGGAACGGACGGACCGGGCAATCAAGCGTACGATCCGCGGATGATGGTGAAGGTGTTGATCTACGGGTACGCGACCGGGGTGTTCTCGTCGCGGAAGATCGCGGCGAAGTTGACCGACGACGTGGCGTTCCGGATGTTGGGAGCGGAGAACTTTCCGGCGCACCGTACGATCTCGGATTTTCGCAAACTGCATCTTGAGGAGTTCGGGAACCTGTTTGTGCAAGTGGTGATGATGGCGCGGGAAGCGGGACTGGTGAAGATGGGAACCGTGGCGGTGGACGGAACCAAGATGCGGGCGAATGCGAGCAAACGCAAAGCGATGAGCTATGAACGGATGAAGAAGCAGGAGACCGAATTGGGCGAACAGATTCGGGATCTGTTGAACCGGGCTACGGCGACCGATGAGGAAGAAGACCAGCGATACGGCAAGGACCGGCGCGGAGACGAACTGCCCGATGGGTTGTCGACCCGCAAAAAGCGATTGGCCACGATCCAGGCAGCAATGAAACGGCTCGAAGAACGTCAGATGGCTGCGGACCAGGAAGCGGGACGGGAACCGGGAGACGACAAACCCGGATGCGGAAAGAAGCCATTCAAACGCCCCATGGGCGAGCCCAAACCGACGGCCCAGGACAACTTCACAGATCCGGAAAGCCGGATCATGAAAACCTCCACTGAAGGGTTCCAGCAATGCTACAACGCGCAGGCGGTGGTGGATTCCGAGGCCCGGATCATCGTAGCGACAACGGTGAGTTCCAATGCGTCCGACGCGGGACAGTTGGAACCGACCCTGGATGCGTTGAACAACAACCTGGGAGAGCATCCCGAACGTGTACTGGCCGATGCGGGATATCGATCCGAGTCGAATCTAGGGATGTTGGAACAACGTCAGATTGACGGGTATGTTGCCATGGGTCGCGAGAAGAATCTGGCCGATGTTCCACTCCCACCCAAAGACACTGCTGTTGGCCGGATGATGAGAAAGATGAAAACCAAGCGTGGGCGCGACCGCTACCGGGCCAGAAAGCACATTGGCGAGCCGCCCTTCGGGTGGATCAAGTCGGTGCTCGGATTCCGACAGTTCAGTCTACGCGGTTTGGACAAAGTGACCGGTGAGTGGAACCTGCTCACTCTGGCGGTGAACTTACGGCGGATGAACGGGATGATCGAATGGGCATAATCCGGAAAACCGGAACCCAGCAGACCCGATACACGGCCAATTACTGGTATCCGTACAGCTCTGAACTCCTCGTATCGGAAGAATCGATGGGTTCTCCTCCGAAGACCCTCTCAAATCCCAATAAATTCGAGTTCTTCGCGCTCTGCCGCGCAGACTCCTAGGTCAATGACCCGGAAGTCTTGAGCTCCGAATCGCTTTTCATGACGCTGCCGTTGCTCATCTTCATCCCAACCCCAGGTTTTCTCCACATACCTTCTGAAAACAGCCCTTTTTTGCAGTAGGCGAACTCTCTATCGTTTGGCCCGGCCTTTCTCAGCGTGAGATTGTTCATGGAGTATTAATTACTATTAGGCGACCCAGCCCTTTTCGACAACGCTGGCCGTGACGGTGCCCCATCAAAGCCTCAATACGCGTTGGTGCTCACGGATGTGTTCCCGCGGGTGCCGCAGAGTGCTCACTTCACCGCTCGATTCGAAGCCTTTGCGGGCGTAAAGCGCGATAGCTGGTTCGTTGTCGTCGCCGACATCCAGCAGGAGTTTGACGAATCCCTTGGATCGAGCCCACTCGACAACGGCATCGATCAGCGCCGCGCCCGCACCAGTGGCTCGGGCTTCAGGTGCGACCCACATGGAGATTAACCACGCTGTATCCCTGTCTTTCCGATCGGGCGTTCACCGCACAAGGCCGACATCGGAGTCGCCCACGACTGCAACGAAGGTCGCAAGCTCTGAAAACTGCTTCGACCAGACCTCGAGTGGACGGACAGCCGATTCCTCATACGTGCTGCTGAATGCGTTGGGCGCGTCGCGCAGCGCACGCAAACGGATCGAGCGTAAGCGTTCGCCCTCCTCGACGGTGAGCCTTTGGATCTTCATTCTGTGAGCTTACAGGAGCGTTGCCTCAGAAGCGACGCTACTGTCCCGGTAGATGATAATTGCCACAACGGCGTTTCTGGGGATTATCACTCGCAGCCCCTTGGCTTTTCGCAATCCTGCCCTCCGACGCGCCGACTTGCGTTCGAAGCACGACGTTGTAGACGACCACGCCGATCAGTGAGTGCGGTACCATTGCTGGATCGGAGGATGGGATAATGGTGACACTTGACCGTCTCACTCGGGATGAACTGCTCGCTCGGGAGCGCGAGCTCGACGCGACCTATCAGCGCTTTCGCGAGGCGGGCCTCGCTCTCGATCTCACCCGCGGGAAGCCAAGCCCGACGCAACTATCGCTCTCGGACGGCCTGGAAGAGGCCGGCGAGGGGCTGGTGACCGCGGACGGCACGGACACCAGAAACTACGGGGGCGTGAACGGTCTGCCGGAGGCGCGCGCTTGGGGCCGCGTTGCTGGAGGTACGCCCGGAGGAGGTGATCGCCGGCGGGAACAGCAGCCTGACTCTGATGTATCTCTACCTGCTGAATGCCTGGCTCTACGGGCCGGTCGGCCCGGGCTCCGCCTGGCGCGACAGCGGGACTGTGCGATTCCTCTGCCCGGTGCCGGGCTACGACCGACACTTCGCGATCCTGGAAGACCTCGGGATCGAGATGATCAACGTACCGATGCTGGCAGGCGGGCCGGACATGGACCAGGTGGAAGCGCTGGTCCGGGACGACCCTTCGGTGAAGGGGCTCTGGTGCGTCCCCAAGTACTCGAACCCCAGCGGCCAGATCTACGTCGATGGTACGATCGACCGGCTCGCCCGACTCGGGACGACCGCGAGCCCGCACTTCCGGATCATGTGCGACAACGCTTACGCGGTCCACGACTTCGACGACGATCCGCCACGGCTGGCCAATTTCATGGACGCCTGCCGGCGCCACGGCACTGAGGACAGCCTCGTCCTGTTCGGCTCGACCTCGAAGGTAACCCGGGCCGGCGGCGGCATCTCGTTCGTCGCCGGCTCGGCGACCAACCTCGACACGATCTGGAAGCGTTTGCAGGTGCTCACGATCGGACCCGACAAAGTCAATCAGCTGCATCACGTCCGGTTTCTGCGCAACCTGGACGGCATCCGGGCGCACATGCGGAAGCACGCCGCGATCCTGCAGCCAAAGTTCGACCTCGTGCAGCAGAGTCTGACGGATGCGCTCGCGGGCGCCGGGATGGGGTCGTGGAGCTCGCCACAAGGCGGTTATTTCGTCTCGTTCGACGCATTGTCCGGTCTGGCGAGCACCATTGTCAGGCTGGCCGGCGAAGCGGGCGTGAAGCTGACGCCGGCCGGCGCCACCTTCCCGTATGGACGAGACCCCGACGACGCCAACATCCGCCTGGCACCGACATTCCCCGAGGTCGCCGAGCTCGACCAGGCGATGCAGGTGTTCGTAGTCTGCGTACAGCTCGCGTCGGTCAGACACCGGCTCGCGGGCTAGATCTAGCAGCCCGTGGCAGAACTCTGCAGGGCAGTGTTTGCAACTGAACAGCACCGCTCTAACGTGTTGACAGCGGTATCCGCCGCGTGACTGGGTTCACCCGCATGCGGAGTTGAGTCGTTCAAGTTCGACAGCGCTCGCGAGAAGTCATCGAAGCGTGCGGATTGCGCCCACCCGTGCTTCTCTTTCACGGTCGACAGCGTCCATTTTCCAGTATCCTCAAAGCCTTAGACATTGGACGAGGATGTGCAGAGACACCGCGCATGAAACGACTAATCCGTGCGCTGTTCATCACGACAGTCTGGGCGAACACACCGGCCGTGGCCCAGGTACCGCCGGCCAGTCAGCCGCCGATCATCGACTCGGTCGAGGTAACAGGGATCGACGACGACCGGCTTAGCCCGGGACTCCGCAGCGACATCCGCGCTCTGGAAGGCATGCCGCTCGACGCGGACGCCGTCCGGGAGCTGAGGGACCGCGTCGGGCTCGAACTCCCCGAATACATCGCCGCAACGCGTGAGGTCGCGACCAGCGGCGCGGCGGGCCGCATTCGGCTGATCTTCCTCATCGCGCGGATCGGCGACGACGAGGATCTGCGAACGAACATCAATTCCCGCTACACGATCGAAAGCGTCGAGGTCGAAGGTGTGGACGAGTCGACCCTCAGCGAGGAGGTTCGGCGCGCCATGGAGGGTCTGGTCGGTGAACGGCTCGACCAGGAGGAAGCTGAACTTGTCCGCGGGAAGATCGTCGAAGAACTCGGGCCGCGTCAGCGAGTCTCCCGGCGTATTAAACGAGGCACGGTTCGCGATCACATACGGGTAATCTTCGAAGTGGAACGGGAACCCTGGATTCCGTTCCGGGAACTGCCCTCCTTCTTCCTGTACCACTCGAAGCACAACTTCAGCTTTGCAGTGGAAGCGCCCATAGACGTGGGCAATAATCGGGTTTCGCTGCATGGGGCCTACAACGCCGACGACCTGATCGAGCGCTTCTCCGGCTTCGGTCTTTCCTACCAGAACGTGCGGGTCGGTACGGATCGCCTGGGAGTCCGGTTAGCGTTCGCCGGTTACCGGCAGAAATGGGAGCCCGCGACACGTCTCGCCCTCGAGGATGCACCGGGTGTGCCGGGCACCTACCGCTCACGCCTGAGCTTCGACGCGTCGATCACCGTCGCGATTACACCCGAACTGAACTTCAGCGTCGGAACCAGCATATCCGAACTCGACTTGGAGACGCCGCCCGAGGCGCCGGGAGGACCGGCCTTCGAGAGCGCCAATGCAGTGGTGGCTTCGCTCCGCTTCTTTCGCCGATGGGGTGAGGGCGAGGACGAGGACCGGCACTTGTTCAGGGGTGAATACCAGGCCCGGGCGGGAGCCGGAAACATCGCCAGTGATTTTGTGTATTCCCGCCACCTGGGCCGCGCCGTCTACACGTTCAGGCGCGACCGGAACCGCTTCCTAGGGCGTTTCCAGGCGGGACGGATCGAGGGAACCCCGCCGCTGTTCGAGCGCTTTGCACTCGGAAACTCGAAGACCCTGCGTGGCTGGAACAAGTTCGATCTCACTCCGTATGGAACCGATCGGGTCGTCGATGGTTCCCTGGAGTATGGCTACTCCATGTTCCAGATGTTCTACGATGCGGGCGCCGCATGGAACAGCGGTGAAAAAACCCGCGTCCGACACTCGGTGGGATTCGGGTTCCACGGCGACGACCCGGATGACGACTGGTTCCTTACGCTGGCGTTTCCACTGAAGTCGTCGGAGTTCAAACCGGTCTTCACCTTTGGGATCCGGATAGGGGTCGGGTTTTGAGGCGTCGAGGAATCCCCATGCGTCGGGCGACATGGGTGTGGGTGTTTGCGCTGGCCGTGATCGGCAGCACTTTGCTTGCTGCCGAGCCTATGAAGGCTCGTCTCGAAGGTGACCACCTGAAGGTCTCTGCTCCCTCGCTCCGCTTTCTCGTGGACGCGCCACTGGATCACCTCTACAACGGGGCATCGGTCACGTTCAAGCTGACGTTCGACCGGCGGAGGCGGACCGACTCCCCCGTCGCGGAGGTCGACACCCAACGGTGCGTGGTGAGCTACGATTTATGGGAAGAAAAGTTTGCCGTCACCCACCTGGCACCGACGCCGAGCTCGGTTTCCCACCTATCGGCCGAGGCTGCAGAAGCGTGGTGCGTGGACAGGCTCTCGCTGCCCACTTCGGGGCTCGCTGAAGGCCAGTCGTTCTGGCTAAGATTACAGTTTATCGAAGAGAGTAGAGACGCCCAGAATGACGGCTCGGGACCATTCGGCCTCGCTTTGGGCAACCTGATCGATATATTCAGCCGACGGGATCGGGAACAATTGCTCCAGGGCCAACAGGAATTGGGTCCCGTACAGCTGAGGGACTTGCGTTAGCCCGGATTATTCATGAATTGTCTACTGCAGCGGCGGATACACTCGCAGATGCGGCGTTGCGCTCCCTCGGCCTCCTCGACGTATTGTCATATACGCCTCCGGGGGCCTCGGTCGCGCGCCTTGTCTCTGCGGCGTCTCCACCGCTTCGCGACGACAACCACGAATAATCCGGGCTAGGACGAGACACTCCAGATGAACAGGGTGCGTAACCGGTTGATCGCAGCTTTTGTCGCCGCGACTGTAGTCCCTCTCATCGCGACGGTATGGATCACGACCGCGTTGCTGGATCGCAGCCTGGATCTCGCAACGACCACGGAGCTGGACGAACTATCGCTCGCTCTGGAAGAGACGGCCCGGGAGTTCTACCAACAGGCTCGTCACGACCTTGAAACGGAGGTCACTCAGGGTCGAAGGCCGGACGAGGTATTTCTGGCCGCCAACCGTGAATCCTGGCCCGAAGGGGTCGCCGCATTCTGGGAGAGCGAAGAGGCCGCCCGTTTCGATGTGTCCGGCCCCGGGGGAAACTTGCTGGACTACCTCGTTCGGGTCGACGGCGCCGTTCACGCACATTCGAAGAGCCTGGGCGACATCCACATGGACGAGCTCGCGGCCCAGTACAGCCAGGCACGGCAAACCGTCGAAGTAGCCCTGACCCGCGACCTCAGACGCGGGTTCATCCTGACGCTGGTGACTCTTGTGGTGGCGGTCTGGATTACCTCGCTGCTGTCCCTGATCTACCTGGCGCACCGCATCAGCCGGCCGATACAGCAACTGACGGGGGGCTTGGGGCAGCTGGCCGGAGGCGATCTCGGAGTCCGCCTGGACACCGACCGTCACGACGAAACCGGACAGGCGATTCGAGCTTTCAACGAAATGGCCGACCGGCTCGAACAGAGCCGGGAACGCCTCGTCTATCTCACGCAGGTTGCCAGCTGGCAGGCCCTCGCCCGCAAGATGGCCCATGAACTCAAGAACTCACTGACGCCCATCCGGCTGACAGTCGAGGAAATGCTCACCAGAAGCAAGCCCGAGGATCGCCGGTTCATGGAACAGGCGGCCGGCATCGTCGTCAACGAGGTAGAAACGCTCGAGCGTCGCGTCCGCGCGTTTTCGGAATTCTCGAGCGAGCCTTCCATGAACCCGGAAACGCTGGACGTCAACGCACTGATCGAAGAGCGGGTGGGGTTCCTCAGTCCGGGGCACCGCGACGTGACTTACGAACTGAACCTGGACGAGGGGAAGCCGACGGCGTGGGCCGACGCGGACCAGACGAGGGGGATCCTGACCAACCTGCTCGAAAACGCAGCGGAAGCCGCCGGCCCGGAGGGCAGGGTCCGCACTGCTACCGGGTGCGATAAAGACGGAGTCTTCGTCGAAGTCCACGACTCCGGGCCCGGGCTCACCCCCGAAGCTCGGGCCTCATTGTTTCAACCGACGATCACGTTCAAGAAAAAGGGTATGGGGCTCGGCCTGTCGATCGCGCGTAAGAGTGCTTTGCTCGCGGGGGGCGATGTCATACTCATCGACGGGCAACTCGGCGGCGCCGGGTTTCGCGTGTCGCTTCCGACACCGGCCTCATCCTGAACCATGACCACCAAACGAATCCTCATCGTCGACGACGAAGAAAACATCGGACGATCGCTGCGACTCATCCTGGAGCGAGAGGGCTACGCGGTCGACGTCACCCAGACCGCCGAGGCTTTTCGGGCGCGGGTCGGCATCCGTCGGGAGGATGTCTACCTTCTCGACGTGTGCCTCCCGGATGGCAGCGGCATCGACCTGCTTCGGTGGTTGCGCAGCGAGGATGACCCCGCGCCGATCATCATGATTTCGGGGCACGGAACGATCGCCGATGCCGTCGAAGCCACGCGCGCGGGCGCGTACGACTTCCTGGAAAAACCACTGGCCCGGGAACGCGTGCTGCTGGCGGTCAAGAATGCTCTGGGCCAGGCGAAGCTCGAACGGGAGAACGCGGAATACCGGGAGATCGTCGGAGACTCTACCCGAATGGTCGGCGACAGCCGCGCGTTCCGGCAGGCGGTCGACCAGGCGGCCCGGGTCGCCCGTTCGGACGCCCGCGTCTTGCTGACCGGCGAGTCCGGGACCGGAAAAGAGCTGATCGCCGCTCACATTCACCAGGAAAGCCCCTTGTCCGGTGGCCCTTTCGTGAAGGTCAACTGCGCGGCCATCCCGACGGAACTGATCGAGAGCGAGCTCTTCGGCCACGAGAAGGGCGCGTTCACGGGAGCCACATCGCGCCGTCGAGGAAAGTTCGAGCTGGCCGACGGGGGCACGATATTCCTCGACGAGGTCGGCGACCTGCACGCGTCTTCGCAGGCCAAGTTGCTGCGCGTGCTCCAGGAGGGAGAGTTCCAGCGGGTCGGGGGGGAGCAAACTGTCCGAACGTCGGTTCGTGTGATCGCCGCAACGAACCGGAATCTCGAGCAGTTGATCGCACGCGACGAGTTCCGCGAGGACCTCTACTACCGCCTGAGCGTCGTCCCCATCCGTGTTCCACCGTTGAGGGAGCGGCGAGAGGATATCGGCCCCCTGGCCGAGTATTTTCTCGCGGACTTCTGCTCGCGCAACAACTTCCACACTCGGACGCTGGAGGAGGACACGCTGAACGCGCTCGAACTCTACCGGTGGCCGGGCAACGTCCGGGAGCTGCGCAACACAGTCGAGCGCATGGCCATCCTTGCGCCGGGAGACCGCATCACAGTCGATTCGATCCCTGTCGAAATCCGCCAGCCCAACTCGGCGGACGACCGATCCGGACTGAAGGAGACGCGCGAATCGGCGGAGCGGCTCCGCATCATGGAGGCACTCGAAGCCTCCGACTGGAGTGTGGCCGGAGCGGCCCGATCACTCGGAATCGGACGGACGAACCTGCATAAACGGATGAAGGTTCTCGGCGTGGAGCGAAGATCCCGATAGCCGCCCCAGAAACGCCGTATTCACGTCGCGCCGGGGTGTGACATCTGGCATCATGACGGACAGAACCCCGTCAGACAGATCGGTCGGCCGCGACCCGAGCGGGGAGGAGGGACATATGCCGAGAAAACTGCTTGTACTGCTGGCGACGGTCGGAGTCGTCGTCTGGTCTGGTTGCGCAGACACGACGCCACCCATGGACGACGCCGGCCCGTCAACTACCGAGGCGTCGACGGCGGATCCGAAGGCTCCGTTCGTGGGTAACTGGGAGCTGGTCCGAGTCGAGCGCATTGGCACCGACGGCGAGCTTTTGCCCACGCCGGAACCGCCGTCGTTTGGCAGCGAGGGTGCGATCGGCTACATCATGTACGACGCGGCTGGCTACATGGGGGTTGTTATGATGCAGCCCGGCCGTCAGCCATATGCCGGCGACGGGCCAACCCCGGACGAGGCGGTGGCGACGTTGAGCAGCTACCTCTCCTACTTCGGAACGTATACGGTCGACGAGGCAGAGGGGTACCTGACACATCACTTACAAGGGGACGCGAGACCTCCGGCCGCGTCGAACAACAACAAGCGCTCCTACGAGTTCTCTGGCAACCAGCTCATCCTGATGCCGCCCGTGGGCAACTCGGGCGTGCAGACCCGTATCGTCTGGCAGCGGGTTCGGGACCTGCCGGATTCGGAACTCACGGAAACGCACCGGCGTCTGTTCGGGTTCTACCGGATCGGCAAGATCGAGCGACGGGCGATGGACGGCGAAACGGTGCCGGTCGACCAGTACGCCGACGGGTTCATCATCTACATGCCGTCAGGGCACATGGCGGTGCACCTGATGAGGCCCAACCGGCCCGAATACACGGGCGCGCCGACTCCCGAGCAGGCGCTCGGCGCACTCCGGACCTACCTCAGCTACTTCGGTCCGTTCTCCGTCAACGAGGACGAGGGCTTCATCGTGCACCACCGGACCGGCAATCTCAACCCGGGGCAGGCCGGCACCGACGCGCAGCGCTTTTTCGAGTTCACCGACACCACGCTGACGCTCAAGCCTCCGGCGCGGATGGTCGATGGCCGCGAGCTGCAGACAGCGCTGACGTGGGAACGCCTAAACTGAGCGATCAGCACTCAGCTTTCAGCTATCAAGCGTTCAGTTCCTAAGCGACCGCGATCAGGCTCCCGGTTGTCCGGAAATAGAGAGTTCCTTGCGAGATGGCGGGGGTTGCGAAGCAGGGCTCGCCCATGTGATTACGCGCCAGCAGGTTGAAGTCCGGACCGGCCTCGAGGACATAGACGATGCCGTTTTCGGAAGGGCAGAACACTTTACCGTCCGCGGCCACCAGGGACGAGACGATCGCTGCGCCCGGATCGAGTCGCTTCTCGTACATCCTCTTCCCCGTGTTCGCGTCAAAGCAGCGGACGACGCCCTGTTCGTAGCCGAAGTACATGTAACCGCGGTAGACGACGGGCGTCGACAGGTAGGACCCGCCCCGGTAGGTGCTCCAGACGATCGCGGCGGTCGACCTGGCACGTCGGGTGGGCGTGATATCGCCGCGCGCGTCCGGACGAACCACAAAGATGGGCGACGCCGGCCCGTGCGAGCTCGTGATATAGATCCAGCCGTTCGCGACGAACGGGGTCGGTATCGGGTTGTCCCCTCCGCCGCTGAGGCGCCAGAGCTCGTCGCCGGTTTCCAGGTCGTAGGACACGATCCACGGCCAGCCGTTGGCGACCACCTGGGTCCTGTTCGGGCCAGCGTGAATCATCGGGGAGCTCCAGCTTCGCTCGCACACGCCCTTTCGGGACACCCTCCAAAGCTCCTCCCCATCGGACAGGCGCAACACGGCGAGGTAGGGATTGTCGGGATCGTCGCACTGCAGGGCAAGGCGATCCTGGTGGATCGCGGGCGAACTGCCGTATCCCCACCCGATTCCGTACTTGGAGACATTGACGATCCCGAGATCGCGGCTCCACAGCAGGCGACCATCCAGGTCATAGCAGTACAATCCTTCCGACCCGAAGAAGCCGACCAAGTGGCGCCCGTCGGTCGTCAGGCTCGTGTTGGCGTGCGTTGCTTTCGCGTGCCGCGTCGAGCGGGGTTTCCCTGTCCTCGCGGTCTTTCGCCACACCTCCTGACCGGACTTCTTGTCATAGCAGATCACGACCCAGCTCTGCTCGCCCTTGTCGTCGGCCGCGTCGGTGCTGCCGGTCCAAGTGCTCCGATCGACAAAGGCGTCCCCGCCGAGTGTCAACGGAACGCGGCCCTCCTCGGCGATTGCGGTCGGCACGAATATCTGATCGCCCCACAGAACCGGGCTGGAGTGGCCAAGTCCCGGGACGTCGGACCGCCATCGACACCCGACGAGCGGGCCTGCGGTCTCGTCAGCATTCCAGGACGTTCGGATCGGAAAGCCCTCCGCCACGCCCAGCCCGTTCGGGCCCCGGAATGCGGGCCAGTTCTGGACGTCCTCGGCCACCTGATTCACAAGCGGAAGGGCGGCGAGGCCCTGCAGGAATTGTCGTCGGGATAGGTGCATGCTCACTCCGGAGTCGCAAGAAAGCCGATCGAACCCCATCGGACACTCCGGTTCAGTTCCAGAGTGCCGATGTCCAAATAAACGCGAAGACGAAGTCCTTCAGGACGATCTTACAGGCTGTCCATCGACTGTCGCACGTGGACGATTCCCTAGACTATACGCCCAAATGGCCAGCTTCCGCTAATACGACTTCTCAACTTGGCAGAACGCGGGACTCTCCGGTGTGATCAGTACTTGAAGCCGAGCAGGTTCCAGTACATCAAATAGGGAATGAACGCCACCGCCGCCAGCGTCACGACGGAATGATGCCACCGATCGAAATTGGATGCGCAACCTCTCTTCCAGACGAGCACGTTGAGAAAGAGCAACCCCGGGGCCATGGCCGTCGTGAATAGCGGAATCACGAGCAGAAGAATCACAACGGGAGGCGCGCCGTAGGTCAACCCCTGCGGATCGAGGGCCAGAGCCGTCGGAAGACCAAGCAAGAAAATCATGTTCAGCGCGCTCAAGAGCCGCGCTCCGGTTTGGGCTGCGCCCTCCAGCCGGCTTTCAGGCTCGCGCACCTCTGAGCCTCGAACCACACGCCCATGCAGCCAGACTGCACCCACGGAAAGAAACACGAGCGCCAGGAGTCCATGCAGCAGGGAATGGAAGAGCGAAGTTGCGTACCATGGCAGTCTCTCGAGAGCCACGGGTCCGGAGAACTGGAGGAACATCGCCGTGACGCGCCCCTCCGGATCCTGGCGGAAGGCGACATGATCCTCGTCGTCCACGCTCCGGAACAGCAACGGTTCCACCTGGACGTATTCGGTGGCCTCCCTCGAATCTCGGGGATAGCGGAGGATCAAAGTCCCCCTTTCGCTGGCCGTCACGTGGAACTCCAGGCGCGATTCCGACAGCACGCTCCACTTGTCGAAAGTGTGGAGGGGATAGCGATTGAGTCGATACGTGCCAGTGAAGCGGGCGGGCTGAATCACAGGGTCGTGAGGCAGGTCGGGCCGAGTTGCCGCAGAAGCGCTCTCAGCCGGATAGTACCGATCGAAGAATTGCTCGATCAGTGCTTCTCGAAGCTCGGAGCGGTCTGCGTTGTAGGCCACGAATATCCCCAGGTCTTCCTCGGACAGCAGGAACAGGCCGCTGGCGAACCCGCCTAGATTTCCACCATGTACCAGCAGCCGCCGGCCGTTTTCAAAATGCTCGTAGAAACCATAGGCGAAACCCGGAAGGCGGGGGTGGTGGGTCCATTGTTGCGCGTGCATCTCCCGAATCGTGTCCGCTTCGAGAATACGGTCGTCACCGCACCGGCCGTTTTCGAGATGGGCGATCATGAAGCACGCCATATCGGTTGCCGTCGCAACGAGTGAGCCAGCCGGCGAGATTTGGCTGTAATCGAATGGCAAGGATCGATACTCGCCGTTGCGGTACGCGTACCCGACGGCCAGGTTGGGCGCCGAGTTCGGCTGCAGCCTGAAAGTGCTGTCGTCCATACCGAGGGGGCGCAGTATGTTCAACTCCGCATACTGGGCGAACTCCAGCCCCGAGACGGCTTCAACCACGTAGCCGGCCAGTGCCATCCCGTGATTGGAGTAACTGATGACATCACCGGGGGGGAGGACGCGGGGAGGCATCCGGGCCGCGAGGTACGTCCCCAACCCCAGGACCTCGGACTCCCTCCGGGCGGCCATGCCGATGTAGCGTTCGTCAAAACCACCGGTATGCGTCAACAGGTTGGCGAGCGTAACGGGACTGTCATGGGTAGGCGGTATCTGGAACAGATCGAGGTAGGTGTTGACGTCGTCATCGGGCCGGACGAGTCCCCGCTCGACGAGCTGCATCACGGCCGTCGACGTGAACAGCTTCGACACCGAGGCGACCCGAAACAGCGTCTTGTCGGGATCGATCGACGTCCGATCCTCCAGGTTTCCGAAGCCGTAACCTCTGCGGAACACGATCTGTCCGGACTTCACAACGACAAGAACGAGGCCGGGGACATGCAACTCGTCCATCTGCCGGGAGAGGAAGGGGTCCAGGAAGGCTTCCAGTTCCTCAGGCGCAAGCTGGATCGAACGAGTTACTGGAGGACGAGGCTCGCCGTTGGCGCCCGGAACCAGCTGAGCCGAACCGGACAGCGTCAGGACCAGCATCGATAAGATCAAGGGCCACATTTCTGGTCGACAATTCACCATACAATCGTCCAGCACTTCCAGAACTTTTCTTCGACATCTTGACCTCCTGTGAGTCATCCGCCTAGAGTGTTCCAGCTAACTGAAGCATCGGCCAGGAGGGGGCGAGGCCTGGAACGGAGCCCTCCTCCGCAGAGTATTTCCAGCAAGCGAAGGAGCTGTAGACGATGACGGGACTCAATAAGTTTGCCGTTGGTTGGATATTCCTTGCGGTCCTTGGATCGTGCGCCCCGGCAATGGACTCTGGCGAGGCAGAGGACCCAGAGGTCGCAACGGACGTCGGCGAGGGCGTACCGGTGTTCGAGGTGGATCGGGCCTGGCCGACGCTACCCGATGACTGGACGTGGGGACAGGTTCTCGGAGTCAACGTGGATGGCCGGGACCACGTCTGGGTGACCACCGGCGGGCGGGTCGCGGAGTTTGATCCCGAAGGTAATCCGGTTCAGGTGTGGAGTGCCCGCGACGAAGAGGGCGAGCGGACGGTGATCCACGGCCTCTTCGTCGATCACAACGACTACGTCTGGACCAACGCTCGCGAGCAGCACCAGATCCTGAAGTTCACGCGTGACGGCCAGCTTGTTCTGACGATCGGAACACTCAACGAGACCGGTGGCAGCGACGATCCGAATCTTCTGGGTCGGCCTGCCGAGCTCTACGTGGTGCCCGAAACGAACGAGCTGTTCGTCGTCGATGGCTACTCCAACCGTCGCGTCATCGTCTTCGACGCCGATACCGGGGAGTATGTCATGGAGCGCATCATTCGACTCGGGACGGGCTCCGCCTTTTCCGTGGCTCTTTCGCACGATCCAGAGCAGAGGTTCGTGTACGTAGCTGACGGCACGCAGCACAGAATCTGGATCCTCCGGCGGAGCGACTTGGAGGTAGTCGGCCAGTTCTCCGGTGAGGGCTCCGAACCCGGACAGCTCGGGCGGCCCCACAACTTGACGACCGACTCCCAGGGCAACATCTACGTCGCCGAGGCGGAGCCGGGGAGGCGCGCCCAGAAGTTCGCCTTCAAGGAACTGATCGCTCAGTAGGACGGCACGAAGCGTTCTACTGTTGCTTCGTCACCAGGACGCTCCGGGTATTGCGGCAGATGGAACCCGACCACGACAACCGCGCGGCTTTGTGCAGGACCATTGCCGCGCCAGTTCCAGAGGAGAAACGACATGAAACGTGCAGCTTTAGCAATCGTCCTTGGCCTGTTGGTGCAGTCCAACGCCTTCGCCACGTGGTCTCTCCTGGCCCTCGATACGAGGACAGGTCAGGTGATCATCGCGTCCGCTACATGCGTGCGGCAGGCGCGCTTTCCCCCGAGACCGTCGAGAGATCTGATGGACATCCAGGCTGTCATCGTTCCCGGAGTCGCCGTCGCCGCCTGTCAGGCGAACGTGGACAACTCCGGCCAGAATCAGCAGCTGGTCTTCGAGGAGCTGAAGAAGGGAACTCCGCCGCAGCAGATCATCGAGCTGCTCAGGGAATTCGAGAAGGCGAAAGGACCGGAAGAAGACCGCATGGAGCGCCGTCAGTTCGGAATCGTCGACATGCAGGGACGCCGCGCCGGGCACAGCGGTTCGGGCAATGGCCACGCGTCACTGGACGTTTCCGGCAATGTCGGTGATTACATCTTTTATCAGTTTCAGGGAAACTCTCTGCTCAGCGACGATGTGATGCTGAATGCCGAAGTGGCCTTCACGAAGGCGAAAGGCACGCTGGCGGACCGCGTCATGGCCGCGATGGAGGGCGCCGACGACAAGGGTGGCGACGGCCGCTGCACCTGTGAGGAAGCGCCATATCCCATGGCCCCCTGCGACGGCAAGACGGCCCATGTGGCCTACATCCTGATCGCCAACAATGAAGACACCAATGGCGACGACTTCAACGGAGGGATGTACTTCGCCTACATCAGCGTCACCGACGAGAACATCCAACCGTGGGAGAACGCGAACCCCGTGAAGACCCTCCGTATGCGCTATGACATCTGGAAGGATTCCGGCAGCCCGCGGATGGATTTTGAAGCCGCCTGGGCGCCTGAAGGATAACTCGCAAAAAAGCGCGACGCGACCATCGGGTTCATCCCATGCTACAGGCTCTTGTGACTCGGAGAACACCTACATCGGTTCCGGAGTTGGGTTCAGGTGATTATTTCGGCCCCGCAAACTCCACGAACGGATAGCGCCGGCTGAGGGTCGGATGTTTCATTTCTGCCTTCGCGTCTCCGTTCCTCCGTGGTGAATAGCGTTGTCCTCGGACGTCCGTGCATCACAACCTGGGCTCACTCGAGTCACATCATGCGGTGTTCGAGATGTTTGCGTTGAGCGCCACTCTTCACTAGGCTTTAGCCAACTCCCTAATCCGCCGGCTGATCCTGACGACAGCCAAGCGTATCAAGCATCGACGCAAGATTGGAGGCTAGGTATGAAAACGCAGCTAAACTTTAGTCTGTTTCTATTCTTTGCGGTTGCCGCTCTAAGTGCGTGTGGAGGCGAGATCGAAGTAGAGCCTGCTCCTCCACAACCGGTCAATCTGACTTCCGACTCCGGCCGGGAGATCTTCCCTGTTTACTCGCCCGACGGTACCTCCCTGGCTTATGCCAGCCGCGCGGAGGGCAATTGGGACATCTACCTCAAGCGCGGAGGTGGAGCAGCCGTGAACCTGACTGCGGATTCCTCTGAAGACGATTGGCAAGCCGACTTCTCACCCGACGGCACCACTCTGGCGTTTCGCTCGGAACGCGACGATGGTGGCATCTTTTTGATGGACACCAGCGGCGGCGGCGACCGGAAGTTGATCGACTCCGGGTTCAACCCCGTCTGGTCCCCCGACGGGCGGGAGATTCTGTACGCGACCGAGCAGGTCGTCACCGGACCCTACGGTAGAGCCGGTACGAGTTACCTGTGGGCGGTCAATGTCGAGGATGGAGAGAGGCGGCAGGTCAGCCAGACGGATGCCGTGCAGGGACGCTGGTCTCCGAACGGTGGTCGTATCGCCTATTGGGCGCTTCCCGATGAGGGCGGTGGTCAGCGAGACATTTACACAATCGCCGCCGACGGCACCGGCCGGGTCCAGGTGACCCAGGATGCGGACACAGATTGGAGTCCTGCGTGGTCGCCGGACGGCCGATACCTTTATTTTGGGAGCGATCGCGACGGTGCTATGAATCTCTGGCGCGTCCGGATCGATGAAGAGAGCGGCGAAGTGTTGGGCTCAGCCGAACAGGTGACGACCGGTACGTCCGGCATCCGCGGCCATATTTCCTTCTCGAGCGACGGGCAACACGTCGCCTATATCGATTTCATCCAATCGTCGACCATCCAGAAGGCGGCCTTCGATTCGTCTGCAGGGATTGTATCGGGAGAGCCCACCGCCATCACGGAACCCCCGCTGATTCCCGCGCAGGTAGCCGTGTCACCGGACGGCGAGTGGGTCGGTTACTTCTCGACGGGAAGACAGGAAGATCTTTTCGTGATCCGGCCCGACGGGGCCGATCGGCGACAACTCACAAACGATGTTTCCAAGGATCGCGGGATGAGGTGGTCGCCCGACGGCACCAGGATTTCTTTCTATTCCGACAGAACCGGGAACTATGAGATATGGACCATGAATCCGGACGGCACCGGTCTGGAACAGGTCACCGATACGCCGAACCACAGCCGAATCGCCAATCGCTGGTCCCCGGATGGATCACGCATTTCGTACCGTGATCTCACCGCCCAGGGAGAGAGCGCCTTTGTCGTGGAAGTAGGGGGGGCCGCGAGCGAACAAACTCCCGAAAAGTTGGCCGACATAGGCGACTCCACCGAGTTTTTTGTCGGAAATTCCTGGTCTCCCGATGGCGGACGGATTGCCGGCGGGAAGTTGAGCACCGAGCTGACCGGTAGTCAGGGCATCTACGCTTACGACTTCCAATCTCGAAGCTACGAGCAGTTGCTCGAGACCGGCGGCGGTCCAATCTTCCTCAAGGATGGCCGGCGTCTCCTTTACAGGACGCTGGAACCGAGCACCCTTTACCTGCTCGACAGCCAGACAGGCAGCAGTCACGAGGCGTTATCCGTTGCTCCGAACAACCTGGGTGCGGTCGCGATCTCGAGCGACAATCAGACGCTCTTCTACATCCTGACCCGCCTGGAGTCCGACGTGTTGGAGGTCACAGTGAACTAGCGGGGACTTCGCGGGCAGGGTGGTGGTCAGCAGGAAGTACTGTTGCGGCGAGCTCTCTGGGCCAAGATCTCGCCGGATGGCAAGTGGCTTGCGTACGAGCTAGAGGAGTCGGGCGTATCCGAAATCTACGTGAGCCCGTTCCCCGATGTCGAGGCGGACAGGTGGAAAGTGTCGACGGCCGGCGGCGGCCGGCCTGTCTGGTCAAGGGATGGCGCGGAGCTCATCTACCGGCATGACGCAGATGATGGCGGTTCCGATCCAGGCGGGTGAAACTTTGGAGGCCGGCCTACCGCAGGCGCTGTTCAGCTTCACCTCGTTCCCGGGCTTCAGCGGTTTTGACGTATCAGCCGACGGACGATTCCTGATGCTCAAGCTGGTCGATTTTGCTGATGCCGACGGCACTGAGCAGCAGATCCACATCGTAACGAACTGGTTCGAGGAACTGCGAGCACTGGAACCCGTTCAGTAAGGCATCTGCTCGGCGCCCACGCTCATTGTTCCAATATTCACTTTGGCTTTCTGATCGTAAACAGCGATTCCGCCACGTCCTTCAGCTTGAGCATGAATTCGTGAGAGCCGTATCCCGCCAGAATGCCGAACGCGAGGTAAGGCATCCGCCCCTGGAATGAGATCCAACTGGGAGTTGTTTGAGAAGTCCCGGCTGTGAACGACATGACTCCACCCATGAGAAGGAAAAAAACCAGCAATCCGCTGATCCCGCCCGAAACCGGCCGCAAGTAGTACGAAAGGTTGTACGCCTCCAGGTAGTCTTCCTCCGCCGAGTGCTTGATCAGCCCGCGGAAGTTGTACAGACTCCCTCCCAGCGCCCCGGCGGCGAACATCGCCCCCATCGTCATCACGAACACACGCGTCAGGTCCGTACCGGGCGCCGCACCGGACAGGTTCGGCAGTTGCGCTAGCAAGATCGCGAAGGCCGCCCCTGCCAGGCCGGCAAAGGTCAATGTGTAGGCAACAACCCGCCCCGGTACGCGTGACGGCTGGTTGTTGCTCGTTGGTGCGGTCGTAGTCTGTGTCATCTGGGTCGAGCCCGGGATCGCCGGGTCTTCGCTATTGCTCATAGCGCCACCGTTTCGGACCGTCCGCTCCGTCGCCTGTGCCGGCGCGACGGCTGATGAACGGGCCACTGTCGATTCCGTGAAAACAAAACGATTCTGTGAATCCAGTGATCATAGCAGGCTAACCGAGTCTCGCCAGCTTCTTAACGCCGCGATCGAGTCACCCGAGTGCGATTGCGGATCGGTCGGGAAGCACAGCCACAACCTCTCCCATCGTGCCCTGTACTTACGCAGAGCGTCGCGGGCTTTCCAGGGCTCGGGAGTGCTGCAGCCCGGTTTCAGCCGTCGCGATGAAGAGAGTGGTCAGCAGCACGGATTCTGGTGTAGCATCCATCCACACCTAAGAAAAATACCGAGAAGGACGACATAGCCATGGTTAGTAAATCAATTACACCGTTAGCTTGGCTCCTGGCGCTGGCGATTGCCGCCGCCCTCTTGGCACAAACGCCGTTTCTCGGTCGGGTCGCTCTTGCAGACGATGACGACGACGATAGGGACCGGACACGGGCTTCGGTCCCCCTCCCGAATGGGGTCGCCGCCGGTGATGTCACCGAGAACTCGGGCGTGCTCTGGGCCCGCAGCGACCTGCCAGGGTTGCTTATTTTCAATGTTGCCGAAGAGTTGGAGTTCGAGGACGACGATGACACGATCACAGCGATAGTGGCGGTCTTCGACGCGCTGATTCCTGGCAAGGTTGAGATCACGGGACTCGAGGCCGACGAAGAATACTACTACCGGGCGCAGGGACCGGGAGGAGCCGCCTCCATCTGCAGATTCCGGACCCTTCCGGAATCGGACGAAGACGACAGTGTGCGTTTCGGCGTGTCCGGCGACCACCGCGGTGAGTTGGGTCCATTCGTTGCTGTCAGGAACGTTGTTGAGCGTGACCTGGACTTCTTCGGCAACCTGGGCGACACCACCTTGTTGGAGGGAAGCTACACAGCGGTCCATTACTATGGTTGGACGGAATTCGACATCGGTGAGGACGACCACAGCCTGACGGTGACCACCTACGGGAGCCGGCCATACACCGAGGCCGATATCTTGTCGGACCCGGCTGGAGTCCTGGCAATCCAACCCACGGTCGTCAGCCAGTTCGTGGTGAATCCGAAATAGTCAACTTCGAGGGGGTGTGCGATTCGTCTGGCCGCTCCAGCCTGTCTGTTGCTGCTGCTCGCGTCCTCCTGCGTGAGATCCAACGAGGAAGGCACGCGCGAGGCCCCACCGCAAGAATCGCGACCGCAGATACCAACACTCACCGACTATGCTGGCTCTGCCGAGTGCGAAGGCTGCCACTACGATATCTATGCTCGCTGGAAAACCACACGTCACAGCTATTCGTTCCTCTCCGGCGACGAAGCCCGGATAGCGGGGTATCCCTTGCTCCGGACTCCGACCATTCGCACGTGGGACGATGTGCTGTACGTGGTAGGCGGACGGAAGCGAATTGCCTATATCGACCAGGACGGGCTCGTTCAAGATCAGAGCTTCCACCACCGGATCGGTGATTGGAATGGTTTTCCATCCAAGCTGATGGAGTGCGGCTCGTGCCATGCCACGGGATTCGACCCATCTCGACCGAGCCCGGTTCGCTCCGAAATCCCCGGAGGATACGCCGAATTGAACATCGGGTGCGAGGCGTGCCACGGGCCCGGCATGCAACACTCCAAGACCCTCGAAAAAGAAGACATTGTCCTGGATATCTCGTCGCGCGTCTGCGGGAAGTGTCATACGACCCTCGGGCGTGTGCTTCCCGCAGATGATCATCACGACACGCACGATCTCGTGCAGGTCTGGAACGACGACCCGCACGTGACCGGAGTGCGCCAGAACTCAACCGACGCCTTCTGCTCGCGCTGCCATGCGCCCGACAAGGGAGAGTTCCTCGAAAACGATTCTGCCCGGCGCAAGCTGGTCTTCTCCGAAAGCAAACAAAACATCACGTGCATGGCCTGCCACGACCCTCATGGAGTGACCCACTCCACTTACCGGCGTGAACGCGTCACACTCGAACCTCCGCGCATGCCTCGCGCGCACATTTTCTCGGGCAACGACGAGGATTTCACCACGCTCAACTACACCGAGCTCGGAGGCGTCGAGGAGAACTGCACGTCATGCCATTCCGGTGCCGATCGGATCGATCTGGATCACGGGAATGCGACCTGTACTGATTGCCACAACACTTTCTGGCACAACAGCAGGCCGGAATCTCGCGTGTTCCACGACGCCAATCGGCCGGACTTGAACTGCCGTACATGTCACCGGGACGCCGATCACCTGGTCACTTTGGTCTTCAACGATCGGGAGTTTCTGCAGCCCCGCTACATCCACAACCTACGCAGGCTGCCCACAAAGGTCGTTGAGAAATACGCCTTCCGGTATCCGAGAATGCGCGCTGTCGCAGACCGCGGCCACAGTTCTCAGTATTCGGGTGACAACGAACCGGTCGAGGCTCCCGAGCAGACGACGATTCTCGTGGATCGGGGAGTGCGCGAGCCCACCCCTCCAGGGCCGGACTGGTTTCTGGGCAATGCCATCGCGAGCGTTGTCGAGGACGATCTCGACCGCGCGGTACTCTCGCTGCAGAACGCTTTTGAAGCAGAGCCGCTGGATCTTCTGATCGGGTTTTCGATTCCATCCCTGCACCAGTTCCGAGCGGAAAACTTCGATGAAGAGATGCTGACGAACCGCTCCCTCTTGCCTGAACTGGGAAGCTATCTTGATGAATACATCGAACCCCCACTCCGGGCATGGCTCGTCGGTTTTTACGATCTCGTGAACCTGCGTTTCGCCGAAGCCGAGACTGCCTTTCGCGAAGTCGCTCGACTCGCCCCGGACAGCGGTTCGGGGTGGTTCTACGTCGGCTGGAGCCAGTTGCTGGCTGGAAAGCCGGACGAGGCCTTGACCTCGTTCGATCGGGTCTTGGAAGTGCGCCCGTCCGACACCGCCGCTCGAACGGCACGTGGGATCGCTTACTTGCGGAAGAAGCAGTTCAGGAACGCGCGAGAGGAGCTGACGAAAGCGATTGATGAAACGACCCACCGCGCGATTCCTTACTACTTCCTCGGCATCGGATACGCCGCGCAGCCGGATCTATCTCGAAGCGTACAGGCTTTCCAGAATTCCCTTGGCTACGACCCGGGTTTTCTCGAGGCCTACTTTGCGCTAGGAGTCTGCGCGGCAGAAGGACCGGAATTGGGCGGATAGAGATCGAAGATAGGACATGTCACGAACATATCGAACCTATATCCCAGAACAGAGCCTGCTGCTGCCGCCGTCGCTCGAAGCGTACAGGCTTTCCAGAATTCCCTTGGCTACGACCCGGGTTTTCTCGAGGCCTACTTTGCGCTAGGAGTCTGCGCGGCAGAGCGCGAAGAACTCGAATTTATTGGGATTTGAGAGGGTCTTCGGAGGAGAACCCATCGATTCTTCCGATACGAGGAGTTCAGAGCTGTACGGATACCAGTAATTGGCCGTGTATCGGGTCTGCTGGGTTCCGGTTTTCCGGATTATGCCCATTCGATCATCCCGTTCATCCGCCGTAAGTTCACCGCCAGAGTGAGCAGGTTCCACTCACCGGTCACTTTGTCCAAACCGCGTAGACTGAACTGTCGGAATCCGAGCACCGACTTGATCCACCCGAAGGGCGGCTCGCCAATGTGCTTTCTGGCCCGGTAGCGGTCGCGCCCACGCTTGGTTTTCATCTTTCTCATCATCCGGCCAACAGCAGTGTCTTTGGGTGGGAGTGGAACATCGGCCAGATTCTTCTCGCGACCCATGGCAACATACCCGTCAATCTGACGTTGTTCCAACATCCCTAGATTCGACTCGGATCGATATCCCGCATCGGCCAGTACACGTTCGGGATGCTCTCCCAGGTTGTTGTTCAACGCATCCAGGGTCGGTTCCAACTGTCCCGCGTCGGACGCATTGGAACTCACCGTTGTCGCTACGATGATCCGGGCCTCGGAATCCACCACCGCCTGCGCGTTGTAGCATTGCTGGAACCCTTCAGTGGAGGTTTTCATGATCCGGCTTTCCGGATCTGTGAAGTTGTCCTGGGCCGTCGGTTTGGGCTCGCCCATGGGGCGTTTGAATGGCTTCTTTCCGCATCCGGGTTTGTCGTCTCCCGGTTCCCGTCCCGCTTCCTGGTCCGCAGCCATCTGACGTTCTTCGAGCCGTTTCATTGCTGCCTGGATCGTGGCCAATCGCTTTTTGCGGGTCGACAACCCATCGGGCAGTTCGTCTCCGCGCCGGTCCTTGCCGTATCGCTGGTCTTCTTCCTCATCGGTCGCCGTAGCCCGGTTCAACAGATCCCGAATCTGTTCGCCCAATTCGGTCTCCTGCTTCTTCATCCGTTCATAGCTCATCGCTTTGCGTTTGCTCGCATTCGCCCGCATCTTGGTTCCGTCCACCGCCACGGTTCCCATCTTCACCAGTCCCGCTTCCCGCGCCATCATCACCACTTGCACAAACAGGTTCCCGAACTCCTCAAGATGCAGTTTGCGAAAATCCGAGATCGTACGGTGCGCCGGAAAGTTCTCCGCTCCCAACATCCGGAACGCCACGTCGTCGGTCAACTTCGCCGCGATCTTCCGCGACGAGAACACCCCGGTCGCGTACCCGTAGATCAACACCTTCACCATCATCCGCGGATCGTACGCTTGATTGCCCGGTCCGTCCGTTCCATACCGCTGCTCAAACGCGCTCAAATCCATGGCGTCCACCGTGTCCGATATGAAGTACGACAGGTGATCTTCGGCCAACCAATCTCTCAGCGACGGCGGCAGCAGCAGGCTCTGTTCTGGGATATAGGTTCGATATGTTCGTGACATGTCCTATCTTCGATCTCTATCCGCCCAATTCCGGTCCTTCTGCCGCGCAGACTCCTAGCGCGCGGTTACCGATTGTTGGGGGCGGCGGATCTGGCAGCCCGCACTCTGCAACAGGTGATCCAGGGTCGCCCGGATCACTTTCTCGCGCACGTCGAGCTGGCGAATCTTTATAAGTACCAGAGTGATTCGAGCGGATTCCGGTATCGCACGTTTCTGGAAAGCACGCTCCAGACGACGTCGGGGATGGATCGCCGACTATTACTGACCGTCCTACGGGAGAACGAGCAGAAGTATCGGGACCTCGCCCTATCGGAATACGCCTCAGGCCTGCGCGTCCAACCGCTCTCTCAGCCGGTGATGCGGCAGGTGGCGGAGATTTATCGAAAGGCGGGGCGTGTGGACGAGGCACTCGAGATATTCCTGTGGCTCGAAGAACGACGGCCGGAATTCTGGCTCAACCACTACAGGATCGGCACCATCCTGCTGGAACTGGACCGCACGCCCGAAGCTGTCAAGACACTCGAGACCGCCGTCGCGTTAGCGCCGGCCCGCGGCGACTCCTACCTGGCGCTAGGACTTGCGTACATGAAGGCGGACCGGATGCGCCTCGCGGCGGATACTTTCTTGAAGGGAACCACGTACGAGCCTTTCAATCCGGCTCTCCACATCAATCTGGGTGCCGCCCTCGCCGAGATGGGACAGCTGGAAGCGGCGAAAGGGCACTTTCACCGTGCGATTGAACTGGGGACGTTCCCTCTTCCTCGGACCCACCTTGCCTACACGAATCTGGGGCTGATCCATCTGTGCCAGGACAACACCGATGAAGCGCTGCTGAGCTTCGAGAACGCACTTCATGTCTATCCGGACTACGAGGTGGCACTCCGCTTGAAACGGGCAACCGAGTCTATGAGCCTGGAAACCGTCGAACAAGAGAATTTCGTGTTCAACGAAATGCTGGAGTTGTTCGGCGAAATCACAACGGTGGCATTCGAGAGTGACTAATCGATCTTTCTGGGCATTCGCAACCCTACTGGTTGTCATGGTCGCGGTGCAGGCGGCGTTGATCGTGAGGTTCAATCGAGATCCGACTGGATCGATTCTTTCCCGCGCGCTCAACGCCGGCATACCGCTCAGTCCGGATGACGGGCAGGTCCTGGTCTATCCGAGCGGTCTCGAGTCCGAGCCGGTCGCCGACGGGCGCGTGAACGAACTCATCGAGGTGCCGCCGGGACAATACGATGCGCTCGTGATCTACGAGGGATCGGACGACCAGCAAGCCGTCTGGCTGGAGGGACTCACTGTCACCGAAGACGAGCTGACTTCGGGATCTGTGGAGTTTCGCGCGGGCCAGCTGAAGCTCGATGGGCCAGGCGATGCGGTCGCGTACGTCTTTGACCCGGATGATCATTCCGAGTTCATCGCTTCTGCGGAACACGATTCGACTCTTCTGCTCGCCGAAGGCGAGTACGACGTGCGGGTCGTGCTGATGGAGAACTCTGAAGAGAGAGATGTGCGTTGGCTCGAGAAAGTGCCGGTGAACGCTGGACTGCTGACCGAGAAGACGGTGGCGTTCCAGCGCGGTTTCTTGAGAGTGGACGCAAGGAATGGGGAGTCCTCGCTCCCCCCCGGTGCCGTGTCGCTGACACTCTACCGCGCCCGCGATCCCCAACTCGAGGTAGTCGACAGTGGTTTGAACGGTGTGCCGCTCGACCTGAAGGCGGGAGCTTATGACATTCGCGCGACGCTCGGAGCGTCCAACGATCGCCCCGAGCGCTGGCTGCGCAACATTCAGGTACTGGAGGACGAAACCGTCGAGCACTCACTGGAGTTTGCTTCCGGTACAGTCGTGGTACGGGCGTTCACTCCCGACAACACAGAGCTCGGCGACTACCAGGTCTACGTCTACTTCTACAACCCCGACGACCACCAGGAAGCGGTCACTTATGCAGCCGCCGGGCAACCCGTCACGCTATCGAGTGGGGAGTACGACGTCCGCGCGAACTTTTTCCGGTCGCACGACCAGCCCGATATCTGGATACGACGATTGAGGATCGAAACCGGCCAGACCGTTTCTCGACGCGTCACCTTTGAATCGGCCCAGCTTCTGGTGCGGGCGTACGATCAGGACGGCAACGAGCTGATCGGCGACAACGTCTTCCTCTACGTGTACCCGGCCGGAGTGACAGGCACACCCTTCGTTACGACGCGCAGCGGAGAGGAGGTCACGCTCGCCGCCGGCCGTTACGACATTCGCGCCACCGACTCGCGCACTCCCGGCGACGCGATCTGGATCCGAGGGCTCGAGCTACGCTCCGGGGATCGAGTCGAACGGTCCCTGAAGTTCTTGCCGAAGTAGGCGCGCCTAGCCAACGCTTACTAGAGGTGCCGATGGCTACGGATCTGCTCGGCCGCCCTGGAATTACCTGCCGAAGCCCTCCGCATCGGCTCTTATTTCCATACCAGTTTTTCTTTCGTTAGAACCCGGCCTTGCGAAAACATTGAATGTAAAGTCCGCTGCCTCGTCACCGAGCGTGCCCCGGAAGATTTTTCGGATCCGTCCTTGCCCCCTCCCTTGTTTCAAGCGGATCTTGTCCAAGAACCTGTCCATCTCGCCAAAACTCTTGGTGATCGTGCTGATCAACGGCTTCTTTGTTGGATCAGGCTTTTCCGGCATCGGGATCAGCTTGATCGTGTACTTGTCCCGCGGCCCGAACTTGGTCGTCACGACCTCTCCGTTGATCTTGCCCGACGTGACGGGAACGGGCGGGCCTGTCTGTTGCTCCTTCAACAGCTTCGTGTCCCGACCGGGAACGAGCATGATTCCCGGGGAACCCGGCGTCTTGATGATCGATCCCCCGGTCTGTGGTGTTGGTTCCTTGAAGCCGCCCAGAGGCTGCTTGTTGACGATAGGGAACATGTTGACCGGGGTCTTATCCGGCTTCGAAGCTGGGGCAAAAACCGCACTGAACCGGGGCTCCAGCCTCCGCCCTGCCAATTCGTCCAAGACCTTCTCGTTGTAAACCAACTTCGTGTAAAAGCTCTGCGCCTTGATGTCCTTGGCAACGGGACCGTTTTTGTCCGCACCCGCGATAACCAGGTGATCCATCGACGAAAAATCGCGGGTGGCCAGCAGAGCTTTTAAGGCGGCCGGCGCGTCCGAGGCTTCAAATACCAAAATCCGGCGGCCGCGCTGGGCTTCCATTGTGTCTCGTAAAACAAGGGTCAGACTTACGCTTACGACGACCAGGAATGTCAGGACACTGATTCGGGTGATTCCGCGCATATTCGCACCTCCTTGAGGGACGGCTTAGACGTAGCCGGCCCAAAAGGCAGCAACTCGGTACTCCGAGTTTGCATCGTGAAACGCTTACTGCGATCTGGTTGGAGCTGTTTGAAACGCGGCGGAGGTCTCGCCGACCGGGCCACCCACCAGCTTCGCTGCTGGCCTGGGGCACCCCGCTCCTCGACTTGGTTTTAGCTCGTGGTTCGCATCGCTGTAACGATGTCGGATATAACCCTAAGGGAGGGCCTCTGGGGAGTCAAGTTTTTGGCAAGCATATCCGCGACGAGGATTCACGAGATCGCTTCTTCTGGCGAGAAACCTTCTGTCTTCGCGATGATCACCGTACCGACGACGTCCCCCATCATGTTGACCGTCGTGTTTCCCATGTCGATCAGTCGGTAGACCCCGCCGACGATGGCGGCGATCTCTACGGGCAGGTTGAACGCCTGCACGTAGATCAGAGCGATCACCAGCCCGCCTGCCGGAATGCCCCCCGAGCCCGCGGAGAGGATGACTCCCACGAGAACGACCGCGGGCAGCGTCGCGAGGTCGAACTGGAATCCCGCGGCCTGGGAGGTAAAGAGAAGCACGCCCCCAAGCATGATCGAAGTACCGTCCTTGTGGAACTGCGCTCCCAGCGGCAGCGTGAAGGAGTAGATGTGCTCGGGCAGCCTCAACCGTTCCCGAACCATCTCGAACGAGACTGCCAGGCTGGCAAGGCTGCTGCAAGTGGCGGCCGTCGTGGCGTAGAGCGGACCCGTCTTCTTCAGGAACTTCATCGGCGAGTAGTGTGTGAAACCATAGAGCAGGGCCAGGTAGACCCCGACCATCACGATATGCGCGCCCCAGACGCCGGTGATGAACACGGCCAGCGGCCCGAAGATCGCGGCTCCGTACTGGCCGACGGTTGCCGCGGCCAGTGCTCCGATGCCGATCGGTCCGAAGAATTCGAGGATCAGGTCCACCAGGCTCCGGAGCAGTGCGGCCAGCAGCTCGAAGGCGTCGCGGAGCACCTGGCGTTTCTCTTCCGGCAACAATAGGGTAGCCACGCCGAGCAACAGCGCAAAAACCAGGATCTGGGAGACGTTGCCGGCGCTGAAGGCTTCGAAAGCGTTTTGCGGAACCAGGTCGAGTAACAGGTCTAGGACGCTGGGTACCGCCCCGATGGCTTCATCAAGCTCCTCGGTCAGGGACATGCTGACACCAGGCTGCAGCAGCTCGATCGCAGCCAGACCCAGCATGAAGGCGAAAACCGTAGTCGCCAGGTAGAAAAGGAAGGTCTTGGTTCCAAGTCGGCCGAGGACACGAATATCGTCGAGCGAGGTCAAACCGGCGAGAAGATTGAAGAAGATCAGGGGAATGGCTGCCATCACGAGCAGCCTGATGAAGAGATCTCCCAGGGGTTGGGCCGCCTGGGCTCGCTCTCCGAAGACGAGTCCGGCAGCCAGGCCGATTCCCATGAACAGAAGAATCTTGACGCCGAGCGAGGACTCGCGATAGCGCTGGAATGCGGAACTCAATCGAGTCCCAGGTAGCGGAAGGCCCTCTCGAGCAGCAGGCGATGGTATTCCAGATGGTTCTCCCGCGTCAGGGGCAGGTAGTCGTCCACATCGGCGGCGAGGCCCTCGACGATCTGACCGTTCGGTCGAACGGTGTGTCCGATGGACCACATGTATCCGGCGATCGGCTTTCCGCTGATCGGAAACACGAGTTCTTCCTCCCATTCCCAGGTGTTGCTGTAGCCGCCGGTTGGCATGCCGATCGTGTGACCAAGCTGGTTGTCGACCACGATCGACGCAAACTGATCCAGGTGGGAGCCACCGTAGGGTCCAAAGAGGCAAACGAGTGGACCGCGAAAATGCACGGGAGCCGGCTGGATCACGCCGTCGGAGTACTTGGGTGCGTGGGCCAGCTTGAAGGGTACGTTGTTGGAGTATTCCTGACCGGCACGTAGGCCCGCCATCACGTCGCTTTCCAGCCAGTCGATGAGCCAGGAGCCATCGTCGACGGTCTCGGCGACACCGGAATCCGTGATACGGCTTGCGTCGTAGTCGGCGCGCTTTTCCCGGACGAACTGCTCCGTGATATCGCTCAGGCGCAGGTTACCGAAGGTCGTCCTGAACGACTTCGGGGAAAGACGCTGGATGGCATAGGCTCCGCGAGATCCCCCGCGGCTGCGGGTGGCGTCGAAGATGACGGCATGATCGAGGATCCTGTTTTCCTCCCCATAAGCCACGAGCCAGTCCATGTCCTCTACCAGCAGTTCGCGGAAACCGTACCAGTCGAGGAGAATGACGGGTTTCGTATCGTGGATCCACAGGTCGAACGTGTGACGATCCGAGACGAGATGGAAGCCGGGATAGCGCCGCGCCCCGTAGCCGGACCAGGCGATCGATTCCGGATCGAGATAAGGCAGCGTCAGTGCGTACTGTGACCCGTCGTCGCGCTGGAGGCGGAACGTGATGTCGTCGCGGTAAAACTCCGGCGAAACGTCGTAGTGTTTCTCGGGGATCCCCTCGGCCATCTTCCACCAGAAACCCTCCAGAGTGGAATACCGGATGTAAGGTTCGATCGCCTCGACGTAGTCGGCGAAGGGCTGGTCGTTGACCGCCAGTAGCCGGTCCCCCGGATTGATACGCTCCGAACCGATGTAATCTGCAATGTTTTCCGCAAAGTCAGCGACGAAGACGAAGAAATCACTCGGCGCGCCGTAGTCGGTCGCGAACCGGATAGGCGCCTGCATGAACACCTCGAGGTTCTCCAGCGGCCCCCAGTGGTCCAGAAGGATCCCACCCTCGATCGGGTTCAGGGTCAGGTGTCTGTCCTTGCGCGCGTTACCGATCTTGACCAGCACATAGAACAGTTTCTCATCCGTGTCGGCGGCGATCAGCTCGTCGCGATAGGCTCGCATGCCGGCCTCGATGTCGAGGTCGAGCTGTTCGTTCTTGATCGGAGAAAACGATTCGCGCTCGAAAGTTTTCTCCAGCAGATAGTCGAACAGGGCGGCGCGATCTTCGGGGGTGCTGGGTCCTGGGGGATGCTGGGCGGTTCCCAGACCGGTCTGTCCAGTGAGCAAGAAGACGCCGAGCGTCACTGCGGCGACGAGTCCACTCGCCAATCGATGAAAACGCATTGAGTGTTTCATGACTTTCCTCTTTCTCTATCCTGCGTGAGACACGGGTCCGGTCTCGGAGCCCGGCCCGGATGCGTTCGAACCGAGTCCTTCCTGGAGACGCGCCAGTCCGGCGCGCAGGTCGGCCCATGACTTCACGCACGTCATTCGAAGGTAGCCTTCACCGTGCGGGCCAAATGCGGCTCCCGGCACCAACGCGACGTGATGTTCCCGAAGAAGGTGCTCGCTGAGCTCCACCGAGCCCCGGCCCGTCGCTCGAATGTCGATCCAGGCATAGAATCCACCTTCCGGCATGCTGCAGGTCAGGCCTGGCAGACGTTCCAACTCGGCAACGGCGTACCTGCATCGCTCCTCCCAGTCCGCCCACAGCTCGACGACGGCGGACGGGGCCGCTTCACCGAGAGCCCTCGCGGCACCCGCTTGAGCAAAGGAGCCGGCGCAGGTCATCAGGTGCTGCTGGACGATGACCATGCCTTCGACCACCGCCGCCGGAGCGTAAGCGAAACCCACCCGCCATCCGCCCATCGAGAAAGCTTTGGTGACTCCCATCAGCCCGATTGTCCGTTCCGCCATGCCGGGCCGCGTCGCGATCGAAGTATGCCGTTTGCCTCCCCAGGTCAACCTTTCGTAGGTTTCGTCTGCAATCACGATGAGATCGTGCCGTTTGGCGAAGTCCCCAATCACATCGAGATCGTCGGGAGTGTGCACGACGCCGGCGGGGTTGTGTGGTGAGCAGAAGAGAACAGCTCGGGTCCGATCGGTGCGGGCTGCTTCGAGGTCGTCCACCTGCCACCGGAAGCCCTTATCGGCGCGCAGCGGCACGGCAACGGGTTCACCGCCACACAAACGAATCGTCGGCTGGTAGCTGACGAAACAGGGATCTTCGACGAGAACTTCATCCCCCGGGTCGAGGGTTGCCATCAGGGTCAGGAGGAGGCCCTGCTTGCACCCCATCGTCGCGACGATCCCCGAATCCGGGTCGACGACGAGGCCGTTCTCGCGTTCCAGCTTGCCGGCGCAGGCCTCGCGGAAGACGGGTGTCCCCCGCGCGACTGTCTGATGTGTATCCCCATCCCGTATGGCTTGAATTGCCGCTTCCGAGATGTAAGTCGGCGTATGTTCCGCTGCCCGACCGGCCGAAAAGTCGAGAACGTCGAGTCCCTCTCGGCGCAAAGACGAGGCCAGGTCGGCGATACGAACAGTCGCCGAGTCCCCTACCTCGCCCACACGCTGAGCTCTTGTCGCCATCGGGTCAGCAATTCGGAATACTGAAAGAACGTCGACCTATTCCAACGGATTTGCATTCCGGTCGAGGAGGATCGGTTCCCCATATCCCAGTCCGGAGAGCCTCGTAAGCTGGGTGGCAGCGTCGCCCACCACGACGTAGATCATTCGGTCGGGATCGATGAACCGGTCGGCTAGATCTCGGACGCGAGGAATCGTCATCTCGCCCACAACCTGCTCTCGCTGCCGGATATAGTCGAACGGAAGGTCGTACCGGCTGATGTTCTGCAACACCCGTAGCAGGGCGGCAAGGGTTTCGAACGCCCGGTAGTTGTTGCGAACCAGGGCGTCCTTCGTGGCCGTCAGGTCCTCTTCGGAGAACTCAGGACCGTACGATTCCATGATCTCCTTGATCAATGCAGCGGACTCGTAGGTCACGTTGGCCCGGACGCTGGTGGACGCTCTGAAAGGACCCGGGATGGTCGTGCCGGCGAAGCCGGACCCGGCGCCGTAGGTGTAGCCCTTCTCGAGCCGGAGGATCTGAAAGAACCGGCCCGTGATACCGCCGCCCAGCTGATGGTTCATCACAACTGCCGGATAGTAGTCCGGATCGGTTTGCGCCAGCGTCAGCCTTCCGACCATGATGACCGACTGTGGTGCGTTGGGGACGTCGACGAAGTAGACTGCCGCTTCGTTCGTCGGTGGCGGCAGTTCGTACTCCGGGAACGCCACCGGTTTCGCGGCCCATCTCGAGGCCAGACTCGCAAGCGACCCCACCGCGTGCTGCTGTGAGATGTCCCCGGCGATGTGGAGAGTAGCGACTGAAGGAGAGAAGTTCGTGTCGTAGTAGCTCTTCAGCTCGTCGATCGTGATGGACTCGACCTCCTCCTCCGTACCGGGTACGCTGGTGGAGAGAATGTGATCGCTTCCGTAGACCAGCTTGTTGAACACGCGGGTCGCGATCGCCTGGGGCGATGACGAGCGCTGCCGGATCCCGCTGAGGGTTCGCTGCCTGACTAGTTCAAACGCCTCCTCGTCCCACCGCGGTTCGAGAAGTATCTCCTCGACCAGTGCCAGAGTTGCCTCGTAGTTCCGCGCCAGAGAGTTACCGGTGATGGTAATCGCCTGGCTCGAGGCGGACATGTTGATCGAGGCACCCAGATCGTCGATCGCCTGCTCCAGTTCCTCGGGTGTCCGGTCGGCCGTGCCTTCCATGAGGACGTCGCTCACAAGGTTGGCGACGCCAACCTTGTTGGGGTGGTCCAGCAAATGCCCGCCGGCCACCCGGATACTGAATCGGATCAGGGGCAGCTCCCGGTGTTCGATGCCGTAAACTCTCATGCCGTTGGTAAGTTCCTCGGTCCAGACCTGCGGGATAGCCAACGTCGGCGTCTCGCCCAGCAGCGGAGCTGTCGATCGATCGATGGCCGAGGGGGTCAGCTCGACGGCCGTCACCCCTTTCGCCGCGACGGGGGCTTCCGCCCCTTGCACGATCTCCTCCACGTAAACTTCAGCTCTCTCAGAATCCGCCAACACGAGGTTGGCCTGGCCCTTGGGAACGAAGCTCGTGGCCACGTACGGCTTGCCCTTGACGTAGGTTTCGTAGACCCGCCGGACATCGTCGATAGTGACTGCCATGATGTTGTCCAGGTCCTCGCTGACGAACCCGGGATCGCCGGCGAAGACGTTGTACCGGGCGAGCTGGAATGACTTGCCGAGCACGCTGGCAATGCCGTTGTAGAAGCCCGTCTCCAGTCCGGCCTTGATCCGATCGAGATCCTCCTCGGTGATCCCCTCGGACTCGAAACGGGCGAAAGCGTCGTCGAAGGCGTCCATGAGGTCGTTCAGGTCCGTGCGCGGAAAGGCCCTCGCCTGCAGCCGGAACTTGCCGGCAAGCTCGGCAGCCTGATTGAAGCCGGACACCGACGGTGCCAGTTTGGCTTCCTCCACGACGACGTCGTAGAAGGGCGAGCTCTTGCCGTCGGTCAGGAGCCGGCCGAGGGCGTTGAGGGGATAAGAGTCGGGGTGGTACTGCTCCACCGTGGGCCACGCGAGCGTCAGGGCCGGCATGCTTGCGAAGTTGTCCTCGTGGTAGAGCTTCCTGGATGCTTCGAGGACGGCCGGTGGCACATCGACCGGCCCGACGTCATCGCCCGCAGGGATCTCGCCGAAGTACATCTCGACCAGCCTCTTCGCCTCCGCCTCATCGAAGTCGCCGGCGAGCACGAGGGTGCAGTTCTGAGGACCGTAGAACCCGCTATAGAACTCCCTGACGTCGGCGAGCGTCGCCGTTTGAAGATCCTCGAGCGAACCGATGACCTGCCAATGGTATGGGTGGTCGGGTGGGTAGAGGTTCGAATCGAGAATAGAGTCGGTGTGTCCGTACGGATTGTTATCCACACGCTGTCGCTTCTCGTTCTTCACGACCTGCTTTTCGTTCTCGAGACTCGGCTCGTTGACCGTGTTGATGAAGAACCCGAGCCGATCCGACTCCATCCAGAGAACCCGTTCGAGCGCATCGTTCGGGACGATCTCGAAGTAGATCGTCGAATCGTTCGAAGTACCGCCGTTGAATGTGCCGCCCAGCGCCGGGATACCGTTGATGAAGCCGCCCTCTCCGACATTTTCGGAGTTCTGGAAAAGCAGATGCTCGAACAGGTGTGCGAAGCCCGTGCGACCGGGCTTTTCCCGCGCCGAGCCCACATGGTAGAGGAGGGCAACCGCGACGATCGCGTCCGAATCGTCGTGGTGGAGCACCACGTCGAGCCCGTTGTCGAGTTCGTATTTTTCGAAGTCGATGTCGAGGCCCGTGGCGTCGGACGGCTCGGGATTCGTCGTTCCGCAGGCTGCCAGGGCTACCAGCGCGAGGACAATACCCGAGACATAGGCGAGTTTCATCGAAGCACCTCCAGGAGATCTGACGAGTGGCAGTTCAAGTCATGATGCCGCAAAAGAAGATGGAATCGAAACTTGTTTCAACCCGCTCTAGTGTCCTAATTCCAAGGACCCATGGACCTTTAGCGACATGGCACCCATCTCCCCGAAAGGTTATTCATCGCGCGACGCACGGATTCCCTTTCTTTGTATGGTTCAAGTTCCGCGCTCGTTGACTAAAGGCCAACGACTCTTCGTCAGGAGGTCCTGGGATCTGCGGGGGTCGCCTTCAAGTCGCGGCTCCAGGCGCCGCCGCCCCGCCAGAGCAAATAGATGCTTCCGATTATCACCATGAACGGGATGATGGGTTCGGTGGGTTGTAGCGGGAACAGGGACGGATCGTCCACGACAACGTGAACGTACGTCGCAACAAGCATGATGTTGATGACGACGAACGAGGCCGGACGTACGAAGACTCCGACGGCAAGCACGATACCCAGGAACAATTCGAGGTAGGGCACGGTCACCCTCGACAACTCGGCAAACGGAATCTGGGCGGCGACGAGTTGGCCGGCCCAGGCCTCGGCCAGGCGGGGAACGAGCACTTTCATCGGGCCGCTCATCAGGAAGATCACGGCCAGGATCAGACGGACGCCTCCCGCAAGCTTGTCGTCCCTCGTCGATCGTAGTGTAACTAAATCCAAAGCGGCAACTTATCGAAGATCTTCGCGTACTCGAAAACTAGGACGTCTTAACACAGAAGGACCGGGAGCGGATAGAGATCGTTTTATAGATAGGACATGTCACGAACCTACCGACCATATCTTCCGGAACAGAACCTGCTGCTGCCGCCGTCTGAGAGATTGGCTGGCCGAAGACCTGTCGTACTTCATATCATGCTGTGGACGCAATGGATTTAAGCGCGTTCGAACAGTCGGTATGGGTCTGAAGGGCCAGGCAATCAGGCCTTCGATCCGCGGATGATGGTGAAGGTGTTATCTATGGCTGACGCGACCGGGGTGTTCTCGTCCAGTGAAGCGCGGTGAAGTTGACCCGACGTGGCGTTCCGGATGTTGGGGCGGAGAACTTTCCCGGCACCGTACGATCTCGGATTTTCGCAAACAGCATCTTGAGGAGTTCGGGAACCTGTTCGTGCAAGTGGTGCGGATGGCGCGAGAAGCGGGTCTGGTGAAGATGGGAACCGTCAGTGGACGGAACCAAGTGCGGGCCAATTCGAGCAAACGCAAAGCGATGAGCTATGAACGCATGAAGAAGCAGGAGACCGAGTTGGGTGAGCAGATCCGGGATCTGGTGAATCGGGCCAGGACGATCGATGAGGAAGAAGACCAGCGTTACGTGCAAGGACCGGCGCGGCGACGAACTGCCCGAGGGGTTGGCGTTACGCGCAAGAAGCGATTGGCCACGATCCAGGCGGCAATGAAGCGCTCGAAGAGCGTCAAATGGCTGCGGACCAGGAAGCGGGACGGGAATCGGGAGACGACAAACCGGGCAGCGGTAAGAAAGGCAAGCCGTTCAAACGCCCCATGGGTGAGCCCAAGCCAAAAGCCCAGGACAACGGCACCGACCCGGAAACGGATCATGAAGACCTCTCACCGCAGGGTTTCCAATGCTACAACGCACAGGCGGTGGTCGATTCTGAGGACCGCGATCTCGCTCGACAACGGTCAATGCGGCGGATGTGGGGCAGTTGGAGCCGGCCCTGGAGCCGCTGAACGACAATCTGATGAGCATCCCGACGCGTGCTACGCAGGATGCGGGATACCAGATCCGAGTCGAATTTAGAAATGCTGGAACAACGTCAAATCGATGGGTATGTTGCGATGGGCCGCGAAAAGGACCTCGCCGCCGCTCCCCTTCCAGCTGCAACACTGCGTTTGAGCCGGATGGTCCGGAAGATGACGACCCAGCGTGGACGGGACCGTTACCGGGCAGAAACGAACCGCCCTTCGAGTGGATCAAGTCTTCCGATTCCGACTCAGTCTGCGGGGTTTGGACAACGCGGCATGTGAATATCTGGTTACTCCCGTGAACTTCGGATGAACGAGAAGATCGCATGGGCATAATCCGGGAAACCGGGACTCGCCGCCCACCACACGGCTCACGACTCCAGTCCGCAACTGAGCTCGGCTTGGTGGCAGAATCGGCGGGGCTCCTCGGAAATCGGTCCCATGGAACACCCATCCTTCTCGTTCCGCCGCGCAGGCTCCTAGCCTCCCTTCAGACAGGATCCGTTACTAGCGATTGCGCGATTGGTCGGTCAGTTTCTCTCCGCCTTCACGCTCGGGAAACGCCTTCAACACTTCGAAAACCAGGTCCCATCGCGGGAATCCGGGTGAACTCCAGTCCAGTCCTCGACGGACGATGACCAGATCGTAGGACGGGATGACGATCGTGTACTGGCCCCTGGCGCCCGAAGTCGTGTATGCGTCTTGCGGAAGGTCGGTCCGGTTATCGGGAACGAGCCACCACTGTCCGCCGTAGAACCGGCCGCTGTTCTCCGTCGAGGGTGCGGGCGTGCGGACGAACCGGATCCAGCTTTCGGGCAGAATCCGCTCGCCGTTCCAGACCCCTTCGTTCAAGTACAGCAGGCCCAGACGCGCCAGATCTCTGGCATTCGTGTACACCTGGCTGCTGAGGATGAAATCCCCGAAGCGGTCGACCCCGGGCACGGTGTTGCGCATACCGATCTTGTCGAACAGCTCTTTTCGTGGGAACTCGAGGTACGTCTGCGGATCCCCGATAGCCGTCTTGAGCGCGTAGACCGCCAGGAGCGTGTCGTAGTTCTCGTAGTCCCACACCGTCCCGGGTTCTCGGACGAGTCCCCGGTCCAACGCTCCCCGAACCGAGCTCGCGCCGCCGAAATAACTGACGTGGGAGGGAACCCTCCAGCTGCTGTTGTCGACCGGGTACAGGCCACTGGACATGTGGAGGACATTCCGAAGGGTGATCTTTCTCCGAGGATCGTTGCCCGCGGTTTCGGGATCGTTCAGTGACGATCCCCAGTCCGAGTACGGGAGGGGGCCGTCGAGCGTCAGCTCGCCACGCCCGACCATCATGCCGATGAGCGTGCTGGCGATGCTTTTGGCCGTCGACCAGGTCCGGGTTCGGGTCGACATGTCGACGCCCGGGGCATAGCGCTCGAGGATGACGTCGCCCTTGTGCACGATGAGAAGGCTCAGCGTGATCTGCGACCGGGGCCGCTCGAAGGCCCAGTCCGCCGCCGCTTCGATCGCGCGTCGGTCGATCGAAGCCGGCAACGGCTTTTCTTCCACAAGGTCGCCGTCCGGCCAGGGAATCGTCGTCGGGTCCCCGGCCGGCGGAGGCATTTCGAGCTTCGGCAACGTATCGATGTCATCGAGCGTCTGGTCGGGCGCCATGACGACGCAGCCCAGTCCCGTCCGGTAGGCGGCCCGCATGGCGGTTAGCGCATTGCTCCCCTTGCCGCCCACGACCACGGCCCTTCGTTCTCGATCAATCGTGACCTGTCGCGGAGGCAAGACGGGCATTCGACCCCGTCGCAACTCCTGTTCATAGATCTGGTCCAGCGTCCGGTTGGAGACGAAAAGGCCGTTACAGATCATCAGAGCCTGAACTCCGGCTGTGATGAGTCGGTCGGTCGGCTCCAGGTAGTCGTAGCGTTCCGCCTGCTGGGCGGACAGCGTTCCTGTCAGTGACAGGAACAGGTCTGTCTGCGACAGGAGAAGGCCTGTCAGCGACAGCAGAAGGATCACCGAGACGATACGTAAAATCATGGAAGACTCCTGATTGCTCCCGGACTCACCCGGGTCGCGGTCGGACGACCCCTTGAAATTCGTCCCAACCGCTAATTCACGGTCCAGCCGGCACGATCGGAAGCACCACGTGGGAAGAGTGAGCGGCATCGTGATGGATCGAGTTGTCGGCCACGATCATCCGTCTGTGCTTACCCAGCGGCTCCCCGGTATTCGGGTTCACGTCGAAGCGCGGAAAATTGCTGCTCGAGATGTCGATCCTGATCCGGTGTCCTTTCTTGAAGACGTTCCCTGTCGGGAACGGCTCGATCACGAACTCGTAGACCTGACCGGGCGTCATGAGCTCCTGCTTTTCGGGAGAATTCCGGTAACGGGCCCGCACGATGCCGTCGGTGAGGTTCATGTCGAATCCGGACGGGAAGTCCCGGCTGGGTGGGTAGACATCGATCAGCTTGGCCGTGAAATCCGTGTCCAGTGCAGTCGACGCCGCGAAAAGCTTCACCCTGATGGGGCCGACCACTTCGACGTCGTCTGCGAGCGGTTCGGTCTGAAAGACCACGACATCGGACCGGGTCTTGAGCGGTAAATACGGTGGTTTCGATCCGTAAAACCCGTTCTGGGATCCACCTCCGAGGCTCTTGAATTCTCTTTCGCGCTGGTCGTAGGCCCCCCTCTTCAGGGCGCCGGAGAACGACCCACCGATTGTCGGCACGGGGTCGTCCGGATCATAGGGATACGTCGTGGGCGAAACACCCTGGACCGGTGCCGCGGTATTGAGGCTTCCGTCGGCGTGGAAGTAATACTTCACGAACTCGGTACCCGGCAGCGGCCATTCGGTTTCCTCGCGCCAGTAGCCACCGTGGTAGAGCCTGCCGTTCGCGTCTTTGTGGCCGTTCCCGGTTCCCATCACGAACAGCTTGATCGGCGGCCACTCGCCGACCCCTGTCGGGGCACCTTTCAAGTAATGGTCGAACCAGCGCAGGTGAAACTCGCGTGCGAAATCGCTGATCGCCGCTTCAGGCCCGAACTCGACGTCGCCCGCGCTGGAGCGAGCATTGCCGCCGTGGACCCATGGGCCCACGAGCAGACGTATCGGAGCCTGTTTCGTTTTTGCGAGGCCGGCGAAGTTCTTGAAAGTGCTCCCGGCATAAGTGTCGTACCAGCCACCGACGTGCAACATCGGAATGTCCGATGTCCCGGCGTAGTGCTCGCTCCAGTTGACACCCAGACCCCTCCAGTACTCGTCATAGTCCCCGTGCGTCAACATCTCCAGAATATAGCTCTCGAACTCGGGCGCCACCGAGAGGGGATTGAGCCCTTTTCGGAGCGGCATGGCGGCGAACCACTTCTCGACGGGTTCTGCTTCCATCATCTCGCGGACGACGGGGTCCTCTGATCCCGCCGCGACCTGGCCGAAGGCCCAACCGAGTTGCTGTCCCAACTCGAACGCACCGTGGTTGCGGACTTTGATCTCCCATCCGTTGTGGAGACCCCCGAAGTTGAGCAGGACGGTCCGGAGGTTGGGCGGATTCGTCTTCGCAGCATCGGCCTGGGTGTGTGCGCCGTAGGACGTGCCCCACATGCCGACCTGGGCGTCGGCGTAGGAAAGCGTTCCAAGCCACCCGATAGTGTCGTACCCGTCGGGCGCGGTGACGTAGGCGTACTTGCTGAAGCTTCCCTCGGACTTGTACCTCCCCCGGATGTCCTGCAGCGCGACCACATAGCCCTGACGGACGAAGTATCGGGCACTCTCGACGAGTCCACGGCCTTCCTTGTTGTACGGCGTCCTCTGTAGGAGGATCGGAAGTTTTTCTTCGACCGGTTCACCGTCGCGGGCAGGACGATAGACGTCGGTCGCAAGTCGGACACCGTCCCGCATCGGGACCATGACATCTTTCGCAAACAGGATGACGTCGTAGGAAGAATCAGCCTGTTTCGGCGCGGAAGCCTGGAAGCCAACGAGCACGGAGGCGGACACCAGCAGCAAGATGCCGCACAGCACCACAAACCGGCCGTAGCCTGCCCTGGAGTGGCGTTTCATAATCACTGCCTCCTGAGGAGAAACCGCCCTGCCACCGGGAGTGGAAGAATTTGGAGACAGACTACCTAACGGGGATCGGCAAAGCAATCAGGAATGGGGTGCGGTTCTGTGACCGCACGTTCTTCGAGCCGAGGCGACGTGCGCTCATAGAGCGCACCTACACCAGACGGGAAAGATGCGCCGCGGGTGAAAATGCAATTTTCAGGCAAGTGTCGGTGCGGTCTATGACCGCACGCTTTCGTCGAAGATCCATGTACGCTCGGCGCAACCTGCGAGCGACCCCGCGTCTCAGGTCGGTTCCCCGGACCGGCCGTAGATGATCAAGCGATCGTGTGGAAGGATCCGAGTGGCAGCCTGGGGCAATCCCTCGTAGATCCCATCAACCCGGTGTATGTCCAGCACGGAGAAGTCCGGGACTATAGACCAGGGACAACGGCCTATTGCTGGGTATGGCTTTCTTCCAAAAGCCTTAACGCGCGGGATGGGTTGTAGACGCCGCAAGGGCAAAAGCGGGTCAGCGTTGCCACGGCCTGCTTCGGTGTCCGGCGGCCTTCCCGGACCATATCGACCATCTTCTGGGCCAGGTGGAAAGAAACCATGCCATGGCCGCACATCGTGGCGAGCTCCAGAATCTGGCTCCTCGGCAGGTGGTCGTGTGGGTCGGTGAACCCCAGCGAGTACTCGACGCTGTGCCGCGGGATCCCGCATGCCTGGCCGACATCCTTCGCGCCTTCCACTGACGTGCTGATGTTGACTGACAAGCCAAGGTCGGCGTCAATGACCTCGCGGAGACAGCCCACGGCCTTGTCGCGCGAATCGAACACGGCCCCTACGGTTCCGGCTCGTTTCACGCCGTCGATGACAACGTCGAAATCCGGACTCAGGTTCCGCTTCCAGTGGACGGACGGGTTGAGGTTGGTCGAGGGTCGAAAGCTGCTCTTCCCCGAGGCGCCGATGTTGGAAGGCTGATGCCGGACACAGATCCTGAGGAAGGTCCTGAGCTTATCGAGCGCGCCCTGATCATTCTTGCCCTTCGATGGTATGGCGAAGATGATGTAGTCGTCGCGGAAGGCCTCGGCCTTACCGTACCGATGCAAGGTGTTCGTCACCCGTGCCCTCCTCGGCGACATTCGTGACGCGGCCCAGGCCCATGTTGGTCTTGGAGCGCTCGAACGAGTAGCCCAGCTCTTCGAGCAACGATGCGAGCAGCGGATCCTCTCCCGCATCGTCACAGCGCGTCGAGACTCCGATCGCGATGACGGTATCGATCTGCTCCGACACATCCATGACCGTGTCGAGCACTCTCTTCACCTCCGCCAGCGGCGTCTTGATTTCGACGATCGCCGACAGGATCTTTTCGTTGAGCAGATCTTCCTTGAGCGTGCCGGCGCCCTTGTCGGTCATGAGATGCGTGATCGGGTTCTTCGGTTCGAAAGTGACTCCGATAGCGGCCAGCGCCATGGTCATCGACTGTATCTGGTGGAATCGGACTCCGGTTCCGGGCCGGCCAAACTCGATGACGTATCCCACTTCGCCGATACCGACGCGACTCGCCACGTCGTTCGTCTTGACCTCTTCGGTGCCGCGGCCCGTAATACCTGTGGACTTGTGTTCGACGAGGGGATCGCTGAACACCCGACGGGCGATACGGGGCCACTCCAGGTCTTCCATGACGAACGCGCCGGTCGGGCACACGTCGGGCTCGGGATCAAAACGGAATCGGAACATCTTGGCCAATCCACGGACGGCCCGGACCATGGTCGGGTTCAGGTGTTCCTGGCTCATCCCGCGGTAGCAGGTCCCACACTCGACGCATTCGTCATAGTCGATCGTGGCGCGGTTGATCGTGGCGTCGACATGGATCGCACCCATCGGACACACGGGGACGCAGTTGGCACAGGCCACACATTTTTTGTGGTCGATCTGCACTGATAGAATTCTCCTCTTTGGCGGTCAGTATACCACCCGGTGCGCGTGTCCGACGCGGCTTGGCAGCCCGTGGCTGTCAGGGGTTGGTCAGTCGGATCGCCGTCTGGATCAAATCGGCCCCGCTGGGCACCGCGTTGCCGAATTCTTCGTATATCGGACCGCTGGCCTCGAGGAATCGCTCGCGGTCTGCCTCATTGATCTCGATACTGGACGCCCGCAGCTCCTCCAGCAGCTCGCGGTCCATTCGCTCCGCCTCCGAGTAGACGAAATCCTGCATCTCTCTCGCCGTCTGCTCGATTACCGCACGGATGTCGACCGGAAGGCGGTTCCAGCGGTTCACCCCGGTCAGGAGATACGACGGACTGTAGACATGACCGGTCAGGGACAGATACTCCTGGACCTCGTGGAACTTGAGGCTTGCCAGCTGTGCGAACGGATTCTCCTGACCGTCGATGACGCCGGTCTGAAGGGCGACGAACACCTCCGCCAACGGCATCGGCGTCGGGTTGGCTCCAAACACCCGGAACAGCTTGAACCGCCACTCCCCCCGCGGAGTTCGCAGCTTGATCCCGCTCAGATCCTCCGGCGTGTAGATGGGGCGCGTGTTGTTGGTGATGTGCCGGAATCCGTTCTCCCATAGCCCAAGGACACGGTAACCTGCTTCGGCCGCGGGTGCCAGCGACGGCCAGAAGATCTCCTCGCCGATCCGTCGCATGTGATCTCGATCCCGAACCAGGTACGGCATCTCGAACAGCCCGAATTCCTCGACCAGCGATGACATGATCGTCGACGGAACGGCAAAGTCGAGCGTTCCCAGCTTCAGTTTCTGGACCAGAACTTCGTCGTTACCGAGCTGGCTGGACCCGAAGAACTCCACGCGGACGCGGCCCTCGAGCCTTTCGTTGATGCGCCGGGCAAACTCCTCGGAGCTTGCGGAAACCAGCGATCCGGGTGCGGTGACGGTTCCGATCTGAAGCTCGATGACGCCGCCCTCTGACGAATTCTCGCCGCAACTGACGAGCAGAAGCATCGCCGCGAGGGAAACGAGCCACACCGAAAGTCGAGCAGAGCGGTAGACGCGTGAGGAACCGGTAAACATGTCGCGAATTATGGTCCTCACAAGACCGACGGTTCAATCTAAATGACGGACCGGGGTCTTCCGAAACAGCCGATCGCCCGTCTTCATTCGGCGATGGTCTTCCAGTTCTCGGCCAGGTGCTCGGCCGTTCGCCACGCCAGAGCCTGGGCTGTCAGCGTGGGGTTGCGGGCACCGCTCGTGCCCATCACCGAGGCGCCAAGGATCCCCAGGTTCGGCGACTCGTGCGAGAAGCCCCAGCGGTCGACGACGTTCGTGTCCGGGTTGTCTCCCATGCGGGTACCGCCGTAAGCATGGGTCGTCGGCCCCATCGTGCCGATCCCGCCTCGCAGCGTGTCGATGGCGCCTGCTGCCATGAACCACTCGACCATCTTGTCCTGCATGAATGCCGCGACCTTCTTTTCGTTTTCCTTGAAGTCGGCTGTGATCCGGCACACGGGAAAGCCCAGAGGGTCCTTCACCGTCGGATCCAGGTCCAGGTAGTTGTCTTCGTACGGCAGTGTCGTCTTCTGGATGTAGGTGCTCGTCCAACGGTCGGCGTTTTCCTTGATGAAAGCCTTCCAGGCAGAGCCCCACCGTGGCGCCCTGCCGAACGTGCTCATGCTCGCGGCCGTTATCGGCCGTCGCTCGGTATAGACCCAGAGGTTTCCGCCGCCGATGAAGTCGAGAGCGCCGTGGTCGAAGTTGTCGTCGGCCCAGTTGTCGATGGCAACGCCCTGGGAGGGAGTGCCGTACCAGTTGTTCAGATCGAACGGAAACAGGGCGGTCACACCTGCGCCGGTGTTGTGGCTGAGGTAGTGCCGGCCGACCTGGCCGCGGTTGTTGCCCAGGCCGTTCGGATACGGGTCCGACTTCGAGAGCAGGAGCATGCGCACATTCTCGTACACGTAGCTGGCGAGCAGGACGACATCTGCCGGCTGGAAGTACTCCTCACCGTTCTTGATGTAGTTCACACCGGTGGCACGACCGTCGCCGTCGACTTCGATCGTGGTCGTGTGAGCCTGTGTGACGACCGTGAGACGTCCCGTTTCTATTGCCTTTGGGATCGTGGACACCGCCGTCGAACTCTTCGCATCCACGTGGCAGCCGCCACGGCTACAGAACCCGTGGTACACACACCCCGACCGGTTCTGATATGTCTGACTGTTGATCGCGGCGGGCCCCGGAAACGGATCCCATCCGAGCCTCTCGGCCGCCGCACTCATCCCCTCGGTGAACCCGGTACCCCTGAGTGGAGGCATCGGATATTCACGGCTACGCGGCCCCTCGAAGATGTTGCCGCGTGGGTCAATCGTCCCGTTGATATTGCCGGCCTGACCCGACACCCCGACGTCATACTCCACCTTGTCGTAGTAGGGCTCCAGCTCGTCCAGTCCGACCGGCCAGTCCTCTACAGTCGAGCCGGCGGGAATTCGTGAGGCCCCGTAGCGTCGCGTCGTTTCGCTGACGACCTTGAAGTCCCACGGGTTGAGCCGCCAGCTCTGCCCCCAGTAGTGGAGAGAAGTGCCACCGACCGCGTTCATCATCGGATGCACCGATTGGCGGGGCGAGTACGGCGCCGTGGCGCTCCGCCTGTGAGTGGGTATCTCGCGGTTCGCCTTCTGCGCCGACTGAGGCCACCCGCGGACGTTGTTGCGCAGTTCGTCCGGAGCGAAGTCGCGCGTGCTGAGCCAGGTTCCGGCCTCCAGACCGATCACATCCAGTCTGGCCTGCGCGAGCGGAAGGGCTGCCACACCCCCGACGGCTCCGAGGCCGACGATGACGACATCTGTTCTTTCCTGTATGACGGCCATGGCTCACCTGCCCCTCTTTGTAAACAATCGGTAGTCGTACGCCGATCGATGGTTCGGCTCGAGGTCGGTATCCAGTCGCTGCTGATCCGCGGATACTGCGGTTCTCACTCCCGGGTAGTCGATAAGGTCCCAGCCGACGAAATTTGCGTTTCCCCCGTAGTAGGGATCGCAGAACGTGCCCTGGATGGTGTGTGTCCGAAGCAGGTTGAAGAATTGCGACGAGTCGGGGCTAAAGCCGGAGGCCACGCCCGTCTCCATGTCGGTCAGGACCGCATCCTGGTCCTCGGCCGCCAGCTCTCTGAACGGTGCGCCCTTCGAGTTCCTGGCGTAGGTGTCGACCGCCTCGAGACCCGCAGAGTACGCGGGACGTGAAGACGCGAGGGGTCCGGTTAGCGCGCGGTCGATGTAGTGCGCCGCACGGGCCTCGGTGGCCCCGGGTCCGTTTTCGTCTGTGGGGATCAGGCGCGCAACAATCGCTTCGAGCGTGTCAGACTCGGCAGCCGTAAGCGTTTCGAAGGGTTCCCGCTCCTGCTCCCGCGCTGTTTCCGGGCTGAGCGCCGGGACGGGAAAGGCCACCGCCGCACCGACAAACCCGGCCCGCTTCAGCAGCTCTCGTCGGGTAAAACCGCGCGCGTCGTCGCCGCGTCCAGTCCCATCTGTCTTGCTGGCCATGATGTCCTCCTGCTTCGAGGTGAAATGTCTGCTTGTTTCGCTGTTGCCGTGAGTGGGTTGAACAGACCATAGGACCGCGGGGAATGTATTTCAAGCGAATTAGGTCCCGCGTCCCCGTGCGGATGTTCGCCAGACCGGAGTATCGTTTTGATGCCCTTCTCTTTCGGTCAAACCCCCGGTGCACCACAACCTATCGGGTGACGGCGAAGATTTCGCCAAACCCGTCAAGAAGCCGAAGCTCATGGACGCCGTTCGCGCGGCGATCCGCATGCGGCACTACAGCCGCGGTACCGAGAAGGCGTACCTCCGGTGGATTCGCCGGTTCATCATCTACCATGGGAAGCGGCATCCCTCTGAAATGGGCGAAGAAGAAGCAACGGCCTTCCTGTCATCGCTCGCCGTCAGACATCAGGTCAGCGCGTCCACCCAGAACCAGGCTCTGGCCGCAATCCTCTTTCTCTATCGCGACGTTTTGCGACTGGAGCTGTCCTGGTTGAATCGGATCACCAGAGCGAAGCGTCCCGCGCCGTTGCCGGTCGTTCTCACACGCGAAGAGGTCCGATCGATTCTAGCGGTTTTGGACGGAGTCCCCTGGCTGGTTGCCACTCTGTTGTACGGGTCAGGGCTCAGACTGCTGGAATGCCTGAGATTGAGAGTGAAGGACATCGAATTCGGCGACAACCGGATTACGGTACGGAGCGGCAAAGGCAACAAGGATCGAGTCACCGTCCTGCCGTCCCTCGTGCGTGCTCCTCTTTCGGTTCATGTGCTGAAGAAACGGGACCTGCACAGACAGGATCTTCGCAGAGGCGCCGGTTGGGTCGAATTACCCTATGCACTTGCCCGGAAATACCCGAGCGCCGGAACAGAGTGGGCATGGCAATGGGTTTTCCCTGCCACCAGAATCTACTTTCATAGGGAAACGGGGCAAAAGCGACGTCATCACCTGCACGAATCCGCTGTCGGGCGAGCGGTTCAGAATGCCGTAAGGAAGGCAGGCGTTACCAAACCGGCCAGTTGCCACACATTCCGTCATTCGTTCGCGACGCACCTTCTCGAGGATGGTTACGACATACGAACGGTCCAGGAGCTGCTCGGCCACCGAGACGTTCGGACGACGATGATCTACACCCATGTTCTGAACCGGGGACCCGGTGCCGTCAGAAGCCCTGCCGATTCCCTGCCCTAGTCTGGTGGCGTTATCTAGCCGGATCGTGCAGGATAACGTACAAGATATTTACTAAAAACTCGTTTGTTTGCAGTAAGTTCAAGAACTTACTGACAGTTGTTACATTGTTGTAAGAGCGAGATATCTGTAGTTGAACTAAACCGCTTCGCGGTGGTCTGAGAAGCGTTTGTCAGATCCTACCTGCTCCATCCCCTCGTCTTTTTGGTCAGAGTTTTGAACAATCGCATCCGAGGAAGGTTCGCGATGAGCCTTCGAGACAGAAAGGAGGCGATGATGACCGAACTGCGTCAACGGATGATTGATCAGATGACTCTACGCGGGTTTTCTCCACGGACACACCAGTCCTATCTTGCGGCTGTGACCGGCCTGGCCCGCCATTACGAGCAGCGTCCCGACCAGTTGAAGGCCGAGCAGATTCAAGCCTATCTGGTGTATCTGGAACGGGAGCGGGGTCTGTCCTGGAGCAGCTTAAACGTCACGGCTTGTGGACTGCGTTTCTTCTATGGTCAGACTCTGAAGCGCAAACCCGCCGCGATGGAGATACCACGCCGGAAGGTGCAGAAGCGACTTCCCGAAGTGCTGAGCCGTTCCGAGGTCGACCAGCTCCTGGAGGCGGTTGGGAATGTGAAGCACCGGGCACTGTTGATGACCACCTACGCGGCGGGGCTCCGGGTCAGTGAAGTCGTGCGGCTTCGGGTTTCCGACATCGACAGCGCCCGAATGACCATTCGTGTCGAACAGGGCAAGGGATCCAAAGACCGCTATACGATCCTGTCCCCACGTCTGCTTGACGAGTTGCGTCGGTACTGGAAACTCCAGCAACCCAAGGAGTGGTTGTTTCCGGGTGCCAAGCCGAGTCGTCCTCTCGACATCACCGCTGCTCAGAAGGTGTATCGCAACGCCCGGCAGCATGCCGGCATCCAGAAGCGTGGGGGTATCCACACGCTCCGCCATTGCTTTGCAACGCATCTGTTGGAAGCCGGCGTCGACCTACGGACGATTCAAGCCTTGCTGGGTCACAACGCCATCACGACCACGATGCGTTATCTCCAGATCCGGCGGGACCACTTCGCGTCCGATTCCGGCAAGTTCGATCTGCTGGCTCTGCCTGAAACCGTTCCCGGCACATAGGGCTCTGCGGTGCCGCCCGCCTCATCGCGGGCAACGGGAGCGTCGCAGCCCGGCTGGGAACTGGCCGACATCTTCCGGCTTTACGGGCCAGCCTACCGCCGAGCTCACCGGCTCCCGTTGTCCCACTGGAAAGTGATGCACGCCATCGAGGTCTGCCGCACCGCGGCGTTGGGCGGTCATCTGGACCGGTGTGATGGCTGCGGCTTCGAACGTCCCGCCTACAACTCCTGCCGCAATCGTCACTGTCCGAAGTGTCCGGCCCTGCCCAAAACCCGCTGGCTCGACCGACAGCGAAGCGAACTCTTGCCCGTCGGCTACTTCCACTTGGTCTTTACCGTTCCTCACGAGTTGAACCCCATCGCGCTCACCAACAAGAGAACCTTCATCAACATCCTGTTTCGAGCCGTCTCGGACACTCTGGCCGACTTCGCGCGAACCCATCTTCACGGCCAACTCGGCTTTCTCGCCGTGCTCCACACCTGGGACCAGACGCTCGGCGATCACTTCCATCTGCATTGTCTGGTCCCGGCCGGCGCTTTGTCGTTCGACAAGCGTCGTTGGATTCCATCGCGCTCCAACTTTCTCTTCCACGTCCGGGCTCTATCGATCGTTTTTCGGGCCAAGTTTCTCGACCAACTCGACCACGCATTCCGGAACAATCACCTCCAGTTCCCAGGTGCGACCGCACCCTTGGCCCAAGCCCCCGCTTTCCAGCAACGGCTCCAACCCCTCAAGAAAAAGAGGTGGATCGTCTATGCCAAACGCCCCTTCGCTTCCCCCGACACGGTCCTGGACTACCTGGCTCGCTACACCCACCGAGTCGCGATCTCCAACCACCGCATCCGAACCGTCAAACCCGATGGAGTCTCGTTCCTCTATCGCGACCGCAAGAGTGGCGATTCACTCAAAACGATGACCCTGGACGCCGACGAGTTCATCCGACGCTTTCTCCTGCACGTGCTCCCACGTGGTCTGATGCGCATCCGCCACTTCGGCTTCATGGCCAACCGCCACAAAGCTCGCAACCTCGCCCGCTGCCGCCAGCTTCTGCCTCGAGCACAGGCACCACGCAAACCGCGTCCAGAACCGCTCCTCCAGTGGATTGCCGAACCCCGCCCGTGCCCGTCCTGCGGCATCGGAACGCTCGTTTCTGTCCGAATCCTCCCGCCACAAACCTGGGATTCGTCATGATTCCGTTTGCCGGTTTCAAACCAGAGATCCTCTCCGTCCCGCTCTTGGATCCGTGTGTCCGTTCGCCGTTTTTTCGAAACCGCACTTTCGGTCCTCCCATGCCTTCCTGGAGTTTCCGGACCGATCGCCGTCCCATCCCCGACCGCCCCCTCGCCCTCGATCTTCAGCGCGGTCCCCGCGATCTTTACAAAACCCATAGAAGGCGTTAACTTCCTCACCACGCGGCTTCGTCCAACAAGGTTTTATCCGCAATGCCAATCCGTACTTTTATCAGCGGACTTCGCGTGCCCGCACCGCGGATAAAACCCTATTCGTTAGCCGGACGTTCTGTATATGCGAAGTATGAACGACTCAGCCAACTTGCGGATCCGGGATCTGGCGGCCGGAGAGGCTGACGTTTGCGAAACGATTTTGCGTTCGTTGCCGGATTGGTTCGGAATCGAGCAATCGATCCTTCAGTACAGACAAGATCTGGATCATATGGAAAGTCTTGTCGCTGAAATCGACGAACGAGTTGTCGGGTTTCTAGCCATTGATCAGCACAATTCTCACACGGCAGAGGTCCACGTTATGGCAGTAAGGCAGGAGTTCCACGGTTGCGGGATTGGGCGAAAGCTTGTCCTGGAGGCTGAAAAGCGTTTGCATGATCGTAGAATCGAGTACCTGGAGGTAAAAACGCTCGCACCCTCGAAACTTGATGCAAACTATGACCGGACGCGTGCTTTCTATACGGCGCTAGGGTTTTGTCCCGTCGAGGAAAACAACCTCTGGGGGAAGACGAACCCATGCCTGATCATGATTAAACACCTGGAATGCCAATCCCGGCCAGCTAACACGGCGTTGCAGACCGACCGTCCTTCGGCCGGCGGCTGAACGCCAAACCGTTAGCCACACTGAGAGGAGGTAAGTCATGAAGAAATCGACACGGATCTCGCTCTGGACCCCCGCGGCGTTCTGCGCAATGTTGTCACTCATGAAGATGTTCATGCCAGACGGCACCGGCGACCCAGCCTTCTACAGCTTTCTACCGATGTGCTTCTTCTTTGTGGCGGCTGTCCATCATTCGTTGTGGAAACGGGTCGAGACTCTGGAGACCGCACTGCGTGAGAACGTAGCGCAAACCGGAGAGACGAGAGGTGCCTAACCCGCCGGTGCAGCCGACCGCCTTCGGCGGCGGCTGACCGCCAGAGCCGTTAGCCGGACAAGGCAAGACTCGGATTCCAGACATATGATCGCTCAGCCGGCGGTGACGAATGGCGAATGAACTTCAAGCGATCAGTGTAATGTTAGTGTTCATTACAGTGGCCATCGGGTTGCTGATTCCAGCGGCGTGGGACGAACTGGACTTGCGACTCGACAATTTCAAGAAGAGCGCTGAAGTGAAGGAGAGAGCCATGGCAAAAGTCCGTACTCTTTGGCTCTTTCAAATCCTACCGCTGTTTGTCCTGTGTGCTTTCGTTGCGTATCTGATCACACCACGATCACTATCAATCGTGATAGGGAGTCGACTCGCGGTTTGGCAGTTCGATCTACTGCCGACGCTCTTTGTTCTCATCGCAGCTATGCTTTGGCTTGCAGCGGTCGTCGTTTTCAGCACACTAGTCAGGTTGCTGCTCAGAAGACGAGACCTGCAACGCTATTTCGAAGGTTGCTGGCCGATATCGTACACGTGCGGCACAGTTGTCGTTCAATGACGCCCGGCGATTCAGTTCATCGTACGATGTGGTCCACGGACGACGACATTAGGATAGACGGCCGGCTAACAAGTGACTGCACCCGACGGCGGCCACGGCAATCGTTTGATTTGAAAAGAAGTGGCCGCCGCAGGTGAGCCACGATCCTTTAGGCCGTCTTGTTAGCTTTCGTTGACCTCGCGGGGACGGCAAATGGAGAACATCTGATGCAAACGAGGCCCACAGGTGTCACGCTTCTCTCGATCCTCTGTTTCGTCGATTCTGCTGTTCTGATAGGCATAGCACTCCTCGCGGGGCCACCGTCGCGTTCGATCGTTGCGTTGCTAGTCGGTGCCATCCTCGCCGCTGTGATGGGGGTTGGGCTTTGGACGCTGAAACATTGGGCTTACATCCTTTTAATGGTTGCAGCAGTCGGAGGTGTGATTAACAGCGGTATGGCTCTACTCGATGGCCCATCGACCGCTGAGCTGCTCGGGAACGTACTTGGTCTCGGTTTGTTCGTGGCGGCGATCCTCTACCTTTGGATGTCCACAGTTCGCTCCGCCTTTCGGTAAGGGAACGCCATGAGGACTACGACAAGCGCACGGCCTAACAAGGCAATGAAGCAGACAGTCCGAAAACGCGATGGGCACTGCAGATTCAGTGACTCGGTGTCGGTTGGCAGTGCCCATCGCACGACCTGCAGCTTATTGCCAATCCGTTATGCGCACCAACTGGAAATGCGATGGATACAGGACTAACCGTACAAGAGACTCTTAGCCTGATCTTCGATCGAACGGACGCTGTCCGTGTGCTGTGGAACTTCTACATTGTGGTAGCACTTGGCGCGCTGGGATTCATGGCCAAGGCTGGTTCAGGAAGAAACGCGCTAAGAGTCCGCCGGTTGACTGCCGTCGGATTCTTATTGTTCGCGTTATCGAATGTCGGGGCGATGCACCAGACCCAGTTGGAACGGCGGGGACTAGTCGCTGTATTGAATCAGTTCGACTTGCCCGATCAGTACCAGATGCTCGAAGAAGCAGTGTTTGTATGGCCTCCTTGGTCTGTGGTCACCTTTCACTTTCTTATGAGTCTCGTTGTGGTTCTCTGCATCTTGTGGCTCGGTAAGCGTGATGCAGTTCACGATGGAGACGCATAACAAGTGGCTGCACCCGACGGCGGCCACGGTATTCGTTCGATTTGAAATGGTGTGGCCGCCGCAGGTGAGCCACGATCCGTTAGTGCGCCAAGCGAAGCTTGGCGCTTCTTGCAGGGTGAGAGTCCCTGCGGAGTAAGGGTTAACCACCCACTCCTACCGAGTGTTGCAGCTGCGACTCAGGAGGTAGGAAGCCGAACAAGTCAGTTGAAGCGTACACAGGGAAGCATGCAGGCCGCAGGAGAGACCGCGAACTCCAAAGCTTGATACAGCCCCGTCATGTGGCTTAGAGCAGACGGCGACGGTGTTAACGGTACCGGAAGCCAACACAGACGGTCCGATTTTGGTGAGGTCCGCGAGGGTCTGCCGGGGTCCACTTTAGAGCGTGGCATGCATGCAAAGAAGCGTCAGGAACTTGGGAGACCCTGCGGGTTCCCGAGCGGAGACGCGATCCGAAACGACGGTGTGCAGGGCATACGGCTATTGAGCCCACACAGGGGGAAACCCGGACCCAGGTAGGCCGGAGCCTAAACGCACCCGACGCCGGACCGACGACCGCCACGGGTAGGCGAGTTCAACCGAAAGAAGAGCCGCTGAGGATTCGCAGGGAGTCAGATCCGCCCATAGTACTCGGAGACGGTCGCGCCGATCACAGGGGGAAGGGGCGGACAGAAGTACGTAGTCGGTACAGGAAACATTGTCCGGCGATGAAGGGCCGGAACACACAATGCCAACCTCACTGCTGGCAATAGCAAAGAAGGCACAGGAGAAGAAACACACCCGGTTCTTCAACCTCTACCGGTTAATCGACGAGGATTTCCTACTGGACTGCTGGCGCAAGATTCGTAAGAACGCCGCCTATGGGGTGGACGGAATCAGCGCACGGCAGTATGAGGAGAACCTGATCGACAACATCAGGAACCTCGTGGAGCGACTGAAGCGGAAGAACTACCGGGCGCGGCTGGTTCGACGGCACTGGATTCCGAAGGCAGACGGAAAGAAGCGTCCGCTAGGGATTCCGGTGGTGGAAGACAAGCTGCTGCAGTTGGCGGTCACGCGGATACTGGAGGCCATCTACGAGCAGGACTTTCTGCGCTGTAGCTATGGATACCGGCCGAAGAAGGGAGCATTGGACGCAGTCGATAAGCTGACGGTCAAGCTTCAGTTCGGGCGGTATAACTTCGTCGTTGAAGCCGACATCCAAGGGTTTTTCGACAATCTCGTGCACGAAGACCTGATCGAGATGTTGAGCCGGAGGATCGGAGACCGGCAACTGTTGAGGCTGATTCGGAAATGGCTCAAGGCCGGAGTGCTGGATACCGACGGCAAGGTGATTCATCCGCTGACGGGAACTCCTCAAGGCGGCATTGTTTCACCGATTCTGGCGAACGTGTACCTGCACTACGCCCTGGACGTGTGGTTTCATGAACAGGTGAGGTGGCACTCGAAGGGGGAGGCGAGCCTGATTCGATACGCGGACGATTTTGTGTGCGCGTTTGAGAATCAGGACGAAGCGCAACACTTCTTCGGGGTGCTGGAGCATCGACTGGAACAGTTCGGACTGCGGCTAGCGAAGGCAAAGAGCCGGGTGATCCCCTTCAGCCGGAACGGCGAACCAGGTGCAACCCGGTTCGACTTTCTGGGATTTGAGTTTTACTGGGGGAAAGATCGCAGCGGCAAGCCCCACCTGAAGCGCCGGACCTCTCGGAAGAAGCTCCGGAATTCGCTGGCCAACTTCACCCAGTGGTGCAAGGAGAACCGGTCCACGCCCCTCCGCAAGCTGTTTCCAGCGCTGAACCCGAAACTCCGCGGGTATTACCAATACTACGGGGTGTGCGGCAACAGCGCGGGATTGCAGGAGTTCTACCATGAGGCGACGGCGATTCTCTGGAAGTGGTTAAATCGGCGAAGTCAACGCCGCAGCTTTACCCGGCAGGGCTTCAAGGATTTGCTCGACCACTTCAAGGTGCCCGAGCCACGAATTCGCGTGCGGCTCCGAGTCCAGGACCGACCGGCGGTTTCATTCTCCTGAGGCCCGACGCGGAGGCGAGTACTTCTGAGGAGCCCGGTGCTGGAAAACGGCACGCCGGGATCTGTGCGGGGGCGGTTTGGGAAACTGGCCGTTCTACCGCGATGGCGTACAAAGAAAGAGCATCGGCGAATGAGCAAATCTCAATCGGCCAAGACGACCCTTGGAGTGTGGGTCGGCACTGGCATCGCTCTTGGTGCTGCTTTCGGCGCAGCCTTTGGTGATGTGGGGATTGGTGTTGCGCTCGGCGTTGCAATCGGAGCGGCGATTGGGGCAGCGATGAGTAGTCGATCCAATGACGACAGCGACGGAGACGACGCCTAACACGCCGTTGCAGTCAGACCGCCGCTTCGCGTCGGCTGCTGAACGGCAAGCCGTTAGGCGGCTAAAAACACGAAATCAGTACCACTATCGGAGCTGGCATGGCCCATTACGTTGACGGATTCGTCTTTCCCGTTCCGCGCGATCGTCTAAGCGAGTACAAGCGTGTTGCGGAAGCGGCTGCAGAGATTTGGAAGGAACATGGCGCACTCGACTACTGCGAATATGTCGGTGACGATTTGAAACTGGAGGGAACCCGCTCGTTCACCGATCTCGTAGCTGCGACGGAGGATGAAACCATCGTGTTCGGCTGGGTGGTGTTCGATTCTCGTGAGGCACGTGATCTGGCAAACGAGAAGGTAGCGGCCGACCCAAGGATGGCGGATTTGATCGAGTCATCGAATTCAGGTTTTGATGCTAAACGGATGGCGTACGGTGGGTTCGAGTCGCTCGTTTGAGCGTCGCTCAGTCCACGCCGCCTAACAAGCCGATGAAGCTGACGGCCGCCTTCGGCGCCCGCAGCTTATCGGCAGCCCGTTAGGCAGAAACGCTTGACTCCCGGATGAAGACATCTGACGCTGGGGTGTGAAGTTCACCCGATACTTTGAGCACATGCGTCGCCGGGCTGACAGGGCCATGATCGAACTCGCCTGGATTCAGCGGGTAGTGGAACAGCCTGATCGAGAGGCGGTGCAACAGGATGGTCGAATTCGCCGGTGGGCTTCGATTCCTGAGGCAGATGGAAAGTACTTGCGGGTTATACTACTTGAAGACGGCGAGACGGTTCACAATGCCTTCTTTGATCGGTCGTTTGAACCATGAAAATCAAGTATTTCCAGGACACAGACACTCTCTATATAGAGTTTCGCGCGGTTGAGGCAGCGGAAACGCGAGACCTTGACGAGAACACGCTCTTGGAAGTCGACGGTGATGGCAAGATCTGTGGCATCACTGTCGAACATGCGAGCGACCGCACCGACATTCCCGCATTTTCGTACGAACAAGTATCTGCCTAACAAGTGGCTGAACCTGACGGACCCTCCTGTCACGGTCCGTGCATGCACACGTCCCGCGCCATCCGGGCCCGCAGGTTAGCCACCATCCGTTAGTGCGCCAAGCGAAGCTTGGCGCTTCTTGCAGGGTGAGAGTCCCTGCGGAGTAAGGGTTAACCACCCACTCCTACCGAGTGTTGCAGCTGCGACTCAGGAGGTAGGAAGCCGAACAAGTCAGTTGAAGCGTACACAGGGAAGCATGCAGGCCGCAGGAGAGACCGCGAACTCCAAAGCTTGATACAGCCCCGTCATGTGGCTTAGAGCAGACGGCGACGGTGTTAACGGTACCGGAAGCCAACACAGACGGTCCGATTTTGGTGAGGTCCGCGAGGGTCTGCCGGGGTCCACTTTAGAGCGTGGCATGCATGCAAAGAAGCGTCAGGAACTTGGGAGACCCTGCGGGTTCCCGAGCGGAGACGCGATCCGAAACGACGGTGTGCAGGGCATACGGCTATTGAGCCCACACAGGGGGAAACCCGGACCCAGGTAGGCCGGAGCCTAAACGCACCCGACGCCGGACCGACGACCGCCACGGGTAGGCGAGTTCAACCGAAAGAAGAGCCGCTGAGGATTCGCAGGGAGTCAGATCCGCCCATAGTACTCGGAGACGGTCGCGCCGATCACAGGGGGAAGGGGCGGACAGAAGTACGTAGTCGGTACAGGAAACATTGTCCGGCGATGAAGGGCCGGAACACACAATGCCAACCTCACTGCTGGCAATAGCAAAGAAGGCACAGGAGAAGAAACACACCCGGTTCTTCAACCTCTACCGGTTAATCGACGAGGATTTCCTACTGGACTGCTGGCGCAAGATTCGTAAGAACGCCGCCTATGGGGTGGACGGAATCAGCGCACGGCAGTATGAGGAGAACCTGATCGACAACATCAGGAACCTCGTGGAGCGACTGAAGCGGAAGAACTACCGGGCGCGGCTGGTTCGACGGCACTGGATTCCGAAGGCAGACGGAAAGAAGCGTCCGCTAGGGATTCCGGTGGTGGAAGACAAGCTGCTGCAGTTGGCGGTCACGCGGATACTGGAGGCCATCTACGAGCAGGACTTTCTGCGCTGTAGCTATGGATACCGGCCGAAGAAGGGAGCATTGGACGCAGTCGATAAGCTGACGGTCAAGCTTCAGTTCGGGCGGTATAACTTCGTCGTTGAAGCCGACATCCAAGGGTTTTTCGACAATCTCGTGCACGAAGACCTGATCGAGATGTTGAGCCGGAGGATCGGAGACCGGCAACTGTTGAGGCTGATTCGGAAATGGCTCAAGGCCGGAGTGCTGGATACCGACGGCAAGGTGATTCATCCGCTGACGGGAACTCCTCAAGGCGGCATTGTTTCACCGATTCTGGCGAACGTGTACCTGCACTACGCCCTGGACGTGTGGTTTCATGAACAGGTGAGGTGGCACTCGAAGGGGGAGGCGAGCCTGATTCGATACGCGGACGATTTTGTGTGCGCGTTTGAGAATCAGGACGAAGCGCAACACTTCTTCGGGGTGCTGGAGCATCGACTGGAACAGTTCGGACTGCGGCTAGCGAAGGCAAAGAGCCGGGTGATCCCCTTCAGCCGGAACGGCGAACCAGGTGCAACCCGGTTCGACTTTCTGGGATTTGAGTTTTACTGGGGGAAAGATCGCAGCGGCAAGCCCCACCTGAAGCGCCGGACCTCTCGGAAGAAGCTCCGGAATTCGCTGGCCAACTTCACCCAGTGGTGCAAGGAGAACCGGTCCACGCCCCTCCGCAAGCTGTTTCCAGCGCTGAACCCGAAACTCCGCGGGTATTACCAATACTACGGGGTGTGCGGCAACAGCGCGGGATTGCAGGAGTTCTACCATGAGGCGACGGCGATTCTCTGGAAGTGGTTAAATCGGCGAAGTCAACGCCGCAGCTTTACCCGGCAGGGCTTCAAGGATTTGCTCGACCACTTCAAGGTGCCCGAGCCACGAATTCGCGTGCGGCTCCGAGTCCAGGACCGACCGGCGGTTTCATTCTCCTGAGGCCCGACGCGGAGGCGAGTACTTCTGAGGAGCCCGGTGCTGGAAAACGGCACGCCGGGATCTGTGCGGGGGCGGTTTGGGAAACTGGCCGTTCTACCGCGATGACAGTCACAATTTCTTGGCATCATGTCAAATCGTCCAGCGAGAGAGTGCGTTCCGCTTTCCGTTCAGCAAATCGACGCTGCGTCTGAACTTCTGAGCCGGGCGTTCTTTCAGAATCCTTTCGTGAGGTACGTATTCGAAGATGACGAGGCACGCACCCGCCTGAGTCCGAGTTTCTTCGCAGCTCTTCTTAGATACGGCTCGTTGGCTGGAGAGACGATTACGACAAAGGGCTCAGTCGATGGCGTGGCGATCTGGTTCCCACCTGACGCTGCAACGTCCGACCCCGAAATGATGGATCGGTCTGGCATGAGCGGGCTTCCATCAATCAGCTACCCGCCCGCAGAGCGGGCGGTATGATGAAGGCCCCCCGAGGGGGCCTCGAACGAATGAAGAGGACTAAAGCCCTCCCAGAGTGAGCTGCTCCTGCCGCTTCTCCTCGGCCTCCTGGTTCCGAATATACTGTCGGATCGTCGCTTCATCCAGTCCTACCGTACTTACACAGTAGCCCCGAGCCCAGAAGTGGAAGCCCGTGAAATTCCGTTGCTTTCCCATGTATTGCCGGTGAATTTGGATTGCCGATTTCCCTTTCAGCACTCCCACCGTGTTCGCCACGCTGTACTTTGGCGGAATGCTCAAACACAGGTGCACATGATCCCCCATCGCATGTCCTTCCACCAACTCCACTTTCTGCTGCTTGCATAACTCCCGGAGAATCTTTCCGATCCCTCTGCGCAGCGTCCCAAAGATGGCCTTCTTCCGGTATTTCGGAACAAACACGATGTGATATCTGCAGTACCATTTCACATGGGACTGGCTCTGCCACTCTCTCATGACGGTCTCCTTTCAATTCGAACGTGGTGGTTCGTTGATTGGAGACCGTCTATCACACTGCACGACGGGACGGTCGAACCTCTTCGAGTCTCACCGCCAGAGGCGGTGGCTTACCATTGGGAGTTATCGGGACTGAACGCTGGGAGCGGACAATGAGAATTTTGTCCCGCTTCGGCGAGCTCCGCTCCCGGGACGCGGGATTTCCCCATTGGTACCTTTCCCTTGTTGGAGTGGATCCAAATGCTCAGGGGACCGGCGTAGGGAACGCGCTCTTGCGCCCGCTGATCGCTAAATCCGAATCCGATGGTCTGCCCTGTTATCTTGAAACCGTCGAACCTAGGAACGTGCGGCTCTACGAAAGGCTCGGATTCAACATCCTGGTCGAAGAGGCCGAGCCGGATAGCGGCTTGCGCCTCTGGACGTTTCTTCGCCGCCCGTCCCGTTGAAGGATCGCTCCGGACCCCCAAATTGCAGAGGAGGCTTGAGACTCCTCGACGACGGGCTGGCTAACAAGTGGCTGCACCAGAGGCGGCCACGGTGGATTCTTGATTTCAATAGGAGTGGCCGCCGCAGGTGAGCCACGACTCGTTATACGCACTCAGGCGAAAATGTGTTTCCCGCTCTTCTAAGATATCACTAATGATACTATATCTGTATGGCATCGATCGACGAGCTCCTGTCGAGGATGAAGGAGAATCCTGTAGGGATTCGTTTCAAGGATCTCTGCAAGATCTGTGATCATTACTTCGGCAAGCCTCGAATCTCAGCGACGAGCCACAGAGTCTACCGCACGCCTTGGATAGGCGACCCGCGTGTCAACATCCAGAACGCGAAAGGGAAAGCAAAGGCCTATCAGGTCAGGCAGGTGTTGTGGGCCATTCGACGATTAGAATCCAATGGTGAAAACAGTTGATCGATATACCTATCGAGTGACCTGGTCAGAAGAAGATCAGGAATACGTCGGTCTGTGTGCGGAGTTTCCGAGTTTGAGCTGGCTTGAAGGTACTCCCGAAAAAGCTCTGCAAGGAATTCGCGCACTCGTCAGGAAGATCCTGACCGACATTAAGCGAAGCAAGGAACCGGTGCCTGAGCCCATATCGACACGGGCATTCAGCGGGAAGTTTGTAGTACGTGTGCCGCCAGAGGTGCACCGAATGCTGACTATCCAGGCGGCGGAATCTGGCGTTAGTCTGAATCGGCTCGTGTCGAGCAAGCTATCGTAAAGGGCGTATAACAAGGCAATGAAGCTGACAGTCCGTAAGCGCGATGGCCAGTTCTCTTTCGTGCTGTCGGTTGGCAGTGCCCATCGCACGGCCCGCAGCTTATTGCCAAACCGTTATACCGCTGAGAGCGGCTGCAAACGATTGAACTTCGTGTAGCATGGACTCCGTGCTATCGTGATAGTGTGATTCGCTCGTTCGGTGACGCCGGCACAGAGGATATCTTCAACGGCAGGAAAACGAAACGGGCTCGGCGATCCTGCCCGGGGTCGGTATGGAAGGTCGCACGCCGGAAGCTGGAGCTTCTCGATTCAGCCAGCACGCTTGGTGATCTCCAGGTGCCGCCAGGGAACCAAGTGGAAGCCTTGAAGGAAGATCGGTTGGGGCAACATAGCATTCGCGTGAACGATCAGTATCGCGTCTGCTTTGTCTGGACGGAAACAGGGCCGGCGGAAGTCGAGATCGTCGATTATCACTGAACCACTATCGTAGTAGGCGGAGGTCTTAATGGTTCGGATCCCAACCCATCGCACGCCGACGCATCCGGGCGAGATGCTCCTGGAAGAGTTTCTGATTCCCATGGGCCTTAGCCAACGCGACCTGGCAGATGGCATCCGTGTACCCTATCAGCGGGTCAACGAGTTGGTGAACGGTCGTCGTGGAATCACGCCGAGTACTGCCCTCCGCCTTGCGAAGTTCTTTGGGACGACTGCCGATCTGTGGATGAACCTTCAACTGCGCTGGGACCTGTATCACGCTCAGGTAGCCGAATCCTCGGAACTAGGACGGATCAAACAGGTAAGACAGGCCAGCTAGCCAAGGAGCGGTATAACAAGGCAATAAAGCTGGCAGTCCGTAAGCGCGATGGGCGCCACCGGATTCCTCAGATACTGTCGGTCGGCAGCGCCCATCGCACGGGCTGCAGCTTATTGCCAATCCGTTAGGCCGAATACTCCCTCCGGAATGATCACGCGTGACGTTAATCACGCTGTGCGTTACTATATAGGGTGATCGTATCGTTCAGGGACGCCGATACTGCGGCGCTCGCTGCCGGGCGAAGGGTTAAGAGGTTTCAGAAGGTCGAGGACGTCGCACGACGTAAGTTGAGGCAACTGCAGATTGCGGCTCGATTGCAGGATCTCCGTATTCCGCCCGGCAACCGACTTGAAGCACTCAAGGGTGACAGGAGAGGTCAGTACAGCATCCGGGTGAACGATCAGTTCCGCATCTGCTTCCGCTGGACCACTGCGGGAGCGGAAGACGTCGAAATTGTTGATTATCACTAGGGAGCGAAATATGGCCAAGTTGAAGCCCGTGACTCCGGGAGAACTGCTGCTAGAGGAGTTCCTCCGACCCATGGGCATTTCGCAGTATCGGCTTGCCAAGGAGACGAGTGTTCCAGCCCAGCGAATCAGCGAAATCGTATCGGGGCGACGTTCGATTACAGCCGACACTGATCTGCGGTTGTGTAAGTTCTTCGGTCTTTCAAATGGCTATTGGCTGCGGGCGCAGGTTGCGTACGACACAGAAGTCGCAGAGGAAGAACTCGCAGGAGTACTGAAGCAGATTAAGCCCTGGTCTGGGAACAAACGATCGGCCTAACAGGTGGCTGCACCAGACGGCGGCCACGGTGTTTTGTGTTTTTAAAGGTGTGGCCGCCGCAGGTGAGTCACAATCCGTTATACGGCGCTTGCGGTTTCGAGGCTGGGGATTCCGGCTTTGTGGTGCCGCTCTGGAGCGTAACGACTATGAATCAGCTCCTGCGTTTCCCCAGTTCGGTGAAGCGAGATCCTGCCATCGAGGCTTGGATGAATGAGCATTCGGGTGCACTGGGGGCAATCGCACAGTACTGGTTTGAAGTCATGCGCGGCTGCGGAGAGGATGTTCGAGAACTATTGCATGACGGCCACCCGACCGCCTGCGTAGCTGACGCGGCATTCGCCTACGTCAACGCGTTCAAAGCTCACGTCAATGTCGGGTTCTTTCGTGGCGCCGAGCTTACTGATCCGAACGGCCTGTTGGTGGGCACTGGCAAGTTCATGCGCCATGTGAAGCTCAGGCCCGAAGGTGACGTCAACGCTACAGCTTTATTGAAGCTAATCGACACTGCATACATTGATATGAAGGGGCGCCTCAAGGCGGAATGCCACCCTTCGGCCACATCCTTTTATTTGAGAGCATGGAGCCAAGCTGGCAGGAAACCTTGACTGCTGTTGGAAATGCCGTGGATCAAGTGTCCTCGGAAACCTGGATTTTTGGTACCGTCGGAGCGAGAGTAATTTTGGATCCTGAAGCCACCCGCTTTGCTCTAGATCGCATCGCCCCAGATCACCCGGTGTACCTCGCAGCCTATTATGGACACGGGGACCTTATCAATTCGAACGCCCTGGCCCTTCTGGGAATCGACGACCAGGAACCGGATCCGAAGGGCTTGTACTTGAGGTCCTGCAATGAAGATAAAACTTGAAAGCGTCTATGTGTCCGATTTGGACAAGGCTCTGTCGTTCTATACGAACATCCTTGGTTTCGTCAAAAAGAGAGACATCCCGATGGGCGACACGCGTTACGTGACCGTGGTATCGCCTGAGGAGCCGGACGGAACCGAGTTGCTCCTTGAACCGAATGGCGAGCATCCTGCGACCAAGGCGTACAAGAAAGCGATCTACGAGGAGGGGCTTCCCTTAACCGCGTTCCTGGTCGATGACATTGAGTCCGAATGTGCTCGACTGAAAGAATTAGACGTTAATTTTCGTTCAGAACCCCAACGATTCGGCAACGAAATCATGGCGACATTGGGGAAATTCGATAGTGCCGCATAACAAGCGGCTGAACTAGTCAGTCCTTCGTGTCACGCGTCTTGCATGCGCAAGCCACGCGCCACTCCGGCCTACACCTTAGCCGCGAGCCGTTAGGCGTCGAGCTACGGCGCTCCACTTTTAGGAGTTCAATACTTGACTGATCGACCATTGTTTAATCGCGCATTCCCATTCCAGGATGACGTACTCGCTCTGCCGGTTCGTGATCTCGATGCCACCTCCCTGTGGTATTCCAAGCATTTTGGCATGAAGGAAGTCGAGCGACGCGAAGCTCCGAACCCAACGGTAGTCCTTGAGCGAGATGGAACTAAAATCGGGTTCTCGATTAACGGAAAGAATGCAACGCAAGACGGAGCAGCGATACTCGTCACAAACATCCTTCGGATGAAGGAAGAAATCCAGTCAAACGGTGTCGAGACCGCGAATTGGCGGGTAGACGAGCGGGATGGTCAAAAGTTTCAGGTGTTTTTCGTGGTCGCACCCGATGGACTCTGCTACTACTTCCACGAACTGATTTCGGACTAGTCCACCGTCTTCTGGCCGTGCTAGTACAGCATCCGGGTGAACGATAGTACGCTGAGCTTGGCGCTGCCGTAATGTCTGCTGCCCAAACGGGCAAACCACGCATCTACGTGCTCGGTGAAGACGCTATTCATTCTGTCTTCTTCTTCCACCCAGCGGTAAAACGTATGGCTTCGCTCGACGATGTGCTGCACGATATTGACCGACTCGTGGCCTGCGAAACAGCTCGTGAAAACCATGGACAGTGGGTCGGACAAGCCGTAGCAGCTGACTGCTCCGCCACCAGCCGAACGTCAATCCGTTAGGCCGGGGAATGACCACTGGGGAAACGGTGTGGAAAGAAGCTCTCGAGAAGGGCGTCGAGCTCTGCGACAGGACCGGAACTGAAATAGTCTTCCGGTATCTCGCAGAATCGGACGACCTCGAACTGATCACCTCAATGTTGCATGAGGCATACGGCCGCCTCGCCACTGCCGGAATGAACTATGTTGCATCGCACCAGGACGTGGATATAGCCCGGAGGCGCGCAGCGAAAGGCGAAACAATTGTCGCTTTCGAGGAGGGGCTGATCGTGGGCGTCGTCACGCTTTCAACTGTGGCTTCGACGAAGGGATGCCCATTTTATGACCGGACGGACGTTGCCAGTTTCGGCCAGTTTGCGGTGCGAACGGCTCGCCAGGGCCGCGGAATCGGATCTTTGCTGATACATCTTCTTGAACAGCGTGCGCGGGAGAACGGCGTGAACGAATTGGCGCTCGACACCTCGGAGAACGCGACCGATCTCATACAGATGTACGAAGCGAAGGGTTACCGTTTCATCGAGTACGCAGACTGGGAGGTCACAAACTATCGAAGCCTGATTCTTTCCAAGAGGCTGAGTGCACTGTGATCTTCAAGTTCATGAGGACCGCCTGACCCCACGCTGCAGACCGACACCGAGGAGTCACACAACACGGGTTTGCGGCTAACGGTCACCGCCTGATTGGGCAACGTCGCGCCCGCGGCCGAAACATCCGTTAGGCGCCAGTTGAAGGTGTTGAAAATGACACCTGAGGTCCCTTGAAGCGACCGGTCATCGCCCATCCGTTAGACCACGTGTCCTTAAATCGTCAGAAAGGAGAGCTTTCAATGACAGTTAGAACGAATCGGCAATGGCGTCTTGCAGCGCGCCCAGTGGGGCTGCTCAAAGAGTCGGACTTCGAATGGCATGAAGACCCCGTGCCGGACGTTCAAGAGGACGAGATTCTCGTCCGCAACCTCTACCTGTCACTAGATCCTACAAACCGGGCTTGGGCGAACGAAATCGATACCTATCTTCCTCCCGTCCAGATTGGCGACGTGATGAGAGGGATTACCATCGGGATTGTGGTGGAGTCTCGGATCGATGAGTATCGGCCCGGCGATTACGTCCAGGGACTCTTGGGATGGCAGGACTACGCAGTTGCGGCCAGCGCCCGGCTCACTAGGTTACCCAAGAACCCCTCCATTCCGTTGACCGCCCATTTCGGAGTCTTCGGACACATCGGATTGACAGCCTATTTCGGCCTGCTGGACATTGGTAAGCCGCAGCCTGGGGAAACTCTCGTGGTTTCGGCTGGCGCGGGTGCAGTTGGTTCACTCGTTGGGCAGATCGGCAAGATCAGGGGATGCCGCGTCATTGGAATTGCGGGAAGCGAGCCAAAATGCCGCTGGACTACGGAGGAGCTTGGCTTCGACGCATCCATCAACTACCGGACAGAATCCGTGTCTGAGGGCTTGGAACGACACTGCCCGGACGGTATCGACATCTACTTCGACAACGTCGGTGGGAGCATCCTAGACGCAGCCCTGGCTCGAATCAATCTGAAAGCCCGTATAGTTCTTTGCGGTCTTATTTCACAATACAACGCCACGGAACAGTTCCCGGCCCCTTCAATTTCGCCAATGTACTCATCAACCGGGCCCGCATCGAGGGATTCATTGTCCTCGATTACCTTGATCGTTCAGAAGAGGCCGTCGCAGATCTTGCCCAGTGGCTCATGACGGGTAAGCTGCGATATCGAGTGGACGTCGTCGACGGTCTCGAAAGCGCGCCCACTTCCCTGAACAAGTTGTTTGACGGCTCAAACAAGGGCAAGTTGATTGTGAAAGTTTCTGAGGAGCCACCGACGTAACGCGACCGTTTACCAACCGCGTGAAGCGAGTTCGAGCCACTTCGTCCATTCAGAATCAACCTACCAGAGTTCGCCCTGGACCTGGCGCAACAGTTCGGTGGCTCGCGCCATTTCGCTGGGACGAGGCTTCTGCCTGGCCCACCCCGCCCATTCCTCGACCTGCTCGACCGATGCGGAGCTGGCCAGGGTGCACGCGGGTCCCTCCGGTTCGCCAAGCACCCATTGGAAGGCCAATCGCGCCAGGGAGATGCCGTCGTTCGCAAGAGCCTCGGCCGCACGTGTGCAAACGAGCCGGAGGTTTTCGGAGGCCGGATGCCAGGGTTGGGGTCCTTGACGGGTCAACAAGCCCATGGCGAACGGTGCGGCATTGAGGACCCCGACGGAGTGTCGTCGAAAATCGGTCTGAAACGCGGCAAGAGCCCGGTTGATGAGTGTCCATTGGGCGTAAGACAGGACCACGTCAACGGAAGGATGAGGGCAGGCTTCGAGCAGTACAGACAGGGGCAATCCTGAAACGCCGAGGTAGCGCACCTTACCTTCGCGTCGCAGTGTCTCCAAAGCGGGCAGGCCCTCTTCGGCCCACGCCTCGACGGGTACGAACTCGATGTCATGACAGAACACGAGATCAAGATAGTCTGTCCCGAGCCGTTCGAGGCTTGACTCCACGCTGCGCCGGACGCCTTCAGCAGAGAAATCGAATTCACCCGGCCCCACTCGCCCTACCTTCGTACTGAGGACGTATTGATCCCTGCCCACGCCCGCCAGCGCTTTTCCCAGTCGCGATTCGGCATCGCCATAGTATGGCGCCGTATCGAAGTAGTTGATGCCCGCGTCGAGGGCCGCCCGGACTGCTGCGTTCGCTTCATCCTCAGATAGGGGACCGTATACCCCTCCAAGCGCCGAGGTGCCAAACCCAAGCGGCGAAAGATGGAGCTGAGTGTTTTCCAGTAGCCGCCGGTCGGTCAGCACCCTAGCCCGACTTCCGCGGTTCGGCACGATTTTCATCTAATTTAGCCCATTTGGAGCACGAATCGCGTTTGTTTTCTATACCTTGACCTCCCGGGTGGGCGTGTAGTGCCGACCTACCCCCTTGATTAGTTTTTCGGATATGCCGACGATGCGTGCATGTTCGTGCGCTGCAAGAAGCGATTCAAGGACGGCAAGGAGCACCGCTACTGGAGTGTCGTCGAGAGCACCCGGGTCGGTGGCGGCCGTGTGGTCCAGCGCCAGCTTCTCTATCTCGGCGAGATCAACGACAGCCAGCGCGCCGAGTGGTGCCGCTCGATCGAGGTTCTCAGCGGCGGCGCGGCGCTGCAGCAGATGGCGCTGTTTCCCGAGGACCGGCCCGCGCCGGTGCTGGATTGCGATGTCGTGCAGCTCCAGCTCGACAAACTGGAACTGCGCGATCCGCGCCAGTGGGGCGCCTGCTGGCTGGCGCTGGCGTTGTGGGACCGTCTCGGGCTGGACCGTTTCTGGGGCCCGCGGCTGCCGCCCAGCCGCAAGGGCACCCGATGGCTCGATATCCTCAAGGTGCAGGTCTGTTATCACCTGATCGATCCCGGCAGCGACTGGCGGCTGCACCGGCACTGGTATGAACACAGCGCGCTACGTGACCTGCTGGGCAGTGACCGCGTGATCTCCGACGACAAGCTCTACCGCTGTCTCGACCGGTTGCTCGACCACAAGCGCGAATTCTTCTCGTTCCTCAAGGCGCGCTGGAGCACCCTGTTTGAGGCCCGGTTCGATGTTCTGCTCTACGATCTGACCAGCACTTATTTCGAGTCGGACCCGCCCTTGGCGGGCAAACGCCAGTTCGGCTACAGCCGCGACAAGCGTCCCGACTGCGTCCAGGTGGTGATCGCGCTGATCATCACGCCCGACGGTTTCCCGCTGGCCTATGAGGTGATGCCGGGCAACACGGCCGACAACACCACGCTGGCCGCCTTCATCGCCCGCATCGAGGCGCAATACGGTCGTTCCGACCGCATCTGGATCATGGATCGCGGCATTCCCACCGAGGAGACCCTGGCCGAGATGCGCGCCAGTGCCTCGGGCCTGCGCTATCTGGTTGGCACACCCAAAGGTCGGCTGACCCGTCTGGAGTCGTCCTTCCTCGATCTGCCCTGGCAGCAGGTTCGCCAGTCCGTTGACGTCAAGCTGCTGTCACGAGACGGCGAACTCTATGTGCTGGTCCGTAGCGAAAAACGGGTCTCGAAGGAACGCAGCATGCGGCGGCGGCGGCTGAAGAAGCTGTGGAAACGCCTGCATGACCTGCAGCGACAATCCCTCAGCCGGGATGCGTTGCTGATCAAGCTGGGCGCCGCAAAGAAGGAGGCCGGACGCGCCTGGTATCTGGTCCGTATCGAGGTCCCAGAAAGCAATGGGGCACTGGCCCACAACGGCTTTGCCTTCACGCTCCGGCGCGACAAGCTCCGGGCCGCCTACCGGCGCGAAGGCCGCTACCTGCTGCGCTCCAACATGACCAGCGGTGACCCGGCACAGTTGTGGAGCCACTACATGCGATTGACCGAAATCGAGCAGGCGTTCAAGGAACTCAAGCACGACCTCGCGATCCGGCCGATCTTCCATCAGCACGACCACCGCATCGAAGCCCATATCTTCCTTGCCTTCATCGCCTGGTGCCTGCAGGTCACCCTGAAATCCCTCATCCGCCCCCACGCCCCGGGGCTGACACCCCGCGCAATCCTCGACACATTCTCGACCATACAGATGGTCGATGTTCATGTGCCGACCACCGACGGACGCCACCTCGTCCTGCCGCGCTACACCCAACCCAACAGGGACCATCTCTTGCTGCTGCATCATCTCGCCATGACGTTGCCGCAACAGCCGACACCGCGCATCGCCATCTGAGCGCCATGCCACGGCCCCGATCGCCGACAGCCTTGTAGTGCCGACCTTCGGGATCTCGATCTAATTAACTCAACAACTTAGGTCTACCAAACCTGCCGAACCGCGGAAGTCGGGCTAGTGTTCGCTCCAGGAACGGATTCAAGAACATGTTGTCGGGATCCATTCGTCTACGCAGCACCCCGAAGTCCGCCCAGCGCGGATACCGCTCTGACAGCTGATCGGCCTCGACGTCGAAGTGCTTACCCCAGTGCGGTCGGCCGCCAAACGTCGCCATGAGTTCCTCCACCGCGCGAAAATAAGGCTTCCAGTCCCAGGCCTTACCGTATGGACGATACATGATGATGCCGACATAGCACGTGTCTCGGCCATGCGCCGGGCTCAACCAGAAGTCATCACCCCGCGCAAAGCGCACTTCGATGGGCAGGTGAACCATGAAGCGCCCTTCGATCAAATCCTGCAGCTTTCCGATTGCCTCAAACGCGCAGTCCAGAGGGATGGCGTACTCCATCACGTCCTGACGGACATGAATGGGAATGTTGAAAACGCGGTGCCCGAGGGCAATCGCCGATGAGCTTGCCGGGAAGAGCAAGCCGCCGAGAATGCGATTGACGTGGCCGAGAGATCGTGGCGCCAGCCGGCTGGCTGCGAGGACGAATTCATGCAGCGGATTCGCTACGAAGTAAGCCCGCAACCAATCGCCGATACTTTTCCTCCTCGCCGGCTCCCGCGTGCGGTCCGCCCGCCACAAAACCGCCTGCTCGGTGTGCGGCACCAGCAGGAACTTGACGTGGTCATGGTTGCTAAGCAGGGTTTCGAAACGCGGCTCGAGCTCACGCAGGGACGTCCGCTCCTGAACCAGACGCAACCTGAATTGCGACTCGCAGCGCACCGTCACGCGCGTGATCACGCCGAGAGCTCCTAGACTGACGCCAACTCCAAAAAAATCCGCGTCCCCGCGCCCAAGTCTGTGCACCTCGCCTCGACCGTCGACCAGTCGAATGGAGTCCACGTGGCAGGGCAGAATCCCGTAGCCCATACCACTGCCGTGAGTCGCCGTCGCCATCGCCCCGGCAAAAGATTGGGCGGATATTGTGCCCAGGTTGGAGAGCGCCAGCCCGTGCACCGCCAGCAGGGGGTGCAGGGCGTCTAATGTAATGCCCGCATCGAGGCTGGCTGTCTTGGCAGCCTCATCGACTTGGTGAATCCGGTTCAGCCGTTCTAGGGATAGCTGCCAGGCTCCATCGGAGGCCGCAATCGGCGAGCAGGAGTGCCCGCTGCCGATGACCTTGATCCGGGCACCGGTCCGACCGGCATCCTCGATCGCACGGATCACTTCCGCTTCAGTCTGCGGACGCAGAACGCGCTCCGGCCTGCTCGCGACAGTGCCCGCCCAGTTGTACCACATGGAGGTCAGCGCAGTTTTGCGATCGCGGTGGGGTTCACGCGAGTGGGATCCAGGCAGTGCAGCCACAGATCCAGATCCGGTGAATCGGCCAGCATGTCGATCGCTTCGCTTTGTGCCGCCAGCACTGTGATGAGGTCCGGCTCGGGCTGGCGGTCGAGGGTCGAGTCGATTCCGGAAAAAGGGAGCATGCATCCGTTTTGGGCACGATAGTACGCAATGCGGTGGTGGACATGGTGTTGCCGGCTCTCTCCTTCGGTACCCGGGTGCCAGCGATGGTAGACGCTGAGGGACGGGTGCCACAGGACATCGAGACCCAGGACAGTCAGCCGTGTGTACACGTCCTGATCCACCCGGTGGTAGCGACCACTCCACCAGGGGTGCTCATCGTAGCCATTGATTTCCAACAGCCACTTCCGGCGAACGGTCAGGGCTGCACCATGGTTCCAGGGATCGGTCACTGTCGCGATCTTCTTCAATTCACCGAGATCAAGGACGGGAGCGCCCGCCGGCGGCCCAGGCTGGTTGTACCGCCGGAGGTAGCATGCCAGCCGTTCGTTGCGACGGTGCTCTTCCACGACCTGCGATAGAAGCCGAGGACCGAACGTCAGGTCGGCATCCAGGATCGCGACCACCTCACCACCGGCCTGACGAATTCCTGCATTGAAACAACACGACGGGTGATAGTCGCCGTCCCGGGCCAGAACGATGGGCCGGGCATTGGGGATCGAATCGAGGAGGGACTGCAACTCGGGTTTCAGTGAATCCGTGTACTCCACCCACAGTATCTCGAAGCGGTCCTGCTCAAAATCCTGCGCGGCCAGACTCTCCAGGGAGTCAAAGCGTTCCCGGAAGGATCCATCCACCAAGATTACGCTAACGTCCATAGTGTTCCGGCACCTGCTGTTTCCGTTGACAGCCTTTGTTCACCGAAAGGATACTATCGGTGTCGAATCAGAAACCAAACAATTGGGGAACAATGGCTATGGATAGCGTCGCAAAATTCATCGAGAAAAAGCTCGCCCAAAACGCATCTCCGGACATGTCTGATGAGGCTCTGACGGAGATGGCCAACCGTTACTTCTTGGAGCGGATGACCGACCTGAGCGAACAGCAACTGGATATGGTTGTTGGAGGCGCGGGCCAGGTTGGGGGCGCCCCGAAGACGGGTATGGCCTTCGAGTCCATGGAAGCGATACAGCTTTTCAAGGGACGCGTCTAGCATCGCCTTCTGATGACGGTCGACGAGCCGAGTGCCCTGGCGGCCGAAACCAGGCTACGTCTCAAGCAAGCCGATAAGATCGAAGCCGAAGGTCTCGCACGGCTTTTTGCTTCCGCGACCGGCCGTGCCGGCCCCCACCACCGAGCTCTTCTCAACACACTCCACGGTTTTCTGCTCGAAGCCACGATCGACCACGCCCGGCGCGCAACCCGCTTCTACGGAACGACTCCGGCCTATTCGGCGTGGCGCGCTCCGGCGCCCGACCAGCGGCCCACACTGTGGGATCTACCAATTCTCGATCGCCATGTCATCAACGAGCGCTTCGAAGACTTTCTGGCCGACGACGTCGAAACACAGCTCATATCTCACACGTCGGGAAACACCGGCAAGGCTTTCGAGATCTACAGGTCGTTTGAGGAGGTCAAGTTCATCGGGGAGTTTCTTTCCTCGCGGACGGGCGAGGAGACGGAGTCCAAACAGCCCGCACCATTGGTGATGACGTTTCCGAATGCCTACCACGGGGTGCCCGTACCCGCCCCGGTTCGGGCGTTCGTCCTGGCCGCAGCGGTCAATGAGGACATCGCGCTGAGGGACGCCCATCGGGTCCTGGCAGCCGTGCACCATATACCCGGCTTCGAAGAGCGAGTCAGCGTGCTCTCGGGCCCGGCGTTTCATGTGATCTTCTTTACGAACTACCTGCTGGAGCAGGGGCTGGATCTCAGGCAGTTCGGGGTGCGCTCGATTTCAATCACTGCCCGCTATGCTTCACGCTATTGGCGTGAGGTTCTCGCCAATGCCTGGGACGCGACGGTCCTCGACAGACTGTCGATGACCGAAATCGTCGGTGGTGCCGGTCGGCTTGCCGGCGGAGAGCTTTTCATCGCCGACCCCTACATCTTCCCCGAAGTGGCCGATCCCGATCAGGACGGGGAGCCTGCCGACGGCATCGGCACCTTGCTGATGACGAACTTCTACCCGCTGGCGCAGAATCAGCCGCTGATCCGGTACCGGACGGGCGACATCATCCGGTGCGTGCGACAGACCCCATTCGTCTTTGACTACCTCGGCCGGGAGGGCAACTGCGTCCGGCATCCGGAGACCGGGGGCTGGCTGCTGTTCTCGGCAAAACTCGACGACATCCTGAGTCCATGGCCGGACATTGGGCGGCACGACTGGGGCCGCAACGTCTCTGCCGTCCGGGACCCGACCGTGGGCGCACTGCCAATCATGAAAGTCACGACGGAACCCGGTCCGGTGACCAGGCTGCGAATCGAGATCGAATTGCGTTATTCCCCTCACATGTATCCCACCCGGATCGAGGACTTGCGTGGAGAGATCGTGTCGAAGCTGCGCGAGGTGTCCGGATCAAGCCTGGCAGGGCACATCGACTCGGGCGCGGCCGAACTGGATGTGAGGTTCCTCGCGCCAGGCGGACTTGGCGAACGAGTCAACATCGATGTCTAGAGATCCCCGACCCTCATGAGCAAATCGACCAGGGTTTTGGTGACTGGCGCCGGTGGTTTCATCGGTCACCACCTCGTTTCGCGCCTGAAACGCAAAGGACACTGGGTGCGCGGCGTCGACATCAAGAACCCGGTGCATTCAGGCACCGACGCGGACGAATTCGAGATTCTGGATCTCCGCAGCCGCGACAACTGTCTGCGCGCCACCAGAGGCGTCGACGAGGTATATGCCCTGGCGGCGGATGTGGGAGGAATGGGGTTCATCTCAGCTCACCACACCACGATCCTTCACAACAATTCCCTGATCGACCTGCATACTTTGGAGGCCGCTCGCGAAAACGGTGTCAGACGATACCTCTACACATCCTCCGCCTGTGTTTACCCGGAGTTCCGACAGACCGATACCGACGGCACTCCCCTAAAAGAGGAGGACGCCTATCCAGCCCAGCCTCAGGATGCGTATGGCTGGGAAAAACTGGTCGCCGAACGGCTGTGTCGTCATTATCAGAAAGATTATGACCTCAACACGCACGTCGTCCGATTCCACAACATTTTTGGACCTCTTGGCACCTGGTCCGGTGGTCGTGAAAAAGCACCCGCAGCCATCTGTCGTAAGGTGGCGACTGCAAAGCTGACAGGCAACCCGGAAGTAGAAATCTGGGGCGATGGGCAACAGACTCGTTCGTTCTGCTACGTTGACGACTGCGTGACGGGTATTCACAAACTCATGCAATCGGACTATCACCATCCCCTCAACCTGGGACAGGATCGGCTGATATCGATCGACGAGCTCGCGGACATGGTCGCCGAAATCGCAGACATTCGAATCGTCAAGAAACATGTGGAAGGCCCGCAAGGAGTGCGGGGTCGGAATTCCGACAACAGCAGGCTGCGACAAGTCCTGGAATGGGAGCCCGAAGTCTCCCTAGAAGACGGGTTGTCCAGGACCTACGAATGGATCGAACAGCAAGTCAGTGAGCACCTGCAGGTAAAGACGACCTAGCGCAAGACTTCCCACCGTTTCATCTCGTATCTACAGGGGCTGGCGTCCCCTTACTCAAGCGCCGTTTCGAGCGAGTGGGATCCTGTTGCCTCCACTGGGTTCATCCGTGCACGCAATCTGCCGAAAGGTCTTCCGGAAGCCGGCCACGATGTTGCGCCGGTGCTGCACGAAGAAGCTCCGCCAGGTGTTGCGGAGCACTTCGAACGCGACCCGAATCGGCTCCCATGGCTCACCCACCCCGTTTTTTCTTGATGGTGCCGCTACCCGGTCGCAGGATAGTAGTAGGAATTCAGGACAAAACACCATGAAGCCTCTGATCCGATACTTCATTCTCGGCATCGTTTTCTTTCTTCTTCCGTCGCCGATCTATGCGCAGGGGGAAGGTCAGCAGAAGCCGAAACAGGAAAAGAAGGAGGTGCCGGAAGAAACCGATCGCGAGATCGAGCGGAGAGAAGAAGCGGAACGCCTGGCGGAAGAGAGGGAGGAGGCGAGAGTCCGGCGCCGAGAGGCGGAGGAACGCCGCCGCCGGGCAGAAGAGATGTTCCCGGAAAGCACCTACTACGAGGAACGCGACCTGAAGGAGGCACGGGAGCATTACTATCGAAAGATCCGCTTGGACAGTTTCCTGAACGACGTGGACAAGTTTCAACGAGTGGCTGTGGCAGTGCGGGCTTGCGCATTCGCCCCACTGTCTGAAGCCTGGGCCGTCAAGGACCTCGAAAAGCACTCGAAAGAATTCGAAAAGATGACGGAGCGATTACGCAAATTCATCGACTATGGAATCGATCCTCCGACCGTTGAAGTCCCCCCTCTTCCCGACGAGAGCCTGGAGTCCCGCCTGAGGCGCCTGGTCAGGATGACCAATCGGCTCGTCCCCCGAATCATAAAGCTCACGACCGCCGACATCCTGGACTTAAAACTGCAACGGCGGGTCAGGCAGGATCTAGCTATGATGAAGGTCCTCAGCCGCGCGTTGCGAAACTGAGATCTCCCAGCATTGGGCGGAGCCGACGCTGAGCAAGCCGAGCCGCTGCGAGGACTGTTGACGAATCGTGGCGACGAAGTGGCGATTCAGTTCGCCTGGGTACCTCAAAGGGCGCAGGTCCGGAATCCGGCTGCGATGTTGCGCCGGTGCCGCATGAAAAAGTTCCGCCACGTGTTGCGAACCATCTTCGATCGCGAAGCGAATCCCCCTCCTCGCAGGACCGGCTTCTGTCCGAAGTACGGCTGGGAGTATTCCTGGTAAGGATCCGGCGTAAAGCCCGGATAGGGCTCCAGGTAACTGTCGGTCCATTCCCAGATGTTGCCGATCATCTGGCGACAACCGAAGACACTGTCGCCTTCCGGATAGGCACTCACGTCGACAACCCCGACGTGACTCCAGTCCAGGTTGGCCCGTTCCGGGGTCGGAAGTTCGTCTCCCCAGGGGAAGGGGCGCTTCTCCGGGCCCGAAGCCGCCAGCTCCCACTCCGCCTCGGTCGGAAGCCGGCGCCCGGCCCATTTGCAGTACGCCCGGGCCTCATACCAGTTGAGGTGGACCACTGGGCTGTCCGGGCTCAACGGAATCTGGCCGTCGAAGTGCTGCTGCACCCAACCTCCGCCGGTCTCTCGCCAGAACAGCGGATGGCTTGCGCGTTCCCGACGGCGCCACTCCCAACCGTGCTTTCCCCAGAACCTCCGGGCTCGGTATCCGCCATCCTTCAGGAACTCGAGGAACGCCGCGTTCGTCACCGGCGCGTTGGCGATGCGGAACGGCGCGATCTCGACGTCGTGCGCCCACTTTTCGTTGTCGAAAACGAAGGAGCCATCCATCGGAGCTCCCAGGGGACGAATCCCGCCGGGAATCTCAGCGTCTGCCTGTACGAAGTTGGGATCCGGCGAAACTTCCGCCTCCTCGAACCTCGGCCTCGGGTATCCCAGGGTCTGCCGCACCATACAGAGGTTCTCCGAGTGCATGTATTCGTGCTGGCTGACCAGCCAGTAGAAGTACTTCTCCTCGTCGTTCACCTCACCCCGCTCCAGCCGTTCGATCGATTGATCGAGGACGTTCTGCAGGTAGTCCAGGGTCTGGTCCCGGGTTAGAAAGTCGTGATCCCAACGAAGTTTGTACGACACGTTGAACGAATCGTAAATGCTGTCCCCATTTTCGAGGAGCGGTCTCGCCCCTGCGAGTCGCCGGAGGATCCAGTACTCCTGAAACCAACCGACGTGTCCGACTTCCCAGATCGGAGGTTCGATGAAGTGATCCTGCGGTCCGAGTAGCTGCTCGCCGGACAGGTCGGTGAAAAGCGTCAGCTCCCGTGAGCGCGCTTCACGCAGGTCCTCGGCAAGATCTTCGGCGCTGGTTCGCATGCCGGCGGTCATCGGATGATAGGGCTGCTTCTGATCGGTCGTGTCTCTCGCCCCAGCACAGCCTCCTGCCTGCTGGTGAGCGGCCGATCTTCGATCACGGGCCCGAACTGCGCCACCGATCGTAGCGCATCCGCAGGGTCTTCACCGGATTGAGATCCTCACCTGCCCTGATGCCTTGCGGGTGGTCCGGTGAAGGCTGTGAGACGGTGATGTACATCGCGTAGTCGCCGTCGTTGTACGACTCACCGTTGGTGTCGGTTGGCTCGGCCATCAGAATGTACGCGACATGGGATGTCTTGGCATCGCAGGGGATTGGCGGCTCACTGCCGTCTGCCGGAGTCGGGGGGCACGTGCAGCGGCTGTCACCACCGGCGCGGTCTCCCGTTTCCAAAGCCGCCATTGCACGGTCCGCAAGCGAACCGTCCGTTTCGATGAACGCCTCGACGGCGGCGGGAACGACGTCATGCATCCGGAGAGTATTGCCCTGGACCGCATAGAAGATCTCCGTGCCCGGCACCTGACCGTACATGAACTGCGTCACAAAGCCGTTACTGAGTCCGGAATGCCCGGCGGCCTGGCCGTCCATGTCGACGATCGCGAACTGGCGCGACTGGAAAGCAGGATCGGCGCTCAACATCTCGATGATCCGCCGCGGCTCGGTACCTTTGTTCAGTTCTTCGAAGACAAGCGTCTGGTTCCGACCCGAACCATCAGCTGCCGCCTGGCACGCTGCAATCCCGACGCCGGGAACCACGACGGCAATCGCATCTTTCATCCGATCGTCCGTGGTGTCGACACAGGACGATGCCGCCATCACGACACGTCGCGTGCTCCTATCGACTGCGATCACGGACCATGTAGCGAACGCCGGGCTTTCCAGAAAGAACAGCATGGCCAGAAGAAAAAGTACTCTTTGCATGAGATCGTCCCTCCGGGTAGGCGTAGGATATTCGAAACTCGGAGGTTTTCGAAGCGAATAGGCGGTTTGGTTGAAGCGTGGAAGCCGTCAGGGATTCGTTTCGGCCAATTGGAGGCGGCGGGCGGCTTCCTCAAGCGCGTGTCCGGGAACTGGTATTCCGCCGACGGGTTTGTTGGCGAATCCACGCGTAAGGCGATATCTTACATGTCATGAAAACAACCGTTTCCTCAAAGGGTCAGATCGTGTTGCCGGCAGAGCTTCGACGGCAAGACCACATCGAGGCGGGCCAGGAATTTGACGTTGAACGCCTCGGTCGGGGGGAGTACCGGCTCTTCCGACGGCCGGCTCCGTTGAATGAGGGCCTGGTCGACTGGCTGCTCCAGTGCCCCGAGAGAGCATTTTTCACTCCGATTGAATCCGAGTCGACGGATGCTCTCTGAAGTCCCTGGTTGACCCAGTTCTCAGTGAACCCACCAAGTCACACCCACACCCCGGAGTCGTCGAATGGCTCCGGCGTAACGAGCGTGAACTTGCCATCGATCCCATAGTTCTCGGTGAGGTTCGATTCGGTATTCTCCTTCTGCCGAGGGAACGGCGACGGGCGAAAGGCCAGCGAGGCAGGATGATGCCTATGGCACCGTCACCCGCCCGTAATCATGGCAAAGCAAAGATCAGAGCGGTCGGAGAGCCGGGATGTTCATCGACCCAGAATGGAGACGGACTGCCCGACATGACAGCGATGTACTGGTTGCCATCCACCTGGTAGGTCACGATACCGCCGCCGATCGGGCCGCCGGTGTTGAACCGATATAGGACCTCACCGCCTTCAGCTTCCAGAACTACGAAATCCCCGGTCAGTTCTCCGGTCAGAACGAGTCCCCCACCCGTTGTCGTGACGGCTGCGACCATGGGACGTTTGGAACGGTATCTCCAGCGAACTTCACCTGTGCCGGCGTCGACGGCGGTCAGCCAACCCTGGGATTGCTCCGACATGTTGTCGGCGCCGCTTTCGAAGCTCAGCACCTCGAGACCATCCATCTCGATACTGCCCCCCATGAACATCTGTCCCTCGATGAAACGCACCTCCTCGGCCCGAGTAAAAGTGCTGCACCAGTCGACAGCCGGGATAAAAAGGGTGTTCGTCTGGGGGTGTAACGCAGGACCGTTCCATTCAACCCCTCCAAGGACACCCGGGCAGGCGCGGACACCCTCCGTCGTCACGGGAGCCTCCACGTTTTCTATGGTCGTGACAGCCGTCTCGTAGACTCTTTCATAGGTGTCGCGGTCTACACTGCGCAGTATCCCGTCCTTGCCCACCGTTGCAACCAGGTTGCGCAGCCGTCCATCGATCTCGGTACTGAAAACCGGACTGACCTGCGTCAGATCCCAATCATGATCGTCGTTGGGAACCATCTGCTCGTACCACTGGAGTTCACCGGAACGCACATCGAGCGCCACGATCGAATTGGTGTAGAGATTCGCTCCAGGTCTCAGGTCGGCAGGAAGATCGGGGGCGGGGTTGGTGACGGCGACATACAGTTCCTCGCGCTCCAGATCCATGGAAAACGGAGTCCAGGTCGCTCCGCCGCCCAGGACGATGTTCGCGGGGTTGCCCCACGTGTCATCGCCCGGTTCGCGGGCGCCAGGCACGGTGTTGAACCGCCACACGGGCGCACCGTCGGCCAGCCGAAACGCGCCGACCCATCCCGAAATGGCGTTTTCGCTGCCGGCCGGACCGATGAGCACCAGGTCCTCAAAGATCATCGGTGCCATCGTAAACGTTTCGCCGACGCTCGGATCGGCAACCTTTCGGGCCCAGAGCAGCCTTCCGTTCATCGAGTCCAGAGCAAACAGGTATCCATCCGAAGTGCCGCGCACAACACGCCCGTCATGTATCGCGACGCCCCTGTTGTTCAACCAGACTTCCTGATCCTGCGGTTCCCAGACGTGCTTCCAGATCGGCCGACAATCGGCCGCATTCAGGGCAACGGTCTGGTGGACCGTGGTCATGTACATCACGCCATCGTAGACGATGGGACCGGTCTGGAAACTGCTCTGTTCGTTGAATTGATAGAGGCAGACGGGCCGCAGTTCGGATACGTTGCCAGTGTTGATCTCGGACAAGCCAGAATAGCGCCTGCCTGTGTAGTCGTGCGTGTGGAACAGCCAGTCGCCATTGTTGTCGCTCGCTGCCTCGAGTTCCCCCGGAGCCGGTCGATTCGTGCTGGGCGCCAGGCCTTCTTCGCCCTCGATGAAAGCAACGCCCCGCTGAGCCTCGACGCTTTCGTCGGCGGCCAGGATCGATTCAATGCGGATCGTCCCCAGAAGGTCGGGGTTGTCGGTGAGGACCAGATCGCCGGAAGGATACCCGTTCTGCTGGAGGATAAAGGCCACCACGTCGACGTACTGTTGGGTCGACAGGCTGTTGCCGGCTCCCGCCGGCATGGTCGTTCTTGTGAGATAAAGCAGGTCGTAGAGCGTGCGGTCAGCGCTCCAGGCGGCATTGAATTGGGGGCCGGCCAGCGGGTGCGCCGTGCCATCGTGGAGATTCGCCCCGTGGCAGACGGCACAATGCTGTCCGTACACGCTGCGGCCGCTCGTCGCCTGCTCGGCGCTGTAGACCGACGGCAACGACTCCTGTGGTTGGGCGGCAGCTGCGAAACTTGGACTCTCCGTTGCGTTGAAGGTCAACAGCGCGCCGAATAGGGCCGCGATCATGTACTGAACTTTCACTCTGCCCCTCCCGTCAAGACGGTCCCTGAGGTCTGGCGCTCCAGTCCCTGATTGTCCTGGCTGTGTAGGTATTACGAAAAAACCTGATAAATACTATGGCAGGAGCGGGTTGGGGTCAACGAAGGTGGCGAAAGCGGTGGACCGTGTCCGGTAGTGTCCTTATCGCTCACACCGCGGAAGGTATTGGTGTAAGGTTCAGGCCGAAGAGCGGCTCTTTGGCGCCACTCCGATTTCGGTTCCAAGTAGAGGCATCCTCCGATGGAAGGACTTGGCCGTTGGCTCGGCTCATTCGCGATCGTTCTGTTCTGTTCGAACGTCGCGATCGCTCAGGTCATGCAGGGTGAAATACGGGTCGTGGTCCGCGATCCGGACGAGCTGGCGGTACCGGCTGTAGTTCAGTTGACGGGCCGGAATCCACAATTTGAAGCAACGGTTCGGGCGGACTCGGAGGGCCGCGCGCGGCTCCTGCGCGTTCCCCTGGGCGTCTATAGCCTTACCGTCCGTCAGAGCGGATTTGACGAGATCAGTACCCCCGTTGAAGTTCGCTCGGCCGTTCCGCGCGAGATCGCGGTCACCCTCGAAGTCGCCGGGGGCACGACTGCGATTACCGTGACCGACAGTGCACCTCTTTTGGACATCACGCAACCCGCATCCGTGATGCGGGTCGGCCGCAAGCAGCTGGACGAAATCGCCGCAACATCCCTCGGCCGTAGTGCCGTGGACGTCGTGACGACGTTGCCGGGCTGGTTGCTGGAGGCGAATGCGGTTCTTCATCCGAGGGGATCGGAATACGACACGCAGTACGTCGTCGACGGGATGCCCATCTACGACAACCGGTCGATCGGGTTTGCACCTGCCTTCGAGACCAGCGAGTTCGAAGCGGTGAACGTGATGACCGCCGGCATACCGGCCGAGTACGGCCGACGTCTGGGCGGGGTCATCGCTCTCGACACGCGCCGGGCCGGCACCCCCGGTCACAGCGCTGCGTTCGATTCCCAGATCGGCAATTTCGACAACCGTGCAGCGTCGATTCGACACCAGTTCCGAACCGACACCACTTCGATCTCCCTCGGCGGCCGCGGTGGCTACACGGACCGGTACCTGGACCCGCCATCGATCGAGAATTTCACGAACAAAGCCACGGCCGGCGGGTTCAACATCCGCGTCGACCGGGATCTGAGCGACCAGGACCGAGTGTCGTTCTATCTGCGGACGAACGAAACCCGATTCCTGGTGCCGAACGACCTCGTGCAGCAAGACGCGGGGCAGCGTCAGGATCGGTTTTCGGGCGAGACCGCAACGCAGGTGCACTACCAGCGTGTGGTTTCGCCGAGGGTGCTCGGCGCCGTGCGGTTCATGCATCGCGATCTCACCGCCCAACTCTGGAGCAATCCAGAATCGACACCGGTACGCGTCGAGCAGGATCGAGGCATCCGGGAGTCCGTTCTGATCGGAGACCTTACTATCGAGGGTGAACACCATACGCTAAAGTTCGGCGGCGATCTTCGGGTCGGCGACGTGCGCGAGGAATTCCGCTTTGGTCCAACCGATGAGTTTCCCGACTTCGACGCAAACTTTCGCAACGACAGGAGGAGTAACGAGGTTTCGTTGTTTCTTCAGGACCACATCCGCCTGGGTTATTTCGCGGCGAGCTTGGGTGTCCGCTATGACAGCTACGACTTCCTGATCGAAGATGACGCCATCAGCCCACGGATTGGCTTGAGCTACTGGATTCCCAAGGCCGACCTGCAGCTCCGTGCGTCGTACGACCGCATCTTCCAGCCGCCACCTATAGAAAACCTCCTGCTGAGCAGCGCCGCAGGGGAACTGGACGTTGATGCGGTCACCGAATCGGTCCCGATTCCCGCCGCGCGCGGCAATTTTTTTGAAGTTGGCTTGCGTAAACCGCTTTTCGATGCCCTCCGCGTCGACATCGTTCACTATTGGCGGACATTCCGGAACTACATGGACGACGATGTCTTCCTCAACACCGGCTTATCGTTTCCGATCAGTTTTGACACGGCGAGAATCACCGGCACTGAGGTTCGGGCCGATCTCCCTCGCTGGCGTTGGCTCTCTTCTTCGATCAGCTACTCGAACATGATCGGACACGCCACGTCGCCCGTCACTGGAGGCCTATTCATCGAAGGTGGCGAAGCCGACGAACTGCGCGAGCCCGGCGAGCGCTTCTCGATCAGCCAGGATCAACGCAACACCCTGTCGGCATTATTCCGTTTCGAGCCGGACGAGCGAGTCTGGTTCTCGAGTGGCTTTCGATACGGCAGCGGATTGCCGGTCGAGCTCGAGGACGATGATGGCGATGACGGTGACCGCGGCATGGACTCGATTGGCGATGACGATGACGTAGGGCAGATCTCACCGGCGATCCTCGAGCGAGTGAACTTCGAGCGGGACCGCCTGCGGTCGGTCCTCAGCCTCGATCTTTCTGTCGGCCTGCGGTTGTGGGAGGAACAGAGGCGGTCTGTGTCCGTTCAGTTTGATGTCCGTAATGTGACCGACCATTTGAATGTGATCAACTTCAACGGCATGTTTTCAGGGACCGCCCTCGGCGCCGGCCGACAGTTCACAGTCCAGACGAAAGTGCGGTTTTGAGGTCGTCGCGAACGGACGATTCAGGGGGTCTTTGTCGGCTTTTGGTGTGCTGAAGGCCACGGTGATATATTGCCGCGGACAGAGTAGCGCGTAGGGCGCAACATTTTGCAGTCTGCAGCGGAAGAGGAGGTGAGATATGAGAACGACGATGTTTGGGCTCGTGTTCGTTCTGATCAGCGGTGTGGCATTTGCACAACGAACCGTGATGATCGACGACATGACGGGGACTGAGGTCATGGAGGCGATCGCGGGGGGAAAGACGACGGCCATTCTATACGTCGGAGGCCTGCATGAGAACACGTATCAGGCCGAGAACACGACGTATGTCGGACCGCATGTGGACGCGGTAGCGATCAACAAACACAACCTTGTGGCGCTGTATCAGGCTCGTCGTGTTGCCGAAGAACTTGGGAACGCGTTGGCCTACTACCCGTTGCCATATACGCCGGCCGGTTCACACCTGAAGCCGGGGACCGCTGGGGGAACAATTGCTCTGAGCGACTCGACATTCGAAGCCGTTCTGCGCGACATGGCGAACAGCGCGATCGTTTCGGGTTTTACACATATCATCGTGATGGGCGAGGACGGCGGAGGTCAGGCCGTACTGCGGAAAGTGTCCGAAGATCTGGACCGGGAGTGGTCGTCCAAGGGTACCCGTGTTTTCTTCTTCCCCGTGTATAGCGATGCCAACAGCGTGACCGCCGAGCACTTGAGAAAAGTAGAGGGCTTCCCGGTGGAGTGCCTCGACAACGGGATCGGCGGGTGCATCAGTGCCACGACTGACGCGTCTGAAATCCTGTTCCTCCGGAAAGAGAACGTGCTAACGGACAAGATCTCGCCGGCAATCGCCAAATTCGTTTCTCCAGAATTGGGCATGGTCTTGAATGAGCAAAAGGTCAAGCTTGCCGTCGACTACATTCGCAGCAAAGTTCCGCAATAGTCGGCGTCGGTGAGATGTCGGTGTGGGGATTCTGGAGAAGCCTACGTCCTAAGGGAGGTGTAGGTGCAGTCAAAGTCTATGACGGCACATTGTTCGAACCGAAACAACGTGCGCTCATAGAGCGCACCTACACCAGAGCGCGAAGTGTCGCCTGTCTAAGGCGCCGTCCCTGATTGCCTCAGCGCGGCGGCCAGGAGCCGACGGGCCGGTCGTCGGTCCGGGTGGCGTCTTCGTCGACCCAGTAGTAGGGTCCGAAGGGGCGCTGCTCGGGCCAGATCTCGTCCAGCGTATCGGCCTCGTAGAGAACTCCCCCTTTCATCACGTACTGAATGTCGGTCGTGTTGCGGATGTTCTCCAGCGGGTTCTGGTTGAGTACGAGAAGGTCGGCGAGCTTGCCGGCCTCCAGTGTCCCAAGGTCCTGATCCGCTCCCAGGAAGGAAGCGCTGCCGAGCGTGGCGGTCCGCAGGGCGCCCATCGGGCCCAGCGCGGACGAAGCCATCCAGATTTCCCAGTGGATGCTGGTGCCGTGGTGCTCGCCGTGCCCGCCCAGGGCGCCGCGCCCGCCCTCGGCGAGGATATCGGCGAGCCCCTGTGCGATCAGCGGAAAGCTGTAATCCGTTTCCGGCCGCAGCATGCGCCGGCGCAGGAACGTGGTCATCCGCCAGGGCATCCAGCGGCGCTGCTTCTCCTGTCTCCAGACATCGGACTCCGCGTACCAGTACTCGATGTTGGCCGCCGTAGGGCTATCGAACATGAAGGGGTTCGAATAGACGGTCTTCGCCTGTCCGAAGAACTTCGCCGCGTCAGAGTAGATCGGAATGACGCTGAGGGGATGCTCCCAACCGGAATAGCCATCCATGGCCTGGCCGAGGTTGTATTCGAGGTCGTAGCCTTCGGCTGTCAGCATGATCCCCTTCTCGCGGGCGATGTCGGCAATCCATTGCCGCCGATCACGCCGGGGGTGTGAGTGCTGCTTCAGCGAGACGGCGCCCCAGGACTGGAGCCGGTCGATGTGGTTGGCCGTCGCCTCCCGGCTGGCCAGCTCGCCGAACGGAAGCGGGTCGCCCGTGCTGAACGTGCGGGGACCGATCATGCGGCCGCTTTCGATCAGCTCCGCGCTCGGGAAGATGTTCTGCGCCCACATCGAATTGTCCAGGCTGGTCGTGACCCCGTAGGCCAGATAGATGCCGACCTCGTAGTCCCGCAGAGGCCGGTAGCCACGATGCTCGCGGTGGTGGTGCGAGTGCATGTCGATGAACCCGGGGATGATCGTGCGGCCCGAAGCATCGATCACCCGATCGGCGGCGCTCGTATCGCAGCTGCCGACACAGGCGATGCGCGACCCGGTTATCGCTATGGTGCCGCTCTCGATCACCTCGTCGTTGCCCGCGCCGGCGAAGGTGACGATGCGCGCATTGGTGAGGGCCACCGTGCTCGACACGGTGCGCCGAGGCACGACCAGGTCCACGTCGAACGTTTCGGTCTGCTCGGTGTTCATGTCGTGACGGTAGTACCGGCTCCCGCTGCCGAACTCCAGCGAGTTTGCATCGCGCCACCGAACGAACAGGCCGCCGGTGCGGCTGAGCTGGCGGACGGGCAGGCCACCGCTCCGGCGGTCGAGCGTGAGAGGCGCGTCGCCGCCTGTCGTCCGAGGCATCGGCGCGACGTACACGTCGTTGGCTTCCTGGAAAGCGATCCAGCGGCCGTCGGGCGAGGCGGCGACCTCGTCGGCGGACGGAAGGATCAGATGGGTCCGGCGATCCTCGCCGTCCGGCCGCATCGAAACGACGGCGGTCCCGCCGTCGATGATTTCCGGGAAGAAGATTCGATCTTCGGGTCCCCAGGAAGGAGCGACTATCGCCCGGCGCTGGACCCTCTCCGGACCGCTGCCTGTCGGAAGTGCCACCCGAACGACATGGGTCGGGTCGCCGCCGTCAGCCGGAACCCGGACAACATCCCACCACGGGTTGTGAGTGACGGTGCGTCCTCTGAACGTCGCACCCGAGCCCCGGGCAACGGTGAGCTCACGACCGTCGGCGCTCCAGGCGGGATGCACGTATTCCCCCAGTTCTGTCGTAAGGCGGATGGGGGTGCCGCCGCGGGCCGGAGCCTTCCAGAGGTGCCCGCCCCCGCTGTTGTCCAGCGTCGTGAATGCGATCCACTGTCCGTCGGGCGACCAGGCGGGCCCAAACTCCTGTAAGGGTTCAAATGACTCCGGTGTGAGGCGACGGGGCGTACCCCCCGGCAGATCAGAGAGCCAGACCCGGCCGACCCCCTGAAAAGCCAGCGTCTCACCGTCAGGTGAGCCGGTATGCCAGCGCAGGAACTTTGACTCGAACGGCCCGTCGTCGATTCGGAACGGATGATGAACCCGTTCCGAGATAATCCGGTGCACCCTTGCCTCGAAAGGGATTGACGTCACGCCGCCGGAAGCGACATCGAGACGACCGATGCCGCCACCGCCGGAGATGAGAATCGAGCGCCCGTCCTGGGACCACGCATAGCCGGGCAGAACGCGCATGTTCTTGTCACCGCTCTCGATGGCGATATTGATCGGGTCCAGAGCGATCCGCTCCACTCCCGTCTCGAGATCGAGCAGCCACAGCGCGGTGCGCGGCCCGAAGCGGTGGCCCTTGAATGAAACCGTGCCGTCGGGTATGTGCCGTCCGAACGCGAGCCAGCGTCCATCAGGAGAGATCTCGGGCGCGAACGCGCCGCCGCTCGACCGGCGTCCGGAGGCGGTGCTGTGCGCGGTGCCGCTGGTGATATCGATGATGTGTCCGCTCCGGACGTCCACGCGGCGAAGCTGGTAGTCACCGCGGAGCGCATCCCGGTCTCGGCCGCCCTCGATAGCGTGATAGTACACGTAAGCGCCGTCGGGCGAGACAGACGGCCAGTGTGCGGCGCCATCCTCCACCAGCCGGACACCGTCGCCGCCGTCCCGGTGGTGCATCCAGATCCCGAGGCCGTTTTCGCCGACACCGCCACGGGCGATAACGTCACGTCGGACGACGATGTATTCTCCATCCGGCGTCCAGGCCGGCGTCAAGGCCCGAGAGTTCAGGTCGTGGAACACGGGTCGCGGCTCCGAACCGTCGGCGTTCATGATCCACAGGTTGTCCTGGCCACCCCGGTCCGATATGAAGGCTACGGTCCGGCCATCAGGCGAGATTCGGGGCTGGTAGTTCAGAGCGATGCCGCTGTCCTGGGTGAGTGGCTCGGCGGTTCCTCCTTGCCCGTCCATGCGGTAGACGTGGCCGAGCAGGTCGAAGACGATCCACGATCCGTCCGGGGAAATGTCGACCGACATCCACGTGCCTTCGGTCGTGGTGAAGTCGATCTCCCGTGTCTCCCCCCGGGGGAGGGTAACGTCCCAGTCCGCGGACTCCTGGGCGGAGAGCATCCCGGTATGAAGGAGCGAAGTGGCCCCGATGACGATCGCGGCGACAAACCACCGCTGGAAGGTTCTAGGCATGGTGTTGGACTCCTTGGATCGAGCGGAAGATCCCGGGCAAGCCCTTCCGGCGGGAACTACCGTATGTGTGAGTGGCTCGAGCCACGACGTTTTGGATTAGACCGAGAAAACCGAATGTTGACTGCCAGCCCATAGGGACCCCACTGTTCGGCCGATACCAGCGCGACGACCGAACGAGAATGGGACGCTGAGAGGTTGTGATTTTTCAGTAGCCCCCTATTCAACATCCGAAAGGAGTTGGAAGCAATCAAACTGTGAATCCTCACCTGTCGGGATGAGTCTATAATCGTGCGCCATGGGCGTGACCTTAAGCCAAACCCGCTTGCCCGGAGCGGTTCTCCTTCTTGTTGGTTTGGCGCTGGCCGCCACAGCGCGCGGCCAGGTCGCATTGCCGCGAGGGTACGAAGACCGCCGGGTCGTCGAAGCGATTCCCCTGGAAGAGAACGAATCCATCGACCTCGACGGCCGGCTGGATGAAGCCGTCTGGGAGCGGGCCATGCCGGCGAGGGACTTCCTGCAGCAGGATCCCGACAATGGCAAGCCGGCGACCGAAGCGACGGAGGTACGCGTCGTGTACGGCAGAACGAGTTTGTATCTGGGGATCCTCTGTCTCGACTCGGATTCGGAAGCCCTCCTGGGCAACCAGATGCAGCGCGACCAGCCTTTTGAGGCCGACGATCGCTTCATGTGGGCTTTGGATCCGTTCCTCGACGAGCGAACTGGATATTACTTCGAGATCAATCCGTCGGGTGCAATGGGAGACGGTCTGATCAACCCATCCGCCGGGGGAGGTTTTCGAGCCAACAAGGCGTGGGACGGCATCTGGACCGCTAGGGTCCGACGCACGGACATCGGGTGGCAGGCCGAGATCGAAATCCCCTTCGCTACGGTGAATTTCGATCCGAATGCCCCCGCCTGGGGCGTGAATTTCCAGCGGACCGTGCGGCGGAAGAACGAAGAAAGCCGCTGGAACGGGTATTCACGGAACCAGGGCTTGATGCAGATGAGCACCGCGGGCCTCGTGGTCGGGCTGGAGGAAATCGACCAGGGGCTGGGACTGGACGTCAAACCCTACCTGGCGGGCAAGATTACAGACAGACCGATCTCGGACGCTGACCGGACCTACCGGGGTGACGCTGGTTTCGATCTCTTCTACAGCGTGACGCCTGAGCTTCGGGCGAACTTCACACTGAACACGGATTTCGCCGAGACCGAGGTCGACGATCGCCAGGTCAACCTGACGCGCTTCCCGCTCCGCTTTCCCGAAAAGCGTGACTTTTTCCTGGACGGGTCGAACTTCTTCGATCTTTCGACGGCCGGCGTCACTCCGTTCTTCAGCCGCCGAATCGGCCTCGACGCCGAGGGTAATCCGCAGCGGATCGTCTACGGAGTGAAGCTCACAGGTCAGGCCGGCGCCCACGACATCGGTGTGTTGCAGGTCCGAACCGCCGATTCCGGCAACATCCCGGGTGAAGACTTTTCAGTGGTTCGCATGAAACGCCGCTTTCTCTCGGAGTCTCATGTGGCGACGATCTATACGCGACGTGGAGAACAAGGAACGGGCGCCCCGGTACTCCACACGACGGGCGCGGAGGTTCAACTCTCGACCAGCCGCTTCCGCGGCGACCGCAACCTGTCTTTTACGGGATTCTACTTTTGGAATAACGCGCCGGAGCGTGGTGGACGTGGCGCGGCGCGCGGTTTCCGCGTTCATTACCCGAACGACACCTGGCAGTCGAACCTGTCGGTCCGTGAGCTTCAAGAGAATTTCAATCCGGCCGTGGGATTCACGCCACGCCGCGGTTTCCGGCGGGTGAATCCGGAGCTGTTCTTCGCGCCCAGGCCGGCCGACCATCCCTGGATCCGGCGGTTCCGATTTGGTTCCGACGCCCAGTTCTGGATGGACACGAAAAACCGTCTGGTCACACGCATCTATGACGTGACGGTGTTCGAGATGGAGCTGCATTCACAAGATACTTTTCTGTTAAAGGCAGTGCCCAGCTTCGAGCGGCTTGAAAAGGACTTTGAAATCAACACGGGTATCGTTCTGCCCAAGGGCACCGAGTACGGCTTCACCAGGTACAGCGTCGAGATCAACACCGCCGACCGTCGCAAGCTGGCAGCTTCTGCCCAACTGGAGTGGGGAAACTTCTTCTCCGGAACGCGTCGGGAATTTTCTCTCGACCTCAGGATCCGACCCCGTCCGGGCTTCTTCGCCAGCGTGAGCGGCGAGTTCAACCGGGTGGAACTCGCTGAGGGCAGCTTTTCGACGAGCCTCCTGCAATCGGAGCTCAACACGCAGTTCGGACCGTGGGTCTCGCTGGCCAACCGTTTCCAGTACGACACCGTCAGCCGGATACTCGGCTGGCAGGCGCGTTTCCGCTGGATTCTGAAACCCGGCAACAACATCTTCCTCGTGCTCAACCAGAATTGGATCGACGACCCACTCAGGCCGGACAGAATCCAGACACTCAACCGCCAGGTTGCCAGCAAGCTTGTCTTCACACGCCGGTTCTGAACGCCCAGAGCAGCTCATCCAGCCAAGCCTTTATGAAAGGCCCAGGATCTCCGCTCGCTTTGACAACGTAAAAAGAGCCCACCCCGATCGAGTAAAAGGGACCCACCCCCTGGGTTAATGGTTTGTAAGTAAGCCCGCCGTCGGGGCTGTGGAAAGTGTGGAAGCCGAAGGCTTCCAAGCCGCGGTGGGAACGCGCTGGCTTTGCAGCGGGTTCCCACGGTGGCGGCACTTTCCACGGCCCGTCGCGCCCGCGTTTTTCACGCGGATCCTCCGGCGGCACGGGGTTTCTTTTTCCGTTTGCTGGCGGCGCCCAGACTTTCGGTGAACCGGATGCTTTCCCATTTGAACTCGTGAATCGAGCAGTGATGGGTGAGCCGGTCCAATAGGGCCGCAGTCAGCGCGGCGTCGCCGAAGACGCTGGTCCACTGCGCAAACGGGAGGTTCGACGTGACGATCACCGAGCCCTTCTCATAACGGTCCGAGAAGACCTGAAACAGCAGCTGGGCCCCCTCGGCCGAGAACGGGATATAGCCGACCTCGTCAACGACGAGCAGTTCAAAGCGGGACAGCTTGGCCAGGTACCGCTTCAACTGCCGTTCTTCGCGGGATTCGATCAGCGTGTTGACCAATCCCGCGGCCGTGGTGAACCCGACGCGGTAACCGTTGCGGCAGGCTTCCACACCCAGGACCGTTGCGGCATGGGTCTTGCCGGTGCCGTGCTTGCCCAGCAGCACAACGTTCTCGCGCCGGGTGATGTAGCCGCACTCGGCATAGTCGCGGACCTGAACCGCATCCAGCGCCGGCCACTTCTTCAGGTCGGTCGTTTCCAGGGTCTTGAGCAGTGGAAACCGGGCCTCGCGCAACCGGCGCTGGACCTGATTGGCTTGGCGCTGTTCCAACTCGCGGCTGGCCAGAGCCAGCAGGAAGCCGGTGTACCCCTCTCCGGCCTCCTTGGCCTGCCGGGCGTGTTCGCGCCACTCCCGTCCCATGGCCGGAAGCCGAAGCTGCCGTAATGCGTCGTCCAGAACGATCTCCTGGCCCGGTGTCATCGCACACCCCCAGTCAGGAGACGGTCGTATTGATCCAGATCGGCTCCAGCGATCGTCCGGTCGGTGATACCGGGCATTAACCCGGACTCGAGCGGGGCATGGGCTCGGGCCGGGGATGCCTCCCGCATCAGAATGTGCTGGACCGCGTCCAGTTCGGCGCAGTGGGCATCGAGCGCTTCCTGAAGGGCCGCCGAGACCCGGTCCAGAGCCCAGTCCTGGTGGAGTTGGAGGATGCCGATAAACTGCCGGGTGCCCCGGCTATACCCGTGCCGTTCCCGCAACCGTTCCAGCGCCGTCTCGTAATGGGCGGGCCACTGGGGCCGCCACTGCCGAATCGGTCGGGCGCTTTCAAACGCCCCCACCTTCCGGCGGATCAGTTCCAGGTAGTGCATCGGATCAATCCGCCAGTCGCTATGACCGAAGGCTCGGGAATGTTCGGCCACCTTCTTCTGGTCCGCATAAAAGCGCACCCGGTCACAGCCAATATGGGCCCAGAGACGGCGTCCCACATACGCGGTCGGCACCGAGTACCGGTTCGAATCCACCTGCGCGGTCTGGTACCGGCTGATCCGCACACCCACCACCTTGGTGTTCTCAAATGGCGTCTCGGGCAGTGCCAACAGCCGCTCTTGCTCGGCAGCATGCCGTTCCCCGATCGTGCGGTCGTCGGCCCGGCCGCCGATCCGGCGCTGGTCGTCGGTCGCGCAGCGTTCCAGCAGTTGCGCGTTCAGATCCTCCAAGTCGGCCACCTCGGGAACCGGCACCAGGAAGTTCCGGCGTGCGAAACCCACCAGGCCTTCGACACCGCCTTTCTCCTGGCCCCGGGCCGGATTACAGAACCGCGCTTCAAACGTGTAGTGGGCTCGAAACGCCGTGAACCGGTCCTGCTCGATCCGGGCCTTCCCTCTCAGAACCCGCTTCACAGCCGTCTTCAGGTTGTCGAAGACCACGGTCGGGAATACGCCGCCGTACCAGCCGAACCCCCGGATCTGACCGTCCAGATCCAACATCTCCTGCCGTTCCCACCGATACGCCCGCACAAACGACTTGCCCGAGTACCAGGATGCTCCGCATGCAGAACAGTTTGACCTGAAGTGTTCTTCACCATTCCATCCGGACCCAGGCCGTGCGCCCAGTTCCACTTCGGCTTCCGACGCCTGTTCGTCGGATCCAGCGGCACCACCGCCGCCGACCGGCTCCAGCCCAGCCGCATCTTCCGCTCCCGCACCCATCGCCGCACCGTCGGCTCGGCTCCGGTAAATCCATGCTCGTCCACCAGACGTTGCCACACCCGGTGCGCCGTGTGTCGCTGCTGTCTTATTGACCGGCTGCTCCCGATCCGCCCGCAGCCAGCCCTCCACGATCCCGGCCACCGGATCCATCACCGGACAGGCCGGCTCCTTCTCCCGCCGATACTTCGGCTCCTGCCCGGCCAACGCCTTCCGCCTTCCGAACCGTCCGTCTCGTGTGCCCGGTCTCCCGGGCGATCTGTCGAATGCTTTTCTTGTAAACCCGATGTGCGGTCCTGACCATCTCGTACTGATCCATCCCTAACAACTCCTCACCCTCCCTCCCGCCTTGCCGGTTCATCCGGCGACACGCCGGGGGAGGCTATCAGGGGTGGGTCCCTTTTGCTCGATCAGAACCCCCTTGGGTGGGTCCCTTTTACGTTATCGAAATCACTCCGCGACTCAAGTAAGCGAAGGCTTTGATCCGGTCTGACCGTTTCAGAAGCGTCCAAAGCTGTTTTCGTACAGGACTGTGGTACCTATTCACCAACACTGTTCGCAGATATCGATCGAGCCAGATCCATCCCACGCCATCACGGTACGAAGGCGAGACGCTCAACTGGCCGTCTGTGAGAACGTGATAGAGGGTTGTCGGAATATCCAGTCCCAACGCGGCGGAGAGGCTCGTCGCATTGACGACCCGAGGATCGGCCTTGATCAAGTAAAGGCTCCCATCCCTTGAGTCTCTTTTGAATTCCACTGTCATGGCCCCATAGTATTGCGCTCTATGAACGAATCTCCTTGCAGCCTCAACGGCTTCGTCATCACGGGCGCTTTCACAGTAGACATTGGCGCCAAGCTCATACGGATGCGCGCCCTCCAGAACTTTTCTGTAGGGATAGAGTTGCAACCTTTTCACCGAGTAGCTGATCGTTGGATGATGGTCATGGTCAACCACCATAGATACACCGACACACGCATCCGTCCCTCCTGGCACAACCTCTTGAATCATCGGCAATGCGCCTGTTCTGGTGAAGATCTCCAGGCACGTGCCTTCGAGCGATGCCATATCCGATCCGGCTGATTGGGTCAACCTCCCGGTCAGAGGATCGGCCGGTCCCGGACTCATGACGTTGACCTTGAGTACGTAGGAGCAGTTCTCGAAATCCAGGCTGGAAGCAGTCCGCTCAAGCTCCCCGAGGTCGCGAGGTGTGAAAAATCTCGGTGTTTTGATGCCGGCCTCTGCCGCGAGGCGATAAGTTTTCGCCTTGTCCAGGAGCTGTTCCATGATGTTCCAGTGGGGCGTCGCCATTGTGTAGTACCTGGAGAGACGATCAAAGTTCCTCGACACAAGCATGAGACAGGGATCGTTCGTCGGTATGAGCACCCCTCCGCCATCTTGACCGAGCGTCTCGAGCGCATTCAAAGCACCGTCGCCGTTCGAGCCCACGAGAATCTGTCTGCCGACGTAGCGGGAGGTCGAGGCGGGCATACTCTGACGTTCATTCAGCAGAACCATGGGAATCCCCGCCCGGCCGAGCGATCTGATGACGGCCGTGGCTCGCGGGAGTTCGGACCCGAGAATGACGGCCCGCTTGAGCCCTTCTTGCCCTCTGCTTTCATGAACCGCCGTATCGCTCATGACTTCGCGTTTCCTCTCGAGCTCCCCACGTCAATTCTCACAATCCCCTTTCACAATCCAATGCACCGTTCCCAGATTGGGAGCACATTCGCGACATCATACTCGGCCACGCGCCGGCGGCCGGCTTCGCCCAGCCGCTGGCGCAACGCGGCGTCACGGGCCAGCTCCTCCATCGCCCATGCCAGAGCTGCTGGATCATCAACGGGAACCAACAGGCCGGTCTCCGAATCGGTAACTACTCCATCGGACACCGCATCGGTGACGATGACGGGCAGGCCGCAGCTCATGGCCTCCAGCAAGGCATTGGGCGTACCTTCGTATCGCGATGGAAGGGCGAACATCTTGGCGTCACGATAGAAGACGAACGGGTCGGCGACTTCCCCATGCCAATCCGTACGTTCCGCAATCCCAAGGACGGCCGCCCGTTCCCGCAGCGCTTCCTCTCGCTCTCCCGCCCCGACAATCGCCAGCCGCCAGGTTGCCAGGTCGGGAGATAAACGGGCGAAAGCCGACAGCAGTACCTCATGGGCCTTCTGCGGATGCAGACGCGCAACGATCAAGACAAAAGGCGCTTCACAAGTCGGCGCCTTCCCGACCTGAGCGTTCGTACCGTTGAAAACGAGAGGATTGGGGACGAAGGCCAGCTTCTGCTCGTCCACATAAGCTTTCATTGCCTCGAGAGCGTCATGAGTGTTAGCCGTTACCACGTCGGCGTGGTTATAGAGGCGGAGTCGCAATCGATGCCATGGATACGGCAGAACCTGTCGGACCGGATCGTTGCGTTCCGAAATGATGACCTTCCGGCCGAGTTTCCAGCAGGCCAGAACCGCGAGGACGTTGGCGAACGGTCCCAAGGCCATTACTACAGGAGCTTTCGTCTGCTGGATAGCCCAGCGAAGACATAGGGCCTCATAGAGAATCAAAAGGTAGATGCGTGAGCGGAAGAGCTTTTCGAGCAAACGCGAAGGGCCGAGCAGTGTCAGAACGCCCCACGTCTTGACGAGGAGGGACCAAATGCTCCGCTGGAATCTAAAGGCCGTGCTCTTTTCGGTGAGGTGATGGACGACGATATGGCGGACGGAGGGGTCGAGATGGAAAACATCCTCCGCATCCTGCAGGGATATGACGCTGATGCTTCGACCCTGGCGGTTCCAGGCGTTGGCCAGGGTAGAAGCGACGCGTTCCGTACCGCCGCGTTTGAGACTTCCGCAGACCATAGCGAGGTCCGAAGGCGGCTGCTCGTCATTCCGCCTGTTTTCGGATGCCCGGCTCCTCATGGTTTTCCGTCTCGGTGAATTCCCGCCGTCACCGTATGGCTTCTCAGGACATCCACGCTCTGCAACTTAGCTTCACCGACCCGTGATGTCGACGCTTTTCGTCGTGATCCTGGCTTTTCCAGCGTCTCGAAGATCACTGCAGTTCGGGCATGTCAGACAGGCCAGAGGTTTGCCGATCCGTTCAGCCACTTCTGACACCGTCGTTTTGTGTACCATTGATCTCACCAAGCTTCCCAACCTCGCCGGGTAGGTGAAGGTAAAGCAGCTTCAGCGACGCAATGCCACACAGCAAATCAAACCCTGACGTCACCAGTCTGATCCAGGAAGATCGGGTTCTGGCCCTGGAGCAGGCCATGATCAGGATTCCGAGCTCGAGCTTCGAAGAACACAAACTCGCCGACTATCTGGCCGAACGAATGTCGGACGTAGGGCTTTCAGTCGAAATGATGACCGTGCCGCATCCCTGGGATGCAGACAAAGGAAGCACGCGACAACCTGTAGGTCGGCTCAAAGGCACGGGCGGCGGCAGGGTTTTGATGCTGAACGGCCATATGGACCCGGGCGTTGAAATGAGCGGCTGGACCGTGGATCCTTACGCCGGCATCTACGAGGACGGATGGGTCTGGGGCATTGGAGCCCATGACGACAAGGGTGGGCTTGCGGCCGCGCTGTCGGCGGTCGAGGCGATCGTCCGAAGCGGCATCCGCCTGGCAGGCGATGTCCTGGTCTGCCCGGTTGCCGGGCACAAACTCCTGGGAGCGGGAACAAGGGCACTCATAGATGACGGTGTGCGCGCCGATTGTTGCATCAATATGGAACACTCCGCCAACACCATCGCGACCACCTGCGTCGGCATCGTTTTCATCCGCGTCAGGACGCAGTCGCCGGAACTCTTCTTCCGACATAACAAGGAGGCCCGAGCCGCCTATTTCAATCCGATCGAACAACAGCTCGAGATCATTCGGCGGCTGGGCGGCAGTTTTAGTGCGCTGGTTCCGGGCGGCTGGCTCAGTTTCGAGCCCCATGACGATTTGCCCGGCTTTCCACAGATTTCCATCGACACCGTCCACCGGGAACACTATCTCTACCGGAGAGTCAGCGACGCCCCCATCCGGGAATGCGACATGACTTTTCAGATTCGAACGGTTCCGGGCCAGACCGAAGACACCGTGCGCCGGGATGTCGAGCGGCTGTTGGAGAAGATCAAAACCGACTTTCCGGCGTTCGATGCCAGGATCTTCATCCCCGCCGATGGTCCCGAGGCCGCCGGCATGGATCCGATGCACGTCGAAAAAGACCACCCGCTCGTTACGGGTCTCGCTGAAGGGCACCGCCTTGCGTCCGGTAACACACCCCAGCTAGGCGGGGGACTTCGGCTCGGCAACGTGGGAGACGGAAACCTTCTGGACGCCGCGGGCATTCCGTCGCTGCAATATGGTCCGGGCGATATCCGGATTTACGATGAATGGCCGGCACCCGACGAACGGGTCCTGCTTTCCGATATTGTCACCGCGGCCAAAGCGATCGCCTTCGCCACCTGTCGTGTTTGTGCCTAGCAGCCCGTGGCAGAACTCTGCAGGGCCGCGTTACGGCCAAACGGGGCCGGATTCTAGGAGTCGAGGACGAAGCAATGCTCATTCATTGGGAGGAGTCGGCGACAACGAAGACGGCCCCGTTTCGCCGTAACCCGAAGGGCGCAGGGGGGTTCGGGCCGCAGGCTTTGTCCCTCGTCGGTCACGATGAATGATCATCGCTCCGCTCCTCACTTCGCGCCTGCAACCCGAAGACCCCTGCGCGCGACCCTGCAGAGTTCTGCCACGGGCTGCTAGGACATCCTATTGGGAAGAAATGTCACTACTGCGGGAAAGAAAATGATGAGCAACGTCATCGCCAGCGTCACGAGGAAAAAGGGAAAGGCGTAAAGCGCGATCCTTCCGACCGGTTCATCGGTCAGGGACCGGATAACGAACAGGTTGAATCCGACAGGCGGCGTTATCTGCGCCATCTCGACAACCAGGATCAGAAAGACGCCAAACCAGATCAGATCGAAACCGGCGCCGGTGACGAGCGGCAAAACGACGGGCAGCGTCATGATGATGGTGGATGTACCGTCAAGGATCAGCCCGAGGGCCAGGTAGAAAAGCATCAACAGCAAAATCAGCTGTAACGGGGCCAGATTCCATGCGGCAACGCTCGCCAGGAGGGATTGCGGTATCTGCAGATAGGCGAGCACGACCGAGAAGAAGAACCCGCCAGCAACGATGAATATGCCCATACACATCGTTCGCACGGCGCCGGTCAAGGCGAGCGTCACGTTCTCCCTTGTCAGGCTTCCCTGAAAAGCGCTTGTGAGGGCGGCCCCAAGCACGCCGACCGCGGCCGCTTCTGTCGGGCTGGCAATGCCGCCATACAGCGAACCGATCACGGTAAGGATGAGCAGCATCGTCGGCATGATGTCGCGCAGACCAGCGACACGCTCCCGCCAGCTCGAGCGCCGCTTTTCGTCCGGCCCCCGGAGGGAACCAGGCGACAGGATGATCACGACGGCGTAGCCGAGCGCCAGCACCAGCCCCGGTAGGATGCCGGCGATGAATAGTCTGGTTATCGATGCGCCCGAAAGAACGCCGTAAATGATCATGATCAGGCTGGGTGGGATCAGAAAGCCCAGGGTGCCGGCGCCTGCCAGCGAGCCGAGCGCAAGGCGGCGGTCATAGCCTCTCGACAGCAACTCATCCACGGTGACACGACCGATCGTCAGCACCGTCGCTGCCGATGATCCACTGACTGCCGCAAACAGCGTGCATCCGAGCACGTTGACGTGGAGAAGGCCGCCTCGAAGACCTGCCACCCACGGAGTTAAGCCCTTGAACAATCCGTCCGATACGCGGGATCTATGAAGAATTTCAGCCATCAGGATGAAAAGAGGCAGGGCCAGCAGGTCGGGCGATGTCGTGATGTTCCAGTAGCTCTGCGCCAGGATACGATCGACCGGCAATTCGCGGAACATGAACAGGAGGGTCATGCCGGTGCCGAATAGCGCCAGGGCCACCCACAAGCGTCCCGCCAGAAGCGCTGCGAGGAGACCGGCCATGGTCAGGAGTGCGCCGTTCACTGAGCGGTCTCTGCCGTGGGAGAGGTTTCCAGTGGCCGGCCCAGCACGATGTTTGCAAGCCGAGCCATCAATTGCAGGCACAGTAGAAAGGAGCCAAGAACGCAAAACACCTGTGGGATGACCAACGGTGTTGCAGCCGCGGTCGGTGACAACGATCCCCTGATGCCCGAGCGCCAGGCAAGCTCCGCCATGGCCCAGGCGATGAACAGGCTGATCATGAGCGCAATGAGGGTGACGGCGATTTCAACCGCCTTCCGCGCCGACGGGTGTCCCCTGAGCGACAGCAATCCCACCCGGATGTGCCCGCCTGTGCGCAAGGTATGAGCACTGCCCAGAAAGGTGGCTGTGGCCATTAGATAGGTGCTGTATTCCCAGACAAATTCGAGCGAGCCGAGGGACATGACTCGCAGAAGGAGGTCGGAAATGATCAGCGCTGGGATGAGCCCGAGGCAAAAGGCCGCAACGCCGGCCGCCAGCCGCGAGGCATGATCTACGACCCTACCAAAGCCGTCAGCGATTGGTCTGAGCCCGGTCACGCGATGCCGGCCCTCATTTGCCCGTCGTGGACCGGTATTGTCGAAGGAGATCGACGGCTATCGCGTCCTCGGTGGCGAGCTTCTCTTGCCAGACGTCCTGGCAAACGGCCTGTATCTCTGCCCGCAGTGCTGCGCCCGGCTCGACAACGGTCATCCCGTTCTGGCGCAGGATCGCAAGGGTTTCAGACTCAGACTGTCGGCTGGCCTCCCAGAGCCGAACCTCCAGGTCGCCCGACACGGCCTCGATGGCTCTTCGATGCTCATCCGATATTCGATGCCAGGCATCCAGGTTGACCGTGAGCATAAAGGAGTTCATCTGCCAGTGTAGAAGCGTGGCATGTCCGAGGAATTCCCAGAAGCTCCCGTCGACGGCCGACGTTGGCGATGTGGAGACGGCATCGAGCGCGTGAGTCGACAGGGCCGCCACAACGTCCGGCCAGGGCATCTGCCGCGGCACGGCGCCGAGCCGCCGGAAGAAATCGACCCCGTTGCGATCGATCGTGCGCACGCTCAAGCCCGCATACTGGCCGAGGGAAGTATCGGTCGCCCGGTTTGCGAAAAGAACCTGTCGGGGCAGAGGGTAGATGTAAAGGAGTTTCTGGTTGTAGTCCCCAGTCAGTGCTTCAAACACCGGCCGTGTCAGTTTCTGCAACTCCCAGAGCTGGCCAAAGTCTGTTGCGAGGCAAGGAGTCGATTCAATGCCAAACAGCGCATCTTCGCCGACCTGCTGATTCATCTGAATGTCGGCCATATGAACGAGGCCATCGCGTACCGCATTCAGCATTTCCGGTCCCTTCAGACCCAAGACGCCTGAAAGGTGGACGGAGATTGTCACGTCACCGCCCGTGACCTCGGCGACCCGCTCGGCAAAAGTGTTGGTCAGATCGGCAATATAGTTGCCCGGCGGTACGATTGATGCCAGCTCCCATCGGGTTTTCGTCCCATGCTCCGCTTGCACCGAGGTTGCCTCTGGCGTTGATTCCGTGATGCAGCCTCCTACGGCCGGGATTACAAGGAGGAGAAGACTACACGTGAAGACTCGTTTGCTCTTGTTCACAGATTATCCAGGCTAACGCAGCGACTGCTGTTTAAGGTCCAGAACACGTTCAGCCAGCAACGATAGTAGAGCCCAATCCGCCTCAGAGTGCTGGGTGGATGCGGGATCTCCCGCGTAGGTGTCGAAGAGTAAGTATTCTGTATCGAGTGAGGAGAGGCCCTCGAGATCAGCCCGAATCTGATCGAGGGTACCTTCTCCGGCCGTGCGCTCGTTGTCGTCCAATGTCGATTCGGTACACCGGAGACTGAGTCTGGGGCAAAGGTCGGGCACCGAAGTTCCTTCCGGCTCCGCTATTCTCCGCAGTCGCGGCATACCTTCGTCTTTCAGCCACTTCACTCGAGGTCGGATCGGATGCCACGCGTCGCCGTAACGAACGGCTCTCCGGAGGGCCGCATCGCTCGAGCCCCCAACCCAGATTGGAGGGTGAGGCGATCTGGCCGGACGCGGCGCCGTATGGACATCCTTGAAGGAAACATACTGTCCGTCGTAGGAAATCACGTCGGAGGACCACGACTTCCTGATGACTTCGAGATATTCATTTGCGATTGCGCCCCTCTTATTGAACGGCACACCGAGTGAAAACCAAGCGCTTCCGCGATCCGTCCCCATCGGAGGAAGGAGTCGGGACACGCTCCGGGACCGAAGTTGAGGATATTGATTCCAAATTTCATTCTTGCGTCTGTCCCGACTCAGGGACTACGGTTCCGGGAAGCGATTGTGTCCATGGCCCGCGGTCGTTGGCGCCCCGAGTTCATTCACCTCGCCCGCCGTGGACGACCTATATATTACGAAGGGCTTCAGTTGGGCGCAATCAACTGGACGCAAGACCGCCTGCTCTTCCATTGGCGGCGGTTAGGTTGCTCGGTGGTTGTAATCGCGTTGTTTGAGTTGCTGCTTCCAACCTTAGCCGCGCTGAACAGGATCTTGGCCAGGAGGTTGATTTGACGAACAAGCTGACACAGCACGCCCTAGCTTTCGTAGCAATACTGCTGGTCTCGACCGGGACGCAGTCCCATGTCCTGCTGGCACAGGAAACCAACCTCCAAGGACAGGTTGATGAAGTCTTCGTCGATCGGGACTCTCCCGATTCACCAGGATGCGCCGTCTCCGTCATGGAAGATGGGGCGATTGTCTATAAGAGGGGCTACGGGATGGCGAACCTGGAGTACGGCGTCCCTATCACGCCGTCGTCGATCTTCCACGTGGCATCGGTGTCCAAGCAGTTCACGGTCTTTGCTGTCCTGTTGCTGGCCGGGGAAGGAAAACTCTCCCTCGACGACGACGTGCGGGAATACGTCGAGGAAGTCCCCGACTTTGGAACGACTCTTACAATCCGGCATCTCATTCATCACACCAGTGGCCTCCGCGACCAATGGAGCCTGCTGAGGCTTGCCGGCTGGCGTTTTGAAGCCGACGTGATAACGCAAGGAGACGTTCTGGATATCACCTCGCGTCAGACGTCCCTGAATTTCACTCCCGGAAACGAGTACCTCTACAGCAACACCGGCTACACGCTGCTCGCGGTTATCGTCGAGAGGATCAGCGGACAGTCACTGCGCGATTTCACCGAGGAACGGATCTTCGAGCCTCTCGGGATGGACGACACTCATTTTCACGACGATCATCAAATGATCGTGAAAAACCGGGCCTACGCATACGGTCCAACCGGCGACGATGACACACTGAAAATCAGGATTCCCGATTTCGACGTCGTTGGCGCAACGAGCCTGTTTACAACCGTCGAAGATCTCGCTCGCTGGGACCGTAATTTCTACACCGCGCGGGTTGGAGGCCGTCGGGTGATCGACCGGATGCACACGCGAGGTGTCCTGAACAACGGCCAAGAGATCCCATATGCCTACGCCCTGGTTCATGGAGAGTATCGAGGATTGCGGACCGTCGGTCACGGCGGCTCGGATGCCGGCTACCGGTCATCGTTCCTTCGGTTTCCGGACCAGCGTTTCAGCCTCGCCGTACTGTGCAACTTCCCTTCGAGCAACCCCGGACGGAAGGCACAACAAGTGGCGGACGTGTACCTGGCTGCTGCGTTTACCGAACCGGCTGAAACGGAACCAAATGCGGATGAAGCGCCAGAAGTTCCGGAGCCAGATATGAATCGGCTGGCTGGAGCCTACCGTAGAGAGCTGACTGATGTGGTGGTGGTGCTGAGGATGGCGGACGACAAGCTCATCATTGGGCCCACGATAGAAGATGGGCAAGTGCTGACTGCGCTGGGTGAAGGCCGATTCCAGGTCGGTACCTCGGACAACTTCCTATCAATTGAGTACGCGGAGTCCACGGGTTCTCCGCGGCTGCGCCCTAGCAACCCCGCCGGTGACGAATCCTACGACTGGGCACCACTCGCGCAGCCTACCGCAGATGAGTTGGCACCATACGTGGGCAGGTACTACAGCGAAGAGTTGGTTCGGGAAGTGGAGTTTGTGATCAGGGACGGCCAGCTCATTTGGAAAGCCCGCAAGAGTGAAGACGTTCCGCTCCAACCCACTTTTAAGGACGGCTTCGTCTTCGCCACCGGCCCAGGGGCTTACTTCACTTTTCTCAGGGACGAACAGGGGGGCATCACCGGTTTCACCGTCAGCACGCAGCGGGTCAGGAAGGTTTCTTATGACAAGATCGGCCAGTGAACGTACTGAGTTAAGCCGCACCGCCGAGCGGTGGGGGCTTGGACGCAATGTTCGGCACGCCTCCGTGTACTGTCATCAGGTCAGATCTACCCGAGACTCTCGCTCGGGCAGGCTCCTCACGCCGGCCTGGGCAGCTCGGTCGTGTAGAACGGCTCCAGCCGGTCGATCGCGGCGAGCGGCTGCACGTCGACGTCCCACTTGAACTGGCGCAATACCATCCGATCCGGCAGGAAATCCACCAGAGTGAAACCGTGGTCCTCGATCGGCGCGACGGATTCCTCGAGGTCGAGGTGCTCGGGTGGTGTCGCGCCGATGCCCCGGACCACGGAAGGGAACCCGCGAACGGAGGTGCCGATCGGGCCGCTCAGCACAGCGGTGATCGGTTGGGCGCCCAAATTGATTTCGCCGGCCCGGTGTATCCGCCCGACTCCGATAGCGTGGAGATCCCCACTGATGATCAGGGGGACACGCTCCGCCTGTCCCCCGATCGCCTGCACCAGGCGGTCGTGCTGCCGCAACCACCCTCCCTGCCAGTACGGCTTCTCGCTGGCCGTCGTCAGCTCCCCCCGCTCGGGGTCGAGAACGTCCGGGTACCACTCGCCCCACTTCCCGGCGCTCCAACCGAAGGGGTTCGATGGGGCATGCACCAAATGCCGCGCGCCTGTCGCACGGGTGCGCTCGAGCAGCCACCGTTCCGCCTGGGTGTCGACGAAAACGGCATTGGGCCCACCCAGCGACATCGTTCGCCGCACGTCGTAGAGCAGGACCTCCGCCAGATCGCCGTAGCGGACGGTGCCGAAGCTCTCGGAGAGATCCCCCCGGCCACTGGTGCCGGACCAGGGCAGGCCAGCCGGTCGTCCTCCGTCGGGGAGGAACTCGGGGTAGTACAGCTGCTGGGTGGCGCGTGCGAGCTGGAGTTGGAACCAGGGTACCGGGTAGCTTGCGATGTCGTCGGTCACCGCGTCGTTCTCCCAGTGGTCGTGGTCGTCCTGAAGGAAGAACACCGGGACCGACCGAAAGTCGCTGCCGTAGACCGGCACGATCTGGGGCCCCGCCGCCGCTTTCATCGCCGTCTCGTTACTCGCTCCAAACACCGAGGCCGAGAAGTCGAAGTTCGACTGCCGCCCGCGGGCGCTCAGCTGCCCGGCGTCCTCACCCTGCCAGGTGTGAAGATCCCAGTAGATGTGGTCGCCGTTCGCCACCGCCGCTTCCGGCTCGAACGACAGCGCCCGGCGTAGAAGCCGATTGCGAATCAGCGTCGGCAGGGGGCCCTGCCGCTCTCCGATTCCCTCGTACGAGCCGCCCGGTCCGCCGGCGCAGGTAAAGAAGAGCATCCTGAACCGCTCGGGGCTCGCGCCTGGCGGTGGAAAAGTCGACAGCGACCAGGGCTCGCACAACGACCCGCCGCCGGCCCGCTGGAGCGTCAACTCGTAGCGACGGCCAGGCGCAAGGTCGGTGGCGTGGAACTGCCAGTGCTCCCCGGCCGTGTCGTTCTGGCTTCCGACGACCTCCGTGGCTCCGACCTGTAGTATCGGCGCCGCCGACAGCGGCCGGTCGAACGACACCTTCAAGAGAATGCGGGAATCGCTGACCGTCGGCAGAAGATGACGTACGAGACCCGCATCCCAGCCTTGGGCAGCCGGCGGCGCCCCCTGCTCGACCATGGCCTCGAGCGGAAGTCGTCCAAAAAACGCACTACCCAGCGCGCCGGCGGTCCCGGCCAAAAAACGTCGGCGGTCGACGGACGTTCGCTTCCTCATCTCTGCCTCCTTGGTCGTCCGGTCCTGATCGGACGGGTAAATAGCTCCACTCTCAACATGGTCGTTACCTCGGCACCAGGTAAGTTCCGGCGAGCCGGTCCTGCAGGCCTCGGGAGGGATGGAGCACGGCCCAGGCGGCGGCGGATGCGATCAGAAACGCCGATGGCGCCATGCCAAGGAATCCGTACGACGTGACAGCCACCGACAATCCTTGCAGCGCTTCGATGGAACCAAACACATTCAGAGTCAGCAACCGAGCCCAACCTCCCGGGAACAGGAGCAGGACAGTCCCCCAAACCAGAACTCCTCTCAGAAGAACTCTCCAGAATGGCGCTGGTCGGCCGCTTCGGACGACAACCGCGACGCCGAACGAACCCATCAGTAGTCCCCCTCGGAAGAGAGCAGTGGAAACAAGCCCGCCAAGACCAGCGAGCGTCGCGAAAAGAAAAGCCGCGAAGAGGGGCAGATTCGCCCGGACTTCCAGCGCGTTGTCGACGCTGATCAATAGGGGCTCGATCCGCGATTCCGCTGCCTGCAGCTCCGGGACCGTCACGGCGGGATGGCGGTCCACCAGTTTCTGGGCCGCCCGGAACCGTTCGCGTCGCCTCTCGGACATGCGTGGAGGCCAAAAGCCAGGGTCTTCGATAACCATTCGATAGTGCCCGGCGATGTAAACCTCGAGTTCATTCACAAGGTCCCCACCGCCATTCGTTTCCGATTGCCGTGTCCGGAGAACCTCGGCTTGGAGCAGGAGCTGATCCAGCCGTGCCCACTCGGGGTAATCGCGCGTGGGCTGTTGTGTGAAGTAAAACATGGAGCTGAAGAAGATCGTGCTCAATACGGGAAAGGCCGCACAGAGAAGAACCTGCGCCAGGCGACGTTCTCTACTCACAGCCGGGTCCCCAGCAGTCAGTGAACGGAGCGAGCTTAGCAACTCCGACAAGCTGTGGAAGCCCGCCTGTTTCAGTCGTTGCACACAGCCTGAGCCGGTCAATGGAAGCGGAGGGGTCTTGCCGTGCGGGCTCGCCGTAGAGGCGATTTCGAACAGAACAGTCTGGAGGTCGGCAAGCACACCGTTCCGGTTGGCGGCTCCTGCACGCTGCGGACACCGGTCTGAAACCGAAAAATCCAGCCAGCGCGCCCGGCCGTCCGTTCCGATCCAGATCCGGTCCGAGGTCAACTTTTCGGGTCTCGTGTGACCCGAGGCACCTTCCGACACCTCGGCAGCCAGATCCAAGAGCCAGAATCGTACGCTAGACCAGGGCGGTTCCACGTGAGCGGCGGCCTCGAACGGCTGTCCATCCACGCCAGCATAGGCGTCCCAGTTCTCACCCGGTCTTCGCCGTCCGTTCAGCCACCTGAATCTCCCCGGTCGAGCCAGATCACGCCGGCGGGGCGATACCGGCGGCGTGCCCTCCGGCACTTTTCGAATCCACACGCGGCGCCCGAGCGTCGGGTCGTATCCATCGAGGACTTCTTCAGATTCGGTGTGAACGAGGAAACCTGTGACTTTATAGGGACCGACCTGGGGGTATCCTTCCTCGGGTCGCAGTTCGGTCCGATCCGGTTCGATGGACGCTCGCGCCTGGCCGCCGCCTCGACCTACAACGTGAGTAACGGAGATGATGTCATGTAAGCCCGCGAATCCGTTGTGCCGGCGAGCGGTAACGAAGAGCGCCGACAAGAGGGCAAGGTTCAATAGGAGGCCAATACTGCTCTCAATAATCGCCGGGAGTAACAGGGACTCTACAAAGGGCCATCCCACTCCAATGAACACGGCCCCAGGCGCCAGGTAGAAGATCATCCATCGCAGGGCAGCTGCGGCAACGCCGGGTGGACCGGCCTTCCCGATGACCCGGATGCCGCAAACCCACTTCCCTGGAGTGTGGCCCGCAACGCCTTCAAACAGCGGGAAATAGAGCAGCTGCAAGCCAGGGCCGAGCATCACGAACGCCTCCGCCTGAATGTTCGTTCCACGCAAGAGCAAAGCCAGCGAAGAGACAATCGTCAGCAGACCGTAATCAAGCGCATACGCCAGGGCGCGGACCCGGAGTGCGGCGGGCTCGGATCGGGCGGAGCTGAAGGGCAGGAGTCCTTCCCTCAACTCCCTGTAGCTATCGAATCGGTTCGCAGGATCGCGTGACAGGCATCGCAAGACGACTCGCGACAGGGCCTTGGGAACTAAGGGTCGAAGCTCGTGCGGCGGGGTGGGCGTACGCTCCAGAATCGCGGCCATCAGGTTGGCGACCCGCGTCTCTTCGAACGGCGGCCGCGCGGTCAGAAGGCAGTACAGCGTCGCACCCAGTGAATAGATGTCCGACCGGACGTCCAGATCACCGGCCTGGAGCTGCTCGGGTGAGGCATAACCCGGGGTCCCGAGCATCGTTCCGGCCGCGGTCAGGACGGTTTCGTCCGACCTTGTCGAGATCGACAGGCCGTAGTCGCCGACCTTGACCCGCCCATCGGCTTCGACGAAACAATTGGATGGCTTGATGTCCCGGTGGAGGATGCCCTTGTCGAGCGCGGCTTGAAGCCCCTCGATCAGGTCCAGCGCTGCATCGACGGCCGCTACCGGGACCATCCGTCTCCCGTCCTGGACGCTGTCCTGGAGCGTCCCTCCAGGGCTCAGTTCCATCGAGATCACCGGAATGCCGTCGATTTCTTCGGTGCCGAACACATAGACGCTGTTCGGATGGTTGATCGAAGCGGCAAGGCGGCCTTCACGCAGAAACCGCTCCCGGTGCTCGTCCGAGGCCAGGGTGTGCGCCATCACTTTTATTGCAACGCGGCGGCCGCTGTCCAGATCCTCAGCCTCGTAGACCTCCCCCATGCCGCCCTGTCCAAGAAGACGAACGATGCGAAAATGGCCGAGATCATCGCCGTCGCTGAATCGAGGGCTCCGGCGAGAACCTCGCGACACCGGCTCGGGCTCGGACTCGTTCAGGGTTTCGGCGTCGGAAGCTGCTACGCCTAAACCCATCAGGCATCGCGGGCAGAGTCCCCCGGCGAACTCATCCTGCAGGGGCGATCCGCACTCGAGACATGTTCGGGGTTCGGCCAATGGCGTCGACCTCCTGTACGTGTATGAAGAAACCGTCGCGGAAAGTTACACGGACGCAAGATGACACACGAAACCTGCATCCCAGCCTTGGGCGGCCGGCGGGCCTCCCTGCTCGACCATGGCCTCGAGCGGAAGTCGGCCAAAAAACGTACTACCCGGCGCGCCGGCGGTCCCGGCCAGAAAACGTCGCCGATCGACACATGTTCGCTTGCTCATCTCTGCCTCCGTGGTGGTCCGGTCCTGATCGGAGCGGTAGATAGCTTCAATCTCAACATAGTTCGTTACCTCGGCACCAGGTAGGTTCCGGCGAGCCGGTCCTGCAGGCCTCGGGAGGGATGGAGCACGGCCCAGACCGCGGCGGCCGCAAGCAGCGCGGCGGATGGCGCGATACCCAGGAATCCGTAATCCCCAACAGCCACCGACATTTCGCGTAGCGCGTCGAAAGGGACAAGCCGGCTCAGCAGGAATGAATCACCCAAGTAACCCGGGAACAGGACGATGACGGTTCCCCAGATCAGGGTTCCTCTCAGAAGGAGTCGCCAGAACGCGGCCGGCTGTCCACTGGCGTCGACCACTGCCATGCCGAACAGAAGCAACAACAATCCCCCCCGGAACAGAGCAGTGGAAACCAGCCCGAACAGGCCGAGTGCCCTCATTAAACGGGAAACCACTCGGGAAGGCGCTGTGCGTTGCTCGAAGGCTTCGATCCGGGCAAACAGCGGCTCTAGCTGCGATTCCGCATCCCGGAGCTCGGAAGCCGGTACGCTGGGATGGCGGTCGATGATGTCCTGGGCATCCTCGAGCCGTTCGCGGCGCCGTTCAGACAAGCCAGGAGGCCAGAGCTCGGGGTCTTCGATGAGCGTTCGGTGTCGAGAGGCGATAACGACTTCGAGTGCGCGGATCGTTTCTTCGTTGTCGCCTTGCTCGATCCGCGGCCGCATGGTCGCCACGTGGGTGAGGAGTTCGTCCAGGCGGCCCCACTCCGGGTAATCCCGAGGGGTCCGTTCCATCACGTATCCGACCGTGCTGATCGCGAGCGTACTCAACAGGGGAAAGGCCGCACAGATCAATATTTGAGCAAACCGGCTTTGCTTCCCCACAGCTGCATCCGTTCCGGACAGCGAACGGAGGGCGCCCGACAGCTCCGACAGGCTGTCGAAGCCGGTTTGTTTCAGGCGTCGCAGGAATCCAGATGCCGCCACTGGAAGCGGAAGGATCTTGCCGTGCGCTCCGTCACCGTGCGGCCTCGCAGCTGAAGTGACTTGGGACAAAACGGCCTGGAGATCGGCAAGCACATTATGACCGCCGCGATCCCCAGCGGCGCGGGGAGGATCATCGGAAACTGGAAAGTCCAGCCAGCGCGCCCTTCCATCAGCTCCGATCCAGATCCGGCCCAATGCCAGTTTCTCGGGTTCGGTGTGATCCGAGCAACCTTCCGCTACTTCGGCGGCCAGATCCAGGAGCCAGAGTCGCAAGGCGGACCAGGGCGGTTTGGTGCGAACGGCCGTCTCGAGCGGCAGTCCATCTACGGCGGCGTAGGCGTCCCAGTTCTCGCCTGATCTGCGGCGTCCGTTCAGCCATCGAAGCCGTCCCGGTCTGGCCAGATCACACCGGCCGGACGATAGCGGCGGCGTGCCGGCCGGCAAACTCCGGATCCACACGCGGCGCCCGAGCGTCGGATCATACCCTTCGAGAACTTGTTCCGACCCCGAGCGAACAAGGAAGCCTCGGACCGTATAGGGACCGACCGGAGCGAGCGATTCCACCTGATGTCGTAGGGTCCGATCGGGGTCCACGGACGCTCGCGTCTGGCGGCCGTCCCGACGTACCACACGAGTGCCGGATAAAATGTCATGCAGGCCGGCAAACCCGTTGTGCCGCCGCGCCGTAGCGAAAAGCGCTAACAAGAGAAGGAGGTGCAGCAGGGGGATGATCCCGATCTGGGCAGGGAGTGACACGGGCCCGATCAGCATTCCGAGAGCCATTAACAGCAACCCGGGCAACCAGTAAAAGACTGCCCAGCGCAAAGCGGCAAGCGCAACACCCGGTGGGCCGGCCTTCCCTACGACCCGGATGCCGCAAACCCACTTCCCCGCAGTCTGCCCCACAAGGCCTTCAAGCAGCGGGAAATAGAGCAGCGATACCGCAGGGCCCAGGATCCCCAACCCCGCCCCAGTCAGCGCCGGGAACGCCGCCTGAATCTGGGTCGCTTCACGCAGGAACAAAAGCGGAAAGAGGACTGTCATCAGCAGACCGATGTCCAGCGCGTAAGCCAGGAAGCGCACCCCGAGCGATGCCGGCTCGGATCGCGCGGAGCTGAAAGGCAGGAGCGCTTCTCTCAACTCCCGGTAACTATCGAATCGGTTCGCAGGGTCGCGCGCCAGGCATCGCAAGACGACCCGCGACAGCGCCTTACGAACCAGGGGCCGAAGCTTGTGCGGTGGGTCGGGTGTACGCTCCAGAATCGCGGCCATCAAATTGGCGACCCGCGTCTCTTCGAACGGCGGCCGGGCGGTCAGAAGGCAGTACAGCGTCGCACCCAGAGAGTAGATGTCCGAGCGGACGTCCAGATCGCCGGCCTTGAGCTGCTCAGGTGAAGCATAGCCCGGCGTCCCGAGCATCGTTCCGGCAGCGGTCAGGACGGTTTCGTCCGACCTTGTCGAGATCGACAGACCGTAGTCGCCGACCTTGACGCGCCCGTCGGCTTCGACGAAACAATTGGATGGCTTGATGTCCCGATGGAGAATCCCTTTGTCGAGCGCGGCTTGAAGGCCTTCGATCAGATCCAGCGTCGCATCGACGGCCGCTACCGGGTCCATCCGTCTTCCGTCTTTGACGCTGTCCTGGAGCGTCCCTCCAGGACTCAGTTCCATCGAGATCACCGGAATGCCGTCGATTTCTTCGGTGCCGAACACATAGACGCTGTTCGGATGGTTGATCGAAGCAGCAAGGCGGCCTTCACGCAGAAAGCGCTCCCGGTGCTCGTCCGAGACCAGGGTGTGCGCCATCACTTTGATTGCAACGCGGCGGCCGCTGTCCAGATCCTCAGCCTCGTAGACCTCCCCCATGCCACCCTGTCCAAGCAGACGAACGAGGCGAAAATGGCCGAGATCATCGCCGTCGCGGAATCGAAGGCTCCGGCGAGAACCCGGCGATACCGGCTGCGGCTCGGACGCCTTCAGGGTTTCGGCCTCGGAAGCTGCTACGCCTAAACCCATCAGGCATCGCGGGCACAGTCCCCCGGCGAACTCATCCTGCAGTGGGGATCCGCACTCGAGACATGTTCGGGGTTCGGCCAATGGCGTCGACCTCCTGTACGTGTATGAAGAAACCGTCGCGGAAAGTTACACGGACGCCAGGTCTACGTGTCCAAGAAATAAACACTCGCCTTGCGGCTGGTAAGGCTGACTTCCCATGACGCGTAGTCATGGTCCGATGTTCGAGTATGCGTGTCACGAGGAAACTATGCGTCGGCGAGATCCGCCTGGTCCCGGGCCCGGAAGAAAGCCGCCTAGGAAGGTAAGCGTCGGCCTATGGACATGTCTCTTCGGCTGGCACCAGCTCGTGTCAGTTCGCCAGCGGATGCGGGCGGATCTGAAACTTCACGAGGATCGGCTGCGAGATTGAAGTGTACTCGCCGTTTTCCACTGCGAAACCACCCTCCGCATGCCACACCGTGTCCGCACCGGTTGACGAGTAGACGCCACGCCCTTTCCATCCGGCGTTAGGGTCGTCGATCCGACCGTCCAGACCGCGCGGGTGGAAGCCGGCCAGCGGATAGGGCACGCGCATCACGACCGCCTCACCCGTATCCGGCAACAATGCGATCAGCGAGTCGGAGCCTGTTCCCGTGGCGATCGGAACGTTCTCCCCGAGGCCCAGCGTGTTGAACTGGTCGACCCAGTTGTAATAGTTGAAGTCGGCTCGGACGTCCGTGCCCCTCAACTTCGGACCGGGCAGTGGATGAAGCGTCCACCCTTCCCCGCAGTGACGCCCCTCGTGCGCCTTCGGCCCCGTCAGCGACCCGCACTTGCTGCGGTCGAAGCTGGCGAGGTGGTTCGTCCCCGAGAGTGCCGTCCAGATGAGGCCGTTGCGGTCCACATCGATGCCGCGTGGCATGAAGCCGACCTCGCCGTTCGCCTCCACGTCCCAGCGCTCCGACGGCACTTCAAAGACCTCTGCGATGCAGCTTTCGGGCGGATCCTCACCCAGCGACACCCGGATGATCTTCCCGGGATATGACTGCTGCGCACCCCAGACCGACCCGTCGACGGGGTTCACGATGATCCCGTACGCCCCTATGGCGACGCGCGTATCGAGCATCGGGTCGAAGTCGGACGCGCTTGTGCCCGGCTCGTTCCAGGGCTTCGTGATCCTGCCGTCGCCGTTGGTGTCGACCACAGTCGGGCACCAGCCCTGCGAGCGCTGTCCGTCCCCGGTCTGATCGAACTGCCTCGTGTCGACCCAGCCGAACACGGCAGCATTCGGCCTACTCAGGAACAGGGTCTCGTTCTCATCGTCGGCGAACTGCAGGTGGTGGCTCCCGAAACAGGTGTCGATCATCGTGAACTGCTGGGTCCTCGGGTCGTAGTAGCTCACGTTGCGACCCGACCGCTCCATGGGAAAATACTGTGCGTACTTGTTCTCCGACTCTTCTGTGCACCAATACGGCTGGTCCGCCGGGGGGCGCAGCGTGGCCGTGTACCAGACCCGGCCCTCGCTGTCCAACATCGGGTTGTGGATGCTGGTCGGATTGAAGCGCTCCAGGTTCGCCAGTCGGGACGCTGGATAGCCCGACTGCGCGTACGATGCCCGCATGGTCGAGCGATCCGCCAGGGTCGGAATCCGCAGCATCGTCGCTTTATGGGTAATCGGATCGAGGATGGCCAGGTTGTCGTTGGCAATGTCGACGCCGTAGATCGGCCCACTGGCGTTCACGCGCGGGTTGCGCTTGTCGGTAGACGCCTCGTCGTGGATCTTGCCCATCGTGTCCGTCCACTCCCACAGGGTGAGAACCACATTTCGTTCCACGCCATCCGGGCGCGGCGGCGCCTGCGGCACCTCACCGGACGCAATCCGGTCGCTCCAGTCGGCGAACATTCTCAACCCGTGCTCGCGTCCGAACCTCGTCATCAAGGAGGACATTTCCGCTCCGCGCTGACCCATTTGGACACGGTCATCCCAGGCCTCGGCGGTCGATTCGTACTCCTGCGCGTTCGGAATCTCGCGCGTGAACTTGTTCCCGACCTGATGACAGCGCAGGCAGGCCTTCACGTTGTACAGGTGTTCGTGGCGCGTCTTGAGCTCCGGGCTGATGCCATTGCCATCGAGACCGGTGCCCGGGAATTCGCTCGTCTCCGGCACCTCCATCAGCGACAACCAGTAGTTGGCAGGATAGACCGCGGCAGCTTCCTGTGGAGTCTTCGCGACAGCTGCCGTCAGACTGAGATCCTGACCCGGCGTCGCCGTCACGGGTGTCGAGTCGACCAGCCCGTACCCTCGCACCCAGACCGAGTAGTTCGCTTGAGGCAGCTCCGGCAATAAGAACCGACCATCGTCGTTGGTCACCACGATCTTGCGGAACTTGGTGTCGAGGTCGTCGGTTTCGGCGATGACCCAGACGCCTGCCTCGGGACTATCGCTGCTGGTGACGACGCCAGTGATCGTCCCGGTATCGACGTCCTGGGCGCTCACAACCGTCCACGCCCAGCCCAGGGTCAGCAGACAACCGAGGGTCAGCAATCCAACTCTTCGTCGCATGGTGTTCTCCTGCGGGTTTGCCTGATTGAGTGCCCTTCACGTTCCCATGCTGGAGAACGTGCGGTCAAGAAGTATCGCTGCGGGCGCAGCGGCACTTTCGAACGGCTCGTCCATACCGCTCAGAAACGTTCCAAGACTCTCAAGATTGATGGAATTCTCTAACCAAATGACGACCTGGGTCGCCCCGCATTAACAAACGACCTTCTTCAATGCACCCCGGCCGACTCTTTCACCAGACCCGCTTTCGATTGACACCCGAACTGCGATAGTGGTCTGATGAAAAACCTCCGATAATTTGGAAGTTTTTGGATCACCAAAGATTGTCACGAGAAGGAGAACCGACATGAGTAGAGCAGTGCCTATTTTCGGTGTGATTTGCCTCAGCCTGCTGGTTTACGCGCCGGCCCTGGCCCAAAATCCGATGACCTTTTTCGTCACAAGTGCAGGCTCCGGCGAAGGAGCCGATCTGGGTGGTCTGGCCGGAGCCGACGCGCTCTGTCAGAGCCTGGCCGCCGGAGCGGGTGCGGGCGACGGCACATGGCATGCCTACCTCAGCACCCAGGGCCCGAACGCGGTGAATGCTCGCGACCGTATCGGCTCAGGCCCATGGCACAACGCTCTGGGGGCTCTTATCGGTAATAACGTCGAGGAGCTCCACGGGATGGGACATCGGTTTACCGTCATGACCGTGATCGACGAGAGAGGCAGAAGGATCCCCGGTAGCGGATACGTTCCGAACCGGCACGATGTCCTGACCGGCTCGCAGCCGGACGGAACGGCCTTCTCGGCTGGCGAGGACATGACCTGCGGCAACTGGACGAGCAGCGGTGACGGAAAAGCCAGGATCGGTCATCATGACCGCGCGGCCTGGAACTCGGCCCATGACAGCCGTGGATGTAGCCAGGAACAGTTGCGGGCTTCGGGCGGTGACGGCTTGTTCTATTGTTTTGCCGCTCAATAGGAAGACGCTGAGGAAGGTATCGGTTTTTTTGATGAATCATCCAACCGCAAAGGCAGGGACTATGGCGAACCTGATTCTGTATACCAAGCCGGGCTGAGGGCCCTGCGACGAGACGAGAGCGTGGCTTTCGCAACAGGAAATCCCCTTCGAAGAGCGACTGCTTCTGGAGGAACCTCCTTCCCAGGAAGCGCTGGGTGCGTTCGCCCAATCGATACCGGGAGGGGCGCCCGCGATGGTGACCCCGAATACCCATTTCCCCGAGTATCAGGAGCACATCGCCGGACAGGATCTGACCGAGGAGCAACTCCTCGATGTCCTGGCGCGGGTCCCCAACCTTCTCAAGAAACCCGTACTTACGGATGGGGACAGGGTCCTTCTGGGACCGAGCGACCCAAAGCTCATCGCGGAGTTTGTGGGTTACACGGTAGGTTGAACTTGCTGCAGCGGCGGTCCTAAGGAGAAGACCCTGAGAGCACGCTAGTCCGCCTCCGCTTCCCCGATATCGACCTCGATGTGCACCCAGCGACCTTGCTCGAAGCGGGCAACCGAGAGGACACATCGCAGGATGTGGCCCACCAAGATCGCGCCCCAAACGTCCGCGCTTCCCAGACCCCCGCTCATCTGCGTGACGGTCAGGTAACCGATCGGTACGGCGAGTTGAGAGATGAGCGTGATGACCAAAGGACTCCGCGTGTCGCCGGCTCCTTGGAGAGCGCCGGTGTAGTTGAGGGCGACGGTGACGAAGAGGGCGGAAACGCTCAGATAACTGAGAAGCTCGGTCCCAAGTTCCAGCACGATCGGCTGCTCGAGACCGAAGACGCCGAGAAGCCGTTGGGGCATCAGTACAAACAGAGCCCCGACGCCTCCGGCGAGGAGCAAGCCGAACATGGCGCTCGTCCGTGCGGCCTTCTTGGTGCGTTCTGGAAAACCCGCGCCCAGGTTCTGTCCGGCGACGGTGGAAGTGGCCGCCATCAATCCGACCGACGTCCACGTGACGAGCGAAAACAGCTGCGTGTAGCCGACGGCATAGGCCGCCTGAGCCTCGGCGCTCTGAGGAAGCGAGCCTACGAAGCCTACGAGCGCCGCCCCACCGAGATTCATCGCAATCCCTTGGAAACCCGTGGGTAGCCCGAAACGAAAGAGCTCGCGGATGATTCCCCAGTCAGGACGAAACGAGACTGTCTCGGGGAGCCGGACTACGAGTCGGTTCGTCACCAGAAGATAAACGGCATAACCTCCGACCAGGCCCGACGCGATGACTGTGCCGAGCGCGGCGCCAAGCGTTCCGAACGCGGGGATGGGGCCCCAGCCACGGATCAACACGAGGCTCCCCACGAAATTGAGCGCGGTCATCGCTATTCCGAGACGGAGGGGGGTTCTCGCATCGCCCGCCGCTCGTAGAACTCCCGCCATCATGTAGTACAGCAGCATGCCCAAGCAGAAAACGAACAGAGTCCTGAGGTAAGGCAATGCCTCGACACGAACTTCCGGCGACGCGTTCAACAAGCCGAGCAGCTGTGGCGCAAAGAAGATCCCAACCGGAGCCAGGAACAAGACGACCATCAAAATGGCCGTCAAGATACCCTGGAGGACGACGCGGTTGACCTTCTCGGGCTCGCCGGCGCCGGCAAACCGAGCGACGAGGATACTCATGCCGGTAAAAACAGAAACCACGAAGACGATCACCACGAGGAAAATCTGCCAGCTCACACCGATCGCAGCGTTACCGGTAAAGCCGACGTAGCGCCCGACGAGGGTGTGGTCGACAATGCCCTGGAAGCCGGCGATCACGTTTTGCAACATCGTCGGCCACGCGAGCTTCCAGACAGCTTTGGAAAGCGGGCCTTGGACGATCTGGGGGTCGAACTCTTGAGGTTTGGAATTGCGGTCTGCCATTGTCCGTCGCGGAGCATTGTACAGGCTCGTGGAGGGCAGGCGACAAACCCGCCACGTCCGACTGAGGTTGCGGTCGCGACGTGAAGATCCGACCGGCGCCCAAGGCACAGCCCGGTTGTGGGCCAAAAACGTGCGCGATATGATCCGTGCATCTCGCTTCGCCAGATTCCAGGCGACGTGATTTCCATGCGAGCCGAGATCGGGAGTCGCGTGTAGTGGGAGTTTGGGATCGGTTGAAACGCGTGCAGACGATGAACCTTGCCAGCCACCTCCTACGCGCCGGGCTTTACCGTGGCAGGTTTCCGGCCATCGCCCTGGGAAAGAGCGTCGTGCGGAGCTACAGCGAGCTCGCGTCCCGCGCGGCGCGGATCGCCGGTGCGCTGCGCGGACGTCTCGGTCTCGAGCCCGGTGACCGCGTTGCGCTAACGCTCAAGAACTGCCCGGAGTATCTGGAGCTGATCTATGGCTGCTGGCACGCCGGACTTGTCGCGATACCGATGAACTCCAAGCTGCACCCGAGCGAGTTCGCGTACATGTTCGAGCACAGCGGCGCGAGGCTCGGCTTCGCGACCTCAGACCTTGCGGATGCGGTCGCCGCCACCGGAATCCTGCCGAGAATCATCGAGGTCGGCGGCGTGGAGTACGACGGGCTCCTCCAGAGTCCGGCGCTCGCAGTCGAAACGCGAGCGCCCGACGATGCAGCCTGGCTGTTCTACACCAGCGGCACGACCGGGCGCCCGAAAGGCGCGACCCTCACTCATCGCAATTTGCTCGCGATGAGCTTCTGCTACGTCTCGGACGTCGACCCCGGCAGCCCATGGGGCGCCCTTCTTCACGCGGCGCCGATGAGTCACGGTTCCGGGCTCTACGGCGTGCCGAACGTCATGCAAGCCGCCTGTCACGTCATCCCCGAAAGCGGCGGTTTCGACCCGGCTGAAATCTACGAACTGATCCGGACCTACCCCGACAGCTCGTTCTTCGCGGCACCGACTATGGTCAAGCGCCTCCTGGACCACCCGGTCGACGCGGACACGCGCAATCTGAAAACCATGATGTACGGCGGTGGGCCGATGTATGTCGAGGACTGCCGCGCGGCGCTGGAACGATTCGGCCCCAAACTCTCGCAGCTCTACGGTCAGGGCGAGAGCCCGATGACGATCACGGCGCTCGGGCGAAGCGTGCATGCGGAAAGCGACCACCCGCGCTGGCTGGCCCGGCTGGCATCGGTCGGCGTTGCCCAGAGCGTGGTGGAGCTTCGCGTCGCCGACGAGGACGATCGAGCCCTCCCAGTCGGCGAGATTGGTGAAATCCTGGTGCGCGGCGACTCGGTAATGCGCGGCTACTGGGATGATCCGGAGGCGACCGCTCGAACCCTGCGCGGCGGCTGGCTGCACACGGGCGACGTTGGGGTGCTGGACGAGGAAGGCTTTCTCACCCTCAAGGATCGCTCCAAGGACGTCATAATCTCGGGGGGCGCCAATATCTATCCGCGAGAGATCGAGGAAGTGCTCGCCGGGCACCCGGCCCTCGCCGAGGTTTCGGTCATCGGCCGTCCCGACCGGGAGTGGGGCGAGGCGGTCGTCGCCTACGTCGTCGCACGCGGGCCCGAGGCGGTTCGCGCCGAGGATCTCGACGCATACTGCCTGGAGAGAATGGCGCGCTTCAAGCGCCCCAGGGATTATCGCTTCATCGCCGAACTGCCGAAAAACGAATACGGCAAAGTGCTCAAGACCGACCTTCGAGAGCGTGAAGCGAACCGGCGATAGCCCGAGGGCGAGCGTAATCCGCGAGGAACCTATCGGCTGCGGCGCCGATCGAAGAGTATTGGCGTGACGGCCCCAAGAAGCTTACGCTGGAAGAATCGTCGTTCGGAATCCCGGAATGCTGTTAACCGATCAGGGGCGGAACCGGTATTAAGGTAGTGAGATTGTTAATGGAGAACCTGATGCGAAAAACATTCTGGACGATCCCGGTTCTGACGGCCCTGCTGGCCATCGACGCTGCCGCGCAGACGACGACTTCGTCGCCCCCTGTGCAAACACCTCCAGCGCGCCAGGCAGCGCCGTCCGCGGACCACACCGTGCGTGAACAGCTCCGAAGAGTTCTGGCGCAGTATCCTTCGACACTGCAGGAGGTCCTTCGGATTGACCCCGCGCTGATGACCGATGCCGATTACCTGGCGACGTATCCCGCACTGGCCGCGTTCCTGGCCGAGTATCCCGAGGTCGCGCACAACCCCGGCTATTTCGTCGGTACATCCCGGTACCAGGACAGCAGTGACATCATGGAAGCCTTCATAGCGTTCCTGGTATTCGCGACGATGGTCGGCGTGGTCGTTTGGCTCATCCGAACCATTATCGACTACCGGCGCTGGAACCGCCTGTCCCGCGTCCAGACGGAGGTGCATTCGAAGCTGCTGGATCGTTTCACAGCCAGCGAAGACCTCCTCGCCTACATCGGCACGCCCGCCGGCCGTCGATTCCTGGAATCGGCCCCGATTGCGCTCGACAGCGGCAGCCCGGCGCTGGGCGCGCCAACCAACCGGATAATGTGGTCCATCCAGGCCGGCCTGGTGCTCACGCTGGGGGGGACGGGCATCCATTTTGCCATCCCGCGTCTGACGGACCAGAGCGCTGCCGATCCACTTTATGTGGTCGGGGTGATCGCGATTGCTCTCGGAATCGGGTTCGTGCTGTCGGGCGTGGCCGCAATGTTCCTTTCCCGAAAACTCGGCCTGATCGAACAATGGCAGCCCGGGTCGGCATCCGACGAGGCACCCTCGGCGCCGCCGTCATGACGATTGGTTGAGACTTGATGATACCTAACCCAGCTCTGTTCGACATCGAGGCTCTCGCCGCGCGGCCGGCGGAAGCGGAAGACGCACTGCAGATGGATCAGGATCAATTCTGCTCCCTGTATGAAAGGACTGCGCGGCCGCTATGGGTGTTCCTGCTGCGGCAAACCAGCGACGAGCATCTCGCCGACGATTTGCTTCAGGAAACCTACTACCGGTTCCTGCGAACCCGACGCGAGTACAACAACGAATCCCACCGGCGGAACTACCTGTTTCGGATCGCCTCCAACGTGGCAAACGACGCGTTGCGCCACCGCCGGGACCGTTCTTACTTCCCGCTGGCCGACGAGGGCAATGTGGCCGCGGCTACCGACGTCGCCGGCCAGAGTCAGAAACGGACCGACCTGGCCCGCGCAATGGAGCAGTTGAACGCCCGGCAGCAGGAGGCTTTGTGGCTCGCCTACGCCGAAGGGTCCTCACACGAGGAGATCGCCGGGGTGCTGGGCATGAAGACAAACAGCGTCAAACTGCTGCTGTTCCGTGCCAGGCGAAAGCTCGCGACACTGCTGCGCCGCTCGGACGGGAGAACCGCGCGATGAAGCTGACCGAATGCAGTCGGGAACCGGAACTGCTCGAGACCATCGCTGCGGGCCGCTGGCCAGATGCTTGCGACGAAGACCTGCGACGGCACGCCGCCCAATGTGGCGTGTGTGTGGACGTCCTTGAAGTAGCCTCTTCGATGCAGGACGACTATCGTTCGGCGATCGCCGAGGTGCAGGGGCCCTCGGCTTCCCTCGTCTGGTGGCGTGCGGAACTGCGAGCCCGTCACGAAGCTGCCCGGACCGCGGAACGCCCGATAACTATCGTACACGCCTTTGCCGCAGCGGCTGCCGTCGGAGTCATCCTGGCGCTGGGAGGGCTTCTCGTCCCGGTGGTTCAAAATTGGTTCGGCGGGCTATCGACGATTCTACCGCCGACGTTTGGCGCCGAAGCCGGCTACCTGCCGATGGCGGGAGTGCCTTTCGCTCTGCCCGCTATCCTCGGAATCGGCTGCTGCCTCTTACTGGCCCCTCTCGCGGTTTACTTCATTCTTTCGGAAAAGTAGCACTCGTCGCTCAGTAGGTTGTCGCAGGAATGCTGGGTTTGTTCAAGGCTCGGGCTCGCGCAGTTGCCCAAGCACGCCATGATGTCGCTCTATGTGATTCCAGAAGACCAGCGGTGACCATAGGATCCGGTACCACCGCGGATCGTCGGGCGGCCAGTCGATACGCTCTAGCGCCATCCGCACGATCTCGGGATCGCCGCCGCTCGCTGCGCTGTCGAGCAGCGTCTCGGCCAGCGTCTTTCCGGGCTCTGCCACCCCGTCGCGGAGGCGACCGGCGTCCCAGAAGTGAACACCTGCCCGTTCGAATCCGCCCCCCGCTCGAGCAGCATCTCCGCCATCGCGAGCCTGCCGGCGCCGGCGCACGTGTAGAGCGGCATGCCCCACGAGTAGCCCACGTCCTCGGTTCCAGCCAGGCGCACCCGCTCGTCCGTCACGCCGTCCACGAAGGCCTTGAGCTTCGGCCAACTGTCTAGGCCATACGACCGCGCGAAGCACGAGCTGTGCATCATGTAGGGCGAAGCTTGATGCGCCCGCTTCGTGGTAGTGGGCCCTCACCTCGGCAACGGCTTCGGCCTCACCGGCAAGGAACATCTTCAGCAGCTCCTTCGCCTAAACCGCACGAGGGCATGTTTTGAGACGTTCGCCCGGCCGAATTGTCTGGACACCCGCATTCAAGGTGTCGTGGAATCGATTGTCAGGAGGTTTCGATGGCTGGCCGCGCTCCGAGACTCGAACGGCAGGGCCCTTCTGAGGAACCGATCGACACCGGAGACGAATCGCCGAGTGACGCGAACGAAGTCGACGAACCAACTTCCTCGAACACCGATGCCCGCCCGATCGACGATAGTGCTACAGTTTCATTAAACTGTAGCCACTACCCGATCGACGATGAGTTTGACGCGGTCGCGCTGGCGAGGTGGAGCGAGGAAGGCGGCGCTTGAAACGCCGTGATCGGACCCGAAACCTAACTGTCTTTCCCGACGTCAGTTCGAGCGATCTGGTCGCCAGCCCTGTCCGCCCTGAACCGTCAAGAACTACGCCTTACTCGCCGGGCTTGGAGTCGAAATCCCGTGCCACCAGGGCGATCGCTTGACGGGCCAGCCGGCGGACATGCTTCATCTTGATGGGTGAGTGCAGGAATCTATTCAGACCCGCCAGCAGCGCATCCGCGCACGAATCTGAAACGTAAGGCAGCTCGGCCTGGACCGCCGCACTGGTCTTGAGCAGGTGCGCCGAGAAAATGGGGTCGCGGAGACCGTGATCCAGCAGCCGGTCACGGGCCTCGACAAAGAACGACGAAGGCTCTTCGACGCGCCACTCTTCCTTATCGACGGTTCGATCGACAAACTTGCGGTTGCGGCCCTGGAAACACGCCATCTGAACCAGGGCCTGCGGCCACAGGTGCGGATACTGCGTACAGAGCGTGCGGGCCGCGTTGGAAAACGTCAGACCGTGGGTAAAGTCCAACCATCCGATGTTCTGGCTGACAGGCCGGTCGTGGGCCGTCCCGTAACTGGTGTCGTAGTGCAGGAGGTTCAGGCCGAGGGCTTCCAGCAACGCGTCGTACACCGCTTCGTTTCCGAAAGTGCCGATATTGTCACGGAGCCAGCCCAGAGCCTGCGATTTGGTTTTTGGGAAAGGGATTTCGAGTTTGGTCCCGTCGGTCTGTTTGGTCCCAGGCCCGGGCAGGCTCTCGAGAGCCGGACCGTAATCCTTGAACTCCGGTATCAGGTCCTCACGGGTCGCGTAGGCGATGTGGCGTGCGAGCGCGGGCAGCAGGAACGGGGCGGCCTCCGCTCCCAGCGATTCGAGCAACTGCCCGGTCTTTGCGACGTAGATGAGGCTGTGTCCGAAATCGTTGTAGTGCGCCAGCGCCGCGGCGGCGAACGCCTCCTCCATGTCGTTCCAGCGCAACCCGTCGATCATGCCGCGCGCCACCATTCCTTCGGCCACATCATTCTGCTCGGACTCGATCGCGGCGCAGAAGGCCGCGGCCTCGAATGGTTCTCCGGCCGCAGCGTAGGGGTATTCCCGACGTCGAAGGCTGTCGAAAGCGAGGTGGTCGACGGCCTCCGCCAGGCAGATCAGGCGGTCTTCGAATCCCCCAGATAGGCTATCGGCAAGCGCCAGCCAGTCCGCGGTGGCCGCCATCGCATGAGTGGTCCCGAATTCCAATCGCGCGTGCGTCCACTCCAACGCGGCCAGGACCGCATCCTTGGGATCGAGCTCATGGTAGTGGAGCCTTGCGATCTCGCGACAGAGGCGGCCGAAATCACGGTCCTCGACCGCAACCTTCAACCCGCGGAGAACCTGACGCCGGATCTCTTCGGGCGGCGGATCCGAGATATCGACCCAGACGTGCCCGTCCTGCCGCCGAGTCGGGTAGCTTCGAACGTTGTCCCCTCCCAGCAGACACTCCCCGTCGGAGAGTCGAAACTTCCAGTTGTGCCAGTTGCAGGTAAGGACGCAATCGTCGGTGACGTTGCCCTCGGCGAGGGGGTATCCCTCATGGGGGCAGCGGTTATCGACGGCGAAAACGCGATCGTCGATCGCGAACACCGCAATCTGTCGCGGCGGATGGTTGAAGACGACGGGCTTATCGCCGAGGTCGTTCAGGGAGACGGCTTGAGTCCAGGTCATGTTCGTTTCCCGACGTTTCTAAAGTATTTCCTATAGAAATCGATACTAGTCTCGGCTCTTGAATTTGTAAAGTATTTTCTTTATAAACAAAGGATGCCTGCGCCGGCCAAGACCCGAACCCGCCGCGAGATCCTGAATTGGCTCAAACATAAGGGCCCGCAAGACGCCGCGGGCTTGGCCGATCGCCTGGATGTTTCGGCCATGGCGGTGCGGCAACATCTGTACGCCTTGCAGCGAGAGCAGCTCGTGGAGAGCGAGGCGCAGCCAAGGCCCGTCGGGCGGCCGGCGAAACTCTGGAAACTGACGTCCGCGGCGGATGGTTTCTTTCCCGACGGGCATTCGGATCTGACCCTCGATCTTCTCGCCGGCCTGCGCCAGGCCTTCGGCAACGAAGGAATGACGAAACTGCTGGAAGTCCGTGCCCGCCGGCAGACGTCTGCCTATCGGGAACGGATGCCACGCAGGGGTGCGCTGCGGAAACGCCTGGAAGCCCTGGCCCGGGTCCGAACGGGCGAGGGCTACATGGCCGAAGTCGTCGCCGAACGTGACGGTTCGTTCCTGTTCGTTGAGAATCACTGCTCCATCTGTGCCGCCGCTACGGCGTGCAGCGGATTGTGCGCCGGCGAACTGGATGTATTTCGGGCTGTGCTCGGCCCGGAAACCGAGATCGAGCGCGACGAGCATATCCTGGCCGGTGATCGGCGGTGCACATACCGAGTACGACCGAGCGGAAGACGATCGCGGGCGAAGCGCTCCTGAAGCCAGAGCCGTCCCGACTCGAAATCCGCTTCACCCAGTTTCGGCTTCTACTATAATGATGGTACTGCGAAGGAAGGTAGCATCTTGGGTATCTGGAAACTTCTGACGGCCATCTTGCCTCGGACAGATCGGGGCTGGGATCGTCGATGGCGACTCGCTGCGGTGGCCTGCGCGACGGTCCTTATCCCAGCCGGGCTGCTGGCCGGGTTGCAACTCCGTTACGACACCGAATATCCTGCCATTCCGTATTCGACCGGCACACCTGCGGAGGACGTCAGCCGATTGAAGCAGAGGATCGAAAGCGGGGACGTGCAGCTCCAACACGACGGCGACAATGGGTATCTGGCCTCCCTGCTTCGCGAGTTGGAAATCGACGTGGCCTCGCAGGTGCTCGTTTTTACCAAGACCAGCAACCAGATCGGTCGGATACGGCCAGAGAGACCACGCGCCCTCTACTTCAAGGACGACGCTTACGTCGGCTGGGTGCAGGGCGGCCGCGTCATCGAGGTCTCCGCACTGGATCCAGAGCTGGGCCCAATCTTCTATACACTCGATCAGCAGACAGAATCACGGCCCGAGTTCCGACGCGAGACGTTTCGTTGTCTCCGATGCCACGACAGCTATTCGCTGACTGGCGGCGGCGTACCCCGCTACCTGATGGGCTCGATGTTCCCCGACTCGAATGGCGAAGCCGTTTCCCACGAAGGCTGGTTTCTGACAAACGACCAGAGCCCGATCCGGGAACGATGGGGCGGATGGTACGTCACCGGCACGCACGGTGACCAACTCCACATGGGAAACCTGGTCGTCGCGGACCCCACGGACAGGAATCAGTTCGATCTGAATCGAGGCGCGAATGTGACCGAACTCGATACGCTCATCGACACCGCGCCCTACCTGAGCAACCACAGCGACATCGTCGCGCTCCTCATCCTCGAACACCAGGTCTACGTCCAGAATCTCATCATCGGGTTGAACTGGCAGGCGCGGTCCGCTCTCTATGAGCGGGAGGCCGGAGGATCGGAGGACGATGACGGCGCCACGATGAAGCGGATCGAAGATGCGGCCGAACCGCTCGTGCGGGCCATGCTCTTCGTCGGCGAGGCTCCGCTCGCCGGACCGGTCTCGGGTACTTCCGGCTTCTCGTCCATATTCATGAGCCGGGGCCGGACCGATCCCGAGGGCCGCTCCCTGCGCGAGTTGAACCTCGAGGAGAGGCTGTTCCGCTATCCGATGAGCTACCTTATCTACTCCGACGCTTTCGACGCCCTGCCGGACCCGGCCAAAGACTACGTCTACTGGCGGCTGCGCGATGTTCTCGGCGGAAGGGATCGGAGCGAAGATTTCGGCCACCTCTCCGACACGGACCGGACTGCGATCCTGGAGATCCTGGAAGCCACCAAGCCCGAATTCGCCGCGTCTCTGGGAGGCTGATCGCCGCACCCGTATCACGGATAATAGAGAGTAAAGTCTCAGTTCGACATTCGTTTGCTGATCGATGGTCAGCCCTCAAGCGTCAGTTCGTATAGGATACCGGTCCCCCCTCCTGAGAATGTCACTTTGGGCACCCAAATGTCCCGACGTACCTCTCTGAATCCCAGTTTCTTGTGAAGCTCGATTGCAACCCAGTTCCGCGAGTTCACAAAATAGCGAACGACGTTCGTGCGACCGTCGAGCCAATCAAGTCGTGACTGCGTCAGAAAAGAGCCAATTCCCCGACCTCTGTCGTCTGGCATCACGGTCAATCCCTGCAAGTACCAGCCCTCGGGCACACAGTTTTCGGGGGCGGCATCTGGGGGCACAAGGTAGTCAGTTCGAGCGAAGCCCACCACCGTTGCTCCCACCTCAGCAACGAACACAACTTTCGAGTCACCAGCAACATCCTGCTGTTCGATTTCCCTGCCAGCTTCCCTCAAGTAGTCGGCCGCATCTTCGTCTTCGCCAGCCTCGGAAATCTTGGCAATCGCCTGGGCGTCATTGGGCTCGGCCAGCCTCACGACAACAGATGTGACTCTCGGGCCGCCCCTCTTCAATCGGTACTTCGCGAATTCCACCACCAGATATCAATCCGGATAAGAGTTAGACGGCTTCTTCGGAGCAACCTCGACGGTACGAGTGACCCGTAGCACCGCTCGGCTGACTGGGGACGTGAGCAAATCGATGAGCATAATACGATGCTTCGATGAAACCATAGTGCACTAAATATCCGACTATAACCAGATTTCCTCCGCCAGCGATCGCTATTGTTATTCTCAAGTGCAGATATGTCGGCATCCCGTACGTGTGGAAGATGTCGGCAATCGCAGCGATGCCACCACTGGCAGATGTCGTTTGGCTACACGGCCAAGTGGATTCTTGACATCGTCTTGGGCACGGAGACATATTGTGAGACCTCTCCAGTACACTCCTGCGATTGTCAGCCTACCGACCCAGACAAATCGGGGTACCAGGTCTGCCATCGGAGGTCACCGGGCCTCGTCCCGTTTTACTTCTCCCAGCTCAAGACACTCCGTCCGAAATCGAACTGAATCCGCTTCAGTTCGAGCGCGATCACGCTGAGCAGGCCATCCTTGTCGAGGACCGGAGACCTGAAATCGTCGATCACGGCGGCGGACAAGCCTTTCCACAGCGTCGGGCCGAGTTGGACCTCACCGAGGCGGACCTCCGAAACCCGGGACCCGCCCGCAACGGAGTGCGCGACGCGGCTTTGACGCTTTCTTCGAACACCGTCGCAGTTTCGAATCTTTTCCCGTTCGAGTGTGGTGAACGCTGCACCCGTGTCCACGGAGAGCCGGACCTCGTGGTTACCGACAAGAACCGGCACGATCACCAGCAAGTGAGGCGAGATGAAAGAGGTTGACGCCTCCAGATGGCCGACCTCGTCGAACGTGATCGTCCGTTGCTTGAAATCGATCGTCAGCACTGGCTGCTTCCGCAGTAGGTCCAGACCGATGATCGCGTCCACTCCCCACCGGGAAAGGTCGGCAACGGCAAAGACGGCACCCCCGCGGATAGGCCCCAGTTCCAGATCTGGAACGACGACCCGCCCGAAGCTGGACGTGTGAGCCCCGGAGCTCACAGAAGTACTCGACAACTGTTCGAGTCCCAGGCGTTCTGCAACCCATCTGTCCAGCGCGCTGGTGTTCGCACCCGTGTCGATCACAGCGTTCAACGGAGTGCCTGCGACTGAAAGCTTCGTGACAATCAAGTGGCCCGCGCGAAGCTGGAAATCGAGGGTTTGGTCCGCGGCGCGGGCTTCGAACGGGAACGCCGCGTGGAAAGTCCAGACCAGAATCAAAGTGAAGATTTGTGTCCCAATCGTGTCATGTCTGCCTCCCGGTGTCTCAGCGCGATGTGCGCTCACCGGGAAAGCGAGAACCGGGTGGGGAAACTCGAACGGGTGTCAGAAATTTCTTGTTTGTGCGGATGTCGGGACCGCGGGCCAAGCGCCGAAGACGATTGCGCCGCCATACAACACTCAGTGTTCAAAGGGCTTAGGGAGTCTGTCAGGAATCCGAAGGGTGCTATAATCCGTTCCACATCCAAATCGCATTCACAAAACGGGATCGTCTAACCGAGCGAGGACCACGCGATGGCGGACAGATGGCGCCAGGTCGAGGAGCTCTTTCATCGCGCGCTGGAGCGCGAGGGACCGGAGCGGGCTGCGTTTCTGGACGAGGCGTGTGCCGGCGATGAGGCCCTGCGCCGGGAAGTCGAATCGCTGCTCGCCGAGCAGACCGAGTCGGCCTTCATGGAGACGCCAGCGATGGAGGGAGAAGCGCGGGACCTGGCCCAGGGGAACCGGCCCGGGCTGGAAGGCCGCCGGATCGGGACCTTCGAGATCCTCTCGCCGCTGGGCCGGGGCGGGATGGGAGAGGTGTGGCGGGCGCGGGATAGCAAACTCCGGCGTGAGGTGGCCGTCAAGACCCTGCCCGAAGAATTCGCCAACGACCAAGAGCGGCTGGCCCGCTTCGAACGGGAAGCCACGCTGCTGGCCGCGTTGAACCACCCGAACATCGCCGCGATCTACGGACTGGAAGAAGAAGGCGACACACGCTTCCTCGTCCTCGAACTCGTCGAAGGCGATACGCTGGCCGACCGGCTCAAACGCAGTCCCATCCCCGTCGAAGAATCCCTCAAACTCGCCCTCCAGATTGCCGAAGCCCTCGAAGCCGCGCACCAGAAAGGAGTGATCCACCGGGACCTGAAGCCCGCCAACATCAAGGTCACGCCCGAGGGCAACGTCAAGGTGCTGGACTTCGGGCTGGCGAAAGCGTTCGTGGGGGATGGGGTGGATGTGGACCCGTCCGAGTCGCCGACGATCAGCATGACGGCCACGAAGCAGGGAGTGATTCAGGGAACGGCGGCCTACATGTCCCCGGAACAGGCGCGGGGACGGGAAGTGGATCGGCGAACCGACATCTGGGCGTTCGGCTGCGTGCTCTATGAAGCGCTGGCAGGGCGCCGGGCGTTTCAAGGCGACGACGTCACGGAGATCCTGGCCGCCGTGATCCGCGCCGAGCCGGAATGGGATCGTCTTCCGGCAAATCTACACCCCAGACTGCGCGAAGTGATGGAACGTTGTCTGGAGAAGGATCTTCGACGCCGCTGGCATGACATCGCCGACGTTCGCGTCGACCTCGAGAAGATCCAGTCGGATTCGGATGGTCTGTCCACGGAAGCGGAACAACCCCAAACCCGATGGAAGCGGTCCACGGGACTCGCTCTGGGAGGAATGGCCGTTGGCCTGATCCTGGCGCTGGTCTTGTTTGGAAACCTTTTGAGCCCGGCACCCGCCGGCGAAGTGACCCGGTTGACGTTGGATGTGCACGAAGGAGCGCACTTTGGCGACGCCCCTGCGGGCAACCAGCTGACATTCGGCCGTCCCGTTATGCGTGCGTTCGCGCTGTCTCCCGACGGAGGGAATCTCGTTTACGTCGGGAACGATGGCGACAACCGCACACAGTTGTATCTGCGACCGAGGGACCAGGACCAGGCGGTCCCGATCCCGGGGACGGAAGGCGCCCGCTTCGCGCGCTTTTCTCCGGACGGACGGTCGATCGGTTTCTTCCACAGTTCGAGGGAGCTGATGCGAGTCCCCGTAGCTGGAGGAGAAGTCCGAACCATTTCGACCACGGGACTCGAGTTTATACCCGGTGACTTGAGCTGGACCGAGGACGACAGAATCCTGCTAGCGAGTTTCGAGGGTGTGCTCCAGGTCGCGTCCAGCGGCGGCGTTGTTAAAAAGCTCACAACCCACGATCTTGGTCCCGAATACATCCAGGGTCTACCACAGTTGCTTCCGGGTGGCGACGCTGTCCTCTACGCCGAGGGCCCGCTGTATAGAGGAATTCCCAGTGAAGAATTCAACGTAATCGTCGAATCGCTCGAGATCCGAGACCGTATCGTTGTGGTCGAAGGCGGAACCGACCCGGTGTACCTCGACTCCGGGCACATCGCGTTTGTCCGCAGCGGTACGCTGATGGCCGTGCCCTTTGACGGGGCAAATCTGGAAGTAACGGGCGATCCGGTGGTCGTCCTCGAAGACCTCATGCAGGCCGAGGGAGTCGGCAATACCGGCATGAACATTGGCATCGGACAGTACAGCGTTTCCCGCTCCGGCACGTTGGCGTACCTTCCAGGCGGCATCATGCCGGAGCAGCAGACGCAGTTGAATTGGGTTGATCTGGCTGGAAACGCCGAACCGATTCCTCTTCCTCCAGCCTCATACTTCTTTGCGCGCTTTTCACCCGCCGGAACCCGGCTCGCTTATACGGAAGGGAGGACCGGGGAGGCCCGTTCGACATGGGTCTACGACATGGACCTCGGGATTTCGACCCCGCTGCCAAAGCCTTCGCTCGAACACGAAAACGAGTCATTCGCCTGGAGTCCGGACGGCACGGAGATTGTGTTTGCCTCGAGGATTGGGGGCGGTCCATTGAATCTGTATGTGACGGCAGCGGACGGCAGCGGTGAACCGGAGCGGTTAACCGAAAGAGATGTGAGCCAGCACCCGGGGTCCTGGTCGGCGAACAGTGTGCTGGCGTTTGTTGAGGACCGGGCGCCTCGCGACCTCATGATTCTCTCCATGGACGGGGACAGCGAACCGGCGCCTTTCCGGGAAACGCCCTTTGCGGAGAGGCACCCGGCATTCTCGCCGGACGGGAACTGGCTAGCGTACGTGTCCGACGAAACAGGTCGCGACGAGGTCCACGTTCGTCCTTTTCCCGCTGGAGAGCCCGCATATCAGGTTTCGAACGGCGTGGGTCTGGCGCCCGCATGGTCGCCGAATGGCGAGCAACTGTTCTACCGCACTAACGTGGACGGTTCGGTCCGGTTCATGGTGGTGGACGTTAATCGAGAATCCACATTCACGCGTAGCCGGCCACGGATGCTGTTTGAGCAAACTAATCTTGGGACGACTCCTATCCGCAGCTACGACGTTTCTCCCGACGGCGACCGGTTCGTGATGCCGACTCGGGTTGATCGAGAGCCGGAGCCGGCGACGCGTATCAATATCGTCCTGAACTGGTTCGAAGAGTTGAAGGAACTGGCGCCGGTGCGGTAGGCATCGACTTGCCGCGCTGAATTCACCTGGATAGTCTCCGAAACTCCCCACAGCCTCGTAAGAGTGCATTCGAATGTGGCGGCGGATTAGTAACGAGTAGCCAAGTGGCGAGTAATGGGCCGTCCGGAATTGGCAATCGCTGGGTGCGTTCAAAACCCCTTCCAGATCAGTTGGGATTCTTCAACATGAGCGTCAGTGAACCAACAAGGTTGGATGTCGCGTACATTCGCGCGTTTCGGCGGTCGTGGTATTCTGGACCACATGAGGACACCTTGAAGAGCTACGTTTTCAAAGTCGTCGTAGAAGATGACGAGCACGAGGATGGGCGATCCGCATTCAGGGCGTATTGTCCTGCGCTCGAATCCATCGGTGCCTCTACGTGGGGCGATACCCGCAAGGAAGCGATGAAGAATATCGCCGAAGTGCTCCACATGATTGTTGATGAACTGGTCGAGGAAGGTAAGGAAATACCGCCCGACGCGCTTATCGCATCCGCAGAATCCGCCGCCGTACTGGTGACCGTTTGAAGATCCCGCGAGGGGTCCCCGCCCGCGACATTATCCACGCACTCGAAACCGATGGGTTCGTTCACATCCGCACGAGAGGCAGCCATCGCCGTTTCAGGCATCCCGACGGTCGCGCGGCAACCGTCTCGTGTCACAAGGAATCCGACGTCATTCCCATAGGCACGCTTCGCAGCATCGTTGTTCTCCAAGCCCGCTGGACCGAGGACGACCTTCGACGACTGAATCTGACCAAATAGCCCACTGCCTGTTTACAACACTCAGTGTTCAAAGGGCTTAGGTGTCTGTCGAGGATCCGAAGGGTGCTATAATTCGTTCCACATCCAAACCGCATTCACACCACGGGATCGGTCGAAACGAGCGAGGATCACGCGATGGCGGACAGATGGCGCCAGATCGAGGAGCTCTTTCACCGCGCGCTGGAGCGTGAGGAACCGGTTCGATCTGCGTTTCTGGAGGAGGCGTGTGCCGGCAACGAGGCCCTGCGCCGGGAAGTCGAATCGCTGCTCGCCGAGGAGTCCGGATCCGGCTTCATGGAAACGCCGGCGATGGAGGGAGAGGCGCGAGAACTGGCCCAGGGGCACCGGCCCGGGCTGGAAGGCCGCCGAATCGGGACCTTCGAAATCCTCGCTCCGCTGGGCCGGGGCGGGATGGGGGAGGTGTGGCGGGCACGGGACACCAAGCTCCGGCGTGAAGTGGCCGTCAAGACCCTTCCCGAAGAATTCGCCAAAGACCAAGAGCGGCTGGCCCGCTTCGAACGGGAAGCCACGCTGCTGGCCGCGTTGAACCACCCGAACATCGCCACCATCTACGGCCTGGAAGAAGACCGCGACACACGCTTCCTCGTCCTGGAACTGGTCGAAGGCGATACGCTGGCCGACCGGCTCAAACGCGGTCCTATCCCCGTCGAAGAATCCCTCAGACTCGCCCTCCAGATTGCCGAAGCCCTGGAGTCCGCTCACCAGAAAGGCGTGATTCACAGGGACCTGAAGCCCGCCAACATCAAGGTCACGCCCGAGGGCAACGTCAAGGTGCTGGACTTCGGACTGGCGAAAGCGTTCGTGGGGGATGGGGTGGCTGTGGACCCGTCCGAGTCGCCGACGATCAGCATGACGGCCACGAAGCAGGGAGTGATTCAGGGAACCGCGGCCTACATGTCGCCGGAGCAGGCTCGGGGACGAGAAGTCGATCGGCGGGCCGACATCTGGGCGTTCGGCTGCGTGCTCTATGAAGCGCTTGCAGGGCGCCGGGCGTTTCAAGGCAACGACGTTCCGGAGATCCTGGCCGCCCTGCTTCGCGCCGAGCCAGAATGGGATCGTCTTCCGGCAAACCTACACCCGAGACTGCGCGAAGTGCTGGAACGTTGCCTGGAGAAGGACCTTCGACGACGACGGCATGACATCGCCGACGTTCGCGTCGATCTCGAGAAGATCCAGTCGGATTCCGGTGGTCTGAGGACGGCGACGGAACAACCCATCGCGCGATGGAAGCGGTCCACCGGACTCGCTCTGGGAGGAATGGCCGCTGGCCTGACCCTGCTCTTGCTCGGAAACTTTTTGAGCCCGTCGCCAACGGTCGAAGTGACGCGCTTGACGCTGGACGTCCACGAGGGTGCGCACCTTGGCTTCGCCGCGGACGACCCGCTGACCTTCGGCCGGCCCGTTGCGAGTACGTTCGCGTTGTCTCCCGACGGAAGGAGTCTCGTTTATGTGGGGAACGACGGCGCCGACGGCAGACAGTTGTACCTGCGATCCCTGGGCCAGGACCAGGTACGTCCGATTCCGGGGACCGAAGGCGCCGGTGTCGCGCGCTTTTCTCCCGACGGGCAGTCGATCGGTTTCTTTCACACTTCGGGGAGAAACAGTTACCTCCAAACTTCGAGGGAGCTGATGCGCGTCCCCGTGAACGGAGGAGAAGTCCGGACCGTTTCCACTACCGGACTCGAGTTCCTGCGGGATGACTTCATCTGGACCGACGACGACAGAATCCTGCTGTCGAGTTATGAGGGCGTGCTCCAGGTCCCGGCCAACGGCGGCGTTGTGACCAACCTCACGACCCACGATCGTGGTCCGGGATACGTCCAGGCTTACCCGCAGTTGCTCCCGGGTGGTAGGGCTGTCCTGTACGCGGAAGGCCCGCTATATCGCGGAGTTCCCAGTGAAGAATTCAACGTGATCGTCGAATCGCTCGAGACGCGGGACCGCATCGTTGTGGTCGAAGGCGGAACCGACCCGGCGTACCTCGAATCTGGGCACATCGCGTTTGTCCACAGCGGCACGCTGATGGCCGTGCCCTTTGACGCGGCAAATCTGGTAGTGACAGGTGATCCGGTGGTGGTAGTCGAAGATGTCATGCAGGCCGAGGGTGGCATCAATACCGTCGTGAACGTTGGCATCGGACAGTACAGCGTTTCCCGCTCCGGAACGTTGGCGTACCTGCCGGGCGGCATCATGCCGGTGGGGCAGTCTCAGTTGAATTGGGTGGATCTGGCGGGAAACGCAGAACCTGTTCCTCTGCCTCCAGCCGGGTATGCCTTTCCGCGCTTTTCACCCGACGGAACCCGGCTCGCTTACGTGGAAGGGAGGCTCGGGGAGACCCGTTCGATATGGGTCTATGACATGGGCCTCGGGGTCGCGGTCCCGCTGCCAAAGCCTTCGCTCGAACACGAAAACTTCTTTTTTGCCTGGAGTCCGGACGGCACCGAGATCGTGTTTTCCTCGCTCATCGGGGACAGTCCCCGGAATCTGTACCTGACGGCGGCGGACGGCAGCGGTCAACCGCAGCGCCTAACCGAGAGCGATGTGAGCCAATCCCCGGGGGCCTGGTCGCCGAACGGTGTGCTGGCGTTTGTTGAGCAGCGGGCGGCTCCCGACATCATGATTCTCTCCATGGACGGGGACAGCGAACCTGCACCTTTCCGGGAAACGCCTTTTTCGGATACGCACCTCGCATTCTCGCCGGACGGGAACTGGCTGGCGTACACGTCCAACGAAACAGGTCGCCTCGAGGTCCACGTTCGCCCCTTTCCCGCTGGAGAGCCCGCATATCAGGTTTCGAACGGCGGGGGCGTTTCGCCCGCATGGTCGCCGAATGGAGAGCAACTGTTCTACCGTTATTACGTGGACGCTGAGGTCGGCCGGTTCATGGTGGCGGACGTTAATCTGGGACCCACGTTCACGCGTAGCCGCCCACGGATGCTGTTCGAGGGGCGCCATGGCTGGGCCACTCCACTCAGAAACTACGATGTTTCCCCCGACGGCGACCGGTTCGTGATGCCGACTCGGGTTGAACGAGAAGGGGAGTTGGCGAGGCGTATCCACATCGTCCTAAACTGGTTTGAAGAGTTGAAGGAGTTGGCGCCGGTGCCGTAAGGCTTTCGACCTGCCGCGCTGAATTCACCTTGCTATAATTCCTCCCACATCAAAACCGCACTTACACGACGGGATCGGTCGAACCGAGCGAGGACCACGCGATGGCGGACAGATGGCGCCAGGTCGAGGATCTCTTTCACCGCGCGCTGGAGCGCGAGGGACCGGAACGGGCTGCGTTTCTGGACGAAGCGTGTGCCGGCGATGAGGCCCTGCGCCGGGAAGTCGAATCGCTGCTCACCGAGGGGTCCGAGTCCGCTTTCATGGAAACACCGGCGATGGAGGGAGAAGCTCGGGAACTGGCCCAGGGGAACCGGCCCGGGCTAGAAGGCCGCCGAATCGGGACCTTCGAAATCCTCGCTCCGCTGGGCCGGGGCGGGATGGGGGAGGTGTGGCGGGCACGGGACACCAAGCTCCGGCGTGAAGTGGCCGTCAAGACCCTTCCCGAAGAATTCGCCAACGACGAAGAGCGGCTGGCCCGCTTCGAGCGAGAAGCCACGCTGCTTGCCGCACTGAACCACCCGAACATCGCCGCGATCTATGGACTCGAGGAGTCCGACGGGACACGCTTTTTGGTCCTGGAACTGGTCGAAGGCGAGACGCTGGCCGACCGGCTCCGACGCGGTCCCGTACCCGTCGAAGAATCCCTCGAACTTGCGCTCCAGATTGCCGAAGCCCTCGAAGCCGCGCACCAGAAAGGCGTGATCCACCGGGATCTGAAACCCGCCAACATCAAGGTCACACCCGAGGGCAACGTCAAGGTGCTGGACTTCGGCCTGGCGAAAGCGTTTGTGGCGGATGGGGTGGCTGTGGACCCGTCCGAGTCGCCGACGATCAGCATGACGGCCACGAAGCAGGGAGTGATTCAGGGAACGGCGGCCTACATGTCGCCGGAGCAGGCGCGGGGACGGGAAGTCGATCGGCGGGCCGACATCTGGGCGTTCGGCTGCGTTCTCTACGAAGCGCTGGCTGGGCGCCGGGCGTTTCAAGGCAGCGACGTCACGGAGATTCTGGCCGCCGTGCTCCGCGCCGAGCCGGAATGGGATCGTCTTCCGGCCAATCTACACCCCAGACTGCGCGAAGTGATGGAACGTTGTCTGGAGAAGGATCTTCGACGCCGCCGGCATGACATCGCCGACGTTCGGGTCGATCTGGAAAAGATCCAGGCGGATTCGGATGGTCTGTCCCTGGAGTCGGAACAGCCCGTCACGGGATGGAAGCTATCGACCGGACTCGCTCTGGGAGGATTGGCCGCCGGCCTGACCCTGGCTCTGGTCTTTCTTGGAAACCTTTTGAGCCCGGCGGCGGGCGAAGTGACCCGCTTGACGCTGGACGTGCAGGAGGGAGCGCACCTTGGCAACTGGCCTGCGCACAACCCGTTTACATTCGGCCGACCCATTTTGCGCGCGTTCGCGCTGTCACCCGACGGGCAGAATCTCGTTTACGTCGGAAACGATGGCGACAACCGCAGACAGTTGTATCTGCGACCCCTGGACCAGGACCAGGGGGTTCCGATTCCGGGGACCGAAGGCGCCGGTGTCGCGCGCTTTTCTCCTGACGGGCAGTCGATCGGTTTCTTTCACACTTCGGGGGACAACCCTTACCTCCAAACTTCGGGGGAGCTGATGCGCGTCCCCGTGAATGGGGGAGAAGTCCGGACCATTTCCACCACGGGACTCGAGTCCCTGCGCGATGACTTCAGCTGGACCGACGACGGCAGAATCCTGCTGACGAGTTATGAGGGCGTGCTCCAGGTCCCGGCCAACGGCGGCGTTGTGACCCATCTCACGACCCACGATCGCGGTCCCGGATACGTCCAGGCTTACCCACAGTTGCTTCCGGGTGGTACCGCTGTCCTGTACGCCGAGGGCCCGTATTCCGTTGGAGCTCCAAGTGAAGAATTCAACGTGATCGTCGAATCGCTCGAGACCGGAGACCGCATCGTTGTGGTCGAAGGCGGGACCGACCCGGCGCACCTCGAATCTGGGCACATCGTATTTGTCCGCAGCGGAACGCTGATGGCCGTGCCTTTTGACGCGGCGAACCTGGAAGTGAGCGGCGATCCGGTAATTGTCCTCGAGGACCTCATGCAGGCCGAGGGCGGCAGCAATACGACCCTGGACGTTGGCAACGGACAGTACAGCGTTTCCCGCTCCGGCACGCTGGCCTACCTCCCAGGCGGCATCATGCCGGAGCTGCAGAACCAGTTGAATTGGGTGGATCCGGCTGGAAACGCCGAGCCGGCCCCTCTGCCTCCCGCCACGTATCTTTTTCCGCGCTTTTCACCCTACGGAACCCGGCTCGCTTATACGGAAGGGAGGTCCGGGGAGGACCGTTCGACATGGGTCTACGACATGGGCCTCGGGGTTTCGGTCCCGCTGCCAAAGCCTTCACTTGAGCACGACAACTATTCATTCGCCTGGAGTCCGGACGGCACGGAGATTGTGTTTAGCTCGCGCATTGGGAGCGGTCCACTGAATCTGTATTTGACGGCGGCGGACGGCAGCGGTGAACCGGAGCGCTTAAGCGAAAGCGATGTGAACCAATACCCGGGATCCTGGTCACCGAACGGTGTGCTGGCATTCGTCGAGAACCGGAACGGGGGTTATTCTCGCGACATCATGATTCTCTCCATGGACGGGCGCAGCGAACCTGCGCCTTTCCTGGAAACGCCTTTTACGGAGAGGTACCCCGCATTCTCGCCAGACGGGAACTGGCTGGTGTATTCGTCGGACGAAACAGGTCAGGTCGAGGTCCACGTTCGTCCCTTTCCCGCGGGAGAGCCCGCATATCAGGTCTCGAACGGCGGGGGTTTCACGCCCGCATGGTCGCCGAATGGAGAGCAACTGTTCTACTACACAATACCCGGAGAAGACGGTTCGCGCCGGGTCATGGTGGTGGACGTTAATCTGGAATCCACGTTCACGCGTAGCCGCCCGCGGGTTCTGTTTGAGGGACCTAATCTAGGGACAACTCCAATCAGAAGCTACGACGTTTCCCCCGACGACCGGTTCGTAATGCTAGGAGTCTGCGCGGCAGAGCGCGAAGAACTCGAATTTATTGGGATTTGAGAGGGTCTTCGGAGGAGAACCCATCGATTCTTCCGATACGAGGAGTTCAGAGCTGTACGGATACCAGTAATTGGCCGTGTATCGGGTCTGCTGGGTTCCGGTTTTCCGGATTATGCCCATTCGATCATCCCGTTCATCCGCCGTAAGTTCACCGCCAGAGTGAGCAGGTTCCACTCACCGGTCACTTTGTCCAAACCGCGTAGACTGAACTGTCGGAATCCGAGCACCGACTTGATCCACCCGAAGGGCGGCTCGCCAATGTGCTTTCTGGCCCGGTAGCGGTCGCGCCCACGCTTGGTTTTCATCTTTCTCATCATCCGGCCAACAGCAGTGTCTTTGGGTGGGAGTGGAACATCGGCCAGATTCTTCTCGCGACCCATGGCAACATACCCGTCAATCTGACGTTGTTCCAACATCCCTAGATTCGACTCGGATCGATATCCCGCATCGGCCAGTACACGTTCGGGATGCTCTCCCAGGTTGTTGTTCAACGCATCCAGGGTCGGTTCCAACTGTCCCGCGTCGGACGCATTGGAACTCACCGTTGTCGCTACGATGATCCGGGCCTCGGAATCCACCACCGCCTGCGCGTTGTAGCATTGCTGGAACCCTTCAGTGGAGGTTTTCATGATCCGGCTTTCCGGATCTGTGAAGTTGTCCTGGGCCGTCGGTTTGGGCTCGCCCATGGGGCGTTTGAATGGCTTCTTTCCGCATCCGGGTTTGTCGTCTCCCGGTTCCCGTCCCGCTTCCTGGTCCGCAGCCATCTGACGTTCTTCGAGCCGTTTCATTGCTGCCTGGATCGTGGCCAATCGCTTTTTGCGGGTCGACAACCCATCGGGCAGTTCGTCTCCGCGCCGGTCCTTGCCGTATCGCTGGTCTTCTTCCTCATCGGTCGCCGTAGCCCGGTTCAACAGATCCCGAATCTGTTCGCCCAATTCGGTCTCCTGCTTCTTCATCCGTTCATAGCTCATCGCTTTGCGTTTGCTCGCATTCGCCCGCATCTTGGTTCCGTCCACCGCCACGGTTCCCATCTTCACCAGTCCCGCTTCCCGCGCCATCATCACCACTTGCACAAACAGGTTCCCGAACTCCTCAAGATGCAGTTTGCGAAAATCCGAGATCGTACGGTGCGCCGGAAAGTTCTCCGCTCCCAACATCCGGAACGCCACGTCGTCGGTCAACTTCGCCGCGATCTTCCGCGACGAGAACACCCCGGTCGCGTACCCGTAGATCAACACCTTCACCATCATCCGCGGATCGTACGCTTGATTGCCCGGTCCGTCCGTTCCATACCGCTGCTCAAACGCGCTCAAATCCATGGCGTCCACCGTGTCCGATATGAAGTACGACAGGTGATCTTCGGCCAACCAATCTCTCAGCGACGGCGGCAGCAGCAGGCTCTGTTCTGGGATATAGGTTCGATATGTTCGTGACATGTCCTATCTTCGATCTCTATCCGCCCAATTCCGGTCCTTCTGCCGCGCAGACTCCTAGCTCGGGTTATTCGAGAGCCGGAGCCGGCGACGCGCATCAATATCGTCCTGAACTGGTTTGAAGAGCTGAAGGAGCTGGCGCCGGTGCCGTAGGGCTTTCGACCTGCCGCGCTGAATTCACCTGGATAATCTCCGAAACTCCTCGCAGCCTCGTAGAAATCTCACCTGCTCGGTAAGGTAAGTCGCCTGTGCGGAAAAGTGTGTTCGAATTTGGCGGCGGATTAGTAACGAGTAGCCAAGTGGCGAGTAAGGGATGTTGCGGAATTGGCAATCGCTAGTGCGTTCAAAGCCCTTCCAGATGAGTTGGGATTCTTCAACTCAAGCGTCCGTGAACCAATAAGGTTGGGATGTCGCGTACATTCGCGCGTTTCGTCGCTCGTGGTATTCTGGACCACAGGAGGACGCCTTGAAAAGCTACGTCTTCAAAGTTGTCGTCGAAGATGACGAGCACGAGGATGGTCGACCCGCAGTCAGGGCATACTGTCCGGCGCTCGAATCCATCGGCGCCTCGACGTGGGGCGATACCCGCAAGGAGGCGATGAAGAATATCGCCGAAGTGCTCCACATGATTGTTGACGAGCTGGTCGAGGAAGGTAAGGAAATACCGCCCGACGCGCTTATCGCGTCCGCAGAATCTCCCGCCGTACTGGTGACCGTTTGGAGATCCCGCGAGGGGTTCCCGCCCGCGACATTATCCGCGCACTCGAAACCGATGGGTTCATTCACATCTGCACGATAGCGAGTCATCGGCGTTTCAAGCATCCCGACGGCCGCGCGGTAACAGTCTCGTGTCACAAGGAGTCCGACACCATTCCCGTGGGGACGCTTCGCAGCATCATTGTTCTCCAGGCCCGCTGGAGGGAAGACGACCTTCGTCGACTGAATCTGATTGAATAGCCCGGCGGGGAGCTGTTGCTCTTGACATCCCTTTCCATAGATCGCGAAGTGTTGATTCTCTCCGCGCTGGTGTCGACCGAGCGATGGACCTCTTCGCCGCCCACGATGACAAATTCCTGGCAAAGGCGATGAAACAAGGGGGTTGTTAGGAAATGGAAAGTCACCCGATGGTGTGGTAACTTCCGCGTTATTAAGGACTAAACCCGATAAAGCAATCGTGCATCGGTGACGTCGGTCCACGTGACGCAACGTCTCATTGCATCGGGAAACCGCAGCGGAGAATCGTGACGAGTCCTGAAGAGCGGTGGCGGCGGATCGAAGAGATCTACGACGCCGCCCTGAAGCTGGAGCCCGAGGAACGCACCGCGTTGCTGGACCGGACTTGCGGCCAGGACTCGGAGCTGCGTCGCGAGGTAGAGTCGCTGCTGGCTCACCAGGAAGAGGCGGCTTCCTTCATGGGGAAACCGGCCATGGATATAGTTTCCGGGCCGGAAGATACCGGGATGCACGAATCGATGATCGGACGGCGGGTCGGCGTCTATGCAATCCACTCCCTCATCGGCAAAGGTGGTATGGGCGAGGTGTATGAGGCGCGGGACACCCGATTGCAGCGCGCCGTGGCGATCAAGACCCTGCCTGACGCGTTCAGCGCCGACCCGTCGCGCGTGGCGCGGTTTGAGAGGGAGGCCCGAATTCTGGCGTCTTTGAACCATGCCAACATCGCGGTCATCTACGGGTTGGAAGAATCCGACGGCACTAGCTTCATCGTCCAGGAACTGGTCCCGGGCGATACGCTGGCTGATCGCCTGGAACGCGGGCCGATTCGAACCAGGGAGTCGCTGGAGCTGGCTCTGCAGATCGCCGAAGCCCTGGAAGCGGCCCACGAGCAGGGGGTCATCCACCGCGACCTGAAACCGGCCAACATCAAGGTCACCCCAGAAGGCAAGATCAAGGTTCTGGACTTCGGTCTGGCAAAGGCCCTCGCCGGCGAAGGCTCCGACGCCGCGTTGACTCTATCGACCACGGCGAGTGGGGACGGACACATCCTGGGAACGCCCGCCTACATGAGTCCGGAACAAGCCCGGGGCGAGACCCTGGACCGGCGGAGCGATATCTGGTCGTTCGGCTGCGTCCTGTATGAGATGTTGACGGGCGGGCGGGCGTTTCCTGGGGGTACGGTTTCCGACACGATCGCCTCGATTCTGGACCGGGAGCCCGACTGGACCCTCCTTCCTCAAGACACGCCCGCGAGCCTTCGGGCTTTGTTACGCCGCTGCCTGGACAAGGACCCCCGCCGCCGCTTACAGCATATCGGGGATGGTCGAATCGAAATCGGAGAGGCCCTTCAGGCTCCGTTCGTCGTTCCGGCACCGGAACCCGGGACGAAGGGAAGGTTAATCGCAGTAGCTCTGGTAACCCTGGCCGCCGGAGCACTCATTACGGCCGTCGCGCTGCGAAATTTGAGCCCGTCGCCTTCAGGCGAAGTGACCCGGTTGACGCTGGACGTCCACGAGGGAGCGCACCTTGGTTTCGCAGCGGACGACCCGCTGACATTCGGCCGTCCCATTGCGCGTGCGTTCGCGCTGTCTCCCGACGGAAGGAGTCTGGTTTATGTCGGGATCGACGGCGCCGACGGCAAACAGTTGTACCTGCGATCCCTGGGCCAGGACCGAGCGGTTCCGATTCCGGGGACCGAAGGCGCCGGTGTCGCGCGCTTTTCTCCCGACGGGCAGTCGATCGGTTTCTTTCACACTTCGGGGGAGAACAGTTACCTCCAAACTTCGGGAGAGCTGATGCGCGTCCCCGTGAATGGGGGAGAAGTCCGGACCATTTCCACTACGGGACTCGAGTTCCTGCGCGATGACTTCAGCTGGACCGATGACGACAGAATCCTGCTGTCGAGTCGCGAGGGCGTGCTCCAGGTCCCGGCCAACGGCGGCGTTGTGACCCATCTCACGACCCACGATCGTGGTCCGGGATACGTCCAGGCTTACCCACAGTTGCTCCCGGGTGGTACCGCTGTGCTGTACTCCGAGGGCCCGGGAACTCGCGGAGTTCCCAGTGAAGAATTCAACGTGATCGTCGAATCGCTCGAGACGCGGCACCGCATCGTCGTGGTCGAAGGCGGAACCGACCCGGTGTACCTCGACTCCGGGCACATCGCTTTCGTCCGCAGCGGCACGCTGATGGCCGTGTCCTTTGACGCGGCCAATCTGGAAGTGAGGGGTGATCCGGTAGTGGTCGTCGAAGACGTTATGCAGGCCGAGGGCGCCGCCAATACCGGCCAGAACGTTGGCATCGGACAGTACAGCGTTTCCCGCTCCGGAACGTTGGCGTACCTTCCAGGCGGCATCATGCCGGAGCAGCAGTGGCAGTTGAATTGGGTGGATCTGGCTGGAAACGCCGAACCGGTTCCTCTGCCTCCAGCCTCGTATTTCTTTGCCCGGTTTTCACCCGACGGGACCCGGCTCGCTTATTTGGAAGGGCTGCCGGGGGCGGCGGCTTCGATATGGGTCTACGACATGAACCTCGGGATTTCGACCCCGCTGCCGCAGCCATCGCTCGAACACAGGGCCGGGCCATTCGCGTGGAGTCTAGACAGCACCAAGATTGTCTTTAGTTCGACGATTGAGAGCGGTGCATCCAATCTGTATTTGACGGCGGCGGACGGCAGCGGCCAACCGCAGCGCTTAACCGAGAGTGATGTGGGCCAGCAACCGGGGTCCTGGTCGCCGAACGGTGTGCTGGCGTTTGTTGAGTCTGGCGACATCATGATTCTCTCCATGGACGTAAACAACGAACCGGCGCCTTTCCGCGAAACACCGTTTTTTGAGAGGTGGCCCGCATTCTCGCCAGACGGGAACTGGCTGGCGTACGCGTCGGACGAGACGGGTCGCCTCGAGGTCCACGTTCGTCCTTTTCCAGACGGAGAGCCCGCGTATCAGGTTTCGAACGGCGGGGGCGCGGCGCCGGTATGGTCGCCGGATGGAAAGCAACTGTTCTACCGTGCGTATGTGGACGCTGAGGTCGGCCAGTTCTTGGTGGTGGATGTTAATCCGGAATCCACGTTCACGCGTAGCCGCCCACGGATGCTGTTTGAGGGACGCCATGGCTGGGCGACTCCAATACGAAGCTACGATGTTTCCCGCGACGGCGAGGGGTTCGTAATACGGACCCGTGTTGATCGAGAGCCGGAGCTGGCGACGCGCATCCACATCGTCCTGAACTGGTTTGAAGAGCTGAAGGAACTGGTGCCGGTGCCGTAAGGCTTTCGACCTGCCACGCTGAATTCACCTTGCTATAATTCCTCCGACATCCAAACCGCACTTACACCACGGATCGTTCGAACCGAGCGAGGACGACGCGATGGCGGACCGATGGCGCCAAGTCGAGGATCTCTTTCACCGCGCGCTGGAGCGTGAGGAACCGGATCGGTCTGCGTTTCTGGACCAGGCGTGTGCCGGCGATGAGGCGCTGCGCCGGGAAGTGGAATCGCTGCTCGCCGAGCGGACCGAGTCCGCCTTCATGGAAACGCCGGCGATGGAAGGAGAAGCACGAGGACTGGCCCAGGAGAACCGGCCCGGGCTGGAAGGTCGCCGGATCGGGACCTTCGAGATCCTGTCTCCACTGGGCAAGGGCGGGATGGGGGAGGTGTGGCGGGCGCGGGACAGCAAACTCCGGCGGGAGGTGGCCGTCAAGACCCTGCCCGAAGAATTCGCCAACGACAAAGAACGGCTGGCCCGCTTCGAGCGGGAAGCCACGCTGCTGGCCGCGTTGAACCACCCCAACATCGCCACCATCTACGGACTGGAAGAAGACCGCGGCACGCGCTTCCTCGTCCTCGAACTCGTCGAAGGCGATACGCTGGCCGATCGGCTCAAACGCGGTCCCATCCCCGTCGAAGAATCCCTCAAGATCGCTGTCCAGGTCGCCGAAGCCCTGGAAGCAGCGCACCAGAAAGGGGTGATCCACCGGGACCTGAAACCCGCCAACATCAAGGTCACACCCGAGGGCAACGTCAAGGTGCTGGACTTCGGACTGGCGAAAGCGTTTGTGGGGGATGGGGTGGATGTGGACCCGTCTGAGTCGCCGACGATCAGCATGACGGCCACGAAGGAAGGGTTGATTCAGGGAACGGCGGCCTACATGTCGCCGGAGCAGGCGCGGGGACGGGAAGTCGATCGGCGGGCCGACATCTGGGCGTTCGGCTGCGTTCTCTACGAAGCGCTGGCTGGGCGCCGGGCGTTTCAAGGCAGCGACGTCACGGAGATTCTGGCCGCCGTGCTCCGCGCCGAGCCGGAATGGGATCGTCTTCCGGCCAATCTACACCCCAGACTGCGCGAAGTGATGGAACGTTGTCTGGAGAAGGATCTTCGACGCCGCCGGCATGACATCGCCGACGTTCGGGTCGATCTGGAAAAGATCCAGTCGGATTCCGATGCTCTGCCGACGGCGACGGAACAACCCGTCACGCGATGGAAGCGGTCCACCGGACTCGCTCTGGGAGGAATGGCCGCTGGCCTGACCCTGGTGCTCTTGCTCGGAAACCTTTTGAGCCCGTCGCCGGCGGGCGAAGTGACCCGCTTGACGTTGGACGTCCACGAGGGAGCTCACCTTGGCTTCGCCGCGGACGACCCGCTGACATTCGGCCGACCCATTGCGCGTACGTTCGCGTTGTCTCCCGACGGAAGGAGTCTCGTTTATGTGGGGAACGACGGCGCCGACGGCAGACAGTTGTACCTGCGATCCCTGGGCCAGGACCAGGTACGTCCGATTCCGGGGACCGAAGCCGCTGGTGTCGCGCGCTTTTCTCCCGACGGGCAGTCGATCGGTTTTTTTCACACTTCGGGGGAGAACAGTTATTTCCAAACTTCGGGGGAGCTGATGCGCGTCCCCGTGAATGGGGGGGAAGTCCGGACCATTTCGACTACGGGACTCGAGTTCCTGCGCGATGACTTCAGCTGGACCGAGGACGACAGAATCCTGCTGTCGAGTCGCGAGGGCGTGCTCCAGGTCCCGGCCAACGGCGGCGTTGTGACCAACCTCACGACCCACGATCGTGGTCCGGGATACGTCCAGGCCTACCCACAGTTGCTTCCGGGTGGTACCGCTGTCCTGTACTCCGAGGGCCCGGGAACTCGCGGAGTTCCCAGTGAAGAATTCAACGTGATCGTCGAATCGCTCGAGACCGGGGACCGCATCGTCGTGGCCGAACGCGGAATCGACCCGGCGTACCTCGAATCTGGGCACATCGCGTTTGTCCGCAGCGGTACGCTGATGGCCGTGCCCTTTGACGCGGCCAATCTGGAAGTGAGGGGTGATCCGGTGGTGGTCGTCGAAGATGTCATGCAGGCCGAGGGCGCCGCCAATACCGGCCAGAACGTTGGCATCGGACAGTACAGCGTTTCCCGCTCCGGAACGTTGGCGTACCTTCCAGGCGGCATCATGCGGGAGCGGCAGGACCAGTTTAATTGGGTGGACCTGGCTGGAAACAGAGAACCGGTCCCTCTGCCTCCAGCCAGGTATTTTCATCCGCGCTTTTCACCCGACGGAACCCGGCTCGCTTACTTGGAAGGAAGGACCGGGGAGGCCCGTTCGATATGGGTCTACGACATGGGCCTCGGCGTTGCGGTCCCGCTGCCAAAGCCTTCACTCCAGCACGAAAACTTCTCATTCGCGTGGAGCCCGGACGGCACGGAGATCGTGTTTGCCTCACACGTTGGAGGCGGTCCAAATGATCTGTATTTGACGGCGGCGGACGGCAGCGGTGAACCGGAGCGGTTGACCGAAAGCGATGCGGGCCAACGACCGGGATCCTGGTCGCCGAACGGTGTCCTGGCGTTTCTTGAATCCGGCGACATAATGATTCTCTCCATGGACGGGGACAGCGAACCAGCGCCTTTCCGGGAAACGCCTTTTTTTGAGAGGTGGCCCGCATTCTCGCCGGATGGGAACTGGCTGGCGTACACGTCCAACGAAACAGGTCGCCTCGAGGTCCACGTTCGTCCCTTTCCCGCTGGAGAGCCCGCATATCAGGTTTCGAACGGCGGGGGGCTGGCACCCGCCTGGTCGCCGAATGGAGAGCAACTGTTCTACTGTACTTACGTGGAAGTTGACGTCGGCCGGTTCATGGTGGCGGACGTTAATCTGGGACCCACGTTCACGCGTAGCCGCCCACGGATGCTGTTTGAGGGACGCCATGCCTGGGGGACTCCAATCAGAAACTACGACGTTTCCCCCGACGGCGAGGGGTTCGTGTTACTGACTCGGGTTGATCGAGAGCCGGAGCTGGCGACGCGTATCCACATCGTCCTGAACTGGTTTAAAGAGTTGAAGGAGCTGGCGCCGGTGCCGTAGCGTTCCTTTCGACAGACCACCAAGTGCACTGCCGGTTGAATGAGCACGTCGTGGCCTACCAAGCAGTCCACCGCCGGAAATCTCTCTCAATTACAGCAAGTCGGATGGCCGCGACAATCTACATGGTACTGGGGCCATATCGGACTTGTACGTCTGAAGTTGTTTGAGAATCCAGCAGTGATAAAAAGATCAAACTGGTCTTCAGCCAACCGGAGCAGCTCGCCGTTCTTGATGCCACCCCAGCCGCGTTCCCTTACCGTTTCGCAGTTGTGACCGGAGAGGACGTCACGCATCGGCGACGGCACACACTCATCCAACAGGATCCTCATCCCTGGGATTTGGATAGCAAAGCGGTCTCAGAACGCTCCAGAATTCGACAGGCCATCTCTCGAGTGACGGACGGGAAACACCCAAGAAACTCTTCCAGCGTGTAATTGTCTTCGAGGTAGTCAAAGAGAGTCTTTACCGGTACTCGCGTGCCCTTAAACACCGGCGTTCCCCCGAGGGTTTCCGGGTCCGTGGTAATTAAATCATCTGACCTCATGGTCCCAAGATAGCCGATAAACGACCTCTCGTAAACTGACACCGGAATGACGGGCACTGACTCAGGATCGACTCCAATCAGAAACTACGACGTTTCCCCCGACGGCGAGGGGTTCGTGTTACTGACTCGGGTTGATCGAGAGCCGGAGCTGGCGACGCGTATCCACATCGTCTTGAACTCTACCGACTCTTCCAGCGCCCGGCGGCCGTAGTCGCAAAGTTTGGGATATTTCTGCCCCCACTTGGTTAACCACGCCGCCAGATCCTGCCGCGCTTCCTGGAGGTTCCGCCGGTCGTAGAGCCAACGCAGTTCCTGGAGACAATCGTCATCGGCTTTGCGCGGCAAATAATCCAATGCGTTTCGAAGAAAGTGGACGTAGCAGCGTTGCCAGATCGCTTCGGGCAGGACTTCTGCGATGGCTTTCTTCAACCCCGCATGATCGTCGGTCACCACGAACTCCACCCCGCACAAGCCGCGTTGCTTCAAACTCAGCAAGAGTTGCCTCCAACTGGTCGTGCTCTCCCGTCCCGCCAGTTCCACCGCCAACACACCGCGCCGGCCGTCCCAGTTGATTCCGATCGCTACCAGGACCGCCCGGCTCCGGATCACCCCGTCTTCGCGCACCTTCTCGTAGCGCGCATCCAGAATCAGGTAGGGGTATTCTTCTTCCAATCCTCGCGTCGCAAACTTTTTCAGCTCCGTGTCCAATGTCCTATTGATCCGGCTGATCGTGCTCGCCGAAAACGAATGCCCGCATAATTCTTCGGTGATCGCTTTCACCTTCCGTGTCGATACCCCCTGCACGTACATCTCGGCCAAGCTGGCCACGAAAGCTTTCTCGCTGCGTTGGTAGCGCTCAAACACTTCCGTACTGAACCGGCCGGCACGATCCTGCGGCACGCGCAGCTCCAACTTGCCCACCCGTGTGACCAGACCTCGCTCGTAGTAGCCGCTCCGATATCCTGTGCGACCCCCTGTTCGTTCGCTCTTGATCGCACCCACGACCTGGTCCATCTCCGCCTCGAGAATCTCCTGAACCACCTCCTGCACGACGCTTTTCAGCAGATCCTGTTCCTCTCCTAACAGTTCTTTCCAATCCACTCCCTTTCGCTTAATCTTAGTTCGGGCCATCGGTTCATCTCCTTCGTTTCAAAGTTGATTCGTTACCAACTTTTCGGAGATACCCTGGCCCCTTCCTATTTCAGGACCTTTTTGCAGAAACTCTGAAACATAACCGCACCGAAGGATTCTGCGATCGTTTCTGGGGCCGAGTTCGTGCGGATCAGGGAAGATTTCTCCCACTTGGTCGCTGCCCCGTAGACGCGAGGAAATCTGATGAACGCTTTTCGGTGTTTTTCTGCGTCCACAACTCTCCTGTTGCTTCTTGCTAGCCCCCTCGCCGCCCAGGAATTCAGCGGCAACGTCAACGGCCGCGTCTCGGACACATCGGGCGCTGTCTTGCCGGGCGTGGATATCACGTTGTCGAGCCCGGCGATCCAGGGCGAACGTCTGGCAGTTTCAGTCCAGAACGGAAGCTACCTCTTTCGTCTCTTACCGCCAGGCACGTACACCCTCGTTTACGAATTGCCGGGGTTCAGGACCGTCGTCCGGGAGGAAGTGATCGTCGAGGTCGGGATGACGGTCACGTTGCACATCGACCTAGAGATCGCCGCGCTCGCCGAGTCGATCACCGTCATCGGCGAGACGCCGGTCGTCGATATTCAGAACGCGGACCTCGGCGTGACCTTCAACAGACACCTGCTGGACGCCCTGCCGAATGCACGCGACATCTGGGTGATCCTGGCCTCAACGCCGGGGATTCTGACCACGAGATTCGATGTCGGCGGGTCGACGATGGGTATCCAGACGCCATATATGACCTATGGACTGGCCTCACAGAACAACATCAATGTCGATGGGATCAACACGACATTCCGGCGGACTGGTGCGGGCTACTTCGACTACGGCGCGTTCTCCGAAATCAACGTCTCGGCGGCCGGCAACAATGCCGAAGTCGCGGCCCCGGGCGTTTTTCTCAACGCGGTGATCAAGACCGGCGGGAACGACTTCAGGGGACAAGTCTACGTGGACTGGGAAGACGATTCGTTCCAGGGTGAGAACCTGACCGAAGAGCTACAGGACCGGGGCGTGCTGGTGGGTGACAAGTTTGTCCGATACAACGATTTCAACGGCAATGCCGGAGGCCCCATCATCCGCGACAAGTTGTGGTGATTCGTCTCGGTTCGAGATCAGTACTCCGCTCTACAGACCCAGGTCCTGCAGAACGACCTCACGCCGGGAGGGACCTTCACGACCCGGCTCCAGAACTACACCCTGAAGCTCAACCACCAGATCAGCCCGGACCATTCGCTGGTTTTCACCAGCCAGGCGACCCGGAAGTTCCAGCCGTTCGTTGGTGGCAACGGACCGAACGCAAAAAACAGGACCCTCGAGTCGACCAGAAAACAGGACGCCTGGGCCTGGAAGTACAAGTTCCAGTGGATGGCCATGTTGAGCGGTAGATCAACTCTGGATGTCTCCGCCAACACGACTGGGGTCAATGTTTCCGCCAAGTCCCACGTCAGCCAGACGCCGACGCGGGATCTATTCACGGGTGCCCAGCGGGGGGGGCTGCAATTCCCGTTTCACACTCAAGAGCGCCGCTGGCACTGGAACGTGAATTGGAGTTACTTCACCGGCGACCACGACGTCAAGGTGGGGTACGCCCTCCAGTGGGAAGACTCCCGGTTCACCTGGAACAAGGCACCCGCATCGCCGGGAACACTCGGCGCTATCTGGCTCTTTTCCAGAGGCGGTCTACCCGACTTTTTCCAGACGACAACCACACCGTTCAAGTCCCACAACTCCCTGTACCACAATTATTTCTTTCTGCAGGACAAGTGGCAGCTGAGCAACCGCCTCACGTTCAACCTCGGGCTCCGATTCGACCGTTACACCAACTTCGCGCCAGAGCAGGGGAATCCGGGAACCGGCCCTTTCGCCCCAAAGATCACCTACCCCAGGACCCACTACGCGACGTTCAACGATCTCGTACCGCGTATCAGCATCGTCTACGACGTGTTCGGCGATACGAGAACAGCTCTGAAGGCCAGCTATGGCCGGTTCAGCGACATCACCAGCTTCAGGGTGGCGCAACTCGGCAATCCTAATTTTCTCCCGGTAACGACGCAATACACCTGGGATGGGACCCTTCCGATCACGCACGAACTGATCGCGAACTCCAACATCGAGCGGATCACCGGCACCCCGAACCCCGCCGAGGTGGATCCGAATCTGACGAACCAGCACACCGACGAGTACACGGTCGGAATCGAACACGAACTGTTCCCGGATTTCGCGGTGAACGCGAACTTTGTCCGAAAAATCCAACACAACCTGTGGGACCGCATCGACCAGGCCCACCCCACGCTGACCTATCGGCCCGTTCAGGCGGTGGATCGCGGGCCTGATGGAGTGGTCGGCTCGGGCGACGATCGATTGGTCGCGATCTACGAACGAACCCGATCACCGCGCCCGGCGGAGAATCTCGTGACGAATCTAGATCGCGGCGGCCACTTCTCGACGATCGAGTTCGGTGCGAGGAAACGGATGAGCAACGGTTGGATGATGATCACCGGTGTCGACTGGACGAAACGCAACGACCCGTTCGATGTCGGACCCGACCCGAACAACCTGGTCTACGGCGGGAAGCGTCATATCAACCTGTGGTCGTTCAAGTTGCTCGGTCAATACGAACTGCCGAAAGGAGTTTCGGTATCGGGTACCTACAACGCCCAGAAAGGTGTCGAGCACAACCGGCGGGTACGCTTCACTCCGGACCTGCTCCGACGGGAAGCGGACGACCCCCGGTGTCGGACGGTGACGGACGGCGTCTGCACAAGCGCTTTGGGTCTCGCCCAAGGCAGCCAGGTGATCATCATGGAACCCGAGGGAACCTACCATCGCCCGAGCGTCCACCTGACCAACATCCGGTTGGAGAAGACTTTCGAGATCGCCGATCGCCAGAGTGTTCAGGCGATGTTCGATCTCTTCAACATCTTCAACGCCAACACCGTCCTGGGAGTGGAAACGTTCAGTAACCTGGTCAAGGATCGCAACGGCAACACGGTGCCGCGGTTCGGGCGCGCCACGCAGATCCTGAACCCGAGGATTTTCCGGCTGGGTTTGCGGTACGAGTGGTAGGTCGTCAGGGAGCTTCTTCAAGTCTCCTCTGAGGAACGGTTCGTGTCAGGAGGGATCCTCGGGGGTCAGCCGCGTCCTGGGTCGTTCTCTAGCGAATCCGGAAACAAACGTGAAGCCCGGAACACTGTTACGATTTCAACTTGATCGGAATCGTAGCGATACACTACCCGGTAGGGCTTGACGATGATTTCCCTTATCCCCGTCCGACTCCGTTCCGGAACGAGGCGACCAGACTCCGGAAACTCTCGCAATCGCTCAACTGCGCTCACGATGCGAGCTGCAACCAGGTCCGCGTAGAAAACGGAATCGTCGGCGATGTAGTCTCGGATGGACTCGATATCGCGGATAGCCTGTGGAGACCAAATCAGCTCCGTCACAGGCCGAGGCGACGCTTGACTTCTTCGTGTGCCACGCCCTGACCTTCATCGAGCTCTGCCAGTCCAACTTCGATCTTGGCCAGGAACACCAGACGTTCGATTGCGTCGTCAAAAGTGGCGTCCGGGGGCAAGTCCTGGAGCGCTTCAAGGATTCGGTCCCTTGTCGTCTGAGAGGACATGCCCATGATTATACCTTTGCCGACGTCCCGATTCGCCGGCAGTGATCGGCCCGCTGGGCTACAGACCAGCACAAACCCGTGACTCGCATTCCACCGAGGCCTGGCTTATACCGAGAGCTCTGCGGCAGCTAACGCGATCATGGCCACCGAGCAGGCGATCCAGATCACGCCGAAGACGTAGGCGGTCCGCTCGGATACGGAGCGGCCCACTTTCTTGCCCCGCCTCTTCAGGTAAACGCGAGAGAGCATGGTCACGGCAGAGAAGTACATGAAAATGCCCGAACCGAGCAGAGCGAGATACGGCCAGACGGGATTGGCCGGCGAGCATCAGAAGCGATGACATGGCCCAGAGACGCAACTCGGTCCTGCTAGCGAGGAGGATCGCGCCGCCGAAGTTCCTCCAGAAGCTGACGCAGCACCGGGAGGCTGCGCCGGTCCTTCGGCCGGTCGGCCGCTTCCTTGGACCGAATCACGTCCTCCAGTGCCGCTACCGGTACGTTCACCCCGCGGATAGTCATCGGTCCAGGCACGCAAAGAGTTCCTCTGCTTGCAAGCCAGGCACGTTACTCGTCGCGGATCACGGGCCCCTGGGGACGGACGGAAAAGTAGAAACGAAGAAATGCGGCGTTCGCTTCAAGTCGCTGCTCGGGAGTCCAGCCAAGCCTTTCGACGATCAGACCACGATCGTGGGCATCGTCGTCCTCTTGTCGTTTCAATACCTCGAACAGATTGTCGTGTGGAGGCGGCGGATCGGTCGTCGGCATAAGACCCCTGACTCCAAGTATATCAGCGATATGGCATCGCTCGCGGCAGAGACCAACCGTATCGATCCGGCGCTTGGCAGATGCCCGGTTTGGCCAGCCAGCTCGTACAAGCGGGATTATTTGCCATGTTGACGCTTGGGTTCTATCGCCGCCGCGAGCCCTACTACATCGCTCACCTGTATTACTCGGTCCACTTCCACACCTTTACATTTCTCCTGCCCACGTTGTTTGCGCTTGTGAGCGCCGCCGGCACGGCCGGCAGGCTCATAGCTGCCCTCTGGGTGCCGCTCACGATCCTGTATCACGTCAAGGCCTTGAAGCGGTTTTTCGATGAACCGTGGGGCAGAACCATCTGGAAGGGGTTGGGCGGTAGGAGTGCTCTACTGGCTCTGTCTGATCTCGGCGATGTTTCTGCTGATCATCCTTTCATTGGGCCTGAACCAATTTGGGCCGAGTGGGGGCTGAACGGGTTCCACCCGGCACCAGCGGCGGGCAAGTCCCCGGGAACGCGTCGGGCAACAGCCTTGCTCCCGCGGAAGGCGAAGTATAGTATCGGCCTATTCTATCGGCTTCCGAGATGAATCAAGCTTGTATAACCCGGCCTGGGCCCATCGGTAACGGACTCTCACAATGGCGACGCGGGCCGGATCGTTATCTCTCAACTTCGAGGTAGAAACTCATGCGAGGCAAAGCATTCTCAATCCTGATGGTGGTGATACTCCTTGGCCTGGCCCTTGGGGCGCCAGGGAATGCCCAGCGCGGCAGAGGCCGTGGCCAGCCGATCGAGTTGCCTGAGGGCCCTGGTCAGGGACTCGTCCAGAACCACTGCACCACGTGCCATGGACTCAACCAGATCGTCAGGTCATCCGGATATGCCCAGGACGACTGGGAAGCCCTGGTCGCTTCGATGGTCGCACTTCCGGACGCCCAGGCCCACACTGTGGCCCGGTACCTGACCGAGCATTTCCCCGAGCGGCCGGGGCGGCGCCCCACGCTGGTTTCGGGTGACACATCGATCGAGATCACGGAGTGGATGGTTCCGACCCTCGGCCAGCGTTCCCGCGACCCGGCAGAGGCGCCGGACGGCTCCATCTGGTGGACCGGGATGTGGGCCAGCCTCGCGGGGCGGCTCGATCCGAAGACTGGCGAGATGGAAGAATTTCGGCTGCCGCCCAGCTCAAGACCGCACAGCATCGTCCCGGACGCGGACGGAAACATCTGGTATACGGGAAACAGCAACGCGACCATGGGCAAGCTGGATCCCAAAACCGGCGTGGTCACCGAATACGAGACCGAGGCCCGGGATCCCCACACTGCGGTCTTCCACCCGAACGGCAGGCTCTACTTCACCGCACAGGGCGCCCACATGCTCGGCCGCCTGAGCCCTGAGACCGGCGAGGTCACCGAGGTCCAGACCGAGCCGAGGCCGTACGGTATGCAGGTGGCGTCCGACGGCACAGTCTGGGTCGCCTACAACGGCATCAACAAGATCGGAGCCCTCGATCCGGAGACAATGCGTGTCCGCTACTACGAGGTGCCGAACGAAGCGTCCCGCATTCGCCGGCTCGGGCTCACCAGCGACGGCATGGTCTGGTACGGGAACTCCACCCGCGGCCGCATCGGAAGGCTCAACCCGGAAACGGGTGACATCAAGGAGTGGCCTTCACCCAGTGGGCCGGATTCCCATCCCTACGCTTTCAGCGTCGTGGACGACATCATCTGGTACAACGAGTCGGGGATGAGGCCTGACGCACTGGTGCGTTTCGACCCGAAGACGGAAAAGTTCCAGAGCTGGGTCATTCCCTCCGGCGTCGGCATCATCCGGAATATGTGGGTGACGGAGGCGGGCAACCTTCTGATTCATCAAACCAGTTCGAACCGCATAGGCCTGGTGGAAATAGAACGTTAGATCGGACCGCTGCATAGAGAGCGGGCGTCACGCCCGCCTCGCCTTATCCCTATTCGGGTCGATCTCCGTCTTTCGAAACAGGAGACAACCATGAAATGCAAGGCACACGTCGGCACTCTGGCTATCGTAGCGCTGGTGGCCGGGCTGTTTAACTTCAGTTATGTCCGTGCAGCGGCCGGGCAAGCCGGAGCAAGCGAGATTGTCATCAGCACGGAAGGAAAAGTTATTGGCGAGCTAGGCAGTGTCTCGAGTGTGCACCCCCTGGCTTCCCGCGCCGGGCTGGAAATGCTGCAAAAGGGCGGTAACGCCGTGGATGCAATTGTCGCAACCGTCCTGGCGGTTTCGGTCGTCGCGCACGGCTCAAACGGGATTGGCGGCTATGGCGGGGCGATGGTCATCCATCGGGAGGATCTGGACGAGCCCGTAGTCGTCGATTTCAACACGCGCGCGCCGCTGGCTGCCACCCTGGAAATGTTCTACGAGAAACGGGAGGGCCAGGAACCCGGGATCCTTTCGGTCTCCACCTGGAATGTGGTCGCCGGCCTGGCTGTTGCGCTCGAGAACTACGGCACGATGACGTGGGCCGAAGTCCTGCAGCCCGCGATTCGGTATGCCGACGAAGGCTTCATCGTCACGGCGAGCTATGCCGGGTCGATCGACCGCGCTTTCGACCGCATACTCGACAAGTGGCCGGCCTCAAGAGCGATTTACAGGCCGGACGGGGTCTCGCTTCGCGCCGGTGACCGCTTCGTACAGAAGGATCTGGCCGGCTCGCTGCGGACACTGGCGAGCGAGGGGCCCGACGCCATCTACACAGGATCACTGGCGAAGCGGATGGTCGACTACATCCAATCGGAAGGCGGCTTGATCACGATGGAAGATCTTGCCGACTGGCGCCAGCGACACGTTCGGACGTTGCGACCGGCGCACACCGACTACCGTGGCTACGACGTCTACACCTCCCCGGTGGGCACGGGCGGGCAGAATCTGATCGCGATCCTGAACCTGATCGAGGGATTCGACCTGCCGGCGATGGGCCGGTCGGCCGAGTCCCTGCACGTGGTCCTGGAGGCATTCAAGCTCGCGTTTGCCGACCGCCTCTGGTACGCGGGAGATCCGTGGATGGTCGAGGTGCCGTATGTGGGGATGATGTCGGAGGCGTATGCCGATGAGCGGCGGCAGCTCATCGATCCGGACGTGGCGTGGCCGTACGCTCGGCCGGGTGACCCGTGGAAGTTTGATAGCGACGGGCCGTCGAGGTTTCTGGACAGCCCCGACGCGGCGGCGGGAGCGTCAGCCGCACCGGCGATCGATCTGCCACAGATGATTGCCCGAAATATCCCGCCGATGGCACTCGAAGGAGATACGGCCACAACCTCTGCCATGGACAAAGACGGAAACATGGTAGCGCTGACGATGACGATGAGGAACTTTCTGGGCAGCGGTGTCACCGTGCCGGGAACGGGAATTACCCTGAACAATGGAATGGGGCTATTCCATCCGACGGAGTCCGATCCGGAACCCGTTTCGACTCATCCGAACCGGATGCAGGGGGGAAAGCTGGCCTTGAACAACATGAACGCGTTCCTGGTACTCAAGGACGGTCGGCCGTTCATGACCGCCGGCGGGGCGGGCGGGCGGCGGATCATGACGGAGTGCGTAGAACTCCTCATCAACACGGTCGATTGGGGCATGGACGTGCAGGAGGCTGTGAGCGCGCCGCGGTTTCATGTCGAACAGAAAGAACCCAGCCGCGTCGAAGCGGCTATGCCTTACGGGATCGGCGCCGAGCTCGAGCGGATGGGGCACCAGCTCGAGGCCCAACGCGCCTGGGGAAGTGTCCATGCGATCGTGATGGATCCCGTCACTGGTGCGCAGCATGCCGCAAGGGAGTCCAGGCAGGAGACCTCGGCGGCGGGTGGGCTGATTCGCGCACCGAAGTAGCCCAGGCGAAGGACAGGAACTTGACGACCGGCCTGGGAAGGTATTGCGTCCGTTCAACGGCCGGCTGCGGCGCATCACTTGGATCGACGAATGGTGAAAGATCTCCAGTTTGCAATTCGCACGCTTGCCCAACAACCTGGGTTCACCGCGGTCGTCATCATCACACTTGCACTGGGAATTGGGGCAAACACGGCGATCTTCAGTGTCGTCAACGCCGTGCTACTCCAACCGCTTCCTTTCCCGGAACCCGAGCAGCTCTATTTCGTGCGTACGGCAATGACGGACGGACGACCGACTTCAGGAACCGTCTCCGCACTCCAGTTGACCGCACTCAACAACGAGGCGCGCACGGTCCGGCACGCCTCCGGCTCCTACCTGTACGAACTGTCGCTGCTGCCACCCGACGGTAACGCCGTCAAGACAGCGTCCCAAGCCGTGCTGGGCGGTTTCTTCGAGGTACTCGGCGTGGAGATGGCTCTGGGACGTGCTCCGACCGAAGAGGAGCATGTTCCGGGTACGGCTTCGGACACTGCGGTAGTTTCCTACCGACTCTGGCGGGATGTGCTGGGATCGGATCCTGAGGTGATCGGGTCGAGAATCCGGCTCGATTCTGCCGAGGGAGGCGCGATGACGGTCGTCGGGGTGGCGCCGCCGGAGTTCGACTTTCCACGGGGGACCGATGTGTGGTTTGCGCTCCGGTTTCCTCCGGACAATCCGGGACACTTTCTCGATGCCTATGTCCGTGTAGAGCACGGCACGGCGCTTGCTCAGGTACGGGCCGAGGGCGCCGTCATCATGGCCGCGCTGGGTGAGGAAAACCCGCAGTACAACTTGAATCGCGAGTTCGTCTTCGAACCGCTCCTGGACGCCGTCGTCGGGGACATGAGCCAGACGGTCCTGATACTGCTGGGCGCGACGGGGATCCTGCTGCTCATCGCGTCCATCAACGTGACCAGCCTCCTGCTGTCGCGTGGGGCCGGCCGGGCCCGCGAGATCGCCTTGCGGGTCGCCATCGGCGCAAGCCGCTTGCGAATCGTCCGGCAGCTCCTGACCGAGAGCGTACTGCTGGCACTGCTCGGTGCGGCACTGGGCCTGGGCCTCGCCGTGGCCGGTGTGCGCTTCCTGCTGCTGGTGGGACCCGCCGATCTACCCCGACTGGATTCAGTACCAATCGATGGACGCGTTTTGGGGTTCACGCTCGTAACGACGCTGTTCGTCGCACTCCTCATGGGCTTTGCGCCGGCCCTCCGTCTGGCCCGAACCGACCTGCGCAGCCTCGTGAACGAAGGAGGTCGCGGCGGATCGGCGGGTCCCGGGCGGGGCGGGATATTCGGCGCATTGGTGGTTGCGGAAGTCGGGATGGCCGTACTCCTGGTCATCGGCGCGGGGCTGCTGGTCCGGAGCTTCTTCAACATGATCGACACAGACCGGGGTTTCAATCCGGAACACAAGCTCGTGTTCGAGTTGGCACTGCCGCAGAGCACCTTTCCACCCAGTTCGGAGGATTATTCCGGCGTCGCGGCTTTCTACACCGAGTTGATCGCCCGGGTGCAACAAATGAACCGAGTTCGGTCGGTGACCGCGGCTTCGTCGCTACCGGTGGGACTTGAATTGGACGTGGTTACGAGTTTCCCAATCGTCGGTCAGCTTGCGTCGGACGGGACGGAGCGCCTCCGGGCACGGATCCGCCAGGTCGGCCCCGCCTTCTTCTCGACGCTGGACATTCCGCTCGTGGCCGGACGCGAACTCACGGCTCTGGATCGACGCGATACCCGTGGGGTTGCAGTCGTCAACGAAGAATTCGCCAGGAGGTACTTCCCCGACCAGGACCCCCTCGGCCAGCTCATCGACTCAACTCTGGGCGTCGGGCCCTTTGCGGAAATGGCGATGGACGAACTCGAAATCGTCGGGGTGGCGGGAGCGATCCGGACCGGCTCCCTACAGGATGAGCCCGAACCGATCCTTTACGTCGCGTTCGAACAGGCCCCGGCGCGACGCATGACCCTAATCGTGGACACCGACGGAGACCCGCGGACGTTGATTCCGGCGATCCGGGAACAGATCAGCTCGATGGATCGCATGCTCCCGGTCGAGTTTCAGCTCTACACGAATCTCGTGGCCGCCTCGCTGAGCCGCGAGCGTCTCGGCATGATGCTTCTGGTGGTTTTCGGGGCGGTCGCCCTACTACTGGCCGCGGTCGGGATCTATGGAGTCATGGCGCATTCAGTCACGCAGCGCAGCGGTGAGATTGCGGTTCGCTCCGCGATGGGCGCGACCGCCATGCAGGTGCTGCAGTTGATCATGCAGCGCGGCTTGCTGCTGACCCTTATCGGCATTGCGTTTGGAATCTCCGGAGCCGTGGCGCTGCGTCAGGTCGTCGCGAGCCAGCTGTACGGGATGAGCGCGCTGGACTTCCGGGTGTTTGTGTCGGTCCCGATCATGCTTCTCTTCGTCGCGCTGCTGGCCACGTTCTTGCCGGCCCGGAGGGCGATGCAGATCGACCCGGCCGTGACGCTCCGAACGGACTAGAAGCGTTCGATAGCAGTAGTTTCTTGTCCGGCGGGTGTTCAGGCGGACATCGACCAATTGGACGTGCAGTCGAGCAGGATGTATGTGCGAGGAATCGTTGGAGGATGGCTAATATGCTAGCATATACATACGAAGGATTGCCCGATGCGAACTACCATTCTCTTAGAGGACACCTTGATGCTCGAAGTCAAATCGTTGGCAAGCAAGAAGGGCACGACTGCCACGCAAATCATCAGAGAGGCCCTGATGGAGTACCTCCGGAAGCAACCGCCCGGAGGGCTGCCATCCTTCGCTGGCGTCGGGAGGAGCAAGGGGACGGGAGCGGGTAAGATCTCGGAAACACTCGAGGAAGCGCTCGGAACGACGGTCGATCCGCATGAGGGATCTGGTGGCCGTCGTCGTTGACACTGGAGTCCTCTTTGCGCTGGCCGACCAGAGAGACTTTCGACATGAGACCGTCCGCGAACACCTGATCACAAATCCCGACACCCTGATCGTGCCGGGTCCAGTCGTGTGGGAAACATGCGCGATCGTGCTGGAACGCTTGGGCCCGGAAGCGGAGTTGAGTTTTCTCCGGTCCTTGGCGGCGGAGGAGCTAATTGTCGAGCAGCCCACGACCGGAGATCTGGACCGAGTCATCGATATTCTCGACCAGTACCGCGACTCCAGGTTCGGCCTTGTGGACGCCACCGTCATGGCAGTCGCAGAGCGGCTGAAGGTCCGGGACATCCTCACGCTGGACCGTCGGGACTTCGGTATCTACCGGCCGAGACACTGCTCGGCTTTCCGACTCCTGCCCGAGCTGGCGGAATGACATGCGGTCGGCACTTTGCGTACCCCGCTCGGGCCCGGAATAAGGGACAGAGGAGCCTGTCCCTATTTTCATGGAACCTGCCGAACACTGACCTTTGCGACCGGGTTCCGCCAGTCCCTCTCGGAGGCGGTCATATCCCCCGTTCCGTGCATCCCGGCATGGACGTGAACGTAGCCTTCGCCTCCCCCCGCGTCTCCCCCTCCCCCGGGTCCGTCACACTCCACATAGGGCGGTCCGGGGATCGATGCGCAAAGCTCGTCGTTCAGTTCGCCACCCGCATCGTAAGCTGTCGCCATTGAAGTCAGGCTCCGACCGGAAAACTGGAAGCCGGGCGCCCTGCACGGCAAAGAAGGCATCGTTCGTGGGTATCAGCATCGAAGCGACGCTGAACTGTGCGAATCTCCAAGCTGAAGTAATCTGGACGGTCACCGAGGCGCCCGGACCCAACAGGCCCCCCGAATCGTTGACGTCAAACACGCCCTCCGTCGCTCTGAGCAGCGTGGTTAGCGGAACGGTATTTCCCTCCTCAGCCAGGATCTCGAGTTCCGTGCTGGCCGGTGAGCCCAACTCGAAGAGTTGCACGTTCGACCTGTGGGTCACGACCAGAATGGGCGTAAACATCTGCCCTCGGGTCAGATTCGTAATAGTGACTTCGTAGGAGAAATTCTGCGCTGAGGCGGTTTGCACCCCGAGCAGGAACGCCAGCGCTGGCAGGGCCACTTTGACCAACAGTGGCCAGCGGCGGGATGGGGTTGATAAGCGTTTCATTTGTAGTCCTTTCCTTTCTTTGGAAACACATCTCCACTAAGGTTCCACATCGCAAATGGGGCACGGCCGCATGCTTCGGCGGCGCCGCGCACCGTTGAGGGCTGTTGTGGATAGTCGTTCCGAAACGTAAAATCCCCCTTGCCTGGCGGAATGTTTTCCGCCTTCATTTGGATAAACATGAAGAAAGGACTTGCGGCGATCCTCTTTGCGCTCGGCTGCCATGGCGGTCTCTATGCGCAGGGCACTGGCTATGCCGGAGTTCTCGTCGGCATTTCCACGCTTTCAGCCGACGGGCGATCCGTGATCGATTCCAGTTCCGCCGCCGTCTCCGTTTACAAGCCCGAGAACGGTGCCGCGCTGAATCTCGTTGGCGGAGTCGACCTCGCAAGGTTTCTGACCTTGCAGGGAAACTACGTGTGGAATCGGAATAGCCTGGTGCTCACATCGACGGCGTTGTCCGAAGACGGCGATGCGTTTTACGAACAGGCGAGAGACAGCGTTCAGCACAGCGTGATCGGAGACCTGTTGGTCTACTTCCGGAAGCGGGAGGACATTCTGCGTCCGTATCTGTCGGCCGGGTTCGGTTTCGCTTACTTCGAAAGCAGCCGACGAGAGCTTCGGGCGATCCGCGGCACGCCGTCCTTACCGCCCATGAACTTCAGCTCCACTAAGCCCGTCCTGCGAGTGGCTGTCGGAATTGATCTTGCGGTCGGTTCGGGGTGGTACCTGCGCTACAGCTTCAGCGAGACTATTCGAGGAAACCCGATCAGCGCCGAGCTTTCACCGCCGGGCATGCGGAACCTGGCAAACTTTCAGAATCTTTTCGGGTTTATTCGGCGTTTCTAGTGTGCACCGAGGTGTAGGTGCGGTCTATGACCGCACATTTTTCGAGCCGAAACGATTGTGCGCTCATAGAGCGCACCTGCACCCGATCCTACCGTTGCGCCCTCTCAAACCGGAATGAGGCGAGTTAGCGGTTCTGGAAACCCACGTACGGGCAGCTGCGCCAGTAGATGGGCGCGTTTTCCATTCTCTCGGCCAGGAGCCGGGCATGACAGAGGCTGCAAAAATTGAACGATCCCATCTTCACTGCCAGGGGAGAGATCTCCACGAGGTTCTCGAAAACGCACAGGCCGCGAGTCGGCTTGGTCCTCGACACATTGAGGAGTGGACCCGACTCTTCCTGGCGATTCAGCAGAGCCGAGTAGGTTTTCGACTTCAGAGAGGCGGGCGCCGATCGCCCGGGCAAGTCAGCGGACTGATCTTCCGCGGCAAGCCATTGAAAGAAGTTATCCCCGGTATTTCGAATCGTCTCCACGATTCCACCTCCGTTTGAATGCTTTCCGGGCTCGTGCCAGAGTCCGTTCTACGGCTTTTTCAGTCTTGTCCACACTCTGAGCGATGTCCCTCACGCTCCTCTTTTCCCAATAGCGCCACAGGAGAACGAGGCTGTAGGTTTCAGGCAGGCTTTCGAGTATCTTCCTCGTCCTCGCCATCAGGCGTTCGCGGTCCAGGGTCCTTTCCAACTGCGGGTCATCGGAATACGGCGCCGAATCCGGCTCGTCCTGGTCGAGAGGCCTCGGTTCCCGCAACCGGCGGCGATAATAACTCTCCACCTTGTGTCGAGCGATGCCGAGCAGCCAGGTTCGCAGAGAAGATGTTCCCTTGAATTTGTCGAGATTATCCCAGGCGGCCAGGAACACTTCCTGGACGATGTCATCTACCAGATCTGCCCTCGGTATCAGCCGGTGGTGAACGTAGGCATAGATACTGTCGGCGTGAAGTTCCACAAACTCCGCAGTCGCTTTCCGGTCTTTCTCCAGTACCGCCGCGACGAGCTTCAAGTCACGCGTACCCGAGGGTGTTTCCGCATGGGAAACGTCGGTCGTTGACTTGATCGCATCCAAGAGCTGTTTGCCTCCGTCCTATTTCTGCCTATTAAAACCATAGTCGCCTGAGGAGGTATTTTCCCCCTCTTCTTGTCGTGAGGGGTGGGGAAGGGTCTGTGGCGCCGGTACCGCCGAACCGGTCCCGCAGGCTGAACCGTAAATATGGTAATATGGCCGATATGAAGACGACGATTGAAATCCCGGACCCGCTGTTCCGCAAAGCCAAGTCCAGAGCCGCCGAACGTGGCCAGTCGCTCAAGCAGTTCGTTGCTGAAGCGCTGCAGGAGAAGCTTGTGGCGAACAGGGGCAAGGCCCGCCCCCGCGAGCCCGGATGGATGCAAGGCTTCGGGAAGCTGCGCCGTCTGCGCAAGGAAACCGCGCGGATCCAGGCCAGGATCGACGAAGCCTTCGAAATTATTGAACCCGAGGATCGGGAGTGATCCTCGACACCAACGCACTATCTGCGTTCGTGAACGGGGACGCGGAAGTCGGCGACGTTCTGCGCCTGCAGCCGCGGGCCGCGATTCCTGTCATCGTCCTGGGCGAGTTTCGCTACGGCATCGCGACCTCCAGGCACCGCTCTGCTTACGAGGCGTGGCTGGAGTCGGAACTGCCTTACTTCGACATCCTGGCGGTAACGGAGGAGACGGCTCTCGCATACGCAGCGCTACGGGTAGCGCTCAGGCGATCGGGTCGCCCGATTCCGGCCAACGACGCGTGGATCGCCGCCCTCGCTCTCGAGCACCGACTGCCCGTCCTCAGCCGCGACCAGCATTTTGACGTGGTACCGGACCTCGAGCGAACGAGCTGGTAGTTTGACGCTGAATCCGAATGCGGAACTCGGGCACGCGATGTTTGATCCGCGAGCTGGTCCGCGCGAACGACCGCTCTTTGACGCCCCGCCTCCAAATATGTACGATATACATATGAAACGTACAAATCTTATGATTAATGAGCACATTCTCGAGGAAGCCATTCGCTTGAGCGGAGAACGAACCTATTCGGCAGCCGTCAACCGGGCATTGGAAGATTTCGTGCGGCGGATCAAGGCACGACGGATTCTCGAGCTCGCGGGTTCAGGTCTCTGGAACGGAACTCTCTCGGAAATGAGAGCCGACAAGCCGGGACAAAAGTCCCCCGACAGGAGATCGCGTGTATCTCGTTGACACCTCCGTCTGGATCGAGGTGTTCCGGAAGAGAGGCCGATTCCGCCTGGAGTCCGCGCTGGATTTCGAAGAGATCGTGACGTGTCTGCCTGTGGTCCAGGAAGTGCTCCAGGGGCTGCAAGACGAGCGAGCGTTCCAGATCGCTCACGAGGCGATGTATGCTCTGCCGATAGTGGAATCACCGCTCGGCTCAGACGTTTTTGATGAGGCGGTTCAACTCTATCGATCAGCCCGCCGCATCGGTGTCACCGTACGTTCCGGCGTGGATTGCTTGATTGCTGCTTGTGCCGTCCGACACCGACTGACCGTGCTGCACCGTGATCGGGACTTTGAATCGATTGCACAGGTCTCGCCTCTTCAGGCGCGAAAGATAACGACCTGACAGAGGGACATAGGGGCTGACTCGTCAGTTCCTACTTCTCCCAGCTCAAGATCCTCCGCTCGAAATCGAAACGAATTCGTTTCAGTCTCAGCGAGGCGACGCCGAGAACGCCATCCTTCTCCAGCGCGGCAGCTGTCGGAATAACCAAAGCAGGAAGTTGCTTCCATGTCGTTGAGCCCATCTGAAAACCCAGCAGACGCACGTCTTTCAACCAGGACTTCCGTCCGAGATGACGCGTTCCGATTTGACGTTGAACCCGAATGCGGAATTCGGGCACGCGATGTTTGATCCGCGCTTCCACGAGGCTGATTCGCTCCGCGCCGGTGTCGACCGATAGACGGATCTCTTCACCGCCCACGGAGACGGGAACGATCACCAGATTGTAGGTAGACACGAATGGGATCGACGACTCCAGGGGACCATCATCGCCGAACGTGATCGTCTTCTCGTCGAAATCAATCGTGAAATTCATGGACCGGAGCACGTCGAGGCCAATGATCGCATCAACGCGCCATGCGGAAAGGTCGCGGACGATGCAATGGGTCCCGATCAGGATCGGCCCGATTTGAAGATCTTCCACGAGTACCCGCTCCGCCTGGTAGGAAGTCTCAAACGCGGCGAAGGCACCCTTCTTGGAAACGGGCTCCAGGCCAAGGTCGTCTGCCACCCCTTGGTCCAGGAAACTCTGATTCGCACCGGTGTCTATCATTGAATTCAAGCTCCGTCCGTTCACGGACGCCTGGACCACGATCAAATGATCTCGGAAACTGAAAGGGACTACGTGATTAACGGACACGTCCTTTGAAACAGTCCCTGCGGATACTGCTGAGCGGACCGCACCGGGCTGCGCTTCCTGCCCCAGAGCAGCCGATTGAACCAGCATCATGGCCAAAAACGCGAACCCAACCTTTCGTCTGTCTACTGACTTCATCGTTCCAACCTCCATTGCCGTCTCGGTGCTGGCGGCCGGCTTCGAGTAGCCGCCGCAAACGTCCTCTGGCCGGGGATGCGACAAGCGAGGCTGGAAACTGCAACTTCCGCCTAAAACTTCTGGCGAACGGGATTGAACGCAGGGTCGTGAGGCAATGGAAAGTCGTCCGGGGGTGTGGTAACTTTCTCGTAACTAAGAACTAAGCCCGATGAAACAGAGCAATCCGGAAGCGGCGGCGGCGGACGTGACCCAACTTCTCCTGGCGTGGAACGGCGGAGATGAAGACGCGCTGGAGCGGTTGACGCCCGTCCTGTACGGCGAGCTGTACCGTCGCGCGAAGCACTACATGGTCCGGGAGAGACCGAACCATACGCTTGGCGCGACCGCACTGATCAACGAGGTGTACGTTCGGCTGATCGACAGCACCAGGGTCGAATGGCAGAACCGGGCTCAATTTCTGGGAATCTGCGCTCGACAGATGCGCAGGATCCTCGTGGAGTTCGCGCGCGCTCGGTCAAGAGCCAAGCGAGGGGGCGGCCTGCACGCCACCACACTGGACGAATCCGCGGTCGCCTCACCGACGAACAGCGGGCAGGTGCTTGCGATCGATGACGCCCTGGAACGGCTGCAGGAAGTGGATCACCGCAAGAGCCAGGTGGTGGAGCTGCGTTTTTTTGGCGGGTTGACGGTGGAAGAGACGGCCGAGGTTCTCGAAGTGTCTCCGTTTACCGTTATCCGAGACTGGAATCTGGCGAAGGCGTGGCTGCACCGGGAAATCGCAGCGGAGAGTCATGACGAGTCCTGAGGAGCGGTGGCGACGGATCGAAGAGATCTACGACGCCGCCCTGAAGCTGGAGCCCGAGGAACGCGCCGCGTTGCTGGACCGGACTTGCGATCAGGACACGGAACTGCGTCGCGAGGTAGAGTCACTGCTGGCTCACCAGGAAGAGGCGGCTTCCTTCATGGGGCAACCGGCCATGGAGATAGTGTCCGGACTGGAAGATACCGGGATGCACGAATCGATAATCGGACGGCGGGTTGGCGTCTACGAGATCCACTCCCTCATCGGCAAAGGTGGTATGGGCGAGGTGTATGAGGCCCGGGACACCCGATTGCAACGCGCCGTGGCGATCAAGACCCTGCCTGACGCGTTCAGCACCGACCCGTCGCGCGTAGCGCGGTTCGAGCGGGAGGCCCGGATCCTGGCGTCTTTGAACCATGCCAACATCGCGGTCATCTACGGGTTGGAAGAATCCGACGGCGCTAGCTTCATCGTCCAGGAACTGGTCCCGGGTGACACGCTGGACGATCGCCTGGAGCGCGGGCCGATTCGAACCAAGGAGTCGCTCGAGCTGGCTCTGCAGATCGCCGAAGCGCTGGAAGCGGCCCACGAGCAGGGGGTCATCCATCGCGACCTGAAACCGGCAAACATCAAGGTCACCCCCGAAGGGAAGGTGAAGGTCCTGGACTTCGGTCTGGCGAAGGCCGTCGCCGGCGAAGGCTCGGACGCGGCGGTGACTCTATCGACCACGGCGAGCGGGAACGGACACATCCTGGGAACGCCCGCCTACATGAGCCCGGAACAGGCCCGGGGCGAGACCCTGGACCGGCGGAGCGATATCTGGTCGTTCGGCTGCGTTCTGTATGAGATGTTGACGGGCCGCCGTGCGTTTCCGGGCGGCACGGTCTCCGACACGATCGCCGCGATTCTGGACCGGGAGCCCGACTGGACCCTCCTTCCTCAAGACACGCCCGCGAATCTTCGAGCTTTGCTACGCCGCTGCCTCGAGAAGGACGTCCGCCGCCGCTTACAGCACATCGGGGACGGTCGTATTGAAATCGGAGACGCCCTTCAAGCTCCGTTCGTAGTTCCAGAACCGGAGCCCGGGACGAGGGGAAGGTTCATCGCAGTAGCTCTGGCGACCCTGGCCGCCGGAGCACTCATTACGGTTGTCGCATGGCGAAGTCTGAGCCCGTCGCCGGGGGGCGAAGTGACCCGGCTGACGCTGGATGTACACGAGGGGGCGCACCTGGGCAGCTTCGCTGCGGACAATCCGCAGACATTAGGGCGTCCCATTGTCCGTGCGTTTGCGCTGTCACCCGACGGAAGGAGTCTCGTGTACGTCGGAAACGACGGTGGAAACCGCAGACAGTTATACCTGAGATCCCTGGAGCAGGATCAGGCGGTTCCGATTCCGGGGACCGAAGGCGCCGACTTCGCGCGCTTTTCCCCGGACGGGCAGTCGATCGCGTTCACCGTCAACTCCTGGAGCAGCTCAAAACGATTTCACCGCGTCCCCGTAAACGGGGGAGAAGTCCGGACCATCTCGACCACGGGACCCGACTTTTATGCCGGCGATTTGAGCTGGACCGACGACGACAGACTTCTGCTGACCAGCAGCGAGGGCGAGGGTGTGCTCCAGGTCTCGGCCAACGGCGGCGCGGTGACCCATCTCACAACCCAGGATCGCGGTCCCGGATACTACCAGGTTCTCCCACAGTTGCTTCCCGGAGGTAGGGGGGTTCTGTACGCCGAGGGCCCGTTAACTCGCGGAACTCCGAGTGAAGAGTTTAACGTGATCGTCGAGTCGCTCGACACCCGGGACCGCGTCGTTGTCGTCGAAGGCGGAACCGACCCGGCATACGTCGAATCCGGGCACATCGTGTTCGTCCGCAGCGGAACGTTGATGGCCGTGCCCTTCGACGCAGCCAACCTGAAAGTGAGGGGCGATCCGGTGGTCGTCCTCGAGGACCTCATGCAGGCCGAGGGCGTCGCCAGCAGCGCTTACAACGTCGGCATCGGACAGTACAGCATTTCCCGCTCCGGAACGCTGGCGTACCTTCCCGGCGGCATCATGCCGGAGGCGCAGTCCCAATTGAATTGGGTGGATCTGGCTGGCAACTCCGGACCGGCTCCTCTGTCTTCAGGCGCGTATTTCTATGCTTTCTTCTCACCCGACGGCACCCGGCTCGCTTATAACGAAGGGATGCTCGGGGAGGCCGCTTCGACGTGGGTCTACGATCTGGAACTCGGGGTTTCGGTCCCCCTGCCGAAGCCCTCGCTCCAGCACGAAAACAGGTCTTTTGCCTGGAGTCCGGACGGCACCGAGATCGTGTTCGCCTCGCACATTGGGGCCGACCCATACAATCTGTATTTAACGGCGGCTGACGGCAGCGGTGAACCGGAGCGGTTGACCGAAAGCGATGTGCACCAATACCCGGCGTCATGGGCGCCGAACGGAGTGCTCGCGTTTCTTGAGCCCGACGAGATCTGGATTCTCACGATGGACGGGGAAAGCGAACCGGAGCCGTTCCGGGAAACGCCTTTTTCTGAAACTCACCCCGCATTCTCGCCGGACGGGAACTGGCTGGCGTATACGTCCGACGAAACGGGTCGCCGCGAGGTCCACGTTCGTCCGTTCCCCGCCGGGGAGCCGGCATATCAGGTTTCGAACGGCGGGGGCGCTGCTCCGGCATGGTCGCCGGATGGAGAGCAACTCTTCTACCACACTACCGTGGACGCTGGGGTCAACCGGTTCATGGTGGTGGATGTCAGTCCGGGATCCACGTTCACGCGTAGCCGCCCACGGACGCTGTTTGAAGGGCCCTATTCGTCTACGAATCCAGTCCGAGGTTACGACGTCTCCCCCGACGGTGACCGGTTCGTGCTTCGGACTGAAAACGATCGAGAGCCGGAGCCGACAACGCGCATCCACATCGTCCTGAACTGGTTTGAAGATCTGAAGGAACTGGTCCCGGTGCCCTAGCGCATCGAATTGTCACGCCGAATTCACCGGACAATCTCCGCCCCTCACAGCCTCGTAGATGATCTCACATGCGTGATGTTGATAAGGCAAGTCGCCCGTGCCGAAAACCGCCTTCAAGTCAGCCCGCTGATCAGTAACGAGCAGCATTCGCGCGTTTTGTCGCCGGTGGTATTCTGGTGGCCTGTAACAGTGCTATCGGTACCATCGCCGATGGGTCTTGCGGGCGAGGTCGAGGAGGGAGACGGAAAGCGATGCTCTTTCATCGGTGACGGCTTCCGACAAAGAGATCGCCCGCAACCCCCATCGGCCCGAAGGGTTCGGCCCAACGGCGCCGTCTTCGGTGTCGTAACGCCCTCGCAATGAAACAGCATTGGCTCGGGCGTCACTCCTAGAATCCGATGCCGTTCCGCCGAACGCTGGCACCGATAGCACTGTTACAGGTCACTAGATTACAGGAGGACGCCTTGAAGAGCTACGTCTTCAAAGTTGTCGTCGAAGATGACGAGCACGAGGATGGTCGACCAAATCCATCGGCGCCTCGGCGTGGGGCGATACCCGCAAGGAGGCGATGAAGAATATCGCCGAAGTGCTCCACATGATTGTTGACGAGCTGGTCGAGGAAGGTAAGGAAATACCGCCCTACGCGCTTATCGCGTCAGCAGAATCTCCCGCCGTACTGGTGACCGTTTGAAGATCCCGCGACGGGTCGCCGGCCGCCACATCCGCGCACTCGAAATCGATGGGTTCGTGCACATCCGCACCATAGGGAGCCATCGACGTTTCAGGCATCCCGACGGCCGCGCGGTAACAGTCTCGTGTCACAAGATCTCCTTCGAGTTCCAGCCGGCGTCCCGGTTTCCGGTACCGCGACGAAGAGTTTCAGCGGAAGACGTGCCATTTCCATGGTAGTTGCTTCATCTCTTGTCGCCACATCAATCAGCGTTTTCGTCGAACCTCATCAATCCAACGCCAGGACCTGTCAGGCGATTCGAAATGGAGCTGCCGCGTGACTTCTGAAAGGTGATCTTGAACTGGTTCGAAGAACTGAAGGAACGGGTGCCGGTTCCGTGAATGCGATCAAGTCTGAGGACCTCGAGAGCCGCTGGTCGATGTAGAGATCCTGCCGCGGTGCTATCATCGAAACATGCCAAGACCTCTGGAGGTAAAACCACTCAAAGAGTTTCGTCTCCAACTCCGCTACGATGACGGTACCGAAGGTGAGGTCGACCTGGCCCACCTCAAAGATCGGGGTGTCTTCACAGCCTGGAAGGATCCCGGAGTATTTGACTCGGTGAGGATCGGTGAGAACGGTGAAATAATCTGGACTGAGGAAGTGGAGCTCTGTCCAGACGCCCTGTACCTCCAACTGACGGGGAAACGCGCAGAGGAAGTCTTCCCGAGTCTCAGAAACTCTCGGGTGGATGCCTGAGCTCAGCCGGTTCTATGGCGTCCGCTTCAGCCCCTTCTAGCTAGTACCGCCCCACAGCTCCCCGGACCGAATCGATCAGTTTTGCCGAGTCGTAACCGACCCCACCCTTGAACACCGTCTCGACGTTCAATATATCGGACACCTCCGCGGCCGGGTTGCCCCGGATCACGACCAAATCGGCCTCCCGGCCGACGGCGAGCGTTCCGATCCGTTCTGCCTCGCCCAGAAGCTGCGCTCCGTTCGACGTCGAGACCTGGATGGCCTCTTCGGGCGTGAAACCGGCTTCCACCAGCAATTCAATGTTGCGCAGGTCTCCAAACCCGGGCAAGGCTCCTCCGTTGCCGGTCGGGTCGACGCCCGCCACCAGCAGCCCCCCGGCCTTCGCGAAGGCGTACTGGAACTCCATCTCTTTCCTGAAGAGCACGATCGAGAGCGCGTTAGGGTTGAGCGCGGCGCGGGTGCGGCGACTGAAGAAAAGATTTTGCGAGTTCGGGGACATCGTGTCCAGCGCTCGTTGTGGGGGAATCGGCCGGCCCGGCAGGTTAGCTTCGTTGACGACTAGCGTGGACGTGATGGCGACGCCGTGTCGGACGAGGTTGCGGATCGTTTCCTGGGCTTCGGGGCTCTGGATGTCCATCGCGGCGAGCGTCCGGCTGGTCTGGCTGCCCGGCGGGCACTCGTCCGCGTTCTTCCCGGGCGTGTATTCGGTGTTGGTCCGCCAGCCGTGCTCCAGGTTGTCGATACCGATCTCGGCGGCTTCGCCGAAGCCGATCGAGCAAAGATGGCCGGTCACCTTGAGGCCGCGCTTGTGGGCCTCCTCGACCGCAGCCCGGAGCTCGTCGCGCGAGATGTAGTTGTAGGCCTTGAACGAGGTGAAGCCCAGATCGGCCCAGTAGTTCACCATCTGGCGCGCCTCGTCGGGCCCGTTCAGCTGATGCAGTTGCAGGATCGGACTACCCTGCCCTTCCAGGTACGGCCCTGTCAGATGGATCTCCGGTCCCGCCATTTGGCCCGCATCGATGCGGTGTTTGATGTTCTGGTCCAAGTAGGGCTCCATGCTGCCACCGGTACGCATCGTCGTCACGCCGTTCGCCAGGTAGAGCTTCGGGAAAGTCACTCCCAGTGTCGGGTACAGCGCGGGGCTGCTGCCGGCGGGATAGAACAGGTGCTCGTGCATGCCGACGATTCCGGGGATCACGGTGTGACCTTCGAGTTCGAGAACCTCGGCACCGGCAGGAACGCGGGTGCTTGCGGCATCGCCCATCGCCTGGATGCGCCCTTCCGCGATCACGATCGTCTGATCCTCGACCGCTGCCGTACCCGTCCCGTCGATCACGCGGACATTTGTCAAGGCGATGACCGGGGCGTCGACGCTGATGAACTCCCGGACGGCGGGCGACAGTTCCGGAGCCTGCGGCATCGCTACGGCGGCCCCAATCAAAAAGAGTATCGCGATGGAACACGTGGTCTTTCGTGACATGATTGGTCTCCTTATTGGCAGTCGCTGCGGAGCAAGTCCTCCAGCTCGGAAATCCGGTAGACCCTACCGGCCTTCACGACCGTGTCGATGTTCGAGATGTTCGCAATGTCCACTAGCGGGTTGCCGTCGATCGCGACGATGTCGGCCTGCTTACCGACTTCGATCGACCCGAAGCGAGTTTCCCATCCTAATATCCCGGCCGCCATTTTAAGTGTGGTGTAGTTTAACCCCATCGGCCCGCTGCGAAAAGTGAATGGAGGAACGCGAATCGGAAGTCCACAAACAGCTCTCGATCTTTCTGGAAGCAGATGTACTGGCTGTCCGGGCCGAGAAGACGCCCGGCGCTCTCGAGACGATCACCGGGGAACTGGCCGAAGCAGGGGTCAACATCGATTACGCCTAAGGTAGCGCACCGACCGAGGAGGGAGGGACGGCGTTACTGATCGTGAAGCTTTGGAGAGGGGGGAGGAGGTGTTGAGGGGGATGTAGTCGGCGGTCAGTGAAGTTAGAAACGATTCCCCTCCTTAGCAGGCGGGGTGGGTGTCTTGATCAGCACCACCCCGGCGCTTCGCGCCACCCCGGGCTCCCCTCCTGCCAAGGAGGGGTGGATGCGCCGAAGGCACAGACGGGGTGGTTCTGAGGAGCGGAGCCAGGTTGCCACTGGCCACTGATCACTGACCACTTCTTCATTTCATCTGGATCACGATGCTGTCGATGTTGTCCTCTTTCAGCAGCGTCTGGAGTCGGCGGGCTTCTCGCAGCAGGGCGCGCCCGATCCGAACCTTGAAGAGGTTGTCGCCGCCGCCCGGGTTGTCGACGTAGACGCCCGTGTACTTCTTCTCGATCCGGCGTCTCAATGCCTGAGCGGCACGCTCCTCACGAAACGCTCCCACCTGGACGACGTAAAAGACGCTCTCAGCCCGAGTGGCAGATCGTGCCGCGTTGGGCGCCTCCTTGATGATTTCCAGCCGAACCGGGACGACACCCGCGCGCACCATGTCGATCTTCCTGGCGGCTCCCAGAGAAAGGTCGATGACCCGGCCCGCGACAAAAGGCCCGCGATCGTTGATCCGAACGTCTACTTTCTTCCCGTTCAAGCGGTTTTCGACGCGAACCCAGGTGTTGAAGGGCAGCGTCCGGTGGGCGGCCGTTGTCTTGTTCTTGTCGAAAGTCTCGCCGTTCGCCGTGGGTCGTCCGTGATACGGGTCGGCGTAGTAGGAGGCGTCGCCCTCGAACTCGCTCGTCGGCCGAGAGGAGGATCGGACGCCCTCACTCGAAGTCGAGGCCCTACCCGCCGGGGAGCTCATACGGGGGCGCTTCGCGCAGGCTGAGGCCAGGGCGACCACAACGAGGATAAGGGCGACTCGACGCACCCGACCTACATACCATAGGTGAAGTCACACACACAACAGCTGGCCCCATTCGAATCCAAATGCCCATGATCTTGCGGTCCGGGCGAATCCTGTTCCAACCCCTCGGGCGCGTCAACCGATGCCCCGAAAAGTGCGTGGTAGAATCTCCCCCGCTCATGGTACTGGCACTATTAACCGGTTCCCTGCTCGGGATCATCTCTCTTGTAATCACGCTTTATCTGGGATTTGTGATGGACGGCCGCGTGGGCCTGTCGCAGCATTTCCTGTTCGCGATGTTCTCGACGTTTATGGTGGTTCTCGCCCAGAGCATGTCGATGTTTTTCTTCATCGGAATGGGCAAGCAGGTCAAGGATTTGGTCGCGGCGCGCCCGCAGTCGGGCGACTTCATCCAGCGGACCCGCGAATTCAAATCGAAAGTGTTTCCGCCCGCAACCCTGGCCATTTTGTTCACGATGGCCGCGTGGATCGTGGGCGGTGGGGTGGACACGCGCGTCATGCCGACCTGGATCCACACATTTCTCGCCTTCGGCGCAGTCGTGACCAACCTCTTTGCGTTCGTACGGGAGGTGAAGTACATGGCGCAGCACAACATGCTTCTCGACGAGGTCATTGGGCTACTCGACGAATCTCCACAGGAAAAATGAAACTACCGACATGACGGCGTCCCGTGTATCCCTGGCGGGAGTCGTCTCGCGCTTGATCCACCCGGCCAGGGTGCTTGTAGATCAAGCGGGCATCAGCGACGAAGAAATCGAGGCGTGGGTCGATGCGGCCGCCCTGGAATACTTTTCGGAGCAGGACCGGGAGTTTGTGGAGCGAGCGCTGGCGCTGGGCGTCGACAGCGGGATGGTTCTCGATGTCGGGAGTCAACTGGGTTTGATCCCGCTGAAGATTCTATGGCAGAAGGACGACCTTTTCGGCATCGGACTGCAGCGTCTCGGCAAGATTGCGGAGCGAGCCCGCGAGACAGCCGACGCTTGGGAGCTTGGTGAACGGATGTTCTTCCAGGTAGGGGATCCGCATCTGATGAAGTTCAAGAGCGGCTACTTCGACCTCATGGTCTCGGATGCGGCGCTGCATCGTTTCGAGAACCCTCTGGAGGTGCTCGTCGAAATCAATCGCGTCACGAAGCCAAGCGGCGCGATCCTGATCCGCGACTGGCTCCGGCCCTCGAGCCTGAGGTTGTCGCGTCACCTCGCCGACCACGGCCAGCATTACACCGGCAGACTCCGGTCGGTGTTCGAAGCGTCGGTGAGGGCCGGTTTCACGCGGAGGGAGCTCGCCGACCTCGTCGGCGTCGCGGGACTGCGCGCACGAGTATCTTCCGATCGCGTGCACGTGTTCGTCGAACGGCGTGGCTCGAACGATCCGTCGTCCTGGATAGCCGAAAGAGAAAAGTACTTTTAGGATGGAAAAGATTCTGATCATCGGGGGGAACGCCGCTGGCATGACGGCAGCCTCTCGCGCTCGACGTCTGAATCCCCGCGTCGGCATCACCGTGCTCGAACAGGGCCCGATGATTTCCTACAGCACCTGCGGAATTCCCTACTTCCTGGCCGGGGCAGTCCCATCCGACGATCTGATCCGCTTTACTCCCGAGACTCTCCTGAAAGAACGCGACATCGACGCACACGTCAACGTGCGAGTTGAGGCGATTCAGCCGGCACGCAAACGTGTTACCGGCAAGCGCCTCGACACGGGCGAGGCGGTGAGCTTTGGGTTTGATCGTCTCCTGATCGGAACAGGCGTCACGCCACGGCTGCCCGACATTCCCGGCACGGATCTCGGCAATGTGTTCCCTGTAACAACCCTGGAAGGCGCTCTCAAAGTTCGAGAAGCCTTGCCCGAAGCGCAGAGGATCGCCATCGTCGGTGGCGGCTACGTCGGTCTGGAACTTGCCGAAAGTCTGCGGGCAGTGGGCAAAGACATCACGATCTTCGAGCAGCGACCACAAGTTCTCGGAAGCGTTGATCCCGACATCGCTCGCATCATCGAACACGAGTTGGTCCGTCACGGTGTGGGGTTGCGAACCGGTTCTCGAGTTCAAGCCCTGGTGGGTGGGGACGGGCGCGTGACCGGTATCAAGGCTCTCGGCAACCTTGGCGTCGGGCCGGTCGACATGGTTCTGCTCGACACCGGCGTTCGACCCAACAGCGAGTTGAGCCAGGCGGCCGGCCTCCGCACCGGCCCGACCGGCGCCATCGTGGTGGACGACTATCTGGAAACCAACATCCCGAGTATTTTTGCGGCTGGTAACTGTGCCGAAACCTACTGCAAGGTGCGACACCGACCCGTGCTCTACTACCTCGGGACTGTCGCGGCAAAGCAGGGGCGGATAGCCGGAGAAAACCTTATCGGCGGGCGGAGCAAGTTCAGCGGGTCGATCGGCACGACCGTCCTCAAGGTCTTCGACCTCGCCGTCGGCAGCACAGGGTTGAGTTCTCACGAAACAGCAGAGGAAGGAATCCGCGCGGCTTCGGCGCGAATCGAAGCCTACGACCGCGCCGCCTACTACCCCGGCGCGCAGAAGATCTGGGTGAAGCTGATCGCCGATCGGGACACACGCAAGTTGATCGGCGCGCAAGCGGCCGGCTACGGCGACATCACGAAGCGTATCGACGTTGCGGCGACGGCAATCACGGCCGGCATGAAAGTCGACGAACTCTCCCAGCTCGATCTCGGCTACACCCCCCCCTACGGAAGCCTCTGGGATCCGCTGCACGTGGCCGCACAGGCGGTAGTACGAGAGATGTAGGTGGACAGTCAAAACCTAAACTCCCCTCCTTAGAATAAGGAGGGGTGGATTCGCCGGAGGCGAAGACGGGGTGGTTTCCGTACTGAGTGGATGCGCCGCAGGCGCAGACGGGAATTTTCTTGATCAACTGAGGGGCTCCCCTCCTCATCTGAGGAGGGGAGTTAGGTTCTTCTCTGACGCATCAACGCGATGTTCTTTCGCCCACCGGTGTGTAGTAGAGTCCGGATCGGGACACTGTCAACCGTGCTCGACGATGCTCAACTCGTCGTGATTTGATTGATCCATGGCCGTCGTTGCTCTAACGGGAAAGTCCCGACTTTTTTTTGAGCCACTCCACCTCGATCTGTAATTTTGGTGACTTCACTGGCCGGGGATCGACCATTGGAGAAATCTGATACGCCGTCGAGCACTTGCTTTTTCCACTTCGTCACCATGTTCGGGTGAACTTCGTAGTGGTGCTTCCACGGCATCAACTGACTACTGCTTTACACCCCATGTCACCGTGCTAAAATGCAGTTTTGGTGTTCGGGTTCGGGCGCGGCGTATCGCCCGGGAGATGCTGACCGGAGACTGAGATTGATGAAGTCTGGCCCTCGCGCGCTGCTTCTTTTTCTGATCGTTTCAATCGCACCAACCACGCCATCCTTCGCGGAACTCCCACCCGGATTCCCGTCCGCCGGTCTTGAAGACCGCGTTGCGTTCTGGGAAAAAGTTTTCACGATCTACGGTGAAGACGATTACATCATCCACGACAACTTCCGCGTCAACCTGATCTATGACGTCGTGCCAGAACGGGAACGTCGGTCCAGGATGCGCTCGGTCCGGGCTACGCTCGATCAGATTCGGCGGAAGATCGCCACGCCGGAAAGGATGAATGCCGAGGAACGTCGGATCTACGACCTCATCGCAGAAACCGATGTAAAGTTGACTGCGGGCAACATCGCTGTCCTTCGCCAACGGGTCCACGCTCAACGTGGCATCAAGGAACGTTTTCGGTCCGGGATCATCAAATCCGGTCGATACCTGCCCTACTTCGAGCAGGTCTTCGAGGAGCTCGGTGTACCGACGGTCATTACGCTGCTGCCGCTGGTGGAATCGTCTTTCGAGAACCGGGCGTACTCGAGCGCGGGGGCGGCCGGTATCTGGCAATTCACGCGTAGCACCGGACGTCTTTACATGCGCGTCGTTCGCGGACGGGATGACCGGCTCAACCCCGCGATCGCGACGCGCTCGGCCGCACGCCTGCTCAAGACCAACTACGAGAGACTCCGATCTTGGCCGCTGGCCATCAGCGCCTACAACCACGGACGTGCCGGGATGGCGCGGGCGCGATCCAGACATGGATCCGACCTGCCGACGATCATCCGCAACTACAGGAGCCGGTCGTTCGGCTATGCGTCGAAGAACTTCTACGCGGAGTTCGTCGCCGCCGTAAACGTCTACCAGAACTACGAGAAGTATTTCGGACTGCTGGCGCTGGACCCGCCCGAGGATTTCTCCAACGTCCCGACGCAGGTTGCAAGGCGAAGGTCGGTGGCCGATTCCGGGGTCGACGGCGTCCGCTACCGCGTACGGTACGGCGACACGCTGGGCGGGATCGCAAACCGGTATGGAACGTCGGTGAACCGCCTTATGAACCTGAACGGACTGCCGACCGATGTGATCTTTGCCGGCGAGACTCTGCTCGTCTCGGTTTCCGACGCTCCGGCGGCGCCTCCGTCAGACGGACGATACCGCGTCCGATGGGGCGATACGCTGTCCGACATCGCTATCCGATTCGGTATGGGACTGCGCGAGTTGATGGATCTGAACGGGCTGCGGAACAGTCGGATCTACGCTGGGCAGATGCTTTTCATACAGTGAGGAAGTAGTCAGTACTCAGTAGTCGGTAGTCAGTTGGCGGCTACGCCGCTGGAAGGCCCACCCTCAACATCGCGCTAGTATCCTGACGCTCCGCCACGCAGTCGTCGGTCGACTCCGGCGTACATCTGCCCGTCCAGAACCATGATCGAATGTGCGTCTCCCTGCCGCCGGACCATCCTTGTCGTGTGCCCGCGCCCCTGCATGATCGCTTCGATCGCGCCGAGCGCCTCTTCCATGTTGACGCGGTCGGGCATCCACTGGTGGTGGATCCGGGGTTCGTCGACGGCCGCCTGGACGTTCATCCCGAAGTCGATCGCGTTAACGATCACTTGCAGGACCGTGTTGATAATCGTCCGTCCTCCAGGGCTTCCTGTCGCCAGGAACGGATTGCCATCCCGCAGAACCAGGGTCGGCGACATCGAGCTGAGCATCCGTTTGCCCGGCGCTATCAGGTTCGGCGGAGTCCCGATCAAGCCGTTCGTGTCGGTCACGCCGGGATTCATGTTGAAGTCGTGCATCTCATTGTTCAGGAGGAACCCGGTTCCCTTCGCGACGACTCGCGACCCGTAACCCTGTTCGATCGTGTAGGTGTTGGCCACCATGTTCCCGGCTCCGTCGACGACAGAGAAATGGGTGGTTTCCGTTCCTTCACCCCGGGTGATGATGTCCTCGCCAAGATCGCTGCTGGTCATGGCCGTCTCCAGATCGATTCCCGACTGGAAGGGTTCGGCGAATTCCTTCGAGGTGAGGCGGGTGAGGTCGACGTCCACGAAATCCGTGTCACCGAGATACTTCGCCCGGTTGTAGAACCCGATCCGCATCGCTTCGGCCAGCAGGTGGATCGTCCCGGGTTCGCGGCGTCCCCAGCCGCTGAGGTCGTAGCTCTCGAGCATGTTGAGGACCTGGACGACGGTCGTTCCGCCGGAGCTGGGCGGAGGCATGCCATAGACGTCATATCCCTTGTAGGTCCCGTGAATCGGTTCGCGGATCGGCGCCGTGTATGAAACGAGGTCATCGAGCGTGATGATGCCGCCGTTTGCCTGGAGGTCGTCGACCAAGCGCTCGGCGACTTCTCCCTGGTAGAACCCGTCCGCTCCGTTGTCCCGAACCTGTTCGAGGGTCCAGGCGAGATCGGGAAGGACCATGCGCTCGCCCGGCTCGTAGTAGGAGCCGTCTTCCTTGCGGTAAGCCAGTCCGAACTCCGGGAACCGATCCATGTTTCTTTCCTGCCCGGTCAGCGAATTCGCCAGGTATTCATCCACCACAAAACCGTCGCGAGCCAGCGCCACGGCAGGGTCGACCAAATCGGCCCACTCCAGCGTTCCGAAGCGTCGACTGGCTTCCCAGAAACCACGAACGGTGCCCGGAACACCGATGACCAGGTAGCCGACTCCCGACTTCTCGCGGTCAACCTCCCCGTCATTACCGAGGAACATCGTCGGCGTGGACGCGGCGGGGGCTTTCTCACGGTAGTCGACCGCGTGCACCTCGCCGGTGTCCGCCAGGCGAACCATCATGAATCCACCTCCCCCGACGTTTCCCGCCGACGGGTGCGTGACGGCCAGGGCGAGCCCCGTGGCGACGGCCGCATCGATGGCATTGCCGCCCTTCCTGAGAATCTCCAGACCGACTCCCGAAGCGATCGGATCAACAGAAACGACGAGCCCGTTCTCGAACGGCTCCGGAACCGCACCGTCGTCGGTCGACAGGATGACTTCAGGCGGCGCACAAGAGATCAGCAGGGTCAGGCTGAGCACCCAGGCCAGTACAGCGTTATATCTGCAAGGCAGAAAATGCTTAGGCATTGTGGCGGGATTATAGATGATTCGTCCGTTCACGCGAAACGGACCAAAGGGGAGCCCATGTGAGGGGGACAGGGGCCCGGCCCTGTCCCCGGGGTGTTCGATGACCAGAAACCGTGAAAACGATTTTAGTCGGAAAATCTGAAATGAAGCAATCTGCAATGAGCAACCTGCAATGTGGATTCTTTCAAATATCGCAATTTGCAATGGAACAGAACGGTCCAGCCATTGCAGATTGGTCAGTGAACGAATCCACAATGGAAGTTCGAAATTGGACATTGCAGATTCGAGATCCGGGGTCGGAATTAGACCAAAAAAAAGCGGCGGTCTTTTACGACCGCCGTTAGAGTTGTTGTTTGGACGGAAAATCAAAAGCGGTTGGATGGACCGCTTGCAAGCTTTTTGAATACGCGGTTTTCAGTTGACGAACTTGTTCACCAGCACCTGGCTGAAGCTCGCTGTGACGACCTGGTTCCGTCCACGGCCTTTGGCCGTGTACAGAGCATGGTCGGCTTGTTCGATAAAGTCTTCCGGGGTGTAATCCGACGAAAAGGAAGCAATCCCGCAACTGAACGACAGGTTGATGTTCGCCCGGCCGTCAAGGGAAAGGTCGACCCGATCGAGTTTGGTTATCACCCGTTCAAAGAAGATCTCGGCGCGCTCAGCGCTAGTATCGGGGAGAATCACGGAAAATTCGTCCCCCCCAATCCTGCAGAGGATGTCTTCCTGGCGTAGGTTCACCCGGAGAAACTGCGAGAAGAATTTCAGGACCTGGTCGCCTGCCCGGTGCCCGATCTGGTCGTTGACTTCCTTGAAGTGATCCAGATCGAGGAGTGCGAGTCCGAGGGAATTCTGGCCCCGTCGCGCACGGGCCATCTCCTGGACAAGTCTCTCGTGGTAGAACCGGCGATTCGGGATCTCGGTCAGCACATCAGTGTATGCGTAATCCTTATAAACCCGAAGTTGCTGGACTTCTGCTTCCAGCAGCTGGTTCCTCCGTTCCAGTTCAGCGAGCCGGATCTGAGCGCCCCTCTCTGCATCTGCACCGGCTAAACTCATTACAGTCATATCCTCCGTGTCTCTGGCAATGGTCTGGTTCGCAACGCCGATGCCAAACACAGTGGCCTTTGAAATCAGTCATTTGAATTCTCGCCGAGGGGTAAATCGTGCCGGGTGGGAAAAATTGAACTACCGGAGTGAGGGTGATTGGCTGAATAGTGGGCCGGCCGCTCCCAGCATCGGAGGGTAGGTTCAACGCGAAAACCAGAGCCGATTGGCGGAATCTCGTCAAACCCGTCTTTCGTTTCATGGGAAGCGGGTTCGCCAACACACCACATTTTACCTGTTTGCGCATGCGAATCTGGCTTCAGGAATTCCTGCAATTTTTGCGTATTTTCACTTTTTTGAAAGTATTGCCAATTCCGTGTTGACAGTGTCTGTTGGATCGGCGATTATCCCGCGTCAAGATGCTCATTCTTGTGGCGGAAGACGACGCGAACATCCGAGAGCTGATCGCTTCGATTTTGAGGAATGATGACTGTGAAGTCGACTTGGTCGCGGATGGCCAGGAGGCGATTCGGGAGTTCGCGGGCCGTCGCTACAACCTCGTGATCACGGACCTGGACATGCCGGGACTGGATGGCATCGAACTGGCTCGTGCGATCCGGGATCTGGGTACCGAAACTCCGGTCGTCATGGTCACGGGAAAGCCGCTCAGCGACGCACAGACTGAGGCGATCGCCGACGTCGGAATCCTTCAGGTCATCCGCAAACCCTTCCGAACCTCCGAGATCGTCGAGCTCCGACACACCTACCTGGGTTACACCACACCAGCGCCCACTCCGCAGGCCTGAAAAGGTTGGCGTCCTTGATTTGACCCGACCCAAGCGGTATCTTTGCCGAATCTTATCTTGGAAGGTGCTGATATGGCAGGTACCAAATTGCACATCATCGTCGGACTGATTCTGACCCTCGTCTGTCTACCGCCCGCCTACTCGCAAGCACCTGAAGGTGCCGGCTCGGAGGTCGCTCTCGACCCGGAAGCGCTGGTGCGAGAATGGTTTGCCCGTTTGAACGCTCTCGACGACTGGTCCCCCGAGAACGCAGAGAACCAGGTGGCCGAGTCTCAAACGGAAGAACCGGAATCGGAGGAACCGGTACCTGTGGAGCCCGAACCGGAACCTGAACTTCTGTACCCGGAACCGTTCGTGGAGAGCTTCGTCGAACTATACCGCCCTGATGCCTTCTTTTTCGTCCGACCCAACGAACACCAACTGGGACCGGTGATGTACTACGAGCATTCGGGAGTTCGAGCCTGGGCCGACTACTACGCCAGAACGTTCTTCGACCTCTTCTACCGTATCAATGACCAAACGGCCAGGGAGATTACCGCGAACCTGTTCTACGCCACGCCGCTACCGTGGGGCGGACTGGCCGTTTCAGTGGAATTCACAGCCATCTACACGTTCCGGGATGGAGAAAAGAAGTTCACGGTCCCCGGCGCCGCCTTCTTCCAGTTTGCCGAAGACGGAAGGATCCAGAGGTTGCGACTCTACGAACTCAAGGACGAAACCTTCGAAGTGTTCCGCTAACCCGCATCTCTCACCGGAATACGCCGGCCTACCATCGAAGCCTTGAATGCGGGTGCCTGAACATTCGTGAGAAGTTCGTGCGAATGCTCCTGTTTTTCTTGCCACCGACAGGCGACAGTTATATAAACTAGGGCAGCTACTTCTAGTACTTACACAAATAGTACTCATACGAAGTTTCCGAGGGAGGACCCAACATGCAGCCATGGAAAGTGGCGGTGCTATCGATTCTTTGCCTATCGGTGACACTGACCCTCTTCGCGCAACAGCAGAAGCCGCCTCAGAAGCCGAAGGCCCCGACGATCCAGCAGCATGACGCCATCGAGAAGGCGCACGAAGGAATCTTCGCGAATGCCGAAGACAAAGCTGCCGAAGCCAGTCGGTTGACCGAAGCGGTAGCGGGCTCGCTTCCCGCCTCATTCGACGTGGGAGAGATTCCACGGAAGAACCTCGTCGATGACCACATCTTCGGTCGTATCGAGCGCGATGGGATTCCTCACTCCCCCCTGGCGAGCGATCAAGAGTTCATCCGACGCGCCTATCTGGATGCGACGGGCCTGATACCGAGTCCTGACGCCGTGCGGGCGTTCGTCGCCAACGGCGAAGCGGACAAGCGCGACAAGCTGATCGACTCCCTGATCGGCACCGACGAGTTCGCCGAGCAATGGGCCTGGTTCTGGGGCGATCTCTTTCGCGTGCGGGACCAGTCGTTCCAGTGGTTCAACAAGCAGTGGTTAAAGGTCGACCGACCCTATGACGAGGTCATGTACGACATGCTCACGACCGCGGCGAAGAGCCACACGATGATGCCCGTGCTCGAATTCTACAGGGGACCTCTCTATACCGCTACGCGCGCGGTCAGCCCGACCGACGCGGACAACTACCACCTGATGGATCGTCTGGATTTCGTGGACGAAGTCTCAGTCGAAGTCGCCCGGATCTTTCTGGGCCTCAACCTGGATTGCGTCTCCTGTCATGACGGAGCCGGTCATCTCGAAAGCATCAATCTTTACCTGACCGAAAAGACGCGAGAAGAGTTTCACAGGAACGCGGCGTTCTTCGGGAAGATGCGTGCCGTCGTCAGTTACAGCGATCGTGCGCTGAACGTGTCGAACGCAAACACGATCATGGACAACGAAGCTCCCGGCTACGGCACGGGAGATGACGCCCCCTTCTACACCCTGGCCAAAGCGCGGTTCCCGCGCGACGGGAGGACGTACGAGCCCGCATTCCTCCTCACGGGCGAACAGCCTCGGCCGGACGAGGATCCACGAAAGGCTCTGGCACGAATCATCCCGACGCACATCCAGTTCGGTCGTGCTGCGGCGAACCTCATCTGGAGCAAGCTCATGGTGGTTGGGTTTGTCGAGCCCTATGATTCGTTCGATCTGGCTCGCCTGGATCCGGACAATCCTCCACCCGCCCCCTGGACGATTCAGCCCACGAATCCGGCACTTCTCGATGCGCTGGCCGAAGATTTCCGGGCGAGCGATTTCAGTATTCATCACCTGATCAAGACGGTCATGAAATCCAGCGCCTACCAGCTGACGGCACAGTTCCCAGGCGAGTGGAAGGATGAGTACATACCCTATTACGCACGCCGATTCGTAAGGGTGCTGACCGGGCCCGAGTTGGCAGACGTCATCGCTCAAGCGTCGGATCGTCCTTACGAATTTGCGCTAAAAGGCCAGGCTGTTTCTCGCGTGAAGGCGCTTCCGGCGCCCGGCGGCGTGTCCAGACGGCCCAAGGACAGCGAGGGACCCAACGAAGGAAACGCGCTCTACGCACTGATGCAGGCGTTCAACCAGAGCACGCGTGAGACACCGGCTTTTCAGGGCAACAAGGCATCCCCGCTGCAGGCGATGCTGATGATGGTTTCAGACGTGGTGACCGGTCGTTCCACCGCGAGCGAGGGAAGCCGATTGCATCGTTTGCTGGAATCGGACCGGAGCCAGCAGGAGATCATCGAAGACATCTTCATGGCGACCCTCTCGCGACAACCCACGCCCGAGGAGATCGACGTTGGGATGCAGTTGATGGAAAAGGACCGAAAGGTCGGCGTGGAGAATATTCAGTGGGCGTTGCTGAACAGTACGGAGTTCCTGCTGAACCACTAGAGCATCAAGCGATCGGGAGACGACAAATGCGAAGGCAATACAATCCAACCCGCAGGGAGGTCTTGAAGTTCGGGGGAATGGCGCTGGCCGCAACCGCGGCGGATCAGATCGGCTGGCCCCGGCTCGCCATCGCCTCGCCACAGGCCTCGCCGCGTGGGACAGCCCGGAACTGCATCTTCATTGAACTGCCCGGCGCCATCAGCCCGATGGAGTGTTGGGACCTCAAGGAGACGCGGGAGACACCGAAGGATCTCGACGTACAGCACGTCGTGGGCGACTTGTACATGTCGAAGACGCTCTTCCCGAACTACGCGGACTGGGCTCCCCGGACAACCTTTGTGCGGTCGATGCGCGCGCCGGAGCTCGCGCATTTCATCGGCCAGTACCACACGCAGACGGGACGGTCCTTGAACCAGGCGGTGGCGAAGGAAATCCCCGCCTTCGGAAGCGTGGTTGCGGCGGAGTTGGATCATGAGCGCCGGGATACCGACACTTTGCCGACCTACATGAGCATGGGTCTGGGAAGGGCTCGCGTGGGCGCCATCGGAGCCGGATTCTTCCCGCCCCAATTCACCGGAATCGACCTCGATCCCGAATCGGCCTTCGGCAGCTTCGGTGGGAAGTCCGGCGAGTCGGCTGAGTTGGCTTTGGTCGAGCGTTACGACGCGCTGATGAAACTCTCTAAGGTGTCGCCCGCAGTGAGGGCATCACTCGGCGAGAAGGCATCGGACTACAGGACCTTCTATGAGAACGCATACCGCATCCTCGACGACCCACGCTGGAAGAAAGTCTTCGACGTCAGCGAGGAAGAGAAGGAACGGTACTCCAACGGGTTCGGCATGGGCTGCATCCTCGCCAAGAACTTCATCGCCGCCGACGCCGGAACCCGCCTTGCCTATGTCATCGATGGACGGCAACCCTGGGATCACCACAGTTTCATCTTCGATCGCACGAAAAGATCCAATCATTACGTGACGTGCCTGGCGTGGGACAACGCGTTCAGCAACCTCATCAAGGATCTGGACTCGATGCCCGGCCACGAACCCGGCAAATCGCTGCTCGACGAGACCCTTGTCGTGGCCGCGACCGAATTCGGGCGAATGCCATACATGAACAACGTGGAGGGCCGCGACCACTACGGCGAAACCTTTACGTGTCTGTTCCTCGGTGGTGGCGTGAAGAAGGAAACCCAGATCATCGGCGCGACGAATGAGGATTGCTCCAAGTGTATCGACACCGGTTGGAAACACCCGGAGCAGCCGGCGATGGACAACGTCATCGGGACCGTCTACTCCGCTCTTGGAATAGACTGGACGAAGCGCTACGAGAATACTCCGTCGGGCCGCGCTTACGACTACGTGCAGACCGCCCCGATCGGCGGCGGGGAATTCATCAGCGGCGACGCGATCGACGAGATATTTGGATAATTGTCCAAGGTCCAAGGTCCAAGGTCGCCCGGCCTCGGACCTTGGACATCGGGCTTCGGACTCAGACTTCTGACCTTGGACATCGGACCTTGGACTTTGGACTTCCCACATACCGCTCGGTAGTCTTGATCCTGGCGTTCGCCTCCGTGGCGTATCCACAGACCCCCGAACCCGAGGAACCGGTGGCTGAACCCGCTGAGGTTGAACCTGCGGAACCCGAACCCCAGTCTCCTCCACCCTCTCCGGACGGGATGGAGTTTGTGCCCGCAGGAGAATTCTGGATGGGCAGGGTTCACTTCTTTCTCGTCGACGCGATCGGGTGGTTCGAACGGGACCGGCAGGACAACACGCCGGCCCATCGAGTGCACCTGGACGAGTTCTTCATCGATCAGAACGAAGTCAGCAACGAAGAGTACTCGAAGTTCGTCGATGCAACGGGCTCGTTGCAACCCTGGCAGTGGCCGAAGGGAGCGATCGCTCCCGGAGACGAGCGTCTTCCGATCTACAACGTCAGTTGGGAAGAAGCCGACTCGTACTGCGCGTGGGCTGGCAAGCGATTGCCCACGGAAGCCGAATGGGAGAAGGCGGCCAGGGGTGGTCTGGACCGGAAGAAGTTCCCGTGGGGTGACGAAGGGCTGGGCTTGGAAGGATACGAAGTTAACGACGACAGCATCGCCGCAAAAACAGGAAACCGGGCCCACACGAACTATCCCTTCGGTCCGGCCCCGGTCGGTTCATACCCGCCGAATGCTTATGGTCTCAACGACATGTCGGGCAACGTGTGGGAGTGGGTCAACGATTGGTACTACCGCAACTATTACAGCGTCAGCCCGCTCGAGAATCCTCAGGGGCCCGACGGGAACTACAAGATCATTCGAGGTGGCGGCTGGTCCGACAGCGACGATCGCAACCTCATGAATCACTTCCGCAGCTACGCGGACCCTGAAGTCCGGTCGACGACAGTCGGCTTCCGCTGTGCCCAATCAGTAGTCAGTAGTCAGTAGTCAGTGTAGGGGCGGTCTATGACCGCACATTCTTCGAATCGAAACGATGTGCGCTTATAGAGCGCACCTACACCCGATCCTGAAGTTTCGCTGTCCCGCCTCCTGCCGTCGACAGGCTACAAAGACTCCCTAATCGCTTCGATGGTTTCATCGATGTCCGCTTCCGTGTGGGCCGCAGATACGAATGCCGCCTCAAACTGGGAGGGGGGCCAGTACACGCCGTGTCGGAGCATGGCCTGGTGGAATTCCGAGAAGCGGTCGGTGTCGCAGGTCTTCGCGATCGCGAAGTCCGTGACGGGTTGCTCGTTGAAGAACAGGGTCAGCATGGACCCGACTCGGTTGACGACAACTCGGGCTCCTCTCTCCACTGCCGTCTCATTGATACCGCGCTCCAGGCGCGCACTCAGCTCTTCGAGCCGATCGTAGGGATTCTCCGACCGGAGCGTTTGCAATGCGGTCAGCCCGGCCGCGACCGCCAGGGGGTTGCCTGACAGAGTCCCCGCCTGGTACACCGGCCCGACGGGTGCGACTTGATCCATGATGTCGGCCCGGCCGCCGTAGGCTCCCACGGGCAGTCCCCCGCCGATGATCTTGCCCATTGTGGTGAGGTCCGGCCGAATCCCGAACAACTTCTGTGCACCGCCGAGAGACACCCGGAATCCCGTCATGACTTCGTCGAAGATCAACACCGTTCCCGACCGAAAAGTCAGCTCTCGAAGGAGTTCCAAATAACCCGGTTCCGCCGGGACGCAGCCCATGTTTCCCGCGACAGGCTCGATGATGACACAGGCGATCTCGCCTCCCGTTTGGCGGAACAAATCCTCGAGGGCAGCGGAATCGTTGAACGGCATAACCAGTGTGAGTTCGGCCAGACCGGCTGGGACGCCTGGACTGTCGGGCAGACCCAGCGTCGCGACTCCGGAACCGGCTCGAACCAGGAGACTGTCGCCGTGACCGTGGTAGCAGCCATCGAACTTGACGATCTTGTCCCGTCCGGTGAAACCCCGGGCAAGACGTATCGCGCTCATTGTCGCCTCGGTGCCGGAATTGACGAGCCGCACCTTGTGGACGGAAGGCAGCAGCTCACAGATCAGTTCCGCCAGCTCGATCTCGGGTGCAGTGGGAGCGCCGAACGACGTCCCGACTTCGTCCAGGATTCTCGCCAGGGCTTTCGTCACCGCGGGTGGACGATGCCCGGTAATCAAGGGTCCCCACGATCCGATGTAATCGATGTAGGTGTTTCCGTCGACGTCCCGGAGCCGCGATCCCTGGCCGCTTTCGATGAACACTGGCTTACCGCCGACAGCGCGGAAGGCGCGAACAGGCGAATTAACGCCGCCGGGCATCACTCGTTCCGCTCGTTGGAACAGGTCTTCAGATTTGCTCATCATCAGTAGTCAGTAGTCGGTAGTCAGTAGTCAGTTTGTCCGGCGTATCAACGGTCCACTCGTCACTTGTCACCGGTTAGCAGTTACTTAATGGTTGCCGCAACCGTCGATGAGCATCCGACAACTGACTACTCGTAACTGACTACTGACTACTTCCCAAGTATTCTGGCTAGTTCCAGGGCGTAATACGTAATAAGGACGTCGGCACCCGCGCGCTTGATCGCAGTCGCGGCTTCTAAGATTGTGCGGTCGCGATCCAGCCAACCATTCGCTGTAGCAGCTTCGATCATGGCGTATTCGCCGCTGACCTGGTAGGCCGCCACGGGGACTTCGAACGCGTCATGCGCCCTGCTGATGATATCGAGGTAGGGCATCGCGGGTTTGACCATGACGATGTCGGCGCCTTCCTCGATATCGAGCTCGATTTCCCGCAAAGCCTCGCGCGCGTTCGGAGGATCCATCTGGTAGCTTCGCCGGTCGCCGAACTGCGGAGTCGATCCGGCCGCCTCGCGAAACGGACCGTAGAAGGCGGAAGCGTACTTGGCCGCGTAGGACATGATCGGGATGTCGTCGAATCCCGCCTCGTCCAACCCGAGCCGTATCGCTCCGACACGCCCGTCCATCATGTCGGACGGAGCAACCATGTCGGCTCCCGCCTCGACCTGGCTTACGGCTGTTCGCCTGAGGAGCTCCAGCGTGGGATCGTTCAGAACGTCCCCATCCTTGACGACACCGCAGTGACCGTGTGAAGTGTACTCACACAGACACACATCCCCGACCAGGATCAGGTCGGGCACGTTCTGGCGGATCGCCCGGAGAGCCGTCTGGACTATTCCGTCTTCGGCATAAGCGCCGGAACCGACATCATCTTTGCTTTCGGGTATGCCGAAAAGCATCACCCCGGCGACGCCGACCTTCGCGACGAGTTGTGCCATCGAAACCGCGTTATCGACGGAAAAATTGTACTGTCCCGGCATCGACGGAATGTCGGTTCGGACGCTCTCTCCGGGGCAGACGAAGATTGGAAAGATGAAGCTCTCCGGAGTAAGCCGGGTTTCGCGGACCAGAGCGCGAAATCGTTCGTTGCGTCTGAGCCGGCGCATGCGATGGAGGGGAAAAGGCATCTTCTAAACCAGGAGAACTGTTCGGATCCGGCCTCCACTCAAAACAGCCGGTCCTGGCTTCGCAGGGTGCCGATTGATCCGAGATTTGTCAGTGAGAAGGAAAACCGAATACGACTTTCCCGGCGGGGGCCCAGATCGAACTGATTGAACTCAATATGCAGTCCGTAACAGTCGGTATTATAGCTAACCTGTGCGGTCGTAGCCTGGAAAAACGCCTGATCGATGTTGTAGGCGAAGCTGAACGCGCCGTTCAGCCCGCGCCTGGATGAATCCCCGTACCCCACGGTGGCGCGAATCTGGTTGCTCGGCAACTGGATCGGACTCCTCCTCGTGAAGAAGTACGCGACGTTGAAGAAACTTGGACCTTCCTGGTGACCGCCGATGACCCCGGCACTCCTGAAATGGTTGCGGACCGTATCGTAGTCGATCTGAAGATCGGTCGTGCGTCCGCTCCGGGGAGAGAAGCGGAGAACCGATACGAGAGGAGAAAAGCGGCGCTCCTCGTCGGCAAAACCGAAGCCTGTCAAGTCCATCAGAGGGCTCAGAAGGTTCTTTCGTCCCGGAACGAAGGCACCGCCGAACGTGGGATCGCTGAAGTACTTCTGGGACACGGTCCAGCTCAAGATCTCCCTGTCGGTGAAGAATCGATTTGTTATTCCGTACCGGACCTCGTTGGTGTCGGTATAAAGGTCGGTCTCGTCCACCAGCAGGGTATCGAGGAATCGATCGACCCCGGTCACGTACCGGTACTCGACATGCGGTTCGATGACGTGCTTCCAGCTGCCGAAGTCCCGTTCCAGTTGAGGCCCCGAGAACTCGAACTGGTAGTCGAAAGACGTACGACTCAACGACTCTCGCTCGACGATGGGACGCTGACTGTGCGAGTAGAAGGTCTCCCGGATACCGAGGCGGTGGCTCCAGCTGAAGGCGGCTCCACGGAGGACGGGAATCTCGATACTGGGGTGGAAATCGATCCGCTCGACAAAAGCCGGGGTTTCCAGCGTTCCGTCCCGTCGATGCATCCCGGAGAAACTCCCGTCGAAGCTGACGTAGATGGGCAGATTCCCGAGCTGACGGGCATGGAACGACACGTCCGCCGAGGGAAACTTGCGCAATATCGTCGTGGGCTGGTTGACGAAGAACGTACCGCTGCGGCTGTAGAGGAAGTTGTAGGTCGCTGGATCCGTGCTGTAGGTCGCAAACGCGCGGGAGTTTTCCGTCGGGGACGAGATCAAGTCGAAACCTTCCTCAAAGACCTGACGGAAGGCGAACGAGCTGACCAGGTCCATGTCCGCGACGGCGCGGAATCCGTCGCCTAGCTCCGTAGTTCCCAGGATCGTCGCGCTCAAGCCACCTTCACCCTGCCGGTCGTCGGCAAAGAAGGTGTCCACCTCGACGCGGGTGCGAGTATTGGGTACCGCTCGGAAGTCGACCGCTCCAGCCATCCCCCGCTCGGTGAAATACTCGCCTGTCAGCATGACATCGGCACTGCGGTTGATGACGTAGTAAAAGGACTCCCGCAAACTGCGGCCCTTTGTCGTGGATGTCGAAGTCTGGGGCAGCAGGAAACCCGTCGACCGGGGCCTGGTCTCGACTGGAACGCTCAGGTACGGCAGGTAGAAGATCGGAACGCTCTTGATCCTGAAGAGTGAGTTCGAGGCGCGGACATGTGCGGTGGGATCGATGCGTGCCCGTTCCGCGGAGAACTCCCAACCTTTGTGCCCTGCTTCGTCACAGGTCGTGATCGTGGCATCGAAAAGCTCGTAGAGACCATCCTCGTCGCGGCGGATCTCGGACGCCTTGACCTGGAACCCCGGCCCGAGCGAACCCTCCGCGTCCAGCAGAACGCCCACGAGGGTGTTCAGGTTCATCTGGAGCCGAGTACCCGAAAGCCGCTCTTCGCCACGGATGAACGTGACTCCCTGGTTGGCCTCGAGATCCTCCGTGGCCTGGTTGACGCTGATGGAAGCGGCACGGACCTCGACATCCCGGTACGTCACGACCACATTGCCGGTGTAGGTAATGACATCGCCGCTGCGCTCGAGAAGTTCGGCGGAAACCGTGATGTCGTCCTGTTGGAGCGGGATCAGGAGGAGGGCCAGTAGTAGTGCGTGCATATCAAAGGAACCGCAGTCATAGCCTTTCCACGTGGTCCGGATACCGCTCCCGTTGAATAAATCACATAAAGAGGTCGGTCGCAAGAACCGTGATAGAATTCCGCCGGCATGCTACGCAAGGGGCGTCGTCGGATCATCGATCTATCGAAGATCCAACCTGCGCTGGACTTCGACGATGCCGCCCATGCCGCCGAATTCACGCTTCCGTCCTACCAGCGCGGCATGCTGATCGTGCGCGCTTACGCGTTTCTCGTCGACATCCTGATCGTTTCGGGCGTCTACCTGATCTTTGTGGTGGCCACGGTCTCCGAGATGTCGGCCGCTGCCCCGTTGGATCGGACAATCCTCGGGATATACGGAGCTGCCTACCTCCTGTTCCTCGCCGTCTATTTTTTCCTGTTCATGCTGAGTATGAGCCAAACCACCGGGATGCAGTACTACGGGTTGATGGCGGTCAACCGTCACGGCGATCCTTTGCGGCCGCGTGAGGCATTCATGCGAAGTTTCGGCTACCTCATATCGATCGTCCCGCTGCTGTTGGGGTTCCTCTGGGCGTTCGTCGACCCGGAGCATCTGACCTGGGCGGACAAGGTTTCGGGAACGTTTGTGAAGCGAATAGACTGAGGAAGTAGTCAGTAGTCGGTAGTCAGTAGTCAGTTTGCTTCTCCCAGCATCTTACACTTGCCAGCATCTTACACTTGCCAGTATCTCGCCCTGCCGGGAAAGAGACTCGCCCGGCCCCGGACCAATCCCCGCTGAGCGACTCTTCAACTGACTACCGGCAACTGACTACTGACTACTGCGGGCGGCACGCCCGCCATCAGTTACAATTGCCTGAATGGAGAACTTCGCGCTCATCTCCCTGGTCGAGGAGCTCAAACGCGTGACCGATGGTCTGGTCGTGCGTCGTGTCGTCCAGCATCAGGCCAACGGGTTCATCTTCCAGACCCGCCCTGCGAAAGTCCCCGCACTGAAGGTGTGGCTGGACGCCCGCACTCCGGCGCTCTACATCTCCGATGCCCGTCCTCCGGTCGACCACCCGACCACGGACTTCACGATGGTGCTCCGCAAGCATCTCAACGACGCCAGGCTGAAGCATGTCGAGAAACCGCTGTCGGAGAGAATCGTCGAGATGACGTTCCAGACAACCCTTCCAGCCAGGGAGCTCGAAACCCTCGTCCTCGTGTTAGAGCTACTCCCAAACGCCCCGAACATGTTGCTCCTCGACGCCGAACGCCGGGTGCTGGATTCGTTCGCGCCTCTGAGCCCGCAGCACGGTATCGGAGAGTATGAGGAGTACCGGTACCCCGTAGTCGCGGGTAAGCTGGATCTCGCGGAAGCCTGTGAAAGCGACTCCTGGTTCGATCGGAAGGAGTACGCGAGGAAAGGCAAGGGCTGGCTCATCGAGAGTATTGCTGGAGTCGGCCCTGTATTCGCGGCTGAAGTCGCTCACCGCGGGGCCGGCAAGGACCGAAGCGTACCCGAGGAGGTCCGACGTCTCGTCGATCAGCTCCGGACTCCCTCGAAGGCCGCCTGGCTTTACACATTCAGGCCGCTCCGAGTCGTGCTCGAAGAGAATGACCTCAACCTGCTGCGTCGGGCGCGATTGAGCCCGATCGAGCTCGAGTCCTTCGGCAAAAGTCACAGCAACACGACCTACGCCGGCATACTGCAGGCCGCTCGCTCGCTGTACGACGAGTTGGAATCGAGAACGTTACTCGAACGCGCCAAGACCCCGAAGCGACGAGCACTCAAAGACCGGGCTCGGAAGCTTCGAGCTCGGAGAAACCGGTTGCTGAGCCAGTTGGAGCAATTCGAACAAGCTGCCGGACTTCAGGATACCGCGAAGATGCTGGTGGCAAGCGGGGCCCCGATGGACCAGCATCATGACTCTGTGCAGGTTACCGACTACTTCGGCGACGAAACTCGCAAACGCGAGATCAAGGTGGATCCGTCGATTACGCTTCGCGAGAACGTATCCAGGATGTTCAAGAAATACCGGAAGGCCAGAAGAGGGAAGTCGCTGGTCAATCGCCAGCTGAAAGAGACGAGCACGCTCAGCCGCAACCTCGAGCAGGAAGAGGAACAGGTACGCACGATCAAGGACTGGGATTCCTGGTTTGCGCGGACTGGAACGGCCAAGAGACGGACCGATCCGGGAGACAGCACGGCCCCATCCGAGACGGCCCGCACAAAACGGGCGATCCGCATCGACGGAAAGGAGGTTCTTTTCGGCCGCAACGGCAAGGAGAATGACGAACTGACATTCAAGGTGGCGGCTGGAGATGACTTCTGGCTCCACGTAGCCGGCTACAGTGGTTCTCACGTCATAGTCAGGAATCCGGCTAAGGACCGGGAGCTGGAGAAAGCTGTGCTCTTGCGGGCCGCCCAGTTGGCCGCCTACCATTCACAGGCTCGGAACTCGAGCAAGGTCGAGGTGCATTACACACGGCGCCGCTTCGTTTCGAAGCCTCGAAAAGCGAAGCCCGGCCTCGTCCGCCTTAGGGAGTTCAAGTCGATTACCGTGGAGCCGAAGAACTGGACGCCGGACGAGGAATCTGTAGAAGCCTCGGGAGCCGGGGAACCAGCAACTCTGAAGAGAGGACCGGAAACGAATTGATCGAGTTGGATTTCACGAACGTCCTGGAGGACGCCGTCGGGAGGAACGGTATTCCGGCTGAGACTTTCGAACGGGCATCGGCATCGCTCCTGAGGACTGTCGATAGGCTGGAGACGGAACGGGCAGCGGGTCGACTCGGTTTCGCGGATCTTCCATCCCGGCACGATGTCGTCGACACGGCGTGTGCGTTCGCGGAAAAACACCCCTACCCTCACGTCCTTGTTATCGGGATCGGGGGTTCCGCTCTGGGCCCGATCGCGTTGGCGGACGCCCTCTATCACCGCTCCTCGGGACGCAGCCTGGCCGCTCTGGACAATGTCGACCCGGACTTCATCCGCGACACCCTCGATCGACTGAACCCCCGGGATGTCGTCGTCAACGTCATCGCGAAGTCCGGTGTCACAGCCGAGACAATGGCAACATTCAGCGTCGTGCGGCGATGGATGATCGATGCGCTAGGACCCGACGAGGCGCGTTCACGCTTCGTGGTGACGACGGATCGAGAGAAAGGCGACCTTCTCGGGATTGCCCGCCAGGAGCGATATCCGGCGTTCGAGATACCGTCCAATGTCGGAGGACGGTTCAGCGTCCTGTCTCCCGTCGGCATACTGCCGGCAGCCCTGCTGGGGCTCGACGTCGCCCGGCTCATGTCGGGTGCGCTGCGGGCTGGGGCAAGCGCGCGACGTCCACCCGGTGAGAACGCAGCCCTGCAGATGGCCTTCATCCAATGGTTCCTAGACCGCGAGCGCGGCAAGTCGATTCTCACGCTTTTTCCGTACTGCGATGCGTTGTGGAAATTCGCTTTCTGGTACAAGCAACTCTGGGGTGAGAGCCTGGGGAAGAAAGAAGATCGTCAGGGACACACGGTCCACGTCGGGCAGACTCCGACAGCCGCTCTTGGTGTGACGGACCAGCATTCCCAGCTACAGCTCTTCATCGAAGGACCCAACGACAAGTCATTCGTCTTCTGGGATCTCAAAAACTTTCGGAACAAGATCACGGTGGACGGAGATTTCTCCAATTACCCTTCGCTGGGTTATCTCGAGGGCCGGGACATCGGCGAGTTGTTGCATTCGGAAAGAGAGGCGACCGAAATCGCGTTGACCGAAGCCGGTCGCCCGAGCGTCGCGGTTTCGACGGACCGCCTGGATGAAGACAGCCTCGGGGAACTCATCATGTTCTCGGAATACGCAACCGCGTACGCTGGGGAGCTGTATGACATCAACACATTCGACCAGCCCGGAGTCGACTACGGAAAACGGTTGACGTTTTCGATGATGGGACGCGACGGCTACTCCGTATACGACGAGAAGGTCTCCCAGCACCGAAAAGCAAAGCGGATGGTGATTCGGTGAAGCTGCCGATCCGACTCTCCGTCCTGTGCTTCATCGGGGTTCTCGTAGCCGGATCGACAGCCCTGGGCTACTTCTATTACTACGTCTACAGTCCTCCGCTAACCGCTGCCGAGCTGTTCATGGACGCCATGGAGTCCGGCGACCCCGTACGGGTGGAATTCATGGTGATCATGAGCGTCGGGATCGACTCCGGGAACCTTCGCGAGGCGACGGGGGAAGAGATTGCCGAGCTGCTCCGGCCCCCGTTCGCACGGGGCCGTGTCCTGGATCAGCGGAAGAGGGAGGGTAACAGTCGCACGTACCATTACCTGGTCTACCGGGAGCCGGACGGGCAGGTGTATGCCCTGGTCGTGACTGAGTTCGAGGGCCGATTTCGCGTCGTCATACCGGAGTCTCCGATGAGCGAGCGGCAATGGTACCTCTGGGATTACACTTGGACGAACTAAGTTCCATCCGATATACTTTTTTTGTCGGTAACGTGTCCATTCACGCTTAGCCCGAATTCGGAGAGCCTGGAAGGATAGAAGCGGAGGAACTCCATGTTTAGACTGGGTTTGCCGGAACTGATGCTCATCCTGATCATCGTTTTCTTTCTGTTCGGTGCGAAACGACTACCCGAGATGGGTAAAGGAATCGGAGAAGGCATCAAGAACTTCAAGAAGTCCATAAAAGGTGATGACAGCGGCGACGAGTCGAACTCCGAACAGGCGTAGTTAGGTTTACCTTTCAAAGATTCTCGAAATGCGGCCGGCCGGCAGGCCGCCCTTTTCAGTTGTCAGTAGTCAGTTAAGTTCCAGCTTTCCGACGATTTACTTGTCACTCGTCACCCAGGGCTGCAGCCGCCTAGCGACTCTTCAACTGACTACTGACTACTGCGGTCAACGCCCGCTAGAGTATCTCCCTCGAGTCCCCTACCCTCCGCGTAACCCGCTCCCGGTCCAAATACTCCAACAACGGAATCGCATACTTGCGGGACACGCCGAAAAGGTCCTTGAACTCTCCGACTCCGAGTTTCGTGTCCGTTTCTTTCAGGGAGCGGACCCTTTCGATCACCCCGTCCATGGCTGCCTGGTGCATCACCAGGTCGTCGTTGACCTTCACGACGATGCCGTCTCGGAGCATCAACTGCAGAATCTGTTTTGCCGTACCCGGGTCAACACGGGCTTTGCGGATCAGTTCATCCGGCGTGGGAACCTCGACCCCGGATTGCAGAAACGCATCGGTCAGCTTTTTCTTGATCGACTCTTCGTGTTCGCCGAGCGTCACCTTCCGGCCGAAGATATGGATGAGGTCCTGCGCAAACGCTATTTCTTCACGGGACGCAAGCTCCTGCAGCGCGGTTTGGAAAACAAGGTTGGAAGACTTCTCATACACCTTCGTCTTGAGCTCCTCCCGGGAAATGCCCACCGTCAATGGGTTGGCCGCATGGAAATTCTGGACCCGGGAGAGCGTTTGATCGAGAGCTCGCTGAAATACGTCCCGGGACACGACGGTGAACGGGCGTTCTGAAAGGATCCGAATCGAGCCTTGTCTGGCCATGGCTTCCAGCGCGGATCGGATCGTCGACCCAACGGCGCCGACTCTTCCGACCAGGGCTTCCAGGGTCAGCGCCTCGAGACCGGCTTCGTCGACCAAGATCATAAGGCGGTCGTCGAGGCGGCGTTCCTTGAACGTATCGAGACGCCTCAGAACGCGCTCGTCGTGGCGGCGATGCCTTCTCGGGTTACCTTCCAGTATTTCCCCGCCGCCGATCGTCACCATCGGGGAATACTGCCGGATGATGAAGCGGTCGTGGGGAAGCGCGAACGCGGCCTCCTCCAGTCGGACCTGGACGAAGGATTGATCTCCTGGTTCGAGCCGCTCGCGGCCGAGCAGTGAAACGTATCCCATGATCTCGGCCGTACCGACGTGGAAACGGATGCGCTTGCGCTGACGGATCGGCCCCGGTGCCGATTCGAGCAACTCCAGATGACAATCGAACATCGAGGCGGGCTCGAACAGATCCGGTTCAGTCAGCACAACCCCACGATGAACTTCTGCAACTTCGACTCCCTGGAGGTTGAGCGCAGTTCGCTGCCCGGCCTTTACGACGTCCGATGCCTGTCCATGCACCTGTATCCCACGAATCCGGGTCCGACGGCCGGACGGAAGCAACTCGACTTCATCTTCCTTGTGGATGGAACCCGATATTGAGGTCCCTGTTACAACGGTACCGAACCCTTTCATCGTGAAACACCGATCCACGGGCAGCCTGAATATCTGGGAGGCGTCTTTCGGTTCGACTCCGGCACAGAGGGTCTTGAGAGTCTCGACAAGCTCAGGGACCCCGTCCCCACTGAGGGCACTGACTCTGACGATCGGCGAATGACCCAGGAACGTCGACTTCAGATAATCCCGCACCTCGAGTTCGACCAGGTCGGCAATCTCTGCGTCAACCGCGTCTATCTTCGTAATGACCGTCAGCCCGTGTCGGATGTGGAGAAGGGAACAGATCTCGAGGTGCTCCCGTGTCTGGGGCATGATCGACTCGTCGGAGGCAACTACCAGCATGACCAAATCGATTCCGCCGATGCCGGCGAGCATATTCTTGACGAACTTCTCGTGACCCGGAACGTCGACGAACCCGATGCTGGTTTCTTGATCCAGGTCGAGGTTGGCGAATCCCAAGTCGATCGTGATCCCCCGCTCCTTTTCTTCTTTCAGGCGATCGGCGTCGATGCCGGTCAAGGCCTTGACGAGGGCAGTCTTGCCGTGATCGATGTGCCCGGCGGTACCTACGATGATGTGGGGCATGGCAGTCCGCCCGATGCAAGCAGATCAGATGTCAGCGGGAAAGGAAGTCCGACAACGTTGGGGTAGTTACCCTCGATCCTCGGTATGAAGATTGAGGCATAGCCCTGGATCGCGTACGCCCCGGCCTTGTCCATCACATCCTCGCGACGGATGTAGGATTCAATCGCAGCACGGTCCAGTTCGCGAAACCACACCTTCGTTTCCTCGATGCCTTCGAGCCTGTTGCTCGTGTCGGAATCGACGACGGCGACAGCAGTGTAGACGGTGTGCTGTCTGCCCGAAAGCCGTTCAAGCATCCTGATCGCATCGTCTTCGTCAACAGGTTTTCCGAGAATCTCGCCATCGACCACAACGATCGTGTCCGCTGACAGGATGATAGAAGCCGGGACACGGGCAGCCACTTCGATCCCCTTGTCGCGCGCAGCCCGTTTCACGAACGCTGTCGGACTCTCTCCCTCCGCCGGCCTCTCCGTCGCCCTGGAAGGGACGACGGTAAACGGGATTCCGAGCAAAGCCAGAAGCTCACGACGCCGCGGCGACTGCGAAGCAAGCACGAGTTGGCGTGTCGACATGGCGGGATTCTAACATGTGGGGAAGACCACCTAGACTCCCCTCCTTGGATAAGGAGGGGTGGCTGCACCGCAGGTGCAGACGGGGTGGTTTGACCAACTGACTACTGACTACTGGCAACTGACAAGGCGTTGGAGCAGGACGCCGTTGACCGCGCTGAAAATTGCAGTGTTCGCCCCGATCCCGAGTGCCAGCACAGCGATCACGGCAATGCTGAACCCGGGCCGCTTGGCGAGCGTCCGCCCGCCGAACCGTAGATCCTGCCAGAGATTGTCGATCAACCTTGTCCCCCGAGCGTCCCGACACTCTTCTTTGATCTGCTCGAAACCTCCGAAATCCTTGTTGGCTTGCAGCCTGGCCTCTTTGGGTCTCATACCGTTCCGAACGTGCTGCTCGATCTCCATCTCGAGAGAAGCGCACTTCTTCATCCAGTTCGCGCTCAACCGATGGCCGGCGAACCAACGATTTCAAGACTCGGAACAGTTTCCCAAGCATACTAGTGGCCTGTAACGGAGATATCGGCACCATCGCCGATGGGTCTTGCCAGTCGAGGTCGAGGAGAGAGGAGGAATTGATGCGGTTTCATCATGACGACGAACGACAAAGAGATCGACCCCAACCCCCATCGGCCCGGAGGGTTGCGGCGGAACGCTGGTACCGATATCTCCGTTACAGGCCACTAGGCAGTCTCCAGCACTCGGAATACAGCCCCCGACAGGCGTTCCCAGTTCTCGGTTTCCACGGACAATTGCCTGCGTCCCGTGCGGGTAAGCTTGTAATAGCGGGCGCGCCGGTTGTTCTCCGACGTGCCCCAGTCGGAGTCGATCCAGCCTTCCAGCTCCAGGCGATGGAGGGCCGGGTAGAGCGAGCCCTGCTGAACCTGGAGCACACCGTCTGAAATCTGCTGGATGTGCTGCGAGATACCCCAACCGTGCATGGCCCCCAGATCGAGGGTTCGCAGTATCAGCAGGTCGAGTGTTCCCTGCAGCAGGTCCGCTTTTTGCTTTGGCATAAGTTTCCTCTTCACTAGACGTTCGACAAAACCAATAATAGCGAGCCACCCTTGTAGATTGTCAAGGGAAAGCCTTCCAGGCGATTCAATCGTCGAGGACGGCCACGGCTTCGATCTCGATCAAATAGTCGGGATGAGCCAGTTTGTTTACCTCGACCAGTGTGTTGGCGGGGGGATTCGAACCGAGATAGCCGGACCGAATCTCGCGAAGGGTCTGGATTGCGGACATGTCCAGGACGTATGTCGTGGTCTTGGCGACGTCGCCGAAATTCGCTCCGACGGCCTCGAGTGCGGCCTTGAAGCGCCTAAGGCAGCGTCAACGTGAGCTTCTGACCGGTTTCCGACAGAAAGCGGAGCTCACCCCGGGTAATCTGACCCGCAGAGCCTGCAAAGAAGACGAACTGGGCAGAATCGCTTTCACCGACCACAACGTAGGGAAATGTAATTCCCGTTGTCGAGGGCACTGTCTGCGCCAGCGTTGGCGCCGTCGCGGCGATCAGGAAGTCTCCGCGCTCGTTCAGGCGCCCCCGAAGGCCGGTGACGGCAACGGACTCGTCGGCAGACGTTTGGACGCCGAGCACGCCCAGGAACGGTTTCGCAATAGACTCGAATCCGGGAATCTGATCAACGAACATCGTCATCTGACCGAGAGCCGGTATCGTTTGCGTTCCGGTCGCATCGAGACGGATTCCCTCGAGGGTATGGAGATCGAACGTCAGGGAGACGGGGTTCGAAGATGGGTTCGCAACAGCGATTCCTGAACGCGTGGAGCCTCTCGCATTCCCCGTTATTTCCGCGTACATCCGGAACCCCCTTCCGAGCGAAGATGCAGTAAGAGCAGCTTCCGAGACGGTGAACGGACCGCTGCGGTATCGGACGATGACAAAAGCAAACGGAGACCCTTGGTTCAGAGAAGGAGCAACTTCGAGCGACCCAACAACGACGCCGGGCTCGAAGGCCTCGACTCGCATTCGTGTCGAGCTGCGCGGGGGGATGGAATACGCAAAGGTTTCTGCGCCTTTACCGTTCACGACCACCGAGAGAGGATCAAACGCGGTATCCTGCCCCCGGATGCGAACGGACCCGTCGATAGTCTGGTCGCTTGGATTGACGATCACGAGTTCCGAGATCCAGCCGCCGCCGGCGGCGAAGAGGGGAAGATACTGTGTCTCGCCGACCCTCACTCCGGGAAAGCCGGTTGCTGTGATTGGAGCAACCGGCAGGCTCGTGGTCAGGCGCTCCCTCCTTTCGTTGAGCAACTCTCGGAGGCCGGCGACGGCGACGGGAACCGAGGAATTGAACGTGAATGTTCCCAACAAAGGCGAAGCGATTTCGAAGGGCCTGTCGTCGAAGAAACGCACGAGGCGGGCTCCCGGGGGAACATCGAGGACCCCGCCGCTGAAACGAACTCCCGTCGGGTCCGTGAATTCGAAGGTAAGGGATGCGGCAACCGCGTCCGGGTTCGCGATTGCAACTCCCGTGCGGATACCCGCGCCCATTTCGGCGAAAGCACGGCCCGAGGTGCTGAGCGAGATCGCAGAAAAGGCCGATTCAGAAACGAGCACGCTGCCCAGGCGGGAACCCAGGATCGCCAGCCCCGCCGGGGTGGTGCTGAACGGAAGCGGGTCGATCCTGGCGTATCCCTTCGCCTCCGGCTCCGCGGTAACATGAACCGAGGCGCCTCCCCGATCCGGGACGGAAAACTGCACTTCGCTGCGGGAAAACGGCGGCACCCACGCAACAAAATTACCTCCTTCGAACGCGCTGGCCTCCGCCAGACCCTCGTCGGTCACAATGACCATACCCTCGACAGAGGCCAGCACGATCCCGCCTGTACTGGAAAGGTCGATGTCACCAAGGGTGCCGGCGACCGAAAGGCTGTTGAGCGTGGAAGTACCGTCGTTCCCGTCCAGACGATAGATCACACCGTTGCCCGCCGCGCTGAAAATGTCGCCCGCTCGATTGACGGCGATCGCCCTGTGATCGCCGGTTCGCAGGGGGACGTTGCGGATCAGTGCGAGGGTCTCCGGGTCATACACCTTAACCAGCTGCAACTTCGTCAGACCATAGACCAGCCCATCCAGTCCGACCGCGACATCGACCAGTTCGGCAGTGTCAGCCGATCTCTGACACGAGAAATCCCGGGTATCGAAGCGAACGAGGCCCGCGGCACCTGCTTCGGGTGTGTTCAGCGTCCGCATGTCCGACACGTAGACATAGTTCTGCCAGGTCGCAATACCTCCGTAGGTGGGTCGGTTCACCGTACTCCAGCCCGAACACTGGGGCTGCGCGCGCGTCCCACTGTCGGGGGCAACCGTGCTCAAAAAAGGCCGGAACGTACCGTTGAAGCCTTCGATGTTTCCCTCACGGATGACGACGATGTCCCTGAGGAATTCGGTCAGACCCGGAGCTTCCGGGTAAGGGATACCGATGCTCTGTACCTCGACACCGAGAGGCGTGTACTCGCGAACGACATCACCGGAAACAGCCAGGATGTTGCCGGGTGTCAGGGACACCCCGGGAAACTGCGCGAAACCGGGTATCGCCAGGGACAGAATCACGGCGAGACCGCCAACCCGAATCAATCTTGACCATCCCTCGTTCAATGCCGCCTCAACTCCGACAGGCCGTCTCGGACACGGCCTGAGGGTTCTTCCTCCACTATTCTCCACGGTGAGATGGGACAGGGCAGGCCAAACTACGGGATTTTTCAGACGTGTGCCATCACGGCCGCGTCGGATGATCATATCTCGGCTTCCAACATACGGCCCAACGTACGACGATGATGCGCAGTGGTTCGAACTCCCGCAAGAATTCGACATGAAGTAGCTAATGTAGGTGTAGGTGCGGTCTATGACCGCACATCCTTCGAACCACAACCACGTGCTCTCATAGAGCGCACCTACACTTGCTGAAGGGTTTCGAGGTCACCTTTGAAGAATCGAGGGTGATGGACGGTTGTGGCGATTCGTTTTCAACTCAGGTCAGCATACTCGGATCGAAGTTCCAACAACCTGGGCAGGTCAGCGTCGGCATCCTTCCAGAACTCAAAGATCTCTTCATAAACTGCGGCAGATTCGGCCCTCCGACCATCCCTGGCCAGCAGTCTTGCGGCTTCGACCCCCGCCATGATGTTGATCACCCCATTGCCGATCGACAGGAACACGGCTCCACGGTTGTCACGGATCTTGCGAAGCTCCGCGAGAGCCTCATCCAGGCGACCGGCTCGAGCGAGGGCCAGCCCTCTGACGTAAGGCACCGGAAGCGCCACCCGCTCGAACTCTCCCGCATCTTCGAGCAGTTCCAGAGCTCGATCGGTCTCATCACGATTGAGGGCTATCATCGCGCGGATTGCCGGAATAATGGCATCATTCAACACCTCATCGGACGGACTGGCTTCGGCGATTTCCTCGATCAAGGCCTCGGCCTCGTCATTTTCGCCCAGGAAGGCGAGGAGGCCGGCCACACCCTGTTTGGATACGACCGCGACGTCTTCGGCCAGAGCCTCACGAGTGGCTTCTAACGCCCGATCCTCGTGCCCGGCGATCAGATAGATTCCCGCGATGTCGCTCAATGAAAACGCCCGACCCAGTTCGGCAGGCACTGCCAGCGCCTGGGCAAAGAGTTCCGAGCTCTCTCGAACCCGGCCTTTTATACCCAGCATTGTTGCGCGCAAGCCGGTCATCAGGTGTTTGGTCGGCTTAGCGCTCGCCCACTCCAGCTGTCGGTCGGCCACCTCGCGGTCGTCGTCGATTTCGGCCATCGCGTACGCCTGAAGCCGCAAGCCAACATTATCCGGATTCTCCTCGATGGCTTGCTCGGTCAACGATCTGGCTTCCGACAAACGGTTCAATGCGAGGTTCGCCGCAACCAGCGGTTGGATATGATCCGCCGTCCTTTCGCTGCGGTACGCAGCCACGGCGGCTTCGAGGGCTTCCTCGAACTCTCCGCGCTGGACTCTGTAGAGAGCCATCTGCGCTTGAGGCGTGCCGTCCTCGGCGAACTCCTCGGTCCACTCCTCGAGGGTCTCGAGTGCTCTGGCACTGTCGCCGAGGTTCTGGTACGCATTCACCAGTAGCTGGTACGGAATCGCGTGGGTCTCCAGATCGAGACCAATCCGCGCCCACTCGGCCACCAGCTCCCACTGGCGCCTTTGCCGGTAGATGTTGGCGAGATTAATAGGCGGGGTCGAGTCCCGAGGATAGGTCTCCCTCCAGAGGTTGTAGGTCTCGATCGCCTTGTCCGCATCCCCCTCCACAGTGGCGTGGTAGTGGGCCGTCAGGTAGAAGCGCTCTTTTTCACTGGCCCGCTCGCGAAGCTCGAACGCTTTCTCGTAGTTTTCGATCGCGGCCTCGCGATCGCCCATGTTGCCCAGGACGGTCCCGAGCCGAGCGTAGGCAACGGCAAACTCTGGATCGAACTCGATCGCCCGCCTGTAGAACGGAGCCGACTCCTGATCCCGTCCCATCGCGCGCTGGGCCTCGGCCAGGGAGAACGCCTTCAGTGCGTCGAGTGAGGACGTCGTCGCCTCGATCGGGGTGTTGAACGACTCGATCATGGGAAGGGACTCGCCCAGCTGGCCGCGGATGTTCACGGCCGCCTGCCCCAGGACGGACAGAACCTGTTCCGCGCTTTCGGCCTGCACCTGCTCTGCCGCGATCGTCTCACCGGTGGCGCAGTTCAGCGCTGTCAGCGTGATGACGAAGCTGCTGCCGAGCGGGACGATCTGCCCGGTCATCATCGCCTTGATGCCCTCCCGCTCGCAGATCTCACGGCCGATGTCGAGCGTAACCTTTTCGTCGGGGGAACGATCCATGAACCGCAGAGTTTCCCGGACACGTTGGTCGGCGACGACGTTTAGGAACGGGGACTCACCGAGCTTCACGGCCAGGGCCTGCTTGAGCGTATCGTCGAAAACAGGTTCTCCGGTGGTGTTTTCGAAATCCGTCAGCAGGATCAGATCGCTCTCCTCCAGAGCGGACCCTCCGCCCAGCTGGAAAGCCACGATGAATATCACCGCCAGCAACACGACGGCCACGGCGACGATTCCCATCGCGACCTTACTCCCCGACCGCGCACCTGCCGGAACGCTGGTCGTCGCCGACGAGAGCCCGGAATCGGCGTCCCGTCTCAGCCGCTTGATGTCGGATCGAATGTCGGAAGCATGCTGGTAACGGAGGTCCCTGCTCTTCTCCAGGGTCTTGTTGATGATCTCTTCGAGTTGAACCGGGACATTCGGATTGAGGTGAACCGGTGCCGTTGGTGCACGGTTGAGGATGGCCTCGAAGACGACACCGGAGGTGCCGCCGCTGAACGGCTGCCGCCCTGTCGCCATCTCGTAGAGGACGAGACCAAACGCAAACAAATCGGAACGGGCGTCCAGTTCTTCACCGCGAACCTGTTCCGGAGACATGTAGGCAACCGTACCGACCGCCGAACCTGCACGCGTCAAGTCGATGTCGTCCACGGTCGCCCGTTCGTCCACCGTCGACGCCTCCGCCGGTCCGGCAACTGTTTTGGCGAGACCGAAATCCAGCACCTTGACGCTGCCGGCGTCGGTCAGGAAGATGTTGGCCGGTTTGATGTCCCGATGAACCATCCCCTTCTGATGGGCCGCGTCCAGCGCGTCGGCGATCTGCGTACCCATCTCGAGGAGGTCATCGACGCTGATCGACCCGGCTTCGAGCCTTTCCTTCAGCGTCCGTCCTTCGAGCAACTCCATCACGATGAAGGGTTGGCCGTCGTGTTGTCCGATCTCGTGAATCGTACAGATGTTCGGGTGGTTCAGGGCGGCGGCGGCGCGTGCCTCGCGCTTGAAGCGTTCCACGGCCCGCTCGTCGGCTGCGATGTCGGGCGGCAGAAACTTCAGCGCGACCGTGCGGTGCAGTTTCGTGTCTTCGGCGCGATAGACGACGCCCATGCCGCCGGTCCCGAGCTGTCCGAGAATCTTATAGTGTGCGACTGTCTCGCCAATCACGGCGCTCTCCCACGCTTTCCCTCGATCCGATCTTCAGTCTGCCGGGCGACGGTTGGAATCAAATATTGTATCAGTACCGGAGCGCGGTCTTATCGTAACTGCGATGGCTGTCCGGTCCGGATTCCCCGTCAGAGGGAGGATTCCCATTCAACCAGCGCAAAGTATGCGAAAAAGACGGCGATGTAGGGTTGATTGAACTGCCACGCTGTAAAAGCCGCGATACCGGCTGAGACGAAGGACAGAATCGAAGAGATCGAGAAGCCGCGATCACCGGCAAACTCGACCATCAGCGAGCGAGCCATCTGGCCGCCATCCAACGGCCACACCGGCAACAGGTTCACGAGGCCCCAGACAATGTTCACCCAGAGAAGGTGGAAATAGAGCGCTCCCAGTGCTCCGCTTCGTGTGTCGACCAGCAGCGGCATGAGCGTGTACACCACTCCAGCGAGGACGAACCCGGCGCACGGTCCGGAGAAGGCGATCGACGCCTGCTGCCATCCGAGACGCATCGGGCGCTTCTCGTCGAAAATCGTCAAGCCGCCCAGGCTGTGGAGGACGACATGGGTTCGCCACCCGAGCGCGCGCGCCGAAAACGCGTGTCCCATTTCGTGAACGAGAATCGAGAAGAACACGACGACGACCCAGAGAATCTGCTCCGCAACGGGCAGCCTCCACCCCAACAAGACCGCGATCAACCAGAACATGGGATGGACGCGGATCGGGATTCCAAAAAGTCGAAAGCGGACATCCAGGCGGCTCGATGGAGGTTCGGCGAACATCTTCTGAACGTACGCCACAAACGTCGACTCGAAAAGAGGAATCAGGGCAGCAGGGTGGTCGTTGTCCGTCCCGGGGAGCCATGGCAAGATACCGCGGTGAAGATCCTCATCATCGGAGCCACCCGCGGCGGCTGCCTGCAATTGGTACAGCAGGCACTCGAAGGCGGTCACACGGTCACGCATTGCAAGTTGGAGATTGGAAATTGCTCGATTGGTGATCGGTCGAGCAGAAAAATCTGAAATGAAGCAATTTCCGATGAGCAACGTGCAATGCGGATTGTTTCAATACCGCAATTTGCAATCCGGACGCCGGTCTCTGCTGGCGTCTACTCGTAGCGCAGGGCGTCGATGGGATCCAACCCGGCCGCTTTGTGGGCCGGATAGTATCCGAAGAAAACGCCGACAGCGGCGGCGAAGCCGACGGAGAGAATGACCGCAGCCGGTGAAACGAGTGTCGGCCACTGCAGATATTGCCCGACACCGTAGGAGGCCGCCCCGCCGATCGCCACTCCGATAATGCCGCCGGCCATGCTGAGGATGATCGACTCGGACAGGAACTGGAGACGGATGTAGCCGGGTCGGGAGCCCACCGCCATCCGGATGCCGATCTCACGGGTCCGCTCCGTGACCGACACCAGCATGATGTTCATGATGCCGATCCCTCCGACGATCAGCGAAACGGCCGCAATGCTCGCCAGAAGCAGCGTCATGATCAGGCCCGTCTGCTCGGCGGTCTCCGCGATGTCGCTCAGGTTTCGGACACGGAAATCGTCTTCCTTCGGTGGGATGATGTTGTGCCTTTGCCGGAGCAGGTCGGTGATCATCTTCTCGGCGACCGTCGTCGCGTTGGGCGTGACCGCCCGAAGCATCACCTGGTTGATCCGCGGAATCGACTGTCCGAGCAGCTTCTTCTGCGCGGCGGTGTAGGGCATCAGAACCGTGTCGTCCTGGTCCTGTCCCATCCCGGACTGGCCCCGGACGGTGAGCACTCCGACGACGCGGAACGGCAGGTTCCGGATGCGGACCGTCTGGCCGATCGGGCTGACGCCGGCAAACAGGTTCTCGGCAACGGTGTTGCCGATGACGACAACGCGCGCGGCCGATCGGACGTCGTTCTCGGTGAAGAACTCACCGTCGGCGACGGGCCATTCCCGGATCTCCGGGTATTTCTCGCTCGTGCCCTGGACCGAAGCCGACCAGTTCTGGTTGCCGAAGACGATCTGACCGCTGGCGCGGACGATCGGCGTGGCGCCCGCCACGACGGGAACCTCGTTCTCGATCGCATTCACGTCTTCGACGGTCAACTGGCTGCCCTCGTCGGCCCCCATGCGGGCCCCGTGAAAGCCCCGGCGGCCGCTGGGAAAGACGTACATGATGTTGGTTCCCATCGCTTCCATCTGGTCCTGGACCATCGCCTGGGCTCCCTGACCGATCGATACCATGGCGATAACGGCGGACACACCGATGATGATGCCCAGCATGGTCAGGGCAGACCGCATCTTGTTCCGTCCGAGCGCCCAGAACGCGATCCTCAGTATCGCCATACCCCTCATTCGTCTTCCTCCTCTTCCTCTTCTTCGGGCAGAGTCGCGAGTACCTCTTCAGCGTTACGCCTGGTCTCAACAGGGTAGTCTTTCCGGATACGCCCGTCCCGAAACATGAGGACGCGTTTTGCGTACTCGGCGATGTCCTGCTCGTGCGTCACCACGATGATCGTCATGTTCCGTTCTTCGTTCAGCTTCTGGAACACGCCCATCAATTCGACCGACGTTCGCGTGTCCAGTGCGCCGGTCGGCTCATCCGCCAGGATGATCGCCGGATGGTTCACCAGAGCCCGAGCGATCGCAACCCGCTGCTGCTGGCCACCCGAAAGCTGGTTCGGCAGGTTACGCTCTTTGTCGGACAGGTTCACGATTGCGAGCGCCTCCCGCGCCCTCTCGGTTCGTTCTCTGGCCGGGACACCGGCATAGATCAGGGGGAGTTCGACGTTCTCGATGGCCGAGGTTCGCGAAACCAGATTGAAACTCTGGAACACGAAACCGACGTTCTGGTTCCGGATGTCGGCCAGTTCGGCCTTGGAAGCCTTCGAAACGTCCAGGCCGTCGATCAGATAGGACCCTTTTGTCGTGTGATCGAGACATCCGATGATGTTCATCATCGTCGATTTGCCCGAGCCCGATGGTCCCATGATGGCAACGTATTCCCCGTGCTCGACCGTCAGCGTCACGCCACGGAGGGCGTGAACATCGATGTCGCCCATATGGTAGACCTTGCGTACATGGTCCAGAACGATGACCGGGTGCTCTTCGGTCTGGCCCATCGACCACTCACGCTCGACACTCTGTTCCGATGTTGACTGGATCACCGGCGCCCTCCCCGGCCACCGCCACGCCCGCCGGCAAAGCCGCGGCCTCCGAAAGCGAAGGGATTAAAACCTTGCTGGGTCCCGACGTCGCCCCCTTGGGACGAATCCCCGATGATGAGCTGATCTCCTTCCTGGAGATCCGACACCAAGAGCTCTGATCGAGCGCCGTCGGTGATGCCGAGCGTGACCCTGCGCGCTTGGGGAATACCTTCGGCATCCATCACCCAGACCAGTCCCGGGCGGGGAGCCATCGGTGGCGCGTCCTGGAACTGGATCTTCTGGCCCGTATCCCACATCTGTCCAGGCGCCGCGGCACGGGAGTCGCCGCCGGCAAACTGGGCGCCGCCAGTGTTACCGGGACTCGGGAAGCCCCTTTCCCTCTGGTTTCGACCACCGCGTCCATCTCCGCCCCCGAAGCCGCCGTCCCTTCCGGCGCGCCGACCCTCGCCTCCGCGCCCCCGACGGACACGCTCTTCGCCGGCCTGTCCTTCACTCTGGCGGAACGCTTGCGCCTGCTCCCCGTTTTCGCCTCGCTGGCCGCGGCCGCCGCGGCTTCGCTGGGCTGCTTCGGCCTGAGGCACATCCGGACTCGCAGCCGGCGCGGCGTGGGCCAACGCCCCACCGCCTCTGCGGCCGCCGCCCCCGGCATCCCTTGTCAGGGCCCGTACTTCCTGAGGATCGACGTCGGGAGGAAGGTACCGGAGCGCCGAGTTGGCAATGCTCAGGACGTTGTCCTTCCGATCGACCGTCACGGTAATGTTGGCCGTCATGCCCGGCTTCAACTTCAAGTCCCGGTTGTCGACCCCGATGATCACGCTGTAGGTGACGACGTTCTGCGAAGTCTGGGGGTTGAGACGAATCTCTTCGATGAAACCCCGGAAACGCTCCCCGGGATAGGCATCGACCGTGAAATCGACCTGGTTGGACTGGGAAAGCTTACCGATGTCAGCCTCGTCGATGCTGGCGTTGACCCGCATCAGGGCCAGGTCGTTCGCGATCATGAAGAGCGTCGGTGCGGACATACTGGCCGCCACGGTCTGACCGACATCGACTTCTCTGGAAATCACGACACCATCGACGGGGGAGTAGATGTTGGTGTATTCGAGGTTGATCTCGGCGCGATTGACGTCGGCTTCAGCCTGAATCACCTGTGCTCTAGATTGCTCGAGTCCCGCTTCCCGGGAGATGATCTGGGCCTCGCCCTGCTTGATCGCGGCCTCGGCCTGTTCGGCCCGCGCAACCGCGGACTCCGCTGTCGCTCGGGCGTTGTCATGATCGGTCTGTGAGATGAGGTCCTCCGCTTTCATTTCCTCGGACCGTCGGAATAGTATTTGAGCTTTCTCGGCGTCGACCCGCGCCGCGCGAAGGTTGGCGTGAGAGCTGTCCAGGCTCGCGCGGCTGTTCGTCAAATCGGCTTCAGAAGTCTTCACGCGAGCGCGGGCGGACACCAGGCTTGCCCTGGTGTTCTCCAGCGCCGACTCGAAGGTACGGGGATCCAGCTTGGCCAATAGCTGACCCGCGTTCACGATCGTATTGAAATCGGCATAGAGTGTCTGGATCTGACCCGACACCTGGCTTCCGACCTGCACCGTCACAACCGCTTCAACGGTTCCGGTTGCCGAAACGGTGTTCTGAATCGTTCCGCGGGTGACCTCGGTGGTGAAGAACTCAATCTCCTCAGAATCACCACCGAGCACGCTGAACGAAACGAGCCCGATCACGACGACGAGCCCGACCACTGCAATACCAACTTTAATTTTCATGAGCTATCAATGCCTCTCCCACGCTTTCGATCCTGTGGCAGCCAAATCGGGACCTCGGTGGAGCGGGACCTCAGGACCCTCTCGATGCCTATAGTCGAGTACGACAGCAGAGCGCAGAAGGTTACGATACCAACACTTTACAAGAATTAACACAGGGTTCGGACGGGTGGGGACGAGTGACAAGTGAGGTGGGCGATCAGCTCTAGTGGCCTGTAACAGTGCTATCGGTACCATCGCCGATGGGTCTTGCGGGCGAGGTCGAGGAGGGAGACGGAAAGCGATGCTCTTTCATCGGTGACGGCTTCCGACAAAGAGATCGCCCGCAACCCCCATCGGCCCGAAGGGTTCGGCCCAACGGCGCCGTCTTCGGTGTCGTAACGCCCTCGCAATGAAACAGCATTGGCTCGAGCGTCACTCCTAGAATCCAACGCCGTTCGGCCGAACGCTGGTACCGATAGCACTGTTACAGGTCACTAGGAGCCTGCGCGGCGGAACGAGAAGGATGGGTGTTCCATGGGATTTGATCGCGATTTCCGAGGAGCCCCTGCCGATTCTGCCACCAAGCCGAGCTCAGGCCGTTGCGGACTGGAGTCGTGAGCCGTGTGGTGGGCTTGGCGAGTCCCGGTTTCCCGGATTATGCCCATGCGATCTTCTCGTTCATCCGTCGTAAGTTCACCGCCAGAGTAACCAGATTCCATTCACATGCCGCGTTGTCCAAACCCCGCAGACTGAATTGTCGGAATCCCAGCACCGACTTGATCCACCCGAAGGGCGGTTCCCCAATGTGCTTTCTGGCCCGGTAACGGTCCCGTCCACGCTGGGTTTTCATCTTCCGGACCATCCGGCCAAACGCAGTGTCTTCAGGTGGAAGGGGAGCGGCGGCGAGGTCCTTTTCGCGGCCCATCGCAACATACCCATCGATTTGACGTTGTTCCAGCATTTCTAAATTCGACTCGGATCGGTATCCCGCATCCGCGAGCACGCAGTCGGGATGCTCTCCCAGATTGTCGTTCAACGCCTCCAGAGCCGGCTCCAACTGCCCCACATCCGCCGCATTGTTGCTCACCGTTGTCGCCACGATGATCCGGTCCTCAGAATCGACCACCGCCTGTGCGTTGTAGCATTGCTGAAACCCTGCGGTGGAGGTCTTCATGATCCGGCTTTCCGGGTCGGTGAAGTTGTCCTGGGCTTTTGGCTTGGGCTCACCCATGGGGCGTTTGAACGGCTTGCCTTTCTTACCGCTGCCCGGTTTGTCGTCTCCCGATTCCCGTCCCGCTTCCTGGTCCGCAGCCATTTGACGCTCTTCGAGCCGCTTCATTGCCGCCTGGATCGTGGCCAATCGCTTCTTGCGCGTCGCCAACCCCTCGGGCAGTTCGTCGCCGCGCCGGTCCTTGCCGTAACGCTGGTCTTCTTCCTCATCGATCGTCCTGGCCCGATTCACCAGATCCCGAATCTGCTCACCCAACTCGGTCTCCTGCTTCTTCATGCGTTCATAGCTCATCGCTTTGCGTTTGCTCGCATTGGCCCGCATCTTGGTTCCGTCCACTGCCACGGTTCCCATCTTCACCAGACCCGCTTCTCGCGCCATCCGCACCACTTGCACGAACAGGTTCCCGAACTCCTCAAGATGCTGTTTGCGAAAATCCGAGATCGTACGGTGCGCGGGAAAGTTCTCCGCTCCCAACATCCGGAACGCCACGTCGTCGGTCAACTTCACCGCGATCTTCCTGGACGAGAACACCCCGGTCGCGTAGCCATAGATCAACACCTTCACCATCATCCGCGGATCGAAGGCCTGATTGCCTGGCCCTTCAGACCCATACCGCTGTTCGAACGCGCTTAAATCCATTGCGTCCACAGCATCCGATATGAAGTACGACAGGTGATCTTCGGCCAGCCAATCTCTCAGCGACGGCGGCAGCAGCAGGTTCTGTTCCGGAAGATATGGTCGGTAGGTTCGTGACATGTCCTATCTTCGATCTCTATCCGCCCAATCCCGGTCCTTCTGCCGCGCAGACTCCTAGTTGATCCGTAAGGCGGTCATCGGACTGATCGAGACTGCCCGGCGGGCCGGCAGCAGACACGCCAGCGCTGCCACGCCGGCCAGAGCGAGCAAGACACCCGTAAAAGTCCAGGAATCAGTAGCTTCAATTCCGAACAGCAGTCCCGATCACCGCGACAGCGGCGGTCGGTGGGGTCGCTCTCCTGGCGAGCTATCTGCCCGCGCGCCGGGCATCGCAGATCGATCCGATGGCGGTCTTGCGCGGCGAGTAGCCGGGGCGAAAGAATCGGATTTACCACGGAGACGCGGAGATCGCGGAGGGGTTCTTCTGTCCCTCCTCCGCGTGCCTCCGTATTCTCAGTTTTTCCGCGCTGAACTCCCTGCTCAAGTTGGCCTTCATCGGCCGTCACATAGGGGGGTATACTCTTCGAACCTGAGGAGGCTCCCTCCATGATCAGACTTGCCCTTGTCCTATTGCTCGTCGGATTGCAGCAGTTGCCCGAACCATTCCACACCCCCTGGTACCGGAAGATCACGCGGATCGTTCCCCAGCCGGATGGAGCTCATCTGCAGGTGCCACCCGGATTCAAGGTCAACGTTTTCGCAGAGGGTCTCCAGCACTCGCGACGGATCGCCCTGGCACCGAACGGCGACGTGTTCGTAACCGAAAGCGGGTTCGGAGAGATCGTCGTTCTTCGGGATGCGGACCGGGACGGTGTCGCGGAGCGAAAGGAGACGTTTGCGACCTTCGAGACGGATCGCGTACGACCCTTCGGCATCGCGTTCCAGGAAGGCTTCCTCTACATCGGGAACAATGCAACGGTCGTACGCTTCCCGTACACACCGGGTCAGACGAAGGCGGAGGGACCGCCGGAACATGTCGTCGATCTACCGCCGAGCAACGCGGCAGTCGATCGCGACACGGCCCAGCGACTGGGCATCGACATCAGAAGCACGCGCGGGTACAACCACTGGACGCGGAACGTGATCTTCAGGCCGGACGGCAGAAAGATGTATGTCACGGTCGGCTCGTCAACGAACGCGACGCCGGACGACGACCCGCGACGCGCTGCGATCAGCGACAATCCGGATGGGTCCGGCCACCGTGTTTTCGCCGGAGGTTTGCGCAACCCGGTCGGCATGGCGTTCTACCCCGGCAGCGATACCTTGTGGACGGCTGTCAACGAACGAGATCACCTCGGCGACGACCTGGTGCCCGAGTTCGCCACCTCGGTCGTTGACGGTGGTTTCTACGGCTGGCCCTATGCCTACATCGGACCCAACCCCGAACCGATACTGAACGGCGCACGCCCGGACTTGATCGAGAAGACTCTCGTCCCTGACATCCTTCTCCCCTCGCATTCGGCCGCGCTCGGAATCATCTTCTACACGGGTGACCAGTTCCCCGCGGAATACCGGAACAGCGCCTTCATCGCGTTGCACGGATCGATCAACCGGTCGGAGCTTTCCGGCTACGCGGTCGTGCGAGTGCCTTTCGAAGACGGCAGACCGTCGGGCGAACCGGAGGACTTCCTGACTGGATTCATCGTTCGAGATACCGAAGACGAGAAGGAAGTCTGGGGACGACCGGTCGACGTTCTACAGTATGTGGACGGATCCTTGCTGGTCTCCGATGACGGCGGGAACCGGATTCTGCGCATCAGCTACGGCAACTGAGCGTCTGGACACATCGGAGAACTCTCGGCGTCACATCGGCACCACCCCAACGTAAGCTTCATGGGAACACGATCCGTCGTCCTCGTCATCGACAGACAGAAGATACTGGTCGATCTCGTGATTCAGGCCTTGCAGGGAGATCGGCTGGACGCATTCGGTGTAACGTCGATTCGAGAGGCTGCGCGGGCATTCGAGGAGCACCGCCCGGACCTGGCGATCGTCGACCCGACAACTGAGGGTTTGTCGGAGTTTCTGGAACTGGCTCGAGGCGGGCTGAAGCCGCCGAAGATTGTCGGACTCGTGGATTCCGACGAGTCGCGCGCCGCGGCTGACGAAGCGGGCATCGAATGCGTGGCGGACAAGGCCGCGGGCTTCGATGAACTGGTCGCAACGATTCGGGCGATTCTCGATCCTGAACTCGCGGTTCAAAGCAACGAAAGCGGTGTCCGGGTTCTCGTCGTCGACGACAACGACGACGGTCGAAGAAGCGTGATTGACTTCCTGAATCGAAGAGGATACCTGGCTTCAGGAACCAGATCGGCCAGGGATGCGCTGCAGCTCCTCCAGGACGCGCCGCCGACACGCGTGGTCCTGATGGAAATGTCGATGCCCGACATGGGCGGCATGGAAGCGCTTCAACTGATCATGAAGAGAAAGTCGCATCCCGACGTCATCATGCACACGCAGGTCGCCGATCGGGAGGTTGCCAAACAGGCGCTGAGGGCGGGAGCCTTCGACTATGTCCTCAAACCCGCGGAACCGGAAGCGATCGAATCGAGCATCGTCGCGTGCCTGGAATACGCGGATTACCAAAACCAGCCGTGGTGGAGCAAGCTAACGAATTAGAAGCATTAAGTGAAAAAGCTGCTTGACGGAGCCTGGGTAAAACCACGAAGATTTAAGCCCGTTCGCAACTGGAAGGAAAAAAGAGGCGACGAGATGAAACTGCGTTCCAAATTCTCATCGGAAGAAATAAGCGGGTTTCTCGACCAGGGCACTTCGGTCACCGGAGAACTCCAGTTTTCGGGCACACTGCGTATCGATGGAGAGTTCCATGGGTCAATCACGACCAGCGACAAGCTGATCGTCGGAGAACGCGCCCAGGTGCACGCCGACATCAAGGTTGGTGAAACCGAGGTTTACGGAAGAATTTCAGGCAACATCGACAGCAAGAAGCGTGTCGAGATCCACACCACCGGACGGGTTCAGGGGGAGGTGCGCACCCCGGTGCTCGTGATCGAAGAGGGTGGAGTTCTCGACGGAAACAGCAATATGGCCGGCGAAGGCAGGTCGGAGGAGCTTTTCGAAAGCCCGGGCGCGTCCCGGAAAGAGTGGCCGGGCGCTTAGCCTGTTCAAGAGTATTAGAAATCTTGGGACAGGCGATCAATCCAACTTAAGGATCAGCGTCTAGGCCGTTCCGGCCTCGCTTCAGGCCGTTCCGGCCTCGATCTAGGCGGTTCCCGCCTCGCTTTCCTCGAGCCTCCCGCCCTCAACCCGTGCGGCGGTCAGGGCACCCTTGGCCACGGCCCCGAACGGGTCTCTGGCTACCTGAACCCTGGCGATCTCGAGCGGAAAGTCCCTCTGCTTCAGCGCCGCGGTGAACCGCTCGGCAAAACCCCGGGGAGCTGCCGTTCCTCCCGACAGTACGATCGGCAAGGGATCCGTCATCGACGAAACGGCCACCATTTTCGAGACTTCGTCCTTCATGGCATCCGCCGCGTAGCCGATGAGTTCATCGTAGGCGATCGACAGAGCGTTGTGGGCGTTGGAGCCGTCTTCTCCCTTGCTCAGATCGAGCGAAGACTCCTTCAAGAGACAAACCTGGCTGGAGCTCTCGCTGAGAGCCAGGGCGGCCTTCTCGTCGATCCAGTCCCCTCCGCGGGCCAGGCTGAAAGTCAGCAGGGGCAGTGACCGGTAAGCGAAGCCCACGTTGACCATGCCGCCGCCGAACGACATCCCGATCCCGGTGAATTGCTGCTCGGCGAGCTCGGAAAAGATTACCGCAAGCCCTTCATTGATCGGCTTGGCGTTGTAACCCAGCTTCCTCAAGATCCCGCTGATGGTTTTCTCGTGGTAGGCCAGGTTCACCTCGGCGTCCAGAGGTTCGCCCGGAACCGAGAAGTACAAGGGCTCCCCGCCCTGCCTTGCTTCACCGGCAACGTTCCTGACGATGAGTTCCATCATCGGGAGGGCTTCATCTTCCGACGGGCTTATCAGACCGGTCCGAAGGGGTCTGCGGGCATCCGTTTGGGAAATGTTTGCGAACTCGATGGCTTTCGTCCCGACGATTCGGAGCTGGTCGCCGGTCTTCGCGTAATCGAGCTGGGCCATCCCGAGCATGCCTTCCGTGAAATCCGCCGCTTGGTTCAGGTCGATGAACGCGCTTCGTTCGGAACGCGACACGATCTCCTGCCCCTGCATCTCAGCACAGCGAACAAAAGAGGTCCCCACGTCCAGTCCCCTGCCAAAATACCGCCGCCGTTCTCTCGACATCTTGATCTCCCTATTACTTAAAGAATTCTAAAGACGCTCTCCAGACGCTCTCCGTTGAAGCTTTCAGAGACGACCACCTCTGAGATCGCGTTCCAGCAACCCCTGGGCCGAAGGACAAAGGCTCAACGTCGGGACCGTTTTGCAGAAAGAAACGAACCCTCTTGTCTTGAATAGGTTAAGACACCCCTGACCAAGTGTACTGCAGGAATCCTACCCGGACAACACTTTGGGTTGTGGCGGGCCACGGTCTGGGGCTTACAGGCTGAATGGCCTGTATGACCTCAAATCTCCCCGTTTGTCGTCCACGTCGGCAGCGAGGACGAAAAATCCGCGGGCCCTTGCCTATCGTCAGAATGTCGCCGATCTTTCTTATACCAATCGGCTGGCTGCCGCAACTAAAAACTATTGAGCCAGCAGGACTAGCGGCCCTCGGACCTCGTTTTCAGGTCGGAGATCCCCCCTTTCCCAAGGACCCGGCGAGAGCCGTCCGTCTGTCGGCTCAAGCTCCCAAAACGCAAATTTGTCGCGGGTAATCGGGAGCGACGACGACGCGCAGTCGAGGTGGCAGTCTCGAGCCGTTCGGCGAACTAGTGACCTGGATGCAGGATCGCCTCGCGACACGATCAGTCGTGACGCAGCGCGACCACGGGATCGACGTGGGCGGCCCGCCGGGCGGGCATCCAGGTCGCGAAGAACGCGACGGCGGCGAGGACCGCGGTGGCGCCAAGCAGAGTTGCCGGGTCGCCGGCCGCAACCTGGTAGAGGAATCCGGTAAGACCTCGCAACGCGATCAGCGACAGACCGACCCCGACGATGAGGCCGACCACCACGATCGTCATCACTTCGCGCACCATCATCCAGACCACCTGGGGGCTTCTTGCCCCGAGGGCCATCCGGATGCCGACTTCGGTCGATCTTTGCGAGACCGCAAACGCCACCAAGGCATAGAGCCCCAGGCCCGCCAGCCCCAGCGCCAGGACGCTGAATCCCGACAGGAAAGCGGTGCTGATCCGGGACATGATCAACGACTCGCCGATGTGGTCCGACATGGTCTTGGCCCGAAGGACCGGTACGGCGGCATCGAGCTTCCGGAGTGCGCTTCGAAGATCCGTGACGAGGGACGCCGGATCCCCGCTCGTTCGCGCCAGGAACGAAACGGTGCTCGTCTGGGATTGATCGAAGGGCTTGTAGAAGATCGATCGCGAAGGCTCGACGACTTCACGCACCTTGGTGTCGCCGACGACTCCAACGATCTCCATCCAGGAGTCCTCCGCGGACTGGTGACGGAGTCGTCGGCCGACGACGTCGGTCGTGCCCCAGTAGCGTTGGGCCAAGGTTTCATTAACGATGATGACGGGGCGAGAATCTGCGCGGTCTGCGACTCCAAAGGACCTTCCACGGAGGATCGGAATCCGCATTGTCTCGAAGTAGCCATCTCCGACGAACCCGAAAGGAAGCTCCACCGCTCCGGTTCCGTCGGGGGAAACGTATCCCTCCACGATCATCGTGCTCGTTCCGCGACCTCCGATCGGAGGCGCTGAGGCGATTGCGGCCGACGTTACGCCGGGCGTCGAGCGGATCCTTTCGAGCAACGTGCGGTACAGCACCTGCCCTTCCTCGAAGCCGTAACCTGCCTGCATCGCGTTGGTTTCGAGGAATGCCGCGTCAACGACGGAAAAGCCGGGCTCGACGGCCTCCGCGTTGCTCAAACTCCTGATGAACAAGCCCGCCCCGACGAGAAACAGGACGGACACCGCAACTTGAAAGACAACGAGGGCGTTTCTCAAGCCGAACCACCGCCGGCCGAGAGACAGGCTCTCGCCGTCATCGCGCAGGGTGGCTATGACATCGGCGCGAGAGGCCCGAAGGGCCGGTGCCAGGCCGAATGCAATCCCGGTCACGAGCGACAGGACGACGGCAAAGAGCAGGACGCGGCCGTCCAGGCCCACGTCTAGAGCAACTGGTACGTCCAGGGGGAGCTGGTATCTCATGATCAACCGCAGCGTCCACGCGGCCACGGCGTAGCCGAGGACACCGCCGGCGGCGGAGAGCAGGACGCTTTCCGAGAGAAACTGGCGGATGAGCTGCGCACGATTGGCACCGATCGCCAGACGAATCGACATGTCGCGCGCCCGGCTCGCACCCCGGACGAGCAAGAGGATCGCCAGGTTGCTGCAGGCGATGACCAACACGAGCCCGACTACGGCCATCAAGCCGGCGGATGCTGGAAGTAACATCCCATCCACCGACGGATGGACGCGAACGTCCTCCGACGCGAAAACGGTGATGTCTCGACCCTCGTTCAGGTTCGGGAACTCCTCGGCCAGGCGTGCGGCAAGCGCGGTCATCGCAGTCTGGACATGAGGCGGCGTGACGCCGGGCTGCAGGCGCGCCCGGACCTGGAACCAGTGATTCTCCCTTCGATCGAGCGTACCGGCAAAAAAGTTGCCTTCGACCGGTTGCAGCGAGGAGATCGACAGCCAGAAGTCCACTGCAACACCGCTGACCATCCCGTTGTAGTTCTCCGGGCCGATGCCGACGATGGTGACGGGCGAACCGTTGAGGCGGACTGTCTGACCGATGATGTTCGGGTCCCGTCCGTAGCGAATCTGCCACGCCCGGTGGCCGACGACTGCGAACGCCCCGGCTCCGATGTCATCTTCTTCGGGATCAAACCAACGCCCCGCCGAGGGCCGGAGGCCGAGCATCGGCAGGTAGGAAGCGGTGGCGTATTCGACCAGCGCGGGCCGGATGCCATCATCGGTCTGCAGGTTTGCGACAAAGTCGAACGTGGCCGCCACGTCGGAGAAGAGGTCGGTGTAGCCGGAAATGTCACGGTAAGCCGGGTACGAGGTGGAATTCGGCTCTCCGTCGTCGGAGTCCTGGTAGATATCGACCAGTTCATCGGGGTTCTCAAAAGGCAGGGGCCGGAACAGGGCGGCATTCACACCGCTGAAGATGGCCGTGTTGGCCCCGATGCCCAGAGCGATGATCACGACCGCCATCGACGTGAACACGGGCGAACGAGCTAGCTGGCGAGCGGCGTATTTGAGATCCTGAATCAACGCTTCCATGTTTCCTCCTCAGGGCTAGTCCCCGCGCATCGCCACCAGCGGTGGAACCCTTGTGGCCCGACGCGCCGGAAAATAGCTCGCCGTAAGCGAAACGACCAGAACCAGCACTGTCACGACGGCGAAGGCGATCGGGTCGCCCGCGCTCGTGTTGAACAACAGGCCCATCAACAAACCCGCCGCGAACATCGCAGCGATGGCTCCGATAACGACTCCGGAGACGGCAAGCCGCAAAGCCTGCCCGACGATCATGCCGAGGATCTCGCGCGAGCGGGCTCCCAGTGCCATCCGGACGCCGATCTCGTGGGTGCGCTGGCTGACCGAATAGGACATCAGCCCGTACAGCCCGATTCCGGCCAGAAGCAAGGCAACGGTCGCGAAGGAACCCGTGAGCAGGGCCCGGAACCGGGGTGTCAGGAAATGGTGCGAACCGAGGCCGTCGAGGGTCGTCAACCTCGGCACGATGATCGACCCATCCATCGCCCAGATCGACTCGCGCACCGACCCGGCGAGTGTCAGCGGGTCGGAATCGGACCGAACGAAGAGCGCCATGGCCGGCCACGCCCGCTGCTGGTGCGGCACGTACATCTGAGCTCCGGCCGGTTCGTGCACCCCGAAGTGCCGGATGTCGCCCACAACCCCGACGATGACCCGGGAATTGACCTCTCCCGGGACGATTACCAAGTCGTGGATGATCCGGCGGCCGATGGGATCTTCGCCGGGGAAGAACCGCTCGGCCATCGATTCGTTGATCACAGCGACGGCTCGTTCATCCAGAGCATCGCCCGGTTCGAAACCGCGCCCGCGCACCACCGGCACCCCAATGGTTTCGAAAAACTCAGGACTGACAATATGGATCGGAGCAGAGTGACGTTCTGCCGGCGGAAGCACCGGGCCGTTATCCAGGCTGAAGGTCGTCTGGTCGACAGGGAAGTGGGCCTCCGCCTCGAGCGGGACGCCGATGGAAAGACTTGCGTTACGCACGCCGGGCAAGCTGCCGACCCGCTGACGCAACTGTTCGAAGAAGGGCCCGCTGCGCGTCGGGTCGAAGTAGGCGCGCGGCAGTTCCACGCGGGCGACAAGCACCCCATCGGATTCGAAACCCGGCTCGACGTTCCGAAGCTCTCGGAAGCTCTCCAGCAGCAGCGCGGAGCTTACCAGCAGAACCATGGCCAGCGACATCTCGCCGACCACAAGGACCCGGCGGAATCTAGTGCTCGAACCACCGGCAAGCCGATTCGTCGCCTGTCGGAGCGTCTCGTTGAGGTCGGACCGTGCCGACTGGAGTGCGGGCACCAGGCCAAAGAAGATCCCCGTCAACAGTGTGAGGGCCAACGTGTAGAGCAGGACCGACGTGTCGACCCCAGTTTGCTCCAGCCGGGGTATGGGAACCGGCACCAGTGCCAGGAAGAGGGGCATCGCCCAGAGCGCTACCACACAGCCGAGGGCTCCTCCAGCCAGCGCCAGGAGCATGCTCTCAGACAGCAGTTGCCCTACGATGCGCCGGATGTCGGCGCCCATGGCGACGCGAACGGCGATCTCCCTCCGCCGCTCGGATCCACGTGCCAACAGCATACCGGCCACATTCACCGACGCGATCAACAACAGGCAGGACACCGCACCAAGCAACAAGAGCAAGGCGACGCGGACGTCTCCGACCAGGAACTCGTGAAGGGGCACGATCTCGGCCGAGTAGCCATCGTTACTCTCCGGGTACTGCCGCTCCAGGCGAGCCGCCACGGCCTGCAGATCGGCCCCCGCCTGTGTCGGGCTGACGCCGGCTTTCAACCTGCCCACGACGTGCAGTATCCGAAAGGCCCGATACCCCGCGGTATCGAAAGCCGGGTTCGGGGATTGGGTCGGAGAATAACGACCCGGCAGCCACACCTCGGTGCCGCTCGAGGGAAAGTCAAAGCCGGGCGGCATCACACCGACCACGGTCCGCACCACCTCGTCGATCGTCAACGTTTGTCCGATGATCCCGGGGTCGCCCCCAAAACGGCGGCGCCAGAGTCCGTCGGAGATCGCGACGAGGGGGTCGCCGCCCGGCGTGTCTTCCCCGGCCGTGAATCCACGGCCCAGGGTCGGCGAGACCTGAAGCAGCGGGAACAGCGTCCAACTGACGATCGCACCCCGCAGGCGTTCGGGCTCAGCCGTGCCGGTGATGTCGAGTTCCGGGCTCCAGTAGAAACCCAGCTCATCGAACGACACGCTCTGCCTGCGCCAATCGAAGTAGTCCGGAGGGGACACCCATCCCGGCTCGGGTCCACGCACCAGGTGTGTCTGGCGAACGACGACAAGCCGTTCGGAATCCTGATAGGACAGGGGTTTCAGGATGACGGCGTTGACGATCGAAAATATCGCGGAGTTCGCACCGATACCTATCGCCAGCGTGAGGACGGCAACAGCAGTAAAACCCTTACTGCGCCGCATCGTCCGAAACGCGTACTTCAAGTCTCCCGCGAGGTTCTGCATCGCACCTTCTTCCGGTTCTTGAATGACTCCCTGATGACGAAAACCGAGCCTATCACTCCCTCACAGATCCTCCAAAACGGGCTCCAGTCCTTCCGCATCTGAGACAGATCATCGAGGGACTGCCGGAGTGCCCGAACGCCGATCGGCTCGAGCCGGAAGAAGCGTTTGGCGCGCCCGCCGCGAACCGCGGTCGGGTCGCCCATCCACGAGGGGACGTAGCCTTTCCGTTCCAGACGTTCAAGCGTGATGTAGATGGAACCCCGGGAGAGCTCGCGCCGGGTTCGAGCCTCGATTTGTTTCTTGATCGTGACGCCGTAGGCCCCCTCCCCGCCTGGAGGATCGCCAGCAACACCACCATCTCGAATTCCCGGAGACTCTTCGAGCCAGCTTCGGACATAATGTCAACAACGCAAGACTTATAGCGCCGGCTTTCAAGGCCCACCGTTCCGGGATCGCGTCATGCCGGCGGGCTCACCTCGGGAGATCCGGGACGGCGACGGGCAATTGCAGGGGTTGCGTCACCCGATCGAATTTGGCTAAACTTTTTCGCGCGAAAAGGTCAGCGAATATGGAAACGACGTCGCCAATGATGATCGAAGCCCAGGGCATCTCCAAGTATTTCGGGCCTTTCGTAGCCATCGAAGACATCTCATTCTCTATTCCGAAGGGGCAGATCGTCGCGTTTCTTGGCCCGAACGGAGCCGGTAAGTCCACCGCCATGAAGATCCTCGCCGGTTTCATGGCGCCGACGGTAGGGCGCGCTTTCATCGGCGGCTTCGACATCCATGCCGAACGGATCGAGGCATCGCGACGGCTGGGATACCTGCCCGAGAATGGGCCGCTCTACATGGACATGACGCCGTTGGAACTGCTGCGGTTCTTCGGCGAAGCGCGGGGGTTGTCCGAAGAGGAATTGAACAGACGGATCGACTGGGTGACGGAAAAACACGCCATCGAGGAAGTCCTGGAAAAACCGATCGGGAAGCTCTCCAAAGGCTATCGGCAGCGGGTCGGACTGGCTCAGGCGCTGATCCACGACCCCGAGGTCCTGATCATGGACGAACCGACGGTCGGGCTCGACCCGAACCAGATCCGTGGCTTCCGGGAAAGCATTCAAGAATTAGGTTTAACAAAAACGATCCTCATCTCGACGCACATCCTCCAGGAGGTCGATGCGGTCGCGGACCGCGTGCTCTTCGTCAACGAGGGGAGGATGGTTTTCGACGGCACACCCGAGGAACTGAAAAAAGACGGGTCCCTCGAGGAGCCGTTCTATCGTATGACCAAGCCGGTTTCGAGCGACGCGTCGACACTGGCGGCTGAAGCGTCAACGGTCGAGGAGTAGGAGGAAAGTGACCATTCAATTGAACACCGGATTCATCGGGGCGCTGGTTCGGAGGGACCTGCGGAAGTATTTCACGAACCCGACGGGATACGTTTTCATCACGCTTTTCATCTTCCTCAGCGCGGCCGGGGCCTTCTGGATGGATCGGTTTTTCCAAAACAACCTGGCCACCCTTGGACTGCTGAACGCGATCTTCCCCTACCTCCTCGTGTTCTTCGTCCCGGCGCTGACCATGGCCGTGTGGGCGGAGGAAAGAAAACAGTCCACCGATGAACTCCTTCTGACGCTTCCGGCAACGAGTCTGGAAGTCGTTCTCGGAAAGTATCTTGCAACGCTGGGCGTTTACACGGCTTCGCTGGCACTGTCGCTGAGCCATGTGCTCGTCCTGTTCTGGCTGGGGAGCCCGGATCTGGGCTTGGTTCTGGGCAACTACATCGGCTACTGGCTCATCGGTGCAGCCATGATCGCGGTCGGGATGCTAGCATCGCAGTTGACCGCGAACCTCACGATCGCGTTCGTACTAGGATCGTTGTTCTGCTCGCTCCTCACCTTTACTCCCTACACCGCGGCGTTCAGTGAAAACCTGAGCGAACTCCTCAGCCCGCTGGGGGTCTGGAACCATTTTCCCGACTTTGCCAGGGGGGTGGTGAGCCTGTCCGGGGTGCTGTACTTCCTGTCCCTGGGCGGCCTGATGTTGTACCTCAACGTGCTGATGATCGACAGCCGTCACTGGCCCCGGCGGTCGGAGGGCTATCCGATGTGGGCGCACCACTCTCTCCGCATGGTGACGCTGGTCCTGATCGTCATCTCGGCCAACACCATCATCGCCAGGGCGAGCCTGCGCCTGGACGTCACGGCCGAACGCCTTCATTCGCTCAGCGCGGAAACCCGGCGGTTGATCGGTGAGATCCCGGAGAATCGACCGGTGTTCGTCCAGGCTTTCGTCAGCCCTGAAGTACCGGAACAGTACGTGCAGACTCGCGAAAACCTTCTCGGGCTCCTGCAGGAGATCGACTCCATGGCCGGCCCGAGAGTAGCAGTGATCATCGAAGAAACCGAACCCTTCACAGAAGCGGCCCGCGACGCCAGGGAAAAGTTCGGCATCAACCCCCGACAGGTTCCCAACCTCGTGAGCGCGCGAACGAGTTTCTCGGATGTCTTTCTGGGCGTGGCCTTTACATCCGGAGCCCAGGAACAGGTGATTCCCTTCATGGATCGGGGGCTGCCGGCCGAGTACGAGATCACGAGAAGCATACGCGTGGTGGCGCAAGCGGATCGGAAACGGATCGGTGTCGTCAACACCCAGGTCAACCTGTTCGGCGGAATGGACTTCCAGACGATGCGCAGCGAGCCGGAATGGGGTGTGGTACGGGAGTTGAAGAAGCAATATGAAGTCGTGCCGGTAACGCCGGACGGGACGATCACGGAAAACGTGGACGGGCTCCTGGTGGTGTTGCCGTCATCGATGTCCCAGGAGGAGATGGATTTCGTCCGCGGCTACATCGAGACCGGTAAGCCGACGCTCCTTCTGGTCGACCCCCTGCCCGTCATCAACGTGGGGCTGTCTCCTTCCGAGCGCGGCGGCAACACGAATCCGTTCATGGGAAACCAGGCCCCCCCGCCGAAGGAAAAGGGAAACATTTCCGGATTCATGGCTTCAATCGGGGTGGCCTGGAACTCGAACCTGATCGTGTGGGACTCCTACAACCCGCACCCTGACCTCGCCCACATGGCGCCGGAGGTGGTTTTCCTCGGGGAGGGCAACGAGAACGAAGCCGTCTTCAACGTCGACAACCCGAGCAGCGCCGGTCTGCAGGAACTCGTCCTCCTCTATCCCGGCTACCTCAGCGAATCGGTCGATTCCAGTATCGAATTCCAGCCGCTGGTGCGGTCCGGTTTCGCGTCCGGGCAGCTGGCTTACTTCCAGATGGTTCAACGAAGCTTCTTCGGCGTGCAGCTCAACCCGAACCTGCCCCACCGGCCCGACGGGAACGACTACGTGCTGGCGGCCCACGTCAGGACGGCGAACGCCGCGGCAGAAGCAGGCACCGAAGATGACGCTGAAACGCGGACAGAATCACCGGAGGAACGAGGCGAGCTGAGCACCACGCGTATCAATGCCATCGTCGTTGCGGACCTGGACTTCATCTCCGAACAGTTCTTCATGATCCGGGAACAGGCTCCGGAAGACTTCAGCTTCGACAACGTCACATTCTTCCTCAATTGCATCGACGTGCTGGTGGGAGATGAATCGTTCGTCGCCCTGAGAAACAAACGCATGCGCCACCGCACGCTCCAGCGCGTCGAGGAGCAGACACGGAACCACATCGAAGCCAGGCTTGCGGAAGAGCAACAGGCCGAAACGGACGCCCAGACCGCGCTGAATGAAGCCCAGCAGCGCCTGAACGAACGTGTCGGCGAGGTTCAGCGGCGGCCGGATCTGGACGCGCAGACCAAACAGATCATGGCCCGCAACCTCCAGGAAGTGGAAAACCGCAGGCTGGAAGTCCTGCGCACCAACATCGAAGCAGAGAAGGAAGCAACGATCGCCGGCAGCAAGGAGAATATGGAAACGCAGCTTCGACGCATCCAGAACAACATCAAGACATTCGCGGTGCTGCTGCCGCCGCTACCGGTGTTCGCGCTGGGCGTCGTGATCTTCATGCGACGCAGGCAGCGCGAACGGGAGGGTGCGGAAGCCGCCAGGAGATTGAGGACATGACCGAAGAACGAAAAACCATGGTCTACGGTGGAATCGCCGTCTTTCTGGTCCTGGTCGCTTTCCTGACCGCTCCAGGCAATGTCACACCGGAGGACTTTCTGGATCGGGATGAGCCGTTCTTCCCCGACTTTACAGACCCAAACGCGGCCACGACCCTTGAAGTCATCGATTTCGACGAGGCAACGGGTACCGCTCGGCCATTCAAGGTGACCTTCAACGACGGGAAGTGGACCATCCCGTCGCACCACGACTATCCCGCCGACGGAGAGGACCGTCTCGCCGAGACCGCCGCCGGCCTGATCGACATCAAGAAAGACGACTATCGTTCAAACATCATCGCTGACCATGAAGCGCTGGGTGTGGTCGATCCGCTGGATGAATCGGTCAGCACGCTTTCCGGTCGCGGCAAGCGGGTAACGGTCAGAGACGAGAACGACCAGGTCCTCGCCGACCTGATCGTCGGCCACGAACCCGATGGCCGACCTGGTCTCCGGTTCGTCCGTCTCCCGGAACAGACTCGTGTCTACGTTTCCCGGATGGATATGGATATCTCGACTCAGTTCCAGGATTGGATCGAGCGCGACCTGCTTCAAGTCGACAGGGACAAACTCGATCGGCTGCTGCTGAAAGACTACTCGATCAATGAGCGCACCGGTGCTGTCAATCAGCGAGACACCCTGACTCTGGAAAAAGTCGAAGATACCTGGCAGGCCGATCGAATGGCGGCAAACCAGGAAGTGGCATCCAACAAGATGAACGATCTGTTGGGGGAACTCGACGGGTTGTCGATCGTCGGAGTGCGACCAAAACCGGAGGGCCTCTCCCAGAGTCTGACCCGGTCGAGCGGAGGGATCACCATTTCCCAGTCGGATCTGCTCTCCCTGCGAGGGGCAGGATACTATTTTGCCAACACGGGCCAACTACTGTCGAATGAAGGCGAACTTGAAGCGCACGACAGCGAGGGGGTGACCTATACGCTTCGCTTCGGAGAGGTTCTCTTCGGAACGGGAGCCTCCGTAACCGCGGGTGACGCCGCAGACGATGACGATCCTCAAGGCCCGGGGGAGAATCGGTATCTCTTCATCACGACGACATTCGACGCCAGCCTGTTTCCCGAGCCACCGGAACCTTCGAACACCGATTTCGCGGAAAAGGCGGAGGACGATTGGACCGATGCCGACCGGCGGAACAAAGAGCGGACTGACGCCCGCGACGAGTGGCAGAAGAAGGTCGAAGACGGGCAGGCACGGTCAGACGAGCTCAACGCCCGATTCGCCGATTGGTACTACGTCATCTCTGCGGAGAGTTTCGACAAGATTCGCCTGACACGCGGCGAGCTGGTCCAGCGCAAGGAAGAGGAAACGGATTCAAACTGAAAAAATGTGTGGGTGCGGTCTATGACCGCACATTGTTCAGTGATGAGGGATGTGCGCTCATAGAGTGCACCTACACCTACCTTAGGACCTAGGCTTCTTTACAGTTACCTCTCGAAAGCGGGGTAAATCCCTGGAAAACCATCAACCGACTGGATATTGAAAATGAGATACATCTCCCGGCTTGTTCTACTGACAGCATCTCTTGCGCTAACCAGCGGGTCAGCAGCGGCTTTTCAACGGACCCACGATCTGGGTGTGACTCCGGAACGGGTTCACTGGGGCTACTACGACGGCGGACTGGAGCCGGTTCTGACGATCGCGTCCGGCGACACCGTTCGTGTGGAAACCCTCCTCGCCAGGGGACTCGAACGACTTCGACGGTCCGGCGCGCCCGAGGATGAAATCCCGGAGGCCTTGAAAGTAGTCGAGGAGACGGTCCAGGACCGAGGCCCAGGCGCTCACCCGATGACGGGCCCGATCTATGTCGAAGGCGCCGAACCGGGAGATGTGGTCGAAGTGCAGATCCTGGGTTTCGAGTTCCTCCATCCCTTCGGCGTGAGTTACTTTCTGCCGGGGTCGGGAACGCTCCCGGACGACTTCCCATACATGCGGTTGAAGTTCACGCGGTTCGATCCCGAAACCGGGGCGGTGGCGTTCGCCCCGGGCATCACGCTGAAGCTCGCGCCCTTTTTCGGTTCAATCGGCGTCGGCCCGCACCCGCTTCTCGGTCGGATCAACACCAACCCGCCGGGACACCATGTCGGAAACCTCGACAACAAGGATCTCGTCGCGGGCTCGACACTGTACCTGCCGGTCCACGTGCCGGGAGCCCTGCTTTCGTTTGGCGACGGTCACGCGCTACAAGGCGACGGCGAGGTCGCACTGACTGCCCTCGAGACCTCCCTGCGCGGAACGGTCCGGATCATCCTGCACAAGGACCGCACGCTCACGCGGCCCCGCGCTGAAACCCCCACGCACTACATCACGATGGGGCTGCATCCCGACCTGGACACGGCGGCGGAAATGGCCACACGCGAGATGATCGACTTCCTGGTTACCGAAAAGGGACTGGAACGAGGGACCGCCTACATCCTGTGTTCTCTGGCCATGGATCTGGCCGTCACGCAGCTTGTGGATGGAACGAAAGGCATCCACGCGAAGATCGCGAAGTCGATCTTCGACTAGTACTACTACGAGTTTGTCGGAGAGATCCTCGAGCCAGCCGGGACGATCGTGAAGTTCATTGGCGACGCCGTACTGGTCATATTTCCCGAGGACAGAGTGCAAGAAGGCGTTCTCGCGCTGCTCAGACTCAAGCACGATGGGGACCGCTGGATGGCGGACCGCGACAGCCCCTGCAGACACGTCGTCAAGGCGCACTTCGGAAAGGTCTGGTGTGGTGCGGTCGGAACTCGATTGAAAAAGGAATTCGACGTGTTCAGCGAAACCGTGAACACCGCCGCTATTCTGCGATCCAACGGCTTTGCCGTCACGCAGCAAGTGTTCCGGAAACTGGATGCGACAACACGGAAGGCTTTCAAGCGTCACACGCCACCGATCACTTACATCCCGACCGAGGAACCCCATTGGGATCCGCATCCGCGGAAGCTTTGAAGATGAGATGGTGGTAATGGTCCGTTACGGACTTCATCGAGCAGTTCGTCACGTTTCCCAGGTTCGCCCTGAGCGGCGGCTAGAGACGTTCCTGGAAAGCGTCACCCAATTGATGGGCGAATCAGTAGTCAGTTGGTGTAGGTGCGGTCTATGACCGCACATTCTTCGAACCGAAACACGTGCGCTCATAGAGCGCACCTACACCCTATAGTAAAGTTACGCTTGTCCCCGGCACGAAGACCTCTTCGGAGACTCGACGCTGCGTCTACTGATTCCAACGGGCTTTTCCGTGCCAGCGGGGTTTCCTCAAGGTGTTTTGGCCGCCAATGCTCACAGGGCGCACCTTCACTACTTGTCACTCTCTGATTGGAGTCCTAACCATGTATATCGCCATGAACCGGTTCCGGATTGCACCGGGACACGAAGAGGATTTTGAGAACATCTGGCGCGGGCGTCAGTCTTTTCTGGACGAAGTGGCCGGATTCAAGGATTTTCATCTGCTCAAAGGACCGAGCGAGGAAAGCTTCACGCTGTACTCGTCGCACTCGGTCTGGGAATCGAAAGAGGCCTTTGTCGCCTGGACGGAATCGGAGGCCTTTCAGAAGGCTCACGCCCGGGGCCGGGCTCCGGAAGGAACCTACCTGGGGCCGCCGCAATTCGAAGGGTTCGAGGTCGTCATTTGATGTTGTGTCGTTGGGTGCTCGCGCTGTCGGCCGCGACGGCCCTGGGAGCGTGCGACACGAACGAACCTGACCCGCCCGTCGAGACAGCGGCCGAGGCCGGAAAAATCTTGCTCGACCTGGCGCACCCTGCCTGGCAGGGCGAGGCGCCCGAATCGTTCCAAGCCCGGTTTGAGACCAGCCAAGGAACCTTCATCATCGAGGTCCACCGGGCGTGGGCCCCTATCGGTGCGGACCGTTTCTACAATCTAGTCCGTCACGGCTTTTACGACGGCCAGCGATTCAGCCGCGTGATCCCGGACTTCATCGCGCAATGGGGGTTGTCCGGGGATCCGGAAGTTACGCGGGCGTGGAGGGGACAAACGATACCCGACGACCCGGTGGTCGAGAGCAATACGAGAGGAGCCATCGCCTACGCCATGACGGGGCCGGACACCCGGTTGACCCAGGTTTACATCAGCTTGGTCGACAATTCCCGTCTGGATGAGCAGGGTTTCGCGCCGTTCGGACGAGTCGTCGAAGGCATGGACGTCGTCGAACGCCTCTACGGCGGCTACGGGGAGGAAGCCGGCGGCGGTATGCGGGCCGGCAATCAGGGACCGGTCGAGGAAGGCGGCAACGCCTATCTGCAGGCGAACTACCCGGAACTGGATTACATAACCCATGCCTTCGTGGAATGAGTCCGTCGGCTTTCAAAGAGGAGAGACAGAATGGCTAAGGTCGAGTGGAAGATCCGCGGAACGCTCAAGGTTGAAGACTTCCTAATTCCGAACACATCGGTGGATGTAGACGCGCCCAGCGGTACCGCTGCGTCCAACCGCGTTCTAGCCGGCGTGAAGGTGAAGGTGAAGGCGGCGCTCCGCGAGAACGGTCCATATGCATCATGGGGCACCGATATCACCTCGTCCGAAGGCTACTTCGAGATTACCAAGGACAAGAGTGACAAACCCCGCAAGATTCGAATCCTCATCGAGCTCAACGATTCCGACCTGAGCGTTCGGGAAAAGAACCGCTACGAAACTCTCGGCATCTACGAAGGACGACATGGCGGTCCAACCGTCGACCTCGGTGAGTATGTTCTGGTAGGGGGCAGCGGCGGTACCGTTCAGATATCAACTCAATGGAAAGCGTTGACCTGGTACATCTGCAAATGTGTCATTGACAAGCTTCGCGAGCAGGGCAACCGGATCGCGTTCAAGCGCAAGTTCAGAGTCCACGTGCCGACCTGGACCTTAAGTGGCATTTCGTGGGCACGTGGTTTCGGCAGGGACAACGTGTATGTCGTCCAGGATGCCTTCAACCTCGTGACGATCATTCACGAAATCATGCACATCTGGAACTACCAGCACAACGACGGCCTATCCAACTGGCTGGCCGCAGTCTGGGGGGACAGCGACACGGCCGGTGACCAGGAGAACCCAAACATCGCGTTCCACGAAGGCTTCGCCGAGTACGCCGCCTGGGAGCTGATGCACATCATCTGGGGGCTGCCGAAGGCCCTTCCCTATTCCAGAAACTGGTACACCACGCGCGGCTATACGTCGCTCGAGAGAGTCGAGAAGAACTGGCACGGGGTCACGAGCTGTCTCCGCATGATGACAGCGGCGAATCCGTCCGAGCTCGACGTGGGAGTCACGGGTGACGGTATGACGAGCTACGCGTCGGTCACCCCCAGCCCGGCGGGCTGCCCAAACGGTCAGCTCGTTTCCTTCTTCGATCTACTCCGCGTTTTTTCACCCGGACGGGGATGGAAGAAGGAATGGCAGGTCGGAAACAAATCCTACGGTGTCCGTCGGTTCTTCCGCCGCGCGTCCGATATCCTGGACAATTTCTCGGATGGAGCCAGTCAGCTCATGCTGGATGTCATCGATCCGTCAGGAACAGTCCAGTTGCAGGAACGCTGCGACGAACTCGTCGAAGACATCGATCCGCACGCCAGGAGACGAATGCGGGTCCGGAAGACGATGAAGCGCCCGAAGATTCGGCGCACGCGAGCACGGGCAGCCGCAAGACACGAAGCGGCCGGATGGCGGCACGCGAAAGCGAAAGCTTCCGCCAAGGGCACCAAGAAGAAGGCTTCCGCTAAGCGCACCAAGAAGAAGAGCACGAGGAAGCGAACCCCGAGAAAGAGGAAGACGGCTCGACGATGAAGGATGCAAGCATCTCGTCGTGGAGCGAGGGCACGACATTACCCGACTGCTCATCGTTGAACTCCTCGTCCCGGAGGAACTTGGCCCCTCGCCCGCCACAGTGCACGACTTGAACATGATGGTCTTGACCGGCGGAGGCGAACCTTTTGAAGAAGACGAATGTCGTCCTTGCTTGCAAACGGCGGGATGGCTGTAGCCCGGGCTGTTCCCACGAGGCCCGGGTTGCCCATAATCGAAGTCACACCGCTATAGCCATTGTCCAGACGAGACATACTTACTCATTTCGGCGCCACGCCTTCCGAGGTCGACGAGCTGCTCGGGTACGGCGACAGGACTATCCAGGAACCCACAAGCCCGATGGAGTTCCCGTTGGGGGACGAACCCTTCGTCGAAGCGTGGGAGCGCTACGCCAGGAGGGCCCGAGAAGAAGGCGCTGCCGCGGCGCTTCGGGAACCGATCGTCCAGCTCGGCTTTCCCATCCGGGAGGGAATCAGCGAAGAGCCCGCCTACCGCGCGGTCGTCCGACGCGGCCAGTCGCTGAGCTCCTGTCCGATCGCGACAGGGTTACCACTGAACCAGCCCGATCGGATCCGGCTTTTTCTTCACCCGACCGCAGCGGGACGGATCCCGGTGATCGCGATCGCCGATCGAGATGATTTCGAGAACATCTTGCGGGCTACAACGAGACGGAACGAGCCGGATCCGATTCCAGGGTCCGTCGGTGCGATGACCGTCACCGGTTACAATAACTGGGACCGGCTGCATCTCTACCGGCGGAGCTGGGAAGACCGAAATCCCGGCGCGGAATGGGAGCACGAATTCAAAAAGGTGCAGGATAAGCGGGAACTCTATCAGGACCGCTTCATCCTCTTGAGCGAGGGACCATACAGCGCAGTGGCGGCATCCGACCTCGGCCTGGCCGGTGCCGAGTGGCTTCGGTTGTCGGACATGATCCGTCTCCACCACGAGTGCACGCACTATTTCACGAAGCGCGTTTTCGACTCGATAGGCAACAACGTCGTGGATGAAGTCGTGGCGGACTACGTCGGCATCGTCCATGCGCTCGGACACTTCCGCGCCGACTGGTTCCTTCGTTTCATGGGACTCGAGGACTACCCGGTCTACCGGCCTAGCGGCCGCCTGGACTACTACCGCGGCAAGCCCGGTCTGAGTGACGGCGCATTCCGTGTGCTGCAATCGCTCCTGGTCCAAGCCGCTCGAAATCTGGAACGGGTGAGTGTGCCCGACCCCGGCGACGGCAGCAATGAGGGCGTTCTGGTCTCGGCGCTGTTTCGTCTGACCCTGGAAGAGATGGCTACGGCCGACCTTCGGGAAATCTGTTGACTCCCCTCCGACACCGAATGATTCTGGAACCAGTTCGAGCGTATCAGTGATCGCGATTCAAGGAGTGTGGCATGACTATCGAAAGGACGTTGCAGTTTCTCGAAAGCGCCTGGGCCGATGCGACGATGCAAGAGGAGATCCGCTCAGCAGTCGCGGGAAAAGACGGTCTGGCTGCAGCAGGCGCGGTTTCGGGAATCGGGCAAGAGCGGGGGTTCGACTTCACGGCCGAAGAAATATTCGAAGTCCGCGCTTTGCTCAAGCAGGAAATGATCAAGAACGGCCGGCTCGAGGGAGAGCTGACCGAAGAAGAGCTGGAAGCCGTCGCCGGAGGCCTTAACAACAAGTATCCCGAGAACATGGTAATCAAGGTCGACCACCTACCGCACGACGAGGTAATGAAACCGCTCTGGTAGGAAAACAGGGGAGCTGGTCGCGATTCAAGGAGTGTGGGACAAAGGTGCCTGTCCCCACTTTAGCTACGTCTGCTGCCTGGCCATCAACGAGGAAAAAACACCTTTCGTATCCGACAGGTCGTCGAACGTCCCCGTCTGGACGACTCTTCCGCGATCCAGTACATAGATTCGGTCGGCATTCTGAATCGTGCTCAGCCGGTGCGCGATGACCAGCCGCGTGACCCTGCGCCGCTCGAGGCTCTCGCTGACGATCGCCTGCGTCCGGTTGTCCAGCGCGCTGGTCGCCTCGTCCATCAGCAGGATGCTGGGGCGCGTGACGATTGACCGAGCGATCAACAACCGTTGACGTTGACCGCCGGAAAAGTTGCCGCCGCCCTCACTGACCATCGTGTGCATGCCCATAGGCATGGCGCGGACATCATCGGCAAGCCCGGAGTCCCCGGCGGCCTCCCAGGCTTCGTCGAGCGTGACCAGTGCACCGGCGCCGATGTTTTCGAATATGGAACCGGCGGTGAGCACGCCCGACTGCAGAACGACGCCTAGCTGACGCCGCACCGCGGTCACGTCCAGGCCGACCAGATCCTGACCGTCGTAGCTGATGACGCCGGACTCGGGCGATTCAAACCCCAGCAGCAGCCGGAACAACGTGGACTTCCCGCTGCCGGACGGCCCCACGATGGCAACACACTCGCCCGGCTCGGCGGTGAAGCTGACGTCGTCCAGGATCATCGGACCATCGGGAGAATACCGAAAGTGGATGTGGGTCAGGGCGATCGCCCCGGCCAGGCGTCCCGGATCGGCCTTCGATTCGTCGGACTCGGGCTCGGCTTCGAGAATCGGTATGATCCTCTTGCTCTTGGCGAGCGTGTCGAGGATCTGGACGAGGGAGTTTCCCAGAGCAGTTGTACCACCGACGAAAACTCCGAGGGCCGTGTTGAAAGCCAGGAAGATGCCGACGCTCATCCCGCCTGCCCCACCCGCCCCGGTCAGCAACTCGACACCGAACCAAAACAGGAGAATCGTGCTGATGGTCGGCACCACCTGGTTGACGACGATGACATAGTCTTCCGCACTCTGTGACTTCCGGATCAGAGCCAGCTGCTGGGAATACTTCCGCACCCAGAGTGCAAAAGCCCGTTCTTCGGCCCCGGCGACCCGGATCTTGCTTACCGAGCGAATCATCTGCGTCACCAGACCAAAGAACGCGCCTTTCAATTCCAGAAGCGTCAGGTTGTAACGACGGATGAAGTAACCGCCCACGACCGTCACCGTGGCCGTCAGCAGAGCCATCCCCACCGCGATCCACGCCAGACTCGCGCTGTAATAGAGCAGCAGGCCGAGGTTCAAGACCGCCATCAGACTCGCCAGCATCGTCTTCAACGTGGTCCCATTGAGTTCCCGAGTGATCTCGCCGACGGCTGAAGCTCGCGACAGCAGGTCGCCGCTGGAAAAGCGTTTGTAAAAGGAAGGCCGCAGCGCCAACAGGCGATCCCACATCGCCGACTGGGTGACCGCATCGGTGGCAATCGACATCCGGATCGCTACCACCCCCTGAGCCAGCGCCAGCAGCCCGACGCCGACGCTCGCGGCAATCAGTCCGAGTCCAAGCTCGAGCAACAGTCGCTGGTCGGAATCCGGAACCGCCGTATCCAGCACCAGAGCTGTCGCCATCGGGGTCAACATCCCGATCATCGAGACCAGGACAGACAGCCCCAGAACAAAGGCAACATCCCCACTCCGGCCCCGCATCGAAAAACCGATCAAGTGCCAGGCCCGCAGCGCCCGGTCCGGCAGCGGGCGGTAGATCATCACTGCCTCAGGGTCGAGCAAACCCGCCACCCGGTCGTCGATGAGCTTTCGCTTTCTGGTCTCCGGGTCGACGATCTCGTAATGCGAACTCCTCGTTCGCAGCAGAGCGACCGGCCGATGCCCATCGGCGAGGTAGCCGACAAGCGGTCCGCAGTCGTTTTCCCACCACCGGCCGCGCAACAAGACCCGACGGTGTCTCACGCGCGAGGCTCGCGCGATCGCGTCGAGTGGATCTTTCACCCGTTTCAGGTTCTCCGATGTCGCCGGGGGATGAATCTCGATGCCCAGCGCGTCGCCCACTGCCGTGACCGCGGTCAACAGGTCGCTGTCACGATGAGGCAGCAGGGTCCGCGGGTTCAGAACGGACGCCATCTCGTCCAGCGCCGATTCGCGAAGCTGCGCCTGCAGAACGCCGCGTTGCTCCAGCCGTCGCACTTCTGCCTCTCGCTCGGAGGCGTCCAGAGACTCCAGGTGTGCTGCAAAAAGTGCGTGCAACTGGTCGAGGCCGTCGAGCATCTGCTGGACCTCGAGTTCGACGGCCCTGGCAGCCGTCAGCGTCAGAGCCTCCGAAGCCTCGATCCAAGCACCTGAACCAAGTGGCACGCGGGCGCCGGGACGAATTCTCATGTGCTCGGCGCCGAGCAGGACGGCCCTTCCTGCTTTCGGACTGAACCAGAACACAGTGTCCCTGTCGGGACGGGCCCGCTGCCCCTCATCGAGGTCGATCTCGCCGGGCTCGGTGATTCTTTCGATTTCGGCCGAGCCCGATTCGGCGCCGACGAAAGCCGACAGACGGCTGACCCAATCTTCCAAACGCTCCGAAAGAGGGGCGTCGTCGATGAGATAGTCCGCGGGAAGACCGTTCAACGGATGTTCGACCAGCGTTAGATCCTCGACCGCCAGAGCGATCAACTGGATCGAAGAATCTGCGGCACCCAGCCCCAGCAGGGAGCCGCCGCTCCCTACTCGTCCGACGAAGCGGCGTTCCCCAACCGGCGCGCCGTCTTCGATGCGCGCTGCAAACACTGCCGCCGAGCCGGCACGTACGACCCACATCGCCCCGGGTTCGTCGAGAACGAACGGGTGGTGGCCCCGAACGGTGTGCGTTCGGGTTCCTGCGCTGATGTTTCGATCCTCGAACATTTCAGTCGTTGGCGGTCCGGATCAACCGCGCGTACTGACCGTCGAGCTTCCACAGCTCGTCGTGGGTCCCGCGTTCGACGACCTTCCCCTTCTCCAGAACAATAATCTCGTCACAATCGCGGATGGTGCTGAGCCGGTGGGAGACCACGATGCAGGAACAACCGCGCATCCGAAGTCGCTCGATCACGATGTTCTCGGTCTCGGCATCGAGCGCGCTGGTCGCCTCATCCAGAATCAGGATCGACGGGTTGTTGACCAGCGCTCGCGCGATTTCCAGGCGCTGCCGCTGGCCACCACTCAGGTTGCCGCCGCCTTCGAGAAGCACGCTGTCGTAGCCGCCCGGCAGTTCCAGGATCGTCTCGTGGATGGCGGCATCTTCGCAGGCTCGGATCAGGTTTCGTTCCGGAACCGTGCTGTCCCACATGGTCAGGTTGTCGCGGACCGTCCCGTCGAAAAGAAAGATGTCCTGGGCGACGGTTGCGAACGAATTCACCAGAACATCCCTGGGAACCTGGTCTCTCGGCGTGTGATCGAAGGTGACTTCACCCTCCCAGGGCCCGTACTCACCGCTGATCAGTTTCGTGATCGTCGTCTTGCCCGAGCCGCTCCCGCCGACCAGGGCGATGCGCTGGCCAGGGCGCACGCCCAGAGAGAAGTCTTCCAACAACGGGGGGTCGAGCGGGCTGTAACCGAACTTCACGTCGCGAAGATCGACGTATCCTTTCAAACGCACGATCTTCGATCCGTCGTCTTCGACCATCTCGACTTCAGGGGAGTCGGCCTCGACCGGATGCGCGAGCACGTCGTCGACGCGGTTCAGGTCGCCCTGGAGTTCCTGAAAGGTTCCTCCCAACTGCATCAGACCGTTCAGCGGAGCCATGAACCCGGCCATCAAGGCCTGGATTGCAACCAGCATCCCGATCGAAAGGTGACCGTTGATGATCCGGTATCCGCCGACGATGATCAGAAGGACCGCCGAGAGCGAGGTAAGGAAATTCGGTAGCACTTGCAGCGACTGGTTCGACAACTCCAGGTCCTGGCGGGCGTTCGTAGCCTTGGCGTAGTAGCCCGACCATTTTGAGAAGAAACCCGACTCCAGGCCCGCGGACTTCAAAGTCTCCATTCCCTGCAGGCCTGCCATCGCGACACCCTGGGCCTTGCCGTATTCCTGAAGAACACGCATGTTGGCCTCGACCCGATTCACCGAAACCCAGCGCAGTACGCCGATGTTGGCCAGCGCAAACGTCACGCCGATCGAGGTCAGGACCGGATCGTAGTAGAGCATCAGCGCTGCGTAAAAGATCATCATGACAACGCCAATCACCGACTGCGCCAGCTGACCCGAGAGAACACCGGCCAACTTGTCGTTGAGCTGACTGCGGTTGGCGACCTCGCCGGGGAAGCGTTGGGCGTAGAACATCGCCGGGAGTCGAAGCATGTGCCACGTGAAATGGCTGGACAGCTTCACCGACAGAGCTATCATCAGCCGGCGAAGGTACCTCAGCTGCATGAACCTCAGTACCGCTTGCAGCAAAACGGCGATGATCATGGCCAGGATCAGCGGGCGTAACCAGTCGATTCGTTGCGCGACGAAAATGTGGTCGAGAAAGATCTGGCTGAAAGCAGGAAGCGCCAGGCCTGGAATCACCAGAAGAAAGCCGGCTACGACGCAGTAGGCGAGGGCGGCGTAGGAGCCTTCCAATCGCTCGGAGATCGCGTCGACGACACTCGGACGGCTGCCGCCTTTTTCGAATTCGGGACCTGGCTCCATCACCAGGACGACACCGGTGAAGCTCTTTTCGAACTCCCCGTCAGCGACCGTACGGTGTCCCATCGCGGGGTCGTTCAGAAAGACGCGGCCGTCGCCAAAGCCCTCGACGACAACAAAGTGGTTGAAGTTCCAGAAAATGATGAAGGGAGGCTTCAGTTTTCGCAGGGCCTGGGCGCTCTTGCTGAAACCCTTGGCCAGCATCCCGTAGCGGCGGGCCCCTTTTAGAACGTTGGAAGCCTTGCTCCCATCCCTGGAAACCCCGCACTCCCGGCGCAGTGTCGCCGGCTCCACGATGCGACCGTGGTAGCCCAGCACCATGCCCAGACTCGCGGCGCCGCATTCCACCGCTTCCATCTGAAGTACGGTCGGCGTTTTGGCTCGGAACGGCGCTTCCTTCTTACGGAAGTACTTCCTAAGTTCCACTCCAGCGCCTCATGATGGGAATGACGAGGGAGATGGGACGGAGGTACTCGACCGTGGCCCGGACCGAGCCTGTGGTTCCGGCGCTGACATCGGTGTCCGGGCCCTCACCCGAGGTCCACCGGTACCCCGTCGGCGCGTTACGGTCTCTCTCCAGGTCGCAGAACACTTCGATCTTGATGCCCCCGGCAGCCAGTGTCTGCGCGATTTCGGCATTGCCGACCACGTTCGTGACGGCTTCAGTAGTAACCGGGAACGGAGAAACAGACGTTACCGTGCCCACCATGTTTCCGTATCGCTCCCGCTCCACGGTGACCGGGCTGACACGGACATTCATTCCCGGCGTGATCTTCTTTCCGTCGGCAACCTCGAAGTATGCGACGGCGACGAGTTTGCCTTCGGGATCCTCGGCTTCCATCGAACCCAGTCGCTGACCGGCACTGACGATCTGGCCGACGGCCGCGGTCACCTCCAGGATTCGCGCGCCGTATTCGCTGACGATCTGGCTGCTGGTTCGCAGCTCTTCTTCGTAGCGCGCGATAGAACCCCGGACATCCTGCAGTTCGAGCTCGGTGTCGGAGTCCGACTCGAGTTGTGCCTGGTCGATCTCGGCGGCGCGGATTTCGAGTTCCCTCAGCTGGGACTCGAGGTCGGCAACCAACTCCATCTGCTGCTGGTATTTTTCATCCGCCTGGAGTTGGGCCAGTTCGCTCTGGTTCACCTGCAGGCCGAGGTCGGCTATCTGCACCTGGTTGTCGATGTAGTTCTGTCGAACGTTCAGGACCGCTTCGTCGGACACCAGTCCGTCTTCCTGCAGGGCCTGGTATCCCTCGTAACGGATCCGGAGTGTTTCGTCCATCGTCTGTTTGACCGCGATCAGATTCTCGAGGCTCCGACGTTGTTCGACAAAGTAGCTGGCGCTCTTTTCGCGCTGCTCTTCTGCCGCCAATCTTGTCGTTTCGATCCTTTGCGCGAGGAGATTGCGCCCGCGCCCGATCGACTGTCTCTCGAGGTCCGTTCTCTGGTCCCGCAGCGGCAGCACCTGTCGATTGCGTCTTTCCAGTTCCGCCAGGCGCAGTTGGGCCTGCTCCAGGTCCTGCTCCAGCGCGGGCTGATTGATGGTGGCGAGGATCTGTCCTCGCTCCACGAGGTCGCCGACCTTCACGTCGAGCGAGACGATCTGACCCGATGCCGGCATCTGGAAGGAAACGATCTGCCGGGGATGAACCAACAGCCCGGTTCCTTCGACTGTGACCGGGATCTGACCCAACAGGCTCCAGATCAAAGCGACGCCGATGAGGCCCGCGATGGTCCACAGCGGTAGCCAGCTCTTCCGGTTGACCACCTCCATGAGCTGATCGAGTTGCTCGGGCGAGGACAGTTGCTCGAGCGCTTTGTCCTGGAAGATTTTTCCCGGTTTTTTGGAACTCAACGTCCACCTCCATGCGCATGAAACGTCATATTGTGGGGATGGCGACTCCCTATCGCTCCAGCAGCAGCGGGTGGCACATCAGAGGAGATGAGCCACCCCGATAGGAGGTATCCTCAGTCGCTGAACCGATTCAGCAGCACTTCGAATCGTTTCGCAGCGAGCGAAATCGATTCGAGCAACTCCGGATCGATCTCATCGACACTCTGTTCGTCAGCTTCGAGCGAGTCGCTCGTTCCGTACCCGACGCCCGCCATGGTATTCCGGAGCCGTGTGGCAAGAAACACTCCGAGTGCGCGGTAAAAATGCGCAGCAAAGCTGGGATCGCGATCGAGCTTGGTGCTCAGCTGGTCGCGAGGGATCGCCAATACGACCGAGTCCGTCAAGGCCGCGACAGTGGCCGACGGCGGTCGCGAATCCAGAAACGACAACTCCCCGACGATCTCGCCCTGGTGCAGTATCGCAATCGGGTCATCGCCGCGCGCCTTGACGCGGACCGACAGCTCTCCTTCGAGGAGAACGTAGACCTCGTCGATGGGGTTTCCCTCCTCGATCAGGACACTGCCCGTGGGAAACGCCTTCCGCTTGCCCACGGCCGCCAGCCAATCCACGTCGGCGTCGGTGAGGTCGCTGAAGATGAAGAGCACTTTTCTCATCGAGATGTTCCCCTTTTCCGCGGGATGCGAACCGGTGCAATCAAGCACAACGTGACACAGTTATTACCACACCGAGTATCGTGTTTCAACACCGGCAGCTTTGCGTGGGCGATGCCGGCAAGAAGACCAGCAGGAAGCTTCAGGGATGACAAAGAAGGAAGCTTCGAGGATGACAAAGAAGCGGCGAGTGGCGCCGGACCGCTCCATGGTGGCCACGGCGTCATTGCACTTGAATGGGTGTGTTTGACCGCACTTTGGATCTCTTATAGAATTTCGTCTCCCAGACCTCCCGAACCCTATTTTTTGAGACGACTACGGAGCGGACCAGGCGGACCATGATCGACAAGATGGTTTCACACTACCGGGTGCTCGAAAAGTTGGGCGGTGGCGGTATGGGGGTGGTCTACGAAGCCGAGGATACGATGCTCGGCCGCCATGTCGCCCTGAAGTTTCTGCCGAACCCCGGGGACAGGGAGGCCGTCGGGCGTTTCATAAAGGAAGCCCGGGCCGCGGCGTCGCTCGAACACCCGAACATCTGCACCATCTACGACCTGGGAAGCCACGAAGGCAGCCCCTTCATCGTGATGGAACTGATGCGCGGCGAAACGCTCAAGTATCGAGTCGGTCGCGGAGCCCTGAAGCTGGACGACGTCATCGACCTTTCTATTCAACTTGCCGATGCCCTCGACGCGGCGCACTCCCTGGGTGTCGTCCATCGCGACATCAAACCGGCCAACATATTCGTCACCGAGCGTGGTCAGGCAAAGGTGCTGGATTTCGGTCTCGTCAAGCTGGCGCGTCAGGCAAAGGTAGGTGACCGTCCGTACCGCACGCCAACCTTGAACGACGAAACCCTCACACGCCCTGGCACGGCGGTGGGAACCCTGGCCTACATGTCTCCGGAACAAGCTCTAGGCGAAGAAGTGGATACCCGGAGCGACCTGTTTTCGCTCGGGGCGGTGATCTATGAGATGGCAACCGGCGTTCGCGCATTTCGGGACCATAACGTCGCGGCCCTCTACGACTCGATCGTGAACCGACAACCGCCGCCCGCCAAGGCGCTGAACTCGAAGCTTCCGTCCAAGCTCGACGAAATCATCATAAAGGCTCTCGATAAAGACCGGATGCTTCGATACCAGAATGCGGCCGACATGCTGGCGGACCTGAGACGGATGCGGCGGGAGACCGGACCTTGGGGAAGCTCCGCGGCCAGAGCGGCCATGGCAAGTCCGGCCGGTGTTGCAGTGCCCTCCGCAGAGCCGGAGAGCGGTACCCGGCAAAGCGCCGCGATCGAGGCCCTTGCGGTTCTGCCCTTCGAGATCGCAGGCTCCGATCCGGATTCGGAATACCTGAGCGACGGAATCACCGAAAACATCATCAGTAACCTGTCCCAACTGGCTCACCTCCGTGTCGTGCCTCGAAGTACCGTGTTCCGGCACAAGAGAAGCGAGGAAGATCCGCAAACGATCGGACGATCCCTCGATGTCACTGCTGTGCTGACTGGCCGGGTCTTCGAACGCGAGGGGACTCTTGTCGTTCGGGTCGAGTTGATCAACGTGGTCCGCGATTCCCAGATATGGGGTGGCCAGTACCGCAAGACTATTTACGACATATTCGAGGTCCAGGAAGAAATCGCGCAGGCGATATCCGAGAAGCTCAAGATCCAACTCAGTCCGGAGGAGAAGAAAAGCCTGACCAAACGGGCGACGGAGGACACCGGCGCCTACCAGTCATACCTGAAGGGACGCTACCACTGGAATAAGAGATCGGAGGGTGGGACCAGGCAGGCCATCAGGCATTTTCAACAGGCGATCGACCAGGACCCCAACTACGGACTGGCCTACTCGGGCCTGGCGGACGCCTTCATGGCGCTGGGCTACTACAATTATACGCCGCCCAAGGATTCCTACTCGAAGGCGAAAGCCGCCGCGCGGCGGGCTCTGGAGCTGGACCCGACTCTGGCCGAAGCCCATGCGTCCCTGGGATTCGCGGGATTGTTTTTCGACCGTAACTGGGCAGAAACAGAAAGGGAATTCAAGCGCGCGATCGATTTGAAGCCAGGTTATCCCACCGGCCACCAGTGGTACGCCTGGTACCTGCTTGTCATGGAACGTTTTGACGAGGCGCTAGAAGAGATGCGTCGCGCACAGGAGCTTGACCCGTTATCGCTCATCATCAACGATCATCTGGGCTACAGCCTCCTGCTGGCCGGTTTCCCAGACGATGCAACCGTGCAGCTGCGCAAGACGATCGAACTCGATCCCGAGTTTTCGCTCGCATACTGGCGCCTGGGGTTCGTGTTCATCGAGACCGGACGCTACGCCGAAGCCGTCCCGGAATTCCAGCGAGCCGTGGAGCTTTCAGACGGGCGTCTCGCCCTCGGATATCTCGCACTGGCCCACGGGTTCGCCGGGAACGACGAGATGGCGCGCGAAGCCACCCGACGGCTGGAGGAGCTGTCGAAAGAGCACTACGTGTCGCCGTTGGAATTTGCGCTGGCTCACGCGGGGATCGGAGAATTGGACCAGGCGTTCGAAGCGCTTGATCGGGCCTACGACGATCAGGTCAGCGACTTGTCCCGCGTTAAACTTCTGCCGTGGCCCGAGGACCTGCGTCAGGACGGACGCTTCGGCAAACACGTCTCTCGACTGGGCCTGAACACCTAGCAGCCCGTGGCAGAAGTCTGATGGCTCGCGTTACGGCGGCGTTGCGCCAGATGCTAGGCGCCGCGCCGACTGCGATGCTGGTACATCGTTGAGGCGTGGCAACAACGCAGATGGTGTGACGCCGCCGGAACCCTTCGGGCGCACGGGGGTTGCGGTCGGATACTTTGTTGCTCGTCGTCATGATGAAACAGCATCAATTCCTCCTCGCGCCTCGTCTCCGCCTCGCAAGACCCGTGCGCGCGAACCATCAGACTTCTGCCACGGGCTGCTAGTGGCCTGCCCACTTCTCAGTCCTACCGAAGCGGCAGTTGGAACCGGCCTACGGGCTCGGATCGTCCTAACTCCTAAAAAAAAGTACGAAATGCATGGCGCGGCCCGGTTTTTACGTCATACTTAGTTAGGGGAACGCTCTCCTGCGGGAGGGTTCGGTCGTGCTAGAGGGCCTGCAACGCTGGCTGACGGGGTATGCGCCGGCACCAGTTGTCTTGAGTCGCAATGAGGTCCAAGAGAATCAGGACTTTCGGCTTCCCGGAGACCCACTCCACCTGATCCGCGTTCGCCAGAACCCACCTCAAGCCGCCGACCGGCTATTCAGCTCCATCAAAGTCGCCGGGATATCCCGAACCCGAGAAACCGTAGATCTATTCGTCGCCGGTCGCTCGCGCGAGATCGAACTCCGGCACGGTGCGGCTGGCCCGAACGACCTTACCTCGATTCAGGTGGTCGGGTTGTGGGCCGACCAGTTTGGGATTCTTCACCGAAAAAAACTCGGATGGCTATCCGTAGAAACGATCTCTGAAATCGAGAGAGTTGTGTGCGTCAAGTTCTGCAAAAAGTATTTCCGAAAAATTCAGTTCTTAAGTATTGACCGCCGTCGGGCCTGTGGGAATGTGGGAAAGCTGAGCGTTCTTGGCGAAGCTTTTCCAAGGCTCAGAGGGAATCCGCGTCTTTTGCGGATTTCCTCTGAGGCGTCATTTCCATCAGGCCTCGGCGTTTCTTTCTTTTGGTTCTTTTTCTTTCTTTCGCCCCCTCCGAAGGTTTTCCACAGCGATTTTTGCTTCAAGATGCCCTGTAATCGACGATCAATATCCTGACCGATCCCTTGTTGGCCCGTTTTGACGCGTTTAGGCAGCGGGCGTCTGACGGTGCCAGTCCTTTTTGTGTTCCTTCAACAGATCCATGTTCAAGTAGCGGATCGCTTCGATCCAGTTCTCATGCGTTTCGGTGGTCAGCGCCCGAATCAAACGCAAACAGCTGGCTGCGTTGGGGAAGATCCGCACCACGCGCGTTCGCCGCTTGATCTCCTCGTTGAGCCGTTCCAGCATATTGGTGGATTTCATGTGCTTGTGATGCTGGCGCGGCAGCGTGTAGAAGCTCAGCGTCTCGTCGATGTTGTCTTCGACCCAGTCGCAAAGTTTGGGATATTTCTGCCCCCACTTGGTTAACCACGCCGCCAGATCCTGCCGCGCTTCCTGGAGGTTCCGCCGGTCGTAGAGCCAACGCAGTTCCTGGAGACAATCGTCATCGGCTTTGCGCGGCAAATAATCCAATGCGTTTCGAAGAAAGTGGACGTAGCAGCGTTGCCAGATCGCTTCGGGCAGGACTTCTGCGATGGCTTTCTTCAACCCCGCATGATCGTCGGTCACCACGAACTCCACCCCGCACAAGCCGCGTTGCTTCAAACTCAGCAAGAGTTGCCTCCAACTGGTCGTGCTCTCCCGTCCCGCCAGTTCCACCGCCAACACACCGCGCCGGCCGTCCCAGTTGATTCCGATCGCTACCAGGACCGCCCGGCTCCGGATCACCCCGTCTTCGCGCACCTTCTCGTAGCGCGCATCCAGAATCAGGTAGGGGTATTCTTCTTCCAATCCTCGCGTCGCAAACTTTTTCAGCTCCGTGTCCAATGTCCTATTGATCCGGCTGATCGTGCTCGCCGAAAACGAATGCCCGCATAATTCTTCGGTGATCGCTTTCACCTTCCGCGTCGACACCCCCTGCACGTACATCTCGGCCAAGCTGGCCACGAAAGCTTTCTCGCTGCGTTGGTAGCGCTCAAACACTTCCGTACTGAACCGGCCGGCACGATCCTGCGGCACGCGCAGCTCCAACTTGCCCACCCGTGTGACCAGACCTCGCTCGTAGTAGCCGCTCCGATATCCTGTGCGACCCCCTGTTCGTTCGCTCTTGACCGCGCCCACGACCTGGTCCATCTCCGCCTCGAGAATCTCTTGAACCACCTCCTGCACGACGCTTTTCAGCAGATCCTCTTCCTCTCCCAACAGTTCTTTCCAATCCACTCCCTTTCGCCTAATCTTAGTTCGGGCCATCGGTTCATCTCCTTCGTTTCAAAGTTGATTGGTTACCAACTTTTCGGAGATACCCTGGCCCCTTCCTATTTCAGGACCTTTTTTTGCAGAAACTCTGAAACATAACCATCGAGAGACGCTATCCCGGTGTCGAGTTGGTAGGTCGGGTCCAGTCACTGACCCAGTCCCACCGATCCGACCGCAGCGAGATCCGCATAGAAATCTGGGGCCGCTTCATCCCGCGGGGTGCCGCCGGCTGAAGCGACATAGCTTTCCCGATTCGGCCCGGTTGCACGAACAACACCCGTCGGCGATAGTGATGTTATTTCTGACTGCTAGCCTCCCTCCCCAGCCCTCATTCCAGGCTCAGGTTCTTGTGAAGCCCCGCCCTGGAAGCTTTTTTTAGCAATCGCACGGCTCGTGGTTTATAACTAGTGACCTGTAACAGGTCACTAGGCACTCAACCGCCCGCGAATTCTTCTTCCTGAGGGAGGACTGCGATGTCGCATTCTGAACGAGTGAGATTCACAGAGGTGGTCGCCGCGTTGGCGGTGATCGCGTTACTAGGAACTGCCGTGCACGCCCAGAACCACGCGCCGAACACCTACCGCACGGTCGAAGGCTGGGCGCAGATGCCCGAAGGAAGAGAGTGGGGATCGACAAGCGCCGTCTATCCTGCCCAGGACGGCAGCGGCAACATATGGGTCGGAGAACGATGCGGCCAGAACAGCTGCGTCGACAGGGACGACGTCGACTCGGTCCTGTTGTTTGATCCTTCGGGCAAGCTGCTGAAGAGCTTCGGTGCAGGAATGATCGTGTGGCCTCACGGCATTTTTGTGGACCCGGACAACAACGTTTGGATTGCCGACGCGCGTGGAGAAGGCGACCACGGCCATCAGGTCATCAAGTTCAGCCCGGAGGGCGAGGTTCTGATGCGACTGGGCAAGGCCGGGATTCCCGGTGACGGTCCGGATACATTCAACCAGCCCTCCGACGTGTTGGTCGCTCCAAACGGCGACATCTTCGTGGCCGACGGTCATGACCGGGCTGGAAACAACCGTATCGTCAAGTTTTCGAGTGACGGAACCTTCGTCAAGGCCTGGGGAGGGACAGGAACGGCTCCGGGCGAATTCCAGGATCCGCACGCGCTGGCCATGGATTCCGAAGGCCGCCTCTTCGTCGGCGACCGCAACAATCGCCGCGTCCAGATCTTCGACCAGGACGGCAACTTCATCGCACACTGGTACCAGTTCGGACGACCGAGCGGCGTGTTCATCGACGCCAGCGACACCATCTACGTGGCGGATTCGGAATCGAACTCCCGCAGCAACCCGGGCTACAAGAGAGGGATCCGGATCGCCAGCGCGAAGGACGGCTTTGTCACAGCCTTCATCCCTGATCCCGTGCCCGACGCCGATCGGGCCGGCACAAGCGGAGCCGAAGGCGTTGCGGTCGATCGAGCGGGCAATATCTACGGGGCGGAAGTCGGACCCCGGGACTTGAAGAAGTACGTGAAGCAATGAACGGGCCAGCGCGCAATTCTCACCGGAATACGCCAGGACAACGATCGAAGCCCAACCCAAAACCCAAACGCCGCGGATTCAAGAAGGGGATACCGACGACGCTGGCGTACTTCATCGCTCATGAGAGTCACCACCGCGGAAGCATCTTACTGACCCTGAAGGAGTGCGGACACAAGCTGGACAACGCGACCGGGTGCGCGATCTGGAACTGGGACGGGATGTAAACACCCCGCTTTACTCGCTTTCAACTGTGAGAAATCTCAAATACTACGTGGCGATGACCCTTGACGGTTTCATCGCCCACGGCGACGGGTCCTTCGACGGTTTCGTGTGGGACGACGAACTCGTGGCCGATTTCTTCGCGTCCTACGAGTGGTTCGATGTCGTCCTGATGGGTCGAAAGACGTATGAAGTCGGCCTGCGGGAGGGCAAGACGAACCCTTATCCGACCATGCGACAGTTCGTCTTCTCGCACACGCTGAAGGAGAGTCCCGACGAGAACGTCACACTCGTTTCGGACGGGGCGGCGGAACTCGTGCGGGACCTGAAAAACGGAGACGGCAAGGACATCTGGCTCTGTGGCGGCGCAGAACTGGCAACAATGCTGTTTCGAAACGGTCTCATCGACGAATTGATCATCAAGCTGAATCCTGTCGTGTTCGGCTCGGGCATTCCGCTGCTTTCAGGTGAGATCCAACAGTGCGAGCTCGAACTTACCGGCCACAAGATCTACCCCAGCGGGATCGTCGTACTGCACTACCGGTTGAAGCGATAATCATCCGTGAGGCTTTACTTGCGCCGGCCGGAAACCGCATCGGGCGCTTTACTCGCGCCCGCTGGCAACCGCGTTATAGATCACGCCCGCTCCCATGGCGATGAGCGCCGCCGGAAGCAACTGTGACCTGTAACAGTGCTATCGGTACCAGCGTTCGGCGGAACGGCGTCGGATTCTAGGAGTGACGCTCGAGCCAATGCTGTTTCATTGCGAGGGCGTTACGACACCGAAGACGGCGCCGTTGGGCCGAACCCTTCGGGCCGATGGGGGTTGCGGGCGATCTCTTTGTCGGAAGCCGTCACCGATGAAAGAGCATCGCTTTCCTTCTCCCTCCTCGACCTCGCCTGCAAGACCCATCGGCGATGGTACCGATAGCACTGTTACAGGCCACTAGCAAGCTCAGGCGTCGCTCCCTACCTGCCTACTCCAGGCAGACGGCGTCGCCGCGGTGGATCATTCCTCCCCGAATCACGAACGCGTAGACCCCGACGCTGGGCAGGTTCTCTCCATCCAGGACGGGAACAGGTACGCTGTTGTGTTCAGCCGCCGTGCGCAGGATCCGGGGATCTCCCGGCAGATCACCCTGGGCCAGCGTCGGGATCGAGCATCGTGGGCACGGGTCGGTGATCTGCAGGCGAACCGCGCCACCGATCGCGAGCGTCCGACCGACCCAGGCATTCTCCACGAAGCCCGGCCGGCCGAGGGGGGACTCCACGATGACGTTCGGGCGAAACCGACGGGGTTCAAAGCGCCCCTGCGGGTAGAGCTCCCGGAGACGGGCTAGGGTTGCGGTCGTCAGTACGTGGAGGGCGGCGTAGTCCGAAAACCTGCCCTTCATCATGAACGGACCGATGTCCATGATAGCCGCGGGATCTAAGGGATCCACACGTTCCACGCTAGGGGATTCCGGGCGCGTTGAGGTCAAAGTGACCGAACGGCCCAATTCGCTGGAGAGGACGGTGTCGACGTTGTCCTGGTCGCTGGTCACGACGACGCCGCCGGGCAGGGTAATCCGGGTTGGCGGCATCGATCGTTCAGGGGCAGGCGGCTCGGTCATTGAAGCGCGGCAATCGAGTAACCTGCCCCATTTGCGTGGGTGCTTGGCGCTGGCGATCCTTCCGGTGGACGGTTCTGCCAGCGCGTATGCGCGATCTCCGAGGAGGCCGCTGTCGGTGACGTCGACGGCGTTCAGCTCCTCACCCATCATGGATTTGACGGGGTAGCGCCAGATCGCGCCGAGGGAACCAACTTCGGTTGAACCGCTCAATCAGCGGGCTCGATCCTTAGAACGGCCCCCGTGGCACCTCGACGGGTGAGGTCGCCGTCGGCCACGATGTAGAGTAGGCCGTCCGGTCCCTGTCGGACATCGCGAATCCTGAGCCGTAATTCCGTGAGCAGGGGTTCTCGCTCGAACCCACCGCGCTGGTTCAGGGGCGCCACCCGCTGAACGACGTAGTGTCTGAGCCCGCCCACAAACAGGTGCCCTTTCCACTCCGGAAAGCGATCACCGGTGTAGAACGTCATCCCCGAGATCGCGATGGACGGCACCCAGTAGTATTTCGGCGGCTCCAAACCTTCCTTCCACGGCTGATTCGTGATGATTTCGCCGGAGTACTCTCGGCCGTAACTGACGATGGGCCAGCCGTAGTTCCGGCCCGGCAGGATCAGGTTTGCCTCATCGCCCCCGCGCGGGCCGTGTTCGTTCTCCCAGACTTCCCCGGTCTCGGGATGGACGGTCAGGCCCTGAGGACTCCGGTGCCCGTAGGAATAGATCTCCGGCAAGAAGCCGGCCCGGCCGATGAACGGGTTGTCGTCGGGAACACTGCCGTCATCGTTCAGGCGCAGCACGGTCCCGGCATGGTCGGTGGTGTCCTGGGCCCGGTCCCGCTGTTGCCGGTCCCCGATGCTCATGAAGAGCTTGCCGTCGGGGGTGAACCCGAGGCGCGATCCATAGTGCCCGCCGGTCTCCGCCCACGCGTTGGCGACGAACAGGTCTTCGACGTCGGTCAATCGAAATCCATCGAAGGTGCCGCGGGCAAGAGCGGTAGTCGCATTGTCATTGTCGCCTTCGTCGGGTTTGGAGTACGTCAGGTAGACCCAACTGTTCTCGGCAAACTGCGGGTGCAGAACTACGTCCATCAGGCCACCCTGCCGCCTCGGGTCGACCTCGGGCACGCCAGGCACCGGGTTCGGCATCAGAACGCCGTCGCGGATCAGTCGGAGGCGCCCGGGCTTTTCGGTGACGACCATGTCGCCGTTCGGAAGAAACGCCAGACTCCAGGGATTCGCGAGTCCCTCGGCGAGACTCACCACACGAATGCGGTATTCGGCCGTCTCGAAAACTTCATCGACTGCCACGGGGGGACGCTCCACGCCTTCCGCCTCCCAGACAAAACCTGCGGCCGCAAGAACCAACGCCAGAGCAGCAACGGACCAGCGCGCCCTGCCATAGACCTGTGAGCTGTTCATCGCCTAGTCTCCTCTCAAAGGGTCTATTCTATGCTTTTTCTCGACCGATCTCCGACCCGAATCCGGAAGCGGGTTCCCGAGATTCGCGTGACAATCGTACGACTCCTGCGACGATGGCAACGATCCATGCGTGGCTGACGAAAGCTGGTTCCAGTTCACACAACGGTTCCTTCGCCATCAAGAAGCGCCAAAATCGCGTCAAGATGAGCGGGTAGGTTGACAGAAAACAGGGCTGGGCAGCCGGCTACGCCATCAGATATCAGAACCGATTCGGAACCGAGAAAGTCCAGTCCTTGAGGTCTTTGGATGTTGTGCCCTGGGAATGGCTCTTTCGTTCTTTTCTAGAAGCTCCTCCTGTCGTAGAGTTGGAAAACGGATTTGGGTAGCATGCAGGATTTTCGCGAACTCGATGCCTTGTGGGAGTCGGTCCCCGCCTTCGACAAGTGGGCCGGGTGTTTCGTCGATGAAACCCGGTGGGAACGCCACAAGGCGAAGCTGAGGGAACTGGACAGGAGGTCTCCGGACCTGTTTGACCGGTCACGGGAAGTCGTGAAGCGAGCGACGGCAATCGATACTGGAGCAATCGACGGACTCTACGAGGTTAATCGCGACTTCACCATTGCCGTTGCCATGAATGCGGGGGGGTGGGAAGCAAAACTGATCGAGAGAGCCGAGGGCACGCGCGCCTTGATCGAGTCCCAACTCCACGGCTACGACTACTTGCTCGACCTGGCGACCGGAACTGTCCCTTTCGTAGAAACCTGGGTGCGAAAACTTCACCAGGAAATCTGCGCTGGCCAACAGACTTACAGGCTCCTTACCGGTGGGGATGGATGGCAGGATGAGCAACTTCCCCTGGGTGAGTACAAGAACTATCCGAATCACTTCGCAAACAACGGCGTGGTCCGCGCGCACGCTCCGGTGGATCGGGTGTCTGCCGAGGTGCACCGACTCTGTGAAGAGCTCGGCGGCGAGAGTTTTCTATCAGCACACCCGATATTACAGTCTGCCTATGCTCATTCGGCTCTCCTCTGGATTCACCCGTTCTCGGGTGGCAACGGACGAGTCGCGCGAGCCGTGGCGTCCTTTTATACGCTTCGCTCCGTTTCGATCCCGATCATGTTCCTGATGGACCGACAAAAGGAGTATTTCGCCTGCCTGCGTCTGACCGATGACGGCATGCATCAGCCTCTGGTTGATTTTCTCTTCGAGCGGACTGTCGACGCGGTCGAGTTGGTTGAAGATAGTTTCGCCGAAGCGCAAGCTCCCGAAATCGAGGATCTGGTGAATGACATCAAGGGTCTCTACCTGACCCGAACCCGCCAGGCCATCCACACCCCGGAGCGGGTCGAGGAAGCGGGCTTGCTGCTGCTGACGGCGCTTTATCATGAAGTGGACAGGCTTGAGCGAGAGTACAAGAGAGGGCCACAGCTCAGCGCCAGCGCCTCCGTCGACACGACCCCTTACGAACCGGCAGCTGGATCCAACATGCGTTCCTCCAAGCCCGGAGAAACAAACGTCGTCCGGATACACTACCAGTTTTCGAAAACGGCAAAGGCCGAACTGGAACTCGTCCTCGCCCTGGAACTGCCCAAATACTGCGAAGGGAACGATCCCCTGGCCGTCCGCTGCGAACAGACAGGCGACGCCTTTGAAGTGCGCACGGCGGACCTGATCCCGAAGCTCACAGAATCCTCGCGCTTTCGCATCCGAATGTTCGCCAAACAAATCTTCGGAAAGGGGCTCGAGCAGCTGCTTCAATTGGCCAAGTCCACCCTCGCGAACAACGGACGCTGACCCTTCATCGCGCCATTCGCGCCGTGCCCTAGTGGCCTGTAACGGAGATATCGGTACCAGCGTTGCGGTGGAACGGCACCGGATTCTAGGAGCCGACGACGAGGTAATGCTCCTTCATTGCGAGGAGGAGCGACAACGAAGACGGTGCCGTTCCGCCGCAACCCTCCGGGCCGATGGGGGTTGCCGTCGATCTCTTTGTCGTTCGTCGTCATGATGAAACCGCATCAACTCCTCCTCTCTCCTCGACCTCGACTGGCAAGACCCATCGGCGATGGTGCCGATATCTCCGTTACAGGCCACTAGCCCGCATATTTCACCAATAGGACCAGAAAAGGCCGCCCTGTCTGGCATAAAGCGTTTTGGAATAAACGTTTAACAAGCCAAACGGAGACGGCCCTGATGAGAACAGAGTGTAACCAAGTCACGTTCGAATTTCACGGACTTCTTCAACGAAAAGTGAAGGCGCGTTTTGACGGCGGAAAGATCACCTCCGACGCTGGGGTTCTGCTGTTGCGGGAAGTGGAAAAGCGAACCGGGTTGATCGACGGACTGGCCCAGTGTTTTACCGATCACCGGGACCAGGGGTTGATCGAACACACGGTAAAGGAATTGTTGGGGCAGCGTGTCTATGGGCTCTGTTTGGGATATGAAGACCTGAACGATCACGACCAGCTGCGGACCGATCCGATGCTGGCCGTGGCAGTGGAGAAGGCCGATCCTTTGGGAGAGAGCCGACGCCAGGCCGGGGACCGGGGAAAGGCGCTGGCGGGCAAGTGTACGCTCAACCGGCTGGAGCTGAGCGGGGCTGAGGCCGATGGCCAGGAGCGGTACAAGAAGATCGTCATGGATGAGGACCGGATCGGGAGCTGGATGGTCGATGCGTTTCTGGCCGCCCACGACACGGCACCGGAAGAGATTGTTCTGGACATGGACGCGACCGATGATCCGATCCATGGTCAACAGGAAGGCCGGTTCTTTCACGGCTACTACCGCCGCTATTGCTATCTGCCTTTCTACATCTTCTGTGGCGAACATCTGTTGTGCGCCCGTCTGCGCCGATCCAATATCGATGGTGCCGATGGAGCGGTGGATGAGTTGAAACGTATCATCGGCCAGATCCGTCACGGCTGGCCGGAAGTGAGGATCATCATCCGGGCCGATTCCGGCTTTTGCCGGGATGAATTACTCCGTTGGTGTGAGGCCCATCAGCTCGATTACGTGATCGGGTTGGCCAAGAACGACCGTCTCAAGCGAGAGATTGCGGAAGAAATGACTCAGGCCGAAGGGGAGTTTAACACCACCGGAAAACCGGCGCGGGTGTTTAAGGATTTCCAGTACCGGACCCTGAAGAGCTGGAGCTGCACCCGACGCGTCGTTGCCAAGGCCGAGTTCCTGGACAAGGGTGCCAATCCTCGATTCGTGGTGACCTCATTACCGACAAAACGCCTCGCCGCCCAAGCTCTCTATGAAGATTTCTACTGCGCTCGCGGTGACATGGAGAACCGCATCAAGGAACAACAACTGGATCTGTTTGCCGACCGCACCAGCGCGGCGACGATGCGTGCCAATCAGCTCCGGCTGTATCTATCCTCAGCCGCTTACATGCTCATGCATGCACTGCGTCGTCTCGGGCTCAAGGATACCCCGCTGGCCCGCGCTCAATGCCAGACCATCCGCCTGAAGCTTCTCAAGATCGGCGCTCGCATCCGCCTGACGGTCCGCAACGTCTGGCTCTCGATGTCGGAGGCCTATCCCTACGCCGAAGTCTTTGCGACCATCCTTCGCAACCTGCAGTCGATTCCTCTGCGGTGCTGACACAGGACCCCGATCCACGGCTCTAAAATAGACTTGTTTCTTTCTCCGACGGAGAGCTCTGCCTGACTACCTTATCCAGGCTTCCTTCAAACCCCAGAAACAAACCCACTCATGGCCAGCGACACCCTGATTGTCCCCATCCGTGCCTTACCGGAACCCAGACTCTCCCAACGCCCACTCTTCCGCACGAAAACGCGCTTCATTCACGATTGGTGAAATATGCGGGCTAGCTGTTACGTGCCGCATGTTGCTTTCTCTCGTTCGGGTCGAGGTGACGCTTGCGGAGCCTGAGACTCTTCGGAGTGACCTCGATGAGCTCGTCGTCACGGATGAACTCGATGGATCGTTCCAGCGACATACGGAGTGGCGGAACGATCTTTTCGTAGGTCTCTGAAACCGACGCGCGCATGTTCGTCAGCTTCTTTTCCTTGGTGATGTTGACATCGAGATCGGCGTCCCGGCCGTTTTCTCCGACGAGCATGCCGCGGTAGACCTCCTCGGTGGGCGCGACAAAGAGTTCGCCGCGCTCCTGCAGGTTGATCACCGCGTAACCGGTGACCGGGCCCAGCCGGTCGGCGACCAAAGCTCCGGTCCCCCGGTGTTTGATGTCGCCCGCCCACGGTTTGTACTCGCTGAACATGTGTGTGAGGATTCCGGTGCCTTTCGTGTCGGTGAGGAACTCAGTCCGGTATCCAATCAGCCCCCGGCTGGGGACGTCGAACTCCAGGCGGACGCGACCCGAGCCGTGATTGACCATCTTCACCATCACGCCTTTGCGCGTGCCGAGCTTCTGTACCACGACGCCCATGTAGTCCTCTGCCATGTCGATTTGAGCCAGTTCGAACGGCTCATGCCTGTCTCCGTTGAAAACCCTGGTGATGACGCGCGGCATGCCGACCGAGAACTCGTAGCCTTCGCGCCGCATCTGCTCGATCAGGATTGCCAGCTGCAGCTCCCCACGACCGAACACCTGGAAACGGTCCGGCGAATCGGTCGTTTCGACGCGTATCGCGAGGTTGTTACGGGCTTCCTTCATCAGACGTTCGCGCAGGTGACGCGAGGTGACGAACGGTCCATCCCTGCCGCTGAAGGGGGAGTCGTTGATCGAAAACTCCATCGACATCGTCGGCTCATCCAGGCGCAGGGGCGCGAGAGGGTGAGGGTCGTCGCCGTCAGCGATGCTCTCACCGAGCCTGACGCCGGTCATGCCGGCCACCGCAACGATTTCGCCCGGACCGGCCTCCTCGGTCGACACGCGTTCCAGGCCTTCGTAGACGAACAACTCGGTCACCTCGGCCTTGGTCTGTGAATCGTCCCGGTGGCAGAGGGTCACGCTCTGCCGGTTGCGGATGGTTCCGGCAACGATACGTCCGATCGCGAGAGGCCCGCGGTAGTCGTCCGGCGCGACAGTTGTCACCAACATCTGAAACGACTGGTCCGCCTCGCCCCCCGGTGCCGGGATGTGGTCGACGATCATGTCGAACAGCGGTCGCAGGTCTGTGAGCGGCTCCTGGAGCGAGGGTGCGCACTTGCCTTCCCGCGCGACCGAGTAAATAACAGGAAATTCGATCTGGTGTTCCGCAGCGTCTAGATCGATGAACAGGTCGTAGATCTCGTTGAGTACTTCTTCGGGCCGGGCGTCCCTGCGGTCGATCTTATTGATCACGACGATGGACGGGAGCTCGAGCTCCAGCGCCTTGGACAACACGAATCGGGTTTGGGGCAGGGGCCCTTCGGCGGAATCGACGAGCAGCATGATGCCGTCGACCATCCCGAGCGTGCGTTCGACTTCACCGCCGAAGTCGGCGTGTCCCGGCGTGTCCACTATGTTGATCTTGACGTCACCGAAACGGACGGCCGTGTTCTTGGCCATGATGGTGATGCCTTTTTCACGCTCGAGATCCATCGAATCCATGACGCGATCCTGGACGGTTTGGTGCGCGCTAAACGTTCCGCTCTGCCACAGCATTGCGTCGACGAGCGTGGTCTTGCCGTGATCGACGTGTGCGACGATTGCGATGTCACGAAGGTCCACTCAGTTTCCGTCCTTGTTCAAATCAAGCTGGGAGTCCCGTTGCCAGTCCCTTCTTCCGTGGTCAGTCCAAACCTCTATTGTGCCACAGCGCGGTGTTCACTTATCCGGGGCGCCGCGCAGGTCGATCTTGACTTCGAGTCTTGCTTCAACCGTTGGGATGCCGGAAGGGACTCGGGAAAGCTTCGGCCGGTAGTGGGCTGCGCTCCGGTAGCGCGATCGCTTTCGACAAAGTCCTCGAACTCTGAGAAAATCAGCTTGACTGCCCCGGCCTCGCTTCCTGGATCGCAGGCTCATAACAGGTTCCGGCGCTGTTCTGCCCTTCGAAGCAAACCAGGAACGAAGAAGGCCGATCTACATAATGTGCTCCATGAGCAAAGGACTGCCTGTCCCCCCATCCGGCAAGACGGTGACGCAACTGGTCCAACGAGCCCGCACGGGGGACACCGGGGCCATGTCGGAATTGTTCCCCTTGATCTACGAGGAGCTGCGCGGGTTGGCGGCGAAATACATCCGACGGGAGCGACCGGGTCAGACGCTTCAAGCAACAGCCCTCGTTCATGAAGCTTATTTGCGGCTGATTCCGGACGGTGGTCTGCAATGGAAGGATCGCACACATTTCCTCGCTATCGTTGCAAGATCCATGCGCCAGGTGCTTGTCGAACGAGCACGGGCTCGGATGGCTCAGAAACGGGGAGGACCCGCGATGCCGGTGACGTTCACCGACGAAATCCTGGGTCGGTCCGAGCGCTCGCTCGATTTACTTGCTCTTGACGAAGCCCTTGGAAAGCTGGAGGACCTCGATCCCAAGCAGGCTGAACTCGTGGAACTGCGGTTTTTCGGGGGGCTGACTGTTGAGGAAACGGCTGAAGTGCTGGGGATTTCACCCGCAACCGTGAAGCGGAGGTGGGCCTTCTCCCAGGCCTGGCTCCGGCGTGAGCTGCAACCTTGAATCCCGCAAGTGCAAGGTTCCGCCAGCTGAGGCAATTCTTCGAGGCTGCCATCGAATTGGAGCCTGGGAAGCGCGAGGCTTTTTTGGAGAAGGCCTGTGCGGGCGACGAAGGCCTGCGGCGGGAACTATCTTCTCTGCTGGCCTCCCATCTCGAAACCCGTAGTTTCCTCGAGACCGCAATGTTGTCCGAGCCGGGTGATCCGCTAACGGAAGGCCAGTATGTAGGCCCCTATCTGGTCCAGCGGGAAATCGGCAGGGGTGGGATGGGCGTGGTCTACCTGGCCGAAGATACACGTCTTCGACGGAACGTCGCCCTGAAGGCGCTGTCACCGAATCTGCTCTTTGACGAGAAGCAGCAAGCGCGATTCCGTCGGGAGGCGACCGTGGCGGCTTCCCTGTCCCACCCGGCGATTGCGACGATCTACGCCCTGGAGGAAGTCGAGGGTCGCTTCTACATCATCAGCGAGTACGTACCTGGCCAGACCCTGAGAACCGAGCTGGAGCAAGCCCCGTTTTCGATCGATACGATTGTCGGCTCGGCGCTCCAGCTGGCCGAGGGCCTCGCCGCTGCCCACGAGAAGGGGATCGTTCACCGAGATCTGAAACCCGAGAACGTCATCCGGAATGACGAGGGGAACCTCAAGATTGTCGATTTCGGACTGGCCATGATCCCCGGAACCGACCCCATGCAACAGCGTTTAACCCAGAAGGGCATGCTTCTTGGAACGCCCGCCTACATGTCTCCAGAGCAACTGCGGGGCGAATCGGTGAACCACTTGAGTGACGTTTTCTCGCTGGGCGTCATGCTCTATGAGTTCGCGAGTGGAAAGCACCCGTTCCAGGCTGGGACTGCCGCCGCGACCACTGCGAACATCCTCGAAAACGAACCCCCGCGACTCGACGCTCTATCTGGAAGGGCACCAGAGCTCGAACAGCTCATACAGAGGTGTCTGAGAAAGGAACCGGAACAGCGGCCGCAATCAACCCGGCAAATTGCGACCGAACTCCGGGCATTCGCTTCAACCCGGATGCACGGAACGATCGAGCAGACGGAGGTCGCTGCGACCCACGATTCTGCTGCCCGACGACCCCCCGCGACCGGCCTTCGGAGCTACTGGTGGGCCGTTCATCAGATTCTGGTAGTACTGCTTTACAGCGTGATGGTGGTCGTCCTGTGGCAAGTCAAGGAAGAAAACCCCGGCCTGTCCTTGTTGCTCTGTTTCTTCGGGCTGCTGGCTTGCGCGATAGCGAACGGCATCCTGCGAGTGCATCTGCTGTTCACCTCCCATTTCAACCGCATGGCGCTCGAGGAAGAGATGAACCGGGCGTCACCAAGGATGCGGTTGGTCGACCGGTTCTTCGCCGCTGTCCTGGTGGGGGCGGCCCTCGCCCTGTTCCAGGACCATCTGATGGCAGGTATCCTGGCTTCGGTCGCGGTGGGCTATTTCGTCGTCTCCGAGGTCATCGAGCCGGCGACGGCCGACTCCGTTTTCCGCACAGCAAACCGATCCGACCGCTAGTGTCCTGAGTCAGAAATAGCGTCGCTATCGTTCGGAGCGCAACGGGGTCGGATTCTCGGAGTCGACGACGACGACGGCCCAGTTCCGCCCGAACCCTTTGGGCGGGCGGGTGTTGCCCCCGCTTCAGCGGAAAGCTTTAAGGTCGCTGAAGCGACATAGCTTTCCCGGTTCCGCCCGATTGCGCGGCAACACCAGTCGGCGATAGTGATGTTATTTCTGACTCAGGACACTAGGTCGAGTCCTCTATCTCGGCGCCTGAGACAAGCGAAACTTCAGGATAGGGTGTAGGGGCGCTCTATGAGCGCACGTTGTTTCGGTTCGAAGAGTGTGCGGTCATAGACGTCATAGACCGCACCTACACCTCCATCTGGACGGGGGCTTCTCCAAAGTCTCCTCCCCTCGAAAAAAACTGAGCCCGTTTTGGTCTGCTTTTCACATTAATAGGTGAAGGGAATCAGGAGGTGAAATCAATGGCGACTATCCCTCACGTTCGCGAGCATCGCAGCATACTGATGGCGATCGAGAAACGAGTACTCGTCTGGATCGCTCGAAGACTCCCACGTTGGATCACATCGGACCACCTCACGCTGGTGGGTTTGATCGCCATGTTGCTTGCCGGGCTGGCTTACTGGACCGCGCGGTGGGAAGAGCGAGCGCTGCTGGTCGCTGTCGCGGCACTGGCCCTCAACTGGTTCGGCGACAGCCTGGACGGAACCCTCGCGCGGGTCCGAGACTGCCAGCGGCCCCGATACGGCTTCTACGTCGACCACGTCATAGATACGGTCGGGGCCTTCTTTCTCCTGGGTGGGCTGGCAGCTTCGGGCTACATGACTCCCGCTGTGGCTTGGGGGGTACTCGTGGGCTATTTGATGGTCGCCGCGGAATCGTATCTCGCCACCCACGCCCTGGGAGTTTTCCGGCTCGCGTTCATGCGGATCGGTCCGACCGAACTGCGCATCGTGCTGGCTATCGGCACACTGCACGTGCTGTTCAAACCGGTCGTCTGGTTGGGCAGCCTGGGGCCGTTCCTGCTTTTCGACGTTGGGGGCGCCTGCGCCATTGCGGGAATGGCCGTGGCGCTGACTGTTTCAGCTGTCAGGAACACGAGAACCCTTTCCCAGGAAGAACCCCTTGTCCGAGGCCGCGCGTCCGGTTGAAGAGGATGGATTATGCCGGGGTGCAAGATGCAATTGAGCTCCACCCTACGCCGCTGGATCCACTTCAACCTCGTCGGGATGACGGGTGTCGTCATCCAGTTGTCCGTCCTGACCGCGCTGCGCCTCTGCGGGGTTCACTATCTGGGGGCTACGGCCCTCGCAGTTGAAGCGGCCGTGCTGAACAACTTTACGTGGCACGAGCGCTGGACTTGGCTGGATCGGGCCGACGGCGGGCGTGCCGGAACCATCTCTAGACTGATTTGGTTCAACCTGACAATCGGACTGGTCTCGATCGCACAGAATCTCATCTTCATGAGTATTCTGGCGGGACACTTCGCGATCCACTACCTCGTCGCAAACGTCATGTCGATCACTGCATGTTCAGTCATGAATTTCTTTTTCAGCGACCGCCTCGTGTTCAAGAAGACTCTTCTGACGGAGCCGGGAAGCACTATGGAGGAGACCGTCATGTCACCTTTCGTCGTTTTATGGAAGTACATTCGTACATATCTCGTGCTGTGCGCTGTAGCCGGTTCCCTGACCACGCTGCATGCGCAGGGATTACCCCCGGAAACGCTCGAAGCCTGGAACGAGTACGTCGGGCTCACGGAGAGACGGATCGAGGGGGAGCTCACTTCCGAAAGTGGTTTCTTTGCACAGGATTTCGAAGACGCGACCCGGGCGCGAACAGACCGTATGACGGTCGTTTCCGGCAGGCTGGTGGTGTCGAAAGCGAAGACGACGCGCGCCGACGGGAGCGACATCAAAGTTCGTGGAGGGATGATTCACCACTGGCGAGGCTCGGTGTTCATCCCCGGAGTCACACTCGAAGGCGTGCTGGACGCTGTCCGGCGTCCCGACGCTCCCGAACATCTGCAGAAGGATGTCCTGGAGGCCCAGGTCCTGGAACGCACAGATGACTCGGTTCGCGTCTACCTCAAACTGGTTCGTTCTAAGATCGTCACAGTCACATACAACACCGAACACTTGGTCCTCTACGACCGCCATGGCCCGGGGCGCGCATCGAGCCGTACCATCGCCACCAAAATCGCAGAACTGGCGAACGCGGGAACGCCGTCGGAACGCGAGAAGCCGGAAGGCACCGACCGGGGATTCCTGTGGCGCCTGAACTCGTACTGGCGCTACCAGGAAGTGTCGGGAGGCGTGCTGGTCGAGTGCGAATCGCTGACGTTGAGCCGATCGATTCCCACGATCCTCAAGCTGTTCGTACGACCGATAGTCAGCGGCGTGGCGAGAGAGTCCCTGGACCGCACCTTATCCTCGATGCGCGACAGATTGTCCGACGCCGCAAAGGAGGAAGCCACTCCTGCCTGGGATGAGGGGGAAAGTGTCGGCAACTAAGGAAGGCCGGCATTGGCGGTAACACTATTGCCGGGAGGTGAGATTTTGCAGCCCACAAGTACTTCGCTTCATAACATTCACCGAGTCTTGTTCACGTTTGTTGATCAAAGGGGCGTGATGCCCTTGAGAAGGGGGTTTCCGCCTCTGAGAGCTCTGGCGCTCTGGGTGATGTGTTTCTTCCTCACACCGGTAATTCTGGAAGCCCAGGAAGACCCACTGAACCTGACATGGGACGAGTTGGGAAGCGTCATCAACGGGGAAAGGGTTGCGATGGAGCTCACCGACGGACCACGCATCGAGGGAACCGTGCGCATCGTCAGGGAAGCCGGTATCGAAATCGAAATCAGGAAGACTGACGATGAGGGGGCATATCCGAAAGGACTCGCCTCCATCGATCGCACTCTGGTCTCTTCCGTGCAGCTGGTCGAGGAGAGTATCCGCTGGCGCTGGATTGGAGCCGGAGTCGGTTTCCTGGGGGCCACACTTATATCAACGTTCGCGATCACCGGCCCGAGCGGCACCGATTCCGACACGCGGAATGTAGTGGCTGGGTTCGTGACCATCGGCGGTGGTCTAGTCGGGTACTTCATGGGCCGCGAGAAAGACCGCAGGAGCACCAGTATCTCGGTCGTGACCGACCCGGCCCGCGCCAGGTGGTTGCCGACGTTGCGATGGGCCGCTACCCGCCGGACCGAAGTCCAGTTTTTTCGCTGGGAGTTTTGAAAACGCCGACCAGCTGAATACCCGTAACTGTTCCTGACTGCCGATCTCGGTCGAGTTCGCTGAACGGCGTGCCGAAAAGAGGACTCGAACCTCCACGGGGTTGCTCCCACTAGATCCTGAAGCCGCCCAGGAGAGTACGTGATTTGTTGAGCAAAGCTTGGTTTTTTGCGTTCAGTTTCGGATTCTTCGCCGAGAAAAGACGTGAAAGGCTGCGAAGAGCTGAGCTTTGGTGCGGCAACTAACGGGAGGCGGCTAATGAGACGGTGGCTCTCTAGTCCTTCTCAGGCCGGTACTCTCTCCGTCTGGGACCGCTTCTCGACTACAGAAGATGCGCCGTAGGTTGTGACTCGCCACAGCCATTCCGCAGGACCGAACCTGAACCGACGGAACCACAACACGCTGATCGGAATCTGCAGTCCCCAGATACCCAAACTGAGCAGAAGAGCTGCGGCCGGATCGATCTTATTGATCAGTCCAAAGCCATAACCGCAGAAGAGCAGCGTGCAGATGACCGATTGCGCCAGGTAGTTCGTCAACGGCATGCGGCCGACGAAGGTCAGCCAGTTGAAGAAGCGGCGTAGTCGCCCCGCGTCCATCAACAGTACAAGGGCGATAGCGTAACCGAGCATCAGTGGTGGCCGGCCGAAGGAGTACATGGCAGTCAACAACACGCCGAGCGGTGAAACTTGAAACGGGACCACGAACCGTACGGCGATGGCCATGGTAACGCCGCAACCGAGTCCGATTGCAAGACACCAGATCAACGCTTTCTTGAGGAACTTACGCCGATGCGCTGTGTCTCTGATGTAGCCTGCGCGGGCAACCCAAAAGCCAAGGAGCATGGTGGTAAAGAACAGTGGAAAGCTGCTTAGACCACGCCTCCAGTCGCCCCAGATCCACCTCCGCAATTCGAATCTCTCCGTGGTCGCTTCCCAGTAGCTACCACCGATCAGGGCATGGTTTAGTGCCTCAACCCTTGGCACGAAATCTGCCTGAAGTTCTGCCATTTCCTCGGGACCTATCGTGTAGAAGTTATAAATGCTGTCGAACGTCGGGTAGAAGAGACACAGGGTCATCACGCCCAAGACAACCTTGTTCGAGGCGCCTCGCATCAAGAGTAGAAACAGCCCAAGAACCGCGTAGATGTGGAGTACGTCGCCCTCCCACACGAGCAAGGCGTGTAATGCGCCCAACACGAACAACACCAGAAGTCTGCGCACGTATAACGCCGTTCCTGAGGAGCCGCGTAGCTTGAGACGTTCAAGCTGAAGAAAGAAACCGATACCGAACAGAAAGGAAAACAGGGAGTTGAACTTGCCGGCGAACAGGGCATCGACTATTCCCGCGGCAGCCTGGTCCCACCATGCGGGCCATCGTTGGGCCGGTGGCACAAATTCCACCGTGTAGGCGAAGGACATCATGTTGACTACCAGGATTCCCAGAAGAGCAAAGGCACGCAGCACGTCGAGACTGGCAAGACGTTCTCCGGGCTGGGTCGGCAGAATGGCAGACGGCGAGGCCATAGACTCGGGACCTGATATTGAGCTCTACGGAATTCTTTCGGCTGATTCTAGAGAGGCCGTCTAGGTAAGTCAAAAGAAAGACATGTCGTCGCGAACCTGATAGACCATCAAGTTCGCGGGTACGTTCCCGACTCACTCAGTCCTGGGCCGTAACCCGGCAAGCCGGTAGTGGTGTCTAACCTGTCGAAGGAGAGTGCCGAAAAGAGGACTCGAACCTCCACGGGGTTGCCCCCACTAGATCCTGAATCTAGCGCGTCTGCCAATTCCGCCATTTCGGCCTGAGTAATAATTTTAGAGAGGTTTGACGGGGAAGTCAACGTAGGCTGGAATCGTTCCTCGCGTCGCGGTGTGCGGTCATAGACCGCACCTACACCGCCACAACAGCTAACTCATGATTGTAAAACGTCCTGTGTTGCGGAAATACTGAGAGGGTGACAGCAAACAAACGCGCGACCCGCCGGACTCCTCGGAACATCACAACCGAAGAACTCCTGGACTACGTGCGGCAGCAATCGGAAGGGGCCGCCAGCTTTCGCCACATCCTCGAAGACTTCCAGGCAGACCGCACGGACCGGAAGCAGATCAAGGATCTCCTCGATCAGCTCGTCAAGAACGACAAACTCATCCGGCACAAGGGCAACCGATACGAGGCGACTCCGGGACTCGTCCTGATCGAGGGCCGGATGTCGCTCCACCGGGATGGCTTCGGCTTCGTCATCCCCGACACTCCGCCAGCCGAGGCCGCCGGCGATATCTTCATCGCTCCCCCACTGACAGGGTCGGCGATGCACGGAGACCGGGTTGGGATCGTGATCACGCTGCGAAAGCCGGACGGCCGTGCGGAAGGAAAGGTCGTACGAGTCGTCGAGCGCGCTCACGATACCGTGGTCGGACAGCTTCGCTTCGACAACGATTCCTTCTTCGTGGTGCCAACGGACGAAAAGTTGCCGCGGAGGGTCCTGGTCACGAATGCGGAATCCGAACACAAGGACAAGATCGTTGAAGTGGAACTCACCCGGTTCCCTTCCGACTCTCACTGGCCCGCCGGCAAGATCGTCTCGGTGATCGGGTTCATCGACGACCCGGAGGTCGAGACCACGATCATCATCCGCAAGTACGGTCTTCCGCTGGAATTCCCCGACGAGGTCCTCGAAGAAACCGATAGTCTTCCGGATGGAGTGGCAGAAGAGGACCTGGAGGGGCGCGACGACTTTCGCGATCGAACTGTTGTCACCATCGATCCGGACACGGCGCGGGACTATGACGATGCGATCGACGTGGAAGAACTCGACGACGGGAGCTTTCGCCTGGGGGTCCACATCGCCGACGTGTCCCACTTCGTCGAACCGGATACCGCCATCGACAGGGAGGCTCGGTTGCGCGGAACTTCAGTCTATTTTCCGGATCGCGTCGTCCCGATGCTGCCGGAAAAGATCTCAAATAAACTGTGCTCGCTGAACCCCCACATCGATCGCCTGGCGATGAGCGTCGTCATGGAGGTCGACTCCCACGGCGATATACGCGGCCATTCATTCCGCGAAAGTATCATCCGGTCGTCCGAGCGCATGAACTACGACCAGGTCCAGCAGATCCTGGACGGAGACGGCTCGGTGCGCTCGCGCTACCGAGACTTCGTTGCCCCACTAAAAACAATGGAAAAACTCTCCCGCCGCTTGATGGATCAGCGCAGGCGACGAGGAACCATCGATTTCGATCTACCGGAGCCGCAACTGACTTTCGACTCTGAAGGAATCGTCTCGGGCATCGTCAAGGCGGAACGTCATTTCTCGAACCGGATTATCGAAGAATTCATGATCGCGGCCAACGAAGTCGTCGCCCGAGCGCTGGGGAAGGAGCGAGTGGCGACGATCTATCGCGTTCATGACCCACCCGACCCTCGCAAGGCCGAGGAGTTCATGGAACTGGTCGCGCAACTGGGCCTCCGTTTTCGTCCCCGTTCACTCCGACCGCTGGAATTTCAGAAGTTCGTCGATTCCCTCGCGGGACGAGCGGACTCGCGGATGATTTCATACCTGATGCTGCGCTCGTTCAAACAGGCCGCCTACTCGGCCTCGAACTCGGGACATTTTGGCCTGGCTTCCGAGGCTTACACACACTTCACGTCACCGATCCGCCGATACCCGGACCTCATCGTGCATCGCATCCTGAAGAGTCACATCCAGGGCCGACGACGGGCTGGTTACAGCCGAGCGCAGTTGGGACCGATCGCGGCCGAATCGAGCGAGCGGGAGCGCCGGGCAGATGAGGCCGAGCGAGAGCTGTATGACTGGAAGCGGATGGTCCTGCTAGAAGAACGAGTCGGTGAAACCTTCGAGGCATTGATCATCAGCGTCTGGAGGGACGGCATGCGAATCGAGCTGCTGGAGCAATTCATCGAGGGATCCATCCCCGTCGATGAAATGAGCGATGACTATTATGCGTTCGAGCCTGCCAGCCGCTCTCTTGTCGGTCGCGGCACACGCCGGCGCTTCAAACTCGGACAGAAGATACGTGTCCGGCTGGCGCGAGTCGACAAACTGCTGCGTCGGGCGTATTTCCTGCCCGTGCTGGCCAACGAATAGGAGGTCGCTGTAAAATGAAAGATTGTCGCCTGGAGCCGGCGTAGCTCAGTGGTTAGAGCGAAGGTCTCATAATCCTTAGGTCGGCAGTTCGACTCTGCCCGCCGGCATGCTGACAGCAAAGAACTTGACGGTGGTGCCTGTAATACCCACTTTGCCGGCCGGAAGCATGCCAGACCCTCTCCGATCTTCCTTCTTGTTGCTTGAGTTGTATGCCTTCAAGCAACAAAACGCATCTTCCAAGTGTGATGGAGTAGATGGACGTAACGCCTGGTCATGGCGATTGTGGAGGGGGCCGCGATACTCTGGAGAGTGAAGAAATCTACTCCGTTTCCCGTTCCGGGAGCTATTCCCGGGGCCTTCCGAGCCGTCTGATTCTTCACGAACATTGAACTGCCTGAGCCGTTAGATTCTCGCAATCATTGCGCTTGCACCCGGTGTGAGCCCCTGCTACGCTCGCGCTCCATGCGAACCGGTTCAGTCCCGATCGCCCCGAACACTGAGACTCTTCCAACGAAACGCTCGCGCCGTTGGCGTTTGAACAAACCGTTCTTTTTGCTGGTGCTCACTGGCGTTCCTCTGGCCTCGTGGTGGGTCCAGGCTCAGTCCGGTATCCGGGTCGGCTACGTCAACATTACCGCGGCACCGGGCGAAAACGCCGTCGCCGGCTCCGCTCTGTTCAGCTTTTCCAACGGAGACGGTGTTCTAGTCTCCGAGGCCGCCGTACCGGCGTCAAGGACTATCAGTGACGGTCGGGCGCTCGTCGACGAGAAGGACACCCGTACGGCGGTGGCAATGGCAAACGCGGGGCCGGAGCCCGCGACGGTTAACCTGTCGTTGCACGACCGTCGTGGAGCTCAGCTTGGAACCCGATCTGTCTCGCTTGGCGCCGGCGAACAACGCTCCAGCTTCGTCGCCGAGCTCTTTGGCGAACTTCCGGCGAACTTCCTGGGAAGTCTGGCTTTCGCAAGCGACCGTCCTCTTGGCGTGTTGACATTGAGGGAAGCGACGAACGGGTTTGGAGAACCGCTGTATTCCACCGTTCCGGTCATCGAAGAATCCCAGGCGCCGTCAACGACCCCGCTGATTGTGCCTCACCTGGCGGCGGGTCGGGGGTACGTCACCAGGCTTCTGCTTGCCGGCGCCGGCGTGGACGCGGCACGCGGCAGCATTCGCCTGGTCTCACCGGACGGTCGGCCGCTGCTCCTCCAGGTCGATGGGGAAGCCCGTACGGATTGGGATTTCGAAATTCCTCCCCGCGGCGCGTATCGCGTGGAGCTGACGAACGAGTCGGACCTCGCAGTCGGGTACGCGGTGATCACCCCGCGCGGCGGTGATCCGGCACCTGCCGGTGCGGCGCTCCTGCAGCTCAGGGATGGACAGGGACTCGTCACCGAAGCGGGCGTCGAGGTCACGAACGCCGGCTCGGCGGCGCGGGTGTTCGTCGACACCGTGGGTACCCGAACCGGCATGGCGATCGCCAACTCCTCGAATGTGGCCGCCGAGGTTGATCTTACCCTCGTGGATCGGTTCGGGTTCCAGCAGGCAGAATCGCAGAGAACTCTCCTCGCCGGCGGTCATCTTGCGGTCTTCGTAGACGAGCTGTTCGGGCCTCTCGCTCCCGGTTTCACCGGCACGATCGACTTGCGAAGCGAAACGCCGGTCGCCGTGACCTCGTTGAAGCTGACCCTCAACGCTCGGGCGCAACAGGTTCTGACGACCCTGCCCGTGGTTCGACCCGGTTCGCTCGCGACAGCGACACTCTTTCCACAGGTCGTCCTCGGTGGCGGCTTCTCGACCCGTTTGATCCTTATCAATGGGGAAACCGGGCTAAGCGCGGCGGGCACGATTGCTTTCCGTCTTTTCGACGGTCAACCGATGCCCGTATCGCTCGGAGGAATCACGACCAGCGAGTTTGACTACGTCGTAGCTAGCGGAGGGTCCGGGGGGCTTTTCCCGGGCAACACGGCGCGCGTCGCCCGTGTCGCCCTGCTCGACGATGCGGATTTTCGGGAAACAGCGGAAATCGTCGTGAACGAGGGAAGCCGCGTGCGGCCGAAGCTGCTCGTCAACGACGAGACCGGTCGACCTCGCGATGATTTCTCGCTGACCTTTGACAGCCTCAGTTCCGACGTCGCGTCGGTCGATGAGACCGGCCTGATCCAAGGACACCGCCCAGGCTTTTCCTCCTTGACCGTTCGCGCAGGGACAGCCCTGGCGGCGGCCACGATCACGGTCGTATCCATCGAATCGGGGGTGGGTGGGTTCGAGGTGACCGGTGTGGCTCAGGACTCTGGTCGGCGATTATATCTGGCGTCGCCGCGCGAGCACGTTGTGAACATCGCGAACGACATACGCGCCGTCCCTCGCGTCTTCGCAGGTATTACGGCTCTGCCGGGTTTCAGGGACGATGCCCGGCTGAACGCCCAGTTCAGTGAACCGTCGTTCCTGGCCATCGACCATTCGGATGGAAGCATCTACGTCAGCGATACCGCCAATCACCGGATTCGACGAATCGATGCCGCCCAAACCGGCCGAGTGGAAACGGTTGCGGGATCCGGAACGGCTGGAAGCGTCGACGGAGAGGCGCTGGGGGCGAGCTTCGACCAACCCCGGGGGATCGCGCTCGACCATCGCGGGCATCTCTGGGTCGCCGATTCCGCGAGCCACAGTATCCGAAGAGTCGACCTGATCACCGGAGCCGTCGAAACCATCGCGGGTCGCCCCGGTGTCGCGGGTTCTGTCGACGGCCTGGCGGACGAGGCGACGTTCAACACACCGACCGGTCTTGCCCTGGAGCCCGAAACCGCCGCCCAGCAACTGGCCCGGGAACTCAGCGGGGAGCCTCCGCCTCCCATCCGGATCATTGTGGCGGACACGGGGAATGGACTACTACGCCGGATCAGCGAGGACGGCCGCGTGGAGACCCTCCGTTCCGGAGAGTCCACAACTGAATCACTCTCGGCCGGGGTGCCTGAATCTGTGGGTCGTGCAGAGGTGCCCGTTGTCCCGCTGTCCTTCGACGCGCCGGAGGCAATCGTCGTCGATCCATTCGGCAACATCCACGTCTCGGAGCCGGGTTCGGGGCGGGTGCGAACGGTTCTGTCGAATGGGCAGGTCGTGACAACGGTCGAATCCGGGACGTTCGACGCCCCCCACGGCCTGGCCATCAATTCGACGGGCGGCCTGATCGTGAGCGACGAGAACCGTGGCGCCGCCGAGGTTCGGTTCGGCCGACCCGAGATTATCGCGATCGATCCTCCCGGAGCGGGCACCGCGGGCGGATCAGCCGTCGTCATCGAAGGACGGAACTTTGCTCCGGACTCGATCGTGATCATCGCGGGTTCCGTGGCGACGGCCATAGTCGTCGATAGCGAGACGATCTCGCTCACCACGCCCGTTCTCCCGAGCGGCCGTACGACCCTCACGGTGCAAAACAGGGCCGGGCTGACCCAGGCGGCTTTTCTCGTCAGCCCTCAGTCTCTGGATTCCCTCCCGTCGGGTCACATCACGACGCTCGCCGGCGGCGCAACGTTCACTGGCGACGGCGGCGACGCTGCCGGGGCCGTGCTCGCAGGCCCGGAACAAGTGGTCGTGGACTCGGCCGGCAATGTTCTCGTAGCCGATACTGGAAATCACCGGATCCGAAAGGTGGATGCGCTGACCGGCCTGATTACGACGGTGGCCGGCAACGGACGATTCGGGCTGACCGGAGACGGCGGTCCGGCTGTGGCCGCCAGCTTCACGTTTCCGGCTGGTGTCGCCATCGATGCGGCCGGCAACATCCTCGTTGCCGACACCGGCAACAGCCGGATCCGCAGGATCGACGCCGACACGGCCACGATTACGATTCTTGCCGGCAGTCGTACCGGGTTCTCGGGCGACGGTGGCCCCGCCGTTGAAGCCAGTCTGAACGCGCCTCGCGCGGTGGCGATCGATCCGGAGTTGAAGGTCTGGGTCGCGGACAGTTCGAACCACCGGATTCGTCGAATCGACACCGACGGCACGATCGCGACGGTGGCTGGCAATGGCTCCGCGGGCTTCGGCGGCGACGGCGTTCCGGCCACGGACACGTCTTTGAATTCGCCCCGAGGTCTCTCATTCGATGCGTCGGGTCGCCTGATCATAGCCGACACGTTCAATCACCGGGTGCGCATGATCGATGAGGACGGGGTCATCCGGACAGTGATCGGCGGCGGTGAAGGAGGCTTGAGTTTCCCGCGCGCGGTCGTCGTGGATGAACGGGGCAGGATGCTCATTGCAGACAGCGGAGGGCATCGGATCGTCCGCTCGGAGCCGAGCGGCAAGATCACTGTCTTGATCGGAACGGGACTGCCGGGGTTCGCCGGTGACGGCTCCCTGGCCCGCGAAGCTCGCGTCTTTTCTCCGGCCGGAGTCGCCGTGGACGGAGGCGGCAACATCCTGGTTGCCGATACCGGAAACCATCGGGTGCGCCGTGTCGCGATCGAAGAGCTGCGCCCGAGCCCGTTCGGATTGTCGCCCGGTCCCAGGATTGTCCGCACCCTCGCTGGAACCGGCATGCCTGGTTTCCTGGGCGACGGCGGTCCGGCAACCGCCGGAAACATGCGATCTCCATCCGGGGTCGCGACGGACCGGAACGGAAACATGTTCATTTCCGATAGCGCCAACCATCGAATCCGTCGCATCGACGGCGCCAGTAAGATCATAACAACCTTCGGTGGCACGGGTGTCGGAGGTTTTTCGGGAGACAACGTACCAGCGACCGAGGCCATGCTGAATTTTCCTCAGGGCATTGCCCTCGACGCTGCCGGGAACATTTTCATCGCCGACAACCTCAACCATCGCGTCCGACGGATCGACGCGAGGGGCACCGTGACGACCGTAGCAGGATCAGGACAGCAAGGCTTTTCGGGGGACGGCGGTCCGGCAACAGAGGCTTTGCTGGCTTTTCCGTCCGACGTGGCGGTCGACGACCGGGGTTTCCTGTTCATCGCGGACACGGCTAGCCACCGAATCCGACGGGTCGAACTGGCCACGGGAACGATCGTGACGGTGGCGGGCAACGGTCGGCCGCGCATCTCGGGGGACGGCGGCCCAGCGACGGCGGCTTCGTTGAACTCTCCAAGAGCGGTCCGGCTGGATGGAGAAGGCAATCTGTTCGTAGCCGACAGCGGGAACGATCGAATCCGTCGCATCGACACCCGCACGGGGTTCGTGACAACGGTCGCCGGCAGCGGAGAGCGTGGGTTCGGGGGTGATGGCGGCGCCGCCGTGGCTGCGGCCTTGAACTTTCCACTTGGCGTCGCGATCAACTCCGCCGGCGAGGTGTTCGTCTCGGACAGCTTCAACAACCGCGTTCGCAGGGTTTCACCGATCAGCGGATTGATACAGACCGTGGCGGGAACCGGTTCGGAAGGTTTTTCAGGCGACGGTGGCAGAGCGGCCGACGCGATGATTCACGTTCCCGCGGCGGCCGTGATCGATGCGTCCGGCAATCTGATCTTTGTGGACAACGCGAATGATCGGGTTCGGGCCATTCGTGCGCCCGGAGGGCCGTAGTTTCGAAAGAAAACGGCTCGGAGCCCGGTCGGTCGCACTAGTAGTGACCTGTAACAGTGCTATCGGTACCAGCGTTCGGCCGAACGGCGTCGGATTCTAGCCCGACTTCCGCGGTTCGGCAGGTTTGGTAGACCTAAGTTGTTGAATTAATTAGATCGAGATCCCGAAGGTCGGCACTACAAGGCTGTCGGCGATCGGGGCCGTGGCATGGCGCTCAGATGGCGATGCGCGGTGTCGGCTGTTGCGGCAACGTCATGGCGAGATGATGCAGCAGCAAGAGATGGTCCCTGTTGGGTTGGGTGTAGCGCGGCAGGACGAGGTGGCGTCCGTCGGTGGTCGGCACATGAACATCGACCATCTGTATGGTCGAGAATGTGTCGAGGATTGCGCGGGGTGTCAGCCCCGGGGCGTGGGGGCGGATGAGGGATTTCAGGGTGACCTGCAGGCACCAGGCGATGAAGGCAAGGAAGATATGGGCTTCGATGCGGTGGTCGTGCTGATGGAAGATCGGCCGGATCGCGAGGTCGTGCTTGAGTTCCTTGAACGCCTGCTCGATTTCGGTCAATCGCATGTAGTGGCTCCACAACTGTGCCGGGTCACCGCTGGTCATGTTGGAGCGCAGCAGGTAGCGGCCTTCGCGCCGGTAGGCGGCCCGGAGCTTGTCGCGCCGGAGCGTGAAGGCAAAGCCGTTGTGGGCCAGTGCCCCATTGCTTTCTGGGACCTCGATACGGACCAGATACCAGGCGCGTCCGGCCTCCTTCTTTGCGGCGCCCAGCTTGATCAGCAACGCATCCCGGCTGAGGGATTGTCGCTGCAGGTCATGCAGGCGTTTCCACAGCTTCTTCAGCCGCCGCCGCCGCATGCTGCGTTCCTTCGAGACCCGTTTTTCGCTACGGACCAGCACATAGAGTTCGCCGTCTCGTGACAGCAGCTTGACGTCAACGGACTGGCGAACCTGCTGCCAGGGCAGATCGAGGAAGGACGACTCCAGACGGGTCAGCCGACCTTTGGGTGTGCCAACCAGATAGCGCAGGCCCGAGGCACTGGCGCGCATCTCGGCCAGGGTCTCCTCGGTGGGAATGCCGCGATCCATGATCCAGATGCGGTCGGAACGACCGTATTGCGCCTCGATGCGGGCGATGAAGGCGGCCAGCGTGGTGTTGTCGGCCGTGTTGCCCGGCATCACCTCATAGGCCAGCGGGAAACCGTCGGGCGTGATGATCAGCGCGATCACCACCTGGACGCAGTCGGGACGCTTGTCGCGGCTGTAGCCGAACTGGCGTTTGCCCGCCAAGGGCGGGTCCGACTCGAAATAAGTGCTGGTCAGATCGTAGAGCAGAACATCGAACCGGGCCTCAAACAGGGTGCTCCAGCGCGCCTTGAGGAACGAGAAGAATTCGCGCTTGTGGTCGAGCAACCGGTCGAGACAGCGGTAGAGCTTGTCGTCGGAGATCACGCGGTCACTGCCCAGCAGGTCACGTAGCGCGCTGTGTTCATACCAGTGCCGGTGCAGCCGCCAGTCGCTGCCGGGATCGATCAGGTGATAACAGACCTGCACCTTGAGGATATCGAGCCATCGGGTGCCCTTGCGGCTGGGCGGCAGCCGCGGGCCCCAGAAACGGTCCAGCCCGAGACGGTCCCACAACGCCAGCGCCAGCCAGCAGGCGCCCCACTGGCGCGGATCGCGCAGTTCCAGTTTGTCGAGCTGGAGCTGCACGACATCGCAATCCAGCACCGGCGCGGGCCGGTCCTCGGGAAACAGCGCCATCTGCTGCAGCGCCGCGCCGCCGCTGAGAACCTCGATCGAGCGGCACCACTCGGCGCGCTGGCTGTCGTTGATCTCGCCGAGATAGAGAAGCTGGCGCTGGACCACACGGCCGCCACCGACCCGGGTGCTCTCGACGACACTCCAGTAGCGGTGCTCCTTGCCGTCCTTGAATCGCTTCTTGCAGCGCACGAACATGCACGCATCGTCGGCATATCCGAAAAACTAATCAAGGGGGTAGGTCGGCACTACACGCCCACCCGGGAGGTCAAGGTATAGAAAACAAACGCGATTCGTGCTCCAAATGGGCTAAATTAGATGAAAATCGTGCCGAACCGCGGAAGTCGGGCTAGGAGTGACGCTCAAGCCAATGCGGTTTCATTGCGAGGGCGTTACGACACCGAAGACGGCGCCGTTCCACCGAACCCTTCGGACCGATGGGGGTTGCGGGCGATCTCTTTGTCGGAAGCCGTCACCGATGAAAGAGCATCGCTTTCCGTCTCCCTCCTCGACCTCGCCCGCAAGACCCATCGGCGATGGTGCCGATAGCACTGTTACAGGCCACTAGATGTGTCCTCGGACGATCACTGCACAGTCGCGGTTTGCTCGTTGTTCGTGGACACCGGGTCATTTTCCGATGAGGCGGGGGTCAGAGTCAGCGTGGCCGACACCGAACCCGTCTGGCGAGATGGCCGTATCACAAATCCTACCGAAAGCGGCACATCCACTCCCAGCGTCCCAATGCTGCAGGTGAGCGTACGCTGACTCATGGCGCAACCCGAGGGCGTCGTTGTCGAAACGAGCGTAAAGTCGTCGTCGAACGACACCGTCAGGTTCACCCCGGTCGCGGTCGATCGACCGTTGTTGAGGAGCGTCGAGGAGAGGGTCAGTTCACGTGTCGCACCGGTGGTGCTGTCTACGATGTTCGATTCTCGGACTTCCAGGTCCGTCTCGGGAAGCGTTGGCGTCACGTTGTGGTTGAGGTCCGCCGTGTTGTTCCGGACGTTGGCGTCGGGCACCGTGGATTGGACGGTTGCTCGATTCGTGACCACCCGTCCAATAACGGTCGGATCGACGTTGACGACGACGGTGATCGTGACGCTGGTCTGCGGATCCATCGAACCGATGTCGCAGGTGAACACGCCACCGGAGACGTCGGAACAAGCTCCCTGCGTGGCTGTCGCCGAGACCAGCGTTGCCGCCACAGCTCCGGTTGCCGGGTCGACGGGAAGAGTATCGGTGAGTTGGCTCGCCGGGGCGGCTTCGGGACCCTCATTGGTCACGACGATGGTATAGACCAACCCGTCACAGGTATTCGCGCTGATCGAGCACGTCGGCGGTCCGGTCTGGGATACGGCAAGGTCGGCGCTTCCTCCCAACCGCAGATCGATCGTCTCTGAGCTGCTCTGCGGCCAGAAACTCAGAGTTCCAGCCGGCGTGTTGGCCGGTGTCCGGCTGTAGAGTATGAATTCCGTGGTATAGCCTCCATCGTCGACGAAATGCGGGAAGAGGGTTTCCTCGGTGAGGGGCGGTGTGGTTTCGTTTTCCGCCGGCGTCGTCGTAATCAGAAAGTCGCCTCGCTCGTTGGTACGGCCGCGCAGGCCGGTGATCGAGATCTTGTCGGGGTCGAACGGGGAAGATGCGGTCGAGATGCGGAGCACGCCCTGGAAAGGACGAGGCAGTGTTTCCAGGCCGTCGATCTCTGTCAGGAAGCGTGCGATCTGCCCGTTGCCCGGGATCTCCACACTTCCCGTCACCCCGACCGCCTCCCCATCCAGTGTCGTCAGCTCCAACTGGACGGTTATCGCTTCGTCGGAGTTGTTTGCGATGGCTAGACCCGTGGAGACGGCACCGGGTTCCGATAACGCCGTCTCGGACACCTGGGCGTACACACGCCAGCCCGTGCCGGAAGGAAGCGCGGAAACCCCAGCTTCGCTGACGGTCGTACCCGCGGAGTTCCGGAACGAGAACACCGCCAGGCTCGATGGCACCCGATCGCCAGAGGATGGCGCAACCCGGACGGAGCCCACCCGCGTCGTTCCTGCGGGGTTCGAAGTTCGCAACCGGACGGAACTGCGTGCCGGGAGCGTGTAGGGAAATTCCGATGCCGTGATGTTGTCGACGATCACGGCGGACGCTTCAGCCGGACGGGTGGACGTTCCCTGGTCCCGAAACGTCGCCGTGCCGCTGATCGGAGAATCCCCCGGGTTGACCAGAACCACTTCGGTCGTCCAGCCGCCGCCGTCGGCGAAGTGGGGCAACACGACCGCTTCGAACAGTTGGTCGAGCGGATCGGCAACGGGGAGGGTCGTGATGAGAAACTCGGCCCGCTCGTTGGTCAGTCCGCGCAGGGCGATCACCGCCACTGGGATGTCGGAAGTGAACGAAAACGTCCCGACGACCTCCGATCCGCTGTTGAACGGGTCTTGATCGAGAAACTTCGCGATCTGCTCCTGCGCGCCGATCTGGGTTGTGCCGGAACCGAAGTCGATGCCGTTCGTGTCGGTGAAGTTGAAGGAGATCGTCGCCGGCTGGCTGTTGGGATTTGCAATCGCGATGCCTGTGTTGATGGGGCCTGACACCTCGGCGAATATCCGGCCGGACTGGACCAGGCGAGCCGCCGGAACGCCGGTCTCGGCAACCAGGACGCCGTCCTGTCTCAGGCCGAAGATCGCCAGACCGGACGGAGTCGAGCTGCCGGCTTCGGGCTGGATGCGCGCGTAGCCGACTCGCGGAGCCGGGTCCGTGCCGACCTGCGTGCGAAGCTGCAAACCTCCGCGATCTGAGAAGGAATAGTCGACCCGATTCTGCGCGGTGGCCGGAGAACCGCCGGCCAGCATGAGGAGCAGGATGCACGCTCCGGCAGCAGGCGACATTCTCCGAGGTCCGGCCGTTCCATTCATCGGTTCCATTCGTGCGCGTCCGAGGGCGGGATCTGAGAATAGGGTCTTTTGAATTCCAAGTCAATCCGGCACGGACCAGGCGCGCACACCAACTTCCAGCACTCTGACAAGCGATGACCTGGAAACCGGCCAGTATTTCTTCGCCCGGCGCTTTTGGGGCCTGTCCTTCGATCGCGATGTGGGACCAGCTGCTCTCGTCGTTGAGGGGAAGGTTGTAGACGAATCAGCCCGGGCTACCTCGACACGCTCCGCATGCGCCTGATGCGGGGACGGGATCTCCGGTGCGGATCACGGACAGGCCGACAAGGTTGCCCTCATCAACGAGACGATGGCCGCACTCCACTGGCCCGGGGAGGACCCTGGGTCGCCGGTTCAGGCTCGGAACCGCGGCTTCGGGATCGGATTGGATGTCGGTCGTCGGAGTCGTAGCCGACGTCCGGCGCGGCGAGCTGAAGGGAAGTCCGCGGCCGGAGTTCTACATTCCACACGCGCGGAATCCCGTCCTGGCCACTTATCTTGTGGCGAGAACCGGCGGGGACCCGACGGCATTCATTCCGGCTGTTCGTGCCGCAATCTGGGAAGTCGATCCGGATCAACCTGTGTTCGAGGAACGGGCGATGGGGGCCGTGTTGGATGTCCAACTCGCCCCGTGGCGCCCGGCCGCACAGGTAATGAGTGTGCTTTCGGTGATTGCTCTCCTGCTGGCGGCTGTCGGGATCTACGGAGTGATGACCTACGGCGTGTCTCAGAGAACTCGGGAAATCGGCGTCCGGATGGCGCTGGGTGCAGAGGCCGGGGACATCCTCAAACTCGTGGCGCGCAACGGACTGTTTCTGACAGCGGCAGGAATCGCAATCGGACTCGCAGGGGCCACGGCGCTGACCCGCTTCATGTCGAGCATCCTCTATGAGGTCAGTGTGACGGATCCGACGACATTCGGCTCGACGGCGCTGTTGCTGGCCGCCGTCGCCCTGGTGGCATGCTTCATCCCGGCGCGACGCGCAACCCGCGTGAACTCGGTGGTCGCCCTCCGTCAACATTCATAGGAGTGTGTCCCCACCGTCCCACCGAACCCTGCAGTGACAGAGTACCCATGGGCCGCGGAGCAGAAACCGGGACCGACGACCACTTCCGCCGCCGCTACGGCGTTCTCCCCTCAAGTGGAAGCTGCGCGGACCGAGAGGCCCAGGTTTCAGAGGGCCGGCTGAGCGCCGTGGTGTTCACTCAGGAGCGGATCCACCGGGAGAGCTTCACCCTCTTGGCCGGCGACGTAATCCAGATCGTCGCCTGTGCCGGAGACCGGGACGAGGTGGCACCGAATCCTTTGCCGAATCTCATCCAGATCAACGGACTGATCGATCGTTCGAATACCGCCACGTTCGAGCAGCTCGCGAAACAGGGGTGAAGGAGTCAGCGCAAGCACCCTCGGGGAGTGCGGGTCCGTATGAACGTCACGAATCAGCTGCAACCCGCCTGGCGCTTTCGGATCGACCAACACGAGATCCGGGTCTTCCCTCGTCACAAAGTAGGCCCCCACTGCGGCCGTAGCGGCGTCGAGGACCTCGAAGGAATCCGAATTCAGAGCGGTTGTGAGTCGATCGGTAAAGTGCTTCTCCTGGCCGACAACCAGGACCTTGGCCTTCCTAGCCATTTCCCTCTCCTTGTAAGACACATGATTGAATCGCGCCGGCGCATTTATCGATGCCTCTCCTGTTGATTGTTCTCGAGTTCCAACAGCCTCTGGTGGAGCCACTGGATGTAGATGTGCGCCTTTTCCAGTTCTTCAAGAATGCCTCGCTGGTGTCGGCCCACATCGACAATGTCCTGGCCGTCCGAGTCGGTCGTTGCCGGCCCAACAGCCGGCAGATGGCGGTTGGCCCACATGGCGTCGGAGTGCTCGGCGATCGTTTCGATCCGATAGCCGGGCTGGAAGACATAGTCGGCGTGGAGTTGACCGCCGCGCTGGTAGATCCTTCCGTTCACGTCGAGCATCGCGTCGGGGTGAGGATCGGCCGTCCCGATGCCGACGGCCAGGTCGGTCGTCAACATGGATCTCAGCGGCGTCGGTGTGCCTGGTACGGAAACGTAACTCCGGAAGGCAAAGTCGCCATCGGCGCCGACGCTGCTCGTACCTGCGGCATATGAATTCCCTGTCTCGTAGGCGACGATGGCGTGGGCACAGCCGGTGTGGGTCAGCGCCCATGTGAAGGTCTCACCGGCCGTCAAAGTCACTCCGGCAACGGGGAAACCCAGCATCATCGGGAAGGCGACATCCCCGGCACCTATCTTGATCGCAAGAGTTCCCAGCGGCGTGCCCGCCGGGCCTTCGCCTGCGAAAACCGACAAGTCGCCGCAGAAGTAGTCCTCGCCTGAGGCCCCTTTGAAGGCGCCGATGGCCAGGTCGAGTTTGATCAGTGTACCGGTGACCGATGGCGAAAACGACTGCCATACCAGGCTTCCGTTCTGATCCAGGGTCCGGGTCTGGGTCGTGGAAAAGGAACCTTGCTGTTCGGAGAGGAAAGCCTGGGGAGGCGGGGTAAACATGATGGAACCTTCTGTCCAGGAGCTCGTACCACCGCCGCTCTCACCGGGGTCGCCTTTGTCGCCCTTCGGGCCGGGTGAACCCTGCGGTCCCTGAAGGCCGGGAGGTCCTGGCGGTCCGGCTTCTCCAGTGTCGCCTTTGACTCCTATATCGCCTTTATCCCCTTTCTCCCCGACGTCGCCCTTGGCGCCGACCTCGCCTTTGTCCCCTTCGGGTCCGGCCGGACCTTCGTAATCGAACCGAAGGCCGACGACCTGGAGCCAGGAAGAAGATCGTTTCTTACTGCTCTTGTTGCTCTTGCCGCTTTTGTTCTTCGTGGTGCCACCTGACTTGAAGCGGAGACCGACGAAGTCCTGGCCCGGCGCCAGGTTGGAGCCGGCAGGAAAGATGGACGTGACATCGATTTCGGTGATGACGCCTTTCTGGACGGCAATGGACATACCTTTCGAAGAGTGGCTGAACAGATCGGACGGCAAACCGTTGCGCGCCATCGAAATATCGAGGTCGTAGCGAACCGTACCGGAACGGCGCGGTATGACAACTACGGTGGCGCCCGCAAACTGTCTTAGGTTCGGGGGGATCTGGAAACCGAACCGGACGTCGCCTTTCTTGCTGACGGGCCAGTTTCCAACCGTGTCGCTATCCTTGGCCTCGGGTGAAACCCAGAGCTGCATCGGTGCATCCTGGGCCCACACTGGGCGTGGTATGAGCATCAGAATGATGAGGCTCACTGCAAGGGCAGCCCCGGAAATCCACAGTCGTTTCATCGTCAAACTCCCTTCCTTGGGGATCGATTCGATCAAGGGGGTACTCAAGGGGTATTTGTCAAGATTCCGACCATTGCCCGTCAATCGGACCCGGTTGACGCGGTACCGAATCGGGATCCTGACAGCAGTAAACTGCTGCTTCTGCACGGCTTCTGTCGCACCGCTGAACGTGGCGACGATTCAGGAAACCGAGCTAGCTACCTTGAGATAGCACGGACGATGCCAAGGCCGGGGGCTCCAACGATCCGGCTTCTATTCAGCCGCAGGCCTGCAGAAGTTGTAGAGCCAGGCGGCAATTGCTCCGGCGATGAAACCATCCGCAAGGCCGTAGAGAGTACCGATGACGACCTGCCCGAGGGACGCCGTTCCACGGTAGCCCGGATACACTGAAGCGACCAGATCCAGGAAACTCTGGCCGTAGCCGGACCAGATCAGATTGCCGAGCCCGACCGTAAGGATGCTGCCCCCAAACAGCAGGGCGATGGTGAAACCGAGGGCCTTGATGTCCAGATTCATAGCGACCTCCTTCTGTTGTCCTGAATCAGAAGTACTAGGCCAGCTTGGACTCCGGGTGGGGACAGGTCAAGAAATGCGGACTGAGCCCGCGTTTCTCACCGGTGGTTCTGCTGCAGCGCCGGATCCATCCGCCATTACAGCGTTGCGCTCGTTCGGGCTCTCTCGACGTACTGTCAAGTACGCCTCGGTCGCCCTCCCGGCGCGCGCCTTGTCCTGCCGGCGTCTCCGACGCTTCGCGACGACAACCGGTGAGAAAAGCAGGCTAACGAAGAAGCGCGGCAGATGATCGGTACTGTTTCCAGCCCGATCGCCTGCCGCACAGGAGATCTGAGGTATGCGCAGTATGTGAGGGTAGACGCCCAGATCAGGTCCACCCGACGAAAGGGTTTCCTGATGGCGCCGAGATTATTCGTATCTCAAGGCGACCATGGGATCGACCCGCGTCGCTCTCCGAGCGGGCAGGGCAGACGCGATCAACGCGACGACGAGGACTGCGAGCGACATCCCGCCCAGTGTCCACGGATCGGTCGGTGTCACCTCAAAGAGCATGCTGCCGAGAACGCGGGTAAACAGGAGCGAAGCAGCCAGACCGAACGTCATGCCGAAGAAGGTCAAACCGAGTGCCTTCCGCAGAACCATAGCCATTATCTCGCGCGATCCCGCACCCATCGCGACGCGAAGACCGAATTCGTGGGTCCTTTCCGACACCGAGTAGGAGAGCACCGCATAGACTCCCACGATAAGGAGCAGGACGGCTACCGACGCGAACGCGACCATCAGCGTCATGTTCAGCCGTTCCGGCGCGACGGAGGTGTCGACGAGCTCGACAAGTGTCTGGATTGCCATCGTCTGGTCGCTGTCCACCGACCATACTGCTTGTTTGATCGAATCGGTCAGGCCCGCCGGGTCCGTCGTCGTTCGTACGACGAGGGCCATCCCCGACATCGCAGCCTGGCCCAGCGGCACATACATTTCCGGCGCGGGTGCTTGATCCAGGCCATAATGCCGCGTGTCGACGACGACGCCGACGATTTCCTTCACTCCACCCAGCGGCCCGCCGAAGATCCGCAACGACTTCCCCACGGGATCCTCGTCCGGGAAGTACCGCCGTGCCATCGAAAGGTTGATCAGCGCTGCGCCGGGAGCGTCCTCGCGATCGAACGGGTTCAGGTATCGACCGTTGACGAGCGACGCGCCCAGCGCTCGGTGGTAGTCGGGGCTGACGATCCGATAGTTGGCCTGCGGTTCCTGCCCACGCGAAGGAGGGGGGCGGTCGAGAATGACAAAGGGAAGGTCGAAATCGATACCGACCGGATCCATCGGCAGCGCGGTGGTCGCCCCGACGCTGGACACACCGGGAAGGGCCGCGATGCGTTCCATGGCGGAGCCGAAGAATGCGGCGATCTGCGTATCCTCCGAATACTTCGAGCCGGGCAGGAACATCCGGACGGCCAGAGCGTCTTCGGTAACGAACCCGGGATCGACCGACCTCAGGGTCATGAAGCTTCGAGCCAGCAGCCCCCCGGACACGAGCAGGAGAACCCCGATCGCGACTTCGGTGACGACGAGCAGGCTCATGGTCCGATGCTTCCGAACACTCCCGGACAGGGTCCGTCCCGATTCCTTCAGGCTCTCGCCGATTCCGACCCGTGACGCCTGGATCGCCGGCACGAGCCCGAAGGCGATGCCGCAGAGCAACGACAGACCGAAGCTGAAGACGAGGACCGAGGTGTCGAGTTCGATCTCGTTCGCCCGAGGAAGGTTCCACGGGTTGACTGCTCGCAGGAAGCCGAGTACCCAGAGGGTCAATCCGACGCCCGCAGAGCCGGCCACCAGGCCCAGCATCGCACTCTCGGAGAGGAGCTGTCGGACGAGCCGGATCCTGCCGGCCCCCAGCGCCCTGCGAACGGCCATTTCCTTACCCCGGGCCGCCGCTCGCGTGAGCAGCAGGTTGGCGACGTTCGCACAGGCGATCAGCAGGACGAAGCTCACCGTCCCAAAGAGGATCCAAAGGGAATACCGGACTGATCCGACGGCCTGCTCGTGTGCCGAAACCACCGTCGTGCCCCAGTCGAGATTCGTATCGGGATAGGCCTCTGCGAGCCCGGCCGCGATGACGTCCAGCTCTGCCTGGGCCTGCTCAATTGATACACCTGGATTCAACCTGGCGATCGTCTGCAAGTCGCGCTGGGCCCGGTTGCCGGGGATCGCCCGATTCCGGCGGATCAGCGGTTCCCAGATCTCGGCTCCGGCGGACGGAAACTCGAACCCCGCCGGCATGACGCCAATCACCGTGTAAGGAAGCTGGTCCAGCCGCAGGGTCCGGCCGACGACGGACGGGTCGGTCCCGAAGCGGCGTTCCCAGGTTCCGTGATTCAGCAGAGCGACACGGGCGGCACCCGGTTCCGCGTCTTCGCGGCGAAAACCACGTCCGAGAATCGGCTCGACGCCGAGCATCTCGAACGCATCCACCGACATTTGGATAGAGAACAACTCGGCGGGTTCCACACCGTCTCCGGCATAGTCCAGCCCCCACCACCGAAAACCGGCTATGTTTTCAAAAGACTTGGCCTCCCACCGCCAGTCCTCGAAATCGGGCTCCGAGACCTGATTCATCTCGATGTCCAGGACGGGGTTGCGAGACCAGATCACAACCAGGCGCTCGGGGTCCTGGTACTTCAGGGGCTGGAGGACGATGGAGTTGACGACGCTGAACATCGTGGTCGACGCACCGATCCCGACTGCCAGTATCACGACCGCGACAAGGGTGAACGTCGGCTTGCGAACCAACATCCGGGCACCGTAGCGAATATCCTGGGCGAAGGTCTCCAACGAGATCACGCCACGGGCTTCGCGGCTGAGGTCCTTGATCAACCCCACGTTGCCGAAGCGCCGCCTCGCGACATATCGAGCTTCATCCGGGGCGACGCCGGCGTCGATGTTGTCGCGAGTCTGCATGTCGAGGTGGAAACGCAATTCCTCGTCGACGTCGCGCGCGGAGGGATCGTGCCACGACCATCGCCTCAAACCTCGGATCAGATTCCGTAGCCAAACCACATCGGTCACCTGAGTCTAGCGGAACGCAGTGAACATTCCCCTTGTATAGATAGGGGTGCTATTGTACCATCTCCCCTAGCATTAACAAGGGAGAAACGATGGGTGACGAAAAAGTCGGCGTTCTGAAAGGCGCCATGGACGTCCTGATACTCAAGGCACTCAGTTGGGGACCGATGCACGGATACGGTGTGTCGCGTTGGATTCGACAGGTCACCGATGACGCGTTCGACCTCCAGGAAGGCGTCCTCTATCCGGCCCTCCACCGGCTGGAGCGCAAGGGGTGGATCGAGTCGGAGTGGGGCCTGTCGGAAAATAACCGGCGAGCGAAGTATTACGAACTGACCCGCCTGGGACGCAAACAACTGCAGTCGGAGATGTCTACCTGGTCTCGTTTTGCGGAGGCCGTGGGCAAGGTCGTCAACGCCACCGACGCGCCCGACTGGGCCTGATTCAGACATGACACGCCCAACGCCCATGTGGCGTCGTTACCTCACGTTCTGGGGCCGCGATGTCGACCGCGACCTGAAAGACGAGATTCGTTTCCACCTGGAGATGAAGGTGCGCGAGCTGATCGACGAGGGCTGGGACCCGGCGGATGCCCAGGATAAAGCCCGTCGTGCCTTCGGCAACATCAGTCGGGTTCGTGCGGAGTGTCGGGACATCGGACGAGATTTGGAGGCAGATATGCGACGGACGGAATACTTCGACCAGTTGAGGCAGGACCTGTCGTTCGGGCTACGCCAGCTCAAGCGGAACCCCGGGTTCGCTCTGGTGGCGGTCCTGACCCTGGCGCTGGGCATCGGGGCGAACTCCGCGATGTTCAGCCTCGTCGACGGCGTGCTCCTGCGGCCTCTTCAGTATCCGAACGCCGCGAATGTCTACACGTTGTGGCAGAGTGACCTCGCCGACGGCATCGAACGGGACGGGGTTGCGCCGGCGAACTTCGTCGACTGGCAAGCCGAAAGCACCGTCTTCGAACGGATGTCGGCAATCCGTCCGTATTCGTTCGAATACAAGGAACAGGGTCGGGCCGTCGACATTACGGCCTCGCTGGTCTCTGAAGGGTTCTTCCAGATCCTCGGCGTTGCCGCTTCCAACGGTCGGACCTTCGATGAACCCGACTATCTCCCCGGTGAGCGCGCGTTCGTGATCAGCCATGGCCTCTGGGTTCGCCAGTTCGGCGGCGATCCTGGAATCGTCGGCCGTCAGGTGAGCTTCGACGATGTCGATTTCACCATCGTCGGGATCATGCCACCGGACTTCGAATTCCCGAGCAAAGAGGTCGAAATCTGGGCACCTTACAGGCTCTCCACCGAACCGGGTCGCCGAGCTTCCGGTTACCTGCAGGCGATCGCACAGCCGAAACAGGGCATGACCCTACCCGCCATGCAGGCCGAGATGGACGCCATCGCAGCAAGCCTTGCCACGCGGTACCCGGAGTCGAACACCGGTATCAGTATCACCCTCGTCTCACTGCATGACTACCTCGTCGGACATGTTCGGCGACCGCTGCTGGTCTTGCTCGGCGCGGTCGGATTCGTCCTGTTGATCGCCTGCTTGAACGTGGCGTGTCTGATGCTGATACGCGGATCGCAGCGCGAACAGGAGTTTGCCGTTCGAACGGCTCTCGGCGCCGCCCGGACGCGCCTTGCGCGGCAGTTGACCGTGGAGAGCCTGGTATTGGCGCTTCTGGGCGGAACAGGCGGCCTGCTGCTTGCGGTCTGGGTTCAGCAGTTGCTGCCGCTGCTCAGTCCAGCAGATTTCCCGCGAATGGAAAATGTGGTCCTCGATGCGAACGTTCTGGCATTCACAGCCCTGGTCTCGATCGGGGCGGCATTCGCGACGGGACTGGCGCCCCTGGCGCGGGTCTTCGGACGCGATACGAATTCACTCCTCAAGGAGAGCCGGCGAAACCTCAGCGCCGGCGGCATAAGCCGGCGTCTGGGAAGCGTTCTGGTGGTATCGGAAGTCGCGCTCGCGCTCGTCCTGCTGATCGGAGCCGGCTTGCTGGGCCGGAGCTTCACAAAACTCCTGACTGTCGACCCTGGCTTCGTCGCCGACAACGCGCTCGCGCTGGAACTGCATGTCTGGGACGCCTATCCCGGCCCTCCTCAGCAGAGGGCGTTCTTCACCGACATTCTCTCGAGGATCGGATCACTTCCCGGCGTCCGTGCCGCGGGAGCTTCCTCGGTCATGCCGTTCCACGGCTCCAGCAGCGAAATGGAACGTGTTTTCCAGACCGAAAGAGACGCCGGAGCAGAAGAGGCCCACAGCACGGATGTGACGATCGCGACCGTGGGCTACTTCGAAGCCATGGGCATCGGGCTGCTGCAGGGCCGTGTCTTCACATCCTTCGATGGGCCCGATGCTCCGCTCGTCGCCGTCGTAACCGAGAGCGCGGCGCGGCGGTACTGGAGGGATGAAGACCCGATCGGCGAGAGAATCACGATGGACGACGGGGTGCTGAGCACCCATGAGGTCGTCGGTATCGTGGCGGACACGAGGCACACCGGCCTGGAGGGTGGCACGCGTGCAGAAATCTACCTGCCCCACCTCCAGAGCTCATTCGGCTCGATGATCGTGGTCGCGAGGACGGAGGGAGATTCGCTCCAGCTGGCCGAGGCGGTCCAGGCGCAGATCTGGGATGTGAATCCTGGCCAGGCCATCAGCAGTGTCACGACACTCGGCGAGCTGGTGGATCGCACCCTCGTCACCCGGAGATTCTATCTCCTGCTCATCGGGCTGTTCGCCCTGACCGCTCTGCTGCTGGCCAGTGTCGGAATCTACGGAGTGGTGTCGTTCTCGACGACTCAACGCACGCCGGAGTTGGGAATCCGCATCGCATTCGGCGCCGGATCCGCCGACATCCTGCGTATGGTCCTGGGACAGGGACTCGGGCTGACCCTCGCCGGAGTGATGTTCGGCCTGGGACTTTCGCTCGCGCTGACTCGCTTCATCGAAGGCCAACTGTTCGGGCTCACCCCGACCGACCCCCTCACCTTCGTCGGCGTTTCGACGGCGCTGGTAGCCGTCGCACTGCTGGCGTGCTATATGCCGGCCCGCCGGGCGACACGCCTCGACCCACTCCGGACTCTCCGGTCCGAGTAGCTCGAGTCAGCTGAAACGGACCGACAACTGACTACTGGCTACTGACTACTGACTACTTCCCTGCTCCTCCACATACTTCGTCAACCACCCGATCACCAGAGGCCAGCCGCCCTTGTGGGTTTCGCGCGCTTCGGGGTATCCGGCGAAACCGCGATGCGTCATCGTAACCGTCGTGCCCTCCGATGAGCCTTCGAGCACCCATTCCACGGTAGTCTCCGCACACTCCACCCAGTAAGGATTACTTGGAGAAAAGGACCGGAAAGGCCGGGGACGGGCTATTTCTCGAGCAAGCCGAGGACCTTTGTCGCCTCATCGACCAGGGCTAGCTCGGCGTCATCCAGACCGGACAGCTCCGCGGCAATGCGAGCGACGCGCCGCCTGCGGCCCGCCTCCATGATCCTCCTGCCCTTGTCGGTCGCCCGCACGACGACCTGCCTGCGATCCTCCTTGTCGGTTTCGCGTTTCACAAGACCCAGTTCTTCCAGGGACTTCAGGATACGGGTAATCGCGGGCCGCGATACCATCTCGGCACGAGCGAGTCCGCTTGCCGTTTTCGGCCCGGCGAAAGCCAGCACGGATAGGACAGACAGGCGTTCCGCGCTCAGACCCGTCTCCCGATCCACTGTCCGTGCCCGCCGCAGCAGGTGGACCGCGATGGAATGTAGACGGTTGGCCACGCGGGCCGTCGGTGTATTCTTCAACCCACGCGGAAGAGGAGGACTTGACATGGTAGTTAACATGGTTAACTATTAACATCGTTAACCATTGCAGATTCTAGTTGGAACGGGAGGAGAAGACAATGGGGGAATTCGGACTCAATGCGATCGGCCAGATTCACATCACAGTCGGCGACATCGACCGGTCCGTCGCGTTCTATCGCGACGTTCTTGGGATGACACTGCTGTTCGAAGTACCCGGCCAGAACATGGCCTTCTTCAATTGCGGCGGCGTCCGGCTGTACCTGGGGAAGGCTGAAAACCCCGACTTCCATTCCAGGCCCCTGATCTACTACAAGGTTCAATCCATCGATGATTCCGTCAAGGAACTCCAGTCACGCGGCGTAGAGTTCGATCAGCCGCCACATGTCGTTCACAAGACGGATGAGCATGAACTATGGATGGCGGGATTCCAGGATCCGGATCAGAACCATCTCGTGTTGATGGCTGAGATGCCGCTGGCGTCCTGAGTCAGTCGAGTAGTTGCTGCAGATCCGCGGGCCGTTCGAGCCAGTACTCCGGTTCGTGAGGCTCCAGACTGTCCCGGGAGAAAGGCCCCCACATCGCGGCGGCCAGTCGCACCCCGGCCGCTCGCCCGGATGCCATGTCGTGCGGGGAATCTCCGACGAACGTGGCTGCCTCGGCGCCTACGCCTAGCTGCTCCAGAGCCATCAAGACGGGTTCAGGGTGCGGTTTCGGGTTCTCGACGTCGTCGGCACCGATCAGGACTTCGAACAGCCCTTCGTAGCCACCTAGGGACAACCCCCGCTCCAGGCTTCCATGCATCTTGCTGGTGACCACGCCGAGCCTGACGCCGGCTTCGCGCAGGGACCGAACGGCGTCACACACTCCCGGGTAATGCTCGAGCAGGTCGTCATGATGCTTCAGGTTGTAGTCGAGGTAGGTCGAGATCAACTGTTGAATCTCATCGGCCTTCTCGGTGAATCTCCGGAACTGGACGCGGAGGGGAGTACCGAGCATCTCGAGCCATTCCGCATCGGTAATGCGGGGTAGACCGTGCGTAGCGGTCGTGTGATGAAAGCTCTTGAGGATCAGGTCGACCGTGTCGATCAGCGTGCCATCGAGGTCGAAAAGGATGGCACGTTCCGGAGCTGGGGGCATGGCCTGAAGTATAGCCCGACATCAGTCGGCTTCTTCGATCCAGGCTTCCGCCTCGATTTCCACCAGCATCTCCGGATCGATCAGGCGGCTGACCTCGACCTCGGGAGTAACCTACAATCGGCTCCCAGCGGGTACCCGTCGAGACGTTCTTTCGCATCGTGACTCCTTTTCTTGTCTACTTCCAACAAACTAACCGATCCGGGTTTGACCGACGATCGAGCGCTTCACTATGATGTCGGGATGGAGCGGATCGTGCCCTGCAAGTGTGTACAGATCAGCAAAGTCCCGCTGCCCGGCAAGCTCGTCGCCTACCAGTACACCTTCAAGTGCACGATGAGTGACGGCCGCACCAGAAAAGCCACCCTCGTGGAATCCGACGACAAACGCGCGAAAATGATCGCGGAAATCAAGGTCGGCCAGGCGTTGTCGAAGGGGAGTAGTCAGTAGTCAGTTGTCAGTAGTCAGTTGCTAGCCCCCTCCAAACTCCCCTCCTTGGATGGATAAGGAGGGGTGGATGCGCCGAAGGCGCATTTCTTTTGGTCAACACCACCCCGGCGCTTCGCGCCACCCCTCCTCATCTGAGGAGGGGAGTTTGATATGTTGCACCCCCAGACAGTTCCCCTCCTTGGACAAGGAGGGGTGGATGCGCGAAACGCGCACACGGGGTGGTTCTGAGGAGGGGAGTTGGGAGGACTCCAATCAACCAGACAGTCAATCCAGACGTTCCAGATAATCGGCAGCCATGATGGCGGCGACGCAATTCGCCGCGAATTGCGTTGTGGAGGCGGCCTCCCACGCTTTGCCGTCACGGCCGAACCAGGCAACCCAGGGGGGGCGCAGACCCTTATTCTGAACACGGTACTCGAAGCCCCGCGCGCGCAGGTGGTTGATCATGGCTTCGTTGGCCGGCCCGAAAGTACTGAACCGGTCTCCTCGAGCCGGGGCCGCCCCCTTCATCACGCGGGCGAGGACGAGCCCGTCGAGTTCCTCTCCGGCTTCCAGGTGCTGGTAGTCCATAGGGAGATATTAGCAGGTAAAAAAAGGCGGTCCGAAGACCACCCGTCGACAGTCGAGACTGCCCCTATTTTAACTGCCCCCTTGTGACTGACTTGTGGTCGTCCCCTCGGCTTCCTCCTCCTCGGCGGGGAGCGTGTTCAACAACACGCGTGACGACGCCCGACTCCACGTCGACCGCCAGCAGACCACGGGTTGCGCCGAGGCCCGCGTTCGAGTAAATCGTAGAACCGTCCTTAGACCAGAAACCGCCGGAACGCGCCCGTCGAATTCGCCGCCCAGCATCCTGAAGTCGCCGCCACGATCGCTGACGGTCCTCACCCAGATCTTCTGGTCGCGGTTGTAGGTGAAGTCGTTCGATGCCGAGAACGCCAACATCGAACTGTCCGACGAAAACTGAACGGTGCTCTCCCGGTTCCGGATCATCGATTTCGGCCAGACGGATTGTCGGACTCACCACGGAGGCTCGAAGGCACGGAGTTCTTAGTCATCCTCCGTGTCTCCGTGTCTCCGTGGTTAATAACTTCCCACCGTTCATGCCTTCGGGTTGAAAATGAGAGGAAGCGATGCGAACTGTCGGCGGTCTGTCTAGGGAAATCGGCGAGGCGGTTACTCGACGACCATGCCTATAGACTTGACCCGGCTGGTCACGATTCGGCGACCGTCGTACTGGAACTCCAGGTTGAAGCCCAGGTAGATGCCGCGAAGCTTGAGAAAGGAGCCGCCCATGGAACTTCCGGCGAGGTGCACAGGGGTGCGTTCGGGGAAGAATTGACCTCCGCGGACCATGACTTCGCCGGAATGCTTGGATAGAATCGTAATCTCATATGTGCTGTTTTCGGTCTTCACACAGAGACAGTCGAGGTCGTCAAGCGTTTCGATCTGCAGCCCGTCGCTCCACTCTCTCTTAGACCAATTATCGAGAATACCGTCGGCGTTATGCCAGGCCGACTGGTCCGGACCGAGGGTCGGCCGGCCGATTATGGTCTTGGCTGTGCGTCCGAATGCATCCATCGCTGGCTCTCCGGGGACAGTTTACTTTAGATGAAGGTAGAGTCCCACATCCTTTTCCCAGAAAGAATACGTGCAGTTAGGGTACCAAACCAGGCCTCTCGGACGCCAATACGCGCCATCCCGCCGAGGACCGGAGGCCGGGCCTAAACCATTGATTGCAGGGCATGACTAGCTCATACTCGGATTACATATAACGATGTCCAACGAGAACCCGCTTGTCCGGTCGGTCCGCCAGACACTCCATAAGCACCGGATGATTGACACAAGTGACACGATCCTGGTCGGAGTATCAGGTGGCGCCGATTCGGTCTGTCTTCTCCACATCCTGCATGCTCTGGGACTCGGGATCGGCGTCGGCCATGTCAACCACGGGTGGCGGGGCCAGGCGTCGGACGACGACGAGCATTTCGTTCGCAGACTGGCAGCCCGACTCGGCGTACCTTTCTACACCCAGGGACCTGGAGTCTCGGGCTCGGGCAACCTGGAGGCCGAAGCTCGGACGGCCCGGAAGCGGTTCTTTGATCAATTCCTTACAAGTGAGGCCTTTACCAAGGTTGCGTTGGCTCACTCGCGAAACGACAGAAGCGAGACATTGCTTCTGAACCTACTCCGCGGGGCCGGACCGGAAGGGCTGGTCTCGATGAGCGCCGTGGCGGGACGTGTGATCCGGCCGCTGATCGAATCCACCCGCGACCAGATCGAGGCCTACCTCCGCACCATCGGTCAGGACTGGCGCGATGACCGAACGAACAGCGATCTCGACTTTGCACGGAACCGCATCCGACATGTCGTACTGCCGACGCTGGCGGCCGATTTCAATCCGAATCTGATTGACGCACTGGCGCGCACCGTCGAGCTGCTGGAAGACGAGAACGAATGGATGAAGCAGAAAATCGACGAGTGGCTCCTCGAGCGCTGCCGGGAGGATGAGGCCGGCGTCGTGTTGCGCATCGATGATTTGGCTGGCCGCCCGGTCGCGTTTGCCAGGAGGGTCCTGAGGGAGTCCTTGAGGCGGGCCGGCTCAGCCCTCACCGACGTCAGTTTCGATCACCTCGAGAGTGTTCGGTCGCTACTCGAGCCGGGAAAGAGCGGCAAGGTCATCGAGCTGCCGGGCGCCATCGCCGTCGAGCGCAATTTCGACACACTGGTCTTTGCCGAGGGGGTCGAAGCAAAGCCTGACTACGAATACGAACTCGAGATTCCCGGGCGGGTTCACGTGCCCGAAATCGGTTGCGTGATCGAGGCCCGGCTCGCCAGCCCGGCCGACTGCAAACCCAAGATGGGAAGGGCCTTGGTCGATGGTGAATCTCTGGGTCCTTGTGTTAGAATCCGTAATTGGAGAAATGGCGACTTTTATAGCCCTGTAGGACTTCCGGCGGCTAAGCTGAAGAAGCTCTTCCAGGACGAACGGGTTCCGAGGAGACAGAGACACCGATTGCCGGTGTTGGTCGCGGAATCTTCGATCGTCTGGGTGGCCTCGTTCCCTGTTTCCCGCGAATTCGCCCCGACGGGCCATTCCCGAAGAATCATCGAATTCGAGGCTTTGCCGCAGGCTCCGGGAGAGTAGAGTCGTTTGGGAGACTGAGGAGTCTAAAGTAACAAAGCGACTTTAGACGAGCCCGGATTTCGTGAGGAATCCAGGCTTGGGGGGTTTTATTGAATTCGACGGCTAAGACGATATTGTTCTGGGTCGCGCTTTTGCTGACCGCGGTCCTGCTCTACCAGGTCGTTCAGAGAACGACCTCGGGCCAGGACGAGGATTTCAACTTCACTCGGTTTATGCAAGAGGTCGAGCGCGGGACGGTCAGGGACGTCACCATCGCCGACAACGAGGTGACAGGGGAACTCACTACCGGCGAAACCTTCAAAACCTACATCCCGATGGAATACCCGGACTTGTTGAACCTGCTCCGGGAAAAGAATGTAAGCATCACTGGGGAACCCGCCAACCAGAGCCCCTGGCTGGCGGCACTGGTGTCCTGGGCGCCGTTCCTGTTCCTGATCGGGTTCTGGATTTTCTTCATGCGCCAGATGCAAAGCGGGGGGAACAAGGCCCTCTCGTTCGGCAAGAGCCGCGCCCGTCTCCTGACGGCCCACCAGAAGAAGGTTACCTTCAAGGACGTAGCCGGGGTGGATGAAGCCAAGGAAGAACTGCACGAAATCATCGACTTTCTCAAGGAGCCCCAGAAGTTCCAGAAGCTCGGCGGACGCATTCCCAAGGGTGTGTTGCTGGTCGGACCGCCGGGAACCGGCAAGACCCTGCTGGCGCGGGCCATCGCGGGCGAGGCCAACGTCCCCTTCTTCTCGATCAGCGGGTCCGACTTCGTCGAAATGTTCGTCGGAGTCGGCGCTTCCCGCGTCCGCGACCTGTTCGAACAGGGCAAAAAGAATGCGCCCTGCATTATCTTCATCGACGAAATCGACGCCGTCGGCCGTCACCGCGGTGCCGGCCTGGGCGGAGGACATGACGAGCGGGAGCAGACGCTGAACCAGTTGCTGGTCGAGATGGACGGTTTCGAGTCCAACGAGGGCGTGATCCTCGTTGCCGCAACCAACCGCCCCGATGTCCTGGACCCTGCCCTGCTCCGGCCCGGTCGTTTTGATCGCCGTGTTGTGGTACCCCGTCCCGACGTCAAGGGGCGCGAGGGCATTCTCGCGGTCCATGTCCGGAAGATTCCACTTTCTGAAGACGTCGAGATCAGTGTGATCGCTCGGAGCACCCCGGGCTTCTCGGGTGCCGACCTTGCCAATCTGGTCAATGAAGCCGCGCTGAACGCCGCACGCCTGAACCAGAAGGTCGTGGCGATGGAGGATTTTGAAACCTCCAAGGACAAGGTCATGATGGGCGTGGCCCGCAAGTCGCTGATTATCAGCGACCATGAGAAAAAGGTCACCGCATACCACGAAGCAGGCCATGCCATGGTCGCCGTCATGATTCCGGGCGCCGACCCGCTGCACAAGGTGACGATCATCCCCCGCGGGATGGCTCTTGGTGTCACACAGCAGCTGCCCGTGGACGACCGCCACACCTACCCGCGAACCTATCTGGAGGGTCAACTCGCGATCATGATGGGCGGGCGGCTCGCCGAAGAGCTGTTCCTCGACACGATCACGACCGGCGCGGGTAACGATATCGAACAGGCCACCGAGATGGCGCGAAAGATGGTCTGCCAGTACGGCATGTCGACTCTCGGCCCGTTGACGTTCGGCCGCCAGGAAGAGCAGATCTTCCTGGGTCGTGAAATCAGCCAGCATCGCGATTACAGCGAAGACACGGCCGAGGCGATCGACGAACAGGTTCGGAACTTCGTGATGCAGGGATATGAGCGTGCGAAGACCATCCTTGCCGAGAACAAGGACGCTCTGGTTCGAATCGCCGAAGCTCTGCTGGAACGGGAATCGCTCGATGCCGAAGAAATTCAGATGCTGATGGACGGCGAACCTCTCAAGGAAAAACCTGCTCCGGCTGCGACTCCAAAGAAGGACGAGGAAGAGAAGAGCGAGGCACCGGCACCTGCATCCGACAAGGTCGTCCCCCCGATCCCGCCCAGCGAGGATCCGGCGCCGGCCTAAGCGTTGTTGCGCTTTTGTGAGCGCACTTTGCGCGGGTTGAATCATGTGCGGTCATAGGCCGCACCTACACTCATGAACCATCGGCCAGAAGCCACGGCTTCTGGCTTTTTTGTATCTACCGATGCGCACACCCCACACCTGGAAGCTTCCTCGAACGTCATTCGAAATGGGCGAGCGCACGCTGATCATGGGGATCCTGAACGTTACACCCGATTCATTCTCCGACGGCGGACTCTACAGCGACCCTGCGCGGGCCATCGAACGAGGCCGGGAGATCGAGGCGCAGGGCGCCGACATTCTCGACATCGGTGGGGAATCGACGAGACCGGGAAGCCAGCTCGTCTCGGTGGACGAAGAGATCCGACGCGTCGTACCCGTCGTCGAACAACTCGCAGGCGTACTTCGAATCCCAATCTCGGTCGACACATACCGGGCCGAGGTCGCCAGGCGGGCTATCGATGCGGGGGCCCAGGTCATCAACGATGTGGGCGGCCTCAGACTGGACCCCGAAATGGGACAGGTGGCGGCCGAAACACGTGTGGGCGTCGTCCTGATGCACAGCCGGGGAGATCGCAGCAAGCTCCATGTCCGTGACGGGGACCAGTCGCCCGAAACTTTGTGCGGCGAACTCTCTCAAACCATTGAAAGCGCTATCCAAGAAGGCATCGAACCCGCTTCGATAGTCGCCGACCCCGGTCTCGGCTTCAGTAAGAGCTCACGCGCCAGCCTAAAAATTTTAAAAAGCCTCGGTCTTTTTAGTACACTAGGCTATCCACTATTGGTGGGCGTATCCCGTAAGTCATTTATAAAAATGAACATATCCGACCCGGAGGTCGCGGTTTGGACTACCGCAGCCGCCGTGGCTCTGGCCGTAGGAAACGGGGCCCACGCCATTCGTGTCCATGACGTTGCTCAAATGAGGGCCGTGGCTCAGATGGCAGACGCAATCGAGCAGGAAGATCGGGAAGATCGGGGACGGAGACCGAATTCCCCGCATTCCTGAGTTCGATCTTCGTCACCCCATTAGAACCGATGTTGCGTGAACTATTGAGATTGCCGCCGATTGACGGCTACGCGATCCTCGACATCCTGATCGTCGCGTTCATCATCTACCAGGTATTGGTGTTGATGCGTGGTACGCGCGCCGTTCAGATGGCGCTCGGCCTGACTGTGGTCGTGGCCTTCTTCTATTTCTCCAGATACGGCCGGCTTGCGACCCTTTCGTGGCTGCTGACGAACATCCTTCCCTACTTTGTTTTCGCCATCATTGTTATCTTCCAGGCCGAAATCCGTAGAGCACTCACGCATTTCGGCAGGACTCCATTCCTCAGCGGCTTTTCGTCGATCAATCGAGGCGAGTTCTACGACGAGCTGGTCCTGGCCGCGACGACGCTGGCTTCGCGCAAGACGGGCGCGTTGATCGTCCTGGAACGCGACGTGGGGCTGAAGAACTACATCGAGAGCGGGATCGCGTTGGAATCGCTGGTGTCCTACGACATTCTCGTGACAATTTTCGATCCTTCCGTCCCTCTCCACGACGGGGCCGCGATCGTGCAGAACGGTCGTGTCGCCGCTGCCGCCTGTTTCCTCCCGCTGACCGTAAACCCGCGCCTGAGCAAGGAACTGGGAACTCGCCACCGCGCAGCGATCGGCATTACCGAGGAGACAGACGCGGTCGTGATCGTCGTGTCTGAGGAAAACGGGTCGATCTCGTTCGCAGCGAACGGCGAGATCATGCGCTTCCTCGATTCCGAGGGACTCCGGAGCCGACTACGCGACGCGTTCGAAAAAAAATCACCTCAGCAGCTTCACGAAGCGGTCACCTCTCCGGCCGAATCATAGGGTCAGGTCATGCAACTCCGGCAACTCATCACACGCAACTGGTTTCTGAAGGTGTTCTCGATCCTGCTCGCCAGTCTGCTGTGGCTGACGATCGCCAGCGAAACGAACTCCGTGATCAACCGGACCCTCGCATTGGAGTTTCAGAGCATCCCGCCAAACACGGAGATTACCGGAGAGACTGCCAGGGAAGTCGATCTGCAGCTGCGTGGTTCGTCGAACCTGCTGAACGAGATCTCTCCGGCCGACCTGGCCGCGGTGGTGTCGCTGATCGGACAGACCCCGGGTGAGAAGAACCTCCCCCTTTCGGCACAGAACATCCAGACGCCTTTCGGCGTCGAGGTGCTTCGCGTCAACCCTCCGCGCGTCCAATTCAATCTCGAGCGGACCCTTTCCCGACAGCTGCCGGTCCGGGCAACGGTCGAGGGCGAACCGGCGGAGGACTACGTCGTGGCGGGCATTGTCGTCTCGCCGAGCACGGTGCAGGTGGTCGGTCCCGAGTCCAGAATCCGTCCGCTCGAGTCCCTCCCAACGACATCGATTCGAATCGACGGACTGCAGGAGAGCGTTCGCGAATCCGCTGATCTGAATGTCATGGATCCTTTGGTCCGATTACAGTCGCTGTCGCCCTACGAGGTGATGATTCAGATCCTGGAAGTCGAAGTCGAGGACGTCTACACGATCACCCTGGATCCTTCTCTGGATCCGGAGTTGTGGTTCGTACAGCCCTCGGAAATCGACGTCACGATACGCGGTCCCAAGAGCCTGATGGCCGAATACGACCCCGAGTTTGTCTACTTCACGATCGACACCGAAAACCTCTCACCGGGAAGCCAGGAAGTGATCCCACAGATCATCGGTGTCAGTGAACCCTTATACGCTGCGCTGACGGAACCCGAAAGCGTCCAGGTAATCGTTCGGTCTGAGGCGGCCGATCGTCCATGACGATCGGCAGTAGTCAGTTGTCAGTAGTCAGTTGTCAGTTGCTGGGTCCTCAATCCGGATTGTCTGACCACTGGCCACTGACCACTGGCCACTTCGTCGTCACTTCCCTCAATATAGAACACTCTTGAACAAGCTCTTCGGTACAGACGGGATTCGCGCTCGGGCCGGTCAGTTCCCGCTGGATGCAGCAACGCTGCCGGCGATCGGACAGTCGATCGGGCTGGAACTGGGGGGCGAGATCATCGTCGGGCAGGATCCACGTGATTCCAGCCCATGGATACTGGAGCGCCTCAAAGAAGGGCTCGACGACACCGGTGCATCGGTCGTGGACGTCGGGGTATTGCCCACTCCCGCAATCGCGCTGCTGACCCAGCAGACCGATGCCACCGGCGGCGTGATGATTTCCGCCTCCCACAATTCCTACCAGGACAACGGCATCAAGATATTCGGCGCAAACGGCCGCAAGCTGGCCGATGGGGAAGAGGATCGGGTCGAAGAGCGCGTTCGGGCTTTGCTGGCGACAGGAGGGTCGGAAAGCAAGGCACCTGGGGTGGAGTCGGTAGCTCCCGAGTTCAGCACGTCCTCGTGGCTGGAAAGATACGAAGCGCACCTTGCCGCCCGATTCCCCAACGGAAGCTGGCTCCGGGGCGTTCGGCTGGTCGTCGACTGCGCCAACGGGGCAATGAGCGGCGTCGCCCCGGATCTGCTCCGGCGGATGGGAGCGGAAGTCTCGACCGTCAACGCGAGCCCATCGGGAAAGAACATCAACGAAGGTTGTGGAGCGGTGCACCCCCAGAGCCTGATCGAGGCGGTTCGACAGCAAACGGCCGACCTTGGTGTTGCCTTCGACGGCGACGGTGACCGCTCGATGTTCGTCGCCGGGAGCGGGAGACTGGTCGACGGAGACCCGATCCTTCTCTTGATCGCACGCCTGATGAAGAAGGACGGACTGCTCGACCCACCCAGCGTCATCGGTACTTCCATGACCAACTACAGTCTCGAGCGGGTCTTTGCCGATGAAGGTATCCGATTGACCCGGGTCGGCGTCGGTGACCGTTACGTGTTTCAAGAGATGCTGGACAGCGGCAGCGCGCTCGGAGGCGAGCCTTCCGGCCACATCATCTTCCCTGATTTCCAGCTATCGGGAGACGGGCTGCTGACGACTTTGAAACTTTGTGAAGCTCTTGTCAAACAGAACGCCTCGCTGGATGACCTGACCGCCGACTGGGATCCGGCCCCCCAGTTGCTCGAGAACGTTCCCGTCGAGAGAAAAGTACCGCTCGACGGAATGCCTTCAGTGCACGCTCGAATCGGCGAGATCGCTCGCGAACTGGAGGGACGGGGGCGGATCGTCGTGCGTTATTCGGGCACCGAATCTCTACTACGTGTGATGATCGAGAGCGACTCCGCACTGCGGAACGAACGGCTTGTCGGTGAGCTGATCGCGCTCGTCCGTCGCGAACTGCCGAAAGTGTCCCAAACGGACGGAAATAAAGGACAAGAAGACCGATCCGGCGCTTGACAGAATCCCAGCAGCCGCGTACTATTCTCTGATGCGCCTGCGCACATGGCCTTATCGTGTGCAGGGTGGCGAAACGGAAACCGCCGAGCAGTATCCTGGCGGTTTTTTTTAGCCCCTGCAACACTCCCCAAACTTCGTTTTGAGGGGCGTTGTAGCGCTTATTTGAGGCCTGGAGCCCCAAGCTCTTTGACAACAGAAAGCGTGCCTAAAAGTCGAATAACTGAGTCTTTAGCTGACAAGCGATGTATCTGAACTTTCAAAAGTCTATTTTGAGAGTTTGATCCTGGCTCAGAATCAACGCTGGCGGCGTGCCTAACACATGCAAGTCGAGCGAGAAAAGGAACTTCGGTTCCTTAGTAAAGCGGCGCACGGGTGAGTAATACGTGGGTAATCTGCCCCGGAGCGGGGAATAACATCGGGAAACCGGTGCTAATACCGCATACGATCACAGAGTCCTCGGATTCCGTGATGAAAGGCTTCGGCCACTCCGGGAGGAGCCCGCGCCCGATTAGCTAGTTGGTGAGGTAAGAGCTCACCAAGGCTGCGATCGGTAGCCGGTCTGAGAGGACGGTCGGCCACACTGGAACTGAGACACGGTCCAGACTCCTACGGGAGGCAGCAGTGGGGAATTTTTGACAATGGGGGAAACCCTGATCAAGCAACGCCGCGTGGATGATGAAGTATCTCGGTACGTAAAATCCTTTCGACAGGGAAGAAGCCTTCGGGTTGACGGTACCTGTAGAAGAAGCCCCGGCTAACTCCGTGCCAGCAGCCGCGGTAATACGGGGGGGGCAAGCGTTGTTCGGATTTACTGGGCGTAAAGGGCGCGTAGGCGGTTTGTTAAGTCGGATGTGAAAACTCTGGGCTCAACCCAGAGCCTGCATCCGATACTGGCAGACTAGAGTGCGAGAGGGGAAAGCGGAATTCCTGGTGTAGCGGTGAAATGCGTAGATATCAGGAGGAACACCGGCGGCGAAGGCGGCTTTCTGGATCGCAACTGACGCTGAGGCGCGAAAGCTAGGGGAGCAAACAGGATTAGATACCCTGGTAGTCCTAGCCCTAAACGATGGATACTTGGTGTGGGGGGGGTTGAATCCTTCCGTGCCGGAGCTAACGCGTTAAGTATCCCGCCTGGGGAGTACGGTCGCAAGGCTGAAACTCAAAGGAATTGACGGGGGCCCGCACAAGCGGTGGAGCATGTGGTTTAATTCGACGCAACGCGAAGAACCTTACCTGGGCTCGAACGGCTAGTGACAAAGGGTGAAAGCTCTCTTTCCCTTCGGGGACACTAGCCGAGGTGCTGCATGGCTGTCGACAGCTCGTGTCGTGAGATGTTGGGTTAAGTCCCGCAACGAGCGCAACCCTTGCCCTTAGTTGCCAGCACGTTATGGTGGGCACTCTAAGGGGACTGCCGGTGAAAAACCGGAGGAAGGTGGGGATGACGTCAAGTCCTCATGGCCTTTATGTCCAGGGCTACACACGTGCTACAATGGGCGGTACAGAGGGTCGCAAACCCGCGAGGGGGAGCTAATCTCAAAAAGCCGTCCTCAGTTCGGATTGGAGTCTGCAACTCGACTCCATGAAGTTGGAATCGCTAGTAATCGCGGATCAGCATGCCGCGGTGAATACGTTCCCGGGCCTTGTACACACCGCCCGTCACATCACGAAAGCCGTTTGTACTAGAAGCCGGTGTTTCAACCTTCGGGAGATAGCCGTCCAAGGTATGAGTGGTGATTGGGGTGAAGTCGTAACAAGGTAGCCGTAGGAGAACCTGTGGCTGGATCACCTCCTTTCTAAGAGTAAAGTCTCACAAAACGCCTGTTGGCGACGGATTCAGTCCGGCCGGCGGGCACGCTTTCTGCCTCAAATAATCAGAATCCGTGTAGGTGCGGTCTATGACCGCACAAATCGAACCTGGCACTCGTCTAACCGGCGAGACCCGACGACAGTAGTGGAGTAGAATGCCGGGCCTGTAGCTCAGTCCGGTTAGAGCGCACGCCTGATAAGCGTGAGGTCGGTAGTTCAATTCTACCCAGGCCCATTCTGCAGGTTGCGGTCTTACAGTGCCGGGGGATGTAGCTCAGTTGGGAGAGCGCCGCCCTTGCAAGGCGGAGGTCGTCGGTTCGATCCCGATCATCTCCATTGAAGAAATCGGAACCCGATTTCTTTATATTTGAAATTCGAGATTTCAGATTTCCAGTTTCAAATCTTTTCGATCCGGCTTGCGGCCGGAGCGAAAGTTACCTGGTCTTTGACAACTGAATATTGATGGGCAAACTCTACGAATTCCTGACGTAGAGCGAGCTGGAACGCCTCTCCTGTGGGTGCGGTCTATGACCGCACATTGCGGCACCTCTGCGGACCAGCACGCTAGACGTTTATGAGTAGAGCGAGCGCCTTAGGCAAAAGTTGTAGTGATCAAGCTACTAAGGGCGCACGGTGGATGCCTAGGCGACGGAAGGCGATGAAGGACGTGGCAAGCTGCGATAATCCTCGGGAAGCTGCAAGCAGGCGTTGATCCGGGGGTCTCCGAATGGGGGAACCCACTCCGGCAAAACCGGAGTATCTGCGACTGAATACATAGGTCGTATGAAGCGAACCCAGGGAAGTGAACCATCTTAGTACCTGGAGGAAAAGAAAACAAAAGTGATTCCGCTAGTAGCGGCGAGCGAATGCGGAATAGCCCAAACCACTGAGTCTTCGGATTCGGTGGGGTTGTAGGACCTGTCATTGTGGAGTTACAAATTGCTCCGCTAGTAGAACAGCCTGGAACGGCTGGCCATAGAGGGTGATAGCCCCGTAAACGAAAGTGGTGGCAACTCCCGACAGGCACCTGAGTACCGCGGGACACGTGGAACCCTGTGGGAACCCGGGAGGACCATCTCCCAAGGCTAAATACTAACCGTCGACCGATAGTGAACCAGTACCGTGAGGGAAAGGTGAAAAGAACCCCTGCTAGGGGAGTTAAAAGAACCTGAAACCGTGTGCTTACAAGCAGTGAGAGGGCTATGGCCATTCTTCGGATTGGTCACGCCTGATCGCGTGCCTATTGCATAATGAGCCGGCTAGTTATTGTCACGGGCAAGGTTAACCCGATTGGGGGAGCCGTAGCGAAAGCGAGTCTGAATAGGGCGACCACAGTCCGTGGTAATAGACGCGAAGCGGGATGATCTACCCTTGGCCAGGATGAAGCCTCGGTAACACGAGGTGAAGGTCCGAACCAGTGTCGGTTGAAAACGGCTTGGATGAGCTGAGGGTAGGGGTGAAAGGCTAATCAAATTCCGTTATAGCTCGTTCTCCCCGAAATAGCTTTAGGGCTAGCGTTATGTGAATTGCGTCGGCGGTAGAGCACTGAATGGACTAGGGGCCCCACAAGGTTACTGAATCCAATCAAACTCCGAATGCCGACGACAAATGCATGGCAGTCAGACAGTGGGGGCTAAGCCTCATTGTCAAAAGGGAAACAGCCCAGACCGCCAGCTAAGGCCCCCAAATCGATGCTAAGTGGGAAAGGACGTGAAGATGCTGAGACAGCCAGGAGGTTGGCTTAGAAGCAGCCATCCTTTAAAGAAAGCGTAATAGCTCACTGGTCAAGCGTCTTTGCACCGATAATTCAACGGGGCTAAAGCATCGTGCCGAAGCTGCGGAACTCATGATTCTTCGGAATCATGTTTTGGTAGGGGAGCATTCTGTTCGGCGTTGAAGTCTGACCGTAAGGACAGATGGAGCGTACAGAAGAGACTCTGCCGGCATAAGTAGCGATAAGGGAGGTGAGAACCCTCCCCGCCGAAAGTCTAAGGTTTCCTGAGGAAGGTTAATCCGCTCAGGGTTAGTCGGTCCCTAAGTCGAGGTCGAAAGGCGTAGACGATGGGAAACAGGTCAACATTCCTGTACCACCATGGTTTCGTTTGTACGATGGGGTGACGCAGGAGGCTAGCTTAGCCAAACCCTATGGCTATGGGAGGTGGAACCCGGTAGGCGGTCCGTGCAGGCAAATCCGCGCGGGCATTCAACGCTGAGAGGGGAGTCCGGAGTCGCTATGACTCGTAAGTAAGTGAGGCCACTCTGCCAAGAAAAACCTCTAAGGAGAGACCGCGGTGACCGTACCGCAAACCGACACAGGTAGACGAGGATTTAACGTCCAAAGGCGCTTGAGAGAACACTCGTTCAGGAACTCGGCAAATTAGCACCGTAACCTCGGGAGAAGGTGCGCCCCGCCATCCTGATGAACTTCGCGTTCTGAGGGAGAGGGGGCCGCAGTGAAGCGCGTCAGGCGACTGTTTAACAAAAACACAGGTCTCTGCAAAGTCGAAAACGACGTATAGGGGCTGACGCCTGCCCGGTGCCGGAAGGTTAAAGGGAGGGGTTAGCTGCATTTATGTAGCGAAGCTCTGAACTGAAGCCCCGGTGAACGGCGGCCGTAACTATGAACCGATTGTAGTTACGTAAATAAACCTGGCTAAATGCTGGAACATCCGGTTGTATCCGCTGGTACTCATCTCGTAATAATCCGACGACACCCTTGGAGTCGGGCAACGAGGTAGTGACAATCCAGTCGGTGCGGACAATCAGCAGGAAAGATTCCCTGATGGCTTCGTTTGATCCCAAACAAGTTCCCCCACACATCGGCTATTACCTCGCAGGTTTCGCCGATGGTGAGGGAAGCTTCAATGTCAGTTTTCGTAAGCGGCAGGATTACAAGATGCCTTGGAAGGTGTCGCTCTGTTTCAATGTCTCACAGAAGGACAGAGTAATTCTCGCGTTGTACAAGCGACATTTGAAGTGTGGAACACTTCGTTCGCGTGACGATGGGGTCTGGTATTACGAAGTCAATAATTTCACCGCGATTCGTGAGAACGTCATCCCGTTTTTCGATCGATACCGGTTTTTGTCGGCGAAAAAGAAGCGGGACTTTTCGAAGTTCAAGCAACTCGCGGCGTTGATTCAAGAAGACGAGCATCTGCATCAGAGTGGGATCAGGAAGATTCTTGGTCTTCGATCGCAGATGAATGACGGTGGAGCAGGAAGACGTAAGTACTCCGACCAGGAGATTCTTGCGGAACTCCACTGAGGGAAGATCCTCAGAGACTACACGCCAGGCAGTGGCAAATGCTGCTGATGATATAGTCCGATCTGCATGGCAACATGCAGGGTCTGACACCAGTCAGGCCGCAACGAAATGCACAACATTCGTTGTTAACACACATGAACGGTCCTAAGGTAGAACTCGCTGCCTTAGTAAAATTCGGCTAAATGCTGGAAACCCCGGTGTATCCTCCGGTACTTGGAATTTCGTTCCAAGTGACAATCCAGGAGGTGCGGGCAATCAGCAGGAAAGGCTGATCAATCGCGATCAGAATCCTCAGAGACTATATGCCGGACACCTGTTTACTCAGGTGAAGATATAGTCCCATCTGCATGGCGACATGCAGGGCGGCATGGATGCTGCCGGCTTAACACCCTCCGGTTAAGTCTAAGATTGAGAGCGAAATTCCTTGTCGGGTAAGTTCCGACCTGCACGAATGGCGTAACGATCTGACGACTGTCTTAACGAGTGACTCAGCGAATTTGTAGTTCCGGTGAAGATGCCGGATGCCCGCACCAAGACGGAAAGACCCCGTGCACCTTTACTATAACCTGGCAATGGTTTATGGGTCAGCATGCGCAGGATAGGTGGGAGGCTTTGAACCGTGGCTTTTGGGCTGCGGGGAGCCAATGGTGAGATACCACCCTTGTTGTTCTGTGGACCTAACCTAGGGCCGTTATCCGGTTCAGGGACATTGCCAGGCGGGTAGTTTGACTGGGGCGGTCGCCTCCTAAAAGGTAACGGAGGCGCTCAAAGGTCACCTCAGGCTGTTTGGAAATCAGCCTTCGAGTGTAAAGGCATAAGGTGGCTTGACTGCGAGACCTACAAGTCGAGCAGGTGGGAAACCAGGACTTAGTGATCCGGTGGTTCTGTATGGAAGGGCCATCGCTCAACGGATAAAAGGTACGCCGGGGATAACAGGCTGATCCGGGCCAAGAGTTCACATCGACGCCCGGGTTTGGCACCTCGATGTCGGCTCATCGCATCCTGGGGCTGTAGAAGGTCCCAAGGGTTGGGCTGTTCGCCCATTAAAGCGGTACGTGAGCTGGGTTCAGAACGTCGCGAGACAGTTCGGTCCCTATCTGGTGTGGGCGTAGGAGATTTGAGCGGGGCTGACCTTAGTACGAGAGGACTGGGTTGGACGGACCTCTAGTGTACCAGTTGTCACGCCAGTGGCACCGCTGGGTAGCTATGTCCGGTTCAGATAAGCGCTGAAAGCATCTAAGCGCGAAGCTGGCCGCAAGATAAGATCTCCCGGGCCATAAGGCTCCTGAAGACCCGTGGAAGACTACCACGTTGATAGGCGGGATGTGTACGCACAGTAATGTGTTTAGCTAACCCGTACTAATCGGTCGTGAGGCTTGATCATTACTGATCTATTCACTACAAAGTTCGTTCTATCGCGCTCACTGCCCATCAATATTCTCTTGTCAAAGACGTGTAGGTGCGGTCTATGACCGCACATCCGATCTTTGAAAGAATTCTTTCTGTAGGCGCGCTTGGCGAGCGCGTGATTGTGCGGTCATAGACCGCACCGACAGAAAACCATTTTCTCGGTGATCTTACCGGGGGGGTCACACCCGTTCCCATCCCGAACACGGAAGTTAAGCCCCTCAGGGCCGATGGTACTGCGTGGGCGACTGCGTGGGAGACTAGGTCGTCGCCGGGAATTAATTTCCAGCCCCGTCATCTGAAAGGATGCCGGGGCTTTCTGTTTCTTGGATATACTGTGACCGCAGGCCGATGCCGAAACCGGATCCGATCACGAGCTACGTGCTTACAGATCATGCTCGGATGGAATTGGCACGGCGTGGAATCGGTGAGCAGGAAGTGGATAGGGTTCTGAAGCAACCCGAACAACGCTTCCAAGTTCGGCCGGGACGCGACGTTCTTCAGTCGGTAGACGAGAATCGGGAAAATCGATGTCTAACAAGAGTTTTCGTTGACGTCGATCGGTCGCCGGCAGCGATCGTGACGGCATATCGCACTAGCAAGATCGAAAAATACCGTCGGAATCAGGCATGAAAGTTTCTTACGATTCAAAAACCGATACACTGACTGTGGTCCTGAGGGACAGCATAGCGGTCGCAGAAAGCGACGAGGACAAGCCGGGCGTGATCCTTGACTATGACGGTGACGGCAACCTTGTAGCGCTCGAGGTTCTCGATGCTTCAAAGAGGGTTTCGGACGCTCGAAAAGTCGAATTTCAAATGACAGAGTAGCGGAGCGGCCAGATCACACCCGTTCCCATCCCGAACACGGAAGTTAAGCCCCTCAGGGCCGATTCTACTGCTGGGAGACTAGGTCGTCGCCGGGAATTAATTGAAGAAGAGCCCCGACAAATCGGAAGATTGTCGGGGCTTTCTTTTTCCCGGTTATACTCTGCTTTCGGACGCCGGTTCCACGAAGCGAACTGGCTGCGTTCGATGAACGTGTGAATCGCGAGAAAACGCGTGACAATCCAGAGTTTCATCCTCATCGCCCTGTTCTTCCTGCCGCAGGCGACGCGACCGGAGTCGCCTTGGACCACGGCCGACCTCGGCTGGCTTTCCGGCACCTGGCAGACCGAGGGCGAAACCCGCATCGAGGAACACTGGACCGAACCCGCCGTAGGGCTGATGCTCGGCCTCAACCGGACGATTCGGAGTGGACGCGCCACGGCTTTCGAGTTCCTTCGGATCGAAACCCGCCCGAACGGCGTATTCTACGTGGCACAACCGGGCGGAAGAGAGGGAACGGATTTCCAACTCGTCGAACTGACGCCGTGGCGGGCGACGTTCGAGAACATGGAGCACGACTATCCAAAGCGAATCGTCTACAGGAGGAACGACCACGGCACCCTGACTGCAGAGATTTCCGGCACCCGCGATCAACCCGTGGGGAGATTCCACTTCAGTCGCGCTCGATCTCGACCGCTACCAATTGCCCCTCGTGAAGTTCGACTTCAACCTCGACAGGCATGCCCACAACCAGCGAACTGCAGTCAAGACCGTCGAAACGCGTACGCCTCGCTTTGACAACGTAAAAAGAGCCCACCCCGATCGAGTAAAAGGGACCCACCCCCTGGGTTAATGGTTTGTAAGTAAGCCCGCCGTCGGGGCTGTGGAAAGTGTGGAAGCCGAAGGCTTCCAAGCCGCGGTGGGAACGCGCTGGCTTTGCAGCGGGTTCCCACGGTGGCGGCACTTTCCACAGCCCGTCGCGCCCGCGTTTTTCACGCGGATCCTCCGGCGGCACGGGGTTTCTTTTTCCGTTTGCTGGCGGCGCCCAGACTTTCGGTGAACCGGATGCTTTCCCATTTGAACTCGTGAATCGAGCAGTGATGGGTGAGCCGGTCCAATAGGGCCGCAGTCAGCGCGGCGTCGCCGAAGACGCTGGTCCACTGCGCAAACGGGAGGTTCGACGTGACGATCACCGAGCCCTTCTCATAACGGTCCGAGAAGACCTGAAACAGCAGCTGGGCCCCCTCGGCCGAGAACGGGATATAGCCGACCTCGTCAACGACGAGCAGTTCAAAGCGGGACAGCTTGGCCAGGTACCGCTTCAACTGCCGTTCTTCGCGGGATTCGATCAGCGTGTTGACCAATCCCGCGGCCGTGGTGAACCCGACGCGGTAACCGTTGCGGCAGGCTTCCACACCCAGGACCGTTGCGGCATGGGTCTTGCCGGTGCCGTGCTTGCCCAGCAGCACAACGTTCTCGCGCCGGGTGATGTAGCCGCACTCGGCATAGTCGCGGACCTGAACCGCATCCAGCGCCGGCCACTTCTTCAGGTCGGTCGTTTCCAGGGTCTTGAGCAGTGGAAACCGGGCCTCGCGCAACCGGCGCTGGACCTGATTGGCTTGGCGCTGTTCCAACTCGCGGCTGGCCAGAGCCAGCAGGAAGCCGGTGTACCCCTCTCCGGCCTCCTTGGCCTGCCGGGCGTGTTCGCGCCACTCCCGTCCCATGGCCGGAAGCCGAAGCTGCCGTAATGCGTCGTCCAGAACGATCTCCTGGCCCGGTGTCATCGCACACCCCCAGTCAGGAGACGGTCGTATTGATCCAGATCGGCTCCAGCGATCGTCCGGTCGGTGATACCGGGCATTAACCCGGACTCGAGCGGGGCATGGGCTCGGGCCGGGGATGCCTCCCGCATCAGAATGTGCTGGACCGCGTCCAGTTCGGCGCAGTGGGCATCGAGCGCTTCCTGAAGGGCCGCCGAGACCCGGTCCAGAGCCCAGTCCTGGTGGAGTTGGAGGATGCCGATAAACTGCCGGGTGCCCCGGCTATAGCCGTGCCGTTCCCGCAACCGTTCCAGCGCCGTCTCGTAATGGGCGGGCCACTGGGGCCGCCACTGCCGAATCGGTCGGGCGCTTTCAAACGCCCCCACCTTCCGGCGGATCAGTTCCAGGTAGTGCATCGGATCAATCCGCCAGTCGCTATGACCGAAGGCTCGGGAATGTTCGGCCACCTTCTTCTGGTCCGCATAAAAGCGCACCCGGTCACAGCCAATATGGGCCCAGAGACGGCGTCCCACATACGCGGTCGGCACCGAGTACCGGTTCGAATCCACCTGCGCGGTCTGGTACCGGCTGATCCGCACACCCACCACCTTGGTGTTCTCAAATGGCGTCTCGGGCAGTGCCAACAGCCGCTCTTGCTCGGCAGCATGCCGTTCCCCGATCGTGCGGTCGTCGGCCCGGCCGCCGATCCGGCGCTGGTCGTCGGTCGCGCAGCGTTCCAGCAGTTGCGCGTTCAGATCCTCCAAGTCGGCCACCTCGGGAACCGGCACCAGGAAGTTCCGGCGTGCGAAACCCACCAGGCCTTCGACACCGCCTTTCTCCTGGCCCCGGGCCGGATTACAGAACCGCGCTTCAAACGTGTAGTGGGCTCGAAACGCCGTGAACCGGTCCTGCTCGATCCGGGCCTTCCCTCTCAGAACCCGCTTCACAGCCGTCTTCAGGTTGTCGAAGACCACGGTCGGGAATACGCCGCCGTACCAGCCGAACCCCCGGATCTGACCGTCCAGCAACATCTCCTGCCGTTCCCACCGATACGCCCGCACAAACGACTTGCCCGAGTACCGGCTCCGCATGCAGAACAGTTTGACCTGAAGGTCTTCACCATTCATCCGGACCCAGGCCGTGCCCCAGTCCACTTCGGCTTCCGACGCCTGTTCCGGATCCAGCGGCACCACCGCCGCCGACCGGCTCCAGCCCAGCCGCATCTTCCGCTCCCGCACCCATCGCCGCACCGTCGGCTCGGCTCCGGTAAATCCATGCTCGTCCACCAGACGTTGCCACACCCGGTGCGCCGTGTGTCGCTGCTTGACCGGCTGCTCCCGATCCGCCCGCAGCCAGCCCTCCACGATCCCGGCCACCGGATCCATCACCGGACAGGCCGGCTCCTTCTCCCGCCGATACTTCGGCTCCTGCCCGGCCAACGCCTTCCGGACCGTCCGTCTCGTGTGCCCGGTCTCCCGGGCGATCTGTCGAATGCTTTTCTTGTAAGCTGGTCGGGGACCCGATGTGCGGTCCTGACCATCTCGTACTGATCCATCCCTAACAACTCCTCACCCTCCCTCCCGCCTTGCCGGTTCATCCGGCGACACGCCGGGGGAGGCTATCAGGGGTGGGTCCCTTTTGCTCGATCAGAACCCCCTTGGGTGGGTCCCTTTTACGTTATCGAAATCATACGCCCGCTAAGAACGACCTGCACGGGACCGAAGGTTAGAATACTCCGGACGGGGTCGATGCCGGTGATGAGTCCTTCGATGCTCGACTCACTATCGTCGTTTTCGATCTCCATCTCATGTGCGATCAGTCGACCGGAGTCATCGACGGTGACTTCCAGCTCCACATGGATGCCGGCCCTCAAACTCCCAACGCCGGGGAGGTTCGCGGCTTCCACGACCACTCGCCCCTCAAAGAGGACAATGGTTGTCCCGCTGATGCCCGAGACCGTCCCTTCGAACTCCATCCGTCACCGAAGAATCCTGACCGTCAGGTTGGGCGGGCCAGACGAGGAGCATTGTCGCAACCAGCACTGAAAACACCTTCACATCCCACCCCCTCTAGGATTGGCGACTGTCCTTCCTGGCGACAATACCTCCGGGTCCTGAAGATTCTCTGAATCCGCTCGCGGTCACCACTCGGCGCAAGATGGTATTCTGCGGGCCTTATTGCACGCTGGAGTACGCACCCGTGCCCGAACTACCCGACATCCAGGTTTATATCGAGGCGCTTGAACGCACGGTTCTTGGCCAGCGGCTCGAGGGGATCCGTGTCGCCAGTCCGTTCCTCGTCCGTAGCATCGATCCCCCGTTGGAAAGATTCAAGGGACGAGAGGTGACCGGTTTCAACCGGCTGGGAAAGCGGATCGTCATCGAGTTCGACGGCGATTACTTTCTCGTTCTGCATCTGATGATTGCCGGCCGGCTCCGCTGGAAGAAAAGGGGCGCAGGACTTCCGCGGAGGCTCGGTCTGGCGGCCTTCGACCTCCCAAACGGATCGCTCCTACTGACCGAGGCCGGCAGCAAGCGCCGCGCCTCCCTTTACGCCGTGGACGGACGTGAGGGCCTGGCCGCCCACGACCGGGGCGGTGTCGACGTCCTCGAGTGCACTCTGGAAGAATTTCGGCAGCGGCTTGTCGCAGGAAACCACACTCTGAAGCGCGCGCTGTGCGACCCGGCCAGCTTCAGCGGAATCGGCAACGCGTATTCGGATGAGATCCTTCACGCCGCCCGGTTGTCCCCGCTTCAACGGACACGAAATCTCGAGCCCCAAGAGATCGAAACACTGTTCGAAAAGACCCGGCAGACCCTCGAACTCTGGATCGACCGGCTCCGGGACGAAGTCGGTTCCGATTTCCCAGACAAGGTGACCGCCTTCCGTCCCGAGATGGCTGTGCATGGGAAGCATCGGCAGGCCTGCCCGACGTGCGGCTCGCCCATTCAGCGTATCGTCTACGCGGCAAACGAAGTCAATTACTGCGCCCGATGCCAAACGGGGGGGAAAGTCCTGAGGGACCGAGCCTTGTCCCGACTCCTGAGGGCGGACTGGCCGCGGTCGATCGACGAGATGGAAGCTCTCAGGCCCGGCAACTGATCCTGCGTGACTCCCAACTAGGAGGGGCGCAGCGGCGTCCAAGTCCGGCTGTACGCGAACCAGCATGCCAGCGCCAGCGAACCGCAACGCCGCGGACGAAGTGCGTTTAGATGCGGGGAACGATTCGGAACGGTCTGCGGCCACGGATGCGGTACACGCTGAAGTCCTGATCAACAGTAAAAACGAGATCCGCGTTTAGTTCCTCAGCGAGAACCACCAGCGTTGAGTCCGCAAAATCCATCGGAAGGTCGGAGTATTTCTCCATCAAATTGCGACAGCGGCGGAGAGACTTCGACGTTGAAGGAACAACGACGACAGGAGCGCGAAGGACGAAATCGAGACATGAAGTGCCACCGCCGCGGATTCCAGACAGCAGGTACGTGGACTCGGTCAGTACCGCTTCAGTCGTGACAACCACCCCCTCCCACTCTCGGAAGAATCCAGCGCACGCCGAATGGACCCTCTGGCTGCGGTCCAACAACCCCACGAGCGCGCCTGTGTCCAGGACCAGTTCACCGGCCACGTCGGAGCTTCTCGAGGACATGTTCCCGATGGCGCACGGCCAGGTCCGGCAGGCCGCTTTCCAATGAACCGATGAGATCCCGGACTCGCTCGGCTGGACGCCCGAGAGGTTGGTCGGGAGTCAGCAGAAACTCTTTCACGGCCATCCGCACAACCTCAGACGGCTTACGCTGCATTCGAGCGGCTCTCTCCTTCAATGCCCTGCTCAACTCGCGAGGTAACCGAACCGTCATCTGGTCTTCCATGTATCGCCTCCCTAGCACCAAGTTGTCGTACTGCATTGTAATGCAATGCCCTGCATTGTTCAAATCGTCTAGCAGTTTCAGCCTCTATCGACAGCATCGAACGCGCTACCAGGTTGAATCTCCAGAGCCGCAGGGGCGAGGGCAATCTCCGGCCGCTCATGCCGCCGCAACAGCACGTTGCGCACCTCCCGCAAAGATTGAGTTTGTAGGGGTTCAAAAGGCCATCGGAACCCTGAAAGCCGCGTCAAATGCGACTTTTTGTCAGCAGTCGCGGGATCCATTGTTCCGGCAAACCATTGCCTTTAGTGACGGCGTTCGCCGACCCGGCAAAAATGCCTGTCGTGGTCCTTGTTCGCCGGGAATGTTGTAACATGACCACATCTTGGCCGTTCACGAGCGTTGAGAGGACGCTCCCGAACGAAAATCTCGGAGTACATCACTTGCGCAGAACCACTATCATCTTTCCAATACCCCTGCTGTTGCTCATCGGCGGGTTGATTGTTTCCTCGGGAGACGCCGCCCGCGCTGAACCCATCGAGCAGAACTCCGAGCGCTGGACCACCTGGCACGGCATCTACACCGAATCGGAAGCTGAAAGTGGCTGGTACGGGTACGGATCCCGCTGTGCCCGCTGTCATGGAGAGAACCTGGAAGGCGGCAGCGCGCCGACCCTGGTGGGTGACCGGTTCATGGAGAACTGGCGCGAGGACACGCTGGACAGTCTGTTCAGGAGGATCAGCAAGATGCCGCCTCAGGGGCCGTGGCTGGACGACCGGTCCTACCTCGACATCCTGGGCTACATCCTGGAAGCGAACGGGTACCCCTCCGGTGGCTACCGACTCAGCGCCGACACTCTCGAGACCGTGTGGATCGAAGGCATGAACGGGCCTGAACCGGTACCGGACCGGGCAGTCGTCGAAGTCGTGGGCTGCCTGACGCAGGCGGGTGGCGAATGGATTCTGACGAATGCCAGTGAGCCGATCCGAGCCCGGAAGTCGGAGAAAACGAGGCCCGAGGACTTGCGGGCGGCCGAGTCGAAACCGTTGGGGAAGCAAGAGTTCCTGCTGGCGAATTTCTACATGCTCGGCGCATTCGATCCCGATCTCCATGTAGAACACAAGATGCTGGCCAAAGGAGCCCTCAACAGACGGTCGGATGGCGACCGCATCAGCCTGACGGGCTTAGGCATGGTTGCCGAGAGTTGCGAGTGGTGACCGCTTAGAAGAGTGCGAGAGAAACGGAAAGCCCCGACCGGGTTCGGACGGCCGGGGCTTTGTTGTTTCTTGCCGGAATCCGGACTAACGAGTGACCTGTAACAGTGCTATCGGTACCAGCGTTCGGGGGAACGGCGTCGGATTCTAGGAGTGACGCCCGAGCCAATGCTGTTTCATTGCGAGGGCGTTACGACACCGAAGACGGCGCCGTTCCACCGAACCCTTCGGGCCGATGGGGGTTGCGGGCGATCTCTTTGTCGGAAGCCGTCACCGATGAATGAGCATCGCTTTCCGTCTCCCTCCTCGACCTCGCCCGCAAGACCCATCGGCGATGGTGCCGATAGCACTGTTACAGGTCACTAGTTCGAAGACGCTCTGATTTCTGCCAGCAATTCGCGTCGAAAGGCATCCAGTTTCTCGTCCATCGAACCGAGACGCCCGTCGATCTTCTCATCCATCGCCGCCAGCCGAACATCCATCTTATTCTCGATACGAACGAAGTCTGCCGATAGCGTCTCCTCGACCCGACGGATCTCGGCAACCAGCTCGCGCCGATAGCTGTCGATCTTCGTATCTAGAGATTCAAACTTCGTGTCCAACGACTCAAACTTCGTATCGAAAGCTCCAAGCTTAGCATCCTGGGCGTCGATACGCTCATGGATCGCTTTGATCTCACCTTTGATCCCCTCGAGTTGAGGGGCAATGAAGCTCTGGAAAAGCTCTTTCACGTCATCAATCATGGCTTCGTCCATGGGCCGGTGGCCGCCCCGCCTGTAGGGCACTCCACCAGGGTCATGATGTTGCCGTCAGGGTCCTTGAAGTGCGCGAGGGTACCGCCCCAGGGTTGCTTCTCGGGCTCTCCGATGAACTCGACACCCCGGGCGGACAGGCCTTGGTAGGCATCGTGAATGTTTGCGATCTCGAGCGATACGACTGACGACGCCTATCACTCCTCGACCAGATATGGCGTCTCCAGCGGCTGCTCGACGACCCGTCCGGCGGCGGCGGCGACGCGGTAGGCCCTCGTTAGTCGTCGAGTGCCGAATCGTTCGTGTCGGATGAGAATCCGCCTCCGACAAGCGCAACAATCTGCTTCCTCGGGTCGCTCATTTGTTAATCGTCGTAGTCCGCCATCCGTTAAGAAGTATTGAAGGCTTTCTGACTTGTCACTAGTTGTAACAGGCCGCTGATCCGTTACGTCCGATCAGTCTACCGAGAAAGCACGAGTTGGACACATTGGAATGTTCGATTGCGGACAGTTCAGACCGGAAACGGACGAGATGTACCGGGCTCGCAGTCCCAAAGTCGAGACCGATCACATCAGCCGAAGCCGAAAAACTCTCTGTTTTCTTGAGGTAGGGGAACCGAACCTCCGTTTTCGTGTCTATCCCAACAATGGCACGGGACTTGCCTTGCACTTCAGTGGAAGAGTTTTTTTCTGAACGAAAAGCGCCCGGGCCACGTAGAGATAGTAAGAGATGACTCATTCCGACAGCGGAGAACACAGGATCCCGAGCCAGGTGGTGAAAATGGCCGGCGGTGGCCACGCCACTGCCGAGGAACGGATCCTGGTCGAACGTGCCAAGGGTGGCAACCAGGAAGCGTTCGAGAAGCTGGTGCACATCTGCGACCGCGGTGTGCTCAGACTCGCCTACCGCATGCTCGGAAACGCCGAAGACGCCCAGGACGCCTACCAGGAAACGTTCCTCAAGGCGTTTCGCTACCTCAGAAACTTCCGCTTCGAATCGAGCCTGAACACGTGGATATACCAGATCGCGACCAACGTCTGCCTGGACCGACTCCGCCAGCGGCAGAAGCGGCGAGAGTCCACGATGGACGAGGGGCGCACGGACCCGGCGGACGCCTTTGCCGCGGTCACGGACTCGGCAACGTCGATGGCCAGTTTCTACACCAACCCAGAACGCAGGCTATACGGTAAGGAGCTCGGCGAGCAGATCGACGCCGCGGTGAGAACTCTCTCAGAAAAGGAGCGCCTGGTTTTTGAGATGAAGCACTACGGCGGCTTCAAGCTTCGGATCATCGGCGAAATCCTAAAGACCAGCGAGGGTGCCGCGAAGAACTACCTCTTCCGGGCCACCCGGAAACTTCGCGCCCAACTGGCGCGCGCCTGACTTCCCTCTCTCCGTAAAGTGAGGTGCTCCCCAAAATTCGGACAGGTTGCTAAGGTGTAAGATCGCTGCCTCAGGAGAGGCAGATGAAGAAGCGAGGACGGAAGCAGTACAGCGCGGCATTGAAGGCAAAGATCGCCGTGGAAGCGGTCAAGGGACAGCGCACGATCCAGGAGCTCGCGTCCCACTACGAAGTTCACCCGAACATGGTGACGAAGTGGAAAAAGCAAGTGCTCGACGGCGTATCGGAGATCTTCTCCAATGGTCGATCCCCGGCCAGTGAAGTCGATGAGCAAGTACAGGCCGAACTTTACCAACAGATCGGAAAATTACAGATCGAGGTGGAGTGGCTCAAAAAAAAGTCGGGACTTTCCCGTTAGAGCAACGACGGCCATGGATCGAATCAAATCACGACGAGTTGAGCATCGTCGAGCAGTGTCGGTTGACCGGAGTGTCCCGATCCGGACTCTACTACACACCGGTGGGCGAGAGCGCCGAGAACATCGCGTTGATGCGTCTGTTGGACGAGCAGTATACGCGGACCCCGTTCTACGGGATTCGGCGTATGACCTGGTGGTTGGAGACGCAAGGTCGGCAGGTCAATGCGAAGCGGGTTCGGCGACTGCTACGGCTCATGGGACTGGAAGCGATCTATCCCAAACCGCGGTTGTCGATGCCAGCCCCGGGACACCGGATTTACCCATACCAGTTGCGCAATCTGGAGATTGTGCGTCCCGATCAGGTGTGGGCCACCGATATCACGTATATCCGACTCCGGCAGGGATTCATCTATCTGGTGGCGATCATGGACTGGTTCAGCCGGTACGTGCTGGCTTGGGAAGTGTCCACGTCGATGGACAGTGGATTTTGCGTGTCGGCACTGGACTGGGCGCTGAGGCAAGCGCAACCGGAGATTTTCAACACGGATCAGGGGGCTCAGTTCACCAGCGATGTCTTCACGAGCCGACTGGAAGACCAGGGCATCACGATCAGCATGGACGGCCGGGGCCGGTTCCTGGACAACATCTTCGTCGAGCGCTTATGGCGCACCGTGAAGTACGAGGAAGTGTACCTGAAGGACTACTTGAGCGTTTCCGAGGCGATCTCGAACCTGAACCTATATTTCAGGTTTTACAATCAGGAACGCGGCCATCAAGTATTCGACTATCAGACGCCCGAGACCGTTTACTTTCAGCGCGCGCCAGGGGCCTGTGGAAACTGACTCCGCAGTGGAAATCCGCACACAACTCGGATTCCCACAGCTGCTTGAAAACAGCCTCGAAGACTCGGCTTTTTCACAGTTCCCACAGGCTCGGCGACGGGCTAAATATCAACCCATTTCAGTGGCAGCGATCCACCTTAAGACCCGGGGGTTGCTGTCCGAAGAATGGGGAGCCCCTCAAAGAACCCTTCCAAGCGTCAGCTTTGAAAGCTTATACATTGTGTATACTAGCAGCCCGTGGATCCTCGGTGAGTGGTGTGGCTCAGGAGGAAACCACCAGATGCAGTTTCGAGACCTCTTCCGAGATCCCGAGGTCGGGCTTCGTCTGGCCGAACACATGCCGGACTGGTTTCTGGTGTTCGACCGGCAGGGACTTCTGCTGGATGCCAACCGGAAGGCATGCGACGCCCTCGGCTACTCCCACGACGAGTTGCTCTCGCTCAGTTTGTGGGACATCACCCGGGGCTTCTCAGCCGATGAGTTCTCGACGCTCTTCGGGCCGACTCCCGAGCTGCCCTTGATCCTCACTGGATTCAGTCGGCACAAGAAAGGTGGTATTCACCCGATCCAGGTGCACGCCTGGGCGCATCGGTTCGACAACACCGAAATGATCCTGGCCGTCGTTCGGGACATAACCCAGAGCGAGCTGGCCAAGAGGGCTCTGGAGGACAGCGAGGAAAGGTTCCGCAAGATCTTCGAACATTCGAACGATGCGATCCTAGTCGTCGATCCCGAGAACGATGCGATACTGGACGCAAACCCGCAGGCTTGCTCGATGCTCGGCTACACTTATCGCGAGTTGCGCTCCACACCCATCAGCTCCATCCATCCGCACGAAATGCCCGAGTTCCTTGCGTTTGCCGATTCGTCTCTCGAGGTGGGTAGCTGCTGGACCCATGAGCTGAGCTGCCGTACGAAGAGCGGGGTGGTTCTCCCTGCGGAGATTTCGGCGTCGCTACTGGAGATCGACGACCGGCCGGTCCTGCTGGCTGTGATCCGGAACCTGGGGGAGGGAATGGAGCAAGGCCGACTCCAGGGTCGGCCCCGGCAGGAACAGACGTCGTAGCCGCGGAGTGGCCTGTAACGGAGTCTCTTAAGGCTAAAAGCTGATGGCTGACAGCTGATCGCTGGCCCTACACGCCGGCGGCAACGATCAAGTTCGCTTTCGAGGCCTGCTGTCGGAGCTCCTTCGGACCCCGGTATTCGTCCGAGGACCACCACTCCTTGGCACGCTGGACACTGTCGAATTCGAGGATCACGAACCGTCCTGGGTTCCAGTCGCCTTCCAGAACCTCTGTCTCACCACCCCGTACGAGGAATCGGCCGCCGTATGCTTCGATCGTAGCCGGCACGTGTTTCTTGTACTCTTCGTACTTAACGGTGTCTTCGACGTTTACTTGGACGACGATGTAAGCGGACATGGCAATCTCCTTAATCGAACAGTACCTCGGCTTCGATCTCGACCGGCATGTCGAAGGGCAGCTCCGCGACTCCGATCGCAGATCGAGCGTGGCTTCCGCGCTCGCGGCCGTATAACTCGATGACGAGATCCGAAAAACCGTTGATCACCGACGGTGTGTTGTTGAACCCGGGCGCCGCATTCACCATACCGAAAACTCGGACCCATGCCCGTACCCGGTCCAGTTCCCCCAGCTCTCGTTTGAGGCTCGCGAGCATCGCGAGCGCCGTGGCGCGGGCGGCGTCGTAGGCCTCCTCGGGTGTCAGGTCTCGACCGACCTTGCCCCGCTTTGGGGTAACGCTCCCGTCGGGATTAAGCGGTCCGTGGCCGGACACGAGAGCCCGGTCTCCAACGGTCCGAACCCACGGGAACGGCAACGTCGCACCGCCCGGGACCGCCATCTCCGCCGGCAGAACGAGTCCTAGTTCTTCCAGTCTTTCCTCGATAGTCATAGTTTCGTCGGCGACGAACTTAAAGCAACTTGCTAGGGCGGTCGGATTCCGAACTGGAGCGCTCGGTCGTCTCTGTGGGGAACAAAAGGCCCGTTCTCGAGCTTGAAGCGGATGGAGTAGTTGTTAGGCTTCTCCCGCAGCGTCACGGTCATCGAAAACATACCGGTGCCATCCGGAGGGATCAGGCCGGGATCGATCGGGATTTCCAGTGTGGCGGGAAACCGGCCCGTGGTTTCACGGGCGGTAATGACGGCGACGACGTTCTCGACTTCGACCTCGCTCCGGTTGGTCATCCAGCCGGCCACGGACAGGGTCTTCTCCTCGAGCTCATGGTTGAGCTCGTTCAGGGTGAACGGCTCTGCTCCATCGGCGGTCGCCGGTATCAGAACGTCCAGGTAGCGGTCGTCCATCGGAAGAACGACCGACGAGAGATCGGTAAGGGAAAAGAGGACGATGCCGACGATCACCAGTCCGGCGATTATGCCGGCGCCCATCCGCAGGTAGTCGAACTTGGGCTTCGACCCAGGAACGTCCAGCAGGAAACCACCCGCGTCGGATTCCGGCTCTTCGACTCCTTCGTCTTCGCGAACCTCGTCCTCGGAAGGCCGAAGCTCTTCTTCGGGAGACTGGCTGTCCATTATTGCTCCATGATACCCCTCGCCATGACGAGAAGGTACCTTCCGACGCGCGCAACTGGCTACTGACTACTGACAACTGACTACTAGAATCACCCCGCCAACAACGGTGCCACCAACACCAGCGAAACGATCGACATCAGCTTGATCAGGATATTCATCGACGGACCGGATGTGTCCTTGAACGGGTCGCCCACGGTGTCACCAACAACGGCGGCCTTATGGGCGTCCGATCCTTTGCCACCCAGATTCCCCGCCTCGATGTATTTCTTGGCATTGTCCCATGCCCCACCCCCGTTGGACATCATGATGGCCAGCAGAACCCCGGTCAGGGTCGCGCCACCCAGGAAGCCGCCCAGGGTCTCCGCACCGAAGGCGAACCCGATGACGACCGGCATCGCTACGGCGAGCAGTCCAGGAAGCAGCATCTCATGGAGAGCGCCATCCGTCGCGATCGCAACGCAGTTGGCATAGTCGGCCTTCGCTTCGCCGGCCATCAGACCGGGAATCTCGCGAAACTGACGTCGCACTTCATTCACCATCTTGAAAGCCGCACGACCAACGGCTTTCATCGTCATTGCTGCCAGCATGAACGGCATCACGCCACCGAGGAAGAGACCTATCACCACGTTTGCCTGTATCAGATTGATCGAATCCAATCCGACGGTCGTCGTGTAGGCCGAAAAGAGGGCGAGTGCTGTCAGCGCGGCGGACCCGATCGCGAATCCCTTGCCGATTGCCGCCGTCGTGTTACCCAGCGCGTCCAGGCGATCGGTGATGCTCCGTATTTCCGGCCCGGCACCAGACATTTCGGAGATACCGCCCGCGTTGTCTGCGATAGGACCATAGGCATCCACGGCCATCGTCACACCGATCGTCGACAGCATTCCCACGGCAGCGACGGCGATGCCGTACAACCCGTTGAGCGTATAGGACACATAGATCGCCGCGCTGATCGTGAGAACCGGCAGTATCGTACTCTCGAATCCGACCGACAGACCGCTGATAATCGTCGTCGCTGGACCTGTCTGACTGGCTTCGGCGATGTCGCGAACGGGTTTGGCCGACGTGTAGTACTCGGATTCGAAGCCGATCGCCACGCCCGCAAGGAGGCCTGCCAGGACCGCCCAGAAAGCGGAAAGATCGGGCATCGTCGTCTGGACGATCCAGAAGGCTGCAATCAGGAAGAGGGCGCCCGCAACGTAGGTCGGCATATGAAGCGCGCGTTCTGGATTCATGCTCTTGAATGCCCGCATCGAGAACACACCCAGCAACGAACACACCAGACCCGCCATCACCAACAACAGCGGAAGCGACATGAACGCCAGTGGGTTCGCAACCGTTGCGCCTATCGCCATCGTCGCGATCACAGACCCCACGTAGGATTCGAACAGATCCGCGCCCATCCCTGCCGTGTCTCCCACGCAGTCGCCGACGTTGTCGGCGATCACGGCGGGGTTCCTTGGATCGTCTTCGGGTATGCCTGCCTCAACCTTCCCAACGAGATCCGCACCTACATCAGCGCTTTTCGTGAAGATCCCTCCACCGACACGGGCAAACAACGCGATCGAACTCGCACCCATCGCAAAGCCGCTGATGATCTCCGTATCCTTCGTGAAATAGTAGTAAACGCCGATTCCGAGCAGACCAAGCGAAGCGACGGAAATACCCATCACGGCGCCGCCGTTGAAAGCAACCGTCAAGGCCGAACCCGTCCCGCCGTCCTTGGCAGCCTGGGTCGTTCGGACGTTGGCCCGGGTTGCGGCTTTCATACCGAAGAACCCGGCGGCCATCGAAAACCCCGCGCCCGTCAGGAAGGCCAACCCGGTCCAGGGACTCAGCGCCACGCTCAGGACGATGAACACGACTGCAACAAAGATGGACACAATCGTGTACTCGCGTCTGAGGAACACCATTGCTCCAAGGTGAATGCTGTCGGCGATCTCCTTCATTCGATCGCTGCCGGGTGACATGCGTGCGATGCCGAGGTAAATGAAGCCGGCGAGGACGAGGCCGACAGTTCCAACTATTGGAGCCAGGGGGGTCAAATCCTGCATCGAGTTCCTCCGGAACAGATCTACGTATCAGTACTAACCCGCATTTCTCACCAGCGGTCTACTACGGCGCGGCGACGACCAACGAGAAAGGCGGGCCAAATGAAATCGGGGGAAGCATCGGATAATTGATCACCTCCGCCCTAGAGAAAGCACATTCTACAAAATAAGCCCCATTTCCGGTGGAAATGGGGCTCGCTACCGATTGGAACAAGTCACAAGCAGCCCGTGTCGGAGAACCTGATGGCTCGCGTTACGGCGGCGTTGCACCAGATGCTAGGCGCGCACCGACCGATCTGCGGGTCCGGAGGAATATCGCGCGGCAACAACGCCCGCGTGTGACGCCGCCGTAACCCTCCGGGCGCACGGGGGTTGCGGTCGGACACTTTGTTGCTCCTCGTCATGATGAAACCGCATCAGTTCCTCCTCGCGCCTCGTCTCCGCCTCGCAAGACCCGTGCGCGCGAACCATCAGGTTCTCCGACACGGGCTGCTAGTCCTCGGCCGCCCCTGCCTCTTCCTCACTTTCTTTCTCTTTCTCGTCCTTTTCGGCCTCAGCCCGAGAAGCCTTCTTCACTTCCAGCTCGCTACCGAGCAATTCGATGACCGCCATGTCGGCTCCATCTCCGACCCGTGGCCCGAGGCGGACGATCCGACTGTAGCCACCCGGACGGTCGCTGAATCGAGGAGCGATGGTATCGAAGACCTTCTTGGTAGTGACGTCACTCAAGAGATAGGATTGAACCTGCCTTCTTGCATGCAACGTGTCGCGTTTACCCAGCGTGATCATCTTTTCGGCCAGCGGGCGCAGTGCCTTCGCCTTCGGAACGGTCGTCACCAACCTCTCGTGCTCAAGAAACGATGTCACGAGATTACGAAGAAGTGAACGTCGATGCGCAGGGTTCCGCCCCAGCTTTCGTCCTGCTATCTTGTGTCGCATGTCGGTTTTGCCTACGGTTCGGTCGTCTGCTCGACCGCCGCGATCGGAGCTGACGGCCTGCCCTGCTCGTCCAGCTTCATTCCGAGACTCAGGTTCATCGAGTTCAGGATTTCTTTGATTTCGTTCAGCGATTTTCTGCCGAAATTCTTCGTTTTCAACATCTCGGCTTCGGTCTTCTGCACCAGCTCAGAGATCGTACGGATGCTGGCGTTCTTCAGACAGTTATAGGAACGCACCGAGAGCTCCAGCTCCTCGACGGACTTGTTGAGGTGCTCCATCACGGCGTCGTGGTGAACCTCGCCCGTCTCCTCTTCCGGTTCGGGCTTCTCCTCGAACTGTATGAAGATCTGCATGTGATCTTTCACCAGTTTCGCCGCTAGGCCCAGGGCGTCCTGAGGCGTGATCGACGCATTCGTCCACAGCTCCACCGTCAACTTGTCGTAGTCGGTCACCTGACCCAGTCGAGCCGCCTCGACGAAGTGATTCACCTTCTTCACCGGAGAATGGACCGAATCGACCGGGATGAAGCCGATGCCGAGATCGTCATCGAAGTTCCGGTCTGCCGACACGTAACCCCGCCCGTTCTTAACGCGCATCTCGATGTTCAGTGCACCCCCGCCGCTGACCGTCGCGATGTAGACGCTCTTGTCGAGGATCTCGATCCCGGAGGCGTGATCGATGCTCTCCGATGTGAGGACTCCGGCGCGGGCCGCGTTCAGGTAGATCGTGGCCGGTTCATCGCTGTGGAGTTTGATCGGGACCTGCTTCAGGTTGAGGATGATATCGGTTGCATCTTCGACGACGCCGGGGATTGAGGAAAACTCGTGAAGTACTCCCTCCATCTTGATGGCCGTGATTGCTGCCCCCTCGATCGAGGAAAGCAGCACCCGCCTCAACGCGTTTCCGATCGTCGTACCGAAACCTCTTTCAAACGGCTGCGCAGCGAACTGCGCGTAATTCTCGGTTGCCGTCTCGGCATCCATCACCAGCCTCTTAGGCTTCTGAAAACCCTTCCAAAGCATTTATGTTTGACCTCGCATTGACTCTGACTGGGACGCGGTCGCCGACGCGACCCCATCCGCACTGCCGTCGGTTTTTACTTCGAATACAACTCCACAATCATGTGTTCTTCGATGGGCATCGTGATGTCTTCGCGCTTCGGTAGCGCGACCACTCTGCCGTTCAGCCCCTCCCTGTCGAGCTCGAGCCAGGGTGGCACGCCGCGACTGAGCTCAACAGCATTGAGGATCTGAACGTTCTTCTTCGATTTCTCTTTGAGAGTGATGTGATCGCCGACCCGGACGAGGAAGGAGGGGATGTTGACCTTCCGGCCGTTAACCCTGATGTGGCCATGTCGCACGAACTGTCTCGCCTGGGCGTGAGAACTCGCCAGGCCCAGCCTGAGAACAACATTGTCCAACCGTCGTTCCAGCTGGGAGAGCAGATTCTCGCCCGTGACGCCTTTCTGACGCACAGCCCGCTCGAAGTACAGATGGAACTGTCGCTCCAGGATCCCGTACATTCTCTTGACCTTCTGCTTCTCTCGGAGCTGCAAGCCGTACCCGATGATCTTCGCCCGACGATCCCGTCCGTGCTCGCCCGGGATGTAGTTGCGCTTCTCGATCGCGCAAGACGGCTTGAAGCATCGTTCCCCCTTGAGGAACAGCTTCAAACCCTCCCGACGGCATAGACGGCAAACAGGACCAGCGTATCTAGCCAATGAACTTTCCTCCCATCAAACTCGCCGTTTCTTCGGCGGACGACAGCCGTTGTGGGGAATTGGCGTCACATCCCGGATGGCGCGAATCTCCAGACCGGCGTTCTGCAGACCCCGGATCGCGGAATCGCGCCCGGAACCCGGCCCTTTCACACTGACTTCAATGGTCCGCATCCCCATGTCACGCGCCTTGTTGGCAGCGGTGACCGACGCCTGCTGGGCGGCGAACGGCGTTCCCTTTCGGGAGCCTCGAAAACCGAGCGAGCCGGCACTGGACCAACACACGACGTTGCCTTCGGTGTCGGAAATCGTCACGATAGTATTGTTGAAGGTGGCCTGGATGTAGGCACGCCCGGTGGGCACCACTTTCTTCTCGCGTCTTTTCGAAGCTTTTTTCTTCGGCTTTGCCATCAAGAACTCCGGGTGACGAGTACCACAAACTTGTCACTCGTCACTTGTCACTTAGGTTTTGGATGTCGCCTTCTTACGAACCGCAACGGCACCTTTTCGCGGCCCCTTGCGCGTTCTCGCGTTCGTGTGCGTCCTCTGACCCCTCACGGGCAGGCTGCGCCTGTGCCGGAATCCGCGGTAGGAGCCGATCTCCATCAAACGTTTGATGTTGAAAGACACTTCCTTCCGGAGGTCACCCTCGACCTGATAATCTTCCTCGATCCGCTTTCGAATCTTCGTGGTTTCTTCGTCGTTCAGGTCGCGTACTATTCGGCCCTTGTCGACTTCAGCGTCCTCGAGGATCTTGCTCGCCAGCGAACGCCCGATGCCAAATATGTAGGTGAGGCCGATCTCCACCCTCTTGTTCGGAGGAAGGTCTACGCCCGCAATCCGTGCCATGAGTTACCTCTCAGTAGTCAGTAGTCGGTAGTCAGTAGTCGGTAGTCAGTTAGCGGTCGCCTTGCGCCCGCTCAAGAACCGTAGAATCTCCATCTGTCACCTGACAACTAGCTACTGGCAACTGAACAATCACCCCTGTCGCTGCTTATGTTTAGGGTTCGAACAGATCACCCGCACCACTCTCTTACGGTGCACAATCTTGCATTTGTCACAGATCTTCTTTACTGATGCTCGTACCTTCATAATCCCGCTCCGTCGCCAACTACCGACTACTGGCGACTGACTACTCACTTGTACCGATACACGATCCGCCCACGTGTCAGATCGTAGGGCGACAACTCGACCGCCACGCGATCTCCGGGAAGGATACGGATGAAGTTCTTGCGCATCTTGCCCGAAATGTGCGCCAGGACCTGATGCTTGTTCTCAAGCTCGACCCGGAACATGGCGTTGGGAAGGTGCTCGATGACCGTTGCCATCACTTCGATCGCATCTTCTTTCGGCAAACCCCGTTATTCCTCCCGGCCCACGGTGACACCCCTTATGATCGAAACGAGATCGTTCGTAACCTGGTCGATCGGGTTCATGCCATTGACCTGATGGTAAACATCAAGACTCTTGTAAAAGTCCACAAGCGGTTCGGTCTGTGCGCGGTAGTTCTTCAGACGCTCACGGACGACTTCTTCCCGGTCGTCAGACCGGTGGATCAACTCCCCACCGCAGCGGTTGCAGACACCCTCGACGGCCGGTGCCTTGGTCTCGGCGTTGTAGATCGCACCGCATCTGCTGCAGGTGAGCCGGGAGGTGATCCGGTTGACGAGAAATTCGGTATCCACCGCCAGCTCAATGACCGACAGACGGTCGCTTTCAGCCAGCTCCTCCTGGAACATCTCGGCCTGCTTGACGGTTCGGGGGTATCCATCCAGGATGAATCCTTCCACGCAATCCGAAGCGGCGATCCGCTCCGCCACGATGCCGTTGACGATATCGTCGCTGACCAGGTCGCCGGCATCCATGATCTTCTTCGCGGCCAGACCCAGCGCCGTCTCCCGTGAAACAGCGTCTCGCAACATGTCTCCGGTCGCGACCTGCGGCATCTCCAACTGGTCCATCACAGCCTGTGCCTGGGTTCCTTTGCCGGCACCCGGCGGGCCCAGCAGGATGACGACGCTCCGAGTCATCATCAGCCGCCCCGCCTTCCGCGAATCCGGCCCTTCTTGAGGAAGCCGTCATAGTGACGCATGATCAGCTGGGATTCGATCTGTTGCACGGTATCCATCGCTACACCGACGACGATCAGCAACGAGGTACCGCCAAAGTAGAAATTCACCTGCAATCCCTGCGTGATGAATGCCGGCAGAGCCGCATCCAGACCCGGACCGACGAAGGGCAAACTCTGAACGTGAAAGCCCACCATCATGAACTCCGGGATGATCGCGATCAGGGACAGGTAGAGCGCACCCACCAGAGTCAGCCGCGTCAGGATCGTGTTCAGGTAGTCGGCCGTACGGCGACCTGGGCGGATGCCCGGTATGAAACCGCCAAACTTGCGCATATTGTCCGCGACTTCGTTCGGATTGAAGATGATCGACGTGTAAAAGTAGCAAAAGAATATGATGGCCCCGACGAACAGCAGGATGTAAACCGGTTCTCCGGAACGCAAAGCGCCGATGATGCCCTGCACGATCCGGTTCTCGGAAAACAGCCCGAATGTCTGCGGAAACGTCAGAATCGACGATGCGAAGATCACCGGGATCACGCCACCCGTGTTGACGCGTAACGGCAGATGGGTCGACTGCCCCCCCATCACGCGACGTCCGACGACACGCTTCGCATACTGAACGGTGATACGACGCTGGCCGCGCTCTACGAGCACAATGAAGCCAACGACGGCGATCATGACGGCGAGGAGAATGATCAGGGTCAGAACCGACCACTCGTTGGTGTTGAGCTTGTCGAAGATACCCATGATCGCGCCGGGGAGTCCGACGACGATTCCCGCGAAGATGATCAGCGACATTCCGTTACCGATCCCGCGCTCGGAAATCTGTTCACCCAGCCACATGATGAACGTCGTTCCGGTCGTCAGCGTCAGCATCGTCATCAGGATGAAACTCAGTCCCGGGGTGATCACGAACTGTCCCTCCCTCTGGAGGGCAAAAGCGATCCCTGCCGACTGCACGGCGCAGAGGACAACGGTCAGGTAACGGGTATATGTCGTGATCTTACGGCGACCGAGTTCCCCTTCCTTGGACAGCTTCTCCAGGTATGGCCAGACAACCGTCAGCAACTGGAGGATGATCGATGAGGTGATGTAGGGCATGATGCCCAGCGCAAAGATCGTCAAACGACTGAAATTGCCACCGGAGAACATGTCCAGGAAGCCGAACACGGTGCCTGCGTTCTCGGTGAAGAACTGCTCCAATGCATCGGCGTCGATGCCCGGCGTCGGGATGAACGCGCCGATTCGGTACACGGCGAGGATCCCGAGCATGAAGAGCACCCGCCTCCTCAGGTCCGGCACATTGAAGATGTTCTGTATGGAGTCAATCACGACTTCAATACCTCGCAGGTACCCCCGGCAGAGGTAATCTTCTCTTCGGCGCCCTTGCTGAAGTGCTGTGCGACGACGTGCACGGCGCGATCGATGGTCCCGTTACCGAGAACTCGCACACCATCCTTTCTCAACTTGCGGATGATGCCGGCCGACACCAACTCTTCGGCACCGACCTTCGCTCCGGCTTCGATCTCGCCGAGTCGCGCCAGATCACCGACGTTGATCGTCGAATGCTGCTTCTTGAAGATAGCGTTCGTGAAACCTCGCTTCGGCAAACGCCGATGCAGGGGCATCTGCCCACCTTCGAAGCCCCGCTTCGAATGGGCTCCCGACCGCGACCACTGTCCCTTGTGGCCCCGGCCCGACGTCTTGCCGGCTCCCGACCCCATTCCACGTCCGATGCGCTTTCTCGGGCGCCTCGACCCGGGATTAGGTTTCAGCTCGTTAATGCCACTCATTACCTGACCTCTCAATCACCAGCGGGCCGACTCAATCCTTATCACCCAGAATCTTCACCAGATGCGGCACCTTGGCGACCATCCCTCGGAGTTCGGGCGTATCCTTGAGCTCGCGAACCGCGTTGAGCTTCCGGAAACCGAGCCCCTTGACGACACGCTTCTGGTTCTTGTCAAATCCGATCGCGCTGCGGTAATACTGAACCTTGATCGTGCCAGCCTTCTTTTTCTTCCGTGTTGCCATCCCGCTATCCCACTAGTTCCTCGACGGGCTTACCCCGGAGGCGCGCCACCTCCTTCGGGTCCTTGAGCGATTTCAACCCCGCGAAAGTCGCCTTCACGACGTTGTGAGGGTTGGCCGTCCCGATCGACTTCGTCAGGATGTTGCTGATCCCGGCGGCCTGCATCACGGCACGGACTGCACCGCCGGCGATCACACCGGTACCTTCGGCAGCGGGTTTCAAGAGAACGCGCCCGGCTCCGAATACGCCCACGACCTGATGCGGCGTCGTGTTGTTGATGATCGGCACCCGGATCATATTCTTCTTGGCGATCTCGATCCCTTTGCGGATAGCCTGAGGAACTTCCTTGGCCTTGCCGCTACCGTAACCCACGTTGCCCTTCTCGTCTCCGACAACCACGAGAGCGCTGAAACTCAGGTTTTTGCCGCCCTTGACGACCTTCGTGACACGGTTGATGGAAACCACCGTATCTTTGAGTCCGTCCGCGGACTCGCCTCTCTGATCTCTCCGATCTCTCCGACCTCTCTGATCTCTGCTCACAGAAACCTCTCAAGCGTCTAAAACTTCAGTCCCGCTTCCCGGGCCGACTCCGCCAGTGCCCGAACGCGCCCGTGAAAAATGTGGCCACCTCGATCGAAAACCACCGCCTCAAGCCCTTTTTCCTTCGCCCGCTCCGCGATCAGCCGGCCGACCACCTTTGCAGCTTCGACGTTCCCGCCGCTGGCGGACGATTTCTGGGCACCTGCTTCGATCGACCCGGCTGCGGCGATCGTCACTCCGTTCGCATCGTCGATCAACTGGGCGTAGATGTGTTTGTTGCTGCGGAACACGGCGAGGCGTGGCCTATCGCCGGTACCCGACAAGTGCTTACGGATACGTGCGTGGATTCGAGATCGAATCTGGTTTCGGGTCGGTCTCGCCATCAGGCAGGCCCTCCCGCGCCACCGGCCTTTCCGGCCTTCTTCTTGAGGATCTCGCCGACGTAGCGAATGCCTTTGTTCTTGTATGGGTCGGGCTTCTTCAACGAACGGATCACGGCCGCAACCTGACCCACCTGCTGCCGGTCGGCGCCGCTCACCGAAATGCGAGTTTGCCTGTCGACCTTCACTTCAATCCCCTCGGGAATCGGGTACTCGATCGGGTGCGAAAACCCCAGATTCAGCATCAGCGAGTCTCTCTTCATCTCGGCACGGTATCCAACTCCGACGATTTCGAGATTCTTGCTAAAGCCGGTGGAAACTCCCCGGACGGCGTTTGCTGCGAGCGCGCGGGCCAGGCCGTGGAACGATCGCTGCGCGCCGCTATCATCGCGTCGCGTCAGGATCAATTCCTTCGCCTTCTGCTCGCAGCTGATCCCCGGTGGAAGCGGGCTCGTGAGGCTGCCCTTCGGGCCCGACACCTCGAGGAAACCGCCCTTCATCTGGACCTTGACCTCGTCCGGGATCGGCACAGGTTGTTTCCCTATTCTAGACATGACTTTCCTAGTAGACGTCGCAGAGGATCTCGCCGCCGTGACCGTTCTTACGTGCCTCGGAGCCGGTCATCACACCACTGGATGTGCTCAGGATGTTTATCCCGAGACCACCCAACACGCGGGGGATATCGTTCTTACCCACGAAGACACGGTACCCGGGCCGGCTGACGCGCTGGACGGAAGTGATGACCTGCTCCCCTGCCGGACCGTATTTCAGGAAAACCGTCAGCACGGGCTTGCCGTCATTCTCGGTTCTCTTGTAGTTGCCGATGTAGCCTTCTTCTTTCAGAATCCGCGCCAGCTCCACTTTCAATTTCGAAGAGGGGATGTCGACCTTCTGGTGCCGGGCCTGGAGCGAGTTCCGGATCCTCGTCAGCATGTCAGCGATTGGGTCAGTCATTCTCTACTATCCTCTACCAGCTTGATTTCACGACTCCGGGGATCTCGCCCGCAAGCGACAGACTGCGGAAACAAATCCTGCAGAGTTTGAATTTTCTCAAGAATCCGCGTGGTCGCCCGCACCGTTTGCACCGGTTGCGGTAGCGTACGGCGAACTTCTTCTTCCGCGCTTCCTTGGCGATGGATGACGTACGAGCCATTCGATCTCCTATTGCTGACGGAACGGCATTCCGAGCAGACGGAGCAATTCCAGTGCTTCATCGTCTGTCTTTGCCGTGGTCACGATAGTCACGTTCATACCCTTGATCTTGTCGACTTTGGCGTAATCGATCTCGGGAAAAATCAACTGATCTAGAAGCCCCAGCGTATAGTTGCCGCGGCCGTCGAACGACTTCGTCGGAACGCCCCTGAAGTCTCGAACACGCGGCAACGCGATACTTACCATGCGGTCCAGGAACTCAAACATCCGCTCGCCCCGCAACGTCACTGCCGCCCCGATAGCCATCTTCTCCCGCAGCTTGAAGTTCGCCACCGACTTCTTCGCCCGGGTGATGACCGGACGTTGACCGGTGATGCGTCCCAGCTCATCGATCGCGGAATCCAGGATCTTGGCGTTCTGTATCGCCTCACCGAGCCCCATGTTGATGACGGTTTTCTCCAACCGCGGGACCGCCATGATGTTCTGGTAGCCGAAGTGCTTCACGAGTGCCGGTACGACTTCGTTCTTGTACTGTTCCCTCAGTCTGACCAAGTTCGTTGCTCCTGCCCTATTCAAACGCACTGCCGCATTTCTTACACGTGCGCTCGCGACGTCCATCGGATAGTAGTGCGATGCCCAGTCGCGTGTGTTCCTTGCAATTCTTGCAGACGATTGCCACGTTGGAGATGTGAATGGGCGATTCCTTCTCCACGATCCCGCCCTTGACGTTCTTCTGAGGGTTCGGACGTGTATGCCGCTTCATCATCTGTACGCCTTCTACGAGGATTCTGTTCTTCTTGGGCATGACGATCAAAACACGTCCTGTCTTGCCACGATCCCTGCCCTTCAGGACGTAGACCTCATCATTCTTCTTGATGGGAGGAATCACGGGCATCAGATCACCTCCGGGGCGAGTGAAACAATCTTCATGAACTTCTTGTCACGCAGTTCGCGGGCGACGGGGCCGAATACTCGAGTGCCGATCGGTTCCCGCTGTTCGTTGATCAGGACCGCAGCGTTCTGATCAAAACGAATGTAAGTACCATCCTTGCGGCGATGCTCCTTCCTCGTCCGTACGATCACCGCTTTCACCACCGCGCCCTTCTTAACATTGCTGTCGGGCGCTGCTTCCTTGACCGAAGCGGTCACGATGTCGCCGATGCCGGCTTTCGTGCCGACCGAACCACCCAGCGGCAGGATGCAGGCAAGCCTCTTGGCTCCGGAATTATCCGCCACCTCCAGGATGGTTCTCATCTGGATGCCCATGACTACATTCCACCGCTCGACGAGGGCTGGACGATCTCCTGCAGCCGCCATCGTTTGCGCTTGCTGGTCGGCCGGGTCTCGACGATCCGAACCATGTCGCCGGTATGCGCCTTGCCTTCCTCATCGTGCACGAGGAACTTCGAGCGTCTGGTGATGATCCTCTTGTACAGAGGATGGGGCACCCGCCGGCTTACCTCGACCACAATCGTCTTCTCCATCTTCGTCCGAGTGACGACGCCGATCTTCTCCTGGCGGTGTCGCACTTCCTTCGGCTCTTGCACGTCGGTAGTTTCCTCTGCCATTAACCAGCTCCGGAATCAGGTGAACGCTTCTCTTCGTCGAGCTGCTTCTCGCGGAGCAGCGTCAGCACCCTGGCCCTGTCCCGACGGAGGTCGCGCAGCTTCTTGAGAGCTTCGGTCCGCCCCATCGTCCACTGGAAACGCAGACGAAAGGCCTCTTCCGTCATCTGTTCCTGCCTGTTTTCCAGCTCTTCGGCCGAAAGATCCTTCAATTTGTTCAGACGATCCGTCGACTTCACGACACTGTCCTCTGCTCCATCCGGGCGACGAACTTCGTCCGGACCGGCAATTTCTGAGCCGCCAGCCGCATGGCCTCGCGGGCTGTCGCCTCAGGCACGCCTTCCATCTCGTAGAGAATCCGGCCCGGCTTGACGGGCGCGACCCAGTACTCCGGCGCACCCTTGCCTTTCCCCATCCTTGTTTCTGCGGGTTTCTTCGTCACGGGCTTGTCCGGAAAGATCCGGATCCAGACTTTGCCGCCACGCTTGACGAAGCGGGTCATCGCGATTCGGCCCGCTTCGATCTGACGGTCGGTAATCCAAGCTGCGTCAAGGGTTTTCAGCCCATAGTCACCGAACTCCAGGCTCGAGCCGCGCCAGGCCTTGCCTTTCATCCGTCCGCGCTGCTGCTTGCGGTACTTGACCTTCTTCGGCATTAACATAAGAGAAACTCCTTACCCCCGACTAGGCTCAGATTCTGGCCGCTACCGGCTTTACCTTTGCCGGCTTTGACAGGATCTCTCCCTTGTAAACCCAGCACTTCACCCCGATCACGCCGTAGGTGGTATAGGACTGCGCAAACCCGTAGTCGACATCCGCTCTCAGGGTATGCAGCGGCAGCTGCCCCTGGAGATACCACTCCGAACGCGCGATCTCAGCGCCGTTCAGACGACCGCTAACCCGCACCTTGATTCCTTTGGCGCCGAATCTCAGTGCCGAATCGACGGCTTTGCGCATGGCTCTCCGAAACGCGATCCGTTTTTCCAGCTGCATGGCAATCGATTCCGCCACGAGCTGGGCATCGAGCTCGGGTCGGTGAATCTCCTGGATGTTGATGTAGACCTCGCGATTGGTCTGCTTCTGGACCTCAACTTTGAGCTTGTCGATCTCGGAACCCTTCCGTCCGATGATTATTCCCGGACGGGAGGTATGGATCGTGATTCGCAGCTTGTTCGCCATGCGCTCAACTTCGATGTTAGCAACGCCGGCATGCGCCAGTTGCTTCTTCAGCTTCCGCTTCAGCTCCAGATCTTCATGAAGCAGCCTGCTGTAGTCTTTTGTCGCGAACCAGCGCGAGCGCCATGGTTTCGTGATCCCAAGTCGAAAGCCATATGGATGTGTTTTTTGACCCATTAATTCCTCGATGCCCTGCCCCGATGTCCAAGGTCCGATGTCCAAGGTCCAAGGTCGGAATCGCGACCGAGGCGGACTCTGGACCTTGGACTTTGGACTTTGGACTCTGTATAGATCATTCTCTTTCTCCCAACTCGACAGTGATATGGCTCATCCGGCGCACGTACCTGAAAGCCCGTCCCATCGGTGCAGGCCGAATCCGTTTCAGCCGCGGTCCTTCGTTGATGTAAGCCTTCTCGATGAAGAGATTGTCGACGTCCACGGTCTCGGAATTCTCGGTTGCGTTGGCGACCGCAGACCGGACAACCTTCTCGATCGGACCCGTCGCCCGCTTCTTGGTGAACTGCAGCGTCATGAGAGCCTCGTTCACGTTCTTGCCACGGATGAGATCGACCACGAGTCGCGCCTTCTGCGGCGACATCCGAATAAACCGTGCAGTTGCTTTAGAAATCATTCTGTCTTCTTCTGTAGGTGCGCTCTATGAGCGCACAACCAAACACCGTGCGGTCATAGGCCGCACCTACCTACCTCGGCGTTACCGCTTTGCCGCCCGCCGCGTGTCCCCGGAACGTCCGGGTCGGTGCAAACTCACCGAGCTTGTGCCCGACCATGTTCTCGGTGACATAGACGGGGATGAACTTCTTCCCGTTGTGAACGGCGAGGGTATGACCTACCATTTCGGGCGTGATCGTGGAGCGGCGAGACCAGGTCTTGTGGACCTTGCGCTCGTTGCGGGCATTCATGCCTTCAATCGCCTTCTCCACATGGGCGTCGATAAAATAGCCCTTCTTGACAGAACGTCCCATAACGCCTACTTCTTCCTCTTCACGATGAATTTGTCGGTTCGCTTGTTGTTCCGGGTTCGATACCCGAGCGTCGGCTTACCCCAGGGCGTCATCGGGTTGTTCCCCTTGACACGCCCCTCGCCACCCCCATGGGGGTGGTCCACCGGATTCATCACAACGCCTCGAACCGTCGGGCGGACTCCGCGGTGACGCTTGCGGCCGGCCTTACCCAGGCTGATGTTTTCGTGGTCCAGGTTGCCGACCTGACCGACGGTGGCCATGCAATCGACCCTCACTAGGCGCACTTCGCTGGATGGAAGCTTGATGTGGGCGTACTTCCCTTCCCGCGCTACAAGTTGGGCGGAACCCCCGGCGGCGCGAACCATCTGTGCTCCCTTGCCAGGACGTAGTTCGATGTTGTGGATGGTCGTGCCGAGCGGGATCTTCTTCAGCGGCAACGCGTTGCCGATCAGGATGTCGGCGTCCGGACCGGATTCCACCTTCATGCCGACTTTCAGGCCGACCGGCTGGAGGATGTACCGCTTCTCACCGTCGACATACGCGAGCAGAGCGATGAACGCCGACCGGTTGGGATCATATTCGATCGTTTCGACCCTGGCCGGAATACCGGGCTTGTCTCTTTTGAAGTCGATTACGCGGTACTGCTTCTTGCTCCCCCCGCCGCGGTGACGGACCGTCATGTGACCGTAATTGTTCCGCCCGCTGATCCGTTTCTTCGGCTGGAGCAGGGGCTTGTAAGGTTTGTCCGTCGTAATTTCCTGCTTGTAGTCGACGACTTCCTGGAACCGTCGGGACATTGGAGTCGGCTTGAATTTCTTGATAGCCACTTATATGTCCTCCCCGTACTCGATCATTTTCTCGCCTTCGGCCAGAGTCACGTAGGCCTTCTTCCAGGACGGTTTGTAACCGGTGTAACGGCCGCGACGACGCATCTTCCCGCGCACCACCATCGTGCGAACGGCCTGGACGCGGACCTTGAAGATCCGCTCGATAGCCTGCTGGATCTGCTGCTTGCTGGCACCCGGGGAGACCTCGAAACAAAGCGTCCGTTCCTGGTCCTTCAACATCAATCCCTTCTCCGTGATCACGGGGCGGCGGATGACGTCAAAGAGCGTGCTCATTTCGACAGCACCTCCTCGAGGGCCAGGATCGACGCTTTCGTGAAGACCAAATGCCTCGCGTTCAGGACCTGGTACGGGGTCACCTGCAGACTGGCGATCAGTCGCACTTCCGGCAGATTCCTCGAGGCAAGGTGGAGGTTCGGATTGTCAGCGTGGTCGATGAGCAGGGTCTTCCGGCCGAATCCCAGTTTCCCAAGAGTCTCGGAGAAGAGCTTCGTACGGTGGCTATCGAGGCTGAAACCATCCACGACGCTCACTTCCGCGTCCTTGAACTTCAAGCTCAGCGCCGAGCGCAGGGCTGCCCGGAACATCTTGCGCGGAAGGTGATACTCGTAACTGCGCGGACGGGGCCCAAACACCGTCCCCCCGCTCCGCCACAGCGGATTTCGAGCTTCGCCGACGCGGGCGCGTCCGGTTCCCTTCTGCCGCCACGGTTTGCGTCCGCTACCCCGTACTTCATCTCGCGTCTTGGTGGAGTGCGTCCCGGACCGATGCGTCGCAAGGTACTGCTTGACGGCGTCGTGCATGAGGCCTTCGTTGATCGGTGCGCCGAACACCTTCTCCCCGAGTTCCAGAGTCTCGACGACTTCGTTCTGCAGGTTCTTAACTTCGATCTGGGGCATCCTGACTTTCCTCCGGCCTCGCGTCAGCCGGCCTCGCTAGCCGGCTTTCCGGATGATGATGTAGCCGCCGTTCGGTCCGGGCACGGCTCCTTTCAGGAACAGCAGGTTCCTCTCTTCGTCGACCTGGGCGATTCGCAGACCGCGGACGGTTACTCGATCGGTACCCATCCGACCGGGCATGCGGACGCCTTTCAGCACACGGGAGGGATAGGCCGACTGCCCGATCGAGCCGGGCGCCCTGTGGAACATCGACCCGTGCGTCGCCCGGCCGCCCGCGAAATGGTGTCTCTTGATTACACCTGCAAAACCGCGGCCCTTGCTCGTGCCGATCACGTTGACGCGTTCGTCGGCCTGAAAGATATCGGCCTGAACTCTGTCACCGGCCTTCACATTGTCTTCACCGCTGACGCCGACTTCACGGACGAACCGCGCGGGAGCGACGTCGGCCTTCTTGAAGTGTCCAGCCATCGGCTTACCGACTCGCTTATCCTTAACGAACTCGACGAATCCGAGTTGGGCGGCGGCGTACCCGTCCTTCTCCACCGTCTTTCGCTGGACGACGACGCATGGGCCGGCTTGAACGACGGTGACAGGCACAGCCGTCCCGTCGTCGCTCAGCAGTTGGGTCATCCCAACCTTCTTGCCTAGGATTCCATCAACCATTTCTAGCTGTTGGCGATTGGCTGCCGGCCTGGGATCGCCGGCAAAAGCCAACGGCTGAGGGCCAATCGCTCATTTCGCATGTTCCCTTCCGAATGCCTTGATCTCGACGTCGACACCGGCTGGAAGATCCAGCTTCATCAGCGCATCGACGGTCTGCGGCGTCGGCTCCAGGATGTCCAACAACCGCTTGTGGGTCCGAATCTCGAACTGCTCGCGCGACTTCTTGTCCACGTGCGGCGATCGGAGCACGGTGTACTTGTTGATCACTGTCGGCAGCGGGATCGGACCCGCAACTCGCGCGCCGGTGCGCTTGGCTGTATCCACGATCTCGGAAGACGACTGGTCCAGAATCCTGGAATCGTACGCCTTCAGCCGGATGCGAATCTTTTCATTCAGCATGTTTGCCCTTACCTGAGGCCTTTACTCGACGACTTCGGTGACGTCTGTCACCCGACGATTTCGGTGACGTCTGTCACCCGACGATTTCGGTGACTTCTGTCACTCGACGATTTCGGTGACTCTGTCACTCGGCGATTTCGGTGACGGTTCCGGCGCCGACAGTGCGGCCACCCTCGCGGATCGCAAACCGCAACCCCTTCTCCAGCGCCACCGGCGTGATCAACGTGATCTCCAAACTCACGTTGTCTCCCGGCATCACCATCTCCACCCCTTCCGGCAGCGATGACGATCCCGTCACGTCCGTCGTCCGAAAATAAAACTGCGGCCGATACCCGTTGAAAAACGGCGTGTGCCGACCCCCTTCTTCCTTCGTCAACACGTACACTTCCGCGTTGAACTTCGTGTGCGGTGTGATCGACCCTTTCTGCGCCACCACCTGGCCCCGCTCCACTTCATCCTTCTTCGTTCCCCTCAACAACAACCCCACGTTGTCGCCTGCCTGCCCCTCATCGAGCAGCTTCTTGAACATCTCCACTCCGGTGATCACCGTCTTGAAGGTCGGCTTGAACCCCACGATCTCCAACTCCTCGCCTACCTTCACCATCCCTCGCTCGACTCGGCCCGTCACCACCGTCCCCCGGCCCGATATCGAAAATATGTCTTCAATCGGCATCAAAAACGGCTTGTCGATCGCCCGCTCCGGCACCGGAATGTAATCATCCACCGCCGCCATCAACTCGTCGATCTTCACCACCCACTCCTCTTCCTCGTCCAACGCCTTCAACGCCGATCCCCGCACCACCGGAATGTCGTCTCCCGGAAAACCGTAGGATGAGAGCAACTCCCGCACTTCCAACTCCACCAACTCCAGCAACTCCTCGTCTTCCACCGCATCGCACTTGTTCAGGAACACCACGATGTAGGGCACCCCCACCTGCCGCGCCAGCAAAATGTGCTCCCGCGTCTGCGGCATCGGCCCGTCCGTCGCCGCCACCACCAGTATCGCCCCGTCCATCTGCGCCGCTCCCGTGATCATGTTCTTGATGTAGTCGGCGTGCCCCGGACAGTCCACGTGCGCGTAGTGCCGGTTTGAGGTCTGGTACTCCACATGCGCCGTCGCGATCGTGATCCCCCTCGCCTTCTCCTCCGGCGCGTTGTCGATCGAATCAAACGACCGAAACGACACCGACGGATCGTTCTTCGCCAACGTCTTCGTGATCGCCGCCGTCAACGTCGTCTTCCCGTGATCGATGTGCCCGATCGTCCCCACATTGATGTGCGGCTTCGAACGCTCAAACTTCTCTTTCGCCATCGTTGCGCTTCCTTTTCCTTGTCTGCTTCTCTATTCTCGTTCGCTTGTCTTCCGCCTCAGCCTTCTCCAACAAGTGGCCAGTGGTCAGTCGTCAGTGGTCAGTGGTCAGTCGATCCCCTCCCAACTGGCCACTCACCACTGATCACTCACCACTTCCGCTACACCGGCTTGAACTCCCTTCCCTGAGCCCTGGCGACGATCTCATCGCTGATCTGCTTCGGAAGTCCTTCGTAGCGGGCGAAATGCATCGTATAGGTCGCACGGCCCTGCGTCATCGAACGGAGATCCGTCGCATAGCCGAACATGGAAGCCAACGGAACGTGAGCTTTGATGATCTGGGTCCCCGGACGCGCTTCCATTCCTTCGATCTGCCCACGGCGCCCGTTCAGATCCCCGATCACGTCTCCGAGGTACTCTTCAGGTAGCACGACCTCGACCTGCATCAGGGGCTCGAGCAGCACCGGGTTGGCACGCGAGCAGGCATCCTTCAGTGCCATCGACCCTGCAATCTTGAACGCGATCTCCGAAGAATCGACGTCGTGAAATGAACCGTCGAAGAGCGTCACCTTCAAATCACGCATCTCGTAGCCTGCCAGCACACCGGCGGTCATCGCTTCCTCGATCCCCTGCTTGACCGGTTTGATGAAATCCTTCGGAATCGCTCCCCTGATGATCGCGTTCTCGAACTCCAGTCCTACGCCTGGCTCGGACGGCTCGACCGTGATCTTCACGTGACCGTACTGTCCGCGGCCACCGGTCTGGCGGATGTACTTGCCCTCGGCTTCAGCTTTCCCCCGGATGGTCTCTCGGTACGACACCTGCGGTTTGCCGACGTTCGCGCCCACGCTGAACTCGCGCAGCATTCGGTCGACGATAACCTCGAGATGCAGTTCGCCCATGCCCGAGATGATCGTCTGCCCTGTATCCTGATCCGTGTGGATCCGGAAGGTCGGATCTTCCTGCGCCAGCTTGCCCAGAGCGACACCCATCTTTTCCTGGTCCGCCTTCGTCTTCGGCTCGATCGCGACCGAGATCACCGGCTCGGGGAAGTCCATCGCCTCCAGGAGAATCGGTGCTCCCTGGGTACAGATGGTGTCTCCGGTCGTCACGTTCTTCAGTCCGACCGCGGCCGCGATATCGCCCGTGTAGATTGCCTTGATCTCCTCGCGCTTGTTGGCATGCATCTTCAAGAGGCGGCCGACCCTCTCCTTCGACTCCTTAGCGGTGTTGAAAACGTACGACCCGGTATCCAGGTGGCCCGAGTAAACGCGGAAAAACGCCAGCTGGCCGACAAAGGGGTCATACATGATCTTGAAAACCAAACCCGAGAAAGGTTCGGAGTCGTCCGCGCGTCTCGTGAGTTCGGAGGAACGATCTGGGCTGAAACCGATTATTGGGGGTACGTCGAGGGGGGAGGGCAGGTAGTCTACCACGGCGTCAAGGAGCGGCTGGACGCCCTTGTTTTTGAACGCCGAGCCACATAGCACCGGCGTCATCTTCATCGCGATCGTCGCCTGCCGGACCGCCAGCTTCAGTTCCTCCTCGGAGATGCTTTCGCCGTGAACAAACTTCTCGAAGAGGCTCTCGTCCGCTTCGCTGGCGGCTTCAACCAGTTTCTCGCGCCGTTTTGCGGCTTCCTCCCGAAGTTCCTCTGGAATCTCCTGCAATTCATACTCGGCGCCAAGCGTCTCATCTCGGTACACGATCGCTTTCTGCCGGATCAGATCAATCACGCCGCGGAACTCCTCTTCGTTGCCCAGAGGGCACTGGAGCGCGACCGGTTTGGCATGGAGCCTGCTCCGCATCATCTCCATGCAGTTGAAGAAATCAGCACCCGCGCGATCCATCTTGTTCACGAACGCGATCCGCGGGACTCGATACTTGTCGGCCTGCCGCCAGACGGTCTCCGACTGCGGCTCGACACCACCGACGGCACAGAACACCGCGACCGCGCCATCGAGAACGCGCAGCGACCGCTCCACCTCGGCCGTGAAATCGACGTGGCCGGGAGTGTCGATGATGTTGACGCGGAAATCGTTCCAGAAGCAGGTGGTCGCCGCGGAGGTAATCGTGATCCCCCTCTCCTGCTCCTGCTCCATCCAATCCATGGTAGCCGTGCCTTCATGGACTTCACCGAGCTTGTAATTGATGCCGGTGTAGTAGAGAACACGCTCTGTTGTCGTGGTCTTGCCGGCATCGATGTGAGCCATGATGCCGATGTTGCGCGTCTTCTCCAGTGGTACTTGTCGAGGCATAAGAACCCGATATCTTTCCTTACCAGCGGTAATGAGCGAAGGCCTTGTTGGCTTCGGCCATCCGGTGTGTATCTTCCTTCCGCTTGATCGAACTGCCGCGGCTGTTGGCCGCGTCTAGGAGCTCGCCGGCCAACTTCTCTTCCATCGATTTCTCGCCCCGCGACCGGGCGTACCCGATCAGCCAGCGGATGCTCAGGGAAGTCCGGCGCGCGGTGTTGACTTCAATCGGGACCTGATAAGTCGAACCACCGACCCGGCGGGACTTGACTTCGAGCACCGGCTTGACGTTCTCGACAGCTTTCTTGAAAAGCTTGATAGGATCGTCGTTGGCCTTACTCTCGACGATCTTCAGCGCCCGATAGAAGATCTGCTGCGAGACGCTCTTCTTGCCGTCCCACATCATCTGGTTGACGAACTTCGTCACGAGCGTGCTGCCGTACAACGGATCAGGGAGCACTTCGCGGCGTACAATATGCGCCTTTCTGGGCATAGAAACCTCAAACCGGCGAACGACGGCTTCCGGACAAACGCCGGGTTCCGCCGTTGAATCAAATTTTAGTAACGGATCTAATTGGGTCTATACCCGAGAAGAAGATCCCGGTAGCAGACCCTATCCTTTCGGCCGCTTCGCCCCGTACTTGGAGCGTGATTGCTTGCGATTCGCCACTCCAGCCGCATCCAACGTCCCACGAACCACGTGGTATCGAACACCGGGCAGGTCTTTGACGCGTCCACCGCGAATCAAGACGATAGAGTGCTCCTGGAGATTGTGTCCGATGCCCGGAATGTAGGTTGTCACTTCGATCCCGTTCGTCAACCGGACACGCGCTACCTTGCGGAGGGCTGAATTCGGCTTTTTGGGAGTCGACGTGTATACACGGGTGCACACGCCACGCTTCTGAGGACAGTTCTGCAGAGCGGGACTGCTCGTCTTATACTTCGGCTTCTTTCTGCCTTGTCGAACCAGTTGGTTGAACGTCGGCACAACTTCGTTACTCCTCAAAAAATTAGCGGCCTTACCTGTGAAGAATTCGTTCACAGGCGAAACTCTCTAATATTAGTAGATGCCCAAACGCTTGTCAACGCTAACCCGACTTCCGCGGTTCGGCAGGTTTGGTAGACCTAAGTTGTTGAGTTAATTAGATCGAGATCCCGAAGGTCGGCACTACAAGGCTGTCGGCGATCGGGGCCGTGGCATGGCGCTCAGATGGCGATGCGCGGTGTCGGCTGTTGCGGCAACGTCATGGCGAGATGATGCAGCAGCAAGAGATGGTCCCTGTTGGGTTGGGTGTAGCGCGGCAGGACGAGGTGGCGTCCGTCGGTGGTCGGCACATGAACATCGACCATCTGTATGGTCGAGAATGTGTCGAGGATTGCGCGGGGTGTCAGCCCCGGGGCGTGGGGGCGGATGAGGGATTTCAGGGTGACCTGCAGGCACCAGGCGATGAAGGCAAGGAAGATATGGGCTTCGATGCGGTGGTCGTGCTGATGGAAGATCGGCCGGATCGCGAGGTCGTGCTTGAGTTCCTTGAACGCCTGCTCGATTTCGGTCAATCGCATGTAGTGGCTCCACAACTGTGCCGGGTCACCGCTGGTCATGTTGGAGCGCAGCAGGTAGCGGCCTTCGCGCCGGTAGGCGGCCCGGAGCTTGTCGCGCCGGAGCGTGAAGGCAAAGCCGTTGTGGGCCAGTGCCCCATTGCTTTCTGGGACCTCGATACGGACCAGATACCAGGCGCGTCCGGCCTCCTTCTTTGCGGCGCCCAGCTTGATCAGCAACGCATCCCGGCTGAGGGATTGTCGCTGCAGGTCATGCAGGCGTTTCCACAGCTTCTTCAGCCGCCGCCGCCGCATGCTGCGTTCCTTCGAGACCCGTTTTTCGCTACGGACCAGCACATAGAGTTCGCCGTCTCGTGACAGCAGCTTGACGTCAACGGACTGGCGAACCTGCTGCCAGGGCAGATCGAGGAAGGACGACTCCAGACGGGTCAGCCGACCTTTGGGTGTGCCAACCAGATAGCGCAGGCCCGAGGCACTGGCGCGCATCTCGGCCAGGGTCTCCTCGGTGGGAATGCCGCGATCCATGATCCAGATGCGGTCGGAACGACCGTATTGCGCCTCGATGCGGGCGATGAAGGCGGCCAGCGTGGTGTTGTCGGCCGTGTTGCCCGGCATCACCTCATAGGCCAGCGGGAAACCGTCGGGCGTGATGATCAGCGCGATCACCACCTGGACGCAGTCGGGACGCTTGTCGCGGCTGTAGCCGAACTGGCGTTTGCCCGCCAAGGGCGGGTCCGACTCGAAATAAGTGCTGGTCAGATCGTAGAGCAGAACATCGAACCGGGCCTCAAACAGGGTGCTCCAGCGCGCCTTGAGGAACGAGAAGAATTCGCGCTTGTGGTCGAGCAACCGGTCGAGACAGCGGTAGAGCTTGTCGTCGGAGATCACGCGGTCACTGCCCAGCAGGTCACGTAGCGCGCTGTGTTCATACCAGTGCCGGTGCAGCCGCCAGTCGCTGCCGGGATCGATCAGGTGATAACAGACCTGCACCTTGAGGATATCGAGCCATCGGGTGCCCTTGCGGCTGGGCGGCAGCCGCGGGCCCCAGAAACGGTCCAGCCCGAGACGGTCCCACAACGCCAGCGCCAGCCAGCAGGCGCCCCACTGGCGCGGATCGCGCAGTTCCAGTTTGTCGAGCTGGAGCTGCACGACATCGCAATCCAGCACCGGCGCGGGCCGGTCCTCGGGAAACAGCGCCATCTGCTGCAGCGCCGCGCCGCCGCTGAGAACCTCGATCGAGCGGCACCACTCGGCGCGCTGGCTGTCGTTGATCTCGCCGAGATAGAGAAGCTGGCGCTGGACCACACGGCCGCCACCGACCCGGGTGCTCTCGACGACACTCCAGTAGCGGTGCTCCTTGCCGTCCTTGAATCGCTTCTTGCAGCGCACGAACATGCACGCATCGTCGGCATATCCGAAAAACTAATCAAGGGGGTAGGTCGGCACTACACGCCCACCCGGGAGGTCAAGGTATAGAAAACAAACGCGATTCGTGCTCCAAATGGGCTAAATTAGATGAAAATCGTGCCGAACCGCGGAAGTCGGGCTAACAGGCACAAAATAAAGCGCTGGACGCCGCCGGCGCCCTAGACGCTTGATCCTCAAGTTTGAGGATTCTGCTCTCACATTGTGGGGATCAAGCGTGCTGTCAGCGATCAGCCTTCAGCTTTAGCAGGGGCGTCACCCCGGACCGGTGGCTGGCGAACCGACTAGTGGCCTGTTACAGGTCACTAGGTCGCCAGGCGCTCCCGGTTGGGATCGGTAAATTCGCCGCCAGCGTCAAGCAGTTCGACCTCGTCGTCCACCAGTTCCTCGGGCTCGTCGCTGGTCAGGTAGACGTTCCGGTAGTAGGCCAGCCCCGTGCCGGCCGGTATCAGGCGGCCCATGATGACATTCTCCTTCAATCCCCGGAGGTAATCGATCTTCCCGCTTATCGAAGCTTCAGTCAGCACACGGGTCGTCTCCTGAAACGAGGCGGCCGAGATGAACGAATCAGTGGCCAGCGAAGCCTTCGTGATGCCCAGCAGAAGCGGGCGGCCCGAAGCGGGTTTCCCGTCCAGAGCACGGATCCGCTCATTCTCCTCCTGGAAGCGGAAACGGTCGACCTGCTCGTCGATGAGGAACTCCGTGTCGCCGACCTCCTCGACCTTGATCCACCGCATCATCTGGCGGACGATGACCTCGATGTGCTTATCGTTGATGTTGACACCCTGCAGACGGTAAACTTCCTGGATTTCGTTGACAAGGTAGGCCTGCAATTCCTTCTCTCCTAACACGGCCAGGATGTCGTGCGGATTACGGGGCCCGTCCATCAACGGCTCGCCGGCTCGGACGTATTCCCCTTCCTGCACGTTGATGTGGACGCCTCGTGGCAGAGAATACTCCCTTTCAACACCGTTCTCGTTGACGACCGAAATCTTGCGTTGCCCCTTGGCGATGTCCCCGTACTTGACCATTCCGTCGATCTCGGTGATCACGGCCGTCTCCCGCGGCTTGCGCGCCTCGAACAACTCCTGGACCCGGGGCAGCCCGCCGGTAATGTCCTTGGTTTTAGTGGTCTCGCGCGGAATCTTCGCCAGCACGTCGCCCTGGTGCACCGTGTCGCCGTCGCCCACGATCAGGTGTGCGCGAGACGGGATCAGATACTTGCGGAGCATCTTGTGATTGTCGCCGCGGACCTGCAGCGTCGGCTGCCGCTTCTCGTCGGGAGAATCGGTCACCACCCAGCGCGATAGGCCGGTAACCTCGTCCAGTTCCTCGTGCATCGTCACGCCTTCCATCAGATCCTTGAACTGGATGACGCCGCTGAACTCCGTCAGGATCGCGAAGGTGTAGGGGTCCCACTCCACCAGGACGACGCCGACGTCGACCTGCTGGCCTTCATCGACTTTCAACTTGGCACCGTACACGATCGTGTACCGTTCCTTCTCACGGCCCTTCTCGTCCACGATAGCGAGAACACCGTTCCGGTTCATCGCGACCAAGAAACCTTCCTTGTCCCGGACCGTCTGGAGGTCGTGGAACTTGACGATCCCGCCATTCTTCGCCTCCAGGTTCGTTTGTTCCGAAACCCGGCTGGCTGTGCCGCCGATGTGAAAAGTCCGCATTGTCAACTGCGTTCCCGGCTCCCCGATCGACTGGGCCGCGATGACGCCGACAGCCTCGCCGATTTCAACCGTTTTCGCGGTGGCCAGGTTCCGGCCGTAGCAGGCGACGCATACACCCCGACGGGACTCGCATGTTAGCCCGGACCGAATCTTGACGCGCTCGATACCGGCGGCCTGGATCGAACCGGCAAGGTCTTCGGTGATCTCGCTGTTGATATCTACGATCACCTTGCCTTCGTAGTCCTTCACTTTCTCCAACGAAACGCGACCGATAATCCGATCCCGGAGCGGTTCGATGATTTCGCCCGATTCGACGATCGCGCTCACGAAAATCCCGTCGACCGTCCCGCAGTCATTTTCGCTGACGATCACATCCTGCGCGACGTCGACCAGGCGGCGCGTGAGATACCCCGAATCGGCGGTCTTCAGCGCCGTGTCGGCCAGGCCTTTCCGAGCGCCGTGGGTGGAGATGAAGTACTGCAGCACGTTGAGGCCTTCGCGGAAGTTTGCGGTGATCGGAGTCTCGATGATCTCGCCCGAAGGCTTCGCCATCAGGCCGCGCATACCGGCAAGCTGCCGAATCTGCTGCTTGGAGCCCCGGGCGCCAGAATCGGCCATCAGGAGAATCGGATTGAAGTCGTGACTCTGTTCCTCCGCGATAGCCATCTCGTTGAACATCATGTCGGAAATCTTTTCCGTAACATCCGACCAGATCGCGATCACCTTGTTGTAACGTTCGCCGTGCGTGATCGCCCCGTCCCTGTACTGGGTGTCGACCCGCACGACCTCGTCCTGCGCTTCGTTGACGAACTCCCGTTTTCCTGGCGGCACGATCAGGTCGTCGATGCCGATCGAGATGCCGGCTTTCGTAGCGTAAAGGAACCCGAGCCGTTTGACATGATCGAGCATGCCGACAGTCATTTCGGGACCATGACGCAGGTAGGTGTAGCTGACGAGCTGTCCGAGGCCCTTCTTCTTCAGGAGGCCGTTTATGAACGGCGTCCCATCAGGCAGGTTGTCGTACAGGACGACCCGGCCGACGGTTGTCTCCAGCATCCGGTTCTCCACATCCAGCGCCTCGGCCTGGACGATGGCCTGATCGTCATAGGCGGTCGTCATGTCGATCAGGGAACCGCTGTAGCGCAACCGTATCGGCGTCTGCGTTTCGACCTGACCCGCCTCGAATGCCATCAGAACTTCTGCGGGCGATCCGAAAGTCCGGCCCTCGCCGCGAGTTCCTTCCTTGCCCCGGGTCAGGTAGTAAATACCAAGGACCATGTCCTGGGTCGGTACCGCGATCGGCTGCCCGCTTGCGGGCGACAGGAGGTTGTGGGTCGACAGCATCAGGACGGACGCTTCAATCTGTGCCTCGGGAGAAAGCGGGATGTGAACGGCCATCTGGTCCCCGTCGAAGTCGGCGTTGAACGCAGTGCAGACGAGCGGGTGGATCTTGATGGCTTTGCCTTCGACCAGGACCGGCTCGAACGCCTGGATCCCCAGACGGTGGAGTGTCGGAGCGCGGTTGAGCAACACCGGATGATCCTGGATGACATCCTCCAGGATGTCCCACACGACGGGATCGTGCCGCTCGACCATCTCCTTGGCCGCTTTCACGGTCGTACAATGGCCGCCCTGTTCGAGGCGGTTGTAGATGAACGGCTTGAACAGTTCGAGCGCCATCTTCTTGGGCAAACCGCACTGGTCGAGCTTCAACTCCGGTCCCACGACGATGACGGACCGTCCGGAGTAGTCCACCCGCTTACCGAGCAGATTCTGTCGGAACCGGCCCTGCTTCCCCTTCAGAGTGTCGGAAAGCGACTTCAGCGGCCGGTTGTTCGCGCCGCGCAGGATGCGCCCGCGGCGACCGTTGTCGAAAAGCGCGTCGACCGCTTCCTGGAGCATCCGCTTCTCGTTTCGGACGATGACGTCGGGCGCGTGGAGCTCGATGAGCTTCTTGAGACGGTTGTTCCGGTTGATGACACGCCTGTACAGATCGTTTAGATCCGAGGTTGCGAAGCGCCCGCCATCGAGCGGAACCAGAGGCCGCAGCTCGGGCGGGATCACCGGGATCACATCCAGGATCATCCACTCCGGTTTGTTCCCCGACTTGACGAACGCTTCGACGACCTTCAGCCGTTTGGAGAACTTGATCTTCTTCTGCTGCGACGTCTCGTTCTTCATCTTGACGCGCAGCTCCTCGGAAAGCGGTCCGATCTCGACGCGCTTCAGCAGTTCCTTGATTGCTTCTGCGCCCATCATGGCCGCGAACTTACCCGGATACTCCTGCTGCATCTGCCGGAACTTCTCCTCGGTCAGCAGTTCTCGATCCTTCAATGGGGCCTCACCCGGGTCGATCGTCACGTAGGCTTCGAAGTACAGCACGCGCTCCAACTCGCGCAGTGACATGTCGAGGAGGTGTCCGATCCGGCTCGGCAAACCCTTGAAGAACCACACGTGAGAGCAGGGGCTCGCCAGTTCGATATGCGCCAGACGTTCCCGTCGAACCTTGGAAAGCGTAACTTCGACGCCGCACTTGTCGCAGATGACGCCCCGGTGCTTCATGCGTTTGTACTTTCCGCACAGGCACTCCCAGTCTGTCACCGGCCCGAAGATCCGCGCACAGAAGAGCCCGTCCTTTTCCGGTTTGAAGGTTCGGTAGTTGATCGTCTCGGGTTTTGTGACTTCCCCGTGCGACCAGGAACGAATCTTCTCCGGCGACGCCAGGCTGATCCGGATGCTGTCAAAATCGGCGATGGGTGCTGCTCTTTCGTAGGGGTTGGATCTAAGCAAAGTTGTTACCTCCAAGATGGAGAACAAAACGAACGCTGTAGGTGCGCTCTATCAGCGCACATATGCGGTCGCAGACCGCACCTGCACGCTGCGATTCACTCAAGCCGAAGGCTTGCGTTTCATCAACTCGACGTCGAGGCAGAGGCTCTGCAGCTCTCGGATCAGGACATTGAACGACTCGGGTACTCCCGGTTCGATCGCAGCCTCGCCCTTCACGATGGCCTCGTAGATCTTGGTCCGTCCATACACGTCATCTGATTTCGCCGTGAGCAACTCCTGCAGGATGTGGGCTGCGCCGTACGCCTCCAGCGCCCAGACCTCCATCTCTCCGAATCGCTGGCCGCCAAACTGCGCCTTTCCGCCGAGCGGCTGCTGGGTGATGAGGGAGTAAGGTCCGATCGAGCGCGCGTGGATCTTGTCGTCGACCAGGTGGGACAGCTTCAACATGTAGATGTAGCCGACCGTCACCTCGTTCTCGAAGGGCTCTCCCGACATGCCATCGTAGAGACGCGTTTTCCCGCTGGTCGGAAGGCCGGCGTTCTGCAAGACATCCTTGATTTCCGACTCGGTGGCGCCGTCAAACACCGGCGTCGCGTAGTGGAGCCCCAGCGCGTGGGCGGCCCAACCAAGGTGGGTCTCGAGGATCTGCCCGACGTTCATCCGGGAGGGCACACCCAACGGATTCAGGACGATTTCGACCGGGGTGCCGTCGGGCAGGAACGGCATATCCTCTTCGGGCAGAATGCGTGCGATCACGCCCTTATTGCCGTGCCGGCCGGCCATCTTGTCACCGACCGAAAGCTTCCGTTTCATCGCGACGTAAACCTTGACCAGCTTGATCACGCCTGGCGGTAGTTCGTCACCACGCCGCAGCTTGGAAACCCGCTCTTCGTGAACCTTCCTTAGAACGTCGATCTGGCGGGTCGTCATCCCCTCGATTTCCTGGATTTCTTCGGAATTGTTCGAACGATCCGAGAACTTCAGCTTCAGGAGCTCGCGCAGCGACATGTTCTCGATGATTTCGCGGGTCATTTCTGTCTTCTTGGCGATGATCTTTCTACCGGTACGGTCGTGGATCAGTTCGTTCGAGGTGATCTTGCCGCCCAGCGCCTGTTCCAGACGCTTGTTCCGTTCGTCGGTCAAGATCCGGATCTCGTCGCGGAGGTTCTTCTCCAACCGCTGGAGCTCCGACTCCTCGATCGCCATGGCGCGTTCGTCCTTCTCGGCTCCCTTGCGGGAAAAAATGTTCACGTCCACGACAATGCCTTCGATACCCGGCGGGCAGATCAGCGAGGCGTCGCGCACGTCACCGGCCTTCTCCCCGAAGATGGCACGCAGCAGCTTCTCCTCCGGCGTCAACTGCGTCTCGCCCTTGGGAGTGACCTTGCCGACGAGCACATCACCCGGCTTCACGCTGGCGCCGATGCGGATGATACCGGCCTCATCCAGGTCCTTGAGGAACGATTCGCTCACGTTTGGAATATCGCGGGTGATTTCTTCCGGACCGAGCTTGGTGTCGCGAGCCTCGATCTCGAATTCTTCGATGTGAATCGACGTGTAGTAGTCGTCCTTGACGAGTCGCTCTGAAACCAGTATGGCATCCTCAAAGTTGTACCCACGCCATGGCATGAAGGCGACCAGGACATTGCGTCCCAAGGCCAGCTCGCCCTGCTCGGTACATGGTCCGTCGGCCAGGACCTGACCTTTGCCGACCAGATCACCCTGCCGAACGACCGGTTTCTGGTTGATACAGGTGTTCTGGTTGGACCTCTTGAACTTCGTCAGGCCGTAGATATCCGCGCCGACTTCCCGCGAGAAGAAGCTCTCCTCGGCACCCTCTACTCGGACGATGATCCTTTCCGAGTCGACGGAATCCACGACACCTGCCCGTTTGCAGACCACGACCGCGCCGGAATCGCGCGCGGTGATTTCCTCCATCCCGGTCCCGACGAACGGTGCGTCGGTGCGCAGGAGAGGCACGGCCTGTCGCTGCATGTTGGAACCCATCAGGGCGCGGTTCGCGTCGTCGTTCTCGAGGAACGGGATCAGCGACGCGGCAACCGAGACGAGTTGTTTTGGTGAAACGTCGACGTAGTCGACCTCCTCCCGGTGCTTCAACACGAAGTTGCCCGACTGCCGGACGTTGACCAGTTCCCGGATCATCCGGCCCTTCGCATCCAGCTCGACGTTCGCCTGGGCGATCAGGTACTTGTCTTCTTCCCAGGCCGACAGGTAGAACGAATAGGGTTCGTACTCGATCCGCTTCTTCTTCGCCTTGAGCGATTCGTTGTCCTTCTCGACGGCCTCTCTCTCGACGTGATCCCCGACCTTGAACTTCGAATCACCGGCCACGATCACCGTCACGTAATCGATCACCCTCCCCTTTTTCACCTTGCGGTAGGGGCTCTCGATGAACCCGAACTCGTTGATTCGGGCGTAACAGCTGAGCGAAGAAATCAGGCCGATGTTCGGACCTTCCGGCGTCTCGATCGGACAGATACGTCCGTAGTGGGTCGGGTGTACATCGCGGACCTCGAACCCGGCGCGTTCGCGCGAGAGTCCGCCCGGTCCCAGTGCCGAAAGACGGCGCTTGTGCGTGATCTCGGAAAGAGGGTTCGTCTGATCCATGAACTGGGATAGCTGAGACGATCCGAAGAATTCCCTCACGGCGGCGATAACCGGTTTCGCGTTGATCAAATCGTGCGGCATCGCCGTGATCATCTCCTGGTAGACGGACATCTTCTCCTTGATCGCCCGCTCCATTCGAACAAGTCCGATGCGGAACTGGTTCTCGAGCAACTCCCCGACGGCGCGGACGCGTCGATTGCCGAGGTGATCGATGTCGTCTACCTGGCCGATGTTCTTGCGGAGCTTCAGCAGGTAGCCGATCACACCGTAGAAGTCGGCAGGCTCCAGAATTCTCTTCTCGAGCTGCGTGGTCAGGTCCAGTTTGATGTTGAACTTCAGACGGCCGACTCGGGAAAAATCGTACTTTCGCTGGTCGAAGAACATCCCCTCGAACAGATTGGTGGCGGTCTCCAGCGTCGGGGGATCGCCGGGGCGTAACTTACGGTAGATCTCGATCAGCGCCTCGTGGGACGTCTTGATCGTGTCCTTTTTGAGCGTCTGGCTCAGCACCAATCCGACGTCGTCGCGCTCGGGGAAGAACACACCTATTTCCGGGACTCCGGCGTCGACGAGCGAACTGATGACGGCCGGCGTCAGTTCGTTGTTCGCCTCGACGATGACCTCGCCGGTGTTCGTGTCGACGATGTCGGCCACCGAGATCGCCCCTTCCAGATCCTCCGCCACGATCTCAAAGCGTTTGAGCTTTGCCTGCTTCATGTGTGCGAACACGGAGGCGGTGATCTTCTTGCCCGCCCCGACGAGTAGTTCCTTCGTCTTGGGATTCCGGACCTCCTTCGAAACTCTCACGCCGCGGACGGTCGGGGAGAAGTTCCAGTTGAGCTTGCCCTTCTCGACGGTGATCGTGTCGACGGAATAAAAGTTGCGGATGATTTCCTCGTCACTCTTCAGGCCAAGCGCCCTCAAGAAGATCGAGGCGAGGAACTTCCGCTTTCGATCGATACGGACATACAGGATGTTCTTGTTCGTCTCGAATTCGAACTCCACCCAGGAACCGCGGTAAGGGATGATCTTGCCGAGAAAATAGTCCCGGCCCGGGGTGGATTCAAAGAACACTCCCGGACTCCTGTGTAGCTGGCTGACGATGACACGCTCGGTACCGTTGATGATGAACGTGCCGTTCTCGGTCATCAGCGGGATCTCGCCGAAATAGACTTCCTGCTCCTTGATGTCCCGAATCGTCTTGGATCCCGTGTCCGGATCCTTGTCGAAGATGGTCAAACGGATCGTCACCTTCAGCGGAGCCGCGTAGGTCATGCCCCGTTCCTGGCACTCGTTGACGTCGTACTTGAGGTTGAGTTGCACGGGATCACCGCACTTGTGACAGAACGTGACCAGGTTTTTGTTGAGGGTTCCGCAATGGCGGCACATGACGGTGTTCTCGGCCAAAAACGGATTGGTCGTGATCGTGGCACCGCAGGACCGGCAGGTACTCCGCAGATGATGGAGCCCCTTCAGGGTGCCGCATTTACATTCCCAGTTCCCGATCGAGTAACTGATGAACTCGAGCGTGGACACACCGCGAAAATCGGAAATCGGAAAGACAGAGTTGAAGACTGCCTGAAGTCCGGTGTCTTCACGTTCGTCCGGCAGCATGTTCATCTGCAGGAAGCGTTCGTAAGACTTCTTCTGCACCTCGATGAGATTGGGAATCTGAATCGCCGTGCGAATCTTTGAAAAGTTGATCCGATCTCTCGAGCCGTTCGTCCTAGTGTCCGCCATCTCTTGTGTTTACTCCTAAAAGCCAATCAGCCGAGCCGCGGGCGCACTACACCCGCAGCGTCGGCTATCAAATTTGCGGCAAGCCGGCCGGCTTTGAAGGATGCTGTCCGAAATAATCGATGGATGCTCCCCGCCAATCGATGTTGTTCCCGCCTACTTCACTTCGACAGTGGCGCCAGCTTCTTCGAACTTCTTCTTGACCTCTTCCGCCTCGTCTTTTGTCACGCCTTCCTTGATCGCCTTGGGCGCGGACTCGACCAGATCCTTGGCCTCTTTCAGACCCAGGCTTGTCAGCCCCCGCACGACCTTGATCACGGCAATCTTGTTTCCGCCGATGCCGGTCAACACGACGTCGAACTCGGTCTGTTCCTCGGCAGGAGCTACAGCGCCCGCAGCCGGTCCTGCCACGGCGACTGCTGCGGCCGCGGCGCTGACGCCAAAAGCCTCCTCGATGCCTTTGACAAGCTCGGATGCTTCCAGTAGCGACAAGCCTTTGATGTCTTCGATGATGCTTTCTACTTTGTCCGCCATTACTCTCTCCTGATTGAATGAAACCTGTGTTACCTACTCCGAGAATCTCCCCTCCTCGACGGCCTGCCCGAGAGCCACCGCCAGGTTCCGGGCAACGGCGTTGATCGCGATGGCTGTACGTTGGGCCGGCGCGTTGATCAGGTACATCAACTGGGCAATCAACTCGTCATGTGACGGAAGCGCCGCTATCTCGGCCAGCGTCGAGATCGCGACGGCACGGCCTTCGACCATTCCGGCCTTGAATTCAAACACCGGATTGTCCTTGGCGTAGTCGCTGAGCGCCTTTGCCAGGGTCACCGGATCGCCCGTGTTGTAGGCAATGGCGGTCGATCCTTCGAAGGTCTCCGACAGCTCGGCAGCCGGCGTACCCTCAGCCGCGAGCTTTACGAGCGTGTTCTTGACGACCCGGTACTTGCTGTCGGCTTCTCGGATCCTGCGCCGGAGCTCGGTATCCTTCGCCACGCTGAGCCCCTGGAACTTGACCACGACGAGGTTCTGCGCCTCGCTGAGTTCCTTCTTCAGGAATTCAACCTCGTCCTGTTTTCGCTTCTTCGATTTCACAGGTTATTTCCCCTGTCGAAGGTGTCCGTAACTGACGACTGACTACCGACTACTGACAACTATTTAGCCTCCACGGAGGCCAAATCCACATCCACACCCGGGCTCATCGTGGTCGCGAACGTCACGCTTCGGACGTACTTGCCCTTCAGTGCTGTCGGCCGGGCCTTGAGGATCGACTCGGCCAGGGTGCGGACGTTCTCAACCAGCTTTTCATGGTCGAACGACACCTTGCCGAAAGGGGCGTGAATGACGCCCGTCTTGTCCACGCGGAACTCGACTTTCCCCGCCTTGACTTCGGAAACGGCTTTGGCTACTTCAAAAGTGACTGTTCCGGTTTTCGGGTTGGGCATCAGGCCACGCGGACCGAGCACCCGCCCGAGCTTGCCCACCGACTTCATCATGTCCGGTGTCGATATGCAGGCATCGAAACCCAGCCATCCACCCTTGATCTTCTCGACCAGTTCTTCGCCACCGGCGAATTCGGCACCGGCCTGTTCGGCCTCTCTCACCTTTTCGCCGGAGGCAATCACGCACACAGATTTCGACTTCCCCAGGCCGTTAGGCAACACGACCGTGCCACGCACCATCTGGTCGGCGTGTTTCGGATCCACCCCCAACCGCATGTGCAATTCCACGGTCTCGTCGAAGTTGGCAAACTTAACCTTCTGGAGTGTTTCGATCGCTTCTTCCACGGCGTAGGGTCGATCTTCGATCTGCTCAGCCGCCTTGGCGTATTTCTTGTTCTTGGCCATATCTTCAAGCTCTCCTAGCAGCCCGTGGCAGAACTCTGCAGGGTCGCGCGCAGGGGTCTTCGGGTTGCGGGCGCGAAGAAAGGAGCGGAGCGATGATCATTCATCGTGACCGACGAGCGACAAAGCCTGCGGCCCGAACCCCCCTGCGCCCTTCGGGTTACGGCGAAACGGGGCCGTCTTCGTTGTCGCCGACTCCTCCCAATGAATGAGCATTGTCTCGTCCTCGCCTCCTAGAATCCGGCCCCGTTTGGCCGTAACGCGGCCCTGCAGAGTTCTGCCACGGGCTGCTATCCGACAACTTCCAGACCCATGCTGCGGGCTGTGCCCTTGACGATCATCATCGCCGCCTCGAGATTCGCCGCGTTGAGATCCGGCATCTTGAGCTTGGCGATTTCTTCGACTTGTTTCTCGGTCACCTGCCCGACTTTGCTCTTGTTCGGCTCGCCCGATCCCTTCGCGATACCCGCCGAACGCTTCAGCAAGACCGCGGCCGGCGGGGTCTTCGTGATGAAGCTGAAGGAGCGGTCCGCGTACACCGTGATGACGGCTGGAATGATCAGCCCTTCCTGATCCTTGGCCGAAGTCCTGGCGTTAAAGGCCTTGCAGAAATCCATGATGGCGACGCCGTGCTGGCCCAGCGCCGGACCGACCGGCGGCGCCGGTGTCGCCTTTCCCGCCGGTATCTGTAGCTTGATCTGGCCGATTACTTTCTTTGCCATTCTTTGGTTCCTAGTGGCTAGTGGCCTAATTCTTTTCGACCTGCAGAAAGTCGAGCTCGACGGGCGTCGAACGCCCGAAAATCGTCACCATGACCTTCAACGTGCTGCGATCATCGTTGACCTCGTCGACCACGCCCGTAAAACTCGTGAACGGACCGTCGATTATCCGGACTGTCTCGCCGTTTTCGAAGGTCAGCTTGGGCTTCGGGCGGTCGGCGGCAGCCGTCTCGACTCGGTACACTATCTGCTGCACCTCCTCATCGGACAAGGGTGTCGGACTCGATCCCGTGCCCACGAAACCGGTCACTCGCGGGGTGTCCTTCACCAAGTGCCAGGCGTGATCGCTGGGACCTCCCCTCTCGGCCGTGGCCATTTCGACCAGCACGTAACCGGGGTAGAACATTTTTTGAGAGAGGACCCGTTTACCGCCCTTGACCTCGATGACCTCCTCGGTCGGTATCAGAACGTCACAGATCTCGTCTTCCAGCCCCAGGGCCGCGACTCTGGAGCGCAAGCTTTCGGCCACTTTGCGCTCGAATCCCGAATACGTATGGATGATGTACCACCGCTTGGACACTCCCTCGTTAGCCTCCAGCGAAATAGGCCAGTACGCGATCCAACCCCAGCGAGAGTACGTAGTCCACCAGGCCTAGGTAAAAACCGAATAAGAAAACCGCGATGATCACGACAACAGTCGTGCCGACGACTTCATCTCTGTTGGGCCAGGAGACCTTCCTCATCTCGCCACGAACATCGCCGTAGAACTGCGTACTCCGTTGCGACCAGTCTTTAATCTTCTCCGCTGGGTTCATCAGTCAATGAGGCAGGCCAGGAGGGATTCGAACCCCCAACATCCGGTTTTGGAGACCGGCGCTCTGCCAGTTAGAGCTACTGGCCTGCAATGGGAAAGCAAAATCAAATGATTGTAGCAAAATTGACCGCTACTTCGTCTCTCGATGAACAGTGTGTTGCCGGCAGCGCGGGCAATACTTTTTCGTCTCGAGCCGTTCGGTATGTTTCTTTTTATTCTTCGTACCGGAGTAGTTGCGTTCTTTACATTCCTGGCACTGCAGTGTGATGATGTCTCGCATCTTTCAGACCCGGCAGTTACTCGACGATTTCGGTGACTCTGTCACTCGACGATTTCGGTGACTCTGTCACTCGACGATTTCGGTGACTCTGTCACTCGACGATTTCGGTGACTCTCGGCGATTTCGGTGACTCTGTCACTCGACGATTTCGGTCACGGTTCCGGCGCCGACAGTGCGGCCACCCTCGCGGATCGCAAACCGCAACCCCTTCTCCAGCGCCACCGGCGTGATCAACGTGATCTCCAAACTCACGTTGTCTCCCGGCATCACCATCTCCACCCCTTCCGGCAGCGATGACGATCCCGTCACGTCCGTCGTCCGAAAATAAAACTGCGGCCGATACCCGTTGAAAAACGGCGTGTGCCGACCCCCTTCTTCCTTCGTCAACACGTACACTTCCGCGTTGAACTTCGTGTGCGGTGTGATCGACCCTTTCTGCGCCACCACCTGGCCCCGCTCCACTTCATCCTTCTTCGTTCCCCTCAACAACAACCCCACGTTGTCGCCTGCCTGCCCCTCATCGAGCAGCTTCTTGAACATCTCCACTCCGGTGATCACCGTCTTGAAGGTCGGCTTGAACCCCACGATCTCCAACTCCTCGCCTACCTTCACCATCCCTCGCTCGACTCGGCCCGTCACCACCGTCCCCCGGCCCGATATCGAAAATATGTCTTCAATCGGCATCAAAAACGGCTTGTCGATCGCCCGCTCCGGCACCGGAATGTAATCATCCACCGCCGCCATCAACTCGTCGATCTTCACCACCCACTCCTCTTCCTCGTCCAACGCCTTCAACGCCGATCCCCGCACCACCGGAATGTCGTCTCCCGGAAAACCGTAGGATGAGAGCAACTCCCGCACTTCCAACTCCACCAACTCCAGCAACTCCTCGTCTTCCACCGCATCGCACTTGTTCAGGAACACCACGATGTAGGGCACCCCCACCTGCCGCGCCAGCAAAATGTGCTCCCGCGTCTGCGGCATCGGCCCGTCCGTCGCCGCCACCACCAGTATCGCCCCGTCCATCTGCGCCGCTCCCGTGATCATGTTCTTGATGTAGTCGGCGTGCCCCGGACAGTCCACGTGCGCGTAGTGCCGGTTTGAGGTCTGGTACTCCACATGCGCCGTCGCGATCGTGATCCCCCTCGCCTTCTCCTCCGGCGCGTTGTCGATCGAATCAAACGACCGAAACGACACCGACGGATCGTTCTTCGCCAACGTCTTCGTGATCGCCGCCGTCAACGTCGTCTTCCCGTGATCGATGTGCCCGATCGTCCCCACATTGATGTGCGGCTTCGAACGCTCAAACTTCTCTTTCGCCATCGTTGCGCTTCCTTTTCCTTGTCTGCTTCTCTATTCTCGTTCGCTTGTCTTCCGCCTCAGCCTTCTCCAACAAGTGGCCAGTGGTCAGTCGTCAGTCGATCCCCTCCCAACTGGCCACTCACCACTGATCACTCACCACTTCCCGTAGGCTGTTATCCGTTGACGCTGGTCCGTTACTCTTCGCTGGCCACGGGACACTCACCCACTACATAGAGCGGGAGACGGGATTCGAACCCGCGACCAACGGCTTGGAAGGCCGTGACTCTAGCCTCTGAGTTACTCCCGCCGATGGAGCCCACGACCAGGATTGAACTGGTGACCTCGTCCTTACCAAGGACGCGCTCTACCGCCTGAGCTACGTGGGCCAAGTAGCTTGCAGCTAATCAGCTGCCAGCTCTTGGCTCCTCGCTGACAGCTAACAGCCGATCGCCGATTCACTTCAACGGAGCGTCGCCCCGCGCCTCGTGTCGAATCGGTCCCCCGATGGACAGGGGAGGATTCGAACCTCCGTAGCCCGCAAGGAGCGCCAGATTTACAGTCTGGTGCGTTTAACCACTCCGCCACCTGTCCTCTAGGAGCTGGCGAAGGGAGTCGAACCCCCGACCTGCTGATTACAAATCAGCTGCTCTACCAACTGAGCTACGCCAGCATTGACAAACTTAAAAATTTAGCACAGCTGGAGTCGCGATTTCAACGATTTCAAGAGGTTGGGCCCTTTTCAGGGCTGATTCTTGACTTCCCAGGACCGTCTTTGTCGCACTACTTCGTAGAGCGACAATCCGGCAGCGACCGACACGTTCAGCGATTCGATGCGGCCGAGCATCGGAAAACGGATCAGAGCATCGCATTTCTCCCGCACGAGACGCCTGATTCCACGGTGTTCGGCGCCCAGCACCAGGGCTACCGGAACGGTGAAATCGAACTCTGTCCACGTGATGTCGGCAACCGGGTCGACACCGACGACCCAGATTCCGCGCCGCTTGGCGGCCTTAATTGCTGAAACCAGGTTTCGAACGCGGGCGATGGGAAGGTAATCGACGGCTCCCGCCGACGCCCGGGCAACAGCCGTCGACAGCGGCGCTGTCCGGCGATCGCTGAGGACGAGACCTGACGCTCCGGCGGCCTCGGCCGTCCGGATGACCGCTCCAAGGTTTTGTGGGTCCTGGACTTCATCCAGCATCACCAGGAGCGCATTGGGGTCGTCGACCAGGTCCTCCAGCGAGCGGTAGGGCACGACTCCGGCGATGGCGACGACCCCCTGGTGGGGTTGCCCTCCCGGAACCAGCCGATCTAGGATGGTCCGCGGCTCGCGGCGAACAGGAATCCCCCGCTGACGGGCAAGTTCGGAAATCCGATGAAGTTTTGGCCCCCTGGACTCCCGCGCGACGTAGATGCGATCGATCGAGCGCGAGCCGGACTGTAGGGCCTCATAGACGGGATGGATGCCGATAATCTCTTCATCCATAACGGGAAACGAACTCCTCCACGCGCCGCCGGCACCCCAGAACGCTGGACACCCCCAGCCGCGAAGCCGTTTCGACAAGGGGAATGAGCTTATCTAGTTCCGGACCCGACGAGCGACCCGTCAGCGCGACACGAAGCGGATGGAACAACTGGCGGCCTTTCCTCCCCGTCGCCTGCTTGAGTTTCCCCACGATCTCCCGAAAGTCCTCAAAAGTAAGGTGATCGCGCTGTTTCAATTCCTCGTCGAAGAGACGAATCAGTTCGATGGCGCCTCCGTCCGCGACGACGTCGGAGAAGTCGCCGGCCTCATCGACGGGAAACGCCAACACCGACTCTAGGGCGGCAGGCAACTCGTTGACGACATCGACGCCTCCGATGAGCGTATCGACAACAACCCGCACCCATTCGTCCTGTTCCGATTCAGGAAGCTTGCCTTCGGCACCCAGCGCGTCCCGGACGAGCGGAATGGTCTTCGAGCTCTCTCTCAGGTACTGACGGTTTATGAAGTTCAGCTTGCCGGTGTTGAAGACCGCGGGGTTCTTGTTGACGCGATCCAGCCGAAACTCGCCAACCAGTCGCTCTGGAGGTACGATTTCGCTGCCTTCGGCACCCGGTGACCAGCCCAGCAGAGCGATGTAGTTCATCAACGCCTCGGGCAGGTAGCCCGCCTCCCGAAACTGGGCCACTGAGGTCGCGCCGTGCCGCTTGCTCAGCCGGGTCTGGTCCGGTCCGAGAATCGTCGATAAGTGGGCAAAGTGCGGCGTCCCTCGACCGAGCGCTTCATAGATCAAGACCTGTTTCGGCGTGTTGGACAGGTGGTCGTCTCCCCGGATGACATGGGAAATCTCCATCAGCGCATCATCGACGACCACGGCGTAGTTGTAAGTCGGGCTTCCGTTTGACCGGAGAAGTATGGGATCGCTGATGACCTCGCTCGAAAACCGCATGTGGCCATGAACGAGGTCGTGGAACAGGATGGGACCCTTGCGAACCTTCAACCGCATCACCGACGGTTCCGAGGCGGAGAATCGACGCTCCACGTCTTCGGGAGCCAGGTCGCGACAGGTACCTGGATAAGTCCACGACATGCCTGCCCGCTTCGCGTCCTCGGCCTGGCGCGTCAGGTCTTCCTCGCGACAGAAGCAGGGGAAAGCCCTCCCCGCATCCTGAAGCCTGCCGGCGTGTTCGCGGTAGAGATCGAACCGGTCCGACTGGCGGTATGGGCCATATGGACCGCCTACATCGGGACCCTCGTCCCAGTCGATTCCGAACCAACGCAGATCCCGGTAGATAAGCTCCTCGAACCGGCTTTCGGACCGTTCGGCGTCGGTGTCCTCGATCCGCAGAACAAACCCGCCCCCGGACTGCCGCGCAAACAGCCAGGCAAAAAGACCCGTCCTCAGGTTGCCGACATGGAGCAGACCCGTTGGGCTGGGGGCGTAGCGAACGCGAATGTTCTCTGGATTGGGAGCGCTCATGGTCTAGCAGCCCGTGGCAGAACTCTGCAGGGTCGCGCGCAGGGGTCTTCGGGTTGCAGGCGCGAAGTGAGGAGCGGAGCGATGATCATTCATCGTGACCGACGAGGGACAAAGCCTGCGGCCCGAACCCCCCTGCGCCCTTCGGGTTTCGGCGAAACGGGGCCGTCTTCGTTGTCGCCGACTCCTCCCAATGAATGAGCATTGCTTCGTCCTCGACTCCTAGAATCCGGCCCCGTTTGGCCGTAACGCGGCCCTGTAGAGTTCTGCCACGGGCTGCTAGCAGCCGTGGCAGCGTCAATCGATGAACACGAGCGCCACGGCCTGAGCCGCGATTGCCTGCTCGGTGCCAACCTCGCCGAGCCGTTCCATCGTCTTGGCTTTCACGTGGACCGAATCTTCGGGTATCCCGAGTACCCCGGCTATCTTTGCCTGCATCGACGGGAAGTGAGGGAGCAGTTTCGGACGTTCGGCCAGTATGTTGGAATCGATGTTCCCAATTTCATAGCCCTTGTGCCGGACCATCTCAGCTGTGTCACGCAACAATTCGGTGCTGGCAATGCCCTTGAAACGGGAGTCGGTGTCGGGAAACTTCTCTCCGATATTGCCCAGCCCGCACGCCCCGAGCAGTGCGTCGGTGATGGCATGCAGAAGCACGTCACCGTCCGAGTGCCCGACAAGTCCCTTCTCGTGGGGAATCTCCACTCCACCGAGCATGAGCTTGCCGTCGACTTCGAGCCGATGCATGTCAAAACCGATTCCGATGCGGAATTTCACTCGACTGGTTCCCGCTCTTCGTCGAGAAGGAATCTAGCCAGGGAGAGATCGGTTGGCCTCGTGATCTTGATGTTGCGGTCGGATCCGCGCACGACGGACACCGGATGGCCGAGCCGTTCGACCAGGCTGGCTTCGTCCGTGCCGTAGTATCCATCCTTGCGTGCTGCATCGAAGGCTTCCCGCAGCACATCTGTCCGGAATGCCTGCGGCGTCTGCGCCAGTACGAGGTGCTCGCGCCTCAAGGTCGACTTGACGGAGTCCCGCTGGACCTCCTTGACGGTGTCGGTGATCGGTATGGCCAGAATCGCGGCACCGCTGCGATCGGCTTCCGCCACGACCTGCTCGATCTCGTCCAGGCTGACGAACGGTCGGACCCCGTCGTGTACGACGACGATCTCGGTGTCCGAATCGAGCTGCCGCATCGCCATTCCTACCGAGTCCTGACGCCGCTCACCGCCTTCTATGGCGGTGACAGGTTTCTCGAGACCCGCGCCCGCAACCAACTCGCGCACGTCTTCGACGGCTTCTCGTGGGGCGGCGATGACGATGTGATCGATGCGTCTCGACGCGTCGAACTTACGAAGCGTCGACACCAGTATAGGGACACCGTCCAGGACTAGAAACTGCTTCGGCCTGTCGGCTTTCATACGGCGGCCAGCGCCGGCTGCCGCGATTATTACTCCAACTTTCATGTGATAGCGCTCCTCGGCACTGGTATCTCTCCCAACGAGATTTCCTTCATCGAGGATCGAGTGTCCCTAAAGAAGTAGTCAGTAGTCAGTAGTCAGTTAGAGGAGTGTAGCTCCGACTCGTCACTGACTTATTTCGCGTGGACACCGGTCTGCTGATGTTTTGCCGATCGGTCGGGCCGGTCCGAACGGTCCCGGCCGCCGCGGTCGTCGCGGGACGCGCGGTCGTCGCGGGACGCGCGGTCGTCGCGGGGCGGTTGATGGTCTCGCTTCTCTTCGTAGCGGCCGAAGATCATCTTACCCGCCGTCGTCTGTAGGACACTGGTCACGGAAGAGTCAACCGTCTTGCCGATCATCTTGCGCGCATTGTCCACGACGACCATCGTCCCGTCATCCAGGTAAGCAATACCCTGGTTGAACTCCTTGCCCTCTTTCAGGATGAAAACCTTCATGACCTCGCCCGGCAGGTAGACCGGCTTCAAGGCGTTCGCCAGTTCGTTGATGTTCAATACTTCGACGCCGCGCAGCTGAGCCACCTTGTTTAGGTTGAAGTCATTCGTGACGATCTTCGCGTCCATCTCTTTCGCCAGCTCGATCAGTTTCATGTCGACTTCGCGAATCTGGGGATAGTCATTCTCGACAAACTGAACCGTGATACCCGACATCTTCTGTATTCGTTGCAGGATGTCCAGGCCCCGCCGGCCCCTGTTGCGTTTCAGGCTGTCGGCGGAGTCCGCCACCTGCTGCAGCTCCCTGAGGACGAAGTGGGGTATAACCAGGACTCCGTCCAGGAAGCCGGTCTCGCAAATGTCGGCAATCCGTCCGTCGATGATGACGCTGGTGTCCAGGATCTTGTAGTCGCGTTTCGGTGGGCGCTCACCGCCGAAGATCCCCCCCAACGCGGAGAGGTTGAGTAAGTCCCCCTTGTTGGCACCGACGACCAGACCGACATAGACCATGAGGAAGAGGACGAAGATTTTTACGAACGATAGCGAACTCTCATCGAATGTGGTCTGGGTCAGTAAGTCGCCGATCATGCTTGCGCCGACGATTCCCAGGATCGAACCGAAAGCGGCGCCGATGAGGCGTTTGAGCGAGGCACGACGGACGCGGTGTTCGAAGTAAATGATCCCGAGCGCGCTGGCAAGCCCGATTACAAGCGTATATGGACCGGAAAGTCCAAAAGGACGAATAAAGTAGGCGGCCACCATCAACGTAGCGGCGAAGATCATCCGGACCACGATGATGTCGATCAGGAAGTTTTCTTTCTTGCCGGATACGTGTGGCGCCCCATCTGGTAACGATGTGTTCTGGTGTTGTTCCATATTGGCACCCAATTTTCTATTTGCGAATGTAGGAAAGAGCTAAAAATCACCGCATGCGATTATAAATTATTGATATCAATAAGAATAGTTATTAGTAGTCAGTTGTCAGTTGTCAGTCAAGTGGTGGTAACTCCGCCGTTGGTCTCTTGGTTTTGAACGAGTTGCCGGGCGGGCGGCACCGGCGGGGTGTTGGCCTCAACTGACTACTGACTACTGGCTACTGACAACTGGTCCCGCAACTGATCCCGCCCGAAAAGTGCCTCGACCGCCTGGTGCAGATTGTCGACCGGAAGGGGGTCGAAGCTGCTCAGACGCTCGGGAAGAGTCTGGCGGGGAGTCACGCCTTCACTGAAGCCAAGCGCCTTCGCCTCTTTGAGTCGAATCTCCGGGTACAGGCAGGATCGAACCTCGCCTCTGAGACCGACCTCACCGAAAACGACGGTGGATGAGCGGATGGGCCGGTTCAGGTAGCTCGAAAGAATCGCCGCCACGATCGCCAGGTCGGCAGCGGGCTCGTCGATCTCCAGCCCGCCGACGACGTTCAGGTAGATGTCCTGGTCCCAGAGGTTGATCCCGAGCCGCTTTTCGATGACGGCCGAAAGCAGGGCCAGGCGTTGGGGATCCACTCCCGTCGTCAGCCTCCGCGGTGTTCCGAAGTGCGTCCGCGATACCAGTGCCTGCAGCTCGACCAAAAGGGGTCGGGACCCCTCTACGCAACAGGCGATGGCTGAACCGGCGTCCGGTCCGTTTCTCGGCGACAGGAACAGCCCAGAAGGGTTCTCGACGGGGTGCAGTCCGTGGGAGCCCATCTCGAAGATGCCGAGTTCGTTCGCCGGACCGAAGCGATTCTTGATCGTGCGCACGATGCGGTGCGGGTGCTGGCGGGGACCTTCGAAATAAAGGACCGTGTCGACGATGTGCTCCAGGGCTTTGGGTCCGGCGAGAGAACCCTCCTTCGTGATGTGCCCGATCAGGAACACGGGCACATGGCGTTTCTTGGTCCAGAAGAGGAATTGGGAAGCAACCTCCCGCACCTGGCCGATGCTGCCCGGAGCCATATCCAGCTTCTCGCTGAAGGTCGTCTGGATCGAATCGATCACTACGGCGCCGACGGCGAGTTCCTCCGCCATCGCGAGAATACGCTCGACCGACATCTCGGAGTAGATGTGGAGATCCCGTGTTTCGATCCGCAGCCGCCCGCCTCGGAGCTTGATCTGCCGCGGAGACTCTTCTCCCGATGCGTACAACACCGGGAAAGTACCGGCAAGTTGTGAGGCCACGTCGAGCATCAGCGTAGACTTCCCCACTCCGGGATCGCCGCCGAGCAGGGTCAGGGCGCCGGCAACCACGCCCCCGCCCAGCACCCTGTCGAATTCGGTGATTCCGGTCGGAACCCGCGGTGCCTCCTCCACAGCGAGTTCATCGAATCGGACCGGCTTAGAGTCCGGGGCCGGTCTCGAAACCTGGATCTGAGGCGTCGTGCGCTCCTCGACAAAAGTGTTCCACTCCTGGCAGGCCGGACAGCGGCCGACCCATTTGGCGGATATGTGGCCGCACTGTTGGCAGGCATAGTGAGTCTTTGACTTCATACGGGAAGTGGCCAGTGATCAGTGGTCAGTGGCCAGAAGGGAAGACCAGACGATAGCCCGCCTTTGATCTGACCACTGGCCACTCGCCACTGACCACTAGCATTACCGAAGGGCGGGTCGGGAGCGGTCCTGAGCGAAACTAACTTTCGTCAAACAATGTCTGGAACCGCGTGTACTGGTGCTGGAACACGAGCTTCACGGTGCCGATCGGCCCGTTCCGCTGTTTCGAGATCATCAGTTCGGCGAGGCCGGCATTCTCTTCCGACGGCTTGTAGACCTCCTCGCGGTAGATGAACGCCACCAGATCGGCATCCTGTTCGATAGAACCCGACTCCCGAAGGTCGGACAGCTGGGGCCGGTGATCCCTACCGGTGCGCTGTTCCGGCGCCCGGCTCAGCTGCGACAAGGCCAGAACAGGGACGTGAAGCTCCTTGGCCAGAGCCTTCAAACCACGCGAAATACTGGAAATCTCCTGGTTTCGGTTCTCGTACCGACCGTAGCCCGACATCAGCTGCAGGTAGTCGACGACCAGGAGACCGAGGCCGTGCTCCGCCTTGAGGCGACGCGCCTTGGCGCGCATCTGCATGATTGTCAGCGCGGATGAATCATCGATGAAGATCGGCGCGTTGGCGATCCGTCCCAGAGAGTCGATCAGCTTCCCGAAATCTTCCTTGGAAAGGTAGCCCGTTCGGACACGGTGGGCGTCCACCGTCGCCTCGGAACACAGAACACGCATCAGCAGCTGCTCTTTCGACATCTCCAGGCTGAAGATTCCGACCGGCTCCCCCTGCTTGAGGGCGACGTGCTCGGCGATATTGAGCGCCATCGCAGACTTGCCCATCGAAGGACGCGCCGCCAGGATCACCAGATCGGAGGCCTGCAGGCCGGAGGTCATCCGGTCAAAATCGTTGAAACCGGTCGCCATTCCGGTGATCATCTCCCGTTCGGTGTACAGCTTCTCGAGGAGATGGTGCGCCTCGACCTCCAGGTCCTTAACGGCGACCAGCCCTGATTGGATTCGTTTCTCGGACAACTCGAACAGCGCCTGCTCCGCGCGATCGAGGACCTCCTCGGCGGGTTCGGCCTGTTCGAAACACTCGCCCATGATCCTGTTTGTCGAGTGGATCATCTGTCGAAAGAGCGACTTCTCGCGGATGATCTGCACATAGTGTTCGATGTTGACCAGATGCGGAATCCCGTCCAGCAGGCTGGCCAGATAGGCGATGCCGCCCGAAGCTTCTAGCAGATTGGACCGATTCAATTCATCCTGAAGGGTGATCAGATCGACAGCTTTGGAGGCATCCACAATCTCGGTCATCTGCCGGAAAATGACGCGATGAGCCTCAAGATAAAGGTCTTCCTGACGGAGGTTCTCGCTGATAGCGTAGTAGTTTTCGTTGTTGACCAGGATGGCCCCAAGGACCGATTTCTCAGCGTCGACGTTGTGGGGTAACGGGCGTTCTATCGCTTCTCGGGCCATGGCGCTGACAAAGGATAATCAGACCAGAAAAACCGGGCAAGAACAAAAGCCAGAAGCACCATCGTCAGGGGCTTCTGGCTTCCGGTCGGGGACGCTTGATCCTCAAGCCTGAAAATTCGCTCTCGGATTCTGGGGATCAAGCATGCTGTCAGCAGTCAGCCTTCAGCTACTTCGGAAACGGGACGAGAGTCCCACCCGCTTGAGCTGATAGCTGAAAGCTGATGGCTGATCGGGTAGTGGCAAGTTTGAAACTTGCCCACTACCGCCGATCGCGTACCCAAAATTTCGAATATTTTGGGGTACTCTATCCCGCGTCGGCAGGCCCGGACGCTTCTTTTTCGGTTTCATTCTCGGGCTCGGGAGGGGCGTTCTGGGATTCCGGCTCACTCTCGGCTTCGACGCGCAGTTTGATCTGGGCAACCACGTCCCGAAACAGCCGGATCGGAATGTCAAACTCGCCCAGCTTTTTGATGTGTTCGTCAAGACCGATCTTGCGTTTGTCGATGGTATAGCCCTTCTTCTCCAATTCCTCTGCGATGTCGGACGTAGTCACCGAACCGTAAAGCGCATCTTGCTCCCCGACCTTGCGAGAGACGGAAACCTCGACGCCGTTGATCAATTCCCGCAGCTTCTCCGCCTCGTCCTTGAGTTTCGTCTCGCGGCGGACAGTATTGTTCCGTTCCTGCTGGATGATCTTCAAATTGCTCGGAGTGGCGAGGTAGGCCAGTTTCCTGGGCAGCAGGTAATTCCGGGCATAGCCGGCCTTGACCTGGACCACTTCACCGGCGTGACCGAGCTTGTCGATAGACTCTCTCAGGATGATTTCCATTAGACTTCTCCGTCGACGTTCAATCCCGCCTTAATCCATCGTGTAGGGAAGCAGGGCGATACTGCGTGCTTTCTTGATCGCGTCGCTAAGCTGACGCTGATGCGGAGTACAGACCCCCGAAATGCGGCGCGGCAGAATCTTCGCGCGCTCGGGGATGAACTGGGAGATCAGCTTCACGTCCTTGTAGTTGATCGAATCGATCTTCTCGACGCAAAACTTACAGACTTTCCGTCGCCGGTAATACTGTTTGTGGGCCACTTAAGAATATCTCCTTCAATTGGCGGGCGAGGGTTCGGCTGGAGTGGCCGGTCGGTTGGTCACGCGGCGGGCAGCCTTCCTCTCGCGCTCGGCACGGACCTTGTCGAATTTTTTCTGCTCTTCGTCGATGCGCACGGTCAGGTACCGCAGGACCTGGTCCATGACCCGGAATCGCCGCTCGACTTCTTTGATGATCTCCCCGTCTGCTCCCACCGTGAACAGGACGTAGAAACCCTCTCTCTTCTTGTCGATCTCATAAGCAAGCTTGCGGCGTCCCATCTTCTCGACGTGCTCCACCTCGCCACCACCGTCGGTAATGACGCCTTCTACCTGAGAACTGATCTGGTCGACCGCGTCCTCGGGAACGTTCGGGTCGACGATAAACATGATTTCGTACTTTCGCATCGGGTCTAAAACCTTTCACTTGACGGCGCCCCGATCGTGCGGGACACCGGATTATTCCCCCTGCCGGAGTCAGAGTTCGCCGCTTTCACCCAGACCCTCTGACGCCCTCAGATCCATCCCATTGTACTTCGACATCGCGTGCCGCGCCCCTTGGGTCAGGATAGAGACTACGGAGTCCGCAGCCAGTTCCTCCGAACGTTCGAGCAGCGGGCGATCGGAGCGAGCGACCTCTGACAGAACGTAATCCCGCGCCTGGTCGATCGGCCGGCCCGGATCGATTCCGACCCGTACCCTCAGGTAGTCGCCCGAACCAACGGCCGAACCTATCGATTTTAATCCATTATGTCCGCCCGCTGAACCTCTTTCGCGGATTCGGATTCTGCCGAGCGGCAACGCCAGGTCGTCGCACACCACGAGAATCCTGGAGTCCGGGCCGAATCTGTCGAAGAGCATCGACAGTACCGCACCGCTACGATTCATGTAAGTCTGCGGCTGAACGAGGACGATTTCGCCCCCGTATGCGGCGGTTCTTTCCAGGCGGGCCGGGCCGGTTCTTCCCCGGATCGCGACTCCCAGACGCCCAGCCAGCGTGTCGACGACTCGAAACCCTACGTTGTGGTAAGTGTTCTCGTAATCGGCGCCAGGATTGCCAAGCCCGATGATGAGCCAGCAACCGGCATCTTCGGCTTGTCCTCCGTCTCGGGTAGGGACAACCGCCACAGGGGCTATTCGCCCCCTTCTTCCTCTTTCTTGCCCTTCGTGATGACTTCCGGCTCGCCTTCGTCCGCCCCTTCAACCGGAAGGACCTCGCCTTCCTCGGCCTCTTCGGCTTCTTCCTCTTCGGCCCGGAGGACCACGACGTGGGCTACCACACGATCGGCCTCGGCAAGGATCTCGACCTTGTCCGGCGAGGGCAGATCTCCGATTCGGATGCTGTCATGGAGACGCAACTCGGAAACATCGCATTCGATGCGTTCCGGGATGTCCCCGGGCAAACACTCCACCTCGACTTCGCGAACAACCAGATCCAACAGCCCCTCGTCGGTCTTCACCCCGATCGCTTCGCCACGAATCGCGATCGGAACGGTCACGCGCAAGACCTGGTCCATCGCAATTCTCTGAAAATCGGCGTGCAGGATCGTCTCCGTCACGGGGTCGACCTGCCAGTCCTTGAGGATCACATTGCTCTCTCCGCCGCCCTCGACCTCCAGGCTGAGAATGGTATTCCGCCCTGCCTCGGATCGGAGTACTCCGTAGATCTCCTTCGGGTCGACCTTCAGGGGAACGTTGTCCTCGGAACCGCCATATACGATCGCGGGTACCATTCCATCGCGACGAATCCGCCTGGACGCGCTCTTGCCGAACTCGGCGCGGCTCTTCGCGTTTAGTGTCATTTCTGCCATCGTTAAATCCTTATATAAACAGCACGCTGACCGACGTCTCATCGTGTATCGACTGGATCGCCCGGGTCAGCAGGTTCGCAACGCTCAGCACCCGGATCTTCCCGCATCTCTCGATCTCGGGACGAACCGGCAGGGTGTTGGTCACGACCAGCTCTTGGAGCTCCGAGCTCTCGATACGCTCGAGGGCCGGACCAGACAGCACCCCGTGGGTGCAGCACGCGTAGATCTTCCTGGCCCCGTTGTCCCTCAGCGCTTCAACCGTCTTGACGAGCGTGCCGGCCGTATCGACGATGTCGTCCACGACCAGCGCGTTTCGATCACGCACATCACCGATTACGTTCATGACCTCGGCCACGTTGGCTTCCCGGCGCCTCTTGTCCATGATCGCCAGCTCGCCGTGTAGCCGCTTTGCAAACGCCCGGGCGCGCTCAACGCCGCCCGCGTCGGGTGACACCACTGTCAGGTCCTGGATTTCCGCCTTCTGAAAGAAGTCGACCAGGACCGGTGCGGCGAAAAGATGATCCACCGGGATGTCGAAGAAACCCTGGATCTGCGCGGCATGCAGGTCCATCGTCAGCAGCCTGTCCGCTCCCAGGCCAATCGTGTCGGCCATGACCTTCGACGAGATTGGCACGCGCGGCTTATCCTTACGATCCTGGCGGGCATAGCCGAAATACGGAACGACGGCCGTGATCCGCCGGGCCGACGAACGCTTGAACGCGTCCATCATCAGCAGGAGCTCTACCAGGTTCGAGTTGACCGGTGGACAAGTCGGCTGAACGACGAACACGTCGGCGCCCCGCACGTTCTCCAGGATCTGAAAGTAGATCTCCCCGTCAGAAAACCGCGTGACGGAACACTCTCCAGACTTGCAGCCTAGAGTCTCGCAGATTTCTGCCACGAGTGCCGGGTTGGCCGTACCGGCGAAGACTTTGAGCTCGTTAGTCATCTGATAGCTGGGGCGGGAGGATTCGAACCTCCGTATGCAGGTGCCAAAGACCTGTGCCTTACCGCTTGGCGACGCCCCATGAAGAAGTAGTCAGTAGTCAGTAATCAGTAGTCAGTTGAAAGACACTTACTGTAACCGGTTGACTCAATCGCATCAGTGTGTTCGGTCCGGGCTCCCTCGAACATCCGGCTGAAATACTCGGACCGGCGGAGTGGTCTTGTCAGCTTCACGTCGAATTCCCGGCCCAGGTCAGCCACTGCCTGATCTGCTTCTGCCAGGTTGCGGAAACGCCCGAATATCGTCGCGCCGCTGCCGGTCACCGCGGCGTGATAGGCACCGGACGCCGACACCTTTCGTTTGATTTCATCCAGTTCGGGGAATCGACGAAAGAGCGGCGTTTCGAAATCGTTATGCAGGAAACCGCCAAACGGCTCAACCGACCCCTGTGGCGGCACAAATCGGGCACAGAAACAAAAAATGTTATTGGATTCCCCAGATAGCGTCAACCAAGAATACGCCTGCCTAGTCGGGATAGAAAGTCCTGGATTCACAAGGAGTAGCCAGTAATCCGCGTCGTCGGGAAGCGGAAACAGCCGCTCGCCACGCCCGATTCCCAGGGCGCGACCGCCCAGGGCGAAGAACGGCAGGTCCGAGCCCAGGCCGGCCAGCAGTCGATGCAAACGCTCGCCAGGAAGCTGGACTCCATACCAGCGGCACAGGCCCATCAAAGTTGCCGCGGCGTCGGCGCTACCCCCTCCGAGTCCACCGCCCGACGGTATGCGCTTGTCCAGTTCGAGCCGCAGCGAAACCGCAATCGAGGTTTCGGCCTCGAACGCACGAACCGCACGGACGACAAGATTCTCCTCATCCCGGGGCCTCTCACTGGCAGTGAAGCTGAAGCTCTCCGAGGGAGAGACATGGATCTCGTCATGCAGGTCGATCGTCTGCAAGACCGTTCGAATCTCGTGGTACCCATCTGCTCGTTCGCCGACGATCCGAAGTTCCAGATTTACTTTGGCGAACGCGCGCCACACGGTTGACATCGACTGTTTTCCAGAACAGAACGTTATCGGCGGTCGAGGAAAGAATCCTCAGCCCTGCACCGCCGGAGCGGAAAGATCCACCTGGTCCGGCCACGTACCGGTAATTTGTTATTATCGTTCGGCTTGAAGACGATGGAACACCGAATTCTGCTCGCGTTTTCATTTCTGTACCTGACTGCGTCCAACATGATCTGGATCGCACGGGACACCCGTCCTCCGTTCTGGGACATGGCTTACCATCAGTCGGGAGCGCTGAGGATCCTGAACGCCTTCCGGGAAGAAGGTCTGCGGGCGCTTCTGGCGGTGCCGGAACTGTCCGGTCTCCATCCTCCCCTCTTTCATTCCATCGTCGCCGCCTTCTATTCCGTCTTCGGTGTGGCATACGACTCCGCCCAAATTGCCAACCTCCCGGCGACGGCGATCCTGATCGCTGCGACCTACGGAATCGGGAAACGCGTTCTCACGCCCCGCGGGGCCGCCATGGCAGCAGCGATCACCGGCTTCTGTCCCATGTTGTTGTGGTTGTCCCGAGAATCGGCGATCGACTATTGGCTGGCCGCGATGGTGTCGCTGGCGATCTGGGCTCTAGTGGAAAGCGACGGCTTCAAGAAACCGGGAATGAGCGTGATGTTTGGAGCGATCTGTGGCCTGGGGATGCTGACGAAGGGGACTTTTGCGCTGTTTCTCGCGCTGCCGACGCTGTGGTTTGCCCGCGTCCGCCCGAAGCAGGCCGCTATCGCCGGAGGGGTCGCCCTCGTGATCGCCTCCTACTGGTACGTGCCGCGAATCGGAGCCCTGCCGGAACTCTTCCGGATCAACACCGCCGGTGCCGTTTCCGAGGGCGACCCGGCACTTCTGAGCTGGCAGGCTCTCGTCTTCTATGTGCGGGCTCTCGAGGGGTCCCAGCTCTTCCTTCCGCTGTTCGCTTTGTTCCTCGCGGGCGCGGTCTGGTTGGGCCGCAATTTCAAGCCGGAATGGTGGCCGATCCTGCTCTGGGTCGGCGGCGGCTGGGCCGGGCTGATGCTGCTCCTGAACAAGGACCCGCGGTACAGCGTGCCCGTGTTGCCGGCCGTCGCGCTGATCAGCGCCGGTGCCGTCCAATCGCGGAAGGGCGTGCTAGCCCTGCTCATGCCCTTCCTTCTGTTCCAGCACTACCTCGTGTCGTTCGGTATCGGAGCGCTGCCCGAGACGATCGTCATCGCCCGTGGTGTGGAGGGCCCATTGTCGGTGAACTGGAACCTCTACACACAACGCCACTTTGGCTTGTGGGGGCCACCGGCCAGAGAGGACTGGAAGATCGACTACGTGCTGGATCGCGTCCGCCCCACCGCGGGATCCGGCCGCGCCGGATTGGGGATTATTCCCGACATTCCACGGTTCGACTACGAGGCATTCGCATTCTATGCAGCGGCCCGCAAAGACCCGGTCATCGTGCAACGCCTCGACCACTTTGACCCGACCTCGATCGGCGGTAACGACTACCTGCTGATGTCGGAGTCGCCGAGGCAGACGCCGGGCCGGTATCAACCCGACATCGCTCGCATAAACCAGTACGTCGTCGATCACCCCGAGCAGTTCGAGGTGATGGAATGGTTTCCGTTGCCCAACGGCGAGGTGATCCGCCTCTACCGCATTCTAACGCCCGCATGAATGTATTCGACCCCAGTTCGAAAGCTTCCTGGTGGCGTCCCTGCCTGATGCTGGCGGTGGTCGTCCTGTGCGGCGTCCTGCCGTTCGCCGACCGTGCCATATACATGGACGAGCATATCTTTCTGCAGCTCGCTCGGTCCGCCCAGGACAACTGGATGTTTCCGGCCGACACGCCCTCCGTCTTCTTCGGAACCCCGACTGATGACTTTGCGGCACACACCCATCCCCCGGTCGGTGAGTACTACCTCGCTATCATCGACTTGCTGTGGGGAGGAGCCGGTGAAATCCCCTTGCGCCTGTCGTTTTCTCTCTTCTCGATCATGGCCGCGATCGGTTTCTACGCGCTCGCGCGCCGTTTCACGGAATCCCCGATGGGGGTCACGCTGCTGCTGGTATTCAGCCCCGCGTTCTTCGTGATGAGCCACACGATCATGATGGATATGCCGATGCTCGCTTTCCTGCTGGTGGGTGTGGTTCTCTATCTCCAGCATCTGGACGGACGGCCCCACCGGCTCCCGACAGCGTCGCTGTGTTTCATCCTGGCAGTCGGAACTGGATACACGGCCCTGGCTCCAGTTGGTTGCGTCTTTGTGTGGGCCCTCTACCGGAGGCGACCCATCGGAGAGCTCGCCGCGATCGCGGCGGCGCCGGCCGTTCTCTTCGTCTGGTTGATGGCTATGACCGCCCACTTCGGTCGTTTCCCGTTACTGGATACGGTTGGTTTCTTCTTCGATCAGCCCCGCTCGACCTTTCAGAACCTGCTGGCCACATTCAGTTTCCTCGGTGGCGTTGGGCTGTTTCCGTGGACGTTCCTCTATCTGCTCCCGGCTCGCGGCAAACAGATTTACCTTGTCAGCCTGACTGGCGTCGGAATGGCGGTTCTGGCTACGTTGCCTCTGGAATGGATCTCCCTGACTCAAAGACTCCTGTTCATCGGCCTGGCGTCATCAGGGATCGCGATGACGGCGACTGCCATGACATGGATGAGAACATCGAGTACTCTGGTACCGATCCTGCTGTGGGTGCCGACGGTCTTGACTCTTTTCATCGTCGTCGGCGACACGATTCAGGCCCGTTACCTTCTGCCGGCACTTCCGGCTCTCTACCTGGCTCTCTTCCGCAACACGCCGGGCCGACGCCTGACGCCCGTCCTCATCCCGACGCTCGTACTGTCCGTCGCGATCGCAGTGGCGGACTACCGTTTCGTCAACTCCTACAGGAGCTGGGTCGAAGACACGCTGCTAACGGCACAGGAACAGGGGTTTCGCGTCTGGGGCGCCTCCGAATCCGGTCTCCGCTACTACCTGGAACAGAACGGGGTGGAGACGCTGGATAACCGGAGCCTGAGTCCGGAAGGGGGCGATCTTGTAGTCCGCCAGGCTGGGCTTTTTCGCTACAGCCTCTCCCCGGACCTCGAACGCTATCTCATTCCCCTCCGAAGCTGGCCCCTGGCGGACGCATTTCCCCTGCGGACCTTCAACCAGGAAGCCGGCGCTGGTTTTTACGGCAGCCGTTTCGGGCTAGTGCCCTACAGCTTCTCTACCGCGCCGCACGACCGGATCGACTTCGTTCAGTTGAGCCCCCTCCTCCGACGTGCGCCGGCAGGACCGGACTACCCTGAAGTTCTCGTCCAGGGCGACGACCGCGGGGTTTTTCTAGAGCAAACCGAACCGGAATTGAACTTCAGCGTACGGATACCCGAGGGGGCGGAGGTTATCTACGATCGGGCCGGTGAGGGACAGCTCGATGTAGGCACCCGATCCCTGCGGTTCATCAAGCAGGGCGAAGGCGAGACCGTTTGGTGGAACCTTCGGGTCATGCCCGCCCGGCTCCCGGGTTCCGGTTTTTGAACGGCACTGATACGATGGTTTCCGGGCAACTGCCTGAGCAGCAATGAACGAGGAGCTCCACTCGCATCCTGCGGCCGAAGAGGGGCGGCGCCACATGGCTTCGATGTCCTCCGTTGGTCTCCACACGTTTTTTGCGTCCGGATCCAGACTGAAGGTCCCATCGTCGAAGAAACCCGATCTTTCGGTCGTCCTCGTTCTCTTCAACCGGGCCGAGTTGACGCTCGCCTGTCTGCGCTCGCTGTCGGAAGACTACAGACAACATCTCGAAATCATCATCGTCGACAACGCTTCGACGGATGAGACTTCGAGGCTGCTGGACCGACTCGAAGGCGCGAAGATCATCCGAAACGCGAGCAATGAGAACTTCCTGTTCGCGGCCAACCAAGCCGGGGCAAAGGCCCGTGGCCGGTATCTGCTGTTCCTCAACAACGACACCGAAGTGTTCCCCGGCACGATCACGTCCGCGCTTCACACGATCGAGGGAAGCAGCGACATTGGAGCGGTCGGAGGGAAGCTGATACTGCCTGACGGAACGCTCCAGGAAGCCGGAGGGATCCTTTGGAGAGATGGATCCTCCCTCGGGTACGGGCGTGGGGATGACCCTTTCGCCGCTCAATACATGTTTCGCAGAGACATCGACTACTGCTCGGGTGCGTTCCTGCTGACGCGGCGGAAGCTATTCGAAGAGATGGGCGGTTTCGACGAAGCCTTCCGGCCGGCCTACTACGAAGACACGGACTACTGCCTGCGACTCTGGGAAGAAGGACACCGCGTGGTCTACGATCCCGACGCGATCGTCCTTCACCATGAATTCGCGAGCGCACCTTCGGCAAAGGAAGCGATCGATCTCCAGGCTGCCCACCGGCAGGTGTTTATCGGAAAGCACGCGGAGCGACTCGAGGGTCACCTCGCACGCTCGGACGCGGACATTATCAAAGCCCGCACCTGCCATCGCGACCAGCCCAGGGTTCTCTACATCGACGACCGGGTGCCGCACCCGGCTCTCGGTTCGGGCTACCCCAGATCACACACGATCCTCGAGAGGCTCAGCGCCAGGGGATACTTCATCACGCTCTATCCCCTGGCGGTGGTGGACGAGGAGTGGACCAGCGTGTACGCCGACATACCCAGGGACATGGAAGTCATGTCGGGGGCTGGAGCGGCCGGCCTGGAGGCGTTCCTGGAGGAACGTCGGGGGTATTACGAAACCGTCGTCGTCAGTCGGCCGCACAACATGCGGGTCATGAATCTCGTCATCCGCGCCCATCCCGACTGGTTTCGCAGAACGGTTGTCCTGTACGACGCCGAAGCGCTATCGACGGGGAGAGAGGTTCAGCGACGGCAACTCCGCGGCGAAAAGGTTTCCGAAGCCGAGCATCGGACGATGCTGGAGAATGAGCTCGAGCTGGCCTCGTTCGCCGACTCTGTGATCTCGGTTTCCGAAGCCGAACGAGCCGCCTTTGTCGGTCACGGTGTGGAACGAGTCTTCGAGCTGGGCCACGTGCTTTCCGCCTCGCCGTCACCGCCCGGCTTTGATGATCGATCGGGTCTTCTCTTCGTCGGGGCGATGTATGGCGACATGACCTCCAATGCCGATGCTGTGGCGTGGTTCGTGGAGGATATCTTCCCCCGGATACGCGAGGCGCTCGGTTCCGACGTTGTCTTGTCGGTGGCGGGTCACAACGAATCGGAGAAGATCCGCCGCCTGGCCTCCAAGTATGTTCGGATTCTGGGCGCGGTCGAGGATCTATCCGACCTCTACGAACAGAATCGCGTCTTCATCGCGTCCGCTCGCTTCGCCGCCGGAATCCCGCACAAGATACACGAGGCCGCGGCCCGAGGAATCCCGGTCGTGGCAACCTCGATACTTGCCGAGCAACTCGCCTGGAAGGCGGGCGAACACCTGGCCGTAGCCGACGATGCCGAGGGCTTTGCTTCCTGCTGCGCCGAGCTGTACCAGAACTCCGACAAGTGGTCCGCGATCCGGGCGGCGGCCCTGGAGCGAATCCAGGCAGATTGCTCGGCTGAGGTTTTCGAAGCACGACTCGACGAGATTCTCGCTTCGAAAGAAAAGCGACAACTCGTCGCGGAACCGATGCTGGAGTGGACCGGGGAAAGGTTTCTGCCATGGATTGATGAGCCGACGATCGCCTACGAGCACCTGCACCGGTACGCATATGCAGCCCAGTTTGTCGCCGGCAAGCGCGTGCTGGACCTGGGAAGCGGGGAAGGGTATGGATCGAACACGCTCGCCGCTACGGCTTCCTCGGTAGTTGGCGTCGACCTGGACGAGGCCGCGATCCGGCATGCGAACACCAAGTACGGTGCGCTGAACCTGAGTTTCATGCTCGGTTCGATCACCGACGTTCCGATCCCTGAAGAACACACGTTCGACGTCATCGTCTGCTTTGAAGCCATCGAACACGTCGAGGATCATGAAGCGCTTCTGAGGGGAATCGAGAAGCTGCTCGCCGATGATGGCCTACTGATCATCTCGACGCCCAACTCCGAGGCGTACCCAGCGAACATTGGAGAAGGGAACCCTTTCCACGAAAAGGAACTCTCCCTGGGGGAGTTCCGAGAGCTCCTGGATCGCCACTACACTCACACCCGTTACCTCGGTCAACGGGCATTGCCCGCTTCAAGCATCTGGCCGGTTGAAGGGCAGAGTGCCGAACCACCATCGGAATTCTTTGTCGAGCGCAACTCGTCCGGCTTCGCGCTAACCGAACCGGATACCAGGAGGCCCGTGTACTTGCTCGCAATCGCCTCCAACGTCGGGGCGGAAGGCCGGATCCAAGAAAGCGTTCTATTCGACAACTCGGACGCCCTGGCCGCACACGTGGCGAAAAGGCTGCAGGAGTTGCGGGACCGGATCGACGACGTCGAAGGGGCTCTGACTGAACGAGACCAACGGATCAGCAAACTCGATGAAGCACTGCGCTCTGCGACCGAGACACTACGTCTACGACAAGAGGACCTGGTGGTCGCGCGCGACCGGATCGGGCAGCACGAGCGGGCTCTCGCCGCACAGGAAGATCGGTACCAGACGCTGGAGACCGAGATTCGTGCCGCCCTGGAAGACCAAAAACAGCAGAATGTCTACCTGACCGAAGAGCGGGATGCGCTTGACGGCGAGTTGTTCGTGATCAAGAGCAGTCGGGGCTGGCGGATCGTCCAGAAGTGGCGGGCGCTGGTCGAGGTCCTCTTCCCCCCGGATTCCCACCGCAGGAACTTCCTCGAGTACTGGCGGAAGCACGTTCGGTAGGGACCGGATTAACTCGGCCGTTGACAGGTCAAGCCTACCGGTGCGGCGTCACGCTTGAGAGAATCGTTCGGCCCGCTTTTCATTGTGGACGTTGAGGACGAGTGAGCACCGAGTCCCGAACCGGGCGGCTTAGATCGCTGTAAGCTATTGAAAGGACATCTCAGATAGGAATCGAACCTACAACCCTCCCCAGCAACGAAACCAGCTTCCCTCTGCTTCAAAAAATCGCTACGGATGTCATGGAATCGTTCGCGACGGGCGCCGAATACAAAACTCAGGGGTCAGGTGTCTGTAAGTCTCGGTCTCTCGAGGTGTTTTCGTCATGGCCGCCATCATGTGCGTTGGTGTGATCGTGCCCTTGGCAATCAGGTCTTCGTCAAGTGCGTGGACCCTGTCAATAAACTCCCGGTCATGCGCTACAGTCGGATCGAAGTTGTGGCCGAATGCTCGGTCAATGAAAATGTCAATCAGGTTGCCAAAGGCAATGAAGAACTCGAAATGGAACTTCTTGACTAATAGCGGCAGGATGTCTTGTGCTCGGATCCCCTCAAACGCTTCGGTAGAGCAATCCCAGTTTTCGTACTCCTCTTCAAGACGCCTGAGCTGATGGTTGTAGTGGTACTTCTCCGGCAGCCTACGCCACAAGTCATTGATCACGCGGAGAGCTTCGGGCCATCGCATGTGTCCGTTTCGTCCAATCATGTCGTCGGTGACAAAGAATCCGTCAGGGGCAAGCGCATCGTGCGCTTTCTCAAACAGCACTTCTAGATCCAGAAAGTGATGGAGTGACTGGATGGCCATGATGATCTGGTAGAGCCCGGCAGGTTTCCATTCATTGATGTCAGCAGCGGTAAACCGGAAGCGATCAGCCAGTCCTTGTTCGTTCGCAAGCAGCCGGCCACGCTCGAGCATCGTGTCATTCAGGTCCAGGCATTCAATAACAAAGTTTTCTACCCCTGCCTCGCACAGTCGTTGGGCAATATCGACCTCGACGTCGCAATTGCCGGAACCAACACTCAAAACTAAGGCCGTCTGTGGACGGCAGGTCGTGCAAATACGCGTAATGTACAGGCAAAAAAACTCTTGCGGGTTGCTATACCCGAATGGCTGAAACTTTGGCACGAGGTATCTGTTCGACCAGTAGTGAAAAATATCAGGCAGGTCGTGAACATTCTCGCACGTTTTATAGCTCTCAAGTTCCCGGGCCAAACGAGCCTCATAGCTCGTTGAAACCTCGAGCAGTCGTTTGTCGACTTCATGAGAGCGTTGATGATCAGTCATTCTCGGGAGGCTGGTTCTCGAAGATTTGAAATTGAGCAAATTGCAATGAACAACCTGCAATCCGGATTGCTCAATGTCCCGATTTGCAGTTAGACCCCATCAGACACCAAGTTTAGGGTATTCCTTACTCTTTCTCCACTCTCACCGAGCCGCCTGAAACGAACCAACCCCTCGCTTTTACAGGAATTCGCATGTGTCCGTAGGTTGTACTGCGTTCCACCACCTCGAGTGCGTATGCGTTGTCCACCCAGTCGCACATTTCATACTGGTCGAGTGTTCCGTCGGCAACCGCGGGCGAGAGATAGTAGAACCCGGCCTGGAGAAAGGGGACATCCATCACGAAATCGACCGACAATCGGCTTCCGATCCCGGCCGGAGGCAGCGGCTCTCCCTCAAAGAAAGTGTTCGTGCCGGTCACGTCCTCACCGAGGCGATTTCGAAGCATGAACCCGACATTGGGTTGTTCGACCTGCTCGAGGAACTCCGCGGAAATTCGGATGCAGACGCGATCGCCCTGGGCGGCGCTGACGACGGGGGCCCCACGGTCGGAGAAAGCGCCGATGCCCCGGACCATCGCCTTCCGGTTTCCGAAACGCTGATCGATGTTGGGCATTGTCTCGATGAACTCCGGCATCCGACCCAGCGCGTCGGCAGGCAACTCGAGTCCACCCGCCGAAGGCAGAGCTTGGCCCACAGGCCGATCTTCCATCGACTCGTTCCGGCCTTTGGTGATCATCGCCGCCAGGTAGGCCGAAACAACTTCATCGGTAGCGCCGTCGGACCGGGTCTCGCCGTGCTCCATCCAGATCGCCTGGTCGGCCAGGCTGCGGACCGCTTCCAGATCGTGGGAGACAAACAGGATCGTCACCCCGCGTCGCTTCAATTCATGGATCTTCCGCATGCACCGCTGCTGAAAAAAGTAATCTCCCACCGAGAGGGCTTCGTCGATGATCAGGATGTCGGGATCCATGTGGATCGCGACCGCGAATGCCAACCGGACGAACATCCCGGTGGAATAGGTCTTCACACGACGGTCGATGAACTCTCCGATCTCGGCGAAAGCCTCGATGCTCGGCATCCGGTCACGTGTCTCGGTATCGCTGAAACCGAGAATCGACGCATTCAGTAGAACATTGTCGCGGCCCGTGAATTCAGGGTTGAAGCCGGCCCCGAGCTCCAGCAACGCGGACACCCTGCCCGAAACCCGAACATCGCCCGATGTCGGGCGGATGACACCGGCAACAATCCGGAGCAGCGTACTCTTTCCGGAGCCGTTCTCACCGATGATGCCAAGGCAGCCACCCGATTCGACCTCGAAACCAACATCCCGAACGGCCCAGAACGGAGTGTGGTAGTGCCGACGGCCAAGGCTGAGGATTTCCTTGAGATGATCGGAGGGTTTCTCGTAAACGCGAAAGCACTTCGACAGGCCTAGCGCTTCTACCGCTGTCATATCCGTTGCCTACAGGACATCGGCAAACGCCGCCTTGGATTGCCTGAAGAAGAGGGCTCCGACCAGAAACGCCGCCGTCGTCCAGGCCAACAGGATCAGCACGTGCTGTGGGGATGGCGCCGAAAGCTGGAGAAACGCATTGCGGTATCCGATGACGAGAGTCGCCATCGGGTTCAGCGCAACGATGGAGCGAAATCCTTCGGGAACCAGTTCGGGAGCGTACAGGATCGGCGTAAACCAAAACCAGAAGATCATCAGGACGTTCACGATCTGGCTCGTGTCCCGGAAAAAGACGTTCAGACCTGACACCAGCCACCCCAATCCCTGGGCCAGAAGGACGAGGACCGGAAGGTAGACGACAACCCACAGCGCCGACAGCTCTACCGTTTCGAGCATGGCCAGAACGCCCAGCAGGATCGCCAAGCCGATGACGTGATGGATCAGGTTGGAAACCATGATCGCGATCGGGAGGATCTCTGAGGGGATCACGGTCTTGGTGATCAGGTTGGCGTTGTCTGTCATCGCCGTGCAGCTCCGCATCACTGTGTCGGAAAACATCAGCCACGGCAGGAAGCCTGAAAAGACATAGATCGCAAAGTTCTCGGTTCCAAACCGCTCGGAATCGATGCCGATCCTGAAGATCAGCGTGAACACGAAGTAATAGCTGACGAGCAGGACGATCGGGTGCACGATCGACCAGACAAATCCCCCGACCGAACCCACGTAGCGTTGCTTGAGGTCTCGTACTATCAGGTTCTTCAGTAGACTGCGGTTCGCCGTCAGGCGGCGTAGGAAAAACCACAGATCACGCAGGGTCATCGATCAACTCCTCGATCAAGATATTTGAAGAAGTCGCCGGTGACAAGTGTGGAAGAACGGGACAGACGGTCCAAGGTCCAAGGTCCAAAGTCATTGGGAACACCGACTTCGGACTTTAGACCTTGGACTTTGGACATTGGACTCCTCAGGATCCCAGCGTCAGGGCGCGGAGGGTGATCCGATGCTGCCATAACAGACGGGTAAACTCAGGACTGCCCACGCGAGCAAACCGCCGAATCTGGCGCCTTGAACGCCACATCACGCCAAACTGCTTCAGGCCCGACCAGTAGGCTTTCAGGATCATCAGCACCAGCGTGCGCCGCGAACACTCCGCGGCAAACTGGCCGGACGAGCCCGAGGAAAAGATCGCGCCGTAAGCGTGAAAGACGAACCGGAGCGCCGTAAAGATGGGCGAGACGAAGAGCAGCGGTAGAGGAAACACCTTCAGCGCTACCCAGATCCGGTTCCTCTCGATCAGGAACGCCTTCAGCGCAGAGAACTCGCCGGCCGTCGCCGAGTGGATGTGATAGACGACCGCGGTCGGAACATATATACAGGTCCAACCGGCCAGACGGCCGCGGAGACCGAGGTCTGCATCATCGCCGTATGCAAAGAACTGCTCATCGAACAGGCCGACCTCGTCGAGCATGTCGCGACGGTAGAGCGCGGCCGCTGCGTCGGGGAACAGGACCTCCTCGACGCGGTCAAACTGTCCCGTGTCCATTTCCCCGGACCCACGGCCGTGGTTGAGCCCGTCCATGTAGATCAGATGTCCCGCTTTGTCGATGCGACGGCGGTCTCCGGCGAACAGAATCTTGCTGGCGCACATCCCTCGGGAGGGCTCCGCATCCATCGCATCCACGAGTGCGCCCAACCATCCGGGGTGCGCTTCGGCGTCGTTGTTGAGCGTCGCTATGCAGCAGCCGCGGGCAACCCGGATGCCTTCGTTCGATCCACCCGCGAAACCGCGGTTGTCCGGCAGAGCCACCACACGAAGTCGCTCTTCCGACATGGAACGCAGATAGTCCACCGATCCGTCCACGGAGCCGTTGTCAACAACGATGACCTCGAAGTCCTGATAGGCCTGACGCCAGAGCGAGTTCAGACATCCTTCGAGCATCGCCCGTCCGTTCAGGTTGACGACGATGACGGAAACCCGCGGGTTCACGCTCCCCTCCCCTCGGACTTCTCCGCTTCGACCACCAGGGTGGCGCCCCGGCCCAGAGCCGCCTCCAGCGCCGCCAGGGGGTAAGACAGAAGGACGATCTTCAGGTACACGAAACGGCAGAACCAGCCTCCGATAACCGTTTCGCGGGAGCCGCGTTGACGCAGCCGCACTGCCCGACTGACGGGATCCAGCCCGGGAAACAGACTCGACGCGAGCGCCGGGGCGTTGTCACGCAGGTTGAAATGACGCACCCGTTTGACGTCGAAACCAGACCCTGAGAGCAGCCTCAGGAGCGAGGATCTGGAATAGTCGATCACGTGGCGAGGCACGTCGAGGCCGTACCACCGAGCTCCGAAAAACTGGAATTGAACGCTGTCGATGTTGGGAACCTGGACGACGACGCGACCCCGAGGCTTCAGGACCCGGATGACTTCCCCGAGCACTTCTCTGGGGTTGGGCACATGCTCGAGGGTATGGAGCAACACGACGACGTCGAAGGCCTCGGCGGGAAGAGACAGTTTCTCGAGCGAGCCGAGGGCCACATCGATACCGTGTTCTTTCCGGGCAATCTCGGCGGCGCGGAGGGAAAGGTCCACCCCGGCGACATCGAAACCCCTTTTCTTCAGAAGACTCAGAAGGGTGCCGGGTCCACAACCAACATCCAGAATTCGTGCCCTCAACCCGGCTGGCGTCCCACGCGCCACGGCAGCGATGAATCGGACATGGTCGATGAGGGCGAGACGACGGTAGAGTCCTTCGAGCTTCGGCAACAGGCCTCGGCGCGACTCGTCCCACCAGTACTGCTCGGGATAGAAGGCAGCGATGCGGTCCATCCCCGGCATCGGGTCGAGAAACAGGCAACGACAATCGCGACAGGAATGAAGTGTGAAGTCCTCATCTGTCGTTTCGAACAGAAAGTCGGTGCCCCGGCCGAAAAAGGCGGTTTCACTCGCCAGACAGACTGGACAGTTCATGGTCAGGAAACGGACTCAGTTAGCAGTTCACTCCAGGTAGAACCGGAGGGTCAACCGGAAAGAAAAGGAGATCGACTCGTTCCGGCGACGGGCCGGCTGGAACACCCATTCTCGAACCGCCGCAACGGTCGCGTCGTCGAGCTCCCGAATGTCGGAGCGCAACACTCGAACGTCTTCGGTCCGACCCCTTCTGTTCAGGTCGATTTCGAGGACAATCCGTCCTTCGACACCCCTTCTTCGGAGATCGGCAGGGTAGTCGGGCAGCATCGATGAAACCAGCTTCGGAGACGTAATATCGGGCGGTCTGCCAGAAGTCACCGCGATGCTTATCCGACCGATCGGCGCCGGCTCGGGGGGGACGGCAACCGGTCGCGGGTCAACCTCTCTCGCCAATTCCTCAACCTCCCGGCGCAACTCTTCCACGCGTTCCGCTTCGGCGGCGCGCCGGTGCAACTCCATCCGGCGGTAGAAGGTGCGGACGAGAAGCGTAAAGTGTTCCCGCGACGCCGGGTCGTGGTGCGGGAGCTCGGCGGCGATCGCCGCAGCCTCGCCGGCCCTGGTGTAATCACCGAGCAGCATCTTTGCCTCGGCGAGGACCTCGTAAGAACGATCCGCTGATTCGGGCTCCAGCTCGATTGCGCGATCGAGGAGCGAAAGCGCCTCTTGGGGCCTTCCGTCCACTGCGTGGAGGAAAGCCAGCTCTGCGAGTGCGCGGCCCATCCGAGGCATCAGATCGACCGCGCGCTCGAGAGCAGCTATCTGCGTCTTCCGCTGTTCATCAGTCTCGGTCCGCATCGTGCCGAGATGGTAGTGCAGCAGGCCAGCTTCGGAGAATTCTCGACTCAACACCTCCAGCGATCGTCGCGCAGCGGCCGATTCACGTTGGAGCCTGGACAGGATTGCCAGGCCGACACGCGCACCGTCGCTGGAGCTCTCCTCGTAGAGGTACGTCGCCGCGCGGTGACGACCCGACGCGACGAGCAGGTCCGCCCTCCTCCGGGTGGACTCGGCGGCCGACATCTCGCGGGCCGGCGCCGAGACGTCGACAGGCATCAGTGAAAGCGCTGTGTCGGTATAGGAGCTCAGCTTCTCCTCGACATCCGATTCATCAAACTCGGGCGTTGCCCGAGATCCCTCCTCTTCGCCCAACGCGCGAAGGTAGGCGTGGAATTGATCGTTGTAGTGCTCTATCAGAATCCGCAGCAGATGGTAGGCCTGCTGGCGGAACGCCCCACCGTCCTCAAGGTCGTCGTAGTCTTCGCGCGGCACTATCCTCAGCAGATCCTCGACGGAATATGCGTCTTCCGAAGACACGGCGTCGTCCGCTCTGCCACGGCCCAGCAGCCGCATGTACTCTCCCACCCCCTCCTGCAGCCAGAATGGCTGCCAGAGAGTCGATCGTGCGAGCAGCAGGTGGCCCATGGAGTGGGCAACATCATCGGCGATGTCGGATGGATCGTGATCCCGGGTGAGGATGAAAGTTCCAGTCGGCGAATAGACGAGATACCCGGACCGATCCGCCACCAGACGCGGATCCCCCAACATTTCGCCGATCCTCTTGAGGGCCGACTCGGGCACCGAATCCCGAAGCTCATCCCTGTTGTCCATCAGGAAAACCTGTGTCGGGACCTGACGCGGCTCGAGAGGAAGGAACGCAGTTGAAAAAGCCGCGTACCGCGCTTCAAGGTCCCGGAGCAGTCGCGTCGCCTTACGCGCGTCGGTGTCGGTGTAGAGAACAAAGTTCTCCGAGGCGACCTCGATCCAGTCGGCGGCGGCGGCCGGGGCCGGAATCGCCAGCAGACACAGTGCCAGCCCGCTTTTCTTGCCGGTTGTCGTAGCGAAGCGTCGGAGACGCCGCCAGGACAAGGCGCGCGCGGGGAGGGTGCCGCAGGCGTATTTGAACAATACTCGAAACTTACTGAGTCTAAATTGCAAATCGCGATGTTTAAACAATCCACATTGCAGGTTGCTCATTGCAAGTTGCTTCATCTCAGATTTCCGGCAGATGACCAATCTTCAATATTCGCCTACCCGGGAGGTCCCTCCACAAACTCTACTTTGATGGGTACCCCGAGAAACTCGCTACCTTCCGGCGCTTCGCGATACGTCACGACGACGGGCATGGGGGGATCGACGGGCCCGCAACTCAGTTCCGTTCCGAGTGCCGAGGTCGAAGTGGCAAACTCCACCCGGTCCGGGGATCGAGTGTGGAAGCTGAACGTGTCGTCCTGGGTCAGTATCGTCAGTGTCAAACCGTCGCGGCAGTCGATCAGGCTCAGCCAACCCCGTACTTGCTCTCCCGAGACAATTCGGCTCAGCTGCACCCGATCATCCGCAATACCGACAGGAGCGGGCGCTGCCGGCTGCGTGGATGTCTCGATACTGGGGACCATCGTGGTCGCCTCAACCGGAGCCGAGGTGATCTCAGTGAACCCCTCACCGGCCAATCCTCTGCCCTCTCGCCTTCCGGCAATCGACACCAGGATCGATTCGGCCTGCTGCCGGACGGCCGGATCCCGCGTCACATCCAGCAATGGGAGCAGTACGGTCCTTGCAGATCCGTAGCTTCCCTGCGCGATCAGCACCCGGCTCAGGGTGATCACGTATTCCTGATTTCCTGGCCGCAGGTTCAGAGCGGCGTCAACCAGCCGGCCGGCCTCGTGGAGTTCCTGACGACGATTCAAGAATGTCAGCGCGAGCTCGTGGTAGGCCTCGGGATAGCTCGGTCCCAGGCGGATCGCCTCCCTCAGTTCTCCGCGAGCATCCGACAACTGGTCGCCCGACAGGTCCGGATTCTCCCTCAATAAGGACAACGCATAGTAGAAGTGGCTCAGATGAGTGGCTCGGGCGCTTCGGACGCTGCGCTCGAGGTACTCCCGCGCCTCGGCGAAACTCCCCTGGCGGAGCCTAATCGCTCCGAGCGAATCATAGGCGTCGGCCAGGTCCTCATCCTCGGCGATCGCACGCTGGAAGTAGGCTTCCGCGGTGTCGGTGAGCCCGGCACGGACGAGCACCTCGCCCAGGTACGTTTGCGCTTGGGCGCGAGAGAGGCTCTCCCCGCCGACGGTGACCGACTCCCCGTTGCCACCCGCCAGCGGCATCGTCAGGTAGGGATATGTCCCCCGCTGTTCGAGGTGATTCTCGAACTCGGCCAGGAGATTCCTGAAGTTGACGCTAAACGCCTCGTCAACCGCCTCTTCGAAAGATCTGCTGGAAGCCATCAACCGCACGAACCGACCGGTCTCCGGTTCTCCCTGTCCCTGTTTACGGGTCATCAGGAAGTGCACCAGGGCCCAGGACTGGGCGTAGAAGATACGATCCCGGTCCACCTCGTCGTAAAGATCCGAGTCGCGTGTGACGGCGAACAGCTCTTCGAGACTCAGCCGATCATCTTCATCCCGTGCGAGGCGAATATGCGAGTTTATCGGACGGCCGATCAGAATCTGGGTGCGGTCTTCAGACCACTGCACCGTTGAATAGTATTCGGCGAGACCTTCCACCAGCCAGAGCGGTGCATTCGGTAGGTTCTCGTCGGCAATCGCATGGAAGTAGTCGTGGAAGATCGGTCCGAACGGCTGGTTGCGTCTCGCTTCCGGGCTCAGAAGGATAAAGTTGTCGGTCTCACCAGGGAAGAAAAAGCCGTCCAGGTCGTTGCCGAGCTCCAACTGCCGCACCTCCCCGGGGTCGTCGAGGACCAGGACTGTCGTCGGAGGCAGCGACCGATAGCGGGCACCCTGGAAAATCCTCAGGACGGCGGTTCGGAAGGCTTCCAACCGCGCGGCGGTCCGCTGGAGATCTCGGGCGTCGGCGCCGCCGGCCAGCGTGTATCGCTCCGACCGGGCGCCAAGCCAGCCGTCCTGGGCCTGGAGCGGCGGTGCCAGGAAGCCCCACGCGACGGCTGCGAGGGCGCTGATGGACAAGGCTCGGATCGTTGTCGGTATCATCTCGTGTTCAAAGCGGGATGTTGCCGTGTTTCTTGGGCGGTGTCGTATCCCTCTTGGTGTCCAGCATACGCAAAGCGTGGATCAACTTGGGCCGAGTGTTGCTGGGCTCGATAATCTCGTCGATGAAACCGCGCTCGGCTGCAATGTAGGGGGTCGCGAACTTCTCTCGAAACTCGTCTACCTTGTCGACCCGGATTTTGTCCACACCGTCGCCCGCCGCCGCCAGCTCGCGTCGATAGATGATGTTGACTGCTCCTTCTGGTCCCATCACGGCGATCTCGGCGGTCGGGAACGCGAAATTCACATCCGTTCTGATGTGTTTGCTGGCCATGACGCAGTAGGCACCGCCATAAGCCTTGCGGGTGATGACAGTGATTTTCGGCACTGTCGCTTCGGCAAACGCGTAGAGCAGTTTCGCACCGTGTTTGATAATCCCACCGAACTCCTGGTTGGTTCCCGGCAGAAACCCCGGAACATCCTCGAAGGTGATCAGCGGGATGTTGAAAGCGTCACAGAATCGAACGAACCGCGCCCCCTTGATCGAACCATCGATGTCGAGGCACCCGGCGAGGAACGCGGGCTGATTCGCGACAATCCCGACCGGCCGTCCTTCAAGCCTCGCAAAGCCGATGACCAGGTTCTTCGCGTAATGCTCCTGCACCTCAAAAAAGTAGTTGTCATCGACCACGGCGTGGATGACGTCCTTGATGTCATACGGGAGGTTGGAATCATCGGGAACGATTTCGTTGAGGTTTTCCTCGATCCGGTCCCACGGATCGGCCGTCGGACGGAGGGGCGGGTCCTCCAGGTTGTTGGCCGGCAGGAAAGACATCAGCTCCCGGATCAGGAGCAGACACTCCTCGTCGTCTGCGGCCGCGAAGTGTGCCACACCGCTCGTGCTGTTGTGGGTTGTTGCTCCGCCGAGTTCCTCCTTCGTCACTTCTTCGTGCGTCACCGTTTTGATCACGTCGGGACCCGTTACGAACATGCAACTGGTCTGGTCGACCATGAAGATGAAGTCGGTAATCGCGGGGGAATACACGGCCCCGCCGGCGCACGGGCCCATGATTGCCGAGATCTGTGGGATGACGCCCGAGGCCAGAGTGTTGCGGAGGAAGATATCGGCATAGCCGCCGAGCGACATCACGCCTTCCTGGATGCGTGCACCACCCGAATCGTTGAGCCCGATGAGAGGAGCCCCCATCTTCATCGCCAGGTCCATGATCTTGCAGATCTTCAGCGCGTTGGATTCGCTCAGCGATCCGCCGAAGACGGTAAAATCCTGGGCAAACACGTAGACGAGGCGGCCATCAATGCGGCCATAACCGGTGATGAAGCCGTCGCCGGGATACTGCTGCGACTCCATTCCGAAGTCCGTGCTGCGATGCTTGACGAACTTGTCCAGTTCCTGGAACGATCCCTGGTCCAGTAGCAGATCGATACGCTCGCGGGCGGTCTTCTTGCCTTCCGACCTTTGACGTTCGAGTCGTTTCTCGCCGCCGCCCTGCTCGGCCTGCTCGTTCAACCGCCGGAGCTGCTCGAGCTTGTCGCTTGCCGTGATCTTCGTCGTCATAGGTGGAAGCCCTGCCGGTCCGCTCACTTCTCGATCGGAGTTGCCATGCTCTCCCAATCTTTCAGGAAGCGCTCGATCCCGATGTCAGTCAGGGGATGCTTCATGAGCTGAATAAACACCTTGTGGGGAAGCGTGCAGATGTCGGCCCCGACGCGGCCCGCCTCGACCAGATGCATCGGGCCTCTAATGGATGCCACCAGGACCTCGGTACTGAAGTCGTAGTTGTCAAATATCGTCACGATGTCCCCGATCAGGGACATGCCGTCCTGTGAGATGTCGTCCAGCCTGCCTACGAAGGGACTCACGAAATAGGCGCCTGCTTTGGCGGCCATGATGGCCTGGGGCACGGAGAAAATGAGAGTGACATTGACGCGAATGTTGTCATCGCTGAGCGCTTTCGTCGCCTTCAAACCCTCCAACGTGAAGGGGCACTTCACGACGATGTTGGGGTGAATGCTCGCGAGACTGCGCCCTTCCTGCACCATTCCCTCCGCGTGGCGACTGACGGCCTCCGCGCTCACCGGGCCTTCGACGATGGAGCAAATCTTGAGCAATTGGTCTTCGAAACTGTTTCCTTCCTTGGCGATCAGCGACGGATTGGTCGTAATGCCATCCAGGATTCCAGTGCTGGCCGCCTCGCGAATTTCGTCCAGATTTGCGGTGTCGAGGAAGAATTTCATTCTGGGTCATTCTCCTGTTTGTTGGGTGTGATCGAAGGCCTATTCTACCGGATTTTCGACCCGACGCACATGGTTGCGGCCCTCCCCGGTCCCGCGTCGGCAATCCTCGGATTCAACGCGAAGTCGGCTCGGATTGAGCACTCTCGTTACCTGCTTCGTCGATCGCTGATACGACGTACTGATAACCCGGGCCGAACTCGGCGTCGAAGAAAGCGTTCGTGAGCTGGGGTTCGCCCACCGCCTCAAACTCGTTCGACGGAGTCGGCCTTCGAAAAACCCGGTAGCGGACCACATCGGTTTCCGGGCTGGACTGCCAGTTCAGGAATGCGCCGGTGGCCGCAGGAGTGAGCACGAGCCCCCGGGGTGCGCCGGGGGCGGTGCGGTCTGTCGCCGTCACGGGCAAGGGCTCAGAGGGAAACCCCTCCACCCAGTTCCTGCCATCCCGTCGAACGGCCACCACGGTGTAAGCGTAGGTTTCTCCAACCTGAAAGGTCGTGTCTCGGAACCCGGTGCCGTCAGTCGGCGGATCCGTCAACAGCGTGCCGGAGCGGTAGATCCGGTATGCCTCGGCAAACTCCCCTCGGATCGGAGGCCGGTGCCATCGCAGTGCGACCTCACCCTGGTCGACGAGGGCGTCGAGCGCGACGCTCGGCCCGGCAACCTCGACAACCGCGATCGATACGAGGTTGGAAGGCGCCGATACACGGCCCCTGCTGGTCTCGATGAAAAGCGTAAACTCCGGAGTCGAACCGACCATGTCCCAGCCCTGCAGGGTCAGACGTTGGCGTAGTCCCGGCTCGGTCGCAGGCACGCTTGCCACCGTCTCGCCGCCGGTAGACAGCACAGCTTCAGCCAGGTCGTCCGGGCGGGATTGATCGACGTTTAGAGTGGGGTTGGTCCATACGAAGTGCAGGTCGTAGCCGCGCTGCTCGACCGACAGATCCTGAACAGCTTCGGGAATCCTTACGAAAGGAGGGAGCGGATCGCCAACCTTCCCGCAACCGAGCGTGGCGAGAACGATCCCGATCGTAAGCAGACGTCTGGCCACGGGCTGCTAAAGGATGTAGCGGCTCAGGTCCTGATCCTTGACGATGTCCTTGAGCATCTTTTCCACGTAGGTTGCATCGATCTCCACCTTCTTTTTGTCCAGGTCGGGCCCTTCGAAAGAAATCTCGTCCAAGAGCTTCTCCATTATCGTGTGCAGACGGCGGGCGCCGATGTTTTCGGTAGTTTCGTTCACCATGGCTGCGAAACGTGCGATCTCGAATACCGCATCCTCGGTGAACGCCAACTTGATTCCTTCCGTGTCCATCAGCGCAACATACTGTTTGATGAGTGCGTTCTGGGGTTCTGTCAGGATCCGGACGAAATCCTCCATCGTCAGAGATTCCAGCTCGACACGAATGGGGAACCGGCCCTGGAGTTCGGGAATCAGGTCCGATGGCTTGCTGACGTGGAAGGCGCCGGCCGCAAAGAACAGGACGTGGTCGGTCCGGATCATGCCGTAGCGAGTGTTGATCGTCGTGCCTTCGACGATCGGAAGGATGTCGCGCTGGACCCCTTCCCGGCTTACGTCCGGCCCGTGGCCCGATTCCCGACCGGCAATCTTGTCGATCTCGTCGAGAAAGATAATGCCGTTGTTCTCGGCTCGCTCGACTGCAATCCTCGTGACCTGCTCCATGTCGACCAGCTTCTGTTCCTCCTCCTGGATGGTGTACTCGATAGCTTCAGCCACTTTCATCTTGCGCTTCTTCGTACGCTGACCCAGAAATCCCGGGAGGATATCCTTGATGTTGATATCCATCTCTTCGACGCCGCTGTTGCTGATGACCTCGAAAGCCGGGAAGCTGCGCTCCTTGACCTCGACTTCCACGGTTCGATCGTCCAGCTTTCCCTCGCGAAGCTGCACCCTCAATTTTTCACGCGTCCTCTCCCATTGTTCTGCCGCGCGTGCCCGTTCCTCGGAATCTGCGTCCCGGCTCGCGCTTATCGGAGGCAGCAGCAGGTCGAGAATTCGCTCTTCGGCGTTGATTTCCGCCTTCTCGGCAACTTCCTCGAGCTTTTCGTTGCGGACCATTTCGATCGAGATCTCGACCAGATCACGGATCATCGATTCGACATCGCGCCCGACATAGCCCACCTCGGTGAACTTCGAGGCTTCGACCTTCAGGAACGGGGAGTTCGCCAATCTGGCCAGGCGGCGCGCGACCTCCGTTTTTCCGACACCGGTCGGGCCGATCATGATGATGTTCTTCGGCATCACCTCTTCGGCCATGTCCGGCGCCAGTTTCTGACGTCGAACACGGTTGCGCAGCGCGATGGCAACGGCTCGCTTTGCCGCGGTCTGTCCGATGACGTACTTGTCGAGTTCGCGGACGGTTTCTCTCGGGGTCAACTCGTCGAGATGAGGTGTGGGACTCGGGGCTTCGTATGCAAACATTTCCAAAACCAAAGAGTTTAGCACCGACAAGGCTGATCGTCGGGGCGGGCTGCTAAAGTTCTTCCACTGTTATGTTGCTGTTAGTGTAAATGCAGATGTCGGCCGCAATCTTGAGCGACTGCTCGGCGATCTCCCGCGCGCTCATGTCGGAACACGACGAGAAGGCGCGTGCAGCCGCCAGGGCATAGGATCCTCCCGATCCGATGCCGAGAAGGCCGTCGTCCGGCTCGATCAGATCTCCGGTGCCCGAAATCAGGAACGTAGTCTTACCATCTGCGACGATCATGACGGCCTCGAGTTGACGCAGGCTCTTGTCGGTCCGCCAGTCTTTTGCCAATTCGACAGCCGCCCGGCCCAGGTTTCCGTTGAACTGCTCCAGCTTGGACTCGAACCTCGAGAAGAGCGCAAAGCTGTCCGCCGACGACCCCGCAAATGCGGCAAGGATGCGGTCGTTGTAGAGGCGTCGAATCTTCCTGGCGCCCTGCTTGACCACGGCGTCACCCAGGGTAACCTGGCCGTCACCGGCGAGGGCCACCTGCTTGCCCTTCCGGACGCAGATGACGGTCGTGGAGTGGGCCTGAGCGGGCATCGGGTCAGTTCTTCGTGTACCTGAGGACAGCTGGGGTGAAAACCCGGTCGGCGATACCGGTGTTGTAGGCCACTTCGTCGAAGCGGATCTCCATCGTTTTCATGCCGTTCGTGTACCGGTTGATCAGCAGGGGAGTCAGCACGTTCTGGATCTCGTGGTAGTTGCTGTACACCTCTTCGTGAATGGCCGGATCGTCCAGGCGCCGCATCGTCTTCTTTATCAGGAGACCGCTCTCGCGGTCGATGAACAGGTTGACGCGCGTCCGTTCTTCGTCCCGTATCTCCAGGATATCCACTCTCTTGAAGTCGATGATTTCGCGGCCGACGTACTGGAGCGTGGTTTTCTCTTCTCCGATCACGAAGCGCATGAAGAAGTCGAGGCTGACCTTGAACTCCTCCCAGAAAACCTCAATCTGTTCCGCGATCTGCTCTTCGACTTTCTTGTCGCTGATGTTCCATCCTTCGTTACCGTTGTTGACCCGGGCCGCCTTGCGGTCTTCGCCGAATTCGGTCCGCTCCTTGTCGGGAAACTTGATGTAGTCGGAAAAGAAGTCCGCCGATATCAGTTCTCCCCGCTGGAATTGAAAGAACCGGCCGTGGGCTACGATATCTTTCACATCCATGTAGGCCGCACCGCCCAGCTTCTGTACCGCTTTGTCCAGGATGTCCTGCGGATCGATCTGCGCACGGGCATCGGTAGGGACCCACAACGCCACCAGGGCACACAAGAAGCCGGCAGAAAAGCATTTCCCTGTCATGAAGCGTAGATTATAGCCAATTTGCGTCATTTCGCCTCTTATCACCGGACATCGCGTGCAGCATCCACGAATGCCGTGAAGATGGAGCGGGCGAACCGATCCGTGCTCCATCCCGTTTCGGGATGCCACTGCAGACCCTGACTGAAACGGTCCTTCTCTTCATCATATCGGGTCGGCATGCCGATCCAGGGGGTTCTCACGACTGATTTCTCATGGCCGGTCTTGGGGAAGCCGCAGGGCCATGGAACACCGAGACGATGGTCTCCCGCACTGCACCGGCAATCTCATCCAGCGTCATAGTATTGGACGGGAACCGCTCACCGATTGTCACCGTCACATCGCCTCCGCGGACCCGGCCCGATCCCGGCGCGAATACCCAACGGGTGCCCCGGATCGTCACGGGAACGATCTCCGCCCCCGACCTTTCGGCGATCGCGAACGCGCCGCCTTTGAAAGATCCGATCTCGCCGTCCCGGCTCGTTCGGCCCTCCGGAAAGATGACGACCGGTGTGCCCCGGCGAATACCTTCCACGGAGCGCTCCAACGCCCGCACGGCTGCGAGCGGGTTTCCGCGATCGACTGAGACATGGCCAGCGCGGCGGAGGTGCCACCCGAGGAACGGGACACCAAAGAGCTCCTTTTTCGCGGCAAAGCGAACCTGGTCTGGAATGGACATCAGCAGCACCGGAATGTCCATATAGCTCTGGTGGTTGACGCAAAGCACATACTGACCGCTGCGCGGGAGATGCCCGACGCCGTCCACCCGCACCCGGACACGGGAGACGAACAGGACGAACCGCGACCAGATTCGAGCACACGCGTGCTGAAACCGACCCTGCGAGTCCGCCAGTGAACCGACCAGCGATGTGGACGCCATCAAGACAGTCGCGGCAATGATCAGCGGCGCGGTCCAGAGCAAGGTCCTGGGATAGATCAACCGGTCAGAGACCGCGGCCCAGACAGTCCCCGTGGCGCCATTGCGCGAACGGGGATCTGCCCTGTCCGGAGAACTCATTCGTCGATTCCAAGCGCCTCTCGGGCCTCTCCGACCAGATAGAGGGAGCCGGCAACCAGGACGGTTGCGTCGCCCGGAGCGTTGTCTCGGACGTATTCGATCGCTTCCCCGACCGAGGCTGTAACCACGGATCTCGGTGATAGCTCGACGAGTTCGACGGGATCGACCGAACGGGCATTCGCGGTTCTGGTAAGGACGATCTCCCGGGTGTGAGGGCGAATAAGATCCAGTATTCCAGCGTGATCCTTCTCGCGCATACTCCCAAACACGAGCCATACGCCTTCGGGATAGTATTCCGCCAGAAAACGTGCCAACGCCGCCGCCGCCGCCACGTTGTGCCCGCCGTCGAGGAGAAACGGGGGGGTACCGTCGAGCTTCTCCAACCTGCCCGGCCAGGTGGCGCGGTTCACACCGTTGGCGATTCTGCCCGCGTCGATAGGCCACCCTTGAGACTCGAGACACTCGGCAGTACGAACGGCGACGACGAGGTTGTCCACCTGGTGCCGACCCGGAATGCGGGGACGCAGAGAGCAGTAATCCCGGACTGGCGTCTGGAGATCGACCTCGAGAAACCCTCCCCCAAGGTTCCGCACTTCGGTTGCTACCCGGGACGCGTCGACCAGCCGTCCTCGAGCCTGCCCGGCAACACAGTCAAAGTCCGCACCGGCGCCGATGATAACCGGTTCGGTGTCTTTGATGATTCCTGCTTTCTCAGCCGCGATCTGGGAGAGTCGCTCGCCGAGGTATTCGGTGTGATCCAGACCGATGTTCGTGATCACGGAAGCATCCTGGCGCACCAGGTTCGTCGCGTCCAGCCGACCCCCGAGCCCGACTTCGAGTACGGCCTTCTCCACACGGGCACCGAAGTAGGTGAAGGCCATAGCAGTAACCAGCTCGAAGTAGGTCGGGGGGTAGAGCAGGCGGGGTGCGGCCCGGCGAGCCGCGGCCGCCACGATGTCGAAGACCTCGTCGAGGTCATCGTCGCCGATGGGGCAGCTTCCGATGGATACGCGCTCGTTCAGGCGAACAAGGTGGGGCGAAGTGAACAGACCGGCCTCGGGAACTATCGCTGAGAGCCACCGGGCGACGGAACCTTTCCCGTTGGTTCCCGCGATGAGCACCGAACGGAAGTCCCGATGCGGGTTGCCGAGGGCATCCGAGAGGGCCTCGATATTGCGAAGGTCGTACCGGAGAGAACGGTACTCATTCCGGAGGGAGTAAAGATGCTGGATGTCGTCGCTTTTCATCCGATGGCGTTCTGGCCCCGGGTTGCTGTCCACTCAACCGATGAAAAACTTCAGAGAGCGGACCAGATAGGGCTTCAAGTCGCGACGCTCGACGATCGCATCGAGCATCCCGTGCTCGAGAAGAAACTCACTCCGCTGAAAACCCTCCGGCAGCGTCTGTCGGATCGTCTGCTCGATGACGCGGGGACCGGCGAAACCGATCAAAGCCTTCGGTTCGGCAATGTTGATATCGCCCAACATCGCATAGCTTGCCGAAACACCGCCAGTGGTGGGGTCGGTCAGGACGGAGACATACGGCAGGCGCGCTTCGGCCAGTCGCGCAAGCGCGGCAGAGATCTTAGCCATCTGCATCAGGCTCAGCGCTCCCTCCTGCATCCGGGCGCCGCCGGAGCAGGAAACGATGACCAGGGCCGCACGGTTCTTCAGGGCGTGTTCGATGGCGCGCGTAATCTTCTCTCCCACCACCGACCCCATCGACCCTCCGATGAACTCGTACGCCATCGCCGCCATCACAGCCGGGTGTCCTCCGAGGGTTCCGACTCCGGTGACGACTGCCTCCCTGGTCCCGGACCTGCCGGCCAGGGTGGCCAGCGTCTTGTCGTATTCCTTGGCGGCCTTGAACTCAAGCGGATCGGTGGCATAGAGCCCGGCGTCCAACTCTCTCCATTCGCCGTCGAAGAGCAGGTGCAGTCGATCGAAAGCGCCGATCTTGTAGTGGTGGTCGCACTTCGGACAGACCTGAAGGTTGGCGTCGATGTCCTTCTTCCAGACCGGCTCCTTGCAACTGACGCACTTCTGCCAGAGGCCTTCCGGGATGACCTTCCGCTCCTGGTCGACCTCCATCGACTTCTTTTCCCGCTTGAACCAAGCCATAGACTACTGATTATAAGGATACTTGAAATCTTGAAGAAGCTACGCGCCGAAGACTTCCTCGGCTGCACGACGCAACCGGCCGGCCGTCTTGTCGCGTCCAAGGGCGACCATGATGTCGAATATTCCGGGGGCGACCGCCTTGCCGGTGAGCGATACACGGGAGGCGTTGATCAACAAGCCTGCTTTGACGCCGAGCTCGCCGGCCAGCGAGCGCAATGCCGCCTCGGTGCTTTCCAGATCGAAGCGTTCCAGGGCCTCGAGGCGGCGCGCCAGCGCCGGCAAATACTCCGCGAGTTTCGAATCCTTCATGAAGCGGTCCAAGGCCGGCGGCTCGTACTCCACGCGCTCGGCCGTGTAGGTTGTTGCCGCCACCGCCAGACCCTTCAACGACCGAAACCTTGGACGGATCAGGTCGATCATCGCGGAAAACCAGTCGGCATCTGTGCCCGCGAACCGGTCCTCCCAGAACCCCAGATCCTCCATCGGCGGGCGGAGACGGTTGACGAGGTCGTCGAGCGGGAGCGCGTTGATGTATCGACCATTGAACCAGGACAGCTTCTCGGCATCGAAGACGGCATTCGCCTTGGAGATGCCCCCGAGCGAGAACGCCGCGACAAGTTCTTCCTGCTCGAAGACCTCCTGATCGGTCCCCGATGACCAACCAAGCAGGACGAGAAAATTACGAAAGGCTTCGGCAAGGATTCCCTGATCGCGGTACGCGAGTACCGACGTCGCTCCGTGCCGCTTGCTGAGCCTGCTCTTGTCCGGGCCCAGGATCAGAGGAAGATGGACAAACTCCGGCGCCGACACCTCGAAGGCGTCGTAGAGCAGGAGTTGTTTCGGCGTGTTGGAGATATGATCTGCACCCCGCACGACATGAGTGATCTTCATGTCGATGTCGTCGGCGACGACGCTCAGGTGGTAGGTGGGATGGCCGTCGGAGCGAAGGAGGATGAAGTCCTCGATTTCCGCGAATCCCCGCTCGATCGTTCCGAAGACCGCGTCATCGAACCGGACCGGCTGGTCGGGCACCTTGAACCGGACCGCGGCCGGCTCCCCTCTTTCCAGTCTGCTGCGAATTTCCCCCTCTCCCAGCGAGAGACATGCTCGATCGTATTTCCACTGCACTTTCGTCGACGGATCGCGGGCACGTTTGGCCGCGAGCGAGGCGGGCGAACAGAAGCAGTAGTAAGCCTGGTGCTGGCGGATCAACTGCATCGCCCGGTCCCGGTAGCCGGCGACGCGCGCGGACTGAAGGTAGGGGCCTTCGTCCCAATCCAGCCCCATCCACTTCATGGCCTCGAGTATCCCCTCGACCATGTCTTCGCTGGATCGCTCGACATCGGTGTCTTCGACGCGCAAAATGAAGACACCCCCCATCCTTCGTGCAAAAAGCCAGTTGAAAAGCGCTGTTCGAGCACCACCCACGTGCAGATAGCCGGTGGGAGACGGGGCAAAGCGGACGCGAACAGTCATCTAGTCACAGACCACTCGGGTTCAGGTTCCTCAACGCCTCGACGGCTTCTTCCATCACGTCCATGTTCGGGTCCTCCGTGAGCGGTTGGATGTAAGGCTGGGCCTCGGCCTCGCCGATTTCACCGAGCACCCGGACGAGCTTGGCGCGGATCTCAGGCTTTGGATTCCGCAAATAGGGATACATGACGGCCAGTTTGCCGTCGTACTTGCCGAGTTCGAAAAGGTAGGTTTCCGCCTGGTAGTCGCGGCGTGAATCCAGCGCCATGACCAGCGGCTCCATGTAGGCGCTCCGTTCGGAAGAAACCAGGGCGAATGCTAGAGCCAAGCGCACATTCTCACGCCGCTCGGCTGCGATCCTGTCCGTGAAAGAAGACGCATCATAGTCGAGACGCGCGAGTCCTTCGGCGGAGAGCTCGCGGTAGGTATCGTCGGAATCGTCCAGGAGGGACTCGAAGAGCGAGACCGCCGCCGGTTCCCGCATCAGGGCGATCGACTGGAGAGAATACTCTCGAAGGTCACCGTTTCTGCTGGTCTTGAACAGATTGACCAGGCCCGGGTAGGCGGCCTGGTAGCCCGTGACCCCGACGGCCTGGATCGCTTCTTCGACGATCCGCTCATCCTCGTCCTTGAGCATCCTCGTCAGGGCAGGCCCGGCTTCCTGGCTTCCGATCACACCCATCGCCTGGATGATCGCCACCCGGACGTCCCGGGCTTCGCGGTTCCTGGGACCTTCCAACTGCTCGATCAGTCCGGGCAACTGGTCCACTGCCCGGAGTGAACCCAGGGCGTGGACGGCCTCAATCCGTACTTCAGGATCGAAATCCCGCTCGAGCGCCTGGACGAGTGCCTCTTTTGCAGTCTGATCGACGTAGGTATTGACGCCGACGATCAGCCGCTCTTCTTCGGAAAACACATTCCGGACGCGACCGATGAAGCTCCAGAAGCCTTCGTCGTCCGCCACCGGTATATAGAGGCGGAGCAAAGAGTCGATCGCCTGTAATCGCACATCCCGTTCGAAATCGCCCAACAAGGCTTCGGATAGGCCCGGAATCGCTGAACGATCACGAATCTGTCCCAGGGCGGCAACGATGGACGTTCTCAAATCCTTGCGCGGCTCCTTCTGATAGGCCTCGACCAGTGCGGGCACAGCTTCGCGGTTCCCAAGGATAGCGGTCGACTCGATGGCCTCGCGCCGTTCTTTGGGGCTGAGGCTGTCGAGCGACGGAGTCTGAGCGAAAAACGTCAGCGCGAATGCTGTTAGCAGGATCTGTTGCATGGCAGGGTTCCTCGAGTTGCCGATGTCTTACTGCAGCCCGTGGCTGCAGTCTCCGGCAGGTTCTGTTTTCGACGCGTCGACCGGTGAACAGCCTCTCATTGGAAGTCTACCCGTATCGGACCCCCCGTTCAGGTCCCTCTTTTCCGTAGCTGCCGGGTCGTCTCAATGCGCTCCAAAGTGGCAGTTGCAGGAATCGAAGTCCCCTCCGCTCAAACCCTCCGGCTCGACCTGTATGGTCGTGTGATCGATACGGAATCGGTCGTGAGCGATCTCGTGGACCCTTCCCAGGATGTCGATTTGGGGTGAGCCGGATCCGTCCACGACCACGTGACAACTCATCGCGACGACGCCGGACGTCAATGTCCAGACGTGCAGGTCGTGGACCGACGTCACACCCTCGGCTCCGATCAGATGTTCCTTCAGGTTTGTCAGGTTGATATGTGACGGGGTGCTCTCGAGCAGGATGTCGACGGCGTCGCGAATCAGAATCCACGAACTGGACAGAATCAGGAGCGCGACGACCCCGCTGATCAGCGCGTCAGCGAAGTTCCAACCCAGGAACATGATCAGCAGGCTGGCCACGATCGCCCCGACCGAGCCGATCGTGTCGCTCAGGACATGAAAGAAGGCCCCCCTAACGTTGAGGCTCTCCGACTGCTTGCCGAACAGGATGTATGCGCTGACCAGATTAGCGAACAGGCCACCCGAGGCCACGATCAGCATCAGGTTCGCTCTTACGGCCTGGGGTTCCAGCATCCTTTCGTAGGCTTCGTAGCCGATGAGAAGAGCCAGCAGAACCAGAAACACCCCGTTCAGCAGCGCAGCGAGAATCTCTACCCGGTAGAAACCGTATGTTTTGTTTGGCGTGGCCGGCTTCGAGGCAAACCAGATCGCGAAGAAACTCAAACCCAGCGCCGCGACGTCAGTCAGCATGTGGCCGGCATCGGCCAACAACGCCAGTGAATTGCTGTAGATGCCGCCGATCAACTCGATCACGAAAACGGTGCCCGTGATGATCAGAGCGGTCTTGATGCTTCCTCTGGCTGAGGCGGAGCGCTCATGGGGGGAGCCGTTGTGCTGGTGAGCGTGCAGTCCCACGATACCGACAATTATACTACGGAGCTTGCCGGCCTCTCTGCTGCCGAATTACTCGGCGCATGCTGGAAAGCGTTGGTTTCAGGGGCCTCGGGCCGCCGAGAGCCGCCGTCCGAAAACGCCCGGTCGAGTTTGCACCACCTGACGAGCGCGAGCTGTCCGTCTGCTATCGCGAGATGGTCGTCTGCTATAATGGCGAGTTTTTCGACGTGGCGGACGCTTGATCCTCAGGCCCGAGAATTTGCTCCCACGTTGTGAGATCAAGCGTGCTGTCAGCCCTCAGCGCTAAGCCCTCAGCGCTCAGCCTTCAGCTTGTTTGGAAAACGGGACGACGGTCCCCATCCGGATGACACGGATTATAAATCCGCGGCACACCGATTGAGCTGAAAGCTGATGGCTGATCGGCCGGAGGTTCAAATGAGTGAAGGCCTGGACGTTCAGAGTCGGACGGGGATTCCGCTGACGCTTCTGTCCGAGGACGAGGAACTGTTCCGCGATTCTTGCCGCGCGTTTGCAGACACACGGATCCGACCGCTCGTGCGCCGGATGGACGAAGAGGCCGCACTCGACGCCGACGTAATCCCCGAGCTGTTCGACCTAGGATTGATGGGCATTCATGTTGACGAACCACACGGCGGCGCCGGCGGTTCTTTCTTCATGTCGGTTCTGGCCGTCGAGGAAATCTCCCGAGTCGATGCGTCGTTCGGCGTCTTCGTGGACGTCCAGAACACTCTGGTCAACAACGCTCTGATGCGGTGGGCGGACGAGGACCAAAAACAACGGTACCTGCCCCGGTTGGCGAAAGACGTCGTCGGAGCCTACGCCCTGTCCGAAGCCGAGTCGGGCAGCGACGCCTTCGCGCTGCGCTGCCGGGCTGTCGAAGACGAAGATCATTTTGTGCTGAACGGACAGAAGCTCTGGATAACGAACGCGGCAGAGGCGGGGCTGTTTATCGTGTTTGCCAACGTCAATCCGGAACGGGCGTACAAAGGAATCACCGCGTTCCTCATCGAGAAAGACTTTCCTGGATTTCGTGTGGGCAACAAGGAGGATAAGCTCGGTATCCGTGCTTCCAGTACCTGCGAGCTGATCCTCGAGGATTGCCGGGTACCGAAGTCTGCTGTTCTCGGCGAGATCGGCAAGGGTTACAAAATCGCGATCGAAACGCTGAACGAGGGGCGCATCGGCATCGGGGCTCAGATGGTCGGGATAGCGCAGGGCAGCTGGGAGTGCGGAGCTGCCTACGCTAAGGAGCGGCACGCATTCGGCAAGCCGATCGCCTCGTTCCAGGGCATTCAGTTCCAACTGGCCGAGACGGCGACGCAGTTGGAAGCCGCGCGTTTGATGGTATACAACGCCGCCCGATTGAAGGACTGCGGCAAGGACTTCGTGAAGGAAGCGGCTATGGCAAAGTACTTCTCCTCGGTCGTGGCCGAGCACGTCACCTCCCTGGTGGTCGAGATCTACGGCGGGTACGGATACACTAAAGATTATCCCGCGGAAAAATATTTCCGCGATTCGAAGATCGGTAAGATCTACGAAGGGACCTCCAACATGCAACTGCAGACGATCGCGAAGATTCTCCTGCGCTGATGGCTAAGACGGTACGGATCCTCCACCATGACAACTGCTTCGACGGCATCGCGTCGGCAGCAGTCTTTTCGCGCTTCTACCGAGGATCGATCGATCCCCAAGCGCGTTTCGAGTACCAGGGTCTCGCCCACAAAGCGGGGCGATACATCTTCGAGAGCTATTTTTCGGGCGATGAGAACGTCATCGTCGACTTCAAATACAGCTCCTCGGAGCGGCTGACCTGGTGGTTCGATCACCACGAGAGCGCCTTCCTCTCCCCTGAAGACGAAGTCCATTTCCGCAAGGACACGAGCGGTCAGAAATTCCACGACCCGACCTTCCGCTCGTGCACGAAATACATCGCGCATGTTTCCAGAGAGGTGTTCGACTGTTCGATGGCGGATCTGGAGGAGCTCATCGAATGGGCCGACATCATAGACGGGGCTCAGTTCAAAGACGCCCGCACGGCAGTGGAGCTGAAGGAACCCGCGCTGCAGTTGATGCAGGTGATCGAGGCGGTCCGGGATGACGAACTGATCCAGAGCATCATCCACAAGCTCCAGACCCATTCGCTGCACGAGGTTGCCGCCGAACCCAGGGTTCGCTCCGTCTTCGACGAACTCTACAAGGCACATCTGCAATCCATCGAAATACTCCGCGACACTATGACCTGCCTAGGAGGCGTCGTGGAGTTCGACCTGAGCGCTCGGGAGATGGAAGGACACAACAAGTTCATCCCTTACTACCTGTTTCCCGAATCCGTCTACACGGTCGGCGTGAGCCTGGGTCCAACGCGGTCGAAGGTGTCGGTTGGCACCAATCCGTGGACCGATGTCGTGAAGCGACACAACCTGGCGAAGTTGTGCGAGCAGTACGGCGGTGGTGGGCACGCCGTCGTCGCGGCGATCTCGTTCAAGCCGGATGAACTGGACGAGGCTCGCAAAGCCGCCCGAGAGATCGCAGAGACGTTGCGCGATGAACCCTGATGAAAACGACACGGCCCCTGTCGGGTTCGATCCCGACCGCGCCTTTCTTCTCGAGCTGTGGAATCGCCGAACCCCGTTCACCTACCTCTTTCTCGCCCTGAACTTCCTGATCTTCCTCCTGATGGAACTTTCCGGAGGGACGACGAACGAGGCCACGCTGCTCGCATTCGGCGTCAAGTCCAACGCAGCAATCGACGGCGGTGAGTTCTGGCGGTTCCTGACGCCCGTCTTTATCCACATCGGACTCCTCCATCTCGCATTCAATTCCTACGCCCTTTGGATCGTCGGACAGCAGGTCGAACGCCTCTACGGCAGTGCCCGGTTTGTCTTCCTCTATGTCTTGATGGGAGCAGCGGGAGCCACCGGCAGTTACCTTTACCATCCCCGTTCGTTGTCGGCTGGTGCGTCCGGTGCGATCTTCGGCCTGTTCGGAGTCCTCCTGATTTTCGGCATCCGTCACCGTCAAAGAGTACCGGCCTTCTTCAGGCGTGCGGTCCGAGTCGGGATCCTCCCTATCATCGTCATCAACCTGATCATTGGTTTCTCGATTCCCGCAATCGACAACGCCGCTCACATCGGCGGCCTAGTCTCCGGCGTCGTCCTGGCCGCCTTCGTCGGGTTCAAGCAGCCCGGTGAACGGACTCCCCGCTCTTACCGGCTTGCGCAGGTTGCAGCCCTCGCAGCGATCCTCTGTGCTTTCGTCCAGGTCGGTCTTCATTACGACGGCCCCTCTCCATCTCTGGCCAATCTCGGACGCGGATGGGTGTCGATGCTCGACGGGAGGTCCGCAACGCAGCAGTTCATCGACGCGATGAATTCCGCGCAGGAAGCGTTTCCGGCTTCGCAGAGACTGCTCCGGCGCACGCCCGACGATCGGAACTACGAAGAAACGACATCCCGACTGGCCGCCTCGATCGAGCAGCTGCGCGACCTACCTTCCCTGTCGGCTTCCGCGGACGATCTCGTGATCGAACTCCTCGGCGTGATGGAAGAGCAGTACGCCATCGTCCAGGATGTCCGCCGCGGTGCAGGACCCCGATCCAGCCAGATGAGGCGGCTGGAATCCAACTCGGAACGCTACCGCGGAGCGGTCCGCGCACTATTCGATTGGGTCGAGACAGACGGCAGCAGGTACGGCCTCGAACTGCGGCCCCAGGGCGGGGAGCCCGGACCGTAGGGCGGGCGCATTGGAGATTTGAGTCTGGGTATGCAACACGCCAGACTCCCCTCCTCAGATGAGGAGGGGTGGCGCGAAGCGCCGGGGTGGTGTTGATCAGGAAGCCAACCACCCCGTCTGCACCTGGCGGCGCATCCACCCCTCCTTATCCAAGGAGGGGAGTCTTTGGGGACCACCCGATCTGCAATTTCAAATTTCCAATTTATCTCCGATCTCAAATGTAGCGGGTATCTGTTGCTTCCCCGGGCGGCCTGGGGGCATACTGCGAACGGCTGTCACCTTCCTTCAATAAGTACGGAGTAATGAATCCGGAAATCATCCGCAAGATCAACCAGGACATCGGTGTCGCTGTGTCCCGAATCGAGGCGACCCACCGGCTGATCGAGGAAGGGGCGACGATTCCCTTCATCGCCCGCTACCGAAAGGAAGCGACAGGCAATCTCGATGAAGTCCAGATTCGGAACATCGCCGAGCGCCGACTCTACTACAACGAGCTGGATGAGCGCCGTAAGGTCGTCCTCTCGAAGATCGAGGAACAGGGGAAGCTGACCGACGAGTTGCGCAACAAAATCCAGAGCTGCTACATCAAGGCCGAGCTCGAGGATCTCTACCTCCCCTACAAGGTACGGCGGAAGACCAAGGCCGGCATCGCCCGCGAGCGTGGACTGGAGCCCCTCGCAGACTATCTCATGACGGCCGGGGAGGAGTCGGTCGAGAACGAAGCGGCGAAGTTCGTGAACGAGGAGAAGGAAGTTCCAACCGCCGAAGCCGCCATCGAAGGGGCGCTGCACATCCTGGCCGAGCGCGTCAGCGAAAACGCCGATTCCCGCAAGTGGCTCCGCGACCTCATGTTTAAGGAGGGCGTGGTCCAGTCTAAGGTCACCAGAAAAAAGGAAAGCCAGAAGACCAAGTACTCCATGTACCACAGCTTCCAGGAACCGGTTTCGAAGATTCCTTCCCACCGCATGCTGGCTATCCGGCGGGGATCCCGTGAGAAGGTCCTGACCTACTCGGTTCAAATCGACCAGGCCCGTGCTGTCGGCGAGATGAGATCGCGTGTGATCGGCGAAGAAGGAGTTCGATTCGCGTCGTTCGTGGAAAGAGCAATTCAGGACGGTTACGAGCGGTTGATGGAGCCTTCCATTCAGAACGAGGTACGCAGCTACCTTCGCGGCCGGGCCGACGAGGAAGCGATCAAGGTGTTCGAGGAGAACCTTCGCGCCTTGCTGCTGGCGGCACCAGCCGGGCAGATCGTCGTCATGGGCATCGACCCGGGTCTGCGCACAGGCTCAAAGATCGCGGTAGTGGATGACACAGGTAAGTTTCTCGAAAAGCAAACGATCTACCTCACCGAACCGAAGAAAGACCTGGATGCCGCAGAAAAGATTCTCGTGGATCTGATCCCCAGGCTCAGGGTCGAGGGCATCGTCATCGGCAACGGCACCGGTTCCAGAGAGACTGAAACACTCGTGCGGTCGGTCATCGAGAAGCACAAACTCGGCGCCTTCACAGTGGTCACGAACGAGGCTGGCGCCTCGGTCTACTCCGCTTCGAAACGGGCGCGGCAGGAGTTTCCCGAGCTCGACGTCACGATCCGCGGCGCCATTTCCATTGCCCGCAGAATGCAGGACCCGCTGGCCGAACTGGTCAAGATCGATCCTAAATCCATCGGAGTCGGCCAGTACCAGCACGATGTGGACCAGAAGAAGCTCCGCCACAGCCTGGGTTCGGTGGTCGAATCGTGTGTGAACAGCGTCGGCGTCGACCTCGGCACAGCTTCGGTCGACCTTCTGAAGTACGTCTCCGGGGTGTCGGAAAGCCTGGCGAAGGCAATCGTGGGGTACCGCAACGAGAGCGGAGCTTTCAAGAACCGTGAGCAATTGAAACAGGTACCAGGCCTCGGAGAAAAGACCTTCCAGCAGGCGGCCGGTTTCCTCCGCATCGAGGACGGGGAAAACCCTCTCGATCGAACCTCCGTCCATCCCGAGTCATACCTGCTGGTCGAACGCATAGCCGCCTCCCTCGACATTCCCGTTTCGGAATTGATAGAGGACCGTTCACGCGTGGCGGCAGTCGATTTCAAGAACTTCGAGAAGGAAGCGGGCAAATACACTCTGGTCGACATCCGGAACGAGCTGCTGAAACCGGGCAGGGATCCGAGAAAGACGTTCAAAGTGCTGCACTTCCGGGAGGACATTCGAGAGATTACCGACCTCAAGGAAGGTATGGAAATCGAGGGCAACGTCACGAACGTGACGAACTTCGGTGCCTTCGTCGATCTGGGTGTCCATCAGGACGGGCTGATTCACATCTCCGAACTGGCCCACGGTTACATCCAGGACGCGCGGCGGGCAGTCAAGGTCGGGGACGTCGTCAAGGTCAAGGTGATCGGAGTCGACCCGGACATGAAGCGCATCAGCCTGTCCCGGAAGGCCATGATGCAGAAGCCCAAGCCAAGACCGAAGCCCAAGCCGCGACGGAAGCCGGAGCCAAAGGAACCAGTGAAGGCGCGGAAGGCAAAGCTGGACAAACCGGGGAAGAAGGAAGCCACTGTCGCCGTGAAGCGGATACCGAAGCCCAAGCGGCCTGAGCCGTCGATGGAGGAAAAGCTGGAGCTGCTGCAGCAGAAGTTTAAGGGTTCGAATCGGTGATTCGAGCCCAGTAGTCAGCAGTCGGTAGTCAGTAGTCAGTTGGTGTAGATCTGTTCTAGAGATTGGAGCCGACTCCCCTCCTTGGATAAGGAGGGGTGGCTGCGCCGGTAGGCGCAGACGGGGTGGTTCGATCAGCCAGGTGGATGCGCCGCCAGGCGCAGACGGGGTGGTTGGACCAGCCAAGTGGATGCGCCGCCAGGCGCAGACGGGGTGGTTGGATCAGTTGTGTAGGGGCGGTCTATGACCGCACATTGTTTGGGTTCGAAAGATGTGCGGTCATAGACCGCACCTACACTTCCTTCCTACGCAAGAAACTTCGCTCTCCGCACGTATTCCTGTTAAGAATCCGGCGTTCCCTGGCGTCAATTAGTTAAGATATTTGGAGGCATGAACTTCCGCGAAGCAGTCTGGATTGCGCTTTCGTCGCTCCGGGTGAACCGACTCCGCTCGGTGCTGACCCTCCTGGGGATCGTCATAGGCGTGATGACCGTGATCACCGTGATTTCGTTCATCTCGGGGCTGAATGACTTTGTCGAACAGGAGGTCTTCAACCTCGGGGCGGACGTTTTCGTCGTCAACCGGACACCCAATGTCGTCACGAACCGCGAGGATTGGATCGCAGCGCGAAAACGGAAGAACCTGTACCTGGAGGACGCCGATGCCATCCGCGAATCCTGTGCGGCGTGCCAGGCGGTCGGCGCGCGTCTGAATGCGGGTGCGTGGGTGAAGTACGGCCGGGAGTACTTGGACGGCACCCAGGTGCGTGGGCTGACGCCGGAAGTCCCGGCGATTCTCGGCGAGGACCTGGACGCCGGACGAGCCATCACCGACTATGACGTCCGGCACGGTCGCCGCGTCTGCGTCATCGGTAGCGATGTCGTCGACAACATTTTCCCGTTCGTCGACCCGATTGGGAAGAAGCTCCAGGTCAACGGCCGCGAGTTCGAGGTCGTCGGCATAGGCGAGAAGCGCGGTTCTATCGTCGGTCAATCTCAAGACAATTGGGTCAACATCCCGATCACCGCGTTCCAACGCATGTTCGGGGCAAGACGGTCGGTTCGAATCTACGGGAAGGCCACCGGGGAGGAGATGATCGACACCGCGTTGGATCAGGCTCGGGTGGTTCTGAGAACGCGTCGCCATGTCGCCTACAACGTCGACGACGACTTTTCCATAGCCACCAACGAAACGTTCCTCGAGCTCTGGGCCAGCATCAGCCGGACGTTCTTCGCGGTCACGATCGCGATCGCGTCGATCTCTCTCGTCGTCGGTGGAATCGTCGTGATGAACATCATGCTGGTCTCGGTCACGGAACGGACGCGGGAGATAGGCATCCGCAAGGCGACCGGGGCGCGTCGGGCAGACATCATGCTCCAGTTCCTCGTCGAGTCCGCGACGCTCGCGCTGGTCGGTGGTGTCATCGGTGTACTACTGGCGATCGCGATCGCGACGGGCGTTTCGGCCGCGACCGCTCTGCCTTCTGCGATCAAGTGGTGGGCCGTCACTCTCGGCTTGGTCGTTTCCACCGCGGTGGGTTTGTTTTTCGGTATCTGGCCGGCAAAGAAGGCGGCGAGCCTGGATCCGATCGCCGCGTTGCGCTATGAATGACATCGCTCTCATGGCACTGGATTCGATCCGCGTCAACAAGATTCGGTCCGTCCTGACAGTCTTGGGCGTGGTCATCGGGGTGATGACGGTGATCGGGATGTCGTCGGTGGTCAGCGGGCTCAACACGGGCATCACGTCCCAGATCGAAGACATCGGTTCGAACCTGATCTTCGTGTCGCGATTCGACCTCGCGGTGGGCCGCCGGGATGCTGATCAGCGCACGCGGAAGAAGCTGACCCTGGAAGATGGGGTAGCCCTGGGCGAGTTGCCCGCGGTCCAGGCCGTGGCGCCCATGCTGAGATGGTTCCGCCCGGCGATGAGCTCTTCGTCCTACAGCATAAGGTACCGGGACCGGACGGTCTCGAACACGATCATCGAGGGAATCACTCCGGCACACGAAGAGGTCTTCAGGCTGGACTTGCGCGACGGCCGCTGGATCAACGAGAGCGATCATCGGCATCGATCCAACGTCGTGGTGCTGGGCTACAACACAGCCGAAACGCTGTTCCCCAACTTGGACAACTCCATCGGCAAGGAGGTCGAACTCGAGGGCAGGGTCTTTCACGTGATCGGGGTCCTGGAGAAACGCAAGAGCGGCCTCAACCCGGGCGACAACGCCGAAGACAACATGGCAGAGATCCCGATTGGTGCGTTCACGAAGCTCCATCCGGAGGTTGACGACTACTGGATCACCCTCAAGCCTGTCAGCCAGGAAGCCATGCCTGCCGCGATCGACCAGGCCGAAGGGTTGCTCCGGCGCAGGCGGGGACTCGCCTACGACAAGCCGAACGACTTCGCCATCTTCACACAGGACGCCTTTACGGATCTCTGGAACCAGGTATCAGGGGGGATCTTCGCAGTCATGCTGGCGATATCGTCGGTCGCACTTATGGTCGGCGGTGTAGGGGTGATGAACATCATGCTCGTCTCGGTCACGGAACGGACCAAAGAAATCGGCATCCGTAAGGCGATCGGCGCAACCCGCAGGACTATCATGATCCAGTTCCTGCTCGAAGCGGTTTGCCTCACGGCGATCGGCGGCGTTCTGGGCATCGGTGCGGGGGCGCTTGTCACCCGCGGAATCCGTGCAGCTGCGCCGTTCCTGCCCGCCGCGATGTCGCCCTTCTGGGTCGCGCTGGGGTTTTCGACATCAGTCGCCGTCGGCCTGATATTCGGCCTGTACCCAGCCTATAAAGCCGCGAAACTGGATCCGATTGAAGCGTTGAGGTATGAGTAGTCAGTAGTCAGTAGTCAGTTGCCAGTTAAGTTTCGCGACTCGATAACTGGTTTCCATTCGCCAACAGCTGCCTGAAGCGGTGTGCGCTCAAGACGCATGAATGAGTGGAGGGCAGATGGTCCTCCAGTCCCAGTTTTCGCATTCCGGCAACTGATTACTGACTACTGGCAACTGACTACTCGTTCCTCAAAGATTCTCTTTGAGGAACGCCACCGCCCGATTCCAAGCGTCACCCGCATTCGATTCGTCATACACCTCCTGCCGCGTGTCGTTGAAGAAGGCGTGGTCGCAGTCCGGGTAGCGGATCACTTCTCCGGGCTTGCCTTTCTCAGACAGGTGGGCACCCAGTCGGTCGACTTCGGCTTTCGTGATCCACTGATCCCGACCGGCATAGATATAGAGGACCGGAGAATTGAGCCCCTCCAGGACATCGTTGCCGGGTACCTGGCCATAGAAGGGAACGGCGGCAGCCACGCTGGAGTCATGGATGGGCAGCATCAGAGTGTAGGAGCCGCCCATGCAGAATCCGATGACTCCGACTTTTTCGATGCCTTCTTGACGGATGAACGCGACGGCGGCATCCAGCTTGGCCAGCGCCTCCTGCTGGTTCAGCGCCATCATCATCGATCCGGCAACCTCGGCATCGGTGGTCACCCGCCCGGCGAACAGGTCGGGAGCGATCGTGACGAAACCCTCCGAAGCCAGCCGATTTGCGACGTCGCGGATGTGGTCGTTCAACCCCCACCACTCATGGATGACCACAACGGCCCGGAACCCGTCCTCCTGCTCGGGTGTGGCGATGAACGCCTGGATTCCGCCTCCATCGAAGGGAACGTTGGCCTCACGGGTGACGACTGCTCCTGCCATTGGTGCCTCCTGTTACCAGCGGGATTCTAACCCATCCTCCGGCCGAACTCCCGTAGAATGGGGCACGAGAACAAAAGGGGGGAGTTGTGGGCGAGCAAGATATGGACAAAGAGGATCTCTTCATCGAAGCAGTCGAATTCTTCGGTGAGGAGAAGCTCGAGGAAGCCATCGCAAGCTACGGTAAAGCTCTGGAAATCGACCCGAACTACCAGGACGCGCTACACGGTCTGGCCCGGGCACAATTCGATCATGGACAGGTCGATGAGGCCATCGCGACCGCCAAGCGCCTGACTGAGATCGATGCCGACGACGTCCTCGCGCATACGAGCCTTTCGATGTTCTACCAGGCCCAGGGAATGATCGAAGAGGCCGAGAAGGAAGGCAACGTCGCACGGGTGCTCGGCTGGAAGCAGGAACTGAGGGAAGGTGGGGAATGAAGAAGAACCGAGAGACGCAATATCTTCTTTGTTATCTGTTGAATAAGTGATATTTCTTGCTCAGGTCCCGCGCCGGTCCGCGCTATGGAGGCTCTCGGTCCGGCTCCGGCGTGCGACGTTGACTTTTAGAAGCGCCGAAGAATAGACTACTTTTATTGCAATAGCTTCATAGCGGGATTCATGTCCACGACGATCACCGAGTCCGATCCACTCGTCGGCTTTCTCAAGAACGTCAGCCTGTTTGCCGATCTGCCGGAAGAGAGCCTGGCGAAGCTCGGAACCTGCCTGAAAACAACGGAGTTCCCCCCTTCGGAAACGATCATGCGCGAGGGCGCGCCGGGCGTGTCGATGTACGTCATCAAGGACGGCCTTGTTGAGGTCCGAAAGAAGGACCTGGTCACCGGCATCGACTTCCTGGTCGCCCAGCTCGGCGAGGGCGCCGCGGTCGGAGAGATGTCGTTGCTGACCGGCAAGCCGCGCTCGGCGAGCGTGACGACCGTCGACCCGACGTCGGTCTACACACTGACCCGGACTGATTTTCGCAACCTCCTGACACAATACCCGGAAATTTCCCTAGGACTTGCCAGGATCCTGGCAGACCGCCTCGAAGAAGCCAACAAGCAGGTTGGTGTCGAATTCGTCAGCCTGACCAAGAACATCAACTTCGATCCAAAAGTGGTCGGCCTGGTCCCGCAAAACATCCTGATGCAGCACAAGGTCGTCCCGATCGCATACGGGAACAACGCGCTGACTCTCGCGATGGTCAACCCGTCGAACCTGGTCGCCTTCGACGATGTTCGCCGGTACGTGAAAGGCATCATCATCGAACCGCGAGTCTGCACCGAGGACGAATTCAACAAGTTCATGATGGCGGAATACCCGAAGCTCATGAACCTCGAGGAGGAAGTCGACGAAGCGCAGAAGGAGAAGGACGCCGAGCGACGCCGAAAAGACATAGAGAGAAAGAAGAAGGAAAAGCAGGACGTCGCCGCGATCCAGCAGCCCCAACAAAGCCTCGAAGATCTCGAAGCCGAGATCCTGGGCGGCATCGAAGTTCAGGAAGAAGAGGAAGAAAAGCCCTCGGATATGGAGCTGCAGTCCGCCTCCGGCGATGCCCCAGTCGTCCGCCTGGCGAACAACATCCTCGCCCTGGCCATCAAGGAAGGGGCCAGCGACATCCACATCGAACCCCAGGAAACCGGCGTACGGCTCCGCCTCCGCGTCGACGGTGTGCTGCGGGTCCAGCAGGTCCTGTCGCGGAAGATCATGCTCCCGCTCATTTCTCGCTTCAAGATTCTTTCCAGGCTCGACATTTCAGAACGACGGCTCCCGCAGGACGGCCGCATCTCGATCAAGATCGACGATCGGGCCATCGACTTCCGCGTCTCGACAGTACCGGCGAAGTTCGGGGAGAAAATCGTCATGCGCGTTCTCGACAAGAGCGCGTCGCTGCTGCCGCTGGACAAGATCATCAACCATCAGGAAAGCATGGAGAAAGTCCGGTGGATGATCAACCAGCCATACGGGATCATCTACGTGACGGGCCCGACCGGGTCCGGCAAGACCACGTCGCTTTACAGTTCCCTCGGCGAGATCAACTCGCCGGGGACCAACATCTCGACGGCTGAAGACCCGATCGAGTACGACCTGGAAGGCGTCAACCAGATCCAGACCCACAAGCTAATCGGCCTGGATTTCGCGCGCGTCCTGCGAGCCTTCCTGCGGCAGGACCCCGACATCATCCTCGTGGGTGAGACGCGAGACCGTGAGACGGCGGGAATCGCGGTAGAAGCAGCTCTGACAGGCCACCTTGTGTTCACGACCCTCCACACCAACGACGCACCCGGTGCGTTCACCCGCCTGGAAGAGATGGGCGTGGAGCCGTTCCTGATGTCGAGTTCGACGATCGGTATCCTGGCCCAGCGGCTGGCGCGTCGAATCTGCACGAACTGCAAGGAAGAGGTGAAGCCCGACGAGGCGACGGCGAAGTACTTCGGCTACGACATGAACGACCTTCCGGACTTCTACAAGGGAAAAGGTTGCGACAAGTGCGGGAGTACCGGCTACAAAGGCCGTGTCGGTGTCTACGAAGTCCTGATCATGAACGACGAACTCCGCCGCCTGGTTTCCTCGGGCGCGAAATCGGACGATGTTCGCGACTGCGCCGTCAAGAGCGGGATGATGACGCTCCAGAAGTACGCCGAATTCCTGCTGAAGGAAGGGCTGACCACCGTCGAGGCCGTGCTGGGCGTGATTTCGATAGCGGAATAGCTTAGTTGTCAGTAGTCAGTTGGCCGTCGCTTCGCTCCGGCACGCATCTCCCCCCAAGTAGAGTTTTCAACGTGCGGTAGGTTGGGAGGCTTCTGCGTCGACGAACTCCTGATACTTCAGGACGTCGTCGTGGCTTCCGATGATCAGGGGTACCCGTTGCTGCAGAGACGTGGGGTCGATATCCAAGATCCTCTCCATGCCGGTCGTGGCCATCCCTCCCGCCTGTTCGGCGACCAACGCCAGCGGGGCACCCTCGTAGAGGAGCCTCAGCTTCGCCTTCGGACCCGGGTACAGGAAGATCCCGCCCTTGAGTAGATTCCGGTGGAAGTCGGCGACGAGAGATCCGATGTAGCGCATGGAGTAAGGCCGGCCTGTTTCTTCATCTTCTTCCTTCAGGTAGGCAACGTATCTCTTCGTCCCTTCGTCCCACTTGTTGAGGTTACCTTCGTTGATGCTGTAGATCTTGCCTCGCTTTGGCGTACGGATGTTTTCGTGAGAGAGCAGAAACTCGCCCAGGGCCGGATCGAGTGTGAACCCGTGGACACCGCTGCCGGTCGTGTAAACCATCATGCTGCTCGATCCGTAGATGAAATACCCGGCGGCGACTTGTTTGAAGCCCGGCTGGAGACAGTCTGCCGCAGTCCCGTCGTCGCCATCGGATACCTTTCGGTGGATGGAGAAGATCGTGCCGATGCTCGTGTTGACGTCGATATTGGAGGAGCCGTCAAGCGGGTCGAAAAGAACAACGTACTTCCCTTTCTGGCTGCCCTCCGGTATCGGGATGATGTCCTCGGACTCTTCAGATGCCATCACGCAGACGCGACCGCAATTGCCGAGGGCCTGACAGATCACCGTCTGGGCGAAGTCGTCGAGTTTCATGACCGTCTCGCCGTAAACATTTACGTTGTCGGTCTCGCCCAGCACAGTCTTTGCGAGTCCCGCACGGTTCACATCGCGTGAGATGATCTTGGCTGCGACGATCAGACTCGTCATCAGGTCGGTAAAGTCGCCGCTCACGCCGGGATGCCGGCGCTGCTCGTCGAGAATGTGTTGCTGGACCGTCTTAATCGGATTCATTGCTTCTCTCTGTTCAGTAGCGCGCAAACTCCCGAAACCGGTGGACGTCATTCGGTAGGTTCCCCAAGCAGTTGTTCTACTTCCTGCCGTAGCCTTGCCAACTCTTTCGCCATTTTCGGAAGCCTGGATATGTGCGCCTGTTGGATTTTGATGTCTTTCAGGGGTCTTGCCGGTGTTCCCCAGAACACCTCACCGGCGCGGATGCGCTTTCCGCTCGGGATGCCACATTGCGCACCGACCACAGCCCCGTCGTCGATCCGGACATGATCCGCGACGCCGACCTGTCCGGCCAGCACGGCATCGGCGCCGACGGTGCAACTGCCCGAGATGCCAGTCTGAGCCGCGATGACCGTGGCACCCCCCACCCTCACGTTATGCGCAACATGGCACAGGTTGTCCAGCTTCGTGCCTTTCCCGATGACGGTCGACCCGAGCGAGCCACGGTCGATACAGGTACCCGCACCGATTTCGACGTCGTCTTCGAGGACAAGCCGGCCCATCTGGGGAAACTTCACGTATCCGTCACCGTCTCGAACGTACCCGAAACCGTCGGAACCGATCACCGCTCCGGCATGGACCACGACACGGTCACCCAGTCGGGACCCAGCATAGAGCACCACGTTGGCATGGAGCCGGCAAGCCACACCGATCCGGCATCCCTCTGCAATATAACACCCGGCCTGGACGGCCGTGGACTCTCCGACTTCGACACCGTCTTCGATCACGCACCACGGCCCGATGCTGACATCATCACCGAGCACCACGTTCTGGCCAACGACCGCCGTCCGGTGGACACCCGGTTCCGGACGCCGCTCGGGGAACAGCCAATACGCGGCCCGTGCGAATGCGGCCTTCGGATTCGCCACGGCGATCGTCGTCCGGGACCCGAAATCCCCATCGGGAACCAGGACGCAAGCCGCACTGCTCGCGGACACGCGATCCAGGTAGCGCGACTCTGCGTAGCTCAGGTCGCCGGCGCCTGCGTCCTCCAGGCTCGCAATACCTTCGATCACAGCGGCAGAATCTCCCGACACCTCAACGCCAAGAAAATCCGCAACTTCTCCAGCTGTTCGCTTCATGGTCTTCTCCGAATATATTCGATCACTTGGGTGGCGGAGCGACGGCCGCGCTCCATCGAACCAGGCACCGACACACCATCAAAGTAACTTCCCGTCAGAAAGAGACCCGACACCTGCGCCGCCACCGAGGAGACACCTTCCGCCCACCTTCGATGCCCGAGCCCATACTGCGGAATAGCTCGCTTCCAGCGGAACATCGCTACCTCCTCGAGATCCGCTGAGAGGGATAATACGTGTCGGAGCTCCGAGTTGACAGTATCGCGGATTCGATCGTCGGACCAGCCAGACACCTCGGGCTCGAGGGCGCCACCGATGAAACTCGTAAGCAGAGCGCGCCCTGGGGGGGCGCGGCCCGGAAAGAGGCTGGAGCTGAACAGCGTCCCCAGGATGTGAAGCTTCTCGCTCCGCGGAACGAGAAAACCAAACCCGTCGAGGGGGCGGGAAAGCTGTCGCTCATCGAGCGACATCGCAACCACCACCATCGGGGCGTATGTTGCGCCGGCGAGCAGATCAGCCAGCGGGGCCGATAGCGGCCTGGTCAGGTTGGCGGCGACGTAGGCCGGGACGGCCAGAACGAGCGCTTTCGGGCGGTTCGCCTCACGGCCCCATGCGACCCTCAGGTCCGCGTCGAGGCTTATGTCACTCACGCCGCATCGAACGTCAAGGTTCTTCGACAGGCGGAGTGGGAGCGTCTCCATCCCGTTGTTGAATGATGAAAGCTTCGACCTTGGTCCCGAACGCGCCGCGCGAATCATGCCGACGACCACACTGCGGTACCGCTTTTCGAGCTCGGCCATGCGTGGGAAGGTCGCATTCAGGCTCAGTTGCTGCGTATCCCCGGCATAGATTCCCGTCACAAACGGCGCGGCGAGACGGTCGTGCACCTGCTTGCCGAACCGGCGCGTGAAGAAGGAGGCAAGCGTTTCCTCCTCCTCCCTGCCGCGGGGCACGAACGGCTCCATGGCGGCGCGCAACATCCCCCCAGGCGAGAGGACCGACAACGGAACCTTCCGCAGGCGACCTTCGACGTAAACGTACCGGGGAGAGCGGGGCGGTGCCGTGACTACTTCCCCGTCGAGGTCGGCCTCGTGGATGATCGCCGTCGCTTCGGGAGTCGGCAGGATCGAATTCGGGCCAGACTCGACGAGGTACCCGTCCCTCCGCTGGCTGCGTATCACACCTCCGACACGGGGAGCAGCCTCCAGAACGAGCACATCGAGTCCGGCTTGCCGCAGGTCCCACGCGCACGTAAGCCCCGCGATTCCGGCTCCGACAACAATTACATCAGTCATGGTGAAGAAGTGGTCAGTGGCCAGTGGCCAGTGGCCAGTAAGAACGGGGAAGCCAGTACTCGACCCTAACTGACCACTGACCACTCATCACTGACCACTTCCCATGGCTTCCTCCACGATCTCGCGCAGCGCTCTGATGAAGGTGGGATCGCAGTTGAGAGCGGGCACACGTCGGAACTCGCTGATGCCGGCATCAGCGGCAACTTTCTTGTAAAGGATGTCCAGCTCGTAGAGCGTCTCGATGTGTTCGGACACGAAACTGATGGGGACGACAAGAACTTCCTGAACTTCCTGGATGCCCAGCTCGACGATGGCGTCGTTAGTCGAAGGTTCCAGCCACTTGACCGGGCCGATTTTGCTCTGGAACGAAAGACGGTACGGATTCTTTCTCCCGAGCCGGTCTGCGATCAGCTCGACGGTCTCCCGAGTCTGGTCCAGGTAAGGATCTCCTTCCCGGACGTAGCGTTCCGGAATGCTGTGGGCACTGAACAGGATCTGGACGTTGTCGGAATTCTTGAACTTCGCGAGTTCCTTGCGGATCAGGTCCGTGACGGCTTCCAGGTACGTCGGTTGATCGTGCCAGGAGGATATCCATCGCACCTCCAGTCCGCCCAGTCCGCCCCGATGTGCAATCAACTTCTTCAAGGTTGAAAACCCCGATCCGGTTGTCGTGACCGAATATTGTGGAAACAGGGGCAGAACGACGAGTCGGTCGACGTCGGAATGCTCGACCCGGTCGAGTGTCTCGTCAAAGAACGGGTGCCAGGCACACATGCCGACGAACGTTTCGACCTGCTTTCCCGCCCACCGCATCTCGGCAGCCAATGCATCAGCCTGCTCCCCGGTAATGCGCTTCAGTGGCGAACCGCCTCCGATCTGCCGGTAGTATCCCTGCGACCGCCGGCGCCGTAGGGTCGCGATCGTGTAGGCGAGGGCTCTTCTTAACGCGGCCGAACGAATCCGGATGATCTCCGGGTCGGAAAAAAGGCTGTAGAGGAAGGGTTTGACCTCATCAAGGGTTTCGGGACCACCGAGGTTGAAGAGAATGATTCCCGTTTTCATTTAGCTCGCGGCTCAACAAAAGAAGTGACAAGTGACGACTCGTAGCTGTTTGGGGATGCAACCACCCCGTCTGCGCCTGCGGCGCATCCACCCCTCCTTATCCAAGGAGGGGAGTCGGCTCTAATCTCTAGAACAGATTTAATACCAACTGACTACGACTACTTCTCCCTCTTGTAATTCTTCGCAAACTCGATGAAGGCTCGGGCGTTTTCGACCGGGGTCGGCGGCAGGATGCCGTGCCCCAGGTTCAGGATGTGCCCGCGAGGGCCGGCCTGTTCGAGTATCTCCCGGGTTCGGGCCAGCATGCGCTCTGTATCACCCAGGAGCTGGCATGGGTCCAGGTTGCCCTGAAGCACCACATCGTCTCCGACTCGACGTCGGATCTCACCGATCGGAGTCCGCCAGTCGACGCTGAGCACGTCGGCTCCGGACGTGGCCATCGCCTCTGCCAGGCTGGATGTTCCGTTCAGGTACAGGATCCGGGGGACGCTGTCTCCGATCGCTTCGAAGATCCGGCGCGTGTAGGGCAACGCCAACTCTTCGTAGTCCGGCCGGCTCAACTCGCCTGCCCAGGAATCAAAAAGCTGTACGACCTGGGCGCCGGCCTCGATCTGGAAGCGGAGGTAGGCGGTGATCGTGTCTGTCAGTTTCTCCATTAGCTGGTGGAACAAGCTGGGCTCACGGAAAGCCATCCCTTTGATCTCCATGTAATTCTTCGAGCCCGCTCCCTCCACCATGTAGGCGGCCAGCGTCCACGGAGCCCCTGCGAACCCGATAAGCGGCACCGCGTTTTCCAGTTCCCGGCGGAGCGTCCCGAGAATGGTTCCGACGAACATCAACTCACTGGACGGGTCAGGTATCGCGAGTCGGTCGACGTCTGCCTGCGATCGCACGGGATTGCCGATCTCCGGTCCCCTGTCGGTCAACTCCACATGGATGCCCATCGCCTCGACGGGTATCAGGATGTCGGAGAAGAAGATCACCGCATCGACTCCCAGGATCCGGTAAGGCTGGAGCGAAACCTCGACAGCCAGTTCCGGGGTCTTACACAGGGTGAGGAAAGGAACATCTTTCCGAATGTCTCGGTACTCCTTCAGGTATCGACCGGCCTGCCGCATCATCCAAACCGGACTGCGCGGCACACTTTCGCGACGGCAAGCTTTCAGTATTAGATCGTTCATAGAATCCGATGGGAATTAGAGGACCGGAAAGCCGATGCGAACGTCTGCAACACCAAACAGTTCAACCCTTTGGACGCCCAGGTCAGACCAAACTCGTATGATACAATACCGAGTTTATGGAAACATCTGAAACCGGAATAAGGGGGTTCGGTGGTGACAGTTCAAGATACCGCATCCCCGGTGGTTTCGATCGTTGTTCCCGCCTTTAACGAAGCCGAACGCATCGGTTCTTCCCTCGAAAGAATCTTCAATTTCGTCGATAAGCGCAGCCTCGTTACGGAGGTCATCGTCGTCGACGATGGGTCAGCGGACCGCACGTCCGGTATCGCGGCGTCGTTCACTCGCGCCGGTCTCCGCGTCGTTTCCAACGAGTCCAACCGCGGGAAAGGCTACAGCGTCCGCAGAGGATTCCTGGAATCGAAAGGTACTTGGGTCCTCTTCACCGACGCGGATCTGTCGGCTCCAATCGACGAACTCGAGCGGATGCTGCGGGTGGCCGAAGGCGGGAGCGACGTCGTTATCGGGTCGCGCGCCGTCGACCGAACCAGAATCGTCATTCACCAGCCGTGGCCCAGGGAGCTGGGAGGCATCCTCTACAACTGGATGGTGCAGATCATCCTCGGGCTCGCGATCCGGGATACCCAGTGCGGCTTCAAGCTATTCCACCGGGAGCGGCTCATCCCGATCTTCGAGAAGCAGACCATCCACCGTTTCGGCTTCAGACCATCCACTTCGACCCCGAACTACTGTTTGTAGCTCGAAAGCATGGGCTCCAGATCCGGGAAATACCAGTGGCGTGGAGTCACGACGAAGGATCGAAGGTCCGGCTCCTCGGCGACGGTCTTCGGATGATTCTCGACCTGTTCCTGATCCGATGGAACTGGGTGAGGGGAAAGTATCAGTAGTCAGTGGTCAGTGGTCAGTTGCCAGCGCTAAAAACTCAACTCCCCTCCTTGGCTAAGGAGGGGTGGATGCACCGCAGGTGCAGACGGGGTGGTTTGATCAGGCGGGTGGATGCGCCGCAGGTGCAGACGGGGTGGTTCTTCTTGATCAACACCACCCCGTCGCTTCGCGCCACCCCTCCTCATCTGAGGAGGGGAGTTTGGCTGGTTGCATACCCAAACAGCTACGACTCGTCACTCGTCACTTGCTTCGATGATCTTCAAGTAGCGTTCCAGCGTACCCTCGAAGCCGTAGTCGAAAGATTCGACGACGATGGCGTGGCCGATCGATACTTCCAGAATCCCGGGGATCTCGAGGAAGCGGGCCAGGTTCTGGAGGTTCAGATCGTGGCCGGCGTTGACACCCAGGCCGATGTCGCGGGCGTGGGCAGCCGCACGCTCGAAACGGCTCCAGATGCCATCGGACTCTTCACCGCCCCAGGCCCTGGCGTATGGCTGCGTGTAGAGCTCGATCCGATCCGCCCCGATCGAGCGCACGATGTCGATCTGCGCCGGCACCGGGTCCATAAAGAGGCTCACGCGAATGCCCGCGCTCTGCATGCGGCGGATCAGAGGTTCCACGCGCTCCCGGTCTGTCTCGAGATTCCAACCGTGATCCGAGGTCAGCTGGTCGGGCGCGTCCGGAACGAGCGTACATTGATCGGGCCGCGTTGCCTCGACGATCTCGACAAACTCCGGAACGGGATTCCCTTCCACGTTGAACTCGACCTCGGCGTGCCCGGCCGTCAACCGGGACAGGTCGCGAACGTCGGAATAGCGAGTATGGCGCTGGTCGGGCCGCGGATGGACCGTGATGCCGTGAACGCCGGAAGCGATGGCCCGGCGCGCCATCGTTAGCACGTTCGGATGATCGGTGTCGCGTGAATTCCGCAGAAGGGCGAACTTGTTGAGGTTGACGCTGAGCTTTGTCATCGAACCGTCAGCCTCATGAAGCGGCGTTTTCCGACCTTGAACAGGTAGTCCGCCTGCGAGGAGAAGTCGATCTCGGAACGAACGTCGGTCACCTTGTCACCATTGATGCTGACGGCGCCGGACTGGATCAACCTCGAAGCTTCGGACACGGAAGGGGCCAGATCGAGGGAGGCAAGCAGTTTCGGCACCCGCGTAACCTCGTCGGAAACCGACATCTCGCGAACCTCCATATTTTCGGGCGTCTCTCGCTGGCGGAAGACCCGGTGGAATTCCTCGCCCGCGGCCTTGGCTGCCGAGGGGCCGTGGTAGTCAGTGATGATTCGCTCGGCAAGATCGCCCTTGAGCTGCATCGGGTGGCGGGTCCCCTCGGAAACCTCCCTCTTCCACTTCTCGATCTCCTTAATCGGGGCGTCGGTGACCAGCTCGTAATACCGGTACATCATGTCGTCGGAAATCGACATGACTTTCCCGAAGATCTCGTTGGGCGCCTCGTTGATGCCGATGTAGTTGTCCAGCGACTTGCTCATCTTCTGGACACCGTCGGTGCCTTCGAGCAGGGGCATCGTCAGCACGATCTGTGATGGTTGACCGTACTCGCGCTGGATATCGCGGCCGACGAGCAGGTTGAACTTCTGATCGGTGCCTCCCAGCTCCACGTCGGCTTTCAGGGCGACGGAGTCGTAGCCCTGAACGAGCGGGTACAGCAACTCGTGCATCGATATCGGCTGCTGCTGCTTCAGCCGCTTTTCGAAATCGTCACGTTCCAGGATTCGCCGGACCGTGTAGTGGGCGCACAGACGGACAAAGCCATCCGAACCGAGTCCCGACATCCACCGACTGTTGAAATCGATCACGGTCGCGTCCGGATCGAGGATCTTGAAGATCTGGTTCTTGTAGGTCTCGGCGTTCGCGTCGATCTCCTCGCGTGTCAGCTGCTTTCGGACGACGGACCGGCCCGTTGGGTCGCCGATCATTCCCGTGAAGTCACCGATGAGGAAGATCACGGTATGGCCGAGATCCTGGAAGTGCTTCATCTTGCGGATGACGACGGTGTGACCGATGTGAAGATCCGGTGCAGTCGGATCGAAGCCGGTTTTGACTCGCATCGGCGTGCCGTGCTCCTGGGCCTCCCGGAGGCGGGCTTCGAGTTCTTTCGGGCGGATGATCTCCACGGCGCCCTTCCGCAGGTACTCGATCTGTTCAGCGATGGAAATGGTTCTGAAGTCGTCAGGCATCGATGCGTACTCGCCGGTCTTCGATCTCGCAACGGCCCGACAGGACGAGGTCGATTGCCTCGGAATAAAGACGGTGTTCGGTGGCAAGAATCCGGTTCGAGAGATCTTCGACGCTATCTCGATCGAGCACGGGAACCGAGGCCTGGCAGATAATCGGGCCGCCGTCAAGGGACTCGTCTACGAAGTGAACCGTGCAGCCGCTGAATTTTACCCCATGTTCCAGCGCCTGACGCTGGGCATCCAGTCCCGGGAAAGCCGGCAGGAGCGAGGGGTGGATGTTGAGGACACGGTAAGGGAACGCGCCTATCAGGACCGGGCTCAGGATGCGCATGAAGCCCGCCAGACACACCAGCCCCACATCGGCCTTCCGGAGCAGTTCGACAACCTGGGCGTCAAACTCCTCACGGGGGATTCCTTTCGAGGGCAAGTATGCCGTGAGGAGATCTCTCTTGCGGGCGTACTCGAGGCCGGGAGCCGATGCCTTGTTGCTCAGAACCAGGGCAATCTCGGCGTCGAGCTCGTGTGAGGCAATGCGTTCCGCAATCGCGTTGAAATTGGACCCCCGTCCCGATAGAAGAATGCCGATCCTGCGGTTCGACGGAACGACCTTCATGAACGGTAAGAGACCCCTTCGCCGGCGACGACGCGACCGATCGGGTGCCGGGCGGACGCTACCAGCCGGCCGAACTCCTCGACCGCATCCTCACGGACGACGGCGATCATCCCGATACCCATGTTGGTGGCACGAAGCATCTCGTCAGGTTCAATGTTTCCGATCATCTGCATCAGCTCGAAGACTGGTAACACCGGCCACGACCCAAGCTGGATTTCAGCCTGGCATCCGGACGCGAGAATTCGCGCCAGATTGTCGGTGATGCCTCCTCCGGTGATGTGTGCGAGACCCTGGACGAGGCCGGCGTCGAGGGCGGCGCGGAGGATCGGTTCATAGTTGACATGGGGCTTGAGCAACTCGTCACCAAGAGGAATGCCCAGCTTCGGAACCACTGTTTCCACCGAGAAGTGAGACACCTCGAAGAAGAGCTTGCGGGCCAGGGAGTAGCCGTTCGTGTGCAAGCCGACGGACGGTAAGCCAACCAGGACGTCTCCCGGGCGAATCCCGCTTCCATCGATGATCTTCCGACGCTCGACCACGCCGACGATGAAGCCCGCTACGTCATATTCTCCGTCCGCGTAAAAACCGGGCATCTCTGCGGTCTCGCCGCCGATCAACGCGCATCCGGCCGCCCCGCACGCCTCGGAAATACCTTCAACTACGGACACGATCACGTCGGGGTCCAGGCGTCCGGTCGCGATGTAGTCCATGAAGAACAGGGGCCTCGCACCCTGCACCGCAATGTCGTTGACGCAATGGTTGACCAGGTCGCCCCCGACGGTGTTGTGACGGCCCGCAAGGAACGCAACCTTCAACTTGGTTCCACAACCATCGGTGCTGGAAACGAGGACCGGTTCCTTCATACCGGCAAAATCGGCCGAGAACATGGCACCGAAACCGCCGATTTGGCTGAGAACCCCGGGAGTGAAAGTCTTTCCGGCCAGATCGCGGATCCTGTCCGTGGCCGCCGCTGCGGCGTCGATGTCGACGCCGGAGTCTTTGTACGTAATCGATCGGTCCGTCATGAAGAGCGGTGAAAAGGTGCCGGTAGGCGACGCTTCAAGCGTCGCCACCGGAGTCCGGGGGTGTCAACACGGGCCAGGGTTCTTCCTCCTGGGCCTTCTGCCACAGATCGAGTTGGCGGTCGTCGGCCTTGGCGTCGAAGACGGCATCGGTTAGCTCGAGGGGATAGTTCCCGCTGTAACAAGCCGTGCAGTATTCTCCCTGGTTGCCTTCGACCGAACGCAGCAGGCCCGGCATCGTGAGGTAAGCCAGCGAGTCAGCCTCGACGTACTTCCGAATCTCTTCGACCGTATGACTCGCGGCGATCAACTCACTCCTGCTGGGCGTGTCGATGCCATAAAAACAGGGGGAGATCGTCGGTGGGCAGGTGATTCGGATGTGTACCTCGCGGGCCCCCGCCGCGCGCACCATCTTTACGATCTTCCGGCTCGTCGTGCCGCGAACGATCGAATCGTCGATCAGGACCACGCGTCGCCCGGCCAGCAGTTCGCGCACCGGATTCAGCTTGACCTTCACGCCGAAATGGCGGATCGATTGCTTGGGCTCGATGAAAGTCCGGCCGACATAGTGGTTTCGGATCAGGCCGAAGGAAAACGGAATGCCCGAATGCTGCGAGTAGCCGATAGCCGCCGTCACGCCGGAGTCGGGGACCGGAACAACCAGGTCGGCATCGACGGGAGATTCCTCGGCGAGGATGCGCCCCATCTGGTCGCGACTGGCCTGGACGGTTCGGTTGAAAACAATGCTGTCAGGACGCGAAAAGTAAACGTGCTCGAAGATGCACTTGGCTTCGCGCACTGAGGGCAGAGCCTGGATCGATTCGACCTCGCCGCCTCGAATCATAACGATCTCACCCGGGTAGAGCTCCCGGATATAGGTCGCGTTGATCAGGTCGAAGGCACAGGATTCCGAGGCCAGAACGTAGGAGCCGTTCACCTTACCGAGGCACAAGGGCCGGAAGCCGTAGGAGTCCCGCGCACCGATCAGCGTTCGTTCGTTCAGGAGGAGCAGAGAAAACGCGCCCTGCGTCCGACCCAGCGCGGCTGCCAGCGCACCGGGCAGATCGTCGGCTTCGGCCCGGGCGAGAAGGTGGAGGATGACCTCGCTGTCGCTGGTGGACTGGAAGACAGCGCCCTGGGACTCGAGTTCCTCCCGGAGAGACACCGCGTTAATCAGGTTTCCGTTGTGGCAGAGGGAAAACTCTCCGTACGAACCCTTGACGACGATCGGCTGGGCGTTGTCGGCAGAGCTGTCACCGGCCGTGGAATAGCGGGTATGGCCGATCGCATTGATCCCGGACAGCTGTTGCAGTTTCGGTTCGGTGTAGACGTCCGCGACGTGTCCCATCGCCTTGTAGGTCTGCACCTGCTCCCCGTCAGAGGCCGAGATGCCGGTGCTCTCCTGCCCGCGGTGCTGGAGGGCATACAGACCGAGGTAGGCCATCCGCGCTGCCTCGGGGTGGTTGGCGATGCCAAAGATTCCACACATCGTACTTGCGCTAACCCTCCAGATGCCGACCGTGCTGAAAGAAACGATACAGTGACGAGGTGTAGGTGCGGTCTATGACCGCACATTCTCCGAAACGAGACAACGTGCGTTCATAGAGCGCACCTACAAACCATCACTGGTCACTTGTCACTGGTCACTTGTCACTGACCCTAGTCTAACCGAACGGTCATCTCTTTTCGAGAAGGTGCGGCAGGGCGTCGCGCCAAACCTGTTCGAGTCCCTCGACGCTCGCGTCGACGGCCCGGGCACCCTCGTAGTCCAGAATCAGCCTGTCCCCGCCCACCTGACCCAACTCATATGCGGACAGCCCGTGTTCCGCAACACGTTTGCCGAGCCCCTCGGCGTCCGTTGTCGTCAGAAGGACGCGGGAGGGGAACTCTCCGAACAGGTCTCGACAGACCTCCAGGTGGGACGGCACAACGATCTCGGCGCCCATAGCGGCACGGCGAGTGTTCGAGAAACAGCATTCGGCTAGCGCGACGGAAAAGCCTCCTTCGCTGAGATCGTGGGCCGATCGGACCAGGCCGTCCCGGATCAGGGTGGACACCAGGTTCTGGAGCGCCCGCTCTTCCTCCAGCTCGATCCGCTCGCTTCTGGAGCCGGGTTCGACGAGAACAATTCGATCCCCGCTCTCCTTGAAACCCGAGGTCGTCACGAGGCCGATATCTTCTACCAGGCCCACCATCCCGATCACCGGTGTCGGGAAGATGTCCTCTTCGAACGTCTCGTTGTAGAAACTGACGTTGCCTCCGGTGATGGGAGTGCCGAAGATTCTGCAGGCTTCCGACATCCCGTCGACCACCTCACTGAACTGCCACATGACTTCGGGATGTTCGGGGTTGCCGAAATTCAGGCAGTTGGTCGCCGCAAGCGGTCGGGCGCCGGAACAGACGATGTTGCGGCAGGCTTCGGCGACGGCGCGTCTGGCACCCTCTCGCGGATCACGGGCTACCTGGAATCCCGGACCGTCTAGAACCATCGCCAGGGCTTTCGTTGTCCCCTTGATTCGAATGACGGCAGCGTCGGACCCGGGCCCCACCACGGTGTTCGACCCTACCATGTGGTCGTACTGCTCCCAGATCCAGCGACGGCTGGCAAGGTTGGGAGAGCCCAGCGCGAGCTTCAGCAACGTGGCATAGTCCTGCGTTCCCGGGTTGCGGTCGGCGTCGAGGAAGGACTGGACCGTGGCGGCCGGGCAGCCGTCCAGGAAACTGTAGAGCGACAGCTTGGCGTCGACACGAGCGGCTGCCGGCGGCAAGATCGGCCGGCTGTAGAGCGGACCGTCATCGACGAGAGCCAGGTTTGGAACTTCCGCAACGGTGTCACCTCCACTTCGGACCCGGAGCAGACCGTCGTCGGTGACGTGGCCGACCCTTACGGCATCGAGTCCCCACTTGTGGAAGACTTCAAACACCTCACTTTCACGGTCCCTGTCGGCAACCAGGAGCATGCGCTCCTGCGACTCGCTGAGCATCACCTCGTAGGGGTCCATCCCCGACTCCCGCTGGGGCACGCGGTCCAGTTCCATCTCGACGCCGGTGCCGGCCCTGGCACCCATTTCGGAGCTGGAACAGGTCAGACCCGCCGCACCCATGTCCTGTATGCCGACGATGAGACCCTTTCCCATCGCCTCAAGACAGGCCTCCAGGAGGAGTTTCTCCATGAAAGGATCACCAATCTGCACATTCGGTCGTTTCGCACCCGCATCCTCACCGAAACCGGCGGAAGCCATCGTGGCACCGTGAATTCCGTCACGACCGGTCTTGGCACCGACGTAGATCACCGGGTTGCCGACGCCCCTCGCCTGGCCGAGGAAGATTTTGTCCTTCTGGAAAATCCCCAGCGCAAAGGCGTTCACGAGGGGGTTCTGCGTGTAGCAGTCAGAAAAATAGACTTCGCCGCCGATGGTCGGCACACCGAAACAGTTCCCGTAGAAAGCGATGCCGCCGACCACGCCCTCGAGAATTCGCCGGTTCTCGGCCTGCTCGAGCGAGCCGAAGCGAAGGCTGTTCATCGCGGCAATTGGCCGGGCTCCCATCGTAAAAATGTCCCGCAGGATCCCCCCAACTCCGGTAGCGGCTCCCTGGAACGGCTCTATGTACGACGGATGGTTGTGGGATTCGATCTTGAAGGCGACAGCCAACCCGTCCCCGATATCGATGATACCCGCGTTCTCGCCCGGCCCCTGCAGGACGGCGTCGCCTTCGGTCGGGAGCCGGTTCAAGTGGATCCGCGAGCTCTTGTAGCTGCAGTGCTCGCTCCACATGACGCTGAAGACACCGAGTTCGGTCACGTTCGGTTCACGACCGAGGATGTCGACGATCTTCTGGTATTCGTCTTCGGTGAGACCGTGTTCTTCGAGCAGTTCGTCTGTGATCACGTTCAAATTGGTGTAGGTGCGGCCTATGACCGCACATCTTCCGGGACTGAGAACATCCGGAGCGTTTATTACCGTCTTCGCGTGTCAACCTGCCGGCTTAACATTCCCTCGGATCGCAAATTGCGATATCTAAACAATCCACATTGCAGGTTGTTCATCGGAAATTGCTTCATTTCAAATTATTCTCTGCCCGACCCGGCCAATGACAAATCGAGCAATTTCGAATCTCCAAACTTCCAATGCGGATTTGTCCATTAATCAATTTGCGATAGGTCGGGTTCTCACTTACCGACGCCCACTCTCCACACAAGACCCGGGGACAGGGCAAGCCCTGTCCCCCTCACATTGGTTCTCGCGCGGCACGTTTCGTTAGGCGACCGTTAGGGCGTTCACCATGGACTCGAAGATCAGTTTTCCGTCGACGCTGCCGAGGATCTGTTCGCTCGACCGGTCCGGGTGCGGCATCATCCCCAGGACGTTGCGCCTCTCGTTGAGGATGCCCGCGATGTTGTTGAGCGAACCGTTCGGGTTCGCCTCCCCCGTGGGTTCGCCTCGAGCGTCCACGTAACGGAACACCACTTGCCCATCGTCTTCCAGCCGCTTGAGCGTCTCCTCATCCGCGTAGAAGTTCCCTTCCCCGTGACCGATGGGGATGTGTACGATCTGGCCGGGAACGAGCGCATTCGTGAACGGCGTCGACACCGTCTCAGTCCGGAGATGAAGGAAGCGGCACACGTATTTCATCCCGACGTTGGGCAGGAGGGCGCCGGGCAGCAGGCCAGCCTCCATGAGGATCTGAAACCCGTTACAGATGCCGATGATGAGTCCTCCGCTGTCGGCAAATTCACGGACCGCTCGCATCACGGGAGAAAAGCGTGCTATCGCCCCGGTGCGGAGATAATCGCCGTAGGCGAATCCGCCAGGCAGGATGATCGCATCGAACCCGCCGACGGCGGTCTCCTGGTGCCAGATAAACTCAACAGGCTCTTCGATGACCGATTCGATCGCGTAGTAGCAATCGTGATCACAGTTGGAGCCGGGAAAAATAATGACGCCGAACTTCATGCTAGTCCCACACGATCCGGTATTGTTCGATGACCGGGTTGGTCAGGACTTCGCTTGCGAGCCGATCGACGAGAGAGCTCCGATCTGCCTCGGCTATCTCGTCGTCGAGCTCGACTTCGAAATACTTGCCCTGCCGTACCCCGTCCACCCCGGAAAACCCCAGCGATTCGAGGTTCCGGTGCAACGTGATGCCCTGTGGATCCAGGACGGTCGCCTTCAGAGTCACAATCACGGTCGCTTTCATCCAGTTTCGGCTCCCTGTGGAAGGAAGAATTCCTTGGCGTCGGGATCGTAGTCGAACAGCTCGGAGTAACGGGCCCAGTCGACCGCCGTGTCGAGCTGACGTTCCGATTCCTGCGGGGAGAAGGAACTGCCGAGCTGATCCAGGATGCGCTCGCGCTCGACACGATGATCGGCCTCCCGGTCGAGCTCCCGCATGATATGAGGAATCAAACCGACGTTCGCGACCATCTGACGCCTGAAGATCTCCTTCTTTGCGTTCTCGTCCCCGTCTATGATCTGCCGCCCGAGGTCGAGGATCTGGATGTCGCCCGCCTCGACGCTGGCGAAACCCAGCATCTCGGCAGCCTCGGTGATCGGTATGAGATCGTCCAGTTCGAATTGCAGGGCTTGCGTCAGCTTGTAGATATCGATCCGCCCGCCATGCTCGTCGAGGTTCTCGAGCAACCCCCCGATCATGTCGATCTTCGCGTGCGGTAACTCCCCTACTTCGGACATGCTTGTCTCTCTGCCGGGACGCGATTCATCAGCCAGGCCACTAACCTCAAACGATGAGCGAATAAAGCTCATCCACCTGATGCTCGAATTCCGCCGAGCGGCGCCGGCGCGGCCGCGTGAGTTCGATCTGTCGATCGGCCAGGATGCGACCAGGCTTCGACGCCAGGACCAGGACCCGGTCGCCCATCAAGACGGCCTCCTCGACGCTGTGGGTGACCAGAACAATCGCCTTGGAGACCAGTTGTCGGGATCCCCAGATGTCGAGCACCTGCTCGCGGAGGTTCGAAGCCGTCAGCGCATCCAGGGCCGAGAACGGCTCGTCCATGCACAACAACTCCGGTTCGACGGTCAACGCCCTGGCCAGGCCGACGCGCTGCTTCATCCCCCCCGACAGCTCGCGCGGGTATGCGCGCTCATAGCCGTCCAGACCGACGAGGTCGATGTAGCGTCCTGCCTTCTCGGTCCGCGCGGACCGCGACAGGCCCCGAGCCTCGAGGCCCAACGCCACGTTTTCCATGACCGTCAGCCAGGGGAACAGCGCGAAGCTCTGGAATACCAACGCGGCCTCGTGATTCACGCCCGATAGCGGAAGCCCCTTGTAGCGCACAGTGCCCGTCGACGGAGATGCCAGGCCGGTAATGATGCGCAGCAGCGTCGATTTGCCAGCCCCCGATGGTCCGATGATCACTACAAACTCCCCATCTTCGACGGAGAGGTCGATGGGACCCAGAATCTGGACCTTGTTGGGAAAAGACTTCGTAATTTCGCGGAGTTCGAGCAGCGTGGCGGACCCGGCCGACGCCGTTCCCCCGACCGAAGCGCTCTCCCGAACGCCCGGTGGGGGAGTAGGTGACGTCATCAGTAATTGAGGGCAAAGCGTTTCTGAGCCAGGTGATAGGCCGGTTGCCATACGAAACGGTTCACGATGAGAATGAATAGTACCATAGCCGCGATTGAGGTGACTATGAGCTGGAGGCTGCCGGATTCGTACGTCGCGAAATCCAGCAGAGCACCGATTCCGTGCACCGAATAGACTCGATCTTCGGCGACGACATACTCGCTCAGGACCAGCGCATTCCACCCCCCGCCGATGGCCGTCAGGCTGCCGGTCACGAGGCTCGGATAGATCGCAGGCAACACCAGCCTCCTCCACCTGCTGAAGCCGGCCAAACCCAGCGAAGACGAGATCTCAACCAGGTCTTCGGGTATCGCCCGGACTCCCGCAATCAGGTTGAAAAGGAGGTACCACTGCATGCCGGTAGTGACGAGCAGGATCGATGCCAGGTTCATGTCTCCGCCGAGACCCAGGATCACCAGCACGATCAACGGGAACAGGGCGGTCGCGGGGATGCTGGCCACGACCTCGATCGCAGGAAGGAGTCTGCGAGACAACCGTTCGTTGCGCCCGATGAGCATCGCCAGAGGCAGCGTCCAGGCCATCGCGATGGCGTAGGCCGCAAGGATCCTCCCGAGGCTGAACACCAGGGCGCTCGGGATCTGCCGTACCTGCGGTGCCGGTCGGGTCAGCGCGTCGACAGAATTCACGATGCCCCAGCCGACACCGATCACCAGTGCGACAACAATCGCTGCGCCGATGATGCTGCCCCGACGCCCTTGCTCGGTCCCAAGAAATACCCCGACCAGCGAAACAAGCCCCCGAATCGTCGGCTTGATGAGGCGGTCCCACAACGCTCGAAGCAGATGCGAGCGGGCCATGTAGAAACGGAGCGACGTGCGGCTGCGAAGCGGGTCTTCAGGCCGGGTCTCGCCGGTTTCATACACAAAGCGTGACGACCAGTCGTTCAACGGGCTCCAAACGACGACATGGAAGAAGATGATCACGCCTGCCAGGACCCCCAGGCCGTAGATCGCCAGCTGGTAGTCGCCGGTGGACATCGTCTGTGCCAGGTAGCTGCCCAGGCCGGGCAGACGATACCGGATCGGCCCGATGATGATGATTTCGCAGGCGATTAGGAAGTACCATCCGTTTGCCCAGGAGATCATGGCGTTGTAGGCCAGCTTGTGGAGCACAGCCGGCAACACCACTCGCAGCCAGTGCGTGTATCCGCGGATTCCGAACTGCCTGCCGGCCAGTTGCAGATCGTCCGGGATCGTCGTTATCGATTCGTAGACCGCGAAGATAAGGTTCCACAACGCGCTGGTGATGATCAGGAAGATCGCCGCGATCTCGACGCCGACGACACTGTTGTCGAAGAGCCGGATGAAGAGGAAAACCGCTGCTGGGAAGAAACCCAGGACGGGAATGGACTGCAGGATATCGGCCGTCGGAAGGATGATCCTTGCCCAGCGCCGCCGCACGGCGGCGAGGTAGCCGAGCAGCAGCGCTATCAGGAGCGAAAGAACCATGGCCACAACCACCCGGGCAAGCGAAGCCAGGGCGTAAAAGGGAAGATAGCGTAGGGACAAGTCGAGCGTGGGACGCTCTACGGCGTAAACATAGGGAGAGTCCCGAAACAGGACGATGGCCAGTCCGACCACGAAGAGACCGATGGCGAGGTCGACAGGGTTGGAGAATCGGCGCACTTATCAAATGTAGGTGCGCTCTATGAGCGCACAAGGTTTCGCGTTCGGACGAGTGTGCGGTCATAGACCGCACCTACACCGAACTGAGATTGCATCGTCCTTGGCGACCGAATCTTTCGCGTGGGTGTAGGTGCGCTCTATGAGCCCACAGGTCTCGCGTTCGGACAATGTGCGGTAGACCGCACCTACACTGACTACTCGCGAAACACCCGCTCGAATATCCGGTCGACGTTTTCCAGCAACTTCGAGGAATCGAAGACGCGATCGATGTCGCTCGCGCTGAGATGTTGGGCGATATCGTCGTCGGACAGAACACACTCTTTGAATTCGGCGTGCTCGTCCCAGACGCGCATCGAGTTTCGCTGGACCCATCGGTAGGCATCCTCGCGGGGGGCGCCTTTCTCGACCAGCTCGAGCAGCAGCTGGCCCGAATAGATCAAGCCGTGGGTAAGACCGAGATTCTCCTGCATTCGGTCGGTGTTCACGACGAGTCGCTCGAGGAGACTCGACGTCCGGTCCAGCAGGTAATCCAGGATGATCGTCGAGTCGGGAAAGATCACGCGTTCGACTGATGAATGCGAGATGTCACGTTCGTGCCACAGAGCGACGTTTTCCATGGCCGAAACCGCATTGCCCCGCAGAAGACGGGCCAGGCCGGAAATCTGCTCGGACGTGATCGGGTTCCGTTTATGAGGCATCGCGGAGGAACCCTTCTGACTCGACGAAAAATACTCCTCAGCCTCACGGACCTCCGTGCGCTGGAGGTGACGGATCTCGACGGCGATCTTCTCGAGCGTCGCTCCGATCAGCGCGATGGTCGAGATGTAGTCGGCATGGCGATCACGCTGGATCACCTGGGATGAGGCTGGGGCCGGTCGAAGCCCAAGCTTCTCCATCACCTTTTGTTCGACATCCGGCGAGAGATGGGCGAAGGTTCCGACTGCTCCCGACAGCTTTCCGAACCGCATCCCCTCGGCCGCCTGTTCGAACCTCCGACGGTGCCGCCGGACCTCGTCATACCAGATCGCGAGCTTGTGCCCGAAGGTCACCGGCTCGGCGTGGATGCCGTGGGTCCGGCCGACCATCACTGTAGCCTTGAACTCGTGGGCGCGGGTCCGGAGGACCTCCGAGAGCCGGTCGGTTCCTTCCATCAAGATCGACGAAGCTTCTCGGACCTGGAGCGCCATCGCTGTGTCGAGTACATCGGATGAAGTCAGACCGTAGTGGAAATAGCGCGACGCCGGTCCGACGTGCTCAGCGACGGCGGTCGTGAAGGCGATCACGTCGTGGCGCACTTCGGCTTCGATCTCGTTGATCCGATCGACGGAAAACGCCGCCTTGTCCCGGATCTCCTGTGCCGCTTCGCTGGGGACGACACCTTCGGCTTCAAGAACGCTCGTAGCCGCAAGCTCCACCTCGAGCCAACGCCCGTACCTGTTTTCGTCGTCCCAGATACGACCCATCGCGGGTCGCGTGTAGCGCGGGATCAAGTCGGCTCACTCCTGGTCTGAGGATGTTCGGTGTCTAACCCAGCTCGATCGGGGTACTGGGCGAATCCTGAGCCGCGAGGCCGAGGGTAGTTTGGCGCAAACCCCTGGATGCCAGGGCTTGGCGGGCCTCCTGCTTCGCCAGCTCGGGATGATTGTTCTTCGAGCTCAGGTGCGCCAGGACGATATGGGTGGCGTCGCCGTCATAGGGCCCCCGAAGGAATCGTCCCACTGCGGAGTTCGACAGATGTCCCTTCCTCCCCATCAGGCGTTGCTTGAGGCTCCAGGGGTAAGGGCCGACCCGAAGCATGTCCAAGTCGTGGTTCGATTCGATAATCAGGACATCCGAACCGTTCAACGCGTCGGCAACATCGCCGGGGATCCAGCCCACGTCGGTCAGCTGCGTCACCTTGATGCCATTGTAGCGAATCGAGAACGCGACCGGTTGTTCCGCATCGTGCGGAACCGAAAACGGGATGACTTCCACGTCGCCGACCTGAAAGCTGCTGCCGGGAGCAATCGGCAGGACCGCCGAACCGTTCTTCTCGTACCGATCGGTGCGGCCGCCCTCCATCGTACCCTCGGACATGTACGCCTCTACCGCGGACTCCTTCAACATGGCCGGAAGCCCGCCGATGTGATCCGCATGTTCGTGCGTGACGAGGACCGCGTCGATGGCTTCGGGGTCTTCTCCGAGGGCGGACAGGCGTTTTCCGATCGCCCGGCGGCTCAACCCACAGTCTATCAGTACACGCGTCCTATCGGTGCGCACGTAGGTGGCGTTGCCGCGACTTCCGCTGCCGAGAACCGATACCTTGATAGACATCCGTGAGATGAGAACAGACAGCCCCGGGATCGTTGGCGAGCCCGGGCCTGTCTGTCATAAGCCAGCGTTGACCCGATCCGGGGGCGGGAACGGGCTGAACTGCAAGAATCGTAAAGAGAAGTTTGGCGGGGCGGTCCGGTTTGGACTGCTCACTCCAACTCTGAGATCCCTGGACGGAAGAAAGTGTGGAGGATTACCCCACTTCTCTTCCCGAGCAGTGGCAGTCGAAACCCCGCCCCACCGACAGTATTCCGATGGACGGGGACAGGTCCGGGGCATCTACCATAAATTTCTTGAATCCAGTACAATCATGGTACCGCGATGCGTCTGAAACCCATTCTTTTCTTCGGCCTGATCGGTCTCCTGGCCGCATTCGCCATCTACAACGGCGGGGGCCCAAACCTGGCGATCGGCTCTGTGGCGCCCGACTTCGAATTGAAAGACCCGGACGGCAAACTCGTGCGTCTGAGCGACTTCCGGGGCAAGTTCGTCTTCCTGAACTTCTGGGCCACGTGGTGCGAGCCGTGTGTCGACGAAATGCCGGCGATGATGACGCTGAACGAAACCCTCAAAGACCGCGATTTCCAGATGCTGGCGGTCAGTGTCGACACGAGTTGGAAAGTGATCGAGGAGTTCTACGCCCAGTACGAGTTGGACCTGCCGACGCTGCTCGACCCTGCTCAGGCGGTCAGCCGCGGCCGTTATAAGGCAACCGGTTTCCCGGAGACCTTCCTGATCGACCAAAACGGCCATATCCGGCGCCGTGTCATCGGCCCGGAACTGTGGGCGCATCCACAAGTCGTCGCTCAGATCGAGGAGATGATGGATCAACCGATCACCGACGCAGAAGGCTCCAGCGAGTAGGCAAACGCTGCCGCCGCCTCGGCGCACATGACGTCCATCGGCTCAGAATCCGTGCCAGCACTCGACTGCTTCTTCGACCTTACACGCGCCGAACTGGCCGAGAACCTGGATCGAGACTTTCGCGCCACCCAGATCTTCGAAGCGGTCTACGCCCAATGGGCGGACGACTTCGATCGAATCACGAATCTGCCCAAGCCGCTCCGGACACAGCTCGGGAACCGTTTCGCCATCGGGATGCTGGAGATCCACCGCTCGTTTTCCTCCGACGACGGTACCGAGCGATACCTGCTCCGGCTGGCGGACGGTGAGATGGCCGAAACCGTGTTTATTCCGGACGGAAGCCGAAACACGATCTGCGTATCGTCGCAAGTGGGCTGTGCACTGGCCTGCAGCTTCTGTCTCACCGGGCAGCTAGGATTCACCAGACACCTGACGGCCGGCGAGATCGTCGGGCAGGTGATCCTGGTGCAGCGCCTGAACGTGCCCTCGGAGAAGCGAGACCACTTCAACGTGGTCCTGATGGGCATGGGTGAACCCCTGCACAACTACGACAACGTCATGAGGGCCCTGGAGATACTGCACGATCCGGCAGGGCTGGGAATGTCGATGTCGCGGATTACCCTGTCGACGGCGGGGCTCATACCCGAGTTGGAGCGTCTGTCCGAAGAACCGTTGATTCCGAACCTGGCGGTTTCCGTGACCGGTACCACGAACGAGCACCACGACCGCCTGATGCCGATCAACCGGACCTACCCAATCGAGGCTCTCCTGTCCACGCTCGGCCGGTTCCCGCTCAAACCGCGGCAACGAATTACCTTCGAGTACGTTCTGCTCCGGGGAATCACCGATTCGGTCCAGGACGCCAGACGCCTCGCTCAGGCGGTCGAAGGAATCCGGGCAAAGGTGAACCTCATCCCGCTCAACGAATCGCCGGATCTCGATCTCGAAAGATCTCCCGATCCCGACATACGCCGTTTCCAACATATCCTCCAGGAGGCCGGCGTTCCGACCTTTATCCGCAGGAGTCGCGGCAGCGACATCTCAGCCGCGTGCGGTCAGCTCAAGAAGAAATGGGCGGATGGGCCTCCGGAGATTGATTTGGGGGCTTTGGGGGTCGGTGGGACGTAGGCCGCTACCCGTAGGCCGTTGAAGGCGGGTTGTGGCCAGCGGCCTTTGCGACCGACTGGTCCTGTCGTTGGTTTGGCGATTCGTGGTTTCCGAACTCTTCGCGTATCGAACAACCGGCCGTATTGCAAATTGCAGTATTTGAACAATCCGCATCGCAGGTTGCTCAGTGGAGATTGCTTCATTTCAAATCTTCTTCCGACCGACCGTCCGAACGATCAGCAATCGAGCAATTTCCAATCTCCAACCTGCAATGCGGATTTGTCCATTGACCAATTTGCGAGTAGTTACCCGAGAAGAGATCGGTCACTCCCGACTCCTGGGACATCGCCACGCAACGTGTTGGCTCGTCGAACAGCCCGGGGACAGGGCAAGCCCTGTCCCCCTCACAATGGCTCTCTCACGGTTCGTGTCGCGAAAACCCTAATACACGTCCCTCAACCAACGGACGATCTCGTCGATCGATCTGGGATCCGCAAGCCAGGCGGCGGTGCCGCCGTCTACGGGAAGGGTGACGATTCGGGAAGGACCGCTGATGTAATTGCGAATTCCGGTCCCCACCGCCTGGTCGTTGACCATGAGGAGGGCGGAACGCGGAGTGAAGTCCTGGGCGCTGCCCGACATCGAGAGAGCCTCGCCCATATCGGGGTCGATGGCGACGACCGTGTAGACCTCGCCGAACCGACCGCCGGCGATCAGGGCAAGGTTGGCGCCCACGTCAGTGCCCATCACGACGATTCTGTTCGAGGCCAGACGCGGTTGAGACTTCATCCAGTCCAGGGCCGGCCCGACATCCAGCGGAAACTGACGGGAGTCCATCCGCCAATCAGGTTCCGGTTCGATCGGCTCGCGATTTCGGGTCTTGCTTAGACCGTGGCCGCGTAGATCGATCGACATCACGGCCCATCCGTCTGTTAGCAGACGGCTCTCCAGGTCACCCCAGACCGCCCGGTTCTCTCCATACCCGTGCAGAAGCAACACAGCCGGTATCGGTGCCGGAATCCCCGTTGGAAGCTCGAACGAGCCACGAATCTGCACCAGGTCAAACGTGTCAAAGCGAGGCCCGCCGTCATCTTCAAGATCGGCGTCAGTGGGAACGATCGCGACATCGAGTTCGAAGTTCAGGACGTTATCCGGGCGGTTCAAGAACGAACTGACGATCCGCCTCCGGGACCCCTTGCCCTGGAACTCGGCGTAGACTTCGTAGTCGACGTCGGGCGCTAGGCCGCTAAGCGTGTACAGGCCATCGGCGTCCGTAGTCAGCGTTCGGATGATATCCGTTTCCGTGTTCAGGACAAATACACGAGCTCCGAGGATGGGTTGTCCACGCAGGTCGCGAACCACACCGTTTATGTTCTTGGGGCGCGGTTCGGGTCGCTGGGCTGGAGCCGGCGTCGCGACCGTCAACAGTAGGATTCCAGCCAGCAACAGACCAGCAGCGGCCCGTGGCAGAACTCTGATGGCTCGCGTTACGGCGGCGTTGCGCCAGATGCTAGGCGCCGTAATCGATCGACAAGCGGGTCCGGAGAAATGTCGCGGCAACAACGCCCGGGTGTGAGGCCGCCGTAACCCTCCGGGCGCACGGGGGTTGCGGTCGGATACTTCGTTACTCGTCGTCATGATGAAACAGCATCAATTCCTCCTCGCGCCTCGTCTCCGCCTCCGAAGACCCGTGCGCGCGAACCATCAGAGTTCTGCCACGGGCCGCTATACCTTCAGGCTTGAGAAGAACCGTGAGATCGACACGCTCATCGGCAAAAATCTCTATCTCGCGTTTGTCCTCGGCGAAGTTCTCCGCCCGGAACGTGATTTTCCACTTGGCAGGCCCCGGAGGCAACCGGAAGGCAAACTCCCCGATTGAGTCGCTCCGCGCTTCCCTTCGCGTCTTCTTTCGGTCTTTCTCCTCCACATCGACGCGTTCGATTTCGATTTCGACACCCGGGAAAGAACGCCCGACGAACGTGAACACGGTTCCCTTGACGAGTGCGTATTCCTCGGTTTCCTGCGCGTTTGCTTCGAAGGGCAGGCTCGCCACAAGTAACAGGATGCCGACTGATAAGAGGGCACCCTCGATGAATTCCGACCTCACCGCCGTGGGCCCCTCAGTTCGACCCTCTCTTGAGCAGTCTCTGGATGACTTCTTCGGTGCCTTCATAGCGACCGATACCCGTGTGGCTCAGCTGGATCACCCCTTCCTGGTCGACGACATAGTGGGTCGGCCAGGCGGCGCAGAGATAGTCCGTCCAGGTCAGGTAGTCGTGGTCGATCGTTACCGGATACTCCAGTCCGCGGGCAGCCACCGTCTCACGCACCTTCGCAACATCGTTCTCGAACTCGGCGCGGGGGGTATGCACGCCGATGATAACCAGACCCTCATCGGCATACTTGGCATGCATTTCCTTCAGATGGGGCATCGTCTTCGCGCACTCGGGGCAGGCAAAAGCCCAGAAGTCGATCAGGACAACCTTCCCTCGCAGACCGTCCAGGGTAAGTGGCTCTGAATTGATCCATTCGCTGGTCTTGAGTTCCGGCGCCTTCTGCCCGACAAAGGCATCGTCAGCATGTTGCGCCCTCAGCGGGACGGCCGGCAGCAGGATCAGGGCCGCTAACAGGACACAGGAAAGTGTTCGAAGCATGATTTCTCCGTTTCGTTGGGATAGAAGCCTATTTTGTCACAGATTTGGCCGCTTTCAGACTTTTCTGCTGAGCGACGACCGGCGTTAAGCGAACGGAACCGCGAGAGACTCAATGTGAGGCGGACAGGGGCTTGCCCTGTCCCCGGATGTTTACTGAGCAGAAGTGTCTGGGAGCTCTTACTTCCGTCCCACCAGCGTCGCCAACGCTCGGTCTTCGACGACACTCTCCTCGTAGTGGATCAACTCCAGGTCGCAGAAAGCGCGACGGAGTTCTCCCGGCTCGAGCAGATACTTCCGGCGTGGGCGAACATGCCCGAGAACGTCGGCGTTGTCGGTCGTAAAAGTCCGAAAAAACAGGAGCCCGCCTGGCCGAAGCGCGGACATGTATTGGGGAAACAGCGACCGGTAGAGAAATAGCGTATTGATGATCGCGTCGCAACTCGCCGGGAGCAGCGACATGTTCTCCACATCGGCTTCGACGGCTTCCAGATCCAGGCCTCCTGCCCGGGCTGCCTCCCGGAGGTTACAGATGAATTCGGGGTCGCAGTCCATCGCCAGCACCGCACAAGCCCGACGCGCAAACAGGAGCGCATGGCGCCCTGTGCCGGACGCGACATCCAGGACTCGCGCTCCGGGCTCTACCAGCTTCGAGAATCGAATGATGAAGTCTTCAGGCTGATTCATCAGACACCTGGCATGCTGCGTGCTAGTCGCTCACGGTGAGGCAACGATGCCAGAGAACTCCATCCACGCTCAAGCACTCCGTCGTAAGAAAGCGTTCCTCCGGATGATCCTGGTCCCGGGCTTGGGGACGCAAACCCTCCAGAAACTGACGTCGCACTTCGAACGGCCGGAGTCGGTGGTCGAAGCCGGTCGAGGCGAACTGCGTCGGCTGTCGGTTTCCGACGATGTCATCGACGACCTCCTGTCCGGCCATTCCGCCGAGCGAGCCGAAGCCGAATGGCAGAGGGCCCTCGAGGCGGAGATTCAGGTCGTCGACATGCTGGACGACGCCTATCCGCCGTTGCTACGGGAAATATACGATCCTCCGCTCGTGTTGTACGTTCGCGGGTGCGTGTCGGAGATCGTCCGGCCGCAGGTGGCCATCGTCGGGACGCGACGGCCGTCCCCCTATGGTGTCAACTGCGCAGAGCGACTGGCTGAAGACCTTGCGAATCGAGGCCTGGTCGTCACGTCGGGACTGGCACGGGGCATCGACACCGCGGCCCATCGCGGATCACTTACGGGAGGACAGACCGTGGCCGTTTTCGGAACCGGATTGGACCGGGCATACCCGAGAGAAAATCGCCGACTCGCCGATTTGGTGGCGCAAAATGGCGCTCTGGTGTCGGAATTCCCTCTGGGAACCCCACCACTGCCCCAGAATTTTCCGCTCCGAAACCGGATACTGGCCGGGATGACTCTAGGAACGGTCGTCGTCGAGGCGGCCCAACGGTCGGGCTCGCTTATTACGGCGCGTCTCGCCCTCGATGCCAATCGCGAAGTGTTCGCAATCCCAGGACCGATCAACTCCCCAACGAGTGTCGGACCGCACCTCCTGATTCGTCAGGGGGCACGCCTTGTGTCGGACTGGCGGGATGTGGTCGAGGAACTTCCTGCCGCTATCGCGGCAGAAATAGCGAGGTTCGAAGAACCGAATCCGCGGGCCGCGTCCCGCGAAGGTAGCACGCTCGACGAGCGGCAACGTCGGGTTCGAGACGCCCTGTCCGCCAGCGATCCGATTCCTATCGATGCTCTGCTCTCGAAACTGTCCCTGGAAGCGTCCGACGTCTATGCGGCGCTGGTCGAGCTGGAGCTTTTGGACCTTATTCGGCAACTTCCGGGACAACGATACATCCGAAAGTTATGAAAGGGCTTAGGTGGTGATCGAACAAGAAAGTTCAAAAGACAGGGTTGATTTTTACCATGACAATACTTAATAACTTACAAGTCGTGGGACCGGAATCTGACCGAAAGACCGCGTGACACCGATGGCAACGAAGACCACCAAGAAAACAAAGACGACAAAAAAGAAGGCCACGCCGAAGAAGGCGCTGGTGATCGTAGAGTCGCCCGCGAAGGCCAATACGATCCGCAAGTATCTCGGGTCCGGCTACGTCGTCAAAGCCTCGGTCGGACACGTCAAGGATCTGCCCAAGAGCAAGCTCGGCATCGACATCGAACATAAGTTCGAGCCGGCCTACGAACTGATACCCGGGAAGGAAAAGGTCGTCAAGGAGCTTCGCATCGCCGCTCGCTCCGCTAACAAGATCTTCCTGGCTACGGACAACGACCGCGAAGGTGAGGCTATCTGCCAGCACCTGAAAGAAATCCTGGAGGGCAAAGACCGGGAGATCCTCAGGGTCCTGTTCAACGAGATCACACCCCGAGCCATCCGTGGCGCGATCGACAAACCGTCGGAAATCAACTCGAACGTCGTCTATGCCCAGCAGGCGCGCCGGATACTCGACCGGCTTGTGGGTTACCAGGTCAGCCCGCTGCTGTGGGACAAGGTCCGGCGCGGGATATCGGCGGGACGGGTCCAGACCGTGGCACTGCGGCTGATCGTCGAACGCGATCGCGAAATCCAGGAATTCAAATCCGAAGAGTACTGGACGATCGGAGCCAGACTCGAAGGGCACGAACCGCCGCCGTTCGAAGCCCGGCTGGTCAAGTACCAGGACAAAAACATCGCTGTCGGCAACAAGGCCGAGGCCGACCACATCGTTTCGGCGGTGCGGGATTCGAAGTTCCTGGTTCAATCGGTTGTCAAGAAGGAGAGAAAGCGCAGGCCGGTTCCGCCGTTCACAACCAGCAAACTGCAGCAGGATGCGGCCAGGCGGTTCCGCTTCACGGTCAAGAAGACGATGATGCTGGCCCAGCGGCTCTACGAGGGGAAGGAGATCGGCGAAGAAGGCGGCGTCGGCCTCATTACTTACATGCGGACCGACTCCACCCGGATATCCGACGACGCGATGGGCATGGTTCGCACTTACGTCTCCGGGAACTACGGTGCGGACTATCTCCCGGAAAAACCCGTTGTCTACAAGAGCAAGAAGGGTGCACAGGACGCCCACGAGGCAATCCGCCCGACGTTCGTCGAGCACACTCCCGACGAGATCAAGGGCTATCTCAGCGAAGACGAGTACAAGCTTTACTGGTTGATCTGGACCCGGTTCGTGGCATCACAGATGAATCCTGCTGTGTACGACCAGACGACGGTGGAGATCGAAACGAAGGGTTACCTGTTCCGGGCCAACGGCAGGGTCCAGAAATTCGACGGATTCCTGAAGGTATATGAGGAGTCGAAAGACGAGGACGCGAAGACGGCGCCCGAAGATGAGAACGTCCAACTCCCACCGCTGACGGAAGGCGAGGCCCTGCGCCTGCTCGAATTGGATCCCGCGCAGCATTTTACCGAGCCGCCACCACGCTTCACGGAAGCCGGCCTGGTCAAGGCGCTGGAAGAGAAGGGCATCGGGCGCCCGTCTACTTACGCCTCGATCCTGACGACGATCCAGGATCGCGAATACGCCCAGAAGAAACAAAACAAGTTCAAGCCGACCGAACTCGGAACGGTCGTCACGGATCAACTCGTGAAGCATTTTGCCGACATTTTCGACGTGCAGTACACAGCCAGAATGGAAGAGGAACTGGACGAAGTCGAAGAAGGCAAAATGACCTGGGTCGAAGCACTCGATGAGTTCTACTCCAAGTTCGAAAAAGACCTGTCTGAAGCCAAGGTCAACATGGAGAACATCAAGCGGCAGGAGATCGCGACCGACGAGGTTTGCGACAAGTGCGGCAAGCCGATGGTGATCAAGTGGGGTCAGTTCGGCAGCTTCCTCGCCTGCACGGGATATCCGGACTGCACCAACACGAAGGAACTGCAGAAAGACGAAGACGACGACGAAGAGGAAAACAAGGAACAGGAGACCATCGAGCCGTGCGAGAACTGCGGACGTCCGATGGCGATCAAGCGGGGACGCTACGGTCAGTTCTACGCTTGCACCGGGTACCCCGAGTGCAAGACGACACGAAAGATGGGCCCGGGCGAAGCCAAGCCGAAGGCGCCCGATGTGCCTCTGGAAGAGGAGTGTCCGAAGTGCGGCACGAACCTGGTTCTCAAGGATGGGCGCTTCGGCCAGTTCACAGCCTGCGGCAACTATCCCAAATGCAAGTACATCAAACCCAAGTTGGTCGGCGTAGGGTGCCCCAAAACCGATTGTGGCGGCGACATCATCGAACGGCGATCCAAGAGGGGAAAGACGTTTTACGGCTGTTCGAACTATCCGAAATGCGACTTTGTCCTCTGGCAGATGCCGGTCGCCGAAGCGTGCCCGCAATGCAACTCCCCTTACCTGCTCGAAAAGACCACCAAACGGGGAGGCCCCATCCGTTATTGCAACGAAGAATCCTGCGACTACAAGATCTCGCTGGAGACCGCCCCCGCAGGCTAGCCCGCCTTGGGAGTCGGAATTCGCTCACCGACTCCTCTGCTGATCAGACACCCGGGGACAGGGCCGGGCCCCTGTCCCCTTAACAGTGGCTCTCTCTCGGACGTTTCGCTTTGGCGAGCGCGTGTTTGATGGGCAGAAGAGCCAGGTGAACGCCGACAAGCTATAATCGCGTCATGATGTCTGGGGACATCACCATCATCGGAGGTGGACTGGCCGGGTGTGAGGCTGCCTGGCAGGTAGTGCGTCAGGGCGGGCGGGCCCGGCTGTTCGAGATGCGGCCGGAACAGAGGACTCCCGCGCACAAGACTGATCAGCTCGCCGAAATCGTTTGCAGCAACTCGCTGAAATCCGACATACCTTACAACGCGTCTTGGCTGCTCAAGCAAGAGCTTCGCGCGCTCGGTTCGTTCCTGCTCGAGGTTGCCGATCGCGCGCGAGTGCCGGCCGGGGGGGCGCTGGCCGTCGACCGGAACCGCTTCTCGGGGGCCGTGACCGAAGCGATCGAGGCGGAACCGAACATCGAGTTGATACGGCGAGAGGTACCCGTGATTCCCGATGACGGGATCGTCATCGTGGCGAGCGGACCCCTGACCTCGTCCTCATTGTCTCAGTCGATCCGAGACTTCTGCGGACAGAAACATCTCTACTTTTACGACGCCATCTCTCCCATCGTGGATGCGGAATCGATCGACGAGCGGAAGGTGTTTCGGGCTTCCCGGTACGGCAAGGCAGACGGCGACTACCTGAACTGCCCACTGAACCGGACAGAGTACGAACAATTCTACGAAGCTTTGATCTCCGCCAAGAGCGTGGAAATCCATGAATTCGAGGAAGCCTGTTACTTCGAAGCCTGCCTGCCGATCGAGGAAATGGCGCGACGCGGCGTTGACACGCTACGATTCGGCCCGATGAAACCGGTTGGGCTCGACGACCCCCGCACAGGGAAGCGCCCGTATGCGATCGTCCAGCTGAGGCAGGAAGACCTGATGGAAACCAGTTACAACATCGTGGGCTTCCAGAACCACCTCAAGTTCCCCGAGCAGCGGAGGGTCTTCCGGATGATCCCCGGCCTGGAGAACGCCGAATTCCTCCGTCTGGGACAGATTCACAGAAACACCTACATCAACGCTCCGGAGATCCTGTCGGCCACGATGGCCTCACGCAAAGAAGAAAGAATTCTTTTCGCCGGGCAGCTCGCCGGAACCGAGGGTTACATCGAAAACATCGCAACCGGAATGGTGGCGGGCATGAACTCCGCACGCTTGTTCAAAGGCGATCCGATGCTCACCTTTCCCGAGGTGACGGCGGTGGGCGCGCTGTGCCGGTACGTCAGTACGCCGCAGAGCCACTTCGCTCCGATGAACATCAATTTCGGGCTTCTGCCGCCCCTCGAAACACCGGAGAGGCTGCCCAAGGCGGAGCGACAAAAACGGGCCTGCGAGCGTGCTCTCGAGTCTCTCAAGCAGCGGCCGGTCGAAGTGCGATGAAGAGGGAGATCGAATCGTTCCTCTCATCGCTTCGAGCCCGGGCCGCGTCGGACCATACCGTCCTCAACTACGGTCGGGACCTGAGACGATTCGAGGCCTTCATGGATTCCCGGGAGGTGACACTGGACGCGGTCGATCACCTGTTCATCCGCGACTTTCTCAATTCCCTGTACAAACAGAAACTCAAGAAAAGCTCCGTGTCGCGCACACTCGCGTGCATCCGGACGTTCTTCAAATTCCTAGTACGACAGCAGCGTCTTCGGCGGAATCCGGCGGAAGTAGTTTCATCGCCGCGCCTGGGGAAGCAGCTGCCGACCTACTTGAGCGAATCGGAAGTCAGCGAGATGATGGACGTCGATCAAGAAGCGACGTTGAAAAACCTCCGGGATCGGGCGATCCTCGAGCTGCTTTACGCCAGCGGTCTCCGGGTGAGCGAGCTCGTTGGACTCAATGCCTCCGACCTGGATCGCGGAGAACGGCTCGTTCGGGTTCTGGGAAAGGGTGGCAAGGAGCGGATTGTTCCGTTTGGCAGTTTCGCATCGGGAGCTTTGGACGTCTACATGTCGGAACGACAGAGGAAACAGAAGATGATGCCCGACAGCAGGGGAAACCTGCCCCTGTTCATCAACCTGCGCGGAACCCGACTGGGCGTCCGCTCGGTGGAGCGACTCCTTGAGAGCTATCGCCGGTTCCTGAAGCCGGGACGCCAGGTCACTCCGCATACCCTTCGTCACAGTTTCGCGACACACCTTCTCGAGAACGGGGCCGATCTCCGGAGCATCCAGGAACTGCTCGGCCATTCAAATCTTTCGACGACGCAGAAATACACACATGTAAGCCTGCAGCACCTCCGCCGGGAGTACGACAAGGCCCACCCGAAGGCTCACTCCGACCGCTCCGCGTCCGGGGAGGGACGCTAGCGGCCATGCGCGTCCTCATCGCAGACGACGATATGTCCTTGCGGACCGCCCTGGCACAACAGCTCTCGAAGTGGGGATACGAGGTCGTCATGGCGGCCGACGGTGCCGAAGCCTGGCGACACTTGAACGGTGAGGACCCGCCCAGGCTCGTTCTCTTCGACTGGATGATGCCAGGCATGCAGGGTGCTGAAGCCTGCCGCCGTTTGCGCGGAAAACCAGATGGCGCCCACTACTACATCGTGTTGCTGACGGGGGAAGGCGGCCGCGAGAACATGATCGAAGGCATCAACGAGGGTGCCGACGACTACGTCGTCAAGCCCTTCGACGAACGAGAGCTGGGAGTCCGACTGCGCGCCGGCCGCCGGATCGTCGAATTGCAGGAAGCACTCCAGCGAGAGGCTTCCACGGATTCACTGACCGGCTTGCGCAACCGGACCGCGATCTTCAGTATTCTGAGGAGGGAGCTGCAGCGGGCGCAGAGGATGACGACCCCTCTCGGCGTTGCGATGGTTGACGTCGACCACTTCAAACAACTCAACGACACACACGGTCACCTGGCCGGAGACGACTGTCTTCAAGAAGTCGCTCACCGGCTCCACTCCTCTCTGCGAACCTACGATTCGATCGGGCGGTGGGGCGGCGAGGAGTTTCTGATCGTCCTTCCCGGCTGTTCCGTCGACACCGCCACCGCTATCGCGGAACGCGTGCGCACTTCGATCGCCGACACACCGGTGACCGCCAGGGGCATTACCGCCACGGTCACGATCAGCGCCGGGGTCGCCTGCTGGGTCGGCGGACCGGTTCAAGACCCGGACACATTGATTCATGCAGCCGATCAGGCCCTCTACCGCGCAAAGAAGGGTGGCCGGAATCAAGTCAATGTCGGAGAGTTGGAGGAGGATTGACCGGGGGTCAATAGTAGTCAGTAGTCGGTAGTCAGTAGTCAGTGGCTGTGCCTTTCGAGTCTTGGGGGCGGATCTCCTGAGGAGTGTAGGTGCGGTCTATGACCGCACATTCTTCGGGCCGAAACGATGTGCGCTCATAGAGCGCACCTACACCCCTGCGTACTTTTCCGCTCATCGAACACCCGGGGACAGGCTAGCAACTGCCCCCCCTCACGCAAAGCGATGCGCGGTCATAGACCGCACCTACACCTGATTTGACACCCACGCTTAAATCTAAGTAAAATCAGGTTTTGTCTTATCCGGAGGATTCCCAACATGTATGCAGTAGTACGGTCGGGCGGTAAGCAGCATCGTGTGGAACCCGGCGATCGGCTCAAGGTGGAGAAGCTGGAAGGCGACGTGGGTTCCAAGATCGAGCTCGGCGACGTCCTGATGGTCGAGAAGGACGGCAAGGTCACCCTCGGCGAGCCTGTCATCGCCAAGGCTAAAGTGAAGGCCACGGTGCTGGGCCAGGATCGAAAGAAGAAGATCATCGTCTTCAAGAAGATACGGAAGAAACAGTACCGCCGGACACGCGGACACCGGCAGCCCTACACCGAGCTGCTTGTGGACGATATCAAGCTGAAGTAGGAGTTTTTCATGGCTCATAAGAAAGGCGTCGGAAGCTCACGCAACGGCCGCGACAGCAACGCCCAACGACTCGGCGTGAAGCGCTTTGCCGGACAGTACGTCACCGGCGGCTCCATCCTGGTCCGGCAGCGGGGCACACGCTTCAAACCCGGCACCAACGTCGGGCGGGGCAAGGACGACACGCTGTTCGCCAAGATATCCGGAGTAGTCGAGTTCCGGGATCGAGGTCGAGCGGGCCGCTTCATCAACGTCGCTCCAGCCGCTGAATAGCACGCTCACAAGTAGAATCGGGAGCCAGGATCCGGCAGAAGCCGGGTCCTGGCTCTTTTTGCATTAGCAGGCGTTTTCTGCATTAGCAGACCGCATCCCATGTTCATCGACGAAGCCAGGATCATCGTCCGCGCCGGTAACGGCGGGCACGGCTGTATCGCCTTCCGGCGCGAGAAGTTCGTCGCGAAGGGAGGGCCCAGCGGGGGCAACGGCGGCCACGGCGGCGACGTCTGCCTCGTTTCGAGCACCCAGGAGAACACCCTCCTGAAGTTTCGCTACAACCGTCAGTTCCGGGCCGATCGAGGACGACACGGTGAAGGCAGCGATCGACACGGCAAGAGCGGTAAGGACCTGTTGATCACGGTTCCGGTCGGCACCCTCGTGTACGACGGCGAGACCGGTGCCCTCATGCAGGACTTCGACCGCGGAGACGAGCGTTGGATAGCCGCGGCCGGTGGACGCGGCGGCAAAGGGAACGCGCACTTCGCCTCGTCGGTGAACCGGGCGCCCAAGAAAGCGCAGGACGGTGAAGCGGGCGAAGAAAAAGCGCTCCGGCTCGAGCTGAAGCTGCTGGCCGACGTCGGGCTGGTCGGCTTCCCGAATGCCGGCAAATCGACGTTGATTTCGTCGATCTCGGCCGCCCACCCGAAGATCGCCGACTACCCGTTTACGACGCTCGAGCCAAGCCTCGGCGTCGTCGAAGCCGAGAACTTCGAGACTTTCGTGATGGCCGATATCCCGGGCCTGATCGAAGGCGCGCACGAAGGACACGGACTCGGCCTGCAGTTTCTCCGTCACATCGAAAGAACGCATCTGTTGCTGTACCTGATCGACGTGTCGGTGGGCAACGAAGCGAATCCGGTCTCCGACCTGGAAGTGCTGCAGTCCGAACTCGAAGAGCACGACCCGAAGCTCGTGCGGAAGCCCGCGGCTGTAGTCGCATCGAAAATGGACAGTGTCGACGGTGAGAAGCTCGAAGCGCTGGAGCAATGGTGTGGACACCAAAACCTCGAGTTGGTTAGAATTTCTTCAATCACTGGTAAGGGGCTCGATGAGTTGAAGCAAACGGTGGTTCGCAAGCTCGCGTCGAAAGACGAGACCGGGGGGTCGTGAGAATAGCCATTCTCGGCGGGACTTTCGATCCCATTCACAACGGACACCTCGCAGCAGCTCAAGCGGTCGCTGAAGCCTTTGACGTTGATGAAGTTCAATTCATCCCAACATTTTCCCCTCCTCACAAACCGACGTCGGGAATTACCTCACCGTTTCACCGCTTCGCAATGGTCGCCCTCGCGACGGCCGACATCGAGCGATTCACGATTTCGACCATCGAAGTCGATTGTCTGGAAGCCCGCTACTCGGTGGATACGCTGAAATTGATGCACGAGCGATACCCCGATTCCTGGTTTGTCTTCATCACGGGGACCGACATGTACGAGGAGATCGAGAGCTGGAGTGAGCATCGACAGCTGTTCGACCTCACGAGCTTCGCGGTCGTAAACCGGCCGGGTTTCCCGATGCGCGAGGACGTCGCGCCGCTGGAGCTCATCGAGCAGGGCGCAACTGCCAGGACGGGACCTCAGCCGGCTGTCTACTACTTTCCGTCGGTCGAATGCGACATTTCCTCCACTGAGATTCGTGAAGAACTGAAGCGCGGCGGCAATGCCGGGCGCTGGATCCAGCCGGCCGTACGCGTTTACATCGATAAGCACAAACTCTACGAATAAGGAGAGTATTACGTCTCAAGAGATAACGAAGGACAACACGCTGCAGGAAGTACTGGAAGCGGCCCTCGACAAGAAGGCCGGTAATGTCATCGTCCTGGAACTCGAAGGTATCTGCTCTTTCTCGGATCGATTCATCATCTGCACGGGAACCTCAATCCGTCAGAACCAGACGATTGCCGACGGGATCGCCGAACGGTTGAGACAATCAGGAATCCGGGCCAGCCACATCGAAGGGTACTCCGAAGGCGAATGGATCCTGATGGACTACCTGGACTTCGTCGTCCACATCTTCACCGAACGAGCCCGCGAGTTCTACGACCTGGAACGCCTCTGGCGGGCGGGAAAGCGCCGTGAAGCTCAGGAGTTGATCGAAGCGGTGTGAAGAAGAAGTAGTCAGTAGTCGGTAGTCAGTAGTCAGTTGGGTGGGCGCTCTGCGGGAGCTCATGGCAGAGGAGGTGCCGTTCCGCCGCAACCCTCCGGGCCGATATCTCCGTTACAGGCCACTATTGTGAAGTTGAAGGTGATCTGGGTGGGAAGAAACAAGAGCGCAGAACTCGCACTCGTGTGCGAGGACTTCATCGGGAGGATTCGCCGCTTCGTCCCCCTGGAAGTGCTCGAGATCAAAGATCCGCGGGTCACGAACGAGAGGAAGAGGACGGAGGCCGAGGGCGAAAGGATCCTGTCCGCGCTGGACAAACCGGCTTTCGCCGTCGCCCTGGATCCGAATGGACGAACCTATGATTCCCCCGGCTTCTCAAAGTTCATCGACAAACACATGACCGAAGATTCGCGCAACCTGGCCTTCATCGTCGGCGGCTACGGCGGATTGTCCGAAGGCGTCAAGAAACGCGCCGATCAACTACTCTCCCTGTCGGATCTGACCTTCAGCCACGACCTGTCCCGCATCGTCCTCCTGGAACAGCTTTACCGCGCTCTGTCAATCATCCGCAATCACCCCTACGCCCGGTAACTGCCTGGCCTAGGCGCCCGCTGCACGAAAGGTTTTGTTTTTCCACTTCACTTTGTATCGTACAGTTTCGGAACCGGTGGTATATAAGGTGTTCGGCACTCCAACGACAGCCCTTCGGAGGTTCGTTATGGTACGGCTCTTAACCATTGCCTTGCTCGTGCTCCTGCCCTTGACCCTCAATGCTCAGGACACGCTCCCCATCGACTGGCGGGATTTCGCCACCTACAAGGACGAAGTGGTGGCTTCCAGGGGGGTGGTTGCAACCAATCACCCGCTCGCGTCGGCTGCCGGCCAGATGGTCCTCGCCAAAGGCGGGAACGCGGTGGACGCGATCATCTCAGCCTATTTCGCGCTTTCGGTCGTGGAGCCCGCGATGTCGAGTCCATTCGGCTCCGGATTCATCAGCATCTACACCGCGGATGGAGAAGCCGTCACACTCGACAACTACACCGTTGCGCCGGGCGAAGCGACGCCGCACATGTACGAGCTGGTGCACCCGGAAGACGAGACTCAACAGGCAGAGGCCGGACACGTCACCCGCGACGAGGCAAACGCAGTCGGGTTCCGCTCGATCGGGGTTCCCGGAAACCTTAAGGCCTGGCTATGGGCCCTCAAGAACCACGGGAGTCGGAGGCTCTCGTTCGGCCACATCCTGGCCCCGGCAATCGACTACTCCAAGAACGGCGTTCTGCTCTCCCCGGCCACAGCGCGGATCATCGAGGAGAGGAAGGATCGGAACAGCAGATTCCCTGGTTGGGCCGCTGAGTTTCTCCCTGGGGGCCGCGCGCCCCGGACAGGCGAACTGTTTCGCCGGCCTGCGTACGCCGTCACCCTCGAGGCTCTGGCAAACGCCGGTCCGGCATCGGCGAGCTTCGACGAGCAGCTCGAGGCCGCAGGGGAGCGCTTCTACCGCGGCGACATCGCACGAAACGTGGTCGGATACGTGCGGTCCGAGGGCGGAATCCTGTCGATGGAGGACCTCGCTTGGTACTGGGGTCGCGGGCTGGACGACTTGTCCGAGGGGCAGGGACTCCGCCTCCGCACACCCGTTCGGGGCACGTATCGGGGATACGAGATCATCGCTATGCCCCCGACATCGTCGGGAGGCACCCATATCGTCGAAATCCTGAACATTCTCGAAGGCTACGACCTGGCAGCGCTCGGCTTCGGGACCCCGGAGACGCTGCATCTCATGACCGAGGCCATGAAGATCGCCTGGGCCGATCGGGACGCCTACATGGGCGACCCCGATTATGCGGGGAAGGATCCGTCCTACGAGTACGCCCCTCCACCCGTCAGCAAGCTGATCGATCCCGATTACGCGGCTCGCCGGCGAACCGAGATTGATCCCGGGCGGGCCGGTCGCTACCCGCCAGGGCAGTTCGGTACGGAAACTCCCGAGCCCCTGGGGGCTCCGCTGGTGGAGTCGGCGAACACGACCCACGCCACTGCTGCCGATTCGGACGGCAACGTGGTCTCGATGACTCAGACGCTCAACCATGGCTTCGGGTCCGGCGTGGCCATGCCCGGAGCGGAGCCGGGCGCCGGGATGCTCCTCAACAACACGATGACGCTCTTCGACCCGGACCCCCGCCCTGGCTTCGAGCGGGCGAATGCCATTGCCCCGCGCAAGCGGCAGCTCAGCAGCATGTCGCCGACCATCGTCCTCAAGGATGGAAAGCCGTTCATGGCCCTGGGCACTCCAGGTGGCACAAGGATCTACGCCACGGTTCTGCAGGGGATCATCAACGTGATCGACCACGGGATGAGCATCCAGCAGGCCGTCGAGGCCCCGCGGATCTGGAGCATGATGTACGGCGACCTGAATATGGAGGAGGGCTTCCCGGACGCGGTCGTCGAGCCCCTGGAGAAAATGGGTCATTCCGTGCTCCGCGTCCGCACGGTGGCCGGTGGGATGAACGGGATCCTCATCAACCCCGAGACCGGACTGATCCACGGTGGCGCATGCTGGCGGCGTGACGGCTCGGTGGCGGGCTGGAGCGGCGGCGACGCCCTACCCTTGTCCAGCCCACACCCTCGGGAATAGCGAAAGCGCTGAGCGTTCGAGCCTAGACAGTTCGAGGGGAGGGGATTATTGGAGAAGCCCAAGTCCCAACGCAAGTGTAGGTGCGGTCATAGACAGTCATAGACCGCACCTACACCTATTGCAAATTGCGATATTTGAAAGAATCCACATTGCAGGTTGCTCATTGGAGATTGTTTCATTTCAGATTTCCGACCAATAAGAAATCGAGCAATTTGCAATCTCCAAATTTCCAATGCGGAATCGTCCAATGACCAATCTGCAATAGCTGTCGGACGAGGTCCCAGCCATCCCCCTCGATCGAGTAGAATGTGCGGTCTATGACATTCTTCAAGCCGGAACGATGTGCGCTCACAGAGCGCACCTACACCTGATCAAAAAGTTTTCGCTTGTCTCCGCGTTATTCTGAAGCAGAGACGCAGGACCATTTGTTCGGATTCACAGAGTTTTTCTTTCTCTGCGTCTTTGCGCCAAGGCCACCCACCGGCAGGCGTGGTATATTGGTCGAGCCCTTCCTTTTTTGAATCTAAATTCATTGATTGATACGGTCTTGAATCTACTGTTCCCGGTGGACTGCGTGCTGTGTGGGAAACCGGCGAAGGAGTGGGCGTTCGGGGTGCTGTGCCCGACATGTGCTACGGCGTTCAAGCCTGTTGACGAGCGGATGTGTCCGCGGTGTGGTTACCAGGCTCCGGCGATTGACGGTCTCTGTGGCCGGTGTCGAACAGGCGACACGCGCTACGACTTCGGGCGGGCGGCACTCGTCTTCGATGAGTCCCTCCGTCTCGCGATCCACCACTTCAAGTACAACGATCGGGTTTCGCTAGCGAGACCGCTCGGGGCCGCCCTTCGGGCATGCCTCCAGGGTCAAGACTTCGCCGCCGAACTGATCGTTCCCGTACCCCTGCATCGATCCCGTGAGCGGGAACGCGGGTACAACCAGGCGGCGCTGCTCGCGGCAACGCTGGGAAGGCCTGTGGATCGCAGCCTGCTCCGACGGAGGCGGTCGACCGCGACTCAGACGGGCCTGACTCGACACCAGCGCTCCCTCAACGTCCGTGGAGCGTTTGAAGTCCGACGGAAGGTCCCCGGTTCGGTGTTGATCGTCGACGATGTCGTGACAACCGGATCGACCATCAACGAAGTCGCGAAGGTTCTCCGGCGGGGTGGCGCTTCGCGGGTCGAGGTGCTGACGCTGGCGCGCGTCGCCGAGGCTACGAGCTTGCAGCCGGAGCCGACTGAACTTCTCGCGTCTCGCTGACCCAGTGATCGCCGCCCTCGAGCAGTCCGGCAACGAAACGGGTGTGGAGGGCATGGCCCGCGCGGTTGGCGACCAGTCGCCCCAGTACCGGCTGTCCGATGAGGGCGAAGTCGCCCAGAAGGTCGAGGATCTTGTGACGGACAAACTCGTCGGCGAAACGGAGCGGCGTCTCGTTGAGCATGCCGGTTTCGGTCAGGACGATGGCGTTTTCGAGCGATCCTCCCCGGATAAGGCCGCTGCTCTGCAGCGCTTCGATGTCTTTCGAAAAACCGAACGTCCGCGCCGGCGCGATCGAAGCCGCGTATCCTTCGTCGGTACAATCCACCGACAGGCTCTGTGGCCCGACGAAGGGATGCGGAAAATCAATCGTGTATTCGACGCCGAAACAGTCGTGCGGGTAGATGCCGAGCGACTTGCCGTCTTCCTCGACGACGAAAGGCTCCGTGATGCGCATGTACTCACGAGGCCGTTCCTGGGTGATCAGACCGACCTCATCGATCGCATCCGTGAACGGCCGGGCGCTTCCGTCCAGGATCGGGACTTCGAGGTTGTCCATCTCGACATACGCGTTGTCCACGCCGAATCCATACAGGGCCGACAGGATATGTTCGACGGTCGAGATCCACACGCCGCCCTTCATCAGCGTCGTAGCATAGGCGACCCGGGCAACCGAGGTGACATCGGCGGGGATTTCGAAATTGTCGAGATCGACGCGACGGAAAACGATACCCTTGCCTTCCGGGGCCGGGACGATCCGCATGAACACCGACTCGCCCGTGTGGAGGCCGACACCGGTGAAGGAAATGGCGTCGGCTAGCGTTCGCTCATACATCGATATCAGTCTATTGCAATTGGCCTTCCCAAAGCGTCTCATTGTGAATTGAACGACTTAAGGACCCGAAAAAGATCAAAAGTGTGGACTCCTGTCCACACCTGTTCACGCCCATGATCAAACAGCCGCTGTTTCTCATCATCGACGCGATGTCGCAGGTGTTCCGCGCCTACTACGCGATCCGGGGGCTCGCAAGCAGCCAGGGAGTGCCGACGAACGCGACCTACGGCTTCGCGCTGATGCTGAACCGCGTGCTTGAAAAGTTTCCGCCCGCATACATCGCGATGGTGTTCGACAGCGCCGAACCGACAGCCCGACACATCCAGTACCCCTTGTACAAGGCGACCCGCGAGAAGATGCCGACCGACCTCGGCCAGCAGATCCCTTACATCAAGCGCTTCTGCGCGGCGATGCAGGTCGCAATGATCGAAGTCCCGGGCCAGGAAGCCGACGACGTGATCGGGACGATCGCACGCCGAGCGCGGAAGGACGACCTGTATCCCGTGATCGTGACGGTGGACAAGGACCTGATGCAGCTCGTCGGCGAGATTCTCGTCCTCAACACGTCGCGCGACGACCTGTTGATCGGTCCCGACCAGGTCGAGGAGCTGTTCGGCGTCACACCCGAGCAGATCCCGGACCTGCTGGGGCTTTGGGGCGATTCCTCCGACAACGTTCCCGGCGCGCCGGGCATCGGAGAGAAGGGAGCGAAAGCGTTGATCAAGCGCTTCGGGTCGCTCGAAGCATGCCTCGAGCATGCGGACGAGGTCACGAGCAAGAGACAGAGGGAATCGCTCAAGGAAAACCGGGAGCAGATCCTGATGAGCAAACAGCTCGTCACTATAGACACGAACGTCCAGGTCGATCTGAACTGGGCGGAGTTTGAGGCGAAGCCGGCGGACCGCGATGCACTTGTGCCGTTGTTACGCGAACTGGAGTTCAGCGGCATGCTGAAGGAACAGCTGCAATCGGTACAGGAATCCGCTCCTGTTGAAATAATCGAAACCGACGAAGCGCCCGACATCGGAGACTACTTCGCATTCGAGCTGGCCGATGATCGCATATCGGTCTGGGACGGAAAGGGGTCGGTGTACCACCTGCCCGTCGCCGCCGCCTCGTCCTTACTCTCGAACCCCGATATCCGCAAAGTCACCCACAACGTCAAGACTGCTCTGCTCCGGTTGCGAAAACGCGGGATAGACATGGCTCCGCCCTACGACGACCCGATGCTGATGGCCTACCTGCTGATACCGAACCGGGGTCGTTACGGAATCGAGGACCTGACGACGGAGCTGTTCGGCGAGGCGGCCGGCGTCGGTGGTGTGGAGTGGATACACCGGATTTCCGAAGAACTGCGACCGAAAGTGGAGCATGAGGTCGAAACCGTGTACACGGATCTCGAGATGCCGCTCGTCCCGGTCCTCGCCGGCATCGAATGGGACGGCATCCTGCTGGACGTGCCGGTCCTGGAATCGATGTCCGGCGACATGGCGGAACAACAGGTGAAGCTGAGGGCGCGCATCTACGAGCTGGCCGACTGCGAATTCAACATCAATTCGCCGAAACAACTGGGCGAGGTGCTGTTCGAGAAACTCAACTTGCCCCGCTCCCGAAAGTTGCGAAAGTCCGGGCAATATTCGACTGCGGTGGAGGTGTTGGAAGAGCTCGCCGAATCTCATGAGCTGCCCCGCCTGGTGCTCGACTATCGCCAGCTCTCGAAGTTCAAATCCACGTATGTCGACGTCCTGCCGAAGCTGATCGACCCGAAAACGAAGCGCCTGCATACATCATTCAACCAGGCCGGGGCAGCAACCGGCCGTCTTTCGAGCAGCAACCCGAACCTACAGAACATCCCGATCCGAACGGAAATGGGGCGGGAGATCCGGAGCGCGTTCATCCCACGCGAAGGCACGACGATGCTTTCGGCCGACTACTCGCAGGTGGAACTGCGGATCCTCGCCCATATGTCCGGGGATGCCGGCTTGATCGATGCGTTCAGAAATGAGGCAGACATTCACCGCAGTACGGCCGCCGAGGTTCTGGGCGTGCCGGCCGAAGAGGTGGACTCGGAACAGCGCGGACGCGCAAAGGCTGTCAACTTCGGGATCGTCTACGGGCTGACGCCCTTCGGACTCGCCCAACAACTGGGCATCGGCCGCGACGAGGCCGAGGAGTTCATCGACCGCTACTTCAATCGCTACCCGGGCGTGCGGGACTACATCGAAAACTCTCTCGTCGAAGCCCGCGAAACGGGAATCACACGGACGTTGTTCGGCCGCCACCGGCAGATTCCGGAGATCAACTCCCGCAACGGAATGCGCCGGAGCATGGCCGAACGGATGGCGATCAACGCACCCCTCCAGGGCACGGCGGCCGACATCATCAAACTGGCCATGATCCGCATCGCCGATGAACTCCGGGAGCGAAGACTCGAGACCCGGATGGTCCTACAGATCCACGACGAGTTGCTCTTCGAGGTGCCCGAGAGCGAGATGGATGTCATCGACCTGGTCCGCGACTGGATGTCCGGTGTTGCGGTACTGAAGGTACCCCTCGTGGTGGATACGAAGACCGGTCCCAACTGGAAGGGCCTGAAGTGAAGTGTTCCTGCCCGTTTTCCCTTTAGCCTCAAGCGGCGACAAAGGACTCCAGTAAATGAAAATGAATCTCATTTTCATCTTGACGACAGACTGACTCGGTTCCCATAATTCCTTCCGCAAGAGACTGCCCTCGTCTTCGGTCGAGGCACCGACCTTGCTTCGATTCCGAAATGCAGGTAGAACCCATCACAGGCATCCGCCGTTTCGCTCTGAGCATCTTCCTGATCGGTGCGATCGGGTCCGGGACGGAGCTGTTGCTGCTGGGGCACACCGAAAACATCTGGCAACTCATTCCCCTGTTGCTGATTGCGGCGAGCCTGGTCGTCCTCAGCCTGTTGGCCCGTTGGCATACCCGCGCCGGGCTGCGCGCATTTCAGGGCACGATGTTGCTCTTCATCGTCTCTGGACTGGTTGGAGTGCTGCTGCACTACCGCAGCAACGCGGAATTTGAGCTGGAAGTGTACCCGGCCATCGGCGGGATGGAGCTTTTCTGGGCCTCGCTCACCGGGGCCATGCCCGCCCTGGCTCCCGGAACGATGGCCTACCTCGGCCTGCTGGGTTTGCTCTTTACGTACCAGGATCCAGTTTTCGCCAACTGACGATGAAGATACCTGAGCCCTGGAGGAAAACCATGATACCGAAGACCGCCGTCTGCGCCATTGTCGCTCTCGGCCTGATCGCCGGAATCGCCGTCGACTCCGCAGCCCAGGTCGGCACAAACATGGGCGTCATCAACCCGAATACCGCGGGCGAGAGCCAGTTGCGGGCGCTGCCGCACGTGACCGCCGATATCGCCAGTGGAATCCTGGAACGCCGGCCCTTCTTGAGCCCGACCGAGTTCAACACATTTCTCCGGCAATCGCTCAGCGAAGCGGCGGCTGCCGAACTGCGCGCAAGGCTATTTGTGCCGATCAATCTGAACACCGCGAGCCGGGAGGAGATCCTGCTCGTCCCCGGAGTCGGCCCCCGCATGGCCCATGAGTTCGAGGAATACCGGCCATACCGCGCCCTGGCTCAGTTCCGACGGGAGATCGGCAAGTACGTGGATGACGAGGAGGTCGCCCGGCTCGAGCAGTACGTCTTCGTCCCGATCGATCTGAACACGGCCAGCGACGAGGTCATTCTGTCCATCCCGGGTCTCGGCAATCGGATGCTTCACGAGTTCAAGGAGTATCGACCCTACCGGGCCATCGCACAGTTTCGGCGGGAGATCGGCAAATACGTCGACGACAAGGAGGTCGCACGCCTCGAAAGGTATGTGACTCTGAACTGAGGCCCACGGCGTTCCGCGGCTGCCCGAACCCCAAGTTGACGGGTCCTTTCGGGGGCCGTAGAATCGAAGAACGTCATGTCCCGAAGGGCGCGTAGCTCAGTTGGAACGAGCGCTACCTTGACACGGTAGAGGTCATCGGTTCGAGCCCGGTCGCGCCCATTAGCTTAACCGTCTGAATCCAAAGCCTTTCCCGCATTTCCTCAGTTCCCTAAATCCGGGCCCATCCAGGCCCTTCTGGTCAACCTCTGGTCAATGCCAGTTCTCCGGCAACCAGCTCCGCCGCACGCCAAACTTCACCCATGCCGCCCCGGCCGTTGGCCGAACATCCGGGGACGATGACGCATGCGGATGTCGATCCGGAGCAACAGCAACGGCTGGGAATCACACCCGGTATGGTGCGCAAGATCAAGACGAGGATGTAGCGGTCCGGTCGTGACTCTATTGGATCTTCGCCGGAACAGCCAAAACCGGACAGGTCACCGCACGAATCACACGCTCAGCGGTTGATCCCATCAGAGCACGGTCCAGCATGCCTTTGCCGTGGATATTCATCACCAACAGGTCGATGGCGGAATTCTCGGCCACGGCGATGATGCGATGGTACGGTGTTCCGATTTCGACGCTGGAGCGGACCTTGCACCAGTCTCGAGCTTCGTCGGGAACCATGCTGTCGAGGTGATCCTGAAGAACGTCCGCCAGGGACTTTACCGGTTCGGCCCGTTCTGGGGGTTGTTGGACGACGTGAAGCAGCGTGACTTCAGCGGGGGCTTCCTGCGCCAGTGAGAGTGCGTAGGACATCGCCTCATTGGTTCCCTCGGAAAAGTCGGTTGTGACCAGAATCTTCCTGATGTCGGGCGGAACGCGGAGGTCGGCGTGCGCGTCCGACAAGGTCAGCATCGGAACCGGGGCGTGCCGGAGGAGTCGTTCCGTCACTGAACCCAAGATCCAGCGTTCGAATCCGCGTCGGCCGTGGGTGCCCATCACCATGAAGTCGGTCGCTGTCTCGGCGATGGAGACTTTCAGCTCGTCAGCGATGTCCCCAGTGCGGACCGCCGTTTCTACCTCGATCCCCGACGATCGCGCACTCTGTCCCATCTTTTCGACGTTTTCGAGCGCCTGCTCTTCGAAAGTCCGGATCAGGTCAGCGGTGCTGCTCGAGAATTCGTAAGACCTGGGCAACACGGGCGAGACGACGTGGAGGATATGCAGCCGAGCTCCGTAGTTGCGGGCCAATGCGATCGCGTACTCCAGAGCACGCTGCGACGCGGGGAAGAAATCGACCGGGCAGAGTATGTTCTGAATCTGAACCATCTTGAAGAACCTCCTGGTGTCCGACGGATCCACCGCCATTCCGAGCACCTGCATTTCCGGGACTTTCGGCAGCCCTTTCCGATTCTTTCGACTGATCACACGCCTGCTAGGTTGCGACGAGACGCGATGCGAGGGGCGTTCGAGGTCATGCGACGATCATTTGGCGTCTGCGAAGGTGTAGTCGATGCTGGAGATCTGGGCCTTCCAATAGGTGAAATCACCGTCTGGTAGCTGCCACGCCACTTCAGCCTCGACGGGAATCCGCATGTCACTGCGTTCTTCGTACAGGCGAAACTGACCGGCCCAAGGTGTCAGCGAGTATTCTCCGTCGATCTCGCGATATCGACCCTCTGTAAAAACGCTGGCGATCTCTCCCGTTTCGTTGAATCGAAACTTTAAGGAAGCCGTCACTCCGGAATCTGTTAACGTTGCTTCAGCCGTCTGATCGTCTACTGCAGTCCAACGAACGCCTCGATTGGGTAGCAGCGCCGTATTCACCAGATACAACCACGAAACGAGCCGTCCGTAACCGTGCATGAGTGCCAATCTCGCCCGGGGATGAGGGTCGTTGAGTGAGCGTAATCCGCTGCTTTCGTTGCAGCTGACGAGCGGTTTGCCGGCCCGGCGATTAATACAAGAACGATGGGCCATGCCACGATGAGGGCGCCCATCGTGTCATTACCCCGGCGTCGATCAGTTTCGATGTGCAGGCGACGTCGGAACCGTGGAACAGAGCAACGATGAGGATGCTGCCCTTCGCCGCCGTTGTGCAGCCAGTTAGAAGAATGGCAGCCGTCAAGAGACCAAAAAACCACCCAACGATACCGACGACATCCATACTGGAATAAGCCGGTCGTCGCCACCCACAGCTTCTTACGGTGTGCTCTTTTCCGCCAACGTCACAGGCGAAACATAACCCTCGGGCTTGATCGCTAATATCGAGCACTCGACTCGATCGAGCAACCGCTCAGCCGTGTTGCCCATCAACCTACCCGGGATGCCCGTTCGAGAAATCGTGCCCACTACAATGAGGTCGATGTTCTTGTGCTCCGCCAGTTCCGAGATCACAACCGTAGTGTCCCCGTTGAGCAAATGAACTTCCTTCGCTCGAACATTCAGTCCGTAGGGGGCCAGGAATTTGTCGAATACAGTGGCGACTTGGGTTTCGACCGTCTTCACCAAGTCCTCATATTCTTCTGGCCACAGCTTACTGAACATCGTCTATTTCGGCCACCTCGAAATGAGTAGTTTGTCTTTCTGGGCAATCCTGTAGCTCATATTCTAGGCCGGCGAGCGCAAACAGTAGAAAACGCAGATACTTGTGCGCAGAGGCATACTCGAGGATCTATCCAAAGGCAGATTCTGGTGGCTGCGGTCAGCGGAGGCCAGAGTTGTATCTCCCAAGAATCAGGGGCCGTAACGCCGCAAGCGAACCGACTACGTCCATTTGGGATTTCCATCGCAACGAAGGCGAAGCACCCAAAGACAATCATCGTTGTCAAGCTGACAGGCTGAACCTGCAGCACCCGTTGACCAAGCGGCAGGAATGTGGTGCCGAGATAACATCGAGAAATTGTTGGGCCTGGTCCGGCGACTTGAACCGTTCGCGACTGTCGTTCTCGTTGCCGGGTCGGTTAGCGCGAAACCTCGGCACGATTGTTCGTGTAACGTCGTCGTGCAAGGGTCCGCCGAAGGGGGCGTAACAGTCCGAAGGCGATGCTTGCCCTGGTCGAGACCGAACTGGAGCCGGTGGTCAAAGAGGCGGATCAGCGTCTGCGTCGGGTGATGGAACGCCTCACCTGAGGGCCGAAAAGGACATCTGACCTTTCTGGCGAGACCCGATCGCCGGGATTGTCGTGACAAAGTCAGAGGGGGACATCTGATGGACGCTGCCGTTGGACTCGTCCAGGCCTATCTGCGAATCAACAGCTTCTGAACCACTACCTGGATGATTCTTGCTTACAGGAAGCAGGCCGGCCACGCCGGGCCGACCCTCGTCCGACTGTCGGGTTGGGGATTTCGGTCCCAACAACAACGACGATTATCAGCAACCGGGAGGTTCATGTCTGCTGACCGTCTCACCCTTCATCATCGGCGAGTGACCGGAGTTCATCATTTCGACCATCCGGTCGACGCCCTCTCGCAGGCCGGCCAGATCCGCGGGACTTTCAGGTTTAAGCACGAGACGGGCGCCTGCATCGATGTCTTCGACCGTCGCTTTGAACGGAATCATCATCCATGCTTCGTGCTTTTTCATCATCATCCCCGCGCCACGATGCTCCAATCGCGGCACGCTCACGCGCCATCGGTCCGAGATGTTCATCCCCGGGTGTCCCTTCGACCCAGTTGCGCATCTCGGCCATGTGACGGACACGCCGGCGAAGTTCGGCAAGGTTCGCAGCTTCGGCGGCGGAAAACGTCACGGCGAAGCCATCCGGCACGCAGCATTAGGCAACCTCGTTCTTCTGGAAAAGGCCAGACGTGCCGCGCACGGCGCCGATGGCCAATTATAAAAGCGCAAGGATTGACTGACGATGAGGGATGCATCACGCTTCTTCAGCCGGTAGCCGCCGGAGTCCTGCTCGTCGGTCCAACCGATCGGAATGTGAAACTTATGTCTTCAAGAAGTCCAAAGGATCCCCTCGTTATACGGGCCGGATGTCTTCGCGGCCTGCTTTGATCGGTCCACGGTTCCCAGAGACAAGTCGGGGGCCAAAGCCTGCAGGGGGCTGCACGTATTATCACAAAAGGGGATTGAGTGAATCTGGTGCTTTGCGACACATGGCCCGGGTGTGTCCGATTGCTGCACGGCAGGTCGGAACCGAACATGGACCGTTGTGCTCAACCGTGGTTGGTTGCTGGAGGAATCGCCAGGACCGGCGCGTGCGCAGCGCGAACCACGCGCTCGGCGGTCGCGCCCAGCAGGGCCCGTTCGATGAAGCTCATGCCGTGCAGCGTGATCACGATGAGGTCGGGCGGGTTCTCAGCTGCGTACTCGAGAATGGCATGGGCGGCACGGCCTTCCAGGACTGTTCTTCGAAGTTTCACGTTCTCGGCTTGCGACGCCGGAACCAGGCTCTCCAGGGTAGTGGTCGCTCGTTCGATCAAATCGTGCCGTTCCTGCTCGAGTTCCTCGTCTGTCCAGGGCGGCGACGTCGGTGAGCGGTGCAGCCTCTCCACGACGTGGACCAGTTCGAGTTCCGCTCCCCACCGTTCAGCGAACTCCAACGCGACGGGAAGAGCGACCTCTTTCGAGTCCGAGAAATCGGTGGGATAGAGAATTCTTTTGAACTCAAGTGGCGCGTCTGGAACCGGCTCGACAGCTTCGTCGACCTGAGATACGGTCATCACCGGGACGGGCATCCTGCGCAGGGCATGCTCGGTCACCGAACCCATGAACCAGCGTTTGAAGCCACGTCGGCCATGGCTTCCCATCACGACAAGGTCGATTGGCTCCCGTTCGGCCTTCTGGAGGAGCACGTCCACCGTGTTTCCCGTCACCGCCTCGACCCGGCATTCGACCGATCCTCGGAACGAATCCGGAATCAGAGCGTCCAGGGCCTTCTCAGTCTTGCGGACCTCCCGCACTTCGTCCTCGACGGCGGGGATGAACTGTGTGTAGCGCGCCGAGAGCGCCCAGTCGACGACATGGATCAGGCGCAGGGCTGCTCCAAACTCACGCGCAAAGTGAAGCCCGTAGTTCAGGGCGTGTTTCGAGGCGTCCGAAAAGTCGATCGGCACGAGAACGGATCGGATTGGATTCATTTGAAAGCTTCCTGTCGCCTACTTATAACACTTCGAAGTCCGCCGCACGACGAGCGAAATCGTCAACTCTCGACGGATCGCACTGACTTGTGCTCCGCTTTCTCGGGTGTGCATCAACTTCCTCGCCATCGCGGTAAGTGTTGGGGCGCACAGAGTCCCGGGCCGCCGGTTCAGCGAGAGGAGGCCCCACAGTCACGTGACCCCTTCTACCTACCTTAGCGTGTCCGGAATGTTACGCCGGACCGCTGCGTTGCACTCACTCTCTGAAATGCAGAGTGCCTGACGTGAATCCCCAATACGCAAGGCCATTTTCTTTCGGCCTGGGGGCTCATCGAGCGGTGCCGTTGATCTGCAGGTCAAGTAGCTCGAGTTCGAGGTACACGAACTCGCCCTCTGGCGGGTGCCAGCGACCTTCGCCACGGGTGCTGGCGCGCCGCGGCCCGAAACTCCGATAGTCCCTCACCGGTGTGGACCAACGCTGCCGGGTGAACTGGGTGCCGTCGGGTGACGCGGCCAGCCGATCGGCCGACACGAAATCCACAAGCTCGCCAGCCTCATTGAACTTCAGCACTGCGCTGATCGTGTTGGAACCAACAGTGTAGTGCGCCCGCACCGAGCGCGCGTCGATGCGTTCCCAGCGGGTGGCGGAGTCGATCAGTGCTGCCGGCGCCAGCAGGGAGAGGTCGTTGAAGAGCGTCACCGTCTCGGCACGGTCGAGGTCCGGCCCAGCGGCGTCCACGATCGGTACTAGTGACAGCAGCCTCACCCGCATGGTGGCTGAGTTTCCCTGGAATGCATGAAACACAGCCAATGGTAAGCCGCTCCTGGTGGCGTCCATGATGAAGAAACGGGCGGGCTCGCCGGTGAAGTTATACTGCTCCGCCGTGAACTCCATCCACGGGTCGTCCGGGGTCGAGCGGATCCGCCCTCGCCAGGCCGCTCTGAAGTGATGCACGCGTGGCTCGCCGACCGCCCCCGTCAGACGGAGGTAGCGCTGCACCGGTTCCGGCAGGGGCGCCAAGTCCGCCTCTGTTACAAACGGCAGCGATACCGGCTGTTCCAGACGCTCGCGCACCTCACGGAGATACTGTGCGCGGAAGCTCGGCGGCCCCTGCGAAACAAAGCCATAAATCACACCTGCTAGCACAATAACGTTGGCTACGGTGCCGAACTTCGCGTCGCTCCACGACGAGATGATGACGATCTGCGAGAGCAGTACCGCCCCAAAACCGACCACCCACCAGGAGCTCGGGGTCACCAAGAGCAGCACTGCCGCTGCCAGCAGTGCGAGCCCGGCGGCGAGCCACGCCATGCCCAGGCCTTTCGAAATGTATTGGGTAAGCTGGGGCAGCTCAGCGAGCCCAAAAGCCTTGGCGAAACCCATGAGGTGAATGAGTCCATGGACCGCGATCAGCCCGAAGAACACCCAACGCATGATAAAACCTCTAATCCGTCCACCGTGCCATATACCAAACCGCGCCAAAAGATCGCCCAGTCCAGAATCCATCCGGACAACCGTTCAGTCTCCAGCCGGCTGAGCACGTTCCAAACCATTACGATTCGACTACGAGACCCACGACGACGCCTCAGCCCAATCGTCTAGAGGCCAATGTGCTGACATCGATACCTGACGCGTTGATGTACTTGACGAAAAAGCCCGCCACGATTGCGAAGTAGCTTAGGTAGTATAAGTCGACAGCCATCATGAACAATTCCCCCAAGACGAAGGACGCGAACAAGCCTACAGCGGCCGCTGGAATCCGCAACAAATGTCTGAATGTCACAGTAACCATTTCGCGTGGCGGTTGAGCTCGTCAATCGTTCCTGATGTTGATGCAATTTCATGATTTCAAATGATGCTGTATAGGCAAACCCGGAATCTTCCCCGTTTTCAATCCCAATAAGGTTCATCGAGCACCGGTTCGGATCGCCATCGATCGCCGATTCCCCATGGTAGGCGCGCTGGCCCGAAAGAGCCCCAACGAGCCCGCTGGAGCTGAGGGCAGATCGGTCCTACTCCATTCAGGCGCGGCCTTACTCCACCACGCTGCTGACCGATGGGTTTTCCGCAGTGTGCGTATTCGTCATCGACCGCTTGGCTCAGGCGCGAAGGCCCTTACGAGAAAATACTGCCATCGGCGATATACTGCACTTTTCGCGGTGTTCCGCCGTTATCGAGATCCAGATGGTTGTAATTAGACGCGGAGCCACTTTCTGACGAAGCGATCGGGAATGGCCAAGACACTTTCCATTGGCATCATTGGCACCGGCTGGGTCGGTTCCAACGTCGCGATCTCCACGTTGCACGCCGGTATCGCCACCGAGCTTCTGCTGCACGACCTCCGCGGCGATGTGGCCGAGGGAGAAGCAATGGATCTCTCCCATGGCTCCTCCTTTTACCCGCCCGCCCAGGTGCGCAGCAGTTCCTTGGAGGACTTGCTCGCCACGGATGCGCTGGTGATCGCGGCCGGCCGCGGCGGTGGTCCGACAGGGTCTCGCCTGGATCTGCTGCGAGAGAATGCATCGCTGATCCATGAGCTCGCCGCACGTCTTCGCGGCTACCTTGGCATTGTGGTTGTTGTCACCAATCCCGTGGACGTGCTGACTTATCTCTTTCAGCAGTCGTCCGATCTGCCACCAGAGCGCGTCATTGGCACAGGAACCATGCTCGACACCGCACGCCTGCGCCAGATTCTGGGGCGCGAGCTATGCCTGCAGGCACGATCCATCCACGCGCAGGTCGTCGGCGAGCACGGAGACTCGGAGGTCGTTCTCTGGTCCAGCGCTCAGATCGGTGGTGTGCCGCTACGCCGCTGGCCCACTTGGCGAACGGAGCGGGAGACGCTGCTTGCGGAAGAGGTGCGTACGGCGGCCTATGAGATCATTCTACGAAAGGGTGCAACCAATCACGCCATCGGCCTGGTCACCGCTGCACTCCTTAGATGGATGCTGCGGGGCGAGCGCCGAGTTCTAACTGTCTCGCGCGTTCAGGACGGGGCGCTTGGGCTGCGCAACGCTGCGTTGTCGCTTCCCACGGTGGTCAGCGCAGATGGCGCCACACAGGTGCTTGAGCCCGACCTTGAATCACTGGAGCGGGAGCGCCTGGAGCACTCTGCTGCCGTGCTGAGCAAGGCTATCGACTCTGTGGCAACATAGCCACGGCATGCCACGGCCGCGATCACATTTACCAGGGAGGCTAGCAGTACCAGGCGAAGCGGATGACCTGGGTGATTTGATCGATCCTGATCCGACATGTTCGGCCTCTCTCTGGGGTCCGACGGAACCGTGGCATCGGACGCAGGACACGGGCGCGCTCTCAGGATGCATCGCCCCGATGGATTCGACAATATCGAGGTGACACTTGGCGCAAGACTCTTCGACGACTTCCTGATTGGGCGACTTGATCTGGACCGGGTCGGAAAAGCGACCGGATGTAAACGCGAAAGAATGCCAGAACCCGTTCGAAACCTTCGTCGCGTACTTGGCCAAGAAGCCGGAGGGCGTATGGCAATCGTTGCAGGTCGCCGCCACGCGGTATAGTGAGCCATGTTCGTCGGACACTATGGCCCGAGCTTCATAGCGAAGCGGTTCAGCCCAGGCATCCCCCTGTGGATTCTCTTCTTGGCAGTCCAGCTAGTAGACGTGTTTTGGGCGATCTTCGTCTTCCTCGGAGTGGAACGGGTCCGAATCGTTCCCGGGTTCACCGAAACCAACGCCCTGGACCTCTAGTGCAGGTCGGCATGCTATTCAGCCCACCGCCACCGTCCGACCGCGCCATGGCTGCTACCGCACTGGTCGCATACGCTCTGTTCGCCGCAGCGATCGCTTGGCTAGATAGGGGAAGAACAACTAAAGTGACAAGAGTCGGCCGTGTCTAACAAGACACGGAAGCCGGCAGTCAGGTCTTGCACCTATCTGAGCTTCCCTCGAATTAATGGAGAACGCGGGAGCGCTCAGTCCCCGATAGGTCGGTTTCGCGGAGAATTGGCTCGGAAGGGAGTAACTGCAGATTATTACCGATCGCCAAGGGGAAAGTGTAATCGGCGGCCCCGGAATCGGTAATCACTGCCCGTTTATCGCGATAATCTCACGGAAGGGCCTAAGATAGGGTTCGAAAAAAACAGGCGCTTATAGATGAAAGTTCTCATTCTCGGAGCGACAGGCAGCGTCGGTCGGCATCTACTCTCGCAAGCGCTAGCCAGGGGACACGAAGTAACCGCGCTCGTGCGGGACGAATCGAAACTCGGAACCACTCATGAGCGACTTCATATCATAGTTGGCGATGCGCTCGATCCTGTCACCGTCGATGGGGCAGTGCTCGGTCAAGAATCCGTCGTTTTTTCCCTCGGAAGATCTGCGCATCGGAAGCCGACAACGCTGTTCTCCGACGCTACACGTGTCCTGATCCGCGCTATGGAGAATCATGATGTGCGCAGGTTGGTGTGCATCACCGGGATCGGTGCCGGGGACAGCAAGGGTCATGGCGGCTTCCTCTACGGACTTCATCATCTTCCCTTTCTTCACGAGGGAGACGTACCGGGACAAGGACCGGCAGGAGGAATTGATCCGGCAGAGCTCGTTGGACTGGATTATCGTTCGACCTGCGTCGTTCACGAACGGCCCGCTCCGAGGCAACCTCCGAGTTGTCACAGACCTCAGCGGCGTTACAATTCGATCCATTTCTCGTGCCGACGTGGCCAGTTTTGTGCTGGACCAGTTGGCGAGCAACCGCTATCTTCGGCAGATCCCGCTTGTAGGGTATTAACAAACCCGCTTTCTAGCCGCTGCCGAAGATCCTTACCGGCTGGAGAGGGAGAGAGGGGCTACCTTCCTGTGAGGTTGATGATGCGGCATGCCGTGGCCGTTTTGTGCGTCATTCCCCTTGTCTGTCGTCCACGAGGGCGAGTTTGAGCATCTTCTCCTTGCGGCGCAGCCTGGCTTTCGTTCGCTTCTTCCGCTCCTCGAGATCCTCGATCTCCTTCTTCAGCCTATCAATTTCGGATCGAATGCTCGCTGCGATTTCTGCGGACATGTCTCCTCCTGTTCCTACGGCTTTGTTCCGCAAAGTTGGGAACAATTTGGGAACATTAAGCGCCGGAATCCTGGCGGCCTTCTGGTCAATTTCTGGTCAATTTTTCCCGAATGGGGTGATTTGGGGAAACTGAGGTCAGCTGAGACAACGAGGAACCAGTAAGATGCGCTGTCCTGGTTTGTTTGACACGGTAGAGGTCATCGGTTCGAGCCCGGTCGCGCCCATTTCCCTATCCTCAAACGCTTGAATTAATTAGCGGCTCTCGCTGTCATTGCACTGATTCTGGTGCAACTTGGGAACACTTGGGAACAAATAGCGGTCTAGACGCCCGACGGCATCCCGCTGCGCGTCAGGCATCACGTGCGTATAGATTTACAACGTGATCCGCGAATACGAACGCCTGCGGCCAAGCTGGAGACGTGCCAGGAACTCACGGCACGCCTACCCGATCTCGAAGCGCTCTTCGAGCTCCCACCGAAGCACTACCGGTTGGGGCCTGGAGTCAAGGACATACCCCATTTGGGAACAAATAGCGGTCTAGACGCCCGAACGGCATCCCGCTGCGCGTCAGGCATCACGCCATGAGCGTATAGATTTACAACGTGACGAATCCGCGTGGCACCTCTAAGTGAGAGAGCAGCGTCCCGTGAAGATGCCGGAACGCGTGCCAGCTCAATCTCGGAATCTTCAGCTTGTCGCAAAAGATTCCGCTTCCGGAGATTGCCGTCGTTCAGCGGTTTTCCGTCGCGCGTGGAGAAAACCAAATCCTCCGGACGACCCTTGGATTTTTCCTTCCACTTCGTCAGGGCTGCCAATAGCACGAACTCGACTGGGACTCGATTGCTTCGGCCGGGGGTCAGTTCACAAGCTGCTGATACTCGGCCTGGGCTTCGAGGAGGATGGGAATGTTGAGGGCGGCGGCGTCCAAACGTCAAATCACTCGGGGAAGTTCATGCGGCGGAGGAGGTCCTGAAACCTGAGATCGGAACGGAGGCTTCCGGAGATTGCCGTCGTTCAGCGGTTTTCCGTCGCGCGTGGAGAAAACCAAATCCTCCGGACGACCCTTGGATTTTTCCTTCCACTTCGTCAGGGCTGCCAATAGCACGAACTCGACGGACTCGATTGCTTCGGCCGGGGGTCAGTTCACAAGCTGCTGATACTCGGCCTGGGCTTCGAGGAGGATGGGAATGTTGAGGGCGGCGGCGTCCAAACGTCAAATCACTCGGGGAAGTTCATGCGGCGGAGGAGGTCCTGAAACCTGAGATCGGAACGGAGGGGATCCCAGAGCCAAAGGACTTTCAGCTGGGTCAGAACCGTCGACCGTTCCTCGAAGGCCTTTTCCAGAAACTCGAAGGCGGCTTCTTTCTCTCCCAGAAGGGCATGATGGAATGCAATGAAAGTCGAGCGGGTGCAGCTAGTCTGCGGCTTACCAGGCTGAACATGGCCCCCGAGCCATGAACATGAGACTGGCCGACCTGTCGGCGCTTTCTACCTGGCCTTTCCAACAGTTAGGGTCTCCAACCAGGCCATTGCAGGTTCTTCCGATGAGAAGACTTGTGTTGGGATTTGGGGCTTGTTCAGGCCGATGAAGAAGTTACCGATCAGCTTACTGACGGGATTTCCGACCACCAATGCTACTGCCTCATAGTTGTCATCGGCGAACGCACTGGCGAATACACGCGCTTCGCGATTCATGGAGCGAAGACCGCGAATATCAGACAGGACAAGGATCCGCTCCCCGCCACAGCCTACGATTCCCTGACTGTTTGTCTCTGCGTCTGGCCCGGTAATGACCGCACCCTCTAAGGCTCGGAAAACAACGATCCCCTTGGGATCCAATGTAATCTCTGCGGTCCTTGTCCGCATAGCTTGACGCCCCCTTCTTCACCGTCGATCGAGTCCCTAGCTTGCCAAGAAGAGATTATGTGTCGATAACGCAAAGTGCGAGCCAGCTCTCGCGTATTCTGATCAAGACGAACGATAGAGTCACCAAGTCCTTTCCTCACCCATCGGTGCGGGTTTCCAGGTCCACCGGCCCGCCTTTTTGCGAATACATTGATGCGTCAGCCAAACGCATTAGCGTGTCGGTGTCCGTTCCGTCTTCTGGATAACATGCCAGACCCATGCTCGCTGAAATGGTAATTTCCGGCGCGCTCCCAGGCAGGGGGCGCTTGATGGCTTCGGCCATTTTGACTTGGATTATCTCTGCGTCTGCCCGTTCCTTGAGGTCTTCAAGCAACACGACGAATTCGTCACCCCCCGTACGTGCCACAGTGTCCGACTCCCTTATTGTCTTCTGACATGCGTGAGCCACATGTATTAGGATCTGGTCCCCAACCTCATGTCCGTAGCGGTCGTTGGCTTCTTTGAACTTATTTAGGTCCAGGAACATGATCCCTACCTTTTGGCCTGTGCGCTTGGCCCTGGCCATTGCGACCCGCAATCGATCCTGCAGTAATCGACGATTTGGGAGGCCGGTAAGTTCGTCGTGGTTCACGAGTTGACGCAGCTGTGCCTTGACAAAGGTAGCGCTCGATAGCTCTTCGGCGAGCATATTTAACCCCTCCATCAATGCGTCAACATCGTCGCCTCGATCAGAAGGGGTGATCCGAGCCTCGAGGTGACCCTGCGCCAGATGAATGAGCATCTCCTGTATGTCTTGCATCCGCTGTTCTCTGTCGAGGCTTTCCCTCAGCTCCTCTCCAAGCATGTTCAGGCCTACGATGACGGCATCGAGGGCGTCGTTGCCGCTGCTTGGCTCGATGTAGGCTTTGAAGTTACCCGCAGCGTAGAGCAGTAGCAACTTCTGAATCTCAGCGATCCGACTGTCTTGACTCATCTGGCTCTCGCATCAGCCAAGCAAACGCAGTGCCTTCGTCGGCAAATACCCGCGTAGGGAAGGGTGGTTTGTTTAATCCAAGGAAAAAGCTTCCGATCATTGACGAAATCGCGGTGCCAGCCACCAAGGCGACATTGCGGGATAGCGCCTGGTTTTCTTTACCGACGAAAAAACTCCTGGCATCTTTCGAGACGCTCCGAACGCCGCTCATAAAAACCAGCGTTTTGAGCGGCTTGTCCGTGAGTACGGCGGCACTTTGAACGAGTTCTTGAGCGTCAAGCAATGTCACATCGACCCCGTCCTTGTAACGAAATTCGAGGATTCCATCGGCGCGGAGTCTGACCGTTGCCGCTCTGGTCTCGTGTTCGTGTTTCATCCTGCCCCCATGTTTACGCCAACACTGGACGTGTGCCAATTCTTCCATGGTCAAGTCCGACAGGTTGCAGCCAGGGCACTCAACCTCAACTTCATATATACCCTCCACTATAGCCATTAGTGAAGACTAAGTGGATTCGTGGGATGAGTGGGTTTGGTCACTCTGCTTCGCGAGGATTTGAAATATTCAATTTCAACCTAGGAGTCTGCGCGGCAGAGCGCGAAGAACTCGAATTTATTGGGATTTGAGAGGGTCTTCGGAGGAGAACCCATCGATTCTTCCGATACGAGGAGTTCAGAGCTGTACGGATACCAGTAATTGGCCGTGTATCGGGTCTGCTGGGTTCCGGTTTTCCGGATTATGCCCATTCGATCATCCCGTTCATCCGCCGTAAGTTCACCGCCAGAGTGAGCAGGTTCCACTCACCGGTCACTTTGTCCAAACCGCGTAGACTGAACTGTCGGAATCCGAGCACCGACTTGATCCACCCGAAGGGCGGCTCGCCAATGTGCTTTCTGGCCCGGTAGCGGTCGCGCCCACGCTTGGTTTTCATCTTTCTCATCATCCGGCCAACAGCAGTGTCTTTGGGTGGGAGTGGAACATCGGCCAGATTCTTCTCGCGACCCATGGCAACATACCCGTCAATCTGACGTTGTTCCAACATCCCTAGATTCGACTCGGATCGATATCCCGCATCGGCCAGTACACGTTCGGGATGCTCTCCCAGGTTGTTGTTCAACGCATCCAGGGTCGGTTCCAACTGTCCCGCGTCGGACGCATTGGAACTCACCGTTGTCGCTACGATGATCCGGGCCTCGGAATCCACCACCGCCTGCGCGTTGTAGCATTGCTGGAACCCTTCAGTGGAGGTTTTCATGATCCGGCTTTCCGGATCTGTGAAGTTGTCCTGGGCCGTCGGTTTGGGCTCGCCCATGGGGCGTTTGAATGGCTTCTTTCCGCATCCGGGTTTGTCGTCTCCCGGTTCCCGTCCCGCTTCCTGGTCCGCAGCCATCTGACGTTCTTCGAGCCGTTTCATTGCTGCCTGGATCGTGGCCAATCGCTTTTTGCGGGTCGACAACCCATCGGGCAGTTCGTCTCCGCGCCGGTCCTTGCCGTATCGCTGGTCTTCTTCCTCATCGGTCGCCGTAGCCCGGTTCAACAGATCCCGAATCTGTTCGCCCAATTCGGTCTCCTGCTTCTTCATCCGTTCATAGCTCATCGCTTTGCGTTTGCTCGCATTCGCCCGCATCTTGGTTCCGTCCACCGCCACGGTTCCCATCTTCACCAGTCCCGCTTCCCGCGCCATCATCACCACTTGCACAAACAGGTTCCCGAACTCCTCAAGATGCAGTTTGCGAAAATCCGAGATCGTACGGTGCGCCGGAAAGTTCTCCGCTCCCAACATCCGGAACGCCACGTCGTCGGTCAACTTCGCCGCGATCTTCCGCGACGAGAACACCCCGGTCGCGTACCCGTAGATCAACACCTTCACCATCATCCGCGGATCGTACGCTTGATTGCCCGGTCCGTCCGTTCCATACCGCTGCTCAAACGCGCTCAAATCCATGGCGTCCACCGTGTCCGATATGAAGTACGACAGGTGATCTTCGGCCAACCAATCTCTCAGCGACGGCGGCAGCAGCAGGCTCTGTTCTGGGATATAGGTTCGATATGTTCGTGACATGTCCTATCTTCGATCTCTATCCGCCCAATTCCGGTCCTTCTGCCGCGCAGACTCCTAGCCCGCATATTTCACCAATAGGACCAGAAAAGGCCGCCCTGTCTGGCATAAAGCGTTTTGGAATAAACGTTTAACAAGCCAAACGGAGACGGCCCTTATGAGAACAGAGTGTAACCAAGTCACGTTCGAATTTCACGGACTACTTCATCGAAAAGTGAAGGCGCGTTTTGACGGCGGAAAGATCACCTCCGACGCTGGGGTTCTGCTGTTGCGGGAAGTGGAAAAGCGAACCGGGTTGATCGACGGACTGGCCCAGTGTTTTACCGATCACCGGGACCAGAGGTTGATCGAACACACGGTAAAGGAATTGTTGGGGCAGCGTGTCTATGGGCTCTGTTTGGGATATGAAGACCTGAACGATCACGACCAGCTGCGGACCGATCCGATGCTGGCCGTGGCAGTGGAGAAGGCCGATCCTTTGGGAGAGAGCCGACGCCAGGCCGGGGACCGGGGAAAGGCGCTGGCGGGCAAGTGTACGCTCAACCGGCTGGAGCTGAGCGGGGCTGAGGCCGATGGCCAGGAGCGGTACAAGAAGATCGTCATGGATGAGGACCGGATCGAGAGCTGGATGGTCGATGCGTTTCTGGCCGCCCACGACACGGCACCGGAAGAGATTGTTCTGGACATGGACGCGACCGATGATCCGATCCATGGTCAACAGGAAGGCCGGTTCTTTCACGGCTACTACCGCCGCTATTGCTATCTGCCTTTCTACATCTTCTGTGGCGAACATCTGTTGTGCGCCCGTCTGCGCCGATCCAATATCGATGGTGCCGATGGAGCGGTGGATGAGTTGAAACGTATCATCGGCCAGATCCGTCACGGCTGGCCGGAAGTGAGGATCATCATCCGGGCCGATTCCGGCTTTTGCCGGGATGAATTACTCCGTTGGTGTGAGGCCCATCAGCTCGATTACGTGATCGGGTTGGCCAAGAACGACCGTCTCAAGCGAGAGATTGCGGAAGAAATGACTCAGGCCGAAGGGGAGTTTAACACCACCGGAAACCGGCGCGGGTGTTTAAGGATTTCCAGTACCGGACCCTGAAGAGCTGGAGCTGCACCCGACGCGTCGTTGCCAAGGCCGAGTTCCTGGACAAGGGTGCCAATCCTCGATTCGTGGTGACCTCATTACCGACAAAACGCCTCGCCGCCCAAGCTCTCTATGAAGATTTCTACTGCGCTCGCGGTGACATGGAGAACCGCATCAAGGAACAACAACTGGATCTGTTTGCCGACCGCACCAGCGCGGCGACGATGCGTGCCAATCAGCTCCGGCTGTATCTATCCTCAGCCGCTTACATGCTCATGCATGCACTGCGTCGTCTCGGGCTCAAGGATACCCCGCTGGCCCGCGCTCAATGCCAGACCATCCGCCTGAAGCTTCTCAAGATCGGCGCTCGCATCCGCCTGACGGTCCGCAACGTCTGGCTCTCGATGTCGGAGGCCTATCCCTACGCCGAAGTCTTTGCGACCATCCTTCGCAACCTGCAGTCGATTCCTCTGCGGTGCTGACACAGGACCCCGATCCACGGCTCTAAAATAGACTTGTTTCTTTCTCCGACGGAGAGCTCTGCCTGACTACCTTATCCAGGCCTCCTTCAAACCCCAGAAACAAACCCACTCATGGCCAGCGACACCCTGATTGTCCCCATCCGTGCCTTACCGGAACCCAGACTCTCCCAACGCCCACTCTTCCGCACGAAAACGCGCTTCATTCACGATTGGTGAAATATGCGGGCTAGGAGTCTGCGCGGCAGAGCGCGAAGAACTCGAATTTATTGGGATTTGAGAGGGTCTTCGGAGGAGAACCCATCGATTCTTCCGATACGAGGAGTTCAGAGCTGTACGGATACCAGTAATTGGCCGTGTATCGGGTCTGCTGGGTTCCGGTTTTCCGGATTATGCCCATTCGATCATCCCGTTCATCCGCCGTAAGTTCACCGCCAGAGTGAGCAGGTTCCACTCACCGGTCACTTTGTCCAAACCGCGTAGACTGAACTGTCGGAATCCGAGCACCGACTTGATCCACCCGAAGGGCGGCTCGCCAATGTGCTTTCTGGCCCGGTAGCGGTCGCGCCCACGCTTGGTTTTCATCTTTCTCATCATCCGGCCAACAGCAGTGTCTTTGGGTGGGAGTGGAACATCGGCCAGATTCTTCTCGCGACCCATGGCAACATACCCGTCAATCTGACGTTGTTCCAACATCCCTAGATTCGACTCGGATCGATATCCCGCATCGGCCAGTACACGTTCGGGATGCTCTCCCAGGTTGTTGTTCAACGCATCCAGGGTCGGTTCCAACTGTCCCGCGTCGGACGCATTGGAACTCACCGTTGTCGCTACGATGATCCGGGCCTCGGAATCCACCACCGCCTGCGCGTTGTAGCATTGCTGGAACCCTTCAGTGGAGGTTTTCATGATCCGGCTTTCCGGATCTGTGAAGTTGTCCTGGGCCGTCGGTTTGGGCTCGCCCATGGGGCGTTTGAATGGCTTCTTTCCGCATCCGGGTTTGTCGTCTCCCGGTTCCCGTCCCGCTTCCTGGTCCGCAGCCATCTGACGTTCTTCGAGCCGTTTCATTGCTGCCTGGATCGTGGCCAATCGCTTTTTGCGGGTCGACAACCCATCGGGCAGTTCGTCTCCGCGCCGGTCCTTGCCGTATCGCTGGTCTTCTTCCTCATCGGTCGCCGTAGCCCGGTTCAACAGATCCCGAATCTGTTCGCCCAATTCGGTCTCCTGCTTCTTCATCCGTTCATAGCTCATCGCTTTGCGTTTGCTCGCATTCGCCCGCATCTTGGTT
>CBDAPB010000038.1:0-629435 GCA_965198265.1 Terriglobia bacterium
TGGCGTTGGTGTCACCGTTGGCGTCAAAACCCAGCAGCAGGTTGAACGGGTGGCCGCCTGAAACCGTGATGATCGGTGAGACCGTGACATCGGCCAGCGCCTTCCCCCAGCCGACTCCCCGTTCGAAGGGCGAGACGAGGACACCGCTGACGACCAGGCGCTGACGTTGGTCGAAAGCAGACAACGACCGTTCCGATCTCAGATCCAGCTGGTTCGCCGGCTGAAGGTCGGTGATGAAGTCGACGGTGTCGTCGATCGCCTTCGACAGGGTGTAGGACACCTGGAACTGGTGATAGTCGCTGAAGCGCTTCGAGAGCGTCGCCGTCATGCCGTGGTAGATCGAGCTCCCTGACGACTCCACCTGAGCGTCCTGCAGGACCAGCGGGTTGATCGGCCCGAACGTCGGACCGAACGCGTTGCTGCCCACGATACGCAGGTTGGTGTTGCGCGACCGCAGCAGTTTTGTGCCCTTGTTCAGGAGGTAATTGACGCTGCCGCTCAGGTGCGTCCCGAACTCCCTCTCAATCCCGAAACTCGCCTGCTGGCTGTAGGGATTCACCAGGTCGCCGGCCGAACGTAGCAGGATCGGCGGAGTTACTCCCGGCTGGATGCCGAGCGGCGCGACGTCCGCCTGGGTGATCTGACGATTCCCGATGACGCCCGTGGCGTTGAGGAGACCCCAGATGTGGGCCGACGTCGTGTTGATGCCCAGAGCCGGCAATCCCGTCAACGGGACGAAAACCTGTGAGATCTGCGTACCGTCGAGGACCTTCTCGATGAAAGCCACGGCCTGGTACACGGGCGAGTAGAAGGCGCCATACCCGCCCCGGACGACGGTCCCCGGCGCGGCTTCGTAGGCAAATCCGACCCGGGGCGCGACGTTGTTCGTGTCCCGGTGGAACGGCTTCTCCTGTAGTTCCACGTCGTAGCGGAAGCCGAGATTCAACGTAAGCCGTGGCGTCACCGGAACTTGTCCTGGATGTAGCCGGAAATCAGCTTGTTGGTGATGTCGGCCCTGGGGTCGCCGAAGCCCTGCTGGTAGAGCAGCGGGAGCCCGAGGTTATACGCCTGCAGCGATGTGATCGACTCCGAAAGCGCCGGCACTACGCTGGCTTGTCCGAACGCCACGAGCGCGGCTCCGACACCGGCCGCAGTACCTGGACCACCAACGTTATCGACGAGCAGTCCGAGCGGTATGCCCTCTCCGAAAACAAAACGACCGCCGAAGAAGACTTCCGTCTCGGTCTTGAGCGGCAGGTACTGCACGTCTCCGCCGAACTTGATTTCATGTGCGCCCTTGACCATCGTGAAGTTGTCCACCCACTGTACGCGCTTTTCGTTCCGGATGGACGGAAGGAAGAAGTCGCGACCGACCAGCGCGGTGCCGTTGATGCTGATCTCCGGGCCGAACGCGTCGGCCGGGAGCGAGTTGAAGTCTCTGTCGGCATACTGAAACCGGAACTCGTTGACCAGATCCGAACTGAAGAAATGGGTGTCACCGAAGACGAGCGATAGATCCTGAATCTGGAAGTTGGCACCTCTCGACGGTCCCTTCAGACCGCCGAAGGAGCCACCGACAGTATCGATGTCGGTGAAGGCAGCCCTTGCGAACATCTGGTTGTCGTCCGACAGCTGGTGGTCGATCCTCAGCGACGCGGTATTGTCGTTGTTGCTGAAGGGGAAGACGCCGCTATTGCTCTCCAGCAGTCGGAGCGTGTCCGGGTAAACCGCTCCGGTCGTCGTCAGCGCGCCCTGCAAAGCGTTCCCGAGAAACTGCAACGAGGGATCTGGGATGGCCAACAGGGTCCCGATCAGCGCACGCTGCGAAGTGGTCGGCTCGAAGATGCCCGGGTCCTCCAGAAAACTCGAGAAATTCGACTCGCGCTGGCGCAGGCCTTCGTAGGAGAGGAAGAAGAAGCTCCGATTCTCGACGATCGGTCCCCCCACGGCAAAGCCCGCCTGCAACCGCGAAAAGGGGGGATCGATGTCGGTACCACCTGACCCGAACGCAAACGGGTTGCGCGCATCCAACGCCTGATCCCTGAGGAAGCCGAACACGGTGCCCCCGAGGGAATTCGTCCCGGACCTCGACACGATGTTGATCAATCCACCCGACGCCCGGCCGAACTCGGCGGAATAATTCGAGCGGTTGATCTGGAATTCCTGTACCGCTTCCTGGCTGATCGTCGAGCGGACCGCCGCCACCGCGTTGTCGTTGTTGTCCACCCCGTCGATGGTCACGCTGTTGGATCGCCCTCCCTGCCCCGCAAAGGACAGACCGGACGTCGGTGTCTGAGGAAGCGAAAAGCTGACGAGCGCGTTCGAATCGGTCACCCCGGGGGTGAGGAGGGAGAAGTCCAGGAAGTCCCTCTTGTTGATCGGCAGGTTATCGATGCGAAGCTGCGTGATCGTGTCCGCCTGCTGGGTCTTTCGGCTTCGACAAGCGACGCCTCACCGATGACGATGATTTCCTGCTGCAGGGCCGCGGAGTCAATTCCACGTCCACCCGGGACGACTGGCCGATCAACACCTGGATCGGCCGGCGAGTTACAAGAGCAAACCCCGGCAACTCGAACGTCACTTCATAACTCGCCGGGCGCAGCAATAAGAGCCGGTAGCCTCCGAGCGCGTCCGTCACGGTCTGACGCGACAGGCCCGTGTTCGACATTGGTCGCCGCCACCGCGACAGACGGCAGGACGGCGCCGCTGCGGTCCCGGACCGTGCCGTGGATGTTGCCTGAGGACATCTGGGCCTGCGGGGAAAGCATTCCCGGCAAGGATCAGGCCGACTAGAAGACTGCGAATGAAAGTCATATGGTTCCGCCCCTTCGCGGGAGCCGCACACACGATTAACGCTTCAGTGAACAGAAATGCTATCGCTCGACTTCGTCAGTTTTTCAAGATCCGTTCTTGCTGTCGCCGTTGTCTTCGCTCGTCAGGCTCTCGTACTCTTCAAGGAGACCTTCCAGGTGCGAGCGTTCCTCGCGGGCGAAATCGCGAAAGACCTTGCGCCCTCGCGGGTCTTCCAACTGCCGGGCAAAGTTGTTGAAAAATGGTGCGACCTTCGCTCCAGGTCGATCGCGATACTGAGGGCCTCCAGATGCGTGGTCTCGTCGGAAACTTCCACCTGGAGGAGCTTCCTCTGTGGAAAGATCTCGTCTGCAATCTTTCTGCTCGCGGGAAGCCTCGACGGCTCCCGGCGCAGCCACCCGTTTTCCTCTATTAATGCCTTGTACTCACTCTGCAAACGTTCCAGGTGCTCCGACTCCTCTTCGGCCAGTTGCCGGAACATCCGCCGACCGGAGGTGTCCTTGTTTCCTTCTCGATGCATCGAGTAGAAGCTGTACCCTCGGCCGCTCGACGGCAAGGGTCACTCGAGCGCGTCGCGGGCCAGTATCTTCTGCTGCCTGCCGTTCGGTAAGGCCCGCCTGCCTGGCTTCCTTCTTCGCGCAACTTGGCACAATCCGTAGATCGCGTAACGACTGTAGCGTTCCTCGAATCGATGTTCTTCGGTGACCGACTTGATCAACCGCTCTATTTTCGGCGAAGAAAACTCTTCGGTCTTGCCGCACTTGTTGCAGACGAAATGAATGTGGTTCGGTTCGTCGATGAGGGGTTCATAGAGTGTCGTGTTGTCGCTCTTCGACTGACGAACCATGCCCGAGTCGAGCAGGATCTTCAGCGTCCGGTAAACGGTGGACAGGCCCACCCGGTGTCCGCGCTCGAGCAGACGCTCCCGGATCTCCTCGACCGTGGGGTGTCCCTCCAAATCGAGCAGCGTCTCCCACACCAGTGTCCGCTGAGAAGTCTTCTTGAGTTGTTTCTCAGCCAGAAAGTCCTGAAACCGCTTCTTCTGCTTCATCGACACCCGAATTATAAGGTACGGTGGACCAAGATCGAAGGAATCAAGGGAGGAGACACTAGTGACCTGTAACAGTGCTATCGGTACCAGCGTTCGGCGGAACGGCGTCGGATTCTAGGAGTGACGCCCGAGCCAATGCTGTTTCATTGCGAGGGCGTTACGACACCGAAGACGGCGCCGTTGGGCCGAACCCTTCGGGCCGATGGGGGTTGCGGGCGATCTCTTTGTCGGAAGCCGTCACCGATGAAGGAGCATCGCTTTCCGTCTCCCTCCTCGACCTCGCCCGCAAGACCCATCGGCGATGGTGCCGATAGCACTGTTACAGGCCACTGGTGCGCCACGGGAAGCCTGAATTGAGAACATTGCGGGCTGTAGGCCGGCTTACTTTCCGGTGTGACGATTATGGTATAGTCTTTTGTTTACAAATCCTTGTGAGGGATACGAAATGAAGAGACTTCTGTTCCTGAGTGTTCTTTCGCTTGCGGTGGTCGCCTGCGGGACAAGCCAACCCGTCGCCGGGACCGACCCCACAGGCGCGGCGGTCGCCGAGCCGGAACCCGAACTGAAGAGTGCGCCGGAATTCGATCTTGCTTCGTTTGCCGGCGGCACAATCAATTCGGAGGACCTCAAGGGCAAGGTCCTCGTGGTCGACTTCTGGGCAACTTGGTGTAAGCCCTGTATCGAAGAAATCCCCAACTTCAACGCTCTCGACGCCGAACAGAGCGACGACAGGGTCGTCATGCTGGGAATCACGGTCGAATCGGGGTCCTACGACGACGTTGAACCCTACATCACCGAACTGGGAATCGAGTATCCCGTCGTCATGGGAAACGAGGACGTTGTCACCGGTTTCGGAGGGCTGATTGGGTTTCCGACTACGTTCGTCGTGAGCCCGGACTGGAAGATCTACCAGAGGTACCTCGGGATGAAAGCCGACAAAAAGGAACGGATCGAGCAGGACATCCTCGATCTGATCGGCCCCCCGACGACGGAAACTATTTCCTAGGACGTGTTAACACTAAAGAGCAAGAATGTTTTATAATAGGGCATGGAGATCACACAGGAGCAGTATTGTCGCATCGAGCCGGAGCTGCCGCGTCAGCGGGGGAACGTCAGTCTTTCGAACCTGACGGTCTTGAACGCCATTTTGTATGTGGCTGAGCAGGGCTGCAAGTGGCGCGGTCTGCCCAAGCGCTTTGGCAACTGGCACACCATCTACACCCGGATGAACCGCTGGTCCAAGAACGGCGTGCTCGACGCCGTCTTCGAAAAACTCCAGCGCGAGCAACTGGTGCGCATCCGGGTGGAAGCCGTTTCGATGGACTCAACCATTGTGAAGGTGCATCCCGACGGCACGGGTGCGTTAAAAAAAACGGTCCGCAAGCGATCGGCAAATCCCGCGGCGGATGGACCACCAAGATTCATCTGGTTGCCGCGAATGCTCGAACGGCAATAACGTTTGCGCTCTCGCCCGGCCAAGCGCACGACGCCCCGCAGGGCCGCGATCTGCTCGCCGGTCTGGGGCCACTACCCGAGCCGCTACCGCTGCTGATGGACCGCGCCTACCAGGACGACCAGACCCGCCAATTGGCTCTGGATTTTGGGTGGATTCCCGTCGTGCCGCCCAAGCGCAACCGCCTGGAGCCGTGGGAATACGACCGCGTTCTCTACCGCCGCAGGAACGAAGTCGAGAGGCTCTTCCGCCGACTCAAAGGTTTCCGGCGTATCTTCTCCCGTTTCGATAAACTCGACGTCATGTTCCTCGCCTTCCTTCACTTCGCTCTCATCGTCGAGGCACTACGGTAGTGTTAACACGCCCTAGTTTAAGTTCCACCGAGATCCTGGAGAGGCGGCGCTGAAGCGCCGCCTTTTTCTTTGGCGAACAAGCGTAGGTGCGATCTATGACCGCACACTCTTCGAACCGAAACATGTGCGCTCATAGAGCGCCCCTACACCCGATTCTGAAGTTTCCCTTCTCAAGGACAGCAATGGTCTATGACCGCACATCCCTCCGCTACAAGGGAAGGCTCACGGAAAAGAGCAGGAACTTCGAAAAGAACTCGCCGAACAGGAGCGTGACGACGGCCAGGTAGAGCAATCCCGTTGCGGCCTGGGTGTGGCGGAGCTTGAGCGTGCTCCAGATCATGACGCCCAGCACTATCGGAGCCACTACTCCAAACAGCAATCGCGGCCAGAAGAACAGGGCCTGGCGGACCAGTAGTTCGGAAGCGACATTGGAGAACGGAATCGCCTGGACAGCGTTCAACACCACCAGAGTCAGCGCGATCGTCAGCACGCGGAAGGCGATCGTCCCCATGTAAACCTTCGTCAGGAGGCGGATCGGATCGATCGACAATTTCGGTACGACCAGGTACCAGTGCCCGAAGACCATCGTCAACATTACCGAACCTAGCAGCGCAGTCGCGCCCAGGTGGTTGATCGCCAGGACCCATCGTTCCCACCCGCCCAACTCCATCAGCGGGATGAAGGCGAGGGAATCCAGGACGATCGCGATTGTCCCGGCCGTCGTCGCCGCGACCAGCAGTACCAGCGCGGGGCCGTACTTGTCGATGTGAACCGTTCGATTGTAGAGACCCGCCAGCAGGGTCGCCACGAGCAGGAAGACAACCGGAAGCTGACCCTCGCGGACCGGAGACGGAAAGAGAAAGTCGAAGCCCAGGGTGGTCGCCATCAACACGGCAGCGGTCGAGCTGCTGAACTTGAAGAAGCTCTTGCCGATCGTGCGGGGTGAGATGAACAGCAAGGTCCACAACATGCCGACGCCCAGCTGCGAGAAGAGAAAGAAAAACGTTGAGGAAATCATGGTTCGATCAGACGATTGCGGTTCGTGTCGAACCGACGATTGCGGCTCGCCTCAGTACGGGCCTCGCCCAGCTGCCACGGGCCGCTCGGGCACAGACGAAGAATATAGCATCGATGGGGTGGTTCATCCTTCGGACGGGATACCGAGATACTCCTCGGCCGCGGCACGGGCCAGTTTGACCCGGTCCCACGCCGAGCGATCGATGAGGACCAGGAATTTCCACAGGGCCCGGTGCTTTTCCTTGAGAATGCGGATCTCACTGTTGCTGCTACCCGACAACGGCCGGATCGTGCCGCCTTCCATGCGGGCCGGCACCTCCGCTTCGGGCAGCGACATCCCGATCGACGGGCAGTAGACGATCACCTGGTGGGCGTCGAGGCCCGCACCCGCGGCAATCGTGCGCTCCGCGGCTTCCCTCTCGGAGGCGCCGTAGTGATACCGCTCCACGAGCTCCTTTTGCTGAGCCTCGCCGAGGGCGAGGGTCGCCAGAAAGCATGGCTTGTAGAGCTGTCGCGACTCCAATCGACCGAGGATGTGGCGGATCGCAGGGTGGTCGGAAAACCGTTGTCGTAAGGTCCAGATCAGTGTGTCGTCCCTGAGGGTTCTCAGCTCCGAGGGATCGAAGCCCGATCCCAGTGCCAGCTCCACTGTCTTCGAGATCATCGCCCCGGACGACAGCTTCGTGTGGTGGAAGTAGACCCTCTCGGAGAGCGTGTAGCGGATCCGGAGCAGGTTGACCAGCTCCGATAACGCATCCCGTCGCAACACGCCGTGTTTCTCCAGATTCATCACCAGCCGGCCGTTCGGTGCCGAAAAAGACTGGTAGATCCGGTTGTCGTAGTGCTGTGAGAGGCCGCAAAAATACGTATCTCGACGGATGTAGTCCAACAAATCGGCGCTGATCGCCCCACCCACGATGTCGGAGCGGAGATCCCCTCCGGCGGTCAGGATCGAGACCACCTCTTCGCAAAGTCCGACCCTCTTCAAGATGGACCCGATGGCCGAGTCCTCCAGAAAGTAGCTCAGTCGGCCCTCATCCTCGTCGTGACGCGGCAGAACGCGCCGCTCGTCTTCCAATGTGTGGCCGAACGGAATGTGTGTGATGTCGTGCAGCAGGGCGGCCACACGGATCACGGTCTCGTCGTCGTCGGAGACTGGCGCGCTCCGCCGGATCGCTTCGACGAACAGGTGGGCGACCCAGGAGGTACCAAGCGAATGCTCGAACCGCGTGTGCATGGCAGACGGGTACACCAGGTATGCCGTCCCCAGTTGCTTGATCCCGCGAAGACGCTGAAATTCAGGGGTGTCGATCAACTCCATCTCCAGGGGGCCGAGCTGGATGTCCCCATGAACGGCATCGCGCAACAGTTTGGCCATAGCGAGCGATTATGCCGCATCTCGGCTTTTGTTGCGTAGGGCGGGCAGCAAAAGGGAGATTACAACTTATTGCAAGAACGAGTCAGGTTGAGGTGCTCCCCAAAATTCGGACAGGTTGCTAAGGTGTAAGATCGCTGCCTCAGGAGAGGCAGATGAAGAAGCGAGGACGGAAGCAGTACAGCGCGGCATTGAAGGCAAAGATCGCCGTGGAAGCGGTCAAGGGACAGCGCACGATCCAGGAGCTCGCGTCCCACTACGAAGTTCACCCGAACATGGTGACGAAGTGGAAAAAGCAAGTGCTCGACGGCGTATCGGAGATCTTCTCCAATGGTCGATCCCCGGCCAGTGAAGTCGATGAGCAAGTACAGGCCGAACTTTACCAACAGATCGGAAAATTACAGATCGAGGTGGAGTGGCTCAAAAAAAAGTCGGGACTTTCCCGTTAGAGCAACGACGGCCATGGATCGAATCAAATCACGACGAGTTGAGCATCGTCGAGCAGTGTCGGTTGACCGGAGTGTCCCGATCCGGACTCTACTACACACCGGTGGGCGAGAGCGCCGAGAACATCGCGTTGATGCGTCTGTTGGACGAGCAGTATACGCGGACCCCGTTCTACGGGATTCGGCGTATGACCTGGTGGTTGGAGACGCAAGGTCGGCAGGTCAATGCGAAGCGGGTTCGGCGACTGCTACGGCTCATGGGACTGGAAGCGATCTATCCCAAACCGCGGTTGTCGATGCCAGCCCCGGGACACCGGATTTACCCATACCAGTTGCGCAATCTGGAGATTGTGCGTCCCGATCAGGTGTGGGCCACCGATATCACGTATATCCGACTCCGGCAGGGATTCATCTATCTGGTGGCGATCATGGACTGGTTCAGCCGGTACGTGCTGGCTTGGGAAGTGTCCACGTCGATGGACAGTGGATTTTGCGTGTCGGCACTGGACTGGGCGCTGAGGCAAGCGCAACCGGAGATTTTCAACACGGATCAGGGGGCTCAGTTCACCAGCGATGTCTTCACGAGCCGACTGGAAGACCAGGGCATCACGATCAGCATGGACGGCCGGGGCCGGTTCCTGGACAACATCTTCGTCGAGCGCTTATGGCGCACCGTGAAGTACGAGGAAGTGTACCTGAAGGACTACTTGAGCGTTTCCGAGGCGATCTCGAACCTGAACCTATATTTCAGGTTTTACAATCAGGAACGCGGCCATCAAGTATTCGACTATCAGACGCCCGAGACCGTTTACTTTCAGCGCGCGCCAGGGGCCTGTGGAAACTGACTCCGCAGTGGAAATCCGCACACAACTCGGATTCCCACAGCTGCTTGAAAACAGCCTCGAAGACTCGGCTTTTTCACAGTTCCCACAGGCTCGGCGACGGGCTAAATATCAACCCATTTCAGTGGCAGCGATCCACCTTAAGACCCGGGGGTTGCTGTCCGAAGAATGGGGAGCCCCTCAGGTGTCCGACCGGGCTGGAAGGTGTAAACAAGCTATATTGCGTCGGCAACAGGAGGTTCATCTTGAAAATTGTTTCTTTATTGATTGTCGTTTCTTTCCTGGCCGTCTCCTGCGGAGAAGCGCCGGAGTCCGAGCCCGCGGCAACGCCAGAACCTGCTGCGGAGCCGGCGCCAGCGGTCCCGACCGGAACTCAGGAAGACCCGTTCATTGGCCAGGGATTCGTCCGCGGGATTGGCGACGACGGTGCGCTGACGATCGAACACGGCGAAATCCCCGGGTTCATGGCCGCGATGACGATGTCGTTTCCGGTCGCCGACGAAGCGCTTATCGAGTCGGTAGCGGTCGATGATGAAATCACGTTCAGCATCGAACTTCTTGCCGACGGGTATCACATCTTCGCCATCGAGAAGTCCGGCGGCGAAGGCGCCGAGCACGGCGAAGAGGGAGAAGAAGAGGGCCACGACGACGATTCCGAGTCCGAAGAAGGAACGACAGGCTGAAGCTTCCGATCCTGCCGAGGGTCAATTGAGAGGGATCGAACACCCGTACCACCACATCGAGTTGGAGCCGATCGACGACCCGCCGGACTCGATCCTGATCAAGATCCTCTCGATGGACGGACGCCGTTTCACCTTCCTGTTCCGGGGTGAGTTGACCGAAGACGCCGTCGACTTCGTCAAGCAAACCATCGAAGGCGGTGCAATTCAGGATCTGTGGATCGAGCGGGCCGAGGGTAAATTCGAGTCCCGCGAGCCGCCGAAACCACTGAAGAAGCACGGCTAGAGTGCTCGTTCCACGGGTCGGGACATCTTGCAAACTCTTTCGGCCCTTTGCTACGATTTCCCAGTGGCGAGCAATCGTCTCGCCAGGTGGCGAGCAATCGCCTCGCCACTGGCGAGCAATCGCCCGTTGGGACGTCGTCTAATGGTAGGACTGCAGACTCTGGATCTGCCTGTCGGGGTTCGAATCCCTGCGTCCCAGTTCATTCGTGACAAATGAGTTGGAGCAAGTTTCGTCGTCAGGAAGAAAGTCTTGCGGAGCGGGTGTGTACCTCAGTGTGGCCCCTTCCTGCACTTCGCCGCATCTGATCTAGGGCGTGTTAACACTACCGTAGTGCCTCGACGATGAGAGCGAAGTGAAGGAAGGCGAGGAACATGACGTCGAGTTTATCGAAACGGGAGAAGATACGCCGGAAACCTTTGAGTCGGCGGAAGAGCCTCTCGACTTCGTTCCTGCGGCGGTAGAGAACGCGGTCGTATTCCCACGGCTCCAGGCGGTTGCGCTTGGGCGGCACGACGGGAATCCACCCAAAATCCAGAGCCAATTGGCGGGTCTGGTCGTCCTGGTAGGCGCGGTCCATCAGCAGCGGTAGCGGCTCGGGTAGTGGCCCCAGACCGGCGAGCAGATCGCGGCCCTGCGGGGCGTCGTGCGCTTGGCCGGGCGAGAGCGCAAACGTTATTGCCGTTCGAGCATTCGCGGCAACCAGATGAATCTTGGTGGTCCATCCGCCGCGGGATTTGCCGATCGCTTGCGGACCGTTTTTTTTAACGCACCCGTGCCGTCGGGATGCACCTTCACAATGGTTGAGTCCATCGAAACGGCTTCCACCCGGATGCGCACCAGTTGCTCGCGCTGGAGTTTTTCGAAGACGGCGTCGAGCACGCCGTTCTTGGACCAGCGGTTCATCCGGGTGTAGATGGTGTGCCAGTTGCCAAAGCGCTTGGGCAGACCGCGCCACTTGCAGCCCTGCTCAGCCACATACAAAATGGCGTTCAAGACCGTCAGGTTCGAAAGACTGACGTTCCCCCGCTGACGCGGCAGCTCCGGCTCGATGCGACAATACTGCTCCTGTGTGATCTCCATGCCCTATTATAAAACATTCTTGCTCTTTAGTGTTAACACGTCCTAACCACGTCGCTCAAGTCCAGGACACCATCAGCCAATCGCTGTCTTCTCTTTAGATGGGGGGCAACGTAGGATATCAAAGGCCGGTGGCCAAGAACCACGCTGGTCACCCGACGGGACGGAACTGTTTTATCGCAAAGGGAATAATGTAATGGCCGTCCCGATCAAGACCACTCCAACCTTCACGTACGGGAATCCACATGAACTGTTTGAAGGCCGATACGCCGCTCCCGACATCCATCCCGATGGTGATCGGTTCCACATGCTGCAACTCGAAGAATCGGGGCAATCTGGACCCGATCTGGAGCAAATCAACATCGTCCTCAATTGGTTTGAAGAACTGAAGGAACGGGTGCCGGTGCCATAAGTAGCGAAAAGGAGCACTGCGTGAGCGCACAAGACAACGTTGAGCTTGTGAAGAAGGCGTACACGGCCTTCAACAGCGGCGCCATCGAGTTGCTACTGGATTTGTATGCGGAGGACGCCGACTGGGTGCTGCCGTCGATAGAAGACGCTCAAGAGGGCGTACCTTACACAGGATCACGCAAGGGCCGCGCCCAGATGGGGGAGTTCTTGGTCGCCTTAGCGAACGCGGAAGAGGTTCTGGATTTCACGCAGCAGGATTTCATCGCGCAGGGGAACAAGGTCGCCGTCAGAGGCCGTTATAAGGCCCGCATTAGGGCGACGAGTCGCACGCTGGACACCGCATACGTGCACCTCTTCACCATCACAAACGGAAAGATACAGGAGTTTGAGAGTTACTTTGACACTGCCGCCGTTGCGGAAGGCTATCGTCAGAGTACCGGTGCGGGTGCCTGACAAGACTATCGTGCATGGAACAGCAAGATGATCGGCCAGACCATATCCCACTACAAAGTCCTCGAACAGATCGGGTTTCTTACCCGCAGTATCTAACGGTCCCAGTATCAGGAGGTGATTTCATGCCAGTCTATGAATTCCAGTGCATGGATTGCGGGGCAGAATTCCCGCTGACACTCTCACTCAAAGACCTCGATGGGAAGAACTACAAGTGCCCGAAGTGTGAAAGCAAGAACTTGGAAAAGCAAATCACCAAGATTAACCCGACTTCCGCGGTTCGGCACGATTTTCATCTAATTTAGCCCATTTGGAGCACGAATCGCGTTTGTTTTCTATACCTTGACCTCCCGGGTGGGCGTGTAGTGCCGACCTACCCCCTTGATTAGTTTTTCGGATATGCCGACGATGCGTGCATGTTCGTGCGCTGCAAGAAGCGATTCAAGGACGGCAAGGAGCACCGCTACTGGAGTGTCGTCGAGAGCACCCGGGTCGGTGGCGGCCGTGTGGTCCAGCGCCAGCTTCTCTATCTCGGCGAGATCAACGACAGCCAGCGCGCCGAGTGGTGCCGCTCGATCGAGGTTCTCAGCGGCGGCGCGGCGCTGCAGCAGATGGCGCTGTTTCCCGAGGACCGGCCCGCGCCGGTGCTGGATTGCGATGTCGTGCAGCTCCAGCTCGACAAACTGGAACTGCGCGATCCGCGCCAGTGGGGCGCCTGCTGGCTGGCGCTGGCGTTGTGGGACCGTCTCGGGCTGGACCGTTTCTGGGGCCCGCGGCTGCCGCCCAGCCGCAAGGGCACCCGATGGCTCGATATCCTCAAGGTGCAGGTCTGTTATCACCTGATCGATCCCGGCAGCGACTGGCGGCTGCACCGGCACTGGTATGAACACAGCGCGCTACGTGACCTGCTGGGCAGTGACCGCGTGATCTCCGACGACAAGCTCTACCGCTGTCTCGACCGGTTGCTCGACCACAAGCGCGAATTCTTCTCGTTCCTCAAGGCGCGCTGGAGCACCCTGTTTGAGGCCCGGTTCGATGTTCTGCTCTACGATCTGACCAGCACTTATTTCGAGTCGGACCCGCCCTTGGCGGGCAAACGCCAGTTCGGCTACAGCCGCGACAAGCGTCCCGACTGCGTCCAGGTGGTGATCGCGCTGATCATCACGCCCGACGGTTTCCCGCTGGCCTATGAGGTGATGCCGGGCAACACGGCCGACAACACCACGCTGGCCGCCTTCATCGCCCGCATCGAGGCGCAATACGGTCGTTCCGACCGCATCTGGATCATGGATCGCGGCATTCCCACCGAGGAGACCCTGGCCGAGATGCGCGCCAGTGCCTCGGGCCTGCGCTATCTGGTTGGCACACCCAAAGGTCGGCTGACCCGTCTGGAGTCGTCCTTCCTCGATCTGCCCTGGCAGCAGGTTCGCCAGTCCGTTGACGTCAAGCTGCTGTCACGAGACGGCGAACTCTATGTGCTGGTCCGTAGCGAAAAACGGGTCTCGAAGGAACGCAGCATGCGGCGGCGGCGGCTGAAGAAGCTGTGGAAACGCCTGCATGACCTGCAGCGACAATCCCTCAGCCGGGATGCGTTGCTGATCAAGCTGGGCGCCGCAAAGAAGGAGGCCGGACGCGCCTGGTATCTGGTCCGTATCGAGGTCCCAGAAAGCAATGGGGCACTGGCCCACAACGGCTTTGCCTTCACGCTCCGGCGCGACAAGCTCCGGGCCGCCTACCGGCGCGAAGGCCGCTACCTGCTGCGCTCCAACATGACCAGCGGTGACCCGGCACAGTTGTGGAGCCACTACATGCGATTGACCGAAATCGAGCAGGCGTTCAAGGAACTCAAGCACGACCTCGCGATCCGGCCGATCTTCCATCAGCACGACCACCGCATCGAAGCCCATATCTTCCTTGCCTTCATCGCCTGGTGCCTGCAGGTCACCCTGAAATCCCTCATCCGCCCCCACGCCCCGGGGCTGACACCCCGCGCAATCCTCGACACATTCTCGACCATACAGATGGTCGATGTTCATGTGCCGACCACCGACGGACGCCACCTCGTCCTGCCGCGCTACACCCAACCCAACAGGGACCATCTCTTGCTGCTGCATCATCTCGCCATGACGTTGCCGCAACAGCCGACACCGCGCATCGCCATCTGAGCGCCATGCCACGGCCCCGATCGCCGACAGCCTTGTAGTGCCGACCTTCGGGATCTCGATCTAATTAACTCAACAACTTAGGTCTACCAAACCTGCCGAACCGCGGAAGTCGGGTTAACGTGGCAACGTCCAAGAAGAGCTAATTCCGACGAACTGAGGCAAGCGGTCCACTTGCACATCCCTCAGGCCCGAATACCAATCTGCACCGTGACCGCCTAGCCGTCAAAGTAACTGCCGACCTTTCCCAGCTCACCCGCCGCGTCAAGCGTCTTGACTGTAAATGCGACTACTACGGATAGAGAGTTTGGATCACGCCATCTTCGTTTCTTTAAACAGTAGAATTACTATGTGGCCCTCCCCATCCACGTCGATGCCTAGGTATTACTGGAGTTGCTTGTATTGGCGTTTCATCAAGCAAGGGAAAACCCCGGTCTGTTCAAAAAGACAAGTATTGCGAACTACAGTTGCTTCCGACCGCTCCTCAGACGCCTGTAGGCGCAGAATCCCAGCGCCGTAAGACTCAGCATCGCGAGCGAACTCGGCTCTGGTACGGCACTGCCGGCGTTGTTGAACAAGAACGCAACATTCCCGCCAGCCGTCTCTCCCACGGCGGTGCCGCCGTCGCTCAAGGCGAAATCGTAGATTTGCACGTCGTCGAAGATCGCAGCCGTTCGAAAAATAGCGTTGGCCGGTAATGTGTTGGTTGCGATCGCCAGGTCGCGACCAGTGTTGTTGATTGTGGATCCGCTTGGCATGCTCGAATCCTCATCTTTGAGAACGCTATCAACGTAGATTCTTAGCGTGGAATCCTTCCGCGTTCCCACAATATGATGCCACTCGTTGAGCGAGATGTCGTCCGGACTGCGTGCTCGAAAGAAAGAACTGCCAACTTCGACGACAAAGGTGGGTCTGTCGGTGTTGCTCGAACTACCAACATTCAAGAGCCATTCGTTCGTCCCAGGGTTGGCTCCACTGCCCCATTTGGAGACACCATAAAGATTGTCAAATCCGATTGTGGCCGACTTCTTGAACGCCCAGTAGGAGACGGAAAAATCACCGCTCCCGAAATCCAGCAGCGACGAGTCAGTCACCAGGACGAAGTCGTTGCCGCCATCAAAATCGAGCGCAGATCCCGCTTGACCTGCCACCCAATCGTTGTCGTCCATGTTGTTCAGCGTCCCGTCCAGCCCATTCGCGGAAGAATCAGTTGCCGTTGATCCCGTCCCATCATCCAACCCCAGGTGAAGGACCAAATCCGCGTTCGCCTGCGGGACGAACATCACCAGACTTGAGATCACCGTGAGAACGGATAGGAATTTCACAGTCGCTTTTCTCCTACAGAAGCCTTTTCCTTTTGACAGGCTCCACGAGGCAGTTCGACGGCCTGAGATCCGATAGGGCCACCTATAACTCACTCAGGACAAGTGCAAGAAGCGTGCCAAAGCCGGGATTCCGTAACGGCTTGGGCCATGATGGGTGATAAACGCTTGATTTCCAAAAGATAGGTGCGTTGATGCCAGGCCGGCCACAGCCCGCGGGCCTGCGGAATGCCCCGCGCAGTTCTGTAAGAGATCCGAACGCTTTCGGCGTGGCCTGGCAGAAAAAGGGCGCGATGTAGCACTAAGTCAAGGGCTTCGGAGGAAACTCTACGATTGTAAGATTTTCCGGCGTTTTGCGGCTGAGTCGCTTTGACAACGTAAAAAGAGCCCACCCCGATCGAGTAAAAGGGACCCACCCCCTGGGTTAATGGTTTGTAAGTAAGCCCGCCGTCGGGGCTGTGGAAAGTGTGGAAGCCGAAGGCTTCCAAGCCGCGGTGGGAACGCGCTGGCTTTGCAGCGGGTTCCCACGGTGGCGGCACTTTCCACAGCCCGTCGCGCCCGCGTTTTTCACGCGGATCCTCCGGCGGCACGGGGTTTCTTTTTCCGTTTGCTGGCGGCGCCCAGACTTTCGGTGAACCGGATGCTTTCCCATTTGAACTCGTGAATCGAGCAGTGATGGGTGAGCCGGTCCAATAGGGCCGCAGTCAGCGCGGCGTCGCCGAAGACGCTGGTCCACTGCGCAAACGGGAGGTTCGACGTGACGATCACCGAGCCCTTCTCATAACGGTCCGAGAAGACCTGAAACAGCAGCTGGGCCCCCTCGGCCGAGAACGGGATATAGCCGACCTCGTCAACGACGAGCAGTTCAAAGCGGGACAGCTTGGCCAGGTACCGCTTCAACTGCCGTTCTTCGCGGGATTCGATCAGCGTGTTGACCAATCCCGCGGCCGTGGTGAACCCGACGCGGTAACCGTTGCGGCAGGCTTCCACACCCAGGACCGTTGCGGCATGGGTCTTGCCGGTGCCGTGCTTGCCCAGCAGCACAACGTTCTCGCGCCGGGTGATGTAGCCGCACTCGGCATAGTCGCGGACCTGAACCGCATCCAGCGCCGGCCACTTCTTCAGGTCGGTCGTTTCCAGGGTCTTGAGCAGTGGAAACCGGGCCTCGCGCAACCGGCGCTGGACCTGATTGGCTTGGCGCTGTTCCAACTCGCGGCTGGCCAGAGCCAGCAGGAAGCCGGTGTACCCCTCTCCGGCCTCCTTGGCCTGCCGGGCGTGTTCGCGCCACTCCCGTCCCATGGCCGGAAGCCGAAGCTGCCGTAATGCGTCGTCCAGAACGATCTCCTGGCCCGGTGTCATCGCACACCCCCAGTCAGGAGACGGTCGTATTGATCCAGATCGGCTCCAGCGATCGTCCGGTCGGTGATACCGGGCATTAACCCGGACTCGAGCGGGGCATGGGCTCGGGCCGGGGATGCCTCCCGCATCAGAATGTGCTGGACCGCGTCCAGTTCGGCGCAGTGGGCATCGAGCGCTTCCTGAAGGGCCGCCGAGACCCGGTCCAGAGCCCAGTCCTGGTGGAGTTGGAGGATGCCGATAAACTGCCGGGTGCCCCGGCTATAGCCGTGCCGTTCCCGCAACCGTTCCAGCGCCGTCTCGTAATGGGCGGGCCACTGGGGCCGCCACTGCCGAATCGGTCGGGCGCTTTCAAACGCCCCCACCTTCCGGCGGATCAGTTCCAGGTAGTGCATCGGATCAATCCGCCAGTCGCTATGACCGAAGGCTCGGGAATGTTCGGCCACCTTCTTCTGGTCCGCATAAAAGCGCACCCGGTCACAGCCAATATGGGCCCAGAGACGGCGTCCCACATACGCGGTCGGCACCGAGTACCGGTTCGAATCCACCTGCGCGGTCTGGTACCGGCTGATCCGCACACCCACCACCTTGGTGTTCTCAAATGGCGTCTCGGGCAGTGCCAACAGCCGCTCTTGCTCGGCAGCATGCCGTTCCCCGATCGTGCGGTCGTCGGCCCGGCCGCCGATCCGGCGCTGGTCGTCGGTCGCGCAGCGTTCCAGCAGTTGCGCGTTCAGATCCTCCAAGTCGGCCACCTCGGGAACCGGCACCAGGAAGTTCCGGCGTGCGAAACCCACCAGGCCTTCGACACCGCCTTTCTCCTGGCCCCGGGCCGGATTACAGAACCGCGCTTCAAACGTGTAGTGGGCTCGAAACGCCGTGAACCGGTCCTGCTCGATCCGGGCCTTCCCTCTCAGAACCCGCTTCACAGCCGTCTTCAGGTTGTCGAAGACCACGGTCGGGAATACGCCGCCGTACCAGCCGAACCCCTGGATCTGACCGTCCAGGAACATCTCCTGCCGTTCCCACCGATACGCCCGCACAAACGACTTGCCCGAGTACCGGCTCCGCATGCAGAACAGTTTGACCTGAAGGTCTTCACCATTCATCCGGACCCAGGCCGTGCCCCAGTCCACTTCGGCTTCCGACGCCTGTTCCGGATCCAGCGGCACCACCGCCGCCGACCGGCTCCAGCCCAGCCGCATCTTCCGCTCCCGCACCCATCGCCGCACCGTCGGCTCGGCTCCGGTAAATCCATGCTCGTCCACCAGACGTTGCCACACCCGGTGCGCCGTGTGTCGCTGCTTGACCGGCTGCTCCCGATCCGCCCGCAGCCAGCCCTCCACGATCCCGGCCACCGGATCCATCACCGGACAGGCCGGCTCCTTCTCCCGCCGATACTTCGGCTCCTGCCCGGCCAACGCCTTCCGGACCGTCCGTCTCGTGTGCCCGGTCTCCCGGGCGATCTGTCGAATGCTTTTCTTGTAAACCCGATGTGCGGTCCTGACCATCTCGTACTGATCCATCCCTAACAACTCCTCACCCTCCCTCCCGCCTTGCCGGTTCATCCGGCGACACGCCGGGGGAGGCTATCAGGGGTGGGTCCCTTTTGCTCGATCAGAACCCCCTTGGGTGGGTCCCTTTTACGTTATCGAAATCAGCTGAGGCCTCATCGGCCTGTTGGGATATGGCTAGCGGCGTACGCCGTGGATCGAACGTCGAAACAGGTTAAAGTCGTCTTGTCGGGTTCCCATGTCTTTGCCCTACCAGTCCCATCGCCCGACGACGGTACTCTGTACTATGTTTCCCGGCCCCCCGTTTGAAGGCGACATCTGGCTGATCGAACTGCCCGACGACCCCCAGTAGCCCGAGTTCGTCGAGTCATCCCCTGAAACCAACAGTTGAGAGTCGAGCGCTGTACCGAGTCGGTGCCGAGGCACTAGAGACGCGTCGTGGAGTAGCCACCTGAGACCGCGGGTCTCGACTCGGGTGCCTCGGTCGTGGCTCGCGTGGGTGAGGCGATAAGAAGTGATTGATTTTATTGTTGGACTCGATTGACTCGGGGATTTTGCCTCTTTGACTATCGACGCAAATCCGTTTACATAGCTTGAGCACCTAACTAAGCTGTGTGAGACGAAAGATCAACAGTTGCGTGCAGCGCAAGATGCCCGAAGGAGAACGTCATGGAGACGACTACGAACAGTGGACGAACGCTGACACTGGCGTTTTTGACCTGTCTTTGTATCCTCGCTCCAGCCACTCAAGTAGCGGGACAAGCCTGCACTCCACCCCCGGCGGAACTCATCAGCTGGTGGCCACTTGACGAAACGGGTGGCGTCATTGCTACGGATATTCTTGGTGGCCATGATGGAGCGCACGTCAATGGTCCAGTGCCTCAAGTCGGGAAGGTGGGAGGTGCTCTGAGTTTCGACGGTGTTGACGACTTTGTTCGGGTTCCAGACGGTCCTCTGTAGGCCTTCGGCGATGGAGACTTCACGATTGATGGTTGGGTCAAAGTGGATGATCGAACAGGGATCTACATGCTTGTGAGTCAGGGTACGGACCGCAGCAATCGAATGCTGTTCTTTTATGGAGGAGATGGGCGGGGTCTCGGCTTCACGTTGTTTCTCGGTAGTAGGTTTGTCGTCAACATCTCTGAGGGAAGCATTGCAGGGTGGCAGAACGACGTTTTTCGACATGTCGCAGTAGTTCGTGAAGGCAACATTTGGAGTCTCTACGTTGACGGACAAGTGGTCGCCTCGGAAACAGTATCTGTAACGTATCCGGATTTCACGGGCGACCTGACCTTTGGGGTTCAACTATTTTTTAACGTTTCTCCTTTACATTTGGCGGGTGACCTCGACGAGATGGAAATCCACGGTCAGGCCCTTTCCGGCTCAGAGATTCTCGGTATCTTCAATGCCAGTAGCGCAGGCAAGTGTAAGGTTACATCGGTGCCTTTTAGCGGCTTCGCGGCAGAACTTGGGATCGATTTGGATGATGACGATGCCGAGTTTGAGCTTGAAGGTACGTTTACCCTCGGGGACACGAATAATGGAATCGACCCGACTACCGAGCCTGTGACCTTGGAAGTGGGGACTTTCAGCGTAATCATCCCTGAAGGGTCTTTCTTGGAAACCGATGATGGATTCGAGTTTGAGGGTGTCATCGGAGGAGCGGAGTTGGAGGTGACAGTCACTCCCCTCTTCGGCACGATGTTCGCGCTCGAAGCTGAAGTCGAAGGAGCGGATCTGGCGGGAACAGCAGACCCGGTGCAGATCACTCTCACCGTGGGTGATGATACGGGAACGACCACTGTTGATGCCGACACTGACGAGTCGGATAGGTCCGGCAAGAGCTCCAAGAAGGGCTCTTCCAAGAGCAGCGGTAAGGGATAGAGTCCGAACGCGATTCTTAGATTGACATCAAGCCCGGGGCGCCGCGATTCCCTGGGCTTTCTTATTGCTGTGTCCCACCGGTCCCAGAAGACCCAGGAGTTTCTAACCCTCTATGTACTTACCCCCTTTGTTGCCGGGGTTGTACTTACTGGGACTACTGGGACAAGTGGGACAGGGGTGGGTTAACTGAGGGGCTCCCCATTCTTCGGACAGCAACCCCCGGGTCTTAAGGTGGATCGCTGCCACTGAAATGGGTTGATATTTAGCCCGTCGCCGAGCCTGTGGGAACTGTGAAAAAGCCGAGTCTTCGAGGCTGTTTTCAAGCAGCTGTGGGAATCCGAGTTGTGTGCGGATTTCCACTGCGGAGTCAGTTTCCACAGGCCCCTGGCGCGCGCTGAAAGTAAACGGTCTCGGGCGTCTGATAGTCGAATACTTGATGGCCGCGTTCCTGATTGTAAAACCTGAAATATAGGTTCAGGTTCGAGATCGCCTCGGAAACGCTCAAGTAGTCCTTCAGGTACACTTCCTCGTACTTCACGGTGCGCCATAAGCGCTCGACGAAGCGCTCGATGTTGTCCAGGAACCGGCCCCGGCCGTCCATGCTGATCGTGATGCCCTGGTCTTCCAGTCGGCTCGTGAAGACATCGCTGGTGAACTGAGCCCCCTGATCCGTGTTGAAAATCTCCGGTTGCGCTTGCCTCAGCGCCCAGTCCAGTGCCGACACGCAAAATCCACTGTCCATCGACGTGGACACTTCCCAAGCCAGCACGTACCGGCTGAACCAGTCCATGATCGCCACCAGATAGATGAATCCCTGCCGGAGTCGGATATACGTGATATCGGTGGCCCACACCTGATCGGGACGCACAATCTCCAGATTGCGCAACTGGTATGGGTAAATCCGGTGTCCCGGGGCTGGCATCGACAACCGCGGTTTGGGATAGATCGCTTCCAGTCCCATGAGCCGTAGCAGTCGCCGAACCCGCTTCGCATTGACCTGCCGACCTTGCGTCTCCAACCACCAGGTCATACGCCGAATCCCGTAGAACGGGGTCCGCGTATACTGCTCGTCCAACAGACGCATCAACGCGATGTTCTCGGCGCTCTCGCCCACCGGTGTGTAGTAGAGTCCGGATCGGGACACTCCGGTCAACCGACACTGCTCGACGATGCTCAACTCGTCGTGATTTGATTCGATCCATGGCCGTCGTTGCTCTAACGGGAAAGTCCCGACTTTTTTTTGAGCCACTCCACCTCGATCTGTAATTTTCCGATCTGTTGGTAAAGTTCGGCCTGTACTTGCTCATCGACTTCACTGGCCGGGGATCGACCATTGGAGAAGATCTCCGATACGCCGTCGAGCACTTGCTTTTTCCACTTCGTCACCATGTTCGGGTGAACTTCGTAGTGGGACGCGAGCTCCTGGATCGTGCGCTGTCCCTTGACCGCTTCCACGGCGATCTTTGCCTTCAATGCCGCGCTGTACTGCTTCCGTCCTCGCTTCTTCATCTGCCTCTCCTGAGTGCGCCCCCAAAACTGGACAGATTTCGTCAAAGATTGAGAATAGGCCGATCGGCGCGTTTCAAGTTCACGAGCTGCTCGAACTCGATCGGCGGACGATAGCCGATTGAGGAGTGCAGCCGCTTGCGATTGTAGACCTCCTCGATGAAGTATGGGACACGTTCGATCACGTCCTCGTAGGTCTCGTAGTTCCAGAGATGGATCTCCTCGTACTTCAAGGTCTTGAAGAACGACTCCACGAAAGCGTTGTCCCCGGGATTGCCCTTCGCCGACATGCTGATCTGGAAGCCGTGTGTTCGCAAGATGTCGATGTAGTCGTCGGAGGCATACTGCACGCCCCGATCTGAATGATGGATGCAGGCCCGGGTGTCGAGACGCGCTGCGATGGCCATCTGTAACGCCTCGATGCAGAGCTGGCGGTCGATCCGTTTCGAGATCGCCCAACCGATGACCTTGCGAGAGTGGAGATCCAGGATGGCGGCCAGGAACACGAATCCGGTGCGTATCCGGATGTAAGTGATATCGGCTGCCCACGCTTGATTCAGACCGGTGACCGTGTGCCTCTTCAGCAGATTGGGGTAGATGCGGAACCGGTGATTGGAATCGGTCGTGTGGAGGAAACTCCGCCAGGTGATCGGCTTCAACCCGTACCGCTTCATCACGCGCCGAAGCCGTTTCGTGTTGACGATCTCGCCCTGGCGTTCCAGTTCCCGATACACCCGGCGGTATCCGTAGCCGGGAAATTCAACCTGAAGGCGATCGCGCAGATCAGTTTGGGATCACCTTCGGCCTGTAGTAATACGTGCAAGGCCCGTCATTTCGCACCCTTTCGATATCGAAGTTTTTCCCAGTGATTACGGCAGTATCGACGTTTCGATTCCGCTTCATCCAGCTCTGCAGTTTTTTTTGATGATCGTCTGCCCAGCATCAATCGAGGGGGCCTTGGGGTTGGCCACCACCCTGGTCTTGGCGGGTCCCATCTGAGAGTGTGGCCCCCTCTGTGGCTACTACCGGCATCTACCGAATACCATCGAGGTCAGAGTGAAGGGGCGCAGTCGGAAGTGTGTCGGCTTTCTTTACAAGTTGAGAGCAGGTTTTGGGTAGGTTTAGGGAGAAGTGCTTGGTTGAACCTGTCCAGCAATTAACTGCACCAGAATCTGAAAAATTTCTATTAACCGCGGCAGGCAGAACACGCCTGAAGGACTGGCAAACAACTTCAACCTGAAGGGTCCCATCCAGCAAATCAATCAAAGTTCAGACACGAGGTCTGCCCAGCATCAATCGAGGGGGCCTTGGGGTTGGCCACCACCCTGGTCTTGGCGGGTCCCATCTGAGAGTGTGGCCCCCTCTGTGGCTACTACCGGCATCTACCGAATACCATCGAGGTCAGAGTGCCGAATGCAAGTGCTGGAAACACTACTTGGTAGCTCGTGGTGATCTTCAGTGGAATCGGGTGATATTTCGTTTGACGACAACTCTGGATCTGCCTGGCGGGGTTCGAATCCCTGCGTCCCAGTTCATTCGTGACAAATGAATCAGCTACCGCCCGCAGAGCGGGCGGTATGATGAAGGCCCCCCGAGGGGGCCTCGAACGAATGAAGAGGGCTAAAGCCCTCCCAGAGTGAGCTGCTCCTGCCGCTTCTCCTCGGCCTCCTGGTTCCGAATATACTGTCGGATCGTCGCTTCATCCAGTCCTACCGTACTTACACAGTAGCCCCGAGCCCAGAAGTGGAAGCCCGTGAAATTCCGTTGCTTTCCCATGTATTGCCGGTGAATTTGGATTGCCGATTTCCCTTTCAGCACTCCCACCGTGTTCGCCACGCTGTACTTTGGCGGAATGCTCAAACACAGGTGCACATGATCCCCCATCGCATGTCCTTCCACCAACTCCACTTTCTGCTGCTTGCATAACTCCCGGAGAATCTTTCCGATCCCTCTGCGCAGCGTCCCAAAGATGGCCTTCTTCCGGTATTTCGGAACAAACACGATGTGATATCTGCAGTACCATTTCACATGGGACTGGCTCTGCCACTCTCTCATGACGGTCTCCTTTCAATTCGAACGTGGTGGTTCGTTGATTGGAGACCGTCTATCACACTGCACGACGGGACGGTCGAACCTCTTCGAGTCTCACCGCCAGAGGCGGTGGCTTACCATTGGGAGTTAACCCTCATTGCACTGCTCCAGCGAGACGTGCTTCCGGGAGCAGTGCGGCTGAATAACCAGGGTCTTCTACTGACATGTTTGCTTGCGGAGTTGGAACGTTAAGGGGTACCTTGTTTACATGGTGGCCTTCTTCTTAGCACTGTGGGCAGCGATCGGCGGCATTCAGGTCATCCTGTTCTTCCTGGCCGGTACTGTTCTGCTAGCCATACCGATAACTATCAGTGCGTTGATAACGGAGTTGGTGTGTGGGCGTCCGACGCAGTCTTCGGCCGTCAAGTAGTCGAATTGGAGAAAACGACGTCAACTGGTTCAGGTGAACAGCGCTCCCGACCTCATCTGATTGACACTCCCCGCCCGCCTCGACAGCCTCCCTCCAGCAGCTGTCTGCAACGGAGAACACAATGAAGCGGCTAGTCCATGCTTTGACCTTGCTCCTGGCACCGCCAATCCTGCTCCTCGCCCAGGACGCGCCGATCACCACTGGGGATATTGTCAAGTTGTTGGAGGCCAAGATTTCCGAAGAGATCATATTGGAAAAGATCTCCATCTCCGGCTGCGCTTGCGACAGCTCGGCTTCCGCCATCATCAACCTCCGCAGCGCCGGCGCTTCTGATGGACTGATCCGGTCGGTGATCAATCCGCTCCGACCGGCCGGGCAGCCAGCACGGCTCCTTCGGTCGGCGGGCGCCGCCTCACCTGAGCCGTGCTCCCCGCCGGCCAGGGCGTTTCCCGAAGCGCTACGTTCCCCGCTAGTGCTGGACCTGTCGTTTCCAAAGACGAAGTACGTCATCCAAAGCAACTGGCAGATCAAGGTGGACCTGCTGTTGACCGACATCTCCATCGTCGTCAAGGAGCGTAACGAGCCGTTCATTTTTGCGACGATTCCTTTTGACAGCCTCGACTCGCTCGTCTATGAGCGTTCCAGTCACGCCCGCGTTAAATCGGCGATCTTCGCTTCACCACTGTGGCTGCTGTCAAAAGGCAAGAAGCACTGGCTCACCCTCCGGTACAGAAACTGTGGACAGCCGGACTTCGTTGTGCTGAGGCTCGATAAGAACGAATACAAGAGCATCCTTGCCGCCACCGAGGCTCGGACCGGAATGAGCGTCGAACTGGTCATCGACAATTGAAACCGAGAAATCGAACAACCATCTTGTCGAGTCGGAAAGCTGTGAAGGAAACCGAATGAACCCCGACTACAAACCTCCCCTTTCCGATTACGAGCCACCGGTCGTTGAATCGCCGATTCACGAAGACGATGACCGGCTCTTCGTCCCACGCGAGGAGCGGAAAGGGTGGAAGCTCAACTGGCGGCGACCCGACGCCTGGCTTATAGCGGCTGCGTTTGTGCTGGTATTCCTTCCCCGTTCCCTCGAACCCGAGTTTGCCAGAGACCTCATGCCGTACGCACGTCTGCTGGTTTTCGTGGTCATGGCTTACCTCTTTGTCCGCGGACTTCAGGGCCGCGACGCGGACTGAGTCCCTCCTCGGTCGCGTGCCGTCCTTTGACTGTCCGTGTCGATGCGATCCACTTCGCCTGAACCACAAAAAAATGCGCGGCAGACGGTGAGCGACCGCGAGCCGCGCGTGAGGTACGGAACTAGGTATAGGATGCGATCCGGTACGACCAGAACTGGTCCCGTTGCATTCTTTTGTAGCGGCTGCCGATGATCGCTCGATTGCCTTGCCGACACCCACCAATCGATCGGCGAATTCAGGTTGAAGTAGGCATGTCCTTTGGCTAGAGTTCAAACAATCCCTTGAGAGAGGAGACATGATGTCTCAGTTCAGTGTCGGCGATCGCGTTCGCGTCCCCTACCCAAACCCGAGCACGGAAACCGAAACGGGAGTCGTCATCGACGTGCCTGACAGTCGAGTCCCCGCTCAGGACGAGCGCCTCGAACCGGTCCGCGTCTACATCGTCAAGTTGGAAAGCGGTGTGGTGCGTCGATACACGGGCGGCGAAATCGAGGCGGAGTAACGATGGACTCCATCCGAGTGAAGACACGTGCCGAATACAGGGCGGACGAACGTCCCATCGAGTTCGAACTCGACGGCAGGAGCCACCGCGTTCAAAACGTCGAGGCGCAGTGGCGCACCCCTGAAGCAGAGTACTTCCGAGTCCGGGCAGGAACCTCCACGCTCTTCACCCCGAAACATCTGATCTCATCCGACACCTGGTCGGTACGGTCGGTGGAGTCGTTCTGAAGAAACGCGGGCCGAGGCGCGCCTGCGTCCCCGCCAGCCGGGTCGATCCCAGTACCCTGCCCCAGAGTACTTAGTTCGACGCCGCAACCTCCAGAACGGTGCGGTACATGAACTCCAGCAGGATCCCCAAACCCTCGATGTTGACACGTTCATCGTTACCGTGGGCGCGTGCGTCCTGGTCGTCCGATGCCGCCTCCCCGATCCCGTAGGTCGGAACTCCTGCGGCACGTAATTGAGCGGAATCCGAAGCGCCTGTGCTCATCGTCGGCAACGTGATTGCGTCGGGAAACATCTGGGCCTGGATCTTTTCGATCGCCCGGAACAGGTCGGTGCCCAGTGGTGACGGAGGAGCCGCCGGGCGTCCACTCGAAGGCGGGATGATCTCGATGGCGGGGTCGTCGACGACCCGTGCCAGCGTTGAGAGAAACTCCGCCTGGTTCTCGTCGGGCAGCGCGCGAACGTCGAGCGTCGCTTCGGCTTCACCCGGAATCACGTTGTAACGAAAACCCCCGGTGATAATATTGGGCGAGATTCCCGTTCTCAGGTAGGAGTTCGAATAGAAGTCCTCGTTCCGAAACTTTTCTTCGATGATCGGCCCCAGCACCGGGTCTTCGATGTTCTCGAAGAGAAAGGCCTGATCGGGCGGGCTGATTTCCGCCATACGCTTGAAGTACTCCCGGGTAGTTTCGTTCAGGCGCATCGGCATCTGGTGCCGACCCAGTTTCGCGACAGCCTCGGCAAGGTGAACGACGGCGTTGTCGGGGCGCGGCCGGGAGCCGTGACCGGAGATGCCGCGCGCGATCAGCTTGATCCCCCGCCAGATGGCCTTTTCCGCGGTCGTCACCTTGACGACGTCGACCCTACCGTCGGTGATGTGGATGTCGCCCCCCTCGTTGAGCGCGAACTCGGCATCGATCTTGTTGAGGTGGTGTTCCACCATGTAATCGATGCCCCATTGCGTCGTGCCTTCTTCGCCGGCCTCGATCAGCAGGATGATGTCTCGATCGAGGGCGATGTTGGCCCGTTTGATCATCAACATCATCTGGATCGCCGCTGCGATCATTCCCTTGTCGTCGGCCGCGCCGCGGCCATAGACGAAACCGTCCTTGATCGTCGCTTCGAACGGGTCCAGGGTCCACTGGTCCCGGTCGACGCCGACGACGTCGGAATGCCCCATGATGAGAATCGGCCTCTTACTGCCGTTTCCTTGGAGCCTAGCGACGAGGTTCCCCCTCGCCGGGTCGAGCGCATAGATCTCTCCGGGAATGCCCTCATTCTCGAGCAGCTTCTTCGCATACTCGGCAACCAGGGTCTCGTTGCCCGGCGGGTTGGACGTGTCGAGGCGGACCAGGTCCTGGAGTATGGCGACCGTGTCGTCCAGCGCGGCATCGAAGTCGGGAGCCTGCGCCTGCAGCGGAACTGCAATCAGCAGGAGGGGTGCAAGTGTCAGCGACCATCTTGACAGCATCGAAATCCTCACTCGTAGCGACTTCCAGCCAGAAGTTGCAAAGAAAGAAGTCTATTCCAGGGAGAATCACCGGTCAATTCGGCCTCCGCCCTCCAAGGGAGGGCCCCTCACCGGTGTCCCTGTTTTCCAGGACCGCAGGCGAAGGGAAAGTAGACCCCACCCCGATTCCTGCGCCATAATCCCGTGTTGATCCCAACAACCATCGACTGCCAGGAGGAAATTGCCGTGTTCTACCGAACGCTTTTCCTAATTCTTGCGATCCCGCTCGCCGCCGGTGCCCAAGCGCTGTTCTCCGCTACCGATGTGGTGCGGGTTCGCGAGCTTGCCGACCCTCGAATTTCCCCGGACGGAGGGCAGGTGATCGTGACCGTGCGCTCGGCCGATCCGGAACGCAACCGGAACGTCAGCGAAGTCTGGCTGGTGTCCCCGATCCGAAGCCGCAAGCTCGATGATGGCCGCGCGGGCCGCTGGTCGGCAGCGGGGACGCATGTCGCCCTGACAACCACGAATCGGATCCACGTACACGATCTCCGCTCAGGCCGGGTGAGATCGATCGTCCCGGCGCAGGGTGTCCGATCGGCGCCAGCATGGGCACCCGAGGGGAGGCGGATTGCGTTTGTCGCAGGCGACGGCCACCTGCGCGTTTATGACCTCGATCACGATCTCTTCGTGCGGCTGACCGAAGGGGAATTCGTGGTGGACGATCCGATATGGGCACCGGATGGCGGGCGCATCGCGTTTGTCACCCGGCCGAACTTCGAAGTGGAAGACGGGTTCCTCTCCGACATCCGCGTTTTCGACTTCGACAAAGACGCCAGCCACCAGGTTGCGGCCAACGAGGGCGCCGACTTCCATCCGCGCTGGTCGCCCGATGGTACGAAGCTGGCGTTTCTCACGACACCATTGACGCACTTCGGTGGTCTCAACGACATCGCGCTTGTGGATTTCGAGAGTGGTTCCACGGTAAACCTGACCGAGGCTTTCGATCGCAACGAGTCGACGTTCGAATGGAGCGAGGACGGAAGCGCCCTCGTCTTCGAAGCGGGGAACGGAACGTTGCGCACGCTGTACCGCGTTGAAATGGTAAGCCGGGCGATCGGGACGGTTTCAGCGGACCGCTTCCTTACGGATGGTTTCGACCTGTCGGGACCTCGGATCGCCGCCGTCCATTCCGGTCCGAATGCTCCACCCGAGCTTTGGATGCGTCCTTCGCCGGCCGACGATTTCATGCCTTGGTCACGGTTCAACGACTTTGTTCAGAAGCGGAACCTCGGGGAGACCCAGGTCGTCGATTGGACGAGCGACGGGTCGAGGATCGAAGGCCTGCTGATCCGGCCGCCCGACTTCGATCCGGGACGCTCCCGCCCCTATCCCCTGATCGTGGACGCCCACGGTGGACCTTTCGGCGCATGGGTCGACAGTTTTCACGCCGACTGGCAGTTCTACGCGGCCAAGGGTTTCCTGGTCTTCGCTCCCAACTACCGCGGCAGCGACAACTATGGCCGGCGCTTTCTTGAAAGTATCCGGGGAAACTGGGGCGACGTGGATCTCAAAGACATACAGGCCGGGGTCGACAGCCTGATCGAGTCCGGCATCGCCGATGGGGAGCGTCTGGCGATCATGGGGTGGAGCTACGGCGGTTACATCGTCCCGTGGACCGTGACACAAACCGATCGCTTCAAGGCCGCGGTCATGGGTGCTGGGATCTCGAATCTGGTCAGCTTCTACGGAACGACCGACATCCCCCGGTACATGGAATGGTATCAGTTGGGGACTCCCTGGGAGCGGTGGCAGGAGTACGTGGAGCGCTCGCCGATTCGCTTCGCCGACCGGGTCCGGACGCCGACGCTCGTCCTGTGCGGAACCGACGACCCCCGAACGCCGATCGAACAGGCCGAACAGTTCTACCGGGCACTACGGCGCCACGATGTCCCAGTGAAGCTCGTCACGTTTCCCGGCGAGGGCCATAGCCTCAGCGAACCGCGGCATCGGATCAAGCGACTCGAGGAGACGCTGGCCTGGATTGAGCGGCACACCGCTTTGGGACGAGAGCCGTAAACGGCGCGGCGCGAAACTTGGCAGCAAATGGGGACAGACGATGTCTCTAGTTTAAGCGTCGTGCTGTCAATTCTTCAGTGCTTGTTTCAGGCGCCAAACAGAGGGATCCGAAACACCCGCGCCATGATCAGAATGAAACTCATCCCGGCGAAGACCACCATGCTGCCCCAGCCAAACCAGGTCGCGAAAACCGACGGGTAGAAAAGGCGATCGGTCTTGAGAATCACGGTGAAGCAGTAATACAGGTTCAGGAAGAAAATGACCGGCGCAACGAAGAACGCGAGGGCGGAAGCGACAAGAACCATGAGGACAGGCGCCGTCACACCGGCGATGAGGGCCGTGGCCGCGAACAGTGAGAAGAACATGGTCGCGCGGTAGATATTGTACTCCGAGTACCAGGTTCGACGGTGTTCTTGTCGCAGATCTTCGGCGGAGATTCCCTGGAGTCGTGCCGTCGAGGGAAACAGGTTCCGACAGCAGGCCGCGACGACACGCGGCCATCCGTCGAAATAATTCAAAGCGGTCGAAAAGGTGGCCGCGAAGGAACCAAGGACGAAGACAATCATCATGCTGGGTCCGACGCTGTCGGAAAAGACACGTCCGATTTCACCGATTACGGCATTCCCCGAGACGGGACTCGGATAAATCCACACCGCGGCCAGGAGGAGGAAGATGCATGCGATCACGAACGACACGATGTGTCCGATCCGAAAATCCCAGAGACCGATGCGAAACCACCGTCGACAGTATTCCAGCGCGTGAGGCGACAATGCGCCGGTGTCGACCCTCAGGTCTTCCCTGTTCGACCGGAAGGGATCGAAAGAGTTCGCGATGCCCTTCTCCTCGAGGAGACTCCGGATCCGGCCCATGCCGACCTTCTTTGCCTTCCCCCACTCCGAAGCTTGAAGCGAAACATCGATGCCGGTCGGCAGCAGACCCAGGAAAGCGGCGATGATCAGCCAGGACCCCCCGGGAATCTGCACAATAAAGAAGTTCGCCATCGCCGACAGCGGCGCAGGCTGGACCAGGTAGACCGCCACACTGGAAACGAAGAGCATTCCCGCGAGCACCTTCGAAGCGAGTTCGAGCGCCCGGTATTTGCCCGCCAGAATGATCGCCACCGAGATCACTCCCAGCGTAAAGCCATGGACGGGGATCGGGATCTCCAAACCAAGATACTCCGCGAAAAAATAGTAGAGGACAGCGGCTGCCGCGATCAGTCGCCCGGCCTGCCCTACCACACACTGCAGCAGGGTCGTGACCAGGACGTACCAGAGCGGCCACTTCTTCCAGGCCGTCGAGTACGCGTCCAACATGCTTCGGCCCGTGGCATGCGTAAACCGGAATGCCATCTCAAAGCCGTAGTACTTGAAGATGTAGGCCACGGGAATGCACCACAGAAGGGCGTAGGCGAACCGCCCGCCGGCAACCGGAGCACTGATCAGGTGGCTGGTCCCGATGCCCGTCATCATCAGGATCATCCCAGGTCCGAAATGCCGGGCCAGCCCGGCGAGGGAAGTCTCGGGAAGGGGGAGGGTCTCCAGCGGATCGGTCGTGTTGGCCATAGTCAACAGCTCACTTCGGGTTCAGATTCCGGCCGCAATCCTATCGGACTCGTGAGCCGAGGGTCAATTTCGATGTTCGAATACGCGCTCCGGGAAGTATATTAAGGAGCTTTGAGCCGACCCTGTACGCTTCGGCGGCCCAATACGCACAGCCATGTCGTCACCGACCCATCTCTACGACGAACTTTCCCGCACGGTCGATCGCCTGAACCGGATCGTCGAGGCCTCCAAGCTCCTCAACTCGACCCTGGACCTGGCGGAATTGACCGAGATCATCCTGCAGATCGTCCGTGACGAGGTCGGTATCGAGCGCGGGACCGTCTGGGTGATGACTCCCGACGGGAAACACCTTCGCTCTCTGGTCGCCCAGGAAGTGGATGCGGAAATCGAAGTCAAAGTCGGTTCGGGCATCGCCGGAGCAGTGGCTGAAACGGGTGAAGTCATCGACATCCCTGACGCTTACAAGGACCCGCGATTCGACCGCAGTTTCGATGCGCAGCTCGGGTTCAAGACGAGGGACATCTACTGCATGCCCGTCCAGAACCGCAACGGCGAAACAGTGGGCGTGCTGCAGCTGCTCAACCGCAGCCAGACGCTGACCAAGACCGACGAAGACTTCCTCTCCGGAATTTCGGTGCACATCGGCCTAGCGGTCGAAAACGCCTCGATGCACCAGCAGATTCTGGAGAAGAAGAAGATCGAGCAGCAGTTGGAGTTGGCCCGGGACATCCAGCAGGCCTTCCACCCGAACCTGCCCGAGGACCACGGCGGCGTCCAACTCATGGGTTCCTCTGACATGTGCCACGAGGTCGGCGGCGATTACCTTTCATTCTTTCCCCTCTCAGACGGCCGCTTCATCGTGATGCTCGGAGACGTGTCCGGCAAGGGAATCGGCGCTGCCCTGGTCATGACTTCAGTCCATGCGATGTGCCGAGCGCTGGTGCGCCACGTGCACTCTCTTGAACGGATCACCTATGTCCTGAACGAAATGCTGTTGGAGTCCACGCAAAGCCAAAGCTTCCTCACTTTGATGATCGCCCTGGTCGATCCGCTGAAGAGCCGCGTGCATTTGTTGAGCGCCGGCCACAACCCGCCGGTGCTGGTCGACGGTTCCGGCATCGTTCGGATGCTCAAAGAAGGGGGAGGCCCGCCGGTCGGATTGTTTGCGGGTCTCAGGTACAGCCGCGAAATCATCGAAGTTGAGCCTGGATCCGTTCTCGTGCTCTACACCGACGGAGTCAGTGAGGCCGAGGACGAGAACCAGGAGGAATTCGGCACCGATCGCCTCTCCATCGTCGTCAGTCGGAACAACAAGAAGTCATCCAAGGAAATCCACGCCGCAATCCGGGACGCACTCCGGAAGTTCGTCGGCGAGACTCCTGCGAACGACGACAGCACCATGATGGTGCTGAAGTTCTGACGAGCGCCCTCTTGTCTCTGCCCTTGTCGAAGCTGCTGGTCAGTGTTCTCCGCCTCCGTTGTCCCTTCTGTCTCGGAGGAAGAGTCTTCGAGGGCCTGTTTCACACCCTGCGCCGCTGTCCGGAATGCGGCTACTTCTTCACCAGGGAGAGCGGCTAGTGGCCTGCAACAGTGCTATCGGTACCAGCGTTCGGCGGAACGGCGTCGGATTCTAGGAGTGACGCCCGAGCCAATGCTGTTTCATTGCGAGGGCGTTACGACACCGAAGACGGCGCCGTTCCGCCGAACCCTTCGGGCCGATGGGGGTTGCGGGCGATCTCTTTGTCGGAAGCCGTCACCGATGAAAGAGCATCGCTTTCCGTCTCCCTCCTCGACCTCGCCTGCAAGACCCATCGGCGATGGTACCGATAGCACTGTTGCAGGCCACTAGTTCCTGGGATCGGTGTACTTCGGCTATGGGGCAACGGTCCTGGTGGCGCTGGGCGCGTGGCCCATCCTCAAATATGTGATCGGACTTGAGTCCGACCTGATTATCCTCGGTGTTCTCGTGGTCATCGCGGGTACGTTTCCGATCTGGTTCTTCCGGTACTCCAGGATGATCTGGATGGCCTTCGACCTCTTCTGGAACCCTCCGGTGCAGGAGGACTTCGACCCGCGCGGCCGGTAGCAGCCAGTGGCAGAAGTCTGATGGTTCGCGCGCACGGGTCTTCGGAGGCGGAGACGAGGCGCGAGGAGGAACTGATACGGTTTCATCATGACGACGAGCAACAAAGTATCCGACCGCAACCCCCGTGCGCCCGAAGGGTTACGGCGGCGTCACACCATCTGCGTTGTTGCCGCGCCTGAACGATGTACCAGCAATGCCGCCGTCGCGAGCCATTAGACTTCTGCCACGGGCTGCTGTTGCAGGCCTGGTGGGGGTTGCGGCGACTCCGAGCGCAGCTTAGAATGAATGGCTCGCCTTGGCATGAATGCCTCGCCCCGGCATGAAGCGTCGCTTTGGCATGAATGCCTCGCTTTGGCCCCATCGTCTAGGGGTTTAGGACGTAGCCCTCTCAAGGCTAAAACACGGGTTCGATTCCCGTTGGGGCTATTCTCGATGTCAGTCACGGCCGGCCATGAGCCGGTTGTGACCCGGCATGTTACAACCCGCCTGAATGGGCGCATCCCACTGCGTTTCATTGACTTGGACGATTTGGCGCACTAACATACCGACCCTGTCTTGCCCGAATTCGGAGGGAACCGACATGTCGTCGGCCGAACCAGCCCGCGTCTTTCAACAACTCCTGTCGCTCGCGCCCGGCCAGGTGCGCAGCGCCTCGTTCTCCGGGATCGGAACGTTGCAGGCCTCCGGCCAGAGATTCAGCTATACCGTCCGCTTTCTCTTTCCCGATGATGTCCGGCTCATCCTCCGGCTCCACCAGGACGTCCTGAGCACCCTGCCAAACCCGCTATTGCTCTACGTTCGCGACCAGGACTTTTTCGCCCAGTGCGTCGGGAGACGCGGGTGTGTTGCGGGTGCTTTCCAAAACGGCAGGCTCCTGGGCTACGCGGCGGGCTGGATCCCTCCCACCGGGCAGGAGAACTATGGGAATGATCTCGGCCTGACTCCAGACGACCTTCCGCATGTCGCTCACCTTGCGGGCTCCTGCATCCATCCCGAGTACCGCGGGAACCGCTTACACGCACAGTTGGTGAGTCTGCGTTCCGCGTTGCTGCATTCGGAGGGGTACTACCACCAGTGTGGCGAAGTGCTTCCCAGAAACGTCTTCAGCATCAAGAACCACCTGGCCTGCGGCTATTACCTGAAGGGGTTCAAGATCGACGATTTTCGCTTCGACAACGAGGGCGCGCCACACTTCCTCCTCCACAGGGATACGCGCTCCGAACCTCGAAGGGACGATGAGACGAACCCGACGGAGTCGAGGATCGACGACATCCCCACATACCGTCGCATGCTCGACGAGGGGCGTTGGGGCTACCGGATTCGCTACCTTGACGGAGAGCCGCAACTCGCCTACGGAATCTTCGTGTAACAATTTCAACAGGGTTATGTAAGTGACTCATGAATAAATTGTTACGTATTTTAGACATCCAACCCGAAGAACGGACGCTGACCGGGACCCTGTTCCTGTTTTCGTTTGAGATCGGGCTCGCGCGGTTCTTCGTCTTGACGCCGGCTCTGGCGCTGTTCCTGGAAAGGTTCGATGCGGAAGACCTGGGTCTGGTCTACACCCTGCTGGCCCTGCCACTCATCGTCGTCAGCACGGCCTATGTCCGGCTCGGCCGGATCCTGCCACTCCGAACCCTGATCGTTTCGAACCTCCTCTTTGTGGTGGGCCTCACGATTCTGATCCGGCTGGCTCTCGACATGGACACCCGCTGGCCCGCATTGCTGCCAGCCGTGTGGTTCTACATTCTGTTCACTCTGACAAGTTCCGCCTTCACGGCGGCTGCCAATCGCGTTCTGGACATCCGGCAGGGAAAGAGACTCATCCCTCTGTCAACGACCGGTGATGTGATCGCGTTTTTCGTCGGCGGCGCGGCGACACCCTGGCTCGTGGCCCGGATGGGTACCGCTAATCTGCTGCTGCTCGCGGCCACCGCAGGACTGCTCTCCCTCCTCACCTTCCTTCACCTGAATGCCAGGTACCGCGGCCGCTTTGCGCCAAGGAAGTCCCGCCGACCGGCGACTGGGGAAGAAACGAGCCGCCGGGACTGGTCGAGCCCGTACCTGCGCTTGATGGCGGGCTATTTTGCGGTGAGTGCGCTGGCCTATGTGCTCATCGACAATGCATTCAACGCCGTTGCCGAGCAACGCTACCTCGACACCGCCCAGCTTGCTGCGTTCTTCGGCACCTACGCTGCTGTGGCAGCCATCGCCAACTTCGTGTTCAAGTCCTTTGTCGGAGGTCGGATCGTGCGCAGGTTCGGAGTGAGCGGAATACTGTTGGGTTTTCCGCTGGCGATCGGTATCGGATCGTTCCTCGTCGTCGTCGGACCGCCGATGCTCGCCCGGGGCAACCCCTTGCTTGCCCTTGCGTTGGTGTTCTGGTTCACGACCATGACGCGCCTGATTAACAAGGTCTTCCTGAGCGCGCAATACTCCACTTTTCCCACGCTGTACCAGCCGCTTGACGAGAAAGCTACCGGAGTGCAGGCCACGCTGGAAGGCGTCGTCGAAGCAAGCGCCTATGGACTGGCCGGGCTGCTCCTGCTGGGTCTGCATGCGTTCTTCGACTTCGGAGCGGTCCAACTGTCCGTGGTCCTGATCGGGGTCTGCGGTGGATGGGCCTACATCGCACTCGCACTGAGGCGGGAATACACCGACGTGCTGGGGCAGGCGCTTCATCGCCGCCGGATCGGGCCCGCATCGATAAGTCTGCCCGATCGCGCCAGCCTGGACCTCGTGATGGAACAACTCGAGAGCCCTCATCCGGAAAGCGCCCTCTACGCCCTCGACTTGTTGGAGGAGTCCTATCCTGAGAGCGTCGGGGAAATCCTAGTCGGGCTGCTGGATCACCCGTCGACCGACGTCCGGGTCGAAGCATTGGCGCGGATCGAGAAACATCATGTCGCGGACGCCTTCCCGAAGGTCCGGGCTCTGGCGATGAATCCGGAAGTCAGCCCGGTGCTGCGGGGTGCAGCCGCTCGGAGTCGCTGGGTGCTCAGCGATGAAGACGTCCACGAGGGCATCATGGCTCTCAGCGATCCCGATAGCCAGGTGCGTACCGGGACCATGGTCGGCATGCTGCGTTCCGGCTCCGTCGAGGGCATTGTGTATGCGGGTCACTGCCTGCTCGACAACCTGCGATCGAGCGTGGCGGAGGAGAGAGTCTTCGCCGCCAGCGTCATTGGCGAATCGGGAATGGAAAGCTTTCACCGACAGGCCCTGGAGCTGCTCAAGGACAAAAATACGGCCGTTCGCAAGGCGATCATCAAGAGCGCGCCGCGGATCGGGCATGCCGGGTTGTGGCCTTTCGTTGTCGAAGCGCTCCGCGACCGGGAAGTGGCGGCGGCGGCGTCCGAGGCGCTCGTCGCCGCCGGATCGGTGGTGATCCCGAGCCTGGCAGCCGGAATCCGGGATTTCTCCTCGGACCGCGGCGCACGGCTCAGTGCGCTGAGGATTCTCGGACTGATTCGCGGCCCGGAAGCCATGGTCGAGCTCTGCACGTTCACGGAGCTGAGGGATCCGGACGAAAGACACGCCGCGATGTCCGCGCTTGCCAACTGCTCCTTCGAGGCGGACGACTCCCAGATCCCGTGGTTGAAGGGCCTTCTCAAACGCGAAGGCGATCACGCTGCTTATCGATTCGCGTCCATCGCCGACATCTCTGTAAACAAGTCCGTCGACCTGCTCGTAGGTGCTTTGAACTACGAGCTCGAAGCCATCCGGCATCGGATTTTTCTCTTGCTCTCTTTCATATACACACAACGCGATGTGTTGACAGCCTGGGACAACTACAACAGCAACGACCGGGACAAGAAGGCCTACGCGCTCGAGCTGCTCGAGAACGTCATCAGTACGGATCTGAAGTCCATGCTTTTCCCCGTGCTCGACGACATCGTCCAGGACGAACGGTTGGCTCAGTTGCGGCTGCTGCACGACGCGCAGCTTCTGGGTGCTCCCGCGAGACTCAAGCAGATTCTCAGCTGGCAACAGTACCCAATCAGCCGCTGGACGGCCAGTTGTGCTCGCCACCTGGCCGCGGAGTACGGTGTGGAGACAGGCTCTCCCCCCGAAACCATCGTCGAGCAAACGATGCGACTCAAGTCGGTCGATCTCTTCGAGGAGGTGCCCGAGCACGTTCTCGCCGGGATCGTCCCGGAGCTCCGGGAGATCCGTCTCCGGCAAGACGAGATGGTCTTCGCCAAAGGAGACGTCGGCGACAGTCTCTACATCGTGATCGAGGGAAGCGTCCGGATGCATGACGAGTCGGTCACGGTCGCCGAGGTGGCTCACGATCGTGTTTTCGGGGAGATGACCGTGCTTCAGTCGGCGCCGAGGACGCTGTCGGCCACAGCGAGCATGCCGACACGCCTGTTCCGTTTCGAACAGGACGCTCTCTACCGGCGGATCGCCGATCAGGTGGGCATCGCTCGGAGCATGATTCAGATCATCATCGAACGATTGCGCCAAAACCAGGCGATGCGGGCGGGAGCCGCCGGCGACTGATGATCAATTCAGGCGCGCCACGAGGACTCTGATGATTCCCTTGGATACAGCGGGGTTCCCCGCCATGAGTTCGTAGAAGACATCCTGGTCGAGCCGGAACAGGTCGGTCTCTTCCACTGCCGTGGCGTTCTGACCACGCACTTCCGAGGTCAGAACGCTCAGCTCACCGAAGACGTCGTACGCGTTCAGGACGGTATCGTCCAGGTTCCCGCCGTGTAGCCGAACTTGACCGTTGACGACCACATACATCGATTTGCCGACGTCTCCAGCTTTGAAGACGGTGCCGCCGGGACCGATGTGGACTTCCTCAAGGTAGGCCACTAGACTCGCGAGGATGTCGTCCGGGACATCCCGAAAAATCTCGGTTCGCTTCAGAATGAAGACTCGCTCAATCATCCCTTATTGAGACACGTGCGGCAGTTTGCCCTCAGATCAATCCTGACGCCGACCACACATGAAGGCTCTCAAACCGCTGAGAGCGCTATGCGTGGAAGCCAAACTCTACCTTGGTGCTCGAAATTGACCGGCCAGATGAACTCTTATACACTTTCTGCGACCCGCGTGCATGTGATTTGACTCGCCGTGCGAGATGGACGAAGTCGACCGGATTCGGCAATACCAGCAGACGGATCATGATCGGTACGACAGTTACCCACTACAAAGTCCTAGAACGAATCGGCGGTGGTGGCATGGGTGTCGTCTACAAGGCCGAAGACACGAAACTCGGACGTAGGGTGGCACTAAAATTCCTGCGGGACCACCTCGCCGAAAACCCCAGGGCGTTGGAACGATTCAGACGTGAGGCAAAGACCGCGTCATCTCTGAACCATCCGCACATCTGCACGATTTATGACGTCGACGAGCACGAAGGTCGTCCGTTTATCGCGATGGAACTACTCGAAGGTCAAACGTTGCGCGAGCGGATTCACGGCGATCCGTTGCCGAGCCTCGAAGCCCTGGATCTCGGGATCCAGATCGCCGACGCACTCGAGGCCGCTCATTCCAAGGGGATCATCCATCGCGACATCAAGCCCGCGAATCTGTTCGTAACGACCCGCAATCAAATCAAGATACTCGATTTCGGTCTGGCAAAAGCCGTACCCAAAGGCGGCCTACCCGACTCCGACGCAGTCATGTCGGAGGACGTGGCCACGGTAACCCACGACATGCTCACGGATTCGGGCGCGTCGGTCGGAACGGTTGCCTTCATGTCCCCGGAGCAGGCAAGGGGTGAAACTTTGGATGCACGGACGGACGTGTTTTCGTTCGGTGAGGTGCTCTACCAAATGGTCACCGGAGAGCCTCCGTTTACTGGACACACAGCCGCCGTCGTCTTCCACGCATTGCTGGAGAAGCAGCCGACCCCGCCTGGCCAGATCAACCATGAAGTCCCTATGCAACTGGAGCGGCTCATCACGAGCGCGCTGGAGAAGGATCGCGAGGTCCGTGTGCAATCCGCGGCACAGCTCCGCGCGGAGTTGACAAAGCTGCACCGGACCCTCACTGGAGGATCGGGCTCCGACATTGCTGCGGCAAGCGAATCCGGGGATCGGAGTCGCATGGCGGGCGTGCTCCTGGCTACGCTGGCCCTGGCGGCCTTTGTCGTCCTCTTTGTCGTATACGGCCCGGGAGACTCCCCCGCAGGCTTTGCCGACTTTGAGCAGTTGACTTCTCAGCCGGGCGAAGAACTCTTCCCGAGCCTCTCGCCCGACGCTCGATCGATCATCTACACAAGCTATGCCACCGGCGGGGGTGACATTTACCTGCAGAGGGTCGACGGCACGAATCAGAACAACCTCACGGCGGGAAGTGATGCCTACGATGGCGAGGCCAGCTTCTCGAACGACGGCAACTTCATCGCTTTCCGTTCCGATCGCCAGGGCGGCGGTATCTTCGTCATGGGAGCGACGGGTGAGTCGGTTCGGCAACTTGCCGATTTCGGGTACAACCCGGCCTGGTCCCCCGATGACAGTCAAGTCCTCTTCACGAGCGAACAAGTTCTGAACTCTCCCGAACGTCGTTTCGGCATCAATGAAGTCTGGGCGGTCGACGTGGCGACGGAACGGCCGCGAAGGATCCATGGCGGAGACGCTGTCCAGGCCGGATGGTCGCCCGATGGAGAGCGCATCGTGTACTGGGCTCAGGAAGCTGGTCGGCGGGACATCTGGACAATGGCGGCCGACGGCACCGACTCCATCCGTCTGACCGACGACGACTCGCTGGACTGGAATCCGGTCTGGTCGCCCGAGGGTTTCATCTATTTCTCGAGCGACCGGGGAGGCAACATGAACCTTTGGCGGGTTCCGATTTCGGCCTCCGGTTTGTTGGAGGGGGACCCGCAGCCGGTGACGACCGGTGTCGTCGAGGTCAGCCAGCACCCGACGATATCGGCAGACGGGAAGCGTCTGGCCTACGCTGCCCGAACGAGCTCACGCAACATCCAGCGGATCGGGTTCGATCCAGCGTCGAAGCAGACGACCGGTTTTCCGGAAGCGGTTACGGTGGGGTCGATCCTCAGCGAGTGGAGCGATCCGTCCCCCGACGGTGAGGCAGTCGCGTTCATGAGACAGGACGACATTTTCGTGAGCAGCGCTGCTGGCTCCGAACTGAACCGGCTCACCGACGACGACTTCAACGACCGCCGCCCCAGATGGTCACCCGCGGGGGACAAGATTCTATTCTATTCCAACCGGGGTGGCGGCCCCTACCAGGCCTGGGTGATGAATCCGGACGGGAGCGGAAAGGTCCAGGTAACCGACGATCCGTCCGAACCGATCTATCCAACCTGGTCACCCGATGGCAAACGAATCAGCTACGTGGATACCGCATCGGGCTCCTTCATTATCGATGCCGACCCCGGAGACAGGCAGGAACCACCATTGGAGCTGCCTCCTCTCGCCCCCCCCGGTACAGCTTTCATCGCTCGTTCGTGGTCGCCGGATGGACGCTTCCTGGCCGGAGAGCTGTGGACACTGGATGATCAGCGAGCGGACGGCATACTCGTCTACTCGTTCGAATCCGGAGATTACGATCTGGTTGCCGAACACGGGGTCGAACCCACCTGGCTCGGCGATTCCCGGACGATCCTGTTCCAGTCCAGCGTCGTGCCTCCAAGCGAAATCGTCCAAACGGACCGCGTGGCGAAGGAAGCCCGCCCAGTTCTTTCCAACACCCCGTATTCGATCGCCGGCCCGCGACTCCCTCTCGACAATGGCAGCCTCTTCTACACGGCAATTGACGCCGAAGCCGATATCTGGCTCATAACCATCCCGTGAATCGAGTAGGCCGTCACTCGAGCGTACCTGTCGCTCGTCTTAACTCCTCTCCTTGGCCAAGACTCATCTGAGGAGGGAGTTTTTGGCACCCGTGCTCTTGAGAAACTCAAGGGCACCGCGTTACTCCCCCACTCCCCTCCTTGGATAAGGAGGGGTGGATGCGCCAATGGCGCAGACGGGGTGGTTCGATTGACCGAGTGGATGCGCCGAAGGCGCAGACGGGCGGTTTTTCTTGATCAGCACCACCCCGGCGCTCCGCGCCACCCCTCCTCATCTGAGGAGGGGAGTTTTTTGGGCACCTGTGCTCTTGGGAAACTCAAGGGCCCGCGTTACTACCCCCACTGCCCTCCTTGGACAGGGACCTTGGCCAAGGAGGGGTGGCGCGAAGCGCCGGGGTGGTTTTACTGGCCACTGACCACTGGTCACTGGCCACTACTCTCTACGGCTGAACAAACGCGCCTTTCGGGATCGTCCCCAGGCTGCGGGCGAGGGCTTTGCGACCGTATGCGTTCGAAATCCAGTCCTCAAAGAGCGTAGGAATGCCGCTGGACCGGCCGGGGTCCGGGCCGCTCATCGCGTGGAAGTGAAGGTGTGGCTCGACGGAGTCTCCCGAGTTGCCGACCTCTCCGATGACGTCGCCCGCGGAAACACTGTCTCCGACACCGACCTTCATCCCGCTGGGTGTCATGTGGGCGTAGTAGGTGTATTGATCGTCGTCATGCGCATCAAGCGTTTCTTCGGCACTTCCGAGACGCCGTCAAAACTCAGGTCTGGGTCGCCGTGAGCGTTTACGTGCTGGTGGCTATCGTGCGTAAAGAACTGAATTTGCCTTTGTCGTTGCACTCGGATCTTGAGTGTCACACCGAATGTGCTTTTTGGCCGATCCGGGCTCATCTCAAAACGTCTAACGCTAACCAATTGAATCTATTCTGAAACGGTCGGACACTACTGGTCACTGGCCACTACTCTCTACGGCTGAACAAACGCGCTTTCGGGATCCCCAGGCTGCGGGCGACGACCGTATGCGTTCGAAATCCAGTCCTCAAAGAGCGAATGCCGCTGGACCGGCCGGGCTCCGGGCCGCTCATCCGTGGAAGTGAAGGTGTGGCTCGACGGAACCGACCTCTCCGATGACGTCGCGCGGAAACACTGTCTCCGACACCGACCTTCATCCCGCTGGGTGTCATGTGGGCGTAGTAGGTGTATTGTCGCTCATGCCGGATGACGATTGCGTTGCCGCCCGGAGTCGCGGGCATGGCCTGACCGGGAACGTTCTCGGGAACACTGTTCCGCATGTAGACGACTTCTCCGTCCCCGGCTGCCAGAACCGGCTCGCGGTAGGCGTAGTAGTCGCTGTTGCGAGAACCGGTTCGTTCGTAGCTCTTCCCGCCTGATCCGATCACCAGAAAATCGTAGGCGAACGCTTCGGGCACGAAGCGTTTGTGTGAATCGAGGAATCCGTGTTCTTCTGCCACGTACCATGTCCCGTTGAACGGCAGCCGGCCGACGAATCCCCCCGAGGAATGAACCGGCGCCGAGATTTTCTCCACGCCAGAGGTCTCTCCCGCGGCGAACTCGCTCTCGACTATCAGGGTCTGCCCCATCAGACCCGCAGGCAGGTCCAGAAACACGTCGGACAAGGCCTTCCTTTGGTCTGCCTCCAGCACGAGAGTCCCCGAGGGCGTCTGTTCTATCCGGCGGCGTTCCATGGCGTTGTCGAAAAGCGCGATCAAGGCAGGACCGGAGAACTGTCCCGACACAACCCCGCCTGATGTACCGACCAGATCGAAGCGGATCCACTGGATCTCGATCGGGCGAGCCGACACGTTGTGGAAGATGACGTGGAAGAAGACGCGGTTGACCGGTACGATTCCGCCGCCGAGCTCTTCGACGTGGATCGCGTCGGGCCGAACGATGATGTCCAGGTCCTGGGCGAAGCCGGAAACCGCGAGCAGCAGGGTCAGTACCGATACGCGCATTGCGACTTGAGGCTAAGACATAGAAGTGATAAAAATCAACCGTTTCACAGAACCAGCAACTGGTCCGCCTACCGTGACACAACCGTCGATAGAGTGTCGGAACGACCAAATCCGGCGGCTTGTGACACTCTCGATAGTCACCTGGAGTGACGATGAATGAAGATCGTTTGCGTAGACTTCTGAGAAAGTGGGGAGTTCTCTACCCCGTCAACCATCCGCCTTCGAGCCAGACCGGAACCCGACAGATCGGCCGAAGAGAGTTCGTCAAGATGGCCGGTGCCGCAGGCGCCGTCCTCGCCGTAGGACCCGGTAGCTTCGGGTGCCAGCCGTCCGCCCCACCGGTCACCGGGAGCGGACCGGCTCCGGACGCTGCCGAGCGCGATCTCGCGCTACTCGCGCTCGACGCGGCGCGATCGGCCGGCGCCAGCTATGTCGATGTCCGCGTCTCCCGGCACTGGAACGAATCGGTGAGCACCCGCGAACGACAGATCACGAACGTCAGCAAGAGCGATTCCTACGGCATCGGAGTCCGGGCGCTCGTCGGAGGATCCTGGGGATTCTCCGCGACGCGGGACCTCAGTCGTGACGCCGTGACTGCGGCGGCCCGGGAAGCGGCTTCCATCGCCGCGTCGAACGATCGAATCGCTCCTGCAGCAACATTGCTCGCCCCCGTGGAGCCTGTTCCCGACGGCCGATGGGTCACGCCGCATGAGATCGATCCGTTCGATGTCCCGATCGAAGAAAAGGCCAACCTGCTCTTCAGCGCAAATGAAGCAGCCATGAAGGTCGATGGCGTCGGGTTTGTTTCCTCCAACATCGGCTCGGTGAAAGAAAGCCGTCTCGTCGCGACAAGCGAAGGATCCGTCATCCAGCAAACCTTCATCCGGATGAATCCGGGCATGAACATCACGGCCGTCTCATCGGATCGCTCCGACTTTCAAAGTCGCGGGCGGGTGGTGGAACCGGGGGGACGCGGCTGGGAGTACGTGATGTCACTCGACCTACCCGGTAACGCTCCGCGTTGGGCCGAGGAAGCCGCCATGAAGTTGACCGCGCCTTCGGTCGAACCCGGAACCTGGGACCTGGTTCTTCACCCGTCGAACCTGTGGCTGACGATTCACGAATCGATCGGGCACCCGACGGAGCTGGATCGAACCCTGGGTTACGAGGCCAACTATGCCGGCACGTCGTTCATCTTCCCGCCCGAAGAAGCGCTCAACAACCTCCGGTTGGGCCAGGACTTCGTGACGTTTATGGGAAACCGGACCGAGGAGGGCGGGTGCGCAACCGTCGGTTGGGACGACGAGGGCGTTCCGGCTACCTCCTGGCCCATCATCGACAAAGGAATCTTTGTCAACTACCAGACGACGCGAGAGCAGGTCGGGTGGATCGCCGAACAGACCGGAGTCACCCAAAGCCTGGGGTGCGCTTACGGAATGAACTGGTCCAGCATTCCGTTCCAGAGGATGCCAAACGTCAGCCTGATGCCAGGGAAACAGGACCTGAGTGAAGACGACATCATCGCCGCCACCGATCACGGCATCATGGTCGAAGGGAGAGGGTCCTATTCGATCGATCAGCAGCGGTACAACTTCCAGTTTGCCGGGCAGGTGTTCTGGGAGATTCGGAACGGCAAGAAGCATCAGATGCTCCGGGACGTCGCCTACCAGGGCCGGACGCCCGAGTTCTGGAACTCGATGTCCCTCATCGGCGGCCCGAGCACCTATTACCTGGGGACTTCCTTCGGCGATGCCAAGGGCCAGCCCGGTCAGTCTAACGCCGTCTCACACGGATGCCCCATCGCGCTGTTCCGCGACGTCAACATTCTCAACACCGCATAGCCCGGATTATTCATGGATTGTCTACTGCAGCGGCGGATACACTCGCAGATACGGCGTTGCGCTCGGTCCGCCTCCTCGATGTATTGTCATATACGCGTCCGGGGGCCTCGGTCGCGCGCCTTGTCTCTGCGGCGTCTCCACCGCTTCGCGACGACAACCACGAATAATCCGGGCTAGGAGTCTGCGCGGCAGAAGGACCGGAATTGGGCGGATAGAGATCGAAGATAGGACATGTCACGAACATATCGAACCTATATCCCAGGGAGCCTGCTGCTGCCGCCGTCGCTGAGAGATTGGTTGGCCGAAGATCACCTGTCGTACTTCATATCGGACACGGTGGACGCCATGGATTTGAGCGCGTTTGAGCAGCGGTATGGAACGGACGGACCGGGCAATCAAGCGTACGATCCGCGGATGATGGTGAAGGTGTTGATCTACGGGTACGCGACCGGGGTGTTCTCGTCGCGGAAGATCGCGGCGAAGTTGACCGACGACGTGGCGTTCCGGATGTTGGGAGCGGAGAACTTTCCGGCGCACCGTACGATCTCGGATTTTCGCAAACTGCATCTTGAGGAGTTCGGGAACCTGTTTGTGCAAGTGGTGATGATGGCGCGGGAAGCGGGACTGGTGAAGATGGGAACCGTGGCGGTGGACGGAACCAAGATGCGGGCGAATGCGAGCAAACGCAAAGCGATGAGCTATGAACGGATGAAGAAGCAGGAGACCGAATTGGGCGAACAGATTCGGGATCTGTTGAACCGGGCTACGGCGACCGTCTCGATACGGCAAGGACCGGCGCGGAGACGAACTGCCCGATGGGTTGTCGACCCGCAAAAAGCGATTGGCCACGATCCAGGCAGCAATGAAACGGCTCGAAGAACGTCAGATGGCTGCGGACCAGGAAGCGGGACGGGAACCGGGAGACGACAAACCCGGATGCGGAAAGAAGCCATTCAAACGCCCCATGGGCGAGCCCAAACCGACGGCCCAGGACAACTTCACAGATCCGGAAAGCCGGATCATGAAAACCTCCACTGAAGGGTTCCAGCAATGCTACAACGCGCAGGCGGTGGTGGATTCCGAGGCCCGGATCATCGTAGCGACAACGGTGAGTTCCAATGCGTCCGACGCGGGACAGTTGGAACCGACCCTGATGCGTTGAACAACAACCTGGGAGAGCATCCCGAACGTGTACTGGCCGATGCGGGATATCGATCCGAGTCGAATCTAGGGATGTTGGAACAACGTCAGATTGACGGGTATGTTGCCATGGGTCGCGAGAAGAATCTGGCCGATGTTCCACTCCCACCCAAAGACACTGCTGTTGGCCGGATGATGAGAAAGATGAAAACCAAGCGTGGGCGCGACCGCTACCGGGCCAGAAAGCACATTGGCGAGCCGCCCTTCGGGTGGATCAAGTCGGTGCTCGGATTCCGACAGTTCAGTCTACGCGGTTTGGACGACCGGTGAGTGGAACCTGCTCACTCTGGCGGTGAACTTACGGCGGATGAACGGGATGATCGAATGGGCATAATCCGGAAAACCGGAACCCAGCAGACCCGATACACGGCCAATTACTGGTATCCGTACAGCTCGAACTCCTCGTATCGGAAGAATCGATGGGTTCTCCTCCGAAGACCCTCTCAAATCCCAATAAATTCGAGTTCTTCGCGCTCTGCCGCGCAGACTCCTAGGGAGAAGACATGAGCCGCCAATCTGAAGGGGCCGCTCGCCACGGCCTGTCCGCCGACGAAGCGCGGGAGCTGTGCGAACTTGTTCTCAGCTTCTCCGGGGCGGATCACGCACGCGTGAACCTGAACTCAGGCTGGCGAGGCTTCACCCGGACCGCCATGAACCGGATCACGACGGCAGGGGGCAGCAGGGACACCACGGTTCAGGTCACAAGTGTTTTCGGGAAGCGTGTCGCGCGCGTGACGACGAACAACCTCGAGAGAAGCGGGCTGGAACAGGCCGTGAAAGATTCCGAAGCTTTGGCGCGGATCTCACCCGAGGATCCCGAGTACGTGCCCGAGCTCGAACAACAGGAATACATCAAAGTGGAGGGATACTACCCGGCGACGGGCGACCTGGCTCCCGAAACGAGGGCAACGTCGATGGCCCTGGCGCTGGACGCCGCGAAAGGGTCCAACACGATCGCTGCCGGGTTCATGGACGTCCGCGCCGGCGCCCGCGCCGTCGCGACCTCGAACGGGCTCTTCGCCTACCACGCGTCGACCGGAGTGGCTTCGACCCTCACCGTCCGCACCCCGGACGGACAATCCTCCGGCTGGGCCGGCGACGAAGCGGCCGACTGGACGTCGATCGAATCGGAGCGCGTCGCCGAAGACGCCGTACGGAAATGCCTGGACTGGCGCGGCAAGACATCGCTCGAACCGGGGGAGTACGACGTCGTCCTCGAACCGACCGCCGTGGGAATGTTGATGCGAAACATGCGGAACGTCTTCAATGCCCGGACGGCCGACGAGGGTCGTTCCTATTTCTCCAAGCGCGGAGGCGGCACGCGACTGGGCGAGAGGGTCTTCGATACGAAGGTCACGATCCAGAGCAGTCCCAGAGCTCGGGACGCCGAGACCAGCCCGTTCACCGGCGACGGTGCGCCGGTTCGACCCGAAGTGTGGGTCGAGAACGGCACTCTGCGGGCGCTCTCCTACAGCCCCTCGTGGGCCGACAGGCAGGGTGTCGAGCCCAGAGCGAGACCGCAGAATCTGATCATGTCGGGCGGCGATGCGAGCGTCGAGGAAATGATCGGGTCGATCCGACGTGGGGTCTTGATCACACGTTTCTGGTACATCCGGGGCCTGAACCCAAGGACCATTTCCTACACCGGGTTGACTCGGGACGGCACGTTCCTGATCGAGAACGGAAGGATCAGCCGGCCTGTCACGAACTTCCGCTTCAACCAATCGATGGTGTCGCTGCTCCAGAACGTCGAGATGTTTGGTAGACCGACCCGGGTGGCCGCGAGCGAAAACAGCTCGGTGTCGGCCCCGATCGTCGTCCCCGCACTGAAGGTTCGCGGATTCAACCTGGCCAGCGTGAGCGACGCGATCTGAAATATGAAATAGCGGGAGCCCCCATTAACCTGATGGCTTATTCAGTTATTACAGTTTTGACGACGTAGCCCTGGGTCGGCTAGAAGCGCCCGGGATCGAACGCGCTCAAATCCACCTCTGAGCGCCCTTCGACAACGAGCTCCGCCAGCGCTGAACCCGTGCTGAGCGCCAGCGTGACCCCCAACATCGCGTGCCCCGTGGCCACATACACGTTCGAGCGACCAGGCAGCCGACCGATGACCGGCAATCCATCCGGAGTGATCGGCCGCATCCCGACCCAGTCGGTGCGACCTTTCCCTTCCAGAGCGCGCGGCAGGTAGCGTCCGACCGACCGCTCCAGTGCTGCGATGCGCCTTCGATCGAGTGTCTGGTTGATGCCGGAGAGTTCCATCGTGCCCGCGATTCGAGACGCCCCCTGATACGGTGTGCATCCCATCTTCGCCTCGGCGAGGTAGAGCGGGTGTCGTAGTGGAACGGCCGGGTCGCGGACCGTAATGCTGTAACCCTTGCCCGCCTGCACCGGCAGGCGGTAGCCACACCTCTGGGCAAGACGGCCGGACCAGGCTCCGGCGGCGATCACGAACGCGTCCGCCTCGATCCGGCCATCGGAGCTCACGAACGCCGCCACGCGCTCGCCCGACCGCATCACGTCCTGGATTTCCACGCCCTCACGAATTTCGATTCCGGCTTTCTTCACCCAAGCCTCCAGGCCGGCGCACAGAGTCTCCGGCCGGACGTGCCGGTCTCCTTCCAGGTGGACACCCCCGAACAAATCGTTCTTGACCCCCGGCTCGAATTCCTTGAGCTCGGCGCCCGACAACGTCCTGGCGGGTTTGTATCCGTAACGCTCCAGCGGACGGAGTTCCTGGACCACCTCGTTTTGTGCCTCCTGGGTCCTGAACAGGTACAGCAACCCCTGCTCGTCCATCTCGAACGCCACGCCGTCTTCGACAAGCTGATCGAGAAGCGGCATCGCGGTCTGGCCGAACGCGGCGATCGCGTGGAAGCCCGCTTCGTGATCCCTGGCATTACAGTGGCCGCGGAACTGCCACAGCCAGCCAAACAGCGACGGGATCGCGGCCGGTTTGATGTAGAGGGGGCTGTCGGATCGAATCAGCCAGCGGAGGGACTTCAGAGTCAGTCCGGGAGCCGGTACGGGTCCGGCATGAGACGGAACGATCCATCCGAGGTTCCCCGAAGAACAAGCAGCGCCGACCTTGCCCTTGTCGATGACGACTACATCGGCACCGCACCTCCCCAGGAAGTACGCGGCTGCGAGTCCGATGACTCCGCCACCGATGACTGCCACCCGGGACATGCTAAACGCCGGCCTTTGCCGAAACGCTCCCGCGCTCCTGGTGTGTCGCCATCGGTTGGTTGCGCACCTTCCAGACACCCCAGGTCAGCACCGGAATGACGAAGATCGCCAGAAACACCCATGCCATCGCACCGTAGCCTCGGGCGATCAGGTCGATGAGCCCGACGCGAGCCATCAGCGCGGCGAAGGCCAGAAGCGCGACGGCGCTGACCGAACGCATTGACCGCGGTAGTTCGCGCCCCTTCTCTTCGAAGCTGCGGGCCAGCCGTTCGTTCACGGCGTGAATCATCGCGGTGCCCGTCTCGATCAGGGTTCCGAAGAGGGCGATTCCAAAAATCAGCGAAAGGGTGTTGGATCCGATGAGTTCCAGCAGGAAAGTCACCGGAACCGCGCGATCGAGCACCGCGGGATACTGTCCGATCATGGCAATGTAGAACAGGACTGCGGGAATGATCGCTATTGGGCCGGCCAGGATGCCCGCGATGACGGTGTCGCGCCGCGAGGTCGCGTGGCGAAGCGTAAACAGAACCGACGCGATGACCGCCAGGCTGTACCCCGCATACTGCACACCGCCGATCCACCATCCCGGCTTGATCTCTCCGGTTGCCAGAACGGCACGGATGTCGCCGCCGAACGTCGCGAAGGCCCACACGAACATGACGATGTAAACCGCGTACAGCAGGAACGACCAGCCGGCCAGAAACTTCTCGATCGTTCCGCTTCCGAGGAAAACCAGCAGCCCCACTGCGGCCATCATGCCGAGTGTTCCTGCAGCGTACGGAAGCCCCGTACCATCCTGAAGCATCGTTCCAGCCGTCGCACCGATCACGGCCAGGACGATGAGCATCAGGATGACGTAGGCGACCTCGAAAAGGATCCATCCCGGCCCAAGGAGTTTCTGGAAGAAGGTCCTGTAGTCGAAGACGCGAAACACGCGGGCGAACTCGAAGCTCGCCACGTTCACCGCGCTCCAGATCGCGGTGGCGACAAAGACCATGCTGAGCAACCCGCCCAGCGGCCCGTAGACCATGAAAAACTCGACGAGTTCTCGCCCTGTTCCGTATCCGCCGGCGATGATTACGGACTGAAACACGAAACCCGGCAGCAGGTAGCGCTGGAACCAGTTGGATTTCATCGGCGGATCCGACAGCCCTCCGTAATCACGAGCCCCAAACCTGCCGGAACACGCGCAGCCAGTTCTCGCCCAGCATCTTGTCCAACTCGGCTTCCGTCCAACCGCGGCCCCGGAGTCCTTCGATCAGGTTGGGCAGTTCGGAGATGTCCGCGTAACCCTCGACCGTCTGCCCGACGCCCTTGTCCTTGGAATCCGGTGGAAAGGCGACGGAGTCTTCCGGCTCCATGGGCAAAGATTCGGCCCAGCCCCAGATGAAATCCGGACCCAGGGCCAGATGATCGACTCCGACGAGGTGCTTACCGTGATCGTAGTGATCCAACAACAGATCCAGCTTCGCGCGCGGGCTTCGTGGTCCGTGAACTTTCGCCGTTTCCGGATTGCGGACGAGAAAGTCGCTCATAGTCGTCAGACCGATCACGCCCCCGGTGGCCGCGATCGCTTCAGCGAGGCGATCCGAGATGCAACGCATGTTGTTGTTCAGAGCGGCAAAATTCGTGTGGGTGCAGACAGCGATCTCTCCGCCCGACACCTCGATCGCATCCAGGCTCGTACGCTCACCGGTATGACCACCCACATCGAGCACGATGTTGTGACGGTGGATCTCCTCGACCAGGCGTCTCCCCGCTCGCGTGAGCGGGACTGCGTGGTCCAGGCACCCGCTGCCGAAGACGTTGTACGTGTTGTAGCAGATGCCTTGAATTCTCAAGCCGAGCGCTCTGTAGGTTTGAAGCCCGTCGGCAAGCAGACGCAGGCTACCCAGCGGTTGCCTCGCCATCACCAGATCCAGACCGTTGCTCGAGAACGGTCCTCCGGCCGCCTGGGCGCCAAGGACGAACGAGATCTTACCCTCACGATGAGCGCGACGTATTTCCTCAACAGTTCCCGCGATCACGATCCTATCGCGACGGGCATCGACGAAACCGTGGAGTTCGGCAAATGTGTCCAGGCCTCCCATGCTCTTGTGGACGCAGTGCGCGCCGCCTTTGCGGATCAACTCCAGGTACTCGTCGTTGATGATCGACGTGTCGAGACCGTCGACCACGAGCCGGCCGGCTCCTGCCTGAGCCTCGGCTCTCGCAGGCCAGAGTCCACGGATTCCGAGGAGTCCTGCCGCGGCCATCCCTGCTGCGCCTCCAAGGAACGAGCGACGCGTTACGCCTTTCTCCGTGTCGGTCGGATGCGATGTGTTCATGAAACCCTCCGCTGAAGGATCGAATAATAGGAACAGTTTCGACTCTCCCTATTCTACCTCCCGTTATTTCAGGTACTTACTGCGCGGACCGTCGGTTGCTCGTGCCCCAGGATTGGGTGGGGCACGTAGGGCGCCTCCAGCCGCTCGATCTCTTCGCCGTTCAACTCCACATCCAAGGCCGCCACCGCGTCGTCGATGTATTCCACCTTCGTCGTGCCGATGATCGGTGCCGTCACGGCCGGAACGGAGAGCAGCCAGGCAAAAGCGACCTGGGCCGGCTTGATTCCCCGCTGGCCGGAAACCTCCAGGACTGCGTCGAGAACTTGAAAGTCTGTCTCCGCGAAGTACATGTCGTCAGCAAAACTGTCGGTCTTCGAGCGCGGGGTCTTTTGTTCTCCGCCCCGGCTTCGGCTCCCGGTGAGGAAACCCCGAGCCAGCGGGCTCCATGGAATGACTCCCACACCCTGGTCCATACACAGGGGAATCATCTCGCGTTCTTCTTCCCGGTAGACCAGGTTGTAGTGGTTCTGCATCGACACGAACCGATGCCAGCCGTGCTCACCCGCGACATACAACGCTCGCGAAAACTGCCACGCCGCCATGCTGCTCGCGCCTAGGAACCGCACTTTTCCGGCCCGAACCAGTGAATCCAGCGCTTCGGTGACTTCCTCGACCGGGGAGTTCGGATCCCATCGGTGGATCTGGTACAGGTCGATGAAGTCGGTGCCCAGTCGTTCGAGCGATGCATCACAAGCCTCGAGGACGTGCTTACGCGACAACCCGCTCCGATTTGGACCTTCGTGGACCGGAAAGTGGACCTTCGAAGCCAGGACATAGTCGTCGCGCGACGCCATTTCGCCCAGCGCGCGGCCCGTGACCTCCTCGCTGACACCCAGCGAGTACATGTCCGCGGTGTCGAAGAAATTGATGCCGTGCTCCAGAGCGCGCTCGAAATGCGGCCGTGCCGTTTCCTCGTCCAGAACCCAGGGTCGCCAGTCCGGGTCACCGTAAGACATACAACCGAGGCAGATTCGTGAGACTTCCAGTCCGGTGTTGCCAAGTCGCGTGTATTTCATAGCTCTGACATCCTAAACGAAACCGCGGGTCCTGAAAAATAGCGGCAGAGGAGTCTGTCCCAATTTTTTATCCGTTAGAATGAAGGAGTTTTGAAGGATTTGCCCAAACTTTACGGTGAGTTCTCCGAGTGGTTTCATCTTCTGACCGCTCCGTCCAGCTACATCGAAGAAGTGAATTTCGTCAGGCGAACACTCGAAAAGTTCTGTGCCAACGAACCGCAAACCCTACTGGAACTCGGAAGCGGAGGCGGGAACAACGCATCGCACCTCAAGCAACGTTTTACGATGACGCTAGTCGACGCGTCGCCGGCTATGCTGGCGCTGAGCCAGAGCCTGAATCCGGAATGCGAACATGCACGGGGAGACATGCGCGACATCCGACTGGGCCGCGTGTTCGATGCTGTCTTCATCCACGACGCCATCATGTACATCACGACACTGGAGGATCTCCGCAGCGTCATGGAGACCGCATACGTCCACTGCCGGGAGGGCGGCGCGGTTCACATCCTGCCCGACTGCATTCGCGAGACCTTCGAACCCAAAACCGAACATGGCGGCCATGATGGTGAGGGGCGGGGGCTGCGGTACGTCAGTTGGGAACACGAACCGGACGAAGGGGACAGCACCTACGTCGTCGACATGGGCTATCTGCTGCGAGAAGGAAACGGAAAGATCAAAGCGATCCACGACCGCCACATCCTTGGGCTCTTTTCCAAGGCGGAATGGCTCGAGGTGATGGGCGAAGCCGGCTTCACCGCCAGGGTGATGGCAGATGACCCGTACGGTCGGGACACTTTCGTCGGTGTCAAGCCACGGGAGTGATTCATGGCGCCTGAATTCCGCGATGCCGACGGACTGAAAGATGTTCGGGGAGTCCTCCTCGATCTAGACGGAACCGTCTACGAAGCTGGCCGGTTGGTCGACGGGGCCGTCGAAGTCGTCGATTCACTGCGTGCCCGGATGCCGGTCCGTTTCGTGACGAACACGACGCGGATGTCCCGGTCGAACCTCGTGGAAAAGATTCGCGGGATGGGTTTGAGTATCGGGGCCGACGAGCTGCTGACGGCGCCGCTGGCGGCCACCCGCTGGCTTGGCGATCGAGGAATCCACGACATCGCACTGTATCTGCCCGGGGCGACCCATGCCGATTTCGCCGATTTCAGCCTCGACGCCGAAGCGCCACAGGTCGTCATCGTCGGAGACCTGGGTTCCGGGTGGACGTTCGACATCATGAATCGCATTTTCCGGCAACTGCTCGACGGAGCTGAACTCGTCGCCCTTCAGCGGAATCGTTACTGGAAGGAGGCCGAAGAACTGGTGCTCGACGCGGGCCCGTTCGTAGTCGCGCTGGAGTACGCCTCGGGCGTCAAAGCCACGATCGTGGGCAAACCGAGCGCTGCCTTCTTCGAAGCTGCGGCCAGTTTGATGAAGATTTCCCTGGAATCGATCCTGATAGTCGGAGACGACATCGAGAGCGACATCAGGGGGTTTCAAGACTGCGGCGGCCGCGGAGTCCTGGTCAAGACCGGTAAGTTTCGCATCGCAGACCTGGAATCGTCCCTCGTCCGACCCGACATGGTGATCGAATCGATCGCGGACCTGCCGGGCATCCTGGCAACGTAGTGGTCTCTACACGTACATGTTGCCGTCCGGATCTTTGAGGATCGCCGACGTCCCCCAGTCTTCCTTCTTCAATTCCTGCGCGAACTCCACCCCCTGTTGACCACAAGCCGCGAATCGCCTACTATGGCAGTTATTGCCATAGCGAGGCTTCGGATTTGGGACAGACCAAACTGGACGGCTACATCCTGGACACGCTGATGCCGGATCTGGTCGGGCACGATCGCCAACCGGCTGCATTTCTGGTGTTCCTGTACCTGTGGCGTAACGTCTCGGGAAAGAGATCGCACCGCCAGCGCAGCCTCCGGGAAATCTCGGAAGGCACCGGCCTGTCGAAACGCGCGGTTCAAGAGGCAATCAACCGGCTTGTCAAACGGGAACTGATCAGTGTCGAGCGGGAATCCATCACCGCGGTATCGAAGTACACGGTGCACCGGCCCTGGGCCCGGTACGATAGCATGGGGAGGAGAGGATGAGTGCGAACGAGGAAATCGCCACGCTGGGAGGTGGATGCTTCTGGTGTCTGGAAGCCGTGTACGAGCAGGTCGAAGGAGTGGCTTCAGTTCAATCGGGCTACACGGGTGGCGCGCGGCCGAACCCGACCTACGAACAGGTATGCTCCGGTGCGACCGGCCACGCCGAAGTCGTGCAGGTTCGGTTTGACCGCACGGTGATCACCTTCAGGGAGATCCTGCAGATCTTCTTTTCGATCCACGACCCGACGACGCTCAATCGCCAGGGAAACGATGTCGGTTCGCAGTACCGGTCGGCCATCTTCTATCACTCGGAAGAACAGAAGGCGACTGCGGAGGCAGTGATGGCCGAGATCGAGGCTGCCGGAGTGTTTTCGAAGCCAGTCGTCACAGAGGTCGTCCCCCTCGACCAGTACTACCCGGGCGAGCAAACCCACCAGGAATACTATCGACGAAACTCGAGCCAGCCCTACTGCCAGTTCGTCATCGACCCGAAGGTGGCGAAGTTCCGCAGCCAGTACTTCGATAAGTTGAAGAAGTCCGCCGCTGGCGATTGAGGATGGATCCCCTATCCCCATACGGCCGAGCCCTGCTCGATTATTTCCAGGACGACACCGACGCCACCCTCACGGTGCACACCGATCTTGGCGAGCACGACGAAATACCGGTCGAAGCCATCGAAATCATGAGGAAGCGCGGTGTCCGAAAACTGATCCAAAGCGATATCTTCGAGATCGAGACCGAACCCGTCGACACGGTGCTCATGATGATGAACGGACCGGGCACCGCCGGAACTGTCTGGGGTCTCAAAGAGCTATTGATCAAGCTCCGCACGCTGCTGAAACCCGGGGGGCAGATTCTGTTGGATTCGGCGTCGCCTCGTCGGCGGAGTTCGAAGGACGAAGCTCCGGAACTCGAATGGCCCGAACGGATGAGCGACTATCTCGGAGAAGCCTGGGTCCGACTGGAATACAAGGGACAGATCGGACCGCCATTCCGGGAGTTGTATGTCGACTACCGCACAATAGCCGACCGGGCCGCGCTCTAATTTAGGCGGCGGATACCCAGGATGCGGACCGGTGAGGTCAACCGTTGTTCTTCGTGCGGCGCCACCTGGATCTTCCGGACGACGTTCATCCCCCGAACGACTCGCCCGAAAGCCGCAAACCCTTGGCCGTCAGGATTCCGGTCACCTCCAAAATCGAGCGACGGCTGATAGTTGATACAGATAAAGAAGTCGGACCGGGCCGTATCGGGACCTCCCCGGGCCATCGAGATCGCGCCGTCAACGTGTAGCAGGCCCGTTTCGTTCGTCCGTTCCAAATCGATCGGTGGAAAGCGCTCCTCCGCACGTTCCGGATTGATACCCGCCTGGATCACTTCGATCAGGACGTCGTTGTTCGGCTGGTTATCCATCGTCACCGTGCGGTGAAACCGGCCGCCCGTGTAGAACCCGCCTTCGACATACTTCAGGAAGTTCTCGACGGTTGCCGGGGCCTTCGACGGATAGAGCTCCAGGTCGACGTTTCCCATCCCAGTTTCGATTCGAACCCGGACATTGTCCTGTCCCAGTGCCGGCACGGCCAGGACGGCAAGGCACATCCCAAGCAGCAAGATGCGGCGGGTCATGACAATCTCCTTTCGAAAGCCGCACTATACGTCATCCAGGTCATTCGGGTTATGATCCTGTGTCCAAAAATAGGGAGGGAGGAGTCTGTCGCTATTCTATCGTTCGTATTCTCAGGGGTTTGAATGCCTTTCAAAGTCGAATCGAAGATATTCGAGATGTTCCCCGGCCTCCGCCTCGCCGTGGCCGTCGCCCGCGGAGTGGATAACTCGAACGAACATCCGAACCTGACCGTAACATGGCACCGGGCGTGGGAATCGGCCCCGGCTCAAATCGGCGGCGTCGATCGGCAGTTCCACCCCCGTATCAAACCCTGGCGTGACGCCTGGAGACGGATCGGCGTCTCGTCGAAAAAATTCCCCTGCTCGATCGAGTCGCTCGTCAAACGCGCGTTGAAGGGCGGCCAGCCCTTCTCGATCAACCCGATCGTCGACTTCTACAACACAATCTCACTCCGCCACATCGCGCCGGCCGGGGCGTTCGACCTAGCGGAGATGAACAACAGGATCGAACTCCGATTGACCCGTTCCGGCGACACGTTCCAGGCACTCGATGAGCAAGAGCCGGAACCGATGCCGGAAGGCGAAACCGCATACGTCACAGGGTCGGTCGTCCTCACGCGGCATTTCGTATGGAAACAATCCCGGCAGGCCCTGGTCCAGCCCACAACAAATGCCATCTTCCTCGTTTCTGAAGTTCTGGGAGATTTGCCAGACGACGTCGCGCCCGCCGTGGCCAGGGATTTTGCGGATGGACTTCAAAGTTATTTCGGTGTCGGCTGCGAGAGCTTCGTTCTGGATCGGGATCATCCCGAAGCAGATTGGTAGTCGGGCTTTAATAACAGGGAGACACGGAAGAACGTCTTTCCCACTTTGAATCTCGTATAATACGTCGCAAGCAACCGAAAATCTCCAAGCCGGAACCGGCTTGTCGCCAATCTTTCCGTCACTTGGGATGGACACTCGCATGCGGGCAACCGAGCGCACAAGGATTTGGCTTTTCTTCGCGACTGGACTCTGCTTCTTGCTCAGCCAGGTAGGCGTCGTTCGAGCCGAACGCCTTCCGATAACGAGCTACACGCTCACCGACGGACTGGCGCATGAGCGAGTTAAGTGCGTTTTCCAGGATTCGAAAGGTTTCATCTGGTTCTGTACGAGGAACGGACTGAGTCGTTATGACGGTTACCGTTTCACAACCTATGGCACCGAACACGGCCTCCCTCATGCTTCGATCAACGACTTTCTGGAAACCCGGGCCGGCGACTACTGGGTCGCGACCAACGGAGGCGGTGTTGCCAGATTCGACCCTGAGAGCTCCTTACTGTCCGGCGTGCAGTCGTTCACCGCGTACCCCATGGGCCGGGAGACACCCACCGGCCCTGCGGCGGACGACATCGGAGGAACCGCCGGTCCGCGACAGGACCGCGTCAATGTGTTGTATGAGGACCGGCGCGGGAGACTCTGGGCCGGTACCGACGACGGCCTGTTTCGGCTCGATGCAGCGACCGGTCCGTTCGAGCGAGTCGATCTGGATTGGTCCCTTTCACCTGGCGGGTTTCTACAGGTCTGGACATTGGCAGACGATCCTGAAGGCAATCTGTGGCTCGGTACATCGGCTGGGTTGACTCGCCGGTATCCCGACGGGCATGTAGCTCACTACTCCATAGCGCAGGGCGAAGAGGAACGCTCGGTGTGGACGCTGCTCATCGAAAACGGAAGACTGTGGCTCGGCCACGGCGCAGGGCTGACGATCCTGTATCCCGAAGCAGCCTCGATGAGTAACCCCGATGCTCGTTTGCCTTGGCGCCGGCTTCTTACCGACAAGTCCAAGTTGCCATCGACGCCGGGCGACGCCATCTGGGTGACGGATGAAGATGGGCTGGTCGATGAGCATGTCCGGACGATCTATCAAGGCTCCGACGGGCGTATCTGGCTTGGCACGAACGGAGGCGGATGGATCGGCTTCGGCGGAGGAGGGCTGACCGAATTCGACGGCAAAGCCTTCAAGAGCTACACGCCCTCGGACGGACTGACCGACGACATGATCATTGACCTCACCGAGGACCGTGACGGAAATCTCTGGGTGGGCACCGCGTCCCGAGGGGCAATGAAAATTGCAACCCATGGATTCATAGCCTACGACGATTCAGACGGGGTCAGCCACGCTCTTGTCGGGTCGATCTTCGAGGACCCAACCGGTGAACTCTACGCTGTAGGCAACAGACCTATCATCAATCGCCTCGATGGGCGACGGTTTTCCGCGATCTACCCGGTGTTGCCTGAAACGGTCACGGAGACCCTGGACCGCTGGTATTACTCCGCGATTCGAGACCGGGCCGGGGAGTGGTGGGTGGGGACCAGAGAAGGCCTGTACCGCTTCGCAAAAACCGACAGCGTTGACCAGATCACCGACTTGCAACCCAAGGCGATCTACACCACTCGAAACGGTCTGGTCGGCAATCAGATCTGGACCCTTTATGAGGACTCCGGCGGGGATATCTGGTTTGGAACGCAAGGCCACGATGTTCTTACCCGGTGGGAACGCTCCACCCAGTCGTTTCATCAGTATTCGGAACGGGATGGTTTGCCGGCATCCGAGCGGCCGAACGCCTACGCGGAAGACCGCTTGGGCAACCTGTGGATCGGCTTCGATCGCGGTGGACTCGTGCGTTACCGCAACGGTCGCTTCGTGCAGTTCACGGACCTCACCGATTCTCTGAACAGTCGGATCAACAAGCTATACGTGGACAAGGCGGGAGGATTGTGGATAGCGACCTCGGTGTCCGGCGTGAGCCGCCTCGATGACCCGGGCGCGGATCATGCCAGTGTCGTCACATATACGACCACACAGGGACTGTCCGGTTGCGAAGTCACGTCAGTCAGTTACAGAAGACCTCTGGGAACGTGTTTACGTCGCAACGGTATGCGGTGTGGACCGGATCGATCCCGCGACCGGCCAGATCAAACGCTACACGACGGCGGACGGTCTCAGCTCGAACGATGTGAGGACGGCATTTCGTGACGGCCAGGCAACCCTGTGGTTCGGAACCCTCAACGGGATCTCTCGACTCATTCCGACCGAGGACGAGCTGGCCGAACCGCCGCCAATCCTGATCCGCGGTGTCCGAATCTCGGGCGAGCCTTATCCCGTGTCGGAGCTGGGCGACGCGGCCATAGAGGAAATCGAGATTGCGCCGAGTCGAAACCAGATTGAAATAGACTACGTAGGCCTGAGCTTCGCTCTGGGCCGCCGGCTGCAGTACGAGTTCATGCTCGAGGGGGCCGATGCAGACTGGAGCGAGCCAACGGACCAAAACACGATCATCTACGGCAATCTGTCGCCGGGCCGATATCGCTTCCAGGTGCGTGCACTCGATGCCGATGGCCGTACGAGCCCGGCGCCGGCTGTAATGGCCTTTACGATCCTCCCTCCCATCTGGCAGCGGGGATGGTTCTTTGCAGTGTCGGCGTTACTCCTATCGTCGTTGGCTTATGCCGCCTACCGTTACCGGCTGGAACGTCTGCTCCAGGTCGAGCGCATGCGCATCCGGATCGCGGCCGACCTCCACGATGACATCGGGGCCGGCCTGTCACGGATGGTCCTTCTGAGCGAGGTCTTGAAACGTGAGGCGCCGCTCGACAAGGACGCGTCCGGGACACTGACAAAGATTGGCGACACGGGGCGAGAGTTGGTCGATTCCATGGCGGATATCGTATGGGCGATGAACCCGCGACGCGACGACTTGCGAAGCCTGATTCTGCGGGTGCGGCAGTTTGCCTCCGACTTGCTCGAGAGCAAAGGAATCGAATGGGAGTTCACACCGCCGGAAAGGCTCGAGAACATCAAGATCTCGCCGGATCGGCGACGTCATGTTCTGTCGATTTTCAAAGAGGCGCTCCACAACATAGTGCGTCACTCCGAATGCAGGTTTGTCTCGCTTCGCCTTCAACTGAGTGGGGGTTTCCTGAACGCGGACATCCAGGATGACGGCCGCGGCTTCGCCGCATCGGGGGACGACTCCACATGGAGGCGCACCGGCAGCGGGCTGATAAACATGCAGCAACGAGCGGCAGAACTGCTCGGGGAGCTGAAAATCGAATCGTCTCCGGGCAACGGTACGCATCTGAAGCTGAGAGTACCGCTCGACTAAATCGCATGTCCATGCGATTGAGTTTGCAACCTGCCCGAGTTAACGTGGACATCCGCTTCAACCGGAAAGAGACGCGATGAGCGCGGACGAAAACATTCGAGTGGCAATCGTCGAGGATGAGCAAACCGTCCGCGACAGCCTCGGACTGCTCATCGACGGCATTCCCGGGTACAGCTGTGTCGGAACGTTTCCGTCGATGGAAGATGCGCTCGAGCGCATCGGCGATGCGGTGCCCCATGTCCTGTTGCTGGATATCCATCTTCCGGGAATGTCGGGCACCGAAGGGGTAAAAGTCATACAAGAGCAGTATCCCGCCGTTCGAGTGTTGATCCTCAGCGTCTACGACGACGAAGAAAAGGTCTTCGAATCGATCTGCAATGGCGCAAGTGGCTATCTGCTGAAGAAGACGCCACCTGCCAGGTTGTTGGAAGCGATCCAGCAAGCCCACGAAGGCGGATCTCCGATGACCCCCGAGATCGCCCGCAAAGTTGTGGATCTTTTCCAGAAGACAGGTCCACCGGAAAAGCTGGACACAGACCTGACCCCTCAAGAGGTCCGATTGCTGAGAATGTTGGCGGACGGCTACAGCTACAAAGCCGCCGCCGACCGACTCAAGATCAGCATCAACACGATCCGCGTCTACATCCGCAGCATCTACGAAAAGCTCCACGTCCACTCGAAGTCTGAAGCCGTCAGCAAGGCGATCCGTACACACATCATCGACTAGGGCGCAGCGCCGTTTTCGAGACCAGTTCTCTCCCACGCCATCTCACCGTTCGCCTGAGAACAAAACCACATATCCATGCTATTTTCCTCGCGCTGACCATCCCGTAGAAATGAAAGCAGCGACAGTTGACCCGAGTCGCGAGACAAAAATTCAGGAGGCACGAAATGTCAGGAAACGAGGAACAGATCAAAGAACTGTGGGCCACACTCGTGGCCCGATCCTGGGAGGATCCGTACTTGAGGCGGCGGTTGTTGGAAGAGCCCGCCTCGGTGCTCCAAGAAAACGGTGTCGAAATTCCGGCAGGATCGACGATCCGGACGTTCGAGGACGACGGCCACACCATAGTCCTGCCGATTGCGGGTAAACCGGCGGACACCGAGTTGTCCGAAGCGGAGCTGGAATCGGTCGCAGGAGGCGGCATCGTGATAACGGAAAGATCAGCTCTCAGGCCTATCCGGAGCTTCGGCAGCCTCCAAATGTTCGGGCGGTGAGGATCCGTCGGTGTTCGAACGTCGTCCAGGGCGGCCCGAGATTCATCCTTTGAAGGCCTCCATTCCCCAGATCCTCAGTTTGCAGGCAAGGGGAAAACCACATGTTCATGCGATTCCCCCCACGCTGACCGTCCCGAACAATGGAACCAGCGCGACATTCGGTCGTGCCGAAGAGAAACAGGGAGGAGGCCAGCAAACCTCTCTAACATCAAAAGGAGAACACGATGAAGAAGTACGATGACAATCACGCGAACGACCCACAGATGCGAGTGATCGCAAAGGCCTGGAAAGACGACGGCTTTCACCAGGAGCTGCTCAACGATCCGAAAGCCACGATCGAAAAGGAACTGAATGTCAAGCTGCCGGAGGGCTTGAGAGTCCAGGTTCACGAACAGTCCGACAGAGTGCTTCACCTGTTGCTGCCGCCCAGACCTGAAGAAAGCGAGCTCTCCGACGCCGAGCTGGAAGCTGTCGCGGGCGGCGGATTCAATGCACAAGTCGGATTCAATCCACAGCCGGAACCGCCTGGCGCGGAGGCGGTGTCGAACCAACTCAACATGTGGGGCGGCGGCGGGTTCAACTGGTTCCTTCATTAGGCGGGTCGCAACTCCGGCGAATCGCCACAAACGAATCAAGAGGTAAGAGATGCAGAAGAACGAAGATGAAATCAGAGAACTGTGGGCGAACCTCGTGACCCGATCGTGGGACGATCCGTACCTGAGGCGGCGGTTGCTCGAAGAGCCGGCCTCGGTGCTCGACGAGAACGGTGTCGAAGTTCCGGGTGAGGCGACGATCAAGACCTTCGAAGACGACGGCGACACGATAGTTCTGCCGATCGCGCGGAAACCCGCGGACACCGAGCTGTCCGAAGAGCAACTGGAGGCAGTGGCGGGAGGCGGCATCGTAATAGAGAACAAGTCACCTGCCCGATCTATCCGGAGTTTCAGCAGCCTTCAAATGCTCGGTCGGTAGCGTCGTGCGACATACGGGCGGTCTCCCCGGCCGCCCGAGTCCATTCGTCACAAAGACGCCAGCTTGCATTCCAGCTTCCAGTAGAACGCACCGCCGCTCCGGCAGCAGCCTTCCGCACTGACTTTTCACACCCATTCTCAGCCTTCGGCCTTGACGAGAAAACCACATGTTCATGCGATTTCGCGAACGCCGACCCTCCCGTAGAAATGTAGTCAGCCTGTCGGTCGTATATCCGCCAGGCGCTGGAGGGATGAGATGCGATCGGTATTGAGAGCCTTCTTGGTCTGCTTTTTGTTCGGAATCGTAGTTTCCCTGGGATGGGCCAACAACCAGGGTGAAGGAAACGTCGACCAGAGCGTACCGGCGACCTTCGCGCAATTGCCGATGGCTTTCGAGCCCAACCAGGGTCAGGCGGACGAAAAGGTCCGGTTCATCTCCCGTGGCAGGGGCTATACGCTGTTTCTGACGTCCGAAGAGGCGGTTCTTCTTCTCCGCGGACGGAGTATGGGCAAAGCCGAGGCCGGAATCGTAAGGATGAGGTTCCTCGGCGCCGACGCCGAGTCGACGATCACGGGCCGCCAAGAGCTGCCCGGCAAGAGCAATTACCTGATGGGTCGCGATCCCGCCGGTTGGCGGACAAGCATCCCGAACTTTGGCCGGGTCCATTACGAAGAACTCTATCCCGGCATCGACGCCACCTTTTATGGCAACCAGGGACGGCTCGAATACGATTTCATCGTCGAGCCCGGCATCCGGCCCGAAACGATCCGGTTCGGATTCGACGGGATCCACGAAGTTGCGGTAAGCACTGATGGCGACTTGCTGCTCGAAACCGCAATCGGCGAAGTTCGGCTGACCAAGCCGATCCTCTACCAGGAAACAGACGGTGTAAGAAACGAAATTGCCGGTCAGTACGTCTTGCTGGATGACAACGAAGTAGGCTTCCGGGTTGGAGCGTATGATACCGAAAAGCAACTCGTGATCGACCCTCAGCTCCTCTATGCGACCTATCTCAGCGGCAGCACGACCGAGGACGGCTTTGCCGTCGCCGTCGACAGTACCGGAGACGCGTATGTGACCGGCCACACGCTTTCTGCCAACTTCCCGACTTCTGGAGCCTTCCAGACGGTCCTATTGGGCAGTGGTGAGGTCTTCGTCACCAAGTTGAGTCCCGTCGCCGCCGACGGTCAAGGGTCCGATCTCGTCTATTCCACTTTCATCGGCGGTACCGCCAACGATATCGCCCGAGACGTGGCGGTCCACAACGCGACCGGTAACGCCTGCGTAGTCGGCGATACCCTGTCGCGCCTGAGTTTCCCCATCACAGCGAACGCCTTCCAGACCGCCACTGTAGGTGTGGGAGACGTTTTTGTTACGTGCCTGAACGCGACCGGCTCGGGCCTGGTCTACTCCACTTTTCTCGGAGACGACGGATCTGTCGGTCGAGGCATCGCCGTCGATGGCGCCGGCGGAGTGTACGTGACCGGCGGTGCCGCGGCAGGCTTTCCGACGAAGAACGCCTTTCAGGCTGCTTCCGGCGGCAATGCGGACGTGTTCGTCGCGAAGATCGATCCCACCCAAAGTGGCGCGGCATCGCTCATCTACTCGACACTCCTCGGCGGATCTTCAGACGAAAACGGCGAAGACGTTGCCGTGGATTCATTTGGTGCCGCCTACGTCACCGGACAGACGCTGTCGACGAACGCCGCTGGTACGCTTTTCCCCATTCGTGGTGCTGCTCAATCCATTCCCGGCGCCAATGGTTCCAGAGACGCATTCGTGGCAAAGATCGATCCGTCCTTAGTGGGCAACCCGTCCCTCATCTATTCAACCTTCCTCGGCGGCAGCAGGGCTGAGAACAGTACGGTCGAAGACGGAGGCATCGCCGTGGATTCGCTTGGCGCCGCCTACGTGGCGGGTGCGACGGCTTCCGACGACTTTCCAATCACTGTCGGCAGCGCTTACCAGTCCGCGCCTTCCGCTATCGGCGACGCCTTCCTGGTAAAGCTCAACCCCGCGGGCAACCTGTTCCTCTACTCGACATACCTCGGAGGAAGCGGTGCGGACAAGGGCACGGCCGTCGCCGTGGATTCGTCCGGACGTGCCTACGTCACGGGATACACAGGATCGGCTGACTTCCCGAACGTGGATGCTTTCCAGGTTGTGAAGAACGGCGGACAGGACGCCTTCGTGACCCAGATCGACCCTTCGCAGAGTGGAATCGCGTCCCTGGGTTATTCGAGTTTTCTCGGCGGCAACTCCGTCGAATGAGGCTATGGCATCGCGGTCGATAGCAGCGGTGCTGCACACGTCGCCGGAACGACTGCCGGTAATACCTTCCCGGCCACCGCGGACGCATTCCAGACTCAAACGTCGGGCGGCCGGGATGCGTTTCTGGCCAAGATCGGAGCGAGCAACAGCTCGCCGGACGCCACCGACGACGACTACGAGGTAGATGAAGACAACCGGCTGACAGTATCCCCCCCGGAGTACTAACCAACGATACGGACGACGATGGCGATCCGCTTACCGCCGATCTGATTGACCCCACGACAGACGGCACGCTGACTCTGAATCCGGACGGATCTTTTACATATGATCCCGACCCCGATTTCAACGGAGCGGACACCTTCACCTACGTTGCCAACGACGGGACGGAGGACAGCAATGTCGCCACGGTTACGATTACGGTACGGTCCGTCAACGATGGCCCGGTGGCGTTCGACGACGCCCACACGGTGAACGAGGATGAAACTCTCGACGTGGCGGCGCCCGGCGTTCTCACGAACGATACGGACGCCGACCTGGAGGCGTTGACCGCGTCCCCGCTGACCGGTGTCAGCAACGGCACGCTGACGCTGAACGCAGATGGATCCTTTACTTACACTCCGGATGCCGATTTCAACGGGGCCGACTCCTTTACGTACAACGCTAACGATCCATCCGGTGCCGCGGCTGCCGCTACCGTAACGATTGCCGTGGCCCCGATCAACGATCGTCCGGTTCTGGACACCAACACTGGTGTGACCCTCGACGAAGGGGGCACTATTTCCGTCACCGGTGCCGAGTTGAGGGTGACCGATGTCGACAACACGGCCGACGAAATCACCTTTACCCTGACCGCACCGCCCACCAACGGCGATCTCCGACGCGCCGGGATCCCGCTGATCCTCAATGCAACCTTTACTCAGGCGGACGTCGATGACGGCAGCACGATCAGCTACCAGCACGACGCTGGTGAAACCACGACCGACGCGTTTACCTTCACCGCCTCAGACCCTGGCGGCGACACCGTCGGACCGGCAACTGTCTCCTTTTCAATCACCCCGGTCAACGATCGTCCGGAGCTGGACACCAACACCGGTGTGACGCTCGACGAAGGGGGCACTATTTCCGTCACCGGTGCCGAGTTGAGGGTGACCGATGTCGACAACACGGCCGACGAAATCACCTTTACCCTGACCGCACCGCCCAGCAACGGCGATCTCCGACGCGCCGGTGCCCCGCTGATCCTGAATGGAACCTTTACTCAGGCGGAGCTCGATGACGGCAGCACGATCAGCTACCAGCACGACGGTGGTGAAACCACGACCGATGCGTTCACCTTCACGGCTTCAGACCCGGACGGTGGACCCGTCGGACCGGCGACCTTCTCCATTACGGTCACGCCCGTCAACGACGATCCGGTTCTCGACGCGAATGTCGGTGTAACCCTCGACGAAGGGGGCACCATTTCCGTCACCGGTAATGAGTTGAGGGTGACCGATGTCGACAACGCGGCCGACGAAATCACCTTTACGTTAACCGCACCGCCCACCAACGGCGATCTCCGACGGGCCGGTGTCCCGCTGATCCTCAATGCAACCTTTACTCAGGCGGAGCTCGATGACGGCTCCACGATCAGCTACCAGCACGACGGTGGCGAAACCACGACCGATGGGTTCACCTTCACCGCTTCAGATCCCGGCGGTGGGGGAGGCGGTGGCGGCATCGGACCGGAGACCTTCTCCATTACGGTTCGCCCCGTGAACGATTCTCCGGTCGCCGTCGATGACGCGGTCTCCACACCGGAAGACACTCCCGTCACGATCGACGCTCTTGCAAACGACACCGATGCCGACGGCGATACCCTGTCGATCACCTCGATCTCGGCCCCGGCCAACGGGACCGCTATACCCCAGGGCACTGGCATCCTGTTCACACCCAATGCCGACTTCAGCGGCGCCGATTCCTTCACCTACACGATCAGCGACGGCCAGGTGTCGGCCACCGCCACGGTCAACGAAGACGTCGGGGCGGTCAACGATATTCCCGTCGCCGACGACGATGTCTACGCGGTCAACGAAGACACAACACTCGACATTCCAGCTCCCGGCGTCCTGACGAACGACAGCGACGTGGACGGCGATGCGCTAACCGCCTCGCTGCAGGCGGGTCCAGCCAACGGCTCGCTCACTCTCAATTTGGACGGGTCTTTTACCTATGCGCCGAATGTCGATTTCAACGGCTCCGACTCGTTCACTTACGCGGCCAACGATCCATCCGGTTCGGCCGGCACCGCCACCGTGACGATTACGGTGACCCCGGTTAACGACCCCCCAAGGGCAGTGGACGACAGCGCGGTAACATCGGAGGACTCGCCCATCACCATCAACGTCCTGGCCAACGACATCGATCCCGAAAGGGATCCCTTGACGGTCACCGCCGCGGATCCACCGAATGGTACGACACGCGTCAACCCCGACCGGAGTGTCACCTACACGCCCGATCCCGATTTCAACGGCGTGGATTCCTTCACCTACACCATCAGCGACGGTCAGGGGGGAACCGACACGGCCACCGTCAACGTCACCGTGACGGCCGTTAACGACAATCCGGACGCGGTGGACGACACGCTCGCCGTGGCGGAAGACTCGGGTGCTGCCACCGTCGCCGTGCTCACAAACGACAGCGATTCCGATAATGATCCCCTGACTATCACGGCGGTCTCGGATCCCACCAACGGAACGGTCGTCGTCCAGCCAGGGTTCGTCCTCTACACCCCCGATCCAGACTTCAACGGTCTCGATTCCTTCACCTACACCATCAGCGATGGTCAGGGGGGAACCGACACGGCCACCGTCAACGTCACCGTGACGGCCGTCAACGATAGTCCGGTCGCAGCCGATGACAACGTCTCCACGCCGGAGGATACGTCTGTCACGATCGACGTGCTCGTGAACGACACCGATGCGGATGGCGATACTCTGACCATCACATTGGTCTCAGCCCCCACCAACGGAACAGCCGCGATCCAGAGTGGGTTCGTTCTCTATACTCCCGATCCGAATTTCAACGGTTTGGACTCCTTGACCTACACCATCACCGATGGCCAGGCATCGGCCACAGCGAACGTCAACATCGACGTGACGGCCGTTAACGATCCACCGACAGCCAGTCCGGACTCCGCCACAACGGACGAAGATCGGCCCGTGACAATCGACATCGTCGCAAACGACTTCGATCCAGACGGTGACCCACTCGCTCCTGTGACATGCACCGATCCCGCCAATGGCCGGATCATCATCAACACCGCCAACAACGCGGTCTACACTCCCAACCCCAACTTTAACGGTGACGACGCCGCCCAGTGTACGGTCGAGGACGGCCGGGGCGGCTCCGCCACCGCGCTCGTTACGATTGTCGTCATATCTGTCAACGATCCCCCCGTGGCGATCAACAACAATTACAGCGTCAACGAAGACGAGACGCTGACGATCTCGGCTCCTGGCGTGCTCGGCAACGATAGCGACGTGGATGGAGATGCGCTGACGGCGATTATGCTTAGCACTATCCCGCCCGGCGCCTCACTCACTTTCAATTCCGATGGTTCGTTCGTCTACAAGCCTCCGACGGACTTCAACGGCAGCCACAGCTTCGCCTACGTGGCCAACGACGGGGTCGCCGACAGCAACAACGCGACGTTTACCATCGATGTTCTCCCAGTCAACGACGCACCGACTGCCAACCCCGACTCGGCGACGACCAAGGAGGATCGACCAGTCACCGTCGACATTGTTACGAATGACTTCGATCCTGATGGAGACCCGCTGAACGTGGACACATGCAGCGACCCAGTGTTTGGCCGGGTCGTTATCAACACAATCAACAACGCGGTCACCTACACTCCCGACCCCGACTTCAATGGCGAGGACACCTGCAACTGTGTCATCACCGACGGCCGCGGCGGCTCCGCTACAGCGCTCGTCACCTTCAAAGTCACCGCCGTCAACGATCCACCGGTGGGCGTGCCTGACAACTACATCGTCGATGAAGACCAGGATTTGACCGTTTTGGCTCCAGGCGTCCTGGCCAACGACACCGATGTGGACGGGGATCCTTTAGCGGCGGTTCTTGTGACAGACGTCGCAGACGGTTCGCTCGCCCTGAATGTCGACGGGTCGTTCACCTATATGCCGAACCCCGACTTCAACGGATCCGACAGCTTCACCTATGTCCCCAACGACGGGACCGTCGACGGGAACATCACCACGGTCACGATCCGAGTCAATCCGGTCAACGATCCTCCGGCGGCTACCGATGACAACGCCTCCACGGCAGAGGACACTTCTGTCACGATCGACGTCCTCGCGAACGACAGCGATCCCGATGGCGATGGCCTGAACATCACTTTGGTCTCGAATCCAGCTAACGGTGACGCCACGATCCAGGGAACCGGCATCGCTTACATGCCGGATCCCAATTTCAACGGCACGGACTCGTTCACCTACGACATCAGCGACGGCAACGGGGGAACGGACACTGCCACCGTGAACGTCACCGTGAACCCCGTCAACGACCCGCCCGTCGCGGCCAACGATGCGGCCGCGACGGCCGAGGATACGGCGGTAACAGTCGAAGTTCTGGTCAACGACAGCGATCCCGAAAACGACCCGATTACTCTGGACTCGGTTTCGAATCCGTCAGATGGAACGGCCTCGATCAATCCCAACGGAACGATCCTCTATACGCCGAACCCGAACTTTAACGGCACGGACAGTTTCACCTACACGATCAGCGACGACCAGGGCGGATCGGCAACGGCGACGGTCAACGTCACAGTGACGGCGGTGAATGACCCGCCGATCGCCGGCGACGACACGGCGGCGACTGCTGAAGGCACGGCCGTTGTCATCAATGTCCTCGGCAACGACTCAGATGTGGACGGCGACACCCTGAGCCTCACCGCTGTCACGGATCCTGCGTCCGGTGAGGCAACCATCAACACGGACGGCACTGTGACGTACAACCCCGACTCCGGATTCACGGGCATCGACACGTTCTCCTACACTGCCGGCGATGGTAGCGGTTTCACGACGACGGCAAACGTGACGGTCACCGTGATCGCCGGCGGGATCGAAGTGTCGATCGACATCCGGCCCGGGAACCCGAACAACCGGATCAACCTGCAGTCCAACGGGCTGTTGCCCGTTGCGATTTTCAGCACCCCGGAGTTCGATGCAACCACGATCGATCCCGCGACGGTAACTCTGGCCGGAGCAGCGATTCGAACTCTCAGAAACGGAAGGCGCCTGGTACTGCGGGTCGACCGCAACAGGGACGGTATCCGCGACTTGCTCGCTTTCTTCCCGATACAGGAGCTCGAGTTGACGGTCCAGAATCAGACTGCAGTGCTGCGAGGGCGGACTGTCGATGGGACGCGGATCCGGGGTGAAAACTCCGTCCAGGTTTCTGACGGACGCGTTCGTCTCAGGAACAACGTGGTCTGGCCGTCGCCTCTTTATTCCACCCTGCAGGATGCGGTCGACGCTGTCCGGAACGGTGGAACAGTCCGGGTGCTAGCCGGTCGTCATGAAATCAATGAGCCCGTCATTGTCGAAAGAGAGGTGACGCTTCGGGGAGCCGGCTGCGGCGAGTGTCAAGGTCGCAGTGGGGGCGGCAGCGGCGGTCGTCCCAGAGGGCGAAGCACGGAGCTGGTCGGACCGACACCGACTACCGTCGTTGAAGCCGATCTTGCAATCGGCATGTTCACTTATGCAGGCGGCGGAGGCGGCGGCGGGGGTATTGTCGGACGCGGGGGCGGGGGTGGCAAGATCACAGACATCGCTCTGCATGGCTTCGACGCCAGCATCGTCAGCCTCACCACGAGCCGCCCGCTATCGGTCGAAAATGTCCTGATGGCGGACACGACGCGCGGCATATTGTGGATGGCTCCGGCCCCGCTTTCCGTCGATCAAGTGACGGTGAAAGGCGTTCTATGGAATGGTATCTCCCTCGTCGGCGACGGGGAGTTCGACGCGCCGTACCATCTGAGCAATACCGTCATGGAGGAAATCACCAACATCGGCATCCTCATCGTCGATAAGCCCGGAACCTGCGACTCGAATCACACGGTGAGGAAGCAAGACATACGCCAGACTTCACACGGCGGGCTTGTGGTCATACGAAGCGGTGTCTGTGTCTTCGATTCGTTTTTCCTGGCTAATGCCTTCGCTGGAATCCGCGCAATCGACTCCGCGGTCCTCGTCCAGAACACCCTGGTCGCCGGCACGATTCCGCGCTCTGACGGCGGATACGGCGACGGCATTCTAGTCGCGAGTTCCGAAACGCCTCAATCCGAAGTCAAGTTAGACAAGGTCACGCTTCAGACCAACAGCCGGACCGGCCTGTCCAACTTCGGCAGCAAGTTGATCATCGAGGAAGCGGACTTCGTATGTAACCTCGGATTCGACATACACGCTGAATCCGAATACCCGATCAACTTCGCGGGTCAACCTGGCGATACAACGTTGAACATACCGATTGAATTCGTTTTTCCGGACGAGGACAAGGTCACCTGTAGCTGCGGTGGTCAGGAATACAAGTGCGAAATTGTGGGCGGGCTGGGCCCACCACCGGCGCTTATGAACGATGAAGAACCCTAAACCAGGACGGTCCAGGGAGGCTCGGATGAACGATCTCCGAGCCTTCGTGGTTTAAAGACGTCCTCGGCTGGTTTAGTTGTGGGTACCCAGTACGTTATGGGCCCCGTGAATCAACACGATCTGCCAGACGTCCCCGATCTTCCTGAAAACTGCGCTGCCAAGACCTTCGATGACCGCTTCGCCACCCACTTCGATCGCATAGTTGAAATGGGACCAGGCGGCATCGTCGGAAGTAAAGACCTTGACGTTCCGGGTCACGATTTTCTGCCCTTCGACCATGAGGCGGCGGGTGATGAATCCGGCAACGCGTTCCTTGCCCGCGATGGCATGGCCGTCTTCGTCGAGCCACACTGCTTCGGCGGCAAGATGCTTCTCAAAATAAGCGGCATCCTGGTTGTTGAACGCGGTGACCGCATCATCGACCAGCGCGGTATCCTGGGCGTACGCCGCAGGTACTCCCATCAACAAAATAACGACAAACAGAAACGCAAACTTCTTCACGGTTGAACTCCTTTTTAAACAGTTGAAATGCGCGCCCAGACGGGCAAAAACGAAAAATAAGCCTATATATCATGCACTTATCGATCACTTTTGGGAAGAATATCATTACTCCTCGCAACTATCCTTTGACTGTATAAACAGTCATGGGATACTTGCCCTTGACTACCGAACATTTGTTCGGTATAGCACTCCAATGCGTTCCGCGACGATTCGGGCCAAACTGGAGCTGGCACTGGCGGAAAGGAACCCTGCGCCGTTCAATCCGCCCCAGATTCCACGCCCGGAAACCGTTCCCACAGGCCTCGCCGAAATCGATCGGTTGACCGGGGGTATTCCCCGCGGCCGGATCACTGAAATCTTTGGACCGGCCTCGTCGGGACGCACCAGCCTGCTGCTTTCGCTGTTCAGCCAAATAACAGAAAAAGAAGAGTTTTGCTGCCTCGTGGATCCTGGCAATGCATTCGATCCGGCTTCTGCGGATGCGGCAGGCGTCGATCTGGCACGGTTGCTGTGGATCCGGACCGAACCCGACATCGATCCGGTGCTCAAAACCACGGATCTGCTGCTTCAGGGAGGCGGATTCGGGCTGATCGGCGTCGATTTCAGCAATATCCCGGCACGCGACATCCACCGCATTCCTCTCTCGACCTGGTTTCGCCTTCAACGGGCTGCGGAAAACACCCCCACGATCCTCCTGTTCCTCGGCCAGGAGCCATCGATCAAGACGTGCGCTTCGCTGGTGATCCGGCTGGGGTTGTACGGCGCAGAATGGTCTCCGCACCTGTTGTGTGGCATCCATCCAAATGCCGAAGTCATTCGGTCAAGGACAGATCCTGCGGCTGGATGGAACGGTCGGAGCCAGCGCTGCCGGGTCGAATCGCCGTACTGCCGGCAAGCCGTCGCCGGGAGCTATATCCCCCGGCACGCTGTCGCCAGGAGCCATGTCCCAATCATTACCGCTGCATCCACAGAGGATCGGTATCAGAGGAGCTTTCCAGTATGAGTACCAACGTTTCACGCATCGTGGGCCATCTCGAAGCCGGCCGGCCGGGACTGCTTTATGGCTGCATCCATATTCCGGATTCCCCTGTACAGGCTTTCGTACGCAACGAACCCGAGCTGCGACGGCAACCGGTCGCCGTCCTCGACGGCGCATTCCCCCTCTTTACCGTGGTTTCAGCAAACCGGTTCGCGCGCCAGGCCGGCGTGGAGATCGGCATGACCAAACTGCAGCTCGAGCGCTTTCCGGAACTCCGCATCCGCTACCGATCCCAAAACCAGGAAGACAGCATGCACCGCGCGCTGCTGGACTGCGCACACTACTTCTCGCCACGCGTGGAAGACACGGCTCCCGCCACCGTGGCGCTTGACCTGAACGGGTTGTCCAGAGTCTGGGGAACGCCACGGTCCATGGCACAAAAACTGTTCCGTGCCGCCGACAAACTGGGAATCGAGGCACACATCGCGACGGCCGGCAACCCGGACGCGGCGATCCATGCCGCCAAAGGAGAAGCCGGCATCACCGTGATCCCGGCCGGCCGGGAGCTGAAACGGTTGAGGGATCTTCCCCTCCAAATCCTGTCTCCATCCGAAGAAATCTCCGAAACCCTCGCACGATGGGGCCTGGAGACGTTCCAGGATCTGACACGACTCCCGAAGATCCAGGTTTCCGAGCGGCTGGGCCAGGAAGGCGTCCACCTGCAACAACTGGCTCGTGGAGAAACTTCACGTCCGCTGCTCACAAAAAAGGACAAGTTACACTTCAGGGAATCGATGGAATTAGAACATTCTATTGACTCTATGGAACCCTTGACATTCATTCTCAGCCGCCTCCTGAACCAGATCTGCCAACGTCTGACAGCTCGAAATCTGACAACCAACAAGCTGGATCTTGCACTTTCGTTGGAGTCTGCCAGGGGTCAGCCAGACCACTTCGTCCGGACAATCAACCTTCCGATTCCCATCCGGGACCCCAAAATCCTGCTGAAATTGTTCCAACTGGATTTAGACGGCCACCGCCCACCGGCCCCGATCAAAGCCGTCGCCCTCAACGCGGAACCCGTCCAGCCCCGGCGCATCCAGAACGGTCTGTTCCTCCCGCTGGCCCCCGAACCGGAAAAACTGGAGTTGACCCTGACTCGTATCGGTTCGATCGTCGGCGGCGACAACGTCGGCTCCCCCGACCTGCTCGACACCCATCGACCGGATGCATTCCGGATGAGACGCTTCGATGTGACTCGTCCCTCAAAGCAAAAGCCAACCCGACGTCAACCGAATCCCTCTGGTGGTGTGGAGGCACCAGGTACGAGATCTCGACTAAAAAATCTTGAACCACGCCGCGGAGCGGTGGAGGCGCCGCGTGGGCTAGGAACGCAAGCGAGGGCACCGGAGGCGTATATGAAATACGTTGAGGATGCCCGAAATGCATCCGCCGCTCCGCCCCCCCTGATGGCCCGGCGCATCTTCAGGCCTTCCATAGCCACTTCTGTCGAGATGCGCCAGGGCCATCCCTCCCGGGTTCACTTTCGAGGCAAATCCGGCAAAGTCGTCACAGCATCCGGCCCTTGGAACTCTTCAGGCCAATGGTGGCGCCCCGACCCCTGGAACCGAGAGGAATGGGACGTGGAAGTCCAGAGCGGGCAGCAAAACACGCTCTACCGTATCTACCAGGACAAACGATCAAATGACTGGTTCGTAGACGGTATCTACGACTGACTTTTTTTCACCGCAAAGGCGCAAAGACGCAAAGATCCTTTTCTTTGCTCTCAACGCCGATTCCGTCTGACCTGATGAGTTGATTTCCTACAACGTCTAGAACGAAGGAATCAGAACAGCAAAACACCTTTGCGCCTTTGCGGTGATTTTCTTTCCATGTATGTGGAATTACACGCGGCATCCGCATTCAGTTTTCTCCAGGCAGCTTCCCAACCCGAGGAGCTTGCCCGGATGGCCGCGCGGATGGATATGCCGGCGTTGGCGCTCGTCGACCGGGACGGGGTGTTCGGCGCGCCGCGGTTTCACCAGGAGGGCCAGCATCTGGGCATCCGTCCTCACATCGGTTCGGAAATCACCACCGTCGGGGGTCATCGCTATCCCCTCTTGATCGCCACGCGGCAGGGTTACCGCAACCTGTGCCGGCTGGTCACTCGTATGAAGATGCGTGTGCGAAAGGGTGAGGGTGTCGCCACGCTGGAAGAACTGGCCGAACATGCCGCCGGACTGATCTGCCTGACCGGGGACGAACATGGGCCTCTCACCGCCGCACTCCGCAACGGAGGCAGCCCTGTCGCACGCCAGTGTCTCCGGCAATTGACCGATACATTCGGCCGGCGGAACGTGTACGTCGAGTTGCAACGCCATTTCGATCGCGAGGAGGAAGCCCGCACCCAGGCCGCGGTTGCACTCGCTCGCGAGATGCGCCTACCGGTCCTGGCTACAAACGGTGTCCGCCACACCACGCACCGGGAGATCCTGGATGTGTTCACCTGCATCCGAAACCATCGGACGCTGGAAACAGCGGGTCGCCTGCTCACCCAGAACGTCGAACGACGGCTGAAAAGCCCGAAAGAAATGGCATTGCTGTTCCGGGACCTTCCCGAAGCGATCGCGCACACCGATGAGGTTTCCCGACGACTCCACTTCACGCTGAACGACCTCGGCTACGAGTTCCCCACATACCCTGTTCCCGAAGGCGAAACGATGAATTCGTTTCTCCGGAAACGGACATACGAGGGCGCACAGAACCGATATCAGCCGCTGCACGAGAAGGCCCGGCGCCAGATCGAACGCGAACTGGCACTGATCGAAAAACTCGAACTACCCGGCTACTTCTTAATCGTCTGGGACATCGTCGGGTTCTGCCGCAGACACAACATCCTCGTCCAGGGGCGCGGATCGGCCGCCAACAGCGCAGTCTGCTATTCGCTGGGGATCACTGCCGTCGACCCTGTCGGCATGGACCTGCTCTTTGAGCGCTTCCTCTCCGAGGAACGCGGGGAGTGGCCCGACATCGACCTGGACCTGCCGAGCGGCGATGAACGGGAAAAGGCCATTCAGTACGTCTACGAACGTTACGGACAGCGTGGCGCGGCCATGACGGCAAACGTCATCACGTACCGGGGCCGTAGCGCTGCCCGCGAGGTCGGCAAAGTCCTCGGTTTCGACACCGAAACCCTGAACCGGCTTTCAAACCTGGTCGGCCACTGGGAATACAAAGACCCCAAGGAAAACCTGGAGTTGAAGTTCCGGACGGCCGGGATGGATGTCAACCATCCGCGTATCCAAAAGTTCATGGAGCTCTGTTGCGGCATGCAGAACCTGCCGCGACACCTCGGCCAGCATTCCGGCGGCATGGTGGTCTGCCGCGGAGAACTGGATTCGGTCGTTCCGTTGGAGCCGGCGACAATGCCGGGACGATCGGTTGTCCAGTGGGACAAGGACGACTGTGCCAACATGGGCATCATCAAGGTCGACCTGCTGGGTCTGGGCATGCTGGCTGTGCTGAAGGACTCGATCGAATTGATCCGTGAAGGTTACAGCAAAGAAGTCGACCTAGCACACCTGCCCTCCGACGACCCGACGGTCTACCGGACCTTGCACAAGGCCGACACAGTCGGGATGTTCCAGATTGAAAGCCGCGCGCAGATGTCCTGTCTTCCCCGCTTGAAACCCACCTGTTTTTACGACCTCGTCGTCGAGGTTGCGATCATCCGGCCCGGTCCGATCGTCGGACAGATGGTGCACCCCTACCTGAACCGCCGACAGGGTCGCGAGGCGGTCACCTATCCTCACCCGTCGCTCGGACCTGTACTCCAGCGGACGCTCGGCGTACCGCTCTTTCAGGAGCAACTGTTACGCGTCGCGATGATTGCCGCGGGATTCAGCGGAGGCGAGGCCGAAGAACTCCGGCGGGCCTTCGGGTTCAAGCGATCCGAAGAAAAAATGGACGACATCGAAGTGAAACTGCGGCAGGGCATGTCCGAACGTGGGATCACAGGCGAAGCTCAGAACCAGATCGTTCAATCGATCACATCCTTTGCCCTATACGGGTTTCCCGAGTCCCATGCTGCCAGCTTCGCGTTGATTGCATACGCGAGCGCCTACCTGAAGTGTCACTACCTGGCGGCTTTTACCGCCGCCATCCTGAACAACCAGCCGATGGGGTTCTACAGCCCCGCGACGCTGGTCAAGGACGCCCAGCGACACGGGTTGCGCATCAAACCGATTCATGTCGGACGATCCGACTGGGTATGCGCACTCGAACGCCTGAAAACCGACGAACAAAAATCAAAAACACCATGGCCGGACATCGGGGTTCGCCTGGGTCTGAATTACATCAAAGGACTCCGGGAATTCGCCGGCATGGCCATCGTTCGCGAACGCACCAAGAGACCGTTTCGATCGATCGACGACCTCGCACGCCGCGTCCCGGAACTGCAGAAGAAAGAAATGACCCTGCTGGCTGAAATCGGGGCGTTGAACTTCATCAACCCCGATCGCCCGCTGAACCGGCGGGACGCTCTCTGGCAGGTCGAACGCGCTTCGCGCCGTGCGGGTCCCCTCTTAGACCCGATCATTGAACCGGACCGACCATCGCCGCTAAGACAGATGAGCGATGAAGAGCGCCTTGTTTCCGACTTCCGCGTGTCGGGCGTCACGGTCGGTAAACACCCCATGTCGTTCTGCCGAGACAGGTTGCACAAGATGGGCGTCCGGCGGGCCATCGACTTGCCCCGCCTTACTCACGGGACCTGGGTGAAAACAGCAGGATGTGTCATCGCAAGACAACGCCCGGGTACGGCCAAGGGCTTCGTTTTCCTCAGCCTGGAGGATGAAACAGGAATCGCGAACGCGATCTTCACCCCCGACATGCTGGAGCGGAACCGCGCCGTCATCACGACAGAACGATTCATCCTGATCGAAGGGCATCTCCAGCATCAGGATAATGTCGTCTCCGTGAAGGTCTGGAAAGTCCGGCCAATTTCGATTACCGAAGCCGAAACAAAATCCCGGAATTTCTACTGAGACCGGTGCCACGTCACATAACTCGACCCCCTTGCTGGGTTATGCTTGGCGGGTGACGGGCTGCCGGCGACTTCAAGTTGTCATTCCCGAACAAGGAAGGCCGGAGCCGGGTCAGATCCTGATGGCAACGAAACGCAAGAAACGCCCCACCAAAGTTAGCTTTGACGATGCATGCCTGACCCTGGAAACGATCCTGAGAGAAAAGACGCGCCGGGAAATTCTCGACGACATCTCGAACGCCAAGAACTTCCGCGTGTCGTTGTCCCGGTTGAGGGATGGCATGCGCTCCAATCTTTTCAAGGCAGGGCGTCAACAGGTTTACCTGGACAAGCTCATCAAACAATTCGACGACCGCACTCGTCAGGACGGCTTCCACGTCCTTCACGACTGGGACGGGAAGGCCGACAAGCTCAACCAGGAGACCATACCCGTCGACATCGTCAATTACCTGCTGGCCGGCGCGAAAGGACACCCTGAAAGACAGGTTCTGGCGATCCTTCTCGACTACTACTTCCTCTACGTCCTGGCGCTCATGACCCTGAGATCCTGGGATGGTAATGCCGACGAGAATGTCGACCGGCTCAACGGACTTCTCGGAGAACTCCAGGGCCCAAACGGCAGCGGCCAGAAGTTCACCGAAAACGCCGAAACCCTCATGCTCATTGCCACCTCCCATTTCGAACCGGACGACACGGCTTATCACCGGTTGCTCGACAGGGTACGGACCTGGAATGAATCCCACCGCGTAAAGATCGCCCTTGCGCACGCAGCGATACTCGGCAGTCATCTGCGGTTCGGGTTCGAAGCGTCATACGGCAGGGACATCGTCGCACTGCGCGACGACAATGTCCCAGACTATCCGTGGCTGTGCTTCGCGGCTTCGACCCTGATGCAGGCCTACTCGCGCATGCACGATGAGGGCATTCAGGGAGCGGAACGGGAGCAGGTTGTGGAGGGGATCCTGAACAGCCTGACCCCAGACCCCAGGGCATTCGTCGGCAAGCCACCGGCTTCCCTGGCCGCCTACGAAGACGAGCGCTCGCAGGTTCCCGCACTCCTCGGGATACACGGTAGACACCTGTTCGAAGACGGCAGAAGCCACCGGCCTTCGCCCGACAAGTACTCGCCGATGTCCTTCTTCTTCAACTTTCCGCACAACATCCTGAAGGGGATGGTCGTTCATTCGCTTCTTCACGGAGAACTGTCCCGCCTGACGATGAACGACCTCCTCACCGGCATTCCCCGCGACCCTCAACTCAGCGAATCGAAAACGAGGTTGGCCCAAACGCTGATGGCATACGCGCGTTCGAGTCCCGACACGATACGAGGCCGACCGACACCTGCCGTCATATATGACCCCTCCGCAGGACTCCGGTTCTTTGTGAAGACGATGGGTGTCATCAAGGGACAGGCAGTCGAATAGCGACGCTCCGTCGCTGGCTCGGCCGTCAAGAGGGCGCGGCAGTGAAAGGCGATGAGCGTCGCGGGGAAGGAGACGCTGCCCGGGGTGACGCCTGGATGATGTAACGGAAAACTTCGCGCCCGTTGCTCAGGCCACGCCCGCCCACCGCAGTGTCTGAACTGTGGCCACCGCGGCGAAGTAGCCCAGCCCGGTGTAGAACGCCAGCTGGACCATCGCAAAGCGCCAGGAATTCGTCTCTTTCCGCACTACGGCGACGGTCGCAACACACTGGAGGGAGAAGAAAAAGAACACGATTAGACCGACCATGCTCGAAGGAGTGAAGACCGGCCGTCCATCGGGAAATGTCGCCGTTCGCATCTCTTCCAGGAGGCCCGTCGCCTGCGAATCTTCGTCGCCTTCGACATGGAAAACGATCGCCATCGCGCTGACAAACACCTCGCGGGCCGCAAACGCCGAAATCAGTCCGACCCCGACTCGCCAATCGACGCCCATCGGCCGCAGCAGCGGCTCCATGGTCTGACCGAGCTGCGCCGCCAGCGAGCGATCCATTTCCGATTGCACGATCAGCGGAGGGGTTGCCAGCGAGGCGAGCTGCGGTTGTTGCGACCCCAGGCCGAAGTTCGAAAGCAGCCAGAGGACCATCGCGATCACCACGATCGGACCGCCTGCTTTCTTCAGGTACGACGACGAGCGGGCCCACGTCATGCGGAGGATGATCTTCCAGCGTGGAACGCGGTAAACGGGCAGTTCCATGGCGAGCATCGATGACGTCTGCCCGCGGTAGACGAACCGCCCAATCACCCCGGCAACAAGGGAACCGATCAGCAGACTGGATACGTAAATCGCGGCGAGACTGAGGCCGGCTACCCAGGCCAAGCCGGGTAGCAAGGCGGCCAGCAGCAGCGCATAGACCGGAAGCCGGGCGCTGCAGCTCATCAGGGGGATGATCCAGATCGTCAGCAGGCGTTCCCTCAGGGTGGGAATGGATCGGGATGCGAACACCGCGGGAATCGCACACGCGAAGCCCGACAGCATCGGAACGAACGATCGACCGTGCAACCCGAGGTATGACAGGGGGCGGTCGACCAGCGTCGCACCGCGTGCGAGATAACCGGAATCCTCCAGGAGTGTCATCAGAAAAAACAGGATCACGATCTGGGGGAAGAACACGGCGACCGCCCCGACGCCTCCGATGAGACCCTCGGCGACAAACCGGGTGGGTATCGAATCGGGGAAAACTGTGGCGAAGAGATCGCCGGTCGCACCGAACAGGGCATCTATGGCGTCCATGAAAGGCTGCGCAAACCAGAAGATCGACGCGAACAGCCCGATCAGAACAGCGAGAAAAAGCGGAAAGCCGAGGTGCCGATGCAACGCGATCTGATCGATACGCGCGGTCAGCGAATCGCCCTGAACTCGTACTTCGGAACGGGTGAGCGCTCCGCTCGAGCGGAGCAGGTCGCGCACCTGGTCGTAACCGACCACCGGGTCATCGTCCACTCTCGCCAGTTCGTTCGATCCCGAACCCACCGCCGATGTGGAGCGGACCGAAGACACCAGTTCCGGCACTCCCCGTCCCGTGCGAGCGTCGACCCCCACCACCGGCATCCCCAGAGTCGTGGACAGTCGTTCCACATCCAGCGACTGCCCCGTCCGGTCCAGCAGGTCCATCATCGTCAGGGCCAGAATCACCGGATTCCCCTGGCGCGCCACGAATGCGGCAAACTTCAGATGGCGTTCCAGCTGTGTCGCGTCAACGACCAGAACGAAGGCGTCGGCGCTAACCGCAGGATGACGGGACTCGATGACCTGGCAGGACAGCTCTTCTTCGGGGGACGGATCGATAGGACTGTGAACACCGGGCAGGTCGACGAGGTCGACACGAGGGCCCAGTTCGGATCGCGTCTTGCCCGAGAGCAGATTGACAGTAACGCCGGGATAGTTGGCGGTATGGAAACTACCGCCGGTGAGGGCATTCATCAGGGTGGTCTTGCCCGAGTTCGGCATTCCCACCAAACACACCGTCAGCGGCTTGGCCTCGTCCTCAGCCCCGCTCGCCGCCTCGGCGGGTGTTTTCATTGCACCAGGATCCAGGAAGCCTCGCGCTTCCTGAGGGCGAGCTGCGCTCCGCGAACCACGACCACGATCGGACCACCCAAGGGAGTGGAGCGCGCCACGGCAACACGTTCGCCCGGCGTCAGGCCAAGATCCTGAAGCCGCCTGCATTCCTTATCGGGTCCGTCGAGCCGCGCGATCTCGTGCCACTCGTTCCCCGATACTTCCGATAGCTTCAACCGGTCATTTGTTAGTTCGATCACTCTTCCGACTCCGCTCAATATGATACCACGCAAATGAAAACGATTGTCATTTTCATTGCTGATTGAACTATCGCCGAAGAGCCTCGGGAGAGCAAGTGTGTTCTTGATTATTTTGCAGAGACCGAGGCCGGTTGTAGGAAGTAAGACCAGGGAACTTTCACAAAAGAGGTACCGGGTCGCGGGGGGGGGAGAGTGCTTTTTATTCATTCCACTCCGTGCCTCCGCGCCTCCGTGGTTTCTCTTCTTACCTCAATCGAACACCCGGCCGCCCTTCATGACAAGATGAATCCTTGTGGTGTTGAGAATATCTTCCAGCGGGTCGGCGTCCAGGATGACCAGGTCGGCGTACTTCCCTGCTTCCAGGGTTCCGACATCGTCTTGCTTCCCCATGACTGCCGCGGCGTTCCGGGTCGCCGAGATGAGGATTTCCATCGGCGCGAGCCCCGCCTCCCGCATCAAGTCGAATTCCCTGAACAGCGAGGGGCCATGCAGAGTGCCGATGTTTCCGGCATCGGTCGCACCGACCACACGAACGCCCGCCGCCTGCAGTCGCTTGAGGTTGTCGAACGCGACGGGGCGGCCCTCCGGAGCCTGCCGGCGACGTAAGCCTCCCGGAATCTCATCATGCGGGATTCGGTCCAGGTCCGACCAGGTCGCGATGACCTCCGGGTCACCGAGCTCGCGTTCCACATCCAGCAGATCCACCTCCTGATTCAGGATCTCGCGATACCCCTCGCTGACGACCAGTGTGCTCGTGTACAGTACGTCGTTCTCCTTGAGCAATTCGATGAACTCGTCGTCGACGGGCAGATCCGACACGCTGTGCACCAGGACGTCTGCCCCGGCTCGCACAGCCGCCTTCGCCACCTCGAGCTGCGTGGCGTGGACCGAAGCCCGCACCCCACCGGCGTGGCTCTCATCAATCGCGGCGGCGACAATTTCGACCTGTTCCGACAGGTCGTCCGCCGGCCTGTGGATGAACCAGACCTTCGTCAGGTCCGGATCCTCGCCAAGCTGGCCGCGTATCAACTCACGGGCGTCCTGCGGCGTGAAGACTCGGATGATAGGGGGGTCGTCAACCTGGAGCTCTGGAGGTACGTATGTCGACGCCAGTGGGCCGGCCACGGCAACGCGTGGGGCCCTCTCGGTCTGTTCGGCCAACTCGCGGATATCGAAGTTGCTCATCGGCCCGCCAACATCGACAACGCCCGTGATGCCGCACGACAGGTAGCGCGCGAATGTGTCGGGCAGACGATTCCAGATCCACTCCCGCTCCTCCTCGTAGGATCGCCACTCCCGTAAATCGATGACGTCTGGCCGCGTGTAGATTCCACCCGACTGGAAGAAGTGGACGTGTGCATCGATCAGTCCGGGAATGATCCACTTCCCCTCCGCATCGATCAACTCGGCATCGTCGGGCACGGTGACGCGATCCCCGGGCCCGATCTCTCGAATCCTTCCTCCTTCGATGACGATCACCGCATCTTCGATCGGCGTTTGTCCGGTCGAATCGATCACGGTGCCGCCGCGGATGACCGTGATCGGGTCCTGAGCCCGTGCCGTGGCCGAGAACAGAAACAGGACGATCACCGCGACAGCGATCATGCTCCCAGGTACATAGTGGACGTGAAGAGGGCGACTCATGGCTGGTCCTCCAGGAAGAGTTGCGAATTGCTGGAAAAGCCCCTGCATTGTAGCAAAACGCGATCAGTCCGCCGTCCGTCGAGGGAGGAACCGACTCCCCTCCTTGATCAAGGAGGGGTAGATGCGCCGAAAGGCGCAGACGGGGTGGTTTCTTGGTGGCCAGTGCCCGGATGTCTGGGATGGTTCGGAGTTTTCTTGATCAACACCACCCCGGCGCTTCGCGCCACCCCGGACTCCCCTCCTGTCTACAGGAGGGGTGGATGCGCCAAAGGCGCAGACGGGGTGGTCTCTGAGGAGGGGAGTCTGGGGGGGTGTCGCTCCTCACAGTCACTTCTTCTCTTCCACAAATTCCGGCGCTGCCGTGTCGAGGAGAATCTGGATCCCTTTCTGGATAATGAACGGTGCCATGACGATCGCGCCAAGCGCGTCGCCCCACCAAATGTCCATGCCCGAGTTGATCAACAGGCTGATCAGAAGGACCATCGAAAGGTAGGAATTGCCGAAAGTGAAGACCGCAGCGCGTTTCAGAGCCGGGCTCTTGAGCTCCATGGCCAGCGCCTTCATGTAGGAAGCGATGACGGGTATCAGGAGCATCGACACGGCGGCCAACCCGACGCCCAACAGCGTCGCGACGGGTCGTTCACGACTCCAGAGGCTGCTGATGCCCAGTCCAATCGCGATCAAGCCCGCCAGCACATAGCCGGCACCGGCGGCGCGAAAAAGCCCCTTGTCGGGATCTCCGACCACGTCGGCCGTATTGTACCGGCCGATCCTCACGCCCAAAATCAGTTCTCTGGAAGCGCTGACGAGGGCGTCAAGACCAAAAGCCAGCAGAACCGGCGAAGCGACCCGCGACCAAAGGGCGAAACTCGCGACAGCCTGAAGCAGATGAACAAGAGCGGTCAGCAGGGCCAGGAAGAAGAAGTGACGGATCCAGGTTTGTCTGTCGTCGGTCATCGGGCGCAATCAGCCCACTCCGAACGGGTCAGTAAGCCCTTCCGAATACCACGCGCTCATCGGCGGCTGCGCCGCACGCGATGCAGCTTCCCGGTTCCTTCTCCTGGTTGGTCGGGATGCAGCGAATCGTGGCCTTTGTCTCGTTCTTGACCTTTTCTTCGCACTCGGCCGAACCGCACCAGTGGCTCCACAGAAACCCGCCGTCACCGTCGAGGATCTCGTTGAAGCGGCCGTATTCGTCGACCCTTTGAGAATGCGCCTCACGAAAGTCGAGGGCGCGCTGAAACAACCCGTTCTGGACGGCATCCAGCGCCTCGTCTATGGTTGCCCGCAGGCCGTCTTGGGACACGAAGTCCTTTTCCCCGGTGTCGCGCCGGGCCACGACCGCCTGGTTCTTCTCCAGGTCTTTCGGGCCGAGCTCCATCCGCAACGGCACTCCCCGTTGCTCCCACTCGTTGAATTTTCGCCCGGGGCTGTACTGCTCCCGGTCGTCCACTTTGAACCCTACACCGTCGAGCTCCGGCGCAATCTTATCAATACGCTCCATCACCGCGGCCCGTTGTTCGGGCTTGCGAAAGATCGGAACGATGACCAGCTGCGTCGTCGCCAGCTTCGGCGGGATGATGATTCCCCTGTCGTCCCCGTGCGCCATGATCAGGGCGCCCACCATCCGCGTCGACACACCCCAGCTTGTCGCGTACACGAATTCCTGCTCGCCCTTCTCGTTCTGGAACTTGACGTCGAACGCCCTAGCAAAATTCTGGGCGAGATGATGTGACGTGCCGGCCTGCAGGGCTTTGCCGTCCTGCATCATGGCTTCGATCGTGTAGGTGTGATCGGCTCCGGCAAACTTCTCGCTCTCGCTCTTGAGGCCGGTCAGGACGGGTAGCGCCATGTGCTCTTCCGCGAAACGGCGGTACACCTCGAGTATCGTCAGCGTCTCTTGTTCGGCGTCGTCATAGCTCGCGTGGGCCGTGTGGCCTTCCTGCCAGAGAAATTCCGTCGTCCGGAGAAATAGCCGGGTGCGCTTCTCCCACCGTACGACGTTCGCCCACTGGTTGATCAGCAGCGGCAAGTCGCGGTAGGACTGAATCCAGTTACGGTAGGCATGCCAGATGATCGTCTCCGAGGTCGGGCGGACGACGAGCGGCTCCTCCAGCTTCCCGGATCCCGCATGCGTCACTTTTGCCACTTCCGGTGCGAAACCCTTGACGTGCTCCGCTTCCTTCTGAAGAAAGCTCTCGGGGATGAACAGCGGGAAGTAGGCATTCTCGTGGCCCGTTTCCTTGAACATGCCGTCCATGGCCGCCTGCATCTTTTCCCAGATGGCATACCCGTTCGGGCGGATGATCATGCAGCCCTTGACCGGCGCGTAGTCGGCCAGCTGGGCGGCCGTGATCACATCCGTGTACCACCGGGTATAGTCCTCGGCGCGTTTCGTTATCTTGACGTCAGCCATTTCGTTTCTCTTCAGATCGACTTATCATGGAGGGAAGAGGCCACAGAACAAACCGTGTCAGGGCCATAAACCGTTCATGATAGCACACATACTACTCGCCGCTCTCGTGGCGACGGTCGGTGTCACGACGCCCTCGGGGGCAACTGTTTCGATCTCCCCGACGATCGCGAAATCTCACGCCGCCGGTAGCAACGGCGGAGTCGATGGTAGTGTCCTGCATAGGACACTACCCGGTCGACAATCCAATTGACAGGCGAGGCCAACCGCAATATTATGAATGGTTTGGCAATCATTGGAGCGTAAAGCTCGAGATTCGTTCGTGTCGCCACGTCGGGAGGCAAATATGGCCAAAGACCTGGTTCAGGATTCCGCGACCAAACAACCCGGAGAGCAGAGTAAGGACGTTTCCCCTGACCTCCGGTTCACCACCGTGTCGGGGCGCCCGATCGAACGGCTTTACCGACCCGACGAGCTGGACGGTGTCGACCTCGACAGGGAACTGGGGCAGCCCGGAGAGCCGCCTTACACGCGCGGAATCTACCCCACGATGTACCGGGAGCGTCTGTGGACAATGCGTCAGTTCAGCGGGTTCGGGACGGCCGAAGACACGAACGAGCGTTTTCACTACCTGCTCGACAACGGACAGACGGGACTGTCGGTCGCCTTCCACCTGCCGACATTAATGGGATATGACTCCGATCATCCGATGTCGGCGGGCGAAGTGGGCAAATGCGGCGTCGCAATTGATTCCCTCCAGGACATGGAAACCCTGTTCGACCGGATTCCGCTCGAGCAGATTTCGACTTCCATGACCACGAACGCTCCCGCCCCGATAATCTGGGCCATGTACCTGGTTGTCGCCGAGCAACAGGGTGTCGACTGGACGAAGCTTTCGGGAACGATTCAGAACGACCTCCTCAAGGAGTACATCGCGCAGAAGACCTTCATCTTCCCTCCGCGGCCCTCGATGAAGCTCATCGTGGACACGTTCGAATTCGGGACGCAGCACGTTCCGCGATGGAATTCGATTTCCATCAGCGGCTACCACATCCGCGAAGCCGGATCGACCGCGCTCCAGGAGCTGGCCTTCACGCTCTACGACGGTGTCGAGTACGTCGAGTGGGCGCGGAGGGCGGGCCTGGATGTCGACGAGTTCGCGCCGCGCTTGTCGTTCTTCTTCAACTCACACAACGACCTGTTCGAGGAAGTCGCCAAGTACCGGGCCGCAAGGAAGATCTGGTACAAGGTCATGACGGATCGCTTCGATTGCAAGAACCCGAAATCGGCGATCCTGCGATTCCACACGCAGACAGCAGGTTGCTCCCTCACCGCGCAACAGCCCTACAACAACGTGGTCCGAACGACGATTCAGGCCCTGGCGGGCGTTCTGGGGGGCACTCAGTCGCTGCACACGAATTCGCTCGACGAAACCCTGGCGTTGCCGACCGAGCATGCCGCCCGGATCGCGCTTCGGACCCAGCAGATCATCGCACACGAGAGCGGCGTTCCGAACACGGTCGATCCGCTGGGTGGCTCATACTTTGTCGAGAAACTGACCCTCGACATGGAAAAGGGATGCTGGGATTACTTCGAACGTCTCGACGACATGGGCGGTATGGTCTCGGCAATCGAAAAGGGGTTTCCACAAAGGGAGATCCAGGACGCTGCATACGAGTACCAGAAGGCCATCGAGCGCAAAGAAAAGATCGTCGTGGGCATCAACGACTTCGAAATCAAGGACGAGGCTCCGATCGACGTATTGCTGATCGACGAATCCGTCGCCGAGCGCCAGATCGGCAAACTTCGGGAACTGCGTGCCTCTCGGGACAACGGCAAAGTTCAGGCTGCTCTCGCGGCGCTGGAGACCGCCGCCCGCGGCGACGCGAACATGATGTATCCGATCCTCGACTGCGTGCGCGCCTACGCCACGCTCGGGGAGATGTGCGACAGTCTGCGCGGCGTTTACGGTGAATACGAGGAATCCGGGTTCTAGTGGCCTGTAACAATGCTATCGGTACCATCGCCGATGGGTCTTGCGGGCGAGGTCGCGGAGGGAGACGGAAAGCGATGCTCTTTCATCGGTGACGGCTTCCGACAAAGAGATCGCCCGCAACCCCCATCGGCCCAAAGGGTTCGGCGGAACGGCGCCGTCTTCGGTGTCGTAACGCCCTCGCAATGAAACAGCATTGGCTCGGGCGTCACTCCTAGAATCCGGCGCCGTTCCGCCGAACGCTGGTACCGATAGCACTGTTACAGGTCACTAAGTGTCCTGAGTTACCGACATGAACGAGAAGATACGCGTCCTGGTCGCCAAGCCCGGTCTCGACGGACACGACCGGGGAGCCAAAATTATCGCCCGGGCGTTTCGGGATGCCGGGTTCGAGGTCATTTATACCGGGTTGCGCCAGACACCCCAGCAGGTCGTGACCGCAGCGCTTCAGGAAGACGTGGATGTGATCGGGTTGTCGGTGCTGTCGGGGGCCCACATGACCCTGTGTCCTCAGATCATGGAACTCATCCGCAAAGAGCACATGGAGGACGTGCTCGTCGTTGTGGGCGGCATCATCCCGGACGAAGACATCACCAAGCTCAAAGACGACGGCGTGAGCGAGATTTTCCTGCCTGGAACGTCGACCGAAGACATCGTCGACTACGTCCGCACGAACGTGCGGCAGAAGTGAATGTGTTCGTATCGATTCGGGTCGAGCACGAAAATGGCGCCGTTACGATCACCCTTCCTAACCGTGTTCTCGGAGTTGAAGTCCTGACGGAACTCGAACTCGCTCTGGACCGGGCGTCCGAGGCCATCGTCATCACCGGTGCGAGTGGATATTTTGCCGCCGGCGCCGACATCGCGCAGTTGCACGACTTGACCGGACCACAGGCCCTGGCTTTCGCCCGGCGTGGACAGGTTCTCCTCAACAAGCTGGGTGGACGTGGCGCTCCCAGCATCGCGGCCATCGACGGTTTCTGCCTCGGCGGCGGCTTGGACCTGGCTCTGGCGTGTGACTTTCGTTACGCGAGCGCCCGGTCCCGGTTCGCGCATCCCGGCGGCAGGATCGGAATCCTGACCGGCTGGGGCGGAACGGGCCGGCTTCCTCGAACGATCGGCAAGAGCCGGGCACTTGAAATGATGGTCGCCGGCCGGTGGCTCGAGGCTTCGGAAGCTCTCGAATGGGGGTTGATCGACGGCGTCGTTGATGAACCCGTGGCTTTCGCACAGAGTCGTCACAGGTCATTTCAGCCGCTCACGCCCTGAAACAACTTTTCAACACGAAGGCACGAAGGATACGAAGATCGGTTAATTGTCTTCGTGTTGAGAGAAATCTTTCCGGAAGGCGCGGATGTAGACCGATCGCGAACGCCCCGAACGACAAAAAAGGCACAGAAGACGAACCCTCTGTGCCTCCGTGTCTCCGTGGTTGATCCGGCTTAAATCAGCTCGAAGCCTTCGATGTCGAGGATCGAGCCTTCGCGCTCATCGCGCAGCCGCACCTTCGCGCGCGCACCGATCTTCCATCGGGAAGGATCGCCCAGTCCACGGTGCACTAGCACCGACTTGGCGCCGTCCAGCCTGACGAGGGCCACCACGTCAGGCGGATCGAGGGGCTGACCTTCGAGATCGAGGTGGCACAGCGTAAAACTGATCACCTCGCCCTCATGGCCGACTGGCGTGTGGTCCCTCAGCTCCGCGAAGCATCGTTCGCAGAACAGGGCCGCGGGGACGTAGACCCACTCACATTTCTCGCAACGCGCACCGAGGATCTCGCCTCGATCGCGCAGGGCCTCGAAGAAGGCCTGGCCCGCCAGGCCCGCGGTGTAGAGGGAAGCGAAGGGAAGGTTCCCCTTCCATGCGGTGTAGTCGTGGTTGGCGGGTGTTCTCATTTAACCGGCGCCCAGTGCTTGATGTCGGTGATCGCGCCTTCGCGCTCCCCGGCCGGCTTCCATACGGCCTTGACCTTCATACCGACCCGGACTTCGTCAGGATCGACGTCAGCGATGAGGTGCAGGATGCCATACCCCTCCGACGCCCCGTCGACCTCGATCACCGCCGGAATCTGCGGGTAACTGAGTTTCTTCATGTCCCACGTCACGTAGCAGATCGAAAATGTGTTGACTGTCCCAGTGTCCTCGAGGGTGACCCATTCGTCGGCGGGTCGGAAGCACAGCTCGCAGAAATCCCGCGGCGGAATGAACGTCCGGTCGCACTTACGGCACCGGCGGCCTACGAGGCGGCCATTCTTCAGCTCTTCCAGGTAGCGGCCGATCGCTCGACCCGCGTCCCACGCATACTCCAATCGCGGCTCGTAGGACGTGTGGATGACCTTGCCCGACTCGAAGTCGGCTGAACTGAGCGGCGTTCCGAACTTTGGTTCCATCATGCCCCCACCACGATGACGGTTCCGACCTGCATCAAGTCGCCCCAGGCCTGGGCCACGCCCCGGCGGGGGTTTCCGCCTTTGACCTGCCGGGCGCCGGCTTCCCCGCGGACCTGCCAGAACAGCTCGCAGATCTTCATCATGCCTGCCGCGGCAATCGGGTTGCCAACGCCGAGCAATCCTCCCGAGGGAACGGATGGCAGCTTCCCGTCCCGGTTGAAATGACCTTCAGCCAGAAGCTTCGGAGCCTTGCCCTTCGGAGCCAGCTGCAGACCCTCGAGATGGTGCAGCTCTTTGTAGGCGAATGGATCGTACGGCTCGGCGAAGTCGATCTCCTCAGCCGGCTTTTCAATGCCCGCCATCTTGTAGGCCATCCACGCCGCTTTCTCGACATAGCGCGGGTAGTAGAGGTCGCGGTTCGTCCAGAAGGCGGTGTCCAACGCCCAGCCCACACCCTCGACCCAGGCAGGCTTATCGGTCACCGACTTGGCCACATCCTCCACGGCCATCACGCAGGCGGCCGCGCCGTCGCTGGTCGGGCTGACCATGAGCCGATGGACGGGATGGGCCATGATCTCGGAGTCGAGCACCTGCTGGACCGTCACCTCGGCGCCGAGTTGTGCCGCCGGGTGATCCAGAGCGTTGCGCTTGTTCTTGACGCTGGCGAGGGCGATCTCTTCGTTCTTGATGCCGTGGACCGCCATGTAGCGCTGCTGCTCCAGTGCGAAAATCCACAGCAGGTTCGGCCCGAGAGCGCGCTCGGTGGTGTGGTCGAAGATCGTGATGAAGGCTCCCTGCGGGTGAGGCTGGCAGGAGGACATCTTCTCCTCGCAGACCACCAGGGCTGTTCGGAACTTCCCGCTGGCCAGGTGCATCCACGCGTGGATCGGCGCGAATACCCCGGTGCCGCCGCCCACGTAGCACCGCGTGTAGGGCTTGCCCCATGCGCCGGACCCGCCGGAAAGATACTCGCCGTTGAAGTGGACGCCGTCGAAGGCGTCCGGTGCGGTGCCGTGGATCACGCAGTCGATCTCGTCCAGTGTCATCCCGGCACTGTCGAGCGCGGCGCTGGCCGCGGCCCACGACAACTCGGGAGGAGTTTCCTGCGCGCGACGGACGAACTTGGTGATCCCCGCGCCGACGATGGCTACTCGTTTACCCATGATTCTTGGATAGGATGGCTACCGCCGCGCTGGTTGTGGGCACTCCCCGCCACGAATGCGCGAGCGCTGTCCCGGCTTCACCGTTGCGCAGGGCGTCTGCACACATTGCGACGCGGTAGAGGCCTATCGTGTCGAGCGTGTGCCCCATCCCGATGCTCCCTCCCGAGGTGTTGACCTTTGCCGTCCCGTCTCTCACGCCAATGGTGGCCAGGGTGAGCAACTCGCGGTAGGCGTAAAGGTCGTCAACCTCAAAGAAATCGATCTCCTTGTCCGGATCGTTGATACCGGCCTCGGCGAAGGCCATCCCGGCAGCTTTCTCGCTGGCCGCGTCAGTGCCCCATGTTCGCGACTCCAGCGTGGGAGTATCGTTCGCCCATCCCGTGCCGGAGATCCAAACCGGCCGACTCGCCTTCTGAGCGCGTTCCTCCGATGCAAGCACAAGCACGACCGCCCCGTCGGCTCGCTGAGCCTGGTGCATCTCTCGCATCGGCGTGAACGTGTCGGGCGAAAGCGCAACGTCCTCGGCCGTGATACGCGCAGCATAAGCGGCGATCGGGTTGCCCAATGCGTTGGTCCGATTCTTGGCCGCCACCCTGTCACAATCCTCGACGGTGGCCCCTGACTCCTTCAGAAAGCGATTCATCTCCAGACCGGCGATGAACTCCGGGTGGAGTCCCAGCGGCCGGTTCCATATCGGATCGAGAGCGTACGCCATCACATGGTCGAAGGTGAGAATGTTCGATGCTTTGCTGTGGGCCTCCACCACGGCAACCTCGATCGCGCCTGTCTGGATCTGCATCGCGGCTACGGCGAGACCATGCAGGCCGTCGCCGGTGACTGTTTCCACCGAACGCAGCACCACGCCGAGCTGATCGGGCGTGTACTCGTCGGCGATGGAGATGCCCTCGAAGAAATCTTCTTCGCAGCAGACAGCGGATTCGACTTCCGTGTGGGAGATGTCGGCGTCCGCGTACGCCTTTTGGGCCGCTCCGAACGTGAGTTCCCTGTAGGAGACCTCGGGCGTCACAGCCCTGACAGGGGTATACCCCACGCCGATGATTGCTACCTTTCCGGACATGATCGCTCCGCGGTCCTTTACAAGGAGTGTTGCCGGCACCTATGATTGCAAATCTTCGATGATGATAGGCGTTCTTAGGAGGTGAGTACGCGTATCAGGCACCAAAACGAACTGGTCTTTATGCCACAATTCGATTTCCTTTGCAAGGCTAGGGTCAACCACACCAAACGCTATGGATGCTGAAACCCCAAGGGTCCGGATCGTCGAGGTCGGACCTCGCGATGGACTCCAGAACGAACCCGACACGGTGTCTACTGCCGACAAGGTGGAGTTCATCGGACTGCTTGCCGACGCTGGGCTCCGGGAGATCGAGGTCGCGTCCTTCGTCCATCCGAAGTGGGTCCCGCAACTGGCCGACGCGAAGGAGGTGATCGAAGAACTAGAAGACCGTCCCGGGCTGCGGTATTCGGCCCTCGTCCCGAACATGCGGGGCCTGGAACGTGCCATTGAAGCCGGCGTTTCCCGCATCGCCGTCTTCACCTCAGCGTCGGAAACGTTCAACCACCGAAACATCAATATGGGCATTCAAGAGTCCCTGGACGCATTTCGGCCTGTCGTCGAAACGGCGCTCGAGGCCGACATCTCCGTACGGGGATATGTGTCCACCTGCTGGATCTGTCCATACGAAGGCAAAATTGCCAGAGACCAGGTCTCCCGGGTGATCGAGGATCTCTTCGAGATCGGCGTCGATGAGGTGTCGGTCGGAGACACGATCGGCGGCGCGACGCCGAACGATGTCGAGACTACCCTCGACCAGTTGATTTCGAGAGTCGGGAAAGAAAGGCTTGCGATGCATTTCCACGACACGTATGGGATGGCCGTAGCCAACACCTACCAGGCACTGCGGATGGGCATCACGACCTTCGACAGTTCGGCCGGCGGTCTGGGCGGTTGCCCGTACGCTCCTGGAGCCCTCGGGAACGTCGCCACCGAAGACCTTCTGTATCTCTTCGACCGCCTCGGAATCAACACGGGAGTCCGGTTGAGCGGTATCCGGCACGCCTCGGAGTTCATCTCGAAGACTCTGGACCGGTCCCTGCCCTCCCGCGTGCTGAAGACCTCGGTCGGTAAAGACCTCAACTGATGGGACACATCGCCGAATCGCGCCTCCGGGTCCGCTACGCGGAAACCGATCAGATGGGCGTCGTCTACTACTCAAACTACCTGGTGTGGATGGAAATCGGTCGCGGCGACCTCTGCCGGAAGTGCGGCTTCATCTACCGCGACCTGGAGGACGAGGAGGGTGTCTTGATCGCCGTCGCGGATGCCCGTTGCCGATACCACGCCTCGGCCCGATACGATGACGAGGTCGTCATACGCACGAAACTGGACCGGCTCCGGCGCCGAACGATGACGTTCTCCTACGAAATCGTGAACGCCTCGACGGGCCGGATCCTCGCAGAAGGCCAGACAACCCACGTCGCGGTCGGCCGGGACGGCAAGCCGAGAACGCTGCCGGACAGATACGGGAAGCTGCTGGCCCAGGCGGTGGATGGGGAAGTGGTCAGTGGTCAGTAGTCAGTAGTCAGTTTAGACTCGGAAACGACTCCCCTCCTTGGCTAAGGAGGGGTGGATGCGCCGTGAGGCGCAGACGAGGTGGTTCGACATAACCGGGTGGATGCCGTGAGGCGCAGACGGGATGGTTTTCTTGATCAACACCACCCCGGCGCTTCGCGCCACCCCTCCTCATCTGAGGAGGGGAGTGTGGGGGCCTACGGCCGGCGTGGTACTACTGACAACTGACTACCGACTACTGACTACTTCTGCAATCAATCGGATAACATAGGCACCGCTAACAAGCACCAGGAGCGACCTCAACTACTCATGCATCTATCGAAACAGGCGCTCGGAGCCAAAGATTCCCTGATTCGCGAGATGTCGATCGTCGCCCAACAGGTCGACAATCCCTACAAGCTGTACTGGGGCGAATCCGACATGGCGACACCGGAGTTCATCTGCCGTGCGGCGTATGAGGCTTTGCAGGACGGTCACACCTTCTACACGCCAACCCCCGGCTACGACGATCTGCGGGAGGCGATCGCCGCCAAGTTTCTGGAGGTACACGGCGTCGAATACAAGCCGAGCGAGGTCGTGTGCACGGGCGGTGCCGTGATGGCGATATTCCTGACGATCCGGTCGTTGATCGATCCCGGCGACAACGTCGTCATCGTCGAACCCACCTGGCCGGTTTTCGCGTCGAGCGTGACGCTGATGGGCGGCGAAGCGCGTACCGTACCCCTGGCGGAAGGCAAAAACGGCTTTATCCTGGACCAGGACCGGGTCCGTGGTGCGCTCGATGAACGGACGAGGATGCTGATCATCAACAGCCCCGGCAACCCGACGGGCTGGGTAATCAGCCGCGAAGAGCAGGAAGCACTCTGGAACATGGCGCTGGAACACGACTTCGTGATCCTGGCCGACGAAGTCTACGACCGAATCATCTTCGATCGACCTGCCGCTCCGACCTTCGCGGCCGTCGCAACCGACCGCGATCATGTCGTAGTCATCAACAGTTTCTCGAAGACCTACAACATGACCGGCTGGCGCCTCGGCTACGCGCTCGCGAACGAGCAACTCGTCGAGTTGATGGCGAAGCTCGAGGAGTTCGTCGTGTCCAACCCTCCCGCCATGGCTCAACGCGCGGCCATCGTCGCGCTGAGGGACGGAGAGCCCTACGTCCAGGAAATCCGGGACAAGTATGCCCGGCGGCGGCAAGTCGCGGTCGACAAGCTGAGGGCGATACCCCAGGTGACGCTCCCGGAACCCGTCGGTGGCTTCTATGCGTTTCCGAAGCTCGAAGGGCTGCACGACTCGCTTTCATTCGCGAAGAAACTACTAATCGAGGCGCGCGTCGGCATGGCTCCCGGCATCGCGTTTGGCCAGAGCGGCGAGGGCTACATGCGCATGTGCTTCGCCGCCTCGGAGGAAGTACTCGTTCCCGCCCTGGACAACTTCAAGACGTTCATCGAACAGAATCTATGCGATTGACCGTTCTCGACCTGACCCGCCTCCTTCCCGGCGGGTATGCGACTCACCTGTTGCGCGAGATGGGAGCCAGGGTCATCAAGGTCGAGGATCCCGGGGCCGGCGACTACCTGCGCGGGTTCCCCTTCCCTCTCGAAGACGCCATGAGTGTTTACTTTCACGCGATCAACCGCGGGAAAGAGAGCATCGTAGTCGACCTGAAGAACTCCCACGATGTGTTCCTCGAACTCTCGCGGCATGCGGACGTGATTATCGAGGGATTCCGCCCGGGTGTCATGGAACGACTGGGCGCCGGATACGAAGAAGTCGCGAAAAGAAACGACGGGATCGTCTACTGTTCTCTCAGCGGCTATGGCTCGGAAGGAGACCATCGCGACCGGCCCGGCCACGACGTAAACTACCTGAGCCTCGCGGGACTGATCGATCTTCAACGCGGTCAGGACGGCCGTCCCACAATGCCCGCTCTACAGATCGCAGACGTCGCTTCAGGATCGTTGTTTGTTGTCGCGCGTATCCTGCAGGCGATCGTCGAGCGCTCTGAGACCGGTGTGGGCTGCCATCTGGACCTGTCCATGCTCGATGGCACTGCTTCCCTGATGTCGTTCACGGCATCGCCGGCCGCGATCACCGGCAGGAAGGTCGGCTGGGACGATCTCCTCTTGAACGGGCAGGTGGCCTGCTACAACCTATACCCCACGGCAGACGATCGGTGGATTTCCCTGGGCAACCTGGAAGAAAAGTTCTGGATCACTCTCTGCGAGGTCCTTGAAAAGCCCGGCTGGATCGAACGACAGTTCGATCGGTCCGTGGAATTCCGGGAGGAGATCTCTCTTCTTTTTCGATCCCGGAAGCTGGACGAGTGGGTTCGCACGTTCGAAGGACGCGACACGTGCGTCGAACCGGTGCTCACGCTCGCCGAGGCGGCCGAGCGCGGCATCTTCAAGTACCCGGACCTACCCGCACCAAAACACGGCGAGCACACCGAACAGGTTCTTCGCGAGTTTCTGGGGCGGAAGTGAAAAGGGATTAGCGATCAGCCATCAGCGGTCAGCCATCAGCTCAATCGGAGGCGACTATCGTCACGTTTCGGAAGTAGCTGCGGCCGTGTTACCGTTCGGGGTTGGACTGCGACTTCGCGGCCCACGCCGACGAATGCCTGCCGGCAAGTTCGTCGAGTTCGAACGCCGCGTCGGGAGTGCGCTCCCGCCCCTTCCGGTCCGCCAGGCTGACGACTATTCCCGCAAGACCGCCCAGGAAGAACGCAGGAGTCATTTCCTCGAGAGTGCCGAAAGCGGCTCCAACACTCGGCAACAGCGGTGCGCCGAACTTGAACAACGGCACCGCGACAAACCCCGTGATCATCGCCGCGAGCGCGCCCCTGGCCGTCATTCCCTTCCAGAACAGTGAAAGGATCATCGTGGGACAGAAAGTCGCCGCGATCCCCGACCATCCGAAGATAACGAACCAGAACACCGTCCGATCCGGACTGAGAACAGCCACCGACAGCGCCAACCCGAGCGCCAATACAGCCAGCACGGCCGTCGTGCGTCGACTCATCGAAACCAGCGCCGAGTCTGGCAGGTCCGGGTGGCGAGTCTTCTGGTAGTAATCCCGCACGAAAGCACTGGACGCGACCACCAGCAGGGAGTCGACCGTCGACATGATCGCCGACAATACCACCGCAATCATCACGCCGACCAACAGGGCGGGGAGCATGGCATCGACCAGCGCCGGCAGAACGCCCTCACCACCCGGCCCCAGAACTTGCTCGAGTTCCTGACCGGGACTGACGAACAGATGTCGTCCAACCATGCCGGTCATCACCGCTCCCGAATCGGCCAGAACGGTCCACGCGATGGCGACACCGGCTCCGCGCGAGATCTCGTTTTCGGAACGCAACGCAAGAAACCGGACGAAAATCTGCGGCGAACCCAGAAAACCCAGACCGATCGAAGCCAGCGCCAGAACCGAGAAAATCGTCAGCGGGCCCCAACCACCCGGCCCCCACAGGCTCAGCAGTCCTGGATCCTGAGCATTCAGGCCTGCGAGGACCGGACCGAGACCGCCGGCCGCAGCGATCCCGATGACGGGCAGGCCGACCAGCCCCAGGAACATCAGGCTGCCTTGAAAGACGTCAGACCAGACGACCGCGACGAAGCCCCCGCTGACGATGTAGGCCAGAACGACAACAAAACCGACGATGGCCCCGGTGTAGTAGTTCCAGCCCAGGAAACTGTTGAAAGCCGTCCCCGTCGCGTCGATCTGCGCACTCACGTAAATCGTCACGAAAATGACGAGGGCGCCGGCTGAGACCAGGCGAAGCAGATGGCGGTTGTCCCGAAACCGAGACTCCAGATAGTCGGGCACGGTGATAGCGTCGTAGCGATCGGTCAGGCGCTTGAAGCGCCGACTCATCAATAGCCATGCGCCGGCAACGCCGAGGACTTCTCCCGCGACAACCCAGAAGGCTTTGACTCCGACGGCCGCACCCATGCCCGTCAGACCGAGCAGAAGCCATGCCGATTCGCCGGTCGCGCGGGCCGAAAACGCCACTGCCAGAAAGCCGAGGCGCTTACCCCCCGCGAAGTAGTCCTTGAGGTCAGTCATGCGCCTCGAGGCCAGCGCGCCGATGACGACCAGCGTCACCATGTACGCGAGGAGCGCAATCAGCTTCAACGCCATGGTTGATGGGTATAACTGCGGGGTGGGAAGAGACGCAAGGGAATTCTGGTGTAGGTGCGGTCTATGACCGCACATTGTTCCAGATGGGGGAATGTGCGCTCATAGAGCGCACCTACAGTGACTACTTACTTTGCATCACCCACACGCCGTCCCAGTCGGCAGATGGTGGGCTCTCTTCGAGGTGGAGGCAGCGGTCGATGTAGAGCCTGGCGAGCTTGTCGTCGGGCTGCAGGTCCAGCGCTTCGCCGAATACCTCGGATGCCGCGGCCCATTTGCGCTGCCGGTAGCACTGGATGCCGTCCCGGAACCGGGCCAGGGCATCGACGATGTTCGGAAACGTTTCTTCGGTGTGGTAGTCGAGAAGCTCGAAAATCTCGACTGGCTGGGTCTTCCCTTTCACGACGACATGGTCCACTTCCCGGGCACGATAGGTGCCGCGAAGCTGTTTGTAGGTTCCCTCGCTGACCAGGATCCGCGTTCCATACTGTTTGCAGGCGCCCTCCAGCCGGGACGCCAGGTTCACGCCGTCGCCGATCACCGTGTAGTCCATCCGTTTCGGCGAACCGATGTTGCCTGACACGATCGAATCTGTGTTGATCCCGACCCCGATGTCGATCGGCTTGTGACCCGCCTCGATCCGGGCCGCGTTGAAGCCGTACAGGGAACGGATCATACTGATCGCCGCCCGCACCGCGCGGTCGGGGTCGTCGTCGTGAGCGAGCGGCGTCCCGAAAATCGCCATGATGGCGTCGCCGATGAACTTGTCCAGCATCCCACCTTCGTCCTGGATGCACTCGACCATGATGGTGAAGTACTCGTTTAGCAGGCTGACTGTCGCCTGGGCACCGAGTTCCTCGGTGAAAGACGTGAAGCTGCGGATGTCGGAGAACAGTACCGTAGCCACGCTGCTCTGACCGCCGAGGATATCCTCATCGGTCTGAAGCAGCTTGTCGGCGATCGAGGGATCCATGTACCGGGACATGGTGGATTTCATGCGTTTCTCACTGGAGATGTCCTCGATCATGATCATGGATCCGAGTTTCTCACCCTTCGTGCTGACGAGAGGCATGATGGTGACGTTGGCCGACACCTTCTCGCCGCCAAACTCCATCTCGGTATCCATGTAAACATGCTGCTCCTGGTTTTTCCCAACCTGCTGGAGCTTCTCCATCACCCAAGCATTCGCATCGACGAAGAACTCCGAGGCCGGCCTCAGAAGGATCTCCGTCTCGTCAACCTTCATGATGCGGAGACCGGCCGCATTGCAGGTCAGGATGGCGCCGTCCTCGTTTACCGTCACTACGCCGTTGGACATGCTCTCGAGCATGCTCTCGTTGTAGTTCTTCATGTTCTGGACGTCATCGAACAGCTTCGCGTTTTCCAGGCCGATCGCAATCTGCGATGTAAAAGCCTTCAACCGTGCCTCGTCCTCGTCGGTGAAGGGTCCCCCCTTCTTGTTCAGCACCTGCGTGGCACCGATCGCTTTTCCGTCCTTGTTGATGACCGGAACGCAGAGGATCGAGCGGGTGAAGAAACCCGTCTGGCGATCGAAGCCGGGGTTGAATCTCAGGTCGGCGTAGGCATGAGGGATGTTCATGCTCTCGGCGGCGGTGAACACGGTCCCGGCGATCCCGAGATGATTCGGGAAGCGGATCTTGGTGGCACCAAGGCCTTCGCCGATTTCGGTGTAGAGCTCGTTGCTCTTTTCATCGTTGATGAACAACGATGACCGCTCCGCGTCGAGCATCCTGGTGATCGTCCCGACGAGCTTGTTCAGGAGCGGCCCCAGTTTGAGCTCCGACGACACTTCCGACACGACATTCAGGAACTCCAGCTCCTGCTGGCGGGAACTTTCGACCTCCTCGACCGTACGCAGGCTCTCCAGGGCGATCGCGGCCTGCTCGATCATCGCTTCGAGCAACTCCAGATCGTCTTCAGAAAACTGTCCGTCTTTCTTGTTGAGGAGCTGGGAAACGCCTATTTTCTGGCCCTTGAGCGTCAGGAGCGGCGCACAGAGGATGCTCTTCGTCGTGAAACCGGTCTTGCTGTCGATTTCCGGGTTGAAGTGCTCATCGGCGTAGGCGTCGTGGATGACGGCACCTTGTCCGGTCGAAAAGACGTGTCCGGCCACCCCGACCGAGTTCAGCATCCGAATCTCGCGACTGAACTTGCCGTCGGCAACCCGCGTGTAGAGTTCCCCGGTTCGGGAGTCGTTGAAGAAGATCGCCCCCCGCTCGGCACCGATTGTCGTCGTCGTAATCTCGACGAGTGTGTCGAGCGCCTCGTCGAGCGTCTTCGACATCGCCAGCCGGTTCGACACGCTGAGCAACAGCTCCGCGGGACGGGTGTCCTTTCCGCTGGTCGCGGGTTGGCGGTCACTTAACTCGCGCATCGAGATCTTCCAGCTGCTGTCTCAGCACCGAGATGGTTTCCTGCAGGTGACTCCTCTCATTATGATGCTGAAGTTCGATGTTTTGAACGTTTTCCTCGTGATCTCGGCCCCTGGCTTCGAGCTCGTCCCGCAGTGCGTTCGCTGTCGCCCTCAGCTGGATGATCTCGTCGTTGGCGGCGGCCACCGCATTCTGAAGCCTTTCTTCTTCCCCGATACGGGCCTTCTCCAGCTCGTCTCGCAGCGCGTTCGCCGTCGCCCTCAGCTGCACGATTTCATCGTTGGCGGCTGCCACCGCCTTCTGGATCCGTTCGTCTTCGCCGATTCTAGCTTTCTCCAGCTCGTCCCGCAGCGCGTTAACACTGGCTTTCAACTGGACCATCTCGCTGTTGGCATCGGCCACGGCCTTCTGCGTTCGCTCGTCCTCCCCGATTCGCGAACGCTCCAGCTCGTCCCGCAGCGCGTTGACGGAAGCCTTCAGCTGTTTGATCTCATCGTTGGCTGCAACGAGCGCTTTCTGAAGCTGTGCGGACTCGCTATCCATCGCCGTCGGTCCCTCAGAGCAAAACTTAGGAGCCAAGCTCAATATACACGAAGTGCAATTGTTGCGTTATGTAAATGCTCTGTGCTGAAAGACTTGGGTGATGCGACCGCTGCCCTCGACCGTCGTTGAACAAAGTGAAGGGGGAACGTCCCCGCGTCGCTCGCCATCCCGCTACCCGGCTCGAAATTGTTGGAAATCACAGACTCTGCGCTGCATGATGGCCTCATCACTTCCACCAAACAAAGGAGTTCCTCAATGCCGACTCGGTCTGGACACTTGTTGGTAAAGGCGCTATTTCTCCTCCTGTTGGCGCCAAATCTGGCGCCGGCCCAGCAGAAGCGCGCCCTTCTTCCCGAAGACTACGGTGCTTGGGAAAACCCGGGACTCGGGCTACTGTCGCCCGACGGTCAATGGCTCGCGCATGTCATCCGTCGCGTCAACGGAAACGACGAGTTGCGCATTCACGAGGCGGCATCCGGCGAACTAACCCTGGCTCCCTTCGGCTCCGCGCCGGTATTCTCGGATGATTCGCGCTATCTCGCATTCCGGGTCGGCATACACGAGGACGAACGCGTGGAGTTGCAAGAATCGGGAGAGCCCGTACGGAACGGTTTGGGTGTTTTCGACGTCGCGACCCGAAAAACCGAGACGCTTGACGGTGTTGCCGCATTTCTTTTCAGCGAAGACGGCCAGTACCTGGCCATCCATCGTTATCCGGATGAAACAGAGCCTTCCGACGAGGGGTCAGACGCCGCGCCGAAAGGCGCCGACCTCATCGTACGGAATCTCGCCAGGGACACGGAACAGCGCTTTGCGAACGTCTCCGAGTTCGCCTGGCAGGATGAAGGACATCTGCTGGCGATGATCGCCTCTACGGACGGAAGGCTGGGCAACGGCGTGCGGCTGCTCGACCCGTCGATCGGAAGGTTGAAGGTTCTGGATGCGGGGAGGAGCGACTACAGCGGCCTGGCTTGGCGGAAGGACGCCGACGACCTTGCCGTGCTGCGGTCTTTGGAAGATGACTCCTACGAGGACGTCACTCACGTTGTCCTGGCGTGGAAGGGTCTGATGGTCCCCGATGCTTTGCCGAACGACATCCGTTTCGAGCTGAACACGATGACCCATTCGAATTTCCCACGCGGCAGCCGAATCGTCCGCGACCGGAAACCGGAGTGGGCCGCCGACGGCGGCTCCATTTACTTCGGTGTGAAGGACTGGGAGAAGAAGCCCGAGGAGCCGGACGCGGCCGGCAGCGGCGACGAGGCGGTCGAGGGGGAGGAAAAAAGCGCCGAGAAACCTGCCAACGTGGAGGTCTGGCACAGCAGAGACCAGCATGTGATCCCCGAGCAGAAGCTGACTGCGAAAAGAGATCGTGCAAAGAACTACCTTTCAGTGTGGCACCTGGATTCGGGGCGCTTCATCCAACTCGCGGACGACAAAACCGAAAACGTACGCCCGCTCGGAGGGGACCGGTTCGCGGTGGGCCTCGACCTGGAGAGCGCCCGCTTCGACAGCATGTTCGGCCGCGCACGCCGGGACATCGATTTGATCGATCTGCGGACGGGTCAACGGCGGCGAATCATCGATCAACTCTCAGGCGGGGCGCGCTTCCCAGACTCCACCCTGATGCCCAGCCCCGAGGGAAGATACTTGGCCTACTTCAGAGACGATGACTATTGGATCTACGATATCGCCCACGACACCCACACAAACGCTACTTCCGATCTGCCCGGCTCGTTTGCCAACCGCGAAGACGACCATCCCGCTCCGCAAACGCCGCCGTACGGCATCGCAGGCTGGACGGAGCATGACAGCGCATTGCTCGTCTACGACAGGTACGACGTGTGGCGCATCCCGACCGACGGCTCGCAGCCGACACGTGTGACCCGGGGAGCCGAGAACGAAGTCCGACACCGCTACGTCAAACTCGACCCCGATGAAGAGTCGATCGACACCAGCCGGCCCATCTATTTCTCACTTTACGGCGAGTGGACCAAACAGTCCGGTTTCGCACGGCTCGCCGCGAATGATCAAGTGCCGAAACGGTTGGTTTGGCACGATAAATCGCTCGACCGGTTCCAGAAAGCGCGCTACGCCGACGTCTTCGCGTATGTGGAACAGGATTTTGACGATTCGCCGGACTACTTCCTCGGCGGTCCGACTCTGAATGATGCAAGCCAGATCACGAAGACAAACCCGTTCCAGGCCGACTACCACTGGGGCGACTCCGAGTTGATCGAATACCGGAACGCGCAGGGCGACCGGCTTCAGGGGGCACTCTTCTACCCTGCCGACTACCAGCCGGGGCGTCAGTACCCGATGGTTGTGTACGTGTACGAAAAGCGATCTCAGTTCGTGCACCGCTACGCCGTGCCCTCGGAGCGCAGCACGTACAACACGTCTGTTTTCACGACACGGGGATACTTCGTACTGCAACCCGACGTGGCGTTCCGGTACCGCGAGCCCGGAGCCTCCGCCCTGGATTGCATCACCTCCGGCGTCGAGCGCGTGCTGGAGACGGGAATGATCGACCGGAACCGCATCGGGTTGGTCGGGCACTCGACGACCGACTGGGGCGGCTACGAAACCGCGTTCCTGGTCACACAGACCGATCTGTTTGCGGCGGCGGTGGCCGGCGCACCGCTCACCAACTTCTTCAGCATGTACGGTTCGGTTTTCTGGAACACGGGCATCCCGGAAACCGGCCACTTCGAGGTCGGCCAGGAGCGGATGGAGGTGCCATTCTGGGAAGATGTCGACGCCTACATCAGGAACTCGCCCCTGTTCTCGATCCAGAACATGAACACGCCCCTTCTGATGGAATTCGGCGACAAGGATGGATCAGTGGACTGGCACCAGGGCATCGAGATGTACAATGCCGCCCGCCGGCTGGGAAAGGAAATGGTCCTGCTCGTCTACCCCGGCGAGAACCACAGCGTGAGGAAGAAGGAGAACCAGATCGACTACCACCGTCGAATCCTCGACTGGTTCGGGCACAAGCTCCAAGGAGAACAAGCCGCCAAATGGATCACCGACGGAGTCGGGCACCTGGAACGTGAGAAGGAGCTGAAACGGCTGCGCGAAGCCGGGAAAAAACGTGGTGCGCCCGAACCCCAAGAATAATGGAAATTCGAGATTGCAGATTGGAGATTTCAAATGGCGTGGGTTGCAAACGATGTTCCGTGTAGGGCCTCGATAGAAAAATAGGGCCAGTCGAGACTGTCCCTATTTTGTCTCTCTTATTCCGTTTGGCTTAGGTCGGGAATTCCACGCCCTGAGCCAGGTGGATGCCGCCGCCCCAGTTGATAGTGTTCGTCTGACGGCGCATGTAAGCCTTCCACGCGTCGGACCCCGATTCGCGGCCGCCGCCGGTCTCTTTCTCTCCACCGAAGGCACCGCCGATCTCCGCACCCGAAGTCCCGACGTTGATGTTGGCGATGCCGCAATCCGAACCCCGGTAGCTGATAAAAGTCTCGGCTTCGGAAACACTGTCTGTGAACACGCCTGAAGACAGACCCTGGGGAACCCCGTTATGCATGGCGAGCGCCCGTTTGAAGTTGCTGTATTTCATGACGTACAGGATCGGCGCGAAGGTTTCCGACTGCACAATCGGGGCTCCGTTATCGATCTCGATGATGGTCGGTTGCACGAAGGTTCGACGGCCAAAACGCGCGCGGAGGACTCTCGCCCCGTAGAGCACCTTACCGCCCTGCTCCTTCGCAGCGGCAATGCCGTTCTCGTAATCCGCCACGGCGCCTTCGTCGATCAACGGTCCCATCAGCGTTTTCGGATTCAAGGGATCTCCGATCGTGACTTTCTCATACATCCGGATGAGGCGACCGAGGAGGCGCTTGTAGATCTTCTCGTGGATGACGAGTCGGCGTGTGGACGTGCATCGTTGGCCGGCCGTGCCGACCGCCCCGAAAAACGCGGCGGCCAGAGCGCCCTTTATGTCGGCCTTGTCGGAGACGATCACGGCGTTGTTTCCACCCAGCTCGAGGATCACCCGGCCCAGGCGGCCCCCGACGACTTCGCCGATCCTTTTCCCCATCGGCGTCGACCCGGTGGCACTGATGAGCGGAATACGCTTGTCGCGGATCAACCGCTCGCCCACCGTCGACCCGCGGCCGACGATGATGGAGGAAACACCTTCGGGCACACCGTTGGCTCGGAACACCTCGTTAACCACGTTCTGACACGCAATCGCCGACAGCGGGGTCTTGCTGGAAGGCTTCCAGACGACGGTGTCTCCGCACACCCAACCGAGTGCGGCATTCCACGACCATACGGCCATGGGGAAGTTGAAGGCTGAGATCACGCCGATCGTGCCGAGCGGATGCCACTGCTCCATCATACGGTGGCCGGGGCGCTCGCTAGCCAGCGTCGGTCCGGCGAACGTTCGGCTCAAACCGACCGCGAAATCGCAGATGTCGATCATCTCCTGGACTTCGCCCAGACCCTCGGTCAGGATCTTGCCCGTCTCGATCGAAATCAACGTCCCGAGCTCCTGCTTTTTCTCCCGGAGGGCGCCAGCGATCTGACGGACGATTTCTCCACGATGAGGCGCAGGGACGACGCGCCATGCCTCGAACGCCTTCTGGGATTGCCGCATCATCCGGTTGAAGTCCGCTCCGCCCGTCTGCCGAACCCGCGCCAGCAACTCGCCTGTGGTCGGACTGCGAACCTCCAGCCAGTCATCGGTCGAGGCATACCAGTCGCCACCGAAGCTCGTTCCGTCGAGCTTGCTCTTGAGCCCTAAACTCCTGAATATTTTGTTCTTCTCCTGCTTGGTCATCTCTTGAACCTGACTCCTCTCACCGGCAACGAAGTCGCTCCCCAGAAGTGCGAAATCGATACGAGCTGTGGAACGACTGCCTTACCGTCCTGTTCGGGCCCCGTACCCGAAGGCGACCGAGAATTGTATCCATCCGGTAGGGCCGGGCACAATATGCTTTTGGCGCCCGACGCTCGGTGGAGCGGCGCGGACCCCTCCAATACGTTGGAAACAAGACGACTTCAGGACTCATGGCTGCCGAGCGCCTCGTACACCGCCCTGGTGATCGCGATGTCCTGAACTGCGACACCGGTGAGATCGGCAACGGTGACTTGATCCGGAGAGGTTCGGCCCTCCGCCCTGCCGGTTATCAGCCGTCCCAGCTCAACCAGATCGTCCTTCCGAACCAGGCCGGCGCGTAGGGCGTGGGAAATTTCGCCTCGTTCCAGACACTGCGAGATGCTGTCGGCAACGACCAAGTCGGCCTTCTCCAGGATCCGCGGATCCAATTCCTGCTTGTCCGGACTGTCGGAGCCGACCGCGGTGATATGAGTGCCTTTCTCGACCGAGCCCACCTCGAGTAACGGCTGCTTCGAAGGCGTAGTCGTGACGATCAGGTTGCACTTCGACGCAAGATCCGCCGGCGAGGGCGCAACTTCGATCTCGATTCCCCGCTCTTCCATTTCCGTTCGGTAACGCTCCACGTTTTCGGGTGTCCGGCTCCAGACCACAGCTCGCCGGCAACCCGTCAGCTCAGAAAGGTAGCCCAGTTGCAACCTGGCCTGGATCCCGGAGCCGATAATGCCGATACGCCCGACGGGCTTAGGCGCCAGGTATCGTGCGGCCACCGCGCCGGCAGCGGCCGTGCGGACGTCGGTCAAGTAGCCCTCGTCGAGAAAGACGGCCAGGCCGGACCCCGTCTTGCGGTCGAAAAGCAACATCAGGCCGTTGCTTGAAGGCAGACCCAATTTCGGGTTGTCATAGAAACCTGAGGCGACCTTCACGACGTAGTAGTCGTCGCCCGTGAGGTAGCCGTACTTGATATGGACATCCCCGGGCGGTTTCTCGAACAGGAGTTCGCCGACCGGCCCCACCACAGCCTGCCCCTCCGAGTAAGACGAGAACGCGGCCTCCATCGCCGCGAACGGATCGACCCTCGGCAGAACTCGTCGGATTTCTTCGATCGATATCACTCTCATACGGGCGGTTTCTCCCGCCGAAAGTATACCCTTCACCGCACGCTTCCAACGGCCCGGCGGGTCATCACCAGCCAGAGGGCGAAGAGGATTATCGTCATGGATATGATGATCCGCGGATTCATCGGCTCGCTGGCGAGCGCCCATCCGATCGTGACGGCAACGATCGGGTTGACGTATTCCCAGATAGCGACCCCCACAGCAGGTAGACCGCCGCAAATGCGGCGACCAGGCGGGCTCTGGGTACAGATGCGCCAATCGGGTGGTGCGGGGCGTGGGTCATGGAGGCGCCAAATCATAGATGCTTCGGAGGAACAATTCTACTTGCAACCGGTGAGGGTTCCACGCAAGGTGGGAGATACGCAGGCGCAATGAACCTTCGACCGGCGACACGGCTAATCCAGGGCCAGGAGACTTCAGACGGCGCCGGCGTGCGTTTGAAACGGAGCCTCGGCAGCGCCCAACTCGAGGATCTCGATCCGTTCCTGCTGCTCGACGAGTTCAAGTCCGACGACAGCACCGACTACATCGCGGGCTTTCCCGATCACCCCCACCGGGGCTTCGAAACCGTTACCTACATGCTGGCCGGACGAATGCAGCACAAGGACCACGTCGGCAACCAGGGCGACCTCGGGCCCGGTAACGTGCAGTGGATGACCGCGGGAAAAGGAATCATCCACTCGGAGATGCCCCAGCAGGAGGAAGGCCTGATGTGGGGCTTCCAACTCTGGGTAAACCTGCCGGCCGACCTCAAGATGTCCCAGCCTCGCTACCAGGACATTCCTCCTGAGGACATCCCGGAGGTCGGGTCGGCCGACGGCGCGCGAATAAGGGTGATTGCCGGTGAATCCAACGGCGTCAGGGGCCCCGTGGGGGCTGTTGCCACTTCCCCGCTGTACCTGGACATCGGGCTCGACGCCCGATCACGCCTGACCCAGCAAGTACAGGCCGGTCATAGCGCGTTCTGTTACGTCTTCGAAGGCACTGCTCTCGTCGGAGTGACGGGCGACGCGGCTGGCCAGCCGGCCGGGCCAGGCAGTCTCGTCGTCCTCGGGGGTGGCGATGCGGTGACGGTTGCAACGGACGAAAGCCCGGCAAGATTCCTGCTGCTGGCAGCGAGGCCGCTTGGGGAACCGATTGCTCGTTACGGACCCTTCGTCATGAACACGGAAGAACAGATCCGGCAAGCCCTCAGCGACCTGCGTTCAGGAACCTTTCTCGACTGAACGCGCGCTGGCGATCAGCGATCATCGGTGTCGGGGCGCCTGGCCGCGCCTTTCAGAATCTGGTCCTCGAGCCGACCGAGTGTCGCGCCCTCATCCTCGCGCTTACATATTTCGTCGGTCGCCATTTCTTCGATCTCCCGCAACACGAAAGACATCCGCTGACCGGTCGGCAATACGTTCCACCTTCGCCTGGTTCGAGAGCAAGACATATTCTCATAGGTCGTCCGTGAAGGTTGGATTCCTGGCATTTCCGGCCGAGTTTCGATAACGTCGCAAACTCCAGTCCATTTCCACGTTCAGAGGCATCGCGCTCCGCTGGATCGCTCGTCGCGTCCGGAGGCAAGTCGCCCGCCTCGAGGGGGAAACCTATGAGTCATCCAAGGATTCACCTGCCGATAGTTCTTCTGCTCGCACTCGTAACGGTGTCTGCCCAGGAGCGCGGTAGAGTCCACGAGTTGGATGCATCGGCAGAAACGACGCACATCTTCTTCTTCGATTCCACTCTCGAGCCGGTGCTTCGAATCGAATCCGGGGACTTCGTCCGACTCACGACGGCCAGTACGACTCCGGGCTGGCTCGAAAACCAGGGTGTTCCGAGAGAACGCATCCCGGAAGAACTGTTTCGTGTATACGACGGGGAGTTGCGATTGAGACAGCCCATCTCGGGCCCATACACCGGGCGCGGCGACCACACCCTCAACGGTCCGATCTACGTCGAGGGCGCCGAACTGGGCGACATGCTGGAAGTTCGGATCCTCTCGGTCGACCTCTGGCTACCCGTGGCGGGACAGAGCGTGAGGGCAAACCTCTATCCGGATGGGTTCGCGACAACTCGCCAGTTTGTGCACTCGATCGACCTGGAAAACCAGACGGTCGAATACGCACCCGGCGTCGTGGTCCCGCTCAAGCCCTTCTGGGGCGTGATCGGAGTGGCCCCGCCACCCGCGATGGGCCGGATCGGCAGCGGTCCCCCGAATGTCTTCGGAGGTAACATGGATAACCGGGACCTTGGAGCGGGCAGCACGCTGTACCTTCCCGTGTTCAACGAGGGAGCTCTGCTCTCGATCGGAGACGGTCACGGCGCACAGGGGTATGGCGAGGTGTCGGGTTCCGCCGTTGAGACGTCGCTCAAGGGGGGAAATTCAGGTCATCCTGCACAAGAATCAGCGCTTGCGGCTGCCGCGAGCCGAAACTCCGACGCACTACATGACGATGGGGCTCGACCGCGATCTGGATCAGGCCGCGTTGCTCGCAACAACGGAGATGATCGATTTTCTTGTCGCAACAACGGGCCTGGATCGTGAAACTGCCATCGCACTGTGCAGCGTCGCGATGGATCTGGTCGTAACCCAGATCGTGGACGGAACCAAGGGCATCCACGCGATGATCCCGAAATCGATTTTCGAACCCTGATGGCGAATGAAGACCATCTCGAGATCCTGAATTCCGGCGTGGAAGCCTGGAATCGGTGGAGGGAGGAGAACCCGGACACCGCGCCGGACTTGAGCCACGCCAACCTGGTCGGCCGAGCGCTGATGGGCATCAACCTCAACGGGTCCAAGCTCGATCGGGTCAATCTCCGCCTTACGAACATGTCCGGCGCCGACCTGTCCCATGCCAGTATGGTGAACGCTGATCTTTCCCGCACGGACCTCACCCACGCGGACCTCTGTCACGCCAACCTTTCGATGGCCGACCTGTCCCGAGCCGACCTGACCGAAGCCCGGATCGGGATGACAACCTTCGGCTCGACTGCAATGGGTTATGTCGCCGGCCTAGAGACGGTCGAACACATCGCACCGTCGGTAATCGGCGTAGATACCATTTACTTTTCGCAGGGACAGATCCCGGACGTTTTCCTACGGCGGGCCGGCGTCCCTGAAAACTTCGTCACCTACATTCGCACAACCGTAACCAGCAGCATTCAGTACGACAGCTGCTTTATCAGCCACGGTCCGGAAGACCGCGGGTTCTCCCGCCGACTCTACGACAACCTCCAGGAACAGAACGTCCGCTGCTGGATGAGTGAAGGTGGCGACGGCGGTTCCGGCAACCCGGTCGACATCTCGAACCGTGTTCAGGACAGACTCGTACTCATCCTGTCCCGGGACTCGATCGACACCGATTGGATTCGGGACGAAGTCGGTGCGGCATTGCGACGGGAGCAGGAAGAGCGGGAAAAGCGGAAGGCCGACTCGCCGATACTCCTGCCGGTTGCGCTCGACCCGGCGCTGGGAGACTCGGAACTTCCATGGGTCGTAAAGATGCGACGTGACGACAGAGTGGTCGACTTCTCAGGCTGGCAGGTCGACTCGAACTACAAACCGGCGTTCCAGGAGTTGCTCGGCCATCTCCGCAGGGACCCCTCGCCGCCCAAACCGTGACAGCCCAGGACGCAAGCTACCGAGGCGGAGAAGGCGAAGGATGGCTATGAATAGACGCGACTTTATGGTTTCGACACCGGCTCTGGTGGCATCCCTTGGTGTGGGGTGGCAGGATCCCGGAGTCGATCTCGTAGTTCGGGGCGGCCGGGTAGTCACCCCGGAAGCGGTGGTCCGCGCCGATGTCGCGATAAGTGGCGGGCGGATCGCCGCCCTCGGTGCCGCCGAGACCATGCCGGCCGCACAGACCATCATCGATGCCTCCGGAAAGTATGTCTTACCAGGGCTCATCGATTCCCATGTCCATTTCAACACGCCGTTCCGCGGTACATCCACGAAGGAAGATTTCTACACGGGATCGCTCGCAGGGGCTTTCGGAGGCGTAACGACCTACATCGATTTCGCGGTGCAGCCCAAAGGACGCGACCTGCTCTCGGTCGTGGCGGAACGCCGCGCCGAAGCCGACCCGGATACGGTCGTCGACTACTCGCTCCACATGTTGATGACTGACGCAAGCCCCGCTGCCCTGGACCAGCTACCCGATGTCATCCGTTCCGGCATGCCTTCGGTCAAGGTGTTCATGGCATTCGGGCGCGAAGGATTCATGATCGACGATGGCGCGCTCGTCGAGGTGATGCGACAGGTCGAAGCCAACAACGGCATCATCGCCGTTCACACGGAAAACAATGCCGTCGCCGAACGCCTCGGTGATGCCTATGAGCAAAGCGGCCGTACCGCGGCGCGGTATTTTCCGGAAACAAGGCCGCGCTACATCGAAGCCGAAGCCATCCGACGGGCATTGCTGTTCGCTCGAATCACCGGCGTCCGCTACTACGGCTTTCATCTCACGATCGCCGACGGCGTCGAGGAATTTCGGCGAGCTCGCGCCGAGGGCCGTCGGGTCATGACCGAAACCTGCACCCACTACCTGGTGCTGACCGACGATGTCTACCGCGGACCTGACGGCGCCAACTTCGTCTGCAGCCCACCCATACGAACTCAAAGGGACATCGACGCGCTCTGGGAGGGCATTCGCGACGGCGCCGTGTCGGTCGTGACATCCGATCATACGGCGTGGGACCTGGAACAGAAGCGAGCCGGAGGGGGGTCCTACGTCGGCATTCCCCACGGGCTGCCTAGTATCGAACTGCGACTGCCGGTCCTCTACACGGAAGGCGTCAGGACAGGCCGCATCTCGATCGAGCGGCTGGTCGATGTACTGAGCGCTTCGCTCGCGCGGGTCTGGGGACTCTACCCACGCAAAGGCTCGCTGGCGCCCGGTTCCGACGCCGATCTCGTGATCTTCGATCCCGATGCGCAGTGGACGGTCGACCCCGAAGATCTTCACATGCAGGTCGACTGGTCGCCATACACCGGCAAGCGCCTGCGGGGCAGGATCGACACGGTGATCTCGTCCGGCCGCGTGATCGTTGCGGACGGCCGATTCACGGGCACCCGCGGGGCGGGTCGCTTCGTGGAACGAACCCTGTCCTGAGTAACTTACAAGCAATCGCAAACCCATCAGTGGCCCAAACTCGTCTATTTCATTCAGTTTCCCTTATCTGGTACGATTCCCTCGACTTATGCGCTCTCTCACCTCCGTTCTGGGAACCCTGGTGTTCCTCGCTGCAGCTGCTTTCGGCCAGTCGAGCGATGGGCCTGTCGACTACGAAACCGCCCGCTTCAGCCGAATCGTCACGGCGGTAGCCATCGAGCAACCGATTACGCTCGACGGGCGGCTGGATGAAGGAGCCTGGCAGCGCGCCAAGCCCGCGACGGACTTCACCCAGGGGGGGCCAAGCCCGCGCCCTGGCTATCCGGCATCCCAACCGACGGAGGTGCGCTTTCTCTACGACGGCGAAAACATCTACATTGGGGCGATCTGTTACGAAAAAGATGTCGCCAACATGATCGTGAACGGGTTGAAGCGCGACTTTCGGAGCAACCAGGGGGACGAGCTCGGAGTGGTCTTCGATTCCCTCAACGACGATCGTTCCGGCTTCTTCTTCTCGACGAACCCGGCTGGAGCGCGGCGTGACCTGCAGATCGCCAACGACAGCACGATCAATCAGCAATGGGATGGCGTATGGGATGTTCGGGTTCGAGTCGAAAAGGACCGGTGGGTGGCCGAATTCCGCGTTCCGTTCAAGACCCTCCGCTTCTCCAGTTCCGAGTCCCAGGAGTGGGGCCTGAATATGTACCGCAAGATCAAGCGGGCGAACGAGGAAAGCCACTGGGCGCCACTTCCCCGACGGTATCGCATGACCCGGGTGTCGCTGGCCGGAACGTTGACGGGGTTGGAAGGCGTCAGCCAGGGCCGCAACCTCAAGGTGAAGCCGTACGGCAAGGCCGGTATCACCCAGGTTCGATCCAGTTCGGGCCTCGACGCCGATTGGGAGTTTGACGGCGGCTTCGATGCAAAGTACGGCCTGACCCAATCCTTGACGCTGGACGTCACGTACCGAACAGACTTTTCGGAGGTTGAGGTCGACCAGGACCAGGTGAACCTGACACGGTTCAACCTGTTCTTTCCGGAAAAGCGCGAGTTCTTCCTGGAGAACTCGGGTGTCTTCGCCTTCGGCAGCCGACGTGCGTCCACGTTTGGGCGAGGCGGTGGCGCAAACCTGATCCCGTTCTTCAGTCGGACCATCGGCCTCAGCCCTTCAGGCACGCCGATACCGGTAATCGGTGGGGCACGGGTGTCCGGAACCGTCGGCGGCAGCTACGAAGTGGGCTTCCTGTCGATGAAGACCGAAAGCGATGGGGACGTCCCCTCGAACAACTTCCTGGTCGGACGCGTGAAGAAAAACCTCCTGAACAACTCGTTCATCGGCGCGATCTTCACGAATCGAGATTCGTCGGTCGCGCGTGACTACAACCGGGTTTACGGAGCGGATGCCGTCTTCCAGTTCTACAACCGGCTCGACATCTCCGGATACATCCTCCAGAGCGACACACCCGGACGCGAGGGGCCCGCCCAGGCCCGGAAGCTCGCCGTCGGGTGGAGAGACGACGACCTGTCGTTCGGTGCCGACTACGAGAAGGTCGAGGACGACTTCAACCCTGAGATGGGTTTTATCCGCCGTGATGACAACTCACACTATTCGGGTGACTTCTCCTACCTGCCACGCCTATTCGGTAGCGATCTCATCCGGAACCTCATATTCCGGACAAACTACGACTACTGGGAAGGCCTGACCGGCGGAATCGAGACACGCGAGAACAGCGCAACCTTCGGTGTCTCCTTCGAGAACAGCGCAACCTTCGGTGTCTCCTTCGAGAACAGCGCCATGCTCAATTTCACGACGGGGGAAACATTCGAACGGCTGGATGAAGAGTTCCGGCGGTACTCGATCCCGGTGGGCGACTACAAGTTCCGGAACTATTCAGTTTCTTACAACTCGGACCGGAGCCGCGTCATCGGCGGACGCGTGAACTACAACTGGGGCGATTTCTGGACCGGCACCCGCCGTTCGATCGGCGGGGATATTACACTGAAGCCGAACTACCATTGGCAGATAGACACCAGTTACAGCCGGAATGACATCGAGGTGCCGGCCGGCACCTTCGTCACCACCCTTGTCGGATTCAAAGTCCTCTACGCCTTCTCGAGCCGTGCTTTCCTGAACACGTTCCTCCAGTACAACGCCGAACGAAATCAGTTCAGCTCGAACATCCGCTTCAACATCATCCACCACCCGCTCAGCGACGTGTACCTTGTCTTCAACGAACGACGGGACACCGTTACGGGGGAAGTCCTGGACCGTGGCGTCGTCTTCAAGTTCACGAACCTGTTCAATTTCTGATCAGCCCCCACTCCCACTCCCCTCCTTGGATAAGGAGGGGTGGATGCACCAGAGGTGCAGACGGGGTGGTTGGACCAGCCGGGTGGATGCGCCAAAGGCGCAGACGGGGTGGTTTCTTGGTCCGCAGCCCCCGGGTTTGGGGTAGTTCGGAGTTTTTTTGATCAGCACCACCCCGGCGCTTCGCGCCACCCCTCCTCATCTGAGGAGGGGAGTTTTGGGGGGGGCACTGACCTGTAGACCGCACCTACAACTACTGCGTCTGCTCGTGGAACTTGATTCCGATATTCGCCAGCTCGTCCAGGATCGGATTGTAGATGTCGGGCTCGACGGGGATCAGGACGCCGGCCCGGTCCAGCTTACCTTCGAGAACCATCCGAGCCGCGATACCGGTCGGGAGGGCAACGGTCCGCGCGATCGAGGTGTCGCCCCCCGGAATGCCGTAGTCGAGTAACGTCGCGGTCGTCCGTTCGGTGCTTCGGCCGGGAAACTCCGCGAGGAATTCATGATGCATGACGACCATGTCCCGATCATCGGGCTGGAGGTCCAGGCGCTCTAGGGACAGAACATTCAGGAAGCTCACGGGGTCGCTCTCGCTGGCTGGCAGGGTGTCATCACCAAATAGGCCCAGCCACTCCAGTCTCTTGACCGCGGCCGAATACGGCGGGAAGCCGAGGAAAGCTGCGACCGATTCCACGGAATCGGCTCCCGGTTCGGCTCCGATCAGATGACGCGTCAACTCGCCGTATGTCTTTCCCGTAAAGCCCGGGGTCGGCTCCTCAGACAGCCAGCCCATCCTGGCGATGCTGCGCAGCGTCTCGCACCAGCCGACCATCCGGTACGTACCCCGGTAGACGGTCTCGGCGTCCCTCAGCCCGTAAACATCCCTATACGGTATAGAGTCGCGGTTGGGGTAATTCTCGAAGGTCCCGGCGCCGGGCACATCCTCCAGGACATAGTTTTCGAACAGGCTGTCGCCAGGAATCGACACTTCGTGCCCGTCCTCGAACCAGCGGGCCGAATGACGCGAAGCGAGCAGGACGCCCTTCGGCGACCACGAGAACTTGTAGCCGAAAGGATTGTTGTTGGAATCGTGAGCCGGCAACGCTCCGGTCGTCGAACGAAAGGAACGGATTTTGCCTCCGCGTGCCTCCACGTCATGAATGACACGCATGGCCGACATGTGGTCCAGGCCGGGATCCAGTCCGCACTCATTCAGTATCAGCAGACCCTTGCGGGTGGCCTCCCCATCGAGCGCGCGCATTTCATCCGACACGTAGGAGGTGGTCACCATGTTCTTACCGAACTTCAGACAAGCTTGCGCGACATCAGGATGGAACGGGTATGGCAAAAGACTGACGACCAGGTCGGTTTCGCGGACCAACTCCTCGAAGCGTTCCCCGATGCCGTCACTACTCATGTCCAATTCCAGCGCGGTACCACTCGGATGGCCTTCGATCATGGCCTCCGCTTTCCCGACGGTGCGACTCGCCTGGGTCACGGCGACACCGGCATCCAGAAGGTACCGGATGAGGGGGCGGGCAATCAGTCCCGCACCGAGTATGAGAACTTTCTTCATCGCAAGTGCTCCGGCTCATCGACGGTGTTCGAAACAAGCTCCGACATATACCGATAGTCGGGTGTAAGTTCCCCCCGATGCACGATTACGGCCTTCCGGACCGAGGCCGGCAACACCAGCCGATCGAACGACAAGCCGAAGTCCGCTGCCGCGGTCCGTACCAGGAACGGTGTCAGCATGTCTCCGAAACTACTCGACGCCTCCCTCGGGACTTCCGAGGGCAAGGTCTCGACGGCCATCACGACGGGTCCTTCGCCTTCCCAGCCGTTCACGATCCGATCCTCCGACGGGACGTACGTGTAGGTCGGCTCTCCGGGCTCGGTTGCCTTCACGGTGCACTCGATCGACCCGTCGATATCGCAGGTGATGTCTCCAAACACACGCAACTTCGGCCTCTCCGGAGCCGACCAGGCCCCGCGCAACCATTCCTTGGTTACCAGCCTCGGGTACCGCGGATCCCAATAGATGCAATTGACGAGCGAGGTCAGATGCGGGAGGTATTGTTCGAAGACGCAACGGTATCGTTCGGGATGCTCGTAGTATTCCCGAAGGTCAAACTCCCCGCCTTCCACTCTCGGAACCACGATGTCGCTCTCTTTGAAGACGACCTTGTAGATCTTTCGGGACGAAAACTCGCTGCCCGTCACAAACGCGGCGAGTCGTTCGGGAGCAACTTCTTCGTGGGGTAGCAAGTCAAAGTATGTCTGGGCGCCCTGACAAACGTTTCCATACCCGGCAAACCCGACCACGAACGGAGCAAGCGAATCGGGTAGCTCCCCTTCGGCAATCCGGTTGCCGACATCGCCGAGCAAAACTCGGGCTTGCTCCAGACTTTCCAGTTCCAGGGGCCGCTCGAGCGCGGAGAACGGCGTCGGCGTTCCTTCCCATTCGAAGCGTCGACCGAGCGCGTAGAGGGTCTCGATGATGCCGGCCGATCCGGCGTGGTCGCCGAAGAAGATAAGCCGGCGGCCTTCCTCGTCCGTTACACGCTCGTAGTCGATCAGTGTCGCCCCGCAGTCCAGGATCGTGCCAAGCATCGGCATGTTGTGGGGCTGTCCCTTGCAGACGTGGGCAAAAAACATGTAGACCCCGCCATCGCGAAAAAAGCTATCGGGAATCTCTTTGACGGCCAAAACGAGGTCACAGTGATCGAGGTCCTCGACAACCGCCGCGCCAGCCGCGGTATACTCCCGGTCCGAAAACACGCGGATGCCGGAGGGCTGGATCGAAACCTCCAGTCCGACTTTAAGCAGTCCCGCGACATGGTCGGGTGTCAGCGGGACCCGGCGCTCCCACTGGTTCTTGTCTTCCCTGCGGATTCCGATTCTCATCATGACTCAGGATCGAAGAAGTCACTCTAACACTACCCCGGTGACTGTTGAGGTCCGGGCGGCGTTCGGAAAGAGTTGTCGTTGGGAGTCTGAAAGGACCCGGTAACGAACGTCACCGGGTTCCGGACTGATCGAATGGCCCCCTCAGAGCCGCATCGACTCCGTGCGATTCTTCCGAAAAGGCAGGCTCAGCCGCAGGGGTTCAAAAGCAGCCGTTGGCAGGAAGCCTGATAGCCCGCGTTACGTCGTTGCTCGTCGTCATGATGAAACAGCATCAGCTCGTCCTCGCGCCTCGCTTCCACCTCGCAAGACCCGGGCGCGCGAACCATTCGGGGACGGAAACCGAATATTGGGAACTGCCGGACCCCCCATGTGAAATCTCAATTCTCCAATCTCCAATTTCCATTGACTAGGGGATCATCCGGCCCGGCCCTGTCTCCCCCTCGGTCGGATCCGCGAACGTCAAGTGTGTCGTCCCCGTAGAAGGAACGAACGCCCGTCCTTGGATACTCCATCGGCAAGAGGAAGATCCGATATCCGACTTCGGAAATGTCGGTGTCGAGCTTATAGCCCTTTGGCCCGTCCAACCCCAAGTTGGTCGGCAGATACCCGTCCTGTTCCAGCTTCGCAATCGGCAGGTAGGAACCGGTGCGCACTCTCGCCGCCACCTGCACGGTCTGCACGAGCCGAATGAGACCAATCGCACCCCGCTCGTTTCCGTCCCGCAGGCGCCGAACGTAGTCTTCCACCGACGACTCGGTCCTTTCGGACCGAACCACTCCCTGCCAGAACCACTTGCCATCAAGCCCTTCAAATCGGAGGTCCAGCAGTTCGTCCTGGAGGCGAACCGACACGATTTGCGACGCGTCGCTTCGCGCTCGAGTGCCGAACACGGTCAGATCGATCGATTCCAGTCGGAGTTCCTCGGTCAATCTCTCCCGAACGATCTCGCGAACCTCATCCGCCGGAATTGACGATCGAGGACGCGACCACAAGGTGCCCAGGATCAGGAGCACGGCCACGGCGGCGAAGAACGGCCACTCCTTGATCCAACGTGACAGGTTGAAGCCTCGTTCCGACATCAGGGGTCACACTTTCACCTCGGCGTACCAGCCGTGACGTTCGATGCGGGTCCCGTAGGGTGAGGAAAGCGTCTCCAGCTCCGTCATGATGCGCTTCCCCTCGTCGGCGTCGGCAAAGAAGGGGTTGCCGTCTTTCTGAATGTCGACGGTCACTGGCAGTAAGTCGAGCCGCCGGACGCCACCCTCGCCGACCAGCACCCTGGCTACTGCCGTCATCCGGTGCTCGGGGGTGTTGAAGCCGGTCTCGATCAGGTCGACCAGCGACGGCGATTGACGAAACTGTGGCAGGGACTTCCCGTCCTGAAGCGCCTGGAAATAGAAATGTCCGATGCTGTACAGAATGGGCTTGCCACGGTGAATCTCGACGGCATTCAAGACGTGAGGACCGTGACCGATGACCAGATCGGCGCCGGCATCGATCGCAGTCCGACAGATGATCTTCCTTCCCTCGGCGACTTCACGCCGATCGCCTGCATCCCAATGCATGTGGAACGAAACCATGAGGAAATCGACCTGACTCCGTGCGCGCTCCACCGCATCGCCGAGCGTGGCAAGGTCGGATGCTCGCGGCAACAGCAACGAACTTCCGCTGACCCCGGGTATGGTGACCTCATGCCCCGAAATGACGGCGACGCCGGGCTTCGAGTCTGTGGCCCGAGCCCGTTCGATGTAGCCGGTGCCGTCCACCGTCGCCGCCGCGCACCAGAACGCCAGCGTACCCACGCGGCGTCCGTTTGCGGTGGCGATTCCGGGACTCAGAGCACCGTCCAGGTCTTCTCCACCGCCGGCAACGACGAACCCACGCCGGCTCATCTCCTCGAGCCCCTGTAGCGCGGCTTCCTCGCCCAGATCCATGAAGTGGTTGTTCGCCAGGGCAAGGATGTCGATACCGGAAGCTTTGAAATCGTCGAGAATCGACGGCCAGCCCATAACGGACGGCTTCGGCTCGATGTAACCCACAGACGCGATCGCCTGCTCGCAGTTGCCGAACGCCAGGTCGGCCTCTCGCATGACCCGGTACATCTGTTGCACTCGAGGCTCCGGGCGAGCGCTGGCAGCAGAACTGATAATCATGTCTCCGATGGCCGTGAGCAGAATCTCGCCGGAGGCGGGGGCCTCGAGCTGCCCGACACGTTCGGACCACAGGGCACCGCTCTCCTGAGGTAGGACTCCGGCGAACGGGTTCGACCATCGAGGCGAAGCGACCGAAAAGGCCGTCGCGCCCCCCATCCATTTCAACACTTCCCTCCGGCGCATACACACCTCCCAAACATTCCAGTCGACAGCCGCGCCCTTGAAAGCTGAACGCCGCTTGGCACAGGTCAGTTTCGATGACGCCGCCAGCTTATTCGAGCACGTTCCTATCCGTCAATTTCCGTCGCACCCCGCTAGCAGCCCGTGGCAGAAGTCTGATGGTTCGCGCGCACGGGTCTTGCGAGGCGGAGACGAGGCGCGAGGAGGAATTGATGCGGTTTCATCATGACGACGAGTAACAAAGTATCCGACCGCAACCCCCGTGCGCCCGGAGGGTTACGGCGGCGTCACACCATCTGCGTTGTTGCCGCGCCTCAACGATGTACCAGCATCGCAGTCGTCGCGGCGCCTAACATCTGGCGCAACGCCGCCGTAACGCGAGCCATCAGACTTCTGCCACGGGCTGCTAGTACTCAAGTTTAATCGAAATTGAGCACTACCCGACACCCTCCGATCCCGCCGTTTGGCACGCGCATTGCCCGAAGAGACGTCGGATGGGGCGTCGGAGTCCCCAAGACTTCCGACCTCCGGAGCAGCCAGGGTCAAACGCTTTGCTTAGATACCTTTCCGTCCAGGAACGGAGATCAGCGAGGAGACCCGGCGTGTCTTGAAGTTGACGTGGCGTGTCTCATTATTGACCGCTTAACGGCAAGTGTCAGGGAATACAGCCATCCTGGAGGACATCGTGAGTGAAACAACAGTCATCCTCGACATGGAGCACCAGGGGATGAAGGGCAAAGTCGAGCTGAACTTTCTCCAGTGGAAGGACACCGCGATAGAAATCGTGTTCAGGGACCGGCTCTACGACAACGCCGGCACCATCCGGTTCGACGGCAAGACGGCCGGCGCCACCATCACCAGCGAAAAAGCCTACACGGGTCCGCTGCAGGACCAGTCCGAATACAACCAGTTCTTCGGCTCGATCCTCGGCGTGTTCTCCACCTCCTACACATTCGGCTGGTCCCCGCCGACGGATCAGGTGATCGACTACGACGAGAACTACCACGACGACAAGGGATATCTCGCCGGCGATCCAGAGGAGGTAGCAATCAAGGAGGTTCAGGCCCAGCTCATCCGGGAAATCGTCAACCCGCAGAAGAGTCTCGTCGCGGGATGCTCGAACGGCGAGGTCGTGCGCCAGTGCCGTCAGATTGGCCTCGACGTCTACGGCTTCGACGTGATCCCCAACCTGCAGGACATCGCTTTCCCCGAAACACAGGACTATCTCCGCGTCGGCTCACTGACCGACATCCCTTTCGATGCGGACGACGGTTTCGACACGCTGATCGCCATCGACGTGCTCGAACACATCCCCGAGAGGGACTTGCCACAGATGGTGAAGGAATGGCTCCGGCTCGACGTTCGCAAACTCGTTTTGCTGATCAACCTGAACCAATTCTGGTACCCCGGCCACATCACTCTTCGGCCACTGGACTGGTGGGCCGACCAGTGGAAGGAGCACTACCGGCTGGTCCGCACCGTCCGCAGACTCGAAAACCTTCCCCTCGTCTACAGCAACAGCGGGCTGTACAACCAGCAGTGGACCGTGTGGGAAAGAATGACAACTGAATAGTGACGAGTGACAAGTCGGAGCGGCATCTCCTGCTCGTCACTGGCCACTTCCTCCCTCCCCCCCTACCCTTGCCTTGACCCTCTAAAAACGACTACAGTTCTGGATCAGTCAAGTCGCTACCGATTTCGTTACGGAGGAAGAAGATGAGAGGCAGAGGTTTGTTTTTTCTGGCCGTCCTCATGGTGCTCTCACTGGCGGTGTTCCCCGTTACCGCGCAGGAGCCGGAGCCCGAGCAGGAGCCGCAGCAGAATCAGGAGGAAGAACCCGAACAGGGACGTGGTCGCGGTCGCGGCGGACGCGGCCAGCCGCAGGGCATCCGGCCATACGAGGAGGTCATCACCGACGAGGCCGAAACCGACAACGGCATATTCACAGTCCACAAGCTGAACGACGCGTTCTATTACGAGATTCCGGCTGCGGAACTCGGACGGGAGTTTCTGTGGGTCGGCCGAATCTCCAGGACTTCGCTCGGACAGGGCTACGGCGGACAGAAGATCGACACGCGGGTCGTGAAATGGGTCCGTCGCAACGACAGCATCCTCCTCCGGAACGTCTCTTACGACGTCGTTGCCGAAGAATCCCTCCCGATTGCACAGGCCGTCGATGCCGCCAACACCGACACGATTCTGATGGCCTTCGACATCGCCGCCGAAGGCAAGAACGACTCGGCGGTGATCGACGTCTCCTCTCTGTTTTCGACCGAAGTGCAGGAACTGAGCGCGCGTTCGAGACTCCAGGCTCGGGGTTTCGACCGGCGACGGTCCTTCGTGGAACGCATCTCCTCGTTTCCGGAGAACATCGAAGCCCGTGCCATTCACACCTACACCCGCCCGCCGGACAACAATTCCCAGGGACGGGGACGTCGTGGCCCAGCCCGAGGCCGCGGGCGCGGCATGCGGCCCGGCAGCGCGACACTCGAGATGGCCTACAGTATGGTCAAGCTCCCGGAAGATCCGATGATGCCGCGCCTCTACGACGACCGCGTCGGCTACTTTTCCGTCCGGCAAACCGACTACGGCGTGGACGAACATCGGGCGCCGGAACGACGCTACATCACTAAATGGCGGCTGGAAAAGCAGGACCCCGAAGCCGAACTCTCCGATCCGGTCAACCCGATCATCTACTACGTGGACCCGGCAACCCCCGCAAAGTGGATCCCTTACGTCAAGCAGGGCGTCGACGACTGGCAACCCGCGTTCGAGGCCGCCGGCTTCACGAACGCAATCATCGGCCGGGAAGCCCCGGACCAGTCGGAATGGAGCCCGGAAGATGCGCGTTTTTCCGTCATTCGGTGGCTACCGTCAACGATCGAGAATGCCTCGGGACCTCACGTGCACGACCCGCGGACCGGGGAGATTCTGGAGTCCGACATCCAGTTCTACCACAACGTTCAAAACCTGATCCGCGACTGGTATTTCGTTCAGGTCGGTCCGTTGGACCCCAGGGCTCGGACGCTTCCGCTGCCCGACGATCTGATGGGTGAACTGCTCCGTTTCGTCGTCGCTCACGAGGTCGGACACACGCTCGGCTTCCAACACAACATGAAGGGCAGCTCGACCTACCCGTTCGAAAACATTCGTGATCCAGAGTGGCTCGCCGAAATGAGCCACACGCCTTCGATCATGGACTATTCGCGTTTCAACTACGTGGCCCAGCCCGAGGACAACATTCCCGTGGAGGACCTGATCCCGGGCGTCGGCCCGTACGACAAGTGGGCTACGATGTGGGGCTACAAGCCCATCCCGGGCGCCTCGACCCCCGACGAGGAACAGGCGACACTGGATCAGTGGGCGCTGGAGCAGAACGGCACGCCGTGGTACCGCTTCTCAACGGCCGGATCCAGTCGATCCGATCCGGGAGAACTGACCGAAGCGGTGGGCGATGGCAACGCCGTCGCGGCGACGACGCTCGGCGTCAAGAACCTGGAACGTGTCGCCGACATGCTCATCTCCGCGACCTCGAAACCGGGGCGCAACTGGGACGACCTTGAAGAGCTTTATGGCCGGATGCTAGGCCAGTGGGTACGCGAGATGAACCACGTCGGTGCGCTGCTCGGCGGGTTCGACTCCCAGCAGAAGCACGACGGCCAGGAAGGCGTCCGGTTTACGCCTGTCGAACGAGAACGACAGGAAGAAGCGATTCGCTTCCTGAACCAGAACGCTTTCCAGACTCCGGATTTCATGATCAAGCCGGAGATCCTGCGCCGGATCGAGCCGTCCGGGGTCATCTCGCGGATTCGAAACAGCCAGCGCTCCGTCATGAACTTCCTCCTGAACACCAACCGTTTCACGCGGCTCGTCGAGCAGGAGGCGCTGGACCCGAACGCCTACACTCCGGCCCGGTTCCTGGGCGACCTGAGAAACGGGGTCTGGAGCGAGTTGGCCGAAGAGTCGGTCCGGACCGACGCGTTCCGCCGGAACGTTCAGCGAATCTACCTGGATCTGCTCGACGCCCGGCTGAACGGAAACGGCTCGGTCTCGGACGACATGCGCGCGTTCCTGCGCGGGCAGTTGACGATCTTGGACGGCGAGGTCGCAGCATCGGTAGCGCAGGCGAGCGACCAGGCAACACGGTTCCACCTGGAAGATGTCCGGGACCACATCGCACGCATCCTCGATCCCAAGTTTGCGCGATCGGGTGCGGGCGGAGGAGGGGCCAACACGTTTGGAATCGACGAGCCCGACCCGTTCGATCCGTACACGATCAACGGCTGCTGGTTTGACGCGATCATCCGGCCGTAGACTGAAAACCGTCCTACGGAAGGGGCCTGCTATGAGGCCCCTTCTTTTGTTCCCGATACCCCAAAATCCGTAGCCTTTTCGCCAGACGATGATGATGGATACTCTCCAGTTCACGCTCACGGGAACCGACAGCTCGAGGATGATCGATTTCTCCGTTCAGGATCTGGTACTGGCCGGCTATTCCGGACGCAACCAGGAAGACGTCCACGAGCACTTCAAAGAACTCGAGGAACTGGGCCTGACTCCCCCCGAGGAGACCCCGATCCTGTTTCGCGTGTCCCCCTACCTGGCGACGACAGTAGACCGGGTGGCGGTCCAGAACTCCGAAACGTCTGGAGAGGTCGAGTTCGTCCTGCTCCTCGACGGCAACAAGACTTACGTCACATGTGGCAGCGATCACACGAGCCGGTCTTTCGAGCAGTACTCCATACCGGCCTCGAAGCAGATGTACCCCAAGTTCCTCGCGAAGCATGTCTGGTCTTACGAAGACGTCCGGAATCACTGGGATCGCCTGATCCTGCGCTCCTGGGCCTCCACCGATGGTGAACGCGTCGCTTACCAGGACAGCCCTCTCTCCGCTATTCTCGAGCCCGAGGCTCTGATCGAAGCCGCCTCCGGACGGATCGGGATGGGCCGCGACGGGACCATCCTGATGTCGGGAACGATCCCCACCCTCACAGGAGGGATGGTCTACGCCGGCCGCATGGAGTTTGAACTGGAAGACCCTGTCCTGGACCGCAAAATCGCCCACGCCTACGATATCGAGATTCTCTGACTCTGACGCACGTCAGCGCATTCAGGGATCTAACCACGGAGGCACGGAGACACGGAGGAAAGGCTTTTTCTGATTGCTATATGAGCTCCGAGCCTCTGTGCCTCCGTGGTTAATGCTTCGGTGTTCTTTGCGCGTTCTTGGCGGACTTAGATGACGTGGTGTTCGGTGATCAGTTCGCCTTTCGCAAAACGGTCGATGGAGAGGGGAGATATGTCGATCGAGGTGGCTTCACCATCCATGATGACTTCGGCGATGAGCTGCCCGGTGGCGGGAGAGTGCATGAAGCCATGGCCGCTGAAGCCGTTGGCCAGGATGAACCCGTCTAGGCCGGCAACCCGTCCCAGGATAGGGTTGTGGTCCGGGGTGGTCTCGTAGGCCCCGGCCCAGGACTTCAGGATCGCCGTGTTCTCGACGGCGGGATAGCGGCGGATCGCCGTCTCCATCACGGTTTCGAAGAAATCCCAGTCGACGCCCACGTCGAAGGTCGGGGGCGCGCCGCGATCGCCCATCGCCATCACGATCCCGTCTCCTTCGCGGTGAAAACACCATCCGGAACTGAACTCGATCACGAGGGTGTGCCGGGAAGGCGCCCCCTGGAACGGTTTGGTCACGAACACGAAGTGGCGGATCGGTTTCACCGGAACGTCCACGTCGACCATCCGACCGATCATCGCCGCGTAAGGGCCGGCCGCATTCACGACTACGGGCGCCGAGACGTAGTCGGCCCGAGTGCGCACTCCCGACACCTGCCCTGCCTCGATATCGATGCCGACCACTTCCTGGTCGGTGCAGATTGAAACTCCCAGTCGTGACGCCCCTTTGCGAAAGCCTTCGGTGACACCCGCAGGATCGGAAACGCCGTCGATCGCACAGTAGACCGCCGCGTCGACATCGTCGAGTTTCAGGTCGACATCCGGAAAGACACGATCCACTTCTTCCGGCTTGAGGAACTCGACGGGGATATTCAAGCCCCGTTGGAACGCGATGTTTCGACGGAATGGTTCGATGTAGGAGGGGCCGTCCAGCAGAAAAAGATAGCCGTCCTGATGGAAGGCGATCTCCTGGTCCATCTCTGCCGGAAACTCGTGCAGCTTCCGGACGCTCAGCAGCGACATCTGGACGTTCACGTCCGTTGAGAACTGATGACGAAACCCCCCGGAACACCGGGCGGTCGATCCGAGTCCGACCATGTCCTCCTTCTCCAGCACGACGACGTCGGAGAGTCCGCGGCGGGCAAGGTGGTAGGCAATGCTCAGCCCGACGATTCCACCCCCGATGATCACCACTTCGGCTGTCTGCTTCATCTTCACTTAGGACGGTAGAGATCCAGCGATGGTGTCCCGGTAAACGGCTTGGGAGTCGTCCCCAATTGCCCGGCATCGATGACGATCATCCAGGCCTGAGGCGATTCTATCGCCTTCTCGAGCGCGCTACGGAACTGATTACCGTCGCCGACCTTAACCGCTTCGACGCCGAAGGCCTTCGCCAGGCCCACGAAATCGGGGCTCTTCAGGTCGACACCGACCCTCCGTTCATCGAACACCTTGTTCTGCAGGTTCCTCAAAACGCCGTAGCCCCCGTCGTCGAACACGACGATCGTGAACGACAGTCCCTCTTCCGCGATCACTGCCAATTCGCCCGGGTTCACGAGGAATCCGCCGTCTCCGGACAGGACAAGCACGGCCGCCTGCGGCCTGGCGATTGACGCTCCGATCGCCATCGGCAATGCCTGTCCGATGCCGATCGTGGCGGCATGCAGGGTCTGTCGCGGTTCGGTGACCTCGATCATCCGGCTCGCCCAAGTCGTCGTCGGTATCGTCACGTCCCGGACCACGATCCCTCCCTCGGGAAGGGTTTCGCGAATAGCATCGAGAATCGCTTCGTAAGGGCCCAGGCTCTCCCGCATCCGCGACCTCGAAGCCTCATGCACGCGGAGGATTTCGCGGCGGTAGTCGGGCTTCGATCTGCCTCCCCGCTCCTCTAGGGCGGTCACCAGGGCCGAAAGGATCAGTCGCGCGTCGCCGATCAACGCCATCGAGTGAGGATAGTTGCGGTTCACAGCGCTCGGATCGACGTCGATCCCGATATGGTTGGCCGGGACGCCGACATCCCAGTAGCCCGTTTCGTTTCCCCGGAACCGGGTGCCCACGCTGATGAGGAGATCCGCCGAAGCCAGCAGTTCCCGCACGTCCGGATCGGTTGCGAAGAAGCCCAGGCATCGCGGGTCGGTCTCCGGCAGGGTCCCGCGCGCCCCGTGACTGGTGATGACGGCGGCATCGATGAGGTCGACAAGCTTGCGGAACTGTGGCACCGCCCCGCCACGAAACACTCCGCTACCGGCCCACATCACCGGGCTCTGGGATTTGAGGACCTCCGCAACAGCCGCGGAAACGTCCGGCGATTCCACGTTCGGCTCCGGCTCACTGACGGTAATCTCGGAGGAAGCGATCAGGCGGGACTGGAAATCAATCGGGACCTCGACGCTGACCGGACCAGTCGGAGCTTCTAGGGCTTGTCCGATAGCCAGACGCATCGTAGAAGACGCCTGCTCCGGTCGTTGAACACGGTGCGCCTGCTTGCCGATGCTCTGGAGCATCGATAACTGATCCCGACATTCGTGGATATAGCCGCGCCCGCTGTCGATGTATTCGCTCGGGACCTGTCCGGTGATGTGCAGTAGCGGTGTACCGGCCGTATCGGCTTCGATCAGGGCCCCAGCCGCGTTCCCCGCTCCGGTACCGGTGCTCGTGATGGCAACACCGAGCCTGGCTCCGGTCCGCGCGTACGCGTCGGCCATGTTCACCGCGCCGCTCTCGCCACGTGGCTTGACGACGCGGAACCCGCCGTGGCGGGCCAGCGCGTCGTAGATGGGTATGTTATGGATGCTGATGATGCCGAAGACGGTATCGACGCCGGCCCTCGCCAGTTCGGCGACGAGGGCATCGCCCACGGTTATCCTGTCTTCCATTCTCCTCCAAATTCGGGGACGGAGACCGAATTATCCCGGCTATCAAACCGCCCGTTTCGGCTCCCAAGAATTCGGTCTCCGTCCCCGAATTCCCAGCATTTCCTGCGGGCGGCCTTCGGGGAACGATAACTATAAGGCAGAACCGACGGGAAAGAACACGCGGCACTAGTGTCCGGTTAGAAGTCGAATAGAACCAGCTGGTTAGGATCTTGGAGTTCATTGAATTGGGAATCAGGCGCGTGAAAGGCCTGCAAAATGGGCTGTTTCTCAAGAATCGCAATGCTGAGAATCTGTAGGATTTGGTAAAGACTCCTATCGATGCCGAGGCGCTTCCGGATGATGGCGACGAGAACATAAACCGAAATGGCGATCCAGATCTGGGTCTTCACCGCATTCTCGCTGGTGCCGTAGAAGGACTTGATTCGAAGGTGTTGTTTGATCCATTTAAAGAAAAGTTCCACCTGCCATCGCGACTTGTAGATCTGAGTGATGGTGAGTGCAGGCAACGCGAAGTTGTTGGTCAGGAACTTCAACCGCTTGTTCGTCCCGGCATCGAAGTAGCTGATACGCCGCAACGGATCGGGATAGGTTTTGGCGGATTTGTTCGTTGTGAGGATGACCGTCTGGTCGGATCGCAATCCCGTGGTCGTGTCCACCCGACGGGAGTACCGCCGCCGCAGGACGACGTTCTTCTTAGCACGCACCACAAAGAAAGCGGAACAGAGGGAGAAGAGAAAGAGCCGTTCAAAATCGATATAGGCGCGGTCCATGACGTAGAAGGCACCCGCTTCGGGTGCGATCTCATCGAGAACGTTGACGTCATGGACTTTCCCGTCTGTGACGTGGATAAACGCGGGAATGTTGCCGTGAAGATCCAGCAGTGTATGCATCTTGACCGCGGCTTTGTGCCGGCGAAACCGGGCCCATGGGAATAGTGAAAGACACAGGTCAATGGTGGTCGAGTCCAGGGCATACAGACCTTGATCCAACTCGACGCCGATGGGGTCTTCGGCATATAACGGCCGCGCCATGCCGATCAGGACCTGTGCGAAATCCGCATAGATCCGCCAGTCGCGCCGCTCGTTGGCGTCGGCCAGTGTCGTCCGCGCCACCTTGCTTCGGAATCCCATGTGGTAACGCTTTCTGCCGAGGGCGCGTAAGCAGGCTTCGATGTCGCGGAGGCTTTCACGATAGGTCAATTGGGCGAATGCCATCGCCAGGAACTGATCCCAGCAGGAAAACCCTTTCTGCTGGTAATCGCCCCGATAGCGGGCGACACACTTCTGAAACTCGTATCGGGGCGCGTAATCCATGACTTGTGAGAAGACGGTTTGGCCTGAGTTCATGCGCCATTGGTATCACCCCTCTCACCGTAATATTGCTAAAAGTGTGATCGGCAGGTTCAAATCGAAAAATCGCAGAATGCCCTTCAACTCACTGTCCATCTATAAGTTGCCGGCGGCTGTCGCACCGTGTTCCGGACACTAGTGAACACGCGGTTAGTGGGTCAGTTCCAACTGACCCACTACCAAAACACGCAGCCACTTGCAATTCACCGGCAGGGTTTCTAACCTGTCTGATCGACCCGATGACATCCGGAGAAACGATACGCATCGATCCCGAACGGCTGGCGTCCAGACTCGATGCTCTGGCCAGCGTCAGCGCTACACGCCTGGCCTTTACTCCCGAGGACCGGAAAGGGCGGGAGTGCGTGATCGAGATGATGGGCGAAGCCGGACTCGATGTGCGGATCGACGCCGCGACGAACATCATCGGGCGCATGAGGGGCGGGTCCCGAGGACCGGCGATCTCGTGTGGCTCGCACATCGACACCGTCCCGGGTGGGGGTTCCTACGACGGTGCGCTGGGATCTCTGGCAGGTATCGAATGCCTCCATACACTGGAGGAAGCCGGAATCAAGACGCGACATCCCTTTGAAGTCATCGTCTTTGCCAACGAGGAGGGACAATCCTTCACGGGCCTGATGGGCAGTCGCGCCATGGCCGGCGCTCTCGACCCGCATGAAATCCACACTCACGATTCGAACGGTCGCACCCTTGCCGAGGCACTCCGCGAATTCGGTGGAGACCCCGAGCGGCTGTCCGAGAGTGTTCGGACATCCCGGGAAGTACGCGCCTACGTGGAACTCCACGTCGAACAGGGAGGCGTACTCGAGAGCGCCGGAACGCCCATCGGTGTGGTCGAAGGTATCGTCGGCATCCTGTACGTGGACGTCGTCCTGACCGGACGAGCCAACCATGCCGGCACGACTCCCATGGAGTTGAGACGAGATGCCCTCGTGGCCGCATCCCGCTTTGTACTCGCCGTCGATGAAGCCATGCGCTCCGGCAATTTCTGTCGCGTCGGGACAGTCGGGACGCTCGATGTCGTGCCGAACGCGCGCAACGTGGTGCCGGGCGAAGTCCGCCTGAGGGTCGGTCTTCGAGACCTGGACACGGGGGCGATCGATCGCGCCCTGGAGCATCTCCGGCAACGCGCGGACGATATCAGCCGGCGCAGTCATGTAGAGGTGAAGCTGGAAGAGTCCGAACGCATGGAACCGGCAGCCGCCGACCCGGACTTGATGCGGGCGGTAGCCCTGGCATCGGAACGGCTGGGCCTTCCCCACCGCACGATGCCCAGCGGTGCCGGTCACGACGCACAGATGATGGCTCGGATCGCTCCGATGGGGATGATCTTCGTACCGAGTGCGGCCGGCGTCAGCCATTCCGAAAGCGAGTACACATCTCCGGAGGATTGTGTAAACGGAGCCAACGTGCTGCTGCATACAATGCTGGAGCTGGACCGTCGGGAATGAGTAGTCAGTAGTCGGTAGTCATCTAATCGCTTCCAGCTCAGGCGTTCCGGCTGTATTCTGGTCCGACTGACTACTGACTACCGGCTACTGACTACTAAGGAAAACCATGTTTCAACTGGGAGTCGACGTCGGCGGGACGTTCACCGATATCATCCTCGCCGACACCGCAAAGAAACGATTCGCCATTCACAAGGTGCCCAGTACGTCGCCGGACCCCTCCGTTGGTGTGATCGATGGAATCCGCGACCTGTGTGCCCGCGAAGGCGTCGAGCCGGGAGCACTCGAGCATCTCTTCCATGGAACGACGGTGGCGACGAACGCGATCCTCGAACACAAGGGCGCCCGGACCGGTATGATCACGACTCGCGGCTACCGCGACATCATCCACATCGGCCGGCACCAGCGGCCCCAGAACTACTCATTGATGCAGGACATTCCCTGGCAGTCGAAGCCGCTCGTCAGAAGACGTCATCGCAAGCTCGTGACCGAACGCCTTGTTCCACCGCATGGAGATGTCCTCACCGCGCTCGACGAAGATGGCGTACGGGAGGCAACCCGGACCTTGAAGGCGGAAGGGGTCGAATCGATTGCCGTGTGTTTCCTCTTCTCGTACCTGAACCCTGCTCACGAACTGCGCGTTCGGGAGATTATCGAAGAGGAGTTTCCGGATTCCTTCGTGACGACGTCGGCCGACGTTTCACCCCAGTTTCGTGAATTCGAGCGATTCACAACCTGCTGCCTCAACGCCTTCGTCGGCCCGCGGGTGCGTGACTTCATCCGAAACCTGTCCGACCGTCTGGGTGAAACGGGTGTCCGCGTCGAGCCCCACATCATGACTTCAAACGGTGGTGTCGCCACGGCGCGAACCATCGCGGACAAACCGGTCTACACTCTGCTGTCGGGCCCGGCCGCCGGTGTCCTCGGGGGCGAGTGGACAGCCCGCCAGAGCGATAGACGCAAGCTGATCACTTTCGACGTCGGCGGGACGAGCGCCGACATCGGAATCGTGACAGAGACAGGAATCGCCGAAGCTTCCGCCCGCGACACGAGGATCGCCGGCTATCCCATGATGATTCCCATGATCGACATCCATACGATCGGAGCGGGTGGCGGCAGCATCGCATACGCCGACGAGGGTGGCGCTTTCAGAGTCGGGCCCCGCAGCGCCGGGTCCGCTCCCGGACCCGCGTGCTACGGAAAAGGGGGTACGGAACCGACCGTGACCGACGCCAACCTCGTACTGGGTCGGCTGGATGCGGATCACTTCCTCGGTGGCTCGATGAAGCTCGATACTGAGGCCGCGTTTTCGGTCATCGATGCGCTCGCGGCACGACTGACGCTCGATCGTTACGATGCCGCCGAGGGCGTCAATACGATCATGGCCGCAAACATGGCTAACGCCATCCGCTCTCGGACCGTCCAGAAGGGTCACGACCCGCGAAAGTTCGCGCTCGTGGCGTTCGGAGGCGCGGGACCGATGATGGCGGTCGAGGTCGCCCGTCACCTGAAGATTCCCGAAGTGGTCATCCCTGTCTACCCCGGGATTACCTCCGCGCTGGGCCTGTTGACGACCGACCTCAAGTACGATTTTCTCCAGACGGAGTTCATGCTGGCCGACTCCCTGGACGCGGAGAAACTCTCGCGGGACCTCAACACACTCGAAGAGCGCGCCCGAACCCGCTTGCGGGCCGATGGCATACCGGAAGATCGAGAGCGCCTCGACCGCAGTCTGGATCTCCGCTACCTCGGGCAGGGTTATGAGATGCAGATCCCGATCGCGCGCGAAGCTCTGGTCGAAGGATCGATGGAACAGGTCTGGAATGACTTCCACGAGAGACACCGCTTGGAGTACGGTCACAGTTTCCCGTCCAACCCCATCGAAATCGTCAACCTCCGCGTCACGGCGGCAGGTCTCACACCCGAACTGGAGCAACCGCAGTTCAGGGACGGATCCGAGGCGCCCGAACCGGCCCGGATCAAGACAGGAGCAACCTACTTCCGGGTCGACGGCATCCTCCAGAAGCTCGAGTCCGAGTTCTACGAGCGTTCACTGCTGAGGGTCGGAACGACGATCGACGGACCGGCCGTAATCCTGCAGCATGACTCCACGACCGTGCTGCCGCCCGGCTCTGCCGCGCGGATCGAGAATTCGGGTAATATGATCATCGACACCTAGTGTCCTGAGTTCGAAGGAGACAGCATGAGCACGACCGCCCTGCCCAGGATCGATCCCGTTACCGCGCAGGTCGTCCGCGGCGCCCTGGAAAACATCGCCATCGAGATGGGACACAAGTTGACCCGGATGTCGTACTCGAGCATCATCCGGGAGTCCGAAGACTTCGGCGCCGCTCTGGTCGACGTGAACTGCCAGCAGCTTTGCGAATCGGTGTTCAGCACACCCCTCCAGCTCGGCCCTATTTCAGGTTACGTCCGGGGCATCCAGAGGATCTTCCAGATGCGCGGCGATGAGTTCTACCCCGGCGACGTGATCATCCACAATTCGCCGTATTACGGGGCGTCCCATGGGCCGGACATCGCCTTCTGCGTCCCAGTCTTCAACGACGACGAACTGATCGGGTTTTCCCTCACCACGGTGCATCACCTCGACATCGGCGCCCTCGTACCGGGCAGTTGCGGCATCGTCGACGCGGTCGACGCATACGCCGAAGGTCTTCAGTTCAAGGGGATCAAAGTTTACGAGCGCGGCGTCCGCAATCAGCACTTCTGGAATTTCCTCTCCGACAATGTCCGCGCCGCCGACATGGTGCTCGGCGACATGGAGGCCCAGATCGCGGCCTCCCGGATCGGAGCCGATCGGTACCTCGACCTGGTACGCGAATACGGGATGGATACTGTGCTGGCGGCCAGCGACGACCTGATGGAGTACTCGGAAAGAGTACTCCGCCAGGAAATCGAAAAGCTCCAGGACGGAACCTACTACGCCGAGGGGTTCTTCGACGGATTCCTCGACAGCCCGGATCCGTCCAAGAAAGACCTGAAGATTGCGGTCACGCTCCGGATTGACGGCAGCGACCTCTACGTCGACCTGACCGGCTCCTCCCCCCAGATCGACGACCGGCCGATCAACATGCCGCTGGAAGGCACGGTGTGCGTCGCCGTTTATCTCATCGTTCGTTCGATACTGCTCGACACCGAGACCCACGAATACGTGCCGCAGAACTCCGGACTCACCCGCCCGATACACATCCACGCACCGGAAGGATCGATCTGTAACCCGAAATTCCCAGCCCCGACAATCGCACGCTTCTGTCCCGGCAACGTCGTCGCCGACACGATCATGCGCGCCCTGGCCCAGGTGGTCCCCGAGCAGGTCGGGGCCGGCGTTGGAAACCTGAAGGTGATCGCATACAGCGGTCTGGTCGACGAGAACTACTGGGTCTACATGGACATCACCGAAGGTGCGTACGGCGGTCGCTTCGGCAAGGACGGCCTGGACTGTGTCGACACGCTCTACGCCAACACGCGGAACAACCCCATCGAAGACATCGAGTCACACTACCCTCTGCGTGTAAACCGTTACGAACTGCGGGAAGACAAGTGCGGCGCGGGAAAGTGGCGGGGCGGACTGGGTTCGATCCGTGACGTCATGTTCACGACCGACGGCAGGATGTCGCTCGAAGGCGACGGCCACAAGTTTCCGCCCTGGGGAATATTCGATGGGAAAGAAGGCACGCCGGGCGGGTTGATTCTGAACCCGGCCGGCGATGAGACTTCGCTGCCGTCCAAGATCAGCGACCGACGAACGAAAGAGGGAGACACGTTCCGAACGATCAGCCCCTGTGGCGGGGGCTACGGTAATCCGCTGGAGCGGGACGTGCAAGCGGTTCTCGACGACGTGATCGACGGATTCATTTCCCGACAGAGCGCACGAGAATACGGCGTGGTGATTACCGAGGACTTGAAGCTCGACGAGGAGGGCACCGCTAGGCTGCGGGCGGAATCGCAGCCCTGAAATGCCTCAGTCCAGCGAGATCACGCGAGCTTTCACCGTGCGCAACCCGACGAGACCATCTCCATCGAAGTGATGTCGATGCGCTCCCTGTTGGGCTGTCGGATGACATAACCCTTCGTCTGCATCTTCTGGCCCGCGTACGAATCGAGGTCGAAGTCTTCCCCGAGATAGGCGATGTTCTGCAACCGGAACGTCTGAGTGCCGAGCTCCCTCAACGATGCATCGTCCAGTTCTTTCTCGGTTGAGCTGTTCGATGTGTCCGTCCTGAGCGGCTCACCGGCGGAGCTCAGCTTCCATCCGTCCGCATCCTGGCTGAGGCATCCGACGACCTGCACGAGCGCACCGCTCGGCACAGGACGAGGCCCATCCTGTTCCTCGATCTGAATGCTGTCAATGGCATTCATACTGAGTTCGTCGTCACCCGAGGGGAACAGATTCGACTTGAAAAGATGGGCGACGATGTCGAGATAGACCTGATCGCTCAGGCTCCCAGGGTCCCGTCTCGGCATGCTGAGCTTGATGAAGCTGAACAGGCTCTCCACGTCGTATTCCCGCCAGCGCTGAATAAACGCGGGACCGATAAAGCGGGCATCGGGGTTGAGGACATCGACGTCAACGTTGTGGCAACGGAGGCAGTTGGCTTCGAATTCGGCGTGGCCGCGCGTCGCTTGAGCCTCCGAAAAGACGGCGTTCCAGACGGTCTTGTACTCGCCCGGCTTCAGCCCTGGGCCGGCCTGGGCTTCTGAGGTCGCCGGAAGGGCCAAGGTGCCGGCAAGTATCAACGACGAAATCACGACGACGGCAAATCTACTATGCATGCTCATCACACGTCCTATTCGGTTTCGGAGTCTCAACGAGCAGAGCGACGATGTGGCGCCTTGTGTACCCGACTGCCTGCTGCGAATCGGGTGACTTTGCAGTTTTCCCAACCCTGCCGGTGTTCGGCTGTGGAACATCGTTCCCACGACCGGACGCCTTGGGCTTTTGATCCGTCCTTCCTCGCCTGCCTCAATCCACTTATATTCAGTGGGTTATAACACGAACGGTTTTGGAAAGCGATGTGTTTACCATTCTACTTGGAACAAAGAAAGTTCTATGGTCGTAAGCACACCCGAAATGCAGCATCTCAGAGTGGCTTCCTAGATCAGAGGGTCGTCAGAAATGGAAAATTTTTACAGGGATGTCCGATACGGACTACGAACCCTGGCCAAGAGCCCCGGGTTCACGATCGTTGCGACACTCATCTTGGCCCTCGGGATCGGTGCAACGACGGCTATCTTTACCCTCGTCAACGGCATTTTCCTGAAGCCGCTGCCACTCCCGAACACCGAGGGTCTGACTTGAAACAAAACCGTAAACCATTGAAGTTCCTCGATGAAGGATCCGGTGCCGTCGTGTTCGCGACGGCCCGGAAACTTAACCAATAGCAACCTTCTTTTCGATGAGCGTGTAGCCGAGGGATTGAGCGGCTGCGGTGAGGCTAGCCAGGCGGCGGTGGTGGAACTGGGCCTCGTAAGCCTGCTCGCCGATATCGACGTAGTCTTGTCCATATCGAAGCATGCGGTAGACCAGGATTGCCAGCTTCCTGGCGATGGCGAAGACGGCGACCGCACCGGCTTTGTGGCGCGCCTTTCGACGAAAAGCGGCGCCGAGAGCGGACTTGGAGCGCTGCAGGGAGACCGCGGCCATGCGCAGAACACCGGCGATGCGAGTGGCGCCGGTACCGTTGGACTTCTTCTTGCGGAGGAGTTTGCCTCCCGAGATTGGCGTTCGGGGAGACAAGCGTAGCCAACTGACGAAGTTGTTCTCGGATGGGAAGGACGAGAGGTCGAGACCAACTTCAGTAAGGATGATCTGCGCTGCACCGGTACCGATGCCGTCGATACGAGTGAGGTCGACCCCGGCGAAGCGCCATAGCGTGGTGCGGGCCTTCTGTTCGCCACGATTGCGAATGGCCTTCTCCTTGACGGGATTCGGATGTTCGGGCACGGGTTGATCGTGACGCTCCTCCGGTTCCAGGGCGTGGAGTTCGTCGAGAAGGCGGGCTTCGTAGGATGCGATCCTCTGTTGAATCGCGTCGTAGAGCCCGAGTGCGGACTCGAGATTGAACAGATGCTCCTCGCGCCAATTCCCGGTGAGGTACTCGGCGAATTCCGTCTCTGATTTCTTGCATCGCCCGTCCCGGAGAGTGGCCAGTTGGATCGGGTCGCGCTCCCCGGCGACAATGGCGCGAACGATCGCCATCCCGGTTTGACCGGTGAGGTCACTCACCGCGCGATGGACTTGAACATTCATCTGATCCAGCGACTGCTGCATCCACTGGACGAAGCGCGTACGCTCACCCACCAGATTCGCCATCTGCCGTTGCAGTGCCCGGAGTCGCGTGATGGACTCGTGTGGACGGAACGATCCGCGCAACAAACCACAGCTATGGAGTAGCTGAAGCCACTGGCAATCCTGCATGTCGGTCTTCCGTCCCGGGACATTGTGGAATTGCCGGGCGTTGACCAGCAGGACCTCAATGCCACACGACTCCAGTAGCTCGTAGATGGGAATCCAGTAGACGTGGGTGCTCTCCATCGCCACAGACTCCACGCCTTGAGCCCGCAACCAATCGGCGAGTTCCTGGAGTTGGGGCGTCGTGGTGCGAAAGACACCAACGTTCGGCGCATCATCCGCCGTGGCTGGGCCACAGACCCAGTGTTTGCGACTGCCCAGGTCGATCCCGGCAACGTTCGGCCGAATCCTCGGCAACGCCATTGGATCGCGACCTGGGTCTCCCGTGTTCTTTTTCCGCTTCTTCTTATTGACTTTTCCGGACGTATGCATGTAATTGCCTCCTCAGGGGCGAGGACTCCGGCCCGAGGTGGCGTTGTCGTTCGGATTCTGACTTGGGGGAGCGCTTCGTGGAAAGCCTCGCCAGTGAATGATGGCCTGCTCGGACCCAAACTGATCTTGGGGCATGCGCACCAGTGAGTTAACGGGGTATGACTGCCGGAGCCTCGCCTCCCTCCTACATGCCATAGGTTGCCGACAGTTTCACCCTGAATGATCCCCGCCTCCACGGCGCGGGGGCCGGACTGATCTCTGTCTACACGACCGACGAAAAGAACCCCGGATTCCTGTCGGTGTCCGGAGAGAACTACCGCGACTTTCGGGACGAGAACCAGGTGTTTTCGAACCTATTTGCCTACACGCTGATGATTTTCAACATCGGCACGCAGGACGAACCAGCTCAAGCATTGGGTGAAATTGTCACAGGCGATTATTTTGAGACATTAGAGTTAACGCCTGCCTTGGGACGACTGATTCAGCCCGAAGACGACGAAATACCCGGCGCGAGCCCCGTCGTCGTCCTGTCGTACAAGACCTGGCAGAGTCGGTTCGGATCCGATCCGGGAGTCCTCGGTACCGAGATCATGGTCAACGGGACCCCGCTCACAATCATCGGCGTCGCGGAACAGGGATTCGAAGGGCTGACTTTCGGAGTGAGCCAGGAAGTCTGGGTTCCCGCCATGATGTACCGGCAGGTCCACCCGACGCCCGACCTGGTCTGGGGTGAACGCCGCGCGATCGTTTTCAACGTCGTCGGGCGTCTTAAGCCGGATGTGACGCTCCAACAGGCCGAATCGAACATGCAAACGATCGCATCTGCCCTCGAAGAGCAGTACCCGGAGCCGAACGAAGGTCGGAACGTCACGCTGGATCCGCTCTCCCGGTTGAACCCGAGCTTCAGATCGACGATGGCCCTCGCGGGAGCGTTGCTGATCGCCATCTCCGGCCTGGTTCTGGCAATTGCCTCGGCGAACATCGCAAACCTTCTCCTGGTTCGCGCAACGGCTCGGAAGCGAGAGATCGCGGTCCGCCTCTCACTAGGCGCCGGCCGCGTCCGGTTGATCCGTCAACTCCTGACCGAAAGTTTCGTCCTCTCCGCAATCGGAGGGATTGGAGGCCTGTTGATCGCAATTTGGGTACGCGATCTCATCTGGTCGCTGGCGCCGCCACTGCCCTTCCAGATAAGCATGGACATGAGCCTCGATGCCCGGGTTCTCGGGTTCGCAGCTTTCATCTCGGTCCTGGGCGGTCTCTTCTTCGGCCTCGTGCCGGCGATCCAGGCTTCCCGTCCGGATCTGTCGACGGAGCTCAAGAGCGGCCAGCAGAGGGAGGGTTCGATCCGTAGGTTCGGTCCCCGCAACATCCTTGTCGTAGCCCAGGTGTCGCTGTCCTTGATCGCCCTCATCTCGGCGGGTCTCCTGATGCGGAGTTTCCAGAACACTCTCCTCATCGAGCCCGGCTTTCGCACCGACAATGTTTTGACCGCCACTCTCGGGATGACCGACAACCGGTATCTGGAAGAAGCCACCGGGCAGGATTTCTACCGGCGTTTGCAGGAAGAAATCGAAGTCATACCCGGCGTCGTGTCCGCCGACCTTGGGACCCACATGCCGATGTTCTTCGGCGGGTTCTCCCGGACAGTGTTCATCGAGGGACGGGACGCCGGAGAAGCCGAGGACGGAATACTCGTGGGCACGAGCACGGTCGGGCCGAAGTATCTCGAAACGATGGGTATCTCGTTGTTACGAGGACGCGACTTCACCCGGGTGGAACCCAAGACGACAGGCAACAGCGTTGGTCCCGACTACGTGATCATCAACGAGACGATGGCGGAGCGGTTCTGGCCCGGCGAAGATGCACTGGGACGACGCTTCACTTTCTACGGTGACGAAGCGCCCGTGGAGATCATCGGCATCGCCGCCAATGCGAAGTACAACCAGCTTGCCGAACAACCGCAGCCTTATGCCTATTTGCCTTTGCTGCAGAGCTACCGCGATGCAAAGGTGGTCATGAATCTGTTCGTGAACACGCAGGGCCCGCCGACGAGCGTCGCTGGTGACGTCCAGACCATCATCCGGCGACTCGATCCGAATCTCCCGATCACGGGCATGGCGCCCATGACGGAGATGCTGAATCGATCGATGTGGCTCCCACGGGTAGGCGCCTGGCTGGTGGCTGTTTTCGGCGGCCTCGCGCTATTTCTCGCGGGGATCGGGGTTTACGGCGTGATTTCGTTCTCGGTCAGCCAGCGCACTCACGAGATCGGATTGAGGATGGCATTGGGAGCCCGCTCCGTCGACGCGATGAAACTGGTCGTGAAACAAGGGCTGACCCTGTCGAGCATCGGTGTCGTGATCGGCGTTGCGGTGTCGATCGCGCTGACGCGAGTGATGAGTACGTTTCTTGTCGGCGTGGACGCGCTCGACCCGACGGTATTCGGCGGAGTGGCGCTGACTCTGGCCGCCGTTTCGATGCTGGCGTCCTACATCCCGGCGTGGCGGGCCACGAAGGTGGATCCCGTGACGGCGCTGCGATTTGAGTGACCGGGTTTTCGGGCACACCCACCGAAAGCCCGTCAGAAAAGGCTGAAGGACTCGGAAAGTAACATTCCCCCACGCCATTCCGAGCTCATAGGGCCAACAATCCCCCTTGTGAGGTTGTCAGGAATGGAAAACTTTTACAGGGATGTCCGTTACGGATTACGAACCCTGGCCAAGAGCCCCGGGTTCACGATCGTCGCAGCACTCATCCTGGCCCTCGGGATCGGGGCAACGACAGCCATCTTTACCCTCGTTAACGGCATTTTCCTGAAGCCGATGCCAGTCCAGGATGCCGAAGGCCTGATGTCGGTCTACACGACCGACGAGAAGAACCCCGGTTTTCGTCAGGTGTCCGGCGAGAACTACAAGGACTATCGCGATGAGAACGAGGTTTTCTCCGACCTCGCCGCCTACACCCAGTTGCTCTACAACATCGGCAGCCTGGATGAGCCCACTCAGGTCTTGGGCGAACTCGTGACCGCGAACTACTTCGGCGTCCTTGGGGTTCAGCCTGCTCTGGGACGGCTGATCCTGCCCGAGGAGGACCAGACTCCGGGAACGCACCCCGTTGCCGTCCTGAGCCATAGAGCCTGGGAGAACCGTTTTGGATCCGATCCGGGCGTGATCGGCCAAGTAATCACGGTGAATGGAACGCCTCTGACGATCATAGGCGTGGCCGAAGAGGGGTTCGACGGGCTCACTCTGGCGATCAGCCAGGAAGTCTGGGTACCCTATATGATGTTCGCTCAGGTCCACCCGACACCGGACCTAGTGGCCGACCGCCGGGCGATCCTCTTCAACGTCGTCGGTAAGCTGAAACCAGGTGTCACGCGCGAGCAGGCCGAATCGAACATGCAGGCCATCGGTACGGCTCTCGCCGAGCAGTATCCCACCCCCAACGAAGGCCGCAACGTGACGTTGGATCCCCTCTCACGGCTGGGCCCGGCCTTCCGATCGACGCTTGCGCTCGCGGCGGGACTGCTGATTGCGATCTCGGGACTCGTCCTGGCCATCGCCTCGGCAAACATCGCGAATCTGCTCCTGGTTCGTGCGGCAGCCAGAAGAAGGGAGATTGCCGTACGGCTCTCCCTTGGGGCGGGTCGCATCCGCCTGATTCGCCAACTCCTGACCGAGAGTTTCGTCCTGGCCGCGATCGGAGGGATCGGCGGTCTGGTGCTTGCGCTCTGGACCCGAGACCTGCTTTGGTCTCTGGTCCCAGCCACCCCTCCGGTCCAGCTCACCCTCGATACCAGTCTGGACGGCCGGGTCATCGGCTTCGCCGCGCTCGTCTCGGTCGCCGGCGGTCTCTTCTTCGGGCTCGTTCCGGCGATTCAATCTTCGAGGCCGGATCTCTCGACAGAACTCAAGAGCGGCCAGCAGAAAGAGGGATCGATCCGAAGATTCAGCCCGCGGAACATCCTCGTGATCGCACAGGTGTCGCTATCGCTGGTCGCGCTGATTTCGGCGGGGCTGCTGATGCGGAGCTTCCAGAACACTCTCGACATCGACCCCGGCTTCCGAACCGAGAACGTCCTGACGGTCTCGTTCAACCTGAACGACAATCGCTACCTGGAAGAAGCCATGGGCCAGGACCTCGTGCGGCGGCTCCGGGAAGAAGTACAGTCTGTTCCGGGCGTGTTGAACGCCGACGTCGGCAGCGCGATGCCGATGTTTTTCCCGGGTATGGGCCGGACCGTTTTCATCGAGGGCAGGGATGCCGGGGAGGCCGAAGACGGCATTCTCGTCAGCACTAGTACCGTGGGGCCGAAGTACTTGGAGGCGATGGGTATAGAGCTGCTTCGAGGGCGGGATTTCAGCCGCGTCGAGGAAAAGGCGACCAGCTCGGATATCGGGCCGGATTACGCCATCATCAATGAAACGATGGCCCAACGGTTCTGGCCTGGTGAAGATGCTCTCGGACGACACTTCAGGTTTTACGGGGATGGTCACACCGTCGAGGTCATCGGTATTGCGGCGACCACGAAGTACCTCCAGCTGGCGGAGCAACCACAACCCTTTGCGTATCTTCCGATTCAGCAGAGCTTTCGCGACATGAGGTTCGCGGTGAATCTGTTTCTCCGCACTGCGGGCGGTCCCACCAGCGTCGCCGGAGACGTGCGGAGCGTCATCCGGGAACTCGATCCCAATATCCCGATTACCAGCGTCCTCCCGATGACGGAGGTCGTCCATCGATCGATGCTGCTGCCCCGCATCGGGGCAGTGCTGGTCGCTGCATTCGGCGGCCTGGCGCTGTTTCTCGCGGCGATCGGGGTTTACGGAGTGATTTCGTTCTCGGTCAGCCAGCGCACCCACGAGATCGGACTGAGGATGGCGTTAGGAGCCCGGTCGGCCGATGCGATGAAACTGGTCGTCAAGCAGGGGCTGGCTCTGACTTCTATCGGGATCGTGATCGGGGTCGCGGTATCGATCGGCATCACACGTGTGATGGCAACCTTTCTGGTCGGCATCGACGCGCTCGATCCGACGGTGTTCGGAGGAGTGGCCCTCACTCTGGCGGCCGTTTCCGCGCTGGCGTGTTACATCCCGGCGCTGCGGGCCACGAGGGTGGATCCTGTCACCGCGCTGCGGTTTGAGTGAACGGGTTTTCGGTCACACCAGCCGAAAGCCCGTCCCAAAAAGGCTGAGGGACTCGGAAAGTAACATCCCCACACCATCCGAGGTCCTTCGGCCTTTGTTGTTTTGAATGAAATAGGTCGGTATTGGCGGGCCCTCAATCTGAAATCTCGAATCTGCAATCACATCATTGTCCTGTCTCCGATGCGACGGGACCCGGCGGTGGTGCACGACCAAGGCCAGCGGGCTCAAACCCGCCCGAAGCACATTTTTGGATCCTGCCGTGTTTTCGGCCCACGCCGAGTGCAGCTGAATCAATTCCCTTCGGGTTCCGAATCCGCCAGAGCCGTCCTCCTCGTCAGCGCGTGGGGTTTGTCAAACAACAGTCGGCCGGGCTGTTTAGCCAATTACATCTGGATCTTCCCCTTCGTCATCGGCCTCGGGGTCGTCAGTGAAATGTTTGTTCCCTTTGTACAGAACGTTGATGTTGTATTTGTACTTCTTGGTCTTTCCTCGGTTGGTGTTCTTGTGGTCTGCCACGCTGCACTTAGTATCCCCATCGACCGTCGGCTGTTCGCCGGGCCAATTGTGGTACTTGGGCGGGTCAGCAACGAAAACGACTCCATTCGTGTCGAAAGTCGCTCCCGTCAGAAGCCATTCGATACTGTACTCGGCAGGTTTGCCTTTTTCTTTCCCAGCCGCCATTTTGAGCGGGTTTGGTGCGACGGTCCACACAGGCTTTTTGGTTTTCTCGTCCAGACTGAACGTAATATTCACGGTTTTCGGTGTCGGTGTCGGTGTCGGTTTTGCGCTCGACATATTCAGTACCTCCTGTTGAGAGGTCTTCTGTCACGTTCTCAGGTTGAGATCGATCGGCCCCTCTTCTTGCCTAGCTACTCGGTATCTTTTGCTTCTCCTCCCAAAGCTCCATGAAAGTTCGGTCCCGGTAGCCCATCGACTCCAGCTTTTCAACAACTGGTGTGGCCTCCCGGATTCGGCCAAGATGGGTTAAAGCCCGCGCCCAGGAATCAAGTAATCTTCTGTCGCTCGAGTCGCGAGCCAACGGCTCGATGATTTCTACCGCGCGGCTCCATGAGGCGCGCGATCTCTCGGCATCACCCATCGCTGCCCAAACGCTACCGAGCAGTGTGTGGATTAAACCCAACCTCCGAGTCGAATCTCGATCGTCCGGATTGTTATGGACCAACTCTTCCAGGATCTCCAGCGCCGAGCGCGCTTCCTCAAGGGCCCTGCCTGGCTGTTCCCTCGCGAGACTCAACCGGCCAAGATAGAAACGAGTGAGGGCCAGATCTCCGGACCAATCCGATCGCTTCGGGTCCGTCGCGACGAGCGCTTCCACGATGCGCAAGCGGTCATGATAGTGTTGACCGGTCAGGTCCAGATTGCCGAGCGCCTCGGCTACATGGCCCACCCTGCCTGTTGCGACTGCCAGTTCCCGCTGCCATCCGGTGTTCGTCGGATCGTGCGTAACCAGTTCTTCCTCAAGCGTCAGATAAGCATGGAAATGCTCCATCGCCCTTTCTAGATCTCCCATGTCCTCCAGGAGCGAACCCACGCGATTGTGGCTAACCGCGAGATCGTCCCGCCAACGCGTGTTGTCGGGATCGGACTCAACGAGCGCTTGTCTGATCGCCAGCGCAACTCGATGTGGCTCCAATGCGCCATCGAGATCTCCCATTCTGTCCAGCGTCGTACCTAGCTTGCTATGTGCCAGCGCGAGGTCACGCTGCCATCCCGTGTTATCCGGATCCCGGGCAACCAGGTTCTGCTTGACGGCGAGAGACTTGCGCAGCGCTTCAAGCGCCCCTTCCAGATCTCCCCGTGTGTCCAGGATCAATCCGATATTGCCGTGGGCGTATCCCAATTCGAGCTGCCAGTCCAGGTTGTTCGGATCTTTCGTGACGAGCTTCTCGGCAATGTCCTGGTACGCCAACCAGTGATCGAGCGTCCGGTCCAGATCACCTTGACGGCGGAGGGCCTGTCCAACCCAGAAGTGGGCGGCGCCCAGCTCGACCTGCCATTCGCCGTTTTCGGGATCGCGTTCGACCAGTTCCTGCGTCAGTGCCAGGGCCTCCTCGAATGCCAGTGTTGCAGCCTCCAGGTTTCCCTGGCTCATCCTCACATCGCCGATCTGATTCAAGGTCTTCGACCGACGGAACAGCTCGTCGTCGTCGACCTCATCGGCGGGTAGCGATGCGAAGTACTCCATCGCCTCGTCACCGACATCGTCCAGAACGTCGAGGCGTCCGATCGGCGCAAGCTTCGCCCGCAGATCTCCCACCATGAAATCGATCAGGTTTTCGGCCTGCCCACGCCTCAGATCCGCATCCTGGCGGGCCCGGACGGCCTGGATCGCGAGAAGGGACACGACCACCAGCACGACGCTGGCCGCGGTCGCGATCATCCCAAAGACACGGCGGCGGCGCTGGGCCTTTTCCAGTGCCACTCGCGTGGCCTCGGCCTCGGCCTGCTTCTGGCGCTCGGCTTCGAGCCGCGCCCGGTGCTCTTCGAGGTTTCGCAAGGGCTCGGCGATGTCGGCCGCACTTCCCGGTCGCCGCTCGGGCGATCTCTCGACGAGGTGGGCGATGTCTTCTCGAAGCAGTTCGTCCTCGACGTCGCGTTCCCAGAAGGGCGCCAGGGCGCGGCCGAAATCTCCGACTACGATCTGATACAGCATCACGCCAAGGGCGAAGATGTCGGCCTGGACCGTTGCAACCTTGCCCTCCACCAGTTCGGGCGCCATGTACAGGTGCGTTCCGCCCGTGCTGGATTCGCCCTCGGGCAGCGTCAACCCGTACGCCGTAATCCCTTTTTCCTGGAGCAACTGCTTGTCCTGGATCAGACCGATGCCAAAGTCCGCGAGACGGACCCGGGGGGGACCCTCCCGATCGCTCGTGATCAGAATGTTGGCCGGCTTGATGTCCTTGTGAAGGACACCCACCGAATGGGCCGCCGCCAGGGCTTCGCCAACCTGGGCAATCAACTCGAGGCGCGTTGCCAGGGGTATCTGGGCGAGTCCGCCCTGGCCTTCGGCCCAATCAACGAGGCTTCCACCTTCGGTGTATTCCGACTCCAGAAAGTACGGTGCATCGTCGAACTGCCAGTCAAGGATGCGCGCAATATCGTCTCGGTTGCCCAGCGCTTCTTTCAGCAGACGGAAAAGCGTCACTTCCCGGCGCAGGGCGCGCAAGCGATCGGCCTGGAAGCAGAACTTGAAGACGCGTTGCTCACCGGTGTTCTTGTGCGTCGCCAGCCAGACCTCTCCGAAACCACCTTCGCCGAGCTTGTCGGCCAGGAGCCAGTTGGGGCGCTGCGGAATATCCAGTCCCGGGGCGGGCCGCCAGCCCAGAGTTACTTCGTCGCCTGCCGACACCGCCCGCCGGGCTTTTTCCGAACTCTGGGGCACCGACAGGGGAGCGATGCCTTCTTCCCCGACTTCGTAGATGTCGAGGGGCTCGGCGATTCCCTTGAACAGGTAGGGGCCGTGGGCCAGCCATCCTAGCGCCCGTTCCGAAACGGTTTCGCCAACCGCCGCGCGGCGCGCCAGGTCGAAGGCGCCTTGAGTCAGCAGGGTCTGGCCTCCCCGAGCGAGTGAGGCCACACGCGCGACCGTGTGCTTGGCCAGGCCCTCGACTTCCAGCGGCTTGGCGCCGCGGGCCACATCTTCGAGGGAGTTCTCCCGCAGGAAGATTTCGCCGAGGTGGACACCAACTCGGCCGGTGACGGGAACGCCGAGCCGTTCTGAAAGTTCGACCAGGTCGGACTGATAGGAAAGAGCGTAGCGGGTGGCATCGATGGGACGGTCGAAGAGCAGCAGGAAGCCGTCGGTCTTGTCGATCTCCCGACCGTGGAACCTGTCGAGTAAATCCCGCGCCACACGATCGTATTCGGCCGACACTTCGGCCGCGCGCTCGTCGCCCAGCCGTTCGAAGAGCCTCGTGCTATCGACCAGGTCGGTCAGGAGCAGGGTCTTGATGACCGCGGGGTTCAGCGCGTCACTGGAAATCGACATTCAAATCCTTCTTTGCCGTTTTCCCAAGTCCGGTTCACGGTCCGCGGCGGCCGGGTCATTGGCCAACCACGGCTACGGTTTCAGTCGTACGCACACGGTAGATCGAAGATTTCGTTGTTTTTATACTGCTTGAAACCCGGAAGCAACCGAAATCGGCACAAGCCCCCGTACGCCTTCTTCCAATCCGGGCACGCCTTGAACCGGTCCGGGATCACCGTCATGTTGAGCAGCCCGCAGCAGTTAGGTCGATCGGTGGTATTCTTTCGGATCTTCGAATATGCTCATGCTGCACCACGAGACTGCTGTCGTAAGCTCCTTATCCGAGCTGATCAGCGCCGGCATCTCCGGTCTGGTTATCGCAATTCAGCCCCTGAGGAACCCGCGAAAGAATTGACGAGGGCGGTCGAGGAGTAGCGTCGTGAACGCGCGCATCCCGGTTCATAGAAGGAGACCCGGCATAGTCCTAGCCATGCTCCTGCCACTTGCCGGAGCCGCCCACGGCCAGGGCCCCGACCCCGCCTCGGGAGAGGCGAAGGCCATCACCTACCTGAGCCGGGAGGTTCCCGCCTGGCCCAGAGAGGCCAACTGCTTTTCCTGCCACAACAACGGAGACGCGGCCCGCGCCCTCTTCCTGGCTCGTACGCTCTCATACACCGTCCCCGATGCGGCGCTTGAAGATACCCTGGGTTGGCTGGTCGATCCGGCCGAGTGGGAAAACAGTCCCGGAGATCCCATCTTCAGCGACAAAAAGCTGGCTCGGATCCAGTTCGCTGCGGCTCTTGCGGCAGCCATCGAGGCTGGAATCGTTACAGACAAAAGCCCGATCGAGGAGGCGGCTGAAATGCTGCTCGAAGATCAGGAAGCTGACGGGTCTTGGCACGTGGAAGGAGACGACGCCACGATTGGGTCTCCGGCGACGTACGGAGCAGTCCTGGCAACGTACATGAATCGGACGACCCTGGAGGCAGCCGATGCCGAACGTTTCAGTGAGGCGATCACCAGAGCCGACGAATGGCTACTGACCGCACCGCTGGGTCCGATCATGGACACTGCGGCATTGGTGCTCGGGCTTGGCGACAGGGTCACGCCTGAGGCTCGCGACAAGGCCGCCGAGGCGTTGACCAGGCTGTTGGACAGCCAGTCCAGCGACGGCGGATGGGGGCCGTACCCGAAGACGCCGTCCGAGCCGTTCGACACCGCGCTGGTTCTCCTGGCTCTAGCTTCGCTGGACGAATCGTGGAATTCCCGGCGTGTCCCTCAGGCCATCTCGGATGGCCGGGGCTTTCTCCTCGACACGCAGTTCGCCGACGGAGGCTGGATCGAGACCACACGCCCGTCCGGATCCCAGAGTTACGCCGAACACATTTCCACCACAGGCTGGGCCACACTGGCGTTGTTGAGGACGCTGCCGGACGAGTAGTCGTGGGGAGAGGAACCGACTCCCCTCCTTGGATAAGGAGGGGTGGATGCGCTGCAAGGCGCAGACGGGGTGGTTTGATTGGTGCGCATTGCGTGGCTGTTTAGGATTGAGGGAGTTTTCCTGGTCAACACCACCCCGGCGCTTCGCGCCACCCCTCCTCATCTGAGGAGGGGAGTTTAGGTAGATGCGCCAACGGTGATGTCTCCAGTTCTCACCACTGACCACGTCTTCAGGGCTCAATCCTAAAGGATATGGATTCCGTTTCGGTGACACTGGCGTCATCCACTTCGAACACATCCACTTCGAACAGGCCGTTGAGGGCGTTGCCCGCGAGATCCTCGAGTTCGGTTCCGACGACGAGTTCATAGTCTCCGGCCCGCCACGGTGCGTCCGGAATAAAGCTCCAGCGCGTTTCGCCGGCGTCGATCTCGATCCGCCCCTCGACACTCTTACCTGCAGCATCGACGACGGCGAGCAGTCGGTCGAGCAGTCCCCTGTCCATCGGCTCGGGAAACCGAACGGTGAAGGCGGCAACAGTGTTCCGCTCCGGAGCGACGATCTCCCACGTCTCGATGTCGGGAGCCACCCCATCGAACGGGCCGCCCGTGAACGTCTTCCGGTGCTCGGTCATCAGCGGCAGACCCGTTGCATCCCGCCATTCCCGGTCGATGACCAGGCTGTAGGTCTTGCCCTTCTCGATTGCCCTTCCCGCTTCGATGTTGGGTACGAGCCCGGTCTTGATACGACCCGGGTCGAACAGTATCGTGAACCGTGTGAAGTCGGGGTTCCACAACTCCTGGTCCAATTCGAGGAACGGCAATTCGACTTCCTCTCCCGTTTCGACATCGACCAGATGAATCCTCTCGTAAGCTTCACCGCGACTCATCGGCGCCGAAAACTGCAGGTACAGCTTGAGCTGGTTCTCGGGTAACACGCTGCTGGTCGGGTAGACGTGTTCGACCGTCGTCGACGATTCCGTTTCGAGGGGAGGAATCTCAAAGAAAGCTTCCCTGCGACCCTCGTCGGAAAAACCCAGGAGTCTCGGGTTGAACGAGGCGCGATATTTCAGCCCTGGCGATAGAGGGAAGCGCGGCCGAAACACGAGCGCGTCGTTTTCGACGGCGTAGGAACCCAGGATCGGGGGGACACCCAATGCCGAGCCTTCCACGAAGACGGCAAACAGCTCGGGCCACTCCAGTGTGTCGAGGCTCGACGCGCGGTTCGATTCGGACCAGCCGATAACCTTGAAGACCGGAGCTCCGGCTTCGGCCTCTAGTCGGATTTCAACGCTGCTCGACGGAGACTGTCCTGACGAAAAGGAAGGAAGCGTCCAGACGGACACGAGCGCCAGGGTGGCGAGCCAAACCCTGAGAGTGATGATCACGGTCAAAGGCGCGACATGTGCGCGAGCCGGTTCAGGGCTCGCGCACAGTCAGGAGAAAGTTTCTCGATCGAGCTACGGAAGCGCGATCGATGTCAGATCCAGCGAGCCACTCTCGGCACGAGACAGGATCAGGGCATGCCCCTCGTCCAGACGGTCGAGCTGCTCCACCCCGGTCAGCTCCAGCGTCTCGTACTTAACACCGGCTTTGTCGCCGACCGGGCTGCCGATGTGCTCATAGCCGTCCAGGTTCCGCGCGGACAGCTTCATGACGCCGCGGCTGCTGTTGCTCATCAGGATGTAATCCTGGCCGGCCTTGTTGTAGATGATCATGTCGAGCGGCCGGTTACGGTTGCCCAGTTCGGCGATCGTGCGTCCCAGGACCTTCTGGCCCGGCTGCAGATCGGATACCGGGAACGTCACCAGCGGAGTGCAGGTGTAGGCAGCCAGGATGTGGGGCTGGTTCTTGATCGTATACGGCACGAAGGTCCGGACCGGAGAATTCGTCTCCAACCGGCCGTGGGCGCCGTGGTAGATCTCGATGCTGGTTCCAGCGCCGGCGCTTGCGAACGGGAATTCCACCGAACGTAACTTCGACGCAAACTCTTCGTTCGAAAGACCCGCAATAAACACCCGCCCGTCAACAAAAGCCACATCCGTGATCGTCTGCAGCCGGTCCTGGCCTCGGCGCCCGGAACCCGGAGCCGGCGCGTTCGGCAGCGCGGCCTTCGCATGGTTCACTTTCTCGAGCGAGACTTCCTCCAACTTGCCCGCCGCGTCCATCCGCAGGATCATCGGCGCAGCATCAGGACCTCGGCCGCGGGACACGGCCAGGTACACTTTCTTCGAAATCGGGTTAACGGCCAGATCGTTTATCAGAATCTGATCGGCAGCGGTACCCAGCATCGCGGCAACCTTTTCGTTGACGCCTTTGACGCTGACGTTGCCCGCCTTGCTCTCGACACGATCCATGGTGTCGATGGCGTAGATGGAAGCGCCCATGGAATCGCCGATGAACAGGATGCCTTCGGGACCGAACGCCAGGGCCCCGGCCGACTGGATGTCGGCCTTGCCGGACTTCAGGCTATCGATGTAATCGCTGGCCAGCGCCGCGGGTGCGGACAGCGCCACGACACACAGCACGCAGACGATCGCGCGTAGTTTCATTTTCTCCTCCATTCAGTGTTCGGAATAATGGCCGTTATGAGGCATCAACGATGTCATCCGTCAGCGGATGAGTCAAGCCGAAAGGCCTCGTTGACTTGGTAGGGAACGGGGCTTAAGATCACAGCCAAAATCAGGGAGTCGGGAGACGTATAGCATGGATTCCACGACCGTTGGCCGAGCCATCAAGGCACCGACGGGATCAGAGCTCAGTTGCAAGGGCTGGCACCAGGAGGCGGCCCTCCGGATGTTGATGAACAACCTGGACCCTGCGGTTGCCGAGAACCCATCCGAATTGATCGTCTACGGCGGCGCCGGCAAGGCTGCCCGCAACTGGGAGTGCTACCGAAAGATCATCGCGACGCTGAAGCGGCTGGAAAACGACGAAACCCTGCTCGTGCAGAGCGGTAAGCCCGTCGGTGTGTTCCGCACACACGAAGAGGCGCCGCGTGTCCTGATCGCCAACGCGCATCTGGTACCGAAGTGGGCGACGTTCGACGAATTCCGGCGCCTCGAAGCACTGGGGTTGACGATGTTCGGCCAGATGACGGCCGGCTCCTGGATCTACATCGGGACCCAGGGCATCCTCCAGGGCACCTACGAGACACTGGCCGCGGCCGCCAGGAAGCACTTCGGCGGAGGGCTCGAAGGGCGATTGCTCGTGACGGCCGGACTCGGCGGAATGGGAGGGGCCCAGCCGCTGGCAACGACGATGAACGGCGGCGCCTTCCTTGGAGTCGAGATCGACGAATCCCGTATCCGGCGCCGCGTCGAGACCGGATACTGCGATCGCATGACCGCCAGCCTCGACGAGGCCCTGGACCTGGTGCTACGCGGCCGTGATGAAAAGGAGGCTCTGTCGGTCGGCCTGGTCGGGAACATCGCCGAAGTCCTGCCCGAACTCGTCCGGCGGGACATACAGCCCGACCTCCTGACCGACCAGACCTCCGCACACGACCTGCGCCTCGGTTACATCCCTGCCGGGATGAGCCTCAGCGAAGCCGCGCTACTGCGGGAGCAGGACTACGGGAGCTATGAGGCCGCCGTGCTGGATTCGATGGAGGTCCACGTCCGGGCCATGCTGGAACTCCAAAGACGGGGCACGGTGACCTTTGATTACGGAAACAATCTGCGAGGCCAGGTCGCCGACCGCCGTGGGATGACCGAAGCGTTCGACATACCCGGCTTCGTTCCCGAATACATTCGTCCCCTGTTCTGCCTCGGTGCCGGTCCGTTCCGCTGGGTGGCGATCTCCGGCAAACCCGAGGACATTTACACGACCGACGCCGCTGTCCTGGAAACGTTCCCCCAGAACGAACCCCTTTCCCGATGGATTCGAAAGGCACGGGAGAAGGTTCAGTTCCAGGGTCTGCCGGCACGCATCTGCTGGCTCGAGTACGGCGACCGGGCCGAAATGGGTTTGAAGTTCAACTGGCTCGTGAAGAAAGGCAAAGTCGCCGGACCGATCGTGATCGGGCGCGACCACCTCGACGCGGGTTCAGTCGCCTCTCCGAACCGGGAGACCGAGGGCATGGCCGACGGTTCTGACGCGATCGCCGACTGGCCGCTCTTGAACGCAATGATCAACACGGCGTGCGGCGCGAGCTGGGTTTCCATTCACCACGGCGGCGGCGTCGGGATCGGCTACTCGATCCACGCCGGCATGGTGTGTGTCGCGGAGGGTTCCGATATGGCGGACCGGCGACTGGAACGCGTCCTGACCGTCGATCCCGGAACGGGCGTCATGCGCCACGCCGACGCGGGTTACGATCGCGCCGTCCAGACAGCCAGGGAACGACACGTGGACCTCCCGATGGTTCCCGATGAGTAACCCGCCCATAAGTCTGACGCACCTGTACACGGACCTGGAATCTTCGATCACGGCGATCGCGGAAGATCCCAGCAGGGCCCGCCGGTCCCGTGAAATCATCGATAAGGCTCTCGAGGAAGACCGGCCGTACTACGGCATCAACACGGGACTCGGCATACTCGCGCAGGAACGCATCGAGCCGCACCAACTGAAGCAGCTTCAGCGGAACCTGATCCTGAGCCACGCCGTCGGCGTAGGAGAGCCGGTTCCAAAGAACATCAGCCGTATCATCCTCGGATTGAAGATCCACTCTCTTGGCCTCGGATTCTCGGGTGTCTCTCTCGAAACTCTCGATCGGCTGATTACATTGTGGCGGCGGGACCTGATTCCGGTCATGCCGAGCCGGGGCAGCGTGGGAGCGTCCGGCGACCTGGCACCGCTCGCACACATGGCACTGCCCCTGCTCGGTGAAGGGGCTGTCTGGGACAGTGCGGGAGAGGCGACAATTCCCGCCGGCGAAGCACTGGAGGCTTCGGCGCTGGAACCGGTGGAACTACAGCCGAAGGACGGCCTGGCGCTGGTCAACGGGACACAGTTCATGAGCGCGTACGGCGCCTACGTGCTCGAATGTGGGGCCAGGCTGGCAACGATGGCCGATGTCATCGCAGCGATGAGCCTCGAGGCGCTCCAGGGCAGCGTCAAGCCGTTCGACGCGCGGATTCACGACGCGCGTCCGCACCCGGGTCAGATCGCGGTTGCCGATAACGTGCGGTCGTTGCTCGCCGCGAGCGAGATCCTCGAGTCCCACAGAGACTGCGGCAAGGTCCAGGACCCTTACTGTCTGAGGTGCGTTCCGCAGGTTCATGGCGCGAGCCGTGACGCTTTGGATCACGCCGGCTCGATCGTCGAGCGGGAAATCAACGCAGCAACGGACAATCCTCTGGTCTTCGAAGACGGAGCGATCATCAGCGGCGGGAATTTTCACGGCCAGCCTCTGGCACTCGCGCTGGACTACAGCGCCATAGCACTGGCCGAGCTGGCCAACATATCCGAACGGCGCACCTACCTTTTGCTCGAAGGCCACGACGGCCTGCCACGCCTGCTGATGAGGGAGACAGGCATCAACTCGGGTTTTATGGTTCCGCAGTACACCGCCGCCGCGCTCGTGTCGGAAAACAAGATCCTCTGCCATCCGGCAAGCGTCGACTCGATTCCGACGAGCCTGGGTCAGGAGGACCACGTCAGCATGGGGAGCATCAGCGCCGTCAAATTGCTGGATGTCTACCGGAATGTCGAAACCGTCCTGAGCATCGAGCTCTTTACCGCAGCCCAGGCCTTAGATTACCGGAAGCCGCTCCGACCCGGCAGAGGTGTGGAACTCGCGCATGACTTCATCCGCTCTGTCGTGCCGCACACCGAAGTGGATCACCGCTTCGGCAACGACCTCGCACTGTGTCGGACACTCCTGGCTGAAGCGTCCCTGCTCGACGCCGTTCGCAGCGAGTTCGGAAGCCTCAACTGATGCCGGTCATCCGGAACGTCGGCGTTCTCGCCACCTGTCGTCGGGATGGCCCCCAGGACGAGCTTCACTCGATCCGGGACGCGGCAATGGCCTGGACCGACGGCGGCATCGAGTGGGTTGGAGACGATAGAGATCTTCCGACCCGTTTCGTCGATTGGAAAACGTGGCGCCTGCCTGCAAGCCTCGTCATCCCGGGCCTGGTCGACTGTCACACACACCTGGCTTTCGGAGGCTGGAGAGCTGACGAATTCGAAGCGCGCTCGCGCGGAACCAGCTACCTCGACATCGCTCGCGCAGGCGGCGGCATTCGTCGAACGGTCGAACAGACCCGGGCCTGCAGTCCGGAAGAGCTTTTCGATCGCTGCCTGAGGTTCTTGTCCGAGATGGGGTCGCTCGGCGTGACGACGGTGGAAAGCAAGAGTGGGTACGGGCTGACCCTCGAAGACGAGCGCAAGCTGCTGGAGGTCTACCGCAAACTCCGCCAGAGGCAACCGCTCCGGGTGGTCTCCACATTCCTCGGCGCCCACACGCTGCCTCCCGAGTACGAACAGGACCGGGACGCTTACGTGGATCTCGTGCAGAACCAAATGATTCCGGCTGTCGCCGAGCGCAACCTGGCTCGCTTCTGCGATGTCTTCGTCGAGGATTCCGCCTTCACGATCGCCGAAGCGCGGGCAATCTTCCAGACAGCGGCTGAACATGGCCTGCGCCCGCGACTTCACGCCGACCAGTTGAGTGATGGTGGCGGGGCCGCCCTGGCTGCCGAGGTCGGTGCGGCTTCGGCGGATCACCTCGAGCACGCCTCCAACGCGGGAATCGCGGCACTCTCGAAGGCCGGTGTGGTCGCCGTCAGCCTGCCCCTCGCCTCGCTCTACCTGCGGCAGCCTCCGCTCGAGGCGCGACGGCTGATCGATGCCGGAGTGGCGGTCGCGGTTGCGACGGATTTCAACCCTGGATCCGCGCCGAGCTTTCACCTCCCCCTTGCGATGACACTGGCCTGCACGACGCAGGGCATGACGCCGAGCGAAGCGCTCAAAGGAGCGACCCTGATCGCGGCCCGCTCCCTGGACCTCGAGGAGAAGGTGGGATCGCTCGAGGTAGGCAAAGCGGCCGATTTCGCCGTGATCGATGCGCCGGACGTCAATCACTGGCTGTGCCATTTCAGAGCCAACGCATGCCGGGCAACCTTCGCCGGCGGCCGCGTGATTTACGGCAGCGAGACTATGGACGGGGGGAGGGCCGGCGACTGAACCCGGCGCAACCAGAGATTGAAGACCTCACCTTCCTCCGGCTCGATCACCCGCAGGAGCACGGATCCGGATTCCATGAAATCCACGACCATAAATCCGGTATGCAGGTGCGCAAACAGCGTGTCGTCCCCGTGGCTGACCGGACTGGTCTTGGCCGCAGAGCCGCTGATCAGGACGTAGTCGACGAGGTTCCCCTCCAGCACCTGCAGGCTGTGTTCATGCCCGGCCGCGAAAAGCAGAAGCCCTTCACTCGACCCGCGTCGCGAGAAAGCACCCTCGATGTCATCGACCATCGTGCGGTAGGCTGAGGCATTGAAATCCTGATCGCGCAGCGGCAACTTTCGGGACAGTGCAATCACGGTGCCGATGATGGGCGGGAGAAGATGGTCCTTCCAGTCGGAAAAACCGGAATGCCGGCCGTGACCGCCCAGCGGATGGTGGGCGGCGACGACGACATCGAGGTCGGTGTTCAGCAACTCGACGAGGCGATCGACGACGGCCTCGCGGTCGGGTTGAGGGCACGCGTCGGTGGGCTTCTCGCCTTTCTGCAACCACCACTGCGTGTCGAGAGCGATGATCCGGATACCCCGGAGCAGATCGATGGCGGCGGGTCCCGGACAACCGTTCTTCGGGAGGAAGTTCTCCGTCCCCGGCATGTGGTCGTTGACGTAGCGCGCCTGCGCCACGACCGCGTCGTAGCCCTCGTCTCTGTCACCCCTGGCCCAGTCGTGGTTTCCGGGAAGAAACACTCCACGGGCGCCGCTTTCGGTGACCGCTTCGATCTGAGGTAGCAGGCGGGCATCGGCTTCCCCTCGACGCCGCTCGGTCATCCCTTCCGGGTACATGTTGTCGCCCAGGTAGAGGACGATCGTTTCCTCCGGCTTGCGGGATGCCCACTCCGACACGTCGTCGAGGACCGGAGTGTCTGGTTCGCCCGCGTCTCCGACGAGCAGAATTCGACTCCGGACGGCCTCCGCCGAGGAAGCCTGTCGAACCTGATCCAGGGCGATTTCGCCGGGACGGAAGTATGGGTTCGTGTGACTGCAGCCGGCGGCCAGAATGAAACAGGCCAGGACGATCGCGCGAGGGCGCGCGCATGTACCCATACCTGGAGTGTAGTGATAGAATCGGCGGGCGGTCAAACGGTCCTACCCGTTTTGAAGTCCGGAAGGCAGGTTGAGTATCCTGAGACGGGGAGAGGCATCGGAATGAGACCGGCCGCGGTGCCCTGCAACAGAGATTGTTTCGCAGTCGTCGGGTTTCGGCGATCTTGGCCCAGAGAAGGGGTTGGGGCCCGAGATTCCGCGCAACCTTGTTATGAATCTAGCGACACAGGATTGGCACGCCGCGAACGGAGCGGCGATCCAGGAGGATCAGACTGCGTCGGTACAACTCGGCCGACGGTTCGTAGGGTCCGGCAGGCTCACAGGGTGTGCTTTTTCGGTGCTAGTGATTCTCCTAGGGATTCCCGAGACGCCTCCACTGTATGCCCAGTCAACGCGCGCGGAAAAGATTCAGGCCGAACGCCAGGAGAAGGCAGCCACGTCCCAACCGGAGCGCGTTTCCAACACCGAAGGCCGTCTGAACGCGATCAAGGACAAGAAGCTGTTGGAACGCTTCGCTTTCGGATACCACGGGCTGACTGTGGTGCTTGGCGGCCTGGGGACCGGACAAGGCTTTGCGTTGGGACCACAGTACCTCCGATCGGATCTGGGAGACGGCAACATCCTCATCCGCAGTTCAGCGCGCTACGCTTTCGCAGAGGCCTATCTTCTGGATGCGGTGCTGTCGATGCCACGCCTCGCCAACGACAGGCTGTTTCTGGACTTCGCCGGTCAGCACCGGAACTACCCGCGCATCGACTACTACGGTCCGGGTATGGATTCGAAAGAGTCTGATCGGACACACTTCCGCCTCGAAGACACGGCACTCGACGCAACGGTCGGGGTACGTCCCGTCGCCCCGCTAAGCCTCGGGGCGAGTGTTGGCGCGCTGTTTGTCAACACCGGCCCCGGCAACCTCGCCTCATCCCGGCCGCGCACCGAGGACGTGTTCTCTGGGCAGGCAATCCCGGGACTTGCCGATCAGACCAACTTTCTGAAAGGAGCCGCTTTCATCCAGCTGGACTACAGGGATAATCCCGGCGGCCCCCGAACGGGTGGTAATTACGTGGCCCGATATACCTACTTCGATGATCGAGAACTCAAGCGTCACGACTTTCGACGCCTGGACGTCGAGCTGCAACAGTACGTTCCCTTCTTCAACGGGCGACGCGTGATCGCCCTCCGTGCCCGCACGATCCTCACGTATCCGAATGGCGATGCGAGCGTGCCATTCTACATGCAGACGGTTCTGGGAGGCTCGGACGATCTGAGAGGCTTCCGCCCTTATCGTTTCTACGGCGATCATCAGATCCTTTTGAACGCCGAGTACCGCTGGGAGTCGTTTACAGGTCTTGAGATGGCGGCTTTCTTCGATGCTGGAAAGGTCGTTCCAGAGCGGTCCGATATCAACTTCCAGGACCTTGAAACTTCGGCGGGCTTTGGCTTTCGTTTCAACGTCCGCAACAACACGTTCATACGCATCGACACCGGATTCAGCCGCGAGGGCTTCCTAGTATGGTTCAAGTTCGCGAATCCGTTCTGAGAGGAATCATCACATGACAGGAATCCTGATAGCGCTCCTGATGGGAAGCGGGTTGCTGGCACAGAGGTTCTACCCGGACGATCCGCTGACGAGGGAGCCGGAGCCGATGCGGGTCGACGACGCTGCGTTCCGGAAACTGAACGATCAGTACGATCTCTTCACGCACACGCTCGGCAGTCCCGGAGAGCAACAACCCGAGAACGTAGAACCGATTCGTGCGTTGTCTATCAACACCCTCGACGAGGTTCCGGACAACCCGTGGTTCACTAACCGCATCGGATCTCGAGACTTGTCGATCGAGGAGATTCGGCAGGGCCCGGGCAGCGACCGGCCTCCTGATACCACGGCACCGTGGAAGATCGTCGCCGGCAAGACCGAAGGCGTCACGCCGGGGTTCCGAATCGAGGATGCCCAGGGGGAGCAGTATCTACTGAAGTTCGATCCCGCGAGCAACCCTGAAATGGCAACGGGAGCAGATGTAATCGGTTCGGTGCTGTTTCACGCCCTCGGCTACAACGTCCCCGAGAATTACCTCGTGACATTCGATCGGGACCAGCTCGTCATCGGCGAGGACGCGACGATACCCGATCGGCTAGGTCAGGCGCGGCCGATCTCGAGCATGGATGTGAACACGGCCCTCGCCCGAGTGCCGCGTGGCGAAGACGGTCGGATTCGCGCCATTGCCAGCCGACTGCTGCCGGGAAAGATCCTCGGCGAATTTCGCTACCACGACACCCGAGCAGATGATCCCAACGACATCGTTCCGCATGAGCATCGCCGAGAGCTCCGGGGGCTCTTCGTTTTCTGCGCCTGGCTGAACCACAACGATTCCCGATCGATCAACACCCTCGACTCGCTCGTGGAGGAAGGCGATATGAAGTACGTGAGGCACTATCTGATCGATTTCGGAGCGACCCTGGGCAGCGCCAGCGTGGTTTCGAACACGGCACGAGACGGGAACGCGTACTTCTTTGAGTTCAAACAGGCCGTGGCCCAACTCCTCAGCCTGGGAGCCTATGTTCCGGCATGGGCGAGAGCGAAGTATCGAAAATCCGACGCGATCGGCATGATCAACCACGACGATTTCGACCCGGAGAAGTGGAAACCGAATTACTGGAACCCGGCTTTTGCCAACCGACTGCCCGACGACACCTTCTGGGCCGCCAGGAAGGTCATGGCGTTCACCGACGAGCAAATCCGGGCCGCCGTCGGGCAAGCCCGGTATTCCGACCCGGAGGACACGGCCGCCCTGGCCGAGTACCTGATCGCGCGGAGGGACAAGATCGCGCATGTTTATTTTGCCCAGGTGCTTCCGCTCGACGAGTTTCGTTTGTCGGATGGGCAGTTGGAGTTCGAAGACCTCGCCGTCCGGTACGGATTCGCCCCGGCCCGCGTCTACACGGTCGAATGGTCCCGGTTCGACAATGAATCAGACACCCTCGAACGCATTGATGGAGGAATGAGCTTTTCCATCCCCGATGAAACACGAGCCGCCTCACCGGGCTCGTATTTTGCAGCGACGATCCGCAGCGAATCCGAGAACCGGAGTGTGGCCATCTACGTGCGTACGGAGCGTGGGGGACACCGCATAGTCGGCATCGAACGCACTTGGTAGTTTGATCCCGAACTTCAGTGTGCGAGGAACTGGGCAGCGCTCAGACTTTTAGTTGTGTGCGTCAAGTTCTGCAAAAAGTATTTCCGAAAAATTCAGTTCTTAAGTATTGACCGCCGTCGGGCCTGTGGGAATGTGGGAAAGCTGAGCGTTCTTGGCGAAGCTTTTCCAAGGCTCAGAGGGAATCCGCGTCTTTTGCGGATTTCCTCTGAGGCGTCATTTCCATCAGGCCTCGGCGTTTCTTTCTTTTGGTTCTTTTTCTTTCTTTCGCCCCCTCCGAAGGTTTTCCACAGCGATTTTTGCTTCAGGATGCCCTGTAATCGACGATCAATATCCTGACCGATCCCTTGTTGGCCCGTTTTGACGCGTTTAGGCAGCGGGCGTCTGACGGTGCCAGTCCTTTTTGTGTTCCTTCAACAGATCCATGTTCAAGTAGCGGATCGCTTCGATCCAGTTCTCATGCGTTTCGGTGGTCAGCGCCCGAATCAAACGCAAACAGCTGGCTGCGTTGGGGAAGATCCGCACCACGCGCGTTCGCCGCTTGATCTCCTCGTTGAGCCGTTCCAGCATATTGGTGGATTTCATGTGCTTGTGATGCTGGCGCGGCAGCGTGTAGAAGCTCAGCGTCTCGTCGATGTTGTCTTCGACCCAGTCGCAAAGTTTGGGATATTTCTGCCCCCACTTGGTTAACCACGCCGCCAGATCCTGCCGCGCTTCCTGGAGGTTCCGCCGGTCGTAGAGCCAACGCAGTTCCTGGAGACAATCGTCATCGGCTTTGCGCGGCAAATAATCCAATGCGTTTCGAAGAAAGTGGACGTAGCAGCGTTGCCAGATCGCTTCGGGCAGGACTTCTGCGATGGCTTTCTTCAACCCCGCATGATCGTCGGTCACCACGAACTCCACCCCGCACAAGCCGCGTTGCTTCAAACTCAGCAAGAGTTGCCTCCAACTGGTCGTGCTCTCCCGTCCCGCCAGTTCCACCGCCAACACACCGCGCCGGCCGTCCCAGTTGATTCCGATCGCTACCAGGACCGCCCGGCTCCGGATCACCCCGTCTTCGCGCACCTTCTCGTAGCGCGCATCCAGAATCAGGTAGGGGTATTCTTCTTCCAATCCTCGCGTCGCAAACTTTTTCAGCTCCGTGTCCAATGTCCTATTGATCCGGCTGATCGTGCTCGCCGAAAACGAATGCCCGCATAATTCTTCGGTGATCGCTTTCACCTTCCGCGTCGACACCCCCTGCACGTACATCTCGGCCAAGCTGGCCACGAAAGCTTTCTCGCTGCGTTGGTAGCGCTCAAACACTTCCGTACTGAACCGGCCGGCACGATCCTGCGGCACGCGCAGCTCCAACTTGCCCACCCGTGTGACCAGACCTCGCTCGTAGTAGCCGCTCCGATATCCTGTGCGACCCCCTGTTCGTTCGCTCTTGACCGCGCCCACGACCTGGTCCATCTCCGCCTCGAGAATCTCTTGAACCACCTCCTGCACGACGCTTTTCAGCAGATCCTCTTCCTCTCCCAACAGTTCTTTCCAATCCACTCCCTTTCGCCTAATCTTAGTTCGGGCCATCGGTTCATCTCCTTCGTTTCAAAGTTGATTGGTTACCAACTTTTCGGAGATACCCTGGCCCCTTCCTATTTCAGGACCTTTTTTTGCAGAAACTCTGAAACATAACCAGACTTTTTCGAACGTAAATCACACAGCCTCACTTCAGCCAACTTGTCCACCGACCATCCCCGCGAGGTTTGTCGGAAGGATGACCGAAAGAGTTGAGGCCTGTCCAGGTCGCTTTCGACACGAATCTCACCTCGATATGTCAGCTGACGCAAAGCACGCTTGGCAAACCGGGGTCAACCAGCCGCAGAAGCGTGTACCCGATGCCGCCGAGGCCCTGAAAAAAACCGGGATGGAACAAAGCAGGCTCGGGCTCTCCCACCAGCCGATAGCCATCCTTCTGCTTCGCCTCGGCGACAACAGCGGCGGCCCTGGCCTGTGCACGACCCAGTAACGCGGGGCGACCACGCGTGGCTGCCTCCAAGAGGAGTTCGATGTAGGAGCAGTTGGCGCAACAGGGGTGATCAAAGGCGGAGAGCTGGTCGGGAAGGGCGTCCAGCGCGCGCCCAATGTCGACATCACATTCGCTTTCGCCAAGGGAATCGCTCATGGCCAAGCGTGCCAGGCCTATTCCCGTGGCGCCGTGGCACCAGGCATTCATGTACGAAGGTTCTGCGCTGCGCAAGTCGGGCCAACCGATCCCTGGCACATACAGTGAATTTTCGAAGGCCACCAGCCGCCTGGCCGCCTCCTGAAACCTGGGTTCATCGACCTTCGCTCCCAACTTAGCCAGCGCGTGCGCAACGCCCGCGGCTCCGTGGGAAAAGCCGCAGAGGCGGAGCTCGTCAAGCCGACCGGTAATATGATCCCCCCACCCGACAGCCGTCTCCAATTCTGAAATGGGGCGCTGCTCATCCAACGCCATCGCCGCCAGCAGGTTCCCCGCACTGCCACCGAGCACATCCAAGTCCCCCACAGGCGCGGCCGCCATAACCCGCGCGGCCTCCTCGGCATCGCTCAAGAGCGCGGGCTCCCGCAAGAGAGTCGCCGCTTTCGTTAGCGCATAGCAGATGCCGGCCGGACCCGCAGCTATTCCTTGTGGATCGGGCTGTAATCGCGAGGCTATCCCCCGCAGGCATGCCAGCCCCGTTGCGCGGTACATCGGCAAGGCGGTGAGCCGAAAGAGGCCGGCGAAAAAGATGGCGATACCCGACCTCCCATCGTAGAGCCCATCGCCGAGCGGCTGTAGCTGCAGTCTTCCTTGCGGCAAACGTACGACACCGACCCACTGCAGTGAGCCGTCGTCGCCAGGGTGCCCGCCGGCCAGAATGCGGTCTGCGATGCTCTCTGCCTCTGCGAGGAGTACATTTGATGATGCGTGTGTGTTCGATTCCGCGGCGACATGGTGTTCGACCGTTACATCTACGGTCACATGACGTGCGGCCACCGCGCCGCGGATGTACTCACACTGGCTCTCCAGATCTGCCTCACTCAAGCTGCACAGACGTTCCCGCAAGGCATCGTAGCTCGGCGTCGCAAAGACGCTGCGTTCGGTCTGGTCGAGCAGCGTCGAGTCAGTGGCTGCGGAAAAATAGGGAATGTCCCCATCGTAGAGTTGCGCTATCTCGTGTTGGACTGTGGTCCACAGCGGTGGTGGCTCCGTCTCGTTAAGGAAGGGTCGCGCTAGAACTTCGAGACTCAGCGAAGCGTCGATTCCGTTTCCAGCGACATCTGGCTGCACAGCCGCCTGCCCGACCGTCGCATAGACGCGCGTATTGCGCACCAAGGCGCGTACCCGCAGACCTTTGAACGCTTCGAGGATTCCGCCCTCTGCCAGCAAAGTCGCCCGGTGGGCCACGAACCATCGATAGGATTCGGCGAAGCCCCGTTCCAGCGCATCCCTCAGGTCGGCGACCGGCGTCGCTGTGTGGGAGTTCGATGGAAACAATGCACTTCGGTCGATGACTGCGTCGCCGCCCTCGGATTGCCACTGAGGCAGCAATCCGATTCTTACAACCGACGACAGAAAGCTGTGCTCGGCCGCCCCAAGGTCCGGGGCGTCGCCCCGGCTGTCCCAATGGACGAAGTCGTGCTGCGCTAGGGCTTCCAAATCCACGGGAATGGGTTGTGCGCCGCAGGCCAGGACATTCTCCTCATGGAAATCCCGGCCTCGCAACAGATGGAGCAACGCGAGAAGCCGACCGGCCCGAAAGAAGTATTTGACCTCTTCCGAGGGCTCACAAGCCCGGGTGTCGGCGTACTCTACCCAGCCGTAGCCCTGCTGAGAGGGGAGCACTTTCAGCGATTGCAGGTCCGTATTGCAGGCCGCCAAGAACGCGTAGAACGCCTTGTCGATCGCCAATGAGCGAGGTTTGTAGACCACCCGGCCACCATTACTAAATGTGAGTACCCACACCGTTCGGCAGCGGTGGTGCGGATCGCTTAGTCCGCCTTGCATATGAACGCAGTGACCGCGCAACTCAAACGTGTGTCGCAAGATGGGCAGATCCTGGACCAACCGCCGTAGCATCTCAGCAGCCGCGCCCAGCCAACGCTCGACACAAAGAACGGTGCGTCGGGCCAGCACGGGGTATCGATGCCAGAACGACAAGTCGATGCCCGACATGGCTGTCCTCAGGTCTGGCGTGGCACTCCCCAAGGCCAGAGCCAGCATGCGTTCCGCCGTCGTCCTCCGCGCGTCCAGGTCGTGGCGGAGAGTGGGCAAGAGGATCTGAGACACGTTGTCGGCAAGACAAGCAACCATATCTTGAATCGCCGATTCTTCGACCGGCCACGATCCCGCCCCCAGCCGCGCCATCGCGAGGCTTGCCCCTGGCGCCAGTGCGTCGGTACCCTCTTCGAGCATCTGTGCCAACAGCCCCATGCCATGTCGCGCCATGGGCAGCGGCGGGGCTCCCAGAACGCGCCACGCATCCTCGTGGGTGTATCCATCCCACAGAAGGCGCTTCCGGAAGCGATCCTCGTCCCCCCCGGCGGCCATCTTGATCCAGCGCGCTAAGCGTTCTTCTGCTAACCCCACATTGTGGGCACGTTCGTCCAAGGGAACGGCCCCGGCCAGCCGTTGTGCCAAGGACGTAGCACTGGCCGCGATCGACGCTAATTGCGTTTCCATCGTGTCCAGGCGGCCGCGTCCAGTGATTGATCAGAACCCGGCGACAATACTCGGTACCAGGGGGTACCCGCGTCGGATACAACATGCTCGAAGCTGAAGGCGTAGGTACCGCCCATCCGCACCTTGTTCACTGGGTGAATGGCCGGCGCTACGATACAGGTGGGGAGGGCGGCCAGGTGTGGCCACGCCTCGTCGTAGGGCTTCAGCGCATCGATGACCACAGCATCAATGTGCTCGTCGATGGCCGCCATGTTTTCTGTGCCCACCTGCGCGAAGAACCATCTGCGGAGGCGACGGGCGAAAGCGTACACATTCACAAGCCAGGACGGATCGGTCAGTTCTGAGCGCGCAAGCAGTGCCTGGAACATGCCGTCGGCCCTCGCCCTGTAGTTGCTTAGCCCCAGGTGGATGGGCGCCCAGAAAACGCTGGTCAGCTGGCTAACCGTTTCTGCCATCAGCATGTCGCTACGAGAGAAGGTGCTGCTTTCCATCGTGATGTACGGGTTCTGCTCGTCGTAGATCAACCCGTCGGCTTCGGCGCGCACCCTGTACTCAGTGCCCGGTAGCACTTGGAGGGGCTGAATTGCCATCAAGGCCCCCGGCTGCACCGACATGATGTAGTCCATGCCGGCGAGCAGGTCCTCGTAGGTATCGCCCGGCAGTCCGTAGATAAGGTCCCAACGTATGCGTGCATGGGCACCAATCCTGCGGGCGTTTTTCGCCACTCGGTCCAGCGAGGTGGGCCTGCCCATGCGGCCGAGAGTTGTGCGATTGATCGATTGCAGACCCACGCCAAAATCGATCCGACCCTGGTGACACAGCTCGCGGATTTGATCGATGACCAGATCTGGCACGATGTCGAGCTTGATTTCCGTATGCAATCGCCCATCGGTGAACACATCGAGGAAATACTCGAAAATCGCGTACGCCCGCTCCTTCTTGATGGTGAGAATGCCGTCGGCAAAGTACACGCCTCGGATGCCGGCGAGACGAATCGTCTCTAGCTCAGCCATCACCCGATCCATGCTGTAGTAGCGCATTCGCCCGTCATCATTGCGTGGGTACTGGCAAAAAGCGCAGTTGATCGGACAACCTCGCGACGTTTCCATGATGGTCGCAACATCTTCTTCCCGCCCCAACCGTGTTCCTATTGCATCCTTAGACGCGCCAAGAATGGCCGAAGGAATGCTGTCCAGCACGGCGATGTAGTCAACCTTGCCGCTGGTCACGATCTGATCACCGCTTCGATACGTCGCGAAGGGCACTTCGGACATCGACGAACCATCCAGGACTGCTTGCAGGAAGCGCTGGAAGGAAACCTCACCCTCCCCGCCGAGGACCACGTCCAGCTGCGGGTTCCTTCGCAAGAGCGCAGGGCCCTCGCCGTAGGTGTCCGGTCCTCCCGCGACCACCGTAACCTCCGGCTGCTGTGCCTTGATCAGGCGTGCGATCGTCAGCAAGTTCGAACTGTTCCAGCAATACATCGACAGGCCCACAACACCCGGGTTCTGCTCGAGAATTGCGTCCGCGTGTTGCCAGCATTCCGCCATAAAGTCCTGGCGGTTCATGGCAGGAAATGCCCGGATTGGGTTGTGCGAGAACCGACAGGTTGCTGCAATCTGAGGACTGGTACCGGCGTAGCCGGTGATCAGTCGATAGGGGGCAGGCAGGGGCTCGAACTGAGGCCCCTGGCTGACGATCACGACGTTCATGCGCGGGCTTGGTCCACTGCAATGGTCTGCAGTCGTCGTGGGTCCGCGTGCCCCGCCTCCGGTGAACCTGTTGCCAACCAAGCCTCGACCTCTGGGCTCATGGGCAGGTCGACCATCAAGTGAATGCGCTCTGGACCTTCGTTCACACTGCCGTGCACTCGCGTATTGTTGAACGCCCAGACGCTTCCGGCCGGCAGATGCAGGAAGTTTCCATCGGTACACAGCAGGGCGCCCTCATGCGTAACAAGGGGGATGTGAATTCGATGATGCTCGTTCCAGAACGTGCGGGCATCCGAGTGCAGGAAGATCCGAGTGCCCGGCGGGTGGCAGCCAAGCCATGCGATCCGTGCCGGCACCGGGAAGAACGTGTCGAGAATTCGATTGATGCCGGGCAGCCGGGAGAGAATGGGCTGATCTTGGCCATGGCCCTCGTCCAGCCCTTGTGTTCCGCCCCGCAGTACGCACACCTGGGTCTGGTAATGGGAGTCCCAGTCGTAGGACTGCCACTGCACCTGGGTCAACTCTTCGCGCAGCAGAGCGGGATCGATGCGTTCGGGAAGCTTGATGAACCGGTACGGTTTTCGCTCCGGCTGACGAAAAAAAAACGCCATCGTCGTGCGCTCTGACATTTCCGGCGGCACTTCGGCGCTGTGAAAGAAGTGACTGCGGTAGAGGATCATGCGGTTGTAGCGCATGGGGATCACGCGCTGCTTCCGCCACTGCGGAAAGGCGGGGTGCCAGCCGCGCCTGCCTCCAGGGGCGAATATCCAGGCAAGCAGCGATTCCCTGGTGGGCCTGCCAAAGCGCTCCATGAGTGCGCCGCACTCCAACTCGTCGGGAATGCGCAGTAGGCCCGTCTCACAGTGGGAATAAAAGGCTGTCCCGCCGCTACACGTGTGCGGTTCATTGAGGTAGACCAGGCCCGCGAAGTCGCAGGGTCTATCCGAATCGACGTGAGGATTACGTTGGGCGACAGACCAGTCGTAATCTGCGTCGATACGGTTAAAACTGAACCCTCGAGAATACCATTCCAGGTCTTCGTCGACGATGTCAGACACCAAAGAGACGATGCCGTCTGTCGGCAAGTCAACGCGTGCCAGGAGTCCTGGATAGCGTGAAGCGTCCGGCGGCGTTTCGTAGCGTGCTGTGCGCGCCGCCTGCGCGACAGCTTTGGGGTCCAAAAACACATCGTCGACCACCCACACCGTATCTGAGGCGTAGGGTATCGCCGTGGTCACTCGTTCCGGATTTAGACTCAGTGACTGCATCGTTGGACTCCCGCGCGAGGAGTTTTAGAGGATAATGGACGGCACTTCTCCATGCAAGAAACGCTCGCCAGTTACGTCAGACGCTTCCATGATCGCCTGGTGCCGGCATTCGTCGAGCCGCAAGGATATGGTGCGCTGGAAGCACTGGCGGCACGCATTCCTGCCGCGATAGCCAATTCCCTCGTGTTTGAAGCCTCCCTGTGGCACCGTCGCCCGACGCTTGATTTCTCCATCGGAATTCCGAGCCAGCAGGGCGGCATCGCGCAGCTGGCAACACTGGATCCTATCGGCGAAGCGCCGGTGTGGCTTGCGCTGAAGGCCTGGGCACAGCGATGGAGTGATACGCCAACGTGGCGGCAATCCATCGGAGGGCTGTGGCTGGAGTTCGACAACAGCACGTTCGAGCCAAGTCTGTTCTTTCTGTGGCCGCCACCAGGAAGCGACAACGGCCAAGCGCTGCCCGTCCTCTTGGATGGCGCGATCGAGCTGCTGGGGAACGGCACGGACGTCCGGCATGTCCTCAGGCACGTACCCCCAGGCTCAGACGTGACCTATGTAGGGGCAGCCCTTGGCAGGCCGGAGGCGGGAATACGCTTGTGTCAGCACCCGCCCGGTTCGGTCGAGGAATTCCTCAAAGCCGTTTCGTGGCCTGGCTCTCTTGCCAGCGCCGGCGCGGAAGTTGCCGGCATGCTCGATTGCGCGGACGGCGTTGTCGCTGTCATTACACTGGCGGACACAATAAGCGAGCGGCTGGGGCTGGAACTGTATTGCCGCGGCAAGGATGCTGCTCGGCGGCAAGGCGTGATGATCGCAGCGTTGATTCAACGCGGTTGGTGCGAACCAGGCTTTGCCGGTGCCATTGAGAAATGGCGGGGCTCCGTTGATGAATCTGACCCGTGGCCGAGAAATCTTGCCGCCCGCCGTGCGATGCTCGGTCCCGGGGCGCAAAGCACGCTGAATTCGGCGCTCAGCCACATCAAGCTCATCTTGGCACGAGACCGTCTAGAGGATGTGAAGGCCTACATCTGGCTGGGCCCAACCTGGCGATTTGCGCGCCCCGTTACTGTTTGAACCCTTTCAGGCCGTCTTTGTCGCAATTCGCACAGCCGCTGTAAGTGTTGGTCCAATTGAAACCCGCTACGGTTCCCTTGGCGATTCCCCCCGCCACCTGTTCAAGTTGGGCGTCGCTCAGCTCCGTCTGCATCGATTGTTGCAGTGCGTTCATGTGCCCGGAAAGCTCGTCAGTTGTGAAGTCACATCCGCGCTCGCTGCCTAACTGAATGGCTAGGTCAAGGAAGCGGGTCTCATCGGTCGCTTCCCGCATGCGGTCTTGAAGCGCTTCGTCCTGGGCAATAATCTCGTAAAATTTCTCGACTGCTTCACGTGACATTTGATTGACTCCTCTTGGCCGCCGCAGGGTGGCGCTGTTGATGAAAGTGTGTCCAGAGAAAGGTTATGTTTCAGAGTTTCTGCAAAAAGGTCCTGAAATAGGAAGGGGCCAGGGTATCTCCGAAAAGTTGGTAACGAATCAACTTTGAAACGAAGGAGATGAACCGATGGCCCGAACTAAGATTAAGCGAAAGGGAGTGGATTGGAAAGAACTGTTAGGAGAGGAACAGGATCTGCTGAAAAGCGTCGTGCAGGAGGTGGTTCAGGAGATTCTCGAGGCGGAGATGGACCAGGTCGTGGGTGCGATCAAGAGCGAACGAACAGGGGGTCGCACAGGATATCGGAGCGGCTACTACGAGCGAGGTCTGGTCACACGGGTGGGCAAGTTGGAGCTGCGCGTGCCGCAGGATCGTGCCGGCCGGTTCAGTACGGAAGTGTTTGAGCGCTACCAACGCAGCGAGAAAGCTTTCGTGGCCAGCTTGGCCGAGATGTACGTGCAGGGGGTATCGACACGGAAGGTGAAAGCGATCACCGAAGAATTATGCGGGCATTCGTTTTCGGCGAGCACGATCAGCCGGATCAATAGGACATTGGACACGGAGCTGAAAAAGTTTGCGACGCGAGGATTGGAAGAAGAATACCCCTACCTGATTCTGGATGCGCGCTACGAGAAGGTGCGCGAAGACGGGGTGATCCGGAGCCGGGCGGTCCTGGTAGCGATCGGAATCAACTGGGACGGCCGGCGCGGTGTGTTGGCGGTGGAACTGGCGGGACGGGAGAGCACGACCAGTTGGAGGCAACTCTTGCTGAGTTTGAAGCAACGCGGCTTGTGCGGGGTGGAGTTCGTGGTGACCGACGATCATGCGGGGTTGAAGAAAGCCATCGCAGAAGTCCTGCCCGAAGCGATCTGGCAACGCTGCTACGTCCACTTTCTTCGAAACGCATTGGATTATTTGCCGCGCAAAGCCGATGACGATTGTCTCCAGGAACTGCGTTGGCTCTACGACCGGCGGAACCTCCAGGAAGCGCGGCAGGATCTGGCGGCGTGGTTAACCAAGTGGGGGCAGAAATATCCCAAACTTTGCGACTGGGTCGAAGACAACATCGACGAGACGCTGAGCTTCTACACGCTGCCGCGCCAGCATCACAAGCACATGAAATCCACCAATATGCTGGAACGGCTCAACGAGGAGATCAAGCGGCGAACGCGCGTGGTGCGGATCTTCCCCAACGCAGCCAGCTGTTTGCGTTTGATTCGGGCGCTGACCACCGAAACGCATGAGAACTGGATCGAAGCGATCCGCTACTTGAACATGGATCTGTTGAAGGAACACAAAAAGGACTGGCACCGTCAGACGCCCGCTGCCTAAACGCGTCAAAACGGGCCGACCCATGATCGACTCGGATGTCGATCGGCGATTACAGAGCATCCTGGAGCGGAAAATCGCTGCGGAACACTTTCGAGGGGGCGAAAGAAAGAAAAAGAACCAAAAAGAAAGAAACGCAGAGGCCTGATGGAAATGACGCCTCAGAGGAAATCCGCAAAAGACGCGGATTCCCTCTGAGCCTTGGAAAAGTTTCGCCAAGAACGCTCAGCTTTACCACATTCCCACAGGCCCGACGGCGATCAACATTCAAGAACTGAATTTTCGGAAATACTTTTTGCAGAACTTGACGCACACAACTCAGAGAAAATAGCAGAACACAAGGACGCCGGGAGGTCAAACGATTGTCGGACAGATTAAGCTGCAGCCTAATCGTTTTGGAAGCCTCCGTAACGTGCCGGAAGTGATCTTCGTGACAACTTCTGCCGAAATCGATGGTAGGGGTTGGATGCCGTCGACAGGTGCGGGGATCTCCGGTCGTCAGATCACCCCGTTTTACGGGCCGGATCCACCTAAGAAGGGCAACTGGATCGAGGAAGATAATCAAAACAAGAACGCTTGGTCAACCGCATAGTCGGCATCCAACGCATTTGGTAGGTGCCTCTGAGCATTGCTGTCCAAAGCAGCTGGAGAGAACCCTTCGGTGACGGTTAAGGCTGTTGGAATCAGTGGGCCCGCGATTGAGAGGGCGAAACGTTAGGATCGGGTGTAGGTGCGCTCTGTGAGCGCACTGAGGGGCTCCCCATTCTTCGGACAGCAACCCCCGGGTCTTAAGGTGGATCGCTGCCACTGAAATGGGTTGATATTTAGCCCGTCGCCGAGCCTGTGGGAACTGTGAAAAAGCCGAGTCTTCGAGGCTGTTTTCAAGCAGCTGTGGGAATCCGAGTTGTGTGCGGATTTCCACTGCGGAGTCAGTTTCCACAGGCCCCTGGCGCGCGCTGAAAGTAAACGGTCTCGGGCGTCTGATAGTCGAATACTTGATGGCCGCGTTCCTGATTGTAAAACCTGAAATATAGGTTCAGGTTCGAGATCGCCTCGGAAACGCTCAAGTAGTCCTTCAGGTACACTTCCTCGTACTTCACGGTGCGCCATAAGCGCTCGACGAAGATGTTGTCCAGGAACCGGCCCCGGCCGTCCATGCTGATCGTGATGCCCTGGTCTTCCAGTCGGCTCGTGAAGACATCGCTGGTGAACTGAGCCCCCTGATCCGTGTTGAAAATCTCCGGTTGCGCTTGCCTCAGCGCCCAGTCCAGTGCCGACACGCAAAATCCACTGTCCATCGACGTGGACACTTCCCAAGCCAGCACGTACCGGCTGAACCAGTCCATGATCGCCACCAGATAGATGAATCCCTGCCGGAGTCGGATATACGTGATATCGGTGGCCCACACCTGATCGGGACGCACAATCTCCAGATTGCGCAACTGGTATGGGTAAATCCGGTGTCCCGGGGCTGGCATCGACAACCGCGGTTTGGGATAGATCGCTTCCAGTCCCATGAGCCGTAGCAGTCGCCGAACCCGCTTCGCATTGACCTGCCGACCTTGCGTCTCCAACCACCAGGTCATACGCCGAATCCCGTAGAACGGGGTCCGCGTATACTGCTCGTCCAACAGACGCATCAACGCGATGTTCTCGGCGCTCTCGCCCACCGGTGTGTAGTAGAGTCCGGATCGGGACACTCCGGTCAACCGACACTGCTCGACGATGCTCAACTCGTCGTGATTTGATTCGATCCATGGCCGTCGTTGCTCTAACGGGAAAGTCCCGACTTTTTTTTGAGCCACTCCACCTCGATCTGTAATTTTCCGATCTGTTGGTAAAGTTCGGCCTGTACTTGCTCATCGACTTCACTGGCCGGGGATCGACCATTGGAGAAGATCTCCGATACGCCGTCGAGCACTTGCTTTTTCCACTTCGTCACCATGTTCGGGTGAACTTCGTAGTGGGACGCGAGCTCCTGGATCGTGCGCTGTCCCTTGACCGCTTCCACGGCGATCTTTGCCTTCAATGCCGCGCTGTACTGCTTCCGTCCTCGCTTCTTCATCTGCCTCTCCTGAGGCAGCGATCTTACACCTTAGCAACCTGTCCGAATTTTGGGGAGCACCTCACACATCGTTTCGGCTCGAGGACTGTGCGGTCACAGACCGCACCTACACCTCCTCAGGCGATCTGCCTCTCCAAAATTCCCTGCGCTCGAAAGGCTGTTCTGGACAAGGATAGTCTATGAGCGCCCATTGTCGAGCGCCTATCGTAGATTGAAGTTGACTTCGATATTCAGAGCTACGTCGACCGGGACGCCATTCCGCATTCCGGGTCTGAACTTCCACTCCTTCAGCGCCTTCATGGCGTTCTCGTCGAGGCCGAAGCCGAGGCTGCGGACGACGCGGAGGATCTCCACACTGCCATCCTTGCGCACGATCGCTTCGAGGACGACGGTGCCCTGGTACTGGGCTTTGCGGGCCTCCTCGGAGTAGATCGGGTCGCGCTTGAAGAGGATCGTTGGCGGTGTGATTCCCCCGCCGACACGGAAGACACCACCACCGTAGCCCCCGCCTTGTCCGGGACCCAGTCCCGGTCCGCTGCCCGTACCGACACCTCTGCCCTGACCCGCTCCGATCCCCGCTCCGGTACCGGGGCCGGAGGACGGCGGCGCCGGAATGCCTTCGGGATCGCCCAGGTTGAACAGGTCCAAGGAGGGGAGCATGCTCGCCAGCTGCGGAGCCACGATGGTGGGCTCGGCCACGAGTAGCGGGTCGGAATTCAGCGGCGGTTCAGGCGTCGGGGGTACCAGTTGCCGGTCTGAGGCTCTGGGCGGTTGGCCCAGAGAGGGCGCGGTCAGCGTTTCTCGCCCCCCACCGCCGCCGCCGCCGGAGGTGTCATCTTCCTCGGGCAGCAATAGCAGGTCGGGTGGCAGGTAGAGCGGAATGAACGTCTCGGTCACCTGCACGGGGAATTCGGAGGAAGGGCTCCAGAATCCCGTAAAAATGAGCATGATCATGAAGACGTGCGCGCCCCCGGACACGGCGACCCGTCTCTTGACCTTCCACTGGGACCAGATCGGTTCGACCGCGACCGGCTCGGCAGTCGTCACGATCGGTTGCGGATTCCTGATGTCGTCGAGGATCGCCCGGACCTGGCGGTAGATCGAAAGAAACGGCAACTGGGTCTCGATCAAGCCTTCCAGCGCTCGAGGATCCGCCTGCGCCGTGATCTTCGCTCGGGGAGTCGGATTGGCGGCCTCGGCTCGAAACTCCTGGATCTGTCTCCGCAAAGAGGCGAAAGAGGTCGGACCCTCGACCAACTTGTCCAGGGCCTCCGGGTCCGGCTCAGCCGTGATCTTGATCGGTGGCGGAGGATTCCTCCGTTCGTCCTCGAGCTCCCGCAGCTGCCGGACCAAGGAGAAAATCCATTTTTCATTAGCGACTTCTCTGTAGCTAAAGGGCTTCTGGTTGCGCATGAGGTCCCTGTCTCCCGATTCCAATCCACGCCCGTAATTGGACGTTAAGTGTATAGACGGACGGGAGTTGGATCCGTTTAGTGGAAAATGCGATGAGATCAGCTGGAAAGCGGGCGTGGGATGCCGAGTGAGGAGTGACCATCAAAAGAGGCTCTTCCGGAAACTTAGTGGGTCTAATTGCAAATCGCGATATTGACTAATCTGCATCGCAGGTTGTTCATTAGGAAATTGCTTCATTTCAAATCTTCGAGAACCAGCCTCCCACGAGTGACAGGCATCGGCGCTCTTATCCAGGCGACAAAAAACTGCTCGAAGTTTCGATCAATAACAATCGAGAGCAATCTAGTGTCCAAACTTCCAATGCGGAGTCGTCCAATGAACCAATTTTCAATAGATTGGGACGAGGAATTCTGGCACTCATTCAAAAAACCGGAATTCCCGAAGAAAGAAAGGAAGGCTCAGCCGAACTGGTCGACGACCACGGACCACTTCTACGGCCTTGGGCCGAAATCAGGAAACTATCCGCATGGATACTCGGCCGAATAGAGCATTCGATTTGTTTAAACCGGAAATGGCCCGCTCCACAACGGCTTCAGAGCGGCCGAGCTGCTGCTGATCCTGCCTCAGTTTCGAAAAAGCGGCGCGAAGCCCGTCGCGGGACGGTACGACGAAACCGCTGGCGCCGCCACTGAGACCCAGACGGTCTCGCAGCTTCGAAAAGATTCCGTCTTTGCCATCGCGGCCACGGAGCAACCCTTCGACATCTCGAAGGGAGGTCGCCAACGCCTTGTCCAGCTTCGACTTGTCCAAGGTCAACCGACCGGAGGTCGAACTGGAAATGCCGACATCGGAGAGTTTCTTGTAGGTCCCGGATGTGGTCGCCGAAAGGGACCGTCGCACCTCGCGAATCGTGTTCCGGAGCTCGGAGCTGGCGGCGATGCGATCTCTGGAATCGCGCTTCGACGAGTCGGCCGAGAGTCGGGTGTAGTCCTTCTCTAGGGCGTTGAATTCATCGACGAGACGACTGACGGAACGTCCCGTCGAGCCCGCATCGGCAGACACACTGATCGTCGATGTGCCCTTGCCGACCAACGTCATCGATGTTCCGGAAACGGCGTCGAGAACGGTGTTGGAGGTGCTGTTGAACTCTTTGCCGTCTACCTTGATCTGGGCATTCTGAGCGTTCTGTGAATTTCCGGAAAGCGAGCTTTGCCCGGTCGCGAATGCCAGCGCCGGTCCGCCGGAATTCGTCAGAGAGTTGTTGATCGTAAACCCTTCGCCCTGTCCGGTCTGCCGGCTGGATATGACCAGCTTGTTGGAAACGGCATCGTTGGTGATCGAGGCCACGACGCCGGAGTTCTGGTTGTTGATCTGATCCTTGAGACTGGAAAGCGATGTTGCCGACGAAACGTTGATCGTTGTGGTCGTCCCACCGTTCACGCTGAATGAGATCGATCCGCCATCGGCCACGGTGTCGGAAGTGTTGGTGTAGCCTGTCGTGGACGTCGTGATCTGGCGCTTGGCCAGTTGGGTCACCTCCAGCGAAAACTCGCCCAACGATGCACCGGACGAGGCCGAGACAGTCGCGACACTGGCTGCAGACGAGGAGGCCTTTGCACCCGAAAAGCTCGTCTTGCCGCTCAACTCTTGAACGAGGCCTTGGAAGTTCTGGAGTCGATCGGCTACGGAGGAAAGCGCGGAGCTGTTTCCGAAGCGGGCCTGGAGATCCGGTTTGGATCGGGCCGTCCGGTCGAGATCGACAAATTTCACCGCGTCGAAGACGCTGTTGCCTGTGAAACTGATCGAAGCCATCCGTCGTTCCTCTCTTTTGAGAACGACGTTCGGAGCCAATCACCGGACCCGCTTCTATAGCAGGCGCTTTCCGGTGCCAGGGACGGTAGATTGCGCTCCCAGCCGCCGCTCTTCAATTGGTCAAAATCCGGCTGATGTCCTCTTTATCGGCCAAACTGAAGAGCCCATTAGGGAAAAACTCGAAGGTGAGGGCAAAACTGGCAAAAACTACCGAGACGACGAGGCAGGCGCGACACACTGTGCTTGACTGCGCAACTCCCGTTTCCGTAAGCTCCCTCCGTGGTTTCGGTAGTAAGCGCCGTCGGAGGTCACATGAAGCGAGCTTTCGGTCTGCTTGTTGCGACACTGCTGTCTCTTCCAGCGGCGGCCCAGGACGATCTGGCATCGCTGCGCAATTTTCTGTGGGTGGAATCCGATTTCTGTACGGGCTCCCAGCCGTCGTTGGAACATCTGATCCGGCTCGAGGAAGAGGGCGTTCGAGGCATCCTCAACCTCCGGCGACCGCGCGAGCACGACTGGGCTTCAGAACAGGCGAAGGCCCAGGAACTCGGCTTGAAGTACTTCAACATCCCTGTGGCGTCGAGGAATCCCAAGGACGTGCAGGTCACGCAGTTCCTACGGCTAACGGATGATCCCGACCTCCGACCTCTCTTCATCCACTGCGCCGGTGCGGTACGGGTCGGCGCCTTCTGGATGATCCGCCGGGTGCTCCGAGAAGGTTGGTCGATCGAACGGGCAGAGGAAGAGGCGGCTCGTATCGGGCTGCGACCCGGCTCGCGGCTGAATGGTTTCGCGCGCGACTACATCGCGCGGCACCAGAACTAGTAGTGACCTGTAACAGTGCTATCGGTACCAGCGTTCGGCGGAACGGCGTCGGATTCTAGGAGTGACGCTCGAGCCAATGCTGTTTCATTGCGAGTGCGTTACGACACCGAAGACGGCGCCGTTCCGTCGAACCCTTCGGGCCGATGGGGGTTGCGGGCGATCTCTTTGTCGGAAGCCGTCACCGATGAAAGAGCATCGCTTTCCGTCTTCCTCCTCGACTTCGCCCGCAAGACCCATCGGCGATGGTGCCGATAGCACTGTTACAGGCCACTAGCTCGAGCTGGGTGCGGGCACACCCTCTGGGGACTTGTCGAGCAGGACGGCGATCCAGCGCCACTCCGGGCTGTTCTGAAGGAGAATCTTGACCACCATGGTCAGCGGGACCGACAGCAGCATGCCGACGCCCCCCCAGACCCATCCCCAGAAGACGAGCGAGACAAACACTACCAGCGTCGACAGCCCCAGCCGCTGACCCATCAGGCGCGGCTCCATCACGTTCCCCATCACCAGGTTGACGGTCATGTATCCGAGCGCGACGCCCAACGCCACCCCGACCCCTCCGCCCGGCTGAATCAGCGCCAGCAGGACGGGCGGAATGGCCGCCATGATCGACCCGATGTTCGGAATATAGTTGAGCAGGAACGCAAGCAGGCCCCAGAGAAACGGAAAATCCACACCGAGAAACCACACCCAGGAGCCCAACAAAACTCCAGTCGTCAAGCTGATCGCGGTCTTGATAACCAGGTATCGATGCACCTGCGTCATCACCTTCGACACCTGCAGCACGCCCGCCCCGACGTCGCCGAACGCCGCCCGCACTTTGTTGGGAAAGCCCGCCGCCTCGGTCAGGATGAACACGGTCGTCAGGACGACGAGAAAGAAGTTCGAAACGATTCCGGCCAGCCGCGACAGCAGTCCGCCTGCGAGTTGGAAAATCTGACCCGGATTCACGATTTCCAGAACGGCCGAGATCGAGACTTCCAATCCCCACGACTCCAGCCGACGCTCCGCCGAATTCATCAGCTCGGTGATGCGGGCCTGGTACTGCGGCAGCGTTTGGGTGAACGAGTTGACCGAGCCACCGACGACGACCCCGATTCCGACCAGAACGACGATCAGGCCGAGCATCACGAACAGAATCGCCAGCCACTGCGGCCAGCGATGTCCGGTAAGCCAGTTGATGAGTGGTATCCCCAGCATCGACAAGAACACGGACAGGAGGAACGGAACGACCACGGTCTCGGCGGCCCGGAGACCTGCCACCAGGATGATCAGGCACGCAAGGGTCAGCAGCACCCGGGACCCGACCTTGGGATGTTCCAGTTCCTTCATCACAACAGTAGTCAGTAGTCAGTAGTCAATCAGCTACCGCCCGCAGAGCGGGCGGTATGATGAAGGCCCCCCGAGGGGGCCTCGAACGAATGAAGAGGGCTAAAGCCCTCCCAGAGTGAGCTGCTCCTGCCGCTTCTCCTCGGCCTCCTGGTTCCGAATATACTGTCGGATCGTCGCTTCATCCAGTCCTACCGTACTTACACAGTAGCCCCGAGCCCAGAAGTGGAAGCCCGTGAAATTCCGTTGCTTTCCCATGTATTGCCGGTGAATTTGGATTGCCGATTTCCCTTTCAGCACTCCCACCGTGTTCGCCACGCTGTACTTTGGCGGAATGCTCAAACACAGGTGCACATGATCCCCCATCGCATGTCCTTCCACCAACTCCACTTTCTGCTGCTTGCATAACTCCCGGAGAATCTTTCCGATCCCTCTGCGCAGCGTCCCAAACTTTCTGCTGCTTGATGGCCTTCTTCCGGTATTTCGGAACAAACACGATGTGATATCTGCAGTACCATTTCACATGGGACTGGCTCTGCCACTCTCTCATGACGGTCTCCTTTCAATTCGAACGTGGTGGTTCGTTGATTGGAGACCGTCTATCACACTGCACGACGGGACGGTCGAACCTCTTCGAGTCTCACCGCCAGAGGCGGTGGCTTACCATTGGGAGTTAATGAAGTGTACCTCTTACTCGTCACTTGTCACTTCTTCTCATTTCCGCCAGAACGCGGGGGTCAGGATCACGATCACCGTGTAGAACTCCAGTCGGCCCGCAATCATGTCCGCGGCCAGGACCCACTTGGCAAGCATCGGCAGGTGCGCGTAGTTTTCCGTCGGACCGACCGAACCCAGCGCCGGTCCGATGTTGAACATCGATGCGGCGACGGCGGCGATCGCGGTGAGCACGTCCACGCCCATTGCCGCCAGCATCAGGCACGACGCAAAGTTGACGACGAAAGCCAGGTAGACCAGGTTGAGCAGGCTCTGGATCGTCGACTCGGAAATTACCTTCCCTCCCAGGCGAACCGCAAAGACGCCGCGGCGTTCGACCATCCTCTTGAACTCGCGATCGACGACCTGGGCAAGCAGGAAAACCCTGGACGTCTTCATTCCGCCCGCAGTCGATCCCGTGCATCCCCCCACGAACATCAACGTCAGCAGGATCAACTGTGGCAACGGGTGCCACACCTCGAAGTTGTCGGTTACGAAACCGGTTCCCGTGACGATCGCACCGACCTGGAACAAGGCACTGCGAACCGCCTGGAGCAGGCCATACCCGTCGTTCCAGACGAGAATTCCCCCGATCAGGGTCGTCGTCGTCGCCGTGATCAGGAGGTAGTAGCGGAGCTCGACATCCTCAAAGAACCGGCGGGGGTCGCGCTCGACCCAGAGCCGATAGTGCTGGACGAAGCTGACTCCGGCCAGCAGCATGAAGACGATGATGATCAGCTCGATGAGCAGGCTGTTGAAACCGCCGATGCTGTCGGTCCTCGTCGAAAAGCCGCCGGTTCCCAGGGTCGAGAACGTGTGGCACAGGGCTTCGAACCCGTTCATCCCCGCCATTCTCAACGCGAAGAATTCCGCAACCGTCAGCGACGCGTAGATCTTCCACAACGAGAGGGCGGTTTCGGTGACTCGAGGCTTCAACCGCTCGGACTTGGCGCCTGAGAACTCGGCACGGTATAGCTGCATGCCGCCGTGTCCGACCAGGGGCAGGATCGCGATGCCGAGAAGGACAATGCCCATCCCGCCCAGCCAGTGGGAAAAGCATCGCCAGAACTGCAATGCGTCTGGAAGTACCTCGACCTCGGTGAGGACCGTGGCACCGGTCGTCGTGAACCCGGACACCGCCTCGAAGAACGCGTCGGTGAATGTCGTGAAGTAGGGCGACAGGTAGAACGGAAGGCTGCCGAACAGACCGACGCTGATCCAAATCGATACAACGAGCAGGAGGCCTTCCCGCTGGCTGAGCTCCCGACTCGGTCTCCGGAACAGAAACAGGAACAGGCCGCCCACCCCCAGGGTGATTGCCGCAGAGTATGCCAGCGGTTCCAGGCCCCCGCTACCGACCGCCCACCCGTAGCCGAACGGGATGAGCATCGTGCCGCCCAGGGCCAGCAGGAACTGGCCAAGGACGTAGCCGATCAGGCGAAACTGGATCAAGGAGGATTCTCCATAAAGGCTAGGCCAGAAAGGCGGACTCCAGGTCTCGGACGGTACTCTCGAGCGCGAAGAAGATGACGCGATCGCCGGCTTCGATTATCGCGCTTCCCCGGGGTATGAGTACCTGCCCGTCGGGCCTGGCGATCGCCCCGACGATGGCGCCGCGCGGGAACCGCAGCTCGCTGAGCGGCCGCCCCACATACCTGGACCCCTTCGACGCGAGCAGCTCGATCGCTTCAGCTTCTTCCTCGCCGAACGTGGTCACTGACAGGACGCGACCTTTCCGCACGAACTGTAGAATTCGGTCGACCGCCTCCAGACGGGGACTGACGGTCGTGTTGATCCCCAGGCGCTGGACCATCGGCAGATAGCTCATCCGATTGATCAGAGCCACGACCTTCTTGACCCCCAGCCGACGCGCCAGCAGCGAGGCGATGATGTTGTCCTCGTCGTGATTCGTCAGGGCCAGAAACGCATCGACTCCCTCGACGTTCTCGTCCAGCAAGGTCGCCCGATCGGTGCCGTCGCCGTGGATGACGATCGCCTTGTCCAGAATCGTCGATATCTTCTCGCAACGATCGTGATCGTTTTCGAACAGCTTGACCTGAACACCGCGATCCTCGAGCATCTGGGCGATCTGGATGCCGATCTGTTTTCCTCCGACGACAAAAACACGCTCTAGCTCCTTGTGGGTCTCGATCCCCATGAACTCGAGCACCTCTTCCAGGTTGTCGCGGGTCGCCATCCCGTAGATGTGGTCGCCCGGCTGCAATGTCTCGGCTCCATGGGGGATGATTACCTGCTGCCCCCTGAAGATCATCGCGATCAAAGAATTGCGCGGTGGACCGGCTTTCTCGAGCTCCCCCAGCGTTTTGCCGGCCAGCCAGCTGTCGTGCTCGATATTCATCCCGAAGAGTCGGGCCTCACCCCTTGCGAACTCCAGGATGTCGGACACTCCCGGGTAGTTGACGACGCGCATGATCCGGTCGGAGACGTCGCTCTCCGGGTGGATGATCAAATCGATCTCCAAACCCGCCCGCTTCGTCAATCGTCGCCAGTGCTCCACCTCGTGGGTGCGCATCCTGGCAACCTTGATACTGGCTTTGGATTCGACCTGCGCGATGAGGCAGGCCAGAACATTGACCCCGTCGGAGTCCGTCGCTGCGATGAGCATCTCGGTTTCGGCGAGGCCGGCGCGACGGAGGGTCAGGACACTGGCAGCATTGCCCTGGATGACCTTCGCGTCCAGGGTGTCCTCGAGGTGCTCGCACCGGGCGATGTCTTCTTCTACAAGGACGACTTCGTTGCCTTCTCGGATGAGGCGGCTCGCGATGAGGGCGGCGACGTCTCCGCCTCCGGCAATCAGAATTCGCATCGTTATCGGTTACTCACGCCGCTGGACGGACGAGCAGGCCGCATCATACTGCGTTCGTTCCGAGTCTGTACACGCCAATCCTCGTCGTATCTCGCTTCGAGCTTGGGCGATACGGACTGCTCCGCCCTTTCATTTCAAGTATCTCACGCCCGCGACGAATCGTCAGACAGGACTCGCCCTGTGAGAACCCGACGGCTTGGCGCCACAGCAACTCCAACCTGAAGACCGCTGTTTATCTGGTACTGTGGTACATTGGTACAAGGAGGTGCCCCAGTGCCCAAGAAAGCCGGCAAGAAGTCTGGAGAGCAAAGCTACACGGTTATCCGCGTCCAGACGGGCGTCCGCATGGAAAAACGCCTGGTGAAGGTCCTGAAGGGTCTCGCCGAGTACCTGGACATGACCATGGGTGACCTGTTGGAGGGCATCGTGTTCCATGCGTTTGATGGAAAACAGCCCTTCAAGAAAGAAACCCTCGAGCGAGTTGCCGACCTGAAGCGGATCTATGGATTGGACCTGGACTCGAGTGCGAGTCACCGGATGAAGGAGGCTGAGCGATGAATGCGGTCGCTGCTTACGAACCGACCGCGGAGGAGGCGACTTTTGTCGAGAGTTTCGGATTGCACGCTACCCAATACGGACTTCCGTCACGCCGATCACGTCAGACTGACCTGGCTCTACCTGCGCAAGTATCCGCTCCTGGAGGCGCTGGACCGCTTCATCGTCGGCCTGAAGCGCTTCGCGGCATCCAAGGGTCACGCCAGCCTCTACCACGAGACGATCACGTGGGCGTTCGTCCTCATCGTCAATGAGCGGATCGAGCGGTTCGGAAGGGATCACACCTGGCCGGAGTTCGAGGAACGCAACGGCGACTTGATCCGGGACGGTCGAGCGGTGCTGGGCGGGTTTTACTCCGCGGAAGTGATCGAGTCCGATCTAGCAAGACGCGTGTTCCTGATGCCCGATCGTGCGTCCGATTGATCGGTCTCTCAAAGCGGTCATCCGGATCGTGAACTCTGGACCAAAAGTTGACTCTTTGGATCACCTGCGCCCTTATACTCCCCCCATGAGACTTCAAGGAAAGGTCGCGCTCATTACCGGAGCCTCCCGCGGAATCGGACGAGCTACAGCCACGCTCTTCGGGCGGGAAGGTGCTTCCGTCATCGTTAACTATGCCAACCGGGCAGACGCCGCGGAAGAGGTCGTCGGGACGATTCAGGACGGCGGCGCCGAGGCCGTTGCCGTCAAGGCCGACGTGTCGGATCGAACTCAAGTCGAGACGATGGTCGGCGAATCCGTCGACCGGTTCGGGAGCATCGACATCCTCGTCAACAACGCGGGCATCCTGCTGCACGGCAATGTGATGACGATGAACGAAGCAGAACTGGACCGCATGATCGCCGTGAACGTCAAAGGCATCGTCAACTGTGTCCAGATCGTCGCACCGAAGATGGAGGATCGAGGACACGGAAAGATCGTCAACATCAGTTCCCTGGCCGCTCTCGGAACGGCCGTCGGCGGGACTACTCCCTACGCGCTGACGAAAGCGGCGGTGATATCCCTGACGAAACGAATGGCCTTCGAGCTGGGACCGAAGGGAATCACCGTCAACGCGATCTGTCCGGGCTTCATCCAGACCGACATGCTGGCTTCAATCAGCGGCTCGGCTGAAGGCCTCGCCGACGCGCTGGCGAAACCCGCCGCCAAGGCCGCACTGGGCCGTGTAGGGCAGCCGGAGGACATCGCCGGCAGCGCGCTGTTTCTCTCCAGCGAAGAATCCAGCTTTATCACCGCGCAGGTCCTGACTGTCGACGGCGGACGCATGGATTTTTTGACGCATTCTGCGTAGTAGTCAGTCCGTAACCCTCCGGGCGCACGGGGGTTGCGGTCGGATACTTTGTTGCTCGTCGTCATGATGAAACCGCATCAATTCCTCCTCGCGCCTCGTCTCCGCCTCGCAAAACCCGTGCGCGCGAACCATCAGACTCCTGGTCACGGGCTGCTATGCTTCTTTCACCTCGGCGATCAGCTTGTTGAGCGACGCCTTGGCATCGCCGAAGAGCATCGCGGTCCGGGGATGGTAGAACAGCTCGTTGTCGATGCCGGCGAAGCCGGGATTCATGCTCCGCTTCATCACGATGACCTGCTGCGCGTTGTCCACGTCGAGAATCGGCATGCCGTAGATCGGGCTCGACGGTGTGTTGCGCGCGGCAGGATTGACAACGTCGTTGGCGCCGATCACCACCGCGACGTCTGTTCTACCGAACTCAGGATTGATCCGCTCCATTTCCCACAGCTGATCGTAGGGCACGTCCGCTTCTGCCAGAAGGACGTTCATGTGTCCCGGCATGCGGCCCGCCACGGGGTGGATCGCGTACTTGACATCGACGTCACGGTCCTCCAGTAGCGAGGCCAGCTCGCGGACCGCGTGCTGCGCCTGCGACACCGCCAGACCGTAGCCCGGCACGACGACGACCTGGTTCGCGTACGCAAGCATCACGGCGGCGTCCTCGGGTGACACCTGGCGCACCGTCCCGCCCGTCGCTCCCGCGGCCTCTCCCGCGACTTCCGGCGCGCCGGCTCCGAACGCGCCGAATAATACGTTTCCGAGCGACCGGTTCATGCCCTTGCACATGATCATCGTCAGGATGATTCCCGACGCTCCGACCAGTGCGCCGCTGATGATCAACCCGTTGTTGTCGATCACGAAACCGGTCGATGCCGCCGCGATCCCCGAATAGGAATTGAGCAGTGAAATCACGACAGGCATGTCGGCTCCACCGATCGGGATGACGCTCAACACTCCGAGCACGAGCGACAAACCGGCCAGTATCAACATGGGTGTTGCGACCGAATCGCCGAAGATGCCGGCGAACTGCGCCGCTACGTCGCTTCCGGGCTGCGCAACAACCAGGTAGGTAGCGACCGCCAGGATCGCGAATGCCAGGAGCGCGTTCAAAGGCTTCTGGAGCGGGTAGGTCACGGCCTGACCCGTTACGAGTTCCTGTAGTTTGCCGAAAGCAATCAAGCTGCCCGAAAACGTCACGGCCCCGACGAGGATGCTGAACTGGACGCTGACCGCAACGTCTATCTCGGCTCCCCCTTGTGCGCTCAGACGTAGGTATTCGGCGCTGGCGACGAGAACCGAAGCCCCGCCGCCAAATCCGTTGAGGAGTGCGACCATCTGCGGCATCGCGGTCATCGTGATCGTGCGGGCAAGGATCGCGCCGGCCGACCCGCCGATGATGACCCCGATCAGGATGCCGGAGAACCCGACGATCCGCTGCTCGAGCAGCGTCACCAGGATCGCGATGAGCATCCCCGTCGCCGCCAGCGCGTTTCCCTGCCGGGCGGTCGCGGGCGAAGACAGCCACTTCAGCCCAAAGATGAAGCAAACGGCGGCCAGCAGGTAGGCAAGTTCCATGAGAGCGTTCATTTACGGTCCCTGCCCTTGTCTTTCTTGAACATCCGGAGCATGCGGTCCGTGACCATGAACCCGCCGACGATGTTCGTCGTCGCAAACGCGACGGCGACGATCCCGAGGATGGCGGCGACCTGGCTGTGGCCTTCTCCGGCCACGATCATCGCGCCGATCACGGTGATACCGGAGATGGCATTGGATCCGGACATGAGCGGGGTATGCAGTGTCGGTGGCACCTTCGTGATGACTTCGAAACCCACGAACATCGCCAGCACAAGAACAACGATCTCTCCGATCAGGCCTTCCATCAGATCCTCAGCTCCCCTTCATGTGTGATTGTGCTCGGACCGACGACGTCGTTTTCCAGGTCGACCTTCAACTGACCCTCATCGATCAATTCTTCCAGAAGCGTGACGACGTTTCTGGCGTACATCTGGCTCGAGTTCACAGCGACGGTCGCCGGCAGGTTCAATTCGCCGATGATCGTCACCCCGTGCTTCACCACCTCCTGTCCGGGTTCGGTCAGCTCGCAGTTCCCACCGGTTTCCGCAGCCAGGTCCACGATCACCGAGCCGGGTCTCATGTCGCGGACCATTCCCTCGGTGATCAACACAGGCGCAGGCTTGTCGGGAATCAACGCGGTCGTGATCACGATGTCGACACTCTGCAGGGTCTTGTGCAACAACTCCTGCTCCCTCCGGTGCGATTCTTCCGAGAGCTCCTTCGCGTATCCTCCGGCGGTCTCGGTTTCCTCCTCGCCGAGTTCGACCTCGAGAAACTTGGCCCCGAGACTCTCAACCTGTTCCTTAACCACCGGACGGACATCGAAAGCGGTCACGACGGCGCCAAGACGCCGGGCGGTCGCGATGGCCTGCAAGCCGGCAACACCGGCACCCAGCACGAAAACACTCGAGGGTCGAATCGTGCCCGCCGCCGTCACCAACATGGGCAGGATCTTTCCGAGAGCCGACGCGCCGACGAGGACCGCCTTGTAGCCCGCGATGTTCGATTGCGAAGAAAGAGCATCCATCGTCTGAGCCCGCGTGATCCGCGGGACCCGGTTCATGCTCAGGGCGGTCACCCTTCGCGCGGCCAGCCGATCGAGGATCGCACGATCCCGGTCGGGCTGCAGGAAGCACACGAGGACGGCCCCTTCCTTCAGAAGCTCGACATCGGCCGACCGAGGAGGCTGAACGCTCAACACGACGTCGGCCGCGCCCAGAACTTCGCCCTGGCTCTCCAGAACGGTCGCGCCGGCATCCCTATAAGAGTCGTCTGTGAAGGAGGCACCCTCTCCTGCACCGGCCTCGACAACGACTTCGACGCCCCGATCGACGAGTTTCCTTACGACATCGGGCACCAACGCCACACGGGACTCGTGCTCGAGGCTCTCTTTCGGGACGCCTACCTTCATTCAGTTTCCTCCGGGGGTTCCTTGACGTGACACCACCCACCGAACACCGACAGTCGGCGCGCCGGACGATGGCAAAACAAATGATTCTAAACGGTAGTGGGTGAGGGGTGCAAGATCCCCACTATTGGAGATTCGAGATTGCAGATTGGAGATTGAAGATTGGGGATGTGTGTTCTCAACCTCCAATTTCCAATCTGCAATGATGAAATTTCCAATATCTAGGGTCCCGGTCGGTTGACATAGGTCCCGTAGCGCGTCGCCCGGCCGATGCGATTGAAGTAATCGTAAGCGATGCGGGAGATCTCCGCCATCAGTTCGGACGCTTCGTTGCCCAGGCCAAAATTCTCCATCACGATCACTATGTAGGGTCGTTCCGGCAGTTCTACGATCGCCCACTCCGTTGAAACCCCGGCGATTCCGCCCGGCTTGAAGGCAACAGGAACGCTGGCGGGAAGGACCGCATTGATCCCTCCACGTTTGCGCTTCCGAAGAATCGAGAGGATGTCATCGGAGGGCTCCCGGCCGAGAAACTCTCCCTGGTATAGCATCTCCATGATCCTTGCGGCTTCGGCCGGGGTCGACGTGTTCTCGTCCCCTCGCGCCGACGCCGCCTGATTCATCATCCGCCGGCGCAGACGGGTGCGTTCAAACCCGAGCGACTGCAATGTCCGGTTGACGTTTTCCATTCCGACCAGATCGATCAGGATGTTCGTCGCGGTGTTGTCGCTGACGAGCACCATCAGAACGCAGAGGTCGCGGATCGACAGCTCGGACGTGCCGTCGCCGAGCTCTTTCAGGACGCCGCTTCCCCCCACTTGCTGTGCTCGGCCGACTTCGAGCTTGTCTGTGAGCTCGAATCGATCTTCGCCGGCCTGCTTGTAAACCTCCATCAGGATCGGGATCTTGATCGCGCTGCCCTGCGGAAAGACAAAATCGTCCTGGAAACCGAATCGCTCTCCGCTGGTCAAATCGAACACGACGACGCCTCCGACTCCCCGAGTGCCGTCGGCAACCTCGACGATCCGGTCACGCGTCTTCCGGCTGATGACTTCCCAGTTCTCTTCTTGAGCCCATAGCGACGGCACTGTGAGCGTTGCGAGGACAAACAGCAGGCCTGTCTTTCTCATTGTTTCCTCCGACTCTCCGGGTTGCGCCCATTCCAAGCCAGCCAAGCCGACAAGTCAATCGCTTTCGTCCTGCAGTAGTAACCCCTTCGGGAACGGCGTCTCTACTCTGCAGGTTGTTTCGACCGAGAGACGCCAGCGGATTCCACGGAGTCAGGCCGTCCACCTCTGTTTGCGCGTTCTTCAACTGACTACTGATTACTGGCAACTGACTACTTCCCCTTTACATCATTAACAATCATTTATAACTACCTTAACAACGGCTAGGCGATTGATTCGTCTATGCTTTACGATGTGTGGGATATTTCGCCACGCACGGTCCGGCATCGGCTGTCGGCGCAACCCAACCGAGGTGAGTAGTGATGGAAACACTGTGGCAAGATTTTCAGTACGGTATCCGAATGCTGGTCAAGAAGACTGCCTTCACTGCGGTCGCCGTACTCACTCTGGCACTGGGGATCGGAGCCAACTCCGCGATATTCAGCGTCGTCAACTCGGTCCTTCTCCGGCCGCTTCCCTACAAGGATCCGGACCAGTTGGTCCGGTTCGTCATGGACCGGCCGCCTATGGCGGGTGAGGGTGGACCTCGTCGCATTCCCTCCATCACAACCGACGACTTTCAGGAGTACCGCCTGCAGTCGGAGACACTCGAGCAGATCGGTATCTACTCGAGCCATTCCGCGACAATGACGAGCCTGGAGGAACCGGTTCGCCTCAACGGAAGCCGCGTGTCTCCCGCGATGTTCGAGCTCCTGGGCGCCTCACCGCTCACGGGCCGCGTTTTTGAGCAGGAGGAGGAGACCCCGGGTAACGATCGTGTCGTCATTTTGGGTGAGATGGCATGGGAGCGGTATTTCGGCCGAGATCCCGACATCCTGAACCGGATCCTCATCCTCGACGACAATCCGTATCCGGTGGTCGGGATCATGCCGGCCGATTTCGAATTTCCCAATCCGGAAACGGAATACTGGATTCCGGCGGCGGTGCGACCGGCCGTTCAACGCCAGGTTGGCCGAATCGAAATATCGGGTTCAACTCTGGCCCGACTGAAACAAGGCGTGTCCCTGGAGACCGCGGTGGCCGAGGCCAACACGATCTTCGCCCGCCTACATCCCGCCGGTGCGAGCTTCGACGGCACCGATTTCACGCGCGGACCGGCTCCGTCGGCCACAGAAGGCGGGCCCGGAGAGCAGACACCGGGCCAGCAGCGACGTGGAATGAGGATCGGCCGACCGAGTGAACAGGCCGGCGGTGGAGAACCTGTCCCCGAAGGCCAGGTGCAGCGCCGCGTCGTTCGGGGCGGCCCTGCAGGTGAACCCGGTGCGGGCGGTGGCCGGCAAGTCGTCCGGGGTGGCCCCGGTCGGGGTGGTCCGGGCGGGGGCGGCCAACCCTCTCGCCGGTCAGGATCCGCTGGCGAATTCCACCATCGATCTCATCCCGCTTCAGGAAGAGCTGGTCGCGCCGGTCCGGCCTGCGCTGATGGTGCTGCTGGTGGCCGTCGGGTTCGTCCTCCTGATCGCCTGCGCCAACGTCGCGAACCTGCTGCTGACCCGGGCGAGCGGACGGCAGCTCGAAATCGCAATTCGAGCCGCCATGGGAGCCGGTCGCGTTCGCCTGGTGCGCCAGGTGTTAACCGAGAGCATCACCCTCGCCGGTCTCGGTGGGGGCCTCGGATGCTTGCTGGCTTACTGGGGTGTCGGCGCGCTCAAGGCCCTGGAGCCCGGCACGATTCCCCGCATCGACGAAGTCGGTATCGATCCGACCGTGCTGGCGTTCACCTTGTGCGTCTCTGTGCTGACCGGCCTCCTGTTCGGGCTGGCACCTGCATTCCGAATGAGCAACAGCGAGCGGATGGAGAGCCTGAAGGAAGGGGGCACGTATGCGTCATCCGGTTTCGACCTGTTCCGTCGTAACAAAACCCGCAGCCTGCTCGCGATGGCGGAGGTCGCCCTGGCCGCCGTCCTGTTGGTCGGCGGGGGCTTGTTGATCAACAGCTTCACGAACCTGGCCAGCGTCGATCCGGGCTACGACCCGAAAAACGTCCTGACGTTCCAGGTCAACCTGCCGAGGGCGCGCTACGCCGACGTCCCGCAACGACGGGCTTTCTACGATCGGCTCCTCCAGAGCACCGACATGATGAACGGAGTCGTTTCTGCCGGCGCGGTCAACATCCTGCCTCTGACCCAGAACAACATACGTATGGCTTTCATGCTCCCGGGAGAAGGCGACTACCAGCAGCGCGCCGCGGCGGATGTACGGATCGTCAGCTCCGGCTACTTCGACGCGATGGGGATTCCGATCGTCGAAGGGCGCGGCTTCACCGATCAGGATCGCGAAGGGCAGCAGCGAGTGCTCCTGGTCAACCAGACTTTCGCGCGACGCTATTTCCCGGATGAATCCCCCGTGAACCGCGAGTTTCAACCCGGTCCGACGGGCGCGCAACGGATCGTCGGCATCGTCGGGGACGTCCATCACCAGGGCCTCGATCGAGACGTCGAGCCGGAAGTGTATTTCACCTACCAGCAAGCCGCCCAAACTTTCGGAAACCTGCCGATGACGTTCGCTATTCAGACTGCCGGTGACCCGATGGCGCTGGTGCCCGAAATACGCCGCAGCGTCCTGGATCTGGACTCCTCGCTGACCGTCGACAACATCCGGACGATGGAGGACCGCCTCTACTCATCGATCGCGGGTCCCCGGTTCTACGCGGTCCTGCTGGGTGCATTCGCCGCGATCGCGCTGGTCCTGGCGTCGGTCGGCATCTATGGCGTGCTGGCCTATTCGGTAAGCCAGCGCACGCGGGAGATCGGAATCCGCATGGCGCTCGGTGCGGAAAAACAGAACGTCCTGAGATTGATCCTTGGCCAGGGCATGGTCTTAACCGCCATCGGCATCGCCGCCGGACTGGCCGGGGCGTTCGCCGTCACCCGGTACCTGGAGAGCATGTTGTTCGGCCTGACCGCTTTGGATCCGACAACGTTCGTCGGGGTAACGGCGCTCCTGATCCTGACCGCTGCGACCGCATGCTACGTGCCGGCCCGTCGCGCCACCAAAGTTGACCCGATCGTGGCTTTACGCTACGAGTAACGATTTAAATGGGGGGCAGAGCCCCCATTTCCCTAAAAAACTCCCCTCCTTGGATAAGGAGGGGTGGACGCGCCGCCAGGCGCAGACGGGGTGGTCTCTGAGGAGGGGAGTTCGGATGGGGTGGTTCCCCAACCGTTCGCGCAATCAATCTGAGATCTCGAATCTCCAATCTCAAATTTCAAATCTTTTGAAATAGGGGAAATGGGGCTCTGCCCCTAATTACTTCCAGTTCCCGCGGCGTGGCGGCAGAAGTTCCTGCGGAACGTTTGTTTCCGCGCGGGGCTGTCCCCGGTGGCAGGTCCAGCACGTCACTACTTCCCTGCCGTCGAAGAAGTCGTCCTGAAGGCCGGTACGAATCTCGATCATCCTCCGTGCCATCAGTTTCTGGATCTGGTCGTCGCTGGACCAATCCCCCGGCGTATGGCAGTGCGTGCAGCCTACACCGAGTGAAGCGACGAACTTGTACATCACTTCACGAAGCTCGTTGGCCGGGATGTCGCCGAGCTGTTGGAGGTTCTCGTAGACCTCGCCGGCCGGCCGTGTCTCATCCGAAAAGGCTGTTGCCGGCATCGCCCGAACCATCGCCATCATCTCGGGGTCGACTTCGGTTTCCGGCTTCGTCGAACCGCGGTGGCAGGTCCAGCAACTCGCGGCCTCGAACCCCTGGAAGTACTCCTCGCCCGCGACCGCAACCATGTGCATCATGTTCCGGGCCGTCTGCTTCTCGGGCTTGTCGTCCAGATGCCAAGCCTCGCGTTCATGGCAGTGTTCGCAACGCACGCCCAGCGTCCGGCTCGTGACCTGCATGATATAGCGAAGCTCGTCCGGGGGTACGTCGGTGAGAATCTGGACGTTCTGAAACGGCTCGGCCTGCTCCTGTTGAGCCCTTGCGTGGGGCGCGGCCAGGACCATTGCGAGAATACCCGCGGCCAGGACAATGAAGCAGGTGATGCGCAGCATCCTGCCTATGTATCACCGGACACGCCTGATTTCAACGACAGGCGCGGATCTTTACGAACTCTGTCTCAGCTTGAAGCGTTGAATCTTCCCTGCGGCGGTCTTCGGGAGGTCGTCGACGAATTGGATTCGGCGAGGATACTTGTAGGGTGTCAGCCGCATCTTGACGAAGTCCTGCAGCTCACTGACGAGCGGCCCGTCTCCCTCGACGTCGGCCTTGAGCACCACATAGGCCTGCGGCTTGAGGAGCTTGTTGTCGTCCTGCCAGGGAACGACAGCCGATTCGAGAACCGTCTCGTGTTCCACCAGACAGTTTTCAATCTCGATCGGCGACACCCACTGTCCCGAGACTTTGAACATGTCGTCCGAACGGCCCGCATAGAAAAGAAAGCCGTCCGAATCCCTGTAGTACTTGTCGCCGCTGAAGAACCAGCCGTCTTTCCATTTCTCCCTGTTCAACTCTTCCCTGTTCCAGTACGAGGGCGCCGTACTGGGTCCGAGCACCCAGAGATCCCCGACAGCACCGGCCTCCACCTCGTTGCCGGCTTCGTCGGAGATGCGCACGTCATATCCCGGTATCGGCCGGCCCGTGCTGCCGGGTCTGACGTCGCCCGGTCGCGACGACGCGTACATGTGGAGGACCTCGGTCGACCCGATGGCATCCAGGATCTCCAGCCCGAACCGTTCCTGCCAGCGGTTGAAGATGGCCGGCGGCAGCGGTTCCGCCGCCGAGACGCAATGGCGGACGCTGGACAGATCGTAAGGGTTCTGGGCATCGGTGGCGGCCAGCATCGCGGCGTAGAGCGTCGGCACGGAATAGAAGAGCGTGGGCCGCCGGTCGTGTGCTGTCTTCAGGATGACGTCGGGCGCCGGCCGCCCCGGGTAGAGGAGGGTGGTCGCGCCTGCATGGAGCGGGAACATCAACGCGTTGCCCAGTCCGTAGGCGTGAAAGAGCTTGGATGAGGAAAACGTGATGTCGTCGGGTCCGATGTCGAGGATCGCCCGCGCGAAACACTCTGCACAGTAGTTCCAGTCCCGATGACGATGCAGTGCCGCTTTCGGGAGTCCCGTGCTGCCGGATGTCCAGAGCCAGAAAGCGATGTCGTCCTTCGCGGTGTCGGCGGGGGTGAGTTCAGCGGATTGTTCGCCGATCCATTGTCCCCAGTTCAGATGCCCGCCTTCGATATCGCCGCGAACGATCACATGTTCCAGACTCTTGCGTTCGCCCACCAGCGGTTGGATTTCGGTCCAGAGAGCCGCATCGACGATCAGGGCTCGGGCCTCGCTCTCGTCGAGAAAATACGCGTAATCCGGTCCCCGTAACGCCGTGTTGGTGAGAACCGCAACCGCCCCACTCTTGACTGTTCCCAGGTATGCCGCGCCGAACTCCGGACAGTCGGGCAGGAGGATCAGGACGCGATCGCCCGATAGGATCCCCAGTTCACCGAGACCGTTGCCGACGCGGTTGACCATCTCGTAGAACTGGAGGTAGGTGATCTTCCGGCCCTCGGAAATGATCGCAACCTTGTCGCGTCGGCCCTCCGCGATGTGGCGGTCGACAAAATGCGTCGCCATGTTGTAACGGTCGGGGATCTCGATGGCCGGTGTACTCATGGTCGAAGGAGGCGAGCTCGTGGAGGACAGTCTAGTCGAACGCCGCAACAGGGTCCAGGGCGGCGCCGAGGCGTCGCTGTGTGGTTAAATACCACTATCGGAGACGACATGTCGGACAGACCATGGATCAAAGTCATCGATGAAGACTCACCCGAGCTGACGCCCAAGCTGCGCGAGATGTACAACGAAATGGCGGACCCGCGCGGGCCGGTCGACAACATCCTCAAGATCCACAGTCTTCACCCCGAGTCCCTCCGGATCCACTGGTGCTTCTACCGCATGGTCATGTACGGCCCGTCAAAGCTTTCGCGCGTGCGGCGGGAGATGCTCGCCGTGGCGATCTCGGCCGCCAACGACTGCCACTACTGAATTCTCCATCACGCAGCGGGACTGCGTCGGCTGACCAAGGATGCTCCGTGGGTGGATGAGTTGGTCGAGGACTACCGGAAGGTCGACCTGGAGCCGGCGGATCGCGCTATGCTCGACTACGCCATCAAGCTGACGCTGGAACCGACAAAGATGGTCGAGCAAGACGTTACCCGTCTGCGGGAGGCCGGCTTCGAAGACCGGACCATCCTTGACATCAACCTGATCACCGGCTACTACGCCTTCGTCAACCGCCTGGCCGACGGCCTAGGCGTCGGGCTGGAAGACTTCTGGAAGGAACAGCAACCCCGCAATAAGTAGGAACAGACTCCTCTGCCCCTACTTTATCAACAACATTTCAAACCACTTAAAATGGGGGACGCAGGAGTCTGTCCCTATTTCCTATTTTCGGAGGGACCCGAATCGGGTGCTAAAAAAATAGCATTTTTTGTTTGACGGGTCGCCAGAAGTGATGCTAGTTTTTTAGCATCACTTCTGGAAAGGGCTTTTAATCGATGGTCAAATCCGTTCACTCCAACCTGAGCCGGCGCGAACGTCAGATTATGGATGTTCTGTTCCAAAGGGGACAGGCGACCGCGGCGGACATCATGGAAAACATCCCGGAACCGCCCGGCTATTCGGCCGTGCGCGCCATGCTGCGTGTGCTGGAAGACAAGGGTCACGTCCGTCACGAGCAGGACGGCCCGCGCTACGTATTCATCCCGACCGTCACGCGGGACAAGGCCAAGCGGTCGGCGATGAAACACATGCTGGACACGTTTTTCGAAGGCTCGACAGCACAGGCTGTCGCAACCCTGTTGGACGAATCCGGCTCCAAGCTGTCCGACGACGAACTGGAACGGCTGTCGAGTCTCATCGACAAGGCCCGGAAGGAGGGCGCATGAGAGCCCTGGCACTGGCGGTCCAGCCGGCACTGATCGGCATCCTGATCAAAGGGACCCTAGTCCTTCTGGTGGCCGCGGCCGCCAGTCTCCTGCTTCGGCGGGGGTCCGCCTCCGGTCGCTATTTGATCTGGAGTTCGGCTCTCGTTGTCCTCATCGCCCTCCCGATTCTGCTGGTTGCGTTACCTTCATGGAATCTGCCGTTTGATACAAGTTTCTTAAACCTTGACATAACAGCACCCAAACCGGCCTCTCCGCCGGTCGTGGGACAGGAGTCCCCGGTCGTGGAAGAGGAGTCCCCGGTCGTGGGACAGGGATCCGTCGACGGGTTCGACGCCGAGACGTCGGGCTCGCCGGAGCCGACCGGGACAATACCTGAGGAAGACGCGTTAGACGCAAGCGACGAGGTCGCTAGCCCGCCACCCCTCTCACGCGCCATGTCGCGGATCAGCCGGGCGAACACTGCAGCCTTGGTCATCTGGATCGTCGGAAGCTTCTTCGTACTGGGCCGCCTGTTGTTCGGTTTTGTGGGCATCTGGTGGTTCGCGCGCCAGGCGCGACCGGTCATGGATCGCGAGCTCCTCGACCTCGCTCGCAAGCTGTCGGACGACATCGGTCTCAAGACGCCCGTCCGTCTGCTTCAGAGCGATCGGTCAGTCACGCCGATGACCTGGGGCATCACATGGCCCGCGATCCTCCTTCCGAAAGACGCCTCCGAATGGTCCGATGAACGCCGGAGGATGATCCTGCTTCATGAACTGGCACACGTGAAGCGCCGCGACTGCCTCGTTCAGTTCGTCGTCTGGCTGGCCTGCAGCCTCTATTGGATGAATCCTTTGGTCTGGATCGCGGTCCGGAAGATGCACATCGAACGGGAGCGCGCCTGTGACGACCTGGTCCTCGATTCCGGATTCCAGGGTAGTGATTACGCCGAGCACCTCCTCGAGATCGCCAAATCTCTGCGCACGGCGCCGCTATCGGCGCTCACGACTGTGGCCATGGCCCACCGCTCACACTTCGAAACCCGGCTCCTTGCGATACTGGATCCCCGTCTCCGCCGCGGCGGATGGAGCCGCGTCGCCTCGACCGCTTTCGTCATGGTCGCAGTCCTTGGTACAACCGCTCTCGCAACGATGCAGACTAGCGGCTCCGAACCCCTGGAACCCGCCTCGGAGGAACGACTCGTTGCAGGAGTCGACCCGCCCCCAGCGCCAAGCCCCGAGCCGAGGCCGAGCCCCGAACCTGCGTTCGAGCCGGCACCGAGGCCGAATCCAGTTCCTCCCCAGCTGACCCAGGCCTTGGAGAACGCGAAAACACAGCTCCTGCCCAGGATCGAGGTCTCCGTGCGTCCCCTACTCGAGCAAACCCTCCCGGATGCGGAGAGCGCCGTCCTTTCGTCCGAATTGAGGTTGCGTCAATCCCAAGCCGCTTCCCAACTCACGGAAGAGGAGAGGGAAAGCCTTCGCACATCGCTAGCCGTCACGCTGCAGGACGAAAATCCGGGCGTCCGACAGGACGCCGCGTTGGCCTTGGCCCAACTCGGGGACGAACGAGCAACCGACGCTCTGATTGACGCATTGTCGGATGAGGATCCAGACGTCCGGCGCGACGCGGCTTATGCGCTGGGCGAAATAGAGGACTTGCGAGCGCTCGAGCCGGTCCTGGCGCTGCTTTCGGACTCCGCATCGGACGTCCGGCGAGCCGCCGCCTGGGTACTTGGCGAACTGGAAGACCCGCGGGCGGTAGAGCCGCTGATCACGGCGCTCGGAGACGACAATTCCGAAGTCCGGCGGGCCGCTATCGAGGCGCTGGCCGAGATCGAAGACCCCCGGGCCCTGGATTCGTTGATCGATGCCATCGGCGACCCTACCGCCGAAGTGCGGCGACACGCCGCCTGGGCATTGGGAGAATTCGATGATCCGCGTGCGTTCGACCCATTGATCGAAGCGCTCGATGATGCCAATGCAGAGGTCCGAAGATTCGCCGCGGCCGCACTGGGCGAAATCGACGACCCGCGGGCCGTCGAACCACTGATAGCCGCGCTCAGTGACGAAAACCCCGAAGTTCGAAGATGGGTTGCAGCGGCACTCGGCGAACTCGATGAGCCCCGCGCCGTCGACGCATTGATCGTAGCGTTGAACGACACGTACGCGGAAGTACGAAGGTTCGCCGCGGCCGCGCTCGGCGAACTGGATGATCCTCGTGCGCTAGATGCTTTGATCGTCGCTCTCGAAGACGAGAACGCTGAGGTCCGAAGATTCGCCGCCGGCGCACTCGGCGAGCTCAGCGACGAACAGGCGGTCGACGCGTTGATCTCGATCCTCGACGACGAAAACGCCGAGGTCCGTCGTTTCGCGGTGTACGCCCTGGCGGAAATCGGCGATCTGCGAGCCCTCAGCCCGCTGCAGGACGCGCTGACCGATACAGACGCCGAGGTCCGGCGAGCCGCAGCGTACGCGATCCAGGAGATCCTCGAAAACTACCAGACAAACTGACCACTGAAGACAAGCGCGCCGGTCGAGAGCGCAAACAGGTGGAGTGTGCCCGAATGGATAACATCCTGAAGAACCTCCGATATGCATTGCGTCTGATGGCAAAGGAACCGTTGTTTACCGCGGGTGTCGTCATCACCCTGGCGCTCGGGATCGGTGCGAACACGGCGGTATTCACCGTGGTCGACTCCATCCTGTTACGCCCGCTTCCCTACGACGAACCTGAACGGCTGGTTCGGGTGTGGGAAAACGATCGCATCCGGGGGACAACGCGGGAATGGGCATCCATCCCGGATTACTTCGATTTCAAGGAACGGAGCCAGTCGTTCGAGGATATGGGAGGCTACACCGGAGCCAGCATCACTTTCACCGGCCCCGAAGGTCTGCCCGAGAGGATCGTCAGCTATTCCGTCACGCGCAACCTCTTCCTTCTCCTCGGAGTCGAACCGATCGCGGGGCGAGTATTCATGGAAGAAGAAGACGTGCCGAACGGTCCTCGCGTCGTGATACTCAGCGAGCGCATCTGGAAACGACGATTCGGGAGCGACACGAACCTGGTCGGCAATACCCTGGAAATAGACGGGGTTCGATCCATGGTGGTCGGCGTTATGCCCGAAGGATTCGACTTCCCTCTTCCCACAGTCGACGCCTGGATTCCTGTTCAAACGAGTCCCACGACGTCGATCAGAGGGCGGCACGGCTTCCGGATCTACGGTCGCCTCAAACCGGGAATCTCACTCGAAGCGGCGCAGGAGGAAATGACGGCAATCGCCGCGCAGCTCGAGGAAGAGTACCCGAACGACAACCTCGGCCGCGGCGTCGACGTCGTGTCGATGCAGGAAGACGTCACGGGCAACGTCCGACCAGCCCTTCTCCTCTTTCTCGCCGCGGTCGGACTCGTGTTATTGATCGCCACCGCCAACGTGGCCAACTTGCTCCTGGCGCGCTCGGCGACCCGGACGAAAGAGGTGGCGATTCGGCGCGCACTCGGCGCGCGCTCCTCTCAGCTTGTGGCACAGCTGCTGACCGAAAGCGTGATCCTCTCACTCATCGGCGCGCTCGTGGGCACCGCGTTCGCGTACGTAGTGCTGAGACTGCTTGTCGCCTTCGATGTCGGCAACCTTCCCCGCCTGCAGGAGCTGGCGCTTGACGGTCGCATCCTGATCTTCACGCTGTTCGTTTCGCTGGCAACGGGCCTGCTGTTCGGGCTTGCGCCCGCCCTGAACGCCGCTCGGGGCCACACCAGCGAGGCGCTCAAGGAAGGCGGCCGGGGCTCGCACGGCGTCACGCCCGGACGGGGCCGGATGCGCAACCTCCTCGTCGTCGGCGAGATCGCCCTGGCGGTGCTCCTCGTCATCGGGGCGGGATTGCTCATCCGGAGTTTCTGGAGTCTGCTCGAGGTGGATCCCGGCTTCAACCCGGACAGACTCGTCAAGTTTCAGTTTCAACTGCCTGCGAACCGCTACCCCCAGGATTTTGCAAACTTCCCAAACTGGGACACCATCCTCGCATTCCAAAGCGAGCTGACCGACCGCGTGCGCCCGCTGCCGGGCGTCGACTCCATGGCGCTGGGCTACAGCCATCCCCTGGATTCGGGTTTCACGACCCGGTTCTCGGTGGAAGGGCAGTCGCCGGTCACACCCGTTGAGCAGGAAGAGGTTCGCATTCGTGCCGTCAGCGCCGAATACTTCCGGACCGTGGGAATACCGTTGATCCGGGGTCGGCACTTCGACGGACGGGATCATCCCGACGCCGTTCGCGTCGCAGTGATCAACGACGCGTTCCGCCAGCGCTACATCCCCGACGAAGATCCGATCGGAAAGATCCGCAGCTGGCCGTCTACCAGATCCAGACGATGGAAGAAATCCTTTCCGGCTCCATCGCCCGGCCGCGGTTCAACATGTGGCTGCTGGCAACCTTTGCGGCCGTCGCCCTGGCTCTGGCCGGCGTGGGTGTCTACGGGGTCATGGCCTATTCCGTCGCCCGGCGGACTCATGAGATCGGGGTTCGGATGGCGCTGGGAGCCGCCCGGGGGAACGTCGTCGGAATGGTGCTGAAACAGGGCTTGGGTCTGACGGCCGCCGGCACGGCACTGGGAATGGCCGGCGCCTACGGCCTGACCCGGCTGATGTCGAGCCTGCTTTTCGGCGTCGAGGCATCCGATCCCGGAACGTTGGTGGTGGTGGCTTTCATTCTGGCGCTGGTCGCGCTCGCGGCCAGCTACATCCCGGCACACCGCGCGATGCGAGTAGATCCGATGGAGGCATTGCGGTATGAGTAGCCGACAAACTCCGCTCCGAACACTCCTGATGGCGGGAGTACTGATCGCGAACCAGGCCTGCGCCCCGGCCGGTGAGAACGATCCGCCTCCTGCGGCGGCCGATCCCATGCACGAGGGTGTTCGCGCGGCGGTTTCCGCCTTCATGGCCGATCAGCGGATCCCGGGACTGTCTCTGGCGGTAGTGGACGGGGACGAAATCGTTTTCGCCGGAGGGTTCGGCAAAGCGGACCTGGAACACGGCTCCGATGTCGACACGGATACGGTTTTCCGCGTCGCTTCCCTTACGAAGGCCATGACAGCCACCGCGGTCATGCAACTCTCCGAAGACGGTGCACTCGACCTGGACGCGCCGGTCCGTCAGTACTGCCCCGCCTTTCCGCAGAAGCGCTGGCCCGTGACCGCACGATCGCTGCTCGCTCACCTGGGCGGCATCCGCCACTACAGGAGCGGTTCCGGGGAATTCCGCAACACCACTCACTTCATCAGCGTCGAAGAAGCGCTGGGAGTGTTCAGAGATGATCCGCTCGGCCACGAACCGGGCACCCGATTCGAGTACTCGAGTTTCGGCTATGATCTGCTTGGATGCGCCATCGAAGGTGCTTCGGGCAGGTCCTTCTCCCAATACTTGCAGGAGCGGATCCTCGCACCGTCCGGGATGACGCGAACCTTGCCCGATAACGTCCACCGGGTGATACCGAACCGCACCCGGGGATACATGTCGATGAGCGCAGACTCCGCCGCATTCTGGCCGGCGCGCTACCGCGAATTCATGACGCCGGGCGAAATCCATCACGCCGAACTCTACGACGCCAGCATCAACTACGCCGGAGGCGGCATGCTGTCGACCGCCGAAGACCTGGCCCGCTTCGTCCTGGCCTTTCAATGCGGCCGGCTCGTCAGCGATGAGACCCGGCAAGAAATGTGGACCGTTCAGGAAACAACGGCGGGCGAAGCAACCACCTGGGGCCTGGGATGGATCATCGCGAACATGAACGGTGAAGCACAGATCCCTCGACTGTCAGGAAGCAACGCCGGCGTCTCCTCAGGCCTGGTCCTGCTCCCGGACAAGAACTTCGCGGTCGCGATGATCGCCAACCTTGAATTCATCGACCCCTACCCGCTGATCGTCACCATCGGCCGCCTCTTCGGCCATTTCCCTGAGGAATGAAGGAAAGCGTTTTCACCGCAAAGACGCAAAGGCGCAAAGAAGGCTGATCTGCTTCGGAGCCTTGAACAAATACCCTTGCGTCTTCGCGCCTTTGCGGTTCATTTCTTCGCAAGGATCGGAGTCGAAACTGAGTTTCGATATTCGGACGCGTAGTCCATCTTTGGCACGGAGGGGTGGTGAGACGCAATACGGCCTCCGGGCGCACTTACGCGGTTGATATCATGATCCATGGTCTATAGCATCAAGACTCGAAGGATCCCGCCATCGATGATCCTGATCGATGGCAACCTGCACGCGAAATGCCCAACATCGAGTATCTCATCCATGATCCGCCCGGCCTTGTCGTAGTGCGAATGCACGGCCACATTCGACTCGACGACGTGCTGCTGTACTTTGATGAGCTTGGAAAGGATGCAGGTTACCGGGAAGGCATGGACAAGCTCGTCGACCTCCGCGGGGTGGACCGATATGAGTTGCAATCAGCGGATGTAAAGGAGCTCATAAGATACAAATCCCAATTCGGGATTCGGGAGCGTCGACTGGCAACCGTTGCACCGACAGACATGGCCTTTGGGCTGAATCGTGTATATCAGATGACCGTTCAAGGTGAGGAAGTTGGTGTATTCCGCAAACTGGATGAGGCTCTTTCATGGCTTGGCGTTCCGCCTGAACTGGTAGAGTAGCCCGCATTTGAAAACGGCGGGCCCATCCCCGGGATGATTGAGTCCTGGGAAGACGCCAAACGCCGGATCTCGAACGAAATACTGGGACGCTGAACCGTACGCTCCGAAACCTCCGAGCAGATGGCAATAGTCATCCATTTCCTCCGGCGCCCGAAGCTTGGTCTTCGTTCTCCGGGTTGCGGCGTCCCAGTGCAGCCGCGACCCGGTCGAGCAACTCATCCGCAACGAATGGTTTCTCGACCAGTTGTCCGCCCGGGACGATTTTGCCTGCCTGGTCCGGGTAACCGGACATGAACAGCACGCCAATGCCCGGCCTCAGCTCGCCGATTCTCGTCGCCAGGTCCGTCCCTCTCATATCGGGCATCACGACATCAGTGAGGACCAGGTCGATGGTGTCCCCTCGTTCAACGACGCCCAGCGCCCCGAGTGACCCGGATGCCTCCAAAACGTCGTAGCCTCCGGCGCGGAGTATCTCGGCGGCCACTTTGCGAACCTGGTCATTGTCGTCGACAACCAGGACAGTTTTCCGTCCGGGAGTCGGTCTCGCGGACTCTGCCATCGGTTCGGGGGGCTGGACCAACCGACTGGATCTCGGTAGATAGATTCTGATCGTCGTTCCCTCTCCTTCCCGGCTTTCGGCTTCGATCAAACCGCCGCTCTGCTGGACGACACCGTGGACCACCGCCAACCCGAGACCCGTTCCCACATCTTTTTCCTTGGTCGAAAAAAACGGCTCAAAGATCTGCGATAGGGTCCGGGAAACCATGCCGACACCGTCGTCACGAACCGTCAGGAGCACGTACTTTCCGCGCTGGATCGTTCGCCCCAGGTGAGTTCGGGCTCTTTCCAGTTCGATGCTTTCTGTCCGGACAACGAGTTTCCCGCCCGACGGCATGGCGTCGCGGGCATTGGTGGCCAGGTTCAAGATGACCTGTCCAATCTGTGCCGGATTGGCCTCGACGGTGTCCTCGAGCGCGGCGAGATGCATCTCCAGATCGATCTCGGGCCCGACGAGGCCGCGGAGATCCTCGGTCATCTCCCGGATCAACTCGTCGAGGGCCACAGCCTGAACTGGCCGGATCCGTTGGCCTCCAAAGGCGAGTAACTGGTCGAGCAGCCCGGCGGCTGTCTTGGCCGATCCGATGATGGCCTCGACTCTACGGATCGATCGGCTGTCGGGGGCCAGCTCCTCCAGGAGGGTGCTTCCGTGACCCGTCACGACCATCAGAATGTTGTTCAGATCATGCGCGACAGCACCGGCCAGTCTCGAGGTTAGCTCCATACGCTGGGCCCACTGAAACTGCTGCTGGAGTCGCTTGTATTCCGAGATGTCCCTGGATACGGCTCCGGCGCCGACCACGGAGCCGGATTCGTCCCGAATCGGAAAAACCGATGTCGACACGTCGATACGCCGTCCATCCTTGGCGACCCGCACCGTGTCGGAGAAATGGACCGTCTTACCCTGGAGGACTGCGTCCCGTATCTTATCGACATCGGACGCTCTTTCCGGAGGCACCAGGATAGACGCCGGGCGGCCGAGTATTTCCTCGGTGGAATAGCCGTAACACCGTTCCGCTCCCCGGGTCCAGGCCGTCACTTTTCCCTCGAGGTCCGTCCGGACGATCGCATCGTCCGACTGGTCGACGATCTCGGCCAGCATCTGCGCTTCGCGCTCCGTTTCTTTCAGCCCCGTGATGTCGACAGCGGTGTACAGGACACCGGAGAGGTCCGGTCGTCCCTCGATGACGGGAACCGCAGCCCGCACCAATAATACGAGTTGTTTCGCACCCGGGATGGTCGTGATGATCTCGAACTCGTGTTCCGTCTCGCCTCGCCACAAGCTATACAGGTGTCCGATGAAAGCCTCACGAGTGGAGGGGATTCCCAGGTCGAGCCCATCGGTGAACGGTTTCACGCCGCCGATGTTGAAAGCCGAAAGATTCTCTCGATTAGCGGCTTTGATCCGTATCAGGTCCCGCGCCCGTTGTGTCGCACCCGGCGTCGCACGAAGGTAGTCGCCGAGATAGGATATGCCCCCAGCCCGGAGCTCAGACATCCAGTCCCCGAGGGCCGACATGTCCAGTTCGAGCAACATTACGTTCTCGATCAGTTCGGGGTATTTTGTTTCGGCTCGGTCCTTCGCTGCACGGCCCGTCTTCCATTCGCTGATGTCGACGAGGGTTCCCTCGTAGCAGACGGGCTCCCCCTCTTTTCCCTCTACCGCCTGGCAATGGATCGCACACCAGATTCGGCTCCCATCTTTCCGGTAGAGTTCGCATTCAAACCCAGGGACGGTGGGCCCCGACACCGACGTCGAGCGGAGGCTGTTCGTCGATCCGGCCCGAAGGGCCGAAGCCGCAGGGACGGTGGAGATCAGTTCTTCGGGGGTGCTGTAGCCGAGCATCCGTGCCATGGCCGGGTTAGCATAAAGAAAACGGCCGGCCAGAGTGCTCCGGTACATCCCGACGACGGCACGATCGACCAGGTTTCGGTATGAGCCGTCATCGGGACGCTCGATGGGCGCACTGCTGTTCGAGCGATCCGATTCCTTCGTCATGTTCGAATTCACCGGCGCCTTCATCGACACCGGTTGCGTGGACTTTCTGTGGGGCCAAGGGGAGCCAACACTAGGCGGCTACGCAGAATTTGGAGTATGTCACAGACGTAAAGGGGCGTCTATCCCCAAAACGATTCTTCACGAGGAATCCTGGCTAGCCCTTTGACATCTAGGGTTTGTGAAGCGCGCCGAGTGTCGTGGCAAGAACGATCGCCAATGGGATGGGCGGCGCTCCGGCGAACGCAAAAGTGCCTGTCCCCATTTTTTCAGAAAGATTCACCACGGAAGCACAGAGGCACAGAGAGTATTTATCAGAACTCCGCGCCTCCGTGCCTCCGTGCCTCCGTGGTTATTTCCCCCACTCCTCTGCCCTCAGGACGTTGCGGCGGATCTTGCCGCTGACGGTCTTGGGCAGGGTGTCGACGAATTCGATCTTGCGGGGATATTTGTAAGGCGCGGTGTGTTCCTTCACGAACTGCTGGAGCTCGGCGGCAAGGGTCTCAGCGGGTTTCCAGCCGGCGGTAAGGACGACGTATGCTTTGACGATTTCGCCACGCATTTCGTCCGGGCTGGATACGACGGCCGATTCGGCGACGGCGTCGTGTTCGAGCAGCGCGCTCTCGACTTCGAACGGGCCGATCCGGTAACCGGCCGACAGGATCACGTCGTCGGCCCGGCCGACGAACCAGAGGTAGCCTTCCCGGTCACGGCAGGCTCGATCACCGGTGACGTACCAGTTGCCTCGGTAGACGCCCGCTGTTCGTTCTGGATCCTTCCAGTATTCCTTGAAGAGACCAGCTGGCCGATCCGGCTTCACTCGGACGGCGATGTCGCCTTCCTGGTCGTCGGGCACGACTTCACCCTGGTCGTCGATCACCTGGACGTCGAAACCCGGAACAGGCTTCCCCATCGAGCCCGGGCGCATCTCCATGCACTTGTAGTTTCCGACCAGGATGACCGTTTCGGTCTGGCCGTACCCGTCACAGATCCCGATACCCGTCCCCGCTCGCCACTCTTCGATGACCTCCGGGTTCAGAGGTTCCCCGGCCGCGACGCAGTGTCTGAGGGATGGAAACCGCAGCCGAGAGAGGTCCTCCTGGACGAACAGGCGGTAGTGCGTGGGTGCGGCGCAGAAGGTCGTTATCGGATAGCGACTGAGCATTTCGAGAGTCTTTTGCGGTTCGAACCGTGCTGTGTGGTGGACGAAGATCGCCGCACCCATCACCCAGGGACCGAACAAGGAACTGTAAGCCGCCTTCGCCCAGCCCGTGTCGCTCAGATTCCAGTGCAGGTCGTCTTCCGTCAGGTCGAGCCAAAACTGCCCAGTGATGCGGTGGGCGAGAGGATAGGAAGTGTGCGTATGCACGGTCATCTTGGGAGGGCCGGTCGTCCCCGACGTGAAGTAGAGGATCGCAACCTCGCCGGCTTCTGTGTCTGCAGCCGGGTACTCATCGGAAGCCCCGGCAACAGCATCATCGAAGCTCAACCATCCGTCTCGCTCATCACCGACTATGATTCGTCGCACCGACGCCGGCTCGATCCCCGACCGATCGGTCTTGACCGCCCCGTCAACATCCGTGATGACGGCTTTCGCCTCGGCCGTTTCGACCCGGTACCGGATATCCTTGGCCGTCAATTGCGTGGTCCCCGGGCTAATGACCGCCCCCATTCGTAGACACGCGACGTTGATCACCCACCATTCGACCAACCTCGGCAGCATCACGATGACGACGTCCCCGCGACCGATGCCGGCGTCGGTGAGGACGCTGGCCACCTTCTGGGCCTCGAGGCTCAGTTCACGGTACGTCTTCCGGACCTCACGACCCGAGTCGTCGACCCAGAGCATGGCCAACTTGTTCTCGTCCTCAGCCCATCGATCCAGGACGTCCCGAACGAAGTTGAACCTCTCTGGAACCTCGAGGTGGAAAGATCGGTAGGCCCCCTCATAATCGCTCATGTTAGAAGACATGCAACTCTCCTCGAAAAGTCGCCGCGATTCAGAGGACTTATGCCACGTTGCAGCCCGTGGCAGAAGTCTGATGGTTCGCGCGCACGGGTCTTGCGAGGCGGAGACGAGGCGCGAGGAGGAACTGACGCTGTTTCATCATGACGACGAACAACAAAGTATACGCCCGCAATCCCCGTGCGCCCGAAGGTTTACGACGGTGTCAAACAGGGGTGTTGCTGCCGGGCATTTCTCCGGACACGCTGAACGGTGGTTCGGCGCCTAGCATCTGGCGCAACGCCGCCGTAACGCGAGCCATCAGACTTATGCCACGGGCTGCTTAGCCCTCGGCGCAACTCCGACGGAGGGTTCTGTAACAGAGTTCATGGATCAAAGGCTTCACGTATTCTTCCGGCCTTGCATCTGAAATTCCTGCTGCCCGTGTGTGGGAGGGGGAGCTACTGATTTCTCGAACGCTCTTGGAGAAAAGCGATAAATCGTCGAAAATATAACGACTTCGATCAGGCCGGGTTCGCCTGAACCTGACAAAGAGGGGAGACGTAGAAGAAAACGATGAGCTCGATCGCACCCGGAAACGGAAACTCGAATTCGCAACATCACGACATCCATCCTGTCCCACGTTCTTCCGCGGAAGGAGATAACGGCAATGGCGCAAGCCGAGTCCCCGTGGACGGCAAACTGATCGTCATCACCGCCCCCCTCACCGAGTCCATCGACCATGCCGGCTATTTCATCCAGATGGCGATGGCTTCGCTCCCGATCTGGCTGGAATGGATTCTGGACAAGAAGTATCCCACGTGGCGCGACGTCGAATACCAGGACGACGGGAGCGCGAAGTATATGCCGGCCGGCGTGGGAGTTCTCGAAAAGTCTCTCCGGCGTGACTTTCCCAGAGAGGACGTGCTCGCGTGCTATCCGGACGACCTGGAACAATTCATCGGACCCCGCACCCGGGTGGTCGCCGTGTCGACCCACAACCCGCTGGGGGTGACGTTTGCGGCGGGAGTCTACACGTCCATCTTCGGATCGTCGAAGATGCCGATCAACTCCCACTACGCGCGGCAGATGTTCGCCAAGATCAAGTCCAGCCCCTACCGCGACAGCTTCCAGGTGATCGTCGGAGGATCCGGCGGCTGGCAGATCAGACAGACCGACACGTTCGAGGAACTCGGCGTGGATTGCGTGGTCGACGGCCGGAGCGAATCCCTCGACACGATGGAGTTGTTCCATCGCGCGATTCGCGGCGAGACGCTCGAGCGCGAAGTCACCGTCAACCACCCGCGCGATCGAGCCGCGATCCTGTTTCCGGACCGACGGACCAGCTTCGGGGTTGTCGAGATGACGACCGGCTGCGGACGCCGGTGCAATTTCTGTGTGCCGGATTTGAACCCGCAGATCGATCTCCCGAAAGACAAGATCATGAGTGCGGTCCGCGCCAACGTTGAAAACGGAAACAAGCAGATCTCGCTCGCGACCGAAGACATGTTCATCTGGGGTCAGGTGAAGACCGACGTTCCGTTCTTCTTCCCCAACCGCGAGGCGCTCGTCGATCTCTACAAAGAGACGTCTGAAGTCCCCGGTGTCGAACAGGTGGGGCTGTCGCACTCGACGATGGCGCCGGCGGTGGTCGATCCGATCCTGATCAAACAGCTTTCCGAAGTGATGCTCGACAAGAGCCCGATCCACCTGCCGTCCGTCAGCCAGCATCCCAGGAAGAAGGTGCTGACGCCCCTGATCGGCTTGGAAACGGGATCGGTGCGGCTTGCCAAGAAGATCATGCCGAGCAAGGGCGTTCCGTTCTCGATCGATGACTGGCCGAGCGTGTTTCTTGAAGGCCTGCGGATCATGAACGAGAACTGCTGGTACCCGATGCTGACGCTGATGATCGGCAACCCCGGGGAAACCGACGAGGACGTGAAAGCCACGCTGGACCTGATCTACGAAATGGAACGGCGGGGGCTGTTCGGTTTTCTGGTGCCTTCGGTCTTTACACCACTGCACGACACGCGGATGCAGCAGGAACGAGGCGTGACCGAAACCAAGAAACTTACCCCACTCCAGTGGCAGGTCATCATGAAGTGCTGGAAGAACAACCTTCGGCCCGGCCAGTACAGCTGGTGGGGACCTTCAGCCTGGCGGATCGGCTCCCTTGCGATGTGGCTGACGAAACTGCGACGCACAAACGGGCCGAACTTCACCTGGCCGCTGTTCATGTTCGTGAGCCTGATGCCCGAACAGTGGATGGAGCGGATGGGGAAGATCTACGTCGGCAAGCCGATGAAGACCAAGACACGGAAGGAACTGCTGGAATCGATCCGGCCCGGCTACTGGAAGTACCTGCGCGAAGACTGCGGTGACCTGCCTGAAGGCTGGCCCGGTCCGGAATCGAAGTCTAGGGATCTGACGGTTCTGGCGACGAATCGCTGAGTAATAACCGGGAGGATTCCTCAACCTCTCGAGCCAAGTCGAATCTCTTCCGACGGGCTGCCTGCGCCCGACCGGGAGTCGTGGAGGATCCAATGTCATCTTTGCTGCTCATCATGGCGTTAATGCTGCCACCCCAGCTGAGCGACCAGCCCTTCTACCCCGGCGGCACCTACAACCCGGACATCCCCTCTCCCGAGGAGGAACTCGGTTACGGTATCGGGGAGCGTTTCACTCTCTACTCCAACCTCGAGAACTACTACGAGACTCTCGCCGAAAAGTCGGACCGGATGCAGATGATCCCATATGGAAAGACTTACGAAGGGCGGACACTCTACACGCTGATTTTCTCGACTCCCGAAAACCTCGCAAGGGTGGACGAGATCCGGTCAGCCATCGCGCGCTTGCGCGACCCGAGGACGACATCGGAAGCCGAGGCCGCCGCGATCGCCGGGACGACACCGGCCATCGCGTGGCTGGCCTACAACGTTCACGGTAACGAAGCCGCCAGTTCCGAAGCTGCGATGCGGGTGGCGTACCAGCTTGCAGCCGGCACGGACGCCCAGACGCTGGACTTGCTGAATAACCTGATCGTAATTCTCGACCCGCTCATCAATCCGGACGGGCGCGAGCGCTATACTTCTCACGTCAACCGGTTTGTCGTCGCCGATGCGAATTCCGACCCGAACGCCATCGAACGCAGCGAACCGTGGCCCGGCGGGCGGACCAACCACTACCTCTTCGACTTGAACCGCGACTGGGCATGGCAGACGCAGATCGAAAGCCAGGGGCGGATTAAGAGTTACCTGCAGTGGAACCCCCAAGTGCTCGTCGATTACCACGAGATGGGAAGCGGCAGCACCTATTTCTTCCCGCCACCCTACGCTCCGATCAACAAGAACTTTCCCGATGTCCTCGTCAAGTGGTTTGAGGTATACGGTGACGGGAACGCGCAGGCGATGGACCGCATCGGCAGCCGCTATTTCACGACAGAAGGCTACGACCTGTTCTACCCGTCCTACGGCGACTCCTGGCCGTCGTTCCACGGTGCCATCGGGATGACGTACGAGCAGGGCGGCGGCGGCTTTGGAGCCCTGGCGATCGAACGTGCCGACGGGACCACGTTGACGCTGCGTGACCGCGCACTGAATCACTTCACGACGTCGATCGCGACGCTGAAAACGACGGCCGACAACCGCCGCGACAAGTTGATGGACTTCTATCGCTTTTTCCGGGAAGCCCTCGACCGGGGGGAGAACGGAGAGATCAAGCAGTATTACCTCGTCCCGGGAACCGACGTCGCTCGAGCCCGAGAACTGGCTGAACTGCTCGCAAGCCAGGGCATCGAGGTCAGCGTTGCCGCGTCGGAGTTCGGCGGTTCGGGCCTCAATGAATTGACCGGTCGATCCGTCGACGAAACGACGCTGCCCGCCGGGACGTACGTCATCGACCTGGCGCAGCCTTCCGGAATACTTGCGCACGGACTGCTGGAACCCGATCCGGAGATCAACGATTTCTTCTTCTACGACATCACATCCTGGTCGCTGCCGCTGGCGTACGGCGTCGAAGCATACGCGGCCACCGAACGGGCCGACGTTTCGGCCGTCCCACTCGCCGACGCTCCCGCCTTGACGCTCGGAGGCGCCCCGGATCGGCGCGCACGCGCCGCGTACGCGTTCACGATGGAAACAAACTCGTCGGCCCGGCTTCTGAACGCCATACTCAGGGAAGACATCCGGACGACGGTGATCCTGAAGGACTTCAGGATGAACGACACTCCGTTTCCACGGGGCACGATCATCATTCCCGTGGAAGGAAACAGTTCCGACCTGCATGAAAGTGTCTCGGCGCTGGCGGACGAGCACGGTGTTCAGGTGCACGCGTTCCAGTCCTACATGACTCAGGACGGCATCGACCTCGGGTCGGGCAGGGTCCGGACGCTCCAGAAGCCCCGGATCGCGATCGTCGCCGACCGACCGACCAGCGGGTACGGCTTCGGAACCCTGTGTCACGTGTTCGAACAGGAAAACGATGTCGATTTCACGGCGATCCGAACCTCTCAGTTGGGAGGGGTCGACCTCGCCGACTACAACGTCTTGATCTTTCCGGACGGTGGAAATTACATGGGCGCCGTCGGTGAGGGCACCCGCGACCGGATCCGTTCGTGGATCCAGAGCGGCGGGACATTCATCGGAATCAAGTCCGGCGCGCGTTTTGCCACAAAGAATCAGGCGGGGTTTGCTTCCATCGGATACCACTTCGTTTCCAACGCCGCAGAAGAGAGTCGTGCCGAGCGGGAAGACGAGGAAGAACCCGAAGAGCTTTCCGAGGAAGACCGCCTGAAGAAACTCCTGACGCCTTACGAGGAGCGTGAAGACCTTCGTCGCACTGATTCCATCCCCGGCGCCACCATGAAGCTCCGCGTGGACGTGTCGCATCCGCTGGCAATCGGTTACGGCAACGACATCACGCTGCTCAACCAGAACAGCATTATCCTCGACCTGTCCGAGGAAGGCGACAACGTCGTCTACTATCCGGAGAGCGATTTCCGCCTCGGCGGCTATATGCGCGATGACAAAGAAGACAAGCTGAAACACACCGCCTACCTGGTGCGGGAACGGCTGGGCCAGGGCAGCGTCGTGCTCTACGCGGACATGCCGGCTTTCCGGTCGTTCTGGGAAGGCGGAACACGGCTGTTGCTCAACGGTATTTTCTTCGGGGTTGTTCGGGACCCGAACATCGAGTAAGAGGAAAGGAATGCTTCACCACGGAGGCACAGAGGCACGGAGGTAAACGAAAGGATCTTCTTCTTTGTGCCTCTGCCGTCGCGGTGGATCTTCTAGCTGCCGACCTTACCGGATTTCCTCGAGGCTCTTCAGGTGGATCGCCTGGACGCCGTTTCGATCGACCAGCGTGCCGGTCAACCGGGCCGGTTTCCCTGCCCATCCCGCCACCTGCTCGTTCACCGACACCATACGTTCGCTGAGCAGGATGTAAAACTCTCCATCCTTCGCCAGGAACCCGGCCGGCACGTTTCGACTCAGGCACGCGTTCGAGCAGCCGGCATGGTCGAGTCCGGTCCCGTGCCCGATCATGTAGCAGTGCTGGTCGAGGACTTCTCCTTCAAGAGTGACTTCCTTACCCTGAGGCAAGACAACGGAATTCAAGGCCACAACGACGAACAACCACACTGATAATCTTCTCATCAGATACTTCTCCTCTCATCAGGGTCGCGCTGAGTCAAATCGGTCTGACTCGTAACTTGTCACTTGACCGCCGGCGTAGGTGCGCTCTATGAGCGCACAACCCATCAGCCGGAACAATGTGCGGTCATAGACCGCACCTACACTTTGATGCCCTCACTCGTGATGCAAGGTCCGGATCGGGTCGACCCGCATCGCTCGGTATGCCGGCACTAGGCTGGCGCCGAGCGCCGACAGAACCAGAACTGTCGGAACGATCAGGAACGTCATCCCGTCGGTGGCGCTGACGTCGTAAAGGAGTGACGACATTGCCCGGCTCAACACCAGGGCCAGGCTCACGCCAATACCCACACCCACGGCGGTCAACAGCCCGCCGTGCGCGATCACCATACGCAGGATGGCTCCGCGCCCGGCCCCAAGGGCCATCCGAACTCCGATCTCGTGACTTCTCTGGCTGACGCTGTATGCCATCAAGCTGTATATGCCGGAGGCCGCCAGCGTGAGCGCGAGAATCGACAGAACACCCAACAGAAACGTCGAGAAGCGGTCACCGGCCACCGAAGACTCAACAAGGGCATCCATCGTCGTGACGCTATGGACGGGCTGTGTCGGGTCCATCTCCAGGATCACTTCCCTCACCGCGGGTATGAGCGGCGCCGTGTCGGTGGACGTCCGCAACACCACGTTCATCGTCACATACGGAACCTGGGCGTGCGGCATGAAGATTTCCGGACGCGGGGCGATCTTCATACCGGCGCTGCGCATGTCTCGGGCCACACCAACGATTTCGTACGGGTAGGTCCCGCGCCGGCTGTAGTCGATCATCAGGTAGTTCCCGACCGCGTCCTCGCGAGGCCACAGCGAGCGGGCCAACGCGCGGTTCAGGATGATCACGGGCTTAGCGTCGATCGAGTCTCGCCCGTCGAAATCCCGGCCCGAAATGAGCGCGACCCCCATCGTGCGGAAGAAGCCCTCGGTCACCATTGTGATGTCGGCTTCGGCTGCGTTCTCGGCGAGTGTCGGAGTGCCTTCGCGCCAGTACGGACGGGTCGGTGTGTTGTTGAACGCGTTGAGGGGCAGACCCGTGGCCGCCCCGACCGAGGTCACACCCGGCAGTGCGGCCAACCTCTCCCGCAGTGCGTCGAAATAGCCCAGCCGCGCTTCCGGACTCCCGTACTTGTCAGGATCCGGAAAGGTACGCATCACGAGGACGTTTCCCGGGTCATAGCCGGGATCGATCTCCAGTATTCGGATGAAACTCTGCATCAGCAGCCCGGCGCCAACCAGAAGAACCAGGGCCGCAGAGATCTCCGCGACGACCAGGGCGTCGCGAAATCGCCGGCGGGCCCCACCCTCGCCCGAGCCTCCGGCTCCCGCCTTCAGGACGCTGCTCAGGTCCACTCGAATCGAATGCAGAGCCGGCAGCGAGCCGAAGATGATGCCGCTCACTGCGGTCAACACCGCCGCGAACAGCAACACTCTGCCGTCGAGGACGATTTCGTCGAAGCGTGGAAGTCCGGCCGGGGCGAGACCGATCAACAGTCGAACGCCCAGAAACGCCGCACCCACCCCGATGATTCCACCGAAGCCGGACAGGAGGACGCTCTCGGTCAGTAGCTGGCGTAGTAGCCGGACCCGGGAGGCGCCGATCGCGGAACGCAGTGCCATCTCCCGCCCGCGATCGGAGGTCCGGGCCATCAACAGGTTCGCGATGTTGGTACAGGCAATCATCAAGACAAACCCGACCGCTCCAAACAGCAGGATCAGTGCGGGTCGGATGTCACCCACTATCTCCTCCTGGAGCGGCACGATCCGCTGTCGCCATCCCGCGTTGAACGTCGGGTGGGCGTCGTCCAGGGACTGCGCGACGCGGTCCATGTCCTCCTGCGCCTGCCAGACGGCAACCCCGGGCTTCAGACGCCCGACCACTCGGAGGAATCGATAGTCCCTGGGCACCTCGGGGAGATGTGCGTAGCTGACTCTAAGACCCCATGGTAGCCACAGGCCGACTTCGCGATCAGGGATCGCGAAGTCTTCCGGCATCACCCCGAGAATCTCGTGAGGGACCTCGTCGATCAGGATCTTCGATTCAACGACGTCCGCGCTCGCGCCGAAGCGGCTCACCCAGTAGCCATAGCCCAGAACGACGACAGGGGCTTCACGCTGCACTTCGTCGACGGTAAAGGTACGACCAATCAGAGGGTCGCGGGCAAACACCGAGAAAAAGTCGGTTGTCACCTGTGTAGCGGACACTTTCTCCGCGCTGGAGGGGTCGCGGACAGTCCTAGGCTCGCCCGAGTACCAGGCTCCGATACCATCGAACGCCCGTGACTGGTCGCGCCAATCCAGCAGATTACCGGGCGACGGACCCTGACGAAGCATCGATTTTTCCAGATTCTCGTCCCAGATCGCGACCAGCCTCTCCGTTTCGGGAAACGGCAGGGGTCGAAACAGGACGGCATCGACGACGCTGTACACGACGGTGTTGGCACCGATACCCAGCGCCAGAATGAAGACGACTACGAAGGTGAAGCCCGGTCGAGCGCCGAGCGTCCGTATCGCGTAGGTCAGATCCTGCATCATAGGGAAATGGGGGCTCTGCCCCCTCTTTAGTCGGTGACTTCGACTCCGCGCCAGAACGCGACATAGCCGCGAATCTGATCGGCAGCTTCTTTCGTCTCGGGATAGAACCAGGCGGCGTCTTTGTTGGTGTCGCCGTCGACGACGATATCGTAGTAGCTGGCCTGTCCTTTCCAGGGACAGACAGTGTGGGTCTGGCTCGGCCGAAAGTAGGAGGTGTCGGTCGACTCGGGTGGAAAGTAGTTGTTCCCTTCGACCACGATCGTGTCTTCGCTTTCTGCCAATACCGCACCCTGCCATGTCGCTTTCATGAACCTGCCTCCAACATGATCACACTGAAGTCAGCTTCATGTTACCGCATCCCGGCAATACCCGGGCTAGTGACCTGTAACAGTGCTATCGGTACCAGCGTTCGACGGAACGGCGTCGGATTCTAGGAGTGACGCTCGAGCCAATGCTGTTTCATTGCGAGGGCGTTACAACACCGGTATCATCGACTGAACGAGAAGACTGAGGCTCTTTCGTGACAGAGAACGAAGAACAAAGCTGCGCCAAGAAGTCCGTGGCCGCCAAGATAGGCACGATCGCTGTGTTTGCCGTCATCGGCGCGATCGGCGGTCTGCTCCTGGGAGACCTGGCGTCGGGAACGGCTCTCGGCGCGGCAGGAGGCTTCCTCCACGGCGGAGGGGGCTGAAGCTAGCGCGTACCGCTGGACGCGGTCCTCATTCGATTTGAAAAACACTCTTAAACCCCGGCCGCTGCACCCTGTCTATAGTCGACGGAGGAGTAAACTCATGAGAACACTCGCGTCTGCGTTATTGGTCCTCGTCCTGGTGAGTCCTGCCACGGCCCAGCGTCGAGGCGGCGGCCCCATGCCTGGAGATACGGCACCTGATTTCACGCTCAGCACAAAAGACGGAAAGCAGAAGATCACGCTTTCTGAGATGACGGGTAGACCGACCGCGCTGATCTTCGCCAGCTATACCTGAGGCCCGTTCCGTCGCGATGTCGGGGACATCGAAAACTGGTACCAGGCCTACAAGGACCGCGCAGATTTCTTCTTCGTCTACATTCGAGAAGCCCATCCCACCGACGGCAACCTCGGGGCGGCTAACGTCATGGACGGTATCCTGATCGAACAACCCAAGACCGACGAGGAACGCCAGGAAGCAGCCAACATCTGTACGACTGCATTGGACATCTCGATGCCGACAATTCTGGATAAGATCGACGACCGGACCGCGAATGCGTACGCGGCGTTCCCGGACCGGATCTATGTCGTGGGCGCCGACGGCGACATCGCCTTCAAGGGACGTCCCGGGCCGGCCGGGTTCGATGTCCCCGAAGCCAGGGCGGCGCTGGAGGTCGCTCTCAATGGGGAGATCACCGCCTACGGACAGGAACCGGGACAGCGTCGCGGCCGCGGCATGCGTGGTATGCGCGGTGGGCGGGGGCAGAGACCCGACGCTGCGGGACAGGGTATGGGCGTCATGGACACGAACGAGGACGGTACCATCTCCCGGGAAGAGTGGACAGGCGACGGCGAAACGTTCGACCGGCTCGATCGAAACGATGATGGTCTCCTCGCTCGTGACGAAATCCAGCGCCAATTCAGGGGCGGCCGCGGCAGAGGTGGAAGAGGCGCGGACCCTCAAGCTCGATTCCTGGGGCTCGACGGCGACGGTGATGGACGGGTGTCGCAGCAGGAGTTTCCGGGTCCCCCGCAGATGTTTGACACCATGGACGCCGACGGGGACGGCTTCATCACTCTCGAAGAGATGCAGAACTCCCGCCCAGGTCGAGGCGGACGGGGACGGGGCGCTGCGATGCTCCAGATGGATGAAGACGGTGACGGCAGGGTTTCTCGTGAAGAGTGGACCCGTCCGGGGGAGGCATTCGACCGGTTGGACACGGACAGTGACGGCTTCATCACCCGGGAGGAAATGCGTCGACGCCCGGGCTAGCAGCCCGTGGCAGAAGTCTGATGGCTCGCGTTACGGCGGCGTTGCGCCAGATGGTAGGCGCCGCGCCGATTGCGATGCTGGGACATCGTTGAGGCGCGGCAACACCGCAGATGGTGGGGCGCCGCCGTAACCCTCCGGGCGCACGGGGGTTGCGGTCGGATACTTTGTTGCTCGTCGTCATGATGAAACCGCATCAATTCCTCCTCGCGTCTCGTCTCCGCCTCGCAAGACCCGTGCGCGCGAACCATCAGACTTCTGCCACGGGCTGCTGAGGCACACACGCCGGCAGGTCGCGTTATCGCCTGCCGGCGCCCCCTCTCAACTCTCTAGTTCTTATCATCGACACCACCCTTCCCATCTCGGTGACTTCGCATACAATGTCGGCTGAAGAAAAGTCTATAGAATGATTCCGTCGGAGAGGTTGACCTTCGCATTGAATCAGGAGACACCCCATGACTATCTTGCCGGAACAGGTGCTTCACGCGCCCCCACGTTACGAAGAACGCCTAATCGGAGAATTCGGACTGATGTTCGACCCCGAGGCACCAAACTGGATCGTAACGAACCGAACGGGCGTCGAAATACTCGGCTGGATCGACGGACAGCGGAGGGTTTCGGACCTTGTGGGCCGCTACCGGTCCCGCGCGGGCAAGGACTGGGCCGAAGCCTGGCTCGACGTCAGCACGCTGCTCAACCATGCGCTGCGGACCGACTTCCTGACGAGGGAGCCGTTCCAGCACCCGACCTATCCGGGTCGCGGGGCGTTGATCGAGAGCCACAAGCCGCAAGAGATGTGGCTGCACCTGACGAACCGCTGCAACCTGACTTGCGCCCACTGTCTGGTGGACTCTTCTCCTAAAGGAATCGAGGGACTTCCGACTGATCGCTGGCTGGAGATCGTCGACGACGCGAAACAGATGGGTGTCCGGCAGTTTTACATCACCGGTGGAGAGCCGTTCATACGGCGCGACCTGATCGACATCGTCCGGGCTATCTGCACCGACAGCGAACTCGTCATTCTGACCAACGCGATGTTCTTTCGCGGCGATACCCTGCCCAACCTCAAAGACGCAGCGAACGGCAACGTGGCGGTCCAGGTCAGCATCGACGGACCCGACCGCAAGACCCATCACGCGATCCGGGGATCCGGGTTCGAGCGAACCGTCGAGGGTATCGGCGCCCTGTTGGGCTCCGGCTTCGAACCGACCGTTTCCACTGTCGTGACGCGCTCGAACATCGACACACTTCCTCGATTCCCGGAGTTCCTGGACAAACTCGGCGTCCGGCGCCATCACCTGCTGTGGGACCACAAACAGGGGCGGGCTCTGGAAGACGACCAGATGCAGAGTCCGTTCGCCGCCGAAATCATCGAGATGCTGGACCGATACCTGGAAAACGCATCGTCGAGGGGAATCGAGCTCGACAACTACGAGGTCGCCCGGGAAAGGGCGCAGGGCCGACGCGGAGTCAAGATGGACCTGTCGGTTGCAGCGACGAGCAGCTGCTGCGTCTACGCCGACGGCACCGTCTATCCTTCGGCGGCACTGGCCGGCGTCCCCGAGCTGCTGATGGGCAACATCGAGGAACAGCCGCTGGCGAAAATCTGGAACACATCCAGGCGCGCGCTCGAGTTGCGCCGGGCCAGCGTCATCGCGAAAGAAGACTGTCAGGAATGCTACCTGCGCTACGTGTGCGGCGGCGGTGACGTCGAACATTCATTCTTCTACTCCGGCACCGTCCTTGGAAAGGACCCGTTTTCGAAGGTTCACGAATGGCTGCTGCTCCGAGCAATCGAGCAGATCGCCTCGGAGAACAAGAGCTATGAAGGCGCATCCGGATACGATTCCCCAACCGTCGTGGCCGCGATGGGTGAATCGCTTTCTGAGATGGAAACCATCGAAGCTGAGGGATTCGAAATCGCCACATCCCGTTCCACGTGCGTCCTCTCGGTCGACCTAGAAAGATCGCGCGAGAAAGTCCGCCAGTTTTACGCACAGGCGGCCGTCGAGCCTCAGGAGGCGCTGTGCTGTCCGACCGCCTACGACCCCGCCGAGCTTCGGGCACTGCCGAAGGAAGTCGTCGAGGTGTCCTACGGCTGCGGCAGCCCGATTCGATTCGCCGACATCAAGCCGGGCGAAACTTACGTCGATCTCGGGTCGGGAGGCGGTATCGACTGCTTTATCGCGGCACAGCGCGTCGGGTCAAGCGGTCGTGTGATCGGCATTGACATGACGACGGAAATGATCGAGCGGGCGGAACGTAATCGGAGTATCGTCGCCGATTCCCTCGGATACGATGTCGTCGAATTCTGGCGCGGCTACCTCGAACAGCTGCCGCTCGAGGATCAGAAGGCCGACGTCGTGACGTCCAACTGCGTGATCAACCTGTCGCCGGATAAACGCCGCGTGCTTTCGCAGATGTGGCGGGTTCTGAAGAATCACGGACGCGCGATCATCTCCGACACGGTGTCCGAATCGAAGATTCCCCACCACATGAAAGCCAACCCCCGGCTGTGGGGAGAGTGCGTCTCGGGGGCGCTTACCGAAGATGAATACTTCGCCATGCTCGAACAGGTGGGTTTCTACGGCCTGTCGCTCGTCGAGAAAACCTTCTGGAAAGAGATCGAAGGCTACCGTTTCTATTCGCTGATCATCCAGGGCTTCAAGTTCGGGAAGAACGGAGTGTGCAACTTCGAAGGCCAGCGCGCCGTCTATCTGGGCCCGCTGAAGGCAGTCGTCGATGAGGAAGGCCACTTCTTTCCCCGAAACGAACCCGTCCAGGTGTGCACCGATACAGCGGCAAAACTGTCGCGCGAGCCTTACGCGGGATCGTTCCTGGTGATGGTCAAGGATTCGGACACAGCGCTGGCCAGCGTTGCGTGTTGCGAACCCGGCGAGTGCTGCTGATAGAGGGCAGTCGTAGCCGCAGATAGCCGGCGTCGAGTGCGTCCGAACGCCATACGAGATAGCCTAGTGTGGCGGCCGCTCGCTCATGAACGACTGGATCATACTCGCCGTCGAAACGATCCGCGGTCTGGGTTGGATCGGTCCCTTCGCTTTCGCACTGATATACGTCATTGCGACCGTCGCCCTGATTCCAGGCTCTGTGATGACGCTGATTGCCGGATTCGTGTACGGGCCGATCTTCGGCACGGCTCTGGCTTCTCCGGTGAGCGTCCTGGCTGCGACGATCGCGTTTCTACTCGCTCGGACTGCGTTCCGCCACCGGATCGAGCGTCGGATCCGCAATCGTCCCTTCCTCGATCGGCTGAACCAGGCCGCGGAAGAATCGGGATTCAAGCTGATCACGCTGCTCCGCCTGTCGCCTGTCTTTCCTTTCGTCTTTCTGAACTATTCGCTGGGCCTGACGCGGGTTCGCCTCCGTGACTATGTCCTGGCGTCATTGCTGGGCATGTTCCCGGCCACCGCGATGTACGTCTACATCGGGTCCGTCGCTTTCGGCATTGCGGAACTGTTGTCCGGGCAACGCGAGGCAACGACCGGAGAAACCGTCCTTTATTGGTTCGGGCTCGGTGCTACCGTCATCGTCGCGGTGCTGCTGACACGGATGGCGCGACGGTCGCTGGAGGGGTTCACGGACGATGCAACGGAAGGTGATTCGGAAACCGATGAGTAATGGACTACCCCGCGAGACGCGCCAGAAAGTTCGCGGTGTGCGCGGGATGGGATTGCTCGTCGCTGTGTTCGAGCTCGCTCCGGAGGCGCTCGAGGTCGGCAGGCTCGTCGATGTCGAACCAGGACGGAACGGTCGAGACGGACTTTCCTGCCGCCTCGGCCTGACACACTGTTTGCTGGAAGACCGAATCCGTGCTCCACTCGATTCGTTCGAACAGACGGATGTCCGGTTCGCACACTCCGACCAGGTAGTAGCCCCCGTCTTCGGTCGGGCCGAAGACGACTTTGTCGTCCTCGGCAAGTAAATCCGCCGCCTGACGGACATACTTGGCGGGAAGTGTGGGCAGGTCTGTTCCGACAATCACCACAGCTTCAGCTCCACTGGAGCACCTGTCCTCGACGATGTGGTGCATACGCTGGCCCAGGTCGTCACCCCGCTGAGGCATCAAGAGGATCGGCGGATCGATGTTCGTTTCGAACCAGGCCCGTTCGCCCTCCGGCGTAAATGCCAGCCATAGCTCGAACCCGGACAGCAAGCGGAGTCGCTCGATCGTATCGAGCATCATCGACCGGTACAAGCCGGCGGCTTCATCAGGGGTCAAAGCAGGAAGCAGGCGCGTCTTCGTGCGGCCGGCGCATGGCGCCCTGGCCATGATGACAAGCGAGGTCGCCAGCGGCGCCTTCATCAGCGTTCCTCTTTTGTTCGCCGGTCGTAGGAATAGAACCGAGCAAGGCGGTCTGGCGCAACGCCGGCATAGTATGCCGCCATCAGCATCTGGTTGCGGACAGCGCTTTGGATAAAGCCATGCTCGCGAAATCGTCGACCAGAAGTCACCACCGGGGTCCGAATCATTGTGAACCGTCCGTTCTTTTTGATGCGATGAGCCATTTCGACGTCCTCCATCAAGCGCCATTGTCGGTAGCCTTCAGTTTCGACGAAGAAGGTGCGGCGGACAAAAAGAGCCTGATCCCCCCAGGGGACGAGGATGTAGGAACGCAAGTTGGTCTGGAAGCTCACCAGACGCATGAGCCAGCCGCCGGAGTCAAATCGCAGGTGGAAGGCACCGCCGAGGACGCGATCGTCCGCGAGGGCATTCTCGACAAGTCGGCCCGCGTCGGGCGGCAGGCGCGTGTCGGCGTGGAGAAACAGCAGGACATCCCCGCCGCTGACTCGCGCGCCGGCGTTCATCTGGCTCGCTCTTCCGCGGGGACCCTCCATCGTCGTCACCCGGGCGGCCTGGGCGCGGAGGACCGTTTCGTCGGTACTGCCGCCGTCGACCACCAGAACGTCATCAAGGCCTGCACCGTGGACCGCGTCCAGTGTCAACCCGATCTGGTCCGCTTCGTTGTAGGCTGGGACGATGACAGAGATCTTCATAGCCGGCATTTTGAGTGGCTCAAAATGTTGCCGATATAACAGGGACAAAGAAGTCTGTCCTATTCTAGTGACCTGTAACAGTGCTATCGGTACCAGCGTTCGGCCGAACGGCGTCGGATTCTAGGAGTGACGCCCGAGCCAATGCTGTTTCATTGCGAGGGCGTTACGACACCGAAGACGGCACCGTTGGGCCGAACCCTTCGGGCCGATGGAGGTTGCGGGCGATCTCTTTGTCGGAAGCCGTCACCGATGAAAGAGCATCGCTTTCCGTCTCCCTCCTCGACCTCGCCCGCAAGACCCATCGGCGATGGTGCCGATAGCACTGTTACAGGCCACTAGCGAGCGGGGAGAGGCATGAACGAGGGTTTTGACATCAAGGGGTAGGGCACTGTCCCCGCGCGTCTCCTAAGCCGGAATGTCGGTGCTCGACCTTCTGCGGTCCCAAACGGGGACAATCCTCCCCAGTCGCATGCAATGAGACGAGCGATGCTTGGAGCGACGACAAAGCTGTTCCTGCCCTTGCTCCTGTCACTGACCGTCTGTGTCGGCCTTATCCCGCTCTCGGCCCAGACCGTTGAAATCTCGAATTTGCATTGTTGGGATTTCAAACAGTCTGCAATGACACGAACGCACCGTCGTAGCTCTCGCCGTTCTTCCGGAACGTCGGATCGTTGTAGACGATTACCGAATCCAGGTTCAGGAAGTACTGTCCGGCCGCCTCTTCCGCGTCCGTCGACCGGTATCGGTACTGCTGCTTGTTCGTGTAGCCGATCGAGTCCGTGGCGGTCTGGTAACCCCAGCTGCCCGTGTAACCGGTCTTCAACTCGTGGGAGGTCTCGCCCAGGTTGCCGAACACGCTGAAGTTCGCGCCCCACTGCCAGCGGACCGGACGACGGACCGAATGATAGTATCCACCACGGGTCTCACCCGAGTTCCGGTCAACCTGCCGGATGGCGCGGAGCAGTCCAATACTTTAAACACTAGTATCCGGCTTCTGAAAGGGACTCGGAAATCACCGCCCCCTTTTGGCTGCGGTTTTCTGTAACCTTTTGACGATCGATCGGTTTTCAGGATTGGAATCGGAAGAATGAAGGCGCAGGAAGTCAGTTCCGTCAGCGATGATGCCCTGATGCTCGACGTGAGCAAGGGGCAGGTGGCCAAGCTGGGAGTGCTGTTCGACCGGAATCACAGGAAGTTGTTCGACTTCTTCATCCGGATGACAGGCAGCCGGGAAGTAAGCGAGGATCTCGTTCAAGACGTGTTCTTCAGGATACTGAAGTATCGCGCCACGTTTCGAGCCTGCAGCCGCTTCACCACCTGGATGTACCACATCGCCCGGAACGCCCGGATCGATCATCTCAACAAACATAAGCGGGAATACTACTTCGAAGACACGCTGCTGGAGGTGATGAGCCCATCGGTCGCGCCCGAGGACCTGGGAAAGAAGCAGGAGGCCGCGCTTTTGCGGCGGGCCCTGGCTGAGCTTCCCGAAGAGAAGCGTGAAGTGCTCATTCTCAGCCGGTTCCAGAACATGAAATACGATCAGATCGGCGAGGTCATGGGCTGCGACAGCGGAACCGTCAAGGTTCGAGTCTTCCGGGCCACGCAGGAACTGCGAAAGGTCTATTTCAGGATCGCAGGTGAGAAAAAGTCATGGAATGCGCAAAAGTAAGAGAAAAACTCCCCGATTATCTGACCGATAGTCTGGACGAGCTCTCGAAGACGGCCCTCCAGACTCACTGGAACAGTTGTTCAGCCTGCCAGCAGGAGGCGGATAGTCTCAAGGGCATCTGGACGAAACTCGGCTCGATCCCGACGGAGGAACCTTCACCGCGAGTTCGAGCCCGTTTCGAAGCCATGCTCGAGGCTTACGAGGAAGGCATGGCCAACGCCGATCCCGGACCGCGATGGCACGAAACCCTCAACGAGTGGATAGCGGGATGGTGGCCCCGCCAGCCACTGGTTCAGCTCGGTGCGGCAGTGGCGCTTCTCGTCGTCGGACTCGTCGTCGGTACCCAGTTCATCGTGACAGAAGCTCCGAACGGAGACCTGCGCACTCTCGAGGGAGAAGTCCAGAGCCTCAGACAGCTGGTCGCCCTCTCCCTTCTCGAACAGCAATCGGCCAGCCAGCGCCTGCGCGGCGTGAACTGGACTTCGCGGATCGCCCGACCGAACGACGAGATCCTGACTTCCCTGTTGAGCACGCTGAACTACGATCCTAACGTCAACGTGAGGCTCGCCGTCATCGATGCGCTCGCGGAATTCAGCGACGCGCCCTCCGTTCGGGAGGGGGCTTTGAATTCCCTGGCCCGGCAGGAGTCGCCACTGGTCCAGATCTCCTTGATCAATTTTCTAGTCGACATCCGGGAGCAGCGGTCTATCGGCGTGTTCGAGCAACTGAGGCAGAACGGAGCCGTTCATGAAAGCGTGCGCGAACGCGCCGCGTGGGGGCTCGATCAACTGAACTTGTGATCACTAGTGGCCTGTAACGGAGATATCGGCACCATCGCCGATGGGTCTTGCCAGTCGAGGTCGAGGAGAGAGGAGGAATTGATGCGGTTTCATCATGACGACGAACGACAAAGAGATCGACGGCAACCCCCATCGGCCCGGAGGGTTGCGGCGGAACGGCACCGTCTTCGTTGTCGCTCCTCCTCGCAATGTAGGAGCATTACCTCGTCGTCGACTCCTAGAATCCGGGGCCGTTCCACCGCAACGCTGGTACCGATATCTCCGTTACAGGCCACTTAGTCAAAACTAGAGGAGAATGCGGCGATTCTGCCTCGAAGGAAGAAGACCATGAACAAAGCCAATCTCGCAGCTCTGATCATCCCGTTACTCCTAGCCACGGCGCTGCCCGTGGCAGCGCAGGAACAGATCTATGTTCCGTTTTCTGACCCATCACGACCGGGACGCGTCGTCGCCGATATCCTCATGGGCGGGATCACCGTCGAGGGCTACGACGGTTCTGACGTCGTGATCGAGGCCGCCGGGCAGGATTCTGAATCGCGGGGAGAGGCACCTCCCAGGGCACGCGGCCTGAGACGAATTCCGAACCTGTCGACCGGGCTGGAAGTAGAAGAACGGAACAACGTGATGACGATCGAAAGCAGCGCGATGTCCCGTGTTACGAACGTGAGGATCCGGGTTCCCTTCGACACCTCGTTGAAGCTGGACACGGTCAGCGGAGGCGATATCGTGGTGTCCGATGTTCGCGGTGAGATCGAGGTCGACAACACTAACGGCGCAGTCCGGCTGACGAACATCGGGGGATCGGCCATCGCGAATGCTTTGAACGGCGAGGTCGTGGTCACGTTCACGAGCGTCACCCCCGACACACCGATGTCTTTCAGTACCCTCAACGGTGAAATCGACGTCACGCTCCCCGGCAACGTTAACGCCACGATCAAGATGAAGACCGACAACGGTGAGATCTTCAGCGACTTCGAGATCGAGCTGCAGTCCGGCGGAACGCAGGAAGTCATCGACGAATCGCGCGGCGACCGCAGCCGATTCCGAATCGACAAGACGATCACAGGCACCATCAACGGCGGCGGACCGGAGTTCCAGCTCACCACGTTCAACGGGAATATCTATATTCGGAGGGGAAATTAGTTGGGGAAGTAGTCAGTAGTCAGTTAGGAAAGAAGACACCCTGTGGTTTTTGCTGACTACTGACTACCGACTACTGACAACTGTCTTCAATTCACCGCGTGGCTATGCGAAAAAGCCATCCGCGTGTAGCAGTCCAGACACGTGTCCAGGTCGACGGTCCCGTCTTTGTTCTCCCGCAGTTCCAGATCCGGGTCGGAATTCTCCAGTAGCACGATCAACAGGTCGATCCCGTCCATCGGCACCTTTCGTTTCGGGTACTTCCCTTCGGGAATCTCTCGACCGCACAGATCGCAGTTCGGGATGAAGTTCTTGACCATGTCTCTCACCTTGGCCGATCGTTTCTGGAGCTAGTGGCCTGTAACAGGTCACTAGCTGGTTAGACGCGCGGAGGAGGGATTCGGATGGTTGTATTCAATCGTCTTCAGGGTTTTCGAGGCGGGCAATCTTTTCCAGCAGGTGGCGCTTCTCGTCTTCCCACGCAGCGGTCTTCTCGCGAAATTCTTCTTCCAGGTGATGCCTCAGCCGGTTGAGCTCCTCGATCGTCGGATCACTTGATCGTTTGAAGGCCATCTCGCGTGCCTCCTTCACGCCGGCCTCGAGGGTTTTCACCTGTTTCTCGAGACGGGAACGTTCCAGGTCCATCTCTTCGACGGCTTCCTGATGGCGGCGTTCCAGCCGGGAGCGCGCGCGCCCCGCGTCGTCGAGTTTGCTTTCGTAGTCGGAGCGGACCTCAGCCGACGCCTGGACACGGGCCGCGCTTTCAGCCTCGGACACATTCTTTTCGAGCTGATTGATTCTCGCTGAAAGCGACTCCCGTTCGCCCTCGAGGTGCTCGGAGAGCGACTGGACTTCGTGCTGAAGTTGCTTCTTGATCCGTTCCGCGGCCTCGAGCTTCTGGTCGTACTTGTGACGCAGGTCGTTGTAGACTTCCTGGCGGATTATCTCCTCGGCATTCTGAACCTCTTTTTCGAGACCCGCGACGCGAGCCTGCAGTTCGTCACGCTCTTTCTCAGCTTCTTCCTTCGCAGCAGCCAGGTCGGCGCCCGGTGTGCCCGGCTCCCGGCCCTCTTGTTTGGCCTTGATTCTCTCCATCATCAACCGGCGCGCCTCGGCCATCGGATCCTTGGGTTGACCGGCAGTCTTTGCATTCTCGATCTCGGCTTCCAGTCTCTTCCGCTCGACTTCCCACTGGGCCTGCCATTCCTTCTTGGCCTGGTCCAACCGCGTTTGAACCTGTTCCCGAATCTGGGTCGCAGCCCGCGCAGGGTTGTTGCCCCGCTCCAACGCTTCGACGAGGCGCCCTTCCAGATTGGCGATCTGAGCTTTCAGCGAGACGCGTTCAGCTTCGAATCGTTCCTGGGTGCCTTTGAGATCCCCCTCAGCCTGCTCGCGGGCCTTATCGGTAGCTTCGTGCTTGAACTGAAGCTGTTGCTGCAACTCTTCGGTAACCTGGTTTCGCGCCGTCTCCATCGCTTCGAGAGCACCCTCTTCGAGCCGCTCGACTTCCGCGTTGAGACGGCGCCGTTCTTCACGCCACCCGTCGCGGGCAGCGTCGAATTCTTCCTCCAGGGCCTTGTGTTTCTCCTTCGCCCCCCTCAACCCGCCGTCGAACTTCCTCTGGAGGTCGTCGATCAATTGCTGGGTCGCCCATCCAGACCAGGCCACCGCATAAATATCGATCGGCTCATCCTTGCCCTTCATCCGGGCTCGCCCGAGCCTACCCACCTGCATTCCGGCCGTCTCGGCGGCATGGAGGAGGCTGTCGGTGATCAGTATCTGGTCGGGTTCGGACTGGCTCTGCACTCTGGCCGAGGCGTTGACGACGTCGCCGAACACGTCGTTGTCCTGCATCAGGCCCAAGCCGGTGTGAAGTCCGATGCGGATGTGGACCCGTTGCGATTCCGGCCGGGTACTCCGGTCCTCGAAGAGGGAGCGCTGCATGGCGGCTGCCGCCTTCATAGCATCAACAGGGTTGTTGAAAAGCGCCATGATCGCATCGCCGATCGTCTTGATGATCCGACCGTGGTTGTTCTCGACGCACGGAAACAGGAGATCATTGTGGCGCTGGACCATCGCGAGCCCTTCGACGTCGCCATACTGTTCGAAGTACGCGGTCGACCCCTTGATGTCGCTGAAGAGAATCGTCATCGGTGTGCGCAGTTTCTCTTCGACGACCGGGGCTTCGTCCTGTCCTTTCAAAATTTCGTCGAGCTTTTCTTCTTCCATCCTGACAACCTGCCGAACGACAAAAGCTTCTTTTGGTGACGAGAAAGTCGCAATTATAGCAAGCGGACGAGGGAAGGTACCACAACCAGAAGGACGGCAGGATGCTCGGGAACGGTTGGGTTACCCGTAAACAGCACGCCGTTCACGATGAACGATGGCATGCAGCTCGGCAGTCATCTGCGGCGTCTTCGCATATCCACCCGAGAGCAGGAGCGTGATCGGAATGCCGTGACGTCTCGCGGCACCCAGAACGTAGCGGTCCCTCCGACCGAGGCCTTCCGGACTGAGCGAGAGACGGCCGAAACGATCTCCGGCCGCGGCGTCAACGCCGGCCAGGTAGAAGATCAGGTCCGGGCGGGACTCCGAGATAGCGGTATCTAGGTGGTCGGAGAGCGCTTTCAGATATTCTTCGTCTCCGGTCCCGTCCGGGAGCGCCACATCGATCGAGGATGGAGGTTTCACCCAGGGGTAATTTTTCGCGCCGTGGATCGACAACGTGAACGTCGATGGATCCTCAGCAAAGATGCTGGCGGTGCCGTTTCCGTGATGTACGTCCAGGTCCAACACGAGCGTGTTCTCGATTTCCTTCGAGCTTTTCAAGACCCGCACGGTGACGGCGACGTCGTTCAGGAGGCAGTAGCCTTCACCGTGACCCGGAAACGCGTGGTGGGTACCGCCGGCCAGGTTGGCCGCGATTCCCTCCTCCAGCGCAAAGCGTCCGGCGTCGATCGTACCCTGGACGGCCAGGCGCGACCGGCGCAGGAGGACTTCGGAAAACGGCAGTCCCAGACGCCGTTCAGCCTCACTGTTCAGACTGCCACTGCGGAGCGTATCGAGGTACTCATGGGTATGCACCAGGGCCAGGTCGCTCCAGTGGGCTTCGCCGGGATCGTGCGCGTCGGCGGGAACGATCAAGCCTTCTTCGATCAGAATCCGGTAGAGCGCCTCGTACTTGCCCATCGGAAACGGATGGGTGTGCGGCAAAGGGATCGTGTAGCCCGGACCGTAGCAGACACGCATCGAAGAGACCTCAATCGCCATTACATCATTTCACTTCGCAAGTCTGGTAGGATTCCCCTGACGTGAGAGACAGCGAAAGCCGCCGTGTTCTAGGCGTGATACCGGCTTCGGCCATCGTCGTCTCGAGCATGATCGGCACCGGTATCTTCACGACGACCGGGTTGATGGTGTCGATGGGTGCCGAAGGCGGGGACATTCTCCTCGGGTGGCTGGTCGGCGGCACAATCGCCCTGTGCGGCGCGCTGTGCTACGGGGAGATCGGTGCTCACTTCCCGGCCTCGGGTGGCGAATACCATTACCTGAGCCGGCTCCTCCACCCGGCCGCAGGTTTCATTTCCGGCTGGGTTTCCCTGATCGTCGGGTTTGCGGCTCCCATCGCAGCATCGGCTATGGCGATGCATCTCTACGTCGGTACCATTTTCCCGAACTGGCCCGTCCGGGGGATGGCGGCGGGAACGATTCTGTTGCTCGCCCTGCTCCACGCATACGACCTGAAGCTCGGGAGCCGGGTACAGACCATCATGATCGCCATCAAACTACTCCTGCTCCTGACGTTTGTGTTCGGCATCCTCCTCGCCGCGCCGGACGCCAGGTCGGGTTCCCCCCTGACGTTCAATCCCGCATTCTGGACCTCGTCGTCGTTCGCGGTCGTTCTCGTGTTCATCTCGTTCGCCTACAGCGGCTGGAATGCCGCGGCATATATCGGGACGGAGATCGATCGGCCGGAGCGCAACCTGCCCCGCTCCTTGTTGTGGGGTGCGGGCGGCGTCACACTTCTGTATTTTCTCGTCAACCTTTCCTTTTTGCGATCCGTAGGGCTCGAGGAACTCTCCGGCATCGAAGAAGTCGGGTACGTGGTAGCTGCGGCCGTCTGGGGACCCTCGGGCGGCCAGCTCGTGTCGACCTTGATCGCCGTGACCCTGATCGCTCCCATCAGCGCCATGCTCCTGACCGGCCCGCGCGTCGCCGAGGCGATGGCCCGGGACGGGTTTCTTCCCGAGCCTTTCGGCAGGCTCAATCAGAAGAACGTCCCTAGTTTTGCCGTAGTCTTCCAGGCAACGCTTGCGGTACTGATCGCACTGACGTCGTCGTTCACGGCGTTGCTCATCTACATCGGTTTCACACTGAACATCTTCGCCGCGTTGACGGTGGTCAGCCTCTTCCGACTCCGGCGGTCCGGCCGTTCCATACACCGCGTCTGTATCGGCTACCCCATCCCGCCGCTCATCTTCACGATCTTCGCCATCTGGATCACGGTGTGGAGCATTCAGTCCCAACCGCTCTCGACCCTGACCGGGATCGCCACCCTCACCCTCGGCTACGTGGCCTACCTGTTCAGTTCGAAACGCGCAAAAACATTGGTGATGAAAGAAGATTAACCACGGAGGCGCGGAGACACGGAGGGTGTTCCTGTCGGAGCGCGCAAGGTCCGTGAGAGAGCCACTGTGAGCGGGACAGGGGTATACCCCTGTCCCCGGATGTCTGTTACGCAGAAGCGTTCGGACTGGAGGTCTCAACGCAAAGGCGCAAAGACGCAAAGAAAAAGACCGATCTCATCGGCGGAACTCAGCGGACTAGCCGCCGAAGTCACAAACGATGAGGAAAACAGAAATGAAACTCCCCTTCACTTTGCGTCTTTGCGCCTTTGCGGTGGAATTCTTCCCAGGGTCGCTGAAGACCGGGTCTGGAAAGTCGGGGTCTTTCGTCCGTGCCTCGGTGCCTCCGTGGTGAAAAACGTCAAGCGAGACCCGGGGCCGAATCAGGAGCGACAGCATCGATGTTCGGCTGGTCGGGACTGATCCGGATGCACGCGGCCATGTGGTCCGGCTTGATTTCGACGAGCTCAGGCACGTTGTCGCGGCAAGCGTTGATGGCATAAGGACAGCGGGTGTGGAAGCGACAACCAGACGGCGGGTTGATGGGGGACGGGACGTCACCTTCCAGTACGATACGCTCCCGCACCAACTCCCGTTCTGGATCGGGTATGGGAACAGCCGAGATCAGCGCCTTCGTGTACGGCATGAGCGGGTCGTTGTAGAGTGTTTCGGCGTCACCCAGCTCGACGAGCCTTCCCAGGTACATCACCGCAATACGATCGGCAGTGTGCCGGATAGCGCGGAGATCGTGTGAGATGAACAGGTATGTCAGGTTTCGTTCCCGGCGCAGCCGCTCGATCAGGTTAATGATCTGCGCCTGGATGGATACATCCAGGGCCGATATGGGCTCGTCGGCGACGATGAAATCAGGGTTGGCCGCGAGTGCGCGCGCGATGCCGATGCGCTGTTGCTGGCCGCCGGAAAACTCGTGCGGGTACCGCTTGACGAACCTCTGGCTGAGCCCGACCGTTTCCATCAGCTCATTAACCCGGCCGGCCTTTTCCGCGCCCGATGCCAGTCCGAAGGTCTCGATCGGCTCCGAGACGATCTGCCCGACCGTCATGCGCGGGTTCAAGGACGCGTATGGATCCTGGAAAATCATCTGCAGATGACGCCGCTGTTGGCGCATCGCGGCGGGTGCCAGATCGCGGAGGTTCACGCCGCGAAACACCACCGCGCCATCGGTGGGCTCATTCAAGCGTAGCAGCGCGCGCCCGAGGGTGGACTTGCCGCATCCGGATTCTCCGACGAGGCCCAGCGTCTCTCCCGCGCGGATGTCGATGGACACGCCGTCGACCGCCTTGACGATGCGCCGGACAGGACTGCCCCCGGTGGCCCGATCCCACAAGGTTCCACCACCCAGGTCGAAATGCACCTTCAGATCCCGGACCGAGAGAAGCGTTCCGTTGTCGGTCGCGTCCGGGCCTGTTGCGGTCTGACTCACATTCTCACCTACCGGTTCCGGACGGTGGACCGGCGGCAGGTTGTCTCCCACCGTTCGCGGCGTAGACCTCGGCGGCGAAGTGACACAGCGAATGATGGCCGGGTTCGAGCTCCACGAAGGGCGGAAATTCGCGGCTGCAGATGTCTCGCACTCTGTCGCATCGGGGCGCGAACGGGCAGCCGGACCCGAGCCGTGTGAGGTCGGGCGGCAGGCCCGGAATCTGGTACAGCTCGCGGCCGTTCGACGACGGTCCGGGGACCGAACGCAGTAGCCCTTCGGTGTACGGATTAGCCGGATTTCGAAACAGCTTGCGTGTCGGGGCCTTTTCAAAGACCTTGCCCGCGTACATGACCACGATGTCGTCGGTCATGCCAGCGACAACGCCGAGGTCATGAGTGATCAATATGACGCTCGTGCCTGTCTCCCGTTTCAGTTTTCGGATCAGTTCGAGAATCTGCGCCTGAATCGTGACGTCCAGCGCCGTCGTTGGCTCATCGGCGATGAGCAGTTCCGGCTGGCACGATAATGCCATCGCTATCATCACGCGTTGGCGCATTCCTCCGGAAAACTCGTGTGGATAGTTGCCCGCGCGATCCCGCGCGTCCGGAATACCGACCAGCTCCAGCATCCCCACGGCATGTTCGAGCGCCTCAGCCTTCCCGTGCCCGAGGTGGAGGCGGGTCACCTCCATGAGCTGGTCGGAGATCCGCATGAACGGGTTCAGGGAAGTCATCGGATCCTGGAAGATCATCGCGATGCGATCGCCGCGAACGCCGCGCATGTCCTCCTCAGACAGGGACAGGAGATCCCGACCGTCGAAGTTGATCTCGCCGGAAGCGATGCGACCTGGTGGCGAAGGGATCAGGCGCATGATCGAAAGGTTGGTGACCGACTTCCCGGATCCGGATTCCCCGACGATGCCGAGCGTCTGCCCCCGGGTGAGCTCCAAATCGATGCCGTCGACAGCCTTGACGGTGCCGTCGTCCGTTTCGAAGTAGGTCCGTAGTGATCGGATCGAAAGTAGGGTGGACTCTTTCATACGCTCAGAGTCCAAGGTCCAAAGTCCAAGGTCCAAAGTGGGAAACAGCTTTGTCCTTTGGTACTGAAAGAGGTCGCGTAATAAGTGCAATCCGGGTCTGAATTGAGGCAGTCTGCATTGGACATCGGACTTTGGACCTCGGACTCCCCATCCTCGACTACATCTTTCGCATCTGCGGATCCAGGGCGTCCCGGAGCCCATCACCCATGAAGTTCAACGAGAACAGCGTCGCGGCCATCGTCACTCCGGGAAAGATCAACTGCCATGGGAAGACGGCGATGTTTCGGATGCCGTCCGCGGAGAGACTCCCCCATGACGCCAGCGGTGCCTGAACACCGAGGCCCAGGAAAGACAGGAACGCTTCAAGCAGCATCACGGACGGGATCGTCAACGTCGCGTAGACGATGACGGGTCCGAGCGTATTCGGAACGAGATGCCTGAAGATGATCTTGGGCGTCGACACACCCCCCGCCCGCGCTGCGAGAACGAATTCCTGGTTTTTCAACGAGATCACCTGCCCCCGCACGATTCGAGCCATCGTCAGCCACGACACTGCGCCGAGAGCGAAGAACAACAGAAACAGCTGACCCAGCGGCGACTGACCTCCGAAGAAAGCCAGCAGAACGATCACTACCATCATGTATGGAATGGCGTAGAGCACGTCGACGATGCGCATCATCCCGTCATCGATCCGGCCGCCCACGTAACCGGCAGTCGCCCCGTAGGTCACGCCGATGATCAGGGAAACGATCGTCGAGATGATTCCGACCATGAGGGAGATTCGGCCGCCCAACAAAACTCTCGCGAGGATGTCCCGTCCCGCTTCGTCTGTCCCCATCGGGTGAGTCAGGGAGAACGACCCGTCGGGCGCCGTGAATGGCGGAAACGATCGAATCTGCGACGAATCAGCCGGGATGTAGTCGTACGTGAAACCGGTCGCCGCCTCGATGATTGGCGGACCGACGAGTGACGCAAGAACGATCAACGCCACGAAAGTCATGCCGACCACGGCCAGCCTGTTGCGCAACAGGCGGCGCCACGCGTCACGCCATAGGGACGTTCCAGCGACCACCTCAGTTTCGGCGACTTTGGACATGGGGTTTCAGTAGTCAGTAGTCAGTTCGGAGTTCCGGTTCCGACAACTGGCTACTGGCAACTGACTACTCATAACTTCCTCAATACCTCACCCTCGGATCGAGGAATCCATACGCGATGTCGACCAGGAGGTTGAAGATCAGGATCGAGATCGACATAAACGCAACGATTCCGATGATCAACGGTTCATCGCGGTTGAGGTTGGCGTTGATGAAATAGTTTCCCAGTCCGGGCAGCGCAAAGATCCGCTCGACGACTACGGTCCCCGATATGAGCAGGGCCAGAGCCGGACCCGAAAACGAAACGACGGGCAGCAGTCCGCCGCGGAGGCCATGCCGTACAACGACGGTTTGCTCATCCAATCCCTTGGCCCGGGCCGTGCGGATGTAGTTGGATCGGAGCACCTCGAGCATTCCCGATCTCGCAAGCCGGGCGATGTAGGCCATGTAGACTGCGGACAGCGTGATCACGGGCAGAATGGTGTGGACGCTGAAGAAGCCTTCCCACCGGGCCGGAGGCAGCCAGAACAGCGTCAGGGCGAACGCCAGGACCAGAATCGGTCCGAGGACGAAGTTGGGCACAGAGATGCCGACCATGGCAAAGCCCATCGACGTGTAGTCCATCCTGGAATTCTGTTTGACGGCCGAGACTGTTCCGACAAGCACACCCACGAGAACCGCCAGCAGGTATGCCGCGAAGCCAATCCCCGCCGACACCGGCAGCGAGGACGCCAGGATCTCGTTCACAGACTGTCCCTGGTAACGCAGCGAGTTCCCGAAGTCACCACGCAGCGTGTTGCCGATCATCTTCCCGTACTGGACGTACCAGGGCTGGTCGAGCCCGTACTTGGCGCGAAGGTTTTCTTCGATTGCGGGAGGGATCGGCTTCTCGCCCGTGTAGAAGTTGCCGGGAGCCAGCCGGATTAAAGCCCAGGTCAGCGACACGACGACCAGGACCATCGGCAGCGTCACAATCAGTCTGCGGATTATGAAATGCAACATGAGGAATCAGTCCAAGGTCCGAGGTCCAATGTCCGAAGTCATTAATTGATTTGGAATTCTTCCAGACATTCGACCTTGGACTTTGGACCTCGGACTTTGGGCCTCACGCTACTGACTCATGTCCGGCACGCCTCGATCCCACTTCGCCGGATCGTGTTCGATATAGACGAATTTCCAGGCATGGAGTGTTCCGGGGTTCGGGTACATGCCCTTCACGTAAGGCTTCTTCATCCAGTTTGTCGCGTTGGTCTCGAACGGGATGATCGGCTGTGCCGCGAGCATGTATGTTTCGGCTTCAGCGAGCAGTTCGTAACGCCGCGTCGGATCCAGCGTCGTGTTTGCTTCGTCGAGCAAACGCACGTATTGCGGGTCCCACCAGCCGGTGCCGTTGTCCCCTCCGGCGGTATAGAAAATATTGAGGAAAGTAAACGGGTCCATGTAGTCGCCGACCCAGCCAGCGCGCCCGATGCCCTTGTAGTCCAGCGCCGCCCGCACCACCAGGAATGTCTTCCATTCCATGTTCTTCAGCGGGACCGTCAGGCCCAGGTTCTGTTTCCACTGCGCCTGGATGAACTCCGCCACCTGTCGGTTGCTCTCCGACGTGTTGTATGTCAGTTCGACCTCTTCGATCGGGAAGGTGGAAGGATCGTAGTTGCCCGCTACATCGACGTAGCCCGCCTCGGCAAGCCACTGCCGGGCCCGCTCCGCATCGAACGGATCTCCCTTCGGCTGGGGGTAACCCGGATAAATCCCTTCCGGACTGAAGGCGGTCAGCGGCTTGGTGACACGGCGATACTGGGCCAGGGCCTCCTTGTCGATGGACGCGTTGAAGGCCTTGCGCACCCGGATGTCGTCCATGGGAGGGCGCGTCACGTTGAACATGTAGTACCCGACCGCGTTCTCGGGCGCATCCATGTAGTCGGCGAGAGGACGGATCAGATCCAGCCAGGCCACCGGAACGACATGATTGAAGACGGCATCGACCTCGCCGGCCTTGTAGAGATTCATCATCGTCGTTGCGTCTTCCATCGGGTAGAAGATGAGCTTGTCGAGCCGTACCGTGTCGGCGTCCCAGTACATCGGGTCCCGAACCATCACGATCTCGTTGTAAGGCTTCCTGGATTCCAGCTTGAAAGCACCGTTCGTGATGATGTTTTCCGGCTTTGTCCAGGCCTCGCCGTACTGTTCGACGACCCACTGGAGGACCGGCATGAAGGTCTGGTGCGCCACGAGGCCGACAAAGTACGGGGCCGGTCGAGCCAGGGTCGCGCGGAAGGTGTGGTCGTCGACGGCTTCGATGCCGATGCTCTCGGCCTGGACGGGCACGAATTCCTTCCCTGCCACCCGGGCCGCCAGGTCAGCGTCTCCGTCCAACATCGCCTGACGACTCTCCTCATCCCCGGGGAGCGTCAGACGGGTGGGTCCCTGGATGAAGGCATGAAAGGGCGTGTCCCCGGTTGACTCATCTTTCTCTTCCGAATCGGATGGCTCCTCCTCCGTCTCCAGCGCATGGAGAAACTCTCCGGACTCAGGATCGAGGACGAACACCCCGCCCTCGTTGTAGGCCTGCGCGTACTTGATGTCGTAAGCGAGATACGCATTTCTCGACGCCAGTTCCGGCGACAGAGCGCGACGCCAGGAGTAGACGAAATCCCCAGCCGTGACCGGTTCGCCATTGCTCCACCTGGCATCTTCACGGAGGTGGAAGACAAACTCGGAGTTGTCCGCGTTGGCTTCCCAGCTCTCGGCGACACCGGGGATCGGACCGGCGGTCTTCGGGTTGTAGTCGGTCAACCCCTCGAACAGCGCCATGTAGAGGCGAGCTTCGGGCTGCCCGGAAGATACCGGCGGATCCAGCGATTCCGGCTCGGATCCCGAAATGTAGCGCATCACCTGTCCTTCAGGCGGGGTCACGCGACCGAAAAACTCGTTGTCGGCTGAAACGCCGCTGCAAGAGATCACCGCCAGCGTGGCTGCGACAACGGTAAGCAAACGCATCGGAAGACGGTTCTTTTTCATGGGAATTCTCCGTGACGTACGGGATGAAAACTATCACGCAGCAAGCTTTCGATCAAGGCAGCCGGAAGCGTGGTAGCGGATCAGTTTGAATTCAAGCTGACCCACTACCGGAAGCGTCACATGATCGAGTGCTTGAGAAACGTCAGGACGTCAGCGGCCTCCTCGATCTGCATCGCAGTCGGCTTTCCCATGCCATGGCCCCCGGAGAGCGCAATCCGTATCAGCGCGGGGCTCGGGCTGGATTGCGCCGACTGCAGTGCGGCCGCGAACTTGAAGCTGTGACAGGGAACGACACGGTCGTCGTGGTCGCCGGTGGTGAGCATCGTCGCGGGGTATTCTGTTCCTTCTCGGAGGTTGTGGTACGGCGAACAGGCACGGAGGACGTGGAAATCATCCGGATCGTCCGGCGACCCGTAATCAGAGCGCCAGGCCCATCCGATCGTGAACTTGTCGAAACGCAGCAAGTCCATCACACCGACCGCCGAAACGACAGCTGCGAAAAGATCTGGTCGCTGCGTCAAACATGCCCCAACGAGCATTCCACCGTTGCTTCCACCGTGGATCGCAAGGCGGTTGCTGTTCGTGTAGTGGTTTGAGATCAGCCATTCGGCCGCAGCAACGAAATCATCGATCCCGTTCTGCTTGTTGCGGCGGATTCCGGACTGGTGCCACTCCTCACCGTATTCGCCGCCACCACGGATGTTCGCCACGGCGTAGACTCCGCCCATCTCGAGCCAGGCAAGATTGCGTACGGAAAACGCCGGGGTCACCGATACGTTGAAGCCGCCGTAACCGTAGAGCAGGGTCGGGTTGTTCCCGTCCAGTTCGAGGCCAGCTCCGTAGACGAGGAACATCGGAACCCTCGTGCCGTCCGCGCTCTGATAGAAAACCTGCTGGGTCTCGAACTGGTTCGCGGTGTCGATCCGAGGACTACGGAAAACCTCGTTTTTTCCAGTCACGACATCGTACCGGTAGATGCGGGGCGCACTGGTAAAGTCCGTGTACGCGTAGAACGCCTCTGGATCGTTGCCTTTCCCCGCAAAGCCGGCTACCGATCCCTTGCCGGAGAGATCCAACCCGCGGACATGCCGGCCATCCCTCCCGAACAGCCCCACTCGACTGTGGGCATGTTCCAGAAAGCCGGCGACGAAGCAGTCGCCGACCGCTACGACCGCCTCGAGAGTGGCATCTTCCTCAGGGATGATCTCCCGCCAGTCGGATGGGTCGTTTCGCCGCAGGTCGACCCCGACGAGCCGCGCCCGGGGCGCCTCGTGATCGGTGAGGAACCAGAACTCCACCCCGGCGTTGCCGACAAATTCATAGCGCGCATCGAACCCGTCCAGCAGTTTGACGACGTTACGATCGTCCATGGAGTTGGATTCATGGAGGTCCTTGAAGTAGATGCAGTGTTTGGGTTCGGTGCCCTTGCGGATGTGAATGATCAGGTAGCGACCATCTTCGGTAACGTGACCCGAGAACCCCCACTCCTTCTGGTCGGGATTGTCGTACACCAAACGATCTTCGCTTTGGGAAGTTCCGAGCCGGTGATAGAAAAGCTTCTGGAAATAATTCTCTCCGGCGAATTCGTCGACGGACGGCTCATCGTAACGGCAGTAGAAGAAACCGTCGTGGTCGGCTGTCCATGAGATGTCCGAGAACTTGACCCACTCGAGACGGTCCACCAGATCGGCTCCGCTGGCCACGTCGCGAACGAGGATGTGCTGCCAGTCGGACCCGCTCGCAGACACGCTGTAGGCAAGGAGCCTTCCATCACGGCTGGGGGCGTACGCGCCCAGGGCGAGGGTGCCGTCCGACGACATCGTGTTCGGATCCAAAAGGACGCGCGGTTCGCCATCCAGTTGTTCCATCGTGTACAGGATGGCCTGATTCTCCAGACCGCTGTTACGGAAGTAGAAGTAGCGCCCTCCTTCTTTGATCGGAACCCCGAATCGCTCGAAGTTCCACAACTCCGTCACGCGTTGGAGGATCTCGCCCCTTCCGGGCACCCGGGAAAGATATTGTTCGGTAACTTCGTTCTGCGCGGTAATCCAGCGGCGGGTCTCATCCGAATCCATGTCTTCGAGCCACCGGTACGGATCGGCCACGGGGTGCCCGTGATAGTCGTCGACCCGATCGACACGCCTCGATTCGGGATAGTTCAGGTCAACGTGCTGTCGTCGAGTCATCTAGTGGCCTGTAACAGTGCTATCGGCACCATCGCCGATGGGTCTTGCGGGCGAGGTCGAGGAGGGAGACGGAAAGCGATGCTCTTTCATCGGTGACGGCTTCCGACAAAGAGATCGCCCGCAACCCCCATCGGCCCGAAGGGTCGACGGAACGGCGCCGTCTTCGGTGTCGTAACGCCCTCGCAATGAAACAGCATTGGCTCGAGCTTCACTCCTAGAATCCGACGCCGTTCCGCCGAACGCTGGTACCGATAGAACTGTTACAGGTCACTAGTGAAGCAAAAAACTTGAGGGAGATCGAGGCGAGGTCACGCCACATCGGTGCGGGGTCGCGCCCGCCCCATCCTGCACTGGAAGCTGACGTGGCTAGCCGATCCCCAGCATCGCCTTGCCTTCAGAGGAGATCTTCTCGGGCGTCCACGGAGGATCCCATACGACCTGCACGTCCGCGCTGGCAACCTGGGGGATGCGTTGGATTTTGTGCTGGGCGTCGGCGGCAATCGAATCGCCCATCCCACAGCCTTGAGCCGTGAGTGTCATCTGAACCGCAACGTGGTTTCCTCCTTCTTCGAGCGGAGATACGGTCATGCCGTAAATCAGCCCGAGGTCGACGATGTTGACCGGGATTTCGGGATCGAAACACGTTTTGAGCTGCGTCCAGATTTCCGTTTCGAGCTGTTCGGAATCCAGGGGTGGGGCCGCAGCGCCGCTTTCTGTCAACTCTTCAGTCTTTTCCTTTCCGATCGCGTCGGCATCGCGCCCTGCCAGACGGAACAGTCCTCCGTGTGAATGCACCAGCAAGGTGTAGGATTCACCGAGCGCCTGCGTGATGGAAACGGCGGTTCCCTTCTTCAGGTGGTGGGTCTGCCCGCCGGGAATCTCGACCACCTCGCAATCGCGCGTGACCTCAATCTGATTACCACTCATGATCTTCTCCCCGTCATGTTCGATATGCAGCATTCACAGTATAACGGAACGGTCCGTGCGAGAGCCAACGTCAGGGGGACAGCTCGTCGTCGTAGAACGTGTTGGCAACGTCCATCTCCATCGTGACCGGGACATCTCTCTCGAGCGTCCTGTACATGCGGCCCACTTGATGAGCTTGCTCCTGGCATACTCTGCCGCTTCTCTGATGTTGGGGGATCCAGTCAGCCGCGGCCCGTGGACGTCGGTCAGGTAACTCATGAGCTTCGTCTTCCGAAACGTCGGTCACGCCGCCTTCAGCCCCGCTAGGGCCGCCGCCAGCAGCAGAATGCGTTCCAACCCGACGTGCCGACCAGTCGGGTCGAACCACTCCTCGAGGGTGTGGATGTTGCCGCCGCTCCCACCACCCCCGATGGATAGCGCCGGGATACCTAGAGACATCGGGACATTGGCATCGGTCGAGCCGATATCCAGGATGGGCTCGACCCCGCACAGCCGCGTCGCTTCGAGCGCCGTCTGTACCAGACCCACTCCGGGTGGAGTTTCGCCGGAAGGTCGCCTGCCGATCACCTCGATGTCGCACGTCACACCGACCCGCTCGGCGGCGCGCGTCGCAGCAGAGCGGAAGCATCGCTCCATGTTGTCGAGGTTCGCCTCGGAAGTTGCACGGAGATCGACCTCCATGTACGCCTCCGACGGTATCGCGTTGACGGAGATGCCGCCGTGTATGACGCCGACATTGTGGGTGGTTCCGGGCGGCTGGTCCCGGAGCGCGAGATTCAGATCCTGAATCGCAACCGCGAGCGCGTCGATGGGGTTCGGCCTGGGGAAGTCGGCCCAACTGTGACCGCCGGGTCCCGTCATCCGGAGGCGAAACCTTCGACTCCCCAGGCCACGGACCGTGATGCGTTGAAGGCCGGCACCGTCGATGGCGACGAATTCGCAGCTATCACCGGACCACGGGGGATTCTCAAACAGATGCCGGATCCCCCTCAGGTTGCCCACCCCTTCCTCGCCGACGTTGCCGACGAGCAGTAAAGGCCGGTCGAACGTCATTCCCGCTTCACGAGCAGCCCGGAACAACCAGATTCCCGCCACCAGGCCCGTCCCGTTGTCGGTGATCCCGGAAAGCCTCAACACGGGCGGACGGCGTTCGAGTTCCAGGCGTGTGTCGCGGGGAAAAACGGTGTCTAGATGGGCGCCGACAACCAGGGGGTTCGAGCCGGACCCGTCAAAGCTCGCAATGACGTTGCCGATGGCGTCCCTCGTGGCGTCAAAGCCGGAATCGGTCAGACGTCGCAGGAAATGGTCAGCCCTCTCGGCTTCCTCGAACGGTGGCGCAGGAATCCTTGTGATTCGGACCTGCTCCTCCTCGATTTCGTGAGCGTTGCGGCGAAAGAACTCGATGGCGGCCTGGACGCGCGAGTCAAACCGCAGACGCCGCAGCCGCGACCGAACGGCGGTGGAAGTAACGATCGAATCCGGCGATCTCATCGGCGATCAGTATAGACGCTACCGGACCTCGATTTCGAAAGCTTCCGACTCGATGGGGGATTCAGCAGTCAGGACGGCAAAGACCTGATAGGTACCGGGCTCGACTTCATTCATGTTGTCGTCCCGATGATTCCATACGGCTTCGAAGACCCACTCGCCACGTGCCCGGATCGCCTCGCTGCGGATGACCCTGGAAAAAAACATCCGGCGGGACCAACGCCAGATCTCCTGTCCGTGTGTTGGGTCGACCACGACGAAATCGAAGCTCTGGCTCGAAGAGAAATCGAAAGGCAACAACTTATCTGACGTGTTCCGGACCCGAAGCAGAAAGCGATGCCCGTCTCCGTCCAGGACGGTTTCAACCTCCAGCATCGGGTTTGCCTCGGTGACCGGGACGACGTTGTCCCGGTAATCGGGTCGCGCGGTCTCCTGCGGACCCGCGGATTGCGGAACGACTTCGCCGATCGCGACCGCACCTACGCGAGCCCCGACCAGCTTGATCACCTGAGGCCCGGCCTCCGCCCCGACGATGCCGACGCCCCGCTCCAATGTCAGCCGACCCGGGCTGAAGTCGAGGACAACCCTCAAGGGCAGCCCGTTTGCGTCTCTTTCCAGGACCTCGGTCGAAGCACCGGCTGACGGGAACAGATCTTCTTCGAGCTCTCCGTCAAAACGCTTGTACTGGCGCAGGTTTCGATCGTAGCGCACTCCCACCGGGACGCCCCCATCGATTCCAGGTGCGAGAGGGAACTGGGTGAAGACATAGAGGCTCTTCCCCTCCACGATGGTGTGCTGGCGGATCTCCATCGTGAACTCGTCAAGGGTCGCTCCATCGGGGTCGGTCACGGCATAGCGCCAGACGTTTCCGACTTCCAAGGGCAGAAAATCCGGGGTCATCCGGATGCCCTGGGCCGAAAGCGGAGCGGCAGAAACCAGGAGTGTTACCATCAGTAACAAATGACGCATTGATTAGATTCTACTGCAATCATGCCTCCAGACCGACAATCCGATGACGGCTATTTCATGGGGCTGGCGCTCGGGCTCGCCGAAGAAGCCGGGAACGCAGGAGAAGTCCCTATCGGCGCAGTCGTGGTCCGTGACGGAGAGGTCGTCGGACGCGGTCGCAACTGTCCGATAGGTTTGAAAGATCCTACAGCTCATGCCGAAATCAACGCGATACGCGAAGCGTCGGAACGGCTGGACAACTATCGTCTCGCACGCACGATCCTCTATGTCACGTTGGAGCCCTGCCCGATGTGCGCCGGTGCGATGACCTATGCACGGATCGATCGCCTCGTGTTCGGGGCATCGGACCCCAAGGCGGGAGCGGCCGGATCGCTCTACGACCTGCCGGGAGACACGAGACTGAACCACCGCTTTGAAGTGCTCGGGGCTGTTCGCGGGGTCGAATGCGCCGATCTCCTGCAGCGCTTTTTTCGCGAGCGCCGTTAACCCTGGCAGTCGCGCAATTCGCCCAAAAATATTTGGATTCGGCAAGGCGATCTACCGTCGGCTTTCAGCCTTCAGCCTTCTGAACAAGCCGGTCAGCAGTCGCTTGTTCGAATTCAGTCGGTCTTTCCCGACTCTTCGTCGGGCCTTTCCCGACTGTTCGTTATCGGACCGGCCGTCCCGCAGACGGGCAGGTCGTCCCACAGACGGGCACGACGGTGGCGGGATGGCCCTCCCTGAAGAACCATTTCCAACTTGAATTCAATGACTTACGGGAATCGGGGCGATGGAACAGGACATGCGCTTCCCGACATCGTCGCGACCGGACGACGACGATTCGATCGATTGCAGTCGCGAATCTCGAACGAAGCGTAACCGATGGGCCGGGACGCGGTATTGAACATTTCCCGATAGCCGTGTCGGGACGCTTCGGAAGCCGACGGTTGAACGGGACGATCGGAAACGGCGGGCGGAACCTCCGCCTCAAGACAGTCAACGGAGCGATCCGGCTCCCCCGGTCCAGTGGCCTGTAGGGTGAGACCCCGGGGACAGTGGAATTCGGTCGCGAATGTTGTTAACTTCTTTTAAATAGGCCCTACGGACGTAACGGATCGCCCGTCCGCGGCGTAAGAGCTTGCAGCTGATGTTTGAAAAGACGCACCTTATCCCACGATTTCCTAGGAGCATCTCAATGAAAAAGCATGTAACTTTGGTCGCCCTCTGGGTACTGCTGCTGGGTTCCACGGCCTCGGCCCAGAACTGGGTAACCGGTTTTCTGGATCGGTACCGGCCACCTCAAATCGGCCTGGCTGCCCTGGAAACAACGGACGCGCCACCGGCGTCGCTGGTGGCAATGGTCCAGCAGGATGGCGGCCTGCCACTATCGGTGAACGATGTCATCCGGCTCATGCTGGAAAACAATATGGACATCGGCGTCAACCGTTTTTCGCCGCTGACCTCCCAGTACCTGATCAATACGCTTTACGGACGGTTCGATCCGACGCTGACGCTGTCGGGCAACATAAACCGCAACACGACGCCGTCAGGATCGGCGTTGGACGGTGCGGCATCCAATTCGAGGCTGGGCGGAAACTACGCCGTGACGTACAACCACTTCCTCGAACATGGAACGTCGTACCAGGTGCGGTTCCAGATGAACCGAAGTTCGACCAACAGCCTGTTCAGTTCGGTAAACCCGTCCTACTTCGGTAGCCTCCAGTACTCGTTCTCGCAGCCGCTGTTGAGGAACTTCGGCCGGCTCAACAACACCAACCAGATTCGGATCGCCCGGAACAATCTGAATATTTCCGAGATTCAATTTGAAATGCAGGTCATGGACCTGGTCACCCAGGCTCACAACCTCTACTGGGACCTCGTCTTCTCACTGGAGGACATCAAGGTCCAGCAAGAGTCCCTGCAACTGGCCCAGCGAACGCTCGACGACAACCGCAAGCAAGTCGAGATCGGCACCCTCGCACCGATCGAAGTCGTTCAGGCGGAATCGGAGGTGGCCAGCCGTCGCGAAGGGTTGGTTCTGGCGAACTACTCCAAGACCCGGATCGAGGACAGCATCAAGAAGATGGTCAGCCGGGTTCCCGATCCCGCTCTGGTTCTGATGTCGCTGAATCCGATCGAAGATGTCCGCGGACGCCGCGAGGACCAGATCCTGCCCGTCGAGGAAGCGATCCGGCTGGCACTGCTGAATCGGCCCGAGATGCGACAGATCGAACTGCAGGTCCAGAACAACGATATCGACCTCGCGTTCGCTAAGAATCAGCTACTACCGCAGTTGGACATCAGCGCGTCCTATACCCAGAGCGGATTGGGCGGAACACGGAATCTTCGCGGAAACGTGTTCGGAGAACCCACGGGTTCGGTGATACAGATCCCCGGCGGAATCGGCGGTGCGTTTGAAGACATCTTCGGCTTCGACTTCACCGGCTACTCCGTCGGCTTCTCGCTCCAGATTCCGTTGAGCAACAAGTCCGCCAAGGCCAATCATTCGAGGCTCACCACGCAAAAGCGGCTCAACGAATCGCGTATGGCAGCGTCTGCCCAGGCGATTGCCACCGAGGTGCGGGATGCCTACAACCAGATCGAGATGAACCGTGCACGAATCGAGGCGGCACAGATCGCGCGCGAGCTGGCCGAGCGGCGCCTGAACGCGGAACAACGGAAATTCAGACTGGGTGCGTCCGCGATCCGTTTCGTGCTGCAGGAGCAGAGGAATCTCACCCAGGCGCAGACGACCGAGATCCGGTCGCTTGTCGATTACGTCAAGGCCGTGGTGTCCTACGATCGCGCCGTCGGCCGGACACTGGAACGGAACAACATCCAGATCGAGCAGCAGTTGCGCCCCTCTCTGGCGAGTGCGCAAACCCGGGGAGTGGCTGGACAACAGTAGGACGAGGTCGTGAACACGTTCGCTTTCGTCGATCCAATCCCAAAAGCGAACACCTCGCACGCTGGTCCAGTGGATTCGGCGAAGTGGAAGAGATGAAAACAAATAGACTTAACAGAAACAGCAGACTGGAACGCGATTCGCATATCCACAATCGGAGGACTTATGGATAAACCCCGCCCATCTCAAGCCAGAAAGAAGCGGATCAAGCGCATCGTCTATGGAACGCTGGTGATCCTTGTCGGTTCGGGCATCACCCTGGGTCTGTCCCGACTGAAGCCGGCTGCGCCACGGGTCGATCGCGCGACCGTGTACATCGACACCGTGGAACGAGGTGAGATGCTCCGCCAGGTTCGGGGACTCGGCAAACTCGTGCCCGAGGAAATTCGGTGGATCGCCGCCACGACGGAAGGGCTCGTTGAACGAATCGTCGTCCTGCCGGGCGTCACGGTCGACCCGTCGACGGTTGTGGTTGAGCTGAGCAACCTCGACCTGGAACAGACCACGCTGGACGTCGCGCTCCAGGTCCGCGCCGCCCAGGCCGAACTGGCCAACCTGCGGGTCCAGCTACAGAGCAACCTCCTGAACCAGCGGGCCGGGGCCGCCGCAATCGAAGGCCAGGCCAACAGCGCCAGGCTGCAATATGAAGCCGATGCCGAGCTGGCAAAAGAGGGCTTGATTGCGGAACTGAACCTGAACAAGTCGCGCGTCGACGCCCAGCAGCTCGCCGAACGGTTCAAGCTGGAGGGGCAGCGGTTGGAAATCGCTTCGCAGGCCGCTGAAGCTCAGCTGGCAGCGCAGGAAGCCCGGATCGAACAGTTGAATGCCCTGCACGAACTCCGGCTGAACCAGCTGGAAAAACTGAGGGTACGTGCCGGAATCCACGGCGTGCTGCAACAGGTTCCGATCGAGGTCGGTGACCGCCTCTCGCCGGGCAGCCGGATCGCGCGAGTGGCCGAACCCGGAAAGCTCAAAGCCGAACTGAACATCGCAGAGACTCAGGCCAAGGACATCCAGGTCGGGCAGTTTGCCTCCATCGACACCCGGAACGGGGTCATCGCCGGCACGGTGATCCGGATCGACCCGGCGGTGCTGAACGGAACAGTCAAAGTGGACGTCCGGCTCGACGGGGAGTTGCCCCGCGGAGCCCGTCCGGACTTGAGTGTCGACGGCACGGTCGAGATCGAACGCCTGGAAGATGTCCTCTACGTCGGTCGGCCGGCGTACGGACAGGCGAACAGCCTGGTTGGGATCTTCAGGCTCGGCATCGACGGTGAAGCCGTCCGGACACAGGTCCGGTTGGGCCGGACGTCGGTCAGCACGATGGAGATCGTCCAAGGGCTCAACGTCGGAGATGAAGTGATCCTCTCCGACATGTCTGCCTGGGATGCGTACGATCGCGTCCAACTGAATTGATCAGCGAAAAGGGTGCGTCCGAAGAATTGAAATCATCATTGAGAGGCAGGAGAGAAGAATGACAGAGCGGCAAGCGGTAATTCAGATGGAGGATGTTAAGAAGATCTTCTACACCGACGAAGTGGAGACTCACGCACTGGCGGGGATTCACCTGGATATCAACAAGGGCGAGTACGTTTCGATTTCCGGCCCGTCGGGTTGTGGGAAATCGACTCTGCTTTCGATCCTGGGCCTGTTGGATTCACCCACGGAGGGCGAATACTGGCTCAGCGGAAAAGCCGTCGCCGACCTTTCCCTCTCGGAGAGAGCCCGGATTCGAAACCGGGAAGTCGGTTTCATCTTCCAGGCGTTCAACCTCATCGGCGACCTCACCGTTTATGAGAACGTGGAACTGCCTCTGACCTACCGCGGGATGCCCTCGAGCGAACGGAGGAAGGCCGTCCAGGAAGCGCTCGACAAGGTCGAGATGGCCCACCGGATGAAGCACTACCCGTCACAGTTGTCGGGTGGTCAGCAGCAGCGAGTCGCAGTGGCTCGCGCGTTGGCCGGAACACCTTCGATCCTGCTGGCGGATGAGCCGACTGGGAACCTCGATTCCAAGAACGGTGAAGCGGTTATGGATCTAATGCGCAGCCTCCATCGGGAAGGCGCTACGATCTGCATGGTGACGCACGACCCCCGGTATGCGCGCTACGCGGAACGGGAAATCCACCTCTTCGACGGTTCCATCGTCGAAGAAAGCATCGGTGCGGGCGAGTAGGTCCGCCCCCTGAATGATTCAACTACGAAACCTTGAAAAATTCTACGACACGCGGGCCGGGCGAACATACGTCCTGCGCCGGATCAATCTGGAGATCAAGCAAGGGGAGTTCGTGACGGTCATGGGACCGTCCGGGGCCGGCAAGTCCACGATCCTGGCAATACTCGGCATGCTCGACAGCTCCTGGCAGGGAGAGTTTTTCTTCCTGGAAAACGCCGTCCACCGGATGAAACCCAAGCAGCGGGTGGAACTGAACAAACAGTACATCGGCTTCGTGTTCCAGCAGTACCACCTCCTCGACAGCCTGACGGTGGCCGAAAACCTGGACATTCCACTCTCCTACCGAAACATCAAACGCAGCGAACGCCAGGCTATCGTCGCCGACACGCTCGACCGGTTTCAGATGGTCGGTAAGAAGGACCTCTTCCCCAACCAGCTCTCCGGCGGCCAGCAGCAACTCGTCGCCGTGGCGCGCGCAGTGATCGCCGATCCGAAGGTCATCCTGGCCGACGAGCCGACTGGCAACCTGCACTCCAGCCAGGGCCGCGAGATCATGGAGCTGTTCAAAAAGCTGAACGACGAAGGGGCAACGATCATACAGGTCACTCACTCCGAGACCAACGCAGCCTGCGGAGACCGGATCATCCAGCTCTTCGACGGGTGGGTCCGGGATTCTTAGGGCTGCCGGCCGCTCCGATCTTCCGGCACTGGGCCTTCAACCTCTAACAGAATAGGTGTTCGTTTTCGAACACCCCTTGTCGTCGCTGAACACACCACCCTACGGACCCTCCCCCTTTGAAAGTTTAAGAACATTGTTATCAATGAGATACAATCTAAGAAAATGGAAGGCACCGTGCGACGACCGAAACGGGAAACCCTCAGGATCACCTGAATGACACCATGAGAAACCGTAGCGCCGCCACACCGCAGGTCTTGATCGCCGATGATCAGCCCGACGTCCTCGAAGCCCTGCGGCTTCTGTTGAAGGCTGAAGGGTATCGCACCGAGTCCGCGACTACGCCCGTGGGCATCCTCAGTGCGATCGAAGCGCGCGATTTCGACGTCGCGATCATGGATCTCAACTACGCCAGGGACACGACCTCGGGGCAGGAAGGACTCGACCTGCTGACCAAGATCAGCACCATCGACAGCACTTTGCCCGTCGTCGTGATGACGGCCTGGGGAACGATCGAGCTTGCCGTCGAGGCAATGCGTCGCGGGGCCCGGGATTTTATCCAGAAGCCGTGGGAAAACCCCCGCCTCCTGGCGATCGTGCGCACGCAGATCGAACTCTGCCGAACGCTGCGGAACGAGCAGCGACTCGAGGCGGAGAACCGATTGCTGCGCGCGGAGGGACGGCCGAGCTTCATCGCCGAGTCCGCCACGATGCAACCCGTTCTGCAGTTGATCACACGGATTGCGCCCTCGGACGCCAACGTGCTGATCACAGGTGCACACGGAACCGGCAAGGAAGTCGTCGCACGCACCATCCACGCGCTGTCGGAACGCGCGTCGAATACGATGGTCACGGTGAACGTCGGCGGACTTGCGGAAGGTGTTTTCGAAAGCGAGTTGTTCGGGCATGTGAAAGGCGCTTTTACCGATGCCAAGACCGACCGCGTCGGACGCTTTGAGCTGGCCAACGGCGGCACGCTCTTTCTCGACGAGATCGCCAACATTCCGCTGGCCCAGCAAGCCAAGCTGCTGCGTGTCCTGGAATCCGGGGAGTTGGAACGCGTCGGCTCGTCCAAGACCCGCAACGTGAACGTGCGGATCCTGTCGGCCACCAACGCAAACCTGGCCGCAGAGGCCGCCGAAGGACGATTCCGACCCGATCTGCTGTTCCGGCTGAATACGATCGAGATTCGCCTGCCCTCCCTCAAGGACCGCCGCGACGACATCCGGCCTCTTGCGATCCACTTCTTGAACACCTACGCAAAACGGTATCGCAAGCCGGTCCGTGGCATCGATCCGGCAGCGCTGCCGATCCTCGCCGCCCACCCGTGGCCGGGTAACGTTCGTGAACTGGACCATGCCATCGAGCGGGCGGTCCTGATGGCGCAGGGAGAGATGATCACACCGGCTGATCTGGGTCTGCAGGATGGCCGTGAAACCGGCGGCCGGGTCGAAGATATGAGCCTGGAGGAGGTCGAGGCTTTCCTGATCCGCAAGGCTCTCGCCCGGTACGACAACAACGTCAGCCAGGCGGCAAAGGCCTTGGGGCTTTCTCGAAGTGCGTTGTATCGGCGGATACAGAGATATGAATTATGAGTAGTCAGTTGTCAGTAGTCCGTAGTCAGTAAAGGGACGATTGACGAGCAAAAAATGGGGCTGAAAGCCAAGGGTCAGCCAAAAGCTGGCAACAACTGAATACCGACTACTGACTACTGGCAACTTCCCGAAAACCATGCGACACGAAGAGCGCATATTCTGGATCGCCGTCACCGCCGGGGTTCCCGGCTCGCTCATCTCGCTGATTATCCTCTGGAGCGGTGATTACACGGCGAAGGTCCAGTGGACGTTGTCGGTATTGATCCTCGTGGTCTGGCTCGGGGCGGCGTTCGGCGCCAGGCAGAAGGTGGTCTTCCCTCTTCAAACCCTCTCCAACCTGCTCGCGGGGCTCCGTGAAGGGGACTACTCCATCCGTGGCAGCGGTGCCCGAATTGACGACGCCCTGGGAGATGTGACGCGAGAAATCAATGCGCTCGCCGACACGCTCCGGTGGCAGCGAATGGACGCGCTCGAGGCAACCGCGCTCTTGCAGAAGATCATGGAGGAGATCGACGTCGCGATACTTTCCTTCGACGAGGGCCAGAAGCTACGGCTGGTCAACCGCGCCGGCGAACGGCTCCTGAACAGGCCATGGGAACGCCTGCTCGGCGCGAACGCCGCCGAGCTGGGCCTGGCACATTGCCTGGAAGGCAAAACGCCGCGGCTGGTCGAGTTCGGCTTCCCCGGCGGCGGGGGCCGGTGGGAGATCCGTCGGACAAATTTTCGCCAGGGTGGACTTCCCCACCAGCTGCTGGTTCTGTCCGATCTCAGCCGGACCCTCCGTGAGGAGGAAAGACGAACCTGGCAGAGGATCGTGCGCGTTCTTGGTCACGAGTTGAACAACTCCCTGACACCGATCAGCTCGATCTCGAGCAGTCTCATGAGCCTGCTCGGGCGCCCCCAGCGCCCGGCGGACTGGGAGGAAGACGTCCAGCACGGTCTCTCGGTGATCTCGTCCCGATCCGCTTCCCTGATCCAGTTCGTCGAGTCCTATTCCCAGCTCGCACGCCTGCCTCAACCGCAACCCGAAGAGGTCGATGTGGACACGCTGGTACGTCGAGTCGTCGGAATGGAGACACGACTTTCAGTCAACCTCATACCAGGTCCGCCGATCACGATCGAAGCCGACGGCGGACAGATCGAGCAACTCCTCATCAACCTGGTACGGAATGCCGTCGACGCGTCTCTCGAAACTGGAGGTGATGTACGAACGGGGTGGAGTCGCTCCGGCCGCCACCTCCACATCTGGGTCGAAGACGAAGGCCCCGGCCTGCCGAACACCTCCAACCTGTTCGTCCCCTTCTTCACCACCAAGAAGGGCGGCTCCGGAATCGGGTTGGTTTTGAGCCGACAGATCGCAGAAGCGCATCAGGGCACCCTGACGCTGGAAAACCGAGGCGAGGGGCAAGGCTGTGCGGCAAGGCTGCGCCTGCCTTTGTGGGCCGACAGTTGGAGGAACTGATGGGCCGTAGGCAGTTGCCCGTATGCCGTTGTTGTGGCAGGTGATTGCTAAGCGGAGACTGGAAGCCCGTGCTCGCGGCTGTGGGCTGCCAGTCAACGGCCTACGGATAACGGACTACGATCTCAACTCCACACGAGCTCTCAAATTTAGTCCCCGACGTCTGGCTGGGAATGGTACAACTAAAGCCTTGACCGACCGGAGAGGTGCTGAAGCGGTTGAACAGGCCGGTCTCGAAAACCCTCAGGGACGGGTTCTGGATGTGTGTGAAAACACCCGAAACCCACCCCCCTACCGCGTTTGCCCCCTTTCTTTCCTTTTGACTAGATTCGACTCAGTTTGACGGACTTCGCCATCAGAGTCCCCACAAAATCCCCCACAGCGCCCAAACCGCGACTTCCCGTGGCACCTCCCGCGATGATCCGTGCAGTCAGGGCACAGCACGCGAGTGACCTTCCGCGGGTGAGGGTCTGGCCCCTCATGCACAACGAACCGGCATGACAAACCCTGATCGCCATCTCCCGCGCCACCGTCCTCCGCGCCCAGTCTCTAATCCTCGGTTGTGAAGCCTGCTCGCCAGACGCGGAACTCCCGTTCGACTGGATCTTGGATGAAGTGACCGGTCGGGACGGAGCGGAGGTGGCTTACGTGCTCTCCGAGCCCGCGAAGTACCCGAGATGCTTCGGGGAGGTTACGGAGAAGACGCTGGTAGAGCGGTAGCGCCTCTGGTGGGACTCGAATTAATTCGATGCTACGAACTCCGCCTCCGCGAAACTACCAGCCCGGCAAGGCCCATGCTCAGGAGAGCGAGGGTGCCCGGTTCGGGCACTGAGACGAACGTCTTAAACCGAAAGTCGGTGCTGGTGTTAACAAACCCACTACCGATGTCAAAGGTCCGCATTCCACCCGCATACACGTCGGCACCTGTGCCACCCCAAGTGTATACCGTACTGGGGTTGTTGTTGGATGCTCGGAGCAGAATCGCCAACTGTTGTCCGACACTAATTCCGAGATTAAATGAGCTAAAGTCGATGTTGAAGAAACCGAAGCTCCCGGGAATTAGGCCTTCAGAGATGGTAATGCCTGCTAGGAGTCTGCGCGGCAGAACGATTTTGGGTCATTGTGACCACAGCATAGTGTGTGTGCGCAGCACTTAGCATCGACATGGAGTACCGAGTTTCTTCTGCCGCGCAGACTCCTAGCCCGCATATTTCACCAATCGTGAATGAAGCGCGTTTTCGTGCGGAAGAGTGGGCGTTGGGAGAGTCTGGGTTCCGGTAAGGCACGGATGGGGACAATCAGGGTGTCGCTGGCCATGAGTGGGTTTGTTTCTGGGGTTTGAAGGAAGCCTGGATAAGGTAGTCAGGCAGAGCTCTCCGTCGGAGAAAGAAACAAGTCTATTTTAGAGCCGTGGATCGGGGTCCTGTGTCAGCACCGCAGAGGAATCGACTGCAGGTTGCGAAGGATGGTCGCAAAGACTTCGGCGTAGGGATAGGCCTCCGACATCGAGAGCCAGACGTTGCGGACCGTCAGGCGGATGCGAGCGCCGATCTTGAGAAGCTTCAGGCGGATGGTCTGGCATTGAGCGCGGGCCAGCGGGGTATCCTTGAGCCCGAGACGACGCAGTGCATGCATGAGCATGTAAGCGGCTGAGGATAGATACAGCCGGAGCTGATTGGCACGCATCGTCGCCGCGCTGGTGCGGTCGACAAACAGATCCAGTTGTTGTTCCTTGATGCGGTTCTCCATGTCACCGCGAGCGCAGTAGAAATCTTCATAGAGAGCTTGGGCGGCGAGGCGTTTTGTCGGTAATGAGGTCACCACGAATCGAGGATTGGCACCCTTGTCCAGGAACTCGGCCTTGGCAACGACGCGTCGGGTGCAGCTCCAGCTCTTCAGGGTCCGGTACTGGAAATCCTTAAACACCCGCGCCGGTTTTCCGGTGGTGTTAAACTCCCCTTCGGCCTGAGTCATTTCTTCCGCAATCTCTCGCTTGAGACGGTCGTTCTTGGCCAACCCGATCACGTAATCGAGCTGATGGGCCTCACACCAACGGAGTAATTCATCCCGGCAAAAGCCGGAATCGGCCCGGATGATGATCCTCACTTCCGGCCAGCCGTGACGGATCTGGCCGATGATACGTTTCAACTCATCCACCGCTCCATCGGCACCATCGATATTGGATCGGCGCAGACGGGCGCACAACAGATGTCCGCCACAGAAGATGTACAAAGGCAGATAGCAATAGCGGCGGTAGTAGCCGTGAAAGAACCGGCCTTCCTGTTGACCATGGATCGGATCATCGGTCGCGTCCATGTCCAGAACAATCTCTTCCGGTGCCGTGTCGTGGGCGGCCAGAAACGCATCGACCATCCAGCTCCCGATCCGGTCCTCATCCATGACGATCTTCTTGTACCGCTCCTGGCCATCGGCCTCAGCCCCGCTCAGCTCCAGCCGGTTGAGCGTACACTTGCCCGCCAGCGCCTTTCCCCGGTCCCCGGCCTGGCGTCGGCTCTCTCCCAAAGGATCGGCCTTCTCCACTGCCACGGCCAGCATCGGATCGGTCCGCAGCTGGTCGTGATCGTTCAGGTCTTCATATCCCAAACAGAGCCCATAGACACGCTGCCCCAACAATTCCTTTACCGTGTGTTCGATCAACCCCTGGTCCCGGTGATCGGTAAAACACTGGGCCAGTCCGTCGATCAACCCGGTTCGCTTTTCCACTTCCCGCAACAGCAGAACCCCAGCGTCGGAGGTGATCTTTCCGCCGTCAAAACGCGCCTTCACTTTTCGTTGAAGAAGTCCGTGAAATTCGAACGTGACTTGGTTACACTCTGTTCTCATCAGGGCCGTCTCCGTTTGGCTTGTTAAACGTTTATTCCAAAACGCTTTATGCCAGACAGGGCGGCCTTTTCTGGTCCTATTGGTGAAATATGCGGGCTAGTGCCGGCCCTGCAGGCACGCCACCCGCCGTCGCGAAAATCTCAGCTATGAGGTCAGTACCGGTTGGCGAACCCGCAAATCCATTAATAATGAATACGTCAGCGCCCGCAAGCGTCCCCGCAATACCAACTGTGAATGATTGCGCAACAACGGCATTCCCTGGGCTGGCTGGGGTGTGCCCGATGCCCTGACTCAGGTCAAAAGCCCCAACGTTAAATTGGTCGAGCAGGGGCGTCGCGACGGCCGAAACGGGAAGCAGCGTTGCGAGCGTGACAAAAAACAAAACCTTCTTTTTCATAGCCCCATCTCCAAAGAATAGGAATTTCACTCGTCTACGCAGCACAAAGCATGCCAGTTTTCCCATGCTGCGCCCGTTTTTCCCCAGAACATGTATATCTCTTTGATTTACAAGTAGATATATTTCCTACAAGCGAGAGCTCCGCCCCAAGTGGAGAGGCTCGTGACTTGTCTACAGAAGCCCAGCTGTAAAAAAACCTGACTGTATGCAGGGTATTGAAGGGGCAAAAGTCAAATAAACCCCATGGATACAAAGGATTCGAGTCTTTCACCGTCAATGTAAAGTTTCCTGACATGTCTGGTGCATCTGCATCCTTGAGATAGATGCCACTGCCTTATATACCGCGTGACTTGCCGGCGCAGGAGTCCTGTGTAAAAGTTTCTGACAGGGCCTGGAGAGCGAGGATGGGAGAGGGAGGCACAAGGCAAAAAAACCCTGGGACACTATGCAGCTACGGCGCGCATTTCCGTGTCACACGGGGCTGTGCGGTGACGGTCCTCCGTCGTGCCCCTGGTGGGGTCCTCGGTGGTCTTACCCCAGGGAACCGACCTCGTCTCGCCAACTGCACGCTTTCCCTTTCAACTTCTCTCCCTAAAAGAAAAGAACCCGCCTCCCTCTGCTGGCAGGTCAGCGGGCTCTCGTGAATGCGGTCGGGGCGATCACCCCCGCCCGGCGCAGAAACTCCTCGATATCTTCCAGGCTCGCGTTGAATCTCAAACCAAGGACTACGTAGCTTCGTTCGTCAAGCAACCTGAACTCGCCCCGGTTGTCGATATCTGGCTTGCTACGGCTTTTGGTCAAGCGATACCCAGACCGGTCGGCCAATCGGCGGATGCGTTCCTCCTCTTGTTCACGCTTCGTCATGCCTCACCCCCACGGACCACCTCTTCCAACTCGTCTAGTTTCGCGTGGATGGCTTTGAATGATTCCTGCCTCTCTCCATGGGATTGGTTTGGCCTGATGTTCATTTTTAGGTCGTGCCCAATAGAAATGAGGCGACACATCAGCCGCCGGTAAGGATTTGCCATTACGTGGAATTCGACCGCGTGGCTGATCGCTTCCAACAGTTCCGCGGCGGTGACTTCTTCCTCTTCCGACGGTTCACGGCCTTCGTCGTCTGTCGCTTCCTTAAATTCGCCCTCAAGATCCCCGGTGAGATCCAGGATCAGGTTTGAGACGTCACCCAGAATCATCAAGTCTGTCGCGTTGAAGCCCTTCTTCAAAGCAAAGCGGCTGTCCGAAATTAGCCAATTCGATATCGAAAAATACAAGCTGGATCGGCGGACGGCCTGTTCCTGTGCTGACGTTCCCCGCCGTCGTCATAAGGCGACCGGCGGACGTTGCCCTAACTGCGGACGCTTTTACAAAGTTCGCTCGGGTTCAACCGTCAACCGCGAAATGACGTTACTAAAGGCTATGCTGAAAAAGGCAATTGCTTGGGGTTGGCTTCAAGAGAATCCCATGGATAACGTAGACGTCTACAAAGAACCCGAGGGCCGCAATCGGTATCTTGAACCCGATGAAGCGCGGCGTCTTCTCGCGGCCTGTGATCCAGACTTCCGTGACGTTGTGCTGACGGCCATGCTGACAGGGTGTCGGGCTTCAGAGTTGCGAACGTTAACCTGGGGCACGTCGATCTGCGGAATCGGACAATCACCACCTTGCCTGTTATGCGAAAAACGGCAAGACTCGCAGCGTTCCAATGCACGACGATGTGTATCAGACCTTCCAGCGGATACGCCAGGAACGGGACCGGGGGCCGAATGACTTGGTTTTCGTTCGCCGGTATGAACAACCGTGGAAGTCCTTGGAAACGGCCTGGCGGAATGCCGTCAAACGGGCCGGTATCACGGACTTTAGATTCCACGACAACCGGCACTGCTTCGGAAGCTGGTTGGCCCAAAACGATGTAGCTGAAAAAGGCAGAATGGACCTCATGGGACACAAGACGGCCAGCATGTCCGCCCGGTACGCGCACCTTGTCACCTGGCTACAAGCGGGAGACCGTGGCAAAGCTACCGGCGTTGGGGAGCTTGGAGGTTGAGTCCCCACAAATTTCCCCATTTGAGAAGAAGGCGAAAGTGGTGGGCTTTGCTAAGTAGTGTAAAATCAATTCCGGAGAGGTGCTGGAGCGGTTGAACAGGCCGGTCTCGAAAACCGGTGTGGGGGTGACTCCACCGTGGGTTCGAATCCCACCCTCTCCGCCTTTCTTTCAAGTGATTGATAGAAGGCTATTGTGACAACAGTCGGCCCACACTCCGCAATCTACCCCACATTGTCGAGCGTGATAATGGCTTCAACTGAGCAGCCCGTCCTCCGTTCTTTGACATCCCAATCATTTCGGTGCTTTACTCAATGACCGCAGGTGAGTGTTCGACTTCCACTGAGCTCATCTATCTCAACTCCATTCCAGCACCCACCAGCAACGTGATTCCCGGTACCCTGATCATGCCTTCAAGAAGGAGGTCGGAAATGAGCGGGACTTTGTTTGGTTTGCTCGTCCTGGAAGGTCTCGTCACCCTCGCCGGAGTGGCATTGCTGCTCAACCGTGGATACTATGACCGGCGGGAAACAGATCAGCTCATCCTTGATTCAACAGAACATGAGATGGAGAACGAACAGAAAGTCATTCGCGGCAAGGTCGCTCTGTTGAGCAGCTACATCAAGAAGGTCGGCATCGCTTGGAGCCTTCTTGCTGCCGCGATCCTCGTCGTGTGGGTCGTTGACGTCGTAAGAGGATTGTAACGCGTCAGTGGTTTCTAGTTCGGATCGCCCTTTGTCGTTCGAACGACGCCTGGGCCACCGCCGTGATCGGCTGCCATCTTTTTCGAAACCTTGACTCCCAACGGGTGTGCCGCCACCGCGCGCGACGCCTCCTGGGGCGCCGCTAATTCGAGTTTCTTAGTTCGACGAAAACCGCGCCCTCGTGATGGCAACGCCCCGCTTGTACGCCCCCGTTCGCCCCGAAAGCGAAGGAGTATCGGCGTCTCTGCAAAAAAAACGGCCCTGCATCGCGCAGGGCCCGGAGTGTGGGGAACGCTCAAATTAATGAGATTACGCGAATTATCTGTTTTCATGATCTGGCTGTCAATACATTTTTTTCAGTTTTTATAGAAGAATCGACTAACGGCGAGGAGAGACCTGGGTCACGTTGGACCAGCGACACGGCTAAGCCGAACATCCAACCGTTTTCGTTGCCTCTGGGCCCCGCTTCTGGCCCGAGAGGTGTCGTATAATTCACAACTTCATCTCAGGTAAACTTCGGTCCGGCGTTTCCTCGGAGATGCCTGGCCTCGGGCTCTAACAGCCCGTGACAGAAGGCGGATGGTTCGCGCGCACGGGTCTTCGGAGGCGGAGACGAGGCGCGAGGAGGAATTGATGCGGTTTCATCATGACGACGAGCAACAAAGTATCCGACCGCAGCCCCCTTGCGCCCGGAGGGTTAGGGCGGCGTCACATCCGGGCGTTGTTGCCACGCGACATTTCTGGGGACCCGCAGATCGGTCGGGGCGGCGCCTAGCATCTGGCGCGACGACGCCGTAACGCGAGCCATCAGGCTTCTGCCACGGGCTGCTTCAACATGTCGTCAACCGGTCGAAAAGGGACAACGTTCGAAATCATGGATACGCCCATCGAAGTCCTCAAAGAAAAGGCGCGCCGAATGCGCGTCCTCTCGATCAAGGCCACGACCGAGGCCGGCTCTGGACACCCTTCATCATGCCTGTCGGCCGCAGACCTGGCCTCGGTCATATTCTTCCGTCAGATGCATTACGACCCGCAGGAGCCGAACAACCCGTCGAACGACCGTTTCGTGTTGTCGAAAGGCCACGCGGCACCGCTCTTGTACGCGGCGTACGCCGAAGCCGGAATCGTGGATGAGACCGCGACGCTGAGGCTTCGCAAGTTTGACAGCGACCTCGAAGGCCACCCGACGCCGCGAATCCCCTGGGTCGACGTGGCAACGGGTTCTCTGGGCCAGGGGCTGTCGGCCGGGCTGGGTATCGCGCTGGCCGCGCGCATGGACGACGCGCCCTACGATACGTACGTGCTGCTGGGAGACGGTGAGTGCGCCGAGGGCTCGGTGTGGGAGGCGGCCGCGCTGGCGAGTTTCTACGAGACGAAGAACCTCTATGCCATAGTCGACGTCAACGGCATGGGCCAGAGCCAGAGAACGATGTACGGCTTCGACGTCGACCGCTATGCAGAGCGATTCCGTGCTTTCGGATGGTACGCCCTCGCGATCGACGGGCACGACTACGAGGCGATCACCGGCGCGTTCGAGAAGTGTCGGGCCGAGGGAGGCGATCGGCCCCGTGCGATCGTCGCCCGCACATTCAAGGGCAAAGGCGTATCGCTTCTGGAAGACAAGGACGGCTGGCACGGCAAGCCCGTGCCGAAGACCGAACTCAGCGCGGCACTCCGGGAGTTGTCGACCCCGTTCGGCTCAGACGGCTACAAACCGTCTCCGCGACCGAGCATTTCGATCGAGGCCGCCCACGTCGAACACTGCATCGACGTCACCCGCAACCACGGAGATCACGCCGCGACACGGGAGGCCTACGGTGACGCCCTGGTCAAGCTGGCCGACAAGGATCCGCGTATCGTTGCGCTCGACGGCGACACGAAGAACTCGACATTCTCCCAGAAACTCCTCGCCGCTCACGCCGATCAGTTCTTCGAGATGTTCATCGCGGAACAGAACATGGTCGGTGTGGCCGCAGGCATGTCCGCCTGCGGCAAGATCCCGTTTGTTTCGACGTTCGCAGCTTTTCTGACCAGAAGTTTCGACCAGATCCGGATGGCCCGAATTTCCCGGGCGAACATACGCTTCGTCGGTTCCCACTGCGGCGTCTCGATCGGACAGGACGGACCGTCCCAAATGGGCCTGGAAGACATCGCGATGTTTCGGGCTATTCCCGACTCGGTGGTGCTGTACCCGAGCGACGCGGTTTCGACTGAACGCCTGGTCTCAAGACTGGCGGATCAAGATGGTATTTCCTATCTGCGCACGACCCGCCCGAAAGCCCCGGTCATCTACGACTCCGACGAGGTCTTTGACATCGGCGGCTCGAAGACTCTTAGACTGTCCGATGATGACGACATCACGGTCGTGGGTGCCGGGATCACGCTCCACGAGGGCTTGAAGGCACACAACATCCTGAAAGAGCGGGGCCTCTCCCTCCGGGTCATCGACGCATACTCGGTCAAGCCCATCGATGCCGAGGGCCTGATCCGAGCAGCCGCGGAAACCGGGGGCCGGTTGGTCGTCGTCGAGGATCATTACTGGGATGGAGGCCTTGGCGACGCGGTACTCAACGCGGTCGGCACCAGGGCCGAAGTCCACAAGCTCGCGGTTCGGGGAGTTCCCAGATCCGGAACGCCGGACGAACTCATCGACGCGTTCGGGATCAGCGCGGCGAGTATCGTCGAACTCGTCGGAAAACTTGTCTAGGGCAAGATGGCTGAAAAGAAAAAGACATCGAAGCGAACGCCATCGAAGAAGTCACGGCCTTCGAAAGTCCAGGTGGTCGTCGAAGTCGACGGCAATCCTGTCGGTCTGCTCGACCTCGACTGGGACCGCCTGTGGACCGCCATCAATCACAGAAACCACGATCCGGTCGACATCGAGTGGATGAAGCGCGCGCAGTTCGACTCTGTGGCGAACGCCACCGTGCTCCGCCGGTTCATGAGGCGGCTCGAGGGACGCCTCTACCAGGGCCTGGGCGATGAGATGGTCCGCGCAGAACTCGACATCGAGAACTTGTACCTCAAGATGGACGCGGCGGCACAGGTGTTCGGCCGGACCGAGGACGAACTCAAAGAGATTCTCGCCGAGGGCGGGGGGTCCCGGGCTGACTTCATGAGTTTCTTCTGGGACTACCTGCTGGGTGAGCGCGAGGTCGCGGATCTCGAAGAAGAGTGGCTCATCTACCGCAGCGAGAGGAAAAAGAAAAGCCAAAGCGGCCGGCGGCCTTCCTGAGCGGCGTCAATCGTCCGAACCGCCCCCGGCACCATCATAACGGACCTCCACGACGGCCCGCATCCCGCCCCGGGCGTTGAAATCCCCGATCACCTTCGCTCGAACCGGCGAGCAGGCCCTGACGATGTCCCTCAGGATTCGATTGACCGCATTCTCGTAGAAGATGCCGAGGTCCCGGTAGGCCAGCACGTAGTTCTTCAATGACTTCAGCTCGAGACATCGCGCGTCCGGCTCGTATTCGATTGTGATCAGCCCGAAATCCGGAAGCCCGGTCTTCGGGCAGATCGAGGTGAACTCGGGAATGGAGATACTGATGTCGTAGCCCGGAAACTGATTCGGCCAACACTCGATCTCCGGGAGGTCTGTATCGATCCCCGATTTTGCGTGTTCATCAGTGTATTCCATGGGGATAGTCAGTAGTCAGTTGCCAGTAGTCAGTAGTCAGTTGCGTGTTGGAACCGCGAGAAGGCTACTGTTTCATGGCGGGCGATCAGTAGCGTGTCGCGCCCAAGCTGGCTGCTGACACTATATCGCATCGACGAAAGCTGCCGGCTGTCAGTCGTGGTCAGACTTCGGCTGCCGGCTGAGTGACGCGTGGGGATCCGGTGACAGGAAGCGGAAGCATCTTCGCAAAACCAGAACGTGACTGACTACTGGCTACTGACTACTGCACTAAAAAAGCCTCACGGCGCGTCCTACGCCGTGAGGCTTTTCCTCTAGTCTCCTTCACCGTCTACATCCTGGCTCTGATCGCGAAATCCGTTTCGCCCGGGATCCGTCCCGCCTCAGCCTTCCTGGCACCCGATGCAGCCGACTACCGTCCCTGGCTGGAGTAGCCTTTTACTCACTAGAAGAAACTAGGTCCCGATTCGAGACCTTAGGCATTCTTAACCTGTGACAGCGTGATTGCAAGGGTTTTTTCCGCTTTGATGTATTTCTTGGCCTACAAGTTGCTCCGAGGCCGAGCTGGGAACGAATCTGATCCCTTGCGAGCATTGGGCAGCCGCGGCCGGCGTGGCCCAGTCGGGCTTCCGGAAACGGCGGCGCAGCGAGGGGAAGGGTGCTAGTATTGGGGGCCATGGCGAAGAAATCAAAGACCAAGACCACCAAGAAATCGTCCCAAAAATCGTCCACGAAACCGCTCGCAATCCTGGTCCTCGGCATCGGTGCCGCGCTGGTGATTGCCGTCCTTCTATCTCGCGTGGCCGGTGAAGATCAAGCCTCTGGGGTGGCATTGGACACTGCCGTCGCCATCCCCGCGACCGGCGGAATTCGCGGGGCCGAGGACGCCGCCCTGAAGCTGGTCGAGTTCGGCGACTACCAGTGCCCGGCCTGCAGGGCCTACCACGAGATCGTCATGGAACTGTTCGAGCGGCACCCGTCCGACGTCCAGCTGGAATTCCACCACTTCCCCCTCGTCGGCATCCACCCCAACGCGATGGCCGCGGCCGTCGCAGCCGAGGCTGCGCGTGAACAGGGCCGTTTCTGGGAGATGCACGACCTTTTGTTCGAGAACCAGGACACCTGGGCCCAGTCCTCCAATCCCGAAGCCCTGTTCCTGAGCTACGCGTCCGGCCTGGATCTGAACCAGGACCGCTTTATGCGATCGATGCGTGAAACGTCGGTGGAATCGCGCGTACTCGAAGATGTGATTCGAGCCAGGGAACTCGCGATCGCTTCAGTACCCTCATTTTTTGTCGATGGATTCCCGATCGACCTTCCGCCCGGGGTCGAGGGTTTCGAGCGGCTGCTCTACCGGGCGATCGAAAATCGCTGATGAAAGCCCTCGGTGTCGCTCTCCTCGCTTTTCTGGGGATGATAGACACCCTCTACCTGTCGCTGTCGCGGCCATCGGGACCGCCCCCTGCCACATCACCCTCGGATGCGAGGACGTCCTGACCAGCGCCTACTCCGAAGTGGCAGGGATACCGCTTTCGTGGCTCGGCCTGGCGTTCTACGTGGTCGTTTTCGGAGCTGCGGTCTTCGAGGCGTCGGGGAATACCCGCACCATTCACCTCCTCATCTGGCCAGCGACCATCGCACTCATCGCTTCGGTCGGTCTAACGGGGATCCAGATGTTCGTCCTGGAAGCCTATTGCGAGTACTGCCTCGCGTCCGCAGCCCTCTCGACGGCAATTTTCTTCGTGGTCCTGGCAGGTAGGAAGGCACCGTAGAGGTGCGCTTCAGGCGCACCTCTACCAACTGACTACTGGCAACTGACTACTGACTACTTCTTCCTGAACCATTGGGGGCGATTGTCCGGGCCTGGTCCGACCATCAACTCGCCGTTGTCGAGGACGGTCATGCCGTGCACGCCGGTGACGTTCACGTAACCGAGCAGGTCCCCGCTCCGGCGATCGACCTTCAACAACCAGCCCGGCGAAGCGTTCCGTTCGTTGCGGTGCTGCGTCGCAAGCCAGACGACTCCCGGCTCCAGGTGCAATCCGAAGGTCTTGCCGTATTGGGTCCACATCCCAAGAAAGTTCCCGTCGAGGTCGAAGCGCTGGATGCGACCGTTCTCGCGGTCGGAAACGTAGATGACGCCCTCATCGTCGACGGCGATTGAATGCGGCAAACGGAACTCTCCGGGACCATCGCCCGCACTCCCCCATTCCCGGACTTTTCTTCCCCGAGCGGTGTACTCTACTATCCTCGCGTTGCGGTAACCGTCGGCGATGAAGATGCGTCCCTCCGGACCGAAGGCGACGTCACTCGTGCCGCAGAAGTTTCCCCGGCAATCCGGCGGCTGGCCGCCGACCGAGATCTCTATCAGTTTCTCGCCCCGGGGACTGTACTTGATGACCATGGAACTCTTGGCATCGGTTGTCCAGACGTCGCCCTCCGGATCGACTCGGATCGAGTGCGGTGTCGAGTAGAGGTCCTTTCCCCAGGATCGGACAACGTTCCCGTCCCGATCGAGGACGACGACGGGATCCGCGTTCTCGCCGCGCTGGAGGAGGTAGGTCACATCGTCGTCGCCGGCCGCAACCCACGAAACCATGCCCATCTCCCAGCCCTCCCGGGGAGGAACGGCGGTGAGCTCGCCGGCCTCGAGCGGCAGTTTCGACGCCTGACTAATGATGGAGCGTAACTCTGCAGCCTGCGCCTCCAGAGCAGGGTCCGGATTCTGGAAGGCGGCTGCGAGCCACACGAGATAGAGAAAAGGTTTGATCATCATGGCCGGACTCTACCACGCCGGTAGCCGGAGCGAAAGGCTCGTGAGGGAACCACTGTGAGGGGGACAGGGCTAGCCCTGTCCCCGGGTGTTGGCTAGGCGGGAAGGCCTACGGCGGCGGCGCGCCAGAAAGAACCCCGGAACTAAAGCTGTCCGGAAAACGGTGTCGCAAAAAAAAGGCTGTCAGCTATTCCGCGTAAACGCCCTCCAGGGCGCTGGCCGGAGCGGGCATGCAGCTCTCTCGGCTCTCCAGCGCCTGCTTCTCGGCCTCGGCCAGCTCGTCGATGATTCCTTGCTCGGTCTCCTCCAGGGTCGACTCGGAAATGTCCGCATCTTTCAAGTATTCCTCGAAATTCCCTATCGGATCTCTCTGACCCCATTTAGCAAAAATGTCGGAGTCAAACATCGATCGAGCTTCCTTTTCGTCGTGGGTCGCGTGCCCGCCCATTCGAAAAGTATCGGCATAGATGATGGCCGGCCCGGAGCCGCCCCGAGCGTGGTCGGCTGCCTGCCGGGTTGCCGCGAAAGTGTCCAGGACGTTGTTGCCGTCGCAGGAGAAACCACGGATCCCATACGCCTTGCTCCACGCGGTAAACGGCCCAACCTGGTGGTCGCGGAAGCTGGTGCCGAGCGCGACCTGGTTGTTCTGGAAGACGTAAAGCACAGGAACCCGTAACACGGCGGCCATGTTCACGCCCTCGTGGCTCGCTGTCGTCTTGGTCGCACCGTCGCCGATCCAGGTGAGCACGACGCGACGTTCGCCCCGCCTTTGGAAGGCCAATCCGACGCCTGGCACGACGGCGGCCAGAGATCCAACTTGGCTGGGGGGTGCGATCACACCGTATTTCAGATCTCCAAGATGGAGGTCCTTCCCTTTGCTCGGGGAATCTTCGGTGGCCAAATACTCGCGCAGCATGTCCGCGACCGGCATGCCCATTTCGTGGCAGGCCCCGGCGTTCCGGATCATCGGGGCCACCAGATCGCAGGTGCGGTCCAGCGCATGCACGTTACCGACAGTGACGGCTTCCTCTCCTGTTCCGAGCCATGCCTTGGAAAGCACTCCCTGTTTCACCCATCGCTTCAAAGTGATGTCATGAAGGCGAAACCGCAGCATCCCGGCGTAGAGCCCGATCAGCCTGTCTTCGGACATGCCTTTGATAATTTCGTAACGCTCAGGGTCCGCCTCGATGGTCCGGCGGTATTCTTCGGTGACTCTCCGATCCGGTCTCCACTCCGCGTACTCGGGCGGATCGAACATGGCGTATCTACGCATAGGAGGGAAAGTGTACTGCAGTGTGGCGGGGTTCAGGAAGGGGGGGACAGGAGTAGTCAGTAGTCAGTAGTCGGTAGTCAGTAGTCAGTTGCCGATTCTGAGTTTCGAAAACTGACTCCTGATGACTGACTACTCAGACCATCTATCCCCGTGCCGCCTGCGAGTTGGCCGGCCCCATGACTTCGTTCCAGACGTCAATGAAGCGGTTCATCTCGGCCTCGGTGCCGACGGAGATCCGGAGATGCTGCGTCATCGGCGGGAACCGTCGGCCGATTTCGACGTTGCGCTCCCGGAAGGCCTGTCGCACCGGATCGATGTCGCGTCCGACACCGACCATGAAGAAGTTGGTCTCCGACGGGATCACTTCGTAGCCCAGGTCGCTCAACTGGCCCATGACGCGCTTCTTGATGCTGTTGTTCAGCTGAATGACCCTGGTCTCGACCTCCGGTTCCTTCAGTGCCTGAATGCCGGCAGACTTCGCGATGACGTTGATGCTTCCCAGGTTGAAGGGTCGCATACGTTGGATCAATTCCGGCTTCGCGATGCCATAACCCAGCCGCAGCCCGGCAATACCGTAGACCTTCGAGAAGGTACGGGTGATGATTACGTTCCGGCCTTCCTTGACGTACTTGATGGCGCTCGCGTAGCCCGGGTCCTCGACGAAGTGATGGTAGGCCTCGTCGATCACCGCGATCATGTTGTCGGGAATGCTGTCGAGAAACTCCCGAATCTCGGCGTCGGTCACGATCGTGCCCGTCGGGTTGTTCGGGTTGCAGATGTAGACGAACCGTGTGTCGAAGTCGACCGCTTTGGCCATGGCTGGCAGATCGTGACGATAGTCCGACGTCAGGGGCAGAATCTTGCCTTCCGCGTGAGTGTTGGTGAGATAGCGGTAGGTCGTCTCATACGTCGGCTCCATACCGACGATGTTTCCGCCGCCGCGCAGGAAGGTGTCGTCGATCGTCTTCAGCGTTTCGCTCGAGCCCGCCCCGAGTAGGATGTTGTCGGCCTCGAGGCCATGATGATCGGCAATCGCCTTGGTAATCCCGTTCGAACCCACATACATGTGAGACTCTTCGAAGGCCCTCGTCATGGCGCGACGAACTCCATCCGAAGGGCCGTATGGATTCTCGTTGTTGCTGATCTTGACGTGACCGGATGGTCTCATCGGCGCCTGGGCCGGCGCCGCCACCAGTTCGATTGCCGGCTTCATCCCTGCGTAGGTCAGTGCGGTAGCCACACCACCCATAAATCTGCGGCGCGAAACGCTTCGCTTTTGCTCCATGTCTCCTCCCGGCACTTTATTTGGGAAGCTCTTCTTGTGGTCAGTCCGAAACCGTCCTATACCTAAATACCTCGGTTGTATACAGACGTTTCGACTAGAATATATTCGCCAGCATTCTAATAACTAACTTGATATAATGCCAGTATCGAATCAGGAGAGGCTAACTCTATGAAGCGCAAGCAGCTGAAGTTCGTCATCGGTCCCGTGGTCATCGTGTTGACCCTTGCGTGGATCGCGTTCTCGGCGTTCAACGACAACAAGGCGTACTTCCAGACCGTTTCCGAACTTTATGCGATGGAAGACTCCCTGGAAGGCAAACGGTTCAGAGTGATGGGAGAAGTGGTGCCCGGCTCGATCGTCCGTGGAGATGATTCCGTCGATTTCGTCATCACCGAGAGCGACCAGACCCTCAAGGTGCGCTACGTGGGGACGGCGCCCCTGCCCGACACCTTCCGCGACTACGCCGAAGCCGTTGTCGATGGCTCCTACACCGGCGGCGGTGTCTTCACCGGCGTCAAGCTCCAAGCCAAGTGCGCGTCGAAATACGAACGCGAGGCCGAGGCCGGAGTGATCCTCCCCGCAACCTAGAACTCGGGACACGAAATAGATGGCACAATTCGGGCAATTCTCGCTCGTGCTGGCGTTTGTCCTGGCGATCTATTCGATCGCTGCGTCTCTGCTGGGCATCCGGTTGAGGAACGACCGCCTGATCGCCAGCGGTCGAAACGCCGGCATCGGGGTGTTCGCATCGCTGAGTGCCGCTATCGGCACGCTGACCTACCTGTTTCTGAGCAGTGACTTCTCCATCCAGTATGTGGCGTCCTATTCGAACCGGGACCTGCCGTTCTTCTACAAGATCGCCGCGGTCTGGGGTGGCCAGGAAGGCTCGCTGCTGCTGTGGGGCTGGATCCTGAGCCTCTATGCGGCTCTGGTGCTGATCCAGAACCGGCGGCGTCACACGGCCATGATGCCCTACGTGGCGGCGGTGCTGATGGGGACGTCGGTCTTCTTCACGTCGATGAACCTGTTCGTGACGAACCCGTTCAACGAACTGGTCCTGGTGCAGGGAGACGGGACGATGTTGGCCTTCACGGCCGCCGACGGGCGGGGCCTGAATCCGCTGCTGCAGTACGTGCTGATGGTGATCCATCCGCCGATGCTCTACCTGGGTTTCGTCGGGTTTTCGATCCCCTTCGCCTTCGCGATGGCGGCGATGGCTTCCCGGCAGATGGGAGACACCTGGATTCGGACGACCCGGCGGTGGACGATGGTGGCCTGGTTCTTCCTGGGGACGGGCATCCTGCTGGGGGGCAAGTGGGCCTACGTGGAACTGGGATGGGGCGGCTACTGGGCCTGGGACCCGGTCGAGAACGCGTCGCTGATGCCGTGGCTGCTGGGAACGGCGTTTCTACACTCGGTCATGATCCAGGAAAAGAAAGGGATGATGAAGATCTGGAACATGGTGCTGGTCATCATGACCTACACCATGGCGATCTTCGGCACGTTCCTCACACGCAGCGGGATCGTCTCATCGGTCCACGCGTTTGCGCAATCCTCGATCGGGGGATACTTCCTGGCGTTCATCATCATCGCGCTGTCGGGCGCCCTCTACCTGATGTTTGACCGCCTCGAGTATCTCAAGACGGAAAACAGCCTGGACTCGATGGCATCGCGGGAAGCCAGCTTCATGTTCAACAACCTGCTGTTCGTGGCCGCCTGTTTCGCGGTGTTGTGGGGCACGATGCTGCCGGTGTTCTCGGAATGGATCCAGGGTTCGAAGATCACGGTGAACCAGCCCTGGTTCAACCGGGTCGGTATCCCGATCGGGTTGGGTCTGCTCTTCCTGGCCGGTGTCGGTCCCCTGTTGGCCTGGCACCGCTCTTCCGTCAATGCCCTGAAGCGGGCTTTCCTCGCACCTGCAAGCCTTGGTCTTGCAGGTGGGTTGGTCCTGTTCATATGGGGAATACGGAATGTCTCCGCGCTGATCACCTTCACGCTGGCCATGTTCGTCTCGCTGACTATATTCCGAGAGTTCGGCAAGGGCGCGATGGCCCGCAGGTCCAGTACCGGGGAGAGCTTACCTGAGGCGCTCATCAACCTGACGCTGCGAAACACGCGTCGTTACGGTGGATACGTCGTGCACTTTGGAATCGTCGTGCTCTTCATCGGTTTTGCCGGACAGGCCTTCGACGTGGATATCCAGGAAGAAGTCAGCTTGGGCGACGTCATCACGTTCCGCCAGTACGACCTGCGGGTGGAGAACCTCCTCAGCGAGCGGAACGCCAACTACGAAACCGTCAAGGCGGTAATCGGACTCTACGAGCACGGGGAAAAAGTGGCGGTGATGTACCCGGAGCGCCGCTTTTACATCGCCAGCGAACAGCCCTCCACGGAACCTTCGATCCGTTCTACGCTGCGCGAAGATCTTTACGTTATCTATGCGGGCGCTTCCCCGGACGGGACGCGGGCCGTCTTGCAGGTCTACCTGAACCCGCTGGTGATGTGGGTCTGGATCGGCGGCATCATCATGGGCCTGGGAACCGGGATCGCCTTGCTGCCGAACAAGAGATCGGCCCCGTCCAAACGAAGCAGGAAGGAGGCCGAAGCCAAGGATGCTGAAGAAGTTCACGCTTAGCATGGCGCTCATCGCGTTTGCGGTCGGAGGCGTTTCGTCCGCTCCGCAGGTGTCCAACGAAGAGAAGGTCGACGAGATCGGGAGCCAGATGATCTGTACCTGTGGCTGCAACCAGATCCTCAGGGCATGCAACATGATCGCCTGCTCCAACTCCGTGCCGATGCGGGCTGAACTGGCCGGGCTCGTCGACGAAGGCCTGGACGAAGAAAGCATCCTGGCACGATTCGTCGAAAAATACGGGCTCACGGTCCTGGCAGCGCCACCGACAACCGGCGCCTTCAACATCTCGGCCTGGTTGATGCCTTTCGTCGTACTGATCGGTGGGCTCTTCTTTGTCGCATACTACGTTCGCCGGTTCCGCGATCGCTTCCAACGACCGGCCGTTGCCGCCGGCGTCGATGACCGCAGTTTCCAGGAACGACTCGAAGAGGAGCTGTCGGGCTACACTCCTGAAGACTAATCCTCCGATTCATCGACCAGAGATCATGATCTACATACTTTCGGGGCTGTTAGCCGGCGGCGTCCTGACGGCGGTTTGCTGGCCGTTGTTTGCCAGATCAGACTCCCTCGAGTCGGTGATACTGGACGAAACCGAGTGGGATCTGGTTCAGCGCAAGAAAGAGGTCATCCTCGGCAACATCCAGGATCTCGACTTCGAGTACAAATGCGGCAAGCTTTCCGAAGAGGACTACAAGACTCTGCGTCGCGAAATGGCCGGAGAAGCGGCGGCTGTCATGGGTGAGATCGACAACATCGAGACTTCGCAGGACCTGGACGCCCTGATTCGGCGGGAAGTGGCTTCACGCAAAGAGATCGTCACGGACCAGAATGTCTGTCCCTCCTGCGGCCACGGGAACGTAATCGTCAACAAGTATTGCGCCGAGTGCGGAATCAAGCTGGAAAGTTGATGCGGTACCTGGTAGGCCGCGCGCTGCTCATTCCGGCTGCCATCCTCGTCATCACCCTGCCCGCCCGGGCCCAGCGAGGTCCCATCTCGGTTCCCAACCCGATGGCAACCCATACCGTCTTCATCATCCTCATCACTTTCGCTTTTCTGGCCTGGGCCGCGAGCTACTCGATCCAGCTGATGAAAGAACGTGCAGGCGGGAAGAAGGCGCGTGAAACACTCCTCCAACTGAAAGAATCTCTCCTCGACCAAATCACGAAACTCGAAATGGCCCGGGAATCGGGTACCATCACTGGGGGGCAGTACAAGAAGCGGATGAAGGAAAATCGTGGACAGCTGGCGCGCGTGATCGAGAAGCTGCAGAGCCAGAAGGCATCGAAGAGCCGCGCATAGTTCATTCATCCTTCACCCATTCCCACTACTCACGGTCTGAAAGCAGTGACGAGTGACAAGTGACGGGTAAGAAAACACCCTCCGACTTGTCCCTTGCCACTCGTCACTTGTCACCTATTCATCGGCTTCAACGTTAACCAAGATGAGCACCCAGTACGCCCTCGAGGCAGAACGGATTACGAAGAAATACGGCCATTTCCCGGCGCTGCGCGGAGTCTCGCTTCGGGTACCAGCCGGAGCTTTCGTGACGTTGTTCGGGCGGAACGGTGCGGGCAAGACGACTTTTCTGAAGGTCGCGGCGACATTGGCTCGACCGAGCGGAGGCGACCTACGAATCCACGGCTTCGACATCCTGGAAAATCCCGAGGAGGCCCGCCGCAGGCTGGGGTTCCTTTCTCACAACACCTACGTGTACCGGGATCTGAGCCCCAAGGAGAACCTTCGTTTCTTCTCGCGACTCTACGGGGTAGATGGCGGGGAGGATCATCTCGACAACCTGCTCGAGCGGGTCGGACTCGCGCGACGAAAGAACGACCCCGTCAGGTCGTTCTCCCGGGGTCTACAACAACGCGTCGGCCTGGCGCGCGTCATGCTCCACACCCCTTCTCTGTTGATGCTCGACGAGCCATACACCGGGCTGGACGCCCACGCAGTCGAAATCCTCAACACAATGCTCGACGAAGCCGTGGCGGAAGGACGGACCGTCCTGATGACGACGCACGATCTGGACCTTGGTTTGCGTGCGTCCACCGAGGTTCACATCATCGAACGGGGCCGGATCGTCTATTCCGGCAGTTCGCAAGATGCATCTGCACGAGAAGCCTACGATCGGTACATTCGTACCGGTGCAAAGCCATGAAGCAGCTTCTAGCTCTGGTCGCCAAAGACGTCGCCGTTGAACTCCGACGGAAGGAATCCGTAACGTCGATGATGATGTTCGGACTTCTGGTCACGGTGATCTTCAACTTTGCATTCGAACCGAGCGGCGCTCAGAGCCTGTTGATCGCACCGGGGGTCCTGTGGGTTGCACTGATTTTTGCCGGCATGATCGGCCTGAACCGCTCTCTTGCGATCGACCTGGACAACGACTGCCTGCAGGGGCTGCTCCTGGCGCCGGTGAGTCGAGGAAACCTCTACATCGGCAAGGTTCTGAGCAATTTTCTTTTCATGCTCGTCGCCGACGCTGTAATTCTGCCGCTGTTCATCGTCTTCTACGACCTTCGACTCGAAACAGAAATACTCTGGCTCGTTCTGATTGCGGTACTGGGAACGTTCGGTTTTGCGACTGTCGGAACGATTCTGTCGGTGATTTCTTCGAACACCCGCATGAGCGAGGTCATGCTTCCGGTTCTTCAGATCCCGTTGACGCTTCCGATGATTCTTGCCGCAGTCGCCGCGACTGTCGCCGTGCTCACCGACGAAGGCGAAGGCCTGTCCTCCTGGATGAACTTGCTGATCGGGTTTGATATTATCTTTTTCGTCGTCTCCTATCTCGTCTTCGACTACGTGGTGGAAGAGTAACAATGACAGATCGGATTATCGGAATCGCGACGTTGGTGGGCATGACCGCGGCCATGTTCGCCGCGTTCATCTTCGCGCCGACCGAAGCGACGATGGGCATCGTTCAGAGGATCTTCTACTTCCATGTGCCCGCAGGCATCACCTCCTACGTTGCATTCCTGACGGTCGGAGTCGGGAGCATCATGTTCCTGTTCAGCCGGGACAGCAAATGGGATCGCCTGGCCTACTGCTCGGCGGAAGTCGGAGTCGTGTTCGTCGGTGCCAATATCCTGATGGGCATGCTGTGGGCCAAGCCGGTCTGGGGAATCTGGTGGACCTGGGACATGCGGCTGACGCTGCAGCTGCTCCTGGCACTCATCTTCGTTTCTTACCTGATGCTGGGGGCCTACGTCGTGGATCCCACGAAACGAGCGAGTCTCCAGGCCGTGTTCGGGATTCTCGGATCCGTCGACGTTCCGATCAACTACATGGCCATCCGCTGGTGGCGCACCCAGCATCCCGCCCCGGTTATCGCGGGGGGCGAGGGTTCAGGGGCGGACCCGTCGATCGCGCTGGCCCTTGCCGTGAGCATGTCAGCGTTTCTGCTGCTCTTCGTCTTCCTGCTGAGAAAGCGTCTAGCCGTCGAACGGACCGATCAACAAGTCGCCTACTTCGAACAAGTGGTGATGTCGCAATGAGCTGGGTCGTCGCCGCCTACACTGTCTTCTGGGTTGCCATCTTCGCCTACACGATGTTGATGTCCCGGAAACAGAAGGAACTGGATCGGCGGATCGAGGAACTGCGGGCGTTGATAGAGGAGGCGGAAGATTCCAGTGATCAGTAGGTGTAGGTGCGGTCCAGGACCGCACACGTCCACGACAATGTATCCACTTGCACTGGCGTGGGGGACCGGACCAGCTGTCTTTCTCCCCCAAGTCGCCGGAATGGGGTCAGGCTCGCGATACTGCTAGGCGGACTTCTTACCGCGTGGTTTCGTGGTGCCGGTCGGTTCCGGAGCTCCCTTGTCTATCACGACAAGGAGGATGAGGACGCCGACGATGCCGACCATTCCGATAACGACGGCTAGCGTGAAATTATCCATACCAGATCAGTTTAGCAAATTGTCAGAAGGAGTCCTCACGTCACTTCCTCGTCTTCCGGGCTCGGATCTTCGAAAATCTCGGCGTTATCGGCAAAGAAAGCTTCGATCAATTCGTTTGCCCTGGCCAAGTCCAGCTCGCGCACCCAGACCCGAACTTCAGTCAGCTCACCGACAGCCGGAATCGTAACCGCCGTCATCTCTCCCTGTAGGACCGAGTCGATGTCGTTGTTCTTGAGCAATTCCTCGATCATCGGGGCCTCCGTCGGTCCGCATATCCTCGCCAGACAAAGCGGTTCGCCTCCACCCCCCAGTTTCGGTGCCTGTGCGACGAGATCGACATCGCAATCCGCACACCGGGCGATTCCTTCCACGTATTCCGAGCCACAGCTTGGACAGAACATCTGTTCAGTACTCCTCTTCTTCATGAAACCGAACGGCGTCGCGTTACGAAGACGGCAGGATGGCCGCCAGCTTCTTCTCGAACGCCTGGCGCAACTCGTCCGAAAACAGAACGAACTCGACGCACTCGAGCTTGACGCGAGCCGACTTGATAAAGTCCACACTCGTACCTATCATCGCCGCCGCCGACTCTTCGGGGGGGAACCCGCCGACACCGGTCCCGAAAGCGGGAAACGCGATGCTCTTTATCTCCAGGGCTTCGGCGCGCTCGAGGCTGCTACGGGTCGCCTCCCGGATCGTGTCACTGCTTGTCACCAGGTCCTGACCCATTACTGCCGCGTGGATGACGTAGCGTGCCGGTAGTGTGCCCGCAGCGGTCACGACAGCCTGCCCGACCGGCACTGGCCCCTTGCTCATCGCTTCGGTCTCGATATTACCCCCACCGGCCCGCTTCAGTGCACCGGCAACACCGCCACCCATCCAGAAGTGGTTGTTCGCCGCGTTGACGACGGCATCGACATCAACTTCTGTGATGTCGCCTTTGGCGATGGAGATTCGGACGTTTCCGACGCTGGCTTCCATGGCAAATTATAACCGGTCCTTCGGACCTGTAGTTGTCAGTAGTCAGTAGTCGGTAGTCAGCAAGAGACCCTGACTGACAACTGACTACCGATGACTGGCCGGTGTAGGTGCGGTCTATGACCGCACATTCCTCGAACCGAAACAACGTGCGTTCATAGAGCGCACCTACACTTGTCAGTTCAACGATACAATCGACCGGGCCGTACCGGCCCAGTTCGATTCGTTCACCCAAGTGAGGCACCAATGACGAACATCATCAGCGTTTGCGGTCTCTTCCTGATGCTCCTGGCAGCATACGGATTGTCCAACAATCGGAGAGCCATCGACTTTCGAATCGTAGGCTGGGGCCTGGCGCTCCAGTTTGGGTTCGCCGTTTTCATACTCAAGACATCCCCCGGAGTGGTCGTGTTCGACTACATCAGCCGAGCGGTAACGCGAATGTTGTCGTTTGCCGATGCCGGAGCGATCTTCGTTTTCGGGCGCCTGGCTTCCGACGTCGACACCTTCGGCCTTGTTTTCGCGTTCCAGGTGCTGCCGACCATCATATTCACTTCCGCCCTGTTCACGGTGCTCTACCATCTGGGCATCATGCAGAAGGTCGTGCTCGTATTCGCGAAGCTGATGTCGAAGACCATGCGGACAAGCGGTGCGGAATCTCTGGCCGCGGCAGCTAACGTATTCATGGGAATGACCGAGTCTCCGCTCGTCGTGAAGCCGTTCGTCGGCAGGATGACGCAGTCGGAGATGATGGCCCTGATGACGGGGGGTATGGCCACGATCGCCGGGGGCGTGATGGCCGGTTATATCCGGATGGGTGTGAGCGCGGGACATCTGTTGACAGCGAGCGTAATGGCCGCTCCCGCGGGGCTGGTCATCGCAAAAATTCTCAATCCGGAAACTGAAGAGCCCGAGACGCGGGGCCGTGTCCAACTCGACCTCGATCAGGGAGACGTGAACGTGATTGATGCCGTCGCGCGGGGAGCCTCCGACGGGCTGCGTCTTGCACTGAACGTTGCGGCTATGCTCATCGCCTTCGTCGCTCTGATCGCGCTGGCAAACGGGATACTGGGTCTGGCGGGGATCTCACTGCAGCAGATACTCGGATTCCTCTTTGCCCCCGTGGCTTTTATTATAGGCGTGCCCGCGCCCGACATCGTTTCTGTGGGAAGCCTGTTGGGACAAAAGATCGTGCTGAACGAGTTCATAGCCTATTCAAGCCTCACAGAGATGCTGAGAAACCCGGACGCTCTGGATCCTCGTTCGGTCACGATCGCGACTTACGCACTGGCGGGTTTTGCGAACCTCGGCTCGATCGGCATCATGATTGGCGGTATCGGAGGCATCGCCCCGGACCGGAGACACGACCTGGCGCGGCTGGGCCTCCGTTCTCTGCTGGCGGGAACCATGGCGACGCTGATGACCGCTTCGATCGCAGGCATCCTCCTCTGAGCAGGTTCAGTACAAATGACGAATTAGGAACAGATTCTTCCGGGATGGTAACGATTGACCGCTTCTGCCAACCCGAACTGACTACTGACTACCGGCTACTGACTACTTTTCTTCAGCCCCGCGTAGCTATTGGACTCATCCACCCGATTCTCCACCGGGTACTCCATCTGAAGCCAACCGGGTGCGACGATCTGTCCCATCGGGTCCCGCGCGCCCCCGAATCCCCCCTGCATGTTGGAGACATCGGTGTAGCCTGCGCCCACCATCAATTCTCCGGCGTACTGGGACCGGCCGCCCATCTGGCATCCGACGATGACAGGCTTGTCCTTCGCGACGTGCGCTTCCACGACTTTCATGAACTCCGGATTCGGGGTCATTTGGCGCGTCGCGGGATCGGGAAAGACCACCGGTATGTTTATAGCGTTGGGAGGATGGCCGTTTTCAAACTCGGGTTCCGTGCGAACGTCGATGTAGAGGACCCCTTTGTCGCCCCGCATGAATCCACTGGCCTCCTCAGGATTGATCTGTTTGACGCTCATCCTTCTCCTCCGGGTCGGCGTTCGGACGCTTGATCCTTGCTTTTGAGGGTTGTGCTCTCAGATTCTTGTAGATCAAGCGTTGCTGTCAGCAACCAGCATTCAGCACCGGATGGCGGTCGCCGCGCCGTCAAAAAAAAACTTAAGACGCATTGGCCGGAGAGCTACTTCGGGAACACGATGATAGTCGCATTCGATTGAGCTGAACGCTGATGGCTGCTTGCCGACCTAAACGCCTCTCCTCGCCGGCCATGTTACGACCGGTCCGGCGCGAAGTCAACGCGCGCAGGACGAGCGTCGTCGCCGTCGTAACACGTAGTATATTGAACCGCCCATGTCTCACATCGGGATCGACATCGGGGGAACCACGATCAAAGCCGGCCGGGTCGGTGAGGACGGTGTTGTTCTCGAATCGCTTCGTCGTCCGACCGAGACGCGGGACGTCGCCGCGCTCGTCGAGACTCTGTCGTCGCTCGTGGCGACGCTGTCTGCTGAAGGCGCTGTTGACGGAGTCGGCATCGGTATTCCGGGGTTGCGATCGGAGACCGGGCTCATCGAAGCCTCGCCGAACGTTCCGTGCCTCGTGAAACAAAATCTGGAAGCTCTCCTCCGAGAAAGGATTGAACTGCCTACCGTCGGCCGGAACGATGCGGACATGAACGCCTGGGGAGAATTCAAGGTTGGCGCCGCTGCGGATGTCCGGTACATGGCTTGTCTGACACTGGGCACGGGTGTCGGCTCGGGCTTGATCCTTGACGGTAGGCTCTACGGAGGCAGCCGCGGACATGCTGCCGAGGTCGGCCACATGGTTGTCGAACCCGACGGCTACACCTGCCCCTGTGGCGGGAGCGGCTGCCTGGAGACCCGGGCATCGGCGACGGGGATCGTCGCCCACGCGGGCAGCGTGAAACGCGACGGTGAACTGAGCGCCGAGGACGTGGCAACCGCGGCCACCGAGGGTAACGCAACGGCCAGGAAGGTACTCGAGGAGGCCGGCCAATTCCTGGGAATCGCGTGTGCCAACCTGATGAACACGCTGAACCTGGAGATGATCGTCATCGGTGGAGGAGTGGCCAACGCCGGTCGGTGGTTGTTGGACCCCGCCATCGAAGAGGCGCGTCGACGTTCATACGCTGAGACTTTCAACGCCTGCCGGATCGTCCCAGCGAAACTTGGATCGGACGCCGGCGTCATCGGCGCCGCACTGTATGCCCGGGACGTTGTCCGTGCCGGCTTTTCTGCTTAGCGAACACCCGGGGACAAGACGTAGGCCGTAGGCGATAAGACGTTGTCCGTAGGCCGTCGGCCGTTGTTCGCACCTCTCAGGTCGCGGGTGGACACAACACCCTGATGATAGATCCGCCCGGTTCCGGCAAGACGATGCTCGCCAGAAGAATTCCGTCGGTGATCCCCCCGATGACATTTGAAGAGAGCCTGGAAACGACGCGGATCCACTCCAGTGCCGGTTTGCTCCCCAACGGCAACGGCCTGGTGGAAGAACGGCCGTTCCGGGCGCCGCATCACAGCGTTTCGGCGGCCGGCCTGATCGGAGGCGGATCGATTCCCCGCCCCGGCGAAGCCAGCCTAGCCCACAACGGCCTCCTGTTTTTGGACGAGTTGCCCGAGTTTCCCCGCCATGTCCTCGAAGTGCTGCGACAACCGCTCGAAGATCAGAGCGTGACGATCGCGAGAACCCAGATGACACTCTCGTTTCCCTCATCTTTCGTCCTCGTCGCTGCGATGAACCCCTGCCCGTGCGGTTACGCGGGCGATCCACAGCGAGAGTGTCTGTGTTCTCCGGCCCAGATTCAGCGGTACCTGTCCAGGATCTCCGGTCCGCTGTTGGACCGCATCGACATCCAGGTTGCGGTACCAAGGGTTCAGTATCGTGAACTGACGGATGAAACGGAGGTCGAGAGTTCGGCTTCCATCCGAGAGCGAATCGTTCGTGCTCGAGAAAGTCAGCGAGCCCGACTCGGGGACGACGGGGCACTGGTCAACGCGCGAATGTCCCCCCGCCAGGTGGAGCGGCATTGCCGACTGGACCACGAATGCAGCCGGCTTCTCGAGCGCGCGGTGAATCGGTTGGGCCTGTCGGCGAGAGGGTGGAATCGAGTGCTGAAAGTGTCGCGCACAATCGCCGATCTCGAAGGTGTGGAAACGATCGAGACCAAGCATGTCGCCGAAGCGATCCAGTACCGGAGTCTGGATCGGGAGCCGCAGTGACTCGCCGGGGGTGCAATAACTCCGTCTGAAACGTAGAAAGGGGTTCTCCTACCCCCGCGGATTTGACTTCGAGAGGCGTTCGAAGACGGAAGGATCGTCAAGGGCAGAAATGGATTGTCTCAATTAGCCGCCACTGATACCTTCGAAAAGCAGCTGTAAACGAGTGGAAAGACGTCAGAAATCGAAGCCACCATCAGAGCCTTCAAAACCGCCGTCGAAAGCGTCACCGCTATCGAGTGATCCACCCACTGAGTCGATGGCGTCGGGCTTCGACAACTGCAGTACGCAGAAACGCCGAAGAATCTCGCTCGACTGTCCGCGCAACGAGTTGTTCGGATTCTCAAAGTGTCGCGAACGATTGCCGACCTCGAAGGTGGCGCGACGATCAAGACCAACCATGTAGCCGAAGCGATCCAGTACCGGAGTCTGGACCGGGATCCGCAGTAACCTGGCCTCGTGGGGCTTGTTTTCTCAACTCCGGACTGGTCCTGATTCGGGGGCAACCTCACTGTGTACCGCCTATTAGAAGGTATTCTGGATGTTGAACACATATCTCGCTACGCAGCGCGAACACCGGATGCTAGGGTCGTGGCGGCCAAGCTTCGACACGGTTTGGCGGTATCCAAAGATGCGCTCGATCATCTCAAGTTGTTAGTAGATTCTTGCCGCTTGTTGCGGGACTGATGGCAGGAGACAACCGGTCAGGTCGGATTCTTGCGGATGGATGGGGAGATCAGATAATTTTGGGGCTCATCCAGAAGTTCCGGGATAGTGGCACGGGTGGGCGCCGAAGCATCGTGACTACAATTCCGGCGCGGCCGTTGAACGACAACAAACCCAGCACGGCTGGCCGCTCCCGGGAAGAGTCCCGGTTGTGCAATGCCGCCCCGCACCAAACCGATGACGTTCAACTTACAGATAAAACTGTAGATACAAGAACCCTCGCGAATCCCTTCGCGCCGGTACAAGGCTACGATGCTCTCTTCGCCTCGCAGCCCTTCCCAACGCGATCGGCACCTTCTCCTCTGCCGAGTACTTCTTCGGCGTCTTTCGATGGATTTCTCGTATTCGATCTTCTGCAAACACCTTGTCCTTGATCGATCCCCCTTCAGATCGTTCCCACGCAGGAAAGCGTCCCTTAGTTGTTCAGTGGATTCTGTGCGAAATGCTCTGACGGGCTACAAGCGCGGTGGAGACCTGCAAGAAGAATGCCTGAATCTAATAAGAACTACACGGAATCGGCGACTTCTTGCGTCTTGTAGACTAGAGCAGGGTAAACGGATTCGCAGAATCCGAGGAAGAGCTACCCTCAAAAGGTGTGTAAATAGCATAGGCGGTGATTATCCTTCCGGGTGAAATAAAAACCCGGGCGGAAGAGCCCGAAAGGAAGGAGTCACACCGCCATGAGCAAGAAGAACATTGATCGAAGTGTGGAGTCAAGAGTCTGCTTTGAACAGCTGGAAGAGTGGGTGCGAGAGCAGATCCAGTTTTACGTACAGGAACTGTTGGAGGATGAGGTGACACAGCTGCTGGGACGAAGAAAGAATGAGCGTCGCCGAGAAGTGGACGCGCCCGGTGGCTATCGCAACGGCTACGGTAAGGAGCGGCGACTGACGCTGAGTTGCGGAACGATCAAGCTGCGGCGTCCCCGAGTGCGGGATCTGGAAGAGCGTTTTGAGAGCCGGGTCTTGCCGCTGTTTGCCAAGCGGACGCAAGAGGTACGAGACTTGATTCCAGAACTCTATTTGCATGGTCTGGCCGAGGGGGATTTCGATCTGGCCTTAAGAGGGCTTTTAGGGGAAGAAGCGCCGCTGTCCCCCAGCACCGTAGCCCGGTTGAAGGAGAAGTGGCAGGGAGAAATGGAGGCCTGGCAAAGCCGTCGGCTGGACGATCTGGAAGTGGTGTATCTGTGGGCAGACGGTGTGTACATCAAAGCAGGGCTGGAGAAGGAAAAGGCCGTGATCCTGGTAGTGATCGCCGCTTTAAGTGATGGCACTAAAGTGGTGGTGTCGGTCAGTAGTGGTTATCGAGAATCGACCCAGAGCTGGTCCGAAGTGCTGAGGGATCTCAAAGAGCGGGGGATGAACCCACCGAGACTGGTGATGGCTGACGGGCATCTGGGGATCTGGGGAGCGTTGCGCAACGTTTTCCCAGAAGCCGACGAGCAGAGATGCTGGAATCATCGCATCGTCAACTTGCTGGCTAAGATCCCCAAGGGTCGGCACAAAGCGGCGTTGTTGATGTTGCGGCAGATCCCTTATGCAGAAACACGGCAGGAAGCCGAGCAAGTCAAAGGACGATTCCAACATTGGTGTGGCAAGAGAGGACTGGAGGCAGCGGCTGATCTGATCGACCAGGACTGGGATCGGATGGTGACGTTTTACAACTATCCCAAACAGCAGTGGCAACATCTGCGGACTACCAATCCAGTGGAGTCTCCCTTCTCTGCTCTGCGACTGCGAACCGATGCCGCTCGAAGGTTCAAGAAAGTGGCCAACGCACGGGCTGTCATCTGGAAGATGCTGCTGGTCGCTGAGAAAAGATTTCGCCGTTTGAAGGCTCCGCACTTGATGAAGGATGTCTACCAAGGCGCCCAATATGTCAATGGAGTTCCAGTCAACCAAGTCACCGAGGAGAAAGCCGCCTGATGTCTATTTACACACTTATTGACGGAACCTCTCCGAGGAATCACCTCGATACATCGCCAGTAGGAGACAGGAACGTGAAGAGCTACAGCCAACAGTTCGTCGTTCTGTTGCTATTGCTAGGCACAGCGGTATTGTTGCACCCGAACGGCGCATATGCCCAGGAGAAGGAAGTGACGTTTAATCACGCGGAAGGTAGGAGTACGGCCGCGTACCACCTAGGCCTCAAGCCCGGGGAGCCGTTCACTGTCGTGATTAGCAACACCGCAGGAAACTGTTTCGGATACGAGGTTGAGGCCGTGGAACGGATCTCCGAGCAGGGTGGTGCCGACATCGGAGAAAGGTCCCGGCGGATTCGGGTTGTGCACGAGGAGCAGTATGGAGGGTATATCGTCCACATTCGCCGACTAGCGAACGCGCCATTGGCGTGCAACGACGCTAACGTGGACGTGACTCCTGATGTTGCTGTTGCCGACCTCCCTGATAATGTGACACTCATCGTGACGGTGGAGACGGAGAACTTTGAAGTCGCCTTCGCAGGCGGGTTCACCTTTTCTGGACTGACAAATCCGGTATTCGCTTCCCGGGCGAACGAAGCAGGCAATAACATCATCGAAAGGGACACGGCAGGCGAAGATGACATTGACCTCGGTGTTGGGGCGTTTATCCATGCGTACAACCGTGCGTGGCACCCGGCCGCGCCCGCCATGACTTTTGGCATAGGTGTGGGAGATTCAAGCAGGACGACCTATTATCTCGGGCCGTTTTGGAGACTCGGCAACGAAGCATTTCTCGGTGGTGGCGTTTCCTTCGGACCCTCTAGCCGACTTCCCGCCGGTGTGCGCGTCGGTGACATGATCAGCGATGCAAACACCCTTAACAATCTCGGTTCAAAAACCAAAGCGGGGTGGTTTATTGGCGTCACCTATACGTTTCTTGGAAGCAGTGACGCGTTCGAGAAACCGTTTAAGACGACGCCACAGGCTGCACCGCCTGCGCAAGCAACCGCAGCGACTCCAGCAACTAGGAGCGACGCACGCGTCGCATGCTCGGCCACCACCGTCGGCCTAGATCTGAAAAGTCCCTCGTTGACAGAAGCATCGCCCTTAGGCATGCCGATCACCTTCAGTGGAACCTTGCCTTGCAACGTTGGCGACGGAGAGCAACTCCGAATCGTCGTGCGCGGCGCAAGCACCACCGACATCGAGACGCTAACAGCCAATGTTGACGAAGCGGGCGTGTTCTCCGTCATGACGATGATGCCACTGCAAGCGGGTGGCTACACGGCAGCATTCGCACTGGTAGGCGGGTCAGCCACGATTCCCATCAGTGAGCCGTCTTTCACTGTACAGTAACGATCCGCACCCATGGCAGACCGACGACAGCTTAGAAAAGCACTCTCCGTACTTGCAGAAGGCGGTAACGCACCAGTAGCGAAACCACTGAAAGTACGCGCCGAACAGGCAGCGCAACGGGCACGGCTATGGTTTCTCAGCGCCGAGGTCCAGGGCCTCGGCATCGCAAAGCAGGAGCGTGACAATCAGCGCCTCGATGAACTCGTCCTGAAAGTGTATGTTGAGCGCAAGCGTCCGCGTGCAGCGTGCGAACATCCGGTGCCAAAGACCGTGCGAGTGCCGGGCATCGAAGAACCCGTGCGAACAGATGTTGAGGAGGTGGGTATTATCAAAGAACAGGCCAATACCGATCGCGTGCGGCCTACGCCACCAGGATTTAGCATCGGCCATTTCGATACTCGCTACGGCACGCTTGGTTGCTTGGTGCGCAGAGCAGAAAAAGAACAGTTATACGTACTGAGCAACGCTCACGTGCTCGCAAACTACGGCCTTGCACGCCAGGGAGATCGGATAATCCAACCTGGCCCCGCCGATGCGACCGGAACCGATGGAAACGTCATTGCGCACCTCGAGGATAGCGTACCGTTTATCTTCAGCGAAACGGGTCATCCAAATCTTGTCGACGCAGCGATCGCCCGCGTCACCTCATCTCGAATAGTTGATCCCCGCATCCGACTCATCGGGATACCGAGAGGCGTGAGTCGATTCCTGAAAGAAGGGATGACCGTCCAAAAAACGGGCCGCACAACAGACTACACGCGTGGGGTGATCAAGGACATCGACTTCCAGCTTAGCCTGCAGTACAAGCGCACTAAGACCAGACGATCACGCGTTGGGTTTCGCGGCCAAGCACTCTGCACAAAGTTTACCGAAGAGGGTGACAGCGGCGCAGCCATCCTGAATCTCAACAAGCAAGTCATCGGACTGCATCTTGCGGGGTCAGAGAGTGTGAGCGTCTTCAGCAGGATCGGATTTGTGATCGACAGCCTTGGTATTAAGGTCGTCACGAACGCAGGGTCATAGGTCGTTCTTCCAACCGCGATTCGAAAACGAGGTGTTCCGAGAACGGACCTACGGTTTATCGCTTTACTCGTCAAGGTTGGATTAGGTGCCGACCTTCTGGATCGTCGAGTCCCACGCGTAGCCGGCCAGGAGGGCCGTCTGCCAGTCTTTGAGGGCATCTCCCGAAAAAGCCACGATCAGCAGGGCAGTGGCCAACGAGAAGAGGCCAGCCATGACGTAGGGCTTCAGCTTGAGCCAAATCCCCTCTTCGCCTTCTTCTGATCCGCCCTTTGGAACGAATTGTTTGAGGATGGGTAATGCGATGCTTATTACAATACCAAGTGCGGTAACAGAGTAAATCTGTAGGAAGGTAATTTCTTGTTCCACTTGTCTTCTCCTTTGCTATGTAATTCGATTTGAAGCCGGATGGCTGGAAAGGCCCCCGAGAGAAACGGCTCGATTGTGATCTGCGTTCCACGATATAGAGTCAAACCAGTAGTCTTGACCCCAGTAATGCAAACCTAGGATCTCGCAAGTTTCGAGATCGATTAGGGGCGATCCGGAGTTACCCTTGAGGGTAGAGCAGTCGTGCCAGTATTCCGTCCACGAGGGCCTGGAACTCTTCGAAACGATCCGCCCTGGTTGAACCATCTTCATAACAGGTCGCCCCGGATCCGCGAGATCACTCACGTTGTGCCTTCGGCTCCGCTTAACCCCCTTCGCCCGAGATGGATTTGGAAAACCGACGATGCAGACTGAGCGACCGGCCGGCTCCCACGGCTCTGCGTTGTGCAAGTCGAGTGCTGGAGGTGGTTCGGCATCCACCGATAGCCAATCTACTTTAAGGAACGCGGCGTCGGGCTCAAGCCCTGCCTTCACTCGCGCTGCCGAAGTGGTGTGCAAAACTTCCACAATGCGAAACTCCTGTGACTCGTCGATCGGTTCCGGAGCGGAGCGAAAGTCTATCCTCGGCTGACAGCCGGGATGGATGTTCCAACTCTCTCCTTTCCCCCGCAAGTGGTGTCTTACGACATGATTGTTTGTAAGAACGACTTCGTCCGCTACGACGAACGCAGTCCCCCAGTTCTCCAGAGAACTACCGTGGTAGAGCTCCAGGCGACCGACGCTGGGGAGTATCTTCTTTTCAATCACGGGAGCCGCTTTGATGAAGGATTCCACAAGCTCCCGATCGACTACCCCAGTTGCCGTAGGGTCAACCTGGGCATTGGTCCACGATTCTGTAAGGAAGATGTGTCCATCCAGAATGTCCATCATAGGGCGAAAGCGCTCGGTCGCCACTATTTCCGACCCGTGGATCTCGTCGTCTGTAAGATCCTCTAGATTCGGCTCTGTGCTCGATCCGAGCTTCTCCAGCCCGACGCGGGCACAACGCAAGAGACGAAGTTCCTCGTCGATCATGCTCGGATCGACACAGAGTTCAGTAATCGGTAACGTCAAACCATCAGGGGATGCGTCAAGAAGGTCCTTCAGGACATCCGCTTCCAACAATCCAAGCTGGATACTCGGGCGCTCGCCGGGTTGCCCGTACTCACCCAGACGCCTTCGGAACCGATCGTCAGGCTTGAGTTTCGCATCTGAAAGCCTCACAAACGAGAGAGGACTGCGCTCCAATTCCGCAATGGTAGCTGAGAGGTCCGGATGGACTGACCTTAACCATGCTACTGGTCCCACAGAGTCACGAAGCTGCATTCACCCATCCCCTTCACCCTAGGCGACTTCAACGCAAGCCGTCATCTCTGACGAGTTATAACCGAATCTGGTGTTTGGGGCGGTTGAAAAAAAGCGGCGTATCTGGTTGATTTGTTGTTTACGAGACTTCAAAGCAACCAAAGGAGATACGCCACTATGAGCAAGAGTATCGTTATTGAACGGGAAGATCGAGAAGCGATTGCAGACCCGGTGACCGATCTGCTACGAGCCGGGGCTCAACAGCTGATCCAACGTGCTGTGGAAGCCGAATTGGCAGAACTGCTATCCCAGCACGGTGATCGACGAACCGAGACGGGCAACGCCGGGGTGGTGCGGAACGGTTACCTACCTGAACGCGAGCTGCAGACCGGCCTGGGCCCGGTAACGGTGCAAATTCCGAAGGTCCGCGCCAAGACGGGCGAAGCGGTGACGTTTCGGTCGGCTCTGGTACCACCCTACATTCGGAAGACGAAGTCGATGGAAGCAGCCGTGCCGTGGTTGTATTTGAAAGGCGTCTCGAGCGGCGAGATGGGTGACGCCCTAAGAGTTCTTGTCGGTCCGAAGGTGCAGGGCCTGTCAGCGAGCACGGTATCGCGCTTGAAACAGGTCTGGGCCCAGGAGTACCGCATCGGGTGCGACCAGCGTCTGGACGCCGACCGCTGGGTCTATGTCTGGGCCGACGGCATCTACAGTGGACTTCGGGCCGAACAAACCAAGCTGTGTGCGTTGGTCGTGATCGGCGTGAATGAACGCGGAGAGAAGCGTTTTCTGGCGATTGAAGACGGTGTGCGGGAATCGACACAGAGTTGGCGCGAGGTGTTGTTGAAGCTGAAGTCGCGCGGGATGAATATTCCGGAATTGGCGATCGGTGACGGTGCGATGGGGTTCTGGGCCGCACTGGAGGAAATCTATCCTGAGACACGCCAACAACGCTGCTGGATGCACAAGACCATGAACGTGTTGAACTGCCTACCCAAGTCGGCCCAGGCGAAAGCGAAACAGGCCCTGCATGCGATCTGGAAGGCCGAGACAAAAGCAGACGCCGAGAAGGCATTCGATCTGTTCATTGAAACCTATGAGCCGAAGTACCCGAAGGCCACTGTCTGCCTGCAGAAAGACAGAGAAGAACTGCTGGCCTTTTACGATTTCCCGGCCAAGCACTGGCAGAGCATCCGGACGACCAACCCCATTGAGTCGACCTTTGCCACCATTCGCCACCGGACGAAGCGATCGAAGGGCTGTCTGACACGGGCTGGCATGCTGCACATGATGTTCAAACTGGGGCAGTGTGCCGAGAAGAACTGGCGACGATTACGAGGATTCGATGATCTTGCCAAGGTGATTACTGGAGTGAAATTCAACGATGGGATCGAAGTGACAACCGTCGATCAGGCCGCCGCTTGAATCAATCTCCTAAACACCACTTTTGACAATAACTCATCTCTGACAGGGAAGATTCGCAAAGCCAAGAATTTTTCCACATCATATGAACTCTGTAGTCAAAAGTCTATTGGTAGGAATTGACTTGATTGAAAAACTCGCGGTCTTAGTCCTTCCGGCTCTGTCAGGTTAACTGGCCACATGGCACAATTCCGGGATGAAAACTCGCCGATCCCGCTACGTTAGGCATCGCTTTCCCCATGAGATCATCAGCCACGCCGTCTGGGTCTACTATCGATTCAATCTGAGTTTTCGGGAAGTTGAAGAAATCCTCGTTGAGCGAGACGTCGACGTGACCTATGAAACGATCCGGCAGTGGTCGATAAAATTCGGAGTTCAGAACGCACGTTGCTTGAAACGTCGACAAGGCCGGCTTGGCGACACCTGGCACTTGGATGAGCTGTTCGTCACAATCAACGGACAGCGTCAGTATCTTTGGCGTGCGGTCGATCAAGACAACGACGTGATTGACATTCTCCTCCAACCTCGCCGGGACGCAGCTGCGGCGCCGAGATTCTTTCGAAAGCTCTTAAAGAGTCAGCGACGTGAAGCCGTTTCGTCTTGTGACCGATAAGCTGGAAGCTACCGCGCCGCTCACAGAACAGTCATGCCCTTGGCGACTCACGACACCGATCGATATGCTAACAATCGAGCTGAAGTATCCCACCAATCGACCCGACTACGGGAGCGTCAGATGAGACGCTTCAAATCACCCGATCAGGCTCAGCGATTCCTGCATGTTCCACGGTGTGATTCAGAATCTGTTCCGACTGGGAAGGCATCGGCTCAGGTCCATTCATCATCGAACATTGGGAGCACGATCTTTCACCACCTGGGCCGCGGTCCCAGCGGCCTAATCTGCGTCCGACCAGCCTCCGCCTGACTTGCGTCCGTTAACTTGACAGTACTGGCTATTGTTTCCTTCCTGCGTTAACTACCGAATAGCCGTGTCACCAGACAGATCGTAAACCCATACGTCCTGATCAACGAGATCGCTGTCCGTTCCAGTCAGAGGGACTCCTCTACCGCGATAGCACCCCGTTTAAGACGTTCCGCCAGCGTGTCGCCTTCGTCTTCTGGCGTGCCTCAGGAGAACACGCCCCCCATGGGCTATCACAGCCGATGCTTTCAATTATCTGACCTGATATGATCTATGCTGACGCCGAGTATCGATCCACCCGCTTTTTCCCGATCTCCCTTCGACTTAACTTCAGCAAGGACAGTCCGTTTGCCGAGATCGCGGCCTCGACTGAGCACTCGCCTCTTGGGCGGCGGGTCGATTGCTCTCACAAGTGCAGCTGGATCACTGCACAGCGAGGAGCGAGAGCATGCACCGCCTGACAATTCTGATCGCGACCCTTTTGGTGACGCTGATCGCCTGCTCGGATGAACAACCGCTTGGCCCGGTGATGCGTTTCGAGCCCGAGGTCGTGGAAACAGAGCCCCGACCGATTGCTGAAATCCCGGATCAGACCACGATTTCGTTTGCTGGGGTTGAGGGCCTGTTGAGTGAACTCGATGCGGTGGAACGGGAGAACCAGATCCAGGACTGGACCGCTATTGAAGCGGCCTCGCGCCTTGCGCTGGAAGCGTCTCTTGGAGGGATTGGTCAGCGAGACAGACTAACCTTACATCAGCAGCACCCGCTCCTAAAGTCCTTCAAACAGTTCAGAGCCACTTTGACGTGTCCTTCTTCCCATCACTGACCAGGGTTCCGGTACATCGCTCTGATTATCCGTGCCCGGGCTTTTATTAGTTCGGCCTCACCTCGCGGCCCATCTGTCTCAACAGCGTTGCGACCCCTCCAGGGTTACTGCCACGTCCAGGTGATTCGGCCCCAGCGCTGTCTCTCGGATCACCAATGCTTGTGTACGCTTCTCGATCAACCTGCCCGGACAGTGTCCACAACATCCTTGCTTAGCAACCATCGGGCAGAGGCATCCGGGCCCACGCTCGCGCGTACACTCCCAACTTCCTGAAAGAGCCGACTGGAGCTCCATGGACAAAGGGTTCGCCTCAGGCGAACCTAACGGCCTACGGCCCACGGACTACGATGTTCACCTATACTTAGAGTTCATGCCGCTGAGCCATATACGCAATTTCTCGATCATCGCGCACATCGATCACGGCAAGTCGACGCTGGCAGACCGGCTGTTGGAACTCACCGGTGCGCTCTCGGAGCGGGAGATGTCGTCGCAGGTCTTGGACGCCATGGATCTGGAGAAGGAGCGCGGGATCACGATCAAGGCGGCAGCCGTGCGTCTGGACTATCGGGCTCGTGACGGCAAGGACTATGTCCTGAACCTGATCGACACGCCCGGTCACGTGGACTTCAGCTACGAGGTATCCCGGAGCCTGGCGGCCTGTGAGGGTGCGTTGCTCATCGTCGACGCTTCTCAGGGAGTGGAGGCGCAGACGCTGGCCAACACATACCTGGCGGTCGAGAACCATCTCGAGATCATCCCGATCATCAACAAGATCGACCTGCCGGGAGCCGAAGTGGAACGGGTCGAGGAACAACTCCATTCTGTAGTCGGTCTCGACCCTGACGAGGCGCTCCACATCAGCGCCAAGCACGGCAAGGGCATCACGGACGTGTTGGAAACGGTCGTGGCGCGAGTTCCACCACCCGGCGGTTCCGTCGGCGCCCCGTTGAAAGCCCTGGTCTTCGATTCCTGGTTCGACACCTACCGCGGGGTCATCGTTGTAGTTCGGATGATCGACGGTCGGATCGAGCGAGGCACGAAGATTCGTCTGATGTCCAACGGAGGGCTCTACCAGGCCGAAGAGATCGGAACACTCCGACCGAAAATGCACTCGACAGGGAGCCTGATGGCGGGAGAGGTCGGCTACATAATCGCCAACATCAAGACGGTCTCCGACACCCAGATCGGAGACACTATCACCGAGGACGGACGCCCAACGACAGATCCGTTGCCCGGATTCCAGGAGATCAAGCCGCTGGTCTTTGCCGGGCTGTATCCCGTGGAACCAAACCAGTATGAATCGCTCCGCGACGCCCTCGACAAGCTTCGCCTGAACGACTCCTCTTTTTTTTACGAACCCGAGACGTCGACCGCGCTCGGTTTTGGTTTCCGATGCGGGTTTCTCGGCCTGCTGCACATGGAAATCATCCAGGAAAGACTCGAGCGGGAGTTCGAGCTCTCGCTGATCTCTACTGCGCCCGGCGTGAGGTACAGAATCCTCGAAACGGACGGCAGCTTGGAGGAGGTCGAGAACCCGACAAAGTTTCCGGACCCACAGTTCATCGACACGATCGAGGAGCCCATCATCACCGCCCTGGTGATGACGCGGGACGATTTCCTCGGGCCCATCCTCAAACTTCTCGAAAACAAAAGGGGCATCCAGAAAGGATTCGAGTACCTTTCGGCGACGCGTGTGTTGCTCACCTACGAAATGCCGCTAAACGAGATCGTTCTTGATTTCTACGACCGGCTCAAGTCCGTCTCGCGGGGATACGCGTCTTTCGACTATCACCTGTCCGGCTACCGGACCTCGGATCTGGTCAAACTCGACATCCTCGTCGGCGGTGAAACCATCGACGCACTTTCGTGGATCGTCCATCGCGACTTTGCATATGCCCGGGGACGTTCCCTGGTTGAGAAGATGAAGGAACTCATTCCCCGCCAGATGTTCGAAGTCGCGATCCAGGCTTCCATCGGCAGCCGCGTGATCGCGCGCGAATCGATACCGGCGGTCCGGAAGAACGTGGTCGCCAAATGCTACGGCGGCGACATCACCAGGAAACGCAAGCTGTTGGAACGACAGAAGGAAGGCAAGAAACGCATGAAGCGCGTCGGCAAGGTCGACATCCCTCAGGAGGCGTTCTTGGCCGTATTGAGGGTGGGCTCCTGATATAATTATCGCCGTGAGACTCCAGATCCGACGCTACTTCGGTTCGTTCCTGTTTGCAGCACTCCTTGTGTTTTCCATCACGCTGGGCGCAACAGGTGGTGTTCTCTTTGTCTACAACAGCGAGCTCCCGCAGGTCGAGTCCCTGGAAGACTACCGGCCCAACGTCATTACCGAAGTTTACGGTGATGACGGCCAGGTCATCGGTTCGTTTGCCTTGGAGCGTCGAATCATTATCGAATCCGACCAGTTGCCCGGGGTGCTCAAGGACGCGATCGTGTCGGTGGAGGACCAGAATTTCTACGACCACTGGGGCCTCGACTTCTACGGCATATCGCGAGCAGCTGTGAAGAACATATTTGCGGGACGCGTGGTAGAAGGCGGAAGCACGATCACTCAGGTTTTGAGCGAGAACCTTTTTCTCTCCCACGAGCGCCTCTGGTCTTTGAAGGTCAAAGAGGCGATGCTCTCGATACAGATCGAGCGACGCTATACCAAGGTTGAGATCCTCACGCTGTACTGCAATCAAATCTACCTCGGGCACGGGATGTATGGATTCGCGGCCGCCAGTGAATTTTACTTCGGTAAGAACATCCAGGATCTCACTATCGAAGAGGCGGCCCTGCTGGCCGCATTGCCGCGAGCCCCGTCGACCTACTCGCCGATAACCAATCCCGAACGTGCGATGATGCGCCGCAACTACGTGATCGACCGAATGGTCGCGGAAGGCAAGATTGCGGTCGATGAGGGCGAACAGGCCAAGCAGAGACCAATCCGACTCAATGACGAGCGGGCCCCGGACCAACTCGCGCCCTACTTCGTGGAGGAGCTGCGCCAGTACCTGGAAGACACTTACGGAACCTTTGCCGTCCACGAAGGCGGACTGCGTGTCTATTCAACTCTGAACGCCGAGATGCAGCGCGCCGCGAAAGCCAGCGTCAGGGCGGGACTTCGCGCTTACGACAAACGACATGGCTGGCGCGGAGCAGAGTTCAACCTGACCGAGAATGGAATAGACGATCTGGAAAACTACTCCCTACCCGAATGGACGCAGCCGATTCGAGCCGGCGACATCGTCCACGGTCTCGTCGTGGAATCGGGCAGGAGAAGCGCCCTGATCCGGGTCGGAGAGTATCGGGACGAGATCGGCTCGCGAGAGGTCGCGTGGACCGGCCGAAGCGCGCCTGAACGGCTAATCACCCGGGGTGACGTCGGCGTGTTCCGCGTCCAATCGATCAACCCGGCCGAGAAGACGATCGAGCTCGATCTCGAGCAGACTCCCGAGGTTCAGGGTGCGCTGGTCGCGATCGACCAGCGGACGGGCGAAGTCAAGGCAATGGTGGGGGGCTACGATTTCGGCACGAGCAAGTTCAACCGCGCGACGCAGGCGTTACGACAGACCGGTTCGGCCTTCAAGCCCCTGCTGTACACAGCGGCTCTCGACTACGGATTGACGCCGGATCACACGGTGGAAGACGAGCCGATCGATTTCGACGGCTACGCTCCGACGAACTATGACGGGGAGTACCGCGGGACAATCACACTGCGCCAGGCTCTCGCGCAATCTAGGAATGTTCCCGCGGTGAAGCTTCTGAACCAGATCGGGTTTGACGCGCTCGTTCCGGTCGTGGCGCGCTTCGGCATCTCCTCGGTGATCGAACCGTACCTGCCGATCGCCCTGGGGGCGACCGACATCACTCTCCTCGAGTTGACCTCGGCCTATTCAACCTTCCCCAACACGGGGGTCCGCGTAGCGCCGCGCCTCATCAATCGCGTAACGGACTACGACGGCGACATTCTGGAGGAAAACCTGCCCGAGGCGAGCGAGGTCATGTCGGCTGAAACGGCAGACACGATGGTGGGTTTGCTCCAGGAAGTGGTGCGCAGCGGAACGGCCAGGGGGGCGCAGGCTCTCGACCGGGCGGTCGCCGGTAAGACGGGCACGACCAACGATTTCACGGACGCATGGTTCATCGGCTTCACGCCGTCGATCACCGCCGGCGCCTGGGTCGGTTTTGACGAGAAGGTCTCTCTGGGCTACGCGGAAACCGGCGGCCGTGCCGCCCTGCCGATCTGGGTCGATTTCATGGAGAGAATCCATGAAAACAGACCGGTCGAGGAGTTCGCTCGGCCGATACCCGCCCTGAGTCATGCGCAGGAAACAATCCCGGCGGTGTTGCCAGCCACCGGAACCGCCGAAAGGAGACAGCGATGACGCTCCGAGTTCTGGGGTTTCTGATCCTGGGTGTTTACGGTCTCGAGTGCAGCGCCCAGTCCGTGGTCGACGTTGCGAAACGAGAGCGGGAACGGCAGAAACAGATCTCGAGTACACGGATCTTCACGAACGAAAACATCGTCCAGACCGAACGCCCCGCCTCCGAAAACGCAGAGGAGAGTCCGGCCGCGGCTGAGCCCGCGGAAGAGGCCACCCAAGCGGTTCGCGGCGAAGCCGAATGGCGGGCGGACTTCAGCAATGCCCGCGCCGAGCTCGCTCGCAACCAAGATCGGGTGGCTTTGTTGGAACTGCAGCTGAACGAGCTGAACCGACAATTGCTTTCCCAGAGCGATATGTACAATCGGGAGGCTCGCCTGGTGCCTCAGATACAGAGCACTCAGGAGAATCTCGCGGCCGCTAGGGCAGATATCGAAACCGCCACCCAGGCGATCGCCGACCTTCGCACCGCGCTTCGAAGGGCCGGCGGCCCGGCTGCCTGGGGAAGACCGTAGAAAGTAGTCAGTAGTCAGCAGAAGTCAGCTAAAAGACCAAGACGCGATTCCGGTAACTGACTACTGACTACTGGGTACTCCCCATGACTATTCTCGGAATCGACGGCGGCGGCAGCACGACCACATTCCTGCTGGTTGACGAGAACGACCGCGAGGTGGCTCGCGAACAGACGGGACCGTCAAACTATGTGTCCGTCGGCCACGAAGCTTCCACCCGGGCGATTCAGGAAGGAATCCGGAGTCTGCCTCAAAAGCCCGACGTTGTTTGCGGAGGGTTTGGCGCGGCGGGGCTCCGGGAGGGACTCCGGCATTACGAGGACACGCTCCGGCGCGTCCTACCGGACTCCCGCATCATCACCGAAAGCGATGCCTTCGTCGCCTACGTCGGGGCGATCGGAATCCGGCCGGGACTGCTGCTGATCGCGGGCACCGGATCGATCGTCATCGGACGTCGGGACGACGGTCAGATGTTTCGTTCCGGGGGCTGGGGACCCCATTTCGGCGACGAAGGCGGTGGATTCTGGATCGGCAGGGAGGCGATCCGTGCCGCACTTCGAAGCCGAGACTTCAAAACAAACCGCAGATTCCGAGACCGGGTCACGGAGGCTCTCGGGCTCGCGTCGATCGAGGCCGCGGTCACCGAATGGGCCTCGGGGGCGCTCACCGTCGCCCGTGTTGCCTCGCTCTTCCCCATCCTCGCCGACGACTATCCAATGGAACCAGCCGGGAGAATCCTGCAGGATGCGGCGAAGCATCTTCGGGTCCTGATGCAGCGTTCCGTGGCCCTCATCGACGCCGATGCACCGCTCACCTCAGCGACGGGCGGCATCGCATCGCATCCGCTGATGCAGGAGTTGATCGCGATCCCGTTTGAATCCCCGCTCGACACACCCGAGAGAGGAGCCATTCTGTGGGCCAGACAGAACCAGTCGAAGTGATCGGGCCGGAGACCATCGACCGCGTCCGGCAGAGGGTTGCCGAGTTCCCCGACCACGTCCTGGACGGAGAGTTTGAGGGATTCTTTTCGAAACAGCCTGAGATCTGCGATTTCGTCACGGATCTGACCTCAGAGAGCGGCCAGCAGGCCCGGGAGTTGGCACTGTTCATGGCCTACATGGTGTACAAGGCCGTCGAGGAAGGCATGAGCCGGGACCCCGAGCGGGTCGATGCGCAGACGATAACCTCGGCCTGCGGCGAAAGCCGCGAGTGGATCCAGGAGATGAACGGCCTCGACGGAACCGACATCGACCGCTCGTCGGTCTCGGGCCGAGACGGCCAGTTGCACCTGCTGGGGTTCGTCATCGCCGAAATGAGCGAAGCAGACCTGGAACTCAGCGAAGAAGAAAAGGGTACAATACTGTTTGCGCTCAAGACGGTGATCTCGTCCCTAACCTGGAGTTCCGGAAGTTGAATAAGAAGAAGACGAAGAAAAGCAGTCCCGGCTATCAGACATGGCTGCTGCTCGGCGTTGCCATTTTGCTCGGAGTCATGAGCTGGTATGCCATCCGCTCCGACAGGGTTGCCGGTATCGGCAACGCGTTGGCATCGATGGGCATCGCTACACTCTCACCGGATCTGTTCCAAGGAAAGACGCGGGAGGCTTACGCGGCCGCACAGGACATTCCAGAAGTCCTGGCCGAACTGCCCTGCTACTGCGGTTGCGACCAGACAGAGGGTCACGAAAACAACCTCTTCTGCTACATCGACAGCCACGCCGCCGGCTGACCGCTCTGCCAGGATATCTCGCTGGACGCGAGACGGTTGCACGATCAAGGCAGTACACTGGAGCAGATCAGGAGCTACATCGTCTCGGTCTATTCCGGCAATTCTCCGTTCTAACAGCGCTCGTATTAAGGAACGGAGACCGAATGCGTGCCGGCCCTCAGGATGTCCGATCGTACCCATTCTGGAAGTCGGTCTCCGTCCCCGAGTTCTCTCGCGTCCCCGAATTCTCTACTCCGCTACGGCGATGCCGGGACCGGTCCGGACCTTCTCCTCCTACACGCTTTCCCCCTAGGAGTCTGCGCGGCAGAGCGCGAAGAACTCGAATTTATTGGGATTTGAGAGGGTCTTCGGAGGAGAACCCATCGATTCTTCCGATACGAGGAGTTCAGAGCTGTACGGATACCAGTAATTGGCCGTGTATCGGGTCTGCTGGGTTCCGGTTTTCCGGATTATGCCCATTCGATCATCCCGTTCATCCGCCGTAAGTTCACCGCCAGAGTGAGCAGGTTCCACTCACCGGTCACTTTGTCCAAACCGCGTAGACTGAACTGTCGGAATCCGAGCACCGACTTGATCCACCCGAAGGGCGGCTCGCCAATGTGCTTTCTGGCCCGGTAGCGGTCGCGCCCACGCTTGGTTTTCATCTTTCTCATCATCCGGCCAACAGCAGTGTCTTTGGGTGGGAGTGGAACATCGGCCAGATTCTTCTCGCGACCCATGGCAACATACCCGTCAATCTGACGTTGTTCCAACATCCCTAGATTCGACTCGGATCGATATCCCGCATCGGCCAGTACACGTTCGGGATGCTCTCCCAGGTTGTTGTTCAACGCATCCAGGGTCGGTTCCAACTGTCCCGCGTCGGACGCATTGGAACTCACCGTTGTCGCTACGATGATCCGGGCCTCGGAATCCACCACCGCCTGCGCGTTGTAGCATTGCTGGAACCCTTCAGTGGAGGTTTTCATGATCCGGCTTTCCGGATCTGTGAAGTTGTCCTGGGCCGTCGGTTTGGGCTCGCCCATGGGGCGTTTGAATGGCTTCTTTCCGCATCCGGGTTTGTCGTCTCCCGGTTCCCGTCCCGCTTCCTGGTCCGCAGCCATCTGACGTTCTTCGAGCCGTTTCATTGCTGCCTGGATCGTGGCCAATCGCTTTTTGCGGGTCGACAACCCATCGGGCAGTTCGTCTCCGCGCCGGTCCTTGCCGTATCGCTGGTCTTCTTCCTCATCGGTCGCCGTAGCCCGGTTCAACAGATCCCGAATCTGTTCGCCCAATTCGGTCTCCTGCTTCTTCATCCGTTCATAGCTCATCGCTTTGCGTTTGCTCGCATTCGCCCGCATCTTGGTTCCGTCCACCGCCACGGTTCCCATCTTCACCAGTCCCGCTTCCCGCGCCATCATCACCACTTGCACAAACAGGTTCCCGAACTCCTCAAGATGCAGTTTGCGAAAATCCGAGATCGTACGGTGCGCCGGAAAGTTCTCCGCTCCCAACATCCGGAACGCCACGTCGTCGGTCAACTTCGCCGCGATCTTCCGCGACGAGAACACCCCGGTCGCGTACCCGTAGATCAACACCTTCACCATCATCCGCGGATCGTACGCTTGATTGCCCGGTCCGTCCGTTCCATACCGCTGCTCAAACGCGCTCAAATCCATGGCGTCCACCGTGTCCGATATGAAGTACGACAGGTGATCTTCGGCCAACCAATCTCTCAGCGACGGCGGCAGCAGCAGGCTCTGTTCTGGGATATAGGTTCGATATGTTCGTGACATGTCCTATCTTCGATCTCTATCCGCCCAATTCCGGTCCTTCTGCCGCGCAGACTCCTAGCAGCCCGTGGCAGAAGTCTGATGGTTCGCGCGCACGGGTCTTGCGAGGCGGAGACGAGGCGCGAGGAGGAATTGATGCGGTTTCATCATGACGACGAGCAACAAAGTATCCGACCGCAATCCCCGGAGCCCGCTACGCGGAAATCCCCGACGCAGGACACCTGAGTAACCTCGAAAACCCGGAGGCGTTCAACCGAGCTGTTCAGGAATTCCTGTGGGAAACGTCGTAGCCGAGGGGGGATATCGACGGGCGAGCAAGCTTGTCACTCGTCACTTGTCACTTCTTCATTCACGCCTGACGGTTGAGTATGAACTCTGGAATGCTGACGATCGCGTCTTTGAAGACGGACGGGGGGAAAGTTTCCAGTTCGGCGACGGCCTTGCGGGCAAAGTCGCCAGCCAGAGTGCGTGTCCGTCGAACTCCGTCGACTTCTTGGACGAGACATAGAATATCGTCCGAAGACACAGACTCAAACCCCTGCTCTTTCAACACCTTCTCGATCTGATCGTCGTACTCTGGCAACTGCCGTTTCAGGACGTAGTAGACAGGAAGCGTTACCTTGCCTTCCTTGAGGTCGTTGGCGACGGGTTTGCCGGTCAACTCCTGTGTGGAGGTCAGATCCAGCAGGTCGTCGACGAGTTGGAACGCCATACCGAGGTTCATGCCGACGTCGGAAAGCTTTTGAACCTCCCGGCGATCGAGGCCGGCGAGAACACCGGGAATACTCGTACAGCCGGCGAACAGGTAAGCAGTCTTGCAGCGGGCAATCTCCAGCAGCTGTTGCTCCTCGACATCGGTCCGGCCCAGCAGCGTCAGCTGAAGCAACTCTCCTTCGACCATCTTCTGCGTGATCTCGATGAGCGTGTTCAGGACGTCGAAACTCCGCTCCCTCAGGGCCATCGCGAACGACTGCATGTAGAGCCAGTCTCCCGCTAGAACCGTCATCGGGTTGCCCCAGTTGGAGTTCGCCGAGGGACGGCCACGGCGAGTATCGGCATCATCGATCACATCGTCGTGGATGAGTGTCGCGTTGTGGATGAGTTCCATCACGGCGGCCAGTCGAATCGTGGCATCCGACACTTCGCCGAGCGAGCGGGCCGTGAGCAGCAACAGCGTCGGTCGGAGACGCTTGCCGCCGGATTCGATCAGGTACCGTCCGATTTCCGCGATCGGCTCGACCGGGGACTTGGCGTAGGAACGCAACTCCTCTTCGACCCTCTCGAGATCCACGGCCACCAAGCCGTGGATCTCCTGCTGTGTGGGGAGCGTCTTCATTTCAGGCATTGTACGATAGGTTCGGCTTCATAAGAAGGGCGTTCGCTCAACCGGATTCAGGCTATCTCGAACAAGTCAAGGAAGTTCCGGCTCGTGTCGGCAGCCAGTTCGTCGAGGGTCACACCGCGGACATCGGCCAGGACGGCCGCCGTGTCCGCCACGAAAGCCGGCTCGTTGCGCCTGCCGCGATGCGGAAGAGGGGCGAGATACGGACAGTCCGTTTCGAACAGAATCCGATCGGAGGGAATGCGCCCGGCGATCGTTCGGAGTGCATCCGCACCCTTGAAAGTCACGATGCCGGAGAAGGAAATCATCAAGCCGAGCTCGAGGGCACAATCGGCCAAGTCGTTCCCGCCCGTAAAACAATGGACCACACCGCGATGGGGAGCCTCGTCGAGAAGAATCTGGATGGTGTCTTCATCGGCGTCGCGGGTATGGATGATCACCGGCAGGTCGGTTCGCTTCGCCAGCCGGAGCTGGGATCTAAACACCTGCCGTTGAACGTCCCGGGGAGAGTTGTCGTAGTAGTAGTCAAGCCCCGTCTCGCCGATGGCGACGACACGAGTTTCCCCAGCCAGTTCCTCCATCAACGGCAGGTGTCGGGTCTCGGCCCTTACCGCGTCGTGCGGATGGATCCCGACGGTCGTGTAAATCCAGTCGTGGGATTCGGCGAGCGGGATGCCGCAACCCATGTCGTCCGGCCCCTCGCCGTTGCCGATTGTCAGGATGGTACGCACGCCGGCATCCCAAGCCCGCTCGATCACGGCGTCCCGGTCTTCGTCAAAGCGGGAATCGTCCAGGTGGGCGTGGGAGTCGATCAGCATACATCCGATTCGGACCCTAGTGACCTGTAACAGAGAGAGTGACAGCGTCGCCGATGGTCCTTGCGGCTCCTCTCACGAATCGATGCCTGTCGAAGAACCCGCCTGTCTCCGAGCTCCTCCGGCGGGGCGCGCAAGACCCATCGGCCCTCCGGGTTGCGGCGGAACAGCACCGTATTCGTTGTCGCGCCTGCTCGCAATGAAGCAGCATTACCTCGGGCGGCGCTCCTAGAATCCGGTGCCGTTGCGCTCGCAACGCCACTATCACTCTCTCGGTCACAGGCCACTGGGGCCTACTTGAGCCTCGCTCCGTCGGACACCTCTTCGTGGAAACCGACCAGTACCGGTCTGTCGTCAGGACCGACGGAGGCGGCGACGATCATGCCGTTCGACTCCAGCCCCCGGAGCTTTCGAGGCTTCAGGTTGGCGACGACGACGACCTTGCGGCCGATCAGTTTCTCCGGTTCGTAGACCTTGGCGATGCCGGCCACGACCTGGCGCTCCTCGAACCCCAGGTCGACCACCAGACGCAGGAGCTTGTCAGCTTTCTTGACTCGCTCCGCCTCCACAACGGTCCCGACGCGCAAGTCCAGCTTGACGAAATCTTCGATCGCGATCGTGTCGGCAAGCGGGGGCGGCCCGTCTGAGGCCGCCTGCGCCTCGTCGGGAGCGTCCAGTGCGCCCGCGCCCGATTCCAGCTTCGCGTAGATCGCTTTCTTGTCGACGCGGGGGAACAAGGCGGACCCTCCCACAAGCTTCCGACCAGCGAGTGTGTCGCTCCAGGCCAGTTGGTCCAGACGAACCCTGGCAACCTCCCCTTCGAGTCCCAACTGCTCCCAGATCGTCTGGGAGCTCTTCGGCAGCGTCGGCGCGAGCAGAGCCGCAACGACGCGCAGCGTTTCAGCGGAATGGAACAGGACGCTGTCGAGCGCGCCGGCCTTCGAAGGATCCTTGGCGATCGCCCAGGGCTCGTTCTCGACGATGTACTTGTTCATCCGGCCGACCAGTTCCCAGACGTTTTCCAGCCCGCGGGACAGGTTGTAGCCGTCGAAGTTCTTCCGGAAGTCCGACACGACCCGGCCCGCAAGCTCCTGGACGTCGGCATCGCCCTTTGCCTCCCCCGGAGCAGGCACGACGCCATCCCTGTACTTCGAGACCATCGCCACGGTCCGACTCAACAGGTTGCCGAGATCGTTGGCGAGGTCGCTGTTCGCTCTCTGAATGATCGCATCAAAGCTAAAGTTGCAGTCCTGTCCGAAGACCATCTCCCGCAGCAGGAAATAGCGCAGCAGTTCGATGCCGAACACGTCACGAAGCAGTGCGGGATCCAACACATTGCCCCGTGATTTAGACATCTTCTCGTCCTTGAAGAGCCACCACCCGTGACCGAATATCGTCTCGGGTACCGGCAGGTCCGCTGCCAGAAGGAACGCCGGCCAGTATACGGCGTGAAAACGGAGAATGTCCTTGCCGACCAGGTGCACGTTCGCCGGCCAGTATCTCTCGTACTTGTCCCCATCGGACTGGTATCCAATTCCGCTCATGTAGCCGGTCAAAGCGTCGAACCACACGTAGAAGACGTGCTCGGGGTCATCCGGCAACGGGACTCCCCACTTCAGGGTCGCGCGACTGATCGAAAGGTCTCGCAGCCCTCCCTTGACGAAGGATGTAATCTCGTTTCGGCGCGTTTCGGGCCGGATGAAAAGCGGATTTTCCTCGTAGTATTCCAACAGGCGATCCTGGAACTCGGACAGCTTGAAGAAGTAGCTCTCTTCGGAAAACCACTCGGTCTGCCGGCCGCAGTCGGGACACGCCGCTGGAGTCTCCGGGTCGGTTTCCGGAGCGTAGGCTTCGCAGTTGACGCAGTACCAACCTGCATACTCGCCCTTGTAGATGAACCCGTTCTTTTTTACGCGGCGGTAGATTTCGTGCACAGCGGCACGATGTCGCGGGTCGGTCGTCCGGATCGACTCATCAAAAGCGATATCGATACTCTTCCACAGGGCGTCGTACTGCTTGTAGACGCGGTCCACCAGCTCGGCCGGCTCGATACCCAGGTCTTTGGCGGAACGCTGGATCTTCTGACCGTGCTCGTCGGTACCGGTGAAGAACTTCACATCGCACCCCATCATGCGTTTGTACCGTGCAATCGTGTCGGCCACGATCGTCGTGTAGGTGCCGCCCAGGTGCGGCGCCGCGTTGACGTAGTACAGTGGGGTTGTGATGTAGAAAGTCTCAGACATTTTTGTTTGGTGCACCTGCTTGCTGTTTATCGACGTAGGTCTTGAGGATTTCGGCCTGCACGTCTTTGAACGGCCGGCCGCTCGCTCGCGCCAGCCGGGCACAGTCTTCATACTCCGGGCTCACATTGACGATCTTCCCGTTGAAGCGGGACACTTTGACCGCCACGGAACCCTGATCGGTTTCCACCTGGACGATCTCCCTGTCCAGGACCTTTCTGGACATTGGACGCATCCGGACTCCAATCGTCGTGGTTTCCTCGAACATGGTCCGCGAAAGGTCTTCCTCGCTGCCTGATGGCGCGAGAACCTGCAGAAGATGGCCCGGCCGCCCTTTCTTCATATGGACCGGGATCGTGATGACATCGAGCGCGCCCGCCGCCAGCAGCCGTTCACCGGCATAAGCGAGGTTCTCCGCGCTCATGTCGTCAATGTTGGCTTCGATCACGACGATCCGATCCTCGACAGTGTCCCCGACCCCACTCACGGCGTTACCCAGGAAGAGCCGCAGACAATTCGGGAATTCATCGAACTTCTTCGTACCCGCACCGTAACCGACCTTGTCGATCTCGAAGCCGTCCATCGGCCCGAATCGGTCGATGGTCGCGGCCAGGATTGCGGCGCCTGTCGGCGTGACCAGTTCGGCATCGACCTGCCTGGAATAGACGGGCGCATGCGTCAGCAGGTTCGCCGTCGCAGGGGTCGGCACGGGGTAATAACCGTGCTGGCAGTGGATAAAACCTCCACCGACGTTGATCGGCGAACACAGGAACTGCTCGATTCCGAGCGCGTTCAAGCCGATGGCCGTCCCGACGACATCCACGATCGAATCCACCGCGCCGACTTCGTGGAACTCGACGTCCTCAGGGGGCAGATCGTGAACCTGCCCCTCTGAGATCGCGAGCTTTTCGAAGATCTCAACGGCCCGTTTCCGAGCGCCGGGCTCGAGTCCGCTGCCGCGGATCATGCCGGTGATCTCGGACGCTTTACGGTGAAAATGACCGGGAGCGTGTCCGCCCTCGTCCCCTTGATGGTGGTGCCCTTCGTCCGACGCAGTCAGGACATCGAACTTGGTCGCGCTCACGTTTGCCCGCTCGACTCGAGACAGGCGCAGATCGAACCCCTCCACAGGCAACTTGTCAAGCTCGGTACGAAGGTAGTCGAAATCGAGACCCACGTCGATCAGAGCGCCGATCGTCATGTCACCGCTGATCCCGGAAAAGCAATCAAAGTAAAGGGTCTTCACCACGCATCACCTGCCAAAGACAAACAATCATGCTATCCCACACCCGAGCCAGGACGCAATCGGCGTCCCCGGAGACGAATTCGACACCGGGCCCCACGTTCCTTATGTACCTTTCGCCGCATCGGTACGAGCCGGGGTGCCGGCCGGATCCAGGTGGCCTCGGCGTCCCGGATGCCCCTCCTGGTAGAGTGCTATGATGTTCGGCTCATGCAACTGAGACTCCAAGCGCGGATCAAGGCCGATGTCGAGGCTGCGGTCCGCAATCTGTGGGATATCGAGACTCCGGAAATTATCCTCAACCAGACCCCAAAGGTCGAGTTCGGTGAACTGGCAACGCCGCTGTGTCTCGGACTTGCCAAGAAGTTGAAGAAAAGTCCGCGGGCGATTGCCGAAGAGCTCGCGCCCAGGCTTCAAGTCGATGGCATCCAGCGAGTCGAGGTTGCCGGTCCGGGCTACATCAACTTCTTCCTCGACCGGCCAGAAACGCTTCGGCGTTCGATGGACGAGTTCCCGGCGGGCCGATTCGACGGATTGGGTCATTCAGGGGGAAAGGTCATCGTCGAGCATACGAATATCAATCCCAACAAGGCAGCGCACATCGGACACCTCCGAAACGCCGTCATCGGCGACACTTTCGTCCGAATCCTGCAGTTTGCCGGCCGTGAGGTTGAAATCCAGAATTACATCGACAACACCGGCGTCCAGGTGGCCGACGTCATCGTGGGGTTCATCCACATCGAGAAGCGATCCCTCGCCGAAGTCCGAGCGCTGATCAAACATCCGGGAAGAAAGTTCGATTACTACTGCTGGGATCTTTACGCGAAGGCGGCGGATTTCTACGAGAATGAGGATCCCGAACATAAGACTCGCGCCCAGACGCTGAGGGAAATCGAAGAAGGGGACAATGAGACGGCAGATATGGCTGAAGCTGTCGCGATGAAGATCGTCCGGCGCCATCTGGCCACGATGGGTCGCATAAACGTGGGCTACGATGTCCTGCCGCGCGAGAGCGACATCCTGCACCTGAAGTTCTGGGATCGCGCATTTCAACTCCTGAAGGACCGCAAGGCGATCTTCTTCGAGGAGTCCGGTAAGAACGAGGGCTGCTGGGTTATGCGGCTCGAGGGCGATTCCGGGGACGAAGACAAGATCATCGTTCGCTCGAACGGCACCGTGACCTACGTCGGGAAGGACATCGCCTACCAGCTCTGGAAGCTCGGCCTGCTGGAGCGGGACTTCAACTACGAGGTCTTTGAAGCCCGACCGGACAGAGCGCCGGTCTGGGTGACGACCTCGGAGTCGGGTGACGCGGAACACCCGCACTTCGGCAATGGCCAGTCGGTCTACAACGTCATCGATGTTCGACAGTCTTACCCTCAGACAGTCGTCCAGCAGGGCGTCCGGGCGTTGGGCTTCACCGCCGAAGCCGACCACTCGATCCACTTCTCATACGAGATGGTCGCGCTGACTCTCGCCTGCGCGGAACAGCTCGGTGTGCAACTTTCCGACGAGGACCGCAGGAAGCCCTACGTCGAAGTCTCCGGCCGAAAAGGCCGGGGCGTCAAGGCCGACGACCTGCTCGACATGCTCGAGCGCGATGCTCTGGGTGAGGTCCAGAAACGGAACCCTGAGTTCAGTGCCGGGGAGCAAGCCAAAATCGCCCGGCAGATCGCGGTCGGCGCGCTACGGTACTTCCTTCTCCGTTTTACCCGAACCGCCGTGATCGCGTTCGATTTCGACGAGGCCCTGAACTTCGACGGCGAGACCGGGCCGTACATCCAGTACGCAACCGTCCGGGCAAACAACATCTTCAATCGCGTCCAGGCGGCCGATGAGGGCTTCTCCGTCGAACACGTCTACGGGATTCTCAAGAGCGAGCGGCTGGAGGAGTTCCTGGACGACGCCGACATCTGGGAACTCATCTATTCGGCCAGTCGGCTCGATGAGATCGCCGACCAGGTGGTCGCGACCATGGAGCCGGCGACCCTGGCAAAGTTCGCTTTCGCTGTGGCGCAGGGATTCAGCCTCTTCTATCACAAGCATCACATCCTCTCGGAGGCCGACGCGGATCGTCGTCTGTTCTACCTGCTGGTCGTGGATTTCTCCAGGCGAAGCCTGACAAGGGCCCTGGACCTGATGGGCATCGAAGTACCGAAACGAATGTGATGACAGCAGCACCCACTCTACCCGACATCCTCCAGGCCAGGAAGGTCATCAACCGCTACCTGAACCCCACGCCCCTACACCACTATCCGCGCCTGTCGAAGCTCCTGGGTGTCGAGATACACGTGAAACACGAGAACCATCAGCCTATCGGCGCGTTTAAAGTTCGCGGCGGAATCAATTTCATTTCGCAGCTGACCCCTGAAGAGCGGACGGCCGGGGTCATTGCCGCTTCAACCGGCAACCATGGACAGTCCGTCGCCTACGCCGCGCGTCTTTTCGGCGTTCGCGCGGTGATCGGGGTACCCGAAGGGGCCAACTCGGACAAGGTGGCTTCGATGGAAGCACTGGGAGCGCAGGTCGAGTTTCACGGAAAGGATTTCGACGAAGCACGGGAGTGGGTGGAAACCGAGGCCTCAGCTCATGGGTACCGCTACATCCACTCGGCCAACGAACCGTTGCTGATCTCCGGCGTCGGGACGATGGGACTGGAGATCCTCGAAGCCGCCCCGGACGTCGACGTCATCCTGGTGCCGGTCGGCGGCGGCAGCGGTGCCTGTGGCGTCGCGATCGCTGCGAAAAGCATCAAACCCGATGTCCACGTCATCGGGGTCCAGTCCGCCCACGCCCCTGTCGTGTACGAATCCTGGAAGGCCCGCAAGCTCCTCTCGTCGGATCTCTGTGAGACGTTCGCCGAGGGGATGGCCACCCGGCAGGCATTCGAGTTGACACTCGGCATCCTCATCGATCGCCTGGACGACTTCGTCCTGGTAACCGACGAGGAACTCTACTCCGCGATCCGACTACTGTTTGAGCACACCCACAACATTGCCGAAGGGGCCGGTGCCGCAGCCATGGCGGCCTGCCTCAAGATGAAGGATCAACTGGCGGGAAAAAAAGTCGCCCTCGACATGAGCGGCGGCAACCTGACGGCCGAGCAACTCCGCAAAATTTTGGAATGAGGGCCAAAGAGTTTTTCACCGCAAAGGCGCAAAGACGCAAAGCGTTTTTTCGAAGAAAAAACCCGTTCTTTGCGCCTTTGCGTCTTTGCGGTAAAACTCCCTCTCAGACCACTCCGTGTTCGACTTCTGTACCGGCCGCAGCGAAACGTTCGATCGAGAAGGGTGAGATGTCCACTGCCGATGCCTTGCCGTCCAGTATTTCTTCGGCGATCAGTTGGCCGACACCCGCGGCGTGTTGGAAGCCGTGGCCGCTGAAACCGTTGGCCAGGATGAATCCTTCTACCTCCGGGACACGTCCGAGGATGGGATTGGCGTCGGGCGAGGTTTCGTAGCTGCCGGCCCAGGACTTGTGGATCGCCGTATCGCCGATCGGCGGAAAACGGTCGATCGCGATCTCCATGACTGTCTCGAAGAAGTCCCAGTCGACACTGAGGTCGAAGGTCGGGCCTTCCTCCCGATTGCCCATCCCGAAGAGAACTCCTCCGCTCTCGCGGTGGAAGTAGAAGCCCGTGGCAAAATCGATCACGAGCGTCCAGCGCGGCGGGACCTTCTCGAAAGGCTTGGTCGTCCAGATGAACCGTCGCAGCGGCACAACCGGCACCTCGGTGCCCGCCATCCTACCGATCACACCGGCATGTGGTCCGGCAGCATTGATGACGACCGGCACGGAGACCGAGCCGTTCTTCGTTCGAACACCCTGGACCCGGCTGTTTTCGATGTCGATTCCGATTACCTCCTGGTCCGTTTCGATGCGGGTCCCGAGTCGAACCGCGTTCTTGCGGTAGCCCTCAGTGACGCCGGCGGGATCCGACACGCCGTCCCAGGGGCAGTAGCTGGCGGCGAGGATGTCATCCAGGTGCAATTCGGTATCCGGCAACACACGCGAAATCTCGTCCGGCTGGAGCAATTCCACAGGGATGTCGAACTGCCGCTGAAGCTCGATGTTCCTCCTGAAGACCTGGACATCCTTGTCGTTGTTGAGCAGGAATAGGTAGCCGTCTTGGTGGAAGTCCAGCTCCTGGTCCATCTCCTCCTGGAACGCCATCAACTTGCCCACGCTGAGCATGGACAGCCGGATGTTGGCCTCGGTCGAAAACTGATAACGGAACCCCCCTGCACACCTCCCGGTCGAACCGGTTCCAACCATGTCCTCCTTCTCGAGAACAACGACGTCGGTCATCCCTCTCTCGGCCAGATGGTAGGCAATACTCAACCCGACGATGCCCCCGCCGATGATCGCAACTTCTGCGGTTTCTTTCATAATTGCTTTTCGCCACGGTCTCCCTCGAGGGCTGGCCCTGGTAACTCCCTCTCGAATGGAGTAACTTTTGGTTGTATCGGAGTCCGCCGAACGTTGTCAATGACCAATGCCCGACCAGCCCATTCCGCCAAGATTCATAGCCGATGTCATGCTCGGGAAGTTGGCACGGTGGCTCCGAATCGTGGGCTATGACGTGTTGTACTCCAACGTCTTTCTGGACGAGGAGATCGTCGAACTGGCGCGAGAGGGAGGTCGTGTCATCCTGACCCGGGACCTCCGTATGCTGGAACGACGCGGAGCTCAGAACCATGTGTTCGTCGAGAGCGAGGATCTCGATGCCCAGATGGAGCAGGTCGTCGGCGCGCTCCATCTCGAAAGGCTCGAGCTGTTCTCACGATGCCTGGAATGTAATCGAACTCTGGAGGTCGAGACCCGGGAGGCGGTCGAAGGCCGCGTGCCTCCCTATGTCTTCCGGACTCAGGAGTCTTTCAAGTCCTGCCCGGAGTGCGCCCGCATCTACTGGCCCGGTACCCACCGCGACCACGTTCGACAGCGCGTCGGCAAATGGTTCGACACCGCCTGATCCTTAACCACGGAGGCACTGAGGCACGGAGAATCTTTGTCTTCGGCGTTGTATCTTGAAAACCAACTCACAGCTCCGTGCCTCCGCGTCTCCGTGGTAAGAAAACGGCTCGGTGTGCGTGACTTGACCGGCCAGGCTACCGGGGGCCTCCGTTTCGCAGGGAATTCCAGAGTTCGATCGTCGGGTTGCGGAGGATGCGGATGCCCTCACGCTGCTCGGCAGCCAGACCCTTCACGTCGCCTTCCACGCCCAGGATGAATTTGTCGAACGCTCGGCTCATGATCGTCAGGGAGTTCCGGACGCTGTCGGGCCGCCAATGGTACCAGCCGTGCGGTTCATTCGCATAGACCACCCAGTCAAACCAGTTTCCGTGCACCAGGGCCTGGATTCCGTACTGTTCGATCTGCTGGAAGCGCGCCGCAGAGTCGCCCTGGGAGTAAAGAAACAGCAAAGGGACTTTCACGCGATCCGCATGATAGATGATGGATCGGCTGTAATAGTTCTCCGGATTCTCCAGGGGAGTGTCTCCGATCAGGAACTTGTTCCAACCTTCCATGCCGCCATAGGTCGAAAGCGTCACCAGGTCGGTCGATCCGTACCAGACCACGCCCGCCTTGAAGCGCTGAGGATCCTTCGTCACCGCCGTGGTAGTGAAGAAACCACCCGTTGAGCCGCCGAAGGCTCCGACCTTATCCGGGTCTACCCATCCGTCGGCCGCGAGCTTGTCCATCCCGATAAAGGCGTCCCGCAGGTCATGATCGCCGCCGTGCCTGTGCACAGCCTGGCGATAGTCCTTCCCGCGGCCCGTGCTCCCCCTGAAGTTGGGAGCGAAAACCAGGTAACCCCGGCTCACAAAGTACTGGACGTAGGGGTGCCACTGCACGGGATGCTGGCCGCTGGCGTTCGCCCGGAAGAAGAACAGGGCGGGCAGGCGGTCTCCGGCCTGGCTGCCCTTCGGCTTGTACACGAGGCCGGCAACCTCGCGGCCGTCGAAGCTCTTGTATTCCATGAACTCGGGCCAGACGAAGAGTTCGGGATCCGCCAGCGCTGCGGACTGGTGGTTGGTGATCTGGCGCACGTTGTCGCCGGAGTCGGACATGATCCAGACGTCGCCGGTCATCGTGGGATCCGAATGGTAAAAGACAAGCCGCTGCCCGTCCGGGTGCCACATGTGATCCCCGCGCGTCTGGCCCGTCGCAGACGAGCCGCCGTTGACGCCGCCCCGCTGGGTCAATTGAATCGCCTCCCCACCGGCGGCCGGTATTTTGAAGATGTGGTATTGATAGTCCACGTTCTTCGTGAACGAAATCCACTCACCGTCGGGAGACCAGCGTGGCTCGCTGTGCTCGATCTCCTCGGTGAGCAGCATTCGTGCCTGCCCGGATCGGACATCGATCACGCCGAGGTTGTTGAAGCCGTCTCGGTCCGAGATGAAAGCGATGCTCCGCCCGTCGGGAGACCACACGGGAGCCGAATCCCGCGCGTCGAAAGTGTCCGGGGTCAGCAGACGGGCTTCACCTTCGCCAACGGGCGCGACATAGATGTCCCGGTTGCTATTGGCGTCGTCGTTAGGCCTGCGGTTCCCGGTGAAAGCGAACATCGTGCCGTCCGGCGAGAGGCTCTGACCGCCTCCGCCCGAGCGCACTCGCTCGATCTCGTGAGTCTCGATGTCGAGGACCGCAACCGAGCTGTCGAAGAACATCCCGGTCGAGAAGTAAATCTTCTTGCTATCGGAAGACCACATCGGAGAGCTGTCGTTGAGCGGATGCTCGGTCAAGCGCATCGCCTCGCCGCCGGCGGAAGGTACGATATAGAGGTCCCGCACATTGACGCCGCCGAAGTCCACTTCGAAGGCAACCCAGCGGCTGTCGGGACTGAACTTCGGCGCCATCTCGCGTCCCCTCATACTCGTCAGCTGAGTGGGCTCTCCACCTGCGATCGGTACCACCCAGATGTCATAGGTACCTGCCTTCGCAGACTTGTATGCAATCAAGCGCCCGTCGGGAGAAACGTCGAACTCCTCCACCCAGACGGTTTCGGCAAGAGCATCTATCGGGAGCCCCGTGCGGCTCGGACCGGCCTGACCGGCCCCGGTCGCGACCACGGGCTGGATCAACCCGGCCGTGGCGGTCGCGACGAACAGCATCGCGACTACCAGTCCGCGTCCGGAGGTGCAATGGCTGCGTACATTCATTTCAAACTCTCCTCTTTCAGTAGAATTTGCTCTTCCGGGCACGCCCGGTGTAGTCCACGTAGACGATCTTCAAATCGGAGTAGAAATCCAGCGCAGTAGTTCCCTGCTCCCGGTCTCCGATACCCGAGTTCTTGATGCCTCCGAAGGGTATCTGAGCTTCGCCGCCGACGGTCGGGGAATTGACGTGGACCATACCCACCTCGGCGCGCTCGCAGAAATCGAAGACCCGGGCGTTGTCGGCCGAGTAGATCGAGCCGGCCAACCCGTACTGGGAATCGTTGACAGCGGCCAGCCCCTCGTCGTAGTCACCGACTCGCGTCACCGAGAGAACCGGGCCGAAGATCTCTTCCTGGGCGATGCGGTAGGTGCGCTCGACGCGGTCGAATACGGTCGGCTGGATGAAAAACCCTGGCAGGTCTTCGACGCGCTCACCGCCGTAAACCAGCGTCGCACCCTCGTTCCGCCCGATGTCGATGTACCCCTCGACAGTTCGAAGCTGCGCTTCGCTGACGAGAGGCCCCATCTGGATCTCAGGATCGAGCCCGTTCCCGATCTTCCACTGCGAAACACGATCGACGACCCTCTCGATCATCTCGTCGGCGATTGTTTCTTCGATGACAGCGCGACTGGTCGCAGTACATCGCTGGCCGGTGGAACCGAACGCGCCGCTGACGATGCCGTCAGCCGCCAGGTCGAGATCCGCGTCCTCGAGCACGAGCACCGGGTTTTTTCCGCCCATCTCACACTGCGCCTTGGCGGCCCGATTCGCGCAAGCCGTGTAGATGCGGGTTCCGTTCTCAGACGATCCCGTGAACGAGATTCCACGTATACGCCGGTCGTCGATGAGGCGATCCCCGACATCCGAGCTGGATCCGACGAGCAGGTTCAGCACGCCCGGCGGCGTGCCCGCCTGCTCGAAGATGTCCACGAGCATCGCTGCGGTCAGTGGGGTTGTCGATGAAGGTTTGAAAACGACCGTGTTGCCCGCTGCCAGCGCAGGTCCGATCTTCCACGCCGGAATCGCGACCGGAAAATTCCAGGGAGTGATAACAGCGACAACCCCGAGAGGTTGCCTTACCGTGTAGGTGAGGTTCCTTTCCAGCTCGGACGGGATCAGGTTCCCCGAGGGACGCCGGCACTCAGCCGCAACGTAGTTCAGTACATTGTATGCGCGGTACAACTCACCGCGTGCATCGGCAAGCGTCTTTCCCTCCTCGCGCGTCAGCAGGCGGGCGAGGTCATCCTCGGCGGACTTGAGGATGTCTGCGGCACGCTCGATAATCACACCGCGCTTGGGAACTGGTGTGGCCGCCCAATCGGCACGAGTTGCGTCCGCGGCCGCAACAGCCGCCTCCGCTTCCGCTAGCCCCGCGAGATAGCCGTTTCCCACGACATCGTCCGGGTCGGCAGGGTTTCGCACCTCGATTGCTCGACCGGAATCGGGAACGATCCACTCCCCGCAGATGTAGTTTCGGACCTCGAGCAAGGGACCTCCTAACGGCGCCTTATTAGATCCTCCAACTGGTCAATTTTGTCAATCAGGAAGTCAGGAGGTGTGTCTTCAAACGTCTCCGCGGCGTAGCCGTAAGTGACTCCGCAGGTCGTCACGCCCGCGTTGCGTCCGGTCATCACGTCGATCGAGGAGTCGCCGACCATCCAGGTCGATTCCGGACGACCCTTCGTGTCGGACAGGATGCGGAACACACCCACAGGATCCGGCTTCTTCTGTTCGAAGCTGTTGCCGCCATAGATCGCCGAAAAATGGTGCTCCACGCCGAGCCCCTCGAGCATTGCGCGGCTGAATCGGTAGGGTTTGTTGGTGAGAACCGCTAGTTTACAGTCTTCGAGCGCGCGAAGAGTCTCCTCCACCCCAGCATACAGCCCGGTCTGATCGAGCATGTGATCCCGGTAGTACCACAGGAACATATGCAGACCGTCCTCGATGTTGCGCTCCGAGGCCTGCTCTTCGAGCGCACGCCGGATAAGCGCCGGGGCACCGTCGCCGATCAAGCCGGCGATCTCCTCTTCGCGCAGGGGAGAAAGGCCGTACTGCTGGCGAACGTGGTTGACCGAAGCGCACAGGTCCGGCTTTGAGTCGACGAGGGTGCCGTCGAGATCGAAGATGATCAGTGGTCTCATCCAGCGTCGTCCAACCTTTTCCTTTCGGCATAAATGTGTGCAGTTTCCAGCGCCAAGGGAATTGGACGCCTTATGTTCAACTCGAGGATTCGGCGATTCACGTCGCGGATCAGCCGCAACCTTTCGTCGTCGTCGACGGCTCCACGGATGAGGTCCTGGATTCTGAGGATGTCTTTCCGGATTTCCAGTTCCGGCGGGAGGAAATCAGCATTCCTGAGAATCTTGTAAGCGAGCCGTACCTCTTCGGGGACCATGCTGTCATCCTCGAACCGAAGGGGCCGGCCGCAGCCCGGAAGTTCATCGAACTTGCCTTCTTCCTGAGCTTTCAGGATTCTCTCTTCCACGATTCTGTCGAAAAAATCAAACATGCACTGCCTCAGTCGCCTTCCGGTCGGTAGTCTGCCTACTGACTACCGACTACTAGTCCCACTCATCCCTGCCGACTCTCGAACCTGTAATGGTCCTCCTCCACGAACTCCTGCACGACGGGGTGATCAGACGCATACAACTCGTGAATCGTACCGATGAAGACGAACTTGCCTTGATGCAGGAGCGCGACGCGATCGGCCACTTTCTCGGCGCAGTTGGCAATGTCGTGGGTCACGACCATCTGAGTCAACCCGAGGCGATCCGACATCTTATTGATCAAGTCGTTAATCGTCTGCGACAGCAAAGGATCGACCATCGTCGTGGGTTCGTCGTAGAGAATCGCTTCCGGTTCGGCCGCCAAAGCCCGGGCGATGGCGACGGCCCTCTTAGTCCCGGTACTGAGTTCTGACGGCATCAACTCCGCGATGTCCTCAATTTCGACAAGCTGCAACTTCTCCGCGACACGCCTTTCGATCTCCACGGAGGCAAGGCCGGTGTCCTCAAGCGGAAACGCCACGTTTTCCCAGACGGAGAGCGAATCAAACAACGCCCCTGATTGGAAAACGAGCTGGACTTTCTTCCGGATCTCAGCGAGCTTGCGTTCCGACAATGCGGTCACATCCTGTCCGTCGACCAGCACCTGGCCCACGTCAGGAGTCTGGAATCCGACGACATGAGTCAGGAGGACGGTCTTGCCTACTCCACTCGGTCCAAGAATGGCGAATGTCGATCCCTTCTCCACACCGAACGACACACCATCCAGTACAACATTCTCGTCGAAGGCTTTGTGGACGTCCTGAAACTCGATGTAATCATTCATAAGTCGCATGGATCTTCGGAGGACTTCGGCGCCGGGCGGCGCGGAATTTCTAAAAATATCCTAATTCGGTCCCGCGAGGGTCAGGAATATGGGCCGCAACTGCGGATAAGGCTTAACCACGGAGGCACGGAGAAACCACAATCAGAAGCTCTCCGTGCCTTCGTGCCTCCGTGGTTAAGAAAATCAGACTAAACTTCTGGCTCTCGATGTGGCTGAATAGGGTCAGGCAGGATGCGAAAATGAACAGGAGGCTCGAGTGAAATTCATGAACTTCTCCGACGCTCGGTCGCCGGAAGTCCAACTAGGTTGTGACTTTGAGGGCCGGTGCTTCGACGTTACCCGGGCGATTTCGACCGGCCTGATACCGCTCCCTGACGCGTCCTCACTCGAAGACGTGCTGGGGGTGGAAGGAGGGCTGGCTCGTCTGGAGAGCAGTGTCGGGGCCCTTGCCGGCGAACCCGATCGCTCCGCTGAATGGCCGATGCGGGACTGGGGCGAGCTTCGTCTGCGGGCTCCTGTTCGAAAGCCGCAGAAAATCATCGGCATCGGTCTGAACTACCATGACCATGCAGATGAGGTGGGTCTGCCCAAACCGGAAGAACCGCTCCTGTTCGCGATGTTCGCCAACGCCATCATCGGACCCGACGAAGACATCCTCATCCCGGAAATGAGTGATCAGATCGACTTCGAGGCGGAGATGGGAGTCGTGATCGGCCAGCGGGGCCGACACATACCAGTCGATGAGGCTGTCGACCACATCGCGGGCTACACGATCGTGAACGACGTCTCCGCCCGGGATCTTCAGTTTTCCGACAACCAGTGGATTCGTGGGAAGACCTTCGACACCTTCGCTCCGATCGGACCCTGCGTGGTGACGACCAACGAACTGGCGGACGGGGACGGACTGGCCATCGCCTTACGCCTGAACGGCGAGACGATGCAGGAATCAAACACGCGGAACCTCATCTTCAAAGTGCCTGAACTCGTTTCCTACGCTTCGCGTGTCCTCACGCTGGAGCCGGGCGACGTGATCGCGACAGGCACGCCGGCGGGCGTCGGTTTCACCCGAAAACCACCGGTGTTCATGAAGCCGGGAGACGTCGTCGAAATCGACCTGGAAGGAGTCGGAACGCTGCGCAACCGGGTCTCTAGGGAGTGACGCCCCCAAAAAAGGAATTCCGATTTTCGACTGGGTGTGGGTTGAAAAGAAGGAATCTATCGCAAATTGGTCAATGGACAAATCCGCATTCGAAATTGGAGATTGGAGATTGCTCGATTTGTCAAATATCGCGATTTGCGATTAGCCCCAGTGAGTTTCCGGAAGAGCCAAAAAAGAATCGGGCCGTGACGCTCACGCCGCGCCCGGCCCGCTCAGTTCTCGTTGCACAGGTTGTTGCTCTCTCACTCTCTGGCAGCAGCCCTAGCATCTGGCGCGACGACGACGTAACGCGAGCCATCAGACTTCTGCCACGGGCTGCTTATTTCAGCACCCCTTCGATAGCACGCAGAAGATCATCGAGCCGGAACGGCTTCCGCAGATAGCGCGCGCCCGTCTGAGCGAAGAACTGTTTCGTTCGATCGTTGAGGACGTCGCCCGTTACGAAAAGGAAACGACGTGCCATCTCCGGATCGAGCGATTCGACCATGCGATACAGGCTCTGGCCGTTCAAGCCCGGCATCCGCTGGTCGCAGACGATCGCATCATAAGATTTGACGCAAAGATGGTCGAAGGCCCGAGCTCCGCAGTTGAAGAAATTGACCTTCGCACCGTAGCGGCTGAGAAGGTCGTCGATCAGCTCAGTGATCGTGACCTCGTCATCGATCACCATGATCGACTTACCGCGAACCAGCGCCCCGACGTTGCTCTGCTCAGGCGGAGCCTCGACGTGTTTCTCCGCCGATTCCACCGGGAGTTCCATCGTAAAAGTCGAACCGGCACCGTGGTTGCTCCAGGCATAGAGCTCGCCGCCGTGATCCTTGACGATTTCGGCACAGATGTTCAAACCCAAACCGGTTCCGCCGCGGCCCTCTGCGTAATCCTTGGTCGTAAAGAACGGGTCGAAAATCCGGTTCATGTTCCGGGAATGGATACCGCTCCCGTTATCGGTAACTTCAAGCCGGATCTTGTTGCCCAACGCCTCGGTTCGAACCTGAATCTCCGGCACGCGATCATGCAATTCCTGGACCGCCTCCTCGGCGTTGAGGATGAGGTTCAGAAGGACTTGCTCGATCTGCCCCATGTCTCCGACCGCGGTCGGTAGATCGGGCGCAAGCTCCGATGAAACGACGATGTCACGAACGCTGTGATCGTACTCGCGCAGTGACAGGACATTCTCGATCAGCCCGTTCAGGGCGAAAGGACGTCTTTCCGGCTCGGTCTTGGTGGCCAGGCTCAGAAAATTCTGGACGATCTTGCCGGCACGTTCGGCCTGAGCGCGGAGAACCTCCACCATGCGAATGGCGGATGGGTCCAGATCCGCCCGCGACAGGAGTTGTGCGTAGCCGACGATGCCGGCCAGCGGGTTGTTCAGTTCGTGGGCGACACCGGTCACGAGTCGGCCGATGGCGCCCATTTTTTCCATGTGCACCAGCTGTTGCCGGAGCTGTCTCTCGCTCGTCGTTTCCCGCCCGATGAAGATCGACAAGCCCTGGTCCGTCAGCGGAACAGTGTCGAAATCGTACGTGGCGCGTCCCTCCACTGGAACCTCATACCGCGGTAGGCGGTTGATGTTCTTCGTCTCCGGGAAAAAATCGTTGAATGTCGAGTTCGACATCACGATTTCGCCGCGCACGTCGACTACGGCGACAGGGATTGGAAGTAAGGCGAAAAGGTTGCCGATCAGGCTAGAGGGGTCTACTGCGAGTGTCGCACCATCCTTGGTCATCTAACGTCTCCCTTCCTTGGGTTAACAGCGACTTGGGGCATTCTTGTTTCTGGACAAACTTATTGCAAGCAAAAAAATACATAAAAATGAGATTTTCTTTGAGGGACTCTAAGCCAAGGGCTGATTAAAGTCGGCAAACCTCCTGAATGGGGCATCGGACACACTTATCGAGGTCTCTCCGGCGGGGGCAATCGCCCGCAATTCCCAGGTGACAGAGAGCAAAATCGTACCGCAGCGGGTCGGCCGGATCCAGCTTGCGCAGGGACTCGGTGACGTCGACGGCCATCCTCCACCCCGGCGTCCGCATCTCGGTCAGGCCGATGTATTGCGAGATCCTGCTGATGTGCGTGTCCAGCGGGATCACCAGAGAACTGGGCCGAATGCAATCCCAGACTCCGCAATCGACCCCGTCGTCAGGTCGCACCATCCATCGCATGAACAGGTTGAGGCGCTTGCAGGCACTCCCGCCCGAAACCTTCGGGAAGAAATAAAGGACGCCCAGACGGCGGCGGCGCTCGGCACCGGAGTAGAATTGCTCGTGCCCGAAACTGAGCGCCTGAAAGGAAAATCGTTCGAGCGCCGTTTCGACTGATCCGTTTCGCCGGTCGAACCCCCCTGCGATGGCCGCCTGCAACGATCCATGCTTCCCGATCATCCGACCCAGGATCCAAAGCAGGACCGCGACATCCTTGTCCGTATTCCACCGGTGATAAAATCCCCGGAACACCCGGGCATCCCGCCGCGGGTCGAACGAGGCGATGAACTGAGCTGGATGTTCGCCTAACCGCGCGACCACATGCTCGACGCTCCGGAGAACGCTCTTCACGTTCCCGTAAGAAAACGCCGCAGCGACGAAGCCAACGACTTCTCGGTCCGCAGGATCCGAGTAACGGTGGACGAACTGCACCGGGTCCATTTCGATGTGGCGTTCCTTCGGGAACGAATCGAGAAAACCGTCGAGATACCGTTTGAGACTCATGAGATCGGGATGTCCGTCATGGTTGCAATAGAAAAGGGTGCTCGATGAGCACCCTCTTCAACAGTTCTTCTAATGTGCGGTCTATTTCTTCGGGAAAGTCAGCTTGCCGCGCCGGATCTGCTGGCCGAGGGCTGCTCCTCCGGCAGGATTAGCCAGAGGGTCGATTTGTCGATTGAGGCGGTCGTTTTGCCGATTGATGCGGCCGTTTTGCACATTGATGCGGCCGTTGTCTCGGGCAGCCCGCTCCAGTGAAGGCAGGGTCCCGAGGACCGGTACTTCTTCGCCGTCTGTCCTAACGACTCGCAGCACGCGAGAACCACCAAAGATGTCATCCATCTGGACCGGTCGCATCGGGTACTCGCCCGCAACGACCATCGTCTTTCGGCCGGCGTCCAGGATGACCTCGCGGTCTCCCATCCCGGCGGTCTCGACTGTCACGCGACCATCAAAGCAGCGCACTTCGGTCGCCAGCGTACCCGCTATCACCTCGAAGGTCGTCCCGCGTACGGCGATCAGGGCTGTCGGCGTGTTGACCTTGTACGGGTTCGGTCGCCCACCGAAACGCTGGATGAAGAACCGCACTCGCCCCAACATCACCTTCATCAGGTTTCGGACGTCCGAGCCCCAAAACTTCTCGATCTCGAGCGTCGTGTTCTCCGAGACGACCACGTAGGAGCCGTCTGGAAGGCCCAGGGTCAGTTGCGCACCTGCGCCGGTCCGGATCTTGTCACCGATGTCCAGCGACGGCAGCTTTGAATCGACCGGAAGGAGCCTGGCGCCGGAGGCGAACTCATACTCGACGGGCCCATGGCTCGATGTGACCTGAACGGGGCCTTGCCCCAGCGCCACGGACGGCACAAGAACCAAAGCCACGATGAATAAGTATTTCCTCATTTGTTTCCTTTTTTCCCACCCTTTGCCAGACCGGTCGTCCCACCGTGAATCTTGGTGGGCCGAGGAGGCTCGAGCCGCCGGAAATCCAGGGCCTCCTGGAAGAGGCCGAACCCGCTTCCCAGGTCAGGCAGCACCTGCATCCGGCGAGCGGTTCGGAGTCTGTCGAAGATCATCGAGTTGCGCTCCCGCTCGGCGAGCTTCAGGAAGCCCTCGAGAGAGCCGATCATCTTATCCGGACTCATTTCCGCCCTGACCACAAACCCGGCTACATCGACATCGGCGCCATCCGACCTTAGCGTTTCGAACGAACGCCCCGTGGTCGCCTGAACGTAGGAAAGAATCGCGATTCGGCCCCAGGAAATCTTCTCGTCGAGGGCCCAGCCCAGTTCCGCCTGCGATGTACCGTATTCGTTGCGCATCAACTCGGCAAACACCGGAGCCAAGCCGCGATCCGTCGCGACGTCCGTATCCAGGCGTGCGACCACACGCTGGATGCGCTGGTCGAATTCCTGCAGGTCATGCAGGATTCGTTCCTGCACGTCATCCGCAGCAAATACAGCCACGGACAGGCCCAGCAACAGGGTCAAAATCCCGACCGAGATGGCGCTTCTCTTCTTCATCGTTCACCACCCGCCCCAGGAGGTGGAAAACCGTCTTCGGGGCACACTGCCCTACCCGCGGATCTTATCTCTAAACACCTCTTAAATCAATGCCTAAGCGTTTCGCCTTGTTGTAGAGCGTCCGGCGCTCGATCCCGAGGATCTCGGCCGCTTTTTTCTTGTTTCCACCGGTTTCCCGCAGGGTCCGGACGATGTGGTCACGCTCCATCTCTTCCAGCGACCCGCGCGACGAACCTTCCGGCTCGGCGTGGTCGTCGCCCAATTCGAGATCCGCCTGCTGGATCACACCGTTTTCGCAGAAGGTCAGGGCACGTTCCACCACGTTCTTCAGTTCCCGAACGTTGCCCGGCCAATCGTACCGCTTGAGGGCTTCCAGCGCTTCGGGCATCAATCGTACCGACTTGCCGTACTGATCGTTGTACTGCCTCAGGTAGTAACTGGTCAGCATCGGTATGTCCTCGGGCCGGTCTCTCATTGGAGGGACGGCGATCGTGAAGACATTCAGCCGGTGAAACAGGTCCTCGCGGAACTGACCAGCTCGGACCATCTCCCGCAGATCCCTATTCGTGGCGGCCACGGCGCGGATGTCGACTCCGATCGTGTCGTTGGAGCCGACGCGGCGGATCTCGTGCTCCTGGATGACCCTCAGCAGTTTGACCTGAAACCCCAGCGACGTCTCGGAGATTTCGTCCAGAAGGACGGTGCCTCCTGCAGCGCTTTCGAACAGACCTTTCCGGGTACCGACCGCCCCGGTGAAGGATCCCCGCTCGTGCCCGAATAGTTCGCTCTCGAGCAGGGTTTCGGTCAGAGCCCCGCAGTTGATGACGACAAAAGGAGCCGCGGTGCGCTCGCTATGCAGATGGATCGCACGGGCGATCAGTTCCTTCCCTGCTCCGCTCTCCCCGAATATGAGCACCGGCGCATCGATCGCCGCAACCCGGGCAACCTTCTTGTAAATGTCCACCATCTGCGGACTCGTCCCGACGATTTCGGTGTTCGGAATAGACTCTGCCAGTTCGGAGCCGACGATGGAGGTCTCGAGCAAACGCCCCTTCTCCTCGATCCGGCGGATGGCGCCCAGAATATCTTCAACCGGGAAAGGCTTGCTGATGTAGTCGAAGGCGCCGTTTCGGACCGCCTGAACCGCAGTCTCGACCGAACCGTGGGCCGTCATGATGACGACCTCCGATTCCGGACATGTCTGTCGAACCGTTTCGAGAACGTCGAGACCGGACACCTCCCCCATGTAGATGTCACTGATGACGATCCCGTAGGCCTCGTCCCGGATTGCCTCGAGCGCTTCCTCGCCTCGAGTGACGATGCGATGAGGGTACCCCTCCATCTCGAGCAACGACGCGATCATCTTGCAGATCGATTTATCGTCGTCGACGATGAGGATACTGGGCTTCGGACCGAACGACTCCTGCTGTTTCGCTTTGCTCACACTCACGTCACAGGTGCGGTCTATGACCGCACATCCCTCCTAATTCGGGATCCACAGTGAGAACACGGAGCCCTTCCCGGGCTCGCTCTCCACCGTCACATCGCCGCCATGCCGGACGGCGACTTCACGGACGAAAGCCAGGCCGAGCCCGAATCCGGATTCGTCCCGCGTTTCCTTGTTGCCTCGCCGGTAAAACTTTTCGAAGATTCGGGCAGCCTCTTCGGAGGGAATTCCGTAGCCCTCATCTTCGACCAGGAACCGGGCCCGTACGTCTCCGTTCGACCCTGTGATCCGGATCGACGTCCCTGCCGGGCTGTACTTGATGGCATTCGACACCAGATTCGCCAGCGCCTGATACAGTAGCATCCGGTCAGCCCACAAGAGCCCTGTATCGTCGGCTGCCGTGGCCTCGACCGCTATTCCCTTGTCTCGCGCGACCGGATCGTGGATTCGCACCAGGTCGTCGAGCATGGGTTGCATGGCAAACTCGCCGAGGTTGAGCTTCTGCCGCCCCGACTCGATGTATGCAATGTCGAGAAAGGACTGGATGAGCTCATTCAAGCGGCGGCTCTCACCGATGATCGACCCCAGGAACTCGGATCCCTTTTCTTGTACCAAGCCGTATTTCACGAGCATCTCGCTGTAGCCCTGGATCGAGGTCAGGGGGGTGCGAAGCTCATGCGAAACCAGCGACACCATGTCGTTCTTCGCCTGATTCAGTTCGTGCTGCGCAGTCACGTCGTGGACGCTGGCCACGATTCCGATGTCGACGATGGGAGAAAGCACCATCGTGTAGAACCGGCTCCCGTCGTCCGATCTCATGAACTCCAGACGACGCGGTCCGCCTCCGGCAAAAACGGCCGCGAAGTCTTGAATCAACCGACGGCCGTCCAGCAATCCAGAAAGATACTCCCACGCCGCCGGAGGTGCCTGCGAGTAGCCTGGGAGCCGCTCCGCCGCGGGGTTCTGGTAGACCACCCGCCCGAGCGGGTCTGAAACAATAATGACGTCATCGATAGCGCCGAGGATGGCGTTGTTGAAAGAGAGGAAGCGGTAGAGTTGTTCGTTGAAGAAGTCCACCGCGTCCAGCTTCCAGCGCGAATCGCGCCGGACGATGTCCAGCAGTCGTTGGCGCCGGCTTCGGCGGGCCCGTCCTTCCTGTTCGGCGGCGTCGAGCAGCTCCAGCCAGCGGTCTCGAACTTCGCCGGCCTCGATTTGCTCCAGCAACTGCGCTCGGAGATCAGGACCGGCATCGGCGGGAATCGGCTCTTCGGCGGCCCAGGAGGAAAGCCGCCCGATCTTCTCGTCCAGATCCCGGTTGACCCGGACCATTTTCCCGACTTCCAACCCCGGCACGACCAGAACGAGCGCGACGAGAAACGTGGGAAACGGGAGCCAGAGTGTGAACGCACTCATGAGCAGCCACGACAGACCGATAGTCAGGGGAACCATCGCCAGGGCGGCCGTGTAGAAGCGTCTCCCCTCGTACCGCCCATCCGTCCACCAGAGACCTGCGACGAGCAGTGCCAGAGCGAAGAACACAAATACATCAGGTACAACCTGAATTCGTCGTTCTGAAAATATTGTTTCTAATAGATTTGCATGGACTTCGATCCCGCTCATACGACGGCCCGCAGCCGAGAACGGCGTCATCCAGTCATCGCCCAGTCCCTCCGCGGTGGCGCCGACCAGAACGATGCCGCCGGCCAGCGCCGAGGCCGAGGAGTACCTCTCCAGGACCTCCCAGGCCGGCACGTGAGGGAACGTCTGCCGGTCTCCGGAAAAGCGAATGAGAACCGGTTCGGGGACGACCCGAACGCTGGAGCCAACCTGATGCTCGAAACCCTCCGGCAGATCTCCCGAAACACGAAGAACCTCCACGGCCAACGCCGAGTAGACTTCGCCTCCCGCTTCCTTGGCGGAGACAATGCGCCGGACCACGCCGTCCAGGTCGGGGTCCGCGTGGACGTGGCCGAGACGGACATCCGGTCCGGCCAGGGCCGGAAGCGGCTTTTGCCAGCGTGGATCGCCGGTGGCATCGTCGACGCGCGTCGCCAGCACGACCCTGCCGGCGCTCTTGACCGAACGCGCCAGCAGGAAGTCGCCAAGTTCGTCCCTTGGATCGTCCAGGACCACGTCTATCCCGATCACGCGCGGTTCAACCTCGGCGATCCGGTCGATCAGTCGTGCCAGAACGTCTCGGGGCCAGGGCCAGGCTCCGAACCGGTCGAGGCTTTCCTCATCGATCGCAACGATGTGGGTGGGGCTGGATGGCTCGATCTGTCCCGAAACACGAAGCGTGAAGTCGTAGGCGGCGTCGGTGATCTGGTTGAAGTAGCTCTGCCAGGACAGAAGCAGGACGAACAACGCGACGGCCGTACTGGTCGCCGCCACTTTCAGGTATTGCTTTGATTCCCTGGACAACAAGGGCTCCCGTCAGTCCGCTTTCGCAACAGCTAGACACAGAAAACACATGAAGGGGTGTTTCCCGCGCAGGCGCAGAAGACGCGGAAAGAAGGTCTATATTCTATCAAAATGTAGGTGCGGTCTATGACCGCACATTCTTCGAGTATCGACACCCTGACATCCGGTCGTTCCCGAACCCTTCTGCTTGGCGAACGCCCGGGGACAGGGCCAGGCCCCTGTCCCCCTCACATTGGCTCTCTCGCGGACAGATTTTCTGTATCGAACAATTCGTCCTTTCTACTAAGATTGAAGGCGCCCTTTCTAGAACAAAACAGGAAGGGTCCATGTCTTCATCCCGAGGCGCTAGCCTTCTGGAAGCCTGCGTTGTCATCGCGATCGTCAGTTCCCTCACGATGATTGCCGTACCATCATTTATCGAAGCCCGGCAGCACTGGCTTTTGCAGTCCGCGGCGTATCAGATCCGCTCCGAACTACACTATGCCCGCGTCCAATCGATCATGCGCATGCAGGACTGCCGCCTGCGTGTGACTTCTCCCGTTACCTACCGGGTCGAATGCCAGACCCCCGCCTGGCTTCCCCTACGGTACGGCACGATGCCGCGAAAACTGACGGTCACGGCCAACAACCGCCCGGAATTCCACCCGCTGGGCAATGTGTCCCCGATGGCCAGCATCTTTGTTTGGAATGAGCGAGGCGCCCGAATGCGAGTCGTTGTCAGCCGGAGCGGGCGGGTCCGGATCGAATGAAGTACAAGCGAGAAGGGGTTGCTCGAAATCGGCAAACCCACCACGGCGTTCTCGCAGCGTTCCCACGCGAGCGCAAACAGCAATCATCCACGGGAACCTTCGCTCTGTTCATTTTTGTTGACAGCCACTTTTGGCGTGGCTACTTTGTGGTAGCGTTGATACGTTCGCGTCTCCGTGGATCATCACCAACTCAACCCGCTGTTTCCAAGGCCGCGATTGCGTCGTTTGAGTGAACTCCGGACTTCAGCCTAATTGCAGGCGGACAAAGACGGACCTGGGCAGGCGTAGCCCTGATGTACGCTTCCGAGGGTGGACTTCGAGGTCATCAGCGAGATTCGAGATGTCGAGCCCATGGCGGTTCGGAGTTCGATTCGAGAGCTGGCGCGATTGACGCGAGAGTACGGGGCGGGTCGCTGGCGGAAAATGAAGGGCACCGCTTACGTTCGCTTGCGAAACGGTCGGGTGCGGTTGGCAGAATTGCACTGGTACGAGGCTCATGGTATAGGCAAGAGAGATCTCAAACGAAAACGCTACCTGGATTGATGCCAACGAAGGAGAACAACGGATCTGCACGATTCGTCGTGTGTATAGAAAACAAGGGCTATAAGGCTTCGCTCGAACTTCACAAGATCTACCGCGTTCTGCCCGATGATGAAGCAACAAAGGACGGAGATCTTCGAATCGTCGATGAAAGTGGTGAAGATTACCTATTTCCCGCCGATTACTTCGTTACCATCGAAGTTCCCAAGCCACTTGAGAAGATGCTCTTGGGCAAAGCCTCCTAGCCAGAGGTCAGCTAACAGGGAAGCCGACGGTGTTCCTCCTGTCACGGTCCGTGCATGCCCAGCTTCGACTCGCAGATTACCGTCGAACAATTACTCCTGCACAGCCGTCTGCGGGTCACTTCGCCAGCAACCTGCCCGCTGGGCCAGACGCCTACATGGTTTCCCATCCGTTTCGGAACCGTGCCGCAGGGTTTTAAGATTTCGGCCAACAACCATCCGGAGTTCCACACGCTCGGGAACGTCGGCTGATGGTGCGATCATCGTGCTCTGAGACGGGAAGAGCAGACAGAAACGACGGATCGTCGTAGCGGACGGGTTCGGATCGAGTGAATCTCGCCGGGCGTCAGACCTTATACAGGTCCACATCGAAAATTGACCCGCCGTACCCCTTTTCGTTAGGATGACACTCAGAAGTTGTGGGCCTGTGGCGCAGCTGGGAGCGCGCATGACTGGCAGTCATGAGGTCACGGGTTCGATCCCCGTCAGGTCCACTTTGTAGACGATAAACGAATCAGCTACCGCCCGCAGAGCGGGCGGTATGATGAAGGCCCCCCGAGGGGGCCTCGAACGAATGAAGAGGGCTAAAGCCCTCCCAGAGTGAGCTGCTCCTGCCGCTTCTCCTCGGCCTCCTGGTTCCGAATATACTGTCGGATCGTCGCTTCATCCAGTCCTACCGTACTTACACAGTAGCCCCGAGCCCAGAAGTGGAAGCCCGTGAAATTCCGTTGCTTTCCCATGTATTGCCGGTGAATTTGGATTGCCGATTTCCCTTTCAGCACTCCCACCGTGTTCGCCACGCTGTACTTTGGCGGAATGCTCAAACACAGGTGCACATGATCCCCCATCGCATGTCCTTCCACCAACTCCACTTTCTGCTGCTTGCATAACTCCCGGAGAATCTTTCCGATCCCTCTGCGCAGCGTCCCAAAGATGGCCTTCTTCCGGTATTTCGGAACAAACACGATGTGATATCTGCAGTACCATTTCACATGGGACTGGCTCTGCCACTCTCTCATGACGGTCTCCTTTCAATTCGAACGTGGTGGTTCGTTGATTGGAGACCGTCTATCACACTGCACGACGGGACGGTCGAACCTCTTCGAGTCTCACCGCCAGAGGCGGTGGCTTACCATTGGGAGTTAGGCCCTACTTCTCGTGCCCGAGAATAGGGCCTAATTTGCATTTGTAGGGGGTAGCAAGGCGGGATCACTAAACGAGTTCGGCCAAATGAACTTGACCCGAGCTGACGTGGCAAGGGACCGAGGATGTGCACCGGGGGGACGAACGGAGATCCGCTGTCGGTTTCCTTGACCGTCTCCTTCATGATCGCGGTCGAGTCCATGTTCGACCCTGCCCACTCATACTCCCGACACGCCGCACAGTAGTACTCCCATCTGAAACTCCACACCCTGGTTGTTGGCGAGCTCGCGCACTCTCCGGCAGCGTGGTCGCGTTCATTACAGCAGCGATAGTCCCGGCACCCGCACTTTTGAGGGTCGGGGGCGGCGCTGACCCAGGAGAGTTCGTGGGTGAACGGAGAGATCGACGGGCGACGGCGTGGCATGAGGGATCATAACAGACAGGATCTTTGAGCAACTGCTGGGAGGCTACTTGGAAGTCGTGCCTGGGGCGGGCCTGGACGGGCAGTCGGCCATGGACGAAGGGAAATGCTTACCGTAGCGGTCCCGATGGTAGATACTCCTGCCATGGCGGTGCTTAGCGCCGTATCTGGTTCAACGCTGTTGCGTCTACTTATTCTCTAGCTGACGTTCAGTATCACAGTCGGCGGACAATCGTTCACTTTTGGCGTCATCCAGGGAGGCAGACAATGGGGGCATCTTACACCGACAACTTCGATACTTTGGTCGCCCTAATTACCCATCTTGCGAGCACAGCATACAAGAGCCGTACGCCTCCGAACATCGCGGAGGCGTTGTCACTTCAACTCGATTCGGTCAGAAACACCTTGGACCAATTCCCAGGTTTCTTTCGCAAATCCTCGGACACGACCAAGTCTGGCGAACACTACTACACTGTCCACCTGAGGTACGCCCGCCGGAAGCAAGAGAGAGCTGATGGCGTTGAGTCCCAGCCTCTTGACACTGATGAGCTGGTGTCACTGGTTAACTTGGTCACTCACATGGTTGCCCAAGAGCAGGAGAACAGTCGCCTTGGCGTCGAGTTGGCTGCCCGGTACGACAACCTGAAGCGGAAGAGCGAAATCACTCTGGTGGTTGCGGGGATCGCGGCACTCGCGTCGATCTTTAGTGCATTCGTCCGTTGATCGAGCGGTCCCGAACGACATCGGGACCTGTTCGACGTGAACAGGACGGTACGAGTAAGTCGCGTGCAGCCGACTTCCTACACGGCTTCCAATCAGGTTTACGTCTTCTTAAGTACAAACTAGTGGCCTGTAACAGGTCAATCAACGAGAACCCCACAAAGGAGCTTCACGATGCGAAATCTGATTGCATGGTTCGTTGTGCTGTCGGTATCGCTGACGGTCTTCGCTGAAGATCTGGTCGCGGAGGACCACCTCAGAGTTGGAACATGGAACGTGGAGCATCTGGGCAGCTCCGGGCGTGGTTTCGGTGGCGGTTTTGGGGCAGGTAGCGTTCCAAGACGAACCGACGCTCAACTCCGGGAGATCGGAGCCTTTGTCCGAGACACTCTTGACGCGGACGTGCTGGCGTTGCAGGAAATCGCTGTCAGTGAGGTTGTCGATGGCCTTTCCCGCTCGGAACAGTTGGATGTCGTCATTGGCGAGCTTGGTGCTGGTTGGGACTACTACCTGCCATGGGTTGCTGCACTGCCCCCTGACGCCAACAACGCGTTCAACGCGCTTTTGTGGAACGGCAACTCGGTCAATCTGCTGAATGCGTTTGCGATGGAGGTTCCAGATCTGGAGTTGGCGGGCGAGCCATTGTTCAAGCGCAAACCACTAGTCGGCTACTTTGAAGCGTTGAACAACGGTAGTGGCACGAATGACTTCGTGATGGTCAACGTCCACTTAGCGTCTGGCCAGACCAATGACGAGAATCACATCATTGCGATGGTGCCTCTGGAGCATGGCCTCAACGCTGCGTAGGCGCTAATGAAGTTCAGGAGTCTGACCGGATCATTCTCGGAGACTTCAATGACAATCCGGATGCGACGAATCCCGGCGGTAGCCGCAGGTACTCTAATGGCCTGTACGCGCATATGGCCTTTAAGCGATACACCGATCTTGTTACCGAAGGGTTCCACTCGACCAGGATGGATAACAACCTCAGTAGCGTGATTGATCACATCCTGGGCCCTTTGATGTTTGGGCCCGGGTCCGTTTCCATGAGCCACGACCAAAACTCAGCCTCTTCGGTGCAGTTTTCACAACCCAGGATCTGACGCTGTACCTGAAGGGCTGTGGCCTTGCTGACGGCAATGTGGGTGATTGGCAAAACGACTAGGTTTGCAGGTTGGGTGCCGGTTGGCAGGTCACGGTAGGGCGGGGTTTTTGGCTATCTGTTTGGACACTTATCGCAGAAAGTGCGGTCGGAAAGTCGTGTTCCCGGTATCGCTAAATTCCTTTGCCGTGGCCTTGACCTCATAGCAACATGTAAGCCATAGGCGGCACATTCGATACTGGAACGCAAGGAGACAAGACATGAACCAAAAAGAACAAGAGAAGCAGTACGGGCAGTTAATCGCCAAAGCCTGGACCGATGAGGAGTTTAAGTCCAGGTTGAAAGCCGATCCCAAGGCCGCCATGGCAGAGGTGGGCATGGACCTGGCGGAGGGGGTGGAGATCGAAGTGGTTGAAAGCACACTGGAAAAGGTCTATCTGGTCATACCCCCCAAACCAGAACCCGTCGGTGAGCTCTCTGATGAAGACCTGGAGAAGGTAGCGGGGGGAATATTCAAGACGCCTCCGCCGGAGGATTCCAATGCTCAGTTTTCGACTCGCCAACCACGCGGCGCGCCCCTCATGCCGGCTCCTTCGCCCGTGGGAAAGACATCCGAAGAGCAGTAATGGGACCCTCCGAGACGAGTGGGAGGAATCCACAAAGGGTGTGGCCGAAGCCCAGCGTGCTGGCCTGTGCTGCTTGACTTCGGTCTGGCGCGAAACCATAGTCTGCCCCTACTCCACGGGATCCATCCCGGCATTTTTCCCGTCTCTTCCTTGTTACCTTCTATCTTGTTTGCCAATGGTCCTCCTTTATCCGGCGTCTTAACGACATCTTGGTCTTCCCCCGCCCTATCTCGCGGACACCTCGTCGGGGCATTATCATGACATCGTTCTAAAGGATCGCTTTGAACAAGTCGTCGAACGATCCAGAGAACGGATCAACGACGGCCTCCGTGTCCTCGACGGTGTCGGCCCAGACGGCATCCCCGAGTATCTGAACACAGTGTTGACGAGGTCACGGCAGATACCAGGCATAGGAGGCGCGTGTTGAAGAGGCTGCGGGAAGCTGGCGCTGCCCGCGGGTCGGAGAGAACGTGCCAGGTCAAGTCGGGAGGACCATAAAAAAGCGCTGGGATCGACTGGCGCTACATCCACACTTCCGCGGCAGTGTGCATGCGCCAGGTCGGTCAATTGGGCAGGGACTCTCGATCGATGAGTCTTTGTTCAATGTCTGAACGGACTGTGGGGGCAACCCACAATTCGTTCGGGCACCGTGCACAATGATCGTCCTGGTCGCGAACCAAACGATCCCAACGCACTGTAAAGAATCTGCCGCGCTTAGGATTCCGTCAACGCGAAAGATTTGCGCGCTATCAAGTGACTGGAACGGCGAGAGATGAGACAGAGTCGAGTTCTTCGTTGAAGCAAACCGTCTGCGCCAGCGTTGGACGGATATACACACTGCGCCGTTCTGTCCAGCTCCGACTCGGCTTGCTGTGGACCTTCATCAACTTTGGTGGTAGGTTAAGCAAACGATTTCCTGTTTTCGATGTCGCATCGAATCGCGCAGGAGAGGAGGATAGCGTGAGTATTCTCAAGCTAGCTCTGGTTCCCGCGGTAACGATCGAGCCGTCCGCCTCGGTTACCAAGGGGATATTGTTGATGCAGGAAGAGAAAATTGGTGCTCTCTTCGTCGCTGAAAACAGTCAACTGCGGGGCGTCCTTACAGAACGCGATGTCATGGTCCGAGTCGCTCTCCCTCGACGTGACCCCGCGACTACCCGTATCGCCGACGTGATGACCTCTCCGGCCTGGACACTGTCCACAGATGCTACGGTCGGCGACGCGATTAGAATGATGGCTACGCATCGAGTCCGCCACTTGCCGATTGTGAGTCACGGATCGGTGAAAGGGATGGTGTCACTCCGGCACATGCTTCGGGAACAGACACTGGATCTGACGCAGAAACTTGACTCCATCGTGGCAGAGTCCTGCGCCGACGGAATCGGCGGATAAACGCTCCACCCTGCCGAGGTTGGCCTTTCGGGGGTGTTTGAGTAACGGGAAAGCCGGGTGCTAGGAGTCTGCGCGGCAGAACGATTTTGGGTCATTGTGACCACAGCATAGTGTGTGTGCGCAGCACTTAGCATCGACATGGAGTACCGAGTTTCTTCTGCCGCGCAGACTCCTAGCCAGTCTGAACCTCGACTGGGGCACGGACCGATGTTTTTCTTAGTCGCGAGTCTCACCGTACTCGCCCTGATCTTAGCCACACTTTGGAGCATCGAGAGACGAACGGGAGCCTTCGCCCGGGCAATCCACGAACTTCTTCGCAGGCAAGACCCGCCGGGACACGCTTAGGCCTCCCATCAGCACCTTCCGTTGGATCTGGTTTAGAACCAGCAACCGCTTCTGTTCGCTCACGTTCAATGTCACTGTCTCCTTCATCCCGCGAGGGTGACAGACTCATGGAGCGCTGACACACTTCCCGAGACACACCCTTGACCTAAAGTACCGGAAATACTACTCTGTACCGCCGGACCCAAAGACGGCTAAGTTATTGAAAACAGGCAGGCGATCACCTGTCTCCCTGAGGTGACCCACTTGAGCGAGCCAGAACAGAACGCAGCACCGGCGTCCGCACCAACGGTGTATCAACCGAGCGGAGCAAAGATCGCGCGCTTTGCAATTCCGTCCGCGGTAGGCCTCTTCCTGTTCCTGTCGCCGGTCTATTCCGGGGGTTGGACCATACCCATAGCAGTAATCCAGGCCCGAATTCAGTCATTCATGGGCAGCTCCTTGCTTTTGAGCCTCGTCAGCCTTTGCGTCTTCACTGCACTCGCGAGCATGGCGTACAGCTGGTTCAACTTCTCCCGGCTACCCAGATCGAAGGTCTTGCTTCAAATCTTCAAAACCTCTCCCTTCTGGACCGTCCTGCGCATCCTGGGTGCCGTGTTCGGTGTCATGTTTTACCTGGGGGTCGGTCCGGCCCTGATCATCGGGCCGACTACCGGAAGCGCGGCGTTTGACGAGATCGGTCAACCGATGCTGACGATCTTCGTGATCTCGTGCCTGTTCCTTCCCCTGCTGACCCATTACGGCGCCATGGAGTTCATCGGGACCCTGGTGCGGCCGGTGTTCATCCGGCTCTTCCGCCTGCCAGGCAGGGCGGCGATCGATGCGACGGCTTCCTTCGTAGCCGCGGCAAGCGTCGGTCTGCTGATCACGATCGAGCAGTACCGAAACGGTTCCTACAACGCCCGCGAGGCGGCCGCTGTCGCCACGAACTTCTCGGTGGTCTCAGTTCCGTTCGCCGTAATCATCGCTGGGGCGGCGAACATCGAACACATTTTCTTCCCGTGGTACATCTCGGTAGCGGTTGCTTGCGTCATTGTCGCCACGATCACCCCGCGTCTACCGCCTCTGTCGCGGAAGCCCAACACCTATTTCCACGAAGCTCAGGCGGCGCCCGAGGAAGATCGCATTACAGGGATATCGCTACCGCGCCTGGCTCTCAAGAAGGCGGTCAAGCGGGCGGAAAGCGCTCCCGGATTCCAGGGTTACATTAATAGTTCGCTGCGCGCGATGGCCGAAGCCGTCTTCGGTGTCATCGGCGCGAGCATGGGGCTGGTGGTCCTCGTCATGATTCTGGGTCGTCACACACCGGTGTTCGGCTGGCTAACCCTGCCTCTCGTTCCGCTGTTGGAAGTGATGGGGATGGGTGGAGCGGATGTCGCGGCACCGGGAATCCTGGTCGGTTTTCTCGACCAGTTCGTTCCCGCTCTCATCGCCACAGATATCGATGCGGAATTGACTCGCTTCGTGCTCGCGGGGTTGTCGGTGGCACAGCTGATCTATATGTCGGAGGTCGGCATCCTGCTGCTCCGTTCGATCCTGCCGCTCAAGTTCACCGACCTGGTTCTGATCTTTCTATGGAGAACCGTCATTCTGGTCCCGGTTTTCGTGATCGCGGGCAAACTGATACTGCCTTGAAGGCTGATAGCCCATCCGAGCGTGTTCGACTAAGATAGGAATCCATGCGCCGGCTCTCCCTACGCTGGAAGATTGCGATGTCGGTCAGTGTCCTGCTCATTGCCCTGATTGCCGCCACTCTGATCTTCGTCAATGCTCAGGGCGAGGCGTACGTGGCCCAACAGCTGGCGCAGGAATTTGATCAGAGCCAACGCTGGATCGCCGGAGCGGAAGACCAGCGCCTGGTCGGGCTCCGGTTGACCGCCGGAGTCGTCGCGTCGTTTCCCGATCTCAAAGCGTTGCTGGATACAGCGGACGTCGCGACGATCCGCGACTTTCTCGCCTTCTACCAGCAGGAGAACCAGACTTCCGACCTGTTGATCGTCCTGGATCCTTTCGGTGAGGTCCTGGCGCGAACCGACGGACTGACGCTTGAGCCGCTCCAGGACGTCGAGGCCCGCTGGGTGGAACCGGCGCTGTCTGGACAACCCGCCACCGGAGTGGTGCGCACCGCCAGCGGAATCTACCACGCAGCCTCGATGCCGTCGACGGCCGGCGGGCTGGTGTTCGGGTTCGTCATCGCTGCGTCGAGGATCGACGACTCTTTCGCCGCCGACCTGAGAGGCAATGGTGGGAGCGACATCCTGATCCTGGATCAGGACATTATCGGCACGACGCTGTCAGATGCCGTCCTTCCGTTCAGTACCAGGGCCGACTGGGAACAGGCGATGACGTCCGACGGCGTGGAGATCGACAGCGAGCGCTACAGCACCCGGAGTGTCGAGCTTGGAGACGCGGCCGGCCCCCGTCCCCTGGCCGTGATGCTGCGGTCCCTCGACCGGGCGATGGCGCCGTACCAGCGGATTCAGACGGGCCTCCTCGCCCTGGGTGTGCTCACTGCCGTGGCCGGAATCATCGGGAGCATCGTCCTGGCCGGGGGGGTCACCGCACCGCTTGCCACCTTGGCCGAGGGAACCCGGCAGGTCATGGACGGCAACTTCGACTATCGCCTCGACGTCCGCAGCAAAGACGAAATCGGCGATCTGGCGGCGTCCTTCAACACCATGGTCGGAGGCCTCAGAGAACGAGAGGATATGCAGAAGTTCGTCTCGCAATCGACGGTCGAGATGATCCAGACTCGCACCGAGGACGATGGCGGTTCGGCCGGCGAACGCGTCTCGAGGACGATCTTCTTTTCCGACATACGGGGCTTTACCCAGATGTCGGAACAGCAGCCGCCTGAAGAAACCGTTCAATCCCTGAACCGGTGCCTGAGTCTCCAGGCCTCTCTCGTAAAGAAGTTCGAGGGCGATGTCGACAAATTCGTCGGCGACTGCGTCGTCGCGGTGTTCGAGGGCGACGACATGGCACTCAACGCCATTCGCTCGGCCGTCGAGATCCAGCGTTCACTGGAAGAAGACAACGAGGCTCATCCCGACCTGCCTCGACTGAGCATCGGCATCGGGATCGTGACGGGGGAGGTCATCATGGGCAGCATCGGCAGCTCAGATCGGCTCGACTACACGGCAATCGGGTCGAACGTGAACCTGTGCTCCCGGCTATGCGGCTCGGCTGCCCCTCACGAGATTCTCATCTCCGAATCGACCTACACACGTGTCCAGGATCTCGTCAAGGCAGAGAGGGTGGATCCCATCACTGTCAAAGGCTTCAGCCAGCCCGTCCCCGTCTACCGCATGCTGATCGGCTAGCGACCAATTCAGGGATGGCGCTCCTGCCAGGGAGGGTGGGTGCGCCGGGGGGCGCAGACCGAATTGTTTTTTCTGATCAACACCACCCCGGCGCTTCGCGCCACCCCTCCTCATCTGAGGAGGGGAGTTTGATGTGTTCACACCCAGACCGCTCCCCTCCTTGGATAAGGAGGGGTGGATGCGCCAACGGCACAGATGGTATTTTTCTTGATCAACACACCCGGCGCTTCGCGCCACCCCGGACTCCCCTCCTGATTCAGGAGGGGTGACTGCGCCCAGGGTGCAGACGGGGTGGTTTCTGAGGAGGGGAGTGGGGTTGTGGGCAAACTACAACGGTCCTCTTGTCGGGGAGTATGCTCGGCGGCGGTATTTGCGGCCGTGCTTGTTGGTGTGCGGTGTCTCGACGAAGCCGGACTCGTCCAGAGACAACCCGTCGAGGGAAACGGAACCAGAGGAAACCTGGACCTCGACGCTAGATGATTCGGACCGTTCCGACCATGCCGTGACGCGGTACCGACCAGCGGGAAGGTCCAGTCGAAAGTTACCTGACGAGTCCGCTTCGACGATCAGCGATGTCGGCAGTACCAGGACGACTGCTGTCATGTAAGGGTGGATGTTGCAGAAAACCCGGTAAAAGCCCGGCTGCCGGAAGACGTGCGACTTCGAAGCCCCCGCCCGATACAGACCAAGGTCGAACGCCTCGGGCCGCGTCAGGGAGAATACGTTGTGGAAGACGAGATCCTCGTTGGGGAAATCCACTCGAGATCCAGCCGGGATGGCCAGAACACGCGGACTGAAGAGCTTCTTGCGCTGCGTCAGCGCAAAAATCGATGTCTGGGTCGGCGAGTCCCCATCCAAGCGCTCGGCATAGACGATCACGCCCGACGCGGCTCCCCCCCTCGCTCCTTCGATGGAGACGCGGCCCGAGATCGTCTGTGCCCAGGCCGGCGAACCGGCCAGGCAAACCGACAGCGCAAGGCTTCGTATGCTGGACATCTTCAGAAACTATAAGCGAAGACGAGGTTTAAGTGATGGTTCGTCCGGTTTTTTCGCGCCGTCGGGGTAGTCAACAGGCGCCGCCACTCCAGCGAGGTCGCGAACGCGGGCGTGAACTGGTAGATCGTGTTCGCAAAGAACGTCGAGTTGTCCTCCAGCGCTGCCGGGAAGGCGACCCGATCGAAGAGGCTGTCGATTCCAAACCCGCCGTTGAACTCCAGTTGCTCGTTCGGTCTGAACTTGCCTTCGAGGAAGCCGCCCCGCGACTTGGCAAGCTGCCCCACGGATGCCCCAAACGCGTCGATGTTCTGGCCGACCCAGAATTCTCCCTTCGCACCGAACCGTTCGCCCATCGCCATGAAATCGAGCGCCCCGACCCAGCTCGAAAGATCTCCGTTGTCTCTTCGTTCGGTTCCGTAATGCGCGGAAGCGGCGATCTCCAGCAACGGCTCACCCGGAATCAGCCCTTCCCGCCGCCAGGCCAGGCGCCCCTGAACCCCCGGTCGCCGGGACCGCTCTCCGGGAAGGTTCGGTGGGACGAAGGTGAAGGAATCGGTCGGGAGGTCTCCGCTGATCGGGGCTATGATCCCGAGCTGCAATTGAAGTTGATCCTCGCGTCCCGGCTGAAAAATTCGTTCCACGCGGGCCTGAGGAGCCCGTAGATACAGGTTTCCCGAATAGAAGAGGTTCGGGAACGAAAAGGCGGCCAGCGACGTCGGGTTCTGGGGAGCAAGGATCATCAGGTCCTGCCCAATCTGGATGGCGGTGTTCTCGTTCTCCAGCCGCATGAACCCGTACAGCAGCCGGGGCACCCCCATGGTCTGACCGGTCTTGAAGCCAGGAACGCCGCCGAAGAAATCCATGGCAAAGAAGCCACCCGTGCTGAAACCACCCACGTCGGGACCGTCGATGATGGCGCCGAGGCGGCTTTGCCTCAAAGTGGAACTGAATGACCCCGGGGACGCCAGGCCATCGCTCGAGGGCACCACATTCGGCACGTCCAGCCAGTTTGCTTCCCCGGAATTAAAGAAGGTATTGGACAGGATCGTCCCGAACAGCCGAACCGGCATCCTGGAGTTGGACTCGACCTTGGTCTGGGCGTGTTCATCGACCTGAGCCTGCAACAGCGGCAGCAACTCATCCGCCGAAAAACCGGCCTGATCGACAGGGGACGCGTCCCCGATGGCACCGGCGGGGTAGGCCTGCGATCGAGAAGCCCCCAGCCCGGATGGCTCGGAAACGCCGGCTGATCGCACTTCCCCCCGGAGCGCTTCCAACTCGGCACGCAGTTGCCGGACCTCCTCCCGGAGGGACTGGATCTCGGGATCGCCGGCCTGGCCCATCGACACGGTAGGAACCAGAAGCAACAGCACGAGAGCACATGCAGTGTGCCGGTGGAATCCTCGCGCCCGGGTCAGCTTCTTCGACCGAGGCGGAGTTCGATGAGAAGTGAGTGTGAAGTCCATGGTCCAGCACTCTCCTGTTGGCACCACCTCGACCTGTATGCGTCACCTCAGCGGGCTCACAGGGCGATGGCTGAGTTTTTTCAGATAACTCCCGAAGTCAAAAAGCCCGGGTCAACCCCGGGCTTTTTGACTCATGAGCTGCTTTCTCCCGCGGGCGAGTCGGTTCCTCGCGCGACGGATTCCCGGCGCTGCAGGCCTCTCGTCACGTATTCCTCATTCGAACCTCATCACGCCGACTGATGTCTATCAATATACAAAAAGTGGCGGTGCGGAGCATAGGTTCGTAGCATATGCAGAGGGACTCGACGATGAAAGTAGATCGACGACTCGTGTCAGCGGCTGCCGGGGTCGCGCTGTTTCCCCTCCTGCTCGTTCACATCGCCGGAACCTCCAGGGCGCAGGACGGGGAGAAGCTCGAGGTTTTCGTCTGCGAGGAATCCAAACTCTGGCAAAGACCGTCGGACGATCGGCAGGAGCGGCGATTGGCCCGAAACCGACGTTACCGCGACCAGGCGATCCTGGAGAGTACCTGGTGGGTGCGCGACTTCATCTTCTACCAGGGACACGGTTCGGATAGCGAACTCGAGGTCTATGATCTGTCCGGTGCCTGGGCGGCACCAGACGAGACCCGCCACTGCAACGACGCAGACTGGCGACAGCAGATCGAGGATGACCTGTTTCTCGAACTCTGGGTGTTCAACCACGAGGTTCTGACGGTCGTCCGCGAATCCAACGTCTACACAGTCACCGTCGAACCGACCGGCAAGGGCTACCAACTGGTGCGGTTTCGAAGGCCTGAGGAAGACGATGCCGGGGACATCAGGCTCATTGTTGTCACACCGTCGGGAGAGGAGTTGGAAACGCTCACCGAGAACGCCGGAACGTCTCCCGAAGGCCCACGTTAACTCTTGAATTCAAACAGTCTTTCGAGGCGAGAGGTGGAACGCGGACCTTTGCGTTCACCGGCTTGCTCGAAGGCGATGAGCTCAAAATGACCCGCACGTTCGAGGGCGGTCGCGGTCGCGGCGGAGGCCGTGGTGGCGGTCGCCGCGGCGGCGGCGGGGGCCGTGGTCGCGGTTTGGGAGCACCCGCCGAATTCACAGCCACACGAGTTCCCTGACCATCCCATCGAGACGTTCAAGGGCGCGGCGAGAGCCGCGCTCGGCCCTAGTGGTGCGCACAGCCTTTTCGTCGTGTAAACTGCTGAGCCCTCGAGAAAAATTCCAAAATATCCTAAGACACTTCTCTCACATTTCCGAATAGACAATTGATGGCCCCGTGTGACAATGGGGATCCCTTTTAGTCGCAGGAGGCGACTCTCCGGTGCCATGGACGGCAATAGACAGCCCATAAGTCGAACCATATAAACACCTTACAATGTTGCGCTTACCCATCATCGTTGCGCTTCTGACCACCCTTGAGGGTGGCGACGACCCCTATTGCCCGGCCTATTCGAAACCGCAGCGCCGCATCCTCGAAGCCCGTCTCCAGCTGGAGCAATCCACACAGGCGATGTCGATGAAGCTGGTACAGCCGCGGGTCACCTGGTCGGCGCCCAGGAACGTCGATACCGCGTCGGGCAACGTGATCGACACTCACATCTTCAGCAAGATGGCAGATGACGGCATCGAGCCGGCACCAGCCGCAACGGACGTGGAAATCCTGCGGCGGCTGTCGCTGGACCTGGCGGGGCGGATTCCGTCGATCGAACGAATTCAGAGTTTCGTCGCCGACCCCGACCCGGCAAAACGAAACAAGCTGATCGACGAATTGATCGCTTCCGAGGCGTTCGTCGATTACTGGACCGCCTTCTTCGCGAACCATTTCGAGGTCACCAGCAATTACTACTACTTCATCGGAATCCCAGGAAGGAATCTCTTCCACCACTACCTGCGGGATTTCGTATCCCGGGATCGCTCCTATGCCGACCTGGTGATGGAAATGATCGCGTCGAACGGAGATTCCCATGAGCAGGCATCGCTCAATTTCCTTGTCCGCGCGGTCCAGGAAGGCGATCCCGTCCAGGACACCTGGGATGTCCTGGCTGATCGGATCACCTCGAAGTTTCTCGGCGTCCGCACCGAATGCGTTTCTTGTCACGACGGCGCGAACCACCTGGAAGAGATCAACCTCTACCTGTCGGAACGACGGAGGGAAGAGTTCTGGGGGTTGTCGGCCTTCCTGGCACGGACGAACCTGATCCAGTTACCGGCCGATGCCTTCGAGGAGCAATCCCACTTCATTGTCAACAATCGTTCGACCGGTGCCTACACGGGCGTGGTCGATCCGGGGAATCCGGGGCCGCGACCGTTTCGCACCGGTGCCGCACACACGCCGGAATACATGTTCACCGGTGAAGAGCCGCAGTCGGAAAACTGGCGATGGGACCTGGGTCGGATCGTCACATCGGATCGACAGTTTGCACGGGCGACCGTCAACTACATCTGGGCACATTTCTTCCGGAGTGGAATCGTCGACCCGGTCGATGGCTGGGATCTGGCGCGAATCGATCCCGACAATCCACCACCTGCACCCTGGACGCTGCAACCGACTCACCCGGAACTGATCGAAGCGCTCGCCGACGAGTTCGTCCGGAGCGACTACAGCATCCGGAGCGTCATCCGCCTGATCGCGCAATCGCGGGCCTACCAGCTCTCTGGAAGCTATCCGGGCAACTGGCAACCGGAATACCAGCTCTACTTCGCCAAGCACACGCCGCGCCGGCTGAAGCCGGAGGAGATCTACGACGCCTTGACCACCGCCACGATGACCGTCGCCCCGATGTACGTGGACGGCTTCGATCAGCCGCTTTACTACGCGATGCAGTTGCCGGACCCGACCGAACCTCGGAGCAACTACAGAGTCATGGATTTCCTGGACAAGCTCGGCCGGGGAGATTGGTGGCAGACGCCGCCGACACTCGATTCGAATGTCCTGCAGACCTTGTTGATGATGAACGACGACATGATCAACTCGCGTGCATTTGGAGACCGCGGAGTGCTGACGCATGTGACGCGGGTCGCTCAAGCGGGCCTCGGTGATCGCGAAGCAATCGACCGGTTGTTCCTCGCGACTCTCGGGCGATGGGCAACGGATGAAGAATTCGAGGTCCTGCTCAGCACGAAGGGGACGGACTACGAACTGTGGCTGGCCGACTGCCAGTGGGCGCTGCTGAACAAGCTGGATTTTATATTCAACTACTGACAACGACTGATCTCCGATCAGTCGTTGAGTTGTCAGTTGCAAGTAGTCAGTAGTCAGTTATCGGAAAGATGCAAAACTGTCCTAGGAGTCTGCGCGGCAGAAGGACCGGAATTGGGCGGATAGAGATCGAAGATAGGACATGTCACGAACATATCGAACCTATATCCCAGAACAGAGCCTGCTGCTGCCGCCGTCGCTGAGAGATTGGTTGGCCGAAGATCACCTGTCGTACTTCATATCGGACACGGTGGACGCCATGGATTTGAGCGCGTTTGAGCAGCGGTATGGAACGGACGGACCGGGCAATCAAGCGTACGATCCGCGGATGATGGTGAAGGTGTTGATCTACGGGTACGCGACCGGGGTGTTCTCGTCGCGGAAGATCGCGGCGAAGTTGACCGACGACGTGGCGTTCCGGATGTTGGGAGCGGAGAACTTTCCGGCGCACCGTACGATTTCGGATTTTCGCAAACTGCATCTTGAGGAGTTCGGGAACCTGTTTGTGCAAGTGGTGATGATGGCGCGGGAAGCGGGACTGGTGAAGATGGGAACCGTGGCGGTGGACGGAACCAAGATGCGGGCGAATGCGAGCAAACGCAAAGCGATGAGCTATGAACGGATGAAGAAGCAGGAGACCGAATTGGGCGAACAGATTCGGGATCTGTTGAACCGGGCTACGGCGACCGATGAGGAAGAAGACCAGCGATACGGCAAGGACCGGCGCGGAGACGAACTGCCCGATGGGTTGTCGACCCGCAAAAAGCGATTGGCCACGATCCAGGCAGCAATGAAACGGCTCGAAGAACGTCAGATGGCTGCGGACCAGGAAGCGGGACGGGAACCGGGAGACGACAAACCCGGATGCGGAAAGAAGCCATTCAAACGCCCCATGGGCGAGCCCAAACCGACGGCCCAGGACAACTTCACAGATCCGGAAAGCCGGATCATGAAAACCTCCACTGAAGGGTTCCAGCAATGCTACAACGCGCAGGCGGTGGTGGATTCCGAGGCCCGGATCATCGTAGCGACAACGGTGAGTTCCAATGCGTCCGACGCGGGACAGTTGGAACCGACCCTGGATGCGTTGAACAACAACCTGGGAGAGCATCCCGAACGTGTACTGGCCGATGCGGGATATCGATCCGAGTCGAATCTAGGGATGTTGGAACAACGTCAGATTGACGGGTATGTTGCCATGGGTCGCGAGAAGAATCTGGCCGATGTTCCACTCCCACCCAAAGACACTGCTGTTGGCCGGATGATGAGAAAGATGAAAACCAAGCGTGGGCGCGACCGCTACCGGGCCAGAAAGCACATTGGCGAGCCGCCCTTCGGGTGGATCAAGTCGGTGCTCGGATTCCGACAGTTCAGTCTACGCGGTTTGGACAAAGTGACCGGTGAGTGGAACCTGCTCACTCTGGCGGTGAACTTACGGCGGATGAACGGGATGATCGAATGGGCATAATCCGGAAAACCGGAACCCAGCAGACCCGATACACGGCCAATTACTGGTATCCGTACAGCTCTGAACTCCTCGTATCGGAAGAATCGATGGGTTCTCCTCCGAAGACCCTCTCAAATCCCAATAAATTCGAGTTCTTCGCGCTCTGCCGCGCAGACTCCTAGCTGTAAGAAGATTTCGCGACGGGAGTGGCTGAAGCAGGCGGCCACGGCGGCGGCCTATATGGCGATCGCGCGCGGCGGCAACGCCCAGGTGATCAGCGGGAGCCCTCAGGTGCGCGGCACGGCCCGCTCGTGCATCTTCGTTTACTTGAACGGGGCGCCATCGCAGCTCGACACGTTCGATGTCAAGGACGCGGCCTGGAACCCTGCAGACGCGGATATCCAGCAACACGGCAACATCGCGCTCTCCAATACGCTGTTCCCGAAGCTTTCCACGCTCACAGACGACCTGTGCATCCTTCGTTCGGTCAGAAGCTGGGAGGCCATCCACGACCGCGGGGTCTTCTACATGCAGACGGCTCACCCGTCCAATCCGGCATTTCAGGCAGAGACGCCACACGTCGGCGCGGTCGTCGCGACCGAGCTTGCGGGCAGCGGACCGATGCCTCCATTCCTGTCCCTGAATCAGGGCGGAACGATTCAGGGCTCGACGTTCCTGGGCGGATCGGTTGCTCCACTGGCCGCTCCGACCGAGGGCAGCGGGTTGTCGGTGATCCAGCACGACTACTTCGGCACTGATAGCGAGCAACGATTCGGCGAGCGCTACAGACTGCTCGAGCGCCTCGACGCCAGGCTTCGGACCGCGCCGCTGGATCAAGGGATGGCCGCCCACGCCGCCCACTACGCTTCCGCCAAACAAATGATGTTCAACGAGTCGATCGCGTCCGTGTTCCGTCTGTCCGACGACGAGACTACCCGTTACGGGGACACATCTCTGGGACGAGCAGCTCGCGTCGCGCGCAACGCCGTTCGAGCCGGCAACGGCAGCGTGTTCATCGGCCTGACCCACTCGGGCTGGGACACCCATCAGCAAATGTTCAACCGCAACAACAACCCCAACATGTACTCGCTCTCCAACGAACTGGACAGCGCCATCGGTTCGCTGGTCGAGGATCTCAAGGCATCGGGCGACTTCGACCAGACGCTGATCATCATGATGGGCGAGTTTGGACGAACTCCAGGTGGGTTGAACCTGCAGGGAGGAAGGGACCATCACAAGGACGCCATGAGTGTCGCTCTGATGGGTGGCGGTGTCGCGGGCAACCGCGTCATCGGGGCAACCGATCCCAACGGCGCTTTCGTGGTCGATCCGGGATGGGCCGGTGCGCGGCCGATCGTGATGGAAGACATCGCCGCCACGATTTACTCGGCCCTGGGAATCGACTGGACGAAGAGCATCCTGGATACGCCGTCCGGACGCAAGTTCGAGTACGTTCCCGGCGGCCTGTCCGGGCTTTACACGACCATCGACGAGGTGTTTCGTTGAGACCTGGCCCCTCACACTTCGGAATCGCTGCGACCCTGGTCCTGGCAATGGCGGTCGCCGGCCATGCCCAGTTTTCTGCGCGCCGCATCGTGGTCAGCGCCGCCCGGTCATCGATGATTTCGGGACAGCAGATGCCACTGGTTGCAGTAGCCCGCGATGAGAACGGGGCGACCCGCTCCGAAGGATTCGAGTGGGGCTCTTCCGACGAGGGTATCGCGACCGTCGATCGATCGGGCGTAGTGACGGCAAGAGGTATCGGCACGGCTGATATATGGGTCACCATGGAGGGAGCATGGACTTCGATGACCGTTCAGGTTCTGCCGGCGCGTGTCGAGATTCGCGGAGGTTCGGCGGAGGCCTTTGCCGGCGACAACCTCCAGTTCACCGCGGCGGCGATCGACATCAACGGCTCCGAGATCCCGGGTACCGACTTTGAATGGGACGTGGCCGGCCCGAACGGCTTCTACACGAACACGGCCTACATCAGAGACAACGGGCTCCTCTACACCGAGGCCGCCGGGCGCGTCACGGTCAGGGCGACGCTGAATTTCTGGGGATCGAGAGGGGGCCAGGTCGAGCGTCTGGTCACCTCGCGGGAAGTGCTGGTTCGACGCCGTCAGGAATTTCGACTGACGCGGCTGTTGGCGACCGATCCCGTCGACCGGGCTTTCGAGTTCCTTCCCAACGATTATCCAAACCTGGCTGCGAACGATGCCGGACAGGTGGTGGTCATCGCGCCTCTCGACGGCGTGTCGAGCGGCCTGATGCGCTACGACAACGGGAGGATGGATCTGCTCGCCTCGGCCGGAACGCCGGGAGTCTTCACGAAGAGCATCGTCTGGGGGTTCGAGGGAGCGGCCATCGACAGCAGCGGCCGGGTGTTATCGAAGGCCAACACACGCGGCAACTACTCGAGCCTGATCCTGGCCTCTTCTTCGGGCAGCTCCATCGTCCTTGCGGAGGGCCAGACGCAGGGCACTTTCCAGGCGATCCGCAACTTCACCGTCACGCGGTACTCGCTCAACGATCGGGGGGACATCGTCTTTCGAGGCACCTACGACCAGCCGGGAGGACCGTGGGATCGTGACGGGATATTCAAGCTTGCCAACGGAGAGTTGCGCGTTGTGTGGGGAGTCACTCTCCCACTGTCCGAATTTCCCGACGGCTACGACATCGACTACGATCTGGGCGTCGACGCCAACGGGGTGGCCTATTTCATGGTCCGGCGGGATTCCACGCGGGCTATCTATCGAGCCGATGGACTGTCGGCGCCCCAGAAGGTGTTGATGTCGGGAGATTCCCTCGGTGCCTCGACGGTCGGGCGGATCAGCGATCTTGCGATCGCGCCGAACGGCACTCTGGCCTTCAGGGTGGATCTGGACAACGGAGTGAGCGGGCCGGCTCGCTACGACACGGCGGGAAACCTCACGATGCTCCCGACCCAGGGTTTCGATCGCGTCACCTCGGTCAACGACCGCGGTCAGGTCGTTTTCAACGGTAGCGTGGGCGATGGCTGGGGTTTCATACTGTGGAGCGGCAATTCAACCAGCTCCCTCATCGTGTGGGACGACAGAGTCGAAGGGGGGAGGGTCCGCGATTTCCGTGATGCGATCGTCACGCCCAGCGGCACGGTCTACGCCGCCGTCAGCACGACGTTGAACGGCTTCATCGTCGTCGAGACGGGATCCAACCGCGTCCTGTTCAAAGGCGGTGACCGGTTCAATCTGCGGGCGAACCTGAACTTCCTGGGATTCGTTCCCGGAGCTCTGTCCGGCTCACCCTACGTGTACGCCGGTGGAGATCCGACGAGTATCTTCGAAGTGTCGTCGTCGGATCTGATTCCCGTGTGGAAGACGGGGGATGAGACGGTCGGCGGAAACCTGAACAGCGCGGTCCGCAGCCCGCGAGGCGATCTTTACCTGGCCGCGGGATCCGGTTTGTTCCGCAACCAGCCTTCGATGGAAACCCTCGTCCAGTACCCGTCCGAATTCACCGTAGACCTGTTCCGGACTTTCAATCTCTATTGGACCCAGAGCTGGTTCGACGGTTCCAACTACCTGGCCGCCAACGACGCCGGCACTTTGGTCTGGCGCGCATGGTCGGATGAGCAGAGCCGGCTGGTCTCCCTCCAGAACGGGAGGCTCTCGATGCTGGCCAGCTTCGGAGGAGAGGACCAAACCCAGGCCCCGTCCGGCGGTGTGTTCGACTACCTGATATCGGGGGGAGGCCGCGCCAGCGCGATCGCGCTCGATGAGAACGGCCGCGTCATGATCGTCGCCAGTGTGCGAGACGGTTCCGACGGAGTCTTCGTACATGAGAACGGTCAGTGGCAAACGGCCGCCTTGTTTGGCGAAACTCAGGTCGGCGGGGGAACCGTAGGCTGGGTCGACGGTCTCCGCGCAGTCCGGGGCCGGTTCTTCGCGCTGCTAGGAATGGAAACGGGGGGAGCAGTCCTCGCCGAGTACGTCAACCAGCAGTGGCAGACCATCATCCGGACCGGCGATGCCATGCCAAACGGCGCGGAGATATTCTGGGTCGACCGGAACTTCGATGTGAACAGTCGCGGCGACATTGCATTCGTCCTGAACACGAACGGCGGAACCGAGGTCACGCTCCGCGCGTCCGATGGAACGCTCCGCACGGTATATCGAACCGGGGAGGCGACCTCGGCGGGTGATTACTTCTGGCCCTGGCAAAGCTTTGACATCGACCTCCGTGATGACGGGAGCCTGTACTTCATCGGCATCGACCTTTTCGACCGCAACGTCATCTATCACGCGGAACCGTTGTTCTAGAAGAAGTGGGCCGTAGGCCGTTGTCCGTAGGCCGTTAGGCGGACACGGTGAATCTTCCCAGCTGGTGTCGGGCAGCCAACGTTATCGCAGGACAAAGTTTAACGGAATTGGTTCGCCCATTATTGCTATGTCAATGTCGGAGGGTCACCCCGCTGTCGGGCTGACAGGCAACGGCCTACGGACAACCACTTCCGCCTCGACAGCCCGCCCCTTAATCACCATAATTGGTGCATGTTCGCCTCGTCGGACGATGTTTATGGGCGATTCGGGTTCCACGACGGCCTGAGCCCTATCACCCGAACTGTATCCACGCTCGGGATGGTCGCGCTGATTCAGTTCGTGAGCGTCCGCCTCGGGTTTGCCCTGATCGTCCCGCCTCAAGGCAACGGCACGATCTGGGTGGCTGCCGGCATAATACTCGGGATCCTTCTCCTCAGCGAACGACGGTCGTGGCTCCCGATTCTGGCAGCGGCACTCGTTGGCGAAACGGCGGCAAGTCTTGTTGCTGGATACCCGGTACTCCCGGCCGCGGCCGTGGCTTTGTTGAACTGCATCCAGGTCGGAATCGCGGCGTGGCTCATCGCGCGGGTTTGCGGACCTCGCATCCGTTGCGACAGCGTGCACCAGCTTGTGTCCGTTGTCCTGCTGGCCGCGGCGACGATAGCGGTTATGGCGTTTCCGGCCGGGGTCTTGATCAACCTCACCTTCGACGCCAACCTCTGGAGGACAGTGCGCCTCTGGTGGGTTTCCGATACCCTCGGTGTCCTGCTCGGCGCGCCACTGGTCCTGTCGCTTGCGGGCATGGGCTCCATCAATCTTCGTTGGCAGCGTGTAGCGGAAGCCTGCGCGCTATTTCTCGGCCTCGGCGTCAGCACCGCGATCATATTCGGCGCAGAGAACGCCGGGTCCGGGCTGCTGCTGTCGCTGCTCTACGTCACGTTCCCTTTTCTGATCTGGGCCGCACTGCGCCTCGGTACCGCCGGCGTGTCCACGGCCTTGTTCCTGGTCTCGGTCGTCGCGGTCTGGAACACAGCCCACGGTCACGGACCGATGACGTTCATCGGTCGCGGTGTCGGAGAGCAAGTTGTCTACCTCCAGAGCTATCTCGCCGTGGCGATTCTCTCTTCCCTGATCCTGGCCGTCGTCACCGAACAGCGGAGGCGCACCGAATTAGCCCTGCGCGACCAGACCGAACGGTTCCAGAAAATCTTCGACCACATCCCGGTCATGGTCGCGCTGCATGACGGCCAAGGGTCGGTAGATGTCGTCAACCAGGAATTCGAGCAGGTTATGGGCTGGTCGCGGGATGAAGTGGGCGGCATCGACCTGATGGCCGAGTGCTATCCGGATCCGCTAGAACGCGAAGAGGCAATCTCCCACATGTCTTCGTCACATTCCGGATGGCGTTCGTTCAAGACCCGGGTCAAGGATGGACGTACGCTCGAAACGAATTGGGCCAACGTCCGTCTTTCTGACGGAACCTCCATCGGCATCGGTCAGGATATCACCCAGCAGCGTGAACTCGAAGAACAGCTGCGTCACTCCCAGAAGATGGAGGCTGTCGGGCGTCTCGCCGGCCGGATCGCTCACGACTTCAACAACCTGTTGACGGTTATCCTCGGCTACACCAAGCTCTCCCTCGATCATCTGGAACCGCCGGGCGACGTTCGTGACAACCTGGAGCAGACGCGTAAAGCCACCGAGAGGGCAGCAGCTTTGACCCAACAACTGCTCGCGTTCAGCCGGAAGCAGGTCCGACAACCGAGAGCACTGAATCTGAATGAAGTGATCGCGAACATGGACGGAATGGTCCGGCGGTTGATCGGCGCCGACATCGTTCTTTCAACACGAACCCACCCCGCGCTGGGCCTGATCAAGGCCGATCCGGGTCAGATCGAACAGGGCCTCATGAACCTCATCGTGAACGCCCGAGACGCGATGCCGAACGGCGGAAAGCTATTGATCGAGACGGCCAACGCACCGAACGACGAGCGGGCGCATCCGTTTCCCGTCGGGTTAGCAGTCCGTGGTTAAAGTCGGCCTCATCGTAATTAGAAGAAGGACCGGATGCGACCATAACGCGAGGAGAATCAGGTTAGGAGATCGCGATATGGGAATGGGACGGAGAAAGCACCGACAGGACACGTTGTGGGTTGCGACCGCGGAGTTGCCGCGAACAGCGGGCCACGTATTTTACGAACGGGTAAACCGAATCCTGAACGAGAGGGAGTTCGACCGGTTCGTCGAGGATGCGTGCGAGAAGTTCTACGCCGCAGTGATGGGTCGGCCGAGCCTGGCACCGGGCAAGTATTTTCGGATGTTGCTGGTGGGCTACTTTGAAGGGATCGATTCGGAGCGGGGGATTGCATGGCGGTGTGCCGATTCTCTAAGCTTGCGGGAATTCCTGGGAGTGGGACTGAGCGACGCGGTACCGGATCATTCGACGGTTTCGCGAACCCGACGGCTGATCGATCTGGAGACGCATGGAAAGGTCTTTTTGTGGATGTTGGGTGTATTGGCCGGTGAGGGCCTGATCGATGGGAAGACGGTGGGCGTGGATGCATCGACGCTGGAAGCCAACGCGGCGATGCGATCGATCGTGCGGCGGGATACCGGGGAAGCCTACAACGAGTTCCTGACACGGCTGGCCAAGGCGTCGGGCATTGAGACGCCGACCCGAGCGGACCTGGCCCGACTGGACCGAAAGCGAACCAAGAAAGGATCGAACAAAGAGTGGGAACATCCCCACGACCCGGACGCGCGCATTACGAAGATGAAGGACGGGCGGACGCATCTGGCGCACAAGGTCGAGCATGCCGCCGACATGAAGACCGGAGCCATCCTGGCGGTTACCGTGCAGGGCGCCGATCGGGGCGACACGACGACTATCGAAGACACGATGATCGAGGCGGCCCGTCAGATGGAGACACTGGCGGCCGATCCTGAATCGAAGCTGCCCGACGATTACCTTTCCGAAATCGTGGCCGATAAGGGATATCACAGTAACGATACGATGACCGCCTTCAAAGACCTCGGTATTCGCAGCTATATCTCGGAACCGGACCGGGGTCGGCGTAACTGGAAAGGCAAGCCCGCCGAACAACAGGCCGTCTACGCCAACCGGCGACGGATCCGAGGTGAGCGGGGCAAGCGGTTACTCCGACAGCGGGGACTGATGTTGGAACGGCCGTTCGCGCACACTCTGGAAACCGGAGCCATGCGTCGGGTTCACCTCCGACATCGGGACAACATTCTCAAGCGCATCCTGATTCAGTATGCCGCGTTGAATCTGAGCCTTATTCTTCGGAACAATTTCGGGAACGGCACACCGCGAGGCCTTCAGGGCCAGTATGTTGCTGCCTTGTTCACCCTGATACTGCTCTGGAGCCACTATCAATCGCTCTCTTTCGATCCTGAACGCTCCGGACACGATTTCAACGCTGTTCCGTCTTGGCCGACACCCGTAAATCCCAATTCAGAAAATTGCACTTCTGCCACGGACTGTTAGGCCCCGGGCCGTTCATCGTGCTGAGCGTCAGCGATACGGGATGTGGTATCGACGAGGCGGTTCAGCCACGTATCTTTGAACCGTTCTTCACCACCAAGGACCCCGGCAAAGGGACCGGGCTCGGATTGGCTACCGTGTATGCGATGGTCGAGCAGAACGGCGGGACGGTTCAGGTCGATAGCAAGCCGGGTGCCGGAACGACGTTCCGGATCTACCTGCCGATGCTGGACGAATCTGTGGCACGCAAGGCCGGGACCGAGGCATCCGACTCCCGGCGGGGAAAGGAGACAATTCTGGTTGTCGAGGACGAGGAGATGGTCCGCAAGCTGACGTGCGACATGCTCCGAAGAACCGGCTACCGGATTCTCGAAGCCGGCCTTCCCTCCGAGGCGCTGTACATCGTCGAACGGTACGAGGGGCAGATCGACATGATTTTGAGCGACGTCATGATGCCTGAGATGAACGGCCGGGAACTCGCCGAAGAGATCGCAAAGATACGTCCAATCGGAGTCGTCTACATGTCCGGCTACACTGACACGGCAATCGGAAAGGCCGGAATCCTCCCAGCTGATGTACACCTGATCCAGAAGCCGTTCAGTGAAGCGGCTCTGCAGAGTAGAATCCGCAGTTTCCTGGACTCCCAGGAATCCGTGCAAAACGCCCGCACCGCCGGAACGCCCTAGCCCGGATTATTCATGGTTGTCGTCGCGAAGCGGTGGAGACGCCGCAGAGACAAGGCGCGCGAGGACGGCGTGTCTGGATCGAATGCCGAGGTCGACCCGTTAGCGCAACGCCGTATCTGCGAGTGTATCCGCCGCTGCAGTAGACAATTCATGAATAATCCGGGCTAGGAGTCTGCGCGGCAGAGCGCGAAGAACTCGAATTTATTGGGATTTGAGAGGGTCTTCGGAGGAGAACCCATCGATTCTTCCGATACGAGGAGTTCAGAGCTGTACGGATACCAGTAATTCCCATAGGTAAACCCCCGGCTCAGCCGGGGCGACTCGCAGAGGTTTGACCGAGGGCGGCGGTAGATAAGAAAGTCCTCCTTGGAAGCAGCAACTTCCGAACAAGGTGGACTCAATGAAAGACTACCAAAGCCTATCGCCCACGAAAATGGGACTGCAAGTATCACGTGGAAGAGCGCGATTTCGATTGCCCGGAACTTTCTCGGACGGAAGCGCAACGTCGCGGGCGAGAGTTTCTGGGCTTGAGGCTATTTCGTTTCGACTGTGGGGTTGGACGAAGAAGTCGTTCGAGAATACATTCGGCGCCAGGAGCAGGAGGAGCAACGGTTGGAGCAGCTGAACATGCCGTGGGAGCGAAAGCCGCCTTCAGACGGCTCTTGACATGCCCCTTTGAGGGGCTCATAGAAATAAGCCCCCGGCTTTGCCGGGGGTCACTTAACTGGCCGTGTATCGGGTCTGCTGGGTTCCGGTTTTCCGGATTATGCCCATTCGATCATCCCGTTCATCCGCCGTAAGTTCACCGCCAGAGTGAGCAGGTTCCACTCACCGGTCACTTTGTCCAAACCGCGTAGACTGAACTGTCGGAATCCGAGCACCGACTTGATCCACCCGAAGGGCGGCTCGCCAATGTGCTTTCTGGCCCGGTAGCGGTCGCGCCCACGCTTGGTTTTCATCTTTCTCATCATCCGGCCAACAGCAGTGTCTTTGGGTGGGAGTGGAACATCGGCCAGATTCTTCTCGCGACCCATGGCAACATACCCGTCAATCTGACGTTGTTCCAACATCCCTAGATTCGACTCGGATCGATATCCCGCATCGGCCAGTACACGTTCGGGATGCTCTCCCAGGTTGTTGTTCAACGCATCCAGGGTCGGTTCCAACTGTCCCGCGTCGGACGCATTGGAACTCACCGTTGTCGCTACGATGATCCGGGCCTCGGAATCCACCACCGCCTGCGCGTTGTAGCATTGCTGGAACCCTTCAGTGGAGGTTTTCATGATCCGGCTTTCCGGATCTGTGAAGTTGTCCTGGGCCGTCGGTTTGGGCTCGCCCATGGGGCGTTTGAATGGCTTCTTTCCGCATCCGGGTTTGTCGTCTCCCGGTTCCCGTCCCGCTTCCTGGTCCGCAGCCATCTGACGTTCTTCGAGCCGTTTCATTGCTGCCTGGATCGTGGCCAATCGCTTTTTGCGGGTCGACAACCCATCGGGCAGTTCGTCTCCGCGCCGGTCCTTGCCGTATCGCTGGTCTTCTTCCTCATCGGTCGCCGTAGCCCGGTTCAACAGATCCCGAATCTGTTCGCCCAATTCGGTCTCCTGCTTCTTCATCCGTTCATAGCTCATCGCTTTGCGTTTGCTCGCATTCGCCCGCATCTTGGTTCCGTCCACCGCCACGGTTCCCATCTTCACCAGTCCCGCTTCCCGCGCCATCATCACCACTTGCACAAACAGGTTCCCGAACTCCTCAAGATGCAGTTTGCGAAAATCCGAAATCGTACGGTGCGCCGGAAAGTTCTCCGCTCCCAACATCCGGAACGCCACGTCGTCGGTCAACTTCGCCGCGATCTTCCGCGACGAGAACACCCCGGTCGCGTACCCGTAGATCAACACCTTCACCATCATCCGCGGATCGTACGCTTGATTGCCCGGTCCGTCCGTTCCATACCGCTGCTCAAACGCGCTCAAATCCATGGCGTCCACCGTGTCCGATATGAAGTACGACAGGTGATCTTCGGCCAACCAATCTCTCAGCGACGGCGGCAGCAGCAGGCTCTGTTCTGGGATATAGGTTCGATATGTTCGTGACATGTCCTATCTTCGATCTCTATCCGCCCAATTCCGGTCCTTCTGCCGCGCAGACTCCTAGTAGCCTGTAAGCTTTCGGCGATCAGCTATCAGCTCAATCTACGTGCGTCCAAATGTTTTCGTGGACCGGCTGAAAAGCTGACAGCTGACAGCTGATAGCTGATGGCTGATGGCTAGGCTGTAGACTAATGTCAAAGGAGACTACGGATGGGTGTTCCCAAAGAACTCGACCTGGACGCGCTTTACACGCGATGTGACCCGGCACTCTTCGACTTCAAAACGACGGCGGACTTCGACGACGGCATTGATATCGTGGGACAGTCGCGGGCGGTCGAGTCGGTCCAGTTTGCCGTCGGTATGAGCCACGAAGGCTACAATCTCTTCGCTCTGGGCCCGGCCGGCACGGGTAAGCAGTTCATCGTCGAGCACTTCCTGAAGCAGGAAGCCGCCAGGAGACCCATCCCCCCCGACATTTGCTACGTCAACAACTTCGAGGAGCCCAACCGGCCGACACTCCTCGAACTGCCGGCCGGCACGGCCATGAAACTGAAGCAGGACATGGATGGCCTGGTCGAAGAGATCGGCACCGCACTTCCGGCTGCTTTCGAAAGCGAGGAATACCAGGCGCGCCTCCACTCGTTGCAGCAGGACTTCAAGGAACGCCACGAAAAGCGTCTCGAAGAACTTCAGGAAAAGGCAAAGGCGAAGGGTTTCACGATGCTGCAAACGCCGGTCGGCATGGTGTTCGCGCCCGTCAAGGACGGCGAAGTCATCACCCATGAATCCTTCGAACAACTCGCTGAAGAAGAACAGAAACGCCTGAAAGCGGACATCGAGGAACTGCAGCAGGAACTCCAGGGGATATTGCGACGTCTTCCCCGGTTGGAACGCGAACTGCGGGGCAAGGTTCGAGAACTGAACCGTGACATCACGGATTTCGCTCTGGGCCACCTGCTCGACGAGCTACGCGATAAGTACGCGGATTTTCCTGCCCTCGTTCACTACCTCGAAGCCGTTCACAAGGACCTCGTCCAGTACGCGAAGGAGTTTGTCCAGCCCCAGGAACCCCAGGCCCCACCACCGGGGGGGCGCCCGCAGGAGGCATCTCCACTGGCGCGGCGGTACCGGGTCAACGTCCTTGTCGACCACACCCGACAGCAGGGCGCGCCGGTAATCTACGAAGATCATCCGGGGTACGAAAACCTCATCGGCCGGATGGAACACATATCCCAAATGGGAACGCTCGTCACCGACTTCAATCTGATCAAACCGGGCGCACTCCACCGCGCCAACGGTGGATACCTCGTACTCGACGTCCGGCGCGTCCTGATGCAGCCCTACGCATGGGAAGCCCTGAAGCGGGTCCTGCAGGCCAGGCAGATCAAGATCGAGTCTCTCGGCCAGGCGCTGAGCATGGTCAGCACGATTTCGCTCGAGCCCGAACCGGTACCGCTCGACGTCAAGGTCATCCTCCTTGGTGATCGGATGCTCTATTACCTCCTGTGCCAGCATGATCCCGACTTCGGAGAACTGTTCAAAGTCGCGGCCGACTTCGACGACCGGTTCGAAAGAAACGACGACACGCAACAGGTTTACGCCCGGCTGATCGGGGCGCTCGCCCGTAAAGAAGAACTCAAAGCTTTCGACCGCAGCGCGGTCGCGCGCATCATCGAAGAAAGCGCCCGGATCGTGGGCGATTCGGAAAAACTCAGCGGTCGAATCGCCGGACTCGCCGACCTTCTCCGCGAAGCTGATTATTGGTCGGGTGTGTCAGGAAACGCCACGGTCAGCGCCGTCGATGTCGGCAGGGCAATAGACGCACAGACTCACCGCGTGGATCGCGTGCGTGAGCAGATGCAGGACGAGGTGCTGCGAAACACCATCTATATCGATACGGATGGTTCCAAAGTGGGGACCGTGAACGGCCTGGCTGTTTTGCAACTCGGAAACTTCACCTTCGGGCGTCCCAGCCGGATCACCGCGCGTACACGGCTCGGCAAAGGGGAGGTCGTCAACGTCGAACGTGAAGTGGAGTTGAGCGGTCCCATTCACTCGAAAGGTGTGCTGATCTTGACCAGTTTCCTGGGTGCCCGCTATGCCGCGAACCATCCGCTCTCGCTGTCGGCCAGTCTGGTTTTCGAGCAGTCCTACAGCGGAGTGGACGGGGACAGCGCGTCGTCGACGGAACTCTACGCCCTGCTGTCGGCCATATCCGACGCCGGGCTCAAGCAGTCGCTGGCCGTCACCGGCTCGGTGAACCAGCATGGAGAGGTCCAGGCAATCGGCGGAGCGAACTACAAGATCGAGGGTTTCTTCGACCTGTGCAACGCTCGCGGATTGACCGGGGAGCAGGGTGTCCTCATACCGGCCTCCAACGTCCGGCACCTGATGCTGAGGGAAGACGTCGTCGAGGCGGTCCGGAAAGGTCAGTTCCACATCTACGCGGTCGAGACCATCGATCAGGGAATCGAACTCTTGACAGGGATCGATGCGGGGGAGCGCGATGAATCCGGAGACTATCCTCCCGAGAGCATCAACGGCCGGGTCCAGGAACGCCTGACGGAGATGGCACGCAAACAGGCAGCCTTCGCCAAGTCCGTCGAATCCACGGACAAAGGGAAAGACGCCGGAGAGGTCGAAGAAGCCCAATGAGCACGAAGCCGACCCCAATCCGACGGATTCTCGTCGCGCTGGACGCCTCTCCCAACAGCTTTGCGGCACTGGAGGCGGCAGCGCGGCTGGCTGCGTACCTGGAAGCGGAGCTGCTCGGCCTGTACGTGGAGGATGAGGACCTGCTCCGTGGAGCCGAGTTGCCGATCACGCGGATGGTCGGATCGTTTTCCGGTGAGGTGCGGCCCGTCGAACGCGTGGACATGGAGCAGCAGCTGAAGGCTCAGGCCGCCAGGGCGCGACGAGCGCTGGAACACATAGCGGGGATGGCACATCTGCGCTGGAGCTTCAAAGTCGCACGAGGAGGAGTAGCCCGGGAAGTGCTTGCGGCGGCGGCGGAAGTCGACCTGATCAGCCTCGGTCATTGTGGCTGGTCGCCTGTCGAGAGCCGCAAGATCGGAACGACGACGGAGACGATCCTGTCGAAAACAGCGGCGCCGGTCCTCCTTCTGCGTCACGGACTGCGAGCCGGCCAGGCGGTGCTCGTGGTCTACGATGGAAGCTCCTGCGCTCGGACAGGCATCGCTATCGCCGTACAATTGGCCGGGGATGAGAGAACCCCTCTGGTCATCCTCGTCCCCGCTTCGGGCGAGGAAGCGGGCCGAATCCGCGATGAGGCACAGCGGGATCTGGACGAACTGGGCGCACAGCCGCCGATTCGGTTCAACGTCATCCCAAGGACCGATGCCGCCCTCCTCGAACACCTCGTCCTCGTCGAAGATGCCGGAATCCTCATCCTCCCGACGGCAGACGTGTTCGAGAGAGGTTTCAAAGAGGTTCTGTCGAAGCTGGATCGGCCGGTTCTGGTCGTCCGCTGAACTGCCAGGAATGGGCGGGCCCGCGACGAGGTTTCTGCGCCTGCGACAAGCGAGACTTCGGGCTTAGGTGTAGGTGCGCTCTGTTGAGCGCACATCGTTTCGGCTCGTGCAATGTGCGGTCATAAGACCGCACCTACACCCCCTCAGGAGATCCCCCCCTTCAAAATTCCCCTCCCCTCGATGTCTTGGGCCAGGACGCACGCGGGCTACCGCCCGCTAACCCAGGCGTCGATCGCCTCCAGCGCGGAACGATTCTGTTCCACCCCGAGTTCGCTCTGATAGCCGAAGTCGTCTCCGGCGGCTTCAGAGATCTGCTCGATCGCTTGAACCCTGGCGAATCCGGCCTCCTCATCGCGCAGGACCTCGAGCATAACCCGGTATCCGGCGTCGTCCCCACAGGCAACTAAAGCTTCGGCGATGCTCAGCTCCAGGAACGGATCGTACTCCTGCTCGACGGCCCTCCGGAGAGCCGGAGCTGCGCGGGGATCCCCTGTGTTGGAAAAGACGTGGGCAATGGCCTCGACGACCTGGTCCGAGGAGGTCTCTTCGAGCAAACCGACCAGCGACGGAACGATTCGTGGATCGTCCACATCGACGAGGTTGGAAATCGCGTCGAGCTGCCCGGAGATGTCGCCGCTCACCAGCTCGGCGAGGAGAATATCCGCCGGCGAATCCAGGTCCTCGGGCTGCTCAGCGACCACTTTCCGGAAGTCCGACAGGGTGGAAAAGAACAGGACCGCCGACAGGAGCATCACCGCCACCCATCCCACGGCCTTCGAACGGCTCTCAGCCCGATATATGAAGTAGGACAGACCCGACAGGATCAGGAAAGACGTCAGCGCCATCACGACGGTGGGGCCCGTCGGATAGTCGGAATAGAACGACCAGAGGATGCCGGTGATACTCGCCAGAACGGCCACCCCCCATCCCGTCAGGAGTCGACCCGACATGGTCGCAAACCACATCTGTCCGATGACGGCCGGTATGACCAAATAGGAAAACACCAGCAGTACGCCCGCAATGGCGACGGACTGGGTGACCAGGATGCCCATGCTCATGTAGAAGAGGAAGTCCCAAAGCCGAACGTTCACGCCGGCCGCCTCGGCGGCCCCGAGGTCGAGCGACATCGCAAAGAAACGTTGCCGAAAAACGATATGGAACACACCGACGGCGGCGTAAATGAGGGCCACATTGGCGATCGTCGGCAACGACACGAGCAGGATGTCGCCCACGAGCATGTGTTGAAGCTCTGCTCCCCCTGTGGGCGACTTGGACAGGATCAAGACGGCCGCGGCAGAGGCCGCAACATAAACGATCCCGATAAAGGCCTCCTGAGGCACCTGTTCTTTGCGCATGCGCGCTACCGAAATCACTCCCGCTCCCACGACAGTGAACGCAATGGAAAACAGTGCGATCGCAAAAACGTCTTCCGGATGGTGCAGGTCGTAGCCGAGTGTGGTGGCGTAAGTGGCGCCGACAGCGGCAATCTGCGCCAGGGCGAGGTCGACAAAAATTACCTTACGAGCGACAACATGCACGCCCATGTAGACATGCGACACCGACAGGATCAGGCACGCGAGAAACGGCGCGATCATCCATCTCCAATCGGTCAGAATTTCCATTTGTGGCTAGCAGCCCGTGGCAGAAGTCTGATGGCTCGCGTTACGGCGGCGGCGCGCCAGATGGTAGGCGCCGGGCCGACCGGCGTGCGGGTCCGGAGAAATGTCGCGCGGCAACAACGCCCGCGTGTGGCGCCGCCGTAACCCTCCGGGCGCACGGGGGTTGCGGTCGGATACTTTGTTGCTCGTCGTCATGATGAAACCGCATCAATTCCTCCTCGCGCCTCGTCTCCGCCTCGCAAGACCCGTGCGCGCGAACCATCAGACTTCTGCCACGGTCAGTTGGAGGGCTCCAGACCCTGGGTAATTCTGGAGATCAAATAATCGATCAGCTCAAAATATGTTTCGATACCGGGTTCGCCCTCGACCTGATTGGGCAATACGACTACCCGCGCCCCGGTTTCCCGCGCGATGTGGTTTGGGAGGGCAGGGTCGTAAAAGTTATCGACGAGAATCAATGGAATGTTCTCCGCCCTAATGTGCGTCATCACCTGCCGGGTCTGCTGCGGACCGGGCGGAATTCCGGGTCTTTCTTCGATCGTCCCTGACAGTTCCATCCCGAAGAGCTCGGCGAAGTAGATCCATACCTTGTGGAACTCGTAAATCTGCGTTCCGTTGAGCGCACGGGCCTGGGCCAGCCAGCCTCCCGCCTTTGCCAAAAGTGGCTCGCCACGAAACTTGTTCGATTCGAGAAACTCGTGGAGTTGTCCGGTCCACGCCAGACGGGTCAGTTTCCGAATCCCCACCAGATTCAGAAGCTCCTCTCCGAACAGGGCCTCATCGATACGGCTGTGAAAGCTCTCTTTCCGGCCTTCGTAATAGACGGCGTTCCCCGGGTCAGCTCGCTTGAGTGCGTCGGCGATATTGGTTGCTTCGATCTTTGCGCGAAGCGGATCCAGCCAGACGTGAGGGTTGCCCTGGGGATGGATGTCGCCCATCTCCCGCGACAGAACGGAAGGGATTTCCAGGGCCGCGATTCCATCGGCGGCGATGATCCGTCCCGACGTGCCGCGGAAGATCCTGGAATTGCCCGAACCGTTGACGACCTCGTCGGCCCACCGCTCCAGCGTAAAACCGTTCTCGACAAACAGGTCGGCCTGTCGCGTCCGCCGCATCAGGACGGGTGTCGGCGTCACGAAGTGCGGGTCCTGATCTCCTCTGGCGAGGGCGATCACCTCGACGCGGTCACCGCCGACCTCTTCGACCAACGCCTTGAGCGTCGGCAGCGTCGTAACGACCTTGACTTTTTCGGCCTGCGCGAAAGCGGTGCCGGAAAAAAGAAAGAACCAGGCCAGCGCCAAGCTTCTGTGGCTTAGAACCATCTTCTGCTGATCTCCTTACTTGTTCACCCAGAAAGGCTCGGGCGGATGGCTTCCAAAAATCCAGTTGAATTCCAGGAAAACAGAATCTCTGCCGTTTTCGGCAAGAATGTCGCTCCACCGATGCTCATAATTAAGCCGCAATCTGAAGAATTCACTGACGTAGTATGACAGATACGGCGTTACTCCGCGGCGGGTCTTTCCGGGGTCGGAAAGGCTTGTGGTGTAGCGCCCCGGACCCCCGCATACTTTCGACGGTCGAGCTGCCATTGCGTGAACACGCTGCCGCCCCACGGACGGCGTATGGGAGCACCCGGATCGATTGAAGTACGGCGCGGGTCGGTGAACATGACCTCTCCGCCCAGCACGAAGGACTTCCATTCTCCCTGCCGGAAAGGTTTCCACCGGTACATGAAATCGACGGCATGCAATTGGGACATGGATTCACTCCCGGCACGGGGATGCCAGTAGCTGGACCACCCGAGTTCCAGGTTGTGGGTGCCATCGAAGGTACGAAACCAACTAATGTTACCCAGGTATGCCTTCTTGCCGTTCGACTCGGGTGAAACGGCGATGTCACCGCCGTCGAGGATCTGCAGCTTGGCGTTGAGCGAATCCTCCCCTCCCCACGGCGTCGGAACGTAGAATTCGGCGGACACCCCCTGCTGGATGAATCCTTCCTCGCCGAGAAACTCCCCGGTCGACAACGATCGGAACGATTGCGGGAGGTCGTGGGTGTGCAGGACGTTGAATTTCCCGAAGTCGGGGCGAAACCGGCCGACTTTGAATCGGAGCCCTAGCGGATTTGGCATGAAGGGCAGTTTCTTAATGTTGATGTAGCCTTCCTCGACACCGGCCTCGAAACGACCGGGGGTTTCAGACTCGAAGGCAGCGATCAGGACAGCATCGGCGTAGGGATCGACTGGAACCCGCAGGTCGATCTCCGTTTCCCTCAGATTCAGGTTGTTGTCGACCCGATCCCCCTCCGGTGAGAAGACTCGGTCGCTGTCACCGCGGGCCATAAAATTGCCGATCACCGATATCGACGGATTCAGCGCGTTGTAGGTAACCTGCGATGCCGATGTCGGGGCGGCTGCAGGCGGCGCTTCTTCCGGTGCTGCGCGCAGCATCTGGATCTGAACCTCCTCCAGCTGCATCTCCAGTGACGAGATTCGCTGCTCGTACTCCTCCCGGAGGCGGACGATTTCGTCGCGAAGTTGGGCCAGTTGTTGTCGAGCTGGAGTCGTCTCCGGGCCGGACCGCCTTAGGGCCTCCGAAGATCCTCCTGTTTCTCCGATGGCCTGCGCGAGGGCAGAAGAGCTGCAGATCCCGATCCAGAGTATGACGACTACGGCTTGTTTCATGGGACACCTCGAAGAATCAGTTGATCGCTCAAGCATCTACCGGAGCGTGACCGCGGGTCAAGGATGCGATCCACGCCAGCTGCCTCGTCACGGCTCCCAGGCTGCTAACTCGCTGTAAGCACGGCGCCTAAAGCGCATCGCAAGCGTTGGCTGACCCACGCACTACAGACTCCCGACCAATTCGCCGATAAAAATAGATGAGAAGCATGCATACAGAACGGGGAACCAATGAGGGAACAGAACTTCAGTCCAGAACCAAGGATGGATCGGCAAGAGTTCTACGGCTCGCAGTTTCGCGAACTGATTGAAGCCAGTCCGGACGGCGTCGTCGTGGTCGATGGCTCCGGCCGAATCTTGTTCGCCAATCTTGCAGCCGCCTTACTATTCGACACACCGGTTGAAGAGCTCGAAGGGACGATTTTCGGCTACCCGGTACTGGAGCGCGATCGATCCGAATTGGATATCGGCCCGCACAATGTCGAGGTGCGGGTGGCTAAGTCGGGTTGGAACGGCCAACCGGCCTTCGTCGCATCACTTCGAGACGTTACCGAGAGAGTGCAGGCGGAGGCGGACCTCAATAGCCTGAGCAAGGCCCTCGAGGAGGCCAACCGGGAACTTCAGCGCCTCTCGACCGTCGACCCCCTGACCGAAACGTTGAATCTAAGTGGAATCGAGAAAGCGCTCTTTAACGAGCTGTCGAGAGAACAGCGGTCGGGTTCGCATCTCGTCGCGACTCTTCTCACCTGCGACGACCTGCGTGAAATCAACGACAACCTCGGACAGGGTACGGTCGACGTATTGTTGAAAGCGATCGCCGAGCGTGTCCGTTCCGTGCTTCGACCATCGGACCAAGTCGCCCGGATCGACCAGGACCGCTTCCTCGTCCTCCTGCCCGACACCCGTATGGCCGAGGGAACGCAGGTAGGCGAAAAACTCCGATACGTCGTCGGTAACTCTCCGCTCGCGCTGTCGCCACAACCCTTGAGCGTCGACATGGGTGTGGCTGTCGTGCCGGTGGAGCGGGCAACCTGCTCGATTGGGGAAGTCCTCGAACGAGCTCACAGCTCGCTTCGCTGCGAGTCGGGGGTCGTGACCTCGAAGAAATCGGTCACGAACACCATCAAGGTTCCGGATCTCGTCGACCTGACCAGTGCCGTCAACGGCGGTCGATTCCGAGCTGTCTCCCAACCGATTCTCGAACTCCAGAAGGAAGAAGTGGTGGGCCACGAACTGCTCAGCCGGGGTCCGGCAGGCGGCTCTCTGGAAATGCCGGTGGACTTCTTCCGCATCGCTCTGGAGGCGAACATGCTTACCACGGTCGACCTTTCCTGCCTGAAAGCCTGCGTGGAGGTCAGCAAGCGCCTCCACCCGAAAGGCAAATTCCACCTGAACCTCTTCCCTTCGACGATCCTGGGCACTTCCAGCGAGCGCCTGATGGATCTGCTGGCCGTAACAGAAGAGGGCGTCACCTTCTGTATCGAGATCAGCGAGCAGCAGTTTATCGGAGACCCAGCGTGCCTGCGTGAGCACGTGGCCGCTTTCAAGGAGAAAGGCATCGAAGTTTCGATCGACGACGTCGGGTTCGGACGCAGTTGCCTGGAAACCCTGATCATGCTGGAACCCGATGTCGTGAAGATCGACCGCAGTTACGTCGACGGCGCGTCCAAGGATCCCCACAAAGGACGCCTGTTGAGCCGCCTCGTGGAAGTCTCCAAGACGCTCGGCGCCGAGATCATCGCCGAAGGAATCGAATCCCGGGACGACCTGGCTCTGCTCCGGGACTACGGTGTCGAGTACGGTCAGGGTTGGCTGTGGGGCAAGCCGGGAGAATCGTTCATACAGCAGCCCGCCTCGTGAAGACGTAGGCCGTTGTCCGTAGGCTGCCGGGCCGCAGTCGCGATCGCCACCATCGGACACCCTCGTCAGAATCCTCAGCTACCCCCATCGTTATTTTCGGTATGATGGCAGGCCGCATCAACAAGGGGGCTCTGCCTAGTGCCGGCACAGTACGACGTCATCGTCATCGGCGGCGGCCACAACGGACTCGTCAACGCCGCGTACCTGGCCCGGGCGGGCAAGCGGGTTCTCGTGCTGGAACGCCGTCACGTCCTGGGCGGTGCGGCCGTGACGGAGGAAGTTTTCCCCGGTTTCAAGTTCTCTGTCGCGTCCTACGTCGTATCCCTGCTGCGTCCCGAGATCATCCGGGACCTCGACCTCCCGCGTCATGGCCTGGAGATCCTCCCGCTGGACGGCACCTTCACGCCGATGCTCGACGGGGACTACCTCTGGCGCGTCGACGATCACGCGAAGACGCGTCGGGAGATCGCGCGACATTCGAGGCTGGACGCCGAGGCCTACGACGAATATGGCAAGGCGATGGTCGAGATGGGTCGGTTCGTCAAGCCCATCCTCGGTATGACGCCGCCGGACCCAACTGCGCTGAACCTCCAGGGTCTGAAAGACCTGCTCTTCCTCGGCCGCCGCTTTCAACAGCTTCCTGCCGAAGGCAAGTACAACCAAGTCCAGTTGATGACGATGAGCGCGGTCGACTTTCTCGACGGGTGGTTCGAGACCGATGTTCTCAAGGCCACCATGTCGGCTTCGGGCGTCATAGGCACATTTCTCGGCGTCCGCTCGCCTGGCACCGCCTATGTGCTGCTGCATCACTACATGGGAGAGATCGACGGTGCGTACCGTGCGTGGGGCTTCGCGCGAGGCGGGACCGGCGCCATCTCCAACGCCATCGCCAACGCCGCCCGCGAAGCTGGCGCCGAGATACGCACCGAATCGCCGATCGAGCGAATCGGCGTTAAGAACGGAAGGGCGATTGGTGTCGTGCTCGAGAACGGGGACGAAATCGGCGCTCGAATCGTGTCTTCCAGCGTCGACCCTCGATTGACCTTCATGAAGATGATTGGCTCCGAGTTGCTGCCCGACGACTTTGTCGAAGACATCCAGCGCTACAAGTTTCGCGGATCCTCAGGCAAGGTCAACCTGGCGCTCGATGGACTGCCCGATTTCAAGGCGATGCCCGGCGACGGACCGCATCTGCGCGGAGCGATCTCCATCTCGCCGAGCGTCGACTACATGGAACGGGCCTACGATGAGGCCAAGTACGGCAGGTTCTCACGCCGACCCTACATCGACGCCGTCATCCCCACCCTCACGGACCCGTCGATGGCTCCGCCGGGGAAACACGTCATGTCCTGTTTCGTTCAGTACGCCCCGTACCACTTGAAGGATGGAAACTGGGACGACCTCCGGGAAGACTTCGGCGACAACGTCATCGACACGCTCGCTGAGCACGCTCCGAACATCCGCGACCTGATTCTCCACAGACAGGTCCTCACGCCACTCGACCTGGAAAGAACATTCGGCCTGTCGGAAGGCAATATCTTCCAGGGCGAACTTACGATGGAGCAGCTGTTTTTCCTCCGGCCCGCGCCACGCTGGGCACACTATCGGACGCCGATCCGCGGCCTCTACATGTGCGGCTCGGCTGCGCACCCGGGTGGAGGCATCATGGGCGCACCCGGGCTTAACTCGGCGAGGAAGATCCTGAGCGATACCAGGCGAGGCAAGGCGTAGTGGCGGGGAAAGGAGACAGGGTTCTCGTCATCGGCGCCGGACACAACGGGTTGGTCGCCGCCGCGTACCTGGCTAAGGCCGGCTTTGCCCCGCTGGTCCTCGAACGCCGCGAAATCGTGGGAGGCGGCGCTGTCACCGAAGAGTTGCAGCCCGGATTCCGCTGTCCCACTCTCGCCCACTCGGCTGGTCCCCTGCTGCCGGGGCTCGTCGACGACCTCGGTCTGGCCGGGCACGGGTTGACGCTCCTCACGCCGGAGGTTCGCCTGTTCGCGCCCCGTCTGGACGGAAACGCTCTCCACATCTATGCAGACGCCCAGTGCACCGCCGACGACCTCGGGCGGTTTTCGGCACGAGACGCGGAAACGTACCCGAAGTTTCTAGAGAGCTTGTCCAATATCGGCCGCGTACTGGCACCGCTACTGTCGATGACGCCCCCGGACATCGACAATCCCAAGGCGGGAGACTTCTGGGATTTCGGCCGGCTCGGCCTCCGTTTCCGCGGGTTGGACAAAAAGAATGCCTTCCGGCTGCTGCGTTGGGGCCCGATGGCGGTCGCAGACCTGGCTGGGGAATGGTTCGAGACCGAACTGCTACGGGGGATGATCGAGGCGCGCGGCATACGGGGCACCTTCGCGGGACCCCGCTCGGCCGGGACGAGCCTGAATGTCCTGATGCAGGCCGCCCTGGACGGCTCCGCGTTCGCCGCCGCCACGTTTGTCGAGGGCGGGATGGGCGCACTCTCCGAGGCTCTGGCCTCGGCTGCCCGAGCCGCGGGAGCGGAAATCCGAGCGGCCGTTCCGGTCGAGCGTGTTCGGATCGAAGGCAACAGGGTCAAGGGAGTGCGGCTGGTTTCCGGGGAGGAGATCGCCGCACGGGTGATCGTCTCGAACGCCGATCCTCGGAACACTTTCCTCCGGTTGGTGGACCCCGTCGATCTGGACCCGAACTTCCTGATGAAGATTGGGAACTATCGTTCCAGGGGGTCCGCAGCAAAGGTCAACCTCGCGCTGTCGGGACTGCCGGATTTTGCGGCCGCGGAAGAGGCAAGTCTTTCGGGACGGATCCACATCGGTCCGGACACCGATTATCTGGAACACGCCTTCGACGCGGCCAAGTATGGTGACTTTTCGCCAAAACCTTACCTTGATGTCGTGATTCCGTCGCTGGCCGACCCGACGCTCGCGCCAGAGGGCGCCCATGTAATGTCGATCTACATGCAATACGCTCCGTACGAGCTCAAAGATGGCGACTGGGGGTCGCGCCGCGAAAAGTTGGGCGACGCGGTGGTCGATACGCTGTCGGCCTACGCACCGAACCTGGGCGCGCTGATCCTGGAAAGGCAGGTCCTGACGCCGCTCGACCTGGAGCAAGCGTTCGGCTTGAGCGGCGGCCACGTTCTGCACGGCGAACCATCACTGGATCAGATGTTCGCCTTCAGACCGCTCCTCGGCTGGTCCAGATACCGGACTCCGATCGAAGGTCTGTACCTCTGCGGATCGGGAACTCATCCCGGTGGAGGAATTACCGGAGCGCCGGGCTTGAACGCGAGTCGAGAGATCCTGGCGGATCTTAGGAACGGAACGATATGACGAAGCTTCTGTCCGCACGCCTCGAAGACACGATCGCCACCATCGGAAACCGCGAACAGTTTGTGGCCGATGGGTTCGAAAACGGGAGTCTGCGGGTCCTGCTGTACGCCCCTCACGGCCCAGACGCCCAGCAACCCCACGAACAGGACGAGGTCTATGTCGTCGTCCGCGGCAGCGGCACATTGTCGGTCGAGGATGAACGGCGGGAGTTTGCCCAAGGTGATGTGCTGTTCGTAGCCGCCGGAGTCGAGCATCGTTTCGAAGAGTTCACTGACGATTTCGCCGCCTGGGCGATCTTCTACGGCCCGCGCGGAGGAGAACAATCCTGAAAACAGTGGTCCCTGACCGGGTTCTCCGTCGCCGCAAACCGCTCTCAGGATTTTTCACCGCAAAGGCGCAAAGGCGCCAAGAAAAAGCCTCAGGGTTCGGACCTTTGCGTCTTTGCGCCTTTGCGGTTGGGGCTCTTCTGCCGGTATCGCAGCTAGTCAATGGGGGTCTTCGTTTTTCTCTTCGGGTTGAAAAACGGGGTCCCGACAACCCTGGCTGACACGCGGTGACGAACCGCCTCGACTGTCAACTCGGCCTCCAACTCAGTTCCTACCGCAGTGTGCGCGGTGCCGATGGTCGCAAGCGCGATGAGCTTCTTCAAAATGGGTGACCAACTCGTCGACGTCGCCTTGCCCACCTGTCGTCCGTCCCGGTAGACGGGCACTGGATCGCGGGACGCTGTCGATGACATCGTCGGCGGTAGGCCCGTATCTTCAAATGTGCGCTCGACTCCCTCCCAGCCGATCTCGAGACCGACGATCTGGCGTGGATGGCCACGCTTCTTTTCCTCGATGAGTGCCGACTGACCGACGAACCGTCCCTTGTCCAGATGGACCAGCCGGTCCAGACCCATCTCAAAAGGTGAATACTTCTGGGATTCGATGAGGGATCTCTTGCTGCTGTTGAAGTCGACTTCGATGAGCAGAAGCCCCGCTTCGATACGCGCCACGTCCAAAGCCAACATGCCGGCGGCATGGATGTCGAAAGCCCGACCACGCTCCATCAACGCATCCCAGACGAGAAGCGAGTGTTCTCTTGGAATCCAGAGCTCGTATCCAAGGTCGCCCGTGTAGCCGGTCCGCGAGATGTCGACCGGGACTCCGGCGATTCGGCTGCTGAGCACGCCGAAATACTTCAGATTCGCGACATCGGCATCGCCTGCGAGACCGGCGAGCAGCCGCCCGGAGGTCGGACCTTGCAGGGCCAGCGCCGCGAGGCTCTCGGACACATCCTCGATTCGAACATCCAGTCCCAGCGCGTTCTGGTGAAACCACCTCAGGCTCGGGTCCGCGGCAGTCCACCGGTAAGTGTTCTCCTCCAGACGAGAGACTGTCCCGTCATCGATGACCTTGCCGCCCTCGTCGCACCAGGGCGTGTAGATCACGCGGCCCACTTTAACCTTGCCCATGTCCCGGGTAACGACGCGGTCCACCAGTCTTGTGGCGTCCGGTCCTGTGACCTTGTACTTGAACAGAGGTGAAACGTCGATCAGGGCGGCGGCATTGCGGATGGCATTGTACTCGTGTTCGTGGTGCGTTTCGTACGCGCTCACAGCGTAGTAGCCCGACCATTCCCGGAAGTTCAGGCTCTCGCATAACGCAAAGGTTCGCTCGTGAAATGCTGTTGGAATCGGCATCCGGACCTCGAATGGAAGTCACGGATTATACTATGGCGTCGGCCACCGGCGTTTCATGATGCAATTCAGACCCGAAGTTCTCGAAGTCACGGAATCACCGCTGGTTCGTATCGCCACGGCGGCCGAACAGGTACCCGGCTCCCTCAGGCTCTGCTACGGCGAGTCCGACATGCCGACACCGGAATTCATCTGCCGGGCCGCCTACGAGGCTTCCCTGTCCGGACACACCTTTTACACCAACCCGGGCGGATCGGACCGTCTGCTGGAAGCTGTGGCTGTGAAATTCGAGCAACTTCACGGAGTCCGATACAGGCCGTCAGAGATCATCGCCACGGTCGGCGCGGGGATGGCGATCTTTCTTGCAATCCGCACCCTCGTCGGTCCGGGCGATAATGCCGTCGTCATCTGTCCCGCCTACTCGATATTCGCTTCCGGGGTCACGATGGCCGGCGGCGAGACGCGTCTAGTGCCGCTGGTTCGCGACGGCGACGCTTTCCGCATCGACCTGGACCGTATCCACGAAGCCATCGACGACCACACAAGTCTGCTGGCCCTCAACAGCCCGTCCAACCCGACGGGATGGGTCATCACGCGTGAGGAGCAGGAGGCGCTCTGGGAACTCGCACTCCGGAATGATTTCGTTATCCTCAGCGACGAAGTCTACGATCGTCTGGTCTTCGGCCCGCCCGTCGCCCCTTCCTTCGCCACGGTCGCGACCGATCGGGAACACCTCCTTGTCGTGAACAGCTTTTCGAAGTCCTACAACATGACGGGATGGCGCCTGGGGTACGGGCTGGGCAGCGAGCGCATGATCGGACTGATGACAACGGCAGCGGAATTCATGACGTCATCTGCGCCGGCGATGGTCCAGGAGGCGGGTGTCGTCGCGCTGGAGCAGGGGGATTCCTACGTTGCCGAACTTCGCGAGCTGTACTCGAAGCGAAGGAGACTGGTCATGGATCGCATCGCCGAGCTTCCGCGTGTATCCCTGCCGTCGCCGGAGGGTGGTTTCTACGGATTCCTCCAGATCGACGAGCTGACGGATTCGGCGACCTTCGCCGAAGAGCTGGTGCGCCGGACCGGCGTGGCTCTGGCCCCGGGATCGGCTTTCGGACCGGGCGGCGAAGGATACCTGCGCCTATGCTTCGCAGCCAGAGACGAGACACTGGACGCCGCCCTGGACCGGTTCGGGGACTTCATGCGCCGGCGAAACTAAGGAAATGCATCGCCTCGCGACATCCACCTCAGCCGAGACAAGAATTCGTTTCGCTTCGGGGCAACTCGAGCGATGGGCTGACTACCCAGAAGTCCTGATCGTGGCTTCGACGAAGGTGGCCGCGGACGATTTCGTGCGAGACCACTGCCTCCGGACCGGGGGTCGGATGGGTCTTCACCGGATGACGCTCACTCAGCTGGCCTTCGAAGTCGGGGTCGAGAGTCTCGCCACCCGGTCGCTCTCGCCTGCGGGAGGGCTTGCGTTCGAGGCTCTGGCCGCACGGACTATCCATCGGGCACGGTCCTCGGATAGCCTGTCCTACTTCGCGCCAGTCGCCGACACCGTCGGCTTCGCCAGGGCTCTGGCTCGAACTATCTCCGAACTCCGCTTCAATTACGTTGAAGAGGACACTCTCGGAGAGATCGGGCCGTCCGGGGCCGACCTCCAGAACCTGCTTAGGGTCTATGAGGAAGAGCTTGCGCAGGCGAGGATGGCCGACACCCCCGCCGTGTTCGGAGCAGCCACCGATGCGATTCTCGAAACGCCGCACCGGTTGAGCACGCTACCGGTCATCCTCCTGGATGTTCTGCCGCGCAGGGCGGCGGAGGTGTCCCTGCTGGAGGCCCTGGCGTCGAAATCACCCTTCGTCAGTGCGGTGACCCTCCCACAGAACTCGGAAGGCCTCCGGAGGCTGGAAACCGCCCTCGGCGCCTCCCCCGAAAGCCTGGATGGGGGAGGAGGTCACGACAATGCTCGCCAGACTTCGCTCTTCGGTGTTCGCCCTGCAGACTCCCAACCCACAAGGCTCCGACGCCAGCCTCGTCTTCTTCTCATCGACCGACGAGGGACGGGAATGTGTCGAAATCGCCCGATACATCATGGCTGCGTGCCAGGATGAGCAGGTCCGGTTCGACGAGGTTGCCGTGCTGCTCCGCAACCCCGAAACCTACCAGCCTCTGATCGAAGACGCCCTCCGGCGGAGCGGCATTCCCGGGTTCTATACGCGGGGCAGCGTGCGACCGAACCCGTCGGGACGGGCATTCCTGGCCCTGCTTTCATGCTGCTCGGAGGGCTTATCGGCCTCGCGCTTTGCCGAATACCTATCGCTGGGGCAGACGCCCCAGCTCGACGAAGAGGGCGCACCGACCCGGTCCGAAGAATCTGCGTTCGTCCCCATTCAGGGGGAACTCTTCCCGGACGCCCCGTTGCCGGCGGCCGGGCCTCCCGGAGACATCGACGCCGATGTCGATCCGGAAGGCAGCCCAGTGATCGCGGGAAGCCTGCGCGCACCGTTTCAGTGGGAACGGCTGCTGGTCGATGCCTCGGTCATCGGTGGCCGGAGCCGATGGAAGACCCGTCTGGCCGGTCTCGGGAGCGAGCTTCGCAAGCAGATCGCCGAGCTGGGATCTGAAGAAGAAAACCGACGCGAATACATCCAGCAGCAGCTCGATCGACTGGGGCACCTCCGGCGGTTTGCCCTGCCGGTCATCGAGTTTCTGGACGAATTCCCCGACTCCGCATCTTGGGGCCGGTGGCTGAATCTCCTCGAAGATCTCGCGCGACTAACCCTCCCGCGAACCCACTCACGTACTGTCGGTCCTGGCCGAACTCCGCCCCATGTCCGATGTCGGACCGGTCACGCTGGATGAAGTCCGCGAGGTTTTGCTGGATCGATTGACGTTTCTGCGCAGCGAACCTCCGGATCGCCGCTACGGCAAGGTCTTCGTGGGGGCGATTCAGGAGGGGGCGGGTCAGTCCTTCGAGCTTGTATTCGTGCCGGGCGTTTCCGAAGGGACTTTTCCCCGCAAGGCCCTGGAAGACCCGTTGCTTCTGGACGAGTTCCGCCACAAACTCGAAGCTGGACTCGCGCTCCAGCAAAGCCGGGTGATGGATGAGCGGATGCTTCTCCACATCGCGATCGGGGCGGCCAGCAGACGGCTCTTCATCTCCTATCCCCGCATGGACATCACGCAGGGGCGCCCCCGTGTTCCATCCTTCTACGCACTGGACGTCATTCGTGCCGCCGAGGGGCATATACCCGAACTCGGCGGACTCGAGCAGCGCGCTACCGGGATGTCGCGATCTCTACTCGGCTGGCCGTCACCGCGCCACGCCTCCGACGCGATCGACGATACGGAGTATGACCTGGCGACGATCGGACATCTGCTTCAACGGCCAGCCAGCCAGCGTGTCGGGCGCGGTCGGTACCTGCTCGAAACCAACGCGCACCTGGCCCGGTCTCTTCGAAGCCGGTGGCTTCGCTGGGATCCCAGGTGGTCCTCGGCCGACGGTATCGTCGAGCCCGACGAGGCCACTCTGGAAATCCTCGCGACACACCGCCCCAGGTCTCGGAGCTACTCTCCGACGTCACTCCAGCAGTTTGCAGCCTGCCCGTACCCGCTTCCTCCTCTACTCCATCCACAGGCTTCAACCGAGGGAGGAGATCGTTCGGATCGAGAGGCTCGATCCGCTGACGAGAGGGAGCCTGTTTCATGAAGTGCAGTTTCGCCTCCTGTCCCAACTGCGCGCGGAGGATTTGCTCCCCATCACCGCCGCGAACCTCGATGACGTCACGCGGAGGGCCGATGGGGTGTTGAACGAAGTTGCCGAAGAATACCGGGACGAACTCGCGCCGGCCATCGTGCGGATTTGGGAAAGCGGAATCGAGGACCTGCGCACCGACCTCCGGGGATGGTTGCGCCAGCGGAGCCAGCTCGCTGCGGAGGGAGAAGAGTGGCTGCCGTCGCTGTTCGAGTTCTCTTTCGGTCTCGATCGTTCCAGGGGCAGGGATCCCGCAAGCCGCGACGAGGAAGCGGTGATCCTAGACGGGATTCGGCTTCGGGGATCAATCGACCTGGTCGAGGAGCACCCGGGTAACGGCATGCTTCGTGTCATCGACCACAAGACGGGGCGGGCGCCGGCCCAGGCACCGGTGACGATCGGCGCAGGAGAAGTGCTCCAGCCGACGCTATACGCCCTCGCAGCGGAAAACCTCCTCGGAAAGGTGGTCGCGGTGTCGGAACTTTCCTACTGCACGCAGCGAGGAGACTATCGCCGCTTCGAGGTCTCTATCAACGAGGAAGCCCGGCTCAACATCGAGAGGGCGATTGAATTGATCGACAAGAGCCTGCAGAAAGGCTTTCTTCCGGCCGCACCTCGCGAACGGGCTTGTCTCTACTGCGACTACCGTGTTGTCTGCGGTCCCTACGAGGAATTACGGATCGCACGGAAGAACAAGAAGGCGCTGGATGCGATCGATCAGCTCCGGGGGATGCCATGACCGGGGCCGACGACGCCACGGTCCGCGAGCGGATCCGGGTATCGCTCGACGAGAGCCTGATCGTGGAAGCTGCGGCCGGGACCGGAAAAACATCCGAACTCGTGCGCAGGATCGTTGCGGTGCTCGGGAGCGGTCGGACGACGGTAGACCGTATCGTCGCCGTCACTTTCACCCGGAAAGCGGCCGGAGAACTGAAACTCCGCCTGAGGCAGGGACTGGACCACGCCCGAACCAACTCGCGGGAAACGGACGAAGTGATCTCGCTCGAACTTGCAATGGTTCGTCTGGAAGAGGCTCACATCGGCACGATCCACTCTTTCTGCGCCGATATCCTTCGCGAAAGGCCCGTCGAGGCATCGATCCAGCCCGGTTTCGAGGAGCTCGACGAAAAACAGGCGCCACGCCTGTTTGCCCGCGTGTTCAATAAATGGATACAGGAACGATTGAGCAGTCCCCCGCCGGGGCTGCGACGGGCCCTGAGCCGGGCCGCGTCGTGGGACCCCAACCGGTCGCCGCTCGGGCAGATCGAGAATGCCGCGTGGCGGCTCGTCGAGTGGCGCGACTTTCCCCGGTCATGGAGGCGGGAGGAATTCTCGCGCGAAGAAGAGATCGACGACCTCGTCGATCAGGTTATCGAACTCTCGACGATGGTTTCTTCGAGCCGCAACTTTCGCGATCCACTGCGCCAGGCGCTAAGGGGAACGATCGATTTCAGGACCCGGGTCGATCGTGCCGAGGCCGTTCGCCAGCGAGACTACGACGACCTCGAAGCCGTTCTCGTCCGCCTGGGACGGGATCTGAAATGGAAGAGAAAGAAGGGTCGTGGCAAGTTCTCCGACGACTGTTCCCGCCAGCAGGTGCTGGATCGAAGGGAACGGCTGCTCGCGGAGCTGAACGGATTCCAGATCCGATCGGAGGCCGACCTGGCGTCTCTGCTCCGGGACGAGCTATGGGATCTGGTTGAACGCTACGACGAGGCAAAGATACGGGCGGGGAAGGTCGATTTCGTCGATCTCCTGCTGGCGACCCGAAACCTGATTCGGGATAACGGAGATGTGCGTCGCTTCCTGCAGAAACGATTCACCCATATCTTCGTCGATGAATTCCAGGACACGGATCCGCTGCAGGCAGAGATCCTGCTGCTGCTCGCCGCCGATGATGATCGAGATGCGGACTGGCTGCAGACCACACCCGTGCCCGGCAAGCTATTCCTCGTGGGAGACCCCAAGCAGTCGATCTACCGCTTTCGTCGCGCCGACGTCGTTTTGTATCAGTTGCTCCGCGAGACGCTGACATCGCGAGGAGTCGGGCTCGTGTACCTGACGAAGAGTTTCCGGGCCGTACCCGACATCCAGAAGGCCGTCAACGCTGCGTTCGCCACCGTGATGGACGGGGATCCGATGACCGGGCAACCCTCCTATGTCCCACTCGACCAGCATGCGCCGCCCATCGGCGGCCAGCCGTCGGTCATCGCGCTTCCGGTAGGGCGTCCCTACGGCTGGTATCGGGTAACCAAGAGGGCCGTGGAAGCAGGTCTGCCGGACACGGTGGGCGCCTTCATCGAGTGGCTTATCAAAGACAGCGGATGGCGAGTCCGGAATCCCGACAAACGCGGGGAAGAGATTCCGGTGTTGTCCCGGCATGTCTGCATCCTGTTCCGCCGGTTTCTGTCGTGGGGAGAAGACATCACCCGCAGCTACGTCCACGCCCTGGAGACGCGCAACATCCCCCACCTGCTCTGGGGGGCCAAGTCGTTTCATCAGCGGGAGGAGGTTGAGACGATCCGTGCCGCGCTGACCGCGATCGAATGGCCGGATGACGAACTCTCCGTGTACGCGACACTGAAGGGATCACTGTTCGCTATCCCCGACCCGCTCCTGCTCCGGTTTCGCCATTCCATCGGCTCCCTGCACCCGTTTCGAAAACGCTCCAACGAGGTTGATCCGGAATTCGAACCAATCGTCGAGGCGCTGGGCGTGCTCGCCTGTTTGCACCGCCGGCGCAACTGGCAACCGTTCGTCGAGACAATCAACGAACTGCTGGAAGCGAGCCGGGCACACGCGGCCTTCGCGCTGCGGCCTGCCGGCAATCAGATCCTCGCCAATGTCTACCGGGTAGGGGATCTGGCACGGAGCTTTGAAGCCCGGGGTGGATCCTCGTTCAGAGGTTTTGTCGACCAGCTCAGAGCCGAGGCCGTTACCGAAGATGCCGCCGAGGCACCGGTTCTCGAAGAAGGAGCCGAAGGGGTACGGATCATGACGGTCCACGCCGCAAAAGGGCTGGAGTTTCCGATTGTGATCCTGGCCGACATCACCGCGAACCTCGCGGCCGCATCGGCCGACAAGCATGTGGACCCGACCAGGGAGCTGTGCGCGATGCGCATCCTGGGTTGCTCGCCCTGGGAGCTACAGGATCATACGGAAACCGAACACCGTCGGGACGAAGCCGAGGGGGCGCGGATCGCATACGTGGCCGCCACACGGGCACGCGACCTGCTGGTGGTCCCGGCGGTCGGAGACGAACCGATGCAGGGGTGGGTCGGATGTCTGAACAGTGCTCTGTATCCGTCAGAGGCTTCCCGTCGCCATGCCGGAACCGCTGCCGGCTGTCCGGAATTCGGCGACCGATCTGTACTGGAACGGCCCGCCAGCCTGATGACCCACGACGAGTACTCCGTGCAACCCGGCCTGCACCGAGCGCGAGCCGGGGAACTGGATGTCGTCTGGTGGGATCCGGCCAAGCTTGATCTCGACGTTGAAGGAAACTTCGGGCTCAGACAGGAAGAAATGCTGAGGGAGGATCCCCAGGGCAAATCCGGTGACGACTCGGGGGAAGCGTACCGATCCTGGAGGGCTCGTCGGGAAGCACGCATCGAGAGCGGCAGTCGGCCGCGATTCGAGGTTTTCATTGCGACGGAGACCACCACTTTGGCGCCGGACGGGGCCGGCGACATCCAGGTCCTGGAAGTGGACAGGGTGAAGGGCCGGCCGGCCGGGTCGCGATTCGGCACGCTCGTCCACCAGGTCTTGAGGGACGTCTCGTTCACCGCCTCGAGGAACTACATCAAATCACTGGCCGTGATGCACGCGCGGCTCATCGATGCGCCGGGAGATGAAATCGACGCGGCCGTCGATGCAGTCTCGAACGCTTTGAACTATCCCTTCCTGGGGCAGGTCCATCAGGCCGACCGTGTCCACCGGGAGCTGCCCGTAACCCTGCCGGCGGAAAACGCCCGGATCCTGGAAGGCGTGATCGACCTCGCGTTCCTCGACAACGACACCTGGCACGTCGTGGACTTCAAGACGGATGCAGACATCACAACGAATCTCGAACATTACCGACTCCAGGTCGGCTGGTACACGTACGCGATGACGCAGATCACAGGCCTGCCCTGCAAAGGTTATCTGCTGAACCTGTAAGACCGGAATAACCACGGAGGCGCGGAGGCACCGAGCTTCTGTGTTTTCAAAAGATCGGTCCGGCCTCCGTGTCTCCGTGCCTCCGTCGTCGACAGCAACAGCAGAGCCAAGCCAAGTGAGAAAAGCGCCGGTGATCGACTCATGGTTCTGTCCATTATAGACGGCGTGTGAACCGCCCCTATTCGTGATATCGTCCTCGAACTCGCCACTTACAATCCAGTGCTGGAGGTTGCCATGTGGACTCGTAAGCTGAAGCGTGATCGGGACCAGGATCGGAGGCTTCCGATCCCCTGCCAGATGATCTCGAACGAAGAGACCACACCGATCCCGCAGACCGAATTCGAAAAGAAGGTCGAACAGACCATCCTGGAAGACGCGGAGAGGTATTCCCGGCGACTCGGGATGGATCGTCGGACGTTTCTGAGGACCAGTGGTGGCCTGGCCTGCGCCTTCCTGGCCCTGAACAAGAACCTCGGCTTTGCCGCCTACGACGTGGAAGAGATTGAAGTCTTCGAGCAGGCGGCAACCGAAGAAAGGCTCCCGAAGGGTGTCTTCATCATCGATTCCCAGAACCACTTCTGCCAGGACGGGATGAGGACCAACCTGCGCAACGCCCAGTTTCTGAAGGACATCGGCGCGCCCAACATCGGAAATTCCGCCGAGGACTACAACTTCGAGACCTTCATCAAGGAAATCTTCTTCGACAGCGACACGACGATGGGCCTCATCAGCGGGATTCCCTCCGTTGAGGACGGAAACAACTGGGGCCGACCCCACCAGCGGAATCTACTGCCGGTCGACATGGCGGCCGCGGCTCGAGATCAGGTGAACGAGATGGCCGGGTCCCAGCGGATGCTGGTCCACGGTCAGATCGCACCCAACCACCATGCCACGTTTGCCGAAGTTGCAGAAGAGATCGAACGCGAGGTGCGAGAACTCCGCATTGACGGCTGGAAACACTACACACACAATCCCCTGACGACCGACCCGTGGCGCTACGACGATCCCGACGTGGCCTATCCGTTCTGGGAGAAATCGCTGGAGCTCGGAATGGACGTCACGTGCGTCCACAAGGGCCTTGCCGACAGCAGTCAACACGAGGCGTTCGCACATCCGGGCGACATCAAGCAGGCGGCCCTGGACTTCCCGGCAATGAACTTCCTCGTCTACCACTCGGGAATGCGCCACGGCTACCGCGGGTTCAATTCATCGGACACGGACGTGAAAGCCGACGCCCAGGAGCATGGCGGACTGGAATGGATGCGAGACTTATGTGCCGACCGCGACGCGAACCCCGGTATGACGAACGTGTACGCCGAGATCGGAAGCGTGTTCGCCATGTGTGTCGGCGATCCGATCATGATGGGCCACATGCTCGGCTCCCTGAAGAAATCTTTCGGTTCGGACCACATCATCTGGGGCACGGACTGTCTCTGGTGGGGAGCACCGCAATGGATCATCCAGGCCATGCACCGGTTCCAGATGCCCGAACTGCTGATGGAACGATGGGGATACCCGGAAATCACGGCCGAGGACAAGGAAAGGATCTTCGGACTCAACGCGGCAAAGGTTTTCAAAGTCGACGTGGAAGCCCAGAGGAACGCAATCCCGACCGATTACATGTCCCGCTACAAGGCCGCATACAACGATCGTGGCATGATGCGCGACAATCACTACTACGGCTGGGTGCCGACAGAAGGGTAGGAACAGGTGTAGGTGCGGTCTATGACCGCACATTCTTCGAACCGAAACACGTGCGCTCATAGAGCGCACCTACACTCGAGCACGGCGCTTAATCAAAACCGCCGGGTTTGGCCAAGCCCAGCCGGTTGATGTAGTCCTGCCAGAGCAGCCCTTCGGCCTTAAGGCCTTCCAGTTCCTTTCGTGTCTCGATGGCCACCTCTCCGGGGATTCCTTTCGGTTTCCGCTCCAGGGTGGCGGCCGTCTGCTTCACAGCCAGGTAGCGCCGCGCGATGTGTTCCATCAGAGTCATGCGTATGGTCGCCACGGGGATGTTGTGGCCGGAGGTCAAGGCCCCATGGTTCGGCAGGATCAGGTTGCGCGCCTTCCTTAGAACGCTCGCCATCGGGCTGATGCGTTCTTCCGTCGTCACCAGGCCTTCGTAGTTCTCGTCGTAGATCGCGATGTCACCGGCCAGGAAACAGCTCTCCTGGTCGTAGATTTCCGGTACGACACGGAACGAGCTCAGGGTCACGACCGACGGCGGATGTGTGTGTACGAGCGCCCGGGCTTCGGGAACCATCCGGTGCAGGACACCGTGGAGTCGGATCGTATCGTTCGTGTATCCTTCCCCCTCGATGACGTTTCCGTCGTAGTCGACTCGAATAATGTCTTCCGGCCGGACCTGCGCAAACGACGGGCCGAAACGATTCACGTACATCTCGCCACCGACATCGACGCTCAGGTGTCCGGCAACCAGGGTCGACAGGCCCTCTGAGGCAAGGATGCGTGTGCCGCACGCGATGTCGAATGCGACCTGTTCATCCATGGCTTTTCTAAATCACCCCTATCGCGTGCAGAAACACGAGCGCGATGCCGAACGGAACGACGAACTTCAGAAGGAACAACCAGGCCTGGTAGAAGAAGGCTAGCTTCGTGCCGTTCAGGAATTCCCGATGCCGGATCGCGTCGTCGACACGCCACGCGGTGAACAGTGCGATCCCGAGCCCACCCAGTGGCAGCATCCAGTTCGACACCAGGTAATCGAACGTGTCGAACCAGTTTCGGCCGAAGACATCCGCGAAACTGGACCCGAACAGGGCCGTTCCGCCGCTGAGGGCCGAGGGGATGCCAATTACGGCGATGATCGCTCCCGAAACGAGGGTGGCACGAGATCGCAGCCAACCCTTTTCGTCGATCATGTAGGAGGTGACCACCTCGAGCATCGAGATCGAACTGGTCAGGGCCGCGAAGACCAGAAGGGCGAAGAAGACGAACGACAGGAACCCTCCCGCCGGGAGCTGGCTTAAAGCAATCGGCACGCTGACAAAAACGAGGCCGGGACCCTGCGCGGGCTCCATGTTGAAGGTGAAGATAATCGGGAAAAGGATCATGGATGCGGTCAGAGCGATCACCGTGTCGAGCACCGAGATCGTGATCGAGGCCGACATGATGTCGTCGTCCCGGTGGAGATAGCTCCCGTAGGTCAGCAGCGCGCCCATCCCGAGGCTCAGCGTGAAGAACGCGTGCCCGAGGGCCTCGAGGACTCCCGCCGCGGTCAACTGCTCGGTGTGGAAACCGAAGACGAAATCCAGGGCACGTCCAAACCCGTCGAGCGTGAAGGAGTTCACGAGCAGGATGATCATCAGGACGAACAGGGCCGGCATCAGGATCCGAGCCGCCCGCTCAAGCCCCTTGCTCACGCCACCGACCACCACACCGACCGTAACGGTCATGAAGATGACGTGCCAGAACAGGTTCAGCCCGTTCGACTCAAAGAGGGCGCCAAAAGCGGGGCCCACCCCCTCTGGTCCCAAACCGACAATCTGCCCGGTTATCGAAAGATAGCTATAGTGCAACGCCCAACCGGCCACGATGCTGTAGTAGGACAGGATGACAAATGCTGCGACAACTCCCAGCCATCCGAACGCAACCCAGCCGCCCCGGCCGTCGGAGAGTTTCCTGAAAGCACCGACTGGAGACTTCTGCGTTGACCGGCCGAGCAGGATCTCGGCTGTCATGACGGGCAGGCCCACCAGTGCGATGCAAACGAGGTAGATGAGGACGAACGCTCCTCCCCCATTTTCCCCTGTAATGTAGGGGAACTTCCAGATGTTACCGAGTCCGATGGCGGACCCCGCTGCCGCAAGGACGAACCCGAGTTTCGATCCCCAGTGACCTCTCTCTGCCACGACATTGCCCCCTTTTTCTGGTTGCCGAAATCAGGATGACGGCCAGCAGCCGGTGGCAGAAGTCTGATGGTTTGCGCGCATGGGTCTTGCGAGGCGGAGACGAGGCGCGAGGAGGAACTGATGCTGTTTCATCATGACGACGAGCAACAAAGTATCCGCCCGCAACCCCCGTGCGCCCGAAGGGTTACGGCGGCGTCCCACCATCTGCGTTGTTGGCGCAATTCAACGATGTAGCAGCATCGTAGTCGGCGCCGACGTCGTAACGCGAGCCATCAGACTTCTGCCACGGGCTGCTATGGTAACATTCCCGCCGCGATGACGGACGAGCACTTTCGAAAGCTGGAACGGATGTACAGCCAGGGCCCGTGCAACCGCGATCTCGCGGCGAATCTGGTGATCGGAAGGGGCAGGGCGGAAGTTCGAATGCCGGTGCAGGAACACCTGTTCCATGCCGCGAACGCCGTGCATGGCGCCTACTATTTCAAACTGCTCGACGACGCTGCTTTCTTCGCAGTGAATTCCGTCGTGACCGAAGTCTTCGTCCTGACCGTGTCGTTCAACATCCAGCTGATCCGGCCGATCGCTAAAGGCCAGCTGCACTCGGTCGGGACCCTGGTGCGCGCTTCCAAAACTCTGTTCTTCGCCGATGCCGCGGTCAAATCGGACACCGGCAAGGAAATCGCCCGCGGCTCGGGTGTTTTCAGCCGGAGCAAGATGCCGTTAACCGCAGAGATTGGGTATGCGTGAAAGGGAGTCGTAGGCCGTTGTCCGCAGGCCGTTGAACTTGCCTGGCGGATGCGGCGATCCGGTCGTCTAGCCCAGCCGGGAACGAGCGGTGAGCTTTCAGGGTCCGGGACGTCTACTCCCGTATACGAAACGGAGCCCGGCGTTCACGTGGCCGGACGAGTGCCGATCGTTGTCGAGTTGATACCGCAAACGATTCGGCCCGGTCCCAGGTTGCGAATTCGTGTAGGGATAGGGTTCTGAGGTATGGTACGGCAGCGGTTCGACGGTTCCTGAATAAGCCTCGTAGAAATCCATGTCCTTGGCAAACCCGTCGGCGAAGAAGAAGTAGTCGCGGATCCAGCCGGCCGGTAGCTCCGGCAGATCGGAAGGATCGAACTCCAGGGCTACTTCTTCTCCCGAGCCGAACACGACAAACCGGTCGTCGACGTCCGCTGCCAGCGACCGCACATCTCCAAACCGGGTATAGCTGCCTGCGTGTCGGGCGTAAGGACCGGTCGGGCTGACGTCCTCGTGGACGTATACGACGTCCGCCTTGGGCTGTCCTTCAACTGCCCTGGGATAGCCAAGCCAGCCCAGCGTCGCCTCGCTTATCGGTACCTCGGCCAGCCGGAACGGGATACCGGCCGGAGAGGTATCGATCAGGATCTGGTCCCAGTAGATCTTGAGATTGGTGGTGATGCGGATCCTCTCGGTACCTTCAGGCAACCGGCCGGTGATGTCGCGCGTCATCGTCCGAGCCAGTCCGGCCGGGAAACCGAGATCGTCGATCACGCTCCTCCAGTGACCCGAAGCATCCATGGCCTCGACGTAGGGCAGCATGGCTTCGATTCCGGCTTGATGGGCCGCGAACACGGACGTGGCGCTGAAATAGTCGACGAAACCTTGCATGATCAGGCGCAACGGCCCTGAAGTGTCAATCGCCCCAAGCTCCAACTCGAGGGAATGCGATTCGGCGAAGCCCCGGAACGCGGTGGCTTCAAACCCGGTCACGTACCGGCGATCCCTGTCGGTCAATTCGGCCAGAACGTCCCGGCCTGCTTCGTCCCAGGCGCCGAGTGGCGGGCGGGCGTTCCGGCTCGCGATGACGTCGAACTCGGGAAAGGGCGGAACTGCGGAGAAATACTCGTGCGGGTAGACATCGACATCGGCCGGATGATCCACCGCGACCAGACGCGCCTGGTCCAGGTAAACCAGCTCCTCCATCGGTTCGACCAGTCGGAAACTCAGCATGCCGTCCTTGAGGGAAACGGAGGAACCATCAACTTTCACGTACTCGGTCGGGTCGGAAACGTTCCGCTCACCCGGCGCAACCCAGTGACCGACGATTCCGGCGCCGATCACGTCAGTGACGAATTCATACTTCTGGCCGTTCCAGACGAACAGGATCGGACAGGAGCTACCCCGCCGATCGATCTCCACCACGGCGTGAGCTTCCCGCGCCTGGAGCTGCACCTCATCCTGCAGGACGCCGGTCGGCCACAGCATACGAACGGTATCGGCCTGGGAATTTCCGGCAACACCGAGGACCACAGCCAGCGCACTCTGGCCGAGATACCCCGAGGCGCCCTGCACCTCGATCTTTTGACGGTGAGTCCCGGCGAACACTTCGACTTTCGTCCCGATCGCGCTCTTGTTGTCGTTCAAGCCTTCCAGCGCGAGTCTCAACCAGGCGTTTTGATTGCCCCCGTCGTTGCGCAACAACCGAGCAGGGCCGCCGTTCTGAGTCGCCAGCAGATCGATGTCGCCGTCGCCGTCGTAATCCGCACCTATCAGCGCCCGGGGCCTTTCGACCTGCAGCGCATCGAGGTCGACCAGCCCGCTGACGTCTTGAAAGCCGTCGATTCCGGTGTTTCGGAGGAGCCGGATTTGATCCCTTCCATCCGTCTCGCCAGCGGCGGCCAGATCGATCCAGCCGTCGTTGTCGTAATCGATAGCGGCAATGCCCCAGCCTCGTTCCCATCCCAGGTCCGGAAGGCTCGACGACTCGAACGCGCGACCCTCAACGTTACGCCAGAGCGTCAACCCGGGCGGCCCCCAATGAGTAAACGCCAGATCCATCCACGTGTCTTTGTCGAAGTCCGCCACGGCCACACCGACGGGTGGCGCCGGCATGGAGCCCTCCCAGCGCAGGCTGGAGAAAGCCCCTTCGCGCGGGTTCAGGCGAATCTGCGGGGACGCGTTCCACCCGGTGAGGACAAAATCCACCGCGCGATCGTTGTTGATGTCGGTCCCGACCGCTCCGATCCCGGGAACAGAACCCGCCAAGGCTGTCTCGCCCGTCCAGTCGGTGAACGTACCGTTGCCGTTGTTCCGCCAGAGCAAGTTGCCTGCTGCCCCCAGATCGGCGGGCGGTTCGAACGCGGAGCCGTCCCCCGTCCATTCGAAGTCGGTGAATCGCGACAGGTAAAGATCGAGGTCCCCATCGTGGTCGAAATCGATGAAGGTCAAACCCAGTGGCAGCCCGTCGACCTCGATACCCGAATCGGCGGTGACGTCGGCAAACGAACCGGCGTCATCGTTGCGGAGGAGCCTCAGGCCACCGAATGAGCTAACGGCAAGGTCTGCCCGGCCGTCGTTGTCGTAATCACCTACTGCGCAGCCAAGAGCGTATCCGCGCAGGGCCAGTCCGACAGCTTCAGTCGCGTCCTCGAAGCCCCCGTCGCCGCGGTTCCGGTACAACGCGCTTGATCCGGCGCCGCCGTTCGGCAGAAAAACATCGGGGAAACCGTTCCCGTCGTAATCGAGAAAACAGGCACCGGCGCCCAGGAAGCGAGCTGCGCTCGTTCCGGCCATCCCGTCAACGGTCCCGGAATCGTGGACGAAATCGAGACCGGCTTCGGCTGCGGCAGCCGCGAACCGCACTTCGATCGGATCGGGAGCCCGGTCGGCCACACCGGAGACGTCTTCTGCCAGCGAGTACGGGCCCTGGTCGCCGTACGCCAATCCCATCGGGACTCCAAGATTGTCCCGGGTAATCTGCTGGAAACGGGCCAGGTGTTCGCGAGCCTGATCGATCTGCCCCTGCGCCTGGTATGCGCGGGCGGTGCCGAACTCGGCGGAGGCGTGGTATGGAGCCAGTTCCAGGGCGCGCGCGTAGGCGGCAAGCGCCTCGGGGTGCTGGCGCAATTGCGCGTGCATAAGCCCGAGGAGGTAGTGCGAGTCGGCATCCTCGGCGTCCAGTTCGATAACCCTCGAGAACCCTTCTACTGCCCGGGCGGCCTCGCCAAGGTTGCGATAGGTCAGTCCCAGGTTGTACCAGGCACGCGCATTCTCCGGGTGTTCGGTGGTGAAGGCATTAAGAATCTCGAGAGCTTCTTCGAACCGCTGCATGTTGAACAGCGCGATCGCCTTATTCAACCGGGCCACGGAAAGCGTGGGATCCGATGCAAACGCCTGTTCGAAGAGTCCCAGCGCATCGGATGACCGCTGCTGGTTCAAGTAGGCGACCCCGAGCGTGTTGCGGCGCACTGCTGCCACAGCGCTGTCGCCCTCCCTCTGCTGCCCGAAGCGCGCGATGGTGGGCTCGACGAAGTACAGGCCGAAGCAACCGGCCATGATCATCGCCATGGCTTGCAGGGCTCTGGTCTTCATTCCAGGTATGCTCCCATACAGGTGATAGGATACTCCAGGATGGACTGCTACTGAGGCTTCGCGAAGGGCTCCGAACCGGTCTGCCCGCGACCTTCTTCAACGGTGATCACGTTCCCCGCGGCCACGCCCCTCAGCCGATCCACTTGCCCGCTGGGCCACCGGACTTCGATGGCATCGGCCCGAGCACGACCACCCAGCCCGAACGTCAGGCGTAGCTCGCTCTGGGACAGATATCCTGCGCCACTGTGCAGCGTCTGAGTCTGGCTTTCGCCTCCGGCCGTCACGGTAACCTTCGCGCCGAGACCGCTGCGGTTCGATTCCCTTCCCACCAGGCGCAAACCGATGCCGCCGTTCGATCCTCCGTCGCTGCGGAACAAGTTCGCCCGGCCTCCGTTCGTCGTCATCAGCAGGTCGAGGTCACCGTCGTTATCGATGTCTCCGAAGGCCGCTCCGCGCGCAACGCGGGGTGAGCCAAACCCCTCGCCGAGCGATGCGGTCACTTCTTCGAAACCGCTGCCGGCAAGGTTCCGGAAAACATGAGGCGGCTGCGCGTGCTTGATCCGCGTCTGGATCCGCTCGATCTCATCTTCGATGTGGCCATTCGCGACGAAGATGTCGAGCCAGCCGTCCAAATCGTAATCAAAGAACAGGCAGGCAAAGCTCAGAGTCAACAGGCTGCGACGGCCGACCTCGGAACGGGGCGCTTCGTCGATAAACAGACCATTGCCCTCGTTGTGGTAGAGCGCCAGCATCTGGTTCGAAAAATTGCCGATGACAACGCTGGGGTAGCCGGACCGGTCGTAATCGGCCGCATCCACGCCCATACCGGCCCTGGCCACTCCGTCCTCGCTGTACGCCACTCCCGAGAGCATCCCACGCTCGGCAAACGTCCCGTCGCCTTCATTGCGGTAGAGCTTGTTCGGTTCGGTGTCGTTGACCAGCATGACGTCGGGCCAGTCGTTCTGGTCGTAATCGAAGATGGCAATTCCCAGGCCTTTGGAGGTGGCGTCGAACAGGCCGGCCGGGCGGGTCGCATCTTCGAAGGTTCCGTCGCCGTTGTTCCGCCAGAGGCGAGCAGAGGCCCCCTGGTAGGATTCCGGTGTGCAGTAGGACTTCCGCGTGCCGTCCAGCGTGCAGAACAGGTCATTCTCGATCGACCACTGGACGTAGTTGACGATGAACAGGTCGACGTCGCCATCCTTGTCGTAGTCGGACCACGCCGCGCTCGTGCTGAATTCCTCCGGACCGGCCAGGCCTGCGCTGCGGGTCGCGTCGGTGAACGCCCCGTCCCCGTCGTTTGAGAACAGGTAGTTTGTGCCTAACGCGCTGACGAACAGATCCTCGTCGCCGTCGTTATCGTAGTCGGCGACCGCTACGCCGAGACCGTAGAACTCAACACCCAGTCCCGCGGCCCGCGTGACATCCGTAAAGGTACCGTTCTTGTTGTTGCGGTACAGCCTTGGCGTGGATCGGGATGCACGATCGCCAGGCCAGTTCGTCCCGTTGACCAGGAAGATGTCGGGCCACCCGTCGCCGTTGTAATCGATGAAGGCACAGCCGGACCCCATCGTTTCGGGCAGGTACTTTTCGCCCCTCGCCCCGTTGTTGTGTGCGAAGTCGATGCCGGCGGCTCGGGTGATGTCGGTAAACTGGATGCCCGGCCCGCTTTGGGCGGCGAGAGTGCCGGCAACTACGAGCATCAATAACGCGGAACCGCAGGCGGAACGTCCTAAGCTCTTCAAGGGCCCCCTCCTGACCCGGGTCTTCCCGGTGCCGTGTTCGAGAGAGCCATTGTCGGACTGTTTGCTTCTTCGTCCATCAACAAACTCAGATCGATCGACGGATGCTCGTGGATCGGCTGGCGCTCCCGGTTGTCCTCAGGGTTGGCTTGGAGGTAGGGCCCCGTAATCGCCTGTGCGGATTCGTCGGCCTTGAAACGCAGGTAGAGCTGCTGGTGTTCCACGGCTTTCTCCTCTTCGTTCAGGCCGTTGTAAGAGAGCATCAAGTTGTAGTGGGCCATGAGGTCTTCGGGATCAATCTCCAGCACACGCCCCAACGCTTCGACGGCCTGGGCATATTCCCGCTGCAGGAACCGGATACGGCCGACCTCGTTCCAAACGACCCGATCTCGAAGGTACTGATCGGTGACGATTCGCAGGTGCCCGAGCGCTTCGTCGAAGCTGCCTTCCTCGCGGAGTATCCGGGCGTAAAAAAAGTTGGCACGGGCCAGGTCCGGGCTCATCTCGAGCGCCCGTTCCAAAACTTCGCGAGCACCTTCCAGGTTACCCTCGCGCACACGAACCCGGCCGATGTTCACCCACCCGTCCACGTGGGCGGGGTCGGCTTCAGTCGCCCGCTGGAACGCGACTTCGGCTCCCTTGAGGTCGCCCTGGAGAAGCAGCCCGATGCCATAGTCGTTCCAGCGCTCCCAGTCGGCGGCTTCCACGACCGCCCGCGGTTCGGGGGCGTCCGCCGAGCCGTCGACTACGCGCAGCGTCGTCCGATCTTCGGCAAGCGTCACGGCTGGAAGGTTCGGAACTTCTTTCAGTTCGCCCGACACTCCCGACGTGTCGCCGTCGAAACGCCACGTCCCGTCGTCGAAGCCGGGCGCCAGGTCGCCCTCTTCGCCCTCGCGCACTCCTGCATAGGCGAAATGGGTGTTGAACCATGTGAATTTCCGGTAATGGAGCTTCGCTTCGAGATGGATCTCGTCACCGGCGTCTTCGGGGATTTCCAGCCGGTAATGGATCGTGTCGGCCGCGCCCGGCGGGATCAGCCTGACGTAGACCACTGCCCGCGCAGCCCATGCGTTCCGTTTGTCGATCGGGTTGCCGCGGGAGTCGACGAGCAACGCACGGTAGAAGTGGGCGCCCTTCTCGACCGGCCCCTTGCCCTCATCCTCGACCATCCCGCTCCAGAACAGCACCGTGTCGTTCTCGTCTTTGGCGATCATCTCCACCCAGACGTCGAACGCATCCACGGTTCCGGCCGGGAAGAAGTGCCCGACCTTGCGCGTCCGGACGACAACGTCGACGCGAACCGAATCGCCCCGGCGGACGACGGGTTCCGCCCGGTCGATCGGCGCGGTGATCGGAGTCGCTTCCAGGAAGCTCACCGGCGGCCCGGCCTCGGCCTCTTCACCGACAGCGAACGTCGTGGACAGCTCGCCCGTCATCAGGCCACCGGGCCCGGTTTCCCTCGGACGGGCCGGCGACACGGCAAAGATGTCGACGCTGACGATGTCGTTTTTAAGAAATTCCTCGGTGGCGTCGAACTGCGCCTGATCCCGGTTGGCAACCGGCAGGGCCGTGTTGGCCGCGGGAAACCGGTGCGAACGCACGAACCCGTCGTGGTTGCTGAAGTCATTCGAAGCGACCATCGGCATATGGCAGTCGGTACACTTCTGGGACTCCGGGGGATAGTAGAATGACCGGGCGCCCTGCCCCGACACGCCGCTGGCCTGCCAGTTATCGTAGTCGTTGAACCCGCGAATCCATCGATAGCTGTTGACCGGCAGGTCGAGATGCACCTTGTGGCAGGTCGAACACAGCTCCGACGACTGGTCGCGGACGAAAGGCTTCAGGAACGCGCGCCGATGAGGCTCGGGGCTCACCTTGACCACAAAGTCATGAACCGCCCGGACCACTGGGTTCTCGCTCGTCGCCAGCTGGTAGAGCGGTGGATAGTCGATCGTGTAGTCCCCCTGCCCCATCGTGCTCTTGACCGAAACCGAGTGGCACATGACGCAGCCCAGGCCGACCTGGGCCTCGGGCGTGTCGATGATCTCGCGGATCGGCGTGTCCATCATGCCGGTGAAGAGAATGGCCGGGTCGTGACAGCCGCCGCACCACTTCGACGGCTTCGTCCCGATCACGTCCTGCATGTACTCGATGCTCTTCCGGTACCACTGGTTGTTAAACGAAGAGAAGTGGTGCGCGGATGAGAACCACTGGTCGTAGACGTCCTCGTGGCATCGCTGGCATTTCTGGGATTCCATGAAGAAATCGACCGGAACGTACCCTTCGGTGCTGGTCTGGGCTGAGCTGGGGAAGAAGGGGCCGTCGGGGCCGTCGCCTTCGGCTTCCATGCTCGCCGGGGGTAGGGCGGGGTTGGCGATGTCAAAACCCGGATCATCGTGCCAACTGTCGCGCAGATGCCATGCCCCGCCGGATGCCAGGCCGGCAGCGAGGATCAAGGCCACCAGGCGAGCAACGAGCGGGGTCCGACCCTCGCCAGCGTTGCCGAGCGCGGCGGCGACCAGGAAGATAGAACCCAGGACGCTGAGCCCGACGTGGGCATACATCAGCGGAAAGTACGGGCGCAACGCTCCCGTGAAGATGAGGACGACTCCGAGCGCGGCGCCGAGAGCGAGCAGCACCCAGCCGGCTCGTGCCTGCGGCGCGCAGGTCCGCAACTCTTTGAGAAGGAACACGGCCAGGACCGTGGTCAGCGCCACACCGGCGGCCACGTGCAGCAGGACAGCGGCCACGAAGACCATCGAGGCCGTCGGAAAGGCGTAAAGGTAGGCGCCGCTGGCGAGCAGAAACCCGACCAGGGGCGTGAGGAGTTGTCTCAGCCTTCGATCCATCATTCTTCCCAGAGCCTCATCGCTCTCAAGCTGCCTACGCGGAGCGCAGTTTCCGTTACAATACCGCGACCTTCCTCATTTTCCTACGCCACGGAATCAGGTGGCCAATCGAAAGATCGCTCGAGTCTCGCCGCGACTGCGAGCGCATGTTCCTCTTCCCACGGCCGGCCTACGACCTGCACCCCGATCGGGAGTCCTTCCTCTGAACGGCCGACCGGAACGGACACGCCCGGATTGCCGGTCAAGTTGAACCACTCGGTGTAGCTCCAGGCGTCCAGATACTTCACCTTCTGACTATCGATCTCCCACTCCCTCTCTCCGTGACGAAAGGCGGGGACGGCCGCAACGGGGCACAACAGAATCGGGAACTCCTCCATTTCTTGAAACAGCCGGGTTCGGACTCTGTCGCGTTCGAGCAGCGTGTGCATGAAATCGTCCAGGGTCAGCCGCGGAGATTCCGCGACGTATCCCGAGAACTGCTTGAGAATCGGGGAGAGTTCTTCCTCGCGGCCCTCGAGCATCGTTCCCAGCACGACGCCGCCGGCCCGGCCGAACAGGTTCCACCACAGCCGGCGGATCTCTTCGAGACCCTCCGGTCGAAACTCTTCGACAACGAACCCTTGAGCTTCCAGCGCCTCGGCGGCCTGACGCACGGCGCGACGGGTCTCTGCCGTCACCGGGGTTCGGCCGTCGTCTTCGAAATACCCGACCTTCAAGCTGTGGAGCTGTTCCTCGGGAACTTTGCGGACCGGGACAGGAGCTGCGTATGGATCGCCAATGTCCGGCCCGGCCATGACTTCGAACAAAAGCCGCAGGTCCTCGACGGTCCGCGCCATCGGCCCGACGACCCCCGTCGCAGCGAACGGGCCCGCGGAGGCCGGAAAATGACCCGTGGCCGGCACGCGGCCCGGGGTGGGCTTCAACCCGCAAATGCCCGTAAAGTGGGCCGGAACACGAATCGAGCCGCCTCCATCGCTTCCCACACCACCGGCAGAAAGCCCGGCCGCGATCGCCGCCGATTCCCCGCCGCTCGAGCCGCCTGCCGTCCGTTCCAGGTCCCAGGGGTTGTTCGTCCGCCCGTAGAGAAGATTGTCCGTCTCCCAGGCCATCAGTAACTCGGGCGCGTTGGTGTTCCCAAGCACGATCGCGCCGGCGCGCTTCAGGCGCTCGACCAGCGGGGCGTCGGTCTCTCCCACCAGGCCGGCTCGAAGTTTCGAACCGCACTCCCACGGGAAGCCGCGAACTTCGATCGCGCTCTTGATACTGATCGGAACGCCGCGGAGTAGGCCTCCTGGTGCGCCGGATGCGATCCCTTCTTCGGCGGCCCGTGCCTGGCCACGGGCGCCTTCGGCATCCACATGAATGAAGGCGTTGAGCTTTGGGTTGAGGCGTCGGATGCGCTCCAGGTGGGCTTCGACCAACTCCACGGGTGAAATTGTTTTGTTTCTAATGAGTTCTGCCATCTGTGCGGCAGGCAAACCGGTCAGGTCGTTCATCGTCTTTCGGCGACCACTATACAGCGGGGGTGGGTCGCCGCGAGGGGCTCGGAGCCGTAATTGCCGTAAGTCGCCGTAACCTGAAGACCGGACCTTTCGCACAACCCATCGAGTTCGTCCGGAGAATAGAGGCGGACGATCGATTCCCACGATCGATACCGTCCGTTCGCTCGAATGACGCGACAGTGGTGAAGTCGCTTCGTCGTCGGGTCGAACCGGCGCCGGTGTCGGACGGACCTTCCGTCGGAAAGTCGGCTGGTCTCCTCCTCGACGAGACTTTCCAAGACGAAGTTCGAGTTCATGATGTCGAGAACAAATCGTCCTCCCGACTTCAACACGCGCGCGATATCCCGGACGGCCTGCTGATCTTCGCGATCGGAGGGAAAGAACCCGAATGAAGTGAACAGGCTGAGCACCAGGTCGAAACGGCACCCAAACGGGAGCCGCCGCATGTCGGCTCGAATCCAGCGCACACCGACACCCGCCGATCGACCCCCAGCCCGCGCAAGATCGAGCAGCGAACCGTTTGGATCCAGGCCGGTCACCGAATATCCGCGTCGAGCTAGTTCGATGGAGTGCCGTCCGTTACCGCAGGCCAGGTCCAGAACGTTCAAGCCCTTGCAGTCAGAGAAAAGGCTCTCGACAAAATCAACCTGCTTGTAGGTCGTCTCGGCATCGATCCGGTCTGCGTACTCTTTCGGATACAGGTCTTGGAAGAACCCCGTCTCCTCGGAGTACCAGGGTGTTGTCATGGTCGGGGATGTCGGCATGTTCGCGGGCGAAACTTGGGTGGGAACCCTCTCGTTAAGACACAGGCAGATCGTCCGTGGCCAACGCTCAGCGATTCGGGGCGAATTTCTTGATGCTCATGCCCTGACGCACTTCGGCGACGTAGACGTTGCCGTCCGGATCCATCGACACCCAGTGGGAGTTGTCCAGACTGTCAATCCGCTCCCGCAGGCGGCCGGTCCGCCCGTCGATTATCAAGAGGTCGTCGACCTCTCCTTCCACCATGAACAACGTGTCGTCCGGCGTGATGTACAGGCCGTAAGGGGCTCCCAAGCCGGTCCATTGATCGAGAAAGTTTCCGTCCTGGTCGAAGACCTGGATCCGGTGGTTTTCGCGGTCACCGACGAGCAAGCGTCCGCCCGAATCCATGACGAGGGTGTGCGGCAGGTTGAACTGTCCGGGGTCGGTTCCCTTCGTCCCCCAGGTCTTGATGAACTTGCCCTCCTTATCGAACTTGACCACCCGCGAGTTGCCGTAACCGTCCGTCACGAAGAAGTCGCCGTTCTCCGCCACGACGACGTCGGTCGGCCGGTTGAACGTATCAGGACCATCGCCGGCGACGCCTCGCTTTCCGAGCGTCATAAGCCGCGTGCCATCGGGCGCGAACTTCATTACCTCGTGCGCCCGGCCGTCCGTCGCCCAGATGAAGCCGTTGCGGTCGACACGAAGCCCGTGAGACCAGTCGAAGATCTGCTCTCCCCACGAACGGAGGTACTTTCCGCTCCGGTCGAGCGTGAAGAACGCGGGCTCGCCGCGCCGCAGGGCGTGAAGGGTGCCGTCTGCCGCATGGGCGATCGATGCCACCGGACCGAATTCAATGCCCTGCGGAAACGTGGCCCACTCGCCGACTAACCGGTAGGACGCCTCGGACTGGGCGGAGGTTTCCTCAGCGCCGGTCATGAACATCAGCAGGACGAAGGCCAGGCAGGAGATGGTGAGCCAGGAGAGGTTTCTCATCGCGTGTCCTCCGGAAAGACTGATTATCAGCCCCCGATCACCTCAAAAGGGACCGATCAGCCGACTGTTTCTGGTATGCCGACCCGCCAAGTATACCACCCGCCCGATGGGTACTTGAGCGCGCATCGAGAGAGAGCCCAGACGCTCTGATTTCTTGTGTTTAGAGTCGATCCATTTGGTATAAGATCGTCCAACGCTGGGCTGGAATTCGGGGACGTGGAATTCGGGGACGGAGACCGAACTATCCCTGAGAGGCAGTTCGGGGACGGAGACCAAACTATACCCGATTTGGAATTCGGTCTCCGTCCCCGAATTAACGGAGGAGTGTCTATGAGCAGAGTGGACGAGAACCGACAACAGGTGACCACTCAAGATCCTGGTGTCGTGATGGTGCGGCGCGAGGGCGCCGGCCTGGCGAATCAGATAATCGTGGGGTCGCACCGGCTGACGGCCGACGAACCTGCCCCCGAAGGAACCGACACCGGCCCCACGCCTTATGACCTCCTGGCTTCAGCTCTCGGCGCGTGCACATCGATGACCCTGACCATGTACGCCAAGCGCAAGCAATGGCCCCTGGAGAGCATCACGGTTGTCCTCCGGCATGGAAAGATCCACGCGAGCGACTGCGAGGATTGCGAGACGAAAGAGGGGAAAGTCGACCGGATCGAACGGGCGATCGAACTGGGAGGCCCACTTAGCGACGAGCAACGAGACCGGCTGTTGGAGATAGCCAACAAATGCCCGGTTCACAGGACTTTGAAGTCGGAGATCAACATCCAGACCCGACTCGTGGGACCGGAAGCCGAGTCCGAAGATTGATTGAAATCGGACCCATCGGAGGAGAGGAGACAAGAGTCATGAGGAAGCGAACTGCGGTTCTCGCAATTTCACTGATTCTGCTGGCCGCGGCGGTCGGCCTGGCCCAGGACAAACGGCCGATGACGTTCGAAGACGTCATGGAGACAAAGAACGTCGGCTCGCCACAGATATCGCCAGACGGTAAGAGCATCGTCTACACACTTTCGTACGCGGTCATGGACGACAACGAGACGCGTTCGGAAATCTGGCTCGTCTCCGCAGACGGAACCAACGCGCGCCGGTTTACCTCCGGCGACAACGATCGGGGGCCGCGGTGGTCCCCGGACGGAGAATGGATCGCGTTCATTTCGGACCGGGAGACCGGAAGGCAGACACGGCCGCCGACCGAGGGTGCCGAGGACGAAAGCCGCAATCGGCCGCAAATCTACCTCATCTCGCCTCATGGCGGAGAAGCGATGAAGCTGACCGACTCGAAATCCGGCGCCGGAGGCTTCGTCTGGTCCCATGATTCGTCCAGGATCGTTTACACGGCCCAGATTCCGTTCACCGACGAGGAGGAAAAGAAGCGGAGGGACCGAGACGACGCGAAGCTCATCGACGAAGACTTTCGCTATTCGAGCCTACACGTCATCGACGTCGAGTCGAAACGCGCGGAAGAGATCGTCCGGGGTGATTTCGTCGCGGGCCAACCGGCATGGTCACCCGACGGGACGCAGATCGCGTATTCAGTCCGTCCGACACCCAGGGCCGACGACGGCAGCCTCAGCGACATCTACGTGGCAGACGCAGACGGCTCCGGTACGCCGCGAAAGCTGTATGAGAACGAAGGTTCCGATACCGGGCCGATATGGTCCCCCGACGGCGGGACGATCCTCTTCAGCACCCGCCCGGCGAGCCAGGGACCCGTCGGGTTCTCGCGGCTTCATGCCGTTCCTGCCGGGGGCGGCCAACCCCGATCGCTGATACCGGACTTCGATGGACCGGTAAACAATATCCGTTTCTCGCCCGACGGCGACACGATCTACTTCCAGGCCGGTCAGGGCACGACACGCCAGATCTTCAGAGCGCCCGCCTCCGGCGGCGATGTCACACAGGTCACCGACTATGCAGCGGTCGTGTCCGGCTATTCGATGTCGGCCGACGGCAAGACTTTCGCTTTCGCGCGCACAGACGTGCAGCACCCCAATGACCTGTACGTGGCTTCTCTTCCCAGTTTCGACCCGACCAAGGTGACAGGCCACAACCCGCAGCTCGAGGACATCGCGCTGGGTGAGAGCGAGGTCATTCGCTGGAGGAGCGAAGACGGGCGTGAGATCGAAGGGGTGGTCATCTATCCCGTCGACTACGATCCGGAAAAGACATACCCCGTATTGATGAACGTCCACGGCGGCCCGTCCGGAGTCTGGACCCAGAGCTTCCCAGGGCGTTGGGGCAACTATGCTCATGTGTGGGCGGGCAAGGACTGGGTCACGCTGCTGCCGAATCCACGCGGCAGTTCCAGCTACGGTGAAGAGTTCCAGATGTCGAATCTCAAGGACTGGGGTGGTGGGGACTACGAAGATGTGCAGTCCGGGCTGGACGAACTGATCCGGCGAGGCGTCGTCGATGCCGACCGAATGGGCCAGACCGGGTGGAGCTACGGTGGCTACATGACAGCCTGGACGCTGACGCAGACCGACCGCTTCAAGGCCGTGATGGTCGGCGCCGGCCTGACGAACATGTTCAGCATGTACTCGACGAACGACCTGCAGCGGTTACTGGAAGGCTACTTCGGGGACACGCCGTTCGATGATGAGGCGGAGTACCGAAAGGCCTCGGCAATGACCTTCATCAAACAGGCGAAGACGCCGACGCTGATCATGCACGGTGAACAGGACCAGCGCGTGCCCAAGAGCCAGGCTCAGGAGCTCTACATGGGGCTCAAGAAGAACGACGTTCCGGTTCAGATGGTCTGGTACCCCAGGGAACCGCACGGGCTTCGCGAGCCACGGCATCAACTGGATAAAATGCGCAGGGAGTATGCGTTCTTCTCAGAGAACGTTCTGGGAACCGAGGTGGCAGACACCCGGACCGACCGCGAACAGGTACTCGACGTCGTCCAAGGTGTCTTCGATTACCTGGCCGAGCGTGACGGCGAGGGCATGAAGACCCTGTTCTGGCCCGGCGCCATGCTGGTTTCCGACCGGGAGGGGAACGACGGCCGCAACCAGGACTTCATCCTGGTCGAGGATTGGGCCGAGGGCCTGGCCGACGGCGAAGGCCGCATCAACGAGGAGATGTCGAACCCGATGATCCAGATCGACGACAACATCGCCGCGGTCTGGACGCGCTACACGGTAACTGTCGGGGACTACGTCGCGGACGGTGTGGACGCCTTCCACCTGGTCAGGAAGGACGGCGAGTGGCGGATCATGAGTTTGGTGTATACCCACAACCCGAGGGACTAGAACAAGTCAACGTGTGCGGCGATACACCATCGCTGTCCAAAACAGCAGTAGACGCAGCTCCAAGTCCCCGAAGAGGTCTCCGTGCCGGAGACAGGCGAAACTCTAGGATCGGGTGTAGGTGCGCTCTATGAGCGCACACGTTTCGGTTCGAAGAGTGTGCGCTCATAGAGCGCACCTACACCTGGTTCATACACGCACCCCTCGAAAAGGTGGCCATCCACCGCACCTGCGATCACTCAGGGACTCACGTAGATCGCGAGCAACCGCGTCATGCGCATTGCATCGAGCATGTCGTCGGCGCTGAACCGGATCGTGCGCGGGGTGACGCGGCTCACCGAGGGCACCCATGAGGCCATTCCGGCCTGAGCCTCCGACGAGAAGTCGATTTCGACGCTGTGGGGGGCCCTTGCTGAATACGGTCTGAAGCCCGAATAGCGGCGCATGGCCCGTTCGACCGACTCGTCGATCATCTCGAGCGCTCTGCCGGGGGAAACGGAAATCATCGCCTGTTCGACGCCCTCCTTGACGATGGCCGACTCGACATCCCCGACAAACTCCCGAATCTGTTCCACCGCCGCCCGGTCGCCGGAAACGAAAATCACGGGCACTCCAAGGGACCCGGCGAGAGCTGCGTTGAACGTGCCTTCCGACATCTGGTTGCCATCCAGCCTCAGATCGTAAATCCGACTGTTCATCGTGTGATCGAGGACGGCATCGGACGTTCCGGCCCACGCGTGGTACCCGATGAACATCGCTGCATCGAACGTTTCATCCAGGCCCTGCATCATGCCCAGGGGCCGGGGATCTCCCCGGACGAGGCGGGCCGCGGGATGGAGCAACTCCGGCAGGACGTTCTGCTTGTTGCCATGAGCGTCGCAAACAAGGATCGTTTCCGCTCCCATCCGCAGCGCGGCTCCAATGGCGGCATTCACCTCCTCGGTCATGATCCGGCGGAACGTGGAGTAGTCGCGCCCGTTGGACCCGCTTTGCTGGGAACTGACGACGCCGGTGATGCCTTCCATGTCGACAGAAATGAAGATCTTCTTCGGCCCGTTCTGTGCGCAGAGAACCGCGGGAAGAAGCAGAGTCAGTACTAATGGGAGGAGTCTCTTCAACATGCCTACCTCACGTGTCACCGGTTGAGCATCTCGTCTCGAACCGCTTTGAATTCGGTTCCCGGCATCCATTCCGGCCACTGATCCGCATCGGCGATCTCCAGAGCCACGCCAAACAGGGCCAGAGCGTCCGCAACGGCTCCGTCGAAATTCCAGGTCGGATCGAATTCATCCGAGGGCTTGTGATAGCGCTCGGCCGTGTAGCGGTTACTGTCTTCAAGGCTGGTGCTGTCGATGTAGAGAGCGGGGACGCCTTTCTTGGCGAAATTGAACTGATCCGAACGGTAGTAAAAGCCTTTTTCTGATTCCGGGTCCGGGACGACCGCCCTCCCCTGCTCGGAGGCAATCCGCCTCAGGTTGTCCTCCAGCGACGTGTAGCCGTAACCGATCACGATGATCTTGTCGGTCGGACCGTAGACGTTCGCACCATCTATATTGATGTTGGCGAGGGTCCGTTCCAGCGGAAACAGCGGGTTCTCGGCATAGTACTTCGACCCCAGCAGGCCCTGCTCCTCGGCCGTCACGGCGAGGAATACCAATGTCCGGCGCGACCTGTCCGGCAGCGCAGTGAAAGCGCGGGCGATCTCGAGCATCGTGGCAATCCCGGATGCATTGTCGACGGCGCCGTTATAGATCTGGTCTCCCTCAATCGAGTCATCTCTTCCGATGTGGTCCCAGTGCGAGGAAAAGACGACGTACTCATCGGTCTCGCCCGCGAGCACGCCGACAACGTTCTTCGAATCCACATGCCTCAACGTGTTTTCGATGTCGACGGACGCATCGACGCCCAGCGGTATCGGATTGAAGTCCGGACTCAACGCCTGCTGCTTCAGGTCGTCGAACGAATGCCCGGCCCATTCGGCCAGCTGCAGGGCCATCTCCAGTGTGATCCAACCTTGTATTCCGGTCTCGGATGCCCCCTGATCGGCCTTGACCATGTCGAACTGTTCGCCCGACCAAGACCCACTGACGACCTCCCAGGGATAGCCGGCCGGCGCGGTTTCGTGGACTATGAAGGCGCCACGGGCGCCCTGGCGTGCGGCCTCCTCGTACTTGTAGGTCCAGCGCCCGTAGTAGGTCATCGCCTGTCCACCAAACATGCTTTCGTCTTCAAGTGGTGGATCTCCGACCAGCATCAAGAGCACCTTGCCTTCGACATCGACACCTCCGTAGTCGTCCCAGTCATACTCCGGCGCAACCGTGCCGTAACCGACGAAGACCAGCTCGGCCGGGTCCAGGGCAATCGATCGAACCTCCCGCGTCGTCCATGCCATGAACTCATCGCGGTAGGCGAGCGTCCGGGTTTCGCCGCCTTTGCGCAGGGTCAGCGATGTCGGCGTTGCGGTCGTCCCGACCAAAGGGACGTCCTGGAACGACGTATCCAGGCCGATCGATCGAAAATAGTCGGCGATGTAAGTGGTCGCCAGCCCCTCCCCGGCGCTGCCGGGGGCGCGGCCTTCCATGTCGTCCGACGCCAGGGCTTGAATGTGAGTGGAGATCGCATCACCGTCGATGTCAGGAATCCCGGCAGTATCCGGGGGACTGCCGCCACACCCCGACAGGAACAGAATCACGGCGATTGAAGCAGATAGTCGTGTCATGACGGAGAGGCTAGCTTGGGCAAGCTTGGAAGTCAACGAAGCGGTCGTCGGGATCGGCTACGGCCTCAACTCAACCACCCCCTGCAGGATGCTCGTCGGAGATTCCCGCATGTAGCCGAGCAGCACATGTATGAAGAAGATCACACCGAACATCTCCATACCCTCCTCCAACACGGTCAAGAGGTTATATGCCATCGAGTCGCTGTCAAGCGGTTCTCCGATTATCTCAACGCCGACCGCACCGCCCACGTAGATTGCCCCGGCGACGGCGAACAGAATTGCCGTGCGCCTGGGCAGCCGCCGCAGGAACGGTATGAAGCCCACGCCGATTCCGAGTGCAAGCAAACCGCCACCGATCGCCCAGGTCGGATCGATCAAGCTGTTGATTGTCTCGTGAAGTCCGGCAACTTCGTCGATCGCAAGCAGGAGAAACCCGATCGTCAGCGCGTACCAGTGGTCGACCGACGGATCCTCCTCGAGGCGCTTCTTGCCGGCGCATAACCACAGCAACACCGTCGCGGTAAGGAGCAGCAACTCCGAAAACCAAGTCGGCACATTATTCTCTTCGTCGACGTCGAAGAGCTGGCGCCAGGGAAGCCAGGGCAACTCATCGACCTGGTAGTGGTAAATCGTCAACGCTGCGTGACAGAACAGGAGGGTGAGCGCCAGGACCGCGAGGAGTGTCACGAGAAAGCGTGGCGAAACCTGGATCACATAGCTCGAGTGGTCCGTTTCTTCGGGGAGTCCCCGATCCGGGAAACCGCTCGAACCCCCACCCCGCGATACCCTGTCGTTACTCCCAGCCATCAAGACTCCTCGACTTCCCCTGGCCGCTAGACTCGAATTTTACCGCAGAGGCAGCAGAGCGTCCGCCACAACCGACCGCTCGCCGCAAAAAAGACCGGAGGCCGAAGCGCAGGGATGAGGAACCGATGGCCGGGGAGCTCCCTCGAATGGGGTGTTAAAATGACCGCCCATGTCGGACCCCGGGAGCGAGGCCAACGCCGACCTGAACGAGTCGCTGAACCAACGCAAGCAAGGCCACATCGAAGTGTGTCTGGACCCGTCGGTGGACCTGCGACGGGACAGCTTTGCCGACCTCAAGCTACGCTACAACGCCCTGCCGGAACTCGCTCTGTCGGAAGTTTCAACCGAGACCCGATTCGCCGAACGAGCGATCGCCGCGCCGTTGATCATCTCGTCGATGACAGGAGGTGTCGGAGAAGAGTTTAGACGGCTCAACTCGAACCTGGCCGCGGCCGCAGAACGGCTACGGGTACCTCTCGGCCTGGGATCGATGAAGGTGATGGTAGAGGACGAAGCGGCCGCGCCCAGCTTCGAAGTGCGCGACCTTGCCCCGTCGGTCCCCCTGATTGCAAACCTGGGATTGGTCAGTTTCAACTACGGTCTGGCCTGGGACCACGCCGCGCATATCATCGAACGCATCCGACCCGATGTTTTCGGACTCCACCTCAACGCGCTTCAGGAATCGATCCAGGAGGGCGGGGACACCGACTTCAGAAACCTCACTTCACACCTGGAGGACTTTGTCCAACGCTGTCCACTACCAGTGTACGTGAAGGAGTGCGGTGGTGGAATCGCTCCCGAACTGGTCGAGACCATTGCCGGCCTTGGTGTGTCCTACATCGACGTCTCGGGCAGCGACGGGACCAGTTGGGCCGCCGTCGAGGCCCGACTGAGCCCGGATCCATCCTTCGGGGAGATGTTCAGCGACTTCGGCCTGCCGACGCGATGGATCCTCGAGAGGATCGATCCGGACCGAACAGGACCGGCAAGGATCGTCGCCAGCGGAGGCATTCGGAACGGGATCCAGGCCACCAAGGCTCTGGCGCTCGGTGCAGACTACGTGGCCGTCGCCCGACCGTTTCTGATCGCCGCCAGGGAATCCGCCGACGCTGTCGTGGCGGCAGGCGAACGGTTGTTCCGGGAAATGAGAACCACCATGTTTCTAGTGGGCGCCAGGAATGTCGCCGAGCTGGACCGAAAGCTGCTGCTGCGCCCCGAGTGAAAGACATGACCCTCGCCGACGAGCTTGACGACTGAGTAGCTCTTTTCTGATCTTCGTTGCCTGCGTGTCTTCGTGTTGCAAAGAAACGTCCCGTCACGAAATGACTAGGTGCCGGGGATGAAACGTTGGAAAGCGAGTGTCACGAGGAAACCGGCAACCGCCGCAGCAACGACTCCTGGTTCGCCACCGATCGAGCTGATCGCCAGGGCGTCCAGGAGCGAAATACCTGCGATCAGGCTGATGAAGGCGCGCGGCGCGTTCTTTTCCCTCCTGAACCGAAGAAAACTGAGCGAAAACAAGACCCAACAGAGAAAGGCAACCCAGACAAAACCAACAAGGGCAAGGCTCGGGAGTTCTTGCGCGTGATAGATGAACGGGGCGGCAAGAAACAACAGCGGCCAGGAATTGCGATTTCGGTTCAAATTCTCTTGTTTGGCGCCGTAGGCGAGCCCGATCAAGTACGCCGAGAGCAGCGCGGCCCCGACGAGCACGGGCGTCTGGAAGGCACTGGAGGCGAGTGCGGCTGCGACGAAATAAACCATCGCACGGCACAACACCGCAACCAGCTGACTCAGAGGGCCACTCCTGATCCTGTAATTGTCGTAGACGATGAGCAGCGCCAGCAGGAGGCTCCAGAATACGACTTCTCCGTGGACCCGCCCACCCAGGAACCAGGATGGCAGGTGCAGCAAGACGACTCCAAGTGCCATGAGGCCAAAACCGGTGGCTATGCCATGGCGCGATGTGGCCTCGGCTCGGGGAATGGTGCCCTCGGGCCGGTACTCCGAATCCAACCGCCGACCGAATCCGTCGCGGAGAAACATGCCCGCGGCGTAGAGCACCGCCGTCGCCACCACCGCAGGGGCAAAAACAATGACATCGAACCCGCCTCCGGCAAGCAGGGTGCCGGCCAGACAATTCGTCCAGACGGTGGGAAGGTTCCAAGCCCGTCCCAGCCTCAGGCTCGGGTTCCACGCGGACCTCGCAATTGTGGTTTCTTCCGTCATGCGTCGATCTAGTGACCTGTAACAGTGCTATCGGTACCAGCGTTCGGAGGAACGGCGTCGGATTCTAGGAGTGACGCCCGAGCCAATGCTGTTTCATTGCGAGGGCGTTGCGACACCGAAGACGGCGCCGTTGGGCCGAACCCTTCGGGCCGATGGGGGTTGCGGGCGATCTCTTTGTCGGAAGCCGTCACCGATGAAAGAGCATCGCTTTCCGTCTCCCTCCTCGACCTCGCCCGCAAGACCCGTCGGCGATGGTACCGATAGCATTGTTACAGGCCACTAGTCCCGGCTCCAAGCCGGTTCCCCGGCTACGGCCGTGAGACGGGGTGGCTTCAAGAACTCCCCTCCTTTCTGAGCAAGGGTGTCTGTGCCGAAGGCACAGACGGGGAGGTTACGCGCGAGTCGACGGCGTCTCCGATGCCGAACGACAGCAGCAGGACAAAAAGCATGTAGCCGGCTCCCGCGAAGAACGGTACGCCGTGACCAAGCTGTTGGAACAGGGCCGTCGCAATCAAGGGCGCAACGACTCGGGACAGGCCGGCGAATGTCTGGGCCGTACCCATCGTCGTCCCCAACTCTGCCTCTTCCGCCCACTTGGAAGTCAATGCCGTTGTTGATGGAAACAGCAACGCGGTGCCGATCGGCATCAGCGGCATCGTGGCCGCCAGTGTCCAGAACCCCGTCGCGAACGGATAGGACGCCAGGCCGAAAATCAGGCTGAGGGCCCCGAGCCGCATCGTCCAGGCTTCGCCGAAACGGTCCACGACTGGCCCGAGAATCAGGGTGCGCATGACAACGGACAGGAAGCCGACATACAGGAAAACGTAGCCGATGGTGCGCTCGGTGACGTTGAAGTCCATGCCCAGGAAGAGCGTGATGACCGACGTGAAAGTCGAAAAAGACAGCATACCGAGAGCGTAAATCCAGACCAGACGCGGCACGGTCCCGCCGGGGTGTCGCACAACGGTCCATGCGGTGTGCCAGACCGGCTTTCGCTTCCGGGTGCGGGTCTCTTCGCCGGCGCCGGACGATTCCTCCAGCCGAATCCACGCGAACACGATGTTGACGGAACAGAGTCCGGCCGCGACCAGGCCCGGTGCGGCCTGGCCCCAGTAGGCCGCTGTGGAGCCGATCACCGGTCCGATCATCGTCCCGGCCGAAGTAGCCGCTGAGATCCATCCCAGAGAGCGGGCCCGGTCGTCGGGGGGAACCGTGTCGGCGACGTAGGCGTGAAGGACGCCCGTGGTGCCACCGCCGGCTCCCTGGATGACCCGGGATGTCAGCAAGAGCCAGAACGAGTTGGCGAAACCGAACACGATGAAGGAGATGGCTGATGCGGTCAGCCCGATGAGGAGCGCCGGTCGCCGCCCGTAACGGTCCGAAACCCGGCCCCAGATCGGGGCCGACAACAACTGGGCGACGGAAAAGGACGCGATGATGACACCGATGAACTGCGGCGAGATGTTCAACTCGAGCGCGTAGAACGGCAGGAGAGGGAATATCATCGCGAAGCCGAGCATGTCGACGAAGGCCACCGCGATCAGGACGGACAGGCTTCGGAATTGAGCCGATTGGGACGAGGGCGATTTACCCACCCGAAACCACTCTTTCCGCTTCGACGCCGGGAGGGGTCGCGTCGTCCGGATCATCCAGGTACCCTTCCGGCAAGACGACCCTCTGCGTACCGCCCCGCTTCCCACGCTTGACACGCATCGCAGTCGGAGGGAATGGCTGGTCGCGATCGACAGTTTCGAACAAGGCTTCAAGTTCTTCGAGGCTCGCGGTTCGCATCATCCCCTCCCGGACTTCCGAAGGTAGCCGGAAGCCCTTGGTGTACCAGGAGACATGGCGGCGGAAGGCACTGATCCCGGTGTGTTGACCGAACCAATCGAGCAGGTGTCTGGCGTGACGAAACATGACAACGAGGACCTCCGAGAAAACCGGAGGATCGGACGGTTCGGCTCCCCGAAAGACATCGGCCAGGTCCCGGAACAACCAGGGCCGGCCGAGACACCCCCGACCGACGATGACCCCGTCGCATCCGGTCTGCCGCATCAGTCGCAGCGCGTCCTCACCCTCCCAGATATCGCCGTTTCCCAGCACGGGTATCGTGATCGATGCCTTCAGGTCTGCAATTGCTTCCCAGCGAGCTTCCCCGTGGTAGAGGTCGGCGGCGGTGCGAGCATGCAGTCCGACGCCGGCGCAGCCTTCGTCCTCGGCGATGCGACCCGAGTCCATGTAGGTGAGGTGCTTCTCGTCAACCCCCAGCCGAAACTTGATCGTAACCGGAACGTCGCCGGCGGACGCGACCGCTGCCCGGACGATGTCGCGAAACAGCCTGGGCTTCAACGGGATGGCCGCCCCACCTCCTTTCCGCGTGACCTTGCGCACCGGACATCCGAAGTTCATGTCAAGGTGATCGATGCGGCCCTCCCCGACCAGCCTCTTGACGGCCTCGGAGACGTAACGGGGGTCCGCGCCATAGAGCTGGAGACTGCGAGGTGTTTCCCCCGGCCCGAAGTCCGCCAGCTTCAACGTTTTCTCCCATCGATCAGCGAGCGGGCGGGCGCCGATCATCTCGCTGACATAGAGGCCGGCTCCGAAGCTACGGCAGATTGCCCGAAACGGAAAGTTCGTTACACCGGCCATCGGAGCCAGTACGACAGGAGGCCAGATCGACATCGAACCGATACCGAGCGGTCGGAACTCCCCGTCCCCGGCCGGAGCCACGGCCCGATTGATCTCGCTCTTGTAGATGGGGTTCATGGGTCTGAAACCCTGATAGTACAACAGGACGAGTAATCAGTAGTCAGTAGTCAGTTGTAGGGAGGAAACTAGGTTGTTCTGCACTGACGACTGGCTACTGACTACTGACTACACGTTCGTGCTACGATGAGTGTTTCCCTTGGCCCGGATAAGCATGTCGACAGAAAGTGTCACCGAAGCCTACGTCAGCCGGCAGCCCATCTACCGCAACAAGATGGATGTCTACGGTTATGAGCTGCTGTTTCGCGACAGCGGCGCGGCGGATAGGGCAGTCATCATCGACGGCGATCGGGCGACGGCTCAGGTCATCCTGAACTTCATCGAAATCGGCCTCGAGCGGATCGTCGGGCACGACCTCGCCTTCATCAATCTCACACGCAATTTCATCCTCGACGGCCACTGCGCCTCGCTGCCCAAGGATCGCGTGGTACTGGAAGTACTGGAAGACGTCACCGCGGATCCGGAAATCGTCACGTCCCTCCAGAAGCTGTCCCGGCAGGGTTACGTTATTGCACTGGACGACTTTGTCTACCAGGAGAGCCTGCGCCCTCTGGCCGAGCTGGCCAATATCATCAAGGTCGATATCCTGGGTGTCGACAGAAACGCGCTGGAGCAGCATGTATCCGCCCTCAAGGAATTCAAAGTCAGTCTGGTCGCGGAAAAGGTCGAAACACAGGAAGAATTCGAATTCTGCGAGGGGCTCGGTTTCGAGTACTTCCAGGGGTTCTTCTTCTGTGAGCCCAAGTTGATCCAGGGCAGGCAGATCCCGATGAACCGGCTGGCCGCCACGCGTCTCGTGGCCAAACTGCAGGACCCGGACATCAACGGCGAGGAACTCGAAGAAACCATCAAGCAGGATGCCGCGCTCAGCTACAAGCTGCTTTTGTTCGTCAATTCGGCCCACCACGCCCTGCCCCGAAGGGTCGATTCCATCGGTCACGCCGCGATGTTGATCGGCACGGCGCGAATCCGGACCTGGGCCAGCCTGCTGATGCTTGCGTCCATGGACGACAAACCCAGGGAGTTGATGGTGACGGCGATCATCCGGGCCAAGATGTGCGAGCAACTGGCCGAGGCACAACACGTCCGCAATGCCGAACAGTTCTTCACCGTCGGTCTGTTCTCGGTGCTGGACGCCATGCTGGACTGCCTGATGGCAGACGTGCTGGCGAAACTACCGCTGTCGGAGGAGACCGCCGGCGCGCTCCTCAACCACGAGGGCCTTCTAGGGAGGATCCTGGACTTCACCCTCGCATATGAGCGGAGCGAATGGGATCGGCTCGCCGAGCTGACCGAACAGTTGAGACTCGAGCCGCCTACCATTCGGTCGGCGTACCTAAAAGCGGTGACATGGACGATGGAAATCACAGATGAGCTGAATATATAGGGGAAGTAGTCAGTAGTCGGTAGTCAGTCGTCAGTTGCGCTTTTCCGACTTGTCACTCGTCACTTGTCACTTCTCCCAAGAAAGGAGTCACCCATGAATCGCCCCAAAAAACGGGGTGTAGGTGCGGTCTATGACCGCACATTTCTCGCACCGAAACAACGTGCGCTCGCAGAGCGCACCTTCACCCGACGGCTAACGTTGTGTCTCGTCCTCGTATTGGCTCCGAGCGTCGTCTTCGCTCCCAGCGTCGTCTTCGGTCAGGGACGACTCGGGGTGGACTTCACGCCGAAGCTCATCCCGATCGTAGAAGGCGTCTACGCCTATGAGGGCCCGCTGGAGCTTCCCAATGAAGAGGAGATCGTCCGTACGAATTCACTCGTGATCGTGACCGACGACGGGGTGGTCGTTGCCGACGGACAGGACAACCCGGAAGAGGGGCGCCGCATGATCGAGGCAATCGGCGAGGTGACCGACAAGCCCATCAGCCACCTGATCAACGCTTCCCCCCACGGGGACCACGTCAACAGCAACGAGGTGTTCGGCGACGCCCTCATAATCGCACATCGCAACGCTCGGGAGGCTGTGGCAACCGCGCTTGAGGGAGCCACTGGCGACACCCCGCGACCGACGCTGCCCGATATCACGTTCGACGACGCGCTTGTCCTTCACGTCGGCGGAAAAAGGATCGAACTCCACCACTTCGGTTTCGGCCATACCCGAGGCGACACGGTCGTGTACCTGCCCGATGACGGCGTGGCGTTCCTGACCGAACTGTACTTCAACGGTATCGCGGCGTCACTCGGGGAAGGATATGCCGCCCAACATCTGGACACTTTGCGGCGAGCCCTGGAACTCGATGCGGAGTGGTTCATACCCGGGCACGGATATATCGACGGCTACGATGCTGCCGGTCTCCGCCAGGGCGCCGAGCGCTACTATGACAACGTGAAGGCAATCCACGACGAGGTGTTGAAGCACGTCGAACGGGGGGACTCGTTGGAACAAACCATGGCCTCGATTGATCGGGACCTGGGCGAGTTTGCAGAACTTCCGTTCTACAGTTTCCTGAAGCAAGGATGTATCGGGGGGACGTACCGGGCGTTGGCGGGGAACCAGTAGTCCGTTGCCGGTAGTCGGTAGTCAGTTGTCGGAGTGGGCCAAAACGTTCGGTCTTCACTGACAACTGGCTACTGACTACTGACTACTTCTTAAGACACTGCCCCGACCGGTTCGTTCGCGATGGCTGTAAACCGCTCCATCGGCGAAAAGACGATCCGCATCCGATCGCTCTGCAGGCGCGTGCCGCGATCAACGACGTCCGACAGCAGGGTCAGAAGAGAGTCACCGCGAAGGCTGAGATCCCGTATCGAAAGCGCCTCTGCCGCCGTACGTGAGATTGCCATCGCGTTGCCGTCCCAGTAGTGCAGCTGCTGTTCGGCCGCCACGTTGTCGGCAAAGATCGGCGCCGCCATCTCGACGGGAAACTCCCGGTGAACCAGCTTCTCGTCGTCCATCCAGAAAACGACCGCACCGACATCGGACGGGACAGCCCGCCAGATCGCATCCATCGAAATGGAATCCACGGTTCGCAATGAGACGTCAGGGCGCGAGAAGGTGAACAACTCGGCGGCTTTCTGCACCTCGACGTTCCCGACCGCGACGAGTTCCATCCTGCCACCGTCGATGGAACCAACCGTTTCCAGTCTTTCCGAAGGGTTGCGTCCGAGGTAGATCCAGACTAGCGCCACCCTGCGATCCGCTGCGTCCATTGGTGTCTCCTGACTGGGACAAACTCCCGCGAGCCGCGCGAAGTCGGGAAACTTGGCTGGCCTGGCCGGATCGAAGTCTCGGGTCGGCCATTCGCTCCGCTTTCCCCTCACGGTCCGCTTTCCCTTATCTCATCGGCTGTTACGGGCGGGTCGTGTAGAGAAAATATGCTATCGTGCCGGGGGGATGCGACTACTGATACTCTCCTCCGACACCGGTGAAGGACACAACTCCGCTGCTCGCGCCCTGGCTGCCGCAGGCACCGAAGCCGGGCTTGAGGTCTCACTGAGAAAACCGCTGGAAGAATCCGCTGTCGCAAATCGCTCACTGGCAAGTCTTTATAACCTTCTTCTAACTCACCGACCGGCCTGGATGGGCCTTTTTTTTCGCGCGATCGATGTCCTGAAACCTTACGAAGGCAACATTTTCTACCGGCTGGTCCGCCGCTATATCCGGCGCTTCCTCGAGGCCGAGAACCCGGACGTCATCCTGTCGGTCCACCCGATGCTTAACCACATGATTCAACGGTGGATCCGGGAGCAGGGGGTTCGGATTCCTTGCTACACGTTCATCACGGACCCCTTCCCTCCCTTCTGGAGAGGCTGGGCCTCGCCCTACGTGCACGGCTACTTCGTCACGACCGAGGAAGCGGCCGGTGCGCTCGCCGAAAACGGGATCGACCGCGGAAGGATAAGACGGGTCGGCATGCCACTGCGCGACGGGTTCCGGCCGCACTCAGCCGACGAGGTGGCCCAGTTGCGCGAGGCCCTGGGCCTGCAGGAGGGTGTAACGGTGCTCGTGAACGGAGGCGCACGTGGCGGCGGCCCACTATTCCGCCTCGTCCGCGCCGTGCGCGAGGCAGCGCCCGGAGCGACTGTACTGGTCGTGTGCGGGCGTAACGCCCGACTCCGCCGCCGCCTGGCTCGGTTGGAGGACGAGAGAATCCGCACCTACGGATACGTCTACGAAATGGATCGACTCGTGGGCGCATCCGACCTCGTAATAACCAAACCGGGAGCACTATCCACTTACGAAAGTCTGGCCTCCCTCGTTCCGGCTGTGCTGACGGGGATCGGCGGACTGATGCCCCAGGAGTCCGGCCTCTTCGAAGCCGCCTCCCGTCAGGGGTTCGGGTTCGCAGTGCGGACCCTGGAAGAGTTGCGAAACGTCGTCGCGATGGGCGCGGACGAATGGCGGAAGAAACGTGGCGCGATCATCCGGTTCTACCAGCCCGCTTCATCCGGCGACATTATCGAAAGGATTCAGCCGTTTCATGCCGGAACGTCAGGCTAAGCGCATTTTCTTGACCGGGGCGACCGGGTTTCTCGGCAGTCATCTCTGCGAAGCGTTACTCAGGAACGGCCATCACGTCACGACGCTCGCCCGCGCTTCGAAAACCGAAACGGCTCATGAGCGTGTCACCGCAACCCTCGGCCGTGTGGCGCGGACCGACGAGAGTCTGGAAAGCCGCTTGGACCGCCTCGAGGTCGTTGAAGGCGACATGTCCGCTTCCGGTCTCGGCCTCGCCCCGGCGGACCACGAACGCCTGACGGCCACGACGGACGAGGTCTGGCATTGTGCGGCGTCGCTGTCGTTCCTGGAAGAAGATCGGAAAAGCATCTTCCACACGAACCTGGACGGCACGCGGAACATCGTCGAGTGGACATCCGGAACGACCGACAGACGCCTGCACTACGTCAGCACTGCTTATGTTGCTGGCAAGAGGACCGGCACCGTTCGTGAAGACGAAATTGATGTCGGTCAGGAATTCAAGAACCCGTACGAGGATTCGAAGTGCCGGTCGGAGGTCCTGGTCGATGCCGCGCACCGCGGCGGCAGGATCTCGGCATCGACCTACCGGCCCAGTATCGTCATCGGCGAATCGGAAACGGGATACGCCACACATTTCCACGGCGTTTACGCATTCATCCGTGGCCTGTGGACCGTGATCCAGCGCCTGCGGCGGCGACAGAAAGGCACCGACATCGTTCAATTGCCTCTAAGGGTGCTCGGATCGGAAACCTCGACCCTCAATTTCGTCCCCGTTGATTACGTGACAGCGGCCATGGTCGCCATCGCCGGTCAGAGTTCGAGTGCAGGCTCGATCTACCATCTTGCCAACCCGAAAGCGACCCAGAACAAGCTCTGGATGGACATCGTGTGCGACCAGCTTCGGGTCGAGGGTATTCATCTCGTGGAAGAAGCGGCCTTCGAAGATGCCCCCATGACGAAGATCGAAGCCCTCTTCCAGCGCCAGATGACGTTCTACTATCAGTACCTGAGGAGCGAACCCCGTTTCGATTGCGGCAACGCCTTGGAAGCTCTTTCCGGCACTGCAATCACGTGCCCTGAAGTGACTCCGAAGTTCGCACGGAAGATGACCGGCTGGTACATCGACCTGTTGAACAGCGGGAGCGGTGGGAGCTAACTATTGGAAATTGGAGATTGCAAATTGCTCGATTTCTTATTGGTCGGAAATCTGAAATGAAACAATCTGCAATCCGCAATCTACAATGTGGATTCTTTCAAATATCGCAATTTGCGATAGTCCGAAAGATCCATCCGTCCGAATCGGTCATCACCGCTCACAACCCAACTAACTCCTCGAGAAAGTCTTTATACCGTCGCCCGAGATGCTCGGGCCGGAACTCCCTGCGAAAGCGTTCCTGAACGGCCTGGGAGACGGCGTCCCGGTAGTCGGCGTCACGGATCAATCGATCCGCGATCTCGATGAACTCTTCCTGCCCCGCGGCGACCAGTTCGTCCAGTCCGACGAGTTCCGCGCCCGAGTTGTAGTGTGAATCCGAGGGGTATCCGAGGACGACGACTGGCTTGGCGGAACCCATCGCTTCCAGCACAGAGTGCCCTCCAGAGTGAGGGAAAGACGCGATGTACACATCGATCAATGGCAGCAGGTGAGCAACATCGCTCTGATGTCCAAGGAAGCGCACCTGTCCGAGCACCCCGGCACGATGCAAGTAGCTTCTGGCCTGTCGAACGTCTCCGGATCCGGCAAAGAGATGGATGTGGGCAGGAAAACGACGGAGGACCTCCGTCAACGTGCGCAGGTAATCTTCTCCGGAAATCTTGTACAGGTTGCCGAACGTCGCTGAAGCCGTTCCTGACGCTGCCAGGCCCAGCTGACGACGGTCGGCAGGAGGCGCGGCGTCGAGACGCGCCTCGATGTCGGAAGCCAGGGGGATCCATGTGTTCTGCCGATCCGGGAACTGCGTTCTCTCCAAGGCGTTCTGGAACAGGTGGATCGATGCATCAAACAGATCGGCTGCCATCTCCCCGCCGTGGTTGACGTTGACCTGGACAGGCGCGGGATGAAGCGCGGCGACACGCGCGGTAATCTGCTCGGTCAGGCTTGCGTGGTAGAAGGCGGTGCCACAACCGGACTGACGGACGGCGTCAGCGACGCGCTCCGCGCGCTCGAAAAAATCGCCTTCGACGGATGCGATCTGCACATCTGCATCGATGTCCATCTGCTGGGACTGCCCGACGTCCTTCGGGTTGAAGAACCAGGAAGAGGCCCACTCCGTCGTAAAGACCGTCGATGCGATGCCATGGGAGTTCAGGCTTCGCGTCAGACTCTGCAGATAGATGCTGGGAGCATGTCCGGGCAGCAGGCATCCGACAACATGAGCCACGCGCCGGAAGGGAGCCGAGGGTTTCCTTCCCGCGTTTCCTTCAAGCGCGGCTTCGGACCACTGTTCGAACACCTCACCGATCTGTCTCAAGCGGTTCCCTTCCAAGCCGGCAAACAAAGCACGCTGAAAATAGTCCAGTGCGGAAGCCGGATCATCGGGCAGGATCATGTTTCCGACACGAAATGCCACGTCGGCCAACCGGGACTGGTCTCCGGCCAGGTGCAGGGCCAGCGTGTAGGCGTTGTTGATGATGTCGGACCCGTAGCCCATCTCCCGTGCGGCGGGTTCGAACAGCTTCGCTGCTCGCTCGTACTCGCCAGCCTTCAGGGCCGAGAACGCCTCTTCGTAGGTCATCGTGCAAAAGCAATCAGCTGTCAGCTTTCAGCGTTCCGGACCGTTACTTGGCCTATAGCTGAGTGCTGATCGTGGGAAGGTGTGGACAACGGAGGAAACCCTGATCCTCAAGTGTAGGTGCGCTCTATGAGCGGAACCATCTATTAGCGTCGGGCCACCGTCCCCCTCACGACGAAAGACTGAACGTTCACGGACCGAATGGCAGTGCGTGGGTTCGCAGAGAAAGACAGTTGGTCCGGTCCCCCCACGCCATCCTTGACCAGAACGATGTGCGGTCACAGACCGCCCCTACACGGGCACCGGGGGGACGCCTCATTGAATCCGTCAGCCTCGCGGGGGCCTTTCAAACAGGTAGGCGCACTGCTTGATGGAGGACTCGTTGCCGTCGTGCACGGCGAAGCGGCTGCCGCTCCAGATCGACGCGCCCGCATACTCGCCCCGCTTGTTGACGACGTAGAAATTGACGTTGAAATTCGGATGCCCGTCGTCGTTGAGGAGGCGCGGATTCGTGGTCTTCTCCGCAATCCGCTTGCAGGCTTCCAGCCCGGCTTGCTCGGGGGACATTCCCCGACGCATGCTATCGACCGCAAGGAAGCTGGCGCAGGTGGTCAGGTTCGCTTCGCCGCGGCCCGTCGATCCGCATGCACCGACCGCTCCATCGACGTACAGACCCGCGCCGAAGATGGGGGAATCGCCAACACGACCGGGTATCTTGAACGACAGCCCGCTCGTGGTCGTGACACCGGAGACTTCACCCCGCTCGTTGACTGCGTTGCAGTTGATGGTGCCGTAGACGCGTTCGGAGTCGTATACCGAGGCGTTACCGGAACCTTCCGAAGGTGGAATCCAATCGTCACGGTCGCTCAGGTTTTCTTTCCACCGGAGCCAGCGCTCCCGGGACTCATCAGTGAGCAGGTCCATTTCCTCGAACCCGTGAGCTCTGGCGAACCGCAGTGCCCCGGCGCCGACGAGCAGGACATGGTCGGTGCGCTCCATCACGACCTTGGCGACCGAGGACGGGTTCTTGATGTTCCGGATGGATGCCACGGCGCCGGTGCCATTCGACGGCCCATGCATGACACAGGAATCGAGTTCGACGACACCGTCCTCGTTGGGTAAGCCTCCGTAGCCAACGCTTCGATCGTTGGGATCGTCCTCGACGATGTTCACGCCCGCCACCACGGCGGCCAATGTGTCTTCCCCCTGGCGCATCATCTCCATGGCTCGGTCGATGGCACGCATCCCGTTTGCGCTGGAGATGGCGATCGGCCTCGGCGGACGTGCCTCCGACAAGGATTGGGCGGCCGCATCGAACGGGCCCAGCGTCCCGGCCACAGAGGCGGCCATCGCGGACTTCATGAAGCCGCGTCGGTTCAAGTCCCTCATAAGCACTCCTTTGGCGAATCCAAGGCCGGTCCCGAGGCGCGGCAGGCCGGTCCCCCCGGAACCCAACGTCCTTTTCTGCTACGTTCGTTTTCTGAAGTGACGTGATTATAGGAAAAAGAATGTTCCGGAGGACAGCCTTTTCGAGGTTACGGCGATAGCCGCCACGGGGCGCTGGTTCGGGCTATAATGTCGCCCTCATCGGCTATCGCTCGTCTATAATCGGTTACGGGAGTGAGTAGGGTCCGGTGACTCTCCTGGCCTTCAAAGCCAGTGGGACGTCGGGGAACCGGCGTTCGGTGGGTTCGACTCCCACGCACTTCCGCCACTCCCCTGACCCGGCAAACCGCGTCAGCCCTTCACGGCTGCTACTGCCTTGGACTCGTCCTCGTAGGTATCGAAAACCGTCAGCAGCTTGGTCATCTGCAGAAGATCCTTTGCTTTCGAGGTCAGATTCAGCAGTTTGACGTCACCTTCGCGATTCCGGACGGTCGTGTAGGTGGAAACGAGCTCGCCCAGCCCGGAGCTGTCGATGTAGGACACGTCACCCAGGTTGAGGATGAACCGCAGGTTTCCATCGTCGATGAACCCGCGAATGTTGTCACGGAGTTGCAGTACGGGCTCCCCGATCGTCAGCCGGCCCGACATGTCCACAACCGTGATACCGTCCACCTTGCGGGTTTTTATCGTTAGACTCATTCAGCCTCCTTTTTCATAACACTTATGATCGCGCCGCGTAGGTTAACCTCAACGATTCACAGTTGCAAGAGGGTTTTCCGCCCCGCTAGCGTTTCGCGGCGGTAATCGGGACGAAACGGAAGGAAATCCGTGGTATTCAGGGGGAGCGGCGAACGGAAGAAGCGTAGATTCGAGTAGAATGTTCCGGGGGGACATGGCCGTGGCAGCGAACTTCAGAATCGGAGGCCTGAAGGCGAATTTCCTGCCGCGTCTTGTCTTTATCGCCATCATCTTTGCGGCTTCCTTCGGGGTCAGCATGCTACTCACACAGGAAGCCCGCATCCCCCTGAATCCAGATGCCCTGTCCAGGGCGACAGGCGTCTATGAATTTACCTGGTCTCCAGACGTGTCGGAACTCGCCTTCGTTTCCGCCCAGGGCGGCGCTTCGGAGATATGGATCGTCGATTCAAACGCCAGCGCACCCAGGCGGATCACCTCCGACACCCTACCAAAGTCCGATCCGCAATGGTCTCCCGACGGGGAGTGGATCGCCTACGTTGCCGAACTGCCGGGCGGGAGGGGAGACATTTACGGCGTGCGCCCAGCGGGAGGGGAATCGGCGGTGTTTGCCCGTTCACCGAGCGACGAACGCGAACCGCGGTGGTCTCCCGACGGCAGACGTCTCGCTTTCACCTCCGACTCGGCGGGACTGCCCCAACTGGCGGTCGTGGACATCGACTCGGGCCTGGTCGAACGCCCGACCGAAACGCCGGCCTCGGATCCACAATGGTCCCCTGATGGGGCGTGGATCGCGTTCGTGTCCGATCCGCTCCCGAACGACAACCGCCGCGACAACGAGGACATTTTCGTCGTTTCGACGTCGGGCGGTCCGGCGCGACTGCTGACACCTGGAACGCAACGCTACCGTGACTACGCGCCGTCCTGGTCTCCGGATTCATCGAGGCTGGTGATCGCATCTGAACAGAACGGCTACAGCAACCTCTACGTAATCGACGTCGAAGGCGGAGGGCGGACACCGTTGAGCGACGTCGAGGTCGATCAGTTGACCCCCCAATGGTCCCCCGACGGATCGACGATCGCCTACGTGCAGAATGACGGGCTCGAGTTTCAGATCTGGCGGATCCCGTCTGGCGGCGGTAGCCCGGTCCGGGTTTCGGACAGACCGGGGACCAACGGCGGTTTTGACCGGAAAGATTCCAGCCCTCACGGCCACCTGGCGTGGTCTCCCGACGGCCGTCTCATCACTTTTACCCACTCGAGCCCCACGAAGGCGTCCGATGTCTGGGTCGCCAATGCGACCGGAGGCCGGTCCAGCCCACTGACAAACTCGATGCCGCTCGAACTCCAACGAGAGTCTCGATTCGTGACTCCTGAAGAATTCGTGTACCCAAGCTTCGACGGCGAGGAGATCTCTGCACTGGTCTACCGGCCAAGAGGTGCAACCCCAAACACCAGGCATCCTGCGATCCTGGTCTTCAGGGACACACTCGAAGGCCAGAGCGCTGTCGCATGGAACCCGTTCGTCCAGTCCTTCGTGAGCGAGGGATACCTGGTCTTCTCGCCCAACGTGCGGGGTTCGAGCGGACGGGGCAAAGACTATCGACAGGCCATCTTCGGCAAAGGCGGAGCAATGGATATCCGTGACGCGTTCATGGGCCTGGACCGGCTGGCGGGCGAAGGGCTGATCGATGCCGAGCGGGTCGCGATCTTTGGGTCTGGAACCGGTGGTTTTCTCGTGAGCGCGGCTCTCATACGTGACGAAAGCCGGTTCGTCGCGGCCGTCTCCCTTCAGGGCGTGATCGATCTCGTGACAGCTTCCTCCTACCCCACCATGGCCGCCTGGACCCGCTACATGATCGGCTCGACGCCAATCGTAGCCCCCCTCCCTTTCTACGAACGCTCTTTGACAAACTTCGTCGACACACTGCGAACGCCGATCATCTTCCTCTACGGAGGTAGCGATCCGACGGCTCCGTTCCAGCAAATCGAACAGTTCGCTGTCCAGGCCGAGGCCCAGGGCAAGTGGTTTGACTACCGTGTCTTCGACGGCGAGCCGCACGGCTGGCACCGTTGGCGCCCCTCTTCGATGCGCGTCGCGCTGGAAGCCACTGATGCTCTGTTCGAGAACAACCTGATGGGGCAGAACCGTCCGATTCGGCTCACGCGGAATCGGTAGGGAAGGGACTTAGTTCGGGGCCAGGAACGACTCCCCTCCTTGGATAAGGAGGGGTGGATGCGCCGAAGGCGCAGACGGGGTGGTTCGATTGGCCGGGTGGATGCCTGCAAGCGCAGACGAGGCGGTTTTTTCTTGGTCAACACCACCCCGGCGCTTCGCGCCACCCCTCCTCATCTGAGGAGGGGAGTTTGGGTGTCGCCGGCCACTTGCCACTTCTTCGCCACACGTCGCCAGATTCCTCGAAACCATCCGCGGGGCGCTCCGTCCAAGAACCTTTTGGCGCGATCCGGGGCGCTACAAACAACTGGACACAAACATAAGAGAATAGTAGTTTTATTCGAACCAGACAGGAGGATTTCACAATGAAAATATGGCTAGGAGCGGCCTTAATGGCCGTGTTGTTCCAACAGCCGAACACCGAGACCCGAATCATTGAATACCTCAGAGAAAACGTGCAACCGGGGCAGCCTGTGGTCGTCTCCGACCTGGCGAACGAGGTCTTTACGACGCCGGAAGAACAGCAAGTGCTCAGCTCTCTCTACAATACATTTTTCAAGATCCCGCTGTTTCTCGTGCAATACAACACGAGTACCGGTGAAATCCCGACGCTGCAGGTAATCTCCGAGCAGTTCAATTTCAAAGTTGAAGGCGAAGCGGACGTGATCCTGCGGATCATGGAGTCGGATCCCAGAGTCCCCCGGTTCTTCGAGCGCGACCCCACGACCGGTGAAATCACGAGCATCGACGTAGAGCCGGTCCGCGCACACCCGCAGTTCGGGCGGTTGATCGAGAGGACGATTGCCGGGTGGGAAGGCAATCCGATTCCGCAGTTCTCGATCGAACACTACGACGGCAGCGCGGTGACATCCCAGGACGTGGCCGGAAAGCCCCACATGGTCTACATCTGGTTCACCAACTGCCCGCCCTGTGTCAAGACCTCACCACTTCTCGTCGAATTGCATGCCAAGTATGCCGACGCCGGATTCGAGATCGTCGCCGCCAACGCGGATCGCGTCCTTGAACTCCCTTACGACGACGCGATGCGGGCTGAGTATGTCGAGACTCTCGGCATCGAATTCACGACGGCCTACCTCAACCAGCAGATGCAGAACGCCTACGGCGGCGTTACCGTGTTCCCCACGATGTTCTTCGTGGACGCCAGCGGCGTCGTGGTGAAACACTTCGTCAACTTCCAGGAAACGGAAGTCTTGGAAGCGGCAATTCAGACGGCGATGCAATGACCGGGCTGTCAGAGTCCGCTGATCAAGAGGTACTTTCGGGAGGTCGTCGAAAGGGACTTTCGGGAGTCTTCGAATAGAACGCCTAGGACTGATATCGGGAGGATTCTGCCGCTGCTATTCGCCTGGAGGGGGCTTCTTGTAGCCCTTCAGCGTTTGGTGTTCCTTGTAGTACTTTCCGGCCCCGTTCAGATCGGGTTTTCCCAACGCGGTGTGACAGGTGAGACAGCTCTTCTTTTCCTTCTTGGCAAACTCGGGCGTCCCTCCGGCCTGTGGCGCCAGCACAATGGCCACCCCGCAGATTATCGACGCTAATAGCAATATTTTCTTCAAGATAAGCCTCCCTCAAGAGCCTGTCGACCGGGTCCGGGCTCTCAGAATCGGCCTCGAGTGAGCGTGTCGTTTTCTCATGCTACGATACCACACAACGATGCTACGACTACTTAGACCGATGCTCTGGTGTTTGGTTTCATCCGTCACGCTTTTCGGTCAGGAACAGGACTTCACGCTCCGGGTAGACGTGCCGGTGGTCAGTCTCGACGTGTCAGTCACTGATGCGACGGGACAGCCCGTGGACGGTCTGAGCGCCGAAGACTTTGAGATATACGAGAACGGGGAGCTCCAGGAGCTTCGCTATTTTGGCTCCAGCACGGCACCGTACCATGTCTCCCTGCTCTTCGACAGTTCCGGCAGTACCCGGCACAAATGGGACTTCATGCGCCGCGCCGTCGCGGGTTTCGCCGGCTACATCAAGCCGCAGGATCGTGTCTCGATCGGCATATTCGATGAAGGCCTACAGACGCTCGCGGACTGGGATTCTCCCCGCGATGAAGCCTTGAGGGCACTGGATCCGCTCATGGACCGTCGGGAGTCCGGTGGGAAAACGGAATTCTACAGGGCACTCGAGAGGGTGCTGGACCGCTCGTTCAACCGCATTCGCGAGCGGCGCGCGGTGATCGTCCTGACTGACGGTCGGGATACATCGTTATACCGCGACATCGTCCGGCGCAACCGCGTGATGACACCCGAGCAGGATCGCCGGTACCGCGGCCTGCGCAACACGGCAGAAAAGAACGGCATTCCCATCCATTTCATCGCCATCAACACCGATCGTAACCTGGAGGGCAACACCCGGGGTGCTGACGAGTACCGGAACTTGAAGATCATCTACGAGGATTCGTCGATTCCGGATCAGTACTTGAAACAGGTCCGGCTGCGAATGGAGATCCTTGCGGAGATTTCCGGAGGCCGGGTGTTGTTCCCCCAGACGATCGATGATGTGATCCCGCTGTATGAGGCGATCGGCCAGGAACTCGGGAGTGCTTACAGCCTGGGCTACGTTCCGCCGCCAGCAGAACCCAATGAAGGACTGCGGAGGATCGTCGTCAAGGTAGGAAGTGGAGCCTATCAGGTCCGTCAGTCTCGGGCAGGCTACTACATCCAGTAGGGCACGGCTAGTCGAAAAAACAGGGGCCGGGTTCGTTGATCAATCCGAGATAGCTTTGGGCCGCAAAAAAAGGGGCGAGATCACTCGCCCCTTTTCGCTATGCAGAGACGAATTCTTACGAGCCTGCCCGCAGAAGTCGGACTTCAACGCGTCGGTTTTGCTCGCGACCAGCGCGATCGTCATTCGACGCGGCAGGATCCATTTCTCCCAGGCCCACGACCTCGATCCGGAACAACGGCACGTCCTTCGAAACCAGGTACCGTTTGACGGCTTGCGCCCGCCGGTCGCTGAGGGCGATGTTGTAACTGTCCTCACCGGTGGAGTCGGTGTAGCCCTGGACTTCAACGAAGTCGCCTTCCTGCACTTGACCCGCGATACCGTCCAGCATGCCGTTAGCTTCATCCGACAGCGCGGCGCTTTCGAGGCCGAACGTGACCGTCACAGTCTGGTTGACCGAATAGTCGTAGAGCGAACCCAGGCGGTTCTCGACGGTACCGAGCCGGTTCATCGCCTGGTCCGCGCTCTCCTGAGCCGCTTCGGCCTTACGATCGGCAGTTGCCGCATCCTCGCCGGCGGACTCCGCTTTGCGATCAGCCGTCGCCGCCGCGGTGTTCGCCTGGTTCGCAGAACTTATGCCTTCCTGAGCCCGCTGATCGACGGCGTCGATCCTTTCCGCATGCTCCGTGTCCGTCGATTCCAGTTCGGAAACCCGCGCCTCGATCGGAGCGATCTCCTCGAGCACGAAATTCTTCGTGGCGCACCCGGAAAGCGTAACGGCTCCGATCAGGATGAAAACTCCCAAGATCGGGAATCGTCGATTTGAACTACGCATTAACTCCCCCTTCTGAATTCGTTAGATTTCGGCTACCTGTCACCTTAAGGCAGTAAGTAAAAGTTCAGCCATGTGGCCGCCGGCGTCGGTCAAGTGTAAGGTCAGACCCTTGGCAAATGCACGGGGCCGACACTCCTAAAGCCCACTATTCTAATAAACTTCACCGCCTCAGGTACATCACTCTTTCGCTCGGCTCAAATCGAGCAGATCCCGGAGTGGAGGACGGAGGGCGCGATGGCCTCCGGCCGAGCCGGCGCGGCTTGATCTATTTCCCCCTGTTGACCGCCTTCTTCAGGTCCGCCCCGGGCGAGAACCGGGCGACGCGACGCGCCGCAATCTTCAGTTTCGCCCCCGTCTGCGGATTCCGTCCGGTCCGTGCCTTTCGTTTCGACACCGAGAAGGTCCCGAAGCCGACCAGGGTCACCTTGCCGCCTTTCTTGAGAGTTCCCTGGACGGCCCCAAGCACCGAGTTCAGCGCATTAGTGGCCTGCGTTTTCGAGAGTTTCGCATCTTTCGCGATACGTTCGACCAACTCGCCCTTATTCATAGCTGTCTCCTCGTCTGATCAAAACCGCGTCTTTCTGTCGCCTGGCCGCGGTTTGTACCATAGGGCATTGGCCAAGTCAAGAACTAGACAGGAGCCGTGCGCCGGTGTCGAAATGACCTCAAACCCCGAATTGGCGGGGTATTCCGGTCGGACGGCCTGAAGACCAAACCCGCCGGCACGACCCTTGCATCCAGACTACCGACGGGATCGTTGGCGTGTTTAATTTTGACAGTATGAGCCACAGGATCACGTTGCTGCCGGGTGACGGCATCGGTCGAGAGGTTTCGGCGGCTGTCCTGCGGGTGCTGGAGAGTGCCGGTGTCCAAGTCGAGTGGGACCGCCAGACGGTGGGTGCCGGAGCCGTAGAACGTACCGGCTCCACCCTGTCCGAAGAGGCCGTGGAATCAGTCCGGACGAACCTAACCACGGAGGCGCGGAGGCACAGAGGTGAGTCTGCGTCTTAGGACATAGAACTCTCCGTGCCTCCGCGCCTCCGTGGTTAAAAATCTTCAATCGTTCACAGAAGGTGCCGGCCGCCGTCCACGTGCAGGACTTCGCCGGTGATGTAGTCGTTCTCGATTATGAAAACGACCGCGCGGACGATATCGTCGATACTGCCGGCGCGTTTGAGGAGGGTTTGTTCGATCGCTCGTTGCTTTTGGTCGTCCGTATAACTTTCGGGGAAGTGCACCGGGCCGGGAGCAATTGCGTTGACCTGAACCGCCGGGGCGAGCGATCGAGCCAGGCCGCGCGTGACGGCCAGCAGCGCCGCTTTCGAAACGCTGTAGGGAAAGTACCTTGTCCAGATCATCTCGCCGGCGGGATCGGCGATGTTAATGATCTTACCGGCCCCGGCCTCCAGCATCTCGCGACCGCACGCCTGCGCGAGGAAGAACGGCACCTTGGCATTGGTATCCAGCTGCTCGTCCCACATTTCGGGGCTGCTGTCATCGAGGGTACCCGGTGAAAACACCGAGGCGTTGTTGACGAGGATTCGAATCGATCCCAGGCGGGACCTGATGTCGTCGATCATCCGCTCCCGCGCCCGATCGTCTACCAGGTCGGCCTGGAACAGTTCGCCGTCCGCGCCGAGATCTTTGATCCGTCGAAGGGTGTCCGCCGCGTCATCCCGGGAGGTGCGGTAATGCACGGCGAGACGGCCGCCCCGACGGGCCAGCTCGAGCGCGATCGCGCGACCGACCCTCCGAGCCGAACCTGTAACCAGGAAGATGGATCCTTCGATCTGCACCCTACGCTCCGAAGTCAGTCGTCCGAATACTCGTAGACGCCCTTGCCGACCTTCCGTCCGAAGCGGCCCGCCTTCACGTACTTCACGAGCAACGGGCAGGGACGATACTTCTCGCCCAGCGTCTGTTGTAGGAAATTCAGTATGCTCAAGCGGGTGTCCAATCCGACCAGGTCGATCATCTCGAAAGGCCCCATCGGGTGATTCAAGCCCAGCTTCAATGCCTTGTCGATGTCGCGCGCGCTGCCGACACCTGCCTGCAGCATGTAAAACGCTTCGTTCCCGATCAAGGCGTTGATTCGCGATGTCACAAACCCGGGCGATTCGTTGATCTCGACCGTTTCCTTCCCCATTTGTCTCGACACGGCCTCGACGGTCTTGAGAGTGTCGTCATCGGTTTCCAGGCCCCGTATGATTTCGACGAGTTTCATCTTATGAACAGGGTTGAAGAAGTGCATGCCGATAACTTTCTCCGGACGTTGGGTCGCTGCCGCCATTTCCGTGATGCTCAAACCGGAGGTGTTCGTAGCGAGAACGGCGTGGTCCGGTGCGGCCTTGTCGAGGCGCCCGAAGAGATCCATCTTCAGGTCGATCTTTTCCGGGACAGCTTCTATCACGAGGTCGGCCTCCGCGGCTGATTCCGCCAGGTCGGTCGAGGTTCTCAAGCGATCCAGACCAGCACCCATGGCTTCGGCCGTCAACTTGCCTCGATCGACGCCCTTCTGCATGTCGCGTCCGATTCGGCTCCGGGCCGATTCAAGAAGGTCGGCGGAGACATCGTTCAGAATAGGGTCGAAGCCGCCGAGAGCTGCCACATGTGCGATCCCGCGCCCCATGATTCCCGCACCGATGACAGCAATCGTTTTCACATTCATGAGAATCCCTCCGTCGGGAACGAGAGTTCGGAAGTTCGGGGAACTCGCCGTCAGATTGAAAAGAGCAAATTTAGCACATACACTACGCGAATCATGAAGGCCGTAGTTTTTCACGAACACGGCGGTCCGGAGGTCCTTCAGTTCGAGGACGCATCGGATCCGACGCCGTCCGGCGAAGAGGTCCTGATCGAAGTCCGCGCCGCTTCGGTCAACCACCTCGACATTTTCGTCCGTCGCGGCTTTCCGGGCATCAAGCTTCCCTTGCCTCACATCCCGGGGGGCGACGCAGCGGGTGTCGTGCGAGAAATCGGTCCCGATGTAAAGGGGTTGGAGGTCGGGCAGCGGGTGACAATCAACCCCGGCATCAGCTGTGGTCGCTGCGAGTTCTGTGCCTCAGGGTTCGGCAGCCTGTGCCTGACCTACCACATGGTCGGAGAAACGATCCAGGGAAGCTACGCGGAACTGCTGAAGATCTCCTGCCACAACGTCCTTCCCATACCTGACGCGATCTCATTCGAGGATGCGGCAGCTGCCCCCCTTGTGTTCATGACGGCGTGGAGCATGATGATCACGAAGGGAAGGCTTCGCCCAGGCGAGGACGTGTTGATCCTCGGGGCGGGAGCCGGTGTCGGCACCGCGGCCATCCAGATCGCTAAGATGGCCGGGTGCCGGGTGTTCGCGACGGCGAGTTCGGACGAAAAACTCGAGCGAGCTCGGAAGCTGGGAGCGGATATCCTGATCAATTATGAGAAGGAGCCGTTCGACCGCGCTATCCGGAAGCTGACCGGAAAGAGAGGCGTCGACGTCGTCGTCGACTACATCGGTGCCGACACGTGGATCCAGAGCCTGAAGGCGGCGCGCCGCGGCGGGCGGATCCTGACATGCGGAGCGACGACCGGCCCGACACCACAGACGGACCTGCGCCACATCTTCTTCCGCCAGCTCCGGATCATAGGATCGACAATGGGAAGCCCGAAGGACTTCGAAGACGCGATGAAGTGTGTCTTCAGAGGCCAGCTCCAGCCCGTCATCGACCGCGTCATGCCGCTCGCGGAAGCGCGCGAAGCACACGAACTGCTCGAGCAGCGGAAGGTGTTCGGAAAACTGATACTGGTGCCATGAGAGCGCGGAAGGGGAGTGTCCCCTTCAGTGATAAGTGACAAGTGACGAGAGAAGACAAACGGAACTTGTCACTTTTCACTCGTCACTTGTCACTGCTCGGAACAGTTCCCCGCCATTAGGTCTGAAGCCTCGCATTGGAAGTCTAGCGCCCCTTGAAGTCGGCCTTCCGCTTGTCTATGAATGCGGAAACACCTTCCCGTTTGTCATCGCTCGTAAACGCCAGACAAAACAGATCCGTCTCCCGTTCCATCGCCTCACGGACTCCCATCCGTCCAGCATTCTTGATCGATTCCTTGGCCAGGCCCAGCGCCACGGGGCTCTTGTCGGCCATGCGGCTCGCCAGCCCGAACGTAAAGTCGTGGAGTTCTTCTTGCGGAACGACATGGTTTACCAGACCGAGGTCGTAGGCTATTCCGGCGTCGATGATGTCGCCGGTCAGGATCAGTTCCATGCTCTTGCCTTCCCCGACGAGTCGCGTCAGGCGCTGGGTCCCACCGCCGCCAGGGATGATCCCGAGGTTGATTTCGGGTTGGCCGAGTCTTGCGTTAGCGCTGGCGATGCGGATGTCGCACGCCAGGGCGACTTCCATGCCGCCGCCGAGACAGAAACCGTTGATCATGGCGATCACTGGCAACGGACACTCTTCGATCGCGTCGAAGATACGGCGCTGCTTCATCACGTCGCGCTGATCCAATGCCGTTCTGCCCTCGAATTCGGTGATGTCCGCACCCGCGATGAACGCTTTCTCACCCTCGCCGGTGAGGATCAGAACCCGCGCTGCCGACTCCTGGATATTATCGAGGACGTGGAGGATTTCGTCGCGTGTCGCCTGATTCAGGGCGTTTCGCTTCTCGGGTCGATTGATGGTGAGAGACGCGATGCGCCCCTCGGCTTCAAACTTGACGTTCCGGTAGTCCATTGCTTGATTCCTCTTGTATCCGAACTGGTGACGAGTGACAAGTGACCAGTGACGAGTAAGAGAAGACGCATCCTCCGACTCGTCACCTGTCACTCGTCACTCGTCACTCGTCACTCGTCACTAACAAACTACCGGTGCTTCCAGTCCGGAGGTCGCTTTTCTAAAAAGGCTTCGATGCCCTCGGCCATGTCGGCCGTCCCGGCAAGCTTCTGCAGGTACAAATCCTCGATCCGTTTCAAACGCAGGTTGAAGTCCGCGACGGCACCTTCGCGTAGGGCCGTCTTCGCAATACCCAGGACCGCGGCGCTCTTTTTCAGGAGAAGGTTCAACCACTCATCGACGGCAGTGTTGAGCTTGCCTGCCGGAGCTACGAGGTTGACGAGCCCCATCGCCCTCGCCTCTTCGGCTGACGCGGCGGCGCCGAGCAGGACGAACTCGGACGCCCGGTGCATCCCGACGATTTCGGGCAGCAGTGTCGCGGCTACTGGCGGAAAGCAACCGACCTCGACTTCCGGACATGCGAGATGGAGGTCGTCGGCAGCGACAACGAAATCACAGGCCATCGCCAGCTCGGCGGCCCCGCCCAGCGTGTGCCCGTGGATGGCCGCGATGCTGATGCGAGACGAACCGTAGATCCTGCGGATGACGTGATGGAAGCGTTCCAGCATCTCCTGAACCCGGGCGGGAGCATGGTCGGCGATGTCGACTCCGGCCGAAAAGCCCTTTTCACCGGCACCGGACAAGACGACCAGATTCGCAGTACTGTCCTCGATGGCAGTCCATGCTCGATCCATCTCCTCCATCATCGGTATGCTAATGACATTCAGCGGCGGCCGGCAGAGAACGATCCTGGCGGTGCGCGAATCGAGTTGGAGTTGAATCGTCTCGAAGGTCATGGCCGTCTTGGTAACAGAATGAGTCAACGGTGTAAACACCGAAAATGCGGCGATGCGTTCTGGAGTAAGATACGGCCATGCTGGCTCTGCTTCGCGTGGACTGCCGACTCCTGTCGGGCGAATCGGGGTACGGGTTCTGATGGGCGCGGTCTGGGATCTGCTCAAGGAATCGTTCTACCGCTGGATCGACGACGGCGCTTTCCAGATGAGTGCCGCGATCGCCTTCTACGCGGCGTTCTCGATGGCGCCCGGCCTACTGATCGTGGTCGCCCTCATCAGCCTTATCTACAGCGGCGACACAACCGTCCAGATCCAGAGTCAGATCAGCGACTATGTCGGCGACGATGCGGCGGTGCTGATTGCGCGCGCGCTTTCGAGCACGACCGAGCGCGTTGGAGGGGGCCGCATCGCGACGGTCGTCGGTATGACTACGATGCTGATCGGCGCCTCAGCCGTCTTTGCGCAGTTGCTCGCTGCGATGAACAAGGTGTGGAGGGTCGCGGCGAAACCTGGCCGCGGGATTGTCGGAATTCTTCGTGACCGGTTCTGGCCTTTCAGCATGGTCATGGTCGTCAGCGTCATCCTGCTGGCCTCCCTGCTCCTGAGCACTTTCATCCAGGCTTACAGCGTTTACGTAAACCGTTTCGTCCCCGGGGTCGCTTTCATCTGGCACTACGTCGACCTCGCCATCTCCGCCGCTGTGGTGACGGTGCTGTTCGCCCTGGTCTACAAGTTTCTTCCCGACGCGAGAGTCGCCTGGAGCGACGTCTGGGTCGGCGCACTCGTGACGTCGGTCTTCTTCGCAGGCGGAAAATACCTTTTCAGCCTGTACCTGGGAACGAGCGCGATCGAGTCCGTGTACGGAGCGGCGGGGTCGCTGTTGGTCGTCCTGATCTGGGTCTACTTCTCGACGTCGATTCTGCTGCTGGGCGGGGAATTCACCCACATCTATGCCGAACGGCACGGGCACAAGGTCATCCCCAAGCCGAATGCGGTGAAGATCGAGTGAGACTCCAGCTGTCAGCCGTTTTCAGCTGACAGCCATCAATTATTTCGGAAACGGGACGATAGTCCCCTCAGGTTGAGCTGACAGCTGAAGGCTGAGGGCTGATAGCTACTATGGCCCTGGCGGGCGGGTCTGCCCGGGGATGGAACTCGGTGTGCCCGGAGGAGTGCTGCCAGGAGGTCGTGGCGTCGTCGGCCCCCCCGGGAACGGGTTAGGCTGGGTACCTGAAAAAGGCGATGCCTGATTCTGCTGAAACGGGTTGGGTTGACCGGTCGGTGCGCCCTGACCCTGCGCGGCGGGAGCCACCGGAACCGTACCGAAGCCGGGCATCGCGATGAACTCCCACTCGTTGTACTTCTCCCGGTTGTTGTATGCCTTCAACGATGCATCTTCGTTCTCGGGTGCCACCCCGACTATTCCAGAGCTCGCCGTCGCCTGCTGCTGTCCACCGAAGCCTGCCGCCTGCTGCCCGAACCCTGCGCCGCCGGTAACACTCTGTTGACCGAATCCACCGAAAGCCTGTTGGCCACCGCCCTGTTGGCCACCGCGGCCCTGCAGAGCCCTGCCCTGGACGCCCCCGGCTCCGCGTTGTCCGAACCCACCGGGAGGCCCAAAGCCCGGCTGCTGTCCGATGCCACCGGGCGTGGGGACGCCTTGCGATTGGCCGCGGCCGGCGAACGACCCTGTCTCGAACGTGCCTTGGGGAGTGGGCGCACCGGGTTGTTGTCCGGAACCCCCACCGCGGCCGCCGCCGAAAGCCTGGCCGCCAAATCCACCCAGACCGCCCGGACCGGGCTGGGCGCCACCGAAACCACCCTGCAGGCCCTGCCGCCCTGCCCCGCCACGACCCTGAGGGCCCTGGCCGGGACCACGGCGTTGTCCCCCGCCCTGCTGTTGGGCCGGACCTCCCTGACCGAACCCGGGTTGTCCGAACATTTGCGGTGTCCCGCCTTGAAACAGCGGCGCGTTACCGACGCGTTGTTGGTAGAGGGTCGAACCGTTGATGCTTCCATCGGGGTTGATCGTCAAAAGGCGGAACGCGTCCCCGGTGATCGGATCCGTGTACTCGCGCCTGAGGAAACGGAGGCCGTTTGTTTCCACCAAGGCGTCGATACTCGGGGGATAGATGCCGAAGCGCCGCTGGTATTTCTGGATTGCGCGCACATACTCCTGGCCGCGGAATATCAGCTCTTCTTCCTGTTCACGCTGCGCCTGCATTTGATATGCCGGCACGGCTGCCGCCATCAGGATGGACAGGGCCATCATGAAGATCATCAAGGCGGCGAGGGAGAACCCGCGGTCGTGCGTCATTGCACTATGAGCGGAAGCCGTTGGCGGCGTCCGAATTCGAGATCCTCGACCTCGACGAAGGTTTCAGTAACCTGGTTGACGCGGTAGCGCCCCATCAGAACCTCATTCTCAGACACCGAAAACAACTTGTCTTCCTCGAACAGGAACGCGCGAATCCTCCCCCGCTCGGCGTCGATGACGGCATAGCCGTTGTACTTGAAAGGAATCGGCGGAGGAGGCGGGGGCGGAGGTTCCGCCTGTGGAGCCGGCGATGGCACGGCCGCAGGGAAATCGCCTCCGGGTTCTCCCGGCAGTGGTGTTTCCGAAGCGGGCGGTAGCGCCTCGGGACCGTACTCGAAAGGATTCCTCCGTACCGGATCCCCTGCGCCTTCCCCGAGGCCTATCATCCAGCCTCCGGTAACCTCGATCTCGGACAGGCCGGTCGTGGGCACGGGGGGGGTCGGGGCTGAGCCGGGCGTTTGAGCTGTGGACGCCCCCGGTGTCGGGTTGATCTGCTCCCCGATCCAGAGCGTTGAGGCCAGCACAGCCAGCAGGATCGCAAGAATCTTCAGACGTTGGCGGTCCTTACCCATCATAAGCAAAAAAAGACGTCAGACTCAGCGAAAGATTCAGTTCGCTGGTGGCGCCCGATTCAGAACGGGTCAGGCCAATCGAATCCAGGATGAAGAAAGTATCCGCATCTTCCAACGCCCGGATAAAACGGTTTACGGCGCCATAGTCCCCACGAACCGGTATGTTAATTGTAACGGAGTAGACTCCAAACTGCGCGTTCTGATCGACACTGTACAGGACCCGGTTCCGGTCGATGCCCGCTATCTGTGCCAGCTCTTCCAGATCGGGAAGCATCGCGGCAAAGCCCGCCTGCCGAGGGATGAAGCGCGCTGCCAGGAAGCGGAGACGCTCGGTGCGTGCGGTTTCGAGCTGGTCATTGAGATCCTCCAACCTCTCTAGCTCCTGTTCCCGAAACGAGGTCTCGCTCCGATGGCGTTCGATCGACGCCTCCAGGCGAAGGTAGTCTGCTCGAACCGGAAGGTAGAGAATCAGGAAAAACAGGAGCGAAACGAGACCCATTGCACCGATGATGCCGCCGAACAGGTATTGCTGTTTCTGCCTCCGAAACAGATGCTTCACTGGGCCTCCACGAACGCCGTGGTGTTCTGCGGCAGGTATTCCGCATCCATCAAGACAAGTATCTCCGCCAGGCCGTCCTCGAAGTCCCTTTCCTCTACCGAGACCGCGACGTCCTTGAAGACCGGCGTCTGCTCGAGTCCGGCGATGAAGGTACTGATCTCGGCGACGCTCCTGCCCCGCGCCTCCATCGCGATTCGGATCCGGCCACGGTCATCGATCTGCGGTTCGAGGGCCGTCAGGTAGACACCACGGGGGATGACATCCTCGATGACGCTGAGCAAACTGGACCAGGAGAATGACTTTCGTTCGACGACCTGGTTGAGGAATCGGATCTCTTGCATCTGGGCCACGGCTTCTGGACGATTGAGCTGCTGCCGGAGCTCATCGACACGCCCGCCCAGGTACTCCCAATCAACACGAACCTCCTGCTCCGTCCCACCGAGTGCCGCCACTTCCTCCGTGTAGTCGAGAAAGCCCAGCACCTGCCACAGCGAGAACGCGGCGATCAGTAAGAGAATCGCGGTCAGCAGAACATTGGTGGCTCTGTAGCGTGGAAACGGACGGTTCGCCAGATTTAGTTGATATCTGTTCGTCACAGCTGCAGCGCTCCCAGCGCAGGTTTGAAGACGTCGCCGACATCGGCCGTGTACAAGCTTCGCCCCGGAATGCCCAATCGGGTCGCAAGCTCAGCCGCTCTGTCTCCGGTCGCGGCGTCATGAACGCAGGTGACGAGCTCGCGTATCCCGGTCCCGTCAAGTTTGTCCTGGTAGTACATGATCGTTGGATGCACCGCATCGTACAACGGCTGGGCCCCCACTCTGCGGTAGAAGCTGAGCCGGCCGTCGATGAAGACACTGGTCGTTACCGCCTCAGTGCTCGCCTTCAGGAAAACTATATCGCCGTGCTCCGCACCCAGAAGGTTGAGTGCGGCAACCGTCGAGGGGATTACGATGCCCGCATGGATGCCGATCGATTCCAACAGGTCTTCGTACTGCTCGGTCACGCCCCGAGGAGACAGAGCGACGAGTATGTCGACTGAACCGTTCTGCGCCAACTTCTTGAAGGCAAGCCCGGCCGTCTCGGTATCGAAGGGAACGTTCTTCTTGAGTTTCCACCTGATGAAAGACTGCTGCTGTGCCGGCTCCGCCGGTAAGGTTTCGGCTTTCATGATCGACACTCGCGCGACCCCGTCGGGCACCACCACGACAATCTCGGAGCCCGAAAAACCCGCCTGGTCCAACGCTCGCCGGACGACCCCTTTGACGCCATCGGAATCGACAAGGCCGGCTTGTCGAAGATCCCCTGCATGAGCTCCGGGCGGCAGATCGAGCACGGCCTGGGACACAACACCCCGACGGTCGGAGCCTGTGCCGACGACGATGGTCCGGTCGGGCGTCAGCTCGCAGGCCCAGCGCGGTACGTCCGGACCGAAGAATTCTCTGAAACCGTCCAGGAACCAGTTACTCAATGAACGTCACCTTGTTGATCTCGTACAGCGTCGTCTTCCCTTCGACGACTTTGGCTATCGCTGACTCCCTCAGGAACGTGATTCCTTCCGAGTGGGCCGCGCGCTTGATCTCCGACGTGGGCTTCTTGTCGACGATCATCTCCCGGATGCGGTCGGACAGATCCAGCAACTCTTGGATCGCTGTCCGGCCCCGGTATCCCGTTCCATTGCACTCGATACATCCCTCGCCTTCGTAGAACAGGGTGTCGGCGTACTTCTCGGGATCGAGTCCGGACTCGCTCAGCATCTCGGCAGTATGGCGGACCGTCCTCTTGCAGTCCGGACAGATGAGGCGGACCAGTCGCTGGGCCAGGATGCAGTTGAGCGCCGACACGAAGTTGTACGGATCGACCCCCATGTTCAGGAACCGCCCCAGGACGTCGACGACGTTGTTTGCGTGGACGGTGGTGAACACCAGATGCCCGGTCAGGGCCGACTGTATGGCGATCTGTGCGGTCTCGATGTCGCGGATCTCCCCGACCATGATCTTGTCGGGGTCGTGCCGCAGTATCGAGCGGAGGCCTCGCGCGAACGTCAGACCTTTCTTCTCGTTGACCGGTATCTGGGTTATTCCCTGGATCTGGTATTCGACAGGGTCTTCGATTGTGATGATCTTGTCTTCTTCGTTCTTGATTTCCATCAACGCGCCGTAAAGAGTCGTCGTCTTTCCGCTTCCCGTCGGGCCCGTGACCAGGACCATCCCGTAGGGCTCGTTGATGTAATGGCGAAACTTCCGGATGTCGCTGTCTGAAAAACCGACGACGTCGAGGTTCAGCGTACTGAATTTCTCGCTGATCGACTGTTTGTCCAGGATCCGGATCACCGCGTCCTCTCCGTGAATCGAGGGCATGATGGAGACACGGAAGTCGATCGCACGGCCCTTGTAGCGGGTCTTGAATCGGCCGTCCTGGGGCACCCTCTTTTCTGAAATGTCCAGCTCGGACATCACTTTGATGCGAGAGATGATTGTCGAGTGGTGTTCCTTGGCGATCGGATCCATGGCATGGCCCAACGTCCCGTCCACACGGTACTTCACGACGACTTCGGTCGCGCCCGTCTCGATGTGGATGTCGCTCGCCCTTCGACCCAGAGCCGTGAAGATGATGGTATCGACCAGGCGGATAATCGGGCTCGATTCCTCCTGCGTGATCTTTTCGATCGTGATCGTCTCATCGCCGCTCTCGTCTTCACGGATGATATCCAGCTTGAAGCCTTCGGTGGCCTCGTCCAGTACACGCTGCGAAGACTCGGATTTCTTCAGGAGCTCGCTGATCTCCGACTGGGCAGCGACCTTGATAATCAGGGGGCGATCCAGCAGCGCCGACACTTCGTCGACCTCGACGAGATCGCTCGGATCGGCCATCGCGATCACCAGGGCGTTTCCATCCTCGGCAAGTGGCACGAAGTTGTACCGGAACATGAGGTCGACCGGCGTCGATCGAAGCAGATCGACGTCCAGATGCACGTCACTCAGGTCGACCAGTTCGTACCGGTAGCGCTCGGCGAGACCCCGAGCCTGTGCCCTGTCATCGGGCTGGGAAGCTTCGGTGCTGGTATGAGATTCTGAGTCCATCATTCGTAACAACTACGACGGCAAGGCCCTGGACCCGATGCTGAAGATCGGCAGGTACAGGGACACCAGGATCACCGCCACAAAGACCGCAACGAAAACCAGGATGATCGGCTCGACCCAACTCATTAGCGCGGTCAAGCGCAAATCGACGTCCTCATCGTAGAAATCCGCCACGTGATTGAGCATATCCGGCAGAGACCCGGTCTGTTCCCCGACCCGAATCATCTCCAGAGCAAGGTCGGGAAACCGGCCTGTCGATTCGAGGCCGTCCGCCAGCGACGACCCTTCCCGCACGCTGATCGTCCCGGCCGTGATCGCGTCCGCGATCACCCGGTTGCCGGACGCCTCGTGGGCGACTTCCAGGGCCGCCACGAGAGGAATCCCGCCCTTGAGCAGCGTCGACAGCGTCCGTGCCAGCTGCGCGATCGCAAACATCGACCAGATGTTCCCGAGTACCGGTAGCCGCAGCTTCAGGTCATCGAGCCGACTTCGCCCGCCTGCCGAGCCTGACCAGAATCGAAAGGCGATCAGACCTCCGATGAGCAGCGGCACAGTCAGCACCAGGCTGCTCTGGATGGCCTCCGCCACAGCGATCAGGATCCGAGTCGGCAACGGCAATGCCGTGTTCAGACCTTGATAGAGTTCACCGAATCGCGGGATGACGTAACCGAGGATCACCCCGACCATCACTATAGATAAGACAATCAGGAAACCGGGATAGATCAACGAATTGCGGAATTTCTTGCTGGCTGTGAGAACCGTTTTCTCGTAGTGGATGAAGCGGTTGATCACCTCCTCCAGGTTTCCGCTTCGCTCACCGGCAAAAACGGAGGCCGTGTACACCCGCGGAAACACATGCTCGTCCTCCAGAGCATCCGACAGTGACGTGCCTGACACGACTTTTTCCCGCACCGATTCGATGTGGGCTTGAAGCTGAGGGTTGGGAATCCTTCCCTTCAGCAGATCGAGCGAGCGCAGTATCGGAAGACCGGCGCGGATCAGGGCGACAAACTGCTGGTTGAAAACGACGAAGTCCTCCGGTCGAAATCCCGTCTTTTTTCGCCGGCTCCCGAACGGCAACGACCAGGCTCTGGGCTGGATGGAAAGCGGCAGAAACCCCTGCTCTTGAAGGTGATCACGGACCTCTTCCTCGGTCTGGCCAACACGAACGGCCCGAACGACTTCGCCATTCGGCTTGGCGTACTTGCAGTTAAATTCCATGATCTAGGAGGCATGCCGCAGCGAGGCGGGGAATGAAACGGGGGGCGGTTCGAGGTTCGCTAGTGCCCGATCCCGTCGACCAGTTCGACACCGGGAGGCACTTCGAAATCGAAGAGCGAGCGTTCCAGGCCCGTGTTGCTCTCGATTCCGTCGAAGAGGAAGTCGGTCCGCCCTCCGTCTCGGTGAGCGATCCGAAGCCGTCGGATGTCAAAACTGACAGGATCGACTTCGAGCAGCAATTCTTCAACGTCACTCTCGCGCGCGGGATACATTCGGAGCACTCTCGCTCCGGCCACCCTGGCCGGCAGCGACAGCAACTCTATTCTTTCGAATTCCCTGCTCAGCTCCGACCGGCCAAGCAGGAACATGAGCGGTATTCGATCGTCGAAGGAGTCGTCGACGCTCTCGCGGTTCACCTGCTCGTCGGCCGGAACGTAGAGATACACGGTTTCACCGTCGGAAACGTAGAGATACTCTTCCGGCGTCCGGTACTCCCACCGCATCATTCGCGGCCGTCTCAAGTATAAATGACCCTCTTCACGGTAGGTTCGGTTCAACGGATCTTCATAAATGTGAACAAAATCTGCCGAGAGGTCTTCCATGCGTTCGAGCTTGCGTTCCACGCCGTCGATGAGCGCGGCCGTCGGGCTCCTCTGTGCCACGGCACCGGGAACGGCAAAGCCAACCAGCAATATCGATAGAATAATTCGAGTCATCGCGATCTCAGTCTACCCCGTGAAAGATGTGAAATTCGAGATCGAAGATCCGAGATTTCAAATTGGCGTGGTCCGCTCAATCCATCTGCAAAATATCTTCAATCTCCAATGCGGATGCTTCGATAGGTAAATTTGCGATGCACTTTTGAGACACCGCGTTCGCAAGAGGTTATTGCAGGTTCAACTTAGGGAGATTCCGCATCACCCACTTAGACGAATCAACAGGGAGTCGGTAGGCAGGAAATCAAGGAAAAGACTGCACGCTCCGGCCTCTATTGCCCGACAACGGGCAAACCCGCCATGCCCAACGGAGCGCGGCCGGCCAGGGTTGTGTAACGCACCACGAAATCGGTGGCCGAGTAATAGTCATACCGACCCGTGGTGGTGTTTACCGCGGTCGCGGTCGCCGTGTAGTCCATCTGGTTGCCCGTGACTGAAATAGCGTACTGGTACCCGGAAAGATTGCCCTGGAAGCGGGTGTCGAGCAATCCGTCGCCAACCAGCTGGTTCATCGTAGCGAACAGATGCCAGGTCGACATGTAAACATTCTGCGCGATGTTGATGGATTTCATGTTCGCCGCGGCGGCGGCCTCATTCGCGGCCTGTCGCGACCGCAGCAGACTCGGAACGGCGATCGTCGCGATGATGAGGATGATGGCGACGACGATCAGCAGTTCGAGGAGCGAGAAACCTCGACTCGTGTTCGAAGAGATTCTCATACGATGCTCACAGAAGCTCCGCAGATACAGATCTTCCCCAAGGCACGAGCGCGGAGTCAGACGAGCCTCCGCTCCTCGGTGGAGCGGGGGCTGCTGCGGAAAACTTGAAAGGTTCGAGTTTCTATTGCACGGCGCTGCCGGCGTTCGCTCCAGTCGAGTATCGGACGACGCCGTCGGGACCGCTGTAGTACGCAAACCTCCCCGTGTTCGAAGAGGCGGGAGTTGCTACCGCCGTGTAGTCCTGGGTCCCCCCACCCGCGGGAGTGACGACGTAGTCGTAACCTCCCACAGTGCCGCTGAAGCGATCATCCAGCAGACCCTCCCCCTGCAATAGGGTGACATCGCCGTAGGTCCCGCCGGAGGAGGACATGTACGTCACCTGCGCGGTGTTGATCGTCCGGAGGTTGGCGACTGCTCCGGACTCATTGGCGGCCTGTCTGGAACGGAGCAAACTCGGTATGGCGATCGTCGCGATGATCAGGATGATCGCAACAACGATCAGGAGTTCCAATAGCGAAAAGCCACGGTCCTTCTTCATCTGTTATCTTCCTCCCTGAGGTCGTCCTGTAGCATGTTCATCAGCGAATAGAATCAGTCAATTAGAGCATGCTACAGAGACGCCATCGCACTGTCAACTATTCATGCACATGACGTTATCGATGCCGGTTCCACTTGGTGGAACCTATGGGGCGGTTGTACCCTTGCACCGAACCCGACGTCTGGATTTGCAATTGCAAGTCCAGATGGCCCAAACGAAAGGAATGAACCATTTGCCGTCCGTGCTGTCGTCTCGAAGTGACAAAATTTGTCGTTCCGCTGACACGTAGCGTCTCAGCATGTGGCGTCAGGCAGGAACCGATGGCGGGACAACACTCTCAACTGAAAGATGAAGCAACTGCTTACAAATGAAAGATACATTGATCCTTACATCGATCGCCTGATGTTGGCGGGATTGGGGGTGCTGGTTGCGATCGTCCCTCTCGGGCGGGAAGCCACCGAACCGGCGAGTTTTCTCCTGTATCGCTTTGTTCTGTTTGGTCTCGTCATCGTCTCGCTATGGGGCTTTCGAAAGCGCCGAGAAGCGCCGGACTTTTCTCGAGCGTTCTATTTGATGATCGGAGCGTTGCTGGCGCTGATGGCTGTTTCGGTCTGGGCCAGCCCCGGCCGAAACGTCAACGGCGCCACTGTCTGGTACGAACACGCCGTCTTCGCGCTGTTCTTCGTCGCGATGGCACGATTCGGGGCCCGCTGGTCGACGCAGTGGAAGGGCAGGCTGCTCGTCGCGATCATCGGCGCGACTCTGGCCCATTTCATGCTCGCTCTGCTGTCGGGAACCCGCCCTCTGCGCGGGAGTTTCTTCAACGAAAATCACCTCGCTTCGTATCTCCTGGTCGGGTTCGCCGCTGCCGTGGCCGTCGCCGCATGGCACACGAGGATCTCCTGGCGCCTGGCTGCCGGCCCTAGCGCGCTGTTGCTTTTCTACGGGATCACGGAAACGCTCTCGCGCGGGGCAACCCTGGCTGCGATCGGCGTCGGGGCCCTCACGCTCTGGACACTCCCTCGGCGCGCCGCGCTCGTTGGAGCCGCAATCATCACAGCCGGAGTGATTCTCATGGCGGCTTCCAATCCAGGTCTGATCGGCAAGTTCGCCGACAGGGGCGAAGTGGACCCGTACAACTACTCGCGCACGGGCATCTGGATGAGTACGGCCGGGATGATCTCCCACAACCCTGTGCTCGGTGTCGGGCTCTCGCGTTATGGAGACGCCGCAAGGAGATACCGATTTCCGACCGAGAATGCGATTGGCCGTTTCATGAAGACACAGTCGATCGCACATTCGGAGTACCTGCACTACGCCGCGGAGATCGGCATCCCCGCCACGCTCGTCCTGATCGCGCTGCTCGCCTACCTCTTCCTTATCTTGGCCAGGGTTCATGGGGTGCCCCCGGAAGCCATGTTTCTCGAGCGCGCCGCAATGCTGACGATGACGGGAATCTGTCTCCATGCCGCTGTCGACAATAACTTCGAGGCGCCGATCGCCATCGCCGCCCTCGCAACCGTCTCGCTGGCCAGCGCGCCCCTGAGAAGGACGGCGACGATCGGCTTGCCCGTTACCCTCGAGATGAAAGCCGTTCTGGGAATCGTCCTCGCCGGGCTCTTCGTCGGGTCGAGTCTGATTCCGGGCCTCGCCTACTACTCCGACAGCCTGGGCCACCAGAAACGCGCAGAGGGAGACCTCGATGCCGCCGAGCAGGCCCACCGCCTCGCCCTCGCCCTGCGGCCCGCCGATTCCTTGCTGCTGACGAATGTGGGTCGGGTCTACAAAGATCAGTTCATAGAAAGCAAAGACACACACCTTCTGAACATCGCCGACACCTTCTTCCATCGCGCTGCGCAGGCCAATCCACAGGGGCTGGCGCCGCTGGAGGAAATCGCTCAAACGCTGATCCTCCGTTTGACCGGGGAGACCGGGCCCGACCGCCGCCTCCACCGGAAACTGATCGACGCCAACCAGGCCGTTCTGGATCTGGATCCTTTCCTGCCGCAGGCAAGAATGAACCTCGCCGAGGCACTTCGTCGGTCCGGCAGGGCCGAGGAGGCTTATGCCGAGGTGAGGCGGACCATCGAGTTGGAGCCGAACTACGTCCGCGGCTACCAACGACTGGCTGACTGGGCGGCCGAAGAGGGGAATCTGGAGCTCAGTCGGTCACTTCTCGATGAGATCGAACAAATCGACGCACGGTACCGCGGGGTCGAACAACTGACCGACTACGAGGCTCTGATCCTCGGACGAACCTCAGGAAGGCAACCGGTCGAGGAATAAGCCCGTGGATCACAGAAAAGTCGCACAACTGTTCGTGCTCGGCGCTCTGATCGCGGTGATCCTGGCGCCGCCGGAAGCCTTCGGTTATGGCCGCATGATCCTGATCCTGGCCTCCAGTTTCGCGTTCCTGATCCTGGTCCTGAAGGGCGAAGTCCCTGCCGGATACCTGATTGCGGGATTCGCCGGCACAGCCTTCCTCACGTGGCATTCGGTCTGGATGTCAGTCGATTTCTACCGATCTGTGGAGTTCCTGGGCCTGGCCTGGGCGTACTACTGCCTGTTCGGCTCCATCGTCTACTCTCCCTACGATTCCCGACCGCAGACGATCGCGGTACTCGTCGTCCTCGCAGCGGGTGTGTCCGCATTCGCGGTCTACCAGTTCTTCTGGGGAATGGAGCAGATGTACAGCTATGTCTTCTACTCCGGCGCCTCCGACGCCGTCCGGGTTCCCGTCCTCGATCATCTCGCCAGCGCCCGGGTCTATTCGAGGTTCGCCCTGCCGGGCACGCTGTGGGGCTTCCTCCTCCTCGCCCTGCCCCTGCATGCGTCCCTGTGGAAACCGAGTCGGCCCGTCGTCAACCTGGCTTTAGTCGGAAGCGCTGGGATGCTTGTGGTCGCGGCCGTGTTGACCCGCTCCTACGGCGCGGCACTGGGCTTGCTGGTTCTGGCGCTGGGTTGGATGTTCATACGGTCCGGATCGCGCCGCTGGAGGCAGGTCATCGTGGTCTTAGTCCTGGCCGGGCTGCTGGGTGGTGGGATCTACTCGGCACGGCCCGGCACCTACAACCCGTTCTCGCTTCGGTTGCAGAACTGGTTGAGCGGTTGGGAGATCTTCGCCTCCCATCCGCTTGGAAGCGGTTTGAATACGTACGCGGTCCTGTACCTGCAACATCGGCAGCCGGGAGCCAACGAAACCCAGTTCGCCCATAACACTCCGGTACAACTCCTGTCCGAGCTCGGGATCTTCGCCCTGTGCGGAGCCCTCGCACTGTGTCTGTACGTCACGCGGCACCGCAAGAGCCTGTTCACGGCCTGGGGCCGGAGGCCCTATCTCGTGCTGGCGCTGCTGGTCTGGTCGGTCCACAACCTGATCGACATCAACGTCTATTTTGCGAGTATCGGCACGGTCGGCATCGCGTTATTGGCACTGCTGGTCTGGACCCCGAAGCCGCCGGGGCGTAGTTCATCGTTTTCACCGGGAGGTGTGCCGATGAGACTTGTCTGGGCGCTCGGCGGGATCATCCTAATCGTGATCGTCTCGTCTGCAGTCATCTTCGTCTCAGGTGAGCTTCTGCACCGCGCCGGGATGGAGCTCGCGGAGCTGAAGACCGCAGAGGCTGCAGCCACCCTCGAGGGGGCCCTGAGAGTGAACCCGTGGAACTCGAGCATCCTGCACGAAGCGGGCCAGGTCACGCTGGAGCTGTACCAGAAGAATCGAAACCCGGCGGACCTGGAACGGGCGAGGGAACACTTCTCGCGAGCGATCGGATTGAGCCCGAACAAGGTCGGTCCCCACGTCGGCCTCGGGTTGTGTCTCGCGAGTGCAGGCCAACTGGATGAAGCGTTGATCGAGGTCGAGATCGCGCAGTCGATGCATCCCGACAACCGGCAGGCCACCGCGATACGCCGCCTGATCGAAGCCCGGCTGGGGGAACAATCGAATTAGCCATCAGCTGAAGTAGGCAATCAGCCATCAGCTTTCAGCTATCAGCTCAATCGGTGTGCCGCGGATTTATCGGATCTAACAGATTCCATTTGGCCAGATCACCCGTTGAAATCCATCTAATCTGCTCAATCCGTGTCAGCCGGATGGGACTGTCGTCGGGTTTCCGAAGTAGCTGAAGGCTGAACGCTGACTGCTGACACCGCCCCGGCCTTCATTTGGCACGATGGTTGCTTGGATCACACTGAAAGTCGGTTCTGCGGTTTGCGGGAGAACGCTTCCTGCAACCCAAGCCGTAGGTAATACGCGATTTCGGCGCTCATCTTACCGAAGGTGGGCGTCTCGGGGTGCCAATAGTTTGAATGGATGTCCGGAAGTTGGCACCTGAACCGTATAAACCCGTGCGGAATAAGGTCCAATGAAACATCGATCATCAATGGCCACACTGTGTGAACAGACGCCTGTCGTGGTTCTTGCCGGCGGTAAAGGCACCCGATTGCTACCCTACACCACCGCGCTTCCGAAACCACTCATGCCGGTCGGGAATTATCCGATTCTGGAGATACTGCTCCGGCAGCTGGCCGCCTACGGGTTCCGGGATGTCACTCTTGCGGTCGGGCATCTGTCGGGACTGATTCAGGCCTATTTCAAGGACGGCGAGGAACTTGGCCTGAACCTGAGCTACTCCTACGAAACCACCCCTTTGGGTACGGCAGGCCCGCTGGCGCGGGTGCCTCGCACCGATCGAAGTGTCCTCGTCCTCAACGGCGACCTGTTGACCGACGTCGACTTCGGGGAGATCGTTCGCTTCCACTACGAAAAGACGGCGACGGCGACGATGGGAATGACCCGCCGGAAAGAAACGGTGGACTTCGGGGTGATCGAAGCCGGTAACGACGGGCAGATCCTCGAATTTCGCGAGAAACCGAATCGCGACTACCTGGTAAGCATGGGGATTTATGTGTTCGCGCCCCGGGCACTGGACTTCATACCGAAGGCGACCCGGTTCGACTTTCCCGATCTCCTGCAGCGACTCCTGGATCACGGAGCGCACGTGGTGGGGTACGAGGCGGACTCATATTGGATGGATGTCGGACGTCCCGACGACTACGAACAGGCGAATGAGGACTTTCCTCTTCGAGAGCAGGCCTTCCTGAATCCCGATGTGGAACACGAGACTGTCGGAACTAGAGTTTGACGGCGACGAACTGGCAGGCGCTATCGAAGCCATCGAGTCGAACTGGATTACGTCCGGTTCGAGAACCCAGGCGTTCGAGCGGGCCTTCGCCGAACTCTGCGGCACCCGGGAAGCGGTCGCGGTGTCGAACGGCACCGCAGCGCTCATCCTGGCTCTAAAGGCGATCGGCGTCGGGCCCGGCGATGAAGTTCTTTGCCCTTCCCTGACGTTCGTTGCCACGGCATCGGCAATTCTCCACTGCGGGGCGATACCGGTCTTCGTCGACATCACCAGCCTGGACCGGCCGACGATGGACCCGGCCGACGCGGCCAGAAAGGTCACCCCGAACACGGCGGCGATCCTGCCGGTTCACTACGCCGGCGTTCCATGCGACATGCGATCCCTGATGGACCTGGCTTCCTCCAGGAATCTGCGAATCGTCGAGGACGCGGCACACGCTCCCGGAGCTTCCTTCGAAGGGCGCCCCTGCGGCAGCTTCGGCGCAGCCGGGTGCTTCAGCCTTTTCGGCAACAAGAACATCACCACCGCCGAAGGAGGGGTCGTTACGACCAACGATCCGGAACTGGCCCGGCTGCTGCGCCTTCTCCGATCCCACGGTATGACGACCACCAGCTGGGACCGCGACAAGGGCCGTCCCGCGCACTACGACGTCGTAGAGATCGGCTTCAACTTTCGGTTCGACGACATCCGCGGAGCCCTGGGGCTAGCGCAGTTGAAGAAGCTGCCCGATATCAACCGAAGGCGTGCTGCGCTCGCCTCCCGGTATAACGAGGCTTTCGGAAACGCCCCCGCAGGCTGGGCGATTCCGTTCCGGGCCACGGCCCCCGATAGCGTCCCCGCCTACCACATCTACCCGATCGTTCTTTCCAGCGGGGACGAACGAAACCAGATGGAAATCGATCTACGCGATAGGGGCATCCAGACGAGCGTCCATTACCGGCCCGTCCATCAGCTCAGTGCGATACGGAAGCGTTTCCCGGGTGTCCACCTGCCGCTGACCGAAGAATTCGGTGCCCGTGAGCTGACCCTGCCGCTCTATGCTTCGCTTGACCCGGACCAGATCGATACTATCGTCGACGCGGTGATTCACGCCCATTCCCACGTCTGATCTGCAGGTTTCTCGTTCCCGGAGTCTTCTACTTTGCCAACACCCGGGGACAGGGCCAGGCCGCGAGTCCCCCTCACTTTGGCTCTCTCACGGCACGTTTCGGCTGAACGTGCCGAGAAGATGCGTTCTCGGTTCAGTGACCGGTGAGCTGAGCTTTCAACGCAACGCAGGTTGCGACGGGATTGCGGATAGAACCGAAAGCGAGTGCGTTCCGAACACGGCAAAGCCCAGGACCGGTCGGTCCGAAGTCACCGTGAAGTAGCCGCCACTCATCGCTGGAAGCTCCGGGTCGATCTGCTGGAGTACCTCCGAGATTCTGGAGTTGCCCTGAATCAGACGCGTTCCGCCTCCGACCTGCACGCCCGAACTCTCATACACAGACACGACCACCTCGGCGGGCTGGCTGTCGGGATTGATGACCGCCACTCCAGTGAAGTAGGTAGCGTCCTGAGCCACGTGCGCGTAAACGCTTTCGAGCCGCGCATGCGCGACCAGGGGCAACGTCGTCTGGAATCGGTTTTGGTCCGAGTCTCCGAACGTCACCGCGCCGGTGACGAGCGTATCGCTGCTGATACGCAAGTATCCCTCGACGATCGACGTTCCGGCCGTCACCCCAAAAACCTCCGGTTCGGAGAGCGCGGCTCGACCGCGGCCAGCAAGCGAGACAGTGACAGGCTGACCTAGAACGGTTCCCGAGCCGTCGAACCAAGTCACCCGGACCGTCGCGGCAGCGTCCTCCAGATTCACCAGAGTTAAAGCGCTCATCCAGCCCCCCCCGTGGACGTACTGGGGTGAAAACAGCTGTCGGCTCGACTCGTCGGCCTCGAGTCCCTTCAGCGCGTTCAGAAAGACACCGGGAACCCCGAACTGCTCGAGCGACGCCAGACCTCGCGAACTGGTAATTCGAACATATCCGGCGGCGCCTGGCGCGCCGGGAAACAGGTCGCTGACCCGGGCCGCAAACCGCCCCTTCGGGGGGATGAGGCGGGTCTCCAGGGCCGTTTCGGTGCCGTCGTTCGTGATCAGCCGGGCCACGACGTCGGCTTCCAGGCCTCCCGAGTTGATGAGCAGGATTTCGGCTTCTCCGACTTCCGGGAAGATCAATTCCGGCACCGGCCGGTTCGACAGATTGCCGCCATCCATCGTGTTCAGTCCGGTGTCGAATCCCAGAAAGAACCCGACCAGCCCGCCCCGGTCGGCGACCATCTCGATCCAGTTTCGGCCGGAGCGGGCCGGAAACAGTTCAGAGGTGAGACGGCTGACCTGCTCGCCAGGGGCCGCGCTCAGCAGGACCGGCTCGCTTTCCGAGGGTCGAAGGCCTGAGTCGTCATAGGCCGTGATCGAGGTCTGGAGCACGTCGGAGCCGGTGTTGACCAATGCGAGGCCTGTGAGTTGGGTTGCGTCGCTCTCGACCGCGGGCACGGCCTGCCGGAGGGGATTGCCGTAGATCAGCTCCCGAACCGCGGTGATTCGGGTGAAACTGTTTCCGGCATCGGTGCTGCGGTAGAAGTAGTACCCTTTGGCCGCAGCCCAGACCACATTGGGGTTCGACAGCGAGATCTCGATGTCGGTCATCTGCTCGACGCCGCTCAGGGACGCGTCGTCGTAGACCATCTGCGAGCTCGCAAACCCGTTGATGGATTTCATGATGCTCGTCCGCCCGGTGTAGTACAGCGTATTGCTGTCGGTCGGATGTATCCGGATGACACCGAAAAATCCGCCGTTCAGCATCGTCCACGTGTCGCCGCCGTCGGTGGACTTGTGAGCCCGGCGACTAGGGCTGAGGTCATGGCCGTAGATGATGTCCGGGTCCTGCTGGAACACGTCGAACCCCGAGATCGTCTGCCCGGGCGGGTTGACGATGGTCCAGGTCTGACCGCCGTCGCGGCTGCGGATCAGGCCGTACGCGGTGGGAGCATCGGTCCCGTGAACTTGGGCGGAGGCATACAGCGTGCGCTGCTGGGTGCCCCGAAGAGCCATGTTGATAAAGACGTTCGTGCCGACGCCGTCTGGCAGCGGCAACGGGCTCCAGGTGTCGCCGCCGTCGTCGCTGCTGTAGATTCCACCTTCGTAGAACTGATTCGTTGAGCCGCTAAACGAAGACCGGAGGCCTCCGATGCCCGTGTAGATCCGGTTCGGGCTGGTGGAATCGATCAGGACCCAGGACGCATAGGTGTTGTCAAGGCCCTGGATCTTCTGGACCCAGGATTCGCCGCCGTCCGTGCTCTTGTAAACGCCGCCCGAAGCGCTGGGGAATGACGGGTCGTCTCCCGGCCCCGGCCCGTTGACGGTGGCCGCGTACAGGACTTGCGGGTTCACCGGATCGGGGATGACGTCGAATACTTGCGAATATCCGGTCTTGTTCGACGTGCACTTCAGACCGGTGCGGAGACGTGTCCACGAGTTGCCGCCGTCGATCGTCTTGAACATGCCACTGGTCTCCGTCCCGACGTAGACGATGTTCGGGTCGGTTGGATCGATCGCCAGCGAATGGAACGTGTGATCCTGGATGTTGCCCGATTCTCCCCGGAGGGCCCCATTGATGGGCGTAGGGCACTCGTTCGACTGGGCGTAACCACCCGGCACGACGGCCAGAAGTGTCGTTAGGACGAACACGATCAGCCTGCCCAAAACGACCGGATTCATTCTCCCTGCCACCGTCTCCTGTTCCTCTGCCAGATCAGGGTCCAGCCCACTACGAAGACGACCTGGACCAGCGTGAACGCCAGGACAGCTCCCATCGGGCCATACCGACTGCCGAGCAGCCAGACCAGGAAACCGATCGCGGTGTAGGAGACCACAGCAAAGACGAAGCCGGGTTCCTCCTTGTGGGCCCGCATGTAGGAAGACTGGCAGCGCGTGACATGCATCAGGACGGCCCCGGCCACGAGCAGCGCGGTCGGTGTTGGCCCCAGAACTCGTTCGGCGAGTGGGTGTCCCACCCGATCCAGGATCAGTACCAGCCACCACAGCGCAAAACCGCCGGCGGTCATCAGGACGGTCGTCACGGCAGTCGTGACGAAGAAGAGGCGGTCCAGGGTCGGATAATCCCTCTTCTCGATCAGAACCCCGAACCGGGGGACCTTGGTAGAGACCCAGGCCCAGGAAATCGCCGTAAGGTGCAGAACAAGGGTCCACGTCATGCCGATTCGTCCTGCCGCCGCAGGACCGTAGTAGTAGAAGATCACCGGTCCATAGAGGTAGGAGCTGAAGTAGCCGAGCACGCTGTAGACGGCGAACTTCCACTGCAGGGGCCAGACTTCGCTCTTCCAGTCCACGTGCGAACCCGACGGCGGCTCGAAAAAAGGCTTGAAGAAGGCGCGGTACTGGACGAGCAGGAGATAGATGTCGCGGATGAGGCTCGTCGCGGCGGATGCGACAACGGCCCACAGACCGCCGCCCAATGCCAGAGTCAACCAGAGCGCACAGCTGCTCAGAACGACCTGCGAAACGCGAAACCTGTTTATCGTGACGAGTTGGTTGCAGCCTTCCAGCAACGACACGAACGGAAGCACCCAAAGCAGGAGGGCCGATATCGCGACGAAGATGATCCACGGAGCCTGCCATGTAACGTCCGGAGTCGAGGCCCGTGACAAGAACAGATAGCCAGCAGCTCCGACCACGACCATGAGGCCCGCACTGGCGATCGCATACCACTTGAAGGCCAGCCGGCCGAGACTGATGAGACGCGACATCGCGTCCGCGGCGCCGGCAAGCCTGCCGGAGGGGTCGAGCTCAAGGTGGGCCCATTCGTGGCTTGCGATCAAGATGATCACGGTATACAGGCCCAGTTCGACGAACGCCTGAAGTGCCAGCAGGCTGTAGAAGGTGTAATAGAAACCCTGCAGTTCCGGTGTGAGATAGGCCGCGATCAGCAGGATCGTGACGGGCGCCGCCATAACCTGCCAGGCCTTGGCTAGCAGGGCGAACCCGACCGCCCGATCGACGTGGGCCCATTCCAGAAAGCCGGTCAGGAGACGGAACCGGTCCTGCCGGTTCTCACCCTCGGGGATCCGCTCTGGACTGCGAGGTGTCATTCCATCAGCCGACGCTCGAAGAGCCGAAGACGGCATCCCCGTACCGGCTGCCGATCTTCTCCACGGCGAACTCCGGGGCACGAGACACGAGAGCCTCGCACAGAAAGAAGAGCACTTTCAGGCCAGGTTGCGTGCCTGTTCGAATCTCCTTCAAACGGGAACACCCAGGATTGTCTCGAGGTACCGGTCGCCGATCTTCTGCATACTGAAGTCATCGGCCCGCTCTAAGAGCGAACGCTGATCGAAGACTCTGCTCCCTTCCAGCACCCTCCGCAACCCCCACGCCAGGGCGGCCGGGTCGGCTCGCGGGACGATGAGGCCCAGTTCTCCCCGGTTCAGGATCTCGGCCACCCCGCTGCAGTCGGTCGCCACGACCGCCGTACCCAGCGTGAGGGCTTCGATCAGCACGTTCGGTAGGCCCTCCCAGAGCGAGGAGAGCGCCAGCACCCGCGCTTTCTTGATGAACTTGTACGGGTTCGTCTGAAACCCTGCAAAGAAGACACGATCCTCGACACCGAGGTCGGCTGCAAGCCTCTTCAGCTCGGCTTCCGCACTACCTTTCCCTACGATCACGAGATTCGTGTCCGTTTCACGGATCATACCGAAGGCCCGAAGCAGATGGGGGTATCCCTTTTGTTCTTCCAGTCGGCCGACCGCACAGACGACCGGTCGGGAATAGGCCCTTTCGAGCTCGCCGATGGGCTCATCTCCGAGACCCCGGATGCCGTCCAGGTCAACGGGATTGTGGATGAGTTCGATCAACCCGGGGGCGACACCGAGCGACTCCAGGTCGGAGGCCGTGGCCTCGGAGACGGCGATCACTCTGTCCGCGCGCCGGTAGACCCGGCCGATCGAGATGCCCACCAACCACAGGGTCTTGCCCTTCAGGTTCATGGAAGCGACGACCCTCTCGCTGAGGATCAGCCGCCGGATCGGAGCGAAGTAACTGGCGATCGCGGCCATGTAGTTCGGCCCGGTCATGAAGCTGACCAGAGCGTCGGGGGATTCTTGCGCGACGAGGCGAGCAAGGAATCGGACGCTGCCGTACCAGTAAATCGGACTCTGGATCAAACGCGCGGGGCGGCGAACCGGTAGACGGAAAACCTTCGACGTATCGACGTCGAGTTCGATTCGGTCTTCCAGGATCACGAACCGGACGTCTACACCCCGCCGGCCAAACTCTCGGGACAGGTTGAGGGCCACCCTTTCGGTTCCACCGCCACCGAGGTTGGGCAGAAAGAAGAGGATCTTCGTGTACGGCATCATCGAGCGAAGTCAGCGGATGGTCGCGCTGCTCGCGGCGCCCGCTGCTTTCCATCTGAACCAACTCTCCTCATCCGTGTTCCCCCGATCGAAGTATTCCTGAAACCACATCTCCAGCGTCAGGAGGGCCCAGATGAGACGGGAATGATCCCGACGGCCGCTGACATGGGTGTCGATCAGCTTCGCCACGAAGCTCGGGTCGAACAGCATCCGGTCGACGGCTCTCGTTGACAGGAGAGTTTCCCTCGCAAACGGGGCTAGGTCGCCGCGCAACCATGGCGCCATTGGCGTACCAAAACCCATCTTTCCACGTCGTAGGACCGGATCAGGTACGAGGCCCTTCAGCGCTTTCTTCAATATGTACTTCGATGAATTGATTCCCCGCAGTTTGAGTGAAAACGGAACCTGCGCCGCCAGTTCCACAAACTCGTGATCGAGGAAGGGCGATCGGCCTTCCAGGGACACGGCCATGCTGTTGATGTCCACCTTCGCCATGAGATCGTCCGGCAGGTAGGTGGCGAAGTCGGTGTAAAGCATCTGGTCGAGGATCTCATCGACGCCGGCCGCTCGAAATTGGTCCCGGATCACGTCATAGCTGTCCGAGGTATCGATGAAATCCCTGAAGTCGGCTCCGTAGAGCAACGGTTTCGTTTCGTTGTCGAAACAATTGATGATGCTGATGTAACGCTCGATGGGGTCGGCAGACAGCCTCCGTCCATAGCGGTACAACTTATGGAAGAACGTCTTTCCCGTCGCTCGGGCCAGGGCGCCGGCTACCGGCATCCCGACGTGCTTGTGGAGCGACATGAGCTTGTCGTAGCGCAGAGTCAGCCGCAGAAACTTGTAGCGCCGGTAGCCTGCGAAGCACTCGTCGCCGCCGTCACCGTTCAGCGCGACGGTCACGTGCTCTCGGGCCAGCTTGCAGAGGTAGTAGGTCGGCAGCGCGCTGTCGTCGGCGTAGGGCTCCTCGAAATGTCTGACGATGTCGGGCAGCACGTCGATGGAACGAGAATGGACTTCGAACTCCGTATGGTCGGTATCGTACATCTCGGCGACCATCCTCGCGTACTCCACCTCGGTGAATTCGGCGTCGTCAAAACCTATCGAGAACGTCTTGATGCGCCGGCCGGACGCACGGCTCATGAAGGCCACGACCGCGCTCGAATCTACTCCGCCCGACAGGAATGCGCCGATCGGGACGTCGGACACCATCCGCAGGCGGACCGCTTGATCGAGCTTCTCACGGATCCTCTCGCACCATTCGCCTTCAGATAAATCCAGCTGGTTCGAGTAATCCAGTCGCCAATACCTTTCCTTACGTATGGTTCGCGTAGGGATGTGGATATGCAGGTAGTGGCCGGGATCCAGCTTCTGTATTCCTTCGAAGCCGGTCCGGGGTGCGGGACAGTAGAAAAACGTCAGGTAGTGGTGAATCGCGGTGTAATCGGGTGTCCTTTCGTACTCGCGTTGAGTGAGTATCGCCTTGAGCTCGGACGAAAAAACGAAGACATCTTCATCCAGGTAGAACTTGAACGGCTTCTTTCCGATGCGATCCCTGGCGCAAAACAGGGTCTTCTCGTGGCTGTCGTAGATCGCCAGACCGAACATCCCTCGAAGATAGGCGAGACATCCTTCACGGTGCTTGTCGTACAGCGCGAGGATCACCTCCGTGTCGGTCTTCGATCGGAACGAGTACCCATCCTTTTCCAGATCTGTCCGGAGTTCGGCGAAGTTGTATATTTCGCCGTTGAAGACGATCCAATAGCGATCCAGGTAGCTCATCGGCTGCCGTCCCAGGGGGGACAGGTCGATGATGGCCAGGCGGGTCAGACCGAGTCCGACCGAACCGTCCTCGGATATAAAGACGCTCTCGTCGTCCGGACCGCGATGGCGTATCGCCGCATTCATGCGGACGATGTCCGGTTCGGCAACCCCGCCGCTGAAGCGTATCTTCCCGTTGACTCCACACATTCGACGTTCTCGAGCAGACGATCAGAGGCCACTCTAGTGGCCTGTAACAGTGCTATCGGTACCAGCGTTCGGCGGAACGGCGTCGGATTCTAGGAGTGACGCCCGAGCCAATGCTGTTTCATTGCGAGGGCGTTACGACACCGAAGACGGCGCCGTTCCGTCGAACCCTTCGGGCCGATGGGGGTTGCGGGCGATCTCTTTGTCGGAAGCCGTCACCGATGAAAGAGCGTCGCTTTCCGTCTCCCTCCTCGACCTCGCCTGCAAGACCCATCGGCGATGGTACCGATAGCACTGTTACAGGCCACTAGGATATAGCCGGCGACACGCGCGCGCACCGACAAACAAACTGCAGGTTGCCAAAATGTCTGGATGATTGCCCGTCCCGAATTCAGAATAGAGGGACTTGACGGAACCCGGAGCGAGCGGTCCGAAACGTGATGCGGGTTCCGGCACGGTGCGGAAGATGTCGCAGATCAAAGAATGGTCCGAGAACGTTCCTGGAACCGGGCGACCGGTCCAGGGCGAGCTGGCTTTCGAGGGCGGGCCGCCCACGGCGAAGCGGAAGATCTTCCACGTCATCACGAAGCTGGAGCTGGGGGGCGCGCAGAAGAATACCCTGGTGACGCTGGAGCTGCTGCCGCGCGAAGAATATGAACTGGGTCTGATCAGCGGGTGTGACGGCGCGATGGACGATGATGCGACGCGTATCCCGGATGTCGATGTCTTCTGGATCCCTGCCCTGGTGCGCGAGATTCGTCCCTGGAAGGATATCCGGGCACTGTGGGAGCTTTATTCCGTGATGCGCCGCGAAGGGCCCGACATCGTACACACGCACAGCTCGAAGGCTGGGATCCTCGGTCGATGGGCGGCCTGGCTGGCCGGAGTACCGATCATCATCCACACAGCCCACGGGTTCGGTTTCAACGACCAACAGCCACCGTTGGTCCGACGCCTCTACATCCTGCTGGAGCGTATCACCAAACCCATCACGGCCCGATTCGTGGTCGTGTCGCTTTCCAACGCAAGAACCGGCGAGGAAGAGGGCATTTTCGAGCCCGGTCAGTGGGACCTGTGCCGGTCCGCCATCTCGCTGGATGATTTCATGGCAGCGGGACCCCGACGGGGAAAGCTGGAGGAGTGGGGAGTGCCTGCCGACAAGGTGGTGGTGGGGATGGTGGCATGCTTCAAGCCGCAGAAGTGTCCGACGGATTTCGTCGACCTGGCCGCGAATGTCCTGGCTCAGAGAGACGACGCTCATTTCGTCATGGTCGGAGACGGCGAGCTCCGGCCTGAAGTCGAGCAGCGCGTCCGCGATCACGGTATCGGTTCCGACATGACTCTGCTCGGGTGGCAACGGGACATGCCCGAGGTCTACCGAAACCTGGACATCCTGGTCCTGACATCTCTGTGGGAGGGCCTACCGCGCGTCTTCTCCGAGGGGATGGCCAACGGCCTTCCCATCGTAGCCACCGACGTCGACGGGGCTCGAGAAGCCGTCTCCGACGGTGAGTCGGGCTACCTCCACCGAACACATGACGTGACGGCTATGGCCCGATCGATCGTCAAGCTGGTTTCCGAGCCGGAGCTGCGCCACTCGATGGGCGCAGCGGGACGAAAGGGGGTCTCGGAATTCGAGATCGGGGCGTCGCAATCCAGGCTCGAAGAAACATACCGAAAGTGTCTGGCGTCTCTATGATCACCTTCGTCGCAGCAATCTTGATGGGTTTTGTGTTCGCGCTTTACTGGACGCCCGTCATGAAGAGAGCGGCGCTCCAACTGGGGATCGTCGACCACCCAGACGGGAACTTGAAGGCGCACGTGTCGGCGGTTCCGTACCTGGGCGGCCTCGCCATATTTATCTCGTTTCTCCTGACCGTCGGCGTGCTGACCGACTTCGAGCAGGAGACGCTCGGGCTTCTGTTGTCGGGAACGATCGTGCTCATGGTCGGCCTCATCGATGACTTCGGGGTGATCTCCCCCTCGCAGAAGCTCCTCGGCCAGACGCTGGCGGCCCTGGTGCTGGTAAAGTCCGGAATATTCATCAAACTCGAATTCCTTCCCGTCTACCTGGCCCTGCCTCTGACGGTGTTGTGGGTACTGGCCGTCACGAACGCCTTCAACATCATCGATGTGCTCGACGGACTGGCGGCCGGCGTTGCCGCCATAGCCGCCCTCTTGCTCGCAGCCGCGAACCTGATGGCCGGCCGAGTCTCGTTCGCCCTCCTGTGCTTCGTCCTGGCCGGCGCGACGCTGGGTTTTCTCAGACACAACTTCAATCCGGCGCGAATCTACCTCGGAGACGCCGGAAGTCTGTTTCTCGGCTTCATGCTCGCGTCGCTATCGATGAACGCCGGCTACACCAGGGTCAACCTCCTTGCGGTGATCAGCCCGGTGCTCATCCTCGGCATCCCGCTCTTCGACCTGGCACTCGTGATGTTTGTCCGATGGCGCAAGGGCATCCCGATCACTCGTGGGAGTCCCGATCATTTCGCGTTGCGACTGCTTCGATGCAATTTCTCGGTTCGTCAGGTCGCATTGACAACCTACGCGGCTGCTGGATTCATCGGTGCGGCGGCTCTCGTCATGAGCCGGATTGAACTCGTCTGGGCGATTTCCGTGTTGCTGGGAATGGTGGCGGTGGCCCTGATCACTGCCTATCTGTTGATCAAGGTCGAAATGGGGTCCCGGCCGGTCCGGGAACGCGAAGCGCTTTACGGTAGCGCCGGTTCACGCAACGCTCCCTTCTGAGCCATGGAAAAGATCGTCGTCATAGGAAGCGGCCTGGCAGGTCTAAGTGCCGGTTTTCATCTCCAGGAATTCGAACCCCGCATCTTCGAGAAGGAAGAAGTCATCGGCGGAATCTGCCGCTCCTTCGAGCAGGACGGTTTTACGTTCGACGTGACCGGACACCTCATTCATCTCAAGGATCCCTACACGAAGGACCTGATCGACCGCATCCTTCCCGACACGCTCGCGCGGCTGGAACGTAAGGCTGCGATCTACTCGAAGTCGACTCTTACTCCCTACCCTTTCCAGGCGAATACCCATGGACTGCCGCCGGAAACGGTTCGGGAGTGCCTCATCGGCTTCATCGAAAGCCTGGACGGAAACTCCACTGAACTCTCGAACTTTCACGAGTGGACGTTGAAGACCTTTGGTGCCGGGATCGCGAAGCATTTCATGCTCCCCTACAACGAGAAATTCTGGAAGACGGATCTCCGGGAAATCACGTCCGATTGGGTGAGCTGGGCGATACCTAAGCCGAGTCTGGAAGAAGTCGTCAACGGAGCGCTCGGTGTCACGAACGAGCGGATGGGGTACAACCCAAGCTTCTCCTATCCCAAGAACGGTGGTATCGACTGTCTTCCGAACGCGCTGGCGGCCTCGCTCGGTCCCGTTCAGACCGGGTGCGAACTGAGATCGATCGATGCCAAGAAAAAGATCGCCCGCTTCGCCGGCGGTCACGAGGAGTCTTACGACTACCTGCTGACGACGATCCCTCTGCCGAAGCTCTACGAACTGCTGGCAGAGAGCCCCGACAACCTGCGTGAGGCCGCGCGAGGCCTTCGCGCGGTCTCGGTGCTCGATATCAACATCGGCGTCGACCGCCCCCTCGTCAGCGACAAGCACTGGATCTACTTCCCGGAGGACAAGTTCATCTTTTCGCGCGTCGGGTTTCCGACAAATTTCTCATCCTCGGTGGCTCCCGAAGGTACGTCGTCGATGTATATCGAAATCACCCACCTGGTCGGGCAGATGCCGCATCTGGAGGAAACCTATGAGCAGGCCCTCGACGATCTTCGCCGATGCGGAATCCTCAAAGACGGCGACGCGGTCCTGACTCGCCAGACCATCGACATCCCTTTTGCCTACGTGATTTTCGACCGGCATCGGCAGCGTCACCTCGACAAACTCAGCGGTTATCTGGAATCGATGGACATCTTCCCCGCAGGCCGTTATGGCAAGTGGGACTACTACTCGATGGAAGATTCGATCCTCAGCGGCCGAGACGTGGCCTCCAACGTTAGAAGCGAGATACAAGAGAGGTCGGGAAGACTGCAAGCGCTTGATCCTCAAGTTTGAGAGTTTTGCTCTCAAACTTGAGGATCAAGCGTGCTGTCAGCGGTCAGCTATCAGCCTTCAGCTCCTTCGGAGGCGGGACGATAGTCCCATCCAATTGAGCTGATCGCTGATCGCCGCCCAAAATATTTCAAATATTTTGGGCCGCTAGCTCCTCGTACAGACTCTCATACCGCCCGACAACGGAGGGCAGGCTGAACGATTCCTGGATTCGCCTTCGGGCGGCAAGACCCAATCCGGACCGCTCCTCTGGGTTCATCTCATACACTTCCAGCCAGGCCGCGGCCATAGCGGCCGGGTCGCGAATCGGTACGACGCGCCCGGTATCGCCGAGGATGGCGGCAACGTCACCGACGTCGGTCGACACACAGGGAACGCCGCAGGCCATCGCCTCCCCGACGCAATTGGGAAAGCCCTCCCCGATGGAGGACAGCGACAAAACATCCAGGCCGGCGATGATCGATGGGATGTCTAGGCGCTCGCCGAGGAGATCGACGCGCCCCGATAGTTCCAGTTCCCTGATCACGGCCGTCAACGCGTCATTCCCGGAATCGACGCCGGTTCCAACGAGGACATAGCGCACCGCGGGAAGAGTAGTCGACAGCCGAGCTGCTGCCCGCAGGAAAGTCGTGTGGTCCTTCATGGCGTCGTAGCGAGCGACGAGACCGATCAGGAAAACGTTGCCGACGCCCAGTTCCTCGCGTAGGCGGCGGCCGGCGGCCGGGTCCGGTCGGAAACGATCCAGGTCGAAACCATTCGGGATCATTCGCCAGCGTCGAGGCCGAAAGTTCAGGCTCTCGTGCTTTCTGAGCCCCGCGTTGGAGTTGACCACGACGACGTTCGGATATCGGGACAGGAAGGCGAGTGAGCGGAGGACGACCCTGGAAACCATCGAGTACTGCTTCATATCCATTTCCGAAGCGCGCACATTCCAGGCGCATGCCGGAACACGAGACAACTTTCCCGCAACCAGCCCCAGGAGATCAGCGTGGTAGAGCCAGCTTTGCAGGATCTGCGGTCGTTCGCTGGAAAGAACTCTCAACAAGCGGACAAGTCCCATGGGATTGGGCACGCCCCGACCGACTTTCAAAGATTGAACCGGAATCCCGAGGTCCTCAATAATGGGTCGGAGAGGTCCATGGTCGGAAAGTGCGACGACGCGATTCTCGAACCGCTCCCTGTCCATTCCGGAGAGCAGCTTGATCAGCATGGTCTGCGCTCCGGCCATGTCCAGGCCCGTGATCAGGTGCAGGATTCTGATGGGATCGGGCCGGGGCATCTAGATTCTGTACGGCCGTGCCGTGGCGTAGCCCTTGATGAGAAACCCTCCCCCTCCGGATAGCGAGATCATCTTCTCCGGCTTGTCGGCCAGGTATTCGTCGATTGCCTTGGTCGCGCCGGGACAGAGAGTCGACCCGTAGTCGTCACACAGGATGATTCCTCGGTCGTTCATCCGGGGGTAGAAGAACGTGAGACTGTCGCGCGTGGGTTCATACAGGTCGACATCGATATGCAGAAAGGAGAACCTTCGATCTTCGACATCGGGAAACCTCTCCGGTATCCAGCCCTTGTGGTAACTGATGTTCTCGAACTGCGACAGGTTGTCCTGAACTGTATCCAGGTCGGCGGAGAGATCGCCCTTGCTCCAGTGGCGACCATCGTTCGCAGAAGGGTTCGATATGCCTTCGAACGAGTCGAAGATGAAGTGTTTTCTCTCCGGTACCGGGCTCGTCTGCAGGATCCGGCAAAGAAGGTACGAGCCTGCGCCCTGGAAGACGCCACATTCCGCGGTATCACCCGGGACCGAATCCACCAGTCGGGCCAGCTGATACATCATCCAACGGCGGTCCGTGTTCAAACCGTCCAGCTCATCGAACCGCTTCAAGTATTCGTTGAACGGTTCGTCCTGCCACCAGTCCATCTGGGGCCACTTGAACCGGTAGCGTGGAAAGACGGCCCTGCCGGTCTTCCTTAGAACATCAAATCCAACGACTTCGTCACCCGGGTGCAGTATCAGGGCGGACAGGATTCTCGCCGCCCGGAACGGCATCTTCAGGATCCGAACCAGGATCTTCATCATAAGCGCTCTACGTCGCACGGATGCGCCCGAGGGGCCGAGTCTGAGATCGTTTGTGCAGGAATGCCCCCAAGCAGCCCGTGGCAGAAGTCTGATGGCTCGCGTTACGGCGGCGTTGCGCCAGATGCTAGGCGCCGCGCCGACCGGCGGGCGGGTCCGGAGAAATGTCGCGCGGCAACAACGCCCGCGTGTGACGCCGCCGTAACCCTCCGGGCGCACGGGGGTTGCGGTCGGATACTTTGTTGCTCGTCGTCATGATGAAACCGCATCAATTCCTCCTCGCGCCTCGTCTCCGCCTCGCAAGACCCGTGCGCGCGAACCATCAGACTTCTGCCACGGGCTGCTAGGTTACAGAACTGTGGGCATTGTGCCGGATTTCGAGTATATTCGTTCTCCATCCGGAGGTAAAACATGAGACAGAGCACAAAATTCGCCATCGTCGTGGCGTGCCTGCTGGCCGCGTCTGCAGCAGCCATCTACGAGGCGCAGAGCGTTCCAACCATGGTGATGACCACGAACGCTTTCCTCGCCTCGCTGGCGCCTGAACAGCGCGAGCAGGCGACCTTCGACTTCGGCGACGAAGAGAGACTCAACTGGCATTTCATACCACGTGAGAGGCAGGGTCTGCCGATCAAAGAGATCGAGCCGTTCCAGCGTGAACTGGGTCTGGCGATGCTGATATCTGGACTGAGCCGAAACGGTTTCATCAAAGCGACTACGATCATGAGTCTGGAGCAGGTTCTCTTCGAGCAGGAGAACGGCCGGCCCATGCGCGATGAGGAGTTGTATTTCTTCAGCGTTTTCGGCACCCCGTCGGAAACGGATCAGTGGGGTTGGCGCTTCGAAGGGCACCACCTGGCGCTGAACTTCACCGTCAACAACGGCGAGGTCACTGCGACGACGCCGGCTTTCTTCGGAGCCAATCCGGCCGAGGTCAAAGAAGGCCGGCAGAAAGGGCTCCGGCCGCTGGGCCGGGAGGAGGACCTCGCCCGCGAGCTCTACAGCGCGCTCGATGCAGACCAGAAGAAGGCCGCAACGATCGCAGCCGAAGCCCCGCGAGACATCTTGATGAACCCTGACCGCGACGAGAGGCTCGACGACGAAGGTGTGAAAGTCTCGGAGTTGAATGATGGACAGCAACGGTTGTTGTTCGGCCTGGTTCGGGAATACATCAGCAACATGCCCCAGCCCGAGGCGAGGGAGGCGTTCGGGGACATCCGAGGGGCCGGTGTGGAGAACATCCGTTTCGCCTGGATGGGAAGTAGTTCCCCCGGCGAGGGCCACTACTACCGGGTCCAGGGGCCGACGTTCATCGTCGAATATGACAACATCCAGAACACCGCCAACCATATCCATTCGGTCTGGCGGGACCGCGACGACTTCGGCGTGGACTTGCTGGCCGAGCACTACCGGGCCTCGCACATGAAAGCGGAGGAGTGACGGCGGACCCGGAGATCGCCGCCGACGTCGCGGCGATGGACGAAGCGTTCATCCGACACATCAACGCTGGCGACGCGGACGCGCTGATCGACGGCTGGTACGCCGAGGACGCGATCCTGCTCCCACCGGAGCAGGATCTTGTCCCCGGCCGTGAAAATATCCGACAGTCTCTCAGAGAACTGATCGAGGCGGGCGTCGCGGACTTCAGACTGGAGACGAAAGTGTCCGGCCACTCCCGAAATCTGCTCTACGTGATCGGTGAGTTCTCCTATACTCTGCCCGACCCTGATGGACACACCGAGGAACATCGTGGCAAATCACTGATGGTCGCCCGCCGTGGATCCGACGGCCGCTGGCGGATTCTTGCCGACATGTTCAACGCCCAAAAGGGATTTCCCGTCTGAGTAACGGACGATCCAACCTGGGTCGACAACCGAGCACTACGAAATCGTTTCTGCCCTCGGCAAAGGGCGCGTCGCTTACAAGACGTTTGCGGTGAGGGGAAGTCGTGAAGATGAGGCCACGGTATCTCATTATGATCGGAGTTAGCGTTGCGGCTGTCATCTTGATGGTGAGCTTTTTAAGCGGAGGCTTCCAGTTAGCCTCGGTCGACCTTGCTGACGAAAACCCCGAGTCTTTTGTGTTTCGGGATGTTTCCGTATTCGATGGTTTCACGATGCGATTGCGACAGGACGTCGTGACGGAGCGGGGAAACGTGAAGTCGATTGCTCCCACCGGCACCATCCCGCTACCCGTTGGTTCTCAGCGGATCGAGGGAGCCGGAAAGACGTTGCTTCCTGGACTGATCGACAGCCACGTGCATCTGATTTCGGCTGGTGAAAAAGGTTATGGACGATTTGATTCGGTTCAGATTGGGGAGGCGCTGCTGTTCGCAGGTGTGACTTCTGCGTTGGTGGCCGCAGGCTTTCAAGAAACAAAAGATCTCATTGAAGACTCGGTGGAGGGTCGTGTACTTGCGCCACGACTTTGGACCGCTGGGGGTGGAATCACAGCCCCAGGAGGACACCCGATTCCCTTGCTCAATGCCATGCTCCCGTGGCCGTTGAGTTGGTTCGCAACGCGTGGGGTTGTGGTAGCTGGCAACGCGGATGAAGCTCGAGAATCGGTTCGCGGCATACTGGATGATTCCGACCCGGACTTCCTCAAGATCATCTACGATGACCTTCCTCCGGGGTCTCCTCACCTGTCACTAAAAGCTCTACAAGCCGCAATCGAGGAGGCGTGGGATAGGGGAACGCCCCCAATAGTGCACGCAACAACACCTGAAGACGCCCTGGACGCTGCGGAGGCAGGAGCCGCGTTACTGGTTCACGTTCCGCAGAGAGGAGTTCTTTCTGACTCCCAAGTCGAGCGGCTGAAGAGTCTCGATATTCCGATTGTAACCACTGTACGGATGATTGCAGCCACCCGGGAACTAGCAGCGCAAGGACCGACGGGACTGGAGCAGTCGGCGGTTGACCCACGTGTGCTCGAGGCCTGGCAGGAGGAGCCGGCCTGGGCGCTTCCGGGATTCTCAGAAGGATTCGACGAAAATTTCGAGCGACTGGCCCCAGACGTGAGAACTAACTTCCAGAAGCTTCTCAGAGCCGGTGTGAGGTTGTTCGTTGGTACGGATTCGGGAGTCCACGGAGTGTTTCCCGGAGTTGCCCTTCATTCTGAGATGAGCACATTAGCGGACCTTGGCATGGCTCCTCTGGAGGTTCTACGCGCGGCCACCAGCGGGCCAGCGTCTTTCCTCGACCCTACCGGCGTTGTAGGTCGGATAGCGCCGGGAGCTAGGGCAAATCTCGTACTCGTCAGGGGCGATCCCAGCGTCGATCTCGAAGCTCTCGACGCGATCGAAGAGGTATTTCTGGACGGCCGGAGGCTGCAGCGCCACGGCTTGTAACCCGATGGCGTCCCGACTTCGCGGTAACGTAGCTCCATTCCCAATGCTCGGTGATCAGTCGGATTTCTCAGCGCCCAAGCAGTCGCCACACCACCAGACTGGATTCCGTCCGGAAGCCCCGTTTCTACTTACCGGGAAGGCGGTGTTACAGGATATTGCCTTCCTGATTGACCCCAAGTCCTTTCCGTAGTCTTATCTAGGCGTGATCCAACCCGGTTCAGCGCTCGCGCACTATGAAGTCGTTTCTGCCCTCGGCAAGGGCGGCATGGGCGAGGTGTGGAAAGCCCGCGAAAATCCACTTTGACAACGAATGCGACGGTTCAAGTCTGCATGACTTGACCAGCGGGGCCGACAGCGAGACCCAGCGACACCGACCGGACTGCTGAAACAGTCTTGTGGTGCCTATCGCGTAGAAGGTACGCGACAAAACATGAGTGGCAAACGCCAGATCGACTACCGGGAGGTTCGACGCTACTTTGCTCAAGCTGGTGCCGACACGGCGGCTTGTGCGAGCTACATGGCCCACGCACAAGACTTGCCCGAAAACGCTGTTCGTTATCGCTTCCAGAAAGAACGCGCAGCGATACGCGACTGGCTCGATGTCGGGGTGCCGCAAGCGCGTGTACTCGACTTGGGCTGTGGGTCGGGGACCTGGACCGAGCTCTTCGCTCAGCGCTTCGGCAGCGTCATCGGGATTGAACAGAGCCCTGCGATGCTGGTCGCTGCAAAAAGGAAGCTCACGGGCCGGTCGAACGTGGAGCTTCTGAACCAGGACGTTCGAGAGCCATTGCCGCCGGGGCCATTTGATCTCGTCTTTTTAGGAGGAATCTGCATGTACCTGAGCGACGCTGACACGATCGCTCTCGTTCAAGCAGTTATCGAACGTCTCGGTGGTCGAGGGCGGGTCGTTTTACGGGAGACTACCGTTGCGAACGGATACGAGCACGTAGAGGGCGAGTATCATGCGATCTATCGCAGCGTCGACGTTTACCGAAGGCTCTTTCGAGAGGCTGGCATGTCGCGCGTCGACACACGTCGAAACTACGCCTATACCTATATGGAGATCGCAGTCGAACTCGTGGAACTGCGACGCCGCTACCTGCGTATGCTGCCGTACACGTCACCTTTTCTTGGCGCTTTGACCTGGTGGTCGCTACGGGCTACGTCGCCCGTATGCTTCGCGCTTCTTCCCCGAGCGGCGGCGTGGCTTCGTGTGTGTTGGCCTAAGCTCCAGAACCATTTTTTTATGCTAGAGAATGCAAGCTAACGCTCTGGCAGATTCAGAGAGATCTACGTGAAAACCGACCGATGGAATCTCACGCCCAATAGGCGCCCTGAAAGGATCCGCAAAGCGGTGATTCTCGCCGCCGGTGTTGGCAACCGGCTTCGTCCATTCACCAACAAGCTTCCAAAATGCCTGGCTCAGGTGGCCGGTGTTCCCATCCTGGACAATACACTCGCTCATCTGGCCACGCTCGGTACCGAGGAAATCGCTATCGTCGTCGGCCACCACAAGGAGATCATCATCGAGCGGTTCGGCGCGAGTTACCTCGGAATGTCGATGACCTACGTCGTGTCGGAGAACTACGAGAAAACCAACAACATTTATTCGTTATGGCTCGCCCGTGATCATCTCACTCAAGACGTACTGCTGCTGGAGGCAGATATTTTTTTCGAGCGCGCGGTTTTGGAGCGACTACTTTTGCAGAGTGGCGGCAACCTGGCCATCGTGTCGCGGCACCAGAGTTGGATGTCTGGTACGGTCGTCAGTGTGGATGCTCTTGGTCGCATCCAGGCAACGATCGACTCCCAGAATCAAGAGGATGGCTTCGATTATGCAAAGTTCTTCAAGACGGCCAACATCTACCTCTTTCGTCAGGACTTCCTCAACCGGTATTTCTTGCCGCAGCTGGAAGCCTACATCACGTCTAGAGACTACGACGAATACTACGAATCGATTCTCATCACGCTGGGGCACCGAGGCAAGAACAACCTCGTCGCTGTGGATTGTGACGACCTCAAGTGGTACGAGATCGACGATGAAAGCGACCGTTTGGCGGCTGAGTATCTATTCAACTCAGGCGAGGAGCGTTACGACCACGTCCAGAGCCAACACGGGGGATATTGGCGCTTTGGGTTTGCCGATCACGCTTACTTGTACAATCCCTATTACCCGCCTAAGCCGATGTTCGCGGATTTCGAGAACAACCTGCGCGAGCTGGTGCTCAACTATCCTCCCGGACAGGAGGTTGTCGCCCGGCTCGCCGGCACTTTGATCGGGCAACCTTCCTCTCGCATTCTGGTTGGAAACGGGGCTTCGGAACTGATTAAGATCATCTCTGGCCGCCTTCCCGGACCGATCGCCTGTCCTGTACCCTCGTTCAACGAGTACGAGGACGCTGCGCGAGCGGGGACCTTCGTCCCGTTCGAACTGCCCTCTCCCACTTTCGAACTCGACGTAGATGCCTTTGCCCAACGGGTTCTCGCGACCGAGGCAAGACTGGCCATCGTAGTGACACCTAACAATCCCACCTCGTTGGCGGTGCCCAGAGCAGACATCTTGCGCCTTGCCGCGAAACTCGAATCGGCCGAGTGCATGCTCGTTGTCGATGAATCCTTCATCGACTTTGCAGACGACTATCAGGAGTTGAGCGTGGAGGGTTGGGTTGACAGCGTTCCTAACCTCGCGGTCCTCAAGAGCTTGAGCAAGTCCTTCGGGATCGGCGGACTGCGGCTGGGCTATCTCCTGACGGCCAATGACGGATTCGCGAACGCGGTGCGCGCCGAGTTGCACATCTGGAACATCAACGGTTTCGCGGAAGCCTTCCTGCGCCAGGCACCGCGCTGGCGCAAGGCGTTCAGGCAGAGTTGCGCTCTGGTTCGCGACCACTGCGATGAGCTCTACGAAGGGTTGAACGAGATCCCCGGAATGACAGCATATCGACCTCAGGCTAACTTCGTATTGTGTCGTCTCCCAGCTCCAGGCCCATCCGGTCCGGTCATCGCCAAACGGCTCTTCGTGGAGCACAACATTTTCGTCAAGCACTGCACTGGTAAGCACATGTCGGATGCGGATCGGTATCTGCGCATCGCCAGCAGGACGGCAGCGGAGAACCATATGCTCGTCGAAGCGATGCGGCAATGCCTGACTCAATGACGAGTCCATGCAGCCGACGAAGCGCCCTGTCTTTTGTCTACGACAGAGCCAACCTGCTGACGTTGGCGGGGCTAGTGTGCGGAATCCTGGCTATTTGGTTCAGCGCGCGCGGCGCCTATGTCGCCGCCAGCACAGCCCTGCTATGGGCCCTGTTCTGCGATTGGTTCGATGGTCCCCTGGCTCGGCGAATTACCGGCCGGTCCGACGAGGACCGAGCCTTCGGCGCACAACTCGATTCCCTTACCGATATCGTATCCAGCGGCGTCGCTCCCGCGGTGCTCCTGATCAGCATTGGCAACTTCGACCCCTGGTTTCTACCAGGCGCTTTTCTGCTGGTAGTTGCGGGAGCGATTCGGCTGGCTCACTTCAACATTTATGGCAACGAGAGTGGTGCGTACAGCGGCCTGCCGATCGACAGCAATATCATCGTTGTGACGGCTCTCTTTCCGTTCCGTGAGCTGCTGGGGCACGTCACGTTCTCGTGGGCTCTTTACGTTGCAGTCGTTACACTCGCCATCCTAAACGTTGCCCCCTTTCGGATGCCGAAGCTGGTGGGTGGCTGGTACTACATTGTCGCGATCTACGTCGTAGCCATGACGGCCCTGAACCTGAGCTCATTAACACGCTGAGCTGGACTCAAAAGTCGCGGCATGATTCCAGTGAATCAACTTTGAAGAACTGAAGGAGCGGGTGCCGGTGCGGTAGCCCCCTCGAACCAACTTCCTGAAAATTTCCTCAAGGATCCCGGTGGGCACCTGGATTGATGCCACATGCCTGGGAACCCGGTAAAGTGGATTTTCACGAAAACCCATGAATACAGGCCTATTCAATTGTCAGGCTAGGCAGTTCATCGGGGCTTGAGAATGTCCTTGGCGATATTTCCAGTTTTGTCGTCGAATTTAGGAGCATTTTTCCGGTCTCGAATCCACAGCGGACGTGTGCTAACAAATACGTCGCGTTAGGAGAAAAGTGGTGAGGATAAGGCTACGACATCTCATTACGATCGGAGTCAGCGTGACGGTTGCCGTTTTATTGGTGAGTTTGTTGGATGGCGAATTCCAGTTGGCCTCGGTCGAACTTTCTGATGAGAACCCCGAGTCTTTTGTGTTTCGGAACGTTTCCGTATTCGATGGTTTCACGATGCAATTGCGTCAGGACGTCGTGACGATGCGCGAAAACGTGAAGTCGATTGCTCCCAGCGGCACGATCACGCTACCGGATGGTTCTCAGCAAATCGATGGAGCTGGAAAGACGTTGCTTCCGGGCCTGATCGATAGCCACGTGCACGTATTCTCGGCTGGCGAAAAAGAGTATGGACGATTTGACGCTTCCCAGATTGGAGAGGCGCTGCTGTTTGCCGGAGTGACCTCTGCGTTGGTGGCAGCAGGTTTTCAAGAAACAAATGTCCTCATTCAAGGCTCCAGGGAAGGTCGTGTACTCGCGCCACGACTCTGGACCGCTGGGAGTGGAATCACAGCCCCAGGAGGACACCCGATTCCCTTGCTCAATGCCATGCTCCCGTGGCCGTTGAGTTGGTTCGCAACGCGTGGGGTTGTGGTAGCTGGCAACGCGGATGAAGCTCGAGAATCGGTTCGCGGCATACTGGATGATTCCGACCCGGACTTCCTCAAGATCATCTACGATGACCTTCCTCCGGGGTCTCCTCACCTGTCACTAAAAGCTCTACAAGCCGCAATCGAGGAGGCGTGGGATAGGGGAACGCCCCCAATAGTGCACGCAACAACACCTGAAGACGCCCTGGACGCTGCGGAGGCAGGAGCCGCGTTACTGGTTCACGTTCCGCAGAGAGGAGTTCTTTCTGACTCCCAAGTCGAGCGGCTGAAGAGTCTCGATATTCCGATTGTAACCACTGTACGGATGATTGCAGCCACCCGGGAACTAGCAGCGCAAGGACCGACGGGACTGGAGCAGTCGGCGGTTGACCCACGTGTGCTCGAGGCCTGGCAGGAGGAGCCGGCCTGGGCGCTTCCGGGATTCTCAGAAGGATTCGACGAAAATTTCGAGCGACTGGCCCCAGACGTGAGAACTAACTTCCAGAAGCTTCTCAGAGCCGGTGTGAGGTTGTTCGTTGGTACGGATTCGGGAGTCCACGGAGTGTTTCCCGGAGTTGCCCTTCATTCTGAGATGAGCACATTAGCGGACCTTGGCATGGCTCCTCTGGAGGTTCTACGCGCGGCCACCAGCGGGCCAGCGTCTTTCCTCGACCCTACCGGCGTTGTAGGTCGGATAGCGCCGGGAGCCAGGGCAAATCTCGTACTCGTCAGGGGCGATCCCAGCGTCGATCTCGAAGCTCTCGACGCGATCGAAGAGGTATTTCTGGACGGCCTGAGGCTGCAGCGCCACGGCTTGTAACCCGATGGCGTCCCGACTTCGTGTAACGTAGCTCCATTCCCATATGCTCGGTGATCAGTCGGATTTCTCAGCGCCCGAGCAGAGGCCACACCACCAGACTGGATTCCGTCCGGAAGCCTCGTTTCTACTTACCGGGAAGGCGGTTTACCTTGACCTTTTGATTGCCTCCAACCCTTTCCTTCCGTACCATTTACGCTAGTTTCTCCAAACCCGGCGTAGGAACGCCGTAGAAACAGGATCGCGGGCTATGGCTCTTGCGGCAGGAACCCGACTCGGCCCCTACGAGATCGCCGACCAACTCGGTGCGGGCGGTATGGGAGAGGTGTATCGGGCCACCGATACGCACCTCCAGCGCAGCGTCGCGATCAAGGTCCTGCCCGAACACCTGGCCGACAACCCCCAGCGTCGGGACCGCTTCGAACGTGAAGCCCGTGCCGTCAGCAGCCTGAACCACCCGCACATCTGCACTCTCCACGACATTGGCGAACAGGACGGCATCCACTACCTCGTCATGGAGCTAGTGGAGGGCGAGACGCTCGGGCAGCGGTTGGAGAAGGGACGGCTGCCGCTCGACCAGGCGCTCGAATACGCCATCCAGATCGCCGACGCACTGGACAAGGCCCACCGGCAGGGCGTGGTGCATCGTGACTTGAAGCCCGGCAATACCATGATCACGAAGTCAGGGACGAAGTTGTTGGATTTTGGGTTGGCGAAACTGAAGGGCGATGCTGGTGCCGTATCACCTCTATCGCAGATGCCCACGCAGGATGCCTCTGCACTCACCGCAGAAGGCACGATCCTCGGCACGCTCCAATATATGGCCCCCGAGCAGTTGGAAGGCAAGGAAGCCGACGCCCGGACGGACATCTTCGCCTTCGGTGCGGTCGTGTACGAGATGGTGACAGGCAAGAAGGCGTTCGAGGGAGCGAGTCAGGCGAGTTTGATCCACAACATCACTAGTGTCCGGTTAGAAGTCGAATAGAACCAGCTAGTTAGGATCTTGGAGTTCATTGAATTGGGAATCAGGCGCGTGAAAGGCCTGCAAAATGGGCTGTTTCTCAAGAATCGTAATGCTGAGAATCTGTAGGATTTGGTAAAGACTCCTATCGATGCCGAGGCGCTTCCGGATGATGGCGACGAGAACATAAACCGAAATGGCGATCCAGATCTGGGTCTTCACCGCATTCTCGCTGGTGCCGTAGAAGGACTTGATTCGAAGGTGTTGTTTGATCCATTTAAAGAAAAGTTCCACCTGCCATCGCGACTTGTAGATCTGAGTGATGGTGAGTGCAGGCAACGCGAAGTTGTTGGTCAGGAACTTCAACCGCTTGTTCGTCCCGGCATCGAAGTAGCTGATACGCCGCAACGGATCGGGATAGGTTTTGGCGGATTTGTTCGTTGTGAGGATGACCGTCTGGTCGGATCGCAATCCCGTGGTCGTGTCCACCCGACGGGAGTACCGCCGCTGCAGGACGACGTTCTTCTTGGCACGCACCACAAAGAAAGCGGAACAGAGGGAGAAGAGAAAGAGCCGTTCAAAATCGATATAGGCGCGGTCCATGACGTAGAAGGCCCCCGCTTCGGGTGCGATCTCATCGAGAACGTTGACGTCATGGACTTTCCCGTCTGTGACGTGGATAAACGCGGGAATGTTGCCGTGAAGATCCAGCAGTGTATGCATCTTGACCGCGGCTTTGTGCCGGCGAAACCGGGCCCATGGGAATAGTGAAAGACACAGGTCAATGGTGGTCGAGTCCAGGGCATATAGACCTTGATCCAACTCGGCGCCGATGGGGTCTTCGGCATATAACGGCCGCACCATGCCGATCAGGACCTGTGCGAAGTCCGCATAGATCCGCCAGTCGCGCCGCTCGTTGGCGTCGGCCAGTGTCGTCCGCGCCACCTTGCTTCGGAATCCCATGTGGTAACGCTTTCTGCCGAGGGCGCGTAAGCAGGCTTCGATGTCGCGGAGGCTTTCACGATAGGTCAATTGGGCGAATGCCATCGCCAGGAACTGATCCCAGCAGGAAAACCCTTTCTGCTGGTAATCGCCCCGATAGCGGACGACACACTTCTGAAACTCGTATCGGGGCGCGTAATCCATGACTTGTGAGAAGACGGTTTGGCCTGAGTTCATGCGCCATTGGTATCACCCCTCTCACCGTAATATTGCTAAAAGTGTGATCGGCAGGTTCAAATCGAAAAATCGCAGAATGCCATTCAACTCACTGTTCATCTATAAGTTGCCGGCGGCTGTCGCACCGTGTTCCGGACACTAGTGCCACAACATCATGGGCGTCGACCCGCACCCGATGTCCGAACTGCAGCCCACAACTCCATCGGCCCTGGAACGGCTGGTTCAAGTCTGCCAGTCCAAAGACCCCGAAGACCGCCCTCAGACGGCGCGTGACCTGGGCCGGGAACTGCGCTGGGTGGGAGACGAGTCCGAGCTTGTTGCCGCAACGTCGTCCCGATCGCAGCGCCTAACGGGCGTGATTGCTCTTGCAGCCCTAGCCGTCGCGGTGACGATCCTTGTCGTCATCTTCACACGAAGCGATGGAGCTTTACCGGTCGAAGTGACGCGGTTCAGCATCGGGCTCGAGGCCGACCAGTTTCTGGCCGTGCATCTCGGCGAAATACCTTTCGCCGTGACGCCGGACGACAGCCATGTGGCGTACGTGTCCAATGACGGCAGCACGACACGGTTGTTCGTGCGCAGGATGGATGAGTTCGAAGCGCAGTTGATTCCAGGGACCGAGGGTGCAGGGGATCCCTTTTTCTCGCCGGACGGGGAGTGGCTCGGTTTCTTTGCAAATGGTCAACTGTTGAAAGTGTCGCTCGCCGGCGGTGCACCACAGGTCGTCTCCCCCGCGGCTTTGCGTCCGATTGGCGCCAGCTGGGGGTCTGACGGCAATATCGTGTTTGGCGACGGCGTCGCGCGCGGCCTGTCCAGGGTGTCGGAAGATGGTGGAACGCCGGTACCGCTGACCACGCCACGGGCCGACGAGTTCACTCACCATTGGCCTGACGTTCTTCCCGGCGGAGAAGGGATCTTGTTCACGTTCGGCCAGGACACGAGAGAGATCGCGGTCTTTTCCTTTGCAACCGGCGATTGGAAACCTCTCAACCTTCGCGCGTCTGGCCCCACCCAATATGTTTCCACAGGACACATCGTGTATTCCGATTCGGACACGCTGTGGGCAGTCCCATTCGATGTGACCAAACTCGAACTCACGGGATCGCCGGAACCCATCGAAGAAAACCTCTACGAGGCAACTTTTGGCGTCGTCAATTACGCACCGTTCGCGATTTCGTCAACCGGATCGCTGGTCTATCCCTCCAATGTTGAACGGACGGGACTGGTCTGGCTGAGTCGTGAGACCGGGTTGGTCGACGAGGACCGGAGCCGCGGCTTGCCGTTCGGCCTGTATGTCCGCCTGTCTCCTTTAGGCGATCAATTGTCGGTGTCCCGTGATGGCAGAATCTGGATTTATGGCGGGGACACTGCCGGGCCGGGCCGTCCACTAACAAGCCGCGTGTTAAACATCATCTCGGCCTGGACGCCCGACGGAGACCGACTGGCATTTGCGTCTCCGGGACGGGGTGAGGGCGAACTACTGAACCTGCACTGGCAGCCTGCCGATGGCAGCGGCGATAGTGAAACTCTTCTCGAAAGGCCGAATCGTCAGTATCCGGCCGATTGGGCCGACTCCGAGACACTCATCTTCTACGAAGTGCACCCGGAAAACTTCGGCGACATTCTGACGCTCCGGTTGAATGAGACAACATCGGTTGTTCCCTTTCTCGTTACTGGGTTCGACGAACGGACGCCGCGATTGTCGCCCGACGGGCGTTGGTTGGCTTATGCTTCGAATCAGTCGGGTCAATACAACGTCTATGTCCGGCGCTTCCCGGAGGGCGATCTGGAAACGCCGATTTCCTCTGGAATCGGAGACGAACCTGTGTGGTCCCGTGACGGAAGCGAACTGTACTACCGGCAGGGGAACCGCACTGTGGCCGTACCCATCGAGAGTGGCGAGACCCTGACTGTCGGCACGCCACAGGTTCTGTTTGAAGGCCTATATTCCAGGACGCCCTGTTGCGGAACCCCCTATGACGTATCCCCAGACGGCCAGTATTTCCTGATGCTCCCCGAATACTCACCCAGACAGATTAATGTTGTCCGTCACTGGTCCGAGGAAGTCGCGGAACGGGTGCCGGCGCCCTAGTAACCTCCTCCAAAGCCCGCCGACTCCCCGCGAAGAACACCAGCAAGCGGTTCCTCGTCCTCGAACTTGTCGAAGGCGATGCGCTGGCAGATCGGCCGGAACCGCGGTGTCGGAGTGACGGCTGAAAGACAGAAGTGGTAGGATTCGTCCTAAAGGAGGCCCCAATGCCACGTGAACTGCGTGCTTTCGTGACGGCGTTGACAATTGCCGGTTTAGCGTTAGGGCTGACGGGAGTTTTCGTCGAGGCTCGACAGGTGCCCGTCCAGGATCGGCAACCCGCGGGATCGGCGCTTCGACCTGCTGTGATGGGCCCGTCCGGCGGCGTATCCACCGGGCACCCGCTGACGACGGCTGCAGCCTTTGGCATTCTCCTCAAAGGCGGAAATGCCTTTGACGCCGGCGCCGCATCCTTGCTCTCAGGTGGGGTGCTCGAACAGGATCTCTACAGTCTCGGAGGCGAAGCACTAGGGCGTGTTAACACTAACGCAGCGCCTCGACGATGAGAGCGAAGTGAAGGAAGGCGAGGAACATGACGTCGAGTTTATCGAAACGGGAGAAGATACGCCGGAAACCTTTGAGTCGGCGGAAGAGCCTCTCGACTTCGTTCCTGCGGCGGTAGAGAAGGCGGTCGTATTCCCACGGCTCCAAGCGGTTGCGCTTGGGCGGCACGACGGGAATCCACCTAAAATCCAGAGCCAATTGGCGGGTCTGGTCGTCTTGGTAGGCACGGTCCATCAGCAGCGGCAGCGGCGCGGGCAACGGCCCCAGGCCGGCGAGCAGATCGCGGCCCTGCGGGGCATCGTGCGCTTGGCCGGGCGAGAGCGCAAACGTTATTGCCGTTCGAGCATTCGCGGCAACCAGATGAATCTTGGTGGTCCATCCGCCGCGGGATTTGCCGATCGCTTGCGGACCGTTTTTTTTAACGCACCCGTGCCGTCGGGATGAACCTTCACAATGGTTGAGTCCATCGAAACGGCTTCGATCCGGATGCGGACCAGTTGCTCGCGCTGGAGTTTTTCGAAGACGGCGTCGAGCACGCCGTTCTTGGACCAGCGGTTCATCCGGGTGTAGATGGTGTGCCAGTTGCCAAAGCGCTTGGGCAGACCGCGCCACTTGCAGCCCTGCTCAGCAACATACAAAATGGCGTTCAAGACCGCCAGGTTCGAAAGACTGACGTTGCCCCGCTGACGCGGCAGTTCCGGCTCGATGCGACAATACTGCTCCTGTGTGATCTCCATGCCTGATTATAAAACATTTATGCTCATTAGTGTTAACACGCCCTAGTTCTGGTCTACCCGACGACGGACGGAAAAGTCACTTCGGTGGTCGGCCAGGGTTGGGCGCCAGGCGCGGTAAGCGTGGATTGGTACCGATCGAGGAACAAAACGCTCGAAGGTGAAGGGCTCGATCCTGCCGTCGTCCCGGGAGCGGTCCATGCGGCGCTCACGGTGCTTGAGCTCTGGGGAACGATGAGCTTCGAAGAGGTCGCTGCCACGGCGATCGAGTACGCGGAGAAGGGTTTTCCGCTCCGCCCGAGCACCGCGCGGGCAATTCGGAACCAGCTTCAATTCTTCGAGGGCTGGCCGGACAACCAGAAGTACTGGTTGAAATCCGACGGGTCTCTCTACGAGGCCGGTGAGACAATCAAGCTGCCGACGCTGGCCAGAACACTCAAGCGAATGGTCGAAGCGGAGCGTGGGGCGAAATCCAGAGGACGCGAAGCCGGTATCGTCGCCGCGCGCGATCGCTTCTACAAGGGTGATATCGCGAGAGAGATGGTTGCGTTCCTGGAGAGTAACGGAGCGCCGTTCACGTATCCCGATTTTGCCGAGTTCTTTGCAAGAGTCGAAGAGCCCGCCAAGACGACGTATCGCGACTACACGATATACAAACACGGTTTTGGCAGTCAGGGCCCCGCTCTTCTCCAGGCGCTCAACATCCTCGAGAACTTCGACCTGAATGCGATGGGATACGCCAGCGCAGACTACATCCACACCGTGGTCGAGGCGATGAAGCTGGCGTACGCGGACCGGGACACGTACTATGCGGATCCTGCTTTCGTGACCGTGCCCGCCGAAGGGCTGCTGTCGAAAGAATACGCCAGAGAGCGCGCGAAACTCATCGATCCGCTACACGCCTCCAGGTCCTTTATCGCTGGAGATCCACTGCCGTACGATTCGAGCGTCAAGCAGTGGAACTACTGGAAAGCCGAAATCGTGGATGCCACGGGGGACCGGGCCGCGCTGCCGGACGCACCGACCTCGTTCGGCCAAGATTCTGCCGGCGTCATGAAGGACACGACACACATGGCGATCATCGACAAAGACGGGAACATCTTCGACGCAACGCCCAGTGGCGGCTGGATTGGCGGCGCCGTCGTTCTCGGAGAGACTGGAATCGGCATGAGCGTCCGGGGCGAGCAGTTCTGGCTCGATACTACTCGCGCGAACCAGATCCGCCCCCGCGCACGCCCCCGGTACACGTTGACGCCGAGTCTGGTTTTCAAGGGTGATGTGCCGATGATGGGTCTGGGGACACCTGGCGGTGACAACCAGGAACAGACGATTCTCCAGGCTTTTCTCAGCATCGTGGAGTTTTGGGACGATTGGTATCCGAATCTGCACGCCGCCATCGAGCGTCCGCGAGCGCAGACCCAGCACCTGTACGGATCGTTCTGGCCGCACTCGCCCGGCTTCAACAGGCTGAACCTCGAGGCGCCGATCCCGGATAGCGTTTATGACGAATTGCGAGCCCGCGGGCACGAGGTGAGCCGACTGCGTTCTTTCGGAATGTCCGGGTGCGCGACGGCCGTGATGATCGATCCGCTCACGCAGAATCGCCTGGCGGCTGCCGATCCGCGCCGCTACTGCTACGCGATCGCATACTAGTCGGCCAACCAGTCAAGCGCCGTTTGCGCGCCGCCAGCTTTGAACGGTACTCCCGCGAGATTAAGGCCCATCTCCACACCGCAGAGCGTACCCGCTAGCATCAGCTCGTTGAGCCAGCCCAGGTGACCGATGCGAAAGACCCTGCCCTTCACTTTGCCCAGGCCCGTGCCCAATGTCATATCGAAACGCTCCAGGATCACCTTGCGGAGCGCATCAGCGTCATGACCTTCCGGCATGAGCACGGCCGTCAAGCTGTTGGAGTGCTCGTTGGGATCCAGGCTGAGATTCTCCAGGCCCCAGGCAGCAACGGCTTTACGCGTGGCTTCGGCAAGCCTCGCGTGGCGGGAGAACACGTTTTCGAGCCCCTCCTCGAACAGCATGGTCAGTGCTTCATCGAGACCGAAGAGCAGATTGGTGGCCGGCGTATAAGGAAAGAAACCGGTCTTGTTCGCCTCTAGGACCGCGCTCCAGTCCCAGTATGACCTCGGCAGGGTCGCGTCGTTGGCAGCGTCAAGCGCCTTGTCACTTACCGCGTTGAAGCCGAGACCCGGAGGCAGCATGAGACCTTTCTGGGACCCTCCAACGGTTACGTCCACGCCCCACGCGTCCTGTTGGTAGTCGGTCGAACCGAGCGAAGAGATCACGTCCACCAGAAGCAGAGCAGGATGAGCTGCCGAGTCCATGGCTTTTCGGACCTGGGCGATATTACTGGTGACTCCGGTGGACGTCTCGTTGTGGACGACGGCAACGGCTTTGATCACTCTATCGCTATCCGCCGATAGTCTCGCCTCGATGGTCTTGGGATCCACCCCATGACGCCAATCTCCGGGAATGAACTCTACATCCAGCCCGAGTTTCGTGGCGATGTCGCGCCAGAGCACGGCGAACTGTCCCGTCTCCACCATCAACAGGGTGTCGCCGGGGGACAGCGTATTCACCAAGGCGGCTTCCCAGCAGCCCGATCCCGACGAAGGAAAAATAATCACCGGACCCGTGCAGTTAAAAACCTGCTTCAGCCCGGACAGGAGCCGTTCGGTCAGCTCTCGGAACTCCGGGCCGCGATGATCGATTGTGGGACGATTAAGGGCCCGCAACACGCGGTCGGGCACATTGCTAGGGCCAGGAATCTGCAGGAATTGCCGACCGGATCTCGTTGTCATTGCTTCTTCATATAGTCAGCGCGACGGTAACACAATAAAAACATGGAGGAGACGAGCGCCGCCTGGAACTGAAAGAGTGCCGGTGCCTAGCAGCCCGTGGCAGAAGTCTGATGGCTCGCGTTACGGCGGCGTTGCGCCAGATGCTAGGCGCCGCGCCGACCGGCGGGCGGGTCCGGAGAAATGTCGCGCGGCAACAACGCCCGCGTGTGACGCCGCCGTAACCCTCCGGGCGCACGGGGGTTGCGGTCGGATACTTTGTTGCTCGTCGTCATGATGAAACCGCATCAATTCCTCCTCGCGCCTCGTCTCCGCCTCGCAAGACCCGTGCGCGCGAACCATCAGACTTCTGCCACGGGCTGCTAGACGGCGTTCTGTTGCCTCAACAGCCTTGAAATCCATTCTCAAGTCCTGATAAATCCTCTTGTCGGAAGTTGACCACCCGTACTCGTACAAGTGACTGCCGCATCGATTCGCCGACTGTCACATGTACAGATGGGCGGTCATACGTCCACTTGACTGTTTGATTGCTACCAACTCCTGCCTGCCGTAGTATTTACGCAAGTTTCGCCAGACATTGGCGACGGAACGCCTGCGAGGCAACTGCAACAGCACCTGGAGAAGGGACGCCTGCCCGTGAGGTCGGTGGCCTAAACACGTCGAACCCCGGCTAAAGCAGAGGACACGGATCAGAAGCAGATAAAGAGGGGACCACTAGCCATGCTGCACTCTAACGGCGTAGCGACGACGAACCGATCCTTGAGAGCCGCATTGCTGATGGTCGCATTGGCCGGGCTCGTCAACCCCGCTGGACTCGTCGCGCAGGACAGTGACGCCGACCTGGAGGCGATGGCCTCGTGGGTGGCTCTCGACGTTGCCACAGGGTACGAGACTCGTGTTGCGCCCGAGCTGGCTGCCGGCATGTCTGGATGGAAGGCCGACCAGTGGGGGAACCTCGTGAAGCAAGTCGGTTCCGGGTCCCCGCGGCGCGTCGTCGCCTGTGCTCTGGACCGACCAAGTTACGCGGTGAGTCAGATCACCGACGCCGGATATCTCCGGGTCCATCGCATCGGGAGGGGTTCGAGCCACCCCCTGTGGGACCAAGGCTTCGAGGCCCAGCAGGTCCGAATCCTCACCGAGCAGGGTCCGGTCGCCGGAGTCGTAGGTCGGAGCAACGGACACTTCGCGCAGCAACACCAGGACGAGACTGCGGTTGTCGCGGCGGACGACCTGTGGGTGGATGTCGGGGCGGAGTCTGCCGACGGTGTGGCGGCGCTGGGGATCAGTCTCCTGGACCCCGTCGCCAGACATCTGCCCCCATGGGCTATCGCCGGAGCGGTGGCTGGCCCGGACTCCGGACGCCGCGTGGGTTGTGCGGCTGTGGCGGCACTGGCCGAGATGGCCGAGCGCGGGGACACTCCGGAGGGAGAAACCCACTTTGTGCTCAGTTCCCAGGAGGTATTCGGTTGGGTGGGGCTGTCTTCATTGATCGCCCGCGGCGGGAAATTCGATAGAGTGATCGCGGTGGCTCCCGGCCAGGCCTCTCGCGCCTTTGAAGAACGCCCTGCACGATCTCTTGGTCGGTTCGGGACCGTGCTGTCCGCCAAGGATCTGTCCTCGTTGACCTGGATCGCTCCGGCCGTGGGCTCGCCCGGCTCCCACATGGAGACGATCAGCGCCGACGAGGCCCACGCGCTGCTGTCGGCGACTGCATCGGCTGCCGGCATGAGTCTCCCGCCCGGCTTTTCGTGGGTTCCTGCACCGGCTCCAGCGCCCCTCCGCACAGATCACATGGAACCGTCACTGTCGCGAACCGCCTCGGTCCTGAAGGAACTGGTCGAGCGTCATTCCGTACCGGGCCACGAGTGGTCGGTGCGACGTTTCGTGCTCGAATCGCTCCCGGATTGGGCCCGCGAGCAGGCCGTCGTGGACGACATCGGCAACATCATGGTTGCCGTGGGACCGGAACGAGACACGACCGTCTTCATGGCCCACATGGACGAGGTGGGTTTCGAGGTCGATGCCATCGCACCGGACGGTATCGTCACTCTTGCCCGCCGGGGCGGCGCGGTTTCGTCGGCCTGGGAGGGCCAGACCGCACTCCTCCACTTCGATCCTGCCGGAGCGCCAAGCACCCGCACCGGGGACGGTACCGACATCGATCCCCGCTGGAAAGCAGCGTCTCTTTCGGCGGCAGCGTCCGAGCCGCTCAAGGGGATCTTCTTGACGCGGGACGGGGCGGACGGAAAGAACCCGGGCACGCTAAGAGCCTGGTTTGGTCTCGACGCTGCGTCGCTCTCGGAGCGTGGTGTGGAAGTCGGTTCCGCGGTGACGAGTCACAAGGAGGGCCTCCGCATGGGACCGACCCGGTTCGTGGCCCGTGCTCTGGACGATCGGGCGGGTACGACCGCCCTGATCCTGGCCGTAAACGCGCTGAACCCCGACCGGCTTCAAAGCCAGGTGATCTTCACATGGTCGGTGCACGAGGAAGGGGGCCTGGTCGGTGCCGGAGCCATGGCTCGTCGTTTCGCCGCAACGGCACGCAGAATCTATTCGGTGGACACGTTCGTGTCGTCGGACACGCCCCTGGAATCGCCGCACTTCGCCTACGCCCCCCTGGGAAACGGTCCGGTGCTGCGGGCCATCGAGAACTCCGGAATTTCTCCGGATCGCGAGCGTGCGCGAGTAAAACGAATCGCTGCCGCTGCGGGAATCCCTCTCCAGATGGGCCTCACACAGGGTGGCACCGACGGGACACAGTTCACCTTCTGGGGCGCACCGAACCAGGGACTCTCCTGGCCCGGACGATACAGCCACTCCCCGGGGGAGGTGCTGGACCTACGGGACCTGAGCCACCTCGCCGAACTGATCGTCGCAGTAGCCACCGAGCCTTAGCAGCCAGGCAACGGAGTCCATGTGACAGTTTGAACATGCCGAAACACGGACGAAAACTCTGGAGGGACACATGTCCATGGATCGACGACGCTTCCTGAGGAATTCCACCGCGGCCGCTCTCGGGCTCGGCACCCTTCCGGCGGGCTTCCCTCCGGCGCGACGGGGTCCTGGGCGACGTACGTCCCGGCAGACTCCTACGCCGCCAGGGATCATAACCGTCCAAGATTGGCTGGACAGCTTCTTCAGGGCCTACTACATCCGGAGACCGGTCAACGCCACATTCATCGGGGTCCACGACCACGATCACGTCCTGCCGGACTTCTCGGAGCAGGGTGCCGGGGACGCGCTGGCCGAGATGGAGGAGCTGTTGAGAGGGGCGGCGCGTCTCGATTCTTCACCATCAGGCGAGAGCGTTCCCACCGAAGCCATCGACAAGCGCCTCGCCGAGGGCTTCCTACGCATCCAGATCTGGGAGCATGGCTCGCACCATTTCCGCCTCGGCAACCCGACGCTGTACACGGGCGAGGCAGTCTTCGGCCCGATCTCGCTCTTCCTCGCCGATTTCGCTCCCATGTCGGAACGTGTCGAAGCTGCCACCGCGCGAATGGAGGGCGTGGCGGACCTCCTGGAGCAGGCACGGGAGAATGTGCGGCGCGCCCCCGCCGAGTGGACGGTTCGGGCCATCCGGGAGTGCGAGGGAGCCCACGCCTTCCTTACCGAGGGGATCGACGTCCTCGCCGCCGAGAATCAGATCACGACGCCCGGCTTCAAGACCGCGGCGGATCGAGCAGCGGCGGCCTTTGTCGACTTCGAGACCTACCTGGAGACGGAGCTGCTCACGCGGACCACCGACGAGCACGCCTGCGGCGAGGAAGCATTGGGTCTCTATCTGACGGACGGCCACTTCGTCGCCACGGAACCCGAAGAGATCATCCGCTTCGCCGAGGCACAGGCCGCCGAGACGCGGGCGGAGCTGGAGGCCGCCGCTCGAGCGCTCGGAGCCGTGGACTCCACGGAAGCTTTGGCCGGTCTCAGGTCCCTGCACACGACCACCGAGACCTACTACGAGCGCTTCGACGAGATCTGGGAGATGATCCGGAGGGTGGCCGAAGAACAGGAGCTTCTGACCTGGCCCGACCTCCCCATGCGCTACGTGCCCCGCCCGACTTGGGCGCGGAGTGCGGCGCCCTACTTGTATTTTCTCTCCTACCGGGCCCCGGCGGTCTTCGGTCGGCCACCCGTGCACGACTACCTGGTGAGAGCGATCGACGCTAGCCAGCCGGCGGACCTCCAGGAGGAGTTACTCCGGGGTTACAACGACGGCGTCATCAAGCTCAACCACGTCATCCACCACGGGCACATCGGCCACCACGGACAGAACTGGCACGCCTACCGAGCGGCATCCCAAATCGGTCAGATTGCTGCCGTGGATTGCGCTTCCCGCATCGCCATGGTCTGTGGGGGCACCATGGCCGAGGGCTGGGCGTCCTACTCCACTCACCTCATGCGCGAGGTCGGCGCTCTCACCCCTCGGGAGGAGCTGTGGGAACTGAAGGACCAGCTGCGCATGTACGCACGGGCCGTCGTGGACATCCGCCTGCACCAGGGTCGATACACCCTCGAGGAGGCCATCGAGCACTACGAGCGGGAGGCGAACATGACCCCCGGATCGGCCCGTGGCGAGGCGATCAGAAACAGCATGTTCCCCGGTGCGGCCATCATGTACATGCTGGGGAAGGATGAGATCCTTCGATTGAGGCGTGAGGTGCAGCAACGCCAGGGAGACCGCTTCAGTCTTGGACGCTTCCATGACGACCTCCTGTCGTACGGATCCATCCCGGTCTCTCTGATCGGAGCCTCTATGAGAGAGAGGGAGTCAGTCGCGGGATGAGCAACGGCCCCGGACCGGGCTTCTAGTCAACGCGAAGCGGACCCAAAATGCATTGCACGCGATGAGGCCGTCGAGGCCGGAGAGCTTTCCGCGTGCGACAGCTCGAGCTTGGCGCGCGCCATCCAAGCCATCTTCAACGGCTCGATCGTGTTCTGGGCCATCTGCCGGAAAGGCACGGCGGAGAAGTGGGTACGCAAAGATCTGGGGACGCTGCTTGCGCCGTACCGACGCAAACGGAGGAAACCGTGAGCTCACTTGAGGGAAAAGTTGCCGTCGTCGCCGGCGCCACCCGAGGCGCGGGACGCGGAATTGCGTGTGCGCTCGGAGAAGCCGGGGCCATCGTCTATTGCACCGGCAGAAGCGTTCGCGGGCAATCCGCCATGAGAAACCGGCCCGAGTGCATCGAAGACACTGCTGAGCTCGTGACCGAGAGGGGAGGCCAGGGAATCCACGCCCGCGTCGACCACACCAAGCCCAAGGAGGTGCAGGCGTTTTTCGAGCGCGTGCGCGATGAACAGGGAGGCTTGGATCTTCTCGTCAACGACGTTTGGGGAGGCGACGAGCTCACCGGATGGGGGCAGCCGTTCTGGCGACATTCTCTAAGGGATGGTCTCACGATGCTCGAGCGCGCGGTGCACACCCACCTGATCACGAGCCACTATGGCGCACCGCTTCTCATCGAGCGCGGCCGAGGTCTCATCGTGGAGATCACCGACGGCGACAACTTCGGCTACCGCGCAAACCTGTACTACGACATCGTCAAGACGACGGTCATCCGGCTCGCGTTCGGGATGGCGCGCGAGCTGAACAAGAAGGGGGTTTGCTCGATAGCGCTGACACCTGGGTTTCTCCGCTCCGAGGTCGTCCTTGATCATTTTTGCGTCACCGAGGAGAGCTGGCGCGACGCGGGCGAGAAGGATCCGGACTTCCTCGCCTCGGAGACGCCGTTGTTCGTCGGTCGGGCCGTCGCCGCCCTGGCGACCGATCCCGATGTCGCGAAGAAGAACGGGCGCGTGTTCAGCTCGTGGGGGCTCGCACGCGAATACGGCTTTCAGGACGTCGATGGTCGAACGCCTCATTGGGGCGACCATGTGGAAAAGGTGTACGGCGTGCGTCTTCCCGTGTGCGACGACGCGTTCTACGCGCACTGGGAGCAAAGCCTCATGGACGTCGCCTTCCCCGGATGGGACGATTGGCCGGAGAGCATTGAATCTTGAATCTTGCGGACTCGTATTTCGGACCTTGGACCAGACCGCCCTACTTCTTTACCTCAAGCCGAACGTCGACATCCTGTCGCCGATACATACAGATCCCGTTTACGTCTTCGCAGACATAGTACAGGGCGTAAGCGGAGACTTTGGTTGCATCGGTCGCATCTTGAGGACTCTGGATTTCGAACTCGATCGTTCGCTGCTCCTGACTCACGACACCGGGCGGGTTGATCAGCGTCAGATACTGCTGGTTCACGGACCAACCTTCCGGGGTGTTGATCCAGAAAGCCAGCCCGTCGACTTCGTTGTTCCAGTGGGCTTTATTGGAGAGGTTTGGCCAGAACGTAATGTGAACGCGGGTTGATCCCCCCGCGGTCATGGTTGGAGGCACAGATACCGTCTCAGTCTGGATGAACTCACCGCTATCTCGAAGGATCCGCCCCTCGGGGTCGGGTTCTTCATCCACCGTCGCCTCTGTCACGAAACGGCGGATCGGAACGGCAAATTCGGAATCGCCCGGTTCGATACGTAGTAGTGACGGCGTCTCTCCACGAGCTCCGATTTCAGCGCGCGCCAGGGTTACCCAATCATAGAACGGATACGGCTTTGCCAGTCGCGGACCATACTGCTGGATCCGGCGCCGCCAGATGTACTGGTTCGGGTCGATGTGGAGTGACGTTTGCCACTGCTCCACCGCGCGCGCAAAATCGTTGGTTCGTCTCTCCGTCGAGTCATAGCGCATCCGGTAGGCGACACCGAGTCGGAAGTGGGTCGGTCCGTGATCGGGATCGATCCCCAGCGATTTCTGGTAGGCGTCAATTGCTTCGTCGATTCTCTGAGTACTTCCAGGCAGAACGAGCGACGTCGCGTAGTCCCGCCATGCTTCTGCCGAGTTTGTTTCCGTTCTTTTCTGTAGGTCGGCTGAATTCGGGTATTCGATCCTCCGCGCTGTCAGGCCCGTTGGCTTTTCGTAGGTCTTGTTCAGGAAAATGCCCTCAACCGTGTTTGCAGCCGCGACCGGGAGTCCGGCGCGTCGGACGATGCCGTATTCGTCGATCGCCAGCGTCAACGGAACGACATCGATGTCGAGCAGGTTGAAAGAGTCCACCAGGATCGGCCAGTCCATCTGCTTCCACTGCATGAAGAGCCGGGCGCGGTCGGGATGCTGTTCCTGAATGATACCGACCATCTGGAACTCGTTGTTGTCGAGCCGATCTCTCGTAGCGTTGTACCACCCGGGCACGTGCACGCGGCAGCCCGCTCACCAGGAGGCAAAAACGTGAAGAATGACTTTCTGTCCCCGAAACTCCGACATCGAGGTGGGTTGTCCGTCTTCGAGAGAGGGAAGGACAATGTCGGGAAAGACCTGACCCACCCTGAAACCCGTTTCCATCTGCGCTTCCTGACCCAAGCCCACCAACGTCACAGGAATGGTCAACATAAGGATTCCAACGAATAACCCAATGAATTTCATCTTGCCTTTACCCTCCCGCAATGTATTGGGGCAGGTCACAGACCGTAGCCGTCGTCGTGTACAACATTATGCAGGACTGGTGGAGTTGGGCCTAGTGGCCTGTAACAGTGCTATCGGTACCATCGCCGATGGGTCTTGCGGGCGAGGTCGAGGAGGGAGGCGGAAAGCGATGCTCATTCATCGGTGACGGCTTCCGACAAAGAGATCGCCCGCAACCCCCATCGGCCCGAAGGGTTCGGCGGAACGGCGCCGTCTTCGGTGTCGTAACGCCCTCGCAATGAAACAGCATTGGCTCGAGCGTCACTCCTAGAATCCAACGCCGTTCGGCCGAACGCTGGTACCGATAGCACTGTTACAGGTCACTAGTGGTCTGCCATTCCAGCCCGTAGGTTTTCGATCCTCCGTTGTTGTCGCCTATACGAAACAAGCATCCCGTACGCTGCGGCTTCCCTTGGTGAAAGACTCTTGAAAAAGTCACCCTGCACGGGGTCGATGAAGAGTGTCGTTGACGGCGTTTCGAGGCTTCTGTTTGCATCCAAGGTAACTTGCAGATAACTTGCGCCTTCTGTCTGTACCAGTAACTACTTTATTTATAGTATTTTATCAACATGCAGCATCGGTCCGATCGGACCCTGGTGATCGGAACCGTCTTGCCCGGGCTTCATTTGCAGCATTTCTGCGTATATCTTTGTGTTTGTCTTGAGCACGATGAGCCCATCCGAATCGCCAGCACGCAACCCAAGCATTCCCGAGACCATCTTCTGGTGGCTTTTTGTCGCCACATACTCCGTCTCAATCGTCCTGCTGCACCGTCAGGGTAATCAGATATTCGGTCGGCTCAGTGAGTTCCTGGGCATGCCGGTGTATCTGTTCGGTGCACGGGTCATCGCAGGAGTCAGCGGTATATTGATCGTGCTTGTACTGATTCGCGGCCTCATCCAGAGCCGTGAGAAACTCCGGGCATTCCTGCTGTTTCTTCCCGTGATGCTCCTGTTCGATCAAACGTTGATCTCCGTGCCGATCGAGAGGATCCACTACCCGCAGTACGGCTTTCTCGCGTGGATTGCCTATATGGCCGCGCGAAATCAGTACACGGCGGTCTTGATTGCTTTCGTGGTCGGCTACGTGGACGAGGCCTTCCAGTACTGGGTGCTGTATGCAGACGACCGCTTCGTCTATTTCGACTGGAACGACATCATCCTGAACCTGACTGCGGCGGTGGGCGTATTCCTGTTTTTCATGCCTCCGGCGGAACCGGCGCGCAGATTTTCGAAGAAGTACATTCTGGCGGCCGTCGGCGCCTGGGTTGTGAGTGTCGGTGTGGTGACCTCGCTCTGGAATCCCGATCGGTGGCTGCTGGGCAATCAGGGTGACGCATTCTGGATCGTCACGAACATCGAAACGACGTATCACGTCATGAAAGCCGACGAGGGCCTGCTCGTGCTGGGCACATTCTTGATCGTGTCCGTGGGATACTATTTCCCGGGTCGATCACGACCCCTCGACTTCAGTTGAGCTGATGTACAGATTCGCACGAGTCCTGGTTTGCGCGGTCGCCCTCACCCTGGTGCCGCTCGGCCATGCTCAGGAGACTGGGCCCGCCCCCTGGATTGGAATCGGATACACCGTCGATCCGGAAACCCCTGGAGTGCGAGTCGTATCCCTGCCTTACCGCTCACCCGCAGAGGATGCCGGCGTGCGGCTGGACGATGTAATCGTGGGAATGGACGGCCGCGATTTTGACGTCGTGGCCAGCGACCTCGGAATAACCTTCCGGGAATCGATCGCCGAGCGTGAAGTCGGAGACCGGGTCGTATTGAGAGTCGTTCGTGCCGGGGAGACGCCCGCCGGGAAGACGCCCGCCGGGAAGACGCCCGCCGGGGAGACGCCGGGGAGACGCCCGCCGGGAAGACGCCCGCCGGGAAGACGCCCATCGATATCCCTGTCGAGATCGGAGAGCGCCCGGAAGGAATCGGTGGAATCAAGGAGTTCTCTTCGTTTGAAGACGTGGAGAACGAGTTCCCGAACGCGATTCAGCCCGGAGAGGAGCTGGCTCAGAGTCTGATCGAGGCATTCGGAATCGAAGACGACTACGAGGATCTCCGCTCAAGGCTGGCGCGCCTCAGCGACCGGGCCGACCTGTTCCGGCTGTCGCGCGTGGCATACATCCAGAACGAACCATTCCAGTTGCAGACAGTCGGCGAAAAGACCCTGGACGAAATTCAAACGGCCATAACCCGCTGGGAGCCTCAATCAATCGTGGGCTCGGCTGCGCAATGGCTCGACGCCGGAGGGGACACACCGACGCCACTCGAGACCGGTCTCAGCCTGGAAGCGCACCTCGAACAACTCACCCGTCTGCTGTCACGGATGTCGGCCTCTCGCGAAGCGGCATTCAGCGGGCTGAGCATAGATGACCGGCAGTACGTCGAAGACAATCTCGACGATCTGTTTACCACCTTCGCCAACCAGATCGACATTCAGGCAGACCAGGATCGCGAGAGATGGAAACAGAATGCCCGCGTGTTGGAGCTCGTCGGCCAGGTGGATCTCGTCAAGCTTGCAGAAGGCGCCGCACTCCTGTCCTCCGTTACTGACGATTCATATCTCGAAGAACTGGAGTCGGCGGTGAGAACTGCCTGGGAAGCCGCGGGCAGGCCGGAAGGGATTTTCATCGACAGGGCCTCTCCCATCGGACAGATCATCGTGGGAGGAATCGGATCGACCTGGTACGACCGGGACGCTACGATTCTTCTCGATCTCGATGGCAGGGATTTCTATACGAACAACGCCGGATCGCCCCGGGCCGACGACATGCCTGCGGCTCTCTTGATCGATTTCGCGGGCGACGACGCGTACGAAGCGACCATCGACTGGACCCAGGGCGCGGCACGCATGGGCTATGGTCTTCTGATCGACCGCAATGGGAACGATAACTATTTGGGGCAGGACTGGGCGCAGGGCGCGGCCGTTTTGGGCGCTTCCCTGTTTGTCGACGAGGCCGGAGACGACGTCTATCGTTCCCGCCAATATGCGCAGGGCGCAGCCGCGTGGGGCGTGGCTCGCCGGCTGGCTGTTGAACGCCGAAGGCAACGACACGTACTACGCAAAGGGCCTCCGTCCGACGGCATATGGCGATCCCGGCATCTTCGACAGTTGGTCGCAGGGTTCCGGCGTCGGATTCCGCGGCCTGCACTCCGGCGGCGCGGCGATCCTCTATGACGGCGGGGGACGAGACCGCTACGAAGCGGGCAACTTTTCCCAGGGTGGTGGGTACTACTACGGCGTCGGCTTCCTACACGACCACGGCGGTGACGACGACACTTATATCGGATCCCGTTACAACCAAGGCTTTGCCGCCCATCAAGCCATCGGATACTTCAACGATTCAGGGGGCAACGATTACTACACGACCCGCCATGCCGTGGCCCAGGGCATCGCATGGGACGAAGCCATCGTCCTGTTCATCGACCGCGGTGGCGACGACGTCTACGAGGGTGCGCAGAGTTTTTCTCAGGGCGCCAGCGCCCACAACGGGTTCTGCGTGTTCTTGGATCTGGGCGGACACAACCGTTTCGATTACAGCAGGTCCCAAGCTTCAGCGGGACCGAACGACTACCACGGGGGCACCAGCTTCTCGTTGTTTGTTGCAGCCGATGGCGACGACAACGTTTACGACTCGGGCTTGGATCCTTCGAGCATCCGCCTGAGCGGCGAACACGGTGTCTTCGCGGATCTACCGGGTTCTATCGACGAGGCCATCGATTCAGAGATCTGGCGTGACCTGATCGATACGCCCCGTTAAAGTCTCGACCCAGCTCTAACAGCCCGTGGCAGAAGTCTGATGGTTCGCGCGCACGGGTCTTGCGAGGCGGAAACGAGGCGCGAGGAGGAACTGATGCTGTTTCATCATGACGACGAGTAACGAAGTATCCGACCGCAACCCCCGTGCGCCCGGAGGGTTACGGCGGCGTCACACCATCTGCGTTGTTGCCGCACCTCAACGATGTACCAGCATCGCAGTCGGCGCGGCGCCTAGCATCTGGCGCAACGCCGCCGTAACGCGAGCCATCAGACTTCTACCACGGGCTGTTCAAACTTTCGCTTAGTTCAATCTCAGTGCCTGATAAGTCCTGCCTTCACGGAAACCTGAAACCCCCTAAGAAATGGGGCTTTTCTGGGCCGATCCACCTTACCGGTTGGCCAACACGGAGAAGTGCCCTCAAATGAGACGGCTGATTAATAACGGAAAGTCGCCAAGGGGCGCGCTATGCGGCCCTGGCGGAGCGAATCGGCTCAGGCGTTCATGTCCGGCTCAATGCCGAGTTTGTCGTTAACGGCACTCCGAAACTTCTGCTTGCATCCTGGGTAACGCTCGGTAGTCTGGACCGATACATGTCCGCAAGGGTCTTTACTGCAAGTTGACGATGCCCCACTGACAGGCGCTTGGATTCCTAAGGCGAGTGGCAGGAGGTGTGATGGGTTCTACTGAAGATCTTGTTCTTGGCGTCTCTGTTTTTCTCGGACTTTTGCTTGTGACGCTTATCATGTCTTCGATTAACAAAGACGTCAGAAAAGTATTCAAGAAGGCGGCGATCCCTTTGAACGCGGACGTTTCCCGGTCCCGGTTCGGAACGCCCCGGGTTGAGGGGCACTACGAGGACGTTCCGTTCCGGGTCCTGTATGAACATGGGGGACAGGGTTACCCCGCAATCGTGCGGGTGCGGATCCTGAAGGTACCGGGTTTCGAACTGTCTTTGAGGAACATGAAGCACACCAACAAACTTGGACGCCTGGAGGAACCCCAAATAGGGGTGCCCGATTTCGACGATCAATTCCTCATTCGAACCAACGACGAAGCTCGCTGTGTGAGCTACCTTTCCAATGGCGAGAACAGAGACTGTATCAAGAGGATATACGGTCAAGGCTGGCGTGCCGAGTTTGGGAAAAAATGGATTGAATTGACTAAGACACTCACTGCTGTCCGGACGTTGAAGGGTTAGAGCCCAGTAAGTGTTTGATTGGGAATGAATAAGTCATGGTTTTGTTTGGTCTCGATTTGAAACGTTGCTCATCGATTTGCGACCCTGCGAGGAACTCAATCGCGGGAGGCATCGATGAACCTGGGAAAGCTGGTGTTCGCGCAAGTCACACAACATCTGCCGCTGACAACGTTTCGGCGGTGCGTGGTCCGGTACGCCGGAGAGCGCAAGGTCAAGAGCTTTTCCTGCCTCGATCAATATCTGTGCATGGCGTTCGCTCAACTGACGTATCGGGAAAGTCTGCGCGACATCGAAGCGTGTCTGCGAGCGCAAGAAAGCAAGCTGTACCACATGGGCATTCAAAGCCGAGTGTCGCGCAGCACGCTTGCCGATGCCAACGAAGTGCGCGACTGGCGTATCTACGCCGACTTTGCGCAGTCTCTGATCCGTATGGCTCGGCGTTTGTATGCGGACGAACCGTTTGGAGTCGATCTGAAAGAGACGGTCTACGCCTTGGATGCCAGTACCATCGACTTGTGTCTCTCGGTGTTTTCCTGGGCACCGTTTCGTTCGGCCAAAGCGGCGATCAAACTGCACACGCTCTTGGACCTGCGCGGCAATATCCCTTCGTTCCTGCACATCAGCGACGGCAAACTTCACGACGTGAATGTTCTGGACCTGTTGCGGCCCGAACCCGGGGCCTTCTACATCATGGACCGTGCCTACATCGACTTCCGTCGGCTCTACGGTCTTCACCAGGCAGGCAGCTTCTTTGTGACGCGCGCCAAGTCCAATCTCAAAGCCCGGCGCCGCTATTCTCATACCGTCGATCGGAATACCGGATTGATCGCCGATCAGACCATCATGCTGACTGGCTTCTACACGCGTCAACACTTCGGCGCGCCATTGCGCCGCATCCGATTCAAGGATCCCGAAACAGAAAAACGGTTGGTGTTCCTGACCAACAACTTCACGCTGCCGGCAATCACTATCACCGAGCTTTATCGATGCCGGTGGCAGGTCGAGCTGTTCTTCAAATGGATCAAGCAGCATCTTCGTATCAAAGTTTTCTTTGGGACTTCCGAGAACGCAGTCAAAACTCAAGTGTGGATCGCTGTCTCCATTTACCTGCTGGTCGCTATCGTGAAAAAACGACTCCACATCACAGCCAGCTTGTATGAAATGCTACAGATTCTGAGCCTGACCATGTTCGAACGAATCCCATTGAATCAGCTACTTAACAACATCGCCACCGATGAGGATCCGTACTTTTCGACCAATCAGCTGAATCTATTCGACTTATAACCGGACACTAGTGTAAGACACTAGGCACCAAAGGCATCACGTTTCACCCAATCACGGCCATTCAAGACCAGGAGATAGAAGGACTGGTGAAGGAAGCCGCCCTTCTGGGCAAGGGTTTGTGAACAGGGCCAGTCGCCAGGAAGCGAACAGTGGCCGGCCCGGAATCGGTGATAGCTACGGCGTCACCGACTACTGACTCCTTCCCCGTCACTGCCCATTGGGCTTGATGTTGAACTTCTGCATGTAATGGCGGAACGAGCGGTAGGGTATACGAAGCAATTCGGCCGCTTTGACCTGCACCCCCTTGGTCCTCCGGAGGGCTTCTTCAAAATACTCTTTCTGCAAGGCCTCCACGTAGGATTCCAGGTCCAGGCCTTCCGGGGGTATCACCGGTACCGCCTTCGCCCGCGGGCCGCCCGATAGAGTCGCTGACAGGTTGGCTTCGGATATCTGCCCGGAACTCTCAAGGATGAATGCCCTCTCGACGGCGTTTTCCAACTCTCGGACGTTGCCGGGCCAGTCATGGGTCTCCAACTGCCTCAACGCCTCGTCGGAGATGCCGTCGATACTCTTGGTCATCGATGCGTTCAGCCGTTCCAGGAAATGCTCGACCAGCATGGGTATGTCCTCGGAACGCTGGCGCAGGGGTGGGGTTTCCAGAGGTATGACGCTGATTCGGTAGAACAGATCCTCCCGGAACCGTCCTTCGGAAACCATCGCGGCGAGGTCCTGGTTGGTGGCGGCAATGACCCGAACGTCGATCGGGATCTCTTCAGTTCCGCCGACTCGGCGGATGGTCCTCTCCTGCAACACCCGCAACAACTTGACCTGCGTTGCCGCGCTCGTCTCGCCGATCTCGTCGAGAAAGATCGTCCCGGAGTCGGCCACCTCGAACAAGCCCTTCCGATCGCTGTTGGCACCGGTAAATGCGCCTTTGACGTAACCGAACAGCTCGGATTCCAGCAGTGTCTCGGTCAGCGCCCCGCAGTTCACGGACACGAACGGGCCTGCCTCGCGGGGGCTGTTGAGGTGGATCGCCTTGGCCGCCAGCTCCTTGCCCGTCCCGCTTTCTCCCGTGATCAGGATCGTGCTCTTGGTTTCACCCACCGTTTCGATCATGCGGAACAGATCCTGCATCTTCTCGCTGCTTCCGATGAGGTTGCCCATCCCGTGCCGCTTCTTGAATTCACGCTTGAGGTAGGTGTTCTCCTCCCTGAGACGCTGTTCTTCGAGGGCTCGATCGATGATGTGCCTCAACTCCTCCATGAAATTGTCCGTCTTCAGCACATAGTCGAAGGCACCCATCTTGAGCGCCTGGATTGCCGTCTCGGCCGTGGCGTAGGCCGTGAGAAGAATGAACTGCCCGGAAGCGCTCTCGGAACGGACGCGTTGAAGCAGATCGATGCCCGACATGTCGGGCATCTTGATGTCGGAGATCACGACGTCGAAGTCTTCACGCCGGATCGACTCGAGTCCATCTTCCCCGCTGCGAGCGACCTTCGCTTCGAAGCCCTCTCGTTTGAGGAAGATCTGGAGCATCTCGCGAATCGAGAGCTCGTCATCGATGACGAGAATTTTGGCTTTCTGACTCATCTATCGCCTTGACTCCGGGGATGTCGCCGTCGAGCCTCGACCGGATTGCGGCTCACTCTGCCGCCCGGACACCTGCCCTCTCGAGAGCGCCGCGGTCCCCGTCTGCGGGACTCAATTCCGGGAGCTCGATCTCGAAGACGGTGCCCTGGTCGGGTTTGGAATTGACTGAAATCGAGCCGCGGTGCGCGTTGACAATCTGGTACACGATCGACAGCCCTAAACCCGTCCCGCTGCGGAATAAGGAATTGAACGGCAGAAACAGTTGGTCGATGTCTCTATCGGTCATCCCCACCCCGGCATCCTTGAAGCGGATATGCACGCCGGACCTCCGCTTCTTGAGCTCGATGCGGAGAGTTCCGCCGTCCGGCATGGCCTTGAACGCGTTCGAAGCGAGGTTGTAGAACACTTGCCGCATCATGCCTTCGTCCACGGCCGCAGTCAGGACATCGAGTTCGCTTTCGATCTGGTGCTCGGGTCGGAGGTCCGGGCTGTTCTGGATCAGCTGAATCGAGTCGGCGATGATCTGGTCAAGGCGAACCTCTTCGAGCCTTGGAACGACCGGTCGGGCGTAGAGCAGAAAATCGTTGATCGTCTGATTCAGTCGCTCTGTCTCCCTGGAGATGATCTCTACGAGCTGTCTTTGCTCCGTCCCCAGTTCCAACTCCGACTGCAAGAGGTTGAACGAGCCCGTGATCGACGCAAGCGGGTTTCGGATTTCGTGAGCGATGCCCGCGGACATGACTCCGATAGCCGCCATGCGTTCCTTGTGGCGCAGTTGACGCTCCATCTGCCGGAGATCGGTGACATCGTCGAAGCACCAGACGTAGCCGGACCGCTCCCCGTCCATGGCAAGAGGAGTGACCGAGAACTGGAGGCAGACGGGTCGGTCGTCCTGACCTGCTATCGTCAATTCGACGCCACGTGGGGTAGTGGGAGGCGGAAGGCCGGGAAACACCTCACCGATCGGGCGACCGACCGCCTCGGCGGAAGAGCGCCCGGAAATGCGGGAGGCCGCAGGGTTGAAGAGGAATATTTTTCCCTCCAGATCGGTGGTCACAAGCCCGCTGCCCAGACTGTCGATGATGTTGCTGTTCAGGGCCTGCAGGAAGGCCACCTTCCCCGCGGATTCCTGCAGCGCCGCCGCGGACATCCTGAGGTTCTCGGCCAGCACGTTGGAGAGAAACCCGACAGCGCAAAAGCCGAAGATCGTCACGCCGACGATGTACTGAAGGACGATCAACTCGGGAAAACTCACCGTAGTCGACGGAATGACCTGGTAATGGGCGAGGTCGAGGTGAATGCCGTGCAGGAGAGAACTCGCGATGGCCGTCAAGAAGGCACCGCGACGTTCCAGCAGGATGCTGGACATCACGATCTCCAGGAAGTACAGAGAGGAAAAATAGCTGTCCAGACCGCCCGTGCGGTTGACCATCCACGTGATCAGCAGGAGATCGATCGCGATCTGGGCATACGCCTGTGTGACGTAGGATCGGTTCAGCTTCAGCAGAGCGACCCAGCAGAGGGACAGGGCATAGACGGCGCCGAGGAGCACCGCCATGTCCAGGGATGGCTGGGCGGCCACAAAGACCGAGAAAACGCCCACGCGGACCCAGATCAGGCGCACAAGCCATTTTCTCCGGTCCATGACCATCCGGGAGTCGTGCATCTGGCTATTCTATCGGCGAGCTAGCCGCTCAGCTGGCCCACGAGGCTGAAGATAGGCATGTACATCGAGATGACGATGCCACCGACGATCACGCCGAGGACTGCCATCATCATCGGCTCGATCGCGGTCATCAAGTCGCCGACCGCAACGTCGACTTCCTCTTCGTAGAAGTCCGCGATCTTGTTCAGCATCGACTCGAGCGCACCGGTTTCTTCACCCACACCGATCATCTGGATCACCATACTCGGGAAGACCCCGGATTCTTTCAGGGGCTCGACGATCGTTCGCCCGGTTTCGATCGCGCTCTTGACGCCATAGATGGCTTCCTCGACGATCGCGTTGCCGGAAGTTTTCGCCGTGATGTCCAGAGAATCCAGGATCGGAACGCCGCTGGCGATCAGGGTCCCCATCGTCCGCGTGAACCGGGCCACGGAGATCTTTCGAACGAGATCGCCGAACACCGGAAGCTTGAGGACGAGCTTGTCCACGTTATAACGTCCCTTCGGCGTCGAGTAGTACGACTTGAACAGATATGCGAAGATCCCGAGCCCGATCAGTATGAACAAACCAAAGCTTCCGACAAAACTGCTGGCCCCAATGACGATACGGGTCGGCAAAGGTAGATCCACTTCCATGCTGTTGAACAGCTCTGTGAAAGCCGGGACGACCTTCCACAGAATCAGCGTGATGACCGCGCTCGCGATGAAGATGATGGCTGCCGGATAGACCATCGCCGATTTCATCGCGGCTTTCAGCTTCACCGCCTTCTCGATGTAGATCGAGAGGCGTTGAAAGATCGTGTCGAGAATGCCGCCCGCTTCTCCCGCAGCCACCATGTTGGTGTACAGGTTGTCGAAGATCTTCGGGCTCTTCTCCATGCCCGACGCGAGTGTGTTACCGGTCTCGACTTCGCGTTGAACCGTCTTGATTGCCTCGGCGAACTTCTTGTTCTCTTGCTGAGAACCAAGAATGTCGAGACATTGCACCAGCGGCAGACCCGAATCGATCATGACCGAAAGCTGTTTCGTAAAAATCGAAAGGTCTTTGGCAGTGGGAGCTCCGCCGAACTCGATCTCAGAGAGGCTACTGAGACTGAAGCCTTTCTTCTCGGTGGCCTCGACCATCATGATGTTTTCCTGCCTCAGTGCGATGGCCAGCGCTTGCGTGCTGTCTGCCGATCGTGTTCCTGAGACTTCCTCTCCACCGCGTTTCCGACCTTTAAAGGAATAGTCTGGCATTCTTCCAACCTCTGTTCAGAACGTTTGACAACCAGTGACCTGTAACAGTTCTCTTAGACTACCGAACAGCCTAACCGACCGTCTCTCTCAGGACCTCTTCGATTGTCGTCAGCTGATCTCGAACTTTGAACAGACCGCTCCGTCGCAACGTAATCATACCGCCATCGAAAGCCTGCTTCTTCAACTCGATGGCCGAAGCGCCCATGGCGATCGAATCCCTCAGGTCAACACCAGATGCCCCGTCAGTGACGCTTTGATGGCGATCTCCGGGCGTTTCGAGGTCGCGAATCTCACCCACAAGGATAATGTTGGGGTCCTGCCGAAGGAAAGAACGAAGTGCAGCGGCGAAATTGAGGCCGATCTGCTCCCTCATGCCAACAGAGTAGATACACGGAAATCGAGCTCCTTGGGCCGACCTTCGACACGGAGACGCACGCGAATCCGCCCATCCTGCGGCCATGATCTTGATGCGCGACGCCGTACTGCTTGGAAAGCACGGCGGTAATCGCGTCCTCGGAGATGTAGCCGAGTCGGACCAGACAGCTGCCCAGACGCCCCCCGTTGGCCCGCTGGTCCTCCAGAGCCTCAGCGAGCTGCTCCGGCGAGATAAGGCTCTCGCTGACAAGAACTTCGCCCAGCCTAGACATCGCGGCCGCGGGATGGGAAGAGGGTTTTTCCTTGTATTCTCATGGGGACGGGGACTCCAGGAGGGACGTATAATTGACTCGGGTTGTCGCCCAAGACGTATAACACTCTGGCCAACCTACCATAAGTGACATCATGAAGGCATCGACGGGCACGACAAAGTTCTTCCTCGGGGGCCTGGTGCTGCTGACCCTGGCTTTGCTTGTCTTCGTTCAGGCCGCCTTCAACCTCGTGCCGTTCAACATCAGTCCCGCCGAGCCCGACCAGATCCTGCTGCTCTACACTCTATCGACGTTCATCTTCCTCGTCCTGATCATTTTCGGGTTCGTTCTTCTCCGCAGCCTTTTCAAGATGTGGGTCGAACACAAGGCCCAGAAGCCCGGGGCAAAGTTCAAGACCAAGCTCGTGCTCTCGCTGATTTCCCTGACCCTCGTCCAGGCGACGGTCCTGTTCCTGTTCGCCTTCGGTCTGGTCAATCGTAGCATCGACAAGTGGTTCAGCGTCCCGGTCGATACGATCTTCCGGACCACCGAGGAGATCGGCAGCCAGTGGGCGGCGGAACACGAGAACGTCGCGAGCGGCATTTTGTCGCAGATGGCGAATCAGCCCCCCGAGGATCTGGAGGAGGCCCTCACGAATTTCCGCCTGGAGACCGTCGCACTCATCGACAGCGACGGCCGCATTCTGCGTGGAACGACCGGTGCGGAGAGCTATCAAGAGATCTTCCGCGACCAGCTTGATCAGCTGGATGGATCAGGCGTGGCAACTCTTCGCGATGTCGACGGCTCTTTGGTCGGCCTGAGGCGAACCGAGGAAGAGCCGGACGTGATCGTCGCGGCCGTCTTTCACACACCCGAGCATTTCCAGGAGCTGACCACGGCGATCGCCACCGAACGGATCAGCTACAACGAGTTGGTACAGAACCGTCGTTTCTACCGCGACACCTACGTGGTCATCCTCGTCTTGATGACCGTGCTGGTACTCTTTGCGGCCGTGTGGACGGGACTGTTCTTCTCCAAGAAGATTACGATCCCGATCGAAGCCCTGTCGGGCGCTACCCGGGAGATCTCTTCGGGCAACCTGGATCATCGGGTCAGCGTGCCGGCGGACGACGAATTGGGATTGCTCGTAGGACTGTTCAACGACATGGCGGATCAGTTGCAGCTCACCACCGGTGAGCTCGAGGAGCGGCGTCGCTACACGGAAATTATCCTGGAAGCCATCCCGACCGGCGTCGTTTCGATCGACGACGAGTTCCAGGTCACTAAGATGAATCGCGCCGCGCGCACCATGTTCTCGATCGAACATGCCGACACCCTGGATGAAGTGTTTGCCCCCGAGGACCTGCAACAGATCCGGGAGTTGCTGCGCGTCTCCAGTCAGGAGGGGGCGCTGACGCGAGAACTGACCTTGATGACCCCCGATCGCCCTATCCACAATGCCGTCACTGCGAGCGTTCTCACGGGCGGAGGGTTTGTGCTCGTGGTCGAAGACCTCACCGAAGTCGTCAAGGCGCAGAAGGCGACTGCGTGGCGGGAAGTCGCACGTCGCCTCGCACACGAAATCAAGAACCCGCTCACTCCAATCCAGTTGTCGGCCGAACGCATCGCCCGAAACGCCGAGAAGGTGCCCGCGGCGGACCCTCGCGTTCAGGCGGTAATCCAGGAGTGTGTGAGCACGATCGTCGGCGAAGTGGCCAGCCTCAAGGCGCTGGTCAACGAGTTTGGACGCGTCGCGCGCCTGCCGGCAATCTCCAGAGAACCGACCGAGATGAAAGGCCTGGTCGACAAGACCCTGGCCCTCTATGAGGACCGTTTCAACGGCACGGAGGTGAAGGCCCGTATCCCGGACGACCTGCCGCCGGTCCTGATGGATGGGCAACAGATTAAGCGCGTGCTGATCAACCTGATCGACAACGCCTTGGAGGCGATGGCGGGAGAAACCGCAAAGGAACTGACGATCGCCTGCGAGCTGATCCGAGACCACACGACGGCGCGCCTGACAGTAACCGACTCGGGGCCTGGAATCGATCCCGAAGATCGAGAGCGCCTGTTTGCGCCATACTTTTCGACGCGGAAGAACGGAACAGGTCTGGGGCTGGCGATTGCCAGCCGGATCGTCGCCGATCACGGCGGCTACATCGGCGCGGAACCGAACAACCCGCACGGCGCCAGGTTCGTTGTTGAGCTACCCGTATGCCCAGTGTCCTGATCGTCGACGATGAGAGTGGTATTCGTCAGTCGCTGAAAGGCGTCTTCGAAGACGAGGGCTTTGCTGCCGACGTTGCATCCAGCGGTGAAGAATGTCTTGAGAAGCTCGAAGGCGGGGATTTCGATCTCGTGCTCCTCGACGTCTGGTTGCCCGGCATCGACGGGCTCGAGACGCTGAAGCAAATCCGGCGGAAGAACTCCGCTACCTACGTCATCATGATTTCTGGCCACGCAACGATCGCCACAGCCGTCTCAGCGACGAAGCTGGGAGCGTTCGACTTCATCGAGAAACCCCTTTCGATCGAACACACCTTGCTGACCGCCCGCAACGCCCTCTCGCATCGAAAACTGGAGAAAACCAACAGCGACCTGCGACGTCAGGTCGAGGCACGATACGCGATCGTCGGGGAGAGTATCCCGGTCAAGGCGCTGCGGAAGCAGATCTCTGTGGTGGCTCCGACGAACAGCCGCGTCCTGATCTACGGCGAGAGCGGAACCGGCAAGGAGCTGGTGGCCCGAAACATTCACTTTCAAAGCAGCCGAAGCGAAGACCCGTTCATCGAGGTCAACTGCGCGGCAATCCCCGAGGATTTGATAGAAAGCGAGCTCTTTGGCCACACCCGGGGCTCGTTCACCGGGGCGAACGAAGACAAGAAGGGAAAGTTTGAGCTGGCCGCTGGAGGGACGATCTTTCTCGACGAAGTCGGAGACATGAGCCTGAAGACTCAAGCGAAGGTCCTGAGGGCGATCGAACAGCAGAAATTCCAGCCGATCGGCGCACAGTCCACCCGGAGCGTTGACGTCCGCATCATCGCTGCGACGAACAAGAATCTGGCGGGTGAGATCAAGGCCGGCCGCTTTCGCGAGGACCTCTTCTACCGCCTGAACGTGATCCCGTTCGTCGTCCCGCCACTTCGGGAGCGACACCGGGACATTCCAGTGATCGCGCGCTACTTCATGGACATTTTTTCGGCCGAACACGGCCGTGCCTCCAGGGACTTCACCGCTGAGGCGTTCAAGGCGTTGGACAGCTATTCCTGGCCGGGGAACGTCCGCGAACTGCGAAACGAGATCGAACGTCTCGTCATCATGGCCTCGGGCGAGAAGATCGAATTCGGCGACCTGTCTCTGCCGAACGGGGCGGGAGAACATCAGCCGACGCTTCAGGAGGCACGCGGACGCTACGAACGGGAATTGATCCTGTCCAAGCTGGAGGAAAGCGGTTGGAACGTGTCCCAGACGGCCCGCGTCCTGGGACTGGAGCGCAGCTACCTGTATCGGAAGATGAAGGCGTACGGGATAGCGCAGGAGTAGTCAGTAGTCGGTAGTCAGTAGTCAGAGACTGGTGCCGGTCAGATTTCAAACTGACAACTAATAACTGACTTGGGGCGGGTGTAGGTGCGGTCTATGACTAAGCTCGTCCAAAACACGTTTTCGGATTGTTTCGGACAGGTCTGGTCATAGACTGCACCTACACCTATCGCAAATTGCGATATTTGAAAGAATCCACATTGCAGGTTGCTCATTGGAGATTGTTTCATTTCAGATTTCCGACCAATAAGAAATCGAGCAATTTGCAATCTCCAAATTTCCAATGCGGAATCGTCCAATGACCAATCTGCAATCGCTGTCGGACGAGGTCCCAGCCACCCCCCTCGATCGAGTAGAATGTGCGTTCATAGAGCGCCCCTACACTACCCGTCAGTGGTCTTCTCCCCCGGCCAGTAGCTCTTACCCTCATCGAAGACCCGCTTTGGTATCAGTACTCTCCTCCGGTACGTCAGGATCGTCTCGCCGTTCTGGTTGATCCCGCGGGTCGCCACGTAGACCACGCCCCGGTCCGGTTTGGATTCTGATTCCTTCTTCTCGAGGATCGTCGTTTCCGCGTAAATTGTATCTCCATGCCACACCGGCCCGGCATGCTTGATCGATTCATATTCCAGGTTGGCGATCGCTTTGAGGCTGATATCTGCCACCGACATACCGACGACGAGACTGAACACGAAGGTCCCGTTGACCAGGCGGCGACCGTGCTGTAACTGCGAACAATAGTGTTCGTCGATGTGCAGAGGGTTCTGATTCATCGTGACGAGGCTGAACCACGTGTCGTCCGCCTCCGTCACGGTCCGGCCTGGCCAGTGCTTGTAGACCTGGCCCACCTCGAAGTCCTCGAAGTAGCGTCCTAGGTTCACGGTTGTCCTCGGGGAAAAAGTAGTCAGTTGAAATCGGTGGCGGTCTATGACCGCCGGCCTTCGTTTCGGATTGGGCAACTTCCAACGGCAGCGAAATTCCGCCAAGAAGCGATTCCTTCCGACAACTGACTACTGATTACTGACCAGTAGTGTCCGACAGATTTAGGACCTCCCGGTCCTAAAGTTAGAACTGACGCGATGTAGCGCGCTTGTCAAGGTGTTAACGATTTGATTTCTGTGCGGCCTTCGCGGCAGCCTTTCCAGAGGTTTCTGGGAGGCACCGATGCACGCTGGCAAGCTGGTCTTCGCACAAGTCATGGAGTTCGCGCCGTGGTATACGTTCCGTCGTCTGGTGACCAAGTACCGCGGCAATTTCAACGTCCGCACATTCAGTTGCCTGGACCAGTTCCTATGCATGGCCTTCGCTCAGCTGACCTATCGGGAGAGCCTGCGCGACATTCAAGCCTGCTTGCGAGCCCAACCCGCCAAGCTCTACCACCTGGGGTTGCACGGGAAGGTCAGCCGCAGTGCATTGGCCGTGCCAACGAGTCTCGCGACTGGCGCATCTACGGAAGTTCGCTCAGGCGCTGATCCGCATCGCACGCCGCTTGTATGCCCACGAGCCGCTCGGGATCGACCTGGACGAAACCGTCTACGCGCTCGACTCCACGATGATCAGTCTGTGCTTGTCGCTGTTCCCTTGGGCGCACTTTCGAAAGACCGAAGCCGCGGTGAAGCTTCATACGCTGCTCGACCTGCGTGGCGGTATCCCCAGCTTCATCCACATCTCCGAAGGCAGGCTGCACGACGTCAACGTTCTCGACCTGCTCATCGCCGAAGCCGGTGCTTTCTACGTGATGGACCGCGGCTATCTCGACTTCGATCGCCTCTACACCTTCAATCAAGCCGGGAGCTTCTTCGTCACCCGTGCTCGATCCGACTTCGCGTTCAAGCGCATCTACTCCCAACCCGTCGACCGACACACGGGCCTCATCTGCGATCAGACTATCGAACTGACCGTATTTCGCTCCCGCCGCGGCTACCCCGAACGGTTGCGTCGCATTCGTTATCGCGATCCCGAGGGTCGGCGACTGGTTTTCTTGACCAATCACATGACGCTCCCAGCCCGGACCATCTGCGAGTTGTATCGCCTGCGCTGGCAGGTGGAGCTGTTCTTCAAATGGATCAAACAGCACCTGCGCATCAAGCGTTTCTTCGGCACTTCCGAGAACGCCGTCAAAACTCAGGTCTGGGTCGCCGTGAGCGTTTACGTGCTGGTGGCTATCGTGCGTAAAGAACTGAATTTGCCTTTGTCGTTGCACTCAATGTTACAGATCTTGAGTGTCACACCATTTGAGAATGTGCCTCTTTTTCAGCTGCTTACCGAATCCGGGCTCATCTCAAATCGACACTCTAACGCTAACCAATTGAATCTATTCTGAAACGTGTCGGACACTACTGATTACTGACTACTGACAACTATCGATCCACTTCGTATTTCTTCAGCAATCCCTTCGCGATTAGAATCCTTTGAATCTCATTCGTACCGCCGCCGACGATCAGCAGCGGAGCGTCGCGGTAATACCGTTCGACCGCCAAATCCTTCGCGTAGCCGTAACCGCCGTGAATCCGCATCGAATCCAGGGCGACTTCCTGTGCCATTTCCGTCGCGAACAGCTTTGCCATCCCAACCTCCAGGTCGCACCTTTCACCGCGGTTCTTTTTCTCCGCCGCGTTGTAGGTCAACCCCCGGGCGGCTTCCAGCTTCGTGGCCATGTCTGCCAGCTTCATCTGGATCGCCTGGTGCTCGCAGATCGGCTTTCCGAACGTTACCCGGTGCTGGGAATAGTGGATGGCGTCCTCAAAGGCCGCACGGGCGATGCCCACAGCACGCGCTGCGACGTTGATGCGCTCGCTTTCCAGACCGGTCATGATGTGTTTGAACCCTTGGCCTTCCAAGCCGCCGATCACGTTCGCCCTCGGCACTCGGAAGTCTTCGAAGACGATCTCGCAGGTTTCGACTCCCTTATAACCGCACTTCTCGATGTCGCGGCTGACGATGAAGCCCGGGTTACCCTTCTCGACGATGAACGCCGTCATACCTCTGTAGGGAGGCTCCGCTTCGGGATCGGTCTTGGCCAAAAGAGCAAAGGTATCGCCGTGCCGACCGTTCGTGACCCACATCTTGGAACCATTGAGGACGTAGTCATCACCATCCCGGACGGCGAGCGTCCGAATCCGTTGAACGTCGCTTCCGGCGTCCGGCTCCGATAGCGCCAATCCCCCGCGCTGCTCTCCGGTTGCGAGTTTGCTGAGGATACGCTGCTTCTGCTCCTCGGTCCCGAAGCGGGCCAGCACATCACACATCACCGAGTGCGTCCCGAGGATTCCGGCAACACCCATCCAGCCGCGGGAGATCTCCTCGAAAATCATGGCGTAGGTGACGTAATCGAGTTCCAACCCGCCGTAGGCTTCCGGAATGTTGGCGCCGAAAAGCCCCAGTGTCTTCATCTTTCCCACGAGCTCGAACGGATAGCCGTCCCGGTGCTCCAGCTCGCGTGCAGCCGGAATGACTTCGCGGTCCACAAAGCTTCGAACGGTTCTCAGGATTTCCTGTTGTTCATCCGATAGTTTCGATTCCATTGCCCTACCCCGTCAGTCGAGATCGGATGGAAGATTTCACCCTAAGCCAGAGCAAAAAGCAAACATGATCGCGGTCAGGGCAGTAGCAGTCGAAGACGGTGGGTTCCTCGTGCAGGGTTCCAGAAGGCGGCGGCTAGCGAACCACACCCTCCAGAGGCGAAGAGGCGGTGGCGTAAAGTTTCTTAGGAATCCGGCCCGCCAGGTACGCTAGGCGGCCGGCCTTGACGGCGTGATTCATAGCCTCGGCCATCGCGCCGGGATCGGACGCGCCGGCGATCGCGGTGTTCATCAAGACACCGTCAGCTCCAAGCTCCATTGCCAGAACCGCATCCGACGCGGTTCCCACGCCGGCATCGACGATCAGTGGCACTTCGGTTGTTCGCTCCCGAAGAATTCGCATGTTGGCGACATTCTGGATGCCCATCCCGGACCCGATCGGCGCGCCCAGCGGCATGACGGCCGCCGCGCCCGCGTCGATCAACTTGCGGGCAACTATGAGGTCGTCGTTGGTGTAGGGCAGGACGATGAAGCCGTCCTGAACCAGTATCTCAGTAGCCTCGATGAGGGCCGCCGTATCCGGAAAGAGCGTGCGCTCGTCACCGATAACCTCCAGCTTCACCCACTCCGAAAGACCGGCTTCCCGTCCCAGGTGCGCGGTCCGAATCGCATCGTCAACCGTGTAGCAGCCCGCGGTGTTGGGAAGGATCATGAACTTCGTGGTGTCGATGTGGTCCAGTAGCGACTCACCCTTGGCCGCTTTCAAGTCCACGCGACGAACGGCAACAGTCACCATCTCGGAACCGGACCGGACGTGAGCGTCGACCATGACTTCGTTGCTGGAATACTTCCCCGTGCCCACGATGAGCCGCGACCCGAATCGCCGCCCCGCGATGACCAGGCCATCCTCGGGCGCCCCTCCTCCGACAAAGTGGACGACCTCGATCCGGTCGTCGGAACACACCTGGACGTCATCCCATCTAGCCTTCGGAACCACCGATCGGTTCCGCTCGACCGCAATGCGGCCGGTAGGCAGTTCGAAATGCTCCAGAAGCTGCCGGATGTTCAGTGGAGAGGGGATCTCTCGTGTCTCCCCATTGAGTTCAATTCGCATCGACATGAAACCTCCATGTTAGCAAAAGCTCCAATTCTCCCCCGCAATTCTTGGATATCCGAGACTGTTTTTCGACAGAGGTGCAGAGGCAGAGGAGTCGGTTTCCTTCCTCTGGTTCTCTGCGTCTCCGCGTCATCAGCCCTATCGAGCACACAGATGTTTCACGAACGGGAAGACGGATGGTACGAAACCAAGTTCCTTGTTGACACGTCCGTCGGGGGGCTTCCATAATGAGGGGCCCGTTTGTCGGCAGAAGTCCTTTTTTTATGGGAGGTTACGGCTCTATCAGATGTTGGAGAATTGGTTGCCGATTCTCATTTTCGTGGTCCTTATCACAGGCTTCGCCGTAACTTCACTGATCCTGTCATGGGTCATGGGTGTCCGGAAGCCGACGCCCGGGAAACTCTCTCCATATGAAAGCGGGATGCGGCCCATCGGCTCCGCCCGTGAGCGTTTATCCATTCAGTTCTACATGGTGGCGATGCTGTTTCTCCTGTTCGACATCGAGGTCGTCTTCCTCTTCCCGTGGGCCGTCGTTTACCGAGAGCTGAAACTGTTTGCGTTCTGGGAAATGCTTGTTTTCATCGGCGTGATCCTGGCTGGTTATATCTACGTCTGGAAAAAAGGCGCTCTGGAGTGGGAGCGGTAACCCTTCACCGGTAACCGCACGGTCGTCAGGGACAAGCAGCGGCCATGTTTTCAGAAGCTACACACGCAGAATTCGACCGGCTCGTCAGCATCTACCCCAAGATGCGATCGGCGCTGATTCCGATGCTGCTTCTGGCCCAGCAGGAACACGGCTGGGTCACCCCGGAGGCCATCGCCTATGTGGCCGAACGCCTGGACATGTCCCCCTCCGACGTCGAATCCGTAGCGTCCTTCTACACGCTGATCAACCGCAGCCCTGTCGGCAAACACCTGATCCAAGTCTGCACGAACCTCTCCTGCATGCTTTGCGGCTCGGATGACATCGAGCGGGCGCTCCAGAGAAAACTGGGAATCCGAATCGGTGAGACGACTGAGGACCGCGCGTTCACGCTGGTCGAAGCCGAATGCCTGGGTTCATGCACGACCGCGCCGGTCATCCAGGTAAACGGAAAGTTCCGTGAGAAGCTGAATCCCGAGCGCGTCGAAACCATCATCGACGAACTGCGGGGAGAAGGATGATCGACTACCTCACCGACAGGGTCTTCCTGGTCTTGATGCTGAAGATGCTGGTCATCTTCGCAGGCTTGATGGGCGCGCTCGCATACATGACCTTGCTCGAGCGCAAGGTCATGGCCTGGGTACAGATGCGACCCGGACCGAACAGGGTCGGACCGATGGGACTTCTGCAGCCCCTCGCCGACGGCATGAAGTTTCTGTTCAAGGAGGACATCATACCCACCGGTGCGAACGCGATGATCTATGTCCTGGCCCCGGTCATTTCGCTGATTCCCGCCTTCCTGTCGTTTGCGGTGATACCGTTCGGACCCCACTTTCAGATCACGGACCTCAACGTCGGCCTGTTGTTCGTCTTCGCGGTGACCTCGGTCGGGATTTACGGAATCGTGCTGGGGGGGTGGGCGTCGAACTCGAAGTACCCCCTGCTGGGAGGCCTGAGGGCGGCGGCACAGATGATCAGCTACGAGCTGAGCCTGACCCTCTCGGTCATCGGCGTCCTGATGATCGCCAACACGCTCAGCCTGGCCGAACTCGTCAGGTCGCAGGAGGGGACATGGATGGGGTTCCTGCCCCGCTGGAACATCTTTCTGCAACCCATCGGGTTCATCATTTTTTTCATAAGCGCGATCGCTGAAACCAACCGAACGCCCTTCGACCTGGCCGAAGCGGAACAGGAACTCGTCGCGGGCTGGCACACCGAGTACAGTTCCATGAAGTTTGCGATGTTCTTCCTCGCTGAATACGCCAACATGATCACGGCCTCCGCGATGGCAACGATCCTGTTTCTGGGTGGCTGGTCCGGGCCCGTCGCCGGCCCGCCGCTGCTCCAGATGGTGCTGCCGACGGTCTGGTTTCTCGCGAAAGTATTCGTATTCATCTTCATCTACATGTTGATCCGCGCCACTTTGCCGCGGGTTCGCTACGACCAGTTGATGGCGTTCGGCTGGAAGTTCCTGCTGCCCCTGGCGCTGGCCAACGTAGTCATTACCAGCTTCATCGTGGCTGTTCTATGATCGAAACCCTATTCTTTCTCTTCGCCGCCCTCGCATTGGGTTCCGCGATCAATGTGCTGGTGCAGAAGCATGTCCTCTACAGCGCGCTTTCTCTGATCGTGATGCTGGCGTCGGTGTCGATGCTGTTCGTCCTGCTCCGAGCCGACTTTCTGGCCGTCATCCAGATCCTCGTCTACACCGGGGCTGTCATGGTCCTCTTCATCTTCGTCATCATGCTCTTGAACGTGGCCGCGGACGAGGAGGAAGGAGCCGACCCCCTGAAGTGGCTGAAGTTCGTCGGAATCCCCGCGGGCCTGTTTCTCCTGGCGATGGTGTCTTCGGTGATCTGGCAGATTCCGTTGGACGTCGGTGACACGAACTCGACCCTCGGGAGCCCTTCGTCGGTCGGCATGAGCATGTTCACCGACTACCTGTTGCCGTTCGAAGCGACGTCCTTATTGATCCTGATCGCCATCATCGGGGCAGTCGTCCTGGCGAAGAGAGACGTATGATTCCCGTTCAATGGTACCTGACTCTGAGCGCGATGCTGTTTCTGGTCGGAATGCTCGGCTTCTTCCTGAAGCGGAACATCATCGCCCTCCTGCTGTCGATCGAGATCATGTTGAATGCGGTAAACCTGACCTTCGTAGCGTTTTCCAGCGTCTCGGGCGAAGTCGGCGGTCAGGTATTCGTCTTCTTCGCGATGGTCGTCGCAGCCGCGGAAGCCGCAGTGGGGCTGGCGCTGGTCATCGCGATCTTCCGAAACCGGGAATCGCTGGATGTGGACCGGGCGGACTTGTTGAAGTGGTGAGGGAGTAGTCGGTAGTCAGTAGTCGGTAGTCAGTTGAAGGATGGTCGCATGTCTGACTTGTCACTTGTCACTCGTCACTTGTCACTTTTTGGTCGTTGGTGGTTTGTAGCGAAACGCTAGAGATGGATTTTACGGGCTTAATCTGGTTGATACCGGTCCTGCCGCTCGCCGGAGCGCTTATCAACGGGCTTTCCGGTAAGGGCGCTTCCCGGGGGACAGTGGCCACTATCGGGTGCGGGAGCGTGGCGATCTCTTTCGCCATCTCACTGGGCGCGTTCGTCCAGATGACCGGAATGCCCGAGACCGACCTGCCGATCGTGAAGGATTACTTCACGTGGATTCAGGCGGGTTCATTCGAGGCCCGTGCCGGGTTCCTGTTGGACCAACTCTCCGGCTTGATGATCCTCATCGTTACCGGAGTCGGCCTGCTGATCCACGTCTACTCCGCCGGGTACATGGAGCATGAAGAAGGTTTCTACCGGTACTTCGCCTACCTGAACCTGTTCATGTTCTCGATGCTGACGCTCGTGCTGGCTGACAACTACGTGTTGATGTTCGTGGGCTGGGAAGGCGTCGGGTTGTGCTCCTACCTCTTGATCGGGTTCTGGTTCTTCAAGCGTTCAGCGACCGATGCCGGCAAGAAGGCGTTCGTGGTCAACCGGATCGGGGACTTCGGGTTTCTGCTGGCGGTGTTCCTGATCTACTGGACCTTCGAGAGCGTCAACTTCCAGACGGTCTTCGCCAGGGTCGGAAACGCCGCGTTGTTCCCGGTCGAGCCTTTCGGAACTTCCGGAGTGATCACCGCGATCTGCCTCCTGCTGCTGGTCGGAGCGGCTGGCAAATCGGCTCAAGTTCCGCTCTACGTCTGGCTGCCCGACGCGATGGAGGGCCCGACTCCGGTCAGCGCGTTGATCCATGCCGCCACTATGGTGACGGCAGGCGTTTACATGGTGGCCCGCTCGGCTGCCCTTTACGATCACGCCCCGACGGCCATGATAATCGTGGCCGCGATCGGAGCTCTCACGGCGCTGTTTGCGGCATCCATTGGTCTGGTTCAGACCGACATCAAGAGGGTGCTGGCGTACTCAACGGTGAGCCAGCTCGGCTACATGTTCCTGGCCTGCGGCGTCGGCGCCTATGCCGCCGGTATCTTCCACTTGATGACGCACGCATTCTTCAAGGCGCTGTTATTCCTCGGGGCCGGGAGCGTGATACACGGCTTGGGCGGTCTTCAGGATCTTCGAAAAATGGGCGGGCTCCGGCACCGCATGCCGTGGACATTCCGGACGTTCCTGATCGGGAGCCTCGCGATCACAGGAGTTCCGGGCCTGGCCGGGTTTTTCAGCAAGGACGCGATCCTGTGGGGAGCGTGGAACAACGACCACTACGGTCCGATGCTCTGGATGGCCGGTGTGGTTGCGGCCGACTTTACCGCATTTTACACCTTTCGGCTCGTGATCCTCGCATTCTATGGGACACCGCGCTATACCGACGAGGAAGTCCATCATGTCCACGAGTCGCCCCCAAGCATGCTCATCCCCTTGATCATCCTGGCTGCCCTGTCGATCACAGCTGGCTACGTCGGAGTTCCGGCGCTGCTAGGCGGCGGCAACCAGATCGAGCATTACCTGGAACCGGTCTTCGGAAGCGATCCCGCAGAGGCGGGCGAGGCGGAACATGCGACCGAGGCCCTCGTGATGACCGCTTCGGTTGGGGTCGGCCTGCTCGGCCTGTTTCTGGCCTACCTGTTCTACGTGGCAAGGCCCGAGCTGCCGGGTCGGCTCGCCGGCAGCCTGCCGGCCCTCTACCGCCTCCTGACGCGGAAGTACTACGTCGACGAGTTCTACGATGCGGCCGTAGTCTGGCCGATGGTGGGAACGGCGAGGAACTATCTCTGGAAGATAGTTGACGTGTCGGTCATCGACGGCGGCGTCGACGGAGCCGGACACGCAGTTCGGAGTTTGGCCGGGGGACTTCGGCACATGCAGACCGGACATGTCCGGATCTACGCGGGATGGATCCTCGCGGGCGGCGTTCTGGTCGTGGCCTGGTTCCTCGGATAGGGGGCGAGTCCGGAAAGACAATGCAGGAACTGCTGGATTCGACAATTCTGACGATCGTCACCTTCACGCCCACGGTAGGCGCGTTAGTGCTGATTTTCATCGGTTCCGACCGAAGGGCGATGATCCGGCGGTTCGCCCTGGCCGTGGCCCTGTTGACGTTCGTCTTTTCGCTCCATCTGTTCCAGCATTTCGACAATGCCACTGCCGACTTCCAGTTCGTCACCGACGTGCCCTGGATTCCGGCGTTCGGGATCAGCTACAGCATGGGGATCGACGGCATCAGCCTGTTCCTGATCCTGCTGGCGACCTTCCTGACCCCGCTGGGCCTGCTGGCATCGTGGTCGATCACCGACCGGGTCAAGGAGTTCTTCATCTTCATGCTGCTTCTCGAGACCGGGATGGTCGGTGTCTTCGCGGCAACGGATCTCTTCCTGTTCTACGTGTTCTGGGAAGTGATGCTCGTACCGATGTACTTCCTGATCGGTGTGTGGGGCGGCGAACGGCGTGTCTACGCCGCGACGAAGTTCATTCTTTACACCATGGCCGGGTCCGTTCTGATGCTTGTCGCAATCCTCGCACTGTACTTCCTGCACGGGCAGCAGACCGGTCTCTATAGTTTTGCGTATCCCGACATCGCAAACGCGATCTCTTCGGGCCGGACAGTGTTGACACCCGAACAGGAATTCTGGCTGTTCCTGGCCTTCTTCGTGGCTTTTGCGATCAAGGTTGCCGCTGTTCCCGCTCCATACATAGTTGCCCGACGCACACGTGGAGGCTCCCACAGCGGGATCCATCCTGCTTGCGGGTGTCTTGCTGAAGATGGGCACCTACGGCCTGGTGCGCTTCAGCCTGCCGTTCTTCCCGAACGTGAGCCATCTGCTGGCACCTCTCATATCGGTGCTGGCGATCGTCGGCATCATCTACGGCGCTCTGGTGGCGATGGTCCAGCCCGATATCAAGAAGCTGGTCGCCTATTCTTCGGTCAGCCATCTCGGGTTCGTCGTGCTCGGGATATTCGGTTTTACGACGGTGGGACTCGAGGGCGCCCTCTACCAGATGTTGAACCATGGCGTCTCCACAGGAGCGCTCTTCATGCTCGTGGGCATCCTGTATGAGCGCCGCCACACGCGTCTGATTGCCGATTACGGCGGCGTCGCCCATCGGATGCCGGTCTACTCCGCGCTGTTTCTGCTCGTCACGCTCTCCTCGATCGGTCTTCCGGGTCTGAACGGCTTCGTCGGGGAGTTTCTCATCCTGCTGGGAACATTCGCCGTAAACCGCACGTACGCGGCGTTTGCCGCGCTTGGCGTGATTCTGTCCGCCGTCTACATGCTCTGGATGTACCAGCGAACCATTTTTGGAGAGGTCACCGATCCCGAGAACGAGAAACTGCGTGACGTGAACCGCCGAGAGCTGGCGATGCTGCTGCCGCTAGCTGCGATGATCGTCTGGATGGGCATCTACTCGAACACCTTCCTCAGGCCGATGGACGCTACGATCGAAAGACTGATGGAACAGGTTCAGGACCGCCAGGTAGAGTTCGCCTTCGACATCGAACTGGGGACATGGTCGGTCGGAGACTTCGACATTCCGATTCCCAGCCTCGGTGTACGGTCTGAGGTGAGCGCAGTCGCCGCCGTCGGTAAAGGATACGGCCGATGAACCTGCCGATCATCAACTTCGCGTCGATCCTGCCTGCGATCGTGCTCTCGCTGTTCGGCATCGCCATAATGGTGGCCGATCCCTTCCTCCCTACGGAGAAGAAACAGGGGTTGGGATGGCTCTCGTTCACCGGAATCCTGCTGGCGCTTCTGTCGTTGGCGCCGATGTCTTCCAATCGCGGGCTGTGGTATGCAGACATCTGGCTCGTGGACGATTTCACGATATTCTTCCACGTCACCTTCCTTTTGATCGCGGCACTGACGACGCTGGCCTCGCTGGATTTCCTGCGTCGCGAACAGGTGCCGCCTTCGGAGTTCCTCGCGCTCGTCCTGTTTGCGACTACGGGCATGCTCCTGATGACGGGCGCGAGCGAGCTGATGATGATCTTCATCGGGCTGGAGATTCTCTCGATCGCGACCTATGTGCTGGCGGGATACCGCCGCAGCGACCTGAAGTCCAACGAGTCGGCGCTCAAGTACTTCCTGCTCGGCTCCTTCGCCTCCGCTTTCTTCCTCTACGGTGTAGCCCTGGTATTCGGAGCGGCCGGGAGCACGAACCTGGCCGAGATCGCATCGGCCATCCGTGCGGGTACGGCACAGATGGGGCTCGTGTACCTGTCGGCCGCAATGATGTTGATCGCGTTGGGCTTCAAGGTGGCGCTGGCCCCGTTTCACGTCTGGACTCCCGATGTCTATGAAGGGGCCCCGACTCCGGTCACAGGCTTCATGTCCGTCGGGCCGAAAGCCGCCGGGTTTGCCGTGCTGCTGCGGATCTTCCTGACGGCCTTCCCTGCGATCCAGGACCGCTGGATCCTGGTCATCTGGGTGGCGGCCGCGCTGACCATGGTCATCGGGAACGTAGTCGCCGTGGTGCAGGTCAACATAAAGAGGATGCTGGCCTATTCGTCCATCGCACACGCCGGCTATATCGCAGTGGCCCTGGCCGCCGGGAGCGGCATGGGTGTGACCGCTGCTCTGTTTTACATGCTGGCGTACAGCGTGATGAACCTGGGGGCTTTCGGGATCGTGACCCTGCTCAGCCGCAAGGACGATCGTCTGGTTCGCTTGGACGATTATGCGGGGCTGGCATCGCGACGACCGGGCCTGGCCGCACTGTTTTCTCTCTTCCTGCTTTCTCTGGCGGGTATTCCAGGAACAGCGGGGTTCGCCGGCAAGTTCTTCATATTCCGGTCGGCGGTGGAGTCCGGCCTCATCGGCCTGACGATCATCGGCGTTCTGACGACCGTCGTATCCTTCTACTACTACCTGTATGTGATCGTGCAGATGTATATGCGGGAGCCGAAGGAACCCTTCGAGGGAGTCGATGTGGCGCCGGCTCTGGGTGCCGCCCTGATCGTTACGGCCGTCTTGACTCTGTACCTGGGGATCCTTCCGAACCGGGTGCTGGAATGGGCGACCGAGTCGGCGGCAAGCACACTCTCACTGCTTCAATAGACGGGCTGTTAGGAGTCTGCGCGGCAGAAGGACCGGAATTGGGCGGATAGAGATCGAAGATAGGACATGTCACGAACATATCGAACCTATATCCCAGAACAGAGCCTGCTGCTGCCGCCGTCGCTGAGAGATTGGTTGGCCGAAGATCACCTGTCGTACTTCATATCGGACACGGTGGACGCCATGGATTTGAGCGCGTTTGAGCAGCGGTATGGAACGGACGGACCGGGCAATCAAGCGTACGATCCGCGGATGATGGTGAAGGTGTTGATCTACGGGTACGCGACCGGGGTGTTCTCGTCGCGGAAGATCGCGGCGAAGTTGACCGACGACGTGGCGTTCCGGATGTTGGGAGCGGAGAACTTTCCGGCGCACCGTACGATCTCGGATTTTCGCAAACTGCATCTTGAGGAGTTCGGGAACCTGTTTGTGCAAGTGGTGATGATGGCGCGGGAAGCGGGACTGGTGAAGATGGGAACCGTGGCGGTGGACGGAACCAAGATGCGGGCGAATGCGAGCAAACGCAAAGCGATGAGCTATGAACGGATGAAGAAGCAGGAGACCGAATTGGGCGAACAGATTCGGGATCTGTTGAACCGGGCTACGGCGACCGATGAGGAAGAAGACCAGCGATACGGCAAGGACCGGCGCGGAGACGAACTGCCCGATGGGTTGTCGACCCGCAAAAAGCGATTGGCCACGATCCAGGCAGCAATGAAACGGCTCGAAGAACGTCAGATGGCTGCGGACCAGGAAGCGGGACGGGAACCGGGAGACGACAAACCCGGATGCGGAAAGAAGCCATTCAAACGCCCCATGGGCGAGCCCAAACCGACGGCCCAGGACAACTTCACAGATCCGGAAAGCCGGATCATGAAAACCTCCACTGAAGGGTTCCAGCAATGCTACAACGCGCAGGCGGTGGTGGATTCCGAGGCCCGGATCATCGTAGCGACAACGGTGAGTTCCAATGCGTCCGACGCGGGACAGTTGGAACCGACCCTGGATGCGTTGAACAACAACCTGGGAGAGCATCCCGAACGTGTACTGGCCGATGCGGGATATCGATCCGAGTCGAATCTAGGGATGTTGGAACAACGTCAGATTGACGGGTATGTTGCCATGGGTCGCGAGAAGAATCTGGCCGATGTTCCACTCCCACCCAAAGACACTGCTGTTGGCCGGATGATGAGAAAGATGAAAACCAAGCGTGGGCGCGACCGCTACCGGGCCAGAAAGCACATTGGCGAGCCGCCCTTCGGGTGGATCAAGTCGGTGCTCGGATTCCGACAGTTCAGTCTACGCGGTTTGGACAAAGTGACCGGTGAGTGGAACCTGCTCACTCTGGCGGTGAACTTACGGCGGATGAACGGGATGATCGAATGGGCATAATCCGGAAAACCGGAACCCAGCAGACCCGATACACGGCCAATTACTGGTATCCGTACAGCTCTGAACTCCTCGTATCGGAAGAATCGATGGGTTCTCCTCCGAAGACCCTCTCAAATCCCAATAAATTCGAGTTCTTCGCGCTCTGCCGCGCAGACTCCTGTTAGCCCGCCTTTCTCACAAGCCCTCGCTACTCCCCCTAGAACGCGAGAGTTGTCAAGAACTTGTAGGTGCGGTCTGGTGCGCTCTATCAAGCTGTGAACAAAACATGGGAACGGTGGATCGGGTGGCGGGGCTTTTCACGTGTAGGTGCGGTCTATGACCGCACAACTTGTTGTTCCGCGGGCATTTGTGCGCTCATAGAGCGCACCTACACTTGAGGATCGCAGGTTCAGAATCCAGCCACGGATGGCACGGATTAAGCGGAACAGGAGTGGTCATTCTGAGGGCAGACCACAGGCTTCTCCTCTCCGTGTAATCCGTGAAATCCGAGGCCTTCTTCGGCCGGTAACTAACCCTCTTTCGATCTCAGCACGAAACGCAGTTGTCGTTGAACGGCGAGCCCAGTTTCAACAACAGTGCGATAGTCTCCGGGAACGGCTGTATGCGCTGGCGCGGACCGTTTGCCATGTCCGCCAACCGTCTGTCCGGCTTCGCTGACCACCGTCACGTCGCCGCCGTTATCGAACAGAAACTGGATCATCTCGCTGTGCCCGATCGCGGCCGCATTGTGGAGGGGCCTGTAGCCGCGGCTGTCCACCGCATTCACGTCGGCGTCCAGCTCATCGACCAGGTAACGGACTGCCGGCATCCAACCGCCGGGGGCGGTGACTTCATCGTTGCCATGAACACCGCCGCCGGTCGCCACGTGCAACGGGGTCACTTTGTTGTTGTTCGCAATGGTCGGATCGGCTCCGGCCGCGATGAGAAGCTTCATGGCCGCCACGTCACTGACCTGCGCTACACGCCAGAACGTCGTCGCCCCTGCAGAAGTCACGCGAGAGAGGTCGAAGTTGTAGGAGGTAAACCACAGTTCCCTCTCCAGCCTCGCGTTGACGTCCGCACCTTTGTCGATGAAAGCCTGCATCAACTCCAGGTATGTCGTCTTCTGCTGAGTCGTGTCCGGCTGCGGATACCCTGCATCCGGCGCCCACTTTACGTTCGCCGCCGCGTAGAGCGGCGTCCCGCCCATCACGTTGGGGATCGTCGGGTCCGCACCTGTGTCGAGCAGGTGTTTGGCGAGATCGAAATGACCGTTGATGACGGCCATGAACAGAGGTGTTGTCTTGTCTCCCGGACTCTGCTCGTCGATATCCATGCCGGCTTCAAGCAACAGCTCGGTCGCTTCAAAATGTCCCTGACGGGCCGCGTAGAGCAGCGCGGACAGGCCTCCCATGGTCGCCACACGCGGAACGCGTTCACCCATACCGCCACCGCGGCGACGCCGTTGGGCGGCTGTTTCGGCAGCGGCGGCCAGTTCCTGACGGTTGACGCTACCCGCATTGCCGCTGCTGATGGGTATTCCGGAAGCAGACAGAAGCGGGTCTCCCGCCCCTCCGCCGCCCCGGCCGCCCCGGCCAGCCTGTGGTCCGCCGCGGCCTTGCTGCCTCCGACCGAAACGTCCTTGGCCGTTGCGCCGGTTGCGTGCGACCACGTCGACGACGTTCGTCGTTACCGTGGCGTCCGCGCCTCCCTCGAGCAGTGCCGTCATCGCCTCCACGCGATTGAGCGCGGCCGCGAACATCAACGGCGTCTGGCCGTACCTCGTCTCCGTCGCGTTGGGGTCGGCACCGCCCTCGATCAGCGCCGTCACGGCGGCCGCACTGCCGGATGCAGCCGTCAGCATCAGCGGGGTCGTCCCTGTCCCCATCGTGGCACTCGCGTCGGCCCCGGCCTCCAGCAGCATCTCGACCATCGTCGCACTGCCGTTCTGAGCGGCGAGGAACAGCGGCGAGATGGCGTTGACGCGCGTGACTGCCGCCAGGTTCGCGCCGGCATAGGTCAGGATCTCCGCCATTTCGACGTCATCCTTGAACGCTGCCCAGTGTAGCGCCGTCATGCCGTCTCCCTGCGCAGCATTCACGTCCGCACCTTGCTTGAGCAGCGCACGCAGCCCCTCAAGGTCGCCTCGCATGGCTGCGTCCGCCACCGGAGTATCCGCAGGGGCCGCCAGGATCAACGCCGACATGGATAGCGCCCCGACCAGGCCCAAGCAAAGGCCGATAGTTCTCGTGCGTAACATAAACGTCTCCTCCCGCCACTCGTCAGATGGCAAGCTCTCCAGTGCTGTCGCCGAAGCTCTCCAGGTCAACGCCGAGCCGGTGCAGGATGGTGAGGTAAGCATTCGCCATCGGAGTCCCGTCTTCGGCCTTGAAGTGGAGATTACCCTTGAACGCGCCGTTTGCTCCACCGACCAGGAACAGCGGGCACCGCTTGTGGTTGTGGAGGTTGCTGTCGCCCATGGCAGAGCCGTATAGCACGAGCGAGTGGTCCAACAGGTTCCCGTCGCCGTCCGGCGTGTTCTTCAGCTTCTCCAGGAAGTGGGGGATCATGCCGACATGGTACTTGTTGATCTTGGCATAGGCCTCGACCCGCTCCGCTCGGCCACCGTGATGTGACGCCGAATGGAATGCGGTCCGAACGCCGCTGTCGGGGAACACGCGCTGTGAGACGTCCCGGCTCATTTTGAATGCCGACACACGCGTCACGTCCGCCATGAATGCCAGCGCCTGCAGGTCGAACATCAACCGGATGTGCTCATCCCAGGCGTCGGGCACACCGATCGGCGCGTCGGGCAACTCTCTGGCCTCACCGCTGGAGTTGTATTCCTCGATCTTCTGAATCCGTCGCTCCACTTCCCGGACGTCTTCCAGGTACTCGGTCAGCCGGTTCCGGTCGTTCACACCGAGGTCCTGCTTCAGCCGGGTCACCTCGCGCGTGACCCAGTCCAGGATGCTCCGGTTCTCGGCCCTGCGGGCGGCACGCTCTTCGGTGGTCCCGCCGTCTCCGAACATCTGCTCGAAGACAACTCGGGGATCCCGGGTCATCGGCAGCGGATCGGTCGGCGTTCCCCAGCTGATCGAGTCCGTGTACACGCAGGAGTAACCGTACGAGCAGGCACCAGACTGCGCCAGGTTCTCGATCGACAACTGAATCGACGGCAGAGGCGTGTCCTGTCCGAAGCGGTTGGCGTATTCCTGCTCGATCGAGGTTCCCGCATACACGTCCGAACCCTCGGTCATCTTCGGCTTGGCCTGAGTCAGGAAGACCGCGGCGGTCCGGAAGTGATCCGCTCCGACCTCGCCCAATTCGAACGCCTCGGCGTTCCGGCAGTCCGTATTGCTGACGATGGTCAGGTAGTCCCTGAACGGTTCGAGCGGAAGCAGGCTGCTCGGGGTGAGGTCGAACTCGTTGCCGACTTCCTCCGGCGCCCAGAGGTTCTTCTCCTGCCCGTACTTGTTGCTGCCGGCCGCCCCGTGCACCATCTCGAGGCACGCCAGGCGTGTCCCCCTCGCCCCAGCAGCTTCCGTCTCGCGCATCGGGGTCTGGGCAGGCAACATCGCCTCCAGAAACGGTAACGATACCGCCGCACCCATTCCGCGAAGCATCGTTCGGCGGGATATATGCTTCTTCGCAATGAACATCCGTTTACCTCCTCAAGAGAACCCAAAAAACGTAGCAAAACTAAGTCTTACGATAAATACCGGTTGATGACCGAACCGAGCCCGCTAAGGCTGGGCATCCGCCTGGGCATCCGTACTCTCCTGCACCGTTCTCATCAGAAACGCGGGACTGTTGACGATGCCCATGGCGAAAGATGAGAAGCGGTTGTCGTTTCTGGCCGCGTTCCGGGCGATCGCTCGGACCGTCGGCATGTCGAAGTAGGCAACCCTCCGGCCCAGGCCATAGGTCATCAGGCTCTCGGTGAAGTTCCTCAGGAACGCATCGGACTTACCCAGAATCGCCTGGCGAAGACTGGAGGGACCCGCCAGCCTGGTCCCGTCAGACATCTCACCCGAGGGATCGATCGCGGCGCCGGCATCCAACTCGCGCCACTTCCCGGTCGCGTCGAAGTTCTCCAGCGCGAGGCCTATCGGGTCGATCATCCGGTGGCAGCCCGAACAGAACGCGTTCGCGCGGTGCTTTTCCATCCGTTCCCGTAGCGTGAGGAGCTTGTCGCCTTCGTTGGCTTCGGTTTCCTCGAGCTCCGGCACGTTCGGCGGAGGCGCGGGCGGTGGAGAACCGAGCACGACTTCCATGACGTACTTCCCGCGCGCCACCGGAGAGGTTCTGTCTGCGATCGACGTCAGCGTCAGGATGCTGCCGTGGCCCAGGATGCCCCTTCTCTCGTCCTGGGGCACACCAACGCGCCGGAAACGATTGCCGGTGATGTTCGGAATCTCGTAATGGTTGGCCAGGCGCTCGTCCACGAACGTATAGTCGGCCGTCAGCAGATCCAGTACGCTACGGTCCTCCCGCACAATGGTATCGAAGAGCAACTCGGTCTCGCGGCGCATCGACTCACCCAGGGTCGTGTCGAACTGCGGGAAAAGCAACGGATCCGGTACCCGTCCTTCCAGATCCTGGAGACGCAGCCACTGCGACGCGAATCGCGTGGACAGGGACTCCGCACGGGGATCGGCCAGCATTCGCCGGACCTGCTGTTCGAGGACGATCGGATCGTGAAGTCGTCCCTCATCGGCGAGGGCAAGCAGATCGTCGTCCGGTACGGTGCTCCAGAGGAAATAGGACAGCCTCGAAGCCAGTTCGATGTCGCTGATCCGATAACTCTGACCCGGAGCGGTGTCGGCTGGTTCCTGCTCGAACCGGAACACGAACTTCGGGCTGGTCAGCACAGCCTGCAACGCCGACCGGATTCCGGACTCGAAGTCTCCCTTCTCGCGCCCGGCGACGTAGAAACTCATCAAGCCTTCGAGGTCTTCGGGGCTTGACGGTCGCCGGTAGGCCTGGCTCGCCAGCGCCGTAACGATCTCGGTGGCGCAGGGCTCCTCCTCGCTTGGAAGCGTGGGGCGGCACGTGAATATCTTGATACGGCTCGGGGTCACCGACACACCTGTCGGGTTGTACGGGCCACTGATACCGAGGGCCTGCAAGTGCGGGACGGTCGTTATGCCGTCGCCGGCAGAGATCTGGCTGTCGGCGATCGTGTGCTCGATCGGACGCAGCAGGTCGTCGATGGGCCCCAGGAAATGCTGGATGAACGCGGCCGACACCCTTCGCGGTCCCGCCTTGAGCGGGATGGGCTCGGACTGCACGAAGACGCCACCGTCTCTGGACTCGCTCACCCGGGGATCGATGTCGAGCAGCGCCACCCGGTCGCCGTCTATGGAGACCTCGATCTGCTCGTCTTCCGACTTCGAGCCGAAGAGGCTGCCCGTCGGCGTGGGGTAGAACTCCATCTTGAACACGTACTCGCCGTCGCCCGGGAAATTGTGAATGACGGAGACGCCGCCCCGCGTACCGAACGGAGCGCCTTCGACGTGGCGCATTTGCGACGACGTTCTGGCAACGCCGTAAGTCGCCACCGACGGCGCGGCGTTCCGATCACCGACGGCAGCCCGGCTGATCTTGCTCGAGGCCCGGACGTAGCCTTCCATCAGCGTCGGAGACAACGTCAACGCGTCCGACATGTTGTCAAACCCACCGCCGCCCATGCTGTCGGGTGGCAGCAGCGCGGCGACGTCGATCTCGAGATCGAGCAACTCGCGGACGGATCGCGCGTACTCGGCCCGGTTGAGCCGCTGCAGGGTTCGTTCGCCGGGATTCGGGCGGCCGGCCGCGACACGGTCCAGCCCGGTCTCCAGCGAAACTATGAAAGATTCCAACGCCGCCGCATCCGGCCGCGGCTCGCTGGGAGGGGGCATCATTCCGGCTCGCAACTTGCGAATCACCTTCTCAGCGAGCTCGGCACTCTGATCGAGGTGCTCCAGATCCAGATCCGTCAAGCTCATGTCGCCGAAGTTGTCGACATCGTTGTGGCAATAAGTGCAGTGTCTGTCGATGAACGCGAGCTGCGTTTCCGGCGATGCCGCGCTCGACATCGCCTCCGTTTCTACTTGTTGCTGCGCCAGGTTCATGTCGGCTGCGACGACTAGGCACAGGACCAAAGCGCCCGTGAGCGCGATGATGTGTTTCTTCATCTAACTTCGGCCTCCATCACGTCGAAGTTCAGCGACAGCGGCTGATTCCCAGCCGGTGTCGACATTACAGGGTATGAATGCTGCCCGTCGACGAGTCGCCGGGCGTCGAAATCATCCTCAACAGGACACGCACTTCTCGCTGAACGGCGAGCCCATGCCCAGCAGAAGCGCGATCGTCTCCGGGAACGGCTGAATACGCTGGCGCGGCCCATTGGCCATGTCCGCCACGGTTTCGCCTCGCTCGCTGACGGCCTTCACGCTGGCGCCGTTATCGAACAGAAACTGGACCATTTCGTTGTGCCCGATGCCGGCGGCGTTGTGGAGCGGCGTGTAGCCGCTGTCGTCGACCACGTTCACGTCCGCGCCCAGCTCGTCGACGAGGTAGCGGACGGCCGGCATCCAGCCACCCGGCGCGATCACTTCGTCGTTGCCGTGAACACCGCCGCCGGTGGCGACATGCAACGGCATGACCTTGGCGTCGTTGGCGATCTCCGGATCGGCCCCGTGGGCGACGAGCATGCGCAACGCGCCGACATCAGCGACCTGCGCGGCCCGCCAGAAGGCCGTGGCGCCGGCGGCATCCACACGCGAGAGGTCGAACGTGTAGGACGTGTACCAGAGTTCCTTTGTCAGCTTGGCGTTGACGTCGGCCCCCTTCGCCAGGAGCGCTTCCATCAGCTCCAGGTAGGTTGTTTGCTGCTGCGTGGTGTCCGGCTGTGGATACCCTGCTTCGGGCGCCCACCGCACGTTGACAACCGCGTAGAGCGGTGTCGCACCGGCATCGCTGGCGAGTTTCGGGTCCGCCCCTCGATCGAGCATGAGCGTCGCGAGGTCGAAGTGGCCGTTGATCGTCGCAACCAGAATGGGACTGGACTTGTCGGCCGGGCTGACTAGGTTGATGTCCACACCGGCTTCGAGAAGGGCCTCGACGGATTCGGTGTGCCCCTGGCGGGCGGCGAACATCAGGGGTGTCAGACCGCCGAGCATTTCGACACGACGGACCCGTTCACCGTTACCACCGAAGCGCCCCCGCTGGTCCTGTTCCTGGCGGCGGCGGACGCTGCCCACGTTGCCGTTGCTGATCGGGATACCGGATGCGGAGAACAGCGGATCGGCCTCGGCCCCCGGTCGCTCCCCACGGCCTCGGCGGCCGCGAGCGGCTGCGGCCTGGGCACCCGGCGGTGCTCCACGGCCTCCACGGCCGCGCGCCTGCGCTGACTGTGGGTTTCGTCCACCTCGCTGCTGTCCCTGCGCGCTCGCCTGCGCTGCCCCTCGGCCTCCGCGGGCTGCACCGCGTGCGTTGCCACCCCGGCCTCGACGAGGAGACCTCTCGGCAACGTTCACGACTTTCGTGGCGATCGCGGCGTCGGCTCCGCCTTCGACCAGCACCTTGATCGCTTCGTCACGGTTGAACGAAGCAGCAAACATCAACGCCGTCTGGCCTTGCGCCGACTCTTGCGCATTCGGCTCTGCCTCGGCGTCCAGCAGCGCCGTCACGGCCTCCACGCTGCCGGAAGCGGCCGCCATCATCAGCGGGGTCGTGCCCGTCGACATCGTGGCGTTCGGGTCTGCCCCACCGGCGAGCAACGTCTCGACCATCGATCGGCTACCGTTCTGGGCCGCCATGAAGAGAGGCTTGATCGAATTGAGACGGGTTCCGGCCTCGACGTTTGCACCCGCGTAGATCAGCATTTCCGCAATTTCCACGTGATCCGTGAACGCCGCCCAGTGCAGCGCCGTCATGCCGTCTCCCTGGGCTGCATTCACATCGACTCCCTGCTTGAGGAGCGAACGCACGGTTTCGATGTCCCCGTCGCGCGTCGCATCCGCCACCGGGGTGTCGATGGGAACCGCCAGGATCAGCGCCGTCATGCACAGCGCGCCCACAACCCCGACACCGAAGCCACCGACTAGTCTCTTACGCAACATAAAACAGTCTCCTATCGCGTCAGATCGCGAGCTCTGCGGTGCTGTCTCCAAAGGTCTCCATTTCGTCAAAACCGATCCGATGCATCACGGTGAGGAAAGCATTTGCCATCGGCGTTCCGTCTTCGGCTTTGTAGTGGAGATTGCCCTCGAGCGCCCCGTTGGCTAGCCCGGCAAAGAACAGCGGACACCGCTTGTGGTTGTGCACGCTGCTGTCACCCATCGGAGAGCCGTAGATGACCAGGCTGTGGTCCAACAGGCTGCCGTCGCCGTCGGGCGTGTTCTTAAGCTTCTCGAGGAAGTAGGGAACCAGGCCGACGTGGTACTTGTTGATCTTGGCGAAATCCTCGACGCGGTCCGGATCGTTGCGGTGGTGCGAGGAGGGATGGAACGAGCCCCGCGAACCACTCTCCGGAAAGACCCGACTGGTCCCGTCCTTCGACATCTTGAACGCCGCAACATTCGTGACGCCGGCGGCAAAACCCAGCACCTGTAGGTCGAACATCAACTGAACATGCTCGGTGTAGGAGTCCGGCACACCAACCGGAGCATCCGGTATCTCCCTGGCCTCTCCGTTGGAATTGAACTCTTCGATCTTCTGGATCCGGCGTTCGATCTCCCTCACGTCCTCGAGATACTCCGTCAGGCGAAGCTTGTCGCTGGGGCTCAGGTCCTGCCTCAGCCGGGCTACCTCGTGCGTGATCCAGTCGAGAATACTGCCGTCGGTCTTGCGACGGCTTGCGCGCTCCTCTGCGGTCCCGCCGGCACCGAAGAGCTGATCGAATACCATGCGCGGATCTCTCGCCATGGGGAGCGGATCGGAGGGCGAAGCCCAGCTGATCGTGTCCCTGTACGCGCAGGCGTACCCGTAGAGGCAGCCACCCGCGATGTCGACCGGCTCGATACAGAGCTGAATCGACGGAATCGGCGTGTTCTGGCCGAACCTCTGGGCATACAGCTGGTCCATCGACGTTCCGACGTAGACGTCGGAACCCTCAGTCATCTTCGGCTTGGCTTGCGTCAGAAACACGGCGCTTGAACGGAAATGGTCCGCACCGACTTCGCTGAGCACGAACGCTTCGGCGGGCACCACGTCGGTGTTGCTGACGATCGTCAGATACTCCCGGAACGGCTCCAGCGGCAGCATACTGGTCGGCGTTAGATCGAAAGCGGCTCCATCGGCCACCGGCGCCCACAGGTGCTGCTCCTGCCCATAGGGGCTGCAGCCGGCGGCGCCATGTACCATCTCGATGGCGGCGACGCGAAGCGGGGCGTTGGCAGCCGTTTCGCGGATCGGCGTCTGGGCCGGCGCCATCCCTTCCAGGAACGGCAGTGACACGGCCGCGCCCATTCCCTGAAGCATCGTACGGCGGGAAATATGCTTCTTTGTGATGAACATCCGCTTACCTCCTAAGACTATCCTTACTTGAATTAAATCTGATTACAGTCGTCAAATAATCCGGTCAGTTGCGGTGATCAATTCTGATCCGACGCGCGATCAATTCTGATCCCGCGCCTCCACAACCGTTGTCTCCTCGGCCCTGCTCATCTGGAAGGCCGCGCTCTCGACGACACCCATGACGAACGAGGAGAATCGATTGCCTTCCGCCGACGCTCGGCGCGCGATCGCACGTACCGCGGGCATGTCGTAGTGTTCCAGCTTTCGCCCCAGACCAAACGTCAGGAGATTCTCGGTGAAGTTGTGGATGAACGCATCGGAACGATCCAGAATCGCCTGACGAAGGCTCGTCGGACCGTTCAAGATCGTCCCGTCATACAACTCACCGACGGGATCGATCGGGGCCCCGGCGTCCAGCGTTCGCCATCTTCCGGTGACATCGAAGTTCTCGAGCGCGAGCCCGATCGGGTCGATCAACTTGTGGCAGGACGCGCAGACGGGGCTCGCCCGATGCTCTTCCATGCGCTCGCGCAAGGTCAGGATCTTCTCACCCGTCAACCTCTCGGACTCTTCCAGATCCGGCACGTTCGGCGGCGGCGCCGGCGGTGGGGAGCCAAGCAGAACCTCCATGACGTATTTGCCGCGCTGCACCGGAGAGGTTCGGTCGGCGTTCGATGTCAACGTCAGGATGCTGGCCTGACCCAACAACCCTCTACGGTTTTCATCGGTGAGGGGAACACGCCGGAATCGGTTGCCGATCACGTTCGGAAGCTTGTAATGCTTGGCCAGGCGTTCGTCTACGAACGTATATTCGCCCCTCAGCAGGTCGAGCACATTACGGTCCTCGCGCACGACACTGCCGAAGAACAGCTCCGTCTCCCTTCGCATGGACTCTCCCAGACCAGCATCGAACTGCGGAAACAGGATGGGATCCGGAATCTTGCCTTCGAGATCTCTCAGGCGGAGCCACTGGGCGGCAAATCGGGTGGAGAGCGCTTGTGAACGACTATCTCGCAGCATGCGCTGCACCTGCTGCGCCAGGACGGTTGGTTCCTGGAGTCGTCCCTCGCTCGCGACCCCCACGAGTTCGTCGTCGGGCACTGTGCTCCAGAGGAAGTACGATAGCCGGGAGGCCAGTTCCAGGTCGCTGATGCGATGGTTCTGACCCGGTTCGACTCCGGCCGGCACCTGCTCGAAACGGAACACGAAATTCGGGCTGGCCAGAATAGCCTGCAGGGCCGTTCGGATTCCAATCTCGAAGTCCCTTTCTTCCCGCCCGGTCCGGTAGAACGTCATCAGCCCTTCGAGGTCCTCGGCGCTCGCGGGTCGCCGGTAGGCCTGCGCAGCCAGGTCCGACAGGATCTCCGTGGCACAGGGCTCTTCTTCGGCCGGGCTGGTCGGTCGACACGTGAATATCCTCGCGCGGCTCGGCGTCAGTGAAACCCCGGTCGGACTGAACGGGCCCTTGATGTTCAGATCCTGGAGATGCGGCAGGGTGCTGATGCCCTCACCGGTCGAAACCTGCTGGTCGGCGATGGTGTGTTCGATCGGACGGATCAAGTCATCGACAAGCCCGTAGAACCTCTGGATGAAAGCCGCCGAAACCCTCTGCGGGCCCGCTTTGACCGAGATGGGTTTGGTGGTGAGCGATAGGCCGGCGGGCTGCGACTCGTTCATCGAGTTGAGCACCTCGAGAACCTCTGCCCGTTCACCGTTGATCGAAACTTCGATCTGTTCCTTGTAGTCCTCGGCCAGGGGGTTGTTCAGTCCGAAGATTCCACCCGTGGATTCACCGTAGAACGTCAAGGTGAAGGTGTACTCGCCGTCGGCCGGGAAATTGTGGACGACGGAGATTCCGCCGCGGGTACCCATCGGGGCACCGTCGACGTAGTACATTTGCGACGCGGTACGTGAGATCGAGTAGGTCGCCGAAGTCGCGCTCGCTTTCGGGTCTCCCACGGCCGCTCGGCTGATCTCGCCGGCCGCCCGCATGTATCCCTCGATCAACGCCGGCGAGATGCTCAAGGCGTCCGCCATGTTGTCGAACCCGTGGCCCATGCTGTCGGGAGGCAGCAGCGCAGCGACGTCTACTTCGATGTCCAGAAGCTCACGGATCGAGTTGGCGTATTCGATTCGGTTCAACCGTGCAAGCGCCCGACGTCCGGGATTCGGGCTGGCGGCCGCGACCTGGTCGATTCCGGCTTCCATCGAGGTCACGAAAGCCTCGAGCGTCTGGGCGTCGGGTCGCGGTTGACCCATCGGAGGCATCATCCCGGCACGCAACTTACGGATCATCTTCTCGACGATCTCCGTGTTCTGGCCCACTGCCCTCAGGTCCAGCCCGGACATGCTCAGATCCCCGGATTTCTCCACGTCATCGTGGCACAACAGACAGTACCGATCGACCAGGGCCTGTTGGGCTTCCGGAGATAACAGTTCGACCGCCGGTGCTTGCTGTCGTTCCGCCAGGTTGATATCACTGAAAATCGCGAGGCACAGAAACACCATGCCAAGAATCGCTGTGATGTGTTTCGTCATGACGCGGTCTACCTCACATCAGGATCCAGGTTATCTATTAATACGAATACACTGGTCCTCATGATACAGAGGTCCCAGTCTAAATTATTCGCATTTGTATCATTTTCGACGTAGGTATCGCAAGAATAAAGACTTGCGCCGATTCCCCCGCTGCCCTCCACCGTGCCAAATTGGCATGTTTGAGTGGCTCAGGGTGATCCAGGCCCACAGACAGGGTAATCGGAGTCAAATCACGCCGGATTCGCGCGCTCGAAGACTGTCAATACCGTTGCGCGCCAGGATCTTACGCCTGATCAGAGGGGAATCGGCCCTTGGCATACAGATCGTGCACGAACAGAGCCGCAAAAAAAGGCGATCCGAAGCCGGCCAAGCTTCGGATCGCTTTTTTTCGTCGTTCACTTTGAAGCGACGCGCTACACAACTTTCACAAAGATAATAAACAGCGTGTAGAGCGCCAGGGACTCGATCAAGACCAGACCCAGCAGCAGCGCAAACCGGATCGGCGCGGCTGCGCCCGGATTTCGGGCGAGCCCTTCACAGGCGGAGGCAATCGCCCGGCCCTGCGCCAGTCCACAGATACCCGAGGCGAATGCCATCGAAAAACCGGAGGTCAGTGCCACCCAGTTCACCGATGACGCGCCGTCGCCCTCTTCTTCCTGCGCCAGGACGGGCGTCGCAAAGGCGAGGACGAGGAACGTTAACATCAAACCAGCAAAAAGCTTTCTCATCTTAGCTCCTTATGAAATCGCCACATGGAGGTGGTTGCCGAACATCCCTCTTACAGTCGGCCTCACACATGAAGCGGTGAAATGCGCCGGGCGCCGTCGGTGAAATGCACCGGGATCGTCAGTGATCCTCGGTCGCGACCGCGCCGGCCAGGTATACCATCGTCAGCGTGATAAAAATGAAAGCCTGAAGCAGACCCCCGAAAATCGCGTAAGCCATGAAAGGCAGCGGGAGCAGGAACGGAACAAGCCCGAAGAAGACGACGATCAGCAGCTCTTCGGCAAAAATATTGGCGAACAGTCGGACTGTGAGCGAAAACGGACGAGCGATATGGCTGATGATTTCGATCGGGATCATCAGCGGCGCCAGCCACCAGACCGGACCCATGAAATGCTGCAGGTACTTCCAGACTCCCTGCTGGCGGATGCCCTGGATGTTGTAGTACAGAAAAGCGATGATCGCGCATCCCGCAGGGACGTTGATGTTGCTCGTGGGCGCAGCCATTCCGGGAACCAGCCCCAGCATGTTGGAGAACAGGATGAATACACCGATGGTGCCGACGATGTTCAGGAAACGCCGACCGCCGTGGCCGACGATTTCCTCCAGTTGGGAAACCAGGAACTCGATCACGACTTCCAGGGCCTGCTGCAGTTTCCCGGGGTTCTCGACCGACAGCCGTGATCGCAGGTAGCCAAAAAAACCGAAGCAGGCCAGCACCACGAAAGTAGCCATGATGACCTGCATGGGTATGACGTGCTCGCCCTCGGCAACGTGAAGTCCGAGAAGTGAGGCGATAGGGTGACCGAGGAGTTCGTTGATCCAATCGACGATCAACAGCTCATGTTCTTCCATTCTGATCTACTCGAAGCAAGGATCTGCCGATTTCTAGAATACTCTCCAGAAGTACGGCAAGAACGTATGAAAAGAGACCCGCCAGGACGAGGGTCAAATCCAAGAATGTAAAGCGAATCGTAACATACAGGGCGAGGCCGATCAACGCGTACCGGCCGGCGTACTGAAGCCCGACCCGCCAGCCGACAGGTCCCTGCCCACCCTTTAGAATCACGTAGTTGACCGCTTGCTTGAGCCAATGGAAATTGACGTATGAAATGGCTCCACCAGCCGCGATGCTCGCGGCGCCTTTCGCCGAATGAAAGGCCAACGCCAGTGCGGCGGCGACGACGACGACGAGGAAGTTCGTGCGGTCGAGGCGTTTTTCGAATTGCTGGTAGGAGTCAAACACGGGGAACGTAGGCCGTTGTCCGTAGGCCGTTGAGGGGGACTTTGTTCCTTGAGTTGTCGCTCGTCGCCAAGACCGAAGAATGGTTGGCCCACAACGGAGGACCGGCGGTCACCGACCGCCGCACAGTTTTCAACTGACTACTCATAACTGACCACTGACTACTTCTTTGACTGCTTCCCATCAAACCCGGCCACTTTCGAGATCGTCCTGAAGAAACTGACGAAGCCGGCAGCGATTCCGAACAGTAGAAAGACGATTGTCAGGAACGTGGTTCCAAGCCATCGGTCCAGGTAATAACCCATCGCATAGCCGATCGCAATCGACAGGGGAAACACCATCCCCGCACTCATCAGAGCACCCAACTGTCTGTAGGTTTCGCGCCGGTCTTTTCTACTATCCATGCCTGGTTTCATTGTTATATAATCGGCCGGCCAAAAGCACGAAACTCTTTGCACTGAAACGATTTATCTCAGAAGTCTGAAGGAGGATCCAAATGCTGAGACGGGTAACGCTGTTTAGTATTATTAGCGTCCTGGTTCTGTCGGTGGCTGCGTGCGGCCCCGCCCCGGAACCGCCCGCTGCCGAGGAAGAACCCGCGCCACCGCCGGAGCCTCCACCACCCGTCTATGAGCTGACCGAAGTTGCTATCCTGGAAGAAGCACCCGACTTTACTAGCCGCAACGTCAGCCTTTTGGGCATCAAGGTCGGTGACGTCACACGCCAGGTGGAGGAGACGCTGGGCGACATCACGAACACCCGCACCGACGAGGAGCACTACATCACCGCGTACAAGCTGGGCGGTCTCGTCGTCTACACCTACAAGCTCACCGGAAAGATCCGACGCCTCGAGATCACGTCGTTCATGGCGGAAGAGATCGCAGATCCTGATCTGAGAGCGCTTCTGGAAGACGGCGACGTGGACATGATGCGCAAACTGTTCGGCGATGAGCAGGGTATGTCCGAAGATGAAGATGCCGGTTCGGTCGAGTACATCTACGAGGACCGCGGTTTCCGTTTCGTGAAGTACACGATCCAGGGCCAGGAGATCAACGCAATCCGTTTCAACGAGGTTTTGCAGCGCTCTGGTGATACCTAGACTTCATCGCGAATCATGATCGATCGACGCCCGGCCCCGGAAACTTCGTGGATCCTATCGCAAATCGCGATATTTGAACAATCCACATTGCAGGTTGCTCATCGGAAATTGCTTCATTTCAAATCGTAGGAGCCGCCGTGCAAGCCTGGTCTGGGCACGAATTGCGCATAGGGTGAATTCCGCCGAATGATCGCGGCGTCCGTCAGAATCCCTCGAGGCTCTGACAAATGAACAAATCCAGCAATTTCCAACCTCCAATTTCAAATGCGGACTTGTCCATTGACCAATTTGCGATAGATTTCCTTCCTTTCACCCCACGCCCATTCAAAAGCCGTCATTCCCTTCTCATTTTTAGCTCAACGAGTCGCTCGTGACCAGGGCCACTCCGGCCTGCCGCATTTCCTCCAGCGCCCGCGCGACATCCCCCGGCTCCAGTTCCACACCGCGACAGCCGTCCTCGATGACCAATACGGTAAAGCCCAACTCCCTTGCGTCCAGTGCGCTGAACTTGACACAGTAGTCGGTTGCCAGCCCCATCAGGTAGACCTCATCGACACCCTGCTCCCGCAGGTAGTCGCCCAGGCCCGTGGATTGACGGTGCCCGTTGTCGAAGAAAGTGGAATAGCTGTCGATCAAGGGATCGGTTCCCTTGTGAAAGATCTTTCGGATGCGGGTGCGGTCTAGATCCGACACCAGTTGGGAGCCGCTTGTGTTCTGGACGCAGTGACTCGGCCACAACACCTGCGGTATGCCGTCCAGGTCGATGATTTCTCCGACTTCGCTGCCGGGATGATTCGCGGCGAAACTGCCGTGATCGGTGGGATGCCAATCCTGCGTGGCCACGACGAACTCAAAGTGCGTTTGCACCAGGTTCGCTACGGGCACGACTTTGTCGCCGTCGGGGACAGCCAGCGAGCCACCGGGCATGAAGTCGTTCTGCAGATCGATCAGGATCAGCGCTCTCACTGGCCTTCTCGCAATTCCAGTATCAAGTCGTTCCTCAGTCTGGACAGATTTTCGGCCAGACCGGCCGGGTACTCGTGAGGATTCACGAGTCGTTTTATCGTCGCGTGAAATCGTTCGAGTTGACCGGCGGCCCTGCGGCGCGACCCCTCGATGGAGGGCATTTCCATGACGCGACGACCCGAACGGAAAACAGGAAGGAGCAGATCCGAACCCTCGCAATCGTCGGGGACACGCTTCCGCCGCGTTGCGTCGGTCGGGTCGACCGCAACGATATGATCGGGCAATCCCATCTGCTCATCGTAGATCACGTCGGCGACGTACTCCGAGTCCCTCCGATAACGTCGGACCTGCAGCACCCCCGGAATCGACGCCTTGCTGACCTGCTCGGACAGCTTGATCTTGTATTTCCAATCCGATTCCGGATCGTCCCGCACGGCCGTCAGCTTGTAAACGCCTCCCAGAGCGGGTTCGTCGAACGCCGTGGCCAGCTGGGTTCCGACACCCCAGACCCCGATCGTGGCACCCTGCTGCTTGAGACTTAATATCAAGTTCTCGTCCAGGTTATTGCTCGCCACGATGGTGGCCTCTTCGAAGCCGGCTTCGTCGAGTATGCGTCGGGCTTCGATGCTCAGGTACGCCAGGTCGCCCGAATCGAGCCGTATCCCGATCATCCGATGACCGTGTTCGGCAAGCCACCGTCCGACATTCACAGCCCGGCGCACGCCCTCGAGCGAGTCGTAGGTGTCGACAAGGAAGACGCAATTGTTCGGCATCGCTTCGGCGTAAACCTGGAATGATTCGGGCTCCGCGTCGAAGCACATTACCCAGCTGTGAGCGAGCGTGCCTTTCACTGGAATGCCGAACAGCTTCCCGGCGAGGACGTTCGAAGTCGCAGAGCATCCCCCGACATAGGCCGCACGACTGGCGGTAAGACCTCCATCGATCCCTTGGGCTCGGCGCAGGCCGAACTCGATGACTGGCTCGCCACCCGCTGCGTTGCAGACGCGGGCCGCTTTCGTCGCGATCAGCGACTGGAAGTTCACCAGGTTCAGGATCGCCGTTTCGAGAATCTGGCACTGGAGGATCGGGCCCATGACGCGAACCAGCGGTTGTTGGGGAAAGACGACCGTACCTTCCGGAGCTGCATCGATGTCACAGGAAAACTCGAGTTTCCGCAGATAGTCGAGAAACCCCTCGTCGAAAAGGGGTTTGTCGTCGTTACCCTGAAGGCTCGAAAGATAGGACAGATCGTCATCGGCAAAATCGAGAGCCTCCACCCAATCCACGACCGAAGCCAGACCGGCCGCGATCGTGTATCCACCGCGAAACGGGTGCTCCCGAAAAGAAACCCCGAAGACCGCCTGGCGGTCGGCGATGCCCGCCTTCCAGTAGGCATAGGCCATCGTGAGCTCGTAGAGATCGGTCAGCAGCGAGAGGGAGTCGCGGTAGATGCGCAGCGTGGACATGGTTCGGGAAGTAGTCAGTAGTCAGTAGTCAGTAGTCAGTATCCAGTCACCCGCAAACCTGGAGAGTGGAGCCGACTCCCCTCCTTGGATAAGGAGGGGTGGATGCGCCAAAGGCGCAGACGGGGTGGTTCTTCGCGCCACGAGTCGGAGTAGTCTCATCTTCAGCTGACTACTGGCTACGGACTACTAAAACACCATCGACGCCTGGCGTGCCATCGCGATGAACGGGTCGGGGTAGAGTCCGATCAGCAGGGTGAAAACAACGGTGATCGCAAGTACGGAAACAACGCCTGGCGACAGCACGAGGCCGGTCTTTTCGGTCGGATCGGATATGAACATCGCGACAACGATCCTCATGTAATAGTAAATCCCGACGACGATGTTGAGCGCGGCAATTACGGCCAGGGTCGTGTGCCCGGTTTCGATCACCGCGGCGAAGAGAAAATACTTCGCGACAAAGCCAGCGGTCGGCGGGATGCCGGCCAGAGACAGCAGGAAGATGAGCATCAAGATCGCGGCGGTCGGATGCTTGAAGAACAGCCCGTTCATCTCATCGATGTGCTCGCCGATGACGTCCCGGCGACGGAGAGCGACGACCAACGCCCACGCACCCAAGTTCATGAACGTGTAGACGAACAGGTACATGGCGATGGCGGTCATGCCCGTGTCGTTACCCGCGATCAGACCCAGCAGTACGAACCCGGCATGGGAAATGGACGAATAGGCCAGCAGGCGCTTGACATTCGACTGGCTCAGCGCGGCGACGTTGCCCACGGTGATCGTCATCGCGCAGACAGCCGCCATGACCGGGACCCACTGGTCGCGCAACGGGTAGATTGCGACCATGAACACCCGGACCATCATCGCGAACGATGCCGCCTTGACGGCAACCGACATGAAAGCCGTCACCGAGGTCGGCGCCCCCTCGTATGCGTCGGGCACCCATTGATGGAACGGCACCGCGGCGATCTTGAAGAAAAGACCCGCCGCGACGGTAATCATTGCCACCAGCGAAATGGGATCGGCCGCCGGCCGCCGCGTCAGCGCCTCGGCGATCTCCGTCAGGTTGGTCGAGCCGGACAACCCGTAGAGCAGGGACATTCCGTAGAGGAGTACGCCCGATGAAAAGGCGCCGAGCAGAAAGTACTTGAGGGAGGCTTCGTTGGAACGCTGACTCCCCCGGAGGAACCCGACGAGCACATAGGTCGCGATCGCCATCGTCTCCAGACCGATGTAGAGCGTCACCAGGTCGGTTCCGCCGGCCATGAACATCATGCCCATGGTGGCGAACAAGATCAGGGCGTAGTATTCGCCATGCTGCTCCCGCTCGATGTCGAGGTATCGCGTCGACAGCGCGATGGTCAGTCCCGCTGCGATCAGGAAGATAAACTTGAAGTACGTGGCGAACGGATCGACAGCAAGCTGGCCTCCGTACGCCTCGGGCCGCATTTCGGTAACGAAGAGAAAGTAGGCGGACACGGCCAGACCGACCAGCGCGAAATATCCCAGCTTCCTCTTATCACGGACGATGAGGTCCGCGATCAGAAGCGCGAGCCCAAAGGCCGTCAACTCCAGTTCAGGAGCGATCGCGGCCAGGTCCTGCAGTTGGAAGAAGTCCCCCATTAGTTCGCTGGGACTCCGAGGGCTGCCGCGACCGGCGCCGTTTCTGTGCCATCATCCGCGATCGAGGGATCCTCTGGCGGGATTTCCGCGACGGCTTCAAGCGAAGGAGCGGGGTCGTCGGCCGCTTCCAGTTGCTCGGCCTGGAAGTAGTCGGGCCGGACCGCGGTGACGATCTTGTTCACCGGCTCCTCCAGAGCGTCGAAGAACGGTGCCGGATAGATCCCGATCCAGAAAACCAGGATGACCAGCGGCGCGAGCGTGACAACCTCGCGCAGGTTCATATCGGGAAGCTTCTCGTTGGCCGGGTTGTCGAGCTTGCCGAACATCATCCGCTGGTAGAGCCACAGCATGTAGGCCGCGCCCAGGACGATTCCCGAGGCTCCGGCGACGGCCCACCACAGGTTCTCCTGCAACGCTCCCTGCAGGATCACGAACTCGCCGATGAATCCGTTCATCAGAGGCAGTCCAATCGACGACAGAGTCATGATGAGAAAGATGGTCGCGTACACGGGCATGATCGTCGACAGCCCCCCGAACTCGGAGATCTGACGAGTGTGCCGGCGTTCGTAGATAATGCCGACAATCAGGAAGAGAGCGCCCGTCGAGATCCCGTGGTTGATCTGCTGCAGGATGCTCCCGTTCAGGCCCAGCGGATTCAGGGCAAACATGCCGAGCATCACGAAGCCCATGTGGCTGACCGACGAGTACGCGACGAGGCTCTTCATGTCCTTCTGCATCATCGCGACGAGCGCCCCGTAGATGATCGCGATGATCGACAGGGCGATCATGAAGGGAACGAAATGCACGCTGGCCTCGGGCAGGATCGGCAGGCTGAAGCGCACGAACCCGTAGGTCCCCATCTTCAGCAGGACGGCCGCAAGGATGACCGATCCGGCCGTCGGGGCCTCGACGTGGGCGTCGGGGAGCCACGTATGGAATGGGAACATGGGAACTTTGATGGCAAAGCCCACGAAGAACGCCAGGAACACCCAGTATTGTATGTCGAAGCTCAAATACTGGCCGATTGCCTGGAAGGCAAGGATGTCGAACGTGCTTTCGCTTCCGAACCGCGCCGCAATTTCCGGAACTCCAGCGGCAATAGCCGGGTACTGGAAGTAAAGGGCAAGGATTCCCAGCAGGAGCAAAACCGAACCCACGAGCGTGTAAAGGAAGAACTTGATCGCGGCATACAGTTTTCGGGGCCCGCCCCAGACCCCGATGAGGAAATACATGGGCACGAGCATGACTTCCCAGAACACGTAAAACATGAAGAAATCGAGCGCGACGAAAACACCGAGCATGCCGGTCTGGAGCATCAGCATGAAGATGTAGTATTCCTTGGCGCGATCCTGGATCGCTGCCCACGACGAAAGGATCGCGATCGTGCCCAGCAATGTGGTGAGCAGAACTAACAGGAGGCTGATACCGTCGATTCCGACCGCGTACTCCACTCCGATCGTTCTAATCCAGTCGACCCGCTCGACGAACTGCATCTCGCCCGCATTGTCATAGTCGAACCAGAAGAACAGCGGCACAGAAACCAGAAAGCCCGCAAGCCCCACAAGGTTGGCCCACCACCGGATCAGGGTCTTGTTCTCCTTGTTTAGGAACAACAGGACCAATGCCCCGGCCAGCGGCAGGAAGGTCACGACGGTCAGAATGTGTGTCGAGAAAAAGCCCATGTATCGAAACTCCAACCTCCGGGGCCCAAGCCCGGATTATTCGTGATTGTCGTCGCGAAGCGGCGCAGACGCCGCAGAGACAAGGCGCGCGACCGCGTGTCTGGTTCGAATGCCGCGGCCGAGCCGTCAGCGCAACGCCGTATCTGCGAGTGTATGCGTCGCTGCGGTAGACAATTCATGAATAATCCGGGCTTAACCCCAGAGAGCGTACCCTATGAAAATCAGGACCCCCAGGATCATCACGAGAGCGTAGTTCTGGACGTAGCCGGTCTGTATCAGGCGCACAGGCCAGCTGAACGTCTTGAAGAACCCACCGATGAACCGAACCGCGCCATCCACGATCCAGTGATCCCACCAACCCGATCCGTCAGCGCTCTTCACTGTCGCGCGTGCCGATGCGTTCACCGCGCCGTCGACATAAGCCGCATCGAACTGCCACAGCCGGGTTCCCGTGTCCTTGGCGCTGTTCACGAACAGCAGATCGTAGAGCTCGTCGATGTAGTACTTGTTCAGGACGTTCTGGTAGGCAGCCTGGTATCGCTCGGCCAGACGATCAGGCAAGTCGCTCTTCTTGTAGTACATCCGGTAGGCGACGAAGAACCCGATGAACGCGATACCGACCGAGAGGGCGGCCATGGCGATCTCCAGGGCGTGGGAGTGGGCGACGACCTCGGCCGCGGGTATCGGAAGGGGTTCGAAGACCGGCTCGAGGAAGTGTTCGAAATGATTCACCTCCGCGAGCCAGGGAGGCAGCCCGATGTACCCGGCCAGGATCGCACCTACCGCGAGGATGATCAACGGGACGGTCATCGACGCTGGCGATTCGTGGATATGGTGTTCGGCTTCCGGATCGACGCGCGACTCACCGAAAAACGTCATGAAAAGCATCCGGAACATGTAGAACGCGGTCATACCCGCAGCGGCGAGGGCAACAATGTAGAGGACGACCGAACCCTGGGGGCTGGAGAAAGTCCGCCACAGGATCTCGTCCTTCGAGAAGAAGCCCGCGAGCAGCGGCGTCCCCGCGATCGCGAGAGTACCGACGGTCATCGTCATGAACGTGATCGGTATCTTGTCCTTCAGGGCTCCCATCTTCCGCATGTCCTGCTCATGGTGTATGGCATGGATGACGCTTCCCGACCCGAGGAACAACAGGGCCTTGAAGAACGCATGTGTCATCAGGTGGAAGATACCCGCCGCGAATGCGCCGACTCCCATGGCCAACACCATGTAGCCCAGCTGGCTGACCGTCGAGTACGCCAGAACCCTCTTGATGTCGTTCTGAAGCAGCCCGATCGAAGCTGCCCCGATGGCCGTCACAGCGCCAACCACGGCCACTACCATCATGGCCGAAGGCGCCATCTGGTAGATGAAGTTGCTGCGCGCCACCATGTACACACCCGCGGTGACCATTGTGGCGGCGTGGATCAGCGCGCTCACGGGCGTGGGGCCTTCCATCGCGTCCGGCAGCCAGACGTAGAGCGGAACCTGGGCCGACTTGCCGGTTGCCCCGATGAACAGCGCGATGGCGATGCCGACGAACGCTATGTCGCCGACGTTGTACCGGCCGGCCTCCACTCCGGAATGGATCGCCTCCCGGACCCCGGCAAACTCCAGCGTACCGAACATGAAGAAGATCAACATGATCCCGATGGAGAAACCCCAGTCCCCGATCCGGTTCACGACGAAGGCCTTCTTGGCCGCATCCCCGGCACTCTTCTTCGTGATGAAGAAGCCGATCAGCAGGTAGGAGCAGAGCCCGACCCCCTCCCAGCCGACGAACAACATCAGGTAGTTGTTTCCGAGTATCAGCATCAACATCGAGAACATGAACAGATTCAGGTAGGCGAAGAAGCGGTAGTAGCCATCCTCGGTGGCCATGTACCCGGTCGAATAAACGTGGATCAGAAGGCCGATCCCGGTCACGACGAGCACCATGACCGCCGAAAGCGGATCGAGCAGAAAGCCCCATTCGATCGAGAAACGCGCTGCATCACCGGCTGAGGTTTGTGCAGCCCCGGCGTTGATCCACTCGAAAACCGTCACGGAGTGGGATCGCGCCGTCTGTTCCAGCCCGAGCAGCTGCATGACCGCACCGACGGCAAAAACGAACGAAATCACCACACTGCCGCACCCTACGACGTCGATGGCGACCTTCGGAAAGCGCTTGCCAAGGAGCCCGTTAATGGCAAAGCCCGCCGCCGGGAAGAGGGGAATAAGCCAGATGGAATCGAGGAAATTCATTTACTTGTAGGTGCGGTCTATGACCGCACACTTTTTCGACCGAAACACGTGCGCTCATGGAGCGCACCTAACAGAATTACCACTTCATGAGATCGATCTCGTTGACGTTCACGGTTTCCTTGTTGGCAAACATCGCGATCACGATGCCCAGTCCGACGGCGGCCTCAGCAGCCGCGACGACGATCACGAAGACGGCGAAAACCTGCCCCGTTACCTGTTCGAGCTCCCTGGAGAAAGCGATCAGGTTGATGTTGACCGCATTCATCATCAACTCGATCGACATCAGGATGATCAACACGTTTCGGCGCGTCAGGACTCCTATCACGCCGATCGTGAACAGGGCCACGCCGAGGATCAGATAGTGATGTACCGGTACCATTGGTTCAACCTAGCCGCTCTTGATCCGTGTCACTGCCATCGGGATTCAATCCCCCGCCGGCTCTTCTACCGGCGTCGGTTTCTTCGAAAGCACGACCGCTCCGATGATGGCGATCAGCAGCAGGATCGATGCAATCTCGAAGGGCAGCAGGTAGTTCTGGTATAGAACCATCCCGACCCACTGGGAATTGCCTTCCACGGCTGGGGGGGACGCCGCGGCCGGAAGCACGAAGGAGTCGCGACCCTGGTAGACGCCGTAGGCGAGTTCCGCTACTAGGATCCCTGCCGTCACCAGAGCCACTTTCCCCTGGCGGTTGTAACGGCGCTCGAACACCGCACGATCGGTCGGAACGAGCATGATGACGAACACGAAGAGAACGAGAATGCCTCCGACGTAGACGATCACCTGGACACCTGCGAGGAACTCCGCACGCAGGCTGAGGAAAATTCCCGCAACCGACAGCAGTGTCCCCGCGAGAAACATCGCGCTGTGTACGGCGTTCTGCCGCGTGATCACCAGGATCGCCGATACCACGGCGATGGCTGCAAAGATGTAAAAGACGACGAGTTCGAGCATGCTTGCCTATCGGGCGACGGTCATTTCGTGTACAGAATCGGCTGGTTTCCTTCTTCGAGCTTCTGGCGATCCCACTTCATGTCCGTCCGTCCGTACAACGCCAGTTCAAAGTCTTGGGTCAGCTCCAGACACGGCGTCGGGCACGCGTCTTCACACAGGCCGCAGAACATGCATCGGGAGATGTCGAAGGTGAACGTCGTGAGGACCTTCTTCCCGGCCTCGTTGCGGTCCCAACCGACTTCGATGCAATACTCCGGGCATGCCAGCGCGCACAGGTTGCAAGCGATACAGAGTGTCTCACCGGTCTTCGGGTCGTTGTTCAGGCGTGGCGCACCGCGATATCGCTCCGACACTTTCGGGCGCACCTTCGGGTACTGTTCCGTGTAATTGGCCGAAGGACGCTGGTAGGAAAACGTGACCATCAACCCCTTGATCAGGTCGACCAGGAGAATCTTCTTCAACAGAGAAAGTCCCTGCGGACGAACAACCTTCATCTCGTCTATCCCCTCAAAACCAGGATCAGAACCGCGGTCGCGATGACGTTAGCAATCGAAATTGGCAGCAGATAGCGCCAACCGAGGCTCATTAGCTGGTCGTAGCGGTAACGGGGCCAGGTGGCCCGGAACCACAGGTAGAAATAGAGAAAAACCAAGACCTTGAGCGAAAACCATCCGACTCCCACGATCCCGGCCGGGATGCCGATCGCGGCCGGGATGCTGTCGAGAAAGCTCAGAGCCTCGACACTCGGGAACGGCCGGAGCCACCCGCCCCAGAAGAGCGTGACGGCCATGCACGAGATCACGATCATGCTGGCGTATTCGGCCAGGAAGAACAAAGAAAAGCGGAAGCCGCTGTACTCGGTGTGAAAGCCGGCGACGAGCTCCGTTTCCGCCTCGGGCAGATCGAAAGGCGCCCGGTTCGTCTCGGCAACGCCGCATACGAAGAACAGGACAAACGCGACCGGTTGCAGGAAGACGTACCAGTATCCGCTGTCTCGTTGTGCCTCGACGATCTCAACCAGGCTCAGCGTTCCTGCCAGCAGCAGGATCCCGATGATCGAAAAGCCCAGAGCAACCTCATAGCTGACCATCTGGGCCGCCGAGCGCAGCGCACCCAGCAGAGGGTACTTGCTGTTGGACGCCCAGCCTCCCAGAATCACGCCCAGAATCCCGATCGACGAAATAGCCAGAACGTAGAGCACCCCGATGTTCAGGTCGGTAATGTGGAGGGTGACCTCGCGCCCGAACAATTCGATGGTCGGTCCGAACGGAATCACCGCAAAGACGATGAACGCGGGGATCAGCGTGATGATCGGCGCCATCGTGAAGATCAGCCGATCGGCCCGCGCCGGGACGATGTCCTCCTTGAGCATCAGCTTCAGTCCGTCGGCGATCGGCTGCAGCAAGCCGTACGGCCCGACCCGCATAGGGCCCAACCGTACCTGCATGAACGCGATGACCTTCCTCTCCAGCAGTGTCAGGTACGCCACGACAAGCGATAGGGTCAGAAAGACGACGACGATCTTGATGAGCGGTATCAGGACGAAGTCGACGAGGAAGTCCATGAGCTAGCGATCGATTTCACCGAGAACGATATCGAGAGTTCCAATGATGGCCACGACATCCGCCACCATGTGGCCCCGGACCATCTGACGCAACGCCTGCAGGTTGATGTAGGACGGAGGCCGTACGCGAACCCGGTAGGGTTGGGTCGATCCGTCGGCCACGACATAGTAGCCCAGCTCTCCCTTCGGCGCCTCGATGGCGTGGTAGACGTCGCCGACGACGGGTTTCAGGATCTTTCCGACCTTTGCCTTGATCGGGCCATCCGGGATTTTCCCCACCGCCTGGGAAACGATACGGTTCGCCTGTCGCATCTCTTCCACCCGGACGAGATAGCGGTCATAGGTGTCCCCGTATTCACCGACCGGGATGTCGAAGTCGAAATCGGCGTACGCTGCGTAGGGATTCGATTTTCTCAAATCCCACGCCAGTCCCGAAGCCCTCAAGCAGGGACCGTTCACGCCGAGGTCGATCGCTTCTTCTTGCGTTAGCACACCGACGCCGCGGGTCCGTCCCAGCCAGATGCGATTCTCCGTCAACAGCTGTTCATATTCGTCGACTTTCTTCGGGAAATCGTTCACGAAGGTCCGGACCTGCTCCTCAAACCCCTCATAGATCTCGTACTGCAGGCCGCCGACACGAAAAATGTGGGTCGTCAACCGGGCACCGCAGTAGTTCTCGAAGATCTTGAGAACCTCCTCCCTCTCACGGAACGCGTAGAGGAACACCGTCATCGCACCGATGTCGAGCGCATGGGTTCCCAGCCAGAGAAGGTGGCTGCTGATGCGGTTCAACTCGGTCAGGATGACCCGGACGTATTGTGCACGCGGCGGTGCCTCAACCTCGAGCATCTTCTCGATTGCTTCGACATAGCCCAGGCAATTGGAGACTGCGGCGATGTAGTCCATCCGGTCGAGCGTCGGGAGAAACTGACCATAGGTCTGATTTTCGCCCAGCTTTTCGACTCCTCGATGGAGGTAGCCGATGACACACTCGGCATCGTTCACTTTCTCGCCGTCGAGCTTCAGCTTGACCTGCAGCACTCCGTGGGTGGACGGATGCTGGGGGCCCATGCTGACGGTGATCTCACTCGAATCGAATAGGGTCTCGTGTTTCATATGTCCGCTTATTCGAACCGTGACTCTCTTTCAAGCGAGTAGTCAGTATTCGGTAGTCGGTAGTCAGTACGCTTCTCCGAAAACTGACTACTGACTACTAATCTTCCCCATGCCGTGCTTCCCCGACGTAAAACTTCTGCCCGGAATCGATGCCCAGGTGTTTTCGCACCCACTCTACATCCTGAAGGCGGATGTTGTAGTCCTTCCTCAGTGGGAACCCGACCCAGTCCTCGGGCAAAAGGATTCGCTTCAAGTTCGGATGGTTTGCGAACTGGATGCCGAACATGTCGTAGATCTCGCGTTCCAGCCAGTTGGCTCCGGACCAAAGGCTGACGAGACTCTCGACCTGTTCCCACTCTTTGATGCGCACTTTCACGCGAAGGCGGTCGTTCGTCTCGAATGAGTACAGGTTGTAAACCAGTTCGAATTCCTCTTCCTTGGGCCAGTGCGTGGCCGTCTCATCACTCAAGAAATCGAACGGCTCGATGTCGTTGCGCCGCAGGAATTCCATGATCTCCGTAACGCGGTCTTTCTTGATCAGGAGCTGCCGTTGGGAGATGAACTTGTAGGAGTCCAGGACCTGGCCCGGAAACTTCTCCCTGAGGGCATCGACCAGCGGAGCGGACCAGGGTTCCGGCACGGGCCCCTTCGGCTTCTTGGGGACCGGCTTCTTGGGAGGCGGCTTTGGCACGGCCGGCTTGGCTTCCTCCCCGGCCGGCGCCGGCGATGCCGGCTTGTCCGGATCACTGGCCACCGCTGCGGGCGATACCGGCTTAGTATCTTCGGCCGGCGGCGGCGGTGCCGGCTTGTTATTGCCGGCCAGCGCCGGCGGTGACGGCTTGTCCGGGGCACTACCCTCCCCACTATCGCTGCTGGTAGAGGCAGGGGGCTTTTCTTCAGGGCTTGGAGGATTCTCCCCTTGAGGGTTCGCCGCAGTTTGCCCAGGGGGCTGGGGCTCGGAGCCCGATTCCTCTCTTGGCTGATCTTCTCTTTCTTCTGCCACGCCTGTGTCTTCTTAGAAAGGTAGGTCCTGGGGGAAACGCGCGGTCCGTACGCCCGTGACGTGCCCGCTCACACCGGTGTTCCATACAGAGTCCGACGCGGCACACGGGGCGTCGGCAAACATGCAATATTAACGCACAATCCCACGGAAGAACAGACGGTATTTGCTTGAAACCATACGCTGATGGCGGTTTTCGCGCCACCAGGCCCGCCTACCGGATCAGGCCTCCCTGCCGCCTTTCCGAAAGCCGGGCACCAAGCCGGCGCCGACCCCCTTCCGCTGCAGGAGCACCTTGAAACGCTCTCCCATCATCGGCGGCACAAGGAGGTTCTTCAGCGCCTGGAGTCGTCGAATCGAATCGGCGTCCTGCCTCATCGCCAGCGGCTCCATGAGCTCGAGCAGGCCCAGATCGACGAGGAACTCCCTCTGGGTCGAATAACCCGAAAGTTCCAGACCGTGATCGGCCCCCTCGTCGATCAGATCTGAGAAATTGACGTGTGCGGTGATGTCCTGTTCCCCGATCCAGGAGTACGGATCCTCGTTGGTCTGATGCGCCCGGTAACACATCAGGGTTCCCCTCTGACGGGAGAAGAGTTCCCGTCGGAGGTCGCCGTAGTCGACAACCAGATGGTATCCCCACTCGAGCGCCGTCGCGATCTGCCGGATCCACTCGCGAGCCTCGAGGCTGACCTCGCCCGCCTGGCCTTCTTCCGACAGCTGGACGTCGACGGGAATTTCCGGATCCGCCTCGATTTCGGTAAAACCCTCTCCGACGAAGACTTCGCGAAGCTTTCCGCCACGCCGGACGAACCGGCGTACGGGGAGGGCGTCGAAGAACTCATTGGAAAAGATGCAGCCGTGGACACGGTCCGGAAGCCGGTCCCGCCACTCGACCCCGTATCCCTCGAGAGCTTCCTGCTGACGGGCCTTCATCGCCCCGCTCCGCTCAACGATCACGTAGGGAAAATGCCGTTGCTCGAGGATGTGGCGCGCGAGCAAACCTTTGCCGGCTCCGATCTCGACCAGCGTGAACCGGTCAACCTCCGCGGCCATGTGATCAAAGAGACCGGCCAGCAGTTGACCCACTGCCGGATCGAGGTCCGCAGCGGTGTAGAAATCCCCCAGGGCTCCTATCCGATCCGCGTCGGTGGAATAGTATCCGTAATCGGGGTGGTAGAGAGCCTCCGACATGTAGACATCGAACGGAAGTCGGCCGCTCTCCCGGATCAGTCTTTCCAGATGATCGACCAGGGCGGGATTCCCTCTCACGCGCGCTCCTGCTGAAACAAAAAAGCCCGGCACAAGGCCGGGCGGTGCGGACTGAGGATAGAGTCAGATTTTCATATCGATGCGGTCCATCTCCTCGAGCGCCGCCCGCGTGATGCGTTCGTCGTCCTTGATCTCGTCGAGGCGAACATCGGTCGGCCGCTTCGAGATCGTCATCCGGTCGATCTTGTCCTGGAGGCGCATCAACCCGTACAGCAGAGCTTCCGGACGCGGGGGACAGCCGGGGACATAGACATCGACCGGTACGACGTGGTCCACGCCCTGCAAAACCGAATAGGTATCGAACGGCCCGCCCACGTTCGAACAGGCCCCCATCGAGATGACCCACTTCGGGTCGGGCATCTGATCGTAGACGCGCCGTACGATCGGCGCCATCTTCAACGTGACGGTCCCGGCGACGATCATCAAGTCGGATTGCCTCGGGCTCGGCCGAAAGATTCCCGCACCAAAGCGGTCCATGTCGAAACGCGAGGCGCCGGTCGCCATCATCTCGATGGCACAGCAGGCCAGGCCGAACGTCATCGGCCATAGCGCCGACTTGCGAGCCCAGTTGAAAACGGTGTCCACCGTTGTGGTAATGATGTTCTTCTCGAATCGATTGTCTATCCAGGCCATCCAGCTCTCCAGGCAGGCGAGATCACGCCCATTCAATCGCACCTTTCTTGATGATCCACACGTATCCGACAATCAGAATCCCCAGAAACACGCACATCTCAATCAATCCGAACAACGCCAACTCGTCGTAGATGATGGCCCACGGGAACAGAAAGATCGTCTCGACGTCGAATATCACGAACAGGATCGCGACGAGGTAGTACCGGATCGCGTACCGGTCGCGTGCATCGCCCTCGGGGTCGACGCCGCACTCGTAGGCGGTCAGCTTGCCCGCACCTCCCGTCTGCGGCCGCACGACCCTCGCGACCAGAAGCGTAACGACCGGGAACAGGAATGCCAATCCAAAGAACAGAAAGATCGGCAGGTATGATGTAAGCACTTCTTCAGACATTCGCCGTCTCGACGCGATTCGCTCTCACGAACTCGCGAACTGCTCAGTATAGCCTCAAAACCTCGAATCAAGGCTTCGGAAAATAGGGGGCAGAGTCCGCATTGCCCTATTTGCAAGCCTGCAATTGCTGAAAAGCATATTGAGGAAATGGGGGCTTTGCCCCCCGAATCTCATTCGCCGCAGCCTAGCGATGAGGCCGCGACAACTTCGATCGCGTGGGGCAGGATCGGGACCAGTGCCCTCAATGATTCACGTACTCCCTTGACGCTCCCCGGCAAGTTCACGATCAACGTCGAGGCCCGAATCCCGACCACGCCTCTCGAGAGTGCGGCGCGAGGTGTTGACTTCAGGCCTTCGATCCGCATCACTTCGGCCATACCCGGCACTTCCCGATCCATGATTCGTTCGGTCGCGTCAGGTGTTACGTCGCGCGGCGAAAGCCCCGTACCCCCGGTCGTCACGACCAGGGGTGTATGCTCACGGTCGCAGGCCTGCCGCAGCCGATCCTGGATCTGGGTTTTCTCGTCGGGAAGGACTTCGACACCCAGGATGTCGAAGCCGGTTTCTTCGAGGATGCGCCGGGCTTCGGGCCCTGACAGGTCTTCCCTCTCCCCTGTGGAGGCCGAATCGCTGATGGTCAGAACCAGAGCGGAGCCGAGGCTTTTCCCGGCCTCCCTCCCTCCGTGGCTCCCGACTTGATCATTCATCGGAGTCATTCTCGCGTTTCCAGTCGCCGCTCTTTCCGCCTCTCTTCTCAAGAAGCCGGATCGGCCCGATGACAACCCCCTTGCTCACCGACTTGCACATGTCGTAAAGCGTCAGCGCCGCGACCGTTGCTGCAGAGAGTGCCTCCATCTCGACCCCGGTCTCGGCGAAAGTGCGCGCTATGGTCTGGACGCGAGTTCCCCCTTCGACGATCTCGATGGAAACGTCTATGTGGTTAAGCGGGAGCGGGTGGCATAACGGAATCAGGTCCGAGGTTCTCTTGGCAGCCTGGATGCCAGCGATCCGGGCGACCTCGAACGGGTCTCCCTTCGGCAGGGTCCTCTCCTGGAGCCGCCCCACTAGATCGTCGCTCATCTGGACAAGAGCTTCGGCGCGCGCCATCCTCTCGGTCCGCTCCTTTCCGCCGACATCGACCATCCGGGCGCGACCCTGTTCGTCAATGTGACTAAGATCTTCAGACAAGCTCAATGTCCCCGTATCGGAATGAACCGGACGGCAGCGCCCGCCTCCAGAAAACCTTCCCGCCTGGGAATCATGACGTAAGCGTTGGCGCGGGACAAGCCCACAAGGTCGGACGAACCCTTCCAGTCCACAGGGGACAGCCTGTACGCGCCCTCTTCGAAGCGTACAGCTGCGGGCACACACGCTTCGCGCGCGGGGTCACATCGTGCCCGCTCCGCCAGGGTGGCCTCGAGAGGCTCTGTCCCGTCGTCGAAGACCTGGAGCAAAGAACGGATCAAGGGCCGCACGAAGAGCTGGAACGAAACCATGGTTGAGACGGGATTGCCGGGCAGTCCGAAGACGAAGGTCCTACCGCGGGATCCGAACACGGTGGGTTTGCCCGGTTTCATCGCCACCTTGTCGAAATGGAGCTCGACGCCATGATCTTTGAAGACGCGCTCCACGAAGTCGTACTTCCCCATGGAAACACCGCCGGAAGTCATCAATATGTCTCGTTCGAGCCCCTTGGAGACTTTCTCGCTGAGGTCGCCGAGATCGTCCCTGGCAATACCGAGCATGTCAGGTTCTGCGCCGGCTTCGACGCACTGCGCGTAGAGCGTATAGCTGTTTCCGTTGCGGATCTGGTCGGCCCGCGGAGTCTCCCCCACTTCGACGAGTTCATCACCGGTGGAAAGAATCGCGACCGATGGTCTGCGCGAAACCTGCACCCTGGCCCGACCGACGCTCGCGAGCACACCCAGATCCGGTGTGCGAATCGCTCGTCCGGCGCCAAGAATCCGGTCACCGGCGGAAGCTTCCGTTCCCATTCGTTGAATGCTCTGCCCGGTGCGAACTTCGCGCTGGATCTGCACCCGGCCTTCCTCGCTGCCCGCCGCGGTGTACTCCACCATAACGACAGCGTCGGCGCCTCTGGGCACGGCCGCTCCCGTCATGATCTCGCAGCACTCGCCCCGGCCGACCACGCCTTCGAAAGAATCACCGGCGCGCGACTCGCCGATCACTCTCAATTCCTGGGGAACGTCGACGATGTCTTCTGCGCGGAGAGCGAATCCGTCCCGGATTGACCGGTCAAAGGGAGGGGAGTCCGTGTCGAGGCAGACATCCTCGCGCAGGACACGACCGATCGCGTCAGCAAGAGGAACAGCCTCGGGAGGCATGAAATCGGGGCCGATCGAGGTCTGAGCGAGAGAGGCGACTATTTCCAGCCCGCGCTCGATCGAGATCATTGCGCGAAGGTCTGACCAGACAGGCTCGACTCGAATTCGAGTTCGTGCTGGTAGATCCTCAAATCAACCGGGACCCTGTAAGACACGTCCAAGGTAAAAAATGGTCCCTCACGCGTCACCTTGATGTCGTCGCCTTCGACTGGAAGACCGAGCTGCTCAGCTTTGACGAGGATGTTCTCGGTGATCGTCGCGACCGATCGTTTGCTGCCCCCGGCAAACTTGACCTCCGAACGCACGAAGTCGTTGAACTGGTAAGCATAGATGTAGATCGGAACGTAATGGAAGGCGAAGTAAACCAGCACAAGAGACAGCAGAACATAGGCGGTCCCGCGTGGAAGCAGTGCCAACATGATGGGGAAATTATAGCACAGCGTGGTAGAGTGAACCGCGGAGGAAGGGATGAAGAACGAGGCTCTCGACAAGCGCTTCCAGACACCTTTAAAAGATTTGGATTCAGAGGTTTATGAAGCGATAAAAAATGAAGAAGGACGGCAGGCCAACGGCCTGGAACTCATCGCTTCCGAGAACTTCACCTCTGAGGCGATCCTAGAGGCGACGGGATCGGTTTTTACCAATAAGTACGCCGAAGGCTACCCCGGCCGGAGATACTACGGCGGTTGCGAATTCGTCGATATCGTAGAGCGGCTTGCGATCGAACGGGCCAAGAACCTCTTCGGCGCCGAGCACGTTAACGTCCAGCCGCACTCAGGCAGCCAGGCGAATATGGGTGTCTACCTCTCCGTCCTCAAGCCGGGGGACACCGTCCTCGGCATGAACCTGTCACACGGCGGACACCTCACGCACGGACACCCGCTGAACTTCTCCGGCAAGTACTACAAGATTGTTCCGTACGGGGTCGACCAGGAAACCGAACTTCTCGACTACGACCAGCTCGAGCAGCTCGCCCACGAGCACAAGCCCAGGCTCATCGTCGTCGGCGCCAGCGCGTACGCCCGAATCATCGATTTCGAACGAATCGCGACAATCACGCGGGACACGGGTTCCCTGCTGATGGCCGACATCGCCCACATCGCGGGTCTGATCGCGGCAGGAGGGCATCCGAATCCGGTTCCCCATTTTGATTTCGTCACCAGCACGACTCACAAGACCCTGCGGGGACCCCGAAGTGGATTCATCATGTGCCGGGAGGAGTTTCGCAAGGATCTCAACCGGGCTGTCTTTCCCGAAATGCAAGGAGGTCCGCTCGTGCACGTCATCGCGGCCAAGGCCACTTGTTTCAAGGAGGCCGCGACGGAGGACTTCCGGAGCTACATCAAACAGGTCATCCGAAACGCCAGCGTGTTGGCCGAAGCGATCGCGTCCCGCGGATTCCGCGTCGTGTCGGGCGGTACCGACACCCATTTACTGTCGGTCGATGTGTTCTCCAAGGGAATCAACGGTAAGCAGGCTGAAGAGGCGCTCGAACTCGCAGGGATCACGGTCAACAAGAACACGATCCCGTTTGACACCAACCCCCCGATGACACCGAGCGGGATTCGTATCGGGACGCCGGCCCTGACGACGCGTGGCATGGGTGAGACTGAGATGGAGGCCATCGGTGGCTGGATTGCCGACGTGCTGGAGAACATCGAAAACGAGGCCGTGATCGGTAAAGTGAAGGGTGAGGTGACCGAGCTCTGCCGCGGATTTCCGCTCTATCCGGGAAGAGGTTTAACTCCGAACAAGGTGTAGGTGCGGTCTATGACCGCACATTGTTCGAACTGAAACGCTGTGCGCTCATAGAGCGCACCTACACCCGATTTGAGGCCTCATGGTGATCGCAAACTGTCAGGGACCAGGGGGTTCGTTCGAAAGCTTCTTGTAATACTCTTCGACCAGTCGCTTATAGCCCGCCGGAATCTCCTCGTCGTGCGCCGAGCGGATGTTCTCCTTTCCTATCAGCAACTGGAGTTCGCGGCTGAGCTCGAGCTCGATGGACCGGAACGGGTCGATGATCTCGCGACGGAGGGCTTCGATTTCGGCTGGGTCGCCCGGGTAGTGCTGTTCCATTCGCCGACGAATCGCATCCATGATGCGGTTCAGGTCACCCCTCAGAGGGTTGTTGCGGCCGAGTTGATCGCGGATGTCCTGGACATCCCGAAGGCGTTGTTCCCACTCTCGGGTCAGCTGACGGACATCCCCTCCGCGCGCTCCGCGCGTTCCGCCGCCTCCCCGGAAACCGTCTCCAGGCTCACCGCCGCCGGGACCGCCGGTGCCCTGTTGGCCTTGCTGACCCTGTTGGCCCTGCTGGCCTTGCTGACCTTGCTGCCGAGCCTGTTGCTCATTCTCCATCCGACGTTGCATCGATTCCAGGCGCCGGATCGCCTCGCTGGTCTGGTTGAGGGCGTTCTGAACCTGGCGTTCTTCGGTGCTCGCGGCACTGGCCGCAGCATCTCCAAGTTGACGGGCCAGGTCGTTGAAAGCCTGCTCCAGCTCCCGCTCACGCTGGGCCGCGTAGTCAAAGTACCCGTTGTCGAGGAGTTGCTGTCCCTGGTTCATCTTGTCCAGGAAACGTCCCGATCGGATCGAATTCGCTGCAGACCGGATGCGGCCGGCAGTCTCGCGACTCTCCTGATTAGTCTGGAGTGATTCCAACCCGTCCTGCAGGGATCGCAGCTCGGCGATCGCATCCTCCTTCAGATCTCGAATCTGCCCGGACCGGCGTTCGCGCTCGTTGTTCGGGTCCGCAGCCAGCCGTTCCGTCTGGTCCGCGATCTGTGTCTGCTGATCGCTGAGCTGCTGGGCTTGCCGCTGCAGGTTCGCGAGCCGGTCATCCAGACTGCCGCCCCGCGCACCGGCCAGGAGTCGCTGAGCCCGCTCGAGTTCTTCCAGCGCCCGTTCGGCCGCCTGCTGTTGCTGCTGGCCCGAGCCGTCGCGGGCCTGCTGCATGTTGCGAGCGGCTTCTTCGAGTGCCCGGCCCACATTGGCCATCTGGCGATCGTTGTTCTCGCGCGACAACCGGTCCAACTGACGCGCAAGGCGCTCGGTTTCGCGGCGGAGCTCGTCCGCCGACATTTGCTGGCTTCCGCCACCACCGCCGCCCATCCGAGCCTGGCGGCGCTGCTGTTCGATCATCTTCTGCTGCCGCTCGGCGAGTTCCTGCAGGCGGCGCAGCGCCTCGTCCAGCTCCTGCGAATTCTGGGACAGTTCCCCGCGCTGGAGCGTCTCGTACTGGTTCTTGTTCTGGTCCAATTCCAGGTCAAACAGGTCGGCAAGGTCTTCGGCGCTGCTGCCCATCCCACCGCCACCACCGCCACCACCGCCCATGGTGACCTGTATCTCGTTGAACAGGGCCTCGGCACGCATCAGAAACTGCAACGCCTTCTGCTCGTGGGGCAGAGCTTCATCCAAATCCTCTTCCCTCAGCTCCTGCGCGGCCGGCCCCATCTGCTCCAGGGCGGTGCGCATGTACTCACTGAGCTGCCCGATCCGATCCTGGACGACGAGTTGTCGCCGCATCAACCGTGTCATGAGCGTCTGCGTCTGCTCGGCCAACGTGCTCTGGCTATCGGCGACAGCCTGAATGTTGTCGGAATACTCCGAAGCACCGAAACTCTCTTTGTCACGGATCAGGTTGAACGTCGCCGCGATGATCTCCTTCTGCCGGCGGGACAGGGCCTCGGCCGAGTCATCGCCGCCGCCCCGCTGACCACCACCCCTTTGGCCGCCAGCCTGCCCCTGGAAATACTCCCTGTCGAAGGGACGGACTTCGATGAAGTAAATGTCGGTCATCACGGAATTGGCGGGCCGGCTCGAATCGACGGCCTGTCCGTAGTAGGTGATGAAATCGCCGGGTTGAATCTCGTATTCTTCGAGGAAGAACGTGTAGCTGCTGGAGATTTCCTTCGGAGCCCGGCCGTTGTTAGCAAACAGATCGATCGTCTGCTCTTCTCCCCCGTTGACCGAAAAATAGAGTTCCAGCGCGTTGATTCCGAGGTCGTCTTCGGCACGCAGCTCGGTGAAGACTTCTTCGACGGTCGAAGCCTTGTGGTCGCGCCCGGGCTTCGTAAATTCCACGAGCGGCTTCTGGTCGTCGAGAGCTTCCATCCCGTATTCTTCCAGACCGAGATACTTCTGTCCCCGTGTGTTGGTCAACTCCACCCGGAATGTGGCGCTCCGGTCAATGGTTAACCGGGCTGTGGCTCCCGGCTCTACCGATGGGGTGAGCTCGACTTCGCGACCGTCTGAGAAGATCAGGCGTCCGCTTCCGAGCTCCTGGTTCGCGTGAACCCTCACGTCGACAGCGGTTCCACGAAGCGCCACCATGTCCAGAGCATCTTCTTCGGTGCGGGTCGGGAGCCCGCTGTATCGCGGGTAGTTGTACGTGTAGTCCAGACTCTCCACGCGCGGCAGATCGGCGACCCGAATCACAAACTCCGCCGATTTGTAGCCACTGGCCTGTACAAAGTACCGGATCGGCTCCTGCACATTGAACAGAAGGTGGCGGAAGGTCGGTACGATCAACGGGGTAACCTCCATCGTGGAAGCCTCCCATTGGGAGCTGTTTTCGTACCTCAGGTGGATCTCTGCGCGCTCCGGATCGAAGCCGGACGTAATCGCTTCAAGGACGACATCGCTTCCTCTGGGAACCGTCGTGTCGCCCGGAGTCACGGAGATAGTGAAGGCTGGCGCGGGTGGGGGCTCCAGGAACCCGGCAAACAAGCGGGCGCTGCCGTACGGGAAGAACAGCGTCGAGAAGTAGACGGCGACGATCAAAGCGACCAGGAAAGCACCCGACAACGTTGCGAAAGTGTTCAACTTCTGCCGGTTGACCACGTCGTCGAAACGGAGGCGGCGGGTCCGGTCCAGCGCGTCGCGTATCAAGAGAATCCCAAACGGGCCGTGTTCTGAGGGCGGTTTCCGCACGAATTCGACAGCGCTGACGAGACGGTCTTCCAGACCAGGATGCTTTTCTTCGACAAATCGAGCGAGCTGCTCATCCTCCGGCCTGTTACGGAGCGGCAAGACGAGCTTGGTGACGAGGGTCGCCACGACGGCGGCAAACAGGCCGACGCGCAGGACGACGACCAACCAGGGTGAAATGTCACCCGACTCGGCGATGGTCATCGTGAGGACGAGGGCCCCGACACCGACACCCAAAACCCAGGCCAACCCCCGAAACCAGATGAATCGATTCCACCTTCCTCGAACCTTTTGAATCCTTCGAAGTAGTTCCTGTCTGGGTTCCATCTCAGCTCCTCGATTCGGATGAGCATTCGCCACCATGCCCATGGAATCAATCCCGTCCCAAAGACTAATACGTTAAAAAGAATCAGCCGGTTACGGGAGTAGACCGCTCATCTCGGCTCGCAGTCACACTATTCCCTAGATAAATTTCACCTATTGCCACCAAAAGTGCAAACAAGAAAAGGTACCACCACCAGCTCTGCCGACGGGCAGAGTTGTCTTCTTCGGCTTCGGCCAGCAACGCACCCCGGCGGACTTCGCCTTCCAGGCGCTGCACACTCGCTATAAGGTCATCGGGCGGGATCCTGGCAAGCTGGCTCTCGCTCGACGGGGCGTTCACCGCAACGTGAGTCGTTTCCGGCCCGACGCGGATTTCGTAGAATCCGGCGAGTTCGGGTGTGAAGAATCGCTGACCGGATGCCGAAACCTCTCCCAGGTTCTGCCGCTCCCCCTCCGGCGTGATCAGGGCCAGGCTATCCTCGAGCAGGGTCACGACGGGGACCGCCTGGCCCAGTTGGTACCACGCATCGCTCGTGCGATACCGGGCAAGATACCGAACCATTTCGTGGGCCAGGGGGAGAAACGACGGCTTCAGCGGCAGATCGTTCCAGCCATTGTCCACGGACGAGGCAAAAACGATCAATCCCTGGCCTTCACCCGACGACTCTGCGATGGCTACCGAGCCGTTCTCGAACTTCGCGATCACCACCGCGTCGTCTTTCGCCTCCATCTCCGAGTAGGCGAAGAACTGGGCGGTATTCAACGTCAGACGGGTGCTCCGTTCCAGCGGAACGAAGATCTCGTGGTTGCGATCATAGCTCGTCAGGGAATAAGACGGCTGGCCCCGATCACTCTGGACGAAGACTTTTTCGACCAAGGTGACAGGCAGATCTTCAACACCGTTCCACCAGTCCAGCTCGGCGTTGTCCGCCACGAAGACCAGCTGGCCCTGGCCCCCGGCGCGAAGTTCGTCGAGACGCGTCTTGAGGGGGTCGGACAGGCGTGGGACATCATTGAGAATGACGACCTCATAATCCGCCAGCTCCCCAACATTCACGTTGTTAACCCCTTTCGTCGTCACCGCGAACGGGAGGTCTGGAACCGAGGTTAACGCCTGGTCCAGGAAAAAACTCTGGCGGGAACGCCCCGCGTCGACGATCAGCAGCCGGAGCTTCTCGCGGCGCTGGATTGCGAATAGAAACTCGTTGTCGATAACCAGCGGATCATCTGTCTCGATCCTTACGCGTCCCCGAGAGAAGCCGAGCGGGAGGTCGAATTCCGTGAATTCCACCAGAGTGGTCGATTCAGCGGGAACCGTCACCCGCTTCCGGTCGACCTCGCGATCGTTGATGCTGATCGAGACGGGTACGGTGACAGCATCGGCGAGCTGGTGGTTGTTGATTCGGGCCATCACCTGGCCGGTGTAGGTCCGGGTGAACACCGTGGCGTCAACACCGACGCTCTCGATGCTGACGTTCTCGGGGTTGTCGACGCCCAGGTCCACGAACTCCGTGGCGACATCGACGTCGATGACGCTTTCCCGCGAGGACCGGTTCCAGCCATTCCGCTGAAAATCAGAGATGACTACGAGTTCTCTGCCGTAATCCTGCAATTGCGTGAGCACGCGGTCGGCGAGGGTGAACGCCTCGTAGTAACTGGTCTTCTCCGACGATGGCTCGAGCGCTCCGACCAACGCTTTCAACTCTTCTGGGTCGCCCGAGGGCATCGCAAGGAGGTTGGCCTTTTCGTCAAACGCGACCAGAGCCATTCGGTCTCCCGGATTCATCGCGTCGATTCGGTCGCGAGCCTCCGCCTTCATCCGCTCGAAGTTCGTGGCGTAGGTCATGCTGTAGGAGGTATCGAGCAGGAGCACACTTCCCCTGGCCCCCCCATCCGGTACGACTGCCGCGACCGAATCGACCAGGTAGGGCCGGGCGAAAGCGGCTACCAGCAGCGCGATCAGCAGCAACCGGAGCACCAGGAGCAGGAGATTGCGCAGCCGGTGCTGGCGGATCGTTTTTCGGGGGATACGAAGCAGGAACATCAGCGAGCTGAACTGCACGATCTCGGATTTGTCCTTGCGCACCAGATGGATGAGGATCGGCACGGCCAGGACGAGCGAGCCGATCAGGAAGAATGGATTCAGGAAAGACATTGTTAGTAATCAGTAGTCGGTAGTCGGTAGTCAGTAGTCAGTCGATTGGTAGCGGTAGTCGGTTCGATTTCCTCAACTGATTACTGACTACCGACAACTGACTACTTCCTCAAGTTTTCGCCTTTGCCCTCTTCGCCAGGTAGGCGAACAGCCCGACGTCGAGGGGTTTGCTGCTGTTCATCAACGTGTAGTCGACACCGACCTTCGAAAGCTCTCGATCGAGCTCCTCGATGTGCCCATGGATCAACTGCAGGTACTCCCGCTTGAGGTACTGCGGGATCACGTTGAGTTTCTTTGTCGTTTCCAGGTCTTCGAATTCCGTCATCTGGTCGAACGGAAAACTGAGTTCGAAGTCATCGAGGACGTGAAAAACGATGACGTCATTTCCTTTCGAACGGAGATGCTTGATACCGGCCAGGATATTGGGAACGTCGTCGTAGAGGTCCGAGATCACGACGATGATGCCGCGCCGTTTCAGGAACTCGGCCATGTAGTCCAGAGGCTTCTGGAACTCGGTCTCCTTGCTGGGTTTCGCGCGGTCGAGTTCGGCCAGAATGCTGAAGAGCTGGCCGCTCCGTCGCCCGGCCGGAATGTGGTTGACGATGTCGGTGTCGAAACTCAACAGGCCGACACCGTCTCTTTGACCATAGGCAAAGTAAGCGAGCGAAGCAGCCAGGAAACGGGCGTAGTCGACCTTCTGAACCTCTCCGGACCCATAGCCCATCGAACCGCTGACGTCGAGCAGGAGGTGGACATGTGTGTTGGTGTCGCCCTCAAACAGCTTGACGTACAACTTGTTCATCCTGGCAAAGACGTTCCAGTCGATACGGCGAATCTCATCTCCGGGCTGGTATGTCCGGTATTCCGCAAAATCGACGCTGAACCCGAGGTAAGGGGACTTGTGCAGGCCCTGGACGAACCCCTCGACGACGGTGCGCGCCAGCAACTCGAGGTTCTCGATCTTCGACAGGATCGTCGGATCGATGAACCGATTTGTCGGCGCTGGTGCGATCGCTGTGCTCATTACTCCTTCATCCCCGATTCCGGCACCGGCACCGCGTCCAGTAACTGCTCGATGATATCTTCGGACGTAATGCCTTCGGACTCGGCATGGAAGTTCGTGAGGATCCGGTGGCGGAAAACGGGGTACGCCAGGGTCTGTATGTCTTCGATCGCCACGTTGTAACGGCCGTTGATCAGCGCCATCGCCTTGCTGCCCAGGATCAGGAACTGAGAGGCCCTCAAGCTCGCCCCGTAGTTGACATACTTCTTGATGAAGTCCGGAACTTCGCCCTCGCCCCGGGGCCGGCTCGTGCGGGCGAGCTGAACGGCGTAGCGCATCACGGGATCGGCGACAGGCATCTTTCGGACCAATCGCTGGAACTCGAGGATCTCGGGACCGCCGATCGTCTTCTCAAAAGTCACCTCTCGGAGAGAGGTCGTCTGGCTGACGACCTGAATCTCGTCCGCTTCGTTGAGATAACCGATGATGATGTTGAACATGAACCGGTCCAACTGGGCTTCGGGGAGCGGATAGGTACCTTCCAGTTCGATCGGGTTCTGGGTTGCAAGAACGTAAAATGGCTTGTCGAGAATGTAGGTATTCCCTTCGATGGTGACGGATCCTTCCTGCATCGCTTCCAGGAGCGCCGACTGCGTCTTCGGCGGCGTCCGGTTGATCTCGTCGGCAAGGATGATGTTGGCGAAGATCGGTCCCTTGACGAACACCCGCTCGCGACGGCCGGTAGCCCGATCCTCCTCGATCATCTCCGTCCCCGTGATGTCGGCCGGCATCAGGTCGGGCGTGAACTGGATCCGGTTGAATTCGAGGTGCAGCACGTCGGCGACGGTCTGGATCAGCAGCGTCTTCGCCAGCCCGGGCACGCCGGTGATCATCGAGTTGGCACCGGTCAACAGCGAGACCAGGACCTGATCCACCGCTTCTTTCTGGCCCACGATGATCTTTCGGATCTCGCGATCAATAGCGGCGATGTCGGAGTGAAATCTCTCAACTACCTCGAGTTCTTGTTTTTCGTCTACGCTCTGGTCCATTCAGTTCCTCACAATCTTCAGTAGTAGCTCTTGCGCCGCTTCGAACGACGGTGCGATCTCCAAACATCTCAGTATGCTCCGGCGGGCTTCGACGAGGTTTCCGGCTCCGTATTGGGCCGATGCCAAGTTGAAGTAGGTGTCGGCAAGGTCCGGCACATTGAGTGCCAAGAGGGCCTCGTATTCCTTGGCTGCCGCGACGAAATGCTCGTCTGCCAGCAGCAGCGATCCCAGTTCCCGGTGTCCTTCCAGATCCATCGGGTGGATGAACAGGGCGCGTTCCAGGACCTCCCGGGCTTCACCGGAGTTCCCAGCGTCCCGCATGAGGCCCGCAAGTTTCAGGTACGTTTGGTAGGTGGATTCGGAATAGGATGTGAACTGCCTCAGAACCTCGATGGCCGCCGCTGGATTCTCTTTCCGGATGTGGGCTTCTGCCAGGATCTCGTAGGCGTTGTGCTCGTCGGTGTACTCGGGATAGAGGTCCACGGCCTGGCTCAACACGTCGATGGCCTGATCGAGGTCTTCCGCCTCGAGGGCTTGCTGGCCTTCCAGAAGCAGCTCACGAAATCGCTCGATATCGATTGCCTCGACTCTCGCGTCGACCCACCCGAAGAAACTGGTGTCAAACTCCGACAGGCCCACCCCCAGCGCTTCCTGGAAGACCTCGACCGTGCTGCGGCCTGCCTTGTAGAGGGCCAGCATCCGCCGGATGGCCTCGAACCCGTACTTCTCATCGATGTAGTCGCAGATCAAAGACGCCTGGTAGTAGGAGAGCGAGATCTGGCCGGGGTTCTTCGGGCGGATGAAGCCATTGTTTAGCTCGCCTACCGGCAATAACTGATCCTCCTTGATCGCCATCAAGTAGTCCATCTGCAGGTCGTCACCCCAGCCTGCCATGCCGCGACGCTCCTCATACACCGAGATCCCCTCGGAAAACCACCGGGGGATCTTGTGGTCCGTGATCTGCAGCGTGATCACGTGAGCGAACTCGTGCCAGAGCGTGCTACCCCAATTGAAAGTCTCCGGCGGCCTGGCCGACGGGGAATCCATCACGACGACCTTGCCGAAACAGACTCCGAGCGCCCCCAGGCCCGGAAGACCGAGGGTCCGCACGGCAAAGTCGGCATGGTCTGGAAACATTTCGAACGTGATCGGACCATCGGGTTCGAATTCGTACTTCGCACTGAGTTCCCTGTAGGCTTTTTCGAGCAGGTCCGTGACGTAGGGGGCTAGCACGTCACGCTCTTCGTTGTGGAGCTTGATCCTGAAGTGCTCGGTCTCGAGGCGATCGAAATTCGTAAAGCTGTCCAGCAAGGTCAGCGTGTTCACAGTCCACACGTTGAACGGGTCGCCCTCATAGGCTTCTTCGAGGACTGCCTTCCCCTCTTCTTCCTCCCCGATTCGCATCAGATTGATACCCAGGAGGCTGCGTGCCTCCCAGTCGTTGGGGTCGAGACGGATCGCCTCGCGGGCGAATTCCACCGCTTCGGCGTAGAGCCGCAAGGAGACACTTCGATCGGCCAGGATGTAGTACATCTCACCGTAGAGCGGGTTATTGCCCAGGACCTGCTGAACGTACCGGTTGAACCCCTCTTCATCGCCGCGCAGGAACCGCGTAGTGGCCAGCAGGGCCAGCGCCTTCGATGAGCGGGGGTTGATCTCCAACACCTTCTCGGTTTCTTCATCCGCCTCGGCATATTGCTCGGCGGCGATGCGCTGCTCGGCCAGAAGCAGGTGGGCCTCCATGAATCCCGGGTTGACTTCGAGTGCCTTCTGGAGCGACGCCTGACTCCGCTCGGGGTTGTCGTCGGCAAGCACGCGGGCGATGCCCAGATGCGCTTCCGGCATGTTCGTGTCGATCCGCAATGCATCTTCGTAGCTGGCGACGGCTTCCGGATCGTTGTATTTCTCGGCGAGCAGGTCACCCCACGCCAGAAAAGCTTCCGCGTTCAACGGACTGCCTTGAGTGAGCAGCTTGAAAACATCGTTCGCGTCGTGGAAGTACTCCAGTGCCCACATCGCCATCGCGACGTAGAGCATGTCGTCGCCGCCACGGATGATGCCATCCTGGAACCTTTCGATGAGATCGGTGTAGATTTCCCGGCTCTCGTCCCGACGGCCCACTTCCTCCAGGACGACGGCCTTCTCGTGGCGTGCCGCGACGCCGACATCGGCGAAGTTCAGGACTTCATCCAGGTGGGCCAACGCGCGCTCCAGATTCCCCGTGAGGCGATTCGAACGCGCGGCGGCGAGACGTATCGGACCGGCATTAGGATGGTCGGCGGCGAGATCTTCGAAACGGGCGCGGGCTTGCTCGTAATCTCCCTGCCGTATCCAGGAAAAGTACAGGCCCTCGACGACCGCCCTGGAGGTGTCCCCCCCGGCGACCATCGTCTCCAGACCCGCCACGGCTTCGGCGTAGTCGCCGCGACGGGCTTTTTCGACGGGGCTGGCGGCGTCGCTCTGCCCCAGCGCACCGCAGCCGGCAAGGGCGCTCCAACCGACCATGAGGAGGAACACGCGCACCCGAACCGACAGCCCGATCTCGGATCGCAAGCTACTCACTGCCCCGGCTCCCGGGCTCGGATCTCCCGGTTCTTCAACGCCAGCTCGATAAGCAACGCCTCCATCTGCTGGTCGTAGTCGGCGGCCGGCATCGCGTCCTTGATCAGCCTCAGGCTCTCGATCTGCTCTTCCAGCTTTCTTCTCTCTTCGAGCAGGCCTCGCAGGACGGGGTCGGATGTTTCGATTTCCGGGACGGCATTGAAGTGGATCAGCCGCGCCAGGACGGGCATCTCCTCGGGAGCGGCGCCGGTCTTCTCCCGACCATTATCGGAAATCTGGGGGTGTTCGGTAGCCAACCGGTTCTCCTCGGAATAGAAACGCTCGACCGAAAGCGTCGCATACCGGAAAGCTTCCCAGATCGACAGCCTTTCGTTCTTGTCCTCATCGCTTGCCCCATCGGCTAGCGCCTCCAGGAAGTGGTCGTAGAAGACGGCGTCGTTGCGTTCGGTACCCGATCGGGTCGCGGTGACGATCACCCGGTTCTCGGCGGCCAGCTTCTCGATCGCCCCACCGCTGGAATTGGTTGCATTCACGATGACGGTACGACCCGCACCGACCGATGAGAACAACGCGTCGTAATCGGAGGCCGTGAGGTCGGGTCCCAGGATGTTGAACTTGTACTCGGTTCCATCGAAGCTTCCATGGCCGATGAAGAACACGAAAAGCACATCGGCCGTACCGACACGCGCGGCAAGGCCCGCTAACGCGCTCCGAACGTCGTCCGCCCGCGCCTCGCGGTTCGAGAGAACCACGACGTCATCCTCACCAAAACCAAAGGTCTCGATCATGGCGGTGCGGGTGGCTTCAGTCCACTTCATGAAACGCTCCGCGTGGTCCGGACTACCGGGGACCCCGTTCAGAATGAGAACCGCCGAATCCGCGACTGTCGCGGTGGGCATCGAAATCGCGACGGCGGCGGCCGTCGAAGTCGCGAGGAGCAAACCCAGGAGCGCCTTCATGCCAGTCCTCTTGTCTTCCGCCAGAACCACTCGCCGGCCAGCGTCAGACTCAACAGCATGAAGAGCATGGGCACGTCCCATAATTCCCTCTGCTCGATGATCGACGACTCCCCCTCGACGTAGACAGCGTCATCGGGAAGATCGCCCACACTCGACAGCGGGTAGTAGCGCCCGTTGGACTGTTCGGCCAGGGAGCGGAGGAATCGACTGTCCAGGGCGGCGTCGTAGAACTCGACGGGACGATCCCTCACCTGGAAGGTACTCTCGTAGCTGCCGATCTGACGGTCTCCGTAACTGGCCTCCACCTCGAGGGTATAGATCCCTGGAACGCTGCCCGAAAGCTCAGCCTGGTATGTGCCGTCCTGCAACCCGGTCCATTCAAAAGACACGGCCTGGGTGTTCCCGTCAGGGTCGATGACCCTTCCAACGACGTCGGCATTGTTCATCCGCTCGAAACTGTCGTCGGAGATGTCGGCAAAGAGCCGGACGCCCTCTCCCGGCACATAGCTGTCTCGCTCGGCGCTGGCCATCACCGGATCGGGGGAAGAGCTGACGAGCCATCGCAGAATCTGACGCCAGAACAACTCGTGGGTCATGTCCTCGTGGTCCATCTCCATCTGCCAGCGCCAGCTGCTGGAGGTGGTGAAGGCCATCGTCCGACCGCGACCGTAGCGCTGATAAGCCAGCAGTACGGGCCGGTCGCGGCCGGTCTCGATCTGGCCGTTGGCCAGGACGATCGCGCCGACCTTGGCCTCGCTGACCCGGTTGAACTCGGTCAGTGGCGGCAGGTCTTCCCACTGTCCGACGCTTTCATCTTCGGCAGGCGTCAGCTTCATCAACGGATGGGTGCGTCCATAGTCGGACACAGCCACCTTGAGGTTTTCGACGACGAAAGTCGAATCGCTGTTCGGCAGCCGGACCGGAAGGATATCGGCAACCGGAGTGTTCTGGTATCGCCCTTCGCTGAAAGAATTCCGGCCTCCGATCATCAGGAACCCGCCACCGCGCTCGCTGACGAAGTCGACGATCATCTCGAGCTGTTCGGGCGTGAAGAATGTGGATTCGATGCTGCCGACGATCAACCCCTTGTACTGGAACAGCTCCTCCCTGGTCGTAGGAAACCCTTCGGCCAGCGTCTCCTCCTCGTCGATGCCCTGGCGGTAGAACTTGTTCGGCGAGGTACGCAGCAGGGTGACCAGTTGCACGTTGGGATCGTCCTCGACGGCGCGGCGGATGTAACGGTACTCCCAGCGAGGCTCGCCTTCGACGTAGAGGATCTTCGGGTGGTCGTTCTTGACCTCGATCAGACTGGCGAGCTGGTTGTTCTCTGAAATGCGGTCGTCGGGGGTCTCGATCGAAAAAGAAAACACGCGGGAGCCCTCGTTCTTCACCGGAAGGTCGATCGATGCCTCCCCGACCTCTCCGTCTCTCGGGAGAGTGACTTCTTCGGACTTCAGCAGGATGCCGTTCTCGCGGATGTGCAGAGTCGCCTTCCGACCGGACAGGCCGTGACTCCTGAAGGAGACTTCGGCCACCGCCGTCGAGTCGTTCAGCGTTTCCCGAGGGGCGGTCGTCCGGATCAGCTCCACATCCCGCTCTATCGCATCGGCTCCCACCCCGACGGTGTAGATCGGGATGCCGCGAGACTGAATGCGGGACACCGATTCGGTCCATTCTTCAGAAGCGTTGTCGACTCCGTCGGTGACCAGGACGATTCCAGACAGCGGGACGCTGCCCAGCTCCTGGTAGAGCATGTCCATGGCGCTTTCCATCCGTGTCCGAGTACCCGAGAAGTTCATGCGATCCAGGTCATCGATTCGTTCGGCCTCCCGATCGAAACGGTAGACACGCACCCGGAACTTCTCCGACAACCTTCGGAAAAACTCCGTGGACTCCAGCTCACGCATCAGCAGGTCGGCCCGGGTGTCGAGGCCGTCGTCCCGGATCAACATACTCTCGGAGTTGTCGACGACGACAGCGAGGTAGCTTTCCTGGGGCAGCACCGTCGAGATGTTCATGACCGGACGCATGAGGATGAACGCCAGGATCACGAACGTCGCGGCTCTCAACATCGCCATGCCCCATGACGAACGGGAACCCTGGATCATGCGGTAGAGGAAAAAAGCACCGACGGCGGCGCCGATCACGAAAATGACGAACAGGAACGGGCTCTCCAGAAGCTGGAAACCCAGCGTCCCCTTCTCGTAAACGATCGGTTTATGCTTGAAGAAGGTCTCAAACCAGGTCATCGGTTTTGTCTCAACAGGATTCCAGCCACATGATCGGGAACTTGACGGCCGACGCGCTCAATGCGTCATCGAATAGACGTCAATGCGTCATCGAATAGACGATGAAGTTGATGCCCATCCGGTAGGCCATCCCCGAAAACTCGTTGGGGTAGCACGGCTGGTCCGCCCATTCCCAGGCATCTCCGAGATCGGTGTTGTAGTTGATCACCATCATCGGTCGCCGCTTGTCATCGAAAACCGCCAGAGCATACGGAACGTACCCGTCGCCTTCATGCGTGCGGTACCCCCCACAGCCATTGTTGATATTGGGAATCTGCAGGATCTCATCGATGTCGTAGAACGCATGAAAAATCGGGTGCGACATGGGGATCTGTTCGGCTTCCTTGTCGGGGAAGATCAGCTTCATGTTGTACGAAAAATTCTGCCATTCGTACGTGCCCCAGAAGTCGTCCACAACCAGGAAACCTCCACGGTCCATGTACTCCCGGAGTTGATCGGCTTCGGGTTGGCTCAGTTCCATGTGTCCCACCTCGACCGCGTACACGAACGGATAGCTGAAAAGCTTCGGGTCCATGATCTGGATCGCGACATCCTCGTCCAGGACGACGCGGACGTTGCTCAGCCGATCGACTCCGAAGATGAACTGCTTGTCCGCCTTGGGCCAATCCGTGGCCCAGGATCCGCGGCCGCGGCGACCCCAGCCGCGAAAACCCGAGCCGTAGACCAGGCGAGCGAACACGAACTCCGAGCCGTCCGCACCGGCGTCGTCGGGAGCGGTCTCGGCGACGGGCATCAGCTCCGGAAGGAGCGTCAGCACTAGAAAAACGGCCAGGATCACTCGTTTCATAGCTGTACCCGGATTCCGCCACATTTTACTTGGAATGCCTTGCCAACAAAAGGCTTGAATACTCCCACTTAGACGTGGAAACCCTTCTAGGACTTAATTTTTACAAATTTTAACAGGACGCCGTTGCGGAACTGGTATGCAGCACGTGGCAGAAGTCTGATGGTTCGCGCGCACGGGTCTTGTGAGGCGGAGACGAGGCGCGAGGAGGAATTGATGCTGTTTCATCATGACGACGAGCAACAAAGTATCCGACCGCAACCCCCGTGCGCCCGGAGGGTTACGGCGGCGTCACACCATCTGGGTTGTTGCCGCACCTCAACGATGTACCAGCATCGCAGTCGGCGCGGCGCCTACCATCTGGCGCGACGCCGCCGTAACGCGAGCCATCAGACTTCTGCCACGGGCTGCTTTGCCCCTCAGGCCCTGGCGTGCGGGTCGGGCCCCCGGGAAATGTCGAGCAGTTCGAAGAAGTTGATCAGGCCGTGAGCCAGAGCGACGGCGAGGAGACTGCCTGTCTCCCGGTAGACGACCCCGAACAGAAAACCCATCGCGATTGCGATGATCGTCCAGGGAATCAGGCGGCGGTTCATCGGATAGTGAAGCAGACCGAACGTCAGGCTCGTGACCCAGAGGCCGAACGCAGGCTGCATGATGGCGCGAAAAAAAGTCTCCTCGGCGATACCACTGGCGACGGCCAGGATGACGACGCCGTCGAAGCGGAGCGGTGCCAGCAACAGCCGGAATTCCCGCTCGAGCTGTTCCGCCCACCGAAACGTACCGCGCATCGCCGCACCGGCCGACAGCACCCCCGTCGCCAGAAGCAGCCCGATGAGAATATTGGCCCCAGTCCGAGACCAGCCGGGAAACCGGAAGATGTCGTCGAGTCGGCCTTCCCAGGCGGCCAGGCCCAGAGAAACGGCGAAAAGCAGCGCGTAGCCGAGCGCGGATGACCTCACAAAGGACTGGGGCATGCTATTGGAGATCTTTCATTGGAAATTGGAAATTGGAAATTGAAGACGGAAGACACGCTACAATCTCAAATCTCCAACCTGCAATCTGCGATTTCAAATCCGGACCTGGAGTTTACACACCGTTGATGGATATGCTCTTACCGATGCATCCGTTCCGATACTATCGCCAGCTCATCGCACAGGTCGACTCTTGGGTTCGGAAGGCCAACGACCGGTACGGCCGCCATGTTGTGTGCCGGAAGGGATGCGACATGTGCTGCCAGCGCCGTTTCTCCGTCTTCTCCGTAGAGGCGTACTGGATCGCTCGCGCCTACCGGCAGTTGCCGGCCCGGACACAGCACCTGATCCGCGAACCCAGAGCACACTGTCCTTTCCTCGTCGATCACGCGTGTTCGATCTACGCCGACCGCCCGATCATCTGCCGGACATACGGGCTGCCAGCCGCCACGTCGGACGACGACGGGCAGCGCAGCGTGAGCTGGTGCGAGTTGAATTTCACGGAACTGCCTCCGGACTCCGAGTTCGCGCCCGACGGTGTGCTCGAGGTCGACACTATCAACGTCAAGCTCGCGGCGGTGAACAGTTTGTTCATGAAAGAAGCCGGATCAGTCGAGGTCCGTGTCGAGATGGATGAGATCCCCGACATCGATCCCGACTTCCCGGAAAGCCCGCACCAGACCGGGAAGTGACTCAAACCGGTGGGTCCGCATTCCCAGCTGACGACCTACCGACACGTTCTCTTCCCGGTCGTCGATGAACAGGAGTCGCTCGGGTTCCTTCCCCATCGCCTCGATGGCGCATTCGAAGATCTTGCGGTCCGGTTTGAGCGAACCGACCTGGTAGGAAAGGATGTGATGGTCGAAGTGCTCGAACACGCTGTAGTGAACGCGGACATGCTCGGCGTGCGCCTCATTAGTGTTCGAAACCAACCCCATCGGGTATCGTCGGCTCAGTTCAGCGAGGAGGTCCTCCGACACGATCAACTCTGGTTCGAAAACCTCCGCCCAGCACGGGTAGAAATCCTCGTAATCCATCTTCAGGCCGGCGTCTCGCTGCAGGAAATCGTAGAATTCGTGCGTGGAAACCTCGCCCCGCTCATAACGCCGGATCCAACCCGTGTCCCAGAGAATTCCCTCGAATTTCTCTCGCTCCAGGGGTGAGTTGCCGGTCAAGGTCTCGATCGTGGGATTCATGTCGAAATCGATGATCACGCGCCCGAGGTCGAACAGTATGGCCTCGATACTCACGTCGATCATCTTAACATTCGTCCGCTGGCCGCTACCTAGCCGACCATGTATACTCTCGGTCCGGAGGGTGAAATGAGTCGCTCGGATCAAACCGGCGGACGGCGGGGTCGGCAGACGGCCGTAGAAAACACCTACCGCGAAGCCGAATACATCGACTGGCTGTCGAAAAACCGCATCCCGGTGGTCGTGAAGCTCATCGACGGCGAAGAAGTCCGGGGATGGATCGAATACTACGACAGCGACATCATCCGCCTGACCCGCCAGGGAGCTTCCAACCTGTTTATCTACAAGGACCGAGTCAAGTATCTGTATGAGGAGCAGCAGACGGGGGGGAGGAGGCGGCAGGGGAAGTGACGAGTGAAAAGTGACGAGTGACGAGTCGGAACAAGACCAGCATCCCGTTCGTCCCTCCTCGTCAGGCGACCAAACACTCGCCCGGGTTAGCCCTCCGACTTGTCACTTGTTACCAATAGCGAAGCTGAAGGCTGCAGCTACACCCGAAAGACACCGACAACTTTGCCGACCAGGCCGATGGACCTGAGGTCCGATCGGTGGACCTCGACGGGTTCGTACGCCGGGTTCTCCGCTCTCAGTTCGATCCGGTTCGCTTTCCTGTAGAAACGTTTCACAGTCGCTTCGTCGTCGATCAGCGCGACCACGATCTCTCCATTCGCTGCGGTCTTCTGAGGGCGGACCAGAACGTAGTCGCCATCAAGGATGTGAGCGTTCTCCATGCTGTCGCCCTGGACCTTGAGGAGAAACGACCCGGAGGGAGCCCAACCGTCAGGCAGACGGACGACGTCTTCGACATTTTCCTCGGCGAGGATGGGCGAACCCGCTGCGACCCGCCCGATCACCGGAACCTCCGTCGGCGTCAGGTGGTCCCGATCCTGCTTCGTCACCGACAGGGAGCGTGAACGGTTCGGCGTCTTATCAAGATAGCCTTTCCTCTCCAGTGCCTTGAGATGGTCGTGGACGGTGGCCGGAGACAATCCGAACTCTTCCCCGATGTCACGAACCGACGGCGGGTAGCCGCTCTCCCGAGTGTAGGAACGGATGAACTCGAGGACCTGCTCCTGACGCTTGGTCAGCATAACCGAACATATGTTCGTATAAGGAGGTCGAAAAGTCAAGCAGCCGAAAACCCATCGCGAGAGAACCCATGTAAGAGGGACTCGCGGCCTGGCCCTGTCCCGGGTCTACGCTGAGCAGAAAAGTTCGCGAACGAACCCATGTGAGGGGGACAGGGGTATAGCCCTGTCCCCGGGTGTTGGCTGAGCAGAAAAGTTCGAGATCGCTCACCGCTTAAGCAAGGCGACAAGTGACCCCGAACGGCCAACAGCCAAGAGATAGCGATCACCTACGGCTTCGCAACAGCACGTAGACGGCGCCCCCACCCCCATCCACGACCCTCGCCGACGTGTACGCGATGATGTAGCGACCGAGACGCCGAGTCCGGAGCCATCTCTGGACGTTTTCCTTCAAGGGAGAATGTTGCTCGGGAGAATGCAGACCTCTTCCGTGGACGATGCGCACGCAGGAATAGCCTGCCTTGACGGACGCCTCGACGAAAAGGTCGACTGCATCGCAAGCCCGCTCGAGTGTGCGGCCATGCAGGTCGAGGTGAGCCTGGATCGCGAAACGACCGTTGCGCAAGCCTTCGAGGTAGAGGCGGCCGGCCGGATCCGACGAGTGTTCGACGTACTCGCGACTGAATTCGACGTCGACCCGACCGCCGCGGCAAAACTCTTCGAGGACCTTCAACGCTTCGGCTTCGTCGTCGCTGGCGCGGATTTCAACGGGCCCTCTCACCGGCGGGAAGGCGTTGTTGTCCCCAAGCGGACGGACGTCTTCCATCGCCTGCTCGAACAGCTGTCCCTCAGACAGTGCTGAGGCACGGCTGATGAGCTTGGCCGACACACGCTGCTCAGGCTTGCGCTCGGCCGGTTTCGACAACCGGATTCGGCCCTGCTTGACCAGGTCGTCCAGGATCGAAAAGGGTCGGTGCATGGACATCAACTCCCGAAGCGGTTCGTGATGGGCATTCGGCGGTCACGGCCGAATGCGCGAGGCGTGATCTTAACGCCGGGCGCGGCCTGGCGCCGCTTGTACTCGTTCAGGTCGACCAAACGCACCACACGACGGACAATATCTTCAGCAAAACCCATTTCGAGCATCTCCGCGATGGAGCGATCGTTTTCCACGTAGGCTTCGAGCACGGGATCGAGTTCATCGTAGTCGGGCAGCGAATCCGTGTCTTTCTGGTCCGGGCGCAGTTCGGCCGAAGGCGGTTTGTCGATGATGGCCCTGGGGATCCGCTCCGTTCCGGCCAGATCGTTGCAGTAACAGGCCAGGCGGTAGACAGCGGTTTTCATCACGTCCTTGAGAACCGAGAAGCCACCCGCCATGTCGCCGTAGAGCGTGCAATAACCGACGCTGACCTCGCTCTTGTTCCCGGTACTGAGGACCAGCCGCCCGAACTTGTTCGAAAGCGCCATCAGGATGTTTCCGCGAATCCTCGCCTGCAGGTTCTCTTCGGTGACGTCCCTGTCGCGGCCTTCGAACGCCGGCGCCAGAGTGTCGTCGTAGGCCGCCATGACGTCCGATATCGGGACCGTCAGCAGCTCGATGCCCAGGTTCTGTCCGAGCCCGCCCGAATCGGCTACACTGCCCTCGGAAGAGAACTCCGATGGCATCAAGACACCGACGACGTTCTCGCTCCCGAGCGCGTCGACCGCAACGCAGGCGGTCAGCGCGGAGTCGATACCGCCGCTCAGCCCGAGGATCACTTTCTCGAAGGCGTTCTTTCGGACATAGTCCCGGGTCCCCAGGACCAATGCACCATACATCTCGGCCTCGGCTGAGAGCGGTTCGATCAGATTTGTCTCGGGCAAGGGCACCCGTTCCGCGGCTGAGGGCGCGACGGAAACGACGCTGAAAGTCTCGTCTCCCTCCTCAGCGCCCTGCTGCCGGCGGCGCGGATCTCGCAAACGCCGCCGGAAGATTGCCTCCAGGTCGAGATCGGCTACGACAAGGTCTTCGGCAAACTGTCGTCCCCTTGCTATGATCTCGCCGTTCTCATCGAAGACGAGGCTGTCCCCGTCAAAGACCAGTTCGTCCTGCCCGCCGACCAGGTTGTTGTAGGCCACGATGACGGCGTTGTCGGCAGCCCTCGTGGCGAGCATCCGTTCACGCCAGTGCCTCTTTCCAGCGTGGTAAGGGGAGGAAGAAACGTTGAGGATCACCGCTGCGCCACCCTCGAGCGCCTGCCCGGCGAACGGCCCGTCCGGATACCAGATGTCTTCGCAGATACTGACGCCGATCGTCGCTTCGCCGATGCGAATGAGAGGGGACAGCTGTCCGACCTGAAAATAGCGAAACTCGTCGAAAACACCATAATTGGGAAGGTACATCTTGTGGTAAACACCCTCGACCCGGCCTTCACTCAAGATTGCTGCAGCGTTGAAGATGTCGTCGCGACGGTCGACGAACCCAACCACGGCCGTCAGGCCCCGCGTCGCGCGGGCAACTTCTTCGAGAGCCTCCAGATTCGCGTCGATGAACTGCGGCTTCAGGAGCAGGTCTTCGGGCGGATACCCGGTCAACGCGAGTTCCGGAAAGGAAACCAGATCAGCCCCCAGTTCCCGGGCGCGTCCCATCCAGTCCAGTATCTTCCGGACATTGGCCTCCAAATCTCCCACAACCACGTTGATCTGAGCCATCGCCAACCGCAATTTCTGGGGTTTTGCCATCGTTGCCATCGTAACATGGAGGGTTCTGCCGACCCCGTGGGTGAAGGACTAGCAGCCCGTGGCAGAACTCTGCAGGGTCGCGCGCAGGGGTCTTCGGGTTGCAGGCGCGAAGGGAGGAGCGGAGCGATGATCAAACGTAGGCCGTTGGCCGTTGTTCGTTGGGCGGCACGATCCGCCACCCGCCGACTTGTCACTGGTCACTAGTCACTTGTCACTTCCTTCAGACGTAGGCCGTTGGCCGTTGCCAGAAGCCGGAACCGTTAGGACTCGGGGCGATCCTTGCTGAAGCCGTACACCCGCATCACGTCGGCCAAACCGACGATCCCCTCGAGGCGCCTCACGTCGAGACGGCTCACCACGGGCAGCACATCCATTCCGGCCGCGCCCATCCTCTCCAGGGCCAGATCCAGCAGGTGATCGTCGTGCAGATGAGGGCCGGGGGTCACGTCGAGCGCTTCGCCGAGCGCCACCTCCCGGTCCTGGTCGCGCGCCTGGAACAGATCCTCGATGGTGACCATACCGAGTAAGCCTTCCTCGTCGGTCAAGGGCCAGGCGTTCCAACGGCTCCCTTCGACACGGTCCAGCGCTTCGCCAGGCGTCATCGTTGTCCGCAGGACTTCATGCGGAACGCGCATGGCCCGCCGGACGCGAAGGCGTCCCTGGCGCTGCTGGGTCTCGGCCGAAGGTAAATGGATCCCGTGCTGGTGTGCCAGCGCTTCCGGCAAAGGCCGTTCCCATCCCGACCAGGGCGTAGGCACCGACACTGCCCGTGTAGTCGGGCAGGCCCATCACGTCGCCGACCAGCCAGTTTGCGACACTGCCCACAGTCCCCCCGAGCATCGCTCCGATGAACAGACTCGGTCCGAATATTCCCCCGGCGTTACCGGATCCGTAGCAGGTCGCTGTGGCGATCAGTTTCAACACCACTAGCATCGCCATCGCCGTGATCGCCATGTTTCCGTTCAGGGCATCGCCGACCCGGGCGTACCCCACACCGAGCACCTCCGGAACGAAGAATCCCAACACTCCGACGGTCAATCCCCCCGCAACGGGCTGCAGCCAGCGGGTGCGCTCCGGCATGTCCATGAACCTTGCGCGTATTTTCAGCAAAGCCCTGACAAATGCTACCGATACCAGCCCCCCGATCACGCCCAACGCGGCGTAGAAGAGCAATTCCGAAGCATGGACGAGCTGGTACTCGGGCACGCTGAACAGTGGCTCATCACCGAGAAACAGGTGAAGCACCATCCACGCCGTGGCGGAACTGAGAACGACCGAGCCCAGCAACGGTGCGTGGAGGTTGCCCATCAACTCTTCCAGGGCGAAAAGGACCGCGGCGATCGGCGTATTGAAGGCGGCAGCCAGCGCCGCGGACGCGCCGACTGGCACGAGAGCCTCCACCTTGTCCCGCCTCAGTCCCAGCGCCCGCCCCATCACCGAGGCAATGCCCGACCCGACCATGACCGACGGTCCTTCGCGACCCAACGCCACACCGCTGGCCAGCGAACCAGCCGAGAGCCAGAATTTTGCGAGGACGGTTCGGAGAGTGATCCTCCCTCCATGGACCGAGAGAGCGACTTTCGTCTGGGGAATGCCGCTGCCCCTGGCATCCGGGAATAACCTGTAGAGCAGGAAACCCGTAACCAGAGAGCCGATGACGGGGACAACGAGACGGCGCAACTGAGGCGACTCGGTATCGACCGGGTACATCCGCGAGCCCAGGTTTTCCGTCAGGACGATGAATGCGACGATCGTCAAGCCGACAACAGCACCGATGACCAGCGTCAAGACCAGGAAAAATTGATCTTCCCGCTGACGGATCTGCAGGGCGATTTTTCGGAGCTGAGTTCTGATGGATGACTGGATGTTCAGGCCGTCGATTTTCTTCCAGGCGTCAGAGATTTGCATGTGTTTCCAGTCACGGGAGGGTACGAGCAGATCCGAGAAACGGAGCCTTTTTCGATTGTGATAGGAGGCGCTTGAAACCGCAAGTTGTAAAAAGTTGTTTTCGGGTGAACGACATCGAGCTGGTTCATCAGGACCCGCACGAGGTCACCGTAAGCGACGTCAGCAAGCTGTACTAAAGAAGGACAACGACGAACTGCTCGAGCGCGTTCTGGCCGTTCCTGCGCTCGCCGCATCGCAGCGAGAGTAATTCGAGAAACGCAGACGGCGAGGGTAAGACGACGTGTAGTGTCCTGAGTCAGAAATAACATCACTATCGCCGACGGGTGTTGCTCGTGCGATCGGACGGAATCGGGAAAGCTATGGCGCTTTAGCAACCTTAAGTTTCAGTGCGCTGGGGCGGGGGGCAACACCCGCCGGCCCAAAGGGTTCGGGCGGAACGGGGTCGTGTTCGTTGTCGTCGACTCCTATCAATGAAAGCGCATTGGGTCGTCGTCGACTCCTAGAATCCGACCCCGTTGCGCTCCGAACGATAGCGACGCTATTTCTGACTCAGGACACTAGCAGATCATCGACTCTTGCTCAGCCAGCTGCATCCGGAAGAAGTCGATCGACTTCTCGCGCACCTCGTAGCCGCAACTGTCGCAGGACCACATCTCGATCTGTTCGATCAGCTCAAAACCCCAGGGTTCGCGGCAACGGGTGCATAGAGTCAGATCCAGAGGTTCTCTTACCTTCACCTCCGGCTCGAGAAACAGGTCCGGGCTCAAGTCCAGTACTTTCACTACGTTCTCCTGTGTGATCGTGCGAATGCAAACTTCAACCAGCAGGTCCCGGTTTCCCGAAAACCCTGTGGAGTCACTTCAGCACTCGAACGAGGGCGCCTCAAAAGACCAGTTCGTTAGGTCAATCTTTTCACGGGGAGGGTCAAATCAGGTCCCGGCTGAATTCGGGGACAGAGAGCCGTCGGTAGCGCGGCAGCACTCCTCGCCCTGTCGCTGGGGTACTGGGCTCTCTCGAGCGACACACCGGACTCCGGCGTCACCACTCCCCGTCCGGAAGCCGTCGCTGAGGCGCCCACCGCGAGCGAGACAGCACCTCTCGACTTTCATCCTGGTGGCGACGAACGAGGGCGCGCAACGAGCGCTTCCGCCGCAACTGGATCCGGTGGTCGAACAGTTACGCGGCGTCCTACCCTACAGTGTCTTCAACTCCCTCGACAGCGCCATCGCGCGCGGTGTCAATCAGGAGGTCATACAGCTCCAGAGCGTGATGCCGCAAGTACCCGGGGCAGCTCCGGGCAATCCGAACTATGCTCTCCGGGCGGGACTGATCGTCACCGCAGGATCGGATGACCGGCGCATCGTCCGGCTCGACAACTTTCGGTTCGAGACCAACATCCAGCTGTCGGACCGGTCCCACGACGTATCGATCGTCACCTCCATCGACATCGCCGAAGGGCAACACGCCGTGGTCGGGAAAGCCAGCGTCGGCGACAGCGCGCTGATCCTTATCATGAGTGCGCGGATCATCGATTAGACAGCGATCAGCATCCAGCGGTCAGCTTTCAGCGGCGGACCGCGCCAGACCGCTACTTCGGGAACGCGACGATAGTCGCATCCGGTTGAGCAGATGGCTGAAAGCTGATCGCTGAATGCTCCTCCCCGACGACTCAGGAAAGCAGGCTTGCGAGGAAAACGATTGCGACGGCTCCCAACGCAGCCAGACCGAAGTAGGAGTAGATCAACATCGCCTTGCCGGGCTGATACTCCTTCGGAACCGCCGGGGACGTGATGACCTTCAGGTTCAGGAAGCCCAGGATCGGCGCCGTCAAGAACGCCACGATCGTCACGAAATCGACCATCTGGGTCAGACTCGTCACGAAAAGCTGGAGCAGGGCCGTCATCAGGATGCCGATGACGACCAACGCGATCCAGTACGGTCGCGAGATCGGCGCTTCCGCGGTCTGGGCCGGATCCTTGATCCTGATTACCTTGATCGTCCGATCGATCACTCGCGGATAGCCGTCCATGACCGTCAGGGCGGTCGAAAACATCGCAGTGAGGGCGGTGATGATCATGATCGGGCGCGTCCAGGCCCCGAGGGTCCTGACGTACAGGTCGATCAACTGCGTCGAAAAGACCGCTCCGGCGGAGCTGAACGTCTCACCCGATCCGTGCATCACGCCGGCGCCGAGTGTCAAAAAGGCAAAAGCCAGGATCCCGGTACCGGCGTAGGCGATCTTGAAGTCCAGGCGGGCCGTCGACACGCTGGCCCGGACGCCACTGGTCTTGTCCTTGGCCAGGGTCCAGAGAGAGCTGTAGACCGAGATCGCGACGTCGGACGGCATCCATCCGGCCAGCGCCAGAAGGAACGCCAGGCCCACGGTGCCCCCCGCAGGCGGCAGGGGAATCAAGCTGACGTTCGTGAAATCGGCTCTTGGAATCACGACGGTTGCCGCGATCAGCGTCGATATCGCAAGCAGGAGAAGGACAATCTTGATGGAAATGTCGAGCGCCTTGAAATGCCCGATCCACAGCAGGATGCCGCAGCCGGCATAGACGATCGCCGAAGCCAGGACCGGGGACACGCTCGTCCCTAGCGCATATTGAAACAGGGCGGACGTGAACAGAATGATCGCCGCGTTCGTGATGACGACCGTGCTGAGGATGATGAAGAAATAGAGCCAGACCGCCCAACGGCCCACCCGATGATAGCCCTCCACGAGGCTCTCGCCGGTTGCGGCCGCGTATCGCGGGCCGTATTCAAAGAACGGATACTTCAGCACCAAGGCAAAAAGGATCACGCCTGCCAGTGCAAAGCCGGCAGCCGCGCCCGCACGTGTCGATTGCACCAGGTGCGAAACGCCGATTGCGCTCCCCGCCCACAACAATCCCGGACCGAAGCTCTTCAGAAACCTGCGAAGGGAGGATTCGACCTCCTCGCCGAGCATCCCTGGAGTTCCAACGTTGGTGCTCATCTACGCTCCTCTAGTAGTCGGTTGGGACGAAATCTGTTCGTTCGCATTGGTCGCGAACGAGGAGCAATCATACACCGAAAGGCGAAGACGTCAATAGGGTTGGGAAGGCGCAAACTAAGTGGCAACAAGCAGTTGTCACGCCCCAAGGGTCAACGTGACGGGCTCCCCGGGGACGTGATTGCGGAATCGGGAACCGGCCTCGATCACCTCCCCTGCTTTGAGGGTCCATTGCGGCTCCAGGAGCCGGTTGCCCTGAAGTGTGTTCCCGGCGATCCCGTCGGAGAACAGAAAATCGCCGTGAACGAGTTCGAACACGGTCACGTCGGCGGGGAACCCGACCCGCAGGCTGCCGCGCCGGTCCTCTTCCCTGAGGATGCGCGCCGGCGCAGCGGTCGCTTTCTCGATGACCTCGTCCAGGGACAGACCAAGCGCCAAAAACTTGGACATGACGACAGGCAGGCTGAACAGGGCCGGCCCTCGGTAGTTGGTTTTCGTGATGTCCGTGCTCAGGGTCGTTGGAACCAGACCCACTTCGAGAGCGGCGCGGGCGAGCCTGAAGCTGAAATGGCTCTTGGCGGGCGCGGCGTCGGTGACACCGATGTCCCGGCGATCGTGGATTCCCGCGGCCGGGTCTATGACGGTTCCGTTCTTTAAAAGGATGTCGTAGGCCATGATCGATCCTCATGCAGCGCCGAACGCAACACGCCTCCTCCGTAGCAGCCCGTGGCGGAAGTCTGATGGCTCGCGTTACGGCGGCGTTGCGCCAGATGGTAGGCGCCGTGCCGACTGCGATGCTGGCACATCGTTGAGGCGCGGCAACAACCCAGATGGTGTGACGCCGCCGTAACCCTCCGGGCGCACGGGGGTTGCGGTCGGATACTTTGTTGCTCGTCGTCATGATGAAACCGCATCAATTCCTCCTCGCGCCTCGTCTCCGCCTCGCAAGACCCGTGCGCGCGAACCATCAGACTTCCGCCACGGGCTGCTAGAGGCTTTTGAGAGCGCGCTCCACGGCACCGAGAAGCAGGTCCGCATCCCGCTCTCCGAACTGCAGCGGAGGCTTGATCTTCAGGACGTTGTGGGAAGGGCCTTCCGCACTCAACAGCACACCGTCGGTTTTCGACTGTTCGATCAACCGCGAAGTCTCTTCGGTGGCCGGTTCCAGCGTTTCGCGGTCCCGGACCATTTCGACTCCCATGAACAGGCCCAGGCCACGAACATCACCGATCATCGTGCACCGTTTGCCGAGTTCTTCGAAACCCGCGGCAAGGTATCGGCCCACCCTCAGTGCTCGTCGTTGCAATCCTTCCTCCTCGATCACGTCGAGGACGGCCATCCCGACGGCGCAGGACACCGGGTTCCCTCCGAACGTGTTGAAGAACTCCATACCGTTCGCGAACGAGGCCGCGATCTCGGCCGTCGTCACGACAGCCCCGATCGGGTGACCGTTGCCGATCGGCTTGCCCATCGTCACGATATCGGGTACCACACCCTGCGTCTGGAACGCCCACATGTGAGTCCCGACTCGGCCGAAACCGACCTGGACTTCGTCGACGATCGAGAGACCGCCGCTGCACCTGACGTGACCAAAAGCATGCTTGAGGTATCCGTCCGGCAGAACGACTTGTCCCGCGCAACCCAGGATGGATTCGACGATCAAATGCGCCGGCCCGCGTCCCTCTTCTTCCAGCAGCCGACAGACCTCTCGCACCGATTCGGCGTAGGCTCTCCCGATGTTCGCTCCGGTGCCCCGGTGAGCACCCCGGTACGGGTCGGGTTTCTCGACCTTGTGAACCCAATCGGGCAGGCCGGCTCCCCCCGGCCCCTCGCACTTGTACGGGCTGAGGTCCACTAGCGTTGCGGTGTTGCCGTGATACGCACCGTCGAGGACGATCGCATCGCGCCGCCCCGTGTGGGCCCGTGCGATTCGGACAGCAAGTTCGTTGGCCTCGCTGCCGGAATTCACGAAAAAGCACACGTTGAGTGGATCGGGAAGAGTCGAACTCAATCGTTGAGCGTATTCCACGAGGTAAGGGTGCAGGTATCTGGTGTTCGTGTTGAGAACCGCGGCCTGAGCGGCCTGCGCCTCGACTACCCGCGGATGACTGTGACCGACGTGGCAGACGTTGTTGACGCAATCCAGGAAAGCACGGCCACGCTCGTCGAAAAGGAACTGGCCGCGACCTCGAACGATCTCCAACGGCACGTCATAAGACAGGCTCAAGGACGGACCCAGCAGGCGTTTCCGTACCTGCGCCAGTTCGCCACGAGACCACGCCCGGCTGCCGATCGGAGTTGCGGTGCTCGGCCTCAGACCGCAGGCATGACGAACCCGAGCTTCAGCGGCGTTCCAGTCGAGGGCCTCCAGACGCTCCAGCATCGCCCAGGCGTCCCGGTCCGTGATCTGTTTGTGCACGTTTTCGGGGTCCTCCCTGGCCGCGATTGCCGACATCGTCACGCTCACGCCCAGTCGCATCGCCATCAACGGGACGAGGACCCGAATCTCGACGTCTTTCAAGGGCCTGACGGCGTGATAGCCCCGCGCTATCGTCGACGCTGAAGCCACAGGGTCGTCGTCCTTGAGACACACGTAGGCGGAAGCGATCGCCAGCTCGTTGACAGTGTGCGTACGAACCATGTCTCCGAAATCCAGGAGGCCCCCGACCCTCCAGCCGGCGGCGGGGTCGGGCTGAACCAGCAGGTTCTCGTCGTTCGCATCGTTGTGGATGACCGAGATCGGGAGCTCGGCCAGGAGCGGCAGGATTCTTCCGCGGTACTGCATCAGAAGCCGCGCAACGATCGCCCTCCTGCGGAGATCCGGAATAATGCCGATCTCAGGGATGATCCATTCGGCGCGTCTCAAATCCCAGCGGAGTTCCCGCTCCATCGCCGGATGCCGGAAGTCGGCGAGACAACTGTCGAGTTCTCCCAGCGCCCGGCCGAGCCCTTCGAGCAGGTCCGTGGGAGGCTCGGGGATGGACGAAAGAGGCCTTCCGTCGAGGTAGGTCAGGACACGAAGCCAGAATTCGTCACCGCCCCCACCCCGCACCCGGCACACACCATCACCCGAAATCGAAGCAACGACACGCGGGCAGATGCACCGCTCCCAGCGCTTTGCGACCCAGTTCATCGCCAGGTTCTGAAACTCCAGCACTTCAACCTCGACCCCGAGGTTGGCGATCTTTGCGATGAAACGCCCGGCAGAACCCGCATCGAGAAGGAAGTTCTGGTCCCACTCCGACGGCAACGATTCGACCTTCCCGGCCAGACCATAGTGCGTTCGGAGGAAACCCTCCATGGCTTCGGCCGGGAAAGCCGGCTTGTTAGCAACGGTGAGGACGGATGAATCGATCAAGGCGGCCTCTCGCTCAGCGGATGATCAACCAGACGCCCGCGAGCAACATGCCGATGCCGGCCCCCCGGGACAGGTCCAGCTCTCGAATCGCCGTATTGAAGAGACCAAAGTGGTCGACCAGAGCGCCGACGGCAAACTGGGTCGTCACGAGGATGGTGAAGGTGACGACGAGCCCGAGACGCGGAGCCGTGTAGCTGATCGTACCGACGATCACGAGTCCCAGGATCCCGGCCGACAGCGTATAGGGGGGGACGGATCGCCATGCTGCGAGGTTGCCGCCACCGAGGCCGAGCGCCATGAGTGCGATGAGTAAACCACCACTGCCGTAGGTGATGAACACGCTTTCGAGGGTTCCGATTCCCCGGTCCAACTGTCCCATGAACTGGGCTTGCAGCGCGACGGCGATCCCGCCAACGATGGCGAGAGAGATCAGAAACAGAGAGCTGGTCATTGGCAATTGTCCTTGCTATCGAGTGAGTTTCCCGATGAGTTCGCGATGCTTCGGGAATTGCGCGATGAGTTCATTCCGGTTTCCGAGTTCGAAATCCGCGAAATCGAAACCGGGCGCAACGGTACATCAGGATGGGGTTTCAATCCCAGACCCTGGATCCAGTATTCGGCGTTTCTTCGATTCATACGTTCCGTCGCTCGAGGCCAAGCCATTTTCGCCCGCCGGCGGGCGGACAACAACCCCAACCGTGTTGCATGAATCAATGCCCGACAACCTGGCTGTCTCCATTTACGCCGCGAGCCTGCAACCCCGAATAATGTTCCCGGCGGTTTCTGGCCCGATGGCTTGCAGAGCAGCGGCGCGATCAGGGTCCCTTCAGATCCGGCAAAACTGTCTGTACCTAAGTCATTGTGACAGAATCAGTTGCATCACGACAATGGTGTTTTGACGTCACAAACCGGTTTCCATTTGCTAAAGTACTCTTCATGGAACCGAGGACGTTCCTTGCGATCTGTTCCGTGCTCGCTGTTGGCGCGATGCTGGCCGTTGTGGTTCCCGCTCAGGAATACCTGCCGGACCTGGCCGTGGACCACCCTGCGATCCAGTATTTCGACCGGCCCACCGACGATGCCGTCGCCCGCCTGACGAAGAAAATGGAGGCCGGCGAAGCCGCCTTCGATCTCCGGACTGACGGGCTCGGGTATCTGCCTTCGCTCCTAGAACAGCTCGGGGTGAACACCGATTCGCAGGCGCTGGTATTCTCGAAAACGAGTTTCCAGGCGCCTAAGATCGCCCCGGATAACCCGCGCGCCATCTACTTCAGCGACGACGTGGCAGTCGCTTTCGTACGCGGTAGCGACGCGATCGAAATCGCTGCCATCGACCCGGAACTGGGACCGGTGTTCTATACCGCACATGTAAGGAAGCTGGAGCAGGAGGGTTTCGAACGCCGCGAGGTGTGTCTGCGATGCCACCTGGGTCCTGCAACATCGGGAGTCCCCGGCATATTTGTCGGCTCGGTGTTTCCTGGCCCGACGGGAAACCCGTCCCCAGTCGATGCGATCATTACCGATCACCGTACGGAATTCGGAGAGCGGTGGGGTGGATGGTACGTTAACGCGACAAGCGGGCAGCAGGAAGACCGCTCCAACGCCGTGGCGTCCAACCCGGCTCAGCCCCTCGTGCTTGACGAGTTTCAGCGTCGAAACCTGACCCACCTTTTCGGGAAGGTCGACACCGATGGATATCTGGAACCGGTAAGTGACATCGTGGCTCTGATGACGTTCGAACATCAGACCCAGATGCTCAACTACATCACGCGAGTCGGCTGGGAGGAGCGGATGGCCCTCCATGACGGCGACACCTCCGCGTTGAAGCGCGCGCAGATCGACGCCGACATCGAAGCGCTGGTCACCTACATGCTTTTCGCCGACGAAGTTCCGCTTCCGGAACCAGTCGAAGGCGTCTCGACGTTTACCGAGACCTTCCCCGAACGGGGACCTCGCGACGGGCAAGGCCGCTCGCTCCGCGACTTCGACCTCGAAACACGCCTGTTCCGGTACCCGTTGAGCTTCATGGTGTACAGCCGATCGTTCGACGCGCTTCCGGCTGGTGCAAAGGCTACAATCTACCGCAGGCTTTTTGAGGTTCTTGCGGGCGAAGACAATGAGGAGAAGTTTTCCCACCTGACCGACGACGACCGCCGTTCCGTCCTGGAGATCCTTCGGGATACAAAACCGGACTTACCCGCCTATTTCCACGAATCCGCTGCCAACTAGCCGACATCTTTTTCCGCGTTCTCGGTTTCTTCGCGGTGAAGTAGCCCTTTGCTGTAGCGGCGTCGCAATAGATCAGAAATTGAAAAGGTTGGTGAACTTAAACGCCACGCCTCGGTCCAGGACTTCTCCCGTGACCGTGTCCCGTCGTTCGTTGAAGACGAGGTACACGTCGCTGAGCGGGTGGTGGATGATGTTGAAGCGGATGTTCGAGCTGAATTGATTTCGTTCGGCGTTGTACTGCAGGAACGTGTTCAGAAAAGCGCGGCTGGAGAAGGCGTAAAGGACTTTGAATCCGACGAGGGTGGTGACGAAGGTGCCGGCCGGCACCTCGATGTCGTTCCGACTGTAGCTGGTGTCGATCTGCCAGTGGTAGTTCGGCTTGAGCGCAACATCCCCGCTGAACGAACGGCGGGTTCCGTTCCAGAAATCACCCCAGTTGTAACCGATCCGCCCTCCGACGACCCTGCTCCTGTCGGATGTGTAAGAAACCGAATAGTTCCGGAACTTGTAGTCGCCCACCGGTATGGAATAACGCCGGAACTCCTTTCCCAGGCGCTCGAACGTTTCCATCGTCGTGAAATTGAGTGAAGCGCTGTTCTCGAAAGAGACTCCGAAAGTTGCACTGTGTTCCCGAGTCTCGATCTCGCCCGTCAGGCCTTCCCAGTAGTCGTAATTGGTCCGGAGGGTGAGGTTCCGGATAAGATCGTCATCGAATCGCGGGAGGAAAGAGAAGTTTGCCGAGTAGTGGGAATTGTCGTCGCGACGGATAAAACCCATCTCCGGGTTGAAGTCGTCTTCGACCTTCTCGTAGTCGGCACCGAAAGACAGGACGTCGTCTCTCCACCCGATGGCGAACTTGCGGGCCTGGCTCGGACCCTCGCGTCTCGGTGTGTCGCTCTGGAGGATGTATCCGGAGATGTCCAGGTGGTTGTAGAACTGGAAGACAGCGTCCGCCCCGTAAACCCGGTTGTAGTCGCCCGCAATCGATGAATCTCGATTCGTGACGATCGCGCCGATGAAGGAGTTGTTCAGGAGGTTCTTCTTGACGCGGCCTACCAAGAAGTTGTTCGAGGGGATGCCGCGTTCACTTTCGGTCTTCATGGCCAGGAGGCCGAGTTCGTAGGTGCCGGCCGTCCCGGACACGCGGGTGCCTCCGATGATCGGAATGGGCGTCCCCGAAGGGCTGAGCCCAATTCGGCGGCTGAAGAACGGGATGAGGTTGGCTCCGCCACCGCGCCCGAATGTGGCCGCACGGCGGCCGCCGAAGCCGAACACACCGGCGTTCTCGAGAAAGAACTCCCGCTTTTCGGGAAAGAACAGGTTGAAGCGCGTCAGGTTAACCTGGTCTTGATCGACTTCGGACTGTGAGAAATCGGTTCGGAAAGTAACGTCGAGGGTCAGCGACTGTGTGAGCCCATACTTGGCATCGAAGCCGCCATCATAGTCGACGTTGGTCTCGAGCGCGTCTCCGGATCGCTGCTGTGTGAAGCCCGCGACGCCGAACGGTTTGACCTTCAGGTTGCGTCCCTGGCTGATTCCTTCCAATCCAGTCAGCGTTCCGGCCAGTGAAATCCGGGTCATGTTGTAACGCCGGGGAAGTGGTGCCCAGTTGGACTCCTCGTTCGCACGCCGGATCTTCCGGAACATTTGCAGGCCCCACTCCTGCGACGGCGAGCTGGAGAAGCGCAGGGTCTTGAAGGGGATCACGAACTCTGCCACCCAACGGTCTTCCTCCACGCGAACCTTGACGTCCCAGACGCCATCCCAATCTGTATTGGCCTGGCTGTCATTGGCGACTTGAAGGTCTCGCCGGGCGCCTGCAGGGTTTGTCCCGAAGAAGAAGCCGGAGCGGTCGTCGTTCAGCGAGTCGAACATCAGCCCCACTTCGTCCCCCTGGTTGGTCCTGTAATCCCGTTTCAAACCGTTCACGATCATGTTGGCAACGTCCTTCTCCCAACAGATCGCTCCGACGTAGAGGTTTTCGGTGTCGTAGAGGAACCGCACTTCGGTCAGTTGGGACGCGGGGTAGCCTGGATTGGGACTACGCCCGCTCTGGGTGAAATCCCTCGCGGGTTCAGCTCGCTGCCATGCTTCCTCATCCAGCCGGCCATCGATTGTGATCTCTTCTTCGACTGGAATGGCCCGGGCCACACGACTGAACCGCGCGGTTTCGTAGTCGACCAGTGGAACATTCGTGGAAGCGGACTGGGCGAAACCGGTCAGGGCCATCAGCAGGCATGTGCTGATCAACTGTCCCCAAAATCGCATAGGTGTCTACAATCGTATATCAGAAGCGAGGTACTAGAATTCGGGATTCTTGGCTGAAACGATAGGGGGAAACAGGTCCGCCCGCAAGGAACTCGCAAGTTCGAGTTGAGAGGTCCGTTGCTGAAGGAACGGGTGCCGGTGCCATGATCGGCCAGACCAGGTCCTCGACAGGGCGATGAGCGACGGCACATACCTCCACGGACTGGCAGCCCTGTGAGGAGGAGGAACATGTCCGAAATCAGAAGATGGGTAGCGCTGTCCGTAGTCCTGTACTGCATGACGCTCCACGCGGGAATCGCCTTTGGAGCCCCGTACGCCAATGACGAGGTTCGAACACCCGCGGTCTTCGTGACAACGCAACCTCGGTTCGTACTGACTCCCGCAGGCTTCGGCGCTGTGCAACCGGGGCAGGTGCTCAGCCTCCGGCCTGACGTCCTTCATGCGATCCATAAATATATCCTTCCCTCTAGATCACACGCATATATCCAGTTGTATATAGGATTCGGCTACCAAAGAGGTTTATTCTTGGCCATCTGATCTTCCGAGGAGGAAGGAAATGAAACGACGAATCCTTTATCTTTTTTTCATGGTTTTGGCAGTTTCGCCTTTTGTCGCGGCGCAGATCATTACCGGAACCATCCAGGGCTCGGTCCTCGACCCGACCGGGGCTGTATTACCCGGGGTGGATATGACCGTGAGAAACCTGGACACCAACCAGGTTCGCACGTCGCTGACGAACGAGACGGGGAACTTCCTGATTCCGCTGCTGCCCGTGGGCACCTACGAAGTCACCGCCGAACTGCCGGGATTTCAAACTCAGGTCAAGACTGGTATGCAACTCCAGTTGGAGCAGCGGATGAACCTGACCTTCACACTCGAGGTGGGAAACATCACCGACACAGTGACCGTCACGGAATCGGCGCCGCTCGTACAGTCGGACACTGCAACCGTCGGCACCGTGATCGACAGCCAGAAGCTCGTCGAGCTTCCGTTGAATGGCCGGCGGTTCAGTCGGATCGGCCTCTTGATACCGACAGCAACCACCAATAGGCCTGAGAGAGCCGATGGCCGTGATCAGCGGGATATGTTCAGTGTGGCCGGCCTCCCGGCTCGGTATAACAACTACATGATCGACGGCATCGAGAACAATGACAACGCCATAAACATGGCCGCAGTCAAACCCTCGATGGACAGCGTCAATGAATACAAGATCCTGAGCGGTACCTACTCGGCCGAGTACGGCCGTGGCGGTGGCGCGCAAGTGAATGTCGTTTCAAAGACCGGAGCCAACGAATTCCATGGAACTGTCTTTGAGTTCTACCGAAACGCTGCGATGGACGCCAAGAATTACTTTGATCAGCCGGACGAACCGATTCCGCCATTGTCTCGACACCAGTTTGGATTTTCACTCGGTGGGCCCATCGTCCGTGACAAGACGTTTTTCTTCATCGCCGATGAGGTCTTGCGGCTCAAGGAATCCGTCACGCGCGCCACTCAGGTGCCGACGCCGGAGATGAAGCGGGGAAACTTCTCGGCGTTGCTCGAGCCCGGCCACATTTTCGGGGGGAAGCCGATCGTCATGCGCGACCCTTTCAACGACAATGCTCCATTTCCCGGAAACATCATCCCTGCCGACCGGTTCGATCGCGCCGGTCGTGAGATCGTGAACTTATTTCCCGATCCCAACCAGGCTGGGAAACTAAATTTCCTGTCGTCTCCTGTCGACAATTGGAGATGGCATCAGCCGTCGGTTCGCATCGATCACACGTTCTCGGAGAGCGACAGCATGTTCTTCCGGTGGAACCACAATATTCTCCGAACCGACAATACGTTCCGGGGAAGCGATCTTCCAGGATACAAGTACCTCAGCCGCATGCATACGAACAACGGCGGATTGGTCGAAACCCACGTGTTTAGCCCAAGCCTGATCAATGAAGTTCGACTCGGGTATAACTTTTTCAACGAACAGTACCCCAGTCCGAACATCGGAACAGACTACACCGAAGAGCTGTTTGGGATTAAGGGAGCATCAAAGAGAGCCGACGAATTGGGTTATCCCCGGTTCCGCCTTGGGGGCTTCACTCAGATCGGCGATCACAATGCAAATCCACGCGTCGACCACACGTTACAGTTCTACGATGGAATTTCCTGGCTCACAGGAGATCATGCCCTGAAATTCGGTGCGAATTACAAAAAAGTTCGGAGCCGCATCTATACTTTGAGCAATCCTCGGGGAAACTTTTCTTTCAACGGGAGGTACACGGGGCAGAGTGTGGGTGATGCCCTGCTCGGTATCCCAAATCAAGTTCAGCTGAATCGCGGCGACGCACAGGTGTACCTCCGCCAGAAAGTCCTGCATCTCTTCGTCCAGGACGACTGGCAATTCTCCGAACGCATGACATTCAATCTTGGCCTCCGGTGGGAGATCAACCAGCAGCCGTATGATAAAGATGATGAGCGTTCGAACTTCAACGTCGCAACGGGCAAGGTTGAGTTCGCGGGCGTCGATGGCGTGCCCCGTGGACTCTCTCCCACGGATTTCAAAACGTTTGCTCCAAGGGTGGGTTTTGCTTACGACCTCACAGCCGACGGCCGCACGATTATGCGGGGGGGGTACGGCGTCTATTTCAACCAGGTGGCGTGGGCCTCTTTTCTGACCGGTGCGGGCCGTTCAGCCCCATGGGTGGAAGCACTGGTGTTCAATTCCAGCGCAACCACTCCGGATATCACCATGGCCGATCCTTTCCCGGAATCCCTTGCCGTCGGCCGGATCACGCATTACTTGCAGGATCCCGATCTCAGGACTCCCTACATTCAACAGTTCAGCTTCGGACTTCAGCGTGAGTTCGGCCAGAACATCGTCATCGATCTCAGCTACCTTGGAAACAAAGCATCGAAGCAAAATATTCGGCGTCAGGTGAATCAGCCTACTCCGGGACCGGGTAGTCGGTCCGAGGTCAATGCACGACGACCGTTCCCGGAAATCGGAAATCTTAGGCGAATAGAAACGTCAGGCAACATGAATTACCACTCCATGTCTATTCGAGCCGAAAAACGTTTTTCGGACGGGCTGACGTTCAACACCTCCTACACGTGGGGCAAATCGATCCACGATCAGGGGACTCCCGACAGCCGGAACAATCGACTGGGTCGCGGGCCCGCGCAAGTCGATAACCGCCACCGCGTGGTTTCGAGCTTCCTCTACGAGTTGCCATTCGGATCGGATGGGGGACCGGCGCGTCACATCATCGGCGGATGGCAGATCTCGGGAGTCCTGCAACTGCGGAGCGGGCAAGCCTACACGCCCACAGTCCGAACCGACTTCAGCAATACCACTGTGCGCGCCGACCGTCCGAACGTGATCGGTGACACGCGGAGTTCCAATCCCGACCCAAGAACAGGATGGTGGAATAAGGCCGCGTTCACGCTGCCTGAATTGTATACGTTCGGAAACGCGGGAACCGGTGTTCTCGTCGGACCATCCTATAAGAATCTGGATTTGTCCCTCCAGAAGGTGGCGCAGGTAACAGAGTCCCAGGGCCTGGAATTTCGCCTCGAATTCTTCAACATCTCAAATCACCCCAATTTCGCCTCACCGAACACCCGGTTTGATTCACCCCTGTTCGGCACAGTATCCAACTCTCTTCCTTCACGCCAGGTACAGCTTGGGGTAAAGTACATCTTCTAAGAGCACGAGGCCATGGCGAGTACGTAACAGGGTTCTCAGCGGTTCAAAGAAACGGCCCATCCGGGGACATCCCGGATGGGCCCTTTCTGTATCTGAGCCTGCGGCCAGATGAGTGGTTAGCTTTTAGCCTTTAGGAGACTCACCATCCCAAGCATCAGCGCGGTGGCGTAAAAGATCTCTACTCTTCGATCCATGTTGTGTCCTCCATGGTATAGGGTGATCTTCCAGCAGGATCTGCATGTGATGGGGTTCGTTATGGTTCGCAGGTGGGCGCCACCGAGTCCAGAGCAAAAAGGCTGATCCGGTCGCCTTCGTCCTGCCGGACCAGCGCGCCCTTCGCGAGCATCCTGTGGCCTTCGTGGGCGTCACGGTCGAACGAACCCAGCATGAAGAAGTTCCCCAGCTCGAACGTCTGGGTGCCGAGCTGCTTCCAGCCGGCCGCCGTGAGCTCAATTTCAGTCGCATCTTCGGTGTTCCGTGCCCGGACCGGATCCGTCGCCTTGGTCAACGTCCAGTCGCTGCCGGAAGGCGTCATGCAGCCGACCACCTGGACGCTCGCCCGGTCGGGAAGGGGCTGTGGTCCACCCTCTCCTTCGATCCGAATCAAGGACAGACCACTCGTATCCAGTCTTGCGGGGCCCGGCGGGAACCCGTTCGCCCACAGGATGTGGCTGAGGATGTTCATGTATTCGGGCGCGCTCAAGGCCGCTCCGTCGGGCGGCATGTTCTGCATGAAGCTGTACAGGCTGTCGAGCGTATCCTCTCTCCATCGTTCGAAGAATCGATCTCCGTAGAGTTCTTTAGCCGCAAAGCCACCGGTATCGCGACCATGACACTTGATGCAGTTGGTTTCATAGAGAACCTGTCCGTCCCGCGCCTGGGCTTCGGTGTAGACGCCCTCCCAGACGCTCCTTTGATTGCCGTTCGTCTGCGGGGTGGCCTCTGTTGCGGAAGCCAGTGCCGCAGCGAATGCAATCAGGGCAATGACGAAAGTTGCGACTCTTCGATTCATATTCATTCTGTGATAGCAGCCCGTGGCAGCAGTCTGATGGCTCGCGTTACGGCGGCGTTGCGCCAGATGCTAGGCACCGCGCCGACCGGCCTGCGGGTCTGGAGTAATGTCGCGCGGCAACAACGCCCGCGTGTGACGCCGCCGTAACCCTCCGGGCGCACCGGGGTTGCGGTCGGATACTTTTGTTGCTCGTCGTCATGATGAAACCGCATCAGTTCCTCCTCGCGCCTCGTCTCCGCCTCGCCAGACCCGTGCGCGCGAACCATCATACTGCTGCCACTGGCTGCTTGGGTGACCCTAACAGAAAGGAGCCCCTTGAAGGGCTCCTTTCTGCTTCGAGTTGTCAGTCGCGGCAGCTCGCTACCGCCCACTTCGAGGATGAGCTATTGCCGTTGCTTGTTGGTTTCCTTGCGGGTCTTCACCACGCAGGTCGCGGCCCGGCAGTGATCCGAGTTCACCGAACCGAGACTCACGAGCCACTCGACGATTTCGGGATACTGCAGGTTGTGCGCTTTCGGCCCGTTGGCCATGTCGGCTACCGTATCGCCGTTCGCGCCCACAACTTCCTCGTCGTCCTCGCCGACGCCACCAAACACCATGTAGGCCCGAGCCGTCACGTCGGCGCCCATGGCCATGAGGTAGGCCATGACGTCGATGTTGGTGGTCAGCGCTGCGCCGTGCAACGGCGTGTAGCCCTGTTTATCGGCAACGGTCACGTCCGCGCCGACTTCTTCGACCAGGTACTTCACGGCTGCCAGGCGTGCATCCGGAACCACGTTGCTGGTCTGCGGCTCGAGCCCGAATCCCGCGGCGGCCTGCAAAGGCGTACCGCCCAAACGCGAGGGGAGGCTCGGGTCGGCGCCGGCGGCGACCAGAAGCTTCATCGCCGCGACGTCATTCGACTTGGCAGCCCGCCAGAAAGCCGTTACGCCGTCCTGTTTGATCGAGTCCCCGTGGAACGACCTGAACCACAGCTTCTTACCCAACCTGGCGTTGAGATCGGCGCCGCTGTCGATGATCGCCTGAAGCAGATCGAGGTAATTCGTGCCTTCTTCAGAGATGCTCGGTGGGGGATACCACGTCCTCGCGGCCCACTGCGCGTCGATCACCGCATACAGCGGAGTCACGCCGGTCGAGCTCACCAGATTCGGATCGGCGCCGTTCGCGACCAGGTACATGGCGATGTCGAAGTTGCCATTGAGGAGGGCGGAGGTGAGGGCGCTCATCTGGTCGGCCGCGTTGACCTGGTTGACTTCGGCTCCCACCTCAAGGAGTGCGCGTACGACGTCCATGTGGCCTTCACGCGTCGCAAACTGCAGCGCGGTCGTCCCGCCCATGGTGGGCAAGCTGGTCGCGCCTTCAACTCGTATGTTCCGAAGACGCCTATTAGGATCCGCTTGCTGCTGCCTCAGCCGGTACCGGTACTCCCGTTTGACGATCTCGGTCACCTTCGTGGTTTCGTCGAGTTCCGCGCCTTTTACGGCAAGCAGCCGGACCACGTCGGACCGACCGAGGGCCGCGGCGAACATCAGGGCATTCTGCTCGTTCGTAATGTCCTTCGCGTTGACTTCAGCACCGCGGTCCAACAGGACCTGGACCGCGTCCGTCTTGCCCGAAGCCGCCGCCAGCATCAGCGGAGTCGTGCCGTTGGCGTTGGTGGAATTGATGTCCGCGCCTGCCTCGACCAGGAGCTCGATCATCTCTGCGGTGCCGTTCTTGGCAGCCATGAACAGGGGAGTCAGATCGCCCAGACGGGTCTTGACCGCCACGTCAGCACCCGCCTCGACGAGGAGTCGGGCCATCTCAACATTATCCCTGTATGCCGCCCAGTGCAACGCGGTCGTCCCGTCGCCTTGCGCCGCGTTGACGGCCGCCTGTCGGCTGAGCATGGATTGAACCGCATCCAGATCGCCACGCATGGCCGCATCCGCCAGCGGCGCGTCCGCAGGAGCAGCCAGAAGCTGGCCGCCGACTGCCGCTAGCAGTATGGCCAGGCACAGACCGATGACTACGCTTTTACCAAACATGTGTCGTCCCTCTCTCGGTTAACTGTTTCCTGCCACTAGCTCTGCCTTCGACCGATCGGTCTAGATCGCAAGCGGCCCGGTACTGTCGCCGACGATTTCGGTCTTCATCCCGAGCTTGTGCAGCGTCGTCAGCAGGAGGTTCGCCTGGGGCGTCGCATCCGGGCACCGGAGGTGCAGGTTCCCCTGGAGCGTACCCGATGCGTGTCCCAGCAGAATCATCGGCACACGTTTGTGACCGTGGATGTTGCCGTCGCCCATCGGGCTGCCGTAGAGAACCAGCGAGTGATCCAGCAGGTTGCCGTCACCGTCGGGCGTGTTCTTCAACTTGTCGATGAAGTAGGAGAGCAGGCCGACGTGGTAGCGGTTGATCTTGCCGATCTCTCCTCTGATCAACGAGGGCTTCGCCTGGTGGTGTGACGCGGTGTGGAACGGGGTGTCGCTGCCGCTTTCCGGGAAGACCCGGTTGCTCGTGTCGCGGCTCAGCTTGAATGCCGAAACGCGCGTCACATCCGCGGCGAAAGCCAGGACCTGCAGGTCATACATCAGCTTGACGTGCTCTTCCCAGTTATCGGGCACGCCGATTGGGGCGGTCGGCAGTTCTCTTTCGGCGCCGTGCTCCGCGTTGTACGCCTCGATCCTCTGAATACGGCGCTCGATCTCGCGGATGTTTTCCAGGTAGTCGTTCAGCCTGCCGCGATCCACCGGGTCCAGATCTTGCTGGAGCCTCGCGACATCATGGGTGATGCCGTCGAGAATGCTGCGGTTGATGCGATGCCGCGCAGCCCGGTCTTCGGCGGTTCCTCCGGATCCAAACAGTTCTTCGAACGCCAGGCGCGGGTCCCGCGTCATCGGCAGCGGCGTCGTCGGCGACGACCAGCTGATCGTGTCCATGTAGAAGCAGCTGTAATGGTACCCGCACGTGCCCGATGAATCCAGGTTCTCGATGCTCAGCTGAATCGAAGGCAGCGGCGTATCCTGGCCGAACTCATGTGCGTACGTCTGTTCGATCGAAGTCCCGTTGTAAATGTCGGAACCTTCGGTCTGTTTCGCGTGAGCACCCGTCAGGAACACAGCGCTGGACCGGAAATGGTCCGCCCCGACTTCTTCCGCCGAGATGGCGTCGGCCGCGCCGCAGTCGGTATCGCTGACGATCGTCAAGTACTCCTGGAACGGCTCCAGGGGCTTCATTATTTCCCCGAATTCGAAGTCCCGGCCCTCGGTCCCGGGCGCCCAGAGGTTGTTCTGGGTACCGTACATCGTACTGCCGCCGTTTCCGTGAACGATCTCGATTGCGGCGAAACGGCTCTTGGGGTTGGCTGCCGTGTTCTTCAGTGGTGTCTGGGCAGGCACCATCGATTCCATGAAAGGCAGCGCGACTGCTGCTCCCATCCCGCGAAGCATCGTTCGCCGTGAAATGTGTTTTTTTGTGATGAACATAGGTTTGCTCTCCTCGTCTGTTAAGCGACCTATCTAGGTTAAAGCAACTGACTGACTCGAATATTTACTATGCCTGATCCATTCAGCAATTCATTCGTGGCGTCCGGCCTGTGCCTGCTCGTCCGTCGCCGGGTTGAGCGTCCGCATCTGGAACGGGGCGCTCTCTACAACACTCATGACGAATGTTGCAAATCGGTTGTTGTCGTTCGCTGCGGCCCGCCGGATCGACCGGGCGGTCGGCATGTCGCGATAATCCAGCACGCGGCCGATGCCGTACGCGAGAAGGTTCTCCGCGAAGTTGCCGAGAAACGCTTCGGAGCGGTCCAGAATCGCTTGGCTGAGGCTGACCACCCCGTCCAGTTCCGTCCCGTCGTACATCCTGGCGGACGGATCGATGGGAAGTCCTTCGTCGTTGGCCCGCCAACGGCCGATCGCGTCGAAGTTTTCCATCGTCAGGCCGATCGGATCCATAATCTGGTGGCAGGCGTTGCACACCGGGTTTTCCCGGTGCACCTCCATCCGCTCGCGGACCGTCAGTATCTTCTCGTTGTTGACGCTTTCCTTGAACGGCGGAACGACCGCAGGCGGATTCGGCGGAGGCGATCCCACCAGGACCTCCAGAACGTACTTCCCGCGCGCGACCGGCGAGGTTCGGTTCGCCAGCGATGTCAACGTCTGCACCCCGCCTTTGCCGAGCAACCCGAACCGGTTCGGGTCCTCCAACTGGACGCGGCGGAATCGGGTACCGATGATGTCCGGAATCTCGTAGTGCCTCGCGAGCGTCTCGTTCACGAACGTATAATCGGCCGTCAACAAGTCGAGAACGCTACGGTCTTCCTGGACGATGCTGTGGAACAACAGCTCGACCTCGCGTCTCATCGACTCGGACAGGTTCCTGGTGTAGTCGGGGAAGGTCGTCGGTTCCGGCGCCATTTCCTCGATGCCCGCTAGCCGCAGCCATTGCGACGCGAAGTTGGCCGACAGCGTTTCCCCCCGCGGGTCGGCGAGCAAGCGCCGAACCTGGCTTTCCAGAACTCCCTCGTCCCGCAGCCGGCCCTGGCTTGCAATTTCGATCAGCTCATCGTCTGGGGAAGTGCTCCAGAGGAAATACGACAGGCGGGAAGCCAGCTCGATGTCGCTGATACGATAGCTCTGGCCCGGCTCAACCCCCGTGGGAACCCGCTCGAACCGGAACACGAACTCCGGCTTCGCGATGATAGCCTGCACCACCGTGCGGATTCCCGTCTCGAAATCGCCCTCGGCACGACCCACCTTGTACATCTCCATCAAACCTTCGAGGTCCTCCGGAGTTGTCGGCCTGCGGAAAGCCTTCGCGGACAGTTTCGTGATGATCTCCGCCGCGCAAGTCTCTTCTTCACCAGCGTCGGACGGGTGGCATGTGAAGATCCGCTGACGGCTGGGCGTCTCCGACACGCCGGTGATCTTCAGCGGGCCGGTGATCGTCATGGTCTGCAGGTGCGGCAGCGCCGTCATGCCCGCATGAAGCGCGATACTCACATCCATCAACGTGTGCTCGACCAGCCGGTAATGGTCCTCTACGGGACCGTCGAACGTCTGGATGAAAGCCGCGGCCACGTTGTGCGGTCCCGCCGTCACGTGGACGGGATCGGTCACCATGACGGCGGTCGTTTCCTCCTGCATAGGATCGACCGTGAACACGCCCACTCTCTCGCCGTCTACCGAAATTTCGATCTGCTGGCCCTGCAGAGACTCGGGAAGGTTCGAGCCGATGAGCTCGCCCGTGTAGTAGTAATAGAGCTCGAGGCCGAACGTGTAGTCGCCGTCCGCGGGGAAGTTATGCGTGACCGCCGTTCCGCCGCGCGTTCCGAAAGGCGTGCCTTCGACGTGCCGCATTTGGTTACGCACTTTCACGACGTCGAACTGTGCCATCACCGGAGGCGCTTCGGGATCGCCGACGGCCTGTCGTGCGATCTTATCGGCGGCCCGGACATAGGCCTGCATAAGCGCGGGCGTGACCGTCAGCGCGTCGGCCATATTGTCAAAGTTACCGGTCCGGCCGTCAGGCGGTAACAGCGCGCCGACATCGATCTCGAGGTCGAGCAGGTCGCGGATAGAGTTCCGGTACTCTCTCCGGTTGACACGGTGGAGTTCAGGTGCTTCCGAGTGCGGAGCAGCCGACTGATCGATTCTGTTCTCGAGGGCGGCGGCAAAAGCTTTCAACTCGGTGGCGGGCGGACGGGGCATGCCGAACGGGGGCATCATGCCGGAACGAACCTTGCGGATGATCTTCTCGGCCTGTTCGGCGTTGTGCTCCGGGTGCGCGACGTCCACTTCGTCCCAGGAGAAACCGCCCTCCATGAGAGCGACGTTGTGACACGTGGCGCAGTAGTCGGTCACCATCGCACGCTGCGATTCGAGCGTGGACAGAGTGCCGCTTTCCTGGCCGAACGCGACGGGCGCATCTCCTTGCCCGAAGACCACGATCGCAAGCAGGGCGAAGCCAACGCAGACCAAAGTGAACTTCATCAACCGATCCTCCGCTAGCTGAAACTCGAACGCAAACGAACCCCAGTTCGCACGTTCCCCGAACAAATGCCACAGTGCTGAACGCGCAAAACAACTCTCCCGCGAGAGCCACTTCAGCACACGTCGCCGATCTGGACTGTTGCTGTTGCCACTATAAATAGGTCAAGGACCCACGTCAACAGTTTCTGATCCCTGTGAATTGAATACTTTAAGCTGCGTTTCGTGCCGGCGGGCGGGAAAGCTCAAAGGGGGCAGTCGCGCCGGCCGGCCCGACGTAACATGGCCTGCCCCCTAAACCCTTACTATTGAACACTATCGAAGGGCAAAGCAGTAGAATAACCCGTCACCGCCCGATCCGCGAAGCTCTTCCTGGCTGCAGCCTCTCGAGGGGTGGGCGGCATTCCAGGAACTGCCATTTTCTCCGCCACCTTCCCGATCATGGTGGCCGACCATCGCGGTGCCCTCTGCTGAACTCGTCCAGTTGTTACAATCCTGGCCGATCGCCGAGGTGCCGTCCGAGAGCGAACCGGTCAGAATGTCGTGGCGGTTTGGTTCGTCTCCACGGCCATTGACAAGCTCACCCTTTTCGTTAAACACGGACTGCTTTGTCAGCCGGTTGTTCTTGTGCAGATCCGTGACGCCGCGCGCGACCAACTGCCCTTTCGCGTTGAACCACGGGCCGGTGCCGATTCGGTCGCCGGCATTGATCGCCGGTGAGCCTTGAAAGCTGGTGCTGAGGTATGCCCGCCAGCTCCGATCTCCGGCGTCGACTGCTTCGGCAAGCGCCTGACAGTGCCGATCGGCTCCGGCCAGACCCTCCAGATGGCCGCCGTTGCCCGGCCCTTCGCTGGTAAGGAAGAACGTCATCTGGTTTGCCGGGGGCGGCAGTTCGTCTTCGGGAACCTCCGACAGCGCTGCAAGGTCGATGAGAAACTTCTGATCGTTACGCTCGAAAACGGCGACCTGGTTTTCGGGGTCGGAGAAAAAGAACGTAGTTCCGTCGGCGAGTCGCGTCGAAACGAACCCGAAGCGGTCCGGATAACTCGCCCTCAGCATCGGCGTGATGATCCGACCGCCCTCGTCGAAGGCGGTACCGAACTCGTTCCGAGGCCCTCCGCCTTCGGGGTCGTCGTGGCAGGTCGCACACCCTTCTACGCTCGGAAGTCGGAGTGGATCATCCAGGAAACGCTGGTGAAACTCGGGACGAGCCGAAACGGGCTCGACCAGCCCCACGAGCACGATCACTGCTACCAGAGAAATAATGGACACAAAAGTCCCTGCAATTCGAATCATGTTACGTCTTACCTCCGCGAATGATACCCAAACCCTTGACCTCGCACACCGTAGTGCGCGGGCCGCAGAGCGAACTAAGTCTATGTCAAACCGGGAACGCACAGCAATACTTGGGATACTCAGGTGGTGAGGGTGCCGGCAGACACGGTGCCGCGAACACATCCCGGTGTTTCTGTCCCATCGCAAAATTGCGATATTTGAGAGAATCCACATTGCTCATTGGAGATTGTTTCATTTCAGATTTCCAACCAATAAGAAATCGAGCAATTTGCAATCTCCATTTTCCAATGCGGATTCGTCCAATGACCAAATCTGCAATAGTCTTGGGGCGCGTAAATTCAAGACCGGATTCCCAAAAACCGGAGTTCCCAAAAAATAAAAGCCCCCTCCGAAGAGGGGGCCTTGCACAGTCGGGGAAGATTAGCCGCTACCGACCGCCACCCGCCGAATCCTTCTTGGCCGCGTTCACGCACGTCGAAGCCCGGCAGTTGTACGAGTTCGGCGAGCCGATCTCTTCAAGAAACAGGACGGCTTCGGGGTGCACGAGGTTATGCGCTTTCGGCCCATTCGCCATGTCCGCTACCGTGTCTCCCGTGCCTGGCTCAACGTCCTGGTCCGGGTCGATCAGACCCCCGAAGACCGCGTCTGCCTGCGCGTTCACATCCGCACCCATGGTGACCAGGTAGCTGATGACGTCCGTGCCGTATTCAGAGGTCAGCCCGGCGCCATGCAACGGAGTGTAGCCCTTGTTGTCCCTGGCATTCACGTCGAGGCCGACTGCTTCCACAAGATACCGGACGGCCGCAAGCCGCGCTTCCGGGATGAACGTGCTGGTCTGCGGTTCATATCCCCAGCCCGTGGCCACCTGGAGCGCTGAGACTCCGTCCTTCGACCGTATGCTGGGGTTCGCACCGGCTGCGATGAGCAGCTTCATGGCATCGACGTCATTGGCCTGAGCGGCACGCCAGAAAGCAGTCGCGCCGGCTGGGTCGACCCAATCCCCGTGCATCTGCCTCTGCCACATCTTCGCCTTCAGTCGGACGTCCAAGTCGACGTCGCGATCGAGTATGACCTTGATCAAGTCAAGATAGTGTGTGCGCTCCTCCTCGGGCGTCGGCGGAGGGTACCAGACACGATTGGCCCACTGCGCATCAATCACCGAATAGAGGGCAGTGAGTCCCTCCCCGCTGTCGGCGGGTTTGGGGTCGGCACCGTGCTCGAGCAGAAACATCGCCACGTCAAAATGAGCGTTGAGTATCGCGATTGTCAGCGCGCTCATGTTGTTCGACGCGGTCAGCTTGTCGATGTCGGCTCCGGCCTCAAGCAGCGCTCGGACAGCTGCAATCCGACCGTCGCGCGCAGCAAACCCCAGCGGGGTCATGCCACCCAGCGCCAGCGCGTGCCTGCGCCATCGGGGGCCGCCGGCGCCTTCCGTCTTGCGTGGGGTCGGAACCAGGGAAGTCGCGTTCACGTCCGCGCCGCGCTCGGCGAGCAGTTTGATGACCTCCACTCGACCTGGTGCTGCCGCGAACATCAGAGCTGTCTGTCCCTGATTGACGTCCTTCGCCTCGATTTCGGCTCCGGCGTCAAGTAGCATCCTGACGGCGTCAACACTCCCGGAAGCGGCCGCCAGCATCAGGCTGGTGGTTCCGGTTTCGGTGTTGACCGAGTTTGCATCCGCACCAGCCTCGACGAGCAGTTCGACGATCTCTGCGTTACCGATCTTCGCCGCCATGAAGAGGGGAGTCATTCCTCCAAGACGGGTCTTGGCCTCGACGTCCGCTCCGGCTTCGAGCAGCAATCGCGCCATCTCCACGTCATCCCGGTACGCGGCCCAGTGCAGTGCCGTCGTGCCGTCTCCCTGGGGGGCGTTGACGTCGACGCTCTTTTCCAGCAGGACCCGGACCGTGGCCATTTCGCCCTTCATAGCCGCGATGGAGAGCTCCGCGTCTACAGGGGCGCCGGAGGCCAGCACCGCGACCGCGAGCATGCCAACAACGATCTGACTCAATCGACGTACCATTTCTGTGATCCTTTCTCGATCTGCGAGAGTTGCGCCGGTGCTGCCCGGCCTCGATCCAGCCGTCGAAGAACCGGGTGACGCCGGTTCGCTCCTAGGCGTCACCCCGTTGCCGACGGGCCGACAGGTTAGATGTCGACCATTCCCGTGCTGTCGCCGACGAACTCCCGTTCCACACCGAGCCTGTTGATCACGGTTAACAGGATGTTCGCCTGCGGGGTACTGTCCTTCTCCCGGATGTGCAGGTTGCCCTTGAAGGCACCGTTCGCGTGACCCGCAAGCACCATCGGCACGTCGAGATGGCCGTGAACGTGTGAGTCGGCCATAGCGCTGCCGTAGATAACCAGCGAGTGATCCAAGAGGTTTCCGTCGCCGTCAGGCGTATTCTGGAGTTTCTCCAGGAAGTACGCCACGAGGCTGACGTGGTACCGGTTGATCTTGGCGAAATCGTGGATGCCCTTCGGTGTCTCTCCGTGGTGGGAGGCCGGATGGAACGAGCTGTCGGTTCCGCTCTCCGGGAAGACGCGGGCCGAAACATCGCGGCCCAACTTCAACGCGGCGACTCGAGTGGCCTCCCCGGCAAACCCGGCCACCATGAGATCCGCGTTGAGCTTCACGCGCTTGTCCCAGGAATCGGGAGTTCCTACCGGGGCTTCGGGCACCTCTCTCTCGGCACCGCTGGAGTTGTACGCCTCGATCGTCTCGATGCGACGTTCGATCTCGCGAACGTTCTCGAGATAATCGTTGAGACGGTTACGGTCCCTGGCTCCCAGGTTCTGACTGAGCCGGGTCACGTCATGGGTGATGCCGTCGAGGATGCTTCGATTCAGCCTCTGGCGCGCAACTCGATCCTCGGGTGTGCCTCCCGTCCCGAACATTTCCTCGAAGGGCACTCGAGGGTTGAAGTTCGACGGTAGCGGGGTCGTGGGCGTCGCCCAGCTGATCGTGTCCATGTACACGGTGCTGTACTTGTAGGCTCCCGGCCCGGTCGGGTCGAGCGGCTCGGTGCAGAGCTGGATCGACGGCACCGGTGTGTCCTGGCCGAACTTCTGCGCGTACATCTGATCGATCGAGGTTCCACAGTAGATGTCAGACCCGAGAGTCTGCTTCGGGTGCGAAGCTGTCAGGAACACGCAGGCGTTGCGGAAGTGGTCGGCACCGACCTCTTCAGCCGAGATCGGATTGGCCGCACCGCAGTCCGTACCCGTAACCAGCGTTATGGCGTCCCGGAACGGCTCGAGCGGCTCGATGATCTCTCCGAACTCGAAATCCCGTCCCTGTTTCGCCGGCATCCAGATGTTCTGTTCTCTCCCATACACCGTGCTGCCCGCACACCCGTGGACGACTTCGATGCAGGCGAAGCGAGGCTTTCGTTTCGCTTCAATCTGGCGCGAAGGCGTCTGGGCCGGCAGCATGGCTTCCAGGAACGGCAGTGTGACCAGCGATCCCATGCCGCGAAGAACCGTGCGCCGGGATACATGTTTCTTCGTGATGAACATTGAGCTCTCCTTGTTCAAGCGTCTATGACGATAAAGCTACTGATGACGATCCGCCGCTTCCTCCTCCGTGGCGCTGATCACGGCGCGCATCTGGAAGGGCGGACTGTTTACGATACCCATGATGAAAGAAGAAAAACGGTTGTCGTTGCCGGCGGCCTCCCGCTGGATCGAACGCACCGTTGGCAGGTCGCGGTAATCGGTCACGCGTCCGAGACCGTAGGAAAGAAGGTTCTCGGTGAAGCTTCCGACAAAAGCCTCGGAGCGCGCCATCACCGCCTCGCGTAGACTGACCGGTCCGTCCAGCTGCGTCCCGTCGTACATCTCCCCGGTGGGATCGATCACGAATCCCCCGTCGGTCCGGCGCCAGGCACCGACCGCGTCGAAGTTTTCCAGTGCCATCCCGATCGGGTCGATGACCTTGTGGCAGGCATTGCACACGGGGTTCTCCCGGTGCTGTTCCATCCGTTCTCGAACCGAGAGCACTCTTTGGTTGTCGACGGCTTCAGCCAGCGGAGGCACGACCGGTGGAGGGATCGGCGCGGGGGTTCCGACCAGGACTTCGATGACGTACTTGCCCCGTGAGACCGGAGACGTCCTGTTGGCCAGCGACGTCATCGTCAGGATACCGGCTTTACCCAGGAGCCCGAACCGGTTCGGATCGGTCAACGGCACCTGCCTGAAACGGGGGCCCACCACGTTCTGGATTCCGTAGTGCCGGGCGAGGTTGTCATCGACAAACGTATAGTCGGCCCTCAGCAATTCCAGCACGTCCCGATCCTCTCGCATGACGTGGTCGAAGAGGAGTTCCACTTCGCGTCGCATGGACCTGGCGAGGTTCGCCGTGAAGTTCGGGAAAAGCAGGGCTTCCGGGAATATCCGCTCGATCCCGGACAGGCGGAGCCACTGGCCGGCAAAGTTGCTCGACAGTTGCTCGGATCGCGGGTCCGCCATCATGCGTTTCACCTGGCTCTCGAGGACCCCGGGATCCCGAAGCCGCCCTTCGGAAGCGATGCGCGTCAACTCTGTATCAGGGATGTTGCTCCAGAGGAAGTAGGCCAGTCGTGACGCCAGCTCCAGGTCGCTTATCCTGTAGGCACTCCCGAGCGACGCGTTGGTCGGCTCCTGCTCGAAGCGGAAGATAAATTCAGGTTTCGCCAGGATGGCCTGAATCGCGGCCTGCACACCGGATTCGAAGCTGCCTTCACTGGCGCCATGCGCGTAGTACTCGAGCAGGCTCTCCAGATCTTCCGGCGTCACGGGTCTTCGGAAAGCCTTGCCGGCCAGTGCCGAGATGATCTCGGTTGCGCACGCCTGCTCCTCATCGGGCGCGGAAGGACGACATGTAAATACCTTGCGGCGGCTCGCGCTCTCCGACACACCGCTTGCGTTGTAGGGACCGGTTACCGAAAAGGCCTGCAGGTGGGGCAGTCCGGTCAGCTGCGGCGTTACCGAAACCGTTGTGTCCGCCAGAGTCTGCTCGATGAGTCTGTAGTGGTCCTGATACGGACCGTCGAACTTCGAGACGAACGCGACCGACAGGTTGCGCTGCCCGGCCGCGATCTTGACCGGTTCGGTAACGTAATTGGCTTCCTCTTCCTTGATGTCCGGGTCGAGTTCCAGGACTGCGACGCGTTCTCCGTCGACCGAGACTTCGATCTGCTGTCCCTGGAGTTGCGCCGGCAGCGCGATGCCGACGAGTTCGCCGGGGTAGTAATAGTAGAAAGTCATGAGGAAGGAATACTCGCCGTCGGCGGGAAACGTATGCATGACCGAAGTGCCGCCGCGCGTCCCGAACGGGGTTCCGGGAACGTGACGCATCTGGTTGGCGAGTCGGGAAACCTGGTACAACGTCATGCCCGGAGTCGCCTCCGGATCACCGATCGCATCCCGGCTGATCCTCTCCGCCGCGCGGACGTACGCGCCCATCAAAGCGGGTGAGATCGTCAGCGCCTCCGACATGTTGTCGAACCCGTTCGTGGTCGGGTCCGGGGGCAGAAGCTCAGCGACGTCCACCTCCAGGTCCAACAGCTCGCGCACCGAGTTCCGGTACTCCGTCCGATTCACGCGATGCAACTCCGGTGCGCTCACATGGGGTTCGGCCGCAGCAGCTGCATCGATTCTTTCCTCGATCGCCGACGCAAACGCTTTCAGAGTCGTGGCGTCCGGGCGCGGCAAACCGATCGGGGGCATCATCCCGGAACGCACTTTGCGGATGAGTCTTTCCGCCTGTGAGGCGTTCTGCTCGGGATGGGCGATATCCAGCTCCGAGAACGAAAAACCGCCTTCCAGCATCGCGTCGTTGTGGCAGGTGGCGCAGTACTCGCCCACCATCGCCTGCTGTGATTCCAGCGCCGACGGGTCGACGTTGCCCTGGCCGTAGGCAACAATCGCCAGATCGCCTCCGCAGAGTCCGACGATGACGATCGCAAACACGACGAGGCCGCCGCATCTTGACGTGACCTTCATGAAACAGTCCTCCACTATCGAGCGACGAAGATTCATCTCGACCTCAGGCAACTTCGGGCGTCAAGCATGATGCGAAAGAGGGATCGCAAACAAAGCCGAAAACACCCCCCCCTTGGCGCAGAGGGCACGGTCCCGAAGTTACTGAACTAAACAGCTTTTGACACTATAGTAGCGTCTCCCTGCGCACGTCAATTCCTTCGTCCATCTATTTATTGATGTATTTTCAGGCGAGAGATCCCCGAATTCGGTCCATGCATCTGGCCAAATCCCACCTTCGACCCGCCGGATTTGGCGATCCCCAGTTTCAGGTGGTTGCAGAATCCGCGTCGAAGCTGCTGGAATGGCCGAAACGAATCAATGCCCGGGGTGGGACTTGAACCCACACGTCCCGCAAGGGACTCCGGATTTTAAGTCCGGTGCGTCTGCCAGTTCCGCCACCCGGGCTCGACTGAAAACAAACTACTTAGCGAAGCCTACCACTTTCGCGCTGGCTGCGATGGGGAGTCTTGTGGGGAAGGACACGCCTTCACCGAACAAGCCTCCAGTGTTGCAGTTCGGCATCGATGATTCGCGCGATCGTTGCGTACGGATGATTTCCCTCGACCCGGCGTCCGTTGATGAACATCGTGGGGGTGCTGAAGACGCCCGCCTCTTCGCCGTCATCCATGTCGCTCTCGATCGTAGCGGCGTGTTTCCCGGAATCCAGGCACCGATCGAACGCCGGCCTATCGAGTCCCAGTTGCGCTGCTCGCCGCTTAAGCGCATCGACGCTCAGCTCCTGCTGGTTTGCGAACAGCGAGTCGTGATACGCCCCGAAGCGTTCCTGCTCGTGGGCGCACAGGGAGGCTTCGGCAGCTTTCCGGGCGTTGGGGTGGATGTGCGCGAGCGGGAATTGCCGGAACACGATTCGCACACTCTCACCGTAGTTCTTCCGGACGCTTTGAAGCGTCGAAAACATAACCGCACAATGCGGGCATTCGAAATCTGCAAACTCGACGACCGTGACCGGTGCATCCGCGGGCCCGAGTGCGGGGTGGTCCGGGGACGTCAGTCTCGACCAGAGCCCATCCGGTAATCTCGACTGAGCCGAACCCGCGAGGGCGAGCGCCATCATTCCGAACAAGATCCAGGGAGGACGTATCTTCACCAGCACCTCCTGTGTGAACGGCAGCCCTTTCGGGCCTTCCGGTTCGGCGATGGTAACACGTCACGGGCCGCCGTCCTTCCGCATCGATCGGCTTGCGGTTCATCGGGTTCCACCTCTTCCGGACTGAACCGCTGGGGGCCGCAGCATCCGCCGGACAGACATCACTGCACATCGAGTGCTCCTGGGTGTAAGCTTCGTCGGAAACCATCGACTCCGATGGCAACAACAAAGGAGGTGCATGATGAACCGTCGTGAACTTTTGACCACCTTGCTTGCGACCGCGGCAGTCGGTGGCAACATCGAAGAAATCAAGGCCCAGGAGGCTGCAACGCGTCAGATGAAGCCGCTGCCGTTCGCTGCGAACAGTCTGGACGGCATCTCCGAGAGAGTCATCACGTCCCACCACCAGAACAACTACGGCGGTGCCTTTCGCCGTGTGGCGGCAATTCAGTCCGAGATTGCGGGCCTGCGGACCGACGCATCGGGATTCCTGCGGAAGGGCCTGATGATGGAAGAGCTGACGGCGACCAACGCCGTGATTCTCCACGAAGAGTACTTCGCGACGCTCGGCGGGGATGGCGCGGCGTCGGGAACACTCGAGCAAGCCATTGCGCGCGATTTCGGCAGCTTCGATGCCTGGGAACAGGAGTTCCGATCAACCTCGGCGTCGCTGGGTGGGGGAAGCGGCTGGGCGATCCTCAGTTTCAACTTCAACGACGGTCGGTTGCATAACTACATCGCTTTCGATCACACCGACAACGTGGCCTTTGGGCGGCCTGTGCTGGTAAACGACATGTTCGAGCACTCCTACCACATGGACTACGGGTCGCGCGCGGCGGCTTACGTCGGCGCATTCATGGGGAACGTGAACTGGGATGAATGCAACCGTCGGTATGAGGACGCACAGAAGGCGTACGAAGCGTTCTGAGGGAACCCAGCCCGCGACCGAATAGCGAGGCCCTCGGAGCAGTCAGTCGAGGACCTCACGGCGCGGCAAGTGGACGCCGGCAATCATGCAGCGGGCGCTACCGCCTTCGATCCGCTCGATGGTGGGGATCGGGGAGGCGACGATTCGCGTATGCTTTCGCAGGCTTTCCAGCTGCTCCGGGCGGAAGGACTCCAACGCCTGGCTGGACATCACGAGCACTTTTTCGCCGTCACGATTCTCGACTTCCAGGACGTTGCCAGCGAAGTGGCCCATCTGGTCGCGATCGATCAGCACGAGATCACGGCCACTGCGCCTCAGCCGGCCGAGTACTGCTTCGCGTTCGGATTCATCATCGATGGCGTCGGCACAGATGATGACGAATCCCTCCCCGATGCTCATCACCACGTTGGTGTGGTAGACATCGGTGCCGGCAGCGTCCGTAGCGCGAAAGGTGACCAGATCGCAACCGAGCAGATCCGTCAATTCGCGGAGCACGTCGGCATCGGTACGGGGTGAGATGTTTGCGTAGGCGCAACGCCCCTGGTAATCGAAGACGAGACTGCCGGTACCCTCCAGAAACTTCCCCTGATTCTCATGGTGGGTCAGGTCGACGACCCGGGAGACCTCAAACCCGTACGTTGTCTGCAATGTATCGACGATGTCGGAGCGACGCTCGAGCCGGCGGACGGGAGCATACATTGGATAGACCACGACCGTGCCGTCCTGGTGGAGGGAGATCCAGTTGTTCGGAAAGACGGCGTCCGGGGTTCGCGGATCCGGGGTGTCTTCGATAACGATGACGTCCACCTTGGCCGCTCGAAGCACCTCGACGAGAGCATCGAATTCGGCGACGGCAAGCTCCTGGAGCTCGTCATCGGTGGCGTTCTCATCCCTCGTCTGAAAGACGTTCGTCTCCGCGGTTTCCTCGTTGAACCCGAAGCCGGCCGGCCGCACCATCAGGATGGCACCAGGCGTCTGTTTGTGCTCTACCCCTGCCATTGAGCCTCCTCTGCTCGCTGTCTGAATGTACTACAGAGAGTTGTCCTGGTGTAGGTGCGGTCTATGACCGCACGTCGTTGCGGCCCGAAGAATGTGCGGTCATAGACCGCCCCTACACTTGCCTGGAATGTTTCTGCGGAGGCGCAGGTCTTTTCGCCCAGGTGTAGGTAAGCTCTATGAGCGCACGTGTTTCGGTTCGAAGAGTGTGCGCTCATAGAGCGCACCTATACCCGATCTGGGCGTTTGCATTACCGGTAGATCGACGCCTCGGAAGGCCGTCTACGGAAGGATCAAGGTGTTCAGTTACAATAGCGGGATGGAGGCCTTGACGGAGAAGCGGCAGGAAAGGGCGCTCCAGCTGGAGCGCCTGGTCGCCGAGAGGATCGTCATCCTCGACGGACCGATGGGGACCATGATCCAGGGATACGGCATCGATGAAGCCGGATTCCGCGGAGACCGGTTCGCGGACCACCCGTGCGACCTGAAAGGCAACAACGATCTTCTGTCGATCACCCAACCCGACCTCATCCGCGAGATCCACCGGGCTTTCCTCGAGGCCGGGTCCGACATCATCGAAACCAACACCTTCAATTCCAACGCCTTGTCGATGTCCGACTACCAGGTGGAGCACCTGGTCTACGAGCTGAACCTGGCCGCGGCGAAACTGGCTCGAGAGACGGCGGATTCGATGACGGCCCAAGGTGGCGGCACGCGATTCGTCGCGGGGGCGCTGGGCCCGACAAACCGGACTGCGTCGTTATCGCCGGACGTGAACAACCCCGCTTTCCGCGCGACGAGCTTCGACGAATTGGTCGAGGCGTACTTCGAGCAGACCCGGGGACTACTCGACGGCGGCGTCGATGTCCTCCTGGCCGAAACGGTCTTCGACACGCTCAACGTCAAGGCGGCGCTTTATGCAATCGAAAAGTGCTTCGAGAAGAAAGGCTACCGCGTGCCGGTCATGGTGTCGGTCACGATTACCGACAACAGCGGCCGGACGCTGTCGGGTCAGACCGTGGGAGCCTTCTGGAACTCCGTGTCGCACGCGCCGTTGTTCAGCGTCGGCATCAATTGTGCGCTGGGCGGCCGGCAGATGCGGCCTTACATCGAAGAGCTATCCGCTCTGGCCCCGGTCTACCTGAGCTGTTATCCCAACGCCGGTTTGCCCAACGCGTTCGGCGGTTACGACGAGACGCCGGGCGACATGTCGGAGATCCTCGGTGAGTTCTCCACGAACGGATGGCTCAATATCGTCGGCGGTTGCTGCGGGTCGCGTCCGGAGCACATCCGCGAAATCGCCGCGACCGTCAGAGGCGTGCCTCCGCGCGAGCGGCCGGAACGAGAGCGTCGAATGCGCCTCAGCGGACTGGAGCCGCTGACCATCGAGGCAGGCATCAACTTCGTCAACATCGGTGAACGCACGAACGTCACGGGATCGCGGCGTTTCGCCAGGCTCATCCTCAATGACGATTTCGAAGGTGCGCTCGCCATCGCCGCCCAGCAGGTCGAAGGAGGAGCACAGATCGTCGATGTCAACCTCGACGAGGGAATGCTCGATTCCGAAGCAGCGATGGCGCGATTCGTCAACCTTATCGCCTCGGAGCCCGACATCGCCCGAGTCCCGATGATGATCGACAGTTCGAAGTGGTCGGTGATCGAGGCAGGCCTGAAGTGCACCCAGGGTAAGGGAATCGTCAACTCGATCAGCCTCAAGGAGGGCGAAGAGGCATTCAAGCGCCAGGCCCGGGCCATCCGGCGCTACGGCGCAGCGGCTGTCGTCATGGCTTTCGACGAATCCGGCCAGGCAGCAACGACGGATCGACGCGTCGAGATCTGCCGTCGCGCTTACCGCATCCTGACCGAAGAGGTCGGCTTTCCGCCCGAAGATATCATCTTCGACCCGAACGTACTGACTGTCGCGACCGGAATCGAGGAACACAACGATTACGCCGTCAGCTTCATCGAGGCGACTCGCCGGATCAAGGCGTCGCTGCCCGAAGTCAAGGTCAGCGGAGGAATCAGTAACATCTCTTTCTCGTTCAGGGGGAACGATGTTGTTCGGGAGGCGATGCACTCGGCGTTCCTCTACCACGCCATCGCCGCGGGGCTGGACATGGGAATCGTCAATGCGGGCCAGCTGGCGGTTTACGAGGATCTTCCGGAGAACCTGCTCGAGAGGGTCGAAGACGTTCTCCTGAACCGGCGTGAAGACGCGACGGAACGCCTCGTCGAGTTTGCCGAATCCGTCAAGAGCGACCCCGATTCGCCAGTCCGCAAGGACGACGCCTGGAGGAATGAATCGGTAGTTGAGCGTCTCAAGCACGCGTTAGTACACGGCATCGTCGAATATATCGAGGCGGATGCCGAAGAAGGTCGGTTGAAGTACGGCCGTCCGTTGGCGCTGATCGAAGGCCCTCTGATGGAAGGAATGAACATCGTCGGGGACCTGTTTGGTTCCGGGAAAATGTTCCTGCCCCAGGTCGTCAAGAGCGCGCGAGTGATGAAGAAGGCGGTCGCCTACCTGGAGCCGTTCATGGAGGACGAGAAGGCGGCCGGATCTTCCCAGGGACGAGTACTGCTCGCCACGGTCAAAGGCGACGTTCACGACATCGGCAAGAAGATCGTCGGCGTGGTCCTCGCGTGTAACAACTACGAAGTGATCGACCTGGGCGTGATGGTACCAAACGACAAGATTCTCGCGACCGCACGGGAGAAGTCGGTCGACGTCATCGGCCTCAGCGGGCTGATCACTCCGTCGCTGGATGAAATGATTCACATGGCAAAGGAGATGACCCGCGAGGGTATGGAACTGCCGCTGTTGATCGGAGGTGCCACGACCAGCAAGGTGCACACGGCAGTCAAGATCGCACCGAGCTACAGCCAGCCGGTCGTCCACGTGTTGGACGCATCGCGGGCGGTCGGTACGGTCGGGAGTCTCCTGAGCGCGGATATGAGCCGGGCGTTCATCGATAACGTTCGTCGGGAACAAGCCTCAGCGCGAGCAGCCCACGAGAAGAGAATGGCGCGGGATCACCTGCTCTCCATCCAGGACGCGCGCGAGCGTCGCGCACCGATCGATTGGAAGGAAGGCGACATCGCCAGACCCGGCTTCCTCGGGCTTCGCCAGGTCCAGGTTTCGCCCGATGACGTCGTTCCTTACATCGACTGGACCCCGTTCTTCCACGCTTGGGAGTTGAAGGGTCTGTACCCGCGGATCCTGGAGGACCGTGTGGTCGGTCCCCGTGCGAAGGAGCTTCTGTCTGACGGGCAAGAGTTGCTGGCAAAGATCGTCGGCGAGCGTTTGCTGAAGCTGGACGGCGTCTACGGCTTCTTCCCCGCCAACAGCGTCGGCGACGATATCGAGGTGTTCACCGACGAGGAACGCACAACCATCCGGGCCCAATTTCACATGTTGAGACAGCAGCTCGTCCGACCGGCAGAAGAGGCCAACCTGGCGCTGTCGGACTTCATCGCTCCAGGTGAAACACGCCTGGCGGATTACCTCGGGGCGTTCGCTGTGACGAGCGGCCACGGGCTCGTTGAGCTGTGCGCGAGGTTCGAGGCCGACCACGACGACTACAATTCCATCATGTCGAAAGCGCTGGCCGACCGGCTCGCCGAGGCCTTCGCCGAATGGCTCCACCGGAAAGTCCGACAGGACTGGGGCTACGGCCAGGACGAAAACCTGGCTCCCGACGAACTGATCCGGGAAGCCTACCGCGGAATTCGGCCGGCACCGGGCTATCCGGCGCAGCCCGACCACAGCGAAAAACAGACGTTGTTTGAACTGCTCGAAGCGGAGGCTCGATCAGGCATCTGCCTGACCGAAGGTTTTTCGATGGTGCCCGGAAGCGCCGTCTGCGGCCTCTACTTCGCACACCCCCTCGCTCGCTATTTCAGCGTCGGTAAGATCGGTCGGGACCAGGTTATGGATTACCAACGCCGCAAGGGTAGGGACCTGGCCACGATCGAACGCCTGCTCGGCCCCAACCTGGCGTATGAACCGTAGAAGAAGTAGGCCGTTGTCCGTAGGCCGTTGTTGTGGTCAGTGGTCGGTTATCCGAAAATCTGTAGAGTGGAGCCGACTCCCCTCCTTGGCTAAGGAGGGGTGGCTGCACCGCAGGTGCAGACGGGGTGGTTGGATCATCAGGATGAATGCGCCGGAGGCGCAGACCGGGTGGTTGCTTGGTGCGACCCTTGCTTGACTTTTTTGGATTGTTCGGATTCTTTGGTCAACACCACCCCGGCGCTTCGCGCCACCCCTCCTCATCTGAGGAGGGGAATTCAGGCGGGGTGGTTCTTGCTAGAATCGTCGGCTTATGCGTGAGCTCAAAGACGTAGGGGAGACCGAGCACGGCAACTTCCTGACTACCACGGTCGGCGCCCTGTCCAACTGGGCCCGGAAGAGTTCCCTCTGGCCCTACCCGTTCGGCACAGCCTGCTGCGCCATCGAGTTCATGGCCGTCGCCGGCGCCCACTACGACATCGCGCGATTCGGCGCCGAGGTCGTTCGCTTCTCACCCCGCCAGGCCGATGTCTTGATGGTACTGGGAACCATCAACGACAAGATGGGACCCGTACTGAAAAAGATTTACGACCAGATGGCCGAACCCAAATGGGTGATTTCGATGGGCGCGTGCGCAACCTGCGGCGGTTTCTACCGCGCGTACCATGTCATGCAGGGGATCGACGAGATCATTCCCGTCGACGTCTACATCCCTGGCTGTCCGCCCGTCCCGGAAGCCGTCTTCGACGCGATCATCAAGCTGCAGAAACAGATCGAAACCGACACGCGCAAGTCTTATGAGCGACACCCCCGACAGCAGACACTCAAGCTGCCGGAGGTCGACGCCACGGTTCACGGATTGAATCCGCCCTCGCGGTCGCTGGTCCGTTTTCTGGAGGACAAGCAGGAATTGGACGTGCCGATCGCGAATGCATTCCGGGAAAAGCTTCCGGATGAGCTGATCGGTATGCGGGAGTTTCGCGGCGACCTGTCGATTTCAGTCCGGCCCGACAACATCAAGAAGGTGCTGCGCACCCTCAAGGACGACCCTGCGTTCGACTTCAAGATGCTGCTCGATGTCACAGCCCTCGACCACCTCGATCAGCGGGACCGGCGCTACGACGTCGTCTATCACATGCTGTCGCTGTCGACGAAGCACCGGCTACGCCTCAAGGTGCCTGTATCCGGCGATGATCCGAAGATTGCTACGGCGGTTGACGTCTGGAAGGGGGCTGACTGGGCGGAGCGGGAAGCCTACGACATGTTCGGCATCGAATTCGAAGGCCATCCGGACCTGCGGCGGATTCTGACGCATTCCCAGTTCGAGGGACATCCGCTTCGTCGGGACTTCCCGCCGGGGAAGCGGACTCTCTGTTCCGAGACTATCGACCTGCCGGTGGTCGAGCGCGCCCGGAGGCATGCAGAGGCAAACGATCATCCTGAACCGATGATCCTCAACCTCGGTCCACAGCACCCGGCCATGCACGGCACCTTCCGGCTGCAAGTCGCAACGAACGGTGAACGCATCATCGATTCCGACACCGAGATCGGTTTTCTTCACCGGTGCTTCGAGAAGATGTCGGAAACCCATACCTACTGGCAGGTCATCCCCTTCACCGATCGACTCAACTACATGTCCGCGATGATGAACGGCGTCACCTACGCGATGGCGGTCGAGAAGATGTTCGGTGTCGAGATTCCCAAACGGGCGCAGTACATCCGCATCATCCTCTCGGAGTTCAGCCGGATTGCCGATCACCTGGTCTGCATCGGCACCAACCTGGTCGACCTCGGGGCGATTACGAATTTCTGGTACGCGTTCAGGCCCCGCGAGGAGATCTACGACTTGATCGAGTCCTGCTGCGGCGGACGTTTGACAGTCAGCTACGTACGTATCGGCGGCGTGTCAGCGGATTTGCCCGCGGACTTCGTTACGCGGGCGCGAGAGGTCCTGCGGTCGATACCGAAGTACGTCGACGATATCGAGCGGATGAACCGGCACAGCGCGCTGTTCAAGGCGCGCACCCAGGGTGTCACACCGATCTCGGCCGATGACGCCATCGACTGGGGATTCACCGGACCGGCGCTCCGGGCCGCCGGGGTACCTTACGACATCCGGAAATGGTTCCCGAACTACGATTACGATCAATTTGATTTTGAGATTCCGGTTGGCGACCGGGGCGACATCTACGATCGTTACCTGGTACGCATCGAGGAGATCCGCCAGAGCCTCAAGATCATCGAACAGGCTCTGGACAATCTGCCAGAAGGTCGGGTTCGAATCGACGACCGGCGCATCAGCCTGCCGCCCAAGGAAGGTGTCTATTCCAACATCGAAGACCTGATGAATCATTTCGAGTTGATTCAGGACGGCATTCGCCCTCCGATGGGCGAAGTGTACTCCTACTGGGAGGCGGCCAACGGCGAGTTGGGCTTCTACCTGGTCAGCGACGGCGGCAAGACACCTTACAGGCTGCGGTGTCGCGGCAGCTGTTTCTACATCTTCCAGGCGTTCAACGAAATGATCCGGAACGGCTACATTTCCGACGCGATCGCTGCGCTGGGCTCGCTCAATATCGTGGCCGGAGAGTTGGAAAAATGAAGGGAGAAGCCGGCGTTGCCGGACTCTTCTGCATGGTAAACACCCAAGGGCGCGAGCGTTCGCGAACAGTCCTGCGTAACGAACACCCGGGGACGTGTAGGTGCGCTCTATGAGCGCACAAAATCATTGTTGAAGAGAAGATGTGGTAGTGCTCAAGTTTGAAATTGAAACTTGAGCACTACCGAAGATGTGCGGTCATAGACCGCACCTACACCAGTGTGGAATTAAGAGCCAGTTGCCGACCGAACTGTTGCGAATGAAAGTCCACTACGCCACGGAACAGGAGCTTAACGACGAGGCTCGGAAGCTCGTCGACTTCGATGTTCAGTCGTTGCTCCAGATGGTCGCCGCTGAGCGCAAGTGTGAACCGGAACTGTGGCTCGCCGAACCCGCGGGGTATGAAAAAGACGGGCACCGCCTTCGCGACAGCGCCTCGACCAGGCTGATCGCTTACTCGATCGAAAACAGAATCGTGTACGGCACGGACGGGTGCAACGCGTGCCGCCACGTTCTCGACAGCCCGCTCGAGACCTGCGCGCCTGCGGACTTGGTGTCCGCCTCGGAATACACCCAACTGCCTCTCCGCATGCTCGAACGAATGGCCCAGCTCGTGCGGGATCGAAACTGAACAACGCTGCGATCAGCCGTCAGCTTTCAGCGATCAGCTCAATCGGTCTGCCACGGATTTAACGGATTTGGCAGATTCCATTTCGCCAGAGCATCCGTTGAATCCATCTAATCCGCTCGATCCGTGGCATCCGGATGGGACTATCGTCCGTTTCAGGACTAGCGGAAGGCCGAGCGCTAGTTGCTAACAGTACGCCTGGGCCCCCAAGCGGACAGTAAGACCGTCAAACGCAAGCATCAAGCGGCTAGCGGCTTCGAGTGACGCCGACACGTTCGCAATATTTCTCCACCGGGCAAATCGAACAGTGCGGACTGGTCGGCGTGCACAGGTTTTGGCCGAACGCGACGAGCAGGTCATTGAGCTCGATCCAGTACCTGCGCGGTAGCTTCTCGCGGAGGACCATCTCCGTTTCGTCCGGGTTCTTGGTCCGGACGTATCCGAATCGGTTTGAGATCCGGTGGACATGGATGTCGACTGCGATGCCGGGCTTGCCGAAAGCGAGGGTTACGACGATGTTCGCGGTCTTGCGCCCGACTCCGGGAAGTGTGAGAAGATCGTCCAGGCTATCGGGCACCTTGTCGTCGAAACGATCGATGAGCCGGGCCGAAATGTCATGCAGGGTCCGGGCCTTGACTCGGTAGAACGAAACGGGATAGATCCGCTTCTCGATCTCTCGGATCGGAACCTCGAGCATCGCCCGCGGGTTGTCGGCAATTTCGAACAGCCTCTCACTGGCCCCTGTCGTCGTCTGATCCTTGGTTCTCAGACTGAGAATGCAGGAAACCAGCACGGTATAAGGTGTATGCGTGTAGTGCCCTATCGCAGGGACGGGCCAATCGCGGACCTTCTTCCGGAGGATTCGCAGAATCTGAGGGATGTCCTGGTCTTGCATGGCCGATGCTGATCGACGCGAGATGAAGATTTCCTTCGAGTACTGCGCCGACGATTACGACGCCTACCGCCCGGGCTACCCTTCCGAATTGTACGATTTTCTTGTGGAGCGGTGTTCGCTCAGTCCCTCGTCCCTCATCGTCGACATCGGTGCGGGCACAGGCAAAGGATCGGCTCCGTTCCTCGATCGGGGCTTTCGGGTTATCGCGATCGACGCAGCAGAGAACATGCTGCGCCGGGCCCCTCAGCCCGACCGGGTGATCGCATTTGCCCAGGCCCTCCCTATCGACGACGCGGTCGCTGATCTGCTGCTGTGTCCCCAGTCGTTCCACTGGTTCGCGACTGCGGAGACTTTGAGAGAATTCCGGCGCATCCTCAAAACGTCGGCACACCTTGCACTCGCCTGGAACACCCGTGATGCGGAACCCTCTCATCAGCAGGAGTACGAACGACTCATCAGGCGGTTCAATCCCGGGCATGATTGCGCTTACCGGAACAGGGACTGGATTCTGATACTCGAAGAGGAAGGTGTCTTCAGGAACCTCGAGCATGAGAGTTACAGCCACACACAACCGATGAGCGTCGAGGACTGGAAGGGTCTGGCGCGGAGCACTTCCTACATCCGGAGCATCGGCGAGGATCGGTTCCGGGAATTCGAGAAAGAACTCGGACGGATCATGGAGAATCAACCGGTGCTCGACATGCAGTACACGACGGAAGTCTGGCTGGCCGAACCTGTTCGGGAACGGTGATCCCGACGAGCAGCCAGTGGCAGAAGTCTGATGGTTCGCGCGCACGGGTCTTGCGAGGCGGAGACGAGGCGCGAGGAGGAACTGATGCGGTTTCATCATGACGACGAGCAACAAAGTATCCGCCCGCAACCCCCGTGCGCCCGGAGGGTTACGGCGGCGTCACATCCGGGGGTTGTTGCCGCGACATTTCTCCAGACCCGCAGATCGGTCGATTGCGGCGCCTAGCATCTGGCGCAACGCCGCCGTAACGCGAGCCATCAGACTTCTGCCACGGGCTGCTACAGTCCGATCGCTTGGTATAGTAGGCGCGATGGGAGACCGAGAACTACTGGCGCAGCTTCTCAGCGGAGAGACCCGCCTCTCGCAACAGACAATCGGCGAGATTCTGGGCCGCGGAGCCCCCATGGCCGAACACCTCGTAAAGTTGATCCGCAACGTCCGCCTGTGGCACACCGAAGAGGCGGGGCGTATCGCGGTGTTTCACGCCGTTAAACTGTTGGGAGCGATGAAATCCTCAGTGGCTGTCGATGCGCTGAGCGATGCGATCTTCCTGGCATACGGCACCCGCCATGAGGACGTCCTGGAGGAACTGCCACTCGCCTTCGCCCGAATCGGATCCGAAGCTACCCCGACGCTGCTTTCGATCCTCGAGGACAGCAGCCTGGAACCGGCCGTCCGGTCGGTCGCCGCCTCGGGGATGGAAGGGATCGCGGTCCTCGACCCCTCGCAGCGGGAAACGGTCCTGCAGTCATTCCGCGAGCGGTTGGCGGAACCACAGGCCGCCGGAACGCTCCGAGGCCACGTGTTGAACCTGCTCGCACACTTCCGCAGGCCCGAGGATCGCGCGCTCGTGGTTGCGGCACTGCAGAGCATACCCACCGCCCTGGATATCGCGGGCGACGATATCGTGGACTATTTCGAAGCCTCGGCGGAGCCATGGGAATGGGCTCAATACCGCCTGGATCCATTGGAGTTTTACGACGATGAGCTGGCTTAGATTGGCACTCGGTCTGATGCGTGAAGCGGCTTCGACCGAAGTCGGGCAGGACATCATCAACGACCTCAAAGAGAGCGCGTTCAAGACCCGCCAGCAGGATCTGAAGCAGATGCAGAATATCGACCAGGTCCGGGCGTTCCTCGAAGAGCGCATGAGGGTAGTCGACCGGAACATGGAGATGCTGGTCCAGATGCTCAACGCCCAGGACGAGGCGCTGGTTCAGATCCAGAAGCGGCAGCGCGTCTGGAACCTGGTCCTGGCCGTTGGACTGTTGGTGGCGCTTGGGGTCGCCGTCCTACTCTAGTGGCCTGTAACGGAGATATCGGTACCAGCGTTGCGGTGGAACGGCACCGGATTCTAGGAGCCGACGACGAGGTAATGCTCCTACATTCCGAGGAGGAGCGACAACGAAGACGGTGCCGTTCCGCCGCAACCCTCCGGGCCGATGGGGGTTGGGGTCGATCTCTTTGTCGTTCGTCGTCATGATGAAACCGCATCAATTCCTCCTCTCTCCTCGACCTCGACTGGCAAGACCCATCGGCGATGGTGCCGATATCTCCGTTACAGGCCACTAGGAGTCTGCGCGGCAGAACGATTTTGGGTCATTGTGACTACAGCATAGTGTGTGTGCGCAGCACTTAGCATCGACATGGAGTACCGAGTTTCTTCTGCCGCGCAGACTCCTAGCGGCCAGCGACGCTTAGCCGTTCACGTTTCCAGTGCGAGACGGCGTCTGATCAGGACGCTTTTCTTTGACGCACCGCTAACCGACGCGGTAGCATCCCCGGCTACGCAGCCATCCATGAACTGGCGCCCCGTGAATGGGGTAAAAGGAGAAAACCATGAAGTTTCCAGCTGCCGTCGCCTTCCTCTGTGTGTTCTCGGTTTCCTGCGCGCCTCCACCGGCGCCCGAGGAACCACCGGACACGACAGCCGAGGATCGCGCGATGATCGAGGGAATGATCGAACCTTATGAGGCCGCATTCAACGCCGCAGACGTCGACGGCGTCGTCGCCTTCTACGACGAGCAGGCCGTTCGAATGCCCCCGAACGCACCGTCGACCGTCGGAATCGATGGTGTGCGCCTCGCGATGGAGAACACATTCTCGCAAGACACGCCCCAGATCTCGATTACCCAGGAAGACACGATGCTGAGCGGTGACATTGCCGTTGGACGAGGCAACTACGTTCTGACCATCACCCCGGAAGAGGGCGACCCGGTCGTCCTGAACGGAAAGTATCTGAACGTCTTGCGAAGACAAATGGATGGCAGTTGGAAAATCGCCCGAAGCATGATCAGTAGCAACGATCCACTACCCGAATAGCGAAGCACCCCGCTGCGGTAGTCGATGAGAGGCATCGATTCCAATGCGGCATAGGATTGTATGGGACCGCCGCGCTACCGGAGCGGTCCCGGCAATCATGGTCGACGAACATCACCCCCACGACGAGTCGGTCCATCACCCTGCCTATCCAACATCCACTGACAGAGTCTAGAGGCGCCGATCGGATTCGAACCGATGCATAAAGGTTTTGCAGACCGAGAAGGCGCCTCTTCTCCAAGTGCCTGCCTGTTTGAATGGGCTTTAAAATCTAGCGTATCCCAATTTGGCGCTACAAAACCCGTTGAAGCCGATTCGAACGAGCACTTACTACAAGAATCACTACAGTCGGCGGCGGAGCCTCCCTCAAGGTTTGCTTCTCGACACACATCGAAAGCAGTGACGTTCGTCCTTAGCGACCGGGTTCTCCAATAGCATGCCGCTTTCGCAGTGAACCCTTCCGAGGTCAGCAGAAAACGTGATGGGCCGGCGCACCCATTCGACCTCACAAGGATAGATGAGGTCTGGCCTCACTTCCTTGGCTCGAAGCCACTCGGCAACGGTGGGAATTGTGAGGCCGGCCCATTTGCGGTCATCGACAGTGTGCACCATTCGGTATGGTGGTGAAGCCGTTTCAGGGGGCTGTCGTTCTTTCCGCCTGATCGACGCTATTAGGTTAGCGTACTCGGTCTCATACCATGCGCCTAGCTGCGCGCTCCATCCACGGCTCCCCGTCTGCGCGAGCGCATAGTCCACCTTAATGCTGGCCATAATATTGAGCAAGAACTGAAACTCTGTAACTGGTCTCTGGCTGACCCAAAAGCCATCGGGTACCCACAAGAAATCAATGCCACTCCCGCGGCTTGTCCTGGGAGGGGCAAGCGCGTCGCTAATCCCCTTCTTGCGAGTCAAATACCACCAAGCCCAGGCAGCGCCAGCCATCAGATAGAGAGGAATGGCGGCTTTCACCTCGCCCCTGGTACCCGTCTTGAACTTCAAGTCGAGCACGCCGGTTGTTGCGTTGAAACTGAAAGCAAATCGTCGGGGAGTTGATTCTGCGCTGGAGAGTTTCCCGATCATGTCAACCGCCGCGTCCGAGAACCTCTCCTTCGATTCCAGGGCGGATTCAGGAAGAGCATCTATGATCGTGCCGACGAGTTCCGCGACGATGCGCTTGAGCTCGCTCCTAGCAACCTCCTCGTGATCCTTATTGATAGGCAGATCATCTGGACCGTAGAGGGTAATGTCCTGGTAGTCCAGCGCGTCGATCAGGGCCTTCTTCAGTTCGTCCCGGTCAGGCATGGTGGTGACGCCCATAATACCTGCGCCGTCGCCGAAGCCGCGCCTTCCAACCGCACTTCCCATGACAAAACCCAGCCCCGACAAACGAATGACACACGGATCACCAAGGTTGCGGGCCGGCCCTCTGCGTGCTAACCCGCCAGCGTGACAACCCTCATCGCCTTATCTCGCCACCGTCCTCCGTGCCCAGGAGGACATCATGGCCTGCGAGAACTGCGACCCCACCGCCAGCGAGATTCCGTTCACCTGGTTGCTGGACCGCACCTGTGATCTAGATCCGGCCACCACGGACTACATTCTCAGCGAGCTCGCGACATGCCCTCTCTGTCGTGGAGCGGTGTTTGAGGAAACACTGGTTGAGGGTAGTGGGTAGCTACCTTTCCGCGTTGACGAAAGCCAGCCCTTCCCTGTACGTTTCGCCGAGATGATTTCCCCACACCCGCAGGTTGAGAACACCTTCAACGTAGCGGTCATACTGGCTGCGATTGCCACCATACCGCTAGTCGTCGTTCAGGAAGGCGGATCAACCAGCGACCTGATCGTCGCGGCAGACTGGGGCATCTGGTTCATCTTTCTCCTCGAGTACGTCGTGATGATCTCCCTGGCCGCTGATCGCCGGAACTACGCCAGGACAAACTGGCTCAGCCTGGGCGTTATCATCTTGTCTTTCCCGGCCCTGCCGACATTGCTGTCATTAGTCCGCGTCGTCCGCGTGGCCCGCGCGTTTCGTCTGCTTCGGATTCTGGGTGTTTCAGCACGAGCCCTTCCAGCACTCCAGTCCATTTTCGGAAGGAGAGGCGTCAAGTATGTGGCGTCACTGGCGATATTTCTGGTTCTGGCCGGTGGCGGGCTATTCGACGTCGTTGAAGAAGGATCGACAGGCTTTTGGAATGGTGTTTGGTGGGCAGTCGTGACGACCACTACCGTCGGTTATGGCGACATTGCCCCAGCCACGCCCACAGGACGGCTCCTGGGCGTCGTCTTGATGCTAACCGGCATCGGCTTGGTAGCGACCGTCGGCGCCTCCATAGCAGCGTATTTCATCGAAAGCGACGACAACGATAGCCTGGTTCGAATAGAGACACGACTGGAAAGGATTGAAAGACTGATTAGGGAACGGAATTCGGAGGGTGACGAGTAATCCTTGATCCAGAGCCCGCGAAGTGCAGGAAGTGCTTCGGGAAGATTACGGAGAAAACGCTGGCGGGAGCATGATCGCGCCTTGTCAGCCCTTGCTTTCGAGTTTGGCTTTCGCCAGATCGACCAAGTCTTTAATGGCCTTCCCGAAGACCTGCTCAGCAAACATTCGCATGCGAAATCGCGCATTCACTGACAAGTCCGGTACTAAGTCCGACATGCGCATCTCCAGCACGTCGGATGGTCCCTCGTTGTCTCGCAGCGCGACGGCGTCGTCAGTATCGCAATCCTCTGGAAGCTCCAAAGCAAAGTGTTTCGACACTTGGGCCTCGGCGGGATGCGAAGAGCTCAGGTTGAGACCGGCTATTTCTGCGACTCCGGGACCAGTGGTACGCATGTTGGACCCAACGGGTTGATAGCCCATGTTGCCGCGGCCTGCGCTCCCTTTAAACCACTGTTCGTCGACATTCTTCGTGACAAGTTCGTGAAGCTCTGCCTGGAAAGCGTTCAACAGCTTGATGCCAGCCTCGTTAACTTCGTGATGTGTGTAACCGCCCTTGGTCATGTAAAGACTCTTGAGTTCGCTGAGCGCTTCTTCGTAGCTTGGTGCAGCGGCAGCAGCAAAACTGTCTCCGACCAGCTCGATCGCGTCTATCGCACGTTCCAAGACAAGGTCAACGAACGGTTGTGGGTTTCCTCCATCAGCGGCGGACAGAGAATCCAGGTACTCCTTGCGCTTATCAGCTAGAACCACGAGCGGAATCGATGCTGCCCGGTATGTATAGACCGACGCCAGTGCCCGGGCAACTCGACCGTTACCGTCTGCGAACGGATGTATCCAGACGAATCCGTAATGAGAGTAGGCGGCTTGCAGGATAGGATGCGCCGATCCAAAACTATCACTTCGCAGCTCCTCACAGAATCGGCGCATCTCAGGTGGGGTTTGATCTACCGGCGCATAAGGATGAAAGGCGCCATCGGAACGCTCGACGTGGTTGGGATGGTGTTTATACTCTCCAAGCGGGAGTCGTTGGTTCTGCCATCCCGCCTCCGTCATCACCTGATACGTATCTTGTCCGGCGCAGAGTTCCTCATGAAGCTTCCGGATCCAGGCCTCGGCAATCGGAACGGTCTCTGTGGCAAAATCCAGAACGTAGTCGTAACCTCGGAGTTGAGACTCGATCAAAGCTCTGGCTCTGTCGCCTTTCTCGTTGAGCTTGGCCTCCCAAGTAGCAGCTTCCATTGCCACGGTCATAGTGAAACCGCGGTCGACCTCATAGAGCCCTTCGAGCGCACCTGTATCGATCGCTGTAGCACGTGTTACGATCTTGTTTGCACGATCGAACATTTCCTGGGACTGCCCTTGATACGCTTGAAGTTTCGATCTATATCGTTCCCATCGAGCTGTCTCGACGGTTGCCTGCTTCCACTTGTCGAAAGTGGGAACCGGCTGATACAGGGCGTCAATCTGGCGGAAGTCTTTCATTCGATTTTGGTCTCGATTTAAAACTCTATGACATAAGAGGGGCGGACCGAAACCGGCTTTTTCCGGGTTCCGAGTGTCTACAACAAGAGACGGCGGGATTTTTTGTCACCGCCTCGCTTCGACATTGCCGAAATCGGCGGCCTTTTTGAATGGTTTGCTCCGGGATCACGTCCTTTTAGTCGAAGCAGCAATTCCTTGCTGTTGTTCCATCCACACAAAGGCCCGCCTGGACTAGACTTGGCGAGATTCTGAACCGCCTTACTTGCGTTAAGTGCCACATCCAAGTCTCTGTGTGCTTCTTCACGTTCACGCTTCGTCATGACGCACCTTCCTTCTTCGCCTCGATCGGTGTGAAACACACTGTTTCGCGTTTCTGGCGCTCAGCACATTTCCTGTACGTCTCGATGTCCCCGGCAAGGTTGCCTTCGCTCCAGGAGGTACAGTCCGGGCAAATGAAGAGACCCAAGTACGTCATGAAGAGCTCTGGCACGTGGTGTTCGGACTCGCGGCTGAAGGGACACTCGAACATCCAGGATGCGTAGTCTGCCCGCACCAACTGAATCTCCTGCTCCTTGATCCGGGAATCACTCCTATCGTCGCTGAACCGGACGCGTAAAACTGCAAAGCCGAGGAAGTGGTCGGCAAAGTCGTAGTACTCCCCTGACTGTCCGGGCTCCAGACTGTATCGAATCGCTGACGTCATTCGTCCCGCCTCAGGGTCAATCCACTGCAATTCCCCCGTAACTCGGGTCAGAGCTTGCAGCGCAATCGGTCCCGCTCGCTCAAGGTCTGGAGTCTTCAGAATCAGGTCCGATGAGACCGGATACTTCGTACTCTCGTTCCGGTCCCTTCCAACGGAACGGAGAACATTCTTCCGCACCCGTTCCCATCGGGCTTCGTGGTAGGCGGTACGAATGCAACCCGCCGGATCTGGGTCTGAATATTCCGTGTATCCATAATCGAGGATCACTTCCAGTTTCCCGTGCAGTTCCTCCCGTAGCGCTTGCGTGACCGCACTCATGACGACACCCCCGGACGGATGGTTCCGTTCTTCGCTGCGACTTTGTAGCCGGCATCGATCATGAATTTCAAACTGTTGGCGATCTCGTCGTCGCAGTCGAGAAGGGCTTCGAGTTTTTCGTGAAGGAGCAGGCGGCCCTCGCGTTCGGCCTTCTTCTGTTGCTTTCCGGTGTCGGCGGGCCGTTTCTTCTTTGTGGTCTTGGCCGCTTTCTTCTTCGTCGCGCTCATTCCGCACCTCCGTCTTCTTTGAGTGGATTGCCGGCCCCGTCCCTCCCTTCCGAGAGGCTCAAAAGCTCGCACCACAAATCCGACAGGTCGTTGTGGATCGGCTTTATCAGGGCATGAACTGTCCGCCGGGTTATTGGCTCGTCGCCAATGTCCGTAACGGTATTGCTGTCCGGACCTTCTTCGAGCACGGGGGTCGCGAGCTCCTCGAAGGCCGAGGCGCGATGCATGACTGATTCGAGTCTCTCGAGGTCGGCGCGGGTGAACGGAATTGTTCCTTCGGTTATGCTTGTTGGAGCCATTGAACCTCCTATCTAGGTTCTGTGGTAGGCCCGTCGGCTGGATCCCCGGTCGGCGGGCCGTTTTCGTTTACGCCACTGATTCCTTCAGGCGCTTCGTGAGGTCGTCGTAGAGGTCGCGGAGTTTGTCGTCGCACAAGGCGAGAATCTTGCCAACCGCCCCCAGCATCTTGTTGCTGCCAGGTTTCGCGGTCAATTCTCGCAGGGCCTTCATCAGCTCCTTGACTTCCCCGAGTCTCCTCACGTCCTCATCCGTGAGTTCTGCCATTCGTCGCTACTCCTTTCTTCGGAGATTCACCGAGCCAGGGACGGTTATCGGTGTGGCTATATTAAACAACGAACAGGATGTTGTTTTCAACTAAAGAAACCCTCCGTGTTTCGCGCTTTGACATCGCTATTTCTTGCTTGTTTTGCTGGATTTGGGCGGTCTTCCGCCGCCCTTCGTTTTGCGTTTGGCTTGGAGCCTGCGGAAGTAGTCCGGGCCGCGCTTTCCCTTCATCTTCTTAGCGCTCAAACGGCCCAGGTGGCCAGCAACCACGTCCGCGGGAATTTCTTCACCACAGTGTGGACACGTGAGGAGATCCGATTCCCTCGGCTTCCGCTTCTGCGCCTTCTTCGTGCTGGTAATCCTTGCCATCAATCAGCGTTGTCGTTGGGATCTGCCCCCGCCTTGCGGTCTTTCCGACGCTTCGTCATGGCGGCTAGCTTCGTGGAAATCACATACACATGGTCGAAATACTCCCGCGCAAACTCAATGATATCGGCCGCATCCTCCTTGTCGACGTCTTCCAAACCATCTTCGTCTGGGTGTGCACCAATGTTCCCGGTCAGTCTGACTTCGTGGGCCATTAGCCGGAGTGGCTCGGTGATGATGCCGTCCTTGGCCAAATTGTCGATCTGGTCGATGAGTTGCTTTCCCTTCGCCTCCTTTTCGAGGCAGCTCGCCTGGAGCGATCGCCGGCACATCGTTACGGTGGCCCTGTAGGCTTTGATCCAAAAGCATCGGAGGGCTTCCGAGAAATCGACGGCTATTGACTCTGGTACTTCCTCCGCAACGGTATCGTCGGGCTGTCCTATCGGGTAATGCGCTTCGTACTCCAAGGGCTCATTGCCCTGTTGTCGTTTTCCGATAGCGAGGAGGTACTGCTGGCAATTCTGGCACTGCGTTGCGCCGCACACTCGTTGCCCATCAGGCACGTTCTCTGTGTAGACCGAAGCTACCTGCCTGAAATAGGATGCGCGTCCACAGTGAGGGCAATCTCCGCGAAGGCTCACGTCCATCTGGCCGGGTTCGCTGTTGACGATTTCCATTGGGCCATTGTAGGGCCAACCGATAGAAAGTCCACACCCCAGAAGGTCTATGAGACCGAGGCCAGAAGCCGCCTCGCGTTCTACAAGGACAACCATTTCCGACCGCCCTCCTCTCCGAAGCTAGGTCTGCCGGCTCTTTTCCTTGCCTCCCCGAACCGATTGGCGCACCCTGAAGGCATGAACGTCATCCTCGTGGTAGTCGCCGCCGTGGCAGTTGGTGTCATCGGTAGGCTAGTCATCGACGTGCTTCAGACGCCTTCGACGCAAGGAACAGATTCCGAATCATCGGAACAACCTGACGGGCAATGATCGTCCGATCTCCGGGTGAAAGCTGAGCCAACATCGAGGCAAGTCGCGTCTTTACTGGAGTCGAGCCAGCAGCCTTTGAAGCCCCGCTGGCGATCAATCCCAGCAGAACAGCCTCCGTCATATTTCCACGCTGCGCCTCGGTAATGAACGCTGTAGCGACACCTAGACCCGCATCCGTCAATCCAAGAAAGTTCATTTTCTGAATCGCGTCAACCCGATCCGCCACCGCTCCCGCCGCCGATTCCAGGTTCGAGTACGAACCGTTGAGAGCCCGCACCCTGGGAACCTCTTTGTTTATCGCATCCTTCAGATTGCGGTAGATTTTCTGCGACACGTCCTTAGCCGTTCCCTCGATCGGGTCCGCTGTTCCACGGAACGCCCCCGCGTCACCGATCGCGGTCTTCAGCTTCCTAGCATCGGCCGGAGCAAGCCTGACGGCCTTTGGCAAGCCCTCAAGTCCGAACCGGTTCCGGAGCAACGCTTCCCGTAGATTCTCAAGTCGCGCTACGATTGCATGGTTGCCGGTCGTCACTCGGGCATGCACGATAGCGGCGTCAATTGGACCGTTTATCAGCGGCACGATGTCAATCCGCTTGTTTGCCGCTGCAGGTCCGTTCAGAACCCGGTCGATCTGTTTTCCAAGATTGCCCTTCTTCATGGCAATCTCTTCTCCGAGCCCACCCAAACTGTTTGCCTTTAGCCCGAGCTTGGCGACTTCCTGCCCCGGCTGCTGGCCGTACTTCACCTGGGCTTTGGAGGGCTTGATGAGGCTATCCACCAGCCTCCCTGCGAGCCGCGTGGACAACGCCCGCTTAACCAGCTGCGCCGCCGGCTCCACGACCTTGCCGGCTACCGGGATGGCACCGGCAACCGTGGCGGCTTCCTTGATGGCCTTGACGTCTCCCCCCGTCTGAGCGGCAGTCACACCAGCTACAGTCCCAGCCTCAAGGCCTGCCCGAGTGCCGAGGGTTGCGGCCCCACGAACCGCCTTCGGGGCGTTCGCTAGAGCCCTCGCGCCTTGAACCGCTTTCGCTCCCTTAGCCACCGCACCGCTAGGAAGGAAGAATTCCCCAACCCGCTCAGCGGCGAAGGCCAACTCTTGTACCCCTCCTTCTGGTTCCATTCCGATATCTGCAAGGGTGGTGTCTTCTGGGACCGTCCCAAGCATCCGGGAAACGCCAAGGCCAGTCGACAGGATCCCCTTCCCGACGCCCCTAGTGACTTCTGCTGGAAATGTTCGAATGCGTTCGAGGAAGCCGGGTTCAGAAGTCTCCCGCTCGGCTCCCTGAACCACGAAACCTGGAGGCGGCGGTGGTATGTTTTCTGGCTCCTGAATAACAAACCCCGGTGGCGGCGGTGGAATCTGCTGGCGGCTCATTGCTTCACCCACTTACCGTTTCGTAATACGAGCGTTTCCCCTGTCTTCGGGTTGACTGCGGTGGGTTCCGCTACCGACTCAGACGACAGGATGCTCGTATCCCCAGGGTCTTGACGTCCCCCCGGCATGTAGTCCTCAAAGATCAAATCTCTCGGCAGGTTGTACCTGTCGGCGTTTCGGCCAATCCGCTCTTTTACGGATGCCACGTAGTCGCGGGTTGAGTTCACTATTTCGCGTGCGAGCCTCTGGAAAGTTTTCAGCTCCTCGATCGTAACGCCGGGACCGCCGTGCTGAAGCCTCGGCACGATCCCTCTGATTCTGTCGAACAGTCCCTGACCTTGCGGGCTTCTTGCGTACTCCGACTCACGGACAACCGATTCCTCGTCCAGTACTTTCTGGAATGTGACAAGAACCGCCTGAGACCCAGCGTTCATATCGCCTCGTTCCGCTGCGAACATACCGGCGTCCATCCGTTTGACCTGTTGGTCAAGATCGACAACGGGGGCGTTTACCCTGTCCCACTGACTCGTTAAACGGCTGATCATCCCCGCCTCGGCGGTCCCCGTGATCGGGCGCTGGCGGTTTGCTATATCTTCCTTCTGGTCCATCACATCCTGCCGGAACGGCACATCCGTCCCCGGAACTGGAGCTCTCGGCGCAGCACCAACCTTTTCGTTGGTCCGCGTCTCAAAGGTAGTCCCGTCCGGCTTTTTCCAAACAATGACCTTGAAACCGTCTTCGTTGACGTACTCGCCGGCCTTGACGGTTTTCGTCTTTGCGTCGGCCAGCTTTTCCCGCTCCCAGTTTTCGTCCAGCTGCTCCTCAGCCTTACGGACAAGGGCAATTAGGGCATCCGGGTCGGGTTTGCCGGACCTCATCTGCTGCGCAAGGTCTGATGCTCCGGTTGCTTCCAGCCATTCCGCTGCGGTGCTCCAAATCTGCGCCTGGACCTCGGGAGATTTACCCTTCATTCCCGCGGCTACACCGCCCAGGATTGACCGGTTCGCATCGCCCCTGGTCCGGAGCTCCGTTCGGTACTTTGTCGCTTCGGACGGATCCACTTCATTCAGCGCGAGGTATTTCGCCTGTGGCGACAGTTCGCCGCTCCCTAGGACTTCCCTTACCCTTGCCTCTCGCTCCAGAGCGGTACTCTCTGAGGCGTCTTGCCGCTCAAGCCGCTTCAGTTGTAGGGCGTTCTGCTTTCCGATCTGCGCCAGGTTCTTGAGGTGCGAGATCTGGCCCACTTTGTCAAGAAAACTCGCGTCTTGCTGTTGAGGCTTGATGCTCAACGCGATGTTCGAATTAACAGGCATAGTTGTAGTCTCCTCTCTTCGTTTAGTTGATCGGCTCAGGCGGCCGAAGCCCCCGTTTGAGCCCATAACCCTCAAGGAATGGGTACGCGAACGCGTCGTCGTGATCCGCGGGCCAGTGGGCCTTGCAGTCGGGACAGAACGCGACCCGAAGGTTGCTGCCCTTCAAGACCTCTCCGTCTTTCGCGCACAGTGGGCAACAACCCTGCGACGGTGCCAACGGGAACTCGTAGATCCCGCGAACAAGCCCGGCAGCATCGGGAACGCCAACGAGGGTTAACAACTCTTCAACCGTTAGATTCTTCATTTCCACATCCAGGAGTGCGGATCACTCGAAAACCGACTTCGCGGTCGCGGCCGTTTCTTCTCTGGCTTCGTTTTCAAGTTTCCCGACATGACCAGGTAGCGGGTGCAATCCATCAAGTGGTCGGCCTCCTTGACGACCCGGCCCTTCTCATTCCTGCGGTACAAGCGGAGCTCCTCAAACCAGGGCAGCAGTGAAGCGAACGCCTTGATCTTCCCGGAGCTGAGTCCTTGCCAAACCGCATGGATCCCAGCCTCGACCGAGTTGTCGGCTGTTTGCAGTTTCAACCCAAGATTGCGGTACACGTCCATCAAGCGCCTGCCGTCGTGCTGACTCGCCCCCAACGCGGCAGGATCCGCCACACCTTGAATCCACTCCCCCCGAGCCTTGATACCTTCTGCATGGACTGAGGGTTCCGCCTCTCCACGCTTGTACGCGCTGTAGAGGTACGTCACATCGGATTCCCGGTCCAGAGCCCCCCACAGGGCAGCCGTGGCCTTCCACCCCACATCCAAGGCGTATCCTCGAGGCCAGTGTGCCGGGATCTCAAAGTCATCAACTCGAATCTCGGCCACGTCTAGCGGGTAGATAATGCCCGCGCCGATGTCGGGGACCCCTTCGCTCCGAGCCTTCCTCTGATAAGGAGGGATGGACGCCCAGTATTTCTTCTTCGTCCCTTCGTCCAAGTGCGGCGCGTCGTCCCAGGTTGCGTTGACCCAGAATTTCTTCTGCTCCCCTTCCTCCGGGTACAGGAAGGCTTTGACGACGTCCGATATGCCCTGGAGCGGCGTGAAGGTCACCAGGACCAGCCCCTTCGTGGTCATAGTGCGTAGCAAGCATTCGGTGTAAATTGCGATACTCGGCTCTTCGTCGAGCCAGATGACTTCAATAGCGTCTCCGTCGAAGCCTTCCCTCCCCTGTTCGTAGGATTTCAGAGTCAGGTGGGACTTGCCTCCAGACACATGTGAAACCCAGACCGTGTCGATCGCATCTGGAACACCCGGCTTCATGTTCTTCGAGATGATGGAGTCGCCCGGAAGCATGCCCGTGCCGAACGCCCCGAGCGGGCCGAAAAACTTCTCCTGGACGACCTCGCGAACCTTCTTACCGGTCTCGCCCGCAGCCCACACCTTCACGGGCCTATCGAACCGTCTTCCCTTCCACCAATCCGGATACTGTCCCGTCAGGTGGAGCGCCAACTCAAAGGCCCCCGTCTCGGACTTCCCCACCCGGTTGGCGGCAATGAAAAGCCGCTCGTGTTCTGCAGCGCCGGCCTCGAGAAACTGGACGTGCTTCGGGTAGAGTTCCCGACGAGACTCGCCTTCATCCGGAAACCATCCGAGCAACTTGTTTCGCGATCGACGACGTTCCTCGGCACGTTCAAGCTCGGCGGGGTCCCGCTTAGTTAACTCGGCTCGCGCCATCCGTTTCAGCTCCTGTAATGCGTTCAATCTCTCCATCAATGTTATCCATCAGGCCCAGCAAATCCTCCGTGGAGGCATCGGCCAAGTTCCGGATGCCTACTTCCTTCCGATCCACGAACATTCCAATCTCTTTTCCGATGAGCTCCAGGGCGCGATTGGCAACCTGACCCTGATACCGATAATCGCCGGTCGGCTTGCCTTCGGAGTCCACTACAGCCTCAGCCTGCATGGCCCTCTGGAAGTTCTCTTGTAAACCCCGAATCACCCAAGCCCTGGAGATCCCTGAGGAAGCAACAGCGTGTTCAGTTGCCCGTTCCGCCAGTTCCTCTATCCGCCCCGCGATGTTGATTTTCTTTGACAGCCGGGAACCGATGCTCGGAGCGTTCTTCTCGCTGTAGCCAGCCAACTTAGCCGCCTCCGTGTGGCTTTGACCTTCCGCAACGAGCCTGGCGAAGTATTCGTGCTTCGGTTTGGTCAGAATTCCCGGCATCAACCTTCCTTCTCCACGCCTGGCTCCTGCCACCGGAACGTGACCACGGCCTCGGCTTCCTCGCGGCCAACAAGATGAAAGACCCCGGACTTCCTCACTGGAAAGAACGGCTCGATGGTGCGGTATCCTGCCAAGTCCGCCGACTTCGCTTCCGGCGGGTGCTCCAGCGCCCAACGTGTGTGGCATCTATTGCAGACGGCCCAGGTGGTTCCATCGTGCGCCCGATACTTCGGATCCCGGCCGCATTCGCAGAGTCCGTCCTCGGCCATCCCGTAGGCAGCAAACCAAAAGTAATGGCCGTGTTCATCGATCAGGTTTCGAATCTGGGTTTCGAGCATCATCGTCTCTTCTTTCATGCGGTTTTCTACCCCCTGGTCTATCGGTGGCGATGTCGCCACCCCTTTGTCGGTGCTCTGAATTGTCTCGCCGGCGAGACTCTTTATATCTGTAACGTCCGTGTTCATTCCGCTTGACCCTCGCCAGCATTCTCAAATTTGATGCCGTCGAACCTGCCCCCGCCGAGTCCGCACAGGAAGCGATGAATCTGTAATTTGTGTTGGGGATCGAGACGGACGAAGTGCGGCCACACCTCTTGGGAGTAGACCGCACCCGTTCGGATGTCGGCGGCGAGGTCGTAGGATTCGACCAACCAGGCAGCACCCTCGATAGCCTCGATTCGTATCCGACCAGTCCGGTTGAATTCCGCGGTCAGTTCCCTGAGGTCGGGATGCGTGAGCAGTTCGAGCAGTTCCGGCTTGTGCTCCCGCGCTAGGTCCATCACGTCGGCCGGGAGCGGTTCCGGGGCTTGCAGTTTCAGCTTGTCGCCCTCGACAGCAACCGAACCACCGGCAGCCACGATCAGGTTCAATACTTCCCGTGCCGTCATAGTCGGTCCTCCCAAAGAGACCCCTTTCCCCCAGATACCCCTATCTCATCCGTGACATCCGTGACATCGTTGATTTCACTAGGCTTACTGTTTTTCCGATCCGTGACATTCCCATCATTTGTCACGGATGAGAAATCCTCTAACGTGTTTGTTTTCTTCATTGTCACGGATGTCACGGATCGATCCGGGAGGTAGCGCGAGAAGGGGTCTATGAAGCTCTCCAGCTCGTAGCCCTTGGCTCGTTCCGCCGCAAAACGTATCGTCTTTGGGGTGATTTCAAACGGCTTGAGAAGCCGCGCAAGCTGCCGAACCGTGATCGGCTTGCCCTTCTTCCACTCCGGCCAAGGTCTGTCTTCACGTTCCGCCAAGTTAGATACGATTTCGGCGGATGCGATCCGATCTGCGCGGCGTTGACTGAAGATGTCCTGGATGTCCATCAACAGCATCGTCCGGACTGACTCATCATCTTCGCCGCGAGCACCAGACAGCGCAGTCGCGGCTATTCGGGCTTTCGTAGGCCAATCCGCACCCGCCGCGTCCGCGATCGCAAACAGTGGTCGCCAGTTGTCCGCTGCCCGATCGTCTAATCCTTTCGGAATGTCCGGATCGGCCAGGGCGATAGCGGCGTGATGATCCAGCGCCCAGCGAGCGATCTTTTGTCGAAGCGGATCCAACTCCACTCTCACCTTGTCGAACCGCATACGCTCCACGGACTCCTGGGCGGAACGCCGGCGCATCCCGATGACGATAGATCGGTCCTGGAGTGTGTCCGGTAATTTCCCAATGGAAGCTACGGCCTTCGGGCACCACGTCGAAAACGCCTTCGGTTCGTGGTTGTCCCCCGTCGTTCGCAACACGAACGCCATACTTTTTTCATGCCCCGAGTTCAAGATTCCCCGGAGGTCTTCAGCGTCGGTCATGAATGCATCCGCTTCATCTATCAGGAGCGTGGGACGAAAAGCCTCAACGCTCCGGAAGATTGTTGCGGCCGTCACGTTTGACGTCGGCAGCGCGCGCGTCACCAGGGCGATCAGTAGCTTGAGCAGCGTCGTCTTCCCGCACCTCTTTTCCGGGCTGATGATCGCCAGTATCGGACTGACGTTGAATGAGTCGGAAACGTAGGTCAGCACAACCCACAGACTCACCGCGGACACCGTGGAATCAGGGACAACCACAAAGCATCGAACGACTGCGGCGATGTCCTCCAGTAACGCGCCTAGCTTCACCGCATCCGGCCACGGATCCGGATCGTTCAATAACAACGCCTGACCACCATCGGGTTTACCGTTGGGTCCAGCTAGTGGCCGACGCTCTTGGATTTCCTCATCCAGCGTTTCGACACGTACACCAAGCTTTTTCGCTGTTGATTTCCGCCGGCGGTCGTAGTCCATTGGAGATAGCAGGGCGAGCTCCTGGAACAATTCCTCGTCGGTCGTCGGTACGGCTTCCGGTTCCGGTATCGACGTGCTTTCGCTAGACGGCGTTGCCGCCCCCTGATCGGACGTTAGCGGCTCAGTTTCCTTTACAAGCGTGTAGAGCTCTTCCTTGGTGTGGCCAGCATCGGCCCAATTGATGACGTCGCCCTTCTCCGGTAGTTCTGGCAGTGTGACAATCTTCACCTTGTCGGCAACCGGTAACAGGTGGCGTGCGACGTCGAAGGCATGTTTCCGGCCGACGTCATCGCTGTCCGGCAGGATCTCGCTTTGACAACGTAAAAAGAGCCCACCCCGATCGAGTAAAAGGGACCCACCCCCTGGGTTAATGGTTTGTAAGTAAGCCCGCCGTCGGGGCTGTGGAAAGTGTGGAAGCCGAAGGCTTCCAAGCCGCGGTGGGAACGCGCTGGCTTTGCAGCGGGTTCCCACGGTGGCGGCACTTTCCACGGCCCGTCGCGCCCGCGTTTTTCACGCGGATCCTCCGGCGGCACGGGGTTTCTTTTTCCGTTTGCTGGCGGCGCCCAGACTTTCGGTGAACCGGATGCTTTCCCATTTGAACTCGTGAATCGAGCAGTGATGGGTGAGCCGGTCCAATAGGGCCGCAGTCAGCGCGGCGTCGCCGAAGACGCTGGTCCACTGCGCAAACGGGAGGTTCGACGTGACGATCACCGAGCCCTTCTCATAACGGTCCGAGAAGACCTGAAACAGCAGCTGGGCCCCCTCGGCCGAGAACGGGATATAGCCGACCTCGTCAACGACGAGCAGTTCAAAGCGGGACAGCTTGGCCAGGTACCGCTTCAACTGCCGTTCTTCGCGGGATTCGATCAGCGTGTTGACCAATCCCGCGGCCGTGGTGAACCCGACGCGGTAACCGTTGCGGCAGGCTTCCACACCCAGGACCGTTGCGGCATGGGTCTTGCCGGTGCCGTGCTTGCCCAGCAGCACAACGTTCTCGCGCCGGGTGATGTAGCCGCACTCGGCATAGTCGCGGACCTGAACCGCATCCAGCGCCGGCCACTTCTTCAGGTCGGTCGTTTCCAGGGTCTTGAGCAGTGGAAACCGGGCCTCGCGCAACCGGCGCTGGACCTGATTGGCTTGGCGCTGTTCCAACTCGCGGCTGGCCAGAGCCAGCAGGAAGCCGGTGTACCCCTCTCCGGCCTCCTTGGCCTGCCGGGCGTGTTCGCGCCACTCCCGTCCCATGGCCGGAAGCCGAAGCTGCCGTAATGCGTCGTCCAGAACGATCTCCTGGCCCGGTGTCATCGCACACCCCCAGTCAGGAGACGGTCGTATTGATCCAGATCGGCTCCAGCGATCGTCCGGTCGGTGATACCGGGCATTAACCCGGACTCGAGCGGGGCATGGGCTCGGGCCGGGGATGCCTCCCGCATCAGAATGTGCTGGACCGCGTCCAGTTCGGCGCAGTGGGCATCGAGCGCTTCCTGAAGGGCCGCCGAGACCCGGTCCAGAGCCCAGTCCTGGTGGAGTTGGAGGATGCCGATAAACTGCCGGGTGCCCCGGCTATAGCCGTGCCGTTCCCGCAACCGTTCCAGCGCCGTCTCGTAATGGGCGGGCCACTGGGGCCGCCACTGCCGAATCGGTCGGGCGCTTTCAAACGCCCCCACCTTCCGGCGGATCAGTTCCAGGTAGTGCATCGGATCAATCCGCCAGTCGCTATGACCGAAGGCTCGGGAATGTTCGGCCACCTTCTTCTGGTCCGCATAAAAGCGCACCCGGTCACAGCCAATATGGGCCCAGAGACGGCGTCCCACATACGCGGTCGGCACCGAGTACCGGTTCGAATCCACCTGCGCGGTCTGGTACCGGCTGATCCGCACACCCACCACCTTGGTGTTCTCAAATGGCGTCTCGGGCAGTGCCAACAGCCGCTCTTGCTCGGCAGCATGCCGTTCCCCGATCGTGCGGTCGTCGGCCCGGCCGCCGATCCGGCGCTGGTCGTCGGTCGCGCAGCGTTCCAGCAGTTGCGCGTTCAGATCCTCCAAGTCGGCCACCTCGGGAACCGGCACCAGGAAGTTCCGGCGTGCGAAACCCACCAGGCCTTCGACACCGCCTTTCTCCTGGCCCCGGGCCGGATTACAGAACCGCGCTTCAAACGTGTAGTGGGCTCGAAACGCCGTGAACCGGTCCTGCTCGATCCGGGCCTTCCCTCTCAGAACCCGCTTCACAGCCGTCTTCAGGTTGTCGAAGACCACGGTCGGGAATACGCCGCCGTACCAGCCGAACCCCCGGATCTGACCGTCCAGGAACATCTCCTGCCGTTCCCACCGATACGCCCGCACAAACGACTTGCCCGAGTACCTGCTCCGCATGCAGAACAGTTTGACCTGAAGATCTTCACCATTCATCCGGACCCAGGCCGTGCCCCAGTCCACTTCGGCTTCCGACGCCTGTTCCGGATCCAGCGGCACCACCGCCGCCGACCGGCTCCAGCCCAGCCGCATCTTCCGCTCCCGCACCCATCGCCGCACCGTCGGCTCGGCTCCGGTAAATCCATGCTCGTCCACCAGACGTTGCCACACCCGGTGCGCCGTGTGTCGCTGCTTGACCGGCTGCTCCCGATCCGCCCGCAGCCAGCCCTCCACGATCCCGGCCACCGGATCCATCACCGGACAGGCCGGCTCCTTCTCCCGCCGATACTTCGGCTCCTGCCCGGCCAACGCCTTCCGAACCGTCCGTCTCGTGTGCCCGGTCTCCCGGGCGATCTGTCGAATGCTTTTCTTGTAAACCCGATGTGCGGTCCTGACCATCTCGTACTGATCCATCCCTAACAACTCCTCACCCTCCCTCCCGCCTTGCCGGTTCATCCGGCGACACGCCGGGGGAGGCTATCAGGGGTGGGTCCCTTTTGCTCGATCAGAACCCCCTTGGGTGGGTCCCTTTTACGTTATCGAAATCAGGATCGCTACGTTCTTGCCGGCGAAGTGTTGGTTGTACTGTTCGCGCCACTTTCCGGCACCCATCGGACAGGTCGTGGCGGGTATTCCCCAATTCCACAACAGGTCCGCGTGCTTCTCACCTTCCGTGACAAACACCGTGTCCTTCTGGTGCGTTTCGTTGAGGCGGTAGGGGACGACCTCAACGCCTTTCAGGTTCGGGATCCACCCGCCGTTTCCATCCGGTCGCCGCTGCCGGAAGTCTTTGGGGTCGTACCGGACCACCTGGAACAGTAGTTCCCCGTCGAGGGAGCGGTAGTCGTGTGACGCGACAATGCGCCGTTGCTGGCGTCCATTTCCGTTACCACCCGAAAGCAAGCCGTAATCTTTGAGCTGTGCTTTGACCTTTGCCTTATCGTTTGGTTCGCAACCCACGATCGCCGCGACGAGTCCCCAGGCGGTTCCGCCTCTGCCGGCCGGATCGTCATACCACCTGTCCTTGGCTATATTGATCCGGAGGCTTGCGTTCTTGTCCTCGCGGTAGGGAGCCCGGAAGTAGATTTCTCCATGCTTCTCGTGTCCACCGGACAGGCCGGCAGCCCTGGCGATGTCGATGCAGGTGGCTTGGTCAGGCACCGGCAACGTCCTCGACGAACATGTCCAGCACCTTTCTTTCTTCTACTTCGGCCAATCGCTGGACTTCAAGAGCGTCTGGATCGGCGTGCCGCGTGATGCACTCCTCGGCCATCGCCCGGAGGGTTCGGGCGGGAATTGCGTCCACCTCGACACTCTCGTCAGCGAACTTTTTCGATCGTGAATCGGTTTTCTTGGTGGGCCTGGTGGGCAGGTCCAACCTAACAATCTGATCGGGATTGACCGCGATCCTCTCGAAGTCGATGTCAACACCTGGCGCGAACTCACGGAGACGGTTTTCTACGTTCCGGGAAATATCGACACCGCTCGGGTCGTAGTCGCCGAAGTAGTAGACATGTGTCGGCTTATCAAGCTCCTGGAGGTAATCCGCTGCTCCATGTAAGAAACTGAGCGACGGATAACCGCGGGTCACCATCAGGGGCACATCCCAAGTCGAGGTTTCCTGGTAGAGCACGCCCGCGAGCGCATCCTTTTCGAGCCAGATCTCGACGTGAACCGACTGGTTGTCCCAGAGGCATCGCCGATAGGCTTCGGCGGTGTATCGAAGAGCCTGTTCCAGTGAGGAGTATGTTGTCGGCTTCCGCTGCCACCTAGTGTTGTCCGCGATCCAAGAGAACGGGATATCCCCGCTCAGGCGCAACTCCGAGAGTAGGCGCGTCACCGTCGACTTGTATTCCCTCTCGGTCTTGTCGACGGCGCCGATGCTGACCATGCGGTAGAAGACCTGCCTCACGGTCATCGGCCGGTCGGCTTCAAGTATTTGATAGAGTTGGTCCCGAATGGAGTCGATCTCTGCGCGGGATCTTCTGCGGCGTTTTATGGGGCTAGGAGTCTGCGCGGCAGAGCGCGAAGAACTCGAATTTATTGGGATTTGAGAGGGTCTTCGGAGGAGAACCCATCGATTCTTCCGATACGAGGAGTTCAGAGCTGTACGGATACCAGTAATTGGCCGTGTATCGGGTCTGCTGGGTTCCGGTTTTCCGGATTATGCCCATTCGATCATCCCGTTCATCCGCCGTAAGTTCACCGCCAGAGTGAGCAGGTTCCACTCACCGGTCACTTTGTCCAAACCGCGTAGACTGAACTGTCGGAATCCGAGCACCGACTTGATCCACCCGAAGGGCGGCTCGCCAATGTGCTTTCTGGCCCGGTAGCGGTCGCGCCCACGCTTGGTTTTCATCTTTCTCATCATCCGGCCAACAGCAGTGTCTTTGGGTGGGAGTGGAACATCGGCCAGATTCTTCTCGCGACCCATGGCAACATACCCGTCAATCTGACGTTGTTCCAACATCCCTAGATTCGACTCGGATCGATATCCCGCATCGGCCAGTACACGTTCGGGATGCTCTCCCAGGTTGTTGTTCAACGCATCCAGGGTCGGTTCCAACTGTCCCGCGTCGGACGCATTGGAACTCACCGTTGTCGCTACGATGATCCGGGCCTCGGAATCCACCACCGCCTGCGCGTTGTAGCATTGCTGGAACCCTTCAGTGGAGGTTTTCATGATCCGGCTTTCCGGATCTGTGAAGTTGTCCTGGGCCGTCGGTTTGGGCTCGCCCATGGGGCGTTTGAATGGCTTCTTTCCGCATCCGGGTTTGTCGTCTCCCGGTTCCCGTCCCGCTTCCTGGTCCGCAGCCATCTGACGTTCTTCGAGCCGTTTCATTGCTGCCTGGATCGTGGCCAATCGCTTTTTGCGGGTCGACAACCCATCGGGCAGTTCGTCTCCGCGCCGGTCCTTGCCGTATCGCTGGTCTTCTTCCTCATCGGTCGCCGTAGCCCGGTTCAACAGATCCCGAATCTGTTCGCCCAATTCGGTCTCCTGCTTCTTCATCCGTTCATAGCTCATCGCTTTGCGTTTGCTCGCATTCGCCCGCATCTTGGTTCCGTCCACCGCCACGGTTCCCATCTTCACCAGTCCCGCTTCCCGCGCCATCATCACCACTTGCACAAACAGGTTCCCGAACTCCTCAAGATGCAGTTTGCGAAAATCCGAGATCGTACGGTGCGCCGGAAAGTTCTCCGCTCCCAACATCCGGAACGCCACGTCGTCGGTCAACTTCGCCGCGATCTTCCGCGACGAGAACACCCCGGTCGCGTACCCGTAGATCAACACCTTCACCATCATCCGCGGATCGTACGCTTGATTGCCCGGTCCGTCCGTTCCATACCGCTGCTCAAACGCGCTCAAATCCATGGCGTCCACCGTGTCCGATATGAAGTACGACAGGTGATCTTCGGCCAACCAATCTCTCAGCGACGGCGGCAGCAGCAGGCTCTGTTCTGGGATATAGGTTCGATATGTTCGTGACATGTCCTATCTTCGATCTCTATCCGCCCAATTCCGGTCCTTCTGCCGCGCAGACTCCTAGCAGCCTGTCGGACTTTTGGGGCCGGAGTTGGATGTCGGGCATGCGAGAAACAGGGGCATGAGCGAACGATTTCTTGCTGTGGATCGAGACACGCCGTACTTGTTGCCGCCGTCGGTCCAGGATTGGCTTCCGGAAGAGCACCTGGCGCGGTTCGTTGTAGAGGTGGTGACGAAGCTGGACCTGCGTGACCTGGAGAAGGAGTACGCGGGGCGGGGTTCGAAGGCCTACCATCCGGAGATGCTGCTGGCGTTGCTGTTCTACGGATACGCGACGGGAGTGTTTGCGAGCCGGAAACTGGAACAGGCGACGTGGGATTCGCTGGCGTTCCGATATATCGCGGCGAACACGCATCCAGATCACGACACGATCGCGGCGTTTCGGAAGCGGTTTCTGAAGCAGTTGAAGCCGTTGTTCGTGCAGATTCTTCTGCTGGCGCGGACGATGGGATTTTTGAAGCTGGGGAAGATCAGTCTGGATGGGAGCAAGGTCCAGGCGAATGCATCGAAACATAGCGCGTTGAGCTGGGGGCACGCGACGGAGTTGGAAGAACAGTTGAAGGCCGAAGTCGCGCGCCTGATGGAGTTGGCGGCGGCGGCCGACGCGGAAGTGCCGGAGGGAATGGACATCCCGGCCGAACTGAAGCGGCGCGAGGACCGGCTGAAAGCGATCGCCGAGGCGAAAGCGAAGATGGAGGCGCGCGCTGCGGAACGCCATGCGGCCGAGCAGGCCGAGTACGAGGCCAAGATGGCCCAACGCAAGGCCCGGGCCAAAGCGACCGGGAAACGGCCGGGAGGCAAGCCGCCACAACCGCCCCAATCGGGCGTGCGCCCGAACGACCAGATCAATCTGACCGACGAGGAATCGCGCATCATGCCGGCGGGCGGGAAGAGTTTCCAGCAAGCCTATAACGTGCAGGCGGGGGTCGACACCGAGACCCTGCTCATCGTCACCGAATCCGTCACAACGCACGCCAACGACAAACAGGAAATCGAACCGGCGCTCGGGACTCTCGATGCACTGCCTCAACCGCTGGGAAAGGTCGAGGCGATACTGGCCGACAATGGCTACTACAGCGAAGGGAACGTGAAGGCGTGCGAAACGGCCGGCGTGATGCCCTACATCGCCATGGGCCGTGAGCGCCATCATCCACCGGTGGAACAGCGTTGGACCGAACCGCCACCGCTGTCGCCCGACGCGAACCCGGTCGACGCCATGGCCCATCGGCTATCGACGATCGAGGGCCGGGCCGTTTACGCTCAGCGCAAGTCCACGGTCGAGCCGGTGTTTGGAATCGTCAAATCCGTGCTGGGATTCCGGCAGTTTCACCTCAGGGGACTCGACCCGGTATCCGGTGAATGGACACTGGTCAGCATCGCCTGGAACCTGAAACGCCTGTTCAATCTCTCCGGGCAGGTCTCCTGCCCGACTGATCCCCGCTCCAGCCGCCCGTCCGGACGCCAAAAACGCGACTCCGGGCTCCTGCGTGGATCTCCGGCGTCCGAATCCGGCTCTCTCTTGCGACGTCTCAGGTCGATCGTCTCGTCAATGTTCAATCACACGCTCGGAGACGCGCCGTTGCTACGGTCAAGTCCGACAGGCTGCTAGGTCTATAAACCCTCTTCGGCGTCGACGGGTCTCCGTCGACAACTTCCTCTTGATCGGGCGATCCCACGTACTTGAGCTGCAGTTCGCCTTCGCGTTCAGCCATCCGCTGTGGGCCGTCCTTGAAGATGAGCTCATTCATCTGATCGACGAACGACCAAGTGACGGAACTGGCACCCTCAGGCACTCTTCTCCTCTCTGGCGCGGCGAATCAGTGCCGCGAGATCATCGACGTGTTCCCGGTAAAGCTTGTTCGCGCGGTCGATCAGTTCGGGATGACCCTCACACTCGTTCAGGGCGATCTGGTGCAAGTCGTCGAGCTGGTAATTCTCGAGCTTCACGCGGAAACCGCCTTCGTCTCGTCCCTCTTCGTTACTAGTCCCTCCGTACAGATCCGCTCCAGGACATCCTCCCGGACAACCCTCTTCCGACCCAGGTAGAGCGCGGGGATGATCCCGCTCGACACGTACTGACGGACCGTTCCGAGAGTCAGTCCCGTCCACTCAGCGACTTCCGACAGCCCGTAAAGTTTCTTGACTGCCAAACCTTAAACCTCCTTGACTAACCCCACTAAAACTGGTTAGAATCAGCTTTACTAGATCGTAGTGATATTCACTTCAATGTCATTCAACAGAATAGAGCGGAGCGCAGTTAGATGTCAACGACACACGCCGGCCTATGGAAACCAAATCCAAAATTCTCGATTTGTGTTCTAGTCGGGAAGGTCAAAGCCGTGAAAGTGGCGAACGGAACAGTTCATGGCGACCTAGCGAGAGCGAAGCCGAAGCATCTACCCAACCTGCTGACGGAGTTCTTGAATTGGCCTTCTGACGAACCGGACATTCTCCGCTTCACGCGAAGGTACGGTCCTCTGCTCGAGCAAGACAAGGGCGTGGATGTTTACAGGACGAAACCAGAGGCGGATCGGATAGTCGGCGGACCAGAAGAGACGAGGCCCTGGAGCTTCGGACTCGAAGAATGGCGGCTTTACCAGAAACATCTCCGCTCCGAATGGAACCGCATCGTAGAGGTCGGTCTTGGAGGCTCCGCAGATATCGGATTCGGTAAGGGTGATCGAATGAAGATTGAAAGGGGCGGCAAAAAGATCGTTCTAGAGATCGCCACGCTTTTCAATTTCCTGCAGGTTGCAGTCCTAACGACACCTCCGGAGCGAATGAAGAACTGCCGAAGACCGGCGGCGGAAGGTTGCGACACCCCGTATTTCATCGCCGAGCATCTCCGGCAGGAGTACTGCAGCGATGTCTGCGCCCACTGGGGGCAGAAACAAGCAAAGCGGGAATGGTGGAAACGACGTAACGAAAGAATCAAGAAGGCCACAAAGGCCAAGAAAGGAGGAAAGAAACGGTGAGAGTTTTCAAAAGAGGAAAGGTCTACTGGTTCGACCTTCAATTCGAGGGCAAACGCTACCAGAAGTCCACGAAGGAACGGAACAAGGTGAAAGCAGAAGGAATCGCCGCAGCGTTCCGTACAGCGCTGGCAAATCGGCGGGTGGGAATCGTTGAACGAAAGCCGGCGCCGCTGTTGACCGATGCAATGAAGGCGTTTCTCGAGTGGTCGAAGCAGGAGCACGCGGAGCACCCAGCCACATACGTGCGATACAAGACCTCGAGTAAGCCCCTGCTGACCTTCCTGAAGTTCAAGAGCAAGCCGATCGACGAAATCACGCCGGCGCTGATCGAGGACTACAAGACTCGCCGTGCCCGCCAGAAAGGCAAGCGAACGAAACGCCTAATCATGCCAGCCACCCTTAACCGCGAGCTGGCATGCCTGAAGGCGATGTTCAATCACGCCCTGAAGGATCGCCACGCTTTCAGAAATCCCGTCTCGGACGTGGACTTCTTGGCAGAGAACAATGAACAGGATCGTATTCTGACATTCGATGAGCAACGCCGGTATCTGGCGGCGGCGGGTCCGACGTTGCGCGACATCGCCAGCCTGATCCTCGAAACCGGCATGAGGCCCGAAGAAGTTTATCGGCTCTCGATCGACATTGTGTTCCCGGAGAAACGCCACGTATACATTCCGTTTGGGAAAACGAAGGCCGCAAGGCGACGGATACCCCTCAATTCCGCGGCACTGGAGATCGTCCACCGTCGGTTGGCATCTGCTGAGGGCCTCTATCTGTTTCCTCACCGGTCGGATCCGAACCGGACAACCCTTAAGGCCAGCAACGCCCACACGCGGGCTCTGGACACGTCGAAGATCAAACCGCGGTTCCGGCTCTACGATCTCCGCCACACGTGGGCTACCCGAGCCGCGGAGGCGGGGATGGATATGCCCACCCTAGGAGTCTGCGCGGCAGAAGGACCGGAATTGGGCGGATAGAGATCGAAGATAGGACATGTCACGAACATATCGAACCTATATCCCAGAACAGAGCCTGCTGCTGCCGCCGTCGCTGAGAGATTGGTTGGCCGAAGATCACCTGTCGTACTTCATATCGGACACGGTGGACGCCATGGATTTGAGCGCGTTTGAGCAGCGGTATGGAACGGACGGACCGGGCAATCAAGCGTACGATCCGCGGATGATGGTGAAGGTGTTGATCTACGGGTACGCGACCGGGGTGTTCTCGTCGCGGAAGATCGCGGCGAAGTTGACCGACGACGTGGCGTTCCGGATGTTGGGAGCGGAGAACTTTCCGGCGCACCGTACGATCTCGGATTTTCGCAAACTGCATCTTGAGGAGTTCGGGAACCTGTTTGTGCAAGTGGTGATGATGGCGCGGGAAGCGGGACTGGTGAAGATGGGAACCGTGGCGGTGGACGGAACCAAGATGCGGGCGAATGCGAGCAAACGCAAAGCGATGAGCTATGAACGGATGAAGAAGCAGGAGACCGAATTGGGCGAACAGATTCGGGATCTGTTGAACCGGGCTACGGCGACCGATGAGGAAGAAGACCAGCGATACGGCAAGGACCGGCGCGGAGACGAACTGCCCGATGGGTTGTCGACCCGCAAAAAGCGATTGGCCACGATCCAGGCAGCAATGAAACGGCTCGAAGAACGTCAGATGGCTGCGGACCAGGAAGCGGGACGGGAACCGGGAGACGACAAACCCGGATGCGGAAAGAAGCCATTCAAACGCCCCATGGGCGAGCCCAAACCGACGGCCCAGGACAACTTCACAGATCCGGAAAGCCGGATCATGAAAACCTCCACTGAAGGGTTCCAGCAATGCTACAACGCGCAGGCGGTGGTGGATTCCGAGGCCCGGATCATCGTAGCGACAACGGTGAGTTCCAATGCGTCCGACGCGGGACAGTTGGAACCGACCCTGGATGCGTTGAACAACAACCTGGGAGAGCATCCCGAACGTGTACTGGCCGATGCGGGATATCGATCCGAGTCGAATCTAGGGATGTTGGAACAACGTCAGATTGACGGGTATGTTGCCATGGGTCGCGAGAAGAATCTGGCCGATGTTCCACTCCCACCCAAAGACACTGCTGTTGGCCGGATGATGAGAAAGATGAAAACCAAGCGTGGGCGCGACCGCTACCGGGCCAGAAAGCACATTGGCGAGCCGCCCTTCGGGTGGATCAAGTCGGTGCTCGGATTCCGACAGTTCAGTCTACGCGGTTTGGACAAAGTGACCGGTGAGTGGAACCTGCTCACTCTGGCGGTGAACTTACGGCGGATGAACGGGATGATCGAATGGGCATAATCCGGAAAACCGGAACCCAGCAGACCCGATACACGGCCAATTACTGGTATCCGTACAGCTCTGAACTCCTCGTATCGGAAGAATCGATGGGTTCTCCTCCGAAGACCCTCTCAAATCCCAATAAATTCGAGTTCTTCGCGCTCTGCCGCGCAGACTCCTAGCGGCCCTCCTGGGCCACAGCAAGCTGAACATGGTCATGAGGTATGCCCATCCCCAGGAAAGACACCAGGCGGACGCTGTGAGGCGTCTGGAGGCGGTTAACGCGGCGAAGGAGATCGAGGAGGTCGAGAGGCAAGAGAACAGCGAAAAACCACCCATTCGCGAAGTAGTCCCTACAGTTTCCACTACAGCGGAAAAGGCCCAGCCAGAAGCTGAGCCCTTAACTCACTGATCCCACTAGAGGCGCCGATCGGATTCGAACCGATGCATAAAGGTTTTGCAGACCTCTCCCTTACCACTTGGGTACGGCGCCTGGCCTTGCAGGGCAAATATTATAACCAGCGCCGCGAAGGAGGGCAAAACGGCGGTAGTGTCTCACTTTGATTTCAAAGTGAGACACTACCAAAACGGCACACAGGCCGAATGCCCGGCCCTAGCAGCCCGTGGCAGAACTCTGCAGGTTCGCGCGCAGGGGTCTTCTGGTTGCAGGCGCGAAGTAAGGAGCGGAGCGATGATCATTCATCGTGACCGACGAGGGACAAAGCCTGCGGCCCGACCCCCCCTGCGCCCTTCGGGTTACGGCGAAACGGGGCCGTCTGGTTATGTTTCAGAGTTTCTGCAAAAAGGTCCTGAAATAGGAAGGGGCCAGGGTATCTCCGAAAAGTTGGTAACGAATCAACTTTGAAACGAAGGAGATGAACCGATGGCCCGAACTAAGATTAAGCGAAAGGGAGTGGATTGGAAAGAACTGTTAGGAGAGGAACAGGATCTGCTGAAAAGCGTCGTGCAGGAGGTGGTTCAGGAGATTCTCGAGGCGGAGATGGACCAGGTCGTGGGTGCGATCAAGAGCGAACGAACAGGGGGTCGCACAGGATATCGGAGCGGCTACTACGAGCGAGGTCTGGTCACACGGGTGGGCAAGTTGGAGCTGCGCGTGCCGCAGGATCGTGCCGGCCGGTTCAGTACGGAAGTGTTTGAGCGCTACCAACGCAGCGAGAAAGCTTTCGTGGCCAGCTTGGCCGAGATGTACGTGCAGGGGGTATCGACACGGAAGGTGAAAGCGATCACCGAAGAATTATGCGGGCATTCGTTTTCGGCGAGCACGATCAGCCGGATCAATAGGACATTGGACACGGAGCTGAAAAAGTTTGCGACGCGAGGATTGGAAGAAGAATACCCCTACCTGATTCTGGATGCGCGCTACGAGAAGGTGCGCGAAGACGGGGTGATCCGGAGCCGGGCGGTCCTGGTAGCGATCGGAATCAACTGGGACGGCCGGCGCGGTGTGTTGGCGGTGGAACTGGCGGGACGGGAGAGCACGACCAGTTGGAGGCAACTCTTGCTGAGTTTGAAGCAACGCGGCTTGTGCGGGGTGGAGTTCGTGGTGACCGACGATCATGCGGGGTTGAAGAAAGCCATCGCAGAAGTCCTGCCCGAAGCGATCTGGCAACGCTGCTACGTCCACTTTCTTCGAAACGCATTGGATTATTTGCCGCGCAAAGCCGATGACGATTGTCTCCAGGAACTGCGTTGGCTCTACGACCGGCGGAACCTCCAGGAAGCGCGGCAGGATCTGGCGGCGTGGTTAACCAAGTGGGGGCAGAAATATCCCAAACTTTGCGACTGGGTCGAAGACAACATCGACGAGACGCTGAGCTTCTACACGCTGCCGCGCCAGCATCACAAGCACATGAAATCCACCAATATGCTGGAACGGCTCAACGAGGAGATCAAGCGGCGAACGCGCGTGGTGCGGATCTTCCCCAACGCAGCCAGCTGTTTGCGTTTGATTCGGGCGCTGACCACCGAAACGCATGAGAACTGGATCGAAGCGATCCGCTACTTGAACATGGATCTGTTGAAGGAACACAAAAAGGACTGGCACCGTCAGACGCCCGCTGCCTAAACGCGTCAAAACGGGCCGACCCATGATCGACTCGGATGTCGATCGGCGATTACAGAGCATCCTGGAGCGGAAAATCGCTGCGGAACACTTTCGAGGGGGCGAAAGAAAGAAAAAGAACCAAAAAGAAAGAAACGCAGAGGCCTGATGGAAATGACGCCTCAGAGGAAATCCGCAAAAGACGCGGATTCCCTCTGAGCCTTGGAAAAGTTTCGCCAAGAACGCTCAGCTTTACCACATTCCCACAGGCC
>CBDAPB010000039.1:0-974708 GCA_965198265.1 Terriglobia bacterium
GCCCGCCTAGGCGGTTCCCGCCTCGCTTTAGGCCGTCCCGGCCTCGGCTTCAGGCAGTTCCTGCCTCGCTTTCCTCGAGCCGCCCGCCCTCAACCCGTGCGGCGGTTAGCGCGCCCTTGGCCACGGCCCCGAACGGGTCTCTGGCTACCTGAACCCTGGCGATCTCGAGCGGAAAGTCCCTATGCTTCAGCGCCGCGGTGAACCGCTCGGCAAAACCCCGGGGAGCTGCCGTTCCTCCCGACAGTACGATCGGCAAGGGATCCGTCATCGACGAAACGGCCACCATTTTCGAGACTTGGTCCTTCATGGCATCCGCCGCGTAGCCGATGAGCTCATCGTAGGCGATCGACAGAGCGTTGTGGGCGTTGGAGCCGTCTTCTCCCTTGCTCAGATCGAGCGAAGACTCCTTCAAGAGACAAACCTGGCTGGAGCTCTCGCTGAGAGCCAGGGCGGCCTTCTCGTCGATCCAGTCCCCTCCGCGGGCCAGGCTGAAAGTCAGCAGGGGCAGTGACCGGTAAGCGAAGCCCACGTTGACCATGCCGCCGCCGAACGACATCCCGATCCCGGTGAATTGCTGCTCGGCGAGCTCGGAAAAGATTACGGCAAGCCCTTCATTGATCGGCTTGGCGTTGTAACCCAGCTTCCTCAAGATCCCGCTGATGGTTTTCTCGTGGTAGGCCAGGTTCACCTCGGCGTCCAGAGGCTCGCCCGGAACTGAGAAGTACAAGGGTTCCCCGCCCTGCCTTGCTTCACCGGCAACGTTCCTGACGATGAGTTCCATCATCGGGAGGGCTTCATCTTCCGACGGGCTTATCAGACCGGTCCGAAGGGGTCTGCGGGCATCCGTTTGGGAAATGTTTGCGAACTCGATGGCTTTCGTCCCGACGATTCGGAGCTGGTCGCCGGTCTTCGCGTAATCGAGCTGGGCCATCCCGAGCATGCCTTCCGTGAAATCCGCCGCTTGGTTCAGGTCGATGAACGCGCTTCGTTCGGAACGCGACACGATCTCCTGCCCCTGCATCTCAGCGCAGCGAACAAAAGAGGTCCCCACGTCCAGTCCCCTGCCAAAATACCGCCGCCGTTCTCTCGACATCTTGATCTCCCTATTCCTTAAAGAATTCTAAAAACGCTCTCCGTTGAAGCCTAAGAAACGACCACCTCTGAAATCGCATTCCAGCACGCCCCGCCCCGAGGGCAAGGATTCCAACGTCGGGGCCGTTTTGCAGAAAATGATCCCTCCTGTCTTCAATAGGTCAGGATATTCCTGACCAAGTCTACTGCGGGATTCCTGCCCGGACAAGACTTTGGGTGTGGCGGGCTCCTGTTGACTGCTTCCTTTCGATTGGGGTCGGTGTATCAAAGTAACCGGGGCAGTGGGAAAGGTTGCTGGACATCCTCCTTGCTAGCAGCCCGTGGCGGAAGTCTGATGGCTCGCGTGGCGCGGTAGAAGCACGGCCGAGGAATGCTGACTGAAACCTCCTGGGCGGGAGAGGAACAAAAGGGGAACAAAACAGCGTGGCACACCATAGAGCAAGAAGGATTCAGGTGAACGTAAGCCATTGAAAGACAAAGACCGGATAGTTCAACAATTCACCTCATAACCCAAAGGTCGGGGATTCAAATCCCTCCCCCGCAATTACAGGCTAACAATGAAGGTCACCGGAACGTGGCCTTTCTTGTTGCCTCATGGGGCCTTCGAGCAGATGGTCGTGGAGGATTTGTCCTCCGTGAGCAACGAGGAGGCTGAGCAGAAAAGCCCGGAGCTCGATCTAGGCAAGCTCGCTTGGGCGACATGCTCTCCCGGACAGACTACAAGCCGACCGAAAAGTCCACACAGGCCTTGGCGCTCCGCTATAGTAGCCCCGAAGGACGCGGATGAAAGTTCCCTCACACAAGTTCGAAATCGTGGATGAGGAAATGGCCGCCGTTCTGCGTCAGAAGACAGGGGCTGAACGCCTGGAGATTGCCAGCCGGATGTTTGGGGGCGCGCGTCGAATGCTAATCAGCTACTTGCGTTCCGAGCATCTCGACTGGAGCGAGGATCAGATCGAAAGAGAGGCGGCACGGAGGTTGTCACATGGAGCAGTCTGAACTGCTCCGGTTTCTGGCGACCGCACTGGAACGCCTGAACCTGCCGTATTTCATCACGGGGTCCACAGTGACCATCTTCTACGGAGAGCCTCGATTCACGAATGACATCGACGTCGTGGTGGACTTGCCGGAGAGCGTTGTCGACGAATTCTGCGGCCAGTTTCCCGACACCGATTTTTACCTGGATGAAGAGTCGGCACGGGAGGCGATTCGTCGGAAATCGCAGTTCAATATCATTCACCCGCGATCCGGACTCAAGATCGACGTAATCGTACCTCCCGCCACCGAGTTTAACGAATCGCGTTTCAAGCGAGCCAGGCGCGTTCAGGCAGGTGCCGATTGGGAAGCATCGTTTGCGTCTCCGGAGGACGCCATCATCAAGAAGCTGGAGTATTACCGCGAGGGGAGCTCAGACAAGCATTTGCGGGATGTTGCCGGGGTGCTCAAGACCAGCGGATCCGAGATCGATCTGGACTACATCCGACGATGGGCCGGCGCGTTGGGAGTGGCTGACATCTGGTCGAACACATTGGAGAGGGTACGTGATGAGACCTGAGCTTCAAAATCCGGCCCGTCGCAGAAGTGAAGCTAAGTCTCTTCCCGATGTAAGCTGTTGACTTAGTCCGTCATTGACTTACACTGAAGACGTGAAGGTTTCCTGGGATGATGCCAATAGAACGATGGGACTAACCGACATTCCAGAGTTGACCGCAGACCAGTTCGCCCGGGCAATTCCTGCGAGCGTTCGAAAACGCCTCATGAATGGTGATTTCAAGTCAGGCAAGGACATTGCCACGTTGAGGCGTTTTGTTGGACTCACCCAAGTGCGGTTCGCGGAAGCGATGGGTATCAGCGTTCACACGCTTCGCAACTGGGAGCAGGGCCGTCGACATCCAGAGGGTCCGGCAATCGCGCTCTTGCGTATCGCCGCTCGACACCCGCGAATCATCCGCGAGAACATCGAGTCGGCAGCGTAAACGAAACGGTTTGCGTCCGACCGACGGTTCAAGCCAACAAACCGAACCACCATCCTGAATCTGATGGGTGCAAATGGCAGAATGCCCTAAGTGCACCAAACCGAACACGGGCGGGTTAAACTTCAGTAGCCGGCGTCTCCCATCCAAGTGACAGTTTGATTGCTTCCAACCCCTTCCTTACATAATACTTAGCCAGTTCTGCGGCGACAGCTAACAACATAACGGGGTGCGATGTGTCACTGGCAGCGGGAACTCGCTTAGGCCCATACGAAATCGCCGACCAACTCGGTGCAGGTGGTATGGGAGAAGTGTATCGCGCCACCGACACCCGCCTGGACCGTACCGTCGCCATCAAAGTCCTCCCCGAACACTTGGCCTCCGACCCCCAGCGCCGGGAACGCTTCGAGCGCGAAGCCCGCGCCGTCAGCAGCCTGAACCACCCGCACATCTGCACGCTCCACGATGTCGGTGAGCAGGACGGCGTTCACTACCTCGTCATGGAGTTGGTGGAGGGCGACACGCTTCAGCAGCGGCTGGAGAAGGGGCGATTGCCGCTCGATCAAGCCCTCGAATACGCCATCCAGATCGCTGACGCATTGGACAAGGCACACCGACAGGGTGTGGTGCATAGGGATCTCAAGCCCGGCAACATCATGATCACGAAGTCAGGCACGAAGTTGTTGGACTTCGGGTTGGCGAAGCTGAAGGGCGATGCGGGTGGAGTGTCGCCTCTCTCGCAGATGCCTACACAGGATGCCTCAGCACCCCTCACTGCAGAGGGCACGATCATCGGCACACTTCAATACATGGCCCCGGAACAGTTGGAGGACAAGGAAGCCGACGCCCGGACGGACATCTTCGCGTTTGGGGCAGTCGTGTACGAGATGGTGACGGGGAAGAAGGCGTTCGAGGGTGCAAGTCAGGCGGGTTTGATTTCGGCCATCATGCAGTCCGAGCCGCGACCTATGAAGGAACTACAATCCCTGTCGCCTCCGAGATTGGATCGCTTAGTCGAAACTTGTCTTGCAAAACATCCCGACGACCGATGGCAGAACGCGGCCGACCTGACGCGTGAAATGCGGTGGCTGGCCGCTGGCGATTCCGAAAGTGAAACGAGTGTTCCAGCTCCCGCGCCCGAATCCAGGGTTTCCGTGAGAAGCGCAGCTGCGATGCTGGCGGCCTTTGTGGCCGGTGGGGCGGTGGCGGGCCTGGCCGCCTGGGTGTTTGTTCTCACGTCCGCCCCTATCACACAGCCGGTGAGTCGCAGCGTTATCGCGCTCGAACCGGAACGACTCGCATTACCGGCTGTGCTTCCGGCCGGTATCGCTCAGCCTTCACTGGCCTGGTCTCCCGATGGAGACAGTTTGGTGTACGTGATCGATCGCAACGGCGAGAGTCAGCTCCACCTTCGACGCTTGGACGCGTTTACGTCAACTCCACTTGAAGGTACGGACGGTGGATTTGCTCCTTTCTTCTCACCTGACGGTCAATGGGTGGCGTTCTTTACTCCAACCGAACTCAAGAAGATCCCCATCAACGGCGGAAACCCGCAGACGTTGTCAGCGGCCACGAATGTGCGGGGTGGGAGTTGGGGACTTGATGACAAGATCGTTTTCACCGAATCGGAGGGAGTACAGCTCTCACGAGTCTCAGCCCACGGCGGGGATCCTGAGGTCGTTCGCCTCCAGGACCTCAGTCAGGATGAGGGGTTGTTCTTGTGGCCGAGGATCCTGCCGGACGGGCAGCACGTCTTGGTGACAATCAATGGTGCGTTCTCAACGCGTATCGCAGTGCTTTCACTGGAAACCGGCGGAAAGGTCGAACTCGTGGATAGAGGCTACGGTGCACAGTACACGACCACCGGGCACCTGGTGTACGGAATTGATGGTAGTGTTGTGGCCGCGCCCTTTGATCTATCCACGCTAACTGTCACAGACACTGGAGTTCAGATCCTGCCGGGGGTCCGCCAGGATCCGACGCTGCCGCAACTAGCGTTTTCAGAATCCGGCCGCCTGGCGTACGTACCGGGTGACGATATGTCGCTCAATACGCCAGTCTGGGTCGATCGTAGGACCCGCGAGGAACGATCAATACCCGCGCTACCGATGCAACGATACAAAAGCTTTCGCCTGTCCCCGGAAGGCGATCGCCTGGCCATCTCCGTTGCTGGTGCCACGACTGACGTCTTCTTTTATGACTTCGAGCGCGCGACAGGATTGACGAATCTTACGGTCGCCGGTAACAATCTCCTTCCAGTCTGGAACCCGGATGGCCGTGCCGTCATCTACCAAACCGATAACGTCGGTCCAGAACAGGCGGCATTGACCGGATTGTTCGTGCAGCCGATCGCCGGGGGAACTTCCGAACGATTGGTCCTTGCCGACACCAACATGCAAGCTCCTTGGCCGGAGTCGTGGTCTGAGACCGGAATGCTCGCGTTTACGGCTAGCGGCACCGGGACTGCCACTGACGTATGGACGCTTTCGTTAGACAACCCCGCAGAACCACAACCGTTCAAGGGGACCCCGGCGTCAGAGTGGGGTGCCGCGTTCTCACCCGACGGGAACTTTGTCGCATACACCTCGGATGAGACGGGCCAATATGCTGTCTACGTCGAACCCTTCCCGCCGACAGGCGACCGCTGGCCCGTCTCGACTGGCTATGGTGAGGAACCCTTGTGGTCCGCGGCTGGCGACGAGTTGTTCTATCGGAGAGGTCACCAGTGGTTAAGTGTTCCGGTTGTAGCCACTCCCGAGTTTGATTGGGGCATAGAGGAAGTCGTGTTCGAAGGTCGGTATGTGAACCCCTTCGGTGTTTCGTATGCTGTTGCTCCCGATGCAGATCGGTTCCTAGTCTTGAAGCAAAGAGAGCAACCCGAGCCCATACACATCAACCTGGTCCACAACTGGTTCGACGAATTGAATCAGCTGGTCCCGACAAGCAACCAGCAATGACCCCTGGCACCAAACTCGGCAGCTACGAAATCCTCTCCCCGCTCGGCAAAGGCGGTATGGGCGAGGTGTGGCGGGCGCGGGACTCCAAGCTCGGGCGTGAAGTCGCCATCAAAACCCTCCCCGAAGAGTTCGCCAGCGATGAAGAACGTCTGGCCCGGTTCGAGCGGGAAGCAAAGCTACTGGCGTCGTTGAATCATCCCAACATCGCTGCCATCTACGGCCTCGAAGAAGACAGCGGTACACGCTTCCTCGTCCTCGAACTGGTCGAAGGCGACACGCTGGCGGACCGGTTGAAGCATGGTGCGATCCCCGTCGAGGACTCTCTCAAACTCGCCCTCCAGATCGCCGAGGCCCTCGAAGCCGCGCATGAGAAGGGCGTCATCCACCGCGATCTGAAACCCGCCAACATCAAGGTGACCCCCGACGCGAAGGTCAAGGTGCTGGACTTCGGCCTGGCGAAGGCGTTCGCCGGTGACGGGTCGGACGTGAACCTGTCCCAGTCTCCGACGTTGAGCCTTGCAGCAACACAGCAGGGAGTGATACTTGGAACGGCTGCCTACATGTCGCCCGAGCAGGCACGGGGCGTCACCGTGGACAAGCGTGCCGACATCTGGGCATTCGGATGTGTGCTGTACGAGATGCTCACGGGACGCCAGGTGTTCAAGGGCGAGTTGATGTCGGACGTGATGGCGTCAGTTCTGAAGTCCGACCCTGACTACAAGGGATTGCCGCCAACCATCCATCCGAAGCTACGAGAACTGCTACGGCGTTGTCTGGAGAAGGAACCGAAGCAGCGATGGCACGATGTTGGGGACGTGCGGGTTGAGATTGAGCAGGTATCAGCAGACCCGAGCGGAACCTTGATCCAGCCGGTGACCGAAATTGGTCCGTCCACCCGATCACGGCTTCCTGCCATTTTGGTCACTGCGATCCTTAGCGTGATCGTGGCGAGCGTGGCGGCCTGGAACCTGAAACCCGCACCGCCAAGCCTGGTCACACGCTTTCCACTCACACTGCCCGAGTCAGACACGGTCGACGCCCAGGGTGGGATGGCGCTGTCCCCGACCGGGGCCCGAATCGCGTATGTTGCCACACGCGACGGTGTGCGACAGCTCTTCGTGCGCTCGCGGGACCAGGTCCGGCCTGCCCGAATCGAGGGCACCGATGGCGCGATGCATCCATTCTTTTCTCCTGACGGCGAGTGGATTGGATTCTTCACCGGGACCGAACTCCGGCGGGTCTCTCTTAGGGGCGGGCCGACGGCCCTGATCACCCCGGCCCTCAACCGCGCCGGAGCCACCTGGGGACCCAACGACAATATCGTCTTTTCTTCAAACGATGCCCCCGGCCTGATGCAGGTCTCAGCCTCGGGCGGTGAGCCGCGGCCGCTGACGACCCCTCAAGACAGGGGTGAGCGGCACTACTGGCCGGAGTTCTTACCGGGTGGGAGCGCCGCTCTCTTCACTATCAGCCGGGGCGGACCGATTTCCGACAAACAGGTGGCTGTCTTGTCTCTCGAAACAGGGGAATACGAGGTTCTGGTGGACGGCACCGACGCCGAATACGCATCCTCCGGCCACCTGGTCTTTGCGCGGGAAGCATCGCTCTGGGCGGCTCCGTTCGACCTGGACAGCCTGGAGGTTTCAGGTGAGCCGTCGCCGATGGTGGAGGACGTTCAGGTCAATAACGGGGGAGGCTGGGCCCATTACGCAACTGGCGGCGATGGGTCCCTCGTTTATCTCCGCAGTGCGTCCGCTGACTCCCGGACTCTCCTTTGGGTGGACCGGGAGGGCAACGAGGAACTGATTCCGGCCCAGCCGCTTACCTACCGCTACCCGCGCATCTCACCTGACGGGGGTCGCGTCGCCCTCGACACGGAGAACGGCTTGTGGATTTGGGATTTCAGCCTCCAGACCCTAACGCTTCTTGAGGAGACAGGCCAGTACCCCGTGTGGACCTCCGACGGCGAAGAGATCGTCTACGACGGCCCCAGCAGCTTTTTTCGGAACGCCTCCGACACCTCGAGCCCTGCTGTGCCGATCGCCAGCAATCTCCATGGACCCGCGTACTTCCTTTCGGACGGCGAGGACCACTTGGTTTTTCGGTCGGGCATCGACATCTCGATGATCTCCCTCGATGGAAGCTCCGAACCCGTACCGCTACTCGAGGGTGCTTTCCGAGAGCGAAATGCCGAGCTGTCCCCCGGCGGGAATTGGATGGCCTATCAGTCTGACCAGTCGGGCCGGTACGAAATCTCCGTCCGGCCATTCCCTAACGTCGAAGACAGTCGCTTGTCGATTTCAAACGCTGGAGGTTTCCACCCCGTGTGGTCTCGGGACGGTGAGGAACTGTTCTACATTGAACCCGGCCCGCCGGCCCGCCTCATGTCCGTCGCAGTCGAGCTGGATGCTGCGTTCACGCCAGGAAGCCGGCAAGCCATCATGGACTGGCCTTATTACTTCGAGGCTCAAGGGGCGGGGAGAACGTATGACGTAGCTCTGGATGGTGAACGATTCATTGCGGTCCGCCTGGAACTGGCCGAGACCGGGGACAACGAAGGCGAACCAACGGGACTGAACGTCGTCCTCAACTGGTTCGAAGAACTAAAGGAACGGGTGCCCTTGCCATGATTCGAGCGTCAAAGGAGCAACAGGATAAGCGAACAAGAAAACATAAAGCCTTGTCAAAAAAGCTTACGCGTTCCTCAAAGCTGGAGACATTAGCTATGGCCAAGATTGTGATGATGATCTCATTCTCCCTCGTGTCCGGGTTGGCCTTCGGGCAGGCTCAGTTCAAACTCGAGGAAGCGACCATTGAGGATATACACCGCACGATCCAGGAGGGGCAAATCACCTGCCAGGGATTAGTGCAAGCCTATATCAATCGAGCAAGCGCCTATAACGGGATGTGCACTCAGCTTGTCACCGCAGATGGCGCACTAATTCCCTCTACTCAGGGTTTTGTTCGGGCGGGTGCGCCACTGGTATTCCCGACTGCGACGGTCCCGGTCTCGCAGGTGCTTCCGGAGTTTGATCAGTATGAAGGGCTGCCGCTTGATTTCGGCAGAATGGAAGCAACCGCATCGGACCCCAGCGTGGGGCAACAGTTCGGCATGGTTATCGGTATCCCGAAGGCAGGCCAGCTGAGCGCGCTTAGCACTCTGAACATTCGCGGCGAGCGATCAGTGACATGCAAAGGTGCGTGCGATACGCATCCCAGCCAGGGACCCATTCCGGGAGGATGCCCGGCCGTCTGCCAAGAGTTCCGTCGGCAACCGGACGCCCTGGAGCGAGCGGCTGAATTGGATGCGCAATATGGTCGCAATCCTGATCTGGTGACGTTGCCGATGTATTGCATTCCCATTGCGTTTAAAGATGTATTTGACACAAAGGACATGCGGACAACCGCGGCGGCCGACATCAACTTCGCCATGGATGCCCCCCCGGAGGACTCCACGATCGTGGCTCGGCTTCGAGCCAAAGCGGCGATCATTTTCGCCAAGGCGAACGAGGCGGAGTTCAACGGAGGTATAGGCAATCCGGGTGGCGATGCTTCGGCAACATTACGGTACCTGGGGTATGAGGAGCGCAGCACGTGGGCCGGCCAGGGTTGCAATCCCTATGATACCGAGCGGTCGCCCAGAGGGTCGAGCACCGGTTCGGGCTCATCGGTGGCTGCTAATCTGGCGGTGTGCTCCTTTTGCGAACAGACCGGAGGCTCCTGTAAGGGGCCCGCATCCAGGAACGCCGTGGTAAGCCTTTTGACCACCAAGGGATTGATACCGTATGGCGGTGGGATTGGTGCGAACCCACTTGTCGACCGCGCCGGCATCACGTGTCGCACGGTCAAAGACGCAGCCCTGGTTCTCGATGCGCTCAAAGATCCGCAGCTCGGTTACTTCGATCCGAGGGATATCTACTCGGCGCTACCCGATGCTCTGGTCTCCGAGGAGCCATACGCCAGTTTCGTCACCGCTCATACAGACGCTAACGATAGCCCCCTGGCCGGCATGCGCATTGGCATAGTGCGCGAGTACATGGTCAAGCATAGCCAGAACGATGTGGTGATCAGCGATCAAATCGACAGGGAAATCAAGACGGTCCTGCACGATCAGCTCGGTGCAGAACTGGTTGAATCCGTCGATCCGTTGTACCCCGACGATCCGACGGTGCCCAATATGAGGTATACCTTCCAGGATGCTCTGGCAGAGATCATGCCGATACATATGCCGGAGTACTTCTCCAAGACAACCGAGTCGGACGAGCTTGAATTTGCCGTGCCAGACTACGATGTGACGTCAAAGGAGTATCTGGTAAAGCTAGCCGAAGGTAAGGCGCCGCTCTCGGAGAATATGAATCTCCGCCGCGTCACAAGCTCACCACGGACATTGAGCTTCGCCTTCCATATTGACCAGTATCTGGACCGAAGAGGCGATGAGAGGGTCAACGATATGGCCAGTCTAAACGCCAACACCAAATACTTTAATGACTCTTCGAGAGCGGGATCTGAAAACTGGGTGGGCATACACGATACTCGATCAGCAGGAAACATCGAACGCATGCAGATGCGCGAGGTGATGAGGCTCGTGCTGGTCAAGGTAATGAAAGAGAACAACCTCGATGTGCTGGTGAATCCGGAAAATACGCTCCCTCACCCGAAAATCGGGGGCCCGAGGCAACCCTCCGCCAATCGCCGAAGCGCGTCGGGAGCAACTCAGACGCTTACTGCCCTCTTGGGAATCCCGGAGATCGTCGTTCCGGCCGGCTTTAACCAGATCGTTTACGAACCCCAGTTCGCTCTGAATGCCGCCACAGACAACTACAGTCAGGTCGCCGGCACCGAGCAGTCGTTGCTCGAAACGCCACTTCCCATCAGCATGATGTTCTGGGCTGGTCCCGGTGAGGAGTCAACGGTCTTGAAGGCCGCTTCGGCCTATGAAGCGGCGACGAAACATCGAAAACCACCGCCCGACTTCGGACCGCTTGCAGGCGAACCGTAAGAGAAGCGGGAGGAGGCAGGCCGGGATGGTAGCCATCGTTAACGTTTGAGGGACGAAGAATCGTAGGGCTCCCCACACCTTCCTGATGAGCATCGTCGCTCCCAAAGGTGGGCAAAGCGCGACAACAACTGTATCAGGGCCGCCCCGGGACTTACTTTGCGACCCTCTTCTTCGCCGTCAGTCGTGGGGGCCGAGGCGGCGCTCCGCCGTTCATGAACACCCCGGGCTCGACGCTAAAATATGGTGCCAGCTTCTCGATGTGGGTTCGGTTAATTGGCCGTTTTCCGGACACGAGCTCGGACATCGTTGACACGGCAATACCTGTCTCGAGCGCGACCTGGCTCTGGCTGTCGCCTCGAGCCTCGATCAGATGCTCCAATAGTTCGCGGTCCGAGACCGGCTCGATCGGGTGGTGTTCGTCTTCGTACCGCTCGATCAGCGTGCTCAGCACGTCGAGGTAGGCCTCCTCGTCCTTCTTCAACTTACGGTCGAGAGTTCATCAACCAATTTGCCAGCCTTCTTCAAGTCTCGATCCGACCGGAGTGGTCGGAGTGGAAACCTCCCTATCAGGCCCAGGTATTCCCTGGACACACCTCTTGTCAGAGTCATCGGTCAACCTCCATGGAGAAGAAATCGAAAGCGGCCGTCCTACTTCTTCCAGTCGCCCCGATCGTATTCGGCATGGGTGAGCACGTAGCGGACGAAAACGCGGCCTTTGTCGTAGCGGATCGTGACGATGAGGCGGTACAATGATGTCCTCTTCTTGACGGGATACTTCATCATGCCCACTAGGCCGAGTCGGTCGAGTCATCCCCTGAAATCAACAGTCTAGAGTCGAGGCGGTGAACCGAGTCGGTGTCGAGTCAGGCAAGGTACTCCTCGGGTGCCTCGGTCGGCTCGGGAGGGTGACTCGATAGGAAGTGATTGATTTTATTGTTGGACTCGATTGACTCGGGCGGTCCCAGGACCGCCCGATGTTTGAACCGACGAGATCTCGCTTCAGTGAGGCAGCAAGAGATAATCCTCACTCCACAGGGCTCACTGGTGCGTCAGTGTTCCAGATGTCCCTGTACACCTTCCATGAGCCGTCAGGTTGACGTTTGAGGATGTGAACCCACTTGCCAGCCCGCATTTCCACTGCGGGACTGTCGGCTTTCGGCGTCGCGGAAAAAGTGAAAATACCGCGTGCAAAGGCCCGGTCACCACTCACTTCGATTTCCTGCACCTCCCCGGTTAGCTCCTGTTCGTACTCTGCGTAGAAGCTCTCTGCGCCGGAGCGGATGGCGTCGATGCCGACTAGAGACTCCTGGTCGGGCGGCATTCGAATCGCGTCATCGGTATACAAAGCGAGCTGGCCAGCTACGTTGTCGGAATTGACGGCTTCTACGAAATCATCGTTAATCTGGCGAATTGCTGCGACGTCGGCTTCGGTCGTGTCTTCGGGTTCCGGCGCCGGTTCAGGTGCCGGGGCACAAGCGGTGAGGATCAACATTGTCCCGGCAAGGGAGAAAAATATCCAGTTACGTTTCATGACGTGTCCTCCAGTGAGATCTGGTGTCAGGGGATGCTATCGGCAGTGGGACAGGGTGTCAACGAGACCACCGTCAGACGGGCAGTGTCGTCAGCCCTCAAATCGGTGGAGGTGCTAGTGGCCTGTAACAGAGATAGTGACAGCGTCGCCGATGGGCCTTGCGGGTCCTCTCACGAGTCGTTACAAAACGAAAAACGCGGGTTTCCTAGCTCCTCTGCGTGACTGGCAAGACCCATCGTCCCTTCGGGTTGCGGCGGAACAGCACCGTCTTCGTTGTCGCGCCTTCCCGCAATGAGCCAGCATTGCACCTTCTCGCAATGAAGCAGCATTACCTCGGGCGGCGCTCCTAGAATCCGGTACCGTTGCGCTCGCAACGCCACTGTCACTCTCTCTGTCACAGGCCACTAGGGATGTTCCCCCGGGACAAGCGGCGACTCGTGATGATGAGCTTCCTTCCACTCCGATCCCTGCCTGACCCAAACCGCGCTGACGCGATTCGTAGTGCGTGGGCTGTCCGTACCGGGACGCCCGACCAGGTAGAAGGTGGCGATGGCGACATCCCCATAAACCTGGGCATTGAATTCGCGGATGGAAAGGCTGGGCGTCGTGAACTCCATCATCGCCACATCCTGGTCGAGTCTGTCCAGAGTACCGGGAGCCAGAAGCATCTCACCGCTACCGGGGAACCACGACATCTCAGGGAGATGTTGTTCACCGACGCTCTCCAAGTCGTTGTTGTTGATGCCGTCGTAGTGTCTCTGGATAGCTGTCCGGACCTCGGCTTCAGGATTCTGGGCGTGTGCTGCTGGACCGGAATGGACCAGCGCGACAATGGCTAAGACTGAAAGGGTCGTCGTCTTCATTGGAGTTGTCTCCTGTAGTGACTCGGGAAAATCCGGTCACCCAGAAACTAGTGGGAACGCTGATTCGTTTAGCCCGACTTCAGTGGCTATCGTGCAGGACGTTGTGAGATAACGCTGGCTTCCGTGACCTACTCGATCGACTCGATGTGTGCGCTCTCCTGCCCGCGCACCAGCCAGTGCTCAGCGGTTCCGGTCAAGGCAAACGTGGACCCTCTGTGTGCCTGAGCCCGACCGGAGCCGCACCTACTTGCTCCCAGCGCCGCTAGTTGCTGCCGCCGGGCTGGTATGAAATGTCTGGAACACGGGTGTTGTTCGACACTTCAAACTTTCTGCACAGACTCAAAATCTCCCTGCGAATCGCACCCCGTTCCTCGAGGAAATCGCTGCTCCGCTTTGGGTCCTGCGCGAAATAGTCCGCAGCATCTTTAGCCGAGAAACGGACTATCAACATCGGCACTTCCGGGCCCCTGGTGGTCTGGGCCACTGCGATCAAGAAACATACGAATCGTTTCATTTCTCATACCTCCGTCGGGATTCAGAGCTTGGCTGACAGGTAGCGGAAGCAGTTCTACACAAAACCGATCAGCCCTCTGCTGGTGCCACATTGTGGATATGGCGCACGATCTTCCACGATCCGTCGTCTTGTCGTTCGAGCAGCCATATATATTTCCCGTTCAGGCTCTCTGCTTCACCGCCGACAGGTGTCCGAACCGCGCTCCAGTCTCCGCTTAGAAACGCCAGATCCCCGGAAACACGGAGATCATCTTTAGACACCGTCTGCTGTCGCTCCCGGTATGCTTCGGCACCGGCTTGCTGGCGTCCGAGAATGGCTTCGCGTCCGGTGAGGTTTGAGGAGTCAGGCAACATTCGGACGGCATCATCCGCATAGAGTGAATTCAAGGTCACCGCGTCAGCAGCGTTCCAGGCCTCGAGCCACTGGTCCACCATGCCATTGATCGCTGCGATGTCGGCTTCGGTCGTGTTTTCGGGTTCAGGCGCGGGCGCTGGAGCGGGTGCTGGTGCACAGGCGGTCAAGATCAACAGGGCTGCGGCGAAGCATGGGTATACCAGTGTCCGTTTCATGGTGTGTCCTCCAGTTGGATTGGTGGTGAGGGGATGCTATCGGCAGTGGGGCGAGGTGTCAAACGAAGGCGCAGTGCCCAGATGTCCCGGATGACCCTGTAGTTTCTATCCTCTCTCTAGACTTCAGCAGCCGCCCTTTCTTCAACGGAGCAGGACGTCGCTGAACCTTTCCGCCTTCGAGTTGAGCTCTTGAGTGTCGCGGCAACTCTTCTAGGTCGAAGGCCGACTTCATTGACCCTAACCCACCACTCACTTAATATTTAGCCAAGTTTCCCAGACAGGACGACGGAGCGTCTTTGAGCAGAGGCGTTGGGGCGGTCCATGACCGCACCTCTTCAGGAGGCAACCAGTGTCCCTCAACGCGGGTACCCGCTTGGGCCCATACCAGATCGCCGATCAACTCGGTGCCGGCGGTATGGGAGAAGTGTATCGCGCCACCGACACCCGCCTGGACCGCGCCGTCGCCATCAAAGTTCTTCCCGAACACCTCTCCGACGACCCCGAACGCCAGGAACGATTCGAGCGTGAAGCCCGGGCCGTCAGCAGCCTGAACCATCCGCACATCTGCACGCTACATGACGTCGGCGAGCAGGACGGGATTCACTACCTCGTCATGGAGTACGTTGAGGGGGAAACGCTCCAGCATCGGTTGGAAAAAGGGCGGCTGCCGCTCGATCAGGCTCTCGAATATGCCATCCAGATCGCCGACGCCCTGGACAAGGCCCATCGGCAGGGCATCGTTCACCGAGATCTGAAGCCCGGAAACATCATGCTTACGAAGTCCGGGACGAAGCTGTTGGACTTCGGGTTGGCGAAACTGCGACCGGTTCCCGATCACCCAAAATCTCTATCGCAAGCGCCTACAGAGTCCGGAACACCGCATGCGGCCGGCCCCCAAGTGGCCGGCGAAGAGCCAGCGTGGTGGCTGTATTCCGAACAGAAGTCCACGTTGACCGCCGAAGGCGCCGTCCTCGGCACGCTCCAATACATGGCACCGGAGCAGTTAGAGGGCAAGGAAGCTGATGCCCGCACGGACATCTTCGCGTTCGGTGCTGTGGTCTACGAGATGGTCACTGGGACGAAGGCGTTCACCGGCAAGAGTCAAGTCAGCCTGATAACCGCAATCATGGGGAGTGAACCACCTCCGATTGCCGACGTTCAGCCCGTGTCGCCGCCAGTTCTCGGTCGAACGGTGAAGCGGTGCATGGAAAAAGATCCAGATAATCGGTGGCAGTCGTCGAGCGATCTACTGTTCCAGTTGAAATGGACGCTCGACGCACAGCCAGCCAGCTTTCCTGAGGCACACGCTGCGGCCTTACGGTGGAAAGCCCTCCCTGTGGCCTTGGGTGCGACCGTTTTGGCCACGCTCGTAGCGAGCATCGTGTTCTGGAATCTCAACTCGGCTCCGACGGCAGTGGTCACTCGCCTGACGCTTGAGCTGCAGCCGGGCCAGCACCTGTGGGGTGGGCACGCCTTTGAACCGATGTACTTCGGAATGCAGCGTCCCAGCCGCAAGGCCATAGCTCTGTCGCCAGACGGTCGAACCCTGGTCTACAGTGCTGCGAACGCTGACGGTAACTCCCAGGTGTATCTGCGTGAATCAGCTACCGCCCGCAGAGCGGGCGGTATGATGAAGGCCCCCCGAGGGGGCCTCGAACGAATGAAGAGGGCTAAAGCCCTCCCAGAGTGAGCTGCTCCTGCCGCTTCTCCTCGGCCTCCTGGTTCCGAATATACTGTCGGATCGTCGCTTCATCCAGTCCTACCGTACTTACACAGTAGCCCCGAGCCCAGAAGTGGAAGCCCGTGAAATTCCGTTGCTTTCCCATGTATTGCCGGTGAATTTGGATTGCCGATTTCCCTTTCAGCACTCCCACCGTGTTCGCCACGCTGTACTTTGGCGGAATGCTCAAACACAGGTGCACATGATCCCCCATCGCATGTCCTTCCACCAACTCCACTTTCTGCTGCTTGCATAACTCCCGGAGAATCTTTCCGATCCCTCTGCGCAGCGTCCCAAAGATGGCCTTCTTCCGGTATTTCGGAACAAACACGATGTGATATCTGCAGTACCATTTCACATGGGACTGGCTCTGCCACTCTCTCATGACGGTCTCCTTTCAATTCGAACGTGGTGGTTCGTTGATTGGAGACCGTCTATCACACTGCACGACGGGACGGTCGAACCTCTTCGAGTCTCACCGCCAGAGGCGGTGGCTTACCATTGGGAGTTAGATCGACCGGAGCCCCGACCGATCCCAAGTACAGAAGGGGGTGCCAACCCTTTCTTTTCTCCTGACGGGCAATGGGTGGGCTTCTGGGCAGAAGGCCAACTGCAAAAAGTTTCCATTCAGGGTGGCTTACCGGTCCCACTGGCCGCGACCCCGTTGCCATACGGCGTCAGCTGGGGACCGGATGAGACCGTTGTGTATTCGAGCCGCGGTGGGGGCATTTGGCGGGTTTCCGCAAACGGCGGCGACCCGGAACAGCTCGCAGCCCCCGATCCGCAAAAAGGCGAGACCGCGCATCTCCTCCCAGAGATCCTCCCGACCGGTAGCGCCGTGCTGTTCACCGTTCTTTTCGCTCGAAACTGGGACGATGCTCAGATCGTCGCGTTGTCACTGCGCGACGGTGAACGTAAGATCCTCGTCGACGGTGGTGCGGCAGACGCTCGCTACTCTCCGAGCGGCCACCTGTTATACAGACGTGGCAACAGCGTTGTGGCTACACCATTCGATGTGGAAGGGCTCGAGATTACTGGTGCTCCTGTCCCGGTAATTGACGGTGTCATGCATTCGACCAATGCTGGAAACCCCGTGTTGGAAACCGGCGTCTCACACTACGACTTGTCCGCCTCTGGATCTCTGGTTTTCGTACCAGGGGAAGGATATCCAGAAATGTCTACGTCTCTCGTCTGGGTGGACCGACAGGGAGCCGTCGAAGTCATACCTACATCGCTTTGACAACGTAAAAAGAGCCCACCCCGATCGAGTAAAAGGGACCCACCCCCTGGGTTAATGGTTTGTAAGTAAGCCCGCCGTCGGGGCTGTGGAAAGTGTGGAAGCCGAAGGCTTCCAAGCCGCGGTGGGAACGCGCTGGCTTTGCAGCGGGTTCCCACGGTGGCGGCACTTTCCACAGCCCGTCGCGCCCGCGTTTTTCACGCGGATCCTCCGGCGGCACGGGGTTTCTTTTTCCGTTTGCTGGCGGCGCCCAGACTTTCGGTGAACCGGATGCTTTCCCATTTGAACTCGTGAATCGAGCAGTGATGGGTGAGCCGGTCCAATAGGGCCGCAGTCAGCGCGGCGTCGCCGAAGACGCTGGTCCACTGCGCAAACGGGAGGTTCGACGTGACGATCACCGAGCCCTTCTCATAACGGTCCGAGAAGACCTGAAACAGCAGCTGGGCCCCCTCGGCCGAGAACGGGATATAGCCGACCTCGTCAACGACGAGCAGTTCAAAGCGGGACAGCTTGGCCAGGTACCGCTTCAACTGCCGTTCTTCGCGGGATTCGATCAGCGTGTTGACCAATCCCGCGGCCGTGGTGAACCCGACGCGGTAACCGTTGCGGCAGGCTTCCACACCCAGGACCGTTGCGGCATGGGTCTTGCCGGTGCCGTGCTTGCCCAGCAGCACAACGTTCTCGCGCCGGGTGATGTAGCCGCACTCGGCATAGTCGCGGACCTGAACCGCATCCAGCGCCGGCCACTTCTTCAGGTCGGTCGTTTCCAGGGTCTTGAGCAGTGGAAACCGGGCCTCGCGCAACCGGCGCTGGACCTGATTGGCTTGGCGCTGTTCCAACTCGCGGCTGGCCAGAGCCAGCAGGAAGCCGGTGTACCCCTCTCCGGCCTCCTTGGCCTGCCGGGCGTGTTCGCGCCACTCCCGTCCCATGGCCGGAAGCCGAAGCTGCCGTAATGCGTCGTCCAGAACGATCTCCTGGCCCGGTGTCATCGCACACCCCCAGTCAGGAGACGGTCGTATTGATCCAGATCGGCTCCAGCGATCGTCCGGTCGGTGATACCGGGCATTAACCCGGACTCGAGCGGGGCATGGGCTCGGGCCGGGGATGCCTCCCGCATCAGAATGTGCTGGACCGCGTCCAGTTCGGCGCAGTGGGCATCGAGCGCTTCCTGAAGGGCCGCCGAGACCCGGTCCAGAGCCCAGTCCTGGTGGAGTTGGAGGATGCCGATAAACTGCCGGGTGCCCCGGCTATACCCGTGCCGTTCCCGCAACCGTTCCAGCGCCGTCTCGTAATGGGCGGGCCACTGGGGCCGCCACTGCCGAATCGGTCGGGCGCTTTCAAACGCCCCCACCTTCCGGCGGATCAGTTCCAGGTAGTGCATCGGATCAATCCGCCAGTCGCTATGACCGAAGGCTCGGGAATGTTCGGCCACCTTCTTCTGGTCCGCATAAAAGCGCACCCGGTCACAGCCAATATGGGCCCAGAGACGGCGTCCCACATACGCGGTCGGCACCGAGTACCGGTTCGAATCCACCTGCGCGGTCTGGTACCGGCTGATCCGCACACCCACCACCTTGGTGTTCTCAAATGGCGTCTCGGGCAGTGCCAACAGCCGCTCTTGCTCGGCAGCATGCCGTTCCCCGATCGTGCGGTCGTCGGCCCGGCCGCCGATCCGGCGCTGGTCGTCGGTCGCGCAGCGTTCCAGCAGTTGCGCGTTCAGATCCTCCAAGTCGGCCACCTCGGGAACCGGCACCAGGAAGTTCCGGCGTGCGAAACCCACCAGGCCTTCGACACCGCCTTTCTCCTGGCCCCGGGCCGGATTACAGAACCGCGCTTCAAACGTGTCAGTGGGCTCGAAACGCCGTGAACCGGTCCTGCTCGATCCGGGCCTTCCCTCTCAGAACCCGCTTCACAGCCGTCTTCAGGTTGTCGAAGACCACGGTCGGGAATACGCCGCCGTACCAGCCGAACCCCCGGATCTGACCGTCCAGCAACATCTCCTGCCGTTCCCACCGATACGCCCGCACAAACGACTTGCCCGAGTACCGGCTCCGCATGCAGAACAGTTTGACCTGAAGGTCTTCACCATTCATCCGGACCCGGCCGTGCCCCAGTCCACTTCGGCTTCCGACGCCTGTTCCGGATCCAGCGGCACCACCGCCGCCGACCGGCTCCAGCCCAGCCGCATCTTCCGCTCCCGCACCCATCGCCGCACCGTCGGCTCGGCTCCGGTAAATCCATGCTCGTCCACCAGACGTTGCCACACCCGGTGCGCCGTGTGTCGCTGCTTGACCGGCTGCTCCCGATCCGCCCGCAGCCAGCCCTCCACGATCCCGGCCACCGGATCCATCACCGGACAGGCCGGCTCCTTCTCCCGCCGATACTTCGGCTCCTGCCCGGCCAACGCCTTCCGGACCGTCCGTCTCGTGTGCCCGGTCTCCCGGGCGATCTGTCGAATGCTTTTCTTGTAAACCCGATGTGCGGTCCTGACCATCTCGTACTGATCCATCCCTAACAACTCCTCACCCTCCCTCCCGCCTTGCCGGTTCATCCGGCGACACGCCGGGGGAGGCTATCAGGGGTGGGTCCCTTTTGCTCGATCAGAACCCCCTTGGGTGGGTCCCTTTTACGTTATCGAAATCACTACACCTCAAAGCGGCTATCGAGGGCTTCGCCTTTCACCCGATGGTCGGTTCGCCGCCGCTGCGGACGCAGAACACATTTTCGTCCTTGACCTCCAGCGGAACACGGCCAGACAGCTGACGTTTGAAGGCGAGAATACGTATCCCGTGTGGTCACCGGACGGTCAGCGCTTAGCCTTTGCATCTTCAACGGCCGGGGCTCGGAGTCTGTCTTGGATGTCCGTCGACGGTAGCGACACCGCGGAGCTGCTTACGACGGCTGATCTCGCACAGAGGCCGGTGTCGTGGTCGGGCGACGGCACGCTTGCCTTCGTCGAGGCGAACGACATCTGGTACTTGCAAATGGATGGTGCCAGCGAGCCACGGCGGTTTATGGAAACACCGTTTTCGGAACTCTGGCCCGCATTCTCGCCGAATGGCAAGTGGCTGGCATACGCTTCAAACGAGACCGGCCAATACGAAGTGTATGTTCGGCCTTTTCCCGGGCCTGGTTCGAAGTTCCTGGTGTCAACGAGTGGGGGGAATTCGCCGGCTTGGGCGCCCGACGGAACGGAACTATTCTATCGGACCTTCATGGCCAGAGGATTCCGTCGGGGGCTGGACGACGAGATGATGGTCGTCGACATCAGGACGAACCCCGACTTCAGTGTGGGTGTTCCACGCGTGCTTTTCGAGATTCACAATTTCCATGGCACCATCCCGTCCCGAACCTACGACGTCGCGCTGGACGGAAGACGATTCTTGATGCCGCAGTTCGATGAGCCCGAACCGCAGCCAGTGACCAAGCTACGTGTTGTCCTGAACTGGTTTCAAGAGCTGAAAGAACGCGTGCCGGTGAATTGATCGGCATCGAAGGAGTAAGGCAATGAGTGAACAGGCCAATGTAGAACCTCCTACGTCAACTCGTCCACCATGACGGTCCAGAACGGCAAGATACAGAAACTCGCGGATTACTTCGACACGGCCGCCGTCGCAGAAGCTTATCGCAAGGGCGCGTCTGCTGGAATCTAGAACCATGACCGGCCAGGCCATATCCCACTACGCTTTCGTCGAGAAGACAACGTGACAGATCCAACTCCCCAGAACTTCGAGAATCATGTCGTCGTGCCCAGGCCTTGGTTTGCTGCGGCGCTGTTGGTGCTGGCCGGTGTCGTTTCAGCCGGCCTGGGGCTGCTGCTGTTGGGACACCCGGCGGGGCCATATCTGATCGGTGTTGGCGTGGTGTTGAACGGTCTTGGCAGCCTGATCGGACTGGGGCTCGTCCGCCGCTATGTAGTAAAGCTGCAGGATCGGATGATACGTTATCGAAATCACATTCGGCTGGAGGGGCTCTTGCCGCCCGAACAACGACAGAGCATTCATTCTCTTACCATCAAGCAAGTGGTCGGACTACGTTTCGCCTCCGATGATGAATTGCCAGAACTGCTACAAAGGGTTCTGAACGAAAACATCCAGGACCCCACTGACATAAAGCGGCTGGTGAAGGATTGGCAGGGCGACTATCATCGCGTCTAGAAAGAACTGAGCGACACGAAGCAGAACTCTTACGTGGCGTCTTGGCTGCACATGGCATCGCCGCGGCTGTAAACTCGGACGATTGCGGCACCACGGACCCGGCGTTGGGTTTTGGCCGGGAGGTCCAGCTGCTCGTGGACGAAGATGACGCTCAAAGGGCTCGTGTAATCATCATGGAGGGCGACACCTCTGACGCAAAGTAGCTCGGATCGCAGCTTCGTCACATCAGTCATCTTTTTTCAATTTGTACTATTGCTTCGCAGCGATTCCGCGAGAAGATAAAGCGTTGTATCCGTCGGTTTTCGCCGCGCGTTCAGTTGGTTTACTTTCGTCGTTTTCACCGTGCTGAGTGGCGCCTTCACCATCTTGCTGGTCCCACGAGTGAGGGACCTAGTGGCCTGTAACAGAGAGAGTGATAGTGGCGTTGCGAGCGCAACGGTACCGGATTCTAGGAGCGCCGCCCGAGGTAATGCCGCTTCATTGCGAGAAGGCGCTCGACAACGAAGACGGTGCTGTTCCGCCGCAACCCGAAGGGACGATGGGTCTTGCCAGCCACGCAGAGGAGATAGGACACCGGCGTTTTTCGTGCTGCAATGACTCGTGAGAGGACCCGCAAGGCCCATCGGCGACGCTGTCACTATCTCTGTTACAGGCCACTAGGGTAGTTCAAGAGCCGGCTCGAAAAGTTGACGCCGGGGCGGAGCTGGGCAGCCGAACGCGTTGCCAAGACTCGCGGTGACCCCGGTTGAAGAAAAGGAGAATCATGGGAAAAGCTCTGGACGGTGTTCGTATCCTCGACATGACCCACGTGCAGGCGGGACCGACCTGCACGCAGATCCTGGCGTGGTTCGGCGCCGACGTCATCAAGATCGAACGGCCCGGCTCCGGAGACCCTACACGCGTCCAATTGCGCGACATTCCGGATGTGGACAGCCTCTACTTCACCATGCTGAACGCCAACAAGCGTAGCGTCACGCTGAATCCCAAGACCGAAGCGGGTAACAAGATTTTTGCCAGGTTGATCGAAGAATGCGACGTGATGGTGGAGAACTTCGCACCCGGTGCAATCGATCGCATGGGCTTCCCCTGGGAGAAGATCCAGCGGATCAATCCGCGCATGATCTACGCCTCGGTCAAGGGATTCGGCCCCGGTCCTTACGAGGATTGCAAGGTGTATGAGAACATTGCCCAGTGCACCGGCGGGTCAGCTTCGACTACCGGGGAGCTCGACGGTTTCCCGACGGTTACCGGCGCACAGATCGGCGATTCCGGCTCCGGCATTCACCTGGTGGCGGGCATCCTGGCCGCCCTATTCCAGCGTGAGAAGAGCGGTAGGGGCCAGCGCGTGGAATGCGCTATGCAAGATGCCGTGCTCAACCTCTGTCGCGTGAAGCTCCGGGACCAACAGCGGATCGCGCACGGCCCACTCAAGGAGTATCCGCAATATCCAAACGGCGAGTTCGGCGATGCCGTGCCGCGTGCCGGCAACGCCTCCGGTGGCGGCCACCCGGGCTGGATCGTCAAGTGCAAGGGGTGGGAGACGGATCCGGACAGCTACATCTACGTGATCACCCAGACGGCAGCGTTCCCCGCGCTGGCCAAGGCCATCGGCCGCCAGGATTGGCTCGAGGATCCGGAATGGAACACCCCCGAGGCGCGCCTCCCTAAGTTGGACCAGGTGTTCGCGGAAATCGAGAAGTGGACCATGACCAAGGAAAAGATGGAAGTCATGGAAATCCTCAATCCGTTGAACGTGCCGTGCGGCCCGATACTGTCCATGAAAGAGCTGGCTAATGAGGAATCACTGCGCCAGACCGGCACCGTTGTTGAGGTCGACCACCCGGAACGCGGTAAGTACTTGACGGTCGGCAACCCGATCAAATTGTCGGATTCGGCTCCTGAGGTCGCACGCTCGCCGTTCCTGGGAGAACATACCGAAGAGATCCTCAAGACAGTCGTTGGCCTCGATGACAAAGAGATCGAGAGTGCCCGTGAGCAGGGTGCGATCTGACGCGTAGTGATGAAACAGTGAAATACAACGTACTGATTCTCGGGGCCTCGTACGGCTCTTTATTCGGCACCAAGCTGTTGTTAGCCCGACACCAGGTGACTTTGGTTTGCACCAGGCCCACCGCCGAATTGATAAACCGTGACGGGACCGTGGTGCGCTTTCCGATCCGCGGGCGCGAAACACCGGTCGAGATCTCCTCGAAGGGGCTCGAAGGTGAGCTTTCCGCCAGCGCGCCAGACACGGTCGACCCGGCCGACTTCGACCTGGTCGTGCTCGGCATGCAGGAAGCGCAGTACGGGGCGGATGGTGTTCGGGAGCTGATGGGACGTGTCGCCGCAGCGCGCGTGCCGTGCCTGGCGATCATGAACATGCCTCCTTTGCCGTACCTCCGGCGTATTCCGGGGCTCTCGACCGGAGCCCTGATGCAGTGCTACACGGATCCGGGCGTCTGGGAAGGCTTCGAGCCAGGGCTGGTCACGCTGGCCAGTCCCGATCCCCAGGCGTTTCGCCCGCCGGACGAGGCGAAGAACATCCTCCATGTAGGGTTGCCGACGAATTTCAAGGCGGCGCGGTTCGAATCCGAAACACACACGGCGATGCTCAAGAACCTCCAGGCCGATATCGAGGCAATCCAATTCGATCCCGGCGATGGCGCCATTGAAGTTCCGGTAAAGCTCAAGGTGCACGATTCCATCTTCGTGCCGCTGGCCAAGTGGCCGATGTTGCTCGCCGGAAACTACCGGTGTATCGGGCCCGACGACCTGGTCCCCATCAAGGAGGCGGTGCACGGGGACGTCGAGGCGTCACGGGAAGTCTACGACTGGGCTCGGAAACTGTGCGCTCGGCTGGGAGCGACGGATGCCGACATGGTTCCTTTCGAGAAGTACGCAAAAGCCGCCGAGGGGCTGGCCAAGCCTTCTTCCGCGGCACGTGCGCTCTTCGGCGGTGCAAGACACATCGAGCGGGTCGATTGCCTGGTTCGGCAAATCGCTCAGCAACAAGGGCTCCAGTCCGACACGGTAGACGAGATCGTCACCCTGGTGGATCAGCGTCTGGGGAAAAACCGGGCGGCCAACTGAATGGCAACCTCTCAGGGACGGTAAGTCCTGTCAAGAACCCCATGGACATCACAAACAAAACTCAAAAACCTATGAGCCTTCCCCTACCCGGCGGGAAAAGACTGTTTCTCGGACCCGGGAAGACCGGGCAGGTGTCGCCCAAAGCTCTCGAACACCCGCTGCTGGCCAAACTTCTCGAAGCCGGCGACCTCGAAACAGCCGCTGGGGGATCCAAACGGAGGGAAGGGGGCGACGACAAAGCCGGGGCGTATCCTGGTCGCCGCCAGGGCGGAACCAGTGCCAAGCGCCAATCCGGTGACCGTTGAAGCTCTCCTCCGACGCGCAAGGCCATAAACCGGCCAAAAAGAGCTGGTCGATCGCAAATTGGTTAGTGCACGAATCCGCATTGGAAGTTCGAGATTGGAGATTGCTTCGATTTCACATCGAAGGAACCCTGGGGGTCTCGTCCCCAAGCGGCAGGCGCCAGTCCGAAGCCCCAGAAATTTGAAATAAAGCAATTTCCGATGGGAAACGTGCAACGTGGATTGATCAGATATCGCAATTTGCAATAGGACCGGCCTTTCTCTCGAGATGGACGAAACCCTCTGAAGAACTGAAGGAACAGGTGCCGGTGCCATGATCGGCAGGCGGATGCTGGAACGTAAGAATAAATTCCTGAAGATTGCGCTGTTCACGCTGCTGTTCATTGCCGTGTACGGCGTCGCCCTCTGGGTCCTTTGGAACTGGCTGATGCCGGCACTGTTCGGGCTGCCAGCAATCAGCTTCTGGCAGGCGTTGGGGCTCCTGCTTCTAAGCCGTGTTCTGTTCGGTGGACTCTTTGGTCGGTGGAGAGGAGGCGGTGGCCACGGGCGGATGCGAATGATGGAGAAGCTGAACCGCGAAGAGGCGAACCAGCAGGAGCACGGGAAGTAGGACATGACCATCCTTGTCCAAAACAGGTGTAGGTGCGGTCTATGACCGCACACTCTTCGAACCGAAACGATGTGCGCTCATAGAGCGCCCCTACACCCGATCGTGAAGTTACTCTGTTCCAGGCGCCTGCGGCGAACCGGTTATCGGAATGTCAAGCCCACACGGAATTGAACGACGTGGAGGCGGCACCCGCAGGGAGAAACCGTATGGTCTCGAACCTCCATGCGTAGGCCTATCCGGTCTGTGAACCATTCCGTTACCCCACCTCCGAAATTGAACCCGCTTACCGCACCGCCCCGAAACATCAAGGAGTACCCTCCGGTCACAAATGGCACCAGCTTTTGCGACGAGCGGCCTTCTCCGAAGTGATAGGATGCGTTTACCGAAAGTAGACCGACTCCATTCCCCACTCCGCGTGCAGGAAACAGGTAGCCAAGGTCTCCTCCGATACCCAGCCTTTTGTAGACCCGGCGTTCTCCTCCACCTCCGAACTGTGCGATCTTTCCACCGCCGGGAAGGCCCCATCCTGGAGCAAAGAAAACGTAGGTCTGGCTGGAGGATGGCGTTCCCTTTTCTTGTGCCAGACCTGCGAGGGGAAGCAGCAACACAATGACACTGACCAGAATCAAACGGCGCATGTTCACCTCCGCTCTTGCGATTCAAAAGTGAGATCCTTCACGCCCCCGATCGGGGCTCCATGCGACATCCTGAGGCCACTCTGGGAACCGCATCAATGCACCGGCCCTGGATCCTTTCTCGATTGATGGTGTATAGTTTCTGAAGCGTTTCTGAACAGCTAACCTATTGAGTGCTACGACTTTGGCGTTGCAGCGCCCCTGATGAAGTGCTGAAGAGTGCGCGCTTCGGTCCTTCGATTGAAGGCACGATCAGATGACTCAGAAGGACCAGCAGGCTCGACTCCGCTTTGATTCCTTCGAGTTGGACCTTCGGACAGGTGAACTCCACCAACATGGGCATCGAATTCGGCTGCAGGATCAGCCCGCCAGGCTACTCATGCTGCTCGCCAGCCGTCCCGGAGAACTGGTTACACGAGACGAGATCCAGAAAACGTTGTGGGGGGACGGCCAGTTTGTAGAATTTGAGCACGCGATCAATACGGCGGTGCGGAAGATCCGTGGGGCTCTGGGCGACGATGTCGAGAAGCCGCGCCTGATCGAGACGCTGCCACGCAAAGGCTATCGCTTCGTCGCACGGGTGGAAGCTGTTGCTCGGGCCGGTTGGACAGATTCTGGCGCGGATGAGCCGGTCGCCCCCGGTCCGAATCCGACCGGAGTCGGGGGTCTCACCACGATTGAACCCACCCAGCGCTCGAGCCGTGAAGCGGCCGATCCTAGGCAGATTGGTCAGGACCCTCCCACGGCCAGAATCCCGACCGAGGCAGAATTGGAGGCAGGGTTTGCCTTACCCAAGGGTCTGGCACAAGTCTTGTTCTTGATCATACAGGCCGGCTATCTGGCGATGTACTGCTCGACCCTCTATTACGTCGGGGCCTTGGAACAGGCATTGAGCGGCTTCCGCCCCGTCCCAGTTGTGCTGACATTGCCCCTCGTCATCATGACCGCCATGTGCGGAATCGCGGTGCGCCTGTACCTGGTCTCCTCCGTAGGCTGGGCCCATCCTGCCGCCGGGCTGAAATTCCACCGACTGTTTCCGGTCCTGCTGGTACTGGATGGGCTATGGGCGGCCTCGCCACTGCTGGCGACAGGCAAGATTGGTTTCGGGCTGGCATTAGCGGGTGTGGCCGGCCTTGCGTACCTGCCGTTTTCGCAGCGGACCCTGATTCAAAGCATCTACCGAAGCTGAATCAAGAACTAGAATGTCCCACTGATGAATCCCTACCTCAGTCGACTCATGATTCGGGACGAAGACCGTTTCTACGGTCGGCACCGCCAGGTCGCGCGCATCTTGGATCGGGTTGCGTCAGATCGTCCTCAGAGCGTGTCGGTGGTCGGCGAACGCAGAATCGGCAAGTCGTCCCTCCTGTACTATCTCACCTGGCCAGGTGTGCGGGAAAAGCTTGTCGATAATCCGGGTTCACTCGTAGTCGCTTTCCTGGATTTTCAACAGCTCCGCACGATTTCTCTTCAAGACTTCTTCGAGCTTCTCTTCTACCAGATCGGTCGCGCCGACCCCTCACTCGGCGGGGCGGAATTGCCGGCGTACGGCTCCTTTCACAAGATACTGGAGCGTTTGACCAAGGAAAACCGGAAGCTCATCATGCTTTTCGACGAATTCGATGCGATTACTTCCAACCCGACGTTCGATCGCGACTTCTTTTCATATCTTCGGTCCACCGCGAACAACTACGATGTCGGCTACGTCACGTCTTCTAAGACCGAACTTCAACAGCTCTGCCATTCTTCGGAAATCTCGGACTCCCCATTCTTCAACATATTCACCAACCTCTACCTGGGGCCTTTGGCGCACGAAGAAGCACTGGAGCTGATCGCCTCGCCATCCGCTGCTGAGGAAATCCCTCTGGAAGAGTTTTCGGAGGATATTCTCGATGTGGCCGGATACCTGCCCTTCTACCTGCAGATCGCGTGTTCGGTCTATTTCGACTGGTTAAAAGAAAACCCCGGCCGGCACCTGGATAGTGAGGAAATCGAAGCCCGGATCCGGGAGGAGGCGGATCCCCACTTCAGTCATTTCTGGCAGCAGTGTCCCTCCGAACAGCAACACGTCCTGGTAGCCGTGATGGAAGGCCGAATGCCGAGCCCGGAACACGCCCACATCGCCAGAAGGCTGCTGAAGGCAGGTTACCTGCGGGAGACGGAAGGGAAGCAACTTCGGGTCTTCTCCAAACTGCTGACCCAATTTGCGGGCGGCGCCGAGGGCCGCACGATCGGAGCTACCGTTGCGGAGTCGGGAACGGCTCCTGCGTCTTCGACTGAAGTCGACCTCTCGCCGGGTGCAAGGATCAACCAGTACGAAGTGGTGTCCCGTGCCGGGAAAGGCGGTATGGGCGTCGTCTACCGCGCCCTGGATCTGGTTCTCCAGAGGCCGGTGGCCCTGAAAGTGATCCGGCCGGATTTGTTGGATCAAGCGACTTTTCGAGATCGATTCGTCCGGGAGGCGCGCTCCGCCGCCGGGCTCGCCCACCCCTCGATCACTGCAGTCTACGAGCTCCTCGAGCTGGGCTCGCAGGTTGTGCTGGTGATGGAGTGGCTCGAGGGCCGTACCCTGGCAGAAGAGATTGCGGCCCGGGGGCGTCTGGATTGGAGGGAGATGGTGAATTGGCTGATCGAGATCGGCAACGGGTTGGAGGCGGCTCACGGAAATGGGATCGTACACCGGGACATTAAACCCGCCAATCTGATGATTACAGCCGGCCGCCACATGAAAATCCTGGACTTTGGTTTGGCAAAGCAGAAGGAGTCGAGGATGAAAACACTCCAGACGCTGACCCTGACGAACGCCGGCGATTTCCTGGGGACTCTGGCCTACATGTCGCCGGAGCAGGTTCGGGGCGAATCGGCCGATGGACGCAGCGACATTTTTTCAGCGGGGGTTGTGCTCTTCGAGGGAATTACAGGCAAGATCCCCTTCCTCCGACGCACGCCGGGGGCGACCATCGATGCGATTCTCAATGACCCGACACCCGAGCTCGGGTTTTATCAGGTGGAGAACGACGAACCACTGAACCGTATCCTCGGGATGATGCTCAAAAAGGAACCTCTCGAGCGATACGCCAATGTCGCGGAATTGCTGTCGGATCTCGCGGACCTGTTGAAACCGCGAAAGAAGCTGTTTTTTTGGCGTGGACCGTAGCTGCCGGTTACAGTCTCAGCGTACCTTCTTGCCCGCCGTTTTGAACTCGTCCTCGATGCCCGCCCTCGGACCGGTGTATTCCAATACGTTGCGATAGTGTTCCATCGCCTCGTCCCGAGCACCCTGTTCTTCGTGAATCGTGGCAAGGTAGAAATGAGCCAGCGGTTCGGTCTCCGATTCCGCTTTGGGTAGCTCGATGGCTTTCTCGAATGCGGTCCGGGCGAGGCTGTATTCTCGAAGCTCGAGGTACGTTTTACCGATCCGGAACTGAAGCTCGCCTTCGTGCAGGCCTGGTGTCTTTGCCGGGAGCGTCTGCTCGAGGTTCTTGTAGATCTCGAGTGCCGCCCTCGGGTTCTCGAGCGTGTGCGCGTGCACGGCGGCGAGGTTGAGGTCAATCCTGTAGTTCTGAGGATAGAGGCGGCCCAGGTCTTCCAGGATGGACACGGCTCTTTGAGGATCTCCTTTCCAGGTGTGCATGGCCGAGAGGATCACCCACGCGTCCTGGCTGCGGTACATTCCGTGCTCGGCGACATTCTCCAGTTTCCTGAAGGCTTCTTCCTTGTTGCCGCGGAATCCAATCAGGAAGGCGAGCCATTTGTAGCTCCAGGGAAGAGTTGCCTTGGCGAACTCGTAAACGGCGACACCGACTGCGCCCCTTCATTGGACATTTTTCCCAAGAATTAGAGAATAGGTGATCGGCTTAGCCGGTCCTGCTGCTGGAAGGGGGAATATTATCCCCCCGCCGGCGCTGTGGGAACGGTGGGAAAGCGGAGCGTATTGTGCCGAGCTTTTCCACGGTTTCCACAGCGCGTGACGCGCGCCGATTTTTCAGCAGTGGGCCAGGGAGTCCGACACCGATGGGAAAGATCCGACGGAAGTTTGAAGTGGAATTCAAGCGACGCCTGGTCGAGCAGATTGAAACAGGCCAGATGACGCTGAGCGCGGCAGCGCGGCAGTACCAGATCTCGCCCAGCGTGATTCAGCGTTGGCGGACGCAGTACGAGGCGAATCAACTGGTGGATAGGCCTTCGAGCCGGGAACGGGCGTTGGAGGCCGAGAATGAACGCCTGAAGGCGAAGGTTGGGGATCTGGTGATGCAGATCGATCATCAAAAAAAACTGCAGAGCTGGATGAAGCGGAATCGAAACGTCGATACTGCCGTAATCACTGGGAAAAACTGGGATCGATATCGAAAGGGTGCGAAATGACGGGCCTGGCACGTAGCACGTATTACTACAGGCCGAAGGTCGATCCCAAACTGAAAGCGCAACAGGACGCCGATCTGCGCGATCGCATCGAGCGGATCCAGGCCGAATTTCCCGGCTACGGATACCGCCGGGTGTATCGGGAACTGGAACGCCAGGGCGAGATCGTCAACACGAAACGGCTTCGGCGCGTGATGAAGCGGTACGGGTTGAAGCCGATCACCTGGCGGAGTTTCCTCCACACGACCGATTCCAATCACCGGTTCCGCATCTACCCCAATCTGCTGAAGAGGCACACGGTCACCGGTCTGAATCAAGCGTGGGCAGCCGATATCACTTACATCCGGATACGCACCGGATTCGTGTTCCTGGCCGCCATCCTGGATCTCCACTCTCGCAAGGTCATCGGTTGGGCGATCTCGAAACGGATCGACCGCCAGCTCTGCATCGAGGCGTTACAGATGGCCATCGCAGCGCGTCTCGACACCCGGGCCTGCATCCATCATTCAGATCGGGGCGTGCAGTATGCCTCCGACGACTACATCGACATCTTGCGAACACACGGCTTCCAGATCAGCATGTCGGCGAAGGGCAATCCCGGGGACAACGCTTTCGTGGAGTCGTTCTTCAAGACGTTGAAGTACGAGGAGATCCATCTCTGGAACTACGAGACCTACGAGGACGTGATCGAACGTGTCCCATACTTCATCGAGGAGGTCTACAATCGCAAGCGGCTGCACTCCTCAATCGGCTATCGTCCGCCGATCGAGTTCGAGCAGCTCGTGAACTTGAAACGCGCCGATCGGCCTATTCTCAATCTTTGACGAAATCTGTCCAGTTTTGGGGGCGCACTCCCACACTGACGTTCGCATCGACGAAGGTGGGGTCCAGTTTCAGGACTTGTCGATGGATCTTGTTGGCTCTCTTGCCGTGGCTAAACGCTCCTCCCCCGCTCTTCGAGATTACGATGGCTTCGGCCGCGAGATTCTCATAGGCCAGGCCCTGGAAATAGAGGGCGAGCACGTCCGTGGGATCTTCCGCCAGTATCTTGTCGCACACCGCAAGCAGTTTCTCGTTCGCACTGTGAAACCGTTCGGTCTCCGCTCGGACCGATTTGTAGATCTTCGAGTTTGCAAAGGGGCTGGGAGTTCCGTATTCGTGCAGCGTGAGGTTTGCCGCGGCGTAGAGCAGCTGGTCCCAGGTCGTGATCGACAACATGCCGTACCCGACAGGGCTTTCCGGATAATCTTCGACTATCTGCTCGAATATCTTCGTTCCCGCGACGTATTCCTGACGGTAGATCGCATCCTTGCCCTCTCGGACACGTCGGTCCAGGTCGCTTTCGGTTTGTCCCCATAAATTGCAGACTGTGACGAGCAAGGTGAGAAGTGCGACCGTTATCTCTCGCATCCGTCCTCCGGCTGAGCATATCCTTGGCTGGCTTAAGAAAAACTATAACCCCATCCGGTCTGTTTCTTGGAACAATTAGGGCGTTTCCTCCACACTGGATCCGCCCGAGCGACCTGGCCCATGCCTAAACGTTTCGTCCAGTCGATCCTGCTGCTGTTTCTGGTCTCCATTCTTGGCATCGAGCTGTCTTTTCTCGTCGACGGTACTTTGACGCTCTCCGATGTCTGGTTCTCCCTGCTCCTCGTCGGCCTGGGTGTTGCCAGTTGTTTCGTCCGTCCGGAGACCTCGGCGGTGCCCGTGCTGTGCTTTCTGCTGGGCTCGCTGTCCGTGCTGTTCAGCTTTGTAGTGCCGGACGAGATCCTGATCCGGGGCGGCTGGCTCGGATGGCTGGGATTCTTCTTCTGGAAGGCCTGCTTCTGGCTGTTCCCCTTCGTGTTCATACATTTCTCACTGATTTTCCCGATTCCCAGCGATTGGATCGATCGAGGTCCAAGCCGCCTCCTTCTGCTGTACGGACCCTATGCGGTTTTGGTGGTGTTTTCGGACCCGTTGAGCCGCGTCACGGGAGACCTGGTTCTCCTGTCCGTGTTCTTAGTCGGTTTCTTTCTCGGCCTGTCCATTCTCGTGCGTCAGTACCTGTACTCGCTCACAAGCGCCGAGAAGAACCGACTTCGAGTGGTCTTGATCGGTTGTCTGGCAGGCGGCATCCCCTGGATCCTGTCGCTCATCAGCCCGAATGTACCGACGTTGATGGGATACCTGGCCTACTTCCTGTTGCCTCTATTTCCCATCTCGATGGTCTTCGCAGTCGCCAAAGAAAACTTTTCGATGATTTCGATCGGGTTTCAGAATCTTCTGGTCTACTCGCTCGTCAGCGCCGGGACACTCACTGGTTTCTTTCTCTTCTTCATAGCCTTCTCCTCAGTTTTCTCGAGCCCTGAACTGGCGGGATGGCTCCGGGTCTTGCCGCCGCTCCTTCTGTCGGCGATCCTTCTTTTCCCGCTTCGACGCTGGGCCGGATCGTATGTGTCGGCCCACTTTTACGCGAGGGTGTTTCGCCGCCGGGAGCAACAGGTTCCGACTCACGAGTTCCAAACCATCCGGCCGAACCCGTATATCGTCGGTAACCCGGTCCGCTCCGCCGAGATGTTCTTCGGGCGAGAGAGGGATTTTGGTTACATCCGGACAAAGCTCGAGAGCGAACAACAGGGGTGCCTGACGGTCCTGTCCGGGGAGAGGCGAACTGGAAAGACTTCGATTCTGTACCAGATTCTGAACGGCCGTCTGGGTGAAGAGTTCATTCCCGTCTTTGTGGACATGCAGAGCATGGTGGTCGAGAGAGACCGGGAGTTGCTCCAGGAGCTCGCCAATCGGATCGGCGGGGCCCTGGCCGCCTCGGGGAATCGCGGTAGCGTCAGCCGGGCAGAGTCGGTGACAAACTATGTCGAATTCAGCTCTTTCATGGACTCCGCGATATCTCGAATCGATCAACACCGTTTGGTGCTTCTTGTCGACGAGTACGAACTGATCGAGAGCAAGGTTCGAGAAGGTAAGCTCAGCGCCGAGCTGTACGACTACCTGAACAGCCTCCTGGAACGCCATTCTCGGCTGAGTTTTGTTTTCACCGGATCTCGCACACTGGCTGCCGAGCCCGCATGGGATCGGTTGATAGGAAAGTCCTTCTACCGCGAAATCACGTTCCTGGACCGAAAAGACGCCGAGGATCTGGTTACCAAACCCGTCGAGGGTCGCGTGTTCTTCCAGGAAGGGGCGGTTGCCGATCTCATCCGGCTGACACACGGGCATCCGTTCTACACCCAGCTACTATGTCAGACGATGGTCGAGGTGTTGAATGAGCAGCGTTCCAACACCCTCGACAGGAGCATCGTCGAAAAAGTCGTCGACCGCGTTGTCGAAAGCCCGCCACCGCAGCTTCTCTACAGCTGGCACGGCTTGGCCGGACCCGACAAACTGATCCTGTCCGCGTTGGCGACGCTGCTCGGAGCGCCCGAAGGGTATGCGTCGTCCGAGCGAATCAGCCGAATGATCCGTTCGCTTCCCGCCTCACATCGACAACAGCTCGACATGACCCGAACACGCGTTGAACTCGAAGGGCTCCGACAGACTTCGATTCTCGATCGCGATCAGACGAAATACCGCTTTACCATGGACCTGCTCCGACACTGGATTCGCGTCGAACACAACGTCTGGAATGTTCTGAACGAACTCGAAACCGAGCAAGAACAAGCCTGATCAGCAACGGCAGGAGAGCGAGTTGGTCATACCCTTTATGGCAGGGCACTCCTACCCGCGACGGTGTCTTCGGCCGCGAGTGTGAACGGGCCTTCTGATGCGGCGACCTGCGCGAATCGTTTTGCTTACAGAGGGTCGCGGTCGCGATAAACTGAAGGTTCCTCGGGAACGGCGGTCGCGATTTTCGGTGCTGACGCTGACCGTGGCTTGCCCGAGCGGCTAGCGTTCATGAAGACTGTCCTTCTACCCCTGCTTTTGGTGCTCACGGTAAATCTCGTAGCGAATGCGTCGACGGCGCAGGGCGGCGCCCCTCAGAATAGCCCCTCTCCGCAGACGGACAACGGTCCGCTGACGGACAAGGCTCCGCAGACGGAGGACGGTCCGCAGACGGACAGAGCAAGCCGTTCCGAAGAGCTCCAGGCCCGAAGACTCGAACGTTTGAAAGCCCTCCAGCCACTAAAGGCCGGTAGGTTCGCCGACATCCTGGCAACGGCTGAAACCAACGGATTCGATCAGTGGCTGTCGGTTCGGCTCGGGCGTTGGCGTGCGGGTCTGGGCAAGATCAGCCAGATATCCAACCTGACTCCAACCGTCAGTTACGAACGACCCCGCATCGGGCGCACAGGTCTGACGCTTCGGACATCGGGCGCGTATTCGGTGACGGGCTATAGAGCGCTGGACCTCCGGTTGGGAAGGTTCAGGGAGTTGGCCCCGTATGATTTTCTGGGAGACAGTTTCCTGGGCGCTCCGTTCGAATTTGACCAGCGCTCACCAGAACCCACCAAGACCTTTCTATACGGGGATCTTCGGTATCGCAATTTCACCGAAGAGATCTTTTATGGGCTGGGCCCGGAGTCTGAAGAGGTCAATCGTACCGACTACCGGTATGAGGAGGCCAGGGCGGACGTCGTGGCCGGCTACCAGCTTGCGCGCTGGGTCGGAGTTCAATTCCGGACGGGTTACCTGAGCACCAATGTCGGCCCAGGCAGAACCTCCCGGCCGGATGCAGAGGAAGTCTTCAGTGACGACCAGGCCCCGGGGCTCGCCCATCAACCGGATTTCCTGCACTACGATTCCGGACTGTATCTCGGCTGGGAAGCGGATCCAAACGAGCCCGCTGCCCTGCTCGGCATTCGATTTGCCAGCTTCGATGATCTGGATGGAAGCCGTTTTGAGTTCAAGCGCTTCTCGGTGGATGCCCGGGGCTATGTGCCGCTCGGCTCTCGGCAGCGCATGATCGCGCTGCGCTACTACGCCTCGAGAGATTATGCAAACGATGGCGCCGAGGTGCCCTTCTACCTGATGAAGAGCCTGGGCGGGCAGGACACGCTACGCGGTTACAAAGATTTTCGGTTTCGCGACGCGAACCTGCTTTATCTATCCGGCGAGTACCGATGGGAAGCAACAGCGGGATTGGAGTTCGCGGTGTTCTATGACACTGGGAAGACGTTTGCCCGGCGTTCCGAATTCCACCTCGACGGGATGAAGCACACTTTCGGATGGGGTATCCGCGCGAAAAACATGCGCCGGGTGTCGTTCAGAATCGATGTGGGCCGTACTGGAGACGGCAACGTATTGCTGTTCCTTGCATTCGGACCATCCTTTTAAGACCGCCCTAACAGCCCGTGGCGGAAGTCTGATGGTTCGCGCGCCCGGGTCTTGCGAGGCGGCGACGAGGCGCGAGGAGGAATTGATGCTGTTTCATCATGACGACGAGCAACAAAGTATCCGACCGCAACCCCCGTGCGCCCGGAGGGAGTTGTGTGCGTCAAGTTCTGCAAAAAGTATTTCCGAAAAATTCAGTTCTTAAGTATTGACCGCCGTCGGGCCTGTGGGAATGTGGGAAAGCTGAGCGTTCTTGGCGAAGCTTTTCCAAGGCTCAGAGGGAATCCGCGTCTTTTGCGGATTTCCTCTGAGGCGTCATTTCCATCAGGCCTCGGCGTTTCTTTCTTTTGGTTCTTTTTCTTTCTTTCGCCCCCTCCGAAGGTTTTCCACAGCGATTTTTGCTTCAGGATGCCCTGTAATCGACGATCAATATCCTGACCGATCCCTTGTTGGCCCGTTTTGACGCGTTTAGGCAGCGGGCGTCTGACGGTGCCAGTCCTTTTTGTGTTCCTTCAACAGATCCATGTTCAAGTAGCGGATCGCTTCGATCCAGTTCTCATGCGTTTCGGTGGTCAGCGCCCGAATCAAACGCAAACAGCTGGCTGCGTTGGGGAAGATCCGCACCACGCGCGTTCGCCGCTTGATCTCCTCGTTGAGCCGTTCCAGCCCTTGTGATGCTGGCGCGGCAGCGTGTAGAAGCTCAGCGTCTCGTCGATGTTGTCTTCGACCCAGTCGCAAAGTTTGGGATATTTCTGCCCCCACTTGGTTAACCACGCCGCCAGATCCTGCCGCGCTTCCTGGAGGTTCCGCCGGTCGTAGAGCCAACGCAGTTCCTGGAGACAATCGTCATCGGCTTTGCGCGGCAAATAATCCAATGCGTTTCGAAGAAAGTGGACGTAGCAGCGTTGCCAGATCGCTTCGGGCAGGACTTCTGCGATGGCTTTCTTCAACCCCGCATGATCGTCGGTCACCACGAACTCCACCCCGCACAAGCCGCGTTGCTTCAAACTCAGCAAGAGTTGCCTCCAACTGGTCGTGCTCTCCCGTCCCGCCAGTTCCACCGCCAACACACCGCGCCGGCCGTCCCAGTTGATTCCGATCGCTACCAGGACCGCCCGGCTCCGGATCACCCCGTCTTCGCGCACCTTCTCGTAGCGCGCATCCAGAATCAGGTAGGGGTATTCTTCTTCCAATCCTCGCGTCGCAAACTTTTTCAGCTCCGTGTCCAATGTCCTATTGATCCGGCTGATCGTGCTCGCCGAAAACGAATGCCCGCATAATTCTTCGGTGATCGCTTTCACCTTCCGCGTCGACACCCCCTGCACGTACATCTCGGCCAAGCTGGCCACGAAAGCTTTCTCGCTGCGTTGGTAGCGCTCAAACACTTCCGTACTGAACCGGCCGGCACGATCCTGCGGCACGCGCAGCTCCAACTTGCCCACCCGTGTGACCAGACCTCGCTCGTAGTAGCCGCTCCGATATCCTGTGCGACCCCCTGTTCGTTCGCTCTTGACCGCGCCCACGACCTGGTCCATCTCCGCCTCGAGAATCTCTTGAACCACCTCCTGCACGACGCTTTTCAGCAGATCCTCTTCCTCTCCCAACAGTTCTTTCCAATCCACTCCCTTTCGCCTAATCTTAGTTCGGGCCATCGGTTCATCTCCTTCGTTTCAAAGTTGATTGGTTACCAACTTTTCGGAGATAGTCCTGCGAAACCGTACGGCCTGGGTTCTTTCATCGATCGCCTGTGCTGCTAAGGAGGCTTTTTCGCCGGCGCACAGGTCCCTCAGCCCGGCAAGTTTCGACCGGATGACCCCTTAATGGCGGATCCGGACAATCTCTCGATCCCGCAGCCACTGAGCCGGCCACTGAGCAAGATGATCGACCTGCTTCAGAAGACTTTCCTCAGACCCGGGGGTGGCGAGAGATACGCGCAGAACGTCAACACGCTTGGAGAAGTTCCAAAGTCCTCATGGTTCACGAACCGGATGAGCAATCGGCCCATGACAATCGAAGAACTCGTCACGGGACCCAACCAGGGACACGGTCCGGACATGTCCGGACCATGGCTGATTACCGGAGCGAAGACCGAGGGGACGACACCGGGCTTTACGATTCAGGATTCTCTGGGCGACACGTACTTGCTCAAATTCGATCCCCTTCGGTGGCCGCAGATGGCCACCTCCGCCGAAGTCATCGGCACCAAGTTCTTCCACGCCTTCGGCTACAACGTGCCTGAAAACTACCTCGTCCACTGGCGCCCGGACTACGAACTCGACCAGGACGTCGAGGTGACGTTTCAGGGACAGGTGGAAATGCTCAGCGACGACTACGTGGAAGACATCTTGGAGAGTGTTCCGCGGCGACCGGATGGGACAGTTCAAATATTAGCGAGCAAGTTCCTTCCGGGAAAACCCATCGGACCGTTCGATTTTCAGGAGACCCGGAAGGACGATCCGAATGACCTTTTCCCGCACGAAGACCGCCGCGAGTTGCGTGGCATGCGCATATTCGCCGCGTGGCTCAATCACAACGACTCCGACAGCGTCAATACGCTGGACATGTACCACACGGACGAGCAGGAGCACACGTGGGTCAAGCACTATCTGATCGATTTTGGCACCGTCATGGGAAGCGGCGCGGTACAGCCTCATGCACGCCGTGTTGGTAACGAGTACTACATCGAGTTCCTGCCGGCGTTCAAGTCCGGGGCAACACTCGGTCTCCTGGATCGTCCCTGGCGGCGTACTGAATACAAGGAATACCCTGCAGTCGGGCGATTCGAGTCGAGCTTTTTCGCCCCGGGCGATTGGAAGCCGGACTACCCCAATCCCGCGTTCGACAAAATGACCTGGCAGGATGCGCTGTGGGCGACGCGCACCGTGGCGCGCTTCAGTGACGAGGCGGTTCGAGCGATCGTTCGAACCGGACTGATCGACGATCCAGCCGCCGAAGATTACATGATCGATACACTGATTGAGCGTCGCGACAAGATCGTCCGCCATTACCTGGCGCAGATCAATCCGATTGATGAATTCGGAGTCTCAGGCTCCGACGCCGGCGGCCGTCGTCTGGACTTCGTCAACCTGGGTGTGGCGGCCGGGATGGCTTCCGAGTGCCGCTATGACTATACGTGGCACACGTTCGACAACCCGAGCGGAAACCTGGCGCCGCTCGGCCAAACCTCATCAACCAGTACTACTCGGCTTCCGGTTCCGATCGAAGAGTCGGATTTCCTGATGGTGCGTCTCGCGTCGCACTGTCGGGGCCAACCCAAGTGGACGAGTCCCGTTGATGTGTACCTTCGCAACGGTGAAGACGTTTCGGTTGTGGGCGTAGAACGGGCGGATCCCGACTGAGGGGCCGTTTGTTCCTGCGGGTTGGATCTACGTCGAGATAGAAACAGTAGGATTCGCGAGAGGCGCCACTGATCGCGATCCCGTGGAGCAACATCATGATGCGAGTTCGCCTTATCCTTCGTGCTCTCCTGGTGACGGCCGTCCTCGTCGCCTCGTCGGCGGCCCAGTCCTCGACTGACGCCGTCTTCCCGGGAGAGGAATGGGAATACGTCAGCGAGCCACAGCTCGCTGCCTACGGCTGGGATGGGGAGAAGCTCCGCGACGTCTTCACACACGTGCGCGACGACTCCAACAGCACGGGTGTCGTCGTCGTCGATCGGGGCCGGGTCACATTCCGCTTCGGCGACATCGAGGAGCTGTCGTATCTCGCATCCGTCAGGAAGAGCATCCTGGCGATGCTCTACGGATACTGGGTGGCGAGCGGCACAATCGACCTCGAGGCTACTCTCGAGGAGTTGGGCATCGACGACATCGGTGGCCTGCTTCCCATCGAGAAGCAGGCGAAAGTCCAGCATCTCATCACCGCACGGTCGGGGGTTTACCACCCCGCCTCCAACGGTGGGGACAACCTGGCCGACGCCCCGGAGCGGGGGTCCCAGAGGCCCGGCACATATATGCTGTACAGCAACTGGGACTTCAACGCTGCCGGCGCGGTTTTCGAGCAGCTCACGGGCAGGAATATCTACGACGAGATCCAGTCTCAGCTCGCGGGCCCGCTCCAGTTCGAGGACTGGGATCGAAGCGCGCAGCGGAAGAGCGGCAACCTCGACATCTCGGTGAACCCGGCCTATCACATTTGGCTGTCGACGAGAGACATGGCCCGGTTGGGCTACCTGATGCTCAACGAGGGGAACTGGAACGGCGAACAGGTCGTCTCGCGGGACTGGGCGCGACGGATCTCGAGCGTGGTGACGCCCCTGGCGGAGATGAACCCCGTCGGCCGCAGGGACGGCTACTTCGGCTACGGCTACATGTGGTGGGTGTGGGACGGGCCACGCGCCGTCGGTCCGTTCGAGGGCGCGTACACGGCGCTGGGTGCGTACGGTCAGTTGATCATGGTATTCCCGGCGATCGACCTCGTCATCGCTCACAAGACCAACGCGGTCTACAGCCGCACGACGAGCCGGGAGTCGTGGAACCGCATGATCGAGCTGATCTTCGAGGCCAGAGGGATCGAGATGCAGGGGCCGTACCCCTGGGAGTGATGCGGCGGCCGGCGATCGCTTCGGCAAACCGCAAGAACAGAATCGATATAGGTTCTGGGAGAAAAGTCCCCGAACTTCACGGTCGATGCCTTGGAGCTTCGTTTGAGCGGACCCCCACCACCCGTGTGAGCTAACATATTGTTGTGTATATTGATCGGATCTCGGCGTTCGAAAAACGCGAAGCCCAATGGAAGGCGTTTCACCAATGGGAATCGTCCACGATCCTGGAGTCTCGCTTGTCTCAGGCACCGAGACCTCTTTGGAGACTTGACGCTGCGCCAACTGATTCGAACGGGCTTATCCCGCACCAGAGGGCTTCCGTGCAGATGTTTTGGACCCCAATGGTCTATGACCGCACAACTCGTCGTTCCGCGGGCATTTGTGCGCTCATGGAGCGCACCTACACTTTCGCTAACTGGAGGTACAGGAAATGCATCAAGCAGTCCGCAGTCTGATCGTCGTGTTCGCGTTGGTTCTGCTCGCCATACCTTTGATCGCTCAGACGGAAAGTCTTCTCTACGCGCATTTGAACTACATGAAGGTGGCCCCCGGTGAAGCCGAAAACTTCCGCCGGATGGTGCGTGAGGTTTGGATGCCGATCCACGAAGCCCGCCTGCGGGCGGAGATCATCACCGGCTGGCAGCTCTACCGGGTGGAGTATCCATCCGGAACCGAAGCCGAGTACGATTATGTCGCCGTCAACAACTTCAACGACTTCAACAAAACCATCGGCTCCTTCCCTGCCAGCGTGTTTCAAGAGGCCCATCCCGGAGCCGACGAGCAGCGCATTCAAGAGTTCGTCGACGAAGCTTCCGCGATTCGAGACATGGTACGGCGTGAAATCTGGGTCCGGCGTGAGGCCCTGCCGTCGATCAATGCGGCGTCTTACCTTTTGCTCACAAAGATGCGAGTTGATCCGGGCGAAGGTGATGCCTACCTCACCATGGAACGAGACATCTGGAAACCGGTCCACCAGGCCGTGCAGGACGCCGGAGGCAGTGCGGGGTGGAGCGTCTGGCGGTTGCTCTTTCCCGGGGGGAGCCGCGAGCCCTACAATTTTCTGACGGTGAGCTTCTACGCCGAGGACCAGGAGGTGGGCCGTGGTATCACCGGCGATGTGATCCGAGAGGCACATCCGAGCATGACGGAAGCCGCCTGGGCTGCGACGATCGACCGCACCGTGGACGTGCGAGAGGAAGTTGTGAGAGAAGTCTGGACGCGGGTCGAGCAAGTCTCCCAACAGTAGGAGGTTCGTCGGATCGTCGCCGGGAATCAACCGCTTGATCACGAACCTGGTGTGCGCGCCGCCTATAGCCGCACACGGTCAGGAGGCAAACGGTGTCGCTCTCCGCAGGTACACGCCTGGGCCCTTACGAAGTCGCCGACCAACTCGGTGCGGGCGGTATGGGAGAAGTGTATCGCGCCACCGACACGCGCCTGGACCGCACGGTTGCCATCAAAGTCCTACCCGAACACCTGGCCGACGACCCGCAACGTCGGGAACGCTTCGAGCGCGAAGCCCGGGCTGTCAGCAGCCTGAACCACCCGCATATCTGCACGCTCCACGACATCGGTGAACAGGACGGCATTCACTACCTCGTCATGGAGTACGTGGAAGGAGACACGCTTCAGCAGCGGTTGGAGAAGGGACGACTACCGCTCGACCAAGCGCTCGAATACGCCATCCAGATCGCCGACGCGCTCGACAAAGCCCACCGGCAGGGTGTGGTGCATCGGGATCTCAAACCCGGCAACATCATGCTGACCAAGTCGGGAACGAAGTTGCTGGACTTTGGGTTGGCGAAGCTCAAAGGCGACGCCGCTGACGTCTCACCGCTATCCCAGATGCCCACACAGGACGCCGCGGCACCGCTCACAGCTGAAGGCACGATCCTCGGCACACTCCAGTACATGGCCCCCGAACAATTGGAAGGCAGGGAAGCCGATGCTCGTACGGACATCTTTGCTTTTGGTGCCGTCGTGTATGAGTTGGTGACCAGCAAGAAAGCGTTTGAAGGGGCGAGTCAGGCGAGTCTGATCGCGGCGATCATCGAACGGGAAGCGCAGCCATTGAACCAATTTCAGCCGAGGATACCCCGTGCGCTGGATCGCGTCGTGAGGAGATGTCTGGCCAAGGATCCGGATGAAAGATGGCAAAGTGCATATGACCTGATGCACGAGGTGAAGTGGATCGCCGACGACCCGACCAGTGCCGGAGAGACTTCAACCGCACAATCCACGCCCCCTGGTCCTGACCGACGCGTCGTGATTTCCTCAGTCGCCGTCCTGACGCTTATCGCGATTGTCGTGGTCATGGTCGCTCTGGTTCCCCGCTCGTCAGCCCCGAAAATGATCCTGGAGATCACGACGCCGCCCACGACGGAGCCGGGGTCGGTTGCCGTTTCGCCCGACGGAGGGAAGATAGTATTTGTGGCCACATCCGAAGGCGAAACTCGACTGTGGCTGCGCCGGTTGGAATCAGGTTCAGCCGAGCCGTTACCGAGGACTGCGAACCCATCGCTCCCATTCTGGTCGCCGGACAGTCGCTCGATCGGATTCTTCGCGGATCAGAAGTTGAAGCGCATCGACATCGATCCGGTGGTCGTCCGCGAACTGGCAGACGCTCCTGTCGGCAGCGGTGGCTCGTGGAACAGTGATGACGTCATCGTCTTTGCCCCGACGATCAGCGGCGCCCTCTTCCGGATACCGGCGGTGGGCGGTGAGCCTGTTCAGGTGACACAGCAAGCTGGACGGACGGCCAGCCATATTAACCCGAACTTTCTTCCCGATGGTCAGCACTTCCTCTACCGCACCGGCAACGCGATCTATGTCACCAATTTCGAGGGTCTGGAGCCACGACTCTTGCTGGACACCTCGGGCCCGGTGGACTTCCATGCGCCATCTGGACAGTTACTCTTCACGCGGCAGGGCGTGCTCTTTGCTCAGCCATTCGATTTGACGCGACTGGAATTGGGCGGCGAGCCCGAACCGGTGGCCGAGGGATTGCAGGCGATAGCACTATCGGCGTCTGCTGCCGGGCCGATCGTCTACCGGGGCGGAAGGGGGAGCGAGGACCGACAGATGGTCTGGTTCGACCAGTCCGGCAGAGAGATCGAACGCGTTGGCAACCCTATCGATGATGCCAACGCCCCGACGATTTCACCCGATCAGAGCATTGTGGCGTTCCAATACCGACCTACGGAAGGGCCCTTTGACATCGGGCTTCTCGACATGGACACGGGGTTGCTCGATAATCTGACGTTTTCCGCGGAAGGCGATCTGTTCCCTGTTTGGTCGCCATCCGGGGGCAGTGTTGCGTTTGGCGCGGCACACAGCGGTGCGTTTGATCTTTACGAGCAGTCCACCGCTGGTGGAGAAGCGCAGTTGTTATTCAGGAGCGAACTGAACAAGCTCCCCATGGATTGGACCGTCGACGGGCGGTTTCTGCTCTACCGGTCCCTCGACCCCACCGCCGGGTATGACCTATGGGCACTGAGAATGGATGGAAGCGGCGAAACCTTCCCCGTGGTCCAGACAGATGCGGATGACCGCGACGGGCAGTTTTCTCCTGACGGGAGTTGGATCGCCTACCAGTCGAACCAGTCTGGCCAGTTCGAGATCTACCTCCAACCGTTTCCTGGTCCTGGACGGTCCCGTCAGATCAGCCCGAACGGCGGAACCCAGGTTCGGTGGCGGGCAGACGGTCGAGAGTTGTTCTACATCGGGCTCGATGGCTGGCTCATGGCCGTGCCCTTTAATGTGCCCTCCGGAAACGACGTCGAACCGGGAAGACCCGTTGCGCTGTTTCCAACGAAGGTTGGCGGCGCGCTCCAGGGAGTTATGCCGCAGCAGTACGCGGTGTCTCCTGACGGTGATCGCTTCTTGATGAACCTGTTCCTGGAGAGCGACGGTACCGAACCCATCACTGTCATCCTCAACTGGCGCCCTGGGACCGGCGAATGACCCCCGGTCTCAACTCGGAAGCTGCGAAATCCTCCCACCGATCGGTAAAGGCGAGTCGAACGAAAGGAGAGCGACAAGAATGATGACCCTACTCAAAGAAGTGCGACCGAAGGCGCGTCGGCTGACGGTTGCCGTGGTGATCGCGATCGGCGCGCTGCAGCCATTAGCATCGGCACAGGATGGCGCGAGTCCGATTGCCACTGAAATCAACCGGCTTGCCTCGGAGGTCGAAGGCAAGGTCATCGAATGGCGTCGCGATATCCATCAAAATCCGGAACTGGGCAACAGGGAGTTCCGCACGGCGGGCAAGGTGGCCGACCACCTCCGGAGCCTCGGTATCGAGGTTCAGACTGCAGTCGCACACACCGGGGTCGTCGGACTGCTCCGCGGCGGGCGCCCTGGACCCGTCGTCGCATTGCGAGCGGACATGGATGCCTTGCCGGTCAGCGAGCAAGTGGGCCTGCCTTTCGCTTCCAGAGCAAGGACGACCTACAACGGCCAGGAAGTTGGCGTCATGCATGCCTGTGGACACGACAATCACGTCGCGATCCTGATGGGTGCTGCGGAAGTTCTCTCTCAGGTCCGCGACCGACTGCCGGGAACGGTCAAGTTCATCTTCCAGCCTGCCGAAGAGGGGCCGCCTGCGGGTGAAGAAGGTGGCGCCGAGTTGATGCTGAAGGAAGGCGTGTTCGACAATCCCCGGCCGGATGTGGCTTTCGGGTTACATGTTTCACCCAGGGAGTTCGGGAGCCTCTCCTACCGGCAACGCGGGGCGATGGCGGCCGCAGACGGGCTGCGAATCACAGTGAAAGGCGCGCAGACACACGGAGCCGCGCCGTGGCGCGGAGTCGATCCGATCGTCACGGCGGCACAGATCATCATGGGTTTGCAGACGATCGCCAGCCGTCAGGTTGAGGTAACCAAGGCGGCGTCGATCATCACGATCGGGATGATCCGGGGAGGTGTTCGCCGAAACATCATTCCGGACGAAGTCGAACTGGTCGGCACGATTCGAACATTGGACGGCGAGATGCAGGAGGAAATCCACCGGCGCATCCGGACCACGGCGACGATGATCGCCGAAAGTGCCGGCGCGACCGCGGAGGTCACGATCGATGTGGGTGTTCCGGTCACCTTCAACGACCCCACGCTGACCGCGCGTATGGTTCCCACGCTGGAGAGGGCAGCCGGCCCTGACAAGGTTCTTGTCGCAGATGCGATAACGGGCGCCGAAGATTTTGCCTACTTCGCGAACGAAGTCCCGTCCCTTTATTTCTTCCTGGGGGTAACGCCGGAAGGCGAAGATCCGGAAACAGCCGCACCAAATCATTCGCCGCTGTTCTTCGCAGACGAGGGAGCGCTGATTGTGGGCGTGCGTGCGATGTCCAATCTCGCTGCGGACTACATGTATCAGGAGGGTCCCAACTAAACCCGGATGGGCGGCGACCGGATTCTGGATTGGTTTTCGCCGGAAGGGGTCTACCGCTTCTACGAGGGAAGGCTTTCCATCCGAGGGTGAAACGCCGCAGCTCGGGTGGGAGCTCGGAAGGGATATCTGTACCGTTTGGAAACGCCTTCTCGGGTCCACGCAAAGGATCCAGAAGCCTCCCGCGAGCTGCTGCAGGGCGGTAAGCGGGTTCTGGGACGAAGGCGAATGGGGCCTGGAGAACGAGGCCACAGGCGATCCCTAGGAGCAGTGTCCGCAGCGAGGCACTATCTCCTGGACTCATCAACTCGAACCCGTTTCGGCCCCCAACTGAAACAAACACCTTGGAGAAAAGTTAATGATCGTCCATCAAGTTGAAGTGATCGTGTGCGATGCGGAAGGCGGACGACTTGGTGATGCCGGCGTGACGCTGGCGTCGGAGCTTGACGGCGGGACCATCGAGGCTCGGTTTCAGGAAGGGCGGCGGCTCTATTATTTCGACAAGCTGCGTCCAGGGTTCTTCCAGGCCACGGTCCACCAAGAAGGTTACCAATCCGAGTCGCGACGCGTCCAAGTTCATCACCGCGCCACGCGGCAGGTTTTCATCCTCGCTCGGCCGGGGGAACGAACGTTTCGGCAGGGCGGAATTCAGGTTCCGTTTTCACCCAAACCCGATCTCATCGGCGTATTCCTCGATCCCGCCGTTGGCGACAGTTCGGCTAATCACAGCGCGCTGCTGGCGCTCTTCCAGGACCTTTCGCTAATCCCGCTGGATCCCCGATCCCCGGAAAAGAATGCCTGGGAAACGCGGCGGCTGACGCCCGCTCTCCTGCTTCAAACCGATCCTCCGGTATCTGAAACTGCCGAACTCGCGCTGGAGGTGTTGCGAAGCCACTCCCTGGTGGCTGCAGCCGGTCCGGTCGCGAACCAGTCGGACGGACGGTTTTCTGTTTTTACCCATCAGGCGTACGTGAGATTCCGCCCGGAGGTCTCTGGTCTGGAACGCAACCGCCTCCTGGAAGCAAACGGGCTCCGTGCGGTTCGCCCACTGCACTTCGCTCCGAATCTGTTTCTTGTCGAAACGGAATTGAAGGTTGGCCTCGGTGTTCACGAGCAGCTGGATCGGTTGATGCTCACGAATCGTTGTGATTACGCCGAACCTGCGCTCGCGCAAGTTCCGCAAATCAACAGCGTGACACCCGCCGACTATCTGTGGCCGGGGGTCTGGGACCGATCGCTGGTCGGCCTGGAGGACGCCTGGGAAAAGCTGAAAAATGGCCTTGGCCCCGATCAGCAATTTGGAAGTCCGGAAATAGCCATCGCGGTTGTGGACAGCGGCGTCAAGTCCGTCAACGGTGAACCGGAGGCCTCGGATTTCCAGGGGACGGTAACCGACGGTACCGGCACGACTTATAGCAAGACTTACAAACTATTGAACTTCAACAGCCTCGCGCCGGACAACGACCAACTGAACCCGCGCAATCTCCTCTGGGATCCGTTCCCGAGCGGCCATGGCGTGGCGTGCGCAGGGGTCGCGCTGGGCCGGGCCGAGGACGCGCTCTCCGGCGTCCCGGACAAGGTCGGGACGGCAGGCGCCGCGCCCAATACGCGGCTGATCGGCCTCGCTTACCCATTGGTCATCGATCTTTTCCGCCTTGAAATGTACCTCTGGGCAGCCGGTCTTGATGCACGCAGCATGCGGCCAGGCTTCCCCACCCGCATCGATCCCGGCGCCGACATTTTTACCGTGAGCATCACGTTTGGCGTCGAAGCTCCGCCGTCTCTGGCCGAGGCGGACATGTATGCCTACATCGCGACGTACGGCCGGAAAGGGAAGGGATGCCTGCCCTTCGAGGCGGCCGGGAACTCGGCGCGGGATGTAACGCCGTTTTCGCCGAGCGCTCATTACGTGCGGAACCTCGTCTGCTCCGCCTCGACACTGGCGGATGACGGGGTGACCGAGATTTTTGCGCCCTACAGCAACTTCGGAGATTCGGTGGAGTGGTGCGCCCCCAGCAACGACGAGGCCGTGCACAACCCGCCGGCCAGCTACAGAACGTGGACGTCAGCGCTGAGATCCATGGGAAATCTGCCGTCGGTTCCAATGGCGAGAACCACGCTGGGGGCCGACGCGAGCGCGACCGACACTTCCGTTACGGTGGCAGACAGTTCGACGCTGGTGCCGGGGTCGTTCATCCTGGTTGGCGAGCCTGGAACGCCCGGCAGCGAGCCCCTGGTTGTCCTCACGGAACCGGATCCCACGACGGGCGCTCTCAGCCTGGCGAAATTGGATCGCACCGTCGTGCTCACACTGGGTGTGGGATTCTCCGAACGGTGGGATCTGATCCCTACCGGGCTGCTGAACGACCATCCAACGGGTACCGATGTCATTTCTGGCGCCAGGAAATTAACCGAGCTCACCTCCGATGCCGATACGAATGCAACTGTGCTCGAGGTGGCCGACGTATCGGGTCTCGTGGCCGGCATGGAAGTGATTCTCGTCGATCAGGAGATCAAACCGCTTTTCCTGCACGAGCTCGTGACCATCACCTCAACGCCGGGAGCGGGGAGTGGAACCGTCCAGGTCACGGCATTGACGAATGATCACGATTCCGGAACGTCGGTCGTCATCGCCGCCGCGGATCATCGCAATGACTTCAGCTGGAGATCCTGCGCGACAGCGCCAGGAAGATCGATCTGGGCAACTCCGATCCTGTCGGCCAATGGCTCGATTCGAACGGCGAACCGAGTTCGGTTTCCGGCGCGCCTGCGCACTTCAGCCGGTGGTATGGATACGGGCGGCTGGATGCCAACGCGGCCGTGGCAAGGGCGTTCGCCTATACGTTTCCGCGTGACCTGATGATTCGCGACGTGCTGGGCGAGGATGGAATGTCGGCAAATGCTCCGTCGGCAGATAGTCCAGACATTTGGGTCCGCCGGACGGATCCCTCGCTGGACACCAGCGCGCTGCCCGGCGGCTACGATCAAGCCGGGCCTCACGAGCAGCCTGTCTACGGATCCGACAGTTGGGTATACGGACGGGTCCGAAACCGCGGGGCCGAGGCCAGCTACGATGCCTGGGTCCGCTTTTACGTTGCCGTCTCCGATGGGAGCCCTCTGAACTATCCGGAAGACTGGGAGCCTGCCAACGGGATCGGGAACGTCGCGCCGGATTCCTGGTCCCCCGGCACCTATTTCGTCGGAGAACTGCAGTTGGGACCGCTTGCCTCCCAAACCGATGCCATCGTGAGCGTTCCATGGGCCACGGAGTTGCTGCCACCGGTACCCGATGGTCTCGTCACCACGATCCTGGTCGAAGTGACGCCGCACGACGGTCCACTAACCGGCGCACTGGTTCATGAGAACAACAATCTCGCTCAAAAGATTGTCGCTATCGCCGACGGCGAGCCGCCGGCGGTGAGTTTTGAAGACGAGGATGGAAACCCCTTATCGAGTATTCTTTTCATGCCGACGTCGACGGGATTCTTCGGCACAAATCTCGACTACATGCGAATCCGTGTCGCCGACGCCGGATACTTCAATGTCGAATCGGTGACCTTCACGCTCGAGGCGTTCGTCAACAGCGGCGACGTCTTCACTTATCAGTACGTCCACAACGGTTCGTGGTGGACTCCCGACAGCACGGGACAGGGGTCGATTCTCGTCGAACCCGGTGCAACGGGGTCAACAACCGGAGCGCTGTTCTCTCCAAACTCTGTTCCGGTGTACCCCAACACGACGATGGTCCGTTGGACCGTTCACGTCACCGACCTGTCCGGGAACACGACACCGAACGCACAAGCGCAGCATGTCATTCACGCGGCGCTTCCGACCGACGTCACCCTGCTGTTGGATTTCTCCGGCAGCATGCTGCAACAAGACGAGACAGGTCAGAACAAGTGGACCTCGGTCCGCGAAGCGGCAGAGTTGTTCAATGTCATGTTCGGCGCGCTAGCGCTGCCGGAGCTGGACGACCGGATCGCGGTCGTGCGGTTCTATCGCGACGGGCAAACGACGGAAACCGCCGTGACGGCGTCACTGCATTCTCCCGATCCTCATGCTCCTCTCATCGAGCTCGACGACGTGCCGCTAGCCCGCTACATGACACCCATCGGTTCGGCGCTTTTGGCCGGCCACGCGGAAATGTCCCCGGCAGCGTCGAACTGGCGGAACCGCGTGATGGTCCTCCTGACCGACGGGAAGGAGAATGTCGATCCGAGACTATCCGCGATTCGCCAGGCCGAAGAAGGTGATCCCGAATACGTCCCCTCTCTGTCGCAGGACAACCGCGGGGGATACCGCATCCACTCCTGCGCATTCGGCTCGGATGAAGATGTCGACAGCGAAGCGATTCAGGCTCTGGCGATAGGCGGCGGCGACGACGATGAGCTGGCGAGTTACTCGGGACAATTCCATTCGACCGGTTCCACCGGGGATCCGGATGATTCCTTTGCGCTCAAGCAACAGTTTCTTTCGATTCTTGCCGACTCCCTGCCCATCGAAATCATCGGGCCGTTTGACGACACGTTTGAAGTCGAGCCCGGGGTCCGTGAGATGGTCTGCGTCGTGACCGACGAGGTGGACTTCGCCGTGAACCCGCCCGCGGCTCACGGCGCACCGATCGGTACGGCCTCCGTGGCGACCGGGTTCTCGTGGGTCCGTGTTACGGCACCTGCTCCGGGCACGTGGTCTCTCAGCAATTTCAATGCCTCGCCCGGCGTTCGCGCTTTCGCCGTCGTGGACCTGACGCTTAGAGCCAGCTTCGATGCCGGCCGCGAGAAGTTGGAAATCGGACAGCCCATTCCGCTGCGCGCTGAAATCCGAGAAAACGGCATCGGAGTCCCCGACGCTGAGGTTCAGGTAAGGGTTGAATACAGAAAGGAGTCCGTTGGTGAGATCTTGACGAATTTTGCATCGACGACGAGTTACGATCCGAGATCATGGGGAAATATGCTTGCCCGATCCAGGAAGTCCGATGCAGTTCGCTTCAGAAAGAAAATGTTGCAGGAAGCGATCAAGCAACGAGGGGACTCCAATGAGGTTGCAAGCCAGGCGCTGAATCTGGTTGAATCCGGCGAGCCCGGCGTGTACGTCGGCGACTGGAACTACGCCGACGTCGACGGGACCTATACATTCTACTTTCACGCTTCCGGCCGCACGCTTTCAGGTCAGCCCTTTCAACGGGACTACGTCGCGTCCCGCTACCTGGCGCCATTCCCTTCTTCGGCAACCACCGAAGCCACCTGGGACAGCGTATCGGGCGCCGGAGCCTGGACGAACCTCGTTGTCCGACCGATGGCGTCCAACAAACTGCCTCTCGGACCGGGTCTCGATCGCTTCCTGACAATCGAGTTCACATTCGCGAAGGATCGGCATAGGGAATCGATTCGCGTTGGAGTCGTCGATAATCTGGACGGGACCTATCGCGCAGAGCTGAAGGAAGCGACAACCTCGGGACCGATTCGAGTCGATCTCTGGTTCGGCAACCGGCGTGTACGGCTGAATCCGGCTAAGGCGGGGGTTGCGACGAAGGCGGCGAAGCAGCGTCGCCAGGACTCGAAGAAAGCTGGCGGAAAGAAATGACTCAGGGCCGGGGCTTGGGTCGGCTCTACCGAACACGCTTGGGGGTGCAATGAATCGAACGACTCCGTTCATGAAACTATCGTTGTTGGTGGCCTTGCTGTTGGGCTTCCTGTCAGCAATCCAGATGGCCGCGGAACCGCCGCAGAGCGGGCAGACGCATCGGTTCCAGGCGGACCACTACTTCAACACCTTCTCCTTCGCACATGAACCGGTACTCAGGATCAGTCCGGGCGACAGGGTGATCACCAGGACAATCGACGCTCTGGGGTACGACGAGAACAGCAGGAAGGTCGCCGACAACTGGAACCCGCAGACAGGGCCCTTCTACATCGAGGGGGCGGAGCCCGGAGACATGCTGGTCGTGCGAATCGAGAAGATCGAGCCGAACCGGACGAACGCCTGGTCGTCGCAGGTGCTCGCTCCTTACGCGACCGATCCCCTGTTCCTGCGCACCGACGGCGGGAGAGTCCCGGTAGCACATCCCTGTCTCGATCTGGAATCTCCTTACTGCGAAAACTGGACAGTCGATCTGAGGGAGGGCGTGGCACGGACTACAACCGCGGATCTGCAGCCGTCTGTCGTCGAGATCCCCCTCGAACCGATGCTCGGATGTCTGGGGACGGCGCCGCCTGGCAAGGAGGCGGTCTCCACGGCGACTCCGGGCGAGTTCGGCGGCAACATGGACTACTTCGGCCTGGTCGAAGGCGTGACGGTGATGCTGCCGGTGTATGAACCCGGAGCGTTACTGTTCGTCGGCGACGGGCACGCGCGGCAGGGTCATGGCGAGGTTGTCGGCAACGCCCTGGAGATTTCGATGGATGTCGAATTCTCGGTGGATCTCGTCAAGCGCAAGGCGATCGGATGGCCGCGCATCGAGAATGACGACTACATCATGGTCCTGGGGAGCGCGCGACCGCTCCTGCAGGCGCTGCAGCACGCCACGACCGAACTCCAGAGTTGGCTGATGACCGACTACGGGTTCGATGAGCGCGCCGCGGGCATGTTGCTCGGGCACTTGATCGAGTATGAGATCGCGAACGTCGTCGACCCGCACTACACGGTTGTCGCAAAGCTGCGGAAGCAGTACCTCGAAGGGAACTAGCCCGCATATTTCACCAATCGTGAATGAAGCGCGTTTTCGTGCGGAAGAGTGGGCGTTGGGAGAGTCTGGGTTCCGGTAAGGCACGGATGGGGACAATCAGGGTGTCGCTGGCCATGAGTGGGTTTGTTTCTGGGGTTTGAAGGAGGCCTGGATAAGGTAGTCAGGCAGAGCTCTCCGTCGGAGAAAGAAACAAGTCTATTTTAGAGCCGTGGATCGGGGTCCTGTGTCAGCACCGCAGAGGAATCGACTGCAGGTTGCGAAGGATGGTCGCAAAGACTTCGGCGTAGGGATAGGCCTCCGACATCGAGAGCCAGACGTTGCGGACCGTCAGGCGGATGCGAGCGCCGATCTTGAGAAGCTTCAGGCGGATGGTCTGGCATTGAGCGCGGGCCAGCGGGGTATCCTTGAGCCCGAGACGACGCAGTGCATGCATGAGCATGTAAGCGGCTGAGGATAGATACAGCCGGAGCTGATTGGCACGCATCGTCGCCGCGCTGGTGCGGTCGGCAAACAGATCCAGTTGTTGTTCCTTGATGCGGTTCTCCATGTCACCGCGAGCGCAGTAGAAATCTTCATAGAGAGCTTGGGCGGCGAGGCGTTTTGTCGGTAATGAGGTCACCACGAATCGAGGATTGGCACCCTTGTCCAGGAACTCGGCCTTGGCAACGACGCGTCGGGTGCAGCTCCAGCTCTTCAGGGTCCGGTACTGGAAATCCTTAAACACCCGCGCCGGTTTCCCGGTGGTGTTAAACTCCCCTTCGGCCTGAGTCATTTCTTCCGCAATCTCTCGCTTGAGACGGTCGTTCTTGGCCAACCCGATCACGTAATCGAGCTGATGGGCCTCACACCAACGGAGTAATTCATCCCGGCAAAAGCCGGAATCGGCCCGGATGATGATCCTCACTTCCGGCCAGCCGTGACGGATCTGGCCGATGATACGTTTCAACTCATCCACCGCTCCATCGGCACCATCGATATTGGATCGGCGCAGACGGGCGCACAACAGATGTTCGCCACAGAAGATGTAGAAAGGCAGATAGCAATAGCGGCGGTAGTAGCCGTGAAAGAACCGGCCTTCCTGTTGACCATGGATCGGATCATCGGTCGCGTCCATGTCCAGAACAATCTCTTCCGGTGCCGTGTCGTGGGCGGCCAGAAACGCATCGACCATCCAGCTCTCGATCCGGTCCTCATCCATGACGATCTTCTTGTACCGCTCCTGGCCATCGGCCTCAGCCCCGCTCAGCTCCAGCCGGTTGAGCGTACACTTGCCCGCCAGCGCCTTTCCCCGGTCCCCGGCCTGGCGTCGGCTCTCTCCCAAAGGATCGGCCTTCTCCACTGCCACGGCCAGCATCGGATCGGTCCGCAGCTGGTCGTGATCGTTCAGGTCTTCATATCCCAAACAGAGCCCATAGACACGCTGCCCCAACAATTCCTTTACCGTGTGTTCGATCAACCTCTGGTCCCGGTGATCGGTAAAACACTGGGCCAGTCCGTCGATCAACCCGGTTCGCTTTTCCACTTCCCGCAACAGCAGAACCCCAGCGTCGGAGGTGATCTTTCCGCCGTCAAAACGCGCCTTCACTTTTCGTTGAAGAAGTCCGTGAAATTCGAACGTGACTTGGTTACACTCTGTTCTCATCAGGGCCGTCTCCGTTTGGCTTGTTAAACGTTTATTCCAAAACGCTTTATGCCAGACAGGGCGGCCTTTTCTGGTCCTATTGGTGAAATATGCGGGCTAGTGAACCTCTAGCCGCGTTTTCTCACACGGGGTCTTGGAGAATCCTACGTCCTAAGGGAGGTGTAGGTGCGGTCTATGACCACACACTCTTCGAACCGAAACATGAGCGCTCATAGAGCGCACCTACACGACCCTGGAGGTGAGTTCTCGCGCGTCAAAACGCCTGTCAGGAATTCCAGGCTGGATCAGTTCCCTGCCCCCAGGGCCATCAAACGGGTCCGCGCCGCGTTGAAATGCTGCAGCAAGCGGGGAATCTCGGCATCCCCGTACGCCTCAACGAGTCGATTTTGTGAGGCGTCGAGAACCTGGAGGAGTTCGCCCGCGGCCCGACTCCGAGCTGCTTCATCGAAGCTGCCGCGGTGATCGATCCAGACCGGTGCGGTGTGCGCGAAAGGATAACTGTCCATCGAGGGCCACCGTGTCTCGCCGCCGCGGGCGCGGACGCCGACCCACCCGCCCTCGGGAAGTTGAACCGTACCCGAATAGGACCGCCGGCCGGGCTCCTCGAGTCCTTCGTCGGACCACACGACCCGGCCGTTGACGATCAACTCCACGGTGTCGACCTCGGTCGCGGTCGCCAGTGCAAGCGACCAGTCGGCCGCGCCGCTCTCGACGACTCCACCGGGCCTCGTCTCTTCCAGACGAAAATCGAGGAGTGGACCGTTGGTCACGAAAGACCGACCCTCCCGGAGGGCGCTGATATAGGCCGGCCAGTTGACTCGATCCCCGGTGTCGGCGTAGACCCTTGTCGTGCCGATCGCCATGGTCCGGTAGTAGTCGGTCATCACGTCGGTGCCAGCCGTCGGCGCCACGGTCATGCCCAGGTTCAGGAACCGGTGCCACATCGCGGAGGTCCCAACCTCGTCACTCCACATGCAGACCACCTCCAGAGCATCCAGATCCCCGAGGACCCCATCGGCGACCAGTTCCGCGATCAACCCGGATCTCGCCGCTTCGTCGAATGGGTCCGTTGCGGTGGTCGGATGGACGTAGAAGCCGAGGCCTCCCCGATCCCGGGCCCACTCGAGGGCCTCCGCATTGGTCCGGTCATCCGACCCGTAGACTTCGTATCCCGGACCCCACACCCAGGGCCAGTGGAACTCGGGCGTCTCGATCAGCCCCAGATGACCCAGCAGATGGGGACGGAGTTCCTGACCGAAGCGGATCATCGGCACCCGGTCGGATTTCTCCCATCCCCACAGGTGCTGATCTTCGAACCGGTCGTGGAGGTTTCCAAGCAGAGGCGTCGCCACATCCAGGTCCTCGCCCGCCATCATAGGAACCAGATCCTCGGGGCTGAGGACATACTGCCCCCCGTAGTTGAGATGGAAGTGATGGTCCCCCGAGGTCCAGCCACCGCTCCTCGCATCCCACAAGGATTCCAGTTCCAACTCGACTTCGGTGACCTGCCCGGCCCGAGCAACGATCCGCGCCGCAACTTCGGGTGTGCCGAGACCCCGAACCGCAGAAACTGTGATCTCGCCGGCCGGTACCGACACGTCGACGACGCCCGGACTGTAGAAGAACACCCGACCACTCTGCAGGTCGGCGTGGGCGGCGGATGCATCCGGGACCGCCGGATGGCCGGTGGCATCCACAACGTTCAGGCGGACCGCGAGGGGTTCGACGCTACCGATCAGCCGGGTCTTGATCCGCACCCGCGCGACTTCCACGCCCCAATCCCATCCTCGGACCGGCACCTCCTCAACCGCTCCGCCGACCGCGCGGATGCGCTTGAGGAACATCCGGTCCTCGTCGTCCGCCTCGGAGTAGTAGATCCACTCGCCGTCCGGACTCCATGCGGGTGTGAGCGGCAGGCCTTCGGCAAGCAGGACAGAAGGACCCGGGCCATCCATACGGTGCAGACGCAGTTCCCACCCGTTCTGGGTCGGCCAGTTGAGGGCGAGGTGCTCACCGTTCGGACTCAGAGCCGGACGGGCCATCGACGCGATGCGCCCGCTGACCAGGTTCACCGGACTCCCTGCTCCCAGATCGCCCCGGATCTGAACGCGGTCCTCGCCGTCGCCAACTTTCGACAGGAGTACCAAGTCCTGACCGTTTGGATGAGGCTGGGCTTTGACCTCCATGCCCGGGTCGGTCGTGATTCGTCGCTGCTCTTCAGTCTCAAAATCGAAAGCCCAGATATCCAGGTCTCCCGCTTCCCCTGACGTGTAGTACAGCGTCCGGCCGTCGGGACTGAAGACGGGATCGAGTTCGATGGTGGGGGTATCGAGGGTGACCAACTCGGACCCGTTCCCCGCGTCGATCACGACGATGCGGGTATCGTGGTCGTTATCGCGGACGAATGCCAAGCGATCGCCCTGGGGGTTCCAGGAGGGACGAAAGTCCATCTCCCCACCCGCGGTGATCCTTCGGGCTTCCCCTGTTTCCAGATCCATCACCCATAGCCAACCGCGCGAAGAGAATGCGAGTTGCCGTCCATCGGGAGCGGGTGCCGGATCGATGGGCCCGTTGGTGAGCGTCGGCAATTCGTAGCCCTCGACGTACACGTGGTGGCTGTAACCGTCGACCTGGTGGTACCGGTTCGCCCACTGGGCCACCGCATCCGGGATGACGCGTGAGAGAAACACGAGCACCACGATCGACAGGGTCAGTGCGAGACCCAGGAAGTATTTTTGTCGCATCTTTTTTCGTCCTTTCCAGGGATCAGGATTCGGTCTCTACCAGCCCGGTTCGTCGAGTTCGCCGGCGGTCAGGAAGATCCGGGCTAGAAGCGAGATCACTGATAGGAAGGTGGGGTCTTCAGGAAGCTCCGTGATCGAACGCACCACGGGGATCACTTCTCCTCTCCTTACATAGATCCTCTTGCCGTCCCGGATCTCGGGCCAGACTTCCTCGGCCCGCAAGACCATGCGTCCTTCGAGTATCCGGAGTTCGAGGAATCGAATGGCGCGTCGGTCTTCCCGCTCAGAAAGTGATCCCTTCGGCCGACCGGATCGGTCGAATTCGAGCCGAGCGCCTTCGAGACCGGCCTTCCGAAACACGAGCACGCGCCCGTTCAGGTAATCCGTCAGGCGCCTTTCCAATTGGTCTATCCGTTGGAAGCCAGCGTTCGGAGACTTCTCGGTCTGGGCTTCGGGCCGACCAGAGAGAGTCATGCCGGACCAGAGCACCAAGAGGGACACAAGAGCACACGATCTTCGGTCAACCTTCATGTAAGACGTCCGAGCGGATTAGGAATCGGGGCAAGAGTAACACTCCAAGGCCCCTGGCGTTTTGGAAATCCTCTCAGGTTTATTAGAAGGCCGCTGCAAGCTGGACTTTTTTGTTTGAGCGCGGGCGAGGGTTGATCGATAGCGGCCGGTGTGGGCCACATTTCGCCCGTAACCGCAGATTGACCCGAACTCTCCTACTTCATAATATTTACTCAAGTCTTCCCCGGTTTGGCTAAGGAACGCGTTTCACACGAGGTGCAGGTGCGGTCGTGTGACCCTACGTCTTCTGGAGGCAGTCGGTGTCGCTAGCAAGGCATGCGCTTGGGCCCGTATGAGATTAATCAGAGCTTGACGTTATGACCACACCGCAGAGTTTGGACCGCTCCGACGAGGACGCGAGACAACTTCAGTGGCGACGGCGGAGCCGACTCGTCGGATTGCTGACCATTCCCGTCGCGATCGTAGTACTGATCGGATTCGTGTTTGTTGTCGAAGCCCGAATCAGCAGTGGAATCGACTCGATAGTCCTCGAGCAGGCACTCCTCTGGTTGTCGCTGATTGGGCCCCTGGTAGGCGGTGGCATTGCCATCGTTTACGGCATCAAGGGACGGAGCGCAGGCGGAACAGCTCTCGGAGCGGCGTCGTTGCTACTCCCCGTTGCCATCGTCGTCAACTTCTCGTCCATTGTTCCACCTGGCTATCTTCGACCCGGCCCGGGGGCCGAGAATAGTGTCGTGGCATTACTCCGAGCAATCAACGCCGCCGAGGTTACTTATATGATGCGCGGGGACCGCCATTATGGCGACATCCAGGAACTGATCGACGCGGGATTCCTTGATCCGCGCTTCAGCGAGCGTATTCTTCGCGGGTACCGCTTCGAAATCACACTTACCGAGGCTCGCAGCGACGACACCCTTGACGCCATCAACGGCTACGTGGCGACGGCGGTACCGTTGCCTAACGTGGGGCGGTATGGCTTCTATATTGGCCCTGACGGAGTGGTGCGATACGGGCCGGAGCCAGACCCGGGTCCCGGCAAGGTTGGCACCCCGGTCCAATGACGAGTCCGTACCTAGTCTGAAGCCGGCTCAACTTCGAGCGCGTGTTCATTCGTTAGATCGACTATCATCGTGAAGTGCCCCAAAATGGCCAACCGCAGATCCGGAATCGCGCAATATTTGCAAAATTGGTCGAATTCGCGCATTATTTGCAGGTCTGATAACAATTGGGCATGATTTGCGAACCTGGGGTAGTGAGGGGTCAAGGCGCATGATCGGAGAGCTTTACGAGCGCCTCCCCATGTTTGAACGCACAAAACCATCACTGACAGGGACAGAACATGGCCACATCAATCGGAGAAACGATAGCCCAGCGCCGGCTGATCGTTATCGGCGCATATGTCCTGGGCTTCCTGTTCTCCGTGGCCGGAGTCTGGCTAATCTACCTGGGCTCACGAGGTTCGACTGAAATCACCTTCCTTGGTACGTCGATCAACTCTGCGAACGGACCCGCCGTGCTTTTCCTTGCGGCTGCAACGGTGGCCGGTGCGGTGTTGCTCCAGCTGAAGAATCAGGTTAGGGCGTGTTAACACTACCGTAGTGCCTCGACGATGAGAGCGAAGTGAAGGAAGGCGAGGAACATGACGTCGAGTTTATCGAAACGGGAGAAGATACGCCGGAAACCTTTGAGTCGGCGGAAGAGCCTCTCGACTTCGTTCCTGCGGCGGTAGAGAACGCGGTCGTATTCCCACGGCTCCAGGCGGTTGCGCTTGGGCGGCACGACGGGAATCCACCCAAAATCCAGAGCCAATTGGCGGGTCTGGTCGTCCTGGTAGGCGCGGTCCATCAGCAGCGGTAGCGGCTCGGGTAGTGGCCCCAGACCGGCGAGCAGATCGCGGCCCTGCGGGGCGTCGTGCGCTTGGCCGGGCGAGAGCGCAAACGTTATTGCCGTTCGAGCATTCGCGGCAACCAGATGAATCTTGGTGGTCCATCCGCCGCGGGATTTGCCGATCGCTTGCGGACCGTTTTTTTTAACGCACCCGTGCCGTCGGGATGCACCTTCACAATGGTTGAGTCCATCGAAACGGCTTCCACCCGGATGCGCACCAGTTGCTCGCGCTGGAGTTTTTCGAAGACGGCGTCGAGCACGCCGTTCTTGGACCAGCGGTTCATCCGGGTGTAGATGGTGTGCCAGTTGCCAAAGCGCTTGGGCAGACCGCGCCACTTGCAGCCCTGCTCAGCCACATACAAAATGGCGTTCAAGACCGTCAGGTTCGAAAGACTGACGTTCCCCCGCTGACGCGGCAGCTCCGGCTCGATGCGACAATACTGCTCCTGTGTGATCTCCATGCCCTATTATAAAACATTCTTGCTCTTTAGTGTTAACACGTCCTAGTAAACCCGGTTCGTCGAGCGAGAGCAAGCAGCTTGGGGGCCCCGGTCTCGCGAGCTTCGCTAAGGGGTCGACGGCCAACCCAAGGCCCGCGGGCCAGGCTGAAGAGCAGATCGCAAGTCCCAGCCGCGACAGCGAGGTTAAAGAGCAGCCAAAGAGTTCAGCCTCGGACGGGAGTGAACAGCGCGAAAGGCCCAGTTCAGTGACTGTCGGCACGGAGTTTCGGGGCCCCGATTCGAGCAGCAAGAATAAGCCTGTAATATCCTCTAAGGAGCCTTCTATGGGAATCGATACTCAAGAACTCAAAAGCAAGATCAAGAACGCGATCAGCGCGCATCAAAGCAGGATCACAAAACTTGAAGACGACCTAAAGACGGTCGAACAGGTGGAGCGCCTTGCGGCGGAGCTGAACGTCGCGGAGGAGCAGTCCGCCGAGGCGCCGGGCAACGGCAAGCCCACCGAGGAGGAGCCGAAGGAGAAGCAGGCTGCCGTCGCCGGCTAGCCCAACACTCGACATCGAGTCAAACTCCGCCGAACGAACAACGAGGGTCACCGCACGGTGACCCTTTTTTGTTGGTCTTACGATGCCTGGAAAACAGTCTCGCGCTGAGGAACCGATGCAGCTTCTGCTTACCGGACGCGCAAAACTCCCCTCCTCAGATGAGGAGGGGTGGCGCGAAGCGCCGGGGTGGTGCTGACAAACCACCCGTCTGCACCTGCGGTGCATCCACCCCTCCTTGGCAGGAGGGGAGTCGTTTCCATATCCGACCATCATCAATGAAACCAATTGACATCTCGCCGGGACCCTTTTAGCCTACTTTACTGGAGACCTGTAACTTTCTTTGGTGGAATCATTTACGAACCTGCGGTGGGGCAGGACTTCGTAGTGTTATGTAATGGGAACGGGCTCCCGGCTCATAGCGTGCAGGTCTGATAGAGAACAAAGGCTTTCATGGGAACAACGTCAGTGTATAGATGCCTGGTCCTGTCCGGGTTCCTGGCCGCAGGGCTGAGCACCCCCGGTTTGGCTACGCCGGTTTCCGGTCAGGCAAGGAACGAACTATCCGCTGTAGAGTCGCAGCGGGCGCTCGTGAACGAATACTGTGCCTACTGCCACAACGATGCTTTGATCGAGGGCGGTTTTTCCTGGTCTGAAGTCGATGTGGCACACCCCGAACAGAACGCGGAGCAGGCTGAAAAAATCATACGCAAACTGAAGGCCGGCATGATGCCTCCCTTCGGTGCGCCTCGCCCGGATGAGCGGTCACTCGGAGCCTTGGCCGATGCCTTGGCCGCCCGAATCGATCAGAGTGTCGCCGCAAGCCCCAATGTCGATGCACCCGATCTCCACCGCGTCAATCGCAAGGAATACCGCAACTCGATCCGCGACCTTCTTGGCGTGGACGTGGACGTTGCGACGCTGCTGCCGCCCGACTCCAAGACCGGGGGTTTCGACAATATGTCCGAAGCTCTGACCGTCACGCCGGGCCTCATGCAGGCATACGTTCGAGCCGCCGAAACCATCGCACGTCTGGGGGTTGGCGACCCCGAAGCGGGTCCGATCATGACGCAGTACGACGTGCCCAAAGTCGTCAACCAGATGCGGCACATCGAGGGTGCGCCGTTCGGAACCCGCGGCGGAACGTCCGTCATTCACAACTTTCCGGCCGACGGCGAGTACTCCTTCCACATACAACTCTGGTACGTCACGATGGGGGAGCTTGTCGGCAGAGATCTTCCGGAATCGTTGCAGGGCCAGCAGCTCGAGGTTTCCGTTGACGGCGAGCGGGTCGGTCTGTTCACGATCCATCCGCTGTTTGACGAACTCGGGGACGGGATCATGGACACCGGACCGGTCCCGGTCAAAGCCGGGGCACACAGGGTTTCGGCTGCTTTCATCTCGAAATTCGAAGGTCCCGTCGAGGACCAGTTCGTGCTGTGGGAACAGACGCTTGTGAATGTCGATTGGGGCCTGATCAGCCCGAATACGATGCTGCCTCACGTGAGGACCATGACGGTCACGGGACCCTTGAAAGTCACGGGTGTATCCGAGACCGCCAGCCGCCGCAAGATCTTCACCTGCTATCCGAACGATTCGAACGAAGAGGCAGCCTGCGCACGGGATATCATCACCGATCTGGCCACCCGGGCGTTCCGAAGACCGGCTACTCCGGAAGATCTCGAAGGGCTGCTGCAGATGTACGAATTGGGCCGCTCGAAGGGCGATTTCGAGAATGGAATCCGAACCGCGGTGCAGACGCTCATCGCCATGCCCGACTTCGTATTCCGATTCGAGCGCGTTCCCGCCGGCATCGGACCTGGAGAAAGCTACCGCGTCAGCGACCTCGAGCTCGCTTCGCGGTTGTCCTACTTCCTATGGAGCTCGGCGCCCGACGCCGAACTCATCGAGATCGCCAGCCGGGGTCGACTGCGTGACGAGGGCGTCTTCGAGCAGCAGGTCCGGCGCTTGCTGGCGGATCCACGGTCGGAGACGCTTGCGACGAACTTCGCGATGCAATGGCTGCGTCTGACAGGGATGAATGACGTGCATCCAGAGGGCGTCCTGTTCCCCGAGTACACGAGCAATCTGGGACGGTCGATGCAGCGTGAAGTCGAGCTGCTCTTCGACAGCATCGTTCGCGAGGATCGAAGGGTCCTCGATTTACTTACGGCGAATTATACGTTTGTCGACGAGGCACTGGCCAGGCACTACGGGATTCCCAACATCCTCGGAAACCGATTCCGCCGGGTAATGCTCGACGACACGAACCGGTTCGGGCTGCTGGGGAAAGGTGCCGTATTGACCGTGACCTCGCAAGCGAACCGGACGTCGCCCGTCGCGCGCGGCAAGTATGTTCTGGAAGTCCTGGTCGGCTCGCCCCCACCGCTGCCTCCTCCGGTCGTACCGCCATTCAAGGAAGCCGTCGACAACGATGTGGTGTCGACGGTCCGCGAGCGGATGATCGAGCATCGGGAAAACCCGGTATGCAACGCCTGTCACCAGATCATGGACCCGATCGGGCTGACGATGGAAAATTTCGATGCGGTCGGGCGTTGGCGCCCCAACGACGGAGGTTTCCTTATCGATCCGGCCGCTGAAATGTACGACGGAACGAAACTCGACGGACCGAACAGCCTGCGGCAGGCAATCGTCAAGCGTTCCGATGCGTTCTTGGTTAGCTTTACTCAAAACCTGCTGTCCTATGGTCTCGGCAGGGTACTGGATTATCGGGATATGCCCACCGTCCGCACGATCGCACGGGCCTCGGCCGAGGACGGAGACCGTTTTTCGGCATTCATCATGAATATCGTGAAGAGCGCGCCGTTCCAGATGCGACAATTCAGACAGGCCTCCACGGAGGCCGGCAGGTAGGATCGAGCTTCGCGAGCTTACGGGAAGAAAAGGAGAGTCGGATCCATGTTCATCACAAAGAAACATATTTCAAGACGAACTGTTCTTCGAGGCATGGGAGTAGCCGTTGCGCTGCCTTTTCTGGAGTCCATGGTTCCGGCCCAGACTCCGATCCGACAGACGGCAGCCGCACCGCGCTCTCGCTTTGCCGGTATCGAGATCGTTCACGGTTCAGCGGGCAGCACGATGTACGGAACCGAGAAAAACCTTTGGGCACCGGAGAAAGAGGGCCGGGATTTCGAATTCAGCAAGATCCTCGAGCCCTTGGAACCATTCCGAAACCACATTACCGTCATCAGCAACACGGACTGCGCCCAGGCGGACCCCCTGACACCGGAGGAGGTCGGAGCCGACCACTTCCGCTCCAGCGCCGTCTTCCTGACTGCCGGTCACCCCAAACAGACCGAAGGCTCCGACGTCTACTGCGGGACATCGGTCGACCAGCTGTACGCGCAGAGGTTCGGCCAGGACACTCCCGTGCCGTCGATCCAGCTCAGCATCGAGAACCAGGAAACCACCGGGGCCTGCGGCTACCACTACAGTTGCGTCTACATGGAAACGCTCAGCTGGTCGTCACCCACGACTCCCCTGCCGATGACCCCGGACACACGCCTGGCTTTCGAGCAACTCTTCGGCTCGGGCGGCTCTCCGGAGGAACGGGCCGCGCGGCGGGAGGTCAATCGCAGCATCCTCGATCGCATCACGAACTCCGTGACCCGGGTCCGGAACGAGTTGGACCCGGTGGATCGCAATCGACTGAACGACTATCTCGACAACGTACGGGAGATCGAGCGACGCATCCAGAGAATCGAGGCGTACAACTCGTCGGGCGTCCAGCGAGAGCTGCCGAGTGCACCCGTCGGTGTGCCCGACTCATGGGAAGAGCACGTCAAGCTCATGTACGACCTTCAGGCAGTGGCCTTTTCGGCGGACGTGACACGAGCGGCGTCGCTGAAGCTGGGCCGCGACACGAGCCAGCGGACGTACCCGGACAGCGGCACGAGCGCGCCTTTCCACTCGGCGTCGCATCACCGGCAGGATCCGGAGCAGATCGAGGACTTTGCCCTGATCAACCGGCATCACATCGATGTGCTGACCCACTTCCTCGACAAGCTGCGGAACACGCCAGATGGTGACGGAAACCTCCTGGACCACTCCCTGATCCTCTACGGCAGCCCCATGGGCGACAGCAACGTCCACGGCCACAAGCGGGTTCCTTTTGTCCTGGCCGGTCACGCATCCGGTCAAGTGCAGGGCAACCTGCACGTCCGGGCTCCGGATGACACCCCGCAGGCGAATGCCCTGCTGACGGTTCTGCACAAGCTGGGCGTGCGTGACGAAATCTTCGGCGACAGCACGGGAGTCTTCTCGATATGAGGCCACGCCGTGTAGGTGCGGTCTATGACCGCACATTCCTCGAACAGCGGCAATGTACGCTCATAGAGCGCACCTACACCCTATCCTCCGCAGTCTTTGTCGTCGGATTCGTCTTTCTGTTCGCGGTCACTATGGCGTCGGCCTCCGCCGAGGTGGATTCGCCGCTCGCGGACGCCGCCATGCGGGGCGATGCCGAATCCGTGCGGGCCTTGCTCGATCGGCAGGTGGATGTCAACGCTCCCCAGGGCGACGGCACGACCGCACTGCACTGGGCCGCTTACCGGGACGACCTGGAGCTGGCCGCCCTGCTGATCAAAGCAGGAGCAGACGTGGATGCCACGACCCGTGTGGGCAATCTCATTCCAATCGTGATGGCCGCCAAGAACGGCAATGCGGCCATGATCGCGCTTCTGTTGGAAGCCGGAACCGACCCGATCTACGCCGATGCCAACGGCACGACGACGCTCATGTATGCCGCGGCCGCAGGTAAGCCGGAGGCCGTACAGGTATTGCTGGATAGCGGTGCGGACGCGAACGCCAAAGACAGGACGAACGAGCAGACGGCGTTGATGTTCGCCTCGTCGTTGGGTCGAGCCGAAGTCATCCGGGTGCTCGCCGCGGGCGGCGCCGACCTGGACGCGGTGACGCGAGTGACCGTGGTCATCAAGTCGAGCGACAGGTATCGCGCCGACGATGGCCGCATCCTTGTCAAAGAGGATCACGACGAGATACCCATGGGGGGCATGACTGCCCTGCACTTTGCGGCACGCCAGGGTCACATGGACGCCGTACGAGAACTGGTGGAGGCCGGAGCAGACATGGACCAGGTGTCGGTCGCGGATCGAACGAGCGTCCTGACCTCGGCCATCGCCAACGGGCACCTCGACATCGGCAGCTTCCTCTTAGAAGCCGGAGCCAATCCCAACCTGCCCAACGTCGACGGGCAGGCGGCACTGTATGCGACGATCGACGCGCAATGGGCCGAGCGCACATGGTATCCCGCCCCGACCATCGACCAGGAAGCGACCAACTATCTCGATCTGGTGAGTGCTCTCTTGAAGGCTGGAGCCGACCCCAACCAAAGACTGATCAACAAACCGTGGTACCGAACGGAACACGGAGACTGGGCGCGACCAGCCGGCGCTACGCCTTTCTGGCTCGCCGCGAAAGCCAACGACGTCCCGGCGATGAAACTCCTGATCGCAGCCGGCGCGAACCCTACCATCCCGTCGAAGCGCGGAGCGACGCCTCTGTTGGTCGCCGCGGGTTTCGGCTTTGAACCGCAGGTCACCGCCTTCGCGCCAGGCCAGCGACTGGCCGCCGTCAGGTACCTGGTGGAAGAAGTTGGCGCAAACGTGACCCGGGGGGACTTTCAGGACTATACGCCGCTGCACGGTGCCGCCCTGACCATCGAGCACGATGTGGTCCTCTACTTGATGGCCATGGGTGCCGACATCAAGGCCCGTGCCAGCAGTGTCTTCGGCGGTGCCGGTCGCAACGACCTGGATGTTGAAGAGAAAACCGGGGACACGGTTGCCGACATGGCAAACGGACCGAAAGCGCACAACATGCAGCATCCCAAGACTGTCGGGTTTCTCGAAGCTCTGGGCTCGGAAAACTCGGATAACTGCCGTGCCTCCACGTGCGTGGTCCGGACTCAGGGTGGTCCCTGAGAAAAACAATAGGGGGGCAGAGCCCCCATTTCCCCTCTTGTGGTGTAGATCGCACCCCCTTCGGATTAAAAGTCGAGTTATTCGCCGGAAAAAGACCATTCCGGGTGAGCGAGTCACACCGAATCAGTAACCTGGGGCCCGCCCAAGAACAACTTCACATTTTGGCATCCCATCTTCATGCCATCTTCGGCCGCTCCTCAATCGCAGATCCTCGAAATAGTCCGGCTATTCCTCCGGTCCTGCTCAATCGGTCGCAACCGAATCTGACGCAAATCTGGGCGCCAATTCTGCGAAGTTGTTCTTGGGCGGACCCTTAACTTTGGCGACGGATCTGCGCTATTCTGGGAGTGCCATTATGCCTGTCGAACTCACAAGAAGGCTTTTCACGGTTCACGATTACCATCGAATGGGCGAGGCCGGCATCTTGTCGAAAGAAGATCGCGTGGAGCTCATCCGGGGGGAGATCCTCGCCATGAGCCCGATCGGGCCGCCTCATTGTGCGGCGGTGGATCGTGCGACTCGGGCCATCGTGAACATCACGGGCGACAGTGCGATCGTGCGTGTGCAGGGCGCTGTCCGTCTGGATGAGTATGACGAACCGCAGCCCGACATCGTGTTGCTCCGGCCGAGAGAGGATTTTTATGCTTCCGCGCATCCGAGCCCGCCGGACATCCTCCTAGTCGTCGAAATCGCCGAGTCCTCACTTGAATACGATCGGACCGTGAAAAAGCGTCTTTACGCGGAAACGGGGATCCCGGAATACTGGGTTGCCGATGTCAAAAACGATTGTCTATTTGCGTACTCCGATCTTAGCGATAATTCCTATCGTCTCGTCCGCCAATTTCACCGCGGGGATTTCATCGCGCCGCAGCTCTTGCCCGAATGCCACCTTCAGATTGACGTTCTGCTCCCCTGATCCTTTCGCAAATTCTGAGAACCGGTCGAAACTATGGTAGATTTTACAATATGAAAACTATTGCAATAACTATGGATGAAGACACGCTCGATCGCATCGATCGGCTCGTGAGCAGCGGGAATACGGCCATGCCGAATCGCTCCAAGGTGATTCGGAAAGCGGTTCAGGATTATCTGTCCCTAGTGGAACGCCTTATCGAAGAAGAACGGGAGACAGCGATCTTCCACAAGCATCGCGCGCGGATCGCCCGACAGACCGCGGCTCTGGTCAAGGAACAGGCCAAGCCGTGAAACGCGGCGAAATCTACCGTACCAGAGAGAAGGTCCCCGAAAGGGGTAGCAAACCGGGCTTCTACGTTATCGTTTCGCGGGATTTCATCGCTGGCAACGATGATGTTCAAACCGTAATCTGTGCGCCCGTTTACAGTGAAATCCTGGGCCTGCGGAGTGAAATCGCTATCGGCGTGGATAACGGCCTTCCGCAGGAGGGCGCCGTACGGTGCGATTTTCTCACGCTGATGTTTAAGAAAAAATTGACGCACTTTGTCGCCATCCTGGGCACGGACAAACTCAACGAACTGGATCAGGCTCTACGGTATGCGCTTCAGGTCGGTGGGTAACAACATCTGCTCCTCGGACCAATCCCTTCAACTATTTCCAGAGGTGTTTTACAATCGAGCATCGAAGATTGACAATATGAGAACACCATCGGTCTACAGCAGCCTGATGATCCTCCTCACCTGCTTGATGATCCAGGCGCCAGGTAGCGCCCACGCCCAGGAGAGCGGCGAGGATCCGGCGGCGGTGCGCGCCCAACGCACCCTGGTGAACGACTACTGTGCCTACTGCCACGACGACAGCTTGAGAGAGGGCGGTTTCTCCTGGTCTGAGGTGGATGTGGCGCATCCCGAGCGGAACGCCGCGCAGGCTGAAGAAATCATCCGCAAGCTGCGGGCCGGGATGATGCCTCCCGCCGGTGCGTCCCGGCCGGATGACGATGCGCTGCAAGCACTGGCGGCAGCCCTGGAAAGCCGCATCGATCAGGCAGCGGCCGATAGCCCCAACGTCAGCGCGCCCGACCTCCATCGCGTCAACCGCAAGGAATACCGCAACTCGATCCGCGACCTTCTGGGTATCGACGTGGACGTTGCTTCGCTGCTTCCGCCCGACGGCCGAACGGGCGGTTTCGACAACATGGCCGAAGCCTTGACGGTCACGCCGGCGCTCATGCAGGCCTATGTCCGCGCGGCCGACGCGATCGCGCGCCTCGCCATCGGCGATCCGGAGGCGGTCGTCGCTATCAAGCAATACGACGTGCCGAAGGTCGTCAACCAGATGCGGCATGTCGAGGGGACGCCGTTCGGGACCCGTGGTGGGCTATCCGTCATTCACAACTTCCCGGCCGACGGCACCTACACTTTCCGGATGCAACTCTGGTATGTCGACACCGGAGACCTCATCGGCCGGGAGCTCCCGGAATCGTTGCAGTATCAGGAGCTCGAGATCTCGATCGACGGAGAGCGTGTCGCCGTGTTCACCATCGACCCGCTGATGAACGAGCTCGGCGACGGCATCATGGTGACCGATCCGATCGAAATCAAGGCGGGACCGCGCCGAGTTTCGGCTGCGTTCGTGTCGAGGTACGAAGGCCCCGGCGAGGATCCGTATCGGGTCACGGAGCAGACACTCGTGGATCTCGATTACGGCAGGAACTCCGGGACTTCATTACCGCCTCACCTGAGGACTTTCACGATCACCGGACCGCTCGAAGTCACCGGCGTGTCCCCCACGCCCAGTCGCCGCAAGATCTTTTCGTGCTACCCCTCCGGTCCGACCGAAGAAGAACCCTGCGCCAGGGACATCATCACGGAACTTGCCAGAAAGGCGTTCCGTAGACCCGAGACTCCCGAGGATCTGGAAGGGTTGATGCTGATGTATGAGCTGGGCCGCTCGAAGGGTGATTTCGAAACAGGGATCCGGACGGCCATACAGACGCTGATCGCCATGCCGGAATTCGTGTTCCGTTTTGAACTCGCACCCGGCGGTATCGCGCCCGGTGAAAGCTACCGCATCACCGACCTCGAGCTGGCTTCCCGCCTGTCCTACTTCCTGTGGAGTACGGCGCCGGACCAGGTGCTGATGGCCGTCGCAAATGATGGCAGGCTTCGGGAGGAAGGAATACTCCGGGAGCAGGTGGAACGGATGCTGGCGGACCCCCGCTCGGAAACGCTGGCGACGAACTTCGCCATGCAGTGGCTTCGGCTGACGGGCATCGAAGAAGCCCATCCCGAAGGGACTCTGTTTCCCAACTTCACGAAGGACCTGGCGCGGTCGATGAGGCGCGAGGTCGAGCTCCTGTTCGACACGATCGTGCGGGAGGATCGAAACCTATTAGACTTGCTCACAGCCGACTACACCTATGTCAACGGTGCGCTCGCCAGCCATTACGACATCTCGAACATCGTTGGAACAGCGTTCCGTCGAGTAACGCTCGACGACCCGGATCGGTTCGGGTTGCTGGGCAAGGGCGCCGTCCTGACCGTGACCTCCCTCTCGAACCGGACGTCCCCGGTGGCACGCGGCAAGTACGTCCTGGAAGTCCTGGTTGGCTCGCCTCCCCCGCTGCCTCCTCCGGTCGTGCCGCCGTTCAAGGAGAGCGTCAACAACGAAGCGGTGCTGACGGTCCGGGATCGGATGATCGAGCATCGGCAAAACCCGGTCTGCAACGCCTGCCACCAGATCATGGATCCGCTCGGCCTGACGCTAGAGAACTTCGATGCGATCGGGCGTCGGCGCGCCACCGACGGAGGCTTTCCGATCGATCCGGTTTCAGAGATGTACGACGGAACGAAGCTGGAGGGGGCGCGCAGCCTGAGCCAGGCGATCCTCAACCGTTCCGAGGCCTTTCTGGGAAGCTTCACCCAGAACCTGCTGGCCTATGCCGTAGGACGGGTGTTGGACCACCGGGACATGCCGACGGTGCGCTCGATCGCACGCGCCGCGGAGGGCGATGACAACCGTTTTTCGGCGTTCGTCATGAACATCGTCACGAGCGCCCCGTTCCAGATGCGCCAGGAAAGCCCGACTTCAGGCTCGGAAGCGGCGCCCAAATAGGGTAAAGTATCGAATCAATAGAGCTTCAGAGGTTATTGGACCCAAAGGAGAGGCGGATCGATGTTCATCACTAAGAAGCATATTTCACGACGAACGATGCTCCGAGGTACGGGAGCGGCCGTGGCACTGCCCTTCCTGGAATCCATGGCCCCCGCCCAGACCCCGCTCGAGCAGACTGCGGCCAAGCCGCGCCCTCGCTTCGCCGGGGTCGAGATCGTCCACGGCAACTCGGGCAGCACGATGTATGGCACCGAGAAGAACCTCTGGGCGCCAGCTGCCGAAGGTCGCGATTTCGAGTTCACCCAGATACTGAAACCGATGGAACCGTTCCGCGACTACACGACGATCATCAGCCACACCGACTGCGGTCAGGCAGACCCCCTGACGGCGGAAGAAGTCGGCGCCGACCACTTCCGTTCGAGCGCGGTGTTTTTGACTGCCTCTCATCCCAAGCAGACCGAAGGTTCCGACGTCTACAACGGGACGTCCGTCGACCAGCTCTACGCCTAGCATTTCGGCCAGGACACTCCGCTGCCCTCGATCCAGCTCAGCATCGAGAACCAGGACACGTCCGGTGCATGCGGTTATCACTACAGTTGCGTCTACATGGATACGCTCAGCTGGGCATCTCCGACCAGTCCGCTTCCGATGATCCAGGACCCGCGCCTGGCTTTCGAAGAGTTGTTCGGCACGGGCGGTACTCCCGAAGAGCGCGCTTCGCGCCGCGAGGTCGACCGCAGCATCCTCGACCGCATCACGAGTTCCGTTGCGAGGCTGCGGACGGGTATCGGAAGCGCGGATCGCAATCGGCTGGACGACTACCTGGAAAACGTTCGGGAGATTGAACGTCGCATCCAGAGGATCGAGGCGTACAACGCCTCGGGAGCCCAGAGAGAACTGCCCGACGCCCCGGTGGGTGTGCCCGATTCCTGGGAAGAGCACGTCAAGATCATGTTCGACCTTCAGGTACTGGCTTTCGCGGCGAACGTGACTCGCATTTCCACGCTGAAGATGTGCCGAGACGTCAGCCCGCGGACCTTCCCGACCAGCGGCAGCGACACGGCGTTCCACTCGGCGTCGCACCACCAGCAGCGGCCCGAGATGATCGAAGACTTCGCCAAGATCAACCATTACCACCTGGATGTTCTGACGTATTTCCTCGACAAGCTGCGGAATACCCCCGACGGTGACGGCAACTTGCTGGACCACTCGCTGGTTCTCTACGGCAGCCCGATGGGCGACGGCAATATCCACGGACACAAGCGGGTACCGCTGCTCCTGGCGGGTCAGGCATCCGGTCGGGTGCAAGGCAACCTGCACGTGCGGGCCGCAGACGACACCCCACAGGCCAACGCTCTGCTGTCGGTCCTCAACGCCCTCGGCGTGGATGTCGAAACTTTCGGCGACAGCACGGGAACTTTTTCGATCTGAGCTTTCGAGAGGAACAACGCATGTTCGCCAAAGGTGTAGGTGCGGTCTATGACCGGAACCATCAAATTAGCGTCGGGCCCACCGTCCCCCTCAAGACGGGAGATTGAGCGTTCATGCACCGACTGCAAAACACGGGTTTCAGGAGAAAGACAGCTGGTCCGGTCCCCCCACGCCGTGTAGGTGCGGTCTATGACCGCACATCTCTCGAACGCGTACAAAGTGCGCTCATAGAGCGCACCTACATCCGATCCTCAAGTTTCGCTTCCTTTGTCATAGCGACATGCATCGCGGTACTGTTCGGCGCCACCGGCGTGCTGGCATCCGCGGTTGTGGATGCTCCCCTGGCCGACGCGGCCATGCACGGGGACATCGACGCGGTTCGATCTCTCCTGGAGCAGAGTGCGGACGTCGACGCGCCGCAAGGTGACGGCACCACGGCGCTGCACTGGGCGGCGTACCGGGACGATGCGGAAATCGCAAGGCTACTGATCGAAGCGGGCGCAGACCTCGACGCCAAGACTCGTCTGGGCGACCTCACTCCCCTGTTGCTCGCGGCGAAGAACGGGAACGCGGCCCTCATCGAAATCCTGCTGGAGGCCGGAGGGAACGCGAACGACGCCGACGCGAACGGTACCACCCCGCTGATGTATTCGGCGGCTTCGGGCAATACGGACGCCGTCAAGCTTCTGCTCGAGGGTGGCGCAGAGGCGAACGCGACCGACTCCACGAACGGGCAGACGGCGCTGATGTTTGCTGCGGCCCAGGGTCGTCGGGAAGTCGTCCGGATACTCGCCGCGGGAGGAGCGGACCCCGATATCCTGACGAAAGTATCCGACGTCATCCGGTGGAGGGACCGGTACCGGGATGAAGACGGCAAGGCGGCCGTTAAAGAAGACCGCCCAGAGGCTTTCTCGGGAGGGTTTACCGCCCTCCACTTCGCAGCGCGCGAGGGCCGCCTGCAGGTTGCGAAGGAATTGGTAGCGGCGGGGGCCGACATGAACCTGGTGGCAGCGTCGGATGACGCAAGCCCGCTGACGACCGCCATCATCAATGGAAGGCTCGACGTCGCCAGTTTCCTCCTCGATCAGGGAGCCGATCCCAATCTTTCTAACAAAGACGGAGTCGCTCCGCTTTACGCGACGATCGACGCGCGGTGGGCCGAGCGTACGTGGTATCCAGCCCCCAGTGTCGAAGAGGAAAAAACCGACTACCTGGACCTGCTTCAAGCACTGCTGGAAGCCGGCGCGGATCCCGATCGAAGACTGGAAAAGAAGCCCCACTACAGGACGAACCACGGGGACTGGATCCGACCCGAGGGCGCGACGGCCTTCTGGCTCGCCGCGAAGGCCAACGATGTCCCGGCGATGAAACTGCTGGTCGGCGCAGGGGCGAATCCTACGATCCCGACCGAACGCGAAGCCTCGCCGCTCCTGGCTGCCGCCGGCTGGGGCTACGAACCGCAGGTCACCAATTTCGCCCCGAACCAGCGTCTGGCCGCCGTGAAGTACCTCGTCGAAGAAGTCGGCGCGGACGTCACGCTGGGGGACAACCAGGGCTACACGCCACTGCACGGGGCTGCCCTCACCATCGATCGGGATCTGATCCTGTACCTTATCTCCGTAGGCGCGGATGTCAGGGCCAGAGCAACCCAGGTTTTTGGCGGCGCCGGTCGTGCGGATCAGGAAGTTGAAGGGAATACCGGGGACACGGTTGCCGACATGGCGAACGGTCCGAAAGCCCACAACATGCAGTATCCTGAAACCGTCGAGTTTCTCGAAGCTCTGGGCTCTGAAAACTCAAATCACTGTCGCGCATCCACGTGCGTGGTCAAGACGCTGGAGACGGAACCCGAGCCCTGAGTCTGAAGAAGTGGTCAGTGACCAGCCAGAACTTGCGCCACAGTCTGTCTGTTGGGAGTTCGGGCGGGCTAGTCGAAATCCGGGCAGTGTCCCGAAAAAGCCGTTCGTAGGACACACCGGTTTCGCAGCGTCCTCTCTCTTCGCCCCCCCTACTGCCAATCGGGCAGCGCGAACACATACAGCGCGTTGCCGGTCGCGGGATGACGGATTTCGCGGGCGATCAATCGCGGGACGCGCCGCGGGCTGCCGCCGCCCAGTCCGGTCGTCACGGCGATGTACTGCTTCCCGTCGATGCTGAACGACATCGGGAACCCCTGGACCGAGGTACCAAGCCGGGTCTGCCAGAGCACCGATCCGGTATCCACGTCATAGGCGCGGAACTGACGGTCGACGTCTCCCACGAAAGCGATCCCGCCGGCTGTAGAAAGCACTGCCGTCAGAAACGGTGCCCGCTGCTGGACGGACCACTTCTCTTCCAGAGTGCGAACGTCGTAGGCCGCAAGTTTGCCGAGGTTCCCGTCGGTTCCCGGCATTTCATACCAGCGTCGGTCCGCCGCCGAACCGCCCGAGCCGACTTCAAACTCGACCACGCGCCCGCGGATCTCTAGGCAGCTCTGGCTGAGCGGAATGATGAGCTGGCCGGCACCGGGGTGGTAGCTCATCGCCTGCCAGTTGTGGCCGCCTTCCGTGCTGGGACACCCCTGTATCCACTGATTCGTCTCGTGCTCCACGATGTCGATCCGGTATTGGGGCTGGCCTGTCTCCGGATCGATCCGGTCATAGATATTCTGGAAGACGGTTTCCTTGTGGCCGACATACTTTCCGGTCTCTCGGTCGAGCTTCCAGAGGATGCCGGGCTTTCCGACGGTGAAAGCGAGCTTCTGCCCGTCGACATCGACAAGGACGCGCTCGAAGACCTCGTCCAGGTCCAGCGATTCGCCGGGAGCGTGCTGGAAGTACCAGGCAAGCTTGCCGTCGGCGGCGCCGAGGGCCACGGTCGCGTTCGTGTAGAGCTCCTTGTCGTAGACGGTCGCGCCTCGGCTGGCGGCCATCCATGGTTTGGCCTGAGCCACTCCCCAGTAGGTGAGATCGAGTTCGGGATCGTAGCTGCCGGTGATCCAGGTTTCTCCGCCGGCGCGGAACAGATTCGGAAGACTGCCCCAGGTATCCCCTCCGGGCTCGCCGTCGCTGGCGACGGTGTTGAACTTCCAGACCGGACTGCCATCCGAAGCATCATAGGCGCTGATGAAACACTTCTCTTCCCTGTAGCGGCCGCATCCGGTCAAGCCCTGAACTACTGTCCCGTCGATGACGATCGGGCCGCTGGAGTTGCTGAAACTCCCGTTCGTCCGGTCGCCGATGACGGTTTCCCAGACGGTTTCTCCGCTTCGCGCGTCAAGCGCGATGAGCCGCGCGTCGGTCGTGGCGACGATGACCTTGTCGTCATGAATCGCCAGGCCCCGCATCGCGCCGCCTTGGCGTCCCCCGAGCCTGTTCTCCCAGATGAGCTCACCCGTTTGGCCCTCGAGCGCCTGCACGGTGTTGCCGGTGTTGTTCAGGTAAATCGTCCCGTCGTGAACGATCGGTGCGGGCTGGTTCGATTGTCCTTCGTGCATGGCCCAGACCCAGGCGAGCCGCAGGTCCCCGACGTTCTCACGCGTCACCTGGGCAAGCGCACTGTAGTTCCACGCCTGATAGCTGCCCCGAATCATCAGCCAGTCCGCCGCGTCGGGGTTGCGCAGCATGTCATCGGTGACCGGCGCATAGTCGGGTACTTCGCCGGTCACGGTCAACCCGGTCGGTCCGCTATCCTCGGGCGTTTCCGGCCCCGGGGCCGGCGCCGCTTCGCCACCAGGCAGGTTGAGCGGCGCTATGCCCTGGCCCGTAGCAAGCGAGCTGATCAACACTGCACCTTCCGATGTCAGGGGTTGGGTTCCCGACGGAGCGCCGTTGGCTTCAAGAAGGTAGGCCGCGATGTTGACGTATGCCTGTTCGCCCAGACTGCCAACATTACCGGGAGGCATCGTCGCCTGCATGTACGTGATGAGGTCGCCAGTGGTCAGGTGGCCCCAGGCGCTCATGAAATTGGGGCCCGCCAGCTCGGGTGCCTCGTTCAGGCCGCCGAGATCGGCCAGATGGCAGCTGGCGCAGTTTACCTGATAAGAGGTACGACCCGCCGCAGCTTGCGCGGCGGTATACGCTCCAGCGACCTGCGGCTGTTGTTCGGCAGTGATTATCGCGCCGGAGACGGCGACGAGGAGCAGCGCCCCTGCAAAACGTATCGCGAAACCGAGCATCGTGTCCTCCTACCGCAGCAGCCAGCCCCAGAGGTTGCCGTCAGGCCCGTTCTCACTGTTGATCTGGACGTAAACCCTTCCCTGTCGAAGACTCTCCATTTGTTCTGCGGTCAGATCAACCGAGCCCGCGACCGATCCAGTCGTTGCCCGGGAGACATCCAGATCGAAGAACGCCGATCCGCGCACACCCGTCGCCAGACCCCGGTGGAGACGGGCCACGGTTGCCGGCGTCAGCAAGCCCTCGAAGGTCCCCGTGATCGAGAGCCTCGTGCCGACCAGCGTGGCCGAAGCCGTCCCTGTTCCCGTGATGCCGGCCTGGGTGCTGGGTTCGACCGGTGCGACCGAGAGTCGCGCCGTGAACTTCTCTTCGTCCTGCGCCGCCACCGAGAGTGCGCACCAGAGGAGGCCAGCGACGATCAGGGCGGCTCGAGTACGTTCGATCGACATCAATTCACGTTCAGCGTTTGGACGGAGTCTCCCGCAGACTGCGTCAATGGAAGTCGTTCTAGCAGACTAGACCAATCCGGTCGGCCAGACAAGGATCTCGCCAGCGGCAGGGTTCTCGACTAGACGTAGAGCGCGAGCATCCGTTCCGCCTCCTCGTCGAGCTCGCGCCGGGCGGCACGAGGAATCCGCCCGAATGGCTCGAACAATATCCTCCCTCGCTCCTCTTTCCAGGCGCCTGCAACGCGCCCGTCGACGAGGAATGTCGGCATCGACTGCGGCTTCTTGATGTTGAACACGATCTTGCGGTAGGGCTCCGGTAGGATCCCGGTGCGGCGCGCGTGCACCAGCAGGGTTGCATCCCAACTCGGGAGCAGTCGCACCGGCGCCGGGGTGTCTCCCTCGGGTAGTGGGGCGCGCGGCAGGTCGAGCAGCTCTCCCTGCTCGCCGTTGAACCGGCGCAAGGCCAGACCCTCGACGACCGGTGCGAGCATGGAGGCCGGCACGCCGGCCCAGTGCGCGATGTCGGCGAGCGGCGCGGGCCCGAAGCCGCCCAGGTAGCGCCGCACGAGGTGCTCCAGGCCCTCCCGCTCCGTCACGTCGTCCGGCTCCAACCACGTCTCGGCCAGTCCGTAAAGATTCGCCCGTCGTCGCTCCCAGGTCCCTGAGGGCGGGACGCGAACAAGGTCGATCCACAGGTCGACGTGACTGATCGCGAGCTGCTTCAGTTCTCGCACCGACACCGGACCTTCCTCGAGCGCAGCTCGGAGGTGCCTCGCCTCCCGCTCCATCTCACGCGAAGAGACGGTTCCCTTCTGGAGCTTCAGCCACCACTCGCGACGGGCGCGCCGCACTCCGATCGCCAGTGGCCAGTAGTCCTGGGACGAGACCAGGTGAATCGTCGTCCGCATCAGGGTCGCCTGGACGACTTTACGGCGATCCAACGCACGTGTCAGGTCGTCGCGCTGAAACCTGTCGAGACACGACCGAAGGCGAATGTAGGCATTGGGCGCGTACTGGTTCTGGACCCCGCCGATTCGCTCCAGCGCCCGGGGGAGGGGCAGCCGGGAGCGCTCCAGCAGGAGTTGCCGGGCGAGCAGGGCGCGATTCAGCTCGCGCTCGCTGAGCACACGCCCGCTCACGGGGCGAACGCCCCCAAAGGCGACAGGTCGACCTGACCGATCGTGCGCTGCTTCAGCATGGCATTCTCCAACTGCGTCGAACTCTATTGCAGATCGAGATCCGTGCGCCATCAGTTTATCCAGCCTGTCCCGCTTGCGGGCCGGCAGTCTCACTGGTTTGCTGACGAGGGCCAGGGCTGCGAATACCTGCACACCACGTCAACCGGACCTGCCTGGCTTGAACGGTGTCTCAAATCGGTTGACACGTTGCAAAGCTGGCTCGTAGGCTGCAGGCTCAACGGATGTTCTACGTATGAGCGGAGGTGTTCAAAATGGCGATAAATCGAATTCTTGTGGCAAGCGTTGGGGCCGTGCTCCTCATGGCGGCACCCGCTACCGCACAAGAGCCGGCAGCGTGGGGAGAGGATCTCGTCTTCCATACCTTCTCCATCGCAGCCGTGGATATGGATACGGGGGAATCGGGCGTTGCGGTCACGACGCGGAACCCGTGCGTTGGGAACGGCGTACCGTGGGTGCGGAAGGGCGTCGGCGCGGTGGCGACCCAGGCCTCCACGCGCACCGAGTATGGCTATGAGCTGTTGGGCCTCATGGCCGAAGGCGTCTCGCCCGAAGAGGCGCTGGCGCGCCGTCTGGCCGAGGACGAAAACGCCCAGCGCCGGCAGATCGGCGTCATCGGCGTCGACGGCCAGTCGGCCCAGCACTCCGGGAACCACACCCCCTGGTTCGGCCATCGGTCCGGTGCGACCTACGTGGCCCAGGGAAATTCGCTGTTCGGTCCGGATGTACTCGACGCCGTAGCCAACACGTTCGAAGCGAGCGAGGGAAAGCACCGCAACCTGGCTGACCGCCTCATCGAGGCGTTGAACGCCGGTCACGAGTTGGGTGGGGACGGTCGCCATGGTGAAACGCAGTCGGCGGCCGTGATCGTGGCGGATCCGCGGCCCGGGATGGCGCGGCGTGAGGACGGGCTGACGGTACAGATCAACGTCTGCGAGCATCCCAACCCTCTCGGCGAAATGAGGCGGATCTACAACACGATCTCCGAAACCCTTGGCTTCCGCACCCTCCAGCAGGAGACCGGCCGGGATGTCTTCCAGCTGAAGCTCATGCTCCATGCCCTGGGCTACTTCCGCAGCGACGACGAGGAGCTTTCGAACGACGACCCGGAGAGGAACCGTTACACGCAGGAGGCGGTAGACGCCGTCGACCGTTTCCGCCAGGACCAGGAGTGGCGGACCACGGTCCCGGGTTTCGTGGACGCCAGGACGGTGGCGACCTTGTGGAGCAAGCTGGAGGTGGCAGGAAAGGCCGACGACCTCCGCGAGCGGCTGCTGGTGATCCAGCGAATACGACGGTGATGCGGACCTCATCGGAGGGGAAGGATGCGGTAGAATTCCCCCATGCATCGGGCCCGAGGCCGGAATATGAAGGTGCGAACTGCCGCCGCCGGATTGATCGTTTGTTTCCTGGCCGGAATCGCCAGTAGCCAGGGATACTTCGACACACGCGGGGACTCACCCGAAGCCGAGTTCCATATGGCCCGCGTGGTGTATCGAACGTGGGGCGGCGCCGGCTCCCGGGGCTACCGACAGCCGTGGTGGGCTATCGACTACCCGATGGCCGAAGCGCACTTCCTGCCGGCACTCGATCGGCTCACCAACCTTTCGGTCGCCGATGACAGCCGGCATCTGGAAGTGATCGACGATCGCATCTTCGGCTATCCGTTTCTCTTCATGCAGCAGGTCGGGCAGGGAAACTGGCAACCGAACAAGCTCGAAGCCGAGCGCCTGAGAGAATATCTGCTGCGCGGTGGGTTCCTGGTGGTGGATGACTTCCACGGCGAGTACGACTGGTACGTGTTCGAGTCCGCGATGCAACGCGTGTTGCCGGACAAGCCGATCGTCGAGATCCCGGATGACGACGCGCTCATGAACGTCTTCTTCGACCTGGGAGACCGCATCCAGATCCCCGGGCGACGGCACTTGCGCTGGGGGCGGGGCCAGATCGTCGCCGCGATGGCGGGACCGCCGCACTGGCGCGGCATATACGACGACAAGGGCCGCCTGATGGTCGCCATCAGTTTCAACATCGACATGGGGGATGCCTGGGAGCACGCCGACGACCCCTACTATCCAGTCGAGATGACCGGGCTTGCGTATCGCCTCGGTGTGAACTACGTCATCTATGCGATGACTCATTGAAAGCGCGATCCGCGGACCTTCAAAAAAAAACGACCGGCGCTCATCGGAGAGCGCCGGTTTTTCATTCAAGAACTGAGAAGACGAATATGACAAGCGAAGCACGATTGGCGGTTTTCATCGCAACGCCCTTGGAGGCCGAACATGTGGACCGGATCAGGGAAGTCGATCCGGAGAGGCTCGAGGTCATATACGAACCCGATCTGCTGCCCCCGACCAGATACATCGCCGATCACACGGGGCAGGCCGGCTTTGCTCTGAGTGCGGAACAGGAGGAGCGATGGCGAGGTCATCTCGCACGGGCGGACATCCTATGGGATTTTCCACCCTCTGCTTCGGATGGCACGAACGGAATCGACCTGGCCGCGAACTTGAAGTGGATTCAGACGACGAGCTCCGGTGTCGGGCAGACTGTCAAGCGTCTCGGCATCCAGGAGTCCGACATCCTGGTCACGACCGCGCGGGGCGTCCACGCCGGCCCCCTCAGCGAGTTCGTCTTTCTATCGCTGCTCAGCCACGTGAAGCGACTGCCACACCTCCAGGCGGAGCAGAAAGCACACCACTGGGCGCGATTCTGTGGTGACGAGCTGGCTGGAAAAACGCTCGCCATCATCGGTATTGGGGAGCTCGGCCGCCGGGTCGCCGAGGTTGGGCGTTGTTTCGGCATGCGCGTCATCGCACTGGCACGGTCCGGTTCGGACCGGACCGCGGAGCAGCTCGGAATCGACGTCCTGTTCCCGCAACAGGACCTGCACGAAATGTTAAAGGTCGCCGACGCGCTCGTCCTCAGCGTTCCGCACACGCCGGACACGGAAGGAATGATCGACGAAGCGGCTCTCGCGGCTTTGAAGCCGGGCGCAGTCTTCGTCAACATCGCGCGCGGACAGGTCATCGATCTAGACGCGTTGACCCGGAACCTGCAGTCCGGCCGGATCGCCCTTGCCGCCCTAGATCCCTTCGCTGTCGAACCGCTGGACCCGAACAGCCCGCTCTGGGACTTGTCGAACGTGCTCATCAGTCCGCATTCCGCCAGCACCGCGGAAAGCGAGAACCGCAAGATCACAGACATCTTCTGCCACAACCTTCGCTGCTACATCGAGGGCCGGATCGACGACATGCGGAACGTTCTCGACAAAGTACGAATGTATTAGCGATCTACCGAAGCGCCTCACCGGAGTTTTCACCGCAAAGGACGCAAAGGCGCAAAAAAATTGTTCTTGCTTTGCGCTCACGTTTGGCAGATGCATCTGGTTATCCGAAAAGTTGGGCTTTTGCCACGTCGGTAGGAATCAGAAGAAATGAATTGTTGCCTTCGCGTCTTTGCGCCTTTGCGGTGAAAAACTCCCTATCTCCGAGCCTCCGTGGCAAGCCTTCTTCAGTTTGTCTTGATCGGGCGGAGATTCAGCGAGTCGGCGAGATGGCAGGCCACGTAGTGACCGCCGCCGGTGTCGCTGTAGGACGGGGTCTCCGTCCTGCAGACATCCTCGGCGTAGCGACATCGAGGGTGAAAGTGGCAACCGGATGGTTGATCCAACGGGCTGGGCACGTCACCAGCGAGGATGATGCGCTCGGCCCGATGGTCGGGATCGGGGACTGGTACGGCCGACATCAGCGCCTCGGTGTAGGGGTGCAGCGGGTTGGCAAACAACTCGTCCGTGTCGGTCAGCTCCACGAGACGTCCCAGATACATGACAGCGACCCGGTCGCTGATGTGCCTGACGACGGATAGATCGTGGGCGATGAACAGATAAGAGAGGCCGCGTTCGTTCTGGAGATCCATCAGAAGATTCAAGACCTGCGCCTGCACCGATGCGTCGAGCGCAGAGACCGGTTCATCGGCGACGATGAGCTGCGGATCGAGAGCCAGGGCACGTGCGATGCCGATACGCTGCCGCTGTCCGCCGGAGAACTCGTGCGGATACCGCTTCATCTGGTCTCTCGTCAAGCCGACGGCTTCCAAAAGATCGGCAACCTGGTCGCCGTGATTCTTCCCGCTCGAAACGCCCTGCACTTTCAACGGCTCGGCGACGATGTCGCCGATGCTCATCCGCGGGTTGAGCGAAGAGAAGGGGTCCTGAAAGATGATCTGCATGTCCCGGCGCAGTGCCCTGATCTGTTCCGGTGTCGCGGCTGCGAGATCGATCTCCCTGTAGGGCTCGCCCTCCCGGGCGTGTCTCCGGCTCCGAAAGACGATGTCTCCCTCGGTGGGCTCGACGAGCCGAAGAACGGCACGTCCCGTCGTTGTCTTGCCGCACCCGCTCTCCCCAACCAGGCCGAGCGTCTCGCCCGGACCGATGGTGAAGCTCACGCCGTCCACCGCCCGGACCTGATCGACGACCCGTTGCAGCAGCCCTTTTCGGACAGGAAACGACTTTTTGAGGTTCCTGACCTCCAGCAGTGCTTCTTCCGCCGCCCTCATGATCCCTCCGCCCCAACCGCCGGTTCGTGGAGATAGCAGGCGGCCTGGTGTTCGGGTCCGACATCGATGAGGCCTGGCGAGCGGCCTCGACAGACATCCATCACGTGGGGACAGCGCGGCGCAAAGCGGCAGCCTCCGGGGAGGGAGAATGGACTGGGGACGTTTCCCTCGATCGCCGGGAGCCTCTGCTTGCGCGGAAGTGTGAGCGAAGGGAGGGAGTCCATCAGGCCCTGGGTGTACGGGTGCTTGGGACTATGGAATATCTCCCGGACGGGCGCCCGTTCGACGATCTCTCCCAGGTACATCACGATCACATCGTCCGCAATGTCGGCGACGACGCCCAGATCATGGGTGATGAACATGATCGCCGCCTTGAACTCCTGTTGCAGCTGCCGCATCAGGTCGACAACTTGAGCCTGGATCGTGACGTCCAACGCCGTGGTCGGTTCGTCGGCAATCAGCAGGGACGGATTACACGACAGCGCCATCGCGATCATCGCTCGCTGGCGCATCCCGCCCGAAAGCTGGTGCGGGTACTCGTCGATTCGCCGCTCGGGTGACGGGATCGCGACCGCCTCCAGCATGTCGATGGCTCTCCGTCGCGCCTCGCTCCGGCTCACTCCCTGGTGCAGGAGAATACCTTCGATGATCTGGTCACCGATCGTGAACACGGGGTTCAGCGACGTCATCGGTTCCTGGAAGATCATGGCGATGTCGTTGCCGCGAATGGCCCGAATGGTGCGCCCTCTGGGATCGAGTTGGACGAGATCGATGATCGCGCCGTTTCTCGAGTAGAGGACTTCGCCGGACTCGATCCGCCCGGGCGGTTGGATGAGCCTCATGATGGAACGGGCGGTGACGGACTTGCCGCATCCGCTTTCGCCGACGACGCCGAGCGTCTTCTCGGGCGCAATGGTGAAGCTGACGCCATCGACCGCGCGCCCGACGCCATCTTCGGTGTGGAAGTAGGTCCGGAGATCCTTGACCTGGATGAGCGGCGCTGGCACTAGCCTCGGCCCTCCAGGCGCGGATTCAACGCCTCCTGCAGTGCGTCACCGACCAGGTTGGACGCGAGGACGAACAGAAACAGCGCGATGCCGGGTCCGAGGATCAGGTACGGGGACGTGCGGAGAAAGTCTTTGGACTCATTCAACATGGCTCCCCACTCCGGCGTCGGCGGCTGGACTCCCAGGCCGAGGAAGCTCAGCGCCGACGCGGAAAGAACCAGGACGGGAAGCGTTAGAGTTCCCTGGACGATGATGGGTGAGGAAATGTTCGGCCAGATGTGACCGCGAAGGATGTGCCACCGACCGGCCCCTACCGCGATGGAGGCTTCCACATAAAGCTCCTCTTTGACCGACAGCGTCACACCCCGAGCGATCCGGATGAACTTCGGAACCTGTGACAGCGCCAGCGCAACGATGACACCGCCCTCGGACGGTCCGGCAATGGCTACGATCACGATGGCGAGCATGATCGTTGGAAAGATCAGCATGATATCGGTCAGCCGCATCACGAGGGACTCCACACGGCCGCCGACGTATCCCACATACATTCCCACCGAGGTCCCGAGCGCCAGGGCCAGCAGGATCGCGGCGGCGCTGATCTTCGCGGTGACCTGTGTCGCGAAAATCACTCGGGACAGGACATCGCGTCCGAACTGATCGGTGCCGAGCAGATGCTCGATCGAGGGCGGGCGAAAGACTTCGCGCAGACTCGTCGTCAGCGCGTCGTACGGCGCTATCCATGGGGCCGTAAGGGCAACGACATACAGTCCCATCAGCACGAATGCGGCAACCACGCCGACCCTGTCGCGGCTAAAACGACGGATGAAGCTAGTCATACGTGATCCGAGGATCGACGTATGCGTAGAGCACGTCGACGACGAGGTTAACGGCGATGAACATCAGGGCAAACAGAAGCAGAGCGCCCTGTGTCACGGGCAGGTCCCGGGTCAGGATGGAATCCACCATCATGCGACCCAAGCCGGGCCATGTGAAGATCGTCTCGGTGACGACAGAGCCACCCAGCGTGGCGCCAAAACCCAACCCGAACAGCGTGATGATGGGGAGCAGCGCGTTCCGGAGCGCGTGCTTGAACACGACCACTGTCTCGGCCACTCCCTTGGCCCGCGCGGTCTGGATGTAGTCCTGACCCAGCGCGTCGACCATCGTCGACCGGACCATTCGCGTCAGGACGGCCGCCTCGAAGGAACCGAGCGTGATCACGGGCAGGATGAATCCCCTCCACGAGCTCAGACCTCCGGTGGGGAGCAGGCCGAGCTGGACCGAAAAGATGAAGATCGCGAAGAGTCCCGAAACGAACACCGGTGTACAGATGCCGAGCAGCGCGATGACGGTGACGGCCTTGTCGATCTTCGAGTTCCAGAACATGGCCGATGTGCAGCCCAGGATCAGGCTGACGATCATCGCCAGTCCGGTCGACCAGAACGCGAGCTGGGCCGTGTTGACGACCCGCGGGAAGATCAAAGATGTGACGGGTTCGCGGGAGTAGTTGGAAACGCCGAGGTCCCCCTGCAGGACCTTCGCCATGTAGGTCGCGTACTGAATCGGCAACGGCCTGTTGAAGCCGTAGGCTTCCCGGATCGCCTCGACGACCTCGGCCGGCGCGTTGTCTCCCGCGAGCAACAGGGCAGGATCACCGGGAATGATATGGAAGAGGCCGAACAGGAAGGTCACCAGAAGCAGACCCGCCGGCACCATGAAGAGCAGTCTGCCGAGAATCAGTCTCAGCATGGATGACCTTCTCTAGTAGCCTGTAACAGAGATAGTGACAGCGTCGCCGATGGGCCTTGCGGGTCCTCCCCCGAGTCGTTGCAGCACGAAAAACGCCGTTTTCCTAGCTCCTCTGCGTGGCTGGCAAGACCCATCGTCCCTTTGGGTTGCGGCGGAACAGCACCGTCTTTCGTTGTCGCGCCTTCTCGCAATGAAGCAGCATTACCTCGGGCGGCGCTCCTTGTACCCGGTCCCATAGATAGGGAGCGTAACGCCGATGGGTCTTGGCGGCGAGGTCGCGGAGCGAGTCGCGAAGTGATGCTCTTTCATCCTGAGCGGCGAGCGACAAAGAGATCGCCGCCAACCCCCATCGGCCCGAAGGGTTCGGGCGGAACGGCATCGTCTTCGTTGTCGCTCCTTACTCACGATGAAAGAGCATTCCCTCCCTCGTCGCTCCTAGAATCCGATGCCGTTGCGCTCCGAACGTTATGCTCCCTATCTATGGGACCGGGTACTGAAATCCGGTACCGTTGCGCTCGCAACGCCACTATCACTCTCTCTTTTACAGGCCACTAGGTTCCCGGCAGGCGGCGTGACTCAGCGCCTCACTCCCTGGCGCTCCATCTCCGCCCGATCGATCCATGCAAAACGAGCCGGATACTGATCGATCGCGAGGATCCTGTCGCCGTGAACGTAGGACCGTGTGGCCAAATTCAGAGCCAGCGTCGGGAGGAAGATGATCGGGGCGTCGGCGAGGAGCTCCTCCATCCAGAGACGCACGTACTCCTTTCGCTGCACGGGATCGACCTCGTGATGCGCAAGCACGGTGAGCCGATCGACCTCGTCGCTGGCGTAGAACATCCGATTCGCGCCGATCGGCTTCCAGGCTTTGCTGTAGGTCATCATCATCATCGGCTCGTCCGGATCCGCGGTCGGGATGCCCCAGGAGAGCAGCGCCATCTCATACTGGGCGTCCTCGGGACCCAGGTTGGTCGCGGACCCGAACGCCGAGTTCTCCCAGAAACGGATCTCGACGTCGACACCGACCTCACCGAGCATGCTCTGAACGAGTTGGGCGACCTTGTCGTCCCCTTTCGCCGACGCCCTCGGTGACCAGAAGCTCAGCCGTAGAGGATTCCCCTTCGTGTCTTCGACGACGCCGTCGCCATCCCTGTCGATGAAACCGGCACTCTCCAGGAGATCGCGGGCTCTGTCCGGGTCGTAGGCGAAGATGGTGTCCTCACCCGGCCGCCGCATGTCGGTAAAGGCCACGACTCCCTCGGAAAGAACCGGAGCCTTCGACAGGAGGGCACCCGTGCCGGCAAAGACGCTCTGAACGATGCCCTCCTTGTCCATGGCGTAGTTGAAGGCCTGCCGTACAACCGGGTTGTCGAGCGGCGGCACGGTGTGGTTGAGCACGACGTAGTACTGGCGTGTGCTGGGTATCACGCGAACGTTGACACGCTCGTCGGCACGCAGGCGAGGGATGTCGAAGTCATTGATCAAAACGGTTCGATCGGCCTCACCCGCCTCCAGCATGGCCGAGCGGACCGAGACATCCGTCACGATCCGGATCGTGACGCGATCCAGGTAGGGCTTCCCTTCCTGCCAGTAGTCGTGGTTCTTGCGGTACTTCAGGTACTCGCCACGAACCAGTTCTTCCTGGATGAACGGGCCGGTGCCGACGAGGTTGGTGGCCATCCAGTCCTCGCCGTTTTCGCGGTAGGCCCCCGGGCTGAAGATCACCATGGACCGGTGGGAAAGATTCGAGAGCAATGCCGCGAAGGGCTTCTCGAAACGGAACGTCACGGTGAATTCATCATCGACAGTGACTTCCTCCAGCCCTTCGAGCATGTGGACATAGATAAAGTCCTTCGCCAGCGCTTCGTTGAACACGAAGGCGACCGCCTCGGCGTTCAGGGGCGTTCCGTCATGGAACGTCACCCCCTCCTGCAACTGGAAGGTGGTGTTGCGGCCATCTTCTGAAATCTCCCAACTCGTGGCAAGCCAGGGGATGATTTCGTTGTCCTCGTTGATCTCGACCAGGCCCTCCAGCGCGTAGAGCCAGGCGTCGTGCGCGGTCGAGCTCGGCTGGCGGCCCGGGAACAACGAATAGGTTTCGGCAGCCATCGCGTAGATGAGTTCTCCACCGTACTGGGGCTCTCCGCGGGCGTCGGGAATCGCCGGAGGCCCGTCGCGAGGTTCGGTTACGCCACAACCGGTGAGCAGCAGGCCCAGGGCTATGACGGGAGAGAGTCTGTCCACGGTTTAATCTCCGGGTGTTGATGACCTCCATAGCCTGCCCTCCGTGTCGCGGAATTGCAAGCAGGCAGGGGCGGACAGAATTTTAGGGTGAAGGTTGGCCGTGTCAACGCAGCTAGACTTAAGCTTTGCCCGTTGTGGGTGGTGTGTACGGACCCTTTAAGCCTGCGAGTCCTTTCTACCAGGGAGTTGTTCATGAGACTCAACGATCGTTCCGGCCTGGCCCTCGTCATCGGTGTCGCCCTTCTGGTCTTTCAGGGGTCCGGCGCCGGTGTGCTCGAGGCCCAACAAGCCGGCAGCTCCACATCGGCTGCCTCAGCGGCATTCCTGGTCAACAACGGTGGTGCCGACTCGGAAACGACAGGGGGAGAAGCAGACACGGTCTCGGTCGGCTACGCGCGAATGCAGCCCGGGTCCGGGCGTTCGACTCCGTCCGGCGTGGCGATCTTCGGGTTTCGTCAGAACGACATTCTGGTGAGCGAAGCCGGTGTTCCGGCTTCTCCTTCGGTTTCTTCCGGGCGCATTTATGCCGAAGTAAATTCTCCGGTGACGACGGGGCTTGCCATCGCAAACCCCGGCAGCACCGAAGCCGTGCTCACGTTTTACTTTTCGGATCAGACGCGGACCAGCTTCGGAGCAGGTACGACGACTATCGCGGCTGGAGGCCAGATCGCGGCGTTCCTCAACGAAGCCCCCTTCAATGGAGATTCATCGATCAGCGGGACGTTCACGTTCAGCTCCAGCGTGCCGGTTGCCGCGATCGCACTGCGTGGATTCACGAATGAGCGCGGCGAGTTCCTGTTGACGACCTTGCCCCTCAGCCCTCTCTCCGCTGCCATCGGCCAGACGGTCTACTTCCCTCATTTCGCCGACGGGGGAGGTTGGACCACCCAGGTCATCCTGGTCAACCCGACTGACGGCACACTGACCGGTACCGTTCAGTTCTTCGAGCAGGGCACCGGATCTGCAGCGGCGCAACCGGTGTCGATGACTATCGACGGTGTGACCGCCTCGACGTTCAGCTACACCATTCCCGGACGAAGCTCCCAGAGGCTTCAAACTGCCGAAACCGGCTCGTCGATCCAGGCAGGCTCGGTGCGTGTGACCCCCTCGACAAACGCACAGGTCCCATCCGGCCTCGCCGTTTTTTCCCTGAAGAGTGGCGGGGTAACGGTCGCGGAAGCCGGCGTCGCGGCCGCTCAGACCGGCCAGGCATTTCGACTGTATGCCGAGGCGACGGACACGGACGGGGGATCCATCCAGACGGGAATCGCGATCGTGAACCCGTCGAGCAGCAGCGCCACGGTGACCTTTGAACTGTTGACGCTCGGGGGCGGGTCGACCGGGTTGAGCGGATCGGCTACCGTCCCGGGGAACGGCCAGATCGCTCAGTTCATGAACCAGATCCAGGGTCTGGAATCCCTGACCACACCGCTTCAGGGAGTGCTGCGTATCGCGACGACTGCGACCGACGGGATCGCCCTGGTCGGACTGCGAAGCCGGCTCAACGAACGAGGGGATTTCCTGATCACGACGACGACGCTCGTCGATGAAGCCGCCGACGACGTCACCGACGAACTGTTCTTCCCGCACCTGGCCGACGGCGGAGGCTACACGACGCAGTTCATCCAGCTGAGCGGGTCCACCGATCGAACGATGATCGGAACACTCGAGTTTCGCTCCCAGACCGGAGCGGAGCTGAGCCTGCCGCTCTCCAGGCCGGCGTCCGACCAGGTCACCTGGCAGAATGACGGGACGTCGTGGTCGTCTTCGGCGACGCCGCCGAGCTGCCCTAATCCTCTCGTGCTGCCTACGCCGGTCTCGCTGTCGAACGCCACGTCGGTCCTCTACCCGGGCCAGCTTCGCGGCAACGACTACAAGGCCCATGGAGGGCTCCGCTTCGACGGCCAGGGCCAGGGTCAAGACCTGGAAATCTACGCCCCAATCGACGCAACGATCTGGCGCGGTGCACGCTATCTGGAAGGTGGGGTCGTGCAGTACCTGTTCGACTTCGTCGACTCGTGCGGGATCATGTACCGCCTCGACCATCTCTTCGTACTCTCACCACGCCTCCAGCAGATCGCCGATACGCTGCCGCCGGCGGAAGAGGGTGATAGCCGGACCACGTTTCTCCCACCGGGTCAGATCTTTCGGGCCGGGGAGAGCCTCGCCACGCAGATCGGATTCTCCACGAACGTCTTCTTGGACTGGGGGGTCTACGACCTTCGATCCATGAATGCAAGGAGCAGCGGGGCCGCCTGGCTGGCCGACCACTCGGGCGAGCAGGCGCCCTTCGGGATCTGCTGGCTGGAATTCCTGGCCCCCTCGGACCGGACGATCGTCACCGCCCTGCCACCGGCCGATTCGGTGAGCGGGTCGATGAGCGACTACTGCAATTAGGTTGGCGCGATTGTTGCTCTCTTTAACGCGGTCGGGCGAAAACTTCAGGCTCGGGTGTAGGTGCGCTCTATGAGCGCACATGTTTCGGTTCGAAGAGTGTGCGGTCATAGACCGCACCTACACCTCAAGGATGATATAGCACCACTTCGACATCGCGACAGTTACAATAAGGTCACGACCGCACATGCTTTCCATCCCCAAACCCGGTGTGCTGGCTGCGCTCATGCTGGTCCTGACCGCCTGCGCGGCCGGTCGGGCCCAGACGTCAACCCAGTCCAATCCCGGCCTCGGCGTGGCGGAAGCACAGCTCAGAGACCTGCTGCAACCGTTGGGCGTGATCGTCGAGGGCCCGGTGGCGGTCGCGGGACAATCGGCCCAGCTCCAGCTCCGATGGGACGAAGCGCCGGCCGCATCCCGGCTGAGCACGGAGCCGATCTCTCCAGGTGGCTCGATTGAAATCCTGACCCGTAAGGAAACTCCGGGACCGATGCCCCGTCGGCGCGCGCTCAACCTGGCTCCGGATCGTATCCTGATCGTCGGTGTCGACTCCCAGTCGAAGCTCCGGAGCTGGCTAGTCATTCCAGACCCCCGGGTGATCCGGGCCGAGGGTCCCGGGCCGGACGGCCGGCTGACCGGCACGGTGGTCCAGCGCGACAACCTGGATTTCTTCGTTGACGTGCCGGATGATCCCAACATCAGTGAACTCCGGATCTACGAGCCTCAGTGGAACGGTCAGGCATTCGATCTGGTTTTGATCGGGGCGGTAACGATCGGCTGAATGGACGCGTTGATGCGGATGAGACACGCGCTGCTCGCCGTTCCTCTTCTCCTAGGAGTCTGCGCGGCAGAAGGACCGGGATTGGGCGGATAGAGATCGAAGATAGGACATGTCACGAACCTACCGACCATATCTTCCGGAACAGAACCTGCTGCTGCCGCCGTCGCTGAGAGATTGGCTGGCCGAAGATCACCTGTCGTACTTCATATCGGATGCTGTGGACGCAATGGATTTAAGCGCGTTCGAACAGCGGTATGGGTCTGAAGGGCCAGGCAATCAGGCCTTCGATCCGCGGATGATGGTGAAGGTGTTGATCTATGGCTACGCGACCGGGGTGTTCTCGTCCAGGAAGATCGCGGTGAAGTTGACCGACGACGTGGCGTTCCGGATGTTGGGAGCGGAGAACTTTCCCGCGCACCGTACGATCTCGGATTTTCGCAAACAGCATCTTGAGGAGTTCGGGAACCTGTTCGTGCAAGTGGTGCGGATGGCGCGAGAAGCGGGTCTGGTGAAGATGGGAACCGTGGCAGTGGACGGAACCAAGATGCGGGCCAATGCGAGCAAACGCAAAGCGATGAGCTATGAACGCATGAAGAAGCAGGAGACCGAGTTGGGTGAGCAGATTCGGGATCTGGTGAATCGGGCCAGGACGATCGATGAGGAAGAAGACCAGCGTTACGGCAAGGACCGGCGCGGCGACGAACTGCCCGAGGGGTTGGCGACGCGCAAGAAGCGATTGGCCACGATCCAGGCGGCAATGAAGCGGCTCGAAGAGCGTCAAATGGCTGCGGACCAGGAAGCGGGACGGGAATCGGGAGACGACAAACCGGGCAGCGGTAAGAAAGGCAAGCCGTTCAAACGCCCCATGGGTGAGCCCAAGCCAAAAGCCCAGGACAACTTCACCGACCCGGAAAGCCGGATCATGAAGACCTCCACCGCAGGGTTTCAGCAATGCTACAACGCACAGGCGGTGGTCGATTCTGAGGACCGGATCATCGTGGCGACAACGGTGAGCAACAATGCGGCGGATGTGGGGCAGTTGGAGCCGGCTCTGGAGGCGTTGAACGACAATCTGGGAGAGCATCCCGACTGCGTGCTCGCGGATGCGGGATACCGATCCGAGTCGAATTTAGAAATGCTGGAACAACGTCAAATCGATGGGTATGTTGCGATGGGCCGCGAAAAGGACCTCGCCGCCGCTCCCCTTCCACCTGAAGACACTGCGTTTGGCCGGATGGTCCGGAAGATGAAAACCCAGCGTGGACGGGACCGTTACCGGGCCAGAAAGCACATTGGGGAACCGCCCTTCGGGTGGATCAAGTCGGTGCTGGGATTCCGACAATTGGTTATGTTTCAGAGTTTCTGCAAAAAAAGGTCCTGAAATAGGAAGGGGCCAGGGTATCTCCGAAAAGTTGGTAACCAATCAACTTTGAAACGAAGGAGATGAACCGATGGCCCGAACTAAGATTAGGCGAAAGGGAGTGGATTGGAAAGAACTGTTGGGAGAGGAAGAGGATCTGCTGAAAAGCGTCGTGCAGGAGGTGGTTCAAGAGATTCTCGAGGCGGAGATGGACCAGGTCGTGGGCGCGGTCAAGAGCGAACGAACAGGGGGTCGCACAGGATATCGGAGCGGCTACTACGAGCGAGGTCTGGTCACACGGGTGGGCAAGTTGGAGCTGCGCGTGCCGCAGGATCGTGCCGGCCGGTTCAGTACGGAAGTGTTTGAGCGCTACCAACGCAGCGAGAAAGCTTTCGTGGCCAGCTTGGCCGAGATGTACGTGCAGGGGGTGTCGACGCGGAAGGTGAAAGCGATCACCGAAGAATTATGCGGGCATTCGTTTTCGGCGAGCACGATCAGCCGGATCAATAGGACATTGGACACGGAGCTGAAAAAGTTTGCGACGCGAGGATTGGAAGAAGAATACCCCTACCTGATTCTGGATGCGCGCTACGAGAAGGTGCGCGAAGACGGGGTGATCCGGAGCCGGGCGGTCCTGGTAGCGATCGGAATCAACTGGGACGGCCGGCGCGGTGTGTTGGCGGTGGAACTGGCGGGACGGGAGAGCACGACCAGTTGGAGGCAACTCTTGCTGAGTTTGAAGCAACGCGGCTTGTGCGGGGTGGAGTTCGTGGTGACCGACGATCATGCGGGGTTGAAGAAAGCCATCGCAGAAGTCCTGCCCGAAGCGATCTGGCAACGCTGCTACGTCCACTTTCTTCGAAACGCATTGGATTATTTGCCGCGCAAAGCCGATGACGATTGTCTCCAGGAACTGCGTTGGCTCTACGACCGGCGGAACCTCCAGGAAGCGCGGCAGGATCTGGCGGCGTGGTTAACCAAGTGGGGGCAGAAATATCCCAAACTTTGCGACTGGGTCGAAGACAACATCGACGAGACGCTGAGCTTCTACACGCTGCCGCGCCAGCATCACAAGCACATGAAATCCACCAATATGCTGGAACGGCTCAACGAGGAGATCAAGCGGCGAACGCGCGTGGTGCGGATCTTCCCCAACGCAGCCAGCTGTTTGCGTTTGATTCGGGCGCTGACCACCGAAACGCATGAGAACTGGATCGAAGCGATCCGCTACTTGAACATGGATCTGTTGAAGGAACACAAAAAGGACTGGCACCGTCAGACGCCCGCTGCCTAAACGCGTCAAAACGGGCCAACAAGGGATCGGTCAGGATATTGATCGTCGATTACAGGGCATCTTGAAGCAAAAATCGCTGTGGAAAACCTTCGGAGGGGGCGAAAGAAAGAAAAAGAACCAAAAGAAAGAAACGCCGAGGCCTGATGGAAATGACGCCTCAGAGGAAATCCGCAAAAGACGCGGATTCCCTCTGAGCCTTGGAAAAGCTTCGCCAAGAACGCTCAGCTTTCCCACATTCCCACAGGCCCGACGGCGGTCAATACTTAAGAACTGAATTTTTCGGAAATACTTTTTGCAGAACTTGACGCACACAACTCGACAATTCAGTCTGCGGGGTTTGGACAACGCGGCATGTGAATGGAATCTGGTTACTCTGGCGGTGAACTTACGACGGATGAACGAGAAGATCGCATGGGCATAATCCGGGAAACCGGGACTCGCCAAGCCCACCACACGGCTCACGACTCCAGTCCGCAACGGCCTGAGCTCGGCTTGGTGGCAGAATCGGCAGGGGCTCCTCGGAAATCGCGATCAAATCCCATGGAACACCCATCCTTCTCGTTCCGCCGCGCAGGCTCCTAGCCTGCGTTTCTTCGAGCTCCGCGCAAACCCTGGTGTCCCTGGCCTTCAACGGCGATTCCGAAAATCGGATCGACTTTGTCCTTCTCGGCGACGGCTACACGACGGCAGAGCTGTCGAAGTTCGAGACCGACGCCGCTTCCTTCCGACAGGGAATGTTCGCCCAGGAACCGTTCCTGGAGTACCAGAGCTACTTTAATGTCTGGAGGGTGGATGTCGCGAGTACCGAGTCCGGTTCCGACCATCCGGAGCAGGATCCAGCCCTCGTCAAGGACACCGCCTTCGATTCGACATACAACTGTGCCGGCATACCGAGGCTCATCTGCATCGACCAGTCGAAGGTTCTCGCGGCGGTCGGGGACGTCCCCCTAGTCCAGCGTGACTTCCTGATCGTGATCGTCAACGACAGCGAATACGGAGGCAGCGGGGGTGCGATCGCCGTCGCGTCGACGGACTCGCTGGCCATAGAGCTGGTGCTACACGAACTCGGCCATTCGGTCGCATCGCTGGCCGACGAGTACACTGCGACACCCCCTCCGTGCGTGAGCGACACCGAGCCGTTCGAAGCCAACGCGACGAGGGCGACCGATCGTGCATCGATCAAGTGGAACAACTGGATCGACGCGAGCGTCGAGATTCCCACCCAATCGACGACAAACGGCGTACCGGGCTTGTACCTCGGCGCCAAATACTGTGAGGACGGACTCTACCGGCCGACCTTTGACTCGAAAATGCGGTCCCTGGGGCGCCCGTACGAGCAGGTCAACATCGAGCAGTTCGTCCGAACCTTCTACAGCAGCGTCTCTCCGATTGATTCGGTCCAACCCACCTCCACTACGATCTCGATCATGGCCGGTCAGCGCCCCACCTTTTCTGTCACCACACAACAACCCGCGACGCACGGCTTGGATGTCTCCTGGATGGTCGATGGCAGCGCGTCAGGCTCAGGTTCGAGCTTCGTGTTCGATTCCGCCGGATCGGTGGGCGAGCATACGGTCACCGTTGTGGTGATTGACTCGACTTCGATGGTACGGAACGACCCCGACATGTTGCTCCGCGACCAGCGAAGCTGGGTCATCACGGTCGAGCCGGTGACCTCGCCGCTGTTCTCGGTGCCCGAACGGGGCGGGGTTTCACTTCGTACGTCGGGAGACTCCGGTGCGGCGCAGGTTGGCTACGCACGCATCGAGCCGGATGTCGGAGCTCTCACGCCATCGGGTGTGGCGATCTTCGGTTTCACCCAGGCGGGTGTCCTCGTCACCGAAGCCGCCGTCCCGGCTTCTGTGACCACGCAGGCGGGGCGCATTTTTGCAGAGATCGAGGGAACAGTGACGACCGGTATCGCCATGGCGAACCCGAACGACGAATCCGCAACGGTGTCGTTTACGTTGAGGGATCAAGATGGCATCGAGACCGGTAGCGGCAGCTTCACGATTGGGGCCAATGCGCAGATCGCCAAGTTTCTGGACCAGGAGCCATTCAACGCGCAGGTGCCCATCAAAGGTACGTTCACCTACACCGCCTCGATTCCGGTGTCCGTGGTCGCGCTTCGCGGACTGACCAACGAGCGTTCCGAATTCCTGATCACTACACTGCCGGTCGCTCCGCTCTCATCGAACACGGACGACGAAGTCTACCTTCCGCATTTCGCGGACGGTTCCGGGTGGACGACCCAGATCGTCCTGGTCAACCCGACCGACGAGGCGATCGGCGGAACCGTCCGGTTCTTCGGGCAAGGCAGCGGGTCGGCCGCCGCTAGCCCGGTCACACTCCTGCTCGACGACGGACGAAGCGGCTCCGAGTTTTCTTACTCTATCGCGCCTCGGAGCTCGAGGCGTCTCCGCACTGGAAATCCTGCTGGAGTCCTCAATGTCGGTTCGTTGCGGGTTGCCGCAGACACGGGAACCTCGAGCCCGACGGCACTGGGCATCTTTTCGTTCGAAAGTGGAGGCGTGACGGTGTCGGAGGCGGGGGTCCCTTCCCTTCCGGCGGGATCCGGTTTTCGGATTTACGTCGAATCGGACGGGACGCCGGGTCAGGTCGGCTCCATCCGAACCGGCGTCGCTGTCGCCAACACAGGTTCGACGGAAGAGTCCCTCGTCCTGGAGTTGAACGATCAGCAAGGCAACCCTGTCGGTCCGGCCGCCACGCTGCAGGTGCCGCCGTCGGGCCAGGCCGCAAGGTTCGTGGACGAGTTGTTTTCGGGGCTCTCCGCACCGTTTTCGGGCGTACTCCGGATCACGTCGGCCGGCTCTCCGGTGGCAGTGGTCGGCCTGCGGGGACGGACGAACGAACGCGGCGACTTCCTGATTACGACGACTCCCCCGACCAACGAATCGGCAACTCCGGCCGCGTTGTCTTTCTTTCCTCACATCGCCGAAGCGGGAGGTTGGAGAACCCAGTTCATCCTGTTCGGCGGTACGGCAGGACAATCCTCGTCGGGATTGTTGCGTTTCTTTACCCAGTCGGGCGAAACGTGGCTCCTGAATCCCGCAGTGATTCCGTAGATCCAGCGTCGGATCCCGAATCTCTTCAGACTTCGAGCGCGCCGATGGCAGCGAGTGCGACCTGCTCGTCCTGGGCCGAGGATACTCCGCTGACTCCCACCGCGCCGATCACCGCGTCACCGACTACGACCGGCAATCCTCCCTGCACGGGAACGATTCCGTCGACCGCCAGGAATGGCGTGCGGCCGCCGGTGATCATTTCCTCCATCGCCTTGGTGGGACGTTTGAAATTCGCCGCAGTCCTGGCCTTGCCCATCGACACGTCGATGCTTCCCATCTGTGTTCCGTCCATCTTCTGAAACATGATGAGGTGGGCGCCCGCATCGACGATTGTGACGGCCACGCTCCAGTTGTTGGCAGACGCCTCCGCCTCGGCAGCAGCCATCATTTTCTGTGCGGCTTCGAGCGTTATGAATTGAGTGGTTCCAAGCATGTTGACTCCAGTGGGTTTAGGTTGTCGGCCGTGTTGCGGTCGTGCCTCACTCGATGAGCCGGTTGTATCGTCTCAGGATCTCCCTTAACAGATCGTGCGGCAACGCCTCGGAGCGGTTACCGTCCCGGCCGACCATGGTCTCAGCGGCGACCAGGGCGTTGATGATCGCCTCTTCGGTGGCTTCCACTGTCGCCCCGAAGAGAGCGCTGATTCCAAAGTTGCTCAGGAAGGTGATGTCAGCCGTCGGACGGCCACGCGACGCGCCGGGATTGGCGGTCGAGAAAGCGATGAAGATGTCTCCAGAGCCGTTGCTGGAGATGCCTCCGGTGCGCGCAACGCCGAGCGACGCGCGACGGGCGATCCTCTTGAGCTGGTGAGGGAGAAGCGGTGCGTCGGTCGCCACGACGATGATGATCGAGCCGCGCCCGTCTTCATCCTCGGCCGCGCCGGCGACAGCGCCACCTTCTTCCCTGATGATCCGACCGACCGGAACCCCGGCGATGGTGGCCACACCGGCGCCGAAGTTCGCCTGCACCAGTACGCCTACCGTGTAGTTGCCCGAACTCACCCCGGCCCGCGAGGCTGTCCCGATCCCGCATTTGAACCCGAGACAGCGCATGGCGGTGCCCCCACCGACGTTACCCTCGGCCACGGGTCCCGACGATGCGTTATCGAGAGCCGAAAAGACATGCTCCGCTTTGACGTGAAAGCCGTTGATGTCGTTCAGCGCGCCGTCATAGGTTTCTCCGACGACCGGCAACGAGAAGGATTGGAACGTCGCACCTTTCTCAACCTGCCAGGCGATGATGGCATCGCGCACTGTGCCGACACTGTGCGTATTGGTGATCGCGATCGGCCCTTCCAGGAAGCCGGACTCTTCCACCCACGTCGTGCCGGTCATCTCGCCGTTCCCGTTGAGCGCAAACCAGCCGCCGAAGACGGGGTTCCCCGGATCGTCACCGCGTGGCAGGATCGCCGTGACACCCGTACGCACCGGTCCTTCACCGACACGCAACGCGCCCTCGCCGCGGATCAGAGTGGTGTGACCGACCCGTACACCGGCAACGTCGGTGATGGCGTTCAACGGACCGGGCACGCCGTCGAAGGGGACGCCGAGATCCCTGGCCCGAGGTTTCTGCTGCGCGCCGGCTGGTGGGGGAAGGGTCATCACGACGAGAAAAAGTGAGAGTAAGAGACGAACCGGGCGCGAGAGCAAGCGCTTCATGGCGACCTCCTGGTTTTCGATGAAGAGTCCTCTGACCGCCGTCATCTATGCAGCGAAAAGTGCTGCGCGTATGCAGCGCAAAGCGCTGCGCGCTATCCTGCATGAATTCGACGGACGATTCCAGAACTTCAGCGGTCAGCACTTTCAGAAGAACTCGCCAGCCCAAAGCCCGTTCAAGAAGGATCGCCAAGGCACGATTTCGATGCCGTCCTCGGTCTTCCTCATCTTTGGCGCGCGGCAGATCAGGAGGCAGCGGCTTTTCTTCTGCTCCGTCTTCCAGGCCCGCAATCCTTTGATGTGGTCGCTGGTGGGGTTGTCGGTGGACTTGACCTCAATGGCCAGGGCCGCGTCCCCCAGGACGAAATCGACTTCGAAGCCGGAGGAGGTGCGCCAATAGGCTATTGTGGGCCGTTCACCCCTGTAGCCCGCATAAGCGCGCAGTTCCATAAATATGAAATGTTCGAACGCCAAGCCGTATTCGACCGAACCTGGTTTCAATGGCCCGCGATGCGCGAGTTCGTTGACCAACCCCACGTCGAAGAAGTAAAAGCGTGGCGACTGGACGATCCGCCGTTTTGCGCGCTTGCGCCAAGCCGGCACCCAGCAGGCGATGAGTGTGTCGACCAGGATCTCAAAAAAGCCGCGAACGCCAGGCGCGGACAGACCCACTTCGCGGGCTATGCTGGCGAAGTTCACCGTCTGTCCGTTGGAAAACGATGCAACTTCGAGAAAACGCTGGAAGGCCGGAAGATTGCGCGTGAGAGATTCGGCCAGGATCTCCTCCTTGAGGTATTCACCGACGTAAGCCTCAAGGAGCGGCGCGGGACTGTCGGACAGGTAGTGGCTCGGCAACAACCCGTGGTTGAGGGCCCGATCGAGCGAAAAATCTGGGATCTCTTCGCTGGTCAACGGAAACAGCTCCAACCTAGCCGCGCGACCACCCAGCAGGTTACCGCCTCCGCGAACGAGCTTGCGCGCGCTCGAACCGCACAGGATGAACCTGAACCGTTCACGGCTGATGAGGGAATGCACTTCGTCGAGTAGTTCGGGCAGTTTCTGAATTTCATCAATGATGATCGGATCGGATTTCCGGCCGGCGGCGAGGCATTCCTCGCGCAGCAGGCCGGGCTTTGCAGACAGGCGCCGAAATTCGGATGCCAGCAGCAGGTCGTATGACGGCGCATCGGGAAAACGCTCCCTCAACAGGGTGCTTTTGCCTGTCTGACGGGGACCCCAGAGGAAGCAACTCTGCCGCTTGGCCCGATCGAAATTCAGGATGCGGTCGAACATGCAATAATTAAACTCTATTTTCGATAAACATGAAAAACAAAAAGTCCATCTTTACGGACTTATGATTCGGAGCCGGCCAGCGCAGCGCGGGATAAGCCCGGTGGATTCAGAAGACCCACCGTCGAGTCCGCGAAGAGGTCGGCGCTTGCCGGAGGCCAGCGAGACTCTAGGATCGGGTGTAGGTGCGCTCTATGAGCGCACAGTGTTTCGGTTCGAAGAATGTGCGGTCATAGACCGCACCTATGCCTGAATCTACGCGTCGCGGCCTAATCGATCCGCAATGCGCGCATCGGGTCCAGTTGCGTCGCGCGCCGCGCCGGGAAAAAACACGCGGATAGAGTCACCAGGCTCAGGATCACGGTAATCGCGAGGAATGTGAGGGGGTCGGTAGGCCGGACTCCGAACATCAGATCCCCGAGGACTCGGGTCACGGCAAAGGCGCCGGCAAGGCCCAGGAGCAGCCCCGCAGCCAGTTGGGTGAGCCCTTGCTTTCCGACCAGCCACAGCACGTCTCGGGCCGCCGCGCCCAGTGCCATCCGCATGCCGATCTCCTGGGTCCGCTGGCTGACCGAGTAGGACGTCACACCGAAGATGCCGACCGAGGAGAGCACGAGGGCGACCACAGCAAGGATTCCGAAGATGCTCCCGAACACGCGGTAGGGCCAGGTACCCTCGTGCATCATCTCCTCGAAAGTCTGCACGCTGTAGGTCGGCAGGTCTGCATCGATGACACGGATCTCCGCCCGGATCGCGTCGGCAAGCGGTTCGGCACCCATCGGGCTCCGAGCGACAATGTCGATCCCGCGGACCGACTCCTGCCGGAACGGGACGAAGGCGGTCGGTTCGATTTCGGCAACCTGCTGAGACTGTCGCACCCTCTGGCGGATCGGCGGGGCAATCCCGACAATCGTAACCCACGGCCGCTCCGGGTCCTTCCCGAGACGCATCTGCCGGCCGATCGGGTCCTCACCGGGCCAATAGCGAGCGGCGAAACGCTCGTTGACGATGGCGACTTCCCCACCCTCGATTCCGTCCGCGGCCGTGAATCCCCTCCCGCGGACGACGTCCCGGCCGAGGGCCCTGAAATAGTCGGGCGTTACTGCGACGACGGACACGACCGGCAGCTCCCCTTCCGCATCGGTCAGATCCCGGTCCGGCAGAGCCATGTCGTACTCCATCCTGCCCTCGCCGGGCAGATTTGATGTCAGCGCAACGTGTTCGATCCCCGGAATGGCCGACATCCTTTCAAGCACCCGATCCTGAAACGCCACTCGCTCTTCGACTTCGCCATATTTGGCCTGGGGCAGGGCGAGCTGCAGCGTCAGCGTGTTCGCGGTGTCGATGCCAAGGTCGATCTGATTCAGGTTCATGAAGCTCCGCATCATCAGGCCTGCACCCACCAGCAGGATCAACGTGAGCCCCAACTCCGCCACCACCAGGCCTCCGATGAGTCTGCGCGAGCGGACGCCGCCCATGCTGGAGCGGCCGCCGGACTTCAGGCTGTCGTTGACGTCGGTACGCGACGCCTGCAGCGCCGGGACCAGTCCGAAGAGGACCGCGGTGCCGACACAGACCAGGCCCAGGTACGCGAACACGGTGAAGTCCATCGAAAAATCGATCCAGTACGGTTTCCCGACATCGGCGACGGCGCGGTCGAACAGGCGGACTCCCCCAACGGCCAACAACAGGCCCAGCGAGGCGCCGATGACGCTCAACATCAGACTCTCGAGCAGCAATTGCCGGATGACGCGCCATCGTCCCGCCCCCAGAGCGGTCCGGATCGAGGTTTCCCTGCTCCGGTTGAATGCCTGGGACAGCAGCAGGTTGGCAACGTTGGCGCATGCGATCAGGAGGACAAAAGTGACCGACCCCATCAACGCAAGGAACACCACCCGGATAGGCCCGCCATTGTATTCCTGGCTCGAAGTCAGGACGAGCGCATCGACGTCCTCGTTGGTGTCCGCATACTCGGCGGCGAGGCGCGCCGTGATGCTGTCCATTTCAGCCTGGGCTTGGGCGATGGAAACGCCGTCGTCGAGTCGGGCGAACACGCGAAACCTGTTGTTCCCCCGCTGCTGATCGCTTTCGGACGGGATCAACGGCATCCAGAGATCGCTGTTGCTGGGAAACTCCATACCCTGGGGCATGACACCGATGATCGTGTAGGCCACGTCGCTGGCTTTGATCGTGCCTCCCAGGATCCCGGGATCGCCGCCGTAGCGATTCTGCCAGGGGGCGTACCCGATGATCGTGACCTTTTCGGCGCCCGGTTCGGCGTCAGCCGGCGTGAAATCCCGACCGATCAAGGTCTGCTGGCCGATGAGGGTGAAGGCGTTTGGTGTCATCCACGTTCCCCTGGCGCGTTCCGGAAATTGTTGGTCGTCACTCAAGTTCACCGATCCGCCGCGATGCGCGGCCAGGTCTTTGAAGGAGCCGGACTGCTCGCGCCAGTCCTCAAAGTCCGGGAACGCCACGTTCATGCGTTCGCTTCCGCCGGGGATATTCCGCGACCTGATATGCACGATCCGGTCGGGGTCCTCGAAAGGCAAACCCTTGACCAGCACGGCATTAACCAGAGTGAAGACCGCGGCGTTCAGGCCGATGCCGACCGCCAGGGCCAGCACGGCCGCGAGCGTGAAAGTCCGGTTCTTGGCCAGCATCCGAAACCCATACTTGATGTCCTGAAAAACGCCCATTTCGCCCACTCCTCCTTGCCGGAACACATACGGAAGCCGATCGGACCAAGTTCCGTTAATTATGGAAACGTCGGGAATGGCAAACCGTTAACAGGAAATCTGTTCGAGAGTCGGCGGGGGTGCCGAAGAGGTCTCGGTCCTGGGACAGTGAAGCTTCAGATCGGGTGTAGGTGCGCTCTATGAGCGCACAGTGTCTCTGGTTCGACGATGTGCGGTCATAGACCGCACCTACACCGGCTTGCGGATCTCGCTATCTTTCCGGCGGCGGTCAACGACCGCCGCCAACTGACTACTGACTACCGACTACTGACAACTTCCCCTAGTACCTATAAAACTCGGCCTTATACGGCCCCTCGACCGGCACACCGATATAGTCGGCCTGTTCCTTCGTCAATTCGGTCAGCTTCACACCCAGTTTGTCCAGGTGCAGCCTGGCGACCTTTTCGTCGAGGTGCTTGGGCAGGACGTAGACCTTCTTTTCGTACCTGTCACTGTTGGTCCACAGCTCCACCTGGGCGATCACCTGGTTTGAGAAGCTGTTGCTCATGACGAAGCTGGGATGCCCCGTGGCGCAGCCCAGGTTCACGAGGCGACCTTCGGCGAGGACCAGAATGCTGTGGCCGTCCGGGAAGTGCCACTGGTGGACCTGCGGCTTGATTTCTTCTTTTCGAATACCGTCGAACTTCGCGAGGCCGGCCATATCGATTTCGTTGTCGAAGTGGCCGATGTTGGACACGATGGCCTTGTCCTTCATCTTTGCCATGTGGTCGACGGTGATGATGTTGAAGTTGCCGGTTGCGGTCACGAAGATGTCCGTGTCGGCCACGACATCGTCCAGACGGACGACCTGGTAGCCTTCCATCGCGGCCTGCAAGGCGCAGATCGGGTCGATCTCGGTCACAAGGACCCGGGCGCCCTGGCCGCGCAGCGACTGGGCGCACCCCTTCCCGACTTCGCCGAACCCGCAAACCAGGACCCTCTTTCCGCCGATCATCACGTCGGTGGCCCGCATGATGCCGTCCGGAAGCGAGTGGCGGCAGCCGTAGATGTTGTCGAACTTGCTCTTGGTCACGCTGTCGTTGACGTTGATCGCGGGGAACAGCAGAGTACCTGCCTCCTGCCGCTGGTAGAGCCGGTGCACACCCGTCGTCGTCTCCTCGCTGACGCCGACGATTCCCTCCGCCATCTTTGTCCAGTAGCGGGGATTCTCGGCCAATCGGTCGCGGAGCAGCTTCAGGATGACCTGCATCTCCTCAACATCGGTGCTGTCGGGGTCCGGCAGCGTGCCGTCCTTCTCGTAGGCGTCTTCCGCTTCTTTGCCGAGGTGAATCACCAGTGTGGCGTCGCCGCCGTCATCGACGATCAACTGCGGTCCGCCTTCGGGAAATTTCAGGATCTGGTCGGTGCACCACCAGTACTCGTCCAACGTCTCGCCCTTCCAGGCGAACACGGGAATGTCGCAGGCAGCGATCGCCGCCGCCGCATGGTCCTGGGTGCTGAAGATGTTGCAGCTGGCCCATCGCACGTCGGCTCCCAGGGCCGTGAGGGTCTCGATCAGCACGGCTGTCTGCACCGTCATGTGCAGCGACCCCGCGACCCGGACTCCTTCGAGCGGCTTGTTCTCCCGATACTCCTCGCGCACGGCCATTAGTCCCGGCATCTCGTGCTCGGCGAGATCGATCTCCTTGCGTCCGAAATCAGCCAGGCCGATGTCGGCAACCTTGTAGTCGGTCTTCTCAGCGGTACTCATCGGTGTTTCTCCTTGTCTTTCCTATTCATGAATGCGCTTGGATTTCTGTTTTCGAGTTCGCCTGCCGGAAGGTCGGGCTCGCTCGGCGGTAATCAGGAAAAGATCCGGCGCCGCACGAGGGGGCGCCCCCGGGCTGTCGGGGGGTGGCGGCGGCAATGGGCTACGACCGGTAATGTCGAACCCCGACTGCCCCAGCTCCGCGGAAGCGAGATCGGGATCCAAACCGTCGGATGTATCCCCCGTCCGCTGGCGGAAGTCTTCCATGCGGTGCGGGGCGACATCGACAACCAGCAGGCGCCCCCCCGGAGCCAGCACCCGCGCGAGTTCGCGCGAGGACTTCGAAAGGTCGCTCGTATGACGCATCACGAGGACGGCCAGCGCACAGTCGATGACGCCGTCGTCGAGCGGAAGATCTTCGAGGCGTCCGGCTTCGAACCGGACGTGCTCCAGTGACTCCCTTTTGGCACGCTGACGGGCCAGCCCCAACATGGCCGAGGACGGGTCGATGGCCACCACCTGGCGGAAGTGCCGCGCCAGGAACGGCAGCATGTACCCTGTCCCGGTGCCGATGTCGAGTACTCTCCAGTCGCGGGGCAGCAGGCTTGCCAGGGCTTCCAGGTGGAACGTGGGGCCGAAGTGCTGGAATCGGAGCTCGTCCCACTGGTGGGCTAGACGCTCGAAAGCGTTCTCCGAGCCGTTGCGTCCGGCGATAGTCCGCTCGAGTCTTCCACGGACCCGACGGGGCAACTCCTGCTGCCGAATCCAGGAGTTCAGCAGGCCGGCCAGATCGGCGTCCCCGTTGCCGCTGGGCTCGACCAGTCCGATATGAACACGGTTCCCTTCCCGTCGATCTACCAGTAGTCCGGTCGAACGGAGTGTCTTCAGGTGTCGGCTGACGGTGGACTGTGGAAGGCCCAGGACGTCCACAACTTCGCCGACCGTCAAAGGGGCCTCGGCCAGCACCCGGATGAGTTGTCGGCGGCCGGCGTCACCGAGAGACCGGAGGAGTACATCGGCGGAGCTGTCATCCATTCATCCGAATATACGGATGAATGAGCCTTATGTCAACCCAACCGAAGGGATGCGCAACGCTACGCTCCCGACGCTTGGTCCAGGTCCATGTAAGGATTCGGCGGGGTCTTGCCTCGGGCGCGTGCATACGCGGTCAAGGCGCCGCGATGATGGGCCGTGTGATCGGTGATACCCCAAAAGACGGTGAACCGCGGGGTGCCTCCCATGATGGGTCCCGGCGGAAGCGGCTGAGCCCAATCCTCCTCGGATTTGTCCGAAAGCTGCCCGACGGCATTGTCGACCGCGCGCGTGAGCCACGCGCGCGCCTCATCCAACGAATTGACCGCGCGCACTTCCTTCTCATGTGCCTCGAAGTCCATGTCGAAGCCGTTCTCGGCAAACGCGCCGTCGACGAACCAGTCGATCGTCTGGGCGACGTGCGCCACCTGCTGCGATGTCGTGAACACGCCGTCTGATGGTGCGAACGTCGAGTCGTCCTCGGTCAACGCTCCCGTACTTCTTTCGAAAAACTCGTGGGTGGCTTTCAGTTGCTGGATCAGTTCGTCTCTCATCGGTACCTCCTATCATCGTGCGTGCCTGCGGGTGGGGAGAGAACAAGATAACATGCGCGGGAAGGTGTAGCTGCGCTCCATGAACGCACGTGTTTCGGTTCGCAGAGCTGTGCGGTCATAGACCGCACCTACATCTCCCCTAGCCCGACTTCCGCGGTTCGGCAGGTTTGGTAGACCTAAGTTGTTGATTTAATTAGATCGAGATCCCGAAGGTCGGCACTACAAGGCTGTCGGCGATCGGGGCCGTGGCATGGCGCTCAGATGGCGATGCGCGGTGTCGGCTGTTGCGGCAACGTCATGGCGAGATGATGCAGCAGCAAGAGATGGTCCCTGTTGGGTTGGGTGTAGCGCGGCAGGACGAGGTGGCGTCCGTCGGTGGTCGGCACATGAACATCGACCATCTGTATGGTCGAGAATGTGTCGAGGATTGCGCGGGGTGTCAGCCCCGGGGCGTGGGGGCGGATGAGGGATTTCAGGGTGACCTGCAGGCACCAGGCGATGAAGGCAAGGAAGATATGGGCTTCGATGCGGTGGTCGTGCTGATGGAAGATCGGCCGGATCGCGAGGTCGTGCTTGAGTTCCTTGAACGCCTGCTCGATTTCGGTCAATCGCATGTAGTGGCTCCACAACTGTGCCGGGTCACCGCTGGTCATGTTGGAGCGCAGCAGGTAGCGGCCTTCGCGCCGGTAGGCGGCCCGGAGCTTGTCGCGCCGGAGCGTGAAGGCAAAGCCGTTGTGGGCCAGTGCCCCATTGCTTTCTGGGACCTCGATACGGACCAGATACCAGGCGCGTCCGGCCTCCTTCTTTGCGGCGCCCAGCTTGATCAGCAACGCATCCCGGCTGAGGGATTGTCGCTGCAGGTCATGCAGGCGTTTCCACAGCTTCTTCAGCCGCCGCCGCCGCATGCTGCGTTCCTTCGAGACCCGTTTTTCGCTACGGACCAGCACATAGAGTTCGCCGTCTCGTGACAGCAGCTTGACGTCAACGGACTGGCGAACCTGCTGCCAGGGCAGATCGAGGAAGGACGACTCCAGACGGGTCAGCCGACCTTTGGGTGTGCCAACCAGATAGCGCAGGCCCGAGGCACTGGCGCGCATCTCGGCCAGGGTCTCCTCGGTGGGAATGCCGCGATCCATGATCCAGATGCGGTCGGAACGACCGTATTGCGCCTCGATGCGGGCGATGAAGGCGGCCAGCGTGGTGTTGTCGGCCGTGTTGCCCGGCATCACCTCATAGGCCAGCGGGAAACCGTCGGGCGTGATGATCAGCGCGATCACCACCTGGACGCAGTCGGGACGCTTGTCGCGGCTGTAGCCGAACTGGCGTTTGCCCGCCAAGGGCGGGTCCGACTCGAAATAAGTGCTGGTCAGATCGTAGAGCAGAACATCGAACCGGGCCTCAAACAGGGTGCTCCAGCGCGCCTTGAGGAACGAGAAGAATTCGCGCTTGTGGTCGAGCAACCGGTCGAGACAGCGGTAGAGCTTGTCGTCGGAGATCACGCGGTCACTGCCCAGCAGGTCACGTAGCGCGCTGTGTTCATACCAGTGCCGGTGCAGCCGCCAGTCGCTGCCGGGATCGATCAGGTGATAACAGACCTGCACCTTGAGGATATCGAGCCATCGGGTGCCCTTGCGGCTGGGCGGCAGCCGCGGGCCCCAGAAACGGTCCAGCCCGAGACGGTCCCACAACGCCAGCGCCAGCCAGCAGGCGCCCCACTGGCGCGGATCGCGCAGTTCCAGTTTGTCGAGCTGGAGCTGCACGACATCGCAATCCAGCACCGGCGCGGGCCGGTCCTCGGGAAACAGCGCCATCTGCTGCAGCGCCGCGCCGCCGCTGAGAACCTCGATCGAGCGGCACCACTCGGCGCGCTGGCTGTCGTTGATCTCGCCGAGATAGAGAAGCTGGCGCTGGACCACACGGCCGCCACCGACCCGGGTGCTCTCGACGACACTCCAGTAGCGGTGCTCCTTGCCGTCCTTGAATCGCTTCTTGCAGCGCACGAACATGCACGCATCGTCGGCATATCCGAAAAACTAATCAAGGGGGTAGGTCGGCACTACACGCCCACCCGGGAGGTCAAGGTATAGAAAACAAACGCGATTCGTGCTCCAAATGGGCTAAATTAGATGAAAATCGTGCCGAACCGCGGAAGTCGGGCTAGGACGTAGGCTTCTCCAAAACCCCGGTCATACCCCGCACATACAAGGGGCACGGGGGCGTCAAGGCTCCAGAAACTTGCTCATGAAGGCCAGCATCGCGTCGGCCGTGGGGTCGTCCGGGTCTTCCATGAAGCGGCCGATCGTATTGTGGGTTCGGTCCTGCATCTCGATGTAGGAGGCATCGGGATGACCTGCCTTCTGAAGGGCCTCCACGAAATCCTCGTTCATCTGCCTCCGAACGGGCGTGTCCCCGTCGGCAAACAGGACGAGCGTCGGGGGGCCGTCCTTGCGAACATGCTGGATCGGAGATGCATCGAGGACCACATCGCCCTCGCCCCACATCACGCGCTGTCGGCGACGATTCGCCCGCGTCACGTCCACAAGCCCACTGATCGGTATCACAGCCGCAATCTGCGACGTGGACAGGTCATGTTCGGCGAGGTAGCGGTTGTCGTAGGCCAGCAGGGCTGCCAGATACCCGCCGGCCGAACCTCCGGACACAAAGATGGTGTCGCGGTCGCCTCCGTAATCCCCGATTTTGCGATAGACCCAGTCAAACGCCGCAGCGGCACAATTGCTATCAACGAACGAGTCGACCCAGGTTGACGGTCAGCCCGGCCAATACCTGGTAACCCGCCTGGCCAGCTGCCAGACCGTTCTCGACGATGGCCACATCCCAGACCAGGTTGGGACGCATCCGGTAGGTGATTCCCTGGCTCATCGAGACAGATGTCTCCGCGATTGAGGGCTTTTCGATTAATACTCCGGCAAAGATTCCGACACGTGAAGCGAGCCCCACCGGACCCATGGTATGTCCATAATCGAGGGCGAGGTCGTATTTGTGCGCGGGGTTTGTCGGCGACGAAGACGTCGCCGATGTCCAGGTGAAGTTGGCCACGACACCCTCAAGACCCGAGGAATAGGCCACAATACCCAGCACTCCCAGCCGCGCTCCCTTACCCTCGCGGATGAAGAACTGGACAAGTGGAGCGACCGCCACCGAAAACGAATCTCCTTCCCAGACCGGACGTCGCACGGCCAGCAGCAACGAATCGCCGAAGCGCGATTCCGTTTCCGCTCCCGAAGACTCGCGCTGCAGGGCGTCGAAACTCAAGCTGAACTCCGCGCGGCGAAAGACACCGGCTCCCACGTCCGGCGTGAACTTCAGCATCGTCGGCAACGCCAGAAAGCCGCCGCCCGAGCCCGTGGCGGTCGCTCCGAACTCGATTTCCATCGTTCCGGGTGCTGTCGTCGACGTGTCGGAGGTGAACGTCGGACGTTGAGGTGTGGCGTCGTATGGTCTGCTCTGGGCGGAGACGCCGGGCTCGGGCGTCAGTACCAACAGGAAGAGGAGTGCTTTAACCGGATGACGCATGCGCCGACCATCATACACATCTTCAGAAAGCGAAGAGGTTGTTGAGCTTGATGGTCAGCGTGCGATCGAGTTCGGGATTGCCGCCGGTCCCGCGCACTTCGGTGTAAACGACGTAGAAGTCGCTCAACGGATGATGGATGAAACGGAACCGGACGTTGGAAGAGACGGTCTTGCGGTCGGTGTTGTACTGGATGAAGTTCTCGAAGAACATCCGCGGTGAGAAGGCAAAGTTCAATCGCAGCCCGATGAGGTCTGTCGTGAAATTTCCTCCGGAGAGCCCCACCCTGTTTCGAGACCAGCTGATCGCGCTGTTGAAGTAGATACTCTGGCGATAGCTCAGATTCAGGCCGGTCTGGCGGCGCTCTCCGTCCCAGAAATCGCCGGTTCTCAGGTTCCCACCGACGGTAAGACGCCGACCTCCGGAGGTGCGGAAGGTCGCGTTCCAGTCGTCAAAGCCGTGGTCGCCCGCCGGGATCTCGATGTCCGACCGGATCGGGAACGCCCGATCGAGTCGTTCGAAACGCATATTACGGTCCAGCCCGATGTTCGCACCGTCCTGGAAGTTGACGCGGAATCCAACCCGGTGCTCCCTGGTGATGACCCGATTCGTGCTGTCCGCGACGTAGGTCAACTGCGCTTGCGGGAAGACCTCCCTTATCAGGCTGGTGTTCGGGCGTGGGCGGACCCCGAAGAAGAATTCGCCCTGACGGATCGCCTTTCGGCGGGTGAACCCGAAATCGTTATTGAAGCCCTCTCCGACCGACAGGTACCCGCCCCGCGCGGTAAAGAAATTGTCCCGGTAGGAAGTCTCGAACCGACCGGCAAGGTTTTCCCTGTCTTGGTCGGGCGTGTCGGTCCTTATCGCAAAACCCGAGATGTTGAAGCGACGCTGGAAGAAGCGCAGGTTCACGTCGGCGCCGGCGGTCCTATTCCAGTAAGCACTTCCGCCGGTATTCCTGCTGAAAAAAAAGCCACCGACATCGGAATTTGCCATGATGTCGCGTTTCAGCCGCAGGATCGACCAGTTGTCGGACGCTATTTCCTCTTTTTCTCCAACCTGGATGTTCATCACGCCGAGATCAAACCCACCGACTTTGCCGGTGAGACGCGCGCCCCCTCGGATGGGCAGCGGAGACCCGCCGTCGGAAAGTCCGATGCGTCGGCTGAAGAACGGGATCACGTCCCTTTGCGCCGCCCCCCCAGGTGTGCCGACCGCGCCGCCGATGTCGAACAGTCCGGCATTCTCCAGGAAGAAATCACGCTTTTCGGGAAAGAACAGGCTGAAGCGGGTCAGGTTGATCTGCTGCTCGTCCACCTCGACCTGGGAAAAATCCGTGTTGACGGTCAGGTCCAGCGTCAACTCGGACGTGACGCCGTACTTCACGTCGAAGCCGGCATCGTAATCCCTCCCCTCGTCCAGGGCATCCGGCTTGAATTCAGCCAGCGCGAAGGGCTTCACATACAGGTTCCGACCCTGCGTGACGCCTTCGAGTCCGACCAGCGAACCCGATATAAACATGTCCGCCGGGCCGAATGGTCGCGGAGCGGGCGTCCAGATCACGCTCTCGTTCGAGTACCGGATGATCCGGAAAATGTTCAACCCCCAGCGCTGGCCCTCGCTCACCTCGTCGAACCGGAGCGTCTTGAACGGAATCGCATACTCGGTGCTCCACCACCCGTCATCGATGTGCGACACGACGTCGTAGACACCGTTCCAGTCCGAGCTGCGGACTCCGCCGGCGATCTGCTGATCCCGTTTCGCCCCTCCGGGATTCGTTTGGAAGATGAAGCCGTTGCGGTCGTCGTCGAACGTGTCGAGCGACACGGCTAGAAGGTCGCCGTCGAACGGCTCGAAATCGCGTCTCAGCTCGGAGATGATGGCGGGGCCGGCCTGGTAGCACAAGATTCCGACGTAGAGGTTGACGTCGTCGTAGAGGATGCGCAGTACCGTCCGGTCGTTTGGCGGGGCGCCACGAACCGGATCGTTCTGGTAGAAGTCATCGTCGGCGACGGCCTGCTCCCAGGCGGGCTCGTCGACAATCCCGTCGATGACGATGCGCTCGCCGGTTCGCCGGGCTTCGTAGACTTTCGCGGCCCGCAGTGCGTCGTAATGCTCATCGGACCCCGCCCCGAGTTCCTGGGCGGCGGCAGGGTCCGGGAACCCGGCAGCGATCAGGCAGACGAGCAGGATGCGAGCTAGTGGCACAGATGATCTTAGGCGAGGGCGAGCCGCTCGCGTCGGTCGACGGCCGTGCCGACGACCATGGGCAGGAACGTGAAAGTGCCCATCGCTCCGATGACACCGAGCGTGACCATCGATGCGATCGCTTCGGGGCTGTTGACATCCGTCGTAGTCTGGGGAACTTGCGCGCTGTCGTCAGGCATCGTTGAAACGGTTCCGGCCGGACGTCACAGAAGGTTCTTGTGGATCCGCCCGTCCTTCATGATGACGTGCAGATGCTGCCCCTGGTCCTGCAGCAGATTGAGATCTTTCAAGGGATTGCCATCGACGACCAGCAAGTCCGCCGTCGCACCCGCGGCGACGACGCCAAGCTCTCCTTCCTTCCGCAGAATCTCGGCGTTGATGCGCGTCGCCGACTCGATCACCTCGTGTGCGGGTTGCACCTCGGAACGGATCAGGAACTCGCGGGATTGATCATCGTGGGTCTCGCCCAATAAATCTGTGCCGAAACCTAACTGGACGCCAGCTCCCTTGCACACTTCCAGCGAGTCCAGTCCGAACGACCGCACACGGGCCAGCTTCTCCAGCATTGCGGGGGTGAGGCCCAGCTCCTTGCCAAGGCGTTCGAGCGCGTCGTAGGTCACGAGCGTGGGTACGACGTAGGCTCCCTCGGCCGCGACGAGTCGCGCGGCCTCGGCATCGATAAGGTTCGCGTGCTCGAGCGAGCGGACGCCCGCCTTGACGGCATGGGTGATCGCCTCGGCCGTGTAGGCGTGGGCCAGGACGTAGGTTCCCGCCGCCTCGGCCTCGTCGACGATCGCTCGGATTTCCTCGCTCGAGTACTGGCATGCCTCGAGTGGATCATTCGGAGAAACGACACCCCCGGAGACCATCACCTTGATTTGATCGGCGCCCTTCCGTAGTTCGTCGCGCGTCGCCTGCCGGACCTGATCGATGCCGTCGGCGACACGGGTCGTGAAGTGCAGGGCGTTCCCACAGCTGCACGGGATGGAATCGTCGGTCCGGCGACGAAAGTCGCCATGGCCACCCGTCTGGCTCAAAGCCCGACCCGAGATGAACATCCGCGGTCCAGCGATGTGGCCCTTCTCGACGGCTTCCCTCAAGCCCGAGTCTCCGCCGGCCGCGTCACGGATAGTGGTAAAACCCCGGTCGAGCATTCCTTGTAAGATCGTGGAAGCCTGCGCGGTCATCAGCGTCAGCGGCACGTCTTCCAGGCCGGCCAGTTTCATCTGCGTCAAGCAGGGATGCGCGTGACAGTCGATCAGGCCGGGCATCAACGTTCGCCCCTTCAGGTCGTGTTTCTGCGCCCCCCTGGCCTTGATCGCCTTGTCGGACACCTCTTTGATCCGACTTCCCTCGACAAGAACGTCGACCTTGCCGACGGGATCCGGACCAGAACCGTCGACCAGCACCCCGTTCTTCAAGAGAATCAGATTGTCGCTCGTCTTGCCCATGGTTTCGTCATGTTGTGCGGTCATAGACCGCACCTACACCTTCGGGGACACTTCGCGATCCCGAACGTTGCCTCTTCTGTGCGCTCGTAGACCGCACCAACTGACTACTGGCTACTGACTACTGATGATGTCGAAGACGGGCTCGATCGGTTCCCCGCGTTCGAACAGCTTCACTTCGGGCAGTTGAAGCCCTTCCTGGAAAACTTCGGTGGCCTCGGGATTGATACTGCCCGGCGACATCCCACCGACGTCGACCCAGTGGGCCTTGCTCGCGACCCAGGCAATTAGTTCATCTTCGTGGAACACGGGCAGGACCATGGCAACGTCGTTCATGTGACTGACCCCGCCGCGGTGGGGATCGTTCGTGACAAAGATGTCGCCTGGACGGACGGCGCTGGGCTGGCCGTGCTTCTCCAAGACGGTACGGACCGCCCAGTCGAGCATGCCGACGAAGGGAGGTATTCCGTTGCCGGAACTCGCCAGGTTTCCCCTTGCGTCGGTGACGGCCACTCCGAAGTCGAGCACTTCGTAAATGATCGAGCTCATCGCCGTTTTGCGCATCGTGGCGAACATCTCGTCGGTGATCGCTCCGAGCGAGGTCTGGATGATCTCGACCGTAATTGGATCGAATTCTTCGGGCGTCAGGTCCGCCGATGTTGCTTTTGTTGTCATCCTCAAGCTCCGTGCCGAACCTGAACATGCAGGTTGCCGTGGCCGTCAACTTCAACGCTCTGTCCCGGGAACACGACAGTGGTACTGGCGGGCTCCTCGACGATTGCAGGACCCTCAAAGCTGTCGCCGGGTCTAAGCTGTTGACGATCCCAGATCGTAGCACGATGCGTGCCGCGCGCATCGAAATCCACTTCGCGATGACCCTTCAGGGCCTGCCCTGCTCCCTTTGTCGAGTCCGGGAGCCGCTCCAGCGCGGGCTGGTCGACGTGTCCGAAGGCAACGAGTCGATAGCTGACCAGCTGCACCTCGTTCCCCAGCCGGTAGGTGTATTCCTTTTCGTAGTTCTCGTGAAAACGTTTGATGATCTGCGGCAACGCTTCCTGGTCGACCTTACCGGCGGGCAGCACAATCCGAACCGTGTGTTCCTGGCCGTCATACCTCAGGGCGTTGATGAAGACCGTCGTTCCGTGGGCGAAGAACTCGGCTTCCCGGACCTCGACATTCTGTTTCCGCAGCGCATCCATGACGCCGACTTCGAAGTCGGGGGGGGTCATGCACCGCCAAGCAGACAGAGGGACATGGCTAGCAGCCCGTGGCAGAACTCTGCAGGGTCGCGCGCAGGGGTCTTCGGGTTGCAGGCGCGAAGTGAGGAGCGGAGCGATGATCATTCATCGTGACCGACGAGGGACAAAGCCTGCGGCCCGAACCCCCCTGCGCCCTTCGGGTTACGGCGAAACGGGGCCGTCTTCGGTGTCGCCGACTCCTCCCAATGAATGAGCATTGCTTCGTCCTCGACTCCTAGAATCCGGCCCCGTTTGGCCGTAACGCGGCCCTGTAGAGTTCTGCCACGGGCTGCTAGGGCCGGCACGAAAGATCTGGCAGTTGAAATGGCGTACACTCCTTCGCGGACATTGTTCAGGGCTTCGATAGGCTACCGCTGACGCCCTCAATTTCGAAACGGCAACCAGGCATGGCCGTGGCACATTCGAAATTCAAGACTGCAGACTTTGACATTTCACATTTTGACCTGGAAGATCAACTTCTTATAAGATCCCAGGACTGGAGTGTCGGGGGCAGGAAAAATGTCATCAGAAAGTCCGCCACTCGCCGTGCTGGAAGTTTCACCTGCGGCACGAGTCGAGGACTCGCCGAAGTACGCCGACGATCCCGACGCCACTGTCCCATACGGTCAGCCGTGCAACATCCCTGTGCACGAGTTCCCTCTCCGGATCGGACGCGGAAAGGGAAACCACGTGCTTGTGCAGGATAACGGCATGTCGCGTAAATCCATCGGTATCGCCCACGACGACGGAAAATTCGAGCTCCAAGATCTGGGCCAGTGGATGGGCGTCTTCGTGAACGGTGCCAGGGTGGAAGGCAGTCACGCTCTCAACTTCGATGATGTGATCACGTTCCCCAACGCCGACTTGAAGATCCGGTTTGCAAGACCCGCCGACCGCTAGCCAGTCGAATCGTCTGGACCCTCCCGGTTTCGAAACCGTTTCGATGTGGGTGACGCAGCAGGCACATCCGATGCGAACCTGTGTAAAATGGAGTTGATCCTCGACGCGGACACGTCGCAGCTTCGATGAACACGAACCGAGTAGCCATCTTGTTGACGCCACTCGTCGCCCTGGCGCTGTGGCTCGTTCCCCAAGGCACGCCGAAGCTCTCGGCGGAGTCCGGCCAGCAGGAAATCTTCACACCGCAGCGGACCCAGGTCCTTCTCCTGCGGGCGGAGAAGATGATCTTTGACAAGGTGAACGAGATCCGTCTGGAACACAGCTTGAATGCCGTCGTGCACGAAATCGAGCTGACCGAGATCGCACGGGACCACAGCATGGACATGATGGAACGCGAGTTCTTCAGTCACCAGAACCCCGACGGCAAGGGTCCGGCCGAACGGGTAGCCGAGCGGCACCGGCGCCTGATCGGAACCACGGCAGAGAACATCTGGATGGGGATTCGCGGGGACCTCACCGAAACCGCCAGCGTCGCCCGCGATGTCATGGAGAGTCTGATGGGCAGTCCGGGACACCGGGCGAACATCCTCAGCGCGGGTTCGACGCATCTGGGCGTCGGGGTGTCCCAGGCGGCAGGGCGCGATGTTCTCAGCGTCGAAATCATGGCGACCCAGCTGTTCGCTTCGGTCCAGGCATACACGAAGGACCCGGTTCCGACCGAGTTCGGGTGGGGAGCGGTGACCAACTTCCCAGTGGTGTCGGCCGAAGAAGGGACCTTTCGCAAAGCAGAATTCGTGGACCTGTGGTCGCCGGAGAAGCAGGAGTCGCTGTCGGAGCCGCTGCCGATCAGGCTGGGGCGGTTGTTCGTTCCGACCGGAGCCTACCAGCTGCGTTTCTATTTCCGGGAAGGCAGCAGCCTGAGGTTTGTGATCTTCCCCGGACCGATGGTGCAGATCAACTAGCCTACCGTCCAACGTCCGAGGTCCAAGGTCGAGGATCGAATCCACGGTCTATCCCACACTTCGCAGACTTTGGACTTTGGACTTCGAACTGATTTCTAAGACTTGCTAGTCTCTTTTCAACGCTGCCACAGCCGTCGATTCATCGGTCTCAATGTCGAACACTGTGGTCAGCCGTGTCATCCGCATCAACTCTTCGACTCTTTCGGTCGGGTTGAGCAGCTTGACCTCGCCCTTTCTACCCCGGATCAGATTGTGGATCTCCAGCAGTGCCTCCAGACCCAGGCTATCGATATAGCCCACGCCGGAGAGGTTGATGACGAGCCGGTCGCCGCCGCCCTCCATAGCTGCCCGTACCTGGCTCACCAGGTAATCGGCAGCCTCACCCGCGGACAGACGTCCCGTCACATCGAGCACCGGGATACCGTCGTTATCACGCTGTTCAACCGTCACCATAGCCACCCGTTACCGGCGCGATCCTCACCGCGGATGCGACCAGAGCTGTTCGGCCTTTTGATCTCGCATTAGGGCACCCTTCGTCAAGTAGAATCGTCAGGTGCCAATTCCGTCGCGAGCAGCCCGTGGCAGAAGTCTGATGGTTCGCGCGCACGGGTCTTCGGAGGCGGAGACGAGGCGCGAGGAGGAATTGATGCGGTTTCATCATGACGACGAGCAACAAAGTATCCGACCGCAACCCCCGTGCGCCCGGAGGGTTACGGCGGCGTCACACGCGGGCGTTGTTGCCGCGCGACATTTCTCCGGACCCGCAGGCCGGTCGTTTGGCGCCTAGCATCTGGCGCAACGCCGCCTTAACGCGAGCCATCAGACTTCTGCCACGGGCTGCTAGACTTGACATCGACTTGGCCCGACTCTATAAGGTCTTCGAGTAGAAGCGAGCGGACCTGTGAGCGCCTCACAAGGAGGGTTCTAGAGTGTTGAATCAATCAATGACAAAAAACTCAATACCGGTCTCGATCGTGTTGATCCTTGTGGCTGCAGCGGTTCCCAACGTCGAGGCCGTCCAGGGGACCGGAGATCTGGCGATCACGAACGCGGTCGTGATCGACGGTAGTGGAGCGGAGCCTGTCGAAAACGCAACAGTTATAATCCGCGAGGGCAAGATCGAAAGCGTGTCGAGAGATGGCAGCGTCCCGGAAGGCGTCCGCTTGATCGACCTGGAGGGCCGCTATCTGCTCCCGGGCTTGATCGACGCGCATGTCCACATCGCGACTACCGCACAGGCGAGAGCGGCCCTGATCTCGGGCGTGACGACCGCGCGAAGCATGGGCGTCGCAAACTTCGCCGACGCCGGACTCGGCGACCTGGGCGACAACGGATACCTGGATGGACCCGAGATCCTGGCTGCCGGCTACCACGTGCGGCCGACTATCGATCCCAGTTTCTTCATCAACGAACCCTCTCTGGGCGATCTGATGGGTCCGAACAAGGTCCGCGGGGCCGCCAACATCCGGCGCGTCGTGTCGAAGCTCCTCGAACATGACGTCGATTTCATCAAGGTGGTCGCCACTGACCGGGCCGGCCTGCCGAACACGAACCCGCGCCGCCAAATCTTCACCCAGGAGGAAATCGCCGCGGCGGTCGAAACCGCTTCGGAACGCGGAATTCCCGTCGCGGTTCACGCTCACGGCGACGGTGGAGCGCAGGCCGCGGTTCGGGCCGGTGTGCGCAGCATCGAACACGGTACATACGTAAGCGACGAGACAATCGGTCTGATGGGCCAGAACGGGACCTTCCTGGTTCCGACCATCGCGATCGTGACCGACCTGATGCATCCGGGAGGCGACTACGACTCACCGACCCTGCAGATCCGCGGACGGTTCATGTACGAGAGACTACTGGCCGTCGCACGCAAAGCACACGAGGCTGGGGTCAAGGTCGTCGCGGCAACCGATACCGGTTACTCGCCCGGCAGCGTCGTCAGGATACAACACGAGGTCGAGGAACTCGTCCGCGCCGGACTGCCCCCGATGGTCGCGATTCAGTCTGCGACGACAACGGCCGCAGAGCTGCTCGGCATCGAGGAACGTACCGGCTCGATTCGGGCTGGGATGGAGGCCGACCTGATCGTCGTCGACCAGAACCCACTGGACGACATCATCGCCCTGCAGGACGTCGTCGTAGTGGTTACAGACGGCAGGGTTGCCCTCAACCATCTCGAAACCAGTCCAGATTGACAACTTTTGGGGGCAGCGTTAGTATCCAGGCGAAGACTGCCGGTAGGAGGGCTGTCGGGACTCGTGCCCCGACCATTTTCATAAAAGGACGCTGCTACCGACGTCTTCTACCAATGGCCGGCCCTCGGGCTGGCCGTTGGCATTTTCGCATCAGTTTTTCGCATCTTCCTCTCGACGAAACCAGGATCAGAGAGGATCTTTAGTTCCGCTACAAATGTTTGGATCCTCGACGCTGACATACCCTCCAACGGTACTTGGCAGGTTGGGGCGCGGCCGCACCGACGGGGTTCTCTGCAGTTCTGGCGGCGGCACGTCCGAGGAGATCCTCGACTTGCCTGCTCCTCCTCCGGACGAGCGAATCGCTTATGGAAACGATCCCCTCCAGTTCGGTGAGCTTCGCCTGCCTTCGGGTGGGGGTCCTCATCCGGTGGCGCTCGTGATCCACGGAGGATTCTGGCGGTCGAAGTACTCTCTGGACCACATCGGACATGTTTGCGCCTCCCTGAGCGAGGCTGGAGTGGCCACCTGGAGCCTGGCCTACCGCCGAATCGGTGATCCGGGAGGAGCGTGGACGGGGACCTTCGAGGATGTCGCTGCGGGTGCCGACTTCATACGCCAGATCAGCCGTTCAGGTCTGATCGATCCCAATCGGGTCGTCGCGGTCGGACATTCCTCTGGCGGGCATCTTGCCCTGTGGTTGGGGTGCCGGGCCGGGCTGCCCGAGGATAGCAGCCTGGCTTCGCCCGACCCTCTGCGGCTGCTCGGCGTAGTGAGCCTGGCCGGTGTTGCAGATCTGAGGCGGGCATGGGAGCTGGAACTGAGCGAGGGGGCGGTCGCTGAATTGATGGGAGGGACTCCTGACCAGGTGCCGGATCGTTACGAAATGGTCTCGCCGATCGAACGGGTGCCGATCGGCATTCCACAAATCTTAATTCACGGAACAGCCGACGAAGATGTACCGCTGGAAATCAGCGAGCGCTACGTGTCTGCGGCCCGCGCCCGCGGCGACGAGGCCCGACTCATACCGATACCCGGCGCCGGGCACTACGAACTGATCGACCCCGGCACCGCGGCCTGGGAGAGTGTCGTCGCGGCGGTCCAGAGTCTTCTGCGCTGATCGCCAGCCAACAGCTAACAGCCGTTATCCGAAACGGGCCCTCGCGCGCCCTCGACCGCGTCACGAATCAGCTGTTCAACCTGATCCCATACCTCCGGATCCCGATCCATCTTCGCGTGGGCCACCCGGCCGATCTTCTTGAACCAGGACAGACCGGTCAGATCGATCTGCTTGTTCTTGTAGCTGAAGCGGAAGTTTCCGAGGATGCGGGTTCGCGCGGGATCCTCGGCGCGGATCTCGGGCTCCCCGTGGATGATCCAGCCGTCCCGCTGGAACAGGTTGGCCGCCGATCGAACATTCGAGGGAATCACGCCGTCGCCGATCCCGACGCTGTCGACCTGGACCGTCAACAGGATGGGGATGTCCAGCTCTTCCATCTGACGGGCAAACTTCACGACCGCCGCTCCGCCGAAGCTCTGCCCGTAGACGATCAGTCCGATCGACGATCGCTCGGGACCATCGATGTGTCCGTCGCTGTTCCTGTCGAACGCGTTCCGGACGAGTTCGGCGGCGAGGTTCCGCTTCTTGTTTTCGACCGTTTCGACATGCAGCCGGTCGATACAGGAGTCGCGAAGCCGGAGGGCCAGCCGCCCCACACCGACCTCGGTATCGTCCCAGGAATCGCGTCCTCCCAGAAAGCCCACGACGAGAAATTCATCGGCCGCGATCGGAGTCGGTGTCGTGAAGTGCTGGTAACGCTGTCCGCGGACGAAGAGACAACCGGATGGCAGCAGAGCCAGCAGAAGGAGACACGCCAACCCCCGGGCACACTTCGAATGAGTGATCGAGTGAACCAAGACGTCGGCCCGGGTCAACCCGTCGGACCGAGAGATCAACCTTCGTTCCAAACGGGTCCGGAGCCGCGCTTACAATCGCACTCTTTGTGCTCGATATGCCAGTGAGCGCGCAGGTGCAGATCGGTCTGCGCTTCATGGAGCGACCCGAACAGGTCGTGGATTTCCAGTGCCTTTTCGCCTTCGATGCGGGTCCGCCATTCTCCGCCGTCCTGCCACGCAATCAGGTTGTGCCCCAGGAAGCCGGACGAATACTTTTGGCCGGTTGTGGAACTCATGGGCTCATTCTATTGATACCACCGCGAGAGTCCAGCATTTGTGAGGGGGTGAAGCAGCCCGTGGCAGAAGTCTGATGGCTGCTAGGGCCCGCCGCCCCGCGGCCTTCGCGTCAAAGGCACGAACCGGACGGGAACGACGTCCCGAACCTCTGTCCGGCCGTTTTCGAGCTTCTCGATCACTTTGAGCACCTGGCTGGTGAGAGTTTCCCCGACCGGGATGATCATCCGGCCGCCTTCGACAAGCTGGTCGACAAGCGGTTGAGGGACGTCCTGGGCCCCGGCAGTCACGAGAATGCCGTCGAACGGGCCCTCCTCGGGCCATCCAAGATACCCATCGCCCTCACGGACGGAAACGTTCGCGATTCCCAGACGCTGGAGCCGGAGCGCGGCCGACTCCGCGAGCTCGGGGATGATCTCGATACTGTAAACGTGGTCGACCACCTCGGCCGCGACGGCCGCCTGGTAGCCGGATCCCGTTCCGACCTCCAGTATCCGGTCCTCGGGCTGCGGTTCCACCAATTCAGTCATCAGGGCGACGATGTAGGGCTGGGAGATGGTCTGCTCGAGACCGATCGGCAGCGGGTTGTCGTCGTAGGCATAGGCGCGGTAACGATCGGGGACGAATTCGTGGCGCGGAACACGGGCCATTGCGTCCAGGATCCGCGGGTCCCGAATCCCCCGGAACTCGATCTGTTGCTCGACCATCCGGGCTCGTAACGCTTCGAAATTGACCTGGCGGACAACGGACGGTTCGGCCTCGCTGATGCGGTCGTTGCCGCAGCCGGTGAGCCCGATGATCAGGACCATACTGACGAGACTGACCTGTCGGGGCGTCATCGCAATCATGAGGAACGCCTCCGCACCAAGCGGGTAGAATACCTCCATCGAAAGGAGGGCGCGTACGAACGAAAATCTACTTCGGCCTGGTTGCAGCTGTTCTGTCGGGAACACTCTCAGTGTCGCCGATCGTCCGCGGACAGGGCAAGACCTACACGAACAAAATGGTCGAACTGCTCGACACCGGCCAGACGGTGTTCGGCAGCTTCGTCGGCAACACCACACCAGATGGGGCCATCCAGCTCTCGGGCGACCCGAGGCTCGACTTCGTTAGGGTCGCGTCTCCCCCGTCACCTGAATGACCGCCTTGCGACGGCGCGGTCGGGTGTCGAAGTCGACCAGGACGACCTGCTGCCAGGTCCCCAGCAGGAGCCGTCCCTGGCGGAAAGGAATCGTCAGCGAAGGCTTCAGAATCGCCGCGCGGACGTGACTCGAGCCGTTGTCGTCGCCCCATGTCGCGTGATGGTGGTAGTCGGGCCCCTCGGGTATCAGCTTCTCGAAGAACTCTTTGATGTCGCGGACGAGACCGGGTTCGAACTCGACGGTCGTGACGCCAGCGGTTGAACCGGAAACGAAGACCAGCGCCTGGCCCTCGTCGATGCCGCTCTTCGCCACTTCGGCGTTCAATTCGGCAGTGATGTCGTGAACGTCGCAGTGGCCTTGGGTCTGAAGTTCGATTTCGGTCGTGTGAATCATCGCGATTCCGCCAGTCGTCCTCTTACCATTTCACGCCCAAAGGCGCAAGACGTCCGTACAAGGGACACAACAGCTGTCGGGAAGCCAACGGGTGCGCCCGGTTATCATTATTCAATTGGTCAACAATGCCATGCGGCTGGCGATCACTCTCCCGTACAGAGACCCAGGAATGGTATCTGTCCGCACCACTGTCACACAAAACCTTCTTCTACGATGGGTGTCGAAGGGGGATCTACCGTCTCTCTATGTGGATCTCAAGCGGCTCGGTCTCGCCGAGCCCGGGGCCGGACGACTTGCCGACGTGAAGGCCTGCCCGGGCACAGACTCGTGCAAACTCGGCATTACTTCCTCTCGCGGGCTCGCTGCCGAGCTCAAAGTGAAGTTCGCCAACGGCATGGGCACGATCGCGGACCGCGAAGACATCAACTTCAAGGTCAGAGGCTGCTTCAACGCCTGCTGCCACCATCACATCGCCGATATCGGCTTCCTGGGTTCCGTCCAGCGGAAGAAGTCCGACACCGCGCCGGTCTTCCAGGTCGTGCTCGGCGGAAGCACCGGCAACAACGGCTCCTCATTCGGATTGGTATCGAAGATCGGATCCTCGAGACTTTCCGCCGCGGAATGACGCTTGCGCGTCGTCTGATGAACGAACACGAGTATCCCGAGGCTTTCAAACCCCGCGCCGGCTTCTGGGAACTGTCGTTCAACGATCGCGTGGAACTACCGAACGACACCGCCACTGACCGGCTCCTGCGGCTTGCAGTCGATGCCGCACTCGACTCCCTGCTCGGCGCCGGGTCCTACATGATCATCCGGCAATCCGACGCCTACCGCCGCTACGGCTTCATGATCCACCGCAATGGGGTGGACTGTCTGGATACGCGGCTGGGGAAACTAGTGACCTGTAACCAGTGCCTCTTCAGATACTCAGCCCCTCGGTCTGCGTTTTCGTCCAGCCGAGCGTATCGAGGTAACAATCTCGGATTTGCCCCACACTGAGCTTGCCGAACCCGACGTCTTCCCAGCCCCCCCGCTCGTAGGCCAAAACGCAGTTCAGAGCTTCGCCCATCCTGCCTTTCCGATCCAACAGGGCGTCGCGGATCCCCTGCGAAATCGGCAGCAGCTCCAGCGCCTGGGCCATCGGGCAATCCAGTACGGCGTCCAGAACAGAAAACAGACCCACGGTAAAGAACGTGGCCTTCTGATCCTGACTGGAAGCTTCCGCGAGGGATTCACACATCCGGGCGCGGACCACGGCTGTGATCATCAACTCCCGGGGTTTGTCCTCCATCTTGGAGAACATCAACAAAGTAGCCCAGATCCGAATCCGATCCACGCCTACCATGCTCACGGCATGACTCACCGATTCGACCTCCCGGGGTAAACCCACATAGGCTGAGTTTGCGAACCGAAGCAACTTGTAGGCTAAAGGCAGGTCCTGGTTGATCAGCTCGTCCAGTTCGCGGATGGTCACCGCCGGATCTTGTAGTCGGACGAGCAACCGCATCGTGGCCAGGCGGTTTGCTGGAAAGTCTGCGCCCGTAACATGGGGCTTGCAGAAGAAGTAGCCCTGAACGTAATCGAATTCCAGATCCTGGGCGAACTCATAGTCCTCATGGCTTTCGACGCCCTCGGCCACGAACTTCGAATGGCCGCCCCGGAGCGCTTCCAGTCGGGCTTCAACGGCGGGTCTTCCCAAAGCGCTAAGATCGAGCCTGACGAAGTCCGCAACTGAGGCGAGCGGATAATCGCTCGAACGTATCAGCGAATCCGCGATCGCTAGCCGAAAGCCGTCCTGTGAGAGCCTTGCCAGTGCTTGGAAAAGGTCGCTGTCCGGATTCACTCCGTCGAGGACCTCTAAGACAATCCGCTCCTTGGGCAGCGCCTCACATTGGCCAGTCACAATGGCGCGCCGGGGCACACTGATAAACGCTGGTTTAGTGCCGACGAGCTGATCCAATCCCGGCTCGGTAAATCTGTTGAGGATCGTCTGGCTGACGACGGGACTGTCGGAGTCCCCACCATTTCGTATTTCTTCTTGGGCAAGCAGTTCGTATGCGAAGAGCTGGACCGTCGGCTGATAGATCGGATGACGGTTGATGAATACCTCGCTCGACTCAGGCTCCGCCTGAACCTTCGTTCGAGCCAATAGAGTACTGGCTATCTTCGCCGCCAGCTCCTCGCCTGCATCCCGCCGTTGGGCGGTCACCTGGTCCATGTGCGAAACCAGCGCCTGTAGGGCGGCTTCGAGGTTTTCGACGGTAGCCTCGAAAGGCTGGCCGGTCTCCGCTTTTCGGAATGTTCGAAATGCTCGCAGGAATGGGTGGGCCCTCTCGGTGTCTGAGACGGGGAATCCAGCCAGCGCCTCGACCACAAGATCGAGTTCCTGCCGGCTTAATCGGACCAATGGGTTGGACGGGCTCAATCCTAGGAACTCCTTCTTAGCCTAATAGATGACTTTACACTAATTACTGGAAAAGCAGAAACCAGAACCTCCTGATTGGCATCCTTCTGATTTGGGTCTGACGGCGTGAGTAGAATATTGACATGCTCTGATTCCCCGACGGCCATGGTGGAAAACACGGCGCCCTTGTCCCCCGAAAAACCATTCTAGCCCGGATTATTCATGAATTGTCTGCTGCAGCGGCGGATACACTCGCGGATACGGCGTTGCGCTCGGTCGGCCTCCTCGACGTATTGTCATATACGCCTGCGGGGGCCTCGGTCGCGCGCCTTGTCTCTGCGGCGTCTCCACCGCTTCGCGACGACAACCACGAATAATCCGGGCTAGGAGTCTGCGCGGCAGAAGGACCGGGATTGGGCGGATAGAGATCGAAGATAGGACATGTCACGAACCTACCGACCATATCTTCCGGAACAGAACCTGCTGCTGCCGCCGTCGCTGAGAGATTGGCTGGCCGAAGATCACCTGTCGTACTTCATATCGGATGCTGTGGACGCAATGGATTTAAGCGCGTTCGAACAGCGGTATGGGTCTGAAGGGCCAGGCAATCAGGCCTTCGATCCGCGGATGATGGTGAAGGTGTTGATCTATGGCTACGCGACCGGGGTGTTCTCGTCCAGGAAGATCGCGGTGAAGTTGACCGACGACGTGGCGTTCCGGATGTTGGGAGCGGAGAACTTTCCCGCGCACCGTACGATCTCGGATTTTCGCAAACAGCATCTTGAGGAGTTCGGGAACCTGTTCGTGCAAGTGGTGCGGATGGCGCGAGAAGCGGGTCTGGTGAAGATGGGAACCGTGGCAGTGGACGGAACCAAGATGCGGGCCAATGCGAGCAAACGCAAAGCGATGAGCTATGAACGCATGAAGAAGCAGGAGACCGAGTTGGGTGAGCAGATTCGGGATCTGGTGAATCGGGCCAGGACGATCGATGAGGAAGAAGACCAGCGTTACGGCAAGGACCGGCGCGGCGACGAACTGCCCGAGGGGTTGGCGACGCGCAAGAAGCGATTGGCCACGATCCAGGCGGCAATGAAGCGGCTCGAAGAGCGTCAAATGGCTGCGGACCAGGAAGCGGGACGGGAATCGGGAGACGACAAACCGGGCAGCGGTAAGAAAGGCAAGCCGTTCAAACGCCCCATGGGTGAGCCCAAGCCAAAAGCCCAGGACAACTTCACCGACCCGGAAAGCCGGATCATGAAGACCTCCACCGCAGGGTTTCAGCAATGCTACAACGCACAGGCGGTGGTCGATTCTGAGGACCGGATCATCGTGGCGACAACGGTGAGCAACAATGCGGCGGATGTGGGGCAGTTGGAGCCGGCTCTGGAGGCGTTGAACGACAATCTGGGAGAGCATCCCGACTGCGTGCTCGCGGATGCGGGATACCGATCCGAGTCGAATTTAGAAATGCTGGAACAACGTCAAATCGATGGGTATGTTGCGATGGGCCGCGAAAAGGACCTCGCCGCCGCTCCCCTTCCACCTGAAGACACTGCGTTTGGCCGGATGGTCCGGAAGATGAAAACCCAGCGTGGACGGGACCGTTACCGGGCCAGAAAGCACATTGGGGAACCGCCCTTCGGGTGGATCAAGTCGGTGCTGGGATTCCGACAATTCAGTCTGCGGGGTTTGGACAACGCGGCATGTGAATGGAATCTGGTTACTCTGGCGGTGAACTTACGACGGATGAACGAGAAGATCGCATGGGCATAATCCGGGAAACCGGGACTCGCCAAGCCCACCACACGGCTCACGACTCCAGTCCGCAACGGCCTGAGCTCGGCTTGGTGGCAGAATCGGCAGGGGCTCCTCGGAAATCGCGATCAAATCCCATGGAACACCCATCCTTCTCGTTCCGCCGCGCAGGCTCCTAGTCATGTGCGAGATGGACACGAAAGGGCGGACTGCTATTGATTGGCTTTCAGGTATTCATCGAGAAAGGTATCCAGCACCTGATCCAGCGAACCGATGACGTAATCTCCATCCCCTTCGTCGAAGGCCCCGGAGGACGTTCTTTCCCAACTGGTCATGTAACCCCGCGCAAACTCACCGTCCGGTAAGGCGTAACTGGCGAACCGTTTGAATGCGACCGCGACTCGGAAATACGTGCCCACGACGCGGATTTGAACATTCAGGTGATAGTCGACAACGTCCTTTCCAACAACTACATCCAGCGATGGTAGGGGGAGTTCGAATCCGTCGATCACGAATGCATCAGAAGGACTAATGCCGGCCTGTCGAAGCCGCAGTTCCGTTTCTGTTTGAATTCGGTCCCTCGTTAGACCAAGGTCTTCAGCTTCTGTGCCAACATTCTCAACAAAAATCGTAAGGTGTTCGTAGTCTTCGACCCACAGCTTTGCTTTCTCCAGGTTTGTCGTTCCCTGTGCTTGAGCATCTGGAGCCGGCCCAAGAATGGCTCTACATATCAGCAGAGCGACGACCACGGTCTTGGCTATGGGTTCCATGGTGCTAGCAGCCCGTGGCAGAAGTCTGATGGTTCGAGCTACCCTCAAAAGGTGTGTAAATAGCATAGGCGGTGATTATCCTTCCGGGTGAAATAAAAACCCGGGCGGAAGAGCCCGAAAGGAAGGAGTCACACCGCCATGAGCAAGAAGAACATTGATCGAAGTGTGGAGTCAAGAGTCTGCTTTGAACAGCTGGAAGAGTGGGTGCGAGAGCAGATCCAGTTTTACGTACAGGAACTGTTGGAGGATGAGGTGACACAGCTGCTGGGACGAAGAAAGAATGAGCGTCGCCGAGAAGTGGACGCGCCCGGTGGCTATCGCAACGGCTACGGTAAGGAGCGGCGACTGACGCTGAGTTGCGGAACGATCAAGCTGCGGCGTCCCCGAGTGCGGGATCTGGAAGAGCGTTTTGAGAGCCGGGTCTTGCCCTGTTTGCCAAGCGGACGCAAGAGGTACGAGACTTGATTCCAGAACTCTATTTGCATGGTCTGGCCGAGGGGGATTTCGATCTGGCCTTAAGAGGGCTTTTAGGGGAAGAAGCGCCGCTGTCCCCCAGCACCGTAGCCCGGTTGAAGGAGAAGTGGCAGGGAGAAATGGAGGCCTGGCAAAGCCGTCGGCTGGACGATCTGGAAGTGGTGTATCTGTGGGCAGACGGTGTGTACATCAAAGCAGGGCTGGAGAAGGAAAAGGCCGTGATCCTGGTAGTGATCGCCGCTTTAAGTGATGGCACTAAAGTGGTGGTGTCGGTCAGTAGTGGTTATCGAGAATCGACCCAGAGCTGGTCCGAAGTGCTGAGGGATCTCAAAGAGCGGGGGATGAACCCACCGAGACTGGTGATGGCTGACGGGCATCTGGGGATCTGGGGAGCGTTGCGCAACGTTTTCCCAGAAGCCGACGAGCAGAGATGCTGGAATCATCGCATCGTCAACTTGCTGGCTAAGATCCCCAAGGGTCGGCACAAAGCGGCGTTGTTGATGTTGCGGCAGATCCCTTATGCAGAAACACGGCAGGAAGCCGAGCAAGTCAAAGGACGATTCCAACATTGGTGTGGCAAGAGAGGACTGGAGGCAGCGGCTGATCTGATCGACCAGGACTGGGATCGGATGGTGACGTTTTACAACTATCCCAAACAGCAGTGGCAACATCTGCGGACTACCAATCCAGTGGAGTCTCCCTTCTCTGCTCTGCGACTGCGAACCGATGCCGCTCGAAGGTTCAAGAAAGTGGCCAACGCACGGGCTGTCATCTGGAAGATGCTGCTGGTCGCTGAGAAAAGATTTCGCCGTTTGAAGGCTCCGCACTTGATGAAGGATGTCTACCAAGGCGCCCAATATGTCAATGGAGTTCCAGTCAACCAAGTCACCGAGGAGAAAGCCGCCTGATGTCTATTTACACACTTATTGACGGAACCTCGATGGTTCGCGCGCACGGGTCTTGCGAGGCGGAGACGAGGCGCGAGGAGGAATTGATGCGGTTTCATCATGACGACGAGCAACAAAGTATCCGACCGCAACCCCCGTGCGCCCGGAGGGTTACGGCGGCGTCACACCATCTGCTTTGTTGCCGCCCCTCAACGATGTACCAGCATCGCCGTCGGCGCGGCGCCTAGCATCTGGCGCAACGCCGCCGTAACGCGAGCCATCAGACTTCTGCCACGGGCTGCTAGGGTCCTTCTGGCGGGCTTGCGGCGCCAGCAGTCCTTATACTCTACGGGCGGATTCCAAGCTAGTACACAAGAGTTCGGGCCGGAGATCGCATTACGGTCCTCGGCAATCTCAAGGCAAGAGGGAAACAGACATGACGAAGCAACGCAGCTTCTGGTTCTGGAGTCTCTTGGGAAGCCGATCGTGGCGGCCATCAACGGCTACGCGCTGGGCGGTGGGCTTGAACTGGCCGAAGCGTGCACTTAAGGGCTCCTGTCTTCGCTCGCGGTTTGTAACCGATCGTATACGCTGCGATCGAAACCACGGACTGTTAAGTCACTTGTGAGACCTACACCCATGTGCAGCCCCGATTGACATTCGTCGGATCGGTGGCAGATAATCCTCGATCATGCGGCGTTTTTTCCTCGCAGTCCCGCTGATGCTGTTGCTCGGGACGCTCTTCCAGGGACCGTTTTCCCACGTGCACTCTGAGAGCTTTCAGGATCATGGACACACGGGGACCTACCAGACGACGTTGCACAATCACTTCCCGATTGCACAGGCGAGAGCAGCTTGGGAACACGACGAGGCATCGTTCGACGCGCCGTATCACGCGGGACGCGACGTTGATGTCCTGCTGTCCACCGAAGGTAAGTTTTCCCCTGCACCAGGGTCCGTGGACGCTTGCTCGGACCTCTTGCCGGAACCTGTCGTCGCGAGGCTGGATGAGCTGAGAGGCTCGGAAAGAACGCGGGCTCCTCCCCTGTTGGGCCTGTCCCCAAGAGCCCCACCAGCCTGATCACCTCGCAATCGTTCTGATGCGTCACCGGTGCCTCCTCGCGCACTGGTTGATTTCTTTATCCAAGTTCAGAAAGAGAAAACCGTGGAACCCCTTGTGTGTGTCCGGCTCGCTTGTGTTCGCCTGTCCGTCGTGCTGCTCCTGTTGGGTTCTGCTATGGGCTGCGCCGAAACAGAGCCGGTGCCGGAATCCGAGGCCGATGAGGAGACGTTGGCCCGGACCGAATTCACCGACCGCATCGAAAACTTCTTTGAGTATTCGCCGTTGAAGTCCGCAGAGCCAAGCTTGTTCCTCATCCACCTCACGGACCTTGCAGATGGGTCCCCGGTCGCCGAGGCGGAGGTCGAGCTCTCGGTTCGAGCAGCCAACGGAGAAGAAGTTGCATCGACCAGGGCCCAGGTCGGACGGGTCACCGGCATCTATGTCGCGGAACTCGCAGTGCCCCGGCCGGGGACCTACGAGATCGAGTTTCACGTGCGCAACTCAAAACTGGACGAAATGATGGTCCTGGCGGGCTTCGCCGTTCAATAGGGGCAATTGTGGAGGAAGCCGGAGGATGACCGACAAAGGCACAAAACGACGTTCCGGGCTGCTATGGATCGTGCTGGCGGCTCTACCGATCGTTGCCTTGATCGGGATGCTGTATTCGAGAGCGCGTACGGACACGATCGAGGCGCCTGCAACCGCGGCACGGAGCGGGACGGGACCCGTCCGGTTCCTGATGGAACAACAGTGGCTCATCCGGATGAAGTTGGCCCAGGCGGAGTTACGAGACCTGGCACCGCAGGTTCGAGCGGTTGGCAGGATCATCCCGGCGGCGAACCACCGCGCCGTCGTGTCTTCTTCGGTTTCTGGTTTGATCAGCGAGGAGGGACTTCCGCTCCTAGGCCAGGAAGTCCGACGCGGCGGCGAGTTATTGACCGTGCGCCAGATCCCGTCAGTGTCGGAAGCAGCCCAGGTTGTACAGCTTCGTCTCGAGGCCGGTCGTACCGAGTCGGAACGCCGCGCTCTGGAACAGGCGCGCATCGAAGCCGAGATTCGTCTGGAACACGCGCGCCGCGAACTGGATCGGGCCAAGCGTTTGCACGAAGCCGAAGTGATCGCACAGCGGGAACTCGAAGCCGCCGAAACCGATTTCGAGGCCGCCGAAACGGTAGTTCAGTCGTTTGCCCAGCAGCTGGAAACTCTCATGGAAGCTCCGACTCCGGCCCTCGCTGCGGAGAGCACGACACCCCGTCGCGTACTGACGAGCCCTATCGCGGGCAGAGTCGCCGAGGTCTACAAGTCCGTCGGTGAATTGGTTCAGCCCGGAGAGCCTATTCTCGAGATCGTGAACTTCGAGACGGTGTGGGTCGAGGCACCAATCTTTGAAAAGGATCTTCCGACGGTCCTCGATGCAGGGCGAGCGGTATTCGAGACTGCGGCTTATCCCGGCGTTGAATTCGAGGGCGCAGTAGTGGATGTCGGAGCCCGAATCGACGACGAGACCCGGGCCGCAACGGTCACCTTCGAAGTTCGCAATCGGGACGGCCGACTCCGGATCGGCATGCAGGCGAACGTGCGACTCGATACCGGCTCTCAGCGGGAAATCATCGTGATCCCTGCCGAGGCGGTCCTGGAACATGAAGGACAGGACATTGTCTACGTCCTGTTGTCGGGTGAAGAGTTCGAGCGTCGCCAGGTTGTGCTCGAGGCTCGATACGGAAACGAGGTGGCTGTCCTCGACGGTCTCAAACCGGGCGAACGGGTTGTGACACAGGGAGCCTACCAGTTGAAGCTGCAGGAACTGCAGCCGACGGATCCGGGAGAACACACCCATGAGGTGTAACCCGCATTGCTCACCGGTTGTCTGCTGCAGCGCCGGATACATCCGCCATTACTGCGTTGCCCTTGGTCGGACGCCTCAACGTAGGGTCAAGTACGCCTCCGACGCCCTCCCGGCGCGCGCCTTGTCCTGGCGGCGTCTCCGACACTTCGCGACGACAACCGGTGAACAAACCGGGTTTGGCGAAATAACGGGGACCTGATGCTCGACAGAATCATTCGTTGGTCCCTGGAGAATCGGCTGCTGGTTCTCGTCGCCGCGAGTTTGCTGTTGCTCTACGGGGGCATCGTGGCCGCTCGTACGCCGATTGACGTTTTTCCGGATCTCACCGCCCCAACCGTGACTGTTCTCACCGAAGCACACGGTCTGGCGCCCGAAGAAGTCGAGGCTCTCATAACCGTGCCGCTGGAGTCCGTCCTGAATGGGACGTCTGGCGTCTTTCGTGTCCGCTCCAATTCGGCCGCTGGTCTGTCCCTGGTCTTCGTCGAATTCGACCTTGGGATGGACATCTACCGCGCACGGCAGCTCGTTACCGAGAAGCTCCAGCAGGTCCGGCTCCCGACCGACATTGAACCTCCAGTGCTCGGGCCGATCTCGTCAACGATGGGCGAGATCATGCTGGTCTCCATCCGAACCGAGGGAGATACCTCGGCGATGGAACTCCGTTCGCTGGCCGACTGGGTCATACGCCCCCGCTTGCTCTCGATCACCGGCGTCTCGCAGGTCACGATCATCGGAGGCGACCTGAAACAGTATCAGGTGATCGTCGATCCGACCCGACTCGTCGACTATGACCTGTCGCTCGAGGAAGTCACAGCGGCGGTAGCCGAAGCGAACGCCGTCAGCACGGGCGGTTTCATAGAAAGGCCGAACGAGGAATTCCTGATTCGTGGCCGGGGACGGATTCATTCGGCCGAGGATCTTGGCGAATCGGTCATCACAGTGCGAGGAGGCGCTCCTGTGCTGATCCGGCATGTTGCCGAAGTCGGCACGGGTCCCGCCGTCAAGAGAGGAGACGGCAGCTTTAACGCGCAGCCGGCCCTCGTCGCCACGATCCAGAAACAGCCCAACGTCAACACGCTTGACCTGACCCGCGAGATCGAGGCGGCATTGGCGGCGCTTCGACCGAGCCTACCGCCCGACCTGGTTATCGATACCGAGGCGTTCCAACAAGCCGATTTCATCGAACGGGCCGTTGGGAACGTCCGTCGGGCGCTGATTGAAGGCGGCGTGCTGGTAACCGTCGTCATGTTCCTCTTCCTGTGGAATTTCCGGACGACGTTCATCAGCCTGACGGCGATACCGCTATCACTGCTGACGGCGATCCTGACGATGAACTACTTCGGCATCAGCATCAACACGATGACTCTTGGAGGATTGGCGATCGCGATCGGGGAACTGGTTGACGACTCCATCGTCGATGTCGAAAACGTCTTCCGCAGATTGAAACAGAACGCGCTATCGGACAAGCCGCTGGGAGTGCCCAACGTGGTCTTCCGGGCGTCGAGCGAAATCAGAAACTCCATTTTCTATGCGACCCTCATCATCATCCTCGTGTTCCTTCCACTGTTCTCCCTGGCCGGATTCGAGGGGCGCATGTTCGCACCACTCGCTTTTGCTTACATCGTTTCGATCGCCGCCTCGTTACTCGTGGCGCTAACCGTCACACCGGTCCTCTGCTACTTCCTCCTTGGACGGTCTCAACTCCTGAAATCGCAAGGCGACTCCCGCCTCGTCTCCTGGCTGAAACGGGGTTACCGAAGCGTTTTGGGGTGGACTCTCGACCATCCTTCCGAAATCATCGGGCTTTCGGCTCTGCTGCTGTTCACCGCTCTCAGTCTTCTCCCGCTGACCGGACGCGAGTTCCTGCCGCCTTTCAACGAGGGGGCCCTCAACATCAACGTGAACCTGCCACCAGGAACCTCGCTCGAGGAGTCCAATCGAATCGGGAACGTCGTCGAAAGGGAGCTCCACGAGATACCGGAAGTCGTCTCGACGACACGTCGGACGGGGAGAGCCGAACAGGACGAGCATGCCGCCGGAGTCAACACCAGCGAACTGGAAGTCGTCACACAGCCTGCAGATCGCAGCCAGTTCGAGATCATGGATGAAGTCCGCCAGACGCTGGCGCAGATACCCGGAGCAGCGGCCGAAGTCGGGCAGCCTATCTCTCATCGAATCGATCACCTGCTGTCGGGTACCCGCGCACAGATCGCGATCAAGGTCTTCGGGCCGGACCTTCCGACATTGCGCAACAAGGCTGAAGAGGTTCGGGCGGCGATGGAAGACGTCGGGGGCATCGTCGATCTGCTGGTCGAACCCCAGGTGGGTGTACCGCAAGTCCAGATCAACATCGACCGGGCAAACGCCTCCGCGGTCGGGTTGTCGGCCGGGCATCTGGCCGAAGTCGTCGAAACGGCATTCAACGGGCGGGTCGTCGGCCAGGTTCTGGAACAGCAGCGAAGCTACGACATTCTCGTGCGGCTGAGGGAAACGGCCCGCGAGTCGGTGGAGTCCCTGAGCGCAACTTTGATCGAGACTCCCCTGGGGGTGCGGATTCCGATCGCCCAGGTGGCCGACGTCCGTTCCGACCAGGGACCGAACACGATCAATCGAGAGAACGGGCAGCGAAGGATCATCGTCCAGGCGAACGTTGCGGGCCGGGATCTCGGCAGTGTGATCGACGACGTGAGGGGAGTGATCGCCAGGGAAGTCTCACTTCCCGAGGGGTACTTCGTCCAGTACGGAGGTCAGTTCGAGGCTCAGGAAGAGGCTTCGAGCCGGATCTTCTGGCTGTCCCTGCTGGCCGTGGGCGGCATCTTCCTCCTGCTTTTCATCGCGCTCAAGTCCGTGCGCGCTTCACTGCTCGTGATGGCGAACCTGCCTCTGGCGTTGATCGGGGGCGTGTTCATCGTGTTCCTGTCCGGTGGGACGTTGTCGGTGGCTTCCCTGGTGGGTTTCATCACGCTCTTCGGCATCGCGACGCGCAACGGGATCATGCTCGTGACGCACTATCACCACCTGATCGAGGAAGGAACTGCTTTACGCGACGCCATCGTTCAGGGATCGATGGAGCGGCTCAGTCCGATTCTGATGACAGCACTGGTCACCGGCGTCGGTCTGCTTCCGCTGGCGCTCGGCGCAGGTACGCCAGGTAAGGAGATTCAGCAGCCGATGGCTGCCGTGATCCTTGGAGGCATGCTGACATCGACGTTCTTGAACATGGTCGTGATTCCGGCGCTATATCTGAAATTTGGCGGGAAGGCCCAGCCGGCCTGGCAGGAAGACTGGACGCCGGGGGTAGGGCCGGCTCATGCGGGCGACTGAATCTGGATCGCTGGGAGCGGGAGCGCGGTCATCCGATGTTGCGGGAGCCCGTGTTCGCCCACGACAGTCGTGAGTGGCGCGAAGCGGCAGAGCAGAAAGAACTTCTCCTTTGCCAACTTCCCGCCAACGCTGAGACGCTGATCCAATGTGTTTAAGACACTAGTGTCCGGAACACGGTGCGACAGCCGCCGGCAACTTATAGATGAACAGTGAGTTGAATGGCATTCTGCGATTTTTCGATTTGAACCTGCCGATCACACTTTTAGCAATATTACGGTGAGAGGGGTGATACCAATGGCGCATGAACTCAGGCCAAACCGTCTTCTCACAAGTCATGGATTACGCGCCCCGATACGAGTTTCAGAAGTGTGTCGTCCGCTATCGGGGCGATTACCAGCAGAAAGGGTTTTCCTGCTGGGATCAGTTCCTGGCGATGGCATTCGCCCAATTGACCTATCGTGAAAGCCTCCGCGACATCGAAGCCTGCTTACGCGCCCTCGGCAGAAAGCGTTACCACATGGGATTCCGAAGCAAGGTGGCGCGGACGACACTGGCCGACGCCAACGAGCGGCGCGACTGGCGGATCTATGCGGACTTCGCACAGGTCCTGATCGGCATGGTGCGGCCGTTATATGCCGAAGACCCCATCGGCGCCGAGTTGGATCAAGGTCTATATGCCCTGGACTCGACCACCATTGACCTGTGTCTTTCACTATTCCCATGGGCCCGGTTTCGCCGGCACAAAGCCGCGGTCAAGATGCATACACTGCTGGATCTTCACGGCAACATTCCCGCGTTTATCCACGTCACAGACGGGAAAGTCCATGACGTCAACGTTCTCGATGAGATCGCACCCGAAGCGGGGGCCTTCTACGTCATGGACCGCGCCTATATCGATTTTGAACGGCTCTTTCTCTTCTCCCTCTGTTCCGCTTTCTTTGTGGTGCGTGCCAAGAAGAACGTCGTCCTGCAGCGGCGGTACTCCCGTCGGGTGGACACGACCACGGGATTGCGATCCGACCAGACGGTCATCCTCACAACGAACAAATCCGCCAAAACCTATCCCGATCCGTTGCGGCGTATCAGCTACTTCGATGCCGGGACGAACAAGCGGTTGAAGTTCCTGACCAACAACTTCGCGTTGCCTGCACTCACCATCACTCAGATCTACAAGTCGCGATGGCAGGTGGAACTTTTCTTTAAATGGATCAAACAACACCTTCGAATCAAGTCCTTCTACGGCACCAGCGAGAATGCGGTGAAGACCCAGATCTGGATCGCCATTTCGGTTTATGTTCTCGTCGCCATCATCCGGAAGCGCCTCGGCATCGATAGGAGTCTTTACCAAATCCTACAGATTCTCAGCATTACGATTCTTGAGAAACAGCCCATTTTGCAGGCCTTTCACGCGCCTGATTCCCAATTCAATGAACTCCAAGATCCTAACTAGCTGGTTCTATTCGACTTCTAACCGGACACTAGTGTGTTTAAGAAAACAGAAGGAAAGGTGGCAGTGCCACAAGCCCTGCCATCTAACGCTGCCTCAGCGCCGAATTGATTCGCCCGTCACTCGGTGGTATAAAGTGCCCAACGTTTTCCGCTTTCCATCAAAGGAGCAAACCATGCAGGAACCCAACCTGTTCGAGGGCCGCCGCCGTTTTATTCGCGGCATCGCCTTTGGTGTTGCGGGGTTCAGCGTATCCAGCCTTTTCAACGTTCCTGGCCTGTTCGCCGAACAACTCATGCTCACGCCGAGCCAGGGCGAAGGTCCGTTCTATCCCGACCACCTACCGCTGGACACCGACAACGACCTCCTCACCGTTAATGACAGCATCACGCCTGCGGTGGGTCAGGTCACGCACCTGGGCGGCAGAATCCTGACCGCCGCCGGGGAACCCATCCGAAACACGCTGGTCGAGATCTGGCAAGTAGACAACTATGGCGTCTACCTCCACACCGACAGCAATGACCACGACCTGCGCGACCGGAACTTCCAGGGGTTCGGCCGATTCCTGACCGGCTCGACGGGCGAATACTATTTCCGCACCATCAAGCCCGTGCTATACGGGAACCGTACGAGTCATATCCATTTCGCCGTCAAGATGAAGGGTCACGAAAAGTGGACCACACAGATGTACGTCAAAGGCGAACCCCGGAATAAGGACGACCGCGTCCTGAATCGCACCCGAGACGCGAAAGCACGCGAAGCCCTGATGGTGGATTTCGCGCCGATTCACGGGTCGCAAGTTGGAGAGGTGGCGGCGCGGTTTGACATTGTGTTGGGGGTCACTCCGGAAGCCTGAGCACGGCAACCGGCTGCGATCTCCCGTTTGAACAAACGATCCGACAGGATTGACGTCGGAAAGGTAGAAGTATGAGTTTGAAAAAGAAAGAGCGTCAAATCGCGAGAAGCCCGAAGCGGACGCCCGGCGACTTCGGAAACGAAACCTCAACGCCAAGGATGACAAGACGGGGAGCCCTCAAGGGGGTAGCGGGCCTGGTGGGTGGGCTGGCAGTGAACGGTTTGAGGGCCGAGTCTTCCCCCTCGGAAGCGCGGCCGCAGGCAGGCCAACCCGACCCCACCAAGCAATTGGGTCGCCCCGTATCTGGTTATGGTGAACGATCCCGCCATGAAGCTGGAATCCAGCGCTGGCAATACCGGACGCCCACCGACGAGTCCTCATGGACCATGTCTCCTCTACATGACCAGCGCGGCATAATCACCCCATCCTCGCTCCACTTCGAACGGCACCATGCAGGCATTCCCGATATCGATCCTGCCAACCACGAACTGTTCCTGATCGGCATGGTTGAGCGTCCCCTCAAGCTGTCCCTGCGGGACCTGATGCGTTTTCCGGCAGTTTCGCGCATCTGTTTCACGGAGTGCTCGGGAAATACTCTGACTGAGTGGGTGGAGCCGACGCTCGCGGATGTCCAGCAAACCCACGGGTTGATCAGCGGTACGGAATGGACAGGAGTGCCGCTGTCCACCCTGTTGCGCGAAGCCGGAGTCCGAAGCGAAGCAAGATGGATTGTCGCGGAAGGGGCTGACGGCGCCCGGATGAACCGGAGCATCACCCTGGACAAGGCGAACGATGACGCGATGGTTGCTTATGGCCAGAATGGCGAAGCTGTGCGTCCGGCCCAGGGCTACCCCATGCGGTTAGTGCTACCCGGCTGGGAGGGCAGTTCCAACGTAAAGTGGTTGCACGTCCTAAAGGTCACCGACCAGCCGTACCAAACGCGCGAGGAGACCGCCAAGTACACGGATTTGATGGCCGACGGGGTGGCGCGCCAGTTCACGTTCATGATGGAAGCGAAGTCGGTGATCAACTACCCATCCGCTCAATTCCCGGTGCGGGGAGCCGGTTTCGTCGAAATCCGCGGATTGGCCTGGAGCGGCCGGGGAAAGGTGGCTCGGGTGGAGGTGAGCACGGATGCCGGCGAAACCTGGCGGGAGGCGAGACTCCAGGAACCGGTGATGTCGAAGTCGTTGACGATCTTTCGTTTCCCGTGGACATGGGACGGTCGCGAGACTGTACTACAGAGCCGTTGCACCGACGAAACCGGCTACGTCCAGCCGACGCGGGCAGCCCTGGTCGACGTTCGCGGCCTGAACGGCACATTCGGCTCCTTCTATCATTACAACGCCATACAAAGCTGGAGAGTTGCCACCGATGGGAGTATCCACAACGTTCATGCCTAAACGCGCGCGCAGAGTTCTTCTCGTCGGTGGCGTCGGTCTATGCCTCGTCATTTCGGTGGGTTTGGCTTTTCCCGCGGCTCAGCAGGGACCGCTTGGGATTGGAAGCCGACCGACGGATGCCGAAATCGCTGCAGTCGATATTTCTGTCGCACCGGACGGCGAAGGACTTCCGCCGGGCAGAGGTACGGTCGGCGACGGGGCGAGGGTGTACGGCGAGCAGTGTGCCGACTGCCACGGCGAGGAAGGCGTCGATGGTCCATATGACCGTCTGGTCGGAGGGCAGAAGCCCACAAAGACTATCGGAAGCTATTGGCCGTATGCGACGACCGTGTTCGACTACGTTCGGAGAACGATGCCTTTCGATGCGCCCGGGTCTATGAGCGATGAAGACGTTTATGCCGTGACAGCCTGGCTCCTGTGGAAGAACAACATCGTTCCCGCCGACGCAGTGATGGACCGGACAACCCTGCCGGAAGTCACGATGCCGAATCGGGACGCCTTCATTGGCGACCCCAGACCGGATGTGCCTTAGAAGGCAGGTGTAGGTGCGGTCTATGACCGCACACTGTACTCGATCGAGGGAGGTGGCTGGGACCTCGTCCGACAGCTATTGCAGATTGGTCATTGGACGATTCCGCATTGGAGATTTGGGGATTGCAAATTGCTCGATTTCTTATTGGTCGGAAATCTGAAATGAAACAATCTGCAATCCGCAACCTACGATGTGGATTCTTTCAAATATCGCAATTTGCGATAGGTGTAGGTGCGGGTCTATGACCGCACATTCTTCGAACCGAAACAACGTGCGCTCATAGAGCGCACCTACACCGCGCACACCCCGTTACACCCTACCGCCGGACCCTGGAGTACTTCTGCAACTTCCTCGGGCGGGGCTCGCCACCGTACAGGTTGCCGGCGCGATCGACCGCGACGAACTCCGCACCGTTGCCCGCGGTAACGCGCGGATCTCCCCACGGATACAGAATGAACTCGGAAACCCAGCCGGAGAGTGCATCTCCGATGCGGATGCCCATCTCCCAGCCGGGGTTCTGGACATCGTCCGACTCCGAGTCGGCCACGTAAATCCTGTCGTTGTCGTCGAAGAAGATGCCACTCGGCCGTCCGAACTGCGTCCACACGGCGATCAGGTCTCCCTCCCGGTCGAAGATCTGGACCCGGTTGTTCGACCGGTCTGCGACGAATACCCGTCCCCGGGAGTCCATCGCGATCGCGTGGAGCGTCCGGAACTCACCCGGCGCGTAGCCGGTCTGTCCCCACGCCTTGATGAAGGTCCCGTCGCTGGAAAACTTCACGACCCGGTTGTTCGTGTCGGCACCGTGACCATCTGCGACGAAAATATCGCCATTGTCCGCCACCACGACGTCACTGGGGGAGTTGAAGTGGTCCGGACCGCTTCCCGGAACTCCCGGCGTGCCCAGCGTCATCAACACCTCGCCCTGGGGGGCGAACTTGACGACCTTGTGCCCTCGGGTTCCCTGGGGCGTTCGCTGGGCGCTCACCGCGTCGGTCACCCACACGTTGCCGTCCGGATCAACCTCGATCCCGTGCGGCCATATGAACATACCGCTGCCGAAGCTCTCCACCACGTTGCCGTCCAGGTCGAACTTCAGGACCGGATCCAGATCTGAATCCAGACACTCATAGCCGAATCGGTCCGGCCCGGCATCACACCGGATCACGGCCCAGATGTGCTCTCCATCAGGATCGATGTCGACCCCGCCAACGGCGCCCATTTCCCTGCCGCCGGGTAACTCGGCCCAGCCATCAACGGCGCGATACGGATTGGGAAGAGCCTGCGCAAACGCATCGACGTTGATGAGGAGCGCCACGACAACAGCCCACCCCATTGCGAATCTCAGTTGGTTCGAGTACGACATGATCACACCTCGGCAAGTTTCAGGAATTCTTCGACGCGAATAGCCCCATAGTGGTGTTTTGCGATTAGTTCTACAACCCAGCAGACTTTACAACCATCATTTTATCGATCTGCATATCTTCCATGGTGTAAGGAATGCCGCCGATGCCAAGACCGGACTCTCGTAGCCCGGCAAACGGCATGACATCGTCACGAAATGCAGTGTGGTCGTTAATCATGACGGCCGATGCGTCCAGTTGCTTGTACAGGCGCATCGCCTGGTCGTTGTTGTTGCTGAAGACGGCGGCCTGAAATGCCACCGGCAGCGAGTTTGCCTGTTGAACGGCGGCGTCGACATCGTCATACGCGTAGACGCAGACGACCGGACCAAAAATCTCCATCGTGCTGACGCGGACGTCGTCGGGCGGATCGAACAGCACGCTTGGGGCGTAACAGGTGTCTGAGATCTTGTTGCCACCACAAAGCAATTTCGCACCTGCCGCCACGGCTTCATCGACCCACTCGGCAACACGATCGACCTCGCGGGTTCGTATGAGCGGCCCAACATCGGTTTCCGGGTCTTCCGGCGCACCAACAACAAGTCCTTCTGCACGTTTCGCCAGGGCACCGGCAAACTCGGCCGCGTCTCGGACGGGCGCGAACACTCTCTGAACCGAAACGCAGACCTGGCCCGCATGATAAAAGCCACCCTTGAGTATCGACCCGAGGGCGAGTTCCCTGTCGTAAGGATCTGCAAGTATCACGGGCGCAGCACCGCCGTGCTCCAGGGCACAGCGTGCACCCGGGGCCAGCCTTGAACGAAGCATCCAGCCAACACGGGAGCTGCCGATAAAACTAAAAAAACCAACACGCCCATCGGTAACCAGCTTTTCGGCTGTTCCAAGGTCGTCCGTCACGATCGCCTGACACCATGCGTCCGACAGCCCTGCTTCGCGGAGTATTTCGACAAACCGAAGGCACGATAGCGGTGTCTCGGCGGCCGGCTTCACAATGACAGGACAACCGGTTGCTACGGCCGGCCCGACCTGATGAACGATCAGGTTCAACGGGTGGTTAAACGCACTGACCGCGACGACTACGCCAATGGGTTCCTTCTGCGTAAATGCAAGCCTGCCGGTGGTCGCTTTGGTTCCCCCTATCGGAATAACGGAACCCGAGTGGGCGCGCAGCGTTTCGACACACAGATGTACGCCGTCGATCGCACGTATCACCTCCACCTTCGAGTCCTTGTAAGGTTTGCCCCCTTCGCTTGCTGCCAGAAGGGTGAGTTCCTCAATCTGCCCGCTCATGATGGCTGCAGCCTTGTTGAGGATCTCAACCCGCTCCGGAATCGAGGGCCAGCAGTTTCTGTCGCGAAACAATGCGTGTGCCGCGGACATCGCGTCGTCCACGTGGTCCGGCCCTGACGTCGCGATCTGGTCGAGCTCACGACCATCAAACGGCGACTTGACTGAGAGTGTGCCGGTCGCCGGCCGGCTGCTCTCCAGCATCAAATCTTGCATGTGATTTCTCCGAGCTTCTTCGTCAGCAGCGGGTTCTCGCGATAATCGATCGGAATGACCACCAGGCTCGGCCCGTCTTCCTGGAATGCGGTTTCAAGCGTAGGGGCCAGGTCGGCTGCATTCTTCACGTAGTGCCCGTTCCAGCCGAACGCCCGCGCCAGCGTTCTCCATTCCGGATTGCCGAACGCCAGGTCCGTATGGCGACCAAAGTGAGTTTCCTGCTTCCAGGCAATCAGTCCATATTGCTTGTCTTCCCACACCATGACGACGATGTTGCTGCCGATTCTCACGGCGGTTTCCATTTCCTGCACGTTCATCAGGAATCCGGCGTCGCCGGCTACGGCGAGAATGCGTCGTTCGGGATGCACGATGTCGGCAGCAATAGCGCCGGGCAGGGCAAAGCCCATGGAGCAGAAGCCGTTTGGAATCAGACAGGTATTCGGCTCGTGGCACTGGTAATGCCGCGCAATCCACATTTTGTGAGCGCCGACATCGGACAGTAGGATATCGTGCGGGCCCATAACCTTCCTGGCGTCCCACAAGGCCTTCTGCGGTCGAATCACGTTTTCGGTCTCATCATCTTTGTATTCCGCAAAATCCATCGTCATCTCGTCCCGGCAACTCCGTTGCAGGGAGAAATCGAATTCCGGTACCCCGTGCTCATCGAATCGCTCGTTCAGCATCCACAACGCGTGCGCAAGGTCGCCCACCAGTTCCGCTTCAGGGTGATAGTGCGAATCGACTTCGGCAGGTAGAAAGTCTACGTGGAGAATCCGCCGGTCCCCGTTCGGATTCCACAGTTGCGGATGATATTCGACCATGTCGAAGCCGAGCGCGATCACGAGGTCTGCATCGTCTATTGCAATCGAAATGCGGTCCTTGCTGCCAAGCCCCACGGTATAGAGGCAATAGGCCGCATCCATGTCGACAGAGCCTTTCGCCATAAAAGTACTGACGACGCCAATGCCGGTTTTTTCACACAACAGCCGGAGCTGTTTGCTTGCGCGCTTGCGAATGCAGCCGTTGCCCGCAAGAATGATCGGCCGCGTAGAGTCCTGCAGCATGGCAAATGCCTTGTCGACAATCTTGCTGTCTGGCACCGAGCGGCGAAAACGGTGGGGCGTCATCGGTTTTCTGGACGACTCCATGCTCGCGATGTCTTCCGGGAGCTCGACGTGCACAGCGCCGGGCTTCTCTGTCCGCGTCAGCCGAACGGCTTTTCTGACGATTTCCGGGATAGTGTCGGCATTTAGGATCGTCGCCGCCCACTTGGTCACCGGCGTGAACATGCTCACGACATCCATGATCTGATGCGACTCTTTGTGCAGCCGGTCCGTCGATCCCTGACCCGTCAGCACCAGAATCGGCGCACGATCCATGTTGGCGTCGGCGACACCGGTAATCAGATTGGTTGCGCCGGGACCCAGCGTGCCAAGGCAGCCGGCGGGATTACCGGTCAGCCGGCCGTAGATCTCGGCCATGAAGGAGGCGCCCTGTTCATGGCGCGTCAAAATGAATTTGATTTTATTAGACTGCTCGAGGGACATCACGAAATCGGCGTTTTCTTCGCCCGGCACGCCAAATATGTACTCGATACCTTCTTCTTCCAGACATCTGACCAACAAATCGGATGCTTTCACGTTGTTCCCCTGTAGTGGGATGCCTGCTTGTGGTCGGCCCGCGCTATCTCATCAAGCGTCTGGCTCTTCATCGACCGAACGGCAACGGCCGACACTCGTGAGCGTCGATCTCATGGGTCGTGCAGATGTTGTGGCGATTCAGATGGGAGGCAGCTTGTGCTTCCCGGGAACGTTGCCGCCTGGTGAAACCGCTCTCTCTCTCCGGTCTGGCTCAGTCGCCCTCAAGGAAACAGGACCCGTTCCTCGCCTCTCTGGCTGACCAGTTCCCTGGCGTGCTCCAGGATCAGGTCCCGGCGTTTCAGGATTGCGCGAATCTGAAATTCCGTCAGATAGTTTCCGACACGCTCTTTCAAGGTTTCTTCATCCAGCTTAGCAATATTCTCGAGAAGTGATTTTGAGAACCTGGTCATCTGTGCCGGTTCGCGAAGTTCCGCCGCGGTTCGGAACGCTCGTGAGTGATCGATCAGAACGATCCGCCAATCCTCGGTGATGAGCATGTTTCGCGATTGTCGATCCACGTTGTAGATGAGGCTGTCGAACAAGCGCATCTTGTAGACCATGTCGCCCCAGGCTTGCGGATCGGGCGGTGCGATTCCATCCTGGACGCGGTCCAACTCGGACATCCCGTCGACCCACCATTGCATCGAGCCCCGATCGCGGCGGTGGCGTCGTTCGACCGTCGTCGGAACCATGCCGAGGCCGATCATCTTGTCCAGCTCGTAGGCCGCGACATCTGTCTTCCAACTGTCCTGGAAATCGACCTCTATAACGCCGTTGCGCATCCTCGTCAGTCCGGGTCTGAAGACGTCGATGGTCTTGAAAAGCGCAAAGTGTGTCCGTGAGTCCAATTCGAGCGTCGCCTTCTTGGGAAGGGTGATGCCCTCCTCGGTTCCTTCCAAATCCGTGACCTCGGCGTTCCGCAGGAAACTCTCGATCTCGCCACCCTGGAAAGATACGGTCTCGAAGGCCTGCGCACCGAAGAGGGCGGTCGCGGTGAAAACCATGACGACCAGCAAGCGAGGAGCCAATGCAGTCATCCTTCAGTCCTCCCAAAGTTCCCAAGATACGGTTGTTCGGACGGGTGTCGTTGCCCATTCTAGCGCTGCGCTCGGAACCGGGCAACAGGAGGAACTTCCCGCTGCCCAATCGCCATACCGACCACTGACCACTTCATCGCCGGACTGTCCTGATTCCCTCCCCCGATTCCCGCTCGACTTGATCTCGGAATTCGAATAGTTTCTTAGTTTTCCTGAACAGAAAACACGAGGAGACATCATGATCAATCGAAGACGGTTCCTGGGAACGACAATTATGGGCGGTGCTGGGCTGGCGGCCGCATCCGCCGGCTGCGCGCCCGGCAACGAAACCGACACCGACTCCGAGGGTCCGGACCCGGCCGCTGCTCCGTTCGAACTCGACGAAGCCACGGTCGCAGACCTCCAGGGGAACATGGAATCGGGCCAGCGGACGGCCCGATCGATCAGCGAATTGTATCTCGGTCGGATCGAGGCGCTCGACCGACAGGGGCCGGACCTGGGCTCGATCATCGAAACCAATCCCCAGGCGCTGGAGATTGCCGACCAACTCGACGCCGAGCGCAGCTCCGGTGTGACGCGGGGACCGCTTCACGGAATCCCCGTGATCGTCAAAGACAACATCGACACAGCCGACCGGATGACGACGACGGCGGGTTCGCTCGCCCTGGAAGGTTCGATCGCGGCTCAGGATTCTTTCGTCGCGCAAAAACTCCGGGAAGCGGGCGCCATAATCCTCGCGAAAGCGAACCTGAGCGAGTGGGCGAATTTCCGGTCTACGATGTCCTCGAGCGGATGGAGCGGACGAGGCGGACAGTGTCGCAACCCGTATGCTCTGGACCGTAATCCCTGCGGCTCGAGTTCCGGGTCCGGTGTCGCAATCGCGGCGAACCTCGGAGCGCTGGCAATCGGGACCGAAACCGACGGGTCGATCGTGTGTCCGTCCACGCGCAGCGGCATCGTTGGCGTCAAGCCGACGGTCGGCTTGGTAAGCCGCGCGGGAATTATCCCCATCTCGCACATTCAAGACACCGCTGGCCCGATGGTCCGGACGGTGCGTGACGGGGCCGTGCTGCTTGGAGCGTTGACGGGTGTCGATCCCCGGGACGACGCAACGGCTGCGAGTGAGGGCAATTCCTACGACGACTACACACAGTTTCTCGAAGCAGACGGCCTGCGGGACGCGCGAATAGGGGTTGCGCGCAATTTCCCCGGCTTTGATGCGCGAGTCGTGGCTCTGTTCGATGAGGCTATTGCGGCGATGGCAGCCGCGGGCGCGACGATCGTCGATCCGGCCGATGTCCCGAATATGGATAAGTACGGGGACTCGGAATTCGAGGCGATGATGTACGAGTTCAAGGCCAACCTCAACGCATACCTGGAGGGCCTGGGCCCGGCGGCCTCGGTGAAGAGTCTGGCGGAAATCATCGCGTTCAACGAAGAGAACCGGGATCGCTCGATGCCTTTCTTCGGTCAGGAAATCCTCGTCGACTCCGAAGCGAAGGGTCCACTCACCGATCAGGCTTATCGCGACGCCCTCGCGAACAACCGGCGGTATTCCAGACGCGAAGGGATCGATGCACTCATGGACGAGCACAACCTCGACGCGATCATTGCGCCGACGGGGAATCCTGCCTGGATGACGGACCACGTCAACGGCGATCAGGCCACGGGTTTCAGTTCTCGGCCGGCGGCGGTTGCCGGATACCCGGACATCACCGTTCCGATGGGCTTCGTGGCGGGTCTTCCCGTGGGAATCTCCTTCTTCGGGCGGGCGTGGAGCGAGCCGACACTGCTGAGACTGGCCTACGCCTACGAGCAGGGGACGAACCACCGGGAGGCGCCGAGGTTCCTGTCGACGTTGGGGTGAGGGGGGAGGAAGTAGTCCGTAGGCCGTTGTCCGTTGGCGGCTGCGCCGCCGGAAGATGTGCGGTCATAGACCGCACCTACACTACTTTCCTCTGCTGACGACTCTTGTCTGGGCGAACTGTCGGTGGCCGGCGACTGAACTGTGGAAGCCGTAGCCGCTTTCCTTGGCACCGACCCACGGTGCGCCGGAAGCGCCGAAGCAACCCCGGTTGACGCCGATCATCCCCGCGTCGAGGCGCCGGGCAACGGCCATGGCGTTGTCTTCGTCCCGGCCGAAGACCGTGGCGCCGAGCCCGTACGGGTTGTCGTTGGCCTGGCGGACGGCTTCATCGACATCCTTGAACCCTTGGATACAGGCAACGGGTCCGAACGTCTCCTCGCGCATGATTTCCATATCAACGGTGACATCGGCAAGAATGGTGGGCATCACGAAACCATCGTGATGCCCTTCGCCGCCGGCCACCACCGTCGCTCCGTTTTCCACGGCCTTGCTGACGTGAGACAGGACGTGGTTCTTCTGCTCCGCGTGGACCATCGGGCCCATCCGGACGCCCTCCTCCAGGCCGTCGCCGACCTTCCATTCAGCCATCAGGTCGACGAGCTTGCGTTGAAACTCCTCGACGACCGCTTCGTCCACGTAGATGCGTTCGGTCGAAATGCACATCTGCCCGGCGTTCTCGAAGCAACTGACCACGGCAAACTTCGCGGCCGCGTCGAGGTCCGCGTCGGCAAGGACGATCATCGGATCCTTGCCCCCGAGCTCGAGGATCACCCGTTTCAACCCGGGCGCCGCGGCCGCCAGGATATGCTTGCCGGCCGCCCTCGATCCGGTAAACGCAATCAGGTCCACGTCGGAGGTGACAAGCGCTTTGCCCTGCCGATCGGCGCCGTGGATGATCTGTAGGACGTCGAGCGGCAGTAGCTGAGCGAGGATGTCGACGTAGGCCTGGCCACTGAGAGGGGTCTCTTCCGACGGCTTGACAACTATGGTGTTTCCGGCAATCAACGCCGGCAGGAGCATCCACTGGGCCATGGACACCGGATAGTTCCAGGGCGCAATCGTCGCGCACACGCCGAAGGGATCGTAGTAGATCGTCGATCGCGTGTGTCGATCTTCGATCTCCTGCGGCTGCAGGGATTCGACGATCTCATCGACGACCCGTGAGAAGCGTTTGCCGCAGTTCGCTACCTCGGCCACGCTCGAACGACGTGTCTTACCCATTTCACGAGTGATCAGGGCCCCCAGGTCCTCGGCCTGCTCGAGCAAGCGTTCGCCGGCCGGTTTGAGCAGCTCGCCGCGTTTTGCGATACCGACGCCGCTCCAGGACGGGAGCGCGTCACGCGCCCGCGCGACTATCGGCCCGATATCCTCGACGGGTGTAACAGCGACGCTACCGACCGTCTCACCGGTCGAAGGATTGATCGACTCCAGAAGTTCGGGCATTGGGTTCTCCTCGGGTTTTCATCGTTGTCTCGATCGAAAGCTTCAATGTTCACAGAAGCTGGAGGACGTTTGCAAGCGGGCCGCGTCTTGCTAGCAGCCCGTGGCAGAACTCTGCAGGGTCGCGCGCAGGGGTCTTCGGGTTGCAGGCGCGAAGTGAGGAGCGGAGCGATGATCATTCATCGTGACCGACGAGGGACAAAGCCTGCGGCCCGAACCCCCCTGCGCCCTTCGGGTTACGGCGAAACGGGGCCGTCTTCGTTGTCGCCGACTCCTCCCAATGAATGAGCATTGCTTCGTCCTCGACTCCTAGAATCCGGCCCCGTTTGGCCGTAACGCGGCCCTGCAGAGTTCTGCCACGGGCTGCTAGTGGCCTGTAGCACTACCGCGTTATCATAGAAACATGCTGCTCTTGACTCTCATCGACGCGTACTCACTCGTCGTTCTCATCGCTGTCGTTCTTTCCTGGGTGCAGGTTCCGTATAACAATCCCGTCTCTCAGTTCGTCAACACGCTCACCGAGCCGCTGCTGGACCCCATCCGACGGGCCCTGCCAGCGATGGGCGGCCTGGATTTCTCTCCGATGGTCCTGCTGATCGGGCTCCAGATCCTGAAGGGGTTCGTCGCCAGCGCGCTCTAGTGGCCTGTAACAGTGCTATCTCATCTCACGAACCACGCTGCGAGTGCCAGAGCCGCCGCGAGTGCGGCGTCCGCAAAATAGTGATAGCGTCGAACGACAACGCTGACAGCGATGCTCGAGGCAATCCAGAGAAAGACCGCACCGGCCGCCGGTGATACTTCGAAGACCGCGAGTGCGGCCCCTGTCGTGGCCGCAACATGACCGCTCGGGAAGGTGTTCGCCCCGATGCCCATCCGCGCGAGCAGCCACACGTTCAGGACACGATGCCCCTCGGGACGTGCTTCCAGTAGCCGGTCCGCGCCCTCCCCACCGAGGAGCCGCGGCGGAAGCGTCGGCAGGAACAGCAACGCACCGTAGCAGATGTAGGACGGCAGCAGGACGCTCTCCCAGAAGGAATCAGTATGGTCGCTGAATCCTGTCGCGTGCAAAACGGCCAGGGCCAGAGGAACCGTCGGATAGGCGAACAGGTAGGCGATCTCGAGATAGGTACTGAGGAATGCCGACTCTCCGAGGGGTCGGAGCGGCGCGAAGGCGGCGGCACATCGAGAATCGATGCCATCGAGGACCTCCTGCAGTTCGACCCAGGGCTTCTCGAAGAACTGGCCGGCCTGCCAGTAGGCAACCAGCACGAGTGGAGCAGGAAGCCAGTCTCTGACGGTCACGCTCCAGCCCGGCGACAGCGCCAGCACCGAGAGGCGCCCCAGGAGCACGAGGCCGACACCGAGAGCCGCGAACGCGAAGATGTTCCGTTTTCGTCTTGGTGGGAGGCTCCGTAGGAGGGCAACCCCCACCAGGGTCAGGAAAAACGTCACATTGATCCACTCCGCGCTACGCATCGGTGCCTCAAATCAGGAATCGCAACACTTACAGTTTCACTATAATGTGGGAGCGGACGCGGACATCACGATCTTCGACTCCAACACCGTGCTGGACCGCGCGACGTTCGAAGAACCGGCGCAGGCGTCTCGCGGGATCCATCACGTGATCGTCGGCGGGACTTTCGTCGTCCGGGACACTAAGTTCATAGAAGACGTGCATCCCGGACGTACGATCCGCAGGCCCCGTTGAGGGGTCCGGCGCCTCACGCTCCCTTGACCCGCTTGGAGCGGGCCGTGTCGAGCACTTCGCGCACCTTGCGGATCAAGGAGTCCGGTGTGAATGGCTTGGAGATGAAGGGCGCGTCGACGCCCAGCGCGGCGGTACCGGTTCGATCGTCCGAGTATGCGGACATGAACAGGATCCTGACGCCGGGCTTTGTTTCCTTGATCTGTTCGGCCAGTTCCGTACCGCGCATCCCGGGCATGACGATGTCCGTCAGCACAAGATCGATCCCGTTTTCGGCTTGAAATTTCTCGATCGCTTCGGCACCGTTGGTCGCCTCCAGCACGCGGTACCCACGTCGTCTCAGGATCTCCATGCTCAAACGACGGACGAACTCGTCGTCCTCGACTACTAGGATCGTCTGGGCGGGTGTTTCTCCGCTGGTTTCGGGGGGATCGGGATTCCTACGTGCTGGAACGCTTTCCGTCGTCGCAGCCAGGTAAACGCGGACCTGCGTCCCCTCCCCCGGGGCGCTGTCGACCTCGACCGCACCCCCACTCTGCCGCACGATGCCGTGTACGGTCGACAGGCCCAGGCCTGTCCCTTCAGCTTGATCTTTCGTGGTGAAAAACGGTTCGAACATGTGCGACTTGATTTCGGAATCCATCCCCATCCCGGTGTCGCCGACGGAGAAACAGGTGTAGGTGCCCGGATCCAGGCCCAGGTCCGCCGCTTCATCGCCCGACAGATCCATGTTGTACGTGTGGACCGTGAGAATGCCCCCGCTCGGCATCGCATCGCGTGCGTTGACGACGAGGTTCATCAAGACCTGGACGATCTGGACGCCGTCGGCCTTAACGGGTGCAATTTCAGAGTCCAGCTGGGTCCGGAATTCCACGTCCTCGCCAATCAGGCGCTGCAGGATCTGGGTTTGCTCTTCGATGACGGCGTTGAGGTCGAGAACGACCGGTCTCAGTCGCTGGCGGCGGCTGAAAGCAAGCAACTGGCTGGTCAGATCGACCGCTCGTCGTGCCGCCTTTTCCATCCCGACCAACTCCGGGGCCGCACGCTCGTCGAAGCGTTCCTGCATCAGATCGACGTATCCGACGATGACGGTAAGCAGGTTGTTGAAATCGTGGGCGATCCCACCCGCAAGGCGCCCGACCGATTCCATCTTCTGGGACTGCTGGAAACGCTCTTCCAACGCCCGCCGGTCGGTGACGTCGACCCAGTAACCCAGAATCTCCGACGGGTTCCCTTCCTCGTCGCGGATCAACCTTAGGCTGTCGTTCATCATCCGATACGAACCGTCTTTGTGACGGAACCGATACTCGTGTGTGAGCGACCCCGCTTCCGTTTCAAACAAGCGAGAATGTGCCTTCATGACACGGTCGAAATCGTCCGGGTGGATGTTGTCCCTCCAGAAACGGGGAGTGTCGGTGAACTCAGATGGTTCGTAGCCGAGGTATGTCCGAATGTTCTCACTCATGAACGTGGCGTTGGTGTCCCCGAAAGCCTTTGCACTGTAAATCATCGCTGGGCTGGACTCGACGAATCGCTCGTAGCGATCGCTGGCGCGGTGAAACCCCTCTTCGGTCGCCTTTCGCTCAGTAGTGTCGAGAACCATCACGTGGAAGCCCTGAACTGTCGCATCTTCGGCAAAATCAGGGAACATGTTGGATTCGATCCAGCGCGCTCCTGCCCTGCTCTCGATTCGTCCTTCGGCCCTGGACGGCTTGCCGTCGAGAACGGCATCGAAATCGGCCCGTTTTCGCTCGAAGTATTCTTCTCCGAGAACTTCGCTCACGTGTCTGCCAATGATGTCTTCTCGGGTCCTGCCGAAGAACTCCTCGTACCGCCGGTTCACAAAACGATACCGGAGATCCCGCCCGACGTAGGACACCAGCGCGGGCAGGTTGTCGGTAATCGTGAGCAGCAGACGTTCGTTTTTCTTCAGAGCTCGTTCCGCCACCCTCTGAGCGGTGACATCCGTACCCGAGACGATGGCCCTCGTGAAATCGGGCTGCCCGGCGACCATTGGCACCGACCAGGTGGCGAAGACTTCAACGTCCTTCCCATCGCACCTGCGGGTCGTTGATTCGTGCTGGTCGGTGGTGTGGCCGTCCCACATCCGCTTCAGAAGATTCTTTAAGACGTGGACTCCCCTCTCGTGCCGTAGCCGGGGGAACTGTTCGAGCAACTCCTGGTTCGAACGGGCGCCAAAGAGCTTCACGGTGGCCTGGTTCGCCGCTACTTGGCGGATGGTTCGGGCGACTTCGAGCAATTCGGCCTCGTGGTCCTCGAGGTAGGCGCCGATGTCGGTCACACCTTCGGCTCGAAGGCGTTTCAACCAATCGGCGACACCCGTGTACTCCGATTCCCACAGAGCGATCGGGGCTTGATCGAAGAGCTGCCTGTAGCGCTCCTCGCTCGCACGGAGCGCCCGCTCGGCAACCTTTCTCTCTGTGATATCCAGAGACACTCCTAATGCGCGCGCCGGCGTTCCATCGCTGCCCCTTTCGAGCCGTGTTCGGACCTGGACGTAGCGGATGGAGCCGTCCGGTCGAATGACGCGGTGCTCGGCCTCGCTACTTCCGGTTTCGAGGGTCTGCTGGAAGGCTCGATCACCGACCTGGTGGTCGTCGGGATGGATGGCTTGCCGGGTCGCGTACCGCTCGACCCAGCCCTGACCGGGTTCCAGGCCATACATCCGGAGAAACTCTTCGGAACCCCGGATCTTGTCGGTGGCGAAGTCGAACTCCCAGGTTCCGAGCCCGGCCACGCGCTGGCCTTCTTCGAGGAACGTGTTCGCCTTCGCCAGCGCTTCCTCAGCCCGCTTGACATCGGTGATGTCGACGACTGCCAGGACGGTGCGCGACAGGTCTCCGGCAGGAATCCTCATGCTGAGCACGATATCGATCGGGCTGCCTCGAAGCGTCACGGCCCGGGCTTCCGTCCGCAGACGATCTCGTCCCTCCCACAGAGCGAGAAGGAACTCCTTGCCCACGCGGGCGAGGTCGGGTTGGGGCAGAACTGGAATCTTCTCGAAGAACTCTTCCTCGCCTTGTGCTTCGAAGAGCCTCAGCGTCGCCTGGTTGACTCGCCTCGGGGCCCTGGGTCGCTGGAGTGCGCGAAACTCGTCGGGATTGCCTTCGATGTAGGCAAGTAGGTCCTCGACACCTTTCTGTCGCACCGATTCCAACCAATCCGCAACCGCCGAGTAGTCCGTCTCCCACATCGCGATCGGTGCGTAGTCGAATAGGAATCGATATCGCTCTTCGCTTTGCCGTAACTCGCCCTCGATGCGTGTGACGTCTTCGGCCCGGCCGACGTCATCGGAGCGGCCGACGTCATCGGACTCGGGTGCCTCTGTCTTGGATTCGAGCTGCTCGAGACGAACCCTGGTTCTCTTCTGCTCGGCGGCGGTTCGAACTGCATGGAACAAGGGGACGGCGCCAAACCGTTCATCCTCGGAGGGATCGGACTGTGAAGCCAGCCCGTCCGCGAACCAGCGCTCGAAGCCCTGATCGACGATGACCAACGGAACTCTGGGAAGCTTCCCGACGACGGAGCGCAACGTTTCCTTGTCGACCATTCCGTTCGAAGACGGATCCAGTACCACGAGGTCCGCGCTGAATCGTGCGGACTCCTCAGGAGCCGCCTCCAGTCGAGCGCAATGCTGTATCCGGAACCGGTACTCGAGTGCTCCCTGAAGGAGCCCTCCCAACCGACGGGCCTGGATCTCCTCACCGCCGACGAACAAAGCGTTGATCGCGAGAGTCGTCCCTCGGGATGCTTTTGTACCAGTCATATATCGACATCCTACCATGGCAGCAGTTTTTTACTATAACTACAGTAAAAACTGTAATTACATTAAAGCTGGCACGAGCTAGAAGTAACTATGTTGCCTAGCTGCCGTTGGGGAAAGCGTCAGGTCAGACGGAAACAGAGCCGTGTTTGACGGCGTATCGCGTGATTTCGGCAGTGCTGCGCAGCCCGAACTCATCCACGATCTTGCACTTGCGAAACTTGTCTGTGCACAGATATTGTGCGCCAGAGTTACCGGTATGTTACCTCAAACGCCTGACGGGCGCCATTTCAGGCGGTCTCGATGCCCGGCCGGTCAGATCGATTGACGCCCCTCGCGCAACTAATATAAGCTTCCCGAATTCTTGCTCGAAGCAAGCACCCTGCAATTCTACTTCGTCGTTTGAAGGCAACTTGCGGCCGTGGCTCGGCGTTCGGGCACGGCAAGGAGGATAGGCATGACCAAAGAGGTCAACCGAAACATTTCATCCAGACTCGTCGTAGCAGTCATCGCGGTGTTGTTGGCGGGCTCGTTCACGACGCTGGCAGCGCAGTCCGGCCGGAGTTCCGACGGAGGCACGCCCTCGATCGAAGAGAAGGCTGCAGGCATGCGGAAGATAGACGGGTTCTTTCCGATGTACTGGGACGAGAAGGCGGGCAAGCTCTGGCTCGAGATTTCACGTTTCGACACGGAAGTTCTCTACGTTCGCGGTCTGTCGGCCGGTCTAGGCTCGAACGACATCGGCCTGGACCGCGGCCAGTCCGGAGGTACCCGGATCGTGTCGTTTCACAGGGTAGGACCCAAGATCCTGATGATTCAACCCAACTACAGATACCGCGCGACGAGCGAGAGCGCCGACGAGCGACGCGCGGTGGAGGAAGGATTCGCAAAGTCTGTCCTTTTCGGGTTCGAGGTCGCGGCAGAGACCGACGGACGCGTGCTCGTCGACACGACCGGTTTCCTCATCCGCGATGCCCACAACGTCATCGGTCGATTGCGGCAACGAGAGCAAGCGACCTACAAACTCGACGTATCCCGCAGCGCCGTTCATTTGGCCAATACGAAGGGTTTCCCGAACAACACCGAGATGGATGTGCTGCTGACCTACACGAGCGATCAGCCCTCGAACCGGGTGGGCACCGTCACGCCGACCTCGAGCGCGGTCACGCTGCGACAGCACCACTCGCTAGTGGAGTTGCCCGGCCCGGGGTTTGAGCCCCGCCCGGCGGATCCGCGCTCCGGCGTCGGCGCCTTCACCTACCAGGACTATTCGACACCCCTGGGCGAGCCGATGACGAAGCGGTTCGCGCGGCGGCATCGCCTGAAGAAAAAGGATCCGACCGCGGAGGTGAGCGAACCGGTAGAGCCCATCGTGTATTACCTGGATCGAGGGGTTCCCGAACCAGTCCGGTCTGCACTGCTCGACGGCGCTCGATGGTGGAACCAGGCGTTCGAAGCGGCAGGCTACAAGGATGCGTTCCAGGTCGAGGTCATGCCGGAAGGCGCCGACAAGATGGACGTCCGTTACAACGTGATCAACTGGGTTCATCGGTCGACTCGCGGGTGGAGTTCCGGTGGCTCGGTGACCGATCCCCGCACCGGAGAAATCATCCGGGGACACGTCACACTCGGATCGTTACGTGTCCGCCAGGACTACCTCATCGCTGAAGGCCTGCTCTCGCCGTACGAAAACGGTACGGAGACCCCGCCCGAGCTGGCCGAGTTGGCCCTGGCCCGCATTCGACAGCTCTCTGCGCACGAAGTGGGTCACACGCTCGGATTCGGACACAACTACTATGCGAGCCCGCTGGGCCGGGTGTCGGTGCTGGATTATCCGCACCCACTCATCACCCAACAGTCCGACGGCAGCCTGGACCTGAGCGAAGCCTATGACGTCGGGATCGGGGAGTGGGACCAGGTCTTCGTCGAATGGGCCTACGAGGACTTTCCCGAGGGCACCGACAAGAATGCGGCTCTGGACCAGATCCTCGCCGACGCACGCGCACGCGGGATGGTTTACATGAGCAACCAGGACCTGCAGGTCAATCCCCTGGTCCACCAGTGGGCGAACGGTCGCGATGCAGCGCTGGAGCTCGAACGCATGATGGAGTTGCGGCGCGCCGCGCTGAATCGTTTCGACGAGCGCTCCATCAAACTCGGAATGCCGTTGGCGACGATGGAGGAGGCACTGGTTCCGCTGTACCTGCACCACCGCTACCAGATCGAGGCGGCCGCATCCGGTTTGGGTGGTATCTACTACAGCTACGCGCTACGTGGCGACGGACAGACGCCGATGGAGAGAATCCCCGGGGGCGAACAGCGGAAGATCCTCGCCGCACTCATGGAAACGCTCCACCCGGCCGAACTGGCTCTGCCAGACAGCGTGCTGAACCACCTTCCACCGCGGCCGTCCGGATATGGGGCGCACCGCGAGATGTTCCCGCGCCAGACCGGAAGGATGTTCGACACCGTGTCGCCGGCGGTAACCCTGTCGCGAATCGCCGTCAGCAACATCTTGAACTCTCAACGAGCCGCCAGACTCGTCCAGCAGCATGCCCTGGACTCGAACCTGCCCGGGCTGGACGAGGTGATCAGCGAACTGCTCGCCGGCACGTTCGGAGTACAGCCCGCGAGCGAGTACGAGGCGGAGATCGGGCGAGCGGTCGAGCGGGTCGTTATCGACGAACTGGCGGCGCTGGCCTCGCGGGCGGGTATGCCGCAGGTACGTGCGGTCGCGAACTACCGGTTGAAGGAGATCAGTCAACGCCTCGTCTCGGACGCCGGCCGCGCGAACACGTCCGATCGCGCACACTACGATCTGCTGGCGACCGACATCGAGCGCTTCCTCTCGCGGCCGGCCGCAGCGTTTTCGCAGCCTGCGGCCGTGACGGCGCCCCCGGGCGCGCCCATCGGCGATCCCGGTATGGACTGGCTGGATGCGATGGCCCCGTGGTGTTCGGAGTGGGAGGGGAATCAATAGGCCGTTGTCCGTAGGCCGTTAGAAAAAGCGGGCATCCTCCGATGCCCGCTTTTTTGACGTCTTTCAATCTCCAATTTCAAATCTCGAATCGCCAAATCTCCAATGAGGATTCTCCGATAGAAAGATTTGCAATTCATCTTCGTGCGAGAGGAATCGCAAATTAACTAGTGGAAATTCCGCAATGGAGATTCGAGATTGCAGATTCGAGATTTCAGATTGGTACACCCGATCAACGGGACTCCAGGATCCGCCGGATCTCCCAGAACATTTCCCTGCCCCGGTTGTGTCGCATGAACTCGCCCATCCGCTCCTGGACTGCTCGTTCTTTACCCATCGTTTCGATCCAATGCCAGTACAGGCGGGGTCGCCCGCCGAGGAAACGGCCGAACTCCTTCCAGTTCTCGTCGAAGAAGCCCAGGGCCGGGATGGACATGCTTCCCCGCTCGCCGTAGAGATAACGGCTCATCAGGTCGTGGTTCTTGAAACGCTCCGGATCAGGCGAGCGCCCGACATCCTGGGGGGGCGGCGACGTGCCATCGTCCTGCTCATCACGCGCAAAAACTCGAACGACGATCTTTTCGGGATTGTATGAAGCGATCTTGGCTACAACCGGAAGGTTCGTGAACACGTCGGGACACCACGGCTCCCCGATCGCAAGGGCATAGGCCCTGTGCTCCAGGCCACGGATCCACTCGATCTCCCCCGCGGTCAAATCCAGGGCATCGTAGTGGAGCTCGAACTGATCCCGGTTCCTGTCGATTCGGTCGAGATACTCCTCCCAGGTGTAACCGGACTGGAATCGGGCCGGATCGATCGTCGCCACGTCGCCCATCAATTTTTTGCGGCCTGGGCCTGGGCGATAGCCTCGTTCATGCGGCGGGTCAGGTGCGGGACGACACCGACAAGCCGCTCGACGGCCATGAGCTGCCCCCGATGATGCATTTCGTGCTCCTTCACCGAGAGACACATCTCGAACCGACTCTTGGCTGGAGGAGTCGAACCCTCGGGCATCGTCACCGACTCGGCCAGGAAATCTTCCGAAACCCCCTCCACAAAACTGGCCCAGGTGTCGCCTTCGTTTTTCAGCAGATCGATGATCTCCTGTTTCGTGCGGGGTTTGGCCTCCTCCTCGTTGATCTTCTCGAACAGTGACGGCCAATCGATTCCTTCAAGCGTATCCAGCTTGTCTTGGTGGACCTGAAGTTGAAATCGATAACCCAGGGCGATATGAGTCAGCAGTCGCCCGATGGTTCGGGCCCCTTCACCCGGAACAAAGTCGTACTTGTCTTCGGGAATGTCCTCGGCAATCTGCAGCGTGTTGCCGCGGACGGTTCGGAAACTCGAGACCAATTCCTTCGCGCCGTAATAATTCATGACACTCCTTGAGAGATAAAGATTCGCAGACGCAGCCTGATTTGGTGCCATCCCACGATAGGGCTTTCACGGAGACGTTTCAAGAGTGGTCAGTGGGTAGTGGTCAGTGTTCAGTGGTCGGTGGAGGAGTGTACCTCTGACTGGTCACTTGTAACTCGTCACCTCTCCAGCCCCGGTCACTTGTCACTCGTCACTCGTCACTCTAATCGGTTAGAATCGAGCGGTGTGTCGAGCGGCTGAACTCGACGGCAGCAGTGAGAGATGACTCGCCGATGCCCTCTCGGCGAAGGAGGATCCGAGTTATGAATGCTGTGAGACTGGTCGGGTGCCTGGCCACGGTTGTAGCGCTTGCCATCCCCGCGATGGCTCAACGCGAACTGAATCTGGACGAGCCACGCCCGATCGCCGCTCTCGACAGCGTGTGGATCGAAGAACTGACCTGGATGGAGGTCCGCGACGCGATCAAGGACGGCAAGACGACCGCGATCGTGGCGGCCGGAAGCCTGGAACAGAACGGCCCGTATGTGCCGACCGCCAAACACGGCTACGTACTCCAGGCCACAACCGAAGCGATCGCCCGCAAGCTGGGTGACGCGCTCATTGCTCCTCTCATCCTCATGGAGCCCGGTCAGCCCGACAGCCCGCGCTACCCCGGTACGATTCCCGTCCGGATGGAGACCTACAAAGCGATCCTGACCGACGTCGCCACGAGCCTCAAACAACATGGGTTCGATAACATCATCATGATCGGCGACAGCGGTGGAAACCAGCGCGGCCTCCAGGAAGTCACTGAAGAGTTAAGTGCAAAGTGGGACGGCGAAAGCGCCCGGGTTCATGGCGAAAGCGCCCGCATTCACTTCGTCCGCGAGTACTACGACAGCTGGCAGCTGTCGGACGGCGCTGTCGAGGCAGTCACAGGTATGGCGGAAGTTTCCGAGGGCATTCACGACGATTACAGCGTCAACTCGATCATCATGACTGTCGACCCGGAGAAAGTGCGCTACGACCAGCGCGTCGCAGCCAACAAGGCAACCATCAACGGAATCAGCATCGAGCCGAAGGCAAAGGCGATCGCAAACGGCAGGAAACTCGTCGAGATCCGTGCAAACGCCTCGGTCGAGGCGATCCGGCGCGCGATAGAGGGATCCAGCAGCAATCAGTGAGTCGGGACTTTCCCCGACAGCGACCCTGGACCGGAGGGACGGATTTTGCGTCTCTCCCCGCCGGGCGAACTTTCCAAAGACCAACCCCACTCCAGGCGGTTCGAAGCGAGGTGCGCCATTCCTGAAGGACGATCCATACCGGGGCCGGTGAGGTTGGTCCTGCTCCTCCTGCTCATGTACGGGTTCTTCGTCAGCATTACGCTGATGGGGGACTCTTTCAAGTTCTTCGGACGGGGTTTCGCCGAGCAGCTCCTGACGACAACCTCTAATCCTTTCGTCGGCCTCTTCATCGGCATCCTTGCGACAAGCCTGGTCCAGAGCTCATCGACGACCACTTCGATGACGGTGGGCCTGGTCGCCGGCGGCGCGCTCGAGGTCAGCGGGGCGATTCCGATCGTCATCGGTGCCAATGTCGGAACCAGCGTGACGAACACGCTCGTTTCCATCGGCCACATCTCCCGGCCGGCCGAGTTTCGGAGGGCATTCTCGGCGGCGACCGTTCACGATTTCTTCAACCTCATTGCCGTCGTCATACTCTTCCCAGTCCAGCTGGCAACGAATTTTCTCGGACAGATGTCGGGTTTTCTGGCCGTTCAACTCAGGGACAGTGGCGGATTGCAGTTGATCAACCCGGTCAAACTGATCGTCGACCCGATGGCGGACTTCATCGCCGGACTGACGGGGGAGTCCGGTACGATCATGTTGATCATAGCGATCATTCTACTCTTCGCCGCGCTGCGCTACATCGTGGCCAACCTGAGGGTTCTGGTGATCGGACGCGTCGAGGCCTTCTTCGACACCGTCCTCTTCAAGACGGCCGCGCGCGCTCTCGTATTCGGAATCGTCCTGACCATCATGGTCCAGAGCAGCTCGATCACGACCTCCCTGGCGGTCCCGCTTGCCGGCGCGGGCATCCTCACGCTGCGCCAGATATTCCCAATGACTCTGGGGGCCAATATTGGAACGACAATCACCGCGATGCTGGCTGCTCTGGTGACGGGCGAGCTATCGGCGGTAACGGTCGCGTTCGCTCACGTGCTCTTCAACGTGATCGGGATTATCCTTATCTGGCCATTCCGTGGAATCCCGATTTACCTGGCGACCGTCCTGGCGGATTCAGCGATTCGGTCCAAGCTGATCCCCGTGGTTTACATTGTCTTGATGTTTTTTCTGATACCTCTGGCGCTAATCTACCTGATGGGGTGATACGAAATGTTTAGGTTCAAAGAGTTGATCGAGCTGTGGAGGACAGCGAACTCCCTGACCCAGGCTCTTGAAGACTCTCACGAGATGCTGGAGCGAACCCAGGAAATGTTCGAGCATTCCGTCCGGTCGCTGCGGCAGAGCGACACCGCGGACATGGACGTCGATATCCGCAAGATGGACGAGGCGATCAATCGTTACGAGCAGCAGGTCCGGCATAAGGTCCTGAAGCACCTTGCCATCACCGGGGGTACAAACATGATCCCCGGTCTCATCCTGACCAGCATCGTCATCGACATCGAACGCATCGGGGACTACACGAAGAACATCAAGGATCTCGCGGTCGCACACCCCACGCGGCTCCACTGCGGCAAGTACGATGGTGACATCTCCGCGATCGAGAAGGGCGTCGGAGATATATACGACAAGATCCGCCCCACCCTGGCAACGTCCGACGCGAAGGCGGCCCGGGCGCTGATGGCCGATCACTGGTGGATTCTGAAGAAGTGTGACGAAATCGTCGCTGACCTGATTCAGAGCCCCGATCCGGAGTTAAATCCCGGTGATGCCATCGCAACCGCGCTCTACACGCGCTACCTGAAACGGATCGCCGCCCACCTGATCAACATCGCCTCGAGTGTGTTCAATCCCTTCGAACGCATCGGCTTCCGGGACGATACCGGCGAAGAAACCTGATCGGAAGTGGTCAGTGGCCAGTGATCAGTGGTCAGAGAGACGGCACCGCGCACCCTCGTCCAGAACACTGGTCACTGACCACTGGCCACTGACCACTTCTTCTCCGCTACATGAAGGCCTTGATCAGATCGGTCTGAATGGACTTGAGGTTGGAGTTGACGGCTGCCAGTTCCTGAATCTTCTCGTCGATCGTCCGCATCAACCGTCTCTTTTCCAGCCCGTTGCGAACGACCATGCGAACGAAGTCGTTGTCCCAGGGCTTCTCGATAAACTGAAACAGCCCGACTTCGTTGATGGCGCGGATCGCGCTGTCCTTATCGGAGTAGCCGGTCAGCAGAATCCGGATCGCCTGGGGCTGCAGCTCTTTGAACTTCCCGAAGAAGGTAATCCCGTCCATGGAAGGCATCATGTAGTCGCTGATTATCAGGTCGATCGCCTGCTTCCGGCCGACTTCGAGGGCATCGTCCGGGGTCGTAAACGTCAACAGGTTGTAGTCCGCGCTCAATCTGAAGAGGTTGCGCAGGGAAATCGTCACCATCTCCTCGTCGTCGAGAATAGCCACGGTCGGTTTGCCATTGTTTTCACTCAATTGTCTTGTCCCTCGGTAGAATGACGGTAAAGGTAGAGCCTTCCCCCGGCGCAGTTTCGACCTCGATCCTGCCTCCGTGGTTCTGGATGATCGTGTAACAGATGGACAGCCCCAGCCCGGATCCCTGGCCGGTCTCTTTCGTGGTGAAGCCCGGATCGAACATCCGATCAACCACTTCAGGCGTCATCCCGACACCGTCGTCGGAAACCGCCACACGGACGGTGTCCTCCTGAACCCATGTCCGGACGCGGATCGACCCCTTCCCCTCGATCGCCTGGACCGCGTTCACGATCAGGTTGAGAAAGACCTGATTGATCTGGCTCGGATAGCACTCGATTTCCGGGAGCTCGCCGAACTCGCGCACGACCTCGATCCGATTCTTCAGTTCGTGGGTGGCGAGTACGAGTGAATCCTCGAATCCCTCATTGAGATTGACGCCTCGCGTCCCGGACTCGTCGCTTCGTGCGAAACTCCTCGCGCTCTTTACGATCGCCAGAAGCCGCTCGCTGGCCATCCGATTGGTCTGAATCGTGTCGTCCAGGCACTCGCAAGCTGTTTCGCACTGCGAGGCCAACTCCGGGTGCTCTGCCACGAGCTGCTTGAATTGTTCCCGCACCTGGTCACAGACCGCTTCGAGCACATCATTGTTTCCGTTGATGGCTCCCAGGGGCGTCCGAATCTCGTGAGCCATGCCAGTCAGCATCCCCCCCAGCATCGCCAGGCGTTCGGACCGAATCAACTGGGCCTCCGATCGGCTCAGTTGCGCGTCCTTCAGCTGGTTGCTCTCCTCCAACTCCCGGGCGTATTCCACGGCTTTCACTGCAGCGGCCCGCGATTCTGTAACGTCACGGCAAATAAGATTCACAGCCATGTTGCCCCCGAAATCCACGGCGACCGCGCTGACGCTGATCACTTTCGAACGTCCGTCTGAAGTCACGATCGTCTGGTCCTCGACGACTCCGGTTGCCGATTCGACAGCCCGTTCAAGGAAGTCGGCCGTCGCTCCCCTGCCCTTCGCCGAGCCCAAGTCCGCGACGTTCGCGCCAAGCAAGTTCTTTCGCGGCACGCCGGAAAGCGTGGCTGCGCTTGCGTTCGCATCGAGTATCGTGCCGTCGGGGCGGACCATGAAGATCGCGTCTCCTGCCGCGGCGAATGCTTCCCGGTACCGCAACTCCGCCTCCGCCACGTCCCGCACGGTCCGGGCGTCCCGGCGGCTCTGTTGATCATTTTCTCTCAGCCTCTCGCGTGCTTCCTGCAATTCCTGTTCGTCATTCCATTTCTCCCACTGGAGCGCCCGAAAGCGAAAAGCCCGATCGAGCGCGCTGAGCAGCGAATCCTCGTCCTGGGGATCTCGCACATACTCTGCAAAACCCGAGGAATCAGCCACACCCGCGGAGGGATCGGCACCGACAATGACGAGAGGCGGCGGCAAGGGGCATGCGGCCAGCTCGGCCAGGAACGAAGCCCGGTCCTTTCCGTCCAACGAGGGCCCTGCGACCAGGATCGAAGGATCCAGGTTCTTGTGGGCGGCGATCGCCTCCCGGGGTTCCGCCGGCTCGATGACCTCGTAGCCGGCGCGAGCCAGTCGGTCGCCCAGGCCGAGGCCGACGCCCGCGGCTCCCACGATCATCAAGCGTCGATTGATCTGTCCGTCACTCATCGTTCCACCGATTGCGCCAGGCGCCGGAGTCGCTGGACGAGCTGCTTGAAAAGGCCTTCGACGATGTCGACGTTATCGGACAGCAGATCATAGAAGGCCTCACGGGACACGAAAAGAACCTGGGCCTCCTCCATCGCCTCGGCAGTCGTCAAACGCGGTTCATCATCGAACAAGGCCCAAACCCCGAACGCTCCGTTAACTCCGATTGTATCGATTCCTTCGCCAGATCGCTTCATCCGTACGGCGCCGGACATGACGGCGTACAGTCCGTCGGGAGCATCGCCTTCGCTGTAGATCACCCTTCCCGGGTCGAAGGTCATTTCCTCGGCGATCGCGGCAAGGAACGACAACTGCTCGGTTGTCACGTCTGCAAACAGATCGATTCCCTGTAAAAGAAGCACCCGTTCGATGATCGTCATAACGTCTCTACCCGAAGGCGTTTGAAATCCTGCACAGGCGATCAGCCATCAGCTCTCAGCGTTCGGCTTCTGGGAAACAACCCAATCGGACTCGATTCCCAGAATCCGAGACCCGAATCCTCACACCCAAAGATCAATCGTCTCGTCCGGCCTCAACCGCTTGCGTCGGCCAGCCCCCCCTCCAGTCGTCCGAGCGCCCACCGCGCAGTCTCCCGTACCATCGCGTCACTCTCTTCGGCTAGCCTTCGACAGAGATCAGCCAGCTGGATCAGGCCCCGGCTCCCGATTTCGTAGAGCGCGCATGACTTCAACCAGCTGTCGGGCTCTTCGAGAATCAACCGGAGGGAATCTTCGGTGTTGTCGACCTGAATACCAAACTGCAAGGCGGCCCGGTCGATGAGGTGCTCACTCGAAGCTTCTTCCAGGAGCGGGAGAATAATGGATTTGAGATCGGCCCGCAACACGTTGTCCATAAACTCGATCGCAGCTGTCCTGCGATCGGGCCGACTGCTTCTCAACGCAGCGTACGCATCATGAATGTCTTTCTGCGGGTATTGCAGGCCGATGAGCCTGAAAATGAGTTCCAGGTCCTGGTCGAGGCGCTCACGGAGGGCGCGCGCCAACAGGCCGTCGGGGTTGTCGTCGAGCGCCCGGCAGACGACCACAGCCTCATAATAGTGGCGTGTCTCCCGGTGGATCTGCTCGGCAATCGCAGGGCTGGGCTGGGGAAGCGACGGATCGGAGTTGTGAAGGTGGTTCAGAGCCTTGACCACCCGGTAGCGAAGGATTCGATCTTCGGCCCCGAGGCCGGCTACGAGCAGGCGTGCCGAGGAGGCCCCGCCGATACGTGCCAGGACCCAGGGCATCTCCCTCCTGAGGGCCGCGTCGGCCTGCTCATCAGCGAGAATCGCACCGAGTCGTTCGGCGATTGGCGGGCCAAAAGCGCACAACGCTGCTTTGATGTCCTTGCGCAGCGCCGGAATCGCAACCATGGGGATGATCTCATCGACCAGATCCAGCTTCCCCAAAGAGGCAGCGGTCCGTGCCGCCATCCCGGCAACCTGGGGCTCGCTCGCCGTCAGGAGCCCGGTCACGACTCGGACAGCTTCAGGCTCGAGGAGCCGGCCCGCCAGCTCCGCGCCGGCGATGCGGGACGCGACCGACCTGGCCAGAAGGGACTCCACGACTTCCGTCGAGGCGTTGAATTCGGGCGGCGCATGCTCTGCAGCCCATGAGGCCGCCGCCAGACGGATTCGCTCGTCGGGGTGGTGGAGCATCTCGTGGACCCGATCGAGGCCGGTCTGCTGCGATCGGGTCAGCAAATAATCCAGCGCGGCAAATCGGACCTCGGCCGCCGTATCCGACAAGAGCCGCTCTGCGGTTTCAACAAGATCGTCCTCGAGGGCCGGCAGCGTCCGGGCCGCTTCGCATCGGACGATCGCGGATGGATGGTCGAGCAGCGGCAGCAATTCGGCGGCGAAGTCGACACCTTTCGTCGACTGCAGCAGTTTTAGGGCGTAGCGAATCCGACGCTCTTCCGGACTTCCCAGAGCGTCGACGAGCATCTGAACCGAAGCCGGGTCTGTGACGAAGTTCGTGATCTGAGACAGGTCCACCTCACTGCGTTCGAGCTGACGGCGAAACTCATTCACGTATGTCCGCCGCACCGCAAAAGCGATCACGATGCTGGTCCCCGTCACGACCATGATCATCAACGCAGTCCCGCGCAGTCCGAAGGGCAGATACGCACTCGTAAGCACGAGGATGAGCACGCCGGCGATCGCGCGGCCCAACCGATCCACGAAAACATCGACGAAGATTTTCAAGCGTTCCCGTATCGTCGGCGAAAGCGGAAGGTAGAGCAGTTCCATGCTGGTGCGGTTCATCGAGTACCGCAGGGCAGCATCATTGCCCCGCGCCACCGTCGCCATCAAGAGGCCCGGCAGCAGAACGACCCCTAGCCCGCATATTTCACCAATAGGACCAGAAAAGGCCGCCCTGTCTGGCATAAAGCGTTTTGGAATAAACGTTTAACAAGCCAAACGGAGACGGCCCTGATGAGAACAGAGTGTAACCAAGTCACGTTCGAATTTCACGGACTTCTTCAACGAAAAGTGAAGGCGCGTTTTGACGGCGGAAAGATCACCTCCGACGCTGGGGTTCTGCTGTTGCGGGAAGTGGAAAAGCGAACCGGGTTGATCGACGGACTGGCCCAGTGTTTTACCGATCACCGGGACCAGGGGTTGATCGAACACACGGTAAAAGAATTGTTGGGGCAGCGTGTCTATGGGCTCTGTTTGGGATATGAAGACCTGAACGATCACGACCAGCTGCGGACCGATCCGATGCTGGCCGTGGCAGTGGAGAAGGCCGATCCTTTGGGAGAGAGCCGACGCCAGGCCGGGGACCGGGGAAAGGCGCTGGCGGGCAAGTGTACGCTCAACCGGCTGGAGCTGAGCGGGGCTGAGGCCGATGGCCAGGAGCGGTACAAGAAGATCGTCATGGATGAGGACCGGATCGGGAGCTGGATGGTCGATGCGTTTCTGGCCGCCCACGACACGGCACCGGAAGAGATTGTTCTGGACATGGACGCGACCGATGATCCGATCCATGGTCAACAGGAAGGCCGGTTCTTTCACGGCTACTACCGCCGCTATTGCTATCTGCCTTTGTACATCTTCTGTGGCGGACATCTGTTGTGCGCCCGTCTGCGCCGATCCAATATCGATGGTGCCGATGGAGCGGTGGATGAGTTGAAACGTATCATCGGCCAGATCCGTCACGGCTGGCCGGAAGTGAGGATCATCATCCGGGCCGATTCCGGCTTTTGCCGGGATGAATTACTCCGTTGGTGTGAGGCCCATCAGCTCGATTACGTGATCGGGTTGGCCAAGAACGACCGTCTCAAGCGAGAGATTGCGGAAGAAATGACTCAGGCCGAAGGGGAGTTTAACACCACCGGGAAACCGGCGCGGGTGTTTAAGGATTTCCAGTACCGGACCCTGAAGAGCTGGAGCTGCACCCGACGCGTCGTTGCCAAGGCCGAGTTCCTGGACAAGGGTGCCAATCCTCGATTCGTGGTGACCTCATTACCGACAAAACGCCTCGCCGCCCAAGCTCTCTATGAAGATTTCTACTGCGCTCGCGGTGACATGGAGAACCGCATCAAGGAACAACAACTGGATCTGTTTGCCGACCGCACCAGCGCGGCGACGATGCGTGCCAATCAGCTCCGGCTGTATCTATCCTCAGCCGCTTACATGCTCATGCATGCACTGCGTCGTCTCGGGCTCAAGGATACCCCGCTGGCCCGCGCTCAATGCCAGACCATCCGCCTGAAGCTTCTCAAGATCGGCGCTCGCATCCGCCTGACGGTCCGCAACGTCTGGCTCTCGATGTCGGAGGCCTATCCCTACGCCGAAGTCTTTGCGACCATCCTTCGCAACCTGCAGTCGATTCCTCTGCGGTGCTGACACAGGACCCCGATCCACGGCTCTAAAATAGACTTGTTTCTTTCTCCGACGGAGAGCTCTGCCTGACTACCTTATCCAGGCTTCCTTCAAACCCCAGAAACAAACCCACTCATGGCCAGCGACACCCTGATTGTCCCCATCCGTGCCTTACCGGAACCCAGACTCTCCCAACGCCCACTCTTCCGCACGAAAACGCGCTTCATTCACGATTGGTGAAATATGCGGGCTAGGGCACCTGCCAAGAGACCCGCAGGAAGCAGGAGTACGCCCGCGAGAATCCCGAGATGACGGACGACGAAGCCTGTGGCGAACACCTGGAGAACGATTCCCAGCACATTGGTGACGAGATAGAAACGTCCGAAGAACTCGTTGATCTGCCGTCCCTGCTCGACCGGGTCCAGACCCGAATAGTAGGCCTGGACCGCGTCATTGAGCTGCCACTCCGCCAGCTGGGAGCCCACGAGGGTGAGCATGATCAGTGCTGCCATGAGCCGGAGATGACGCGACCCCGACACCATCCGACAGAGCCCGCCGAGGCGATCGCGTGAAGCGTCCCTTTTTCGTTCATCCCTTCGACGGAAGGAGGTCTGGCGGCGGTGCCTCCAGGCGGCATGACTCAACAGAATCAGCCCGATGCAGATCGCGATACAGATCAACAGCATGGAATCCGTCGACAGGCGGTCGGAAAGGAATCCGGGAACAAGGCTACCGGCCATCGCCCCTGAGATCGCACCCGCGCCCAGCAGGCCATAGGTACGTTTTGCCTGCCGGCTGTCATAGATGTGCCCGGCCAATAGCCAAAACTGGGTCGTCGCCAGAACCGACACAATCTGGACGTAGACGAAATACGCGTAGGGGAGAAACCCGACCTCCCGGGTCATCGCCCAGCGAAAGTAGATCAGAGTTGCAATGATCCCCAGGTTGGTGACCGTCATCAGGCTGATCAGCGATACGCGTAGTCCGAACCGGAACACCAGGGTGGCGATCGTGCCGGCAAACAGCGCGGTCAGCATGTAGGCGTACGGCAGATCGCTCGACGGAAAATTCTGTAGAAAGAGGCCGGCACGGATGGGCTTCAGGATGTAGTAGAAGGTCAGGACACCGAAAATATAGAGAAACATCATCGAGGTGATCGCCACCTCGGAAGGCTGGAGTTTCAGAAAGGCGCTGATCCGTCGGAACATTCGTTGTCTCTCAGAGGCTAGCAGCCTGTGGCGGAACTCTGCGTTCACTTCATTGTGACATAATTGCTGGAAGGAACTTCGAACGGTACGAACATGAGCAAGATCGAGGAAATCGAGCTTCAGATTCAATCGCTGGGCACGGACAGCGAACCCAGCCGGGACCGCGTCGACCTGCTGAACAAGCTCGCGCGGGAGGTCGCCAACGACGAGCCCCGTCGCGCCCTGGAGATCTCCCGAGAGGCCCACGAGCTGGCCGAGGATCTCGGCTATGAAAAGGGCCTGGCGTACAGCAAGCTGTCACTCGGGTTCGCCCACATCATGGTGTCGAACTACGATGCCGCGCTCCGGCGACTCTACGAGGCGCTGCCGATGTTCGACAAGCTCGGCGACGAGGGAGGCCGCGCCCAGAATCTCGGGGGCCTGGCGCAGGTGCAGCTCAGCATGGGGGACTACGACAAGGCGCTGGGCAACGCGTTCGATGCCCTCAAGACCCACCAGGCCGTCAGCAACCGTCGCGACGAGGCCTGGACCCTCCACGGCATCGCCACCGGCTACCACGAGCTCGGCGACTACGAACGTTCTCTGAAGTACCATCGTCAGGGTCTGGGTATCTTCCTGGAGCTGGGGGAGCGCGTCGGCGAAGCGCGCTCACTCACCGGGATCGGGACCGTCTACCAGACGCTGTGCGACTACGAAGAGGCTGCCGAATACCATCAACAGTCGCTTGAGATCTTCGAGGAAACCGGCAACAGGATCGGCGAGGCCCGGGCCCTCAACGACCTTGGCACGATCTTCCAACATGTCGAAGAATTCGACCAGGCCCGGGAGTTTCACCTGAAGAGCCTGCGAATTCGACGAGGACTCGGGAGCCGCCAGGCCGAGAGCACCAGCCTGTTGAACCTGGGAACGCTGTCCACGGACGAGGGGAAGCTGGACGAAGCGCTGGAGACGCTGCACGACGCCCTTCAAATCGCGGAGGATGTGAAGACGAAACCGCGCGTTTACCAGTGTCACCAGGCTCTGTCTCGGACTTACGAATTGAAGGGAGATCCGGCAAGAGCGCTGAAGCACCACCAGGAATTTCACCGTGTCAAGGAAGAGGTCACCGGTGAAGAGGCCGTCGCGAGGGTCAAAAACCTCCAGATCGCTTTTGCCGTCGAAAAATCCGAGCACGAAACCGAAATCGCCCGCCTCAGGAATGTCGAGCTCAAGGAAAAGAACGACCGACTGCAGGAGCTGCTCGACGAACTCCGGGCCACGCAGTCACAACTGGTGCAGTCGGAGAAGTCGGCCGCCCTGGGCGGGATCGTAGCCGGTGTCGTCCACGAGTTGAACACACCGCTGGGAGTCATCACCAGCGCGACCGACCTGGCCGCCAAGTGCACAGAGGATGTCGTCGAAGTCCTGCAGTCCGGGGAATCGATCGAAGAAATCCGCGATAGCCGGTCGCTGCAGGCTTCCCTGGAGGCTCTGAGGGACAACTGCCGCGCCACCGACCTGGCGATCGCCCGGATCGAGAAGGTTGTCGGTAGTCTGAAGAGCTTCGCGAGGCTGGATGGCGCGGTCTTCGAACAGGTCGACGTGCACGAAGGAATCGAGACGACCCTGACCCTTCTCGAAAACCGACTTCAAGGTCGCATCGAAGTCTTGCGGGAGTTCGGTCAACTGCCCCGGATCTCCTGTTACCCGAGCGAAATCAACCAGGTCTTCATGAACCTGCTCACAAACGCGATCCAGGCGATCGAGAGACCGGGTCGAATCACGATTCGTACCCGGAGGACGGGCGGCAGGATCGAACTGGAATTCTCCGACACGGGCGTCGGCATACACGCCGATCGCATCGAGCATCTCTTCGACCCGACCTTCACGCGAACCGGTTCCCGGGTGAAGGCTAGCCTGGGACTGGTCGCCTGCTACAACATCATCCAGAAACACAGCGGGGAGATATCGGTTTCGAGCGAGGTGGGCCTCGGAAGCACGTTCACGGTGATTCTCCCCATCGGCCTGCAGATGTGGCCACAGATTACCTAGCGACATCAGTACCCGTCCTGCTTCGAGGGCCCGTATGTCCCCCTGACAGTCCTGAGCGAGCAACTGTCCCTTCCGGACTTCGCCTTCGACGGCCGACAGGGCCCGATCCAGCTGCACCAGCAGCGCGCGATGCTCGGCGTCTTCGCTGCTGGCAGCGACGTCTTCGCTGCTGGTGGGCGCGCCCCGCTGCTTGCAGCGAGGACGTCGCTCCTGTTTTTCGCGATGCGATCGTCGAGCCAGATCCGGTTCAAATCCTCGTCGACGTAGCGACAACCGCGCTCGAGCGCCCGGATGTTGCCGGCAAGAGCCAGAAACTGCCCCCCTAATCGCGTTGCCGAGACTCGATCGACGCGAGCACTCGGCGGCAGGCATGCACTCCGGAAGGTTCGCGGACGCCGTAGCGCTCGATCAGTGTCGTCAGTTCGCGCTCGCGCCGATGTTCAGTAATCGCGACAGTGACGTTATCGAGTGGTCCCGGCATAAGTCGTGGACATTAAAAAGAAGCCCGCCGTAAGCGGGCTCTTGTTCGCGTCGTTTGAGTACGAGTCGCCCTCGACTACCTCAACGTCCTCCGGACCGGCGGACGACGATGTCGCCGACGGTGTTGCGGAAGAGCAGCGTCGGACCGCCCTCATTGACGTTGGCCAACCAGACCTTCTTGTACGGCATACCCCTTCGACGCGGCGAACGGCGCGCTGTCATCTCGTCCATCTCAAATTCACTCTCCACCGAACCGAACTGGTTCTCCAGTCGGAGCGTGGCATTCACGTCGCCGGGAATCGAAACGTCGATCGTCCCGTTAAGCGTGACACCCTCCATTTCTCCTACCTGTCCCGACGGAAACGAGACCCTCAGGTCTCCGGCGAGCGTACGCACGGACGCGGAGCCCGTCACATCTCGCAACTCCACGCTGCCCGCCTGGGTGTTGACGGTGACCCGCCGACCGGCGACGTCCTCGATGACGACATCCCCCACGGCACTGTTCAGGCTCAAGGAAGTGGCGCGCGGAACCCGGATTTCAACCGTCAGACCCACCATGCGCGACCCGACAGTGATGACGTTGTTTCTCTCACGCGCCGTCAATGCCTCTCGTTGCCGGCCCCGGGGCGGCAGGGGTCCCCTACGGCGACGCGGGGGCGCGGGCCCTGCGGGGGGTACCGGAGGTAGCGGTGGTTCCATGCTCGCCCCACCGCTTGCCTCGACAAGCACCTCCTCCCCGTCATACCCGCTCACATGCACCGTCGCGTGTATGAGGTTCATACGCAGCAATCCGGCCATGTCGGGATCGCTGAACTCCACCGTCAGGCTGATGGGTTCATCCTGCTGCGCCCAGGCCGCCGGCACAGCGATCATGAGTCCGACGCAAACGAAAACGGACTGAATCATTTTGTTCATCAGCGTTTTCTCCAATGCAGCCACGAAGCTAGCAGCCCGTGGCAGAAGTCTGATGGCTCGCGTTACGGCGGCGTTGCGGCAGATGCTAGGCGCCGTGCCGACTGCGATGCTGGGACATCGTTGAGGTGCGGCAACACCGCAGATGGTGTGACGCCGCCGTAACCCTGCGGGCGCACGGGGGTTGCGGTCGGATACTTTGTTGCTCGTCGTCATGATGAAACAGCATCAGTTCCTCCTCGCGCCTCGTCTCCGCCTCGCAAGACCCGTGCGCGCGAGCCATCAGCCTTCTGCCACGGGCTGCTACGGGCCCATCTCCTCCATCGTCATCGACTGCAGACCCTGATAGGCGTAGGCCCACGACAGTGGCGAGTACACGATGTCGAAGTTCGGGTCCAGTTGCTCGACCTGTTCAAGCAGCGCCGCTGTCTGTCCCGGATCGTCTCCGGGCGACGAATACAGATACAAGGCGCCCAAAAGCCACAGTGCCTCCCTGTCCTGACTATCCTTTTCGAGAGCGACGGAGACATGAGAAATCGCGCCGGTCCAATCCCCCTCGATGATCAGGGCGTTCGCGCGAACCACGTCGCTCAGCCCGTCCGGAAGGAGCTCGATCCGATTGAGGGCGTCCTCGGAAGCCTCTCTGGCACCCGCCTCATCCCCGGCGGCAAAACAGGCAACGCTCATCCGGAAATACGCCATCGCGAACCGGTCATCCAGTTCGGCGGCCTCCCGAAATCGATCCGCGGCGTCCTCGAAATTTCCCTCCTGGAACAAGGCGTCGCCTTCCGCGTACGCGCGATAGGCTCCGACCGAAGCCGTCAACGACGCGTCCAGTTCCCCGCTGATGGTTCCTCCGACATCCGTCGAGGCCTGCATCTCCCGGCGCACTTCCATCCCGAGGTCCTCGGCCATGCTGAACACATCATCGACACTCATTCCCTCGGCGCGCGGCGACGCAATCAGTCGTCCGGTCTCCACATCTACCAGGTCGGCGGAAACGACGATTCGTTCCCCCGCCTGGGCGACCTGGCCGAGAATCATGGTTCCCACCCCGGCCATCCGGGCGACTTCGGTGGCCACGGTGCTGTCGACGGGTCCGGTTTCGTGCCCGAGCTCCCGCGCCAGGTCATTCAAGCGCTGGCGGCTGACGACGTCCATGTCGCCCGAACGGGACAACTCGGTCGTCAGCAGACTCGTCATCATCCGACCCAGACCTTCAGAATCGTCCGCGTCCGCGAGATTCTCGAAGTACATTACCGCCAGCGATCCTTCCGAGAGCGGAGCGGGAGGCGGGTCGCCTCGCGTCATCACCATGGAGGCGACCGCCAGGCCGACGAGACCCGCGAGACCTGCCAGTGCCAGCCAGATGTTTCCGCTCCGTTCCGAACCAGCCCGTAGGGGTGCGGCGGCGGCCAGCCGTCCCGAATCGGAGGTTCTCTTGAGCCTCGTCAGGTCGGTGCGGAGTTCCGACGCATGCTGGTACCGGAGGCGGCGGTCCTTCTCGAGCGACTTCTGAACGATCTGATCCAAATCGGCCGGGAGGTCGGGGTCGTGGTCGGTAATGGGCGCGGGGTTCCTGTTCAAAATCGCGTCGTACAGCACGGCCGTGCTGCTGCCGGTGAATGCCTGCCTGCGGGTCGCCATTTCGTAAAGGACGACACCCAGGGCAAAGAGGTCGGTTCGAGAGTCGACCTTTTCTCCCCGAGCCTGCTCAGGCGACATGTAGGCAACAGTGCCGACCGCGGCCCCGGGGTTGGTCAGGTTTCCATCCTCGGTGGCGGAATCGCGGGTCTGCGACCCCATCGAAGCGTCGTCGTCCACGAGCTTGGCCAGACCGAAATCAAGAGCCTTCGCCTGCCCCCGTTCTGTGATGAATATGTTGGCGGGCTTTATGTCCCTGTGGATGATTCCCCGAGCATGGGCCGCATCGAGCGCGTCGCCGATCTGGATGCCGACCTCGAGAAGTTCTTCAACCTTGAAGCCACCGGCGACAATTCGTTCCTTCACCGTCTGCCCTTCGAGATACTCCATCACGATGAAGGGTTGTCCCTCGTGCTCGTCGATCGCGTAGATCGTGCAGATGTTGGGGTGATTCAGCGCCGAGGCCGCGCGGCCCTCGCGGCGGAAACGCTCCAGAGCCTGGCGGTCCTCGGCAAACTTCGGCGGCAGGAACTTGAGAGCCACCGGGCGATGGAGCTTGGTGTCCTCGGCCTTGTACAGGACCCCCATACCGCCCGCGCCGATCTCACTCTCGATCTGATAATGCCCGACAAGCTTTCCAATCATGGTTGTGCCTATCGTCCAATCTTAACAGCCCGCATAAATCTCTACCCCCTATAGATTTGAGACGTGGTTCGGCCGGCCAGCAGCCAGTGACAGGTGGATACAAATGCTCGACGACCCTAACCGGGGAATCAGGATGTCCCCGCTGTCGAATAGACTCCGGTGTCCCCTTTTCTATGTCTCTGATATATTGGTTCTTAAAACCGGGACCGTTGAGACTGTCCCTATTTTTCATGGAAGGGCACTCGGAAATGAAATGGCATGATCTGGAGAAGACGACTGTCGTCAAGTTGCGGGAGATGGCCCACGACCAGGGCATGAAAGGGGTCACCGGCTGGAATAAGGGAAAGCTCGTCGAAGAACTCGCCGGTGCACTCGGTATCGAAAAGCCGCATGAAGAGATGACAGGTACCGAGGTTCACGACAAGGGCGATCTCAAACTCAAGATTCGCGAACTCAAAGTCGAGCGCAACAAACTGATCGAGGCACACGATCACAAGGGCTTGAAGGTGGTCCGCCGCCAGATTCACGGACTCAAGCGTCAGATCAGGAAGATACACCTGGCCGCCGCGAAGGTGGGCTAGTGGCCTGTAACAGTGCTATCGGTACCAGCGTTCGGCGGAACGGCGTCGGATTCTAGGAGTGACGCCCGAGCCAATGCTGTTTCATTGCGAGGGCGTTACGACACCGAAGACGGCGCCGTTCCGCCGAACCCTTCGGGCCGATGGGGGTTGCGCGCGATCTCTTTGTCGGAAGCCGTCACCGATGAAAGAGCATCGCTTTCCGTCTCCCTCCGCGACCTCGCCCGCAAGACCCATCGGCGATGGTACCGATAGCACTGTTACAGGCCACTAGAGCCGGAAGCCGCGTCCGAGGGGGTCAGCTTCGTCGACAACGAACGTGTTGTAACCGGTGATATAGGCGCTGCCGCTGATCTCGGGGATGACGGCTTCGATGTCCCCGACTCTTGACCGGCCGAGGACCCGCCCCTCAAACACCGTCCCGATGATGCTTTCGTGTCGAAAAGTGTCTTCGTCGCCGAGCAACCCTTTCTGAACCCTCATCGCCATGACGGCGCAGGTGCCGGTGCCGCAGGGCGACCGATCGACCTCGGCGTCCGCGAACACGGTGACGTTCCGGGCGGTCGCTCCCTCCCTCCGGGGCGCTCCGCGAAAGATCGTGCCGTAGATTCCCCGAAGGCCGGGCTCGAGCGGGTGAACGACCTCCCGCTCTTCCTCGACTGCGCTTTTCAACTTCATCCCCAATTCCCGAAGTTCGGGCAGGTGGGAGCCGTCGATCGGCAAGGGCGAATCGGCAATCGCGTAGAAGGCTCCACCGAACGCGACATCGACCGACATCCCCAGGACCGCCACATCCTTCTCGAGCACAAAGGAGGGAACGTTCTCGAAACTTACGCCAACCACGCGTGTCCCTTCTATCGTGGGCCTGGCATGCACCGTCCCGGCCGGCGTATCGAGCGCGATCACGGACGATTCGGCAACGAGCCCGTTCTGCACGGCCACGGTCGTGAGAGCGATCACGCCGTGCCCGCACATCGTGCTGTAGCCCTCATTGTGCATGAACAGCACGCCGAGATCGCTGCCCTCAGACACCGGTGGTGTCAGGACGCAGCCGTACATGTCGGCATGGCCCCGGGGCTCGAGCATCAAAGAGGTTCGGATGAAATCGAGGTTTTCCCGGATGTAGGCTCGCTTCTCGAGCATCGTCGCACCCGGAATGGGCGGCACCCCAGAGACGATGATCCGCAGGGGTTCACCGGCGGCGTGCGCGTCGATAGTTTGGTAGGTCCTCGCAGGAGGCATAGCGGGGTGTCCGCCCGGACGCGGACGGATCCGCGCCGCACGGATTCATTTTCACCTTCGGGTCGCGTACCAGTCGCCGGAACCGAACTCGCCGAAGTAGACGACTCCTTCCATCTCGAAACACTACTCCATCGCCGACCGGGGTGTCGAAGCAAAAAACAGAAGGCGGAGATTCAGTACTGCCGAAACCGCTGGCGTCGTCGAGTTCCACAGTTTAGTATGGCGGCACTTCGAACAGGAAAAACCGGGAACACCTCGACTTGCGGAGGCATATCATGCGTCGTTTCGCAACACTGTCAATCGCCATTCTTCTGACTGCCGGATTCGTCCACGCACAGGAGCGCGGGTTGATCCCCGAAGACTTCTACAAGGAGTTCACGATCCAGGACACCGCGGTGTCCCCGGCCGGCGATCTTGTCGCCTTTACCGTCATGACGGTCATCGAGGACAAAAACGAACGGCATCGAGAAGTGTGGCTTCAGCGGCTCGCAAATGGCGTGCCGGACGGTGGCAGTTTTCGACTGACCAGCCCGACCGAAGAGGCGTCCTCTCCCAGGTGGTCGCCGGATGGGTCCCTCCTGGCTTTCGAATCCCGCCGTGGTGAAGATTCCAACGACGTATGGTTTCTGCGGATGCAGGCCGGTGGCGGAGAGGCTTTCCACATCGAGGGCGTGACTGGTTCACCGACCTGGTCACCAGACGGTCAGCGGATCGCGTTCACACGGCGCCCTGACGGTGAGGACGAGGAAGAAAACGGCGAGGAAAGAGAGGGCTGGATCGCGCCTGACGCCATCACGCGCACTCTCGACGCGGTGCGATTCGACGGTCGTGTCGTCACGAGCATGCGCTACAAGAGTGATGGAACCCTGAACCTGCGTCCACACTACTCGGTCCGGGACAAGACACAGCTGTTTATCGTGAACGCCGAAGGGGGTGAAGCGCGGCAGCTGACAGAAATGGCTTTCGACGTCGGCGGCGTCACATGGACCGCCGAGGGTCAAACCTTGTTGTTCACCGGCAATGAGGAGCAGAACAACGAGTACAACAGGGACCAGACGCAGGACATCTACGCCGTGTCGGCGTCCGGTGGCGACGTCCGGCGCCTCACGACCAACCCGGGTTCGGAGCGTTCTGCCGCCGTGTCTCCCGACGGAACGCAACTGGCGTTCCTCTACACGTCTGAGCGCGGCGCCGAGACCGACGTAATGCTCGTCGACATCGCTGCAGACGGCAGCTTCACGGGCGGCCGAACGAACCTGACAGCCGACTGGGACCTGGCTCCGGGTGCTCCCCGATGGACGAGGGACGGGAACGCCATCCGCTTTACGGCCGGGACCAGCGGGAACACCCACCTGTTCGAGGCCAACCTCCAGGGCCAGGTACGCCAGATCACGAGCGGCGACCGGACGCTGCGATCCATTTCCGCGGCCGAGGACGGGTCCGTGATGGCCTACGCGCTGACCGACCCGTTGACACCGAGCGATCTCTATGTGAGTCGGACGGACGGCAGCGGTGAGCAGCGTCTGACCTCGTTCAATGAGGAATGGCTCCAGGACATCGATCTCATGCCTGCCGAACGCCTGACCTGGACGGTCGAGGACGGCACCGAGATCGAAGGCTGGCTGATCAAGCCTGTCGGTTATTCACCGGGTCAGAAATACCCGCTGATCCTGAAGATCCATGGCGGGCCTCACGGTTCCTACGGCAATTACTGGTTCCGTACCTTCCACGTCCTGTCGAACGCCGGCTTCTTCGTTCTCTACCCGAACCCGAGAGGATCGTCCGGCTACGGTCATGAGTTCACCTACGCCACACGTGGGCAGTGGGGTGAGATGGACCAAGAGGATTATCTGGGCGGCGTCGATGCTGCCATCGCCAGGTACGTGGAAATCGATGCGGACCGTGTCGGAGTTGCAGGAGGAAGCTACGGCGGGTACATGACCAACTGGTTGACGGCGACAACGGACCGTTTCGCGGCCGCGGTGACGAGCCGATCGATCACGAACTGGGAGAGTTGGTGGGGCACGTCCGATGCGCAGGGACTGACCGAATACGAGTTCTTCGGCGCGCCCTGGGAACAGAGAGAATTGTACCGCCGGCTGTCTCCGATCTCATATGTCGAGAATGTGACCGCTCCGACTCTCATCATTCACAGCGAGAACGATTACCGGACTCCGATAGGTGACGGAGAACAATGGTTCATGTCTCTGATGAAAAACCGGGTCCCGACTGAACTCGTCCGCTACCCACGCTCGTCGCACGGTCTGTCCCGCTCGGGCGAGCCCTGGTTGCTGGTCGACCGGCTGGAGAGAATGAGGAGCTGGTTCGTCCACTGGCTCATAGAGGAGGGCGTGAGTATGAGGAAGTAGTCAGTCGTCAGTTGTGGTGTAGGTGCGGTCTATGACCGCACATCTTTCGAGCTTGAGGGATGTGCGCTCATAGAGCGCACCTACACTTGATTTAGGTTCTTGCTTGTCACTTGTCACTCGCCCCGTGCCACCCTCGGCGTCGAATCAACCAGGCCGACCTCGGGCAGGCCCTGGGCGGCGCAGGCGCCCCGACGGCCTGCGCGGCGTCCGACGATGATGTCGGCACGCTCGGCCATTCGTCGAAGAAGGATGAGCGGCGGCAGCGCCAGCAGAGTGGCGATCCCCCCGACCACGTAGCTTTCCGGAATCGATCGAGCGCGAGAAAGATACCCGAGCCCGCCCTGGGCGAACAGTCCTCCTGCGTTTCCCATCAGCGAGTCGAACGATATGACTGACGCCCGGGCCTCGGACGGGATGACCTGGTGCATGTAGGCCTGTTTGACGGGGCCGATCACACCGGCCGCACCGGTGACGACGGCGAACAGCGCAACCGCCGCGGCAAAAGAGTCCACCAACCCGACCCCGATGGCTGCGAGGGTCTGGGCCGCCGCCGCCCAGAGCAACAGAGTCGTCCGCCTTCCACAAAACCGGCTGAACCAGTCGACCAGAACGTTTCCGGCGATCATGGAAGCCGAAACCAGGGCCGACACAACCCCGGCGACCCACACGGCCTGACGGCCCAGCAGCTCGAGGAAGTAGGGCTGCCAGGCGTAGAACCCCCAGGCCAGGAACCCCCACTGAACAAACGAGGCCATCATGAGGAGCCGGACAGACGGCGCGCGCCAGCCGCTGTCGACACTCGAGCGGGCCACCGCTTTCATGGCACGAGTAAACCCCTGGCGTCCGATCGCGCGCGGCGTGAATCCGAGATCCCGCATCCCGACGTAGGCGACGACGAAGACCGCCCCCAGCATCACGCTCCGGACCAGGTACGGCAGCGCCAGATCCAACGTGCCCAACAGACCGCCGCCGATCGTTCCGAGGAGCATCGCGGCGCCGGTGACCATCGAGCCTCGGGCGAAGACGCTGTCGAACTGACCCTCGTAGCCGGAGCTTCGGAGTGCATCTACCAGCCACGCCTCCACGGCACCCGAGTAGAAGGTGAAGCCGAGACCCAGGAGGAGCGATACTGCGACGAACGCCTCGAGACCGGCACCGATGCGGGCGACACCGACGTAGCCGAGCGTACCCACGAGCAGGATGGCGACGCTCAGCAGGAACGAGAGACGACGCCCCCGCGTATCGGCCAGAACCCCTGTCGGGATCTCGAAGATGACGTTTCCGGCCGTGAACGCGCCGTTGGCGAGAAAGACGCCGAATATGTCGAGACCCGCCCCCAGCAGGAACAGCGTGTTGACGCCCCATATCAACGCTGCCGACAAGGTATACAGGCCGGCGATCAGGTAGTAGGTGGTAATGACTCGACGTGAGTCCGTGGTTTCTCCCTCCCGTTGCGGCTCGCACTGCAACTGCCGGAGATCTCAAGCGCCTCAGAACATATCCGGAAACAGAACGTAGGAAAAGAGCAGTCCGAGCATGCCGGTGACGATTAGATAGTACGTCATCGGGATGATCGTTCGACGAATCAACGCCCCCTCACGGCCGACCAGCCCGACCGTCGCGCTTGCCGCGACGACGTTGTGCACGCAGATCATGTTCCCCGCCGCGCCGCCCACCGCCTGGATCCCCAGGATGACGATCCGCGAGGTACCGATCCGGTCGGCAACACCGTACTGGAAGAGGGCAAACATGAGGTCGCTGACGGTGTTGCTGCCCGCCACGAACGCGCCCATCGCTCCGATGATCGGTGCGAAGAAAGGCCACGTCCCCTGCGCGATCCCGGCAACGTATTCGGCAAGCACCAGCGGCATGCTGTCCAGCCCGGATGCGTTCGTGTTGGAATCGATAAATACGCGAACCAGTCCGACCGCAAACAGCAGAGCCAGTGCCGGTCCCGCCATCTTGTGCGCGGCGTCCGACCAGGCCATGCGGGCCTCATCCTTCGACATGCGATGGATGAAGATCGTCGTCAGTGCGACGAGGATAAAGATCGTACCGGGCAGATAGAGCGGCTCGACGCTCTGGGACAAACTCGTTCCCGCGATGTTCGACCAGGTGAAACTGAACGAGGTCAGCCAGCCCCGGAACGGGAGGAACGGCAACCGCGTCAACACGAGCAGGGCGGCGACGAGCAAGTAAGGCGTCCACGCCAGCAACAGCGTCATGTGATGGCGCTCTTCACCGGCCTCCGCGGTGATGTTACCCACCCACTGCTCTTCCCACTTCGACCGTGGCGGAAAGTCCCACGGCTCTCCCTCCGGCAGGAACAAACCCTTTCGGGCCGCGGTCACCACGATCGCCAGACCAGCGAGCCCCCCGAGCAGGGCCGGGAACTCCGGTCCCAGAAAAACCGCGACCAGCAAGTAAGGAATGACGAAGCTGAAGCCCGCGAACAAGGCGAACTTCCATACTTCCAGTCCTTCGCGAAACGACTTGTTCTCTCCGAAAAAACGGGTCATCATGCAGACGATGATCAGCGGTATGAGTGTCCCGGCCACCGCGTGGGGCATGGCGGTGAACACCCCCAGGCGGTAGATGAATTCCGTGTAGGTGATGCCGCTGGCGGCGAGCGCCTCCTCGACTTGCGGAACGTTCAGAGACTGTCCCATACCGACGAGGATGGGAGTGCCGACCGCGCCGAAGCTGACCGGGGTGCTCTGGATGATCAAGGTCATCATGACCGCGGCCAGCGCCGGGAAGCCCAGTGCGAGCAACAACGGAGCGGCAACCGCGGCGGGAGTTCCGAAACCAGCGGCCCCTTCGATGAAGGAACCGAACAGCCACGCCACGATGATCAGCTGGATACGCCGGTCCCTAGAGATACCCATGAAACCGCGGCGGATGGTCGTCACCGCACCGCTTTCGCGCAGCGTGAACAGCAACAGGATCGCCCCAAAGATGATCCACAAGAGCGTCAACGCAATCATCCCCCCGCGCAACGTCGCACCCACCACGTGCAGGGCCGGCACCTGCCACACCGACAAAGCGACGATTACGGTCAACACGTAGGCGACGGGCATCGCCCGAACGGCCGGCCATCGAAGTACGACCAGAAAGAACATAACGGCCAGAACCGGCAGAAATGCTGCAAGTGCGTATGTCATCGCCGTCTCCTCGTGTGGGTTGGTGTAACGGGCTCGGGTGAAGCTGCTGCACTGTATTCCTAGTGGAGGGGGGTGTCAAGGATGGGGTAGGCATGAGCTGCAAGTGAGAGGCGCTCGATCAAGATTCCTGCCCAGCCAACACCTGGGGACAGGGCCAGGCCCCTGTCCCCCTCACGTTGGCTAGCTCGCGAACCGCTGCTGCTGAACAAAAACAAAGAGGCCTGACTCCGGGAATCCTGGAGTCCGGTCTCAGCGCTTCTTTCTGAGGTCGGCCAGGTTGCTCTCGATGGACCGGCGGGAGAGCATCAATTCCGACAAAACGTCCCTGCTCTTCCGGTCTAGAGGCTGCCGTGGCCGCTGGTCTTCGAGGAAGGGCCACAACCGTTCGCGTATCCGCGGTGGCAGGACGCTCTCCAGGTATTCGAGCGCTGTTCCACGCAGCTGCCCGTCGTTGGTGTGGAGCCCGCGGAGAGCAATCTGGAGCGGTTCCCTCTCCAGGAATAGCGAGAGCATCCTGAAGATGTGTTCGAGACTCAGGTTGGCCCGGTCCTCCAGGAGTCGATCGATTTCAGCTGAGTCCCCGGAATCCACGAGCCGACGACTCTGCCATCCCAACTTGTCGACCTCCAGTTCCCGAAGAATCGCCTCGCTGACGCGATCCACTCCGACCTCGAGGTCGCGTCGCCGTCCGTGAATCCGGGCCAATCCCGCGGCACTTTGATAACGGACCTCGAAGCGCCGGTCCACGAGGCCGACCATCAGACCGTCCACGCCACGCCTGGATTCACAGGCTGCCAGGATACGAGGAATTCGGCGCCGGATGGCAAAATCACGCTCTCGATCCGCCAACGCATCGGTCAGTTCTCCGACAATCCCCGGGGCTATCCGGCGCAACGCTTTGACAGCGTCGCCGCTGACTTCGTTCCAGGCAAGCAGGGAGATCGCAAGAGACGACAGGACCGGATCCAGGTCCTGCTTCAGACGTCGTCGGACCCGGGTCAAGTCACCTGAGCGTAAGTCCGTCGCGGCCACGAGGATGACATCGGTCTCGGGCTCGGGCCGTTGGTTCATCCCACGCGTCGCGCCCGAACCGGGGGTCACCCCTCTTCCGCGGGACGACCTCTCTCGACCGCGGGACGATTTCTCTCGACCGAGAGACGATCTCTCTCGACCGAGAGACGACTTCTCTCGACCGAGCACGCGGCTCAGATCGAGGCTGCCGAGGGTGTGCATGACCGCCGAATCGGCAGCCGTCTCCCTTAATTCGGGAATCTCCAGCTCTTCGGCCCGGTGCACGAGACGATCGGCCAGCGCGTCGACGTAACCCCGATGGAGTCTGGACGAGACGATCAGCCCAAGCCCGGCCAGGACAATCGCACCTGCGAGCATTGACGGAAGGGCCAGCACGGGCCCCAACAGCAGCAACAGGCGAATCAAAATCGCGCCGAAAGCGTCGGCAACACGGTCGAATCCGACATCAATGATGGATTTCGCCGCGCGCTTCTGGCGCGGAGAAACCGGAGTGTAGAGCAGTTCGTACCCGGACCTGAAGAGCGAACTCCTCATCGCCGCTTCCCCACCCCGTACGATTCCTGCGCCAGCCAGTCCAGGGGCAAAGAGCATTGCGAAACTACCAACCGCAGTCAGCGAAGGTAAGAGAGCGATCGTCCTCGCCAGACCCAGCTTCTCGAGCGACACGCGGCTCAGGCTCGTCTGCAGGATAAACGTGCCGAGGCCGACGGCAGCGTAGAAGACCGCAAAAAACCGCATCAGATCCTCGGCCTCGGTATAGGTCGCGAACGCTCGCGCTTTGAACACGTAGTCCAACAGCGTCGCTCCCGCTGTGCTGAGAACGATGAGCAGCGCGATATTCCGCAGATACTGAACCCGTCGGACGTATCCCAGTCCCGACGTCTCGACCCTCATCTCCGCGCTTTTCCAACGGCGAGTTGTCGGCGTTCGAACCAGGTAAACCATTAGACCGCACGCGAGATGCATCACACCCAGAAGCGGCAGCATCGTGGAAACGGTGAACGCTGCGGCTACCCTTTCAGCCAGCAGGCCGCCCAGCAGGCCACCGAGCGTCCCTCCGCCTGCAATCAAACCGACTTTCTTCTTGGCCGTTCGCGGATCGAATCGCTCGTTGATGATCGACCAGAATCCGGAGATGAGAAACGATCCGAAGGCCGCGACATGGAGGTAGACGAGGACGGCAGCCAGCCTCGGCGACTGGTGCCACAGGGCCCACTCGGCAACCAGCAGCACAGCGCTCGCTCCGAACACGACAGGAATCACCCGTGACGGCGTCCACTTCGCCATCAGTCGAGATCCCCAGAGAACGGTCAGGATCGAGAAGACAGCCGCACCGATGAGCATGTAGGGCAGGCCATCGATGCCGAAGTTCGAGAGGAAAAGGGCGTCGCGTGTCGCTTTCGCGCCAACCTGGTTGGCGATCATGACAGCAGCACCGGCCGCGGCTGCGTATGTCGCCAGATCGGTTTTGGAGCGGCTCCTCATGTGTGCAGCGGGATTGTACCGCACGGTGCTCGGAACGGGCGACGTTGGTAGGGAGCTATCCCGGGGCTGGGCTAGTGGCCTGTAACGGAGATATCGGCACCATCGCCGATGGGTCTTGCCAGTCGAGGTCGAGGAGAGAGGAGGAATTGATGCGGTTTCATCAGGACGACGAACGACAAAGAGATCGACGGCAACCCCCATCGGCCCGGAGGGTTGCGGCGGAACGGTTGAGTCTTCGTTGCCGCTACCATTTCTGTGTAAGACCCGCTTCTCACGGGTTGTCGGCTCCCAGAATCCGGTGCCGTTCCACCGCAACGCTGGTACCGATATCTCCGTTACAGGCCACTAGGAGGCAAACTCGGTGTCAGGTGCCCGCTTGTCGAGTGGAATGTCGACCGAATCCGATCGAGGCGGTTCGGCCTGCGACGACAGTCTCTGGAATTCGTCACCCGCGAAGCGAGCGACCTTGATCCAGGCGAGAAGAATCACGATAGCAACGAGGGACAACCATCGCACGCTGCCAAAGCCCACGAATACCGTCGTTATGGCCAGACTCAAGACGACCGCAACCGCTTTGGCGAATCGCTGCACGAACATGTCGATGATCGCCTTCGCCTGATACTTCTCCGCTTTGGTCGTCGGGGTGTAGAGGACCTCTTTGGCGGACTGGTTGATCGAGTACGCGAAGCCATTGTCGCTGGTATTCAGGAAGCTGCCGATCAACAGAATCGGAGCGGCGAGAAAGCCGACTGACCCCAACAACGCCGCGACCGGCAAGACCAGCAAGGCTGCCCCGACGCCGAATCGGGTCATGACGAAGCTGGTCAGGAACAACTGCACGAACAGCGCGACCCAATTCGTGAAGGAAGAAACCGTGGCGACCCAGGCCGTGATGGCGTCTCCGTCCAGATAGTACGTGATCGTGGAGCTGTACTGAAAGTCCATGATCGTCGAGATCATTTCATACAAGCCCACCACAGCGACTATCGCCAGCAGATACCGCGACTTGGAGACCAGCCGGACACTGGCACCCACAGAGCCGGTCGACGGCGGTGGTCCCGTTTCGGCCTCCCGCGGCTCGACGGCGCCGAACAACCGTCCCGCGAATGCCGCTACCGCTATGATCACAATCGTGACACCCACGCAGACCCAGAGCCATCCGGACAGGGAAAGTTCACTGAGCCAGACAGCGAGGACCGTGGCACCGAACGCGCCCCCCGCAACGCCGCCGAGGACGATGAGTCCATAGAGCCTCTTTGCAACTTGGGGAGCGACACTGTCGTTCAGGAAGGCGAAGAACGTTGCGACCATCAAGGTATTGTAAAGGTCACCGAACCAGTAGAAGGCCCAGACGGTCGCGGCCCCGCGATCGACAACCGCGTAGCTGAACAGCGCGAAACAAGCAATGGAAAAAACCGAGAACACGTAGGTAAGTTGCTGCCGCTGAAGGGATCGGGCCAGGTATATGAACGCGCTCGCAGCAAAAACCGCAACAACCATGTTGCCGATCTTGGCGATACTCTCAGCTTGAGCGGCATTGAACTGCCACCCGACGAAGTTGAACGGTGTCTGGTCGTATAGCTCCAGCATCAGCCCTTTTTTCAGCGGCCGGAGTATCCAGAACGTCGCAATGACCATAAAAAAGTAGGAGAACATCAAGAGCGCCTGAGGCAACTCATCGCGCCTGATGTTCATGATTTGTTTCAGGGGATTGGCTGAGGCCACCGGGGACTCCTCCTCAAAAATGGTGCCGCAATAATAGCAGATCCGGTTGGGCGTCGTTAGTAACCTGGAGAACGGCCGCGTTGCTCCCCCCGACGCTTTCGATTGGCTTGCACCTTTGGGAACACCTTACAATGACGGACTGGAGTTGGTATGAAGCAGCCGAAGGTCGAACCAGCCGCAAGTACGGGCTTTGCCGGGCTCACACGCCGCGTCGAAGATTGGGCCTCTTGGCTCGCAGTCTGGATGGTCTACTGGGCGAACAACAAGCCTGAAAACAAAGGTCAGAAGCCGAAAGTCGGAGGGCATCAGGCCAGCGTTGTTTCATCCTCATCCATCCTGACGGCCCACTACCTGCACCACCGCCGCCCTCAGGACCGGATCGCGGTCAAACCTCACGCGGCTCCCTTTCTCTACGCGCTGATGTACATGATGGGCCGCGTAAGAAGAGACGAGATGGAAAACCTCCGCGAGATGGGCGGGCCGCCGGCGTACCCGACGCAACACCACCATCCGTCGTTCGTGGACTACTCGACCAGCATCGAGGGCCTGGGTTGCTCGGCCACGGTCGGAGATGCCTACGAGGCCGTGGTCCAGAACGCGCATTTCAACGCCGATGTCGATGCGCGCTACCACGCGCTCGTCGGGGACGGAGAGTTGACCGAGCTCCAGATCGGGGGTTCGCTCTACGAGGCCGGTCGGCGCCGGCTGTCGAACCTCTGCTGGTGGATCGACCTGAACCGCCAGAGCCTGGACCGGGTGATGGAAGACAGCCCTCAGGGCAGTACCGGCGCCTGGGCAAGCAGTCTCTTCGAGGCCAATGGCTGGCACGTGATCGACCTGCGATGGGGATCGCGTGTCACGGCGGCGTTCGACCGGCCGGGAGGAGCAACGCTCAGGCGACGTCTGGAGTCGCTGTCGGACTCTCACTACCAGTCGCTGTTGCTACTGGACGGTGCAACGATTCGGAAGGCACTCACGGGCTCGGGCGAACACTCGGATCCAACGATGGCAGATTTCCTCGGACGGTTCGTGTCGAGCTCACCCGCGACCGAGCCGCTCGACGTCCTCGCCGACTACGGCGACGACGAACTGAAGGAGTTGGTGGAAGATCTCGGAGGGCACGACCTCGAAGCTCTGATCGACGCGGAAGAAGAGGCCCGCAGCGTGGGCGATCGGCCGACCGCGGTCGTGTGCCACACGGTAAAAGGATGGCGTTTGGGGGGATGGGCGGGACATCCGGAAAACCACGGAGCGGTGCTCTCCGAAGCCCAGATGGAGGAATACCGAGCCCGACTCGACTTTCCAGCCGGTGACCCGTTTTTACTGCCGCCCGACGGCGATATCTCGAGGTTACTCGCCCAGCGGGTCGACTATCTCTTCCCGGAGACCACCCGTATATCGGTGTCCTACCCGGTCGAGAAGGCGCCAGCGTGGGATGAGATTCGGAGCGCCACGTCGGGCAGGCGATCGTCATCGGCCGTCTTCGGCAACCTGAACCTCACCTACCTGCGCTCTTCGATAGGGAAACACCTGGCTTTCATCGCGCCCGACGTCGGACTGACGACTCACCTGGGCGGGGTCATCCGGGCCTCGGGCGTCTTCGATGCAAATCCCCCCGAAGACCTGACGCGTTTTCTCCGCGAACAGAAAAAACAGCCATTCGGCTGGCGGCTCACAGCCGCTGGACAGTTTCACAGCATCGCCATCAACGAGGGCGTGGCCGCGCTGCTGGCATTCGCGATGGGTCGCGAGAAGTTCGCCGTCGAAGGCAAGGAGCGATTGATCCCCATCGTCACCATCTACGATGTGTTCTGGAAACACGCGTACACCCAGCTCTACTACGCCCTCTACGACAAAGCCCGTTTCATCGCCGTCGGCACACCATCGGGGACGAGCCTGAGCCGCGAGTCGGGCACACACCAGTCGATCCAGACACCGGCTGTGTTCATGGGGTTGCCCAACATCATTTACTACGAACCTGCCTTCGCAGCCGATACCCAGGTGATCTACCACTGGGCGATCGATCAGATCATGACCGAGCAGGGAGAATCGGTATACCTGCGTCTAACGACTCAGGACATCGAGCAGCCGGACATCGGCGACACCGCCGAGTTTCGAGAGAATGTGATCCGCGGCGGCTACTGGCATCTCGAGCTTCGGAGGGAAGCGGGCTATAAACCCGGACGGAACACGGCATCCGTGTTCGCCACGGGTCCGGTGATCGTCGAGGCGCTACAGGCGTCGGAGATTCTCCGCGATCAGGGCCTGTTCGTGAACGTCTGTAACGTCACGAGTTGGGAACGTCTGAAACGCGACTGGGAACGGTACTGGCGTGAACCGGAACGCTGGGAGGACCCGTCGGCCGGCTATCACCTGAACGACCTGATCCCCGACGATGAAATCCGAACGCCGATGGTAGTCGTCGGGGACTTCGCACCCCCGGTTGCCGAGTGGATCGGCGGTGCGCTGGGTCGGCCGGTCGCGGTCCTTGCACCAAGGGGCTTCAGCAAAACAGGCCGGCTCGAGACAGTTCGCGCGCTCCACGGCATCGATGCCGGGAGCATCGTGCGGGCAGTCCTGGCTGAATTCGAGGCCTCCGGCGGGCGCGGAGAACCTCTATGACCGCGTTCCGAGTCCCGGATGACTTCGGCCGTAATCTCAACATGGCCAATGCGCCGCAGAGGCTCGGCGAAGCGGTCCGGGTCGCCGACATGATCGTGAAAGCAGGCGTCGAGCTCAAGCCCAACCTCGACCACGCCGCGATCTTTACCGACCCGCCGCACCTGGTCGCAGGACCGATCAAAGAACGCGGCTACGTCTCGGGATGGGATTCCCGATGTTACCCGTCGCCGGTCGACGGGCACGACTACATCAACGTGTCCGCCCGCCTGCCTGAGGAGGGCCCGGCGCGTGACGCTGGTTGGCCGGATTACATTGCGGTCGTCCACCCGGTCGATGAGGCCGCTCGCCGGCACATGCTTTCGCAGGATTACGGCAACCCGTTCATCCATCACCTGACCGTGGGCGTCACCGAACCGGAACGGGAGGAAGCCGACGACCTCACCTACGCCGGTCGCCTCATCCGTTTCATGGTCGAGGCCCGACGGGAGATTCAGAGGGTCATCGGCGACAGGCCGGGGACTCTGATCATGGCGCTGCCAGGACATGTCTTTGATAGCGCAGGTTTCGGGCCGCTCTTCGAGGAATGGATCGGGGACGTACCCGTGGCAGACTACCAACTCGAGGTCATGGACGGAGGGGGTTTTCTGCTCCAGTTCTTCGTACTCGAGGGCGGAAGAATCGAGGTCGCGCTGCGGGTCGGGACCCGCCAGACATTCAACCCGAAAAGCGTCATCAAAATTTCAAGGGATGAGATCAGCGCGGTTCAGGAATAGAATGTTGCTCTCATTCCCGAAACCGAATATCGAACTGATGTAAGAAAATCTCTCGGAGGAACACACATGACCGATAGTCCGATACTACTAACTCTTCTGGCCGGCGCGCTGATGCTCGGTTTTGCTTCCGTCAGCTCGGGACAGGGGGGCAACGACGCACTGAAGAACCCGGTGGCCCTCAATGAAACGGCACCGGACGAATTTCGTGTCAAGTTCGACACCAGCGCCGGAGAGTTTACGGTGGAGGTGCACCGGGACTGGGCACCAAACGGCGCCGACCGTTTCTACAACCTCGTCAAGAACGGTTTCTACGACGAGGTTCGCTTCTTCCGGGTGATCGAAAACTTCATGGTGCAGTTCGGCATCCATGGTGATCCGGCGGTATCGTCTGCCTGGCGTGACGCACGGATACCTCCCGATGGGGTGGACCAAAGCAACCGGCGGGGCTATGTCACATACGCCATGGCAGGATCGCCCGACACACGGACGACACAGGTCTTCATCAATTTCGGGAACAACTCGTCCCTGGATCGGCAAGGATTTGCGCCGTTCGGGCGGGTCGTGGACGGCATGAGGGTCGTCGATCGGATTTACAGCGACTACGGCGAAGGTGCTCCTCGCGGACGGGGCCCGTCCCAGGGTCGCGTCCAGGCGGAGGGCAATACATACCTGAACGCGGACTTTCCCCGACTCGACTACGTCAACGCGGCAACGATCGAGCCGCAATAGGTCGGCACCTTTGGTGTAGGTGCGGTCTATGACCGCACATTCTTCGAAAAGAAACGCTGTGCGCTCATAGAGCGCACCTACACCTCCTTCGGCGCCAGGGCGATAACCCGCAACGGGCTGCCCGAGCCGCCCACGATCTTCAGAGGCGCGGCGATCACGACCGAGCCCGTCGGTGGCAGGCGATCCAGGTTCACCAGGTTCGTCAGTCCGAACTTCCCGTGGCCGTGCATCACGTAATGGTTCGAGAAGGGCGGGTCGAATCCGGCGGCCTGACCGGCGTCTGTACCGATCGTTTCCACTCCGACGCCAAGCACATCCCTTTCCTCGGCCAAGAACGCCGACGCCTCCATCTTCCAGCCGGGAGTGTGCGGCCCTCTCTCGTCGATGTTGAGGAACTCCTCCTCGCTCGTCCTCTGCGACCAGTCCGTCCGCAGCAGGACCCAGCTGCGCGGCGGAATCTTACCGTGACGCCCTTCCCAGTCCTCGATGAAGTCCATGTCGACTAGGAAATCGGAGTTCTCGCGGGATTCGGCGGCGGCATCCAGGACGCATGCCTGCCCGACGAACAACTGCGCCGGAATCCGATCCACGCTGTTGGCATCGAGATCCTTTCCGCTGACCCAGTGGATCGGGGCATCGAAATGAGTCCCCGTGTGTTCGCCGGTCCTGAACCAGTTCCAGTACCAGGCTGGACCGCGCTCGTCGTAGCGGGAGATCTCGTGCAGCTCGAACGCCGGCGTGTTCGGCCATTCGGGTGGCAGAGGTAACAGCGGAGAGTCGGCGCTGAGATCCGAGGTCAAATCGATGACCTCGATTTCGCCGCCCTGCAGAGCTTCGACAAACTTCGCCAGTATCGACATCGTCAATCGACCTCCCGAAGCCAGCGCTGAAACTCGAATCGATTTTCCAGCGTCGTGATATCCATCTTGAATGAAGGAGGACCGACAGCCTCCACTTTTGCCACGATCGTGGCAAGCTTCTCTGCTGCCCGCGCCTCCTCCCATGCCGCCTTCAGCTCATCCACCGTTCGGACCATCGTCGCGTTCTCGATTCCCGAACGTTCGGCGATACCGGCAAGATCCGAACCGGCCGAAGTCGCCGTCCGGAATCCTCCCACCGAGAGCAGGCTTTCGTTGTCGAAAACCACGTGCGTCAGGTTCTTCGGCGCGTACCATGCCAGCGTGCTGAAGGTTCCGAGGTTCATCAGCACGGAACCGTCACCGTCGAACACCGTCACATGTTGGTTCGGTTTCGAAAGAGCCAGGCCCAGACCAATAGACGACGCCAGGCCCATGGCATGCTGCAGGTAGAAGAAGTTCGGCCGATGACCCAATGAATACAGCTCGACAGCAACCGCACCCATGATCGTGACCACGGCATCGTCCTGGATGTCCGGGTAAAGGACTGCCAACGCTTCGGCCCGCTTCACGACTCCTCCCACATCAACTGGCGTTCGAGCAGCAGGGCCACCGGCGTCAGAGAGGATTCGGCCAGCACCTGGGCGGCGGAAATCTGCCTGCAGACGTCGGCAGGATCACGGAGGAGCTCATAGGGGATGTCCAGGGCGGAAAGGATGGGTTCGGTCATCCGTCCACCCATGGTCTGCCACGGATGTTCCTCGCCCATGTGACCGCGATAGCTGATCAGCATCAGCAGCGGAATCCTGTAGAGCAGAGCGAGCGACACGATCGGGTTGACTGACGCTAGAAAGCCGTGATTCTGCATGAGGAGGGCCGATCGAACCCCGGCCAGATGGGCCCCGGCCGAAATGCCAACCGCCTCCTCTTCGCGAGTCAGACGCACCAGTGTCGTGTCGGGGTCGTCGTCGGCCATGCTCATGATGTGGACGAGCCACGTTTCGGGCAGAGCCGACATCAACTCCACGCCGGCACTCTTCAGCGCCTCATAGACCAGCCTGGAATTCTGCTCGGAAACGGGCATCAAGAAACGGTAGTCAGTCAGTAGTCAGTAGTCAGTAGTCAGTAGTCAGTAGTCAGTTAAGAAAGTGTAGTCCCAGGTGTTTGCCTGTCAACTCGCACTTACAGTCTCGACGTCCTTTCTTACTTGTCACTTGTCACTAAATCCCCTCCTTAGTCAAGGAGGGGCGGTGCGAAGAACCACCCCGTCTGCGCCTTTGGCGCATCCACCCCTCCTGAATCAGGAGGGGAATCGAAGGCGGAAGGCGCTCGGTCTGATTCCGATCCTCTGCCCCACCTGCCGATACGACTCCGCAACTTCTCGCCGCCAGCCCTTTCTCTTTTTTCGGTCTCTGGTTAAACCCCTTACCCCCTTTTACCGACTAAACATGTAGGCACACAGAACAGGGGTACGAACATGAGTCGAGTCATTGATCGCTTCACCGTCGCAAAGCACGTCGCCGCCGCCGAGTCCAGCCGATTCAACTGGAAGCGATTCCTTTCCGTCTACGTCGCAGCGGCCGTCGGAATCGGGCTCGTCTACAACGGTAACTACATCGTCGGAACCTCCCTCATCCTCTGGGGAGTCGGCGACTTCTAACCGATCCGTACCTTGTTCACGTGCTGACTCAGCGCGGCTGATCCACGAAACGGAACAGCTCGCCGTCCGTTGACAGGATCAGGGTCGTGTTCGGATCGATCACGGTCTCGAACGCTTCCATACTCCTCACGAACGCGTAGAACCCGGCGTCCCGATTGTAGGCCTCCGCATAGATCGCAGCGGCCTCCGCGTCGGCCTCGCCCCGCTTTTCCTGAGCGTCGCGAAAGGCCTCGGACTGGATTCTCTGCAGCTCCCGCTCTCGTTCACCGCCGATACGCGCTGCTTCACCCTGTCCTTGGGAAAGATATCGCTGAGCGATACGCTGCCGTTCACTGATCATCCTAGCAAACACGGTGACCCGCACGTCCTCGGTGTAGTTAATCCTCTTGAACTGGAAGTCCATGAGCTCGATGCCCCACTCCAACAGAGCAGGAGCCGCAGCGTTCTTGATTTGTAAGGTGACGTCCGGACGACCAGTCTCGATTTCCTCGAGAATCGCAGTCTCGTCCTCGTCACCTTCCACGACATCGGGAGTCCTGTTACTGGTCCGGACTACCTCCACCAGCTCGTGGCGTGCGACGGCATTTCGGGTCTCACCGTCCAGAATGTCGTCGAGTCGCGACTGCGCGGCGACCTCGCTGCCCTGCAAGTTTTGCAGAAACAAGAGCGGGTCGCTGATCCTCCAGCGAGCATAAGCATCCACGTAAATGAAGACTTTCCCCAGCGTCGGAATGTCGTTCTGTGCACCGTCCCACTCCAAGAAACGTTCGTCGAAGTAGTTGGTCGTCTCGATGAAAGGCAACTTCACGTGAAGTCCGGCCTCGGTGACAGCAACGCGCACCGGTTGTCCGAATCGAGTGATGATCACCTGTTCGGTTTCGTCGACGATGTAAATCGCGCTCGAAGCGACGATCAGGCCGATGAGAATAGCGGCAAACAGCACGATAATCTTGGTGTTCATCAGTTACCTCCAGCGCCAGGCGCGAGGCCGGCGCTCCTCTGAAGACTATCAAGAGGGAGGAGCGGAATGATGCCCTGCGCGTCACTGTCGAGGATGATCTTCGCTCCCACACGGCCGAGCATTCTCTCCATGGTTTCCAGGTACATGCGTCGCCGGGTCACCTCAGGCGCCAGCCGGTACTCGGTGTAAACGGCCGTGAAGCGGGAGGCGTCGCCCTGGGACCGGTTCACGCGGTCGAGCGCGTAGCCTTCGGCCTGGAGTATCGTCTGCTGCGCTTCACCGGCGGCCCGAGGAATCACGCTGTTGTAGGCGGTCTGTGCCTCATTGATCAGGCGTTCGCTCTGCTGCTGGGCTTGGTTGACCTCGTCCCACGATGGTTTGACGGGGTCGGGCGGAGTCACGTCTTGCAATACGATCTGCTCAATCCTGATCCCCGTTTCATACTGATCGGCCAACTCCTGGAGGGCCGTCTGCGCGTTGAATTCGATGTCCTGGCGCCCAACGGTGAGAACCTCGGTCACGGTCCGGTCACCGACGACCTGACGCATGACAGCTTCGTTCATGTCACGGAACGTCTCCTCGACGTTGCGAACCTTGAAAAGAAAGCTAAACGGGTCGGCTATGGTGTACTGGACGATCCACTCGACGACCGCCACGTTCAGATCTCCGGTCAGCATCAGCGATTCGTCCAGGAACGACGCGCCACTGAACGTTGAACGGACGCCGGGCTGCTCGGTACGGAAGCCGAATTCCTGCCTGAGCTGCCGTTGCACCGGGACTTTCTCAACCTGCTCCAGAACAGGTATCTTGATGTGGAGGCCGGGTCCGGTGGTGCGACTGTAGGCTCCCAGGCGAACCACGACGCCAGCCTCTTCAGGCTCGATCTGGTAGACCGTGCCCAAGACGACGACCAGACCGATTACCAAGGCGACACCGGTCAGGATCGCCCGAATCGGTATATCGGATGGTCGAAAGTCGGGCACCTCGACATCCGAATCAAAAATTCTGATTTTCATGGGTTTAACCTTCTTGGCTGTGGCAGAATCCGTGCGATTGCGCGGCGTCCGCCCGTTGTTTTGTGAGGAACCTCACCAGGGACGCCGTGGCAGAGTCCAGGGCCCCCGTCAATCAATACGTTTCGAAGGGACTAAAACATTCTGAGAATAGCACGGGCGGAGGGCGGTCACAGGGAAACTAAGGATGGAGGATCCGCAGAGATGAAGGCACAATCACGGAGACGCGGAGACACGGAGGAAGAAAGATCAAGAAGACCTCGGTGCCTCCGTGGTTAAGGAATCCTCCGACACCGATCACCTGTGGTGACGAGAACTACCTTGCCGACAGCCTGACGCGCCCTTTGCTGTTTTCGGCAAGCAGGCCGGACGCCAGAAACGCCCTGGCGGCTGAATCGTCCTTTAGGTACGCATCCCAGAACGCAATCGTCGCCGTCCTGACGTAGTCGAAGATCAAGAGTTCCGCCTGAACACGAGGATCGGTTCGGCCCTCGTCGTAAAGCCCCGGGTAGGAGTAATGGGTGGCCCCATCGATGAAGACGTGGAACTTGTCGCCCGTCGGACTGAGCTCGAAGGGCTCCGCCCGCCACTCCGGACTCCTGCCGCGCGGACCGGGATCCCGTGACCCGGTCATCGCCATCATGGGTCGACGGAACTCATCCCAGGATCCTTCCATCAGTCCCTGATCACCCCCGCCCTGGCCAGAAAGCAGAAGAAACGCCATCGGTCGAGGATCGGCAAAGCTCCAAAACTCGCCATCGTCGGAGAGTTTCAGTCTCGCGCCCCCGACCAACTGGGTCGTGTACGCACCGAGAGAGTGCCCGCTCATCCCAACGGCGTCGTGGGCCAGTTTCCCGTTCAACTCAGCGAACTCTCCGAGAGCTTCCAGAGAATCCAGGATGAAGGCGACATCCCTGGCACGACTGGTCCAAAGCTCCGAGCCGCTCAACTGAGAAAGCTCTTCCTCCGGGATGGCCAGCGACCGGGTGTCGGCGTGGGTCGGCTGCAACACGACGTAACCATGGCTCGCCCAGAAGCGGGCGATCGGGTAGTCGTACTGACCCGTGGCACCCGATCCGTGCGAATAGATGATGAGGGGGAACGGGCCCCCTTCCTTCGGGTGAACCAGGGTGACTGGTATCGTTCGATCCTGGACCGGATCGTAAAGGCGGATGCGCGGCAGCATCGCCACTTCGTGAGGGCCCGCATCTAACTTGTATGCCCAGTCACTCGAGGCCGGAGGGAGCGGATTGACGACGCCGAGTTGGGACTCACCGTTCTCGGCGAGGACTGCCAGGACAATGAGGAACGAAACCAGGGACGCGAGGACGCGAGACTTCATGAAACCTCAATTGCGGAAGGCCGCGATGGCGCGATCGTAGGCGTCTCTGTAACTCTCCAGGACGGCGGCATCATCCCAGGGCAACGACTCCACGTAAAGCTTCAACTCTTCGACGTAGCGCGCGAAGAATTCCCTGTCGGCGGCTTCTGAGATCGGTTCTCCAGCGATCTGGATGTAAATGGGGCTCGTGTGCGCGAAGGCGTATTCGTCGCCGACCAGCGGGTGGGCGGGACCGAGGGCGCGTGCAGCGATCCAGGAAGACCGATCCAGCGGCAGGTCGAGTGCGATTTCGTCTTCGTCGGTGGACTCCACGATCCGACCGTTGACGATAATGTCGAACTGATCTACCGGCACAATCGACATCAGGCGCGCTTCTACGCGCAATGTTCGAGGCGAATCCAGGAGCAACTCCTCGCCGATATCGCGGCCGTCGACCGACAGGGCAAGCAGGGGCCCATTGGTTGCGAAGCTCTTCCCTTCCCGGAGCGCGTGCAACCAGTTCTGGAACGTGAACTCGTCTTCGACCCGCACGTAGGAGCGGGCGGCGCCCAACGGGGGATCCCGGGGCACGTCGGAGAACGAATCCGTCCCGCCGGCGACCGGTAGGCGGAAGCCGCTGTTGAGGAGTTTGTAGTAGATCGCGGCCGAATCTTCTTCGTCTGCCCAGATGCAGTTGATGTCGTAGTAGTCCATCAAACCCAGAGCGACATCAACGGGGATCTCGGAAGCCCCCCGGCCACGGCTTACACCGTCGAGGGATCCGGCAGCCATCTGGGAGTAATAAGGATGGGGAATCCCGACGATCGCTCCCCGATCCCGGGCGGCCTGGGCCATCTCGAACAAAGGCGGGTCGGGGAGGCGGAGGACCGTGCCACGCACGCCGCTAAAAAACGGGAAGACAAACTCATTCAACCCCAGCATGGCGATGTGGCCCAGCGTCGTCCGGTATTCCTGGCTGTAGTGCAGGATGTAGTCGTCCGTCGAGTGCGGATCGTCCTCGCCGGTGAAGTTCGCCATGTCACCCTGCAGCCTGGTTCCGTCGACATGGATCAACATGTTCGACACGTTCATGTCTTCGGCCGCGGCCGAGAGCGCCATGTCCTCAGGCAGAATCCTGTAGATTCCGGAATGTCGATCGTGGACGTGAGTGTCGCCCGAATACCAGTTGTCGAGCTCAAACTGCCTGGACAGGCCCCCAGCGACGCTGCCGGGGACCGTCACTTCAAGCTCCCGCGGCTCGTACTCGAAGCCCCTGCTGAGGCGGATGCTCGCCACGCCAGTCGGAAGCTCGATTTCAAAAGATCCAGCAGCGTAGAAATAGTGGGTGTCGGTGGCGTTCGACACGTGATGGTAGGTCCCCGCGGGAGAATAGGCGCGGCCGTCGGAGGCCAGGATCGATACGCGGGCGGGACCATTCATCTCGACCGACAGCGTTCCGGTTGATCTCCTGTATCGAAAGCCCTCGATCGGCAGCGGAACTCCGTATCCCCCGCCCCGCGGGACCACCCGCAGCTGCCGGGCATCAGATACGTAGACGATGTGTCTCCCGTCGGGGGACCAGCGTCCCTCCAACTCCTCGTCGGGTTCGTCAAACGTCACCCGAATCGGTACCCCGCCGTCTGCGGATATCCGCCACAGATCTCCATTCGATGAGAACAGGATCTCTCTACCGTCGGGAGAGAAGGCAGGGCGTGCTCGGTAAACGGTTTCTTCGAAATAGACCAGGCTCGTCTCACCGGTACGAACTTCCTTTTTCCAGATTCCTCCCGTACCGACCGGCGACTCCCGACCCGACACGAACGCAATAACCGGTTCGATCGGGGAATAGCTCGGCTGCATGTCCCGGGAACGGTCCGTCGTCAGCGGCTCATCCGGGGCCATCCAGATGTCGAAGTTGCCTGCGCGGCTGGAATAGAAAACGATCTCGCCTTCCGGTGTGTAGCTCGGAAGCAGATCGACGGCTTCGTCGTCGGTGATCTGTCGTTCCGTGTCAGCGAGTTCCCAGATGTCGACCTGCTTGTCCTGGTCCCTGGTGAAGACGATCCTGGAACCGTCGGGCGAATAGGCCGGCTGATAGTCGTAGCCCGGACCGCTGGTCAGCTCCTCGGCAACGCCACCCTGGGCCGGCACACGCCAGATCGAACCCCACATCGAGAACGCGATCCACTCCCCGTCCGGCGACCAGGCCGGAGACATCGGCCCGCTCGTGGGCGCCGGTATCAGGTAGGTTTCCGTGCGGATCTGGTCACCACCCACCGATGGGTAGGTCGTCTGGGCAAGCAGGGTTGACGGCACCAAGACGACGATGATCCACAGGATCGTTCGCAGGGTGTGCCGGCATGAAGGGAACGGGCTCAAGGCGCCTCGTCGGCCTGTTTGATGTAGTTCGCGATCTGTTCCGCGGTCGCAAACCAGACACCGGTTTTCGACTTCATGTAGGCAACGAGCCTGTCCAGGTACACCATCCGGGACCGATGCCCGATGACATGTGGGTGCATCGTCAACATGAGCATCGTCCCTTCCTCATAAGCGACGTCGAACTCGTCCCTGTAGGCTTCGAAAATCAGGCTTGGGGACGGCAGCGAACCGGAGCGTCCGAAATACGGCGCGTCGTCCAGGATCCACTCCACAGGCAGTTCGATCATCCCCGTCGGCCGCCCTTTCGAGACGATCTCGTAGGGTTCATCCATCGCCATCAGGCTGCTGTCATACAGGAAGCCGGCTTTCTGGATCAGGTCGATGGTGTACTTGCTGAACGCCCAGGAGGGCGCACGGAAACCCACGGGCCGCTTCTCGGTCATCCGCGTCAGGTAATCGATCGCCTGGTTCATCAGGCGTTCTTCTTCGGCTGGGTCGTCCATCTCGGCCAGGTTCTCGTGAATCCATCCGTGGACGCCGACTTCATGGCGGCCGCTCTTGATGATGTCGTGGATCATGCTCGGGTGGAGCATCGCGCTGACAGCCGGGATGAAGAACGAGGCCGGAACCTGATGCCGGTCCAGAAGGTCCAGCACACGCGGCAGGCCCGACATCGCGCCGAACTCACCGGCCGACAGCGTCACCGGCGCGGTGTTTCCTCTGTTGAGGCTGAGCGTCTCGTTGTCGACGTCGAAAGTAAGGCAGACCGCGACACGGGCGCCGTTTGGCCATTCCGGAGGGGTCAGCTTGCGCCCAGCGCGGACCGTTTCGACAGCTTCGGCGATCTGATCCGGCGTCCATTGAGTGGACGGAGGCGGATCTTGAGCCCGGCCTTGCCTGGGGTGGAGGGCCATCGCGCATACCACGACGACACCCAACGTCAAACACTTCTTCACCGGACTTCCTCCGTCAAGCAACTGCTTTGAGTTACAACGATTTAGGGAAGGATTATCTTGGATTGGGAGGAAGAGTTCAACTGATTGCGGGATCCCGCACTATTGTGGGTCGGTTTCGACGGGCCACAGCCGACGCCGAGTGCCGTCCGGGCTGACGAAGTGCAGTCGGACCGGCCGGCCACTACGGTAGTTCGCGTAAATATAACTTCCATCATCGTACGCGTAGAACGGAAGGTAAGCGCTGGTTGGCACCGCTTCGGTTTGCAGGCGCCGAGGAACGCCTTCCGGGTCAGGATACAGGTAGCTCAGTTGTGAGGGCCAGATGTTTATTAGAGCGCCGTCCAGGCCGGGCACCCTACCGATGGCGATTCTAGAACGTCCCTCCGCCGCCTCTCTCACGGGGCCGAGCTCAAAGGTCGTGTTCAGGTTGGCATCGTAGAGATGACTCAAATAGTCGCTCTCCTGCCTCTTCAGGTACACCGCGAGGCCGAATTCAGGATCGATCCCGACTGAAAGCGGCGCAAATCGTGTGGGCGCGTGAAACACCGTCTGACTCCCCAGATTGAAAAACATCAATTCTGAAGCAGGGGTGACAGGCAACCAGATGCGATCGGAAATCGACCTCCAGACACCTTCGCCCACCTTCAGTACAACAGTTCCGCAAGAGCGGTTGCGTTCCAGGTTGCGGTAGAAGAACAAAGTCATGGCTTCGGAGCGGCCTCTGCGTTCGTGGAAACGGGAACTGGAGGTTCCGATCCATGGTAGAACTGGGAATAACTTCGTAAACAGTTCCGCAAGAGCGGCCTCTGCGTTCCAGGTTGCGTAGAAAACAAAGTTGGCTTCGGTTACCGCGTCCTGGATACCCGACGTGAGATAACCGCCAACAACCCCATCCGCGAGTTCACCGTCGCGTGGAAACGGGAACTGGACCTCCATCGCTGTGTCGTCCAGGACATACGTGGAGCTCCCAACGATCTGACTGGGAATACGTCGCTCCCCTCGGCCCCAATCGACTTCGTGAACCGATCCCGAAGTAACACGAAAAGCTCTAGGATCAAGTGCGATGTTGCCAAACCATACGAGATGGTCCTGGCCCAGGGGCAGGATGGAAGCTCCGCCGTCGGCCGGCACCGATTCCAGCTCCTCAAACCTGTGGGTGCGGGCATCGAGCGCCTGCAGGCTCGCCGTCTCATTCTGCCGACGGACGACCAGGACCTTTCCATCATCGCGGCCTTTTACGGCAAGAACCTCGGACCAGCCGAACGTCGAGCCATTCATTTCCTCCAGTTCAGCGGAAAGAGTCATCAGTTCCACAGAACCCGGCAACCGGAACCCCAGGAACCCTAGCCGAGACAGCACCGAAGACTCCCTCACCACATGGATCAGCAAGGGCGGGTCGGTCCATGTCGCGGACCGCAGACCGCTCAATTCGAGAGTGTCGACGCTGCCTTCCTGAACGTTTACGATGGCCAATCGGGAATACCACGGGTGGTTTGAACGTCGCTCGCTGACGCCGACGTAGCGACCGTCGTTGGAAACAAAAACATCCTCGATCCTCCACGAGTCTCCGAGTGCGGGGACGCCGGATTCCACGGTCAGGGCCACTCCGGCAAGGAACACCAACAAGGTTACGGCTACAAGTCCACCGTTTCGAAGGCTGCTGCGAATCAAGCTGAAATCCGAAGCCACGAAGAACCTGGCCGACAAGACAAGGTAGACTCCCGCCAGGACGAACAGCACGAGGCCCATGAAACGCCAGTCGCTCGGAGCGGCCAGAAAATTTTCCTGAAAATTTGCCGCGTCGAAAGGTCTTCCAACACTCGCGGCCTTCACCATCACACGCGGTTGGAAGGACATCCTCATTACTTCGGGCAGTACCAGGAAGCCCACGATGCCACCGACGATGTAGACGGCGAGAGCTCTCCCAATCAAGACTGCAAAGCAGCACCCTGTCGAAAAGAGGGCCAAATACACGGAGATCAGAAATAAAACCTGCTGTTCAGGCAAATCGCCGAGTCGCGCCGGCTGGAGCAGTGATGGGCGGAACGCGACCACCAAGGCGAGCGTCAAGAGATGGGCGATCAACCTGGAAGAGACGAGAACAGCCCAAACAAGACTTCTCGACACAGGCAGTGTCTGGAGGAGAAACAGGAGCTTCCCCTTCAATTCGGATGAGAAGGCGCTGGCGCCAACAGCAAATGCCGACAGCAAGGCAAGCGCGGCCAGGATGCCATCGATGATGCCTTGCACGTCGGATGGCTCTGCACCTTGCAGGACCATAAACCGCTCAAGGACCAGTAGGGCTCCAAAGATCCCCATGACCGCGATAAGGGTCGGCAGAAAGGCCCTTCGAAACTCTGTGATGAATAGCGCCCTCTTCATTCTTGCTTCCTCAATATCGAAGTATCGACATGCTCCGTCCTAACGCATGAAGTTCACAAAGATTTCCTTGAGACTCAACTCGCGGACCTCCATCTCTTCGGGCTCCAGTTTCTTGAGCTTCTCCATCGCTTCGGACGAGGTGTCCATGACGACACCGGTCAGTCGCCTCCCGGAGGATCGGACAGCGCGGAACTTATCGATGTGCTCAATATCGGGGATGTCATCCCGAAAAGTCAGCTTCACCTCGCGGGTACGAGTCTTCAAGGCTTCCAACGTGTCCGATATGAGGACCTTTCCGTCAAACAGAAATCCGATGTGGGTCGCGAGCTCTTCGATTTCATCGAGGTTATGGCTGGCGATGAAGACCGAAGTCCCTTCGGCTCGAGACACTTCCTGCAGGGTATCGAACACTTCCCGGAGAACGACGGCGTCCAGTCCCAACGTCGGGTCATCCATAATCAGGAAATCGGGTCGGTGCGAAAGCGCGGAAACGAGGGACACCTTTGTCTTCATTCCCTTGGCTAGATTCTTGATTCGTGTGTCGAGGGGCAGGTCGTAGCGACTCAGTAACTCGTAGCAGAAACCATTGTCCCAACCCGGGTAAAAATTCCTTAGGAATTCTATGTACTCGCCAACCTTCATCGACTCGTAGGCCGCGAGCGTTTCGGGAACGTAACCGACGCGCGCCAGGATCGCCGGTCCATCCGAGTAGGGATCACGCCCGAAGACGGAAACCGAGCCGGAATCCTTCCGGTACATCCCAAGGAAGGTACGGATGAGCGTGGTCTTGCCCGACCCATTCCGGCCGAGACACGCGTAGATCGACCCGGTCTCGACCTGGAGAGTCAAGCCCTTGAGAACATCTTTCTTGAACGTGTAAGCCTTATGAAGATCCTCAATCGACAGGATTATCCTGCCGTCCCAGTGAGCGGGCTGGGAGCGGCCGAAATATCTGAAGAGCGATCGATCCTTCTTTTCCCCGACTCCGGCTTGCCCGTCTCCGGACATACTCTCAATCGCGTGGACGAAATCCTGGGCGGTCTGAAAGCGATCTTCGGGGGACTTGGACAGTGACCTTCGGGCAACCCCTTCAAATCCGGCTCCGGCTCGGCTGCGCACCTCACTTAAAGGCTTCGCTTGCTCGTGGACGATCTCGTACATCACCTCAGAGTAAGAGTGCCCCGAGAAGCAACGCTTTCCCGTGACCATCTCGACAGCGATACAGCCCAAGGCAAAAACATCGGTCCGGGCGTCGATCCGTTTACCTGTGATCTGTTCCGGTGACATGTAGGACGGCGTGCCTGCGATCGTGTTGGCCGCAGTGACTGTCCGCCCGGTCAAGACCTTGGCAATGCCGAAATCAGCCAGCCAAGCGTGTTCCTCGCCATTTCCCGTTTCGATCAGGATGTTCGACGGCTTGATATCCCTGTGAACGATCCCCTTTCGGTGTGCATGGTCCAGCGCTTTCGCCACCTGAATGAGGAGTCGACTGGCACGATCCGGTTCCAGGCGCCCGTCCTCACGCAGGGCAATGCCGAGGGAATCACCCTCGATCAAACGCATCGTCATCCAGGGGATTTCGCCTTCCAGGCCGGCATCGTACGCGGGAACGATGTTCGGATGGTCCAGCCTCGCGATCGTTCGGGCCTCTTCAAGTACCGTGTTCAGATCGTCCGCCGCCCCCGCCCCGGTCAGTGCTTTGAGCGCGACCACCTTCTGAAGCATCGTGTCCCGCGCCTTGTACACCTCGCCGAAGGAGCCCTTGCCGATGAGCTCCTCGACCAGGTACCGACCCGAAACCTTCTGTCCGACGATGAAACTCCCAACCGAATCAACGATCGTCTCCGGTTCGTTCGAGTGAGCAGAAACAGCGGTTGGGATCAGCCTGTCGAGCTTCAGTCCGGGAGACATGATCTCGCCCCGTGACAGGGCCTCGATGACATCATGTCGGAGACGCGAATAGACATCGCTGTCGGTCCAAACGACTTCGAAAATATCTTGCTTGTCGGACTTACCCTCGATCGTGATCTTTCCCAGCCACTTGCAGTGGATGTCGGTCTGACTCTTGATGGGTTCACGAACGGACGGAGAAACCAGAACCTGGGCCGGCCCGGTTCGGTTCGTGATTCGAGCCGCGACGTTGACCGCGTCGCCGTAGACATCGTCTCCCTGGCGAAAAACCGTTCCGGAGTTGATGCCGATCCGGAGCTGCATACGTTCTCGTTCCGCCAGGCTCTCATTCAGTTTGAGGAGGCGCGTTTGCATCTCAACAGCGGCGCGCACTGCATGGGCGGGTTCGGAAAACTGAGCCATGAGCGAGTCACCGATCGTCTTGATGACCTTGCCTTGAAACTCGTCGACGGTTCGGGAAGCCAGGTCCGAGTGCCCGCGCAGCATCACCATCTCGGCCGTATCTCCGTATCGATCGGCGTAGGCCGTCGAACTGACCACGTCGGTGAAAAGGATCGTCACCGATGATGTGTGACGCTGGATTTCCTGGTCGATCTCTGCGCGGGCTTTCAGCAGACGATCGATGTTGGTTTCGTCGGAGTTCATCGTCATCCACTATCGATGTTTCGAGAGCGAGTGGGAGTATGTTGGCCCGGAGAGATCCCGAGGGCAAATGATTTCTGATTTCGTGGTCAGCCCAGTCTGCGGGGATTCCTCTCGAGTGTCTCGCGCGGATCGTACTCGTGTATCTTGCGGGTCACACGCCACCTGGGATTTTTGCGAAGCTCGTAGAGAAAACGGTACGGCGGGTGGCTGTCGACTTCTTTCAGGACTTCGTAGAGATCACCCTCGTAGGAAATTGTGTTGTAGGTGTCCCAGGTCGGCTTGCGGCGGCAGGACCCTACGAGCAGATCGTACGGTTTGTCCTCTACCCGTTGCACGCGGTCGATGATTCGAGGCCCCAGAGCCCATTCCTCGTAGTGCGGCGAGACCGACCGGTGACCCCAATTGACCACGTGCAGAGGCAGCGTGCCCCACACCTCGCCGACACTGAGGGCTATGCCGGCCCGGAATACGTTCTCGGCGAAGATATAGAACAGAATGCTCGAAGAAGGACGGAACAGGTATTCGAAGAAATACATGGGACCGCTGCTCAGCAAGTCGGGGTTTTCAAGGAGGTCCGGCCCGGCAACGACCCGATCGAACGCTTCATGGATGAAATCGAAGTATCCCCCGGCAAGGGGGATCACACAAACGAACGACAGGACGGTGCCACCGGCAATACATGGGCCGACCAATTCCTGTTCGCGGGACGCCCATTCTGGGCGATAGTCGTGGGGCAGGAATGTAGCGACGACATCCCGGAGGTAGCCCAGAAGCCGCTTCATCCCGATATGATGCTCATTTAGACGGTCGTGTCGCAAACCTTATCGAGGGGAGGGAGCAGTAAGTCAGTCGGGCAGGCGCAGGAGGAGTAGGGCGTCCGTCAGACGGCCGCCGCGGGGTTCGGTTGTTCAGATCCGTCGCAGATTTCTTCAGACACCTCAGCCACCAATGCCGTCGGCAGAGAAATAGGCTTCGAGTGAATCGAGCTCCTGCGTCAGGTTTTCTACCTTGTCATGAAGCAGGTGTCGGATCGACACGACACCTTCGACTTGACCCGAGTCGCCGACCACCGGCAGATGCCGGACGTGGCGATCCCACATCATCTTGAGTGCATCGTCCTCAGACGTGCTCGTTTCGATCGTCAGGACGGGCGAGGTCATCACATCGCTGATTGGCGTCGTCTCCGGATCCTTCCCGGCGAGGACAACTCGCAGCATCAGGTCGCGCTCGCTGAAAATACCTTTGACTTCATCACGATCGACAATCAGTATCGCACCGACTGTCGCTCCTTCCATCGCGCGGATACCGTCCATCACCGTGGTCGACGGTCCGACGCTTGTAGCGGGATTCGCTATCTTCAATAGACTCATAGACACTCCCTTCATGAACCTGGTCTTCGGCCCGTGCCTGGACCAGGAGTTACCTTTCAACCGGACCCGAGGTCAAGGGAAGCCCCGGACCGACCATCCGTCCATATACTTCGGCGCCGTCACTCTGATCAGAAAGAGATGAAGCGAATCGCGCTTCCGAAGGTGCGGGCCGGATTGGCTACAAGAATACATATTCAATCCCATCGAGTCCAGCCGAGTTCTCGTTAGGCGGCGTAACCCTTTTCTGATCAGGTCATTGCCCTGTCATTTCTGCTTCCAGCAACGCAGCCGATCTCCCCAAATGGACGGATTGGTCACGTAACCCCCTCACCAAGAGTGACTTAACCACTGCGAGGGCGGGCGACTTGAGGTCGAAGTCGACCGATGCTGGAGCTGTGGGCGTCCCAAACCTCTTTATTTTCAACACGAAGGCACGAAGTTAACGGGGGAACTCATTTCTATGAGAATCCATACTCCGTGTGCTTCTCTATGAACATCCATACTTCGTGTGCTTCGTGCCTTCGTGCTGAAATTCGGAATCTGTCGATACGCATCGGTTGTTGGGCCAGTGTTATTCGTGCTGCTCTCCCATCACCCACAAGTAGAGAGTGTGGATTCGGCCGGTCCCATCGTCCATACGTTCCACGCGCTTGGCCGTCCAGCCTTCCATGTCCCAGTCGTGGGATATCACACGGGAACCGGGAGCGAGCGACGCCTCCAGAATGGGTCGGAGCTTGAGGTTCGATTCCGGGAGCAGATAGAGCGTGACTACCGTGGCGGGTGAGACATCCACTTTCATCGCATCTCCGACGATGATCTCGACACGGTCCTCGAGCTCGCTGCTACGAACGTTGTCGATCGCCCGCTGCGCCACGTCCGGATCGTACTCGACTCCTACGCCCCGCGCCCCGAATTCATCCGCGGCGGCGATCACGATGCGCCCGTCACCGCAGCCCAGGTCATAGACGACATCGTCGGCGGTGATCTCGGCCATCTCGAGCATCTTGTCGACCACGACCATCGGGGTCGGATAGAACGGCGCCAGATCGGGCGCAACGTTCCGAGAGGAGTACATCAGCCAGGCTCCAAGAACAGCCATGGCAGTGATCGAAGTGAGGATGTACCTGTTCGTCAACATCAGTTCTCGACTCTGTCAAAGACGGCTAGGAGTCTGCGCGGCAGAAGAAACTCGGTACTCCATGTCGATGCTAAGTGCTGCGCACACACACTATGCTGTGGTCACAATGACCCAAAATCGTTCTGCCGCGCAGACTCCTAGCTTATCTCAAAAAAGGCATGACCGTTGAAGCGCGAGCCCTTCTAGTGGCCTGTAACAGTGCTATCGGCACCATCGCCGATGGGTCTTGCGGGCGAGGTCGAGGAGGGAGACGGAAAGCGATGCTCTTTCATCGGTGACGGCTTCCGACAAAGAGATCGCCCGCAACCCCCATCGGCCCGAAGGGTTCGGCGGAACGGCGCCGTCTTCGGTGTCGTAACGCCCTCGCAATGAAACAGCATTGGCTCGGGCGTCACTCCTAGAATCCGACGCCGTTCCGCCGAACGCTGGTACCGATAGCACTGTTACAGGTCACTGGTACCCGAAACTAGTTGAAATTGCATCCACCCGATTGTTCAATTGTCGGCATGGGTTCGACCTTAGCGCTGATCTCCCTGATGCTGTTTGCCCAAGCGACACCTGTAGAGTTTACGATCGTCACAGTATCGATCGACTCCGGGTTTGACCTCCCGCTCTCGCCTGCCGGTGAGGTCGAGGTTCGTCTGGACGAAACAGTCAGCCGTCTGAAAGTCAAAGTCGAGCGCATCCAACCCTTCGCCGCCTTCGGACAACTCCTTCGTTCATACGTGGTTTGGGCGGTCACACCGGAAGGCGAATTCGAGAATATCGGGGAACTGGAGGTGGACGGGCAGAAGGCCGAACTCGAGACCGCGACCAGGCTGCAGCGGTTCGGTATCCTGATCACGGCCGAACCCCATTTCATGGTCGATCGGCCGAGCTCCGCGGTTGCATTCACGAGCCGGCCGCCGCGCGATGACGAGGTCCGGGTCGAGAACGGTTCCGTCGAGACCGGGCTCACGAATTACTCTCAAATCTCCCTGCCCCCGCAAGGCGCTCTTCCGCCGCGTGTCACTCAAGCGCGGATGGCCTTCAAAGTCGCCGAGCAAGAAGGAGCCGACAAGCTTGCCGACGTGGCGTTCCGCCGGGCCCGGGTGGCTGTCGATTCAATGGAGCAGTTGCTGAGACGGAGCATGCCGCTCGACGTGCTCCTGCCCTATGCCAATGACGCGATCCGTCTGTCCCACAAGGCGACAAAGCTGGCGCGGGCGCAGCCGATCGTCGATGAACTCAATGAGGTCACGAGCAGAGCCGATGCTCTCGAGCGAGAACGGCAGCGTCTCGAACAGGACGTTCGGCGGATCACCCAGAGGCAGCGGGATACCGAGGAAAGGCTGGATCAGACACGATCCGAACTCGTCGCCACGGAGCGAGAAGGTCGGCAACTGGGCCTCGAAAGGGAAGAGGCGCTACGCCGGGCCCGTTCAGCCGAATCGGAAGTGGTGAGGCTCGAGCAGCTGTGGCCGCCGTTGGAGCGCGCCCTGATCGAGAACGGCGCGAGGCAGACGGCACGCGGTCTGCTCGTCACCCTCTCGGGCGAACATTTCGACCCCAGCAAGGCAACGCTGAAACCGGAAACGCAGGTGACGCTGGCCAGATACGTTGGAGTGATCACCTTCAACCTGACGCCGACGATCCGCATCGAAGGCCACACGGACGACTCGGGACCGGAAGACAAGAACCTGGTATTGTCCCAGGACCGAGCTGCCGCAGTCCGGGAGTTCTTCGTGCAGGCGGGGGTGCCGGAGGACAACATCTACGCCGAAGGCTTCGGCTCCGTGCGGCCCGTCGTGCCCAACGACGATGCGGAAACGCGGGCGCTGAACCGACGTGTTGAGATCCTGTTCCGCGAACCTTGAACAACGCCGTTTGTTCTAGAAGGTGTAGGTGCGGTCTATGACCGCACCTACACCTATCGCAAATTGCGATATTTGAAAGAATCCACATTGCAGGTTGCTCATTGGAGATTGTTTCATTTCAGATTTCCGACCAATAAGAAATCGAGCAATTTGCAATCTCCAAATTTCCAATGCGGAATCTCCGATAGTCAATTTGCAATGGACGCGAAGAACGATCGCAGATTTTCTACCGGAAGTTCCGCATTGGAGACTTCGTCATTCGAGATTTGAAATTGGAGATCCGTAGTCGTAGACGCGTCTATACCGCTACCAGTTTCTCTCGGGCCTCTTCCAGAGCCCTCCGAGTCCACACCTCGACCATCGCACGGCGCCAGGAGAAATCCAGATCCGTGTTGTCCAGCGGTTTGGATTGCGAACGCGCCGTGTGCGCGGCCGCCCCGATCGCATCATCCGACGGAGAATGCCCACGAAGCATCGCTGCGGCTTCCTCGGCGAGAAACGGCGCGGAGGTCACTCCACTGATGGCGATCCGAGCATCTTCGATCGTCTTTCCGTCCTTCGCGGGACGGAGCCATACTGCAACGTTGAGCAACGGAAAGTCGATCGAACCCCGCCGGCGCAGCTTCTTAAACACCGTGACGTCGCCGTTTATCGGCGGCAGATCGATCGCGGTCAGGATTTCATCGGGCCGCTTTCGGAGGTATTCGATCCCGTCGTGGTTGTACATTTCTCCCGCGTTCAGGACCCGTTCTCCCTGGGAAGACACCATGTGCAGACGGGCTCCGAGCGCGAGCATGACGGGGGCCAGGTCCGTCGACGAGACGGCCCAGCAACGTGGACTTCCGGGTGCCACCCAGCAGATATCGCCATCCTTCTTCATACAAAAGTCGATTGACTTCCGCCACTCGAAGGTCTGGTCATAGTAGAAGCAACGCGTATCGACACAGAGATTTCCACCGATCGTCCCCATCGTCTTGAGGGGCGGACTGGAGATCGAACGCGCGGCTTCGGCGACGGCGGGGTAGCGGGAAAGCAGCATGGGGTCGCGTTCGAGTTGACGCAGAGTCCTGTTGGCGCCGATCCGGACGCCTTTGTCCGGTTCGCCTTCGATCTGTCGGAGAGACGTCAGATGCCTTAGACCGACCACCACGCGCGGTGAGAACTGCCTGCGCTTCATCTTCGGCCAGAGGTCGGTTCCACCCGCCACCAGCATCGCCCGGTCCCCTTCGCCCGCGAGTATGTCCGCTGCCTCGCCGACGTTCTCGGGCTGCCTGAACTCGAATCCCGGGAGTCGTAACATCGCTCAAACTCCTTTCTGCGTGTACTCGGGCCGTTCCATCGCACTGCCGTCTCCACCCTCCCAGGGTGGCCGGATGTGCAGGGCATCCCGATACTCGATTGGCGGAAAGGCGGCCGGACCGACACGGGCCGCTTTCCCCTGTTGCTTCAACTTGATTCCTTTGAGGATTCTCTCTGGTGTGACCGGGATTTCATCGACACGAACACCAACAGCGTCGTAGACGGCGTTGCAGATTGCCGGTGGCACCGGCAGCAGGGGACCCTGCCCCACTTCTTTGGCACCGAACGGCCCTTCCGGATCGGGATCCTCGATGAGTATTGTTTCGACGTCGCACATGTCCATCGAGGTCGGGCTCTTGTAGTCGAGCATGCTGGGCGTCTTATGGACACCGAGCCGGAATTCCTGCTCTTCCATCAAAGCCTCTCCGAGCCCCATGTAGATGCTCCCTTCGACCTGTCCCAGGACGAGCATCGGGTTGATCGAGCGTCCGATGTCGTGGGCCACCCAGACCTTGTCGACTTCGATGATTCCGGTTTCAGGATCGACCTCCACCTCGATGACGGCCGCCGAGTAACTGTAGGTCGGGCTCGGCCCGACACCTCCGCCCTTGAAACGCGCGGCAGAGCGCGGCGGCTTGTAGCTGCCGACCGTCCCCACAGTTCCGTTTCGAGCCTCGGCGATTTGCACCGCTTTGGCAAAAGACACTTCCTTCGCCGGATCGTCGGCATCGAAGATCCGCCCCTCGGCCGCAACCAGACGCTCAAGGGGCACTTCGAGCTTTTCGGCGACCGCCTCGAGCAGTGTGGCCTTTGCCCGCTCGGCCGCTTCGATCGCTGCGTTGCCCGTCATCAACGTCACCCGGCTGGAATAGCTTCCCAGGTCGACAGGTGTCAGGTCGGTGTCGGCGGTGACGACGCGCGTAAAATCCGGGTCGATACCCAGGACCTCGGCCACGACGTATGCCAGGACCGAATCCGAACCCTGCCCGATGTCGGTGCTTCCGCAGAAGATGGTCACGAGTCCGGAACGATCCAACTGCAGCTGCACCCCCGATTGCGGCATGTTGTTCCAGTAGATCGGCAGACCGGCACCGGTCAGGTAACAGCTGCATGCAAGTCCGACACCGCGCCCGTCAGGCAACTTCCCGTGCTTGTCGGCCCAGCCCGAAGCTTCGACTACCTTCTCGATACATTCTCCAAGGCCGATCGTTCGTATTCGCAGCCAGTTGGCCGTCAGCGAGTCCGGTTGGGCAAGGTTCCGCAGCCGGAGCTCGGCCGGATCGATGCCCAACCGCTCGGCGGCTTTGTCGATCTGGATCTCGAGCCCGAAGCGCGGCTGTGGGGTCCCGTGTCCCCGCTTGGGGCCGCACGGGGGTTTGTTCGTGAACACGCGTGCGCCCTGAAAGCGGTAAGTGGGGAGGTGGTAGGTCGTCGTCTGAAGCGCACCGGTGTAGTACGTACTCGCCACACCGTAGCTGCCGTAGGCTCCGCCGTCCAGAAGGGTCTCGAAATGCATGCCGGTGATCGAACCATTTTTCTTGAACCCCATGCGGGATCGCATCAACACGGGGTGGCGCCCCCGGTGGCAGTAGAACACCTCTTCGCGGGTGAGGGCGATCTTGACCGGCCGACCGGTCATCAGGGAAAGCTTCGCGACAGCTATCTCGTGGCTGAACGGGTCACTCTTGCCGCCGAAGCCGCCACCGTTCGGGTTCGCGATGACCTGGATCCGATGCGCGGGCATCTCCAGCACCCGCTCCAGAGCCCGGTGGACGTAATGGGGAGTCTGAGTGGAAGACCACAGAGTCAGTTTACCGTCGGGATGCGCACGCGCGACGGCCGCGTGCTGCTCCAGCGGCAAGTGCGTGTTTCCCTGGTAGAAAAACGTGTCTACCAGCGTCACATCCGCTTCGGACAGAGCCTGGTCTGTGTCACCGAAATCGAAGGAGATGGATTTGTGAATGTTGCCCTCTTCGGCGTAGTCGTGGATCGGAGCATCAGTCGGAGCGAGGGCATCCGGGATGGACATCACCGGCTCGATGTCCTCATATTCAACCCGGATCGCCCGCATCGCGTCCTCCGCCGTTTCTTCGTCGACGGCGGCCACAGCCACGATCGGATCGCCGACATACCGAACCGTGTCGATGGCGAGGGTGTGCTCGTCCTGCGAAACCGGAAGGATGCCGAAGGTGATCGGGAGTTCGGCGCCCAGGAGTACCGCCACGACTCCTTCCATCGCCTCGATCCTGGAAGTATCGATGTTGCGGATTCGCGCGTACGGACGCGTGCTCCGCAACAGTTTCGCGTGCAACATGTTCGGAAGGACGACGTCGTCGGCAAAAATCGTCTCACCTTTGCACTTCTCCAGCGCGTCCACCTTGCGCAGCGGTTTTCCGATGACGTTCAGGTCATCCGACATGCTCGACCTCGCTTTCCACACTCCGGCTTGCCGCCAGCTCGATCGCTTCGAAAATCTTCAAGTAGCCGGTGCAGCGACAGATGTTCCCCCCAAGCGCCTCTTCGATCCGCTCCCGGCTCGGATGGGGCTCCTCCCTCAAAAGCGATCTGGCGACTAGCAGGATGCCGGGAGTGCAGTACCCGCATTGGGCTGCGCCGAGATCCGCAAACGTCTCCTGAAGTGGATCGAGGCTCTCGCCCGAAGCCAGGCCCTCGATCGTACCGACCTCACTGGATTCCATTTCACACGGCAGGAGGAGACACGACAGAGCGGGCTCTCCGTCGACCAGCACCGCGCAGGTCCCGCATTCACCGACCTCGCACCCGTGCTTGGTGCCGATCAAACCGAGATCCTCCCTAAGGACCTCGAGCAGGGTCTTGCTCGGTGCGGCGGCGACCTCTTTCCGCTCGCCGTTGACGACGAGTCGTATCAATTGTTTCTTTCTCATGTCTTTCGACGCTCCGAGTCAAATTGACCATTCGGTCGAGATTTGAATACTCGTTCTATTAGTGGGATCACTATACCGCGAAGAAGTGGTCAGTGGCCAGTGGTCAGTTCCAATGTATCCCTCCCACGCTGTACAATATTCTTCATGAAGCGCTCCCTCATTCTGTTTGCGCTGTTCGTCTTCCTGGCAGCCGGCAGCATCACGCTGCTCGAGGCGCAGCGCTTCGGACGATTCCGCGGACGACCCTCGCTGATCTACGAACCGACCGATATTCCCGAAACGGAGTTCGTCTTTGCGCGCATACGGTTCACGACCCACGGAGGGACGTGGGAAATGAGCGGATGGGAACACGATTATCCTGCCGCCGAGCAACACATCAACACTCTGGTCGAAGAGGCGACGGATCTGAACGTGGCGCGGATGTCCTACCAGATCGTCCGTCTCGACGATCCCGAACTGTTCACCTACCCGTTCATATACATTTCGGAACCGGGGACGATGCGGCTGACCGTGGCCGAAGTCGAGGGCTTCCGCGAGTATCTCGATCGCGGCGGCTTCGTGATGGTCGACGATTTCGACGGTTACAACGATCTCTCGAACTGGGATTGGAACCTCAAGCGGGTGTACCCGGATCGGGAGATGATACCGTTGACCGTCGATCACCCGATCTTCCATACGTTCTATGACATCAGCGACCTCGACGTGACGGCTTTCGCAGCTTCAAACGGGTGGCCGGTATTCTACGGCTATCCGACCGACAACGGCGAAGACACGTCCATGATCATCTGCTTCAACAACGACATCGGTGACCTCTGGGAATGGCTGGACCGGCCGGTCTATCCGTTGAAGCCGTCTGCCGAAGGCGTCCGCCTCGGCATCAATTTTCTCCTCTACGCGCTGACCCACTGACTTTCTTCTTCGTAGCCAGCAGCGGCACGTCCGTGAGAGAGCCATGTGAGGGGGGCTCGAGGCCTGGCCTTGTGCGGGTTAAGAAGCGGAGAAAGTTGTCAGTCGTCCGTGGACCGTAGTGCCGGGGTCAGAAACGACTCCCCTCCTTGATCAAGGAGGGGTGGATGTGCCGAAGGCACAGACGGGGTGGTTCTTCGCGCCACTCCGGGCTCCCCTCCTTAGATATAAGGAGGGGTGGATGCGCCGCAGGCGCAGACGGGGTGGTTTCTTGGTCCCAGTGCCCGGCTGTTTGGGATAGTTGGGAGTTTTTTTGATCAGCACCACCCCGGCGCTTCGCGCCACCCCTCCTCATCTGAGGAGGGGAGCTCAAGTGTCGCCACCTACCTCGCGAACGCTGGCTGATCCGCGCCTTCCTTCCGAAGTTTCCGATCAAACAATGTATATGGATTGACGTTCGCCAGCGCGGCGGAGACGCATTCGTCGACGTCGATGTGGCGGGATCTCATCGTGTCGAGAAATTGGCGGATCTCTCTTCGGGGTCCTTCCTTTTCGGCACACAGACAACCGATCGGAACCAGACCCTTCGCCAGCGTATATGCGGCGGTCAATGCTTCAGAGACATACACCAGCGGTCGTACCAATCGCATTGAGCCCTTTCTGGAGTCGGCAACCGGAGGCAGGGAGGCGATCCGCCCGTTGAAGAGAATGTTTCGCAGAAGCGCTTCGGCGCAATCATCGGCAGTATGTCCCAATGCAAGAACCGTACATCCGAGCTCGGACGCAACCTGGTAGAGAGCACCCCGCCGGTTGCGGCTGCAAACGTCGCACCCGTGGTCGACACCATTCGCGACGAGACTCAACGTCCTCGGCTCATCCCGCAGGACCCAGTCCACACCCATCTGCTTGATGTGGTCTTCGAGCTCTCGAATAGGCATCTGGAACTTGCCCTGCTCCAGCGTCAGCGCGACGACCTCGTAGGGAAAGGGCACGCGGCGTCGGTAGACGGCAAGGGCATCGATCAAACACAAGCTGTCCTTGCCTCCGGAAACGCCCACCGCCACCCGGTCACCGGGCCGGAGCATTGAAAACTCTCCCATCGCGCGTCCAACGGAAGCGAGTACTTTTTCTTCGACAGGCTTGTCGGTCATCTTTTCGACGGGCTGGTCGGTCATCTTCCCTCCCCTAGTGGCCTGTAACAGTTCGGCCACCAGCCTCGTTCAGGCGGGCAAATCGATGGCGGTTGCCACGCGCGGAGCCCGGTCATGCAGTTCCGGTAGAGTCATCGACTATTCTTCCTCCCTGTTCTTGACCTCTGTAACGCGGGCTGCCAACTCCCCCTCATGAAGCAGAATGTCGAGGTCGGTATCGACGCCGACCTGGGCCGACCGGCGCACGACGGTTCCCGCCGCCGTGCGACACACCGCATACCCGCGCTCCAGGACCGAGAGCGGACTCAGCGCGTCCAACGTCTGGGTGAGACTCGAGAACCGACCACGGAGGGCCATCAGCATCCGAGCCATCCCTTCGGCCATGGCGCGATCGCTGAGTTCCAGACGATGGGAAGGGCGAGAAACGAACAGCCCGGCGTGCGCCAGTTGTTCGAGTCGAAAACTGCAGTCATCGACACGTTGCGCCAGTAGACGAAGTCGATTCTCAGCGACCACGAAGCCACGGCTTCCGACCTTGGTGGCCAGAAATCGGCGCAGTTCCGACAGACGATACTTGAGCGCAGCCGACATTCTCGCTTCTCCCCGCTCCAACCGCTCGACCACTTCGTCCTTCCTCGACGTGACGATCTCCGCAGCGGCACTCGGCGTCGGAGCGCGAAGGTCGGCAACGAGGTCGCTGATCGTAAAGTCCACCTCATGGCCCACCGCGGAGATGACCGGACGTTCGGATCGTGCAATCGCGCGGGCGACCCGTTCTTCGTTGAAGGGCCAGAGATCTTCGAGCGAGCCTCCTCCGCGGGTCACGATGATTACGTCGATACTCGGGTCGAGGCCGAGATGATCGATTCCCTCCGCAATCTGCCGAGAGGCGCCATCCCCCTGAACATCCGCCGGATAGATCAGGACGTCGATGGCGTCGTGGCGCCTCCGAAGGACGGACAGGATGTCGCGGATCGCCGCGCTCTTCGGAGAGGTGACGATCCCGATACGAGACGGGAAGGACGGAAGTGACCGTTTGCTTTCAGCGGCGAACAAACCCTCAGCGTCCAGCTTCGCTTTGAGTCGATCGAACGCCTGCTGCAGAGCCCCAACGCCGACCGGCTCGAGGACTTCCACGATGATCTGATACTCGCCCCGGACTTCGTAAGTCGTCACCCGGCCGCGAACCCGGAACGATTTTCCGTTCTCGGGTTTGAACCGCAGATACATCGCGGCATTGCGGAAGCATACGGCGGGAAGCTGCGACCGATCGTCCTTCAGAGTGAAGTAGATATGGCCGGCAGCCGAGGAACGCAGGTTGGACACTTCCCCTTCAACCCAAACGTCAGTGAACTGGCGCTCGATGAGCTCCTTGATACGGCGACTGACGTCAGAGACGGTATATACGGTACGCTGTGGCTGGAAAGTTTCCATCACCGTCCCCGCCGAACGGCTCGGTTGTTCACTAGGCGAGGGTGACTTCCTCCGCCAGATACACATCCTGGATCGCGTTCAAGAGTGCGACGCCCTCTTCGAGGGGTCGCTGGAACGCCTTTCGCCCCGAAATCAGTCCCATTCCTCCAGCACGTTTGTTGATGACAGCCGTCATCACGGCCTCTTTCAGGTCGCTTTCGCCCGCCGAGGCTCCGCCGGAATTGATCAGGCCCGCACGCCCCATGTAGCAGTTGGCGACCTGATAACGCGTGAGATCGATCGGGTGATCGGAGGTCAATTCCGAGTACACCTTCTTGTGCGTCTTACCGAAGCTGAGTGCAGTGTAGCCTCCGTTTCTGTCGGGGAGCTTCTGTTTGATGATGTCGGCCTCGATCGTCACGCCAAGATGATTGGCCTGGCCGGTCAGATCGGCAGACGCGTGGAAGTCACCGTCCTGGGTCTTGAAGGCCGAGTTCCTCAGGTAACACCAGAGGACGGTACACATGCCGAGCTCGTGAGCATACTGGAACATTTCGGAGACTTCCTGGAGCTGGCGGCGCGATTCCTCGGAACCGAAGTAAATCGTCGCACCGACGCCGAGGGCGCCGAGCTCGAAGGCCTGGTCGATGCTGCCGAACACGATCTGATCGTAAGAGTTCGGGTATGAGAGAAATTCATTGTGGTTGAACTTCAGGATAAAGGGAATCCGGTGCGCGTACTTCCTCGACACCGCACCGAGAACACCCAGAGTCGACGCGACGGCATTGCACCCGCCTTCGATCGCGAGCTCGACGATGTTGGATGGGTCGAAGTACGCCGGGTTGGGCGCAAACGAAGCTCCTGCCGAATGTTCGATACCCTGATCCACCGGGAGGATTGAAACATAGCCGGTACCCGCGAGGCGGCCAGAGCCAATCAGGCCTGTCAGGCTGCGGAGGACGCGGGTCGGGCGGTCCGAAAGCGTGTGCACCCGGTCCACAAAGTCCGGGCCCGGCAGGTGCAGTGACTCCTTAGGAATCGTCCTACACTGGTGCTCCAGGAGACCCGGAGCATCATCAGCGAGTATCTCTTGAATCTTTCCGATCATATGGTCCTCTTTGTCTCAAACAATCTCCAGCCGGCTGAAGAAGTAGGAAATCTCGAAGGCTGCCGTTTCAGGCGCATCGGACCCGTGAACTGCGTTGCGTTCGATGTTGGTACCGAACAGTTTTCGGATCGTGCCCTCGTCCGCTTTTGCGGGATCGGTCGCTCCCATCACGTCGCGAAGTCGCTCGATCGCGTTGTCGGCTTCGATCGTCATGACGATCACAGGCCCCTCGGTCATGAACGTCACCAGGCTCTGGAAGAAGGGTCGTTCCCGATGCACGTCATAAAAACCCTGAGCCTCTTCCTGGCTCAGGTGCAACATTTTCGACGCAAGGATACGGAAGCCCTCGCCTTCCAGCATCGTGATGATCGCGCCGGCGTTGCGCGCCTGAAGGGTGTCGGGCTTCAGAATCGTCAACGTTCTTTCCATTCGGATCTATCCCTTCTCTATGGCGGCCCTGTAGAGTTCTGCCACGGGCTGCTAGAGCAGCGCCGCGATCGCTTCTCCCATGTCGGCCGGACTCTTGACGACGTGGATTCCGACTTCCTCCATCGCCTTCATCTTTTCCGCGGCTGTCCCCTTTCCGCCGGCGATGATCGCGCCGGCATGCCCCATCCGTCTTCCCGGAGGCGCAGTCTGGCCACAGATGAAACCAACGATCGGCTTGTCGACGTTTTCGGCAACGTAGGCTGCGGCTTCTTCCTCAGCCGTTCCGCCGATCTCGCCGATCATGACGATCGCCTCGGTGTCCGGGTCCTCGTTGAACAACCGGATCGCATCGATAAAGTTCGTACCGATGATCGGGTCACCGCCAATACCAATGCATGTGGACTGGCCGATGTTGCGACCTGAGAGCTGTCCGACCGCCTCGTAAGTAAGCGTGCCGCTTCTGGACACGACACCGACCCCTCCCTCGCGATGGATATGTCCGGGCATGATTCCGAGTTTACATTTGCCGGGGGAGATGACTCCGGGACAGTTCGGTCCGACCAGGCGGGTCGGTCGTCCGTCCAGGAACTGTGTCACCCGGATCATGTCAAACGTGGGAACGCCCTCGGTGATGCAGACGACGAGTTCGATTCCGGCGTCTGCGGCCTCCATGATGGCGTCGGCCGCGAACGGGGGCGGCACGAAGATCACCGAGGCGTTCGCGCCGGTGTTCCGGCGGGCCTCTTCGACGCTGTCGAACACATCGATCCCTTCGTGCTTTGTGCCGCCTTTGCCCGGCGTCACACCACCGACGACTGCCGTACCGTACTCCACGGCCTGTCCGGTGTGGAAACTCCCCTCACGTCCTGTGATTCCCTGGACGATCAAGCGAGTCGACTTATCGACCAAGACACTCACGAACTCTCTCCCGCCGCTCGAACGACTTTCTCAGCCGCATCCTTCATTCCGTCGGCAACGATGAAGTTCAGGCCGGAGCTGCGGAGGATCTCCTGTCCCTTCTCCACGTTCGTACCCTCGAGCCGGACGACCACCGGCACGTTCACTCCTATTTTCTTACAGGCTTCGACCACACCCGCGGCCACGATATCGCCACGCATGATCCCGCCGAAGATGTTGATCAGGACCGCCTGGACGTTCTCGTCGGATACAAGGATACGAAAAGCGTTCTCGACCTGTTCTGCGGAGGCGCCTCCGCCGACGTCCAGGAAGTTCGCCGGATTTCCGCCCGCGAGCTTGATGATGTCCATCGTCGCCATGGCGAGACCAGCCCCATTCACCATGCAGGCAACGTTGCCGTCGAGCTTGATGTAGTTCAGCCCGTATTTGCTCGCCTCGATTTCGAGCGGCTCTTCCTCGTTCAGATCCCGCAGTTCCTTGATGTCCGCATGGCGATGGAGCGCGTTGTCGTCGAAGTTCATCTTCGCATCCAGGGCGTAGACCATGTCGTCGGCGGTCACAAGGAAGGGGTTGATTTCGGCCAGCGACGCGTCCGTGTCTTCAAACGCCCGGTACAACGCGATCATGAACCTCGCGGTGTCGCTCGCAAGGCTCGGGGCGAGGCCAAGCCCGAAGGCCAGCTTCCGCGCCTGAAAAGGCTGGAGACCCATCCCCGGTTCAATGTACTCCTTCAGGATGAGCTCCGGGGTTTTCGCGGCAACCTCTTCGATGTCCATGCCGCCTTCGGTGGAGGCCATCAGAACCGGCCCGCCGGCGCCGCGGTCAATCACAAGTCCAAGGTAAAGCTCGTCCCGGATGTCCAAACCTTCCTCGATCAGCACCTTCTCCACGATCCGGCCCTCGGGTCCGGTCTGATGCGTGACCAGCTTCATCCCGATCATTTCCGCGGCGACTTTCTCGGTTTCCTCGGGCGTCTTTGCCAGCTTCACGCCACCGCCCTTTCCGCGGCCGCCAGCATGGATCTGCGCCTTCACGACAACCTGACCACCGAGTTGCTCGGCCACCTTTCGTGCTCCGGCGGCGTCGGGAACCACCTCCCCGCGGGGGATCCTCACCCCATACCGGGCGAGAATCGACTTGGCCTGATACTCATGAATTTTCATGTCGCCTCACTAACGCTTGATCCTTGAAGTTGACGATTCTGCTCTCAGGTGTCCCAGGATCAAGCGGGCTGTCAGCGGACAGCATTCAGCTTTCAGCAACGGACGGCGCTGGAGCCACAGGTCACCAACCGGGCGAACTGCGTCCGATGGCACATGTCAGCAGTATCCGGTGAGCTGTCTCCCGAACGCGACGACAGTCGCATCCGATTGAGCTGATAGCTGAACGCTGACGGCTGATTGCCTGGCCCTCAAGCAAACCAGTTACTCTACGCAACCCTCGTGCCCGCTGTCAACGTGCGGAAGGAGGTCTACCCGGGCCTTTTCGCTTGGCGAAGAACCCGGGGACAGGGCCAGCCCCTGTCCCCCTCACATTGGCTCTCTCACGCTTCATTCCGCTCAGCGGGGAGGGGAAATTTCCGAGCAGCCGGCGGCGCAGCCGCCAACTGACTACTGACTACTGGCAACTGACCACTTCCTCAAACCCGGTGTACTTTGATGAGGTTCGTCGTACCGACGACATTGACAGGAGTGCCCGCGGTGACGACGACGTGCTGACCTTCCACCACGTGCCCATTGTCCCGTGCGGCATCGATCGAGTAGGCGATCACGTCGTCGATCGTGGCCGCATCGGGAATCATCAAGGGAGTGACGCCCCAGCACAAGGAAAGAAAGTACTGCGTGATGGGATTGGCGGTCGTCGCGATTATCGGCTGCGTCGGACGAAAGCGAGAAACGAGCCGGGCAGTCGAGCCCGACCAGGTCGGGGTGACAATCGCGGCGGCATCGACTCCCTTAGCGATGTGGAAGCTGGAGTGGCTGATCGCATCGTTGACCGAGGGGTAGTCGGAAGGCAGCCATCCGAATTTTGCCGGATCCAGGCTCTCCTCGACCGAATTCGCGATTCGGCCCATCATCCGCGCCGCTTCCAAAGGGTACTTGCCCGCCGCTGTTTCTTCCGAAAGCATGAGAGCGTCCGTGCCGTCCAGGATCGCGTTTGCAACGTCGGTGGCTTCCGCTCGGGTCGGGCGCGGATTGTCCACCATCCGGAGCAACATCTGGGTTGCGGTGATCACCGGCTTGCCGACGGCGTTGGTCTTTCGGATGATCATCTTCTGGACGAGGGGAACCCGTTCCAGATCGATCTCGACCCCGAGGTCCCCCCGGGCGACCATCACGCCGTCGGCTACAGCGACGATCCCGTCGATGTTGTCGACCGCTTCATGTTTCTCGATCTTGGCGATGATCGGCACTTCCCGACCATAGCTGCCGGCCGCCTTTCGGGCGGAAAGAACGTCCTGTTCGTTCCGGACGAAGCTCAACGCGATCATGTCCACGCCTTCTTCCTGTCCGATCTTGAGATCATGATCGTCTTTCTCGGTCAGCGAGTCCACCGGGACATGGGACACCGGCAAGTTGATGCCTTTATGTGAACTGAGGAGCCCGCCCACGATGACCCTGCAATAGACCTCGGGCGGGCGGACATCCTCGACGACAAGTTCGATCTTGCCATCCGAAAGCAAGATCGGATGCCCCTTCGAAACGACTTCCGGAAGCGTTGCGAGAGAAACGGAGGCCGATTGTCGATCCCCGGGAACGGGTTCGGCGGTGAGGACAAACACTTGGTGGGGCTCCAGCATCACGTTGCCCGATGCAATCGAGCCGATCCGGATCTTGGGTCCCTGCAGGTCCTGTAGGATGGCCGTGGACGTCCCCATTCGCTCGCGGATGCTACGAATCCTCCGGATCAGCATGCGCTGGTAGTCCTCGCTGCCGTGGGAAAAGTTGATGCGGGCGACATTCATTCCGGCGTCGATCAACGCTTCGAGCATCTGCTCGGAATCGCAAGCCGGACCGATCGTACACACGAGCTTCGTGCGTCTCATTCCCGGTCCTCCTGAAGCCGCGCCAGAACGTTGGCCAGTTCAGGATCTTCCGGGTCGATCCGCCGCGCCTCTTCAGCCGCACCCAGTGCCGCATCGAGATGTCCGAGCTTCTCGTACGCCGAAGAGACCAGCAGGTAGGCCTCGAAATGCTGCGAATTCATCTCCAACGCCTCGTTCAAGAGTTCTACGGCCTCTTCGAGTTCTCCTTGACTCAACCGTATTCTTGCCTGTTCTACCCAGGCGCCCGAGTTCAGGGGGTTGATGTCGAGGACACGATCGTATGTCGCGAGCGCCGCTTTCCATTCCTCCCGGTCGCCGTAGTAGCGCGCCAGGTTGAAATACGCCGCCTCGCTGGCGGGATCGACTGCGATCGCCCGTTCGAGAAGATTCCTGGCCTCGTCATCCTGTCCGCGTTCGCTGTAAATCAGGGCAAGGTTGTTCATTGCCTCGAAACTCAACTCGCTGGCAGCGATCGCCTGACGGTAGAGACGAACCGCCAGGTCCTGCTCAGACAACGCGTCGTACATCCAGCCAAGATCGTAGAGGTACCCCGGATCGGAGGGCTCCATCGCCACGGCTCGTTCCATCAGGTCCAGCACCTCGCCGGATTCCCCCTTCTGAATCGCCAGCTTTGCCAGCCTCGACACGGGCTCGGCGGCGGATGGGTGGGATTCACTCGCACGTGTGATGTAACGATGTGCTTCGTCGAGTCGCCCGAGATGCTCGTAGGCTGTCCCCATCGTCAGCAGGGTGTCGAGGTCATCCGACTCTGGGCCGGTGAGCAGCGTCCCGTCCTCCACTGCGCGGTTGTAGAAAAACGGCTCGTAGATGCCAGCGTAGCGCCAGACGAAGGGCTTGACCGCGGCCGGGGCTTGGGAGGACAACCCGTCGAGTTGACCGAGGACGAGATAGTCCCTCTTCACGTGCTCTGCCCGAAACGCTTCCCGCCAATGACGCACATCTCCACTGATGGTGGCCAGAGCCACCTCTGCCGTCAGTTTGTGGATCCCGCGGCGGGAGGCTGCCTCGAATCGCGGCACTGCCCGAGCGACGTTTCCGAGCATCCAGTATGCTTTTCCGATCTCCACGTCGATCGGCTCCGATCCGGTGTAGCTGCGACTGTACTCGATAGCCCGCTCATAGTGACCCGCTGCGACCAGGTCACGGATCAGTTTTGCAAGCAGCTCGACGCGGCCCGAGCCGCGATCGAGCGCGAGTTCGGCTTCCAGGATCGCCAATTCGGTTTGTCGCCGGTCGAATCGCATCCGGTGTTGCCACGCGCGAGCAAACTCTCCCTGCCGGACGAGGAAGGAAACGACCAGGCTCTGGAGCGACCGGTTTCCATCCGGAACATCGTCGATCAGCGCCTCGAACTTGTCCGGCTTGTCGGAATCCATGTAGATATGCAGCAACGCCTCGAGCGACTGAGTATTGTCCGGGGCCAGCTCCCTGGCCCTCAGCGCGGCAGCCTCTGCATCCCCGTAGCTTCGGTCCATCCAACGGGCCTGAGCCAGGACAACCCACGCTTCGCCCGCCTCCGGCTCGACCTCGGTCGCACGAGTGGCCTCGTCGATCGAAGCCAATGCCTCTCCGAGGGCCAATCTCGCGTGAGCGAGACCGATCGAGGGGCCGGCTTCTCCCCGGTCGAGTTCCCGGGCTGCTTCGAAGGTCTCGATAGCCGACTGGTAGAGGTGCAGGCGCAGCTGCACGATTCCAAGCAGCGTGCGCGCCGGGACCCCTTCCGGATTCGCCTCGACGGCCTGTTTGAAGATCTCCAGCGCCGGAAGATAGTTCCCTCCATCCAGCAGGGCCCGTCCCCGAGCCAATCGGTAGTCGAGGCGGCTGGGCCGATCGCTCGAGAGGAGTGACGCGAAAACGATCGATCCGAGGACGATGGCAGGTAGGAGGAGGGCAAGCAGGTAACGACGCATCAGGAACTATTATCCCGCATTCCGGTGACATGAAACGAATTCTCTGCCGCAAGCCCCGGGCGAGTAGCCTGACTGCGACAGATTGCCGCACGGTTGGTCTAGAATTTCACCGCAAAGACGCAAAGGCGCAAAGGTCCTTTGTCTTTCCCTTCCGACGGTTTCGATCTGACGTTGAGTTCGGACTCGGTGTAGGACGAGCAAGAAAGACATTCTTTGCGCCTTTGCGTCTTTGCGGTGAAATGCCGGATTACTCGTCAATCGAACGGTTCAGGGCAGGCTCATAGCTACACCGTCATCGGACGGCGGGTGGCTTCGCATCTTCGCCATCTGCTACAATTCTGCGCGCTCCATGTTGGAGGTGGAAGTGATTGAAAAAGGTGTGAGTATACAGTCGCCGGCCGGGAAGCTCGGAGTCTTGATTCCGGGTCTAGGGGCCGTGAGCACGACGTTCATCGCCGGCGTGGAAGCCGTCAAAAAGCGCCTCTCGCAACCGATCGGTTCCCTGACCCAGCTCGGAACGATCCGTCTCGGGAAACGGACCGAGCATCGGGTTCCCAGGATCAAGGACTTTGTTCCCCTGGCGGGGCTGGATGATCTCGTGTTCGGCGGCTGGGATATTTATGAAGACAACTGCTACGACGCTGCCATAAAAGCCGGTGTCCTCGACCGGAGACTGCTCGATGAAGTCAGGGACGAAGTCGAGACAATCGTCCCCTGGAAAGCTGTCTTCGACCAGGAATACGTCAAAAAAATCGACGGTCCCAACGTCAAGGCCGGAAGGACCAAGATGGAGCTCGCCGAACAGGTCATGGGAGACATCGATGACTTCAGGCAGAAGAACGACCTGGATCGCATGGTGATGGTCTGGTGCGGCAGCACCGAAGCGTTCCGCGAGCCACAACCGGCGCACGCGACACTGGGGGCTTTCGAAAAGGCTCTTGCGGACAACGACGCCGCGATAGCCCCCAGCATGATCTACGCCTACGCGGCGCTACAGCGCGGAATCCCTTTCGCCAACGGGGCTCCGAATCTGACCCTCGACATTCCTGCCCTGACCCAGCTCGCTCAGGAGAAGGGAGCTCCTATCTGCGGAAAGGACTTCAAGACCGGCCAGACCCTCATGAAGACCATCATCGCTCCGGGACTAAAGTCGCGGATGATCGGGTTGAACGGCTGGTTCTCGACCAATATCCTCGGGAATCGGGATGGCGAAGTGCTCGACGACCCGGAGTCGTTCAAGACAAAGGAAGAGAGTAAGTTGTCGGTGCTCGACCAGATCCTCCAACCCGACTTGTATCCGGATCTTTATGGTGACTTCACGCACAAGGTTCGGATCAACTACTACCCGCCCCGGGGCGACAACAAGGAAGGCTGGGACAATATCGATATCTTCGGCTGGTTGGGATGTCCGATGCAGATCAAGATCGATTTCCTGTGCCGCGACAGCATTCTGGCCGCACCCCTCGTCCTGGACCTGGTCCTGTTTCTCGACCTGGCGCAGCGGTGCGGCATGCACGGCATACAGGAATGGTTGAGTTTCTACTTCAAGAGCCCCATGTGCGCACCGGGCCTGTATCCCGAGCACGATCTATTCATTCAATTGATGAAATTAAAGAATACCTTGAGGTACTTGCAGGGCGAGGAACTGATCACCCACCTGGGGATGGAATATTACGACTGAAGCGGCTTCAGGGATTGGTAAGCAGTCGGGCCCACGTTCGGGACCGGAGCGGGGACCGGATTTTCCCGGTCCCGAACTACGGCCAAGTCGGGCCCACGTTCGGGACCGGAGCGGTCGCGCCGGTATTTATTTTCCCGGTCCCCTACGGCCAAGTCGGGCCCACGTTCGGGACCGGATATTTATTTTCCCGGTCCCGAACTACGGCCAAGTCGGGCCCACGTTCGGGACCGGAGCGGTCGCGCCGGTATTTATTTTCCCGGTCCCGAACTACGGCCAAGTCGGGCCCACGTTCGGGACCGGAGCGGTCGCGCCGGTATTTATTTCCCGGTCCCGAACTGTGGCCTGGGACGTCAAAAACTAATAGAATTCCTGCTAGCAGCCCGTGGCGTTGTCCCCGGGACACCACTAGGAGGTTGACTCTGAGCATGAATAGAAGCGCATATGTCGGGCTCGCCTTGATTGCCACGTTGCTGTTGGGTGCACCGGCCCGAGCCCAGCAGGCGAAGTCGAAAGCCGAATACGACGCATACAAGGCCATGTACGACGAGCAGGAGCCGCAACGCAAGGCTCAGCTCGCCGAAGCCTTCCTGAACGACTACGGCGATTCGGACTTCGTCCCGGCGGCTTTCCAACTCCTCAGCAATGCCTACGTGGGCGCCAGGAACTGGCGGAAAGTGGTAGAAACAGCCGACCTCTTCGATCAGACCGTTCCCGACGCCGACTCTACTGTAAAAGGCTTCATGTACCAACGAGCGATGGCCGCCGCCGAGCAGGGACGGGACGCCGCGAAAGTTGTCGAGTTTGGCGAAAAGGTCCTCCAGGTGGATCGGAACAACCTCGGTGCCCTGTTGACGCTGTCGACGGTGATCACCGACAACCTGCCGCCTGACGATGCCGAGAAGGAACGCTCCCTCGGTCGGGCGTTCCAGCTCGCCAACCGCGCCCGGGTTCAGGCGCAACAAGCCCTCCGAAGCAAACCCGAGAACCTGACCGATGCGCAGTGGGATGCGCAGCGAATGGCCGTGTTCTCGAGAATCTACATGACGCTGGGAGTCGTCCACTACACGCGCGGCGACTACGAGCAGGCCGCGGAGGAGTACAAGAGAGTCATCGGGTACAACCCGAGGGATCCGTTTGCCCACTTGCAGCTGGGCCTCTCGTATGAGTACGAGGCTGCCGGAAAGTCGGCTCTGGTCCTGGACGCTGTCGCCGAAGAAAACGAAGCCAAGACCAACCAGGCTGCACAGGCGGTACTGGATGAACTCGTCGCCAGACGCGAAGCACTCGAAGGGGAGGTGCTCGGGGAGATGGATCTCGCCATCGATTCATTCGCCAAAGCCGTCGCGCTCGGAGGACAGGCGGGAAACCTCGCACGTGTCGAGCTCGAGAAACTCTACCGGCGGAAGAACGACGACTCTCTCGACGGGCTCGACGAGTTGATCGAGGCAAAGAGAGCCGAGTTGGGCGCCCGGTAGCGCCGCATTCCGTATCAGGAACACTGGAGCGGCATCGCCTTTTCGGGGGTTGCCGCTTTATTTTTGGATCACATTGCAGATCGCGATATCTGAATAATCCGCATTGGAAGCTGGAAAGTGGAAATTGCTCCAGTTCTCATTGGTCGGAGCCTCGAGCAGTCTTCCGGCTGGTTCTGAAAAATCTGAAATGAAGCAATGCCCAATGGGCAACTTGCAATGCGGATTCGTCCGATGATCGATCTGCAATAGCTTGGGACCACCCGGTATCTGTTAGCGGCAGCGGGCTTCACCAACCGGGTGGTATGATGATCATCCGTGCCCAAGCGTCGTCAGACACCCGCACATGTCACTTCGATCATCCTGGCCGGCGGAGCCGGCAAGCGCCTTTTTCCTCTGACACAGGATCGTTCGAAACCTGCGGTGCCGCTCGGCGGAAAGTACCGGCTCATCGACATTCCGATTAGCAACTGCATCAATTCGGGACTGAAAAAGATCTTCGTCCTGACCCAGTTTAACTCCGCGTCTCTGAACCGGCATGTGACCGCCAGCTTCAATTTCGACTCCTTTGCGGGCGGAGCCGTCGAAGTTCTGGCTGCCGAGCAGACTGTGGGGAACGTGAACTGGTTCCAGGGAACCGCCGATGCCGTGCGGCAGCACCTGCATCGCTTCACCGACCGCGATGCAGACTACCAACTCGTCCTGGCTGGAGACCAGCTCTACCGCGTGGACTACCAGGGTCTCCTGCGAGAGCACTGGGAAAAACGGGCCGACGTCACTGTCTGCGTGATTCCTCGCGAGGAAGCGTCCGCATCCTCGTTCGGCCTGCTGAAACTCGACCGTTGGGCTCGCATCGAACAGTTTCGTGAAAAACCGACGGGCGCGGAACTCCACGAGATGCGGACCGACACGACGGCTTTCGGATTCTCCCCCGGCAGAGCCGCCAAGAGTCCGTACCTCGCATCGATGGGAATCTATCTTTTTAACAGGAAGGTTCTCGAAGAAATCCTATCCGACGAGTCGATGAACGACTTCGGTCACCAGGTGATCCCACGAGCGATCGAGCGGTACGACGTCCGGGGCTACCTGTTTGAAGGATACTGGGAGGACCTGGGAACGATCGGGGCATTCTACCGGGCCAACATCGACCTGACCCGATCGAGGGAACACTTCAACTTCCACGACATGAGTTCGCCGATATTCACGAGGGCTCGATTCCTCCCTCCGTCTCGCGTCGATCAATGCGATGTAACCGAGTCTATTCTCTCGGAAGGATCGATCCTGAGTGCCGCGCGCGTGGCAAACTCGATCGTGGGAATCCGCAGCGTCGTCCGTTCGGGCGTGATCCTGGAAGAAACCCTGGTGATGGGCGCCGACTTCTACGAGGACGAAGAGGATTTCGACAACAACCGGCGCATCGATGTTCCAGACATCGGGATCGGCGAGAACTCCATCATCCGGCGTGCCATCATCGACAAGAACGCCCACATCGGTAGCGACGTGAAGATCCTCAACGAGGCAGGAGTCCAGGAAGTGGACGGTGACGGCTTCGCGATCCGCGACGGCATCGTGATCGTCCCGAAGAACGCCGTCATCCCCTCCGGCACCGTGATCTGAGAGTTTTCACCGCAAAGGCGCAAAGACGCAAAGACTTGGATCTCATAATCGGCGCCTTGCCTCAAACAGACGCGAAGTCAATGGTCGGCCTTGCAGCGCACAGTTCGAAACATCAAACAGGAAACTTTGCGCCTTTGCGCCTTTGCGGTAAGAAAACTAGTTGCGGGGGTCGGTGGCGTGGCAGGTCAGGCAGTCTACGGGGCCGGTCAGTTTGGCCCGGGCGCCGTACTCATCGCTGTTGAGGCGGCCGACCCACTTCTGCATCAGTTCGATCATGAACTCGTGATCGTTTTCATAGTCGTCGACCATGGGAACACGCTGCTTGGGGATGCGTCCAAAGTCCACCTGTCCGGATACGTGACAGTCGGTACACCAGACACGACCGTCGACCGGGTCGAGAAGTGGGGAACTCCAATCGGGATTGGGGTTCTGGTTCGCCGGTGTGCTGTAGAGCGCTTCGACCCAGGTGTGCATGAAAAAGGCTTTCACGAATGGCGGCGCCCCGTCTCCCTCCATCCCGGCGAAGGGGGCGGATCCTGCAGAGGGACCAGGGGAAGCCTCGATCGGTGGGGCGTCCTCCAGACGCTCTCCGGTGCTGACGGCTTCCATGTTCTGGTTACAGGACGCGAGCGCGACAAGCAGTGGGAGCAGCAACAGACGCTTCATGGGGAAATTCTAACACGCATCGAGGACCACTCGGACTTGCTGCCACGGGCTGTTTGTCATCGTCCCGAGAATTTCGGACTCCTCTTCTCGAGGAAGGCCGTGACGCCCTCCAGAAAGTCGTTACTCCGGAAACACTCCATCTGCGCTTCAGTTTCGGCGGCGGCCGCTACCTCAAAGTCCGACGTCAGGCTTCTGTAGATCGATTCCTTCGCCAGCCGCAGGACACCAGGGGGATTGCGAGCCATCGCCCGTGCAAGCTCGCCCACTGTAGAAAGGAGTTCGCCATGGGGAACCACGCGATTGGCCAGTCCGATCCGCCCCGCCTCGGAAGCCGAGATCATGTTGCCGGTAAAGACCAGCTCGCAGCTCCGAGCTGTCCCGATCAAACGCGGCAGCAGCCAGCTGCCGCCCCAGTCCGGGTGCAAGCCTATTCGCGCAAAGCTCGGCCCGAAGGAAGCTTGCGCCGACGCGATCCGCATGTCACAGGACAGGGCCAGACTGAAGCCGGCACCCGCGCAAGGCCCGTTGACCGCGGCGATGACCGGCTTGGACATGGACCGAATGTATCGGCTAATGCCTTTGCCTTTGGCCAGAATTTCCTGAAAGCCCTGTTCGTCCCCGTCTTCGCGCAATCTCTTGAGATTGTCGATGTCCCCTCCGGCACAGAAACCACGCCCAGCGCCAGTCAGGACTCCCACGCGCAGTTCCGGGTCCGACTCGATCTGCTTCAGAGCGTCCCCGATCTCTTCTCTCATCGGCCCTCCGATCGCATTCAGTTTGTCGGGCCGGTTCAGCGTGATGGTCGCGACGGAGCTATCGGTTTCGAGAATGATGGTCTCGTATTCGGGCATCTAACAACCGGGAGCATGACTGGTCTTCATCTCGTGGAGCTGCTTCTTCTGGATCCTGACAGCCAGTTCGAGAACCGCCTCGGAAGCTTTCTTCGCGGCCTCCCGGAGCTCCGGCGTGACCGCATAACGACCGAGCGCCTGGCGACCGAGTCGCACGTGCCACTCCTCGTCGGGCTGAATGCGCTCGCGGTACAGCGTCGCAGTCTCGGGAGCGCCGACCGCGTCGCAGAACTCGATGAACTGTTCGTTCTTCTTGAGCGCCAGCGATTCGCGTGTTAACTGCGCTCCTGCCACACGTTCGACGGTCGAACTGAATCCGCTGAGAAGCTGGAACATCGGACCGTAGCCGCCCTCGAGCGGATCGAACCCATCGAGTTCCACGCCGAGCTCCGAAATATGCTCTTCGATCAGGCGGTAGTGGCGCGCCTCGTCGCCGGCCTGCCGCGCTAACCCGAGCTTGATGTCCACCTCCGGTGTCGTTGGCATCCAGAGCGCGGCCAACTCGGCAGCCTCCAACTCGTTCTTCAACGCGATTTTCAGTCGTCGAACGACCTCGTCGCTTCCCGCTGAGCTGGGCTCGGGATCCTTGAGGACATCGAGGCCAGTCATCGTCTGCTCGATATTCCGGTCGAGTTCATCTAGAAAAACTGCGGCGTCAGACATCGGTCAATCTCCTTGGCGAGAAATGTCGGCGATAGGACCCCCGCAGCGTGCGGTGCCACAACACGGGCGCGTTCCCTGCTGTGAGCTCTATTATATGATAAGCATCCGAACCTCGCGCTGGGGGCATGCGAACGTGATAAATCGCAGACAGTACTTCGGTTCAGCATCAAAGAGCCGGTCTTTGCACAGCCCCGTCCTTGGTGCTAAAATTGATCGTTTATAGCGCCCTTCGAAGCGTGACCAGAGAAAGTCGAGGCGGATTCATGCGTGCTACCGAACTAAGAAGATACAAAGACGTGCTTCTCACTAAGAAGCAGGAGATCGTGGAAGCGCCAGAGCGTTCGACTGCGGTCGACGAAGGCCTCAGAAAGGGCGACTGGGTCGACCACTCGAGCCAGGAGAACGATCTCCATGTCAACCTCGCCTTGAAGCAGACCGACACCAAGCTGCTCCGAGCGATCGACGAAGCCCTGCACCGGGTCGACCAGGGTAGCTACGGCATCTGCCTGGACTGCGAGGAGCCGATCGCGTCGGGACGCCTGGATGCTGTTCCATGGACCCGAGTCTGTATCGATTGTAAAGAGAAGCAGAGCGGTTAGCCCTACCGACGCGATCACCCATCAGCCTGCAGCTATCAGCTCAATCGGATAAATCGAGCAATTCGCGATCCTCAACTTCCAATGGGGATTCGTCCGATGACCAATCTGCGATAGCGTTCCTGTTTTCACCCGCAAAGAAAACCCGGTTCTATTGCAAATTGCGATATCTGAACAATCCACATTGCAGGTTGTTTCATCGGAAATTGCTTCATTTCATATTTCCGAGTCGATAACAAATCGAGCAATTTGCGATCTCCAACTTCCAATGGGGATTCGTCCGATGACCAATCTGCGATAGATGGCTCTCACTCTCCCCGTATCCTTCCCCGCATGGCTTCATAGGCGCCGGGAGCGTTTTCTTCCATGAAGGCGATCTGCTTGCCGGCCACAGTCTCCAGGTTCTTCAAGAACACCGGACTCTTGAAGGCTGTCCGCAGATCCTCGACGAACGGGCGAATCTTCTCCCAGACGAACAGTCCCTCGCCCGACGCCTGAATGTACAAACCCTCGTGGAGGATCCCCTGGGTCACAAAAGAAGCCGCCATGTCCCAATAGGTGGTCACCATTCGGAAGTAGGCGTGCTCGTCGCTTCCCGGCGTACATTGCTCGTTCAATTCCTCCAGGGTGTTTGCAGAAAGGGTACCCGTAAACCACGCACGAGCCGTCCGCAGCTTCTCTTCCCTCCGGAGTTCATACAGCCGCAGAACGAGTTGTGCATCCTCGTATGTCGCTTGTTGCATCACTTCTCCTAATATCCTGTCATAAACCACCGCTGTCACGGCCCGCCACCTGGCTTTCAATCAACCGCGCCGACCGGCGTCAGTTCTTCGCGCTTCAGCCCGGTCGGTAATCCGGGAGACTCTCGTAGTCCTGGCCGAAGAGCCCACTGTCATCCTCCAACAACAACCGTCCGGCGATCGCGCTCAACGTCGGTTTGCTGAAACCGAAATCCGCTACCTGTATCGTCTGGTCTCCACTGACGAGGTAGACCGTCGGGACGAAGCGTAGCCCGTAGTCCGACGATACCGGATAGGGGTGCGCGTCGACCAGGACCGGGAATTCGAGACCGTACTCCCGGACGAATGCCCGTGTTTCCTCCTCTTCGTCTTGAGATATTGCCCAGAACCTCATGTTTGAACCGGCGGCGGCAAAGAGACGCTGGATGAAGGGAAAGGTCAACTGGCAGGTGGGGCACGATCGCTTGTAGAAAACCAACATCACCGGCCCGCTCTCGAGAGCTTGGGAAAGACGCAAGCTCTCCCCCTCCAGAGTTGGCAGCTCGAAATCGGGCGCCCTACTACCGCTAGGCAGATGATCCATAGAACGTTGATTTTTTTGGCGGAACAAACCGTTAATACTACCGACGAACAGTCCACTGGATATAATAACCGACACCAAATCGTTTTCGGATCTGGTATCGAAGCCGGTTTTCGATTATGGCCGGCGATCAAGCGAAGAACCTGACGTCTCGTGGGCGGGTTCAGTGGTTTGGGCCCTAAACAGGAAGGGAACTAATGGCCAAGATCGATGCTTTCTTTCACTTGATGGATGAAACGGGCGCCTCGGATCTCCACCTCGTCTCCGGGTCGCAGCCCATCCTGAGGGTTCGGGGAGAATTGGAGCGAGTCAAGTATGACCCCCTGGACAGCGACGAGTTGAAGGCGATGCTCTACGAGATCGCACCGGAGTTCAAGGTCAAGATTTTTGAAGAAACCGGCGATGTCGATTTCGGTTACGAGATCCCGGGCACGGCGCGATACCGTGCCAATTTCTTCAACCAGAAATACGGTGTCGCCGCCGTCTTTCGCCAGATTCCATCCACGGTCCTGACCGCCGAACAGTTGGGTCTTCCGCCAATTCTCACGAAATTCGCGATGTTGCACCGCGGTCTGGTCCTGGTGACCGGACCGACCGGTAGCGGCAAATCGACGACCCTGGCGGCGATCGTCGATCACTCGAACAAGAACCGAAAGGACCACATCCTGACCGTGGAGGACCCGATCGAGTTCGTCCATCAGAGCCACAGCTCGCTGGTCAACCACAGAGAAGTGGGCATGCACACGAAGTCGTTCGCCTCGGCGCTGCGCGGAGCGCTGCGCGAAGACCCCGACATCATCCTGGTCGGCGAGATGCGCGACCTGGAAACCATCCAGCTGGCCCTCGAGGCGGCTGCAACCGGCCACCTCGTTTTCGGGACGCTGCATACGCCCAGTGCCCCGAAGACGATCGATCGTGTCATCGATGTGTTCCCGGCCGGCCAGCAGAACCAGATCCGAAACACGTTGTCGGAGGCGCTCAAGGGTGTCGTGGCACAAAACCTCTTCAAGCGCATCGACAAGAAAGGACGTGCTGCAGCTCTCGAGATCCTGGTGGTCACCCCGGCCATCTCGAACCTGATCCGTGAGGCGAAGACCTTCCAGATTCCCGGCATGCTCCAGGTGGGGAAGAAGTACGGGATGCAGACGCTCGACGACGCGATCATGGACATGTTGAACAAGAAGATGATCAGCCCCGAGGACGCCTACGACAAGGCCAACGACAAGAACAAATTCCGCCCGCTGCTGAAGAATCCGCCGGAGGAATGGCAGTGAGACATCCCGGGAGTAGCACACGATGAGAAAGGCCGAAGTCGATTATGTTCTCGGTACGATGTTGGACTCCCACTCGGGAGTGTCCGACCTGAACATCACGGCGGACAAGCCGTTCCAGGTGGAATCTTCCGGGCAGCTCGTCACGGTCGACATCGATCCGCCAATCGAAAAGCTGACTCCCTTCCAGACCGAGACGTTGGCCCTGAATCTGATGAACAGCAGCACCCGGCTGACGATCGACCTGTTGAAGACCGGTTCGTGCGATCAGTCGTATTCCCTCGGTCAGAAAGCCCGCTTCCGCGTCAACATCTTCACGCAGCGCGGCCATTACACGATCATCTTGAGGAGGCTCTCGACCGAAATACCGACGCTCGCCCAGTTGAACCTGCCCTCGGTCTTCGACGAAATGGCGAAGGAGAAGACGGGTCTGGTTCTCGTGACCGGCGCAACCGGCAGCGGAAAATCGACGACGCTGGCCGCACTGTTGAACGAGCTGAATGAATCGAAATCCATCCACATCGTGACGTTGGAAGACCCTGTCGAGTTCGTGCACCCCCAGAAGAAGGCCACTTTCAACCAGCGGGAAATGGGCGGGGATTACGACACGTTTGCGTCGGGGCTTCGTGCCGCTCTCCGGCAGGCGCCCAAAGTCATCCTCGTCGGTGAGATGCGCGACCGAGAAACCGTCGAGATCGGCCTGTCGGCGGCCGAAACGGGCCACTTGGTCATGAGCACGCTCCACACGATCAACGCGGGTCAGACGATCAACCGTATCGTGGGTATGTTCGAGCAGGAAGAGGAGAAGCAGATCCGGATCCGGCTGGCGGAAACCCTGCGCTGGATCGTCGCCCAGCGACTCCTTCCCAAGGTCGGCGGCGGTCGAGTGGCCGCACTGGAGATCATGGGAAACAACATGCGAGTCAAAGATTGCGTCGAGAATGGGGAATCGGAGGGAAAGACCTTCTACGAAATCATCGAGGCGGCCGGCTCCTTCGGATGGACCAACTTCGACATGACGATGATCGACCTGTACACGAAAGGCTTGATCACTGAAGAATCGGCCCTGCTTTACTGCACGAGCAAAGGCGTGGTTTCTCGGGGCATCGACAGGATCAAGAAGGAACGGGGAGAGGACACGAGCGGACTGGCCGGCCTCTCGCTCGACGCGGAATACGGGAAGAAATAACCATGAGCACCGAACAGAGCGAATTCTTCGACGTTGGCGACAAGACCGCACTGATCTGCGATGACTCGGCCACGGCCGATGCTCTGAAGACAATTCTGGGAGAGCTCGACTTGAAGTGCCACACGGCGGAGACGTCCGAACGAGCGATCGAGCGGATGAAGTACACGACTTACGACGTGATCGTCGTCACCGAGACGTTCGCCAGTTCGACCCTTCCGACGAACGGAGTCCTGAACTACCTCGCACCCCTGCCGATGGCCCAGCGGCGGTACACCTACGTCGTGCTGGTCGGCGACTCCTTCCGGACACTCGACGCGATGCAGGCCTACGCCCACAGTGTGCACCTGGTCGTCAACCCGAACGACGTGTCCAACCTGGGCGCCATCCTGAAGAAAGGCCTTACTGAATTCGAGAGTTTCTACCTGGTTTACAAGAACGTCCTCGTGGATCTGGGCGAAGCGTAGTCAGCTCTCGGCTGTCAGCTCCTCACTCCGAGCCGCCAAAGCCGACGTCGTGCTCGAAAGCCTTCTGATAGCCGGCTTCGGATAAGAGGGGTATGGCTATACCGACTTCGTAGCTGACGTTCAGCCGGAGCGTCTGTCTCTGTCCACTGATCTCCAACCGGTCGGGGTCGATTGGAATCTCCAGTTCCCGCGCCTTCGCCATCACGAGCTGGCGTAGTTCCCGACTCGTGCGGTCCTGGGCCCCGACCAGTTGCACCGACACCTGAAGATACTGTGCGAACTCGTCGTCACGCATGACGACCTGAACGTAGTCCGACGCCAGGTAGGTATAGAAGATCGCGACGAGCAGCCACAACAGGAACACGAGGCGGGCTCGCCTGGGTTTTTGATCTGCCATTTGAGCGTCTCCGGGGCCGGACAGGAAGGGCTTCGGGGAATGCTAGTCGGTCGGTTCCGAGTCTTCTCTCAAGGACTGGATGAAGCTCAGAACTTCGTGTTTCTGGCTCTTGCTCAATCCGTCTAACTCTTCCATGATTTCGGCGAGCGTCCGATCTCTGGAACGGCCGTTACGGCGGCCGTTGTTCCTGCCGTTTCCACGCAGCTTCATCAGCTGCTCGAAATGCTCGTCGATACCGTCTAGGAAATCATGATCCATCGCTGCCCGACTCTCGGTAACACATTATCAGCTAAAGACTTCGGACATACAACTCTTTACGAGTCGTCATGGACGATACAAGAGACCGCTTCTAGGTTTTGACCCTGAAATCATCCTTGGGACACACCCAGTACATGCCCCCGGGCATCCGAGCGGACTTGATCACTTTCGTCGCCACCATCGGGGTCTCGCACTGCGGACAGACTTTGGCCTCACCAGCTGCCTTACTTTTTCCGAGACTCGAACGGGCCGTCTTACTGAGCTTTCCACCGGCCATCTGTCGTCTTATCCTCTGGATTTATCAGCATTCGCGAACCGCTATCATAGCAGAGTCGACTGGTCAGTGGTCAGTTGTCGGTCCCAGGAACCGGCTCCCCTCCTCATCTGAGGAGGGGAGTCCGGGTTTAGCCGACCTCGGTGGTTCGTTCTGACCACTGACCACTGGCAACTGACTACTTCTTCCCCACTACCACCCCATCGCGCACCCATCTTTTCTTGGGTCCGAGCCGCCGAAGAGAACGCCGCTTTCGGAGTCGATCCAGATGCCTTGGTAGCCACCGAAGCCGAACGTGTCCTGGCCGGAGATGATGTCGTGCCTTTTCTCGGTCAATTGAGAGCGAACGCGCTCACCGATTGCCGACTCCAGAAAGACGCCTTCAGGCGAATGACAGAAGCGGGGGGCTTCTCCGGCTTCCTGAGCGTCCATCCCGAAGTCGATCAGGTTGGCGAGCACTTGAGCGTGGCCCTGAGGCTGCATGTCTCCGCCCATAACTCCGAATGAGAAGCAGGGACGACCGTCCCGAAGCACCATGCCCGGGATCAGCGTGTGGAGCGGCCTCTTACGGGGTGCGACTCTGTTCGGATGGTCGGAGTTTAGCGAGAACAGAGACGCCCGGTTCTGGAGGAAAATACCGGTGTCCCCGGCAACGATGGACGAGCCGAAGCCCGAGAACAGGCTATTTATGAACGAAACGGCGTTCCGTTCCTTGTCGACGACGCTCAGGTAAACGGTGTCTCCGTGCTCTGGAAGCCCGGGTGGGGTGGCCGGGGCGGCCCGGTCCGGGTCGATCAGCCGGCGGCGGTCGGCGGCATAACCCTTCGAAATCAGGCCTTCCACAGGGACTCTCGCGCGGCTCGGGTCCGCGATATAGGCGTCCCGGTCCGCGAACGCCAGCTTCTTGGCCTCGATAAACCGGTGCAGGTATTCCGCAGAATTGTGTCCCATCCCGGCGAGGTCGAATTCTTCGAGTATGTTGAGCATTTCCAGTGCAACCAATCCCTGGGTGTTGGCCGGTAGTTCGAACACCTCGTATGTCCGGTACTCCGTACTGATCGGGTCGACCCACTCCGCCTGGAACTCCCCGAGATCGTCCATCGTCAGGAAGCCTCCCAGGTCGTCCGAACATCGCACGATCTCCTCGGCGATCCTGCCCTCGTAGAAAGCTTCCCGGCCACCTTCAGATATTTCCCGAAGGCTTCGGGCCAGGTCCGGAGAACGAAACACTTCGCCGTGCTTCGGTGTGCGGTCGCCGCCGATCAGGTAGCTCCGAGCGGTCGCGGGGTACCTCTGCAAACGTTCTTCGTTACGTTTCCACTGCCCGGCGATGACCTCCGAAACCGCGAATCCCCGCTCGGCATATTCGATAGCGGGCTCGAGCAGGCGTGACATCGGAAGGACCCCGTACCGCTCGTGAAGCATGAACCATCCACCGACGGCACCCGGAACCGAAACCGAATGGATGCTGTCACTCGAGATCGAGTCCAGGCCGTTCAGCCGGAAGTAATCGATCGTCGAGCCCGATCCGGACCAGCCGCTGCCGTTCAGCCCCACCGGCCTGCCTTCCTCCTGCATGAACACGAGTGCGAACATGTCACCGCCGATGCCCGTGCTCATCGGTTCTACGACATTCAGCACCGCGGCAGCCGAGATCGCCGCGTCGACGGCATTCCCTCCGTCCTGCAAGACCCGCAATGCTGCGGCCGATGCCAGAGGTTGAGATGTCGCCACCATGCCGTTGGTTCCGAGCACCGGCGAACGGGTGCCAAAGGCATTCGGGGCCGGACGATCGCCATGAAAACGCCCCGGAAGACTTTGGCTGGACATTCTTACCTTTCAGTATTCAGTAGTCCGTAGTCAGTACTCAGAGGAAAGAGCCGATTCCCCTCCTGATTCAGGAGGGGTGGCTGCGCCGCAAGGCGCAGACGGGGTGGTTCCTCGTCACTGACCACTTCTTCATCACTTGTCATTCGTCACTTCTTAGAGATTCTAGTTGTTCCGGCGTGTCCACATCCACAAGGATACCCGGCTCATCCACTTCGACCTCGATCACCCTTTCCGCACGCCTCCGGACGACCGTATTCGCTCCCGCCGTCGCCGGCAGCGCGAGGATTTCATCGAGAACAGCCCTCGAAAACAGCACTGGGTGGCCCCGGCGTCCCCCGTACACCGGCAGCAGGATAGACCCCGGTTTGAACCGCGACAGAAGCGCGTCGATCGTCTTGGGTCCTATCACAGGGTGGTCCACGAGAAAGATGACGGCACCGGACGCGTCGTCGGGCAGGACGCGAATCCCTGCCTGAAGCGAAGTCACCATACCGGCCTCATAGTCCTCGTTGTAGACCACCGAACGCAGATCGATTCGCGCAGTGATGGCCTCCCGATGGTGGCCGACGACCACGACTGTTTCGTCGATCGACGACTCCTCGATCGCTCCGAGTATATGCTCGAGAAACGTGGAACCCCGATACGGCAACAGGGCCTTGGGTTGGCCCATCCGTTCAGACTTTCCGGCGGCGAGAACGACGGCTGCAATCAATGAGTGAGCGCGTAGATGATGAAGTTGATGGCCAGACGGTAGGCATAGCCCGAAAAGTAATTTGGATACTGCGGATGGTCGGCGTGTTCGTACGCATCACCCAGGTCGGTGTTATGGTTGATGACGACCATGAGTCGTCCATCCTCGTCCCAGATCCCCCTGCAGAACGCCTCAAAGCCGTCCTGTTCGATGATCATCCCGGTGTAAACATAGTTCAGGCTCGGCACCTGGATGAGTTCGTCGATGTCGTAGAAGCAATGGAAAATCGGGTGGTCTCGGGGTATGTCCTTTATCTCGGCGCCCGGCAGTATCTTCTGAATCTGGCTCTCGAAGTTGGCCCACTCGAAACTGCCCCAGAAATCATCCACGACCCAGAAACCGCCACGTTCCAGATACTCCCGCATGATTGCTGCGTCGGATTGCGTCAAAACCATCTGTCCGGGCTCGCTGGTGTAGAGGAACGGATGCTCGAAGAGATCAGGGTCGTTCAGCGGTATCAGGCGTTCTTTGTCGGCGATGTTGAGGTTCGACAGCCGCTGGATTCCCATGATCAGCTGCCGGTCGGCTGCAGGCCAGTCCGTGTACCAGTTTTTGATGTAGGCGGGAATCCGGCCGTTGTAGATCAGTCTTGTGAAGACGAACTGGTTCGTCGTCTGCTTGTTCTGATCGACGAACCTGGCATCGTCATACTGTCCCAGCAGACCCAATTCTTGTTGAGCGAAGACGCCCGCGGCAGCCAGCAGACCGAAAAGGATCGAAGCCGCAACTATCCTGCGCCTCACCAGCCCTCCTGGGCCTGGGTCGGGCGATTGGCGTATAGAGACTTGAGCGTGTAATAGAACGGAACCAGGAACATGATCAGCAGAATGACGGCTACGATCTTCAGTGCCAGCTTCCTGAAAGGCCCGTCCTTAAGCCTCTCGAAATCCACATCGGAGATATGGCTCTCGCAGAAGTCGCTGCCCGGCACGGCCTCTGACTCACACTGCAGTCCGGACCTATAGAGGTGGAAACAACGCAACATCAGTAGACTTATCATAAATATAAAGAACTGGATTCTTCAACGATGAAAAGACTAATCCGGAGGGCCGTCGCCGCCGATTTCCCGACTCTGCTCGCCATCGACCAGAGCTGTTTCCCGCCGGGAGTCGCTTACGATCGATGGGAACTCCGCTATTTCATGTCCCAGGCTGGAGCCACGAATCTGGTGGCCGAGGTCGAAGACCAGACGGTCGGATTCCTCGTGCTGGATAGTGAGCCTGAAGGCCGACGAGCCACACTCGTGACCCTGGATGTGGTCGAGGCGCACCGCAATACGGGCATCGGATCCCTTCTACTCGATCGGTCCGAGGAGTTACTCCGCAAACAAGAAATCAGCCGCTACCGGCTGCAGGTTGACATCTCGAACGAAGGCGCCATTGCTTTTTACCAAAAGCACGGGTTTCGAACCCACCAGACTCTGAGCGGTTACTACAGCAACGGGGCCGACGCCTACTTGATGGAGAAGGAGATAGTCAGTAGTCAGTAGTCAGTAGTGAGAAGAGCCGACTCCCCTAGACTCCCCTCCTTGGATAAGGAGGGGTGGATGCGCCGGAGGCGCAGACGGGGTGGTTCGCTTGCCGGTCAACACCACCCCGGCGCTTCGCGCCACCCCTCGTCATCTGATGAGGGGAGTTCAGGTGTCGCCTGAATCACCCTTCACGTGAACAACGGTTTCAACTTCTCGTACCCCGCTTCCAGATCTTCCGGCAGGACACGGGTTTCACAGGTGGCAGTCATAAAATTCGTGTCGCCGACCCATCGTGGGACGACGTGCAGGTGCATGTGATCTCTTATGCCGGCGCCAGCGGCCTGCCCGAGGTTCAGCCCCATGTTGTAGCCCTCAGGGCGGTACGCCTCGTCCAGGACACTGACGGCCTGCCTGGACAGCAACATCATCTCTTCGAGTTGTTCGGTGACGGCGTCGATGATGTTGCCGATGTGTCGGTAGGGTGCCACCATGAGATGTCCCGACGTGTACGGGAACAAGTTCATGATGACGAAATTGAGGCGCCCCCGGTAAAGGACTAATCGCTCGGCATCCTGGTCACTAGACTCGGCGACACAGAACACGCACGCAGAAGGAACGGACTCCGTGGCGGATCGGACGTAATTGTACCGCCACGGACTCCGGAGAAAATCCACCTCAGAAGCCGGGGCTTTCCGGGGGAGCGGGCTCAACGGGCTCGGCACCGAAAAGTGTCGGCTTCTGATTGATCAGATCCTTGAGCTCCTTGCTCGGCTTGAAGTAAGGAACTCGCTTGGCCGGCACTTCCACTTTTTCACCCGTCTTGGGGTTGCGTCCCACGCGGGCGTTCCGTTGCCGCACTCGAAAGCTGCCGAAGCCTCGCACCTCGAGTTTGTCCCCGGCTTTGAGAGCTTTGATCACGCTCTCAAACAGGGTGTCCACGATGACTTCCGAATCCTTACGCGTCAACTGAGTCACGCGGGCTACCTCTTCAACCAGGTCTGCCTTGGTCATTACCCTTTAACTCCTTACCCTTTTTGCGGCGTCGCCTGTATAGCGGCCTCGCCATCTGCTGTCATTTCCACAGATATTGGAACCGAATCTGTGATCCGAACGCCTGCCCGCTTGCGGGAAGAACTTGAGAGATATCGCTCGTAAGCACGTCCAGAAGGGTCACGCGCTCGCGGCCGAGCCGCACCAGACGCGGTTTCCCGGAGATACCGGCGAGTCGGGCCGTCAGGTTCACCGCATCCTGAAAGTTGCCCACTTCGTCGATCATCTCCTGTTCTTTGGCTGCTCTGCCCGTGAAGACCCGGCCGTCGGCAAACTCACGAACTTCGGCAATGTCCAGGTCTCGCCCCGTGGCCACGGCTTCGACGAACTGGACGTACATGTCGTCGATCAGCCCCTGGAAGTACTCCTGCTCCGAGGCAGTCGGCTCGCGGGTCGGAGTGCCGGTGTCCTTGAACTCGCCGCTCGTGAACACGATGTTGCTCAACTTCGCCCACTCGAGGAGTTCACCGTAGTTCAACCACTCCATGATCACACCGATGCTGCCCACGACGGAACCCGGGCTGGCCACGATCTGATCGGCGGCGCAGGCAACGTAGTACGCTCCCGATGCCCCCACCGAAGACAGGTAGGCTACAACGATCTTGTCCTTCTCCTCACGGAGCCGCCGCACCTCGGTGTAGAGCTCCTGCGACACGGCGACACCCCCGCCGGGCGAGTCGATGTTGAGGAGAATGCCCTGTACGGAATCGGATTCCTCATACCTCTTCAACTGCTCCAGCAGGAATCGGGAATCCAACAGCGGTCCTTCAATGTCGACGACCTGGATCCTGTCGGAAAAACCGAAATCCCCCCCGCCGTCGGGTTGGGCGAGAGTGAGGACCAGCGCGACAACGGTCACCGAGAAAAGCACAAAGGCTCCACCACCCAGGAGGAGCCATATGAGCATGCGATTGCGCATAACGCGTACGTGCCGGTTGCGGAACCGGTCGACCGGTTCCGTGCCACACCCACGAAAGGGCAAGCACCACCGAGATTAGTTGTTATTCGCGTCCTTCGTGAAAAGATCCGCCAGGGTTGCGCTTCCGTCCGATGCGGCACGGTAGTGGTTCATTTCCTGCCGCTCGACATCCTCGGCCAACGCCTTGTAGCTGAGGCCGATCTTCCGCTCGGAAGGGTTCAGTTTTATGATCCGCAGTTCGACTTCGTCGGCGACTTTGAAGCGTTCCTCAGGATTGTCGCGATCATCGTCGTCGATCTCCGAGATGTGACACAGACCTTCGATGCCCTCGTCCAGTTCGACAAAGATGCCGAACGGAGCGTGCCGGACGATTCTTCCCCGTACGTTGTCACCCACGTGATGAGAATCGAAGAACTCGTCCCAAACATCGGGCTGAAGCTGGCGGATTCCCAGCGACAACCGATGGTTGTCGATGTCGATGTTCAGGATGATGGCCTGAACCTGCTCGCCCTTCTTGAGGATCTCGGACGGATGTTTGATTCGGCGTTGAGAAATGTCCGAAACATGCACAAGCCCGTCGATACCCTCTTCGACCTCGATAAAGGCCCCGAAGTCCGTCAGGTTCCGGACGCGACCCTCGATTACCGAGCCGATCGCATACCGCTCAGCGAGCGTCACCCAGGGATCGGGCCCGATCTGCTTCAAACCCAGCGATATCCGTCTTCCCTCACCGTCCAGATCCAGGACGACGGCCTCCACCTCCTGGCCGGTGTCGAGCACCTTCGACGGATGTTTGACCCGCTTGCTCCAGGACATCTCTGACACGTGGATCAGGCCTTCGACGCCGGTTTCCAATTCCACGAAAGCGCCGTAATCGGTGATGTTGACCACCTTTCCCTGCACCCGAGAGCCAATCGGATAGCGTTCATGGATCAGGGACCAGGGATCCGGCGTTAACTGCTTGTACCCGAGCGACACGCGTTCCTTTTCACGGTCGAACTTGAGGACTTTCACCGTGATCTCGTCGCCGACGCTGAACAGCTCGGAGGGGTGGTTGACGCGCCCCCAGGACAGGTCTGTCACGTGCAGCAGACCATCGAGCCCGCCGAGATCGATGAACACCCCGTAATCGGTAATGTTCTTGACGACACCAGTGATGACGGCGTCGTCCCGCAAGTTTGCGAGGGTTTCGGCCTTCCTGATGTTCAGTGCCTGTTCCAGGACCAGCTTCCGGGAAAGCACTATGTTGCCGCGCTTTCTGTTCAGCTTGATCACGCGACACTGGATATCCTGACCCCTCAAGGAATCCAGGTTCTTTACCGGCCGAACGTCGATCTGGGAACCGGGAAGGAATGCTCGAACACCGATGTCGACAGCCAACCCGCCCTTGATCCTTTCGATCACACGGCCGTCGATGACGGTCTCTTCGTTGTAGGCTTTCTCGACATCTTCCCAGATTCGGACCTTCTCGGCCTTCTCCTTCGACAGTACGATATGTCCCTCGTAGTCCTCCGTATTCTCAATGAACACGTCGACGACATCGCCGATGGCGACCTCGGGGTCTCCGGACGGCGTTCGGAACTGGTTTATGGGTATGACTCCTTCGGACTTGTAACCGATATCGACGACGACGTCGGTTGACGTGATCTTCAAGACCGTCCCCTTCAACACCTCGCCTTCGGCGAACTTCCGAATTCCACCGTACTGATCCAAAAGCCTTTCGTAGCTTTCTTCCTCCTCTCCTCCTCGGGAATCTGCAAATTGACCGCCGCCCGTGGTTTCCTCCGACGGGGCGTCGGCCAATTCTTCGGGTTTGTTAACCATTTGACTTGTTGTCCTCCTGCAGTGATTACAAAGTACTCACGGTACCGGATTCTACGGCCCATTGCAACCTTGACTCGGGGGCGGCAACTGTGTGTCAGTTGACTGATAGTCAGGGATTTATCCCGTTTCGGGAGGCACGTTTTCGCGCAGCATCAGCAACGCAGTCCGTGGCAAGAAGTCTGATGGCTCGCGTTACGGCGGCGTCGCGCCAGATGCTAGGCGCCGGGCCGACTGCGATGCTGGTACATCGTTGAGGGGCGGCAACAAAGCAGATGGTGTGACGCCGCCGTAACCCTCCGGGCGCACGGGGGTTGCGGGCGGATACTTTGTTGCTCGTCGTCATGATGAAACCGCATCAATTCCTCCTCGCGCCTCGTCTCCACCTCGCAAGACCCGTGCGCGCGAACCATCAGACTTCTTGCCACGGGCTGCTACTTCTTCGGACCCCCTCTGCCCAGCTTGCCCGGCCTCGCACGGTTTAGTCGCTACTTGTTAGGACTTGCTAGCGTCCCTATAATGAAAAGGTTGTAGCAAGACGGAGGTTTCATGAAAGAGGGCATTCATCCTAAGTACGTGGAAGCAGTCGTCACCTGCGCCTGTGGAGAGACTTTCCATACCCGTTCTACGAAGCCGGAAATCCACCTGGAGATCTGCTCCAAGTGTCACCCCTTCTTCACCGGCAAGCAAAAGCTCGTGGATACGGCCGGGCGTGTCGAACGATTCGAGCGAAAGTACCGAAAAAACAAGAGTTAGGGGTTAGCGGTGCTGCTCCGATACCTGAAAGTAGCTATCGTCGCGCTCGAAGAAGCGTTCGCCGTAGGGGAACCCGCGTCATGAACGACGATCTTCTGGTAGAAAAGCTGCAGGCCCTCGAGGAACGCTACGAAGAGTTGACAGCCGAGCTCGGGGTTCCTGAGGTGGTCGCCGACAACCGCCGGTATCAGAAGACTGCCAAGGCCCACAGCGAGCTGGGTGAAATAGTCTCGAAGTTCCACGAGTACCAGGGCCTGGATCGCGGAATCTCCGACACCCGGGCGATGCTCCGCGAAGCCGAAGACGACCCGGAAATGAAAGCCATGGCAGAAGAAGAGCTGGCGTCACTGGAACAGAGGCTCGAAGAGTGTCGGCTGGGCCTCCGGACGCTGCTCCTGCCGAAGGACCCCAACGACGAACGCAACGTCATCCTGGAAATCCGCGCCGGCACCGGGGGCGACGAAGCGACGCTGTTCACGGCCGACCTCTTCCGGATGTACTCTCGGTACGCCGAGACGAAACGCTGGAAAGTGGAGATCATGTCGTCGAACCTCACCGGTGTGGGAGGCTTCAAGGAGATCATCCTCCTGATCGAGGGCAAGGGCGTCTACAGCCGCATGAAGTATGAGAGCGGGGTGCACCGCGTCCAGAGAGTGCCGTCTACCGAATCCAGCGGGCGTATTCACACTTCTGCCGTAACGGTCGCGGTGCTGCCGGAAGCCGACGAGGTTGAAGTCGACATCGACGAGAAGGACCTGAGAATCGACACGTTCTGCTCGTCGGGCCCTGGCGGCCAGAGCGTGAACACGACCTACTCGGCCGTCCGGATCACTCATGTCCCGACCGGGCTCGTGGTGAGCTGTCAGGACGAAAAGTCGCAGATCAAGAACCGCGCAAAAGCGCTCCGCGTTCTGCGTTCCCGGCTGTATGACATCGAGCTTGAAAGACAACAGCAGGCCCTTGCCGATGAACGCCGATCGATGGTGGGCACGGGTGACCGCAGTGAAAAGATCCGCACGTATAACTACCCCCAGAATCGCGTCACCGATCACCGAATCGGGCTGACGCTCCATCGCCTGGACGCTGTGACGGCCGGGGACATCGACGATATCATCGATGCCCTCTCCACCCACTTCCAAGCCGAGCGGCTGAAGAAAGAACTCGTGGCGTGACACTGCGCGAGGCACTCGCCGCCGGAACCGCAATCCTGGACAAGAGTCAAGTCTCTTCCCCGCGCCTCTCAGCGGAAGTGCTCCTCAGCCACTGCCTCGGCGTCGAGCGCCCTTATCTCTACGCTCACGACAGGGACGAGATGGTGGCGGCACACCTCGACGCCTACAGATCGATGCTGGATCGAAAGTCGGCCGGCGAGCCACTGCAACACATCACCGGCACCCAGGAATTCTTCGGGCGCGCCTTCAGGGTCAACTCGACGGTTCTTATTCCGCGTCCGGAAACAGAACTGGTCGTCGAGACCGTTTGCGAGCTGAACGAATGGGCGAGGGCCCGTATCGTCGACGTGGGCACCGGTTCCGGATGCATCGGCGTGACACTCGCCCTGGAAATTCCGGACGCGAAGGTGTTCGCAGTCGACGTTTCACCCGAAGGCCTCGGCGTCGCGCGTCACAACGCAGTCGAACTCGGTGCGGAGGTGGCCCTGGCGGCGGTAGATGTTCTCGATGCCATTGGAGGCGTCTTCGAATTCGTCGTCAGCAATCCTCCATACGTGGCCTGTGGCGACTATCCCAGCCTGCAGAAGGAGGTCCGGAACTACGAACCACACGTCGCCCTGTTCGCTCCCGATGACACTTTGAGCGTCTACAGAAAGCTCATCCCCCAGGCAAAGGAGCGTCTGATTGGCGGCGGACACCTCGTCGTCGAAATCGGTTTCGCCCTGGAAGAGGGCGTCCGGAAACTGTTCGGAGAAGACTGGGAACTGCTGCCGACCCGAACCGACCTGCAGGGTATCCCTCGTGTGGTCGCCGCGCGCAAGGTGGGGAAATAGGAATTCCACCGCAAAGGCGCAAAGGCGCAAAGTCTGATAATCAGTCCGGAGAAAGAAGAAGGTCCTTTGCGTCTTTGCGCCTTTGCGGTTAAAAAAAGTGCGAAACCTGTCGGTTACCGGGGGTGTTTCAGGATGGTGTTATACGGGTCCAGTTCGACGCTGGCGGGCTGCCAGTCGATCGTAAAGCTGAAGTCCCCGCCGTCGTCGGAGACGATGACGTCGCCAAGGAAGCGGCGGACATCGTCCACGACACCGTAAAGCGGGACGGGCATGATGAAATCGGAGACTCCCGACTGTTCGATCTCTCCCGCAACGACAAAGCCGCCGCCCGTGGGTTCCACGGCGTACCTCAGATCGTAGCTTGGTGCGCCGGTACCGAAGACCCACTGCTCGAAAAACCAGTCGAGGTTGCCGTCGCCGCGGACGTCCATACGAGCGCTCATGTGACTCTCCGCGATTCTCTTCAGGTCCCAGGTCGAAGCCAGCCGCCCGTCAAACTCATCCAGGAGTTGCCGGGTCATCGAGAGGAATCGACCGTCGCTCCGATCCTCGCGATCCTGCATCAGCGATCGCAGCATGTGAATGGTCCACGTCGACTTGTTGTAGACCGTTTCAACGTAACCGTCGGGTACGTCCGCGGTGGCCAGACGGTGTCCCAGCCAGATCGGTCCGTTGTCGTCGTGTGTAGTCTCCTCACCCGTCCTTGTGAACAATCGTGTTGCCGCATCGTCGAGCACGGCGTCCAGAGGTCCCTGCTCGCCGTGTTTGTGGGCGAGGTACATGGCTCCGGCGTAGTTCGAGAAGCCTTCCACGATCCACTGATCGCGGTAGCTCCTCCAACCAATCTTGTTTCCGAACCACTGATGTGCGATCTCGTGCGCCCGGACGAATTCGGTTGCGATCAGGTTCCGTCGCGGCTCCAGTCCGAGCCGGTTGCGTTGTTCGGGCGTGAAGAACGACAATGTCGAAACATAAAGCAGAGACGGCCAACCTTGTGAAAAGGGGACCGGAAACTGCGAAACAGCCAGCCGGTCGAATGGATAGGGACCGAACCGTTCCGAGAAAAACTCCACTGTCGAGCGAACGTCTTGGAGAATGCTGTCCGCCAGCCCCCGCGTCGAAAATGCATCGAAGTCCGGTGAAACCAGGACCGTTTCGTTAGCGAGACGATTCCGCCTCCGGTTCGCGGCTGCCCGCAAGGCCAGTTCCTTCTCCAGGGCTCTCCGGGACTCGATTTCCTTGAAAATCGTCTCCACGTCGTTATTGAGACAGACGAAGACCGGCACCGGCCCGTCCTCATGACTCTCGATCGCAAAATCCCCAAAGTTGAAGCCGGCGACGAAGAATTCCCTCCCGCTGGTCCAGCGGGAGTGTTTGAGTTCGCCATCGGTCCGTTCGTCCAGCAGACTCCCCGTTGCGACCAGTTCGCCCGAGGCAGGAAAATGGAACGTCAGATCGAAACGGGCTGGATCCTGAGGCCCGACGCTCGGGTACCAGAGACTGCGTTCACTGACGAAGTAGATCCCTTCACCCCGATCTTCGAGAATGCTGCCCGAATAACGGAACTCGAGCGACATCTCCGCGCCTTCTTCGGTTGCACTGGGAAGGACGACGACGAACCTGTCAAGGCCCTCGTAAAAAGGATCAAGGGCGGACTCCTCATACTGGAAAAACGGAACCGCTTCATCGTCGAGCATCACATCGGAAACCCGTAAGGCCGGCGTCATATCAAAGCTTAGGACGCGTTCTCCCGAGACGCGAGCTCGAAGATCCAACTTGGTCACAGCTTCCAGGAGAGTGTCTGGTTCGATCGTCAGATCGATGTCGTAGGACAGGACGTCTACGGGAGAGGGGTCCTCGTGGGCGAAGCTCTCGGGATCGCGGGCCTCCGACCGTCGGTTGAAACTCAGCCAAATGTCAGTCAGGAAACTGTCTCTGCCGGCAGTCAGGACCGTAACCTCCTCGGCCATCCGCTGATCGTAGACGGCGTCGAACCATCCCATGGTTTCGCTTCGCAGCTCGGCGAAAAACAGTGGCCGTTCGTCGTTACCGATCAAGTCCTTCAGCAAACGGAAGTTCAACAGCCGTGCCCGCTCCCCCAGGTTGTCTTCCCACGGAAGCAGCGCCTCGAGGTCTTCCGCACGAACTTCTTCGTGGGCACGATCCTCGTACTGCCTGAGGATTTCCGAGTAGGTGTCGTCGGTAAACCGGAAGAGGCCGGCATCGAAACGTTCGTTGAGGATCGGAGATCCGGTGAACTTGAACAGCTGCAATTTTTCGGCTGAGCCGGGCGGTATCGACAGGATCTCACCGCTTCCCACAAAGACGGCACCGGTGACGCGGCCTGCAACCGGCTCCAGGAACGCGATCGCCCCACGATTGAACGATATTGCAAGCGCATCGCGTCGGAGGGTGATGTCCCGTATGCTGTAGATCTGGTTTTTGTCTAGACGAAGATTTGACAACTGAGCTAAGATTCCGTCCGCTCCTCCCTGAACCGGCCCGGAGGCGGCTGTGGCGAGGAACGCGGTCAACAGCGCTGCTAAGAAGTGCATTATTAGAGGATTGTACATGAAACGATTTGTCTTCCCAATCCTCCTGCTGGCTTTCAGCAGTCCCCTGTCTGCCCAGAATCAAGAGGAGCGAACCGCCCGCATCACGAGCATTTCAAAACTCAGCGCAACGACCTCCGGAGACAGAGGAACCTTCTCAGTCCCGAGCGTCGAGACGCTGAACCGCAACCAGTTTTCCTTCGGCGTGGGGTGGAACAATTTCGACCGGACGCCCCAGGATCTCGACATCAACTCCGTGCCCGTTTTCTTCTCGTACGGACTGACCGGCCGGATCACCGTAACGGCCACAATGGAGACACAAAAGCAGATCGCGGCACGGAATCTCTCCCAGCAGGGTTTCTACAATCAGCTGCCGTTCGTCAGCGATCGTTTCGTCGAGGGTTACGGCGACACGACCATCACCGGCAAGTACCGTATTCAAAGCCGGCAGGGTAGCCTCGGCGGAATCAGCATATCGGGGTTCGTCAAGATTCCGACGGCTGATGCGGAGAAAGGCCTGGGAACCGGAGAGGTGGACGGCGGATTGGACCTGGTCTTCACGTCATCACTGCCCTGGCGGTTCCTGCTGCATTCCAGCATGGGAGTTGTCGCGACTCGGGATGCTGTGACCCCCATTCCATTGGGCATCAAGGACGAGATGCGAACCGGCATCGGTGTCCTATGGCCCGTGGACGGCGTCGATATCATCGGCGGCAGCATCGTGCAGGGTATGTTCGAGTATGTCAGCACCACCTTCATCGGCGCGGGCAGCCCCAATGAGGTAATACAAGCGCCGACCGACGTGTTGGCCGGCCTGCGATTCATAGGCCTTGGCACGGGAATGGTGTTCAACGCGGGATACCGCCGCAACAGGGGTTTCGACAAGGACTTTCCGGGCAACACCGAGTATGACGGGTTCATATTCGGCGTCAGCTACACCAAGCCGGTCCCCACGCTCCTGACGAACAACTTTCCTCTTATCGTCCTCGAGATTCCAAGCGACGAAGTCACTGTCGGTGAATCGCTCCAGATCACGGCAACAGGGTTTGATGCGGACACCGATCCGCTGTCCTACTCTTGGACCAGCACCGGCGGCCAGGTCGTCGGCACCGGCGAATCGGTCACCTTCGACACGACAGGCCTGTCCCCCGGCCAGTACACTATTCGCGCTGTGGCGAACGACGGCAGGGGTGGCACGAGCGCTTCGGAAGTAATCAGCTACCGCCCGCAGAGCGGGCGGTATGATGAAGGCCCCCCGAGGGGGCCTCGAACGAATGAAGAGGGCTAAAGCCCTCCCAGAGTGAGCTGCTCCTGCCGCTTCTCCTCGGCCTCCTGGTTCCGAATATACTGTCGGATCGTCGCTTCATCCAGTCCTACCGTACTTACACAGTAGCCCCGAGCCCAGAAGTGGAAGCCCGTGAAATTCCGTTGCTTTCCCATGTATTGCCGGTGAATTTGGATTGCCGATTTCCCTTTCAGCACTCCCACCGTGTTCGCCACGCTGTACTTTGGCGGAATGCTCAAACACAGGTGCACATGATCCCCCATCGCATGTCCTTCCACCAACTCCACTTTCTGCTGCTTGCATAACTCCCGGAGAATCTTTCCGATCCCTCTGCGCAGCGTCCCAAAGATGGCCTTCTTCCGGTATTTCGGAACAAACACGATGTGATATCTGCAGTACCATTTCACATGGGACTGGCTCTGCCACTCTCTCATGACGGTCTCCTTTCAATTCGAACGTGGTGGTTCGTTGATTGGAGACCGTCTATCACACTGCACGACGGGACGGTCGAACCTCTTCGAGTCTCACCGCCAGAGGCGGTGGCTTACCATTGGGAGTTATTACTGTCAGGCAGTAGTCAGTAGTCGGTAGTCAGTTGGTGAAACCACTCAGACTCCCCTCCTCAGATGAGGAGGGGTGGCGCGAAGCGCCGGGGTGGTGTTGACCAGGATTGGCCATCCCGCCACCACAAGGAGACGAAAACCATGAAAAAGCAGAATGCTAAACGGGATTCGTTCTGGAAACGGCTGACGACCCGGCAGCTCCGTTCGCTGCTGGGCGTCGGTGGCGGCGGCAGCAGTAGCGACAGTTCCAGCAGTTCGACCGGCGGTGCTGTCCCGGCGCCCTTGCCACCGGAAACTTCCCCACCGGGAAGGTAGTTGCGGCCACCTTACTCCCCTCCTCAGATGAGGAGGGGTGGCGCGTAGCGCCGGGGTGGTGTTGACCAATAAGAACCACTCCGCCTGCACAGGGAGACGAAACCATGAGCAAGCAGAACGCCAGGCGAGATTTATTCTGGAAACCTCTAACGACGCGGCAGCTCCGGTTGCTGCGCGGTGGCGGGAGTGGCGGCAGCAGCAGCGACAGTTCCAGCAGTTCGACCGGCGGTGCTGTCCCGCTACCCCCGCCTGTGGTCCCAAGGTTCTGAGACGCCGAGGAACCACCCCGTCTGCACCTTCGGCGCATCCACCCCTCCTTGTTAAAGGAGGGGAGCCCGGGGTGGCGCGTAGCGCCGGGGTGGTGTTGACCAGTAGGAATCACTCCGCCCGCACAGGGAGACCAAACCATGAAAAAGCAGAATGCTAAAAGGGATTCGTTCTGGAAACGGCTGACCAAGCCGCAGCTCCGGTTGCTGCGGGGCGGTGGGAGTGGCGGCAGCAGCAGCGACAGTTCCAGCGCCAGCAGCACAACGGGTTCAGTGACTCCAGCACCTCCGCCGGGAGGCGGCCTTTTGCCACTGACAGATCCCGGTGCTCAATAGACACCGGGGGCCCACCCAAACTCCCCTCCTCAGATGAGGAGGGGTGGCGCGTAGCGCCGGGGTGGTGTTGACCAAGTAAGAACCACGCGGCCTGCAACAGGGAAACGAGCCCATGAAAAAGCAGAACGCCAAACGAGATTCGTTCTGGAAACGGCTCACGACTCGGCAGGTCCAGTTGTTGCGAGGTGGCGGGAGTGGGGACAGCTCGAGTGACAGCTCTAGCGCGAGCAGCACGACGGGCGGTGCGATACCGCTACCCCCTGGCGGCGGTCGCCTGCCACCGGACGGCGGGACGCCCAAGTAAGCACTGAATAGGCACCTCGGCGCCTCCGGATTATCTCGAACCACCCCGGCTGCGCCTTCGGCGCATCCACTCCTCCTTATCCAAGGAGGGGAGCCCGGGGTGGCGCGAGGCGCCGGGGTGATGTTGACCGGGATTGGCCGCCCGACCCCTCAAGGAGACGAGACGATGAAAAAGCAGAACGCTAGGCGAGATTCGTTCTGGAAACCTCTAACGACGCGGCAGCTCCGGTTGCTGCGCGGCGGCGGGAGTGGCGGAAGCAGCAGCGACAGTTCCAGCGCGAGCAGTTCGACCGGCGGCGCGATCCCGACACCACCGCCTGCGATGCCAAGAGCCTGATACCCCGGGAGAACCACCCCGTCTGCGCCTTCGGCGCATCCACCGCTCCTTCAACAGCAGGGGAGCCGTGGGTGGTTGACTGGGATCAACCACCACGCGGTGATAGCGGACAGGCTATGCGACTTCGTTCACAGTCGCGAGTCGCTGGTTCACAACGTGCCAAAAACTTCTCACGGCTTTGGGCCTATCGTCGAAAAAGTCTTCAAAGAAGCCTGGCACGTTGAGCGGTGCCGGATAAGCATAACGCTCTCCGTCCTCACCGAACTCCGTGACCCAGTCGCGCGGCTCGCTTGGATCGAACACTTTGAAAAGACTGGCAGGATACAGATAAGGGCGACCTGCGTCATTTAGAATTCTGAAGTCGTCAACTTCGATTCCAATGACGACATAAGGTTGACCGACTGTCAGGTCGGGGTACCGCGGATTTTTCTTTCGCAACTTGATGATCATGGACGCCTGAGGCGAATCTGTTTCAGTTCGACTTTGCCGATTCCGGGATGTTCGTACCAGTGATACTCGAACTGTTCACCGTCGCTTTCAAATCTGGGGCTGCTCTTCTTCACCCAGTTTGACGCTCTGCCTCCGTAGCGACTAACCAGACGACGGACCTCCCGAATCCGGCTGCCCTTGGCGATAATACGAGCTTGAGCGCCCATCCGACGGCTTAGCTTGAGAATGGAGACTCCTTCTGCTCGTGCGCAGGGCCAGCTTGGCACTATTCTAACAAAGCCGAAACCGGTAGCTTCGGGTTTGTTTCCCGCCTAGCGGTCCATCGGCTGCTGGTCCGCAACTCCCATCTTCAGTATGATGAGTGGGGGTGGCGCGAGGAACCACCCCGTCTGCGCGTTCGGCGCATCTACCCGGATTATCTCAAACCACCCCGTCTGCGCCTTCGGCGCATCCACCCGGACTATCTCGAACCACCCCGTCTGCACCTTCGGCGCATCCACCCCTCCTTATCCAAGGAGGGGAGTCTAGGGGAGTCGGTTCTCCTCGCAACTGACTACCGACCACTGACTACTGACTACTTTTCCCCCTGTACCAGTCGATCGTCGGTTTCAGTCCTTCCCTGAAGCTCGCCACCGGTTTCCAGCCCATTTTTTTTCGAGCCTTGGTGATGTCGGCTTGCGAATGGAGGATGTCGCCGGGACGCGGATCTTCATGGATCGGTTCGACTTCGCTTCCCGTCAGGACCTTGATCTCGCCGAGGATTTCGTTGACCGTGATCCGGTCCCCGCAGGCGATGTTGAACGCGTGGCCGGCCACGCCGGGGGCCGTGCAGGCCTGGATGTTGGCGTCGACGACATTCGACACGTAAGTAAAATCCCGCGACTGCAGGCCATCGCCGTAGATGATCGGTTGCCTGCCTTCGATCACGGCGGGTATGAACCTGGCCAGAACGCCACTGTAGGGGGATGATGCGTCCTGTCGGGGACCGAAAACGTTGAAGTACCTCAGAGATACCGTCTCGAGCCCGTACGCCCGCCAGAAGACCTGACAGTAGACCTCACCGAACAGTTTCTGTCCCCCGTAGGGGGACATCGGCCTGGGGGTCATTTCCTCGTGCTTGGGCAGGACCTCGCTTTCTCCGTACAACGATGACGAGGACGCGTAGATCACGCGCCGGACATCGGCTTCGCGACAGGCCACCAGCAGGTTGAGGGTTCCGCTCACGTTGGCTTCGTGGGACGTCAGGGGATCCTTCATCGATCTGGGAACGGACGGGATCGCCGCCTGGTGGATCACATAGTCGACACCGCGCAGATGATCCGCCAAGCCGGGGTCAGCCGCGAGATCGACCTCCCGAACATCCACCAGGGATTCGAAGGTTTCGACGTTCTCGCGTTTGCCCGTCGAGAAATTGTCGAGGACACGAACGGTCTCTTCACGAACAGCCAGCGCTTCGGCTATGTGAGAGCCGATGAATCCGGCACCCCCGGTGACTGCGTAAACGGCCACTCGACCTCCAAGTGTGGTGTATGTCCGAGAGCGCGCAAGCTGTAAGCCGAATTCTGTTCCTCGCCGCTTGGATGCGACGAGGCGGCAATCATTCATCTAGGCCCGGACTCACGCCCGGACTCCAGCGGCCTACCCGGAAACTTGGACGGGCCGCCCTCCAGGTGCGCCGAAGCACACCAACGTTTCCCTATTTGGCCTTGCTCCGTGTGGGGTTTGCCAAGCCGGGCCGTCGCCGGCCCGCTGGTGCGCTCTTACCGCACCATTTCACCCTTACCGCTGCCCGGATACTGGATCTGGGCAGCGGCGGTATCTTTTCTGTGGCACTTTCCGTCCCTTACGGGCCCCCGGGTTACGGGGCACACTGCCCTGCGGAGTTCGGACTTTCCTCCGCGCCGTTGGCGCGGCGATTGCCCGCTTACCCGCTTCTCGGACACTTAGAAATATAGGGATCGACGCCAGAACACACAAATTTTTCTGGAACACTCAGGCTCGCCCGGCGCGTATCGTCTCCAGAAATCGGGCCAATTCGGCTGGGATCGCCGAGTTGAATTCCATCGTGGTGCCGGTCGCGGGGTGGGGAAACTGGATCGCCGACGCGTGAAGAAAATATCGACCCAAATCGCCGTGCTTTCGCGCGAACACGCGGTTTGCTTTCTCACCGTATACGTTGTCACCGACCACGGGATGGCCGATCGCACTTAGGTGTACACGAATCTGGTGGGTTCTGCCCGTCCGGATACGGACTTCCAGCAGCGAAAACCCTTTCAGCTTTTCCAGCGTCCGGTATTCGGAAAGCGCGATGCGGCCGCCCTGGCGACGAACCGACATTTTGGTCCGGGCCTTGCGGTCCCGACCGATGTTGAGATCGATCTCTCCAGTAACGGCTCTCGGACTTCCATGGACAAGAGCCAGGTAAGTCTTCCGCACCTGGCGTTTCTCGAAACTCTTTGAAAGGCAATGGTGGGATTGGTTGTTCTTGGCGACGATGATGAGGCCGGAAGTCCACTTGTCGAGCCGGTGGACGATCCCGGGGCGATCGCTCCCTCCAGCGTCGGACAAATCGTTGAATCGGGCGAGCAGCGCGTTAACGAGAGTACTTCGACGGTTGCCGGCACCGGGGTGGACGACGAGGCCTGCGGGTTTGTCCACGACCGCAATGTCCTGGTCCTCGTAGCAGACAGCGAGTGGAATTGCTTCCGGTTCGACCGACAGCGGCGGCGGTACAGGCGGCCTGACTTCGATTTCCTCGCCACCCCGGATTCGATAACCGGCTTTCTCAGAACGCCCGTCGACCAGGACGTCGCCGCGTCGGTTCATCGACTGCAGCTGGGAGCGGGTGAGGTCGGCCACGAAACGGGCCAGGAAGATGTCCAGCCGGACCCCGCGATCATCAGGCCCGGGCTGCAATCTCATCTCGGATGATTTCCGCGGCAAGAAAGACTACACCGACTGATATTGCCGCATCCGCAAGATTGAAGGCGGGCCAGTAGTAACTCCCGGCGTGCAGATGAACAAAGTCGATAACGTATCCGTGGGCCAATCGATCGTAGAGGTTGCCGAGCGCGCCGCCCAGGATCAAGGCCAGAGCGAGCTGCAGCAGTCGGTGTCCCGGAGGGTTCCGAACGCTGTAGACGACTACCACGACAGCCGCCACCGCGGCGAACGCCGACAGAAGGGCGGCCTTGGCTGGCGAACTGACTGAAGAAAAAATACCGAAAGCGATGCCGGTGTTATGGACGTATGTCAGGTCGAAGAAGCCGCCAAGGAGGGTCAGGCTGTCACCAAGGCTGAACGTGTCCTGAATTACTGACTTCGACCACCGGTCCAGAAGCAGTATGATACCCACGAGACCGAGATAGGGGAGACGTCCTCGAATCGTCGAAGCCAGGTCGTTTGAAGTCATAGTCTTTGGCCGCGGAGCCCGTTTTGGGGTCTCTGAATTATGGTATTCTGATTATGCTATCCACTAGTATAGACAAGTTAGCCGGGGGCCATCCGAGCATTCGATGACGGATCAGGAGACAAAGCGCTCAGGGCTGCCCACTTTCGGGGCGGTCGCAGAGGATACGTGGATCACCTCGTTGCGGCGACAGCTGAAGCAGCTGTCCGACGAGCGTAAGAATCCACGACCCCGGCTCGAACTGACCGCTAAGAAGGATCCCGAAGCCCTACGCAAACTCCTAGAAGCTCCATCCCCGTTCGTTTCCCTGATCTCCCAGGTCCGCTCGAGGATCGACGATATCCTCCACCCGAAGGAAAAATTCCAGGCAACCGCCGAGCCGGTCGAGGTCGAGGAGTTGTGGTCGGAATACAACTTGACCGGTCCCGGCCTGATCTCTGTGGCAGGCCATACGATTGCCGTCCTGCTGATCATCTTCCCGGTTCTCGGGTTTGGCCCCGGGCTGGAGGTCAGGGAAACCTTCGTTTCGCTGATCGCACCTCCGATGATTCTGGACCTGCCGGACCAGGACGATGAGTCCGGCGGCGGCGGCGGCGGCGGGTTGCAGGAAGAAGAGCCGCCCTCACTGGGCGAGCTTCCGAAGCCCGACGATGAGCAGATAGTTCCGCCGACCCCGGAAATCTTGAATCGGGATCCGATTCTGGTCGCTGAGCCGACGGTGGTAGCACCGCAGTTGGCCCACATGCAGACGATAGACTTCGCACTTCTGGGAGCTCTTGAAGGCATCCCGGGCCCGCCGTCCGCCGGGCCGGGCGTCGGTGGTGGAATCGGTAGGGGCCAGGGGCGAGGCGTGGGCGAAGGCAGTGGCCCGGGAGTCGGCGAGGGACAAGGAGGCGGTTTCGGCGGCGGCGTCTTCCGGATCGGTGGAGGTGTCAGCCCTCCGACGATTCTTTTCAAGGTGGATCCCCAGTACTCTGAAGAGGCGCGCAAGGCCCGGTACCAAGGTACGGTGGTTCTCGAGGCGATCGTCCGAAGCGACGGCACCGTCGACATCCTGAGAGTTGTCCGCAGCCTCGGTTTCGGGCTCGACGAAAACGCGATTCAGGCCCTGAAGCAGTGGAAGTTCCGCCCGGGCATGCGAAACGGCCAGCCGGTCGACGTGGCCCTGAACATAGAGGTCAACTTCAACCTGAGATAGCACACAGGCCTATTCCCCGAATAGTCGGCGATTGTCCTCCGGGCGATCGCCTTTTGTTTTTGCGGCGACACCCGGCTCACTCCGCCTTTGGCCTTTTTGTGTTACTTTCTCCGATGTTTCGTGGAGGTTGAGCGATGAGAGAAACCGTGATCATCAGCGCCGTGCGCACCGCGGTCGGAAAGTTCAACGGAGCGCTGAAGCCGCTTTCGGCAACCAGGCTCGGTTCCCTCGCAATCCGGGAGGCCGTGGCACGGGCGGGGGTGGCGCCCGAGCAGGTCGACGAGGCAATCATGGGTAATGTCGTGGGAGCTGGACTCGGACAGAATCCGGCCAGGCAGGCCGCGCTCGGCGGTGGACTGACCCCGGAGGTTGCCGCTCTGACGGTCAACAAGGTTTGCGGATCGGGGCTCAAGGCGGTCGGACTTGCTGCGCAGGCTATCCAGACGGGAGATTCGGAGACCGTCGTGGCTGGAGGGATGGAAAGCATGAGCAACTGCCCCTACCTGCTCACAAAGGCCCGCGAGGGCTATCGACTCGGGCACGGGAAAGTCGTGGATTCGATGATTCAAGACGGGTTGTGGGACGTTTACGAGGACTTCCATATGGGCAATACCGGAGAGATCGTCGCCGAGAAGTACCATGTCGCGCGCGAACAACAGGACGAATACGCCCTGGGAAGCCACAGCAAGGCCGTCGCCGCGATCGAATCGGGCCTGCTTGGGGATCAGATCCTGCCCGTCGAGATTCCTCAAAGGCGGGGGGACCCGATCGTGTTCGACACCGACGAGGGGCCACGACCCAATGCCTCGATCGAAGCATTGCGGGCCCTGAAGCCCGCTTTCAAGAAAGACGGCACGGTCACGGCCGGAAACGCCCCGGGCGTAAACGACGGGGCGGCGGCCCTCATCGTCACTTCCGCACAACGGGCCGCCGACATGGGGGCTTCTCCACTGGCCCGGATTGTCGGGCAGTCGGCAGCGGGAATCGAGCCGGCACTGGTCATGATGGCCCCGGTCAAAGCCGTGCGCAAGCTGGTCGACAAGATTGGATGGCATCTTGCAGACGTGGATCTGGTGGAGTTGAACGAAGCGTTCTCCGTGCAGGCGGTTGCCGTGATCGAACAATTGGAACTGGACCCGGCCCGGGTGAACGTTAACGGGGGAGCCGTCGCAATCGGCCACCCGATCGGCGCCAGCGGCGCCCGCATCCTGGTCACCCTGCTCTACGAAATGGCGCGTCGCGACGTGAAGCGCGGAATCGCTACGCTGTGCCTCGGCGGGGGCAACGCGGTCGCCATGGCCGTCGAGCGCTGAATCGGGCGGTGCCCCGCCCGAACAACCTTTTGGGAGGAATCGTTGGCCCAGATCGATTCGACAGGTGTTGTCGGATGCGGAACCATGGGAAACGGAATCGCTCACGTCCTGGCGCGGGCCGGCTTGAACGTCGTTCTTTTTGACCTCGAACAGCGGCTTCTGGAGCGGGCTTTGTCCACGATTTCCAAGAATATGGACCGCGAAGTAGCCCGGGAAAAACTGGCCGCCGAGGAGAAGGAAACAGCACTGGCACGAATCAGGACAACGGTCGACAAACAGGACCTGGCCGACGTGGATTTCGTCATCGAGGCCGCCACTGAAAACCTCGACATAAAGTTGAATATTTTCACGGAACTTGCTGAAATAACTCAATCTGATGTCATTCTAGCCTCCAATACGTCATCTATCTCCATAACCAAGATTGCCGCGGCAACCGAGCGTGCCGACAAGGTCATCGGCATGCATTTCATGAACCCGGTACCGGTGATGAAGCTGGTGGAGATCGTTCGCGGCCTGGCCACTTCGGACGAGACATTCGAAACTACGCGCGATTTGTCGGAGCGTCTCGGAAAAACGCCGGTCGAGGTGAACGACTATCCCGGTTTCGTCTCGAACCGTGTCCTGATGCCGATGATCAACGAGGCGGTCTACTGCCTGATGGAAGGCGTCGGAGACGCTGAAGCCATCGATACCGTGATGAAGCTCGGCATGAACCACCCGATGGGACCGTTGACCCTGGCCGACCTGATCGGCCTGGATGTCTGCCTGGACATCATGGAGGTCCTGCATGACGGCCTCGGGGACTCCAAGTATCGCCCGTGCCCTTTGCTCCGCAAAATGGTGGATGCGGGATTCTTAGGGAGGAAAACGGGGCGGGGTTTTTATGAGTATTAGTGGCCAGTGGTCAGTGAGCTCCGATGGTTCTTCTTATTAACTGACCACTGGCCACTTCCCCTAAAAGGACCACCCTTGTCCTGCGTCTCGATCATTCTTAACCATGATCCACTGCCAGAATTGCACCACACGGAACGCGCTGACGCGGCAGTTCTGCTGGAAATGCGGCTGGAAGCTCCTCGTGGCGTCCGGAACCGTCGCGTCCGAATCGCCGATGGGCTTCATGGATGAGCACGTGCTCGAGCGCATCAGCGCGATGGAACACGCACTGTCCGCGATCAATAAACGTTTGGACACGCTGGGCGAAACCGTCGAGCGGGTGGCCGCGAACAGTTTCATCGACCACACCATGATCGAAACACTCACCGACTCTCTGGAATCGGCCGGAATCAATCTGGCAAATCTGGAATGCGAGTGGAGGAAGAAGATCGACGCACGGCTTCTGGAGAACGAGGAGGTCGACAGACTTGGCACCCGGATGGAAGAGATCATCGACCTTTACCGGGGCTCTCAACGGAAGCAGTTCACGATGTGGATGGAGCGGGCGTACGAGTTGCTGGCGTCGGACCGAACGAGCGAGAGCCTCCATTCGCTGGAGTCGGCGTACGAGAACGATCCTTCGAACTACGAGCTCGGCATGCTGCTCGCCGAGGCATACTTCCAATCCGCCGAATTCGGCCGATCGAGCGAGTGTCTCCGGCGTGTGCTGGACACCAAGACGGATCACTTCGAAGCGACGCTGCTGATGGGGCTACTCCAAAAGAAAAACGGAAACCACGGTGAATCTCAGCGCCTTCTGGAAAAGGCCGTCGGCCTCAGGAGCGATTCACCGTCCGCGCACGCCACGCTGGGTTCCCTGCTGCTCGACAGCGGAAACCCGCAGCTGGCACGGGACCATCTCAGTCGTGCCCTCGAATTGCAGCCTTCGGCGCCGATCCATTTCATGCTGGGAGCGATCTATTACGCGGGCGGCCACCACCGGCGTGCGATCGATCATCTGAAACAGGCCACCCGGCTGGATCCGGAGTTCGGCGAGGCGTTCTACCAGATGGGACTGCTTTGCCTGGAAATGAACTGGCGACGCAAAGCCAAGGAATGCTTCAGCCACGCACAGCAAATCGACCCCGAGGAGGGGAGATACCGCCGGATGGTTCCGAGTTTCTCCGACGGCACGGTAACCCCGGACCAGTTGACCGGTCTCGTTCGCGACGAGCTGCGCCTCACGAACTGTTGGAGCGCCGAGCGCGCAACGTAATTTGTTGCGCCGAGCTCGCGACGTAATAAGTAGAATTCAGCCCTTCCCGTCACCAGTGTCCCTAGGACCGGTGACCGACCGGCCCAGAACAGGAAAGAGGAAATATGGCAGAAGAAAGAAAAGAAAAAGCACGAGCACTTGACCTCGCGGTCACGCAGATCGAGAAACAGTTCGGCAAGGGATCGATCATGCGCCTGGGAAGCGACAACATTCCCACAATCGAAACCATCCCGTCCGGATCACTGGCTCTCGACGCGGCGCTCGGTGTCGGCGGGTTTCCAAGGGGCCGGGTGGCGGAAGTCTACGGGCCGGAATCCAGTGGTAAGACAACGCTGACGCTGCATGTGATAGCCGAAGCCCAGAAGCTCGGCGGCACGGCCGCTTTCGTCGACGCCGAACACGCTCTGGACGCCGTCTACGCCGGCAAGCTGGGAGTCGACATCGATAACCTCCTGGTGTCGCAGCCCGACAGCGGCGAGCAAGCCCTGGAGATCACCGAAGTCCTGATCCGCAGCGGCGCAATTGACGTCGTTGTCGTCGATTCAGTGGCCGCTCTTGTTCCCCGGGCGGAACTGGAAGGTGAGATGGGAGAGGCGCAGATGGGGCTCCAGGCCCGCCTGATGTCCCAGGCTCTGCGGAAGCTCACCGGGGTAGTCTCGAAGTCCCGGACGAGCCTGATCTTCATCAACCAGATTCGCGAGAAGATCGGCGTGATGTTCGGCAATCCTGAAACGACGACCGGCGGACGGGCGCTGAAGTTCTATTCGTCCGTCCGAGTCGACATTCGGCGGATCGGCTCGATCAAGGACGGGGATGCCATCGTCGGCAACCGAACCCGTGTCAAGGTCGTCAAGAACAAGGTCGCTCCTCCCTTCCGCAATGCGGAATTCGACATCATGTACGGCGAGGGGATTTCTACACAGGGAGAACTTCTGGACCTGGCAGTCGACCACAATATCGTCGACAAGAGCGGCTCGTGGTTCTCCTTCGAAGGCGAGCGACTCGGCCAGGGGCGCGAAAACGCGAAGCAGTTCCTACGTGCCAATGATGAATACCATGCGCGGGTCGAAGAAGCCGTTCGAGAAAAACTCGGTCTTGGAGTGGCCGGAACCCAGGTGGCAGCCGTGGCCGCAGCCCCGGCCAACGGGAAGAAACGCTGAGTCTAGCAGCCCGTGGCAGAACTCTGCAGGGTCGCGCGCAGGGGTCTTCGGGTTGCAGGCGCGAAGCGAGGAGCGGAGCGATGATCATTCATCGTGACCGACGAGCGACAAAGCCTGCGGCCCGCCCCCCCCTGCGCCCTTCGGGTTACGGCGAAACGAGGCGGTCTTCGTTGTCGCCGACTTCTCCCAATGAATGAGCATTGTTTCGTCCTCGCCTCCTAGAATCCGGCCCCGTTTGGCCGTAACGCGGCCCTGCAGAGTTCTGCCACGGGCTGCTAGGCCCCAGCGGAAGCGCTGGCACAAAAAGAAGTAAAGTGAAACGGCTTTCCGACCGATAAACCTAGTATCTCACTCAGTTCTCACAACTCGTTGCGCAGGCTCCGCGAAAGCGGAGCCTTTTTTTTGGGTTAGATGGCGGAATCTTCCCTCAAGTGTAGGTGCGCTCTGTGAGCGCACAAAAACTCGAATCTTGATGAATTGTGCGGTCATAGACCGCCCCTACACCGGACCATAAGAATCGCGAACTTGGACAATCTCTCACGGCACCTGGTCGATTGAGCCAGCCCCGGCTAAGTTGAGGCCCATGTTAGATTAGAGAGATGTTCAGGCAGATATCGGACAAGCTGAACCTCCCGGAGCTGGAAGAGTCCATCCTCGAGTACTGGAAATCGCACAAGATCTTCGAGAAGAGCGTCCAAGTCCGACAGGACGGACCGGACTACACTTTCTACGAGGGGCCGCCGACAGCCAACGGCAAGCCCGGAATCCATCACGTCTTTTCCCGAACAATCAAGGATCTCGTCTGCCGGTACAAGACCATGCGGGGCTACCAGGTACACCGGAAGGCCGGCTGGGACACCCACGGCCTCCCGGTTGAGATCGAGGTCGAGCGCCAGCTGGGTATCAACCACAAGGAAGAGATCGACCAGTACGGAATCGACCGCTTCAACGCGGCGTGTCGGAAATCGGTGTTCGAGTACAAGAACGTCTGGGAAGACCTCACGCATCGGATGGGCTACTGGGTCGATATGGAAAAGCCCTACGTCACGTGCGAGAACGATTACATCGAGTCGGTGTGGTGGGCGCTCGATTCGTTCTTCCAGGACGGCCTGATCTACCAGGATTTCAAGATCCAGTTGTACTGTCCGAGGTGCGGGACGCCCCTGTCGACCCACGAGGTGTCCCAGGGTTACCGCGATGTCGACGACCCGTCGGTGTACATCAAGGCGGCTGTGGTCGGTGAGGAAGACACGTTCTTCCTCGTCTGGACGACAACGCCCTGGACGTTGATCTCCAACGTCGCACTCGCTGTCGCACCGGATGTCGAATATGTCCGGGTTCGGATCGGCGACGAATACCTGATCCTGGCAAAGGAGCGCTTGTCGGTTCTGGAGGAGGGCGTCGAGATCGTCGACACCGTCGAGATCGTCGAGACGTTCCCGGGATCGGCGCTCGACGGCAAGGAATACGAGCGCCTGTTCGACTTCTTTCCTGTCGAAGAAAAAGCCTTCTACGTGATTGAGGCTTCTTTCGTGACCACGACGGACGGTTCAGGGATCGTGCACCTGGCTCCCGCCTACGGTGAAGACGACTACCAGGCATCCAAGACCCACAACCTGCCCATGATCCACGCCGTCGATTCAGAAGGCCGGTTCCGAGCAGAGGCCGGCCCTTTCGCGGGCATGTTCTTCAAGCAGGCAGACCCCGAAATCACAAGGGATCTAAAAGCTCGCGGACTGCTCCAACTGAGGGACAACTACCGTCACAGCTACCCGCACTGCTGGAGGTGCGACACGCCGCTCATTTTCTACGCCCGGCGATCCTGGTACATCCGGACCACCGCTTACGCCTCTGAAATGCTCGCCTACAACCGCACGATATGCTGGCAGCCACCCGAGGTCGGCGAGGGACGATTCGGGAACTGGCTCGAAGAGAACAAAGACTGGGCCATCTCGCGTGACCGCTATTGGGGCACGCCGATACCGATCTGGGTGTGCGAGTCCTGCGATGAGCGACGGTCGATCGGGAGCGTCGATGAGCTTCAACGGGACGGCCACAACCTGCCCGATCCCCTCGACCTGCACAAGCCTTACATGGATCGCGTCACTCTGGACTGCAGCTGTGGCGGAACCATGCGGCGAATCCCCGAGGTTGTGGACGCCTGGTTCGATTCCGGGTCGATGCCCTTCGCCCAGTGGCACTATCCGTTCGAGAACGAGGACATCTTCAAGCACTCCTTCCCCGCGGATTACATCGCCGAAGGAATCGACCAGACGAGGGGTTGGTTCTACACTCTGCACGCGATCAGCTCCCACCTGTTCAAGGAGCCGTGCTTCAAGAACGTCATCGTCAACGAACTGGTTCTGGACAAGGACGGCCAGAAGATGTCGAAGCGGAAAGGGAACACGGTCGACCCGTTCCGGGTCATCGACCAGTACGGGGCGGATGTGGTGCGATGGTTCCTGATCGTTTCTTCTCCTCCGTGGAAGCCCAAACTGTTCGACGAGGACGCAATCGGAGAGGTTCAGCGAAAGCTGTTCTCCACGCTGCTGAACATCTATTCGTTCTTCGCGTTGTACGCGAACATCGACGGATTCACCCACGCCCAAGAGGATGTCCCGATTCCAGAGCGTGCCGACATCGACCGCTGGATTCTGTCCGTTCTCGACACCACGGCTACAGAATACGTCAGCGCGATGGAAGCTTACGATCCGACCCGCGCCGCACGCCTCGTGTCCGATTTCGCGATCGAGCAGCTCTCCAACTGGTACGTCCGGCGAAACCGGCGCCGATTTTGGAAGAGCGAGCTCAGCTCCGACAAAATTGCCGCATACCAGACGCTGTTCGAATGCCTCACCGGCATCGTCAAGATGATGGCGCCCATCGCGCCTTTTGTCTCGGATGAACTTTATCGATACCTGATGGAAGCCACAGGGCGCGAAAACCATCCTTCGATCCACGTGGCTCCTATGATCGAACCCCAAAGCGAACGGATCGACGAAGACCTGGAACGTCGCATGGGACTCGCGCAGAATGTCGTCTTCCTGGTGCGCTCGATGCGTTCGCGAAGCGGTCTGAAGGTACGACAACCGCTGACGCGGATCGCCATCCCCGTTTCCGATCACGGTCAGGATCTGATCGAGAGGACACGAGACGTGATCCTCGAGGAAATCAACGTCAAGGAAATCGAGTTCATCGACGACGACTCGCCGCTGGTCCAGAAGAGAGCGACTCCGAATTTCAAGCGTCTTGGACCGCGCTTCGGCAAGGCCGTCAATGCGGTCGCGAATCGCATTCGCGCCATGACGAAGGAAGAGATCCTCAAGCTCGAAAGCCACGGCTCGTTTCAAACCGAAGTCGGCGGAAACACGGTCACGATCGAAATCGCAGACGTGTCGGTAGCCGCAAAGGATATCGAAGGCTGGATGTTTGAATCGAGGGACGGGCTCACCGTGGCGCTCGACACTGCCTTGACGCCGGATCTGATCGAGGAAGGACTCGCGCGGGAATTCGTAAACCGCGTCCAGAATATGAGAAAGGACGCCGGACTGGAAGTTACCGACAGGATCCGGATCGCCATCAAGGCCGACGACAACCTCGCGCGCGCTATCCTCAATCTTTCCGACTACGTCATGTCGGAGACCCTGGCGGTGGCGTTGGATACCGAGAGGGTGGAAGCGGGCCACCAGGCCCGATGGGAAATCGACGGGCTTACCTGCGAAATCGGCATCTCGAAAGCACGGTGACCCTTTACGCAAATTTTCAAAACCGCTATCTTAGAAGTTCGGGCCTCGGTGCCGAGAGTGTACCGAGCGTCGAACATGTGCCGAGGTAGCTCAGTTGGTAGAGCGCGGCCCTGAAAAGGCCGGCGTCGGCGGTTCAATTCCGTCCCTCGGCATTTCCCTCCCGAATAATGTCAGACGATTCGGCTCAAAGTGATTGGTGGAACGATTTCTTCACGGGCGTGTGGCCGGACTTTCTCGAACAAGCCAAGACTGACGAGGCGACTCTTCGCGAAGCCGACTTCATCCGTAAGACGCTGAAGCTCGAAGCGGCATCAAAGGTGCTGGACGTGCCCTGCGGCAACGGTCGGCTCGGCCTTCAGCTCGCTCTTGGCGGGTGGGACGTGACCGGGATCGAACTCCAGCCGGCGCTCGTCGAGGTGGCGAACAGAAAAGCGCAAGAACACTCGACAAAGTTGACTTGCCGTCAGGGAGACATGCGGGACCTCCCCTGGTGGGACGAGTTCGACGCCGCGATCTGCTATTGGAGCAGTTTTGGATACTTTGACGACGCAGGTAATCGCGATTTCGTCGAGGCGGTGTGGCGGGCGCTGAAGCCTGGCGGCAAGTTCCTGATCGACACGTACGTCACCGAGATCGTCCTGCGAGATTTTCGGTCCCGTATATGGAGCCGCGCGGGAGACTGGATACTCGTTGAGGAACGCTCCTACGATCACGAGAACAGCCGAATCGACTCCGACTGGATCCTGATGACCGACGATCAGAAAGCAAAGAAGAGATTCTCCCTCCGGGTTTACACCTACCGCGAGTTGGTGTCACTGCTCAAGGCCGCCGGTTTCGGCGGGTTCGAAGCCGTCGATACGGCGACAGGAGAACCATTTTCCGTGAATTCGGAACGATTGGCTCTTGTCGCCAGGAAAGAAGCGTGAGCTTGAAGCGATGCGAGTGGGCGGGCTCCGACCCGCTGATCGTCGCCTACCACGACGAAGAGTGGGGAGTTCCCGTCCATGACATTCATCCAGGCGGTCGGCCGGGTCAACGATCACGCCCTGGACTGTTTCCGGTACAAAGAGATCGAGGCAATGGGGCAGGTGTAGGTGTGGCTCCGATTTGAGAGTGTACAAGGAACAATCTTACGCGCCCGGACGTATCTATGGTTGTAAGCTCTGCTACAGTGGGCCCCTTGTATTAGTGGCCTGTAACAGTGCCATCGGTACCATCGCCGATGGGTCTTGCAGGCGAGGTCGAGGAGGGAGACGGAAAGCGATGCTCTTTCATCGGTGACGGCTTCCGACAAAGAGATCGCCCGCAACCCCCATCGGCCCGAAGGGTTCGACGGAACGGCGCCGTCTTCGGTGTCGTAACGCCCTCGCAATGAAACAGCATTGGCTCGGGCGTCACTCCTAGAATCCGACGCCGTTCCGCCGAACGCTGGTACCGATAGCACTGTTACAGGTCACTAGTGGCCTGCAATGGAATTGCACTCCATCGGTAGGGTTGATCCACAAAGGAGGTCGATCTCATGTCGGAACGCACCTGGTGGGAAACCATAAAGGCGGAAGGGAGCGCGGCACTCGATCAGGTCAAGAGGATCATCGAGGAAGGCAATGTGCGCCGCGTCCGGATCAGACAATCGGGAGACGTAGTTGCCGAGTTCCCGCTGACGGTGGGGGTCGTCGGCGCCGTACTCGCACCGGTGCTTGCGGCGATCGGGGCACTTGTCGCCCTGCTGACGGAATGCAGTATCGAAGTCGAGCGCGTCGAAAGGGCTGATAGGGACGAAGAATCCGAGTAGCGGTCACGAGACTTAAGGTCCGTCACGTCCCGGGATTCGACTTTTCCTTTTTCAGACTGGTCAGTCTAACAAACCAGTCTTTGGCCTCTCGACGCATCGCTGGATCCTCATCCTCCATCGCCAGCATCAGAGGAAGCATCCCGGCCTTGCCGATCTCGAGTACGTCGTTCCACCGCCTCTTACCGATGAACGAGTGGCATCGCAGGACGCGTTCATAGCCTTCGTCCAACTCCCATCGCAGGTCACGGCGGGAGCGAAGCAAAGCTTCGGCGGCTGCGGCCCGCACCTCCCAGGAGCGATCCCGCAGAGCGCCCAGAACCACTTTCTTGATTTCCTCGGCCTCAAAACGGGCGAGAGCTGCGATCGCCGCGGCGCGAACATGTCGATCCACGCTGCGACCGGCAAGCAGGAGAGGCTCGGCAGCGAACGATCCACCCATCTTCCCGAGGCCCTCGAGCAGGTACAGCAACAATTCCTTCCGGGGGTAGCGCGGCTGGGGCGGCTCGTCTGATTCTCGAAAAAGCTCCGACCCGGTGTCCGGGGAAGTGTGCGAGCTCATTCCCGCAACGATGTGCTGTCTGGCGCTCGCGCCGAAAGGGTGCCATTCCAGCTGTCCCGAGTAGGGCATCATCCACACGCTGTAGGGCCTCCCCATCTGGTATGCCAGGTGCATAAGCCAGCCCTCAACCGTTACGACCAGATCCGCATAGCTCGCAAAATACTTGAACCAGCGCATGACCTGATCCGCCCGATCCGGCGCGAGTTTCTTCGAAGCATCTGAATCCGCACCGCTCAGGACCAGATCCGGTGCTGTCGTGATGAACGGCCGGAACTCGGATCGAACCGCGTTGACGGCTTCCGCCCCGGTACCCCAGCTCAAGCCGTTCGGCAGAATAACGACGGAATAGCCTTCGCCCACGAGAACTTCAAGTTCAGCCGCGAGCGAAGGCGCCGTTTCGGGCGTGAAACCCCTCAAAAGGTCGGACTCGCCGAAAGGATTCACCAGGGCGATCGGCCGATCCCCCCCTGCGCCACACCGTTCGGTGAGGCGTGTCCACTCTGCCCGGGCTTCATCCGAGGGCAAGGCCACCAGGACAGATCCGTCATCGGGCTGTTCTTCTCCCATCCTCAACGGTATTCCGAGCACCGCCGCGAGGCGGTAGCTCGGATCGTATACGTTCGGAACCCGCTGAACGTCCAGGTCGAGATCACCCGCATAGTCCATCCGGCCCAACATCAGACGGCTGAACGTGAACTGATCCGTGCCCTTGCCCGCGGATATGAACAACGGACGCTCCTTCGAAACGTACTCCTGGACGGCCAGCTCCAGATCCGGGCGGTAGTTCTGACTCCGGGCTCCCGCTTCGTAGAAATCGATCACGGCCTGCAACCGCGAATTCAGACGGTCGTAGAGGGCGCTGGCATTTTCCACTGAAATGACCTCCACTCGGGGATGGTCATAGAGATACCGACGCCGGGTCACCAACGTGATTTCCAACAGGGGATTGAGCGCCAGCAGTGCGTCGGCGAGCGGTGTGACGCGGACGATTTCGCTCGACCGAGTGTCGTTGATGTTGTGGACGATCAAAACCCGACACGCCCCGTCCCCGAGGCGCCTGCGGACCGCCGACCGAATTTCCGCGGAAACTGCGGCGCCGCTTCCGAGCTTCCCGCGGGTGTCTTCAGACAGAGACTTTCTGCCCACCAGCCAGGACCGGAGGTAGTGGAAATCGCGAACGAGCTTGGATGACGCCAGAAGCTCCAGCAGTTGCGGCGTCACCTCCTCAGGGTGTCTCAAGCAGAGCCGCTCCAGGACCGGGCCGACGGTTCGTCTCTGCACAGAGATCCCCGGGGTGTCCAGAAGCTGGCGAATCTGCTCTCCTGCCGAATCGGTGTCATTCCATTCCGCCACCTGCTGTAGCGCCGCCAGCAGTGAACCGCGCACAGGTCCGGACAACGAGGGAGCGTTCAGGACATCCACCACAGCGCCCATCGACGAAGTGCGATCTATCTTGACCAGGCAGAGGAACAGAGAGGAGGCAAGATCGTCGCTGGCGACTTCCCCGGGAGGGTCCTTCAGAAAGTCCCGGACAAACTCGAGCGCACCCGAAAGCAGATGCGGAACGCTATAGGCGACGACGGCAAGGGCAATCAGGGCGCGGTCTATAACGGACTTGGGCAGTTCTCGGCGCCGGAGCAGCGTGCCGAGCGAAGACAACGTCTCCTCTCCGACCAGCTCGGGAGATCGGAGGCAGATGGCAACGATCCTGTCGACGGCTTCCAGGTAGCGGTCGACCGGCTGGTCCTCGGTGCGGCACACCTGACGGGCCATCTCCAGCTCGTTCTCACGCGTGTTCGTCACGCAGGAATACCTCTTGCAGCAGCGGTCCTCGGCATGCGTTGGGAACAACGGATTATCTTATGTAGAAACAACCGATCTAAATTATAGGATAGTTTTACGTTAACCCTTCTCTGGAGGAGGAACCATGTTGGTGCACACTTCGAAGGTAAGGATCTACCAGGACAAGCGGCCGCTCCGGCTCGCATACATCGAAGACTTCCCCGAACCTGTCCGTTTCGGTGTCCACGGGGGCATCAAGCACTTCTACAAGCTGGAACCCGACGAAGACATCCCCGCAACTCTCGATTACCTCGTGGCCGCCGTCGCCGGCTGACTGACCGGCACCCTGGGCGGCGCCCTGGAAGCACGAGGAATCCCATCATACCCCGAGAAACTGCACTCCGACGTCGAGGGAGACATCGAAGAAGTTGACGGCAGGATGGTCGTCAAGCGAATCCGGGTCAATTACAACATCAAAGTGCCCCAGGGACGGGAGGAAGATGCCCGGAAATTGATCGACATCGTCGAAAGTGCCTGTCCGGCAGCTCTGAGCGTCAAACGCGGAATCGAGTTGGAGTACTCCGCCGACATCAGTGAGGAATAGCTTTCGAAATGGCGCACTCAGGTACTAAAATCGCCAGATCCCGACAGAAGCCTGATCCTAGTTTCGGCGAAGAGGAGACCACTGTCATGAAAACACGATCTTTCGACTTCAACCGCGGGCTCTGGACAGTTGCCGTAATGACGGTTCTGATGCTGGCGTCGGCCACGGCAGGGGCTGGCCAGGAGCCTTACAGGAAACCGCCACAGGCAATCCAGGACGTCCTGGATGCTCTGCCGACGCCCCAGGTGAGTATCAATCCGGGCGGAAGCCACATGATGCTCTCCCAGCCACCAGGATACCCGTCTATCGAGGATTTCTCCCGACCGATGCTACGGATCGCCGGGATGCGTATCGATCCCCTGACCAACGGACCGAGCCGACCCCGCTACTCGATCGGATACGCGTTGAAGGCGATACCGGACGGGAACGAGATGCAGATCAACCTGACGCCTGACGCTAGGCTGGGTTCTCCCCAGTGGAGTCCCGACGGCCAGAAGTTCGCCTTCACCAACACCCGGGATTCAGGTATCGACCTGTGGGTCGGGGGCGTCGACGGCAGAGCCCGCAAGATCGACGGTGTCGTACTCAACGCGGCCTACGGCACCGCGATCCGATGGATGCCCGACAGCCGAACGCTCCTGATCCAGCGAATCCCAGAGGGACGGGGTGAACCGCCCCAGGAACCCAAGGTGCCTACCGGGCCCAACGTCCAGGAAACCTCGGGACGGTCCGGGCCGGTTCGGACGTACCAGGATATGCTGGAAACGCCGCACGATGTCGCCCTGTTCGACTACCACGGCACGGCTCAACTCGCGTTCGTGGACACCGCAAACGACCGGGTGACGAACTTCGGCGAGGCCGGACTCTTCCAGTCGCTGTCGATCTCCCCTGATGGCGACCACTTCCTCGTCGTCCGTCTGCAGAAGCCCTACTCTTACCTGTTCAGGCACAGTTCATTCCCACGAATGGTTGAGATCTGGGATCGTTCGGCCAGTGTCGAGCACACGGTCGCGAGGATCTCGCTGCAGGAGAACGTTCCGATCGGGGGCGTGCCGACCGATCCGCGAAGCTATGGCTGGATCCCGACCGAGCCCGCAACCCTGACCTGGGCGGAAGCTCTGGACGGTGGAGACCCCGACGCCGAAGTCGAACATCGGGACAAGCTGATGGCGCTCGCTGCGCCGTTCGATCAGGCGCCGCGAGAGATTTTTCGGACCGAAGAACGGAACCGCGGACTGCAGTGGCTTGCCGACGGCCGGGCGTTGATTACCGAGTTCGATCGCATCCGGCGGTGGAACCGAACGTTCCTGGTCGCTTCGGATGCCGAGCCAAAGCTCATCTGGGACATGAGCGCGCAGGACCGCTACAACGATCCGGGGCGGCCTCTTTCCGCAACCCTACCCAACGGACATCGAGCCGTTATACAGAACGGCGACTGGATCTATCTCGCCGGCAACGGTGCCTCGCCCAACGGCGACTACCCATTCCTGGATCGCCTGAACCTTGCGACACTCGCTTCGGAGCGCCTCTTCAGGGCCGAGACCGGGACCTACGAAGCCATTGTGAGCCCGCTCGGCGATTCCGGCGACCGATGGGTCACGCGACGTGAGACGAAGACGGAGCCCCCGAACTACGGCGTCCGGGACTTATCGGGAGGCGGCGGCATTACCGCGCTGACCGCTTTCGCCGACCCCACGCCGCAGCTCCGTGGGATCTCGAAACGACTCATCAAGTACAAGCGCGAGGACGGCGTGGACCTGTCCTTCACACTCTACCTGCCCGCCGACTACGAAGAGGGCACCCGTCTGCCGACCGTGGTCTGGGCGTATCCGCGGGAGTACAACGATCCGTCCACCGCCGGACAGGTTTCCGGATCGACCGAACGCTTCACGACGATCCGCGGGGCGTCACAGCTCTTCTTCGTCCTCAACGGCTACGCTCTCCTGGACGGAGCGACCATGCCGGTGATCGGCGACCCCATCACCGTCAACGACACGATGGTCGATCAGATCGTGATGAGCGCGAGGGCGGCGATCGACAAGGCCGTGGAGCTGGGAGTCACCGACGGCAATCGCGTCGGTGTGGGCGGGCACTCCTACGGAGCTTTCATGACAGCGAACCTGCTCGCGCATTCCGACCTGTTTCGGGCCGGCATCGCGCGCAGCGGAGCGTACAACCGCACGCTGACTCCTTTCGGGTTCCAGAGGGAACAGCGGACGTTCTGGGAAGCTCCGGAGCTGTACTTCAAGGTCTCACCCTTCATGCACTCCGACAAGGTCAACGAACCGATCCTGCTCACGCACGGAGAGGCGGACAACAACTCCGGCACGTTCCCCGTCCAGTCGGACCGGATGTATCACGCCCTGACCGGACACGGCGCAACGGCCCGACTCGTCACACTGCCGAACGAATCCCATGGTTACGCGGCGAGGGAGTCGGTCGAACACACGCTCTATGAAATGATGTCCTGGTTCGAGCGGTTCGTGAAGGACGCACAGCCGGCGGGAGACCAGCGGAACTGATGAACCTTCCGGCTGAGAGCCACGGATTACACAGATTACACGGATAGGAATAACCTGTGGACTGCTGTCCGAAAGACCACTCTTAATCCGTTGAATCCGTGCAATCCGTGGCTGGATTTGGCCGCGCTATCCGCGGCTCGAATATCCGTACCGCACTGCTGATGGCGTGATGAACGTTGACGTCGGCCCCTCACGGACTGACTGGACCAAGCTCGCGACTCGCCTGGTCTTGGCGACGATCGGATACAACCTGATCGAGGCCGCCGTGGCGCTCTGGTCGGGCTACGTTGCCGGAAGCGTAGCGCTGATGGGGTTCGGGCTGGACAGTGTAATCGAATGCGCGGCGGCCACATTGCTGCTGTGGCGGTTGAGGGTGGAGGCCCGGGGAGCCGAACCGGAAGTCATCGAAGAAACCGAGCGCTCGGTGCACCGCTTCGTGGGCATCACGTTCGTCCTGTTGGCCGCCTACGTTACCCTGCAGGCTTTCTGGATTCTGGTCTCACGTCGCCCTCCCGAGGAAAGCACTGTCGGAATCATTCTGGCGGCCTTTTCCCTGATGATCATGCCCCTGATCGCGTGGGGAAAGATCCGGGCGGCACGCGAAATCGGAAGCGCTGCTCTGACGGCCGAAGCGAAGGAAACGCTCGCGTGCTCCTACCTCTCGCTGGCGCTCTTGACCGGGCTCGTTGCCAACTCCCTAGCCGGCTGGTGGTGGGCGGACCCCGCTGCCGCTCTCATCATGGTCCCGTGGCTCATCCGGGAAGGCCTGGAGGGTATCCGGGGCGAAGGGTGCCACGAGGAGTGTGAGGACTGATCAGGCGACGGATACCAAACCGCGACGGATTTCAAACCTCAAATCTACAATGAGCAACCTGCAATGTGGATTCTTTCAAATATCGCAATTTGCGATCGCACAGAAAGAGAGTTCCGTCTAATCGCAGATTTGCTAATGCACAAATCCGCACTGGAAGTTGGAGATTGGAAATTGCTGCATTTCTCATTGGTTCGAAGGGGGTGCGATCACAGACTCATAAACCGCACCTACACCTCCATTGGGACACGGGTCTCCAAAACGCCCGCCCCTCGAAAAGCTGTCTTGGACAACGATGGTCACGCACCGATGGTCTTGCTGCGCCGCTCCAGCAGGACTACGTCGCGCCAGACACCTTTCATCTGGCCCAGGCGCTCCCGATGACCGATTCGACGGAAGCCCAGTTTCTCGTGTAGTCGCAGGCTGGCTTCGTTCTCGGGGAAGATGCCTGCCTGGAGTGTCCACAGACCCGCTTGCTCCGACGCCCGAATCAACGCCTCCAGCAACGCCGTGCCGACACCACGGCCCGCCCCCAGTCGGGCTACGTAGACACTGACTTCGACCACTCCTTCGTACACACAACGATCCGAAACAGGGCTGAGGGCCGCCCAGCCTATGACGCGGCCCTCAGATCGCGCCACGAAGCGGCAATCTTCTCGGTGCGCAGTGTCCCAGGCGTCCCAATCCGGCGCTTCGGTCTCGAAAGTTGCATCGCCACTTTCGATGCCCTCGGCGTAAATCTGTCGAACCCGAGACCAATCCTCCGGTTGCATCTTTTCTATGGCCAAGCTCATCTCACTGTCTCGAATGCAGTTAGAACCCACCGGAGTCCGGGATCCTATCGGTCGCCGGTTGACTTTAACATTTCCACCTGTTAAACAGGACGACCCTAGCGGTGGCGAGTTCGGGGACGGAGACCGAAATCTGCATCAAAGAGCGCAGTTCTTGCGTCTTTGGACACGGAACGTCGCCAGCATGAAGTGAACGCATTAACCACAGTACCAACGAATCGATGCCCTCAAACGCGACGGACGACCGACTCCGAGCCTCGCTGATTCGCCGGCTGCGGGAATCCCGCGTTCAAACCGACCATCTGTTCCATCTCCTGGAGCCCGCAGCCATACACGATCGCCCGATCCGGGAACGGCATCGGATCATCTTCTATCTGGGACATCTGGAAGCCTTCGATTGGAACCTGATCGGGCGACGAACGTTCGGCCTGGACCCGTTCAACGAATACCTCGACAATGTGTTCGCCTTCGGAATCGATCCGGTCGACGGAAACCTGCCGTCCGACGCGCCCTCGGATTGGCCGCATCCTTCCGAGATCGCCTCTTACAATCGCCGCGTCCGTGAAGCCGTGGACCGCTTCCTGAACACGACAGCATTCGACGACGACGCAGGCGAGGGGCTCTCGGACGGCTTGATCTTCCACGTGGCGATCGAGCACAGGCTCATGCACGCCGAGACTCTCGCATACATGTATCACCGGCTCCCGCTGGATCGCAAACGACCACAGCCGGAGCGCCGCGACGTCCGCAGCGACCCGCAGGTCGAGCCGCGTCAAGTCGAAATCCCAGCCGGTACGGCAACCCTGGGAATGAAGCCCGAGAAGGCGTTCGGCTGGGACAACGAGTTCGACCTGACACTCACGGAAGTCCCGGGCTTCAGGATCGACGCCCACAACATCACGAACGGTCAGTTTATGGAATTCGTGCAGTCGGGTGGGTATGAGGAGCGATCGCTATGGCCCGATACAGAATGGGAATGGATCACGCGGGAGGACATCCAACACCCCCGCTTCTGGCGTCAGAACGGAAACGGGTGGCGGCAGTGCAACATGTTCGATGAACGCCCTCTTCCCTCCTCCTGGCCGGTGTACGTGAGTCACGCCGAGGCGTCGGCCTACTCCCGCTGGGTCGGCCGGACCCTGCCCACCGAAGCCCAGCTCCACCGCGCGGCCTACGGAACTCCGGACGGGAGGGACCGAGCATTCCCCTGGGGGGATGCTCCGCCAGAACAGAAACACGGAAACTTCGATTTCGGCGCGTGGAACCCTACGCCGGTCGGCTCGCATCCGGCCGGTGACAGCGCATTCGGGGTGGCCGATCTGGTGGGCAACGGCTGGGAATGGACGTCGACGCTGTTCGAACCTTTCGACGGCTTCGAGCGGTTCCCTTTCTATCCTGGATATTCCGCCGACTTCTTCGACGGGAGGCATTTCGTGATGAAAGGGGGATCCTCCCGGACGGCCGCATGCATGCTGCGCCGGTCCTTCAGGAACTGGTTCCAGCCGCACTACCCCCACATCTACTCGACGTTTCGCTGCGTCGAAGCTTGATACGATGTCAACTGGGCGAATGGCCGCGAAGGCAGATCTCGGATTGATTGCAGACGTCCAAGGCGGGCTCGGCCGCAAGGGCCAGAAAGAACTGCACTCCCAATACTTCTACGATGCCGTCGGTTCGGCTCTCTTCGATGTCATCACGTTGCTGCCCGAGTACGGTTTGACCCGGGCTGGGGAACGGCTGCTCGCACGCCATGCATCCGACCTCGTCGAACGACTCAACCCCAGGGTTCTGGTCTCGGAGCTCGGCAGCGGAAACGGTACGAAAACGCGATGGATCCTGTCGGCCCTCACGGGGCGGGGACCGGTCACCTACCTTCCGATCGACATTTCCTCCGCAGCTCTGGAGCGCTGCAAACTCGAGCTTGAACAGCTCGACGGCGTCGAGGTCCAGCCGCTCGAATACGGATACATCGAAGGCCTCCGCCAAGTGGAGGCGCGACGACCAGGCGAGGTTCAACTGCTGCTGCTGTTTCTGGGGAGTACGATCGGGAACTTCGAAAGACCGGTGGCGATCGACTTTCTGCGTCAGCTCCGGCGGGTTGTGGTGACCGGCGACATCCTGTATCTGGGAACCGATCTGGAGAAACCCGTCGAAAGCGTTCTCGCGGCCTACAACGACCCCATCGGCGTTACCGCCGCGTTCAACCTAAACATCCTGGCGCGGGTGAACCGTGAACTGGGAGCGGATTTCGAGCTGGAACAGTACGACCACGTGGCCATCTACAACGAAGCAGAGCGGCGGATCGAGATGTACCTGCGATCGAAAAGAGACCAGAAAGTTACGATTCCTGGAGCAGATTTGACCCTCACGCTAGGGAAAGACGAAACGATCTGGACGGAGTGCAGCCACAAGTTCAACTGCGAGGAAGTCGTCGAGATGGGGCGGAAATCGGGCTTCCGCTGCGATGTTCAATGGGTGGACGAGGAATGGCCGTTTGCGCAGAGCGTGTTGGTGGCGGAGTGAAGAAGTAGTCAGTAGTCGGTAGTCCGTAGTCAGTTAGGGGACGGGGACCACCAGCCTTTTGGTTCCGTGCAGGGCTATTGCTTTCCCAGACTCTTATGCTCAGCAAACACCCGGGGACGGGACAAGCCCCGTCCCCCTCACATTGGCTCTCTCGCGGACCATTCCGCATAACGAGCACCCTAACTGACTACCGACTACTGGCTACTGACTACTTCCCCTAATACACCGTCCACGCCTCATACATACGGCGGCGCAGATCTGACCGGCGCATTTGCAATTCCCGGATCTGCTGACGGTACTGGCCTCTGGCCATGTAGTCCGAAATACCGATGCCGGTCATGATGAGCCCAACAAGGACGAGGAAGCGAGCAAACGCGACAGTGAGGCTGAACGCTCCGGACGAGAATACCGACATTACGATCAGGACCAGCATGGCAAGCCCGCTGACGCAGCCGCCCAGCACCATCTTCAGCCTGCAGTTGGAGTACTTGCCGCTCAAGTTCATGATCTCCACCGACACGCGGGCGTATTCGCGCTGCAACGCGTATTCCTGCCGGGCTGTCCGCCTTGGTCGGCGGAAGAACCCGCGTTCGTACTTCGACACAAGATCGTCGTATTCAGCCCGGGTCTCAGAATTCAAAAGAGTATCTGCGATGAAGTTCACGCGGCTCATCTGTTCGTGAGCCCAGTCCTTCTTTTCCGGAGGATTCACATCGGGATGGTACTGCTTGGCAACGTCGCGGAACGCGCGCTTGATCTCGGACGGACCGGCATCCCGATCGATCCCAAGCTCATCGTAGAAAGTGCGAATCTGCGGCATCAGTATGAATCGATTATAAAAGTTCCCCCAACCTCACGGCCACCAACCCTCCGACTTGTCACTCGTCACTGACCCCTATCCCTTTAGACGAGGATCAGCCGCATCCCGTAACCCCTCCCCCACCAGATTGTAGGAAGTCACCGTCAGGAAGATCGCCATTCCCGGAAACAAGGTGAGCCACCATCCACTGGGCAGCAGGGTGCGCGCACTCGAGAGGATCGCGCCCCAACTCGCCGTCGACGGAGGAACGCCGAAGCCCAGAAAGCTGAGAGTCGATTCGATGAGGATTGCGGAAGCGACCCCGAATGTCGCCGCGACAAATACGGGAGCCAGCGTGTTGGGCAGGACATGTCGCAGGATCGTTCGGGCATCGCTGGCACCCAGGGCCTGCGCGGCAACCACGTACTCCAGCGATTTAGTCTTGAGAAACTCGCCGCGCGTCAGACGGGCCACCGTGGGCCAACTCGTCAGGCCGATGACCACCATGATGTTGAAAATGCTCTGAGGCACAAACGCGACGACCGTGATGATGAGAAAGAACGTCGGGATCGTCAGCATGATCTCGATCAGACGCGAGGCGATGATGTCGACGACCCCGCCGTAGTATCCGGCAAGCGCCCCGATGAACATGCCGATCGCGACGTAGATCGCGACGGCAACAAATCCGACCGAAAGCGATACCCGCGAGCCATGCACCATCCGACTGGCGATGTCCCTCCCGATATCATCGGTGCCCAGCCAGTGCTCCGACGACGGCGGTTGAATCGTCGAGAGAAGATCGATGTCGTTCGGCGAGTACTTGATGGGCGGAAACAACGCCCAGTCGTCGTCCCCGAAGTTTTCCTCCGTGAACTCCTTGTACTTGACGTTTAGGAACTGGGGCTGCCACAGAGATATCCCGAGCATGACGGAATAGCTCTTCAACACCGGAAGATAAAGTTCGCCGTCGTAGCGCATCGCCAGGGGCTTGTCGTTCGCAACAAAGTCGGCCGTCAGCGCAAGCACGAAGAGCAGGACGACCAGAACGAGTCCGACCATAGCCACCTTGTTCTTGCGGAACTGGCGGATGATGATCGACCAGTAGGCTTCCGACGCGCCAGAACGAGCCGCGCTTTCGCCCTCCAGCGGCCGTGATTCGACGCTACGCAGTTCGTCTGCCATACGTGATCCTCGGGTCGACGACGGTGTAGAGAATGTCGGCGATCAGGATTCCCAGAAGGGTGAGCAGAGCGCTGATCGTGAAAACCGCCATGACCACCGGATAGTCCCGCGAAAGCACGGCGTCGAAAGTCAACTGCCCCATCCCCGGAACCGAGAAGATGTACTCGATGACGATGCTCCCGCCGATGAGCGCCGGCAGCAGGTCGGCCATCAGCGTGACGATTGGGATCAGAGAATTTCGGAGCGCATGGCGGTAGATCACGAGCCGCTCGCTCAATCCCTTGGAGCGCGCAGTGCGGATGAAGTCCTGGCGGACGACTTCCAGCATGGAGGAGCGCATGTACCGCGACAGCGCGGCGAAGGTGTAGTAGGTCATGCAGACGACCGGAAGCGTCAGATGCCAGGCTCGATCCTTGAGCTGGTCCCACAGGGGCCAGCTCTCCGACCCGATCGTCTGCAGGCCGAACACGGGGAACACGTCCAGAAAATCGCCGCCACCGAGGTAGACGATGCCCAGCGTCGCCACCCAGAAATTCGGCAGCGAGTAGAGCGTAAAGAGGAACACCGTGGTCGCCTGGTCGGTCTTCGTGTACTGGTGCGTGGCGGAATAGATTCCGATCGGAATAGAAATCAGGTAGGCCAGCAGAAGTGAGATGCCGCTGAGCTGGATGGATACTGGAACGCGTTCCTTGAGCTTGTCCCAAACGGGCCGCTGATCTCTAAGAGAATGTCCGAAGTCCAGGGTGACGATGCGCTTGAACCAACTTGCGTACTGCACGTGCAGCGGACGATCCAGACCGTACAGCGCGCGGGTCTCTTCGATGATCTTCTCTGCCATCGCCTGGTCCCGGATACCCTGCCCGCTGCCGAGCCTCATCGTCGCGGGATCTCCCGGTGCAAGCTGGATGATGAGGAACGAAATCATGGAGATCCCGACCAGCGTCGGGATCATCAAAAGGATCCGTTTAAGAAGATAGCTTGGCATCTAGTGGCCTGTAACGGAGATATCGGCACCATCGCCGATGGGTCTTGCCAGTCGAGGAGGAGAGAGGAGGAATTGATGCGGTTTCATCATGACGACGAACGATAAAGAGGTCGGCGGAGGGCGACCTGACGGCAGTAGGTCGCCCCGGGGAACTCTTTTACGGACTCACCGCAGAGTAGCGTTGCGAAACCAGGGGTACGAACCACTTCGTCAGGTCGTAGCCGGGTCGCACAGGAAGGAAATCGACACCCTGGAATCGGCGGTGATAGGTCACCGACTCCTGCGGATAGAGCATGAACGTGTACGGCTGCTCCTCGTGAAGAATTTCCTGAAACCGCCAGTAGAGTTGCTTCCGTTTTTCCGGATCGAATTCCGTACGCGCCTCTTCCATGAGCCTGTCTGCTTCCGGATTGTCGAAGCTGCCAAAATTGGACCCCCGGTTCCCGATCGAACTCGAATGCCACAACTGATAGGGATCCTGCTGCAGGCCGCTGAGCCAGGCCCCCGCGTAGGCGTCGTACTGCCTGTCGCGGACGTTCTCAATCACGACGGTGAACTCCATCCGCCGCTCCGTCATCTCGATACCGACCTGTCGGAACTCTTCCTTCAGGATCGGGAGCAGCTGATCCGTGAACGAGCTGCCGACGGAACCGAGAAACTCGAAGCTGAATTTCACTCCGTCCTTGTCTCGAATGCCGTCGCCGTCATGGTCGATCCAACCCGCTTCATCCAGCAGCGCCACGGCGCGGTCGGGATCATAAGGAAATGGTTCCAGCCCCGTGTGGAAATCCGGGGAGCTCGGGTTGAAGTTCGAAACGGCAATCTGGGCGAGACCGAACCGTAGGCTGTCGATGATCTGTTGTCGGGGAATCAGCATCGTCATCGCCTGACGAACACGTTTATCGGCAAAGAACGGGCGCAGAGAATTCCAGACGATGTAGGAAAGCTGCGGGATGTTGAAGCTCGCCTTCGCGAATTCGGAGTCAAAGCTTGCGCCACTCGTCTGCCGCGCATACTGGATCGGCGTCAATCGAGTGTCGAAGTCGATTTCGCCGCCTTTCAGGGCCGTCAACCGAGCCGTATCGTCGGTTATGAATCGGATGAGAATCCGTTCGATGTATGCTTTTTCACCCCAGTATTCGTCGTTGCGTACCAGAATCATCTCGGAGCCGCTTTCCCAGCTCTCGAACTTGTACGGCCCCGTCCCGACGGGCTGCCGATTGGCCGGGTCTTCGTTGAACAGCTCTCCGAATTCTCGCAGCGTGGGGTCCTCGCGTGCGGAGGCACTGACAATGTCGCTGTATGAATAGCCGTCCAGAACGCCTTCGGGGTCGTGGACGTGTTTAGGAAGAATCGGTAGTGTTGTTCCCAGCGCGTTGTCGTTCATCCAATACGGCTTACTCATTTCGAACCGGATCTCTCGACCGTTGACTTGGACGTCGGCAAGATCCGCAAAGTAGCCTCGAAGCGAAGCCGAATCGGTGAACGGATTCATCATCGCTTTCGCCGAAAACAACACGTCGGCCGCGGTAAAGGGCTGGCCGTCATGCCAGCGCACTCCGTCCCGGACGACGAAAGTGTACGTCAAGTTGTCTTCAGAGATTTCGGGATACGACTCCGCCAGCAGAGGCCTGTCGGTGCGCCAGGTCTCCGGGTCGTAGGAAAGCAGGAACTCCCCCACCATGGAGCCCATCGCTCCCTCCATGATGTACCCTGTGTAGGCATTGTTGGAAATGATCCGGTTCAAGTTATCGGCTTCGGCGTCGTACGCCAGCACGAGCCAATCCCCTTCCACGGGTGTCAGATCCGCTCCCGCACCCACATCGGTTCCACGGTCCCCACCTCCGCATCCGCCAATTACCATCATGGCCGCCAGCAGGAATCCTCCAAATTGACGATTCATTTCGTCCTCCCCTCTCGGCTGTCCCGAGTTCAACCTAAATGATTTCTAATCCGTGAATTATGACACGGAACACGATGATGCAAACACTGCCCGGACGCAGACTCTCGATTCGGTTCATGCTGCTCCGAGTCTCTTCGCCACCAGGTACAAACCGGCCAGCGTAAGATCCTGATCGATCGTCGAGACCCACTTCGATTCTCCCTCGACGAAACGGGCCATCCCTCCGGTCCCGATGACGTGGGCGTCGTCCCCCAGTTCGGCCTTCATTCTTTCGATGATCCCGTCGACCAGCGACACGTACCCCCAGAAGAAGCCACTTTGCATGCTGGTTTCCGTGGAGCGACCGATCAATTCGGTCGGTTTCTGGATGTCGATTCGGGGCAACCGGGCCGCCCTGTCAGTCAAGGCTCGTGCCGAAATTTCTATGCCGGGGGCGATCAACCCTCCCAGGTAAGCGCCCTCCCTGGTAATTCCATCGAAGGTCGTCGCCGTTCCCAGATCGACGATGATCGCTGGCGCACCGTAGCGTTCCACGGCGGCGACGGCGTCCACGATTCGGTCGGCTCCAACCTCACTGGGATCGTGGTAGAGGATCGTAATACCGGCGTTTTCCGGGGACACGAAAATCGGTTCTACCGAAAAGTAGCGCCGGACCATCTCATCCAGCGTGGGGTCCAGCGGCGGCACGACCGAAGCGATAATAACGGCATCGATCACTCCGACATCGAGTTGCTCGAGTGCAAACAGGTTTCGCAGCAGAATGCCGTACTCGTCGACCGTCCGCGCCTTCTGGGTGGACAGCCGCCAACTCTTCGCGAGGTTCCCGTAGTCGTAAACGCCGAAGACCGTGTTCGTGTTTCCGAGATCTATCGCCAGTAGCATCGTCTGCTTACTCCCAGTGTAAGACGTCTGCTTACACCCAGTGTAAGACGTCGCCGCTGTAGACTTCCTCCACGTCGCCGTCGGGCTGCGCAATCCGCAGCGCTCCCAGGGCATTCAATCCAGCCGTTACGCCACGGATACGCCGCACACCGTCGTCGACTTCGATCATCCGGCCGTTCGCAAAGCTGGACAGACGTGTCCATTTGTCAATGATGGCGGACGGTCCTTTCTCGCGGAACAGCTCATAGAGCCGCTCGAACTCATGGACAAAGTCCAGGAGGATCTCGATTCGGGAGTGCGTGCGTCCCGACTCCATCCGGAGCGACGTCGCCGTGTCGGCAATCTGGTCGGGGAATTCATCGTGGTTCACGTTGATGCCGACACCGATGACCATCGCCCGGACACGGTCAACTTCGGCCTGCAATTCTGAGAGGATCCCACAGATTTTCTTTCGGCCGATAAGAAGATCGTTGGGCCACTTGATGTCGACTTCCAGATCCGTGGCGCGTTCGATCGAGTCATGAGCCGCGACGGCAGTCCCCAGGGTCAAGAGCGGAGCGAGATTCGAGGAGATCTCGGGTCGCAGGATGATGGAGGTGTAGAGCCCGACCTCCGGGCTGGAAATCCAGCTTCTGCCCATCCGGCCGCGGCCTGCGGTCTGCCGCTCGGCCACTACCAAGGTACCGTGAGGAGCGGGTTTATCCTGGCCCAGCAGGTCTATAGCGTAGCTGTTCGTCGATTCGACGCTATACAGGTGATGCAGGTTCCTTCCGAAAGCCCGGGTATGCAGCCGGTCCCGGATCAACTGGGGCAGCAGGACATCGGGCAGTCGCGTCAGGCGGAACCCGGTGAAGGCTTCGCCGAGGATGTCAATGCCCTCGGCCCGCAACCTGTCCACCCAGCGGACGACCCGGGAGTGCGGGACCCCGAGATCGCGGGCGAGCTTCTCGCCGGATACCGAAACCGTCATGTTCTGCATGAGGAAATGAAGAACAGCGTCCAGGCTCTGATCGACCGTGGTGTTGGGGTCCGCCTTCACGACTCCGCCTCACTCCGGGAAAACGCGAACATGGATGTCGGCCGCCGTCACCGAATGTGTCAGCGCACCGACAGAAATGTAATCAACGCCGGCTTCGGCGAACTCGCGAATGTTCTCCAGCGTGATCCCACCGGAAGACTCGAGGGGAATCCGACCGGCAACGACCTCGACTGCTTCACGGGTTTCGGCCGGGCTGAAGTTGTCCAACATGATGACATCCGCGTCGGCCGCGATCGCCTGGAGGAGTTCGTCCGGTTTGCCAACCTCGACTTCCAGCTTGACCAGGTGGCCCAGCCGGGTTCGTGCCGCCTCGAGAGCGTCTCCAACGCCCGTGTGGAAGGCCAGGTGGTTGCTCTTGATGAGAACCCCATCGAAGAGACCGACCCTGTGGTTCAGCCCGCCCCCGCACCGCACAGCATACTTGTCGAGCTGTCTCATGCCGGGAACAGTCTTGCGCGTGTCGACGAGACGCGCACCGGTACCGCTAATCCGCGCGACGTACTCACGGCTCGCCGTGGCGATGCCCGAGAGTCGCTGCAGGTAGTTCAGCGAGGTTCTCTCGCCCGCCAGGATGGAAGATGCCCGACCGCCGACCTCGGCGAGTGCGATGCCCGTAGCGACAGAGTCTCCGTCCGACACCAGGGGTCTGAAAGCGAGTTCTGGATCGCACAGGCGAAGTACTTCTCCTGCGACGTTCACACCGCAGGCGACGAGGTTCTGCTTGGAAACAAACTCGGCCCGAGCCTCGCTCCCGGCCTCGATGGTGGCTCGCGCGGTAAGGTCGCCGCTGCCGACGTCTTCGCGGATGGCAGCGAGCAGACTCTCGCGAAGCAGACTGAGATCGATGGAGTTCATTCAGGATCGGATGCAGCGATCGATGGCCCCGAGCTTCATTTAGACGCTTGATCCTCAGATTTGATAACTTGCTCCGAGATTGTGGGGATCAAGCGTGCTGTCAGCAGTCAGCGTTCAGCCTTCAGCTCTTCGGAAACGGGACGATAGTCCCATCCGATTGAGCTGATAGCTCAAAGCTGATGGCTAATCGCCTACCCAAAAATTTCAAATATTTTTGGGTAGTCTCTCGAGTCCGGCGGTGAGCTTTGCAGCCTGATCCCGGTAGTCGGAGAGTCTGCGCCGATTCTCCTCCACGACCTCGGCCGGGGCCCGATCGATGAAATTCTGGTTCGACAGCTTGCGTTCCAGGCCCTCGATTTCCTTCCGGGTTTTTTCCATCTCCCGTCCGAGGCGCGATCGTTCGGCCTCGATGTCGATGATGCCGGCCAGGGGGACCTCCAGCGCCACTCCCGCGGCGACGGCCTGCGCGGCGGCGCCCTCCCCCGTCAACACCGGAAGAACCTCCAGGTTCTCGACCCTCGCCAGGCGGTAGATGTAGTCCTCGTGCTCGACGAGCATGCCCTCGACGTCGGGATTCTCTGTCGCGACGCGGAGCGGCACGAACTGTTTTGCTTCGAGATTGACCTCGGCTCGAATGTTGCGGACCTTGACGATGATCTCCTGTATCAGCCGCGCGTGCGCCTCGGCGTGATCGTCCACGAGGTCGGGTGCGACTTCCGGGTACGGAGCGACGACGATGGACTCGCCCCTGTGAGGGACCCGCTGCCAGAGTTCTTCGGTGATGAACGGCATGAATGGGTGCAGTAGGCGGAGCGCGCTCTCGAAGACATAGGTCAACACGGGTTTGGAGCGGTCGGGATGCAGTTTGACCATCTCCAGGTACCAGTCGCAGAACTCATGCCAGAAAAACTGGTACACACTCCGGGCCGCTTCGTGCAGAAAGTAGCGATCCATCGCCGCGTTGACCGACGCGACCGTGTGTGAAAGGCGGGAGAGGATCCACCGATCCGCGAGCGGCAGATCCATCGCCCGAAGCTCATCGGACGTCGCCAGGCGGTCGGAATCGTCGACGTGGCCGAGCATGAAGCGCGCCGCGTTCCAGATCTTGGTCGAAAACGCGCGGTACGCGTCCAGCTGATCCGCGGAAAGAACCAGGTCGGAACCGGGTGCGCCGAGACGGGCCAGCGTGAAACGGACCGCATCGGTTCCGTATTCGTCGCAGATGACCAGGGGGTCGCCGACGTTGCCCTTCGTTTTGGACAACTTCTGTCGCTTCTCGTCGCGAATCAGCCCCGTGATGTAGACCTCGCGAAACGGCACATCATTCATGAATTTCGTGCCGGCCATCATCATCCGGGCCACCCAGAAAAAGATGATGTCGTTGCCGGTAATCAGGAGACTCGTCGGGTAGAACGCTTTGAGGTCCGGGGTTTCTTCGGGCCATCCCATCGTTGAGAACGGCCAGAGGGCTGAACTGAACCACGTATCGAGAACATCTTCGTCCTGCTCGAGTTTCCCGGATCCACACTTTGAGCAAGTGGTCGGATCCGTGCGCAGGACCGTGATTTGGCTGCAGTCCTCGCAATACCAGGCCGGGATGCGATGGCCCCACCAGAGCTGACGGGATATGCACCAGTCGCGGATGTTGTACATCCACTCGAAATAGGTTTTCGCCCAGTTGGACGGGACGAACTGCGTATGGTCCTCCTCGACTGCGCGGATCGCCTCTCGGGCGAGCGGCTCGATCTTGACGAACCACTGTGTCGACAGCAACGGTTCGACGATCGTGTTACACCTGGAACAATGACCCACGTTGTGCGTGTGGGTGTCCACTTTTACGAGGAGGTCCTGCGCTTCGAGGTCGTGGAGTACTTGTTTTCGCGCTTGGAAGCGATCGAGTCCCGCGTAGGGTCCGCCTTCGGAGGTGATAATCCCTTCCCCGTCGATGACGCTGACCTGCTCGAGCCCGTGCCGGTTTCCCATATCGAAATCGTTGGGATCGTGGGCAGGGGTCACCTTGACGACGCCTGTGCCGAACTCCCTCTCGACGAACTCGTCCTGGATGAACGGCAGGTCGCGACCGATCAAGGGCAGCGTAGCGGACACGCCCTTGAGATGAGCGTAGCGTTCGTCCTCGGGATGGACCGCAACACCGGTATCGCCCAACATCGTCTCCGGGCGCGTCGTCGCAACTTCGATGAACTCCCCTTCAGAGTCTTTGATCGGATAGCGGATGTGGTAGAGCTTGCCTTCGACGGTATCATGCTGGACCTCCAGGTCCGAAAGCGCCGTGTGGCAGCGCGGACACCAGTTGATCAGCCTCTTGCCGCGGTAGATGAGCTCTTCGTCGTACAGCCGCACGAAAACCTCGCGAACGGCTCGCGACAATCCCTGATCGAGCGTAAAACGTTCCCTGGACCAGTCGCACGACGCCCCGATCCGCCGGATCTGCTTCGTGATGAGATTGCCGTATTCCTGCTTCCACTCCCAGACACGCTCCACGAATTTCTCGCGACCCAGATCGTGGCGGGATAGCCCGTCTTCCCTCAGCTGGCGCTCGACGACGTTCTGGGTTGCGATTCCGGCGTGGTCCGTCCCCGGAAGCCACAGGGTGTTGAACCCCTGCATGCGTTTGCGCCGCACGATCACGTCATGGACGGTGTTGTTGAGCATGTGACCCATGTGGAGAGACCCGGTCACGTTGGGCGGCGGCATGACGATTACGAAGGCCGGATTCTCGGAGGCGGCGTCCGCGCGGAAATAACCACTCGATTCCCAGAAGTCGTACCAGTGGGATTCGACTTCCTGGAAGTTGTAGATCTTGGGCAGCTCAACTTTCATCTTTTCTCTTCAATTCCTCGCGCACGATCTTCTCGGCAATATCAGGAACAACGTCCCAGGCGATTCCCTCAATGATTTCGGCTGACAGCTTCTGAATCACACGGTCTGCGATTGTTTCGATCTCTTCCTCTGTAATCTCTCCGTACTTGGGTTCCGGCCTCTCCGGGGGGAACAAGGCCTCCAATCCGAGTAGATCCTCGCCGTCTGAGTCATCTTCAGTGACCGAAAGTACCTCTTCGACGGGATCGTCCGGAACCATAGACGTCACCATTTCCAGAAGTTGCTGCGGCTCGAACGGCTTGGTGATGCGCCCGTTGGCACCGACCCGGGTGGCTTCGTCTTCGTCGTAGGCTTCGTAGGCGCCGACCAGCAGGATGACCGGCGTCTGATCCAGCGCCGGATGCCCTTTTACAAACGAGCAGACCTCGTAGCCGTTCTTCCCGGGCATGAATATGTCGGCCAGAACCGCGGAGGGCCGGAACTCGTCAAACTTCTGGACGGCAGCGTCGCCGTTGTTGACCGCAACGAGGTCGAAGCTCCCGCCGTCGAGCGTCTGCGCGACCAGGCGCTGAATCGTCGGGCTGTCGTCGGCCAGGAGAATTCTGTGTTTGGTCATCTTAGTTTCGGGCCAGGGAAGAAGTGGTCAGTGGCCAGTGGCCAGTTGGTTCAGCACTCGGTTCTTGTCACTCTGGTCACTGATCACTGGCCACTGGCCACTTCTTCCGCCACAAAAACGGGCGGCCGACATGGCCGCCCGGTATTCCAGTTGATCCCTCGATGCCTCTACAGGTTTCCACCGGGCGGACTCGACCCGGATATTACTCTCCCCTCCACTTCGAAGGTTCCTTCTCCGGCGCCTTCACCTTCCTCACTCTCCCGGATGATAGATGCCGCCGTGGTTTCGGTCGATATGTCCGGACGACGACCGAGGATGCCGAACATCCTGCCAAACAGACCCCGACCCTCGGGCTGTGGCGCCTCCTCGGCTCGGGCAAGCGCAGCGGAGTTGACCTCAGGTATCGGCTGGTTGAGTGAGATGAGTCGCTCCTTTGCCTCCCCGACACGCTCGGAGAGCGGATGGTCCCGAACGATTCGCGCGTAGTAAATGATCGATTCGCCTTCGTTGTCGCTGCGGCGCATTGTTTCGGCCATGCGGAACAATGCGTCCGGGGTCTTCGTGAAATCGGGATAGTCTTCCAGGACCTGCCGATACCGGTCGATGGCCGCGGCGTTGGATCGGATCGTGGAGTAGAAATTCGCAACCTTAAGGATACCCTCCGCCAGGACTTCCTGCACCGCGCGCAGCTTCTCTTTCGCCTCATCCAGCAGATTGCTGTCGGGATATGTGGATATGAAATTCTTCAACTCCAGCTCTGCCATCAACGCCTGTGTAGGGTCCCGATCCGGTTTTTCCATCTGGCGGAGATGCGTCATGGCGATCATCAACTGCGCATCGTCGGATAGGTCACTGGTTGGGAAAAATGTGATGTAGTCTTTGAATTCGGCCTCTGCCTGAACCATGTCCGACCTGCCTCCGTCCCGGTAGAATGACTCGGCGGTGGCGTACTTCGCCTGGGGAAGGAATTCGCTGTCGGGATAGGTATTGATCAGGGCGTTGAGCTCGAGACGGGCCTGGATATTCTTACCTCGGCGCAGGTCGTGAAGCGCCCTCAGATACAGAATACGATCAGGCTCATCAATGCCCTCTTCGCCGATTTCCAGATCGTCGGGATAGCCGCCGCAACTCCACAACAGCAGGGCCAGCAGCACGACCCAAAGCTTCCGCATAGGAATAAGAACTCCTTTAATCAGGCGTATTTAGAATGATAACCGAGGGCAGAAGCCTTTGCCAACATTTCCTTGACTGCTCGAGCGGGCTCCGGGCTGCGGAAAATTGCTGAGCCCGCGACCAGAATTTCGGCTCCGGCGGGCACAATCTGCGAGATCGTTTCCACGTCAATTCCACCATCGACTTCGATCACGGCACTGTAGCCCTCGTCCTCGATCAGTTCCCTCAATCGCCGGACTTTCCGGGCGGTGTAGGGAATGAACTTCTGTCCTCCGAACCCCGGGTTGACCGTCATGATCAAGACCAGGTCCAGCATGTCCAGAACGTGCTCCACCGCGGCGAGGGGGGTGGCAGGGTTCAGGGCAACGCCGGCCTGGACGTTATGGGTACGTATGAATTCGATCGTCCGATCCAGGTGCGTTGTCGCCTCGGCATGGACCGTGACGATGTTCGCTCCGGCCTCGACAAAGGCCGGGATGTAGCGATCCGGTTCCGCGATCATCAAGTGAACATCCAAGGGCAGGCTCGTCGCCTTGCGGATCGAGGATACGACCGAAGGTCCGATCGAGATGTTCGGAACGAAGTGCCCGTCCATCACGTCCACGTGGATGTAGTGCGCCCCGGCCTCCTCCACAACGCGGATTTCCTCGGCCAGGGTGGCGAAGTTCGCGGAAAGTATCGATGGTGCAATGCGTAGGCTCACTGGCTTACTTCCAGAAGAATGGGATCGGACCTGGACAGCTTGTAACCGACGGGTGGCTGTTGTTGAACGATGCGGCCCCGCTCGATTCCCGGGTGTTGATCGTACGTCACCTCTCCGAGCCGGAACCCCTCGTTTCGAACCAGCTCGACGACTTCGTCCAGCCGTCGACCCGTAAGGTCGGGCATGACATAGTACTCGGCGGGAGGACCGAGCGACACCAGCACGTTCACCGCTGGATCGCTTCCTCCGATGTCCCCGGCGGGGGGCGACTGGTGGACGATCGTCGATGCCTCGCCTGCGTCGGTGTGCGCGAAAAGCGTATTTCCGACCGATAGACCCCGCTCGGTCAGCATCAACTGTGTCGCTCGAACGCTCGTACCCTCGAGGTCGGGAACAGAAAATTGGCGCTCGCCCAGGCTCAAGAGCACTTTTACCCCCCTCTCCAGCTTCAATCGCGAACCCGGCGGGGGAATCTGATCCATTATTCGGTCCTTTGGCACGGTGGTACTGAAACGACGGCTGGAGAGCCGGAGCTCGAGTCCCCGTTCCGCCAGGATCCGGGTAGCCTCGACCTGAGTCTTCCCGATCAGGTCGGGAACCCCGACTTCCTGACCCCGGATGGCGAAACGCATCGCGGTCAAGGCACTCAGGAGACCGGCAACCACAAGGACCGACACCATCAGCAGTACGCCGGCCAGTCGACCCCAGCGATCGTCGTGCGCGTCATCGGGTGCGGGATGGGTTCGATGCATCTTGCCGATTGTAAGCTAAGTCTGGACCTTGGGGACTATCCTGTCGGCGACCAGTCCCGGATCGACGCAAACATCCCCCCGCTTTCAAGGCGCATCCCGTTCGCGAATTCGGCGCCGGTCACGGGTCCGCGGTTCTCCGCTTGAAGCTGCAGCAGTTCAAGAACGCTCCCGCAGCCGCAGGTTACTTTTAGACGATTCTGTTCGAAAATGATCGTCCCGATTTGCCATTCTTTTTTCTTGTCGAATGCGCCCGTCGGCCTCGACGCCAGGATCTTGAATGGCGTGTCTCCTAATCGTGCCGTCACCGAAGGCCACGGGAGAAAGGCCCGGACCTTGTCGTGAATCCGTTGCGCGGTCTCGCTCCATTCGATCGCGCCATCCTGTTTCGTCAGCCGTGGAGCCAGGCTGGCTTGCCCTTCGTCCTGGGGCTTCGGGAGAAGCGTGCCGCCCTCGATTCCCTCCAGCGTCCGGATCAGCAGAGGGGCACCGATTGCGGCCAACCGCGACGACAGGACCGGGGCTGTGTCACGGGGATCGATGTCGGTTTCTTCACAGAGGTACACGGGGCCCGTGTCCAGGCCTTCGGCGATCTGCATCGTGCACACCCCCGTGCGGGTCTCCCCGTTCGCAATGGCCCAGTTGACGGGAGCCGCGCCACGGTATCTTGGCAGGATCGAGCCATGTACGTTGACGACGCCGCCCGTTGGGAGGTCGATCAGCCAGCGTGGAATGATCTTTCCGTAAGCCACAACCACGATCAAGTCGGGCGACAGGTTCGTCAGGAGGTCGCGTACTGCGTCGGTCTTGAGAGAATCGGGTTGGTGGATCGGCTGGTCCAGTTCCATCGCCGCTTCCTTGATCGGCGAAGGGCGCATCTTCTGCCCCCTGCCGGCGCGACGGTCCGGTTGGGTGAAGACTCCGACGAGTTCATGCCCGGCTTCGCTCAGAGCACCAAGTGACGGCACGGCGAAGGCCGCGGTACCCATGAAGACGAGCTTCATTACGGTCTACCACTCGTCCTGCTTGATGAGCTTCCTTATCTTGCGCTTGATGAGGTCGCGCTTGATGAAGCTGAGGTGGTCGAGGAACATGACCCCGTTCAGATGGTCCATCTCGTGACAGAATGCGCGGGCCAACAGGTCCTCCCCTTCGAGCAGGATCTCCCGCCCGTCCAGGTCCAGGCCGCGAATAACGACTTTCTTCGGCCGTGTGACCTTTTCGGAAAAGCCCGGGATGCTGAGACAGCCTTCTTCTTCGTACTGTTCCCCATCGGTCGCGACGACCTCGGGGTTGACCATGACGAGCAGGTTGTCTTCTTTTTCGCCGCCGCTCGTGTCGGTCACCATGATCCGCTGGGAGACGCCAACCTGCGGCGCGGCGAGGCCGACGCCCGGGGCTTTGTACATGGCCTCGACCATGTCCTGCACCAGTCGAACCTCAGCGTCGGTGATGTTTTCGACCTCCTTGGCCTTCTGCTGAAGAACGGCGGTACCGTAACGGACGATCTTTCTGTTCATTTCCGATCAATCCTAACATGCCGAACTTGCTCAATTACCGCCGGAAGGGAAATCACGCAATTGCTGAAGGTATCCCCTGTAATTTCTTAGACTTTCATCGATCGAATCGCCGCCGAACTTTTCCGTCATCGCATGGGCGAGGACGAGCGCGACCATCGTCTCTCCGATGACACCCGCGGCCGGAACCGTGCAGGTGTCGGAGCGTTCATGCTGGGCCATGAACGGTTCCTTCGACACCATGTCGACCGACTTCAAGGCCTTCTTCAGCGTCGGGATCGGTTTCAGGTATCCGACAACGCGGACGTTCTCCCCGTTGCTCATGCCGCCTTCAATCCCGCCGGCCCTGTTCGTGAGCCGATCAAATCGACGGGTATCGGAATCGAACGAGATCTCGTCGTGGGCCGTCGAGCCCCGGCCGAAGGCGACCCGAACTGCGTCGCCGACTTCCACTGCCTTGACCGCGTTGATAGACATCACGGCCTGCGCGAGACGTCCATCCAGTTTCTGTTCCCAGCCGGTGTGTGCACCCAATCCGACGGGGACTCCTCGAGCGATCACCTCGAACGTGCCGCCGATCGTGTCGCCGTCCCGCTGGGCCGCCTTGATTTCCTCGACCATGCGATTGGCATGGTCGGGAAGGACGCAACGCACGATGGGATCATCCCGGATGGCCTCCAACTGCACCCATTCGACCATAAATTCTTCCGGCAGACGGACTTCCCCGATCGACCGGGTGTGACTGAGGATTTCGATGCCGAAGGCTCGCAGCAGGAGCTTGGCCACCGCCCCGGCGGCCACTCGTGCAGCGGTCTCGCGGGCGCTGGAGCGCTCGAGGATGTTTCGAGCGTCGGATTGGTCGAACTTCTGGGAGCCGGTCAGGTCCGCGTGGCCGGGTCGCGGTCGTGTCACCCGTCGCTTCTCGGCAACTTCTGGAGTGACGGGTTCGACCGACATGATGTCGCGCCAGTTCTCCCAATCGCGGTTCTCGACCATCATCGCGAGCGGGCTGCCGAGAGTTCTACCGTGCCGAACCCCGGAAAGGACTCGGACCTGGTCCGATTCGATCTTCATCCGGCCGCCACGCCCGAAGCCTCCCTGCCTGCGGCGAAGCTCGTCATTGATGAAATTCGTGTCGAATCCCAGATTGGCCGGAAGCCCCTCGACGATGGAGATCAGCGCCTGTCCGTGGGATTCGCCAGCTGTCTTGAAGCTCAACATTGGCTCAAGTATAGCTCACGGGGAAGGGGCTGGACTAGGGCCTAACTGTTGACCACAAAAGGGATCTTCCGATACGATGCCTTATGCTCAGTCCGAAGGACGCGGTAATCGAGGTCCAGGAAATAGCTGTTCTGGCCGGCCGATCCTTCCGGGGAGCCTTCCGTCGGCCGTTCTACTTCAGGGACATCCTCATCCAGATGGACCGGGTGGGAGTCGGTTCGCTGACCATTATCATGCTGACCGGCTTCTTCACCGGAGCCGTCCTGACCCTCCAAACGGCCTCGACGCTCTCCACCTTCGGCGCGATCGGTTTTACCGGATCGTTGGTGTCGGTTTCGCTCGTGCGCGAGCTGGGACCGGTGCTCGCCGCGTTAATGGTAGCCGGCCGGGTGGGTTCGGGCATGGCGTCGGAACTGGGCTCGATGAAAGTCACGGAACAGATCAACGCGATGCGCGCGCTGGGAACCGATCCGGTCAAGAAGTTGGTCGTTCCCAGGATCCTTGCAACCACCACGATGCAACCGCTTCTCACCATCGTCACCAACGGGATGGGAATCATCGGAGGTCTGTTTGTCGCAGTTTTCCTGCTCCAGATCAGCCCCAACCTATACCTGAACTCGGCTTGGGACGCACTCAGCTACGACGACATCCTCGGCGGTCTGATCAAGCCGGTGGTTTTCGGGGCGGTCCTGGCGACGGTTAGCTGTTATTGCGGAATGCGGACGTACGGAGGAACGCGCGGTGTGGGCCGTTCCACGACGCAGGCGGTGGTGGTATCATCGATCCTCATCCTGGTTTCCGACTTTTTCCTGACCCGGATCATTCTGACATATCTATGAAAACGTTGGATCAGAAGTCCGTGAACGAATCTCACACGGCTTCGAGGCCCATCCTAGAGCTGCGCAATGTTTCGAAGTACTACGGGGACGCAGCGGTACTCGATGGGGTGTCGTTCGAACTGTTGCGTGGAGAGACCAAGATCATTCTCGGCGGCAGCGGCTCGGGGAAGTCCACGATGTTGAAACTGATGATGGGGCTGGAGCGGCCCGACGAGGGGCAAGTCCTGATCGAAGGGATAGACATCACGAACATGAACGAACGCAAGCTGAGCCGAGTCCGACCCAAAGTCGGGATGGTCTTCCAGGAATCGGGTCTGTTCGACTCCATGTCGGTCTTCGAAAACGTCGCCTATCGTTTATTCGAGCTGGGAGTGAAGGGGGACCTGATCGAGGAACGCGTCCAGACGGTGTTGGGTTTCGTAGGCCTGGCTGAGGCCATCGACAAGCTTCCATCCGAGTTGTCGGGCGGGATGAAGCGTCGCGTGTCGCTCGCGCGCGCTCTGATTTCAGAACCGGCCATCATGCTGTATGACGAACCGACTGCGGGTCTCGACCCCGTTACCTCGAGGAAGATCAATGAACTGATCATCCGGCTGCGGGACATCGAGGGCGTATCCAGCGTTTTCGTGACCCATCGGCTGCGCGACGCGTTCACGCTCGCGACGGAATATGCGGAAGAGGCCGACGGGAGCATCGAATTCATACGGGAGGACGGTACGTTCTGCCTCGCACATACCCGGTTGGTGATGCTCCACGAGGGGAAAATAGTATTCGACGGCCCGGACGAGGTACTCCGGGCGTCGAAGGATCCGTACATCCAACGGTTTCTAGCGTAAGAAAAAGGGGAAAAACATGGCAAGGCGTCAAACAATATCCTGGGCCGAGTTACGGGTCGGCGTGCTGGTGATCGCCAGCTTTGCGCTCCTGGCCGCGGCGATCTTCTTCGTGGGGGGCGAGGCTGGTTTCTTCACCCCGAAATACACCGTCACGGCCTACTTTCCTTCGGTCAACGGAATGAACAACGGCGCGGAGGTGTGGCTCGAAGGCGTAACCGTCGGGAACGTGAGCTCGGTCGGGGTGACCAACCTGCCTGAGCCTGAACGATCCGTGGCCGTCGAGATGAGTCTGGATCTCGAGTTCCAGGAGATCATCCTGTCCGACTCGATCATGACGATCGGTTCGATCGGTCTGCTCGGCGACAGCATTGTAGAGATCGAGAAGGGACCCGGCCTCGGCGACAGTATCCCGGACGGGGGGACCATCCAGGGACAAACGACCGGGGACATCCGCGAACTCATCACCGGAACCAACGACATCATCGCGAACCTTGAAGTCCTGAGCGAAGAGATCCAGGAAATCGCGGGCCAGATCCGCCAGGGCGAAGGAACTCTGGGCAAGATGCTCACCGATACGTCGATATACGACAATGCCAACGCGACAGTCGAGGAAGTGCGCCTGTTGGTGGAAAACGCTCGGACCGGGGACGGCACGATCGGCAGTCTGATGAACGACCGGGATCTGTACGATCGGATGAACGAAGCCGTCCAGCGAATCGACGTTCTCGTCACAAAGGTGGAAAGCGGCGACGGAACGCTCGGGAAGTTCATCAACGATCCGTCGGTCTACGATCGGGCCAACGAACTCGTCGGCCGCATGAACAACGTCGTCGCGCGGTTGGAAATGGGCGAGGGAACGCTCGGGAAGCTGAGCCGGGACGATGCACTCTACGATGATCTACGGACGGCGACCGAGGAAGTCTCCACGATGGTCTCGAATGTCGCCAACAGCGAAGGAACCCTGGGCAAACTGATCAACGAGCCGGCCCTCTACGACAACACGAATCAAACGATCTCTGAAATGCTCAAGCTGATGTACGATTTCAGACAAGACCCGCGAAAGTTCCTCACGATCAATTTCCGCCTGTTCTGAGAACCGCCGGTTCGGCCGCAGCACTGGCCATCACATTAGGAGGATGAATGGTGCTCGAGGTTAGGAAGAAGCTTGAAGGAGAGATTCGAGTCCTCGAAAAGGAACTTACGACCGAGCTTCCGAAGGAGTTGAAGAAAGCCTTGGCCATGGGGGACCTCCGCGAGAATGCCGAATACCAGGCCGCCAAGGAGCGCCAGGAGTATGTTCGCGCCAGATTGGGGCAACTGAAGCAGCGCCTGTCGGATGTGGCGATGATCAACGTCGAGAAGATTCCGAGAGATCGTATTTCTCTGGGTTCCAGGGTGGTCCTCTTCGATATCGAAAAGGAGGAAGAGGTCTCCTACAAGCTTGTGACGACAGAGGACTCCGACTTCGCGGAAGGGGCCATATCGACCACCTCGCCCATAGGTCGAAGCCTGCTCGGTAAGCGGGATGGCGACACGGTCGCCGTCCGTATACCTGACGGAACGCGTAGCTTCGAGGTCATGAGCTTCACGACGATCCACGATGAAGAATCTGACGGCTAGGAGTCTGCGCGGCAGAAGGACCGGGATTGGGCGGATAGAGATCGAAGATAGGACATGTCACGAACCTACCGACCATATCTTCCGGAACAGAACCTGCTGCTGCCGCCGTCGCTGAGAGATTGGCTGGCCGAAGATCACCTGTCGTACTTCATATCGGATGCTGTGGACGCAATGGATTTAAGCGCGTTCGAACAGCGGTATGGGTCTGAAGGGCCAGGCAATCAGGCCTTCGATCCGCGGATGATGGTGAAGGTGTTGATCTATGGCTACGCGACCGGGGTGTTCTCGTCCAGGAAGATCGCGGTGAAGTTGACCGACGACGTGGCGTTCCGGATGTTGGGAGCGGAGAACTTTCCCGCGCACCGTACGATCTCGGATTTTCGCAAACAGCATCTTGAGGAGTTCGGGAACCTGTTCGTGCAAGTGGTGCGGATGGCGCGAGAAGCGGGTCTGGTGAAGATGGGAACCGTGGCAGTGGACGGAACCAAGATGCGGGCCAATGCGAGCAAACGCAAAGCGATGAGCTATGAACGCATGAAGAAGCAGGAGACCGAGTTGGGTGAGCAGATTCGGGATCTGGTGAATCGGGCCAGGACGATCGATGAGGAAGAAGACCAGCGTTACGGCAAGGACCGGCGCGGCGACGAACTGCCCGAGGGGTTGGCGACGCGCAAGAAGCGATTGGCCACGATCCAGGCGGCAATGAAGCGGCTCGAAGAGCGTCAAATGGCTGCGGACCAGGAAGCGGGACGGGAATCGGGAGACGACAAACCGGGCAGCGGTAAGAAAGGCAAGCCGTTCAAACGCCCCATGGGTGAGCCCAAGCCAAAAGCCCAGGACAACTTCACCGACCCGGAAAGCCGGATCATGAAGACCTCCACCGCAGGGTTTCAGCAATGCTACAACGCACAGGCGGTGGTCGATTCTGAGGACCGGATCATCGTGGCGACAACGGTGAGCAACAATGCGGCGGATGTGGGGCAGTTGGAGCCGGCTCTGGAGGCGTTGAACGACAATCTGGGAGAGCATCCCGACTGCGTGCTCGCGGATGCGGGATACCGATCCGAGTCGAATTTAGAAATGCTGGAACAACGTCAAATCGATGGGTATGTTGCGATGGGCCGCGAAAAGGACCTCGCCGCCGCTCCCCTTCCACCTGAAGACACTGCGTTTGGCCGGATGGTCCGGAAGATGAAAACCCAGCGTGGACGGGACCGTTACCGGGCCAGAAAGCACATTGGGGAACCGCCCTTCGGGTGGATCAAGTCGGTGCTGGGATTCCGACAATTCAGTCTGCGGGGTTTGGACAACGCGGCATGTGAATGGAATCTGGTTACTCTGGCGGTGAACTTACGACGGATGAACGAGAAGATCGCATGGGCATAATCCGGGAAACCGGGACTCGCCAAGCCCACCACACGGCTCACGACTCCAGTCCGCAACGGCCTGAGCTCGGCTTGGTGGCAGAATCGGCAGGGGCTCCTCGGAAATCGCGATCAAATCCCATGGAACACCCATCCTTCTCGTTCCGCCGCGCAGGCTCCTAGTGGCCTGTAACCAGTGCTATCGGCACCATCGCCGATGGGTCTTGCGGGCGAGGTCGAGGAGGAAGACGGAAAGCGATGCTCTTTCATCGGTGACGGCTTCCGACAAAGAGATCGCCCGCAACCCCCATCGGCCCGAAGGGTTCGGCCCAACGGCGCCGTCTTCGGTGTCGTAACGCCCTCGCAATGAAACAGCATTGGCTCGAGCGTCACTCCTAGAATCCGACGCCGTTCGGCCGAACGCTGGTACCGATAGCACTGGTTACAGGTCACTCGTATTGGTGTCCGAAACGAAAATTCATCGCACAATCGCCGACGGGACCTAATTGTCCCGGGAGAGGAATTAGCGTAGAATTTTGCGAAGGGAGTCCTTTCGCAGCAGATCATCGAAGTACTTCATGCCATTTCACACCATTAGCGGGAAGGTCGGCAAAGTTGGTCAGCGGGTCCAGGACTATCTCGTCGCTCGTCTTTCCAAACATCGCGTCAACCCCAATGTCCTGACCTTTATCGGCCTTGGAATCAACATTTTCGCGACTGTCCTGTTCGCCAAGGGCATGTTCTTCTGGGCTGGCCTGGTGGTCCTGTTTGCGGGCGTGTTCGATATGCTCGACGGGGCGGTGGCCCGCGTGACGAAGACCGTCACGCGGTTTGGCGCTTTCCTCGATTCAGTCATCGACCGTTACTCGGACATGCTGATGCTGTTCGGACTGATGCTCTGGTACGCGAAGGCCGACCGCATGTTCTACCTCGGCCTGACCGGAATGGTCATCATCGGCTCGGTCATGACCAGCTACACGCGAGCGCGCGCGGAGTCCCTGATACCGGCCTGCAAGATCGGGTTCCTCGAGAGGGCCGAAAGGGTCGTCATGTTGATCATCGGGGCACTGACGGACCGGATGGCCGTCGTCTTGTGGATCATGGCGATCTTGACGAACTGGACCGTCTTCCAGAGGATCTGGTACACGTGGAAGGAAGCCTCCCGCCTCGAAAGGCAGGAGCATCAACTCGAAGCCGAAGAGGCAGCCGAAGAAACCCCACCCAACGACACCGAAGTCACCGCCAAAGCATCCCTCCAAACGTAAGAATCTGTTCACCGCAAAGGCGCAAAGACGCAAAGGGAATCATGGGCTGAAGACCATTGGCAGCGCTCTTCAGGCGTCCGGCTCTGGCCCCGGCAAAGTCTTTGGGCCTGGTGTCCACGCCAGTACAGCCCGATTGCAAGTGTCTCGATTTCGGAAATGAAAAGCTCGCGCGTAGTCGCGGACGGTCGCACCTGACCACCGACTGAAGGGCGGACAAAAGTATAGGATCTTTGCGCCTTTGCGCCTTTGCGGTGAAGAAAAATCTATCGGGATGAGAGGCGGTAACAGGTCAGGCAAACAACAGCCGGGCTATTTTCCCCCTATGCGCTGAACGTCTTTGGGAAGCTTCAGTTCAAAAACCGAATTCGAGAGGCGACCGTTGATCTTGATGTTGGAAAACCGGACGTCAAGGTAGTCGCCGCCGGCCTCGGTGAGCTTTGTATGCAGCGGGATCCAACGTTCCTGGTCGATCCACAGCCGTATGTTAGAAAAGATCGCTGAAAAGTCGGCGGACCTGGGTTTGAGGTCCAGTATCGATGTCGCGATGCCGTCGATGGACTCTTCCCCGGCGAGCGTCACGTCGTAGTACTTCAGAAGGTCGGCCGAGGACTGGCCGAATCCGATCGCCATGAACTCGGCTTTGTCCTGGTTCTCGCCCAGATCGGCCACCTGCACCTGGTTGATCCGCGGAAAGTACATTTGCAGCATGCCCTTGTCGATCAGGAGTTCCTGGCGGGCGGGCTTTTCGATGGTCATCCGGATGCGGCTGGTGTCGCCCCTCCGGGCAAAGTAAAACTTGCCGGAAGACGTGCTGTGATCGTCGACTATGACCACCACCTTGGTCCGTTCGATGTCGGCCTCGAGGTTACGGAATTCACGGCCAACTGCCTCCATCCGCTCAAGCACCGTGTCGAGCGGGACGGGAGTCTGCCCCTGTAGGGTGCCAGGTCCGAAAAGAAGCAGTATCGACAGAAGCCGAAGCGCTGGACGAGTCATTGATCCAACCAGAAAGAGAATGCGGCCAACACACCCCGGGTGTCATAGACGGGCTCCACGCGATCCACCTCGAGGGTATCCAAGCCCAGGAAAGACCTTAGCTTCTCCCGCGCACCATTTTCCAATTCCGCGTCGTCGGCTGAGAAAGCCGACTTGTTCACTTTGACGGTGTAGACCGGCGTTCCGTCGTCATCACGCGCGCGCCGAACCTCATCAAATCCAGACAGCCGTTCGTAGTCGTGACGGTCGTTGAACACCGCCGGCGGTATCGCGAAGATGATGATCAGGATCAGACCGCAGAGGACGTCGTACTGAAACGAACCTCGGCCCCACTGCCAGATGAACCACTTTCTCATGATCGACCCGAAACCGATTCGGTCAGAAGCTTGGACTCCGCGGCGACCCAGGACTCCGCGGTTCCGTCGTTGACGATCCTGCCGTCCCGCATCTCGACGACCCGGTCGGTGTATGCGGCCAACTCGGGATTGTGCGTTACCAGAATTATCGTCTGTCCGAGCTTCCGGTTCAACTCGCGAAACATGTCGAGGACGATGTCGGAGTTCTTCGAATCCAGATTGCCCGTGGGCTCGTCGGCCAGCAGAATCGCCGGCTGTTTGACGACGGCGCGGGCGACGGCAACACGTTGCTGCTCTCCGCCGGACAATTCGGCGGGACGCCGGCTCATCTTGTCCTCGATCTGGAGCATCTGGAGTACTTCCCTCTGCCGGTCGTCGGCAGCAGCATCGCCGTAACTCCCGTGGATGCGGCGGGCAATCTCGATATTCGCGCGGGCATTGAGGGTCGGCAGCAGATTGAACTTCTGGAAGACAAATCCGATTTTGTCTCGCCGGAACTCGGTCCGCGCGGCGTCGTGCATGTCGGCGACGTCCTGCCCGTCCAGAAGGACCCTTCCCGCGGTCGGCCGGGTCATCGCGCCGAGAACATGCATCAGTGACGACTTTCCGCACCCGGACGGTCCCATGACGGCCAGCATCTCTCCTGCTTCCACCCGAAGGTCGACCCCACGAAGCGCCTCAACAGGCACAGTTCCCACCTGGTAGGTCTTCCTCAGATCGAAGGTTTCCAGCAGTGCTGTCATCAGGCCAACCTACTCATACGCGAGCGCTTCAACCGGATCCTGGCCGGCGGCGCGGAAAGAAGGATAAAGCGACCCGAACATGCCGCTGAACAGAGCCAGAAGCGACGCCCGAAGAATCCAGTCCGGGAAAATCATGATGAGCAGCGTCGGGAATACGGCCTGGACGAGGACCGCAATCGCGAAGCTCAGACCGATCCCAATCACGACTCCGATGACGCACAGCCAGGCGGTCTCGTGAAGGATCATTCTCACGACGAAGCCCTTCGACGCGCCGAGAGAACGCAGGATGCCGATCTCGCGAGTTCGCTCGGTGATCGTCGTGTACATCGACAGGAAGATCACCAGCACGCCGATCGAAACGGCAACGACCATGACCACCGTTAGAAAAGCGTCCAGGGCGGGCAGACTGGAGTTCGCCATCAGGGAAACCATCTCCCGCAACGGGCGGGCGGGATAAGTCGGAAACATCGCTTCCAGCCGGGCGATGACGTCGTAGGTCAAGTCGGGGTCCTCACACTTGACGAAGAAGATCGACGCCTTGTCCATCGCGCCCATCATTTCCTGCGCTTCGCTAATGCTCAAGTAGAGACGTGCGCCTTTACCGTGCTCGACGATTCCGCTCACCCTAAACTGGTGGTTCAGCAGTGACATCTCGTCTCCGACGTCAAGTTCCTTCGCCGCGGCGTACAGGTCGTCGATCACGATCTCGCCGGGTGCATCAAAGATCTCTCCCGACAAGAAATTAAATCCGCCGCCCATGGCGGCGAAGCTTTCCGGGTCGATCCCGAAAACCGTATCGAATCCGCCCTGGGTGTTGAACTGGGTGATGACCGGCGAGATCTCCCGAACGCCTTCGACTTCGAGCAGCTTCGGGCCAATTGCGAGCGGCATGACCGCTCCGTTCAGACCCAGGAAGACCGAAGAGTTCGGGGGTTGGAACATCAGGTCTGCCCCAACGCCCTCGATTCGCCTTCCGGTCTCGACGTTCATGCCCGTCACCAGACCGACGACAACGAGGATCAGCGTGACTTCAATCGCGACCGCGAGGATGCTGACGCTCGTACGAACGGGACGTTTGGCGAAGTTGGCAAGAATGATTTCTCTATTCAACTTTATTCAAGGATGATGCCGGCGGATCCTCAACGGTTGGATTCGGTTCCCACACGGATCAACTCCGAGCCGACGGGGGCAGGCAGAAAGAAAGCGTTGTCGGGAAGGCTCGTGTTCAGCTCTGTCCTTACGAACTCGAGCTTGACGGAATAGTCTTCGACTGGACGCCGGATGAACACGTCCCGAGGAAAGGCGACACCGTTGGACACCTTGTACGCGTTATAAACCACATCGGTCTGGACGATTCCATCCTTTCCGAAGATCTGCTTTCGAGCGACGGTGAGGTTGCGTCGATCGATCCAGAGCTTTTCGATCAAACGGGGAACCGCCCTGCTGTTATCGACGAACATGAAGACATAGAAGCTGCGCCGGCCTTCAAATGCCTCTTCCATGACCGGCAGTACACGCCGATTGGACAGGTATTCGCGGATGTCGACGAACAGGGCGTCCATCACGTGCTGTGGACGGAGGTTCAGCACGGGGTTCTCGGCTTCGGTAACCGCGGTCGTGTCACCGATGATGAACGTATTCTGTAAGGGGACGGATACCCGGAAGATCTCCCCATCCGAAACCATGTCGAACACCGTCGCCAGAGCCAGAGGGGCTTCGCCCTTGAGGCGAATGTGCGAGGGCCGCCGGACGATGAGGAAACCCCTCGTCTCCCGGTAGGATGTCAGAATGCCCGTCGTCAGCGCTCCACCTGACGCCTCCAGTGTCACTGTCGCCCTCAGCGTGTCGATGGATTCGCTGGTCTTCCGGAGGTCGTCGAGCAGTTCCAGCCGGGTAGCTACCTTCGCGGGAAACGGCAACTCCTGAGTCGGGATCACGGTCTGTCGGGAAACACCACATCCGGCAAGTAACAGAATCAGCGGTACGAAAGAGGCAGTCCTTCGGGCTCGGATCAGCCCGGAGGGCCGGCACAGTCTATCAATTCGGAAAGTCAGGCGGTCAGCTAGCTTCAACGTCTTTTGGATTCCTCAAGTTTTCTGGCCTCGCGTCCAACGTTCTGAACACACGTACAGCAGAACCGACACGACAACGACGACCGAAACGGCGACTCCGATCTTGCCGTAGTGCTGCTGGACAAAAGCAATGGCGGCTGCGCCGTAGATCACAGCCAGAATTCCCTCCGAGAAGTACCGGAGGCTGCGTCCGATCGCCACCGCCAACAGGAATCGGGGCCACGAGATTCCAAAGGTGCCGGCGGAAAGCACGAAGATCTTGAACGGTGTCGGCGGCGGCAACAGCGACGGCACGATCACGGCCAGCATTCCATACCGCGCGTACCACCCTTCGACCCGGGCTAATCGCTCTTCCGTGAAACGCTTTCTCAGAAACGCTTCACCGCCGCTGCGTCCGACCGAATACAGCATCGCGCAGCCGATCATAGACCCAAAAGTGGTCAGCCCCGCAAACAGCAGCATCCGTTCCGGTCGTTCGATCGAGAACGTCATCAACAGGATGTCGTTTACTTCGGGCAGCGACAGAAACGACGAATCGCAGATCGCCAGCAGCATCAAACCGATTCCGCCGTAAGGCAGCAATGTCTCCTGCAGCCAATCCGAGATCGCGGAGAAGATTTCCATACGTCTTAGCTTGCTGGACTGCGTGCAGAAATCAAACTGCCGGATCAGGCGGAAAGCGATTTAAGACACACAAACAAATAATTTTAGCATGCATGAGACAGCCTTCGGTCCGTTTCTTGTGTATTCCCCACCCATCGTTCTACCCAAAAATATTTGAAATTCTTGGGTAGGCGATCAGCTTTCAGCTTTTAGCGATCAGCTCAATCGGATGGGACTATGGTCCCATTTCCGGAATAAGCTGATGGCTGAGGGCTGACAGCACGCTTGGTCCCCACAGTCTGAGAGCGAAAAAATCGAACCCGAGGGTCAAGCGTCTAGGAAACGCCGGGCGCGGGTTTTCCTCACTTCCCTTTAAGAAGTCGGTGTAAACTGCCGAAGAAATGACCGTCAAACGAAAGACTGTCCTTGCTGTATTGATCACCTTCTTCATCGTCTTCCTCTTCCAGAGCCGAGCGGTGTCCCAAGGACCGCAGGATATGAAAATCAAGGCTCGGATCAGAGCCGAACAACACTTCCGGGAAGAGAAGCTGGCGGAGATGAAGGAGGCAACGAACGAGTTGGTCGAACTGACCAAGGTCCTGGTCGATGAGGTGGAGGCGGCCGACGGCTACACCACCTCGGCCAAACTCGTGGAAGGCAGCAGCCGGATCGAAGAACTCGCCAAGAAGATCGAGGACCTCGCCAAGAGGGTCAAACGGCGCGCCCAGGGACGTTAGTGTCTTCCCAATGCGGCCGTAGGACCTCCAGATGAGGGTCCCCACTCTTTGCGAGGGCCCCACGGACGCTTCCCCTTTTCTAAACAACTGGTCCCATTCCTCCAAGATCCGCCTTCAACTGGGCTTGAAAGCATCGGATTGCGTCTTGCAACCCTACCGATACGCAATATTTGCGCGAAATTCATCACGCATATCTAGCAAACTGAAAATGACACAGGGCCACTCTACACTCCAAATCTTATGAATAGAGAACGAGTATGTGCGAATTTCGCAAATTTCTACAATCGTGCTAGATAATTTTGCGTCCCCTCGCACGCCTGGTATAGACTAGCGCGTTTTGGCGGAACACAGTTCCCCAGGACCCGCCATTCTTCGTTCAATGAAATTCGTTCGATTCACGGAGGTTCACCCACCATGAAGCCCAAAGAGGTAATTGAGTTCGCTCGGGAGAAAGGCGTCAAGGTCGTCGACCTGCGCTTTGTCGACCTGCTCGGGATGTGGCAGCACTTTTCGATCTCGACATCGGAGTTGGTCGAAGACATCTTCGACGAAGGTCTCGGCTTTGATGGATCCAGCATCCGCGGATACCAGAAGATCCAGGAGAGCGACATGCTTCTGATCCCGGACGCGGACGCAACTTTCCTGGACCCATTCAGCGAGGTCCCAACCCTGAACATCATCTGTAACGTACAAGATCCCGTGACGGGTGAGTCCTACAATCGCGACCCGCGATACATCGCACAGAAGGCCGAGCGTCATCTGGAGGCCACCGGGGTCGCCGACACGGTCTACTTCGGTCCGGAACCAGAGTTCTTCGTCTTCGATGACGTCCGGTATGACCAGGGCCCTTCAGGGGGGTACTACCACGTCGATTCCGTCGAGGCGTTCTGGAACACGGGCCGCGAGGAAAACCCGAACCTGGGCTACAAACCACGTTACAAGGAAGGCTACTTTCCGGTACCTCCCACCGACTCGCTCCAGGATATCCGTTCCGAGATGATGTTGACGCTGGAGAGTATCGGTGTTCGAGTCGAAGTCCATCATCATGAAGTGGCGACGGCAGGCCAGTGCGAAATCGACATGCGCTTCGACACCCTGACCCGTATGGCGGACAAGCTGCAGATGTACAAATACGTCGTGAAGAACGTCGCACTGCGACGTGGCAAGACCGCGACGTTCCTGCCGAAACCGGTGTTCATGGACAACGGATCGGGGATGCACGTCCACCAGAGTCTGTGGAAAAAGGGCCAGAACCAGTTCTACGAACCGGGCAATTACGCAGACCTGAGCAAGAACTGCCAGTACTACATCGGTGGCCTGCTCAAGCACACCCCCGCACTGCTGGCATTCTGCGCGCCCACGACCAATTCATACCGGCGTCTCGTCCCGGGCTACGAAGCCCCGATCAATCTGATCTACTCCCAGCGCAATCGCAGCGCGTGCGTGCGCATTCCCGCCTATTCCAAGAGCGAGAAGGCGAAGCGGCTCGAGTTCCGGATCCCCGATGCGTCGAGCAATGGCTATCTCGCATTCGCCGCCATGCTGATGGCCGGTTTGGACGGCATCGAGAACAAAGTCGTGCCTCCGGACCCGATCGACAAGGATCTATACGACCTCGAACCGGAAGAGAAGAAAGACATCGCCTCAACCCCTGGCAGCCTGGAAGACGCGCTGGACGCCCTGGAGGCTGATCATGAGTTCCTGCTCAAAGGTGACGTGTTCACCAAGGACGTGATCGAAACCTGGATCGAGTACAAGCGAGAGAACGAAGTGGACGCGGTCCGTCTGCGGCCCCATCCACATGAGTTCGAACTGTACTACGATATATAGGGAAACATCCGCGACCGCGGTCTCTTCAAAGAGGAACCGCGGTTCGACTCCGTTTAACCGGAGGCATGTCCATGAAACTGCTGAAGGCAATCATCCGTCCGAACAAGCTGGAGGAGGTCAAGGACGCTCTGGCCAAGATCCATATCTCCGGGCTGACCGTGACGGAAGTCAGAGGCCATGGCCGTCGGAAAGGCCACAAGGCCATCTATCGGGGGACGGAATACAGCGTGACGCTGCTGCCCAAGATCATGATCGACCTCGTTCTTCCCGATGAAATGGTCGACGACACCATCAGGACGATCATCGAGACCGCCCGGACAGGAGAAATAGGGGATGGTCGGGTGTCGAGCAATTTGCAATCTCCAAATCTCCAATCATCGTGTTCCTGCCCGTGGAAGAGGGGTACAACATACGGATCGGTGAGCGGGACGTGACTTAGTTGTGTAGGTGCGGTCTATGACTGTCATAGACCGCACCTACACCTATCGCAAATTGCGATATTTGAAAGAATCCACATCGTGGGTTGCGGATTGCAGATTGTTTCATTTCAGATTTCCGAGCAATAAGAAATCGAGCAATTTGCAATCTCCAAATCTCCAATGCGGAATCGTCCAATGACCAATCTGCAATAGCTGTCGGACGAGGTCCCAGCCACCTCCCTTGATCGAGTACAATGTGCGGTCATAGACAGTCATAGACACGCACCTACACCTCTCCTCTATAAGCCTCAAAAGCTTGACGAACTCTTCCCGTCACACGCTCGTAGGTTTCCGGAAAACTCTCCAGATCCAACATCAGCTCCAGAGCGGGAAGATCCTTCTCGTCGATCTGCGTACTCGCGTGGAGCGACCAGAGTCGGAGCATGGACTCGACGTCGCGGAGAAAGTGGTAGGCGTCGATCAGCTCCGCGGAGATGCTGGCACGCTTGAGGACGAGGGCGGTGTTTGGTATCCGGATTTGCTTATGAATCTGTAGAAATTCGGCGAGGAACTCCAGATCGACAAGCCCGCCTTTCCCCAGTTTCAGATCCCATTTGCCTTCCTTTTCTTTGGCGAGCTCCCGCTCCATTCTCTTGCGGATTCGCTTCATCTGATCCACTTCGGCCGTTCCGAACCTTCGCCCGTAGACGAAGTTGTCGATGAGAGGCGCAAACCGGTCGGCGAGGTCCCGGTCACCGGCGACAAAGCGTGCCTTGGTCCATGCCATCCGCTCCCAGGTTTCTCCCCTGTCCCGAAGGTATTCTGCAGTTCTCTCCAGGTTCCAGACGAGAGAGCCTTTCCGTCCCTCGGGACGCAGCCGCAGATCCAGCTGGAACTCATCGCCGAGACTCTCGGTTAACCCTTCCACCATCCTGCAGGCAGCGTCGTAGTCCCCTTCACAAAACGTGATCACGTCCAGGTCGGAGCGATAGTTCAGTTCTCGTTCACCGAACTTGCCGAGAGCAAACAACGCAACCGAATCGCCGACCGACAGTCGATTCTGGAGTTCCCTTTCAGCGAACCGACTCATCAGTCGGCTCGCCTGCCTGCGGTTGATTATTCCGAACAGATGCTGGGCGCCGACGTAGAACTCGTGGATACGCCGGCTCCTGCTCTCGATGGGTTCTGGAATCGTGCGCGACAACAAGCTGTCGTCGATCAGGAACTCGACCGCTTCCGGCTTCCGGAAAAGCGTTTCAGACAGGTAGTCGCTGAGGGCAAACAACTGCGCCAGGCGAGGAATCGAGCGGGGGCTCTCCAGCAGGGATGTGTATAGTGATTCGCGAGCGCCGACCTCAGACGTGATACGTTCAAAGCCATTCAGAACTCTGCCAGGCCGGATCAGCCTCGAGGCGTTTTCCAGCAGCGGCGTGACGACGTTGGCGAGCAGGTTTTTCATGCGGGTCGGTGAACGACCGAAGGCGGGGGCGTCGCGCAGGGTCCGCAGGTTGTCCAGGGCCTGCCGCGGCTCAAAGCCCAGCCCCTCGAGCCATTCGAGCGCCTCTCGATCGTCCATCCCGCCACGCACGAAACGATGGACTGTGGCCCCAAGACCTTCCTCGACGGCCGCGCCCCGCGAAAACAGATCACCGAACACGTCGTGGACCGACTTCCGATGCCGATCGAGGGCGGATTCGAACGCCGGCAGCGACATCTGCATCCGGGCGGCACACCGAGCGAGTTCATCGCGGTCCTTTGGCAGGCTGTGCGTCTGACGGTAGTCGACAATCTGTAGTTTGTGTTCGACGTTGCGGAGGAAGACATAGGCGTCCCGGAGCCGGCGGGCCACGGCTCGTTCGATCAGTAGCGCATCCTCGAGGCGATCGATGGATGTCAGCGTGCTTTTCACCCGGATGCCGGGGATCTCGCCGCCGTGGAGAACCTGTATGGCCTGGACGAAGAACTCGATCTCTCGGATGCCGCCCCGTCCCAGCTTCACGTTCAATTCCAGCTCGCCGGACGATCCGACCTGCGAGTCGATGCGACGTTTGATGTCCCGCACTTCGTCGATCGCGGCGTAGTCCAGGTATCGCCGGTAGACGAAGGGTTCCACCAGTTCCAGGAAAGTTTCCCCCAGGGCAGGGTGGCCGGCCGAGAACCGGGCCTTCGACAAAGCCAGCCGTTCGAAGGTCTCACCCCAGGAATCGTAGTAGGTCTGGAGCGCCCTCAGCGAGGAGGCTATCGGTCCCCGACCTCCGTCCGGCCTGAGGCGAAGGTCGACACGGTAGAACATTCCCTCGCCGGTCCGCTCGCCCAGTACCTGGTTTATCCGCCGGGCGAGTTTGGCTGCCAGCTCGGCGTAAGCGTCATCGGAATAGATGTAGATGATGTCGATGTCGGAGCTGAAGTTGAGCTCTTCCCCACCGAGTTTTCCGACTCCGATCACAGCAAACTTGAAGTTCTTTCCATCGAGCCTGTCGGCCATCCCGCGCCAGGCCTCGTCGAATACGACCTGCATGATCGCGTCGGCCAGCCAGGAGAGCTCGTGGGTGATATCCCGCACATGGGATTCTCCGGAAAGGTCGCGAACGCCGATACGCAATAACTCACGCCGCTGGAAGCGGTGAAGAGCGTTCAGCCGATCGCGTTGGTCATCGAAAGTCCGAACCGATTCCCGGGCACGGGTGATGAAATCCTGACGAGGGGTCGGCCCGCGTTCCAGGTCCGCTCGTAGACCATGAAGGTACTCCGGGTTCCGAATCAGAATTCCGGCAAGGAACGAAGAACCTCCGAGAGCGCTTGCCAGCAGCTCGACCAGGGAGGGATCCTCGGCCAATCGCACGAAGAACTCGGAGCGATTTCCGATCTCAGAAACATAGCGCTCCAGGTTCGACATCGCGGTGTCGGGGTCGACAGCTGATCCGAACGCGGTGAATATCGGATCGATTGACCGCGCCAGGTTCCTGCGGTCCGTCTCGTTGCCGGCAATCTCCTGAAGATTCCGGTCGGCCTCCCGGGGAGACCGGAATCCGTGACGCATGTACAGGCCGTCCAACTCCTCGGGTTCGACTTTTGGGGCGAGCAGGAGGTCGCGGGGTTCCATGGCTACCGCGTCTTCGGTCCTGGAGTCGGTTCAACGGATCGAGAGAGGGGCTCGAGAACGGGCAAGAGATCCCTCTCGAGCGCATTCTGGAGTTCGCACGACAGCCGTGCATCATCTTTGGTCAGGTAGAAGACGTCGATCGCGCGGGTTCCTTCCGTGGTGATCAAAGCCACCTCGATGTTGCAGCCGTGGTCGGACAAGACGCCAGAGATGTGGGACAGCAGACCGATGTCATCGTGAGCGGAGATCTCGAGGATCGTACACCGCTCCGAAGATTCGTCATCGAAGTGCATCCCCCTCGGTACGATACCCTTTCTCCGGCGGTAGACGACACTGGTCGTCTTGCGGCGCAGCAGTTCTTCGACTTCGACCCGCCCGGCAACGGCGTCTTCCATCACTTGTTGGAGCCGATCGACCTCGGACGGGTTCTTCGTGAGGCGTTCATCGACGTCCTCGAACGTGATGAGGTCGAACACGACTCCACTGCGGTTCGCGAATGCCTGCGCCCGAAGGATGTTCATGCCGTAGGAAGACAGGACGCCGGTGATTCGCGAAAACAGGTACGGGCGGTCCGAGGTCATCACCAGAATCTCGTGGAAGCCGTCTCGGCGGGCCAAGTGCATGACCATCTCAACCTCTTCCGACAGCTTCTGGTACTGCTCGAAGTGCCTGGCGATCTGGTCCTTTGGTGTCGTCCTCAAGTACTGGCGCGGAACGCCGTCCAGGAAACTCCGGAGGGCGTCGACACCAACGTGGGAGGGAACGAATCGGAGGATTCCATTGATCTCACCCTCAAGATCTTCCTCTTGGATGTAACGGTCGTCGGCGAAACCATGCAGCAGTCTCGACGTAGAGCTGCCAGAGCAGATCCTCCTTCCATGACGTCAGAACCTCAGGACTGACAGCCTTCATGTCGGCGTATGTTAGAAGGCACAGCATCCTGAGGTCTTCACGGGTTCCGACCAGCTCGGCAAACTGCGCAATCACGTTCGGGTCGGCGAGGTCTCGACGCAGGATGATTTTTGACATCTCGAGGTGATTCCGGATGACCGCCCGGATTCTTTCCTGTTCCGCGTCCGCCAGACCGACCCGCTCGAGCACGGCATCCACTCCCTCTACGCTCGAACAGACGTGATCGCCCTCGTGGTGTTGGGCCGACTTTCCGATGTCGTGGAGCAGTAGAGCCAGCAGCAGCAACTCCGGGTTCTCCATCTCGGCCAAGATTGCTCCCAGACCCCGTCGAGCCCCGCGCGCGCCTGGTTCGGCTCCCAGCTGTTCGATGTTACGGATCGCGATCAGCGAGTGCTCATCAACCGTGTACTTGTGGAAAAAATCCCGGATCACGCGACACCGGATTTCTTCGAATTCCGGAAAGATGCGGCCGAGCACGCCGACCTGATGCATGAGTCGCAGAGTCCGGTAGATGCCGCGCCGGTCCCGCATCATGTCCAGCACGGTCTGGCCGTACACCTCGGCAGCAAAGTCATCCGCCGTGCTGCCTGCAAGGGCGGCCCGCACGCGGCCGAGTGTGGCGGCATCGATCGTCATCTTCCTGCGGTGAGCCTCGAGAAACACCGCCATGACCTCTCGCTGATCCCGGGTTTGCTCACTTACCGATAGGGCATCGGGTGGCCCGACCACCTCGCTCTCCCATTTCGACAAAATTCGCGCGATTTCTTCCGCTCGGAGGAAATAGTCGCGCATCAGGTGCTCGGCCGCCTCGCCCCGGTCTGAGTCCACGTAGCCCAGTTCTGCCGCGATTCGCTCCTGGTATTCGTAGGAAAGCTCGTTTTGATCCCGGCCGGACATGAAATGCAGGTAGTTGCGCAGTCGGTGGAGAAAATCGACGGCTTCTATCGGAGGATTGTCGTCGCCCTGTTCGAGCACGCGGGTAACCCAGCGAGTCCAGTGGTAGTCGCGAAGCCCACCGGGAGCATCCTTCAGGTCGGGCTCCAGTTGAAAAACGGTTCCGCCGTAGCGCTCATACCTCACATCCTTCATGTCGACGAGCGCCCGGAGGAGCCGCCGTTGACTGCGTCGCAGCAGCCCACCGAGCACCTCGTGGGTAAAGGAATCTGCAACCGCGGCTTCGCCGAAGAGAAAACGGGCGTCCAGAAAGGCGGTGTAGGATTCCATCTGCTCCGGTTCAAAGTGGCGAAAATCGAAGGATTCGCGGACTTGGTGACCCACACGGAAATCCAGGTCCCACAACGGCGTGAGGAGATCGTTGACTATCTCCTCGACAACCCGATCGGTGAAGAAGATCAAGAGGTCGAGATCCGAGTTCGGATGAAGAACCCGACGACCATAGCCCCCCACCGCCATGACCGCATAAGCCGCCCTGTTTTGCTGGCAGTTCCACAAGTGACCCAGCGCGCTGTCCATCATCGCGCACAGGGCCTCTTCGGCCTTGAAATTCAGCGGATCGGCGAAGAACCGAGTTCGGATATCTTCAATGCTTAGCTTGAGTTCCGAGCGGGTCGGCATAAGGGGCTATGTTATCATTCGGGAGCCTGGCGGCGTAATTCGGGGACGGAGACCGAATTACCTGTCCAGGATAGTTCAGTCTCCGTCCCCGAATTCTATTGACCAGTCCCCGAGTTCTATCGACCTATGACCGAAGAACAAGTCCTCGACCTGGCGAAGAACGAAAACGTCCAGTTCTTCCGGCTCCAGTTCACCGACATCCTGGGCGTCATCAAGAACGTCGAAGTCCCGACGGACCAGTTCGAGAAGGCACTCAAAGGACTGCTTCTCTTCGACGGTTCCGCCATCCAGGGTTTCACGCGGATGGAGGAAACCGACAAGCTGCTGAAACCTGACCCGGAAACTTTCCGCATCTTCCCCTGGAACCGGAACGGCGAGCGGGTCGCGCGATTGATCTGCGACGTATACAACCCGGACGACACCCCGTTTGAAGGCTGCCCCAGACTGACCCTGAAACGCGTCCTCGACCGGGCTCGCGCGATGGGACTAAGCTTCCAGGCCGGCCCCGAGATCGAGTTCTTTCTCTTCAACAAGCAGGCCACGGGCGACCCGACGACCGACACCCAGGACTACGGCAGTTATTTCGACATGACCCCCGAGGACTCCGGCGAGGATGCGCGCCGGGACATCGTCAAGACGATGGAAGGGATGGCCATTGAAGTTGAGGCATCGCACCACGAGCTGGCACCCGGACAGCACGAGGTCGATTTGAAGGACAACGACGCGTTGACTACCGCCGACAACATCGGCACGTTTCGTTTCATCGTCCGCTACGTCGCGATGCAGCACCGCTTTCACGCGACGTTCATGCCAAAGCCGGTGTTCGGTCAGGCCGGTTCAGGCCTCCACATCCATCTGTCGGTTTTCAAAGAAGGACGAAACGCTTTCTACGACCCGGCGGGAGACTACCAGCTCAGCAAAATTGCACTGAATTTTATCGGCGGCATGCTGCGTCACGCGAAGGGTTTCTGTGTGATCACGAACCCGCTGGTGAATTCCTACAAACGGCTGGTTCCTGGCTACGACGCGCCAACGAACGTTCTGTGGTCGGAGCAGAACAAGGACCCTCTGATTCGCGTGCCGGCTCGACGCGGCCAGGGGACGCGCGTGGAGTTGCGGATGCCCGACCCTTCCTGCAACCCCTACCTAGCGTTTGCCGCGATCCTGTCGGCCGGGCTGTCGGGAATCGAAGAAGAAACGGATCCGGGACCGTCGATCACGAAGAACATCCAGAAGATGAGCCACCGCGAACGCCGTCACTACCGGATCGACAACCTGCCGGGCGACCTCCGGGAAGCCTACGAGTCCCTGAAGAAGGACGAGGTGATCCGGGCTGCCCTGGGCGATCACATCTTCAACCAGTTCATCGAAGCCAAGCGGTCGGAGTGGGCGACTTACATCGCCCAGGTCCACCCCTGGGAGTTAGATCACTACCTTTCGATATATTGAAGAAGTAGTCAGTAGTCGGTAGTCAGTTGGGGAGGGTGACGAGTGACAAGTGACGAGTAAGAGCAACCGTTCCTCGATCGTCCTGGGATTCCTGATGGCGGTCGCGGTCCTAGCCGCCGGCTGCGGCGGCCCCGGGGCGGGAAAGGGCCGGGTCCTGATACTCGTGGTGGACGGCCTGAGGCCCGATTACGTGACCGACGACCTCATGCCCCGACTGAATGCGCTCGCGGAAGGAGGCGTTCGGGGCCTGGCGCATCACGCAGTTCTTCCCACGGTGACGCGCGTCAACGGCCCCTCGATCTTCACCGGGCGTTATCCCTCCGGGCATGGGATGATGGGAAACTCCGTCTATCTCCCGGACGTGGATCCCGACCGGGTGCTGAACGCCGGGAACGCGGCGGATCTCAGAACCATCGACGAAGCGACCGCCGGCGAGATGCTCACCGCACCGTCACTCGGGGAGCTCCTGGCTGAACAGGGATTGGTCTATTTTGCCGCGTCCTCCGGTTCGACCGGCTCGGGAACCCTGATGAACCACCGCGGCGCCGGCGCCGGGCTCGTCCACCATTCCTTCACCATACCGGACTCCCTCGGAACGGTCGTGGCGGCCGAGCTCGGTCCTCTGCCTGACCCTCGCGCGGATGGGTCGTCCGTCGGTCTGGTGGAGCGGGCCGTGGACGCGTTGCTGCGGATCGGCCTCGACCTCGCCGATGCAGACGTTCTCGCCGCGTGGCTGACCGAGCCGGACGGAACGACCCACTTCAGAGGGATCGGTGCGCCCGAGACGCTCGCCGTCATCAGGGCCGTCGACCAGGAGATCGGACGACTGCTGGACGGCCTGGCTGCGCGCGGCCTGCTCGAAGTTACGAACATCCTCGTCACATCGGATCACGGTTTCACCACCCGCACGGGGGAAACGTCGCTCTCGGGCCTTCTGGTCGACGAAGGCCTCAAGGAGTCGGGTGGCTCGATGGACGTCGTGGTGGCCGAGGACGCTATCCACGTCCTGGAAGGAGGACCGGAACGGGTTGCGGACATCGTTCGGGTGCTCCAACAGACGGACTGGATTGGACCTGTATTCACTCCGGCGGAGGTGGACGGATCCGATTTCGGCCACCTGCCGGGGACCGTGGCATACGGGGCCATCGGGTGGAGTCATCAGAGGGCGGCAGACATCCTGACCAGCGCAAATTGGTCGGACGCCATCAACGAGCACGGTTACGAGGGAGAGGTGTTCACGCCGGGCGTCGCGGGGCACGGCAGCACCAGCCCGGTCGACATTCTTGCAACATTCATCGCGGCTGGACCAGACATCAAGCGCGGCGTTGTCTCGAGGGTCCCGACGGGCAACATCGACCTCACTCCCACAGCGCTGTTTCTCGCCCGCGCTGAGGTCCCGGCCGAGGTCGACGGTCGGGTCCTCATGGAGGCTCTCAGAGACGGGCCCGATCCCGCGACGGTGGAAGTCCGCTCCGATCCCGTCGAGACGGAGGTCGTGCTGCCTGAACTCCGCTACCACCTAACGGTCGAGCGATCGAGTGTGACCGGCGTGATGTATTTCGGCGGGACCCGGGTCGAACGGATCCGCCACTCGGACCCGGAGGGTGGGGCGAACTGAATCCCGGAACCGCTCGCGGAAGGTCCGGCCGTTGGCTATTGGCTGTTGACTTATCGGTTGGTCAACTGCCTCGCTAGTGGCCTGTAACAGAGAGAGTGATAGTGGCGTTGCGAGCGCAACGGTACCGGATTCTAGGAGCGCCGCCCGAGGTAATGCTGCTTCATTGCGAGAAGGCGCGACGACGAAGACGGTGCTGTTCCGCCGCAACCCGAGGGGACGATGGGCCTTGCCAGCCAGGCAGAGGAGCTAGGAAAGAGCGAGTTTTTCCATCTGCGAACAGTCGCGAGAGGACCCGCAAGGCCCATCGGCGACGCTGTCACTATCTCTGTTACAGGCTACTAGCCCAAACGGAACTGCAGCCCGCCCAGAATTCGCGCCAGCGAAGCCAGGGGCGAGAGCCAGGGACGCTGGTGGACCCAACTCTCAATCGGTCGCATCCACGACTCGATCGGAAGTATGAGAGACGCGAGAGTGAAGGGCGGAATACTCGTGAATATGAGACCCTCGAATCTGAGGGCAACAACCGCCAGAGGAGTGTCGCTCCTGATCTCCATCGTACCGACGTGTCCCACCGCCAGCTGATCTGTCTGACCACCGGTGGCAAACAACTGGTCGATGAAGAGCGAAGTGTGATTGCTCGCTGCCAGCGCGGGACGCGTGGTCGTCAATACCGGCACACCTCCGGCGTTGAGTGACTGCAGGTTGAAGGTAATGTTCGCCGGCGTCGTCGAGGAGGGGTTCGCGTAGGCCAGCGCGGTCCGGAAACTGCCGCTCTCATCCACAAAGATCGCTTGATTCAAGGCGGCGCTTGCTGAGGTCACTGCGGCCTCACTCAGGAGCGTGCCCTGCTGAGGAGTGCCCGAAAACTGGGAGAACACCGCGTTGGCGACAATCGACGAATCGGCGGTCACCGTGGCGAAACCGACGGTCAGGGCCGTCGCAGCGGTTGAAATCAGCTTTCGGCTTTGCCCGCCGGCCAGACCCGCGATAGTAACGACATTTCCCGACCCCACTGGCTGATTGTTGGAATCGACAAAAGAAACATTGAATGGATCTCCGGCCGAGGTAGTGAAAGTCATCGTGACGTCACCGGAACCGGACGAGGCGGAATTCGCGACGAATATGGTCGTCTTGAAGAACCCGCCGGCGAACGTACCATCGGCAATCTGCGGAAAATAGAAAGTCGTCTGGGCGGTTGCAACTCCCGACATCGCCACAATCAACACCAACAACAGCGCCGCTCGCTTCATGTTTACACTCCGTCGTTTCAGTTCATCGCTGGCAGAGGCTCAAGCTGATCGAAGGCCTCGAGGGATGATCGCTCCTCGCCAAGCCTCGCGAACTCCTCCTCCGCTTCGACCCGGAGCCCCACCGTGTCCAATGATAACGCCAACAGGTACCGGGCTTCACGAAAATCTGGTCTCCAATCCAGAACTATCCGGAGTTTGGGGATCGCATCGTCCGGACGCCCCATCGCTGTATACACGATCGCAAGGTTGTACTGGGCCGGCCAGTAGTCCCGGTTGAGGTCGAGGGTGCGCTGGAAGTGATCGATCGCTCCGCGGTGATCTCCGAGCGTAAACCTCACATTTCCCATGTTATTGACCGCCGGCCAGTAATCGGATTGCTGTTCGAGAGCGCGCTGGTACCATCCAAGCGCCGCAAGGTGGTTCCCTTCTCGCTGTTCGATGATCCCCAAGTTGTAAAAGGCCTCGGGAAACTGGGGCTGCAACGCGATCGCCGTGGAGAATGCCTCCCGCGCCTGCCCCGAATCAGCGTCGAGGTAAGCGCCACCCAGGTTGAACCACGCACGGGCTTTACGGGGAGCCTTCCGTGTGGTGTCTTCCCACAACCGAACGTCCGAAGCCCAGACGTGGCCCCTCTGGACGGTCAGAAGGCTGAAAACCGCAATCAGGCACCCGAGGACCACGTTACGGTAGCGAAGGCGGGACAACCAGAACGCCGCGAACAATGAGATTCCCAGCATCGGCAGGTACAGCCGGTGCTCGAAGGCGAAGTCCCGACTCGGGATAACGCTCGACGTCGGGGCAAGCAGAATGAAGAACGCGGCTGCTCCGACGCCCGCCCAACGATACCGCGGATGCTTCAACAGCTTGAACACGCCGAACAACATCGCCGCCAGACCGATGAAGCCGGCCAGAAACACCGGGTCGGTTACGGAGCGGATGGCCTGAAAGTCGTACTCGAGCGATTGCGGGTAGGGCACGACGAGCAAACGCAGGTAGGTGTAGAGCACTCTAACCTGGGTCATGAAGTACGAGAACGGACCGACTTCGTCAGCGACGCCGAAACCGACTGTCATCTCCCCCAGCACCGCAAGCAAGCCGAGGGCAGCCAGGGCCACGACAAGGACGATGGCCGCGATCGCACGTCCTATCGCGCCGGAAACGCCGACGAACAGAAGTATCAGCAGAGGGACTGCCAGCGCGGATTCCTTGCTCTCGAAAGCGAGGAGGAACAGGAGAAGAACGAGCAGCATCCCGCCACGAGCCCCGGCCCACGACCCTCGGCCGCCGGCCGCGGTTTGAAGCCTGCTCAGGACGATGAGCCCGAGCAGCGAAAAGAAGGTCGCCAGCAGCGTGGAACGCTGGTAGACATAGAGGACCGCTTCGGTCTGAATCGGATGGGCGAGGAAAATCAAGGCAGCCCCCACGGCGGGCCACAGCCCGAGCAGGTAGTAGAGAAGCCGGTACAGGAGGAAGGAATTCCCCAGGTGCAACATGACGTTGACGGCGTGATACCCGACCGCGTCGTCGCCGCCGACGAGGTGGTTCAGGTAGAAGCTGAAGAAGGTGAGCTGACGCAGCCGGAGCGGATTGAGAAAATGGTGCCAGCGCTCCGCTTTCGTGACGTTCGAATCGGCCAGGATCAACTCATCATCAAAGTGAAAGCCGTCGTCGAGCGACCACACAAAGAGGATCAGACCAAGACCGACGATCGTGGGCAGCACGAATCTGTGCGCCTGTCCGTCAGCCGCGTTCCCGGCCTGGGTTTCCGTCGTCACGACCTTCTCATCCCCATCCGTCATTGCTATATTCTTGTCGCACAGTGAAAGTCGCCATCGCACACGACTGGCTCACCGGGATGCGTGGAGGGGAGAAAGTCCTCGAAGCCCTCCTTGAAATCTGGCCTGACGCGACACTCTACACCCTCTTTCACCAGGCGGGCAGGGTTTCTGCCAGGATCGAGTCGCACCCTATCGTCACCTCGCGTCTGAACCGCATTCCGGGCATCTACCGACACTATCGCAATATGTTGCCATTGTTCCCTTCGGCTATCGAATCGCTCGACGTCGGAGCCGTCGACCTCGTCGTCAGTTCCAGCCACGCTGTCGCTAAAGGCATCCCCAGTGGTCACGCGCTCCATGTCTGCTACTGCCACACTCCGATGCGCTACATCTGGGACGCTGGAGAAGACTACTCTCCAAGCCTCGCTCGCAGGATGGGGCTGGCTGTGTTCCGGCCTCGGCTGCGCGCGTGGGATCGGGCAACGTCCGGGCTCGTGGACTACTTCATCGCCAATTCTCGATTCGTGGCCGACCGGATTCAATCCTATTACGACCGGGAAGCCGCTCTGATCTATCCTCCGGTCGACACCGATTTCTACAGAGGATCCCGCAACCCGACCATCGGGAGTTTCTTCCTCTCGGTGGGTGCGCTGGTGGCTTACAAGAGATTCGATCTCGCTGTCGAAGCCTTCAACCGGCTGGGAAGACCTCTCATCATCGTCGGCGACGGGCCCGACCGCATCCGACTGTCCCGGATCGCCTCTTCGAACATCGAGTTTCGAGGATGGATTCCCGCCGAACAACTCCGCGAACTGTACCTCGGAGCTCTCGGCACGGTGTTTCCTGGCAAGGAGGACTTCGGAATCGCTCCGGTCGAGGCACGCGCCTGCGGATGCCCGGTCATCGCCTATGGCGAAGGAGGAACCGCCGAGACCCTCGAAGATGGCCGGGACGGTGTTCTGTTTCACACACAGTCCGTGTCAAATTTGATGGAAGCAGTGGAACGCTTCGACAAGATACAATGGTCGGCGGAAACCATCCGACACAACACGACCGGATTCTCGCGTGAAAGGTTCAAATCCGAAATTGAGAGCTTCATCCAGGGGTGCCGCCAGGAGCGCCGCGCTTCGCCTCCGACCAACTCGTACGCCACACCAGGCAGTCCGCGGTTTTGATGGAGGCTTGAAACGGGCTGTCGATATCGGCGGAGCATTCCTGGGCATGATATTGCTCACACCCCTGATCGCTGCGGTCGCCCTCGTCATTCGGCTGGGCTACGGAAGACCGGTCCTCTACCGCCAGACGCGGGTCGGGCTGTCTGGACGGCACTTCACGATCCTAAAGTTTCGGACGATGAGCAACGACGCCGAGGGCGACCTCGGACCGATCTGGTCGGTCCCGAACGACCCTCGGTGTACACGGTTCGGAGCCCTGCTGCGCCGCACGGGTATCGACGAGCTTCCGCAGCTGCTGAACATCCTGCGAGGTGAGATGAGCCTGGTGGGCCCTAGACCGGAACGACCGGAGTTCGTCCGTCAATTCCGCACGGAACACCGTCACTATGACGGCCGACACCAGGTCCGTTGCGGGCTGACCGGGTATTCGCAGGTCCACGGGTGGCGGGGATACACGGATCTGGCCGAACGCCTGAGGCACGATCTCTACTATGTCCGGAACTGGTCACTTCGGCTGGACTTCCGCATCCTCCTGCTGACGTTCGTCCGGGGCTGGAGCGAACGCACTCGGGACGGGGTGGGCGATTGAGCGAGGGCCCGAGCCCCCGCCGGTCTGATCCATTCCCCCCAAGACCTGCCTCTTGTGACCGTGCAGGTGCAGCTTGATCCACATGCGACCGAAGAGAACCTCGCTGTCTCCGTCACGGGCCGCGACGCGCCCCTTGCTCCGAAGATAGGCACCAAGCACCCACCGACTCGCAACATCGAAGACCTGCACCGCCCCGACACGGAGCACGCTCTCGAACAGCTTCTTGTGTCCAGCGGTGGGTAGCTCGGGATACCGGGTGGAATGCGCTGATGGGTCGAAATTCGGAAAGTGGCGCTGGATAAAAGGATTCACTCGAATGAAGCGTTCATAGACGGGTTTGCCGTAGAACGGCTTCAGGGAGGCCGCCTGCTGAGCCGTGAAAGGGTCGGTCTCGAACAGCGGCAGCGCACGGTCGCTGATGACATAGTTCAGACAGACCTTCTGACGCAACCCCTTGAACTTGGCCCACACCGTCACCCCAAGCAGTGTCGCCCATAGCTTCCCGTCCTCGACGATCGCGAAGAGATCCAGGTCTTCGTCGCTCATGTTGCGGTGGGCGGTCGCGCCCGAAAACGCGATCATTCTGACGAAAGGAAAGGCAGCCAGAACCCGCATGTGTCCCCAGGATTGTTCGATCACCCGATCGCTGATCGCCTCTCTTTTCTTCCGTCGCCGGATCTGTTCGCGGTCGTCCGACAGGTATCCGTCGACGATTCCCAACCCCATACGGGTGATTGCCTCCTGCAGAGTCGCGGCATCGGTTCGGACCGCGAAAAGTCGTTCGTGCAGTTCCGGCATGCTCAACGGGTAGTCGAACCGGGTCGCGTAGGCGACGGTCCGACGCACCGCACGTTCGAGCTCGTCCGGGTCGGGTGAGTTGTGTGCGTCAAGTTCTGCAAAAAGTATTTCCGAAAATTCAGTTCTTGAATGTTGATCGCCGTCGGGCCTGTGGGAATGTGGTAAAGCTGAGCGTTCTTGGCGAAACTTTTCCAAGGCTCAGAGGGAATCCGCGTCTTTTGCGGATTTCCTCTGAGGCGTCATTTCCATCAGGCCTCTGCGTTTCTTTCTTTTTGGTTCTTTTTCTTTCTTTCGCCCCCTCGAAAGTGTTCCGCAGCGATTTTCCGCTCCAGGATGCTCTGTAATCGCCGATCGACATCCGAGTCGATCATGGGTCGGCCCGTTTTGACGCGTTTAGGCAGCGGGCGTCTGACGGTGCCAGTCCTTTTTGTGTTCCTTCAACAGATCCATGTTCAAGTAGCGGATCGCTTCGATCCAGTTCTCATGCGTTTCGGTGGTCAGCGCCCGAATCAAACGCAAACAGCTGGCTGCGTTGGGGAAGATCCGCACCACGCGCGTTCGCCGCTTGATCTCCTCGTTGAGCCGTTCCAGCATATTGGTGGATTTCATGTGCTTGTGATGCTGGCGCGGCAGCGTGTAGAAGCTCAGCGTCTCGTCGATGTTGTCTTCGACCCAGTCGCAAAGTTTGGGATATTTCTGCCCCCACTTGGTTAACCACGCCGCCAGATCCTGCCGCGCTTCCTGGAGGTTCCGCCGGTCGTAGAGCCAACGCAGTTCCTGGAGACAATCGTCATCGGCTTTGCGCGGCAAATAATCCAATGCGTTTCGAAGAAAGTGGACGTAGCAGCGTTGCCAGATCGCTTCGGGCAGGACTTCTGCGATGGCTTTCTTCAACCCCGCATGATCGTCGGTCACCACGAACTCCACCCCGCACAAGCCGCGTTGCTTCAAACTCAGCAAGAGTTGCCTCCAACTGGTCGTGCTCTCCCGTCCCGCCAGTTCCACCGCCAACACACCGCGCCGGCCGTCCCAGTTGATTCCGATCGCTACCAGGACCGCCCGGCTCCGGATCACCCCGTCTTCGCGCACCTTCTCGTAGCGCGCATCCAGAATCAGGTAGGGGTATTCTTCTTCCAATCCTCGCGTCGCAAACTTTTTCAGCTCCGTGTCCAATGTCCTATTGATCCGGCTGATCGTGCTCGCCGAAAACGAATGCCCGCATAATTCTTCGGTGATCGCTTTCACCTTCCGTGTCGATACCCCCTGCACGTACATCTCGGCCAAGCTGGCCACGAAAGCTTTCTCGCTGCGTTGGTAGCGCTCAAACACTTCCGTACTGAACCGGCCGGCACGATCCTGCGGCACGCGCAGCTCCAACTTGCCCACCCGTGTGACCAGACCTCGCTCGTAGTAGCCGCTCCGATATCCTGTGCGACCCCCTGTTCGTTCGCTCTTGATCGCACCCACGACCTGGTCCATCTCCGCCTCGAGAATCTCCTGAACCACCTCCTGCACGACGCTTTTCAGCAGATCCTGTTCCTCTCCTAACAGTTCTTTCCAATCCACTCCCTTTCGCTTAATCTTAGTTCGGGCCATCGGTTCATCTCCTTCGTTTCAAAGTTGATTCGTTACCAACTTTTCGGAGATACCCTGGCCCCTTCCTATTTCAGGACCTTTTTGCAGAAACTCTGAAACATAACCGTCGGGTGACGCCCTGCCGGCAACTGCGACCGCGGCGCCCCTGCGGCCATCCAAAGCTTCCAGGTATGCCTGGCGGGTATTCTCGGCCGTTTGTTTCCACGAAAAATGCCCGGCTTTGAGCAACGCCTTTCGTGAAAGCGAAGCGGCGAGGTCCGCATCCTCGGAGAGCGCCACCATGGCGTCGGCGAGCTCGCCGATCTTCGTCGGGTCGACCAGGAGACCTGCATCGCCGGCTAGTTGCCGAAGCGACGAGTTGTCCGACGTAATCACGGGACAACCGCATGCCATCGCCTCGAGCACTGGAAGTCCGAAACCCTCCAGCAGAGACGGATACACCAGAGCCGTTGCACCGCTGATCAGGGCGGGCAGGTGGCGTCTGGGGACGTACCCGAGGAAGCACACCTCGTCAGTGAGGCTCAATTCACGGGTTTTTCTGATGACCTGACGACCTCGAAACCACCAGTTTCCGGCGATCACCAGCCGGTGCCCGCGGTCCCGAATAGAAGCGAAAGCCTCCAGCAGTCGCTCGAGATTCTTCCGAGGCTCGATGTTGCCCACGTAGAGAAAGTAGGGCTCGCCCAGGCCATACGCATCCAGAACCGCTTGGCGTTCGGCTTCGTCGAGGGGTCGGAACAGTCCGGAAGCAGCGAGCGGAGTCACGCGGATACGATCTTCCGGAATTCCGAGGAATCGGACGATGTCCCATTTGGAAAAATCTGAGTTCGTCAGGATCAGCCGGGCTCGCCGGGCAGTACGGGGCACCAAGCGCCTAGTGTAGTGCCTCTTGCCCAGATGGTGATGCGTCCGCAGGCGTTCCAGGCTCATGTCATGCAGGGTCACCAGGTAGGGGTGGGCTTCATTGACCGGCGCCAGAAAGTTCGTGTAGTGCACGAGATCCGGCTTCTCGTTCCGTAATAATCCGGGGAGCAGAAAATGGAGGTAAAAAGCACGCACCGGACAGTGACGCTTCTCGGAGAAGCGAACGTGTTCTCCTGAAGCAACCAGGGTCGGTGAAAGAGGACGGTGAGAGAAGACAAAGTAGTTCTCCGGATCCTCTAGCGTCAGGAGCGCGCGTAGCAATTCCTGGCTGTAATAACCGACGCCGGACTTGGGTCCGTGAACAACGGTGGCGTCAAACGCGACTTTCATCGGCGAAACCCAGCTGCATCCAGGAGATCGAGGATTTTTCGACGCCGCCAGAGACAGGTGGCGGATGTCGCCGCGAGGTGAGCAGCCACCGGAGGATACTCAGGCCGATACTCTCCAGTAGCTCGAGGGGTCGGAACGCGACCGGCAGAAGAACGCCGGACATTTTTTCAGGCATGGCGTCGCTTCAGGCGTTCGGGCTGGCTGCGGTACCATGACAAGAGATCCACGAAGCGCACGCCGAGTCTGGCGACAGCAACCTTGAGGCCCTCGACTACGATTCGGCGGTATGGCCGTCTCTTCTCCCTCCACATCCTGGAGACATTGACTTCCTTCACCAACCAGCGGACCGCGAACCAGTAATACAGGCGTGGGTACTTCCCCCTGAACAGCAGCTTGTTCTGGTTCCGTGACGACCAGTTCTCATCGACGGCAACGCGGTCCTGCACCCGTTCGTAGAATTCGGTTCCCTTGATGGGGAACGCGACGGAGGTACCGACGACGTCGGGACGGGTCTCCTTGAGGAAGTCGATCGTCAAACGGATGTCCGCCGTCGTCTCCTCCGGATAGCCCAACAGGATAAAGAACCCGGACTGCATCCCCAGCTCCTGCGTGATCCGCGATGCCTCGCGTACCTGCTCGACACGGGTTCCCTTCTGCATGCTGTCCAGCACCTTCTGTGAACCCGATTCGGCACCGTACCAGACCCGGAAACAACCGCTCTCTTTCAAACCGCTCAGGATCTCGCGATCGACGAGGTCCACACGGCTCAAGCACTCAAACGGGTGCTGGGCGCCGCGTTTCCGGACTTCCTCGAAAAACCCCAGACTCCATCGCCGGTTGATGGTCAAGACATCGTCGGAGATCCACATGATGTCCGGGTTGTATCGCTCCTTCAGCATGAGCATCTCGTCGACGACGTCTCCGGGGCTCCTCTGGCGGTGGGTATGCCCGAAGACCTCCGCAGAACACCAGGAACAGTGAAAGGGACATCCACGAGCCGTGATAAGCGAGACGGAGCTTTCAGCGTGGCGAGATTTCCAGGCCTTGAAGTAATCCTCCATCCGGAGCACATCCCGGTCGGGCCAGGGCAACGTATCCAGATCGGTGATCGCGGCCCGTGGCGGTGTTCGGTACGGAAACCCGTCCTTGTTGAAAATGATTCCGGCGACTTCTTCCAGGCCTTCCAGGCCCCTGGTCTGGAGCCTCGGGATCAGTTCTTCCAGAGTCAGCTCGCCTTCGTTGGTGCCGATGATGTCGACACCGTTCTGAAAATAGAGATCGCACCACTCCGAGGCGTCCGGGCCTCCGACGATCACGAACTCGACACCACGCTCTTTGGCCATCTGGGCGAGCCGGAGGACGTTGGCTCGCGTGATGATGTTGGCGTAGAGACCCACGATCCGCGGACGGATACGCTCGAGTTCCCGGCCGAAATCGTCAAAGTCGTTGAACGTGGCGTCAAAAACCTCGACGCCAAAGCCGGCTCGCTTCAGGTACGCCGACAGATACAGGATCCCCAACGGCGGATATGGTTTCATCACCCGCCGCTCGATGACGTCGTACTTGAGGAAGTACGCGTGGCCTAACAGGATGTCGGTCATTGTCTCGTCCATAATCGCTCATTTGAGCCGGACAGTCCAACGAGTATCCACAAACCAAAATATATCGAGGTTGTCATCAGGAACACGTCGACAAGGCCATGCAGAAGAAACACCGCAAACGCCAGGGAAACAGGCCCCCAGGTCCATTTGATCGAGCGCACCACGAACCCGAATGCAAGCAACCCTGCCAAACCGCAGGTCGCGATCAATTCAAGATAGAGGCTGTTGGAGCGGATGTTCGTGTCCCACCTGGAGTACCCGAGATACCTGCCATACAACAGCCGGAAATTATCAGCCCCGACCCCGAGGATCGGGTTGTCCAGCGCCATCCGGCCTGCCGCCCTCCAGAGATCCATCCGAGGAACCGAGGAATCAAGCGATGGGATGGTGTCCGGGTCGGGACGGTACCAGCGGCTCACGTCCCCTTGAGTCGCCGTACGTTGAGCGTCAGGGTCGATTTCAACCTCGATGATCCCCGGTATCACGCCCATCCGGCTGAACCAGTCCCGATTGCTTCTCATGTCCCAGATCAGAAGATATGACCCTGGCTTGTCGGGCGTCCGAAATGGCGCATCGAGCGTGACGATCTCATTGTGCCCTACGCCCTCCGAAATGACCGTCTCCATCGGATCGTTCTCCAACAGGCGTCGTTCGATGGTGTCGAACCAGTGGTAGGACAGGACCATTCTTTCCCGGCCGTTGGCACGCCATTCCGACATGCCGACATTTCGCACGGTGACCGTCATTTCGTCCAGAACACCGGGGCGTTGTTGCAAAGTATTGAAGTTCGTCCGGTATTCTGCAGCGATTGGACTCTCTGAGGACACCGTGGACAACCTTTCGACGAACAGCGGCGCGGAAAAGGCCGTCGCTGCGAGGACGACTCCAGCAACGGCCGTAAACGTCACCGGCGTCTTCCAATCCCGCCCGACGTCCCGGGTTACGACCCACAACCCGAGGTAGGCGCCGAGAGCAGCCAGAAAAGCACCGCGCGAATACGTCAGCATCAGTGCCGACCAAAGCACAGCCGCTCCCCCAAGTCGTGCCGACAAAGGGCGCGGGACCATCCAAACGATGGGCAGAGACATCGCAAAGAAGGTCGCCGCGGTGTTTGGATACTCGAATGAGCCGCTTAGTCTCTGAATATTGCCCAACCAAAACTCAACCGTCCGAAAAAGCTGTGAAACACCGAGTCCGAGATGCTCGATGACACCATACGTTGCCGCGGCAACGGCGGCCCCAGACCACACCAGGAGCACCTGCCTCTTGTCTGTGCGCTCCAACGCCATGCACACCAGGACGACCCCCACACTCAGTCGGACGGCCCCTTTGATCGCGTTGATCGTGAATTCTTCTGCCAGAATCGCGGAAGCCCAGTGAACCAGGGCCAGGATGGCCGCCGCCCTCACAACGGGCTCGCAAACCAACCGTCGCCACCCCCGCACAAAGCCAGGCACACTGGCCAAAGCCGCAATGACGAAAAGCCACTGCAGATTGCTCAATCCAAGAACAGTGAAGCGGAGATCGAACGGCAGGCAGGCAACGAGAACCAGGAACACATATTGGTTGACGCGATCGGCCAGGCCGGGGCTGGGGGAGGGTGCCCTCTTTATTGTCCCCTCTCCGGTCACTGGCAACCCTCGTTCGCCCGTGTTTTTGCTCTGAAAGCCAATTTATCGGATAATTCTGCCGGCCGCAGGATTTCAATCGCAACTAGGAGTCTGCGCGGCAGAAGGACCGGGATTGGGCGGATAGAGATCGAAGATAGGACATGTCACGAACCTACCGACCATATCTTCCGGAACAGAACCTGCTGCTGCCGCCGTCGCTGAGAGATTGGCTGGCCGAAGATCACCTGTCGTACTTCATATCGGATGCTGTGGACGCAATGGATTTAAGCGCGTTCGAACAGCGGTATGGGTCTGAAGGGCCAGGCAATCAGGCCTTCGATCCGCGGATGATGGTGAAGGTGTTGATCTATGGCTACGCGACCGGGGTGTTCTCGTCCAGGAAGATCGCGGTGAAGTTGACCGACGACGTGGCGTTCCGGATGTTGGGAGCGGAGAACTTTCCCGCGCACCGTACGATCTCGGATTTTCGCAAACAGCATCTTGAGGAGTTCGGGAACCTGTTCGTGCAAGTGGTGCGGATGGCGCGAGAAGCGGGTCTGGTGAAGATGGGAACCGTGGCAGTGGACGGAACCAAGATGCGGGCCAATGCGAGCAAACGCAAAGCGATGAGCTATGAACGCATGAAGAAGCAGGAGACCGAGTTGGGTGAGCAGATTCGGGATCTGGTGAATCGGGCCAGGACGATCGATGAGGAAGAAGACCAGCGTTACGGCAAGGACCGGCGCGGCGACGAACTGCCCGAGGGGTTGGCGACGCGCAAGAAGCGATTGGCCACGATCCAGGCGGCAATGAAGCGGCTCGAAGAGCGTCAAATGGCTGCGGACCAGGAAGCGGGACGGGAATCGGGAGACGACAAACCGGGCAGCGGTAAGAAAGGCAAGCCGTTCAAACGCCCCATGGGTGAGCCCAAGCCAAAAGCCCAGGACAACTTCACCGACCCGGAAAGCCGGATCATGAAGACCTCCACCGCAGGGTTTCAGCAATGCTACAACGCACAGGCGGTGGTCGATTCTGAGGACCGGATCATCGTGGCGACAACGGTGAGCAACAATGCGGCGGATGTGGGGCAGTTGGAGCCGGCTCTGGAGGCGTTGAACGACAATCTGGGAGAGCATCCCGACTGCGTGCTCGCGGATGCGGGATACCGATCCGAGTCGAATTTAGAAATGCTGGAACAACGTCAAATCGATGGGTATGTTGCGATGGGCCGCGAAAAGGACCTCGCCGCCGCTCCCCTTCCACCTGAAGACACTGCGTTTGGCCGGATGGTCCGGAAGATGAAAACCCAGCGTGGACGGGACCGTTACCGGGCCAGAAAGCACATTGGGGAACCGCCCTTCGGGTGGATCAAGTCGGTGCTGGGATTCCGACAATTCAGTCTGCGGGGTTTGGACAACGCGGCATGTGAATGGAATCTGGTTACTCTGGCGGTGAACTTACGACGGATGAACGAGAAGATCGCATGGGCATAATCCGGGAAACCGGGACTCGCCAAGCCCACCACACGGCTCACGACTCCAGTCCGCAACGGCCTGAGCTCGGCTTGGTGGCAGAATCGGCAGGGGCTCCTCGGAAATCGCGATCAAATCCCATGGAACACCCATCCTTCTCGTTCCGCCGCGCAGGCTCCTAGCTTCATCTCGTCCTCGACGAACGGGGCCGCGCCAACCATGGCCAACATTTTCTTACAGATTGCCAGAGTCGCGCTTCAGCAGCATTCTGACCGGCTCACCGCACTCCCAATCCTGGTCCTGTATCTGAACGACATCTGCAACAGCCGCTGCCTGACCTGCGCAATCTGGCAGAACAACGAACGGCTCGCAGACGCCGACGCCCGACAGATGTCGGACAGTCTGCTCAGCGAGCTCTACGTCGAAATCGAACACTGGAAGCCGCTCCAGGTATTGCTTTCCGGGGGCGAACCGACAATGCATCCCAGGTTCGCGAATGTAGTCGAAACGATCAACGGCCTCGGCTCTTCTGTACTCGTGGCGACCAACGGCTTCCTGGTGCCCTCCTACCCCGAAGCTGTGGTTTCCCGGGTGTCCGAGTTCTTCGTCTCCTTCGATGCGCCCGATCCCGAATCCTATGAAGTCATCCGCGGCGTCGACGGCTTTTCGAGACTGGCGAGAGGTATCAATTTCATCCGTTCGCTCACACCGCGGCCTAAACTTATAGCGCGATCGACTCTGCAACGCGATAACGTGGGCCGTCTTCCGGAACTCGTCGAATCGGCTCGAGGCCTCGGCTTCGATCAGATCTCCTTTCTCCCCGTCGATCTGACGACCGACGCGTTCGGAAGAGATCACCTGAACCACTCCGTCGTCCCAAACCGAATACAGCCCAGAGCCGAGGACCTCGACATGATGGCATCCGGAATAGAGACGCTGGAGGGAAGTGATCGAGCGCCCTTCATCGAATCGGGCATCGAGAAACTTCGCACTATCCACGCATATTTCCGGGCTCTGATCGAAGACACCGACACTCCCATAGTTCGCTGCAACGCACCCTGGGTGTCCGCCGTCATCGAGACCACCGGCAAAATGCGCGGTTGCTTCTTCCATCGAGTCATCGGCACCCATAGGAGCATCAACGGAGCCGAAGCGCGCAGGTTCCGTCGTTCACTTCGCGTCTCGGAGGATCCGACGTGCCAGCGTTGTGTCTGCAACAAGATGCTACGCTCCGGAGAGCTGCTTCGAATGGGGGCTGCAGTTGGTTGATTACGGCCAGCACAGTCCGGTCCTGTGAACTCACCGGGCGGCTGCCTTCCTGCAGAGGTCGTAAAATATCAGCAACTCTTGTCCTTCGAATTCCGTGAAGTTCTTTCCCGATGATTCGAAGGAGGATCGAACCGACTCATCGATCAAGATGGCGTCTTCGCAGACGACACCTAGACCTGCCTCTTCGAACGAGCGAACCCAGGTCTCGGTGGAATGGATCGTCGATCGGATCGTAATTCCGCCGATATTCCGCGTCCAGCCTCGTCGCGCACCTGACGGATGAAGATCGAGTATCAGCAGTCTTCCGGACGGACGCAACACGCGGCTCGATTCCAGCAGGGCCGGAGCTGGGCTGTCGACATAGCCCAGCGAGATCCAGAAGAGAACGATATCAAAAGAGGAATCGTCGAACGGCAGGGTTCGGAAGTCGGCGCGCACGACCATCCCGTGGAATCGGTCCAGCATTTCCGTAACGCGATCCACACCGACCCATCCTCGAGGTCCGAATCTCGCGGCCTGCCGAGCTGGCGCTCCCGTTCCGCAGCCCAGGTCCAGGACTTCGCGTCCGGCAAATGCGGCACCGATGCGCCGGATTTGCTCGAGCCCGAGCGCGGCCACCGGATTTATCAACTCATCGTAGGAAGACGCGAGCCGCGAATAAGCCTGATCGGGTTCGAGCGTCAGAAGCCTTCGACCTCAGGCTGTCGATAATCAACCAGCCGCTGCACCGCCCGAATTTCATAGGGGTGGTGATAGAACCGTAGTTTGTACCGCCAGCTCCCCATCAGCCGAAGCAGATTTCGCACGCCACGCGACAAACGCAGATCCGTAGCGGTCGGGTAATAGGCATGGATGACGGTCTCGAAATCGCGGATTCTCTTCCAGAGAGATCTAGGCAGCCACGGAGTGGACGGTTCCTTGTGCATGCCGAATTTGAGCCATCGCTCGGAAGTCCACTCATCGAGGGTTTCGGGAAACCGGAAACCGTCGGAAACGGCTTGATCGTACATGCCAGGTTGTGGCACCGGAGTATAGATGAAAATGAGTATCTCGACTTCAGGGTAGAATTCCTTCACGCGGTATATGAAACGAATGGTCTCGTTGACGTCTTTCTCGGGATTCACCGGATTACCGAGGACAAACGACAGCTCGGGAACTATCCCATGCTCCTTGCACTTCCGGACCAGCGCAAAGGTTTGCTCGACGGATTGCTCCTTATCCATCTGTTGCAGCACTTCGTCACAACCGGACTCGGCGCCGAAGAAGATCATCGAACATCCCGATTCGCGAATCTTCTTCCAGCTACTGTCCCTGTATTTGAGCAATGAATCGATTCGTGATTCGCCCCACCACGCGATGTTCAAGGGTTTTAAACCGTCGGCTATGGCAACGGTCCGAGACTCGGACGGAAAAAAATGGGCATCGAAGAACTCGAGCGCATTCATGCCGTACTGCTCTTTGAAATGCCGGGCGACAGCGAGCGTCCTTTCGGCTTCTTCGGGAATCCATCGCCAGTCAAAAACGAGGTTGATTCCACAGAAATTACAGTCGGCATAGCAGCCCGCACTCGTCACGTGGCAGAGAGTTCGAGATCCAAGGTACGTGGGCACGACGTACCTCTCGACGTCAACGAGATGGTAGGGCAAGTCGGAGAAGGCGTCGACGTTCCTCGGAGAACGCGGCTTGTTCTGCTGGACAGTTCCGTTCTTCCGGTATGAAACGCCGGCGATTCCCTCGACCGACTCTCCTGCCTCGAGAGCGGTGTGAAGCTCCTTGAACGTCACCTCTCCCTGGCCGCTGACCACGTAGTCGACATGATCTCCAGTCAGCGTAACGCGGGGATGAATTGAAGCAAAGTAGCCTCCCCATACCGTAGTGACGTCCGGCCTGGCCTCTTTGACCCTTCGGGAATCGTGGATCGCGTTCACCAACTGAGGACCAATCATCGAAGATACCGCGAGGTAATTCCGGGTCGAGGACCGGTTGAACAATCCATTGATTTTTCCGACAGGGTCACGCTCGATGTTGCCATCAACGATCGCGCAGTCACCGTCGAACATTCGGGCCAGAGAAAGCAGGGACAGCGGCAGGCGACGACGACCGTCCGAAAGGCTCCTCGGATTGTAGAAAACAATCATCTCTTCACCGGAAAGGCGAATCTTGTGCACAAGTTTAGCGAATAGCAGCGGTTGAAACCACCGGGAGTCAGGGGAAAACGGGGGTGATAGCATAATCGCTGATGCCAGACGCCATAGCCATCCAGGCCGAAAGGTCCTTCGTTCAGGGCACCCTCCAGTCGATCTCCGTTCGCGTCCACCCCGGTGGGATCGAACGCATCCCGGCTGATGCTGCAACGGTTCAGCTGGATGACCGATATCTGCTCCTGCCCGGGTTGACCAACGCTCATGACCACCTCGAATTCAATTCCTTTCCCCTCCTCGGTCGCCGCGCCGCCTACAAGGACGTTTACGAGTGGGCGGCTGAGATCGAAGAGCAGATGAATTCGCGACAAATCCGGGAATGCAAGTCGATACCGATGGAGGATCGCCTCCGGATCGGGGGCTTCAAAAACCTGATCTCAGGGGTCACGACGGTGGCTCATCACAACCCGTACCACCCGTGCTTCGATCGCGAGTTTCCAGTCCGTGTCGTCCAGGACTACGGCTGGTCTCACTCGCTGGGGCTCGACCCCGGGGCGCCTGAAACCTTCCGGAGGACGGCTTCCGGCTTTCCGTGGATCATCCATGCCGCCGAGGGAGTCAGTGATCGGGCACGACAGGAAATCGATCAGCTCGAGCAACACGGGATGCTGGCGCCAAACACAGTGCTGGTGCATGGTCTGGGGGCCGTTCCGGAACAACATCAGTTGATGGCGGACAAGGGGGCAAGCCTAGTGTCCTGTCCGGTCTCGAACCTGTATCTATACGGACAGACTCTCGAATTCGGTCGGCTTCCGGCGAAATTGCAAATCGCGCTGGGTTCGGATTCTGCGGCAACCGCGAGCTCCGGTCTTCTGGAAGACATTCAGATGCTCCGGAAGCTCGCGGACTGGCAGGAGGAAGAACTTTGGGCCGCGGTCACTACCGTCCCCAACGAAATCCTGAGGATTCACGGGCAGAACCGGGCCGACCTGGTCGTGTTGAGAGACCATGTGCCGGCGCTTGTCGTCATCGACGGCATCGCGGTGTACGGTGACGAGGAGTTTCGAGACTTGTTCGAAGAACCGACGAGCAGGATCATCGTTCGCGGAGAGCCGAAGCTACTCTCGAAACGTATAAAGTTGCCACGAAAATCGCTTGCCCGGGCAGCCGAATGGACACCCTACCTGCGGGAAATACGCTGCTAGCAGCCCGTACCGAAGCTACTCTCATAACGGTCGCGCAATCAGAGCCGGTCGAGGTTGTCAGCCACCGAGCAAGCCTGGCCAGAGCCCTCGCGTGGCAACCTGCTGGTATTGGCCCGTTTGGCGCTACAATGGCGGGATCCAACCATCTCGCTGGAACTGGACATGTCCATACTGCGGCAACTGGCGCCAAACATTCTCTTGCTGACGCTGTTCCTGGTCAGCTGCACTCCGAACATCGAACTCAAAACCGACAAGAGGTTTCTCCCGCCCGACGACCCGCGAGTTTCAGGCATGGTATTCGTCCTCGCTGGACCATTTCTCATGGGCAGCACCGAGCAGGAAATCCAAGCACAATTCGAATCCTATGGAGGGTGGCGAGCTCTCTACGAAAGTGAATTCCCGCTGAGGATGGTGACTCTCGATGATTTCTATATCGACCAGACCGAGGTGACCCAGGCTCAATACAAGATCTTCGTTGACGACACCCACCGACCTCTACCGTATGTGGATCGAGAGTGGGCCTCGCTTTACAACTGGGAAAACGGAACGTTTCCTGAAGGGCTAGCCCACCATCCGGTCGTCCTGGTCTCCTGGGACGATGCCAATGCTTATTGTGAATGGGCAGGCAAGTCCCTTCCAACCGAGGAGGAGTGGGAAAAAGCGGCGAGGGGTATCGGCGGGCAGTCCTATCCATGGGGAAATCAATGGGATCGGACCACGCTGAACAGTTCCAGCACCCTGGCCGGCCGGGAACTCTCGACGATTGAAGAGTGGACCGATTGGTGGCGGGACAGCTACAACGGAGAACTCCGTGCCAAGGTTGTCACCACTCGGCCCGTGGGCAGCTACCCTGCAGGCGCGAGCCCGTACGGCGCCCTCGACATGGCGGGCAACGTTTTCGAGTGGACGGAAGACTGGTTCGACTCCTACCCGGGCTCACCTTATCAAAACCCCCAGTTCGGAAAGACCTATCGGGCCATACGCGGCGGAGATTGGTACCTCGACCGAATCTACACCCGTGCCGCTGCGCGGTTGCGTAATCCCCCGGATCACATGGTACCGACGATTGGCTTTCGTTGCGTCTGTCGAAAGGAAGATGTGGTCCGAGTACCGCGGGGCTAGTGGCCTGTTACAGGTCACTAGTCCAGGACCATGCTGTTGCGGAATTCTGGCTAACCTTCATGGTTGAAGCACGTGGGAACGTGCCCGGGCGGGTGAAAGCGCCGCACGCATTCTGGCCGCGTACTTCAAGAACCACAGCTCCACGGGCATGGAATAAAGGTCGGCCTTCAAACGGGCACGGGCTACGGGCGCAAGCAGCCGCACCACCCTCTCGCGGCTGGTACGCCGTCGGATTCGCTTCGTCGCAAAGCCGATTCGAATGTATTCGCGCATCCGCTGGATGTGTCGATGATCTTTCTCATCCAGCCAGGGCAATCGCTGGAACTTGGGATAAAACTCGGCCCACTCCTCCAGAGATTGCGGTTCGCGGAGCCCCAGCTCGACCGCTCGGCGGAAATTGGGCGCGCCGGGATAGGGCGTATAGATGTTGCTGTGAAACTCGGTGCCCGGAAACCGTGACTTGATCTCTGTGATCATCGCAAGGGTTGCCCTGCGATCCGCATCGGTTTCTCCAGGCAGCGCAAAGATCAATGAAAACGAGCACGTGATACCGGCCTTGTGCAGCTTCTCAGCGACTGCAAGCAAGACACGCTGAGCCTGAAAACGCACCTTGTTGGCTGAGCGCAAGACATCGTCGGAGCCCGATTCGGCTCCGATGAACACCCGTTCGAGACCGCTCTGCTGCATCAGCCTGACGTCCTCATCGCTCGTCTTGAGAAGGAAGTTCGCCGTCGACTGGATGCACCACCTGAACCTAAGGCCCGCAGCGATGAATCCACGAGCGATATCGACCCCCCTCCGCGGATCGACCATAAAGTTGTCGTCGATGATATCCACGAGGTCCAGCCGGTATTTATCGACGAGCGCGACAACTTCGTTGACCACCCGCTGTGGGGGAAGCGCGTTCCAGGCGCGCCCATAGAGACTTGCGTTGGAGCAGAACGAGCAGTCATAGGGACATCCGTGGCTCGACGTATACATCAGCCACCGACACCCACAGAGCTCGGCGTAAGGTTCCAGGTCGATCAAGTGGTATGCCTTCGGCGGCAGCTTGTCGATGTCGGTGGTCGGCCGCGGGGGATTCTCCACGATCCGGCCATCCACGTCGCGGTAAGTGCAGCCTGCGACTCCGCTCAGGCTTTCTCCCGACGCCAGGCGATCGACGATGTCGCCCATCGTCACCTCGCCCTGCCCGCGAACCACGACGTCCACATAAGGCGCTTGGAGCGTCTGCTGGGTGAGGGCTGAGGAATGCCACCCCCCCAGAACCACCGGAAAGCGCGGACGCCTGGCCTTGACGGCTCGAGCGATCTCGATCGCCTCGTAGATCATCGGTCCGGTCACGATCGAAACACCCAGACACAGAGACTCATCGAGTTGCTCCAGAATGCGGCGCTTGTAATCGGGTTCGACGGTGGAGTCGACGATGCTTACAGCGTAGCCGCGTTGCTCCAGGACGGATGCGAGTGCCAGCAGGGCCAGGGGTGGCGCCGCTTCGAGACTTCTGTAGGACGGAAAAAAGAGAAGAACCTTCTTCTTCATCAGCGAATCTGCCACTGGCTGCCGGGTCTCCTCACGAGGCTGTTCTCGAAGATTTGAAATGAAGCAATTTCCAATGAACAACCTGCAATGCGGATTACTCGATATCGCGATTTACAATAGATTTGGAAGAATCCTCGCCACCCAGTCTAATGCGCCCCCGGTGCCTACCTCAAGTGGATCTTGAAAATGGTCGTAAACCGGTAACCGCGCCGGCGATCGCTGGCGAAATAGATCGTCCGACCGTCGATCGAGTAGACCGGCATGAGGTCGTTAGCGAGGCTAGGAGTCTGCGCGGCAGAAGGACCGGGATTGGGCGGATAGAGATCGAAGATAGGACATGTCACGAACCTACCGACCATATCTTCCGGAACAGAACCTGCTGCTGCCGCCGTCGCTGAGAGATTGGCTGGCCGAAGATCACCTGTCGTACTTCATATCGGATGCTGTGGACGCAATGGATTTAAGCGCGTTCGAACAGCGGTATGGGTCTGAAGGGCCAGGCAATCAGGCCTTCGATCCGCGGATGATGGTGAAGGTGTTGATCTATGGCTACGCGACCGGGGTGTTCTCGTCCAGGAAGATCGCGGTGAAGTTGACCGACGACGTGGCGTTCCGGATGTTGGGAGCGGAGAACTTTCCCGCGCACCGTACGATCTCGGATTTTCGCAAACAGCATCTTGAGGAGTTCGGGAACCTGTTCGTGCAAGTGGTGCGGATGGCGCGAGAAGCGGGTCTGGTGAAGATGGGAACCGTGGCAGTGGACGGAACCAAGATGCGGGCCAATGCGAGCAAACGCAAAGCGATGAGCTATGAACGCATGAAGAAGCAGGAGACCGAGTTGGGTGAGCAGATTCGGGATCTGGTGAATCGGGCCAGGACGATCGATGAGGAAGAAGACCAGCGTTACGGCAAGGACCGGCGCGGCGACGAACTGCCCGAGGGGTTGGCGACGCGCAAGAAGCGATTGGCCACGATCCAGGCGGCAATGAAGCGGCTCGAAGAGCGTCAAATGGCTGCGGACCAGGAAGCGGGACGGGAATCGGGAGACGACAAACCGGGCAGCGGTAAGAAAGGCAAGCCGTTCAAACGCCCCATGGGTGAGCCCAAGCCAAAAGCCCAGGACAACTTCACCGACCCGGAAAGCCGGATCATGAAGACCTCCACCGCAGGGTTTCAGCAATGCTACAACGCACAGGCGGTGGTCGATTCTGAGGACCGGATCATCGTGGCGACAACGGTGAGCAACAATGCGGCGGATGTGGGGCAGTTGGAGCCGGCTCTGGAGGCGTTGAACGACAATCTGGGAGAGCATCCCGACTGCGTGCTCGCGGATGCGGGATACCGATCCGAGTCGAATTTAGAAATGCTGGAACAACGTCAAATCGATGGGTATGTTGCGATGGGCCGCGAAAAGGACCTCGCCGCCGCTCCCCTTCCACCTGAAGACACTGCGTTTGGCCGGATGGTCCGGAAGATGAAAACCCAGCGTGGACGGGACCGTTACCGGGCCAGAAAGCACATTGGGGAACCGCCCTTCGGGTGGATCAAGTCGGTGCTGGGATTCCGACAATTCAGTCTGCGGGGTTTGGACAACGCGGCATGTGAATGGAATCTGGTTACTCTGGCGGTGAACTTACGACGGATGAACGAGAAGATCGCATGGGCATAATCCGGGAAACCGGGACTCGCCAAGCCCACCACACGGCTCACGACTCCAGTCCGCAACGGCCTGAGCTCGGCTTGGTGGCAGAATCGGCAGGGGCTCCTCGAAAATCGCGATCAAATCCCATGGAACACCCATCCTTCTCGTTCCGCCGCGCAGGCTCCTAGTGGTCCGCTTTTCAGTCGTTCCATCGGAGAACGAATACTCGCCGACCTCCCAGTTTCCAGATGAGTTCGTCGCAAACGCCAACCGACCCCCGTCGGGGGAGTAAGTCGCGTATCGGTAATCCCCCTTTCCGGCAAGAAGAGGGATCGTGGCGCGGGTGGCTCGGAACCATTCGGAAACACGGTATCTGCCCCCTACAAACTCCGAGAATGCGACCTTGGCGTTATCCGGCGACACCGCCAGATCGTGGATCACCGACTCAGTCCTGAGGAGTTCCGCCCATCCCGCCCCGGTGAACTCCACGACCGCATTACCGTCGGGGGTCTCCTCTATGGCGAGAGCGCTCTCGGGACCCATCACGGGCTCAAATCCACCGCCGAGTTCAAAGAGTGTACCGTCGGAAAGTCGGCCGCGGATTCCAGCCGGGCTTTCGTAGGCCAGCGCCCGCCCTGACGCGGATGGATGGATCCAGTTGTAGCCTCCTATCTGAAGCGACGAGTAAAGCAGACCTCCCGCACCAACAGTCGGATCCAAGTCCAGGAACCCCGCGGCGTCAGGCTGAGCTATCACCGCCCCATCGAACGCGTCTCTTCGCCACCGGCTCCACTCCGAATAGGTCGATACCGCACCGATCAGGGCGAGAACGACGGCGGCCATTCCCAGAGTCCGAAGCGGCACGTGAAACTGACGTAACGCGCCGCCGACGGACTCCAACCTGCCCGATTGAAGTACCAGAAGCAGCCCCCACATCACCAGCATCAGGTACGCTCGGGGAAAGGCCAGCAGCATCGATGGGCCGCTGTCGAAGGTCGCTGTGGCGCCCATGTAGTTGGAGCAGATGAGCGCGTACAGCGCGAGGATTCCTAGCCCTACCTTCAGGCTGCGAACGGCGGCTAGGGCAGCGACAATTGCCGGGAACAACAAAACGTTGTGGTAACTGGCCTGGCTCGGCGTGATCAGGGAAATCATTGCGACGAGGGCTCCGTACTCGAGCAAACAGTTTCCTCCACCGAAACGCCTGATCCGACTGAATGTAAACACCGTCACGACCGATGTGAAGGTGAACCGGAGGAAGAAGTACAGAGCCGGCACATCGGCGATGGGCGCGGGGTTCAGGACGGGATCACCGACGAGGGCGCGTCGAAAAAGTGCGTGCCAGCTGTTCCAGCGAACGTGGTACGGATCCTGGATTTCACCTCGCATGACGCGTTCGAGGACTTCTTCGAGATAGACACGGTGAGGGACCCAACCGAGGACAAAGAGACCGATGGCTGTCGCCAGACAGACAAACACGATTGTCCAAAGTGTCACTTTCCATCTTCGGGTCCAGGCAAAGTAACCCAGTAGAAAGAGCGGGAACACCTTGGTGACGACTCCCAGCGCCAGAGCCACTCCGCTCGCTCTCGGCCAACGATCATTCCAGGCAAGCGCCAGGACGAGTAGCGCGGTCAGAACCAGATAGAACTGTCCGAAAGTCAGATTGTTACCGAGCGCGTCACCCGCCGCCAGCGCCACAGCCGCCGACCCGAGCAAGCCAACTCCGGTCATCCGGGATGTCAAGGTAACCGCAAGGCCGAGGCTGGCAAGGCTCAGCACGATCCAGATCCTTTTTGCCGTTATCGGTTCGAAACGCGCGACGGGTAACATCGTCAAAGCCGAGAAGGGTGTGAAGTAGTTGAACAGCGCGGTTTCCCCGGGGATTCCAAAACGCCGCCACTCCCGGTCGAACGATACCGGGTCGTAGAGATCGACTGTGGGACGACCCTCCGACACGATCCAGGCCGCCGTGTAGTAGTTCGGAAAGTCTGTGGCGATGTTGTTCCAGGCCGGAACTAGGTGCATCAGGATCAAGCGGAGGAGCAACAGCGCGACGGCAGCGCCGAGAAACACCCTTTTCATTGGAATTCCAGGACAACCATCGTTTCTCCCATCCACCACCGCCGGTTCGCCACCGGCTTTGCGGTGAACCCCTGGCAGGTAAAGATGTGCTTGAACAGCACAGGTCGGGCCGACCGACGGACGCCATTCAGAAGTAGGTTCCTCATCCGCGTGGACCGACGAGTTCAGCCAGGTAAGGCTCGATCGCCAGACCGTACACTTCGTGGTCACAGCGGCGGCGCGCGACGGCCTGCAGCAATCTTCGAACCGGACCCCCACCGGTGCGATACGCGTGACGGATGTAGAAATTAAGATTGCGGACCCTTCGGGAGAGCTTTCGGCGCGACGAAGGAAGCCATGCACTCTCGATGCTGAATTCGCTCCACTCCTCCAGCTTGGTCGGCAAACGCATTCCCCTGGCTTCCAACTGTTGCACCAGCTCGGTGCCCGGATACGGAGAATAAAAATAAAGCGTTGCTTCCAGGCGGGTGTCAATACGACGAACGGACTTGATGACGTCAAGCGTCGCTCTGAAATCTTCTTCGGTCTCGCCGGGAAAGCCTGTGATGAAGCTATAGGCGACGCCCAAGCCGGCACCAGCAGCCCGGCGACCTGCCTCGACGATTTGTTCGACGCGATACTGCTTCTTGATCTGATCCAGGATGGGCTGCGAACCGGACTCGGCACCGATATTGATTCGGCGGCATCCCGAGGCGCGAAGCCGCCCGAAGAAGTCCTCGGGCAAACGACAGAGCTCGTCGGCGCGCGCAGTTCCCTTCCAGCCGAAAGGCGCCTGCGCCTCTATGAGTGCCTCAGCCAGCGCCTGAATCCGCTTGAGGCTGGCAAACAAATCGTCGTCGAGAAAGAAGACCTCGTCCATCCGGTAGCGGTGGTGGATCTTCATCAATTCTTCGACCGTGCGCGCGGCTTTCAATGCCGTCCACTTGCTCTTGTAGATAATGGGATCGGCGCAGAAGGTACAGCGGTAGGGGCAACCTCGCGACGAGCTGTAATCGATCTGGCGGTGCCCTTTGTGCCGAAAGTACGATTCGACATCCAGCAACTCGTAGCAAACCGGTGGAAAGCTGTTCATGTCGGCGAGTGGCCGGGGCGGGGTCCGTTTCGTTCCGGTTTCAGTCTTGACGCACAGGCCGGCGATTCCCTCCCACTCCCGCGGGCGGTCGATCGCTGCCACGAGTTCGGCGAAGCTCCCTTCACCCTGTCCGATCGCGACTGCGTCCACCTCCCCGCTGTCGATGCACTGTTCGGGAAAGATCGACGGATGCCAGCCGCCCCAAACCACTGGGAGTCCGGGGTTCTGTCGCTTCACCGCCCGGGCCAGCTCGAGCGCCGGCCCGATGGGGGGGCCAGAAAACACCGTCATCCCGACACAACTCGCCTGGGGCGCCAGCTCCAGCAGAACTTCCTCCGCGTCCGGGTCGATTCGCGAGTCCAGGATCCGCACCTTGATCCCATCGGTGCCGTGAACGGCCGAACCAACGGCAAGGAGCCCCAGCGGCATCGCGTAGAACTCCGACGACGGGTTGTAGAGGAGGATGAGTTTCTCGTCGCTCATCGTTTGCACCGCTCAGCTGCCGCGAACTTTCCACACCGATAACACGTGGTCGCCCATCGCCGAAAAAAGCCACGATCGTCCGAGGACGGAATCGATGGGTTGGAGGGCGCGGAACGTCCGGGGAAAACGCTGCGCCAGGTGCTCCAGCCCCGGCACCGGCAGCAACAGGTTCAGTCCCCGACGTTGCTCCAGGACGAACCCTCCCGCCAGCGCTTTCCTGAGAACTCTGAAGCGATGGTAGTGTACTGGGAACTCGACGTCCCGAATAATCGCAGACGCCGGTGAACGGAAGCGCCTCAGCGCCGGACGGACGCGACCTCGGGCAAGGTTCACGGCGATCTCCAGCGGATAGCAACGTCCCATCGCGATGATGATCATCCGGCCTCCAGGCCGGAGTGCCCGCCGGCCAAGCTCTCCAAGCCACTCCAGGTCGGCGACACAGTTGAGAGCGCCGAAGTTCGAGTAGATGCCGTCCAGCGATCCGGACGGAAGGTCGAGGGAGCGCCCGTCGGCGACCGTGCAGTCGATCAGGTCGTCGAGTCCCAGCCTTCGGGCTTTCTCCGTGAGCCGCTCAACCATGGCCGGAGCAACGTCGAGCGCCTGAACGCGCAACCCCCGGCCGGCAAGGTGAACGGCATCGTCCCCTGTCCCGCATCCCAGGTCGAGGACCCTCTGACCGGGGTCGAAAACACGATCCATGGCTTCCCAGATCCTTCCCCGGAGCTTGACGGCAAGGGGGTTCTGGGAAAACCAGGCGTCGTAGTGCGAAGCATGACGATCGAAAGCCTTCCGGACCGGCCAATCGATCGGGTCGTCGCACCTAGTCTCCGACATCGTCAATCGCCTATTAGGATCAGGGGGAATGACGCGATCCGCTGACGGGCGAACCGAGCCCGCAATCCCTCCAGTGCCCTCATCGGTCCGGGCCAGACGGACACCAACCGGAAGCTGAAGCCGACACTCTCGGCGACCTTCGAGAAGGATTCACGTGACAGGAACGAAGCCCGGCTGCTGAGCTCCTCGTCGAGTCCGTAAAGGCCGCGGAACTCTTCAATCCGTTGGGCGACGGCCCTGCGGCCGTCGGCAGGATCCTCGTACCATGGCGTATCCATGACGACGACCCTTCCGCCCTTCTCCAACACTCGTAGGAACTCGCGAATCGCCACTCCGATGTCTGCTGCGTAGTGGAGGGCACCGTTTGCGACCACCAGTTCGAAACCCCCGTTCGTGAACGGGAGGGCTTCCATCGGGGCCCGCACGCGCTCGAATCGATCTCCTCGTGCCAGATGGTACGCTCCCGCACGGAGGCCATCCTGCTCCCCGGCGTTCACGTCCAGCGCAGTCGGACGGAATCCCCACCGGTACAGGTAACGCGTCAGCCAGCAGTTTCCCGCACCGACGTCCAATGCCGCGCCACCGGTCACGCCTTCGCTTCGGATCAGAGCTTGAAGCTTGAGAAAGGTTCGCCGCCGGACAGCCCAGATGTCCATATGCCCTCGCGCACCCAAGGGCAGGTCGAGGTCGTCTAGGCCCCAACCTTCGGCCCCCCGAATCCGTTCATAAGCAGCGCAGAAATCGGCGTAGTCGGCGGCCTGCCGTCGGGTCATCAGGTCCAGAATGCCGTCCTGGCGACGGATCTCGAAACCGCAACCGCAAGTCCCGGTATCGGACAATGCGTCCCGGCACTGAGGACACCTCCACACGGGAATACATTACTAGCGGGAGTGACGAAGATCTACTGCAGTGTCAGCTCGATCGGTTGCCCGTCGGTCCCGAAGAAACGCATGACCCCGTTGGCGACCTGGCCTGCGATGCCACTGAACAGGATCGTCTGGGTGCTCCAGCCACCGCCGTCGACCAGGTGTGGAAAGAGAAACTCTGCTGTCGTCGAGGATGCGGCCTCGTTAATAGGTACGGTGGTGGTCGTGAGGAACTCGTCGCGTTCGTTCGTTCGTCCTCGGAGTGCGGTCATGGCGATCGTACGCTCGGTCGACGAAACCCGCAGGACGCCCTTGAACGGTGCTGTGAAGAGCTCATCGACGAACAGGGCCCTCTGACCGGAGGCGGGAACGATAATAGAGTTCGTGCCGATCAGGCTGCCGTCGAGGCCAGTCAATTCAAGATTGACGGTCGCGTTGAAGAATCCAATGTTCCTGATAGCGACACCTGACTGGATCGCGCCCGCAGTGAGAGGCGTGCCCGACGCCTCGGCGTACATGCGAAAAACGTTGCCGGTCTCGGCGGCGGGAACGCCCGCCTCCGACACAACCACTCCGTCCGCATTCACGAGCGAAAAAATCACCTGCGCGGACGGAGCGATGTCACCACCGGGAACAATCTCAACCGAGCCGACCCTTATCGCCGAAAAAACCGATTCCGTAGTTCGGAGTACGACAGAGCCTTTCGGACCGATCGAATACGACAACAGCGACTGCGGAAAGAAGCCATTGACCGAAATCGCGGTCTGCAGGCCGGGAAGAGTTTCCGTTCCGGGATTGATGAAACCCAGTACTCCCGAGATGGTGCTTTCGGTCGGGTTGACCAGGATGATGTCGGTCGTCCAGCCACCGCCGACTGCGAAGTGCGGAAGATAGACCCTCTCGGTGGATGTGCTGCCGACCGGGGTGATCGGGAGGCTGCTCGTCAGGAAGTCGCCCCTGGTTGTCATCCGGCCCCGGAGAGCGACGACCGAAATCGGCACCGATGACGAGAAAGTGAACGTCGCCCTCGTCCCGTCCTGCAGGCTGAAGGGGACCTCCGACATGAAGCGGGACAACTGCTGACCCGCGCCCACCGTCATGCTGTCATTGGCGAAGTCAGGAGTCTCCAGGGTCGTGTCGGTGAAGAAGAAGTCGATGGTCGCATCCTGATCGTTCGGGTTCGCGATTGCGATGCCCGTGTCCAAGCTTCCGCTGAATTCGACATGGATCCGTCCGGACTGGACCAGTGGCGCGGCCGGCACTCCGGTTTCGCTGACCAGAACTCCGTTGCTCGTGAACCCAAAAATGCCAACACCGGACGGCGTCGTGCTGCCGGAATCCGGCTGGATCCTCGTGTAGGCCACCTGTGCGGTGGATCCACCACCCGAGGTGAGCAGCGACAGGCCACCTCGATCGACGATCGCGTACGACCGGACGGTGTTGTCGGTCGTCTGTGTAGCTGGAGAGACTATGTTCTCCGTGCTTTCCGTGCAGCATGTCACCTCAGAAACGTGCAAGCGATACGACGGCCGACCGAGAGAATTCCCCCACAGCAGGGCGGCCCAAGTCATGAGAAACAGCAGACTGGCGAAGACAAAACGGCTCAGGATCACCTCCATCGTCCCCATCGACAAGCAACCAATCAGTGGCTGTCGTTGGTCCGCGGTGTTCGCAGCAGCCGGGCCAACGAGGCTAGGGGCGACAGCCACGGGCGCTGCTCGGCCCACGCTTCCACCGGTCGCGTCCATGCTTGAAGTCCGAGAATGAGCGACGCCAGGTTCAAAGGGGGAACGCTCGTGAACACGGAACCCTCGAACCTGAGGGAAACGAGCGCAAGCGGAGTGTCGCTGATGACCTGCATCGTCCCTACGTGTCCGACCGCCAGCGGATTTGTCTGGCCATCCGTGGCAAACAACTCATCGACGAAAATCGAGGTGTGATTGTTCGCAGGAAGCGCGGTGGGAGTGGTCGTCAATACTGGCACACTGTCCGTGTCGAGGCTCATCAAATTGAATGTTACGTTCGCTGGCACGGTAGCCGAGGGGTTGGCGTAGGCCAGGGCGGTCCTGAAACTCCCGCTCTCATCGACGAATACCGCCTGGTTCAACGCGGTGCTTGTGGAAGTAACCGCGGCCTCGCTCAGCAGCGTACTCTGGCCGGGAGTACCCGAGAACTGGGAAAACACCGCGCTCGCGACGATTTCCGCATCGGCGGTCACAGTTGCAAATCCGACCGTCAGGGGCGTCGCTGCAGTCGAGATCAGTTTTCGGCTGTCACCGCCAGCCAAAGCCGCAACGGTGACTACGTTTCCGGATCCCACCGGTTGATCGTTGGAATCGACGAACGACACGTTGAACGGGTCTCCGGCCGAAGTCGTGAACGTAATCGTTACGTTGGCCGAGCCGGAGGAAGCGGGGTTGACGACAAATATGGTCGTCTTGAAGAACCCGCCCGAGAATGTGCCGTCAGCAATCTGCGGAAAGTAGAAAGTCGTCTGCGCGGACCCATTGCCGTTGGTCTGAGTAGCCGCAGAGACCGTGGTCTCCGTGGAATAGATGAAATCCCCGAACCGGCTGAAGCTCCCGTCGGCGGCGTTGGCTGCCGCGTTGAACTTCACCGCACCGGTCGATGAGGTTGCCGGGGCCCTCCAGCTCAAAGAGAACGTGCTGTTCGGCGACGCGAAGGAGTGCTGAATGTGTTCGAGCGTGTTCCCGCCAGCCAAACCGGACTGAACCTCAGTCCCGCTGCCGATGACAAATCCGCCGGCCTGTGCTCCGTTGGAATCCACGGCTGTCATCTGGAACCCGTACAGGCTGGCGCCGGAATGGGAGACCGACACCTGCAGCGGGTAGGTCACGCCGGGGGTCCACTCCGCAGGCAGTCCGGTGATCGAGACACTGCCTCCACCGACGTTCGCGGGAAAGTCGTTGTGGCAACCCGACGTGCTGCATGTCACGCCAGACACTCCGGACCGGTCCGCCGGCGGACCCAGAGAATTCCCCCACAGCAGCGCGGCCCAGCTCATGAGACAGAGCGAACAGACGAAGACAAACCGGTTTGCGATCACGAACTAGAGTCCTCCATCATCCCTTTCGACAAGCGAACCAACCCCCATGATTACTCAAACTCAAGAAAAATTGGATAAAGAAATCTGCGCAGAGCGGAAGGAACCGAGAGAGAGCCAACGTGAGGGGGACAGGGGCCTGGCCCTGTCCCCGGGTGTTTGCTAAGCAGAGAAGTCGGGAATCGCTATTCGTCGTTAGCGCAAAAAATGTCTCCAATCCGAGCAGTGTGCGGTCATAGACCGCACCTACATTCTCTCGCGGATCTTGCAGGCGGAATCACATCAGTTCGACGGTTACACCACCGACGCCGGCCTCGATCCGAATCATGATCTTTCTGGGCTCGCCACTGTTCATGTTACGCATGTAACGGTTTCCCGAGCGCTCGAAGTCCGGGGCACTGATGTTGGAGAGGAAGCTGCCATCCGCCTCAATCTCGACCGCCACTTCTCTCGGGATGAGGAGCTTCACCTGACCGACACCGACGTTGATTTCGGCGTCGGTCGACCAGTCCTCCCACTCCCCCGTGAAGTCCAGTTCAGTTCGCCCGATCCCCCCGTCGAGTTGGAACTCGTTGACGCGCGCGTTGCCGAGGCCACGAATCGTCAAGTCACCGACGCCGCTGTTGATATCCATCAGGCGCATCTCTTCGCCGTTCACATCGTCGAAGAAGATCTCACTCCGGCCGACGCCGCCGTCCAGCTCCATGCTTCGGATGTTCAGGTCGGTCAGATCCAGCGCTGCCTCGCTGACTCCGGTGGAGATCTCCAGTTCGATCGCCACGTCCTCGTTGAACAAGACGACGAGATCGTTTCTCATGCGATCGCCCAGGATGGCCCCACCTGTTGCATCCAGATCGAAATTCAATGTGGCGCGGGTGCCACTGTCATCGAAATCCACATCCGGATCGAAATGCAGTCGATCGTATTCCAGTTCTATGGAATAGAGGTCGTCGCTGGAGGCCTTCCCGATTTCCAGCGTCCCGACGTCGAACTCGATGTCCACTTCGAGGGTTTCGAAATCGGCCAAGGGCTGGGACTGTTCAAACATGACAAACTCGGCGGGCGCATCGATGAGTTCATCGCACCCGGCAAGTATGAGGGCCGGCAACAACAGCAGGCCGAAGGTCCGAAGTGTCTTTGTTTCTTTCATGGCTTCCTGGTCGGTCGCATGACGACCTCGCTGATAAAACTGTTGGGCTCAGAGGCCACGATCATCCGCACGGCGCCGGCGACATCGGCCGGCTGCAACATCCGCTCGCGCGACTTCCCTTCCTTGTTCTCGGGGGAGAAGACGGTGTTGGTCGATCCGGGACAGATGACCGAAACACGGATTCCGTCTTCTCTCACCTCCTCTGCGAGCGCCTGTGAGAATCCCACGACGCCGAACTTCGAAGCGCAATAGAGGGTCCGGTTCGCCGAACCCACCTTCCCGGCTATCGATGCGATGTTGATGATATGACCTCGGTTTCGCTCGATCATACCGGGTAGTACGTAACGACAGGCGAAAAAGATCCCTCTTAAATTCGTATCCAGCAGAGCGTCATAGTCTTCATCAGCGGATTCCCTCAGAGGACCGAAAATGCCGATGCCGGCCGAATTGACCAGGATGTCCACGGGACCCAGCCTCTCGGCCGCGCCATCCAGCAGCCGCTCGACGTCGCCCCGTTTTCTGATGTCGGTCGGGATCACCGCCGCACCCCTGATCGATGAGGCGGTCTCTTCCAATTCCGTTCGCGTCCGTGCGGCCAGCGCGACGCGGATCCCGCAATCTGCGAGCTCGATCGCTATCGCCCGGCCAATCCCCCGCCCCGCCCCGGTCACCACCGCCACTTTATTTTCTAAAGAAATCATAAGAAATTAACCACGGAGGCACTGAGGCACGGAGAACGGTCTTCTGAATCCTAAGATTCCGTGTCTCCGCGCCTCCGTGGCTAATGATTCCCCTCAGTCTCCCTGGACCGTCTCCAGTTCCTGTTCCTTGTACTGGAGCTGGTACAGCTTGTAGTAGAAGCCGCGCTCGGCGAGCAATTCCTGGTGGGAACCCACTTCGCGGATCCTGCCCTTGTGCATGACAATGATCTTGTCGCACCGCTGGATGGTCGATAACCGGTGGGCGATGATGATCGAGGTGCGGCCCTGCATCAGGCGATCGATCGCCTTTCGAATCTGGATCTCGGTTTCGGTGTCGACGCTGGAAGTTGCCTCGTCGAGTATGAGAATCTCGGGGTCGTGAGCGAGCGCCCGGGCAAACGCCAGAAGCTGTCGCTGTCCGACCGAAAGAGTCGTTCCCCGCTCGTTGACGGGATGATCGAGGCCCAATTCCACTGATCGCAGGTAGGGACCCAGGCTCACATCCTCGGCTGCGTGCAGAATCTTGTCGTCATCGATGTCGGAGCCAAGGCGGATGTTCGACCGCAGGGTGCCCGAGAACATGAATACGTCCTGTTGAACCACCGCAAACCGGCGGCGCAGGTCCGACAGGCCCATTCCAGCGATGTCGACCCCGTCGAGAATGATCTCGCCTTTCTGGATGTCGTAGAAACGGGTCAACAGGTTGGTGATAGTTGTCTTACCTGCGCCGGTGTGACCCACGATTGCGACTGAATGGCCACGCCCGACCCCGAACGAGACGTCCCGGAGCACCCAGTCATCCTGGTTATAGGCGAACCAGACATTGCGAAACTCGATCTCCCCCCTGGGTGCGGCGATCGCTCTGGTCTGCGGAGGAGATACGACCCCGGGCCGGGTGTCGAGCAACGAGAAAATCCTCTCCGAGCTCGCCATCGCGGACTGGAGTATGTTGTACTTCTCCGCCAGGTCGGCGATCGGACGGAAGAAGCGCTGGGAGTACTGAATGAACGCAATCAGAGTTCCCAGCGTCAACAGCCCCGCGATGACCTGTCCCCCTCCGTGCCAGATGATCAACGCGATTGCGCTCGCACTGAGCAGCTCGACGACGGGGAAAAACACCGCGTACGCCATGATGGAGTCCAGCATCGCCTGAAGGTGCTCCCGGTTGATCCGCTCGAACTTAGCCGCGCTCTTCTGCTCGCGGTTGTAGAGCTGGACAACACTCATCCCCGTGATGTGCTCCTGCAGAAAAGCGTTGATCTTGGCTATGGCGATGCGGACACGCCGGTATCCGTCTCGGGCCTTCCTGCGGAAGGCGGCGGTGGCAAGGCCGATCACCGGCACGATCGCAAGAACGATCAGAGCAAGTCTCCAATCCAGCACGAGCAGCGCAATCATGATCCCGGTCAGCGTAAATATATCTCCGAAGACCGAGACGATACCCGCCGAGAACATTTCGTTGAGGACATCCACGTCTGTCGTGACCCGGGTGATGAGGCGGCCGACAGGGTTCTTGTCGAAAAAATCGTTCGAAAGGGTCTGGATGTGCCCGAAGATCTGCTTTCTCATGTCGAACATGATCTTCTGACCGGTGCTCTGCAGGGTAAACGTCTGCAGGAAACCCACTCCGAACTTGATGACGAGCAGCGCGACATAAAGCGAGGCGATCAGCAGCAGCCCGGACATGTCGCCGACCAGGATGTACCTGTCGACGGCGACCATGGTGAGCCACGGAAAACTGATCTCGATCAGCGACTCGAACATGATCAGCATGAAGGCGGCCAGCACGAACTTCCGGTACGGCAGGAGGTAGACGAGCAGTCTCCGCATCAACCGAGAGTCGTAGGCTTTGCCTAATATTTCCTCTTGATGCATATCAGTCGCTGACGGCCAGTTCGTCTTCCAGCAACTGGCGCTGGTGCAGGTCGGCGTAACGTCCCGCCAGCCGCAGAAGCTCGTCGTGGCTGCCACGCTCGACGATCCGCCCGTCCTCGAGGACGACGATCTCGTCGGCATCTTTCACGGTCGAGACCCGATGGCTGATCAGGATCGATGTGCGGTCGCGCATGACCTGTCGTAGTTCGCCGAGAATCTGCTCCTCGGTGTGCGTGTCCACACTTGAAAGCGAGTCGTCCAGGATCAAAATCTTCGGGTTTCTGACGACTGCGCGAGAGATCGCGGTGCGCTGTTTCTGCCCTCCCGACAGGGTGATCCCCCGCTCTCCCACCATGGTTTCGAATCCCTTTGGAAAGCTATCGATATCTTTATATATGTTCGATATATGTGCCGCCTCCTCAACTTCCTCTTGAGATGCTGTGTCGACTCCGAAAGCAATGTTCTCGAAGACGGTCTCTCCGAAAAGGAAGGTGTCCTGCGGGATGAACCCGATCGCTTTGCGCAGCCGTCCGAGCCGGATCCGCTCGATCGGCACTCCATCGATAAACAGCGTGCCGGGCGGCGCGTTGTAGAGCCGGGGGATCAACTGCGCCAGCGTGGACTTACCAGAGCCCGTGGCGCCAACCACCGCCAGGGTCTTCCCCTGAGGAATGCGCAGCGATACATCCCGCAAAACCGGCACTCCGTTGTAGGCGAAATTCAAATTGCGAAACTCGATCTCGCCCTGAACGTCGAGGTCGAGGGATTCCGGCCCGTCCTCGATATCGGGTTTGGTGTCGAGGATGTAGTTGAGACGCTTCATCGACGCCCGTCCGCGCTCGAGGAGGTTGATGACCCAGCCCATCGCAATCATCGGAAAGGCCAGCATCCCCAGGTACACCGTGAAGGCCACGAAATCCCCCATGGAAATGGCGCCCTGAATGACCTGCCGGCCGCCAAACCACAGCACGATCACCGTCGCGAAACCGATCGTGAACTGCATAGTCGGAAAGAACAGGCTGGTCACACGGATCAGATCCATGTTCTTGTCTTTGAGATGGCGGTTCAGGCGATCGAATTCCTCATTTTCGTGCTCCTCCTGGACAAAGACCTTGACGACACGGATCCCCGAGAGGCTCTCCTGAACCCGCGCGCTCAGCCCTGCCAGACGGCTCTGAGACTCCTCGCTCAAACGGTGGATCCGGCTCCCGAACTGACGGACTCCGAAAGAAACGAACGGGAGCGGAATCAGCGCGACGATCGTCAGTTTCCAGTCGATGCTGATCATCAGGACGATCGAGAAGGTCGTGATCAGGATCGTGTTCGCCGAGTACATGATCCCCGGACCCAACAGCATTCGCACGCTGCTCAAGTCGTTCGTGGCACGAGACATCAGGTCGCCGGTTCGGTTTGCCTGGAAGAACGACAGAGGCAAACGCTCCAGGTGTTCGAAGACATCTTCGCGCAAGCGGTATTCGATCCGCCGCGAAACGCCGATCATGAGCCAGCGCATCAGGAAGCGGAATATTCCCTGCAACACGGTCAATCCCACAATCAGCCCGGCGTAGAAGAGAAGCTTGTCCTGGGTGACGGACTCGTTCAGGGAGTCGACGGCATATTTCATCACCCACGGCGTGGCCAGGTAGAAACCCGTCGTCATCAACACGCAGCCCAGGCCCAGCAGCATCCTCGTGCGATATCGTTGCAGGTACACGAAGAGTCGGGATAAAGTCTGCATATCTGGAGTTTCCAGCGTGTGACGTTTAGTCCTCCATTCTACATTTAATGGGAGGACCTTTTAAACTGTGCGGCCCCGGGATGGTCTAACTTTATGTGAGGGATTCCCTTGGATGCAGACAATCGGTGGAACCGATTTTTTATCAACAAGTTCGGAGCTAATAACATGGATGAGACGATTACGGCGATGATGCCCGCGGCTACGAAGGACCAGGACGCGGATCGAGGGCTCGTAGAACGATATCTTGCCGGTGACACGCTCGCTTTCGACGAGTTGATGATCCAGTACGAGCGGCCGGTCTATCGCTTGTGTTACCGCTTTGTTCCGAACCAGGACGACGCCCTGGACCTGAGCCAGGAAGTGTTTATCAAGGCCTTCGAGCACCTTCCCACCTTCCGGGGAGAAGCCCGGTTCAAGACCTGGCTGTACCGCGTCACGGTCAATCACTGCCTGAACCACGTCAAGAAGAACCGTCGCGATTTCGTCGAAGTGACTGAATCGACCGGGAAAGTGGAGCCGTCCATACACCATCGCATACTGGAAGATGAGCGCCGCGAGATCGTCCGAGGCCTGATGAAAAACCTGCCACCCAGGCAGAAGGCGATCCTGGAGCTGAGGATGAACGAGAACCTCAGTTACGAGGAGATCGCGGGTATACTGGACCGGTCCGTATCGACGATCAAGTCGAGCGTTTTCTTCGCGCTGAACAAGCTGAAGAAAATGGTTCAGCAGCAAGCACCGGCCGGCCGCACACTGTAAGGGTCGTTATGTTCCGTCATCTCAAAGCCGAAGAGTTCACCAACCTGATGGAAGGCTCGGAACTTGCCGCCGACCGTGCCAGGCATCTGGCCGGTTGCAGCCAGTGCCGTTCCACCCTGGCTTCGATCTCAGAATTGCATCAGGACATCTCCGGCATCCAGGACGACCCTCCGAACATCGACTGGGCCGAGTTCCGCTCCTCGGTACGTGACGGATTGCTGTCTCGCGCGGTGGAACGGTCCTCGAGATTCCGCCGGTTGACGGGATGGGCGTTGAGGCCGGCTGCAGCCTGGAGTCTTGCTCTGATTGTTGTCGTGGTCGGTGCGGCGAGCGCTACCTTCTGGCATTACCAGACCCAGCATTCGCCGGATGAGGCTCCGCGTTTCATCACAACCGTCGAGCCGGCAGTCGGTATTGCCGGCCCCGCGGCTGATACGATCGGGGAGGATCTATTTTCCGCCGAGGAGACCGAACTGCTCGAAGCGGAAGTGCTGGCGTGGTCCCAGACGGAGATTTTCAGCACGCTGAGCGAATTGGAAACCGACGAGACGGATTTGCTGCGCGAGTTGCTCGCTTCGGTTGAGGATCTGGAATTCGACCTCGACGAGGATGGCATGCGATGAAGAAGGCCGCGTCACTGTTAATGCTACTTCTTCTGACGGGCGGAACCGGAGTCTCCGCGCCGGTGCAGCAGGGCCCCCGAAACATCGGCAAAGCCGTCGGTGGACAGAGAAACCCGCAGCGGAACCCGAATCGAATGCCGAGAAACAACCTCGCTCCGATCCAGGATGTCGTGGAGGGTTTCTACGTCAGCCGCTTTCAGCAGGAACTGCAACTGGACGACAATCAGTTCGCGAAAGTGCTTCCGGCGCTGCGGGAGTCACTACAGAAGCGGACGGAACTCGGACGTCAGCGGACGCGGGCGTTGAGCGCGATGCGACAGGCTCTGCGAAACGGCGCCTCAGATGACGACATCCTCGAGCGGATTCGGGAAGTCGACGCGGTCGACGCGGAGCTCCGGGCCGTGCAGCAAGGGCTTCTCCGCAAGGTCGATCCCGAACTGACCCCGGCTCAGCGTGCCCGTTTGCGCATAGTCCAGCCCAACCTCGAGCAGCGCATCCGGAACCTGATCGAACGATCCCGCAACCCGAACGCTCAACGCCGCCGCCGACCTCCCCCACCGGGGTAGGTCACAACAAGAGTCAACTTCTCTGCTTACCAAACACCCACGGGAAGACAAGACTTCACCACGGAGGCCCGGAGGCACAGAGGCTTAGTGGGGCCGGTAAGGCCGGACCGACGAGAGTCGCTTTGGCGAAACCTCCCGAGCGGGAGCCAATGGGACAGGGGCCAGGTCCTGGGTTGCAGAAAAACATCCCCCCTCCGTGTCTCCGAGCCTCCGTGTTTAATCGCCTGATCAGCCGGCGAGCAGGATCTGCAGGTCCATCAGGTTGGTCTGCGTCGGGCCCGTTGTGATCAGGTCGCGGACCGATTCGAGGAATCTGAACGAGTCGTTCGCCCGAAGGTACTGGGCGGGATCGAGGTTCATCTCGATGGCGCGGGAACAGGTGAATGGATCGACCAGACCGCCGGCCGCAGTCGTCGGCCCGTCGGTACCATCGGAGGCCACGCTCGCGAAACACACCGGCAGGGTCCAGGACTGCATCTTCATCGCCCACGCCAAAGCCATTTCTTGATTGCGCCCGCCTAGGCCGTGGCCACGTACAGTCACTGTAGTCTCGCCGGCGGCAAGAATGCAGGCCGGGGGAGATAGCGGGTTGCCGCTGGAGCCGATCTCACGCGCGATCGACGCGAAGAAGCGGGCCACGTCGCGCGCCTCCCCTTCAAGCTCCGAGGCCAGCACGAGTGTCTGAAACCCGAGATCGCTTGCCTTCGTGGCAGCCGCTTCAACAAGGAGCCGGTTGTTGGCGATGATGTGGTTGCTCGCACGCTCGAAGAGCGGGTCACCCCGTTTGGGGGTCTCTGCGATGTCGCCCCTGGCGCCCCCTTCAAAACGTGCAAGTACCGCGGGAGGTATCTCAATCCCGTATTTCCGGATGATGGAGAGGGCGTCCGCGAAGGTGGTGGTGTCGGGGGCGGTTGGACCGGACGCGATGAAATCCAGCGGATCGCCGATGACGTCCGACATGATCAGCGCTACGACCCGGGCCGGCGTGGCCAGGCGCAGCAACTGCCCGCCCTTTATCGCTGACAGGTGCTTCCGCACCGCATTGAGCTCCCGTATCGTCGCACCCGCGCGCAGCAACAGCGTCGTTACTTCCTGCTTCTCTCGGAGCGTGACGCCCTCGGCGGGTGCGGGCAAGAGCGCGGAGCCGCCGCCGGAGATCAGGCAGAGGACCACATCCTCCGGGTCCAGGTCCCGGAGTATCTCCCGCATGCCTTCAACAGCTAGCTCGCCGGATTGATCCGGGATCGGGTGACCCGCCTCGAAAACCTGGATGTATTCGGTGGGTAGACCATGACCATACTTCGTGATCACGAGGCCGGCGGAGATCCGGTCACCGAAGACCTCCTCGATCACCCGGGCCATCCCCGCGCCCGCCTTGCCTGCGCCGATCACTATCAGGCGCCCGGGCGTCTTGTATTCCGTCCCGTCAACAGCAAAGCCTTCCGCGAAGACCTCGACCGCGTTCGGTATACAGATGTCCGGGCGGCCGGCCTCCAGGGAGGCTTCCCAGATCTGGCGAGCACATTCTCGGAGTTCGGAAATCGTCATCGCGCTGCAAGCAAAGTGGCCTCTTTCTACCACGAAGGCCAGGGCTTAGGGAAAGGTTTTAGGACGATAACCGATGAGCGGACGGTGGGTCGGGATCGGGCAGAAGTCCCAACGAAGTCCCGCCCGATAGTCTTCAGCGCCAGTGCCCTGTAACAGTGCTATCGGTACCAGCGTTCGGCCGAACGGCGTCGGATTCTAGTTCTGGAGGGCCTTCTCGATCTGCTGCTTCATCGCTCGAACCGCTTCGCTCTGCGGGTCGTCGGGATTCCTCTCGAGAAACTCCGTGAGCTGCGTCAATACATCATTGTAGCGAGCCTGCCTCACGTAGACGTTGACCAGCATCAGTCGAACGACGTGGTAGTCTTCATCGAGCTCGAGCGCCCGCAACAGCGTCGTCTCGGCTCTTTCCAGCGCCGCTGTCTTGTAGAGGGCGGTACCCAGGAAGTATCTCGCCGACGCCGAGAATGTATCGAGGACGATCGCCTCTTCCAGCGAAGCAACAGCTTTCTGGTAGGTGGCGAGCGCACGTTCCTCCTCGCCGCTGTTGATCTGCTCCTGGGCTTCCTCGACATACATGGAACCCAGATTGATCAAAGGTTGAGCCGCGTTTCGGTTAAGATCGCGGGCTATCCCGAGAGTTCGTTCCGCGTCCCGATAGCGTCCGAGCTCTTTGTACTGAACTCCCAGATTGTTCTGGGCCTGGTAAAAATCGGGCGCAAGTTTAACGGCCTTCTCCAGCCGGTCCACGGCCTTCTTGGAATTGCCTTTCTCGGCTTCCTTAAGTGCCTTCTCGTACTCCTCGACGGCCTTGTCCGGGTAATCCGTCCTCAGCTCATTGATGTCAACGACCTTGGGATCTCCCTCGAAACCGCGTTTTTCGGTTCTCCGGATGACGGTCTTGGAATTCAGGAAAATAGTCAGGTTCGCTGTGCGCGTAAAGGACGACGAGAGCTCGACTCTCTCCCGGACTGGTTCGTACCCGTCCAAATCGATGACGACGAAATACTGATCGGGCAGGAGGTTCCGGAACAGGAAGTTTCCGACGCCGTCGGAAAAAGCGGTGTCGATCAGCTGCCGCCCCGCCCTTTCCAGGCGGACCTCGATCCGCTCGTCGGGAGGATGGGGCGAGTCGAACATGATCTTGCCGCGAATGGTGTACTCTTGGGCTTGGGGCGGGCGCTGGCCTGTCGCCTGCGCATGAGCCAGACCGGTCAGTGTCGCCAGCGAGATAAGAACGAGGCTTACTCTTCGCAGCAGCATTGTAATCCTCCACCGATAAGTTCTTTTCTTTAAAGGCGTTTATATTCCCCTTTCGATCCAAAGTCAACCGCCACATCGGGTGCGTCTCGCGCCGTGGCCTCCGGAGACTTGTATGGGAATTCTCAAACCCGGAAGATACACTAGCGAGATGGGAGGCACCCCTAAACCCCGATTGCACAAGGACGTACTGATATCCGGAAAGCAGATCGCGATCCGGGTCGCCGAACTGGCTCGCGAGATCTCTGCAGACTACAAAAATGCGGAAATGGTGGCGCTGGTCGTCTTGCGGGGAGGCTTCGTCTTCGCGGCCGACCTGGTCCGAGCTCTGGCTCCAGAGGTCGAGGTCACACTCGATTTCATGTCTGTGCGAAGCTACGGTGAGGGGACGTCCTCTTCAGGCCAGGTCGAGCTGGTCTATGATTCGGATCTTTCCCTCGAGGGCAAGGACGTCTTGATCATCGAGGACATTGTCGAGACGGGCCTGACGATCGATTTCATCCGCGAACGGGCTGAGGCACGAGGCGCGAAATCGGTGCGATTCGCAACTTTCCTGGAAAAGACGGGAAACGGCGAGAGTGCACAAACCCTGGACTACGTCGCTTTTCGGATCCCGGATGTGTTCGTTGTCGGCTACGGGCTCGATTTCGCCCAGCGCTACCGGCACCTGCCCGACGTCAGGGTGTTGGATGATGAGTGAGTGATCTCGCCAGCCACATCGAGCACACGCTGCTGCAGCCGAACTCGACGGAGGAGGACGTCGAACGAATCTGTGTAGAGTCGACGACTGGCGCGGTGGCGGTAGGCAAAGGGGGTAGCTGTTGCCGGTGGCTTTCGCCGATTCCGGTGCCTCACTCCTCGCCGTGGCTTCGTTTCCAGTCGCCGCTCATCGAACCGGACATGCAGATTTCCCGCATCCGGCTCTCGGACGAGATCATGCCTTCGCCCACGGAAAGCTCGCCGTACGCGGCGCAAGATGCGTGAGCCCGTAATCGGACCAGAGCCGCTCGGACGGGAAGCGCACGTGTTTCCCGATCCGCACCTTGTGCTTACGGCAGAGCCACTGGCGCAGCCGCCGTGTCGCGTGTTGATCAATCGCCTTGTAGGCCGGGCGGACCTGTCCCAGGATGAAGTAGTTCGCCCAACCGGTCAGCAACCGGTTGAGGCGTCCCACTACGACTCCCGACGGCAGGAGCCCGTGGCGCGGCGCGGTCAACTCGCTCACACGACGGCAGATGCTCTGGACGCTTTCCCGGCTCGGATGTGTGCCTATGTAGGCGGCACCCGTACCCGGCCGGTAGTTGCAACCGATCCGGTAGCCGAGGAACGTCATCGATTCCTCCGGCACCCGGCAGCAGCGGGTCTTCTCAACGTTCATCGCCAACTTCAGACGTTTCATCAGGGCTTCGACCGCCGCTAGCATCACCGCTGCCGGCGCGCGACCGAGAACCGCGAAGTCGTCCGCGTAGTTGACGATTTCCGCCTTGAAGTGCCGGGCGTAGCCCAGCACCTTCCAGCCCAGAATGAAGCGCCGCATGTAGATGTTGCTGAACAGCGGCGAGATCGGAGACCCTTGCGGGGTCCCCTTCCGCTCGTGACGCGCCCGGTTCGTGCGGCGGCGACCGCCGCGCCCGTCGTCCTCTTCCACCGCCATCTCCAGCCACGCCTTGACCCAGCCCAACAGCCGCCCGTCGCTCACGCGCCGGGCGATGGACTTCATCAGGTCCGCGTGCGGAATCTGGCCGAAGTAGTCCGACAGGTCGGCGTCCACCACCTCCCGGTGGCCCGTCCTCAGCAGCCGATGCACGCGCCTGACTGCGTCATGCGCGTCTCGGCCCGGCCGGTACGCATACTGCTCCGGTTGCAGGTCGGCTTCGAAGATCGGCGATAACACCAGCATCGCCGCCGTCTGCACCACCCGATCCCGGAGACACGGAATGCCCAGCGGCCGGAACTTCCCTCGTTGCTTCTTCGGGATGAGAACCTGCCGAACCGCATGCGGCCGATAGGTCCCTTCCTTCAGGTCCCGCGCCAGTGCTCCCAGCCACCGGTCCACCCCGAACGCATCGATGTCCGCGACCGTCTCGCCGTCCACCCCGGCCGCGCCGCCGTTGCGTCGCACGGCCTGCCAGGCGACTGCGAGCACGTCGTCGCGCCACACCTTGTCGCTCAGAGAGTAGAACCGGAAGCCCAGAGCTTCCTTCGCTTTCGCATGTAGCGCCGTCTGGAGTCGCTGAACTCTCTCCGAGGCTGTTAGGCTCTCGCCAGTCCTCATGTCCCTTCCTCCGTCATGCGCTGCTCTCGAACTGAGGTCCCTTCCCTCCACCGGCATTACCCGGCTTCCTTGGTACTGCGGACCTCTCCGCCACCCTGTCGGCCCAACCTGACCCTCGCGGGCTGTCGGTTGGCGCGTGCCACGCCACCGGCAGGGCTTCCCGTGTTGCGTCCAATCCCCTCTTCCATACATGCCACCGCCAATACCCCGGCGGAACCGGTCGGTGCTCGCGTCGCTCGCTTCCCGACCGCTGGCAGCCTTCCCCGTTTCAACGGCGGGTCGGCTTCCGCATTGTGCGTTTCGAGGCCTGCTCGGCGTTTACTCGCGTTGTGGCCTGTGTGGTTGCTGAGCCGCCCGAGGCGGCCCTTTGTCATCGGAGTGCTTCAGACGATGTTGTTACCTCCACCATCCGCTCCGATTGCTACCGACTGGAGCGACAGTTGCCGGGCGGGATTCGCACCCGCTGAGGATTGGCGCCTTCTCACGGCGCACGAAGAAGCCGTGCGCTACAAGACCTACGCGGTCTGCGTCTTCCCGTACTACGTGACGAAGGCCAGAGAGTTGCTCACCGGAAGCGGGGTGCGCGTCACCACCGTGGTGGCATTCCCGTTCGGGTGCACCTTCACAGCGACGAAGGAAGACGAGATGCGTCGCGCGGCCGGGGAAGGTGCGCACGAAGTGGACATCGTAACGAACATCTCGCAGGTAAGGTCGGGTCGTTTCGAGCAGCTCGGCGAAGAAATCGAGAGGCTCAATCGGCTCGGACGGAAACTGGGCATGGGAACGAAATTCATAGTCGAAACCGCGTACCTCACAGAAGACGACCTGCGTCGGATCGTGACCATCGCCAACCGGGTTCGACCGGATTTCGTAAAGACTTCGACCGGATACGCCCCACGCGGAGCTACGCTGGAAGACGTTCGATTCCTCCGCCTCAACCTGGAAGAATCCGTTGGAATAAAGGCTGCCGGTGGTATCCGGACCTACGGCCAGGCCCGGGCTCTTCTCGATGCGGGAGCGTCGCGGCTGGGTTCCAGCTCGAGCGTCGACATCCTCGAAAGCGCACCTTCATGAGCAAGAATCCGGATCTGGGTTTCCGAGACACGCGTTTCCTGGCCGACCTCATCGAGATCAACCATGAGATCACAGCGATCCTGGATCTCGACCTCCTCCTGAACAAGATCGCGGAATTGACGCAGCGGTTCGTCCCGTACCAGGTCTTCGCGATTCTCCTCCTGGATGAGCCGACCCAGGAACTCTACTACCGTTTCGCCATAGGCCACCCGCAGGAGATGGTCGATTCGCTCCGGGTCCCCCTCGGCCAGGGCCTCATCGGAACTGCAGCCCGAGAACGTCGTCCGGTCGTGGTGGACGATGTTTCTGCCGACACCCGTTACATCAACGTCGTGTCGGCGACACGTTCAGAGTTGGCCGTGCCGTTGATCAGCAAGAATCGCGTCATGGGTGTTCTCGACATCGAGAGCCCTGAAGTCGGCTACTTCAGGGAAGAACAGGTTCGGATGCTTCACCTGCTGGGCAGCCAGATCGCCATCGCCATCGAAAACGCCAACCTCTACGAACGCGAGCGGCGCAACCGCGAGTTGCTCACGATGCTCTATGACATCAGTCTGGAGATGGCCTCGACGTTGGAGGTCGACGAGCTGATCAACAAGATCGCCGATGCGGTCAAGTCGTCGATCGACTACCACATCTTTTCGATCATGTTGCTGGATGCAGAAACCGGACGGCTGAAACCCCGAATCGTTTTTCGGCCCAACAAGCATGCATTCGAAAAGTTCGACGTTGCGCTCGGAAAGGGTCTGGTAGGAACGGCGGCCCTGGAGAACAAGCCGATTCGGGTGAGTGACGTCAGCCAGGATCCCCGCTACATCAACGTGCACCCCGAAACCGTATCCGAGATGGTGATTCCGCTGGCCTACAAAGGAAAAGTCATCGGTGTCCTCGACCTGGAAAGCCGGAGGAGGGATAACTTTACTGAATACGACCAGCGGCTCTTGCTCACGCTCGCCAGCAGAATCGCATCGGCTCTGGTGAATGCGGAGCTGTACGAGAAGGTCGTGGCGGACGAGCGACGGCTGGACAACGAACTGGAAATCGCTCGTGAGATTCAGCGCCAGCTGCTGCCGGATGAAGTGCCTTCGCTCGGCCCGCTGGCGATCGGGGTTTCCTTCATCCCGGTCGCTCACCTGGGGGGTGATCTCTACGATGTGATCCGGTTCGACGACGGGCGAGTGGCGATCGCGGTCGGGGATGTGGCCGGAAAGGGAGCACCCGCCGCACTCTACGGCGCATTGGCCAGCGGCATAATCCGAACACGCGCAACCCGAAAGTATCTTCCCGCCCAGATGCTGGAAATGGTCAACAAGACACTACAGCAGCGGCCGATCGCCACCCAGTACGTCGCACTGGTCTACGCGGTGTACGACCCGGAAAACCGACAGATCACAGTCGCCAATTCGGGACTTCCCTACCCGATCGTCATCCGCGAGGATGCCTGCTCGTTCCTGGATGTGTCGGGAATCCCTCTCGGCTTGTTTCCCGACTCCACGTACCAGGAACGATCGATCTCTCTCGAAAACGGGGACCTGCTCGTTTTCTACTCCGACGGAATGGTGGAAATGCAGAATCAGGAGGGCGAAGAGTTCGGCTTGAAACGCCTCGCGCAGGTCGTACTCGATTGTCGGGAGCGGGACCCCGAAAGCGTAGTCGAAGGTGTCAGTGAAGCGATCCGACAGTTCTCCGACGACCGCCCGGCCTCGGACGATCGAACTCTTTTCGTGATGAAGATGGGGGAGGGGGAGAAGAAGTAGTCAGTAGTCGGTAGTCAGTAGTCAGTTGTCTGAAGAGAAGAACCGACTCCCCTCCTCGGACAAGGAGGGGTGGATGCGCCGGAGGCGCAGACGGGGTGGTTGGATTAACCGGGTGGATGCACCGAAGGTGCAGACGGGGTGGTTCTCTTCATTCGTCCGGACTGCCGCCCGTCTCGCCAGAGCCCTCCTCCCCGTCCTCTTCCTCGGTCCGCTTCGTAATCTCGAAGTCCTGTCCGCGCACGTACTTCTCGAACCAGGCGATTTCCTCGATGTCGCGAATCCGCTGGTGGTGCGGTTCTCGGAAACCGTGAGGCTCTCTCGGGAAACGGATAAACCGGGTGTCGACTCCACGGTCCTTCAAACCCTGGTAGAAGATCATGGATTGGCCTACCGTGTCGGTAGTGTCTCTTTCGCCGTGGAAGAGGATCGTGGGGGTGGACACGTTGTCGATGTAAGTGAAGGCGGACTGTCGCCTGTAACCTTCCGGGTTCTCCCAGGGGGTTCCCCCGATGTACCAATAACGGATGTCGTTGTTGAACCCCATCGCGTACTCCGAGGTCCAATCGGCAACCATCGCGCCCAGCGACGCTGCCTTGAAGCGGTCAGTTTGTGTGATCGCCCAGCCACCGAGAATGCCGCCGTAGCTCCAGCCGCGAACGGCCAACCGCTCCGGATCGGCAATTCCTCGATCGATCATGGCATCGACTCCCGTCATTGCGTCCCAGTAGTCTCCGCCACCGATGTCGTTGAGGTTTCCGCGAAGCAAGGCGTCTGAATAACCCCTGCTTCCCCGCACATTCGGCGACAGCACTGCGTATCCCAGGCCCGTGAACACGGCCGCGGCCGAGTTGAAGTTGTAACGCCATACACCGGCCGGGCCGCCATGAATGCTCAGTATGAAAGGCAGCCGCGTGCCTTCCTGGTAGTCGTGGAGCAGGTGGAGGACCCCTTCGATCTCGGTCCCGTCCTTGCTCTTCCATCGAACTACTTCTGCCCGCGGCATCTCGAAACTCTCAGCGTCTTGATTGAGGTCGACGAGTTGGGTGCGTTCGAGTGTCGTTCGGTCGAGCAGGTAGAGACTGCGGGGAGTCTGGGGCGTCTCGTAGAGGGCTGCCGCCCGTTTGCGATCCTTCGAGAAGGAACTGACTTGAAAGACACCTTCTTCCTCGGTGAGCTGTCTGACAGCGCCGCTTTCCGTGTCGACCTCAAAGAGGTTGTTCATCGTCCGGTGCTGGCCCGCGAAGAGGATTGTAGTGCCGTCAGGAGTCCACTCGTAGGTCCCGATGTTCCCGTCGTATCCGTCCGTCAGCACGCGGGAGATCTTCGTGTCCACGTGCATGATCCGAATCTTCCGGTTGTAGAGCTCCCATTCGGCGTCATGAGCGGCCGTGTAGGAGATCGATCGCCCGTCGGGAGACCACTTGACGCCGGATTCGGGCGCGAGGTTGTCGGTGAGACGCTCGATTTCGCCCTCGACGATGCCGACCGTGTAGATTTCGGTGAGGTTGCCGTTGTTGCGTTCTCTCTCCCTCCGGGCGTGAAACGCGATCCTCTCGCCGTCGGGTGATACGGCAAAACCGGCGACGGCCCAATCGCCTGAAGTGATCTGTCGCTCCGTCCCGTCCTCGATGGAAATCGTCCACAGATTCGACCAGCTGCGGCGTCCCTGACCGTTCGGGCCCTCGTCGACGTAGATCGCGTCGTCTCCGCCTTCTTCGGCCTCCTTCTCTTCCTTTGACTTTGCGTCAGATGCCCGAAACACGATCGAGTGCCCATCGGGCGACCATTCGAACGCAGACACGCCACCGTCGTGCTCGGTAAGCTGCCAGGCCTCTCCTCCGCGGGTCCGGATCAGCCAGATCTGGCGCCCGCCTCCGTTCTCGTCTCCCTCGTCACCGACGGCGCCACTGGCCTTTCTCGACGAAAGGAAGGCAATCATACGTCCATCCGGCGACCAGCTTGCAGAGCCGTCTCCAGCCTGCGAAGTGAACTGGAAGTGGTCGGCGCCATCGGCGGACACCATCCACAGGTATGATTCTCGCTTGTTGTCTCCCCACTTCAGATCGGACCGGGAATACAGAATCCATTCGCCGTCTGGCGAGATTTCGGCATTGGACATGCCGACAAGATCCAGGACATCGTCGGTCGTCATCGCCGAGCCTTGCTCGGCCGTCATCGCCGAGCCTTGCTCGGCCGTCATCGCCGAGCCTTGCTCGGCCGTCATCGCCGAGCCTTGCTCGGCCTGCTGGGAATAGGCTGGACCGGCGATCAGGAGAATGACAATCAGGACCAGGCTCCACGCGCGAATCATCGAAGGCCTCCGTCAGTGTGGGATTTCGTGATCAGAAAGATCATAGGTCAGGATCTGGCACCGTGTCTTGGAAAACGTGGGGATTGGTGGTCAGTGGTCAGTGGTCAGTGGTCAGTGGTCAGTGGTCAGTGGTCAGTGGTCAGTGGTCAGTGGTCAGTGGTCAGTTAAGGAAGCGTACTCTCCGGCGCCTGCCAGTCAACTGCTGTTCCAATCGTTCCTGATTCCTTTCTTGCTCGTCACTCGTCACCTTCCACTTTGTTGCTGGCCACTGGTCACTGACCACTGGCCACTTCCTGTTCATTTCCCCTCCCCCAATGTCTGAACCATCTCCTCGTGTATCAGACCATTCGACGCGAGGATTTCTTTGGAGTAGATCGCAAAGGCGCCGCCCCCGAAGTCCGTGACGCGCGCGCCGGCCTCCTCGGCAATCACCAGGCCGGCGGCTGTATCCCATGGGTTCAGGTCCAGTTCCCAGAACCCGTCGCACCTTCCGGCAGCGAGATAGCAGAGATCCAGGGCGGCCGCGCCGGCACGCCGGACGGCTTGAGACGCCACCAGAAAAGACCGAAAGAGCCCGAGGGCATACTCCATCTTCTCCCGGACGCCATACGGAAAACCCGTCAGCAGTAAACCGTCCGCAAGTCGGCCGACATCGGAGACCGTAATCGGTTCTCCGTTCACGAAGGCTCCCCCCCCACGCGATCCGGTGAACAGCTCGTCGCGGACCGGATCGTAGACCGCGCCACAGAGGACCCGGCCGTGCAGCTCAAAACCGATCGAAACGCAAAACATCGGGAACTGGTGTGCATAATTCGTCGTCCCGTCCAGTGGGTCGATGATCCAACGACCGTCACCCTCTTCCGCGGACAAGCCGGACTCTTCGGCCAGTATCGTGTGATTGGGATACCGGGCGCGGATCTCGCGGATGATCAGTGTCTCGCTTTCGCGGTCCGCCACCGTGACCAGGTTGGCACGCCCCTTGTGTTCGATCTTCTTCTCGCGAGCGGCGTAGTAGTTCAGGACGCCGCCAGCTTCGCGAGCCAGTTGAGATGCAAATTCCAGATATTCCACGGAGATCCTCGGTTGGGCCAAGACCTACTTTTGGGAGCGATGCTGGTGGAAGCTGGAATTATACAGCTAAATCGTGCAGGATATCGGGCAGCCATTTGCTGGGAATTCAGTTGTTTACGTCAGGTCAGGCTTGACATCGACCTGCGCGGAGGGGATATCGATGAGCAACCATACGTTCGAGGAGACTTATGACTATGTCGTCGTGGGCGCCGGCTCAGCCGGTTGCGTCGTCGCGGCACGATTGTCAGAGAATCCCGAAGTGCGGGTGTTGCTGCTCGAAGGAGGAGGACCGGCAACCCACCCGGACGTGATCGACCCCTCCAAGTGGCCGACGCTGTTCAAGGGTGAGTTGGACTGGGGGTATGACACGACACCCCTGCGAAGCTGTGACAACAGGGTCGATCACGTGCCCCGGGGCAAGATGCTGGGCGGCTGCCACAGTCACAATGCCAACGTGTGGGTTCGCGGACACCCGAGCGATTTCGACGGCTGGGCCCTCGGCGGCAATCCCGGCTGGAGTTGGAAGGAAATCCACCCGCTATACAAGAGAATGGAAGACTGGCAGGGTCCACCGAGCGACCTGAGGGGAACGGGAGGTCCCGTCTACGTCGAGCCCGCCGCGGATCCGAACCCCGTCGCTACCGCCTTCGTCGAGTCCGGTCCGGCAGTCGGCCTGCCCAGGGTCGACGACTACAACAGCTCTTCGCCAGCTTTTTCAACATGACGATCAAGGACGGCAAGCGGCACAGCGTCGTCCAGACATACCTTCAGCCGGCGATGGACAATACCAGCCTGACGGTGCGGACGCACGCCGTCACGCATCGTGTTCTCATCGACGGCACCAGTGCGGTCGGCGTCGAATACCAACACGATGGCGACATACGGAGGGCCGCAGCCGAGAAGGAGATCGTCCTCTGTGCGGGAGTAATCGGATCACCACAAGTACTGAGTCTTTCCGGAATCGGGCCCGAAGACGAGCTGAAAGCGCTGGACATTCCGGTCGCTGTGAGCCTCCGCGGTGTCGGCCGGAACCTCCACGACCACGTTCTGGTCGCCGGTATCAACTACGAATGTCAGGGACCGCTTCCGGAAGTTCGCAACAACGGAGCGGAGAGTACGATGTGGTGGAAGTCCGATTCTCGGATGATCGGCCCGGATATCCAGCCCGTGATCATCGAGTTCCCATTCGCGACGCCGGAGTTGGCGGACCGGCTTCCGAACGAAAACTGTTACGCCATCGCGCCGAGCGTCGTGCGTCCGGCCAGTCGTGGATCGGTCCGGCTCGTCTCGTCCGACCCCGCAGTTCCACCGGCTATCGATGTCAATTTCATGGCGCGCGATGCCGACGTGAACGCGATGCTGAGCGCGGTGGAACTCTGCCGGGAGATGGGCGCCTCCAGCGCGTTCGGCAACCTCCGAAAACGGGAAGTCATGCCGGGCAACATGACCCGGTCCGAAATGATCAAGTTCATCCGACAGGCAGCGACAACATATTTTCATCCCACCAGCACCTGCAAGATGGGAGTCGACGACGAGGCGGTCGTCGATCCCGAGTTGCGGGTCTATGGCATCGAGGGCCTGCGGGTCGCCGACGCCTCGATCATGCCGAGGGCCACATCGGGCAACACGAACGCGCCCTCGATGATGATCGGCGAGAAGGCTGCGGAGATGATTCTCGCTGCCCAGTAAGGAGAGACCACGAATGCCCTACTCGATTCCGTTGGGTTCTGCCGACCGGCTGGTGAAACTCTACTCTTACCCCAACGATCCTAAGGATGAGTCGACAACTCTCGCCGACACGATCCAGCACTGGTTCGACCTGACGCTGGTTCGGGACGGCTTTAAGGCCCCGGGAACCACCGCGTCGGTGCGCGTCGACGGAGGCGAGTACTTTCTCGACATCGAAGGATCGCTCGAGGTTGCCGGCTACGTCGATCGCCTACCGAAATTCCTGACTCACGGCTGGGAAGCCCTCGGCGTCATCGAACAACTCAAAACCGCAAAGAAACAGTGGCCGGCCGGCCTGAAGCGGCCGACCGCGGACAAGGTATGGGATCCCCAGAACACGGACCAGTGGCGTTTCTTCCTCCCTCTCGGAATGGCCATGCTCCGCCAGCGATCGTTGCAGTTCTTTCACTATCCTCCGATTCGCCTGCTCACCGGGATGCAAGACTACCTGAAGGATCCCGTTCCGGTTCGGTGGAAGGAACTGCTGGCAGTAAACGGCGTTTCGAAGGATCAGAACCCTCTTTTCAACGTCGTCGTGGACGGCGCGCCGATCGCCGCGCCCGACGACCAGGGCACACAGTACATCAAGAAGAACGGCGAGAGGGAGACCGTCCACCTGATACCCATCAGTGCGTTCCATGATTACCAGCTTGGCATGGTCAAGCTCCTGCTCAACACGAGTTCGACGAGCGACGCCTACACCATTCCGATCGTCGTCTATGGGACGCCGGCAAGGGACCAGTTCTCCTTCGACGAGTCTCATCAAAACCTGGATGTCGTCGAAACCTACTCCGCATTGTGGGGCAGAGAAAAGAAACAGCGCTCCAACACAGCGACGACGGTCGAGATCATCGAGGGAAAACGGACGGCTGTTGCATTCGTCGGCCACCCGTATCGCTTTTATGCAGCATGTCAGAGCAAGGTGGGGTCGGGCAGCATCCTTCCAGACAAGTGTTCGCAAGCCGTATACATCATGCGTCAAGACCTGACCGTCGCGCGCTGGCAGGCCCTGATGGCCGACGACCCGGCCGCGGACCCGCAATCGACGCTCGACGACTGCAAGAAATACTGGAACGACAGCGCCCAGCAGGCAACTCTCTGCACGTTGGTTCAGCACCAAGGCTCCTTGTACTATGAGGATCCGAAAAGTTCGGACCCGAAGAAGGCACTCGCGTTCGAATTCAAGCTATCCATTGACCAGGCGACGGACTGGTGCCGGCAGCACGCCAACGATCCGTGCAGCGAGGACAAGTAGAACCGACCGTTCGCAGGCGGAGACGCGGCCCCCGACTTGAATAGTCCCTCGGAGCGGCATCGGCCGACCGCGGCACGCTCGGCCGAACGGCACGCTCGCCCCAGCGTTTGAGGAGATGAAACCGGTGTTGAGTGCAAGGAACGACAGGAAAGGAGCCGCCATCGACTGGTGGTTCATGTACAAGCTTCCCGAGGGCGTGGGACCGGCCGGCAAGACCAACGGGAACGAATACCTCTACTACGATCCTGACGAGAACAAACCGCTGCAGCTCTCGCCCTACACACTGGGCACCGGAAGGAATGGAGCGCTCTATCGAACGATGCAGCAGTTCTTCGCAAAGCCGGGACCGAAGACGGGATGGATCTTCTACAACGACGAATACCCCGATGACATGAGTCCGTACGATCCTTCCAGGAAGGATCCCAAGCAGGCCGCCAAGATCAAAGCCAAGCTCGTCGCCGACTGGGAGAAAGGTAGGAGCGATTGGCCTCCTGCGGTGAAACCAGCGATCGGATCGGACACGGCCAGGCAAAGCGATCGCGGCATTCCGACGAACCACTCGACGAACGGCCACAACAAAGGGGTTCTGGCCTTCGATCTGGCGACCGACACCGCGTTCTGGCTGTCGCACTCCACACCCAAGATTCCAGCGTTGCACACCCCTGCCGGCAGGCGCTTTTACTATCCCGAATACACCTGGAAGTACGCGCAGACGTTCATCTGCGTCACTCTCGATGACGTGGCGACGGCATCTCAGATCGCTCTAGTTTTGAGCGCCCAGCACGAACCCCAGGTCTTCGGATGCCGTCTGCCGAAGGAAGTCACCGAGAAATCGAAAAAGTGGTCTCCGCTCTGGCAACTGGCGCAGGGTAGCGTTCCGCCCGGCTATGGCAAGCGTTACTCGAAGACTCACAAACGCAAGAAGCCTGCCGATCAGGCGTTCAAATCAAAGGGCGGCAAGCAGTTTCGCCTCATCGCGAAGAGCGGCGCGTGGTTCGGTGACTTCTGGATTGATCTGGTCGGGCCAAGTCTGACGAATGCGAAGGGCAGGAAAGGGGTCGACCTGCGGGTCGAAACATGGCGTCGGCTGACGCCTACCGCCATGTTGCCTTTTGCCGACCTCGAGGGAGACGGCAAGCCTGCGGCCCCGGATTTCGGTTCCCATGACTTCACCACGACCTACAAAGGTCGGCAATATCATCACGAGTTCTTTGAGGACAACGGCAAGCAAGTCGTCGACGAGGTGACGAACATCGATCTCGCGATGTTGACCGACAGCAAAGGGAACGCGCTTGAAGGCTACAGCTGGCCCTACACCAAGGACCATGCAAAGTGGGCGATTTCGGAGGAGGATGAGGATCGAGGCGTTCGGACCGTGCAGTTGCGTGACGGAACCACACTGGCCGAAGAGGAAGGCAGCAAGAGCGACTGGGTCGTCGTCGCCGACATCAATCGCATGACGTCACAGGAAAAGAGGGGCGGTGGGGCAATATGCTTCCACGAACCTCTGCTGTGGCACGGATTGAACGAAATCGAGCGGATTTCTGGGAAAATTACGTGAACTCTTACCTGCCCGCCCCAAGCGAAGCGAGCAGCTGAGCGAAGCGGGCGTCGTCGGCGAGGAGGCCGAACGCCGGGTCGTCCAGCATCTCGCTGTTGTCGAAACCCTCCTCGACAGCCCGGAACAGGAAAGACATGGCCCTGTCCTTGTCGCCGCTGGCCGCGAAGACCTTCGCCATGTAGTAACTCGCCAGGGATTCGTTGCGCTGAGCGGTTTGAATCAGGGTACCGAACCCACCCGTGTGATTGAACAGGTTCGGGTCGATCTGCAGAGCCCTGATGTAGACTGCCAGGCCCCTTTCCCATTGCTCCACGGCGAACAGGCAGGAACCGAAGTTCTGCAGGATCGTCGCGGAGTTGGGCGAAATCTCGAGGGCCTTTGCGTAGTAGTTCATCGCGCGACGGTACCGCTTTCGCGTGTATTCCACAGAACCCAGATTGTTCAACGCCTGCAGGTAATACGGGTTGATCTTCAGGGCTGCCTTGTACTGCCTTTCGGCATCTCTCAAACGCTGGCTCTGGTGGTAGGCGATCCCGAGACGGTTCGCGATCGACGGGTTGTACTTGTTGATCTTCAGGGCGCGCTGGTACTCGATGATCGCGTCCTCGAACATCTTTCTGGCGAGGAATGAATCCGCACGCCGCTCCAGCAGCGTCACTTCTGCAAGGGTCTCTGCGGGCATCAGGAACTTGACGCGGACCACCTCGCCCTCGGGTTCACCGGCGAGCAGGAGCGGGTCGTTGGTCATCTCCTCCAACAGCACCGGTCGGATGGTCCTTCCGTTTTCCCGCGCATACTTGGCCGCGCGAAGGTTGTGCCTGAGGACCAGACTGTCCGCATCGTACTCCAGCGCATCCTTGAAACGGTTCTCCGCATCCTTGAACTTCCTCCTGCTGTAATACAGCGCGCCGAGGTTGCTGTAGGCTGCAGACAACTCTTTGTCCCGCCTGGTGGCCGACTTGTAGAGGGTCTCCGCCTCTCTCAGTCGGTTCGTCAAATGATAGGAGAGCGCCAGTCGATTCTGAGCATACGACTGCAATTCCATCACCGGAAGGCTGGAATATGCGGCGATCGCTTTTTCGAAGTCTCCGGCTTCGAACGCGGCATTCCCCATGAGGAGGTAGTTCGGACCTTCCGGTTCAACCGCTTCCTGCGGGGGAGCAGGTGCTGGTTCCGGTGTCTGCGCGCATAAACCCGACGGGAACAGGGCCATGAGTGCCGCCAGACTCATCGTGGGGATGTGTCTCATTGGTCTCTCCTTTTGCCTAAAATTCTAACACTTTGGCCAGCCGATCCAAGAAACCAATCGTGCATGAATTGACGGGCGTCCGGTCAAGACGGTTCGGCCAGCTCCAGCTGCTTCGACTTCAATGCCTTAGCTCGATCCCGGAGTTCGGCCGCCCGCTCGAACTCGAAGCGCTTTGCGGCCTCGCGCATCTCCTCTTCGAGACGTTGGATCAGCTCTCCGATTCTCGCGGGATCCGCGTCCTCGTCTTCGATCAGATCGATCCGCGGTGGAGGAACGTAGTCTGCTTCGGAAACCGCTACGAGGGTCATGTCGACCGGCTTGACGATCGTCTCGGGCGTGATGCCGTTTTCCTCGTTGTAAGCGACCTGGATTTCCCGGCGGCGGTTGGTTTCGTCGATTGCCTGCTTCATCGAGTCGGTCATCGCATCGGCGTAGAGGATCGCCGTCCCGCGGACGTGCCGGGCCGCCCGGCCGATCGTCTGGATCAACGACCCCGTCGATCGCAGGAAGCCCTCCTTGTCGGCATCGAGTATCGCGACGAGCGACACTTCGGGCAGGTCGAGACCTTCCCGTAACAGGTTGATACCGATTAGGACATCGAAATCGCCGCGTCGCAATCCACGCAGAATCTTGATCCGCTCGAGCGTGTCGATCTCGGAATGAAGATACCGACACCGGACGCCGACTTCCGTGTAGTACTCCACGAGATCCTCGGCCATCCTCTTGGTCAAAGTCGTCACGAGCACACGCTCCTGTGCCGACACGCGTTCGCGAATCTCGTGCAGCAAGTCGTCAATCTGGCCTTGAACCGGCTGCACCACAACCACCGGATCGGTCAGACCCGTCGGTCGGATCACCTGCTCCACCACGACACCACTCGATTTGGTGAGTTCGTATGGGCCGGGAGTGGCCGACACGTAAACGATCTGGTTGACACGTCCTTCGAACTCGCCGAAAGTCAGGGGCCTGTTGTCCAGCGCCGACGGCAGGCGAAACCCGAAGTCGACGAGATTCGATTTACGGGATCGGTCGCCATGGTACATGCCCCGAAGCTGCGGGACCGTCTGATGACTTTCGTCGATGAACATCAGCGAATCCTGCGGCAGGTAGTCCAACAACGTCGGTGGCGGCTGACCGGGGTTGCGACCCGTGAGGTGTCGCGAATAGTTCTCGATGCCGTGGCAATAGCCGACTTCCTTGATCATCTCGAGGTCGAAAAGCGTCCGCTGATGGACCCGTTGGGCCTCGAGCAGTTTGTTCTGACGTTCCAGGAGTGCTTCCCAATCCTTCAACTCCGCGCGGATGCTTTCGATAGCGCGTTCCACGCGCGGCCTCGGGATCACAAAGTGACTCTTCGGGTAGACCGTCAAGCGGTCCAGCGGCCTGAGAACGTCGCCGGTCAGAGGGTCGAAGGTGCTGAGCCCTTCGACCTCGTCCCCCCACAGCTCGATGCGGTAACCGGTAGTCTCGTAGGTCGGATGAACCTCGACCGTGTCGCCTCGGACGCGGAAGGTTCCCCGCTTGAAATCGGCGTCGTTGCGCTCATAAAGAATCTCGACCAGTTTCGAAAGAATGTCGCGGCGTGAAATGTGCTGGCCCTTCTCCAGCATCAACAGCATCCCGAAGTACGCCTCCGGCGAGCCGAGACCGTATATGCACGAGACGGATGCCACGATTACGACGTCGTTGCGCTCGAACAGCGATCGGGTTGCCGACAACCGCAGGCGGTCGATCTCGTCGTTTATCGTCGATTCCTTCTCGATGTAGGTGTCTGTGGAGGCGATGTAGGCCTCGGGCTGGTAGTAATCGTAATAGCTGACGAAGTACTCAACCGCGTTTGTCGGAAAGAATCCTCGAAACTCGTGGTACAGCTGGGCGGCCAGAGTCTTGTTGTGGGCCAGCACGAGAGTGGGCCGCTTAGCTTCCTCGATCACCTTGGCCATCGTGAAAGTCTTTCCCGAACCGGTCACTCCAAGCAGGACCTGGTCCCTGTCTCCGTCGTCGAGGCCGCGGACGAGCTGATCGATGGCAGCTGCTTGGTCTCCTCGGGGCGAGTATGTCGAAGCGAGTTCGAAGCTCATGGAAATTCTCTATCTTAACGCATCCAGGCATGCCGCAGCGGCGGTTCATGACAGTCGGCTTTTCGGTATGTCGTTCCCGAACTTTGCAGCTTAAGCAAAGACCCGGGGACAGGGCCAGGCCCCTGTCCCCCTCACATTGGCTCTTTTCCGGACCCTAAGGCACAGTCCAGATCCGCCGGCTTGACACGGGTGGCGTCATCGCCTAATCTTCCACCTTTGCTAAGCAGCGCAAACTATTAGACATATCGGGCTGGCACATTGGACACGCAGACCTCCGCATTGCAGCCGTCAGTCGAGGGAACCCGAGCAGGACTCCCGGAAGTCCTGGACGCCCTGCGCTGCTCGGCGTGCCTGTCGGACAACACATACTGGCAATCGAACAATGGCTCCACGTCGCCGTTCAGCGACAAAGCCCACCTCGTCTGTCTGGACTGCGGCAAGGAATTTCCCGTGCGCGGGGGGTACCTGGACCTTTGCCCGGACTACGAGGAACGAATCACCCCGATCCAGCGCGCGCTTCAGTTCCGCCCTGCGATCGCTGTCTACGACAACATATGGCGGCCGTTCGGCTACTTCGTGACGAGCGCCCGGTCGTTTCAGGAAGATCTTGGTCGCATCACCAAGCTGATGGAGCCCGGAAAACACCGGTTGGTGCTGGACCTGGCATGTGGTCCCGGAAATTTCACGCGCAGCGTCGCCCGCTCTGGCGGCGGTAGGGTAGTCGTCGGCGTCGACCTGGCGCGGCAGATGATCGAGCGAGCCGTCGAGCTGACACGGCAGGAGTCCTTCGACAATGTCTACTACATGCGTGGCAGCGCTCTGTCGCTGCCGTTCAAATCGGAGACATTCGACGGAGTGATCTGTTGCGGTGCGCTGCAGGTCTTCACCGACTACGACCAGGCGCTGGCTGAGATTTCCCGGGTCCTCAAGGTCGAGGGCGAGTTTGTCTGCCAGACCGTCGCGTGCCCGAACACGCCACCGCTCTGGCTGCGCGTGGCCGATCGCATCGTCAGGTACACCTGCTTCAACATCGAAGACTTCAGGCGCCAGCTGCACAGCTTCCGGCTCGACGTCCGGGACGAAGAGCACACCAAGCTCAGCTATATCTTCCGCGCCGAAAAAGTTGCTGCACCCCGCGCCGCCAACGCCTCCGCCTAGACCCCATCTGGCATCTCCGAATCGTTCTGGATCACTGGAAGACTCGATTTCACCGCAAAGGCGCAAAGGCGCAAAGTTGTCCCTCAAATCTTAGGACCGCAAAGCCCATTCGGGTCTCGCTTCGCTGCCCGGGAAGCAAGGACAAGACGATTCCGCCTTTGCGTCTTTGCGCCTTTGCGGTAAGAAAACGCGACTTGGAAAGCTCAGAGGTGTGGGCGTGGCGGGATCAGTAGGTGACGGTGGCGAGACCGGGGGATAGGACGACTTGTTCGACGCCCCATGGGACGTCGAAGGGCGCATCCAGATCGACCTTGGGGTAGCGGGGCGTGACGAACCTGTCGACGAGCGCCTCGATGAGAACGATAGGGACTGGAAGCCCGTCGACGCGGACTCCTCGGAGTTCGAAGCTGCCTCGTCCCTCTTCCGCCTCGAGGCGACCCTCGACGAAAAGGCTGTGAGTGCCTCCCATCAGGAAGTCGAGCATGAAATTGCCGCTTTCTTCCACTGAGAACGTCAACTCGGTCAGAGCAGATATCGTTTCGGCGCCGATTCCGACGTCGATGGACTCGACCTTGGCAGGAATCTCATCTTCCATCTCGTAGATTACGAACGACTCCATCTCGATCTCTGTAATCTGGATCGTCGTCGCAGTGCTCCCGTCGCGGTCAGGATCGGACTCGGCCCGGCGGATCGACGCGATCTTGCTCTCGAGCGACTCGGCCGCTTCCGGGGAAACTTCGAAGAACGGTTGCCGGGAAGCAGGCGGACCCTGCTGGACCCAGAAAACGAGCCAAAGAAGGACGCCGGCAAGTACACCGTTGGCCAGCAAGACCGAATGCCTGGAAGTCATGACAAAGGACGGATCAGCGTATTATTTTGAACGTCCGGGTCCAGCGCGTTTTCCTGAAGAAATTCATACCTAGATCGACGACCTGCTGGAACCGATCCCTCACCGCTGTTCGACGGTACTCCTCAGAATTGGTTTCGTAGGACCAGTAGATGACCAGCGCCTTGCCGACGATCTCCTGCCTGGAAACAAACCCCCAGTACCGGCTGTCGGAGCTGTTGTCGCGATTGTCGCCCATCGCGAAGTATTGGCCGTCGGGCACCACGATCTCGTTCTCTACGACGTGATCCTCGTACCAGTAAGGGTTCTGATCAACTCCACTATAGCGACGGCCGGGATGGGGTCGGGGCGGGAAATAGTCGCGGAAGGGATCGGCGTACGCACCAGGGGGGCTTGTGTGGATCTTGTAGGGCTCATCCAGCGCCTCGCCGTTGATGAATACCTGTTTGTCGGCGATCTTGATGTGATCCCCGGGAAGGCCGACGACCCGTTTGACGTAATGCTTCGTCAAATCTCGCGGATACTTGAACACGATGATGTCGGCCCGTTGGACGTCTTTGAACGGCATGAAGACATCCAGGATCGATCCCGGAGAACCAAAGGCAAACTTGTTTACCAACAGGTGGTCCCCGACGAGCAGGTTGTCTTCCATCGAGGGAGTTGGGATCTTGAATGCCTGGATGATGAACGTGGTCCCGAACAACGCGAGGATCACTGTTATGACGAGCGATTCGAAGTACTCGCGAGGCGTCGATTTCCGGTATTGCAGCTCTTCAGACATCTCTATCAAGTCTATCCGAAATCAGGTGAAGCCCCGATTTTGCGCCATTCACGAGGGAAACATCAAGTGCGTAGCTCGACAGTGGCGGATCGCCTCACTTCACTCCCGCTCCTCGAGGTCGGTTTCCCGCAGGAGGTGTATAGCCTCCATCGCGGCCGCTTGCTCGGCTGCTTTCTTCGTCAGGCCCTTTCCCTCTGCAACCTGTTCGTTGTCGATGGCGACCGCAACCGTGAACAGCTTCTGATGGTCCGGACCGGCCTCCCCAACGACCTCGTATTGCGCGGCGCCTCGCCCTCTCCCTTGAAGTTCCTCCTGCAAGGCGGACTTGAAGTCGGCGATTCGCTCCGACGTTTCCGACACCTCTTCGATCTGACGGCGGAAGAACGCGAGCACGACGTCCCGGACTGCGTCGAGGCCCCCGTCCAGGTAAATCGCGGCGACGACAGCCTCGAAAGCATTTACTAGGAGTGCTTGCTTACGGCGACCCCCCGTCTTCTCCTCTCCTTTACCGAGGCGGAGATAGTCGCCCAGATGGAGTTGTTCCCCGTACTTGACGAGGTTGGCAGAACTCACCAGAAAGCCTTTTAGCTTGGACAGCTGACCTTCGGAAAGATTCGGGCGCGCCTGGTAGAGAAAGTCGCTGATTAGGAACCCCAGGATGGCGTCACCGAGAAACTCCAACCGCTCGTTGTCTTCGAGGCGTCCGAGGTCCTGCTCGTGCGCGTGGGAACTGTGGGTCAGGGCCTGGGAAATGAGTTCCGCCGAACGGAACTTGTAGTCGAGCGCATACTCGAGGTCACCGATCGTTCTCATTATTGGAAGTAAAATCGAAAAACAAAAAGGCGACCCGACCTCGTGAGTCGGATCGCCTTCCGCTGCCACTGGCTGCTAACCGCCGATCGACTGTCCCTTTTCCTGGATGAACGCTTCCATGTCGCCCTCTCTGTTCAGCGTGTCCCAGATGTTCTGCAGGGTCTGGCGGGCCTGAGCCTCCTCAGGTCCCTTCAGGAAGACCGCTTTCGCCAGCGCCTCCAGGGCCTCGTCGCCCTTGTTCTCCCGCGCGTAGCAAAGCCCGAGGAAGAAATGCGACGCCGAGTCCCTGGGGGACGCCTCGACGGCCTGTTCGTACTCCTCACGCGCGTCATCCCATTCTTCGTTGTTGAAATAGATCCTTCCCAAGGTGGCCCGCACGGCAGTCGTCAAGCCGGATTTCTGCTCCGCAGACATCTGCATCGAGGCTGGTCCCGACAACAACAGTTCGACCAGTTCGAGTGCCTTCTCGGCATGGTCTTGGGCGACTTCCATCTGCTCTTCCCGCTCGGCCTCATCGTCCGGGGGCCGCGACGCCAGGGTATCGGAAAGCATCATCAGAAACGGCAGGCTGTCGGGATCGATTTCCAGCGCTCTCTCGGAGTACTCGATGATGCTGTCTATGTTGTCCAGAATCTGGTGCGCGCCGACCATCTTCTGGTAGTTCAGCATCACGACTTGCTGGTGCTGTTGGACGGCCTGCTGGTACTCCGGAAGGCTCTGGTCGGCAGTCGAGCCGTACAACTCGAATGCCTCGTTCTCAGCCGCAAGCGCCGGCTCTCCCGTATCCACCACCTGCTGGAACTGACTCAGCCTGTCATAGCTGTCCATCTGCGCCCGCAGATAGTAGGCCTTCGCATTGGCAAAGTCCATCAGGAACTGCTGATAGTCCGGGGTCTCCAGGGCGTCGGATTCCACCGTCTGTTCCATCTTCATGTCGTAGAACGCCGTGTGCGCCGCGAGTGCGGCGGCGGCGGCGGCAATCGCGGACTGATCGTTGTTGATCTGGGCGAAGGTTTGAAGACGGGATCGATGGATCAGATGCTTGAGTTCGCTCTCCGGGTAGGTCGTCATGAAGGTTTCCGCCAGCGTCAGTTTGGTGATCGGGCTCTGCTCGGCTTCGATAGCGCGATAGTCCTCGAGCTCCTGCTGCGAGCCGACGGTGGGGAAGAACGGGTTCCGGGACTGCTGCTGTTGCTGAGGGCCACCTCCCCGCCCGCCGCGGCCGCGGCCCCGACCTCCGCGCTGCTCGGCGGCCTCCAGACTGGTTTGGCATAAGAACAACGTAAGCAGAGCCATCCCGAACACCGCTCGTTTGTTGATGATCATTCCAGATATCTCCTTCAATTCTAGTGAAATAGCAAAGCCTCAGATTAAGACTGCGCGAGTCGGAGTGTCAAGCGTTCCTTCACCCGGAATGAGTCAACCTTCCGAACGTTCAGTTCCGGCACCCGCCTCCAAACGGGGCCTCTCGCCCGGCACGGGCTGCCGCCTGGGCGCCCTGCGCGTCATCTCCAATACGAATCGCCAGTCGATATTGCTCCAGCGCGCTCTCCCGCTCGCATTCGATGTCGTAGATGCGTCCGAGAAAGATGTGGGACCAGACGATCATGGCCGTTTCCGCGGTGTCGCTCTCGATCGTGCGCACGAAGTAGTCCTCGGCCAGTTCCGGGTCCCCTTCCCGACTGGCGATCAGCGCCATTCCATACAAGGCCGGGCCGTTGGTCCGGTCGAACTCGATCAGAATTCGCTGGAAGGCGTCATGCGCCGCGTCATCCTCGCCGGAATTAAAGGCGGTCTCGGCCTCCCGGAGGATCTCCCGTACCGGATCCGGCGCCAGTGGAGCCGGCGGGACTTCTGCCCTGACCTCGACTTGCCGCTGAAGTTCGATTTGATGAAAGCGTTCTTCGAAGCGCGCCTCCTCGCTCTCGACGTCGAGGGCTTCGATCATCTCCCGGAAGTATTCGCGAATTCCGGCTTCGGCGGCCGCGAACTTCTCGAATTCGTCATTAAAGAAAGGCGCCAACAACATCCCGGAGCGGTATGCCGTATCCAGTTGCTCCGCCGCACGCACGCCGACCAGCCGGTCCATCCGCACTTCAGCCGCTCGGATCAGCGACTCGGTTGCAAGGATTGCGAAATCATCGGTGAACTGGGACCGGATACCCTCGACGCCATCAATAAGGGAGGCGAGCCTGCCGGCCTCCCGCAGGTTCTCGCGGTTCTGCGTGACCAGGGGATCCAGCTGCAGGTGCAGGTAGGCGTGACGCACATCCTCGACGGGGACGTCGGTGGAGGGGCCGAGGACGATGTAGAGATTATCCTGATAGTTCCGGACGTTGACGCTGTTGACGGGCGCCGCAAGTTCCAGGAATGTGACAAGCTGCCGGCCGCGGACACCCCCAAGGGGAACCCGCAGGAAAGCGTCTGTCCGGAGGATCATCTCGCGCAATGCGGGGCCCATCGCATCCAGGGATTCTTCGTACTGGAAACGCAGCCTCGACCACAATTGGGTCACGCCTGCTTTCAGGTAGAACTCCCGCAGCAGCGGCAAGAAGTCGGCGAGTTCCCGAGCGTCCGGGGGAACGAAGTCCTCTTCAAAGGCGAACTCCATCGTGGGGGGATCCGTCAGGCTGAGCGCGAGCGACACATACTTGGGCAGCTGTGCCGCGTCTGATTCGTCGCCCCTCTGCTCGCGGTAGTACCCTCCGAGCCGAGTTCGAAGGTCGGTCTCGAGCGACTCGAGATGTGCTCGGACCTGTTCCCGCACCGGGTGATACTGTGGCGCCAATTCGACATCGAAACCGGCCGCGTTCAACGCCGCAACTGTCGTAAAAACACGGATGTCCCTGTCGATTATCGCAGTGGCGGTCTGAGCCGACGCGGTGTTGATCGCACCCGAAACCAGCACCAGAACGACTGCGTTGAGTGCTTTGCGGAACATAAGGAAAAATCATAGCATGAGATCCGATCTCACGGTTCCAACGCCCGGATCGAAAAATCGGGAACGGAGGGCTCTGCTGATGGTGTTTGGAGTATCCACACTGGCGTTCAAGAACCGCGAGCTGCGCGTGAAACAGCTCGAACAACTGCGCTCGGCAGGCTATCGGCACATTGAGTTGTTCGCCAACCGGCCTCACCTGGACTATCACGACCGCGGGAACGCAAAGGACATCGCCGGGTGGTTCAACGCAAACGGCATGCCGCCCCCGTCGCTGCACATGCCGTTCTACGAACAGGTCGGGCCGCGCCGAGTTCGATGGATCTCGGCGCTTGCCCCAGGCGAACGAGACCGGCTGGAAGCACTCGACGAACTGAAGCGAGCCCTCGAGCTGTCGGATTGGATGCCGCTGTCCTATGTCGTCATCCACCTCGGGACACCTCACGACCAATTCCGACCCGTCGCCTTCGACCATGCTCACGTCCTGGTCGAAACGATCCGGATGTTTGCCGATGTGGAGATCCTGATCGAGAACATACCGAATGACATCTCCTCGCTCGAAAGAATCCGGGAATTCGCGGATGTGGCGCGTTTGCCCGACGTTCGGATCTGCTACGATACCGGCCACGGGCACCTGCAGGGATCGGTTCCGCGCCTGGAACACGTCGCGGCAATCCACCTCAACGACAACGGCAGAGAACTGGACGACCATCTGTGGCCATTCGAAGGAACACTCGATTGGCCACGACTGATAGAGGAGCTTGCCGTGTCCAACTTCCACGGCCCGATGGTCTTCGAGGTACACGACGAACACGTCGAACTCGGCTGGGATCATCGCGCCAGGATCGAGGACCTGTTGGCTCAAGCCCGGTCTTCGCTGGACGAGTTTCGGGACAAGTATGGTCTCCGGAGGAAGGATGACGACGATTTACATTGATGACATCGGCGCCCACGTCGGCGAGGAAGTCACGATTCGGGGCTGGCTTCACAACAAGAGGTCCAGCGGAAAGCTGCGATTCCTGATCGTTCGGGATGGAACCGGCTACCTGCAGGCCGTTGTGTTCAAGAAGGCGGTGTCGGAAGAGACATTCCAGGCGGCCACGGACCTCACGCATGAATCCTCCCTCAGCGTCACAGGCACGGTTCGCGCGGATGAGCGAGCGCCGGGCGGCTACGAGATGGACGTGTCTTCGGTCGAACCGCTCCAGGTCGTCTCCAAGGACGAGGAGTTCCCGATCACTCCCAAGGACCACGGGATCGAGTTCCTGATGGATCATCGGCATCTCTGGGTCCGGTCAACACGGCAGCGCGCGATTCTGAAGATCCGCCACGAAATCATCAAGGCGGTGCGCGATTTTCTGGACGACGACGGGTTCACACTTTGCGACACACCGATCTTGACTCCCGCCGCTTGCGAGGGAACGACAACGCTGTTCGAGGTAGGCTACTTCGACGAGAACGCCTTCCTGGCACAGTCGGGACAGCTGTACAACGAAGCAACCGCAGCGGCCCTGGGAAAGGTCTACTGCTTCGGGCCAACGTTCAGAGCAGAGAAATCAAAGACCCGACGACACCTTACAGAATTCTGGATGGTAGAACCGGAGGTTGCTTATGCAACCGTCGAAGACATGATGGTGCTGTCGGAACGCTTCATCAGTTTTATCGTAAAGCGCGTGCTCGAAAGGCGGTCCGCAGAGCTCGAAGCACTGGAAAGAGATGTCGAAGCCCTGGAAAAGATCGAGCCCCCTTTTCCCCGCATTTCTTACGACGACGCGGTCGGAATCCTCCAGAAGAACGGGTCCGACATCCAGTGGGGCGGAGACTTCGGCGGAGGCGACGAGACCCTGCTGTCGAAGGAATTCGACAAGCCGGTGATGGTTCACCGGTATCCGGGCGCAATCAAAGCCTTCTACATGGAACCCGATCCGGAACGCCCTGAAGTGGCTCTCTGTCTGGATGTACTGGCGCCGGAAGGCTACGGCGAAATCATCGGGGGAGGCCAGCGCACGGCCAGCCACGAGCTCCTGCTCACACGCCTCGACGAACACGGGTTGTCGAGAGAGGTGTTCGGCTGGTACCTGGACCTTCGGAAGTTCGGCGCCGTGCCGCACTCGGGTTTCGGTATGGGGATCGAGCGCGCCGTGGCATGGATCTGCCACCTGGACCACGTACGGGAAACGATTCCCTTCCCGCGGATGCTGTATCGGCTGACACCGTAGGGGAAGTAGTCAGTAGTCAGTTGTCAGTTGAGAGGAGAACCGGCTCCCCTCCTTGGATAAGGAGGGGTGGATGCGCCGGAGGCGCAGACGGGGTGGTTCGAATAACCCGGGTGGATGCGCCAACGGCGCAGACGGGGTGGTTCTTCGCACCAACCCGCCCCAATCTGAGGAAGGGAGCCTACGGCCTACGGCCTACGTCTTCTTTCAACTTCTCATACACCTCTCCAACCTGACTTCGCGTCGCCTCCAGCGAACCGGAATTGTCGATGACGAAGTCTGCGTAGCGGGCCTTGTCGTCCAGAGGCATCTGGGACGCAATACGGGTTTCGATTTCTTCCTCGCTCAGAGGGGCCCGCTCACCCAAACGCTGTCGCTGTTGGTCCAGGGTACAGGTAACGACGACGACACGATCGTAGTTCTTGTACGTTCCGACCTCGATCATCAAAGCGGCGTCGACAATGGCAATCGATGATGGATCTTGGGCCTCCACGCTCTCCAGGAATTCTTTCTGGCGCTCGATAACCGCCGGATGCACCAGCTCGTTCAGCGTCTGCCGACGGGCGGGATCATCGAACACGATCTCGCCGAGCGTGGAGCGATCGATCCTGCCCTCAACGTCCCGGATTCGCTCGCCGAACTCTGCCACGACAGCCTCGCAAACCTTCTCTCCCGGCTCGAACAGTTCGTGGGTGATGCGGTCCGAGTCGATGAGGCGGCAGCCCAGATCGACGAACATGTGTCCTACAGTGGTCTTCCCGGAACAGATGCCGCCGGTCAGTCCCACCCTCACCATCAGAGCCCTCTCCGGATGCGAGCCGCCTTGAGAGTGTTCCGCATCAGCATCACGATGGTCATTGGTCCGACACCACCCGGAACCGGCGTCAGGCGCGAAGCCACTTCGAGAACCTCTCGCTCGTGGACGTCCCCGACCCAGATGTGGCCGCGCTTGGCGAACCCTTCCAAACGGGGCGTCTCCTCGCCGAACAGCCGGACGATCTCATGCCGATCCGAGACCTGATTGCTGCCGACGTCCACCACGACGGCGCCCGGCTTGATGAAGTCGCCGGTGACCATTGCGGCCTGCCCGATCGCGGCGACAACGATGTCGCTCTGACAGGTGATCTCTCGAACTTCGTCCGTGTGGGAGTGGCAGATCGTGACCGTGGCGTGAGCATGCATCAGAAGCATTGCCATCGGTTTACCGACATCGTCGCTGCGACCCAGAACCGCCGCCCGCTTGCCGTCAATCTGAACCTCCGATCGACGGAGCAACTCCATGATGCCCAGGGGAGTGCAGGCAACGAGGGTCTCGTGCCCGAGCACGAGCGAACCGATATTGGCAGAATGAAAGCCATCGACATCCTTGCCCGGGTGCACGGCTTCGAGGCAGGCATGTTTGTCGATCTGAGACGGGAGCGGCAGTTGGACCAAGATCCCGTCTACCTTGTCGTCGTCGTTGAGGTCCTGAATCCTCGCAATCAGTTCCCGTGTTGTCGTCTCCTCAGGCAGCGTCAGCTTGCGGCTCGTGATTCCCAGCCGCTCGCACATGCGCGCCTTCAAATTGACGTAGGAGGCCGAAGCCGGATGCGCTCCGACGAGGATAACCGCCAGGCCGGGCTGAACCCCTTGTTGTTTCAGGCTTTCTACTTCCTCGACCAGTTCCCCCCGGATCGTCCCGGCGACCTCGGTCCCCCTGATGAAAGTTGCTGTCATATAAGCACCTATGTTGGATAAAATAGTCCAACATCATACACCGTCATGAATGGCATCATCGTTCTACCACTACTGATCGTCTCCGGCCTGCTCACACCTACTATCGAGAGTGCTTTCGCCCGTTACGAGGCTCGGGATTACGCGGGGGCGGCAGAGTTGCTTGACGAATCGGCGGAGATGGAACCGGAGCAGTTCAGGCTGAACAATCTCCACTACCTCCGTGGACGTATCGCCGAAGAGCAAGGGGACTGGGAGCGGGCGCGACTGGAATTCGAAAAGACTCCCACTTCGAGCGTGCTCTTCCGGCTTTCGCTGTGGCACAGGGTTCGTGCCGCGGTTCGCTCGAGAAACCTGGATGCCGCGGCGGCACTACTCCGAAGGCTGCCTGCCGGCTTCCCGACCGCGCTGCGGCTGGAACTGGCTGAAGAGGCGCCGCCCGCATTCGCACTCAGGATCTACGACTCGATCGGAACGAGGCGTTCTCAATGGAAACGGGCTGAGATCCGTAACGACGAGGCGGCTATGTGGGCCCTGCTGGCGCGGCAAAGGACCGACGACATCGCCCTGGCAGCCGCCCGTCGGCTCGCAGGGCGGCCCGCCACCGCCGAGCGGCGACTCCGCTTGGCCAAGACCTTCTACGCCCACCGCCTTTTCGAACAGGCAGCCGCTGTCTATTCCACTCTCCTTGAGGATCCGTCGGTGGGTGCCGAAGCTCACTACGAACTGGCACGCACCTTCTTCCAGCAAGCGCGTTACGCCCGCGCGATCGAGATTTATCGCCGGACCGCGGAGCGGTTCCCCGACACCGATTGGGAGCGCGATGCGGAGTCCCAGATTGCCAGCTGTTTCTGGCGGATGGAGGATTTCGACAACGCAGCGAGCGCGTACCTGCACGTCATCGAGAAATACGATGATCGGAGACTCTACCAGTCCTCGGTCCGCAACCTGGTGGACGTTTATAGGGTTCTCGGAGACATTCCCAGCGCGCTGGAGTGGATCGATCGCGGTCTCGCAAACCGACCGACGACTGCTAATCGACAAGTGTTCCTCTTCACGAAAGCAAAGCTCTACTATGGCGCACGGCGCTACGAAGAAGCGCTGGATCTGTTCACCGAGCTGTCGCGGATGCGCCTTCGAACGGCGCCGAATGGCACAAATGCGTCTGAGGTTCGATACTTTCGCGCGCTGACCCTGGAGCGAGTGGGGCGCGTGGCCGAGGCTCGCGGTCTGTTCAGGGACCTGGCTGAGGAGACGTTTACTTACTACGGCCTCCGAGCGGCCGAAAGACTCGGCGCCGCAGCTGGAGACGCGGCGCTCTTGACTAGAACCCTGCAGGAGGCGGGCCGCATTCCTCCGATTGAGCTCTGCAGGCGAAGCTCCGACGAGGCCGTGATCGAGGCCCTACGAGCCCGGCGCCTCTCAAGGACCCGAGGGTTCCGAATCGAGGGTTCCCCGGAAGCGGATATGGTCGGCGAGTTGGTGTTCCTGCGCCTCTGGGACGAAGCATTCTACTGGGCGAACCGCGTCGCGAACCGCTGGAAGGACGTCGCCCTGGCCGACCTTGCCTATCTGGCGTCGGATTTCAAGCGCTCCATGCTCTATGCCGATCGGCTCCGCCCCGTGGACGACAAACAACTATTCTCGCTGGAATCCGACTACGACGATGAAGAGCGGGCGCTGCTGGGAATGCTCTACCCCTCCGTCTTCAACGAGGCCATCTGCAGTGAATCTGTCGAAGCCGGCGTTAATCCGCTCTGGCTCCAGGCCATCATCTGGCAGGAGAGTCGTTTCGACCCATCCGCGCGATCCGGCGCGTCAGCGCGCGGGCTGATGCAGTTCATCCCGGAAACTGCCGCGATGATGGCAGCAGAGCTGGGTATGGGGGAGCTCGAACTGGGTGCGCTCTACGAACCGTCCGTCAACATTCGCCTGGGTGCCGCCTACTGGTCGCAGCTGATGGAGGAACTCGACCATCCCGCGCTGGCTCTGGCCGCCTACAACGGAGGCATCGAAAACGTGCGCCGATGGGAAGCGAAGTCGGGCAGCGACGACATGGATCTATTCGTCTCAGACATCGGCTTCGTTCAGACCAAAGACTACGTCATGAAGGTCTTTGCCCTTTACGCAACTTACGCCCACCTCCGTTAGATTTACCCCTTCAGATTTACCCCTTCGGATCGAGCCGCGTCTAATCCAGCGTGGCCGGGGCTTGGTCTGGAAGATGTAAAACTGCCGGAAGTTTTTGGCGAGCAACGATTTATCCTAGTCTACGGTGCGACCGCAGATTAAAATTACGGCACGCTTTCTATCTGAGGAGACGCGGCATTATTACCGATAAGCCCGACAGACCACCGTCATGAAACGGGAGAACGTCATCTTCGGCATCGTCTTCGGGCTGATCGCGCTCCTGTCGATCCTCCTGATCCAGCCGTTCATTTCTTACATCGTGCTCGCTGGGGTCCTCACATACACCCTCTTTCCGGTTTACGCGCTCATTCGCCGCAGCACGAATAAGCCCGGAGTGAGTTCGGCAATTTCGATCCTGCTCGTCATGGTGCTTTTGGTCCTGCCCTCGTTCCTCGTGGCTCAGCGCCTGGCCCAGGAGGTTACCGGCGCGTTCACGACTTTCGAACTGTCGACAGTTCAACGTCTCGGCGACTACCTGAGCGGGGTAACTGGCAACCAGATCGACTTTCAGGAAGTACTGGATTCCTTCTTCACCCAGGTGCGTGAATCGATCGTCGGTCTGGCCCCCGACATCCTCGGTTCGATCACGGAACTGGTTCTCGGCGTCTTCATCATGTTCTTCGTGATGTACTACGCCTTCCGCGACGGGGAGCATTTCCTCGCCCGCATCAAACAGATGCTCCCGTTGGAACCGATGCTCAAGGAAAAGCTGTTTCGAGAGGTTCGGAACGTAACCCAGGGAGTCCTCTACGGTCAGGTCATGACAGCGGTCATACAGGGTTCGGTTGCGACGCTCGGGTTCGTCATCTTCGGGGTCGACGGCTGGGTGTTCTGGGGGGCAATCATGATCGTCCTCGCCTTTCTCCCCGTGTTCGGCACGCCCTTGATATGGGTGCCGGCGGCTGTCGACAAGATCCTGCAGGGTGAAATGTTCGCCGGTATCGGTTTGATGGTCTACGGCATCGTTGTCGTGACCAATATTGACAACCTGGTGCGACCGAAACTCGTCAGCGAACGCTCAAAGGTACACCCGGTCCTGGTCATGGTCGGCGTCCTGGGCGGGCTGAAGATGATCGGCTTCAGCGGCATGCTTGTCGGCCCACTGATTCTGGCGTTGCTTGTTGCCCTGGTTCAGTTCTGGGAAGAGGTTTACGTAGACAAGAAGCTGGCAGCGTAGGGGAAGTAGTCAGTAGTCAGTAGTCGGTAGTCAGTTGAAGAAAGTGAGTCCCTAACTGACTACTGACTACTGGTAACTGACTACTAAAGGTACTCATATCCCGGCCCGCCGCCACCCTCGGGCGTAACCCAGTTGATCACTTCGTACGGATCCATGATGTCGCACGTCTTGCAATGAACGCAGTTGGAAGCGTTGATCTGGAGCCGGAGCTGACCACTGTCGTTCGGCTCCATTTCATAGACGGCAGCGGGACAGAAGTACTGGCAGGGGTTACCGTATTCCTCGGTACAGCGTTCGTGACAGATGTCAGGTTCTATGACGACGAGATGGACGGGTTGATCCTCTTCATGTGCCGTTCCCGAGTTGTACACATCAGTCAGCCTGTCGAATGTCAATTCCTGGTCGAAGCTGCGCTCGGGTTTCGGAGGCTTCTTTCCCCGGAAATAGTCGCTGACGCGCTGCATTCGCCGATGGCCCGGTTCGCTTGTGTAGCGGTCGCGGAGCCCGCGCCCCCCGGTTGCCATCTGGAGGCCGGTGTGGAGCATGCCCGCCCAGAATCCGCCCTCGAAGCCCTGGTGGAAGTTGCGGACCTTCCAGAGTTCCTTCTTGATCCAGCTCTTCTCAACAAGGTCCTCGAAGCGGCGAAGTCTCAAAGCAGTGTACTCGTCGGCCTCGATCGCCTCGAACGCGGCCTGGCCGGCGAGCATTCCACTCTTGAACGCCATGTGGATTCCCTTGAGGCGCATGGCATTCAGAAATCCGCCTGAATCTCCGACGATCATGCCTCCCTCGAAGTAGTACTGCGGCATCGCCCAGTAACCACCCTCCGGGATCGTCTTGGCGCCGTAGGAAACCAGGCTTCCGCCCTCGAGCATACCGCGAACGAGGGGGTGCTCCTTGTACCGCTGAAAGCGCGCATGCGGGTCGAGTGTCGGGTTTTTGTAGTCGAGACCGATCACGAGGCCCAGGGAAACACGTCCACCTGCCATGTTGTAGATGAAACCACCGCCGAATTCCTCACTCGTCAGCGGCCAGCCCATGGTGTGGATGACCCTTCCCTTCTGGGTGCGTTGGGAAGGCACGTCCCACACTTCCTTGACCCCGATGGTGTAGACCTGCGGGTTCCGCCCCTGGTCGAGGTCGAACTTGTTGACGAGCTGTTTGGTCAACGAACCCCGCGCCCCTTCGGCGAGGATCGTCAGCTTCGCGCGAATGTCGATGCCCTGTTCGTAGTTCCCCTTTTCCTGCCCTTCCTTGTCGACTCCCTTGTCTCCGGTCCGGACACCCACGACGGCGCCGTCTTCGATCAAGAGCTCCGAGCCGGCAAAACCCGCGAAGACGTCAACGCCGCTTTCTTCGACGACCTCCCCGAACCATCGGACGAATTTGTTCAGGGAGATGATGTAGTTTCCGTGATTCTGGAGGGGTGGCGGGATTATCGGCAGGCTGAACTTCCTTTTGCGCGTGAAGTAGTAAACGAAGTCCTCTTCGACGGGTTTCTCGATCGGAGCGCCCCTCTCTTTCCAATCAGGCATGAGCTCGTCAATTCCCCGAGGATCCAGCACAGCGCCCGAGATGATATGGGCGCCGACTTCTTTCGCCTTCTCGAGGACAGCCACGGAAGCATCTTCACGGCCGCTCTCGTTCAGGAGCTTCCGCAGATGGTAGGCAGCGGCCAGACCGGCGGGGCCACCGCCAACGATCAGGACGTCGACTTCCAGAACTTCACGCTCTTCGGGCATAAGAAAAGAATAGCAGGAGTAGTCAGTAGTCAGTAGTCAGTACTCAGTTGGGGTGAGAGCCGACTCAGGCTCCCCTCCTTAGAATAAGGAGGGGTGGATGCGCCGAAGGCGCAGACGGGGTGGTTCTCCCACCAGTCGACACCACCCCGGCGCTTCGCGCCACCCCTCCTCATCCGAGGAGGGGAGTAGGGTGGATGCGCCGAAGGCTCAGACGGGGTGGTTTGACTATCCGGGGGATGCGCCGAAGCGCAGGGGGTGGTTCTTCCTACTCCCAGCGCTTGAACAGGAGGGCTGCGTTGGTGCCGCCGAATCCGAACGAATTCGACATGACATACTCGAGTGCAGCCTGGCGACTTTCGTTCGGCACATAATCGAGATCGCAGTCCGGATCGGGCGTTTCGTAATTGATCGTTGGCGGTATCGTCTGGTTTTCGAGAGCCAACACAGAAACCGCGGCCTCCACGGCGCCGGCAGCTCCCAGCAGATGACCGATCATGGACTTCGTCGAACTGACGGGGATCTTCGATGCATGGTCCCCGAAAAGGCACTTGATGGCAATCGTCTCCAGGCGATCGTTCGGAGGTGTCGACGTTCCGTGCGCGTTAATGTAGCTGACCTCGTCGGGCTCCACGCCGGCGTCCTTGAGGGCGTTCTGCATCACGCGGTATCCGCCGTTGCCGTCCTCGGAAGGCAGGGTGATGTGATAGGCGTCCCCGCTCATGCCGTATCCGACGAGCTCCGCGATGATCGGGGCGTCGCGTTTCTTGGCGAGTTCAAGTTCCTCCAGGATGAGGATTCCGGCGCCCTCGCCCATCACGAAGCCATCGCGTTCCTTGTCGAAGGGCCTCGAGGCGCGGGCGGGTTCATCGTTGCGCGTCGACAGGGCGCGCATCGCAGCAAAGCCGCCGATGCCCATGCTGGTGATCGCCGCCTCAGACCCACCGGCGATCATTACATCGGCATCGCCGCGGGCGATTGTTCGATACGCATCGCCAACCGCGTGTGCGCCCGAAGAGCAGGCCGTGCAAGGCGCCGAATTCGGACCCCGGGCACCCATGCGGATCGACACCTGACCCGCGGCAAGGTTGATGATGCTAGAAGGGATGAAGAAAGGTGAAATCTTTCGGGGGCCACCTTGAATCAGGTTGTTGTGCTCCCGCTCGATGATGTTGAAACCGCCGATGCCCGAACCGATGAAGACGCCCGTTCGTTCCGCCATTTCCGGTGAAACTTCCAGACCCGCCCTCTTTCCGGCAAAGTCGGCAGCGGCGATCGCGTAGTGGATGAAGGCGTCCATCTTCTTGACGTCCTTCTTTTCGATCCATAGGAGTGGATCAAAATCCTGAACCTCGGCCGCGATCTTCGCTGAGAAGCGCGAAGTGTCGAAGCGCGTGATCTCCCGGACGCCGCTCTTTCCTTCGGTGAGCCCACTCCACGTTTCTTCAGTTCCGATGCCGAGAGCGGTGACAAGCCCGACGCCAGTGACAACAACTCGCCTCTCCAACTTTTACCTCCGGGTCCGCTTAGGACTTAGGCACGTGGGCTTCGATATACTGAACGGCCTCACCGACGGTAGTGATCTTTTCCGCGGCGTCGTCGGGGATTTCGATGTTGAAGCCTTCTTCCAGGGCCATCACGAGTTCCACGGTGTCCAGCGAGTCGGCGCCCAAGTCGTCGATGAATGAAGCGGTGGCAGTCACCTCCCCCTCATCCACGCTGAGTTGCTCGACGATTATTTCCTTTACCTTTTCTTCAACCGAAGCAGACATTTAAGCAACCTCCGTCTTTAGTTTTCCTGCGCGCCCACACACCCCGGGGCGAAGGGTAGTCGAATTCGGGTGCCTCGACGGAGCCGGCCGGAACCGGCACAAAAACCTGACACTAGTGGCCTGTTACAGGCCACTAGAGGAGCGCGGCGAGGGTCTGATCCAGCGATCTCTCGTCCTCTGCATTGAGCATTGTAACCGACTTTTCGACGGATCGAACCAACCCTGTCAGGACTTTGCCCGGACCAACCTCGACGAAAGTATCGACACCTTCGTCCAAGAGCAACCGGATGATCGCGTGCCAGCGCACCGGTCTGGACACCTGCAATTTCAAGGCTCTGCGAGCCTCTCCTCCTTCCCGCACGGGTTGCGCCTCCGCGTTCGTGATCAGGGGAAACTTCAGATCGCCAAACCCGATAGCGTCCAGGTCCGGCGCCAGCCGCGTCTCAGCCGGCATCATCAAGCTGCAATGGAAGGGCGCGCTGACCGGAAGCAGGATTGCCCGGCGAGCACCCGACTCCTTGGCCAGTACGAGGGCCCGGTCGACCGCATCGCGATGCCCCGCGATCACGATCTGCCTGGGGGAATTGATGTTGGCGGCAGCGACGACCTGACCATCGGTGGCACGGAGGCAGACATCGTGCACCGCAGCGGCATCCAGCCCGAGAATCGCAGCCATCGCACCTTCGCCCACCGGCACGGCCTCCTGCATGTACTGTCCCCGGCGACGAACCAGCGACACCGCTTCGGTAAAGGAGATCGATCCGGCGGCGACCAACCCACTGTACTCTCCGAGACTGTGACCGGCCACGAAATCGGGCCGCACCCCGCGCTCTTCCAGCACGCGATAGACTGCCGTGGCGGTGGTCAGGACTGCAGGTTGAGTGTTCTCGGTAAGCTTGAGGTCCTCCTCCGGGCCGCCGAAGCACAGCTCGGTGAGGGAGAAACCCAGAGCCTGGTCCGCCTGCTCGTAGACGGCCGCCGCCTCCGGGAACTTCTCGGCAAGCTCTTTACCCATCCCTGCGTACTGGGAGCCCTGGCCGGGAAAGATGAGGGCAACTCTTCCAGACATCAGAATAGATCTGTCGGAAACCGTTTCAACCGCACTATCTCACGGCGCCGGAACGTTCCGGTGCGTCCTGCAGGTCCTGATTGGCTTCCACAGGTTCGGTTGAGTCGGCCTTGATGAAGCCCAGCTTGTGGAATTCCTGCTCGATGGCCTTGTTGACGTTGTGTTCGCAGAACTCGTGAGCCACCCGGATCGCATTCTTGATAGCGTTTGGATTGGAACGACCGTGGCAGACGATACCGATCCCCTTGATTCCCAACAGGGGAGCGCCACCGTACTCGGAGTAATCGAGGCGCTGCTTGATCTGCTGGAAGGCCTTCTGCGCCAGCATGTAGCCGGCTTTCGCGGAAAGCGTCTTCTGAAGCTCCTGGCCGAGCAGCTCGGTCGCTGTCTCGATCAAGCCCTCGCTCAACTTCAACGCCACGTTTCCCGTAAAGCCGTCGCAAACGATCACGTCCGTGTCGCCCTTGAATATGTCCCGGCCTTCGACGTTGCCGACAAAATTGAGCGGTGCGCGCTTCAACACCTTGAACACCTCTTTCGTTAGCTCGTTGCCCTTCGAGTCTTCTTCGCCGATCGAGAGCAAGCCGACTCGCGGCCGGCGAATGCCGAAGATCGCCCGCGAGTATATGTCGCCCATGATGGCAAACTGCTCGAGATGCAGAGGTTTGCAGTCGACGTTCGCTCCTACGTCGAGAAGTATCGCGGGTTTGCCTTTCTGCGTGGGCAGAACCGTGCTCAAGGCCGGCCGGGCGACGACGCTCAAGGTGCCGGCGACCAGTTTCACGGTCGCCATCACGGCACCTGTGTTGCCGGCACTGACCACACCCGATACCCTTGAATCGCGCATCAGGTCGGCCAGGATCCGGATCGAAGAGTCTTTCTTCTTTCGAACCGCCGCCAGTGGGGATTCGTCCATACCGACCACTTCGCCGGCATGCACCACCTCGATCGACAGATTGGCAGTGTCGTGCGACTCGAGCGCCCGGCGGATCGGGTTTTCGCGCCCGACGAGTACGACGTCGACGCCGTACTCCGAAGCCGCGGCAACGGCTCCGTCCACTTCGACTTGGGGAGCGTGATCGCTGCCCATCGCGTCAACGGCAATCTTCGTCATATGATTCGGTCAGTCTGTGAAACTTACTCCTCTTCAGTCTCGATGACTTCTCGATCCTTGTAATAGCCACAGTGCGGGCAGGCCCTGTGGGGCAGCTTCATCTCGTGGCAGTTTGGGCACTCGGACAACGACGGACCCTTCAGGCCGTCGTGGGCGCGTCTCCTGCTGGTACGAGCTTTTGAATGTCGACGTTTCGGATTTGGCATTCTAACTACTCCGCTCTTCGAGCCGCTTCTTGAGTTGAAGCAGCCCTTCGAAGGCCGGGTTCATCGGTTGTGCAGGACAGTCGCACGAAGCGGCGTTCCTGTTGATGCCGCAGGACGGACACAGCCCCCTGCAGTCAGTCGAGCATAGCGGCTTCATCGGCATCGCCAGCAAAACCTGCTCGCGGAATATCCCCGCCAGCGGCAATTCCGCCCCGGTCATGAATGATGTCTGTGTATCAGCTTCATCCAGCTCGATGTCGGCGTCTTCGTCGTAGACGAAACTATCGCGCTGCCGAAAATATAAGTCAAATGCCCGCTCGACAGGTTGTTCGATTGTTTCCAGGCATCGGACACAAGCCAGTTCGAGACGGGTCTTGAGTGCGCCCCGAAAACGGATCTCATCGCCGGTCGGTTCGATGGACCCGGCCCAGTCCAGAGGTTCCACCTGCCGCAAAGGTTCGGCCGAGAAGTCGACTTCTCCCGGCTCGAGACAGCCTTCCAGCTCGACCCTCTCACCAGCGAGTTCCTTCAGGTCGACGACGTGATGCTTCATGACAGGACACCAGACTCCAATCGACCAGGGGTGCCCGCGAGAGGTAGCCGCTGGCGCGACGTTGAAGTCTTTTCAGGACTCTGTTTCCTCGGTGGGAGTTTCGTCTGTTCGGAGCCGTTCCAGAGCCCGGTCCGCGTCGGGCCGGAAGGGAGAGTCCGGGTACTCCCCGACGATCGACTGATAATAGCTCCGGGCTTCTTCCGGTTTCGATATCGCTTCGTGTAGGCGGCCGAGTTCGTAGAGCACGGCCCCCTGCGAATAACCCGAGGTATCGACCAATTCCTGAAAGACGGCGATCGCTGTCTCCAACTCGCCGTGGTTCTTGTGAGATTCCGCCAGGGCGTAGCGGGCAACCTGTTGAATCGTTTCGCCGCCGTTCTCGATCAGCCCTTGCAGGATCCGCACCGACTCCGTCGTGTTCCCCAAGCCTTCGTGACTCAACGCCACGTAGTACTCGGCGATCTGGCCAGCTCGGAGGTCCGAATAATCGTCCCGCACGACCTGGGCTTCGGCAAGCGCTGTTTCAAACCGCCGCTCGTCCGAATCGAAACCTTCGGTATCTGTAAACGTGGCGATGACTTCGGAAAGCGCGCTCTGGGAATTCGCTTCACGGTTCGCAGCGTAGACGCTCCAGGCAACAAAAACCGCCACAAGGGCCACGGCGATGCCCACACTGGTCGCGATGGGCTTGCTGTGCTCCAAAAGAAACGCAGTGGTCGTCTCCAGTGTCGTCGTGATCTCGTCCTTCTGAACGAGTTCCTTGCGGCTCAACCTCTTACGCGCCAAACGCAACCTCCCTCCCCGCACGGTTTTCGAAACCACCGGTGTCGGCGAGACTTCCAGACCTTTTCCAAACTTGTTGATTTTAAGCTAGCAAGGGGTTAAAGACAAGCTGCGGCCGGGGGGCCGCCGCTTGTCAGTAGTCAGTTGTCAGTCGTCAGTAGTCAGTTGGGGCCTCGGCTCGCCGGCAAACCTCTGATGACCCTGAACGCCAATCCGACAAGCAAACTACCGATTACTGGCTGCTCGCTTTACATCCTTAACCATCCCTTAACCAATTTGAACGACCCGAAGGGTATGATGTAATCTCCGTATTCCTCCTGGTTGGAGAAAGTGAAGGAGCACCCGATGAGAGTTACGTTCCGTGTGGCCCTGGCTGCCCTGATCACTGTATCCCTGGTTCCTCTCGCTCTGGCTCAGCGGGAAGCCGACCCGAATTCACCGCGGTTCAAGGCCGTCATGGCGCTGCAGGAGATGATCGAGAGTGAAGGTGACGAGCCGCTTCGCGTGTTCATCAAAGAAAGGATGGCGTCGGTCATCACAGACGCTTACTCCGAAGAAGACTTGATGGAGATGCTGCGAACGATCCGAAAGGACTTCAGCGTTTCGCCTTTCGAAGGTGCGATGCCGAAGGGTCCCTACACGGTCATCATGACGTTCGCCCCCGCCGACGCGGGCGACCCTTCCCGCCTCACGTTCGAGATTGAAGCGGAGGCTCCACACAAATTCGTCTACATCGATTACTAGTGACCTGTAACAGTGCTATCGGTACCAGCGTTCGGCGGAACGGCGTCGGATTCTAGGAGTGACGCCCGAGCCAATGCTGTTTCATTGCGAGGGCGTTACGACACCGAAGACGACGCCGTTCCGCCGAACCCTTCGGGCCGATGGGGGTTGCGGGCGATCTCTTTGTCGGAAGCCGTCACCGATGAAAGAGCATCGCTTTCCGTCTCCCTCCTCGACCTCGCCTGCAAGACCCATCGGCGATGGTGCCGATAGCACTGTTACAGGCCACTAGAGCTTCCACGGGCGGGCTCACGGGGATCGGAAAACCAGTCAGTCAGCTCAATACCTCGTTCCGGCGTCTATTCACGATTCTCCTGATCTTTCCGTACTGTCGGCGGTGCACCTTTTCGGCTTCCCACAAATCAACTTCGCTCTGCAGGTTCATCCATAGTTCGGCACTCGTGCCCAGAGCCCGGGAAAGCCGATGTGCCATATCGGCGGAAATGTTGCGCCGGCCTCCCAGAAGCTGTGCCACGGTCTGTCTGGACACCCCCAGCGCTTTGGAAAACTCGTCCTGAGTCAGGCCGATGTCGTCCCACAAGTCCCGGAGCACCTCTCCGGGATGAGCGGGGGCCAGTCCCCGCTTACTCTTCGCGCTCATTGCAGTTCTCCTTTGTGTGAGATCAAGCCCCTCGATTCCTCAGTGGTAGTCCTCCAGATTCACTTCCGTCGCCTCACCGGGCCGGTCCATCCGGAATACTATCCTCCAGTTTCCGGTAACCTTGATGGACCATTCGCCCTTTCGGTTGCCCCTTAGAGGGTGCAGATCGTAGCCTGGAAGTCCCATATCTCCCACTTCTTTGGCCGCATGCAGAACTGAGAGTCGGACACGGATTCGTTCAGCCATTTGCGCTGGAATTCCAGCTTTCCGCCCGCTTTCCCAAAAACGCCTTAGCCCTCGGTGTTTGAATGCCTTTATCACCTAGGTGTGAATGTAACGTGTAACGTTATACATGTCAACCACGTATGAACCGATTAGGTTATGTTTCAGAGTTTCTGCAAAAAGGTCCTGAAATAGGAAGGGGCCAGGGTATCTCCGAAAAGTTGGTAACCAATCAACTTTGAAACGAAGGAGATGAACCGATGGCCCGAACTAAGATTAGGCGAAAGGGAGTGGATTGGAAAGAACTGTTGGGAGAGGAAGAGGATCTGCTGAAAAGCGTCGTGCAGGAGGTGGTTCAAGAGATTCTCGAGGCGGAGATGGACCAGGTCGTGGGCGCGGTCAAGAGCGAACGAACAGGGGGTCGCACAGGATATCGGAGCGGCTACTACGAGCGAGGTCTGGTCACACGGGTGGGCAAGTTGGAGCTGCGCGTGCCGCAGGATCGTGCCGGCCGGTTCAGTACGGAAGTGTTTGAGCGCTACCAACGCAGCGAGAAAGCTTTCGTGGCCAGCTTGGCCGAGATGTACGTGCAGGGGGTGTCGACGCGGAAGGTGAAAGCGATCACCGAAGAATTATGCGGGCATTCGTTTTCGGCGAGCACGATCAGCCGGATCAATAGGACATTGGACACGGAGCTGAAAAAGTTTGCGACGCGAGGATTGGAAGAAGAATACCCCTACCTGATTCTGGATGCGCGCTACGAGAAGGTGCGCGAAGACGGGGTGATCCGGAGCCGGGCGGTCCTGGTAGCGATCGGAATCAACTGGGACGGCCGGCGCGGTGTGTTGGCGGTGGAACTGGCGGGACGGGAGAGCACGACCAGTTGGAGGCAACTCTTGCTGAGTTTGAAGCAACGCGGCTTGTGCGGGGTGGAGTTCGTGGTGACCGACGATCATGCGGGGTTGAAGAAAGCCATCGCAGAAGTCCTGCCCGAAGCGATCTGGCAACGCTGCTACGTCCACTTTCTTCGAAACGCATTGGATTATTTGCCGCGCAAAGCCGATGACGATTGTCTCCAGGAACTGCGTTGGCTCTACGACCGGCGGAACCTCCAGGAAGCGCGGCAGGATCTGGCGGCGTGGTTAACCAAGTGGGGGCAGAAATATCCCAAACTTTGCGACTGGGTCGAAGACAACATCGACGAGACGCTGAGCTTCTACACGCTGCCGCGCCAGCATCACAAGCACATGAAATCCACCAATATGCTGGAACGGCTCAACGAGGAGATCAAGCGGCGAACGCGCGTGGTGCGGATCTTCCCCAACGCAGCCAGCTGTTTGCGTTTGATTCGGGCGCTGACCACCGAAACGCATGAGAACTGGATCGAAGCGATCCGCTACTTGAACATGGATCTGTTGAAGGAACACAAAAAGGACTGGCACCGTCAGACGCCCGCTGCCTAAACGCGTCAAAACGGGCCAACAAGGGATCGGTCAGGATATTGATCGTCGATTACAGGGCATCCTGAAGCAAAAATCGCTGTGGAAAACCTTCGGAGGGGGCGAAAGAAAGAAAAAGAACCAAAAGAAAGAAACGCAGAGGCCTGATGGAAATGACGCCTCAGAGGAAATCCGCAAAAGACGCGGATTCCCTCTGAGCCTTGGAAAAGCTTCGCCAAGAACGCTCAGCTTTCCCACATTCCCACAGGCCCGACGGCGGTCAATACTTAAGAACTGAATTTTTCGGAAATACTTTTTGCAGAACTTGACGCACACAACTACCGATTACTTGGATTTCAGACGGCTGGAAAGACTACGCCGCTCAGGCGACTACCGGTGATGTATGTATCTGGAACAATCGCAACACGGGACCGGGCTTGGCCCTCGTGGCCCTTGTGAAGTCTCCGGAGCAAGGCACGGAATCGTGGGGCCGATCCGTGCCCAATAGCCCTGGAGGGAGTCGAACCCCCGACCTTCGGTTTAGGAAACCGCTGCTCTATCCTACTGAGCTACAGGGCCTTAGTGATTGTAATACTGTGTATTACCCGAATCAAACAGCACCCTTCGACGGACTCACATGCAACGTAAATGCAACGCTCGAACGAATTAACGCTTTCCAAAGATCGCATAATAAGCATCGGCGCGGGCGGTCACCTCTGGACCGCGATCTGTTACTGGGTGCCCATACACTCGAATCGTCGTCGAGATGTCCTGATGCCCGAGCCAGCGCTGGACGTCATATAGACTCGCTCCCGTGTCCAGCCACACCGACCCAGCAGTGTGTCTCAAGTCGTGCATTCCCACGGGTCCGATTCCTGCACGATCCACGGCTGGCGCGAACCAACGCCCATACACATTCGATGGATTCAAGGGATGTCCAGTGGCGCTGTGAAAAATCAGATCGTCACCCTCGCGCCAACTGTACTGCTCCAACTCGTATTTCAGATCAGAAGACATCGGGACATCTCGAATACCGGCAAAGGACTTTGGACGAACCAACTGGAAGGGGTCTTCGTCGTCTTCAACTTGCCCGTGTTTGCGTGACAGCCACTGGAACACTCGCTTAACGCATACCTTGCCCGCGTCGAAATCAACAAAGCTGCGGATGTTCCCTCGGTCCTCCGTCCAAAACATCGACAGAATTTCCGACCGTCTCAGTCCCGCCATCAAACCCAGCAGGACTACGAGTCTCAACTTCTCGTCACACTCGTCCAGAAGCTTTCCAATTTCGTCCGGCGTCAGTACCCGCCCGGGTTCGCATTCGTACTCGACCTTCTCATAATCCTGCATCGGCGACGTTCGAATGAATCCCGACTTTCGAGCGTTCTCCATCATACGACCGAGTAGCGTCAGCGCATTGTGGGTAGTCTTGGTGGATACGGACTTGAGAAGACCTGTTTCCAGCTTGCCGACCGCGTAATGATCAATCGAGGTCAGGGGGCAGCCTTCGAAGAACGGCACGAGATACCGGTCGATGATCGTCCTATAGCCTCGAACAGTCGACGCCTTGAGTTTCTTCAGTATCAGGTTGTCTTCCTTCCACTCCCTGGCAAAATCGTCGAACGTCGTCGGTTTTCTTGCGTTGAATGTCCCCTCGTTCACATCGACGGATTGCTTGTCCCTCCAATCTCTCGCGGCCTTGAGGGTCTTGAAGGTCCGCTTGAGCTGTTTATTGCCGCCGAAGCGGACCACCGCGTCGTACCGCTTCGTCTTCTTGTCGGTCAACACCCGTGTCCGTATCCGGTCCCGCATGATGCCAATGACCTTTTTCCTGCCCACGGCTCGTCCCTTCCCTTTATGCAATTTCAGCAAACCATTGTGCGGCAGACACTATTTCCCGCACAAGGATCACGTGTTGGTGTGACCGGGTCGACCAACCAAATTGCCGGGTTCTTCCGTCGGGATTTTCTGGAGACGTGACCACCTGTCATCCTGGGGTTATGGATAAAACACAACAGACGACTGTCATCACCCGGCTTCAGCGAGATCGCGGTCTCACGGGGGCCGATCTCGCCCAGCTGGCTGGCGTGGATGCCTCGTACATCAGCTACCTGGCACATCGCCGTCGACGGCCCAGCATGATCGTCGCGAACAGGATCGCGATGCTACTAGGAGTGAAGCCGTCGGAGCTGTGGGGCGTGGATGGCCTGGCCAGATATGACCGCCAGAAAGACAACCGCGAGCCTCCCCGGGCCCGCCATTCGAAATCGGAAAAGAGTTTATGACCAATTTTACAACAGCGATGACCGCTACTTCTGTCGATGTGCTGAACGCACCCGGCGATTCGATAACCACAATTGCTAGGAGGCACTCATGCCAATTAGTACAGGTCCAAACTCGGGCAATCAGCCCGGAAACCCTTCAAAGGAGCATAAAGAGATGAATACCGCCGAATCTGAACAACAGTATGAATTGATCGGGCACGTGACAGTCTGCACTCAGTGCCACGCCGATCTTTATTGGATGAAGGATTATGGCCCGGAGGAGTACCGCCGGTTTACGCATTTATTGCAACGCTGGCCTGAGCGCTATCACGTGGATACGGGCGATCAAAGACCGACAAGCTGCCACTTCTGTGCGACCGTCCTTGAGGATGTGTTTGATCTAAGGGGTGTGCCTTACGCGGAGTGGATACGCGGCGCGAAGAAGAAACGCCACCACAACGTGTAGTGGGTACTTGAGCGAAGGACGTATGATTTCGATAACGTAAAAGGGACCCACCCAAGGGGGTTCTGATCGAGCAAAAGGGACCCACCCCTGATAGCCTCCCCCGGCGTGTCGCCGGATGAACCGGCAAGGCGGGAGGGAGGGTGAGGAGTTGTTAGGGATGGATCAGTACGAGATGGTCAGGACCGCACATCGGGTTTACAAGAAAAGCATTCGACAGATCGCCCGGGAGACCGGGCACACGAGACGGACGGTCCGGAAGGCGTTGGCCGGGCAGGAGCCGAAGTATCGGCGGGAGAAGGAGCCGGCCTGTCCGGTGATGGATCCGGTGGCCGGGATCGTGGAGGGCTGGCTGCGGGCGGATCGGGAGCAGCCGGTCAAGCAGCGACACACGGCGCACCGGGTGTGGCAACGTCTGGTGGACGAGCATGGATTTACCGGAGCCGAGCCGACGGGGGGGGATGGGTGCGGGAGCGGAAGATGCGGCTGGGCTGGAGCCGGTCGGCGGCGGTGGTGCCGCTGGATCCGGAACAGGCGTCGGAAGCCGAAGTGGACTGGGGCACGGCCTGGGTCCGGATGAATGGTGAAGACCTTCAGGTCAAACTGTTCTGCATGCGGAGCCGGTACTCGGGCAAGTCGTTTGTGCGGGCGTATCGGTGGGAACGGCAGGAGATGTTGCTGGACGGTCAGATCCGGGGGTTCGGCTGGTACGGCGGCGTATTCCCGACCGTGGTCTTCGACAACCTGAAGACGGCTGTGAAGCGGGTTCTGAGAGGGAAGGCCCGGATCGAGCAGGACCGGTTCACGGCGTTTCGAGCCCACTACACGTTTGAAGCGCGGTTCTGTAATCCGGCCCGGGGCCAGGAGAAAGGCGGTGTCGAAGGCCTGGTGGGTTTCGCACGCCGGAACTTCCTGGTGCCGGTTCCCGAGGTGGCCGACTTGGAGGATCTGAACGCGCAACTGCTGGAACGCTGCGCGACCGACGACCAGCGCCGGATCGGCGGCCGGGCCGACGACCGCACGATCGGGGAACGGCATGCTGCCGAGCAAGAGCGGCTGTTGGCACTGCCCGAGACGCCATTTGAGAACACCAAGGTGGTGGGTGTGCGGATCAGCCGGTACCAGACCGCGCAGGTGGATTCGAACCGGTACTCGGTGCCGACCGCGTATGTGGGACGCCGTCTCTGGGCCCATATTGGCTGTGACCGGGTGCGCTTTTATGCGGACCAGAAGAAGGTGGCCGAACATTCCCGAGCCTTCGGTCATAGCGACTGGCGGATTGATCCGATGCACTACCTGGAACTGATCCGCCGGAAGGTGGGGGCGTTTGAAAGCGCCCGACCGATTCGGCAGTGGCGGCCCCAGTGGCCCGCCCATTACGAGACGGCGCTGGAACGGTTGCGGGAACGGCACGGCTATAGCCGGGGCACCCGGCAGTTTATCGGCATCCTCCAACTCCACCAGGACTGGGCTCTGGACCGGGTCTCGGCGGCCCTTCAGGAAGCGCTCGATGCCCACTGCGCCGAACTGGACGCGGTCCAGCACATTCTGATGCGGGAGGCATCCCCGGCCCGAGCCCATGCCCCGCTCGAGTCCGGGTTAATGCCCGGTATCACCGACCGGACGATCGCTGGAGCCGATCTGGATCAATACGACCGTCTCCTGACTGGGGGTGTGCGATGACACCGGGCCAGGAGATCGTTCTGGACGACGCATTACGGCAGCTTCGGCTTCCGGCCATGGGACGGGAGTGGCGCGAACACGCCCGGCAGGCCAAGGAGGCCGGAGAGGGGTACACCGGCTTCCTGCTGGCTCTGGCCAGCCGCGAGTTGGAACAGCGCCAAGCCAATCAGGTCCAGCGCCGGTTGCGCGAGGCCCGGTTTCCACTGCTCAAGACCCTGGAAACGACCGACCTGAAGAAGTGGCCGGCGCTGGATGCGGTTCAGGTCCGCGACTATGCCGAGTGCGGCTACATCACCCGGCGCGAGAACGTTGTGCTGCTGGGCAAGCACGGCACCGGCAAGACCCATGCCGCAACGGTCCTGGGTGTGGAAGCCTGCCGCAACGGTTACCGCGTCGGGTTCACCACGGCCGCGGGATTGGTCAACACGCTGATCGAATCCCGCGAAGAACGGCAGTTGAAGCGGTACCTGGCCAAGCTGTCCCGCTTTGAACTGCTCGTCGTTGACGAGGTCGGCTATATCCCGTTCTCGGCCGAGGGGGCCCAGCTGCTGTTTCAGGTCTTCTCGGACCGTTATGAGAAGGGCTCGGTGATCGTCACGTCGAACCTCCCGTTTGCGCAGTGGACCAGCGTCTTCGGCGACGCCGCGCTGACTGCGGCCCTATTGGACCGGCTCACCCATCACTGCTCGATTCACGAGTTCAAATGGGAAAGCATCCGGTTCACCGAAAGTCTGGGCGCCGCCAGCAAACGGAAAAAGAAACCCCGTGCCGCCGGAGGATCCGCGTGAAAAACGCGGGCGCGACGGGCTGTGGAAAGTGCCGCCACCGTGGGAACCCGCTGCAAAGCCAGCGCGTTCCCACCGCGGCTTGGAAGCCTTCGGCTTCCACACTTTCCACAGCCCCGACGGCGGGCTTACTTACAAACCATTAACCCAGGGGGTGGGTCCCTTTTACTCGATCGGGGTGGGCTCTTTTTACGTTGTCAAAGCGAGACGTACCCCCTTTGACCTAATTCGAACGACGGATATACGACCGTACCGTTAACAACAAAAAAAGCGGGCCCGCGAAGCCCGCCTCGAACACATGTACAACAGGATTACTAACGTGAATAATACTCCAACGCCTGTAACAGACCAAATCGCCGACTTCATACGACGATACATCTTCTTACCCGAACCCTCCCTGTACCGTTTGCACGCACTGTGGATCATCGGAACGTATTTCTATGAAGAATTCGACTACTACCCGTACCTCATGTTCTGGAGTGCCGACAAGGGGAGCGGTAAGACCCGCGTTCTCGAAGTGTCCAGCCACCTCGTCCGCAACAGCAGCGGCATCATGGTGACGCCCACTCAGGCGGTGCTTGCACGTACCGCAAAAGGCCACACACAGCTGCTCGACGAGATAGACAGTTGGGGCGGGCAGGACTTCTGCCGATCCATTCTCAACGCCGGATACCAGCGCGGAGGAACGTTCACCCGGATGGAACAGGCCTCGGAGGGTGGAGAGTACGTCGAGAGGCAATTTGACGTGTACGCACCCCGCATGTTGGCCGGTATCGGGTCTCGTCTCCTGGCCCACACGACGCAGGACCGATGCCTGAGCGTTCGGATGGTGCGCCGTACCCGTGGCGAACAGGGGGAGCGCTTCCGACTTCGCAACGTCGAGAAGGAGATACAGGCCCTGCGCGACGCCATTACCGCGTTTGTGGCAGATCGCCGGGAAATCATCCGCGACTTCTATGACGCCGGGTTCGCGTACCTGAAGCAGTTCTCGGAACGCACGGAGGACATCGCCGAACCCCTGGCCGCGATCCTCGAAGTGGACTACTGCGAAAGTCTGCAACTGGAGGAAATGATCGAGGAGTTCTGCGAGGCCATCGGGATCACACGGGGTGAGTCGGACACTGATGCACGGAACCGTACTATCCTCGCGGTGCTGGTCCGCCTGTCGGAAAAACTGGGCGACCCACTGATTGGTAGCGCGTCGGAACTGGCCGACTTGTGCACCGAATCGGGAGAGCCCGTGCACCCACAAGAGATCACGGTTCTACTGAAGCAGCATGGTTTTCCGCAGTGCAGTTACCGGCGCGGTAGTCACCCGCTGTCTGATAACCAGCCCCGACGCCGTTATCGGCTATCGCGGGAGTCCATGATCGATGTTCAGACCCGCTACTACGGGCTCGACCACGCAAGTGACTACGGGAAAATCGCTGAAAACGAAGCTGCTTAGCTGGGTTGTAGTCAGTGTAGTCAGTGTTGGAGAGGTAGGGCCTCCCAGCGCCGATGCACTTGGGGAAGACGGACACCCCCTCTTCCCCTGAGACGGTGACTACAGTGACTACACTGACTTCGCTGACATGACGACTCCGTAAACCAGAAACCCCAAGGGCTGAACTGAAGCACGAATCGCCGGGACGTTGATCACGAAGTTCGAACCCGGCGCAGTGTCTTTTCTAATGATTGGCTTGGCCGATACGAGCCATTAGAATCGGTACCGTGCGGCTTCAGGATTTCCAGGCGGTGGCTCTCTTCGTCTCCCTCGGTGGCTCGATCCTGGCGGTGATCGTGTGGGCAAGGGATGCTCCAGCGGCGAGAGGCCTGCCAACCGAACTGTACGTTCTGTGAACTGCTGGCCTTTTACGATTTCCCGGCCAAGCACTGGCAGAGCATCCGGACGACCAACCCCATTGAGTCGACCTTTGCCACCTTCGTGTTCGGGGCGTTCCTGCTTGCCCTATATCTGGCCCGCAACCTCCTCATGGGCCCCCTGGCCATTGACTCGAACGCACGAGGCAACGGAATTGATCCCACCTGATAGCCGTTGTGGTCTTCGTGTTCGGGGCGTTCCTGCTTGCCCTATATCTGGCCCGCAACCTCCTCATGGGCCCCCTGGCCATTGACTCGAACGCACGAGGCAACGGAATTGATCCCACCACGAAGATCATCGCCGGGAAAAAGGTTCAGCTTGCGACGTTAGTTGCGGGAGCGACCGACAACACAGTTCGTGACAAGACCTTCGAAGATTGCGAGATACTCGGCCCAATTGTGGTCCTACCGAAGGGAATATCTTTTGAAGATGGCTCGGCGTTTGACAACTCCTCCGAGGAAATGATCTGGGAGTTCCCGACCCAGAAGGCTGTAAGGGCGGGTGGAGTCCACGTGCGAGATTGCCACTTTCGTCGGTGCAGGTTCAGAGACGTCGCCTTTGCCGTAACCGGCGAAGAAGCCGGGAGGCTCAGGGCATACATTCAAGAGGCTCGTGGAGAACCCGTCACACCCAGGCAGACTGTGCCATCACCGGAGGCCAGTCTAAGACAGGTCTACATCCACCTTGTCCGAGTCGAGGAAAGCCTCGCGGACCCGAACAACTACATCGAATTCATATTCACGATATTCTGCGGCGTCGAAGGCGGAATCGTTCTAGAGAAAGGTATTGAGGGTGTTATCCAGTACGGGGAGTACGAGCTGGATCGGCCAAGGTTGCTTGAAGGGTACACAGAGCTCGGCCTCGGGAGTGACGAGCCCATCCGAGTTCGACAAAAGTTTCATCATGACCTGGCGAAGCTGATACTCGATTCCTATTTGCAGGGGGGTGTTCACGATTTTGGCTTTCAGTCGGTCGAATTATATGCAAAGGCTGGCGACGTGCGCTTCAGACTGCCTCTGCCGAGGCTCGTTAGATGGCAGCGCCCGGACAAATAGATGCAGACCACAAACCAATCCGGCAGGAAAGGGTCCGTACCTTCGCCGGGACGAAACGAATCCGAGCCGCTTCCGACACCGGCTTCGCGGAAACGGGCACCGCCAGTAAGCATCCCTGATGCTGAAAAACGAATGAGAAAGGAAGAAACACCCTCACAACCCAGACGGGGCAGAAGGGGGCAGTCCTACGGGAGCGATGCTGGCAGGCTTATGCCGATGCCAGTGCCCTCTGGACCGTACCTTTCGAGTACCCCAGTTTTCCCGCAATCGCACGCTGGCTCCATCCCTGATCATGCAACCGCTCAATGCGATTCTTGCTGACGACAAGGCGGGGGCGACCGAGCGTTTTTCCATCCCGGCGGGCACGTCTCAATCCGGCCTTTGTACGCTCAGATATCCTGATGCGTTCCTGTTTTGCCAGACTCGCCATAATGCCGATAACCGCATCTCGGAAGGGCCCAGTCGAGTCGAGGTACTGTTCCTGCAGACTGCGCCATGGCGGCGTATCTTGGCAACGAGAACGTAGGTGCCATCACGCTCGCCACCACAGAAGAGAAGAGGTTCTTGGGGCTTTGGACGGTCTTGCAAGCAACCGTCGGCCACCGAACCGTCTACAGCGGCTGGCCACAGGGTAGTCTGGAAGCAAGAATCTCTTCGACTCCTCTTGAGATCGAGGACTTTGTCTACGAGTGGCTCTCCGATCATGAGGAACCATGGGGCCTAATGGTCCAGAAGATTCAAGACGGCTTGGTAGCCAGAGGTGTACTAGCAAGAAAGAAAGACAACGATTGGTTGAATCCTTGGGGGTTCAAATATGAGTTCACTGAAGGCTTCGATCCGACTCTCTACGCAGACGAGACTGATTCGGCAAAAGAACTGCTGGTGCGCTGCAGACACGATCATCCACTGCTTTGGGAGGCCCTGCACCAGAGCGTACGCAGAGCTGTAAGTCGGCGAACTAGGTCTTCTGGCGGGATGGGTGGTTGAGGGCGCTCACGACGGCTGGCGCCGACTGACTTCAGCCGTGATGGAGTCCGAGCTCGTACAACATTCTTCGGCTGTCGAAACGATGTGGTGACCAACGGAGGGAACGGGCGCGCCCAAAGGCGATCTTTCCACATCAGTTTGGCGACTATAGCGAGAGCTTTACCTAAAGGGCTTCCGGTCAGTCGGATCTAGCATCTACCTTGGCGACCATCCTAGCCAATGCAACACTCTTCGCTACAAACCGCACCAACCAGTTCGAGTCACTGAAACGGGCCTCGTCGGCACTCCATGTGGCCACCTTGAGCACGAGGAGAACGTTGCCGCTTCCTGCCACTGTAATGCCGGACAGGTCAGCCAGATAAGATTGCACGTCGCGTGTGATGGCGTTCCTGACCGCAGCTTCAACTGCGGGGCTAGCGAGGCGTGCGGAAAACTCGAAGCCTGACGGAAAACTTACGCCCGTCCCGACTTTCAAGTGTGTGCCCTTGAGATAAGATACGAATTGAGGCAGTTGAAGCGTCGATGAAGACAATACGGCTACGACGTAGGGAACCGGCACCTCTTGCGTAAGGTCGTCATACTCAAACACTTCGATCCTGAACCCGTCCTTCTTCCCTCGCATCAGGTTTTTTGTGAGACCCTCCGCGCCCTCCGTGTAAAACTTGATGTCCTTTGTTTCTTTGAGTATTAGGCTTCGTTCCGCACCCCGAAAACTGAGCCCCATTCGGTTAGCGGCCACAACAAACGCAGGACCGCGCCTTCTTCGGTAGGTCTCACCCGCCACATATGCCGCGACAACCGCGACACAAAAGGCAATAACAAGAGGTAGCAAGAATAACTCTTTCATGATGAGGCGCGGCTAATTCGTAATGGGCTACGTGAAAAACGGGCTGAATCATTCATGAATAAATCACTGGCTGGTACTGATGTCAATCAGAAGGTCCCGGATCAGCACAAATCACAGTAAGCGTCCTGTCCAATCCAAACGAATAACCACCTCACATTCCCTTCAGACCGTTCCAGTCGTGGAACACAGCCCAACGTCCCATTTGGGATTAGAAACCGACTGTGGCTCAACTGTGGGCCATCTCAGCAGGCATAGAGGCCACCTCCCTACCCGATAAAGAGCCATCCCTATATCGGGTGTCCAGCGACGAGTGTTCATAAACCCCTATTTCCAACTGGCGATTCCAGCGTTGAAGCGAAAAGGCCCAGACGTCAGCCTTGGCCGTTCATCAAGCAACTGAATCTGAACGATTCTGGTTGACGGAGCTATCGGGCCTAGAATACCATTGGTATAAATATTCCAATGGTATATATGACGGGATCACAACTTAGACGCCTACGCAAACGGTTGGACTTGTCGCAGGCACAGTTAGCCGAGCAGCTAGGAATGACCGCGAACTCCATTGCCCGTTTGGAGCGAGGCGAGCGCACGATTACTCAAGCCACAGCGAAACATGCCCGTCTGTTAGAAAAGTTCGAAAGATTGAGGAGGTCAGAACGATGAAGAGGATTGCGTTGTACGGCAGAATCAGCACTCGGTATCATGGCCAAAAGGTAGAAACCCAGTTGATGCCGCTTCGGGAGTATGCTGAGCGCCGTGGACTTCAGGTGGTTGCGGAATATGTGGACAACGGCGTCTCAGGCACGAAGGATACCCGTCCTGAATTAGATAAGCTCATGAAAGCCGCCCGCGCACGCCGATTCGATGGAGTGCTCGTATACAAATTTGATCGCTTCGGCAGGTCTATTTCCCACTTGATACGTGCCCTTGAAGAATTTCAGAGTCTGGGCGTGGAGTTCATCAGCCTGACAGAGGCAGTCGATACCAGTACGCCGACCGGCAAGCTAATGTTCGCGATGCTGACGGCCTTCGGAGAGTTCGAGCGTTCCCTCATTGTGGAGCGCATCAACAGCGGTTTGGACCGTGCTGTGAAGCAAGGGAAAAAGTTGGGCAGACCGTCTCGTATCGTTGATCGTGACCGAGTACTGGCCATGCGTTCTGAAGGGCTGTCCATTCGTAAGATCGCAAGGGAATTGAAAGTATCAGTTGGCAAGATCCACGCCATTTCTGCATCAGCCTAAAATCCTCCCAGCATTGCCCATGACCAATGAAGTCCTCGCGTGCAGCTACGGGTTATGGACGTACAGCGCATGCCAGTAAGAGTTTTGTTGTCATTGGTGTCAACCCCCCGGTCTAGTTACTCGCTTCGCTCATAACTATCCCACCCCCCTTCCGTGGGGTCTACGTTTGCCATACCTTTGCATTTCGTCAGAATCTCGGTTTCAGATATCAGCGATCTGGCGTTTTCAAGTCCCCGAACAGTTGCCTCCAGTGTTCTGCAGGAACTGGGACCAGCGAACCTGTTAACGTCGTGAACGTTTTGACCACCCCAATACCAACAATCACCCATCAACTTTCTTAGCCTTGGAGACGTTCACAATGTTCACGACCAGAGTTACATGGTAGCCCCTCCTTCCCCCCGGCAAATACCGCTTACAACGCAGACGCCAGACAGGCCGGTGGCCATGACTCATACTGGTTGTATGAATTTATCCATCCAATGGGGTTGCGATGAGTAGCAGAAAGAACGCGGTTACACGCCGAAAGGGTGGACAACCGGGTAACCAGAACTCCGTCACCACGGGGCTGTACCGGGATTTCAGCAAGCTCGACAGGCGCACTTCGGCTTCGAAGGCAATCGAGCACGCCGAGTACGCTCTGATCAACGCTCTCGGCGATCCCAGTGTTCAGGAACGTCTCCTCTGCCGCCGCGCTGCCGTGACACTGTACCGGCTTGCGATTGTGGACTCGATGGACCCGCAGGACCTCGATACGGTTGAGTTGCAACTGCGATTGAACCGAGACCTCCGGGACACTTTCAGGATCATCGGCGTGTCAGACCGCCAGCCGGTCGAGCAGTCTCTGAAGGATTACCTCGCATCTAGGGGTGGTACGGCAGACGGAGGCGACGACTAAAGGCCCCGACGGGTGACAGACATTTTTTCAGGATATTTTGAGAGATGAAGATTCCAACAATCGTCGAAGTTAAACGCGATCCGAAACTGTGGCTGCCGTGGTTCGAGGACGACTCGTTTGATCCATGGATTGTCCACGACAAGGCGGTATTCGGCCTGCCGATGACGCCGGATGAACTGGAGATTTATCGGGGTTGTACGGGCAGATCTAGCCCACCCACCCGCCAAGCAAGAATGGTGTATGACTGCATCGGGAGAAGGGGAGGAAAAAGCTTGGGCGCAGGGGCTACGGCCGCCTACATCGCAGCGTTCCGGGACCATTCGCCGTACCGGACCCGAGGCGAGAAGATCATGGTCCTAGTGATCGCAGCCGACAGGCGACAAGCCAAGATCATCTTCAATTATATTCGATCCTTCTTCATGGACTGCCCGCTGTTGAAGCCCCTAGTGGTTCGTGAGACGCAGTCGGTGCTGGAACTTTCCAACGGCTCCTCCATCGAGGTAGCCACCAGTTCGTACAGGAGCGTGCGAGGCTTCAGCTGTGCAGCTGTCCTGATCGATGAAGGTGCCTACCTGCCCACTGGCGACAGCGCGAACCCGGACGTGGAGCTGCTGACCGCACTAGGCCCGACGCTGCTCACAGTGCCGGACTCCATCTTGATGTTCCTATCAACGCCATATCGACGACTGGGTGTGCTGTATGAGGCTGAACGGGAGTTCTATGGCAAGGATGACCCGAACACCCTGTACTGGAAAGCGGGCACGCTTACGATGAATCCAGCGGCAAACAAAGACGCAATCGAATCGGCATTCCAATCAGATCCAGTGGCAGCCGCTGCCGAATACGACGCAGAATTCCGCCGCGATATTGAGTCCTATGTCGATATCGAACAGCTGCAGAGCCTCGTCGTATCGGGGCGTACCCAGCTACCCCCGATGAAGGGTACCCGTTACCACTGCTTCGTCGACCCATCTGGCGGGCGGGCGGACAGCATGACAGCCGCATTCTGTCGACAGGACAACAGGTTGATTCTCGCCCGTGTCCTCGAACGCAAACCCCCGTTCAGTCCCGAAAGCGTCGTAGCGGAGTTCGCTGCGGTGATGCGCGAATACGGTTGTAAGACTGCGACTGCCGACAGATATGCCGGGGAATGGCCTGTTGAAGTTTTCAGAAAACATGGTGTGAAGCTGATTCCCGCCGAAAAAACGAAGAGCGAGATCTATCTGGAAATCTTGCCCGTGATGAATGCATCTCGAATCGAACTCCTCGACCATCCGAAGATGCTCTCTCAATTTTCACGGCTTGAGAGACGCACTTCTCGCGCCGGGAAGGACATCGTGGACCACGGTCCCAGCAATAAAGACGACGTCGCCAACGCGGTAGCCGGTAGCTTGTGGTTGTGCGAGAAGGCAGCGAGTTTGCCCCGTCGAGGCGCGGGCATTGCTATCAGCCGAGTTATCGGTGATACCTATGGCGGTCGAAGCAACGTGAAAGCCTATCGTCCCTATCCCGGACCCAAGATCATCAGTCGATGACGCACGAGTAAGCGCCCTTGTCCGCGCACGGTCCCGCGCACGTCCTTCGGGCGCTTGTGAGCAGATGTGACACATTGCGGATAGCCAGAGACCCGAGCCACGACCGATAGCTGATGAGGTGTCGAGTCTAAAGTAAAATTTGATGCCCGCTGAGGCGTTTCGGGCTCCTCACAGGCCCTGAACCCCGACACATCGTCAAAAGCCAGTCAGGAGCCGTTGTGGCGCAATAGAAAGGCGGTCAGAGGGGTGAGATTGGGCCCCATCGGTACCACCTGGCCTCACGCCTGGCCACTAGGATTGATTTCAGGGGATGACTCGACGGACTCGGTTGTTTCGGCCCGTGTCCAGCGTCTGATGAGGTGTCGAGTCTAAAGTAAAATTTGATGCCCGCTGAGGCGTTTCGGGCTCCTCACAGGCCCTGAACCCCGACACATCGTCAAAAGCCAGTCAGGAGCCGTTGTGGCGCAATAGAAAGGCGGTCAGAGGGGTGAGATTGGGCCCCATCGGTACCACCTGGCCTCACGCCTGGCCACTAGGATTGATTTCAGGGGATGACTCGACGGACTCGGTTGTTTCGGCCCGTGTCCAGCGTCAATCATTATTTCCCTTGAACGACAATTAAAATTCCCGTTCTGAGTTGAGTGTTTCGCTCGCCGTCGAGCCTGTGGGAAACGTGGTAAAGCCGAAGGCTTTTCCAAGCAGCGGTGGGAATCCGTGTCTTGTACGGATTTCCACGGATGCGGCGTTTTCCACAGGCATGTCGCCGTCACTTTTTCCGTCCTTTCGCCTTCTTTGCGGCCTCCATCCGGTAGCTGGAGAGATTCAGTTCCAGAATGACGCTGTGATGCACGAGACGGTCGATCGCCGCGGCCGTAGTCATCGGGTCCTTGAAGATCTTTTCCCAGTCCGAGAAGACCAGGTTCGATGTGAGCAGGATGCTGCGACGCTCATACCGATGAGCGAGGAGGGTGAAGAGGACCTCCATCTCGCCGCGGCTGTGCTGAACGTAACCGATGTCGTCGACGATCAACGCGTCGAACTTGTCGAGTCGCTTGAGTTCTTTCTCCAGCCAGAGCTCCGCCTTGGCCAGCAGGAGTCGCTGGACCAGCAGCGCACATGGCGTGAAGTAAATTCTCCGACCCTTCAGGATGAGTTCATGGCCGAGGGCACACAGAAGATGGGTCTTGCCGCTGCCGGGATTGCCGAAGGCCAGGATGTTTTCGGTTCGGTCCAGGAAGTCGCCTTCGAGCAAGGCATCCACGCGCCGCTGGACGGTTCGGGGCAGCCGCGACTGCTCAAAGGCCGACCAGGTCTTCTCTCGAGGCAGCTTCGACGCCCGTAGGAGCCGTTCAATCTTGCGTTGTCGTCGTTCTTCGAGTTCCAGCTCACACAGCGCATGCAGGTAGCGATCGTAGGGCCAGCCTTCGTTGGTGGCCAGAGCGGCCTGACGGTGGTAGTTGTCGACAAAGGCCGGCAGGCGTAACTGGCACAGCGAGGCCGTGATCTGTGCCTTCAACGCCATGCCGCCTCCTCGATCGGATCGAGCAACTCGTCATAGAGTCCGATCTCGGGTGGGGCGATCCGAACCTGGCGGGGCGATTCCACCCGACGTTGGGCGCCCATGCGCTCTCGGACCGTTTCCACGGCGATTGGCAGGCCCCTGTCGATCAGATCCCGGAGCACCTCGTCGACCCGCTCCTCACTCTCCATGGCGGCCATCTCGAGAATCTGGAGATACTGCCGATCCGCCGTCCTCGGATGGTGCTCCCGCAGACAGTCATAGGCCACCCGGAACAACAGACGCGGGAACATGTCCTGTTGGTACCGGTAGTGCGGAAACGCTCCCGGTTTGCGGACCAGAGAATGAATCACGTGTCGGTAGTGGACGGCGTGCTTGCCCGATCCCCGCAGCCGCGGCATCCCCTCGACGCATTTCCCGCCGTACCAGACTTCCAGACGCTCCGTGTCCAGGTGGACCTGGACATGTTCACCGATGAGCCGGCTGTCGACCGAATAGGTGTTCTTGCGTACCGAGATCGTACTATCTCGGGAGACACGGACCTGGATACGATGCGTGTGGTCCAGTCGTCGCAGCGGGAGCCGCCGGAGACGGCGGAGTTCCTCCTTCAGTCGTTGGCTCCGAGCGGCGTTGCGTCGGTCGATCAACTGCGAGAGAAACTGCTCGTAAGCGTCCCGACTCTCGAAGTCCCGACTTCCCCGCAGCATCAACTCCTGATCCACCGCCGTCTTGAATCGATAGTGACTCTGCTCGACGTCGCCGTTCTCATGGGCCTGGCCCGCCTGCGTGTGCGTGGCCCGAAGACCATAGTGGTCGAGCAATCCCTGATAGCGGGCCGTAAACTCATCCCGATCCTTCAGGTTGTTGACCGCAGCCGACAGGCTGTCGCTCCGATGTTCTTCCGGCACTCCACCCAGTTGCCACAACGCATTCTGGAGTCCTGCCGACAGGCTCTCGAACGACTCGGAAAAACACACCGTCACGGTCTCCCAGTTCGAATACGCCAAGACGAAGTGATAGGCCAAATGGTCGAACTTCTGGCGGCCGATCGTCACGTTCAAGCTCCCCATGTGCGTGAAGTCGCTCTGGCATTGCCGGCCCGGGGAGTAGACCTGGGGGAACATCACTTCACGCTCGGGCCCCGATCGCACCCTCCATTGCTTGAACCGCCGCTGCAGGGTCCGCAGCTGCCCTTCCTGGAACCGGCCCGGGTACTTCCGGCACAGATACTCGAACATCGTCTTCGCCTGCACGGTCGGGTGTGCTTGAAGGATCCCCTCGATCTCCGCCCATACTGCTTCGAACGGGTCCGGCCGGTTTCGCCATCGATGCGCTTTCCGCATCTGGCTCGGCAGTCGGTTCGCTCGCTGGTACTTGCGTGCCGTCTTCTCGTCCATGCCCGCCTTCGACGCCGCCTGCGCCAGCGTGGCCTCACTTTGTGTCAGCTTCATCAGTCGTCTCACTTGTCGATCTGTAACCATCCTCCAAATGTCCTGCCTTCAGCAGGTTGGACTGGTCCAGCCGACCAATGAAAACGGGAATTTTAATTGTCGTTGGGCGGGAGTTTTAATTGTCGCTGATCAGGCCCGGTACTAGTAGGCCGATTGTGGGTAGTTGAAACGGCGGAGGAGGTCTTGAAATCGAGGATCTGAACGTATTGGGGATCAAAACGGGGATGACCGAGCTGCGCCGCTAACTGTGACGCGGTTTGTCGCACGTGTGATCCGGCTTTACCAGCAAGGTGCATCGACTCAATGCATCGGAGACTACGTTCGGCGTTGGATGAAATGGGTCGTCAGTGGTTTGAAGACTGAGTTTGCGTCCTGCGGCGTCTCCAACCTGCAAGGCCCATCAGGCCGAGTCCCGTGCCCAACATTGTGAGCGTCGTGGGTTCGGGGACCGGCGTGACAACGGTTGCGAATGTGTAGGGGGATGTGATCTGGTCTTCTGCCGTGGCGGTGCCGTGACCGATAATGCGCGTCAGTATGGTTGGGGACGTACTAAATATCGTCCATTGGGTGGCGGGGCCTTCGCCCTCGAACCTGAGGAAGGTCACCCCGATGAGTTCCGAGTTGTGCACTGTTAATGTCCCGGATGACGACTCCGCGTTTAGGACCGACAATTCAATCAAGGGGATGGAGGTCATTCCGTTGTTGACGAATAGAAGAGATGCTGTGATGTCGTCTTCTGTTATAGGGCCCGTTGTTCCGTCGGGAATGGTGATCGTCCCGGTCACGGTGAGTGACCCGATGTTCTGGCCAACCAATTCATATACGACATCGGCATGGGCGGGATCGGCAATTCCCGTTATCAGGATCATGCTTAATACGGCCATTCGAATGAGTGGTTGATTGTGATTCCACATGGTTCGTTGGTCCCCTTTTAACGGCTCCGTGATTCAGGTAATCAATAGAGAGATCCGGGCGCTTAGAGGTCTCTATCGCGCAATTAGGGAACCTTATCAATCTCCGAGTCAGTCGATTTCTTCTTTATGTCTCCAAGTCTGTGAATACACAATTGTTGAGGGGAGGCGAGGGCCGAGTTCCCTGTATTGGGGGGGAATGGGCCTTCTCCAATCGTGGCCCGAAATGTAAGGTTTCCCGTCGGGGTTCTCGGTCGTCAATTGTCGTAAATTGTAGGAATACAGCCACTTACGAGCCAATTCGGGAGGTTTTGGAATGTGTCGGTTTTCTTTACGACACCGGGGAGGTATTTTTCATTGAGATCCGGGTTCGACCTTTTTCGTTGCTGGGAGATGGAAGCCGACGACAATCCGATCCGCATCTTTCTCAAACTCTTCCGGCAGCGTCTTGATTGCCACTTCGCTCCGAGTGTCGTATCCTTCGCACGCCACACCTCACCCATGCCTCCCTTGCCGAGCGGGGAGAGGATCTCGTAGCTGCCGAGTGTTTCGCCGATCATATACGATTCTCGCAGGCAACGCCGGGACAACTCCATGAAAGGATGTCCCAGCGCTAAAGGGGTGCTCTACTGGTCAGTTGCCCCAGTAGTTAATTGGGACGCATGGAGGTGAGCTTGTTTCCAGCGTCCTCCGTCTTTGACCCATACTGCCGTCATCTGCCACGGCCCGGTGAGGTGCTCCCCAAAATTCGGACAGGTTGCTAAGGTGTAAGATCGCTGCCTCAGGAGAGGCAGATGAAGAAGCGAGGACGGAAGCAGTACAGCGCGGCATTGAAGGCAAAGATCGCCGTGGAAGCGGTCAAGGGACAGCGCACGATCCAGGAGCTCGCGTCCCACTACGAAGTTCACCCGAACATGGTGACGAAGTGGAAAAAGCAAGTGCTCGACGGCGTATCGGAGATCTTCTCCAATGGTCGATCCCCGGCCAGTGAAGTCGATGAGCAAGTACAGGCCGAACTTTACCAACAGATCGGAAAATTACAGATCGAGGTGGAGTGGCTCAAAAAAAAGTCGGGACTTTCCCGTTAGAGCAACGACGGCCATGGATCGAATCAAATCACGACGAGTTGAGCATCGTCGAGCAGTGTCGGTTGACCGGAGTGTCCCGATCCGGACTCTACTACACACCGGTGGGCGAGAGCGCCGAGAACATCGCGTTGATGCGTCTGTTGGACGAGCAGTATACGCGGACCCCGTTCTACGGGATTCGGCGTATGACCTGGTGGTTGGAGACGCAAGGTCTCGCTTTGACAACGTAAAAAGAGCCCACCCCGATCGAGTAAAAGGGACCCACCCCCTGGGTTAATGGTTTGTAAGTAAGCCCGCCGTCGGGGCTGTGGAAAGTGTGGAAGCCGAAGGCTTCCAAGCCGCGGTGGGAACGCGCTGGCTTTGCAGCGGGTTCCCACGGTGGCGGCACTTTCCACAGCCCGTCGCGCCCGCGTTTTTCACGCGGATCCTCCGGCGGCACGGGGTTTCTTTTTCCGTTTGCTGGCGGCGCCCAGACTTTCGGTGAACCGGATGCTTTCCCATTTGAACTCGTGAATCGAGCAGTGATGGGTGAGCCGGTCCAATAGGGCCGCAGTCAGCGCGGCGTCGCCGAAGACGCTGGTCCACTGCGCAAACGGGAGGTTCGACGTGACGATCACCGAGCCCTTCTCATAACGGTCCGAGAAGACCTGAAACAGCAGCTGGGCCCCCTCGGCCGAGAACGGGATATAGCCGACCTCGTCAACGACGAGCAGTTCAAAGCGGGACAGCTTGGCCAGGTACCGCTTCAACTGCCGTTCTTCGCGGGATTCGATCAGCGTGTTGACCAATCCCGCGGCCGTGGTGAACCCGACGCGGTAACCGTTGCGGCAGGCTTCCACACCCAGGACCGTTGCGGCATGGGTCTTGCCGGTGCCGTGCTTGCCCAGCAGCACAACGTTCTCGCGCCGGGTGATGTAGCCGCACTCGGCATAGTCGCGGACCTGAACCGCATCCAGCGCCGGCCACTTCTTCAGGTCGGTCGTTTCCAGGGTCTTGAGCAGTGGAAACCGGGCCTCGCGCAACCGGCGCTGGACCTGATTGGCTTGGCGCTGTTCCAACTCGCGGCTGGCCAGAGCCAGCAGGAAGCCGGTGTACCCCTCTCCGGCCTCCTTGGCCTGCCGGGCGTGTTCGCGCCACTCCCGTCCCATGGCCGGAAGCCGAAGCTGCCGTAATGCGTCGTCCAGAACGATCTCCTGGCCCGGTGTCATCGCACACCCCCAGTCAGGAGACGGTCGTATTGATCCAGATCGGCTCCAGCGATCGTCCGGTCGGTGATACCGGGCATTAACCCGGACTCGAGCGGGGCATGGGCTCGGGCCGGGGATGCCTCCCGCATCAGAATGTGCTGGACCGCGTCCAGTTCGGCGCAGTGGGCATCGAGCGCTTCCTGAAGGGCCGCCGAGACCCGGTCCAGAGCCCAGTCCTGGTGGAGTTGGAGGATGCCGATAAACTGCCGGGTGCCCCGGCTATAGCCGTGCCGTTCCCGCAACCGTTCCAGCGCCGTCTCGTAATGGGCGGGCCACTGGGGCCGCCACTGCCGAATCGGTCGGGCGCTTTCAAACGCCCCCACCTTCCGGCGGATCAGTTCCAGGTAGTGCATCGGATCAATCCGCCAGTCGCTATGACCGAAGGCTCGGGAATGTTCGGCCACCTTCTTCTGGTCCGCATAAAAGCGCACCCGGTCACAGCCAATATGGGCCCAGAGACGGCGTCCCACATACGCGGTCGGCACCGAGTACCGGTTCGAATCCACCTGCGCGGTCTGGTACCGGCTGATCCGCACACCCACCACCTTGGTGTTCTCAAATGGCGTCTCGGGCAGTGCCAACAGCCGCTCTTGCTCGGCAGCATGCCGTTCCCCGATCGTGCGGTCGTCGGCCCGGCCGCCGATCCGGCGCTGGTCGTCGGTCGCGCAGCGTTCCAGCAGTTGCGCGTTCAGATCCTCCAAGTCGGCCACCTCGGGAACCGGCACCAGGAAGTTCCGGCGTGCGAAACCCACCAGGCCTTCGACACCGCCTTTCTCCTGGCCCCGGGCCGGATTACAGAACCGCGCTTCAAACGTGTAGTGGGCTCGAAACGCCGTGAACCGGTCCTGCTCGATCCGGGCCTTCCCTCTCAGAACCCGCTTCACAGCCGTCTTCAGGTTGTCGAAGACCACGGTCGGGAATACGCCGCCGTACCAGCCGAACCCCCGGATCTGACCGTCCAGCAACATCTCCTGCCGTTCCCACCGATACGCCCGCACAAACGACTTGCCCGAGTACCGGCTCCGCATGCAGAACAGTTTGACCTGAAGGTCTTCACCATTCATCCGGACCCAGGCCGTGCCCCAGTCCACTTCGGCTTCCGACGCCTGTTCCGGATCCAGCGGCACCACCGCCGCCGACCGGCTCCAGCCCAGCCGCATCTTCCGCTCCCGCACCCATCGCCGCACCGTCGGCTCGGCTCCGGTAAATCCATGCTCGTCCACCAGACGTTGCCACACCCGGTGCGCCGTGTGTCGCTGCTTGACCGGCTGCTCCCGATCCGCCCGCAGCCAGCCCTCCACGATCCCGGCCACCGGATCCATCACCGGACAGGCCGGCTCCTTCTCCCGCCGATACTTCGGCTCCTGCCCGGCCAACGCCTTCCGGACCGTCCGTCTCGTGTGCCCGGTCTCCCGGGCGATCTGTCGAATGCTTTTCTTGTAAACCCGATGTGCGGTCCTGACCATCTCGTACTGATCCATCCCTAACAACTCCTCACCCTCCCTCCCGCCTTGCCGGTTCATCCGGCGACACGCCGGGGGAGGCTATCAGGGGTGGGTCCCTTTTGCTCGATCAGAACCCCCTTGGGTGGGTCCCTTTTACGTTATCGAAATCAAAGGTCGGCAGGTCAATGCGAAGCGGGTTCGGCGACTGCTACGGCTCATGGGACTGGAAGCGATCTATCCCAAACCGCGGTTGTCGATGCCAGCCCCGGGACACCGGATTTACCCATACCAGTTGCGCAATCTGGAGATTGTGCGTCCCGATCAGGTGTGGGCCACCGATATCACGTATATCCGACTCCGGCAGGGATTCATCTATCTGGTGGCGATCATGGACTGGTTCAGCCGGTACGTGCTGGCTTGGGAAGTGTCCACGTCGATGGACAGTGGATTTTGCGTGTCGGCACTGGACTGGGCGCTGAGGCAAGCGCAACCGGAGATTTTCAACACGGATCAGGGGGCTCAGTTCACCAGCGATGTCTTCACGAGCCGACTGGAAGACCAGGGCATCACGATCAGCATGGACGGCCGGGGCCGGTTCCTGGACAACATCTTCGTCGAGCGCTTATGGCGCACCGTGAAGTACGAGGAAGTGTACCTGAAGGACTACTTGAGCGTTTCCGAGGCGATCTCGAACCTGAACCTATATTTCAGGTTTTACAATCAGGAACGCGGCCATCAAGTATTCGACTATCAGACGCCCGAGACCGTTTACTTTCAGCGCGCGCCAGGGGCCTGTGGAAACTGACTCCGCAGTGGAAATCCGCACACAACTCGGATTCCCACAGCTGCTTGAAAACAGCCTCGAAGACTCGGCTTTTTCACAGTTCCCACAGGCTCGGCGACGGGCTAAATATCAACCCATTTCAGTGGCAGCGATCCACCTTAAGACCCGGGGGTTGCTGTCCGAAGAATGGGGAGCCCCTCACGGTTCGCGGTGTCGCTCCCTCCGATCCCTTGAGGGTGCCAGTCCAATAACATGTAACGATGGCTGCTTCGCCGAAGACCCTCACCCTTAGATGTCGAACTTGGATATTGTCGTCTCTGCCAGCCTCAAAACCTGCCCTAATATTGTTTGTCAGTTCTTGAGTCGTAGGGTTTGATTCGGAGAGGAGTCCGCCTCTTTGAAATAACGTGTAAGATTTGTACCAGCCTCCAGCTAGAGCCGCAGCATCCTTGTCGTTTCTTGCCAGCGCCCACTCCATGAAAGCCTCTGCAACTTCATCTTCAGCGTTCTGTGCAATGGCAGGCGTTGTCCAAGCGTACGCGAATGACAAGATGGTTGCTGCGATAAACAGTCGTTTCATTGTTCCATGCCTCCTTGGGGGGAATGAGAGTTGATAGTTTCGTAGCTGCCGAGTTGGGTGCCGGGGGTCATTGGTCTGCGAGTAGGGCCTTCCAGTTCCTCACGACGGTAATTGATCGGGGTTCGGCGCCTTCATAGACGGCGTTGAAGATGAAGCGTTCGCCGTTGTCGAGAACGGCGTACTGTGGTGTGGCGTTTTCCAGAAGAGGCGGAGCCTCGAACAATGCCAGAGGTGTGGAGACCTCGGTCTGGGAGCCCACGATGTCGACCGTGGCGGCCATCAATTGATTGTTCGGGCTCACAAAGTAAAGCTCCCGACCGTCGGCCCTCCACATTGGCAGTTCGCCCAATCCAACTCGGGTCTTACTGCCGGCTTCGGGGAACGAGTCGATGTTGACTGCGAATTCACCGTCTTCGTCAGACGCGTACGCGACCCAGAGGGGGCTCGGCGCGATCCGTGCCGACAACTGGGTATAGACTTCTGTCGCATAATGCGTTTCCGCTCCGGTATTCATGTCGTAGAGCCCCAAGTCCAGTCCCGAACCAAGAACGTCGAGTCCCCGCATGGTGATGAGAAACCGACCGTCCGACGACCAGTCAAATGCCGGACCGGAATTGTCCAACAGCAGTTCTTGCTCGCGTTGCCCAATCTGCGTCCGATACAAACCATCGTCCCAGTAAACAATCTGCTCTCCATCCGGCGACCAACGGCCCCACCCGACATACCAGTCGCCAAACGTAACTCCCTGGGAGTCACCAGTGGCTAGGTTCATCAGGTAGACGTTCGTTGCTCCATCGGCCGGATTCCATGCGGTAAAGAGGGCCGCGGATTGGTTCGGGGATATTTCCAAGCTCTCGATATAGCCTGGATTCCCAATAGTACTCAACCGCCGCCCTTGTCGGTCGACCTCGAGCCACTGTGTTTCCGGTTGAAAGTACCCATTGGCCAGCGCGACAATGTCTCCCTCCACCGAGAACGCAGCTTGTGAATTCTCGCCGTAGGAACGTCCAAGTTGAGTGGCGATTCTCCGGGGCGATCCTTCAAACACCAGTCGTTCAATGTCAAACCTCCGTGCGAACAGCTCATCCCCCTCTGCGTAGAATAGATGTCCGTCCTGATACTCTGCTTTGGATTTGAACTCGCCAATGCGTGTCACTTCCCTGGAATCAATCGAACCGGCATACAGTGCGAATGTATCTTCGCCGTTTCGGTCCCATTCGAAGAAAAGAAAGGAATGGCCTCCGGGAAGGAGGTGCGGGTGCAGGTGGTTGACGTTTTCATCCGGGAAGGTAACCTGTTCCATTGCCCCTCCGGAATCCGGAATTGCATAAACTGGACCACTCCACACAGGAGCTACGAGGATTAGACCACCCTCACCCCAATGGGCACCCTTCGGTTCGTCAACGGGGGCAAGTAGTCGTGGGGGTTCACTTCCATCCACTTCGGTGCGCATCAGGCGTGCGTCCAGTACGTCTGTGAAGAAGCCTATCGACTCACCGTCCGGTGACCAGAAGGGCATGAAAGCATTCTGGGTGTCCGGCAACTCACGTGCGGATTCGGAGTTAAGAGAGCGGATCCAGAGGGTGACGACTCCAGCGTCATTGAGCGCGCTGAATACCACCGCATCGCCGTTTGGCGAAACAATCGGCCCCGGCTGGACTCCAGAGGTGCTGTTTGGCGGAAGAATTGTGAAATACTCCGGCACGTTATCGGCAGGAACAAGCAGGATGGCTGCGAGGGCTGCGGCTGCCAGCAAGCACACCGCTGTCGCGACCATCCAAGGCCTTGATGCGCCCGACTTGGGGTAAGCGACGGGCACCTCAGGGTACGACTCTATTTCGCCGACCCATCGCAGTTCGTGCACGACATCCATAGTCGACTGCCAGCGGGCATCAGGGAGTTTCGTCATGCACCGCTTCACGACATGATCCAACGACCGTGGCGTCATCGCCTCCAGTTCAGCCATCGGCTCTGGCTCACTGGACATGATCGCAGAGATCAAACTCGCCTGACTCTTTCCCTCAAACGCTTTCTTGCCCGTGACCATCTCGTAGACCACCGCACCGAACGCGAAGATGTCGGTTCGCGCGTCGGCTTCCTTGCCTTCCAGCTGTTCCGGTGCCATGTACTGGAGCGTGCCGATGATCGTGCCTTCGGCTGTGAGTGGGGCGGACGGGTCCTGCGTGGGCATCTGGGACAGGGGAGAGACAGCACGCGCATCGCCTTTGAGTTTCGCTAACCCGAAGTCCAGGAGCTTCGTCCCCGACTTCGTGATCATGATATTTCCGGGCTTCAAATCTCGGTGCACCACACCTTGCCGGTGGGCCTTGTCCAGAGCATCGGCAATCTGGATGGCGTATTCCAGAGCCTGATCGAGGGGTAGGCGTCCCTTTTCCAACCTAGCCGCTAGAGTGTCCCCCTCCACCAGTTCCATGACGAGGTAGTGAATCCCGTCCTGTTCACCGATATCGTGGAGCGTGCAGATATGCGGGTGGTTCAGGCTGCTGACGGCACGGGCTTCACGCTCGAAGCGTTCCCGGCGTTGGGGATCATCTGCGAGGTGTTCGGGCAGGACCTTGATGGCAACCGTGCGGTCCAGACGGGTGTCGGTGGCACGATACACTTCTCCCATACCGCCCGCACCCAGCTGATCGCGGATTTCGAATGGGCCTAAGCGTGAGCCTGCACTGAGGGCCATAGGCTGTGCGTGTCTCTCGGGCGGTCCATCGCCATGGTTGGAAAACTTGCTGAATAGTAACGGGAGGAGCGAGTTGCGTCAATCAAACGCACTTTGTCGAAACTTTCTCGACTCGACCGACCCCAGTGTCCCACCGCCGTCCCAGCAGTTTGTTCAGTAAAGTGCCGTGGTTGAAGGCTTAAAGGGTAGGGAGGGATGGTAGGGACCGATTGGGACAGCAAATAAAGGATACAAGCATAGAAAGGATACTCAGACTATATATCCTCGTAGCCCTCTGATGGTCGTGTATGTACTCCCAGATGCGTCCCAAACGGCCCAAGGCATCATAGTCGGGACGCCGCCGGTTGGCGTACGACACCCTCCTCAGCTCGGCCAGTTCGTGCTCGAAATCGTCGGGGCCGAGATCTCCCCCTGACTGCTCACGACTGCCATCGACGCACCGCCATCGTGAAAACCTCGAAGATTTTCGAGATCGATAGCGCACATCCATACTATCTGCAGCGCACTCGAACAGAGTAGCGACTACTCAAAAAGGATGACGATAGATGATTCAGAAAATCAGACTTTTAACTGAAAAAGATGTTGCAGAAGCCCTCCAATGCACCGTGTCCGCACTCAGGCTCTGGAGGCACGAGGGAACGGGCCCCAGGTTCATCCGCGTCGGTCGCTTCGTGCGATACCGCGAGGAAGACGTAGCCCTCTACCTGGAAGGTTGCCCGAAGGGCGGTCAGCCGATACCGTCGAACCGTTCGGTTTCGTCCGAACCACGGTCCCCGGAGGCGGGGACACGAGGTGCGGGCCATGAGTAAACGCCCTACGGCAATAGGTCCGCGAGAAACAATCGCTGAGGCTTTCCATCGGATCGCAGTTGCTGACGGCTGGGACCGGGCTCAGGAACTCCTCAGGATTCGACCCCTGTATGTCTTCTGGAGTGGCGTAGCAGGATTCGAGCCCACAGACGCCTCGACTTGTCGCGAGCTGCAGTCTTTCCTTCAGATCTATCCTGAGCTGAAAGATGTCGCGGAGGTCGAATCCATGGCCGAGGCTTTCTATCAGATGGCGTCCACGACTCTGAGCCCGACGGGACATTCTGAAGGCGCTCGCGGAATTTACGAGGCCTTCCGCGAACGAACCCGGCTGCTACCAGGGGACAATGAGGTTCAGCGGGAGTTAGAAGCACTTCGCATTCTGTATCCAGAGCTGCGAGGTTTGGATCCACAGTGAGCCGTGTCTCGCCTTCTTTTCCTCAGAGTCTCGCTGCTCGGTATACCTCGGCATAGTTCGGGGCCGATCATACGGCCACCAACCCCCTCGCGGTCCCGCCGAACCGCCCGTGGAATACCTGGAGAATTACGTCAGGATGCGCTGTGAGCGCGTTTCAGGACTGGGCCCGGGAACAAGTGTCTTCCCGGATGCCTCGTCCGTAATAGGCTCTTTACCTTACTCATTTACTCAAAAACGCATTTACTTAAATTTCTTGTCATACGATGCCGTCATCGACTACCGGCAGTCTTTTACCCGTCGGCATCCATACCGGGAGGTTGGTCAGGATGATCTCGAAGAGGTACCCGCCACCGTCTGCAAGGTGGGGGAACAGGAGGGTCGGTCTGCACCGTACAGAGCTGGCCTGAGCGTCAGCAGCAGGATCGTGGTCCCGTCGCACTTGTCGGACCTTCGAAGTTCTGTCGGCATGTTACATCAGGCCGATTTCTCCCTGAAGGTGAAAGAGGATCGTCGAAGTCAACGTGCTGGACGGGCAGGGGAACATCCATACGCTGCTGGAGCGTTTCTGATTTTTTCAGGCAGCCACCGCAGTCGTCAGCCGAAAAACAAAAGGGTTCGAAATAGGAAAGTGGCTGGAGGCAACAAAAAATAAAAAAGGGTGTCTCCGCAAGCGGCGTTTTAGAACGCGACCCGGTGTCCAGATTCAAGTTGAAAGATGTCGGCGTCAGAGCGCCTGTCAGGCCGCGCTGTCCGCCCAGATCGACCCATATTAAGTCGTCGCCGAGGTTGAGACGCGCTAGAGCGGCAATCAGGAGCACACACGCCACCCGTATTGCCGCGATCAACGCCCTCCGCAGTTCCCCGTACTGGTCCATATTTCCCGTGTCGGTGTTTGGAATAGCAGACGGAGCGACCGGGGATACCGTGTTCTGGCAGCCGAGGGGTAGCAGGCTATCGAGGTGATGGCCCCCGGGATGTAGATCGGGATTGGGCCGTTGATTGGAAGATTGTTGCTTTGGCAGGACCTGGGGGTTGGGCCGTCAGGTGGTTCCTGCTGTTGATCCAGAACGGGCGGCTGAAGGCGCAGAAGGTAGGCAGACAGTGGCTACTGGATCGGCGGGAAAGGTTCGAGGGTCATGCTGGGGGCTGGCCACCTTCGACTCCGAACTAGGGACTTTGATGCAACAAAATGCAACGCACGCCCAAAAACCGGCAAGTTATTGCAAGTTCGTAGCAATTCGCTTTCCAGCCCTGCAATTCCATGCTTGTGAGTGTTTAATAGCGAATTACATCTGATTCTAAAGAACTTACAATCGAATGATATCGGTTTAGGAAACCGCTACTCTATCCTACTGAGCTACAGGGCCTCACCTACGACGAGCGCCGACCATCGCCTACGGCGCTACCACCAGACATTGTGCCCGAATTCGTAGCCGGTGCAAACTGCGCTCCTCGACCTCTCTTCGCCGTGAGAAGGACCTAGCCAGGGGAAGTTTTGTCGTAGTGGCGGATCTCGATGACGTTGCCATCCGGCTCGCGAAAGTAGACGGAGCGTTCGGCCGTTCCCTGGGCACCGTACGACCGCTCACCTCCGGACGTGAGCTCCACTCCGCGTGCCACTAATCCAGCCGTGAGCGTTGAGTAAGCCGAAGCATCCATCGAGAGGCAGATGTGGTTGATTGGCCGCCCGCCGCTGTCGTCACCGCCTCCAGTGAACTGCCGCACGGACGAGAGCTCTTTCCGATCCATCAGATCGAGGATTGTCGTGTCGTTGATCCGAACGGTTGGGGAAGGGGGCAGTGCCTCGTTCGTATTCTTCTGCCCGCAACGGGCGCAAACCCAGAACGTCGACGAAGAACTCGAGGGAACGTTCCGGGCTGTCCACCCACAGCACGACGTGGTCGATGTTCATGGCTCCTCAATACTGAATCAGGGAGAAAACGTCGTAGCCGTCGAGCTTGCTCCGCCCGCTCAGAAACTCCAACTCGACAACGAAGGTGAAGCCTGAAACGACACCGCCGGCTTGTTCGACGAGCTTCGCCGATGCCCGGGCGGTACCGCCGGTGGCGAGCAAGTCATCGGCGATGATAACGCGATCACCGGGTTGGACGGCGTCCTTGTGGATTTCCAGGGTGTCGGTTCCGTATTCGAGGTCGTAGGTAATGACTTCGGTTTCCGCCGGCAGCTTGTTCGGCTTCCGGATCGGCACGAACCCTGCGTTGATGTTGTAGGCCAACGCGGGCGCGAAGATGAAGCCGCGCGCCTCGATCCCGGCCACCAGGTCCGCGTGGATCGGACGTGTCTGAAGCGTCATGTAGTCGATGAGTCGACAGAAGCCTTCTCTGTCCTTGAGCAAGGTAGTGATGTCATAGAAGAGGATTCCCGGCTTGGGATAATCGGGCACCTCGCGGATCAGCTGTTTGAACTCGTCCATCGAATCAACCTCGAATCGTAAAAGATGAAAAGGAGTCGGAAGCCGGGAGTCTTTCCTCGACGACGTCACGGACACGGGAACCAAAAGGACCTCGCTCCAGGTCGGTCTTGAAGGACTCCAAGCCCGGTTCGTCGGCTTCAGCGTACACTTCGACGCGGCCGTCGGGAGTGTTCCTCACCCAGCCGCGGATACCGTAACTTACTGCGGCCGACAGAGTAAAGTATCGGTAGCCGACGCCCTGGACGCGACCGGAGACGATGAAGCGTCTGGCAGGCATGGTGTAGGGAAGTAGTCAGTAGTCGGTAGTCAGTAGTCAGTAACGGCTCCCCTCCTTGATCACAAGGAGGGGTGGATGCGCCGCGAGGCGCAGACGGGGTGGTTCGATGGTACGCATTGCCCCCTGGGAGCGTCGGAGTTTCTTGGTCAACACCACCCCGGCGCTTCGCGCCACCCCTCCTCATCTGAGGAGGGGAGCTTAGGTGACCGTCCTGCTTTAGTTCGTGATTTCCAGCATCCGGTTCAGCGACACTCGCGCCCACTCGGCGATGTTCTCCGGGACGGTGATTTGATTGACGGGCTTACCTTCGACAAGGTTTTCCATCGACCACAACAGATGGGGCGCGTCGATCCGGAACATCGTCGAACAAAGGCAGCCGCAGTCGTCGAGCGGGATGATGAAACGATCGGGGTTCTCGTTCTTCAGCCGGTTGACGAGGTGGATCTCGGTGCCGATCGCCCACTTCGTTCCGGCCGGAGACTGTGTCACGCACTTGATGATGTGCTCGGTCGAACCGACCGAATCGGAGGCCTGTACGACATCGAACCTGCACTCCGGATGGGAGATGACGCGGATGTCGGGATACCGCCCACGAACACGCTCGACGTGGAGCGGCAGGAACCTTCCATGAACCGAGCAGTGTCCCTTCCAGAGAATGAAACGGCTGTCGATCAGCTTTTCTTCCGTGTTCCCGCCCAGTTCCTCGAACGGATCCCACACCACCATTTCCTCCAGGCGGAAGCCCAGCTGATAGGCGGTGTTTCGGCCCAGATGCTGATCGGGCATGAAAAGCACCTTGTCCCCACGCTCCAGCGCCCACCTCATGACGGCCGGAGCGTTCGAAGATGTGCACACCGCGCCGTCGTTGCGGCCGCAGAACGCTTTGATGCCTGCCGCAGAGTTCATGTAGGTGATCGGAATGATCTTCTCCGGGGTTCGAGCCCGCAGCTGCTCCCAGCAGGTCTCCACCTGATCGAGCGCCGCCATGTCGGCCATCGAACAGCCCGCGTTCAGGTCGGGCAGGATCACCTTCTGGTACGGAGCGCTCAGGATGTCGGCGCTCTCAGCCATGAAGTGCACGCCGCAGAACAGGATGTACTCGGCATCCTTCTGCCCTGAAGCCCACTGTGCCAGCTTGAACGAATCGCCGCGGAGGTCTGCGAACTTGATGACCTCATCGCGCTGGTAGTGGTGGCCGAGGACGACCAGGCAGGACCCGAGTCGATCGCGCAATTCGGTGATGCGCCGGTCGGTCTCGACGTCGGTGAGCTGCGTCAGGTGCTCGGGAAGCAGGGCCTGTAGCATCGGATGAAACCCCAGAAAAGCTCTCTATGAAATGAAAGGGTCCCGCCCGGGACCCTCTTCAAACTCAATGATAATCTCTAAAGGCCCAATTCGACAAATCGACCGGGCCCGAGATATGGCAAAAGAGTACTCTGTCCACTCCGGACGCCGACTGCGGTTTCTCTTACAACGGATCAAAACTAAGGAGCTATTCTACACCCGTGCGACTGTTCAAATTCCGGGGAGGACGTCCCGGAGCACCCGGTCGAGCTCGGACCGGGTGGCGTCGGTAGGGTTGGCGACCCCGACGAGGATCTTGCCGTTGGCTATTTCCGGATCATACAGTTCCCCGACTCGGCCAGGCAGCCGGGCAGTGATCAGGAGGGTCGCGAACGTCGCTAGAACGACGCCAAGCATGGTCAATTCGAAGTACGGGACCATGTTCGCCCAGTGCGAAACGATCGGCATCCCGCCGGTCTCCAAGGGCCATGCCTGCTGTGTGAGGGACGTGAGCAGGTAAGCCGTGATAAGACCGACCGCACCACCCAGGACGGCGATTTCCGGCATCCAGGTCGCCCGATCCCGCTGGCCAAACTCGTGCTCTTCGAGCGGTTCCGACGACAGGATCGTCATGTCGCCGTCGGAGATACCGGCCCTTCTGAGGGCATCCACGGCTCGCTGAGCCAGTTCGGGGCTCGCGTACAGTGCGTAAACGGGCTTCACACCAGTTCTCCTGCCGCCTCGGCCTCCGCGACTGACTCCGCGACTTTCATTTCCGGGTGCTGGCCCACTTTCAGTTCCCAGATGGAGATGATCGGGACGAACTTGCAGAACAGAATATAGAGCAGCGCCATGGCGGCGAATGTCGCGACCATGATCGTCACCTCCACAAGGGTGGGCGCGTAGCTTCCCCATGAATACGTCAGTTGCTTGTAAGACAGCGACGGAATCACGATCAGGAAGCGCTCCAGCCACATGCCCACGACCACGCCGCAGGACGCGATGACGATGCCGGTTATCGTGCGGAACCTCCGAACGCCAATGATCACGATGGGGATCACGAAATTGACTGCCAGCATGGCCCAGAAGAACGGGGCGAACTCACCCGTCTGGGTGGCCCAGAAAACCCCCTTCTCGTGCGTTTCGTTTCCGTACCAGACCGTGAGCCGCTCGTTGAAGACGAAGTAGCCCCAGAGCAGGCTCATCGTCAGTAGCAGCTTTCCGAGGTTCTGGAAGTGGATCGGCTTCAGATACTCTTCCAGGTGGAGCAGCTTGCGGATCACCGCCATGGCGATGACGAGCGCGCCGATGCCGCTGAAGATCGCGCCGGCGACAAAGTATGGACCGAAGATCGCCGTATGCCACATCGGCACGACCGACATGGAGAAATCGAAAGAGACAACCGTGTGCACCGACACCGCAATCGGGATGATGGCGATCGCCATGATGTGCATGGCAGTCTCCAGACGATGCCACTGCTTTGGCGTCCCCTGCCAGCCCAGGCTCAGCAGGCCGTAGATCTTGCTCCTCAGCCCGGTTGTCCGGTCGCGGATGAGCGCAAAGTCGGGAATCATCGGTAGCACGAGAAACAGGAGGCTCGACAGCAGGTACGTGTTGATCGCAAAGAAGTCCCAGACGAGGGGCGATCGGAAGTTCGGCCATAGCTCCCGCTGGTTGGGGTAGGGAATCAAGAAGTAGAACAGCCAGACGCGACCCAGATGGATGAGAGGGAACAGCCCGCCGATCATGAGAGCGAACGCGGTGATGACTTCGGCGCATCGCGTGACCGGGCGTCTCCACGTTGCGTTTGTCAGTCGAAGGATCGCCGAGATCAGCGTACCGGCATGGCTGATTCCGATCCAAAAGACGAAGTTAACGAGGTAGAACCCCCAGAAGACCGGTGAGTTGATACCCGCGACACCGATCCCGTTGTAAGCCTGGTACCCCCAAGCTGCAAAGCCCGCAGCAACGATGATGCCAAAGAACACCACTGCCAGGTAGAACTTCGCGGAGGTGTGGAGTAGCGGACGGAGCAGGGCTTCCGTCATCTGCTTATCAGTTGCCGGATTCATGCCAGGCTTCCCGCTGGAGATAGGTTACCGACGGCTCCGTGCCGTACTCTTCGAGCAGCTTGTTGCCCCGCGGCGAGCGCGAAAGCCGGGACACCTCGCTATCCGGGTCGTTCAGATCCCCGAACACGAGGGCATTGGCCGTGCAGGACTGGACGCAGGCCGGTTTGATGGCCCCGTCCTGGACCGATTCGCCTTCGGCCTTGGCGTCGATCTTGCCTTGCTTGATGCGCTGGACGCAGAACGTACACTTCTCCATGACACCGACTTCGCGCACCGAAACATCCGGGTTCAACTGCAAGTGAAGCGGCTTATCCCATTCGGGGTTGTAGAAGTTGAAGAAGCGCACCGTGTACGGGCAGGCATTGGCACAGTAGCGTGTGCCGATGCACCGGTTGTAGACCTGGGCGTTCAAGCCCTCCTCGGTGTGATAGCTGGCATAGGTCGGACAGACCGGTTCACACGGCGCGTTGTCGCACTGCTGGCAGAATACGGGCCTGAATTTCACCTGCACGTCCGGAAACTCTCCTTCGAAATAGCGCTCGACCCGGATCCAATGCATCGCCCGTCCGCGGCCCGCCTGATCCGCACCGACGGTCGGGATGTTGTTTTCCGCGTGGCATGCCGTCACACAGGCCTCGCAGCCCGTACAACGATCCAGGTCCACCGCCATTCCCCACCGATAATCGTCCCCTGTCGCTGCTTGCTGTGCTTGCTCTTCCTGCATCTGTTACCTCGAATGTTCCGGATGTTCCCTCAGGGCTCCGCCGAACAGAATGAGTTCGCCCTCACCGTCGACCCTTGAAATACGCACGCGTGTCGCCGCCCACGCCAGCTCGCCGGTTTCAGGCTCCTCCGCCGGCGCAAGAATGCGGATGGGATTGGCACCTCGGCCGCTCGCGTAGCGGGTGAACGTCTCGTGTCCCTGACCCACCGGCATCGCGATCACGTCGGGGGCGATGGCGGGCGAGGGGAACGCAGGCGCGCGAATGCTGCCTTCAGAAGACGTGACTTCGACGAGGTCTCCCTGCGCGATGCCCAACCCGGCCGCCGTCGTGGCGTTGATTTCCACCCAACTGCTCCACATCGCCGTCGAGAGCACGTCCGGGAGCTCCTGAAGCCAGGGCAGGTGCGCGAGGGAACCATCCAGGAATGCCTGCGACGCGAAGGGAAGGAAGTGATAGGCGTACTGACCGGCATCACCGTCGAATTCGGCTTCCGTAAAAGCCACGGGGTCTCGACCCGGATCGTCGCCGGAGGGCTCCTCGAGCGGGAGCTCGCTCCACCATCCACCCTGAAGCCGCGCTCTCGCCCAAATGTTTGAAGACTCCTCCCCGACGGGGAGGGCTTCGAACTTGGCTCGCAACAGTTCTTCATAACTCTGCCATGGAAGTACCGGATCCAGGGGCTGGGCGAGACTCCGCCCCACCTCTAGAAGAACATCGGGCATGGCCCGTGTCTCGTGAAGCGGTCGCATTGCCGGCGGAGCCAGGCTCGCTACGGCCATCGTCGTTCCTGACTCGGGCACGGCATCAACCCACGACTCGAGGAAGGAATGATCCGGAAGAATCAGGTCGGCGAGGGTGTTCGTCTCGTCCACAAAGTTTCCGAAGCTGGCGATGTAGGGAATGGAAGACAGCGCGTCTCCGACACCCCAGGCCGGCGGAGCTCCGAAGACGGGGTTGGTGTCGTTGAGTAGAAGTACCTGCAACGGAGATTCCCCCGCGTCCCTCGTGCGAGCGGCGAGGTCGCGCACAGAGGGCCCCTGGCGGGGTGGACCTCCGAACTCATCCGCCCGAGGGGTGAAGACGACGCCTCCCGGTTGCTGGACGCTTCCCACCAGTGCATTCAGGGCGTTCACTGCGAGCGCGTGGAACAGACCGTTGGTCTGCGCCAACGGCGCGCCGCCGACGAGGGCCACGGCCGGGCCGTGGTCTGCGAATTCGCGCGCCAGCCGTCTAAGGCGTTCCGAATCGACTCCGGTAATCTCCCCGACCTGTTCGGGTTCGTAGGATGCCAGACCGTCGGCCCAACCCTCGATCAATTCACCGGCGCGGCCCGCGTCGTCCGGTGTTGCTTGTCCAGAATCGATAATGAGGTGGGCGATCCCCAGAGCCAGAACACCCTCGGTGCCGGTGTTCACGGGAACCCATTCGTCGGCGTTCGCGCCCGTCTGCGACATCCGCGGCTCGACCTGAACGAACTTGCCGCGAGCACCCGGACGGCCCTTCCGCATCTCACCGTAGGCGATGTTCTGGGCGACGGGCGAATTCCAGGTCCCCAGAAAATCAGCTCCGAACCCGATGATGTAATTCGACCGTCCCAGGTCCAGCGTCGGAAGCTGCTCGAAACCGAAGCTCAACGCGTTGGCCCGGCGCAGCACCTGGTCTCCGAAGACCTCGAAGGTCATCGGCGGCCCAGCCCCGAAGAGGCGCAGGAACTCTTCAATCAGGTCGCGACGCCCCCCGCTCAGGGGTCGGGTCAGGAAGCCCAAGGCACCCTGGTTTCCGGCTGCGGCCAAAGCATCCAGTTGAGACACCAACTCGGCCTGTGCCTCTTCCCAGGACACGGGCTCGAACTGACCGGAGCCACGCTCGCCGGAGCGCTTGAGCGGTTGTGTGATGCGGTCCGGATGATACGTCACCTGGATCGCTGCCTGCCCGCGCACGCAGAGCTTACCCTGGCTGACGGGATGTTCGGGGTTCCCTTCCAGTTTCTTGGCCAGCCCCTTGGTCGTCACGCCCGCCTGGCCATTGCGTAGGACCTCGACGTCCCCTTCCATGATCCGTACCTGCAGGCCGCACCCGGCCGTGCAGAGGGGACAGACTCCTGGTCTCAGGATCGACTGACCCGGTGTGAGTTGTTCATCCGGAATGAAACGGATCAGCTGGTTTTCGGGGTTGCCGCAACCGGCGAGCGTGGCGCTTGCGCCGGTTGCTGCGGTGATCTTGACGAATTCGCGACGATCCATTTTCTAGTAATGGCATACCAGGCAGTCGTTTGACGCCTGTTCCTGCTCGTGACAGTTGATGCAGAAGCCCATGGTGTGGTCCACGACCCGTTCGGCGACCGTCATCTGGCCAACATTGCCGTGGCAAGTGGCACACTCGACTTCGGCGCGGATGTGCGGAGCGTGGTTGAAGCGCACATGGGCCTCTTCGTTCCATCCATAGACCCGTTCCCACGGTGGTTCCTCGTTTCGCTCGTAATAGGCCGTGAGGGTCTGAATCGCTGGACTCTCGGTGGCGATGAAATCATGGCAGTCCATGCACAACGTCACGCTCGGAATGTGCGCGATCGGGCCGGTCTCCACGCCGTCATGACAGTCCACGCAGTCCAGAACCCCCGATTCGATGTGCGCCCTGTGCGAATATGCAAGGGGCTGCACGGGTTCCGGCCGCAGCATGAAGAAGTGCCTCACGGCCTCCCCGAGCGTCCGGTGCGCCGGAGTGAATACCGGCGAAATCCGCTGGGCCGAGGGAGGTGGGGTGGACTGGCCGATGAGGGAAGCCTGGTTAAAGAGCCCCCAACTGATCCCGGCAAGAACGACAACCGCCACCAGCGCAACCGCTCTCCTGACGCTTCTCTTGTTACGTTCGCTCTTCATCTTGCAAAGCAGGCGATTCCGGGCCCATCACCCCTAGCGCTTGCCGTTGCTAAACAACGGTTTCTCTGGTCAATCAGCCACATGGGATCGAGTTCGGCACGACCGGATTCTGGCCTCCAGATCACCTCAGGATGGACATTCGCACTGGTCGCACAAACCCGCTACCGGTAAGGATCCGCCAAGACTGTAGAAACTATAGCGGTGGCGCTGAATGTGCGCAAGTGGTCTTTTTGGCATACAGATGGCGGCGACCGGGACGGTCTCAAGAACGCATCGCGAACCTGTTTTGGCGCTTTCTCTCTGCTCAGCACGCATCCCTTGCTCACTAAAGTTCCCTCAAACGGCAGCCGATTTCATAATAAGAGGATACTCGTATGCCGACGGCTGTCGACCTGAAGCGACAAATCTATTCCCTGCGCGATCTGCCGACCCTACCGGTGGTGGCCCGCAAGATATTGATGGCGGCCGATGAAGAGGACAACAGCTACCGGTCACTGGCCGCGATGGTGGGCCGCGACCAGGCCCTGACGGCGAAGGTGCTCGGCCTCGCCAATTCCGCCTATTACGGGCACCGTGCCCGGGTGCGGACGCTGAACCATGCCATCGCCATCATCGGTACCGCGATGCTCAAGCAACTCTCACTCGGGGTCTTTGTTATTCAGTCCTGGGGCTCGAAAGGCGATCCGGAACGGACTCGGTTCTGGCAGCATTCGATAGCCGCTGCCCATGCGGCCTCACTGATCGCCGGAGAGGGCGGCCGCATCCCGCCCGAAGAAGCTTTCTGCGCTGGGTTGCTCCATGACATCGGCGCGCTGGTACTGGACATGTGCTTTCACGAGGCTTACGGCGAGGTGCGCCTGGCGATCGATGACGATACGCCGCTCGATGAAATCGAGCGACGCGTCCTCGAAGTCGACCACGCTCAGGCCGGGGGCTGGCTGGCCGAAAGATGGCAGCTCCCTCCGGCGCTCATCGCAGGAATCGCCGGACATCATTCGGGCCGGGGGACCACGCAGGAAGAAAACGATCTCATCCACGTGATCCGGATCGCCGATGCCGCCGCGACCCAGATCGACATGGGCCTGGGAGGAGAACATGCCGACGGCGCGGCGCAGATCGAATCCTTCGGATTGAGCGAAGCCCATTACACCCGACTGGTCGAACAGCTCGAAGACCAGAGAGGCCAGATCGAAGCCTTCTTGAGTCTGGTTTAGACAATGACATCCGACAACGAAAGGCGCATCACCCAGCTCAGCGAAGCAATGGAGAAGGCGAACGATGCCTTCCGCACGAAGATCGAAGAGCTGTCCCTCGTCAGCCGGATCGGTGAGGCCATCAGCCGCCACAACACGCTCAGGGAACTGAGCCTGGAACTGGTCGAACTGATCGCCGAAACGACTCTCTGCAGGTACGTCGCGTTGTACTCGGCGAACCCCGAGCATTTCTTCGAGATCGAGGCCGTGTCGGCGCTTTTCGGCAAGACCCATGGATTCCCGGCATCGATCCCGGCCGAAAACCTGAGGCGGGTGTTCGAAAACCCCAACGAGATAACTTACATCGAATGCCTGGACGAGCGGCACGGTGGCGGGGAATGGCCTCTGCCACACGATTCTCAGTCCTGGCTGTTGATCCCTCTCAGAAGCCGGGACACCACGCAGGGGGTCCTGATCCTGACCGACGACGAGGCCGGCGCCTTCCACGCTTCGACACTGCGCACCCTGCAGATGCTGGTCCCTCAGATCTCTGGTGCCCTCTCGAACCTCCAGCTCTACGAGCATCTGCGAACTTCCGAAGCAAAATACCGGAGCTTCGTCGAGCGTATGCAGGACGCAGTCTACATATGTGATCGTCGGTGGCAGATCATCGACATGAACCCCGCTGCGCAGGAATTGTTCCCCCAAGTCGACGCCGGGGAGTCGCTACCGACACTGTTCAGCTCCGGCCACGCGGCGAGCCAGTTCCGTGGAACGATCGAGATCTTCAGGTCGATCCAGAATTTTGAGTGCGAGTTGTCTCGTCCGTCCGAAGACGAGGTAAGCGCCCTCGAAGACGAGGTAAGTGCCATCATCAATGCTGTCGACGACGGCGAACGGATCTCGGTCGTGATTCGCGACGTCACGGAGCAGAAGCGTCTCGCCGAGCAGCTCGGTCGCAGTCAGAAGATGGAGTCGATCGGAACCCTCGCGAGCGGAATCGCGCACGACTTTAACAACATCATCGGAATCATCCTTCCAACCGCGGAACTGATCCAGCTGACCGAAGGAGAAGGGACGAATTCCGAGCGCGCCGAAACCATCATCGAGGCCGCGACCCGTGCGTCGGACCTGACCGGGCGGCTACTCTCGCTCGCCCGCGACGAACCTCATTCCGTGGAGCGTGTCGATCTCAATGAGGTTGTCGCCCAGACCGCGCAGCTCTTGCGAGAGACGATTGACAGAACGATCCGGCTGAAGATAGTCCCTGGAGCGATCCCTCCCATCCGGGCCGATGAGGGCCAGATCACCCAGGTTCTGATCAATCTCGCAATCAACGCTCGTGACGAAATGCCTTCCGGCGGTCAGATCACTTTCCGCACGAGCGCCGAAGCCGGGCGGGTGCTCCTGTCGGTCGCGGACGACGGCCCGGGCATCGATCGCGCCATCTTGGACAAGATCTTCGATCCGTTTTTCACGACCAAAGACAAAGGCCGGGGGACGGGTCTGGGCCTGAGCATGGTCTACCGCACGGTCCAGCGCCACGGCGGCACGATCGAGGTACGGACCGAGTTGAGCCTGGGTACCGAATTTCTGATGTACTTTCCCAGCACCGACGGGTCGGTTCGTAAACCGGAGAACGAAGATCGGGCCAGCATCGGGGGAGAGGAAACAATCCTCCTCGTAGACGACGAACAGAAGATGTTGAGCCTGATGGCGGCGGCTCTGTCCAACCAGGGCTACCCGGTCCAAACAGCGTCAAACGGTGCGCAGGCCCTGGATCGGATCACGCCTGAAGTCGACCTGGTCATCCTGGATATGATCATGCCTGTGATGGACGGGTTGTCGACGCTCCGTAGAATCCGGGAGCGCTTTCCCGAAACAAAGGTCCTCGTCGCCAGCGGCTACACGGCTCCGGACCGGCTGGCCGCACTCGAAGTACTCGGCGTCCAGGGCTTCCTCCCCAAGCCATTCCCACTCGAGAAGTTGAACAGGGCCGTTCGGGACGTCCTTGACGACATCGCGGCGTAGCACGTAACATTTCGGCCCTGGATTTCGTACACATAGTTACATAGCTGCATAGAGGAGCGAAGCCTTCATGGCCGACGAGTCTGCCAAGGAAAGATGGCCGTCCTACACCATGGTCGACCCCCGGATGCGGAAGATCTACTTCCGTTTCTACCAGGAAACCTACAAGACCTCGGTGTTGGACCGGAAAACCAAGGAACTGATCGCGATCGCTGCTTCCCTGGCGACGCACTGCAACGGATGCCTGGAGGGACACATCAAGAAAGCCGTCAAGTACGGTGCAACCCGGGATGAACTGAGCGAAACGATTACGATCACGATGGGCGTCAACGCCGCAGCGATCGTCGACCTGACCGACCAGGCCGCGGAGGCGTTGCAAATCCGACACTTTGACGGCCCTCCGGGCTCGGAAGAAAGCCCTGAACCACACCAGGAAGTAACGACCGCCGAAAAGAAATAGTCGATGTCAAAAACCCGCCTGGTCCTAGCGGTCATCGTTCTGCTCGTTGCTTCGAGCGCTTCCGCCCAACGCCGCTTCGGCCGGGACCGGAGCCGGGACATCGTCCCGCAAGGCTCCAGAGTCCAGTACAAGGCGTTCCGGAGCGAATTGCTGGACCGCCAGATCTCCTACGCTCTGTATCTCCCGCCTTCATACGACACGAGCGAGAGAGAGTACCCCGTCGTCTTCTTCCTCCACGGTGCAAACGAAAACGAGCGACGGTGGAGCACGCGAGGGCGAACCGACATCATGCTCGATCGCATGGTGGAAGCCGGTGAGCTCGGGGAGTTCATCGTGGCCATTCCTTTCGGCGCGAACAGTTTCTACACGAACTCCATCTCCGGCGAACGGTGGGAGGACATGATCACCGACGAGTTCGTCCCGATGATCGAGGCCACGACGCGAGCGGAAGGAACGCGGGCCGGCCGAGCCCTGAGCGGCATATCCATGGGTGGATACGGCGCCTTGAAGTTGGCGTTCAAGCATCCCGAACTCTTCGGGTCGGTCAGTGCGCACAGCGCGATGCTGATCGATGATTTCGCGGTCGCGGCCATCAGCATGAGGCGTGCCCGGATGTTCTACGCGCTGTTTGACAACATCTTCGGCGTATCGAACGACCTCGCCTATTGGGAGGAAAACAACCCGCTGCGCATCGCCAGAGAAAGCGATGGACTAGATGGCCTGCGAATCTATTTCGATTGTGGAACCGAAGACGAGTACGGATTCTACGTCGGAGCGACGCGGTTGAGCGAGGTCCTCGAGGCGAAAGGCATCGACCACGAATTCCACCTCTTCCCCGGCAACCACGGCTGGGACTACGCCCGCCAGCATACCGACGAGTCGCTGCTCTTCCACTGGAATGGGTGGAAGGGGAATTAGTAGTCAGTAGTCGGTAGTCAGCAGTCAGTTGGGGAATGCGTAGCGGTCGGCTGTTCTAGATTGGCGGTAAGTTCTTACTCGTCACTTGTCACCTCCTCCGCTCCGGCCACCGGCCACGGACCACTTCCTGGCGCTTGCCAAGCTTTGATCCCTCCGACAACTGACTACTGACTACCGACTACTGACTACTCCTCCCCTTATAATGTTCCTCTCATGGCCACGCCCGTCCCGTTCGAATTCGAGAAACTCCCTTATGCCGCGGGTGAGGTGAGGGACGAACTCTTCTGCGAAATACCGAAGCGGTCCGGCGTATTCAGGATCTTCGATGTCCACGGAAACCTCATGATCCTGGAAAAGACACACAACCTGGCGCGGCGAATCGAACGTTTCTTCTTTCCGGAGGCCGATGACGTCAGAGCTTTGGATCTGAGAGAAATCACGGACCGCATCGAATACTGCCGGACCGACTCTCCGATGGAAACGCTCTACCTGCTCTATTGCGAACGCAGACGCTGGTTTCCCGAAACCCATCGAAAGATGAGGACCTTCCCGTTGTTTCGCCTGATGAAGATCAACCGGCGACAACGATTTCCCCGGATCTATGCGACGAGACAGATCAAGCGCGGCGTGGAGTACTTCGGACCTTTCGCTAGCCGAGCGCAGTTGGAGCGGCTCAAAACAACGCTGGAACGGACCTTCAGGATTCGGCCGTGCCAGTACAACATCCGCGGCGACGATCCTTATCCGGACTGCCTGTACTTCCAGATGCGTACGTGTTCGAGACCCTGCAACGGAGACATCAACCGAAGGGCCTACCTGGAGGACATCGATCGGGCAATCGCGTTCATCGAAGGCAAAGACGCCGAAATCGAAGAGCCTCTCCTCGCTCGTATGGAGGAACTCGCCGAAGAGACGAAGTTCGAAGATGCGGAGCGTCTGCGCAGGCAACTGGATCGCCTGAGGCGCGCGCGAAAGGATCACCACGACACGTACTTCAACCTCTGGAACTTTGACTTCGTTGCCGTCATGGACGCCGATAGCGTGAAGCGCCGGAAACTGGCTTTCGTTCAAGCGGGATCGATTCAAAGTGTGGAAGAATACGCCGTTGACGAGATCGTGGAGGATTTGCGCGAGACACTTCGCAGGCGGTTCGGCGTGCCCGCGTCGGTGACCGATCGCGACAGGCAGTACGATGAGTTCTGCCTCGTCTCCAGTTTTATCACTCAACCTGTTCAGAGTGTGAGGCTCACGCCCGTCGGAGATCCGGAGACCGCCTCGACACACGTAATCGACAACCTCCAGAGCAAGAAGCGAAAGAAAGCCGGGAAACCCAATGTTGATACTGTCGCGTGAAGACATAACGAAAGTCCTCCCTCACGTCGAGCTGTTTGAACCCCTCAAACAAGGCTTCCAGATGCTCGCCGACGGTAACTGCGAAATGCCTCTGAGAACCGTCATCGAAATGGAACAATTCGACGGCGTGTCGCTGTTCATGCCGGCATACGGCGAAGGCGTGCGCTCAACAGGACTCAAGTTGGTGACGGTCATGAGTCAGAACCCGTCGAAGAGCCTTCCGCTGATTCATTCCGCCTATTTGTACGTCAGTGCCGAAACCGGCGAGATCCTGAGCCTGATGGACGCGGAGTACTTGACGTCTGCGCGGACCGCCGTGGCCTCCGCGCTGGCGACCGAGCAACTCGGTAAGGCAGGAGGAAAGCTTCTGGGAATCTTCGGCACCGGGGTCCAGGCGTGGGGACACGTCCAGGCCTTCACGAGCCTGTTCGAAATCTCACAGATACTGCTCTTCCCGCTGACGCCGGAGTTAGGAGCCGATTTCAAAGCGAAGATCGATGAACACCTCGGCATCCCAACCGCCCTGGGAGACGAATCCGAGCTGAAGGAAGTCGACATCATCTGTACGTGCACGACCAACGCGGAACCCTTGTTTCCGATGTCGGCCCTGAAGCCCGGCGCTCACATCAACGCGATGGGAGCCTACCGACCGAACACCCGCGAGATCGGGTCCGAGGTGGTCGCCGGCTCTCTGCTCGTCGTCGACTCCTACGACGGCGCTCTGGCCGAAGCCGGCGAGCTCGTCATCGCGATCGAGGAAGGGGCGATCACAAAGGATCACATCTTTGCCTCTCTGGATGAGGTCGTTTCAGGAAAGAAGCAGATCCCCGATACGAGCGACCGGGTGACGTTGTTCAAATCGCTTGGTATGGCGATGGAAGACCTGGTTGCCGCCGACATAGCCTACCGGCGCGCGAAGGAACAAGGGGTGGGGGTGGAGTTGAAGCTTTAATGCGGCCAATGGCCGCATTAAAGCAGTAGTCAGTCAGTAGTCAGTAGTCAGTAGTCAGTAGTCAGTTGCGGGACGCTTAGCGGTCGGCTGTCGCAGATTGGCGGTAAGTACTTACTCGTCACTTGTCACTTGTCACTTCTTAACATCTGACTACTGACTACCGACTACTGACTACTTCTTCTCACAGATTCTCTCTCCACCATCGCTGAACTTCTTCGTATCCGACCATGAATCGCGATTTCAACTCGAAGGGAGTGACGGCAGCGACGACACGGGAACCGTGCAGAAAGTAGGGTGAAAGTTCCGAATCCCGGACCGTCTCGGACCGAACCCCGAACGAAGTCAAGACCAGGAAGATGACGGTGGCGAGCAACCATCCCCGAATGAACCCAAATGCCCCGCCCAGAAGACGATCGAACCACTCGATGTGCGCGAACTTGAAGAATCGGTAGGCTAGCCAGATCAGCGTAAAGCCAACGATGAGCGTACCGACGAACAGCAGGGAGAAGCCAAAGAAGAGGGCAAGGTTTTCGGTGCTGAAAATGTCCCGGAACAGCATGCCGAGATCCCGATGAAACCACGCGGCGAGAAATAGCGCAGATAGGACCGTTGCGAGCCCAAGCACCTCGCGAACGAAGCCGCGGACCGCGCTCATGACTACCGAGTAGAGCACGATTCCCAGGACGATCCAGTCCAGCAGAGTGAAATCGATGATCGATACCGCGAAGTACTCGCTCACATCGTAGCCTTCAGCTCCAAGCTGACCGCTGATCCCCCACAGCTATTGGCTCACTGCGATCACTACAGCTCCAACCCCGTGAGTCGGCGAAAGGCCTCAGCGTACTTCGCGCTCGTTCCTTCGACCACGCCGGCAGGGAGCTCCGGTGCCGGAGGATGTTTGTTCCAGTCGATCTCTTCCAGGTAGTTCCGGACGAACTGCTTGTCGAATGAAGGCTGTGATCTGCCCGGCTCGTATTCCGATGCCGGCCAGAAGCGGGAAGAATCCGGGGTGAGCATTTCATCGACGATGGTAATTTCGCCGTCGATTGTGCCGAATTCGAACTTCGTGTCACAAATGATAATTCCGCGCTCGGCCGCGTACTCCGCGGCTCGATTGTAGATGTCGACGGACAGATCCCGCAGCCTCCCCACCGCTTCCGCACCTATGATGTCGGCCGCCTGTGCTTCGGAGATGTTCTCGTCATGACCAGTCGCAGCTTTGGTCGCGGGCGTGAAAATGGGTTCGGCGAGCTTGTCGGACTCTACGAGGTCCCTCGGAAGGGTGATGCCGCACACGTCTCCTGACTCTTGGTAGTCCTTCCAACCCGAACCTGTGATGTAGCCACGTACCACGCACTCCACCGGAAACACTTCCGCCCGTTTCACGAGCATAGAGCGGCCTTCGATCTGCTCTCGAAACCCATGAACTTCCTCTGGGTAGTCATCGACATCGAGCGAAATCACGTGGTTGGGAACGATGTCTTTAAAGAAATCGAACCAAAATCGAGACATCTGAGTCAGGACGCGGCCCTTGTCGGGAATCGGAGTTGGTAACACGACGTCAAAAGCCGATAGCCGATCGGTCGCGATGAACAGCAAAGCGTCCCCGAAATCATATATGTCGCGAACTTTTCCCCTTGCGTGAAACTTGATGCCGGGCAGTTCTGTTTGTATCAAAATCATTGGAATCGACCTGGGTCGGCTTTCAAGTGCTGTCTGCCGTCACCAAATCACGCGGGAAAACACATGAACAGGCTACGATGACAACGCACCCGAAACAAGAATGGTGGACGCCGAGTGCGGCGGTTGTCAATTCAATCTTACCGACACGACCTTGGAAATCCCCGGCTCCTCCATCGTGACTCCGTAGAGCTGGTTGGCCGTTTCCATCGTGCGCTTGGAGTGCGTGATAACGATGAACTGCGTGTCTTCGCTCATCTCTCGGATCAAGTGGGCAAACCGATCGATGTTGGCATCGTCGAGCGGTGCGTCGACCTCGTCGAGGACACAGAAGGGGCTCGGTTTGAATTGGAACAGCGCGATCAGGAGCGATAGCGCTGCCAGCGCCTTCTCACCGCCGGAGAGAAGCAAGACATTCTGCAGCTTCTTGCCGGGAGGCTGAGCCACGATTTCGATACCCGCGTCGGAGGCCCCCCCTTGGTCGATCAGGCGCAACTCGCCGTGGCCTCCGCCGAACAGTTCCACGAACGCTGTCTGGAACCGGGTATTGATCTGCTCAAACGCATCTTTGAACTGCCGCCGGCAAACCGTGTCAATTTCGTCGATCGCCTGCGCCGTATCGCGGATCGAATCCAGCAGATCCTGACGCTGCGTCGTCAGGAACTCGAACCTTTGCTGTGCTTCGTCGTATTCTTCGACGGCCATCATGTTGACGCTGCCCATCGAATCGAGCTTCTGGCGCAGTTCCTGATAATCGGCCTCAGACTCCTCCAGAGCCTCTGGAGTCAACGTTTCGAAACTATCCAGGCACACCGATTCGATGGTCTCCCCCAGCTCGCTGAAGCACAGGGACACCAGGTGCTCGATATCGGCGTCCACGCGGGTCTTCTCGATTTCCCTCTCGTTATGACGGTCCTTCCACGAATCCAGTCCTCCCCTGGCTTCGTCCCAGCCGGATTCCGCCTCGCGGAGTTCCTGTCTCAGGCCATCGAGCCGTTCCGTCGCCGAAGAGATGAACTGGTCCAGCACCCCTCGCTTGCCAACCAGATCCTGTCGGGCCGCCTCTCCGGTTGAAATGGACCGCCACGTCTCTTCCATTTGCGCACGGGTCGTTTCAGATTGCTGTCCCGCCCGCGCACCCCGATCCTCCAACTCTCCCACCTGGGTCTTCAGGCTTCGCAGTTCCCGGCCCAGCGTCTCATCGCGTTCCTCGAGGACCGCAAGGCGCGATCGCAAGTCGGCCACCTCGGCTCCGAGCTGGGAGGACCGTTCCCAGAGCTCTTCGCTCAACCGTGTCCGTGTCTCGAGTTCTTCGTCGATCGCCTTCATCCGGGCCGAAACCTCGGCGAGGCCGGAACGCGCGGCTGTCAGGGCTTCTTCCAGTTCCCGGCGTTCGTCCCCGAAGCGTTCGATCTCGGCGCCGGCGACGCGTCCCTGCTGCTCCACCCGTTCCAACTCCGATCGAACCGCTCGAAGGCTGTGATCGTGTCCGAGTGCCTCCTTCTCCGCATCCTGCAGACGGTTCAGCAGATCGGCCTTCAGCTGATCAGACGCCTCGATCCGCGATTCGAGCTCGCGGACCAGAGCAACGGCGCTCTCTGTCCGGGTTCGGGCGGCTTCGATGCGTCCATCCAAGTCCCGAATCTCGCGCTTCAATGACAGAGGACCGTGGACGGACCGCTGACCCCAGCTGATTACGCGATCGCGGACGACTTCGCCGCTACTCGCGACGAACGTCTTGCCGGGATGCGATTCCGAAAGGTCCCAGGCACGCTGGAGGTCGTCGACGATGTAGGCATTCGAGATGTGGCGCGAAAAGTGTTGTACATGATCGTCGAGTCGGATGACGTCGGCGACGCGAATGGCACCCGGCACTTCTTCTTCCGTCGCCGACGGAAGCTCCTGATCCGTTTCGAGCACCAGAAAATCCAGTCGGCCCCGGGTCGCGTTGCGGGCGATTTCCAGCGCCTTCTCGGCGTGCAGCAGGTCCCGAACGACGACATATTGAAGTTCGGCGTGCAGGAGGTCTTCCACGACAGTTTCATAGTCGGGTTGCACTTCGATGAAATCCGCCAGTATCCCCAGGGGAGCCCACGATTCGTCCCACACGTGACTGAAGAACTGCTGCACTGATTCGGTGCCGTAGGCGCGATCGAGCGACAGCTCGCGGATCGTTTCCAAGCGATTACAGACACCCTCTTCACTGGAACGGGCCTCGGACGCAGCCTGCTGTGCCTCCGCGAGTTGAAGTTTCAGACTGTCGTACTCCCGCTCGGCCCTGTGGCGCTCGTCGATGAGCCGGCGGACCTCAGACTGTCGAGAGGATTGCTCCAGCTCAGCCGTTCTCAACCGCGTCCGACAATCCTCAGCAGCGTCGCGCGCCTGTTTCTCCTCGGCCTCGATCCGATCGGACTGCGCTTCGAGCCTCTGGATCATCTCGGCGCGGCTGGAGAGCTCGTTGCGGATCTGGGCTTCCTGACCGACGATGGAGAAACGCTGGTTCCGAAGGCCCTCGATTGCGGCTTCCTCTCCGGAGCGTCGGCCGGAAGTGGTTTCGAGTGCCTCAAGCGCCTGCTCGAGTTGACTACGCACTTCCGAAACGGTCTGCTCCAGCTCGAGCATGCGTGAGCTGCACTGTCCCAGTTCCCCTCGGTGGGCGTCCAACTCCCGTGTTACTCGAGCCTTCTCGCCGACCAACTCTTGGGATCGCTGTTCGAAGGCGCGGACCTGATCCTCGAAACGCTCCAATCGCTGTGCGGCCTTCTCGTGCTCTAACTCCGTGGCCGAACGCTTCTCGCGGGATTCCTCGAGTCGTCTCTCTTGAGTCTCGACATCGATGCGACACCGGTGGACGAGTTCATCCAATTCGGCGATCCGAGACTCCAGACGCTGGCCCTCGGACGCCATTCCGACCAGCGCGGTCTCTACACGATCCTGTCGGTCGATCAGCGACTCGGCGCGGGTGGAAAAAACGTCTGACAGGACTCCTCGCAGTCGTTTTCTCAACTCCCGATATCGGCGTGCCTTCGATGCCTGGCGCTTCAGCGAGTTTCGCTGACGCTCCACTTCAGCCAGGATGTCGTTCACGCGAGACAAATTCTGACGGGCGGCTTCCAGGCGGGATTCGGCCAGTTTACGTTTGGCCCGAAACTTTGTGACGCCGGCGGCCTCCTCGACCAGCGTGCGCCGATCCGACGGCCGAGCGCTCAGGAGCTGGCCGATCCGGCCCTGCTCGATGATGGCGTAGCTGTGAGGCCCCAGTCCGGTGCCGAGGAAAATGTCGTGGATGTCCAGCAGGCGACAGGGACGGCCATTCAAAAGATATTGGCTCTCCCCTGATCGGAAGAGCCGCCGTTGTACCGTGACCTCCACCGGACCCGGAGGCGGCCCACCGTTGTTGTGCGGTGGGGCGTCATCGACGAGGGTGATCGTGACCTCAGCCATCCCCAGGGGTGAGCGGTCGCGGGTACCGCTAAAGATGACATCCTCCATCCGATCACCGCGCAGCGATCGGGCACGCTGCTCGCCCAAGACCCAGGCCACTGCATCGGATATGTTGCTCTTACCACACCCGTTCGGGCCGACAACGGCAGTGATACCGCTGTCGGTGACGGCAATCTCCGATCGTTCGTAGAAAGACTTGAATCCCAGCAGCTCGATTCGACGCAGCTTCAGCACGATACAACTTCACCCACAGGTTTTACATTCGAATACAATTGTCCGTGATTCTCCCTAAGCATCTCATCCTGATAGACAAATCGGGTCCTTTTGGCACCCGAACCGCAGCCTTTGGAAGCTGAATCACCCTAGTTCGATACCGAACCCAAAATAATGGGATCGACTTTGGTAACGTTTCCGCGGCTTCTGGGTTCTAAGTATAGCGAAATCCATTTTCCGGGATCGGACCGGTTGCAGCATCCCCAAACGCGTGGTTCCTACAAACGGCGGTTATCAATGGAGGGAATCCAAGGTGCCTGAAAGCCAATCGAGGCTGCTGGCTGATCGGATTTACGAACAGCTGAAAGCCGACATCATCACGTGCAAATACCAGCCGGGCGATTCGCTCACGGAGATCGAAATGGCGAACAAGTTCAATGTGAGCCGTACTCCGATCCGGGAAGTCTGTAACCGTCTGCTGAAAGAAGACCTGCTGCATTCGATTCCCTATAAAGGCTACATCGTCAGTCCCGTCAACCTGCAGGATCTTCACGAGTTGTACCAGATTCGCCTGGTTCTGGAGCCTTACGCGGCGGAGATGGCCGCACGCAACCCGAGCCCGAGGTTCCTCGAGGCGCTGCGAGAAAACCTGCGGACCGAACAAAAGTACTCGCAACACGACGACTTCGTCAATTTCATCGAGGCCGACCTGGACTTTCACCAACTCATCGCGGAAGGCTGCGGGAATCGTCGACTGACGCGCATCATATCCGACCTCCGCAACCAGATCGAACGCCTGGTGTACCTGATCTACGAACACTACGGGCCGTACGACGGAGTCGCCTTCGATGACCATCACGACATCGTGCGGGCGATCGAAGGCCGGGACTCGGCTGAGGCCGGCGAGCTCATGACGCGGCATGTCGAAGCCTACAGAGATAGGGCTCTGCAGGCACTGGCCAGCGAACGGCTTGCTTAGGGGAAGTAGTCAGTAGTCGGTAGTCAGTAGTCAGTTCGGGATCGCAATCTCCGGATTTGAGCTGTTGACGCTGACTTTGCGTTTCCTCGTTTCCCCTTTCGCACTCGTCAACTTCGCTCGTCTCTTCACTCACCACTGACTACTGGCCACTTCTTCTTCACTCGTCACTTCTCACTCGCTGTTCCTCGCCACCCATCGATTAGCAGGACACAACACCCACAATCGCGCTTGCCCGACTGACTACTGACTACTGACTACCGACTACTAGATGCTATATTTCCAACGTGAAGATCTCCGCCAAGGACGAATATGCGTGTTCGGCCGTGCTGGAGCTAGCGCTCAACTACGACCCCGACACGCCAATTCGGGTCCAGGACATCGCTGACCGGCAGGGAATTCCCACCAAGTTTCTCTTCCAGATCATGCAGATCCTCAAGAGGGTCGACATCGTGCGGAGCAAGCGCGGAACCGAAGGGGGGTACGTGCTGGCCAGCCCGCCCGAACAGATCACCGTCGGTGACGTCATCCGCAGCGTCAGCGGACCCTTCGTGCAACTGTCGTGCCTCGAATCGGGGGACTTCGCCGACGACTGTGACCGCGAAGGCACTTGTCAGTTCAAGCCGATCTGGGCCGACGTCGACCGGGCAATCGGTTCGGTCCTGAACGCCATCACTTTCGCCAACCTTGTTCAGCAGGTCCGGACCCGCGAACGTCAGGTCATGTACCATATTTAGTAGCCAGTAGTCAGTAGTCAGTTAAGGGAAGTGGTATTCAGCCAGTCGGCGGGTGTTCGCTAAGCAGAAAAGTCGGGGAAAGACGCAAAGCAATCCTCCAAGAAAAACCGGCGGTCACAGACCGCCGCTCAGATTTCAACTGACTACTGACTAGTGGCTACTGACCAGTAGTGTCCGACAGATTTAGGACCTCCCGGTCCTAAAGTTAGAACTGACGCGATGTAGCGCGCTTGTCAAGGTGTTAACGATTTGATTTCTGTGCGGCCTTCGCGGCAGCCTTTCCAGAGGTTTCTGGGAGGCACCGATGCACGCTGGCAAGCTGGTCTTCGCACAAGTCATGGAGTTCGCGCCGTGGTATACGTTCCGTCGTCTGGTGACCAAGTACCGCGGCAATTTCAACGTCCGCACATTCAGTTGCCTGGACCAGTTCCTATGCATGGCCTTCGCTCAGCTGACCTATCGGGAGAGCCTGCGCGACATTCAAGCCTGCTTGCGAGCCCAACCCGCCAAGCTCTACCACCTGGGGTTGCACGGGAAGGTCAGCCGCAGTGCATTGGCCGATGCCAACGAGTCTCGCGACTGGCGCATCTACGGAGAGTTCGCTCAGGCGCTGATCCGCATCGCACGCCGCTTGTATGCCCACGAGCCGCTCGGGATCGACCTGGACGAAACCGTCTACGCGCTCGACTCCACGATGATCAGTCTGTGCTTGTCGCTGTTCCCTTGGGCGCACTTTCGAAAGACCGAAGCCGCGGTGAAGCTTCATACGCTGCTCGACCTGCGTGGCGGTATCCCCAGCTTCATCCACATCTCCGAAGGCAGGCTGCACGACGTCAACGTTCTCGACCTGCTCATCGCCGAAGCCGGTGCTTTCTACGTGATGGACCGCGGCTATCTCGACTTCGATCGCCTCTACACCTTCAATCAAGCCGGGAGCTTCTTCGTCACCCGTGCTCGATCCGACTTCGCGTTCAAGCGCATCTACTCCCAACCCGTCGACCGACACACGGGCCTCATCTGCGATCAGACTATCGAACTGACCGTATTTCGCTCCCGCCGCGGCTACCCCGAACGGTTGCGTCGCATTCGTTATCGCGATCCCGAGGGTCGGCGACTGGTTTTCTTGACCAATCACATGACGCTCCCAGCCCGGACCATCTGCGAGTTGTATCGCCTGCGCTGGCAGGTGGAGCTGTTCTTCAAATGGATCAAACAGCACCTGCGCATCAAGCGTTTCTTCGGCACTTCCGAGAACGCCGTCAAAACTCAGGTCTGGGTCGCCGTGAGCGTTTACGTGCTGGTGGCTATCGTGCGTAAAGAACTGAATTTGCCTTTGTCGTTGCACTCAATGTTACAGATCTTGAGTGTCACACCATTTGAGAATGTGCCTCTTTTTCAGCTGCTTACCGAATCCGGGCTCATCTCAAATCGACACTCTAACGCTAACCAATTGAATCTATTCTGAAACGTGTCGGACACTACTGGCTACTGACTACTCACTACAATGCCCCGATCCATCCTACACGTCGACATGGATGCCTTTTACGCATCCGTCGAGCAGCGGGATCATCCTGAACTGAAAGGTCAACCGGTCATCGTGGGCGCCGACCCGAAGAACGGGAGGGGTCGGGGCGTCGTCGCCGCGTGTTCTTACGAAGCCCGCAAGTTTGGAATCCGGTCGGCGCTGCCGATCAGTAGAGCCTGGAAGCTGTGTCCACAGGCGGAATACGTCCGGCCACGATTCAACCGCTACGGCGAAGTGTCTGGGATCATCATGGAGATCCTTCGCACCTACACCGACCTCGTCGAGCCCTTCAGCATCGACGAGGCATTCCTGGACGTCACCGGTTCGATCGCACTGATGGGACCGGCGATCGAGATCGCAAGAGACGTCAAGCGGACCATCCGCGAACGAACCGAGCTGACCGCGTCGGTTGGTCTGGCGCCCAACAAGTTCCTCGCCAAAGTCGCCTCCGATCTACAGAAGCCGGACGGGTTGGTTCTCGTCGAGCCAGATCAAGTCCCGCAGTTTCTGGCTGACTTGCCCATTTCCCGCCTTTGGGGCGTCGGTCCCAAGACCGAAACGCGACTCCGGCGCATGGGGGTTCGCACCATCTCCGATTTTTCGGGCCTCGGCCGTGCCACGCTGGTCCAGGAAATGGGAGCCGCAGGCGAACACCTCTGGCATCTGTCTCGAGGCGAAGACGACCGGCCGGTCGTGTCGGGTTGGGAACCGAAATCGATCAGCACCGAAACGACATTCGAGTTCGATACTGCCGACGGGGACCGGCTTGTGCGGACGCTCCGCAAGCTCTCAGAACAGGTCGCCGGAAGATTGCGAAAGGGGAAGTATCGGGCCCGGAAAATCACGCTGAAGCTTCGGTACGCGAGCTTCACGACCCACACGCGACAGACGACGATTCCCCGACCGATCGAGACCGGTCGGGAGATCTTCGAAGCTGCGCTCCCCCTCTTCGAAAGCTTCCCCCTCACGGAAAAGATCCGCCTGATCGGTGTGGGTGCCGGCCAGCTAACCCGTGAGGGTGAGGGGCCGGCCCAGCTGCCTCTGTTTTCCGGCTCGGAGCCCTCCGAAAAACTCGACCACACGGTGGACGAAATCCGTGAAAGATATGGCAGAACATCCCTCCAGAGGGGATCGGAACTGTCGTGATAGAATCTCACTCATGCCTGCAGTTGCGTCTTCCGCGAGCGCTCTCACTCGCCGGAAACTCCGGGCCGGAGTGGTCGCTCTGCGACCCGGTTTCGTCGCCCTGCGACCCGGTTTCGTCGCCCTGATTGCCCTGTTGGCGCTGGTTGCCGGATGTTCCCGGACCAGAATCAGCCGGCTGCCTCCCCCGCCGACGGCCGACCAATTGTTGTTCGACCAGGGCCTGGTCTCTTTCCGAGAATTCACTCCTAAGTCCTACAGCCGCGCTGCGGAGGCGTTCCGCCAAACCGTCGACCTCAGACCAAGTAACTGCCTGTATCGGTTGCATCTGGCAGAAGCATTGCTGTTCTTGGCCTTGGAACAGCGACTGAATGAAGAGGCGCACGAGGCCAACTGGGATGAAGCAGTCGCGGCTCTGGAATGGAGCCGAATATCCGGACCGGCGGCCTCCGCCAAGGATCCCTCAAGCTCCAAGATGGACTGCTCGGCTCACGAGGCGTTGGGTCTCCGGCTGGAGGCGATCAGCCTGCTCGACGAGTTCAAGCCCGGCGGGGACCGTTCGGCCCTGACGAGGATCGCACGCGCAATCGAACTGGAACCGGACGACCCGCTCAACTGGTTCGTGAGGTGGAAACTCAACCCGAGCACGCGACGCCAGGAGAACGCGATCCTCAAGGCCGCATCGTTGTCGGATGACCTGGCGCTGATCCACTACGAAGTCGGCAACTACTGGCTCATCAAAGCCGACTACCGACGTGCCCAGGAGAGTTTCGAGCGGGCCCTGGAATTGAGTCCAGGGCATTTTCGCTCCTACATCGGGTTGGCCCAGGCCGTCTCGGCTGCGGACGACGCCGAAGACGTCGAGCATCTGTATCGGAAGGCGGCGGAACTGGCTCCGGGATTCATCGAGGGCCGCATCCTGCTCGGCGACTATCTCGCCGGGCTGGAAGAAACCGAGGCCGCTGTCGGCGAGTACCGGGCGGTGATCGAACGGAATCCCGATTATGAGATCGCCCACCTCCGACTCGGGGTGACACTACTCCAGGCCGGCAACTTCGACGGATCTGAACCGTCCTTCGAGCGAGCGATAGAGCTCAATCCCTCCAGCTACCAGGCCTACTACTACTTGGGAAACGTGTGGCTTTCCCGCCGGGAACTGGATCGGGCAATGGAGCTTTATGAGGAATCGCTCAAGTACGTGCTGAACTTCCCCGAAGCGCTCTACGCGCTGGGCACGGTTCATTTCAGAAAGGGCAACATTGAACTGGCCCTCGATCACTTCGAGCGGGTGCTTGAACGCAACCGGCGCCATGCCGACGCCTATTTTTCCAGAGGCACCATCTACGTCCAACGCAAGCGGTACTCCGATGCGATCGACGATTACAACCGGGCACTGGCTCTCTACGATCAGCGACTGGTCCGGCTCGGGGAATCCATCGCCGAACTCGAGGACCGGGGATTGACCAGGAAGGCCGATCTCGAACGTCGACGCAGGGCGCGTGTGGAACGTTCGATCGAGAGAACCTTGACTCTCAAAATGGAAGCCGAAGACCTGCGATTGAGAGAACCATGACGGCTTTCTTTCTCTTCTTCCTCCTGTTTCAGCAGGGCCAGCCCGAAGACGTCGCCTCCCTTGGTCTCGATGAAATCCAAGCAGTCATCGAAACGTCCGAAGGCGCGTTCGTCATGGAGTTCTACCCCGCACAGGCGCCGAACCACGTCGATCACTTCCTCAAGCTGGCGCGCGAGGACTTCTACGTCGGGACGACCTTCCACAGCATGGTGGCCCACGGCATCGTTCAGACCGGGGACCCACTGACGAGGGAACCGGAACAGCAGGAGCTTTACGGCTCTGGCGGCTTCAACATGGGGCTCGAACCGGAGATCAGCGACCTGGAATTCACGAGCGGCATCGTGGTCGCCACGCTGTTGCCCGGGGAGGCGGGCAGCGCCGGCGGGCAGTTCTTCGTGTGTGTCGGGGACCAACCGCAGTTCACCGGCCTCTTCACCGCCTTTGGCCGCGTCGTCCAGGGACTAGAAGTCGTCGACCGAATTTCGATGACTCCGACCGACGAAAAGCAGATTGCGCAGGAACGGATAGAAATCCTCGGCATCACGATCCGGCCGATCCCTCCGCCGCCGGTTCCGCCGTTCACCGAAGAAACCATCGAGGAACTCGCCGAACACCGGGTCGTGATGGAGACTTCCAGAGGGGATATCGTTCTGGAGTTCTTTCCCGACGAGGCACCGAACCACGTGCGCCACTTTCTGAGGCTGACGGCACTGGGTGTCTATGACAAGACGGCCTTCCACCGAGTCGCGCCGGGATTCGTGATCCAGGCAGGGGACCTGAACACCCGGACCGAACCCTACCCGCAAGCCGCCCAGGAATTCGTGGTGCCGATCAACGCCGAGATCAACGACATCAGGCACACGGCCGGAATCGTGTCGATGGCCCGTGGGGAAGCAATCGACAGCGCGCTGACCTCGTTCTTCATCGTGCTGGGAGATCAGCCACCGTTGGATGACTTCTATACGGTGTTTGGGCAGGTCGTCGAGGGAATGGATGTCGTGAGGGAAATAGAGTTGGTCGAAGCCTACGCGGAGCGTCCGCTCGAGCGGGTCGACATCTATGTGATGCGTGTCGACCGCAGGAACTGATCGCGGCCAGATTCGAAGTCGGAGATCACCAGATCGGCTCCGCTGGCCTCGAGTTCCTCGACACTGTGACGACCCGTCGCCACTCCCACAGTCCGAAAACCGGCTTCCCTGCCCGCGGCCACATCCCTCGAGGTGTCTCCGATGACGAACGTGTCGTCGGGATCGATCCCCACCCGATGCCACTCCGCGCCAGCCCGGCCCGCCTTCCGCACGACGTCGGATCGGTCCTCCGAATCCGAACCAAACCCCCCGAACGGGAAATAGCCGTTCAGCCCCCCGCGCCCGAGCTTGATTCGCGCTCCGACTTCGACGTTGCCGGTCGCCAGCCCAGTCCCGACGTCCCCGCGGTTGTGCATCTCCTCCAGAATCTCGCGAATTCCCGGAAGAACACGATAATTGTCTGAGTTCGCAACTTCGTCTTCAAGGTAGTGGACATAGCGTTCGAGCAGACTGGCAACGACCGATTCGACCTCGACGATGTCGGGCAGATTGCTGCGGTGGCAGATTTCGCGGATGATGGCCGGGTCGGTCTTACCGTGCGGCAGCACGCCATCGGTAGCGTTTTCTACTTCAAGAACTTCTCCGAAGGCTCGGTCCAGGGCGCGAAGTCCGGCACCACCAGTGCTCACCAGAGTCAGATCCACGTCGAACAGCATCAACTTCATTGATCCGATTCTATATCGGGGTTGGCTCACCGCAAGTGGGCGGTTGATTGGCAGCGCCGGACTAATTGCTCACTGCCACCGAACGAATCGCCGATAGTAGTGAATATGAGGAAGGAAGAGCTGCCAGATCTGCCGCATGATCGACCCGGACACCGAAAACGGTTGGGAATCCCTGCTGGACGGTGGACCAGGTCAACGATTTCTGTAGACGAGATGGTCGAGGAGCATTCGATAGATGGAGACGATCCGAATGAATTGACGGCGGCTCTCTTGCGGCTGGGAAGGTCCCCAAAACCAGTCAAAATATTGACAGTTTCGGCTGAAAACGTCAAAAAGGCGGCACTACTCTGTAGACACCTTGGAGTACGCGGCCTTATTCGAGACCGGAGCGGGTTGCTGATTGCCCGGGTGAAGTAGGGCTACCTACCGCTACGGTCCTGATTTAATTGGTCTTAAACTCGATTCAGGTCGTTACCGAGCTCAGGCACAGAGTGCCGTCTCTTCGAATCCGACAACGAGCTCGTAGGCTTCGGCGGAATCCAGCTCCTGCTCCCACCCACACTCGGGAACCATACACACCAACCCGTTAGACAGCGCCGAATAGGCGACTTCCCCCTCAGTCAAACATCTTGGACAGATCATCGCTCACCTCCTGGACCATGCACTATGCATTTTGCTTGCCAAGGTTAGACGGCAGGAATTTCGGGTCGTTTCCGATCGAACGTCGGATAATAGTCACCGGCAGCTCTCGCGCCGGGTTTTCTCGCGACCGCTTTTGATTTATCCTTGTTGCCACCCACTGACCTGCTCCCGGTAGGAAGCCGGGCGGATGTGGAAGGAGCGGTATGGTAGAAGTCTCCGAGCTCTCGATCGAAAAGATTTGTGTTTTCTCGAGCCAGACCAAAACGCTGGTAACGGTCGACGCTCCCCTCTACGGGAGCCTGATGGTTATGGACGGAAAGCTTCTCAAGCGGAAATCGGCGGTTAAGAACTCCGGGGGCGAAGTCCAAACACCGGGCATCCCGTCAGCGGAGGATATCGTCCGCGAGGCGTCACGCTTCTGGATACAGGATCGTGCCGGCGTACGCGACCGCAAGAATCGCCGGGAGATGGGTGAGCTTCTCGAACAGATTTGAAGGAGAAACCGGATGGAAACCGATCCAGTCTGCCAGATGCTTGTCGACCCAGACACTGCCGAGCATAAGACCGAGTTCAAGGGTCAAGAGTATTACTTCTGCTCCTCAGGATGTAAGGACCAGTTCGTCCGCAATCCCAAAGATTACCTCTGATCAACGCGCAACAGGCCATCGACGACGCACGCCGTTTTTCCCTGCCCGAGCGGTTCAAGATCGCAGCTATCGCCTCCCTCGGTTACTGGATGACTGCGATCATCGGGCGCAGCATGCGTTGGGAATCCACTGGATCGGAGCATCTCGACGAAATTCACGACTCGGGAGCCCGTGCAATTTTCACGTTCTGGCATGGCCGCATCTTCCCAGCCACCTGGTACTGGAGGAACCGAGGCATCATCGTGATGACGAGTCTCAATTTCGACGGCGAATACATCGCGCGCTGCATCCGCCGGCACGGCTACGGAGCCGCGAGGGGATCCAGTTCGAGGGCGGGGCTGCGTGCGCTGGCTGAAATGGCCCGCGGAATACGTGCCGGCAACGATGTTGCGTTCACCATCGATGGCCCGCGTGGGCCACGCTACGTCGCCAAACAGGGTCCGGCAATCCTTGCTCGCAAAACAGGAGCGGCGATCTTCTGCTTCCACATCGCAATGAAACGCCGGCTACAGCTCAACAGCTGGGATCATTTTCAGATTCCGTTACCTTTTACACGGGCGAGGGTGTTCCAGGCAGCTCCGGTCTGGATCCGGGCCGACGCCGGTGAAGTCGAAGTCCGCCAATGTCACGACCGGATGCAGCAGGTCCTGGACGATCTGAGAGCCCGGGGCGATGAATGGGAGGCGGCATAACGCCGATGTGCTATAGGACATTACCCAAAACGCCTTACGGGCTTTCCAAAATTCTCGCTTTGCTGTACTTTTGAATATTGAAACATGACAAAGTTGATCGATTAGCTACTAGAATCGGGAAGAGGAGCATCATGAGTTCGAACTTCAAAGAAATGCTCGCCGGAGTGAAGGCCGAGATCCGCGAGGTGACTGTCCAGGAAGTCAACGATAAGCTGAACGGCAGCAATGACTTCACCCTGATTGACATCCGCGAGAAGGATGAATGGGAGGAGGGCCATCTCCGGGGCGCCCTCTTTCTGCCCCGCGGTTTCCTGGAAGTCAAAGTGGAGCGGATCGTCCCCAACAAGGAGGGCCCGATCATCCTCTACTGCGCCGGAGGCGTCCGCTCCGCCCTGGCCGCGAAGAGTCTGACTCAGCTTGGGTATCAGAACGTAGCCTCGATGGCGGGAGGATACGGGGAGTGGAAGAACAACGGGTACGATTTCGAGGTCCCGGAGTCTGTGGGAAAGGACCAGATGGCCCGTTACAGCCGCCATCTCAAAATTCCTGAAGTCGGCGAAGAAGGACAGCTGAAGCTTCTCAAGAGCAAGGTACTGCTCGTCGGGGCGGGGGGCCTGGGCTCGCCGGCAGCCCTCTACCTGGCCGCCTCCGGAGTCGGGACACTCGGCCTGGTAGACAACGATGTCGTGGATGAATCAAACCTGCAGCGACAGATTCTGCACTGGAGCTCATCGATCGGAATACCCAAGACCGACTCCGCTCGACGGACTCTGTTTGAGGTCAACCCGGACGTCAAGGTACTGACTCACAACCTTCGGCTCGACGCGTCGAACGCGCTCGACATCCTCGGAGGATACGACGTCATCGTGAGCGGTTCTGACAACTTTGCGACCGCTTATCTCGTCAACGACGCGGCGGTGATGCTGGGAAAACCGGTAGCCTACGGCAGCATCTTTCGTTTCGACGGTCAGGCGTCAACGTTCATCCCTCATAAAGGACCCTGCTACCGCTGTCTATACCCGGTAGCGCCGCCGCCGGAGTTGGCGCCGAGCTGTGACGAAGCGGGCGTGCTCGGCGTGCTGCCCGGAATCATCGGCATCATCCAGGCAACGGAAACCATCAAGCTCCTGCTCGATATCGGAGATCCTCTTTCCGGACGACTGATGGTTTACGACGCTCTCGGCGCGACTTTCCGCCAGTTCAAGGTGCGGCGCGATCCCAATTGTCGGACATGCGGCGAAAACGCCAACATCGACCTGGAAGCCATTCCAGACTTCGTCTGCGCCACGGGACAGAAAGCTTAAGAGAGAAGGTTCATGCGCCTTCGCCGCTGCAGCCCAGTCGCGTAAAGCCGGTGACGGTTCATTGATCCTTGTGCCTGAATTTCCTTACACTGTAGGCTTGAAATCCAAACGAATCGATGTCGGAGACTTCGTCTACTGTCGCTCCCCGTATCACCGCGACCAACTCGGAATCCCACGCGAAGCGGGGCTGGTGCTGGAGATAAAGCGCAGCAACTACCGGCTTCTCTACGGTTCCGAGAAGTTCTGCTGGCTTCCAAGAGAGACGATTGTTCGCGTCGATGGCGAAGTCAACCTGGAGACTCTTGCTGGCCGGCTCCACCACCTCATGAAGGCACTCGACCCGCTGGACTGCGAGCTGGTGTCGGAAGGGAACACGCACCGCGCTGCGCTGCGGATCGACCGTATCGACGCCGACCTCGTCGACACGCTCAGGGAGTTCCTCGGACCGGATTTCGTTTCTCTATCGGTGGTGCCGGAGGGTATGGCGTTTATGTTGGCCGAGATAGAGTTTAAGACGTGAGGAGCGGGCCGTGTAGGTGCGGTCTATGACCGCACATTGTTCTGGTTCGCAAGATGTGCGCTCATAGAGCGCACCTACAGTTATTATTTAGTTAATCAGCCAGACCTGCCGGCTGCTTCTTCTCAAAAACGTTGATCTTGTAAAACTTCGCGAGTTTTTCCAGGACGGGAACGGCCTTCCGGACGGTCAGGCCGTCGACCATCAGGCTGCCGTAAAACGCTGGCAGGCCGGGGCGTGCCGCCTGGCAGTTCTGGCATAGAGGGTAGGCGCTGACGTCACCAGCCAGGTGTGCCTCACGCAACCCCACCATTGCCGGAGAGTTCCAGACCTCCATCACGGACTGCTCCCGCAAGTCACCGATCGGCTCCTCGTCGTACATGTAGCAACACGGAAATGCTTTTCCGTCGTAGCGCACGTATAGTGGTCCGCGCCACAAGAGATGACAGGGGTTCCGCCGTTGGCCTTCCAGCTGCGAATCGGGGATGCGAGACCCGTCGATGTGGACTTCGTCGCGCTTGAAACGTACCTCATCCACCCCTTCGATGTCCCACAGCTTGCAGTACGCGTCGACCTCATGCTGGTTGTCTTTCAGGAGGACCATCTGCACGACGGTGAACATCGATGATCCGCGGTCGAGCTTTTTCTTCAGGAAATTAAAGATGTTCTCCCGGGTCCGCTCGAACTCGGCGCCGACGCGGTATCTCTCGTAGCTCTCTTTCGTGGCACCGTCGAAGGCCAGAATCAGGTAGTCCAATCCGGAATCGAGCAGCATGTCGGCTCGTTTGTCGTCGAGAAGGGTCGCGTTGGTGGACATCCCGGTTCGAATGCCCGCTTCACGCGTTATCCGGATCATCTCGAAGATGTCCGGATGAATCATCGGCTCGCCGATACCGTACGGCCACGCGAACTCGACGTAGTCTTTGCAGTCGGCAACAATCTTCCGGAAAAGATCCAGGTCCATGCTCTCGTCATCGAAGGTGTAGATGTGACGGGGACACATCGGGCAGTAAAGGTTGCACTTCGCAGTGCTCTCCAGCGTGATTTCGATGGGCCCTCCGGGCAGCACCGCCTGTCGGCGGAAATAGCTGGCCGCGATCCTCATCCGGTTCCCCAGCTTGCGATTCACTCTCTCAATCCCTCACAGACGTAACCCAACGTGTACGCACGGTCTCGATCCAGCACATCGAGATAATAACAGCAGAGCGGCAGGAACAACCCGAAGACCGGCGCGAGTAGGGGAAAGAAAATCCACCTCCAACCCTTCTGCGCAAAAGCCAGTACGCCCATCAGCCTCCTGCCGAGCTGCCAGAAAAACCCGCCCACCGGGCGAATCTCCAGAATCCGGAAGCCGGATTCCTCGAGGAGGTAGCGAATCCCGGACGAGGTGTACCGAAAGTAATCGAAGGGACGCTGGTGTTCTTCCCACATGTGCGGCACGACCATGTGCACACTGCCTCCAGACTTCAGCACCCGGTGGAATTCCTCGATCACGCGGGCCGGTTCGGGTGTGTGCTCCAACACGACCACCGAGAGCACCCTGTCGCAGCTCGCATCAGCGAGTGGCAGCTCCTCGCACCGCCCGACTATGTCGAGGCCGCTGTAATCCCAGTCTCGATCCCCTAACCCGAAATCGATCGTTACGTACCGGGTGTGCTCAAACAGTCCCCGGAATCGCGATTCGCCAGCGCCGGCGTCCAGAACCAGATGATCGTCCGGTGTGTTCGCGGCGACGCTCTCGACAAAGGAGGCAATGGTAGCCTCGAACGGATCCAGGCGACGATAGATGGCCGACGGAACCGCTTTCTTCGCCAGGGCCATCACTTTCGGGTTCAGCATACGCGCTTCCGGGTGCCTGGATGCGGGACAGCTAGACCGGACCCGTCGTCTACACCGCCTGCTTCTTGCCGACCCGATTGTAGAGCGTGTCGCGCTCGATCGGGTCGCATCCGACATCCCGAATCAGCTGCTCGATCTCCTCTCTGGTCAACCCGGGACTGGTATGACTGCCGGCGCCGTGGATGATCCTTTCTTCGATGATCGTGCCGTCCAGGTCGTCGGCGCCGAACCGCAGGGCGACCTGAGCCAGCGACGGTGTGATCGTGACCCAGTAAGCCTTGATGTGGGGAAAGTTATCGAGCATCAGACGCGACACCGCAATAGTTCGCACGTCGTCCGTACCGGTCGTCGGAGGCAGGTGTTCCAGAACGGTGTTCTCGGGATGAAAAGCCAGAGGGATGAAACAATTAAACCCTCTTGTTTCGTCTTGCAACCGCCGCAGACGGATCAGATGATCCACCCGCTCCTCGAGCGTCTCGATGTGCCCGTACAGCATGGTCGCGTTCGAGCGGATACCCATGCGATGCACGGTTCTTGCACACTCGAGCCATCGATCTCCGGATATCTTGTGTCCGGCAATCATCGGTCGCGCACGCTCGGCAAAAATCTCTGCGCCACCGCCGGGACAGCTTCCCATTCCGGCGTCGCGAAGCTTCCCGATTACCCACTCCAGGGGCTGGCGTGTAATCTTCGTGAAGAAATCGAGTTCCACCATCGTAAAGGCTTTCAGGTGGACTCCCGGAAAGCGCTGCCTTAGACCTGCAAGCAAATCGATGTAGTACTGGAACTCCAACTCCGGGTTGAGCCCCCCGACGATGTGAAACTCGGTCACCGAATCGTTGTATTTCTGCGCGGCAAACCGGAAGACCTGCTCCAGGTCCATGGTGTAGCCGCCGTCTTCGCCTGGCTTGCGGGCGTAGGCTCCCTGACACAGCTGACAGTCGATCACGCAGACATTGGTGTAATTGATGTGACGGTTGACGTTGTAATAAGCGGAACGGCCGTTGAGACGCACCCGTACCCGCTCGGCCAGTCGACCCAGCCCCAGTACATCGCTGCTGCGGTACAGCGCGACGCCGTCCTCGAAGCTAAGTCGTTCTCCCTGCTCGACCTTTCTTGCAATCCCAGGGTCTATCTTCGCCTCTCCCATACGAAACAGAAATTATACATCAGTTGATTGCACGCTCCCTCCCTCTAGAGCGGCTCCGACGGTATCGGAGTCCCGCTGTTCGGGTCCGTTCCCCTACTTCGAAAACGTGCTAAGTTTGTTCCTATGTCCTTCGGCCTCCGGACTTGTTCGATTTCAGCGCCCTCGATCGTCGAGGCCGGCGAGCGGAAGGAGCGATAGGGTGTGACCACACGATCTCGGCAGACGTTTGAACAACTCATCACGCTCCCGGACCTGGGAATCCCGCTGGCCGAAGCCGCGCTGTTGATGGCCTGTGAGGAATACCCCCAGCTGTCGCTACGGCCTTACATCGACCAACTCGACACTATGGCCGACAGCGTGCGGGCAACCCTCGGCGACGACGCTCAACCCCTCGAAACCATCGACAGGATCAATCACGTACTGTTCGTCGACTACGGTTTCCGCGGAAACACTTCGGATTACTACGATCCCCGAAACAGCTTTTTGAACGACGTCATCGACCGCCGGGTCGGTATCCCGATCACACTGTCGGCGATATACCTGGAGGTCGCTCGCCGGCTGGAGTTTCCCGTCGAGGGCGTCGGAATGCCGGGACACTTCGTCGTGAAGTACCGCTCGGGAGACGAAGAGATATTCCTGGATCCGTTCAATGCGGGGTCCGTGTTGACACGACAGCAGTGCTGCGACTTTATCGGTCAGATGAAGCTCGAGGACGGTCAGAGCACCGACCGATGGCTGCGGCGCGTGACGAACCGACAGATACTGGCGCGCATACTCAACAACCTGAAGGTGATCTATCTCAAGGTTGAGGCGTTCGACAAGGCCCTGACGATGGTCGACCTCCTGGTCGTGATCGAACCCGCAGCCGAGGTACTGTACCGCGATCGGGGCCTGCTCCGCCTTCAGGTCCGTGATTTCGACGGAGCAGCGCGGGACCTGAAGCGCTACCTCAAGAATCGCCCGGAAGCGGATGACCGGGAGGACATCGAGAAGTACCTGAAGGACCTGCATCGGATAAGGGCGATGATGAATTAGCGCGGCCACCGGCCGCGCTAATTCAGTAGTCAGTACTCAGTAGTCAGTAGTCAGTTGAAGACTGGAGCCGACTCCGACTCCCCTCCTTGGATAAGGAGGGGTGGATGCGCCGAAGGCGCAGACGGGGTGGTTCGAGATAATCCGGGTGGATGCACCGCAGGTGCAGACGGGGTGGTTTCCGGGTGTTGGCTGAGCAGAAAGGTCGGAAAGCCGGATCAGCACCACCCCGGCGCTTCGCGCCACCCCTCCTCATCTGAGGAGGGGAATCGGCTCTCCACTGACCACTTGTCACTTCTTCAAAGATGAAACGCAGATTACGCATCGGAGTCATGGGGTCGGGGACATGTGACGCGGAAACCGCTAAGTTGGCTGAAGAGGTCGGGCGCCGGATTGCTCAGAAGGATGCCATCCTCATCTGTGGCGGGCGTGGCGGCGTTATGGGAGCGGCTTCGAAGGGGGCCGCCGCGGCGGGAGGTCTCGTCGTCGGGATACTGCCAACCGAAGACGAGAAGAGTGCCAACCCCTATGTGGATGTACCGATCGTCACCGGGATGGGTAACGCCCGCAACGCGATCAACGCTCTGACTTCCAACTCCCTGATCGCGATCACGGGTGGAGCCGGCACGCTTTCCGAGATCGCCCTGGCTCTAAAGGTCGGCACGCCGGTCGTCGGACTCAGGACGTGGGAGTTTTCCATCGACGGCGGTGAAGCACCATCCTCCGCACTCTACCGTGCCGTCTCCGCCGAAGACGCCGTCGAAAAGGCGATTGAACTCGCCCTGCCCCGCGTATTAGATTCATTGGTTTTCCGTCCCGAGTAGTCATAGACGAATGAAAGAATCCGGAACAAGCTCCGGCAAGGGCGGCAGTTTTCTGCTGGATGCCAGCCCCCGGCAGGACGTTTTCACCCCCGAAGATTTCTCCGAAGAGCACGAATTGATCCGCGAAATGACTCAACAGTTCGTCGAAGCGGAGGTCGTGCCACGCGTTGAAGAGATCGAAAGCAAGGATTGGGAGGTCACCACTTCACTCCTGCGCCGATGCGGTGAGCTGGGCCTTCTGGGCATCGAAGTGCCGGAAAAGTACGGGGGCGAAAGCCTCGACAAGGTCTCGGCCATGATCGTGCAAGAACAGCTCGGCCGCGTCGGATCCTTCGCAGTGTCCTACGGTGGACACGCCGGCATCGGAACACTACCTATCGTCTACTTCGGGACCGACGAGCAGAAGCTCGAATACCTGCCGCGCTTCTGCAAAGCAGAGCTCTTCACTTCGTATGCACTGTCGGAGGCTACCAGCGGTTCTGACGCTCTGGCGGCCAGGGCTAGAGCGTCCAAGAGTGGGGATGGGAGGCACTGGATCCTCTCCGGCGAGAAAATGTGGATCACGAACGCGGCATTCGCCGATGTCTTCGTGACATTCGCTCAGGTAGACGGCGATAAATTCAGCTGTTTTATCGTAGAGAGGAAACATCCCGGCGTCTCGGTCGGCTCGGAAGAAAAGAAGATGGGGCTGCAGGGCTCTTCCACGAGTACCGTGATCCTCGACAACGCTCATGTCCCTGCTGAAAACCTCCTGGGAGAAATAGGTAAGGGACATCGTGTCGCCTTCAATATCCTGAACACCGGGAGGGCGAAACTCGGTGCCAACGCCGTTGGCGGCAGCAAGACTGCGTTGAACGATTCGATCCGCTACGCGAAGGAACGTGTCGCCTTCACCAGGCCGATCGCCTCTTTCGGGGCAATCCAGCACAAACTCGCCGAGATGGCTATCCGGATCTGGATCACCGAAGCGATGGTCTATCGAACGGCCGGCTTGATGGATGCCGGTCTGGCAGTAGTCGACCACGACCAGTCGGCTCAGGTCATGAAAGCAATCGAAGAGTACGCGGTCGAGTGCTCGATCCTGAAGGTCTTCGGCACCGAAGTGCTCGACTACGTCGTCGACGAGGCGGTACAGATCTACGGCGGGTATGGCTACAGCAAGGAGTATGCCGTCGAGCGCTACTACCGGGATTCCCGGGTCAACCGGATTTTTGAAGGAACGAACGAGATTAACCGCCTGCTGATCCCGACGATGCTCTTCAAGAGGGCTCAGTCGGGTGTCCTGCCGCTGATGGAAGCGACCTCTGCCGCCGTCGAGGGCGCGCTCGCAGGATTGCCCCCCGATGCTTCAGGAGGGATCCATGGTCCGGAGAGCGCCGCCGCTCGACACGCAAGGACCGCTTCCCTGTTCGTCGCCGGATCGGTCATGAAGAAACATGGGAACGAAATCCGGGATCAGCAAGAGCTGCTTATGCACCTCAGCAATATGGTCATCGAGACCTACGCGATCGACACGGCCCTCTGCCGCTTTGCGAAGGGGAACAATGACTTCTATCCCGACATCGTGCGCACGTTCATCACCGACGCGACGACACGCCTGGAATCGGCCGGCCGCCAGGCACTCGCCTCCGTCGCCGACGGGGGAGATCTCATCGATGGTCTGGCGGCCCTGCGCAGAGTCCTCGCATGGGTCCCGACTGATACGGTTGCCGCGCGCCGCCGAATAGCGGAAGCGCTGATCGATGGGGACCGGTACTGTTTGTAGAGTACTCGGCAGTGCATTTCTCCGATGATCGTAATGGGCGTCAAGTACAGGTATAATCGGGAGTTTGGAGGTGGCTATGATCTTGAGTCTGATCCTTGCGTTAGCACTGCAGGCCCCGGTCGCCGACGATCATGAGTACGCGGATCTGTTGCACGTCAAGGCGTCGGAGGTGTTTGGCAATTACCTCTCCGACAATCCCGTTACGGTCCCCACCGACCTGGCCAAGCTCAAGGATTTGTTTCAGTTCCATGATTTCTACGGAACAGCCCTGGATGGCAGGAGGGTGAATTTCCACTTGCCGACAGAACCGGGATACGAAAAGGCGAAGATCCTGCTTCTGTCCTACACGGCAGAGTGGTGCAAGAACTGCAACTACGAAGCACCTTACCTCGGAGAACTCTACGAGAAGTACCACTCCCGGGGCCTGGAAATCGTGACACGGACCGAGTACAGCGAAGTCGACAAGGTCCGGGATTTCATAGCGAAACATGACATGAAGTACCCGGTCATCATCGGTAGCGTCGTGGCGTACGATGAGCGGGAAACCATCCGAATGGAAACCTTCCAGTACCTTCTACGAAAAACTCTGGGCGACACCCGCAAGTGGGGAACGCCGTTCAACATCATCATCGTCGACGGTGACGTCGAAAACCCGTATGTCGTCGTAGGGGAAATGAAGTCCGATCAGGTGAACGATCTGATTGAGCAGACCCTGGCGGGAACGCAGTAGTTTTCCATCTCGACGGAGCACGCATCGTATTGACTAAGGAGTTTCACGCCCCGTTCAGAGTTCTGCTGGGCCCGGGGCCCAGCGATGTCGACCCCCGCGTCATGGACGCGTTGTCCCAGTCCGTGCTCAGCCACATGGACCCTGTCTTCGAGGGTGAAGTCATGGACGTGGTGCAGGACGGCCTTCAGATGGTCTTTGAGGCCGAAAACACGCTGGCGCTTCCGATCTCGGGTACCGGTACAGCGGGAATGGAAGCGGCCCTGGTCAACATGATCGAGCCCGGGGATTCCGTCCTGATCTGCAGCGCCGGCTTCTTCGCCAGCCGCATGGCCGACATTGCCGAGCGGGCAGGCGGCAGGGTGACCCGGCTCGAAGCGGAATGGGGAGAAGTGTTTGAACCCGAACAGATCAGCAGGGCAATCGACGAGTGCAAGCCCAGCGTGCTGGGCTTCGTTCACGTGGAGACCTCCACAAGTGTCGCGCAGCCGCTCGAACCGCTAGCGGATATCTGCGGACGCGGGGACCTCGTTTCGATCGTGGACGCGGTCGCGTCGCTCGGCGGACAACCGCTAGCGGCGGCGAAGAACAAGCTCGACTTCGTGTACAGCGGCAGTCAGAAGTGCCTGAGTTGCCCGCCGGGCCTCGCACCCGTTTCGCTTTCCGAGAAGGCGATTCGAAAGCTTGAAACTCGTTCGACTCCGGTGCAGAGCTGGTATCTGGACCTGTCGTTGCTGGGCAAGTACTGGAGAAAGACCAATCGGGTCTACCATCACACGGCACCGATCAACTTGAACTACGCGATGCGCGAAGCCCTCCGAATGGTCGAAGAGGAAGGACTGGAGAACCGGTTCTCCCGACACCGGCAGAACCACCTGGCGCTGGTCGCCGGAATCGAGGCGATGGGCCTGGAAATGTTTGCCCGCCCCGAGAATCGAGCGTGGACGGTTAACACGGTCCTGGTTCCGGACGGGGTGGACGAGGTTCGAGTGCGGTCGCGGCTGCTGGACCGATACGGAATCGAAATCGTCGGCGGTCTCGGCGCACTGAAGGGAAAAATCTGGCGTGTCGGCCTGATGGGCTCTTCCTCGACGCGCAACAACATCCTGCTCCTGCTGGGCGCCCTGGAAGAGGCTCTGGCGGATCAGGGCTGTTCGGTTCCGAGAGGTTCAGGCGTGACGGCAGCGATGGAGTGCTACCAGGGTGAAGAAGTAGTCAGTAGTCAGTAGTCGGTAGTCAGTAGTTAACACCCAGACTCCCCTCCTCAGATGAGGAGGGGTGGCGCGAAGCGCCGGGGTGGTGCTGATCAAGAAAATCCACCGCCTGCCTTTGGCGCATCCACTCCGGTAATCAAACCACCCCGTCTGCGCCTTCGGCGCATCCACCCCTCCTTATCCAAGGAGGGGAGTTCAGGTACTGGCTACGGGCAACCGCATAGACCGTTGTCCGCGTTGTTCGTTGAGCGAAATGATCCGCGAGAGAGCCACCGTGAGGGGGACAAGGGCCTGGCCCTGTCTCCCGGTGTTGGCTTAAGCAGAAAACGTGAGAAAAGGCCACACCCAGACTCCCCTCCTCAGATGAGGAGGGGTGGCGCGAAGCGCCGGGGTGGTGCTGATCAAGAAAATCCACCGCCTGCCTTTGGCGCATCCACTCCGGTATTCAAACCACCCCGTCTGCGCCTTCGGCGCATCCACCCCTCCTTATCCAAGGAGGGGAGTTCAGGTACTGGCTACGGGCAACCGCATAGACCGTTGTCCGCGTTGTTCGTTGAGCGAAATGATCCGCGAGAGAGCCACCGTGAGGGGACAAGGGCCTGGCCCTGTCTCCCGGTGTTGGCTTAAGCAGAAAACGTGAGAAAAGGCCACACCCAGACTCCCCTCCTCAGATGAGGAGGGGTGGCGCGAAGCGCCGGGGTGGTGCTGATCAAGAAAATCCACCGCCTGCCTTTGGCGCATCCACTCCGGTAATCAAACCACCCCGTCTGCGCCTTCGGCGCATCCACCCCTCCTTATCCAAGGAGGGGAGCCTGTATTTATTGAAACTGACTACTGACTACCGCCTACTGATTACTGGCGGCCGCAGGCCGCCTCACGGCCCCCTCACGATCAGTCGGTAGGTACCGGAATTGAAGACCAATTCTCCGGTCTCGCCTCTCGTGTAGAAACTGCGAATTTCGACGACGTAGCGTCCTTCAGGCAGGAATGTCGAGATCAATTCCGACTGTCCGTTCAGGCCTCGATCGGAGCGGGCGATGACGCGTCCCGACGAATCCATCAAGAAGAGATCCAGGTCATTCGCGTTCGGGTTCTGCCCTGGACCGAGCCCCGTTACGTCCAGGCGGATCGAGACGGCCCCGCCATCGACGTCGAAGGAATAGAGATGCGCCGACTGCGCGAGATTGCCTCTCGCGCGCGACAACGAATCGACCTCCCCGGTGACCGGTACCGTGTCGGGGAGGATCCGTGGGAAGGGGTTTGAGACACTGGGATCATTCGCCGATGCGAAGTCAATGGCCCGCAGCCGAACGATCTGGTCCAGGATGGTCTTTGCTTCCGGGTCGAGGGCGGCCAAACGGTCGAGGAAAACGGGTAGGTACACAAACCGTTCAAGGGCCATTGATCTGAAGGCGCTCCAGATTGTGGTGAACGGAAGCTGGAAGACGTCGCCGGGATCATCAGTTCCGTCGAACAGATCCCACAGAATCGAATGGACCGAAAACTCACTCCAGTATCCAGGTTGGTCTCCGGCCGGGCTGTTGACCTCCAGGTCGTACTCGAGAACCGTTCCACCGTCCTGCCCCAGGGAATCCCGGTAGACAGGATCGTTTCGCACAACGGCGGAAAAGAAATTAGCCCAACCTTCTGACCAGGCGACGCGCGGGTCCAGGACATCACCGAGAACATGCGCTCCGCCCGGAGAATCATCCGCGGAGAACCTGGCCGCGAGCAGGTGAGCGTACTCGTGGAGAATCACCGCATCATCGAACTCGTCGGAGTCCGTAGCTCGGTCGCCGAGAATGAAGGCGGTAGAGTCGGAAACGTTAAAGAACGTGCCTCCAATTTCGCCGGAGAACGGGTTTCCATCCTGGTTCGTGTTGTTGGGACTCCAGAAGATCGTCAACTGGGGTAGCCGCAGAACCGGCTCGACTGCGTCCACGTAGGCATTGCCCCGTCGAACGACCTCGAGAATGTTGAACGCCCCCGAAGTTCGCGTCGAATCCCGCGCGAACAGAACCGGGATCCCCTCGGTATCGACGTCAGTACCCACGAAGAAGACGGATCCGCCGTTGGTGTTGTCGGCGACAACGGCCTCGGCAGATCGGAGCTGGCTCAGGACACGAAGACTGTAATCCGGACCTTCCGGGACTGCAGCACGGAAATGGCCGTTCTCATCCGTGTCGGCGACAGAAACGAGCAGGCCGGTCTGACGGTTCAGGATGTCTACGCGGGCGTAACGTATGGGCACCATAACCGGTCGGGCCAGGTTCAGCCCGTCGGTACCGAGGTCCACTTTCTCGTAGAAAGCCCGGCCGCGAACCTCTCGCAGGGAAGTCGCATCGTTCGGCAGCACCAGGATGGTCACGGGAGCGGATTCGCGCCCATCCGCGGAGCGGACCCGCAGGTCGACGAATCCGGGTTCGATGGCGGGAATGTCGACGACCTGAATTGCAATTCCGGGAGCCAGGAACCGCGCGGTGAGGGGCCGGTCCCCGATAAACACGGTGCCGTCGTCACCCACGTTGGCAGTGCGTATGCGAATCGAATCGCCCGATCGCCCCTGGAGCGGGGAGACGTCCACCAACTCGGGTCGAACCGTGCTCGGCTTCGGTACGAAGTCAGGTGTCAGAAATCGGGGTTCAACGGCGGCAAGCAACCCGCCACCCTTGTCTCCAACGATCTCGAGCCCGTAGAGTCCCGAAGATTCCAGCGAGAGCAGCCCACCGCGGCTCGGGTCGAATCCCGGCAGGACGTCGCGCACATACGCGGTCTGCTTCGAATTGGCCGCCAGCTCGATTTCCGAGCCACTGATCGTGAAACCGTCGCCATCAACCAGCCTGAGGGTAACGGTCGTGGAAACCGGACGCGGATTCACCAGCACGAGTCCTGTCAACAGACCTTGTGCTTCCGAGAGTTGTGGGTAGAAGACCCGGCCGAGAGCCTCGTTCTGGAGCGGGTAGACCGTCCGGTTCAAGCCTTGGGAAATCACGAGCGAGGCGCCGAGGGGAACGTTGGGCGAAGTCACCTCGATCCATCCGTTTACGGCTGGGGAAAAAAGGAGTCCCGTCAACTGGGTGGCGCCGACTGAGACCGAACCGTTCGCCGGAATGGTGAGGAGTTGCTGCGACGGGGCACTCAGCGAAGCATGAACGGGACCGCCGTTCTCGTCGAAGAACTTCGCCGAAACAGTCACCGCCTGGCCCGTCGGGTTCGCAAGAACCAGTGTGGAATCAAAACCGTTGCCGAGGACGACGTGGGGCGCCCGACGAACGGTAGCTGTTGCGGATGCTGATTGCCCGTTCACGAGAACGAGAGAGCCGTTCGTTTCGACCAGGGCCTGGGCAACCACCCCGACACTGGACGTCACCCGGGCCGTCAGGTTACCGCCTCCCTGAAGTATGAAATCGGAAGTCGAGACGCTGATGCCCGAATTGGCGTTCAGGATCGCCGGCACCGAGCCGACGATATCTCCCCGGCTGTTGGAAAACGCGACGTTGAGGGAGGCTGTCTGAGAGGAGGAGTTGATGATACGGAGATCACCGCCGGAATCGCCCAGCCAGGGCACGATCTGGTCCGTAAAGGCCATCGCCCCGCGCGCGGCGTCCAGAGCGGATCGGAAGTCACCCTCGTAGAGAAACCCGTCGATTCCCGAGGTTGGACTCGTCACCTGAACCCAACCTTCGAATCCGTTGGCCGCGAACACTTCGTCGGCGAACATCGAAAGCGCTCCTCGAGCCTCGATGCGGTAGCGCACGGGGTTCGCGAGACCGGCGACGACGCTGCCGTCGAGAGAGTAGAGAGTGAAATCCACCTCTGCGTCCAAATCAGAGGGGTTCGCTAGCGAAAAGCTAGTCCGGACGGTGGGGGTCTGGACGACGTGCGGGAAGCTGAGAATCGACTGTGCGGACGCGGGCAATGCCAGTATGACCGTGACGATCACCACCTCGAGCAGTGAGAACATTAGTCGCCGCACTGTGTTCATTTTGACCACACGTCACCCGATGAAGACCTTAACTTGCTGAAACAACAGATATTTCAGGTCACCACAGATTGTCATGCAGGTAGCCTTCCATTGATCGTCGCCAGGACTTCGTCGACATCCGCCGGAACCTCCACCGGAAGGTTCCGTAGCGCCGGATCGGTATCTGGAATCTGGCCCTGGTGAATCTGCAACTTGAAGTCTATGAACTTCAAACCGTGGGCCGTGCTGATGACCACGACCCGAGCGCCTGACGGGATAATTCCGGCGCGAATCAGCTTCCGCGTTACTCCCAGGGCGACGCCCGTCTGCGGGTCATTAAAGAACCCGAACCGGTCACCGTACGTCGCCGCGTCGGCCAGTTCGGCCTCACCGACCTGCTCGACGATCCCGTCCGTCGCCCGAAGGGCGCGGACCGCCTTGGGAAAGCTCACCGGGTTACCGATCTGAATGGCAGTCGCCATCGTCGGCTGGGCGACGACAGGTTCAAGCGACTCCAGGCCGTCGAGGTACGCTCTGTAGAGCGGGTTGGCTTTCTCGGTCTGCGCACAGACGAGCCGCGGAAGCCGTGAAATCAACCCCAGTTCCCTCATCAAGAGAAAACCGTTCCCGATCGCGGAAATGTTGCCAAGGTTGCCGCCGGGTACGACGACGTACTCCGGGACCTCCCACCCCAGTTGCTGGACGATCTCGACGCTGATAGTCTTCTGCCCCTCGACGCGCAGCGAGTTCATGGAGTTGGCCAGGTAGATCGACGGATCCCGGGTCACCTCCTGCACGATATTCATACAGCCGTCAAAGTCGGTGTCGAGCGACAGGGTCAGGGCCCCGTTGGATATCGGTTGGATCAACTGCGCCAGCGACACCTTGTCCCTGGGCAGAAACACGATCGACGGTATTCCTGCCGCGGCACAATAAGCCGCCAGTGCCGCGGACGTGTCACCAGTCGACGCACAAACCACCGCACGAATCCTCGAACGGATCCTGTTGACCATCGAAACGAGCACGGTCATCCCCAGATCCTTGAACGACGCGGTGTGCGTGGTCCCGCACTGTTTGACGTGCAGTTCCTCGACACCGAGATCCGCGGCCATCCTGGGGCTGGAGATCATGGGAGTGTTGCCTTCGCCCAGCGACACGATGTCCTCAGACGCAACGACTGGAAGAACCCACTCTTTCTTCGACCAGACGCCACTCGAGCTGGCGAGCCGCGAATCGAAAAGCTCCTTCCAACGCTCGGGCCCGACCATCCCGAGCGCGTCGTGATCGTGCCGGACCTCGAGGAGGCCGTCGCAGTTCTTGCAGCGGTACACGATCTCGTCCAGCGGGTACCGGTCTCCGCAACCGGAGAAGCATTCAAACCAGGCCGTAAACCCGGTTTCTGTAGACGTGCTCGTCATTTCCATGACACAAGGGAAAACCTTGACACTGAAGCGCTGTTGCTAATCAGAATATAAGGCGCGGACGGAGGTCCTGTCAAAGCGGAAAGTCTTTTGTAATATTGACTTAACAACAATCGCGGCGAGGCTGGTGGCCGCCGTCACCCTTCATTGGCTCTTCGAAGCCTCGGAGACCTCGCTGGCCACAGATGGAAGCAATACGGGTTCCGGGAAGGCCAGATCCAGCACGTCTTCAATGGTTTGCACGTACCGGATGCGGATGGAGCTGCGCAGTTCGTCCTGGATTTCCTCCAGAGCGTTCCTCTCGTTCTCGGCGGGCAGGATGACTTCCTCCACGCCGGCCCGGCGCGCAGCGAGTACCTTCTCCTTGATCCCGCCGACCGGAAGGACATGACCGCTCAGCGTGATCTCCCCCGTCATGGCCAGCTTTGGTCTCACGGGTTGGGACATGAGCGCTGAGACCAGCGCGGTAACCATCGTGACACCCGCCGAGGGCCCGTCCTTGGGGATCGATCCCGATGGCACATGGATGTGGATGTCCCTGTCCTTGTAGAAGTCCGACTCCAGACCCAGCCGGGGCGCCACCGAGCGAACCCAGGTCAGGGCGGCCTTCGTGGACTCCTGCATGACGTCCCCGACCTGGCCCGTGACAGTCAGGTGACGGCCGCCGCCGGTAAGGCTGGCCTCGACGAACAGAACCTCGCCTCCGACGGGCGTCCAGGCCAGGCCAACCGCGACACCGGGACGCTTGACGCGATCTTCGAGTTCTTCCGCAATCTGAAACTTGCGGGCCCCCAGCAACTCGGAAATGACTTCTTGCGTCACCTCGGCCTGCGGTGGCTCACCTTCGAGGATTTTCCGGGCGTACTTCCGGCAAATGTTCCCGATCTCACGCTCGAGGTTCCGGACGCCCGCCTCACGCGTGTGGTGTCTGGTGATGTACTGAAGGGCATCTTCATCGAAGAGGATCTGCTCCGGCTCGACGCCATTGTCTTCCCGCTGGCGGGGCACCAGATAGTGCTTGGCGATCTGCACTTTCTCTTCCTCGGTGTAGCCGGGCAGCTCGATGGTTTCCATACGGTCCCTCAAAGCGGAAGGAACCGTGTCGAGTACGTTCGCGGTGGTGATGAAGAAGACTCGCGACAGATCGAACGCCAGGTCCAGGTAGTGGTCCCGGAAACTGACGTTCTGCTCCGGATCGAGCACTTCGAGCAGGGCGGCGGCCGGATCCCCGCGGAAGTCGGCACCCAGCTTGTCGATCTCGTCGAGCATCAGGACGGGGTCCCGGGTTCCGACCCTGCGAATGCTCTGGATGATCTGACCCGGCAGCGCTCCGATGTAGGTTCGACGATGGCCGCGAATCTCGGCCTCATCCCGCATTCCACCCAGTGACATCCGTATGAACTTCCGGCCCATGGCGTCGGCGATCGAACGTCCGAGCGAGGTCTTGCCCACGCCAGGCGGGCCGACGAAACAAAGAATCGGGGCTTTCCCTTCCGGCCGTAACTCCAGAACGGCGAGATGTTCGAGTATCCGCTCTTTGATCTTCTCCAGGTCGTGGTGGTCCCGCTCGAGGATTTCCTTCGCGTGGACGATGTCCACCTTCTGTTTCGACAGGATGTTCCAGGGCAGGGTCACCAGCCAGTCCAGGTACGTTCTGGTGACTGTATAATCGGCCGCCGCCGGCGACATTCGTTGCAGTCGGGTCAGTTCGCGCTCCGCCTCTTTCAGCGCCTCCTCCGGCATCTCGGCTTGCTCAATTTTCTCCCGAAGCTCATCGATTTCCCGCTGCGAATCGTCCGCCTCGCCCAGCTCCTTCTGGATGGCGCGGAGCTGCTCACGGAGGAAGTATTCGCGCTGGGTCTTGCCGACCTCTTCTTCCACCTGCGTCTGGATCTTCGTGTGCAGTTCCAGCACCTCGAGCTCTTTGGCGAGTTCCGTGTTCAGGAACTCCATTCGCTCTCGCACCCCGGTCTGATCCAGGACGAACTGTTTGGACTCCACCGTGAGGTTCGGAAGATTGGTGGCGATGTAATCGGCGAGCCGGCCGGGTTCTTCGATGTTGATGACGAAGGTCTGAAGGTCATCGGGAAGCTGGGGCGACAGCTCGATCACCCTCTCGAACTGCCCCAGCACGCTGCGCCGGAGCGCCTTGAAGCTCACTTCGGCTTCGCCTTCGAGCTCGTCCGTCAGGAGTTCGATCCGGGCGCGATGGTAGGGTTCAAACTGAGTAAATTCGACGACCCTCAGGCGTGAGATCGCCATGATGATGACGAACAGGTTGCCCTCTGGAGTTCGCATGACGCGATGGACGACCGCCACCGTCCCGGTTTCGTAGAGGTCCTCGGGGGCGGGTGACTCGACGGCTTTGTCCCTCTGGGTGAGCACTGCCAACAGGGCGTCACCGCCCTGCACATCATTGATGAGTTGAACAGAGCTCTCCCGCCCGACCGTCAGGGGCATGACCGCGGTCGGGAAGATCACCGTGTCGCGAACAGGCAGGATCGGCAACTCATCGGGTATGGAAGGAATCCGGGCCTGAATCTCCTGAGGGTCTCCGAAATCGCTCTTCAAACTGTCATCCTTTCCGCTAGAAAACCGTGTGGTAGAATCCGCCGGTGCCCTCTGCCAACGACCCGGGCAGGCGTCCCGAGACGGCGAGAGACGCCGCTTCTTCCGCGGCAACGGAGGCCCGATCGACACGAGCAGGCAACGGCCGCTTCCGGTGGAGTGCGGCTCTGGTTCTGTTCGGTGTCCTGTTTCTCGGAGTCGCCGATACCCAACTCATCCCTCCGCTGCTCCCCTTCATGGCGGAGGATCTGGGCATCGCGCCCGGCCGGGCCGGAACCCTCGTCACGACCTACGCACTGGCGGCGGCGGCCTTCGCTCTTCTCGCCGGCACCGTATCGGACAGGCTCGGACGCAAGCGGCTGATCTGCTTGGCCCTGGCTCTGTTCAGCGCAGCGTCGCTGCTGACATACCTGGCTCCCTATTTTAGCACTTTGCTGTGGACGCGCATGTTGACAGGTTTGGGGGCTGGAGCGCTGTCCACCCTGGCGCTGTCTTATGCCGCGGATCTTTACTCGTATGAGCACCGAGGCAAGGCGATGGGAATCATATCGATGGCCTACTTCCTCGCCTTTGTAGTCGGCATTCCCACTGCAGCTTTCGTGACCGCCAGGCTGGGCTGGCGATGGGTGTTCGTCGGCCTGGCGGTGGCGGGGCTGGGGATGCTGTTGATGACCGCCCTGTTTCTGCCGTCCGATCAGCGTCGGGGAGGCCGGATTTCCCCCGCTGCGGTGCTGGCCCACCTGCGGATCCGGGATCGGCTCGCAGGAATCGCCGCAGCGTTCCTGACCTCGGGGGGGCTGGTCGGTTTCCTCACATTCGTCGGCGTCTGGCTCCGTTCGAGCCAGGGCATCGGTATCGAGAGAATCGGATTGCTTTTCATGGCGGCCGGTGTGACGGCAACCGCGGCGTCACCGCTGTCGGGTTGGCTCTCTGATCGCATTGGCAAGAAAAAGATCATCATCGCCGCCAACTTTGTTCTGGCGATCATGTTCATCACGGTTTCCGGCATCCAGTGGGGATGGGCGCTCTTTGCCGGGATCGGTCTGCTCAGCGTAGCTGCATCAGCGAGGCAGGCGCCCTTGCATGCCCTGACGACGGAGTTGGTCGGACCCGAAATCCGAGGTTCCTACGTCGCGACTCGGAACGCGGCATCCCAGCTGGGAATCGCAACGCTCGCTGCCGTTTCAGCCATCGCGTTCGATTCGATCGGCTTCGTGGCCGTCGCCTGGATCGCCGCGGCCGTGACCATTCTGATTCCGGCCGTTTGCGTGTTCATCCCCGAGCCCCTGGCCTCTCCGAAACGCGTTGAAACTTAACACATTTAACCCCGGTCGCCACAGCGTTGCGCCGTCACCTCGCTGTGCTATTCTTAGCGCATGCCGGCGAACCTCACCCCCCAGTATCTCGAGGCGGAACAGCGGTTCAAGCTAGCCCAGACTCCACCGGAAAAGCTGGTTGCGCTTCAGGAGATGATGGCCATCATTCCGAAGCACAAAGGTACGGAAAAACTGCGAGCTGAACTGAAGAAGAAGCTGTCGGCACTGCGAAAAGAATCGTCGGGTAAGAAGTCCGGAGCACGGCGCGACTTCTTCCACGTGGAGCGGGAGGGCGCGCGGCAGCTGGCTTTGGTTGGCGCCCCCAACTCGGGCAAGTCCGCACTCCTCGCGCGCTTGAGCAATGCTCGTACCGAGGTCGCGGACTATCCGTTCACGACCCGGGCACCAATCCCGGGGATATTGGTCTACGAAGACGTCCACTTGCAGCTGGTGGACCTCCCGCCCGTATCGGCCGAACACATGGAATACTGGGTGCCACAGATCATCCGGAACGCGGATGCCGTCCTGTGGATCGTCGATCTGTCCGACGACGCCATCCTGGATCACATGGAGTCGACCGAACAGGTTCTGGAGAGGGCAAAGACGGACCTGAAGGAACGGAAGACCCTGATCGTGGGCCACAAGAGCGACGACGCTGAAGCGGCTACCAGGGCGCAGATCGTGCTGGAAATCTACGCCGACAACCTTCCCATGATCCCGTTCTCCAGCTCGTCGGCAACGTCGCCGGAAGCCGAGGCCTTCAAGAAGAACATCTACGAATTCCTCGAACTCGTTCGGGTTTATACCAAGGTGCCGGGCAAGAAAGCCGAACGGAAGGACCCCTTCGTGCTGTCCCGTGGAAGCACGGTTCTGGATTTGGCCGGTTCCGTGCATCGGGACCTGGCCGAATCATTCAAGTTCGCCAGGCTGTGGGGGGAAGGCAAGATCGACGGCATCATGGTCGCGCGCGATTTCATCCTGGACGACGGTGACATCGTCGAACTGCATGCGGCATAATTGTTGGGCGCAACACTGACACGGTTCATCGTGATGAAGCTGACGGCGCCGAGCGCCGCAGCTTATCGCCTTCTGGAGGCGCACCAGCCAAGGATGTGCTTGGCCCGAGCCGACGTCTCTCGAAGAGCGGAGGTCTCAAAGAGCTAGACAAAGATGAAGCAAGGACTCCGAATCGCCCTTTTGTCGGCGATCGTCACCGCGGCGATGGTCTACGTCGCGCTGGAATGGCGACCGTTGCGACCGCAACCCGTGACCAGACCGGCAGAGAGAGCCGAGCCGGTGACACCGGACGTCACGCTCGCCTCTGCTCCGACCCCGTCTCCCCTGGCCGAAGAGGAGATGAGCTCCGACGAACGCAACAACGTCGACATCTACCGAACTTACAGCCCTGGCGTCGTCAACATCACCTCGACCACCCTGGCTTACAATTTCTTCCTCCAACCCGTTCCCGAATCCGGCAGCGGCTCGGGCGTGATCATCGACAACACCGGCAACATCCTCACGAACTATCACGTCATCGAAGGTGCCCGTCGACTGGAGGTCACGCTGTGGGACCAGAGCAAGTACGAGGCGCGGGTCGTCGGAGCCGATCCGAGCAACGATCTCGCTGTCATCAAGATCGACGCCACTCCTTCAGATCTCGTCGCCATTCCCCTCGGCTCGACCGAAGAGATCCAGGTCGGTCAGAAGGTCCTGGCGATCGGCAATCCATTCGGTCTAGAAGGAACTTTGACCACGGGAATCATCAGCTCGCTGGGCCGCTCGATCCAGGCGGGTAACGGCCGGATAATCGAAGGGATCATCCAGACCGACGCCGCGATCAACCCCGGTAATTCGGGAGGGCCGCTCCTCAACACTCGCGGCGAAGTCATCGGCATCAACACCGCGATCGTTTCACCGTCGAACACGGGAAACATCGGAATCAGCTTTGCTGTTCCCGTAGAAACCGTGAAACGCGTGACGACCGATCTCATTACGTATGGAAGAGTCCGGCGCGTTTTCATGGGATTCAGGGGAATCGGCCTGGATCGGTTGGGACAGATTGCCGAGGCTCTCGATCTTGGCACTGATTCGGGAGTACTCGTCGTCGATGTCATCCCTGGCAGTCCCGCAGAGAGGGGCGGAATCCGTGGCGCGACAAGGCAGGTGCGCGTCGGGAACTCCCTGATCGGGATCGGTGGAGACGTCATCGTCGAAGTCGACGGCCGAGGCGTCAACGCGGTGGAAGAAGTCAGCGCGGCGCTAGAGCCGCGCCGGCCCGGCGAGCGCATACCGGTCACCGTCATCCGCGGCAAGCAACAGGTCAATCTCGAATTGACGCTCGAGGAAGAAAGTCCCTAGGCCTGCCTCTGATCGCGCGAGAAGGAAAAACGGTGAATTTTCTCCGATCCCGCCGTTGGGTCGCCCCACGACGGGTCATCCTCATTCTTATCGTCGTCGTTCTAGGCTACCGATCATACGGGGATTCGATCGCGGGTTGGTTCAGAGGCCCCGACCCCGCTCGGGAAATCGTCATCACACACAGTGAGTTCGTACCCGACGTCGGTGGCGAACGCCCGGTCTGGATCATTCGCCTCCGCAACGACAGTTCGCGAACCACGTATGATGAAATTGCGCTGGAAGCCACGTACGTCGACGACAGAGGTGCAATCGTAGAAAGCGACCGGATCGTTATCAAACAGCGGCTCGCTCCGGGAGAGGAGAAGGAGGTTCCCAGCCGTGACCCGAAGTCCCGCGACAACGCCGCCGACGCCACCCTGAAGGTGCTCGACGCAACTGTGATCGAACAGTGACAATAGCGACGAATACCAGAGCAGGTGCGTTACTTCCTACTTGTCACTCGGCACTTGTCACTCGTCACTCTCTTTAGAAATGATCATCGACACATTCCAGGTGGGCCTCCTCCAGTGCAACTGCACGATCCTGGCCGATGAAGAATCCAGAGAAGCGATCGTTGTCGACCCGGGGGACGATCCCGGCACGATCCTCGAGCATCTGAGCCAGGAAGGCCTCGTGCTGAAGCAGATCGTCTGCACGCACGCCCACATCGACCATGTCGGCGCGATCCACGAACTCCAACAGCAGGCAGCTTCGCCCGCCTGCATCCACGAGAAAGATCTCTTCCTCTTCGACAACCTGGAGGCACAGGCCGGGTGGATCGGGATTCCCACTCCAACCCGGGGAGAGATCGATCGATTCGTCGACGACGGCGACGTGGTCGGCTGTCACGACGTGGAAGTCGCTGTCCTTCACACACCGGGGCACACCCCAGGCAGCCTGACGTTCCACCTGGGTGGACATCGCCACCCGGGTGGAGATCGTCCCATCCTTTTCACCGGCGACACGCTGTTTCTCAACAGCATCGGCCGTACCGATCTCTGGGGCGGGTCGATGCCGGAACTGCTCGGCTCCATCGAGCAAAAACTGATGGTTTTCGACGACGAAACCCTTGTCGTCCCGGGACACGGCCCCAATACGACGATTGGCCGCGAGAAGGCCCAGAATCCGTTCCTGAGGTGAACCTGGATGAGCGAAAGAAACGTTGCGATTCGAGTGATGATGCTGCCCAAGGACACGAATCCGCTGGGAACGATCTTCGGCGGTGTGATCCTGAGCCATCTCGACCTCGCCGGGGGAGCTGAGGCACGGATGCACTCCAACAAAAGGTTCGTCACGAAAGCGATGCGGGAGGTCGAGTTCGTCGCGCCGGTGCACCTCGGAGACATCGTCACGTTCTACACGCGAACCCAGCGTCTGGGACGAACTTCGGTGACCGTGGATGTCGAAGTCGAAGCCGAGCGCTGCGGGCCGGACGGGAATCGCGAGGTGGTCAAAGTGACCGAAGCGACCGTCGTCTACGTCGCGATCGATGAGGACCGGCGTCCAACTCCCATCTTGGATGAATAAGCTACCCCTCAATTCGAGACCGGTCTTCCTCATCGATGCGATGAATTACATCTTTCGGGCCTACTACGGTCTGCCCGAAACGATCACTGCCCCGTCCGGGATGAAAACCAACGCGGTGCTGGGCTATCTGCGAACCCTGCTGCGCATCATCAAAGAGCAGGATCCCCCCTATATCGCGGCTGCGTTCGAGGGTGCGCATTCTTTCCGGCGTGAACTCTTCACCGAGTACAAGGCGAATCGGGTTTCACCGCCCGACGACCTGAAGATCCAGTTTCAGTACTGCCAGCGGATCACTGAAGCGGTCGGCGTCGCCGCCTTCCAGATCGAAACCTTCGAAGCCGATGATGTCATCGGATCGCTCGCGGTGCGAATGGCTGAACTGGGTCATCCCGTCGTCATCGTCAGCGGAGACAAGGATCTAGCTCAGTTGGTCGACCAACGCATCCGGATCTACGATCTCGCGAAGAACGTCTGGCTCGACCGGGCTGGGGTCAAGAACAAGCTGGGCGTCGAGCCGGCCCAGGTGCCCGACCTGCTGGCTCTGCTTGGCGACTCCGTCGATAACATCCCGGGGGTCCTGGGAGTCGGGGGAAAGACTGCCTGCAAACTCCTGGCGGCCCGCCGAACGGTCGAAGACATCGTGGACTCCGACCTTGACGGAGTTTCTTTCAGGGGACGCGAGAGCATTCTCAAACGCATCCGCGAGAATCTGGAGACCGTCCGGATGAGTCGCGAACTGGCGAGGATTCGGTGCGACGTCGATATGGACGTCTCGCCCGACCTGCTGCGCTACCGCAAAGGGCATCCCGAACAGGTCACTTCCCTGTGTGCGGAGTTGGGTTTTGACGCAGTCCTGGACGCCATACCGATCCGGAGGCATGAGCAGCCGGGGTTGTTTGATTAGCGGTCCGTGGCCAGTGGCGACACCTAAACTCCCATCCTCAAATGAGGAGGGGTGGCGCGAAGCGCCCGGGGTGGTGCTGACCAAGAGAATAACCCGTCTGCGCAGCGACCCGGTGAATCCAACCAAGTTGTGTGCGTCAAGTTCTGCAAAAAGTATTTCCGAAAATTCAGTTCTTGAATGTTGATCGCCGTCGGGCCTGTGGGAATGTGGTAAAGCTGAGCGTTCTTGGCGAAACTTTTCCAAGGCTCAGAGGGAATCCGCGTCTTTTGCGGATTTCCTCTGAGGCGTCATTTCCATCAGGCCTCTGCGTTTCTTTCTTTTTGGTTCTTTTTCTTTCTTTCGCCCCCTCGAAAGTGTTCCGCAGCGATTTTCCGCTCCAGGATGCTCTGTAATCGCCGATCGACATCCGAGTCGATCATGGGTCGGCCCGTTTTGACGCGTTTAGGCAGCGGGCGTCTGACGGTGCCAGTCCTTTTTGTGTTCCTTCAACAGATCCATGTTCAAGTAGCGGATCGCTTCGATCCAGTTCTCATGCGTTTCGGTGGTCAGCGCCCGAATCAAACGCAAACAGCTGGCTGCGTTGGGGAAGATCCGCACCACGCGCGTTCGCCGCTTGATCTCCTCGTTGAGCCGTTCCAGCATATTGGTGGATTTCATGTGCTTGTGATGCTGGCGCGGCAGCGTGTAGAAGCTCAGCGTCTCGTCGATGTTGTCTTCGACCCAGTCGCAAAGTTTGGGATATTTCTGCCCCCACTTGGTTAACCACGCCGCCAGATCCTGCCGCGCTTCCTGGAGGTTCCGCCGGTCGTAGAGCCAACGCAGTTCCTGGAGACAATCGTCATCGGCTTTGCGCGGCAAATAATCCAATGCGTTTCGAAGAAAGTGGACGTAGCAGCGTTGCCAGATCGCTTCGGGCAGGACTTCTGCGATGGCTTTCTTCAACCCCGCATGATCGTCGGTCACCACGAACTCCACCCCGCACAAGCCGCGTTGCTTCAAACTCAGCAAGAGTTGCCTCCAACTGGTCGTGCTCTCCCGTCCCGCCAGTTCCACCGCCAACACACCGCGCCGGCCGTCCCAGTTGATTCCGATCGCTACCAGGACCGCCCGGCTCCGGATCACCCCGTCTTCGCGCACCTTCTCGTAGCGCGCATCCAGAATCAGGTAGGGGTATTCTTCTTCCAATCCTCGCGTCGCAAACTTTTTCAGCTCCGTGTCCAATGTCCTATTGATCCGGCTGATCGTGCTCGCCGAAAACGAATGCCCGCATAATTCTTCGGTGATCGCTTTCACCTTCCGTGTCGATACCCCCTGCACGTACATCTCGGCCAAGCTGGCCACGAAAGCTTTCTCGCTGCGTTGGTAGCGCTCAAACACTTCCGTACTGAACCGGCCGGCACGATCCTGCGGCACGCGCAGCTCCAACTTGCCCACCCGTGTGACCAGACCTCGCTCGTAGTAGCCGCTCCGATATCCTGTGCGACCCCCTGTTCGTTCGCTCTTGATCGCACCCACGACCTGGTCCATCTCCGCCTCGAGAATCTCCTGAACCACCTCCTGCACGACGCTTTTCAGCAGATCCTGTTCCTCTCCTAACAGTTCTTTCCAATCCACTCCCTTTCGCTTAATCTTAGTTCGGGCCATCGGTTCATCTCCTTCGTTTCAAAGTTGATTCGTTACCAACTTTTCGGAGATACCCTGGCCCCTTCCTATTTCAGGACCTTTTTGCAGAAACTCTGAAACATAACCTCCAACCACCCCGTCTGCGCCTGCGGCGCATCCACCCCTCCTTATCCAAGGAGGGGAGTTGTTTGGGTCAGCAACATATCAAACTCCCCTCCTCAGATGAGGAGGGGTGGCGCGAAGCGCCGGGGTGGTGCTGATCAAGAAAAACACCCTGTCCGCGCCTGCCGCGCATCCACCCGGCAGGTCAAACCACCCCGTCTGCGCCTGCGGCGCATCCACCCCTCCTTATCCAAGGAGGGGAGCTGTTTGGGTCAGCAACATATCAAACTCCCCTCCTCAGATGAGGAGGGGTGGCGCGAAGCGCCGGGGTGGTGTTGATCAAGAAAAACACCCTGTCCGCGCCTGCCGCGCATCCACCCGGCAAGTCGAACCACCCCGCCGGCAGCATGGCTGCCGGCACCCCTCCTTATCCAAGGAGGGGAGTCGTACTCCCTCTTGTAACTGAATGCCTCCCCCTACAGGGGCGCGATCTCGGCTTCGGTCAGCCGGCCCACCAGGGTGTCGTACGCTTCGTCGAGATAGCTCTTGTCCTTCGATTCCAGCGTTAGCTTGACCATGTAATCGGGGTTGTTGAAAGTGGGGTAGGAACCCAGGAGCAGTTCCGGGAATCTGTCGATGATCTCGTGGAGGATGTCGGCAATCTGACCCTCGTCGGCTCGCAGGAACACTTCCTTCATAAAGAACGGATCCTGGCGGAACATCTCCTTGATCCGATCGAATTTGGCCACGAGGATTTCCGGTACTCCCGGAAAAGTGTAGACGTTTTCGACGGCCACGACAGGAAACCACATCCGGCCGCGCTGGACGAGAAAAGCCCCTTCCGGCACGTTCGCCATACGCAGCGTGGCCTCGGTCACGCTCTCCTGATAGTATCCTCGAAGCATCGACTCCAGCTCCCGGTGGCGGTAGACGCCGCGGCCAAAAGCCGAGGCGATGCCTTCGATCGTGACATCGTCATGAGTGGGTCCGACACCGCCTGAAGTAAAAACGTAGTCGAAACGGGAGGAGAACGACTTAATCTCGTCCCGGATGCACTCGAGTTCGTCGGGGATGACCGACACCCTTCGGACGTCGACACCCAGGTCCCTGAGCTCTCGGAGAAAGTACGCGGCGTTCTCGTCACGCGTCTTGCCGGACAGGATCTCGTTGCCTATGACGACGATTCCCGCAGTCTTAGACATGCTATGGCTCAATATACCACGCGTCCCGATACCCGACTGATTGTCGCCGACAGCGAAACCGACGCGAACATGCTATGGGCCACGAGGATGTTCGTACCGGACCCGTTCATCTTCATCATGCGCCGCCGGAAGAAGTACGTCGTGATGAACGACCTGGAGTTCGATCGGGCCCGCGAACAAGCCAGTGCCGACGTGGTGCTGAAACAGAGCGAATACGTCGGCAGGCTGGGGGCGAGGGGCGTTGGATTTCCCTCCACCGCCGACGTGGTTCGGGAAGTGTTCCGCGACCTGGGCATCACGAGCGTTCTGGTGCCGTCCAGTTTTCCGGCCGGTCTGGCTGACGCCCTGCGCGCAATGCGCGTCCGAGTCGTCGTAGAACCCGATCCTTTCTGGCCGCGACGAGAAATCAAGTCCGACGACGAGATCCGGAAAATTCGGGAATCGCTTCGGATCGCCGAAAAAGGAATGGACGCCGGCATCAAGGCGCTTCGACAGACGCGGATCGGGAAGAACCGTTATCTCTACCTGAACGGATCGCGGCTGACATCGGAACGCCTCAAAAGCATCATCAACACGACGATCATGGAGCGCGGTTGCGTTCCCAGCCATACGATTGTGGCGTCGGGTGAGCAGGCAGTCGACCCTCACAACGAAGGCAGCGGTCCCATCCGCGCGGAAGATTCGATCATCATCGATATCTTTCCCCGGTCCCAGAAGACCGGCTACTTCGGAGATATCACGCGCACGGTGGTCCGAGGTCGGGCATCGGACCGGCTCAAGAACGCCTACGAGTCGGTCAAACAGGCCCAAAAAATCGGGATGCGGCGGATCCGCCACCAGGCGAACGCATATGACATCCACAACGAGATTCTCGAACATTTTCGGCGAACGGGTTTTGAGACGGGCTTTTCGGATGGCCGTATGCAAGGCTTCTTCCATGGAACCGGCCACGGCCTGGGTCTGGACGTTCATGAAGCGCCGACTTTCGGCCTCCGAGCCCGGAATCGACTGAAGAAGAATCATGTGGTCACGGTGGAACCGGGTCTGTATTACGCGGGGATGGGCGGGGTCCGTCTTGAAGATGTCGTTGTCGTCACCGAGTCCGGATGCCGCAACCTGGTGCGGTATCCCAAGTTTCTTGAAGTGTGACAAGAGCAACGCCTGCGATGTTGAGGGAGGCCTCTTGGATTTATACCGTGTGCTGCTATATACTTCCGCATCCTGATGGCACTTCGAGAGGGGAACGCTGAATGCGTGTCAGATTCTGGGGTGTAAGGGGTTCGACGCCGACACCCCTCAAAGAGAATCTCGTTTACGGCGGTAATACATCCTGTGTCGAGGTTCGTACCGACGGAAACGAGATCCTGATATTCGACGGCGGGACCGGTATCCGACTCCTGGGCAAGGAACTGGAGGAGGAATTCAACGGTTCGAGAATTCGGGCTCACGTTTTCTTCAGCCACTTCCACATCGACCACATTCAGGGCCTTCCCTTCTTCACTCCGCTCTACTCCGAGGACAACCACTTCACCTTCTACTTCGCCGGCCGCCGGGACGCGAACCTGGTAATGGACGCACTGGCCGGCATCATGGCCAACCCCTACTTTCCAGTCGATATGTCTAAGCTTCCCTGCATCAGGGACTACATCGACCTGGTCGAAGGGACCTTCCGGGTGGCGGAGGCCAGTATTCTGGTAAAGAAGCTGAACCATCCTCAGGGTTGCGTCGGGTACCGCATCACGCAAGGCGACAAGGTGATCTCCTACTGCACCGACGTCGAGCGAGGTCCGGATTGGAGCGACAACAACTTCAAGGAGCTCGCCCGGGACGCCGACTGTCTCATCGTCGACGCCCAGTACACCCCCGAAGAGTATCCCGATCACGTGGGGTGGGGTCACAGCACGTGGAAGCAGTCGGTGGAAAGCGCGCTGGAAGTCAACGCGAAGAAGGTCGTTCTGTTCCACCACGATCCCTACCACGACGACGCTGCCATCGAAGAGATCCTCGCGCTGGCCCGACAGATTCATCCCGACGTCATCGCCGCGCAGGAGGGACTCGAAGTCCCCGTCTGAAGCCGCGCAAGCCTTCGTTTTCATCCTGGAATTCCAGCCTTCGCGGCCTATATAACTGTAGGGACGCTAAACATCCATGGCCGTAAAGTTCAAGGATTACTACGAAACCCTCGGCGTCGGGCGCACTGCGTCCGATGAAGAGATCAAGAAAGCCTACCGGAAGCTCGCGCGCAAGTACCATCCCGACGTCAATCCAAACAACAAGAATGCAGAGGACCGGTTCAAGGACATCCAGGAAGCCTACGAAGTGCTTAGCGACGTGGAAAAACGGAAACGATACGACCAGCTTGGTTCGAACTGGAAGCACGGAGCCGAGTTTACACCTCCACCGGGTTTCGAGGGTTTCCAGACAGATTTCAACATCGGGGACATCTTCGGTGAGCGCGGCGGATTTGGGGGACGCGGTGGCTTCAGCGATTTCTTCGAGTCGATCTTCGGCCAGATGGGCGCCGGACGTGCCCGTGGCTCTGCGGCCGGCCCGAGACCCCGATCCCGATCCGGTCGGGCGCGGAACAAAGTGGAAACCGAACTCCGGTTGCCCTTGGAAGAAATGCACCGTGGCACGACCCGCAAACTCAACCTGCGGGTCAACGACAAGCAGAAGTCCATCGAGGTTCGCATTCCACCCGGCGCACGCGACGGCAGCCAGATCCGCGTTCCCGGCGGGGCGCTCAAAGGGGACCTCTACATTCGCCTGCACATGGAGCCCCATTCCGAGCTGAAAGTGGACGGGGACAACACCGAGGTCGAGGTGCCTCTCAGCCCATGGGAGGCCGCGCTGGGCACGACCATCCGGGTCCCGACGCTCGACGGCGAGAGTGAAATAAAAGTTCCTGCAGGGGTCAGTTCCGGCCAGAAACTACGCCTCAGGGAACAGGGCCTCTACGTACGGAGCGGCGGCCGAGGAGACCACTACGTCCGTCTGAAGATCGTCGTCCCGAAAGACCTGTCCGAAGTCGAACGCCGCCACTTCGAAGAACTCGCCAAATCCTCGACCTTCAACCCAAGATCGTAAGAAGAATCCACCGCAAAGGCGCAAAGACGCAAAGGCTTTTGATTTCTTACAAGATCAATTCTTTGCGCCTTTGCGTCTTTGCGGTGAGAAATTCTTAGTGCGAAACGAATGGGAGTTCGACCACAGTGGCGGGCTGGGAGGCGCCGTCGGTGAGGACTTCGACTTCGGTGCCCGGCTTGCCGGCGCCATGACGTACGAATGCGAGGGCGATTGCCGAACCGAACGTCGCAGAGTGAACCGCGCTGGTCACGTAACCGATCTCCTTGTTGGCCATCTGTACCGGAGACCTCGGGGCAGGCGGGAGGGCATGTTCGAGCTTCAGCCCGACAAACCGGCGGTTGACGTGGCCGATGTACTTGATCTTGGCTACGACTTCCTGGCCGATGTAGCACCCCTTGTCGTAGTCGATTCCTTTTTCGCCCAACTCGGGCAGCGTGGTCGTTCTGTCCACGTCCACGCCGTAAACAGGAATTCCAGCCTCGATTCGAACGCGATTCCAGACGTCCGCCTCGCCCACGGTCGCTCCGGCCTCGAGCAGTCGGTTTCGAACTCCCGGCATCTCCCCGATCGGGACGATGAGGTCGTGACCCAGATCTCCCGAGACAACCCGGGACTGACCGACACGGCGATGCCCGTATTGTATCGGGATTGCGAGAGGTTCATCGATCCACGTCGCCAGTACCGACCGAGCACCGTCTCCGAACAGCGTGGCAAGCGAGAACTCGTCGGACCGGTTGCGGATTTCGACTTCTTCCATGATCAAGAGTTTGTCGAGTTCTTCGATCGTCGAAGCAACGTTGTCGCGCTCGAGCTCGAGCCAGAACGCATCGGCATCGGCAAGGACGAACATGTGTGAAATCATCCGCCCCTGCGGACTGAGGTGAGCCGCGTAGCAACCCTCGCCGGGGGCCAGCCTCGCGACGTCGTTGGAGACCATCCCCTGCAGCCAGGAAACGCGGTCTGGTCCGGTCAGCTCGACTACGCCAAGGTCGCGCGCGAACAGGGAGACCGATTTGCTCAAATCCAGTTGGTCGTCACTCATTGTTCAAGTGGACGGCGGAAATCCGGCGAACGGCGAAAAATCTCGCGAACGGCGAACCGATCGATCAAAAGGTGGGAGCCGAGATTGTCCGGAGACGGCACCAGTGTGCCGTCCCCACAACGCATGATCAGGGATTGTTGGCGGACTCAGCTTCGCGCGCTGCCACCCGGGTCAGCGTCTCGATGAACCTCTGGGCCGGCTCGGGAGCGGACATCTTTCCTTCCAGGAGTAGATCCGTCGCATTCACCTTCCCGCCGTACAGAGCCGTGTTGGCATCGTTATCCGGTTTGAGAACGGCACCCTCGAGGGATATGCCCGCGAAGAGACCGCGGCTTCGTGCGTAGGTCAGGATCTCGGCCCGCATCGTCGCGCTGGTCTCGGCAGACACCGTGCGGCCTTTGGGCCCCGCCGCAGCCGAGATGTCGCCGCCAATGGTCAGTTTGTCCTTGAGCAAGTGCCTCATGCTGTCGGGACTCATGAACAGCATCAGTACATCAGTGGACTGCCCTCCGAGTTGGAAACCGAAACTCCCCCCACTGAGCGAGATCATCGAGGGCGCTCCCCATGGACCCGTTCCTTCATCCTTGCGGCAGACCACGACACCGCGCCCGTACCGCCCGCCGATTCCAAAGGCCGCGCGCTTGACCGACGGGATCACGCCGACACATTCGGCGTCCCTCATCAACTGCTGGGGAATCCCACCGTCGGGAGCCTTGACGAGTTGCTCGAGGATCTTCGTCGACGACCAGAACCGGTCGGCGACCTTTTCGTCCAGCTGGGCCAGGCCAGGTAGGGCCACAGCCAGCATGAGAACGATTACGATCGAGAAACTTCGCATGAAACCTCCTGAAGATAGGCTCAAGGTCACCCTCGCCTACCCTAACCCAATACTTTTATCCTACCCGTGTGGACACCTGTGGTCCACAGATGGTTAGCAGGAAAAGCTGGGCAACCGATGGAGGAAGCCCGATGGCTCCGTTACAGGAGAGTCAGTCACTAGCCAGGCACTCCCAGGAGGAAGGCTGCAACCATCCCGGCGACTTCATCGACCTGGGCCGTGAAAAGATGGTCCGCGTCGGGCACCCCGGCCACTTCTTTCGGTTCCAGGAGACCGGAAGCCCACTCGACCAGTTCTCCGGGGTCGACTATCGCATCCCGGCCCGCATACACGATCAGCTTCGGTTTCTTGGAAGCCCGGAGAAAATCAAACGACACACGGCCTACGGGAGGGGCTACTCCCACCAGAGCTTCGACATCGGACCGGCGGTTCCCGATGTCCAAACCGACCCAGGCACCGAAGGAGAAACCGAACACGGCAAGCCGACATTCCGGCAGCCGGGAACGGACGAAGTCGAGTGCGGCGAGCAGATCGTCGCGCTCGCCCGCCCCTTCGGCCCACCTCCCTTCACTCCGGCCGACTCCCCTGAAGTTAAAACGAAGGGTCTGAAAACCCGATTCGCTCAATTTCTTCGCCGTACGTGCCACGAGTTTGGTTTCCATTGTCCCGCCGTGGAGGGGATGGGGGTGGCAGAGGACGACAGCACGATCGAGAGGATCGGATCCGGACGGGAGCCAGAGGCACTCGAGATTGCCGGCCGGCCCTTCGATGATAATTTTCTCGCTGCCGGCCATCACGCGAGAATCGGGATGACGAATTCCTGGATCGGAACGCCGGTGACGAGAGGGCCGTCCTCGGCGAGGTACACGTCGACCTCGCTGCGGACCCCGAAGTCCCCTTTCAGGTAGACTCCGGGCTCGATCGAGAAACACGTTCCAGTCATGAGTCTGCGGTTGTCCTGCGTCTCGAGACTGTCGATATTCGCGCCGTTGCCATGATCCTCCTCGTGGATCGAGTGCCCCGTCCGATGGATGAAATACTCTCCATAGCCCGCGTCGGTGATGGATCGACGTGCCGCCTCATCGACCTGCCATCCGCGGAGGGTCGCCGTCCCGGCCTCCTCTTCGACGAGCCGAAGGGCGGCGTCCCGTCCGTCACGGACGACGTTGAAGATGTTCTCGTGTCGATCCGGCACCGACTCCCCGACGTAGCCGGTCCAGGTGATGTCGCCGTAAACTGACTGCGGGACCCGCCGCTTTGCCCACAGGTCGATCAGAAGGAAGTCGCCGTCCTCGATCGGGTCCTTGCGTTGGGCATCGGGCGTGTAGTGCGGGTCGGCGCTGTTGGCGTTGACCGCGACGATCGGTCGGTCCGCCGAGGTCATGTCCCGGAGCTCGAACTGCGACCAGATAAAGTTCTGGATGTCGAACTCGTCGGTCGCGATTCCGTCGCGGACGCGCCGGCGGACCTCGCCGAATGCCTCATCGACGATCTGCCGGAGGTTTCTCGCCGCGTACACATGGGTTTCGAGCTGGCCCCCGGTCCACACGGCCTCGAACATCTGAACGAGGTCCGCGGAGGAAACCACTTCGATGCCGAAATGCCGGACCAGTTCCACGGTTCCCGCATCCACCCTGGAGATGTATGGGATTGCGTTCATCGGCGAGTACTGCATCGCGACTCTGCGGGCACCCGACATCGCATCGCGGAGATGCTCGTGAAGTTGCTGCCATGGGAGGTAAACGCGGTCTTCCCCTGGCAACGTGTCCAGAGCATGGGACTCGATGGCGTGGACGATCTTCTGGGGTGTGCCCTCCGCCGGGACGAAATATGCCCAACGCCTGCTTGAAATCTGGGAACGGTCGAGCTTGAGGATATTCTCGGCGATCGGATCGCTGCCGCGAAAGCTGTAGAACAGCCAGCCATCCATGGCCTCCTGGCGCAGGGCTTGCTGAAGAGAGTCGATCAAGGCTTCGTTCATCGGTACTGAATGGCCCCTTCGTTCGGGCAGACTTGGTAGTGGTGTCTAAGACCCCACTACCGCAGACTGCGCCGGTTGAAAACAGTAGTCAAGTCCGTCAGAATAGGCTGTTTGCCATAGCAGCCCGCGGCAGAAGTCTGATGGTTCGCGCGCATGGGTCTTGCGAGGCGGAGACGAGGCGCGAGGAGGAACTGATGCGGTTTCATCATGACGACGAGCAACAAAGTATCCGACCGCAACCCCCGTGCGCCCGGAGGGTTACGGCGGCGTCACACACGGGCGTTGTTCCCGCGCGGCGTTTCTCCGGACCCGCTGACCGGTCGGCGCGGCGCCTAGCATCTGGCGCAACGCCGCCGTAACGCGAGCCATCAGACTTCTGCCGCGGGCTGCACCGTAAAGGAGCATATTGATGAAACGCGAGGGTATCAGTCAAGGACTCGCCCTGATCCCCAGCGGGGTTTTCGTCCTGGCGACGGCTCACGAAGGACGCCGGTCGGCCATGCTGGCATCGTTCATCCAACAGGCCGGGTTCGATCCCCCCATGATCGTGACGGCCATCCAGCACAGCCGTCCGATCAACCGGATGATTCGGGAATCGAAGCAGTTCGCGGTGAGCATCATGAGCAAAGGCAGCACGAAGTCCCTTCAGCGTTTCTGGCAGGGAGTCCCCGAAGAGGGCGACCCGTTCCAAGGCCTGGACACCTCACTCCACGACATGGACATCCCTGTGCTCGACGACGCGGTAGGTTTCCTCGAGTGCAGACTGGCCGGTGCGACTGAAGCCGGAGATCACTGGCTCGTCATCGGTGAGGTCGTCAACGGCGGTCGCGTCGAGGAGGGAGAACCTTTCGTCCGGATCCGTACGGACGGGTTCGATTACTAGCCCGGATTATTGTAACAGTGCAGCCCTGCCACGGGCTGCTTGACTCCCGGTCTTCGCCCTCGAGGCTGTCCTGAGATATGGCCCACAACAAGCACTTCCTCCACGGCAAGAATATCGACCCGCCGCAGATCGAACCCGGAACCTCAATCGTCGACCTTGTCGATGAGACTTTCAACGCGTACAACGCCGCACGGTTCCGAGAAGCCTGCCATCTGTTCACCCAGCGCTTCCTCGAAGACGACGTCGTCGTCGGCATGAGCCTTTCAGGAGCGATGACTCCGGCGGGGCTGGGAATGGCCGCGATCGTGCCATTGATGCGGGCCGGGTTCATCGACTGGATGGTCTCGACCGGGGCGAACCTGTACCACGATATGCACTTCGGTCTCGGTCTGGAGATGAGGCGCGGGTCTCACCAGATCGACGACCGGGAGCTGCGAGACGAAGGTGTCGTCCGAATCTACGACATCCTTTTCGAGTACGACGTCCTGGTCGAAACAGACAACTTCGTGAAGAAAGTCGTCAGTGAGGCCGAGTTCCAGACCACGATGAGTTCGGCGGAATTCCACTATCGTCTCGGCCGGTACGTCCTGGAGCGGGAACGCGTCCTCGGAATCGGCAGTAAGTCCGTCCTCGGAGTGGCCCATGAGTGCGGGATACCCATCTATACTTCCTCGCCCGGGGACAGTTCGATCGGGATGAACGTCGCCGCGAACGCTTTACTCGGTCAAAAGCTGCTCATCGACGTCAACGCCGACGTCAACGAGACCGCTGCCATCGTCTACGAAGCCAAGCAGACGGGCAAGAAGAGCGGAGCGATCATGATCGGCGGAGGTTCCCCGAAGAACTTCCTACTGCAGACCGAGCCCCAGATTCAGGAAGTCCTGGGCCTTGAAGAAAAAGGGCACGACTATTACCTGCAGTTCACCGACGCCCGACCCGACACGGGAGGGCTGTCGGGCGCGACACCGGCCGAGGCCGTCAGCTGGGGCAAGGTCGACCCGGCTCAGCTTCCCGACGCCGTCGTCTGCTATGTCGATTCCACGATCGCGCTGCCGCTGCTGACGGCATACGCCCTGACGAAGAAAGAGCCCCGGCAGCATCGGCGGCTCTATGAGCTTCGCGGGGAAGCGGTCGAGAAGCTGAAGAAGATCTTCGCCGTGCGATGGACGGATACTTCGGATCCGCGGTACATTGGGAAGAAGTAGTCGGTAGTCGGTAGTCAGTAGTCAGTGGAGAGGAGAGCCGACTCCCCTCCTTGGATAAGGAGGGGTGGATGCGCCGGAGGCGCAGACGGGGTGGTTCGACTGACCTGGGTGGCTGCGCCGAAGGTGCAGACGGGGTGGTTCCCCGGTTATTCACTACGCGGACAAGTAGGGAACGACGTAACACCCTCCTTCTTTGACCATGGATTTTCTTCTTCACGATGTTCGCTTCGCCCTCCGGTCGGTCCGGAACAATCCCGGTTTCAGCATCGTCGCGGCCCTGACCCTGGCGCTCGGGATTGGTGCAACAACGGCTATCTTCAGCGTCGTCAATACCGTCCTCCTGAACCCGCTCCCGTACGCCGAGCCGGATCAGTTGATTCGAGTTTGGTCTTCCAACCGGGAAGGGGGCGTCGAGCGCGACATGGTCTCCGCGCCAGACCTTCGTGATTTCGTGGCAGCCAGCCAGGCGATCGAAGACACCGCCAGCTACTTCGAGTACGACGCGACGATGGTCGACGACGAGGGGAACGCGACCAAGGTTCTTGCTCATGGTGTCTCGACGAATTTCTTCGACCTCCTCGGGATCTCGCCCATCCTGGGAAGAACTTTCGCCTCCGATGAGGGGAATCCGAACGAAAACGCCGTCGTCGTGATTGCACACGCGTTGTGGCAGAGTCGGCTCAGCGGCGATCCGAATATCCTCGGCAAGACCGTGACACTGGAGGGCGGGCCGATCACCGTGATCGGTGTGGCTCCGCCAGGATTCGATTTTCCGGGATCCTCTTTGGCGTGGATCGGCCTAGACACAGACATCGAGGATTTCACGCGGGGTCTGCGGATCTTCGACGCTTTCGGACGTATGCGAGCCGGCGCTACTGTGGAGGACGCCCGGCGTGAGCTGCGGGTCGTGGCGGCCAGGCTGCAGGAAGAGTATCCCGGCTCGAATCGCGGCTTCGGAGTCACAGTGATTTCGTTGCAGGATGCGGTTGTGGGAGATCTCCGACCGGCAATTCTGATCCTGTTCGGCGCCGCCGGGGTCCTGCTTCTAATCGCCTGCGCGAACGTGGCCAACCTCCTGCTCGCTCGGGCGACCGCCCGCAGTCGCGAGATCGCGTTGAGAGCTGCCCTGGGCGCGGGCCGATGGCGGATTACGCGACAGTTGCTTACCGAGAGCGTCGTGCTGGCATCGGTCGGGGCGATCGTCGGCCTGGGACTCGCCTACTGGCTGATCCTAAGCGTGACCGTTTTCGGTCCGGCAGCGCTGGCGCGGTTCGGAGAGCTTTCTGTTAATCCACAGGTCCTCCTGTTCGCTCTCGCAACAACCGTGTTGACCGGTTTTCTCTTTGGACTGGCGCCGGCGATTCGTCTCGGCCGGACGGATCTCCAGGATTCGCTCCACGACGGAGGACGCGGTTCGACGTCCGGCGCGAGCCGCGGACACCTCCGTACCGCACTCGTCGTCTCCGAGCTCGCACTGGCGGTCGTCCTCGTCGTTGGCTCGGGCCTGCTGGTGCGCAGTTTCTCCAAACTCTCCGGTACCGACCCGGGCTTCAACCCGGACAGCATGCTGACCTTCGATCTGGCCCTGACGCTCGCGCACTACCCGGATTTCGAGGGAATCGCCGATTTCTATTCCAGGCTGCTCCGAGAACTCGAAGCCCTGCCCGGTGTGGAATCGGTCGCCGCGACATCGACACTGCCACTGAGCCTGCAGTTGGACTATCAGGTCAAGGTCGTCCTCGACGGCCGACCGGCACCGGAGGTTGGGCAGGAACCTCAGGTGTACTCACGCCAGGTAGCGTCCGGCTTCTTCCGCAACATGGGAATACCCCTGATTCGCGGGCGCGGCTTTGAGGTTCGGGACAACCGGGACGGTCCAGGGGTCGCGATCATCAACGAGGCGGCGCGCCGGCGCTATTTCCGCGACGAAGACCCGATCGGCAAGACGATTAGCGGGGTCGGCGGCGAATACGGCCCCCTCGGGCGGGTTTCGAACGATCGCGTCGAGATCGTCGGGATCGTCGGCGACGTGAAGTACTCGAGCCTGGCGGAAGCGACTTTGCCGTCGCTCTACTTTCCCCTTGACCAGGCGCCTTTCCGACGGATGACCATGACGCTCCGAACCCGGGGCGATCCGCTGAACCTCGTCCAGGACGTGAGAACCAAAGTGTCGTCGCTCGACACGAATCTGGCGCTGGGACAGACCTCGCCCCTGAACCGAATCGTCGCTGTCTCGGTCGCCCGCCAGCGTTTCAGCATGCTGCTGCTCACCGCCTTTGGCATGGTCGCACTGCTGTTGGCGTCGATCGGCGTGTACGGCGTTATTTCCTACGGTGTTGCACAACGAACCGGCGAGATGGGAATCCGCCTTGCCCTGGGCGCCCAGCCCGACGACGTCCGGTCGCTCGTGATGCGCCACGGAATGCTCGTTGCGATCCTGGGTGTGGGCGGAGGATTGGTGGGCGCATGGGCGTTGAGCCAGGTGATGGCAAGCCAGCTTTATGAACTGAGCTCAACCGACCCATGGACATTCGGCGGCGCGGCGCTGCTCTTGTCCGCGACCGCCCTCCTCGCGACCTACATTCCAGCGCTGCGTGCATCGCGTGTCGACCCGATCGTGGCGTTGAGGCCGGAGTAGAAGAAGTTGTCAGTAGTCAGTAGTCAGTTAGCCGCGCTTCGCGCCGGACAGACGGTCCAAGGTCCCAGGTCCAAGGTCCAGAGTCATTGGAAACACCGACTTCGGACTTTAGACCTTGGACATTGGACTCCACCGATCGTTACGCTGTCTGTCATCACCGACGAATCGTGAGTTACTGACTACTGACTACTGGCTACTGACTACTGACTACTGACTACTCCATACAATACATGGTCAGGCCGGACAGGACCTTCGGGTAGAAGTCGGTGGATTTCTGGGGCAGGACGTCCCCGCCGAAGGCGATGTCGCGAACCTGATCCATCCGAGTCGCGTTGAGCAGAAACGCCGCCTGGCAGTCCTGCTCCTGCACACGGTCGACGGCGGCGGCCAGACCCCGGACGTAGGACAGGTACTTTCCGTCGCGAACGTCGTCTTCGGAAATCCCGATGCATTTGTCGAGGACGAGTCGATGCAGGATGACGACATCCAGATGGGACTCGGACTCCGAGATCCCAGGCAGGATCGCGGGAAGATCCAATCCGGGCTTGAGCTTCAGCAACGCGAACCGCTCGTTCCCCTTGCCGCAGACGCCGATCGTCGGACGTTCGTTCCCACTCGCTTCCAGTTCCGATTCCAGGCCCCGGAGATCGGTGGTTTCGGAGACGTCGAAGAATTCGCAGGCGCGCTCGATCAGGCCGCCAGGATCGTAGTCCGCCACGTTTGACACGACACGGTGGGTCGGGAGAATGGCGACGCCGGGACTCTCCATGTTGACCATCGTCGTCATGAGCCATTCGTAGCCACCGGGGTCGGCGGGGGCGTTCTCCGCCCGCATCTCGTCGCGAAAAGCCAGTGCCGTTTCGTACCGGTGGTGACCGTCCGCTATCAGGAGGCTCTGCTCGGCCATGGCGCCTTGGATGGCTTCAATTGTCGCGGGATCGGAGATGCGCCAGAGAGAATGCTCTACGTCGTGTTCGTCGCGCACGACGGTGTCGGCCGCGCCGGTCGAAGCCTGGTCCAGCATCCGATCGACCTTCCTGCCAGGATCGGAATACATCAGGAAGACCTGACCGAAATGGGTCCGGGTGTGCCGCAGTAATTCGAGACGATCCTGCTTGGGCCCGGTCATGGTTCTTTCGTGCGGAAAGACCACCTGGTTGGCATAGTCTTCGAGCCGACAGAGCCCGATCAGCCCCTTCCGAGTATGCACCTCGCCCGAGCCCGGCGTCTCAAACCGCTGAAAATAAGCAAAAAACGAAGGCTCGGGAACCTGTCCGATGATTCCCTCGTCACGCCACTCCGCGAGGTAGGAAGCCGCTCGAGTATAGACCGAGGTGTCTCCGTTATCGCCGGCTTCACTCCTGCCACGGAGGATTCGGACGAGGTTGTTGGGATGCCGGTCGTAGTAGCGCTGTTGCATCTCGGTCGAGATCTTGTCGTAGGGCTGAGTGACAACATCCTGGATCGGAACCCGTTCCGCCGAGTACTGAAGAGCTCTGAATGGAACGATTCTAGCCATGACTCAAACCGGCGATTGTAGCATGTGCCGGCCGAAGGGGGTCGCGACGGGACTGGCGCAACACGTGCGCGTTGAAACCCCCTGTCCAACCTGATAAATTGCGGGACCTTCGGGGCACCTTGCCCCCCGGAGCACACTCGAAATGCCAGAAGCAGATGTGATACGCGTCGCCGTGGCCGGCACCTCGTTTGCGGGCGGCGTACAGATTCCGGTCTTTCAGTCCCACAGCCGCACGAGGGTCGTCGCTGTCTCCAGCGGACGGACCGAACGCGCCCGCTCGGTCGCGCAGGAACACCGTGTGCCGGGCGCCTACACGGATTTCGAGCAAATGCTCGATGAAGAGAAGCCGGACCTGGTCAGCATCGCGACCCCGACCGAGCTCCACTGTTCGATGGCATTGGCCGCAATAGAGCGTGGCATCCATGTCCTTTGTGAAAAGCCGTTCGCCATGAACGCGGAAGAGGCCCGGCGGATGGAAGCCGCCGCGTCGAAGGCAGGTGTCGTGGCGATGGTGGACTTCGAGTTCAGGTACCTCCCCGCACGAACTTACCTCGCCGACCTCCTACACCAGAACTATGTCGGGGAGGTTCGGATGGTGGAGTTCACACGTCACTTCGGATGGCGCTCTAAACCCGAGGACGTCGGATGGGACTGGTGGTCGGACCGGGACCGCGGAGGCGGGTTACTCGGCGCCCTCGGTTCACATGCCGTCGACTCGCTACGACTTTGGGTCGGGGAACCGCGGCGTGTATTCTGCGACCTGGTAACGTTCGTACAAGAAAGGGAAGGACACGCCGTCACCAGCGACGACGCCTACGTCATGATCGTGGAGTTTGATTCCGAGGCGCGAGCCATCGTCCACATGAGCGCCGTCGCGGGCGTCGAAGAGTCCCAGATCGGGATCTACGGCAGCGAAGGACAGCTTGTCCTGCCCGGCTACAAGTGTGTCGACATCTCCGGAGGTAAGCGTTCAAAACGGAAGGTACATCCATTGAACATACCCTCGCGATACCAGCTACCGAAAGAACCCGGGCCCTTCCTGCGAGCGCCGTTTCGCGTGCTTACCAATTCCCTCGTCAATGCTATCGACCGCCGGCTGTCCTCACCTTCGCCTAGTTTCAAAGACGGCGTCGCCAGCCAGTTGGTCCTCGATGCGGCCCGTCGCTCCTCCGAAGAAGGCCGCTGGATCGACCTCTGAAGCTAGGAGTCTGCGCGGCAGAAGGACCGGGATTGGGCGGATAGAGATCGAAGATAGGACATGTCACGAACCTACCGACCATATCTTCCGGAACAGAACCTGCTGCTGCCGCCGTCGCTGAGAGATTGGCTGGCCGAAGATCACCTGTCGTACTTCATATCGGATGCTGTGGACGCAATGGATTTAAGCGCGTTCGAACAGCGGTATGGGTCTGAAGGGCCAGGCAATCAGGCCTTCGATCCGCGGATGATGGTGAAGGTGTTGATCTATGGCTACGCGACCGGGGTGTTCTCGTCCAGGAAGATCGCGGTGAAGTTGACCGACGACGTGGCGTTCCGGATGTTGGGAGCGGAGAACTTTCCCGCGCACCGTACGATCTCGGATTTTCGCAAACAGCATCTTGAGGAGTTCGGGAACCTGTTCGTGCAAGTGGTGCGGATGGCGCGAGAAGCGGGTCTGGTGAAGATGGGAACCGTGGCAGTGGACGGAACCAAGATGCGGGCCAATGCGAGCAAACGCAAAGCGATGAGCTATGAACGCATGAAGAAGCAGGAGACCGAGTTGGGTGAGCAGATCCGGGATCTGGTGAATCGGGCCAGGACGATCGATGAGGAAGAAGACCAGCGTTACGGCAAGGACCGGCGCGGCGACGAACTGCCCGAGGGGTTGGCGACGCGCAAGAAGCGATTGGCCACGATCCAGGCGGCAATGAAGCGGCTCGAAGAGCGTCAAATGGCTGCGGACCAGGAAGCGGGACGGGAATCGGGAGACGACAAACCGGGCAGCGGTAAGAAAGGCAAGCCGTTCAAACGCCCCATGGGTGAGCCCAAGCCAAAAGCCCAGGACAACTTCACCGACCCGGAAAGCCGGATCATGAAGACCTCCACCGCAGGGTTTCAGCAATGCTACAACGCACAGGCGGTGGTCGATTTTGAGGACCGGATCATCGTGGCGACAACGGTGAGCAACAATGCGGCGGATGTGGGGCAGTTGGAGCCGGCTCTGGAGGCGTTGAACGACAATCTGGGAGAGCATCCCGACTGCGTGCTCGCGGATGCGGGATACCGATCCGAGTCGAATTTAGAAATGCTGGAACAACGTCAAATCGATGGGTATGTTGCGATGGGCCGCGAAAAGGACCTCGCCGCCGCTCCCCTTCCACCTGAAGACACTGCGTTTGGCCGGATGGTCCGGAAGATGAAAACCCAGCGTGGACGGGACCGTTACCGGGCCAGAAAGCACATTGGGGAACCGCCCTTCGGGTGGATCAAGTCGGTGCTGGGATTCCGACAATTCAGTCTGCGGGGTTTGGACAACGCGGCATGTGAATGGAATCTGGTTACTCTGGCGGTGAACTTACGACGGATGAACGAGAAGATCGCATGGGCATAATCCGGGAAACCGGGACTCGCCAAGCCCACCGCACGGCTCACGACTCCAGTCCGCAACGGCCTGAGCTCGGCTTGGTGGCAGAATCGGCAGGGGCTCCTCGAAAATCGCGATCAAATCCCATGGAACACCCATCCTTCTCGTTCCGCCGCGCAGGCTCCTAGCTGCCAAAACCCCCAAAGTCTCCAAACACCGAAAGCCTTTTTTACCACGGAGGCCCGAAGGCACGGAGAAGAGATAGATAACCTGCCTGTCCCCCCTCCGTGTCTCCGTGCCTCCGTGGTTAAGACAGCCTCTCGGAAAGCTGGGTGTGACGGGTCGGACGATTCGTTTCAGGGTCAATGGCTGGCGTAAGCTTTGGGTCTGTTCTATCCTTTCTCCCTCAAGATTCCACTACACACCAAGGAGGTCTTTGCACGATGGTTACGTATGTCAGTCTCATCAACTTTACCGATCAGGGAATCCGGAACATCAAAAGATCAACTAGGAGTCTGCGCGGCAGAAGGACCGGAATTGGGCGGATAGAGATCGAAGATAGGACATGTCACGAACATATCGAACCTATATCCCAGAACAGAGCCGGCTGCTGCCGCCGTCGCTGAGAGATTGGTTGGCCGAAGATCACCTGTCGTACTTCATATCGGACACGGTGGACGCCATGGATTTGAGCGCGTTTGAGCAGCGGTATGGAACGGACGGACCGGGCAATCAAGCGTACGATCCGCGGATGATGGTGAAGGTGTTGATCTACGGGTACGCGACCGGGGTGTTCTCGTCGCGGAAGATCGCGGCGAAGTTGACCGACGACGTGGCGTTCCGGATGTTGGGAGCGGAGAACTTTCCGGCGCACCGTACGATCTCGGATTTTCGCAAACTGCATCTTGAGGAGTTCGGGAACCTGTTTGTGCAAGTGGTGATGATGGCGCGGGAAGCGGGACTGGTGAAGATGGGAACCGTGGCGGTGGACGGAACCAAGATGCGGGCGAATGCGAGCAAACGCAAAGCGATGAGCTATGAACGGATGAAGAAGCAGGAGACCGAATTGGGCGAACAGATTCGGGATCTGTTGAACCGGGCTACGGCGACCGATGAGGAAGAAGACCAGCGATACGGCAAGGACCGGCGCGGAGACGAACTGCCCGATGGGTTGTCGACCCGCAAAAAGCGATTGGCCACGATCCAGGCAGCAATGAAACGGCTCGAAGAACGTCAGATGGCTGCGGACCAGGAAGCGGGACGGGAACCGGGAGACGACAAACCCGGATGCGGAAAGAAGCCATTCAAACGCCCCATGGGCGAGCCCAAACCGACGGCCCAGGACAACTTCACAGATCCGGAAAGCCGGATCATGAAAACCTCCACTGAAGGGTTCCAGCAATGCTACAACGCGCAGGCGGTGGTGGATTCCGAGGCCCGGATCATCGTAGCGACAACGGTGAGTTCCAATGCGTCCGACGCGGGACAGTTGGAACCGACCCTGGATGCGTTGAACAACAACCTGGGAGAGCATCCCGAACGTGTACTGGCCGATGCGGGATATCGATCCGAGTCGAATCTAGGGATGTTGGAACAACGTCAGATTGACGGGTATGTTGCCATGGGTCGCGAGAAGAATCTGGCCGATGTTCCACTCCCACCCAAAGACACTGCTGTTGGCCGGATGATGAGAAAGATGAAAACCAAGCGTGGGCGCGACCGCTACCGGGCCAGAAAGCACATTGGCGAGCCGCCCTTCGGGTGGATCAAGTCGGTGCTCGGATTCCGACAGTTCAGTCTACGCGGTTTGGACAAAGTGACCGGTGAGTGGAACCTGCTCACTCTGGCGGTGAACTTACGGCGGATGAACGGGATGATCGAATGGGCATAATCCGGAAAACCGGAACCCAGCAGACCCGATACACGGCCAATTACTGGTATCCGTACAGCTCTGAACTCCTCGTATCGGAAGAATCGATGGGTTCTCCTCCGAAGACCCTCTCAAATCCCAATAAATTCGAGTTCTTCGCGCTCTGCCGCGCAGACTCCTAGCCGCCTCAAGCAGAGCCAGAAACTGGCCGCCAAGTTTGGGGTCAAGATGCTGAGCGCACATTACACGGTCGGTCCCTACGACGCCGTGGTCGTGATGGAGGCAGAAGACGACGCGGACATGAACGCCTTCGCACTGGCTGTCGGAAAGAATGGGAACGTCCGTACGACGTCGATGCGCGCGTTCACGCCAGAAGAGATGGCTGCAATTACGAAACGCTTGTAAGCCAGGAGCCGGTCAGAGGGAAGAGCACCAATCTCAGATCTCGATTCTCCAATCTCGAATGTCCAATGCGGAAGGTTGTCTATTCGAGAATCCACATTGGAGGTTGTTCATTCGAAATTCGAAATTGGAGATCGAGTTCGGACTGGCGTTTCTTTGAAAGCTCTTCTCCCCGGTGTTAAGATCCCGTTCCATGAAAACCCTCATCTTCCTGCTTTTCGTCAACTTCCCGACCGGGATCCTCGAGGACCGCAATCAGGACGGCATCATCGACTACGTCAACGCCAGGGTGTATGTCGCCGATGATCCGACGCCCGAAGAACTCGCCGCTGCGGCGAACGTCGCGGCCCGTCTGGCTTTCGAGTCTCTATCGATCGATCTGCCCATCGGGTACCTGATTTCGGATTACTCGAACGGCGATTCCTCGGTCGCTATCGTGGTCGGTAGCGCTGCGACCCGCTTCCTTGACGGGCAGTCTGAAGCCGTGGTGGAAACCAGCGACGGAAACCGGCGAGTCATCGCAATAGCCGTTCCTGAGGACGCCAACGCATGGGCGCAATCACTGGAGTCTCCTCAGCCGCCCGAAGACGCTGAGGAAGAACGAGGTTCAGAGGGCGCAGAAGGGGACGACGAAGAAGACGAAGAAGACACCTCCGACGAGCCGATAGACGAAAAGTTGTCGTCGAAGACATACTCGCTGGCGGCCCTCTATAGCCCGGACGGCCTGCTGGGAGACTCGAACGACGACTTCATCCCCGATAAGACCGAAACGACGATTTACATCGGGCCGGATACCCAATCGCCGAGGGTCATCGACCTGGCAGCCCGAATCGGTCTGGAAACGACCGGCCTGCGGCTCCCGCTGGTTCTGGTGGCCGATGAAGCGCAGGAACCCCAGAATCCGATACTCATCGGCGAATCCAACCCCCACATCCGGAAGCTGATCGACGACGGGAAGTTCGCCGCCTACCCGGCGCCCGGACAAGGTCGCATTGAAATGGTCCGGGAGGCGCTCGACAAAGATCACACGGCTCTGGTGATCGTCGGGGGGGACCGCGCCGGAGAAGATCGTGCGATCGAGCACACCGCCGAACGTCTGCCCTATGCCTGGGACTACGGCAAGGACAGCCTCCACCTCACGAAGGTGCAGGACGATCTGCGTCGATTCTTCTCGCTGCGCTCGCCGGAAGCTCAGGCGGCAGCAGCACTGTACAAGGCCCGGCGCATGGCCCGGAAGCTTGACGGTCTCGACCTGGAGTCCGCCGAGATGAAAGTGTTCGTCGAACGCGGCGGCGAGGAGTTTCTTGAACACATCCGGGGGGAGTTCCCCGACATCAACGTGACCGCGGCCAACATCGATGTCTTCTCGGCCGAACCTGTTTTCGACGAGACCTTCGACCTGGTATGGGAGATTGCCGACGTCCGAGAGGTGATCTCTGCCCGACTGATCCCGGAGATTGAAGCCGGTGCGGTCGTCGATCTGGAAGTCCGCGTCAGCGAATCGCCGGAAATGCGTCAACGCTTGAAGACAGAGTTTCGCGACCGGCTTGTCCGGGCCGGAGCGAATCCGGAAAGGACCGAAGTTCGGGTCCTGTCTGCTTACAAGCAGGGCTACAGCTGGATCGACGACGTCCTGAAACCCCGCCTTGCCGATGCCCGAAAGATCACGATCTACTTCCGTGAGCTGGAACCCGAAGGCTGGCAGACGGTTGAATCCCCGATCCGTTGGCTGCAGGAACTGTTTCCGATCGACGAAGTCCTGGCTCGAGACCTGAACATACCCGTCGACGACATCACGTTCGAAAAGACCACCTCCGGCCCAATCTACCGCGTCGAGGCGACCGACGCCCAGGGTCGTCGGTTCTTGAATGAGGCGTTTGATCCGCGGTTTGTCTTCCGCCCGATGTTCGACCAGTTTCCCCAGTACGAACAAGTCCGGGTAACGACGGGAAGCATCGTCGCGAAGATAGAAGGGGCGACCCTCGTCGACGAGCGCGTCAAGATCGATCCGGAACGGTTCTGGGACGAGTTCCAGGAACGGGTCTTCGGTCAGATCCACAACTACGTTCTCGAACTCTACGAGGGCAAGCCGCGAGCTCGATGGGCGCCCTACTTCGGCTCACTGGAAGTGGATCTCTGGATGAGCGAACCGGACTACCGCATCGGAATCGACGAAGAACAGATCTCGGCGCTCGAGGCGATGCACGAAGACATTTACTTCGAGACGCTGCTGTTCTTCGACCTGCTGGGCCAGTACTACGCCGGAGAGCGCCTGAACTATCCCGGACGCGTGATCCCCCGGATTCGCCCCTCTCGTGAAGGGTCTGGCGGAACGGCGCGCATCCGCTTCACGGGCAAGGCGGGACCGAACCCGCGGGTCGACCTGGAGTTCCGCGAACGCGGCAAAGTCAAGCAACGCTGGACCGAGGACTTCGTACCCGTCAACATCGAGCCGCCGGAGATCATCGCTGAGACTGTGGAGGTCGGCCGCGAAGGTGTGGTGTCGCTCGAATTTCTCCAGGAAACCGATTCCGAGGAAAACCAACGAGACGAGCTGATCACGAAGGCCCGAGGCGAGGTGATCGATCGCACGCTGCTGTCGAGCGAACAGGCCGCGGCGATGGTCAACAACATCGAGGAGTTCCACAGACTCGGCTTCGGCAACAGCTGGCTTTCCTACGGCGGAGTCGACAGCATCACGATTCGATTCGAGACCCGCTATGACGAAGTCATGGCGGCATCAGTGTCGCGCACCGAAGACGGATACTACCGGGTTCCGAAGATCGAAGCATCCTCCCCCGGCCAGGAACCGATCGTGCAGTGGGATAACCCGATCAACACCAGCGAAGCCGAACAGATCATCTCCGAGCTGGCGAGCTTCCCCGAGGTCCGCCCCTTCTACACGACGAGCTCTTACCTGAACAAGCGGATCTGGGCGATGGACGTGATGTCGCCACTGGAGGGGCGATTCCATTCTCAGGCCAAGCTTTCCACAACGAAGCCGGTGCTTTTCATCACGGGTCGCCAGCACGCCAACGAAGTTTCGAGTACGTCGCATATCCTGAGGCTGGTCGAACTGTTGACAACCGATGACGAGTACAAACCGCTGCTCGAACGCGTGAACTTCGTGATCCATCCGATCACGAACCCGGATGGCGCCGATCTCGCTTATGAACTGCAGGAGATCACCCCCGATTTCATGCTCCATGCCGGATATCTCGGGTCGCTCGGCGTCGACGTCACATCCGGGCAGTGGGACACAAACCCGAGGTACCCGGAAACCAGCGTGCGGAAGGACCTGTGGCAGATGTGGCTCCCCGATATCGTCCTGAACCCGCACGGCTACCCGTCTCACGAATGGGTTCAGTTGTTCGCCGGTTACAGCGCCTGGGTTCGTTCACGGACTCCGAACGGCCGCAGCTGGTGGGCGCCCCGCGGCTGGTTCATGCCGGGATTCAACTACGTCCAGGACCCGAAGTTCCCTGACCACGAAAGGACCGCCTTCGCCATCCGGGACCGAATCGCGGCCGCCATCTCGGAGACCGTTCCCGAGCTGAACGAACGGATGTACCGCCGCTACAACAAGTACGGCGAGTGGGACCAGGAAAACTACAAGCGCGACATCCACGACGGGGTGATGATCTACTCCGCAATCAAGGGGTCGAAGCAGAGCGGCAGCTCGAACTCTTTCATGGTTCGGCATCCCAACGTGACCGTGTTTGCCGGGGGCACCGAAGCACCCGACGAGACCGCGCGCGGCGAATGGCTCCAGATGGTCGCCGGTGCCGGCCTCCAGTTCGACCTGGCCCATGCCCGGTTCCTCGCGGAATCGAAGTACGAAGTAAAGCGAGAAAAGAAAGACTACCTGGACGCCAACATCTTCACGATCTCCCGAAAACGCCCGGTGCTTCCACCTGACGACCCGCAGAACTGACGAGGCGATCCCTCGACAATCTCAAATTTCGAATTTCGAATCTACGATCTCCAATGCGGATTCTCCACTAGGAAATCTGCAATGAAACGAGCCTATCGCAAATTGACTAACGAAAATTCCACAATGGAAATTCGAAATTCCACATTCGAAATTTGAGATCCATCAGGCGATAGGGGTGCTGATGGAGCAGATGCCTTCGATTTCGGCGGTGATGACGTCGCCGGGTTTCAGGAAGACGGGAGGCTTTCTTCCCTTTCCGACACCGGGTGGAGTGCCGGTCGCGATAATGTCGCCGGGTTCCAGCGTCTGGATCGATGTGATGAATTCGACGAGCTCTTCGACGTTGTGGGTCATGCCAGTTTGAACGGTATTCCTGAATCGCTGGTCACATCTCCTCCCAATTCAGTCGAGTTCTTCGCGCTCATTCGATTCGACGGCGAGCTACTATACACGAGGAGGACAATCTGGGAAAATCGGTTGTGATGGACGAAATCGTCGCGAGACTAGAAGAGTTTCTGAGGCGAGAAGATTTCGGAAAGAACTGGGACGGTGTCTACCAGGACGTCCTGCCGACTATCCAGCGGTTCTTCGAGACCGAAGGATTTTCGACGACGTTCATCGGTGAAATCGAAACCGAATCACGACGCGCCGAACTGGTCGCCACCCGTGATTCGCTCACCTTACATGTTCCCTGGGAAGAGGACTACAACGGCCGTTCGCTCGTCGATCTCGATAGTGTGCGCGTCGCAACCTCCTGATCACATAGTGGCCTAGATTCGAAGGGCTATCGACACACCGTCCCGCAGCGGCACGATGGTGGTCAGGTATCTTTCGTCCGCGTACAGCATCTCGTTGAACTCCCGGATCGCCTCAGTATCACGGTCGTTAACGCCCGCTTCGGCCACTCTCCCGGACCACAGGACGTTGTCGGTGATGAGGAGGCCGCCGGAGCGGACCCGGTCCCGAACCCGGCGGTAGACCTCCGGGTAGTAGTGTTTGTCGACGTCGTTGAAGACGACATCGAATTCCCCCTCGGTCTCGTCGATCAGATCCAGAGAATTACCCGTCAGGACTTCAACCCGTTCGCGGACGCCGGCACGGCCGAAATAACCCTCGGCCAGTCGCGCCTTATCCCTACTTCCGTCGGTGTAGTAAACCTTGCCGCCCGCCCCGACCCCACGTGCGAGCCAGATCGTCGAGTAGCCGACGGCAGACCCCATTTCGAAGACACGGCCGGCGTCGATCAACCGTGCGAGCTGCTCGAGCAACCGGCCGACTGCAGGACCGACAATCGGTATCCGCTGCTCGGCAGCCAGGTCTTCGATCTCCTGAAGCACTGGGTCGCGCGGCGGAAGCAGGTCGTGCATGTACTTGTCGACGGATTCGTTCGTGATTCCGTTCATGAGTGTTCTTGACCTTTCTCCGTTTGGTTTCGCGGGAGTGTAACACCACAGGAGGAATAGAGGCGTGCTAGGACGTGTTAACACTAAAGAGCAAGAATGTTTTATAATAGGGCATGGAGATCACACAGGAGCAGTATTGTCGCATCGAGCCGGAGCTGCCGCGTCAGCGGGGGAACGTCAGTCTTTCGAACCTGACGGTCTTGAACGCCATTTTGTATGTGGCTGAGCAGGGCTGCAAGTGGCGCGGTCTGCCCAAGCGCTTTGGCAACTGGCACACCATCTACACCCGGATGAACCGCTGGTCCAAGAACGGCGTGCTCGACGCCGTCTTCGAAAAACTCCAGCGCGAGCAACTGGTGCGCATCCGGGTGGAAGCCGTTTCGATGGACTCAACCATTGTGAAGGTGCATCCCGACGGCACGGGTGCGTTAAAAAAAACGGTCCGCAAGCGATCGGCAAATCCCGCGGCGGATGGACCACCAAGATTCATCTGGTTGCCGCGAATGCTCGAACGGCAATAACGTTTGCGCTCTCGCCCGGCCAAGCGCACGACGCCCCGCAGGGCCGCGATCTGCTCGCCGGTCTGGGGCCACTACCCGAGCCGCTACCGCTGCTGATGGACCGCGCCTACCAGGACGACCAGACCCGCCAATTGGCTCTGGATTTTGGGTGGATTCCCGTCGTGCCGCCCAAGCGCAACCGCCTGGAGCCGTGGGAATACGACCGCGTTCTCTACCGCCGCAGGAACGAAGTCGAGAGGCTCTTCCGCCGACTCAAAGGTTTCCGGCGTATCTTCTCCCGTTTCGATAAACTCGACGTCATGTTCCTCGCCTTCCTTCACTTCGCTCTCATCGTCGAGGCACTACGGTAGTGTTAACACGCCCTAGTCTCAACCCGATGAAAGACTTCGATGCCACAGGGATCAAAGCCGTCCTCTTCGACGCGGCGGGGACTCTGTTCGACACCCGAGGGACGGTCGGCGAACTCTACGGTGAAGTGGCCCTCGGCTACGGCTCCGATGCGAGGGCCGAAGCGATACAGGATTCCTTTCTGCGCCACTGGCGCGTGTCTGGGGGGCCCAGGGACAAGGATTCCTGGAAATGCATGGTTCGTTCGATCTTCGACGAGGTCGGACCGGTCTCTGGGTTCGACGAATTCTTCGAGGAACTCTACGAGCTGTTCCGAACAGGTGGAGCGTGGCGATGCTTTTCCGAGACCTCTCAGGTGCTGGGAACGCTCAGGGCCGGAGGTTACCGTCTTGGGATCGTTTCCAATTTCGATGCGCGGCTTGGGGACGTGCTCGAAGCGCTCCAGCTCGAAACCCTGGTGGACTCCGTCACGATACCCGCGTCCTGCGGATACGCGAAACCCGACCGCCGCATCTTTGATGCGGCCACCCGATCGCTGGAGGTCCGACCGGGCGAAGCGCTGTTCGTGGGAGACCATCTGATCGAAGACGTTGCCGCAGCCAGCCAGGCCGGACTGAGTGCCATCCTGCTCCGTCGACAAGATCAGGTCCTTCCAACAGACGTTTGGTCGATCTCGAGTCTCGGCGAGATCCTGCCTATCCTAAACATTTCAACAGGTTCCGCTCCATGAAAGGGAATCTGCGCTTGACGAAATCGTTCGCTGAGGTCTATTCTATCTCCTAAAGGCGACTAATTTGGTCGGCGATCGAAAAGGTCGGGGATGTAACCAGACGGTGTTGGCAGCAAACCCGGAAGGCCACCGCGATGTTTAGGTTATCCAAAAAAGCAGACTACGGCTTGATTGCGCTGAAACATCTGACTTTAAACGATGAGACTGCCCACAGTGCCCCCGAAATCGCACGCACCTACAACATCCCGCCGGAACTGCTGGCAAAGGTGCTTCAGCGTCTCGTTCGTGAAGGTTTGCTGATGTCGCATCCCGGACCGAACGGAGGTTACGCCCTGGCCCGGGCTCCTGAGGCGATATCGGTAATCGACGTGATCGAGGCGTTGGAAGGGCCGGTTCTTCTGACGCCCTGCGAAGCCGACGATGAGTGCGATCAGATCCTGCTGTGCTCGATCCGCGATCCGCTGCGCACCCTCAAGCAGAAGGTCGTCAACGTACTCGTCGATACGACGATCCACGAACTGGCTACGCCAGACATAGTGCTGGAGAAGCTGTAGGAATCGAGGTGACGACAATGGTCAAGCTCCCTGTCTACATGGACAACCACGCGACGACTCCGGTCGATCCGAGGGTGCTCGAAGAGATGCTGCCCTACTTCCAGGATCGATTCGGGAACGCGGCAAGTCGGAATCATCAATTCGGATGGACGGCCGAAGAGGCCGTCGATCGTGCTCGCAGGCAGGTTGCGGCGCTGATCAACGCCAATCCGAAGGAGATCGTTTTCACGAGCGGGGCCACCGAATCAGACAACCTCGCCCTGAAAGGCGTCGCCGAGATGTATGCGCAGAAGGGTGATCACATCATCACCTGCGTGACAGAGCATAAGGCGATCATCGACAGCGCAAAACATCTCGAGAAGAACGGCATCCGCGTCACCTTCCTGCCTGTGGATAAGCTGGGCTTGATCGATCTCGACGAGCTCGAGGCCGCCATCACCGACAAAACCATCCTGATCTCGATCATGATGGCGAACAACGAAGTCGGGGTCCTGCAGGACGTCAAGGAAATCGGCCGTATCGCAAGAGAAAAGGGCGTTCTGTTCCACACCGACGCTGTGCAGGCCGTCGGCAAAGTGCCGTTCGATGTCCAGGACATGAACATCGATATCGCGTCGATCAGTGCACACAAAATGTACGGTCCCAAGGGAGTCGGCGCAATCTACGTTCGACGTCGGAAGCCGAGGGTCCTGCTGAGCCCGATCATCGACGGGGGCGGTCATGAACGTGGAATGCGATCGGGCACCCTGAACGTTCCCGGTATCGTCGGTTTCGGAAAAGCGGCCGAGCTGGCTCAGGAAGAGCTCGAAGAGGAAATGGCACGAATCTTCCAGCTTCGGGAGAGATTGCGGACGACTTTCGAAGAGCACCTAGACGAGGTGTTCATCAACGGTGACCTCGAGCGGCGTGTCCCGGGAAACCTCAACATGAGCTTCGCTTACGTCGAAGGCGAATCTCTGCTCATGGGTATCGACAACATCGCAGTCTCTTCAGGATCGGCGTGTACGTCGGCCAGCCTGGAACCCTCGTACGTCCTGAAAGCCCTGGGAGTCGGAGAAGATCTGGCCCACACTTCGATCCGTTTCGGGATCGGTCGCTTCAACACCGAAGAAGAGGTCGACTATGTTGCCGAGCGAGTGACCGAGACGGTACGGAGGCTGAGGGATCTGTCTCCGCTCTACGAGATGGCGAAAGAAGGCATCGACCTGAAAACCGTGAACTGGGCAGCACTTTAGGAATCATTGCTAACCGTCTCAAGCAGCAAGACATTCGAAACAAAGGAGATCATGGGAAATGGCCTATTCAGAAAAGGTAGTTGATCACTACAACAACCCGCGAAACGTCGGCTCGTTCAAGAAAGAAGAAGACGATGTCGGCACCGGCCTGGTCGGGGCACCGGAGTGCGGCGACGTGATGAAGCTGCAGATCAAGGTCGACGAGGGGAGCGGAGTCATCGAGGACGCCAAGTTCAAGACCTTCGGGTGCGGCAGCGCGATCGCCAGCTCGAGTCTCGCAACCGAGTGGGTCAAGGGCAAGACGCTGGATGAGGCTCTCACGATCAAGAACACGGAAATCGTGAAGGAACTCAGCCTGCCGCCGGTGAAGATTCACTGCTCCGTACTGGCCGAAGATGCAATCAAGGCGGCCATCAACGACTGGAAAGACAAACACCCCGAGGACGGCGCCGAGAAGTCCGAGTAGCTGGAGGTTGTCAGGGAGTGGCGATTGAAATCACAGACCGGGCCGTCGACGAAATCAAGAGGCTCCGGGACAAAGAGGGAGTCGACGCCGGCGGTTTGCGCGTCGGCGTCAAGGGCGGAGGCTGCTCCGGCCTGTCCTACAACCTCGGCTTCGAGTCGGAGACCCGGAAGGGCGACAAGGTCTTCGAACGCGAGGCCGTCAAGCTATATTGCGACCTGAAGAGCTACATCTACCTCAACAACACGGTCCTCGATTTCGACGACGGCCTGATGGGAAAGGGATTCGTCTTCATGAACCCGAACGCGAAGAAGTCTTGCGGCTGCGGCGATTCGTTCTCGATCTGACATGCCCGATTACCGTCGGACACTAGTGACCTGTAACAGTGCTATCGGTACCAGCGTTCGGCGGAACGGCGTCGGATTCTAGGAGTGACGCTCGAGCCAATGCTGTTTCATTGCGAGGGCGTTACGACACCGAAGACGGCGCCGTTGGGCCGAACCCTTCGGGCCGATGGGGGTTGCGGGCGATCTCTCTGTCGGAAGCCGTCACCGATGAAAGAGCATCGCTTTCCGTCTCCCTCCTCGACCTCGCCCGCAAGACCCATCGGCGATGGTGCCGATAGCACTGTTACAGGCCACTTGGGGCCGTTCCCTGCGGCCCTTATTTTTTGAACATGGACTATTTCGAAATATTCGGCCTGCCGCCGATCCTGAATCTGGACCTGGCGGATCTGGAGAAGCGGTTCCACGAGCTCAGTCGAAGACATCATCCCGATTTCCATACCGACCGCTCCCAGGATGAACAGGAAGAGGCTCTTCGGATGACCGCCCGGTTGAACGATGGCTACCGGACGTTGAAAAACCCGACCAAACGTGCGGAATACCTGCTCGAAAGCCGCGGCTTCACCATCGAGCGGAGCAAGGTTCCACAAACCCTCCTCATGGAGGTCTTCGAGATCAACGAAGAGCTCGAGCAGATTCGTGCCGGACGGCAGTCGGGGCAGGACGTCGGTGGGCTGGTCGACGAACTGAAGGAGTTTCATGAGCAGATCGCCGATAAACGGGGCGCCTACGACGAAGAGCTCTCCCAAGCCTTTGCCCGATGGGACGCGTTGGTTTCAACCGGTGCGTCCGAGGAAGACCGCCACCAGCAGCTGACCTCACTGTCCGATATCATTTCTCGAGCTTCCTACATCCGAAATCTGGAGCGGGATATTGAAAACGAGGTGTCGCTGTAATGTCCAGACTCATAGGAATCGACCTCGGAACCACAAACAGCCTCGTCGCGATCGCGGAGGGCGGCGTGCCCCAGATACTCGCGGACGCGGACGGGCGGAAAATCGTCCCGTCCGTCACCTATTTCAAGGAAGACGGGAGCGTGCTTGTCGGCGACAGCGCTCTCGAGAAGATCATCGATGACCCGGAACACACGATCTTCTCGATCAAGCGTTTCATGGGAAAGGGGCTTGACGATATAGAGGACGATCTCGATCTCCTTCCCTTCAAGGTCTCTTCGGAGAGCGAGAACATCGTCCGGATTAACGTCTTCGGCCGGGAGTACACGCCGCCGGAGTTGTCGGCATTCGTGTTGCGCGAGTTGAAACGCCGCGCAGAAATAGCACTGGGCGAGGAAATCACGAACGCTGTGATCACTGTCCCGGCTTACTTCAACGACGCCGAGCGTCAGGCAACCAAGGATGCCGGTCGAATCGCAGGACTCGACGTGCTGAGGATCGTCAACGAGCCGACTGCTGCTTCCCTCGCTTACGGCCTCCAGGAAGCGAAGCAGGGCATCATTGCCGTCTATGATTTCGGCGGCGGCACGTTCGATATATCTATTCTAAAGCTCAGTGAGGGCATTTTCGAAGTTCTGTCCACGGCAGGCGATACGCACCTCGGTGGGGACGACATCGACAAGGCGCTCATGCGGCTCGTGATTGCCGAGTTGGGCACTGAACCCGACAGGCATGCGATACAGGAGATCCGGGTTGGGGTCCGAGCCGCGAAGGAAGAACTGTCCAGTGCCGGAGAGGCCGACGTCATCCTTCCCGCACTCAACTACGCGCGTGAAATCACCCGCCGCGAGTTCGAGGATCTGATCGAACCGATCATCGATCGGACGCTCGTTCCGGCCAGACAGGCTTTGAAGGATGCCGGTATCGACGCCGGGGCTATCGATGAAGTCGTCATGGTCGGAGGCTCGACCCGCATCCCGCTGGTTCGTCAGCGGGTCGAGGAGTTGTTCGGACGGGTGCCCCACACTGAGCTCAACCCAGAAGAAGTCGTCGCTCTCGGAGCGGCGGTACAGGCGGACATCCTATCCGGCAGCCGGAGGGATACGCTCCTACTCGACGTCACGCCACTCTCACTCGGCATCGAGACGATCGGAGGTGTGATGTCGCAGATCATCCCGCGGAACTCGACGATACCGGCCAGCGCCACCGAGTCGTTTACGACGTACGTGGAAGGTCAGACGAACGTCAAGATTCATGTCCTCCAGGGAGAGCGAGAACTCGTGGGCGACTGCAGGAGCCTCGCGGAATTCGACCTCGAGAACATACCGCCGATGCCGGCGGGCCTGCCTCGAATTGCAGTGAAATTCCTGATCGATGCTGACGGTATCTTGAGCGTCTCTGCCAAGGAAGAGCGAACCGGCAAATACCAGTCGATCGAAGTCAAGCCGACCTACGGCCTGACCGACGAGCAGGTCGAGGAAATGATCCTCGAATCCTTCGAGCACGCCGAAGCCGACATCGAAGCGCGACTTGTCATCGAAGCTCGCAATGAGGCCCGGACGATGCTGCGGGCCTGTGATCGTTCCGGGGAGGAACCGGAGTACGGGGAGTTGTCCGACGACGAAAAAAAGAAGATCGACGACGCTGTGCGCCATCTGGAGGACACGATCAAGACAGAGGATCACGAGGCGATACGTGACGCGATCGAGGCTGTCAACGAGGCCACGATGCGGCTGGCGGAACTCGTCATGACCTCGGCCATCGGCAAAGCCCTCAAGAACAAGCGTGTCAAGGAGATCCAATGAACCGAAAAATCACCTGGATCGATTCCGAAGACATCGCAATCGCGCTGTGCGACCAGTTCCCGGACAAAGACCCGCTGACGATCCGCTTCACTGACCTGCACCGTTGGACTACGGAGCTCGAAGACTTCGACGACGACCCGAAATCATCCAACGAACAGAAGCTTGAAGCGATCCAGATGGCCTGGTACGAAGAGTGGCAGGAGAGGCGGGAGGAGTAGTCGGTAGTCAGTTCTCGGTGCCTGGTCTCCCAAACTGACTACGGACTACTGACAACTCATTGACTTCCCTACGACAACGCTCCCGAAATGAACAGGCTGCCGAAGTGAATGGTCAGGGTTGCCATTCCCTCGTGGTCGCCGTGACCGGGGGTGATGTCGATAAGAATATGCTCGGCCGTACCCATCTCGGTCGAAAACATCGAATTGAGTGTGATGGCACGGCTCATGTCCATGTTTCCGCCCGCGCTTCCCGGATACAGGACCAGGTTCCAGTCGCTCGCGCCATCCTTGACGACGCCGACGGTGTAAGTCCCGGCCGGTATAGACACACCCCCGCCGTTGAGGTTCCCGGAAATCTCGAACTGAGGCCCGAGTGGCGAGATGAACTGCCCGACTGCTGCATCGCGGGCGTGGGATTCGTTGGCAGGGACGGTCAGGTAGCTAACCTTCACATCAACTCCGCCCAGGTTGGTGCTCACAATCTTGTTGAAGTGGGGATGCGCAACGAGCGTGGTGCTGACGAGGAGCGCACCCACGATGAGGGTAGCAAGGATCAATCTTTTCACGATGTGGTCTCCTTCGTAGGCGAACTGGTTTCGACGGAAAAAGTAGCACATTCCGGCGCTGTGGACGACTTGATTCGATCGCCGCCGCTCGATGACCGAAGGGGAATGCTTGACTCTATCGGGAAGCAAACCCATCCTGTACAAGCGCCAACCGAGGGTGATAGGATTTACAGCAATTGCGTTTTTGTGGGTTATTGTAGGAGCTGCCTGATCCGATGCATTGCCCGAGATGTAACAACACTCACTGGACCCCGGAACCCTTCCGGCGGTTGTCGGATTACCTGGAAGTGCTGACCCTGCGCCGTCCCTTGCGATGCCTGAAATGCGATCGCATTCAGCTGGGGCCCCTCTGGCATGGGACGGAGGCAGCTTCCAGGCATCCCAGATCGAATCGCACGCTGCCCTGTCCCACGTGCGGACGGGCAGCGCGTAGGTCGAAGCGCCGCGGGCTGGAGCGGCTGAGGATCTTTTCCCGCGCCTACCGCTGCAGCCACTGCGAAGTCCGGTTCTGGGCGCCGGTGGCCTCCGATTGAAAAACTAGAAAAACATCCCGTCAGCGGCCTCCTGTGGGCCACAGAGCACCGAATACGGCCCCAGAACCCCGTGTTAAGATGCCCGCTGATGCGGTCGCCAGGAAGTACGGACCGGTCGGCCTGATCCACTTCGATGCGCATCCCGACACCTGGGACGAGTACTTCGATATCGATTGCGTCGACCCGGCGTTCGCGCCTGGGACGAGCACGCCCGAGGTCGGGGGCTGGACAGCTACGAGGCCCTGACTTTCGTGCGGGCAATGAAGGGACTCGACGTCGTCGGCTTCGATCTAGTCGAGGTTACGCCGCTCTATGACGGGCCGGGACAGGTGACGGCTCTGCTGGCGGCGAACCTCCTGTTCGAATTCATCTCGTCCCGCTGACGAGCTTACGTTTCCGCTCGTACCTTCCTAAGGAAGTGTAGGGGCGGTCTATGACCGCACATTCTTCGATCCGAAACACGTGCGCTCATAGAGCGCACCTACACCCGATCCTGACGTCACAGACCGCGCCTACGGGTTTATTGGATGATCCGGTACCGGATAGAAACAGTTGCGCTCACTCTCACCTCGCCAGGCGCAACCGGTGTGGGGGCGGCCTCCTGCATCGCCATCGCCCGCCCCCCCATTTCCATCATAGGACGTACTATGGAAACACCACCTTCCTGTACGGAGATGATCGAGCCGAGCTCGACGCCCAGCGCGTCGGCCATCGCCTCGGCCTTCCGGCGCGCCTCCGCGACTGCCTGTCTGAGCGCGTTCTCTCGCGCGGGCAGGTCGTCCTCCAGCCCGAAGCTGATTCCCTGGAGTTGATTGGCGCCGGCCCCCAACCCTGCATCGATCACTTCCCCGACCCGGATCAATTCCTCGACGCGGACCGACACCTCGTTGGAAGCACGGTAGGCGACGATTCGCGGGGCGGAAACATCACCCGGTCGCGAGCGGGAATAGATCGGAGTCAGCGGCAGACGCGATGTCTGAAGGTGATCTTCTCCGATCCCTACACTTCGGATGGCCCCGAGGATGCCGGCCGCAAGTCGATTCGCGCCGTCCTGGGCCTCCCGGGCCGTGGTCGCCTCCTCGACGACACCGAGCCTCACGGTCGCGATGTCGGGCTCGACACGCACCTCCGCGGATCCGTTGACGCTGAGCAGGGGTTGGTCGGTGCTATCGGATTGAGCCCAGACCGGACCGACCATCAAGAACAGGACCGCGAGGAAAGCCATCATCCGTTCCATTCAAACCTCCGACAAATGCCTTCGAGCTATTCTTACTCGTCACGTGTCACCAGTGACTTCTGACCAAAAACCCACACGCCTTCACTGACAACGATCTTGACGCTACAATACATAGCCAACAATGAAAGCCGTCATTCTCGTGTTACTCCTTCAGCACCCGATTATTTCCGCGCGGGCCGGCCTCGTGACGCTCATCGACGGGCTCGTCGACCACGACGTCAGCGTCCAGGACCACCTTGGCGAGGACAATCCGGTTACGACCGGGGACGACACCAGGCTGGAGATGTTGCTGAACCCGTACTCCTATATTCGCATAGGGAGCCAGTCCGAGATCCTTCTCGAATGCGAGGATCTGGACAACATCATCGTACGGGTATTGAGGGGAGCGGCCGTTATCGACGCCGGACGGGTCGAGAAGGACATGCCAATTACGATACGGACAGGTTCTCTGGAAGCCCAGATCGTCAAGCCCGGGATCTACCTCGTTCGGGAGGGCACTGTCTGGGTCCTGAGAGGCGAACTACGGGCCATCGGACCGGCTGGCGGGAAAGTCGAGGGAGGATGGACCTTGAGCCGCCCCGGCCGCGTATTCGAGAAATCGAAGGTCCCGAAGGCAAGAACACACCCTCTCGTCGAGTGGAACGCGGAGAGGAGGAAGGAAGTCCAAGATTCGCGTCCGGGCTAGTTCGGAAACGGGACGATGAGCCCATCCGGGTATCATGGATTGAACGGGCTAGAAGGATTCAACGGATATCTTGGAGCAATGGAATCTGTTAAATCCGATAAATCTGCGGCAGACCGATTGAGCTGATACTTGAAAGCTGATGGCTGATCGCTTTACTCCGTGCAGGTCGCACTCTGGGGCGGCCGCGAGGTACAAGAGATCGATTCATCTCGCCCGTTGGTGATCAGGGAGCAGGCATTCTGGATGCCGGTCTGGATCGCTTCCTCGCTGGTCTCGCCGGAGGCACTCCGACAGTCGACTCGACCCCGAAACTCGACACAGACTTCGCATGTGATCGGGTTCAATCCCAGAGAAGAGTAAATCAGGTAGGCCAGGAACGCCACGGCGAGCCCGATGGAGAGCGCAAGCTTGATAGTCTGCGACACCGGCGAAAACTAACTGTCGCCGGAACCGTCCGCGGAGGTAACAGCTTCGGCCCGGGCCTCATCCCACCATGACGGCGGCTCCATCTCATAGTCTTCAAAGGTAGCGCGCCTCCCCTCCAAGACAAACTTGGGAGGAAGCCGGAGGTCCCAAGCCAGACCCAGCCAGCTCAGAATCTTCAGGACGTAGTAGCTGCTGTCGATTTCCCACCAGAAGAACCCGTTGTTGGCGGTGGTCTCGTAGTGGTGGTGGTTGTTGTGCCAGCCTTCGCCGCCCGTGATCAACGCCAGAAGAAAAGAGTTCCGGCTCGTGTCGGTGGTCTCGTAGCGCCGCCTCCCGAACAGGTGGGTCAGCGAGTTGACGAAGAATGTCCCGTGGAAGAGTAGAACGGTGGAGAGCAGGAATCCGACAACGAGAGTGGGAGCGCCTCCGACCAGGTAGCAGCCTGCAGCGAGCAGAACCGGTGGAACGAGATAATACTTGTTGATCCACCGAATCTCGGGAAATTTCGCGAAATCTTTCATCAGTTCGACTGGAGTTCGGGCGTACTTGGGGCAGAGTATCCAACCCACATGACTCCAGAAAAAGCCATCCTCGGGCGAGTGAATGTCGCCCGGTTGGTCGGAATACCAATGATGGTGCCGATGGTAGCCCGCCCACCACAGAGGTCCCTTCTGGGCGGCGGTCGTTCCGCCGAAGGCCATCACGAATTGCATCCCGCGGCCCAGCTTGTATCCCCGATGCGCGAAATAACGATGGTAGCCCGCCGACAGGAAGAACATGCGGATGAAGTAAAGCGCGACGCAAAGCGCCACGTCGCCGACCCGGACCCCGGTCCAGATGGCCAGCAGGGGTGTGAGATGAATGATGAAAAAGGGAATGGAGCCGATCCAGTCGATCTTCTCGTCAGCGGCTCGCAGAGACTCCGCGCTCATGGGAACACCTTCCGTCGAATCGTTTCCAGCAGTTCCCCGAGCGATTCAGAGCAACCGAGCGAGATGACTGGTGGTAGATATGAGGATCGGAACAAGAAAAACACAAGCAAACGGCGAATTATAGCACCCGGAAAGAGGACATGTAAGGTTGAAACCGCCGGTGACCTGGAGAGGCAGTCAGGACGTGGTCACACCCGGCGCGGCTCAGAGATCAACGGCCGAAACCGGAGGAAACGCGTTTCACACCGTATGCACCGGTAGGGTACGATTCGGATCCGCTTCAGCAATGATTCCTTCAGCCCCCGCCGCGCCGACCGGCGAATCTCTTCCGATCGACACCGCGGGCAGTTCAAACGCATCACTCACCTCCTATGAGTGGAAGCAGCGCTTATAGCATCCTACATAATCCTGGACTCAATGTGTAGGCTGGTTGGACGACTCACTAAGATTTCCGCTGTTGTCCTAGGTTCGCTAATCACCAATTACTTTACAATACAAAGTTAAAATGTACACTCCTTCTATGGCTCTCAGCGTGGTGGGGTGGCTGCGACGAGATAATGGCAATGATCCGTTAGCACGTATCTACGGCGCAATCTGTATGCGACATTGCGCTGTGTCAAGCCCGCTGCTGGATGGCAGCAGCGTCGCAGTGACAACGACCTCCGACGCCCCCTCTAGCTGACTGTCTAAAAGGTTCGCTCTGCCATCCGCGCTGGTACAGGCCAAGGCCTCGAACACCGGCTCGTTACGCTCCCCAGGACGGTTTCGCCAGCGGGCAAAGTTGCGCAGAACGGTCGGGCCCAGTTCGAGCGTCAAGTCCTGCACGTTCCGGCCCGACGATGCGAGATTCCGGAGCGTTCCCGTACACAACACGTTGTTGTCGCGATCGAGGTAGCTGGCCGTCAGGTCGACGCGACCATTAAGACAGCCGCGGCTCACGTGGGTCAGGAGCTGGAGCATCAGCCGCGGGCGCATGGTCCGCGACACTATCAACGGTTCGCCGCAGTTGACCCACTCCGCCCGGGCGCCACAGGTCGCAGCGTCTGGTCCCGACTGTGCCAGAATCAGCCCCGGACCGGCGACGACAGAGGCTGACACGAGAAACGAGACGAACGTTCTCTTGTACATACTCTATTAAGACCACATCGCAGAAGGTTTGGTTCGTTGATTTCTGCCCGGTCTCATCGCAAACTGGACACGCTGTACTGTAGGAGGCTGGTATCGGCATCTACTCCAACTGCGTCTTTCCGCGGCTGATGAACTGGTCGATGCGGGGTGAGAACTTTTCCGACATCCGAAAGGCTCTGCTGGCGGATGTCGGCGGAGAGGTCATGGAGATCGGCTTTGGAAGCGGGCTGAACCTGCCGCATTATCCGGACGAGGTGAGGCGGATCACGACCGTCGATCCGAATCCGGGTGTGAATAAACTCGCTCAGAATCGGATCCAGGAATCCCGGATCGATGTGCGCTGCGAACTACTGAGCGGCGAATCCCTTCCCATGAATGCCGAGACGTTCGACAGTGTCGTCAGTACATGGACACTGTGCAGCATTCCCGACGTGTCGCTGGCGATTCATGAAATCTATCGCGTCCTCAGGCCTGACGGTCGATTTTTCTTCGTCGAACACGGCTTGAGCCACGAGCCTCGGATCGCACGGTGGCAACACCGGCTGACGCCGCTCCAGAAGAAGATCGGCGACGGCTGTCATCTCGACCGCAACATCGAAGATCTGCTGCAATTCGGCGGGTTCCACTTCATCGCACTGGAGAAGTTCTACATGGAAAAGATGCCTCGGGTCGGCGGCTACCTCTACAAGGGAATCGCCGCGAAACCAGAGGCCGCCTGAAACCCGTCCGCCTGTTGCGAAACCCGACAGCTTGATTTTCTTACCCACGGAGGCACAGAGGCACGGAGTGCATAGGCTCTTGAGGGTCTACCGAGGCACTTGATCGCAACACTCGGTGAGAAATGCGGTCAGTCGCCTGGTATCCCTTCCATCTCGTGACGCCGGGCGGCCTCCCCGACCTCAGGGCAGCTGGCCTCAACGATCCGGCGGATCTCTTCCCGGTCCTCCAGCGAGGGCAGGCCCCACTCATCGCGATAGTCGAAGACCTCAAAAAGCGAAGCGGCGCCGAAACGACCGTCGAGGATCTCGATATGAGCGTCGGTGAGCATAGCCGGGTGGCATGCGCCGCACGCACGGGCAACTGAGATCAGCTCCTTGCGAAGGGTGCACACGTAATTCGCGAGGCGATCGGCCTTGGATTCCGGGTCCAACCCTCGGACCAACCACCGGTTCTGGGTCGCCACACCGGTCGGGCAATGTCCGGTGTGACAGCGCTGGGCTTGAATACAGCCGATCGACATCATGGCTTCTCGCGCCACGCCAATCATGTCGCATCCGAGCGAGAATGAGAGAACGGCGTCTTCGGGGAATCCCAGTTTGGCCGAACCGATGTAGACGACGTCGTTGTGAACGCCTGCCTCGGCCAGTTCCCGGTAGACCCGGCTGAACCCCTGCTTGAACGGCAGCGCGACGTGATCGCTGAACACGAGCGGGGCGGCGCCGGTTCCACCTTCGCCGCCGTCGACAGTTATGAAGTCGACGCCGCGGCCACTCGTCGCCATCTGGTGTGCGAGTTCCCTCCAAAAATTCATCTCGCCGACAGCGGACTTGATTCCGACAGGCAGACCCGAAACAGCCGCCAGATCTTCGATGAAATCCAGCATGCTGTCGACGTCCGAGAACGCGCTGTGCGCCGATGGACTGACGCATGTTTGACCGACCGGAATGCCGCGGATCGCCGCAATTTCCGCCGTGACTTTGGCGGCCGGGAGAACACCGCCCATACCGGGTTTCGCCCCCTGGCTGAGCTTGACTTCGATCGCACGAACGGGTGCTGACGATACCGCCTCGACGAATCTGTCCATCGAAAAGCGCGACCCCGCTCGTCGCGGCAGCCGAAGTAGCCGGTACCGATCTGCCAGATGAGATCGCCGCCCAGCTTGTGGTACGGAGAGATGCCCCCCTCGCCGGTGTTGTGAAGACAATCCGCCATGGCGCAGCCCCGATTCAGCGCTGACACGGCAGCGGAACTGAGAGACCCGAAGCTCATCGCGGAAACGTTGATGACGGAGTTCGGCCGGAACGCCTTCTTCCGATTTCGCTTGCTCCCCAAGACCTTGGCGCAGGGCAGCGGATACATCGGGTCGTAACCGGGCTCTCCCGGATGGCTGGCGGCGATCGGAAAGGCCGCGTGCTTGAAGATGAGATAGTTCGGGGATAGCTCCAACTCGTCGTCGGTACCGAAACCAAAGTAATTGTTCTGGCGCTTCGACGACGCGTATATCCAGCTCCGCTGGTCTCTGGTGAACGGCCGCTCTTCGTTGTTGCCGGTGACGATGTACTGGCGCAGCTCCGGGCCTACGGCTTCGAAGATGTAGCGAAAGTGACCGATGATCGGAAAATTCCTCAGGATGGCGTGCTTGCGCTGGATGAGATCAAAAACCGTGACGCCAAGCAGTATCAAACCGATGGCAGCGAGAATCCAAATTGTAGGCATGTCCGGTTACTTCACGCCATGTTAAGCCGCGTGGACGAACACAGTCAACGAGGTGTTGGCCGAGCCGGAGTGGAGGGAGTTCAAGCAGCCCGTGGCTGCTAACTGACAAGCTTCATGAGCGGAGCGGTTTGGCGGGCGTCGGCCGAGGGGAATCCTTCCGCTCCCATGATGCGATGGATCGCGTGCTGATCTTCAGAAGAGGGTAGACCCCATCCGCGGCGGTAGCCGAACAGTTCGAACAGAGACGAAGTGCCGAAGCGTCCGTCCAGGACTTCCACATGTTCGTCGGAAAGCAGGGAGGGATGGCATACTCCGCAGGCGCGGGATATCGCCTCGATTTCCTTCCGGAGTGCGCAGATGTAATTGGTCAGCCGATCGGACTTCAGCGTCGGGTCCAACCCGCGCATGAGCCAACTGTTCTGGGTCGCGATTCCAGCCGGGCAGTGTCCCGTGTGGCAGCGCTGCGCCTGAATGCACCCGATCGACATCATGGCCTCGCGCGCCACCGCGATCATGTCGCAACCAAGCGCGAAGGCGAAGACCGCCGCTTCCGGGAAACCCAGTTTGCCGGAACCGATGAAAACGACGTCTTCGTGAATACCGGCCTCGGCGAACTCACGATAGACGCGGCTGAAGCCGTTCTTGAACGGCAGGGCAACATGGTCGGCGAAGACCAACGGAGCCGCGCCGGTTCCGCCCTCGCCGCCGTCAATCGTCACGAAGTCCACACCGCGCCCCGTGGTCACCATCTGATCGGCCAATTCACTCCAGAAACCGAGATCCCCGACTGCCGACTTGATCCCGACCGGAAGACCGCTGGCGTCGGCCAGGTCTTCCACGAAGTCCAGCATGCTGTCGACATTGCCGAAGGCGCTGTGGCTGTTCGGACTCATGCAAGTCTCGCCGACCGGAATGCCGCGGACCCGGGCGATTTCCTCCGTCACCTTTGCTCCGGGCAGAACACCGCCCAGACCCGGCTTGGCGCCCTGACTGAGCTTGATTTCAATCGCCCGGACGTTGTCGGAGGCAACGGTTTCGAGAAAACGTTCCTTCGAGAACCGGCCCTGCTCATCGCGACAACCGAAGTAGCCGGTGCCTAGCTGCCATATCAGTTCGCCGCCGAACTGGTGGTAGGGTGAGATGCCGCCCTCGCCCGTGTTGTGCAAACATCCTGCCCCGTGGGTCCCGCGGTTGATCGCCTCGACCGCTGCCGGACTCAACGATCCGTAACTCATCCCCGAGACGTTGACGATGGACGGCGGCCGGAAGGCTTTTCGTCGCTCGCGCGCGCCACCGAGTACCTTGGCAACCGGGATCGGATGAAGCTGGTCATAACCCGGCTCTCCGGGATGTACCGAGTTCATCGGAAAAGCCGACTGCTTGATGATCATGAAGTTGGGCGACTGCTCCAGTTCGTCGTCCGTACCGAAGCCGGAGTAGTTGTTCTGACGCTTCGAGGAAGCGTAGATCCAACTTCTCTGGTCCCGACTGAACGGTCTCTCTTCGTTATTGCTCGTGACGATGTACTGGCGCAGCTCGGGGCCCACCTTCTCGAGAAGGTACCGTAAGTGCCCTATGACAGGATAGTTCCGGAGAATGGCGTGTTTCCGCTGCGACAGATCGTGCAGCACGACTGCGACGAGAACGCCGGCGATGGCGAACGCTACCCACATATCCTGTGTATCGGCAGCCAAGGATCGAACCTTGAAGGAAAAACTTCCGCCGCGATCAGACCTAAATAGCTATTTGTGTGAGATTTACGGAGTGTGAAAAACGATCGTCGCCGGAGGAGGAAGAATGCGGCAGCGGCGTCCTCTGATACTACGCGCCTGCCTCTGATAGCAATCGCGAGCGCTCGAGGACTGGCTGGATGCGTCTCGCAATCCGGGCAACTGATGTAGAAGCAATTAGATAGATAGTTCGACTGGCGTGATGGACATGCACGAAATACCAGCGTCCGCCCTGAACGATCTCATAGAAATTCTCGCGACGCGGGTTGGTCATCAGACGCCCGTCGGACCCGACTTCCCGGCGCAGTCGCTCGGCCGAATCGCTCAACTCCGGACGGAGAGGTATTAACCTGTATCTCCAGCGGCAAAGACTCTCAAAATCGGACCAGACCATGGGACTCTCCTTTAGTTCGTCTGTTCAGTTATTCAGACGGAAAAAAGCTGTTTCAGGTTGGCTCTGGGATGTAAAGAAGCTGTTAAAAGGGATAATGTCTCAATGAGCCACGCTGAGGCAGCCGACGCTCGCACCTACCCCCGGCGGATTATCTGTCTGACCGAAGAGACCACCGAGACGCTCTACCTCCTCGGCGAACAGGAACGCATCGTCGGGATATCCGGCTACACGGTTCGACCGCCCGAAGCCCGGCAAAAGCCGAAGGTCTCGGCGTTCATCAATGCCAAGTTCGACAAGATCCTTTCCCTGGAACCCGACCTCGTGCTGGCATTCTCCGACCTGCAGGCCGACATCGCGGCCGAACTGATTCGGCGTGGGGCGGCAGTGTTCACGTTCAACCAACGGAGCGTGCCTGAGATCCTAGAGATGATCCTGACGGTGGCGCGACTGGTGGGAGCTGGAGACAGGGGGGACGCACTCGTCGCGCAACTTCAGCGTGGACTGAAAGCTATCGAGGCATCGGCAGCCCGCTTCGAGCATCGACCCCGGGTGTTCTTCGAGGAATGGAACGATCCACTGATCAGCGGCATACGGTGGGTGGACGAATTACTCGAGATCGCCGGAGGAGAGTCGATGTTCCCGGAACTACGGGAAAAGGCCCTGGCGAAGGACCGCATCCTCGACCCCAGGACTGTCGCCCGAAAGAATCCCGAGATCGTGATCGGATCCTGGTGCGGCGTGCGGTTCAACCCGGACTTCGTGCGGGATCGCGAAACCTGGTCGGGGGTCGAGGCTGTGAAGAAGAGCAACCTGTACGAAGTCAAGTCCACCTACATCCTTCAACCTGGACCAGCCGCCCTCACCGAAGGCGTGAGGCAGCTGCATTTTGTTCTCGCGCGCGTCCTCGGGATGGATATCGATCCGTCGATCGCACCCGAGGAAAAAGTCGATCCCGCCCTGACCAACCGCCCCATCAAACCATTGGCGAAGAACTAGGAGATTTCCACCGCAAAGGCGCAAAGACGCAAAGTCGAATGGTCATTCGACCAGCGTGCTTGACCTGACGGGTTCAGGCAGAACCATTGGGCATCAGAGAGGAATAGATTTCTTGGCGCCTTTGCGCCTTTGCGGTGAAAAGTCTTCAGACGAACCGTTCGGGCCGGACGGAATGCCCCTATCAGGGAACGCGGCTGGCGAACGAGTTGTCGTACGTGCGTTCCAGGTCGATGGAGTCTGGACTCAGCGTCGGATCCACGAGGCTCAAAGTGTCGAGGACATTAGCCGGGCCGTCTTCCGGCATCCGACCGTCCCGGCTGAACATTCCAAGGTTGGCGTCGAGCGCTTCGACGTAGAGCTCGCGGTTCCCTGCCATCCAGAATTCGGGCACGTGGTCGGCTATCTCGCCGGCGGAGTGTGTGGAGATGTAGCGCAGGGTACGGACCGCCGCATTGACCAACGCCTGAACCAAACGGGGATTTTCGCGCCGGGATTCCTCTGCGATATACAGGCCTCCGGCCGGCCAGGGTCCGCCGAAGACCTCTCGAGTTCCTTCCTCGGTTCGCGTGTCGTAGAGCGGGAGGGCCGTCCCGTCCCGTTCGAGCTTCTGCGCCAGGGGGTCGACAGTGATGCCGCCCCACACCTGATCCTGTTCGATCGCCGCGATCATCGTGGTCGTGCCGGCCGTCACGACGGGGATCGCCTGCGGATCGTACCCTTCCTTTCTCAGGAGGAACTTGACCATCGCATCGGTGGAAGAGCCCGGAGCGGTGACCCCGAATGGCTTCCCGACCAGATCCCCGATCGAGCGGACTTCGTTTGCGTGAAGGGTTCCGATCATCATCACCAGCCCGGGAATGCGATCGAAGAGCGTGACCATCACAAGCGCTTTCCCACGTGCCTGAGACCGTATCGTGTGCTCGTAGAAGCCGACAACGGCATCGACCGACCCCCCTGTCAGGGCGGCAAGCGCCTGGGAACCACCCCGGAGATCGGAAATTTCAACTTCAAGACCTTCCTCGGCAAAATAACCAAGCTTATCGGCGAGCGTCAGCGGCAAGTAGACGTACTGGGCCTGACCGCCGACGGCGACGCGGACCCTCGAAAGTTCCCCGGCAGAGTCCGGAGCTGAACATGAGACAAGGGCGAGAAGCAGAAAATGAAGAGCAGCGAGACTGAACCAACATCCAGCTCGCGACCTGAGAGATGTGCGGTCATAGACCGCACCTACACTGCATTTACCCATTCCAGTTCCTATGCCGCGAGCAGGCCTCCCTGCTGGGAAGGTTTCCACGCCAGAAGGCGTCGTTCGAGCCACGTCACGCCGAGTTCCACGATCACGACGATGATACACAGAACCGTCATCCCAGCGTAAACTCCGGCCGCATCAAAGTTTCCCTGCGCCTGCGCTATCACCCAACCAAGCCCTCGCGCCGCCGCAAGGTACTCGCCCACCACCGCACCTACCAGAGCGAAGCCCACCGACGTATGCAGGCTCGACACGATCCAGCTCATCGCCGACGGCAGCAGGACATGCCACGTCAGCTGGCTGTTGTCGGCCCCAAGCATGCGCGCGTTGTTCACGAAAGCGCGGTCGACGTCGCGCACACCCTGATACGCGTTGAAGAAAACGATGAAGAACACCAGTGAGAAGCCAAGCGCGATCTTCGAGGCCTCATCGATCCCCAGTAGCAGGACAAAAATCGGGGCAAGAACGAGCCGCGGAAGCGCGTTCAGAACCTGAATGTAGGGGTTGAAGACACGCGACCAGAATTCGGATCGGCCCAGGAGGAAACCGACGGCGACGCCAAACACAACGCCGAGTACGAAACTGGCGACCATCTCCTCCAGGGTCACGAGAGTGTGATGGTAGATCGTCCGTCCGCCCAGGATCGTTCCGCGGCCGGTCGCGATCCACGTCCAGACGCGGGACAGAAATGCGGACGGTTGCGAAAAGAAGAAGGTGTCCAGAGCACCCGCGCGTGCACCGATCTCCCACGTCCCGATGAGGATCAGGAAAAGGCCGACCTGAAGAGTTCGGACCAGGCCGATCTTAGTGGGCACGGGAGCGCTCATAGCTGTCCAACACCTCCTGTCTGAGCGACGACCAGATGTCGTCGTAGAGTTCCGAAAATCCCGGGGTGAACCGGACCTCCATGACGTTTCGGGGACGCGGCAGATCGACCTTGAAGTCCGCCTTCACCCGCGCGTTCGGGCCGGCGGTAAACAGCAGAACACGGTCGGCTAGTGCGATTGCCTCTTCGAGATCGTGCGTCACGAACAGCACTGTCGGTCGCAGTTCCGTCCAGAGTTCCAGGAGTTCGTTCTCCATCAGGGCCCGCGTCTGTACGTCGAGGGCGCCGAAAGGCTCGTCCATCAGCAACAGCGGCAAACGGTTGATCAGGACCTGAGCCATCGCGGCCCGTCTCCGTTGCCCACCCGAGAGCTGATGCGGATACCGGTTCTCGAACCCGGACAGGCCCACCCGTTCGATCCACTGCCGCGCGTTCTCGGCGGCATCTTTACGGGACTGGCCGCGGAGAACGGGCCCGAGCATGACGTTGTCCAGGACCCGTTTCCACGGAAGCAGGGCATCCTGCTGGAACATGTATGCGGCATCCGGATTCACACCGTCGAACGCACTGCCGGAGGTGCGAACCGTGCCCGAGGTTGGATGCAGCAGACCCGCAACCAGGTTCAGCAATGAAGACTTGCCGCACCCGGTCGGACCTACGATGGCGACGAACTGGCCCTCGGGTACGGTAAATGTAACTTCGTCGATGGCCGGATAGCCGTCGAATCGGACGGAGGCGGCATCCAGTTCGACTGCGCTGTGGTGACTCATCTCGAGCAGCTTGGAATTCAGCCTCCGAAACTACGATGGTGAGGCTTCCCTCTCCTTCAGGGCATCTTCCAGACCGGGGACGCCATCCGTTCCGCTCGACACATCGAACGCCGCGCCTTCGAAAGCGTCGCCGATGGGTTCGTACTCTCCGCCAAGATGCTTCGCGAGAAAAGCTTCGGCGACCGCGAAGAACGCCTGGCGGTTCTCGGGTTTCGCGAAACCGTGGCCCTCTTCGGTGAAGAGCATGTAGCTGACCGGAATGTCCTTCTCGTTCATTGCCGCCACGATCTGGTCTGATTCAGCTTGTTTGACGCGCGGGTCATGCTTGCCCTGGGCGATGAGCAGCGGTCGTTGAATCCGGTGGACGAAAGTGAGGGGTGAACGCGACTTCAGGAACTCGCGGCCGTCCGCGTCGGTGAAATCTCCGACGCGGTTCTTCATGATCGGCATCAACGGTACCCAGTACGGCGGGGGGTTCTCCATCATCGTGATCAGGTTCGATGGGCCGACTATGTCGACACCGCATCTGAACACTTCCGGAGTAAAGGTGACCCCGACCAGAGTCGCGTACCCTCCGTAGCTTCCCCCCATGATCGCGATGCGGTCGCGATCGGCGATGTTCTGCTCGACGGCCCAGTCGAGGGCATCGATCAGGTCGTCGTGCATGGAGGCGGCCCATTCCCTGTCCGCTTTGTTGATGAAACTCTTCCCGAATCCGGTCGAACCTCGATAATTCACCGAGAGGACGGCGTAGCCCCGGTTCGCCAGCCACTGGTGATTCGGCGTGTACCCCCAGTCGTCCCTGGCCCACGGTCCGCCGTGAACGTAGAGCACCGTCGGCAGAGGTGAAGAGGGCCGACCCGCGTTTTCGGGGTCACTCGAGGCCGGCAGCGAGAGATACACGACGAGTTCCAGACCGTCCCGCGCCTTGATGACCTCGGAATGCATCTTGACCAGGGGGAGATCCTCCAGTGCCGGCTGGGTCGTGAAGAGAAACTTCGCGAACTTCGCTTCGCGGTCGTAGAGGTAGAAACGCAGCGGCCCGTCGTCCATCAAGAAAGCCACCGTCCAGAGTTGATCGTCGAGGGTCCGACTCGTGATCTTGAGTTCGCCGGCGGCAACGGTTTCCAGGTAGTCGATGTCCGGCTGGATCGAGGGGTCCAGTACCGTCAAATGTTGCCGGGCATGCGTAGACGTGACGGCTTGAACCGTCTTCTCCGTAGGATGGACGATGACGCCATCGATGTCGGCCAGGTCGCTCTCGGCCAGGAGTTCTTCGCGACCGGTCTCCAGTTCGACGACCTTCAGCGCACCCTTGTCCCGGTCGCGGCTGTCGAGCATGTAGTAGCGATCTCCGGTCTTGTCGAAGCCGACCGGCTGAGTCGTCATCGAATCGGCGGGGTCGATCCGAGCGAACTCCTTCCAACCGGCCTCGGGGTCGGGCTTCAGGTACAGGTGCCCTGCGTCGGGAGTCATTGTCAGCGCAAACCGCACGCGGTAATCGTCATCGGTCATGAAACCGGCAAAGCCGGGGTTCTCCTGCACCATTACCCGTTCACCGGTCACGATGTTCACGCGGTATACGTCGTGGAGTTGGCGCTCGCCTCGATCGTTGATCCCGACCAGAACCTCTTCGGGAAACTTGCGGCTCACTTCCTGGATCCGCGCAGCAATCTTCTCGATCGGCGTCAGATCTTTGATCTCCTCGGTTTCGAGATCGACGCTGTAGATGTGCCAATCCTCATCGCCGTCCTTGTCCTGGGGATAGAGTAAGTGTGCGCTCGTGTATGCCCAGAAGAATGAACGAATTCCACGATGTGTGTCCTTTGTCACGGGTTGCGCGGTAGACGGGTCTCCGACGCGTCCGACCCAAACGTTGAGCACGCCGTCTACGGGCGCCAGGTAGGCAAGTTTCGTCCCGTCCGGGCTGATGCGCGCATGCGCCTTTTCCGGGTTGCCAAACAGTATTTTTCTCGAAATCAACAATCGATCCTCCTTGATGCTGGGAAAAACGGGCAGGGCTAGAAAATCTTACCGGGTCCGAACCGACTTGGTCAACGTGTGGCTCCGTTCAAAGCGGAGGTGTAGGTGCGGTCTATGACCGCACAGATCTGCGAAATCGAACAATGTGCGGTCATAGACCGCACCTACACCACGTAGGGATAACCCGCTACCTGTAGAAGAAATCCACGAGGACCAGCGGAATCGCGGGGACGTAGCTGACCAGGAGAAGGACTCCGAAAAGGACGGCGATGAAGTAGATGTTCACCTTCGTGACTTCCCAGACGTCGGCCTTGGCGATCGAGCAGGCGGTCACCAGGACACTCGCGACGGGCGGGGTCTGCTGCCCGATTCCGAGGTTCAGTGTGACGACCAGACCGAAGTGCACCGGATCGATACCGGCAGCCAGGACCAGCGGCATCACGATGGGGACAACGAGTATGATCGCGGCCGCCGAGTGCAAAAAGAGGCCCACCGCGAGGAAGAAGACGTTGAGCAGGGCCATGATGATGAGCGGATTGTCCGTCAGCCCGATGATACCCTCAGCCACGCCTTGCGGAACCCGCATTCCGGTCAGGTAATCCCCAAGCAGCGCGGAGGTCGCCACCAGAAGCATCACGACTGCTGTCTGACGGCCGCCCTCCACCATCGATTCCCGCAGCCGCGCCCAGTCCAGCTCCCGGTAGATGAGGGTGCCGATCAAGATCGCCGCCACAACCGCCAGACCTGCCCCTTCAGTCGCGGTCACTAGGCCGCTGAAAATTCCGCCGAGGATGATGATCGGAAGCGTGAGAGCCCAGACGGCCTCCTTGAAGGTCTGGACGACCCGCTTGATCTGGAAAACTTCTTCGACCGGGAAGTTGTGGCGGACGGAAATGAAGTGCGCCACCGCCATCATCAGCACCGCGCCGAGAACGCCGGGAATGATCCCGGCAACGAACAGTTCAACGACGGAACTACCCGACATCACGGCATACAGGATCATCGGCATTGACGGCGGGATGATCACGGCCAGCGTCGACGCCGAGGAGGTGACCGATGCCGCGAAGGGGGTCGTGTATCCCTTCCGCTTCATCGCCGGAATCAGGATCGAGCCCAGCGCGGCCACGTCCGCGACGGCGGAACCGGAGATCTCTGCGAAAAACAGCGACGTCCCGATCGTCACCATCGCCAGGCCCCCACGAACGAAGCCCAGCAGCGCCGACGCGAACGCAATCAACCGCCGCGAGATTCCCGAAGCGTTCATGATCGCGCCGGCCAGGATGAAGAGCGGGATCGCGATCAGCGTGAACTTGCGGGCTCCATCAAACAGGACCAGGGCGACATTCGGCAGCAAGTCGACCCCTCCTGCGGCCGCCATGGCTGCCATAGCAACGGCGCCCAAAGCGATCGCGATCGGAACGTCGATCAGAACGAGAAAGAGTAAGCCGACGAAGAGCAGCAGGAGCGTCACGCCTCGTCTCCTCCACCCTCCGGATCGGCGGGTTCCTGGCCAGAGAAAAAGCTCAACACCTCGGCCGCAATGAAAAGCAAAGCTCCGACGGGAATCACCGATTGGGTCAATCGTGTGGGGACCCAGGGCAGGCTGACCAGGTTCGTACCTTCCAGCACGAGAAGCACCCGCCATCCCGCCCAGGCGACAACCAGGAAGAAGACAACAATCACGGCCTCTCGGACGAGAGTGAGCAAGACGCGCAGCCTCGGCCCGGCCGCACTTACGAGTTTCGGAAACCCGATATGGGCCTGCACGAGTGCAGCCAGGCAGGCGCCGTAGTAGGTCAGCCAGACCAGCAGGATCGAAGCCACTTCGTCATACCAGACGAGCGCCGCCCCGGCCTTCCTGAAGACGACGCCTGCCACCACGATCAGTGCCAGGGCTGTCATCAGTATCAGAACGACGATCTCAAGAAAGCGGCGGAAAGGCAGGTAAAGGCTTGAAAGGGCGGCTCGCACCGGACCAGTCTACTAGATCGACCGCTAGGGGATCGCCAGTCGCATCGCGGTTTCGATCATCTCGGCCCCGCCGGTTCATCCGACCGTGGTTCCGAACTCCTCGTAGATGGGCTGGCTCGCCTCGAGGAAAGCGTCACGGTCCGCTTGATTGATCTCGATACCCGAAGCCCGAAGCTCTTCCAGGAGCTCGTTGTCGAGGCGGATGGCTTCTTCATAGACGAAGTCTTCCATCTCCCGCGCCGTTTGTTCGATCACCTGACGGATGTCCTCGGGCAGCTGATTCCAGTGGTTCACACCCGTGAGCAGGTAGGCCGGACTGTACACGTGGCTGGTCAACGACAGATAGCTCTGGACCTCCTGGAGCTTGTAGCTCGTGACCTGCGCGAAAGGGTTCTCCTGGCCATCGATGACGCCGGTCTGGAGGGCGACGAAGACTTCCGACAGAGGCATCGGTGTGGGGTTCGCACCGAAGGTCTGGAACAGTTTCACACGCCATTGCCCGCGTGGCGTCCGCAGCCTGACGCCAGCCAGGTCCTCGGGGACCGAGATTGGCCTCCTGTTGTTCGTGATGTGTCGAAAACAGTTTCGTTCTCCCACAAAGCCAGAACCTTGTAACCCTTCGCTTCGGATGCGGGCGCCAGGCGCGGCCAGAAGATCTCCTTGGCAATCCGCTTCATGTGTTCGCGGTCCTGCACGAGGTATGGCATCTCGAACAAGCCGAACTCGTCGACGGTGGACGACATGATCGTCGAAGGGATTGAAAAGTCGACGGTCCCGAGTTTCAGCTTCTGGAGCATGACCTCGTCATTACCCAGTTGGCTGGAACCGAAGAACGTGGCACTGATCCGCCCTTCCAGCCGCTCGTTGATGCGACGTGCCAACTCCTCGCCGGTATTCGAGATGAGGGATCCCGGAGCGGACACCGCGCCGATCTGAATTCGAATCGGACCGGGCTCGGAGTCGCGAGCCTGACAGCCGGCCAGGAAGCAGACCAGGGCCGATAAGAGGCAGCGCTGGAGGGGCGACATGGGGCGAATTATGATCGCTACGTCCTGGTGCTTCAAGCCTAATTGCTTGACTGGAGTATTCGGCCGGCATGAGAATCCAAAGCTAATCGTGAGATATTGAACGCCACCGGGGTGATCGATGAAGTACAGCTTCCGTAACCTGTTCGTCTGCGCGCTCACGAGCGTATCGTGGCTGGGTTATGCAATGCCTGGGGCGGCACTCCAGCAGGACCTCGCAATCTCGATCGCGCTGGGCGCCAAGCTGACGTGTTCGGGTGTGTTCGTCGTAGGACGGGATGCCCGGGAGTACTTGAGGAACGACGCCTACCCGTTCATCGGCGTGGACTGGGACAACATAGGAGTTGCCGTAGACCGGGAAGCCCAGACTCTCGAACTGTCCACCCCGGATGGGCAGATTCGAAAGAAAGCCGTTTACAACGGATCCCAGGGTTGCACGTTGATTCCCGACGGGGAAAGCGGCGTCTTGTTCACTCCCGTTGAAGTGAAAAGCGCCCTTCCGGATCCGACGACCCAACTCTGGCCGATGGGAGACGTCATCGAACCGTACTCAGGACGTCTCGAATACGACGAAGCCACGCTTGAAGCAGCCGTCGATATGGCCTTCGAAAAGATGGATTCGAGTGGAACACCGCTCAAGACCCGCGCCTTCCTCGTCCTGCACAAGGGTCGAATCGTGGCGGAGCGCTACGCCCGGGGGTTCGACAAGGACAGCCGGCACGTCAGCTGGTCGATGGGCAAGAGCATCACGGCGGCACTGGTGGGCCTGCTGGTTCGTGACGGTCATTTCACCGTCGACGATCCGGCTCCGGTCACCGAGTGGCGCGATATCGGGGATCCGCGCGGTGAGATCACGATCGCCGACCTGTTGCACATGAGCAGCGGTTTGGACTTCAAGCGACTGTCCGGACCGGATTACTTCACGAAGGAGAGCGACCACCTCTACATCTATGCAGGAGCGATCGACGCGTTCGCGCTATCGGTCAGCAAACCATCGGAGTTTCCGCCCAACACGGTGTACCGATACCGCAATTCCGATCCGCTTACGCTCGGGAGCATCATCCGGGAAACCGTGGAGGCCCGCGGCGAGAGCTACCTGACCTTCCCGCAACGGGAGCTCTTCGACAAGATCGGGATGAGGAACATGATCCTCGAGCCGGACCCGTACGGGAACTTTCTCCTGACGGGCTTCGACTACGGCACGGCCCGCGACTGGGCCCGCTTCGGACTCCTGCACCTTCAGGATGGGATGTGGCAAGGCAAGCGGATCCTGCCGGAAGGGTGGGTGGACTACGTTTCCACGCCAGCCCCGGCTTCGGAAGGCAACTATGGCGGCCTGTGGTGGATCAACACCGCCGCAGACGTGCCGGCCGGTTTCTACGCATCGGGTGCCCGCGGTCAGCGTGTGATGGTGCTGCCCGACCTCGACCTGGTCATCACGCGCCTCGGTCATTCGATCGGGGGCGGCTTCGGCCAGCATTTCAACAAAGTCACCGCCGCCATCGCCGGTGCCTTTCAACAACCAACGAAGAACTGAATTAACCACGGAGACACTGAGACAAGATAATCTGGGGCCGGATGAAATCATTCCCTCCGTGCCTCTGTGCCTCCGTGGTTATCATCCCTAGAGAGAACGACCAGATAGTCATCGACAAGCGCTATTGCGGGCCGAAGGGTTCAGGCAACGGAGGATACGTGTGCGGGTTGTTGGCGCAGCACATACCCGCATCGCTGGTCATGCTGGTCACCAGGCTCGTCGTCAAGGTTCCGCCTCAGGCGCCTGCCGTGTAGCCTGCCTACACGTTCATCGTTGTTCGGATGGCTCCCAGGATCCGCTCCGGGGTCGGCATGTATTCGTCTTCGAGGCGATAAGGGAAGGGTGTGTCGAATCCCGTGACCCGCATGATCGGCGCATCCAGGCTCCAGAAAGCCTTCTCGACGATCAACGAGGCGAGTTCGGCAGCGTAACCGCACGTTCGGGGCGCCTCGTGAACGATGACTACGCGGGTGGTTTTCTCGACCGAGGTGACGACGGACTCGATATCGAGCGGGAGTAGGCTCCGCAGGTCGAGGATTTCGACACTGATTCCCTCAGCCGCCGCCGCCACAGCCGCCTTCTCCGCCAGGGGCACCATCGCTCCGTAGCAGACGAGGGTGACGTCGCTCCCATCGCGCAGGGTACGAGCCTCGCCGATCGGGACGGTGTAGCTTTCCTCGGGAACCTCGTCGCTCGTCGTTCGGTAAAGTTTTTTAGGCTCGAGGAACACGACGGGATCCTCGTCGGCGAGGGCAGCCAGGAGGAGTCCCTTCGCGTCGTAGGGACTGGAAGGGATCACGACCTTCAGTCCCGCCGTGTGCGCGAAGTAGCTCTCTGGGCTCTGGGAATGGTAGTGTCCGCCTCCGATTCCGCCGCCCACCGGCATGCGAACCAGGACGGGACAGGCGAACTGGTTTCCTGATCGATAGCGGTACTTGGCCAGTTCGTTCACGATCTGGTCGAACGCGGGAAACACGAAGTCTGCGAACTGGATCTCGGCCACGGGTCGCAGCCCGTAGAGCGCCATCCCGACCGCCGAGCCGATGATGCCTGCCTCCGATAGCGGAGTATCCAGGACCCGGTCCTCGCCGAACTCGTCCTGCAGCCCGGCGCTGACCCTGAAAACTCCGCCCAAGCGGCCAACGTCCTCACCGAGCATGACGACATCGTCGTTCTCACGCATTCCGACATGGAGGGCGTCGTTGAGCGCCTCGATCATGTTCATGCGGCTCATGCCCCACTTCCCTTCTTTCGTCGGAGATGGTTCTCCAGATCCTGCTGCTGTTCTCTCAGATGCCACGGTTTCTCGCCATAGACATCTTCGAACAGCGTGTCGAGCGCGGGCGCCGGTGCGGCCTCGGCTTCTTCGACGGCGGCATGTAGGGCTGCCTGCATCGAGGCCTGCAGAATCGCTTCCTGATCGTCATCCCAGAGTCCCCGGGCCTGCAAGTAGCGCCTGAAACGGGCGATCGGGTCGCGCTTCCGCCACGCCTCGGCCTCTTTCCGTTCGCGGTAACGTGTGTCGTCGTCGGAAGTGGAGTGCGCGCCATGACGGTAGCTGACACCTTCGATCAAAGTGGGCCCCCCACCGCTGCGTGCCCGGTTGACGGCTTCACCGACAATTTTGTGAACCGCGAGCGCATCGCTGCCATCAACCCGCACGCCGTCGAATCCGTAGGCCTGCGCCTTGATCGCAATGGTCTCCGAAGCGGTCTGCAGGCTGAGGGGAACCGAAATCGCGTACTGGTTGTTGCGGCAGACAAAAACGATCGGAAGTCTGTGAACGCCCGCGATGTTCATGCCGGTGTGGAAGCCTTCCTCCGAAGTCGCCCCGTCACCGAAAAAATTGAGAACGACCTCGGGACCTTTCTTGATCCGGGCGGCCCAGGCGAAACCGACCGCATGAGGGATGCCGTTTCCGACCGGACTCGCGATGGAGGCGATGCGTAAGTCGCGGGAGCCGTGATGGGTGGGCAGCTGACGTCAATTGCTGAGGTCTTCTGATGTTCCAAAGAGCTGGGCCAGAAACTCCTGCATCCGGACACCACGCTGGAAGAGGGCGCCGGGCACCCGGTAATCGGGGAACAACCAGTCCTGGGTCGAAAGCGTCATCGCGGCCGCAACGGCCAGGGCTTCCTCGCCCTCGGAGGAACCATAGATCCCAATCCGTCCCTGGCGATGGAGGCTGATCGCCTGCGCGTCGAACATCCGCGTCTGGACCAGGAGACGATACAGCTCGAGCTGCTGCTCGTCGCTCAAAGACGGTTCGTATCCGGGTGTGCTTCCGTCCTCCTCGGCTAGAACCCCGTACATCTCCGGCTCGGACATGGTGGAAGCTTACAACGAAGAGAGTGACGAGTGACAAGTGACGAGTATGAGTGGAAGCTTCACCACGAAGACGGGGAGGGAAATTAACCACGGAGGCACAGAGGAAAGAACCGGGCTTCCCCCAAAATCTCTCTTCTCCGTGCCTTCGTGCCTCCGTGGTTAGATTCTCTCCGTGCCTCGGTGGTTAATGAATCACTCCTGGTGCAGCACTGAGCCGGGGTCGACCCGGGTGGCGCGCAGGGCCGGCAGGTAGCAGGCGAGCGCGGCCGTGATCGTCAGGACGAGGGCCACCGAGGCGTACGTCGGGGGGTCGTTGGGCGACACGTTGTAGAGCAGGCTCGCGATGAATCGGGTCAGACCGAACGCGGCGACAAGACCGAAGACCAGGCCGGCAACGACCCTCGTCAAGCTCTGTCGCAGGATCATTCCTTGCACGTCCCCCGTACCTGCACCCAGCGCCATGCGAACGCCGATCTCGTGATTCCGCTGCGTCACCGAGTAGGACACGACGCCGTAGATGCCGACAGCGGCGAGCAGCAACGCGAGAGTCGCGAACACCGACAACAGCATCAGGTTGAACTTCGTCGGACCGAGCGCGCGGTCGACCCGTGACGCCATCGTCGCGACGTCGTCGACCGGCTGATCGTCATCCAGCGCCCAAACTTCGGTGCGAACTGCAGACGCGAGCGACAACGGGTCGCCCTGGGTCTTCAATGTCAGGAACATACCCGACTGTGGCACCTGCTTGTAGGGCATGTAGACCTGCTCCCGTCCCACGGTCTCGAGATCGGTGTGGCGGGAGTGTGCGACCACGCCGACCACCTCGCGCCAGACTGGCTCGCGGAATTGAATCGAGATGTGCTTTGCGATCGGGTCGTCGTCGGGCCAGAAACGGCGGGCGAATTCTTCATCGACGACCGCGACCAGCGGCGCGTCGGCAGCGTCGGCCGACGTGAAGTTCCGGCCTGCCACGAACCGCACACCCATCGTGGAAAAATAATCGGGACTCACATAGCGGCGATCGGCCTCGATATAGGCTTCATCTGCCGGAAACTGGTCGGTCCGGTCGACCCGAGTCGTTCCAGATCCTCCGATGCCGCTCAGCGGCAGATGCGAGATGGCTCCTGCCGACATCACACCGGGCAGAGCGGCCGTCCGCTCCAGCAGGCTGTCGAAGAACGCCCTCTGCCCGTTGCCGTCGTACTTGCCGCCGGGAAGCGACACCCGCATAGTCAGCAGATTGTCGGAGTTGTACCCGGGATCGGAACTCATCAGTTCCGAGAAGCTGCGGATCATCAGCCCTGCGCCCACCAGGAGGACGATCGCCAGCGTGACTTCCGAGACCACCAACAGTCCGTGCAGACGGCGACCACGGACTCCGGTGGCACCCCTACCGCCTTCCTTCAACGACTCCACCAGATCGCCCTTCATGTTGTGGAGTGCCGGAGCGAATCCGAACAGGACGCCGGTCCCGATCGACACGACCAGCGTGAAGAGAAGCACGCCGCTGTCGATCCCGATTTCGTCGCCCCTGGGAAGAGTGGCCGGCGCCATTACAGAAACCACGCGAACCAACCCGAAAGCCATCAGGAGCCCGAAGGCGCCGCCGACAACCGAAAGGGTCACGCTCTCGGTCATGAGCTGCCGGATCATTCGCCAGCGGCCGGCACCCAGTGCGGCTCGCACGGCAACTTCCCTTTCCCGGGATGCCGCGCGGGCCAACATCAGGTTGGCGACGTTGACGCACGCGATCAGCAGGACGAAAGCCACCGCCCCCAGAAGTACGAGCATCGCCGGACGGGCTTCCTCGACAAGGTCGCCATGCAGAGACAGAACCGTGACGCCCCATCCGTCAAAATCGTAATAATCGGGGGTCTTTTCCTGCATCTGGAGGGCGACTGCACCCATGTCGGACTGCGCCTGCGCCAGGGTCACACCCGGCTTCATCCGGGCAAAGGCGTTCATGAAGTGGGAACCGCGTGGTAGTTCTTCGTAGTTTCCCGTACCGAAGAAAGCCTGGAGCAGACCGGCCATCGGAATCCAGACATCGATGTCACTGGGGAAGTTGGACCCGGGATGGAGGATGGCGAAGTCTGCGGGCAGGATACCGACGACCGTCAGGGGGATGCCGTCGGTGGATATCGTCTGCCCCAGGATCGAGGGATCTCCCCCAAACCGGCGCTTCCAGAAGCCGTCGCTGAGGACGGCGACCGGCACGGCTCCGGACACGTCATCCTCGTCCCAAAACAGGCGACCTTGAGCCGGGTTGACTTTCATCACGCGGAAGAAGTTTCCCGTCGCTCCGGCGGCACGGATCTGCTCGGGTTCGCCCGATCCGGTGAACGCCACCGTTGTCGGTATAACAGCGCCGATGGCCTCGAAGAGCGAGTTGAACTCCTGCATCTCGACGAGCTCGGGGCCCGAAACCCAGTTCTGCGGTAGGTCCTGGCCGAAGTTTGTCCAGATGACGGTCAGCTGCTCGGGCTCTTCGTAGGGCAGCGGGCGTACGAGCACAGCGTTGACGATGCTGAAGACAGCCGTATTCGCGCCGATTCCCAGAGCGAGTGTCAAGATGGCCACGACGGCAAAGCTCGGGCTCTGCCGGAGCAACCGTAGTGAATACCGGATGTCTTGAAAGAAAGTCCTCATCGAAATACCTCTCCTCCCACGGATTCGTTCCACGCTGTGATCCGGTCCCATCACGGGCCGGCCGTTATCGGGTTCCACCTTGTCGAATTCCGACCGCACGATCGATTCTGGAAGGAAGGCTTCCGCTCTTATGCATTGCAGCTCTATGTATCGAGAGCGTACACGCTCCAATGCTCATGAAATATCTAGAACGGCGTTTGGCGGAAAAGGTTTCAGATTATTTTCAAAAGGCGGCCGAGTAACTATGGGAGGGGTGCCCGCTATCGCCAACTCTTCTGCTGATCGAACACCCGGGGACAGGGCCAGGCCCCTGTCCCCCTCACATTGGCTCCCTCACGGACGTTTTGCTATTTCTCTCACTCACTGACGGCGACGCAAGCCGGTTTTCATTCACTCGCGTTATCAGGCCGCTTATACTGACCCGCACCCGTCATTTGGCCTTCTTAGAAACCGGAGAGGTGAGTCCAATGTCCGACAAGAAGCCCGTCATCGCCCTGTCTATCGTGTTGGCGCTGCTTTTCCTGGGGGCCGACGCCTCGGCCCAGGTCTATCCCAACGCCCGAACCGGTGGAAACTACATGCATAACTTCTATTTCCCACCGGCGGGCAACAGCACACCTTGGTGGCCATCCTGGTCGCCCGACGGCGAATGGATCGCGTTCGCGATGGACGGATCGATTTGGCAGATCCGGCCGGGTGAAACGACCGCTTACGAAATCGCCTATTCGAGCGAGTACCTGTCGTCGCCGGAGTGGTCACCGGACGGAAGCTGGCTTGTTTACACGGCCGACGACGATGGACGCAGCATCAACCTGATGATCATGAACCTGGAAACCGGAGAATCGGAGCCGCTGACCGAGGGCGAATTCGTCAACATCGATCCGGCGTGGTCTCCCGACGGCGCTCAGCTAGCCTATGTCTCCACCGCACCGAACGGTTATTTCAACATTCGCGTGATGGAGTTGGTCGACGGGAAGATGGGCGCCATCACCGAGGTCACGACCGACAATCAGTTCGGACGATCGCGGCTCTACTTCGGCGACAACGACCTCCACATCTCGCCAACGTGGTCCCCGGACGGGTCGGAATTACTTTTCATCTCCAACCGCGACATCCCGCTCGGTTCGGGCGGTATCTGGAGATCGCCGCTGGAGCCGGACGTGATGAATACCGGCCAGGCCGAGCTGATCCACAAAGAGGAAACACTCTACCGTACCCGCCCGCACGTATCGCCCGACGGCACACGGGTCGTCTACAGCTCACATCTCGGTCATCAGTTCAACAACCTGTTCGTTCTTCCCGTCGGCGGTGGTGAACCCTACAAGATGACATTCGGGGAGTACGACAGCTTCCATCCCCGCTGGTCTCCGGACGGAGAATGGATCGCCTACATCTCGAACGAACGTGGAATTCCGCAGTTGAAGCTACTGAAGAGCTGGGGTGGGAAAGCCGAGATCGTCCGGATCACGTCGAAGCGCTGGAGCAGGCCCATGGGAACCGTCACTGTTCGCGTCGTTGATGAGCAGGGTCGCGAAACGCCGGCTCGGATCTACCAGCAGGCCTCCGACGGAAAATCCTACACACCGAGCGATGCTTATGAACGGCTGTCCTCGCTGAATGAGCAACTCTTCCACACACCCGGCCGCTTCACGACCGAGGTTCCACCCGGCAACTATAGTGTCCAGGCCGTGAAAGGTTTCGAATACGTTCCGGCGTCGGAGACGATCGAGGTCGAGGCCGGCGAGGTTCATTCCGTCACGCTGCGGCTCGCGCGCCTGACAAATCTAAGGGCCAAGGGCTGGTACTCGGGCAGCAACCACGTTCACATGAACTACGCCGGGAACCTGCACAACACTGCGGAAAACCTCTTTCTGATGGCGGCGGCCGAGGACATGGACATGATCGGTCACATGATCGCCAACAAGGATAACCGGATCATCGACTACCAGCACTACGACGCCGAGAACCCGGAACATCCGCTGTCGACGCCGGACCGGATCATGCACACCGGCCAGGAGTACCGTCCGCCGTTCTACGGTCACATTTCGCTGTTCAACCTGACCGAGCACCTGATCTCGCCGTTCGTGACCGGCTACGAGGGAACCGCCATCGAGAGCCTCTACCCTTCCAACACGGACATCCTGCTGTTCGCCAGAGAACAGGGCGCCATCGGCGCTTACGTCCACCCGTTCGGCGGTTCTCAGGATCCACTGGACGGCAACCTTGGCGGGGCAAAAGGGTTTCCCGTGGATGTCGCGTTCGAGGCCGTCAGCTACCACGAACTCTGGTCCCAGGCCGGTGAGGCGGCGCTCATTCCCTGGCACCACGCGCTGAACAACGGTTTCAAGGTACCCGCAACCGGCGGCGAGGACTCGATCTCAAACCTCCACCGCACGAACCTCGTCGGCGCGATGCGCGGTTACTTCCATCTGGGCGTCGGCAATCTGACCTGGGACAACTACATGCGGTCACTGCTCGATGGGAGGGGCTTCGTCACTAACGGCCCGATTCTGGAATTCACGATCAACCAGTCGATGCCCGGTGATGAGATCCGGCTCGACAGCGGCCAAACGATCACGCTGCGCGTGACGCTGGACTCGATCGTCCCGATCAATCGGCTTGAAATCGTCCGCAACGGAGAAGTCATCGAGCACGTCCAGCTGATGGGCGAGGGGCGCCACGCGGAGTTCGAACTCTCCACCGAGGTCACCGGGAGCGGCTGGTACACGCTGCAGGCCGTCGGCAGCGGACGCGCTCATCCCATCGAACAGCGGTTGCCGATGGCCACGACCAATCCCATCTACATCTACGTCGACGATCAACCGATCCGAAGCAAGGCGTCCGCCGACTACTTCGTCCGCTGGATCGACAAGCTCACCGATATGGCCGTCGATCACCCGGGATGGCGTTCGGATGGAGAACGCGAACACGTCCTCGAGCAGTTCGGGCAGGCACGCGAGATCTACGTTCAGAGGGGAGAGGAAGCCAGTAGCCAGTAGTCAGTTGTCGGTAGTCAGTTAGTGAATTGAATGAGACTCGACGGGAAGACCGCGATCATCACCGGGGGAGCGAACGGGATCGGCCGGGCGACGGTACGGTGTTTCGCCAACGAGGGAGCGCGAATCGTCGTGTGGGACGTGGACGAAGAGGCGGGCCGGGCAGTCGAATCCAGCATCCGTGAGAGCGGAACGGACTGCCGCTTCTTCAAGCTGGACGTCACTGATCGTGCAAACGTCGAACAAGGGATTCAGGATGTTCAGCAGCACTTCGGGACCGTGGACATCCTTATCAACAATGCTGGAATCACCGCCGACGCCCGCCTGGTGAAGATGAACGAATCGGAGTGGGACCGGGTGATCGATACCAACCTCAAAGGGGTCTTCAACTGCACGCAGGCCGTTGCCCCCGCCATGATCGAACAGGAGTCGGGCCGCATCATCAACGCCGCCTCAGTCGTGGCTCACACCGGCAACTTCGGACAAACGAACTACGTCGCGGCCAAATCCGGCGTCATCGGGATGACGCAGGTCTGGGCACGGGAACTCGGGCCGAAAGGCATCACGGTCAACGCCGTCGCTCCGGGCTTCATCGATACCGAGATGGCCCGGGCCGTGCCCGAGCACGTCCTGGAGGGAGTTATCGGAAGAACGCCGCTCGGCCGAATGGGGACGGTTGACGAAGTCGCCAGCGCATACCTCTTCCTGGCCTCGGACGAAGCCAGCTATGTTAACGGTTCTGTGCTTCGGGTCGACGGCGGACTCGTCGTCTAGGAAGCCCGATGACCGATACTCGCGCTCACTCGTCTTCGGATCGTGACCAGGTTTCCTGCATCATCCTTAGCGCCAGTTGCTTCTCGCGAGCCTGCGCCCGCCGGTGGACACGCCACAGTCTGTACAGGCCGTAAAAAAACGCCAGCAGCAGGGAACCGAAAGCGAGTACCAACAAGGTCGTCATGGGTAGGTGTCCCCCTTGCCTCACTATCAATTGGCAGAGTCGAAGGGCGCACCCAGAATAACTCAAGCGCGAATCCCCTGAAAGTGTTGCAGCCCGGTCCGCCGGGTCCTCCACCCGGTCCCCGGGTCCGCGGCCCGGTCCGGTTTGACCACCCTGTTCTTCTTCAGTAAGCTGTCTCCGAATTCTCCTGCACTAGTGGCCTGTAACAGTGCTATCGGTACCAGCGTTCGGCGGAACGGCGTCGGATTCTAGGAGTGACGCCCGAGCCAATGCTGTTTCATTGCGAGGGCGTTACGACACCGAAGACGGCGCCGTTGGGCCGAACCCTTCGGGCCGATGGGGGTTGCGGGCGATCTCTTTGTCGGAAGCCGTCACCGATGAAAGAGCATCGCTTTCCGTCTCCCTCCTCGACCTCGCCCGCAAGACCCATCGGCGATGGTGCCGATAGCACTGTTACAGGCCACTTTGGCTGAAAACGTTCGCCCCTGGGAAAGAAACCAGCGAGGTAAAAGATGAACGATCCAACACGACGGATTCTGGTCGGTTTGACCGGGATCGCGGTGGCAGTTTCCAGCCCCCTGCACGCCCAGACCGCTGATGAACTCGAGCTCGCTGTGGGGGCGAAAGTGCTCTGCTCAGCCGAGTTCGTCGTCGGTCGCGACGCGGGCGAGTACGCGAGGAACGACGATTTCCCGCCGATCATCGGGAGCGATCGCGTCGAGATTCATGTCGATCGCGAAGCGAAGAAGGTCGAGCTGTGGCTCGACGGCGGCCGCGTTCGCAAACGGGCGGTGTATAACGGGGACCAGGGCTGCTCGATCATACCCGACGGCGAGGATGGAATCTTCTTCACGCCGGTCGACGTGGTTTCCAGCCTACTCGATCCGACCACCCAGCGATGGCCGATGGGCGACGTTCTGCCCGACGATCCAGTCGACCCGTTGGTCAATGAGGAAGCGCTCAAAGCAGCCGTCGATATGGCATTCGAGCCCGAGGCCGAAAAAACAAGGTCCTTCCTGGTCGTTCACAAAGGCAACATCATCGCCGAGCGATACGCCCAGGGCTTCGACAAGGACACCCGCAACGTCAGCTGGTCGATGGGCAAGAGCATCACCGCGACCCTGTTCGCGCTGCTCGTTCGCGACGGTCACCACAAGGTGTCGGATCTGGCGCCGATTGCGGAATGGCGCGACCCGGACGATCCCAGAAGCCAGATTCGAATCGAGGATCTGCTCCACATGAGCGGCGGATTGAACTTCAAGTACCTGCGGGGTGATGACTTCTTCGAGAAGAAGAGCGATCACTTCTACATCTACAGCGGAGCGATCGACGCCTTCGAGTGGTCGATCACTCGGCCGGCCGAACACCCCCCCAACACGGTCTGGCAATACCTCAATTGTGATCCGCTGACGATCGGCAAGATCATCCGAGATACCGTCGAGGCGCGAGGCGAAAACTACCTCACGTTTCCGCAGCGAGAGCTGTTCGACAAGATCGGCATGCGCAGCATGGTTCTCGAGCCGGATCCGTACGGTAACTTCCTGCTGACCGGCTACGACTACGGGACGGCGCGCGACTGGGCACGACTGGGCCTGCTCCACTTGTGGGACGGTGAGTGGCTGGGCGAGCGAATCCTGCCGGAGGGCTGGGTGGATTTCGTCACGACGCCGGCACCGGCTTCGGAAGGACGGTACGGCGCTTTCTGGTGGCTCAGTACCGGCGGGCAGTTACCCGAAGACGCCTACTGGGCTTCCGGTGCGATGGGACAGCGAACGACGGTCATTCCCTCACACGACCTGGTCATCGTCCGGCAGGGCTACACCCCGCGAGGTACGCCGGGAGGGCACCTGACCAGGGTCATCGCGGCGGTTGTGGACGCGGTCAGTGGTGGGACTATCAATTAGCGTCGGGCCCACCGTCCCCCTCTCACGCCGACTCCAAGCGTTCGACGACGTCCGCGCAGTGCGGACGGCCTGGAGAAAGACAGCTGGTCCGGTCCCCCCACGCCCGGAACCTTCACCACCATTGCTTCGGGTCGGGCCCACCGTGCATTTTCCGAACTCAATCTACGATTTCGAATGATGAAGTTTCCAATGGGGATTTGTGCATTAAACAAATCTGCGATTAGACGGATCTCTCTTTCTGTGCGATCGCAAATTGCGATATTTGAAAGAATCCACATTGCAGGTTGCTCATTGCAGATTTGAGGTTTGAAATCCGTCGCGGTTTGGTCCCTTTCCCCCACGACGGTGTAGGTGCGGTCTATGACGTCTATGACCGCACATTGTTCGAGCCGAAACGATGTGCGCTCATAGAGCGCACCTACACTCGCCATGCCGGTATTAACGTTCGGGACCCGGTCGGAGGAGTCGCAGGCGCTCGCGGGCGCGGGGCGCTTCGGGGTGGTCGGGTAACTTTTCGAGAAACTCCTCCAGTTCGTCGGCGGCACGTTCGGGGTCGCCGTTTCTCAGGTAGATGCCGGAGAGGAAGAGTTCGGGAGTGTTCAGAGAAAACCGATCCAGTTGCTTGACCTTCTCGAAGTACGGAATCGCTTCTTGATCGCGCCGGAGAAAGAAAAGTGTCATTCCCATCTGCGCGTTCGCGAGGCTGCTGTCGGATCGAAGATCGAGTGCCCTCCGGTTCTCCTCCAGGGCTCGTTCCAGCTGAACGTCGGCAAGCAACGATCCACCCAGGTTGACTTGTGCCTGGAAAGATTCCGGGTCGGCGGCGAGTGCACGTTCGAACAACTGGATGGAACGAGCGTAAGCGCCCTCGCGGTGGTAGGTGGTCCCGAGGTTGTTGAGAGCCTCTGCGAAGTTGGGCGCAATCTCGATCGCGCGCTCGAGGTGTTCCCGGACCTTCGCGGTATCGCCGCCGGCTTCTCTGGCGCGACGATACTCGCGGATCGCCTCGGATGGAATCTCCAATTGACCGACAGTCACCGTCTGCTGCGACGGGTCGCGGGAGTCGAGGGGAAGCTCTACACGGACCGCAATCCGGCCATCGACGTCGGCGAGGGAGGGCCGGACTTCGACCGACCGGCGGATGTCCCGGAACCCGGTCAGACCGACTGTCACCCAGTAGGAGCCCGGGCGCACATTCCGGAACTCGAACTCCCCGTCGCGGTCGACATCCACGCGGATGACCGTCGTACCGTCGGGGGATTCCAGAGTCGCGCGGCCGCCCTGGTGCCTGGCCTCCACTTCGACCTGACCGACGAGGCGGAACTGCGGTATCTGAACAACCAACAGGAACAGGAGTGCGGTCGTCTGCAGCATGCTTAAGGCAATCTCTTCGATGGGATGGACACATTAAACCATATCCGGTCGATCCGACGCCTTTGACCGTACCCTCCATTGGCCATACACTCAGGGCCCGGAAGGACGCCAATCATGACACCGGAACTGATATCGACGATCGAGAACGTGTTCAGGGAGCGCATCCCTTTCAACAAGGTCCTGGGAGTGCAAGTGGACTCCATACGGGAAGGCCGACCCACCGTCCGCTTCGACATGCGTCCGGAGCTGATCGGCAACTACGTCCGGGAAACACTGCACGGCGGAGTGATCTCCGCGGTCCTGGACGCGACTGGAGGGCTTACGGCTTTTCTGGGGGTTCAGGAACGCTTCGCAGACGAGTCGCTCGAGACGCGGATCGAGCAGTTCGGAAAACTCGGGACGATCGATCTTCGTGTCGACTATCTTCGTCCCGGGACCGGGAAGTGGTTCATCGCAACCGGGCACATCCTCCGCGCGGGCAGCAAGATTGCCGTGGCCCGGATCGAACTGCACAACGACATAGACGAGCTCATCGCGGTCGGTACGGGGGCCTACGTCATCTCCTGAAGAAAGGGACAGAAGAGTCTGTCCCTTGGGATTTCCGGTTCTTGAAATGGGTACCGAGAATCCTGGACTATTGCAGATTGGTCATTGCACGAATCTGCATTTGAAGTTGGACATTGGTTGATTGCTCAAGTTGTCATTGATCGGAGCTTCGAGCAGTCTTTCCATCGACTGGTCCAGAGTCTTACCTGGTCACTGTCGGGAGGCTGGTGCTCGAAGATTTGAGATGAAGCAATTTCCAATGAACAACCTGCGATGCGGATTATTCAATATCGCGATTTGCAATTTGGGTCCAAGGTGAAACCGCACCTCTTCGCTCAAGTCCGCTTCCAGGTACCGCCGTGCGGAAACGGCCGCCAATCTCGAAAACAGCGTGCTGAACCGATTCGTTGCGCACTCCTACCGCGCAGCTTCGAGCAGGCGCGCCATGATCGACGTTATCCGTTCCCAGTTCTCGGTCTCGATCGCGAGTTGCTTCCGGCCCCTTTTGGTCAAGGTGTAGAAGCGGGCTCGCCGATTGTTGTCGGACGTCGGGAACGATCTTCTTCTCACACTGCAACCTGCGGTGTGTCTTCTGCCAGAATTACGACATCAGCCAGGCGATCCCCCCGGGCCCCTCTGACTCCGGCACGCCACCTGACAGGTTGGCGGGAATGATGCTGGAGCTGCAAAAGCGCGGCTGCCACAACATCAATTTCGTGACGCCCGAACATGTCGTCCCCCAGGTGGTGGAAGCCGTCGTCGAAGCGGCCGCTCGCGGCCTGGAACTGCCGATCGTCTACAACACGAGCGGCTATGATTCACTCGAAAGCATCTCGTTGATGGACGGCATCGTCGACATATACATGCCGGATCTGAAGTACTGGTCCACCGAGAAGAGCAAGACTTACCTGAAAGCCGCCGACTACCCGGACGCCGCACGCAGGGCGATCAAGGCCATGCACGACCAGGTCGGCACGCTCGTCGTCGACGCCGAAGGCCTGGCTCGTCGGGGCGTGCTCCTGCGCCATCTGGTGATGCCGGGCAGTCTCGACGAGACCCGGAAGATACTGGAGTGGGTCGCCTCCGAACTCGGACCGGGCACCTACGTCAACCTCATGGACCAGTACTATCCGGCCGGAAAGGTCAGCAACGAGCGCTACGCCGATATCAACCGCCGGCTTCGCAGGTCGGAATTCACCGAAGCCCAGGGCTTCGCACTCGAGCTGGGGCTCCAGAGGCTGGATGCGCGCAGGCCGCATCGGCGGCCGCTCTGAAATTGGGGTCGAAGCGCGACACTTGTAGGTTCAGAGACTGTTCCCCTTTACAATCAGACCATGGGAAGGAAGAAGAAACTCGTCATCGGAGCTGTAGCGACCGTAGCGGGTGCGGCCGGGGCCGTTGCCGTCCTTCGGAAGTCGGGAAAGAAGAAGGGCTCTTCCTCGACCGCCTATCGCGGAAACCGAAACTCCAAGACCGTCCACCAGTCCGGTTGCCGCTATTACGACTCCAAGAGCCTGGCCCAGGTTTTCAAGACCTTGAAGGAAGCCACCGACGCGGGCTATAACCCGTGCAAGGTCTGCATGTCCTGATCGCTTTCGTGTTGGCTCACCTCGATTCTCGACCCCTCTGAACGTCAACATCGGCGCGAGACAGCCGGCCCGACACCTTCGCCACCCACCGCGGCATGAACGACACATGAGCAGCAACGAACCGATCCCGCGGCAATCAAAATGGCTCCTCTACCTGGGTCTGGCTGGACAGGCCATCTTCGCAATACTTATTGCCTTCCTCCACTTCATACGACCCGACCACGACCCAATCAGCCAGGCCTTGAGCGAGTACGCCGCGGGACGGTGGGGGATCCTCCTGAGCGGATCGCTCTTCGCGCTGGCGCTGGGCTCGAACGCCATCGTGCTTCTGCTCCTTCAGGCTCTGCCGCGATCGCGCTCCAGCCAGGCAGGTCTTGGTCTGCTGGGGCTATGGGGAGTGGGCACTTTTGTGGCGGGAGCCTTCCCCTTAGACGCTGCCGGCGATGCGCGCAGCCTTTCGGGGACGATTCACGCCGTCGCTTCGGTGATCGCGTTCGCATCGGTCGTCGCGGGAATCAACATTCTCGCAATGGCGGGAGCGATCCCGGTGAGATCGAGTTCCTACCGCAAGATCTCCTCACGGCTCGGCCAGGCGGCGGCAGCGCTGTTCGTCCTGCTGTTCGCCCTGATACCTGCCGGATGGGGCGGCCTGGTCCAGCGCGCGTTGGTTGCCCTGATCCTGTTCTGGTTCACGCTCACCGCGATGCACGTCGCCGGAGACCCGGCAGAAGGTCGGTAAATTCGGCTTGTGTACCCTCCAAGAGGGCTGACGAAAATCAGTTCGAGCGATGCCGATTGGCCTTTAGAAACAGTATCTTAAGGGCAGTTCTGGAGCGCACATCTTTCGCGTTGACAGCGTGAATCAGAAAAAAGAAGATGCCGGACCAAGGAAGGAGTCGATCGCTGGCCACCGTGACTGAACGGAGTATGGGGGAACCCGACCCGATCAGACGCAAGCCAGCACAGCATCGGCCCCTTCTTCTTGTTTTTGCCTTCCGTACATCTGTGAAGTCCTCGTCATTCCGATTTCAGCCGGGCGTTGACGGACTCCGACCCCCTCATCGCGGAGATTGGACTAAAGTTCTGCGGCCGCCGCGTCGATAAGAGGAAATGAGGGGACTGTACCCCAAAACGAACAAGGTTGTTTGGAAGCAAAACGGAGAAAGAATAATGAGCTTTTCAGTAGTCACGAATCTATCGTCCCTCGGCGCTCAATCGACGTTGAGCAGCACCCAAGCCACCGTCAATAAGACCCTGCAGCGACTGAGCTCAGGATTAGGCATCAACAATTCCGCCGACGATGCCGCGGGCATGGCCGTGGCCAACCGGCATCGGTTGGACACCACGAGTCTCACCGTCGGCGCCAGGAATGCGAACGACGCGATCAGCCGGCTCCAGATCGAGGATGGCGCCCTCAACAACATCTCATCGTTAGTGGATCGGGCGACGACACTGGCCAGCCAGGCCGCGTCGGACACGTTCACCGGCGACCGGTCGGCTTTGGATGCGGAGTTCCAGTCCGTCATGTCGGAAATATCGAGAAGCGCGGCGGCGGCGGGCCTGGAGACCGGCAGTGCCAATCTGAATTCCCAGGCGGTCTTCGTCGGAAACACGCAAACCAACACTTCTGATGACGTCAGCTACAGTACGGTCGCCGCGACCAACGCCGTAGACACCCAGGGGCTGGGCCTCAGCACCGAAGACATCACGAGCCAGGACAGCGCTGCGGCGGCAATCTCGAGTCTCCAAAACGCGATGGGCACCCTCGGGGAGGTTCAGGGCCGAACCGGAGCTGCGATGAACAAGATGAGCTCCGCCGTGGCTCAGGCCAAGGCGACCGCTGCCAGCGTGCAGGCCTCCGAATCTCGAATTCGCGACGCCAATATGGCGAAGGAAGCAGCCGGTCTGACAAGATCCAAGATACTGACCGAGAGCGGCCTGGCCGCAATGGCACACGCGAATATGTCGTCCAAATCGGTGCTGCAGCTTTTGAAATAGGCAGTAGGGGCAAACCGACCTGACAAGGCCGGCGACCGCTCGTGTTGAAGACTGGTCGAACTGTCGAATCAGATCAAAAACAGGAACAGCCCGTTGCGGATTCAATCCGAAACGGGCTGTATCTCTCTTTCGAACCCGCCGTCCCCGGCTCGTCGAACTAATTCGCCGAAGCACCGGACCACATCGCCCGGAGCCTCGCTCGATCAACCTGGTAGCCTCTGAGGTACACCCGATCAATCGTGCGAGAGTTGGTAATCTCGTCGAGAGGGTTTCGGTCGAGCACGATAAAATCGGCGCTCCTGCCGGCGGTCACCGTCCCCAGGTCTTCCTCGAGACCGAGGATCTCGGCCCCATTCTTTGTCCCGGCCACGATCGCCTCTGCCGGCGTCAGCCCGGCCGCTACCATGTTCTCCAACTCGGTGTGTGCGGTGAAACCGACAAAGCGATCACCGCCCTGGCCTCCGCCATCGCTCCCGATGCCGATTCGCACTCCTGCCGCATGGAGCTTCATGATGTTCCGCGCGGTGTCGTCCCACGACTGACGCGCCCGCTCGAGCGCCTCGGGTGAAGTGGCCGCTACTCTGTCGCGAAGTCGATTGATCTGCTCTGGCGTGACCGTCTCGAGCAACAGCGGCTCGGGCGGATCGAGGTACGGCGAGTAGATCGTCCGACGGCCCACCTGCGCCAGCAGAACGCTCGCCTCGGGTCGCTCTTTGAATAGCGCCACGAGTTCGTCGTCCACCTCTGTGATCATATGCGCGAACACATCGATGCCGGCCCGTAGTAAGTCCTTGGCATCCTCCAGGCCGGTTGCATGCGCGGCGACGCGGATATTGTTCTTGTGCGCTTCGTCGATGATCGCCAGGTACAGGTCCGGCGGCATCGGCTCGACGTTCCCACCGCGGTCGTCCACCCACGTCTTGATGAGTGTCACACCTCGCGACGCCAGTTCACGAACGTTTGCGCGTGCGCCCTCTTCGGTCGTGACCACGTACGCTGCATGCCGCATGTTGTTCGGGCTGATTTCGCTGTACGGCGCGAGTCCCCGACCCGCAGTGAGGAACCGAGCCGCGTCGGGGTGTTCGCCTGCCAGGATCTCGTCCCGCAGCCGGAACGGCATCACTCCGAAGTCGGATCCCATAGCCTGGCTCGCGGCGACGCCGTGGTAGGCGAACCGATACATGTGGTCCAGAACGTGTTCGCGCGTGTAGTTCTCAGGCCCGCTCGTCAGGTCCTTCATATAGCCGATGTGCGAGTGGGCGTCGACCAGAGCCGGCATGATCGTCTTGCCCGTCAAGTCGACCCTCGGCGCACCCGCCGGGACCTGGATCTCTCCCCTCCGGCCGATCCGGCCGAACCGGTCGCCTTCAACCACGAAAACCGAGTCCTCGATGGGTGGGCTGCCGTCGCCCACAATCAGCCGTGCCCCCTCGAATACAGTCACCACCGCGGCCGTCTGTGCCGCCTGATTCGGAGGTTGCGTGGAGCACGCCGCGGTGACGAACACCCAACCAATCAAGAGTGATCGCAAACCCATGTTCCCCCCTTCGCACCCGGGCTGGCGCCTAGTCCGGTATCCCGACGCCGCGGTTGCGGGCCGATGCACCAGGCTCGCCATCGGCTGGTAGAATCCCCCGGCAACGCCAGAAAAGGCACCCGTTGGTGAACCCCAAAGCCCTGCGGGGTACGATTCTCCTCCGTCGGTTAAACGACCCGGGATCGCATTTGCAAGCTCGCTACGGTGTGTTCCGGACATTAATAGAGATTCACCCTGAGTATCAAGAACAAGAGGTCTTGTTCGTTCAGCGTTGTTTGTAGGAGGCGAATCAGGGACCGTCCCGCGGCTCGAGAGGCGTGATCCGCACTTCGATGAACCGCTGTGCGTCGGTCCGGCCCGCTACCTCGAAGTTGGGTAATAGTTCTTGCGCTGCACTGAGCGTGATCCACCCAAGTTGCTTCACGTTCGGGAGCGGTTGTGAGCCGCGAACGGCAAGTTCAGTTTCCGCACCCGTTGCGAGATCTTTGATGGCTATGGAATCTATCCCGTCGTACGTCTTGCGTGTAGTGTTTGGACGAAAGTAGGAGTCGGCTGTGATGTTAAGCACATATACGACACCCTCTTCGATTTCCGTCTTCCGCTGAAGGACCGCCAACTCCTCGCTAAGGGCCTTCAACGAGACCTGCAACTCATTGAAAGAATTGTAAGTCTGAGTTGCGGAGTTGTTGATCCGCTGCTCGATGTAGTCATGCCGGATGTTCTGATGAAGGCGGCTCCAGAGGCCGCCGATACTAGCCGCAGTCACCCAGACCAAGGCGAGGACACCCAGAATGAGAATTTTTGCCGTCTGACTGGTCGACTGCTTCACAATCTCTTTCCAAACCGAATGGGCGAAACGTCCGACTCCGCTACGAACCGGGCCGCTGCTTGCAGGATCTTCGGAGTCGTTGTCTGGCGGCGATTGAGAAGGATCAACCGGTGGGGAACCGGAAGGCGACTTGTTCGAACCCATACCCGTTATTTTCACAGAGCGAATTTGGCCCAACAAGACAATTTCACTGGGATTGTCAACTTGCACTGTTGCCAGGCTGACCGGATGAGACCTACCCGATCCCGCTATCACTCACACGTTTTCCGTGTGAAATCATCAGTCACGCAGTCTGACTTGCAACGGATTCGGTTTCACTTTCCGAGATGTCGAGGATCCTGACGTTCTCCCCGTGAAACGATCCACTTCGAAAGTGGTTTGGCGGTAAAGGATTGCCGACTGCGGGGCCTCCGTTTTACTGCCGAACAAACCGCAGGTTTCTTACCCTCCCTGCGTCAAGAAGGAACCCTGAAATGCGTCCGCCCGGATCATGCTCAAACCTGAGGGTTGCGGGTCCACTGCGAAATGCATCACGCTCGGTCGGTTCCAAAGCGGCTGTCAGGGCGTTCCGGTGCGTGAAATACAACCCACCGTCCTTCACGGCGATGCGATAAGTGGCCCGGAGCTCGTCGCTGAAGTAATCGCCCGCATAGGCGGAACGCTCTTCCTCGGTAAGCGCAAACGGTTCCAGTTCTTCTGCCGCCCCGGCTCCAGCATTCGTCGTCGGCGAAGGCGGCGATCCCTCCGAGGGATCCTTTCCGAATAGATATAGGTCGGCGATCCTCAGTGCAAGTCTAGATGGGCTTGTCGTCGATAAATTGCACAAGAGAGCCACGGAAAACCGGTCGTCAGGGAAGCGGGTCAGCACGGCTCGATAACCTCCCATTGCTCCGCCGTGAGTCACCATGCGCTTTCCTTCGTGTTCGGTCACGTTCAATCCGAATGCGTAATCGAGCTCCTCCCCATTCGTCAAGGTTCCACGCGTCAGCAACTGCTCGATGAAGGCCGAGCCTCCTACGTCCGCCAGATAAAAATTCTGATCCCAGTGCGCAAGGTCTTCGACGGTCGTCCAGAGTCCGCCTTGTCCTACCAGATCGTTATTCACCATGCTGAGTTGGAACCCACCGCCCTGTCTCGGCGCATAGCCCGACACGCGGTTTTTCACGATCCGTGTGTGATCGTCGTTGAAAATAGTTCGATCCATCCCGAGTGGCGCAAACAGATTCGCATCGGCGTACTCGCGTAGCGACTGGCCGCTGACCCGCTTCACGATCATCGCCAGCAGCAAGTAGTTCGTGTTGCTGTAGAGATACTCTTCACCCGGCGTGAAGTTGAGACTTTTCTGACGTGATGCAACCTCCAATACGTCTTCATCCGTATAAACGTTGTCCGTGGGCAGGCCTGCTAGCGCGACGAGCGTCCAGAAATCACGCAGACCGCTCACGTGATGGATGAGATGGCGAATGTTGATCGGTGTCCCGTAATCGGGAATCTCCTGGAGATACTGGCGGATGTCGTCGTCGAGCGAGAGTTTATCCTGTGCGGCGAGCAATGCGACGGACGCGGCTGCAAATTGCTTGGACACCGAACCGATGTAGAACACCGACGACGTCGAAATGGGAATGCCATAGTCGAGATTCGCCATCCCATATCCCCGCTGGTAGGTCATCTCGCCATCCTCGATGATTCCCAGCGCGCATCCGGGACTGATCGTCTTATCCCACTCAGCAAACATCTGATCCACTTTGACCGTTGCCGAATCGTCGCCTCGAAGCGACGATTGCGCTAGGTTTCGAAGCGACGATTGCGCAAGAACGGTGTGACTGGCCACCACGACGCAGGCCAGAAACAGCAGGGTTCTCGACTTCATGAATACCTCCTCAGGAAGACAGTAAAGCGTGGGAGGCAGGGCGAACGACGACCATGCCGACCCACCGGTCGGTTGAGACGCCAGCTAGAGTGAAATGAGAACTGATCGGAAGCGGCCGCGGGCGGAAGGCGATCATTTGCTCCGAGTAGCCTGCACATTGCTCCCAGGTTTTCCCGACTTGCTCTGGCACTCGATTTCGCCAACGTACAGGTACACTTTCCTGATGTCAACGAAAACGACCACACGAACCCCATTGATTGACCCCAACTCCTTCCTCCCGTACTATTTAGCCAAGTTTCACCCAGCACGAGGCGAAGGAACGCCGTCCAGCAGCAGTGTAGGTGCGGTCTGTGACCGCAAATCTTCAGGAGGCAACACCTGGCTCTCACGTCAGGAACCCGGCTCGGTCCCTACGAAATCGCCGACCAACTTGGTGCCGGCGGAATGGGAGAGGTGTACCGGGCCACCGACACGCGCCTCGACCGCACCGTTGCCATCAAAGTCCTTCCCGAACACTTAGCCTCCGACCCCGAACGCCGGGAACGCTTCGAGCGTGAAGCCCGGGCCGTCAGCAGCCTGAACCACCCGCACATCTGCACGCTCCACGATATCGGGGAACAGGACGGGATTCACTACCTCGTCATGGAGCTGGTGGATGGCGAGACGATCCAGCAGCGTTTGGAGAAGGGGCGGCTGCCCCTGGATCAGGCCCTCGAATATGCCATACAGATCGCCGACGCATTGGACAAGGCCCACCGGCAGGGTGTGGTACATCGGGACCTCAAGCCCGGCAACATCATGATCACAGAGTCGGGGACGAAGCTGTTGGACTTCGGGTTGGCAAAGCTGAAAGGAGATGACGCCGAAATCTCCCCTCTCTCTCAAACACCAACTGTGGATGCCCCAGCTCCTTTGACCGAGGAGGGCACGATACTGGGGACGCTTCAGTACATGGCGCCGGAGCAGTTGGAAGGCAAGGAGGCAGACGCCCGGACGGATATTTTTGCTTTTGGAGCGCTCGTTTACGAGATGGTGACCGGACAGAAGGCATTCGCCGGCGCAAGTCGGGCGAGCCTGATCGCGTCCATCATGGGGAGCGAGCCAACTCCAATTGCCGCCGCCCAGCCGCTGTCACCCCATTCTCTAGATCGAACCTTGAAACGCTGCATGGCAAAGGATCCGGATCAGCGATGGCAGAGGGCATGGGACGTGATGGATGAGCTGCGATGGATTCTAACCCTCGGCGGCGACGAGGAAGTCGTCGAGGCCGGCAGCGTCCCGGCGGCGAATCAGAGCCGCCTGGCCTGGGGCCTGGCCCTCGCCTTTGGCCTTCTCGCCCTCAGCCTCGTTGTCTGGAGCTTCACCAGCCGGGATCTACCGCCCCAGATCACTCGCACTTCAATAACGCTACCGCAACACGCTCGACTCGATCTCGGCGGCATCCCCACGCTGGGCCTGGCCATATCAGCCGATGGGAGGAGCGTGGTCCACGTGGGAGGAGAGACCAGGGCGGACTCCAGGCTCTATCTGAGATCGATGGAAGAGTTGACCCTCGAACCCCTGGCCGGAACCGACAAGGCGACCCAACCTTTTTTTTCGCCCGACGGAAAATGGATTGCTTTCTTCACGCTGGAAGGGGAACTCAAAAAGCTGTCCCTGGAGGGTGGTGACCCGGTGACGTTGCTGGAGGGGATTGGAAGCGCTCAGCTCGGGTTCGGGTCATGGGGAGACGATGACTCGATCATCTTTTCGGCTCTCGGAAATATCCAACGAGTGTCGGCGGGGGGCGCCCTGCCCGAATCACTGACCACGATCGATCCCCAGCAAGCAGAATTTCACTTCAATCCGACGATTGTTCCCACCACGGGGGACATCCTGTTTACGCTGATCGGTGCGGACCTCAGCACAAACATCGAACTGTTGCGAAGCGACACCGGCGAACGACTGACGGTCCTGGAGAACGCGGTGTTGTTTGAGATCACCGCCACGGGGCACTTGTTGTTCTCCAGCAATGACGTCCTGATGGCAGTGGAGTTTGACGAGGGCCAACGTCGGATCGTGGGCCAGGCTCTACCTTTGCCGGATGCCGTCGCGAAAGAAATGCCAACGGGGCTTGTCCGCCAGATGGCCGTGTCGAGGACCGGAACATTGGTCTACAAACCCGCAAGGCCCGCGTCCGTCGAGCCGAAGGTAGGTTGGGTGAGCCGAACGGGCGAGTTCGATCTCTTGGGGCAATTGCCTCAGGAGGCAAAGACGGTAAGGATGTCGCCGGACGGGGAGAGGGCGCTGGTTAAGGTGGGACTCGTCACCTCACAGATCTATCTTTTCGAGTTGGCTCGCGGAATCCCGACCCTGCTTAATACTTCCGAGCCCACGGTTGATCAACCGATCTGGCATCCGAATGGGCAACTGACACTGGGCGGTTCGCACCTGTCTCTTCTCGACATCGACAGTAGGACAGTCGTTCCGTTGACGAGCGACGAACTACTCCAGCGCCCCGGGTCGTGGTCCCCCGACGGTGCCTGGCTGACCTACGTGACCTCTGCGCCTCAGTTTGACATTCATGTTCTGCCGGTGCGAGATGGCGGGGAACCGTTCGCTTTCGCAGACTCCGGGTTCGAGGAATACACCCCTGCTTTTTCGCCCGACGGAAAATGGATCGCCTACGGCTCGACCGAATCGGACACTCCGGAAATCTACGTGGCTCGGTTTCCGGACGGCGGAAGCAAAACTCAAGTATCTAACGGTGGAGGATGGGAGCCCATCTGGCGACCCGACGGACGAGAATTGTTCTTCAAGAATGCGGCGGGGGAGCTTGCCGCCATCGCGATCGAGGAAGGAGACCCCATTCGGCTTGGTGAATACCGACCTTTGTTTCCTCTGGTTGATCGAGTGACGAACGAACGTTATTCGACCGCGAGGAATCCGGGCCCGGCGTACGACGTCTCCCCCGACGGCGAACGTTTTCTCATGATCCGACTACCGGTTTCCGATCCGGAAACGGAGATCGTAGTCGTCCAGAATTGGTTCGAAGAGTTGAAACGTCTGGTCCCGACGGGCAACTAACCGATGCCCCCGGCACCCAACTCGGCAGCCACGATATCCTCTCCCCGATCGGCAAGGGCGGTATGGCAACGAAGGGTTTCGTGGGTGCCTGTGTGGAATATCGCTTGTCGGGAGAGGCGAGGTTCCCGGCTGCGGTGGAAGACACCAAAGCCGCCGTCCGTTGGTTGCGAGCCAACGCCAGTCAATACGGGATCGATCCGGATCGGATCGGCGCGGCAGGGGGTTCAGCGGGAGGGCATCTGGCCGCGATGCTTGGGACGACCGACAGCATCCCCGAATTCGAAGGTGGTGGCGGCAACCCAGAGTTTTCAAGCCGCGTCAGAGCTGTTGCTGGGTTCAATCCCGCCTTGAGCTTCGAGAACCTGCCACGGGCGAGCCGGTCAATAGTGGCCCAGTTCATTGGCACTACTTACGCGGACAATCCGGAACTGTGGCTCAAGGCGTCTCCTGCCAGCCACGTGGGGAAAGATTCGGCATCGTTCCTGTTCTTGCACGGAACAGAGGACGAGACCGTCCCTTACCAACAGTCAGTCGATATGATGAATGAACTCAGAGCTGTGGGTGTACGAGCCGAGCTCTTTACCGCAGAGGGAGCACCACACGGTTTCTTCAACAGCCCCCCATGGTACGAACCGACGTTAAAAGCGATGGAGCGGTTCTTCGTCGAGACTCTGGGCACTCGGTCAAGCAATCAACGCTGAGACCACGGCGATGATCGGCCAGACCATATCCCACTACAAGGTCCTCGAGCAGATCGGGGGCGGAGGCATGGGTGTGGTCTACCGGGCCGAGGACACGAAACTCCACCGACAGGTTGCCCTCAAGTTCCTGCCACATGAATTGACCGAAGACCGCACGGCCCTGGAACGTTTCCAACGGGAAGCACAGGCGGCCTCGGCGCTCAATCACCCCAACATCTGCACCATCCATGACATTGATGAGCATGAGGGGCAGCCGTTCATCGTGATGGAGTTGATCAAGGGGCGAACGCTCAGGGAAAAGATTGGCGGGCGCCCCACAAAACCGGGTGCGGGCGAAGCCCGACCAGTGACTGCGCAGCCAATCAGCCTGCCACCAGAAGTTGCCTGGGTTGTTGACGAATTCAGAGTCGACCAGGATCGTGTTCCGGAAGCTGTGGAGCAGATGTCGATTGCGGCAGTGTTGAATCTAGCTATCCAACTGGCCGACGCGCTAGATACTGCACACTCGGCGGGAATAGTTCATCGGGACCTCAAACCAGAAAACATCTTCGTCACGGAGCGGGGGCAAGCGAAGATTCTGGATTTTGGGTTGGCGATGCTCACAACTCGTGGAGACAGGACCTCAGAAGCTGAGACGCTTACGGATGTTGAGGTTAACCTGACGGGTGCTGGATCTACTGTGGGCACCATTCCCTACATGTCGCCCGAGCAGGCGTTGGGAGAGAAACTGGACGGACGGACCGACCTGTTTTCGCTTGGCGCTGTTCTGTACGAAATGACAACAACTCGGCGAGCCTTCGAGGGCACGACGACGGCGGCCGTATTCGATGCGATCATCCACAAGGCACCCACTGCTCCAGTCGCGTTGAATCCCAACGTCCCACCGCAACTCGAACACATCATCGACAAGGCGTTGGAGAAAGACCGGGAAGTTCGTTATCAGTCGGCCAAGGAGTTGCTAGTGGATCTGGAGCGCTTGAAGCGAGATTCGAGTCCAGGCAGAACGGTTGTTGAAGCCACTAAGGAAGAACCGCCGAAAGAGGAACGCTCCATAGCGGTCCTGCCATTCGTCAACATGAGCCCGGATCCCGATAACGAGTATTTCAGTGATGGGCTTTCTGAAGAGCTTATGAATGCGTTGACGCGTCTGCGCGGATTGCGAGTGGCGGCCCGGACATCAGCCTTCAGTTTCAAAGGAAGCAGGAAAAGTATTCCCGAGATCGGAAAGGATCTCAAAGTTAAGACGGTCCTCGAAGGCAGTGTTCGTAAGGCCGGAAATCGGCTGCGGATCACCGCGCAGCTTATCAACGTGGCCGATGGATACCATCTCTGGTCAGACAGATTTGATCGGGAGATGGAAGACGTGTTCGCCATTCAGGACGAAATTACCCAGGCAATCGTCGACACCCTGGAAGTCCAGCTCCTTCGCCAGTCCAGTCAGGGAATCGTGAAGCGGCATACGGAAAACGTTGGAGCATACAATCTCTACTTGAAAGGACGTCACTTCTGGAGTCAGAGGACACCGCAAGCTATTCGCAAAGGCATTGAATACTTTGAACGAGCGACCCAAGAAGATTCGAGCTACGCACTGGCCTATGCCGGCTTGGCAGATTCCTATGCCATCCTTACAGTCTATGCCCTCATCCCACCAAAAGAGGCGGAACCACAAGCCAGAGCGGCACTGGCGAAGGCAGTGGAGCTCGACGATCAGTTGGCCGAGACTCAGTTTGCCCAGGGTATGGTCAAGCTCTACTACGACCCGGACTGGCCGTCAGCCGAAACGGACTTCAAGCGCGCTATCGGGCGCAATCCGAACTCCGCACTCTACCATGTGTATTACAGCTTGCTCCTGGCCATGCTACCTCGCCCAGGGGAGAAGGCCATTGAGGAGGCCAAACAGGCCCAAGCGCTCGACCCGCTCTCGCCTTTTATCAACTATATTGCGGGGATCACGTTCTACATGCTCGGGCGATACGGGGAAGCGATCCGAGAGTGTGAGAAAGGCCTGGAAATCGATCCCCATTCCCTGGGTGCGCGCTGGGTACTTGCGGTGTCATCTGCTCGGCTGTCCGAATATGAGAAAGCTGAGGAAAAAATGAAGGAAGCTGTAAACCTTAGTCACCGAGCTCCACTCATGCTGGGCCTGCTCGGTCACATTTACGGCAAGTCCGGGGTGAGGGAACAAGCAGAAGAGCTAATCATGGAATTGACCACCCGGTCTTCAAAAGAATATGTAGCCAGTTTTTGCTTTTTGGCGATCTATGCTGGCCTTGGTGACAAAGACCAGATCTTTGAATGGCTAAAAAAGACGGATGCAGAAGGCCTTAATCCGGTTTTACCCTGGGCCACCATAAAGTCGGATCTGGACTCCCTCCGCTTCGACCGTCGCTTCGCCGATCTGCTGCAACAAATGAATCTGGAACCGAAGGGGACCCCACGAGCTTCGAACTGACCCATTTTTGGCCTTCAGCAACTCGGCCCATCTACGTTTACGTGCTCCTGGGTCAAAACACCGACCAAGCCCGCTAAACGACAAGCTCTTCGAAATGTGGAAGGACGCTGACCCGGATATTCCCATCCTCCTATTCACCCGGTTAGGAATCAATAGGACAACTGGATCAGGTGGCACACTTTGCTATAGTCGAAGGTCATGTGCGGGGCGTACTCCATCGCGAAACACATGCGGGATCTGGGTTGCTTCCAGAGCCTCATCGGGTGGTCGGAGGTGCGCCTGCCCGTCTACAAGGCCAGTCCCACCGACAAACTCCCTGTCGTTCTTGATCGAGAGCCGGACCGAGTGCGAGCGGCGAAGTGGGGGTTCAAACCGGAATGGGTGGCCGCCAAGAGCCGCCTGCTGATCAACGCGCGCGCGGAGACGGTCAATCAGAAGCCAGCCTTCAAAGATGCCTTCCTCAATCGCCGGTGTCTGGTCATTGCGGACGGTTTCTACGAGTGGCTGGCGTCGTCTTCGGGGAAGTTGCCGTTCCGCATCACACTCCGAGACGGTCAACCTTTTGCGTTCGCTGGTCTCTGGCAGGAGATTGACGGGCAGCCTGCTTATACGATCATCACCACGAGGCCGAACAGAATCGTCATCCCTATTCACGACCGGATGCCGGTAATCCTGGCCGAGGACGAACACGAACAATGGCTTGATCCTGGCCTGCCTGTCGGGGCTAGACTGCAGCTGCTGGATCCTCACCCCTCCGCGGAGATGACAGCCTACCGAGTGTCGAAGGCGGTGAATCGACCCACTACGTTTGGTCCTGACTTGATAGAGCCACTGAAGGTCGTTGAAGCCCCGACCCTGTTCGACTGAATCAACCGAGACTTTTCAACCGCACGGATTCTACCGGTTTGTTTTGGAGAGGGATAATGAGGAGATATGTCGGGCAATGCCTCCGGAGTTAAGTCTCCGTCCCGGAACTCCGGACATGAAGAAGCCGCCCCGAAAGGCGGCTTGCCTCATTGATTTCGGACAATCGGGACGGCCCTACGTCGTCGCCAAATTCGCTGTGAAGCCTCGACCCCGTGAGAGTGTCTGTTTCGGTTCGGTAGACAATGACTAAATTCACACCTTGCTATGAATGGCCATCATGGACCGACACGCGTTCCTCTTGCCATCCCTCCTCATTCGACCGTAGGAGTATCAAGTGGTGAAAGCACAGACGCCGCGGACGGTTACCTGGATTTCGCTCGAACTTTGATTGATTCCGGTGATCGTCCACGTTTCGGGTCCACTGGGGTAACTCTCGACAATTTGGATACTTTTGGACGACTTTTTGGACGACTTCTTTGACGAGTTCTTGGACGAGTTTCGCCTGAAGTCTGCTGGAGTCAGCGAGGACGAGAGAGCCAACCCGCCAGAAAGAATCTTCTTGCCGCTTGGGCAAGTGCCACTTATTGAAAAGGTCGAACTTCGCGGAAGTGTTTGCTGAACGGCAATGAGCTCGTGGCCGGAGAGGCCCGGGAGGCCCTCGATTCCCTGAATGCCTTGCGGGCCATCATCGCCCTTGTCACCTTTCGGGCCTCGAGGGCCAACGGCACCGATAGTCAGGGAAAATGTGTCGTTATCGGCAGGGAATGGTCCCCGCAAAACGGTCAACAGGTAGCTTCCTGGAGCTATGTTGGCCGGTAGCGTCGCGCTCACACCGTCACCGGTTGGCAGGGGCACAACACCAGTGAGTTCAGTTTGTGCCAGAAAGACGCGGGGGGAGCAAAAGTCCGTTCCTTGAATCTCTACAATTCCATTTGCTGTTACGTTGGCACTTGTGATGACCACCGGCGGACCTTCGCCAAGCGTCGGGGTGCCCAGTAGGTAATTGTTTAATGTCGAGCTCAGGGCTAATGCTATTTGTCCGCACGTCGGGAAAGGGATTCCGGTCAGCCTAAAGGAGCCACTCAGAGCATTGGGCGCTAATCCCGGTAGAGTAACCTGGATCACGCCTCCCTGGGGATTGCTGTTTACGCTCACGCCGGACGCGAATACTCCCGTACCTTCCTCGATTTGAATGCTAGCCGGATTCGTAGGGATCGGGCCGGGAAAGGTCGGCGTTAGTGTGGTCATGTCAAGTGGGGATGCCGCAAGGAGTGAGCCACTGACGACAATGAGTTCGAAATCCGGCTGTGGAAAAGCACTTAGTAAGACCTGTCCCCTGGCTGTGGGCTCGGTAAGTAAAAGCCCGAGCAGTAGTGGGACAAAGACTGTCAGTATGCGTTTCATGAGTTACTCCGATTCTTGGAGACTGCCTCTATGAACAATTCTCAGTCTTAGCGGCTAACCGGCTGAGACTCGATGAGTTTTTTTCTCTCCAAAGGCGGTTGGAAAAGGGGCGCCTGCTGCCTGCGAGTGTACCGATAAATCGGTTCCCTTCTTGAAGTTTGAAACTCCGGCTGAACGTTTCAACGCTTGTGTTGCGTCGATCAGTTGAGATCACACGATTACTCGGGAGTTGCCATTCGGATCGGTAAACGAAGCAGCGTTTATCGGGAGCGATCGTCGGGAGGACTGTTTCAGGTTGCCCCGTAAGCCCTCTGTGCCAACATGGTTGAGACACCTGCCTAAACGTTAATTAGTGAGCAGGGCGGAGAAGGAAGTAACCTGTGTTGGTGATCAAAGAAGAGAAAGGGAATGAAGAATCGCGCGGAACGGAGGGAGCCCGTAGGGCGACCGGAGTTGCGTGCGAATTGGCCGAAGCGAAGGGACGGATCTGTCCGGATCCGGAGGTTACCGGTAAAGCGAAGCGACGACGATTCAGCGCGGAGTACAAGCTTCGGGTGCTGAGGGAAGCCGACCAGTGCCGGAAACCGGGAGAGCTGGGTGCGCTGTTGCGGCGGGAAGGGATTTACTCGTCGAGCCTGAGTACGTGGCGGCGTCAACGGGAGGTGGGTGAACTGGTCGGGCTGCGGCCTGAAAAGCGAGGACGCAAGGCGCGGCCCCAGGACAGGCGAGACAAGCGAATCGCCGAGTTGGAGCGCGAGACTCGACGACTGCGGGCCAAGCTCGAGCAGACCGAGGCGGTGATCGAGATTCAAAAAAAAGCCTCCATGCTCTTGGGGATCCCCCTGAAGAGCCCCGACGACGAAGGGAACGACTGATGGAAGCCAGCGAGAAGTTCTCTGCCGAGTTGGGGACCGCGCCGGCGTGCCGGGCGTTCGGTGTGCCGCGAGCCACGCTCTACCGGCGCCGGCAACGATGTCGGACCATCCCGCCGGTCCGGAAGCATTCGCATCGGGCGCTGAGCGAGCTGGAGCGGCAGCGTGTGCTGGACGTGCTGCACTGCGAACGCTTCGTCGATCAGGCGCCGGCTCAGGTCTGGGCCGCCCTGCTGGATGAGAACATCTATCTGTGTTCGGTCCGGACAATGTACCGGATACTGGGGGCGAATCAGGAAGTGCGGGAACGGCGCAACCAGCTTCGGCATCCCCAATATGAGAAACCGGAACTGCTGGCCACCCAACCCAACGAAGTCTGGAGTTGGGACATCACGAAGTTGAAGGGCCCCCGGAAGTGGAGCTATTACTATCTCTATGTGATCCTCGACATCTACAGCCGGTATGTGGTCGGCTGGATGGTGGCCGAACGTGAATCCGCCCGCCTGGCCAAGAGGCTGATCGCCGAGACGTGCGACAAACAGCACATCCGGCGCGATCAACTGACGATTCACGCCGACCGAGGGTCGTCGATGAAGTCGAAGGCCGTGGCGTTGCTGTTGGCCGACCTCGGAGTCGCCAAGACGCACTCCCGGCCACATGTCTCCGATGACAACCCGTTCTCGGAAGCCCAGTTCAAGACGATCAAGTACCGGCCGCAATTCCCAGAACGGTTTGGTTCGATCCAGGACAGCCGGGCTTGCGCCCAGCAGCTGCTCCACTGGTACAACCACGAACACTACCATTCGGGGCTGAACTTGTTAACGCCGGCCATGGTTCACCAGGGCCAGGCCAACGCTGTCGTCCACCGACGCCAGCATGCTTTCGATCAAGCCTGCGCCCGGCATCCCGAGCGGTTCGTCAACCCACAGCGACGAATCCCCGGACCGCCGGACAAGGTGTGGATCAACCCGCCAGCCGAGCCGCCGGCGGGAGCTTAAATTCTCAATGCGAGTGTCTCAAACTTGTTGACAAGTTCCGAGTCGCGCTTCCGCAGGTCCAAGTTTCGGAGCAGGCGGCAATACAGGCAAGTGCAACGGGTGCCGGTGATCTAAGGTCAGTCTGTCTCGCTGACCACTCCCTCCAAGAGACGCTTCCAGCGCAAGGCGCGAGGCCGCTTCAATAGCGGTCCAGTCCCGGATCTGGTTCTCTCGTTCCACCTCTTCGAGTTCACTCAACCAGCCCTCAACCCCAGCAGACGAAATCCTGGTCTGACCGGTCTGACCAGGGATTTCAGCAATGGGTCGGGGCTCTGTTTCCACGACCTCGGGCTCGAAAGGCAGGTTATGTTTCAGAGTTTCTGCAAAAAGGGGTCCTGAAATAGGAAGGGGCCAGGGTATCTCCGAAAAGTTGGTAACCAACAACTTTGAAACGAAGGAGATGAACCGATGGCCCGAACTAAGATTAAGCGAAAGGGAGTGGATTGGAAAGAACTGTTAGGAGAGGAAAAGGATCTGCTGAAAAGCGTCGTGCAGGAGGTGGTTCAGGAAATTCTCGAGGGGGAGATGGAGCAGGTTGTGGCCGCGGCCAAGAGTGAACGAACGGCGGGGCGGACCGGATATCGGAGTGGCTATTACGGGCGGGGCCTGGTCACGCGGGTGGGCAAGCTGGAGCTGCGCGTGCCGCAGGACCGGGCCGGGCGGTTCAGCACGGAAGTGTTTGAACGCTACCAACGCAGCGAGAAAGCTTTGGTGGCCAGCTTGGCCGAGATGTACGTGCAGGGCGTGTCGACGCGCAAGGTCAAGGCCATCACCGAAGAATTATGCGGGCATTCGTTTTCGGCCAGCACGATCAGCCGGATCAATAAGACACTGGACACGGAGCTGAAAAAGTTTGCGACGCGAGCATTGGAGGAAGAATACCCGTACGTGATTCTGGATGCGCGCTACGAGAAGGTGCGCCAAGACGGGGTCATCCGGAGCCGAGCGGTTCTGGTGGCGATCGGAATCAACTGGGACGGGAGGCGCGGTGTGTTGGCGGTGGAACTGGCGGAACGGGAAAGCACGACCAGTTGGCGGGAACTGTTACTGAGTTTGAAACAACGCGGCTTGTGCGGCGTGGAGTTCGTGGTGACCGACGATCATGCCGGGTTGAAGAAAGCCATCGCAGAAGTCCTGCCCGAAGCGATCTGGCAACGCTGCTACGTCCACTTTCTGAGAAACGCATTGGATTATCTGCCGCGCAAAGCCGATGACGATTGTCTCCAGGAACTGCGTTGGCTCTACGACCGGCGGGACCTCCAGGAGGCGCGGCAGGACCTGGCGGCATGGTTGAGCAAGTGGGGGCAGAAATATCCCAAACTCTGCGACTGGGTCGAAGACAATATCGACGAGACACTAAGCTTCTACACGCTGCCGCTTCAGCATCACAAACACATGAAATCCACCAATATGCTGGAACGGCTCAACGAAGAGATCAAACGGCGAACGCGCGTGGTGCGGATATTCCCCAACGCAGCCAGCTGTCTGCGTTTGATTCGGGCGCTGACCACCGAAACGCACGAGAACTGGATCGAAGCGATCCGCTACTTGAACATGGACCTGTTGAAGGAACACAAAAGGGACTGGCACCGTCAGACGCCGGCTGCCTAAACGCGTCCCAACGGGCCGACCCAATGATCGACTCGGATGTCGATCGGCGATTACAGAGCATCCTGGAGCGAACAATCGCTGTGGAAAACTTTCGAGAGGACGAAAGAAAGAAAAAGAACTAAAAAGAAAGAAACGCAGAGACCTGATGGAAATGACGCCTCAGAGGAAATCCGCCAAAAGGCGCGGATTCCCTCTGAGGCTTGGAAAAGCTTCGCCAAGAACGCTCAGCTTTCCCACATTCCCACAGGCCCGACGGCGATCGACACTCAAGAACTGAATTTTTCGGAAATACTTTTTGCAGAACTTGACGCACACAACTGAAAGGCATCGCCGGGCCACGCGGTTGTTCATCCGAGTAGGCGATCAGCATCACCAAAAGGGTCGCGATCAGAATTGTCAGGCGGTACATACTCTTGCTCGTCGCAGTGCAGTGATTCAGCCAACTGCAGTTGTAAGAAGCAATCGACCCGCCGCCCAAGAGCCGAGTGCTCAGTCGAATCCGCGATCTCGGCAAACGGATTGTCCTTGCTGAAGTTAAGTCGAAGGGAGATCGCGACAAAAGAGGGTGGACCGACACTTGGCGTCCAGCATGACCATATCAGGTCGGATATTGAAAGCATGGCTGTGATAGCCATGGGGCGGTGTTCTCCTGAGGCAAGCCGGAAGACGAAGGCGACACGCTGCGGAATCTATTCGTAAACTTGCCGGTGAATAGCAGGGCCGCCTAAACGCGTCACTCCTGGGGGTTGGATAATCGGGACGGCCGGATTTGAACCGGCGACCCCCTGGTCCCGAACCAAGCTCCCCTTCCTTTTCAACAACTTACACTGAATGACACGAACTGCTACAGGCTAATATTTTCTGGCAGTTGCACCAGTGGGCGTGACACTCGGTAGCAACCAGTAGCTGCAGGGGGTGGGCACAGTATTGGGCACAGTCCTGGTCTGGAACGCCGTGGTGATCGCCCCATCCAGGGCCCCCTCATCGAAGTGACAGAACCTTTACAGGGAGTGGCGATCCGAGGCTGAAATGCCGTCAGGCCACAATCCATGTCACAGTTTCCCGGCAACATCGGATCTCGTCTATTGTCCGTTCCGAGCGATGGCCTTCCCCGTGCAGGTTTGTCTTTCTGCGGTTCCAGAAACAACCAGGCTGTAGTTGGGATTTAAAAAGTTTATAGCTGACGCAACTGACGGTCTTTTCGCCACTCCTTGCTACTTACTCCTCTTCTCTCTTTGTCTGATTAGTACTGCGCGACAATAATTGATTGGATGGTCGGGAAATAGCCGCTCAATTATTGCGACGGTCTGACGCGGCACTTTTTCGCGGAGCAAAAATGGACATAGAGAAACGACTCGATGAGGCGCAGTTGAAGCAACTAAAGCTGATCGCTTCCATGATTGCAAAAGGAGAACCTACGAAAACGGTGAATACTGAGTGGGAAGGCTTCATCGGTTCTACCGATGCATTGCAAGGGCCAGATGTCAATGAACTCGTCCAATACGTATTGAGGCAATCGTATCTGGAGCAGATCGCGACCTTGCAACAATACGCGGAAAGGGTCAGGTTCTTCGATGAACAGAAGAAGGCGATAGGTGACCGCATATCGACCGCACGGAGTGCAATGGAGCGACACATTGCCTCGCTAGAAGAGATTCTCTCAACGACGGGAGACGATGCTCAGCTAGCCAACATTGACTTGCAAAGCAACCTGCAGAAGGCCCAAGAATTGCTTCAAACAAGCTCGAACGTATCTAAAATGCTTCATGATTCTGCGACAGCAGTGATCCGAAAAATGGGCTAATCTGTCGGCGTTCGCTGACTCGTACCCCCAAGAAACAAACCGCCCGATTCCCTCCTTCGTTGACCCCAACTCCTTCCTCCCGTACTATTTAGCCAAGTTCGACCCAACCACGGCGACGGACCGCCCATGAGGCAACGCGCAACCTATGGCCCTCACGGCAGGAACGCGACTCGGCCCATACGAAATCGCCTACCAACTCGGTGCCGGCGGTATGGGAGAAGTGTATCGGGCGACCGACACCCGGCTGGACCGCACCGTCGCGATCAAAGTCCTTCCCGAACATCTCGCGGACGACCCTCAACGCAGGGAACGCTTCGAGCGTGAAGCCAAAGCCGTCAGCAGCCTGAACCACCCGCACATCTGCACACTCCACGACGTCGGCGAACAGGACGGAGTTCACTACCTTGTCATGGAGTACGTCGAGGGCGACACACTCCAGCAGCGGTTGGAGAAAGGCCGGTTGCCGCTCGATCAGGCGCTGGAATACGCCATCCAGATCGCCGACGCACTGGACAAGGCACACCGGCAGGGTGTTGTGCACCGAGATCTCAAACCCGGCAACATCATGATCACCAAGTCGGGGACGAAGTTGTTGGACTTTGGACTGGCGAAACTCAAGGCCACAGGGGGGCCACTGGATCAATTGTCGACCATTGAGGAAAAGGAACCTCTCACAGCGGACGGGGAGATCCTCGGCACCCTCCAGTACATGGCCCCGGAACAACTGGAAGGCAAGGAGTCCGATACACGCACAGACATATTCGCGTTTGGGGCGGTCGTTTACGAAATGGTGACGGGAAGGAAGGCTTTTGTGGGAACCAGTCAGGCGAGTCTGATCGCGGCGATCATGCAGAATGACCCGCGATCCATGTCTGAGCTTCAGGAGTTGGTGCCGCCGCCATTGGATCGACTGGTACGTCAGTGCCTCGCAAAGGACCCGGACAACCGTTGGCAGACTGCCGCGGATCTGATGCGGGAATTGACCTGGACCGCTTCGACTGCCGATGCGAAGCCGGAGATCCTTCAGGCCAGTACCGGCACAAGGGAACGCGTGGCGTGGGCGTTGTTCGCCGCTGCCACACTCGCCGTGGCCGTGTTGATACTTCCTGGAGAGAGTCCCCCGGTACAGGTAGTTCGCAGTGAATACGTTCTTCCAATCAAGGCGCATTTAGCAATCGGGACTCCCAATCCGACTGTCGTCGTTTCTCCCGTCGGCTCGAGTTTCCTGTACAGCATGTTCCCGTCGTCAGGCCTTTTGCTACGACCGTTCGATGCCGTTGGAATGAGATCGATAGCGGACGGGCGGATCCAAGCAACCGTATTTTCACCGGATGGATTATGGGTGGCCTACAGCGATAGTCCAACCGGGTTGATGAAAGTGCCGATTACCGGCGGGGCTCCCGTCCCCGTCGACCAGGGCCTGGATGCCCCGACCGCCGGGATAACCTGGGGGGAAGGCGGCACTCTCGTCTTCGCTCCGGATAACCAATCCAGCCTCTGGACGGTGTCTGCTGCCGGCGGCGAGCCGAAGGAGTTGACGACGCTGGCCGATGGGGAAACCAGCCACCGTCTTCCAAAGTTTCTGCCCGGCGGTCGGGCAGTGCTCTTCACGGTATGGACGGAACAGCAGAGCGACGACGACCCTCAGATCGCGGTTTACTCGTTCGACGACGAGACCAAGACAATCCTGCTCCCCGGCACACATCCTCAGTACGCTCCGACCGGACACCTGGTCTACGCTCAAGGCAACCGGATCCTGGCCGTTCCGTTCGACCTCGCCCGCCTCGAGGTGACGGGAACGCCCGTCCCGGTTCTGGAGAATGTCTTGCGGGGGAGACGACGAGGCGTTGTGCAGTTCAGCTTCTCCGACACGGGAATGATGATGTACGTGCCCAGCGATGTCGCCGAACCTCAGCGCAGGCTGGTTTGGGTGGATCGTGGGGGAAGGACTGAACCCGTCCGCGACGTTGCGTTTGGGCCGCACGTTGCCCCACGTTTGTCCCCGGAGGGCAACCGGATTGCGTCTTTTTTCGTCGGCTATAGCGCGTTCGACATCTGGGTTTACGATCTGGTCACGGGCAACCATCGGCCGGTCACGCTTGATGGGTACAGGTCCGCCAACATGCTTCCCCTCTGGACCCCCGACGGAGCCGGGCTAACGTTCGAGAGGGTCGGCCCCCAGGGAGGAGATATTTACACGATGCGTGTGGATGAGACCGGCGACATGCGGGCATTGACGTTATCAGACAGTACGGACATACCCGTTTCTTATTCGCCGGATGGAACACTCGCCTTCCTTGGAACTCGCCCGGGTATCGGTGACGGCATATTCATGTTGTTGCCGGATGGTGAGGTCCAAGATTTCCTCGTGACTCCAGATCAGGAAAGCTCGCCAATGTTCTCTCCCAATGGCAGGTTTATCGCCTATGTCTCAGATGAGTCGGGCCAGAACGAGGTCTATGTACAGCCGTACCCTTTTATACCAGGCGGACAGCGCAAGGTTTCAAGCGAAGGTGGAACCGAGCCGGTATGGGCGCGTAACGGAACAGAAATCTACTACCGAAACGGTGACTCGATCATGGCGGCCGAGGTCGCAACGGAACCCTTCGAAGTAGTAGACCGGATCGAACTCTTCGAAGACCGATTCCTGCAAAGCGACAGCAGTACACCGTCGTACGACGTGGCTGCTGACGGACGGTTCCTGATGTTCGAGGAAGATCCGGATGATTCGGTGCGCGTGATCCTTGTGCAGAACTGGTTCGAGGAGCTGAAGCGCCTGGTTCCGACAGACAACTAACCAATGAACCCCGGCACCCAACTCGGCAGCTACGAGATCCTCTCCCCCCTTGGCAAGGGCGGCATGGGCGAGGTGTGGCGTGCGAAGGATTCCAAGCTCGGGCGTGAAGTTGCCATCAAAACCCTCCCCGAAGAGTTCGCCAAAGACGAAGAACGGCTCGCCCGGTTTGAACGGGAAGCCAAGCTCCTGGCGTCGCTGAACCACCCGAACATCGCCGCGATCTACGGCCTGGAGGAAGACAACAACACACGATTCCTCGTTCTCGAACTGGTCGAAGGAGACACCCTCGCAGACCGCCTCAAGCGCGGCGCCATTCCCGTCGAGGAATCCCTCAAACTTGCCCTCCAGATCGCCGAGGCCCTCGAAGCCGCTCATGAGAAGGGCGTCATCCACCGCGACCTGAAGCCCGCCAACATCAAGGTCACGCCGGACGGCAAGGTGAAGGTACTGGACTTTGGGTTGGCAAAGGCATTCGCCGGAGATGGCGCGGATGTGAACGTGTCGCAGTCACCGACGTTGAGCATCGCCGCTACGCAGCAAGGGATGATTCTTGGCACCGCGGCCTATATGTCGCCTGAGCAAGCAAAGGGACTACCGGCGGACCGACGAGCCGACATCTTCGCGCTCGGATGCGTCCTGTTTGAGATGCTGACGGGTCGTATGGCGTTCCAGGGCGAACTGGCTACTGAAATACTTGCTTCCGTGATCACGCGAGAGCCGGACTACGCGACGCTCCAAACGAACCTACATCCTAGAATCAAGGAATTGCTGCGCCGGTCCTTTGAAAAGGAGCCAAAGGATCGCTGGCAGGCCGTCGGCGACGTTCGTGTCGAAATTGAACATGTATTGGCCGACCCAAGCGGCATAACGTCACAGCCGACTGTGCCCGTCGGTGAGCAACCACTATCTCAACGGCTCCTCCCTGCCATAATCACCTTCATAGTCACGGCGATTGTTGCTGTCGTCGGAACCTGGATCCTGAAACCGTTGGAACCCCGCCTCGTCAGTCGTTTTTCTCACGTCCTACCGGAGGACCAAGTATTCACGAGAACAGGTCGCCATTCGCTGGACATCTCTTCTGATGGAACTCGGATCGTCTATGTCGCCAACAGCCAGCTCTATTTGCGCAATTTGGATGAAATGGACGCAAGGCCGATTGTGGGAACCGAGGAAGACCCCAACAGTCCAACTTTATCGCCCGATGGGCAATGGGTCGCATACACCACTTTCGCGGGCCAGCTCAAGAAGATTGCCATCACCGGCGGTGCACCGGTGACTCTGAGCCCAGCGAGGAATCCCTACGGTGTGACTTGGGAAGGAAACGACACGATTCTTTTCGGGCAACCCAACGGGATCATGGAAGTTTCTGCCAACGGCGGGACGCCAGAACTCCTTATTGGAACAGAAGAGGGCGAACAGGTACAAGGCCCGACTCTTCTGCCGAATGGGGAATGGATTCTGTTTACATTGGCAACCACAAGAGGCACGGACCGATGGGACAACGCACAGGTCGTGGTGCAGTCGCTCGAATCGGACGAACGTAAAGTTCTGTTTCGGGGCGGCAGTGACGTACGTTATGTGCGGACGGGACACCTTGTTTATTCGATTGAGGACGTACTTTTTGCGATTCCATTTGACTTGAGCAGCCTTGACGTTACTGGGGGGGCACGTCCCGTTGTGGAGGGTTTGTCACGTGCTTTCAATCTTACTGGTACGGCGCACTTCAGTCTCTCTGATCAGGGTTCACTCGTTTACGCCACTGGCGTCAACTCACAACAATTCATCCCCAAAATCGTTGATTCAATGGACGGGAGGAAAAGCTCAACATTCCGGCCGGAATCTACTCCGGTCCAAGGGTCTCACCAGACGGGAAGAGACTTGCGTTACAAGTCCTAGACGATGATGGCAGCCAAGATATTTGGTTGTACGACCTTTCCGGTGAGACGGAAATGCAACCATTGACCTTCGGGGGGAACGATAGCGCACCCGTGTGGTCACCAGACGGTGAATGGGTGGCGTATGGTTCAGCAACCGGCGGAACGAGGAGCGTCTACAGGAAACGTGCCGATCTTAGTGGCGTTCCCGAACAGTTGACGAATGCAGAAGAAGGGATCTCACACTGGCCGGCGTCATGGTCCCCCGATGGCAGTACTCTCCTTTACGTCAGTCAACCCCGACGGTCGATCGAGGTTCCGTCAATAAGTGTGTAAATAGACATCAGGCGGCTTTCTCCTCGGTGACTTGGTTGACTGGAACTCCATTGACATATTGGGCGCCTTGGTAGACATCCTTCATCAAGTGCGGAGCCTTCAAACGGCGAAATCTTTTCTCAGCGACCAGCAGCAGGTCTTCCAGATGACAGCCCGTGCGTTGGCCACTTTCTTGAACCTTCGAGCGGCATCGGTTCGCAGTCGCAGAGCAGAGAAGGGAGACTCCACTGGATTGGTAGTCCGCAGATGTTGCCACTGCTGTTTGGGATAGTTGTAAAACGTCACCATCCGATCCCAGTCCTGGTCGATCAGATCAGCCGCTGCCTCCAGTCCTCTCTTGCCACACCAATGTTGGAATCGTCCTTTGACTTGCTCGGCTTCCTGCCGTGTCTTCTGCATAAGCGGATGCCCACTGCCGCAACATCCAACATTCTGACGGGCCGCATCCCCGTGCCGACCCTTGCCCCGGGATCTTAGCCCGGTAGCACCGAGTTGACGATGCGATCTGATTCCAGCATCTCTGCTCGTGCGGCTTCTGGGCCAGGAGAACGTCTGCGCAACGCTCCAGCCAGCTTCCGGCCAGAGTGGCCCGAACAGCCCATCAGGCCAGTCTCGGAGGGGTTCATCCGGCCCGCTCTTTGAGCCATCCCTGGAACAGCGCAGCCAATCGGTCCAGCTCTGGTTGCGCGATTCTCGATAACCACTACTGACCGACACCACCACTTTAGTGCCATCACTTAAAGCGGCAGATCGACTACCAGGCTACATCACCCGGGCCTTTTCCTGCTCAAGCACGGCCCGGCTTTGACCCATGCCGCAACGGTCCGTGGAAGCCTGCCCACAGATACCACGGCCCACTGGTCCAGATCGTCCAGCGAAGAACGGCTTTGAAGCAGGTACCTCCATTTCTCCGCTGCCACTTCGTCCTTCAACCGGGCTATATCCCGGTGCCTGGGGGACAGCGGCGCAGGTCTTCCGGACCTAAAAGCCCGTCTCGAAGGCCAGTGGACCATCGAAATCCCGCCTCGGCCACCGGACCCCACTGCAAATACGAGTTCTGGAATCAAGTCTCGTACCTCTTGCGTCCGCTTGGCAAACAGCGAAAAAGACCCGGCTCCGCTGAAAAACGCGGGCTTCCAGATCCCGCACTGGGAACCCGGAGCCAGCCGTTCCCAGCTTGATCGCTTCACGCAACTCACGGCGTACAAACCAGTCGCCAGGGGGTGGCTCCTTACCGTAGCTCCGTTGTCGATAGCCACCGGGCGCGTCCACTTCTCGGCGACGCTCATTCTTTCTTCGTCACCAGTCTCTCTGTCAGGCTGTCACCTCATCCTCCAACAGTTCCTGTACGTAAAACTGGATCTGCTCTCGCACCCACTCTTCCAGCTGTTCAAAGCAGACTCTTGACTCCACACTTCGATCAATGTTCTTCTTGCTCATGGCGGTGTGACTCCTTCCTTTCGGGCTCTTCCGCCCGGGTTTTTATTTCACCCGGAAGGATAATCACCGCCTATGCTATTTACACACCTTTTGAGGGTAGCTCGGTCGATCTGGGCACTCTCCCTAGACGATGGAACGGCGGCGGTCCTGATCGACGACCCTAACTCAATTCAGAACGCACCGAGATTCTCGCCGGACGGAAAATGGATCGCATACCATTCTAATGAATCCGAGGTTTTTGAGGTTTACCTGCAGCCTTTTCCACTGACGGGACGAAAGCAACGGTTAGTCGACGGCCATCATCCCATCTGGTCACGCGACGGACAACAATTGATCTTCAAAACCGGCCCTACGTCGTTGGGGGTTGTTGACATTGCGACCAATCCCAGCCCCACATGGGACGCTCCCCGGACATTTCCGGCGACCACCCGCCCGCAGGGGCCTATGGGCTCCCAAGTTAACGACGTCATGCGCGACGGACGAGTCATCGTGGTAGACAGAAACGAGGCCGCGGGGCTCCAGTCACAGATCAATATCGTCTTGAATTTCTTCGAGGAACTAAAAGAACGAGTACCGGTGCCATGATCGGCGGTGTGGACTTTTAACTATCCGGGAGGTGGGTGATGGGCGGAAGTACTACGAAAACTTCAATCGTAGCGATGATCGCAGTACTGGCGTTGCTAATTGGTCCATGCTCCAGTTTCGCCCAGACCGGCGAACCGCCGCAGTTTGTTCGATTTGAAAACAACCCGATCATCAAGCCTTCAATGCTGCTCGGCGACAACGGCGAGAATATCAACGGGCCCTCGCTCATCCGCGTTCCAGAGTGGGTATCGGAGCCTCTCGGAAAATACTACCTCTACTTCGCCCATCACAAAGGTAGTTACATCCGCATGGCTTATTCAGACTCGGTGACGGGGCCATGGACCGTCTACACGCCGGGCACACTGCAGTTGAAGAGTACCGTTTGTGACTCCGTCCCGCCGGGAATGGTTGCTTACAAACACGTGGCATCTCCTGACGTCCATGTGGACGAGGCTGCAGGCGAAATCCGCATGTACTTCCATTGTCCAGCGTTTCTCGGTGGAGACCCGGCGGAGCGGGCGAACTACCGGCAAGTGACTCTTGTCGCGAAGTCGAGTGACGGTCTGAACTTCGATGCTGGGGAGGAACTGCTGGGCAGGCCCTACTTCAGGGTGTTCCGATGGGATGATGCCTACTACGCGCTTGGCATGCCAAGCGTGTTTTATCGATCATCCGACGGCCTGACCGACTTCGTTGAGGGGCCCACACTCTTCACGAGAGACATGAGACACTCGGCCCTCAAGTTGGACGGAAACATTCTCCACGTCTTTTACACCATTGTCGGAGAGAGCCCGGAGAGGATACTTCTTTCCAAGGTCGACCTCACACCCGATTGGATGCACTGGAAAGAAACCGAGCCCGTTGTCGTGTTAGAGCCTGAACTTCCCTACGAAGGTGGGCACCTACCCCTGGCACCTTCGGCGCGTGGAGCAATACTGGAACCGGTGAGACAACTCAGAGATCCTGCCATCTTCCTTGAGGGCGACGAGATCTACCTGCTGTATTCCGTGGCTGGGGAACAAGGCATCGCTATCGGCGAGTTACAGATTCCATAGGCTTGTTGGACAAAATGCTAGGACGGACCATTTCCCACTACAAGGTTCTCGAACAGATCGGGGGCGGCGGTATGGGTGTGGTCTACCGGGCCGAGGACACGAAACTGCACCGACAGGTTGCCCTCAAGTTCCTCCCTCCTGAACTGACCGAAGACCGCACGGCGCTTGAACGGTTCCAACGTGAAGCACAGGCCGCGTCGGCGTTGAATCACCCCAACATCTGTACGATCCATGACATCGACGAGCACGACGGTCAGCCGTTCATCGTGATGGAGTTGATGAAGGGGCAGACGTTCAAGGAAAAGCTGGTACGCGGGCTGTTGAAGACCGACGAGGTGTTGGAGTTGGGCATCCAGTCGACGAGCACGACGGTCAGCCGTTCATCGTGATGGAGTTGATGAAGGGGCAGACGTTCAAGGAAAAGCTGGTACGCGGGCTGTTGAAGACCGACGAGGTGTTGGAGTTGGGCATCCAGTTGGCGGATGCGCTCGATGCCGCGCACGGCGAGGGGATTGTTCACCGGGATATCAAACCGGCGAACCTCTTCGTCACGGAGCGTGGGCAAGCGAAGATTCTGGATTTCGGATTGGCGCAGGCCGCACGGAAAAAGTCTGGCTCAGAGTCAGAAACGGAGACGGGTAGTGGACGTGATCTCGACCTGACGAAGGCGGGGTCCACGGTCGGCACCGTGTCGTACATGTCCCCTGAGCAGGCGCTTGGTGAGAAGGTCGATGCACGGACGGATCTGTTCTCGCTCGGGGTTGTCCTGTATGAGGCTGTAACAGGCAGGCAGCCGTTTACAGGCACGACGTCAGCGGCTGTCTTTAACCAGATTCTGAACTTGGCGCCCACCGCGCCGGTCCAATTGAACCCAGATGCCCCTGTCGAACTCCAGCAGGTCATCAACAAGGCGCTGGAGAAGGATCGTGACCTGCGCTGCCAGACTGCTGCTGAACTGCGAACCGACCTCAAGCGTCTCCTTCGAGACACCGATTCGAGTCGTACAGTCACGGTAAGTGCCGCAAACATTCCAGTGGCGAAGCGCCAGCGGCACATGCCGAAATGGGCGATTGCGTTAGCCGGGTTGCTGGTGATCGCGTTGGTCTACGTTATGTTTCCCACTGGTGCAGGAGAGGAGGCTCTCCTACGTTTCTCGGACCTGAACCCGAACTTCATTCAATTGACCTCCTTGCGAGGCGAGGAATTCTTCCCCAGCCTCTCACCTGATGGTCAGACGTTCGTGTATCAGAGGGAAACAGAACCTGACAACTGGGACATCTACTTAGGGAGAGTCGGCGGAGGGAACGAGTTCAACCTGACTTCAGACTCACCGGACGCCGACGCGACCCCGAGCTTCTCACCCAGCGGGGAGTTCATTGCGTTTCGCTCTGAGAGAGATGGCGGTGGCATCTTCGTAATGGGTGCCACCGGTGAGTCACCCCGGCGAGTGGCAACCGTTGGTTTCAATCCTTCTTGGTCATCGGACAGCGAGGAGATTGCGTTTGGCACAAGTCCCGTCACGGGTCCGGTGGGGAATGCGGGAGCATACGGAGAACTCTGGAAGGTGAACTTGGCTACGGGAGTAACAAGCCAAATCCCACTTCAAGGGGCGGCAGCCCAGCCGGACTGGTCACCGCATGGTCACCGGATCGCTTACTGGAGCATCCGCGGAGGGGGTCAACGGGACATCTGGACGGTCCGCCCAGATGGGAGTGATCCGGTCGCTGTCACCGACGATGCCGCCGTGGATTGGAATCCGGTATGGTCGTCAGACGGTAACCACCTCTACTTTTCGAGTGACAGAACCGGCAGCACTAGCCTTTGGCGTGTGCGAATCGACGAGGCGACCGGCGGGACGCTGGGCCAGCCAGGGGCCGTGACCACGGACGTCGGCAGCGAGTCCATGCACCTGACCCTCTCAGCGGATGGACGACGCCTGGCATACGCAAGTCGGCGTCCCACATCGAACATCATGAGAGTGGAGATCGATCCCGTAAGTCGGTTGCCTGTTGGGCAGCCCACAGTTGTGACCCAAGGTTCTGGACAATATGGTACTCCGGACGTTTCGCCGAACGGGCAATCTGTGGTCTTCGTAAGAGCGGGTGTCCAAAGGGATCTGTTGATTGTGGGATCTGACGGTTCGGGCCAGCGGCAACTGACAAACGATACCTACCGGGACTTCACACCTCGATGGTCTCCCGGGGGCGACAGGATCGCTTTCCACACGAACCGTGCGGGTAGTCATGATATCTGGACAATCAATCCAGACGGTGGCTCCCCGGAGCAATTGACCTTCGAACCGTTCGAGGCGGTTTTGGTCCGTTGGGCTCCAACTGGTTCACGGATAGCCTACTCGGACGCTATTGAAGGCGAAACTCACATTCTCGAAACTGGCAAGGCCTGGGAACAGCGGGTAAAGGAGACTCTGCCACCTCTACCTGGGGAGGAAGGGTATTTTCGGCCTCAGTCGTGGTCTCGAGACGGGAGATTCTTGGCCGGTATACGCAGGAATCGGCAAAGCGTGACGAATCAAGGCATCTACGTCTACTCCTTTGAATCCAAGAACTATGAGCGGATCACCGACACCGGCGGGGCGCCGCGTTGGTTCAACGACAACGGAACGCTTGTTTACCAGGACCAGGGAACCCTATATACGGTGGACGTCTCCTCGAAGGAAACGCGGCCACTATTGACGCCTAGTCCAAATGAGAACCTTTCCTCTCCGGTTCTATCCCCCGACGACTGGACCCTCTACTATGTCGTTACTCCATCACCCGAGTCCGACATCTGGCTAATCGAACTGCCCGACGAACCCCAATAGGCCGAGCCCGTCGAGTCATCCCCTGAAATCAACAGTGTAGAGTCGAGGCGGTGAACCGAGGCGCTAGGAGCGCGTGGGGCAACGAGACCGCAGGTCTCTGGCTCGGGTGGGTGACTCGATAGGAAGTGATTGATTTTATTGTTGGACTCGAATGCCTCGACTGATGCCGCTCCTACTGGCCGGGCGCACTCTGCAGCGGCGAGATATGGAGGTGTGCCCACCTCCACTGGTTTCCCTGCCTTATCGCCACTATTGAAGCCCGAAAGATGCCCTGCAGGATTGTCCCATCCGGGTACCTTGTTGTCCCGGTTGTGTAGTAAGTTGCGACGCCGCTATCACCATGGACCGTGGCCTCGAGGTGGCGAACCTCCACCTCAAAATCCAACCCCGGCGGTCGCCCTTCTGTCGGGTTTGGCTGTAGCAGCGAACCAGTCCTCGGAAACTGTTTGCTCCCGGGGAGGAAGAACGTAGACGCCCTGTCGTCTTCGCTGTTGACCGCGTCGTAGTAATCCAGCACCGCTGCCTTCAAATCATCCGCGTCTTGAGCTAGAGCCGCGGGTGCCAGAGCCGAGCCAATTACCAGGATTGCTAGGGAGACAATCAACCGGTGCTTCATGGGTTTGCCCTCCAGTGAGATTGGTTGTCCGGAGATGCTATCGGCAGTGGGGCGGGGTGTCAACGAACGCGAAGTGTCCCGGCGTGTTTCTACCTGTTCGACGGTTGTTGGACTCGATTGACTCGGGGTTTTGGGCGGCCTCGGGAGTGCTACACGCGCTGCTACTCCTCTTGGTAAGCCCATGCTCCAGCCAGCATTGCGACGGCACCCGCCACCAACGTCCAAATGGCGTGAAGCAGAATCAGCCGCACGTCGACTCCGAACATTATGAACACAATTTCCGTTGATCGCACAACGAACCAGAGAGGCAGAAACACCATCAACGCAGTCCTTGGACCCGGACCGAAGCGTGGCCGAGCCGTCGCGTAAAACCATATCGCAATGATGGTCAGCAGGAAGACCACTGCCGTTACAGGCATCCAGAGCGCTGTCCCTCTAGCCGCGAAGTTGTGTGTTTCGAATAATTCTTGAATGTCAGAAAAGAAGATCCTGAAGAAGATCGCTTCACTGACTATGGCGATCACCCCTGCAAGCAATCCCCCCAGCACAACACGTCCTGTATTGATCGAACCCATAGCCTCGCTAGGTCCTCGACGATTTGAGACGTTCCCACACAGCCTGTTCGTTCTGGAATTAAGTTGCGGCTACCTTACCCGATCTCCCGCCTCTCAGGTTTCGAATGTCGCGGTTTCCCCAAGAAAGGTGGGCGGGGGCGAGCCGGCGGAGCGGACGAAAAGACAGCCACGTGAAGGCGGGAGGACCACAAGTAAGCGCCGGGATCGACTGACGCTGCATCCACATCTCCGCGGCAAAGTAAATGCGCCAAGTCGGTCTTGTGCAGGGACCCTCGATCGCTGAGTCTTTATTCAGTGTCTGAACGGACTGCAGGGCGACCCACAATTCGTTCGGGCACCGTGCGAAGATTTGCGCATATGAAGTGACCGGAACGGCTGTCGAGAACCTCTGGACGGCACGCTCAACCGCCACAACCTCCCGTACGTCCGCGCCAAGGTCCAGCGGGCGGGCCACTGGCTCGGCGACATGCTGCACGGGGCCTTCCCAAGGGCGTAGTCCACCCTACGCCTAGCCTCTCCCGAAGGGCGGCCACATCCGGGCTAATACGGGGTTTCGGTCGATCAGCTGGTGGCGCAAAACCGCACCGACGTGAACGGCGACAAGGGCGATCAAGCCAATCACCGCAAACTGGTGAACCACGAGCATGACCCCGGCGACCTCGGGCATCGGTGGAATCAGCGGCGGGATGCCCAGTGCGTCCAGGAGCTCGATCGGAAACCCGTCGCCGATCGTTCGGACATACCCGCTCACGGCCATCACGAGGAGCAGGACATAGATGGCGACATGAGTCGCGCTCGCGATGCGTTGCTCCAGCGTTGGCATGAAGTCGGGGAAGGGCGGCGGTCGATGGGTAATCCGCCACAGAACCCGTGCGACCACCAGGACGAGTAAAACAGTTCCCATCCCTTTGTGAAGGATGAAGAGCGGGTCGGCCACGCTGAAGAGCGGCTCGCTCGTCATGGCGATGCCGGCCGGGATTTGCACGACGACCATAAGCGCGATGACCCAATGGAAGAGACGCGCGACGGTCCCGAACCCGGACGCCGCATCCGATCGGTTCGCCTCGCCGTCATTCATCCTGACAGTCCTCGTGCTGCTGACACCTCCCCATTACATCATATCCAGGGTGGGCTGACTGACACGGGGAACCGCCCCCGCTGGCTCAGTGACAACAGGACGCTGGTATACAACGCTGCTGTTTAGAGCTTGGCCCAAGATCGTCACACAACAAGGGAGAGAGGTTAACTCCTTGCGTTTATCGGATCACCGAGTCTGCACTAGATTCAAAGTCGAGGTCCAAACATCCGTGTGCCATACCTTCCGACTAGGCAACGATCCCTAGAATTGGACAGCCTCTCAAGCGACTTGGCAGTAATGTCCGCGTCACGCGGCGCATGGTTTTGACATGGCATTCGGCGTGAAATTGCTCAGCCGCACTCAAAACACCGAATTCCTTTTTGGCTCGTAACCAATGACCACGTTTTGCAAACCCAAGCACGGCGTAGCTAACGGCGTCCGGCGAGTATCCACGGTCGCATCACGGGCTTCGTCCCTTTCGAAGTGAGACCGGTTGCGGGGGGTGCTATCGGCAGTGTGGCGGGGTGTCAACGAATGCGAGGTGTCCCAAGTGTCCTGGATGACCCAGTGTTTTCTACTCCATCCTATATTCGTTTGCGCAATTCAGCCGGGATAGGAATTACTGGGACAACTGGGTCAGGTGGGACAGGCGGCCTTCTCTGTTCGTCGCTCGTCCATGAGGGTTATGTTTCAGAGTTTCTGCAAAAAGGTCCTGAAATAGGAAGGGGCCAGGGTATCTCCGAAAAGTTGGTAACGAATCAACTTTGAAACGAAGGAGATGAACCGATGGCCCGAACTAAGATTAAGCGAAAGGGAGTGGATTGGAAAGAACTGTTAGGAGAGGAACAGGATCTGCTGAAAAGCGTCGTGCAGGAGGTGGTTCAGGAGATTCTCGAGGCGGAGATGGACCAGGTCGTGGGTGCGATCAAGAGCGAACGAACAGGGGGTCGCACAGGATATCGGAGCGGCTACTACGAGCGAGGTCTGGTCACACGGGTGGGCAAGTTGGAGCTGCGCGTGCCGCAGGATCGTGCCGGCCGGTTCAGTACGGAAGTGTTTGAGCGCTACCAACGCAGCGAGAAAGCTTTCGTGGCCAGCTTGGCCGAGATGTACGTGCAGGGGGTATCGACACGGAAGGTGAAAGCGATCACCGAAGAATTATGCGGGCATTCGTTTTCGGCGAGCACGATCAGCCGGATCAATAGGACATTGGACACGGAGCTGAAAAAGTTTGCGACGCGAGGATTGGAAGAAGAATACCCCTACCTGATTCTGGATGCGCGCTACGAGAAGGTGCGCGAAGACGGGGTGATCCGGAGCCGGGCGGTCCTGGTAGCGATCGGAATCAACTGGGACGGCCGGCGCGGTGTGTTGGCGGTGGAACTGGCGGGACGGGAGAGCACGACCAGTTGGAGGCAACTCTTGCTGAGTTTGAAGCAACGCGGCTTGTGCGGGGTGGAGTTCGTGGTGACCGACGATCATGCGGGGTTGAAGAAAGCCATCGCAGAAGTCCTGCCCGAAGCGATCTGGCAACGCTGCTACGTCCACTTTCTTCGAAACGCATTGGATTATTTGCCGCGCAAAGCCGATGACGATTGTCTCCAGGAACTGCGTTGGCTCTACGACCGGCGGAACCTCCAGGAAGCGCGGCAGGATCTGGCGGCGTGGTTAACCAAGTGGGGGCAGAAATATCCCAAACTTTGCGACTGGGTCGAAGACAACATCGACGAGACGCTGAGCTTCTACACGCTGCCGCGCCAGCATCACAAGCACATGAAATCCACCAATATGCTGGAACGGCTCAACGAGGAGATCAAGCGGCGAACGCGCGTGGTGCGGATCTTCCCCAACGCAGCCAGCTGTTTGCGTTTGATTCGGGCGCTGACCACCGAAACGCATGAGAACTGGATCGAAGCGATCCGCTACTTGAACATGGATCTGTTGAAGGAACACAAAAAGGACTGGCACCGTCAGACGCCCGCTGCCTAAACGCGTCAAAACGGGCCGACCCATGATCGACTCGGATGTCGATCGGCGATTACAGAGCATCCTGGAGCGGAAAATCGCTGCGGAACACTTTCGAGGGGGCGAAAGAAAGAAAAAGAACCAAAAAGAAAGAAACGCAGAGGCCTGATGGAAATGACGCCTCAGAGGAAATCCGCAAAAGACGCGGATTCCCTCTGAGCCTTGGAAAAGTTTCGCCAAGAACGCTCAGCTTTACCACATTCCCACAGGCCCGACGGCGATCAACATTCAAGAACTGAATTTTCGGAAATACTTTTTGCAGAACTTGACGCACACAACTTCCATGAGCCGAGGTGGCGTGTCAGAACGCTGACGAGTGATTCTAGGCGGTGGTCTGTGAGGCGTCCTATCAAGCCCATTCCTGCACGTAACTTACGCTCGGCCATCAGGTCGCCCTGGGCAGCTGTTTCTTTGGCGGCCATATTGCCTGCGAAAAAGTATGCCGACAGCAGCGGAAGCCCCGCAGACGTCCAACTCTCAGACCAGTTTTAACAACTTAGGACCCAGGGCCGGTCTCACCTGACCAGTGGCAACGGGTTTCCTGAGAGGTGACTATGCCGCACGAAAAGCTCCCCGACGGCTTCGACGGCTTCATGACCGCCGAAGGAAAACTGCTATCTATCGATGACGTCGATGGCATGGTCTCGTTCATTGCGAGTCGTGAGGAAGACGGCCAGGCAATCATCGACTTCCTGCTGGTACTCGCCAAAGAGTGCATCGAGAACGGCAAACTGGAGACCGCACACGCTTACCTTGAAAGAATCCTCTTGCTCCTCGACTCCCCATCAGACCGGGCAAGATGCTTTTTGACCATGGGCGTGGTCAGGGAAGATTTGGGCGATTACACCAGCGCAATCGGGGAGTACTCCAGGGCGTTTGAGCTGCCTCAAGACGTGAACGACACCTGGTATTTTCTGAACAACAACCTGGCGTACTGCCTCAACCACGAAGGGCGGTTCGACGAGGCCGAGGAAAATTGCCGGGCGGCCATCAAGATCGATCCCGAACGCCACAACGCCTACAAGAATCTCGGCGTCGCACTGGCCGGTCTTGGGAACTACGTCGATGCTGCCAGAGCCTATATTCAGTCGGTTCAAACCGCGCCGGAACATCCACGGGCGCTGCAGCACTTGGAGGAGTTGTTCGAAGCCCATCCTGAGGTGGAGTCGGACGTCCCCGGCATCTTTCTGCAGATCGAGGAGTTCCGGCAAGGCCGACCACCTGACTGGATTTCCTGATGCGAGATCGGTCCTGCTGGGCAAGTCAGCAGCGAATGGCGGGTTGTCCAAAGTGTCCCGGATGACCCATTAGCTTCTACCCCCCCCCTTCTATACTGCTCACCCACTATAGCCAGGGTATGGATTACTGGGACTACCGGGACAAGTGGACCATTCTGATAGAATCGGGCCACTCCTGCCCGAGGTAAATGGCGACCATGACCACACGACTGTACGGGTCTCAGCTGCTGATTCTTCTAATACTTCTGACGCCGCGAACGGCGGAAGCACAGTTTGTCGCGGGTCCTCCCCTCAACCAGCACGACTACGTGGACTTCGTTGGCCAGATAAACGCGATAGTTGCCTCAGGCTTGAACGAGACTTTCGACCTCCCGAGGGAAGTCACCCTTACTAGCGGGAGGTGTGGCCAGGCGAATGCGTTCTATGTTCTTGGTGATTCTCAAATAGTGCTGTGCACCGAGCTGATCGCCCCTCTGTTTCGCCAAGTGAACCAACAACAGCCGGGGATCGGTGTCTTCTCTCAACTGATGTTCTTTGTGTTCCATGAGGTCGGACATGCCCTGATCGATGTTCTCGACCTTCCCGTAGTGGGGCAGGAGGAGGACGGAGTAGATCAACTTGCCGTGCTGCTGTTAAACGACGAACCAGTCATGGCAATGTGGGCGGCAGACTTCTGGAGGCAGGGTGCAAACGGAGCGCCCGGGAGCCTCTCAATCGACGCATTTGTAGACGCCCATGATCTGAATCAGCAGCGCTTCTACAACATCACCTGCTGGACCTACGGGGCGGACCCGCTCACGAGGGGGTACGTGGTGGATTTCGCCCGCCTGCCACCGCAACGAACTCAACGGTGTCAGGGTGAATACGACCGAATGCGCTCATCGTGGGAACGGCTGCTGCGCGACCACCTTAAGAACCCCGCGGCGTTCGCTGATCCTCCCCGCAACGCGACAGGCTACTGGAGATTCATGGAGTCCATGTCCGATACCGACCTGCGGGCGCGGTGCTCGGCGTCGGGAACGCTGATCCTGACGCAGCTATCCGAAGGGCTTTCCGGGACGATGGAACAGCAAGGCTCGTGTATCTATTTCGGCGTACCAGCTGACAACAACGCTCCTGCGACTCCCCTCTCTACGGGTCGGGTCAACGAGTCTGGAATCGTCTTCGAGATTCAAAACTGCCGCTACGAAGGATCGTTCGAGGACGAGAGCAGAATGGCGCTGTCGGGTTCGATAGTGTGTACGTCAAACCTGCCCGACGGATCGATTCTTGAACTCACCGGGACGTGGCACGCCGTCAGGTAGGCATGCCCGCCCTGCCCCGTGTCCGCAGTCGCCGATTTGGTCCAGCCCTGACTGAAGGATCCCATCAAGAAATCAATCGAGCGCCAGCCGCACGGTCTAGCCCACGCAGAGCGGCAGAGGTGTTGCGGTGGCCCCACCCATAAGTCTTGGTGGGTCCGATCTCTCTGTCACGCTTTGTGTGCGAGAACGTTTAGTCTGAGCACCGCCATACTTGTCGGAGTTTGGTCCCGAACCCAGTCCAAGTGGACATTTGTGTGGAAACAAGAAAAGGCGGGCCGCTGGGACCCGCCTAACTTACTGAGTCATCAAGTCGGGACGGCCGGATTTGAACCGGCGACCCCCTGGTCCCGAACCAGGTGCTCTACCAGGCTGAGCCACGTCCCGACGTCAAACCGTCTTAGTTTAGCATAGCGCCCTGATCCCTTCGCCCGCCGCCATCGGCTCCACCTTCCGCGTGAAAAGAAGATAGACTGCGACGCTGAGGTTTGGTCAACACAAGGGAGGGAAGAGTGGAACGAACAATCATCAATCCGTGGAAGTGGCAGGACCAGTACGGCTTTGTTCAGGCCAACGACGTGCGGGATGCGAAACGCACTGTCTTTGTGGCCGGTCAGACGTCGAACGACGCCGACGGAAATTCGATACATCCCGGCGACATGGCCGCGCAATTGAACGCGGCGTTCGACAACCTCGAAACGGTTCTCGAGGGAGCCGGAATGGGTCTGGCGAACGTCATCCGTTTGAACTACTACACCACGGACGTCGACAAGTTCATCGAGAACGCGGGCGTGGCGGGTGAGAGGCTGGGTGCAGCGGGCTGTCGCCCGGCGAGCACGTTGCTCGGTGTGACGCGGCTGGCGTTTCCGGAGTTGATGATCGAGATCGAGGCGACGGCGGTGGAGTAGGTGGCCAGAAGCGAAACTTCAAGCCCGGGTGTAGGCCTCTATGAGCGCACGCTGTTGCGGCCCGAAAGATGTGCGGTCATAGACCGCACCTACACCTCGGGTCCAGTTACCGGTCCTTTTTGGATTCTTCCGTGTCAAAGATGTCGGTCCAGGTGGAGAGGGGCTTGAAGTAGCGGAAGGCGGTGCGGTCCAGTTCGAGCGGGGTGACCGATGCGTAGCCGTCCATCAAGGCCTCGTTGTCGGCTGGGAGCTCTTCGGCAGGGATGTCGAAGTGTTCGTGCAGTTCCTCGTGGAGCCAGAAATACTGCTCTCCCCGCGGATCCAGGTTTTCGACTAGAACCGTCTTTCCGGCCTTCTGCCCCTGCCGGGTCATCAGAACACGGCCGTTCCATTCGGCGGGAAAATTCACGTTGAGCACCACCCCGGGAGGAAGACCCTCTTCGAGCACCTTGTGCACCAGCACGGCGGTGAAGTCGGCGGCGGTCACAAACTCCATCCCTTCTCCGGTCTCGACCGAGACCGCGATACTCGGAATCCCCTGTAGCGCTCCTTCAAAGGCCGCGGCCAGTGTCCCGGAATACAGAATGCCATCACCGACATTCTTTCCCCGGTTGATTCCCGACACCAGGAGATGGGGTCGGTCTTTCAGGATCCTCAACGAGGCAATGATCACGCAGTCGGCCGGAGTGCCGTCGACCGAAAAGCGGTTTGCCCCGAGCTTGCGGTAGCGGAGCGGGCGGTTGAGGGTAATCGCATGGCTCTGCGCACTCATCTCACGGTCCGGGGCGACGATGGTCAAACGGCCGTGATGCCGAAGGGCACGCTCCAGTTCTTCGAGGGCGGGCGAACTGATCCCGTCATCGTTCGTGATGAGGATTCGAATGTCCAAAAGGAATCGGGACGGCCGGATTTGAACCGGCGACCTCACGCACCCCAAGCGTGCGCGCTACCAAGCTGCGCCACGTCCCGCGGAACTTCCTACCTTAGGTTTTGCCGTCGAGCAAAGTCAAGATGTCCTCGAGATCGTCACGCACCTTGCGCAACGCATCTTTGCCGTCGTCGGTTTCGGCCCGCTTCGCGCCCCGTCCCAGTTGTTTCCGCGCCCCGGCAATCGTGTAACCCTTCTCGTAGAGGAGCTCCTTGATCCGGATCAGGGTCTCGACATCTTTGCGCCGGTACGTTCGATGTCCGGTGGAAGTCTTCTTGGGCGCCAGCGTCGGGAACTCCGACTCCCAGAACCGGAGAACATAAGCTTCGACCCCGAGGATGTCGGCTACTTCTCCGATCTTGAAGTACAGCTTGTCGGGAATCTCGGCCTTCATGAGTAGATCATTTACCCGCTTTCGCCTTCCGCATGCGTTGCTTGATTATAATCGGCGTCCCTTCGAATGAGAATCTATCGCGGATGCGGTTTATGAGAAATCGTTCGAAAGAGAAGTGCAGTTTGCGCTTCGTGTTTGCGAACACGACAAAAGTGGGCGGAGCGACCCGCACCTGCGCCATGTAACGCACCTTCACGTCGGAGGGGAGCCCGCCGCGCGCCAGGCTCACTTCTTTCAGAAACTGATTCAGCTCGCCGGTCCCGACCCGACGGCGACGGCTCTGGTTTGCTTCCTCGATCATCCCATAGAGTTTGTGGACGCGCTGTCCGGTCTTCGCCGAAATGAACGTGATCGGCGCGTAGTCGAGAAACTTCAGTTTCTCGCGGATCAACTTTTCGAACTCCGCAGTGATCGAGGGGCTCTTCTGGACCAGGTCCCACTTGTTGACGGTAATGATCACCGACCGCCCTGCCTCGTGAGCGTAGCCTCCGATGGTTGCATCGATGGCCGCGATCGATTCGAAACCATCGACGAGGAGGATGGCCACGTCGCTCTGCTCCAGGTGCTTTCGTGCCATGATCACGCTGAGCTTCTCGGCCTTCTGATCCGTCTTTCCTTTGCGCCGGATACCCGCGGTGTCGATGAACCGGAACCGGACCCCGTCATGTTCGATCAGGCTGTCGACGGCGTCTCGGGTCGTCCCTGCGACCGGCGAGACCATGGAGCGCTCTTCGCCGACCAGCAGGTTCAACAGCGTGGACTTGCCTGCGTTCGGACGACCGATGATTGCGACGCGGATCTCGTTGCCGGGCTCGGTTTCGACGGACTCCGGTAGCGTGGCGGCAACCTGATCCAGCAAATCGGTGAACCCTCGGCCATGCTCGGCGGATATCGGGAAAGTGTGCCCGAATCCCAGCCGCGCGAACTCCGCTACGTCGGCCTCGTTCTTCTGGGAGTCGATCTTGTTGACCAGCAGAAATACAGGCTGGTCCAGGCGGCGCAGATAGGAGGCCAGTTCGTCGTCGGCGACCGTGCGACCCACGCGGCCGTCGACGATGAGGAGAACCAGGGAGGCCGCCTCGATCGCAACCTGTGCCTGCTCGAGGATCTTCTGCGGAATCTCGGACTCTTCGCCGGGAACGATGCCACCCGTATCCACGATCTCGAACCGGACGCCGTTCCAGTCCAGCGACCCGTAGATCCGATCGCGCGTAACACCGGGTTCGTCGGTGACGATCGAACGCCGTCGCCCGACAAGACGGTTGAACACGGTCGACTTTCCGACGTTCGGGCGACCTATGATCGCGACGAGCGGCAGTACGGCCCTGGTCTTGGTGTCTTTGGGAGAATCCACGGTGGAACCTTAACAGGATGTGGAGGGGCAACCGAAACCAGTCGGGTGTGGGTGCGCTCTATGGGCGCACAACGTCGGCATTCCCAGGAATGTGCGGTCATAGACCGCACCTACACCGGCCGGCGTACTACTGACTTCTTACCCGCCGGCAATCGAGGGAAGTATCGAAATCGTATCCCCGGGCGCGATCGCGGTCGCCAGGTCGTCCCGATCCTTGATGTTGTCCTCGTTGACGTAAATATTTATGAAACGCCGGAGCTGACCATCCTGGTCGAGCACCTTCTCACCGAACCCCCCGAACTCGGCACCCAGCTTCTGCAACGCCTCCTCGACGGTCGCCGCCTCGACCGGCACCTCCGCCTGGCCATCGGTCAACGTCCGAAGCGGTGTCGGGATCTTCACGCTCACACTCATTTCGATAACTCCTCTCCTTCGATCTTAACTGTTTCTTCGTGGAATGCGCCTTCCGCCTCGTTGAGCTCCCAGCTCTGCAGTTTCGCCACGCTGCCGTTCTCGACCGAGGCGATGATGTAGGAATACCCGGGCCAGGCGTGGTCGGTGTCGAATTGAGACGGCCTGGAAGGATGGTCGGGATGGGAGTGATAGATTCCGATGATGTCCCACGGACCATTCTCGAACTCTCGCTGGGCCAGAAGCATGTCTTTCGGATCGAGTTCGTACCGGTCTGCCGCTCGCTCTTTGTTCAAGTTCGTGCACGCACGAAAGGCCTGGACGACTTTCTCTTTGCCCATCGTACCGATTATCAGCCCGCAGGCTTCGTGAGGATAGGTCTCTTCCATGTGGGCGTGAACCTGTTCGATCAACGGTTTCGGAATGCGCAGCATCTGTTCTGTTGGGGTTCAGTCGATCACCATTCGGGTCGTCACCTGGCCGCCGTTCCACACCACAGCCGCATCGGCCAAATCATCGAGCGGAACCTTGGCCTTCGGGGGAACGATAACCAGCCACAGGAGCTTTCGGGTGCCCTCGTGGACCCGGGTTCGCACGGAATCTGAGATCGGGCTCCCGAACGGACCCTCCCGGTCGGACAACAAGGGAAAATGATATAGGTTCAGCTTCCCGCGACCAATCCCCTCGTAGGTTTCGCCCTCCCTCCCGATGCGGAATTCGATGGGTGGCGAAACGCGATCGGCGTCAAAGAGTCCCATCGGAACCATCAGTTTCAGCGAGTAATAGTTGATCAGATCGACCGCCGTGTTGATGAAATACAAGTCCTTGCCCCGTACCGCCCGACGGAACAGTGCTTCCGAGGATGGTCGGTAGCGTGTCGGGTCCAGACCGGTGTGATGAAACAGTTGACGGACGGCGCGAATAGCCTCGACCTTCGCCGGCGGCACCCCCTCGTACTTCTCCCGGCACTCCGCGGCAAGGTCGATCAACAGCTGCCTCAGATGTCCGGGCGTTTCTCCCACCCGGACGTCATCAGCCTGAAGTATGCCCAGCTTGACGGCGCCGGCGAGATCCGGATGAATCGTGATCATGAGTGACTAGTGGCTTGGAAGTGGCCAACCCAAAAGGGGTGCCGCTGGTGACAACAAACCACCCCGTCTGCGCCTCCGGCGCATCCACCCCTCCTTAGCCAAGGAGGGGAGCTGGGAGTTGGGAGTCGGTGGCGCGGCAACAACCAAACAGCTCCCCTCCTCAGATGAGGAGGGGTGGCGCGAAGCGCCGGGGTAGTGCTGATCTCAAGAACCGCTTTGTTCCTCCCGCGCATCCACCCATGTTATCGAACCACCCCGTCTGCGCCTCCGGCGCATCCACCCCTCCTTAGCCAAGGAGGGGAGCTGGGTGAGGGGCTCCCCATTCTTCGGACAGCAACCCCCGGGTCTTAAGGTGGATCGCTGCCACTGAAATGGGTTGATATTTAGCCCGTCGCCGAGCCTGTGGGAACTGTGAAAAAGCCGAGTCTTCGAGGCTGTTTTCAAGCAGCTGTGGGAATCCGAGTTGTGTGCGGATTTCCACTGCGGAGTCAGTTTCCACAGGCCCCTGGCGCGCGCTGAAAGTAAACGGTCTCGGGCGTCTGATAGTCGAATACTTGATGGCCGCGTTCCTGATTGTAAAACCTGAAATATAGGTTCAGGTTCGAGATCGCCTCGGAAACGCTCAAGTAGTCCTTCAGGTACACTTCCTCGTACTTCACGGTGCGCCATAAGCGCTCGACGAAGATGTTGTCCAGGAACCGGCCCCGGCCGTCCATGCTGATCGTGATGCCCTGGTCTTCCAGTCGGCTCGTGAAGACATCGCTGGTGAACTGAGCCCCCTGATCCGTGTTGAAAATCTCCGGTTGCGCTTGCCTCAGCGCCCAGTCCAGTGCCGACACGCAAAATCCACTGTCCATCGACGTGGACACTTCCCAAGCCAGCACGTACCGGCTGAACCAGTCCATGATCGCCACCAGATAGATGAATCCCTGCCGGAGTCGGATATACGTGATATCGGTGGCCCACACCTGATCGGGACGCACAATCTCCAGATTGCGCAACTGGTATGGGTAAATCCGGTGTCCCGGGGCTGGCATCGACAACCGCGGTTTGGGATAGATCGCTTCCAGTCCCATGAGCCGTAGCAGTCGCCGAACCCGCTTCGCATTGACCTGCCGACCTTGCGTCTCCAACCACCAGGTCATACGCCGAATCCCGTAGAACGGGGTCCGCGTATACTGCTCGTCCAACAGACGCATCAACGCGATGTTCTCGGCGCTCTCGCCCACCGGTGTGTAGTAGAGTCCGGATCGGGACACTCCGGTCAACCGACACTGCTCGACGATGCTCAACTCGTCGTGATTTGATTCGATCCATGGCCGTCGTTGCTCTAACGGGAAAGTCCCGACTTTTTTTTGAGCCACTCCACCTCGATCTGTAATTTTCCGATCTGTTGGTAAAGTTCGGCCTGTACTTGCTCATCGACTTCACTGGCCGGGGATCGACCATTGGAGAAGATCTCCGATACGCCGTCGAGCACTTGCTTTTTCCACTTCGTCACCATGTTCGGGTGAACTTCGTAGTGGGACGCGAGCTCCTGGATCGTGCGCTGTCCCTTGACCGCTTCCACGGCGATCTTTGCCTTCAATGCCGCGCTGTACTGCTTCCGTCCTCGCTTCTTCATCTGCCTCTCCTGAGGCAGCGATCTTACACCTTAGCAACCTGTCCGAATTTTGGGGAGCACCTCAGGGAGTTGGGAGTCGGTGGCCCGGCAACAACCAAACAGCTCCCCTCCTCAGATGAGGAGGGGTGGCGCGAAGCGCTGGGGTGGTGCTGATCTCAAGAACTGTCTCCGGCGCATCCACCCCAAGTGTTATCGAACCACCCCGTCTGCGCCTCCGGCGCATCCACCCTCCTTATCCAAGGAGGGGAGTTGGGAGTTGGGAGTCGGTGGCCCGGCAACAACCAAACAGCTCCCCTCCTCAGATGAGGAGGGGTGGCGCGAAGCGCCGGGGTGGTGCTGATCTCAAGAACTGTCTCCGGCGCATCCACCCAAGTGTTATCGAACCACCCCGTCTGCACCTGCGGTGCATCCACCCCTCCTTAGCCAAGGAGGGGAGCTGGGAGTTGGAAGTCGGTGGCGCGGCAACAACCAAACAGCTCCCCTCCTCAGATGAGGAGGGGAGTCGGCTCACGCCCAGAGGTACCACTGACAACTGACTACTGACTACCGACTACTGACTACTTCTTCAGTATACACTTAGCGTTGGGACCGGTTTTGTGCCCTGTGATCGGTTCAATAAGAACCCGCATGAAAGACTTCTTTTCCGATGACGGACTCCTGTCCGAGAAGCTGGAAGGCTACGAATCGCGCCCATCGCAGATTCGCATGGCCGACGTCGTGACCGAGGCACTCGAGGGAGGGACTCACGCCATCATCGAAGCCGGCACGGGTACGGGTAAGACGCTTGCATACCTCGCGCCCGCCCTTATGCACGGCCGGCGGCTTCTGGTATCCACTGGGACGAAAGCACTCCAGGATCAGATTTTCTACAAGGACATTCCCCTCCTGGAAAAGATTCTGGACCGCCCGATTCGCGCCGCCTACCTGAAAGGGCGGAACAACTACCTTTGCAAGCTGAAGCTCCATACGTTCCAGGAGGAAGGCCTGTTTACGCCCCTGGAGTTGGACAACTTCTCTCAAATCGCCGAATGGGCCACCCGGACCGAGACCGGGGACCGGGCAGAGCTTCCGACCATATCCGACGACGACGAACTCTGGTCGCGACTCGACGCTCGGCGCGACCGTTGCCTGGGCACGAAGTGCGAGGAGTTCGAAAGCTGCTTCCTGACTCTGGTGCGGCAGAAAGCCATGGAGTCGGACATCGTGGTGGTCAACCACCACCTGTTCTTCGCGGATCTCGCCATCCGCGAAGCCGAGATGGCTCAGATCCTCCCGGACTACACCGCGGTGATCTTCGACGAGGCCCACGAGCTGGAAGACATCGCCACGGGATACTTCGGCTTCCACGTCAGCAACTACCGCATCCAGGAAATGCTCTTCGACACGCGCTCCCTCGCTGAAGAGACCGAGGTTTCGGTCGAGGGTGAAGCCTCCGCGCTCGGACGCGCCTCGGATCATTTCTTCGGTCGCTTCCTTCTCCTCCGCGACGGGCGCCACCCCCTACCGGAGCTGGAGGGTATCGATGATCTGATCGATGAATTGCTCGACCTGAGGCGCGCCTGCAAGCAGCAGTTGGACCTGGGCGGTGAATGGCAAAACCTGGCCCGACGGGCCGGCGAGATTGCAAACGAACTCGAGATCTTCAAGAACGGAAACCCGGACAACTATGTGTCGTGGCTCGACCGGCGGGGCCGCGGGGTGTTCCTGGAGGCCTGCCCGATCGACGTATCGCCGCTTCTGAAGGAAGCCCTGTTCGACAAAGTGCCCACCTGTGTGCTGACTTCGGCAACGATGACCGTGGGTGGATCGACCGACTACATCCGGCGACGCCTTGGGCTCGAGCATGCGCGGGGTGAAACCCTGTCGACGGAGTTCGACTTCCAGAAACAGGCCGCGCTATACGTTCCCGCTTTCCTGCCCGACTACCGAAGTCCGAGCTATCTTCCCCGGGCTGCTGAAGAGATCCAGAAGATCCTCGAAGCCTCAGACGGACGCGCCTTCGTTCTCTTTACCAGTTACCAGCAGCTGGACGCATGCTACAAGATACTCAAGGACGAACTGCCCTACCCGACGCTGAAACAGGGGCGCACCAGCCGAAGCCGGTTGCTGGAGCAATTTCGCAGGAAACCCAAGGCGGTGCTGTTCGCGACATCCAGTTTCTGGCAGGGGATCGACGTGAAGGGCGAGGCCCTAAGCTGCGTGATCATCGACAAGCTGCCCTTCCAGGTGCCTTCCGATCCGCTCGTTGCGGCACGCATCCGGGAAATCGAGCAGGAAGGAGGGAACCCATTCTCCGACTACCAGGTACCCGCCGCGATCCTGCGCCTGAAGCAGGGCTTCGGCCGTCTTATCCGTTCACGCACCGATCGAGGCATACTGGCTGTGCTTGATAGCCGGATTCGAACGCGGGGTTACGGGCGACTGTTTCTATCCAGTCTTCCCGACTATGCTCTCGTCGAACAGGTCGAAGACCTTGCGGATTTCATGGTGACACGTGAGAGCTAGAAAAGCGGAGATGGGACAGTTCGAGACCGCGAAGACCATGCCTGTTCCACTCCAGATAACCGAGATCTTCCATTCCCTCCAGGGAGAGTCGACCCACGCCGGCAAGCCGTGCGTTTTCGTCCGGCTGACCGGGTGCTCACTGCGCTGCGGGTACTGCGACACGAAGTACGCCTACTTCGGCGGCCGGACGATGACGGTGGATGAGGTTCTGACCTCCGTGGCTTCCTACCCGACGCGACTCGTGGAGATCACCGGGGGTGAACCGCTGGAGCAGGAAGGAGCGATCCCGCTGATGGAAAGATTGATCGGAGAGGGCTACACCGTCATGATCGAAACCGGCGGGCACGTCCCACTGGAACCAGTGCCCGATGAGGTGATCAAGATCGTCGACGTGAAGTGCCCCGGCAGCGGCGAAGGTGGGACGTTCCGAATGGAAAACCTGGAGCAGGTTCAGCCCTGGGATGAATTCAAATTCGTCATCTCCTCACGCGATGACTATGAATGGTCCCTCCGCTTCTACCGACAACACCTGGGCTCACGCCCACAGACCGTCCTGTTCTCACCGGTCCATGACGTGATGGAGGCGATGGAGCTTGCGCGGTGGATCCTCGCCGATGGGATAGACGTTCGGCTCCAGCTGCAAATCCACAAGCACATCTGGGGCCCGGATGCCCGCGGCATATAGTGGCCTGTAACAGTGCTATCGGTACCAGCGTTCGGCGGAACGGCGTCGGATTTTAGGAGTGACGCTCGAGCCAATGCTGTTTCATTGCGAGGGCGTTACGACACCGAAGACGGCGCCGTTGGGCCGAACCCTTCGGGCCGATGGGGGTTGCGGGCGATCTCTTTGTCGGAAGCCGTCACCGATGAATGAGCATCGCTTTCCGTCTCCCTCCTCGACCTCGCCCGCAAGACCCATCGGCGATGGTGCCGATAGCACTGTTACAGGCCACTAGCACCTAAACCAAACCCCTGAAGTGGTTTACAGGTATAACATTGCTTTGACTTTAGACATCCCGGAAAATAAACTGAAAGAGTCGGACCAGACACGTTGTGACGAGTCGAAATCCATCCGGTAAACCCAGAGCCGTGGTCCTGATGAGCGGCGGGGTGGATAGTTGCGTAACCGCAACGATCGTCAGGCAGGAGTACCAGCTTTACGGGCTCCACGCCAACTACGGTCAACGGACCCAACGACGGGAGCTGGACGCATTCAATGCCCAGGCGGATTTTTTTGAGGTCGAAGGTCGACTCGTCGTCGATCTGCCCTACTTCGAGGCGATCGGGGGATCGTCGCTAACGGACCCCGGAATCACCGTTCCGGAGCAGGATCTCGACAGGAGTAATATTCCGAATACTTACGTGCCTTTCCGAAACGCCCACTTCCTCTCGATCGCGACCTCATGGGCCGAGGTGATCGGGGCGGAGAGGATCTTCATTGGTGCCGTGTGGGAGGACAGTTCGGGCTATCCTGATTGTCGGCCCGAGTACTACCAGGCACTGAACAGGCTTATCGATGAAGGAACACGGCCGTCGACACGAATCGTCGTCGAAACCCCTCTCATCGAGTTGCGAAAGTCGCAGATCGTGCGGAAGGGGTCCGAACTCGGGGCGCCGTTTCAGTTGACGTGGTCGTGCTATCGACTCGAGGGCTCGGCCTGCGGCACCTGTGACAGTTGCGCGTTGCGATTGCGGGCGTTCGCAGAGGCCGAGCTGATCGATCCGATTGCGTATGAGGAAAGACCCCAGTATGCGAAAGTTTGAGAGACGGAGGATAACGATGAGAATCACCAGCAGGCTGCTGCCACTGATTGGGCTCGTTCTGGCCTTTTCGGCTCCCGCCATCGCGCAGACCGGAGCCATGGAAGGAACAGTGCTCGACATCGACGGGACGCCTTTACAGGGGGCCATGATCCTGATCGACCGACAGGATATCACCCAGCACTTCGAGATCGAGACCGGCGAAGACGGCAAGTTCTTCCATGCCGGGCTGCCGAGCGGGACTTACCAAGTCACGCTCCAGATCGAAGGTCGGGCTGTGCAGTACATCAACGGCATCAGGGTCCGCCTCGGCGAACCGACCGTCGCCGACTTCGACCTGAAGGCTCTGGCCGAGTCGCTCGCAGACACTGAAGAAGCGAAAGCCGCCGCCGCTGCACGGGCCAGGGCGGAGGCCGCACGGAACGCTTTCGACCTGGGCCGAGTGGCCCTGGACACGGAGAATTACCAGGAAGCGATCACTCAGTTGAAGCTCGCCATCGAGAGCGATGAGACGCAGCACGTGATCCACGCGAACCTCGCGGACGCTTACGCGGGCGCTCGACAGTACGACGAGGCCGCCGCAAGCTATCGCAACGCGATAATCCTGGCGCCGATGGAAGCGGGGTACTACAACAACCTGGGCATCGTTCTCGGGAGCGCCGGAAAAACCGAGGAGGCGATTGCGGCACTGGAGAAGACCGCCGAGCTGAACCCGACATCGGCCGGCCAGGCCTATTACAACCTGGGCGCTGTCATGACCAACACAGGTCGGACCGCGGCAGCGGTGGAAGCGTTCAAGAAGGCCATCGAATTCGATCCTGAAAACGCCGAAGCCTACTACCAGCTCGGTATCTCATACTTCGGTTCATCCGATACGATGAAAGAAGCGATTCCGGTCCTCCAGAAGTACCTCGAGATGGCGCCCGACAGCGTAAACGCCGAAGCGGCGCGACAGCTGATCGCAGCCGCGGGCGGAATCTAATCCGTACCGGCCAACAGGGCCTGTTCTGATCAGAGAGGGTCGGTGAGTCCGACCCTCTCTTTGTATCTGAGACGCATGTTCAGCGCGAGAAACATCCACGTTGCTCTGCTCGGCCTCATCTTGGGGTCGGCGACAGCTTACGTGTTCGGTACCTACCAGAGCGAGTCCCGCCGGAGCGCAGAGGCCGCGCAGCTGACCGAGTCCCTGGCGGCCGCCCCGGCGGACCACTCGGAGGTCACGGACGAGGAAATGCTCGCCCTCTTCGATCAGGCGCTCGCGGAAAACCCGAACAACGCTGAACTGAAGACGCGTTACGGAAACTTCCTCTTCAACCTGAGGCGGTACGGCGAAGCAGTCGACGTGTACCGACTAGTCCTCGAAGATACCCCGGACGACCCTGTCGTTCGAACCGACATGGGCACTGCTCTCTACAACCTCGGCCGTGTCGACGAAGCGATGGCAAACTACGAACGGGCTCTCGAATCCGATCCTGGCAACGTGCTCGCGCTGCACAACGTCGCCATCGCGCAGTTGGAATCGCTGGACGATGTCCCGGCGGCCGAGAAGACGATCCGGCGCATCGAGAGCATCGATCCCAACTATCCGGGACTCGGAACGCTGCGCGGCAGACTGGCCGGGGCGAGCAACAACCCGGGGTCCTAGCTATGCGATTCCTCATCCGCGTCATGATCGTCTTCGGCCTCGTGCTGCTTGCGCTGTCGACCCTGAGAGGACTCCTTTCGCCGTCGACGCCGAAAAAGACCGCCTCGGACCCCCGATCAGGCCCCACGCGATCAGGCAAACTCGTCAAGGACCCGATCTGCGGGACCTACGTTACCCAGGGTCAATCCATCAGCACCAGCCGCGGTTCCGAAGTGTTCCACTTCTGCTCGGAAGACTGCCGCGAAAAATTCCTCGCCACCGGAACGTAAGAGAATTCACCGCAAAGACGCAAAGGCGCAAAGCTCTCTGTGTCTGCCCGGCGACAACTTCTTCCCGGCTCCCGGACCTATCCGTGAACGACGCTGTTGAGATCCCAACTAGGACCCGCCGGGCCAACGGTATCGTGAGCCCGCTTGACGAACTAAGAAATCCGTCCTTTGCGTCTTTGCGCCTTTGCGGTGAGAACGTCTTCGTCAAGAAGCTGTGATGTCTCGGGTGGGGCCGGGGGCGTAGGATTTCGGATCCAGCCAGTCCCGGATGGCGTCGCCCAGGAAGTTGAACGACAGAACTGTTGCCATCAGGACGATGGCCGGGAAAATCACCATGTGTGGGGCGTCGAAAAGGTGGTTGCGTGCAGAATTGAGCATCGCACCCCAACTCGGCGTCGGAGGGGTGATTCCGAGGCCCAGAAAACTCAGGGATGCTTCAGCCAGGATCACCACCGCCATCCCGATGCTCGCCTGCACCAGTACGGGTTGAATGATGTTGGGCAGGACATGAAGGAGGAAGACGCGTACCTTCGTCGCACCCATGGCGTGCGCGGCTTCGACGAAGTCGAGGGTCTTCACCTTGAGGACCTGCCCGCGCGCGAGCCGCGCGTAGCCCACCCACCCGATGATCGTCAGAGCCAGGATCAACTTGTTCAAGCCCGGCCCCAGAAACGCAACCAGAGCGATCGCCAGCAGGATGCCGGGAAAGGCCATTAGCGAATTGATCACGATCACAGTGATCACGGTGTCGAAACGGCCACCGATAAAGCCGGCAGCTCCACCTATGAGGACACCGATCAGGCCCGAAAACAGCACGACCGTCGCCCCGACCCTCATGCTGACTCGCGTTCCCAGCATGACGCGCGACAGGATGTCCCGGCCGAGCTCGTCGGTCCCGAACGGATGTTCCCAGGAGGGGCTCGACAGCCGGTCCGACAGTTCCTGGGCGGACGGATCGTGGATCACGAGCCACGGCGCCAGCAGGGCCACTGCCGTCAGTATCGACACGATGATCAGGCCTCCGAATGCCAGCCGGTTCTTGAGGAGAAATTCACTCATAACGGATTCGGGGATCGACGACCGAGTAGAAGAGGTCCGTCAACAGGTTCACGATGATGTAGGTCATGGCGATCGTCAGGATGCATCCCTGAACGAGTGGGTAGTCGCGAGCGTTGATCGCCTGGACAGTCAGCCGGCCCAAGCCCGGCCACGCAAAGATCGTCTCGGTGATAATGGCGCCGGCCAGTAAGGTTCCAAACTGCAAGCCCATCACCGTCAGGATCGGTATCATGCCGTTCCGCAGCGCGTGCCGGAACATGATCGTGTGTTCGGGCAGCCCCTTGGCTCGAGCGGTCCGGACGTAGTCCTGGTGGATTTCTTCCAACATCGACGACCGCACCATCCGCGTCGTGATCGCGGCCATCGCCCCACCCATCGTCACGGCCGGCAGGACCAGGTGCGCCAGGCTCTCGCGGCCCGAAACGGGCAACCAACCGAGGAAGATCGAAAAGAAAAGGATGAGCAGCGGACCCAGCGCGAAGTTCGGAAGCGACACCCCCAGGAGGGTAAAGAGCCCGATGGATTGGTCCGCGATCCTGCCCCGGCGGACCGCCGCGATGATGCCGAACGGTATCGCGATCGAAAGCGAGAAGAAGATCGCCGCCACCGCCAGCTGCATCGTGGCGGGATATCGTTGGGCGATCGAGGACGCGACAGGCTCCTGGTTGCGGAACGACACCCCAAGATCGCCCCGCGCCAGTCCCGCCATGTAGGTGAAGTACTGGTCCAGGACGGGCCGGTCGAGGCCCAGCTCATGCCGCATCCGCTCCACCTCGGTGACCGAGGCTCCCTCGCCGAGCATCTGGGCAACCGGATCACCCGGCACCAGATGGATGAGGGCAAAGACCATCGTGACCACGATCCAGACTACCGGAACCGTCAGCACCAGGCGTTGGATCAGGAAGGCCCACATGGCCCGGAGTATACCGTGCGGCGGTAGTAGTCAGTAGTTCGGTAGTCAGTTGTCAGTTGTGAGGACAACCAACTCCGGCTCCCACTCCCCTACTTGGATAAGGAGGGGTGGCTGCGCCAAAGGCGCAGACGGGGTGGTTCGATAACACTGGGTGGCTGCCGCCAAGGTTGCAGACGAGGTAGTTCTTCCCTGGTCAACACCACCCCGGCGCTTCGCGCCACCCCTCCTCATCTGAGGAGGGGAGTTTGAGTGGGCAATACTGCTCTGGATCGGCTGGGTGCTGGGGGGCTAGTCTTCCTGAGCCGAGGGCAGGCTAGGGAGCGGATTCGAGTTCGAAGAGCACGTCCATCTGATTCAGAACGGAGTCCGTGTACTGCAGATCAAAGACGTCGATCGCCCGATAGCCAATGGATGTCATGTACGCGAACACACTGGCGATGAGCGGCGCCCCGACGTTGTAGGGAAAGACGGACGCCTCGAGAAGGATGAGCCGGGGCGTGAATGTCTCGAGAAAGTTTCGGGCGCCCTTGAGAATGTCCACTTCCGATCCCTGGGTATCCAGCTTCACCAGGCCGTGTTCTTTCCAGTTCCCGGAAAAATCGACCTTCTCCATGATCCGGTCGATTGTCGTCATCTCTTTTTTCAGGATGATGGGATCACGGTAGAACGCAGTGTTTTCTCGATAGATGGAAGACCCCGTCGTGAACGCATCCTTTTCATCGACCGTGTAGAAGTCGCATTCTCTCTGCTGGTCGCCCAGGAGGACATAAAGTGCCTCCGGGTTGTGTGGCTTCTGGCGCTCATCGGCTTCGAACTGCCATACCTTGATTCCAGGCCAGAGCTGATGGAGAAGCTTCGAGAACTCGCCGCGATATGCCCCTATGTCCAGCGCCCTCTCGAGCCGGAGACCCTGCGACATGTGGAAGCGAAATCGGTTTTCGAAGTTTTGCATCGGTTCCCCAGGATGCCCGGCGACGCTGAAGGTCTAACAGCCCGTGGCAGCTAAGGGTACGTGGTGCCGGCGACGCTATCCACATCGTCCCGGATCATCTGATCGTGATAGTAGCCGATCACGGCGTCTACCGATGGCCCGAGGTAGTCATCATTGACAATGTGCAGATTCAACCGCGAATTCCAGAAAAAGCTCATATCGAGGTTGGAATTCGTGGCATGGTTCCCGATCTGATCGAAGAAAGGGTCAATCTCAACGAACGGTACCTTGGGGAATCCCCAGAGTAGGCCGTCCCGGATGGTGAAGACCCATCGGTGATGAATGTAGCCGCGATAGGAAATGCCGGTGGCCATTACCTTCTCGAAACGGGCCATCTCGATGAACTTGCTCGGCACGGCAACGTAGCCCGACTCCGAGATGATGGACAGTTTCTCGCAGACGAGGAGCGGGTTCGCAACGTCCTCCAGGGTGTGGGAACAGATACTGAAATTGAACTTGCCGTGTTCGGCGACGTGGTCCTCGACGACCTTCCAGTCGTTCTCACGGGAGATATTGACCCTGAAAAACTGGATCCGGGAATCCGGTCGGGTGAGTGGGGGATTGATATCAACGATGGCGTTCGCTACACCGGCGCTCCAACCGACAACCGTCCCGCCGACGTCAATGACTGAAAAATCGGGACGGGCTTTACGTTCTCCTGCTATGTGCGCCAGAACGGGGGCTCGGTCGCCGTCGCTGATAATCGGGAGGATTTCCTTTCGTTCGCTTTGCATTCTGAACCCCCGATCCGCCGGATCGGTGCAGTCACTCACGAGTTGGCGATGTTCCCACAGCGGCAGCCGAGGGTCAATCGTCGAGCCCGGAACCGTCAACGCTTCGGCGGGCAAGCGGGATCTCGAAAACTCGTCCCCCATGCACGGCGTCATGACAAAAACCTCTTATTTTTCCTATGCGCCACAAAGCGAAACTCGTATCCTCTGTGGTGCAAGCGATGTCCGACTCGAATTGGAAATCAGATCCGGCAAGCGGTGAATGGGGTGCCGATGGCAACTGGGAGTCCGGCACGGTGCCCACGGGCACGGCCTACTTCAAGACCTCCTGCAGAACGGCGATCACCTTCACGACGGTGACTCCCTACACGGTGGAGAACATTCACTTTGACGAAGACGCGGCGCCCTTCGAGTTCAATTTTGGCACCGCGTCCGCCACGCCGGCGTTGACGATTTCCGGCACGGGCGTCGTCAACAACTCCACGAGCACCCAAAGCTTCTGCGTCGCTTCGACGGGTACTCACTACTATGATCCTCAGCTCAAGTTCACGGGCAGCGCCACGGCGGGAGATCAGAGCGTGTCCTACTACGCCGGACCCGACTCGCTGTATAACGGCTACGGAGGCGGGATCATCGGCTTTTGTGACAACTCGAGGGCTGGCTCGGCATCATTCACGGTGAGGACCGGAGTGGTCGCCCCACCCAAGCGCGGAAGTACCGTCGGCGGAGAGGTCAGCTTCAGCGACAACTCGACGGCGAGCAAGGCGTCCTTCACCATCTACGGCAGCTTGAGCCTCACCGACGGGGACACCTTTGGCAACGCGGTGTTCCACGACAGCGCGACCGCCGACCACGCCACATTCACGAACGTCGGCGGGACAGTCCCCAATGGCGACGGCGGAAACACGCAGTTCTACGACACTTCGACCGCGGCAGAGGGCGTCTACTGCAACCTGGGCGCGACCTGCGACAAAGCGAACGGCGGCGACGTCGCGTTCGACGGTATCGCGAAGGCGGGGACCGGCAAGTTCTACAACCACGCCGCCATCGTCGCCGGTGGAAACGGCGGTGTGACGAGCTTCAACAACAACGAGAATTGGTCCAACAAGAAGCTCGCGGCCTCGAACGCAGACCAGGGTACCTTCACCAACTACGGCGCCAAAGGGTGCGACAAGGGAGGCGGCGGTCACACCGAGTTCACTGCCAAGTACGGTTCGCCAACCGGGGCCCGCGGCACCTTCATCAATTACGGTAGCGAAGTCGACCAGGCCTCCACCGCCGGCCACACCATCTTCTCGGTAAGCGTTTCGAGCGGAGACGGAGACGGCGATGCCAATTACTTTCCGACGGCGGGAAATGGCGAGTTCTACAACCACCCGGGGGTTGTCGGCGGGTTTACGGAATTCGCCGTCTACGACGACGACTACGACGACAAGGACAAGGCCAAACACAGCTCGAGGAGCTCGAGCAGCCCCAGCAAAGTTCCCACAGCCGGCGATGGGGTCTTTCACAACCTGGGCGGCGACGGCCCGGGAATCGCGGGCGGCTATACGTCATTCAAGAACACATCGACCGCCGACAACGCCACACTGATCGGCCTCAAGGGCAGCGGCGGCGGCGCGGGAGGGCGAATCCTGTTCTATGACGGTTCCACTGGCGGGACGGCGTTCGTTACGCTGGAGGGCGACGACGGTGGCGAGGGGGCGGCTATCCTGGACATCAGCTATCACACCGGCGAGCTGAGCATCGGCAAGCTGTCCGTGGACGGCGGTGTCGTCAAGACGCAGGTCGGGACCTACCTGACCAAGCTCTCTTTGACGGACGAGCTGATACTCCTCTCGTCCGTAGTCACCTTCTCGTTTTACGGGGGCGACGGATTCAGAACCGGTACGGCCTACACCCTTCTCTACGCCCCGAACCTTCACGACTACTCGGCGGATCAATTTGCGGGCAACAACGTCGAGGGCGCAACGCCGAGGTTCAGCATCTCCGACAACGAGCTGCAGGTGACGTTCAACGACTAGGCCCGACCGAACCCGCCATTGAAACGCGCTCCAGGCCGAGCACACACCCGACCGACGACGAGAACACGTTGCCGTGGATCTGCGCGCTGTACCGGTCGTCGACGCTCATGAACGTGAATTAGATGTTGTTTTCGCCGCGTTCCCGCAGTCGACGGGGTCGCCGATGCCCAACATCCCGAAGCCGGACCACTCGTCCGGAATGTCCGGCGTCGTCACCACTATTTCGTACTCGCCGCTGGTCGGGCGCTTTCGCGCCACCCTGGACCGCGGTTCTTGGCTGTCAACACCACCCCGGCGCTTCGCGCCACCCCTCCTCATCTGAGGAGGGGAGTTTGAGTGGGCAACTGACAACCAACCTGACCGCACGCCAGGCGTGCGGTCAGGTTACAATAACTGTTTGTCTTCTGGAGGATAGGAACAGCAATGAGTACGACCGAGACACATCAGTTTCAGGCGGAGGCCAAACAGGTCCTCGACCTGATGATTCATTCTCTGTACACCAACAAGGAAATCTTCCTGCGTGAGCTCATATCCAATGCTTCGGATGCCCTGGATCGCCTTCGGGTGGAATCACTCCAGAACCCGGACCTGCTGGGCAAGGACGATCAGCTTGAAATCAGGATCGAAAGCGACAAGGAGGCCAGGACCATCACGATCCACGACAGCGGAATCGGGATGAGCCGCGATGAAGTCGTCGAACACATCGGGACGATCGCGAAGTCGGGCACCCGGGAGCTCCTCGAAAGCCTTAAAGGCACACCTGACGAGATCACTGAAAAGATGATCGGCCAGTTCGGAGTCGGCTTCTACTCGGCTTTCATGGTCGCCGATCGGGTGTCTCTGTTGACGCGCCGCGCCGGCGAGGAGAGCGGGTCGCTGTGGGAATCATCCGGGGACGGGGAGTATGCCCTGTCGGAAGCGGATAAGTTTCGCCGCGGGACGTCGATCACGCTGCACCTGAAGGAGGTTGATTCCGACAGCGGCATCGAAGACTTCACCGAAGAATGGATCATCAAGCGAATCGTCAAGCAGTATTCCGACTTTGTCGGCTATCCGATCGTGTACCGGCCGAGGGGGAAAGAGTCCGAGGAAAAGAAAGACAAGGAAGAGCCGAAGCCGATCAACTCCATGAAACCGATCTGGACGCGACCGGCGTCGGAGGTCAGCGACGAAGAATACAAGGAATTCTACAAGCATATCAGCCACGACTGGAACGAGCCGCTGAAGCATCTTACGTTCCAGGCTGAAGGCCGGATCGAGTACCAGGCGCTGCTCTACCTTCCGTCGGAGGCCCCGATGGATCTTTTCTTCGACACCGGGAAGTTCGGGCTCCAGCTCTACGTCCGCAAGGTCCTGATCATGGAGAGCTGCGAAGATCTGCTCCCACGCTACCTGCGGTTCGTCAAAGGCCTGGTCGACTCCTCCGACCTGCCGCTGAACATCTCCCGACAACGACTGCAGGAAGATCGCCACATCACGCAGATACGGAAATGGCTGACTCGGAAAATCATCGACGCCCTGTCCGAGATGGCCGGCAGCGACAAGGATGCCTACTTGAAGTTCTGGAAGCATTTCGGGCGCGTGTTGAAGGAGGGTGTCAGCTTCGACTTCGAAAACAAGGACAAGCTCACTCCATTGCTCTGGTTTGATTCGTCCAACGACGACGAGAAGCAGACAACGCTAAAAGAGTACGTGGCCAGGATGAAGTCGGACCAGGAGGAAATCTTCTACCTCACCGGCGATTCACGGTCCGCGATCGCCAGTTCACCGCACCTCGAGGCGTTCAAGGCCAGGGACATGGAAGTCCTCTTCCTGAGCGACCCCATCGACGAATTGATGGTGCAGTCGCTCACGGAGTTCGAGGACAAGAAGCTCAAGTCGATCGCCAAGGGGACCGTGGATCTTGGCACGGATGAGGAGCAGAAGAAGGCGCGGAAGGACTTGAACGCCAGGCAGACCCAGTTCACCGACATCATGGCGTTGCTCAAGACCAAGCTCGACAAGCACGTCAAGGAAGTCCGACTGACGAACCGGCTGACGGACTCGCCGGCCTGCCTGGTCGTCGCCGAAGAGGACTTCAGCCCACAAATGGAACGAATTCTCCAGGCCCAGCAGGGCCGGGCCCCGAAACAGCTGCGGATCATGGAGCTGAATCCGGATCACGAGATCGTTCAGAAACTCCAGGAGAGGGTCGGGAACGACAAGGACGATCCCACTATCGACGACTACGCGGAGCTGCTTCTGGGTTACGCACTCATCGCTGAAGGGTCGGAGCTGGCGAACCCGACGAAATTCAACCAGGCCGTCGCGAAACTGATGGTCGACAGCATGTAGTGGCCTGTAACGGAGATATCGGCACCATCGCCGATGGGTCTTGCCAGTCGAGGTCGAGGAGAGAGGAGGAGTTGATGCGGTTTCATCACGACGACGAACGACAAAGAGATCGACGGCAACCCCCATCGGCCCGGAGGGTACCGATATCTCCGTTACAGGCCACTGGTGAGAGATGCTGGACGTGAAAGCAGTTCGAGCGAATCCGGACCGGTTGAAGGAAATCCTCCGCCTCCGAAAAGTCGACCCCTCCAGGGCGGATGTCGACCTCTGGCTGGAGTTGGACGCGCGCAGGCGGGCCTTGCAGACCGAAATCGACGCCTTGAACGCCGAGAAGAAGAAGATCGCCGGCCTGGGCAAGACCGACCCCGACGCGGCTCGCGCAAAGGGTCAGGAACTGCGGGAAAAGTCCCGTAGTCTGGACAAAGACCTGTCGGGGGTGACGGCGGAATGGAAATCCCACCTGGATTGGTTTCCAAACTTTATCGATCCCGAAATGCCTGAAGGAACCAGCGAAGAGGACAACGTCGAGGAAAGCGCTTGGGTTCCGGGTACGGGTTACCTGGATTCGTCCAAACTCGGTCGGGCGAACCACTCGGCCCAGTTCATGCCGGCGGTTCCACCCCACGCCGGAGTTAGCGATTTCAAGACGCTGCACTACACGGAGCTCGGCGAAAAGCTCGGCGGCGTCGACACACCGCAGGGCGGGAAAGTTTCGGGCTCACGATTTGCGTATCTGTTCGGAGACATCGCACTGATGCAGCTTGCGATCCAGCGCTTGCTCTCCGACGAGCTGGTCCGACGCGGATATCAGCCGATCATCCCCCCGCTACTGGTCCGGGAACGTTCCCTCTACGGCACGTCCCACTTCCCCGAAGGCCGGGATCAGGTCTATGAGATCAAGACCGACAACGTCGAAGAACCGCTGCCTTTGTTCCTCGTTGGATCGTCGGAACCCACAAACTTCAGCTACTTCATGGATCGGACGCTGGATGAAGACACGCTCCCTGTGAAAGTCTTCGCGGCAACCCCGTGCTTCCGTTCCGAAGCCGGATCATGGGGCAAGGACGTGAAAGGGATCAAGCGCGTCCACCAGTTCGACAAGATCGAAATGAACGCGGTCTGTCGGCCGGAGGAATCGAAGGCGGTATACGACGAATTTGGAAGTATCAATGAATGGTTGATGCAGCAACTGCAACTGCCCTACCGGATTGTCGACAAATGCACCGGGGATGCGGGATACCTGGCCAGCTACCGGCAGCGGGATGTCGAGGTCTGGATGTCTGGTTCGGGTGAATTTATGGAGGTCATGACCGACACGAATACGACCGATTACCAGGCACGTCGCCTCAACATCCGGTACCGAACTGCCGACGGTGCCCTGCGCTTCTGCCACACCGTTAACGACACCGGCTGCGCGATGGGCCGGATGCTTATCGCCATACTGGACAACTATCAGCAACCCGACGGATCCGTGAAGGTGCCGGAGGCATTGCAGGCCGCAATGGGCAAGGATGTTTTGAGGAAGTAGTCAGTAGTCAGTAGTCGGTAGTCAGTTGTGGGGAGAACCGACTCTCCTACCCTTGTTTCCCCTCACAATAATCACCTCGGCCGGGAGACTGATCTTTCCGTTGCGGGAAAAGGCGCGGGCCCCTTCCTTGACCTCCTCGGCAACCTGGTGAGCCTGGTCTGCGGGCAGGCCGGCAAGTTTGTCCCGGAGCGTACCTGACAGCTGGGATCTTAATTCCCAGAAGCCCTCCACCGACATCGACGCTTCGACGTTGAAAGCCAGCAGCCGTTCGACGACGTTTGCGGCGCCGGCGTCGAGGAAGACGCGCTCGAGTTTGCCTGACTCGGCGAACCGAAACGCCCCGGTCGCATCCGGGTCTTCGGGTTCAGGCGGGACGTACTTTGAGACGACATCCGAAATGACCGTGTGGAACGGATTTACCTCAGCGAGCCCCCAGACCGCTGCAGCAACCCGCGCACCCGATCGGGCAACCCGCAACATTTCCGCGATACCCGCCGTGGCATCCGGGAAAAACATCACTCCAAAACGGCACAGGACCGCGTCGAAACAGCACGAGCCGAACGGCAGAGCCTCTGCGAGGGCCTGGCAGAAGGAAATGTTTCCCAGCTCCTCGCTTCGTGCATGCCGGCTCGCCGCTTGGGCCATCCCCGAAACCGGATCGGTGTAGACGATTCTGCCACTCTCGGAAAGGCGTTCGGCAACGCTGAGCGAGGGCTCTCCGGATCCCCCGGCAACGTCGAGCACGGTGTCGCCGGCATCGACGCCAGCATCCTCAATCAATGCTCGGGAAATCGGGGCAAACATTTCTCGGATCGTCGAGAAGTGCCGTTCCCAGTAAAGTGAGGATTCCGACCAGCTCTGGATTTCATCTTTCGGCTGTGGACTCATCAGTTTCAATCCCTGCTGCAGGAGGTTCCGAAGATGCTGGGCCCCATGCAGGCGGTGCTTTCGGAATCTTACAAGGAAAGAGTAGGGAGAGTCCAAAGTCCAAGGTCCGAGGTCCAAAGTCCATTAAACTGGAAACCATGAAACTACGTCTCTTCCAAGTCGATGCCTTCACGGATAAGGTCTTCTCGGGAAACCCGGCGGCGATCTGTCCACTCGAAGAGTGGCTGCCGGAAGATCGAATGCAAGCGATCGCGGCAGAGAATAATCTTTCCGAAACCGCTTTCTTCTCCCCGAACGGGGATGGTTATGATCTGCGCTGGTTCACTCCGACCACGGAGGCGGATCTCTGCGGTCACGCGACCCTGGCATCGGCGTTCGTGATTTGGGATCAACTCGGCAGTGACGCGTCAACGCTGCGCTTCCACACCCGCAGCGGAACGCTCACGGTCGAGAAGAACTACGACCTGCTCGTAATGAACTTTCCCCTGCTCCCCCCGACCGCATGCCGGAATCCACCGCAAGATTTGTTGGAGGGGCTGGGCAGTCCTCCGCAGGAGATCCACTCCTACATGGAAACCGAAGGATCTGGAAATTACCTGGCCGTGTATGGCTCCGAGGCCGAAGTCCGCACGCTAAGGCCGAACTTCGCTGTTCTGGAGCGGCTGGGGGGAATGGGCGTCATCGTCACGGGTCCGGGCGAATCGGCCGACTTCGCATCCCGGTACTTCGCTCCCGGCTATGGTGTCGATGAAGACCCGGTCACCGGTTCGATCCACTGCACCCTGGTTCCCTACTGGGCCGACAGACTGGGCAAGAAGGAATTCCACGCCAGACAGGTTTCGGCCCGAGGCGGCGATCTGTTCTGCGAGCTGCTCGACGGCCGGGTTTCGATCGCCGGTCACGCCGTTCTCTTCATGGAAGGACTGATTGAGGTGTAGGAGTCCAGCTGGGGTTGGAAAACGACTCCCCTCCTTGGATAAGGAGGGGTGGATGCGCCACAGGCGCAGACGGGGTGGTTCTTTTTGGTCAGCACCACCCCGGCGCTTCGCGCCACCCCTCCTCATCTGAGGAGGGGAGTCTGGGTGTCGCCGGCACCGGTTCATTTCTGCTGTCCCGTTTGTTCGTCGAGCAGGGCCTATAAATGACCTACACCAGATGTCAGATCTAGCCTCTTACCTTCTCTCGCTTCCCGAGCGAGTCGTCCGTTCCGCATCTGCGCTCGCGGGTGGTCTACTCCGGGAGATCGGCGAAGTCACGCTTCCCGAAGGGGTTCGACAGAGCCGGCTCTATACGAACCTGGTCGAGATGACGCTGCGGTTCATGATCGAACAGGTCGGTGAGGTGGAAGGTGTGTATCCGGACGAGGACAAGCTGAACGAACAGTTCCTCATCCGCAAAACCGCGGGCGGCGGACTGGAAATGATCGGGATCCTCGCTTTCCGCGCCTCCCCCGTGTGGATCCTCGCGGCGCTGGCGGATGTCACCGGAGCGGGACGGAACCTGCTCGGGGACATCACAAAATCGCTCAAGGACGAGGGCTTACTCGACCCGAACACCGAGTTCAGCACGGTCGACCAGATGCTGGATGGACTCGAGCAGAGCGCTGGCAAGGTGGCAGAGACGATTAACGCTCCTCCTCTGGACGTAGCCGGGCTCCGGGAGGAATGGTCGAGCCTGAAGACCAAGCTCCGCAAACTCCCTCCGAAAAGTCTCCCTTCCATCGACTCCGTCACAGGAACCTGGAACGCGATCACTCGTGAAGCACGAAGGCAGAACCGATCGACGTTTGAAATGTCGTCGGTGATGGCTCTTACGGCCGTCGGCACGCTCCCCGAGAAGGTCTACTGGTTGTCGCGGTCGGCAAAGCTGGCTGGGGAGCGCACGGGCCAGATGTTCGCGGGTCCGCTCCTGGAACACTACGGAGCGACTCTTGCGGAGATCCGCGACATCGGGTTCCTCAAGTACTGGACGCGACAGTTCCGGCCCTACCTGCAGACCGCGGCGTCGCAATTCTCACCCGGGCGCGGCTCCCTCACCGAACGTCTACTGGGTAAATCCCCACGATAGACCCCCGAGCCAGTTACAATCAGCCGCGAGAGGAGAATTCCGTGGACACCGATCGGCTATCCGACCAAATCCGATTCATCCTGGAAATCGACAAGCTCAAGGGAGTTCTGCGCCGGTCCTACCTGGTCGGCGTTGACCGGAAGGAGAACTCTGCAGAGCACAGCTGGCACCTCGCGATGATGGCCATGGCGCTGGTGGAACATGCCAACGAACCGGTCGCCCTCGCCCGCGTCATCAAGATGGTACTGATACACGACATCGTCGAGGTCGACGCCGGCGACACCTACTGCTACGACACCGAGGGGTCGGCGGAAAAAGAAGAGAAGGAACGTGGGGCGGCGGAACGTCTGTTCGGACTCCTGCCCCCAGACCAGGGCTCGGAACTGCGCGCGCTGTGGGAGGAATTCGAAGCCCGCCAGACTCCGGATGCGAAGTTTGCCGCCGCCCTTGATCGACTGATGCCGCTGATGCACAACTACCACACGCAGGGTCGCGCGTGGCTCGAGCACGGGATCCACCGCACCCAGGTGATCGAGCGCAACAGCCCTATCGGAGAGGGGTCGACGAAGCTATGGGAAATCGCCGAATCGTTGATCGACGACGCGGTCGAGAAGGGGTATCTCCTGCCATAGCGAACAGAAGTGACCTGGCGGACCTTGAGCGGTACCCTCCGCCGGAAAGGCCATCACGAATCATTTCACGTCAGGTATGATGTCGGGATCTCGATATGATGCGATCGGGAAGGCATGGTGCGCTTCGCGTTGGCGCGAAACGGCGCCTTCGTGCGGCAAGGTCTGGGTGGATGGTCACCACGACCACCTCGCCCTAACCCCAATGCTTAGGAGAAAACTATGACAACGCTGTCGAACACCCGGTACGTCATCGCAAGCGTGGTCACCCTAACCGTGGTGCTCGCAAGTGTGTTGACGATCGGTTCCATCGCGGCTTCCGCGCAGAGCAGTTTTCAGGTCGAGGAAGCAACCATCGACGACATTCACGAGGCGATCCGGCAAGGCGACACAACGTGTGTCCATGTCGTGCGGGCCTATGTCGACCGCGCCAGAGCGTACAACGGAATGTGCACTCAGCTCGTGACCGAAGACGGTGGGACGATTACGCCGGGGAAGGGCACCGTTCGGGCCGGCGCGCCGCTCGTGTTCCCGTCGACCACCGTTGCGGTGCGTGAGATTCTGGCTGATTACGACGAATACGACGGTTTGCCGATCGAGTTCGGCCGCATGGAGGCAACACGGTCGGATCCCGACGTCCAGCAGCAGTACGGCATGGTTGTCGGCATGAACGACGCGGGCCAGCTCAATGCGCTGAGTACGCTAAACCTCCGCGGCGAGCGGTCGGTGACGTGTCTGGCCGAATGCGACCAGCACCCGTCGAACGGCTCTCTTCCGGCACAATGTCCCGCCGTCTGCGAAGCTTTTCGACAGCAGCCCGACGCGCTGGAGCGCGCGGCCGAGCTCGATGCACAGTACGGTAGCAACCCCGATCTCGACGCGATGCCGATGTACTGCGCCGCATTCTCTTTCAAAGATGTCTTCGACGCCACAGACATGCGATCGACGAGCGGCGCCGATGCGAGTTATGCGATGGATGCTGCGCCCGAGGACTCGACGATCGTCGCCGAGTTGCGGGCCAAGGGCGCCATTATTTATGCCAAAGCCAATCTCTCCGAATACAACGCCGGCGGAGGGAACCCCGGGGGGGCCAAGGCCGGAACACGGACGTTCGGCTCCGGCGCCCGCAGCAGCTGGGCCGGCACGTCGTGCAATGTCTACGATACGGCGCGGGAAACCGGCGGTTCGAGTTCCGGGTCCGCCGTGTCGGTGGGTGGCAATCTTGTCAGCTGTTCGATCTGTGAGGAAACCGGCGGATCGTGTCGGCAGCCGGCATGGCGAAACGGCGTCGTCGGTTTCGTGACGACCAAGGGGCTGATGCCTTACGGCGGATCCACCGGCGTGGAGCCCTACCTCGATCGGGCGGGCATTCACTGCCGCACGGTCAAGGATGCGGCTATGGTACTGGACGCGCTCAAGAACCCGGAACGCGGCTACTACGATCCGCGGGACATCTACAGCGCACTACCGCGCAAGCTGATCTCCGAGGAACCCTACGCGAGTTTCGTCGTCGACGCGGAGACCATGGCAACCAGACCGCTTGCCGGCATGCGTATCGGCGTCGTACGAGAGTACATGGTCAAGCACACCGACAACGATGCGGCGATGAGCGACCTCGTTAACGAAGATATCATTCGAGTGCTGCGCGACGAACTCGGCGCGGAGATCGTCGAATCGTTCGATCCGGAGTATCCGGACGATCCCTCGATCCCGAACATGGCATACGGCTTTCAGCAGGCGATCGCCGAGATTCTACCCGTGCATATGCCCGAATTGATTCAGGAAAAAGACGACGAAGGTGAATACAAGTTTGCCGTACCCGGCTACGACCCCTCGACGCGCGACTATCTGGTCAGAGCTGCCGAAGGCAAAGCGCCTCTGTCGGAAGACCTGAATCTCCGAAGTATCAACACCTCGCCGGCGACGGCGAGCTTCAGCTTCCACCTGTCGCAGTATCTGATGCGGCGCGGGGATGACAAGGTCACCGGCTGGGCAAGCTTGAACGCCAATTCAAAGTACTACACGGAATCTCGCACCGTCGCGATGCGCAACTGGGAGTACAAACAGAACATCGCGTCGGAGGGCATCACGCGTCGCGTCAAGATGCGGGACGTCATGCGGCTCGTAGTGCTCAACGTCATGCACAAGAACGGCATCGACTTGTTCGTCAACCCCACGATAACGATCCCCCCGGTGCGAATCGGCTACGCGGGCGAGCCGTCGGTCAAGGACCGTCCCAGGGGGCGGTTTCCCACGAGTGCAAACCTCGGCATTCCCGAACTCACGGTGCCGGCTGGTTTCAATCCGGTTGTCTACGAACCCGAGTACGTCCTGAACGAGGACAAGGACGACTATGACAGCGTCACGAGCAGCGAGCAGACCGAGCTCGAGTCCCCGCTCCCGGTTGGAATCTCGTTCTGGGCGGGACCGGGCGATGAGTCGATCATCCTGCGCGCGGCTTCGGCCTATGAGGCCGCGACCAAACATCGCAAGGCGCCACCGGATTTTGGACCCGTCGATACCGAGAGCGAACGAGAGCCGGAGCACCGATTCTAGCGGCGCTCGGCAACGCGGCGAGGGGACGCCGGGGTCGGCAACTTCGCGGTGGCGCGTTGCACCGAGCGTCGTAGGGCGCGTGTAATTGACAGCGGCGCTTGACTCGAATAACGTGGGCGCGTCATTTCAAAGGAGGCCCCTCATGCTCGTCGCAAGGGCGATTCTTACCTGCATCTTCGTCTCTTTGCTTGTCGCTCCCGCTGCAGCCGCGACCAAGGTCATCCGATTCGGCAAGCTGTGGGACGGCAATCGGGTGATCACGAACGCCGTCGTCGTCGTCGAGGACGATCGAATCCAAACAGTCGGAGGATCCGAGGTTCGTATTCCCGCCGGTGCAGAGGTCATCGACTTGAGCGGCTACACCGGCATTCCCGGGATGATCGACGCGCACACGCACATGACCTACTACTGGGACCAGGCTCCCGGAACGCGACCTCGCGGTCAGCCTCCCCGACACATCGCCGTCACGGTCTTCCTGGCACAGGATAACGCTCGAAAGACACTCGAGGCCGGCGTTACGTCTGTGCGCGATCTGAACGCTTCGAACGGCGCGGACATGGCGATGCGCGACCTGATCAACATGGGCGCGATGGTGGGACCGCGGATGTTCGTTTCCGGAAGAGGGCTGCGTAGCGCCGGTCGCCCGGGTAGCGACACTCCGGAGGGAATGGACCTGGTGGCCGAAGCGGCGCGCTCGGCGCGTGAGACGCTCGAATCCGGTGCGGACCTGATCAAGGTCTTCGGGTCCACTGGCGGTTTCAACAACGTCATCACCCAGCAGACGGTCAGCTACGAAGAGATGAAGGCGATGGTGGACACGACCCACCAGATGGGGAAACTCATCGCGATCCACTCCTACGGGCCGTCAGGCGCCCGGGACGCGGTTCGTGCTGGGACCGACACGCTGGAGCACGCCACGGATGTGGACGATGAGACGATCGCCGCGATGGCCCGCCAGGGAACGATCTATGTCCCCACCATCGACCACAACCGCTATTACGTCGAGAACGCAGATAACTATGGCTTTCCGGCGAGCGACGTCGAGAACCTCAACGACTACATGCGGCGGAATTTCGAAACCGCACGAAAGGCATTCCAGGCCGGTGTGAAGTTCGCAATGGGGTCCGACGCCGTGTACAACGGCTTCGGGCTGAACACCCGGGAGCTGAGCTGGTACGTGCGGATGGGCATGACGCCCGAGCAGGCGCTGGTGACGGCAACCCGGAACGGCGCCGAGATGCTCGGCATGTCCGACAGCCTGGGTGCCGTGATGCCAGGGTATTTCGCCGATATCGTCGCCCTCGAAGGTGACCCTCTAGCCGACATCAACGTGGTTCTCGAAAACGTCCGCTGGGTCATGAAGGGCGGCGAGGTCGTGGTCGACAAGATCGCGAACTAGAAACTCGACAACTCCCTCACCGTCTCCGCGTCAAGACGCTTCAGTACGGCGATCAGCAATTGGACAGCCCCGTCGAAATCGCCCCGTTCGATGATGCCCGTGTGCGAATGAAGATAGCGGGTCGGCACGGTGATATTCACCGAGGGCCTGCCGGTGTCGTAGCGTTGGATTTCCGCTCCGTCCTCGCCATAACCGGTCAGCACGTCCGGTTGGAGCGAAATACCTTCCTCCCGGGCCACCTTCATGAAGAAATCCCGGACTTTCGTGTTCGGGATCATCGAGCTGTCCAGAAGGAAAATGCCCGGACCGTCCCCTAGTCTTTCCTGCGCCTGTTCAGGCCGGGCGACCGGGTAATCGGCCGATACGCCTGCCTCGATGGAAATGCCCATATCCGGGTCGACCATTCGCGTCGAGGTCTGTGCCCCCCTGAGGCCGATCTCCTCTTGAACGGTGGCGACGAAGTACAGCGTGTTCGGGGTCGAAATATTCTGCTCTCTCATCTGGTGGAGAGCCTCGAGCATCACGCCCAGGCCGACGCGATCGTCCCACCCTTTTGCCGCGTACCGATCGTTCGGAAGGAGGGTGAAGGGACTCCACGGAGCGATCGGATCGCCGGGTCGAATACCCATTGCTTCGGCGTCCGCTCGCGAGCGCGCACCAACGTCGATGAAGAGTTCCTCGACGCCCCAGACGCGGTTGCGCTCATCTCCACGGGTCACGTGAACCGTTCGGATACCGGTGATACCGGTGACAGGGCCCTCGTTTCCGACGATCACCCACCGCTGGTCCACCAGTGCCTGGCTCAGCCAGCCACCCAGCGTCTTGAAACGGATGAAACCGTCCGGCCGGATAAACTGAACCATCAAGCCGACTTCGTCCAAATGCGCGGTGACCATGATGCGCGGGCCGTTATCCGGACCTATCTTGGCGATGAGTGAGCCGAGACCGTCGTGGGATATATCGGCCCCCAACCCTCTCAACTCCCGTTCGACGATCTCTCGAACAGGGGCTTCGAACCCGCTCGGTCCGGGAGCATTCGTCAGCTCTTCCAGAAGTCGGACCACGCGGTCCGGTGCCTGGGATCGCACGTCGTGTGAAATGAGGGCTATCGAAAGAAGCAACAGAAACAATCGCCCGGTCATACGCATCTTCTTGAAACTTCCTGAATGTCCGGATTTTGAGGCATGGCGCTGGAACCGCAAAGGATTTCCTGCAGTGGGTGGGCTATCCCGTCGGGTAACGATTTCACCCATTGCTGTCTAAAACACCTTGAGGGAACCCGGCTGGCTCCGTAGTCAAGCAAAACCTTAGGAACCGGTGTAGGTGCGCTCTATGAGCGCACATCGTTTCGGCTCGAAGAATGTGCGGTCATAGACCGCACCTACACCGCGGCATAAGACCTCGCAAATCGAAGAGTGTGCGGTCATAGACCGCACCTACACTTCCGTTGGGACACGGGCCGCTCCAAAATGCCCTCTCCTGGAACTGTTTGGGCAAGGATGCGATTTCAGGGTTCAGCGCGCAAGAAATAAGGCCCCGACAAGAGCGTCGGGGCCTCGTTCTTGAACGCCGGTTGGCTATCTGCGGTCTATCTCTTTGCGGCTTCCGATTGACGCTCAACGGCTGGCGCGAGCGCCATCGCGGCCCAGGCGGTTCCAGCCGTTGAAATGAACTGATCTCGGCCGTATGGGAATCCACTTTCGAAGTAGGGCTGCACCCATATCGCACGCGTCTTCACGAGCCAGGATCCATCGGCGGCCTGGGTGCGCAACAGATATTCGACCCCCCTCCGATACACCGGATCTGTCACAGCCATGCTGCCGGCAGTGTTCAGGGCATACAGCGCCTGGCCCGAGGCATAGGCATCCGAGACCATCCCCGGCAATTGGTTCCAACCCCCATCGCCCCGCTGCGAGGCAGCCAGTGAGCGGGCAGCGTCCTCGATCGACGCGGATGAGGCGTTACCCCAAGTCAGTCCGAGCAAGTGAAACGCTCGATCCTGCGTGATGGAGGGCTTCGCGCTTTCGAGCCACTTGACGGCTTTGGCCAGAACCACATCGGTGCTCGCCGTCTCCGCCTCCGGGCCGTAGTGTTTTAGCGCGTAGATGGCCAACGCGGCCGCCTGAAAATCGCCGGAGCTCATCGGAGGCCGCCGGCTTTCATTGCGGGGCCAGTTCCCTTCCGGCGTCTGCATGGCTTTGATGTAGCGCACGATGGCATCTGTATACGCACTCTTCGGCCCATGGTTCATACCCATATCGAACAGCTGCCAGGCCAGGTTCACCGAACCGCTACCACTCAAATCCATGACTCGCTCCGTAGAAGGCAGCATCGAGCCGGGTAGCTGGGGGATCTCGGGCGCCCTCAGACCGCTGTCGCGTACAAGTCCAGCAGCCGCAGACGGCAAATCCTGCGAGTGGCACGAATTGCAGCCCGAGATACGAATGAAGTTGTAGCTCTGTTTTTCCAGCAACGCCATGGCCTTCTCGACAGCCTGGGACACTGAGCTCAAAGGGGCGCCCTCAGGCGGCACCGCTGCAGCCTCGCCCATGCTTTCCTTTTCCAGGCCCCCGAGCAGGCGTGTCACTTCAGTGTCGCCCCGCTTTGCGGCGAGCATGGTTGCGGTTTCGTCATAGTCAGCGGCGTAGCTCGTGTCGGCGCCCTTGGAAAGAAGCATTTTCACAATCCCAGCCGGCATGGTGTCCGAACTGGCGGCGAGCATCAGCGGCGAATAGCCGCGGACGTTTCGAATGTTCACATCCGTACCCCGATCGAGCAGGAGTTTGAATGTTTCCTCGTTTCCCGCGGTGGCGGCATTCCCGAGCGCCGTCTCATTGCGCTTGCTTTGTACACTGGGGTCGGCGCCGTGCTCGAGCAGCAACTGCACGGCACGAAGACTTCCGTTAGTCGCCGCTGCCATCAATGCTGTCGCACCAGCTCCACTCTTTCTATTGACGTCCGCACCCTTCGCGATCAGCAGGCGCATTGCTTCGATGTCGCCGCGACCGGCAGCCGACATGAGAGGAGTCCGTCCGACCAGTGTTGCCAGGCTCGGATCTCCGCCTTTTTCGAGCAAAAGCCGGAGAACTGCGTTCCCGTTCTCGAACACCGCGGCCTGATACAGCGGCGTGCGATCCTCGACCTGTTTGGCGTTGATTGCTGCGCCCTGCTCGAGCAGCAATCGGACCCGCGCCTCATCATGGATCGCCCAGTGAAGCGGCGTTGAAGAGCGGCGATTCTTCGCATTGACCTCGGCTCCTTTGTCGAGCAGCAACTGGATAGTCTCCAGAGTGCCGAAACCCGCTGCATGATGCAGCGCAGTGGAGCCGGCCGCGTCCTTCGAGTGCACAACTTCGGGATCTGCGGCGATAAGCTTCTCTACGGTCTGTGGGTCAGGGGAACGGACGGCTGCCAGAAACACCGCGACCTTGGGATCGAGGGGCTCTGGAGGTGCTTCTTCCGCGATCTCCGTCCGAAACTCCGCGCCCTGGTCGATCCAGGCCCGCAAGATTCCAATCTCTTCATCAGTGAGTGCGCCGGTAGGCGGCATCTGCAATCCGCCATCCCCAGTGACGAGACGACGGGTCAGCTTGCTTTCCGCGCTATTGCCCGGAACGATGACCGGCCCGTAATCACCGCCTCGTAAGGCGTTCTGCCGCAAGTCGAGGCGCAGCCCCGACTGCTGCACGTCCGATCCATGGCACGAGTAACAATTCTGCGAAAGCAATGGCCGGACGTCTTTGTCGTAGTCAACCTCGATTGAAGCAGCAGGGGGGAGCTGGCTCTGGGCCGCGAGGGGGGAGCACATAAAGAGAAACACCAATAGTTTTCTCATTCGGACCTCCGATTGACTTGTCGATCGAGTGCTTGTGGCTACTACTTTGTGTGAACCTTCGATCTAAGTCAAGTTCATGATCACAAGCTGGCCAACGTTCGACAAATTTTAAATGAAGAGGCACTCGCTGGCGCGTTGATCTGGAATAAGATGTAGGCCCAATGCTCCTGTTTCTTATCTCATTCGTAGTGGGCCTGACGGTTCATCTCGATGCAACGGTCGATAACCTCGAACTGGTCGTGACCGATAGCTCCGGCAAAGTCGTGGGACAAACCGCTGCGCCAGTTGCCGGAAGTTATCTGTTCGACGACCTCGCCGACGGCACCTACACTGTGCGCGCGGTGGTTCAGGACAGGGTGGTCGCTTCGGTTGCCGGTATCGTCGTTCCCTTTACTGAATCCGTCCAGGTCAGCGTCAGCCCCGAATCGGTCGAACAATCCGAGCAACAACCCGAAGCGGGCGCCCGTCGCAACCAGAACATCCAGGTCAACCTCATCGACACACAGGCCTTGATCGAGTCGTTGGATCGGCAGGGTGCGCGGGTGCAGCCGATCACCGAGTTTTCGGCCGCACGTCAGAACTACGCCGCCGAACTGGGTGGCGTGGGACGCAGCCCGCAGCTCATCCGCGCGGCCCGCCGGCAGGCCTTTCACGGGGAGATCTACGAGACACACAACAACCACACCTTGAATGCCCGGACTTTTTTTCAGGTTGGAGAGGTCCTCCCATCCCGACAGAACCAGTACGGATTCCGTTTCGGCGGCCCGCTGGGATCGGACCGATTCTCGTTCCTCGTCGCTGGTGAAGAGACTCGGGAATCGGGGTTCGTGAACGGAAATGTGCTGGTTCCGTTGCCCAACGAACGCACCTCGACGGCGGCCGATCCCGCCGTCCGCGCTGTCGTCCAGGAGTGGCTGGCTGCCTATCCGGCCGAGCTGCCCAACCGGACCGAGATCGACCAGCGCCTGTTGAATACGAACGCCACCCAGAAGATCCGGAACACGCAGGGGAGCCTCCGGCTGGACTGGGAACGAACCGAGCGGCAACGGTTTTCGATGCGCTACTCATTTGCGGATGACTTCATCGACGGTTTCGAGCTCGTCGGCGGCCAGAACCCCAACCAGCGACTCCGGCCACAGACCTTGAACCTGGCCTTGGAGCTCCAGCTTTCGGATCGAAGCCGGCTCGCTGCCGGCTTTAACTTCGTACGCCGCAAGGCTCACATCCTGGTGCCTCCCGGCTCCATCGGACCGTTCGTGAACACACCTGGTCTGGAACGGGTGGGCGCGCGATTCAATCTGCCGATCCGGCGCGTCAGCAACGATTTCGAGTACCTTCTGCAGGGAAGCACCACCTTCGATGCCCACCAGTTCGACTGGGGTGGATTCGTCGAACGAACTCAGCTGAACGAGTTCCAGGCCGACGGCGCTCGAGGCGTCTTCAGCATCCGAGCGCATCTCGGTCGGTCCGGCATCGAGAACTTCCTGCGGGGTGAAGCGACCCGTTACACCGTCGTCCTGGGTGAGCTGTACCGTGGCTTCCGCCGGACCAACTTCAGCCTGTATGCCAGCGACCGCATCCGGCTGGCGCCCGGCTTCCACCTCACCCTGGGCCTCCGCTATGAGTTCGCGGGCAAACCGTCGGAAGTGGACCGGCTGACGCGTTTCCCGCAGGCGTCGGATACCAATAATCTTGCGCCGCGGATCGGACTGGCCTGGGCCCGTGGAGCCACGACCTTTCGTGCCGGATACGGCATCGCTTACGGGTCCGTCTTCCCGGCAACGTTCCGGTTGGCGCGGCTGAATCCGCCGGAGGTATTGCGGGTCAGAGTGCAGATGCCCGACCTGCTGGATCCTTTGAAAGACTTCGTGCAGCAACCGGGCGAGGTGCCTCGGTCCGGTCTGAATCTGATGGATCCGGAACTCGTCACGCCGTATTCGCACCAGTACACATTGGACGTGACCCACGAACTGCCGCGCGACGTCATCCTGAGGGCCACATACGTCGGCAGCCGCACGTGGAAGCTGTTTCGGGTCGTTCGAGAAAACCGGGCGGAACAAGTCGACGGTATCCCACGCCTCTCGTCGACCATCAACGACCGGCGCCCGGATCCGAGGTTCTTCTCGATCGCACGGATGACGAATCAGGCCCGCGGTTACTTCGACGCGGCACAGTTTTCGGTGGAAAAAGCCTTCGCCCAGGGGCTGGCGCTGCGCGCGACGTACACGTGGAGCAAGGCGCTGGATTCGGGATCAAACTTCTCGAACCCCGGGACGAGCACCCAGGAGCGTCTGACCCAGGACGAATCGATCGCATTCCAGGATCTGAAAGCCCGCAGTAGTTTCGACGCGCCGCACAGCTTCGTGCTCGGCTACACGTTTCGGCTGCCGGGGCGTGTCTTTCGCGAATGGTCCGTGTCGGGTACGACAATCGTCAAGGATGGGACGCCCTTCACGGTCCAGACTGGAAACGACGCACCGGGCTTCGGCAACGTGGACGGAGAGCGTGGGGATCGGCCTTCGATACTGGATCCGAGCCTGCTCGGGCGGAGTGTCGACGATCCCGACACGGCGCTGGCGATCCTCCGCCGGGATGCCTTCGACGTGGGTGCCCCATTCCGAGATGGCTACGGCAACCTTTCGCGCAACGCCTTTCGCAAGGACGGCACGACGAATTTCAACGTCGCTATCAGCCGGTCGTTTGCGATCTCCAACGATCAGACCCGATCTCTTCTATTCCGCGCGGAATTCATCAACGCCTTCAACCACCCCCAGTTCTCCGAGCCGAACGCCAGGATGGCGGCGGAATCGTTTGGTCAGATTACGGACACCCAAAACGCCGGTCGGATCATCCAGTTCAGCTTGCGGTTGAGCTTCTAGGGTCGTGACTTATCCGGAACGGCCGGCAGCTACGCACTCGGCTGTCCCTCTTTGGGGAGGAGAGGCGTTGTCGATAAAGCCCGCCGCCGTTTACTTGATAGCGAACACCCAGACGGCTCCGCCCTCCGGAACCTCCGGATACTCGCCCGGCGAGGCCGTGTTGAGCCGACCTTGCATACTCCGAGCGTCAACGCCCCAACCCGACTGGACGGCGATGTATTGCTTCCCGTCGAGCGAGAATGACGTCGCCGGGCCAAGGATGCCGGAGTTGGTCGGAAACTCCCACAACAGCTCGCCGCTCGAAGCGTCGAATGCATGGAACAGGCGATCGTTAGTTCCGCCGGTGAACACCAATCCGCCGGCGGTTGCCATCATCGATCCCCAATTCTGAGACGTCGCGTAGGTGTGCGTCCATACCCGCTCGCCGGTGTCGACGTTCCAGGCCTGGACTTCGCCGATATGTTCGGCTCCCGGCGCGACGATGAAGGTCGTTCGTGCACCGGTGAAAGGGCGGCCCGGTTCGTAGTCGATTTCCCGTCCGATCGATGTTCCGCAGAGATTCTCATTGGCCGGGATGTAGATCATCCGGGTCTGCGGACTGAAGGCGATCGGCGGCCAGTTCTTTCCGCCCCAGAGGGATGGACAATGTTGGGCTAGCTTCCCGGTGCCAGGCTTGTGTTCCGGATCGATTTCGGGTCGCCCGGTTTCGGGATCGAGGCTCAAAAACACGTTCTGGTTCACGTATGGCTTGCCTTCGATGAAATTGATCCGGCCCTCTGTGCGCTCGAGGAACCACAGGTAGCCATTGCGGGCGACGTCGATCAGACCCTTGATCGTCGTGCCGTCGCGCTCGTAGTCGACCAGGATCGGAGGTGAAACCTCGTCCCAGTCCCAGGAATCGTTCGGGTGGTACTGGTGGTGACCTTTGATCTGGCCCGTAGCGACGTCGATTGCGACAGTTGAGGCGGTGTACAGATTGTCTCCCGGGCGCTGGTCGCCCATCCACGGACCCCCGTTGCCGGTACCCCAAAAAGCCAGATTGGTCTCGGGATCGTAGTTGCCGGTCACCCACACCGGCGCACCGCCGGTCTTCCACTGGTCGCCGTCGGGCCAGGTTTCGCTGCCGGGTTCTCCCGGCTCCGGCACGGTATAGGTCCGCCACAGTTCATCGCCGGTATCGGGGTCGTAGGCGGCCACGAAACCGCGGATTCCACGCTCACCACCCGACGCACCGACCATGACCTTGCCGCCGGCAACGAGTGGCGCCATCGTCGTGTAATAGCCGTTCCTGTTTTCCTCAACCTTCGTGGTCCAGACTTCCGTGCCGGTTCTCGCATCCAGCGCGACGAGCACCGCCTCGGCGGCGGCGACAAAAACCTTGTCGCCATACAACGCGACACCGCGGTTGGTTTCGTGGAGTACGATGGCGCCTTCGGGTCGCGGCCGGACGTAACGCCAGAGAATCAAGCCGGTCCGGGCGTCGATCGCGATGACCTGGTTTTCCGGCGTCGAGACGAACATGACGCCGTTGTTTACGAGCGGCGGCGCCTCGTGGCCGCTGGTTACACCGGTCGAGAGGACCCAGACCGGCTGCAGGCGCCCAACGTTGCCCGGCGTGATTTCGTCAAGCGGGCTGTAGCCCCAACCGTCGTAAGTACGCCGAATCATCAGCCAGTCGGCGCTTTCCGGACTCTCCAGGCGTTCGGTCGTCACCGATTTGTAGTCCTGCAAGATCGGCGGAACCGGCGCCGGTTGCTCCTGCGCCAATCCCGTCCGTGCGGACAACAGCAGCACCATTCCGGCAGCGACGGTAACGCAGAGACTCCTGGTATCGACCATGACGTGCCTCCTCAGAATGTTGGTCGGTTCGGTCCGTTGACTGCTAGGAGTCTGCGCGGCAGAGCGCGAAGAACTCGAATTTATTGGGATTTGAGAGGGTCTTCGGAGGAGAACCCATCGATTCTTCCGATACGAGGAGTTCAGAGCTGTACGGATACCAGTAATTGGCCGTGTATCGGGTCTGCTGGGTTCCGGTTTTCCGGATTATGCCCATTCGATCATCCCGTTCATCCGCCGTAAGTTCACCGCCAGAGTGAGCAGGTTCCACTCACCGGTCACTTTGTCCAAACCGCGTAGACTGAACTGTCGGAATCCGAGCACCGACTTGATCCACCCGAAGGGCGGCTCGCCAATGTGCTTTCTGGCCCGGTAGCGGTCGCGCCCACGCTTGGTTTTCATCTTTCTCATCATCCGGCCAACAGCAGTGTCTTTGGGTGGGAGTGGAACATCGGCCAGATTCTTCTCGCGACCCATGGCAACATACCCGTCAATCTGACGTTGTTCCAACATCCCTAGATTCGACTCGGATCGATATCCCGCATCGGCCAGTACACGTTCGGGATGCTCTCCCAGGTTGTTGTTCAACGCATCCAGGGTCGGTTCCAACTGTCCCGCGTCGGACGCATTGGAACTCACCGTTGTCGCTACGATGATCCGGGCCTCGGAATCCACCACCGCCTGCGCGTTGTAGCATTGCTGGAACCCTTCAGTGGAGGTTTTCATGATCCGGCTTTCCGGATCTGTGAAGTTGTCCTGGGCCGTCGGTTTGGGCTCGCCCATGGGGCGTTTGAATGGCTTCTTTCCGCATCCGGGTTTGTCGTCTCCCGGTTCCCGTCCCGCTTCCTGGTCCGCAGCCATCTGACGTTCTTCGAGCCGTTTCATTGCTGCCTGGATCGTGGCCAATCGCTTTTTGCGGGTCGACAACCCATCGGGCAGTTCGTCTCCGCGCCGGTCCTTGCCGTATCGCTGGTCTTCTTCCTCATCGGTCGCCGTAGCCCGGTTCAACAGATCCCGAATCTGTTCGCCCAATTCGGTCTCCTGCTTCTTCATCCGTTCATAGCTCATCGCTTTGCGTTTGCTCGCATTCGCCCGCATCTTGGTTCCGTCCACCGCCACGGTTCCCATCTTCACCAGTCCCGCTTCCCGCGCCATCATCACCACTTGCACAAACAGGTTCCCGAACTCCTCAAGATGCAGTTTGCGAAAATCCGAGATCGTACGGTGCGCCGGAAAGTTCTCCGCTCCCAACATCCGGAACGCCACGTCGTCGGTCAACTTCGCCGCGATCTTCCGCGACGAGAACACCCCGGTCGCGTACCCGTAGATCAACACCTTCACCATCATCCGCGGATCGTACGCTTGATTGCCCGGTCCGTCCGTTCCATACCGCTGCTCAAACGCGCTCAAATCCATGGCGTCCACCGTGTCCGATATGAAGTACGACAGGTGATCTTCGGCCAACCAATCTCTCAGCGACGGCGGCAGCAGCAGGCTCTGTTCTGGGATATAGGTTCGATATGTTCGTGACATGTCCTATCTTCGATCTCTATCCGCCCAATTCCGGTCCTTCTGCCGCGCAGACTCCTAGGGTGCGTCGTTCCTGTCGGGCAGCGTGCGGGCGATCGCAACCGCGGCCCAACCCGTTCCCGCGGCCGAAATCCACTGATGTCTGCCGAACGGGAAGCCGCTCTCGAAGTACCCCTGCACGGGGAACGCGCGGGTCCGGACCAGCCAGGACCCGTCCGCATATTGGGTTCGGAGCAGATACTCGACGCCGCGACGGTAGGTATCGTCCGTGACCGGGATTCCCGCCTCGTGCAGCGCAAACAGGGAAAGGCCGGTCGCGTAGGCGTCGGTTTCCAGTTGGGAGAGCTGGGACCAGCCGCCGTTTGCGCCCTGGTGGCCCCGAATTTCCGCGATCGCGGCGTCCACAGCGGAAGGCGGTGCGCCGGTCCAGATGAGGCCCATCAGGCGCATCCCGCGCTCCTCGGCGGAGTGTGCCTCGGAAGCCACCAGCCAGTCACGCGCCCGCTCCAACCGGCCCTCGATCTCATCAGCGCGTGCCGCCAGTGGGTACAACGTCAGGACCCGCACGGCCATTGACGTGTGACTGATGGCGCTGTACTCCATCGGAGGGCGGTTGGCACCGTTTCCGATCCAGCTTCCGTCCGGCATCTGGGTCGCTGCTACCCAGTGCGTGAACACCGCGGTCATCCTGTCGGCGGGATGCTCTTCCGCCGCCAGTGCCATCGCGACATAGCCGATGGTCAGCCCGATCCCGCCGATCGCCTGCCGGCCCTGCATCATGTCGTCGGCGCCGGGCCCGTAAACGGCGAGGATGTCGTCCAGGTTTTCCTGCACCAGCCGCTCGTCTACGTCGATGCCCTTCCGCCGCGCGGTTGCGGCCGCGACCCCCGGCAGAGTGTTGTTGTGACAGGTGACGCATCCGACGTTGTCGAACATCGGCGGCGATGAGGCCAGCAACAGCGACACACTCCGAGCTAACGAAACACGGGGATCTTCGATGCCTTCCGGGTCGGCAAAGGTCCGGGCGCGCGGGCCGTTGCCCCGCCTCGCACCGTGCTGTTCCAGCACCTCGATCTTCCCCTGATCGTCCCTGTAGATCGCCCAGTCCAGCGGTCGTTCTCCTTCCGTACTCTCGGCGTTCGGGTCGGCACCCCGGTCGAGGAGTAGCTTCAAGGTCGGAGGAGCGGCGAGTTCCGAAGCGGCCGCGACCATTAACGGGGTCCTCCCGTAATTCGCGCTTCTGGCGTTGACGTCGGCTCCCATCTCGACCCAGCTCGCGATCAGCGCGGGATCCTGCCAGTTCGTTGCGCCGATCAATGAGTTCTCGCCGACCTTCAGCCCGGCCGACATCAGGTAATCGACGGTCGGCAAGTGGGGACGGTTGAGCGACACGGTACTTTCGTTCGGGTCGATCCCGCTCTCGACGAGGAACCGGACCACCTCGGCGTCGGCCGATCGAATCGCCAGACGCAGTGCACCCGCTCCGCCCGCATCGGTGGCACCGATGTCGGCACCATGAGCGACGAGCAGGCCCAGCACTTCTGCCGAACCCGGGTAGCTGGAGGCGATCAGGAACGGGGTTCGTTCCAGCGTCGAGGTCCGTGCGTTGACATCAGAGCCGTGGTCGATCAGGAGCCGGACCTTATCCAGGTTGGGAATGGCCCACATCAGCGGCGTTGAACCGACTTCGTTCGCCTGTTTCGGATCGGCGCCGTAGCGGAGGAGTATTTCCATAGATTCGACGTCGGCGAACAACGCGGCCAGCATGAGCGCGGGATCGCCGTCCGCGTTGACCGAATTGGGACTGACGCCGCTCTGGAGCAGCCGATCCACTTCGGTGGTGTCCGCGCGCTGGATGGCTCGAAACAGGGACTCGTTGGGGGTCGGCTCGGGAGCTTGCGCTACCCCGAGCAGGGCCGCGAAAAGGGAAAGGCGAAGGATCATGGCTTCCTCTCGCTGGAAACTATCGTGTACCCAGGGATCGTTTTGCAGGAGTCTATAGAACGCAGAGCCCGGGGTCAAAGAGAAGTCCGCTCCGAGCTCTGGACCTCCGGGAAGAGGTTTCGCGGGGCGTGTAAGGCGTAGCTGTGGTCCATTACCGCACTTTCACTCCCCAAAAACTCCCCTCCTTGGATAAGGAGGGGTGGATGCGCCGCCAGGCGCAGACGGGGTGGTTGGCTTCCTGATCAACACCACCCCGGCGCTTCGCGCCACCCCTCCTCATCAGAGGAGGGGAGTCTGATGTGTTGCATACCCAGACTGTTCGCCCCGAATCCCGGCGGCTCGGAATAAGCTGACGCATCGCGTAGTCCGGGGTCAGATCTTGTACCAGCAATCTGAGATCTCGAATCTCAAATGCGGAATCTTCGGTCGAACAGTTTGCGATGACCATAGGTGATCAGGTTCATTCGAGAGGTGATTGCAAATCGTTTAAAGGAGATTCCACAATGGAAACTCGAGACTGGACATTCGAGATTTCAGATCGGGTGAGGCTCGAACGTCCATGCGCTCATAGAGCGCACCTACACCCGGATGGTAGAGTCTCGCGCTCCAGTTGTAGCCGCCAAACCGGGTGCCCGCACAGAAGGCTGTCAATACGCGACACGTTGAAGCAATATAGGCTTGCTTCCATACTCATGAATACACCCTCGGGAGGAGCAAATGAACCGAACAGCAGCTCAGGTCGTGTATATAACGTTGTTACTCGTTTTGCTGGCAGGACTCCTGCCGGCTGCCGAACCTGCCGCGCCGGCACCGCCACAGGCGAGTGGTCAGACACATCGTTTTCAGGCGGATCACTACTTCAACACGTTCTCTTTCGCACATGAACCGGTACTACGCATTGCTCCAGGAGACAGGGTCATCACGAAGACGATCGACGCGCGTGGCTTCGATGAGACAGAGACCGAAGTCGCTGGGAGGTGGAACCCGCAGACCGGACCTTTCTACGTCGAGGGCGCCGAGCCCGGGGACATGTTGGTGGTGCGAATCGAAAAGATCGAGCCAAACCGGACGACCGCCTGGTCCGCTCAGGTGCTCGCTCCGTACGCGGCCGACCCTTTCTACCTGCGTTCGCAGGCGGGCAGAGTTCCCGAGGTACAGCCATGCGTGGACCTGGATTCACCGCGTTGCGAGGTCTGGGAGCTTGATCTGGTCGAGGGGGTTGCGCGGACGACAACCGCGGACCTGCGACCGTCCGTCATCGAAATCCCTCTGGTGCCGATGCTCGGGTGTGTCGCCGTGGCACCGCCGAACAAGGAAGCGGTGTTCACCGCAACCCCGGGCGAGTTCGGCGGGAACATGGACTATTTCGGGCTGGTCGAGGGCGTGACGTTGATGCTCCCGGTCTATGAACCCGGGGCGCTGCTCTTCGTCGGCGACGGGCACGCGCGGCAGGGTCATGGCGAAGTAGCCGGGAACGCGCTGGAGGTGTCGATGGACGTCGAGTTTTCTGTGGACCTGGTCAAGGGCAAGACGATCAACTGGCCGCGTCTGGAAAACGAAGACTACATCATGGTGCTTGGTAGCGCCCGGCCGCTCCTGCAGGCATTGCAGCACGCCACGACCGAGCTCCAAAGCTGGCTCATTGCCGACTACGGGTTCGACGAGCGCGCCTCGGGCCTGTTGCTCGGACACCTCATCGAATATGAGATTGCCAACGTGGTGGACCCGCACTTCACCGTCGTCGCCAAGCTGCGCAAGGAGTATCTCGCCCAGTAGGACGATCCCGCCTTACCCGCCGGCACAGGGCGAGATCTCGGGGTGGGCTGTCCAGGTGTCGAAAGCCTCTCCCTCGGTCGACAACTCCACGACCGTCGTTTCGCCGGAGGGGAGATCCGTTCGCTCCGTTGGGCCCAGCTCGGTGCCCCTAGATAGGTGGACCTCGACTCGAACGGCACAGAGCGTCTGTCCGGTCGTGTTTTCGACAGTCCCCACGAAGGCGTTTGACGCGGGATCGAAGGACAAAACGAGCCTCGCCCCCCTCCGTGTTGCGTCCCAAGTATCCTCTCGCCCGACATACTCGCCCGACTCTTCTCCTTCCTCGCCGTCACCATGCTCACCTTCGCCCTCGGACCCGCCGTGCTCACCTTCGCCTTCGGACCCGCTGTGCTCACCTTCGCCTTCGAGTTCCGCACGCTCGCCGTCGGCCTCGGGCCCTGCACCCTCACCTTCGCCCTCTAGCGCAACGCCGGAACCACTCGCCCCATCAGTATTCCCACCCTGTTCGTCGGAGCATGCCGACATCCCGAAAGACAGGACCACTACGGCGGCGATCGCGAGCCACCTGCCAGCTTGCTTCCTCATAATCTGATCTCTCCATATGTGCGCGAACATGCCGCGCGCCGGCATCGATTGCCATTCTTCGGATCGAGACGAAGTAGTATAGATCGTTCTTGTGCCACCATTCCCTGGTCTCGCGACGTTGCCGGAATCTGTGCGCACCTTCGAAGTTAAGCGTCTCTGGAATCAGCGGTGGTTAAAGCCAGGAAAAGCACTGCTGTCCGGACGTTGAAGGGTTAGAGCCCAGTAAGTGTTTGATTGGGAATGAATAAGTCATGGTTTTGTTTGGTCTCGATTTGAAACGTTGCTCATCGATTTGCGACCCTGCGAGGAACTCAATCGCGGGAGGCATCGATGAACCTGGGAAAGCTGGTGTTCGCGCAAGTCACACAACATCTGCCGCTGACAACGTTTCGGCGGTGCGTGGTCCGGTACGCCGGAGAGCGCAAGGTCAAGAGCTTTTCCTGCCTCGATCAATATCTGTGCATGGCGTTCGCTCAACTGACGTATCGGGAAAGTCTGCGCGACATCGAAGCGTGTCTGCGAGCGCAAGAAAGCAAGCTGTACCACATGGGCATTCAAAGCCGAGTGTCGCGCAGCACGCTTGCCGATGCCAACGAAGTGCGCGACTGGCGTATCTACGCCGACTTTGCGCAGTCTCTGATCCGTATGGCTCGGCGTTTGTATGCGGACGAACCGTTTGGAGTCGATCTGAAAGAGACGGTCTACGCCTTGGATGCCAGTACCATCGACTTGTGTCTCTCGGTGTTTTCCTGGGCACCGTTTCGTTCGGCCAAAGCGGCGATCAAACTGCACACGCTCTTGGACCTGCGCGGCAATATCCCTTCGTTCCTGCACATCAGCGACGGCAAACTTCACGACGTGAATGTTCTGGACCTGTTGCGGCCCGAACCCGGGGCCTTCTACATCATGGACCGTGCCTACATCGACTTCCGTCGGCTCTACGGTCTTCACCAGGCAGGCAGCTTCTTTGTGACGCGCGCCAAGTCCAATCTCAAAGCCCGGCGCCGCTATTCTCATACCGTCGATCGGAATACCGGATTGATCGCCGATCAGACCATCATGCTGACTGGCTTCTACACGCGTCAACACTTCGGCGCGCCATTGCGCCGCATCCGATTCAAGGATCCCGAAACAGAAAAACGGTTGGTGTTCCTGACCAACAACTTCACGCTGCCGGCAATCACTATCACCGAGCTTTATCGATGCCGGTGGCAGGTCGAGCTGTTCTTCAAATGGATCAAGCAGCATCTTCGTATCAAAGTTTTCTTTGGGACTTCCGAGAACGCAGTCAAAACTCAAGTGTGGATCGCTGTCTCCATTTACCTGCTGGTCGCTATCGTGAAAAAACGACTCCACATCACAGCCAGCTTGTATGAAATGCTACAGATTCTGAGCCTGACCATGTTCGAACGAATCCCATTGAATCAGCTACTTAACAACATCGCCACCGATGAGGATCCGTACTTTTCGACCAATCAGCTGAATCTATTCGACTTATAACCGGACACTAGTGCAGGAAAAGTATTAGTTAAGGATGTTAAACGGGCCGAGCGAGTCGGCAGGTCTCGTGGATGAAGAATCGGTTCCGGAATTCCCATTTTCTTGTAGCCCGACATAGAAAACCGAGATAATCGGTCCGGTGAAGTAACTCGATCGAGCGCTCGTTCTCAATTTCACGAATCGCCGAGTTGAGCGGGGCTGATGCAGCGCGTCTTTGGACCGCGACGAAGAGGAAACAACCGACACTGAACCAGGGTATGTTTGGTATCGACAGCGTTGCTGCAATCCATATCTGGAACGATCAAACCAAGGGGAAAAGCATGAACGCCCAACAGACCGGACCTAAACTTCTATTCGCAGCCTTTGTTTTAGCTACGACGTTTCCAGTTCCCGGAGCGGGCCAGCAGGCGAGCTCACTGTTCGACCCGGAGTTGCTCTCCGACACGACCATCCAATCGGCGTTCAGCTACATTGAGAACAATCGAGAGGCGATTGTTCAGGAGTGGATCACTCTGACGGAAATCCCCGCGCCGTCGACGATGGAGGAACGGCGAGCAGCCTATCTTCGCGAGCAGTTGGAGGCGATCGGAGTGGATGAGATCTCGATCGACGATAGAGGAAACTTGATCGCAACACTCAAGGGTTCAGGCGGTGGGCCTACTGTCGCCCTAGCGGCGCATATGGACACGGTTTTCAATATGGACACGCCCATCGAAGTGCGGCGAGAGGAGGAGAGGCTGTATGCCCCGGGCGCCGGCGATGACACATCGGGCTGTATCGGTCTCCTTTGGGCGGTCCGTGCACTCAAAGACGCCGGAATCCAGACGAAGGGCGATTTTCTGGCGGTCTTTACGGTGGAAGAAGAATTGGGCCTGTTTGGCGCCCGAAAGTTCCTGGAGGATTGGAAAGATCGTCTGGATATGTTTGTTGCGGTCGACGGTACTTTAGGAGCGATGAGTTACGGGGCCCTCGGCATCAGCTGGTACAAGTTCATCTTCACCTCAGAGGGTTCACACACCAATCGCAGCGCCGGGAAACCCAATCCGGCCAAGGCCATCGCTAGTGCGATCTCTCAGATCTACACCATTCCGCTACAACCGCCTGGAAACGAAATGGGAACGGTATACAACGTCGGTTTGCTGGGCGGTGGCAAGGTTTTCAACGCCATCTCCGAGGAGTCCTTCTTCACCGTCGACGTTCGTTCGGCTGACCCGGAGAAGCTCGGGGAAATGGAGTCCAAGATTCGAAGGGCAGCCGAAAATGCTGCTGAGATGGAAGGAGTGCGTTTAAGTGTGGAAAGACCGCTGATCCTCCCGGCGGCCCAGATTTCGGGGGCTCTTGATTCAGCGATTGTTCAAACAGGCGTCGACGTTTTGGACGCGTTGGGAATAGAGGCGCAACTTACTCTTCGGGGCTCCACGGACGCCAATGTGGCTATGGAGATGGGAATACCCTCGATATCGATAGGAGCGGCCCGGGGAGAGAGGGCAACATCAAGAGAGTGAGGCGGTTCTGATTGAACCCATGTACGACGGAATCAAACAGATGCTGCTCTTGACCCTCAGTTTGACCGGCGGCTAATCAGCGATCAGCATTCAGCTATCAGCTCAGAAATTAAGCAGCTGAGTGAACTTGACCACGAACGCCCGATCGATGATCTGGTTCGAGAGAGTGTCCCGCCGGTCCGTGTACACGATGAAGAGATCGCTCAATGGATGGTGAATGATATTGAAGCGGATGTTCGTGCTCAACTGGGACGAATCGGTGTTGTACTGCAGGAAAGCATTGAAGAACATCTTGCTGCTGACGGCATAGAGAATCCGGGTTCCCAGAAGGTTCGTGGTGAACGATCCGCCGGCGAGTCGAATACGGTTGCGCGTGTAGTTGAGATCGATGTTGAGGTGATAGTCAGGCTTCAGCGCCAGTGAACCGCTGAAGCTGTTACGTCGGCCGTCCCAGAACTCCCCGGTGGTGTAGCGGATGTTGCCGGCGACCGCACGGCTGGGGTCGGCGTTGTAGGAGACGAATAGGTCGTCATAGCTATAGTCGCCTTCGGGTATCGCGATATCCGAGCGAATCTGGAAAGGTTCGACGAGACGGTCGAACGTCCGGTTCGCACCGATGTTGAACGACGCGCCGTTTTCGAAGAACACGCCGAACCCGGCATTCTGTTCGCGAGTCTCAATCGTGCCGTCGCCGCCGGCGAAATAGTTGACGCCGCTGGTAAAGCTGAGGTTGCGCACGAGGCGGCTCGAAGTCGTTCTCGGTCGCCAGGAAAAGTTCGCCGATGTCTTCTCGGTATTTCGTCTTCGAATGAAACCCACTTCGGGATTGAAGTTTTCCTCTACTTCGTGGTGTAGAGCGCCCAGGGACAGATCGTTGTCCGTCCACGCGGCTTCGACCTGTCGCGCCTGATCCTTTCCTTCTCTTCCCGGGGTCTCACTCCGTAGCAGATAGGCGGCGACGTTGAGCCGGTCAAAAAACCGGAACTGCGTATCGAGCCCGTACACCCGGTTGTAGTCTCCGGCCTCGGCCGAGTCGCGGTTGGTGAACAGGGCTCCCACCCATGAGTTCCGCATGACGTTCTTCTTGAGGCGTCCTACGGCGAAAGTGTCGGCGGGCCTGGAATCGAGGCCCTCGGTCTTCATAGTGAGAAGGCCGAGGTCATAACTTCCGATCGAGCCCGACAGCCGCGCTCCCCCGACGATGGGCACTGGTGTCCCATCGGATGAGAGCCCGATTCGACGGCTGAAGAACGGGATGAGGTTGCTCGCCCCTCTGCCGCGCCGGCCGAAGCCCACCGGTTGGCCGAACGCGAAAATGCCCGAGTTTTCGAGGAAGAACTCGCGCTTTTCCGGAAAGAACAAACCGAACCGGGTGAGGTTGACCTGCTGTTCATCGACTTCGACTTGAGAGAAGTCCGTCCGATACGTCATGTCGAGCGTCAGCCGCGACGTGACACCGTATTTGATGTCCACTCCGCCGTCGAAGTCGGAGTCGGACCTCAGTTCGCCGTCGGATCGCACCTGACGGACGCCGCCGATCGTGAACGGCTTTACCTTGATGTTCCGGCCCTGCCGGATGCCCTCCAGACCCGTAAGGATCCCCGCCATCGACACTCGAATCGCCCGATATCGCCGCGGCAGAGGCGACCAGTAGTTGTTCTCGTTCTTTCTCCGGATCCTCCGAAACATGTTCAGGCCCCATACCTGAGTCTCAGAGCTAGAAAAACGAAGGGTCTTGAAGGGGATGACGTATTCGGCGATCCAGCCTTTGTCGGTTCGGGTCACCGCGACGTCCCACACGCCGTCCCAGTCGTTGTTGATCACCCCCCCGTCGTTGGCGATCTGGCGGTCGCGTTTCGCGCCGGCCGGGTTTGTGGAGAACATGAAACCGGTTCGATCGTCGTTGAGCGTGTCCAGGACGACACCGAAGCCGTCGGCGGCGGAGCCGCTAAAGTCCTCCTGCAGTTCGGTGACGATGATGCGATCGGGTTCGGAATCGTAGCAGTAGACCCCGATGTAAAGGTTTTCGGAATCGTAGAGAAACCGGGCCTCGGTCGGCTCGGTTTCCAGAGCCCCCGGCATCGGTTCCCACTGGATGAAATTCGCTGCCGGTTCCGCCAGCTCCCAGGCAGGCTCGCCCAACACTCCGTCGATCGTGATTTGCTGTTCGGTCGGGACCGCTGTTGCTATTCGCTCGAACCTGGCCGTTTCATAGTTGATGCTCAACTGAGGAGGGTCGCCCCTCGGCTGCGATTGAGCAGATGCGGCCTGAGCTGCAAGAATGCAGAGGACTGGACAAAGAGCTGCAAGTCGCACGACGAAAACTTTCCTCCACCTGGCCGGCCTCAGCCACAGTCTTTCGGCGAACCGGTGATCTCGGTCAATGACCGGCGATCTGCCAGGATGCTACAGTCTGCGCTCTCTTGATGTAAAGCCGGGGTTCAATAGAAGAGGCCTCGGTACCGGAGACAAGCGAAACTCTAAAAGCGGGTGTAGGTGCGCTCTATGAGCGCACATGGGTCGGTACGAAGAATGTGCGGTCATAGATCGCACCTACACCTCCGTAAAGAACCCAGCCGCCCCCCTCGACACATTCTCACCGGCTTCCCATTCCAGCCCGCGAATCCTCTTCCCTCTGCCGAAGCATCTTGCGCTGTTTCGCGGTGTGGTAAGCCTCAAACGGCATGAAAGCGTAGAAACCGAAAGTGAGCAGGCCGAAAACCGTCCCGAAGAACCCGCTCGTCGCGCCAGAAAGGCCAGACAAGACTGCAAAAGTGAACAGGTAGCACCCTGCCTTGGCGAACTGCGCATTGTAGAGAGCACCGACGCCCTGCATGAGACCCAGGAAAAAAGCCAGTCCCGGACGCTGCCCGCCCGTGTGTGCATCGGAGATCGTGACGTCGACGACGGAGTTCGGAACCGGAGGCGGGGCCGGAGCGCGCATCGGAGGGGTCCCGACGACGACAGCCGTTTTTGCCGCCGACAGACTCATCATGCTGTCCCGCCGGAGCCGCTTCAGGTCGGAGCGCAGGTCATTCGCGCTCTGGTAACGCATGTCCGGGTCCTTCTCGACCGCCTTGCCGATGATCCGATCCAGTTCGGGCGGCAAGGCCGCGTTGATTCGGGTCGGGGCTACAGGTTCCTTCGTCAGGATCCCCTCAAACACCACCGCCGAAGTTTCTCCCGGAAAGGCTTGTTGCCCGGTCAGCATTTCGTAGATTACGACGCCCGTCGAGAACAGGTCGGTCCGGTGATCGACATCTTTACCGCGCGCCTGTTCAGGCGACATGTAGGCAACGGTTCCCACGGTGGAGCCGGGACGGGTCAGGTGCTCATCGACAGTGGTCGCCGAGCTGGCGCTCTTCCCTTCTTTCGGCGTCAGCTTCGCAAGACCGAAGTCGAGGACCTTCAGTTGTCCACCCGTCGTGATGAATATGTTTCCCGGCTTGATATCCCGATGGACGATCCCGGCCGCATGTGCGGCAGCCAGAGCGTCGGTCACCTGCGTGGCCATCTCGATAGAATCATCGACTTCGATCGGGCTCGTCGAGATGCGCTCGTTCAACGCCTGCCCCTCGAGCAGCTCCAGGGCGATGTAGGGCCGACCTTCCCATTCGCCGATGTCGTAGACCGTGCAGATGTGCGGGTGGTTCAGGGCGGCGGCCGCGCGGGCTTCCCTCTGAAAGCGTTCGAGCGCCTGCTTGTTTTCCGCATATTCCTCAGGCAGAAACTTCAGCGCAACCTGACGCCCCAACCGGGTGTCCTCGGCACGGTAGACCACACCCATACCGCCCCTTCCGAGCCGATCCAGAACCTTGTAGTGAGAAACGCTCTGACCGATCATTCCGTTATACCCAACTGGTTAAGGATAAACGCATAGTCAAAAGCCAGCTCGCGATAAATGTCGTAGCGTCCCGATGAACCCCCGTGGGCACCTGTCATGTTGACCTTCAACAAGAGCAGGTTTTCGTCTGTCTTCAACGACCGCATTTTGGCGACATACTTGGCGGATTCCCAGTACATGACCTGGCTGTCGTTGAACGACGTCTTGACCAGCATCGTCGGATAGTGCTGTGCCGCGATGTTCGTGTACGGACAATAGGACTTGATGTAGTCGTACTCCTCTTTGACGTTGGGATTGCCCCATTCCAGGTACTCGCCAACGGTGAACGGGAGCGACGGATCCAGCATCGTGTTGAGTACATCGACGAACGGAACGTCGGTCACGACCGCTTTGTACAGCTCCGGTCGCATGTTGGCGACCGCCGCGGTCAGCAATCCACCGGCGCTTCCTCCGGTGATCACCAGTCGTTCGCTCGACGTATACCCCTGTGTGATCAGATGCTCGGCCGCCGCGATGAAGTCGGCAAAAGTGTTCCGCTTCGACATCAGCCTACCGGTATCGTGCCACTCCTTGCCCAGATCTCCTCCACCACGGACATGGGCCATTGCATAGATGACTCCACGATCGAGCAGACTGACACGCACCGAAGAGAAAGACAGCGACAGCGGGATGCCGTAGGCACCGTAGCCGTACAGCAGCAACGGAGCGGACTCGTCCGTTCGTGCCCCTTTGCGGTAGACCAGCGATATGGGAATTTCGACGCCGTCCGCAGCCCTCGCGTAGATCCGCTCGGAAGCGTAGTCCTCGGAAGCGAAACCAGCGAGCACTTCCGTCTCCTTCAACAGCGTCCGGTCCCTGTCGTCCATTCCGTATTCGAAGACCGACGCGGGCTTGACCAGGGACTGGTATCGGAAGCGGAGCTTCTTCGTGTTGAACTCCTCGTTCGCGGTCGGAACAACCGAATAGACGGGATCGGGAAATTCGACCCGGTGCTGTTCGCCGGTCTCGAGATCGACGATCCGCAGATGAGGGACCCCCGCCTGGCGCTCCAGGACCACCGCGTGCCCGGAGAATACCTCCAACCCTCCCAGGGTGACCTCGTCGTCGTGGGGAAGGAGATCGATCCAGTTGGACGGCCCCGGATCGTCGACCCCAACGGTCACGATCCGGAATGTCGGGGCATCCTTGTTGGTGCGGATGTAGAAGAGACCCCCGCTGTGCAGGACGTGGTACTCGTGCCCTTCCTCTCGCGGCAGGACGACGCGCGGATCGCTTTCGGGGCGCTCGGCAGGGAGGTAGCTGACCTCCGTCGTGATGGAACTGGTTGACATGATGAAAACGTAGCGACCATCCAGCGATCGCCCGAGCGAAGTCCGGAACAGCTCGTCCGATTCCTCGTAAACCAAACCATCGGAGGAACCATCGTACGCGTCACCGATGCGGTGTCGGTACACGCGGTAGGGCCTCTTGGCTTCATCCTCGATGACGTAGAAGAGTGTCCGCTCGTCGGCGGCCCACACGGCTTCGGTCACATTCCGGATTCGGACCGGCAGGAGTTCGCCACCCGTAAGATCCTTCACGTAGAGCGTGTATTCCCTGAAACCGCTCACGTCGGTCGTGTACGCCAGGCGGTTTGCGTCGTCGCTGACTTCAGACGTCCACAGCTGCAGGAACTCCTCGCCTTCAGCCAGTTCGTTGACGTCGAGCAGGATTTCTTCGGCGCCGTCCAGGCTTCCGCGCTTCCGACAGTGGATCGGATACTGCTTGCCCTCCTCGGTCCGCGAGTAGTACCAGTAGTCGCCACGGCGGTAAGGAACGCTGAGGTCGGTTTCCTTGATGCGCCCAATCATCTCTTCAAAGATGGCCTCCTGAAACGGAGCGGTGGGCGCCATGACCGCCTCGGTATAAGCGTTCTCTGCCGCGAGATAGGCTTCGACCTCCAGATCGGATCGTTGACGGAGCCAATAATAAGGATCCTCCCTGGTGTCGCCGTGGAGCGTATCGACCTTCGCCACCCTTCGGGCCTGGGGAGGGTCTGACCTGGCGGCGTTCGCGGCTGGATCCGTATCGGCGCTACACGACGACGCGACAATCAAGACACCGATCAGGACCGCCATAAACCTTCTCTTCATAGGAACATAACCTGCCACGGCGCCTCCAGCCCGTGAATGGGACGAGCAGCCTGAGTATACGTGAAGTCCCGTCGGGAGGTTCCAATGTAGGTCAGGTCTGCAGCGACCGGTACCGGGCACTCTTTTTGAAACTACTTCGGTGGCACCCGGCGAGACATCAGCAGCAACTTCAGCTTCAAGAAAAAAAGGGCGGCCCGACTGGGCCGCCATAGCGTGTGTATAGGGTTGTTTGTGAGAGGTACTGTTCTGGATCGGAAAATTCTCGGAGGTCTTCAAACCGCAGAATCCGATCAAACCTCGACGCGCTCGGGCGCCGGAGGCTTGTTGTCCGTCAACTTTGTAGACAACAGGCCGTTATATCCATCAATTCACTAGTGTCCGGTTAGAAGTCGAATAGAACCAGCTGGTTAGGATCTTGGAGTTCATTGAATTGGGAATCAGGCGCGTGAAAGGCCTGCAAAATGGGCTGTTTCTCAAGAATCGCAATGCTGAGAATCTGTAGGATTTGGTAAAGACTCCTATCGATGCCGAGGCGCTTCCGGATGATGGCGACGAGAACATAAACCGAAATGGCGATCCAGATCTGGGTCTTCACCGCATTCTCGCTGGTGCCGTAGAAGGACTTGATTCGAAGGTGTTGTTTGATCCATTTAAAGAAAAGTTCCACCTGCCATCGCGACTTGTAGATCTGAGTGATGGTGAGTGCAGGCAACGCGAAGTTGTTGGTCAGGAACTTCAACCGCTTGTTCGTCCCGGCATCGAAGTAGCTGATACGCCGCAACGGATCGGGATAGGTTTTGGCGGATTTGTTCGTTGTGAGGATGACCGTCTGGTCGGATCGCAATCCCGTGGTCGTGTCCACCCGACGGGAGTACCGCCGCCGCAGGACGACGTTCTTCTTAGCACGCACCACAAAGAAAGCGGAACAGAGGGAGAAGAGAAAGAGCCGCGATATAGGCGCGGTCCATGACGTAGAAGGCTTCTTCCCGCTTCGGGTGCGATCTCATCGAGAACGTTGACGTCAGACTTTCCCGTCTGTGACGTGGATAAACGCGGGAATGTTGCCGTGAAGATCCAGCAGTGTATGATCTTGACCGCGGCTTTGTGCCGGCGAAACCGGGCCCATGGGAATGTGAAAGACACAGGTCAATGGTGGGATCCGGCATACAGACCTTGATCCAACTCGACGCCGATGGGGTCTTCGGCATATAACGGCCGCGCCATGCCGATCAGGACCTGTGCGAAGTCCGCATAGATCCGCCAGTCGCGCCGCTCGTTGGCGTCGGCCAGTGTCGTCCGCGCCACCTTGCTTCGGAATCCCATGTGGTAACGCTTTCTGCGATCGAACCTCGGGCGCGTAAGCAGGCTTCGATGCGCGGAGGCTTTCACGATAGGTCAATTGGGCGAATGCCATCGCCAGGAACTGATCCCAGCAGGAAAACCCTTTCTGCTGGTAATCGCCCCGATAGCGGGCGACACACTTCTGAAACTCGTATCGGGGCGCGTAATCCATGCTTGTGAGAAGACGGTTTGGCCTGAGTTCATGCGCCATTGGTATCACCCCTCTCACCGTAATATTGCTAAAAGTGTGATCGGCAGGTTCAAATCGAAAAATCGCAGAATGCCATTCAACTCACTGTTCATCTATAAGTTGCCGGCGGCTGTCGCACCGTGTTCCGGACACTAGGCCATCAATTTTGTAGACAGGTTCCTTCCCGCCGTTGGCCGTGAGTCTCGCGCCATTCCTCAAAATTCGCGGCCACAATGAAGAATTTCCGGCCGATCTGCATGATCGGAATCTCGTCTTCCTCAATGATTCTGCGGAAATGGCGGATGGAGAAGCCTGCCAAGCGAGCGGCGGTAGGGACGTCGAGAAACGTCCGAGTCCTAGTCTGAGAAGTTCCCATTTGCGCCATCTTTCACCTCCTGACATGGATATAAGCAACGGGAGTTCCATAGATGCGCGCAGGTATTTCCGGTATGAAGGGATAGCAGGAATTCGGTGCCAAAGGACCCAAAACTCCAACTTTGTCGGAGCCGCCTCCCGGTTTTGGTATCAAAAGCGGGTGACCCCACACTAAAGTCATTCAATGAGCGGTCACCGGGTTTTGCGGAGAGGTTACGGGCGTCAAGGCTCCATCCAATGCAGTTCTACACCATCCATGAGATTCCTCGGGCATACGGCCAAGAAACCGTGTTCCGTCAGTCGGTCCTCGGCAAATTGCTCTTTTTCGGGACGTGCCTGCTGTTCTCTGTCGCTCTGGTCTGGTTCGCTCGAGCCGGCGGCTACGACTCCGACGATGTGCACTTGCCGCCGACCCTGCTCTACTGGATCGGAGCTGTGGTCGGCTTCCTGGCTCTCTTGGGCTACTTCTACTTTCGGGCCAGCCTCAAGCCGTCCAACTGGCTGGTGCGCGCGAGCATCGATCGTCTGGTTATCAAGTTCCGCTCGCACCTGAACGATCATTTCCCGGATGACGCCGCCGTCATCGTTGTCGTTCCATTCACAGAAATCGGCTGGATTCGCCGAGCCAGGGAAACACTCTCAAACCCTTCCTCATCCGGTGACGGTGATCGTGTCGAATCGTGGACCTACCTCGACGTCAAACTGAGCGGGGGAGATCTCGATGCACTGGGTGATTCTCTCCGAACCGAGAGGGGACGGGAGGCGCCGAAGGTGGGTTTCTCCAGGACCAAACACCACCACTATCCGGTGCGGCTGGTCGACGACAACATCCTCCGGATCCAGTGGGCGGGTGTCAGCCCCCGAATCAAGAAGGCGCTGAAGATCCTCGGCAAGAAACTCCCCGTCGAGCCGGACTGGAAGATCCGGAATGCAGCCTGGGAAGAGCTCGAAGGCAAGGAGTTGGAAGATCGAATCCTGGACCTGCTGGAACGTGGCGACAAAATCGGCGCCACGGCTCTCGTGAAGACGAAATACGGCTACAGCACTACGGAAGCAAAGAATTTCACAGACGAGATAGTGAGCCGGTAGGACGCAGCCGAAGAAGCGATTCCGCAGGACGGAGCCGAAGAAGCGACTCCGCAGGACGGAGCCGAAGAACTACTCCGCAGTGCCGGTGATGATCGCCTGCAGGATCGTGTCGGGATCGATCCGCTCGGCTTCACCCTCGAAGTTCAGGATGACTCGGTGGCGGAGCGCCGGCAGCACCACGGAACGGATATCTTCCCGGGCTACCTCGCGGCGGCCGTTCAGCAGGGCGCAGACCTTCGCGCCGATCACCAGTGCCTGCGATCCCCTGGGACTGGCGCCATAGCGCAAGTAACGCTTCGTCAGGTCGTGGGCGTATTCGGTCGTCGGCTGAGTGGCCATCACGATTCGGATGGCGTAGTCCTGCACCGCGTCCGAAATCTGCAGTCCGAGAGCGGTCTGGCGCAGGTCCAGTATCTGGTCGGCGTCCCAGACTCTTTCGACCACAGGCGATTCGGATTGGGTCGTTCGATCCAGAATCTCGTGGATGCTATCCATATCCGGGAAATCCATCCTCAGCTTCATGAAGAATCGATCGACCTGGGCTTCCGGCAGCGGATAGGTGGCTTCCAGCTCGAGGGGGTTGAGCGTGGCGAGAACGATGAAAGGAGGTTCGAGCCGGTAGGTCTGATTCCCTACAGTGACCGTCTTTTCCTGCATGGCCTCCAGCAGCGCAGACTGGGTCTTTGGCGTTGCCCTGTTGATCTCATCGGCGAGCACGATATTGGCGAACACCGGCCCGGGTTGAAATTCGAGAACCTTGTGGCCGGTATCGCTCTCCTGAACGACATTCGTTCCCACGATGTCCGCGGGCATCAGATCGGGCGTGAATTGGATTCGTGAGGACTTCAGGTGGAGAACGTCGCTCAGCGTCTGCACGAGTCGAGTCTTCCCGACGCCGGGAACGCCCTCCAGGATGGCGTGGCCCCGTGCAAGTACAGTGATCAGGAGGTCGTCGATAACCTCGCCGTATCCGACGATAACCTTGGAAATCTCGGAATTGACTCGTTGGAATTCAGCCTGGAACTGTTCGATTTGTTTGTCGTCGAGCTCGATTACTTCTTTCACGTAATTCCCTGCCTGTATCGAGTGCCCCCAGCCACAGCAGCCCGTGGCTTGCAGCCCGTGGCTTGCAGCCAGTGGCTAGCAGCCAGTGGCAGAAGTCTGATGGTTCGCGCGCATGGGTCTTGCGAGGCGGAGACGAGGCGCGAGGAGGAATTGATGCTGTTTCATCATGACGACGAGCAACAAAGTATCCGACCGCAACCCCCGTGCGCCCGGAGGGTTACGGCGGCGTCACACCATCTGCGTTGTTGCCGCGTCTCAACGATGTACCAGCATCGCCGTCGTCGCGCCTAGCATCTGGCGCGACGTCGCCGTAACGCGAGCCATCAGACTTCTGCCACGGGCTGCAAAAGTCAAAATAGGCATTATAAAGGAACTACGGCGAAAGCCGTTCCGGTTTCTCCGGTCGACGGCGAAGGCTGGTGGCCGGGTGGTGGGTTCTGACTCTAGTGACCTGTAACAGTGCTATCGGTACCAGCGTTCGGCGGAACGGCGTCGGATTCTAGGAGTGACGCCCGAGCCAATGCTGTTTCATTGCGAGGGCGTTACGACACCGAAGACGGCGCCGTTCCGCCGAACCCTTCGGGCCGATGGGGGTTGCGGGCGATCTCTTTGTCGGAAGCCGTCACCGATGAAAGAGCATCGCTTTCCGTCTCCCTCCGCGACCTCGCCCACAAGACCCATCGGCGATGGTACCGATAGCACTGTTACAGGCCACTAGTGACCTGTAACAGTCCACTAGGATTGACCTTACTCGGACGTCGCGGTCGGGACAGGTCGGGCAAGCAAGTCGCGAATGTCCTGCTCCAGCAGTTCCCTCTTGTTCGGCAGGGCACCGAAATACTTCTTGTAGATCTTCCAGTCCGGTGTAACCACCCACGTGACCGGATAGCCTGTGGTCCCCCCGAAACCTTCCAGCACATCCGTGTTGCCCATCACCACAGGGTATTCCATCCCGAATTCCTCGATGTGGGGCGCTACGTCTTCGAAGGATCCCGACTCGACGGCGATCCCCAGCACGGCCACCTCTTCTGAATTCTGCTCGTGATGTATCGCATTGTATTCTGGCACTTCGGCGATGCAGTAGGCGCACCACGTTGCCCAGAAATCGGCAATCACGACTCTGCCGCGAAGTTCCTTTGAATCTATGGTCCCACCAGAGAAGGCCACGAGGTCAAACTCCGGCGCCGGTGGAAGCCCGAACTCACCTCGAGCTGCGGTTGGGATCTCGCTCTCCATGGTTCCGCAGCCGGCGATGAAAACACAAAATGTAACCGCCCAGACGACTCGCTTCATTTTGTCCCCCCGGTCGGCCGGGCAGTGCGCTCGCCGGCCCTCATTCACATATTCCAGCGGAGGTCCGATTTATTCCCTGGACGGGCGGCTAGGATTTCGGCGAGATAGGAAGTTACGGAACAGTGAAGAAGACTTTGCGCGCAGACAGCTCGGCGAGCTCTCCCTGGAGTTTTTCGATCTCCAGCTCCAGGCTGCGGCGTTTCCTTCTTCCACTGTATTTCACTCGAGCGCATACGCCTTTCGGACTCCACCTCCAGCAGACGCTTCTTGGCATCCAGTTCACGTTCTGCCTTCTCCTCCATGGCCTGCGCGGCGCGGTGACCGTTACCGGACCTGTCGAGCAGTTCGACGAGCTGACCTTCCAGATCCTCGATGTGAGAACGGAATTGCTTTTCCTCGGATTCGAACTTCGCCGCCTGTTCCTCACACTTGAGCTCGAGCTGACGGTTGTAGCGCTGGGTTTCTTCGAAGCGTCGCCGAAGTTGCTCCTGCTCCGTCTCATGGGCTCGCAAGCCCTCGACGCTCCCGCGCAGGATCTCGACTGCTGTGTTCAACCTCCGTTTTTCGCTGTGCCAGCGATGCATCGCGGCTTCGAACTCCTCCTCGAGCCCAGCTTTCTCCCGCTTCATCCGACGCAATCGGGCCAGGATTTCTTCCCGACTCCCTTCTGCGTCGTCTGCTTGCTGGTTACTCGCCAAGAAAGGGTCGAGCCGAGGATGATCCTGCTCTCGCTCGGGTCCAGCCATGTCGTCACCTCGCTGCTACACACTTGTAGATTGCAAACCATGGTGCATGTGGGGTTCCAGAAGGAGGGAAAGCCGCTAAGTTACAGCAGAAGCTAGCGATACGTTGAAGGACCGTATGAACTGATGGACGGACGTTCCATCAACTTGCTTGATTGGGGAGGATTCGAAACGTCGGTCGGGTGTAGGTGCGCTCTATGAGCGCACAATGTTTCGGTTCGAAGAATGTGCGGTCATAGACCGCACCTACACGACGCCGTAGGCCAACATGGCATCGGCAACCTTCACGAACCCGGCAATGTTCGCACCGTTGACGTAGTTGATGTAGCCGTCTTTCTCGTAGCCGTAGCGCACGCACCTGGCGTGGATGTCCCGCATGATCTGTTGAAGACGAGTGTCGACTTCTTCGCGGGACCACGAGATACGCAGGGCGTTCTGGCTTTGCTCCAGGCCGGAGACGGCAACGCCGCCGGCATTGGCTGCTTTTCCGGGCCCGACCAGCATCCGTGCTCGCAGGAAGGTGTGGATGGCTTCAGCGGTACACGGCATGTTGGCTCCTTCAGCGACGCCGATCATGCCGTTTCCGACGAGTTCCCTCGCGTCTTGGACCTCCAGTTCGTTTTGTGTCGCGCAAGGGAAAGCCAGGTCGACCTTGACGCCCCATGGGCGTTGGCGCTCATAGAACGTCGAGCCGTCGAAATGCTCCGCGTATTCCCGGATACGTCCCCTGCGCACTTCCTTCAGATCTTTCAACCATTCCAGCTTCTCTTCGTCGATCCCGTCGGGATCATGGATGAATCCCTCCGAGTCCGATGCGGTAACCGGCTTGGCCTCGAACTGAATCAGTTTCTCGAGCGTGTACAGCGCGACATTCCCCGATCCAGAAACCGCGCAGGTCTTCCCTCGCAGGCCACTCCCTCGCGTCTCGAGCATGTTCTCCATGAAATAGACACACCCGTAACCGGTCGACTCGCGACGAATCGCACTTCCGCCAAAGGCGAGTCCCTTCCCTGTCAGGATCCCTGCAAACCGGTTCTCGAGCCGCTTGTACTGACCAAACAGGTAGCTGATCTCGCGGGCTCCCACGCCGATGTCACCGGCCGGCACATCGATGTCCTCACCGATGTAACGATGCAGTTCGGTCATCAGCGACTGACAGAACCGCATCACCTCGGTTTCACTCTTGCCTTTCGGGTTGAAGTTCGAGCCACCCTTCGCCGCCCCCATCGGAAGCCCCGTGAGACTGTTCTTGAATACCTGCTCGAACCCCAGAAACTTCAGCACGCTCTGTGTCACCGTCGGATGGAATCGCATTCCTCCCTTGTACGGCCCGATTGCGTTATTGAACTGAACCCGCCAGGCCCGGTTTGCTCGAACGCTCCCGGCATCATCCTGCCATGTCACACGAAACATGATGATGCGGTCGGGTTCGGTCATCCTCTCGGCGATCCTGGCTCGTGTGTATTCGGGATGTTCCATCATGAAGGGCGCCATGCTTTCGGCGACCTCGCGAACAGCCTGATGAAACTCCGTCTCTCCGGGGTTTCGTCGAATCAACCCCGTCATGAACTTTTCGACTTCGGCTTTGGCAGCGTTCGACATCAAAAAAGACTCCTTCCTTCAAACCATGGCTTCGGCAACCATGTCACGATAAGCTGGCAGCCCGGTCACGTTCGGGCCCAAAGCGTTTGCGCGCGCATGGCTTTCTCGGCTTCGTGCAAGCACCGTCACGCGAGCTCCCAGAGCGGCCGCGACTTCGGCGGCGTTGATACCGACACTGCCAGCTCCCAATACGACCACGTGACCGCGATCCGAGGACGGCAGGCCTCCCAGCATCAGCCCGCGTCCCCCGTGATGGCGATGAAGCAGCGTCGTGCCTATCTGGGTTGCGAGGCGGCCGGCGATCTCACTCATGGGCGCGAGGATCGGCAGTCTTCCCCGCTCCTCTACGGTAGACTTCCTGCGCGTCCGCTACGATGCGCACGCCCACATCAATATAGTCCTGATCAGAGTAGCCGGTCTGCACTCCGGCGGCCGACTGCAACAAAACTTCATGCCCGTTTCGCACAAGCTCGGCCGCGGCGGGTGGAATCAACGCCACTCGACCTTCTTTGGGTTTGATCTCAGTTGGAATGCCTATACGCGCAGGAACCTCCTCCGCAAAGTTTCCGGGTGCCGATAGCTCCGTTACAGGCACTAGCCCGGATTATTCGTGGTTGTCGTCGCGAAGCGGTGGAGACGCCGCAGAGACAAGGCGCGTGACCGAGGCCCCCGCAGGCGTATATGACAATACGTCGAGGAGGCCGACCGAGCGCAACGCCGTATCTGCGAGTGTATCCGCCGCTGCAGTAGACAATTCATGAATAATCCGGGCTAGGAGTCTGCGCGGCAGAGCGCGAAGAACTCGAATTTATTGGGATTTGAGAGGGTCTTCGGAGGAGAACCCATCGATTCTTCCGATACGAGGAGTTCAGAGCTGTACGGATACCAGTAATTGGCCGTGTATCGGGTCTGCTGGGTTCCGGTTTTCCGGATTATGCCCATTCGATCATCCCGTTCATCCGCCGTAAGTTCACCGCCAGAGTGAGCAGGTTCCACTCACCGGTCACTTTGTCCAAACCGCGTAGACTGAACTGTCGGAATCCGAGCACCGACTTGATCCACCCGAAGGGCGGCTCGCCAATGTGCTTTCTGGCCCGGTAGCGGTCGCGCCCACGCTTGGTTTTCATCTTTCTCATCATCCGGCCAACAGCAGTGTCTTTGGGTGGGAGTGGAACATCGGCCAGATTCTTCTCGCGACCCATGGCAACATACCCGTCAATCTGACGTTGTTCCAACATCCCTAGATTCGACTCGGATCGATATCCCGCATCGGCCAGTACACGTTCGGGATGCTCTCCCAGGTTGTTGTTCAACGCATCCAGGGTCGGTTCCAACTGTCCCGCGTCGGACGCATTGGAACTCACCGTTGTCGCTACGATGATCCGGGCCTCGGAATCCACCACCGCCTGCGCGTTGTAGCATTGCTGGAACCCTTCAGTGGAGGTTTTCATGATCCGGCTTTCCGGATCTGTGAAGTTGTCCTGGGCCGTCGGTTTGGGCTCGCCCATGGGGCGTTTGAATGGCTTCTTTCCGCATCCGGGTTTGTCGTCTCCCGGTTCCCGTCCCGCTTCCTGGTCCGCAGCCATCTGACGTTCTTCGAGCCGTTTCATTGCTGCCTGGATCGTGGCCAATCGCTTTTTGCGGGTCGACAACCCATCGGGCAGTTCGTCTCCGCGCCGGTCCTTGCCGTATCGCTGGTCTTCTTCCTCATCGGTCGCCGTAGCCCGGTTCAACAGATCCCGAATCTGTTCGCCCAATTCGGTCTCCTGCTTCTTCATCCGTTCATAGCTCATCGCTTTGCGTTTGCTCGCATTCGCCCGCATCTTGGTTCCGTCCACCGCCACGGTTCCCATCTTCACCAGTCCCGCTTCCCGCGCCATCATCACCACTTGCACAAACAGGTTCCCGAACTCCTCAAGATGCAGTTTGCGAAAATCCGAGATCGTACGGTGCGCCGGAAAGTTCTCCGCTCCCAACATCCGGAACGCCACGTCGTCGGTCAACTTCGCCGCGATCTTCCGCGACGAGAACACCCCGGTCGCGTACCCGTAGATCAACACCTTCACCATCATCCGCGGATCGTACGCTTGATTGCCCGGTCCGTCCGTTCCATACCGCTGCTCAAACGCGCTCAAATCCATGGCGTCCACCGTGTCCGATATGAAGTACGACAGGTGATCTTCGGCCAACCAATCTCTCAGCGACGGCGGCAGCAGCAGGCTCTGTTCTGGGATATAGGTTCGATATGTTCGTGACATGTCCTATCTTCGATCTCTATCCGCCCAATTCCGGTCCTTCTGCCGCGCAGACTCCTAGCCACCATTATCTCAGGAAACACCGGCGTTCGAGTCCTCCGAAAGCGCGGTAGGGAAGCTTTCGAACCGCAAATTGCAATTTGTTACGGACGTGGACACGAGCCCGAACGCAGCGAATGCATGCACTTGTTAACACATTTAGTATCAGTACTTTTATCAGTCTTAACAGCGCAAATTTTTCTATATTGACACCCCACCGGGAAAGGTAGATTCTACTGCGCGGTTGGGGTTAGCTGATCGCAACCAGATTGATGACCCGGCATGGTTTCTGACGGATTTGCGGGGCAACTCGCAGAGCGATCAGGAGCCGATTCAAGCCCTGGACGGCTTGTGGGGTGACTCGCAAGCCGGAAGGAGTTTGAAGCAGGCCCGAAGAGGGGATGCGGGGCAACTCGCAAAACCGATGAGGGTCTGACACAGGCTCTGACGATCGGGGGCCTGGCCGTAGAGTCGATTCCGGGCTCACGCATACTAGTGGCGAGGGCGGCGGCGGCTGACCCCTCCTTTTTTGTCAGCCAGCCTTCAGTAATTGGCGTTCAGCTCTCAGCCCTCAGCCGGTGCTTCCCCGGCCCTCCTCGGACCTTGGCCCGCAGTCGAGGAATTCGACTACACCGTGATGGGACACTGGATTGAGGATCTATTGGGAACAACCCTCTGAGGTTCAAATCCTCCTCCTTTCGGCACTCTATTTCGGCACCTTACCCACTTGTCCGATATGGCGGGCTGGGCGTCCATGTGACTGTTTGATTGCGTCCTGCCTCCCCGTTTCATGGGGTCCAGCAGCCCGTGGCAGAAGTCTGATGGTTCGCGCGCACGGGTCTTGCGAGGCGGAGACGAGGCGCGAGGAGGAATTGATGCTGTTTCATCATGACGACGAGCAACAAAGTATCCGACCGCAACCCCCGTGCGCCCGGAGGGTTACGGCGGCGTCACACCATCTGGGTTGTTGCCGCACCTCAACGATGTACCAGCATCGCAGTCGGCGCGGAGCGCCTACCATCTGACGCAACGCCGCCGTAACGCGAGCCATCAGACTTCTGCCACGGGCTGCTAGCGGCTTCCCTGACGAAATAGAGCAAGATGTAGACAAGACACCGCGGGCCTTCATTTACCATCGGGCTGGAGCCCGCGTTTTGATTGCTTCGAGGCTATTCTTCCCTTACCATTCAGCAGGTTTTTCATGGCCAAAGTCTGAGCGGCCAAACTGCTGCGAAGGGGCGCACTCATCGCTGTTTTTTTGGGGAGTACTTGCACATGCTCAAGGACATCCGGTACGCGTTACGCACGCTGTCGGGCCAACCCGGTTTCGCCGCTGTCGTCATCATCACCCTCGCCCTGGGAATCGCGGCAAACACCGCAATCTTCAGCGTCGTCAACGCAGTCTTGCTGAAACCACTGCCGTTCCCGGAGCCGGAACAACTCTACTTCGTCCGGACCGCGATGACCGACGGACGGCCGACGGGTGGCGCCGTTTCCCCACTTCAACTGACGGCGTTCAACAGCGAAGCGCGCACGATCCAGATGGCGTCGGGTACGTTTCTCTACGAGCTATCGTTGCTGCCGCCCGACGGCACTGTGGTCAAGACATTGTCCTACGGCGTGATGTACGGGTTCTTCGAGGTGTTCGGAGTGCCGATGACCCTGGGACGCGCTCCCACACAGGAGGAGCATGTCGATGGTGCGCCGCCGACGGCAGTGATTTCCTACTCGATCTGGCGGGACGTGCTGGGATCGGATCCCGACGTGATCGGGTCCAGGATCCGGCTCGATTCCGGGGACGAGGATGGCGTCGTGACCGTCATCGGCGTGGCATCGCCGCAGTTTGATTTCCCGCGGGGGACGGACGTGTGGTTTACGCTCCGAGTTGTGCAGGAGTTTCCGGGGCATTTTCTCGACGCCTACGTTCGCGTGGAACCCGGAACATCGTTGGAACAGCTCCGTGCCGAAAGTGACGTCATAATCAGTGGGCTGGCGGAAGTGAGCCCGCGGTTCAACACGAACCGCGAGTTCATGTTCGAGCCGCTGCTGGACTCCGTGGTCGGTGACATGAGCCAGACCGTGCTGATCCTCCTCGGTGCGACCGGCGTGCTGCTGCTCATCGCATCCATCAACGTGACGAACCTCCTCCTCTCCCGCGGTGCCGGTCGGGCGCGGGAGATCGCCCTGCGCGTCGCCATTGGAGCCAGCCGCGGACGGATCGTGCGGCAGCTCCTGATCGAAAGCTCGGTGCTGACATTCTTGGGGGCCGCCGTGGGACTCGTCCTGGCAACAGTCGGCGTGCGAGTCCTGCTCCTGGTCGGGCCGGCCGATCTCCCGCGGCTCGATTCAGTGCCGATCGATGGGAACGTGTTGTTGTTCACGCTCGCCACGACCCTCGTCGTGGCGCTCCTCATGGGATTCTCGCCTGCTCTTCGCCTGGCCCGAACCGACCTGCGCACCCTGGTGAACGAAGGCGGGCGCGGCGGAGCGGCCGGACCCGGCCGGCAACGGATATTCGGCGCCCTCGTGGTCGCCGAGGTCGGCATGGCGGTACTTCTCGTGATCGGCGCCGGACTGCTGGTCCGGAGCTTCTTTAACATGGTCGACACCGACAGAGGCTTCAACCCGGATCGAAAGCTGCTGTTCGAGGTCGTGATCCCGTTCGCCACGGTTTCTCCCGATGCCGAAGACTATTCCGCCATGGCGCGTTTCTACACTGAGCTGATCGGCCGCGTGCGGGACATGAACGGCGTCGAATCCGTGACCGTGGCTTCCACCCTGCCGGCGGGCCGAGAGTTGGATTTTGTCAACAGCTTCCCCATTGTCGGGTATGTCTCCCCGGACGGATCGGATCTCATGCGGGCTCGCGTTCGGAGGGTGGGTCCCGAGTACTTCGCAACGCTTGAAACTCGACTCGTCGCGGGACGCGAATTCACCGCACCGGATCGACGGGACTCGCGCGGGGTCGCGGTCGTCAACGAGGAATTCGCGAGACGGTTCTTCCGAGACGAAGACGCCATCGGCAAGCTGATCGACACGACCCCGGACAAAAATCCCCTCAGCGAGACGGTGCTGGAAGAGCACGAAATAGTCGGCGTGGCGGCACCGGTCAAGTACGGTGCCCTGACTGGCGAGATCGAACCGACCCTGTACCTGCCGTACGAGCAGGCGCCGACGCGACGCATGACGGTTATCGTGAACACGGCCGGAGATCCGAGGGTCCTGATTCCAGCGGTGCGGGAGCAGGTGACCTCCATGGATCGTATGATCCCGGTCGAATTTCAGCTGTACTCCGAACTGGTTCGCGCGTCCATGGGCCGCGAGCGCCTGGGCATGATGCTTCTCGTCGTTTTCGGGTCTGTCGCCCTGATCCTTGCCGCGGTCGGAATCTACGGAGTCATGGCGCATTCCGTGACTCAACGGAGAGGTGAGATCGCGGTTCGTTCCGCGATGGGGGCAACCGCAAACCAGGTCCTGGGGCTAGTCATGCAACGCGGGATCCGTCTGTCGGTTGTCGGCGTCGCAATGGGTATCGTGGGAGCCGTTGCCCTGCGACAGGTCCTGGCGACCCAGCTCTATGACATGAGTGCGCTGGATCTCCGGGTATTCCTTTCGGTGCCGGTCGTGCTCCTCCTCGTTGGGTTGCTGGCCACGTTCCTGCCCGCCCGAAGGGCGATGAAGATCGACCCGGCCGTGATGCTGCGGACCGAATGAGCAGAGTACGGCCGGTCCAAGATCTCGCTCAATCTAGCGCTCGCCCAGAGATGGCAACTGGGGGCTGAATCGCCAACCGCCAATGGCCAAACCGCCAAAGCGCGCCTTCAAATAGCGAAAATTGCAACTTTTACTGCTGCGCTGTTTTGCCGATGACGCAAGATATTCGCATACATGTTAAATGATTTATAATCAGTACTATAGACTAATAATGACGCGCAAAATTTTCTATATTGACAGGATCCCGAGAAAGGTAGATTCTACTGTGCGGTAAGGGGTTAGCTGATCGTTAGAGATTGACGACCCGGCACGGTTTCTGAACGGAATGCGGGGTAACTCGCAGGCCGACCAGAGACCGACTCAGACCCTGAACGAGGAGCGGGGGCAACTCGCGAATCGAGAAGAGTCTGAATCAGACCCTGAGCGGAATGCGGGGCAACTCGCAGACCGAGCAGAGTCTGACTCGAACCCTGGACGAGAAGCGGGGCGACTCGCATCTCACTCGGAGTTTGAAGGTCAAGCAAAGGGAGGAAAGCGGGGCAACTCGTGGACCGATCGGAGCTTGAATCAGCCACCGGACAGCGGTGCGGGGCAACTCGCAAAGCTTGAAGGTAGCTGATCGGACCGAGAAGAGAAAGTGGGGCAACTCACGATCTAATCATGGTCTGCCAACAGCCCTGCGATCGGGGGCTCGCCGGAGAATCAGTCCCGTGCTCGAGCAACTAGTGGCGAGAGCAAGCGGACAGTTGGCCCCTTCCCATTTTTTTGCCCTCCGACGGATTATTTTTCCCTACTGAAGAAAACTCAGGTCGGGATTCGCTCTTCCGCCGGCCAGTCTCTACGCTCGTCGGAAACGGGACGGAGGATGACGTAGCTGACGAGAATGGCGACCAACAATGTCGTAACCGCGACCGGTCGGCCCAACCCCAGTGTGTTGACGATCAGTCCCCAGAGCGCGGGTCCGAGAATCGCCGCAAAACGGCCGACCATCCCGTAGAGCCCGTAAAACTCGCCGACTCGCGCAGGTGGCGTCAGACGCAGCATGTAGGGACGATCGGCCGTCCAGGTTCCACCCAGCGCGATGCCCGCCAGGACCGGCACGGGCCAGAACGTCCAACTCGGCACGGGCAGGAACCCGACCAGGGCGGTCCAGCTGAACACGACCATCCACAGTCGAAGCACGATCGTCAGTGCCCGTTTCGGGCCGATTCGGTCGACGACTCGTCCCCACAGGAGGCCACCGACGACGGCGAACAGGATCGCCACAAGGAGCACCACCTGCGCCATCAAGGTTCCGAAGCCAACCTCGTTGACGACGTACACGCCCATGAAGATGATGACAGTGTTGACGGCGTCGGTGTAGAACATCCGGCCGATCAGGAAGCGCAGCAGGCCCGGGTACCGCCGGGAGTGCCGGAAGGTCGTCGCAACCTGGTGGAATGCCGCGCCTACCGAAGAGCTCGAGAACCGGCGTCCCGGACGTCCTCGCTCCCGTACGAACAAAAAGCAGGGGATCGCAAATGTTAGAAACAGGAACCCCGTCAGGAGGAAAACCGTGCGGTAGCGAACGGCCTGCTCCGCGACCGGTAGAGAGTCGATTTCCAGGCCCAGAATCATCGCTCCGACGGCGAGCCCGATGAACGAACCCAGGTAGCCGACGCCGACGCCGACACCGCTGACCCGGCCTCGAGTGGCGTCGGTGCTGACGTCGGGCAACAGAGCGTCATAAAACTGGAGACCGGCCAGGTAGGTGACGTTGGCGAAGGCGAAGAACACGAGCGAAAACATCAATCCGCCGGAGCCGAGCAGAAACGTCAGGCCCACGCAGATCACGGTGGAGATCACGAGGAAAGGCATTCGTCTCGGAGCCTGGTCGGTCAGAGCGCCCAGCAGAGGGGACAGGAAGAAAACAACGGCCATCGAGATGGAGTTTACGTAGCCGTAGTCGGCATCCGTTCCCCCCATGACGTTCGTCACCCACAGGACGAAATAGAACGACACGATGTTGAAGGAGAAAATCGTATTGGCAAGGTCGTAGAGGACCCAGCTACCGGTCGAGATCAGAGACGGGTCGCCTGAAGACTCCCGGGTCGTGTGGGTGGGCTCGGTGGTGGTCATCGTGGGAGCACGATCTTGCCGGAACCTTGATGGAACGTCATCCTGCGCGCCAATGTAACTGGAAGGGACCGGCGGGGTCAATCATCGCTCGACTCTTCCCGGTCCCTCGCGACCGCATCGGCAAGCACACGGATGATGTCGGGAGAACAGCCGCGCAACTCCGCCACGCCCCGGATCTCACGCGTTGCCTTCGCCCCGGCATTGACCAGAGCCTCCGCCGCATGAAACTGGTCCATCCAGACCGCCCACATGAGGGCAGACCTCCCGTCACCATCCCGCGCGTTGGCATCCGCTCCGGAGCGGAGAAGGTATTGAACGGTTCCCGCATCCCCGCTCTGGATCGCAGCGAGCAGGTCCGAGTTCAGGCCGACTTCGAGGGCCGATCGGGGAACCGCGGGCTGCCATCGCCGCCACAACGACCATCCCGCTCCGATCGACATCACGATCAACCCCGCCAGCCACCAGAGCGCCCACCCTCGAACCAGCGCGACCGGAAGGGGCCACCACCGCCACCACAGCTCGGCCGTCGCGACAAGCTCGTCGTATGAAGACTCGTCCGCGGCAGCTATCAAAAACGAGGGGTCGGCGTTTTCAACGGCGAGACGCAGAGCCTGATTGAAACCGGCATCGCCCAGGCTCGATTCCAGGTAGAGAAAGGTCCTCTGGTATCGCTCGTATTGCGCGGTCGGCTCGGTTCGCGTGAAGCCGCCCGTGGAGGGGTCCAGCGTCACGTGTCCACGCCCGCTGCCACTGAAATGAATGGCCATGCCCTCGTGAAACCACGATGGGAATCCGCTATCGATGATCCCGGAGCCGAGTCTGGCGTTCAGGAACGCATGCACGAGTTCGTGGGAGAAGGTCGATTGCAGGCCATCGGTTGCGGTCGGGGTTTGGTTGAGGTCTCGCCGGGTGGACGTCAAAACGGCAACGTAGCGGCACCACAGCGTAACCGCCTGAGTCTGTGGGTTTTCGAAGGCGTCGCGAATGTGGTCTGGCACCTGCTCGGGATCGGTGAAGTACCGAACGAGGATGACACCGCGGGGCGGAAGCAGGCCAAGGTCTTCCCTCAGCCCTCGCACCGCCGGGTCTGGCGTCGTGGAAAGATCGACCAGCTCTGGAGAGCCCGTTCCGGCGTCTGCGAACGACAGGAACAGGGCCAGATGATAGCGAACCATCCGTAGTTGACCGGACAACATCCCCCTCCCACCGACGGAATCGAGACACTCCAGCATGCGCCTGCGTTCCCGGGCCGCCCGATCGACCTCTTCGATGGTGGTGTAGATCGGATTGACGAGCCGTTCGAGCCAGTCGTCCTGAGCCATAAAAAGGGAAAGAGCCGGACATTCCGGGATCCCCGGCCCTGGCGACACTGCTGGCCCTACGGTCTGCGCAACTGCTCCAAGCAGATCCGCCGAAGGAGCAAGTGCAAGAAGTATGAGGAGCGAGATGGACCGGACGCCGGGATTGGTACAAACTGCGACCATACGGGAATAGGTTAAGCGATTCGGGAAGCGGGCAGTAGGCCATCTTCTAATGTCGGGTGTAGGTGCGCTCTATGAGCGCACATCGTTTCGGTTCGAAGAATGTGCGGTCATAGACCGCACCTACACAGTGGCCCGCGGTTACTTCCGCTTCATGCCCCAGGGTGGTACGATTCTCGACGCAATTATCCTTCCAACAGAGAGGTTGTAACGATGAAGCGATTGTCACTGTTCGCGTTGCTGTGCGTTGTCGGCTTGATCACCGCCGCCATGTTCGAAGCTCAGGGGCAACAGACCAGTCAGGTGCGGATGTTCAATACCGTGAAGCAGAAGCTGGCCGAGGGCAAACAGGTTGTGGGGGGAACGGTCTCCACGGCGGACCCGGACATCTATTGCGCGATGGCGGCCGCCGGGTTCGATTTCCTCTGGATCGAAATGCAGCACAGCCCGTTGACCTACACCGACGCAGCACGCATGATCTGGGCCTGTAAGGACGCCCCGGCAATCCCATTCATCCGGGTACCCGACGCAACAGAAGGAGACATCCAGAAGGCTACTGACATCGGAGCCCTCGGAATCATCATTCCGATGGTCGACAGCGTCGAGAAAGTGCAGAACGCGGTCACCTTCGCCAAATACCCGCCCATCGGCAAGCGGAGCCAGGGCGGTGGGCAATACCGTGCGATCTGGGGCAACGACTACCGCAGGGCGGCGAACGACAACATCATGATCGTCGCGATGATCGAATCGCCCGCCGGTGTGGAGATCGCCGAAGAGATCGCCGGTGTCCCCGGTGTCGATGTCGTCTTCGCGGCAAGCTCCGACCTTGGGAGTTTTACCGGACGCCGCCAGGGCGACCCGGACTACGAGGCGCTGGTGACGAAGATCAAGGACGAAACCCTCGGGGCAGGCCGTAAGCTGGGCGGTCCGCTGGCTTGGATGGGAACCCGCGAGGGATACAGCTTCTTCCAGGGTCCGAGCGCTACGAGCCTCATCCGCACCGGAACGCGCGTCTCGCTCGAGTCGGCCGACCCGTGTCGCTTCCTGCCCTCCGGCGTCGCCCCTGTCGAGGGCGAAGATCCGTGCCCGTGAACAAACGGTCCCGTCTCTGGACGGCCGTCATGAAGAAGGTTCGACAAAACGAGCTCGCCTGGTGGAGCAGGTACCTGGAAGGTCAGGCCGACAAGTCGTCCTCAGGTGGCGGGAACTGAGAGGAAGCTATCAGCTTTCAGCTCTCAGCGTACAGCTCGGAGGGCTACCTCCGGAACGCGACGACAGTCGCATCCGATTGAGCTGATCGCCGAACGCTGATGGCTGACACCTACCTCGTATGGATTCTCACCATGGTTCGGTCGAGGCCCGCCAGATCCGACGCCCCGATCGAACCCATGTTGCGGGCAAAGGCGCTCTGGAGCAGCTCGAGCACGCTCTGAACCCCGTCCGCGCCGTAGGCAGCCAGGCCCCACATCACCGGACGGGCTACCAGGACGCCCCGGGCTCCCAGGACCATCGCCTTCAGGATGTCGGAACCGCGCCGGAAGCTGCCATCGACGAGGATCGTGGCACGCCCTCCCACGGCGTCAACGATGGATGGGAGGACGGAAATCGGAGCACCGCCGACATCGGATACGGCCCGGTGGCCGGAGACCACAATCCCGTCGAACCCCCCTTCGACGGCGTGTTCGGCGTCCTCTGGCGTCATGACGCCTTTGAGCAGGACGGGAACGTCCAAGCCCTGCCGTATCTGATCCAGCATCCCCCAGTTCATCGACGTTCCTGCCATTCGGTCCGATCGAGGGAGGTCGATGCAGACGATACGACACCCCGCTGCAACGCCGCGCCGGGCTTGCTCCGGCGCGTCTGAATCGGCCGGAACCGAGTACCAGAGCGGTGTCCGGGCTTCGGCCGCAATCTCAGAGATCGGTACGCTGGACCGGCTGCTGACGACAACCCCGGTTCGGCCGGCTGCGGCCCCGCGCACCGCTTCCAGCTCGCCATCCGGATGGTACCGCCTCTGCTCGTCGACCGGGCCAACCAGAATCGGCGTGAAGTGCCGGTCGCCGAACAGCACACTCGACAGATCCATGTGCGCGGTCGGTATCATCCGCCGAGGCCTGAACGTCATCCGGTCGAAGGCGGCGCGGTCGCTGCCGGCGATCGTCGCATACGCCTCCTCCGAGAGTCTGAGCTTTGCCACATCCTCGAACTCGAAGGTGTTGACCAGTTCTTCGCGCGGCGGAAGGTTGAGGGACGAACCCTGAGCGCCGGCGGACGCAGCGCCCGTGAAGAGCGCCGCGAAGTTTCCAAAGACTTCGCGCCTGGAATGTGTCGGTTTGGTCAACCGGTCCTCACGGGAAATCCGTCCTCACAACCGTTCGGTCCAGAGCCGCCAGCGAAGTGCGTCCCGTGCTTGCCATTGCTACGCGAAACTCGGCCTGCAGGATCTCCAGAAGGCGTTGAACGCCTGCTGGGCCGAAGGCTCCCAGCCCCCAGCGCGCCGCACGACCCAGACAGACCGCGCTCGCACCCAGCGCGATGGCCTTGACGATGTCGCTACCTCGCCGGAAGCCGCTGTCGATGAGGACGGGGATCCGACCGGCCACCGCGTCCACGATTTCCGGCAGGACCTCCAGCGTCGAGGGCTCATAGTCCATCGACCGGCCGCCGTGATTCGAGACGATGATGCCGTCGTATCCCCGCTCGACGCACGTTTCCGCGTCGTCGGCTCGCAGGATGCCTTTGATCAGCATGGGGCCGTCGATGAGCGGCCGGACGTAGTCGAGAAACTCCCACGAGTACCAGAGCCTACGATCGCTGATACCGTAGCGGGCTGCGCCTTCCCTCGGTGGTTCCGTGATCGCCCCGCTGCCGAATGTCGACGGGTTGCCTCCAAGATGCCGGTCGTGCAGGTCGCGTTCGAAGCGGGAGGCTTGCTGATCGATCGTGACCACGACGCCCTGGGCTCCTGCCGCCTGAAAACGCTCGATCCGCTGCCGGTTACCCTCAAGGTTGGAGGTCCCGTAAAGCTGAGACCACCGCGGTCCGTCCGCACTCGCCGCGATTTCTTCAAGCGGAACTGATGGACCGTTGGCGACGATCATCGGTGTCCAGGCACCCGTCGCCCCGACGTACATGCCTGCCTCGCCGTCCGGGTGCAGATCGCCCTGCCGGGCGCTGGGCGCAACCATGATCGGATAGTCCATCCGGAGCCCGAGCACTTCGGCGGAGGTGTCGACGGAGTCGGCCGACGCACCCTCCCCCTCGATCAGGTCGACCCAATCGAACGCTTCACGGTTCCGGCGCAGCGTGAACTCCGAATCGGTCCCGTGGGCCATGTAGTCGTACTGCCTCAAGGGCATGTTCGCGAAACAGATGGGTTCGAAATCGAAGGCTGTCACCATCTCGTCGAGGCCCGGCACCCGTTTGTGGCCTCTCAGCGGACGCGGGTCGTGCTGGGCTCCGAGGAGCGGCGAGCCGGCCAACATTCCTGCAAGACTGAAAAGAGCCTCGCGCCGGCTGACACCGTGACGCCACCGGTGTTCGATCTTTCCCACAGGTCCCCTGTTAATTCGACTAGTGGCCTGTAACAGTGCTATCGGCACCATCGCCGATGGGTCTTGCGGGCGAGGTCGAGGAGGGAGACGGAAAGCGATGCTCTTTCATCGGTGACGGCTTCCGACAAAGAGATCGCCCGCAACCCCCATCGGCCCGAAGGGTTCGGCCCAACGGCGCCGTCTTCGGTGTCGTATCGCCCTCGCAATGAAACAGCATTGGCTCGGGCGTCCCTCCTAAAATCCGACGCCGTTCCGCCGAACGCTGGTACCGATAGCACTGTTACAGGTCACTAGAACTACTTGATCTGGAACACGACGTCGTCGCCGACCACTACAAAATCTTTCCCTGTTTGGTCCGCAGGAGTCTCCAGCGCCCGGTTCGGACCGGCGGAAACCACTATCACGGCGATGTTCGGCAGCACCCCGGTACTTCCGATATCGACGAAATGCTTCACGTGCAGCTTTCGGACGTTGATAAGGTACTTTCCGCCCCACGGGTCGGTTTTCGACAGCATCGCCACGTAGCGCCCCGACCACCCGCGCCTGGGATCGCCCGGAATAGTCCCTCGCTCGGGGTAGGCTCCCGTTCCCGCGAAAGTCAACCCCCCGTCCGTGCTGGTCCGGCCCAGCTGATTTCGAATCATATGTCCTTCAATCGTGTCGTCGGTCGGGGCAACTTCATGCCCAAATCGCTCCGAGCTGGAATTGTAGGTGGTGGGAGTCGCGGGGATGTCCCAGGTCCCGGTCGGATCCGTCGGATAAGCTCCGTTTTCCGAGACAAGGTTGTTGAAATAATCATCGCTCGGGCCAACGGCGTTGCCGTCCTTGAAGAGCGGGAAGAAGGAATTGTCCTGGTAGAACGTGACGACACCCTGGGCGACGACATTCACCTCCGAGAGCGCAGCCTGAATCTTGGATTCGTCGAGTGCATCAAGCCCACTTCCCAGAGCCACGGACGCCAGCATTGCCCCCACTGTCACGGTGGCCGTCGCCTCGACCAGCGAGGTGGCTACACCTTCGTTTCCCTTGAAGAGTTTTCCTATCAATGTCACGGCAGTCATAGCTGGCTCCTTTGCTCGCCTGGTCCGTCGAGCTCCTCGAACGGGGCCAGATGATCGTCGCCTGCGCGACGCATTTCGCCGGATGGTTGCCTGGCGGCGTCGAGCGAGTGGGACTGTTTGGGAATCGACCGAAAGGCGGCAGAAGCACCGGGGATGATCAACACCACGAGACACGGCAAGAACCTCACCCAGTGCCCTCCTTCCAGTCGGCCTTCACGATTGCGGATTCAGGAATTTGGAGGAAATCTATCGTCCTCTGCGGGAAGTGTCAAAGAAAACCGGCCTTGCGACCCGCTGGCAGGAAGAGGCGTTGCGCGCCCGCGAATCAGTCGGCACAGCGTCAAGTCCCCAAAGAGCTCTAGCAGCCCGTGGCAGAAGTCTGATGGCTCGCGTTACGGCGGCGTTGCGCCAGATGGTAGGCGCCGGGCCGACTGCGATGCTGGTACATCGTTGAGGCACGGCAACAACCCAGATGGTGTGACGCCGCCGTAACCTTCCGGGCGCACGGGGGTTGCGGTCGGATACTTTGTTGCTCGTCGTCATGATGAAACCGCATCAATTCCTCCTCGCGCCTCGTCTCCGCCTCGCAAGACCCGTGCGCGCGAACCATCAGACTTCTGCCACGGGCTGCTAGGTGCAGGAGACAAGCGAAACTCTAGAATCGGGTGTAGGGGCACTCTATGAGCGCACGTGTTCGGTTTGAAAAGTGTGCGGTCATAGACGTGATAGACCGCACCTACACCTCCGTTTGGACGCGGGCTTCTCCAACCGGATCGCCGACTTTGATCAGACCGCCCTCGATGATTTGCGCGCGCAAACCGCCCTTGTGGATCAGTCCGTTCAGGACTTGCTTCCCGCAAAGTCCCTCCATGTGGGCGCAGGGCTCACAGAGCCGGATTCCACGCAGCTTCACTTCACCTACGGTGAACTCGGACCCGACCAGATCGTTCAGGTTTTGACCGCGCGTAACGATGTTCCGGCGCGCTTCGGAAGGAGCCAATTCGATTCCCAAACTGTCTTTCAGGCCCTCGATGTGTTCAATCTGAATCAATGTCAGTTCCCGATCGTGGCCCGAGTCATCCTCTGAATAGGTGCCGCAACGGTTGTAGTAGCGATCGCCTTCCAACCCCAGTCCCGGCACTGCCTGGACCTCGGTGCGTGATTCAAGGCTGCCGGCGGCAACCGGTGTCGTAAATATGTGGGTCACTGTTCCGTTCAACTCGGGGCTCCTGTTCCTTTAGTATTGTCGATTCCAGTTCCAGTCCCGGCCAAAATCAGTATGATATTCGGAAGCTTCATCCTCAGGAGGAACTCACGAAAATGGTATACCACGCAACTCTACTTTTGCTTCTATCGTGGTTTGCCCAGGCACCCCAGACCCAGGTTCAAATCACCGAATGGGACGTTCCCTGGGAGAATACCCGGCCGCGGGATCCGTACTATGGAAACGGGAACCAGATCTGGTTCGTAGGCCAGAGAGCAGATTACGTCGGGCTTCTCGACCCCGAGACCGGAGACTTCAAGCGGTACGACCTGGACGAGGGAGCCGGGCCTCACAGCGTCGTCACGGGGCCCGAGGGCTACGCCTGGTACACAGGCAATCGAGCCGCCCACATCGGCCGGCTGGATCCGAACACAGGCGAGATCAAGAAGTTTCCGATGCCGAACCCGGATGCCCGGGATCCGCACACGATGCACTTCGATCAGACGGGGAGCATGTGGTTCACCGTTCAAGGGGGCAATTTCGTGGGGCGGCTGACGCCCAGCCTGGAAGAGGTCAGCCTGATCAAGGTCCCGACGCCCAGGGCTCGGCCCTACGGTATCGTGGTCAACTCCAAAGGCGTCCCGTGGGTGGTGGAATTCGGAACGAACAAGATCGCGTCGATCGATCCGAAGACGCTGGAACTCACCGAACACGAGCTTCCCAACGCAGACAGCCGACCGCGGCGCATGGCCCTGACGTCGGACGATGCGGTCTGGTACGTGGACTACGCGCGGGGCCACCTCGGACGCCTCGATCCGACTACCGGAGAAGTCAAGGAGTGGCTGACACCTGGCGGAATGGGATCCCGTCCATACGCGATGACTTCCGATGACAACGATCGTCTCTGGTTTTTCGAGACGAACCCCGGGACAAACCGCCTGGTCGGGTTCGATTCCGAAAGGGAGATATTCTTCAGCGTGACGGAGGTCGGGAGGGGTGGCGGGACCGTGCGTCACATGGTGTACGAACCTTCGACGCGCGAAATCTGGTTTGGAACCGATACGAACACCGTCGGCCGGGCCCAGATTCCCCTGCCTCTGACAGACCGGTAGCCCGGATTATTCGTGTATTGTCTACTGCAGCGGCGGATACACTCGCAGATACGGCGTTGCGCTCGGTCGGCCTCCTCGACGTATTGTCATATACGCCTGCGGGGGCCTCGGTCGCGCGCCTTGTCTCTGCGGCGTCTCCACCGCTTCGCTACGACAACCACGAATGATCCGGGCTAGCTTCTAGGTGGGGACGGGCGTTTGACGACGTGGCTCTTGGAATGTTGGTCGGCTCGTCCCTTCCTCCGCACCCTGGCCGCCGGAGGTGCGGCCCTGTGGATCGGCCTGTTGTCCACAGGTACGGGTATGGCGCACGTCGACGGACCGCCACCTGCGACCGCGGGCGGCTTCGGCGACGACACCTGCCACACCTGCCACTTCGACAGTGACCTGAACGATTCGGCCGGATCCTTGATTCTGGAAGGCATTCCCGAAGACTATGTCCCCGGCGTCGAATACCTGATCGAGATCCTGCTCGCCCGTCCAGAAATCGCACGGGGCGGCTTTGAGGCGGCGGCGCGATTTCAAGGCGGCCCGAACGCCGGACGGCAGGCGGGTTCCCTGGAATCAATCGACGAACGGGTTGAAGTAGTCACTGCAGAAGGCCGGACTGTTCAGTACGCGCGACAGACCGAGGCCGGAAGCCTGGTCGAATCGGACGGCACGGCGCGTTGGAGCCTTCGATGGACAGCTCCACAAGATTCGGCCGGCCCGATCGTTCTAAACGTAGCAGCCAACGCGTCAAACTACGACGATTCGGCGTTCGGAGACTTTATCTACACTCGGGAAACGTTGAGCCGGGGGCCAGGGCTTCTCAGGCGACACTGACTGCCAGCCAGGATTTCTGCGAAGTCTCGCGTGTGAGAAGCGGAACCTCATGATCAGGTGTAGGTGCGCTCTATGAGCGCGGCGGTAGTGGACGCGGTCAGGGGCGGAACCGTCGACTAGGGCCATCAGATTTCGAACCGATGAGAAATGCAGCAATTTCCAATCTCCAACTTCCAATGCGGATTAGTGCATTAACAAATCTGCGATTAGACGGAACTCTCTTTCTGTGCGATCGCAAATTGCGATATTTGAAAGAATCCACATCGTAGGTTGCTCATTGCAGATTTGAGGTTTGAAATCCGTTGCGGTTTGGTCCCCTTCCCCCACGACGGTGTAGGAGAGGCGGGGGGCTAGGGGCCGGTCTCATATTCGGCTTCGATCTCGAGGAAGCCGCGGCCCGTTCCTTCGGGGAGGTATCCGTTGGTCCGAATTTCGTATTCACCCGCGGGAACATTTCGGGCCACACCAAGCCTCAGAGAGTAAGTCCGGCCGTTTCCGGCGAGCACGGCCTCGCCCTGCCGCACCCAGATCGCGTTCCGCGATTTCCTGGCCGCAAGCAACTTTACGTGACCGGCCTCTCCGATCCTTATCGTCGTGTCGTCGGGCGTCAGCGACGCCGCGGCGGGGGTACCTTCCAGGCGAACCTTCATCTGCCGGAGCGCACGCGACAGGCTCGCGTAGCCGATCGAGAAAAGGTTGCCCTCCTCGGGAAACGTGCCGTCCCAATTCACTTCCACGAGGATGTACACCTCGTCGGGCTCTTCGGGAGGGTCGCCGAACGAGAGACCGGGGTTCGACATCTCGATGCTTCTCGTCGGCCGTGCGCTCCAGAGCACGGTTGCGCCCGAAAAGCCGCACGGGGCATCGTCGTCACGCCGCGTGAGACGCTCGAGCGCACACACCGAAACCGTCGTAATCACGTCGAGATGCGCGGGGTTGATGGGAATCTGAATCGCCCGGCGGTTGGGAATGCGGCACCGGTAGCGAAACGGCGGCTCGTCCGGGAATTGCACGCTTGCGCGGCAGACCCCGCGGTAACCCGACCGATAGTTCGTCTTCGTGGTGTCTTGAGACAGCGCTCCAGCGGAGGTCAGGAGGAACGACAGCGCCATCGCCCAGCCTATTCTAGGGACCATCACCTTCTCCAGTGGTATGCCATCATAACAATCAACGCCAACGCCAGGAACAGAAGCGTAAGCCTTGACGGAACGGTCGCTGTTTCCCCGGACACGTCGAGCAGCATATCGTAGGAGAAACTGTAGGCTCCGGACCCTATCTCGATGACTGTCGCCCGCCCAGTTTCGTAAACTGCATTGACGCCGCCGACCCCATCCACCCTGTTGCCGCTCTCGCGCACACTGTCGGGAACAGCCTCTGGGAGCCGGACCGTAGCCCGGCTGTTCGGGGGGATGTCCACGTCTAGTAGCAACGTACGATCCCCTTCCCTGCTCCAGCCGGTACTGACGGTGCCATATCCCGTCTCCAGCGACGCCCGCGCGTAGCTCAGACGCGAATCAAGTATGGTGTTCACGACCACGTGTTTGAAGCCCGGCTCGGCGGCGTCGGCGTTGATGCCGGCGATCGTCGAGTACATCCATTCCCCGACGGCGCCGCCGGCAGAGTGGTTCAGCGAATTCATCTCGGCGTCCGCGAAAACGCCCTGTTCGATCCCACGCCACTGCTCCCACATCGTGGTGGCGCCAGACCGTACCGGAAACAGCCAGGACGGAACCGTGGTCTGGAACAACAGGTCGTAGGCGACGTCTGCGCGTCCACCGGCTGCCAGGACAGGGCACAGATGCGGAGTCCCCACCAGACCCGTACTCAGGTGCGTGTTCCGCCGACGGATGTCGCGCACGAGGCTCGCGATAGCGCGCTCCCGGTTCTCATCCGGCAGCAGGTCGAACCGGAGCGCCAGTGCATAGCCCGCCTGGCTTTCGTGTCGGAGACTACCGAACCCGTCCACAAACTCCTCCTGAAACGCGTCTCTCACACTTTCGAACAGCGACTCGTACTCCGAGACGTCTGTTTCAAGACCGAGGACCGATGCGATGCGCGACATGAGGTGGCTCGAGCGAGCCAGGTAGGCGGTGGCGATGAGATCGGCTGGCGTTTCCGTCTCCCCCAACCAGTCGCCGAAGTGAAAACCGGGCCTCCACACCAGGTCGTCGCCGGCCTGGACAACGGCGTAGGAAAGCCACGCCTGCATGCTCGGGTACTGTTCCTCCAGTATCCTCACGTCGCCGTAGCGCAAATAGAGCTCCCATGGAACGATGATCGCGGCGTCGGCCCAGCCCGCAACCCCCGCCGTCGGAACCCCGGACGTCTTCGCGGGTCCGCGCGAGGTCAGGACATCGGGAATCACCCACGGGACGCTGCCGTCATCGTACTGGTCCGCGGCAAGGTCGCGTAGCCACCCGGTGAAGAACCCGGCAACATTCATGTTGAAGCTCGCGGTCGGAACGAACCCCTGTGCGTCTCCCGTCCAGCCCAGTCTTTCGTCCCGCTGCGGGCAGTCGGCCGGAATCGCCAGAAAGTTCCCCTTCTGGCTCCACAGGATGTTGTGTTGCAACTGGTTGATGTCGGGGTCGGAGGTTTCGAAACGGCCGGTCTGCTCCAGGTCGGAGTGGACAACTATGCCAGTCAGGTCGTCGAGACCGAGGTCCCCCGGATACCCGTCGACGCGAACGTAACGGAATCCATGGTAGGTGAAATGGGGTTCAAACCACTCCTCGCCGTTGCCTTTCAGGATGTAGGTGTCCCTTTGTGCCGCCGTCCGCAGGTTGTCGGTGTAGAGACCGCCGTCCGGATCCAGAGCCTCGGCGTGGGTCAACCGGATCGTGGTCCCCCTCTCCCCTGTGGCATGGAGTCGCACCCAGCCGACCAGGTTCTGTCCCATGTCCACGATGGTTTCCCCGGAAGGGCCCGCGAGGAGCCCGACGGGAGCTATCTCCTGAATTCGGCGAACCGGGGGGGAGAGATCGGCGACGAGTGCTCCGCGGTTATCGCTGTAGGCTTCGACCGGGAGCCATGAGGAGTCGTCATATCCCGGGCTCGACCAACCATCCATCTCGGCTCTCGCATCGTAGGTTTCGCCGTTGTAGATGTCGGAAGCCAGAATCGGCCCGGTCGAGACCCTCCATAGTTCGTCGGATGAAACCCGTGAACGCGTACCGTCGTCATAAACGACTTCGAGCTGCACCAGGAGTCCGAGCCGCGTCCCGAAGACGTTGCGATCCCCTGGAAAGCCGAAAAACCCGCGGTACCATCCGTCGCCGAGCACCGCACCGATGCTGTTGTCCCCGGTCCTCACCAGCTCGGTGACATCGTAGGTCTGGTACGGCAACCGGCGGTTGTAGCTGGCGAAGCCGGGAGCCAGGACACGGTCTCCGACACGGCTGCCGTTGAGGTGGAGCTCGTAGACCCCGTGGCTGGTGGCATAGATTCGGGCCGAGCGAATTCCCGCACCTAACGAAAAAGAACGCCGGAAATAGGGGGAGGGACCGGACACGGATGGGTCGTCAGGTCCGGAGCTCGTGATCCACTCGGCCACCCAGTCCGCCTGATTCAGCAACGCCATCTCCCAGAAGGCGGGGTCGCTCCAGTCGGATTCGCGATCGCCGGCCCATACCTTGACCCGCCAGTAATAGCGTTGCCGCGACTCGACGGCGGGCCCCGGGTATTCCTGATGGATGGACTGATCCGTCTCGACAATATCGCTGTCCCAGACCAACCGATCGATAGTTCCGAGGCTGTCGATATCGGCAGCCACCTGCAACCGGTAGCCGCTCTGCATGACACCGCGATCCGAAGAATAGAGCTTCCAGCTCAATCGTGGACGACGGACGTCGATTCCCACGGGGTTCGTCAAGTATTCGGTCCGTAGGGCGCCGACACTCAAGGCCCCCTCGGGCGAAATGTCTGGCGCCTGGCGCGAGCCGGCCCCGAACGGCGACGAGGAGGCGCCTGCGAACAGAACGATTAGCAGGAGAAAGATCACCGGATGTCGTCTCATGTCGTTGTGGCGGATCCCGTCAGATTTGCCGAGCGACCCGTATTTCTGGCTGAGCGCACGAGCAGGATATACCAGATGACCCTCGTCCGAATGGCCCGACAAGTTCGTGTTAGGTCTTGGCGATGTATGTGCAAGGTCCACGAGGGGGAGCGGAGACTCGAGCTCCCCGGGACATCGAGAACCGGCAGGAGAGTGGTCTGGCCGATCTGGGCGTCAGCTGCCCAGGGTGGCCTGGTCTCTCGAAGCATACCCGCTTTCCATGCAGTCGACAGGAGGTTTTTTCAAGTGGATCGATCAATTGGTTTTCAACGACTTGTGATCCTTACCGTGGCGGCATTTCTGGTCTTACCGGCGTGTCGTGCGCCATTCAAAGTGAGAGTGGCGGATTACCGGGGGGGAGTCCGGCCGGCCTACTACGAAGGCGAGGCTCTGGATTTGCAGGTGCACTGGGACGCCGTCCAGGACAAGAACAAAGAAGTGGGCTGTCAAATACTTGACACGTACACGGGTGCGGCGGTGTGGCAAGGCACTGCAACGGTCCCTGAGATCCAGGCTGGTTCGCTCGAGACACTCGCATTCGACCCGCCTCTACCCCGGGATGGGCAGATCGGCCTTAAGGCCGGCGCTTACCAGTGGGTCTGCAATCTGGACGAATACTCCAGGGCGGGCACGTTTTTCGACATCATTTCGAGGTTCTAGGGACCCGGACCGGGCGGAATCGCGAGACTCGCAGCGGATTCAGCCGGTCAGCCCATAGTCGGATTCGGCACTCCTCTTATTGAGGCCGGCGAAACAATCCGACGTAGGCTCCCTTTCCGAGGATGTGTCCCTCCATTGCCTCAAAGACTCCGGCGCGTGCGTTGTCTGCCGGACTCGATCCCCTTGGAACTCGCGCGACGACTTCGACGTCGACCATGGTGTCCAGAGCATAGAGTTCCATTACGTAGTGATGAACCGACCCGCCCGCCATCGCTCCCGGCCCTCTGTATCGCGGACCGCTGTCGCTGATCTGGCGCGTGCCGTCCTCGAGCTCAAAGCCCTCGGGGAGATCCCGGGGGATGCTCGTCGTCGTAGCGGGGATGTTCCACAGCAGCCAATGCATTATTGTATTGGTCCGAGTTCGTCCCATTGCATCCAGATCATGGAATATCAGCACGAAGCTCTCTGTGCCCGCGGGAACATTGCTCCACGCGACACCGGGTGAAGTCTCGCCCCCGACCTGCGTGTACTTCAGCGGGATCCTGCCGCCGTCGGTCCACGCCGTCAGCGACACCGTCATCGTCGCAACTCCGCGTCGGCCGCGCCCCCGACCCCGGCCGCGGCCGCCCCGGCCTTGGGGTGGACCCCCACGGCGCTGGCTCACGGTCGCTTCACGTTCCTCGGCAGCCGGTTCCTCTGCCCTCGCAGTGTCCACTGCGAAAACCATCGCGGAGACCGCCGCCAAAACAATCGTCGATCGCACCAATCGCATGTCTTACTCCTCTGAAACAGTTGTTCGCACTCACGCCGCTCGGGCAGGCTTCCTCCGGAGTTCCTATCTCGTGAACTCCGGGTGTGCCTTGATCCATGCGTCATAGCGCATGCGAAGCGTCTTTACGGGATTCAGGTTTTCGTCGGGTCGGATCGATCCCGTGGAGAGGGTCACGTACATCGCATAGTCGCCGTTGTTGTGCGAGTTGATCGCATCGATCGGACCGTCGCTGTCTCCGGGATCGGCAGCCAGGATGTAGGCGACCAGAGAGGTCCGTCCTTCGCAGGCAATGCCGGCCTTCTCGGGGTCGATGGCCGGAACCTCGCACGTGCACCGACTGTCGCCGCCGGCCGCGTCCGCCGCTTCCATCGCCGCCATCACGCGATCGGTGACTCCGCCATCAGTTTTGATGAACGCCTCCACTCCGTTCGGCACCACGTCATGTAGCCGAAGGATGTTGCCCTGGATCGAGTAGAAAATCTCGGTCCCGGGCACCTGCCCCTGGACATTCTGGGTGACGAAACCGTTGCCCAGACCGGAGTGCCCGGCCATCCGACCCTCGGTGTCCACGATTCCAAACTGACGGCGCTGGAACCCCGGATCCTGGCTCAGGAGCTCGATGATCCGCTGAGGATCGGTCCCTTTCTGGAGTTCCTCAAAGACCAATGTCTGGTTTTGATGGGTACCGTCCGCACCGGCCTGGCAGGCGGCGACCCCCATACCGGGAACGACCACGGCCTGCAGGTCCTTCAGGAAGTCGTCGGTTCTGCCTGTGCACGTGGCGGAAGCGATCACGACTCGCCCTGTGCTTCGGTCGACAGCGATCACCGACCAAGTCGCGAACGCGGACGATTCCAGGGCGAACAACAAGACAAGAGAAAGAAATATTCGACGCATATCAACCTCGATCTTCATTTGCCGACCACTTTGTCGGGTCGGCTCTCATAGCATGGGGCACAGGCCCCATGGAATGGGGTGCTGCCCCGGTTTCATTGTCTCTCGAAGAAGTTCGGACCGTACGATACCCTCACTGCTCCCCCGACGGCAATCTTCTTACCACCCCTCCCGGAGGCAGCTGTCAGCTTTCAGCAATCAGCGGTCAGCTGTGTAGGTGCGCTCTATGAGCGCACAAATGCCCGCGAACACGAGTTGTGCGGTCACAGACCGCACCTACACCGGCTAGGGTCAGCGCTCTCTCCGGTGTCGCGCCGCAACCTGCTCCATCTCGCGCATCGCGCGAATGAGGTTGAGGCCCGCGATTTTCTTCACTTCCTCTTCGGTATAGTCGCGCCGGAGGAGTTCAGCGATCAGGACGGGGAACCGCGTGACGTCTTCGAGTCCATGGGCCATCGACGATTCTCCGTTGTCGTAGAAGTCCGAACCGATGCCGATGTGGTCGATGCCGGCCACTTCCCGAATGTGATCGATGTGGTCGGCGACGTCTCCGACGTTGCCGCGGGGTGCCGGATTGCGCTCTATCCAGGCGGCGAGTCTTCGATCGATCTCTTCCTGGTCGTCCAGTTCCACCCGCAGTCGTTCCGCCTCGGCATTCCTTCGGGTGGACCAGGCGGGTTCATCCGGGGAACGAATCACCGATCTGTGGATACGCTCTCCTTCGGGGCCGGTGAGGTTGCGCCACTCTTCCGGCGTCGGTGGGACGTAGCCGGCGACGAAGTCCACCATCACGACGCCCCCGTTCTCGGCCACGAGCCGCAGGACGTCGTCCGGTACGTTCCGGACATGCGCGTTGATCGCCCTCGCGCCAGAGTGCGAGTAGATCACGGGTGCCGTGCTCACCCGCAAGGCATCCTTCATCGTCTCCGCGCTGACGTGGGACAGGTCTACGAAAATCCCGACCCGGTTCAGCTCCCGGACGACTTCTTCTCCGAACTCGGTCAGCCCGTCGTAGGTAGGTCGGTCGGTGGCGGCGTCGGCCCAGTCGTTGGAACCAAAATGACTGAGGGTCATATACCGCGCGCCGAGCCGATGGAACATCCGGAGCGCCCCCAGCGAGTTTTCGATCATGTGGCCGCCCTCGACACCGATCATCGAAGCGATCCTACCTTCCCGGTGAATGCGCAGGATGTCGTCGGCCGTCGATGCGAGTTCGAAATCCGGATAACGGCTCACGAATTCGTGAACGACATCGAACTCGTCGATCGCATTCTTGAGCGCCATCCCGGAGTCTTCAGCTTCGGAGGGAGTGAATACCGACCAGAACTGCCCGCCAACCATACCTTCCCGCAGCCGCGGGATATCGGCCGGTAGCTCAGGCTGTCTGATGGATAGATCGATTCGATCCAGGTTTCCGTCGACCGTCTCGATGAGTGACGAGGGCAGGTCGTTGTGCCCGTCGATAAGCGGGACCTCCCGCAACAGCGCCCGGGCGCGTGCGAGCATTTCCGGGTCGGGCTCAGGCCACTGTTCCTGGGCTTCCGCGACCGGCGACAGCGTGAGACACGCAGCGATGACCAACAGTCCTGTGAGGCGCACGATTCCCTCCTTTCCATGCTGAAGCTTTCGTCCGCGTAGCGTACTGCGGGTGGCTTCGGCTGTCCATGGTCGTCTTGGGCAACGCGGGCTTCTGGATCAGATTGTCGCAGGCCGGTTTATCGGATCGAAGACGGCTCGCAATCTTTTCAGCAGTCGATTCCAGCCACATACGCGCGTTGACCCAGACGCTATCGTCTGCAAATCGCGCTTGCTGAACTTCGCGAGCCTGGGCGATCCCTTCGCGGATGGTAGTCGATCCTACCAGCGATACCACTGCCACCGCCCGCGGGTGTCCATTCTCTCCGTGCTTCTGTGCGCCTGCACTGTACGGCCAGTAGCCAGGACTTAAAGGCCTGCACCCGCAACCCGAAACGATCGCTAATAAGGGACAAGCGCGACATATGTTCGCCCTGACGCCGGAGTTGTTGATCGCAGCCGGCACGGAAGTTATTGAAACGGTTATGTAGAGTCTTGCCTGCCCGGTTGCAACCGATGCCTTCGTGGCTATCGACGCCTACCGGCCTCGCAATCCGGAAGAAAGCCCGCTTTATGGTGTTGTCGTTTCCCTATGCGCTGCGCTACCGCCTGGCCTACGATGCCCGCATGGTCAGCGATGTTCTCGGCATTTTCACGCGGACTGTCTTTGGCTCCCTGATTCGCCGAGCCAGCCAATTCGGCGCCATACCGAATGCGCAGTGCGGGGCCGTTACGTTCATACAGCGTTTCGGTTCGGCACTGAATCTGAATCTACACGTGCACATGTTGGCCATCGATGGCATCTACGCGGCCGATGATGACGGCAATCCGCAATTTCAGGAGGTGCAGACCCCGGAGGATCGAGAGATCGCGCGCCTGACTGCTTCGCTGGCCGAAGCCGGTTGGGTCGAAATGCCGGATGCTCTCTCGAAGAAGTATCCGAACGCGGGCCGGGAACGGCCCAGGCAGTGGGTGTTCCCTGCAACACGAACCTATGCCGAACGAGTTAGGCCGACCCCGGATCAAACCGACACGAAGTGTGACCTCACCCGGCACGATTCTTCGAGAAGGTCTCCACCCCTGCCTCGACAATCGTCGCCGCGATGACCATTGAAGTACGATATCTGGCCAATGAGCCTTTCACTCCCATGCAATGTCAATTAGGACGCAAACTATGAGTGACCCCTTTGCTCCACGCGTCGGCGGAGTCCTCAGCGCCGACATCGCCGTTCCCGAACACGAACGTGAAGTGCGCTTCTACTCGCGTGTACTCAGCACGGGTGAGAGCCCGCTTTGGCGCGAGGATCTAATGAACAACCTCGGCATGCCGATCATCGGATTGGGCGCGCGTAGCACGGAGCATGAGATGCTCCCTCTCCAATGGATGCCGCACATTCAGGTCGCTGATGTCGCAACGAGTGTTGAGCGTGCCCTGGGTCTGGGCGGGAGCGAGCTCATGCACGGCAAGGACGACGATGGAAAGAGCCAGTGGGCGGTGCTGCTCGATCCCAATGGGGCGGCGTTCGGGCTCATTCCAGTCGTTTCTGCGGAAGAAATTTCCGCATCAGACGGCGCCGCATCGCGCGACCCGTCGGCGCCTGTGGGATGCGTCGCCTGGCTCGACTTGACGGTATCTGACGCCACGGCAACTCATGAGTTCTACGGGCAGGTCGTTGGCTGGAGCGCGAAGGACGTCGAGATGGACGACGCGAGCAAGCGCTACGCCGACTACAATATGCTCGGCGATGATGGAAACGCCGCGGCGGGCGTCTGCCATGCCCGCGGCGTGAACCTGGATGTGCCGCCTGTCTGGATGCTCTACCTCCCCGTTGGCGACCTCGCCGAAAGTCTCCGTCGCGTACCGCAGGAAGGGGGTAAGATCATCAAGGAGACACCGGCGAACGATCGGGGGTACGCATATGCGGTGCTTCAGGATCCAGTGGGGGCGTACGTGGCGTTGGTGCCCGGATAAAGAAGGTGCAGCGGCCTAACAATCGCTTGAAGACTGACAGCGCTTCGCGCTGGAGCTTAAGCGAGTGTCCGTTAGGCAGCGCCTTGACCGTGCGAGCGTCGCCCGCGTGTGGGCGGTATCGTGGGTTAACGGGCATTAGGCCTTCAGATCGGCCGTCACCCTGTGAAAACGAGGACGAGAGAGCCATGAGCATCGAGAGCAGATTCCGGGTCGTGATTGGTGGCGTCCTGATCCTGACCCTATTGGCACCTGCCGGGCTGCTGGCGCAAAACCGCCAGGACCAAATACACCCGGATGCCGCGGGTCCGGCGGCTCAGTCTCTTTCCGTGTACCGACCGGCCGTCCAATTCACGAACGGAGCGGTCACCGCCGGTCATCCACTCGCATCGACGACGGGACTGAGGATCCTGCTTCAGGGAGGCAACGCGGCCGACGCCACAGTGGCCACCCTAGCCACCCTGCACGTCGTGAGGCCACAGAGCTCGGGTATCGGGGGGAACGGCTTCTTCACGATCTACGACAAGGCGACCGATCAGGTCTATTCATTGGGCGCGACGGGTGCCGCGGCCCTGGCGATCGACCCCGAGACGATGACGCGGGAGTCCCTGAATAAGGGGATTCGAGCCGGTGTGGTGCCCGGGCTGTTCGGAGGCTGGATCGCGGTCCTCGACCGGTTCGGAACGATGAGCCTGGCCGAGGTACTCGAGCCCGCTATCGACTACGCGGAGAACGGCCATCCAATCGAGGAGTCTGTCGCCGGCTCCATCACCCGATCGCGATCGTTCTTCGAACGATTCCCGACGAGCGCTGGTGTGTTCATGCCTGACGGGAAGGTGCCTGAGCCGGGGGGAATGTTCCGCATGACCGACTTGGCGAACACCTTCAGGAAGGTGGTGCAAGCCGAGCAACAGGCGCTCGCAGAGGGCAAGAGCAGGTCCCAGGCTCTGCAAGCCGCCTTCGATCGCTTTTACAAGGGCGACATCGCCCAAGAGATGGCCCGGTTCTATAGGGAAAACGGTGGAGACTTCACGCTCGACGACTTCGCCGCGTACGAGCCGATCTGGGCCGAGCCGGTTCACACGACCTTCCGCGGCTACGACATCTACTCGAGCCCATCGACGTCCCGAGGTGGCTTCGAAGTCGCCATGCAGCTGAACCTCGTTGAAGGCTTCGACCTCCGGGCACTGGGTCACAACAGCGCGGAGACTCTTCACATTCTTGCTGAGGCGATCAAGGTCGCGAAGTCCGACATCTACCACTACGTCGGCGACCCCGACTTCACTGATATCCCGGTGGCCGGCATGCTGTCGAAGGAGTACGCGGCCGAGCGCCGCGGACTTATCAGCCGGTCGGCGGCGATGGACTATCCGGAAGCGGGCCAGCCTCCTCACTCGAGAGCCGACGCCCCGGCGCTGATCGGGGCCCCTCGTGGACCGCAGTTCGATGAGGATGCAGAGGTAGGCGGTACGACCAGCTTCTCCGTCGCGGATCAATTCGGGAATGTGATAGCCGCCACGCCGACCCACGGTGGAGGGTTCGGTACTGGGGTGGTCGTCGGCACTACCGGACTGCTGTTTAACAACGGGACCCGGATCGGCTCGACCTCCCCCTATCCGGACGACGTCAACTACGTCCGCGGTGGGCAGATTCCGTTGCTGAACAACTCCCCCGTCATTGTCATGAAGGACGGCGAGTTCGTCCTCGCGATCGGATCTCCCGGCGGCGAGACCATTGGCCAGACACAGTTCCAGACCGTACTCAACGTGTTGGAGTTCGAAATGTCGATTCAGGAGGCAGTGGCGGCGCCGCGGTTCGCGTTGACCGTAGAGCCGAACTTCTACCTACCCGGTGCACAGGTCGTCCTAAACCTCGAGAGCCGTGTGGACCCCGCGATTGCTGCGTCGCTTATGGACATCGGGCACCACGTGGAGCTGGCGGCTCCGTACAGCCTCGGCAGCAACCAGGGGATCTTTCGGGACCTCAGAACCGGGACCTTGTGGGCCGGAGCAGACCCCAGGCGGGTGGCCTACGCCGTGGGTTGGTAAAGAGGCACCGCGCAAACTGCGCCGGACGCAGAAGGCTTTTCGGCTCTGGACCTCTGCACCGGGACGCTGCGGATCCGCCACCTAACAAGCGATTGCTGCTGGCGCGGTAGGCTGGAGGGTCAGTGGCCACTCGGTTTGCACTCGCGGCCCTGGCGAGCACGGTGGTCACGCAGCAGAATCGCGAGTCCATTATGCGGCGCACCAGGCAGTCAGGAGAGATCAGATGTCACTGAAGGGTGTGGTTGTCATCACGGTGGTAATGGCGCTGCCGCTCACGGTCCAGGCACAGGAGCGAGAACGGATAGCCCGAACGCTCCCGGATGGCGTCGGGACGGTTCCCGACATCGTTTTTGCGACGTACGGCGATCGCAGTTTCCGACTAGACCTCTACGAGCCTACCGATAGGGGAAGTGATCTGCTCCCTTCCGTCGTGGTGATCCGAGGTGGCGGATGGAGGGCCGCGAACAAGGAGGGTTTTGGCCCCATGGCGGCTGCACTCGCGAAGCGCGGCCTCGTCGCCGTGAGCATCGAGCACCGTGGATCCGAAGAAGCCCCCTTTCCGGCCTCCGTTCACGACACGAAGGCTGCCGTCCGATGGTTGCGCACGAACTCGGACCAGTTTGGGCTCGATCCAGACGCGATCGGAGCGATCGGTGGTTCCTCCGGCGCATACCTGGCGACATACCTCGGGTTGACACCGGGAGTGTCCGCGATGGAGGGTCCGGGGGGCAATCCGGGAGTCTCGAGCGCCGTAGCCGCCGTAGTTGGATTGGCGACGCCGACTGACTTCGCGGATCACGAAAACGAAGCTGTGACGGATCGCTTTGACAACGTAAAAAGAGCCCACCCCGATCGAGTAAAAGGGACCCACCCCCTGGGTTAATGGTTTGTAAGTAAGCCCGCCGTCGGGGCTGTGGAAAGTGTGGAAGCCGAAGGCTTCCAAGCCGCGGTGGGAACGCGCTGGCTTTGCAGCGGGTTCCCACGGTGGCGGCACTTTCCACAGCCCGTCGCGCCCGCGTTTTTCACGCGGATCCTCCGGCGGCACGGGGTTTCTTTTTCCGTTTGCTGGCGGCGCCCAGACTTTCGGTGAACCGGATGCTTTCCCATTTGAACTCGTGAATCGAGCAGTGATGGGTGAGCCGGTCCAATAGGGCCGCAGTCAGCGCGGCGTCGCCGAAGACGCTGGTCCACTGCGCAAACGGGAGGTTCGACGTGACGATCACCGAGCCCTTCTCATAACGGTCCGAGAAGACCTGAAACAGCAGCTGGGCCCCCTCGGCCGAGAACGGGATATAGCCGACCTCGTCAACGACGAGCAGTTCAAAGCGGGACAGCTTGGCCAGGTACCGCTTCAACTGCCGTTCTTCGCGGGATTCGATCAGCGTGTTGACCAATCCCGCGGCCGTGGTGAACCCGACGCGGTAACCGTTGCGGCAGGCTTCCACACCCAGGACCGTTGCGGCATGGGTCTTGCCGGTGCCGTGCTTGCCCAGCAGCACAACGTTCTCGCGCCGGGTGATGTAGCCGCACTCGGCATAGTCGCGGACCTGAACCGCATCCAGCGCCGGCCACTTCTTCAGGTCGGTCGTTTCCAGGGTCTTGAGCAGTGGAAACCGGGCCTCGCGCAACCGGCGCTGGACCTGATTGGCTTGGCGCTGTTCCAACTCGCGGCTGGCCAGAGCCAGCAGGAAGCCGGTGTACCCCTCTCCGGCCTCCTTGGCCTGCCGGGCGTGTTCGCGCCACTCCCGTCCCATGGCCGGAAGCCGAAGCTGCCGTAATGCGTCGTCCAGAACGATCTCCTGGCCCGGTGTCATCGCACACCCCCAGTCAGGAGACGGTCGTATTGATCCAGATCGGCTCCAGCGATCGTCCGGTCGGTGATACCGGGCATTAACCCGGACTCGAGCGGGGCATGGGCTCGGGCCGGGGATGCCTCCCGCATCAGAATGTGCTGGACCGCGTCCAGTTCGGCGCAGTGGGCATCGAGCGCTTCCTGAAGGGCCGCCGAGACCCGGTCCAGAGCCCAGTCCTGGTGGAGTTGGAGGATGCCGATAAACTGCCGGGTGCCCCGGCTATAGCCGTGCCGTTCCCGCAACCGTTCCAGCGCCGTCTCGTAATGGGCGGGCCACTGGGGCCGCCACTGCCGAATCGGTCGGGCGCTTTCAAACGCCCCCACCTTCCGGCGGATCAGTTCCAGGTAGTGCATCGGATCAATCCGCCAGTCGCTATGACCGAAGGCTCGGGAATGTTCGGCCACCTTCTTCTGGTCCGCATAAAAGCGCACCCGGTCACAGCCAATATGGGCCCAGAGACGGCGTCCCACATACGCGGTCGGCACCGAGTACCGGTTCGAATCCACCTGCGCGGTCTGGTACCGGCTGATCCGCACACCCACCACCTTGGTGTTCTCAAATGGCGTCTCGGGCAGTGCCAACAGCCGCTCTTGCTCGGCAGCATGCCGTTCCCCGATCGTGCGGTCGTCGGCCCGGCCGCCGATCCGGCGCGGGTCGTCGGTCGCGCAGCGTTCCAGCAGTTGCGCGTTCAGATCCTCCAAGTCGGCCACCTCGGGAACCGGCACCAGGAAGTTCCGGCGTGCGAAACCCACCAGGCCTTCGACACCGCCTTTCTCCTGGCCCCGGGCCGGATTACAGAACCGCGCTTCAAACGTGTAGTGGGCTCGAAACGCCGTGAACCGGTCCTGCTCGATCCGGGCCTTCCCTCTCAGAACCCGCTTCACAGCCGTCTTCAGGTTGTCGAAGACCACGGTCGGGAATACGCCGCCGTACCAGCCGAACCCCCGGATCTGACCGTCCAGCAACATCTCCTGCCGTTCCCACCGATACGCCCGCACAAACGACTTGCCCGAGTACCGGCTCCGCATGCAGAACAGTTTGACCTGAAGGTCTTCACCATTCATCCGGACCCAGGCCGTGCCCCAGTCCACTTCGGCTTCCGACGCCTGTTCCGGATCCAGCGGCACCACCGCCGCCGACCGGCTCCAGCCCAGCCGCATCTTCCGCTCCCGCACCCATCGCCGCACCGTCGGCTCGGCTCCGGTAAATCCATGCTCGTCCACCAGACGTTGCCACACCCGGTGCGCCGTGTGTCGCTGCTTGACCGGCTGCTCCCGATCCGCCCGCAGCCAGCCCTCCACGATCCCGGCCACCGGATCCATCACCGGACAGGCCGGCTCCTTCTCCCGCCGATACTTCGGCTCCTGCCCGGCCAACGCCTTCCGGACCGTCCGTCTCGTGTGCCCGGTCTCCCGGGCGATCTGTCGAATGCTTTTCTTGTAAACCCGATCTGCGGTCCTGACCATCTCGTACTGATCCATCCCTAACAACTCCTCACCCTCCCTCCCGCCTTGCCGGTTCATCCGGCGACACGCCGGGGGAGGCTATCAGGGGTGGGTCCCTTTTGCTCGATCAGAACCCCCTTGGGTGGGTCCCTTTTACGTTATCGAAATCAACGGAGTTCTTGGGCCGGACTCAGGACCGGGATCCAGGCCTGGTGGAATTCGCTTCACCTGTCAATCACGTCGACAGTTCATCTCCACCGTTGCTCCTCATTCACAGCACGACTGACAGCGTCGTTCCCTTCACGCAGTCAATGCAGCTAGCCCGCATATTTCACCAATCGTGAATGAAGCGCGTTTTCGTGCGGAAGAGTGGGCGTTGGGAGAGTCTGGGTTCCGGTAAGGCACGGATGGGGACAATCAGGGTGTCGCTGGCCATGAGTGGGTTTGTTTCTGGGGTTTGAAGGAGGCCTGGATAAGGTAGTCAGGCAGAGCTCTCCGTCGGAGAAAGAAACAAGTCTATTTTAGAGCCGTGGATCGGGGTCCTGTGTCAGCACCGCAGAGGAATCGACTGCAGGTTGCGAAGGATGGTCGCAAAGACTTCGGCGTAGGGATAGGCCTCCGACATCGAGAGCCAGACGTTGCGGACCGTCAGGCGGATGCGAGCGCCGATCTTGAGAAGCTTCAGGCGGATGGTCTGGCATTGAGCGCGGGCCAGCGGGGTATCCTTGAGCCCGAGACGACGCAGTGCATGCATGAGCATGTAAGCGGCTGAGGATAGATACAGCCGGAGCTGATTGGCACGCATCGTCGCCGCGCTGGTGCGGTCGGCAAACAGATCCAGTTGTTGTTCCTTGATGCGGTTCTCCATGTCACCGCGAGCGCAGTAGAAATCTTCATAGAGAGCTTGGGCGGCGAGGCGTTTTGTCGGTAATGAGGTCACCACGAATCGAGGATTGGCACCCTTGTCCAGGAACTCGGCCTTGGCAACGACGCGTCGGGTGCAGCTCCAGCTCTTCAGGGTCCGGTACTGGAAATCCTTAAACACCCGCGCCGGTTTCCCGGTGGTGTTAAACTCCCCTTCGGCCTGAGTCATTTCTTCCGCAATCTCTCGCTTGAGACGGTCGTTCTTGGCCAACCCGATCACGTAATCGAGCTGATGGGCCTCACACCAACGGAGTAATTCATCCCGGCAAAAGCCGGAATCGGCCCGGATGATGATCCTCACTTCCGGCCAGCCGTGACGGATCTGGCCGATGATACGTTTCAACTCATCCACCGCTCCATCGGCACCATCGATATTGGATCGGCGCAGACGGGCGCACAACAGATGTTCGCCACAGAAGATGTAGAAAGGCAGATAGCAATAGCGGCGGTAGTAGCCGTGAAAGAACCGGCCTTCCTGTTGACCATGGATCGGATCATCGGTCGCGTCCATGTCCAGAACAATCTCTTCCGGTGCCGTGTCGTGGGCGGCCAGAAACGCATCGACCATCCAGCTCTCGATCCGGTCCTCATCCATGACGATCTTCTTGTACCGCTCCTGGCCATCGGCCTCAGCCCCGCTCAGCTCCAGCCGGTTGAGCGTACACTTGCCCGCCAGCGCCTTTCCCCGGTCCCCGGCCTGGCGTCGGCTCTCTCCCAAAGGATCGGCCTTCTCCACTGCCACGGCCAGCATCGGATCGGTCCGCAGCTGGTCGTGATCGTTCAGGTCTTCATATCCCAAACAGAGCCCATAGACACGCTGCCCCAACAATTCCTTTACCGTGTGTTCGATCAACCTCTGGTCCCGGTGATCCGGTAAAACACTGGGCCAGTCCGTCGATCAACCCGGTTCGCTTTTCCACTTCCCGCAACAGCAGAACCCCAGCGTCGGAGGTGATCTTTCCGCCGTCAAAACGCGCCTTCACTTTTCGATGAAGTAGTCCGTGAAATTCGAACGTGACTTGGTTACACTCTGTTCTCATAAGGGCCGTCTCCGTTTGGCTTGTTAAACGTTTATTCCAAAACGCTTTATGCCAGACAGGGCGGCCTTTTCTGGTCCTATTGGTGAAATATGCGGGCTAGCTGCACGGTACGGCGAGGCCAACGCCCCGGTTGAACTCGTGCTCATACCAGATGCCCCACACGCATTCTGGAACTTCGAGGAGTGGTTCTCGGAATCGATGGACCGAGCAGCAGCTTTCTTTTGGGAGCATCTTGGAGATCCGGAGTAGCGCCGCGCGACGGCCTGCGGCCGCGCGCGGGTGTACATAACACCCATACGATGACAATTCAGCCCTGCCATAGTCGTCAGACCCTGCTTATACCGCTTATCCGCTCCTCTCGGCTTGGTGACTATGTACGACGCTGGTTGCGATGGATACGCGCCGGGATACCCCCGATCGCACAATCCCAGCTACGCTGTTTCCTGGGACAGGCTCCCTTAGGTGGTGCTGGAAGCAACTGCCTCCTGCTCCTTCTTCCCCTTGCGCCAGCCGTAGAATGCCAGTGCAACGAGACCTGAGCCCATGAGCAACCAGGTGCTGGGTTCTGGGACTGATGCCAGCGTCGAAATATTCAGGACGTAATCACCGCTCGTAAGTGCGGGGCTGGGGCCTATGGCGAATGGGGGAGTGCCCGCCGGGTTGGGGATGGTAGGACAACATCTGCCAACCTCGACGGCGTATAGACCTGAAACGGGTAAGACGAGCTCCATGAAAGAGTCCACTACACCCGTAGAAGGAGGAATGTTGGAGCCGGTATCTAAAACCACTAGAACTTGCTGGGGCGGATTGAAGGGGGGGAAAGTGACAGTATCATCATTGAAAAAGGCTATTGCGCCGCTGGGGTCAAATAGGCGCAGAAAGGTGTCGACTGATCCTGTGCTTGTACAAGACCCGAAGGTTGAGGGGCTCCCCATTCTTCGGACAGCAACCCCCGGGTCTTAAGGTGGATCGCTGCCACTGAAATGGGTTGATATTTAGCCCGTCGCCGAGCCTGTGGGAACTGTGAAAAAGCCGAGTCTTCGAGGCTGTTTTCAAGCAGCTGTGGGAATCCGAGTTGTGTGCGGATTTCCACTGCGGAGTCAGTTTCCACAGGCCCCTGGCGCGCGCTGAAAGTAAACGGTCTCGGGCGTCTGATAGTCGAATACTTGATGGCCGCGTTCCTGATTGTAAAACCTGAAATATAGGTTCAGGTTCGAGATCGCCTCGGAAACGCTCAAGTAGTCCTTCAGGTACACTTCCTCGTACTTCACGGTGCGCCATAAGCGCTCGACGAAGATGTTGTCCAGGAACCGGCCCCGGCCGTCCATGCTGATCGTGATGCCCTGGTCTTCCAGTCGGCTCGTGAAGACATCGCTGGTGAACTGAGCCCCCTGATCCGTGTTGAAAATCTCCGGTTGCGCTTGCCTCAGCGCCCAGTCCAGTGCCGACACGCAAAATCCACTGTCCATCGACGTGGACACTTCCCAAGCCAGCACGTACCGGCTGAACCAGTCCATGATCGCCACCAGATAGATGAATCCCTGCCGGAGTCGGATATACGTGATATCGGTGGCCCACACCTGATCGGGACGCACAATCTCCAGATTGCGCAACTGGTATGGGTAAATCCGGTGTCCCGGGGCTGGCATCGACAACCGCGGTTTGGGATAGATCGCTTCCAGTCCCATGAGCCGTAGCAGTCGCCGAACCCGCTTCGCATTGACCTGCCGACCTTGCGTCTCCAACCACCAGGTCATACGCCGAATCCCGTAGAACGGGGTCCGCGTATACTGCTCGTCCAACAGACGCATCAACGCGATGTTCTCGGCGCTCTCGCCCACCGGTGTGTAGTAGAGTCCGGATCGGGACACTCCGGTCAACCGACACTGCTCGACGATGCTCAACTCGTCGTGATTTGATTCGATCCATGGCCGTCGTTGCTCTAACGGGAAAGTCCCGACTTTTTTTTGAGCCACTCCACCTCGATCTGTAATTTTCCGATCTGTTGGTAAAGTTCGGCCTGTACTTGCTCATCGACTTCACTGGCCGGGGATCGACCATTGGAGAAGATCTCCGATACGCCGTCGAGCACTTGCTTTTTCCACTTCGTCACCATGTTCGGGTGAACTTCGTAGTGGGACGCGAGCTCCTGGATCGTGCGCTGTCCCTTGACCGCTTCCACGGCGATCTTTGCCTTCAATGCCGCGCTGTACTGCTTCCGTCCTCGCTTCTTCATCTGCCTCTCCTGAGGCAGCGATCTTACACCTTAGCAACCTGTCCGAATTTTGGGGAGCACCTCACGTGGGCGCGGTCAAGAGCGAACGAACAGGGGGTCGCACAGGATATCGGAGCGGCTACTACGAGCGAGGTCTGGTCACACGGGTGGGCAAGTTGGAGCTGCGCGTGCCGCAGGATCGTGCCGGCCGGTTCAGTACGGAAGTGTTTGAGCGCTACCAACGCAGCGAGAAAGCTTTCGTGGCCAGCTTGGCCGAGATGTACGTGCAGGGGGTGTCGACGCGGAAGGTGAAAGCGATCACCGAAGAATTATGCGGGCATTCGTTTTCGGCGAGCACGATCAGCCGGATCAATAGGACATTGGACACGGAGCTGAAAAAGTTTGCGACGCGAGGATTGGAAGAAGAATACCCCTACCTGATTCTGGATGCGCGCTACGAGAAGGTGCGCGAAGACGGGGTGATCCGGAGCCGGGCGGTCCTGGTAGCGATCGGAATCAACTGGGACGGCCGGCGCGGTGTGTTGGCGGTGGAACTGGCGGGACGGGAGAGCACGACCAGTTGGAGGCAACTCTTGCTGAGTTTGAAGCAACGCGGCTTGTGCGGGGTGGAGTTCGTGGTGACCGACGATCATGCGGGGTTGAAGAAAGCCATCGCAGAAGTCCTGCCCGAAGCGATCTGGCAACGCTGCTACGTCCACTTTCTTCGAAACGCATTGGATTATTTGCCGCGCAAAGCCGATGACGATTGTCTCCAGGAACTGCGTTGGCTCTACGACCGGCGGAACCTCCAGGAAGCGCGGCAGGATCTGGCGGCGTGGTTAACCAAGTGGGGGCAGAAATATCCCAAACTTTGCGACTGGGTCGAAGACAACATCGACGAGACGCTGAGCTTCTACACGCTGCCGCGCCAGCATCACAAGCACATGAAATCCACCAATATGCTGGAACGGCTCAACGAGGAGATCAAGCGGCGAACGCGCGTGGTGCGGATCTTCCCCAACGCAGCCAGCTGTTTGCGTTTGATTCGGGCGCTGACCACCGAAACGCATGAGAACTGGATCGAAGCGATCCGCTACTTGAACATGGATCTGTTGAAGGAACACAAAAAGGACTGGCACCGTCAGACGCCCGCTGCCTAAACGCGTCAAAACGGGCCAACAAGGGATCGGTCAGGATATTGATCGTCGATTACAGGGCATCCTGAAGCAAAAATCGCTGTGGAAAACCTTCGGAGGGGGCGAAAGAAAGAAAAAGAACCAAAAGAAAGAAACGCCGAGGCCTGATGGAAATGACGCCTCAGAGGAAATCCGCAAAAGACGCGGATTCCCTCTGAGCCTTGGAAAAGCTTCGCCAAGAACGCTCAGCTTTCCCACATTCCCACAGGCCCGACGGCGGTCAATACTTAAGAACTGAATTTTTCGGAAATACTTTTTGCAGAACTTGACGCACACAACTGTAAACACCTTCATCAGTCGCGTTTGCACCCGCTGTATGGGAGATAACCAGTAAGCTTCGTGCCGACGCATGAATACGTACGCCAAACGCCCTTTTTGCCCCGCGCCACCGTTCGATAAGCCTGCGACCTCGGCCGGCGTGCCGCGCGCCAGGAAGACGTCGCTGGGCGCCAGGCGCCGGGACAACCTGAGTCCGATATGGCCGCTATTACTCCTTAATGAAGGGAATACGCAAGAAGCGTGCCAACCCCGGAAATCCGCATCAGCCTTGCCGAGCATGCTTGATAAGTTCTTGATTTCCCACAGATATGTGCGTTGGTGCCAGGCCGGACACGCCCCTCCAGCCGGCGGGGCGCAGCGCGGCACATTGTAAAAAAATCCTAACACTTTTGCCGTGGCCAGGCAGAAAAAGGGCATAAAGCGACACGGAGTCAATGGGTTAGGGGGAAACTCTCTCAGTGTAAAAAAATCCTGACAACTTTTCGAGGTATTGGGAGGCAAAAGAACTATAAGACGTACTATTTCAGATAGATAAGGGTTGTTGCAGACATTGTAAAATTTCCTGACAATTCCGCAAGGCTAGCGGAGCACAAAGCGCACAAACGTAGAGCGTCTTATCCGTCGTGCGGGCTTTCTCATCCTCTCTGTGAGCCCACGGAGCCGGTCGCATGACGGATAAGACGCGTTGGACGGAGCCGCGTCGCTTGATGAGCTTGCCCGTGTCTATGGGTATGCAATCGACAGTGGGGGGGGAGCCGGCAGTACCTCCGGGGGTTTTTTATTCCCTTCTGGCTGACCTCTGACCTTGCAGGAGGTGACAGGAGAGCTTTCGAGCACGAGATTCCGCGTTGTGGCTCGCTCTGAGCCCCCCCTCAAAGGAGCCTCACACGCAGCTCGCCTGTCTCTCTGCCTGAGCGCACCGGCAGAGAGGTGTCAGCAGCCTAAAAGCAGAACCCTCAAAGTTCGAAGCGGAATGTGCCAACAGGCGAACTGGCTAACCAATTGATTTCGATGTGTTTGGAATAAAGATTTTCGCCTCAGACTTTCCAGGTGCTGCTTAAAGCCCTCTGGTGTCGTCATCATCGCCCGTGAACCACGAGGCTTAGGGAGCGCATGTCATGGCTGCGTATTCCGGCCGATCGTGATCACTGATTCCGATCCAACGTGATCACCGATTCCGGGATTGTGATCAGTGATTCCGGGCATCGTGATCACCGATTCCGGCGATTATGATCACCCGTCGGTAGCGAAGTTTAGACCTGTTAGGTTCTTCTTATAAGAAGGAGAACTTGATGGGAGCAAAACGGCTATCGATGAGACAGTTACGCGAGATTCTACGACTCAAACACGAACAACAACTCACCCACCGGGCCATCGCCCGAGCCTGTGGAGTGGGAGTAGGGACGGTCTCGGAGTACGTCCGACGGGCGGCACGGGCAGGGCTGGAATGGCCGCTACCCGGTGAACTGGACGAGGCCGCGCTTGAAGCGCGGCTGTTTCCCCGCGCGGGACCGGGCTCCCGGGAACGGGTGGCTCCGGAGGTGGAACGGATCCACCAGGAGTTGAAGCGTGTTGGAGTCACGCTGCACCTGCTGTGGGAAGAGTACCGGGAAGCGAATCCGGAGGGATATGCCTACAGCCAGTTCTGTGAGATCTATCGGCGTTGGGCCCAGAAACTCAAGCCCTCGATGCGACAGGTGCACCGCGCCGGAGAGAAGACCTTCATCGACTTTTCCGGCAAACGGCCACAGCTGACGAATCCACGGACGGGCGAAGCCGTTCCAGTCGAGTTGTTCGTGGCTGTCCTGGGAGCCAGCGGTTACACCTACGCGGAAGCGACCCTGAGCCAGCAACTCCCCGACTGGGTCGGCGTGCACATCCGCATGGTGGAGTTCTTCGGCGGATCGAGCCGGATTTGGGTACCCGACCAACTCAAGAGTGCCATTACCCAGCCCTGCCGCTATGAAGCGGGCGTCAACCGTACCTACCAGGATGCGGCCGAACACTACGGCGCCGTTGTCATTCCGGCCCGGCCGCGGAAAGCGGAATGTCCCAGCTGCTTCGGCCGCATGCGAGTCCTCGCCACAATTCATCCTCCCGAGGCGACACAGAAAATCCTGGACTGCCTCGGTCTACCCTCGCGTGCGCCACCCGTTCACCCGGCCGCCTCCATGCATTCCACTCCACCGGACTGGTTCTGAACACGGCTCGAAAGCCGACGCGGGATTCGTGCGCTTCGGCCCGTGCGATTCTGCGTGTCGGGCGTTTCTGCCACCCTGCAACTCCAAAACAACAGCCCAACGGCGACAGTTCCGCCGTGCATCCCGCCACCCCCTGCCCTCCGAACCCCTCTTGTTTTACTTATCCCCAATTACAGGGCAACCATGTCGATACCGTCTGGCCGTACTGGAACATGATGGACTTCACGCCCGAGGGCCGCCCGGACTACATGGCGCCCCACGTCAGAATTCCTGCAGAAGCACTACCTGGACGACTAGTCCGCCTCGAGTGGCGCGCAAGGTTCCAGGTCACTCATCGCAATGCCGCCGCGATTACCAATTGTGACGGTGCCATAGCGCTCGGCAAAGATGTCCGGCAGTGGCCGGTCATTGGGCATGGATAACCATAGCCGCAACAGGTGGCGACGGTCTTCTATTTCCGGCCAGTCTTCAAAACCGGTCCGATCGTGCAGCAATCCGTGGTTGTAGACGAACTGCAGATCGCCCGGTTCCAGTTGCATGGACAAATTTAATCGAGTGTCGTTGGCCAGATTGTCGAATAAGTCGAGTGCGTCAATGTGCTCGGGCGTCAGCTGCATGGCGTTCTCGAATCGTTGTGCCGAATCGATGTACTGGCGCTGGTACATCACCGTCAGGAAGGCGTGATCCCAGGTTAAGACCGGAATCGAAAAGAACGGCTGCATGCCGTCGGGATTTTCGCCGCGCCGGTCCGTCGCTATCGGGTCGAACAACAGTTTGGCGAGGTCCGGGCGAGTTTCCAACATTTCGTTGTAGATGGTGATTGCGCTCACCAGGAGCGAATCACCGCCCTTTTTTGCTTTCTTCAAACATAGCAGGCCGACCACGTCGCTGGAATCGGTGTGAAAGGTCTGCCGTTCATTGGTCTGGTAAATCCGAACGTCCGGTGCGTCGCTATGCATGTCCAGGTCGCGTACGTGTCCAAGCACATGCCCCTTGGCGTTTTGCATGCGTGCGCTACCGAGATGTGCGCCAACGCCGTAAAACATGATGGCCGCCTGTTCGACTGTATATCTCTCGACCGGGAGTCGACGCAGCAATGCAAAGCCGATGCCTTCTACAAGCTGTTCAGCGAGTTCTTCCACCCTTGGTCCCAGTCCCGCGAGTGGAAAATTCTTCCTGTTAATTGAAACAATGGGAATACCGAGCTTCTCGATGCTGCCTGCCGCCGCTTCAATCTCAGCGATCTCTGAATCACTCAGATCAATGATCCACTGGTCCGTATCTGCCCTGAGATCGGGCCCATACCAGGCCAGCGCACATTCCTGCCGTTCCGGTACTTGCATTGCCATCTTTCCTGGTCGCGCTCCGTGGTCGGAGAGGTGTTTCGCTCGTGACAATTATCCCGTCATTGACGCACAATGCCAGCGAAGCAGTCATTGCGAAGTTGATTGGGTACCTAATTACGTTCATGTAAAGACGGATGTCCGATCCGAATCGAAGTCGTGCCCTTCAAACACCGCGTTCAGCGCACCAGTGAGCGGATAAGCGGAATAAGCAGGGTCTGACGACTATGGCAGGGCTGAATTGTCGTCGTATGGGTGCTATGCACACCCGCGCGCGGCCGTCAGGCCGTCGCGAATAGTGTGGGTGAAGCCCGGTGATCTGGGGCCAGCGCAATGTGCAGAAGCGGTCGCCAACGCGCAGTGGCGCAGACGGAAGTTGTGCGACTCGGACGCCGACCCTTCTTGGTTCGCCGTCGTCCGAACCCCCGCTAGGAGGCCCTATGCGCCGCCGCCTGTTCCGGTTTGGGACCCTGTCCCTGTGGGTCGTGGCGGCGGCCGTCGCCCTAAGCGCCTGTTCCGGCTCCGCGCCGGTCGCGGACGACCGGTCGAACGTTCTCCTCCTGGTAGCCGACGATCTGGGCTATGCCGACCTAGGCGTCTACGGGAGCGACATCCGAACGCCCAACATCGACGCACTCGCCGCGGAAGGCGTGCTGTTCACGCAGTTCCATACCGCTCCGGTGTGCGCCCCCACGCGGGCGATGCTCCTGACGGGCAACAACAACCACGTGGCCGGCATGGGCCTGCAGGGCGCGTCCGGCCTGGTCTCGAACGTGCCCGGCTACGAAGCGCACCTCTCCGACCGCGTCGCTCCCATGCCGCGCCTGCTTCGCGAATCGGGCTACCACACTTACATGGCCGGAAAGTGGCACATGGGCGCGTCGATGGAGGACAGTCCCAGCTCGGCCGGATTCGAGCGGACGTTCAATCTCGCGCACGGTGCCGGAAGCCACTTCAGCGCTACGGGCTTCTTCGAGGGCGGCTCGGTGTACCGCGCCGACGGCGAGCCCACGGAGTGGCCCGAGGGTGCGTACTCGACCGAGCTGTTCACGGACAAGCTCATCGAGTTCATCGACTCGAACCGCGACGACGGTCGGCCGTTCTTCGCCTTCGGCGCCTATACTTCCCCGCATTGGCCGCTTCAGGTTCCCGACGACTATCTGGAGCTGTACGCGGGCCAGTACGACGACGGCTATGACCGGCTGCGCGAGCGCAACTTCGAGAACCTGATGGCCGCGGGCATCATCCCGGAGGCATCCCAGCTCCCGCTGCGAAACCCGGCGATCACCCCCTGGGACGCGCTGGACGCCGAGACGCAGCGCGCGGAGTCGCGGAAGATGGAGCTCTACGCAGCCATGGTGGAGAACTTCGACTTCCACGTGGGCCGGCTGCTCAATCATCTGAAGGAGACGGGCGAATACGACAACACGCTCGTGATCTTCATGTCCGACAACGGCGCGGCAGCGGAGGACTTTTACAACGGTGTGCTGTGGCCGCAGTACAAAGACTACGTGCGCGCAAACTACGACAACGCATACGACAACATGGGCAAGCCGTCGTCGTGGGTGTCGTACGGCGCTCAGTGGGCTGAAGCCGGCTCCGCTCCCTTCGCACGGCACAAGGGCTACACGACCGAAGGCGGTATCACGACACCGATGATCATCGCGGGTCCCGGCGTGTCGATGCGCGGTGCGATCGACCGGAGCTACCTTACGGTCATGGACATCGCGCCCACCGCGCTCGATGTCGGCCGCGCGCCGTATCCCAGTGACGGCTCTGTGCAGCCGATGCTGGGTGCAAGCATGGTTGATCTCCTGGCGGGACGGGCTAGCGCCGTGCATCCCGCGGACTACACCACCACGCTCTTCCATCGAGGGCGCGCCTTCATTCGGCAGGGCGACTGGAAGCTCGTCACCTTCGAGCCACCCTTCGACGAGTCGGCTTTCCAGCTGTTCGACCTCTCCGTGGACCCTGGAGAGACGACCGACTTACGCGGCTCGGAGCCGGAGCGCTTCGCGCACATGCTCGCCCTCTGGCGGCTGAAGCGCCTCGAGTTGGGGATCCTGCTTCCGAGCGACCTCCAGTGAAGTTGGTCTAGTGGCCTGTAACGGAGATATCGGCACCATCGCCGATGGGTCCTGCCAGTCGAGGTCGAGGAGAGAGGAGGAATTGATGCGGTTTCATCATGACGACGAACGACAAAGAGATCGACGGCAACCCCCATCGGCCCGGGGGGTTGCGGCGGAACGGCACCGTCTTCGTTGTCGCTCCTCCTCGCAATGTAGGAGCATTACCTCGTCGTCGGCTCCTAGAATCCGGTGCCGTTCCACCGCAACGCTGGTACCGATATCTCCGTTACAGGCCACTAGTGCAGTCGGAGGAGGGGGGTACGTGAGCGCTCGCACGATCTTTGCGGGATTGGCTCTCTTCGGGATCCTCCCGCTAGGTGCGTCCGCGCAACTAACCGGCGTGCCGCTGACTGAAGCAGAGGAGGTCACAGCTCCAGCCTCTATTCAGGCGCTCGTGGAGGGCGAGATCAGCGCCTCCTGGCGCGTCGATTTCACTGGCGATGGCACCCTGACTGGATCGTCGCTACGAGACTCAGTGACGATCCGTTCCAGCTGACCGAGTCGTGGATCCCAGGCAACGGCGATGTCCGCTACACCCGTACGCGCTACCGCACCCCGAGATATCGGATTCGGTTCGCGGATTTGGATCCCGACCCCGACCTCGAGGTCATCCAAGAGGCTGGGTACGAGGACGGCTCGAGCTACTCGATCCTCGACTTGGACAGCGAGGCCGGTTCCGTCGTCGACCTCTTCGACCTTCTTCCAGCCGCGCGACGGGATCCCTGCGCCAGTCCGTGCTATCGGCTGAGGGTGTTATGTCAACCCGGCGATCTGGAGTAACCGCAATCCTGCGTGGCTCGGCGCGCGCACCTCGCGCCGTGGTTTCAGACGAAGAAAGCCTCGTGATGGTTCGCGGTTACTATTGTGGCCGCGTCAGGGGTTTGTTGTTGCCGGCGGAGACGGCTGACTGCTACTGGTGTTCATCACGAACCCGGTGGCATTGGCGAGTTGTTCGAGGGTGAGCACATCGGTGATCCACTGGCCGTCAATGATCCACGTCGGGTAGGTTCTTATGCCAACCGCGCTACATGCGGCAGCCGCGGGAGCGTTTCGGCCATTGGGACTGCATTCGACGTATGGAAGCCGGCTCGCTGAAGGTCCGAAAAACCTCTTCTGATCCTGGCAGTGTGGGCACCACGACGCTCCATAGAACTTTACGCCCTTCTCAGTGAGGTGTTCCGCGAGGGCCCGGGCCATCGGGTCCTCCGGTCCGAGAGGCTCCGGCAATGGGGCAGTGTAGTTGAGATGAAGCGCCACGATGAAAAGAGCCGCGAGCACCCCCCGGCCACGAACGAGACGCCCCCATGGGCGGTTCACCACCTCCGTCGGCCGCTGGTAAATGACCAGGGCCAGCGTGGCCGCCATCAGCGTGAGCGACGTCAGGCAATACGGACAGGTCGCCTTGAGGATAAGTAGGGAAACGGCGGTCAAATAAACGCTGTAGCAGAAACCGAAGAATGCCGCTGAAAACGCGTAGGACCAGTGCTGGTCGACCCGGCGGACAAAGGCGATTCCTCCGATTCCGGTGTATGCCAGCAATCCCCAGAACGCTGTCGGCAGGCCGAACAGGATTGCCCACCGACTTGTCAATACGACGTCGCATCCGCCGCCTGCGGCACATCCTCTAACCGCCGCACCCGTGAACGAGGTCCATGCCAGGTAGCTGGTCAATACCATCCCAATTCCGCTCAGCACCAGCAATGGCCAGTTGGGCGTCGTACGCAAGGCAGGCCCGGTCACTGGGCGCGCGTTTGCCTGCCGCCACCTTTTCGATTTTTTCCCCATAAACGGAATGATAACCGAAAAAGCAGTTTCAGTGACTTTGATGCGGATAAGCGGAATAAGGCAGGGTCTGACGACTATGGCAGCACGGACATTGTCGTCGTATTGGTTAAGCAGGGCCTAACATCCGCTTGCAGCCGACGGCAACTGGTGCGACGCTCAGCCGCCGTCGGCTTAACGGAGTAAACGGAGTATTCGTCGTTGTTTGGTTCTTGGCTAGTCAATCTCCCCAGGGATTGGGCCTTCCCTCGACTCGCTCCAACGTGGCGGTGAAATTAAAAGGACTAGGGGCCTTGATCGTGAGTTGACCCCCGTCATCTCAGCCAAAGGATTAGCGTCGGCTGATTAATTGCGCACTACGCGGTCAAGCGGTGAGGTTCGACGTCGGGGTTCGTCTCTCGGCGGCACGGGTCCGGTCGGCCCGGGCCGCTGTCGGGCTCAGGGCTCGCCCGACAGCGGCCCGAAATCGGCGGGCGACTCGCGATGCCGCGTCGCGGCCTCGTAGGCAGCCGCAATTCTCAGGATCGTCGGCTCGCCGAAAGGCCGCGCGACGATGTCCATGCCTACGGGCAGACGCGCCGGCACGGGACCAACGATCTCGGTCTCGCTATCCTCGTCGCCCGAGGCAGACTCAGACGTCGACGGCACACGGATTCGATCGTACATCACGGTCGTGAACCCGGTCGGCACCGTGATCGCGGGAAAGCCGTTTCTACCGAGGAACCGCCAGACGCCGTCGCCGGCGCGGCCGTTGATCTCGGGCCCGCGCGGCGAGCCGAGCTTGACGGGCGGAATGTTGCTCGTCGGGTAGACGACCGCGTCGAGCTCGAGCTCGGCCATGCAGGCCAAGACCATCGTCTGCACGGCGAACCGGTTCTGCATGCGCGCGACCATGTCGAGCTCGTGCTCTTCGAGCGCGCGCTCGTGCCGCGCCCGGTGGTCGGGAAAGTTCGGATCGTCGTAGAAGTTGGCCTTCTCGAGCAGGTCACCGGTCGAGCGGATGTTCGCGTCGCCCCGCTCGCTCAGGTAACGGTCGAGCCAGTAGCGGCCCTGCCCCGGCGTCGGCGGATTGTCGAGCGAGCGGAAGTCGATCTCCTCGGGCATGAGATCGGGATCGGCCGCGAGCTCGATCAGCGTCGCGATGTGATTCCCGTAAGGCGTGCCGTCGGCCTCGAACGGAAAGCGGTCGGGATACTCGGCCGTGAACTGCTTGTCGTTCAGCAGCGGATGCCAGCGGCGCACGCACTGATCGAACAGCGCCCCGCCCGGACCTGGGTCGACGAGCGTCGCGCCGAGACGTCCGAGCTCGGCGGCGGCCGCGCTGACGAGATCTATCGTCTCCTCGTCCTCCTTCGTGAAGGCCTCCTTGTCCATGTATTCGCGGACGACGCCGATGCGCAGGCCCTCGAGCCGGCCCGGCTCTGCATGGCTCGCATAACCGTCCGTAGGCAGGCGCCCCACGCTGAACGACGTGAGCTCGTCCGCCGGATCGTAGCCCGCGATGACGTCGAGAACGCGCGCGGCGTCCTCGACCGTGCGGCAGATCGGGCCGACGCGCGTGTTGATGCCCTGCTGGATCATGCCGTCGCGGCTCACGAGCTCCTGCGTCGGCGAGATGCCGACGCTGTTGTTCGAGTACGCCGGGCTCCGGATCGACGAGCCCGTTTCCTCGGCAATGGCACAGGTCACGAGGTTTGCGCCCACTGCCGAGCCCGATCCCGCGCTCGAGCCGCCGGGACTGCGCTCCGTATCGTAGGGATTGCAGAACGTGCCGCCGAAAGCACTGCGCGGAATGGCCGAGGCGAACTCACCGAGATTCGACTTGGCGATAATGATCGCGCCGGCCTCACGGATCCGGCGCACGAACGTCGCATCGTCGGGCGGCCGATCGTCGGCGTAAAAGGCGTCGGCGCCCGACGTCGTGCGCATGTCGAACGTGTCGTACTGGTCCTTGATCGCCATGACGATGCCGTGCAGAGGACCTACGAACTCGCCCGTCGCCGCGAAGTGCGCATCGAGCGCGCGTGCCGTTTCGAGCGCGTCCGGCATGGCGGCATCGTCGTCGTCGTCGTCCGTCATGCTCCGGGCCTTGCGCGAGTCGAATCCCCAGCGCACGCGCGTCGCGGGCCTGAGGTTCAGCGTCGCCAGCGCATTGATCTGTCCGGCGTCCGGCATCGTCGTAACCGGCCCGAGAATGCCTTCGGGCTGGTTGACGCAGGTGCCGTTATAGGCCTTGATGCGCGCGAGATAGAGCGCGACGAGCTGCTCGGCCGTCAGATCACCGGCGCGGATCGCGCCCTGAATGTCCGCGATCGTCGCTTCTTCGAGGTGGAACTCTTTCTGTGCAACCGCGGCCTCGGCCGGTGCGACGATCTGGCCGTCCGCCTCGTCGGGGCCGGCCAGCGCGAAGAGAAATAGCGCAGGAATCAGTGTCGGGGTATTCAGCGAAAATCGCGGCATCGATCGGTCCTCGTGCAATCGCGTTCAGTGGGTTCGTCGGCGGCTCGGTGCGTGTCGCCGCCGCGGCGCCCGTAGATGTGCCCGATGTTGGGATGGTTCAGCGACGCGGGCTTTCAGGTTAACTCTCCACGCGGCACAATGCCGGGATGAACACTCGTCGATCCCGCTACCTGAGGCATCGTTTTCCGCCTGAAATCATCAGCCATGCGGTCTGGTTGTATCACAGATTCGGCCTGAGCTTCCGGGATATCGAGGATCTCCTTGCCGAGCGGGGCATCATCGTGTCCTACGAAACTGCAGTGGTGCGGGAAGTTCGGCCCCGACTACGCGCGGCGGCTGAAGCGACGACGAGGTCGACTCGGAGATACGTGGTTTATTCCGCAAAACGCCGAACCGGATCAGATCAACGCTGTCGACGGTTCGCTGGTTCGACCAATACCTCAACTAGGTCGGTGGTGACGGGAGCGCTCAACCGTCTCCTTGATCAACCTGCTACTGGAGACAACATTTCTTGAACTTGAGTCCGCTCCCGCACGGGCACGGCGAGTTCCGGCCGAACTTCGGCCGGCCGCGTTTCAGCTCGCGCCGCAACGCCGCCGCTCGAGATCGCAGGTCCTGGTTGAAGACACGCTCGAGCGCCGCGTAGAGGTGGGGGTGTTTGCGTTGCAACACGCCGGGGCGCTCGAAGAAGTACTCCGACATCACGGCGAAGAACTCGGCCTCGTTGGTCAGCGCGTAGCGGTTGATGTCGGATGTCCCTTCCTCGATCTCGGCCATCTTGCGGCGGACCAGGTCGATCCAGGGCCCGATGGCCTGCCGGTCGAGTCCCACGCCGGGCACGCCGTCGATCACCCCATCGCTCTTGTCGACCAGGTGCGCGAACTCATGGACGCCCACGTTCCGCTTGTCGGTAGCATTGCGGAAGCCGGCGATCAGATCCGGCTTGGAGAGGATCATCAACCGGTTCAGGCCGCCCGACCCGACCATCCCGAGGATGTTGTGACCCTGCTTGTCGCCGAACTGGAACTCGCCGTCGAACCGGGTCGGATAGATCAGCACCTCGCTGATCTGGTCCCACTCCCAGTCGGGGAAGCCGAAGATCGGGATGATGGCGCTGGCCCCAGCCAGGACACGCGTCGTCGTGTCGAGGCGAACCTTGATGCCGGTGATCGGCTTCTCTCCCAGGAACACCTGGAGTTCACGACGGAACCGCTGCTTCTGGGCCGAGCCGAGCACCCGAAAGAAGACGACGTCCCGCTGCAGCACCGTTTCCCATTCCGGTGGGAAGGGTTTCCGCAGGATCGCCCGACGGCGGCGGATTTTGCCCGTCTGCCACGCGTACACTCCGAACGCCGGGGCCAGGGCCGCGACCAGCGTGGTCGCTGTCGGCGTGCCGGCCCACACGAGGGCGACGAGCGCCGATACCACCAGCGTCAACGCCGCAAAGACAAGAGCCCACACGCGCGTGCGTCGCTCCCAGGCCGTGCGCAGGCCAGCCGCGCCGGTGTCGCCGGCAGGTGGGGTCGGTGTGTCTGTGCCAGCCATCGAGTCCCTATTCTCACACGATCGCGCGCGTCTTCGGTCGGACCTGGCCGGCGACGCTTTCCGAAACCGCCGTCACGTATGATTTGATTCTAAGGGTCTCAGCCGAGCTCGAAGACGTCCACACCACTTCAAACTCATCGCCCGTCACTTTCCACTCCGCCTCCTATAGCACAGATTTATCCGTGACGCCGTCGAACTGATCGCCACTTCAAACAATGGAAGGGATTGCCACGGAAGACAGATGAGGAGAACAGAGCTTGCGGGATCGCGCCGCGAGGACCGATACGTGCCGAAATCCTACCGGCCTAGACGCCTCCGCCGCGGTCCGAAGCTGCGGCCGCGTGTGGAACGGAAAGGAAGTTTCCGGGCATTCCCCGCCGCTTCATCGTCAACGCCGTAAAGCGTCGCAATCGCATTGGAATGGAAGCGATGGCGGGAAACCTTCTCGATCGGATAACCGGTCAGGCTTTCGATGTTCTTGAGCAGGGCCACTTCTTCGACATCGCAGAACGACAACGCCATGCCTCTGGCCCCGGCCCGGGCCGTTCTTCCAATCCGGTGAACGTAACCCTCCGCATTGTTTGGCATCTCGTAGTTGATGACGTGCGTGATGCCTTCAACATCGATACCGCGGGCCACGATGTCGGTGGCCACAAGAATCCGCAGTTTGCCGGTATCGAACGCCGCAAGGGCTCGCTGACGGGCCTTCTGGGTCTTGTTGGAATGGATGGCGTCCGCCTTGATTCCCTTCCTCGTGAGATGATGGACAACACGATCGGCGCGGTGCTTGGTCCGTGTAAAAACCAGGGCTCTCTCGATCTTCTGTAATCCCAATAGCGCGGTCAGCAGGTCGAGCTTGTCGCCCCGGGACACGAAGAGTGCTCTCTGGATCATCTCCTCGGGCACGGCGGCCGGAGGCGCGACCGCCACCCGGGCCGGCTCCCACAACATGTCTGCCGCCAGCGATGCGACTTCCGGGGGGAGCGTGGCCGAGAAGAACATCGTCTGCCGTTCTCTCGGCAATCGGTCGGTGATGCGGCGCACGTCGTAGATGAAACCCATGTCCAGCATCCGGTCCGCCTCATCGAGCACGAACATCTCGACCTTCTCGAACGAGACATAGCCCTGCTCCATCAGGTCGAGCAGACGGCCGGGTGTCGCGACGAGGATATCCGGGTTCTTTTTCAGGGCCTGGAGCTGCGGCCCGTAGGCGACACCGCCGAGCACAACGGCGGTCCGCATTTTGAGGTAACGGCCATATGAGCGAAAGCTTTCATCAACCTGGAGCGCAAGCTCGCGCGTCGGTGTCAGCACAACGGCGCGCAGGCCGGTCGAGTCCGGCTCTTCGGCCAGCAGTTCGAGAATCGGCACCGCGAACGCCGCGGTCTTGCCGGTGCCGGTCTGCGCACTTGCGAGCAAGTCGCGACCTTCAAGCAGAGCGGGAATCGCGGCCTTCTGGATGGGAGTCGGACGAACGTATCCTTCTTTTCCGAGGGCACGAAGGATGGGTTTGCTTAGTGAGAGATCTTCGAATCGGTCATTCTGCATGGTAGTCCTGTAATTTTCAACCGAGATGTCGGCACGATCCCAGTGTTCTCAAAACAGGTTTGAAAGCCGAGGAATGGCACGTTAGATCGTCGGAGGGTCTTCGAGTCGTCACACAATAACTCAATGTATACATCATATCAGTTAAGCGGCAGATTTTGCGCATTTGAAATGAGAGGCGGCCCGGTGTGGTCGCCGCATTTGCACGGTTTCTGGATGAAGCACCCTTCAACGGCGGCTCGACCATCACCGGGACATTCACCTTCACATCGACTTTGCCGGTGGGCGCAACAGCCCTCCGCGGATTTATCAACGAACGGTCTGATTTTCTACTGACAACCCTTCCCGTCGCGGATCTGGCGTCGCCCACAACCGCGGACATCGTCTTCCCCCACTTTGCAGACGGCGGAGGTTGGACCACACAGGTCGTTCTGGTCAACCCGACGGATTTTCGCCACCCCCTGCCCTCCGAAACCCTCTTGTTGTACTTATCCCCAGCACCAACTATGAAGACTGGCGCAGCTACATTCGGGTGTTTGTTCGGCCAATGTCACTCCGGGCGTCTATTCTGGACGCTTAGATTCGCCCGTGGTAGGCGACCGGTCGCAGGGGCACGGTATAAGGATTACCGGTAAGTCGCCCGGTCGTAGTCAAATAGCCAATAGCGGAAGAACCTTCTTCCACCGGTTAACCCCTACTCCGAAATTCCCACCATCTTCTCCGTGATTTCAGCTCCGTGGCCAACGATTCTGCAGCATGAATGGGCAGGTCAGGTGGGTCTATCGACTCATGCGGCGAAGGCTATCCAGCCTCCTGCTCGAGCGTGACGCCAGTTGCGCCGTGCAACTCCCAAGGTCTAAAAGACTCGACAAAAGCTTTCGCATCTTCCGTCGTTGCGAAACCCTTCTGGGACCGGCCGGGGTCGTATCCGAAGGTTTGGGCGTAGGCGTCGATACCACGCTTGGTCTCCCTGAATCCCCCGATCACTTCTTCGTGGTCGGCCTCGCTGCTGAGGACCAAATTCTGCCCTCGTTTGACATCTTTCCAATAAACCTTCATGAGCTGACCTCCTGTTCCTAAGGGCTCGCGGTCGAATCCCAGTGCTGAGGTCGCGCGGCTGGCTCCCGCTGGGTACAGTTTATTTGATCTACTCGCTCGGGATAGCACCGATCTGTTGCATCAGGCCCAGTTGGTCTACTACGGCCCAATGATCGACCAGCTTACCGTCTTCAACGCGAAGAATGTCGATTACTTCGATCGCGACTTGTTTACCGGTAGGGGGTATCCCGATGAGCTCACCCTGGTGGGTCCCATGAAGAGTCTTCCTGGTTACCACCTTGTCCCCTTCACCAATTTGGTCGTGAATAGTAGGGTGCAAGTCCGGGAAGGCCTCGTGGAGCATGGTGAATAATTGTTTCATCCCATCGCGAGTGGTCGGAAAACTGGGAAAGACACCACTGCGTTCGACGAAGTCTGGAGACATCATCTCGTCTATTGCGGCTAATGCCGCGTCTTTGCCACTACCTTGGGCTTCTTCAACGAACCGTCGGATTAAGGCCTTGTTTTCTTGCGACATCGAGTAACCTCCACGGACCGCTTTAGCTCGAGGAGATGATACTCCGGGCCTTAAACCCGGACAAGCTTGTTGGCCAGTACCCCATAGGAACCTTTGGGGTCACGAAGAGGAGGCATCTTTTCCCATTTCAATTTCTAACCGGTCCATATCCAGCACCTGACAGAGACGTTCAAGCTTGGAATGGACCCACTTTGGTGGAACCCCGGGTAAGCGCTCCCATTTCCTCAGTGTTGTCGGATCAATCCCTGCTATCTTGGCGGCCTCGTCATGCTTGAGTCCCTTTAGAATGCGGGCCTTCCTCAACGTTGAACCAAAACCTTGATCCGAGGCGCTTGGAGCAAATCTTTCTACCACTTCCTGATAGCTCATTTTGAGCTGCTCGCACAACACCTTGATCCGCCAATACTGCCTAGGGAGGATTCGAGACCTTTGGTTCTTTGCCTTCCCTCCTGGTCGCAAAGCACGACGCCAGTCAAGGTCCAGGATCAAGGGGGATTTGTCCGGACCACCTCTGGAGCTGCCGAATCCGCAAACACCGGTTATGGTCGTCTGGACTCGCAAGACGGAAACTCCGTACCGCCGGGACTGGCGATCTTCGCATTCCGGCAGAATGGAGCGCTCGTCACCGAAGCCGCGGTGCCGGCCTCGGCTCTGATCGAGGGCGGGAGAATCTACGCGGAGGTCCAAGGAGCGGTCCTCACCGGGCTAGCGATAGCCAAGCCCAATGCCCAATCCGTGACGATTTCTTTCTTCTTCGCTGACGAAAACGGCAGCAAGTTTGCCGAAGGCAGCACAACGATACCGGCGAACGGCCAGATTGCACGGTTTCTGGATGAGGCACCCTTCAACGGCGGCTCGACCATCACCGGCACATTCACCTTCACATCGACTTTGCCGGTGGGCGCAACAGCCCTCCGCGGATTTATCAACGAACGGTCTGATTTTCTACTGACAACCCTTCCCGTCGCGGATCTGGCGTCGCCCACAACCGCGGACATCGTCTTCCCCCACTTTGCAGACGGCGGAGGTTGGACCACACAGGTCGTTCTGGTCAACCCGACGGATTTTCGCCACCCCCTGCCCTCCGAAACCCTCTTGTTTTACTTATCCCCCCGCCACGTCTGCGATCGGAGCTGTTCGATCGGTTACGGCTCACCGAAATGGGTGTCCGAACTGCCGCCTCCGATCACGGAGAAGACGTTCATTAAGCCGCAGGGTAATTGAAGTCGTGGCCCTGGGCAGGCGATCTCGAGGCTCAGGGAGAAATGAAGTGCCTTCGATCCGCTACTTCCTCCGCAATAGTGACTCGAGGCCAGCAAATGGTCGGAACCCGGAAAGTGGTTCCTCTTCCTTGGGTGGAGCCGTTGAAGAAGAATCTTCATATGCGTCTGCGACGGCATTCCGGGAGTGTTCATTCTCGTGACAGTACAGGCATAGGAGCTCCCAGTTACTCCCATCCGCTGGGTTGTTTTCGTGGTTGTGGTCCTTATGATGCACTGTGAGATCGCGGAGTTTCTTACCGCCAAACTCCCGGCCACATCGCGCACAAATTGACGGATACATTTTCAATGCCTCGGCCCGATAACCTTTTTCGCGCTCGTTCTGGCGCAGGCGTGCCTCAGCAATCAGCTTCTCCTGCCAAGTGCCGTCTGGAACCTTTTCTCCAGACATCTCGTTTCCTCCCCCCTCAGTAGCTTCGGCAATGTCTCCGCATTCATCTTGCATTATCATCTGGACGCGTCGAAATTCCAATTGTCATACCTACCGCCCGCATTGCCCGCGAGGCCAGCAGAAAATCGCTAGGTCAATCTTGTTCGATCCTGTTGAACCTGTGATGGAGATCTACATCTGGCCGGAGCGACGGGCGGGCCGTGGCTCGTTTCCGCAGTCGGCGGAACCACGTGCGCTGGTCCCGAAGCTGCAAGGAGTCGTATTACAATGCGGTGGCCTATACATCCCCTGGGGGGGGCAAGCAGGGGTCCCGGCGGGAACCCCGAATGCACAGGAAGGGCACGGCGAGGGAGGGCCATGAATGGGAGCCGTTGCGATTGGAACTTCCCGGGCGACTACGACGGCGACGGCCGGACCGACATTGCAATCTTCAGGCCGAGGGACACCGAAGAAGAAGGCATCTGGTATGTCGTTCGATCCTCCGATGGGGGAGTGGTCCGGCAGCAGTGGGGAGCGGCTTCCCTGGGGGATCAACCGGTGCCCGCCGATTATGACGGTGACGGGCGCGTCGATTTTGCTGTCTGGCGCTCGGTTGACCGTGTTTTTGGTCGCTGGCACATCATCCAATCATCCGATGGACGCCCGATCCAGGCAGACTGGGGATCTCGATCTGACTTTCCAGTTCCGGCCGACTACGATGGCGACGGGAAGACGGACCTCGCTGTGCGAAATCCCCCCACTGGCGAATGGAAAATCGTCAGCTCGCGCGATGGCTCGGAATCTTTTCGATCTCTGGGCGGTGTCGGCGATGTCCCGGTTCCGGCCGACTACGACGGCGACGGGAAGAGCGACCTAGTTGTCTACCGGCCTTGAAGATGAGCATATCTCCCCTGGTTCATCGCGCAAGACGAAGCTACTGCCCCCATTAAGACCTCTCCTTCGGTATTGACGTAAACGTGAATTCGCAGAAGAGTACATTGACGACGACGGTGGAGAACGCGAGGCACAGCCCGGGTCACTCTTAGGGCGGAAGGAAAAGCCACTGCAGGCCGGTCGGGCCCTCGGGACATCAGCTGTGCGACACGTCCGTTGGAGCCGAAACGGTACAGGTCACGGTTGCGCAGGGATGACTTGAATCTCGATTGCTGTGGCGGTGGGGCCCCGCACCGTTCAACATCGGCGGAACTATACCTGGGCGGAATTGATGAAACGCATTTGGGCCTTCGATGTCCTGGAATGTCCAGCTGCCTGGGCCTCATGCGAGTCCTCGCCACAATTCATCCTCCTGAGGCGACACAGAAAATCCTGGACTGCCTCGGTCTACCCTCGCGTGCGCCACCCGTTCACCCGGCCGCCTCCATGCATTCCACTCCACCGAACTGGTTCTGAACACGGCTCGAAAGCCGACGCGGGATTCGTAAAGGGGCGTCCTCTCTCATAGCGTATTACCGATTCAGTCCGAGCTTCCGGGATGTTGAGGATCTGCTCGCCGAACGTGGCGTGAACGTGACCTACGAGAGAATCCGTCAGTGGTGCCGAAGGTTCGGACTCCAATACGCGCGTCGATTGAAACGCCGTACGTGCATGTCATGACGATTCGAAACGGCAAGATACAGCTGTTGGAAAAAGCGTTGTGGCAGCAGTGTCGAAGTTAAATCGCCAAACCGCTAGGGCTGGTGCTTAAACCTATTGACTGGGTACCTCCTACAGACTGGATAATGTCATTAACCTCGGCGCGTCGAAAATGATCGGCCAGACCATCTCTCATTACAAAGTTCTCGAACGGATCGGGGGCGGAGGCATGGGCGTGGTCTATCGAGCTGAGGACACGAAGCTGCACCGGCAGGTCGCCCTGAAGTTCCTGCCTCATGAACTGACCGAGGACCGCACGGCGCTGGAACGGTTCCAACGCGAAGCACAAGCCGCGTCCGTTGTGGCAGCAGTGTCGAAGTTAAATCGCCAAACCGCTAGGGCTGGTGCTTAAACCTATTGACTGGGTACCTCCTACAGACTGGATAATGTCATTAACCTCGGCGCGTCGAAAATGATCGGCCAGACCATCTCTCATTACAAAGTTCTCGAACGGATCGGGGGCGGAGGCATGGGCGTGGTCTATCGAGCTGAGGACACGAAGCTGCACCGGCAGGTCGCCCTGAAGTTCCTGCCTCATGAACTGACCGAGGACCGCACGGCGCTGGAACGGTTCCAACGCGAAGCACAAGCCGCGTCCGCGCTCAATCACCCGAACATCTGCACGATCTATGACCTCGATGAACACGAAGGTCAGCCGTTCATCGTGATGGAGTTGATACGTGGCCAGAAGGAGAAGCTGCTGCGCGGGCCGTTGAAGACCGACGAAGTGCTGGAACTGGGGATCCAGTTGGCGGATGCGCTGGATACCGCGCATGGCGAGGGGATCGTCCACCGGGATATCAAACCAGCGAACATTTTCGTGACGGAGCGCGGGCAGGCGAAGATTCTGGATTTTGGGTTGGCGAAGGCGGCTCGGAAGAAGGCTGTCTCAGAGTCTGAAACGGAGACTCGCTCTGGAAGCGACCTGGACCTGACGAAGGCGGGATCAACGGTAGGCACGGTGCCCTACATGAGTCCCGAGCAGGTCTTGGGGCGGAAGGTTGATCCCCGAAGCGACATCTTCTCAACCGGTACAGTCCTGCACGAGATGGCGACAGGACAGCGGCCGTTCCGCGGCACGACGCTCGGTGAACTCATCCACCAGATCACGTCCGAGTCGCACATGAGCATCAGCGTACAGAACTCTCAGCTTCCCGAATCCCTCGGCGAAGTTGTGGACAAGTGTTTGGCGAAAGATCCCGAGGCCCGATACCAGAGCGCTCGACAACTCGCTGCGGACCTCGAGGCGCTGGAAAAGGCGACAACGCCGATTCACGCGGGCGGAGTTAGCGGACGGCTCAAGCACAACCTCCCGGTGCAACTTACTAGTTTCGTCGGACGAGCGAAGGAGATGGCCGAAGTCAAACAGCGACTCGAATCAACGCGTTTGTTGACGCTGACCGGCGCTGGAGGTTGTGGAAAGACGCGGCTGGCGTTGGAAGTCGCCCTCACCCAACTCGATACTTTTGAGCATGGGGTCTGGTTCGTCGATCTGGCACCCCTTTTTGACGCCACACTCATACCTCAAACGGTGGCCTCGGTGTTCGGTTTACAAGAACAGCTGGAGCGATCGATTGCCGTGGCGTTGGAAGATTACTTCCGTGAGAAGAGCCTACTTCTGATCCTGGACAATTGTGAGCATCTACTGGAGGAGTGTGCCAAGTTTGCAGAAACTTGCCTGAAACAGGCTGCGGGTTTGCGGATTTTGGCGACAAGTCGAGAAGCCTTGAGCATCGGCGGCGAGATCGCATGGAGGTTACCGTCACTCTCGCTACCCACAGCCGAGCAGGTTACATCTGGTCAATTGTTGGACTCAGACGCGGTCCAGCTGTTTGTTGATCGAGCCAGAACCGCGTCTGACCGTTTCTCGGCGACGAAAAACAACGCCAAGACCATTGCGCGGTTGTGTGAACGCCTGAATGGAATCCCTCTCGCACTCGAATTGGCAGCGGCAAGATTGAATGTGTTGCCCATCGAACAGATCAACAAACGCTTAGCAGATCGATTTCGGCTCTTGAGGAAAGGATCACGCACAGCACTACCCCGGCAGCAGACGCTCAAAGCCACGATGGACTGGAGCTATGAATTGCTGTTGGAAAATGAACAGGTGCTGTTCAGGCGTCTATCGGTATTTGTAGGTGGCTTCACGTTGGAAGCAGCAGAGGCAGTGTGCAATGCAGAAAGCGATTTAGAGATAGACGTTTTGGATGGTGTGGCTTCCCTAGTGGACAAGAGCCTTATGAGGCAGGAGGAAGTGAAAGGAGAGTCCCGGTTAGTGATGCTGGAGACGATTCGGGAGTATGGTCTTGAGCGCTTGGGAGAGTGTGGGGAGGAAGAGGATATCAGGCGACATCATGCGAACTTCTTCCTGGAACTGGCTGAGAAAGCGGAGCCGGAGATTCACGGAGCGGATCAGGTGGAGTGGCTGGATCGGTTGGAGGTAGAGCACGACAACTTGAGGGAGGTGTTGACGTGGAGCCAGACAGGGGAGGGCAGCGTGGAGGTAGGACTGCGGTTGGCTGTTGCAATTGGATGGTTTTGGTTCGTGCGCGGTCATCTGAGGGAGGGTGGCGAGTGGCTGGAGGGATGAGGGGCTCCCCATTCTTCGGACAGCAACCCCCGGGTCTTAAGGTGGATCGCTGCCACTGAAATGGGTTGATATTTAGCCCGTCGCCGAGCCTGTGGGAACTGTGAAAAAGCCGAGTCTTCGAGGCTGTTTTCAAGCAGCTGTGGGAATCCGAGTTGTGTGCGGATTTCCACTGCGGAGTCAGTTTCCACAGGCCCCTGGCGCGCGCTGAAAGTAAACGGTCTCGGGCGTCTGATAGTCGAATACTTGATGGCCGCGTTCCTGATTGTAAAACCTGAAATATAGGTTCAGGTTCGAGATCGCCTCGGAAACGCTCAAGTAGTCCTTCAGGTACACTTCCTCGTACTTCACGGTGCGCCATAAGCGCTCGACGAAGATGTTGTCCAGGAACCGGCCCCGGCCGTCCATGCTGATCGTGATGCCCTGGTCTTCCAGTCGGCTCGTGAAGACATCGCTGGTGAACTGAGCCCCCTGATCCGTGTTGAAAATCTCCGGTTGCGCTTGCCTCAGCGCCCAGTCCAGTGCCGACACGCAAAATCCACTGTCCATCGACGTGGACACTTCCCAAGCCAGCACGTACCGGCTGAACCAGTCCATGATCGCCACCAGATAGATGAATCCCTGCCGGAGTCGGATATACGTGATATCGGTGGCCCACACCTGATCGGGACGCACAATCTCCAGATTGCGCAACTGGTATGGGTAAATCCGGTGTCCCGGGGCTGGCATCGACAACCGCGGTTTGGGATAGATCGCTTCCAGTCCCATGAGCCGTAGCAGTCGCCGAACCCGCTTCGCATTGACCTGCCGACCTTGCGTCTCCAACCACCAGGTCATACGCCGAATCCCGTAGAACGGGGTCCGCGTATACTGCTCGTCCAACAGACGCATCAACGCGATGTTCTCGGCGCTCTCGCCCACCGGTGTGTAGTAGAGTCCGGATCGGGACACTCCGGTCAACCGACACTGCTCGACGATGCTCAACTCGTCGTGATTTGATTCGATCCATGGCCGTCGTTGCTCTAACGGGAAAGTCCCGACTTTTTTTTGAGCCACTCCACCTCGATCTGTAATTTTCCGATCTGTTGGTAAAGTTCGGCCTGTACTTGCTCATCGACTTCACTGGCCGGGGATCGACCATTGGAGAAGATCTCCGATACGCCGTCGAGCACTTGCTTTTTCCACTTCGTCACCATGTTCGGGTGAACTTCGTAGTGGGACGCGAGCTCCTGGATCGTGCGCTGTCCCTTGACCGCTTCCACGGCGATCTTTGCCTTCAATGCCGCGCTGTACTGCTTCCGTCCTCGCTTCTTCATCTGCCTCTCCTGAGGCAGCGATCTTACACCTTAGCAACCTGTCCGAATTTTGGGGAGCACCTCAGGAGCCCTTTCCAGGATGAGCGATGCGTCGGCCTCCGTGCGGGCGAACGCACTCCTTGTGGTTGGACGGCTGGCATGGAGTCAAGGAGACTATGGTCGAGCAGCAGTACTGTGCGAGGAGGGTATGAGGCTTTTCCGGGAGTTGGGAGACAAGGAGGCCGACTGCGCCCCTTCATTGGACATTTTTCCCAAGAATTAGAGAATAGGTGATCGGCTTAGCCGGTCCTGCTGCTGGAAGGGGGAATATTATCCCCCCGCCGGCGCTGTGGGAACGGTGGGAAAGCGGAGCGTATTGTGCCGAGCTTTTCCACGGTTTCCACAGCGCGTGACGCGCGCCGATTTTTCAGCAGTGGGCCAGGGAGTCCGACACCGATGGGAAAGATCCGACGGAAGTTTGAAGTGGAATTCAAGCGACGCCTGGTCGAGCAGATTGAAACAGGCCAGATTGAGGGGCTCCCCATTCTTCGGACAGCAACCCCCGGGTCTTAAGGTGGATCGCTGCCACTGAAATGGGTTGATATTTAGCCCGTCGCCGAGCCTGTGGGAACTGTGAAAAAGCCGAGTCTTCGAGGCTGTTTTCAAGCAGCTGTGGGAATCCGAGTTGTGTGCGGATTTCCACTGCGGAGTCAGTTTCCACAGGCCCCTGGCGCGCGCTGAAAGTAAACGGTCTCGGGCGTCTGATAGTCGAATACTTGATGGCCGCGTTCCTGATTGTAAAACCTGAAATATAGGTTCAGGTTCGAGATCGCCTCGGAAACGCTCAAGTAGTCCTTCAGGTACACTTCCTCGTACTTCACGGTGCGCCATAAGCGCTCGACGAAGATGTTGTCCAGGAACCGGCCCCGGCCGTCCATGCTGATCGTGATGCCCTGGTCTTCCAGTCGGCTCGTGAAGACATCGCTGGTGAACTGAGCCCCCTGATCCGTGTTGAAAATCTCCGGTTGCGCTTGCCTCAGCGCCCAGTCCAGTGCCGACACGCAAAATCCACTGTCCATCGACGTGGACACTTCCCAAGCCAGCACGTACCGGCTGAACCAGTCCATGATCGCCACCAGATAGATGAATCCCTGCCGGAGTCGGATATACGTGATATCGGTGGCCCACACCTGATCGGGACGCACAATCTCCAGATTGCGCAACTGGTATGGGTAAATCCGGTGTCCCGGGGCTGGCATCGACAACCGCGGTTTGGGATAGATCGCTTCCAGTCCCATGAGCCGTAGCAGTCGCCGAACCCGCTTCGCATTGACCTGCCGACCTTGCGTCTCCAACCACCAGGTCATACGCCGAATCCCGTAGAACGGGGTCCGCGTATACTGCTCGTCCAACAGACGCATCAACGCGATGTTCTCGGCGCTCTCGCCCACCGGTGTGTAGTAGAGTCCGGATCGGGACACTCCGGTCAACCGACACTGCTCGACGATGCTCAACTCGTCGTGATTTGATTCGATCCATGGCCGTCGTTGCTCTAACGGGAAAGTCCCGACTTTTTTTTGAGCCACTCCACCTCGATCTGTAATTTTCCGATCTGTTGGTAAAGTTCGGCCTGTACTTGCTCATCGACTTCACTGGCCGGGGATCGACCATTGGAGAAGATCTCCGATACGCCGTCGAGCACTTGCTTTTTCCACTTCGTCACCATGTTCGGGTGAACTTCGTAGTGGGACGCGAGCTCCTGGATCGTGCGCTGTCCCTTGACCGCTTCCACGGCGATCTTTGCCTTCAATGCCGCGCTGTACTGCTTCCGTCCTCGCTTCTTCATCTGCCTCTCCTGAGGCAGCGATCTTACACCTTAGCAACCTGTCCGAATTTTGGGGAGCACCTCAGATGACGCTGAGCGCGGCAGCGCGGCAGTACCAGATCTCGCCCAGCGTGATTCAGCGTTGGCGGACGCAGTACGAGGCGAATCAACTGGTGGATAGGCCTTCGAGCCGGGAACGGGCGTTGGAGGCCGAGAATGAACGCCTGAAGGCGAAGGTTGGGGATCTGGTGATGCAGATCGATCATCAAAAAAAACTGCAGAGCTGGATGAAGCGGAATCGAAACGTCGATACTGCCGTAATCACTGGGAAAAACTGGGATCGATATCGAAAGGGTGCGAAATGACGGGCCTGGCACGTAGCACGTATTACTACAGGCCGAAGGTCGATCCCAAACTGAAAGCGCAACAGGACGCCGATCTGCGCGATCGCATCGAGCGGATCCAGGCCGAATTTCCCGGCTACGGATACCGCCGGGTGTATCGGGAACTGGAACGCCAGGGCGAGATCGTCAACACGAAACGGCTTCGGCGCGTGATGAAGCGGTACGGGTTGAAGCCGATCACCTGGCGGAGTTTCCTCCACACGACCGATTCCAATCACCGGTTCCGCATCTACCCCAATCTGCTGAAGAGGCACACGGTCACCGGTCTGAATCAAGCGTGGGCAGCCGATATCACTTACATCCGGATACGCACCGGATTCGTGTTCCTGGCCGCCATCCTGGATCTCCACTCTCGCAAGGTCATCGGTTGGGCGATCTCGAAACGGATCGACCGCCAGCTCTGCATCGAGGCGTTACAGATGGCCATCGCAGCGCGTCTCGACACCCGGGCCTGCATCCATCATTCAGATCGGGGCGTGCAGTATGCCTCCGACGACTACATCGACATCTTGCGAACACACGGCTTCCAGATCAGCATGTCGGCGAAGGGCAATCCCGGGGACAACGCTTTCGTGGAGTCGTTCTTCAAGACGTTGAAGTACGAGGAGATCCATCTCTGGAACTACGAGACCTACGAGGACGTGATCGAACGTGTCCCATACTTCATCGAGGAGGTCTACAATCGCAAGCGGCTGCACTCCTCAATCGGCTATCGTCCGCCGATCGAGTTCGAGCAGCTCGTGAACTTGAAACGCGCCGATCGGCCTATTCTCAATCTTTGACGAAATCTGTCCAGTTTTGGGGGCGCACTCCCAGGGTATCGCTGCGTCGCTCCGTAACTTGGGGATTATATCGCACAATCAGAGCAACTATGGTAAGGCGATAGAGATGCATGAAAAGGGCCTGGCCCTAAGCCGGGAGTCCGGTGACAAATGGGGCATCGCCTGGTCGCTTCACCTCCTGGGGCTCGTAGCGCGACTTCAGCATGACTATGAGCGAGCAGTAGCGCTGCTTGAAGAGAGCCTTACCCTAGTTCGGGAATTAGAAGACAAATGGAGTATCGCTGTTTCACTAAACAACTTAGGCGATGTAGCGCGACTTCAGGGCGACTACGGTCGGGCGGTAGCGCTTTGGGAGGAGAGCTTGGCCCTATGTTGGGATTTAAGAGACAAAAGGACCATGGCCGCGAGTTTGAAGGGATTGGCGAGGATGGCCCAAGCTCAAAGGCGACTGGAGTACGCAGCACGGTTGTTCGGGGTGTCCGAGTCCTTCCGCGAATCCATCGGTGTTTCCCTAACGCCCTCCGACCGTGTCGACTATGATCGTGCTTTGGCTGCCACACGTACTGGGTTGGGTGAGGAAGCATTTGCGGTGGTGTGGGCGGAGGGGCGAGCTATGTCGATGAAGGAGGCTATCGACTACGCATTGAAAGTCGCGGAGAAAGAAGGTGACTCTCACAGTACAGAATGAATATGAGATGCCGGGGCGGGATTCGAACCTTTCAACCGCTGTATCTATCAGTGAGTTACTGACTTTTCGTTCTGGCCCCCCGAGATCGCGGCCGAAGTGGCGAGATCGCCGAGAAGTGCGCGAGATCGCCGAGAAGCGGCGAGGCGCGGATCCCGAGTCCGGCACGGGACTCCACCCCCCGACTTGCTCAAGAAGGCGATGGAGTACGCGTTCGCAAAGGCGAGCGGTCTCCTGGCGGCCCGGTATCGACCCGACAGGCTATGGAGCCGCTCCTCCGGGACTCGGCGGTCAGCGCAACTACGATCCCGTTAGAACGCATCGTTCGGACTTCGTGAACGTGAGCTGGAGGTACCTGTAGTGAGCCAGTCTGAGAATCTGCGCTGACGACCGAAATTGAAGCGGCTCGTGCCAGATTCTTGTCCTTCCTTGACGGCCTTCGGCGTGATCAGGTGTCGGCGCCGATCGGCGAAGGCCGTTGGTCCCCGACCCAGTACCTTGAGCACCTCGTGAGGTCTGAGGAGACCACGGTCTGGAGGATGTTCAAGGCAGTCGACGATGCGCGACAGGGTCGTCAAGTTCTTCAGAGCCCGACCCCCGATTCGAAGATTGAAGAAATCATCGCTCGCACCTGGGCTTCTCGAGAGGAGGCGCCATCTCTTGCAGTTCCGCAACTGGGTGGACCGCTGGCGTATTGGGCCGCGCGAATGCGCCGGAACGGGTCACTGGTTGCGGTGTTCGCGGAGTTTGTTAGCGAAGCTGAGCTGGATGCCATCGCATATCCGCATCCGATCTCGGGCCCATTCACCATGAGGCAGGGTTTTGAGTTCATCCGTTTCCACATCGACCGTCATCACGGCCACCTGCTCAGCCTCGCCCACCTACCCAAAACCGGCTCTCAGCTGTAAAGAAAGCCCGACACGCTCCGATATCTCCCGCAGCGCCTCGCAAGTGGTGGGTACTCAGCAAGATTGGCTATAAGGTATCGGGATCGACGAGTTTTCATCCCGGCATCCTGCAGCGCGGAGAGTTAACCTGACAATGCCGTTGAGCTTGCCGAGGAAGTGCCTCGCGAATCGATGCACCCGATTACCCGAGGGTGGATTACTATACTTAGCCGCGAAACCCAACCATAAATGGAGCCGGGCTTATGACTACTCAGGACTATGTTCTCGGAGAGTCGGATCAAGAGTATCGCCGCCTGATAATGCAGGCACGCATCTTGCGTTCCTGGACGGACCGCTTTTTTCGGGCCGCAGGTATCGCGCCGGGAATGTCGGTGTTAGATCTGGGCTCAGGCCTGGGCGATGTCTCGCTTCTGGTAGGTGAGTTGGTCGGTCCAGGTGGTCGCGTTCTTGGAATCGACCGGGACACTGGAAGTATTGATCGTGCACGGGAACGCGCCGCACAGAACGCGTGCAGCGATTTCGTTCAGTTTCAGACGGTAGACCTCGACGATTTCGAGAGTTCCGCACCGTTCGACGCGGTTGTGGGCCGCTATATTCTGCTCTACCAGCCCGATGCCGCAGCGACCCTGCGACGGATCACAGGCTTTCTCCGTTCGGGAGGAATCGTCGTATTTCACGAAGTAGATTTCACGAACCAGAATTCGAGTTGGCCCCCGTGTGTGGAATGGGACCGGCATTACGCCCTGCTTGGTGACATTTTCCAAAGGGCGGGTTCACCTCCAGACTTCGGACGCCGCATGGGTCGAACTTTTCTCGATGCCGGGCTGCACTGGCCTGTCGTCGAGTCGGTTGGAGCCGTGGGGGGAGGCAAGGGCTCGTATCTCTACGCTTGGTTAGCAACGACGCTTCTCAGCGTCGCCCCGAAGCTGGATCAGCTGGGCGTCGAACTTACTGACGGTGTTCACCTCGACGACACTTTGGCGGACCGACTGGAGAAGGCTACGGTCCAGGCGGGTAGCCAGATTCTTGGTCCCATTCAATACGGTGCGTGGACAAGAAAGCCCTAAGCTTTCAGGCGTTCTCGGCTCCCTCTACTATCTCTAAGTCATTCATTTCTGGCCGCGGCTCCAGCGGAATCCGTCCCCAAAACGGACGGATTTTCCTTAACTTGACAATACCTTACCAAGCGACCAAAACCGCGGTCTGGCGTTCTACCGGCGTGTCCCGCATTGCCGCCGCCATGTCGGGTGCCTCGCCTGCGCTCCAGGGCGTCAGGAAGCGGCCCTGGAACGAGACCTCCAGTGGGCTTTCGCGGAACGGATAGGGAGACACGGTGTAGCTGTTGTGGTCCTCGGGCCGAATGCGGACATCGACGTCGTCACCCACGTCCCGGGGTACGTGGGTGAACGTCGATTCCCCGCGACGCCCCTCGTGGGTGCAGTTGAAATAGAGCGCCATCGTGTCGAAGAACTGAAGTAGCTTGTAGCTCGTAAACAGCCGATTCTCTTCGACCCACGGTGCGGTTTCCGGGTCGGCTGCCAGCTCCGCTTTCAGTCTGGTCTGGCGCTGGTACTCCAGGCTCAGCATGCAGTCGACCATCAACCGGTGCTCGTCCGGGACCCTATCGAGCAGCACCTTGTCGGAGAATCCGTAGCGGCCGTTGTAAAGCCCCCAGATGTGCATGCTGTCTATCAATCCGCAATAGGGATGACGGGCCTCGTTGTGCTCGGGGGAGCTTGAGCTTGTCAGCATCAGGATGGGGAGCGGCGTCTCCCCGAGGTTGTAGGGCAGGCCCGTCTTGGGATCGAGCGGTGGATTGTCGTCGAGGTCCCGCCAGCCCTTGTCGTGCGATCGGCAGACATAGAGAAACTCCTCTCGCGGCTCAGGCGACTGGAACTCCTCATTGCCGAAGTTCTCGGCCAGTTGACCCACGAGCTCCAGATGCTCCTCCAGCTTGATAACAAAGTGTCTGGACTGACCTTCGGGCCCGGATTGTACGATCATGGCGCGTATCCCGTCGAAATGACCTTAGTCCGTGAGCAACAGCGGCCTCCCGAGCAGCTTGGCAGGGTCGGCTCCCGGCTTCGGAACGAACTTGTCCACCCACCCGCCGCTGTAGGAGGCGATATAGATGTTGCCCTCCTCATCCATGTCGAGTTGGTGGGGAAGTGACAGGCCGCCCGCCCAGGTGCCTCGACCGATCGCGCCCGCTCGTCCGTACGCGCCCCAGTGGTACTGGAGCACGCCGTCCCGGTTGTACTTCAGAAGCCGGTTCAGGCTCGCATCCAACACCCAGACCCACTGGTTCTCGTCGATGTAAATGTCGACGGGATCGAAGATGTCGGGCCATTCCTCGATGAACTCGCCGTCGGCGTTAAAGATCTGAATGCGACTGTTTTGCCGGTCGCCGACGTAGACGCGCCGGTCCCGATCCACGGCGAGGCCGTGGAGGAGATCGAACTCGCCAGTGCCGTCCCCGAGCGCGCCCCACTGCATCACATGCTCGCCGTCGGCGGTGTACTTGACGATGCGCGAGTTCCAGTAGCCGTCCGCCAGGTAGAAGCTGCCGTCCGGGAGGAAGGCGAGTTTCGACGGCCAGCCGAAGGTATACGGACCCGGGTCCGGGTTTGCCCGGGCCTCTTCCCGGGTCTTGGGGTGGTCGGGTTCACCGAGCCTCATCACCAACTCGCTCCCGTCGTTGGTGAACTTTAAAACCTGCATGTGGCCGTTGCCACCTCCACTGTCGACGACCCAGACGTGCCGCTCCGGATCGTAGGGACTGACGTAGACCTGGTGGGGCAAGGTCAGGATCGAGTCCCACTGGCTCCAGCTTTCGACGATCTCTCCGTTGCGGTCGGCCACCACGATGAAGTTCGTGGGGCGAACCTGCCTCGGCCCGGACCGGTCCGCCGGCCAGTCACCCCGGGTCACCACGATGATCCGGTCGGAGTTGTCCACCGCGACTCCGGCCACCTGACCCCACGTCCAATCGTCACCGTGGTTCGGCGCCGCCTTCCACCAGCCTTCCACGACATCATAGTGTCCCGTCCTCTCGTCGCCACCCTTCGTGATGACTTCTTGGGGCCCAGGCTGCGGCGCAGCCGGATTCTCGCTGACGCAGGCCGGAAGCCCCACCAGGACACCGATTGTGAGGGCCACACCAATCCGTTCCAGTCTCATGATGCCTCCTCTCTCATGCTGAAGACCCAAAGATGCCCCTCCAGGTCACGGACGTAGTACTCGCGGGAACCGAAGTCGGTGTGCTCGGGCGGACCTGTGACTTCCGCGCCCGCCGATCGCGCCCGTTCGAAGTGCGCGTCCACGTCGTCAACGTACACACACAAGCGTCTGAGCGTAATCTTGACGGATTCGCCCACCCATGTCCATCAGATCGACGGGAGCTCTTGGATCGCCTGGTCCAGTGAGGGATAAGCCGCCTGGCCCCATAAATCGGCTTGCCGGACAATTGCTTCCAAATCTCTCCTTTCGTATCATTCACGCGAGTTTTCAGACATTGGGGAAGGACGAGGAACAACTGGCTCGGCTCGAACGTGAAGCCAGGGTGCCGGGGTCCCGGCGTTGGATGTCCCGGCCCGTGCATGCGGGCCGCGGCGGCGGAGCTGCTAGCTAGACGGGCGTGGAGATGAGGACCGGAATGCGAGCATACTTTTTCGTTCTACAGGCGAGCGTTCTGCTCTTGCTCAACAGCGGGTGCGCTACGCCACAACCCGAGTACCGCGCAACGGCCACAGTGCAGGAAATCATGAAGTCCATCATCGATCCCAGTGCGGATGTCGTCTGGGGATCCGTCGGCACCATAATCGACGCGGAAGGGACTCATGAAAGGGCACCGCAGACCGAGGAGGAGTGGGCCGAGGTTCGACGGCACATTATTATACTGATCGAAGCCTCCAACCTTTTGTTAGTGCGCGGCCGCCAGGTCGTGGCCCCCGGGGGAATACTGGAGGGCGCGAACATCATGCTGTCCATTGAGGAGATACAAGCTTTGATGGACGAGGACAGGGAAAGTTGGGACCGGCTGTCGCTCGGAATGCATGATGCAGCCATGGCATCACTGGCGGCGGCGGACGCCAGGAACGCAGAGGCGATGTTCATAACCGGCGGCGAGCTCTATGAATCTTGCGAACAATGCCACAACCAGTATTGGTATCCGGAGGAAGTGACAAGACGCTTGCAATAGGAGGCAGGCCCTACTGCTGCGACCTGCCAATTCATTCACTCCATGAGCGCGTCGCGCGGTCATAGACGTGCCTGCCCAAGACCACACGCCTTGACAAGCCCCGCTGCCCGATGATAGCAAGCTAGCCGCACATGTTGGACTTCTGCGAGTGGCTCGCAAGCACCTCGTGGAGTATCTCGCTCCACGAATCGCTCCACATGTATCCTCTGGTCGAATCGGCCCACGTGCTGACTCTACCCCTATTCGTCGGGTTGGCAGCGATGCTCGACTTGCGGCTCCTGGGACTTACGATGCGGCACGTCCCGGTGACTGAAGTCCTCAGGCGACTGCTACCGTGGATTACCATCGGCTTCATCGTGATGGTGATCACCGGTTCACTCCTGTTTTACGCTATTCCGGTCCGAACCTTCCAGAACGTCTTCTTTCGGTTCAAAGTCATCTTTTTGATTCTGGCCGGCGCGAACGTCTGGGTATTCCACTCGGGGGCCTATCGGAGCATCGCGAGCTGGGCCAACGATCCGATCCCACCCAGAGGGGCCCGGATGGCCGGGATTCTGTCTCTCGCATTCTGGGCTCTGATCATCGTTTGCGGGCGCATGATCGCCTACAACTGGTTCGACTGCGATCTTCAGCCGCAGCCGGCACTCGTCAACTGGTGGGCCGGTTGTGTCGTCGATTCCGCACGTAGTGTCGTCGATTCCCCGTGATGTCCCTGCTGCCTTTTTTTGAGTGGTGCGAGTCGACCAGGTTGGGCGACGCGATCAGAAACTCTACGTGGGCTTTTGCCGTCATAGAATCCGTCCACCTCCTAGGTCTCGCCCTGATTGGTGGAGCGGTATTGATCGTCGAACTGCGTCGCCTCGGGCTTGGACTTCGCGGACAGTCGCTCGTCGAACTCGTGCGCGACACGCAACCGTGGCTCATCGGCAGCCTGGTCGTAATGGCATTGACGGGCGCCGCGCTATTTTCTTCGGAAGCCCTCAAGTGCTACTACAACACGTCGTTCTGGGTAAAGATGACGGTGCTGCCGCTGGCGGTGACATTCACTTTTATCGGGCGCGCGGTCATGAGTGACGAGAGAAGAATCGGGCCACGCTGGCAGAAACTAGTGGCCGTTGTCTCGATTGGCCTGTGGTTCACGGTTGCGGCAGCCGGTCGCTGGATCGGATTCTCCAGCTAAAACCGGCCCGGCCGGCAGCAAGCCGTCAACAGCGTCCCCTTTCGATCCTCCGGCGCTCGGCGTCACCGGGCGCCCCCGTGCCCGACGATCCCATGAAGATCTTGTTGCCGTCGCTGAAGGTCACGTCACGGCCGTTGGCCCGCTTGAGCAAATGGTCCTTCGCCTGATAGCCGTCGACGATGATCACGGTGCCGGGTGTCAGGCAATCCCGTCGAAGCCCTCGTCGAAGGAGCACGTTGGGCGTACCGCCCTCCACCATCCACACCTCGGTCGCTCCGTCCTCTCCCACGACCTCCATGTGAATCCAGGAGTGGGGGTTTACCCACTCGAGCTTGACGATCTTTCCCTCGAGTCGAATGGGCGCGTCCCGGTCGAACTCGCCGCCGAAGGCGTGATGCGCCACGAGGGGCGCAGCACAGGCGAAGGCAATTGCCGCCACGACGCTCCCGATCAGTGTCCGGGGTAGGGTAAACGTGATGTTCATCTCGGCTCCTGTCCTTTCTCTGCCGCTTCACGTTCCTGGGCGCGCGCGCCGCTCAGCACGTTGAAGAGCGAGTAGTTCGCCTCGTGACACGCGTACTCGTAAACGAGGCCGTCAAGCGCCTTGAACGGCACCTCCCCGCTCCACGGGTGGGTATAGAACGTGGGGTCTTGCACGGTGAATTCGTAGTTGATCGTGTGCGCGTCGGCCCGCGTGAAGCGCTCGATCACCTTCATGTTCTCGGAACCGCCGGGGTGGATGAACCGGTGCCCGTTCACCTGCGCCAGGGGAAGATTGGTGGTCTCGACGACAAGCGTATCGCCCTCCCACCGACCCCACGAATCCCCCATCCAGGGGCGAATGTGCGCCGGCAGCGGCTTTCGCTCGCCAAGTCTGATGATCCGTACGTCGTGAACCATCTCGGTCAGGATCAAGATGTGATCGGCGGTCTGCACGATCGTGTAGTTGTTGTTGTAGAAGTAGTTGGGGAGCATCGGCGGGCCTGCATTAGAGCCGAACGACATGATGCAACGCTCGCCGAGCGGCCGATTCTCCGGATTGTCGTACTGGCCGAATTGGGCGGCCCGAGCGGCGGCCTCCTCCCGCGCCTGCCGTGCCGCGGGCGTCAGGGCAGGAATGCGGCCGTCCGGCGGATCCACGACCAGCGAGCTTCGGGGCTTGCCATTGAAAACAGCCACCCGGTCGCCGGCATCGATGTAAAAGTAGTTGTAGCCTCCCGTTCCGCCGGTTGCCGCATCGAAGCGCGCGTCTCCTGTGAAAACACCACCCACGGGGGGCGCCTGCCGGTCGGGATCGCTGTCTGCAGAGAGCTCTGCGATGAACTCCTGCCTCTCACCCTCGATCGCGGCGACCTGCTCCGGGTCGAGAACAGGACCCTGACCTTCGGGACGCTGGATCGGAGTCGCCGTCGCGTTGGTCCAGTTGCCCTGCAGGTCCGGATGACCGTCGGGCGTCCGTGGTATAACCGTCGTTCGCGGTATGATCGATGGCTCAGCCTCAGGTGGCGGGGCCTGCGCGGCAGGAGAGGGCGGGGTCTGCGCCACCGCAGAGGCCACCAACCCGGAAAACGCCACCGCAAGGGAAAGCGCCAGCAGCGAGCGGTGATATGGAACCCTCATCTCCCCTCCTCCAGGTCCGGGATCGGGTTCTTGCGGAGGTGTCCGTAGATGAGCTCCTCCACGAACTCGACGCACTTGAACTGACCGAGCCGTGCATCCGGATCGATGTTGCGGTACAGCGGCAAGCGGATGGTCCACGGACGGGAGAATGTGTTCGGATCTTCGATCGTGGCCTCGTACCAGAGGTGGTCGGGGCTCGTCATCGTGTACCGCTCGGTGACTTTCATCGCGGCACTGTGGTGGTTTCCCGCCCGGTCGAGCCACGTCTGGTCGTTGAACCCGGTGACCTCCACCAGGAAGGCATCGCCCTCCCATCGGCCGACGGACTGGCCCATCCACGAGTCGACCTGCGGCGGACCCGGGTCCGCATAATGGATATCGCGGACGGCGCCGGCAAACTCGTAGGCGATGAAGAACTTACTCTCGCTCTGGAAAATCTGAAACGGGAACTGCATGTAGGTGGCGCGCGGAACGCCCGGCAGGTAGCACTTGATTTCCGGGTCACGGGTGAGCCAGTTCTCCTGGTTCTCCTTCCTCTTCTCGAGCGCCTCCGGCAGGTAGGGAATCTCGCCCGCCTCCACCACGCCATACCCAGAAGGCACGGCGCCCACGGCACCGAAGGCCAACACCTCTTTAGCCGGTACGGGCACCACCGGGCCTGACTGCATAGCGAGGGCGGCACGGGCCATATGCGGCTCGATGTCCCAATGAGTATTGCCGAGCGCCTGCCAGATGCCGTTCATGTCCGGCTTGCCGTCCGGCAAACGCGGCCCATCGTAAGACGAACCCTGATTCTGGACCGGTATGGTTGGACGAGAAAACACGACGAATGCACCGGTGGCGAACGCGAGCAAGACAGCCACAAACTGAAAGACGATGCGCATTTCAGAGCACCCCCAACCTCGCGATAAAGACATACAAGAGTGGCCAGTGTCAAAGAAAATAGGGGGGAGAGAATAGGGTGACAGAGCCCCCATTTCCCCCAATTAGTTTTCAGCTATTTCATTTTGGAAGCAGGTGGGCCGTCGGCTTCTCCACTGGGAGGGAAGCAGGGTCCTTTGAAACCTTCGCACCGTTGAACTTTGCTATAATTTCCCACTCATCCCATCGCACACGAGGTGAACCGTGAAGAAGCGTCAATCCATCCTGGTCCTTGCATTTATCGTCGCAGCGGGCCTCCTGATCTCACAGCCGGGCCTGCTGGGCCAGGGCATCGCCCTCTGGACCCCGGAGAAGCCGGGCAGCGACAACATCGAGATACTCGGCCATATCCCGCTCGGTCCCCGGCTCAGCGTGGCCGATATGGACATGGAGCAGGAGCTCTCGCGGCCGTACGCCTACGTCGCCCGCATGGTCTACGGCGAGGAGGGTGACAAGGGCACGGACGTGATCGACATCTCGGATCCGTCGAAACCGAAGGTGATCTACCGGTGGCGGATCGAGGATCAGGATCTCCATCTCGGCAACGGCGGCATGGACGTCAAGCACTTCAAGTGGGACGGGCGGTACTACTTCGTCCAGTCGCTGCAGTTCGGCCAGGGCGGTCCCGACAGCGACATGGGCGCGGTCATCGTCGACGTCACCGGCCTGCCCGACGTCAGCACGGTGAAAGAGGTGGCGCGGCTCCGTGAGCCGGACACACCGGGTGGCTTCCACAATATCTTCATCTACAAGCACAGCAACGGCCGGATACTGCTCATCGCAACCCTCCGGGCGCCGTACGCGGCGGTGTACGACCTCGGCTCGGTGGTCGAGGGAAGGGCCGAGCAGGCGATGATCGCCCGGATTCCCGCCGGCGACGCCGAGGGTGGCCGGCGCGGCTACCACGACTTCTACGCCGGGTATCACCCCGACGACGGCGAGGACCGGTTCTACGGTGGCGGCACCGGCGGCTACTACGTCTACAACATCACGGACCTGGAAAAACCCCAGCTACTGGTCACCTTGACCGGCATTAGCGGCGTGCGAAGCGGTCACACCTTCACGCCCACGCCGGACGGCCGCTACGTCATCGCCGAGACGGAATACCAGTACGCGCCGCTGCGCATCTTCGATCTGGAGCCCGGGCTGAGCGGCGAGGTGGAGAACATCTCGCGGCCCATATCAGGATGGACAGCGGACTGGAAGCACCTGACGCACAACCACGAGGTGCGTTGGCCCTACGTGTTCGTGTCGGGCTACCTGGACGGTCTCCAGGTGTTCAGCATGATGGATCCGCGCAACCCCGTGACGGTCGCCTACTACGACACCTACGTCGGGCCGCCGAACACGCGGCGCAACCCGATGTTCAACGGCGCCTTTGGCGTCGACGTGAGAAATGCTGATGGTCTGATCGGGGTCAGCGACATGTCGACCGGGTTCTGGACGTTCCGGATGGAGGGATTTCAAGGTTGGAACGGCGCAGACTGGGGTGTGCCGAACATCTCCAGCGCGCAGGACTGGGATTCGGACGGCCCGCAATGACAACGAGACCGGGATTCGTCGGTGCGGCGGTCGTTTTGATCGTCTTCGCAGCGTTCGAACTGCCTCTCGCTCCTCCGGTCGCTCCTCTCGACGCGAGCGCGGCCACGGTCCCTGCCAGCCCGGTCAATCCCTGCTCGATGACCGAGCTCCCGACGCCGAACCTGCCCTACTACGCGATCGAGATGGTCAAGACCGGCCGGGTCCCGGGAACCGGGCGCTCGCGCGGGCTCGGCCAGGCGTCGTTCGCCAGGTCGCCGTTCGGCGTCTCGATTACGCCGGACGGAACCTACATCTACGACCTGACGATCGGCTTCGAGCGTCTGAAGGCGCCGAAGCAGGGCCATTACACCGTCTGGCTCACGACTTCCTCCCTCGACCAGGTCAAGCGGCTCGGGCTGCTCGACGCGAACGACTCGGCCAGTGGTCGGGTCGAGTGGAACAAGTACCTCGTTGTGCTCACGCTCGAGCCCGAGGACGATCCTGCGGCGACGAAGTGGAGCGGGCCGATCGTCTCACGAGGTATGTCCCGCAGCGGCATGATGCATACCATGGCCGGCCACGGGCCGTATGAGAACGAGCCGTGCGCGAAGTATGGCTTCGGCGAAAATCCCACACGACTGAACCGCCCCCGATGACGACACCCCCTCGGCGGATCGGTAGCCTCGGTGCATTCCTCTCCCTGATTGCCGGAGTCACGCTGCTCACAGCGGGGCTCTCGGGCCAGTCTCCCGTACCCCAGCAAACACCACCGGCACCGCAGATGCCAGGCATGCAACAGGCCGGACAGCGAATGGAAGGCATGCAGATGCCGGGCATGCAACACGAGGGCATGGATCACATGATGGGGTCGGATCCGGCCGCCTGGCGGATGCCGCCCATGGATCGACCGATGCCGATGCTGCCCGGCCTGATGGGCACGAACCCGATAGTCGATCCGTTCCTGCCTGGCGGGGATCTCGACCTGATGTCGCTGCCAGAGGCGGTGCCTGGGGCGATCGTCGACATGGACGACGGGGACGAAATGGACATCCGGGCGGCGCTCGTGCGGCGAACGATCAACGGCAAGATGCTCGTGATGTTCGGCTACAACGGGATGTATCCCGGGCCGCTCATCCGGGCGCCCCGTGGCGCCACGATCGTCGTCAACTTCCACAACGAGATCCCGGACCCCACGACCGTGCACTGGCATGGCATCCGGCTGGACAACCGCTTCGACGGCGTCCCGAACGTGACCCAGGCGCCGGTCGCCTACGGGGAGTCGTTCCGGTATGAGATCTTCTTCCGCGACTCCGGGATCTACTGGTATCACCCACACATGCGCGAGGACATCCAGCAGGATCTCGGCCTGTACGGGAACCTGCTCGTCGGGGCGCCGGAGCCGGCCTACTACAGCCCGGTCAACCACGAGGAGGCGTTGATTCTCGATGACCTGCTGATGGACGACCTCGGGCCGATCCCCTACGGGGAGCAAGCCGCCACCCATGCCCTGATGGGCCGGTTCGGCAACGTGATGCTGGTCAACGGCACGACCGACTACAGGCTGGACGTAGCCAAAGGCGACGTCGTGCGGTTCTACCTGACCAACGTCGCCAACACCCGAACGTTCAACGTCGTGTTCGGTGGGGCGCCGATCAAGATCGTCGGCTCCGACGTGAGCAAGTACGAGCGTGAGGAGTGGGTCGAATCGGTCGTGATCGCGCCGGCGGAGCGTTATATCGTCGAGGTGAAGTTCGACGAGGCCGGCGATGTGCCTATCACCAACTCCATTCAGGCGATCGACGATTTTCGCGGTGAGTTCTATCCGCACACGGATCTGCTGGGTACGGTCGCCGTCGCCGACGGCGCGACTTCGGACGACCACACCACCGCATTCGACACCCTGCGCGAGAACGTCGACGTTACGTCCGACATCGACGACTACCGCCAGTACTTCGATCGCCCCATCGACCACCGGCTCGAGCTCACGCTCGACATCGAGAACCTGCCGCTCCCAATCGTGCGCGCCATGGAGTTCGAGGCCGGCCTCTACGCGCCGCCGATGGAGTGGAACGATGCGATGCCGATGATGAACTGGCTGTCGAGCGCCGAGCAGGTGCACTGGACCATGCTGGACACCGAAACGGGCCGCGAGAACATGGACATCGACTGGCAGTTCGAGGTTGGCGACGTCGTCAAGATCGAGCTGTTCAACGATCCCGAGACGATTCACCCGATGAATCATCCCGTGCACATCCATGGCCAGCGATTTCTGGTTCTGAACATCGACGGCGTCCTCAACCCGAACCTCGTCTGGAAGGACACCGCCATCGTGCCGGTCGGAACGACGGTCCAGTATCTGGTCGACATGTCCAACCCCGGCGACTGGATGATGCACTGCCACATCGCCGAGCACCTGGAGGCGGGCATGATGCTGGGCTTCACGGTGCGCGAGCGGGGGAACCGGCGCTAGCCACCCTCCGGCACTCGACAGCGCCCACTGCGGGTGCCTGCAAGATGGGCGGTCCTGTAGAGCGAGTCGCGAATTGCCGGACCAATGCCTCGCGCTTAATGAAATAGCTGAAAAACGAAATCGGGAAATGGGGGATCTGCGCCCCCCTTTTAGAACCTACTGTGGTTTACGTGACAGTTGGTTTTGAATGCGTGCCAGGGCTACCTTAAAGTCAATCGGCTTGGTAACGTAGTCATTAGCGCCTGCACTTAACCCTCCAGCAACGTACTCGCTCTCCTGCTTGGCTGTTACCATGATGATCGGAAGTTCTATCGGCGAATACCTCTGGCGGAGAGCGTAGAGGACTTGAACACCATCGACGTCGGGCATCGCGATGTCCAGCAGTATCAGATCAAAATTGCACTTTTCAATGAGCTCAAGTGCCTCCCTCCCGTTTTGCGCAACTTTGACTGTATAGCCTTGCCGTATGAGGCGGCGAGACAGAACGTCCCGGTTCATTTCATCATCGTCAACCACGAGCAGTGAGCCAGCGCCGCTCTGTACAGTAAGGTCTCCTGTCCCAACATTGTCCAGATTTTCACCTGTAACCGTTGGAACTCGATAGGCTTCATCTTCAGGCGGTTTACGTGACAGTTGGTTTTGAATGCGAGCCAAGGCCACGTTAAAGTCAATCGGCTTGGTAACGTAGTCATTAGCGCCTGCATTTAACGCTTCAGCAACGTCCTCGCTCCGTTGCTTGGCTGTTACCATGATGATCGGAAGTTCTATCGGCGAATATCTCTGGCGGAGAGTTTGGAGGACTTGAACACCATCGATGTCGGGCATCGCGATGTCCAGCAGTACTAGATCAAAATTGCACTTTTCAATGAGCTCAAGCGCCTCCTTTCCGTTTTGCGCAGCTTTGACTGTATAGCCTTGCCGTATGAGGCGGCGGGACAGAACGTCCCGGTTCATTTCATCATCGTCAACTACGAGCAGGAAGCCATAGGCACTTTTCATGGTGCGACCTCCTGACCTAACATCGCTTGAATCTTATCGCCCGCAACTGTTGAAACTCTACAGATTTCCCCTCCTGCCGATAGTGCGTGCAATGGAGTTCGAGGCCGGGCTCCGCGCGCCGCCGATGGAATGGAACGACGCGATGCCGATGATGAACTGGCTGTCGAGCGCCTAGCAGCCCGTGGCAGAACTCTGCAGGGTCGCGCGCAGGGGTCTTCGGGTTGCAGGCGCGAAACGAGGAGCGGAGCGATGATCATTCATCGTGACCGACGAGGGACAAAGCCTGCGGCCCGAACCCCCCTGCGCCCTTCGGGTTACGGCGAAACGGGGCCGTCTTCGTTGTCGCCGACTCCTCCCAATGAATGAGCATTGCTTCGTCCTCGCCTCCTCGAATCCAGCCCCGTTTGGCCGTAACGCGGCCCTGTAGAGTTCTGCCACGGGCTGCTAACAGGTGCACTGGACCATGCTGGACACCGAGACAGGCCGTGAGAACATAGGAGGTCGGCTTCGAGGTCCGGAACCGAACAGCCCCCACTGCACTGTCTGGCTGAACTAATGCAGGGTGACCAAGCGAGAGAGGAGGACGATCCATCGCGCCCGGAGCGGCAGGTTGCGGTCATGTCTGCGTCACTCAGTCCCTGACGAATCGGACGCTTCTGATCAGCCCATTCCGGACTTCATATATAGACACGTACTCGATCTCTTCGTTCCCGTCCACTACTGTCTCATGATTGATTACGTAGCTATCCTTTGTGATTTGATGATGTATCTCAACGTGCATGGAACCCTCCCTGAACAAAGGTGAAAACAGTTGCTCGAGGTGCCTCTTGCCTTTTCCCAGGGACTTGTCCGGATAGGTGAAGACCTCTACCTCTTCAGCATAGGTGCTCAGGAAAGCGTCCAAGTCATGCTCGTTGTACGCGCGCATCCGCTGGTTCACGATGTCCAATGGCGATGGTGTTTGCCCCCCAGCTCCGGCAAACGTAAGAGCGGCTATCGCCAACGTGTAGCTGATCAACAAAGAGTAAAGCATCGGTTCCTCCCGCGAAGATGGTAGCACCAGGCGCCGGATACGGAGTGAAACCTCAGGTCGGCAACCGCTTGAGCCGGTACACGGTGGAAGACATCTTCGAACAGATCGCCGGACATCTTAAGCAGTAGTTGCGGAGCCTCCCCAGTCGCTCTTCGCGGTGGCACGAATGACGATCGCCTCAGTTGCAGTAGTCGCTCGTCGACCCGCTCGAGCCGGAGCCCGGCAGGCCGTTGACGATGGCGGTGTCGGTCGGCGATAGGAATTCCAGCCAGCAGATCCCGTAAGGCGCCTGGTCGCCGGGGTGATCGGCCAGCCAGGCCGCGTCATTGCTCACCGCGTTCATCGATCGAAGGTCGTAGACGCCCCAGTCGAAGAAAACGTTGCTGGGCACCCCGATCGTCGTGGCGATGAGCTCGCCGGCACGCACCCGGATGCCCGGTGCGAAGAACGTGCCCTGGCTCTGACCTTCGCCTCCTAGCCCGCATATTTCACCAATCGTGAATGAAGCGCGTTTTCGTGCGGAAGAGTGGGCGTTGGGAGAGTCTGGGTTCCGGTAAGGCACGGATGGGGACAATCAGGGTGTCGCTGGCCATGAGTGGGTTTGTTTCTGGGGTTTGAAGGAGGCCTGGATAAGGTAGTCAGGCAGAGCTCTCCGTCGGAGAAAGAAACAAGTCTATTTTAGAGCCGTGGATCGGGGTCCTGTGTCAGCACCGCAGAGGAATCGACTGCAGGTTGCGAAGGATGGTCGCAAAGACTTCGGCGTAGGGATAGGCCTCCGACATCGAGAGCCAGACGTTGCGGACCGTCAGGCGGATGCGAGCGCCGATCTTGAGAAGCTTCAGGCGGATGGTCTGGCATTGAGCGCGGGCCAGCGGGGTATCCTTGAGCCCGAGACGACGCAGTGCATGCATGAGCATGTAAGCGGCTGAGGATAGATACAGCCGGAGCTGATTGGCACGCATCGTCGCCGCGCTGGTGCGGTCGGCAAACAGATCCAGTTGTTGTTCCTTGATGCGGTTCTCCATGTCACCGCGAGCGCAGTAGAAATCTTCATAGAGAGCTTGGGCGGCGAGGCGTTTTGTCGGTAATGAGGTCACCACGAATCGAGGATTGGCACCCTTGTCCAGGAACTCGGCCTTGGCAACGACGCGTCGGGTGCAGCTCCAGCTCTTCAGGGTCCGGTACTGGAAATCCTTAAACACCCGCGCCGGTTTCCCGGTGGTGTTAAACTCCCCTTCGGCCTGAGTCATTTCTTCCGCAATCTCTCGCTTGAGACGGTCGTTCTTGGCCAACCCGATCACGTAATCGAGCTGATGGGCCTCACACCAACGGAGTAATTCATCCCGGCAAAAGCCGGAATCGGCCCGGATGATGATCCTCACTTCCGGCCAGCCGTGACGGATCTGGCCGATGATACGTTTCAACTCATCCACCGCTCCATCGGCACCATCGATATTGGATCGGCGCAGACGGGCGCACAACAGATGTTCGCCACAGAAGATGTAGAAAGGCAGATAGCAATAGCGGCGGTAGTAGCCGTGAAAGAACCGGCCTTCCTGTTGACCATGGATCGGATCATCGGTCGCGTCCATGTCCAGAACAATCTCTTCCGGTGCCGTGTCGTGGGCGGCCAGAAACGCATCGACCATCCAGCTCTCGATCCGGTCCTCATCCATGACGATCTTCTTGTACCGCTCCTGGCCATCGGCCTCAGCCCCGCTCAGCTCCAGCCGGTTGAGCGTACACTTGCCCGCCAGCGCCTTTCCCCGGTCCCCGGCCTGGCGTCGGCTCTCTCCCAAAGGATCGGCCTTCTCCACTGCCACGGCCAGCATCGGATCGGTCCGCAGCTGGTCGTGATCGTTCAGGTCTTCATATCCCAAACAGAGCCCATAGACACGCTGCCCCAACAATTCCTTTACCGTGTGTTCGATCAACCTCTGGTCCCGGTGATCGGTAAAACACTGGGCCAGTCCGTCGATCAACCCGGTTCGCTTTTCCACTTCCCGCAACAGCAGAACCCCAGCGTCGGAGGTGATCTTTCCGCCGTCAAAACGCGCCTTCACTTTTCGATGAAGTAGTCCGTGAAATTCGAACGTGACTTGGTTACACTCTGTTCTCATAAGGGCCGTCTCCGTTTGGCTTGTTAAACGTTTATTCCAAAACGCTTTATGCCAGACAGGGCGGCCTTTTCTGGTCCTATTGGTGAAATATGCGGGCTAGCGGCAGTGTGTCGGCGATCTCCTGGAACCGCGGTGCGAGATCCAGAAGATGGTCGAGCCGGTACATGATTCCGCATTCGTTGACGAGTTCGAACAAGTGCTGCACGATGCCACCCTGGAGATAGCGCGCCCCGCTGCGGAGGTTGGCGTCGATCGGCGCGAATATCTCCAGGTCGGGACCCTGGCCCTGACCGTCGAACCGGAATCCCCCGTGGGGCTTGTAGTCGTTACCCCGCACCTGGCCGGGGTAGAGGATCGACGTGGCGTTCGACAGAGAGACCGGCGTGGGCAAAACCAGCGGGTTCTCGCAGGTCGGCGGTGTCGAGGAGGCAAACCAGATCCCCTGGTTTTGCCACGTGACCTGGCTGGAAGCCGGCGTCGACAGCGGCAGGCTCAACGTCGACCCGGTCTGGGAAAAGAACTGAAGCGTGCCGACCATCGTTTGAGTCGGCGAACCACTGAGCTGGATGAACTGCGTCGTGTAGCCGCCGCCGTCGACCAGGTGCGGGAAGTACATTGCGTCCGTGACGTCGTCGTCGGATTCGTCCACCAGCGTGGTCGTGGTGATGAGGAAATCCTCCCGCTCGCTCACCCGGCTTCTCAAGCCGACCAGTGCGATGCCGCCGGCGGCGGCGGTCGAAATGCGCAGCACGCCTTCGAACGGTGTCGACAAAGATGTCAGACCTGGAATCTGGTTCAAGAACTGCGCGATCTGCCCGTTTCCGGGCACGGCGACCGAGGCGGTCAGCCCGGTGGATCCGCCGCCGGTCGTGAACAGTTCGAAGGTCACCGTGATGCCACTGCTTGACGGGTTCGCGACTGCGATCCCGGTCTGAATCGTACCCTCCGAAGCGCCTGTCGCTTCCACGTGCAGGCGGAATGCCTGTCCGGTAGACGCGGCCGGAACCCCGGCCTGCGCCACGGTTACACTCCCGCTCCTGAACGAGAAGACAGCGAGGCCGGATGGTGTCCCTGCGTTTGCCGACGGGGTCACCCGTACCGAGCCCGACTGGGTTGTCCCACCGGTGCCGGCCGTCGGAAAGGTCGCGGAACTACGGCCGGGTATGGTGTAGCTGAAAGTCGAAGACGTCTGACCGTTGATCGTCAGGGACAGGGGCTGCGCGGTCGTCCCCGCCGTACCCTGTTCGAAGAATTGGACGGTGCCGCTGGTGGCATCGTCGGTCGGGTTGACCAGGATCACCTCGGTCGTCCATCCTCCGCCGTCGGCAAAATGGGGGAAGTAGACGACGTCGCCTGTCGCGGCGGTGAGCGGGCTCACCGGCAATGTCGTCAGGAGGAATTCGCCACGTTCATTCGTAAACCCGCGAAGCGCGACCGCGGCAACCGGCACATCGGAGCTGAACGTGAAGGTCCCGTCGATCGATGCCCCTCCATCGAACGGGGCTTCGTTCAGGAATTTCGCAATCTGACCGCCCGCAGGGATCGTGGTCGTGCCGCTCCCAAAACTGCTGCGGGTCTGATCGGAGAAGTAAAAGGTCACCACAGCACCGGTACTGCCCGGGTTGGCAATGGCCAGGCCGGTCGTGACCGGCCCGTCGACCTCCGCCCGGATGCGCCCGGTCGAAATGGCCGGTGACGCCGGAACCCCGGCCTCGCTGACCAGAATTCCGTTCTGGCGAAATCCGAATATGGCTACGCCGGACGGTGTCGTGCGCCCGGTTCCCGGTTGCATCCTCCCGTAGCCCACCGAAATCGTGTCGGCATCCCCCGCCGTCGTCTCCGAATCGGAGCCACCATTGTTCACGAGGAACGGGAGGGACGTTGTCTGTGCCTCGAGCACAGTCGGTCCCTCCGCGTGAAGCAGGAGAAAGGCAAATCCAATCACGACAAGCCGAACTGGACGAACCGAGAGTCCCATCCAAAAGCTCCCTCAACGCAGGTGATACGAATTACGGCAATCCGGCTTCCAACACTGCGGAGACCGACACTGATTCTATCCATGTTGACGTGCTGGAGTTCAATCCTTCCGGCGGTTTTTGTGCTCGTGGTATGCGCGCTTAGACCGATGCTAATGGCCATAAGTTCGGGATCAAGCCAACCCGAACCCCGGCCAGAACATCGCGAGGGCGTAACCGACTAAGACCAGAACACCCAACACGAGAACAGCCAGACAGAAACCTGCCGCGAGCATCGTTTTCAGATTGACGCCGTAGCCAGCGGCTACTGCCGTGCCCGCGGCAGAGGAGGGCAGCATGAATCCCATGTTCGCAGCAGCGGTTACGATGTAAACGAAGGGAATCGGATTCATGTCGAGGCCCTGGAAAGTACTGATCGTCACCGGAACGGTGATCGAAACCGATGCGACCGCACTGGTCGTCTGTGTGAGCAGCATGGTCATTGCCGAGAACACCATCACGGCGATGAAACCGCCGCCTTCCGCGTACGGTATGAGCTGATCTGCGATGTATCGGGCGGTTCCTGTTTGGCTGACAACAGCGCCCAGCGCACTGCCGCCCGCAAACAGATAAAAGAGACCCCACATCATCTTTCCCTGGGCATACTCCCACCGGACAAGCGGCTCGCCATCGTGGCGAATCACGAAACAGAGGATTCCGAAAGTGAGAAAGCCGAAAGCGGGTGTGAACGACGGAAGGACCGATGCATAGAGCTGGCGTGTAAACGCCAGCAACGCCGCAGAAATAAACAGGAACAGCGCCCACTTTTCCGGTACCGACATCGGGCCGAGGGCTCTCCATTGGTCCCGGAAGAGCTGACGCGAGGCCTCTGCAGCCGCTTTCGGCGAGTCGGCTTCACCAGTTATGTCGCCATCGCCGGAGGCGAACACAAAACGCATGAAAAGCAGCGAGACTGCGATGACGGCGACGGCCAGCGGAAACAGACGCGTGAACCATGTCGTGAAGAGGAACTCCTGTCTGGTCACCGTATCCTGAACGAACTGCACCGTAATCAGGTTCATGGCGCCGCCCAGCGGGGTCGTAAATGCGCCCGCGCTCGAACCCCATGCTACGGCCAGGACCAGCGCGGTGGCGAAGCGGTTGTTCCATAGATCGGAAATGCCGATCGCTCGGAGCATTGCCACCACGATCGGAATCATCGTCGCCGCGACCACCGTATTGGGCAGCAGTGCGGTCAGGGCGGCACTGACGGCGAACCATACGACAATCTGGCGTGATGCACTCGTGCCCACCAGCAGGAGCGGGAGCAACGCGACGCGTCGATCGAGGCCCCATCGTGTCCAGACCGTGGTCAGCATGCTGGAACCGATCAGCAGAATGATCAACTCACCGGCGTAGGAGGGCAGCACGAGGGACGTGGGCACGTAATTGAACAGCGAAGCCGTGACCAGGGGCAGAAAGCCAGTGATCGCTAGATGGACCGGGGTGCTGATCCACCACCAGGCCATCCACACCATCAGACCAAGGGCGGCACGAATGGGAAACCCGATCGATGGGATCGGCAGGGCCAGCATCAGGAGGAAAAACGTCGGTCCGCCGAGAGTGTTAACGAGCGCCCACTTCTTCGGTTGATCTTTGACCCTCGGGCCAGGGTTCGGTTTCTCAGGTTTCATACGCGTCACTGGAAAGGCACGCGCGATCGGTATCAGGGCTCCTGTCTGGAGATAATCGGTCCCGCGTCGGTGACCGCGCAAATCCTCACGATACGTCGGGCTAGCGCTTCCAGTTGATCAAAGCGGCTGCGGCTGCAGAGATGGATTCCGTGGATTCGGCGAACGAAAACCGGATGAAGCGATGACCACGCACGGGATCGAAATCGACACCGGGAGTCACCGCGACCCCGGTTTCGCTCAGAATTCTGCTGCAGAACGATATGCTGTCCTGGGTCAGGTTCCCGACGTCGGCATAAACGTAGAAAGCGCCGTCGACCGGTGCCAGACGGTCGAATCCCGCCTGCGGCAGCTTGTCGAGTAGAAGCGCGCGATTGGCCCCATAACGAGCCACGTTGAGGTCCAGTTCGTCAATGCAGTCGAAGGCAGCCACAGCCGCCAGCTGCGATAGCGTCGGTGGCGACACGAACAGGTTCTGCGCCAGGCACTCGATCGCTCGCAGCATGTCCTCGGGAACGACTATCCATCCGAGCCGCCAGCCGGTCATCGAATAATACTTGGAGAAGCTATTGATGACGATGGCTTCGTTTCCGTAAGCAAGCGCCGTCGCCGCCTTTTGGTCATAGGTTATTCCGTGGTAGATCTCATCCGAAATCAGGCGGATACCATTACTCCGGCAATACGCTGAGAGATCCCGAAGTGCATCGGAGTCGAGCATCGTGCCGGTCGGATTCGAGGGACTCGCAACAACTAGCCCGTCGACGGGTCCGCCTTGCCGCATCGCATCCTCCAGCAGCTCCGGTGTGGGCTGGAACCTATGCTCCGCCTCGACCTGCAGCAGTACCGGCTCAATGCCAAAAACCGACAAGATGTGTCGGTAGCACGGGTATCCAGGAGCCACCATCGCAACCCGGTCGCCGGCATCGAAAGCGGCGAGGAAGGACAGTACGAACCCTCCGGTCGAGCCGGTAGTCACGACCACCCGAGAAGGATCGACCGTGGCACCGTAATAGCTCTGGTAGTGCCGAGCAATCACTGATCGCAAATTCGGAACGCCGCGCGCAACGGTATAGCCGAGACGCTGGTTTTCGAGCGCGCGGTGCGCTTCCTGGAGCACCCCCGCCGGGGCCGGCGTCCCGGGCTGTCCGACTTCGAGGTGGTAGACTGACTTGCCCTCGGCTTGCCTCTCCGCCGCCGCCTGCATGACATCCATTACGATGAAAGGAGGGATCGCGCCTCTGCCTGAGACCTTTAGCGCCATGTTCGGTTCCTTGCTGGCTGGAGATTGACTGCCAACGGCGTGTCGGCCCAACCTCAAGCGGCCGCCATCCGCCCGCCGAGGGACATCCGCCCGCAGAGGCTAGACGAAGAGGGTTGTTCCTGGCAAGCATTTCCAGGTGCGTTCTAGGTGCCGGTGGGCCTTCACCCCGAGTTTGATTGCTTCCAACCCCTGCCTTGCGTATGCTCTAGCGAGTTTTTCGCAGCTCGCTCGGCCAGACGCCAGAAGATAGAACCGGCCACGCAACTCGAGCGGGGCCCGACGGTTGCCAGGCGGCGAACCCTAATTCGGACAGAAGGACTGTCATGTCGCGTTTCGGCCAATCCCAACTCACACACCTCTTAGCGGTCTGTGCGGTGATAGGCATGCTTGGAGTGGCTGGACACGCTCAGCCCAATCCGTATCGCGTCGTTCCAAACTGGGCACAGCCTCCCGAAGGGAGGTCATGGGGGGCGATGAGTTCAGTGGACGCGGGGGCGGACGGTGGCATGTGGGTGGCTGAAAGATGCGGCCAGAACAGTTGCGTTGGTCGTGCCGGCATCTCACCGATCCTCCTGTTCGATTCCTCGGGCAAGCTGTCCAAGAGCTTTGGTGACGGGATATTTGTGTGGCCCCACGGTATCCATGTGGATCATGACGAAAATGTGTGGGTGACCGACGGGCGGGGTGACGGTGGACGGGGTCATCAGGTGTTCAAGTTCAGCCCGGACGGTGACCTGTTGATGACGCTGGGTCGAGCGGGAATCGCCGGGGATGGACCGGACCACTTCAATGGGCCAACCGATGTGGTCGTAGCACCGAGTGGCGACATCTTTGTCTCGGACGGCCACCTGCCGGACAGTAACAACCGCGTGGTCAAGTTCTCAGGCGACGGACAATTTCTCAAGGCTTGGGGAGGAACGGGTCCAGGTGCGGGCGAGTTCATCGTGCCGCATGCCCTCGCCATGGATTCCAGGGGTCGGGTTTTTGTCGCGGACCGGGACAACAATCGGATCCAGATCTTTGATCAAGATGGGAATTTCCTTGCACAGTGGACGCAATTCGGGCGGCCGAGCGGAATTTTTATCGATCGAGACGACACAGTTTACGTGACCGATAACCAATCGAACACGGAACGGAACCCGGGATGGCAGAGAGGAATAAGGATCGGGAACGCCGGGAACGGATCGGTTGTGGCCTTCATTCCGGATCCCGCATACGATCCGAACAATCCCAACGAGACGGGCGCGCACGGCGTTGCCGTCGACGCAGGCGGCAACGTCTATGGCGCAGAAGTCGGCGCGCAGACGCTGAGAAGATACGTCAAGCAATAGCCCTCCATTTGACTAAATCTAACTTCGACTCCCCTACTCAGATGAGGAGGGGTGGCGCGAAGCGCCGGGGTGGTGTTGATCAAAGAAAACCGGTCTGCACGGTTGGCGCAGCCACCCAGTTAGTTTTCGAACCACCCCGTCTGCACCTTCGGTGCATCCACCCCTCCACAGGGGCTTCTCCAAAATGGGATCCGAGCGTTATTCGGAGGAGTCGGGCAAATCGAGCTGGTGCTACGATCTAGAGTACGGCAAAAAACGGCCATCATCGCTCCGATTTGCGTCGCACTCTCGTCAGTATCTCCCCCTCTTCCTGAACTAAGAGGATGGTCTAAGTGGGCGAAAGGCACCAACCGGATCGTCAGCGAAGGCGGCCGACGCGCCAGACTGATTCGGCGGCAACTTCAGCCCATGAAGAGGCCTTTGCGGTGGCTGACCCCCAGCACCTTCCTGCAATGGGGGCAGAGATAGATGTACCGGCGCCCCAGAAAGCCTCGGATCTCGTGGAACCAGACCTCTGTGATGGTTTCGGAGCAACTCGGACAGATTGGAGAAACGTCATCCTTCGCTTTGAGTTCAATCATTGTGCCTCACTTGGTCTTGATCGTACGGTTGAATATGACTACGAGTGTCGGTGACATTCTCTTTCAGGATTCTTTGAAGGTGTTTGCGGGCCCAAAGCTCGGCAGACCGGTTCAGCGTCCGCGTTACCTCGAGTTCTTCGAGAAGGCGTTGTGAAGGCCAAGTGGCCCAAGTGACAGTTTGATTGCGTTCAACTCGTTCCTTCCGTAACAATTGTGCGAGTTCTCCCAAAAAAGGTTAGGGAACACGCGCCGGACTGCTCATCGATGCTATGCCGATTCACGATTTCGTAGAGGATGTCGCTCCCCGGCTGAGGCGAGGGACCGGCGTGGTTGAGCGTCAAGTTCACGCATCTGTTCAGCTTCTGAAGAGTTTCTTTTTCGCGTGTATCGTATTCCGTGCGTCATCTAATGTTTATCGTTATCATCAAGTGGCCGCGGCCCTCGTTCGCGCGGCGCTATCATTTGATCCGTCCACCCATTTGCAAGGAGAGAAAATGAGCAACGTCACATTGAAGGTGAACGGCGACACGCACACCTTCGATATCGACCCTTCCACTCCGCTGCTCTACATCCTGCGCAATGACCTCGGCCTCGAAGGTCCACGTTTTGGTTGCGGACTGGGGCAGTGCGGTGCGTGCACAGTGATCGTAGATGGTGAAGCGGTACGGTCGTGCGTCACCGCGACCTCTCGCGTTGAAGGCGAGATCACCACCCTCGAAGGGCTATCGAAAGAAGGTGGGTTAGACCCCGTACAGCAGGCCTGGATCGACGAGCAGGTCCCGCAATGCGGCTTCTGTCAGAACGGGCAGATCATGGCTGCCAAGGTGCTCCTGGACCGGAACCCGAATCCGGCCGATGAGGAGATCCGGGAATGGATGAACAGCACCCTGTGCCGCTGCATGACGTATTACCGAATCCAGGCTGCCATCAAGCGCGCCGCGCAGGCAATGGCCAGCGAATCGGGTTCGGGCAAGGAGGTGATCGCATGACCGCCTTCACGAACGTTCCGAAAGAAATCGAAGAAGTGCTGGAGAAGATGAACCCGATAACCTCCCGCAGGAACTTCCTCAAGAGGTCCGGAGTCTTCGTCGTGAGCTTGAGCACCGCGACGCTGGCCGGTGCCGGTCGGTTCAGCCCGGGTTCGAGCGCCCAGGCCGCAGCGGTACAGGCTGCCGGTCCGTATCCCGATCCCGATTTTCTGCAACTCGATTCGTGGATCGTGCTTCACGAGGACGACACGGCGACCTTCTACGTCGGAAAGACCGACGGTGGACAGGGTACCGGCACCGCCTTCCGCCAGCTGATGTGCGATGAATTGGACATCGCGTTTGACAAAACCGATCTCATCATGGGCCAGACCGACTTGACGGTCGACCAGGGGGGATCGGGCGGTTCGGATGCGCTCGAGAGAGACGGCTGGCCCATGCGACGCGTGGCCGCCGAGGCACGCCGGGTCCTTCTGGAGCTGGCATCCGAGCGGTTCGGGGTGCCTGTGGATCAGCTCAGCGTCAGCGAGGGTGTGATCGCCGTCAAATCAAACCCTTCCAGGAAGGTCAGCTACGGAGAACTCATCGGCGGAAGACGGTTCAACGTCACGCTGACGGGCAACAGCATCAATGCGACGACCGGCGTGGCAAACGTGAAGCCGGTGCAGGACCTCGCAATCGTCGGCCAGCCGGTCCAACGCTATGACATTCCTCCCAAAGTGGACGGATCGCAGAAATGGGCGGTCGGCGCCACGGCTCCCGGCATGGTTCATGCACGCAACGTCAGACCGCCGATGGTGGGCGCCACGCTGACCAGCATCGACGAGTCTTCAGTCCGGGACATCCCGGGGTTCATCAAGGTCGTCAGCAAGGGCAACTACGTCGCGGTTGTATGCGAGCGGGAAGAGGAGGCGATCAAGGCGGCCAGACAGCTCAAAGCGAACTGGCAGAAGCCGGCGACACCGCCCTTCCCGACATCGGAAAACCTGTTCACGTACATTCGCAACGCCGAGCCCACCTCCCTCGCCCGGACCAGGGGCACCCGCACCGTTCCCGAGCCTGTGCCGCACGTGGAGGGGAACCCCGACGAAGCGCTGGCAAATGCCGCGAAGGTTGTCGAAGCGGAATACGATGTCCCGTTCCAGGGGCACACGGCCATCGGCCCGGCGCATGCCATGGCCGATCCGTCGGACGGTCAGATGACCATCTACTCCAATGACATGAAAGCGTACGGCATGCGAAGCGGCGTCGCCGAGTTCCTCGATATGCCGCGGGACCGGGTCCGCGTCGTCTACATGGAAGGACCCCAGGTGTACGGCCGCACCGCGGCCGATGATGCCGGCTTTGAGGCCGCCTTCCTGGCCAAGGAGATCGGCCGACCGGTTCGAGTCCAGTGGATGCGGCACGAGGAGACGGCTTGGGATACCAAGGGCCCTGCTTTCACATTCAACTTACGAGGCGGATTGGATGCCGAGGGCAACCTCATCGCTCTGGACTACCGGGCCCGAACCGCCGACTATGCTCACGTGGGCTATAACGATCCCGAGACCGTGTTGATCGCTCAGCTCATGGGGATTCGGCCTGCGCGGACTGCGCCCGGCGGAGCCTCCCCGCCCTCGGAACTGTATGTCATCCCGAACCGGCGCCAGCAGACGCACGTCGTGCGCATGCCCCTCGCCTACGAGACCCCACTGCGTACCGGAAACTTGAGAGATCCCAACGGGCCACAGACGACGTTCGCCGGCGAATCGTTCATCGACGAACTCGTGGCGGAGGCGGGGGCCGATCCGATCGATTTCCGCTTGAAGATGCTCCGGGCCAGCACCGATGACGACGCTCGGTTCAAGCGGGCCCGCTCCATCGCCGTAGTCCAGGCGGCAGCGGAGGCGGCAGGTTGGGACAGCCGACCTTCACCGAAGCCGCTCGGCACCGGTACCATTCTCACTGGACGCGGCGTCGCGTACTGCTACCGTGGCCAAACCGTCGTCGCAGAGATCGCTGAGGTCGAGGTGAATCGCGAAACCGGCCACGTGTGGGTGAAGCGGCTCGTCTGCGCCCACGACTGCGGACTGGTAGTCAACCCCGACGGGCTGCGCAACACCGTCGAGGGCAACTTGCTCCACGGGTTGAGCCGCGCCCTCCACGAGGAGGTGCAGTTCGACACGGAGAAAGTGACCAGCAGGGATTGGCGCTCTCATCCCACGCTGACGCACGCCGATGCGCCGGCTCAGGTCGACGTCGTGTTCGTGAACGGAGATCCGAACCCGAACCGGCCCGATCTTCCTCACTATGGTGCGGGCGAGGCGGCATGCAAGCCCACAATTGCGGCCGTCGCCAATGCAATCTACGATGCAACCGGCGTTCGTATCCGTCGCGTCCCGTTCCGAGATGGGCGCGTGCTTGCCGCACTCCAGGCTGCCGGCGTGTAACCAGGAAGCAGACGAAGGCACAAAGCCCGCTGCGCCATTCTGGCGCAGCGGGCTTTGTGTTTGTAGGTCGGCTCGGACTCAATCTTCGGGTATCGAGACCACACTCGATTAGTTTGAAGATGAAGGAGCGCGGCCGTATCAGGCCTACGACGCGACTACCCGATAGCAGGGTTCGTAGGATTCGCTGGCAATTCTCATGCGACCTTGATCGACGAAGCTGGCTAGCACTGTGTCCAGCAGCTCCATGATGGCGCGATCCCCGCGTATTTCGAACGGTCCATGCTGTCGTATCAGTCGAATTCCGTGCTCTTTGACGTTCCCGGTTACGATGGCCGAGAAGGCGCGACGTAGGTTCGACGCCAGTTCGTGGGTCGGCAGGTCGCGATGGAGCACCAGGTCGGCGACCGTTTCGTGGCTGACCTCGAACGGATGTTGATAATCGTCGGGGACGGACAGTAACCAGTTGAAGTAGAAGGCATCGCCGCTTTTGCGCCGCTCGGTTTGAACCCTGCGGATCTTTCGAGCCATGTGCCGGGCAACCTCCCGCGTATCGTCGATGATGATTTGATAGTGCTTACGGGCCTCGTCGCCCAGGGTTGCAGTAATGAAACGATCGATCTGATCGAAGTAGTCACGGCTTTCCTTGGGGCCGGTGAAAATGACAGGTAGATACCTGTCCGCGTTGGCCCGGGGTCCGTCAGCACACCCAACAAGTACAGAATTTCTTCCGCCGTGCCGGCGCCGCCCGGAAAAACAATTATCCCGTGGCCGATGCGCACGAACGCCTCCAGGCGCTTCTCGATATCCGGCAGGACCACCAGGTGGTTGACCATCGGATTCGGCGGTTCAGCCGCGATGATCCCCGGCTCGGTCAGACCCACATAACGGGCATCGCGCAGGCGCTGCTTGGCATGGCCGATGGCAGCTCCCTTCATCGGCCCTTTCATGGCGCCCGGTCCACACCCGGTGCACACGTCGAGGCCGCGCAACCCCAGGTGATAACCGACCCCTTTGGAGTATTCGTACTCGGTTCGCGATATGGCATGCCCACCCCAGCACACGACAAGGTTGGGGCCGGAGCTTCGGATTCAGGACGCCAGCGTGTTTGAGGATGTGAAAGACCGCATCCGTGATGCTGTCTCCCCGGCCGAGATCGAACCGCTCGCTCTGCTCGATCTCGGTGCCGATGTAGACGAGATCTCGCAACACGGCGAACAGGTGCTGGCGGATACCCTCGATGATTCGGCGGTCGACAAACGCTCCGGCCGGCGCATTCCTGATCTTGAGCTTGATCCCGCGCGTGCGTTTTACGATCTCGAGGGAGAAATCGCTATAGCGGTCGAATATTGCGGCGGCATCGTCTTCGTCGCCGTCCGTGTTCATCACGGCGAGAGAACAACGCCGCAGCAGATCGAAGAGCCGGGAATTCTCGTCCGATTCCGAAGCGACCTGAAGTTGCTCCACCTCGCGCTGGGACAGCAACTCCAAAGTCCCGCGAGGGCTGACCTCTGTATCGACTGTGTCACCGGCCGCGGGAGTTGTTTTCATCATTCCAGCTTAGCTCGGAATTGAACTCCCGGGGCGTCGGAAGTGCATGATCATAATGTCGAATCGACACCTGGGCATATTTGTGGCGGCCAACCTCGGGCGTGCAACCACCTGAATCTCATGGCTCGAACGCCCCCGCTTGCTACCATAGATAGTCAATGTCATACAAGAAACAGTGGAGCCAAGATACTGGCGACGGTTTTTTGTTTGTCGCTGCTCACCAATAGTCATATTCTTCACCGTGGATTCTCCTCATACCAGTTGAGGCGCGCGATGCGATGCCGCTTGGGTCCCTGGGGAGCAGTCGATCTCATCACGAGAAGCTGGCGGTCCCGCGGTGTTACGATCCAGTTCGCCTGGCGCACCACCTTGGTCCGTAACTCAGAGCAGGGTGAGGTTGCGGCTGACAATCTGCAATTTCAGTTTCACGCAGGAGGTTCCTATGCGCCGTCTAAAGGCGGAATCACGTCATGTGACGTTCTTTGTTGGTCTAATTTCAATCGCTCTCTTTTTGCCGACGGCATGTTCGCCGGCTCCCGAGGAGATGCCGGAGGCAGTCGATGCCACGGTGTTCGAGGGGGCACGGCTCATCATCGGAGACGGCAGCGAGCCGATCGAAGACGCCGCATTCGTAGTCGAGAACGGTCGCTTCACCCAGGTCGGCCCGAGAGGGCAGATTAACGCACCGGCCGGAGCGGAGCGTGTGGATCTGAGCGGCAAGACCGTGATGCCCGCGATTGTCGACGCGCACAAGCACGCGGCCGGCGATCGGGAGGCTCTCGTCGATCAGCTGCAGCGGATGGCGTACTACGGCATCGGTGTGGCCATGAGCATGGGCACGGATGACGGCGATCTGGCGTCGCAGGTCCGGGAAGAGACGATTCCCAACGCGGCGCGATTGCGCACGGCGGGACGCGGGATCACACGGCCGGAGGAGGGACGCTCGCAGGTCCCGTACTGGGTCACGAGCGAAGATGAGGCGCGGACGGCCGTCCAGGAGCTGGCCGCAAGACAGGTCGACATGGTCAAGATCTGGGTCGACGACCGGGGCGGCAGGTACGAGAAGATGACGCCCGAACTGTACGGGGCCGTCATCGACGAGGCGCACGCCAACAACCTGAGGGTCGCGGCCCATATCTTTGCACTCGAGGATGCAAAAGGACTCCTGAGGGCAGGCGTCGACGCGTTCGCACACGGAGTCCGGGACATGGACGTCGACGATGAATTCGTCGAGATGGTCAAGGAACGCCCGAATGTAGTCCTTGTGCCAAACCTTCCCGGTCGAGGCGTGGCGGACGACATGAGCTGGTTGAGCGAAACGCTGCCCGCCGAAGAGGTCGAGCAACTTCAGGAGGGCGCCGTTGACCGGCCCGAGGCTCAGGAGGGGTTCGGAATCCAGGCCCGCAATCTCGCTCGACTCAATTCAGAGGGCATGCGGATCGCGTTTGGTACGGACGGTGGAACCCCGTGGGCGCCGCACGTTGAAATGGAGGACATGGTGGCTGCGGGGATGACGCCCGGCGAGGTCATTATGGCCGCGACCCGCAATTCGGCCGAGCTGCTGCAACTTACCGACGTCGGTTCGGTGGAAGCGGGCAAGAGCGCGGATTTCATCGTGCTGGACGCCAACCCTCTCGACGACATCACCAATACGCGGGAAATCGCCGAAGTGTACCTCCGCGGTGATGCGGTCGACCGCGCCGGCCTGAGGGCACGGTGGGCCGGCCCGCCATCGCAGTGAGGATCCGAGGAATTATTCGGGGGCCGCAGTCGACTCAGATTGGGTTTTAGCGAATGCACCTTATACGCGCGCCGGATGAGCGGGGTCGGGTAAACAAACGAGAACAACGCCGTGCTTACAGCCCGCGCCGACGTGGTCGGCTCCCTTCTCCGTTCTGCTGACCTGCTGGAAGCCCGAAAGGGCTTCCTTGCGGGTCGCCTCTCTTCGGAAGAATTCAAGGCCATCGAGGATGGCGCAGTTGATCGGGCCATCGCCCTGCAGGAAGGGGCCGGTCTGGACGTGGTCACCGACGGAGAGCAGCGACGGCTCTCCTTCCAGAGCCAGATGACTGAAGCGGTGGAGGGTTTCGGAGAATGGGACCTGGACGCTTTTCTCTGGGGCGACTGGAAGGGGGACCCGCAGATCGGGGACCAGCGGACCAAGCGACCCCGCTCGCTCGGCGTTGTCTCGAAATTGAAAAAGAAGCGGTGGCTTTCCGTCGGAGAGTTCGTCTACCTCAAGGGCCGAACTACCCGTATCCCCAAGGTCACACTCCCCAGCCCAAGCCTCTTTTCTAACTTCTGGTCCAGGCAGAAGTCCTCGAATGCCTATCCGACGCTGGAGGCGTTCCTGGCGGACGTGACCGACATCCTCAAAGACGAAGTTGGGGAACTGGTGCGGTGCGGAGCAACCTACATCCAGCTCGACGCACCGCACTATCCGCTTCTCCTCGACCCCGGCCTTCGCCGCTTCTACGAATCACGGGGCTGGACGTTGGAGAAATGGCTCCAGGCGGGCATCGAGATGGACAACGCGGTGATCGGAAACCACTCCGGAGTGACTTTCGGTTTCCACCTCTGCCGGGGGAACCAGGGCAGCCGGTGGCTCGTGGAAGGCGGCTACGATCTCATAGCCAGACCCATCTTCAAGAGGATCGCCGCCCAGCGTATCCTGCTCGAGTACGATGACCCCCGGTCTGGATCCTTCGAACCGCTCAAGGAGGTACCGGAAGACAAAACCGTAGTCCTCGGTCTCGTGACCACCAAGTCGGCGCGCAGGGAAACGGTGAAAGATCTGACCGACCGGATCGGAGAAGCGTCGCGATTCATCCCCAAGGAGCGTCTCGCCCTCAGTCCCCAGTGTGGCTTCGGAACGTCAATCATCAGTAACGCCCTATCCTTTGAGGACCAGAAACGTAAACTCGAGACACTAGCAGCGACTGCGCGGGCGTTCTGGTAGCGCAGCATAGATATTGTCTTCATCCCGTACATGACCCGACTCAGTGCCCCGGCAGATCGCAGATCACCGAGGCCTCTCCTTTTTGGGCGATCTCTCCATCGAAGTACTCCAGAATCAAGTCGCGCCGTGCGAGTATGCCTTCGATCTGGGACTTGGTGAGCACACCGTCCATCACGTGTGTCAACGTTTCCTGATCTAAGCCCTGGAGTCCCTCGTAGACGCGGCGATCTATTCGTGGCGTGAGGTTCTGGGGCCTCCTCAAAAGCTTCAGGGTGCGAAATCCTCGCGTATAGTCAATCAGTCGAATCTGCCAGTCGTTTGTGATCAGGAGGTTGCCCTGGTTCGGATCGGTGTTGTACACGAGTTCGTTGAACACGCGTACGTTGTACATCTGGTCGTTCCAGGCCGACGAATCCGGCGGCTGGATTCTCTTCTCATGGCGATCGCGCTCCATCATCTGCACATCGTCCACCCACCAGGTCACCGCCGCCTTTTCTCGACCGATCCTCCGCTCTACAGAGACCGGCACCATATTCAGGTTGATCAGCCGGTCCAGACGGTAGGCGGCGATGTTGAACTTGTAACTGTCCCGAAAGTTCACCTCGACGGATCGCCGCAGGGTGGTCACTCCTCGCCTGAATTCATCGACGGTCTGGATGTGAGCATCGTGTGTCAGGCGCACGTCGTCAAGCGTGGCCCGTTCGCTTAGCGTGACACCCACGTCGAGTCCCTCCTTGCGCACGACCTTCGCCGTTCGCAGGAATTCTTCTTTTTCGGCATCGCTCAGCGGCGACGCGACGGACGGGCCCTGCTGAGCCCCGGCGGATATGGAAGTGTTGGCCAAGGCCAGGCACAAGAGGACAACCAGCGTTCTGTGGATGGTCCTTTCTTCCCCCATGGTTGAGCCTCCTACTTCGATTCCTTTCTCGGCGATCATGATTCCTCCTTTCAGGCCTTGGGCGAGTGCTGGTTTTCGCTGCCCTCACCTGTTAAAGCGGGAACTGTGATGGAAAACTCCAACGGGATCAGAAAAATCTCTGGAAACCGCCGGGAGCGGGAAGGGCAATTTCGGTGCCAGCTAAGAGTAGGCGTTACTTTATTGGAAACGGAAGACGATGTCGAGCTGGGGCCCGATAGCTGACTCATCTCAAGACAAGGTGTCCTGTAATGTCCTGAGGCGGTGTGCTAACTTGAGGTTACATTCAAACCGACAGTGGAAAGACTCCCATGGCGGTACGGTCCCCACAGGATGCGACGCAGTTACTTCACGCCTGGGGTGAAGGCGACACGAGCGCACTGGAGAAGCTGACACCTCTCGTCCACCAAGAGCTGCACCGGCTGGCCCGACACTACATGCGTGGGGAGCGGCCCGACCACACTCTCCAAGCCACGGCCCTCGTTAATGAAGCTTATTTGCGCTTGATCGATTGGAAGAATGCGCACTGGCAGAACCGGGCGCATTTCGTAGCAGTTGCCGCGCAGTTGATGCGGCGCATTCTGGTTGACCATGCGCGCTCACGGCGCTACGCCAAACGGGGCGGGGGAGCGCAGCGGGTGTCGCTGGACGAAGTCGCGCTGGTATCGGAGAAACGAGCTCCGGAGATGATTGCGCTGGATGATGCCCTGCGCCGCTTGGACGCCATTGATCCGCGCAAGGTGCAGGTGGTGGAGCTGCGGTTTTTTGGTGGGCTCAGCGTGAAGGAGACCGCAGAGGTATTGAAGGTCTCCCCGCAGACAGTCTTGCGTGACTGGGATCTGGCTCGCACGTGGCTGCATCGCGAGATCAGCGAGAAGGATGACGATGAAGCCTAATGAACGCTGGGAGCGAATCGAGAAGCTGTACCAAGCCGCCCTCGAGCGGCCGCCGGGCGAGCGGGCGGCCTTTCTGGAGGAAGCTTGCGCGGGTGACGAAGGGCTCCGCCGGGAGCTGGAGTCGCTGCTGGCGCACCGGGAACGGGCCGCATCTTTTCTGGCGGCCCCCGTCGTTGACTGGCCGGTGGGAACATTTGGAGAAGATTCCGTCCCAGCGTTGGGTGACGAGGACAGCTCGATGGTCGGCAAGACCATCGCTCATTACAAGGTACTGGAAAAGCTCGGCAAGGGCGGCATGGGAGAGGTGTGGAAAGCCCGCGACCAAAAACTCGGTCGTGAAGTGGCCATCAAGACCCTTCCCGAAGAGTTCGCCAGGGACGAAGAACGGCTGGCTCGGTTTAAACGCGAGGCCAAGCTGCTCGCGTCGTTGAATCACCCGAACGTTGCTGCGATCTACGGTTTGGAAGAAGACAACAGGACACGCTTCCTCGTCCTCGAGCTGGTCGAAGGCGAAACGCTGGCCGAACGGTTGAAGAGCGGGCCTATCCCTGTAGAAGAATCCCTCGGGCTTGCCCTTCAGATCGCCGAGGCCCTCGAAGCGGCACATGAGAAGGGTGTGATTCACCGCGATCTGAAGCCGGGCAACATCAAGGTCACGCCGGCCGGCAAGGTGAAGGTGCTCGATTTTGGTCTGGCGAAGACACTCGTGACGAGCGACCCCGAAGCGACTTCGACCACTGCCTGGGTTGGGACCGAAGCCGGCGCCGTCCTGGGCACCCCGGGCTACATGAGCCCCGAGCAGGCACTGGGTCAGTCTGTCGATGCGCGGACCGACATCTGGGCTCTGGGCTGCGTTCTTTACGAAATGCTAAGCGGGGCGAAGGCTTTCGATGGAAACACGGCGGCGCGTGTCCTCAGCCAGGTCGTGAAATCCAATCCGGACTGGGATCGACTACCGCACAACGTCGGCTTGAGGGTTCGGGCGTTGCTGGTCCGATGTCTTGAGAAGGATTCGGAAGAACGGCCACTCGGGGCGGTCGCGAAAAAAGAACTGGGCGAACTCGCCGGCAGGCTCGAAGAGGGGGGTGAAGCCCGGGACAGTGGTTTACAGACCCAGGATCCCGCTCCTAGAAGACGGGGATGGACCCGGCCCGTATTCTGGCGTCTTCAACCGGTGCCGTGGTGGGGATATCTGCTGGCAGTTTCGTTTCTCGCGGTGCAGGTTCTCACCGTATACCTGATCGTATGGGGACCGTCGGACCTGGCCGGTCTGGATGCGTTCTTCTCCGACGGCACGATGCATGTCGAAGGCGTCGCATCCGGCACGATCCTGTTTGAGGCGGGCCTGCGGCCGGGAGACAGGGTGGTTGCGATTAACGGACGGGGAATCCGAGGCACGCGCGATTGGTCCGCAGCGAACTCGAATCGTGGCCTCGGACTGAGGGAAACCTGGGCGGTGTCGAGAGACGGACAGCCATTCGAGATCGAAGTCACGCCCCGCGAAGCGGACTGGGACAACCGCTTGGCGAATGGGTACGCCGAATACGCGATCCGGGCGTTCGGTTGTTTCTTTCTCGGTCTTCTGATTCTATTCCTCCGTCCCCAGGACTCGATTGCCCGGGTCGGAGCGTGGCTGATGCTCACGTTATCGTTCGCATTCGGCATGCCTAACGGCTGGGCCGTACCGTGGCGTGAGCTTCCGTTCGCCGCGACGCTGTTGCTCTGGATACCCACGATCAGCCGTTTTCTCGTCGAAGGAATCTTCCTGAGTTTCTTCGTTGTCTTTCCCAGGCGGCTGTTCGAAAACCGCTGGTGGTGGGTTCTCATATGGGCACCGGTTCTGGTGACGCTTCCCTGGCGGATTGCCGATTTCTCATCGACGATCTATACGTTCGGCGCTCCGGCCCCAGTGCCATCCTTGATCTCCGATGTAGCTTTCATCCGGACCATCGTCTACCTCGTGGCAGGTGTGTTCATCCTCCTCTTCAGCTACTGGCTCGTGGCGGACCTGAACGCCCGGCGTCGCGTCCGGGTGCTGATGTGGGGCACCGCCTTGGCTCTCGCCGGCGCTTTCGCGCGGTTCTGGATGTTCAACGTGGAGGGAGCCATGATGGGCGCCCGAACTCTGGCAACGTCGTCCCTTACCGGTGTCGCGATACTGGGCTTTCCTATTGCCTTTACCTACGCCATCGCGCGTCACCGGCTCCTGGACATTCACTTGATCGTCCGTCAGGGCCTGCAGTACGGGCTGGCTCGCGGCGCGATTCTGGGAGTCGTACCGATTCTGGCCGGAATCCTGGTCTTCGATCTCGGAGCGAACCGGGAACAAGCGCTCGCTTCGATTCTGCAGGATCGGGGCTGGATCTACGCCGGCGTCGGCGGACTCGCTCTGGCGGCCTACTGGCGGCGTCAACGATGGCTGGACACCATCGACCGAAGGTTCTTCCGGGAACAATACGACGCGCAGCAGGTCTTGCGGCAGGTCGTCGGAGAAATCCGGTCGGCGAACCACCTGGAGCCCGTTTTGCCACGGGTCCTGGCCCAGATCGAAGCCGCATTGCATCCGGAGTTCGTCTCGGTGCTGGCGCGGGGGCCCCAGGCTCGGGAATACCGTGCGGTGGTTTCGCTCCCGTCAGGGATGGCACCACCTCCTCTCGGGGCAACCGGCGCGCTGGCGGGGCTGCTTCGTGCGCTGGATAAACCCCTGGGTGTGGGGCTGGCCGACGCGAATTGGCTCGAAGGCTATCTGCCGCAAAAGGATCTCGAATTCCTGCGAGCATCGGGAATCGAGCTGGTCGTACCTGTCGCCGCGACACCCGGGCAGACGGAAGTCCTTCTCGTCCTGGGTACCAAGCGATCCGAAGAGCCATACACGCACGAAGACCGTCAACTCCTGGAGACGGTAGCAGCGGGTTTGGCCCTGTTAACGCGGCAACAGTTGCCGGTCCAGCCGGGCTCGAGTTCGTTCGGGGAATGCCGAGTGTGCGGAACCTGCTATGACGCGAGCCAAAGTCGGTGCAACAAAGATGGCACCGACCTGACTATCGTGGAACGGCCTCGTAGCCCGGCGGGACGGTACCGACTGGAACGGCGACTGGGTCGCGGCGGCATGGGCACGGTTTACGAAGCGACCGACAGCGCCCTGGACCGTCGCGTTGCGGTGAAAGTGATTCGTGACGATTGGATCGGAGGAGAAGCCGCGGCGGGGGAATTTCGGAACGAGGCGCGGGCTGCTGCGCGCCTGACTCATCCGAATGTCGTGGTAGTCCATGACTACGGCGTCGAGGAAAGCGTGGGCGGGTTCCTCGTCATGGAGTTGCTCGATGGCGGCACGCTCCGCGAAGAATTGAAGAAGAACGAGAGGCTACCGGAGTCCACAACCGCCGAGATTCTCCAAGGCGTTTGCGCCGCCGTGGAAGCCGCTCACCGGATCCAGCTCGTCCATCGGGATCTGAAACCCGAAAACATATTCCTGGCCGAGGACGCCGAATTGCTGCGAACCGTGAAAATCCTGGATTTCGGAATCGCAAAGTTTGTCCGTCCGCGGCAAGATCCGGAGGCTACCGTTTCGAACCTCGACACGGATCCCGGGCGCTTCGTGGGCACTCCCGCCTATGCCTCCCCGGAACAACTGCTGGCAAAGAGCCCCGATCCAGGTTGGGATGTGTGGGCGCTCGGCGTCATAGCCTACGAAGCACTGACGGGCGTTCGACCCTTCACGGGGGCTCCCTCTAGGGAGTGGCGCGATGCCATGAAGGCGGGACGGTTCACTCCAATCTGTCAACACCTGCCGAACGCGCCCGCAGGGTGGCAATCCTTCTTCGAGCGATGCTTCGCCCCGGAGCCCAGGGAACGTCCGAGGTCCGCAAAGGCATTCCTTGAAGAGTTGCAACGGACGTTGGGCTGAGGGCACTTGGACGTGTGTGTTCAACGCGCCTACGCCATTACTCCGCTCAGTGCCCCGGCAGATCGCAGATGACCGAAGCCTCTCCTTTTTGGGCGATCTCTCCATCGAAGTACTCCAGGATCAAGTCGCGCCGCGCAAGAATGCTTTTGATCTGGGGCTTGGTGAGCACACCGTCCATCACGCGTGTCAACGTTTCCTGATCTAAGCCCTGGAGTCCTTCGTAAACGCGACGATCGATCTTCGGCTGGAGGTTTCCGGGGGCCCGCAGCCTCGTCCAACGCCGAAAGGCTCGCGTGAAGTCGATCAGGCGAATCTGCCAATCGCCGGTGATCAGAAGGTTGCCCAGGTTCGGATCGGTATTGTAGACGAGTTCGTTGAACACGCGGACGTTGAACATCTGGTCGTTCCATGCCGCCGGGGCGGGCGGCTGGATTTGCTTCTCATGGCGATCGAGCTCCATCATTTGCACATCGTCCACCCACCAGGTCACCGCAGCCTTTTTCCGACCGATCTTCCGCTCTACAGAGACCGGCACCATATTCAGGTTGATCAGCCGGTCCAGACGGTAGGCTGCGATGTTGAACTTGTAACTATCCTGAAAGTCCACCTCGAAGGATCGCCGCAAGGGGGTCACTCCTCGCCTGAATGCATCGATGGTCTGGATGTGAGCGTCGTGTGTCAGGCGCCCGTCGTCGAGCGTGACTCGTTCGCTCCGGGTGATGCCCACATCGAGCCGCGTCGTGCGCCCCATCTCCGCAGTTCGCAGGAATTCTTCTTTTTCGTGGTCCCTCAACGGCGACGCTGTCGTTTCCTGCTGCGTACTCGCGAGTGTAGGAGTGCTCGCAAGAACGACGCAGAACAGGGCGACCAGTGTCGCGCCGACGGTTCTTTCTCTTTCCATGTTTTTACCCTCCTACTAAGTAAGCGTGAAATGGGTACGAAAACTGTAAGGGACAGGACAAAATTGTTGATCCCCCCTAGTTCGATGCACCACGCCTTCCATTGGAGCCACGTAGTCAGACCATCCGCAGACGGATGCAAACGACTGAAGTAGGCGAGGTTATCCTCGTCGGGGCAACACGGATTTTTCGGCCGGGCAAATCCGGAGTGTCTCGGGACTATCGAATCGGATAGCGTTCGCGCCGGTGTCTATGCGGATGTCGCGACGGCTGGATCAGACCGCCTGACAAGATTCATGCTGACGCACAACACTCAGTTTCCAAAGGATTTAGAGTGTCCGCAGGGAATCTAAAGGATGTTATAATTGGTCCCACACTCAAACTGCATTCACACCACAGGAATCGGTGGAACCGAGCGAAGACCACGCGATGGCGGACAGATGGCGCCAGATCGATGAGCTCTTTCACCGCGCGCTGGAGCGCGATGAGCCGGAGCGGGACGCGTTTCTGGTCGAGGCTTGTGCCGGCGACGATGCCCTGCGCCAGGAAGTCGAATCGCTGCTCGCGGAGAGGACAGAGTCCGGTTTCATGGAAGCACCGGCGATGGAAGCAGCGGCGCGAGAACTGGCCCAGCACGATCGACCGACGATGGAAGGCAGCAGGATCGGAACCTTCGAAATCCTATCCGTGCTAGGCAAAGGCGGCATGGGTGAGGTGTGGCTTGCGCGTGACACCAAGCTCAGGCGCAACGTCGCCATCAAGACGCTTCCGGAGGAGTTCGCTCAGGACGAAGAACGCCTCGCCCGGTTTGAGCGCGAAGCGCGAGTGCTAGCCTCACTGAACCACCCCAACATCGCCGCCATTCACGGGCTGGAAGAATCCGATGGCACTCGGTTCCTCGTATTGGAACTCGTAGAAGGTGACACGCTGGCCGAGGGTCTCAAGGGCGGAGCAATCCCTGTTGAAGAATCCCTGAAGCTTGGACTCCAGATCGCAGAAGCCCTCGGAGCTGCCCATGAAAAGGGCGTCATTCACCGCGACCTGAAACCCGCAAACATCAAGGTCACACCCGACGGAAAAGTCAAGGTGCTGGATTTCGGGTTAGCGAAGCAGTCGAGCGGGAAAGAGCTGGCCGAGGCGACGACGCAGTCGCAGGCCTCGCTGACTCGGCCGGGGGTGCTGATCGGTACGCTGCCGTACATGTCGCCGGAGCAGGTTCTGGGGCGGCGGGTGGACTCGGCGACCGACGTGTTCTCGCTGGGAGTGGTGCTCTACGAGATGGCGACCGGCCGCCGGCCGTTCCACGGGGACACGGTTGGGGCGCTCAGCGACGAGATCCTGCACAAAGACCCGGTGGAGCCGCTGAAGTCGGAGTCTGACCTGCCGGCCGGCCTGGTGGCGGTGATAGCGCGGTGTCTGGAGAAGGACCCGGCCGCGCGGGGCACGGTGGGCGAGCTGCGCGACCGGCTCGAGGCGGTGGAGCGTGTCCTGCGGGGTGAAGTGGTGAGCCTGCGCATGCGGCTGGCGGCCTGGCGGCGGCGGCCGGCGGCGTGGATGGCGGCGGGCGTGGCGCTGGCGGCGCTGGCCGCGGGCGGCTGGGCGTTGGTACACGAGTGGCGTGTCTCGTGGGCGGAGACGCAGGCGCTGCCTGAAATCACTCGCCTGACCGACGCGGGCAAGCTCTACGAGGCGCATCGGCTGGCACGCCAGGCCGAGCGGTATCTGCCTCAGGACGAGCGATTGCAGCAGGCGATCGACCGCATCACGCTGCCCGTCTCGATAGCGACCGAACCGGCCGGGGCGCAGGTCTTCGTCAAAGGTTACCCGACGCCGGACGCTCCGTGGGAGCTGCTGGGCGAGACGCCCCTAGAGCAGGTGCCCGTCCCGTATGCGCCCATGCGCTGGCGGATCGTCAAGGAGGGCTTCGAAACGTTCGAGGGGGCTCCCTTCGGCGTCCCGTCTCTGGGGGCGCTCGCCGCTTTGAAACTCGAGCCGTTTGGATCCCGCCCCCAGGGCATGGTCCACGTGCCGGGCCAACCCGGCGGGTTCGTGCGCTTTAATCTTCCCCTGGTACCGTTCGGCGATTTCTGGCTCGATCGGTTCGAGGTCACGAACCGGGAGTACCAGGCGTTTGTCCGCGCCGGGGGGTACGAGACCCGCGAGTACTGGACCGAGCCGTTCAACGACGAGACCGGCGAGTTCTCGTGGGACGAGGCGATGGCGCGCTTTCGTGACACGACGGGGCAACCCGGGCCGGCGACGTGGGAGGTGGGCACCTATCCCGAAGGCCATGATGACTACCCCGCGAGCGGGATCAGCTGGTATGAAGCGGCAGCCTACTGCGCGTACGCCGGCAAGCGGCTCCCGACGGCGTACCACTGGTTCAAGGCCCTCGGGCACGAACAGTTCTCCGACATGCTCCATCTGAGCAACTTCGGCGACGGTCCGGTGTCGGTCGGGAGCCTCGCCGGCCTCGGCGCCTACGGGACCCTTGACATGGCGGGGAACGTCAAGGAGTGGGCCCGGAACGCAACGACCGACGGCCATCGCTACAACCTGGGCGGCTCCTGGGGTGACCCAACCTACATGGTCCAGAACCTGGATGCGCGCCAGCCCTTCGATCGCGCGGCTGGCTACGGGGTGCGCTGTGCACAGTACGAGGAGCTTCCTTCCGAGACGCTCGCCGACATCCCATTCCCCTCGCCTCACCCGGACTTCCTACGGGTGGAACCCGTGAGCGACGAAGTCTTCGAGGCGTACCGGCGCATGTACGCCTACGACCGGAGCGAGTTGAACGCCGTGGTGGAGTCCGTGGACGACCGATCGACGTACTGGCGCAAGGAGGTCGTCTCATTTGATGCGGCGTACGGGGGTGAGCGCATGACCGCGTTGCTCTTCCTGCCGCGCGACGTCGCGCCACCTTATCAGGCGGCCATCTGGTTTCCGGGTTTCGATTTTTCCTTCTCTCAGACGAGCGAGCGGCTGGCCTCGGAGTTTCTGTTCGATTTCATTCCCAGGAGCGGACGGGCGCTCGTCTACCCCATCTACAAGGGGATGTACGAGCGCCACGTACCGTTCCCCAGGGCGCCCAACGAGTGGCGAGACAGGCTGGTCCAGTGGTCCAGGGACCTTGGGCGCACGATCGACTATCTGGAGACGCGGGGGGACATAGACCCTCGGAAGCTCGCCTATTACGGATTCAGCATGGGAGGCCTCTGGGCTCCGGTCTTCCACGCGGTTGATAACCGCTTTGCGGCGAGCGTTCTGGTGAGTGCGGCCATCTGCCCGGTTGACGCGTCGCAGCCCCTGTTCGGCCATGAAACGAACGTCGCTCACTTCGCGCCTCGGTCCACCGTGCCGACGCTCATGATCAATGGGCGTGATGACTTCTTCATGTCTGTGCAGCAGGCCCAGCAGCCGCTGTTCGACCTCCTCGGAGCTCCTGCCGACAACAAGCGGCACGCCGTGCTCGAGGGAGGCCACATTCCCTCGGACAGGCCGGGGATGATTCGGGAGGTCCTTGACTGGCTCGATCGCTTCCTCGGACCCGTGGGACCGGGCGCACCCGGCTAGACATCCTCGGCTGCCCGCGTTCTTGCGAATGGAGCAAATGTCGCCGCTTGGGACGGTTCGGTTTCTTGGCGTCGGGGCCGTCCGCCGGAGATACTCAGGAATTCCCCGCATCAATATCGGCTTGAACTGATTTCGAGGAATTGAAGGCACGCGTGCCCGGTGCCGTAGGACGTCTGTCCCGCCGCGGTGAATCACTCGTCCGAACCCCAGAAATCTTCCCCAACAAACGATTACCAGGTGCGATTCCAACCCATAAGGACGGTAAGCTTGTTGACAATACCTCTGATACTTTGCCCGAACTCGCCGGTTCAAAGGAGAGAACGATGTTTCAGCACAACCGTGTCATCTTCGGTCTGTTAGCAGCGATCGTCTTCGTATCCATCCCCGCCAGAGGGCAGGACCCGGGCCCGGATGGCATCATCCCTCAGCCCTACTCCGCGCTGACCAACACGCACGTGATCGACGTGCGTACGGGCGAGATTCTCAGCAATGCAGTCCTCGTGGTCCGCGATGGGCTGATCGAATCCCTGGGCACAGGGTCGCCCCCTGCCGAGGCCCGGGTCGTCGACATGGAAGGCAAGTATCTCCTCCCGGGCTTCATGGACGGGCACTGGCACGGTCAAACGCTGGACAACATGCGGCGGGCGCTGGAGTCCGGTGTAACGACCATGAAAAGCGCGGGCGTGGATGGGCGGATCGACTTCTGGATGCGCGATGCTGTTGAGGCTGGGTACCTCGCCGGGCCGGCAATCCTGGCAGCCGGTGTATACGTGAACCGCTTTCCGGGCGTCTCGGCACTTTCGGATCCCCGTCTTTTCAAGTACGTCAACGTCATCGTGAAGGGCGAAGACGCCATACGAGAGGTTGTCGGCGTCAACGCCGAGCTGGGTGTGGACTGGATCAAGACGCGCACTGGGGGAACGGCGTCCTCACCGGGCGGGTGGGATCCCAAAACGGAGGTGTACACGCTGGAGGAGATAACAGCTCTGGTGGACGAAGCGTCCTCACACGGAATTCCGGTGGCCTGCCACGCACACGGCGAGCGGGTCATCAACAACGCGATTCGCGGTGGGTGCCGTACGATCGAGCACGGCTTCTATATCACCGAGGCGAACCTCCGGCTCATGGAGGAACACGGCACCATCTGGAGCCCCACGTACACGTCGGTCGAGGGCTACATGTTTCCACACGACGACTACAACAGCTCGGCTTCGCGGATGCGCGCTCCCTGGGTGCTGCACAACATGCAGAGAATGCTTCGCGTTGCGCACGAACTGGGAGTCGGCCTCATCCCGTCCACGGACACTCAGTACGGCCCGGAGAGCAGCGTACGGGTGTCGGGAGAGATCATTAACTTCGTCGAGTATGCGGGCATGTCCCCGTTGGAGGCGATCCAATCGGCGACCATCGTTTCGGCATCGGTCTACGGCCTCGGCGAAGAAACGGGAGCCATCGAGGTCGGGCTGGAGGCGGACTTCGTCGCCTACGACCGGAATCCACTGGAAGAGGTTCACGTCCTGTCGGATCCCATGTTCGTCATGAGCAATGGCCGGCTCGTATATCACCGGACCGTGACCCCCGAAGGGTACATCGCACCGCGGTCGGAGTGGATCGGCTATGGAACCGGAGGCCCCCTTCCCTGACGGACGGCAAACAGTCTGGTTGTGGGTCGAATGTATTTATAGACACGGCCGCCGTTCCCGGAACCCTTGGTGCGTGGCGGCGTAAATCATTCAATTAAAAGGATATGAGGGATTGACCTCCCACCAGCGGACCGACTATAGTGACCGTAGCGTTGCTGGTTTTCAGGCCGCAAACTCTCGTAATACTTACTCGTTTCTTCTTCGCTGATGTGGAGGATGTTGTCGATCGCGAGTAAGTGAAGTTTTTTGGACACGCGCGGTGGGAGGTGTGGAGCGGGCGAGATCGTAGGGAATCCTAAAGAAGGACTTTGGAGCGCAGGTAGTCGGTGTAGCCGCTTGGGAGCGGATGGTGAAGTAACTCGTCGAGAACGGGAAGATAGTAGGCGAGTGAGCGTATAGGCGGGAGTGGCGGCCTGTCCGGTGGCCGGCACAGGCGACGAACAGTGGCCAGCAAGAGGGCCGATTCGATGATGTCGGGGTGAACCGAACGGGCGTGGAGTTGGGCGACGAGCTGGCGATCGGCCCGACGGGGCCGGGCGGGGGTGTCGGGCAGCCGGGAGTAGAGAGCCAGCACCCTGCCGGAATAGGTTCCCAGATCCGGGATCATTTCTTTTTCTTGCGGCGTTGTTTCGCTTCCTGCTCGCTTTCATGGACGCGATAGCTTTGGCCTTCAAGGACCGTGACGTCGGCGTGATGGGTGAGCCGGTCCAGCAAGGTGGCGATGCAGGTGGCGTTGGGAAAGACTTCGTTCCATTCGGTGAAGCCGCGATTGGTGGTGAGCAGAATCGAGCGGTGTTCATAACGGCGGTTGACGACTTCGTAGAGCAAATCGGCGGCATGATTGTCGTAGGCCAGATATCCACATTCATCGATACATAGTAGTGCGGGACGGGCATAGGCCTTGAGCTTGAGGCGGAGCCGGTGTGGGGAATCGCACTGGAGGTCGTCGAGTACTTCCGATGCGGTGCGGAACAGCACCGGGTAGCCGGCCAGGACGGCGGCATGGGCGATGTTTTTGGCGATCATGGTTTTGCCCAGGCCATTGGCGCCGATCAGGATCAGGTTGCGGCCTTCGGGAATGAAGTCCAGGGTGAGGGCACGCCCGATCGTGTCGCGGTCGATGGTCTTGGGCCAGTTCCAGTCGAAGTCGGCCATGGGTTTGAAGCGGCCGATGCGGGAGCACTGGAGACGGCGTTCCAGACTACGCTGGGCCCGGTGGTGGCCTTCGATACGGGCCAGTTCTTCCAGCAGCATGTGGGGGGACCACTGGGACTTTGTGGCGCGGGCCAGAAAGTCGTCCAGGGAATCGGCAATGGCACGGAGCCCGATGTGCTGGAGCTGGGCTCCCAGGTCATTGTTCGGGTTCGGATTCGTCGACGTGATAGAGGTCATCGTAAGTCTCCGCATGATGAGGTTGAACGTGAATGTCGGCCAGATCGGCACGGGATGGGGCGACCGGGATACTGGCGCGGCGTTTCTGGGCCCTCCAGCGTTTCTGGAGGATGAAAGCGACCGAGTCCGCGCGCGGAGTGTCCTGCTCCAGCGCTTCGGAAACCGCGGCCCGCAACTCCGAGGGACCGGAGTCGTCGAGCAGTCCCAGCAGGAGACGGCTCTGGCGCTGAATGGACTCGCCGCGCTCGAAGGCGGCCTGAAGCAGGAACTCGGTCTCGGGTACGGCGGTGGCCAGGCGGCCCCCGGCGGTGGAGCCCCGGGCTTTCCGTTTTTCCTCCAGCAGCGCGTCCTGATGTGCCGGATCGACGATGAGCTGGTGGCGGTCGTAAGACCGGCGGTGGGCGGCCACTTCGGTCGTGCCATCGAGAAGGCGCACCCCCGTCTGGGAGGCCACCAACGTTAATGTCTGGCCGATCCGGTCCGGTGGAATCGAGTAGTCGTTGAGATCGAAACGGATATAGATGGTCTTACCGGAGCGGACCGGCTGCACCCGGTCGGTATCGAACCGGTGTACCGGTAACGACATCAGAAGCGGCTGTTCGGCCTCGAAGGCCTCGGCCACGGTCTGCTGGTCGCCACCGGGCCAGGGACGGCGATGGGCCACCTGATCGCGCCACACCAATGCCTGGCGATTGAAGTCTTCCAGTGTGGTGAATGGCCGGGCCGCAAAGAACGAATCCCGCACGTAACGAATCGCTCGCTCGACACGTCCTTTTTGATTTCCCCGGGCCGGTGCGACCGGACGCGGTTGACAGTGATAGTGGGCCGAGAGCTCGATCAGGCGCGGATGAAAGCGGATCTGATTGCCGTTGCGCTCCAGCACCGCGCTTCGAAGATTGTCGTAGAGCAGGATTCTGGGAACCCCGCCCCAGTCGGCGAACGCATCGACGTGACCGCGCAGGAAGTTCTCCAGCGTCTGGTCGAAGAAGAACTCCAGAAACAGGGCGCGCGAGTGCGACAGGGTCAACACGAAACAGGACAACCGGCGGCGGGCGGTGCCGATCCGGACTTCTCCGAAGTGCGCCCAGTCGGCCTGGGCTTCCTGACCCGGAAAGCTTCGTAATCTCAAGAAGGCTTCCCGGGGTTCGGGCCGCAACCGGGCCACCAGGCGCCGCAGCACCACCACGCTGCCGGTGTAGCCACGCTCCAACAGCATCTGATGAATCCGTGTGGCCCGCAACCGGGGATACTGCTCCAGCGTCGCCCGGATGAAGTCCATGTAGGGATCGGCTTGAGTGGGGCGGATCATCTTCGCCCGGTTGAAGCGATCCGTTTCCACTGCGCCACGAACGGTTTCGTGATGCAGACCCAGCTCGGCGGCGATGGTGCCGATCTTCCAGTGTTCGGCAAAGAACAGGTGGCGAATTCGGGTGACCGTTTCCGGGGGGATCATGCCTCACCCCCAGTCGGGGAAGGCATCAATAAAGCTGCCGCTCCGGCCACAGAAGATGCAAACGATGCGGATGGCCTCTTTGAGCCGCTGAAACCGGGGCCGATCATGGAATACCTCCGCCAATGACGTTCTCATTCCCGTTTCCGGCAATGGTGTCGCCATGCTGCCCGATCCACAGCCCCCGGCGGAAGTGTGATCTGTCACGCGCCCCTCTCGGCGACGTTTCCGGTAAGCCCGCTGACGCTGGCAATGATCGGCCCGGACTCCTGGATCCTGCTGATACCGGCGGTTCGCCCGCCGCCGCTGTTCGCGTCGCATCCGCCGACGGCACTCATCCCCGCAGTAGACCTGGCCCCGATAACAGGAACGGCAGATGAAAAACATCACGCTGCAATCCGACCCCCGGCAAAACAACTGTCGCAACACGACTTCCCCGGCCATCACACCCCCCACGCGGGAGTGGACAACCGGGCCCGGCCGTGGCACTCTGACCATCTGTATTGTTGTGGTCGTGCTCTTCGACTGGGGTCGCCATAAACAAAACCCCGATCGCTCTAACGATCGGGGTTTTCCCTTTCTCCGCTCCGCTCTACCCTATCAAAGCCTCCGCTTCGCTTCGGCGATGATGACGACCTCTACACCGGCGACTGTTCAAATAACTTCAGTTTTCAGCGATCAGCTACATGGAGGATGGTTGATGAGGTCCCGCCCAATTTTCAGTCTCCTACTACTCATAGGCACGATCATATCTAACGGGCCCGCTGACCCCAGCGTGGCCATGGCTGCCGGCCAGCAGGCCGGCGGTGCGATGACGCTTGAATCGCAGCGTGAAATGGTGGGCGATTACTGCACGACCTGCCACAACGACGCTCTGCTCGAGGGAGGATTTTCTTTTTCGGAATTGGACCTGGCCCATCCCGAACAGAACGCCGCGCAAGCGGAACGGCTCATCCGCAAGGTTCGTTCCGGCATGATGCCGCCGGTCGGTATGCCAAGGCCCGATGCCGTCACTTTGAATGGGTTCGCATCTGCACTGGAGGCACGGATCGACGAGGCGGCGGCGGCTGAGCCCCATGTCAGCGCCCCGGAACTGCATCGCGTGAATCGGACGGAGTACCGGAACTCGGTGCGAGAGCTGCTGGACATGGACATGGACGTTGCCGAACTGCTGCCGCCCGATCCCACGACCAATGGATTCGACAACATGTCGGAGGCGCTGACGATTTCGCCGGCGCTGATGGGCGCCTACATCCGGGCGGCCGAGAAGATCAGCCGGGATGCGGTCGGCGACCCCGAAGCGAGCGCCGGGATGACGCTGTACAAGATCTCGAGGCTGGCGAACCAGATGCGTCACGTCCCCGGAACTCCGTTCGGGACACGCGGCGGCACCTCCGTCATGCACACGTTCCCCGCCGACGGCGAGTACTCCTTCAAGGTTATCTTCTACTACGACTACCCCGGGGAACTCATGGGTTGGCAACTGCCCGAGCAACTGCAGGGCCAGCAGGTCGAGATCTCGGTAGACGGAGAGCGCGTCGCGGTAATCGAGGTCGACCCGACGGTAAACGAAGAGCAGGCAAACTACGCCACCGAACGCGTCAAGATCGCAGGCGGACAGCGCCGCCTCGCTGCGGCATTCGTGTCGAAGTTCGACGGACCGGTGCAGGACCATTACAGACTCGTCGAGCAGACGCTGGCCGATATCACCATCACGACGGCGCCCGAGCTGACAGGGTTACCGCATCTGCAAAGCTTTGCGGTGACCGGCCCTTTCAATCCGACCGGAATCTCGGAGAGCGCAAGCCGTCGCAAGATATTTACGTGTCGGCCCGCCCAGGCGGACGAAGAGGAAGCGTGTGTGACCCAGATCATCTCGGAACTGGCCGGCAAAGCCTTCCGCAGACCCGTGACACCCGAAGACATGGAGAGTCTGCTGGAGTACTACGAGCAGGGCGCAACTGAACGAGGTTTCGAATCGGGTATCCAGGCGGCGATTCAGGCAATTCTGGCGAAACCGGAATTCATCTTCCGGTTCGAGCGGGAACCAGGCTCGGCTTCGCCTGGGACGGTGTACCGGATCAGCGACCTGGAGTTGGCGTCGCGACTGGCCTACTTCCTCTGGAGCTCGATCCCCGACGACGAACTGCTCGGACTGGCCGGTGAGGGCAGCCTCCGGGATCCCGGCGTTCTCGAGAGCCAGGTCACACGCATGCTGGCGGATACGCGATCTGAGCAGCTATCCCGGAACTTTGCGGGCCAGTGGCTGCGTCTGGCCGGAATCAAGCAGATGTTCCCTGAGGCGAGCCTGTTCCCGAACTTTACCTCGAACCTCGCCGAATCCATGCGTCGGGAAGTGGAGCTCCTGTTCGACCACATCATGCGCGAGGACCGGGACGCGCTGGAACTGCTGACGGCCGACTACACCTTCGTCGACGGGAACCTCGCCCGCCACTACGGGATCCCGAATGTCGTCGGACCGCGTTTCAGGCGCGTGACGCTGAGGGATCCGAACCGGTTCGGGCTCATCGGCAAGGCCGGCATCCTGACGATGACGTCGCTCGCCAACAGGACGTCACCGGTTTCCCGTGGCAAGTACGTCATCGAGGTCCTGGTCGGCACCCCCGCGCCGATTCCTCCGCCGGTCGTGCCGCCGCTGGCCGAAGCGGTCGACAACCAAAGAGTGCTTTCGGTCCGAGAGCGGATGGAACAGCACCGGGAGAACCCCGTTTGCAACGCCTGCCACCGAGTCATCGACCCGATCGGGATGGCGCTTGAAAACTTCGACGCGGTCGGCGAGTGGCGCCGCACCGACGGTGGTTTCGTCATCGACCCGACCGGAGAGATGTACGACGGCACGAAGCTGGACGGACCCGCCAGCCTTCGCCATGCCATCCTGGAGCGCTCAGAGGCATTCATCAGAAGCTTGACCGAGAATCTTCTCTCTTACAGCGTGGGGCGGGTGCTGGATCATCGGGACATGCCAACGGTCCGTTCGATTCAGCGGGCAGCGGCCGGCAACGGCAATCGTTTTCCGTCCTTCATCATGGGCATCGTCAGCAGTCCGCCCTTCCAGATGCGGGCCGTGAGCACGACGACAGAGATGGACGCGGAGAACCGGTAGAACTTACTAGCCTCAATCACTCGTGTAGGTGCGCTCTATGAGCGCACAGCGGTTGCTTCCTCGCAGCGTCAACTCCCCGAACAAGCGAAACTCCAGAACGGGTGTAGGTGCGCTCTATGAGCGCACATCGTTTCGGCTCGAAGAATGTGCGGTCATAGACCGCACCTACACCTCCATGTGGACGTTCATTTTCGGGACGTGCGGTCATAGACCGCATAGGCCACAACCTTCTACGGGCTTCTAGCCAGACGCTCGTAGAGCGCATGACCAAACTCGTGCCATTCGCCACCCTGTAAGACAGAATCTTTCACTTCCAGATGACTCTCGTCGACCAAACGGTACACCGTTCGACCTTGTTCGGTTTCGGGCGTTCCCCACAGCGTGGTCAACTTGTTCTCCTCGGCGGTGCCCTGTAGTGGTAGCACCATGCCGCGAGAATCAAACCAGGTCCCTTCGAACCTTCCTGCTCCTATCGGTCGGTAGAAAGCCTGCGCTTTGAGAATGCGTTCCCCGCCATCGGGGCTTTGCGTCTTGTTCTGGAAGATCAAACGCACGAATTGTTGCTCGAGTACCCATTCCCACTCCATGCTGAACGCTGCGTCGGCTCCGAAGAGTTTCCCCTGCCCCTCCCACGTTCCGATGAATTGATCGATCAAACGGACTTCTTGCGCCCAAGCACGCGGTGCGCAATGCAGAGCTAGCAGGATGATTAGGAGAGTAAGGGTCCGGTTTGAGCGCGTGGATACGGTGCAGCGTCGCAAGCCCATAGTTTCCTCCATTGCGGTTGTCGTAAGGCAGTGGCAATCGCCTGACCAGTTCTCCGGAACGCCGACCACGTCCAAATGGCTCCGCCGAGATCGACCAGACCGAAGGTGACCAGTGTGGTGGGCAATAAGCCCGTCAGCGCCAGGAGTGGGAAGGCCATAGCCAAGACGAACCGAACTGCCAACACTGCCCATACTGCTCACACAACTCGAATAAGCAGCAAGGTCTGGTCATCTATTTGGTCGCCATGCTGTCTTACTCTTGCCATTATCGATTCGTGCAATCTGTCGAGTGGCTTGGCTGAATCGTGGAGAACCACTTTTTCGATTCCTTCAATCCCGAACTCTTCACCCTCATCATTGCAGACTTCGGTCAACCCATCCGTCGAAAGCACAAAAACGTCTCCGGATGAGAATCGCACCCTCTCCGTCGTAAACCCGTAGTCCTTGAGGATTCCTAGGGGAACATGCTTGTTCGATAGGCGATCAATTCTTCTCGCTTCGTTCCTGTAATGCAAAATCGGTAAATGACCTGCCAGGCAGAACTCTGCCTGATGCGACTCGTCGTAGCGAATGCCACCAAACGTCACGAACATGCTCGGTTTGGTCATCTGAAACAAGACCTCGTTAAGATCGTTCAGCAGAGAGTCGAGTGCATCAGAAGACCTCAATTTCATCCGAATTGCGCTCTTGACCATACCCATCAGGGCGCCCGCGGGGACCCCGTGCCCGCAAACATCTGCGATGTAGAAACCTTTGTTATTCTCGAACGTGTCGAGCAAATCACCGCCCACTTCACTACTCGGAATTGATTTGCCATAGATCACAAAGCGATCTGTTTGTTTTGAAATGGTCGGCACGAGGGATTCGTGAATCTCCTGTGCTAGGAGTCTGCGCGGCAGAAGGACCGGAATTGGGCGGATAGAGATCGAAGATAGGACATGTCACGAACATATCGAACCTATATCCCAGAACAGAGCCTGCTGCTGCCGCCGTCGCTGAGAGATTGGTTGGCCGAAGATCACCTGTCGTACTTCATATCGGACACGGTGGACGCCATGGATTTGAGCGCGTTTGAGCAGCGGTATGGAACGGACGGACCGGGCAATCAAGCGTACGATCCGCGGATGATGGTGAAGGTGTTGATCTACGGGTACGCGACCGGGGTGTTCTCGTCGCGGAAGATCGCGGCGAAGTTGACCGACGACGTGGCGTTCCGGATGTTGGGAGCGGAGAACTTTCCGGCGCACCGTACGATCTCGGATTTTCGCAAACTGCATCTTGAGGAGTTCGGGAACCTGTTTGTGCAAGTGGTGATGATGGCGCGGGAAGCGGGACTGGTGAAGATGGGAACCGTGGCGGTGGACGGAACCAAGATGCGGGCGAATGCGAGCAAACGCAAAGCGATGAGCTATGAACGGATGAAGAAGCAGGAGACCGAATTGGGCGAACAGATTCGGGATCTGTTGAACCGGGCTACGGCGACCGATGAGGAAGAAGACCAGCGATACGGCAAGGACCGGCGCGGAGACGAACTGCCCGATGGGTTGTCGACCCGCAAAAAGCGATTGGCCACGATCCAGGCAGCAATGAAACGGCTCGAAGAACGTCAGATGGCTGCGGACCAGGAAGCGGGACGGGAACCGGGAGACGACAAACCCGGATGCGGAAAGAAGCCATTCAAACGCCCCATGGGCGAGCCCAAACCGACGGCCCAGGACAACTTCACAGATCCGGAAAGCCGGATCATGAAAACCTCCACTGAAGGGTTCCAGCAATGCTACAACGCGCAGGCGGTGGTGGATTCCGAGGCCCGGATCATCGTAGCGACAACGGTGAGTTCCAATGCGTCCGACGCGGGACAGTTGGAACCGACCCTGGATGCGTTGAACAACAACCTGGGAGAGCATCCCGAACGTGTACTGGCCGATGCGGGATATCGATCCGAGTCGAATCTAGGGATGTTGGAACAACGTCAGATTGACGGGTATGTTGCCATGGGTCGCGAGAAGAATCTGGCCGATGTTCCACTCCCACCCAAAGACACTGCTGTTGGCCGGATGATGAGAAAGATGAAAACCAAGCGTGGGCGCGACCGCTACCGGGCCAGAAAGCACATTGGCGAGCCGCCCTTCGGGTGGATCAAGTCGGTGCTCGGATTCCGACAGTTCAGTCTACGCGGTTTGGACAAAGTGACCGGTGAGTGGAACCTGCTCACTCTGGCGGTGAACTTACGGCGGATGAACGGGATGATCGAATGGGCATAATCCGGAAAACCGGAACCCAGCAGACCCGATACACGGCCAATTACTGGTATCCGTACAGCTCTGAACTCCTCGTATCGGAAGAATCGATGGGTTCTCCTCCGAAGACCCTCTCAAATCCCAATAAATTCGAGTTCTTCGCGCTCTGCCGCGCAGACTCCTAGCCCGATTTCAGTTCGCAGCCGAAGCTGATCTACCCCTTCAGTTTGAATGAAGCGAATGAAAAGAATGTAGCCAAGAACAACGGCTACCATACCTCCCACCCCGTCCAGCGCGAGTCTGATCGCCAGGGTCTCGGGATCGATCGGAGCTTGAGTCCCGGAGGACGCTTCCAACGGGACGATTCTAAGGATGGCTGGAAAGAAGAAAACCTGGAACAGGATAACCAAAGGGAGGTATTTGAGGTTTCGGATCAGGCAAAAAGCCAAACCGACCCCAACTGCACCTGAGTAAGCAACCAAGATAGGAAAGTATTGCCATGGGCGCTGTCGAGCAAAATTCAAGACATCGTCGATGAAGCCGATCGAGGAAGAACTGAACGAAATAAAGAGGATATCGTTCAGAAAACCGAATGCGGAAAAGGCCACAAAGATGGCCGTCAGGAGTTTGAGCAGTGACCTCGTAGGGAGAGATCTCCAGAAACCTCTGACGGTTAAGGTGAGGGGCTCCCCATTCTTCGGACAGCAACCCCCGGGTCTTAAGGTGGATCGCTGCCACTGAAATGGGTTGATATTTAGCCCGTCGCCGAGCCTGTGGGAACTGTGAAAAAGCCGAGTCTTCGAGGCTGTTTTCAAGCAGCTGTGGGAATCCGAGTTGTGTGCGGATTTCCACTGCGGAGTCAGTTTCCACAGGCCCCTGGCGCGCGCTGAAAGTAAACGGTCTCGGGCGTCTGATAGTCGAATACTTGATGGCCGCGTTCCTGATTGTAAAACCTGAAATATAGGTTCAGGTTCGAGATCGCCTCGGAAACGCTCAAGTAGTCCTTCAGGTACACTTCCTCGTACTTCACGGTGCGCCATAAGCGCTCGACGAAGATGTTGTCCAGGAACCGGCCCCGGCCGTCCATGCTGATCGTGATGCCCTGGTCTTCCAGTCGGCTCGTGAAGACATCGCTGGTGAACTGAGCCCCCTGATCCGTGTTGAAAATCTCCGGTTGCGCTTGCCTCAGCGCCCAGTCCAGTGCCGACACGCAAAATCCACTGTCCATCGACGTGGACACTTCCCAAGCCAGCACGTACCGGCTGAACCAGTCCATGATCGCCACCAGATAGATGAATCCCTGCCGGAGTCGGATATACGTGATATCGGTGGCCCACACCTGATCGGGACGCACAATCTCCAGATTGCGCAACTGGTATGGGTAAATCCGGTGTCCCGGGGCTGGCATCGACAACCGCGGTTTGGGATAGATCGCTTCCAGTCCCATGAGCCGTAGCAGTCGCCGAACCCGCTTCGCATTGACCTGCCGACCTTGCGTCTCCAACCACCAGGTCATACGCCGAATCCCGTAGAACGGGGTCCGCGTATACTGCTCGTCCAACAGACGCATCAACGCGATGTTCTCGGCGCTCTCGCCCACCGGTGTGTAGTAGAGTCCGGATCGGGACACTCCGGTCAACCGACACTGCTCGACGATGCTCAACTCGTCGTGATTTGATTCGATCCATGGCCGTCGTTGCTCTAACGGGAAAGTCCCGACTTTTTTTTGAGCCACTCCACCTCGATCTGTAATTTTCCGATCTGTTGGTAAAGTTCGGCCTGTACTTGCTCATCGACTTCACTGGCCGGGGATCGACCATTGGAGAAGATCTCCGATACGCCGTCGAGCACTTGCTTTTTCCACTTCGTCACCATGTTCGGGTGAACTTCGTAGTGGGACGCGAGCTCCTGGATCGTGCGCTGTCCCTTGACCGCTTCCACGGCGATCTTTGCCTTCAATGCCGCGCTGTACTGCTTCCGTCCTCGCTTCTTCATCTGCCTCTCCTGAGGCAGCGATCTTACACCTTAGCAACCTGTCCGAATTTTGGGGAGCACCTCAAGGAGCTTAACCTGACATCTTGCACTGTCTCTGCCTCACAGATTTTTGGTCAATATTGAGAAAGCTTTGGGAAAGGAAACATCCCATCGGGTAGATCCCCGCCACCGCGAGGAAACCATCGCGGTAGAACGGCCAGTTTCCCAAACCGCCCCCGCCCTAAGATGTCACAGATCCCGGCGTGCCGTTTTCCAGCACCGGGCTCCTCAGAAGTACTCGCCTCCGCGTCGGGCCTCAGGAGAATGAAACCGCCGGTCGGTCCTGGACTCGGAGCCGCACGCGAATTCGTGGCTCGGGCACCTTGAAGTGGTCGAGCAAATCCTTGAAGCCCTGCCGGGTAAAGCTGCGGCGTTGACTTCGCCGATTTAACCACTTCCAGAGAATCGCCGTCGCCTCATGGTAGAACTCCTGCAATCCCGCGCTGTTGCCGCACACCCCGTAGTATTGGTAATACCCGCGGAGTTTCGGGTTCAGCGCTGGAAACAGCTTGCGGAGGGGCGTGGACCGGTTCTCCTTGCACCACTGGGTGAAGTTGGCCAGCGAATTCCGGAGCTTCTTCCGAGAGGTCCGGCGCTTCAGGTGGGGCTTGCCGCTGCGATCTTTCCCCCAGTAAAACTCAAATCCCAGAAAGTCGAACCGGGTTGCACCTGGTTCGCCGTTCCGGCTGAAGGGGATCACCCGGCTCTTTGCCTTCGCTAGCCGCAGTCCGAACTGTTCCAGTCGATGCTCCAGCACCCCGAAGAAGTGTTGCGCTTCGTCCTGATTCTCAAACGCGCACACAAAATCGTCCGCGTATCGAATCAGGCTCGCCTCCCCCTTCGAGTGCCACCTCACCTGTTCATGAAACCACACGTCCAGGGCGTAGTGCAGGTACACGTTCGCCAGAATCGGTGAAACAATGCCGCCTTGAGGAGTTCCCGTCAGCGGATGAATCACCTTGCCGTCGGTATCCAGCACTCCGGCCTTGAGCCATTTCCGAATCAGCCTCAACAGTTGCCGGTCTCCGATCCTCCGGCTCAACATCTCGATCAGGTCTTCGTGCACGAGATTGTCGAAAAACCCTTGGATGTCGGCTTCAACGACGAAGTTATACCGCCCGAACTGAAGCTTGACCGTCAGCTTATCGACTGCGTCCAATGCTCCCTTCTTCGGCCGGTATCCATAGCTACAGCGCAGAAAGTCCTGCTCGTAGATGGCCTCCAGTATCCGCGTGACCGCCAACTGCAGCAGCTTGTCTTCCACCACCGGAATCCCTAGCGGACGCTTCTTTCCGTCTGCCTTCGGAATCCAGTGCCGTCGAACCAGCCGCGCCCGGTAGTTCTTCCGCTTCAGTCGCTCCACGAGGTTCCTGATGTTGTCGATCAGGTTCTCCTCATACTGCCGTGCGCTGATTCCGTCCACCCCATAGGCGGCGTTCTTACGAATCTTGCGCCAGCAGTCCAGTAGGAAATCCTCGTCGATTAACCGGTAGAGGTTGAAGAACCGGGTGTGTTTCTTCTCCTGTGCCTTCTTTGCTATTGCCAGCAGTGAGGTTGGCATTGTGTGTTCCGGCCCTTCATCGCCGGACAATGTTTCCTGTACCGACTACGTACTTCTGTCCGCCCCTTCCCCCTGTGATCGGCGCGACCGTCTCCGAGTACTATGGGCGGATCTGACTCCCTGCGAATCCTCAGCGGCTCTTCTTTCGGTTGAACTCGCCTACCCGTGGCGGTCGTCGGTCCGGCGTCGGGTGCGTTTAGGCTCCGGCCTACCTGGGTCCGGGTTTCCCCCTGTGTGGGCTCAATAGCCGTATGCCCTGCACACCGTCGTTTCGGATCGCGTCTCCGCTCGGGAACCCGCAGGGTCTCCCAAGTTCCTGACGCTTCTTTGCATGCATGCCACGCTCTAAAGTGGACCCCGGCAGACCCTCGCGGACCTCACCAAAATCGGACCGTCTGTGTTGGCTTCCGGTACCGTTAACACCGTCGCCGTCTGCTCTAAGCCACATGACGGGGCTGTATCAAGCTTTGGAGTTCGCGGTCTCTCCTGCGGCCTGCATGCTTCCCTGTGTACGCTTCAACTGACTTGTTCGGCTTCCTACCTCCTGAGTCGCAGCTGCAACACTCGGTAGGAGTGGGTGGTTAACCCTTACTCCGCAGGGACTCTCACCCTGCAAGAAGCGCCAAGCTTCGCTTGGCGCACTAACGGACGGTGGCTACCTCTTTTACCCCGAAAGCCTGTCACCTAGCCATCAAAAGTCTTGGGAATTCCGTTTCTCGGGCGCCGTGAATTCCTCGTGATGGAAGATTGCTCATCGGACGAATCCGCATTGGAAGTTGGACACTGGGAATTGCTGTTGTTGTGATTGATCGCCACTTCGAGCAGTTTTTGTCGACTGAGGAGCTCTGATTCCTGTCATTCTCGGGGGCCTGGTTCTCGAAGACTTTGAAATGAAGCAATTTCCAATGAGCAAAGTGCAATGCGGATTACGGAATGCCACGATTTGCAATTAGACCCACTACGTCTCCGAAGCAGCCAAGTCTTTGGTATCAAGCGGGGATTCGGTGTCAATGAAATCCAGGACAGAGCCCAAGCGCTCCTCACCATCTGCTGCTATAATCGCGCCTTCGCGGGGGAAGAAGGTCAGATGAAATGAGAATCAGTCTAGTCGCAGTGATGTTCACGATGTCGGCAGTGGCCGGTGGCCAACTCGCGGAGCTTGGCGCCAGGCAGGCGGAGGAGACCCGGTCGGTGCGCGACGGTGTCTATACCCAGGAGCAGTTGGAACGGGGCCGGGATACCTTCGATGAGGAATGCTCTTTCTGCCATGGATATGAGCTGGAAGGCGGCGAGGAAGCTCCCGCGCTGACCGGAGGTGCGTTTCTGTCGGACTGGAACGGGTTGACGCTCGGGGAGCTGTCCGATCGAATCCGCACGACGATGCCTCCCGATAAACCGAGATCACTCTCACGACAGCAGATCGCCGATATCCTGAGCCTGATTCTCGGCGAGAACAGCTTCCCTGCCGGAGAGTCGGAACTGGCGTCCCGGCCACGAATCCTGAGGCGGATCAAGATCGACTCTTTTGGACCCTGAGGGGCGTAGAGTTGGGAACGGTTGGATAGGTCTTTCATGATCGGAGGAGGATCAGCAATGGCCAACTTCATTGAAGCTCGACGGCGATTCATGGCGCACTTCGCCGCCATCGGCCTGGGATCGACGCTCGTGCCCGGCATCATATGGGCGCGGATGCAGGACTATGGCGAGCAGCGCATCACGCTGGATATGGTGTCGGACGCCATGAGACTTTCCGGAATCGAGTTGAGCGAAGAACAGCTCGAAGACCTGGTGGATACCGCCAACAACAACCTGGAGAACTACGAGGAACGACGCGAAGTTCACATCCCCAACGATGTGTCCCCTCCCTTCCACTTCAGCTCGATCGTCCCGGGCATCGAAGTCGACAGGACCAGACGTCCGTTCCGCCTCAGTGATCCGCCCGTGGTCACGCGTCCCGCAAACCTGGAAAGCGTCGCCTTCTGGCCCGTCCGGAACCTGGCGGAGCTGATCCGCACACGACAGGTCACTTCGCTGGAGCTGACGCGGATGTACCTGGATCGGCTCCATCGTTACCAGCCGACGCTGAATTTTGTGGTCACATTTCTCGACGAGGTCGGCCTGGAACAGGCCCGGCGGGCCGACAGCGAGATCGCGGCCGGCAACTACAAGGGCCCGCTGCACGGCATCCCGTGGGGCGCCAAGGACATCATCTCGGTCGAAGGGTTCACCACGACCTGGGGTTCTGAAGCATTCCGTGACCAGGTCTTCGACTATGGCGCCAGCGTCGTCGAGATGCTGCGGGACGCCGGGGCGGTACTGATCGCGAAACTGGCGACCGGCGAACTGGCCGCAGGCGACAACTGGTTCGGCGGTCAGACCAAGAACCCATGGGATCCGGAGCAGGGATCGAGCGGCTCTTCTGCGGGACCGGGTTCAGCGACGGCAGGGGGGTGCGTTGGGTTCGCTATCGGCTCGGAAACCAGCGGATCGATCTTGAGTCCTTCGGCGCGATGCGGACTGGCCGGCCTTCGCCCGACATTCGGACGTATCAGCCGGTACGGCGTCATGGCGCTTTCCTGGACCCAGGATCGCCTCGGGCCGATGTGCCGCTACGCCGAGGATTGCGCCATCGTGATGCAGGCGATCGCAAAGCCCGACGGACGCGACATGAGCGTGTCGGACCTTCCATTCAACTGGGATGCGACGCTCGACATCGGGGCGCTGCGGGTGGGCTACATCAAGGAATCCTTCGATGAAATACCAGACCCGGTCGTCAAGCGGAACGCCGAAGCCACGCTCGAGACGCTGCGGTCGGTCGGAGTTTCCGAGTTCATTCCGATGGCCGTGCCCGATGTCCCCACCAACCAGAGTGCGATCGGTGTGGAATCCACCGTGTTCTTCGACGAGAAGTCCCGGACCGGCCAGATGGAGAAAGCCCGCCGTGGAGCCCGGCACTCGAGCCGTCTGATCCCTGCCGTGGAATACCTTCAATCCCAACGTTCGCGAATGATGACGATGACCGAACTGGCCAAGGCCACCGAGGGTATCGATGTGTATGTTGTGGCGGCGAGCCCGCGGCGCGGCGGCCGCGGAGGACGAGGCCGCGGCGCGGCGGCACAGGCCGGAGCAAGAGGCGGAGGCGGCCGCGGGGGCAGGGGAGGCGGCGGACCGGCCCGACCTCAGACGCCGGCCCGCCGGCATTCGAGCATGGCAAACCTGGCCTGTTATCCCGCCATCAACGTACCGAACGGTTTCACCGATGCCGGCACACCAACGAACGTGACCTTCTTCGCGCGCCCTTTCCGCGAGCACGAGCTTCGCAAAGGCATGCAGCCGGTTTCCACTTGCGGGAACCGAACCTGGAGTGATGAGACGGACGGCTGCCCTGCGGTCTATGACTCCGATGGATGTTGCCACTCGCTGGGTGGACGTTGAACCGATCGACAACGGGGGTATACCAACCGGATCGGCCCTGCGGGTTCGGGCGGAACGGCGCTCCGGTTTGACTCACCGCCCCGGGTTTCCCGGAGACTCCTTTTCTTGAGAGCATTGGAGTCATCATGGGAAGACCGAGCAGAACCCGAAATTCGTGAGCGACCTGCGAGCACCAGCGCGAGTATGAGTCGCAGTGGGCGGCGATGGGGTCGATCGCGATCGGCTGCACGACCGAGACGTTGCGGAAGTTTCAGGCCGAACAGGACGCGGGCCAGCGAGCGGGCCGACAACGGATGAGAAGAAGAGATTGAAGGAACTGGAGCGGGAGAATCGTGAGCTGAAGCGAGCGAACGAGATCCTGCGGAAAGCCTGTTTTTCGCACAGGCGGAGCTCGACCGCCGCGAAGGATGGCGGCGTTTATTGAAACGAATCGGGACCGGTATGGGGTCGAGCCGATGCAGCGTTGCCACTCGCTACGAGCACGAAGCACGGCGGGATCCGGACGATTGCCGGCCCGTGCAAAGCGGCACGCCGAGCTTCGCATAGAAGTGGATCGGGTCTGGCGTGAGAACCGCCAGGTCTACGGCGCCCGGAAAGTCTGGAAGCAGCTGAACCGTGAGGGACAGCCGGTGGCCCGCTGCACCGTGGCCCGATTGATGCGGAATATGGGCCTTGCCGGCGCGGTTCGGGGTCGGAAGTTCAAGACCACGATACCCGATGAAGCGGCGCTCAGGCCGCCGGATCTGGTCGATCGGGACTTCACCGCAACCCGTCCGAATCAGTTATGGGTCGCGGATCTGACCTACGTGGCGACATGGAGTGGATTCGTCTATGTGGCGTTTGTGATCGACGTCTTCTCCCGGAGGATCGTCGGCTGGCGGACGACGAACTCGCTGAAGACCGACATCGCCCTGGATGCTCTGGAGCAGGCGCTTTGGTCGCGGTCCGACACCGAAGGCCTGGTCCATCACAGCGACCGCGGTGTGCAGTATCTCTCGATTCGGTATACGGAACGATTGGCTGAAGCAGGAATCGAGCCTTCAGTCGGGAGCATTGGAGACTCGTACGACAACGCGCTCGCGGAGTCCGTGATCGGATTGTTCAAGACGGAAGTCATTCGACGAGAGGGTCCCTGGCGAGGCCTGGACCAGGTGGAGTTCGCGACTCTGGATTGGGTCTGCTGGTACAACGACAAGCGATTGCTCGAGCCGATCGGCGACATCCCTCCAGCCGAGTTTGAGAAGATGTACTATCAGCATCAGGAGTCCGGCCTCATCGAGGCCGGACTCAACTAAAACCGTCTCTGGAAAACCCGGGGCGGTTCACAACCAATTTGGGTGAACCCGCGAGGGTTTTATTATGGGAAATCGCGAGACACACACTAGACGATTCAACAAATTTACTGTGCTATCTACCGTGCTACTGAGTATGGTGTTTGGAGGCGTGGCCCAAGCTACCATCATAAGTAACGGTAGTTTTGAAACGCCCGACATACCTGATAACGATTTTCTGTATAACCCAAGCGGCGGAACATGGAGTTTTTTGGACAGTTCGGGTATCATCGACCCCGTTTCGGGTTTTACGGCACCCCCAGCTCCTGATGGTGCCCAGATTGCCTTCTTGCAGGCGGCTTCTGGTACGTTCGAGGGCAGTTTTTCGCAGAGCATTTCCCTAACTTTAGCAGGGGGATATAACCTTTCCTATCAAGAAGCGGGGAGACCCTTAACGGGTTTTGGGGGTGACCTGAACTACCAAGTCCTCTTAGATAGCACGATAATCGCCGACCGTACGACCACATCGGGACAGCCGTTCATTCCGGTAACAGTCGGATTTTCCGCCGCAGCTGGCATCCACACGCTTACCTTTAGGGCGCCTGTGGCCTCTGGCGATAATACTGCCTTTTTCGATGCCGTTGCCATCACCTCCGTCCCCGAAGCCTCAACTTTGATTCTCTGGGGTATCGGGGTGGTTGGAATCCTTGGTATTGGCTGGCGACGGCGGAAGAAGGTGGCGTAAGGACAAACCCCAATAAAAATAATAGGTTATAAAATAGAAAAAATGAAGAACCCCGTGGCAAGACCGCGGGTATCAAAAGAGTTCAACTGACGAAGTTCTTCCGCTCCCGCAATTATTCCTGGGCTCAGTTGATGCGCCGGGTTTGGAGCATCGACGTGTTGGAGTGCCCCCAATGCGGCGGCGCCATGCGCATCCTCAGCGCGATCCAATCACCCGAAGCGATCCGCAAGATCCTGGACTGTTTGGGCCTCCCGTCCCGCGCTCCTCCGATTCGACCCGCCGTGCCCGATGACGATGGGGAGTTGCTCTGGGCGTGATCTTCTCAGCTCCCGCTCGAATCGTTCCAACTTCAGGTGAACATTTTCATAAAGGAATCATTTCCACAGGAGAGCTGTGCCCGCGGTCTCGAAAAGACCGCCATCGCGATCACTTTTCCTGTCCCTCCCCGCCTCTCAGTTTACGCCGCGCTCTCGTATTCCCCCGGTTGCGGCGGCCGCCTCCGGATTCTCGCCGCGATTCAATCGCCCGAAGCCATCCACAAGATCCTGGACCATCTCGGTCTGCCTGCCCGCGCTCCTCCCATTCGACCCGCCGCCTACCATGGTGAAGGCGAATTGGAATGGGCTTGATCTCCTGATCTCCGACGGAATCCTTCCGTCACTTCGACAGGATATCTGTGCCCGATCGAGCTCGCTTGAGGTCGCTTTTGTCACTTTTCCTCACGTTCCCCATTCGCTGCTCTCTTTAGTTCATCTCACCGACCGTATTCCCGTTGCTGGAGCCTCCGAATTGCCGCACACTCGCCCCTTCTTCATCCCGCAGGGGCCTCTTATTTCGCCTATACGCTTAGTCAGCGTTCGACGACTTCACGCGATCGCGGGTTGAGGTTCTCAGGCAGAGTTCTCCCATTTCGGCTGCAGACTAATCACCGCTGCGAGGAGCATGGGAAAACTGGCATGATTTGTGCAGGGAGTCGGAGAGACGAGCGTGCTTCATGTGGGAGGACGGCTGTCTTGATGATTCTCACCCCAGAGGGAAGGAGCGTACGGCATGAAGAAACTCTCGGTCTTAGGGGCCCCGAAAAGTGCGTTTGAAATTCCTATTCTTCTACATGGGCGAGGAAACATGAAGAACACTACCATGAGGGTCGTTTTGTTGACGCTCTGCGTCACGATGACTCTTTCGACAGCCAACGCGACGCAGCTCTTGGATATTGACGTCTTCAGTGGCCAAGGCCCCGTGCTTGGCGGAGGCGGCACGATTGGATATGAGTTCACACTGGACAGTGAGACTACGGTCAGCGCCTGGGCACTTGGCGGCGGGAATTCCAATTCGCCCGCAGGGCGCATGACGGCCAAGCCGATTCTCTATCCTCATAATATCCTCTAATGGGAATGGCGCTTGCGAGACGCCACCAGCCCGGCAAGGCCCACGCCCAGGAGCAGGAGGGTGGAGGGCTGGGGTGTGGAAGTGATGGAGACCGACCAGTTGTCGATCCCGCTGATTGTGTCTTACCTGATGCCAGGCCGGGGGGCGATGCTGGGCAGGATCTATGCCGATGCCAGCACCCGCTGGACGGTGCCCTTCGAACCCCTCTTGTTTTACTTATCGCCCTGTCGGAAACCTTTACAGCATAGTGGAAGCGGCATCTGTCCTCTATTGCTTTGAAATGGTGTCTCTTGTGCGATTGCTCCACACGTCCCCTTCAAGGTGTCGGATAACCTTCCAAGGTCCGCCACAAGCGCTATCTCCTTAAAATAGTCAACCTTACGGTTCTCCTGAGCCTGCAAGAACCCGAACACTGTCGGGAAGCCTTACACTTGCGGAAGATAGAAGGAGACATAATGTATTACAAATCAATGAGTTCCGTCCTGGCATGGGATTTGCATAGGAGTGACGTGTATCAGATTGGTTCTTGTGATGGTGATGCCCATGTGGGAGCCGGACCTGGAGCTTTTCACCGTCGACAATTCAGAGGTATTCGGCGTAAGTCACAGCGGAGCATTTGGAGCATCACAGGGGATTGGGAAATTCTTCCTTTACAGATTGGTCAAGAAGAAGGGAATGACATTTTTTGTTCGTAGATTAGGACTAGTACTATTGAGCGCTTGTATGAGTTTCACCGCTGGCGGAACGACAGTCGTCCTCGCCGTCGGAGCGGTCGTTCTCCTCTCCCCTTCCGACGCACACGCGGTCCTCATAGACAGCTTCGAGGAAGCACTTCAGACCTTCACGCTCGACAACGACGCAAATACTGCCGGCCCATTCGATGCCGACGGTGGCACCGCCGACGATGGAGGGGAGATCATCGGGGGTGAGCGCGACGTCGACCTCTTACTCAATGTCCCCACTGAAGTACCGGGGGGCGGGGCAGTCTTCAACTTCGACGTCGCCCTCGGCGTCGTCAACCTCGCCCAGAACGGGTTTGCGGTCAGCGTGGACACCTTCATCCAGTGGGACGGCGACGACAACGACGAGCTCTTGCTGGACACCGGCATCGGCCTTGGTGGCGTGGACTTGACCGAGGGCGGCCTGCTCGATTCGTTCCTCCTCAACCTCCAGGCCGACGAGGACTTCGACCTGGAGCTCTCCCTCCACGAAGATGACTTCACGTCCTTCACCTTCATCGACAACTTCGGCCCCACCGCCGGTTTCCAGGACGTCCTGATACCGTTCACCGACTTCACCAGCGCCGGCGTAGATGTGGCCTCCATCAACGCCATAGAGCTCCTGATCTCTACTTCCGTTGCCGCGACGGACATCTCGATCGCGCAGATCGAGACCGTGGATTCCGCCGCCCTCGGCGTCCCCGAGCCGACCAGCGCCGGCCTCGTCGGCCTCGGGATCGGCTGTCTCGCCTTGCTCCGCAGGCGGCGCCGTCGCGCGGATAAGCACTGTCAATTTAACGAACTCAGGACAGCATGAGGCAAGTTGGTCGGAGATCAGGCTGCTGTCACTGCCGCCCAGACGTTGAGAGATCGTTCCCGTAGCATTCGGTGATGAACGGACCTGAGCCGATGCCTTCCCAGTCGGAACAGATTCTGAATCACACCGTGAACATGCAAGAATCGCTGAGCCTGATCCGGTGATTTGAAGCGTCTCATCTGACGCTCCCGTAGTCGGGTCGATTGGTGGGATACTTCAGCTCGATTGTTGGCATATCGATCGGTGTCGTAAGTCGCCAAGGGCATGACTGTTCTGTGAGCGGCGCGGTAGCTTGTCCCACCCCGGGCGATGCCGAGCCGGGGGGCTGAGCTTCTGAGCCTTAAGAATCACCTCGAGCAGCTTCGCGCGTTGGTAGATGTAGCTGACGGACTTTCCGACAGAATGTTGCCCGCTAAGGTGCCGTCTATGACCGCACATTCTCCGAACCGCAACAACGTGCGCTCATAGAGCGCACCTACATCCGATTATCGTGAAGCGTTTCCCGCGCCGGCCGAAATCAGTTCACGCGTTGCGAGACGATGAATCGGGTCCCGTCTGGAGTGACGTCGTATTCCGGATTGTATGAGGTCATGTTGTTGGCGCCCATGCCGGCCTGTGCGCCGGTGAACAACTTCTGAGGCGTCCCGGCAGTGAAACCGCCCTCATCACTGAACTCGACGGCCATGAGGGTGTTCCCTTCCCAGTAGAAAAGTTCGTTCGTGCTCCACTTGGCCCAGGTCCCCCCGTTTGTCGAGACCTTCCACCTCTCCTCGGATCTCGGAAAGGTCGTGACGTAGATCTCCATCTGGCCGTCCTGATTGGACTGGTAGGCCACGAACCGGCCGTCCAGAGACATACGGGCCAGCGCCTGGATTTCAGGGTCGCCGACCAGTACCCCAGTCGTACCACTGGCGAGGTTGACGAACCAGAGATCCCGCGCTTGCGTCTCCGGATCGTTCGTGTGGTAGACGGCGGTGCCCCCGTCGGGGGACCAGGATGGGTACCACTTGTGTATTCCCTCGCTCACGACCAGCGGCTCGTCTTCTCCGCTTCCGTCAGCGTTGCGGATGTACAGGTTCGACACGCCACCCTGGTTCTGGAGCGAGTACAGAATACGCCGGCCGTCCGGTGACCAGATCATGTGACGCTCGGCGCCCTCATTGGTTGTCACGCGGCGCTGGGTCTCACCTTCGAGAATCCAGAGGGCGTCAGTCTCTCCCTCGTTTTCCCGTCCGCGCACGGCAACCTTGGTACCGTCGGGCGAGATGGCCGGATCCAGGATCGAACGCATCTGTGTGCCGATCGTCCCCTGAACCTCGCCGGTTCGATCAACCCAAACCAGACGCCGGGGCGGTTGAGGCTGGCCCCCCCTGCCCCGCCCACGTCCTCGTTGTTCGGGTTCGCCCAGCAGCCCCGGATCTGCGGCGACCAGGCCGAGGGTAACCAGAAGAATCGCGACAAAAGGTTTCATGTTTTCTCCTCAACGCTTCGCTGAACAAACTGCGTTCGCGCATTGACATTCGTGGGACCGGCGGACAGTTCCCAGACACACTTGAAGACTGCCCGTCTGTCGAGACCCGTGCGTTAGTACAAACCGGGCGAATATTTGCTGCCTGCTTTATCCGCCGTGTAGTGCGGCCACTCTCCGTTGCTGGTGTCGAGGTCCTGGCCCGGCCGCGGGGTCGCCACCGCCGTGAGTCCGGCGAAACAACATGAAAGTCAGGCTCAGGGCTATGAATCTTCGCGACATCGTTCCTCCTGAAATAAGCAGCCCGTGGCAGAAGGCTGCGAGAAATCGCCGTATCGGGATCACAGACGAAGGAACCCTCGTGTCCTACCGGAAAACCCGACCGTAGTCGGCGATTCCGGGATTATATCCGCAGGTGAGCGCAAAAGAATAAGAGTGATTTTCTTATTTTTGAACCAGGTAGAGAGGTAGAAGCCCGACACCGGGGGATTGCGATCGACAATAGAGTGGCTTGATGACTGGAATACATGCCATGGGACCTTTCGCGGTACCATCCTGAAAGGCTTCCTGCTGACGTCTGCAGCTTCCTGCGACATCATCTCGAGAAGAAAAGGAGAATGTATGGCAACGCGAACCCTCTACCTGATCCGGCATGGTGAATACGATTGGGACGATCAGCCGACCCCCAAGAAGGGGCTAACACCTCGCGGACGGAAACAGGCTCGATTGACGGCCAGGAGACTCCGTACCGTGCCCGCCACCGCCATATACTCCAGCGACCTACGGCGAGCGGTCGAAACGGCCGAGATCATTCGCGGAGAGTTTGACGGAATCGGTCACGAAAAGAGTCGAAAGCTCCGCGAGTGCACCCCGTCGATGCCCCAACATGTGCCTCCCAAATCGGTTTTCGCCCGCATCCCCCCAGAGTCTATCGAGGCTGGAAGGGCGCAGGCGGAAGCGGCCTTTGCCAAACACTTCAGACCCGCTCGCGGGCAGGACAAGCACGAAATCATCGTCTCTCACGGCAACTTGATCCGGTATCTGATTTGTCGCGCGCTTGCGGCACCCGACTACGTTTGGTTGAATCTGCGAACGCTGAACTGCGGTATCAGCGCCGTGACGATCGACGCCAGTGGGCGGATGTGGGTGGAATGCTACAACGACGTCGGACATCTTCCACCGCATCTCACGACTGCAGGGCTTCACAAACGCTTCGCGAAGGATGCCGGCCCGAGGGCAGCTGGGTGAGCCAGCATTAGCATCTGGCTGCTACATCGAACTGCAGAGTTCTCGGTGGAATTCTGCTCGCATTCAGGACGAGGACGCCAGGGACTTGCCGAAGACATCCATGTGCCAGGAATCGCGCATCGGAACTTCCCAGCGTCCGCTACGGAATTCGCCGACGGTCCCGATGACATTGTTGAACACCACTGTCTGGTCATCGATCGCGCCCTGGGTTGCAAGATGGGCAAAAGCCGGTCGGTCCACGCACTGAATCGAGCCGGCCGCATCTCTGTAGAACACCTGGCCGCCGGTGCCGAGGAAATTCAGTCCCGTCGAGTTATCGAAGTCCTTCAGGTTTCGGACCATGCTGTCGATGGAGCACCCCGACAGGCCCACCGCCGATTCGTCGGCGCCGATGATGACAAACCGGTCGTGCTCGAGTTGCCATGCGGGTGTAACCGGACGTTCGTGGGATTGCCACTGCGACAGAAACTGCGCCATGTGACTCTCGAGCCCACGGACCTGGTCCTGAGTCAAGGGTTGCTCCGCGCCGTAGATCCAAACTCGGGCAGTATCGGGAAGATCGGAGAACTTCAGCACAGACATGGATGCCACCTCGACTGTTGAAAGATTCATGGAGACAGTTCGCTGATATTCAGGAAGTATAACGGATGCGCAAAGACCCGTGTCAGGTAGTCACGCTGGGGAACTAGTGGCCTGTAACAATGCTATCGGCACCATCGCCGATGGGTCTTGCGGGCGAGGTCGAGGAGGGAGACGGAAAGCGATGCTCTTTCATCGGTGACGGCTTCCGACAAAGAGATCGCCCGCAACCCCCATCGGCCCAAAGGGTTCGGCGGAACGGCGCCGTCTTCGGTGTCGTAACGCCCTCGCAATGAAACAGCATTGGCTCGGGCGTCACTCCTAGAATCCGACGCCGTTCCGCCGAACGCTGGTACCGATAGCACTGTTACAGGTCACTAGAATTCAAGGAATTAACAGTGAGAACGACAGAGCATTTCTTCGCACCCTGCCCGCGCGGCCTCGAAGCCACACTTGCCCGGGAGTTGGAGACGCTTGCTGCGGAGAGGGTCCAGGCGGTCAAGGGCGGTGTCGAGTTCAGCGGTCCCTACCTGACGTGCTACACGATCAATCTCGAAAGCCGCCTCGCGAGCCGGGTGCTCTGGCGAATCGGTCGCGGTCGCTACCTCAGCGAGCGGGACATATACCAAATCGCACATGGGCTGCGGTGGCCGGACTGGTTCAGCCCCCAGCGTACGATTCGCGTGAACGTGGCTGCGATCAAGAGCCCCCTGAAGAGCCTCGATTTCGCGACACTGCGGATCAAGGATGCCGTCTGCGACGTGTTTCGGGCGGCCACCAGAAGACGACCCGATGTCGACACCCGCAACCCCGACGTCCGCATCCATGCCTTCCTGACCTCGAACGACTTGACACTTTATCTCGACACCTCGGGCGATCCGCTGTTCATGCGCGGATATCGCGCCGTCGGAGGCGAGGCACCGATGCGGGAGAACCTCGCCGCCGGCATCCTGCGCCTCAGCGGTTGGGAACCGGAAATCCCGCTGCTCGACCCGATGTGCGGGAGCGGCACGCTGCTGACCGAAGCCGCCATGATTGCCGGCAACATCGCGCCGGGAGCGAACCGCAGCTTCGGCTTCGAAAAGCTCAAATGCCATGACCGTCAGGCCTGGAAGGAGCTGCGATACCGCGTGCGGACTCGCGAAAAGAAGACAATGGCGCAAACCATCTACGGAAGCGACCGCGACGGCGCCGCGCTCGGCCGGGCACGCGCCAATGTCGCTGCCCTCGGCATGAAACAACTGGTCCGCCTCCGAAAAGCCGATGTGCTGGAGATGCCGGCGCCGGCGCCTTCCGGAATCATCGTCACAAACCCGCCCTACGGCGTACGCATGGACGAGCAGAAGCGGCTGGCCAGGTTCTATCCTCGGCTTGGCGACGCACTGAAGAAAAACTACAGCGGATGGAAAGCTTACATCTTCTCCGCCGACATGCGCCTGCCCAGGCTGATCCGGTTGAGTGCGTCGCGCCGTACACCGCTGTTCAACGGCGCGCTCGACTGCCGGCTTTTCGAGTACAAGCTCGTGGCAGGCAGCAATCGGAAGGACGCGCAGCGGGTTTGAACGATCCAAACGATCGCATGAACAACGACCCCAATCCCGACCACGGTTTCCTCCCCCCGCCATCCAGGCTCCATCTCCCCAAGATCGAGTCTCCCCCGGCGACCATCCTCGCGCACCTGATCGAGCATTTTCCGCAGGTGTCCCCACACATCTGGCGTGAGCGAGTCGCGCGCGGTCTCGTCACGTCGGACGACGGCACGACGGTCGGGGAGGATTCTCCCTATCTCCACGGCATCACCATCTTCTACCGCAAGGAGGTCCCCTCGGAGCCGGATCCGCTCGATGAGGAGGTGGTCCTTTACCGGGATGAGGAAATTCTGGTTGCCGACAAGCCGCACGGGATGGTCGTGACACCGGCCGGGGATCACGTCGAGCGTTCGCTACTCGTCCGACTGCAGAGGAGCACCGGTGTGGGCACGCTCACCCCGGCCCACCGGCTCGACCGGGACACCGCGGGAGTTGTCCTGCTCATCGTCAAGCCGGCTGCCCGGCAGCATTACCACCGGCTCTTCGCAGAGGGCGCCCTCGATAGGGAGTATCTTGCTGTGGCCCACCTCGTCGACGCCCGCACCAGAAGAAATGGCTCGTGGAAAACCGGATCGAGGAAGGCGATCCTTGGTATCGACGGCAAATCGTCGATGGAGCGGCGAACGCGATTACGGACATCGAACTCCTCGACCTGCGCGAAGATGTCGGGCTCTTCCGGATCCGGCCGAAGACGGGAAGGAAACACCAGATCCGGGTGCACATGGCGTCTATCGGGTTTAGGATCGTCGGCGATGTTCTCTACCCGAACGTCACCGACAAACGGAAAGGAGATCCACCGCTTCAACTTCTGGCGAAGCGATTGTCGTTCGTCGACCCGCTGAGCGGAGAGTCACGGACGTTTGCTTCATCAAGAAAACTGCTTTGGTGAGACAGCCGGGTACGAATCCTGATCGAGGTGTAGGTGCGCTCTATGAGCGGAACCATTCATTAGCGTCGGGCCCACCGCCCCCCTCCTGACGACAGATTGAGCGTTCAAGTACCGAACCCAGTGCGCGGGTGTGTGGAGAAAGACAGCTGGTCCGGTCCCCCCACGCCCCCCCTCAAGCCGGAACAATGTGGGGTCATAGACGTCATAGACCGCACCTACACCTTTCGCGAAGCGGGCGGGTACGGGCGAGAAAAAAGGCGGGCCTTCCGGGCCCGCCTGAAACAATGTGCGGTCATAGACCGCACCTACAGATCATTAGTTATTGTTCTTCGGGAAGCGCTCCGGGCGCGTCCTCTGAGTGCATTGAGCCGCTTTGCAATCGTCCGTAAAGGTCGAGCCCATCTCCAGCAGGTGGTCGACGATGTCGGGGTACTGCAGGTTCCATTCGCGCGGACCATTCGCAAAGTCCGCAACGCTATCCCCCATGCCCTCTTCGACGTTCTCGTTCGTGTCGTCGTTCCGCCCGTAGATGTGGCTCGCCCGCGCCGTCACATCGGCGCCCCTGGAAACCAGGTAGTTAATCAGGTCCAGGTCGTTCATCAGCGCCGCGCCGTGAAGCGGCGTGTAGCCTTTCTCGTCCTTCAAATTGACATCGGCGCCGAGCTCTTCCACCAGGTACTTCAGTGTCGCCAATCGCGCGTCCGCCGCAAAGTTGCTGGTCTGGGGCTGGTAGCCGAAACCGGCAGCGACCTGAAGTGGTGAACCCCCAGGTCGGGTCGGGATACTGGGATCCGCGCCCGCCGAAACCAGGAGGCGCATCGCCGGGATATCATTCGACTGCGCGGCACGCCAGAAGGCGGTCGCACCGTCCGAGTCCACCCAGTCCCCATGGAACGTCCGGAACCACAGCTTCGGACCCATCCGCGCGTTCGGATCGGCACCGGCAGTCAGGAGGGCTTCCATCAATTCGAGATGGCCCACCGTCTCCTGCTCGGAATTCGCACCCGGATACCAGGTTCTGGCGACCCAACCCTGGTCGATCGTGGCAAACAGAGCGGTCAGATGACCGGTGTTCGCAAGGTTGGGTTCGGCCCCGCTGTCGAGCAGGAACTTCCCGATGTCGAAGTGGCCGTTGATGATGGCCGTCGTCATCGGAGGTGTTTGATCCGTCGCGGCCAAGACGTTGACGTCCGCTCCGGAAGCCACGAGTTGACGGACCGCGGCCATCTGGCCTTCTCGGGCGGCGAAGTGCAAAGGCGTCAACCCTCCAAGCCACGGCCCACGATTCTGCCGCCTGTCCCTGTCGGTAAAGTCCAGGTCTTCACTCCGGTTCCGGGGATGGAGGACGTTCGAAACGGCGTTGAGGTCCGCGCCGTGCTCGGCCAGAACCTTGATCGCCGCAGCGGAGTTCGTCGCCGCCGCAAACATCACCGCGGTCTGCCCGTTGATCGTGTCCTTCGCTTCAACCTCCGCTCCACGATCCAGCAGCACCTTGACGGCATCGGGCTTCCCTGCCGCTGCTGCCAGCATGAGCGGGGTGGTTCCGGCTGTATTTGGAGCATTTAGGTCGGATCCGCCGTCCAGCAGAAGCTCGATGATCGCCGCGCTCCCGTTCCGGGCAGCCATAAAGAGAGGCGTAAAGTCGCCGTTCCGGGTCTTGGTTCCCACGGTGGCTCCCGCTTCGAGGAGCACTCGGGCCATCTCCGAATCGTCCCGGTAGGCGGCCCAGTGAAGTGCGGTGCTGCCGTCCCCGTGGGCCTGGTTCACGTCCGCGTTCTCGACCAGCAGCGACCGCACCTGTCCCAGGTCCCCCCGCATGGCCGCATCGGCCAGCGGAGCGTCGACTGCGGGCACCATGAACATCGCCAGTAGCAGGCTTACTATCATCTCGGGTCTCCCTCGTTAGTTTTCAGATCGCAAACGTGTCGGTACTATCGCCCACCGTTTCGCGGTTCAGGCCTATCTTGTTCGCTAGGGTCAGCAGTATGTTGGCCTGCGGCGTGTCCTCTTTAGCGCGGACATGCAGGTTCCCCGCGATCTTCCCAGCCGCGTGGCCCGCGATAATCGCCGGCACCCGCTTGTGCCCGTGGACATTGGAGTTGCCCATGCCGCTCCCGTAGAAGATCAGGGAATTGTCCAGCAGGTTGCCGTCGCCGTCGTCGGTGTTCTTCAGCTTGTTCAGGAAGGACGCCAGCAGGCTGATGTGGTACCTGTTGATCTTGGCCAGGTCCATGATCTTCGATGGCACATCCTGGTGGTGTGAGGCGGTGTGGAACGGAGTCGTACTGCCGCTTTCCGGGAAGACGCGGTTCGACGTGTCCCGTCCCAGTTTCAACGTCGCCACGCGCGTCGTCTCCGAGGCAAAGCCCAGCGCAATCAGATCGAACTGCAGCCTGGTGTGGTCATCCCACGAATCGGGCACGCCGACCGGCGCTGACGGCAGTTCCCTGTCCGGATTGGCGGCGTTGTATTTCTCAATTGCCTGTATCCGGCGCTCGATCTCTCGCACATTGTCCAGGTAAGAGTCGAACCTGTTCCGATCCGGGCCATCCAGATCTCCCCGGAGCCGGCCGACTTTTTCCGCAATTCCGTCCAGGATGCTTCGATTCAACCTGCGGCGTGTGGCACGGTCTTCGGCAGAGCCACCGGTCCCGAACAGTTGCTCGAAGGCCAGCCGCGGGTTCAGCGTCATCGGCAGCGGAGTCGTCGGCGAGGACCAGCTTATCGTGTTCATGTACCAACAGCTGTACATCCAGCCGCAATTACCGGCCGCGTCCGCGTTCTCAGTGGTCAGCTGGATCGACGGTACGGGGGTGTCCTGTCCGTACTCCTGCGCGTACATCTGGTCGATCGACGTTCCGCAGTAGACGTCCGAACCGACCGTCTGTTTGGGATGCGCCGCCGTCAGGAACACGGCAGCCGAGCGGAAGTGATCGGCTCCCACCTCTTCGGGCGTCCAGGGGTCGGCCGCCCCGCAATCGGTCATGCTGATGGTGGTGAGGTAGTCCTTGAAGGACCCCAGCGGCTTGATGATCATGCCGAAGTCGAAATCGCGCCCCTCTTTCTTGGGGATCAGGAGCGCTTCGTTGGTCCCCCATTCCGTGCTGCCGGCGCAACCGTGGACGACTTCGATACCGAGGAAACGGCTCCTGGGTGAAGCCGCCGTCTGGCGCGTCGGAGTCGCGGCCGGTGCCATCGACTCCAGGAACGGCAGCGCGACGGCTGCTCCCATGCCCCGAAGAACGGTACGCCGTGAAATGTGCTTTTTCGTGATGAACATGATTCTTAGCTCTCCTTCTCAGGAAATAGCTGTTTCAACCCAAACGTCGTTGTAACAACAATTAGTGCTGCAACCGCAGCCCACTCTCTTCTTCACTGCTTACTGTACTTCCGTATCTCTTCTAGCAATCCTCATCTGGAACGGCCGGCTCTCGACGACACCCATAACGTATGACGAGAAGCGATTGCCCTCCTCCGCCGCCGTGCGTGCAATCGAACGAACCATCGGCATGTCGCGGTGATCCAGTACCCGGCCCAGACCGTATGCCAGGAGGTTTTCCGTAAAGCTGCCAACGAACGCCTCGGATCGGTCCAGGATCGCGGCACGCAGGCCCACCGGTCCATCCAGCTCCGTTCCGTCATACATGACGCCGGAGGCGTCGATGCTGGCACCGCTGTCATTGATCCGCCACTTGCCGATGGCGTCGAAATTCTCGAGTGCCAGTCCGATCGGGTCCATTATCTGGTGGCAGGCGTTGCAGGCCGGATTTTCGCGGTGCTCCTCCATGCGTTCGCGCACGGACAGAGTTCTTTCGTTTTCGACGGCTTCCTTGAACGGCGGTACGACCGCAGGCGGGTTCGGCGGCGGCGAGCCGATCAATACTTCCAGTACGTACTTGCCCCGCGCCACCGGTGAGGTTCGGTTTGCCAGCGACGTCATCATCAGGATACCTGCCTTCCCGATCAGGCCGAACCGGTTCGGGTCCGTCAACTGCACTCGCCGGAACCGTTCCCCCAACTCGGAGGGGAGCCCGTAGTGCCTGGCCATCACCTCATCGACGAACGTATAGTCCGCTGTCAGCAGATCCATGATGCTGCGGTTTTCGCGCATGACGCTGTCGAAGAAAAGCTCCACTTCACGGCGCATCGACATGCCGACGTTCGTTGAGTACGCCGGGAAGAGCGTTGGTTCTGGAATTATTTCCTGGATGCCCGTCAAGCGCAGCCACTGGCGGGCAAAGTTCGTCGCCAGGGGCTCTGAGCGCGGGTCCGCCAGCATCCGCTCGACTTGCTCCCGGAGAACATTCCGATCCTCAAGCTCGCCATTCTCGGCCAGTGTGAGCAACTCCTCATCCGGCGCGCTGCTCCAGAGGAAATAAGAAAGCCGGGACGCCAGCTCCAGGTCGCTCAAGCGAAAGCTTGCGCCCGGGGCGACATTCGACGGTACGCGCTCGAACCGGAAGACGAATTCGGGATCGGCGAGGATGGCCTGCAGTGCCGTGCGGACACCCGTCTCGAAGTTCCCTCCCTCACGGCCGGCTTCGTAGGCGACCATCAGCCTGTCCACATCCACCGTCTCCACTGGCCGGCGAAACGCCTGTCGGGTGAGCTGCGACAGGATCTCCCTGGCGCAGGCCACTTCGTCTGCGACACCGGACGGCCGGCACGTGAAAATCCGGCGGCGCGTCGGCGTCTCAGAAATGCCGGTAGCCTCGAACGGACCCGTTATAGAAAGGGTCTTGAGGTGGGGCATCGCCGTCATCTGGGGATGATTGGCGATGTCGGTGCTGGCCAGGGTGTGCTCGATCAGGCGATACGGGTCCTGGATCGGTCCGTCGAACTTCGTGAGGAAGGCCGCCGCGACCCTGTGCTGGCCCGCTTCGACCTGGATGGGCTCGGAGACGATCGGGCCGTTCTCTTCCAGCATGTTCGGATCGATCTCGATGAGAAGAGCGCGCTCTCCGTCGATCGAAATCTCGATGTCCTGATCCCGGAGCGGATCGGCCAGCCTGGAGCCGATGATATTCCCGGTAAACCAGTGATGGAGATCCACCTTGAACTCGTATTCACCGTCGGTCGGGAAAGTGTGCAGTACGGAGAGGCCGCCACGCGTGCCGAAGGGGGTGCCCTCGACATGGCGCATCTGGTTGGCGACCCGTTGGACGGCATAGGAGGACATGCCGGGGCTCGCCTCCACGTCGCCCACGGCTTCGCGGCTGATCTTCTCCGCCGCGCGGGCGTAGGCCTGCATGAGGGCCGGCGTTACCGTCAGAGCGTCCGCCATGTTGTCGAAAGCGCCACTCCTGCTGTCGGGAGGCAGGAGTTCGGTGACATTCACTTCGATTCCGAGCAGATCCCGGACGGAGTTGCGGTATTCGGTTCGGTTGACCCGGTGCAGATCGGGCGCGCCGATGTGCGGTTGCTCCGCGGCAGCCTGATCGATTCGCGCTTCAAAGCCGGATGCAAAAGCCTTCAGGCTGGCCGCTTCGGGCCGGGGAGCGCCTACCGGCGGCATCATGCCGGACCGCACCTTGCGGATAACCCTCTCGACCTGCTGGGCGTTCTGCTCCGGATGCTCCACGTCCACCTCAGTCCAGGAAAAGTCTCCCGACATGACAGCGTCGTTGTGGCACCCCGAACAGAATTCGCCGACCAGCGCACGCTGCGCTTCAACAGGCATGCCGCCGCTCTGGGCAAAAGCCATCCCCGCAGTCAGGATAAGGAAACAGGAAACCAGCACGCCTTTCATCAGACTCTCCTACGGAAGTTCAACACTGGGTCGCGCCAACACAGGTCGCTTCTTGCGGCGTTTCGACTAACTCACTGGGTCGAATCGACGCGGTAATATCCAAACCGGTCTGGCAAATACACCCTACCCTGAACGATATAGACCCCTAGCACATATAGGCGCTAGAAAACACGGCCTTTAGCTATGACAGGGATTATAGGAGTACCCTGGCGAAACGTCAAACTCTTAAGGCGTCAACTCGTTCGAAAAGAGCAGTTTTTCGGGCTCCGGCTTCTGGAGCCATCGGTCTTGACTCTAACGCCCCCCACCATCGACGATGGACTGATAGACGAGGGCGCGAAGCTTGCCCTGGTCGTCCAGGCCGCGTGCGGGAATGAGCTGCGTGAAATAAACGACGACCAATTGCTCCTCCGGGTCGACCCAGTATGTCGAGTGGTAGGCGCCTCCCCAGCCGAACTCGCCGACAGAACCCGGCCATCCGCGGGCTCCCAGATCCTTCACCACGGAGAAGCCGAGACCGAAACCCTGGCCGTTGCGGAACGGCTTTCCCCGGAGGTGATCCGACGTCATCAGTTCGACCGTCTTTGGAGTGAGCACCCGTTTGCCGTCGAGCTCTCCCCCGTTCAGCAGCATCTGGAGGAACCGAGCGTAGTCGCTGGCGGTCGACAGGAGTCCTGCCCCGCCCGAGAAGCTCTTCCGGGGCCCATCGACGTACGCGCCCTGGCCCACCATGTGACCCGGGTCCGGAGCCCGTTCGATGCCACCACCGTCTCTGGCTGAATACACCGCGGCCAGACGGCCACGCTTTGCGCTCGGCAAATAGAAGTGCGTGTCGTCCATACCCAGCGGTTCCAGTATGCGTGAATGTAGATACTGGTCGAGGGGCATGTCCGCGACTCGCTCGACCAGCGCCCCGAGTATGTCGGTGGAGTACCCGTACACGAATTCTTCGCCGGGTTGGGCATCGAACGGAAGCGCCGCGATCCGACCCACGGTTGCGGCGATGGGCTCGTCCCGGTCCGCAAAATACCAACCCTGGATTCCCGCCTTCGCCCAGAGGTCGCCCGCCGGACCATTGCCGTAACCGACCCCCGCCGTGTGTGTGAGGAGGTCCCGGACAGCAATCGGACGGTTCGCGTCGACGATTTCATATTGGCCGTCACCCCGCGACACGGCCACCCGCGTCTCCCGGAACTCCGGAAGAAACTTGCCAACGAAATCGGTGATCAGGAGGCGGCCCTCTTCCTGAAGAATCATGGTCGCGACACTCACCAGCGCTTTCGTCTGTGACGCGATGCGAAAGATCGTGTCCTGACTCATCGGAACGCCCGCCTCACGGTCGCCGTGACCGAACGTCTCCAGGTAGGCAACCCGACCGTGCCGCGCGACGAGAACAACGGCGCCCGCGAGTTGGCCTCGATCCACATACTGCTGCATCGAAGAGGTCAGGCGCTCCAGTCGCTCCGACGACATGCCCACTTCTTCGGGCGTCGCCGTGGGAAGCCCCTGGGCCGCAGCCAGGTTGCCGGACAGAGCCAGGAGAAGAACAAAGCAGACGATCATCGGGCCACTCTTGAATTCAATTCGTCGCATTCTTGGAGGAACCTCCGTAAAGCGCAGTCCGCGAAATCGATCCCACGGCGCAGAACTGATCCCTAAACTGTGGCGGAGTTCGTCGGTTTCGGACCGGTCGGGCCAGCCTCGGTATGAGCTTCCACGTCCGATCGGAATGGAAAGTCGACAGCCGCGAGTGTCAGACCGTAACAGATGTGTGTCAGGGCAGCCACCCACCACGGGATGTTCTCAACAATATACGAATCCCCGCTGATCAGGGGTTGAAGCCAACTGAGGATCAAGTAGAAGTTGCCAATCCAAAGCAGCAGCCCGAAACCGAGACCCGCGGCGGCGTGGTGCACGAGCCGTCGGATCTGTGGCAATTGGGAGGTAAGCGCTACGAATACGATTCCGAACATGGCGCCTACGACGATGTGAATCAACAGGACTTCGGCAACGAACGAAGTGTTTTCAACCCGCAGGGCGTCGGGCCCTTCGAAGATCGTCGCATACACCCGCAACAACATGAGCCTCTCGATGCCGAGGGCCCAAGCGCCCAGGACGTTCGCCACGAGGCTGGTCACGCTTCCCAGGAAACCCGCCAAAGCACCCACAGTGCCCAGGTATACCAGAGACCATTCCTCGTGAATCTTCGGGGCCACTTTTTCCTTCCTTGGGTGCCGGGCATCCGAAAACACGACTTCCGGCTTTCGGTACTCACGATCAGCGATGTTCGGCTCCATAACTTCCCTCCCACTCACCTTAGGTCACGCACTGCCGGTCGTGATCTGTTCAGGACCCACGTCGGGCGCAGGGGCTTGACCAGCGGGTCCTCGTCGTCCTTTCTATTGTGGGGCTGCCTTTCTTTCGGCCAGCCTATGAACGGACCCGCTCGATGTCAACGAAAACGAACCCCTGGCCTAGCAGCCCGTGGCGGAAGTCCGATGGTTCGCGCGCACGGGTCTTGCGAGGCGGAGACGAGGCGCGAGGAGGAATTGATGCGGTTTCATCATGACGACGAGCAACAAAGTATCCGACCGCAACCCCCGTGCGCCCGGAGGGTTACGGCGGCGTCACACCATCTGGGTTGTTGCCGCGCCTCAACGGTGTACCAGCATCGCAGTCGGCACGGCGCCTACCATCTGGCGCAACGCCGCCGTAACGCGAGCCATCAGACTTCCGCCACGGGCTGCTAGCCTTGTCCCCCGTACTTCTTGACAGTCCCCCGCTTCTCCCGGTATATCCGATAGGGCGACAATCTTATACATACGAGTCCTTCCACAACGGTGACGATGAAGATTCCGAAGACTATTTGTTTCCTCGCGCTCAATGCCGTAGCGCTGGTCGTCCTCTCGACCGCATGGGTGCCCGCCGCAGCACAGGTGCCTCTCGGTATCACGAGCGCCCGGGGCCTTGAGGTAACGCCTGTCTTCGAGGGGTGGTACGAGAACCCCGACGGCACATTTACCCTCTCGTTCGGCTACTTCAATCGAAATTGGGAAGAAGTCGTCAATATCCCGATCGGAAAAGACAACTTCATCGAGCCCGCAGAGTTCAACGGCGGCCAACCGACGCAATTCAACGCGAGACGCCACTGGGGCGTATTCGGAGTGAGAGTACCCGCAGACTTCGACAGAGGGAAGGTCGTGTGGACCGTCAATTTTCGAGGAGAGACAAACTCGATACCGGGCTCCCTCAAGACGGATTGGAGGATCGACGCACTGATAGGAGAAGTCACCTTCGGCAACAAACCCCCCGTGCTCGCGTTCTCGGAATCCGGTCCGGAAGGGGCCGGGCCGGGTGGATTGATGGGACCTACGCGCACCGGACGTGCCGGTGCGCCGGTGACTTTAGCGGTTTGGGCCAAGGATGACGGCCTCAGATCCGGCAGTGTCCGCAGGCCCGGCAGCTCCGATACCCCGGTCACGCTGACGTGGTTCAAGCACATCGGACCAGGCGAGGTCACGTTCTCTGAAGAGTCTGCCGAAGTTCCCGCGGCCGGCGGTATGATGGCCACGGAGGCGACATTCAGCGAGCCGGGAGAATATACCTTGAGGGTGCGGGCCAACGACGCTTCCGGCGTGCGGGGAGCGGGCCACGCTCAGTGCTGTTGGACGAACGGGTTCGTGAAAGTCACGGTCACCCGTTAGGGAAGTGAAGAGTGACCCGTGAGGAAAGTGACGAGTGACCAGTGACGAGTGACGAGTCGGAGGGCCTTTGGAGCCCTCGAGGTCGTGGCCAGATTGAACCGATCGGGGAGACAATCCGATAGTCACTGAACTGACAGGCGGGAACGAGGAACGTAACGTGTCACTTGTCACCTCTTGGACGGTGAGTCCGACGCTATTTAGCCAATTAACAGAGGAGAGCAGCTCATGATCAGGAAAACGGCAGCGCGGGTACTGGCAACTGCGGCCGTATTTGCGCTGAGTGTCACCGGGGTGTCCGCCCAGGTTACGGATGATGTGACGTACGCGCGCGATGTCGCGCCCATCATTCAGCAGAAGTGCCAGGTCTGCCATCAGCCGGACTCGATCGCGCCGATGTCATTGATGAAGTTCGAGGATGTCCGGGCCTACGCCGACCTGGTTCGCTCGAAGGTCGAAGCCCGGATCATGCCTCCCTGGCACATCGACCGGACCGTGGGAATCCAGGAGTTCAAGAACGATCGGGGTCTGACGGATCAAGAGATCGAAACGATCGTCGCGTGGGTGGACAGCGACACCCCTTTCGGTGACGAGAAGGATCTGCCTCCGCCCGCCAAGTTCCCCGATCCGTATGGTTGGCAGTTCGAAGAGGAATTCGGTGCGCCTGACCTGGTCGTGGCCTCGGAGCCTTACACGCTCGCGGCACAGACGCAGGACAAGTGGTTCCGACCAGTGAGCGAGACCGGGCTTACCGAAGAGCGTTGGGTGAAGGCGATCGAAATCCGGCCAATCGGCAAACAAGGAAAGGCCATCATGCACCACGTACTTGCCTTCCTCGAGCAGGAGGAGGAAGAAGGCGAAATGAGTGCGGGAAGCGTCCAGACGAGCAGCAGGGGCGCGATGGGCGGTCCAGGCCTCTTCATGGAGTGGGCGGTCGGAAAGCGCGGCGAGATCTTCCCTGACGACGCCGGCAAGGTGATGCTGCCCGATTCCAAGATCCGCTGGGAAGTCCACATGCACGCGATCGGCAAGCTCGTGGAAGACAGCTACGTCGAGCTGGGTGTCTGGTTCTATGACAAGGGGAACGAGCCGGCGAACCGTACGCGGTTACGGATGTTCGACGCCCGGGGACGCAACGGCCTGGACATCCCGCCGCGTGAAGTCGCGGTGACGCAACAATTCCACGTCCTCAAGTGGCCGTCACGACTGGAGAACTTCCAGCCCCACATGCATATGCGTGGAAAGACCATGACCATGGAAGCGGTCTATCCGGATGGACGAACCGAAATTCTAAGCCAGGCCGACAACTTCCAGTGGAACTGGCACGTCAACTACATCTATGCCGACCACGCGGCCCCGCTGCTGCCGGCCGGCACGACCATCGTGATCACGGCCTGGCACGACAACACCGAGAACAACCCCAACAACCCGGATCCCACGCAATGGGTCGGATGGGGTGACCGCACGGTCGACGAAATGGCCCATGCCTGGGTCGACGTCACATATCTGAGCCAGGAGGAGTTCGACCGGGAGGTCGCCAAACGAGAGGCGATGAAGACCACCGAGGACGAAGGGCCCGGGGGTCCGAATCGGTAGACCGAAGCAACAGCTTTCAATCGAGATCAATACGGCCGGGAGGGAAGCCTCTTCTCCCGGCCGTTTTTCTATGTACGCACGTTGTCCGAACCTCCCCAATCCGAAATCTCGAATGTCAAATCTCCAATTTCCAATGCGGAATCTCCGCTAAACAATCTGCAATCACTTCTCGAATAAGCCTCAGTACTTGAGGTGCATCGCAAATTGCCCTATCGAAGAATCCACATTGGAGACTTCGTCATTCGAAATTCGAGATTGGAAATCGGGTGCAGGCGCGGTCATAGACCGCGCCTACGCCACCGAACGGACCAGCCTTGGGTAGTAGTAGGACAAGGTGCCGATACGGGCGACGTAGTGGACGTAAAGCGCCGCCCAGAGTCCGTGATTGTCATACGGCGTCAACAGCCACCAGGCGGCGAGAAAGATGGCGAGTGAGGTCAGCATCGCGTTTCGCATGTCGACCGAGCGGGTTGCGCCGATGAAGATGCCGTCGAGCTGAAACGCCCAGACACCGAGCAATGGCGCCGCCGCAGCCCAGGGTAGATACGTGCGAGCCGCGGCACGCGACGCCGCGTCAACCGTCAGTGTATCGATGAACAACGTGCCGAGCAGGGTCAGGACCAGCGAGATCGCCACGGCGACCCCCGCCGACCAGAGCGTGGTCATGCGCGCCGCGGCCCTCAGGCCCGCCCGATGCGATGCCCCGACCGCCCGTCCGACCAGGGCTTCGGCAGCAAACGCCAACCCGTCGAGGAAGTACGCTGCGACCGAGATGAAGTGCATGAGAACCGCATTTGCCGCCAGGATCACGTTCCCCTGCCGCGCACCCTCGGCCATGAACCAGGCGAACACGAAGACAAGCGCCAGCGACCGGATCATGATGTCTCCGTTGACAGCGATCGTCCGCCGCAGCCGTGCAGGAACCAGCAGCCGGTCCATACGCCAGCTCCCACCGAAACGCCTCAGATGTCGGGCAGCGACCGCAAGCCCGATCGCCGCCGCGACGACTTCGGCAAGCAGCGTTCCGAGAGCGACGCCGGTGACGTCCCAACCGAAACCGAGCACAAACAGCGCATCCAGCGACATGTTGGTCAGGTTCAACACGAGCTGTAGTACCAGACCGATGTCGGTGCGGCCGAGGCCGATGAACCAGCCGAGCAAGGCAAAGTTCGCGAACGCCGCCGGCGCCGACCAGATTCGGATGTCGAAGTAGTCACGAGCGAGTTGCTCGACTCGAGGACTGCCGTCGAGCAGAACGAATGCGGCCTCTCCAATAGGCCACTGCAGCAGGACCAGTCCCACGCCGGCCGAGATCGCGATCATCAACGCACGACCGAGACCCGCCACCAACTCGTCCGTGTCCCCCGCACCGAGCGCCTGCGCGGTCAGCCCTGTGGTCCCCATGCGCAGGAAACCGAAAGCCCAGAAGAGAAACGTGAACACCAGGGACCCGAGAGCGACAGCCCCGATGTAGACCGGATCGGGGATCTGGCCGACGACGCCGGTGTCGACCACCCCGATGAGCGGAGTCGACACGTTGGAGATCATGACGGGCAGGGCAATCGCAAGGATCGCCCGATGCGTCAACGGCTCTGGAATGGCCTCACTCTGCTTCATTTGTAAAGGTGCCTACGTGTAGGTGCGGTCTATGACCGCACATTCTTCGAACCGAAACGATGTGCGCTCATAGAGCGCACCTACACTCGATCCTGAAGTTTCGCCCTCTTACACTCGAGACCTCAGAACACGGATGCGGTTCGGCGAAACTCAGTTGATACCCGGTGTGCTGGCGGACGACGATACGGACAGGTCGAGTGGCTGGCCAGCCTGGTCGATGAAACTCAAAGTCCCGGCGGACGTCTGGCCTGCGGTACCGCTGAACAGGACGAACTGGGTGGCCCACCCCCCTGAATCCGCGATGTGTGGAAAGTATGTATCGACGCTGCCCGGCGTGCTGACTTCGTTCGACGGCGGTGTCGTTGTAATGAGAAAGTCGGACCGTTCGTTCGTTCGCCCTCTCAGCCCGACCATTGCTATGTCGGAACTCGAAGTCACCCGGAGAACTCCCGAGAAATTGGCGGGTAGGGAGAACAACTCATCGATAAACTGGGCCACCTGCCCCGAGGGCGGAAGTGACAATGTCGCCGCCGCACCCACCGTCGATCCGTCCAGGCTCGTCAATTCCAGCGTCACGGTGTTGTCGGTCGCGGACGTGTCGGTGAGGGCCAGCCCACTGCGTACGGATCCCACCTGTCCGCTGGTACCCAACGCCTCGACATAAACCCGGAACGCCGATCCTGTCGGAAGAGCCGGGACCCCCGCCTCAGAGACCGTGAACCCTCCACTGGTCAGGGAGAACACGCCTACACCCGACGGGGTTGAGCTACCGCTATCGGGAGTCGCGCGGACCGACCCCACAGACACCGAACCGGCAGGGTTCGACGTGGTGAAACGCTTCGAGGTACGCGGAGCGATCGCGTAAGGGAAGCTGGATCCTGTCGAAGCGTCGTCCAGGGTCAGCGTCACCGGCGCTGCGGCGGTCGTGCCGCTCCCCTGTCCTAGAAACTCGACGTTTCCTGAGATGGTGGCGTCGGTCGGGTTCACCAGGATGACTTGAGTCGTCCACCCGCCACCGTCCGCGAAGTGAGGGAAATAGATGGTGTCCGAAGATGCCGACGACAATGGCGCAACCGGTAGCGTCGTGATCAAGAACTCCGCACGCTGGTTCGTGAACCCTCGAAGGGCGACCGCGGACACGGGCACCGACGACGTAAAGGTGAAGGTGCCCAGGATCGAAACACCGTTGAAGGGAGCCTGATCCAGGAACTTCGCTGTCTGCTGGTTGGCGCCAAGCGTCAGGCTGCCTTCCCCAAAGTTCGTTCCCTCGAGGTTTGTGAAGTAGAAGGAAATCGTCGCATCGACGTCATTGGGGTTGGCGATGGCCAACCCCGTGTTCACGGGACCACTCACTTCCGCGAAGATCCGGCCCTGCTGGATCGGTGCCGCTGCCGGAACACCGGCCTCGGCGACAAGAACGCCATTCTGGGTAAAACCGAATATCGCCAAACCGGAAGGTGTCGTCATTCCGGAGTCCGGTCGTATCCGGCCATAGCCGACCGTCGTGGTTGCCGACACCCCCTGGCTGAAGTTCAAGGTTGCGCCACGGTCCGTGACCGAAAACGTTTGGGTGCCGATTGCCCTTGTGACTGTCAGCGTGATCGACGCAGTTGCGGTGCGGGCTTGTCCGTCGGTGACGGTTATCGCGATCGTCTTGGTTCCTGTCGACGTCGACACGGGGACCGTCGCCTCGAACGAAAACGTGTTGTCGCCGGATGTAGCGTCACCGTTCGTGCCGTCGTCGACGAGAGCCTGTGATGACGACCCACCGATTGAAGACAGATCCGCGCTGACGGTGATGCCCGTGCTGGCTGGATTCGCACCCGGCGTGACGATTACCGTAAACAGCGCGGAGGCTCCGGCGGCTACGGATTCCGGGGTGACTGTCCCCGTCGATGCCAGCGCCGTCTCAACCACGGTCACGCTGTTCATGATTACCAGATTTTCGGCCTGGAGATTGCCCACCCCGCTGAAGTTGATGGTTGGGGTCGCAGTAAACGCGCCGCCGAAATTGAACAGTGGCAATGCCGCGATCGCATCGACCACGTCCATACCGTCGTCGATCACCCGCCCGAACACCGTAAACCCGCCATTCTGAGAATCGAGATTCGCGGAGTTATCGGCCAGGTTGACGAACCACTGGTTGGTCGCACTGTTGGGATCGCCTCCCAGTTTAGCCATCGCCACGGTGCCGCGCGTGTTGGAGATGTTGAACTCATTTACAATCGGTGGGTCTTCAGGAATCTCGACCGCTGTGCCATTGGAATCCAGTCGAAAACCGCCTCCCTGCACGACAAAATTGGGGACGACCCGATGGAAGAACGTTCCTGTATAGTCCCCATCCCTCACGTAGTTGAGAAAATTCGCCACCGTGACCGGCGTGGTCTGTTCGAACAGCTCGATAGAAAGATTGCCCACCGCGGTCTCGACACGAACGACCGGGTTCCCGCCGCCCTGGGCGTAGACATGGGCTGATTCCCCAAACCATAGACCCGGATTGCAGGTGAGCGTCAGGAATGCGACAGTGGCCAACGCGACGGTTCGCGACCAGCGGTACTCGATCATGAAAGTCCTTTTAACACATTACGTGGCCCGACCACCGCGGTCTCGATTACGGAAGGCGGTTCTCTGGTTGGATTGAAGACAAAGCTGCAGGCCTATCTCTCCTCTTCGTCTAACTCGACCAAGGCGCATTCCCGTCAACCACGAATCGCCGCCACGATCACCCTTCGATTCGGAAACGAGGACTACCATGGTTCGACGCAGAGACTCCTTCGAGCAACCGAATCGTCGAAAATAGCAGGAAAGCAGGCCGCAAATTGCGACCAGTTTCGTCCAGAAATGTCTTTAGACTTAAGGCAGGATGGATCCAGCCAAACCAGCGATCCGCAGTAGCGATTGAATCAACTGGAGCGACGACTGACCGATCATGACGGTCAGATCGTTGCGTTAGTCAGGGCGATCAGACAACTGGCCAGCCCAGAAATCATGCCGAAGAAACGACGAATTGGTTTCGCCAAAGATGAGCCCTAACAAAGCGTTAGAGCTGACGGAACGTGAACGCGATGGGCGCTGCGAGTTTCTCTTCACGCTGCCTGTTCGCAGCGCCCATCGCACGGCCTGCAGCTTATCGCCAGTCCGTTAGCCCGACTGGCCGCAGGCCGGCCGCTACTGAAACCGAATCGGCGAAACTCGAATCGTGACATACTACACGCCTATCGATACAATAGTCGTATTCCGATATTCATATCGATGGAGAAATCATGGGGACAGTTACCATTTCGCCGAAATTTCAGGTCGTAATTCCAAAGGAGATTCGTGACCGACTTGGCCTCTTGCCAGGTCAGAAGGTTCAAGCAATTGCGTACCGTGACAGGATTGAACTCATTCCGGTGAGGCCGGCCAAGCAAATGCGAGGATTTCTGAAAGGGATCGATACGCGCATCGAACGTGAGCCGGACCGAGAATGAATGTCGTCGATTCAAGTGGCTGGCTGGAGTACTTCGCGAACGGACCTAACGCTTCCTTCTTCGCGGCACCCATCGAGCAAGCCGATGAACTTGTGGTGCCATCACTGAGTCTCTTTGAAGTATTCAAGCGTGTGCTCCAGCAGCGCGACGAGAACGCCGCCCTCCAGGCCGTCGCGATCATGCAGCAAGGCGCGGTGGTTGACCTTGGGGCTTCGATTGCCTTGAACGCGGCTCGACTCAGTGTCGAAACCAAGTTACCCATGGCCGATAGTGTTATCCTCGCCACGGCCCGGCATTGCAGCGCCCAGCTATGGACGCAAGATGCCGACTTCAAAGGGATCGAAGGCGTTCGCTATCGAAAGCGAAAGCCGTAGACGAAGTGGCGGCCTAACACGTGGCTGCACCAGACGGCGGCCACGGTATTTTCTTGAATTGAAAAGGAGTGGCCGCCGCAGGTGAGCCACAATCCGTTAGTGCGCCAAGCGAAGCTTGGCGCTTCTTGCAGGGTGAGAGTCCCTGCGGAGTAAGGGTTAACCACCCACTCCTACCGAGTGTTGCAGCTGCGACTCAGGAGGTAGGAAGCCGAACAAGTCAGTTGAAGCGTACACAGGGAAGCATGCAGGCCGCAGGAGAGACCGCGAACTCCAAAGCTTGATACAGCCCCGTCATGTGGCTTAGAGCAGACGGCGACGGTGTTAACGGTACCGGAAGCCAACACAGACGGTCCGATTTTGGTGAGGTCCGCGAGGGTCTGCCGGGGTCCACTTTAGAGCGTGGCATGCATGCAAAGAAGCGTCAGGAACTTGGGAGACCCTGCGGGTTCCCGAGCGGAGACGCGATCCGAAACGACGGTGTGCAGGGCATACGGCTATTGAGCCCACACAGGGGGAAACCCGGACCCAGGTAGGCCGGAGCCTAAACGCACCCGACGCCGGACCGACGACCGCCACGGGTAGGCGAGTTCAACCGAAAGAAGAGCCGCTGAGGATTCGCAGGGAGTCAGATCCGCCCATAGTACTCGGAGACGGTCGCGCCGATCACAGGGGGAAGGGGCGGACAGAAGTACGTAGTCGGTACAGGAAACATTGTCCGGCGATGAAGGGCCGGAACACACAATGCCAACCTCACTGCTGGCAATAGCAAAGAAGGCACAGGAGAAGAAACACACCCGGTTCTTCAACCTCTACCGGTTAATCGACGAGGATTTCCTACTGGACTGCTGGCGCAAGATTCGTAAGAACGCCGCCTATGGGGTGGACGGAATCAGCGCACGGCAGTATGAGGAGAACCTGATCGACAACATCAGGAACCTCGTGGAGCGACTGAAGCGGAAGAACTACCGGGCGCGGCTGGTTCGACGGCACTGGATTCCGAAGGCAGACGGAAAGAAGCGTCCGCTAGGGATTCCGGTGGTGGAAGACAAGCTGCTGCAGTTGGCGGTCACGCGGATACTGGAGGCCATCTACGAGCAGGACTTTCTGCGCTGTAGCTATGGATACCGGCCGAAGAAGGGAGCATTGGACGCAGTCGATAAGCTGACGGTCAAGCTTCAGTTCGGGCGGTATAACTTCGTCGTTGAAGCCGACATCCAAGGGTTTTTCGACAATCTCGTGCACGAAGACCTGATCGAGATGTTGAGCCGGAGGATCGGAGACCGGCAACTGTTGAGGCTGATTCGGAAATGGCTCAAGGCCGGAGTGCTGGATACCGACGGCAAGGTGATTCATCCGCTGACGGGAACTCCTCAAGGCGGCATTGTTTCACCGATTCTGGCGAACGTGTACCTGCACTACGCCCTGGACGTGTGGTTTCATGAACAGGTGAGGTGGCACTCGAAGGGGGAGGCGAGCCTGATTCGATACGCGGACGATTTTGTGTGCGCGTTTGAGAATCAGGACGAAGCGCAACACTTCTTCGGGGTGCTGGAGCATCGACTGGAACAGTTCGGACTGCGGCTAGCGAAGGCAAAGAGCCGGGTGATCCCCTTCAGCCGGAACGGCGAACCAGGTGCAACCCGGTTCGACTTTCTGGGATTTGAGTTTTACTGGGGGAAAGATCGCAGCGGCAAGCCCCACCTGAAGCGCCGGACCTCTCGGAAGAAGCTCCGGAATTCGCTGGCCAACTTCACCCAGTGGTGCAAGGAGAACCGGTCCACGCCCCTCCGCAAGCTGTTTCCAGCGCTGAACCCGAAACTCCGCGGGTATTACCAATACTACGGGGTGTGCGGCAACAGCGCGGGATTGCAGGAGTTCTACCATGAGGCGACGGCGATTCTCTGGAAGTGGTTAAATCGGCGAAGTCAACGCCGCAGCTTTACCCGGCAGGGCTTCAAGGATTTGCTCGACCACTTCAAGGTGCCCGAGCCACGAATTCGCGTGCGGCTCCGAGTCCAGGACCGACCGGCGGTTTCATTCTCCTGAGGCCCGACGCGGAGGCGAGTACTTCTGAGGAGCCCGGTGCTGGAAAACGGCACGCCGGGATCTGTGCGGGGGCGGTTTGGGAAACTGGCCGTTCTACCGCGATGGGCCACAAAGCAGGCCGCAAATTGCGAAGCGAATTGGTTTCGCCAAAGACGAGCCCTAACAAGCCGTTCGACGTCAGGAGGAGAGTCTGAGATGTATAACCAAGACGAGGAGCAGATGACATGATCAGAGGGATCGGCAAGGTCGTAGGAATTCTTGGCATTGCAGCGACGGCTGCCGCGTGCTCGGTAACCAATACCGAAACAGAAGGCAGCGACACGTTCATCGGTTCGGAATGGAGGGGAGATACGCCACCAAGCCGCGGGATGTCAGTCGACTTTGATGTCCAAGAAGCCAATGCTGTTGCGGTCTACAGGGCGCTGGGCGGTACCGGTACTGCCACACCGGGTTCCAAGAGCAAAGTAGCAGCAGGCTTGTTTGCGATTTTTCTTGGCGGCCTTGGAGTTCACAAATTCTATCTGGGCTACACAGGTCCGGGTCTCATCTATCTTCTGACCAACACGGTTGGGTGGGTCGTAACTATTTTCCTACTGGGACTCCCAAACATTGCCCTTGCGATCATTGCGCTGATCGAAGGCATTCTCTACCTTACGAAATCAGATGATGAGTTCGAGCAGACATATGTTGTGGGCCGAAAGCCGTGGTTCTGAAGGTCTTCTAAGGACTCCTCAATACCGCATAACACGGGGCTGCACCAGACGGTTTATGCCGTGACGAGGTGACCTCTTATTTCTCCTCTTCGCTACTGAGGATTGGTACAATCCCCACCCAAAGTACGGTGCGGCCGGAACCTGGAAGATATCGACAACACAGCCTGGCCGCGCTTGTCCGCTGTGTGAGAGCTCCCGCTCCTCGCACGAACCGTCGAGTGCGGGAGGTTCTAGTGACCTGTAACAGTGCTATCGGTACCAGCGTTCGGCGGAACGGCGTCGGATTCTAGGAGTGACGCCCGAGCCAATGCTGTTTCATTGCGAGGGCGTTACGACACCGAAGACGGCGCCGTTCCGCCGAACCCTTCGGGCCGATGGGGGTTGCAGGCGATGGTACCGATAGCACTGTTACAGGCCACTAGATCAAATCGGGATCAACCCCCGAGCGCACCGAGGGGCTCAGTCGAAGCCTCGGTGAGACGCTCGCCCAATCGGAGAGGAACATGAAGAAGACAATTCTGGCCCTCGTTGTGGTGCTTTTTGTCGCCGTGCCGCTGCAGGCGCAGGAGCGACCTGCGCCCGACCCGCGCTCGATAGGCGGCGGCGACTGCGACGCGAACGTGTACAACTGCGTGGACACGCCGAATCCGCTACCCGCACCCGACACGGTCTGGCTCGAAGAGATGACGTGGACGGATGTCCGTGATGCGTTGGCTGTCGGCAAGACGACGGCCATCATCCCGACCGGTGGCATGGAGCCGAACGGCCCGTGGCTCGTGACGGGCAAGCACAACTACGTCCTGCGCGCCAACTGTGACGCGATCGCACGCAAGCTCGGGGACGCGATCTGCACCCCCATCATCAAGTTCGTTCCCGAAGGCTCGATCGACCCGCCCAGCGGCCACATGACCAGCCCGGGCACCTTGAGTCTCCGCGGGGAAACCTTCGAGGCGGTGCTGACCGACGTCGCGCACAGCCTGAAGATGCACGGCTTCCGGAACATCATCTTCATCGGCGACAGCGGTGGAAACCAGGGTGGCCAGCGCACTGTGGCGGAAAAGCTTAACGCTGAGTTCGGAGGCGCAGCCGTCGTGGCGCACGTCCAGGAGTACTACGACTACGCGAGCGTGAGCCGGTACATGGCGTACCGGGGTCTGGAGGCCACTGAACGCGACGGCCTCCACGACGACCCCATCATCACGCTGAACATGTTCTACACCGACCCCAGCTCGGTCCGATACGCCAAGCGAGTGGCTGCCGGTAAGGCGACCATCAACGGCGTGTCGATCGCCGACCGGGTGAAATCGCTCGAGCTCGCGAGGGAGATCGTAGACTTCCGTGCGAACCAGACCGTGACCGCCATCAAGAGGGCGATCGCGAACCGGGGCACCCTCCCGGCTCCCCAGCGACAGGCGAGAGGAGGCCGTGGTGGTCGCGGCGGCCAGCAGGCGCAGCGGCCCGCTCCCAACCCCCGGACGATGGGCGGTGGCAGCTGCGACGCGAACGAGTACAACTGCTCGGACACGCCGAATCCACTGCCCAAGGCAGACACGGTGTGGATCGAAGAGATGACTTGGATGGATGTTCGTGATGCCCTGGCCGATGGCAAGACGACGGCCATTATCTCGACCGGCGGTATCGAGCCGAATGGCCCGTGGCTGGTGACGGGCAAGCACAACTACGTGCTGCGCGCCAACTGCCCCGCCATCGCGCGCGAACTGGGCAACGCGCTCTGCGCACCTGTGATGGAGCTGGTTCCCGAAGGGAATATCGATCCGCAGAGCGGCCACATGCGTAGCCCCGGCACCTTGAGTCTCCGCCAGGAAACTTTTGAGGCGGTGCTGACCGACACGGCGGAGAGCCTGAAGGCGCACGGCTTCAAGAACATCATCTTCATCGGCGACAGTGGCGGCAATCAGAACGGCCAGGGAAGCGTTGCCGAGAAACTCACCGCCAACTGGGGCGGTGAGGCGTCCGTCTTCCACATCGGGGAGTACTACAGGGCCCCTCCGGGCACTCCGAACGTCCTGCGCGATCTGGGGGTCACGACCGATGACATGCCCAGGGACGGTTTGCACGACAGCCCGGGCATCACGCTCAACATGATGCTCGACGATCCCAACTCCGTCCGTTGGGCGCAGCGGGTGAAGACCGGGCAGGCCGTCATCAACGGTGTCTCGATCGCCGACCTCGCTCGGTCGCTCGAACTCGCGAAGGCCATCTCCGAAGCCCGTGCAAAACGCACGGCGGAGGTGATCCGTGAAAGGATCACGGCAAGGAGCATGGAACAGCGTTAAAAACAGGTGGGCGGCGCCGACCTTCGCGAGCGCCGCCCTCTCAGTCTGAACGAAAGGAAAAGGCGGGTCGTTTTGGCTCGCCTTTTTTCTGTCTTGGTAGCCACCCACCGATTCTGCGAAGAGGTCTCGGTGCCGCAGACAAGCGAAACTACGGGCTCAGGTGTAGGTGCGCTCTATGAGCGCACATCGTTTCGGCCCGAAGAATGTTGCGGTCATAGACCGCACCTACACCTCCTCAGGAGATCCGCTCGCAAGGCTGTTTTGAATGGTTCGAATCCCGACCGAATGTCTCGAGCGGTTGGCGTTGTGGTGAGGATTAATGGGCGACCGCGGCCCCTGACCCGGCCGCCCGTTTGCGGGGACTGATTCTCAACAGGATATGCACTTGTGACTGAACGGCGCGCCCAGCGCCCCCAGAAGTGCAATCGTCTGGCGGAAAGGTCGAATTCGCTGTCGCGGGCCGTTCGCCATATCCGTCACGGTCTCGCCCCGAGTCGTCACGGCCTTCACGTCCGCTCCCTTGCCTACGAAGTAGAGGATCATTTGATTGTCTCCTCTTTCCGCTGCAGCGTGTAGCGGTGTGTAGCCGTGGACGTTACCCTCACTCACGTCGGCGCCGAGCTCCTCGACGAGGTAGCGGACGGCCGGCATCCAGCCGACCGGCGCGTTCACATTCAAGTTGCCGCGCCAGCCGGCACCAGCGGCGACGTTCAGCGGTGTCGTGCCCTCGGCGGTCGGTATGTTCGGGTCCGCACCGAACGCCATCAGAAGACGCATCGCCTCGACGTCACTCGATTGCGCGGCCCTCCAGAACGCCGTCGCGCCCGACTCGTTGATGTTGCCGACGCCTCCCGAGGCGTAAACGTTGTACCAGAGCCTGCGGGCGGTCATCCTGGCGTCCGGGTCGGCCCCGTGATCGAGCAGCGCCCGGACCAACTCGATGTGCGTGACCCTTTCCTGGTCGGCACTGGGTGTGGGATAAAACGCGGTAGGCGCCCACTGCACGTTCATCACGGCGTACAGGGGCGTCATGCCCCATGTGCTGGCCTGGTTCGGGTCCGCACCGCGTTCGAGCAGCGCCATCGCCAGATCGAAACGGCCGTTGATCGTGGCCATCACCAATGGGCTGACACGGTTCGCCGGGCTCGCCTGGTCGATGTCCGCCCCGGCCTCGACCAGGGCAAGGGCCGATTCGGTGTGGCCCTGGCGCGCCGCGTAGATCAACGCCGTCAAACCACCGAGAGGATCGGACCTATCCCGCTCGCGCTGAAAGTTGCTATTAATGAGGCCACTATCACGGGGACGAGTCGGAGGCATCCGGACGTCGGTCGCAATCGCGGGGTCCGCATCGTGCTCCATCAGCGCCTCGACCGCGTCTACGTGATTGAGGGCTGCCGCAAACATCAAGGCCGTCTGTCCGTGAGAGGATTCGGTCGCGTTCACGTCGGCGCCGTGCTCGAGCAGAAGTGTCACTGCGTCGGCATTGCCCGCCGTGGCAGCCAGCATGAGAGGAGTCATCTCGGTGGTCGTCGTTGCCGGATTCGCTTCTGCCCCGGCCACCAACAGAGTGTTGATCATCGGGGCGCTCCCGCTCTTGCTCGCCAGCAACAGAGGAGTATAGGCGCCCAACCGGTTCGTGGCAGCAACGTCCGCCCCGGCGGAAATCAATACCTCGGCCAACTCGACGTCACTACGGACTGCTGCCCAGTGCAACGCCGTCATGCCATCCCCCTGGGTTGCATTGACATCCGCCCCCGCGCCGAGCAGGGAACGCACGGCGTCGGTGTCGCCCTTCATGGCCGCATCGGCGACCGGCGCATTGGAAGGGCTCGCCAGAAGGACCGCGCTCACACAGAGGACGCCGACGACGCCCACCGACAGGCTACCGATTACACTCTTACGCAACATCTTTTGTTCCTCCGCGCTACGCGTCTCACCTTCAGATTGTCGTAAGTTCTCCGGTGCTGTCGCCGAAGCTGTCCACGTCGTCAAGACCAAGCCTGTGCAGCACGGTCAGGAAAGAATTGGCGACGCTCGTTCCGTCTTCCGCTCTGACGTGCATCTCTCCTTTGAACTGACCATTGCCACCGCCTGCCATGAACAGGGGGGTCCGCACGTGATTGTGGAGGTTCGAATCGCCCATGGCGGAACCGTAGATGAGCAGCGTATGGTCCAACAGGCTGCCGTCGCCGTCGGGTGTGTTCTTCAACTTCTCGAGGAAGTACGGGATCAGACTGACGTGATAGGTGTTGATCTTCTTGAGGTCCTCGAGCCTGGCGGGCCTGGCTCCGTGATGGGACGCCGAATGGAACCCGGTCCGAACACCCGTTTCCGGCCAGACGCGGCCCGAGCTGTCGCGACTCATTTTGAACGACGAAACGCGCGTGATGCCCGCGGTGAATGCCAACGCCTGCAGGTCGAACATCAGCTTCACGTGCTCGTCGTAGGAATCCGGAACCCCAACCGGAGCATCGGGCAACTCTCTGACCCCACCGGAAGAGTTGTGTGCCTCGATCCTCTGGATCCGTTGCTCCACATCGCGAATGTCATCCAGATACTCGTTGAGCCTGCTGCGATCGACCGGGCTCAGATCCTGCTTCAGTCGGGCAAAATCGCGGGCAATCCAATCGAGAATACTTCGATCCGTCTGCAGGCGGGCAGCACGTTGTTCCGGCGTGCTGCCCCCGCCGAACAACTGCTCGAACACCGCGCGCGGATCTCTCACCATGGGAAGCGGATCGGTGGGCGACGCCCAGGCGATCGAGTCGGTGTAGACACAGGAATACCCGTAGCCGCATCCACCCTGCTGGTCCACGCTCTCGATGCTGAGTTGGATCGACCCGATTGGCGTGTCCTGGCCAAACCGCTGCGCGTAGACTTGATCCAGCGATATCCCGCAATAGATGTCGGAAGCCACCGTCAGCTTGGGATGGGCCTGTGTGTACATCGTGCAGGCCGTCCGATAGTGGTCGCCACCCACTTCTTCGGGGAAGTGGGCCTCTGCCGCAGGAACATTGATGTTGCTGATGATCGTCAGGTAATCCCTGAACGGTTCCAGCGGCAACAGGGCACTGGGAGTCAGATCAAAATCTCGACCCACGGCGGCTGGCGCCCACATGTTCTTCTTGATCCCGTACGTGTTGCTGCCGGCACAGCCGTGCACCATTTCGATGCAAGTCAGGCGCGCAGGAGATGCCGCCGCCGTCTTTCGCACCGGCGTTTGAGCGGGTACCATCGACTCCATGAACGGGAGCGCTACCGCAGCCCCCATCCCACGAAGCATTGTTCGGCGCGAAATGTGTTTTTTCGTGATGAACATCCTGTTGCCTCCCTGAAACCTATTTCAACTCATCTCGATAATTTAAAAGCCGTCTAGCACTTCAGTTCTCTACGGATTCTGCGAACGTATTCATCTGGAACGCCGGACTCTTGACGATTCCCATGATCAGTGAAGAGAACCGGTAATCGTTCTCGGCCGCCTCTCGAATGATCGTGCGGACCATCGGCATGTCCGGGTATTCGACCCTCCGACCCAGGCCGTAGGTCATAAGGTTTTCCGTCAACGTCAGGACGAACGCATCGGAATAGTTCAGGATCGCCTGACGAAGGCCGGCCGGACCATCCACCTTGGTCCCGTCGAACAACTCCGTCCTTGTGTCGACCATTTGGGTCCCGTCTTTGATCCGCGACGCTCCAGTCACGTCGAAATTCTCCAGCGCCAGCCCGATCGGATCGATCAATCGGTGACAGGAGTTGCAGGCGGGGTTCGCGCGGTGCATTTCCATACGCTCGGACAGCGTCAGTACCTTGCCGTCCACGACGCCTGCGGTCTGCTCCAACTCCGGCACATTCGGAGGAGGAGGAGGGGGCGGCGTCCCGAAGAGGACTTCCATGACCCATTTCCCGCGCGTCACCGCCGAGGTTCGATCGGCGATCGAAGTCAATGTCAGAATGCTGCCGTGCCCGAGCACACCTCTCCGATTCTCGTCATCCCACACGACCCGACGAAACTCGTGGCCCAGAACGTCGGGAAAGCCATAGTGGCTGGCCAGGCGCTCATTGACGAACGTGTAGTCCGCGGTCAGGAGATCGAAGACGCTGCGGTCCTCGCGCACGATGCTGTCGAAGAACAACTCGGTCTCGCGCTTCATCGCCTGAGCCAACAGGGCGTCGTACTGGGGATAGATCAGGAAATCCGGGTCGAGCTTCTCCAGGTCCGACAACCGCAGCCACTGCGCACCGAACTTCGTCGACAGCGACTCGGCGCGGGGATCGGCCAGCATGCGGCGCACCTGCCGTTCGAGAACCTCCGGATCCTGGAGCTGACCCTGGCTTGCCACGCTGATCAGTTCATCATCCGGGGCGGTGGCCCACAGGAAATATGACAGGCGGGACGCCAGCTCGAAGTCACCGAGCCGATAACTGGCCCCCGGTCGCGTGTCGGGCGGCACGTTTTCCAGCCGGAACAGAAAGCGGGGGCTCGCCAGGATGGCTTGCAGAGCTGTGCGAATTCCCGACTCGAAACCTCCGTCACCCAGTCCGCTTTCATACAGCGTCATCAGCCCTTCGAGGTCTTCAGGGGTCGGAGGCCTCCGAAAAGCCTGACGTGCCAGCCGGGTGATGATCTCCTCGGCACAAGCAGCTTCCTCGCTGGGGGCCGCAGGACGACACGTGAACACCTTGGCCCGGCTGGGCGTTTCCGACATACCGGTCACGGTATACGGGCCCTTGACCTCGAGCTCCCGGAGGTGGGGCCGATGGGTCATCTGTACCTGCGTGCCTGTCGTGCGATCCGCCAGGGTGTGCTCGATCGGGGCCACCAGGTCGTCGACGAGACCCGAATATCCCTCGATGAAAGCGGCCGACACTTTCTGCGGGCCGGCCGCTACCGCGATCGATCCTGTCCGAAGGTTCAAGCCGTCGGGCGACGATTGGCTCAGCGTGTGGTCGATGTCCAACAGCGCCACCCGCTCGCCGTTGATCGCAACCTCGATCTGCTCACCACGGATGACGTTGCCAAACAGAGCACCGGTACGCGCACCGTAGAGCAACAACCTGAAGACGTACTCGCCGTCGGCCGGGAAGTTGTGCTCGACGGCCATCCCGCCGCGCGTTCCGTACGGCGCACCCTGGACGTGACGCATCTGCGATCCCGTTCGCGGTGGCCTGTAAGTGGTCGCCGTGGCGCCTCCGGTCGGGTCGCCCAGGGCTTCGCGGCTGATCCGATGCGCGGCGCGTATGTATCCCTCCATCAACGTCGGCGAGGAAGACTGGTTGTCGGCGATGTTGTCAAATCCGTCACTCACCGTGTCAGGCGGCAGAAACGGAGCGACATCGACTTCGACCCCAAGCAGGTCGCGGATCGAGCGAACATACTCGGTGCGAGTGAGCCGTTGAAAGCTCCGCGTTCCGGGATTCGGCTGGCCGGCAGCCGCCCCGTCGATCGCCGATTCCAGCGAGGCTGCAAGAGCCCTGCGCGTATCCGCATCCGGCCGCGCCTGTCCCGGGGGAGGCATCATGCCCGCTCGCAGCTTGCGTATCACCTTCTCGGCGAGCTCCGGGTTCTCCTCCACGTGAGCCAGGTCCAGCGCCGACAACGTCATGTTGCCCGACATCTCTACATCGTCGTGGCAGAACACACAGTACTGGTCGATCACCGCCTGTTGCGCCTCGAGCGACAGAGTGGCGGTTTGCTCACCGGCGGAAGCCGCCTGGGTTGGCTGCTCTCGCGCCAGTTTCATGTCCGCAACCGCGGCAAGGCACACAACAATTACGGCCAAGGTCACAAAGAATCGTCTCGCCAAAACCAGCCTCCGTTGAAAGACCAAAAACGGCTCGACCAACATCCATATCGACAGGACGTACTCATCCCTCTCTCGTACTATGCCGAGTCGTTGCCTGATTTTAGCAGGGACGGGCATCTCTGTCCCTATTTTTCGACCCTTAAAATTCCGCTTCTCAGCTGAATGCAGCGCAAGTGCCTGTTGGGCTGTATCCCCGTGATACTATTCATCTAATTTTACGCCTTGTTCCGTCAGGTCGGGAGAGCGATGAATAGATTGGTGGTGGCGTCTGTCCTGCTCGTGTTCTGCCCGGTGAGCCTCGCCGCGCAGCAGGCTTTGGATGACACCTCCGCGGAATCGGTCGCGAACTATGAAGCCGTCCGTGCTGAGAAGGTCTACCGGGCGACCCGAACGAGTGGCGTCATCAGAATCGACGGTGTCATCGACGAGGCGGCCTGGGAGGAAGCTGAGGTCGGCGGGGATTTGTACCAGGACGAGCCCAATCGCGGTGGTCCCGTAAAGGAAGAGACCGAGTTTCGGATCCTCTACGATGACGATAACGTCTACGTCGCCGTCGTCCTGTACCAGGACGGTCCCACGATCGTGAGCGAGATGAAGCGTGATTTCTCCTGGCGGGATGGAGACGGCATTGGCCTGTTGTTCGATACCTTCAACAACGATCGCGATGGCTTCGTCTTTCAGACGAACCCCGGCAGCGCCAAGCGGGATCATCAGATCGCGGCCGGGATCAAGAACACGGATTGGAATGGCGTTTACGATGTGGCTACCAGCGTCGGGGAGTCCGGCTGGGTTGCGGAGTTCGCGATTCCGTTCAGGACTTTGCGGTTTGACGACACGAGGCCCATCCAGCGATGGGGCTTTAATATGTTGCGTGTCATCCGCTATTCAAACGAACGCCACCTGTGGGTGCCTGGCCCGCGCCCATTCGGTTTCTGGGACGTTTTTCTCGGCGGCACGATCGAAGGTATCGAAGGGGTCAAGCAAGGAACGAACCTGTACGTGAAGCCCTTCGCGGTGTCGAACTACCTCCCCGACCGTCCCGACGATCGCACTGATTCGGATGCCGGGCTGGACGTGAAGTACGGTCTCAATGCCGACCTGACCCTCGATCTGACAGTGAACACCGACTTTTCCCAGGTGGAAGTTGACGAGCAGCAGGTGAACCTGACACGGTTCAACCTGTTCTTCCCCGAGAAGCGGGAGTTCTTTCTGGAAAACGCCGGCCTCTTCGATGTCGGGGGGAGGACTGCGGGCACATTTCTCGGCGCACGTGGTGGCGCTCGGACCCGGGATCTGATTCCGTTCTTCAGCCGGCGCATCGGGCTGTCCGAGAGCGGTCAGCCGCTACCGATCCGGGGCGGCGCCCGCCTGACCGGAAAGCTCGGCGGCTTCGACGTCGGCGCCATGAACATCCAGGTAGGACGGAACGGAGAAACCCCCGCGGACAACTGGAGCGTCCTTCGTCTCAGGCGGGAGATGCTGGCAAACTCCGACGTCGGCACGTTTTTCTTCAACCGGAGGACGGCCGACACGGGTTACTGGAATCGAGCGAGTGGCGCGGATGCCAATTTTCGATTCCTCGGTCAGCGCCTCACTTTTTCCGGGTTTGCAATGAAGACGTACACGAACGGCGAGGACGTGGACAACCTGGCCGGCCAGTTCCAAACCTCATACCAGGACAACTTCTTTACGGCGCGGACCTCGTACCTGACTATCGAGGAAGGCTTCCACAACGACTTCGGTTTCGTGCCACGCGAATCGATCCGAAAGAGGCATTTTCTTGCCGGCGTTCGCCCGCGACCGGGACGGGGACCGGTGCGACAGATCTTTCCGCTGTTCGAGTCCAGCTACGTCACCGATCAGTCCAACGAGTTGCTCACGCGCGAGCATCGCATCGGCGCCAACATCGAGTTTCATGCCGGCGATAGGATCGACCTCAACCGCAACATGCGGTTTGAACGTCTGAGGGAGCCGTTTCGAATCCGGGGCGGTATCAACGTTCCCGCGGGAGATCACGCGTTCAACGATTGGGAGGCGGAGTTCCAGACTTCAAGGGGGCGGCGTGTGGCCTTCAACGCCAGCGTCAAGCGTGGAGATTTCTGGACCGGCACGCTGCGCCAGAATCGGGTCGGCTTCAACTATCGGCACAGCATCCATTTTCTGACCCAGTTGACGTGGTCGCGAAACAACGTCGATCTCGCCGAAGGACTGTTCGAGACCGATCTGGTGGCGCTGCGGGCAAACATCGCGTTCTCGCCGCGCATGTTCCTGGAGAACCTCATCCAATACAACAGCGAGGCGCGAACCGTCACGTCCAACTTTCGTTTCCGTTTCATCCACCACCCCCTGAGCGATTTCTTCGTCGTCTACACTGAAACCCGAGGTGTCGGCGGAAGCGGCATACTGGATCGCGCGCTTGCCATCAAGCTCACTCATCTATTGAGCTTCTAGACCGAAATCCTCACGACTGTTCGGGGCACCTCATTTTTCACGACGCCAAGCCTCGTTGTTTGGCAGGAATTCGGGGGCGGGGGGGAATGCGGGGACGGAGACCGAATTCTTGGGAACCGAAACCGACGGTTTGATAGTCCGGATAATACGGTCTCCGTCCCCGATCTCCGCGCCGATCTCCGCGGTTTTGTGAATTCGGTCTCCGTCAAACGCGGCCGCGGTCGACCCGACCCTGCGGCTCCACGAGCTCCTACCTCTGGACAACGTCGGAGCGACGTTGTGGCTGGAGATGGACTTCTTGTTTCTGCTCCTCGTCCTGGTGAGCGCGATCGCCCTGCTCCTGTCGACCGCGGGGATCTACTCGGTCATGTCGTTCACCGTCTCGCGGCGGACGCGCGAAATCGGGATTCGAGTCGCGCTGGGAGCCGACCCGCGACGCATCGTCTCAGCGACCTTCCCGCGCCCGCTCGCACAAGTCGGACTCGGCATTGCCGCCGGAGGCGGCCTGGTGGGCGCCCTGGTGCGCGCGATCATTGGAGCCCTTTCGGCGCGGGAAGTGGGGCTGATCGCGGCGTACGCGGCGCTAATGATGGGGGTGTGCATGATCGCCTGCATCGTGCCCACCCGGCGTGCCCTCCGGGTCGAACCGACCCAGGCGCTGAGGGCGGATGGTTAGCGCTTCCAGCTAGGGGTTTTGTGCTCTTCTTTTCGAAGTTTTCGCGCGGCGACGGCCGCCAGTCCGATTCCGAGAAGTAGGAGAGTATTCGGCTCCGGGATAGATGTCGATCCTTTGCTCGATTGGGACAGCGTCCCGCGCAGTGTATCCAGCTCATAAAGATTTTGTAGCCCTTGAGTGCCAAATTCCGACTTGCTCAGGTCGCCGCTCGTCGCCCGGTAAGGGGAGCCTGCCCCACTCTTGGTGTACTTGTCATTCCAGAAATAGTTTTCCGGATCTTGCGGACCGCCGCCTTTGATCGCTTGAAAATCGAGATACTGGATCAGCTGAGGAAAATCGTCGTTGAGTCCGAAGTCCCTGTACGCAAAAGCAAACTCTACAATGTGATTATTGAGCGGGTCGATTCGGCTGTAGAGAACGGGCGTGTCCTCTCGTGGACCATCATCGATTATGCCGTCGTCCACAACGTCGGCATCGAAGCCGTCAAGGTTGTCCAGGCAGTCTTGCTCTCCGGGATTGTCTGACTTCGTCACATTTATACCTGTGGGTCCGCAGCCGTTAATCGCTCGCCCACCCACATCACTATTGGTGTCCTGCGAGATCTCGTTGCTTTGCAGTCCAAATGTCGTTCCGTGCTTTGATTCCGGTTGCTCGGCCCGCAAAAGCAGGCCATTCCGGCCATCGGGATCTGTACTCAGGCGAATACCATATTCATAGTCCAGCATTTCCGGAATGTCGACGAAATCCGAAGTCCGCCTGTCGCGACTATAGATCTCAGTAGCAAAGTAAAGGAAATCAGCGTCGAAACCGAACTTGCCGCGAACGATATCCAGGGTTCCGAAGTACTCCTGCGAGGCGAAACGCTCTTCGCCGCTTGGAAGCGTTCGAACTTGGTAGTTCTGAGCGGTCGGCCGCTCGTAAAACTCATTCTGGTAGCTGTCAGCCCCCGGCGAAATTCTCCAATACCGCTTTCCATCGTTGGCGGCAAAGGCATTGGGGCCCGTAACAGCGTCTGCAAAAGTGAAGAAGTAAACTGGGGTGGAATCGGCGAATGCTGATGGCGCCGCGATCAAGCAAGCGATTAAAACAAAAAGATACACCCCACCCGTTCGGCTCATAGCCTGGTGCTGGCACGTTGGTTGCCGTTCTGCGAAGTCCTCGATTCAAATCGCTAAGTAGCGCTGTATCTGATCGTTGTGAACTGATGGTTCTTCTTTAGGCGCTCGATTCGGACTTCTTCGGAAACTGAATCGTAAACTTTCTTTACAGCCGGCGGAGTCTGGACTAGTTCAGATGATCTTGACTCCTTTCGCTTTCAAAGGGATGCGCGCTCTAATGCCGTGTAAACCGTAAATGTAAATTTCTCTGACAGTGTCCGCCTGGGCTCAGGCTTATGCCGCCTGCTTGCTGCGGCGCCAGCCGTAGCCGAGCAGGCCGAGCAAACCAGTGCCGAGGAGCAGCAGGGTCGCGGGTTCTGGGACGACAGCGACTTGAAGCGCCAGGCGGCCGACCCAGTCGATAGTGAGGTCGGAGCCGGTCGCGAAAGGCGTGACTCGATCCTGGAAGAAGACGCTAGGAAAAGACCAGGAGTCACTAGTGTCCGGTTAGAAGTCGAATAGAACCAGCTGGTTAGGATCTTGGAGTTCATTGAATTGGGAATCAGGCGCGTGAAAGGCCTGCAAAATGGGCTGTTTCTCAAGAATCGCAATGCTGAGAATCTGTAGGATTTGGTAAAGACTCCTATCGATGCCGAGGCGCTTCCGGATGATGGCGACGAGAACATAAACCGAAATGGCGATCCAGATCTGGGTCTTCACCGCATTCTCGCTGGTGCCGTAGAAGGACTTGATTCGAAGGTGTTGTTTGATCCATTTAAAGAAAAGTTCCACCTGCCATCGCGACTTGTAGATCTGAGTGATGGTGAGTGCAGGCAACGCGAAGTTGTTGGTCAGGAACTTCAACCGCTTGTTCGTCCCGGCATCGAAGTAGCTGATACGCCGCAACGGATCGGGATAGGTTTTGGCGGATTTGTTCGTTGTGAGGATGACCGTCTGGTCGGATCGCAATCCCGTGGTCGTGTCCACCCGACGGGAGTACCGCCGCCGCAGGACGACGTTCTTCTTAGCACGCACCACAAAGAAAGCGGAACAGAGGGAGAAGAGAAAGAGCCGTTCAAAATCGATATAGGCGCGGTCCATGACGTAGAAGGCACCCGCTTCGGGTGCGATCTCATCGAGAACGTTGACGTCATGGACTTTCCCGTCTGTGACGTGGATAAACGCGGGAATGTTGCCGTGAAGATCCAGCAGTGTATGCATCTTGACCGCGGCTTTGTGCCGGCGAAACCGGGCCCATGGGAATAGTGAAAGACACAGGTCAATGGTGGTCGAGTCCAGGGCATACAGACCTTGATCCAACTCGACGCCGATGGGGTCTTCGGCATATAACGGCCGCGCCATGCCGATCAGGACCTGTGCGAAATCCGCATAGATCCGCCAGTCGCGCCGCTCGTTGGCGTCGGCCAGTGTCGTCCGCGCCACCTTGCTTCGGAATCCCATGTGGTAACGCTTTCTGCCGAGGGCGCGTAAGCAGGCTTCGATGTCGCGGAGGCTTTCACGATAGGTCAATTGGGCGAATGCCATCGCCAGGAACTGATCCCAGCAGGAAAACCCTTTCTGCTGGTAATCGCCCCGATAGCGGACGACACACTTCTGAAACTCGTATCGGGGCGCGTAATCCATGACTTGTGAGAAGACGGTTTGGCCTGAGTTCATGCGCCATTGGTATCACCCCTCTCACCGTAATATTGCTAAAAGTGTGATCGGCAGGTTCAAATCGAAAAATCGCAGAATGCCCTTCAACTCACTGTCCATCTATAAGTTGCCGGCGGCTGTCGCACCGTGTTCCGGACACTAGTGACCAGGAGTATTGTGTGAGTGTGACGGTGTTCGGTCCGTCCACAAAGCTCAATGAACACTGTCCAATCACCCGTAAATCGTCGGGATTCCTTACAGTTGAGGTGCTCCCCAAAATTCGGACAGGTTGCTAAGGTGTAAGATCGCTGCCTCAGGAGAGGCAGATGAAGAAGCGAGGACGGAAGCAGTACAGCGCGGCATTGAAGGCAAAGATCGCCGTGGAAGCGGTCAAGGGACAGCGCACGATCCAGGAGCTCGCGTCCCACTACGAAGTTCACCCGAACATGGTGACGAAGTGGAAAAAGCAAGTGCTCGACGGCGTATCGGAGATCTTCTCCAATGGTCGATCCCCGGCCAGTGAAGTCGATGAGCAAGTACAGGCCGAACTTTACCAACAGATCGGAAAATTACAGATCGAGGTGGAGTGGCTCAAAAAAAAGTCGGGACTTTCCCGTTAGAGCAACGACGGCCATGGATCGAATCAAATCACGACGAGTTGAGCATCGTCGAGCAGTGTCGGTTGACCGGAGTGTCCCGATCCGGACTCTACTACACACCGGTGGGCGAGAGCGCCGAGAACATCGCGTTGATGCGTCTGTTGGACGAGCAGTATACGCGGACCCCGTTCTACGGGATTCGGCGTATGACCTGGTGGTTGGAGACGCAAGGTCGGCAGGTCAATGCGAAGCGGGTTCGGCGACTGCTACGGCTCATGGGACTGGAAGCGATCTATCCCAAACCGCGGTTGTCGATGCCAGCCCCGGGACACCGGATTTACCCATACCAGTTGCGCAATCTGGAGATTGTGCGTCCCGATCAGGTGTGGGCCACCGATATCACGTATATCCGACTCCGGCAGGGATTCATCTATCTGGTGGCGATCATGGACTGGTTCAGCCGGTACGTGCTGGCTTGGGAAGTGTCCACGTCGATGGACAGTGGATTTTGCGTGTCGGCACTGGACTGGGCGCTGAGGCAAGCGCAACCGGAGATTTTCAACACGGATCAGGGGGCTCAGTTCACCAGCGATGTCTTCACGAGCCGACTGGAAGACCAGGGCATCACGATCAGCATGGACGGCCGGGGCCGGTTCCTGGACAACATCTTCGTCGAGCGCTTATGGCGCACCGTGAAGTACGAGGAAGTGTACCTGAAGGACTACTTGAGCGTTTCCGAGGCGATCTCGAACCTGAACCTATATTTCAGGTTTTACAATCAGGAACGCGGCCATCAAGTATTCGACTATCAGACGCCCGAGACCGTTTACTTTCAGCGCGCGCCAGGGGCCTGTGGAAACTGACTCCGCAGTGGAAATCCGCACACAACTCGGATTCCCACAGCTGCTTGAAAACAGCCTCGAAGACTCGGCTTTTTCACAGTTCCCACAGGCTCGGCGACGGGCTAAATATCAACCCATTTCAGTGGCAGCGATCCACCTTAAGACCCGGGGGTTGCTGTCCGAAGAATGGGGAGCCCCTCAATATTCATTATTAAATCAGCCTTCGCAACGCCGGCTGTCAAAAACAGCGCGAAGCCAACACAAAGCGAGAAACCAGTTCTTTTCAAAGTCTAATCCTCCCATTCGTCAACAATTCAGCGACAAAACAACCGATCTAATGCAGCCCTGTAGCTGATCGCTGAAAACTGAAGTTATTTGAACAGTCGCCGGTGTAGAGGTCGTCATCATCGCCGAAGCGAAGCGGAGGCTTTGATAGGGTAGAGCGGAGCGGAGAAAGGGAAAACCCCGATCGTTAGAGCGATCGGGGTTTTGTTTATGGCGACCCCAGTCGAAGAGCACGACCACAACAATACAGATGGTCAGAGTGCCACGGCCGGGCCCGGTTGTCCACTCCCGCGTGGGGGGTGTGATGGCCGGGGAAGTCGTGTTGCGACAGTTGTTTTGCCGGGGGTCGGATTGCAGCGTGATGTTTTTCATCTGCCGTTCCTGTTATCGGGGCCAGGTCTACTGCGGGGATGAGTGCCGTCGGCGGATGCGACGCGAACAGCGGCGGCGGGCGAACCGCCGGTATCAGCAGGATCCAGGAGTCCGGGCCGATCATTGCCAGCGTCAGCGGGCTTACCGGAAACGTCGCCGAGAGGGGCGCGTGACAGATCACACTTCCGCCGGGGGCTGTGGATCGGGCAGCATGGCGACACCATTGCCGGAAACGGGAATGAGAACGTCATTGGCGGAGGTATTCCATGATCGGCCCCGGTTTCAGCGGCTCAAAGAGGCCATCCGCATCGTTTGCATCTTCTGTGGCCGGAGCGGCAGCTTTATTGATGCCTTCCCCGACTGGGGGTGAGGCATGATCCCCCCGGAAACGGTCACCCGAATTCGCCACCTGTTCTTTGCCGAACACTGGAAGATCGGCACCATCGCCGCCGAGCTGGGTCTGCATCACGAAACCGTTCGTGGCGCAGTGGAAACGGATCGCTTCAACCGGGCGAAGATGATCCGCCCCACTCAAGCCGATCCCTACATGGACTTCATCCGGGCGACGCTGGAGCAGTATCCCCGGTTGCGGGCCACACGGATTCATCAGATGCTGTTGGAGCGTGGCTACACCGGCAGCGTGGTGGTGCTGCGGCGCCTGGTGGCCCGGTTGCGGCCCGAACCCCGGGAAGCCTTCTTGAGATTACGAAGCTTTCCGGGTCAGGAAGCCCAGGCCGACTGGGCGCACTTCGGAGAAGTCCGGATCGGCACCGCCCGCCGCCGGTTGTCCTGTTTCGTGTTGACCCTGTCGCACTCGCGCGCCCTGTTTCTGGAGTTCTTCTTCGACCAGACGCTGGAGAACTTCCTGCGCGGTCACGTCGATGCGTTCGCCGACTGGGGCGGGGTTCCCAGAATCCTGCTCTACGACAATCTTCGAAGCGCGGTGCTGGAGCGCAACGGCAATCAGATCCGCTTTCATCCGCGCCTGATCGAGCTCTCGGCCCACTATCACTGTCAACCGCGTCCGGTCGCACCGGCCCGGGGAAATCAAAAAGGACGTGTCGAGCGAGCGATTCGTTACGTGCGGGATTCGTTCTTTGCGGCCCGGCCATTCACCACACTGGAAGACTTCAATCGCCAGGCATTGGTGTGGCGCGATCAGGTGGCCCATCGCCGTCCCTGGCCCGGTGGCGACCAGCAGACCGTGGCCGAGGCCTTCGAGGCCGAACAGCCGCTTCTGATGTCGTTACCGGTACACCGGTTCGATACCGACCGGGTGCAGCCGGTCCGCTCCGGTAAGACCATCTATATCCGTTTCGATCTCAACGACTACTCGATTCCACCGGACCGGATCGGCCAGACATTAACGTTGGTGGCCTCCCAGACGGGGGTGCGCCTTCTCGATGGCACGACCGAAGTGGCCGCCCACCGCCGGTCTTACGACCGCCACCAGCTCATCGTCGATCCGGCACATCAGGACGCGCTGCTGGAGGAAAAACGGAAAGCCCGGGGCTCCACCGCCGGGGGCCGCCTGGCCACCGCCGTACCCGAGACCGAGTTCCTGCTTCAGGCCGCCTTCGAGCGCGGCGAGTCCATTCAGCGCCAGAGCCGTCTCCTGCTGGGACTGCTCGACGACTCCGGTCCCTCGGAGTTGCGGGCCGCGGTTTCCGAAGCGCTGGAGCAGGACACTCCGCGCGCGGACTCGGTCGCTTTCATCCTCCAGAAACGCTGGAGGGCCCAGAAACGCCGCGCCAGTATCCCGGTCGCCCCATCCCGTGCCGATCTGGCCGACATTCACGTTCAACCTCATCATGCGGAGACTTACGATGACCTCTATCACGTCGACGAATCCGAACCCGAACAATGACCTGGGAGCCCAGCTCCAGCACATCGGGCTCCGTGCCATTGCCGATTCCCTGGACGACTTTCTGGCCCGCGCCACAAAGTCCCAGTGGTCCCCCCACATGCTGCTGGAAGAACTGGCCCGTATCGAAGGCCACCACCGGGCCCAGCGTAGTCTGGAACGCCGTCTCCAGTGCTCCCGCATCGGCCGCTTCAAACCCATGGCCGACTTCGACTGGAACTGGCCCAAGACCATCGACCGCGACACGATCGGGCGTGCCCTCACCCTGGACTTCATTCCCGAAGGCCGCAACCTGATCCTGATCGGCGCCAATGGCCTGGGCAAAACCATGATCGCCAAAAACATCGCCCATGCCGCCGTCCTGGCCGGCTACCCGGTGCTGTTCCGCACCGCATCGGAAGTACTCGACGACCTCCAGTGCGATTCCCCACACCGGCTCCGCCTCAAGCTCAAGGCCTATGCCCGTCCCGCACTACTATGTATCGATGAATGTGGATATCTGGCCTACGACAATCATGCCGCCGATTTGCTCTACGAAGTCGTCAACCGCCGTTATGAACACCGCTCGATTCTGCTCACCACCAATCGCGGCTTCACCGAATGGAACGAAGTCTTTCCCAACGCCACCTGCATCGCCACCTTGCTGGACCGGCTCACCCATCACGCCGACGTCACGGTCCTTGAAGGCCAAAGCTATCGCGTCCATGAAAGCGAGCAGGAAGCGAAACAACGCCGCAAGAAAAAGAAATGATCCCGGATCTGGGAACCTATTCCGGCAGGGTGCTGGCTCTCTACTCCCGGCTGCCCGACACCCCCGCCCGGCCCCGTCGGGCCGATCGCCAGCTCGTCGCCCAACTCCACGCCCGTTCGGTTCACCCCGACATCATCGAATCGGCCCTCTTGCTGGCCACTGTTCGTCGCCTGTGCCGGCCACCGGACAGGCCGCCACTCCCGCCTATACGCTCACTCGCCTACTATCTTCCCGTTCTCGACGAGTTACTTCACCATCCGCTCCCAAGCGGCTACACCGACTACCTGCGCTCCAAAGTCCTTCTTTAGGATTCCCTACGATCTCGCCCGCTCCACACCTCCCACCGCGCGTGTCCAAAAAACTTCACTTACTCGCGATCGACAACACGTAGAAGGCCCCCGCTTCGGGTGCGATCTCATCGAGAACGTTGACGTCATGGACTTTCCCGTCTGTGACGTGGATAAACGCGGGAATGTTGCCGTGAAGATCCAGCAGTGTATGCATCTTGACCGCGGCTTTGTGCCGGCGAAACCGGGCCCATGGGAATAGTGAAAGACACAGGTCAATGGTGGTCGAGTCCAGGGCATATAGACCTTGATCCAACTCGGCGCCGATGGGGTCTTCGGCATATAACGGCCGCACCATGCCGATCAGGACCTGTGCGAAGTCCGCATAGATCCGCCAGTCGCGCCGCTCGTTGGCGTCGGCCAGTGTCGTCCGCGCCACCTTGCTTCGGAATCCCATGTGGTAACGCTTTCTGCCGAGGGCGCGTAAGCAGGCTTCGATGTCGCGGAGGCTTTCACGATAGGTCAATTGGGCGAATGCCATCGCCAGGAACTGATCCCAGCAGGAAAACCCTTTCTGCTGGTAATCGCCCCGATAGCGGACGACACACTTCTGAAACTCGTATCGGGGCGCGTAATCCATGACTTGTGAGAAGACGGTTTGGCCTGAGTTCATGCGCCATTGGTATCACCCCTCTCACCGTAATATTGCTAAAAGTGTGATCGGCAGGTTCAAATCGAAAAATCGCAGAATGCCATTCAACTCACTGTTCATCTATAAGTTGCCGGCGGCTGTCGCACCGTGTTCCGGACACTAGTGATATCACGTATATCCGACTCCGGCAGGGATTCATCTATCTGGTGGCGATCATGGACTGGTTCAGCCGGTACGTGCTGGCTTGGGAAGTGTCCACGTCGATGGACAGTGGATTTTGCGTGTCGGCACTGGACTGGGCGCTGAGGCAAGCGCAACCGGAGATTTTCAACACGGATCAGGGGGCTCAGTTCACCAGCGATGTCTTCACGAGCCGACTGGAAGACCAGGGCATCACGATCAGCATGGACGGCCGGGGCCGGTTCCTGGACAACATCTTCGTCGAGCGCTTATGGCGCACCGTGAAGTACGAGGAAGTGTACCTGAAGGACTACTTGAGCGTTTCCGAGGCGATCTCGAACCTGAACCTATATTTCAGGTTTTACAATCAGGAACGCGGCCATCAAGTATTCGACTATCAGACGCCCGAGACCGTTTACTTTCAGCGCGCGCCAGGGGCCTGTGGAAACTGACTCCGCAGTGGAAATCCGCACACAACTCGGATTCCCACAGCTGCTTGAAAACAGCCTCGAAGACTCGGCTTTTTCACAGTTCCCACAGGCTCGGCGACGGGCTAAATATCAACCCATTTCAGTGGCAGCGATCCACCTTAAGACCCGGGGGTTGCTGTCCGAAGAATGGGGAGCCCCTCAAGGGTGTAGAAATCCAGACCGAGAAAGTTTATTCCCGCGGTAAATGAGGCTGTCGTCCATGTAAAAGTATTAAGGTCACCATCTACTGCTAAGGGCGGTTGTTGGTTATTTGTTCGTTCGTTCGGCCACCCATGCGCCGTAACTCCAATAATCGCATCTGCACTGACATCCGGGGGTAGTCCGACCATCACAGCCAGCACGAGCGCTCCACAGACGCTGAATCTCAAGATGCCACGCACGTGACGGCTCCCACTAAATAACCTCCGGATAGCCTGGGTTCTCGAATCTTGTTTCGCCCATGCGCAGCCCGGACCTGCTTTTGGTATCCGGTTAGAATCAACAAGTTACGGATCCAGCGATGGCTGTACCCCCAGTTTCAGCGTCGCAGGGAGTTTCGGCCACGGTAAAAGAATGTAAAGAAATCCAACGGTAGTCCAGCCTACCCACATCCCCAATTGCCTGAATGGGAACCGCTTGTGAGCTATTTCGGGAGGTTTTCGAGTGTGTCGGCTTTGTTTACACTTGAGAACCAGTTTTGCGTACCTTAGATCCTCGGGAATTTCCAAACGGCAGTCCGCCCTGAACTTGAGCTTCGCGCCGAAATCGATCGGCCTTCACCAAATCCTGAAGTCCGCGATCGACAAAGAGATCCGGCGTGCAATCGCCCCTGATCGATCTCAATTACTGGCAGCGGCAAAGAGTCCGGAGCGGGCTGGGATGGGTTCGCGAGCCTCACCGAGCGGGGTTAGGAGTCGATTACGCCACTGTAATATTTTCCGACGTTGAACTCTTCGAAGACATCTGAGGAAGTCTGTCAACCAGTGACTTCACACGCCCGGACTCCCTCGTTCCTGACAAAACCACCAGCCGATAGCGCGCCGTCGCTGAGGGCTTAAGTTCTACTCGTAGGGGGTCTTCGCGAATTCTGTCGTCGCATCGCAGGAGTGAAAAAATTTCTTGCTTGCCTGATGGTGTCCCTAGGAGTCTGCGCGGCAGAGCGCGAAGAACTCGAATTTATTGGGATTTGAGAGGGTCTTCGGAGGAGAACCCATCGATTCTTCCGATACGAGGAGTTCAGAGCTGTACGGATACCAGTAATTGGCCGTGTATCGGGTCTGCTGGGTTCCGGTTTTCCGGATTATGCCCATTCGATCATCCCGTTCATCCGCCGTAAGTTCACCGCCAGAGTGAGCAGGTTCCACTCACCGGTCACTTTGTCCAAACCGCGTAGACTGAACTGTCGGAATCCGAGCACCGACTTGATCCACCCGAAGGGCGGCTCGCCAATGTGCTTTCTGGCCCGGTAGCGGTCGCGCCCACGCTTGGTTTTCATCTTTCTCATCATCCGGCCAACAGCAGTGTCTTTGGGTGGGAGTGGAACATCGGCCAGATTCTTCTCGCGACCCATGGCAACATACCCGTCAATCTGACGTTGTTCCAACATCCCTAGATTCGACTCGGATCGATATCCCGCATCGGCCAGTACACGTTCGGGATGCTCTCCCAGGTTGTTGTTCAACGCATCCAGGGTCGGTTCCAACTGTCCCGCGTCGGACGCATTGGAACTCACCGTTGTCGCTACGATGATCCGGGCCTCGGAATCCACCACCGCCTGCGCGTTGTAGCATTGCTGGAACCCTTCAGTGGAGGTTTTCATGATCCGGCTTTCCGGATCTGTGAAGTTGTCCTGGGCCGTCGGTTTGGGCTCGCCCATGGGGCGTTTGAATGGCTTCTTTCCGCATCCGGGTTTGTCGTCTCCCGGTTCCCGTCCCGCTTCCTGGTCCGCAGCCATCTGACGTTCTTCGAGCCGTTTCATTGCTGCCTGGATCGTGGCCAATCGCTTTTTGCGGGTCGACAACCCATCGGGCAGTTCGTCTCCGCGCCGGTCCTTGCCGTATCGCTGGTCTTCTTCCTCATCGGTCGCCGTAGCCCGGTTCAACAGATCCCGAATCTGTTCGCCCAATTCGGTCTCCTGCTTCTTCATCCGTTCATAGCTCATCGCTTTGCGTTTGCTCGCATTCGCCCGCATCTTGGTTCCGTCCACCGCCACGGTTCCCATCTTCACCAGTCCCGCTTCCCGCGCCATCATCACCACTTGCACAAACAGGTTCCCGAACTCCTCAAGATGCAGTTTGCGAAAATCCGAGATCGTACGGTGCGCCGGAAAGTTCTCCGCTCCCAACATCCGGAACGCCACGTCGTCGGTCAACTTCGCCGCGATCTTCCGCGACGAGAACACCCCGGTCGCGTACCCGTAGATCAACACCTTCACCATCATCCGCGGATCGTACGCTTGATTGCCCGGTCCGTCCGTTCCATACCGCTGCTCAAACGCGCTCAAATCCATGGCGTCCACCGTGTCCGATATGAAGTACGACAGGTGATCTTCGGCCAACCAATCTCTCAGCGACGGCGGCAGCAGCAGGCTCTGTTCTGGGATATAGGTTCGATATGTTCGTGACATGTCCTATCTTCGATCTCTATCCGCCCAATTCCGGTCCTTCTGCCGCGCAGACTCCTAGGGTACAGTAATTGCTATGGGTATCTGGAACGCACAGGTGGTGACGCGGCTATGAAACGCGATCCTTCAATGATTGGCGGCGGGTTGGTCGCTCCCGGAGAGGCATCCCTTTTGAAAGCCCTGGGCCGGGTGGTCGCCTGTCAGAACTGCAGCTCGTCAGTCTTTCGTTCGTTCGGATCGGTCCTGGTGGAAGTGCTTGGAGAGACCGGTCCGATTTCCCAGTTCATTCTAAGCGTGCCAATCGAATGTCCCAGTTGTCGATCGCCCATCGTAGAGAATACGCTCGTCCGCTGCGATGGTGAGCTGCATGAAGGCGCCCCGGCCACTCCCCCAGTGTATGAGGAGCGCCCCTCGGACGAAACGAACGTCGTCCTCATCGACGAGGCCACACTCTTGAAGGCGCAGGCCTTTGTTACCGGCTGTGGAAACTGCACGGCCCACGCCGAGATGACATTCGACTACATTCTCGATGCCGTCACTGACGATGACCCCACCGTCACCGAATACGTGCAGTGCCGTCCGGCAGAATGTCCCCGCTGTGGCCAGGAAATCAGCGAAAAGACCCTGATCGCCGCAGATTACTGACCTGAGATGGACGTCCGTGCGGGACGTTCGATTCACACACCGACCCAGAACCTACCCGACGTGCCGATAAGAGAGTTTTCCGGCTAGACGAAACAAGCCGTCTGGAAGGCGAGAGAGAACCCGCCCGGGAACTGGCGACCGTGCGAACCTACCCCGACGATCGCCGGCTTCCCCGGACCACCGCCAGTACGTCAGCGCGGTGGGGCGGGCGCCCAGACGCTCCTTGAACCGGATCACACCGGTATGGTTTTCTTCCGAACGTCCCAGATCCAGCACCCGGAGCTGCCGTGACTTGGCGTCCTGGATCGCTTGCCAGAAAAGCCAGGCCATACCGCCCATGGGATGAAACCGGGCATCCGAGCACCCATACTTGTACACCAGAGTCTCCCTATGCCGCAGTGTGAGAATGCTCGCAATCGCGCGGTCGCCTTTGCGGGCCACACGGATCGTCAGCCGGTCACCAAAGCACTCGACGAGATTGCGAAACCAGGCAAACGGCTGCGGAGGCAATCCATGCCGCCGTCGCGTCAACAACAACAGCTCATAGAACTGTTGGAGAAGCAGGTCCGATCGGCCTTCGTCAAGTGTGAGACCTTCGCGCCCTGCGCGACGAATCTTCCTTTGCACCGAGTCCCTGTGGAAGCTTGCATATAACTCGTCGAGGGTAGGGGTCAGGTCCAGGGCATGCAGGCAGTGCCTGGTGTATGGCCGAAAATCCGGCGCGGCAGCGAACTCTCCGAAGCATGGTCGGATTTCCAGGTACTTCAGCCCAGAGGCCGCTTTCCGGGCTTTCGAAAGCAAGGCCTGGACTTCATAGTTGTGTGCGTCAAGTTCTGCAAAAAGTATTTCCGAAAATTCAGTTCTTGAATGTTGATCGCCGTCGGGCCTGTGGGAATGTGGTAAAGCTGAGCGTTCTTGGCGAAACTTTTCCAAGGCTCAGAGGGAATCCGCGTCTTTTGCGGATTTCCTCTGAGGCGTCATTTCCATCAGGCCTCTGCGTTTCTTTCTTTTTGGTTCTTTTTCTTTCTTTCGCCCCCTCGAAAGTGTTCCGCAGCGATTTTCCGCTCCAGGATGCTCTGTAATCGCCGATCGACATCCGAGTCGATCATGGGTCGGCCCGTTTTGACGCGTTTAGGCAGCGGGCGTCTGACGGTGCCAGTCCTTTTTGTGTTCCTTCAACAGATCCATGTTCAAGTAGCGGATCGCTTCGATCCAGTTCTCATGCGTTTCGGTGGTCAGCGCCCGAATCAAACGCAAACAGCTGGCTGCGTTGGGGAAGATCCGCACCACGCGCGTTCGCCGCTTGATCTCCTCGTTGAGCCGTTCCAGCATATTGGTGGATTTCATGTGCTTGTGATGCTGGCGCGGCAGCGTGTAGAAGCTCAGCGTCTCGTCGATGTTGTCTTCGACCCAGTCGCAAAGTTTGGGATATTTCTGCCCCCACTTGGTTAACCACGCCGCCAGATCCTGCCGCGCTTCCTGGAGGTTCCGCCGGTCGTAGAGCCAACGCAGTTCCTGGAGACAATCGTCATCGGCTTTGCGCGGCAAATAATCCAATGCGTTTCGAAGAAAGTGGACGTAGCAGCGTTGCCAGATCGCTTCGGGCAGGACTTCTGCGATGGCTTTCTTCAACCCCGCATGATCGTCGGTCACCACGAACTCCACCCCGCACAAGCCGCGTTGCTTCAAACTCAGCAAGAGTTGCCTCCAACTGGTCGTGCTCTCCCGTCCCGCCAGTTCCACCGCCAACACACCGCGCCGGCCGTCCCAGTTGATTCCGATCGCTACCAGGACCGCCCGGCTCCGGATCACCCCGTCTTCGCGCACCTTCTCGTAGCGCGCATCCAGAATCAGGTAGGGGTATTCTTCTTCCAATCCTCGCGTCGCAAACTTTTTCAGCTCCGTGTCCAATGTCCTATTGATCCGGCTGATCGTGCTCGCCGAAAACGAATGCCGCATAATTCTTCGGTGATCGCTTTCACCTTCCGTGTCGATACCCCCTGCACGTACATCTCGGCCAAGCTGGCCACGAAAGCTTTCTCGCTGCGTTGGTAGCGCTCAAACACTTCCGTACTGAACCGGCCGGCACGATCCTGCGGCACGCGCAGCTCCAACTTGCCCACCCGTGTGACCAGACCTCGCTCGTAGTAGCCGCTCCGATATCCTGTGGACCCCCTGTTCGTTCGCTCTTGATCGCACCCACGACCTGGTCCATCTCCGCCTCGAGAATCTCCTGAACCACCTCCTGCACGACGCTTTTCAGCAGATCCTGTTCCTCTCCTAACAGTTCTTTCCAATCCACTCCCTTCGCTTAATCTTAGTTCGGGCCATCGGTTCATCTCCTTCGTTTCAAAGTTGATTCGTTACCAACTTTTCGGAGATACCCTGGCCCCTTCCTATTTCAGGACCTGCAGAAACTCTGAAACATAACCGACTTCCTCTGCGTCGTGAGCCAGCGGCTCGCGATCGGAAAAAGGAAGGGAGACGAGTCGATGTCCCGTCAACCAGCTATCCACGCGACAAAAGACCATGCCGCTGGTCGCCGGCCCGCACGTGGGACCTCGGATGAAGGCCACCGGGGTGTAATGGTAGGTGCGGCGCAGCGCTTCCGCCATTCCGGCGTGTGAAAGACCGAAGAGCGCGGGTGGGATTCGACCAGGGCCGCCCAGCGCGGATCGAGCGTTGAAAACGAAGTGACATTGACGGGGTTGATGGGCGAGCTGCTGCCCAATCGAACGAAGAGGCCGATAATCTACCGGTCTACGGTTGCTGTTGGAGAGTGCCCTCCGGCAGCAGCGCACCGTCCTGCGACCTGTAAGACATTCTGCCCGAAGCGGCCCCTGGGCTGTCGGTGAGAAGGATTAATTGTGTAGTGTACCCTGCCCCACTGACTACGTGCGTAAACACTAATGGTAAGCTCGATGGAGCTGCGGTTTCGTCTACTAGGGGCGTTGACGTCAGCAGAAAATCATGCCGCTCGTTGTATCTGCCGCGAATACCCGTGACCACAATCGGCGCGGCAGTCACGGATGTTGCCGTGACTCGCACCGTGCCGCGGAACGCGGTCGGAACGTCCGGAAACAGCTCGTCGATGAATCGACTAAGCTGCCCACTACTGGGAATGGCCCGAAGAGCCGAGTTTCCAACCCGCCGGCCATCCAGTCGTACCAGCTCAAGCTGCACCGTGATTGGAATTTGGAAGGTATTGGCGATAGCGACACCCGACCGTGTAGATCCAACGGCACCAACGATGCCGGATTTCTCGAGATACAGCCGATATTGAGCTGACCGCGCCGAGGCAGAAACGCTTGCCTGGGACACGGTAACTCCGCGGTTTTTATAGGAAAAGATTGCGGTCACGTACGGGCTTACGCTCGCCGCCGTAGGGTTTACTCGGACGGATCCCGTCTGAATTCTGTCATCGCTGTCGGCGGCGACCAACCGCACAGTACCACGCCTCGCGATGACATAGGGGAAATCGGTTTTAAGCACGCTGCCTACGAGCGTTGGAGCGGGGGAACCGCCCGGGGTGACGAACTGTACCATGCCGGATAGAGCGGAGTCTGTCGGATTTATCAGAACTATTTCAGTAGTCCATCCCCCCCCAGTAGAGTATAGCGGGATCACCGCTGGCTGTTGTGTCAAAGCCGTCAGGTTCTCGAAAGATTCATTGATCTGGAACCTTAGCGAGGAGCCACCATTCATCGGCAATACGGGCAGCGTTGTAAACAAGAACTCATTACGCTCGTTTACGTAGCCGCGTATGCCAATTGCAGCCAATGGAAGAGTCGACACGAACGTAAAGGAACCCTCCATGCCGCGAATACCGTTGAATGGCGCCTGATCCAGGAATGCAGCGAACTCACGCCCCGACTCCAACGTAAAGGCCCCCTGATTGGAATTGACCCCATCTGAGTTCGTGAAGTAGTAAGTGATCGCAGCAGGGGCAGTGCCAGGATTCGTAAATGCAACACCCGTCTTGGTCGTGTCATCAATCTGAGCAAAGATCCGGCCGGACAGAATCGGCGTCGACGCTGGAATACCTGCCTCGGCGACCAATACTCCACCTTGGCGGAGGCCGATTACGGTAAATCCACCCGGAGCGTCCGTTCCCCCAGCGGGCTGGATCGTAACTGAGCCTACCGCCAACTGACCCCCGGTCCCAGCGGTGGCGTTAAACACCTGGGCACCGTTACTTGGAATAGAGTAGTTGGCGACTGGCGGCAGATTGTTCACGGTAACGACGGCATCGCCAGAAATCGCTTGATTTCCCGCTGCGTCTCGCGCAATTGCCGTCAGCGTGTGAGTGCCATTCGATGCCGTATTGGTATCCCACAGGATCGAAAATGGAGCCGTCGGTTTCTGGGCCCCCAAATTCGCACCATCCAGCTTAAACTGCAGGCTGACCACTCCCACATTGTCGGCAGCGGTGGCTGTCACCGTAACGGTCTCCGAGATCGTGGCCCCGCCAGCGGGCGCGGTGATAGAAACCGTGGGTGGTGCGGCGTCCGAAACAGCAACCGATTCATATGCCCCGACATCCCAGGTGCCGGTCCGGTCGCGGCCTAAGAGATCTTTACAGAGCGCCGAGAGCCACCCGGAACAGTGACTCGAAAGAGCTGCGCCTGTCCCAACGGTAGCACCTGATGCATTCGCGGGCGCGTACCTGTTGGACAGCTTATAGCCTTGGGCGTGGGCCGTGAAGTTCGACTGACTTACGTTGTTATTCTTAGTCCAGGTAGCAGCCCCCGGGTCGAGCGCCACCTGAGAGCCACGGTTGTGAATGTAGTGGTTATTACGCGTGTCCAGAATTTGTATCCTGATCCCACGTCCCACTTGACGACTAGGCCCAGTCGGGAGCGAACTGGGAACCTGGAAGGTGTTGTTCCAAATGTGGTATTCGCCGCACGTTCCGGAGCCGCCGTATTGGTCTATTTGAACGGCCTGGTTTCCGAAATTGTTATAGACGACATTGTTAAAGATGTAAAAAGGAGTGGCGGGACAGCCATTTGGGTAGATGGCCCCTGATCCTGCCTGAATGTCGTGAAAGACATTGTTGTAAATCAACGCAGGACGAACTGCGGGAAGGCCGATACCATCCCATCCCTCCACGTATGTATTGTTCTCGTGATACGGCGTCGGATCGAAGCCTTGATTGCTGCCCACCACGCCCCGGCCTGTTGCCGGATAACTGACGTTATAGAATTCGCTATTATTAACCAAACCGAACAACTGTGCGGTCTGGACATCGTGGATGACTGAATGCTCGATATCCGTACTCCGTACTGCCACGCCGTTCTGCCTCCCAGCATCCCGCGCTTCTGTGTTGCTGATAATGGAATGGGTGATTCTGGTTCCAGTAGGCCGGCAGTACGGGTAGTTACCTATCACTCCGCCATGGGCGTCGTCGGTAGTCACGCTGTCAGCCAAGTGCCAATCGTGGATGTACAGATTTTGCATGACGAGGTACGTGGAGCAGTAGTGACTTACCACGGTGCATGGTATCTGCACTGGACCGAACCGAAAACATCCTCCGTCTCCGGCGGCAGGGTCCGCAGCTGCCCTTCCTGGAACCGGCCCGGGTTCGCATTGCGAGGCACCCACCACGCTAGGCCGGGGTTTTCGGAGGAAGATTCCTCAGGCGTGATGTCACCCGAGGCGTCTGGAAGAATGGCGAAGAGCGGCCATCCTTCGCCGTGCGAGCTCACCACGTAAATGAGCCCGTTCGAAAAGACCGGTGTCGGTGCCGGAAGATCTCCCTCAGACTTCAGCCGCCAGAGTTCTTTGCCGGAATCCAGATCGTACCCGGCAATGTACGGCCAGGCATTGCAGACGACCTGCGTCCGACCGGAGGACCGGACCACGGTGGGCGACGCCCAGCTCTGGCTGGAAACGCCCTCGCGGGAGGTGCGCCACAGCTCATCTCCGTCTTTCGCCGTCAGAGCCACCAGGAACGACCCCTTCGTCTGGTCGACCTGAAGCACCACCGTGTCCTCGAACAGGATCGGTGAACTGGAGGTTCCCAGTTGCCAGTCCCCACCCCCGTAGTTGATCGGCGCCGCATGGATATAGCCAAGATCTTTTTTCCACAGCAAGTTGCCATCAAGGTCGTAAGAATACACGCCTTCGGAGCCCAAGAAGACGATCAAGCGCTGGCCGTCCGTGGCTATGGTTTGGTTGGCATGAGTCCCCTTCGGGTGACGCTTTCCCCTGGGGAGACGCTGTGCGGCGATGCGTTGCCAGAGTATCCTGCCGGTGTTCTTGTCGAGAGAGTAGACGACCCAGGTTTGCTCCCCGTTGTCGTCAGCGGGATTGCCCCCGTCGCAGTGAAGGCACAGTTTCAGCGTATGTGCTTGTGCGGCACTGATCGCCGTTACGACGAAGAGACGATCACCCCAGATCGTTGGACTCGAATGGGAAAGACCGGGGATCTCGGTGCTCCACAGAATGTTCCGAAGCGCACCTTCACGGGTATCGGCGTTCCAGGAGACGACAACTTTACCGTCGGCAACGCCCCGCGCGTCCAGACCTCGGAATGCGGGCCAATTCTTCAGTTGAGCACGCGCGTCCGTCGCGGCGGCGAGCACAATCACGACAACGATCCACACAAGTCTCTTCATGACTCCCTCCAAGCATGTAAAGCATAAGATACAAACGTTGGCGGGTGTAAGAATGTTTAAGGAGCCTGCGCCGTCGAGGGTCGGGCCGCGCCACCGAGGCCAATCCTGCGCCACAGTCGACCGCAGGGCGCACACCGCCAGGGTCGGACCGAATACGATCAGCACGCTCCGGAAGGTGCTGTTTCGGGTACGGGTAGAAGGGACGTCGCAAGGAGCCCGATGGCGCTAGTTACAGTTCCCTGTTCGGATGCAATGGGATCGACCGGGCTCGAACCAATGACCTCCTGCGTGTGAATCGTGTCCTGACTATCTATCTTGTTGGTTCTTCGTGTTTCTTGGCTGGGTCAGATCACGGTGTTTCATGGTATTCGGCAAGAAATTGTTCACAGATTGTTCGCAGCTACTCGTCTCTGATTTCCACCTCAAATTCGCAGGGCTGCGCCGGCTTCTCTGCGCAAGCCTGAACGTTAATCACCTACGAACCTATCCCGATTTGACCGCCCCAATCACGCCCGTGAAATCTCGAGAACCGGAGTTGAACCCCGGGAAAATCGGATCGGGATGCTCGGCACGGAGGTGACGGACGACCACCTCTAGAAAGACATCGCGGAAATCGGTGGTCAGCGCCAGGTCCCTACCTTCGTACAATTGCTCGGGCGCCAGCCCAGGCCATTGGCCGTAGACCCTTCCGCCTTTCACCGGTCCACCCAGCACAAACAGACAACTGGCGTGACCATGGTCGGTGCCCGCCGATCCGTTTTGGCGAATGGTCCGACCAAACTCCGTCATCGTCAGTACGACAACATTCCGCATCCGATCGCCCAGATCGTGGTACAGCGCCGAAAGTCCCCGGCCGAACTCTTGCAAGCGGTTTGCGAGCTGACCGCGAGATGAGCCCTGATTGCCATGCGTATCCCAGCCCCCGATGTCGGTAAAGGCGATCTCGAGACCAACGTCGGATTTGATGAGTTGGGCGATCTGTTCAAGCGCCCTGCCGAAGGAAGAATTGGGATATTCGGCCCCGTTTCGAGGAGCATATTGTGCGGGGTTTGCCTTCTGGAGAGACCTTATCGCTTCGAATGTTCCTCGTCCGGCCCGGGACAGAGAATCGGAAGAGCCGTGCGCATACAAAGCTTCCAACGACTGGGCCATTTCACCATGCGAGGGGACAGCGCGTACGTTGAAGTCCGAAATGCGCGTCATAGCAAGAGCTTCTGCCGGGCCGATCAGCGTCCTTGGCAGATTAGGGTTGAACGCAACAGCTCGAAAGGCCGACTGGTGATCCGTCTTGTTCCCCTGAAGGTAACGGTTGAGCCAGCCATCCGCGACACCCTTGTTTCCCGGACTGCCGGATTCCATGTAGTCCTGGGCATCGAAATGTGATCGCGTATTGTCCGGCGAGCCTACCGCATGCACGATGGCCAGGTCACCAGCATCATATATGGGCTTCAATGGTCGAAGCGCTGGGTGGAAGCCGAAAAAACCATCAAGGTCGATGGCGCTTTGAGGATTGTTTCGGTTCGGTTCGGGTATGGCAATCAGTGGCCGCGCGGCGTAGTAGTGTTTGTCTTGGAATGGTACGACCATCGAGACGCCGTCGGCAGCTCCACGCTGGAATATCGCGATGAGTATTGGATGATCTTGACCTCTCGCTACACGGTTTTCGGCAAATGCTGTGCGCAGCAAAAACGACGGCGTCGTGGCGAGGCCTGCCAGCGCGAACCCGGACGACTTCAAGAATAGACGACGTGGTATAGCCATTAGCTGTTCTCCCTCTTGAAAGATCGACTCCGCTCTAACGCCGCTGAAACTCGGGCGATCCGAGTACGATGGCGAAAGCCTTGCCAATGCTGGAATAACCAGCTGATTTGTCTAGCTCCATCTCGAGCGTTGTCCTCGTGTCTGGCGAAATATCCTTGCCGAGAAGGGAACTAATCGCTCCCTCGATCGCTTGATCGGCCCGTCTACCGTCCTTCGCGAAAACTGCGAGGTTGACTCTCGTCCCTGGTATCCGGTTTGCCGTCAGCAAGAGGCCGAAGTTCCACCTCTCGACCAGCAAACCGCTGGAGATCCATTGCTCGGCACGATCGGGGTATCCCGTGGGCGGCTGGTACATGTAAAGAGGTTGTCCCATCCTGGCGATGTGTTGGGCAAGATCCCTTGAACCGTCGGTTTCGCCTCCCAGAGCTCGGATCGCGAACACGGCAAGCTCAAACGCGGATTTGGTCTTGGCCCGGTACGCTTCAGGCGAGTAAAACTCGGCGGAGGTCAGGATTGTCCGCAACATCTCGCGGACCTCTCCGTCGGTCTTCATGTAAACCGACGCTACCCGGTCGACAAGCGATGGCGGAGGATCATCGCTGACGAAACGACGCACGAGTTTTTGTGAGATAAAGCGAGCAGTGCTGGGATGATTCGCAAGAATGTCGATCACCATCGCACCGTCTCTGATACCCCCCCCGGCGGGAATTTCATGCCCCAGGACGATCTTCTCGCCATCATCGTGCATCCATGCATGAAAGATAAAGTTGCCTGCCCCGCGCGGCTGATCGATGGTCCAGCCTGTGAAGCTGCGAGCTACTTCCTGGACATCTTTCTGGGTATAGCCTCCGTCGACCCCCATCGTGTGCAGTTCCATGAGCTCACGGGCGTAGTTCTCATTAATGCCCGGCTTACGCCTTCGACGCTGCTGGGCAAGCCGGCGGCGGATTTCTTCAGTGGTCATCTGGTCTGCCCGCATCTGGCCTGCACGTTGTCTCTGTGCCATCCGGCGTTCTATTTCCTCAACTGGCATTCTCGAATCAGGCGAGGCGGACAGATAATTGTCGAGGTAGAAAAGCATTGCCGGGCTCTGGGCCGTCGCCATCAATAGATCCTTGAACTTCCCGAGGGCATGCGGGCGGATCGCGTTCAGTTCATAGGCAGTCGTCAGTACGCGGTCGGCGCCTTTACCCCAAAAGACATTGAAGTGGTTAAACCAGAAATCGGTCATCACTTCCTGAAGCTGCCGTTCGCTCTCAACGGCGCGGATGATCTTCTGCGCCTGAAGCTCATGGAGCACTTTCTGAGGTTGATTCAAGCCGTTTTCGGCGTAGTAGGCGCGCAGCTTGCGTCGCATCTCCTGGGGGTCCACCGCGGGCTGGGGTGGAACCGAATCCCGATTCTCTTGAGCTCCCTCAGGCGATCCCGGGTTTCTTTGCGGATTCGGTTGCGGGCGACGAAGACCAAGCTGACGCGCAATCTGTCCAGGGTTCGGATACTTCCGGAGAATCTCCTGACTGGTCATCTTCAGCGAAGGCAACGACGCAATCCGGAGCTCGGTTGCACGGTCGTCGATGCGCTCCGGGACGAGCTGTTGCTCGATGTATTTGTCGATGCCCATCTTTCGGACGCGCTCCACATCGCCGGGACGAGGGCCAAAGCCAACACGATTGAGCAGATGGACAATTTTCTGGCTCTCCGTGAGATCTCCACCGGGCGGCGGCTTTTGCGTGCCCGCAGAAATCATGGTTCCTAGACCGAGCAGGGCCACAAGCGTCAGTAGAGTTCGCTGGTTCATGGTTTCTTTCCTCTCGATGTGGGGTTCTTCCCGCGCGACATGTCGCTGGCAAATGAGCGATTTCAACCCTGATTAGCAGTGCGGCTCAGCGAAACCGCGATCGACAACGTTTTCTGCTGATCCTCATGGCCCGACAGTGGGCTATCCGCCCGCCGGAGCCCGCGCAAGAGACTGAGCTCAAATTCGCTTAAGGGTACCGCGGCAAGCGCCGGACTCCCAGGGTTTTCTAAACACCCAGGAGCTGCGTGGGCCGCCGCTGTATGCGTGGCGTAAGCTTCCCGAAAAATGGACAGTTCGAAGGCAGAGTTTTAAGCGTAGTTGGCCCGCGCTCGAAACGGGACACCGCCAGGATATCGGGGCTTGCGGATTCAGGACTCTTTGTCCCAAGGGTCCAACAGCGCCCGATTGACGATCAACTGTTCCCGACACAGGTGATCAATCTCACAGGATTTCCCCAAGCTTGCTTCAGCACTTCTCTATGAACGAGTTGCCGTGGCGACAGGCGGGAGGGGACCAGCCGATTCCTCGGCACGAGGCGCAAAACGGTTCTCAATTGTTCACAAGGGCGTTGTGGAGAGATTCGCGTATCGACGTAACTGCAAATGTATTAATGGGATCGACCGGGCTCGAACCGATGACCTCCTGCGTGTGAAGCAGGCGCTCTTCCGACTGAGCTACGATCCCTTCGGTAAGTAGCTATATTTTCTTATACTTATCGGAAGGCGTCAAGCCCAATGAGCGCCTGTGTTCAAGCATCCGATAGCTGCCCTCGACTCGATCGATGTAGGCGTGGTTCCGTGGAACGGCTGGGTCGAGAATTACCACATCACTGTCCTGCCGGCCGATCGTGATCCGGTCGCGGTCCTGAACGATTGGACGTTCTTCACCGTCCGAATCCTGCCAGAAAAGAGTGGGATGAAGCGATTCAGAGGGGATCAAAGATCGTTTCCATACGCGGGCGCGATAACCAATTGACGTTCCTGGATCGTTTCTAGTCGGTTAAAGAGTGGAGTAGCTTGGAGGATAGGCTCGAGCGGCGGCAGTTCTTCTCGAACCGCTCGCCAGACAACCCCCAAGTCAACGAAGGCATAGGCGTGTATCAGCTTGTCTCTCATGCCGGAGATGGTTCTCCACGGCATAACCGGGGCTGTGTCACGGACTTCTGGTGGAACATTCTTGGCAGCTTCGCCGAGGATTTCGAGAGCTCGAATGACGGCAAAGTTTGTCTTTTCGTCTACGCGAAACTCTTCGAACGTCATGCCATTCACAAATGCTTCGGCCTTCTCAATGGCCTCCAGCATGTCCCGGATTGGAACGCTGCGATCCGGTTGGTCAGTCATATGGCGATGACATCCTTGAGGACTCGGCTACGAACTTCACTTCTCAGTGCCTCTTCCATGACGAGGTCGACCGGAACCCCAAGAGCGTCTTCGAGTTCGTTTTCGAGCTCCATGAATTGCAGCAAGCCCGGCGGCTTGTCGAACGTTACCAGCAGATCGAGGTCACTCTCTGTGGATTCATTTCCGCGGGATCTGGAACCAAAAACCGACAAAGAACGGATTGCGTGTCGCTGCCGCAGCTCCGGCATTTGCCGGCGCAACGACTCAATGAGAGTAGAAATGTCGCTCTCAGTTTTCATTTCGATATCTTCTCATGCGCCCCGGTATCCGACACTCAGAATCAGGCAGCCCCAGGGATGTACGGGTGCGCGATCATTGCCGCCGCCGAATAGGAATGCGGTGCTTTGAGGCCGACTGAACAATTTACCCGTGAATACCGGCTAACACCGTCGTCTGACAGGCACTGTCAATTTAACGAACTCAAGTCAGCATGAGGCCAGTTGATCCGAGATCAGGCCGCTGTCACCGCTGCCCAGACGGTGAAAGATCGCGCTCGCAACATCCGGTGTTGAACGGACCTGAGTCGGCGGCGACCGAGCCGAAAAAGATTCTGAACCACGCCGTGAACATGCAGGAATCGCTGAGCCTGGTTTGGCGATTTAAAGCCCAGCATCTGTCGCTCTTGTCGTCGAGTGGGCTGGTGGGAGACCTCCGCCCGATTGTTCGCGTATCGCCTCGTATCATGAGTCACCAGGGGCATGACCGTTCGATGTGCCACACGGTAACTTCCAAGCTTGTCCGTGACGAGACGAAACGGTTTCCGTCGCTGACTTTTCAGCAGTCTTTGAAAGAACCGTCGTGCGGCACGTCCGTCCCGACGGGGCTGGACGAGGATGTCGATCACGTCGCCGTCTTGGTCCACAACCCGCCAGAGGTACTACCGCCGACCGTTGATGGTGACGAACAGTTCGTCCAAATACCATGTATCGCCGAGACGACCTTGACGGCGTTTCAACCGGCGGGCGTACTGGACTCCGAATTTGATGGACCACTGTCGGATCGTTTCATAAGTCACGTTCACGCCACGCTCAGCGATCAGATCTTCGACCTCTCGAAAGCTCAAGCAGAATCGATAGTATAGCCAGACAGCGTGGCCGATGATGTCTGGGGGAAAGCGATGCCTGAGATAGCGGGATCGGCGGGTTTTCATCCCCTCAGTCTGCCAGCCGCGGAGTTAAGCTGACAATGCCGTCAGGTGGGTGCAAACCGGTGTCTCGGACAGGTGGCGCTTTGAGAAGGAATCGGGGGGGACAGCTAACGGGACGTGTAACCTATCCGGCCTCGATGACGTCGACTTTGGCTTTGTAGCCAAGGCGTGCCAGATACTGCTCGCAGTCTTCCCAAGTCAGACCGAATTCGCGAACGTCTGCAAGACCAAGGCGACTGGTAACATCCCGGATGGTTTCGAAATCGCGCTCGTCGAAGTCCTCGTCCATTATGGCACCTTCGGCCCAGTCGACCAATTCTGCCAGGCTAAGTCGACGTTTGAGATAGTCGGACAACTGCGATGCCAGTATTTCTCTCGTGATCATTGCTGTTCGCCCTCTTTGATCTTCCGGTGCCCACGGTCGGCGGGAAACTTCTCGTGAACCTCTCGAAGCATTCCCTCCGCGTCAAAGATCTCCTGGGCAAAATGAACCGTCGACTCCTCCGAATCGACTTGCTTGACATAACGGGCTCTCCAACCCGAATGACCTTTCACATCGTACCAATAGCGCCGTCCACCGCCGGGCAGTTCCTCCCAGTTGGAGAACTTCCGTTCATTCTGCCGCCGCTTCTGGACGTCCATTTGAGCTTAACAGACATTATCGCTCAACATCGCGACTCCGCTGAACCTTCTCGCAACTTACGATGGACAACGTCCCAAGGGACCGCTGAAATCGGGTTCTTCAGATGCTCGGCCCAGCGTCGCTCGAGTTCGGCCTCCTGCTGCAGGGTCAGTTCCAGCCTGGCGTTGCGCTCTGTATCGGTCAGACTTTCCCAGAGCGCCATCGCCAGCTCGGCTCGCTCAGCGGCTTTCAGTTTGAGCAGTTCCGATAGACGCGTTGACTGCATGAGGACGATGTTCTCACGGGCGAATGATAGACATCAACCTCCAGCCAGGGGAGGCAGAATCGCCCCGACTGAACAATTTCCTGCCGAATACCAGTTAATACCGTCACCTGAGAAGAACTAGAGACAAGAAGAACCAACAAGATGGTGTGTTTGAGTTGTTGTGTGAAGCGTCTTGATGGCAACCTCGCGCCCGAGCTTCGTGTCCCGCGCACGCCACACTTCGCCCATACCACCTTTGCCGAGCGCGGAGAGGATCTCGTAGCTGCCGAGTTGGGTTCCGGCTTCCATGACAGGACTCTAGTTTGCAGTGAAACTCAGATCCTCCCTGAAGCTGTAGAAATAGTCCGTCTGGGACACTACCATCGCATCACCTCTAGCGATCATCTGACCATCCAAGTTAAGTGCAGGCTCCGGGAAGCCCTTGACGAAACTATATAACGCCCAGGTTCGGGGGTTGCTCCCCATGGCGTGCCGCCCTGTTCGCACATCGCCCGCTTCAGCTTCTCGAAGGGCGGGGATCAGTTCATCCCTCAACCATTCCCGGTAGTCCTGATTCCGTCCAGCCGCGACTGTGCGAAGTCGCGCGTGCATGAAGTTCTCGCCTGGATGTGCTGATCCGCCCTCGTTGGTGCGGCCTCCTGGGTAAACTTGGAGCGTAATGAGGGTATTGCTGACCAAAGTGTCCCGTATCGCGTTCAACCAGTTCTCTGAAATAGGCACAGCGGGCGCGTCGTTAATAGGCCCCTCCTGTTCACCTACGGCCCGAAAGGGCATAAATTGTGCATACGTGTTCAAAGGACCGCGTACACGCTGGTAGACGTGAAAGAACGCCCAACCCCCTTTTTGTACCGCCTCGCTTCTTTCCTTCAAGAGGCTTTCCCATTGACCGATCCGGTCCGGTTTCACGGTGACAATTCGGATGTCGATAAGATACCCAGGTCCTTCATCCTGCGCCAGAACCATAGTCGGAGCAGAAATCAGAAGTACCCCAATGGCCATCAGACCTACGAACTTCATGGCATATCCTCCTCTTCTGGATTTTTCTTGCATTCCCTGTACACACCTCGCACATACAGCCCTTAAGATGGCGGAACCACTTCGTAGTGGCCCAGCGTCTTCCCGATCATGGCACCGGTACCCGTTCCTTCAGTTCTTCAAAACTTTTAACCGAACGGTAGAAAGTGTCACGAGTCGCGTATGCCGTGACCACCTAATTCGCTGGAGCACTCTCCGCATTAGCCGGTCGCCCGATTTCGGAACGAATGATGCCCGTCTCGTCACAATAAAAGTGGGCCCAGGACTCCTCCTCCGACCGCGCGACTATTTCATATCCCGTCTCCGTTTCAGTGATGCTGTACTCGTACGGTCCCTGTGAATCCGCTGCATCCTCCAGATTCACCAATCCCGCCTCGTCTAATTCTTCGAGGCTTGGGTAGCGCCCGTTCCGAGCAAAGTACGTCACTGCAGCCGTATTCAGGATTCTCAGGACACTCACGGCCAATGCCTCGCCTTCCGCTCGCGCCTCTCCCAGCGCATCTTCGGCCGATTGATCGGTGTTCACGTTCCCTGGGCGATCCTCCTCAGAACTGGAACAACCGAGCAACAGAAGTGCCCCCACGATGGCCGCGCAGACCCTCAAATACCCATCACAGACTTCCCTCGGATGCGTCCCCGCGCGGCCGCCCTGGCCAAGCTTGTCGGTGATCTCGTAGTGGCCGAGCGTCTTGCCGATCATGGAACCGGCACCCGTTCCTTCAGTTCTTCAGACCAATTGAGGACGATGCGGATCTGTCGGGGGGCCGTCGCTTGATTGACCTTGACCATCAGAAACCTGCTGCCGTCCAGATCGATGTCATAGTCGCTAAGGTTTTCCGTCGGACCTCTCCGATAGCTGTCGGGGAATAGCTCGCGGGCGGGTCCTGGTTCAGGCACTGGACCCAAGCCGATCTCGACGCTCATCATGCTCGTGCCGTCGCGGTAGAACAGCTCTTTGCCGTCGACACCCCACCGGGGCTCCGATCCTCCTCCATAGGAGATGCGGACCCTGCCCCCAGGGTCCGCCGGAAAGGGCATCACGTAGATGTCGGTGGTTCCTTGTTCGTCCGACACGTAGGCAATCCACTTCCCATCAAGTGAAAACATCGCCCCGCGCTCGTCCGCCTCGGTCGTGACGAAGGGCGTCACTTCCCCATCGTCTAAGGACAGCGTGTAGATGTCACGCGGATCAAATGGTCCCTTGTTCTCATAGAAGGCCAGTGTCCTTCCGTCCGGGGACCAGGACGACGCGTACTGATCTCCCTCGCGCAGTAGCAGACGCTCGGGCGTTCCACGTGGGTCCATTCTCTTCGTAAAGATGTCTTTGTCGTCTCCGTCTCTTTCCGAGGTGAACGACAGACGATCGCCATTCGGGCTCCAAACAGGCAACTGGTCCACGCCGGCAAAGAAAGTTTCCTGACTGCGGACACCGGTCTCGATGTCATAAGTCCAAATGTCTTCGCTTCCGCTTCCGAAATTGAAGTACGTCACCATGGAACGATCTGGGGACAGGGCGGGCAAGCGGTAGTTGCCCGGCTCCGTCGAGAGAGCTTCTTCCGTACCTTCGCGATCGACCCAGACGAGAGATGCCCCACCCAGTTGCCCCTCTTCGCCGGGCAAGTACACCATTGATCCGGCGGAAACGACCCATTGCAGCGTGGCGTTCGGTGGGGGGAAAGAACTAAACACGTTTTGGACCAGTGGTACGGGTCCGCCGAACTCCCAGGTTTCGGAATCGAACGTGCGGGCCAATATGTCATATCCCATCGCGTAAACGACGTGTCCAGTCGGGAGATAGCTGGGCATGTACCCGGCGAACAGAATCTGTTCCTGCCCCGATTCCAGCGATCTACCCACGATCTGCGGGTCCGGATCATTGGGATCTCTGATGTGATGGAGAAGAGACTGTCCACCCGGCAGCATTGCCGGACTCCTGAGTGAAATCTCGGAGGGGGCGAGGACATGCGGATCCCCGCCGTTGGCCGAGACGCTCATGATGCCCTTCCCGTCCTGACGGTATACGATCGAGCCGTCTTCGGTCCAGACGGGGTCGCAGGGACAGTCAACTTCCACCAGAGGGACTGGAATCCCTCCGCCAACGGGGACCTTCTTGAGCTGTCTTTCGAGCGACGAGTAATAGCCGATCCATACCCCATCGGGTGAAAAGAACAGCTGATTGACCGCCTCAGATTCGGTGCCGGGGACAACTCGCGCCACGAGCTCGTCCATGGAGCGCAGGTAGACCCCAGCATCGGTCCCATACGCGAACCGGCTGCCATCGGCTGACACCGCAAACAAGGGCGGCCGAAGATTCTGGGGTAGCTGACCTTCAGACAGAACGTAGTCAAAACGCGTGACGGGCCGGGACGCAGGTGGCGGAACGGGCTTGAGGTTCCACGCAGCGACGACTGCGACGCCGGCCACAAGCACGAATGCGGCGCCGATCCAAGGTCGCGTGAATCGAGTCGGAACGGGAACATCAGCGACCTGTTGAACGATACCTCCGCTGGGGTCAGCGACGACCTTCTGAATATCAATCCTCACGTCCCCCATAGCCTGCCAACGGTTCGTCGCTTCCTTCTCCAGGCACCTCTCGAGCAACTCCCGGACTCTTGGATGCAGGCCCGCAGGCAAACTGGTCCATTCCGGCTCCCCACGAATCACCGCGGCCAGAACATCTGACACCGTGCCACCGTCGAACGTCCCCCGTCCCGTCAGCATCTCGAACAGGACCACACCGAAGGCCCAGATATCTGCTCGCTTGTCGACTTCCTGGCCGCGCGCCTGCTCGGGTGACATGTACGCCGCGGTGCCAAGAATCACTCCATGTTGCGTCGCCGCCATGCTCAGCGTCGGTGATTGGGAAAGGCTCCCATCGGACCCATCGCTGGAAAATCCCTTCGCTAGACCGAAGTCGAGCACCTTGACCTTGCCGTCGGGTGTGACCTTGATATTTCCGGGCTTTAGATCTCGGTGGATGACACCTTTCTCGTGAGCGGCTTCGAGGGCTTCAGCGATCTGGAGTGCGAGTTTGAGGGATTCCTCGGCGGGAATGGCACCACGCTTGAGCTGATCTGCTAGCGTGTCGCCTTATAGTAGGTCCAGCTCGAGATCTAGGAGAAGAAGGAGAGAAGAATGGGAGATTCGCCGCCGTCGACGCTGTGGGAAATGTGGTAAAAGCGGAGCGTTTTTTGCGAAGCTTTTTCCAAGCCGCTGTGGATATGCGAGCGCGTTTTTTAGCGCGGATATCCACAGGGGCGGCATTTCCCACAGCGCACCGGGCGATTTGAAAAAGTCGGATAATGGACGGGCGTGTTTTCAAGATGCGCTCCGTCCCGCTACGAATCAGTGTCGCCCACCGGGTCGAAACGGTTAGTCGAAGAGTTTCGAGCGGGACGGAGTGCTTTGGTCCGACATCGCATACTCAGATGCCGTCCTTAGAGGACTCACTATAAGGTTTGCGCGGGGCTAAAGCCAAGCGTGCGGGGAAAAACGCACCACAGGCCTGAATAGGAAAGGAGTCGGAAGAGATGGAACTGGCAGCTTACGTGGGGTTGGACTGGGCCGATCGAACACACGCCGTGTGTTTGGAATCGGCGGACGGATCCGTGATGGAAGAGTTGGAGTTGGAGCAGAAACCGGAGACGATCCACGCCTGGATCGGCCAGCTGCGCGAGCAGTTCGGTGGACGGCCGGTTGGGATTGCAATCGAGCAGGCGAAAGGCGCGCTGATTCATGCCTTGATGATGTACGAGTTTATTGTCCTGTATCCGATCAATCCGAAAGCGGTGGCCCGGTATCGGGACGCGCTGGCGGTCAGTGGCGCAAAGGATGATCCATCCGATGCGCGGCTGCTGAAGGACTTCTTCAGAAAGCATCAGGCGTGTCTGCGACCCTGGATTCCGGAAGACGCCCAGACGCGAACCATTGACATCCTGGCCCAACACCGCCGCACCACCGTCGAGGACCGCGTGCGGCTGGGGCATCGGATTACGACGTTGCTGAAATCCTATTTTCCACAGGCCCTGGACTGGGCCGGTGCGCTCGACACAATCCAGGCCTGCGACTTTCTGATGCGGTGGTCCACACTGGCCGATGTGCGGAAGGTCCGACCTGAGACGTTGCGGAAGTTCTATTACAGCCACCGGTGTCGCAGCCGGAAACGGATTGAAGAGCGGATTGCCCAGATCCGTGTCGCACGGCCCCTGACGGACGATCCGGCCATCGTGACCGGTCTGAGCCTGGCGATGCGAGCCACCGTGGTCCAGCTACGGGCCGTTATCGATGCGGTGAATGAGTTTGATCGCACACTGGCGAACCTATTTGCGCAGCACGCCGATCACGAACTGTTTGAAAGTTTTCCGGGCGCCGGCCCAGTCTTTGCGCCTCGCCTGCTTGTTGTGATGGGAACGGATCGGAATCGATTCAAGTCCGCCAGCGATGTGCAACGGCTCGGCATCGCACCGGTCACGGTCAAAAGCGGCAAGATGCACTGGGTGCATCATCGTTGGGCCTGCTCGAAGTTTTTCAAACAGACGTTCCACGAGTTCGCCCAGCTGTCGCTGCCGTACTCCCCATGGGCCCGGGCCTACTACAAGCGTCAGCGGGGTCGCGGCAACGGGCATCATGCGGCGGTGCGCGCGCTGGCGTACAAATGGATCCGGATCATCTTCCGTTGCTGGAAAGAACGCCGGCCCTACGACGAGTCGCAATACGTGGAGGCTCTTCACCGGCACCGTTCGCCTTTGGCCGAACTCTTGGCTTGACAGACTTCCTCAGATGTCTTCGACGAGTTCAAGGACGAGGAATCGTGTGTCTTCGTGTTCTTCCAGCCCGTAGATCGCGGCGATGTTGGGCTGGTTGAGCGAGGCCAGTAGCTTTGCTTCACGTTCAAAGCGTGCCAGACGTTGCTCATCTTGAGCGAACTCTTCTGGCAGGGTCTTGATCGCTACCTGGCGCCCTAATTTCGTATCGGTCGCCTGGTACACCTCACCCATGCCGCCCTTGCCGAGCTGGCCAGTGATTTCGTAGTGTGCGAGCGTCCTCCCGATCATCTCAGTTACTCGCCGGTGCGAGCCGCTTCAGTTCCTCGAACCAGTTCACCACCACGTGGATCTCATTCGCTGGCGAGTCCGGATTCTCTAGGCTCAGAAGAAACTGCTCCGCGTCCGGCGCCACAGTATATTGGTATGGAGTCAGCATACTAAGTTCCTGGAAGAGCGGCTGGGGCGCCTCCCTCTCGAGCGCATCTTCCCCCGACACCCGTGACGCCATCAACGTGTTATCCCGTGTCCAGAAAAACAGCTCGTCGCCGTCCGGCGACCACCGCGGGGCCAAGCCTCCCCCGGTGGAGATTTGCTGCTTGTTGTCAAGCTCAGGAAACGACACCACGTAGATCTCCGGCCGGTCTGTTTCATTCGATTGATACGCCAGCCAGCGCCCATTGGGCGAGAATTGCGGAAACCAGTCTTCTGCCGACGTTCTCGTCACCGGGACCGGTCGCCCCTCTGCGTCGAGGCGCAACACGAAGACATCCGCTTGGCCCGCGTCCGTCTCGACGAACGCCAACCAGTTCCCGTCCGGGGACCATGATTGGAGCCACAGATATGCCTCCGGCCCCGCCGGATGAATCGGGACCGATGCACCGCCGCCTCCGAGCTCTCGCACGAAGAGCCCGTCTGCCTCATGTTCGCTGGCGTACCCCACGTACGCGATCCGACGACCGTCCGGGGACCAGATTGGCGAGAAGGCAAACTCGTCATCAAACGTGAATCGGTCACGAACTCCCGTGGCAGCATCCACCAACCAAATGCTGCCCCCGCCGGGAGTGGGGTTGTCCACAACAAGTCGTCGGCCGTCCGGCGAGAGGTTGACGTAAGCGATCGAGAGCGGATTCCCTAGCTGACGCATGCGACGCCCCTCCCGATTGACCCACCACAAGATGTTCCGCGTCGCGTTAGACCCGCGCACGAAGGCGGCCGTGCCGCCCTCGGATACCGCAAGTGAGGCCGCACCGCCAAAGGTCGCGACGCGGACGCCGGACGCCACCGGGACTGCATCGCCAGTCACCCTCCGACTTGCAAAGTCAAATGGCACCGCAAGAGCGGTTCCAGGACCGGTGACATACAACACGTGTCCCGAGGGCACGTAGCGCCCGTAAACGGCTGATTCAACGACTATCGTGAGCTCGCCAGAGTCGAAGTCTTCCACGACGATCTGGGCATCTTCCCAGTCGCGACCCGGCAGACGCGTATAGAGAACTTCTCGCCCCTCGCCGTCCAGCACCTGCGGCCACCGCCGGAATGGCGCAGGTCCGCCCTCATCAGACGACGTGATCTCTTCGGACACGCCGCCGGTCGCCGGGACACTCCATAGGGCACGGGAGCCCTGCTTGGCATACACAATAGTGCCGTCCCTGGCCCAGCTTGCTCCGGCGTACCTGCCAACGGCCTCGTCGCCACCCGTGATATCGAGCACCGGACCACCGTTACTGGAGATCTTCTTCAGACCGTCGTCTCGTACGAAGCCGATCCACAGTCCATCGGGAGAGAAAAACGGGCTTTCGGCGCCGTCCGTGCCTTCCAGTACTACACTCTCCACTCGATCCAGCGGCCTGAGGTGCACCACTCCTTGCGCGACGTAAGCCAACGTCCGACCGTCTGGAGACAGGGAGAGGCGGAGGGCCTCTCCTACAAACATCTCATGTCCTCCCTCGACCTGGACGGTGAAGCGGACCACCTCGGCGTCTGTCGTGGCTCGACCGACAGCAAGCCACATCACGGCCGTCGCTACGAGTGCTCCTGCCGTGATAGCCCACGGCATAACGGTCCGTTGGCGGACGGCTGCCTCAGACCCTGGGGCGTCGCCGCGATCCGGATCGACCAACACATCATCGATCTCGAGGCGCGCCATTCCGATATCGGGGATCCTTCGTTTGCGATCCTTTTCCACACACCGACTGAGAAGTCGTCGGATCAAGGACGGCGTCTCGCCAGGCAGCGCGCTCCAGTCCGGTTCCGTCTTCAGCGCCGCCGCGAGCATGTCCGAAACGGTCGCTCCCTGAAACGCCTGCATCCCCGTGAGCATTTCATACAGGACGCAGCCGAACGCCCATACGTCGGCTCGTTTATCGACCTCCTGCCCTCGTGCCTGCTCGGGAGACATATAAGCAGCGGTTCCTAGAATCACTCCCTGCTGCGTGGCTGCCAGGCTCAACGTCGGCGACTGCGACAGATTCACATCCGACCCATCTCCCGCGAACGCCTTGGCCAACCCGAAATCCAGGACCTTCACCTTCCCGTCGGGTGTGACCTTGATATTGGTAGGCTTCAGATCCCGGTGGATGACGCCCTTCTCATGAGCGGCTTCGAGGGCTTCGGCAATTTGGAGAGCGAGTGTGAGGGATTCTTCGACGGGAATGGCACCGCGTTTCAATCGGTCGGCAAGCGTATCCCCCTCGACGAGTTCAAGCACAAGGAACCGTGTGCCTTCGTGTTCTTCCAGACCGTGGATCGTCGCGATGTTCGGGTGATTGAGCGACGCCAGGAGTTTCGCCTCCCGCTCAAACCGAGCCAGCCGCTCTTCGTCCTTAGCGAACTCCTCAGGAAGGGTCTTAATCGCCACCTGCCGACCTAACTTCGAGTCCTGCCCAAGCCACACCGATCCCATGCCGCCCTGGCCGAGCTTGTCAGTGATCTCGTAGTGGCCGAGCGTCTTGCCGATCATGGCACCGGTACCCGTTCCTTCAGTTCTTCAAAGAAGTTCAGGACGATCCGCAACGGCACGGTGCCCCGGGTTCCGTCTGTGGGGTTGACCGGGTTCATCAGAAAACGCCCGTCACGCGCCACGTCATAGCTGCGGATGAAGTTGCCGGTTTGATACGTCCCGCGGAACAACTCCGAAGGGGCACCTGGCTGGAATGAGGGGCTGGTCTGAATCGCGACCCCTTTCATCGCGCCCGGGCCGTTGTTGCCTAACTGCTCCCAGTAGAACAGCTCGTCGCCAGCCACCGACCAGGCGGGCATTCTCCCGCCGCTGTCGGAAATCGTCCTTTTGTCCGCCAGGTCGGGATACGAGACCACATACACCTCGTATTGCCCTGTCTCATCCGACGCGTATGCCAGCCAGCGGCCGTCGGGCGACAGTGCGGGATCCCACTCGTTGTGAGGTTCCTGCAGTATGGGACGCGGTTCTTCTTCCGGCCGTTCAGTATCTAGAATCAAGATGTTTTCGCCGCCCGTTCCGGGACTTCGTTCGACGAAGAGCAGCTCCGAGCCGTCCGGCACCCACGCCCCCGCGAACTGAATGTTTCCTCCCGGTTTGGTCAAAGGCTGCGGCGGCTGGCTCCCGTCCACCGGTTGCCAGAACAGATTTCGCGATCCGGCCTCTACCGCACGGCCGAAGGCAATTCGGTCCCCGTCCGGAGACCAAGCGCCAACATTGTGCCCGTCACCCTGAAGACTCTGCGGCGTGTCCCGTAGAAGGTCGTAAATGAGGACGGTTGCTTCGATCCCATCGCTTACCGCAATACTCCCCCCGTCCGGTGAGATTCGGGGACTGAAGAACCGCCCTGGCGGGAGGCCTACGGGTTCGCGGTTGCGGCCATCGCGGTCTACCCAGACCAGTTGTGTTGTTTGAGGCGCCAGGAGACCGCCTGGAAGATAGGCGAGGCTTCCGGAATCAGACACGGCAAACTGACCTGCTCCAGTGTCGTTGCCCACGCCCGCGAATCGCGTTGCCTGCGTCACGCTCCCGAGGACCGGAATCGGCTCACCGTCGAGGGCGAGTGTTGCCAGGTCGAAAGGTACGGCCCAAAGCGCTCCCAACCTCATAAAGAGCAGGTGCCCCGAGGCCGTGTAAGCCGGATTGGCCGCGTTATCGAGCAAAACCTGTCGGGTTCCATTAACCAGCGACTCGACCACTACCTGCGCCGCCTCCCATCCTTCAGAAGTTCTGAAGACGGTGTACAGTACGGCTTCTCCGCCAGGAAGGACCCATGGCAGCCGATGACTCACCCCACTCGTCTGTTCGACTTCTGTCAGTTGACGGGGAGTCCCACCGCTGTCCGAAACAACCCAGAGTCCTCCTCCTGGCTGCTGGCCGAAGACGATGTTCCCCGAAGGCCCCCAATGGACTCCCATGACGGATCCAGCGATCGGAGCAAGCGGAACAGGGAGTTCACCCGAAACCCCGACTTTCCACAACTGCCCGTTGGCTACGTAACCGATCTCCTGCCCGCTGGGTGAAAAGAACGGGCTCATGGCACCTTCAGTGCCGGCGATGGGGCGGGCCCCCTGCTGGTCAAGCGAGCGAAGGAACAGTTGCTGCGTGCCTTCCGTGGTGCCGGCGAGAACGAGCTGGCGGCCGTTTGGTGTCAGAGTCATCGTGGGGCGGCTCAACGCATGAAGCTGGGAACCGCCTGCGAGTTGCTCGAGTGGCTCGATAGACACTTCCAGGTAACTTGCGGAAGCCGGCGCTCCAGTCCCAAGCCAGACCCTCGCGATCGTCTCAGCGAACACACCGAAAGCCGAACCGATGGCCGCGGCCGCGATCAGCAGCAAAGCAATCTGCTTCCTGCTGATTCGGGACGTGCCGAACACCTGATACACCAGGCCCTCCGGATCGGCCAGCGTCTGTTCGATATCAACGCGCACATCGGCGACGCTGTGCCAACGATTCCGGGTCTCCTTTTCCAGGCAACGCTCGATGAGCTTGCGAATCGCCGGATGAAGGCGCGGTGGCAGTTCTTCCCATCCAGGTTCCGCGCGGATCACGGCAGCGAGAATGTCCGTAGCGAGATCTCCTGGAAACGCCCGTCGCCCGGTCAGCATCTCAAATAAGACACACCCAAAGGCCCACACGTCCGCCCGCTTGTCGACTTCCTGCCCGCGTGCCTGCTCGGGACTCATATAGGCGGCAGTCCCGAGAATGATTCCTTGTTGCGTGGCAGCCATGCTCAGCGTGGGTGACTGCGACAGATTCGCATCCGCACCATCCCCGGCAAACGCCTTCGCCAATCCGAAATCGAGAACCTTCACTTTCCCCTCGGGCGTGACCTTGATGTTGCCCGGCTTGAGGTCGCGATGGATGACACCCTTCTCATGCGCGGCTTCGAGGGCCTCGGCGATCTGGAGGGCAAGCTTTAGAGACTCCTCAACGGGGATGGCACCTCGTTTCAAACGGTCGGCCAACGTGTCGCCTTCGATTAATTCAAGAACAAGAAATCGTGTGCCGGTATCTTCTTCGAGGCCGTGAATCGTGGCAATGTTCGGATGGTTCAGCGACGCCAGGAGTTTGGCTTCCCGTTCAAATCGGGCGAGACGTTCTTCATCCCGGGCGAATTCCTCGGGCAGCGTTTTGATCGCAACCTGACGGCCCAGTTTCGAATCCTGAGCCAACCAAACCGATCCCATCCCGCCTTGGCCGAGCTTGTCGGTGATCTCGTAGTGGCCCAGCGTCTTGCCGATCATTTTCTCCGTGTCCAACCCCCTTATTTTGCGAACGACCTGTCGCGTCACCCGAGTTGCTCGAAAGCATGGGCGGCTCGCAGGACCGTTCCGTCCTCCCCATGGCGTCCAACGAGCATCATCCCGACCGGGAGGCCTTCCGACATGCCGCAGGGCACGTTCATTGCCGGGTGGCCGGATAAATTGAATGGGTAAGTGTTCCCGGACATTTCTTCGGCGCGGTCGACAACTTGGTTCAGATCCGCGTCTGGTGGCGGTATGGGCGTTGCTTTCATCGGAATCGTCGGAAGGACCAACAGGTCGACCTCGTCGAAGGCTTGGTTGTACGCGTCTCGCAGAACGCCTCTCATGTTCTGCATCTTGGCATAATGACGCCCGTGATAGTTGTCTCGCACCCAACGGGCGCCGAGCATGTATCCTTTGACATTCGGAGGCCAGTCGTTTGAGCGCTCCTTCATTCGCGCACCCAGAGCATCCACTAACTGCGTCAGGTAGAATCCCTGCCAGTTCGTTCCAACCGCACCGCTCTCCATGAGGTGCAGGACTCCCGCATTCAAGCCGGACCATATTGCAGCGGCCTCCAGATGCATCGGAACAGAAACCTCGGTGACCGATGCCCCAGTCCTCGTGAGCCGCTCTGCTGCCTCGCGGACCAAATTGTCGACATCTGTCTCCCCCTCCGGCCGGCCGAACCCTTCCTTGAGAACGCCGCACCGAAGTCCACGGGCATCTCCGGTCAGCATCTGGCCGTAGGTTTCGCCCTCGCGGCGTTCCCACTGTCGCGGGTCGAAACCGTCCGGTCCTGCGACCGCCTCGAGCAGTAGCGCGCAATCCTCGACCGTCCGGGCCATCGGCCCTGTATGGTCGATGTTCATTTCTCCGGGGAAAATGCCCGTATACGGCACCAGACCGTAGGTCGGCTTGAGACCGAAGATCCCGCACCAGGAACTGGGAATGCGGATCGATCCGCCCTGGTCGCCTCCCGTCGCGATGTCGACTTCGCCGGCGGCCACAAGAGCCCCACTTCCGCTTGAGGAACCCCCGGCCGAGCGGGTTCGGTCGTGGGGGTTTACTACTGGGCCGGTATCTGAAGTATGGCTGCCTCCAGAAAATGAAAACGCCTCGCAGACTGATTTGCCGACGATCTCGCCGCCAGCATCGAGAATCCGGGTCACCACCGTCGCGTCGACGTTGGGGACGAATCCATCCAAGACGCTTGAACCGTTGGTCAGAGGCAACCCTGCAACACAATACGTGTCCTTGACGACCACTTTCTTGCCGGCCAGCAATCCGCTCGAGGCCCCCTTGATGGAGCATTTCCAGAACCACGCGTTAAGCGGGTTGTCCTCCCGTTTTGGCCGGTAGCCCGGTGTTCGTGGGTACTTCACGGGCAAAGTCGGCTCGGCCATCTGCTCCAGCTTCCGCAACGATGCCAGTTGAGGTTTCATGCGTTCCAGGTACACGTTGAGTTCACTGTCGGTAAGTTCCAGCCCGTAGTCCTCGGCGATCGCACGGAATTCACGCAGGGTCGGCGACCGCAGCGGGCGTGGAGTCCTCGGATCGAAAGACGGGTTCTCCTGTTGGGCCTCTGCAAAGGCTGTGCCACAACCATCAGGGCCAAACGCTGCTGCCAACAAACCGGCCAATACCTCTCTACGGTTCATGGATTCCTCCTGCTGCACGCGAATCGTACACGGGAAAAAGTGGGTTCGTAGCTGCCGAGTTGGGTGACGGGGGTCATTGGTCTTCTTCGAGGAGGGAGGTCCAGTTAAGGACGATGTTCAGCGGCATCGCTGCATAGTGGGTCGGCTGGGCGATCAGAAACTGCTGGCCCTCATCAAAGACTTCATACGCACCGTAGCTGTCCCGAGTTGGGTCCGGGCCCCGAACGATCGGTGTTTGGAACAAGAACTCGGGTGGACTCGCGCCGAGTTCCGATGCGGAAATGGCCGCGCTGTAAAGCCCTTCTGACAGATCGAGGTAATACAGCGCGTCTCCATCGTCACTCCAACTTGGCAACGTGCCGCCCCCAGTGGAGACCTTGACTCGCTCAACGCCAGACGGAAACTTCCGGACGTACACCTCGTATCTCCCCTCTTCATTGGAAACGTAGGCAACGAGACGGCCATCCGGCGAAAACCGTCCCTGGATCTCGTCGAATTCGGTATCAAGGTATGCGGTCGGACTCCCACCCTCGCGCGGAACAACCCACACGTCACCGCTTGTGGCCGGGTCTTCGACCTGATACAGAATCTGCCCGTCGAGGGACCAATCCATTGGTCGAGCGTCAAGAGTCGACTCCACCCCGGGAAGGGGGTGCACGTCCCCGGTGCGGCCGACGGACTTCACGTAAAGTCTCGGTCCGCCACCAGCCCGCTGGGAAGCGAACACCAGCTCCTGTCCATCCGGAGACCATACGGGAGTGGTGTCGTAGGCCGGGTCGAGCGTGAACTTTTCGTCTCTTCCCTCAGCGAAGTAATGAATCCAGATGTCCCCGGTGCCGATGTCCGCATCTATACGGGTGATCGCCAGACGGCTTCCATCGGGCGAAACCCTGAGCTGATTCTGCTCGCCTTCGCCGAACGTCCCCAGCAGCTTCCCGCCTCGAGCCATCCATAGAGGCTCGCCCGTGTACCCGCCGGCATCGTGGTAGGCCAGGATCCCGTTTTGCGAAACCGAAAATGATGACAGCGCGCCGCCGATAACCGTTCCAACTTCATCTACGATGGCTGAAGGATCCCCGATCACGTCCAGGGTTTCGACGTCGAACCCTTGTGCCATCAATGTCCCATCACGAACGAACAAGAGGTATCCGGGCGGGCTGTAACGAACAATTGACAACGCATTGACCAGGCGACGGCTTTCGTCAGAATCGAGGGATCCGACGTAAATGCCATGGTTCTCGGGTTGCTCGCTCCGAACCAGGTACAGGAAATGGCGCCCGTCGGGCAGGAAGAGCGGCCAACGATGTGAATTCTCCTGCCGACTCTCATCCAATGTGGTCAGTGGAATGGGTACTCCACCCTCGGCATCTACACGAGACAGTCCACCCGAGACACCGCCGGAGAAGATGATCACGCCTCCCGCATTCCACGAAGCCCCGCGTGGAAAGAAGCTTGCAGCACAAATGGTCCGGGCCGGGCCGCCTGACAGCTCAACTCTCTTCAGCACACCGTTAGAGAAGAATCCGATGGACCGACCCCCAGGGGACCAGAAAGGGTAGTTCGCTCCATCGGTGGACGGAAGCGGGCGAGGTTCCGATGAATCCCAGGTGCGGAGCCACAGTTCCCCGTTCGACACAAACGCCAGGTACCTCCCGTCCGGGGACAATGCCATGGCAGCCAGAGGAATGCTCGGCTGAGTCATGGGGAACACCATGATCCGCGGTTGGCGGGAGTCGCCACCTGAATACATGGCAATCAGAGCAACGAATGCGATTAACAACAACACCGTTGCACCAATCCACACGTTTCGTTCACGACCCCACGATTGTGGCGCCGGCAGAACAGCTTCAGCTTGACCTCCACCCCGAGCGATCCACGTCAGCTCATCCAGCAGATCCCTGGCGGTCTGCCATCGATCATCCGGCTCCTTGGCGAGACACTTCCCAACGGTTCGATCAAGGGCCGGTGGCGACATCGTGAGAACGTCCGCCATCACTTGGGGCTGGGAAGACATAATCGCGGATATCAAACTTGCCTGACTCGGCCCCTCGAACGCCTTCTTTCCCGTCACCATTTCGTACACGACAGCACCGAACGCGAAGATGTCCGTTCGGGAGTCGGCTTCCTTTCCTTCCAACTGCTCGGGTGCCATGTACTGAAGCGTTCCGATGATTGTGCCCTCGGCCGTCAGTGGCGCGGACGGGTCCTGCGTGGGCATCTGGGACAGGGGAGAGACTTCAGCCGCATCGCCCTTGAGCTTGGCCAACCCGAAGTCCAGCAGCTTCGTCCCGGACTTCGTGATCATGATGTTGCTGGGCTTCAAATCCCGATGCACCACACCCTGCCGGTGCGCCTTGTCGAGTGCGTCGGCGATCTGGATGGCGTATTCCAGAGCCTGTTCGAGCGGCAGCCGCCCCTTCTCCAGTCGCTGCTGGAGTGTGTCCCCGTCGACGTACTCCATGACGAGATAATGAACGCCGTCCTGCTCACCAATGTCGTGGAGCGTGCAGATGTGCGGGTGGTTCAGGCTGCTGACGGCACGGGCTTCGCGCTCGAAACGTTCCCGGCGTTGGGGATCGGAGGCTAAGTGCTCCGGAAGGACTTTGATGGCAACGGTACGGTCCAGACGGGTGTCGGTGGCCCGATACACCTCTCCCATGCCACCGGCACCGAGTTGGTCGGCGATTTCGAATGGGCCGAGTCGTGTTCCTGCCGTGAGAGCCATAGGCTGTGCCTCGCAGGCGTTCCCTCGCCATGTTCAGGAAAACTTGCGTAAATAGTACGAGAGGAAGGAGTTGGAAGCAATCAAACAGTCAGGTAGGCGAAAACCGGTGTCTCGGATTAGGTGACGCTTTGAGAAGGAATCGTTGGGGACAGCTAGCGGGACGTGAAACCTATCCGGCCTCGATGACTTCGACTTTGGCTTTGTAGCCAAGGCGTGCCAGATACTGCTCGCAGTCTTCCCAAGTCAGACCGAATTCGCGAACGTCTGCAAGACCAAGGCGACTGGTAACATCCCGGATGGTTTCGAAATCGCGTTCGTCGAAGTCCTCGTCCATCATGGCGCCTTCGGCCCAATCGACCAATTCTGCCAGGCTAAGTCGACGTTTGAGATAGTCGGACAACTGCGATGCCAATATTTCTCTCGTGATCATTGCTGTTCGCCCTCTTTGATCTTCCGATGTCCACGGTCGGCGGGAAACTTCTCGTGAACCTCTCGAAGCATTCCCTCCGCGTCAAAGATCTCCTGGGCAAAATGAACTGTCGACTCCTCCGAATCGACTTGCTTGACATAACGGGCACTCCAACCCGAATGACCTTTCACACTTACCCAGAGCGCCATCGCGAGCTCGGCTCGCTCAGAGGGTTTCAGTTTGAGCAGCTCCGATAGAGGCGTTGACTGCATGAGGACGATGTTCTCACGGCCGAATGATAGACATCAACCTCCAGTCTCGGGAGACGGAATAGGGCCGACTGAACAATTGACTGAACAATTTCCGCCGAATACCAGGTAATACCATGGTCCTACCCAGCTAACAGGCACGAAGAACCGACAAGATGGTGTGTTTGAGTTGTTGTGTGAAGCGGACCCTTCAGACGAGCTCGATCCTAGCTTCATGCTCTGGTGCCCCGCCGAGGCGTGCATCGCAGGTCAGCAACGGAGCGTCGAGGATCTCTGCCAGTGCGACGTAGGCGGCGTCGTACGCGGTGAGGTTGTGACGGAGCTCCCAGACTCGAGGCAGCAACGGCTCGTGAGGATAGCGCAGGATGGACAGGTCGGCGTAATCCTCGATTGCCTGCTGCCCGCGCTCGGAGTCCAGATCGCCTGCGAGGGTGTACCTCCGGAACACCTGCAGCACCTCCAGGTCCAGCAGGTGGGGGGCGGCGATGGTCTCGGCCGGATCAAGCAAGCGATCGGCGATCCCTTCTCCGGCTGAGGTGTTGAGCACCACCTCGACGACGGCGGAAGCATCGGCGACGATCACCGCCGGTCTCGTTCGGCCCGTACGGCTCGAGTCGCAGAAACGCGGGTGCGGACCTGTCGCCGCTGTCTCAACCGTGCTCGGAGCTCGGTTGGGCTGGGGCGCTCGGCGAGGCGCCGAACCTCCCTAAGAAGGTATTCGGAGAGAGATACGCCCTCCAAGGCAGCCCGGGCCTTCAGCTTGCCATGAAGCTGATCGGGCACGTTACGGATCTGGATCATCCGTGGCATGCTTCAAGCATACTTACATGTGCAGCACATGTCCAGCCTGTGGAGACAAGGAAGACGAACCAGGGTGCTGCCAACCTATTACAACTTGGAGTACTTTTGGCTTCACGCTCGAACCGTGCCAGCCGTTCTTCGTCTTTGGCGAACTCTTCGGGGAGCGTCTTGATGGCTACTTCCCGCCCGAGTTTTGAGTCTCGCGCACGCCACACCTCGCCCATGCCGCCCTTTCCCGGCGGGGAGAGGATTTCGTAGCTGCCGAGTTGGGTGCCGGGGGTCATTGGTTCTCTTCAAGGATGGAGGTCCAGTTGAGGATGACGGTCAAAGGGCTGGCCGCGCTGCCTCGCAGGCGTTCCCTCGCCATGTTCAGGAAAAACTTGCGTAAATAGTACGAGAGGAAGGAGTTGGAAGCAATCAAACAGTCACTTCATGAAACGCGCGTCTCGGACAAGTGACGCTTGAGAAGAGTGTGGTGAATCCAATCCGGTTGCCGCCGAGGGAAGTGATTCAGGTTACCGAAGCGCTAGGAATGCCCCATCTTCCTCCTGACCGAACTTGAGGAGGTCTGAGAGGCGTTGTCGAAACAACGATACGACGGCTGCAGTCGAGCAATTCCCTCGTTGAATCCAGATCACCTTTGGAGGATTTCCAAACAGGAAGCTGAGTTGACGGAAATCGGCGTCTTTCGAGACGATCACCAATCCGTTGTCCCTTGCATAGTCCCATACGGCTTCGTCCATCGCTCGCTCCAGACCAATGTCCCGAACATGTACCGAATCGGGGAACTCGGCCTTCAGTTCCTTGACCAGCCTGGGATTCGTCGAATAGAAGCTTCACTCGGGGGGAAGCGAGACCAGTTTGCGCTCGCGGTCAGCCGCGAATTCGAGGCACGCACGGATGTCATCTGCATTGAGGTCGGGGAAATCCGAAAGGATCTCGGATTCGGTCATCCCGGAAGCGAGGTAGTCGAGAACATCGTACACGGTGATGCGAAGGCCGCGAATGCAGGGTTTTCCCCCCCGTTTGCCGGCTTCGATGGTGATGATGTCCCGGTAGCTCATTTCAGTTTGAATCTACTCTCTCCGCACGTCTGGATCAAGGACAAGCAGCTGCGGGTCGTTTCGCAACCTCCGTCGCGACTGAACAATTTGCTGAACAATTTCACGCCGAATATCAGGTAACACCATGGTCCTACCCAACCAAGAAGCACGAAGAACCAACAAGATGGTGTGTTTGAGTTGTTGTGTGAAGCAGGCGCTCTTCCAACTGAGCTACGATCCCATAGGTAAGTAGCTATATTTTCTTATACTTATCGAAAATCGTCAAGTCCAAATGAGCGCCTGTATTCAAAGCAGGAGCTCACTCCACCACTTTGACCCGCCCAACCCGTTCACAACGTCCCGTTGGGGGTGGGAATGCGAGCCCGATACCCCGCTTGACTGAACAAAACTGAACAATCGCTTCCCGGATCCTTGTCGCTTTGACAACGTAAAAAGAGCCCACCCCGATCGAGTAAAAGGGACCCACCCCCTGGGTTAATGGTTTGTAAGTAAGCCCGCCGTCGGGGCTGTGGAAAGTGTGGAAGCCGAAGGCTTCCAAGCCGCGGTGGGAACGCGCTGGCTTTGCAGCGGGTTCCCACGGTGGCGGCACTTTCCACAGCCCGTCGCGCCCGCGTTTTTCACGCGGATCCTCCGGCGGCACGGGGTTTCTTTTTCCGTTTGCTGGCGGCGCCCAGACTTTCGGTGAACCGGATGCTTTCCCATTTGAACTCGTGAATCGAGCAGTGATGGGTGAGCCGGTCCAATAGGGCCGCAGTCAGCGCGGCGTCGCCGAAGACGCTGGTCCACTGCGCAAACGGGAGGTTCGACGTGACGATCACCGAGCCCTTCTCATAACGGTCCGAGAAGACCTGAAACAGCAGCTGGGCCCCCTCGGCCGAGAACGGGATATAGCCGACCTCGTCAACGACGAGCAGTTCAAAGCGGGACAGCTTGGCCAGGTACCGCTTCAACTGCCGTTCTTCGCGGGATTCGATCAGCGTGTTGACCAATCCCGCGGCCGTGGTGAACCCGACGCGGTAACCGTTGCGGCAGGCTTCCACACCCAGGACCGTTGCGGCATGGGTCTTGCCGGTGCCGTGCTTGCCCAGCAGCACAACGTTCTCGCGCCGGGTGATGTAGCCGCACTCGGCATAGTCGCGGACCTGAACCGCATCCAGCGCCGGCCACTTCTTCAGGTCGGTCGTTTCCAGGGTCTTGAGCAGTGGAAACCGGGCCTCGCGCAACCGGCGCTGGACCTGATTGGCTTGGCGCTGTTCCAACTCGCGGCTGGCCAGAGCCAGCAGGAAGCCGGTGTACCCCTCTCCGGCCTCCTTGGCCTGCCGGGCGTGTTCGCGCCACTCCCGTCCCATGGCCGGAAGCCGAAGCTGCCGTAATGCGTCGTCCAGAACGATCTCCTGGCCCGGTGTCATCGCACACCCCCAGTCAGGAGACGGTCGTATTGATCCAGATCGGCTCCAGCGATCGTCCGGTCGGTGATACCGGGCATTAACCCGGACTCGAGCGGGGCATGGGCTCGGGCCGGGGATGCCTCCCGCATCAGAATGTGCTGGACCGCGTCCAGTTCGGCGCAGTGGGCATCGAGCGCTTCCTGAAGGGCCGCCGAGACCCGGTCCAGAGCCCAGTCCTGGTGGAGTTGGAGGATGCCGATAAACTGCCGGGTGCCCCGGCTATAGCCGTGCCGTTCCCGCAACCGTTCCAGCGCCGTCTCGTAATGGGCGGGCCACTGGGGCCGCCACTGCCGAATCGGTCGGGCGCTTTCAAACGCCCCCACCTTCCGGCGGATCAGTTCCAGGTAGTGCATCGGATCAATCCGCCAGTCGCTATGACCGAAGGCTCGGGAATGTTCGGCCACCTTCTTCTGGTCCGCATAAAAGCGCACCCGGTCACAGCCAATATGGGCCCAGAGACGGCGTCCCACATACGCGGTCGGCACCGAGTACCGGTTCGAATCCACCTGCGCGGTCTGGTACCGGCTGATCCGCACACCCACCACCTTGGTGTTCTCAAATGGCGTCTCGGGCAGTGCCAACAGCCGCTCTTGCTCGGCAGCATGCCGTTCCCCGATCGTGCGGTCGTCGGCCCGGCCGCCGATCCGGCGCTGGTCGTCGGTCGCGCAGCGTTCCAGCAGTTGCGCGTTCAGATCCTCCAAGTCGGCCACCTCGGGAACCGGCACCAGGAAGTTCCGGCGTGCGAAACCCACCAGGCCTTCGACACCGCCTTTCTCCTGGCCCCGGGCCGGATTACAGAACCGCGCTTCAAACGTGTAGTGGGCTCGAAACGCCGTGAACCGGTCCTGCTCGATCCGGGCCTTCCCTCTCAGAACCCGCTTCACAGCCGTCTTCAGGTTGTCGAAGACCACGGTCGGGAATACGCCGCCGTACCAGCCGAACCCCCGGATCTGACCGTCCAGCAACATCTCCTGCCGTTCCCACCGATACGCCCGCACAAACGACTTGCCCGAGTACCGGCTCCGCATGCAGAACAGTTTGACCTGAAGGTCTTCACCATTCATCCGGACCCAGGCCGTGCCCCAGTCCACTTCGGCTTCCGACGCCTGTTCCGGATCCAGCGGCACCACCGCCGCCGACCGGCTCCAGCCCAGCCGCATCTTCCGCTCCCGCACCCATCGCCGCACCGTCGGCTCGGCTCCGGTAAATCCATGCTCGTCCACCAGACGTTGCCACACCCGGTGCGCCGTGTGTCGCTGCTTGACCGGCTGCTCCCGATCCGCCCGCAGCCAGCCCTCCACGATCCCGGCCACCGGATCCATCACCGGACAGGCCGGCTCCTTCTCCCGCCGATACTTCGGCTCCTGCCCGGCCAACGCCTTCCGGACCGTCCGTCTCGTGTGCCCGGTCTCCCGGGCGATCTGTCGAATGCTTTTCTTGTAAACCCGATGTGCGGTCCTGACCATCTCGTACTGATCCATCCCTAACAACTCCTCACCCTCCCTCCCGCCTTGCCGGTTCATCCGGCGACACGCCGGGGGAGGCTATCAGGGGTGGGTCCCTTTTGCTCGATCAGAACCCCCTTGGGTGGGTCCCTTTTACGTTATCGAAATCACCCTTGCAGAGATTGCAGAATCAAGTGACAGGAGATCATGGCACCGGCACCCGTTCCTTCAGCTCTTCGAACCAGTTCACGACGACGTGGATCTGCTGGCTGACCTGTTTTTGCGGCTCTGTGACCATCAGGAAACGATCTCCGTCTGGATGAACATCGTATGTTTGGATTCCCCGCTGGGTGGGATCCTCAAAGTTCATATACATCTGCCCGTCGAAGAGCTTTCGAGGCGGCTGGAATGTGAAGCCTGCGCTGGCGTCCACTTCGACTGCCATCATGTTTCCTTCTGTCGTGCGGAAAAATAGTTCTCGGCCATCGGGCGACCAAATGGGCTCGACACCGCTCTCGGTCGAAATCCGTTTCTGTCCTCCCGCCGTGCTTGGATACGGTTTCACCCAAACTTCGTCCCGCTCCATCTCATCTGAAACGTAAGCGATCCAATTGCCCCCGGGTGAAAACGCTGGGGCTCTTTCATCGGCTGGGCCAACGAGAAAAGGCTCCGGCTCTGCCGTGCCATCGTCAATTTGAAGCGTCCAGATGTCTCGATGCGTTTCCGGATCGATGATGTAAAACGCCAGGACATCGTCGTCCGGCGACCAGGAGGTCGGTATCAGGTGGGACTCTCGTTCCAGGAGCAGTTCGGTCTCGCCGCTACCATCCGCCAGTTTCCAATAAATGTCGTTCGTCGGTTGCAGGTCCGACATGAAAGCAATTCTGCTGCCGTCCCGAGTCCAGACAGGACCCCTATCTCCGCCCACCCGGCTGGAGCCTTCGAAGGTGAACTGGCTCCATGACCCACTTTCCAGGTCATACACCCATATGTGACGACCGCCTCTTGCGAGGATTTCAACCGCAACCTTAGTTCCATCCGGCGAAATGCGCGGGAGGCCGTAGTCGGCAAGATCGGCGCCGAGTGGCACCGCATTGCTTCCGTCACGATCCACCCAAACAAGGCTTCGTTCAAGGGATGCGATCTCGCTGGAGATGTAGGCGACCGTACCGTTGTCGGATAGGCCAAAGTGCGGCACAGACTGCGGGATCTCCAGTCGGCTCACGTTCTCGATTACCGACACGGATCCGCCCGAGACCGCTAGGTTTTGCACGTCGAATGGCACCGCAAAGATCGCGGCGTCCAGAAAATAGATGAGATGTCCAGTCGAAGCGTAGCCCTGCGCCCGTCCATCCTCGACGAGAAGCGTCTCTTCACCTGTCTCCAATGATTGCGCCCAGATCTGGAACCCGCTCGACGACTCGGCCGACATCCGATGGAACATCAAGACTTCGCCACCGGGCAGCATTCGTGGACCCCATCCACCCTCCGCAACAACAACCTCCGGCGTTCCGCCGTTCGACGAAACTCTCATAATGCCCCGGTCGCCTTGGCCGAAGAAAACCGTGTTTCCAGCCCAATCCCAACCAGTGGGATTCGTTGCATCACACAACACCACCGGAGTCCCACCGGCGATCTGGACCTTCTTGAGTTGGCCGTCGGCCCAGTACGCTACCCATTCGCCGTCCGGTGAAAAGATCGGGTGGCGCGAGTTCTCCTGAGTCCCCGAAACTGGGCGCACCTCCTCGGAACCGAGATTTCGGATCCACAGCTGGCCGTTTGCCGCGTACACGATGGTGGAACCATCCGGAGAGACATCGATCAGTGGTCGGGTAGTCTGAGGGCTAGTGGCGGTGAACGCTTGCCCGTCGGGCAGGGGGTGCGAAAAACGCACGAGGGTGGGAGTTGGCGCGTCGGGTTGCAGGTTCAAAGTCGCGATGACCGCTACGATCGCCGCCAGTGCGACGGCCCCGGCCCACCGCGGCATTGGTCTCTGCGGTGCTTGAAGCTCATCGGCACCCGGCCGGACTATCACGCCGCTTGGATCAGCTAGAACCCTCTGAATGTCCACCCTCACGTCGGCGATGTCGTGCCACCGAGCCTTGACGTCCTTGTCGAGGCAGCGTTCGAGTAGTTCGCGAATCCTCGCGTGGGTGTTCGCAGGCAGGCTGTTCCAGTCCGGTCCGCTTTCGAGGATCTTGGCGACGGTGTCGGAGAGCGTCTCCCCAGGAAACGGGCGGCGAGCCGTCAGCATCTCGTACAGGACACATCCAAACGCCCAAATGTCGGTGCGCTTATCGACTTCCTGTCCCTTCGCCTGCTCCGGGGACATGTACGCTGCCGTTCCCAGAATTACCCCTGGCTGGGTAGCCGCACTCAACGCGGGTGACTGGGACAGGTTCACATCCGCCCCATCCCTTCCAGACGCTTTCGCCAGCCCGAAGTCGAGCACCTTGACCTTGCCGTCGGGAGTGACTTTGATGTTGGCGGGTTTCAGATCCCGATGAATGACGCCCTTCCCGTGAGCAGCTTCTAACGCCTCAGCGAGCTGGAGGGCGAGCTGGAGGGACTCTTCGACAGGGATAGCACCGTGCTTCAACCGATCCGCCAACGTGTCGCCTTCGACCAGTTCCAGGACGAGGAATGGTGTTCCTCCGCGTTCCTCCAGCCCGTGGATCGTCGCGATGTTGGGATGGTTCAACGACGCTAATAGCCTGGCCTCGCGTTGCAACCGGGACAACCGTTCCGCGTCCTTGGCGAAGTCCTCAGGAAGCGTCTTGATGGCAACTTCGCGTCCGAGCTTCGTGTCGCGGGCTTTCCACACCTCTCCCATGCCGCCCTTACCGAGCTGCTCCAGGACGTTGTAATGAGCGATGGTCGTGCCGACCATCGAGCCCTCCTCGCCACCCAACGCTCCCACGGAATCTCCTCCAAATGCTCCCGGCCGTTCAACAACGGGGGCCGCCATAAAGGATGCGGCCCGTTCCCGGTGCGCCAGCAGCGACTCCAGCTCCCGGCGGAGCTCTTCGTCACCCCGGCAGGCTTCCTCCAGAAAGGCCGTCCGCTCGCCCGGCGGCCGCTCGACAACGGCCTGGTACAGCTTCTCGATTAGCTCCCACCGTTCAGGCTTCATCGCCATCCTTCTCGCTGATCTCGCGATGCAGCCACGTGCGAGCCAGATCCCAGTCACGCAAGACCGTCTGCTGGGAGACCTTCAACACCTCTGCGGTCTCCTTCACGCTGAGCCCACCAAAAAACCGCAGCTCCACCACCTGCGCCTTGCGCGGATCGATGGCCTCGAAGCGGCGCAGGGCATCATCCAGCGCAATCACTTCCGGAGCGCGTTTCTCCGATACCAACGCGACTTCGTCCAGCGACACCCGCTGCGCTCCCCCGCCCCGTTTGGCGTAGTGGCGTGAGCGCGCGTAGTCCACCAGAATGCGCCGCATCAACTGCGCGGCACCGCCACGAAATGCGCCCGGTTCTGCCAGCGCGCATTCTTCCAATCGATCAAGCGCAAATACGCTTCATTAACGAGAGCTGTGGCTTGAAGAGTATGGTCGGGCCGTTCCCCGCGCATGTAGTGTCGGGCCAGCCGGTGCAGCTCTTGGTGGACGAGAGGTGTCAGCTTCTCCAGTGCGCTCTTGTCTCCTTCACCCCAGGCGTGAAGCAACTGCGTCGCATCCTGGTGGGATCGTACCGCCATGGGAGTGTTTGCACCGTCGGTCTGAATGTAACCTCAAGTTAGCACACAGCTTCAGGACATTACAGGAAACGTTGCTTGAGATGAGTCAGCTATCACGCTCCAGCTGGTCCGAGAGAATCAAGAGTTAACCGAGTCCCAAAGCTCCATCATGAACCGCACCGGGAATCCCGGAGACAGTTTTAGTTGAGTCCGGCCCCGACGAGGCCGGACGGCGGATTCTGATAATACAGCTGCTCAAACTCGACTGGAGGGATATCTCCGATCGGTTCCAGCAATCGTTTGTCGTTGTACCAGCAGACCCAATCCAGCGTAGCGAACTCCACATCATCGAGCCCCTTCCAGGGTCCCTCCCGTCGAATGACTTCGGTCTTGTACAGCCCGATAACGGATTCTGCGAGAGCGTTGTCGTAGGAATCTCCGATGCTGCCCACCGAAGACTCGATGCCGGCCTCAGCCAGGCGTTCGGTGTAGCGGATCGACAGATACTGCACCCCGCGATCGCTGTGATGGATCAGACCGTTGGTGTCGGAGCGCGACCAGAGCGCCTGTTCCAGAGCATCCAGTGCAATGTCAGCCTTCATCGAGTTCATCGTTCTCCAGCCGACGATCTTCCGCGAGAACACGTCGATGACGAAGGCCACGTACACGAATCCACGCCACGTCGCCACGTAAGTCAGATCCGCGACCCATAGCTGATTCGGTCGGGTCGCTGTGAAGTCTCGATCGACAAGATCGGGCGGTCGCAGCGCAGAATCGTCCGCTATTGTCGTCTTGAACCTCCGGCCGCGAACGACACCCTGTAGGCCCATATCCCGCATCAAACGGGCCACGGTGCAGCGAGCCACCGGCTGTCCCTCACGGTTGAGCTGCTTCCAGACTTTCCGGGCACCATAGACCTGGCGGTTCTCACGCCAGACCCGATCGATCTCTACACAAAGCGAAGCGTCCCGCTTTGTCCTCGACGGCAATCGATCCGGATCGCGTCGTCGTGCCGCGTGCTCGTAATACGTCGACGGGGCGATGTGCAGCATGCTGCACATCGACTCGACCCCATACTGGCTCCGATTTCGATCGATGAACTCGGTCACCACTTTCCTCGGCGGTCGAGTTCCGCCTGCGCGAAAAATGCCGATGCTTTCTTCAGGATCTCGTTCGCCCGCTTCAGCTCACGATTCTCTCGCTCCAGTTCCTTCAGACGCTGCTTCTCGCCTGTGGTCAGGCCCGCACGCTGGCCCGTGTCCCGTTCGGCCTGACGGACCCACTTTCGCAAGGTCTCCGTGGTACAGCCGATCTTCGAAGCGATCGACCCCATCGCTGCCCACTGCGACTCGTATTCCCGCTGGTGCTCCAACACCATCCGGACGGCACGCTCACGAACCTCTGGTGAATATCTGCTCCGTCTTCCCATGATGACTCCCATCTTCTCAAGTAATGGAGTCTCCGGAAAACCCGGGGCGGTTCATCAACTTAAATGGACCCCGAGAATCCGCAGATTGGTCCGCGGACGAGTCAGTTAAGGGTCAATCGACAGCGTCTTTCGTTTCAACGAGGCAACGCTTTCTCCTCGCTGGCATCAGAAACGCACTTCTTACTCTCGGGCGATTCCAGAGGCATTTCTGATGCCGTTGGAGTTTTCCATCACAATTCCCGCCTTAAAAGGTAAGGGCATAACCGAAGGCCCGAACTTCAACGGTTCCTGAAGGAGGGATCAATGCTAAAAGCAAAGAAAACCAAACTAATGAACCTGGCTTCTCCTCAACCTCTAATTACAAAATGTCTGCCAAGAGCCTGCATGGCAGTAATAGCGTCGATTGTGCTGCTCGCAAGCGTGACGACCCTCAGAGCATCGGATGACCCAGCGATCACACCACTCACACCAGTAAGCGCGCAGGCTCGGCCCTTGGGAGGCACCCTCGTAAGCCGTACGACCACTGAACACGGAGACACCGTAAGCGCGCAGGCTCGGCCCTTGGGAGGCACCCTCGTAAGCCGTACGACCACTGAACACGGAGACACCGTCATACACAACGTTGCAAGTTGGGAGATTGCAGGAGACCTTAGCGGAAGATTAGAGCTGGAACAGTTGGCGATCATTTCCGGACCAGTGCCCGGCGGTGCCGGCACATTTCAAGCGCGTGGCACTTTCACGGGCACAGTCCTAGGCTCAGCGCCAGGTCAGTCCGATTTCAGTGGGGACTGCGTTCTCTTCGAAAACGCCTTGACACCCTCGGTTAGAGCAGCGTGCTCGTTCATGCTCTCGGACGGAGAGGATGGTTTGGAAGGTCTGTACTCGATCATGGCAGGAGGATTCACCGGCGATCCAACTGTCCCATTCGCACCTTTATCAGGATATGCGATCCTCGGCTTCGATGATGACGATGATGATGACGACGACGATGATGACGATGACGACGAGGGCTGAGGCGTCTCCTGGGCTCCATCCTCTCGTCGTCTCGTAGTGGTAGTCAGAAAGGAGGAATCATGATCGCCGCGAAAGAAATCGAGGCGGGAGGTTTGACGATGGGGAAAGAAAAGACGATCCGCAGAACGTTGGTCGTCCTCTCTTGCTTTGGCCAACACTTCCATATCCGGGGGGATTCAGCAGGGCCCGTCCGTCGCGTCGCAGCTGAGGGACCACGAAAAAGAAGAATTCGGTGTTTTGGACAAGTGACGGGTTGAGAAGAGTGGGGTGAGTCCGGTTGCTTCCGAAAAGGAATGACGGCGCCAGGGCCAACTGTGCGCGATCGACAGCCCGAACGGGCGTCAGCTACACAGTTGTACTGATGTGAGATCACATTTCAGCGTTCCCAAGGAGGCAGTTGCGCCGAGTGAAAGGCATCGATCACTTCGACGGTCTCAGGGCGTACCCGATACACGATGCGGTACGGACTCTCGACCAACTCACGGATGTCAGGCTGGTCGTAAACGCTCGACGACTCGACCAAGGTGTGGGAATTGAGCCAGCCGGTCCCCACGCTTCAAGATGGCATCGACCGTCCGGTTCGCAGCATCTAGGGAATCGGCTGAAATGTGAGAGTGGATATCGGCAAGGGATGTCAGCGCCCGATCAGACCAGACGACTGTCACTTGGTGATACTGAGCTTCTCTCGAATCTCGTCACTGCTCCACGTGATGCCGGCATCCAGATCGGCGATTCCGTCTTTGACACGCTGCCGCTCGATAACCAGCCGCGCGAAATCCGTCCACGTGGCGTTTTCCGGTAGCTCGTCGACGAGTCGGCGGGCTTCTTTTTTAATGGGTGTTGCCTCAGACATGATTCTCGACTCAAGGGCAATTTTACCACTTCTCCTCCCGAATCCGCTCCTGGTAGCAGGGATCCGGACACTCAGGCGCCGGCAACGATTAGTCGTTGTTTCGCCGTAGTGGATTGTGGCCCTTGGGCCCGACTGAACAATACTGAACAATTCGTTCCCGACTTGCTCGGCGGCGGATCTGCGGGCCTCGTCCATCACTTGCGTGTAGACGTTCAGGGTCGTCTAGATGTTGGCGTGTCCCATCAGCTCCGCGATGAGCTTATCAGGAATCCCTTTCTGGTGTGACCACGACGAGTAAGTGCGATGGAACGTGACCCACGTGGCGCGCGGCAAGTTCAGTTTTTCGCATGCCGGTTGCTGTCCTCGCGTTTCAGGTCGGACTGAGCGAGTCTGCGCCGCTTCCGGTGTTTCACTGAGGATCATTGCAATTCAGGTTATGGCGCCATGCAAAGCTTGGGGTAAGGGCAGCGCATGGAACGGAGACCTCTTCATGGAGATGCGAAGAGTATTTCGGCGTAATCTCTGACCTGCAGTTCGGGAACTGACTTGGGGGTTCATGGTCAAACTTCGGTTCCCTTCGCACGTTGACCGACAAGGAGAAAGGTCTTGGGATATCGACCTCCCCGCATAATTTGAAAGACCCGAAATCCTTGTACCACATGCCTCGGGTACCTTCGGATCGGATTCAATCCGCAACCGAAGCCGACTCAGATCTTCGAGTGTGATCCGGTGGTCGCGCATTATCTCAACCAGATGATCCCGAATCGCCGAGGGGGAATTCTGCCCATCCAGCAATCTTCGGCATTACTTGCCAAAGGCCATCTTGCCCAGTTCATCGCCAAGGCGAGCCGCTTCGTCGGGATCCTCTGTCTGGCGAAAGCGTCCAGCAAGTTCGAAAAAAGCCTTCTCCTTCGCCTTCCGGGACTCGATCCCTTCTTCGAGCAGCTCGACCAGCATGCGGCTGGCGCTCAGTTTGCGGCGCTTGGCCATCGCGCGCACCTGGCTGGCAACCTTGGCAGGAAGGGTTACGCTTTGGCGGATGGTTTTCTCTTTGGTCGCCATGGCACCAGTATGCACCACAGTGGTGCAGAAACACAATGAGGTCCTTCCCCACTCCCAATACGCGTCAAGTTCAATGAGCGTCTGTGTTCAAGCCGGGGATCACTCCACCTCTTTGACCCGCTCAACCCTTTTACAACGACACGTTTGAAGTGGGCTATCCGAATCGATCCATTCCGAACGACAAGTAGATGTGCTCTCAAGTACGAGCCTGCCATCTCCGCGCGTCCTGGGAACCATGAACCGCCAGCACCACGATATCCTCGCCTGAGGTGCGCTCAAGTTGTCGGTCCGATCAACCGTCGTCGGGCTCTCGCACCTAGGTCGAACCGATGCGGCCGGCATTCTTGACTCACGTATATGCTGGAGATATACTCCACTTGTGCCTGAGTTCCCGGACGAACTGGCCGGCTGCGTTGGTTTCCAATGGGACGCGGGGAACTCGGGCAAGAACCGGAAACGCCACGGCGTTAGCGAAAGCGAAGCCGAGCAAGTCTTCTTCAATCGGCCCGTACTGGTGGCGCCTGCGAAGAGCACCGGCGATGAACTTCGATACGCGGCGCTCGGACAGACCACGCAGGGCCGATTCCTGACAGTCGTCTTCACGATTCGGGAAACACTCGTTCGGGTCATATCGGCCCGGGACATGAGCCGGCGAGAGCGGAAGGTATATGAGCGCCCGAAAAAAGATAACTAGGCCTCCTCGGTTCCGAACCGAGGATCGGGAACGCGAGTTTTGGGCCGAACACGATGTTGTCGACTACTTCGATTGGGACAAGGCGGTGCGGGGCTCGTTTCCCGCACTGAAGCCATCGACGACCACAATTTCGGTTCGGCTGCCCGCGGGGATGCTTGAGGAATTGAAGGCGCTGGCAAACGAACAGGACGTTCCCTATCAGTCCCTTCTCAAGGTCTTTCTGGCTGAACGCATTGCCCGGGAGCGCGAGGCCCGGCGGAAGGCGCGAATCTGAAGCCCGGAATCCGCCTACTGCCTGCGCATGCCGGGATCAAGGAGAGGCATTAGCAGTGGTTTCGAGCCCCTTGGTCCGGAGAGTCAGCCCACTGAACCAGACGCAGGGAACCCGTACGGGGGACGCACCCGACTGAACAATTTCCTGCGGGATACCAGGTAATACCATGGTCCCCTATAACAGCTCAAACAGGGCCGCTGACACCGCATCGGGCCGCTGCACCGGCAGGTTGTGTCCGGCCTTCTCAATGATACGGCGCGCGACGAGCCCTGGGAATCTCGCTTGATCTCCTGACGGGTCCTGCGAGGGGCGGCCAAAGCCGCCTTCTGCCGCACGCAGTACAATGGCCGGCACCTGAATCGGGGGCCGCTCCGCCAGTCGGCGTTCCACCGCCAGGAAGCGCTCCTCCCCCGGGGCGTTCAAATGACGGTGTCGGTATGAGTGGATGACGACATCCACGAAGTCCGGATTGTCGAACGAGGGGGCCGAGCGGTTGAACGCCTCGTCCGTATAGTCCCACCCGGGCGACCACGTCTCCCACAGGTACCGGATGATGTCCCGGCGATTCGTCTCGAGCCCGGCCCGCCCCTGGTCCGTATTGAAGTACCACTGGTACCAGCGCCTCGCTTCAGCGGCGGCTGGTGCAGGCCGCCCGGGGGTCACCGTATTCTGTACTGAATACCCGCCGATGGCCACCTGCGCTCGCACGCGTTCGGGGTGCAGGATCGCCGCGATGCAGGCCGCACGGTTCCCCCAGTCGAAACCCGCCAGTGCGCAGTGCTCCAGCCCGAGCGCATCGGCAAAATCGATCACGTCCTGAGCGATCGCAGCCTGCTCGGCCGTGCGCAGTGCCTCGGTATCCCGAAAGCGAGTCAGGCCGTACCCTCGAAGATATGGCACCAGCACCCTGTAGCCGGCCTCGGCCAGGGGCGGCGCTACTCCGTCCCACGATCGCACATCGTAGGGAAAGCCGTGCAGGAGGATAATCGGAAACCCCTCGCTATCCCCATGCTCTTCGTACCCGATGTTGAGAATCGGGGTCTCGACCATACGCACACGAGGGCCGTCGCCGGTCTGGGCCTCGGAACTGCGCACGCCTACGGGACTGCCCGCCAACGCCGCGATACTTGCCACGCCGCTTGCGCTCTTTAAGAACTCTCTTCTATTCGATGTCATATGTGATCCTCCGACGATCGCTGGCGACCCGCTTCCCTCGTAAACGGCGTCGCAGCGTAGAAGAATAAATTCCGCTGTGGGGAAAGTCTACGATTAGGAGGGACGGGTTCGCCTACAGGTGAGATTTATGCGCAAGAAATGTCTCATCTGGGGAGTGTCTTGATCGCAACCTGACGACCTAACTGCGGATCCTGCGCCAACCAGACTGATCCCGTTCGGCCCTGGCCGAGTTTGTCGGTGATTTCGTAGTGGCCTAGCGTCTTTTGCTAGGCGGCCATTCGCGCATGTGCGACGGACCGCGCCCGCGCAGTGGTCCGCTTCGCCCCAGTACTCTATCGATCGACCAGGACTACCACTGGCGAGCGATACCCTATTCTCACTCTGTCAGTTGGCGGCGAAGCAATAAAAGCGTCCAGCGCCGCCAGTGGCGTTAAACGCCTCCAGGCTACAGCCCGCGGTCGAATGCGATGAATTCCACGATGTATTCCAGCCACTCATACGGTCATGGTGGCCGATCATGCCATGGGCATCGGGGCTATCGGACGTCCAGTTGTTGCAAGTGCGGTCGTCGGCCTGGTTGGACATGCCTGGCGGAAATGCCCGACCATGGGAATCCGATCCCGTCAGGATGTCGTGTTCTTGCGGGGTGCCCTCGGGACGACCAAACCCGTACACAAGCTCGCCGGCTTCCGTTACCGCAGTTCTCACATTGATGAGGTTGGAGTCACGCTGAAGATCGCCATGCAGATCTGCGAGGCTGCCCGCTATCATGATCCCGTTGGCGTTGTACCAAGGTCCGTTGCCGATGCGATCACGCGCGTCGACGGCCGGCACGGCTCCTCGGCCGCCCTGGGTGCTGAGATAAGCCCGCCAGGTGCGATTGCCCGCGCCGACGGCCTCCGCCAGACGCTGGCACTCGGCGTCGGCGCCGTCGAGGCCGCCGAGATTGCCACTATGTGTGGTGCTCGTGACAAAGAAACCTAGCGGAAACTCCGATTCCTGGCCCTGGGCCAGAACAGCGGCCGAACTCAAAGCGATGGCCGCGACAGTGGCAAGAACGATGTGTCTATGGGTCACGACGTGTCTCCCCTCTTCTTTAGTTTTATCTGGTGTCATACCCACCAACGACCCGGTGCGGGCCGGACCGACCGGGCGGCCGGCTTAGATGTTAGTTTAAAGATCGCATTTGTGCCACCGATGGACTGGTCGGCTACGCTCGCCATCATGGAACCGGCACCCGTTCCTTCAGTTCTTCGGGCCAGCTGAGGACGACGTTGACCTGTGCCCGTTCTGCCGACATGACGACTAACAGTTTCTCGCCGTCCGGTGTGATGTCGTAGTCCCTGTAGCTGGGGACCACGGTGAAGTCCAGCCTCATAGCGACTCGATAATGATCATCGTAATGTCGTCGCTCTGGCTGTGACCCTCGGTAAAGCGATCGACCAGATCGAGCAGCGCAGCCTGGACCTCGTTCGCCCCGGCTCCCGCACTTTCCTTCAGCGCCTCTCGAATGGCGTCCTCACCGAGCATGTTGCCGGCCGGATTCTCCGCCTCACTGAGGCCATCCGAGTAAACCAGCAGGACGTCCCCTGACTGCAGGGCGATCGAAGCAGACTGGAACGTCGCGAAGTCGAACGCCCCTACAATCAGGTTGTTTGAGGAGATGTCCTCCAACCGCCCAGATGATCTTCGGTACAGAAAAGCGGTATTGTGACCCGCGCTCAGATAGCTGCCACGACCGTCGCTACCCAACCGAAGTAGGAACAGCGTCACGAAGCGTTCCGGGGAGGTTTCAAAGAGCAACTGGTTCAGCAATTCAGCCGGAGCGACAAGTGGCTGGCCTGCCCGCAGTTGTGTCCTCAAACATCCCAGCGCCATCGAACTGACGAGCGAGGCGGCAACCCCCTTACCCGACACGTCGCCCAGCAGTGCATAGAAGCCTTCGCCAGACGCCGGTATGAAGTCGTAGAAATCTCCACCGACCCTGATCGAGCTCTTCAGTCATGAATAGCGGACGGCCGCTCTTCAGCACCCTCGAAACCACAGTTCGGCTCGTCTGAAACTTGTCCTCGCTCAACGTCCGGCCGTCCGATCCCATCCCGGAAGCGTAGCCAAAGCCATCGCCTTTCCGGACGAGCATGAACGCACGTTCCCCCCGGCTGATCTTCAACAGAGAGCTGAGGATCTGTTCAAAAGCCACGTCCGGCGTAAACAAGTGTTCCCACCGGTACCGGAACTCGAGAATGCAGGAGACCTTATCGAGGATGGAGGAATCCGACATCAGCGCGGTCTGGATGTCGCTGATTGAACGCTCGATCAGGTCGGTGTGATCTGTTGGACGGGAGGTGCCAGCAGCGTTGAAGTGCAGGACGAATCTCTTTCTTGCGAGCTCGATTCGGTCTCCGAGCTTCAGGACGTGGGACTTGATGGCTTCCCCGTTGACCAAGGTGCCTTGCTTGCTATTGTTGTCCGTAATGAGATAGCTGCCGTCGACTCGATCGATGAAAGCGTGGCTCCGCGAGACAGCCGGGTCGAGAATCACGACATCACTGTCCTGCCGACCGATCGTGGTCCGGTCGCGGTCTAGGACAAGGGAACGCTCCTTGCCGTCTGAATCCTGCCAGAAGAGAGCTGAGTGAGGCGATTCAGAGGGGATCACGTTTGTTTCCATCTACGATTGCATTGAAGCCGATGTGACGTATCGTCCTGAGCGAACTCCTCCGGCTGCGTCTTGATGGCCACTTCACGTCCGAATACAAGATAATCTTTTCTAAGACAAGAGACAGGCGTTTTCCTCGCCAGCAGTATGGTCGGGCCCTCTTTGCCGGCTCCTGTCTCAGAAATCGATCTTCAACTCGACAGCGATTATATGGTCAGGCCGTCCTGAACCAGCCCGCCCACAAGTTCGGCAAAGGGTCTTATGTTTTGCTTTACGCTGGCCGTTTCCAGCGCGCCCATGTACTCCTCCCTTCGCTCCAGGGGGACGATCGTCCAGGGATAACCGCCCGATGCAAGCATAACGTTCATCAGAAAGCGTCCCATGCGGCCATTACCGTCCAGGTACGGATGGACATACACAAAGACAAAATGCCCGAGCACGACGCGCACAGCTGGTTCCGACTCTCCCTGCAAAAGCTCAAATAGCGCTGGCAGGCAGTCGCGCACTGCTTCGCGCGGCGGCGGCACATGCATGGAATGCCGGATATGAACCGGACCGCTTCTGTAGCCGGCCAGATCAACGGCGTCGATAATGCCGGCCGTCACACTTGGCCCAAAAAGCCGCCGATACCAGCCCGCATGGTCGTTGTGGGCGACCTCTCCGGCATTCTGGCCGCCGAGAACTTTTTCGACGCCCGCCTTGACGCTCAAAAACGCATCGTAGTATCCCCGTGCGGCAAGCGCATTGCGATTCTCGCGGTCTTCCTCGTTCTGCCCAGGATTCCATCCGCTATCACGTACCCGTTCGATGAGCTCACGGCTGACCCTGTATCCTTCGATCGACAGCGAGTGGTAGGCGTCATTGACGTACACTTCGTCGACGGCCTTCAGATAGGCCTGCGGCTCGTCAGGTAACCCCGGTGGTGCAGGGAAGATGTCCAACACAGGCTGCCGCATCGCCTCCCACATCAACCGGACGCGGTTGACATAGGGTGACCTTTCACGGGTAGCCATCATGATGGCCGGCTTGTTCTCAAACGGATCGGCCTCCCGGATTCTGTAACCCGCGGTATCCATCGTTCTTACGATTTCATCGGCAATGCGCTCGCTCCCAGCATTCCTAAACGCACCGGCCAGACGTCCGGCGATCGTGCTATGGCCGCCTTCAAGCAGCAGCGCGAGCACGTCCGATGCGTCCTTTATTGTTGCCATCGCCGTGCGCGCATCCGTTGGAGCGTGTCGGAAAAACTGCTCGGGGCTGGCAACCAGAGCAGCTGGGACTGAATAGAGGCGCAAGCCATCGCGCTCGACAATCTCGCTTGCCTTAGGCATGGCGTATCGCACGTCGAACAGCGATGTCCCGTGCGGTAGCCCGGTCGGCTTGTTGCTACCTTTTGGAGTGCGGACTAGTAACTGAGCCGGTACTGACCGGTTGCCAACGTGCAGCGATAACGACTGTTCAGGTGACAAGCACCATTCCTTGCCAAACCGCTCGGACAGATAGGCGGCGCAAAAATCCCAAAACGAGGCATACCAGGCCGAGCTGTCTCCCGGAACCTCATCTGGGCGCGAAGTGAAGTACCAGCCCTTAATCACTTCCTTCAAGAAGCCGTTCTTGACAAGGCGCTCGCGATGAGTCCGGCTCAGATCCCGAGATCTGATCGCAACAATCCCCTGCCCCTGCAGCCCTCGCAGGGCTTCAAGGGATACGGCTAGCTTTTCCTTCGGACTTGTCATACGCTCGCCCTTCTGTGACAAGCTTTACCAACGTGTTGCACCAATTCTAGGATCTGGCGCTGCACGAATTATAGGTTATTATGTATTATTAATTATAGGGTTTTGCGTTGTTCGAAACGCAGGGTTTCCTGCTTCCCGCTGGGGGAGCCCTAAGACGGCCCATTCAGCCTCAGGCACGAAGAACCAACAAGATGGTGTGTTTGAGTTGTTGTGTGAGGCAGGCGCTGCCAACCGCGCCACGATCCCATTAGACATCAGGCTACCGCAGCGCCAGGAATACCCCGTCTTCCCCCCGACCGAATTTCAGGAGGTCCGAGAGGCGTTGTCGAAGCAACGATACGACAGCTTCAGTAGATCAGTTCCCTTTTTGGATCCCCAGATCACCTTCGGAGGATGTCCAAACAGGAAACTGAGTTGATGGAAATCGGCGTCTCTCCAGACGATCACCAATCCGTTGTCCCTTGCATAATCCCACACGGCCTCGTCCATCGCTCGCTCCAGACCAATGTCCCGAACATGCAACGAGTCCGGAAACTCGTGGGCCAGGTCCGCAACAAGTCTGGGGCTCAGGTCTTCGTCGAACAGGAGCTTCACTCGGGAGGAAGCGAGGTGGTCGAGAACGTTGTACACCGTGATGCGAAGGCCACGAATGCAGGGTTTTCCCCCGTTTGCCGGCTTCGATGGTGATGATGTCCCGGTAGCTCATTTCAATTTGAATCTACTCCCTCCGCACGTCTGGATCAAGGACATCCGAGGGGAACGGGCCTCGGGGGCGCGCTCATCATAAGGTCAATGTTCTAGTCCCCAAGATCGCTCCCTTCCGCTCGAAGAACTCCACTTTTAGTTTGCCGTCGCCCGTCGAGAGGCGTGTGAAATTGTCGTCGGAATAAACTTTCCCGAAGCCTGACAGCCTGTAGTTTTGGCCGCCGCTGTTTTCGAGTGTTCCTTTGAGTTTAAACCCCGAGGCCTGACCTTGTGGATAGGGCCAGAAAAACGATGAAGAAACAACGGACGTTACAAGGAAATTCGGATCACCCGCACATCTGAGCTGGCCAGCCATCGAACAATGGACGTCACCGGAAAGAAATACGATTTTGGAAACCTTGTTGCTGCGGATGTATTCCAAAATCTCCAGCCGCTGTTCGGTAAAGCCAGACCATTTGTCTTTTGAAGCTGAACGCGTATCGGGAAAGAACGGTACCGAAGTGACAATGAATTTGGTGTTGGCGCCCTGGCCAGGAGCGACCAGCCATTTTCTTAGTGCGTCCATTTGCTCCGGGCTGATCATTTGCTCCGGTTCATAAGATGAGTATCGCTCTGTTCGCGTATCCATGACGAAAAAAGTCGATTTGCCGTGGCGGAATCTGTACCAGAGCTTTTGTGGCGTGTCGGACCTGTTCGCCTTGCCTGAAAACTGAAATCCCGGGCCGTGGACAAACTGATAGCACTCGTATGCATGAATCGCGGCGGCAAAAAGATCACCCTCTTTCTTGACACGATCCTGATCCCAGTCATTGCTGATTTCGTGATCGTCCAATGTCATGTAGGTAGGCAATCGGCTCATGAGCTCCCGAATGTGTTTTTGGCCAAATACTTTGCGGTATCGGGAAAGGAATTCGTCGACTTGATTATCAGGCGCCAGGAAGTTGAGGTCGTCGGCGTAAATTTGATCGCCGACCATCAACAATAGATCCGTCGATTTGCCGGCAGTGATCTGTCGGTTGATCGATCTAAAGGTCTTGTCGCCACGGCCATCAAAGAATGACCCGCCGAACAGGCGCAACAAATACCGACATGACCCAAAAATAAACGACGTCTGGTCGGTAGAGTTTGAAACCGACGTCCGAAGAGTGCCGTGCGCGGCATCGTTCCAATCATCTTTCGAGCTGATCGATAACTCGTCCGGTTCGCCATCGGCAAAGACATATCCGACCTGATAGTCGTAGCTCTGATTTGTGGACAGGCCGTCAAAGTCAACGATGCCCGTGAAATCAAACACCGGCATCATTTTGAAGACTTTGGGCTGACCGAACCTTTTCGCTCCGCTTTTCCGTATTCGAGCGACGCCGAAAGTCCGGTTATTCGAGCTCTTATCACCTCTAATCCAAAGCCTGACGGAATTCGTGGTCGTCCAGCCAATGATCGGGCCAACAGTCGGTTCCTTTAAGATCATGACGTCGCCTCCCCAAGGCATGTTGTTCCAGCCGAAATTTCCGAGGTGCCTTCAGATCGGCCCCAATCCTACTAGAATCCCACTACTACCAAAACGTTTTCCCTGACAATTGATACTATGCGTTTGTCGATCGGTGGCCGCTTGAGAAACTAGATGACATTCGCTGGACGAGAATTCGTACTCACACTGCGTGAGCCTGTCACCACAGTCCGCTACACGCCCCGATCCTTTCGAAGTTCTCGTTTGGGCTTCATCGTCGCGTTCTTCGTGCTCGCGTCGCTCTCCTGCTCAGACGATCAAGCCGCTGAGGACGACGACGCTGCTTCCGCCGACTATTTATGGGTCGCGTTAGGGCCGGAGGCTGTGTCGTTCGTCACGGCGCAGACCTCGGCGGCCAGCGATGCGATGTAGTTGGTCTGCGAGGGATGAAACACGCCGAGGTAGTTCGCCATGTCGGCGCCTGCCTCCGCCAGTTTGCGCATGAACGGGTCCTGCATCACGTACCGACGGTACTGGTTTTCGAACATGACGATCAGGACGCGATCGAATTGTCTGCTCATGGCTGCCGCTTCCTCGATTGGTTTACGGCTTCCGACACAATGACGGCTTCATCAACTGCTTTCGGGCACGCCACCTCTAGCCGAAGTTCGATTTGGCGATCAGAGCAGTTCCGGCGGTTCCACGTCGAAACCCGGGTAGTCCTGGCCGGTATTCGGATCGGGATCCAGAAACATGCTGCTCCGCCTGTACGCATCCTGACGCGTGGGACGTGGAAACCTCCCCTCGACGTCGCTCGCGCCATCTTTAGCGGCGTAGTTACTCTGGCTGACGAACGGAGTCGCTTCGATCACGTGCATCATGCCGTTGTCCTCGTGCAGCAGGATATGGCAGTGGTGGACGTACGCCCCGACGTAGTCGGGAAAACGAGACCGAAACACGACGCGTCCCCGGTGGCGCGGAATCCAGATGGTGTCCATCCATCGGGGTTCGTCCAGTATGTTGGTGAGGTCTCCGTTTTCGTCCGGGATCTCGATCCGCATCACCCAGAAGGGATTCTGATGGATATGGAACGGATGGTCGACCGCGCGCCTGACGACCTGGAAGTCGTGGTTCTTGTCGAATATCTCCTGTCCTTCCCTTCGCGACATCGGGTAGGAGACATAGTGTTCCTTGAACTGGGTGGTCGGCTGCGTGTAGTCGGCAGCTCTGGGATCGGTGTTCTGGTCGACTGTGTCGGTCGGTCCCTTTCGCACTGGTCGTGTATTCCCCCACAGCATGTCCGAAACGTTGTACAACGCCCACTCTTCGGCGGTGTCTTCTAGCATTCGGGCCCGGTTCGGGTCAGTCGGATCGAACTTGCGCGGCAGGTTCCTAGGATCGAAATCGATCGGACTGGGGTTGTCGAGGCCGATGGCCATGGTTCGTATAGCAGGCGGCAGAGCCACGTAGTAAGGGTTGCCGTCCGCGTCGACACCGTTCCGGGCATAGATCAGGTTCTCCAGTTGGCCTCCGTTGTTGGCCTGGTCGTTTTCAATAAAGGAAGTGAAGTTGCCGGCAGACGGATCGGTGGGGTAGGTGCTCAGCAACGGCGCGTCCTGTGAACCCCAGCCCGAGTATGTGATGGTGCGGGTACGGTGACTACCTGGGGGGAGGTCGCGGGCGGAGGCTTCTTCGGTCGAGACGACGAGTTCGTCGTCGCCGATGGGTAGCAGATAGTCCTGAACCGGCGGCAGGTCATCGGACAATCGGTTGATGAGACTCTTCATGTCGTAGTTGGCTATCGGATTCTGCCCGGCCTCCTCCTCCACGACGATATAGGCCAGGACGACGTCTGCGGGCGAGGGCGTAGACGCAGTGGGCCGATTGCCGTTGACCCGACGTTGGGCCGTCTGATCGGGATTGTCGCTGTGGACCACCACCGCCTTCGCCAACACGGTATAGACATCGTACCGGGTGTTGGAATCCGAATCGGTCCGACTGTCGGAGCCGAGGCGGGGCGCCTGAAAAAAGAGGTCCGTTCGGTTGGCTGGTCCCATGTAGAACTCGTTCGGGCGCACGAAGCAATCCCGGACGTTGGCGCCACTCTTCCAGACGTTTCTCAACCTGCACAGAGTATCCACGCTGGAGTTGCCGGGATCTTCGCCCAGCGATGCCAGCGCATCGGGATCGGGTGTCCAGAGAGGGTTCTGAGTCCCCGCATTCTGCTCGGAGAGATCCTTGATCGCATACCGGACCCGGTCTCCGGAGCCGGTGACCAAAGCGATCCCATCGACCGAGAGCTGATAGAGATCCTGCTTCCGCGACTCCAGGCCCTCCAGGTCGGCGAGCGTGATCGGAGGGACGGTTTGACCCTGTTCGTTCACTTCGAACAGTTCCAAATTGTTCCCGGGAGGAGGCGCAGGGTTCGGCACCGTTTGAACCGTGTACTGGCCTTTGACGACCATGAACCGTTTGAAGCCCCGTCCGTCCACGCTTCCGTTGATCACCCGCCATCGTTCGATGGCTCCGGGCCGCATTCGGATGATCGCGGGAACGCTGTCTCCGTTGACGAGAGCCGGGTTCCGGCCGGCCCGCCGCAGGCCCCGTTGTTGGGCTGGTGCATCCGGGTCCTGCGACAGGTTGAGAACGCGCTGCATGAACATCAGGCGCTCCCGATAATCGTAGTCGCCCGTCTTCGCTTCCGGGTCCGGGTCGGTCTGATTCGTGAAGAATCGGTTGACCGCGTTATCGATATCGCCCTCGACGATTAGAAACCCGGCCATGCCGCTGGCCACTTGGTTGTGAGTCGCGCCATGGGCATGCGGGTGATACCAGAAGGTACCCGCGGGGTGCGGCTGTGGGGGCTTGCCTTCCCTTTCCATCTTCTTGCGCTGGACATTGCCCAGTCGGAACTCGTAGTCCGCTTCGCCTACTTGTTCGTCGTCCCGCAAAAAAGAAATCTGGCCGGGATCTCTCAAGAACTGGCAATCCGGGTCCGTCGCGTGCTCTTCGCGGCGAAGAAGGTCAGCCTGGGGTAGCACCCGGAGGATGACGTTGTCGGAATGGGTCCCATCCGGATTCCGTCCGGGCCGCACGTGAAGCCCGTGCGTGTGAAGGTTGGTGACGTGAGCGGCGTGTAGTCCATTGGTGTGTTCTCCAAGGCAGGTGTCGTGTTTCACCTCGGCCGGGATGACGGCGTAGGTGTCGCCGCCCTGCCGCCGGACTTGCATGTCGAGGCCAGGAGTGAGTCCGTTAATGTCCGGGCTTTCCCGGATCGTGCTACTGCCAAGGTCTTCTCCCAGCATGTTCCGCAGCTTCACGAAGAGAATCTCGTCGCCTTTCATCCGGATCGTTGGTCCAGGCGTGTTGCCTCCGTAGCTGAACAGGATGGAGCCGGGATTGCCGAAGCCAACCGCGCGTCCGGGGTTTTCGTTTTCCACGACGTTGAGGTGCAGTTGCTGGCCCGGCCAGTCGCTCGGCCGCCAGACCCAAGGCTCGTTCCAATTCTCGGTCGCGCCCGCCCGGACGGCCGCGAGATCCGGCCCTCGGCCCCGGCCCAGCCCTCCGCCACCTTGCGCCGGGAGGCCGCCACCGGAACAACGCCCATCTGGCCCAGTGATACGGCCGTCGAGGCAACCAGCGTGTTTCGGATGAACTGGCGCCGGCCCAAACCTGACGCTGCCCGAGACTCCCCTTTCCCTCGGGGGTTGTCTTTCCCTCCGGACGGTGTACTCTCCTTCTTCATCGATCCATCTCCATTGAATGATCTATGCCAGGATCGTCTGAGGTCGCTCCATCACCGCATGCTGAGGGCACGTTCTTTCGCCGCCTGGCGAGCGGTAACCGCGGCTGGATTGACCGGCTTCATCGAAGCTCAGATCCGTTTGTTGATTCGGGCAGGGTTGCTGCCCGAGGGCTGCGAACTATGGCAGACAGCTCCATCGCGTTCAACTTCCTCCATTCGGAACGCTGTCGGGAATGCTTCCGGGGGGCGTCACGGGGTCACGGCTCCTTGGAAGTAAACCGCGTGCGAAACATTAGAACCTTCTGACGGATGATACGAATTGCCTTAAATGGTCGACACAGAATGCAGACGTTAAAACGGAAGACCAAGACAGATCTCAGATTCCGCAGCTCGACGGCGATTCAACACCGGCGGTCGATTGTCTTGAGCGATACGTGCCCTCAAACGCGTCAATTTGGGCAGTGAACCTCAGTGGTCACTTCAAAACCGGCCAACGATGGTCACTTCAAAACCGGCCAACGGGGATGGCCCGGGACGGTGTTGTTCTACCTCTTTGGGACTGGACTCGGCAAGCCCGTTTTAGTCCTCCAACTCCGAGGGCCGCATTTGAGGATGTGGCCGTGATGGAGCAGCCGGTCCAGCATGGCTGTGACGGCGGCGCTATCACCCAGTAGTTTTCCCCAGTCTTGGACGGGTCGATTCGATGTCAGTAACGTACTGGTCCGTTCATAGCGTCGCATCACGATCTCGAGGAGTTCCTCTGCTGCAGTGGGAGGAAGCTTCCGCATCCCCAGATCGTCGATGATCAGCAGCGGGACCGTCGCCAAAGCTTCCATGCACTCCTTTCGGGTACCGTCAATGGTGGCTTCGGCGATGTCGTCGAGAAGCGCATGAGTTTCACGGTAGACGACCCGATAGCCCTGCTCAATCGCAGCCAAGCCGATGGCCTGAGCCAGATGACTCTTGCCGGTGCCAGGAGGACCGAGAAACAAGGCATCGTCGTGCCTGGAGATGAAGGCGCCCGTCGCCAGGTCGAAGACCAGACTACGATTCATCTTCTTGTTGAAAGTAAAGTCGAAGGAGTCGAGCGTCTTCTGGGGATCGCGGAACCGGGCCTGTTTCCGACGCCGTTCCAACAGCCGGATGCTGCGACGGTCCAGTTCATCCGAGACCAGACGAGAGACCAAGTCGATCGGCGCCATGGCTTCGGTCTGGGCCTGGTGGAGGCGTGTTTCCAACACCTCGGCAATGCCGCCGAGGCGGAGTTGTCGGAGAGCCCGCTGGAGTTCGATCAGATTCATGATTGTTCCTGCTCCTGGATTTTGAGGTTGATGAGATCGCGATACTGAGTCAGTTCGCGAATGAGAGGGTCGACCTGACGCAGAGCGAGTGGAGGTCGCCGCTCCAGATAGCGGCGGACGAAACGGTACTCGTAGACGTGGAGCTCCAGAGCTGCAGCCGAAGCATCCTCCACGGCGGAGACACCGTACTTCTTGGCCAGGGAGAGCACACCCAGGATGCGGCGGACCGCAGCTTCCCCTTGTCGGCGGTGAATGGCGTCACAGAGTGTGCCGATGTGGGTGCCAGCGCGGCGGGCTCGGGCCAGCAGTTGCACCGTCGTTAACGGGGTCTTCTTCGGGTTGTCTTCAGCACGGACACGGTATCCACCCCGCTTCTGGCGGACATGCTCGCGGAGGAGTTGATAGGTGTTTGGGTCCAGGATCCGGACGTGAAGCGTGTCCCACTGGACCTTGACACCCCGTCCGATCCAGCCCGGCGGTACACCGTAATAGGCGGCTTCGACTTCGACGCAACCGTCGAGATGGACGACACGTTCACCGAATTGGTAATAGCGAAACGGTTCGATCGGCAGCGGCTTAAGAGATGGTTTCTCTTCGGCGAACATGGCCGCCACCTGCCGCTTGGTCGTGCCGTGGATGCGGGTGTCGGCCCATCGGACTTCCCAGCGATCCAGATACCCCTGGGCCTGGTCGAGGCTCTCGAAGCGCTGTCCCTTCAATGGGGTCTTCTGGGCGTGCCCGACACCGGATTCGACTTTGCCTTTGCGGTCTGGATCGCGCACCCGGCAGGGCATGGCCACCACGCCGTAATGGGTCAGGACATCTCGAAACAACGGATTCAGGGTGGGGTCGTAATGGTCCGGGACGATCACGCCTTCGCGCAGGTTATCCAGCACGATGAGGCGGGGAGTGCCGCCGAGTCGGCGGAACGCGGTCTCGTGCAACTGGGCCCAGATGCGGGAACTGGACTTGAACGTCAGCAGCCGGACCGATTTGCGGCTGTAGCCCAACGTCATCACGAACAGCCGCGTCCGTCGGTACTTGCCCGTCTTCGGATCCCGGACCATCGGTCCGGTCCCGTAGTCGACCTGCGCTTCCTCTCCAGCTCCGGTCTGGATGATTCCGACCGCTTCCGGGGATCGCACTCCCCGGAGTTTGCGAACGAAACGCTTGACCGATTCGTAGCTGCCGGCAAAACCGTGATCCGTGACCAGGTCCTGCCAGATCGCCATCGCGTTGCGGCCACGCTCCAGCGCCTGTTGGATCGTCTCCCGGTACGGCTCGCAGGAACTGCCCGACGGTGGGCTTGGAGGGGGAGCCGACGACTCTGCCGAGACCGGATTCTCGGCCTCCGGGTCGGTGGTCACTTCGTTGGCCGGTTTTGAAGTATCGGAACCGCCAAACCCCTCAACGACACCATTTACGCCGTCCGGGTCGGTGGTCACCTTGTTGGCCGGTTTTGCCGGTCGCCGGCCCCAACTCCCGGGCGGCCGAATGGGGATTCCGGCCGCTCTCAAATACGCACTGGCCGTCTCACGACGCACGCCGGTGGTCTGTTCGATCCGACGCAGCGGCCATCCAAGCCGCCCCAATGCAACAACTTGCTCTCTCTTTTCTGTGCTCAAGACATTGCTCATGCCGACGGAGCCTGTTTCGGCTTCCCGTCGGTGTCAATGTCCCGGGCTTATCTATGTTCGTTGGCCGGTTTTCAGGTGACCACCATTGGCCGGTTTTGGGTGACCGCCGAGGAGTGAAGGGCGATGACCTTTCCCGGGAAAACTGGACCATTCCGGGATTGAAAAAACCAAGGATAGCACGCCGCCAGAGACCGAGTAGAGACAATGCCGAGGAATGCCCGAGCTAGCTCCGACTGACATTGTCATAAATCGAGTTTCGGATGAGGAGTTGAGAAACGCTTTCAACTCCTAAGAAAAAATCTTACAATCTGCCGATCGAGAAACTGACAGACTCGGCGCATCTGGAGGAGAGAAGAAATGCGAGTATTGGTTGACGTAGCTATTACCGCACGAGCCGTTAGTGTGTTTGAGGGCGCTACGTTCACGATACTGCGCGAGTGGTGGCGCAAAAGGAATCCAGACCGCGAGAGGTCGGAGGCGGTGAATTTGAATTCCTGACTTTGCATGACCTAATCTTGGCCGGATGGTGAGATTGGTAGGTTGCCGTGCAATGCCTTACTGTCGTTCTAAGAATCGTGGGCACAAGCAGCCAATTCTTCTGCCTTTAATTCTCGTAGGTAAACCCCCAGCTCTACCGGGATCATTTTAACTTCAAGCTTTGAAAGACTGAGCGGGGAGTCATGAGAGAGATAAAACTTTTTGATCTATCATTTGTATTTATGCTTTGTATGGGTCTACTTTCCATGCCGTATGTCGCTAGCGCCGCGACATTTTACTATGTCGATGCGAGTGTGGGTGACGATGGTAATGGCGGTACAGCGCCTGGTGCTGGAAGTGCCTATAGGACGCTTCAGAAGGCGCTATCGGTCGTCGTTGAGGGGGATACGATTATCCTGGCAGCCGGGACGTATTATCCTGACGAAGGACCAGGCCAGATAGATAATGACAGAGATTCGACCTTCGATATCCCGGTAGATAACTTGACTATTATGGGAGCTGGCCAGGCTCTAACGATATTAAGTGGGGATCTGAAGCAGGATGATGCACCCCCGACTGAGCTAACTGCAACTGCAATTCGAACGAATCGTAGTCGCACAGTTACGTTGTCGGCTTCCCAGTCAACTCTGCAGGTGGAGGATTTGATTGAGTTAGAGCAAGATCATCCGACTAAAGGTACGGTAATCGATAAGGCAATAATAAGAGAAATAATTCCTGATGAGACGACACTTGCGCTTGATGATAGTAAATCTTTTGATACAAGCTTGCCTAGTACTCGTACTACAGCAACTACACCAGAACAGATACGTGTATTTAGCACGAAAAGGGATAACGCGTATGGCGTTGTCACAATAGAAGGGCTGACAGGTGTCGCAATTCAGGATTTGACGATCAGTGATGGTCTATCAAGTCAACCTCCTGGTGGTCCAAGACGACGAGGCAGTGCTATCTTCTTGAAGGCTGCCACTGCATTGCTCGATCGGACAACGATTGAAGAGAACAATGGGATAGACGCAGCAGTCTTCTACGATGAAGGTTCGTTAACCGTCAGAAACAGCCTTTGCAGGAACAACTTTGGTGTCAAATCATGTTTCAATGCCCGGTTGCCTAGTGCTCTCCGTCCACTACTCGATCCAGATCGCCATCTAATACTCCGGATAGAAGATACGATCTTTGAAAATAACTTGAGTTTTGAGGCTACAATCCTTGGCGCTTATGCAGTGGTTGAAATAACAGGGATCCGCTCAAACGACTCCAGCACGACTGAATTCCGAAATAATCGTAGCTACGATAGCGCGCCAGCTGTACTCATTCTAGGAGGGTTGCTACATATGGATGGGGTTGTTGTCAGAGACAACGAATCTGATACGCGCTTCGGAGCGATTAGCATTGCGGACTGTTGTCGATCGCGAGTAAGTGAAGTTTTTTGGACACGCGCGGTGGGAGGTGTGGAGCGGGCGAGATCGTAGGGAATCCTAAAGAAGGACTTTGGAGCGCAGGTAGTCGGTGTAGCCGCTTGGGAGCGGATGGTGAAGTAACTCGTCGAGAACGGGAAGATAGTAGGCGAGTGAGCGTATAGGCGGGAGTGGCGGCCTGTCCGGTGGCCGGCACAGGCGACGAACAGTGGCCAGCAAGAGGGCCGATTCGATGATGTCGGGGTGAACCGAACGGGCGTGGAGTTGGGCGACGAGCTGGCGATCGGCCCGACGGGGCCGGGCGGGGGTGTCGGGCAGCCGGGAGTAGAGAGCCAGCACCCTGCCGGAATAGGTTCCCAGATCCGGGATCATTTCTTTTTCTTGCGGCGTTGTTTCGCTTCCTGCTCGCTTTCATGGACGCGATAGCTTTGGCCTTCAAGGACCGTGACGTCGGCGTGATGGGTGAGCCGGTCCAGCAAGGTGGCGATGCAGGTGGCGTTGGGAAAGACTTCGTTCCATTCGGTGAAGCCGCGATTGGTGGTGAGCAGAATCGAGCGGTGTTCATAACGGCGGTTGACGACTTCGTAGAGCAAATCGGCGGCATGATTGTCGTAGGCCAGATATCCACATTCATCGATACATAGTAGTGCGGGACGGGCATAGGCCTTGAGCTTGAGGCGGAGCCGGTGTGGGGAATCGCACTGGAGGTCGTCGAGTACTTCCGATGCGGTGCGGAACAGCACCGGGTAGCCGGCCAGGACGGCGGCATGGGCGATGTTTTTGGCGATCATGGTTTTGCCCAGGCCATTGGCGCCGATCAGGATCAGGTTGCGGCCTTCGGGAATGAAGTCCAGGGTGAGGGCACGCCCGATCGTGTCGCGGTCGATGGTCTTGGGCCAGTTCCAGTCGAAGTCGGCCATGGGTTTGAAGCGGCCGATGCGGGAGCACTGGAGACGGCGTTCCAGACTACGCTGGGCCCGGTGGTGGCCTTCGATACGGGCCAGTTCTTCCAGCAGCATGTGGGGGGACCACTGGGACTTTGTGGCGCGGGCCAGAAAGTCGTCCAGGGAATCGGCAATGGCACGGAGCCCGATGTGCTGGAGCTGGGCTCCCAGGTCATTGTTCGGGTTCGGATTCGTCGACGTGATAGAGGTCATCGTAAGTCTCCGCATGATGAGGTTGAACGTGAATGTCGGCCAGATCGGCACGGGATGGGGCGACCGGGATACTGGCGCGGCGTTTCTGGGCCCTCCAGCGTTTCTGGAGGATGAAAGCGACCGAGTCCGCGCGCGGAGTGTCCTGCTCCAGCGCTTCGGAAACCGCGGCCCGCAACTCCGAGGGACCGGAGTCGTCGAGCAGTCCCAGCAGGAGACGGCTCTGGCGCTGAATGGACTCGCCGCGCTCGAAGGCGGCCTGAAGCAGGAACTCGGTCTCGGGTACGGCGGTGGCCAGGCGGCCCCCGGCGGTGGAGCCCCGGGCTTTCCGTTTTTCCTCCAGCAGCGCGTCCTGATGTGCCGGATCGACGATGAGCTGGTGGCGGTCGTAAGACCGGCGGTGGGCGGCCACTTCGGTCGTGCCATCGAGAAGGCGCACCCCCGTCTGGGAGGCCACCAACGTTAATGTCTGGCCGATCCGGTCCGGTGGAATCGAGTAGTCGTTGAGATCGAAACGGATATAGATGGTCTTACCGGAGCGGACCGGCTGCACCCGGTCGGTATCGAACCGGTGTACCGGTAACGACATCAGAAGCGGCTGTTCGGCCTCGAAGGCCTCGGCCACGGTCTGCTGGTCGCCACCGGGCCAGGGACGGCGATGGGCCACCTGATCGCGCCACACCAATGCCTGGCGATTGAAGTCTTCCAGTGTGGTGAATGGCCGGGCCGCAAAGAACGAATCCCGCACGTAACGAATCGCTCGCTCGACACGTCCTTTTTGATTTCCCCGGGCCGGTGCGACCGGACGCGGTTGACAGTGATAGTGGGCCGAGAGCTCGATCAGGCGCGGATGAAAGCGGATCTGATTGCCGTTGCGCTCCAGCACCGCGCTTCGAAGATTGTCGTAGAGCAGGATTCTGGGAACCCCGCCCCAGTCGGCGAACGCATCGACGTGACCGCGCAGGAAGTTCTCCAGCGTCTGGTCGAAGAAGAACTCCAGAAACAGGGCGCGCGAGTGCGACAGGGTCAACACGAAACAGGACAACCGGCGGCGGGCGGTGCCGATCCGGACTTCTCCGAAGTGCGCCCAGTCGGCCTGGGCTTCCTGACCCGGAAAGCTTCGTAATCTCAAGAAGGCTTCCCGGGGTTCGGGCCGCAACCGGGCCACCAGGCGCCGCAGCACCACCACGCTGCCGGTGTAGCCACGCTCCAACAGCATCTGATGAATCCGTGTGGCCCGCAACCGGGGATACTGCTCCAGCGTCGCCCGGATGAAGTCCATGTAGGGATCGGCTTGAGTGGGGCGGATCATCTTCGCCCGGTTGAAGCGATCCGTTTCCACTGCGCCACGAACGGTTTCGTGATGCAGACCCAGCTCGGCGGCGATGGTGCCGATCTTCCAGTGTTCGGCAAAGAACAGGTGGCGAATTCGGGTGACCGTTTCCGGGGGGATCATGCCTCACCCCCAGTCGGGGAAGGCATCAATAAAGCTGCCGCTCCGGCCACAGAAGATGCAAACGATGCGGATGGCCTCTTTGAGCCGCTGAAACCGGGGCCGATCATGGAATACCTCCGCCAATGACGTTCTCATTCCCGTTTCCGGCAATGGTGTCGCCATGCTGCCCGATCCACAGCCCCCGGCGGAAGTGTGATCTGTCACGCGCCCCTCTCGGCGACGTTTCCGGTAAGCCCGCTGACGCTGGCAATGATCGGCCCGGACTCCTGGATCCTGCTGATACCGGCGGTTCGCCCGCCGCCGCTGTTCGCGTCGCATCCGCCGACGGCACTCATCCCCGCAGTAGACCTGGCCCCGATAACAGGAACGGCAGATGAAAAACATCACGCTGCAATCCGACCCCCGGCAAAACAACTGTCGCAACACGACTTCCCCGGCCATCACACCCCCCACGCGGGAGTGGACAACCGGGCCCGGCCGTGGCACTCTGACCATCTGTATTGTTGTGGTCGTGCTCTTCGACTGGGGTCGCCATAAACAAAACCCCGATCGCTCTAACGATCGGGGTTTTCCCTTTCTCCGCTCCGCTCTACCCTATCAAAGCCTCCGCTTCGCTTCGGCGATGATGACGACCTCTACACCGGCGACTGTTCAAATAACTTCAGTTTTCAGCGATCAGCTACAGTCATGTTCATCCTCGGAGTCTGCTGTCGTGGGAGTGTCCTCCGATACTCTTGGCAAAAACTGATTCAATTCGGTCAAAGCGCGCGAAACTGCCAACTCGGCGGAAAAATGAGCCCCGAATCCCAATGTGGCTCGCCCCGTGCGATCAAATCTTCGCGAAATCGCGGCAAAGGCCGGAATTTTCAAATCGCTGGTTATGTCCAGCACCCACATGTCCGAATCCAGCGTCGCGTAGTACTCCCTCAAGGCTTCGAAATAGGGCTCGTCAAAGCTAGCCAGATCCACTGCCGGCCTGCGAAGCTGGTTGTACCACCATATGGCGGCGCAGTCCCTCTCAGCCAGCTCCATGAATCCCTGAAGGATCGCTTCTTCCACGGTGTTGCCGGCTGCATGCCCGTTGGAATCCGCTCCGCAGTACTTCCGTCCTTCGGACTCGTTGTAGCCGAAGTAGCAATAGGCCGTGGGGAGGTAGCGGAACACGCAGTCCCGTAGCGACCAGACCGGCGTCCAATCGACAACGGCCTGTTCGTTAAACGGATGCGGCACCCGGGCCAGCGAAGGTTCGTTTTCATTCCATTCTTCGCGGTTTGCATATTGCCGGTCGCTGAAACCCATGCAGGTGTTGGGGTGGATCGCCTTTTCCCCAAGGGCCTCAAAACTGACCCGATTTCTGATCTCGTCTCCCCGGAACACCCCGGAATACCTTTCAATGGCTTCACACAATGCACCGACCTCAGCCTGAAGCGGAGTCATGCCCTTGCCCGCACATTTGTTGCGCAGGGCTCGCCGCATGCCTGTCACGGAACGGGCCACCAACTCTGCCCCGTAGACGTGGACCAGGTCGCTTCGCTCAACCTGTCGGGACTCCAACCTGGGAACAATCCCGGTAATCGGGCTGACGTGGGGCTTGAACTTTCGCAATGTCAGTTCGGGCGAGACCGATCGAAGCCCCCCATCCCCTTTAAAGATCTTCTTCCGGCTCTCGAGAAGGATCGGAACGGGGTCGGCTCGCCGCTGTGTTCCCCCACAGTGTGAACAATTCGGACGCTGGAACAAGAGATGGGTTTCTGATTTCATGGAGACAACATCGTAGGTCACCACCTGCCCCTTTAGCCCTCCGCCATCAGCCTGCACGACCCACCTGAAAACCTGTGTTGCTGCCATGTTCAAACCGGCGTGTATCGATGGCTCCAGGCTGAAGATAGGATGCGAGTAAAATTCTTCCTTTTCGCGGCCCTCTTGCTCTTGCAGGGCGGATGACCTGTGTTCTTTCAGTCGCGCGGACAGACACTCCCAGCACGGCGGCTGCCCCGGAGTGAAGATCGGCCCGATCCAGACCATCGATCCAACCGGCTTGACGATCATCCACGCTCTCTTCTCCTCGAGGGCTCGCCGGTTGACCTCGACCAGTTCCGGCCGGAGGTAGTCATCGACCAGAGCCACCCACAGGTCGCCATCCTCCCGCACGTGGATATCCATCGTTTCGAGCCTTGTTGCGAACTCTTCGGTGGGCATATCCCCAAAAGAGGTGACGCGGACCCTGGCGTCTCGCAAGCGTCGCTTAAAGTCGTCCACATCAACGTCGAGGAGATCTCGGAAAGCGGCAAGGCCGGCCGGCGTCTCATCGTCGGTTTCGATGATGTAACGCTCTTCCTCCAGCATCGAAAGCCCAAAACGCACATCAAGAACATTCGCCCGACCTTCCACGCAGTCCACAATATCTTGAACCGTGTTTCGCCCATCGATGAACGGCGCCAGTAGGGCGTAGAGGCGGCCTTCGACCACGATGCGATCGGACTCGGACACCAGGAACACCCGGTCGGGGGGAACGACTTCAACCTGAAAATGGCTCTTGAAGCTTGGTCTATGGATCATGGTGACGAGATCTCGAAGGTCGGTCTCGCGTTCCTAGGACTTAGGCTGTTTACCCGAGTCGGCAATCCCGCTCAAGATAACACCGACAAACGGTGTTCGCTTCGACGGTCGAACCACCGCAACACCGCCTTGTTGGATTCTCGGCCGACGTCGGTGCACCCCGCCGAGGCAGTTTTACACTTTTGCCGTCGAATCGGTATGCTAAAATCCGGACCCCTAAGATGGCCGGAATAAACCTCAAGAGGGATAAGATCGTGCAGCTCTACAGACAGATTCCGCTCCTCCTGCTTTGGATCATCCTTCATGTACCCTCCGTTTTCCCGCAGACGCCGACGGGAACGATTCTGGGAAACGTCACTGACCAGACCGGCGCCGTTGTCCCCGATGCGGCCGTCACCGTTCGAAGAGTTGAAACCAATCTGGAACGACGCGTTCGGACGGATCAGTTCGGAAATTATTTGGTTTCACTGCTTCAACCGGGAAGCTATGAGCTGATCGTCGAAGGGGACGGGTTCAGCCGTTTCATTCGATCCGGCATCAGTCTGCAGGTCGAACAACGCGCCCGGGTTGACGCTGGGCGAGGTGAGCCTGGTAATAACTGTCGACGCCGATGTACCGATGGTGGACGCGGACAGTTCCAGCCTGGGCGCGGTGGTCGATCAACACAAAGTGATCGAGCTGCCTCTCAACGGTCGGGGTTTTTACCAACTCACCGATCTGGTTCCCGGGGCAGCCCCGGGTGCGGAAGGTTCGCAGAATGTAACCACGGGCGGTGCGGTTACCGTGAACGGCATGCGTGACCAGTCCAACAATTTCCTGCTGGACGGGATCGACAACAACGATCAGTCGGTGAATCAGGCGGTCGTCCCGCCACCAATTGATTCCGTGAGGGAGTTCAAGGTTCAATCGGGCAACTATGGCGCCGAGTTCGGCTCCCGCGCCGGCGCACAACTGAATTTCGTCACCAAGTCCGGTACGAACCAGTTCAATTTCAAGCTGTACGAGTTTCATCGCAACGCGTCCCTGGACGCCAAGAATTTCTTTGATCCGCCCGATACGAGAATTCCCAGGTTCATTCGCAATCAATTCGGCTTTTCGGCGGGTGGACCGATCGTCACGGATCGAACCTTCTTCTTCGGAAATTACGAAGGGCTGAGGGAGCGCAAGGCCATTACGCAGCTGGCCACGGTGCCGCCGGATTCGTTTGTTCAAGGCGACTTCTCCAGCCTGCCTCTGGCCATTCGCAACCCATTAACAGGAGAACCGTTTCCAGGAAACATCATCCCCCCGGATGCACAGAGTCCGATTGGAGCTGCAATTGCTGATTTTTTCCCTTCTCCAAATGTGAATCAACCCGGAGGCAACCTGTTGTCACAGCCGGTGCGCAGAAAAGACGTGGATCAGTTCGTGGTCCGGATTGACCATCAATCCAGCCAGACGGATTCTTTCTTTGGCCGGTACGGTTTCTTTGACGAGGACCGTTTCGAACCGTTCGACCCCCTGATTAAGCCCACCAACATACCGGGGTTCGGTAGCTTGAACCTCAACAGAGGTCAGAACCTGGCGCTCGGCTGGACTCGTTTTTTCGGCGCGACTTTGTTGAACGATCTCCGCGTTGGCTTCAATCGACTCCGGGGGAGGATATTTCAAGAGAAGAGCGGTGACGATGTCTCTTCGAGGTTGGGAATTCGCGGCCTGTCGACAGATGCGATCAATGTGGGATTCCCGGCGACCGTCGTTGTGGGTTTTGATGCCCTGTCGTCTGGGATCAATCAGCCCCAGCAGCGGGTCACCAATGCTTTCCAACTGGTTGACAGCCTGAGCTGGCTAAAAGGTCGACACACTTTCAAGCTTGGAGCGGACCTGCGCCACGTTCGATTGAACGTCTTTCTGAATTTCATCGCGCGAGGGCAATTTGTCTATACCGGCGCTGTCACGAACCATCCTCTGGCGGATCTGCTGTTGGGAGCGCCCACGCTGGCGATTGGGACCGAAGGGGACACGGCCGCGAACCTTAGGACATCTTCTTACAACTTCTATTTCATGGACGACTTCAAAGTCAGTCAGAGCCTCACGCTCAATTACGGTGTTCGCTACGAATATAATCAGCCGGCCTACGAGGTCAAGAATCGCTTTACACGACCCGATCTCGACTCGCCGACCGCCCGTTTCGTGCAGTGTGGAACCGAGGGCATACCGCGCGCCTGCTACGATTCGGACAGAAACAACTTTGCCCCTCGAATCGGCCTGGCCTGGTCGCCGTTCCAGACAGAGACAGTTCTGCGCGCCGGTTACGGGGTATTCTACGACGTGGGCATTCTCAACTACAGTATCCTGCCGCGATTCAACCCGCCCAATTTCGGGACCAATATTTTCTTTTTCCCGGCTCTCGCCGACCCGTTCTCCGGCGGCGCGCAACCGTCGCCCTTGATTACTACGGTTGCAGAAGACTTTCCGACGGCGTACGCGCAACATTGGTCGCTGAGCTTCCAACACGGATTGTCGGACGATTACCTCCTGGACCTTAGTTACGTCGGAACCAAAGGAACGAAGCTGGTCGCTCAAGAGAACATCAACCAGCCTCGGCCCGGCGGAACGCCCCCTTTCCCGTACGGTCCTATCGGTTTGACCGGTCCCTCGGCCTCGTCGAGCTATCATGGCTTGCTCGTGCGGATGGAAAGACGATTTCAGGACGGGTTTTCTTTTCTCTCCTCGTACACGCTTTCGAAGTCGATCGACAACGGCTCTTCCTGGAACGGGGCGAGCGCCAGTCCGGCCGTCCCCCAGGACAGTCTCAACCGTGCCGCCGAGCGCGGGCTATCCGATTTCGATAGCCGTCAACGACTCGCCCTGAACAGCATCTGGGAGCTTCCCTTGGGAGAAGGACGAAGGTTCTTGAACAACGCTGGCGCTATTGGAAACGCGATTCTCAAGGGGTGGCAGCTGGCCGGCATCCTGACCTTCCAGTCCTCCCGTCCTTTTTCGCCATTGCTGGTGGGAACCAACGACAGCACCACCGACAACTCGACGGGCTTTGGAACCGGTACCGACCGACCCAATCTCGTGGGTAACCCCCACCTCGATGATCCAGATCCATCCCGGTGGTTCAACACCAGCGCGTTTGAACGGCCCAGCGGGACTTTCGGGAGCGCAGGAAGGAATATCTTGCGGGGACCGGGTTTCCACAGCGTCGACCTGGCCCTGATGAAGCAATGGTCGCTTCCAAGAGAAAGGCGGGTTCAGTTCAGAGCGGAGTTCTTCAATCTCCTTAACACGCCGAACTTCGATCTGCCGATCGGCGATTTCAACAACCCGAATTTCGGGAGCGTGACGTCGGCGAAGGATTCCCGCCAGATTCAGTTCGGCCTCAGATTGGAATTTTAGGGCTGTTTCGAGGCTTGTCGGCGGTCACGAGAACATAATCTGAAATCCCGACGCTTTTCTCCCAGATCTCCACTCCCTCGCAGGCCTCAACCGCGCCGTCGCTCAGCTCGACGGCGATGTCCTTCATTGGTTTTCCCGATAATCTCTGTCGAGCGTATGCGGCAGCCCCCGGATACACGGAGTTTCTGATCGAAGTCATTTGGATCGAAACGAAGCCACTCGCCTTCAGCTTCTCGCAATAGACGTTACGATCGTACATGTTAGCCCCAGGAAGACCGGCCTTTCGCCTGCCCAGCCAGGAGACGAACCAGTGTTTGTAACGATGTCCCGGCAAGGGCAGCATATCGGTCGCCGCGAGCCGGCCGCCTGGCCGCAGAACGCGAAATGCCTCGGCGAAGAACGTATCGCGTGTCTTGAAATGGAATGCGCATTCCAGCGCCAGAACCTTGTCGGAGCTACCGTCTGGAAACGGCATCGCCGTGGCGGAGCCCAGCCTCAAGTCAATCCCATTTTCCGAACCGTTTTCCCGGATCCTTCCGCGGGCGACCTCGACTTGAACTGGCGTCACATTCAGGCCCGAAATCCGTTTGACGCGATACTTCTTCTTCCACAGAAGATCCTGCTCGCCGAACCCAAACCCCACGTCGAGGATCTCATCATCAGGCCCGAGCATTGCCGCATCGGCGAGCAGGGTCGCCAAAGCGGTACAGGCTTCTGGATAGGTCCGCGCTTCCTTCCAGAAACCCAGGTTGAGCCAGAGCGGTTTGGTTCGATCGAGGAAATACTCATTCCGATCAGGAACAACGTCATCTCCCAGCGACGAATAGTAGGCAACGGAGTCATTCTTCAGAATCAAACCCGGCCGCCGAAAAGCGCGCCGGATCAAGCGAATCCGCCTCAAAACGTCCGACGGCGATATGGGGTTGCCGAGGCGGATGGCTAATCCCCCGTAGCGGACGGAGCCGGTGTTGGAAGGCGAACTTCGGACCTGGAGCCCGTCGGCGTCTGTGCGCGACCGGGCGACACAACGACAAGGATCAGAAGCAGTTCGACTACTCCGGTGAGACACCGCATCTTGATAGTCCCCTGTAACAGAGCAAATATGAGGCGGTAAATATATCATGACAGGGCTTTTAGCAAGAACGTTCGAAGGCGGCGGCAAAGGGAAAACGACAACCCTCTTCAATACGAACACACGAAGGAAGCGAAGGGAGCTGGATCTGAACAATTTCTGAACAATTTCACGCCGAATGCCGTGTAACACCATGGTCCAACATCACCAGGAAGCACGAAGAACCAACAAGATGCTACGTTTGAAGATTCTGAACTGCCGGGATCACGTCACGGCGCACCTCGGAGGTCGCCTGACCGTACTGATTCCATTGGCGTTTGGGTTCTCAAGATTTGGTGTGGATGCTTGTGGATCCGTGCTACGCTTTTAAGACAGGTTAAAAAGGAGCATGAGTGCCTTTGGCTTATGAACCAAAGGTCGGGAGGCGGACGCCGCCCCCACGACCACCAAAGCGACCCAGGTCACCGAAAGGTGGCCTTTTTTTTTGGCTTTTTTCGGAGTCTCAACCCAGGATCCGTAACAAAAATGCCTCCACTATGTGGGGCTGTACTCAATCAAGAAAGGAGGGATGATGCGAACTATCCGATTTCCGATCTACACCATCCGGCAATATGAACGAGGAATTGTGGAATACACGGGCAGGTACAGCGACTTCGTCGAACCCGGTATCCACTTTCAATGGCCCGTCCTGAATGTCACACGAGTCCGTGACATACGCGAACACACAATGTCCATCAAACCGCAACCCGTCATCACGAAAGACAACGTTGAAATCATGGTGGACGGTCTCGTATGGGTTCGGCCCGGGCTTCAGGCCGAGGAGATAAAAAAGACATTCTACAACATCGATGACTGGAAGAAGGCAGTTCTTCAGCTGGCCATGACCAACCTTCGGCAAGAATTCGGCGCCCTGACACTTGATGAGAGTCTGACCGCGCGCGAACGGATTTCGGCCAACTTGCAAGCCGCCCTGGACGGGATGACGGACGACTGGGGTTTGACCGTTTGCAAAGTTGAGATCCGTCTCATCGACCCCCCGAGTGATATCAAGAAAGCAATGCACAAGCAGAAGACCGCAGAACAGGAACGCAGGGCGATGAAGTTGCTGGCCACAGGTCAGTTTGAGGCGGCCGAACAAGAAAAACTGGCAGCCATACAGAAGGCTGAAGGCGAGAAGGAGGCCGAAATCCGGATTGCCGAAGGGCGGGCGCGGGCGATTCAGTTGGTCAACGAGTCGGCGGAAAAGTATTTCGTCGGGAACGCTTGCTTGTTGAAGCAACTGGAGGTTTGTGAAACTTCATTGAAAGACAACGCGAAACTCGTTTTGACGGCCGAAGGCATCAACCCGACTCTCATCATTGGGGAGCTTCCAGTCAACCAGAAGAGTAATCCGATAACACGCCTGATCGAACATGACTCCGGAGCGGCGATTCATGAGAAGAAACATCGCTAGTGGCCTGTAACAGAGATAGTGACAGCGTCGCCGATGGGCCTTGCGGTCCTCTCCCGAGTCGTCGCAGATCGAAAAACATCGCCTGTTTCCGAGCTCCTCTGCGTGGCTGGCAAGACCCCTTGTCCCTTCGGGTTGCGGCGGAACAGCACCGTCTTCGTCGTCGCGCCTTCTCGCAATGAAGCAGCATTACCTCGGGCGGCGCTCCTAGAATCCGGCACCGTTGCGCTCGCAACGCCACTATCACTTTCTCTGTTACAGGCCACTAGGAAGTTAATGAGAACCAGCTGGCTGGCGTTCGCTCTTGTATCGTTGATGGCAACGTCATGCGATGGGGAAGTAGTCAGTAGGGAGGCCTTCGCGTGCGAGCAGGTGAGAGCCGCACTCGACATCGGGTCCGGCACTACAAAGATGGTAGTTGCACGGGTCGATCTCTGCCAAGAGCGCGTTCTACGCCGAAGTTGGCCGACGACCCCGAGCTCAAGCACAAGCGCAGCAAGGCGGATACCCTGTATGTGAGGCACGTGACCCACTTTCAGCTCGGTTTACTGCCCATGTTTCTTGATAACCTGTAACGGTAAACGGTACACTGTAACACCTGATTAAGACGTTCAAACACGCGGGGCTTAGACGGTTCTTCGAGGAAGGAAAGAAAAAGGGTATTCCTTCCGACATGGTACCGCGCATTGAGCGTCGGTTGGCAGCCCTCGACGACGCCACCGCACCCGCGGACCTCGGCCAGTTCCCCGGATTCAAACTCCATCCGTTGAAGGGTAAACGGCAGGGAGAGTGGGCGATTCGGTTGACCGGAAACATGCGGATCACGTTCCGGTTCGAGGGTGAGGAGGTGGTGGACGTGAACCTAGAGGACTACCACTGAGGGGGTGTTTATGAAGAGAGAGAAGAGAGCGCTGAGGGCGATCCATCCCGGAGAGTTCCTTCGGGAAGAGATATTGAGCGAGATGGACATGAGCCAGGGACAGCTCGCCGATCGGCTGGGCGTGTCCCGCCGGGCCGTCAACGAGCTTGTTCGGGAGAAGCGCGCCGTCAGTCCCGAGATGGCTTTGAGGCTTGGCCGGCTGTTTCGGTCGAACCCAGAATTCTGGCTCCGGCTGCAGGTTCGCTGGGACCTAGCTCGGGCTGAAAAGGCCTCCAACTACAAGACGGTTCGACCTCTCAGGAAACAGAAGGACGAGGCGATGGTGGTTTGAACCCATCAGCTCAACGTATTTGTATCAAGGATTTGAGGAACTGGTAAATCGCTCGTACCGAAAAGAACGAGAAGGCCAAATTGGTGGAGTTCTATTTCAGCTCTTCGGCCGCGAGTTCGCGCAATCTTCTCAAGTCCAGCTTTCCGGTGCCCAGATAGGGCAACTGATCCACGTGGAGGAATTGGTCTTTACGCGGCTTCCAGAGATTGGGCAGTTCGGCGGATGCCAGTTTTCCGAGTACATCGGTGAGTACGTTCGTTTCCAAGGTGTGCAGCACGGCCAGTTTCTCGCCTTTCTTGTCATCGGGCAGGCCGGTGACGGCAAACGTCTGCTGCGTGGCTGAGGCCAGTTCATGCAGCATCTCCTCAACTTTGATGTGTGGCACCATTTCGCCGCCAATCTTGCTGAAGCGGCTCAAACGGTCCGTGATGGTCACGAAACCGTCTTCGTCAATCGCCGCGATATCGCCGGTCGTGTACCAACCATCCTTGAGTACTTCGGCAGTTTTTTCGGACCTTCCAAGATAGCCCTTCATCACATTGGGTCCTTTCACCAGCATCAGTCCCGCCTTGCCGACCGGCAATTCTCCGCCGTCCTCCGGATGGACGATTCTCACGCTCACGCCGGGCAAGGGGTGGCCGATGGTGCCACGCTTGCCACCGACCTGGCGAAAGCCGGCCGCGCGGAAGTCGCGGGAGTTGACCGTAACGGCCGGCGAGCATTCAGTACAGCCATACGCCTCCATCGGACGGACGCCGAACCGGTCTTCAAACGCAACGGCCAATCGCTCGGGCAGTTTCTCCGCACCCACCATGGCGAATTGAATGCTGCCGAACTGCTCCGGTTGGCAACCCCGCATGTAAATCTGCAGAAACGTTGGGGTGGCCAGTAGGAAAGTGACCTCATTCTCGCGCACCAGTTCCCCGATGGCTTTGGCATCCATCGGATTGGGGTGATAGGCAACACCCAGTCCCAGCACCGCCGGGGCCCCCAGCGTTCCGGTGAATCCAAAAGAGTGGAAGAATGGCAGCACTCCAAGGAGCCGGTCCTTGCCATGGAACGCAAAGATCTGCCCAAGTTGCTCGATGTTGGACGCAACGTTGAAGTGTGAAAGCATCACCCCTTTCGGTTCGCCGGTGCTGCCGCTGGAAAAAATCACGGTGGCCAGATCGTCGGGTTCCCCTTTGTCTTCCCGGCCCAGCCATTTCTCGATGCCGGCAACCGGAAGGAACAAGGCGGCGGTCAGCGCCGAGAGCTTTTCAACCAGACCGGGTCGGGCGGCCACGTCTTCCAGCAACACGGTCTGAACCGGCACTTTCAGATTGAGACGGCTCAAGAACTTCTTGGAGGTCAGGACGTTCTTGAGGTCGCATTGCTCAATACAGGAAGCCAGGGCTTCTTCCGACAAGGTGTAGTTCAAATTGACCGGGACTTTGCCCATCATCAAAGCCGCGAAGTTCACCAGGGCTCCCGGTATCGAAGGCGGCAACAGAATGCCCACCATCTTCTGCCCCTGCCAAACGCCTTTCAGGCGGCGGCCTAGAAAGATCGTTTTCATGAGTGCCGAAATGAAGTTCATTCCCGGCGACGTGACATCGGTCATGGCCAGGCGAAACGGGGAGGAGCGCGCCGTTTCCACGAAGGCGCGATGGAGGAATTTCGTGCGTGACTTGCGTTGTTCCCAGGCGGCAGCGCCCAGTTCAGCCACGGCCTGTCGCACTTCAAAGGGCGGCGTTTCGGGAGGCAGTGGCTGGCCATAACTCACCGTGACGGGGTAGGGGATCTCGCGTGGCATCTTCCAGTAAAACCTTCCCTTTTCAAAACTGAAGATGCTGCCCCACACGTTGTCCAGATGCACCGGAATGATCGGCGCATCTACTCCTTTCATGATCTTGTTCATTCCCTTTCGAAACGGCAGCATTTGCCCGATCCGCGTAATCTGCCCCTCGGCGAAAATACAAACTGCGTGTCCCTCTTTGATCCAGTGCGTAGCCTCCTGCAACGACTTGATCATCTCCCGCGGACGCAGTTCCGCAGATATGGGAATGGTTCGCAGCATCCGGGCAAACGGCTTGACCCACTATTTCTCGTAGTGTCCTTTGTATATGAGGAAACGGATGTACCGGTCGGTGGATGCAATCAGGAAAAAGGCGTCCGCCATCGAGAGATGGTTGGCCACGAACAATACTCCCCCCTGCGCCGGAATGTTATGGCGGCCCTTCACATGCACCCGGTAGAAGGTATGCGTCAGCATCCAGATCAGCAACCGCATGAGGGCGTGGGGCAAAAGCCACAAGACATAAACCGTCCCAGCCAGCGTCGTGATTGCGCTCGCCAGAAAGCTGCTGCGGATTCAGACCGGCCGGACCTAGCAACAAAAAAAGGACACCCGCCGAGAGGAAAACGCCGACAAAGGTAAGCACGCCGTTGGCGCCCAGGACTATCCCCTTCACCTCCGGGTCAGGCACTCGTTGGATCAAGGCCATGATCGGCACGAAATAAAAGCCGCCGAAAAACCCTAAAAAGCCCAGGTTGACGGCGAATCCCGTTGGGCTGAGGTCGAACAAAAAAGGAAACGCACCAAAAACCGCCAACCCGGCGGAACCCAAAGGGACCAGCCCGTATTCAATCTTCTTGCCGGACAGATACCCTGCCGCTACGCAGCCAACGCCAATCCCCACTGCTAACGTCGACTGCAAATAGCTGCTGGCCATGTCGTCGAACTGGTAAACCAGCTTTCCGTAAATAAGAATGTTCACCTGGAGAAGGGCGCCCAGGAACCAGAAGTAGACCGAACCCAGAATCGCCAGGAACAGGACGCGCTGCCGGGCGATCAGCCGGACTTGGGACCACAGCTCCCCGAACATGTTCCAGCGAAATACTTTCTTGGGATCCGCGGGAGGGACGCGGGTGATGCCCACGCTGGTCGCAAGGCCAATCAGAGCCAGCCCCACCAGCACGGCCCCCGACCACGACGGTCGGCCGCCGAACTCGGTGGACAAGAAACCCGCAGCGAGCAAACCTAGAATGACCGCGGCAAAGGTGCCCAGGCTGAGAATGCCGTTTCCCCACGACAAGCGTTCTTTGGGTAGAATTTCGGGCAGGAGCCCGTACTTCGACGGGCCGAAAAAGGCACTTTGGGTGCTCATGAGAAACACCACGGTGAGGAGGAGAGGAATGTTGACCAGAGCCAAACCGATCAGTCCCAAGGTCATGGTGCCGAGCTCGGCAATTTTGGTGCCGATGGTCACCGTGCGCTTGCTGTAGCGGTCGGCCAGATGCCCTCCCGCCATCGAAAACAAGATGAACGGCAGGGCGAAGATGGCGCCGACCAGGAGCACCATGAAGTCCCGGTCCCCTTCGGCGGAATAAAGGGTCCAAACGGTGAATACCACGAGCCATTTGAAGAGGTTGTCGCTGAAGGCGCCCTGAAACTGGGTGACGAACAAGCTCCAGAATCCACCGAACGAATTCTTTCGGTTCTCGGTTCGTGGAAGCAATTCAGAAGTGTGGCCCGGAACTTCTATCGATGTTCTCATGATGGCTGCTCCTTTCTTGAAACTCAGCGAACCAGCGACCGGCGGCCAAGATTCTCTTCCCCCAGGACCCGGGTTTCTCGGGCATGCCGCCACCACCATGCCTCGGCTCGCTCGGTGAACCTGTCCTCGCGGATTTCCAGAGGGGGATGGGAACTGAAGTAGTCCCGGAAGGGATTCGCTCCAGAGCGAGTCGGGCGCCAGTCAGCCACGTACTCCCGAAGCGATCTGAAAGCTAGCCCCACAGCGCGGGGGTCATAACGTGTTTTTAGGAGAACCGCGTACGCGTACTCGTCCGCGTCGTCTTCCTGCGTTTTGCTGAAGCTGTGCGTCAGGAGGACGTGGACGCCGGCATCGACAATGTTTCCGAGCGGGCGTGCACCGAACTTGTCGGCCAGGAGCCGGAAGCGGACGGCGTCCAGGCTATGTCCTCTTTCAATATGTCCCATCTCGTGGCCGAGCACGGCCGCCAGCTCCGCCTCGGAGTGAAGAACATCAAGCAACCCGGATGTCACAAAAATCACACCCCCTGGTAGAGCCATAGCGTTGGGTATGCCCGTGTGCATTATGTAAACCCGGTATTCAAAGGGTTTTTCGCCGTGGACGGCCAGACGTTCCATGAGCGCGTTGAGGTATTCGAAATCCTGATCGGCCGTGTCCGCACCCGCGTCGTAGCGGGCCCGCAGCACGTCTCCGAACTCGCCCTCGTCTACCCCGTCGACCGGAAGGACCCGGGTGACGAAATGGTTGAGCGCCTTCACCGGAATGCCGATCAGCTCGAAGACCGGCTCCAGGCTCGACTCGAGGGACGTCTCGATGTGTTCGGACGCCAGCAGAAGCACGAGACAGGCCCCGGTCAGCAGAATGAGAGCTAGTCCGACAGGACGTTTGCTACCGTTCATGCGAGTCGATCCCTGTATTTCGTGTAGAGTGCGTTCATGCCGAGCATGAGCAGCCCGACACCAGCGAAGACAAGGCCTCTCAGGCCCAGATCGGCCTCATGCATGTCGATGAACAGCAGCCGAACCAGGCACGCCACCAACGCCCCCGTGGCCATGTGCCGGAAGTGTCTTTCCCGAATGATCAGGCTCACCGCGAACACCGCGAAGGCTTCGCCCGCCCAGAGCAGCGTCAAAAGCGCGGTGTCATTGAACTGCCAGTACAGGAACACAGCACCTGCGACAAAGAACGGATAGTAAATCCACTGGGGCTCCCGCTTTCCGACGGCCCGCGCCCACTCGGCGAGTCTTCCCTGCATCGGTGGAGCAGCCAGGTTTGTCAGGTTCAGGCGCTCGGAGCTGACGATCAGATACGCGACCTGAAGTACCATGGCGAGCGCACCGGTGGATCCCGGATCTTCGTACCAGGCGGGTGATGGCAGCGCGAAGTTGCTCGTCACGATCACCAGGTCCAACGAAGCAAGCCAGAAGAACACGAGAGAATAGAAACGGAAGCGTTCATCGAAACGCGAGACGACTCTTGTCTCGATCGCCACGAGAGCCAGGGCCGCCCATACGACGGGTCGGAACTGGACTGGTGATTCCACCAGGTTCACAATCCCAACGAAGATGAGGACCAGCTCGAGAAAGAGAGGATGCACCAACCGCCAGCCTTTCTGTGATTCCAGCGTGGCCCCCGGGCGATAGCTCCACCAATAGAACAGCACGGCCAGCGCGTAACCCTCAATGAGCAAGCGAGCCCGCACGGGCCCAACGTACGCCTCGCTCATCAGGATGACCAGAGCGTACGCAGCCGCAAAGGCCGCAATCAGACCATAGGCAATGTGAAGCGCGGGTCGCGTCCGCTCGTCACCAACCCGATTTGCAGCCTCGAGCGCGATCAGGGACAGCGACAACCATACAACGGCAGGGAGCAAGTCCGACGCCGGCTCGAATAGCGTGAAACCCGAGATCCCAAGATGGAGCCCGAACAAATAGGTCACGGAGACCCTGACGATACGCCGCACTGGTTCGGGAACGTGGATGACGATGGCGAGCAGACCGGCCAGCGCAAGCGGACCGACGTGGTAGAGAATCTGAGAGACGACGGGAACGGGATGGTTGCCTATCAGATCCCACCACGAAAGCAGAAAGGCTGGTCCCAGAATGAACAGCGCAGCGATGACAGGACTCCGCAGGCCGAACTGCCGCGACACGGCAAGAGAGCCTGCACCCGAACCCAGCGCAGCAATAGTGGAACGGACACAGTCTCTTCCCTCTCCGGAATCGGTGGCACTGGAGTGACAGCAGATTCCACTCCGGATGTGACATCCGTCGTGGGCTCGGCTTCGGAGGTCCTCGTTCCGCTCCGGACCTCTGAGTCGGCTGAGGTGGTGTTAGCGACCTCTTCCAGTTTGACAACCATGCCGATGAGCGTCTTCAAGTCGCTCTCATGCCGGTCCAGTCGAGTGGATGCGCGGCTGAGCCGTTCAGAGAGGCGAACGATAACGACAACGAAAATCACGGCGAGGAAGGCGAGAGAGAAGCTCATCGACTGTTCCTCTTTACCAGGGGAGACCCGGCGTCTCGGTAACCTGTGGGGATGCCAAAAACAGGAGGAAAGAGGCCCGTGGATTTCAAATTCGGGTTCAGGGAAACACCAAGCGAACGCTGGACATATACTCGGGAGCCGCGGCCCTTCTGCCAAGATAAGGAAAGCTCTTTGGCGTTCATCTCGACCTCCTACCCCGGAATGAAGAGAACCGCGGAAAAGGTTACAGCTGCTTTTTTAGGCTGGAGGGCTGGGTTGTGGTGTCTGCTAGCCCGAACTCCTCATCAATGTTCGGGCACGGGCATCTCACCGGACGACAAGCCGTATCGTTGGGGAATTCTATTCAACCTGCCAGTGCGTTGATCAGATAGCGGATTTCGTCGGCAACCGCGTCTCCGACGGCAACCGTGTCTTCGGTGTCTACGGTGTGCTCGACTTCCTGGCGGAGTAGGCGGCCGAACCGCTGGCGCATGCGGTGAACGGCGACCTTCACGGCGCTCTCGCTCATGTCCAGTTCTGCGGCAAGTTTGCGGTAAGGGACTCCGAGCTCCGACCCGGTGAGGCAGCTTTTCATGCGGTCGAATCGATCGGCACGGCCCGCGCCGGCCATCTCATCGCGCAACTGGTCGAGGACTCGATCCAACAGGGTATTCGCCCAACGTTGGGCGAATACCGTCTCGGGAGTCGCATCGTCAGCCGGCTCAATGCGAACCTGGCGCTCAGCGTCGGTGAAATCGAGAGAAAGGAACCACCGCCCTCCTCCCCGTTTCTGGGCTTGGGTCCGGTCCCATTCGTTCGCCATGAAGTTCTTGAAGGATGATAGTAGGAAGGTACGAAACTTGCCGCGCTCCCGGTCGGCCTGCCGGACATAGTTCTTTTCGAGCAGCTTGACAAAAAAGCCCTGGGTCAGATCCTCGGCATCGTTGGTGTTGTACCCACGATACCTGGCATACGTGTATACGGCCGGCCAATAGATCTCGCACAGGGATGCCAGCGCTTCGTCAGACGAGCGTCCCTGAGTCTCGCCACCTGCCAACACGAGACTCCACCGCGTCGTCGGAAAAGATCCACGAACCGACTTCGTCTCACGTGGTGGATCGTTCAAACAAGGACTCCTACGAGTTCGTCTATCGTTTTCAAAGAGCCATCATTATCGGCCGAAACTTTCATTTCTGGGAGAAGCAGCGTGGGAAAGTGGTCCAAGGGCGTAAGGTCTTCAGTTGAGACCGATCTCAGCCAGCAACAGCTCATATCGCGGATCGTCCCGGGCAAACTCGAAAAGCGGATCGACGTCGATGTACACTGCGTAGTCCAATCGGTTTTCCACAACCTGATTGAGCCAGTACAGTGTTTCGTCTATCTGTTCGAACACGGCGCAGAACACCGCAAGATACAGGGCCATGACTTCGCTGCCTTCGATCTCGGCGAGGCGCGCTTCGGCTTCCTCGAAACCCCCGGCCCGAGACAGGTCAAACGCGTCGATGAAAACCTGCCGCAACGGTTCAGGCATCGTCGGGATTCGTCCGATCTGCTCATAGGCGGCGTCGAAATCCTGCTGTCTCAGATACAGGAGCACTAAGCCCAGTCGCGCCGGGACCGAGTCCTCTTCCACACTCAGCGCTCTGCGGTACTGGATTTCCGACTCCGGGTACTCCTGCCGGTAGTAGCGGATCCGCCCCAACAAAGCGGAAAGCACAGTGGATCCCGGGTCGAGCATCTGTGCCTCCGTGGCCTCTTCGAGCGCCGCGTCCAGGTCTCCCCTCGCAGCCAGATACAGGGCGTACCAATGATGAGCCTCGGCATTGAAGGCATCCAGATCGATGGTTCGGACCAAATGGTCTCTGGCGGCGTCCCATTGCCGATCGTATGCCATCTCGAAAATTCCCAGCGCGGCATGCGCTTTGGCCGAATCCGGATCGAGAGTCAAGGCCGCCTCTGCAGCCCTTCGGGCTTCATTCATCTGTTCCGCGGACGGTTGGATGGAATAGCCGGCGGTTGCCCAGACGGCGTAAGTGCGGGCCAGCCCGGCGTGGGCCTCCGCAAACTCGGGGGCTCCTTCAATGGCGCGCTTGAAGTATTCCATCGCCGTTTCGAAACCTTCGACCGTCCTCCGACTGAGAGCTTCTTCTCCCATGGCAAAGTCTTGCAGCGACTGCTGACTGATCCCGTTCTGATCGACCGACACAGTACTCAACAGGAAGATGATTCCGGCAATGACTACGAAAGCGACTGCTGTCGCGGGTGCGAACCGACGCCATTCCGGGGAGGTTACCCTGTCCGGGCGGACCTTGCCGAGATCGGAAAGAACCTCTTTAGCATCCGTGTGCCGCTTCTCCGAGTCCTTGGCGAGCAGTTTGTCCAGAAGGGTGCTGAAAGCTCGTGGTATGGCCGGGTCGCGACGGATGAGTGGCTCGTGTTCTTCAGCGAGGATCGCCGCAATTGTTTCAGCCGCGGAGCCGGAGCCGAATGGCCGCTTCCCGCAAGCCATCTCATAGAGAACCACGCCGAACGAGAACAGGTCTGTCCGCAAATCAACCGGCTTGCCCTGTAACTGCTCGGGAGACATATAGGGGATTGTCCCGGCAATGGCCATGTTGGAACTGAAAGTGGGCACGGTCGCACCCATGGATGGGTTCCATCGGACCGGCTTGGCGAGCCCGAAATCCAGAAGCTTTACCTCACCTTCATCCGTCAGGAATATGTTTGCGGGCTTGATATCCCTGTGAACAAAACCCTTGGCGTGCGCAGTCTTCAGTCCTTCTGCGATCTGAGTGGCAATCTCGAGGACCTCATCGAGCGGAATCGGTCCTCCGGACATCCTTTCGCCTAGCGTTTCCCCTTCGAGCAGCTCTGTGACGATGAAGGGGCGACCGTCGTACTCTCCAAAGTCGAAAAACGGGCAGATATTCGGATGATGCAGTGAGGCCACGGCTTGCGCCTCCCGCTTGAAACGACCCCGCGCACTGGGATCGTCCATGATTTCGGGTCGCATGAACTTTATGGCGACCAAGCGGTCCAGGCGCGTGTCCTCGGCGCGATAGACCACCCCCATGCCCCCGCCCGAGATTCTCTCGATCACTCGGTAGTGGGAGACGCTGCGACCGACGAACGATTCGGAATCATCGTCCGTTCCGAGCGCAAGCAGACACGCCGGACACAGCCCGTCAGGCGAGTCGGCAGGTATCTCGCTATCGCAGGTGGGACACCGGGGAGCTGGGGATTCTGTCGTCATGGAAGACTATGGACGAATTATCGCCTACAGGTTTCAGGCGTCCAAACTAAAACCCGTTGACCCGCGTCTCACAGAGCCCGGACGATCTGGCGGCTGTAACCTTTTTCTCGATTCTCTTCATAGATAGACGTCCGGAATAGTTGGCTATCGCAGTTCAGGCTGCGGGCAGTTCATTGAAAGGAGAGTCTGATATGAGTGCGAACGATGAGTTGCTCCGTTTCGTCAGGGATGCAATGAGGCAGGGTGTACCCCAGAATGAGATCCGAGAGGTTCTGCTTGGCGCTGGCTGGGGCGAGCCGCAGATCCGGCGGGCCCTGTCCCGATTCCGGGTCAGCCCGTTCGGGCTCCCGGTTCCGAGTCCGCGAGTCTCAGAACCTCGCGAGGCGTTCATCTATCTGATTCTGTTCGCCACAATGTATCTGAGTGCTTTCAACCTCGGGAACCTGGCGTTCCAGTTCATCAACCAAATCTTTCCGGGCGCCTACGTGTTCGAGTTCGATCGGGCCGTTCGCTGGTCGACTTCCGTGCTGATCGTTACGTTGCCAGTGTTCTTTTGCCTGACGCGAATGACCAACCGGGCGGCTCGGAAGGACCCGGGGAAACCGGAATCCGAGGTACGCAAGAAACTGACCTATCTGACGCTGGCCCTGTCTTCCTTCGTCCTGATCGGTGTGTTTACCTGTGTTGTATACAACTTCCTCGGTGACGCGCTGACCGCACGTTTCGTTTTGAAAGCGCTCACAACCGGGCTGATCGCGGGCGGTGCATTCGGCTACTACCTGAAGGACGTTCGTGACGACACCGTTAACCCTGCCTCCGCCAAACCGCGATCTTCCTGAGGTGATTATCGATGCACTCCGTCAACGCTCCCAGGTAGGCGAAAAAAAGGAACCTTTTCTTATTCGACGCGAAATCGGCGACGGCTCCCAACACAGGTATGAGGAAGGTCAGAGCAGCCACGATCCTGTTCTATTTCTCAGGCGCGGGCAGCGGCAACCGCACACTGTTTCTGTTCATTGTGTCTCAGACCTGTTTCGTCGCGGCGAACGTCTTCTATGACGCCTTCCTATGCTCGGCAAGAGGAGTTGCCTTCCCGACAAGAACGGGACGCATTGAGTGGACCGACCGAACCGTTTATTGCGGCACTCTGGACGACGTCAAGCGACGCTGAGAAAGTCCGGTGGAGCAAACAACTGTCGCTTTCGAAGCGGCTCTGGCCCCGTTGCCTCGCAGGCCCTCCTCAGGCGAGGCATGGTCCGGGCTGCACGTACGAGAAAGATCTTACGCGGGCTCGCAGGCACGCTCTCGGTCCAAGTCGGAGATGGCTGACTTGCTCTCCCGGCTAGCATTTCGACGACGCCAGCCGCAACCGCGAACTCCTCTGGGGAAAGACCGTCTGGATGCGAAACTTCGGACCAAAGCGTTCCAGCCCGTGCGAAATCCGCTACCCACTGGCGGGCCGTGAGCGTGTCGTACTCAAGTAGCGCTCGAACGAGTTCACGAAGCTCCACGTTCCTCCTCCCATAAATCATCGAACGACAGCTCTCATCTTACATCGGGCGGTGCAGGGCCTGACCAGAGCAAAAGAATCAAACACCCCGGCTTTTGTTCTCAAAAACCCCAGATTGTCAGCTAATATCCACCTGACTCTTTACGAATGTTGTATAAGCCTGCCGCCGCGAGGCGCCAGAAGAAGGGGAGCGTGTCATGACCAGAGCGTATCCGATGCTGAACACCGCGTTACCCGGGTGTGCCGCCCACTCGAGGGCAAGACGTCCAATCGTTCGGGGTTCTTCCGATGTCGGGAACGAGCAAGCCTCCCGGCACAGCCGGCGACTCGCCCCTTGGATCCTTTTTGCGCTCTTCGCCCTTTTCCCCATACATGCGGCCGGCCAGGTCACGCACATTGAGATCAGTTCGCGCATCGACCTTCTGAACGGCCGGCCGTTCGGGCTTGCCGGAGCTTATGAGAAGCTGGTGGGCAAGGTTCACTTCGCGCTGAACCCTGAAGATCCGGCCAACCGGGCGATCGTGGGAATCGAACTCGCTCCGCGAAACAACGAAGGGCTCGTCGAGTTTGCGGCAGACCTCTTTGTCCTCAAACCCAAGGATCCGAACCGGGGCAACCGGGCCATCCTGTTTGACGTGGTCAATCGCGGCAACAAACTCGCGCTCGACTACTTCAATCGGGCCACCCGTTCGGCCAATCCAACCACCGAAGCGGATCTGGGCGACGGGTTTCTGATGGAGCATGGATTCACCGTCGTCTGGGTCGGTTGGCAGTTCGATGTTGTCGAAAGCCCCGGCCAGATGCGTCTAGAGGCCCCCGTCGCAACCGAAAATGGGAGACCCATCGAAGGTCTGGTTCGTTACTGGTTCCGCACCGACGCGCCGACCAAGGTCCAGTCCCTCGACGGTCCCGCCCGTGGAACCATACCGTATTCCGTCGTGGACCTCGCCTCGGACTCGCATCGACTCACGGTGCGCGAAGGCATTCTGGACGAACGCCGATTAATCCGACGCGGCTCGTGGAGCTTCAGCCGGCTCGAAAACGGCGCACTGGTGAGCGACCCCAACTCCATCTATCTGGAAAACGGGTTCGAGCCCGGACTGCTGTATGAGGTCGTCTACCAGTCACGTGATCCGCAGGTCGCCGGACTGGGTTATGCGGCGGTACGTGAGGCCATCTCGCACCTTCGGTATGAAACCGACCTGATCGGGGAGGTTGAGCACGCCTATGCTTTCGGCGCCTCTCAGAGTGGACGTTTTCTCCGAGGCTTCCTGTACCAGGGCTTTAATGCCGACCTGCAGGGGCGCCAGGTATTCGACGGCGTGATGGCGCACATTGCCGGCGCGGTCCGCAGTGGTTTCAATCGCCGCTTCGTTCAGCCGTCGATCGTAGAACCTGCTCGATTTCCGTTCTCCAATGTCGATCAGACGGATCCGGAGACTGGCCACACTGACGGACTGCTCTCCCGAGCGGCGGCGTCCGGAACCGTGCCGAAGCTGATTCTGACGAACTCATCGAACGAGTACTGGACCGAATGGAAGGCCGCCGCGATGGTGCACACGTCCCTCGACGGGCGGTCTGACCTCCGCCTCGGGGACAACGCGCGTCTGTACACCTTGGCTGGCACCCAGCACGGCCCACGTAGCCTACCTCCGGCTGAGCGTGGTGGATCTCGGCGGTTTCTTGGAAACCCCAACGACTATCGGTGGTCGATTCGGGCACTGCTCGTCGCGCTGGATCGTTGGAACAGAGATGGGACACCGCCGGCCGAGGGCCGCTACCCGAGGCTGGCGGATGGGACGTTGGTGTCCTTCGATGAGTTGGACCCCCATCTCCCCGGAGTCGAGCTACCACCGAGCATCGTTGGGACGTACCGGCTCGATGATGGCGAGCGGTTCTCACAGGGGATCGCTGACATTCTTCCGCCGCGGCGTGGGGCTGCGTTCCCAGTGCTCGTTCCTCAAGTCGATTCTGATGGCAACGAACTAGCCGGGATCCGCCTTCCCGAGATTGCGGTGCCACTCGCGACGTATACGGGCTGGAACCTGCGGGCCCCCGGCATCGGCGCGCCCACGCAGCTCGCTCGCCTGGCGGGCTCCTACTTCCCGCTCGCAAAAACGCGTGCGGAGCGTGAGATGAACGGTGACCCGCGCCCATCCATCGAGGAGCGGTATCGGAGTCGGGCCCATTATCTCGGGCTCATCACCGAGTCCGCACTCGAATTGGTAGAGGCTGGACTCGTACTCGCTGCAGACGTTCCCGCGGTTGTGCGCCGGGCAGCAGAGCACTGGGATTATGCGCTCTTCCACGGGCGGGCTCCCTGAGCTATGAGCGCGCGGCCCTCAGGCAGGCTTCAGCCTCCGCCCCGAACCTCGAGATTCAGTCTTCGTTCGCTGTTGTTGTTGGGACCGCTTATCTTTGCCGGATGTCCGGGCAGTGTCGCACCCGAGCGTCCGGCGGGCGCACTCGAGCCGACAACCTCCGGTTATCCAGAAAGACCCATCACGCTTCTCGCTCCTGCCAACCCCGGCGGGGGTTGGGACCAGACGGCGCGCCAGATTCGCCAAGTGTGGACTGAGACCCAAGCAGTCGGTGTCCCCGTCGAGGTGGTAAATCGTGGCGGCGCGGGAGGGACGATCGGACTCGCGGACCTGGTCACGCGTGAGCGCAACAATCCGTACACGTTGATGGTGTTCGGTCAGGTCATGGTCGGGGCGACGATAACGAATAACAGTGCGGTCTCGATCGAAGACACGGTCCCACTGGCGCGACTGCTGAACGAGTATGAGATCGTGACTGTCCCTGCCGACTCTCCCTACCGGACATTTCAGGAGCTGATTCAGGATTTCACGAGAGACCCACGTGAAATCAGCTGGGCGGGAGGGTCGGCGGGCGGAATCGATCACATTCTGGTCGGTCTCATAGCGCAGGAGGCAGGAGTGGATCCTCGGGAAGTCAACTACATCGCATACTCGGGTGGAGGAGAAGCCGCTGTGGGCGTGATGGGCGGCCACGTGGTGGCCGGGGTTTCCGGACTCGGCGAATGGAAGGCTCATGTGGAGTCCGGCCGGATGCGCTTGCTGGCGATCTCGTCATCGGAGCGAGTCGAAAACCGCGATACGCCGACGATCCGTGAAAGCGGGCTCGACATCGTTCTCGCTAACTGGAGAGGCATCACGGCGCCCCCCGGAACCGACCAGGAAACCCGGGAATGGCTGGTCCAGGCCTTGACCCGAATGAGGGAGTCCTCCGCCTGGCAAGACATCCTGCTTACCAACGATTGGCAGGATAGCTTTCTCGCAGGCGAGGAGTTTGAGGAGTTTCTAGACGAAGAAGCACGGAGGGCGAACGTGATCTTGCGGGCCATCGGGTTGGTCCAATAGCCCTTCGAGATGACCGATGAAGCCGGATCGAATACTCGCTGTTTCCCTCGTCGTCTTGAGTAGCGTTTATCTGGCCCTCACCTTCCTGATTCCCGAACCCAGTGGAGGCTATGCAGCCGTCGGTCCGCGGGCGTTTCCGATCGTGATCGGCATCGGACTGATCGGCTGCTCCCTATGGATCGGATTGAGTGAAGCGAGATCGCTGGTGGCGCCAATCCCTGTCGACTGGCGCCTCTTCGTGTTCAGTGCCCTGACATTCCTCGCTTACATCCTGCTGCTCGAACCCGTCGGTTACGTGTTGGCCACCGTTGGGCTCATCACTGTCGAATCGCGTCTACTGGGAAGCCGCGACTGGTTTCGCAACGTCATCGTCAGCCTCGTCATCACGGCATCGGTCTACGGCGCTTTCAACTTACTCGACATCAGGTTGCCCCAGGGGTTGATTGGTTGAGATGGACGCACTGACCCAGTTGGGCAACAACCTGGGGGTCGGGTTCGGCGCCGCGCTGGCGCCCCCGAACCTCCTCTTCGGGTTGATCGGAGTGACGCTGGGCACGGCTGTCGGAGTTTTACCCGGCATCGGTCCTGCTCTCGCGATCTCCATGCTCATGCCCCTGACGTTCGGCATGGACCCGATCGGCGCATTCATCATGTTTGGGGGCATCTACTACGGCGCTATGTACGGCGGATCGACGACTTCGATACTGGTCAAGATGCCGGGCGAAGCATCGAGTGTGATGACCGCTCTGGACGGGCACCAGATGACCGTCAAAGGGCGGAGCGGAGCGGCTTTGGCGACTGCGGCGATCGGATCCTTCATCGCCGGCACTTTTGCCACGCTGATGCTGATGCTGATGGCGCCGATACTCGTAGAATTCGCGTTGGGTTTCGGTCCTTCCGAGTACTTTGCGTTGATGGTCCTGGCGTTGACGGCGGTAACGGGGTTGTCACGCGAATCCGGAGCCAAGTGTGCCTTCGCGACCCTGCTGGGGTTGGCCCTGGGAACAATAGGGATCGATCTCCAGACCGGCCAGGCACGCTTCACCTTCGGAATGCAGGGATTGCTTGGGGGTGTGAACGTCGTCATCGTCACCGTTGGGCTGTTTGCCATCGGCGAAGTGTTCTGGTACGCGGCAACGCAACTGAACAGGAGCGAAGACAGAGCTCCGGTCGGGGGGCGGGTGGGACTGACCCGGCAGGAGTGGCGACGGTCGTTTCCGGCCTGGATACGCGGAACCCTGGTCGGGTTCTTCACGGGTATTCTTCCCGGCGCCGGCGCTACGGTCGCGAGCTTCCTCTCCTACGACGTCGAACGGCGCTGCTCGAAGAATCCGCAAGAGTTCGGTGATGGAGCAATCGAAGGTGTCGCGGGCCCGGAAGCCGCAAACAATGCCAGCGCCGGCGGAAGCCTCGTCCCTTTACTGGCCCTCGGCATCCCCGGTTCGGGGACCACGGCGGTGATGCTCGCCGCATTTCAGATGTATGGCCTGCAACCGGGTCCTTTGTTGTTCGAAGAGAATTCCGGACTCGTCTGGGGACTGATCGCCAGCCTCTACGTGTCTAACGCATTGCTGCTGGCACTGAACTTGCCGTTGATCGGCATATGGGTCCGCCTGCTCCGCGTGCCCACATCGCTGCTGTTTGCCGCGGTACTTGCCTTTTCCACATTAGGCGTCTACACGCTCAACAACAGCATCTTCGATGTCGCGATCGTCTACGTGCTCGGGATTCTGGCCTTCTTCATGCGACTGTACGGGTTTCCGATCGCACCCACGATCCTGGCCGTCGTTCTGGGTCCTTTACTGGAGCAAGAATTTCGCCGTGCGATGGCGATCTCGGCGGGCGATCCCTCAGTTTTTCTGACCCGTCCACTGTCGGCTGCGATTCTGTTCTTAGCTTTCGCAGCTATAGCCGGACCTGCCGTCGTGAGACACGTTTCGGCACGACTCCGGTCCCGACGCTGATACGGTTCTTTCAGTGTGGTCCGGCTGGCTCCAGACCGCTCTCGATGATGGCAGGGGCGACTGCCGGCGATGACAGGTATTCAATGAGCGCTCTGGCACCCTCCGGATTTTTCGCACCGACGACGATGCCGGCCGAGAACACCGTAGTGCGCTGAACCTCGTCCGGCAGCGGTCCGACATAGTCGATCCCCTCGATGGGCAGCAGCTCTCTGATCTGCTGAAAGCCGATTTCGGCGTCCCCGCGTGCGACCACGTCGCCGACGCGCACGCTTTCGATGCGCTGGCTCTTGTCTTTGATCTGATCGGCAATCCCCAGGCGCGGAAACAAATCGGTCGAGAGGTAGGTTCCACTCGCGCTGGCAGAATACGCGATGGAGCTTGCCTGAAGGAGCGTTCGCTTGAACGCCTCCACAGTGCTGATATCGGGCTTCGGCGCTCCGGCCCGCACCGCCATCCCGATGCTGGATCGCACAAGATCGACTCCGCTGCCGGGCACGACCTTACCCTGTTCGATTAATACTTCGAGCGCGGCCGCGGCCAGGATCACCACGTCTGCGGGCTCGCCGCGCTCGAGCCGCATCGGAATAGAGTCCGGTGCGCCTCCCATCGAAGCCCCGTAAGCAGTCAGGATCGTCTCTTCGGTCGCGCGCTCGTACTCCGGAATCACTTTGTTATACGGCGCGGTGAAGCCTCCAGAAGTGAACACCCTGATTTGTCCCGCGACTGCGTTTCCTGCGACAAGCAGTACGCTGACCAACGCCAGAGCAACTGTCTTGGGAGCCAACAAAGTTTTTTTCGTTTCGATCACAGTCATTTCCCTTTCAGTTCGGTTTCCCAGACGCGGACTGGTTTTCCCCGTGCGCGAAACAACGGCGCTGCTATCTTCTGTAAACGCACGACAAGTTGGACTTTCTCATGAAAGGGCAGGGCTGCCAACGCTCGACGACGAGCTTCTTTGGCCGCGAAGAGTTACACGATCTCAGGCTTCAGCCGCTTCAGCGGTTCCATCCAGCAGCCTCCAAAAAGTTTCTTAGATCCGTTCAAGTTTTCCCATTCGGTTCTCACTTTCCCGTGAGCGCACATCGCGCTGAGACACTGGGAGGGCAGCCGTGACAAGACTGGGACGCGGTATTCTCACTTTGATTCTGATTTGGACTTTCAACGCGATGTCCCCGTTCGAAGGCGCGGCGCATCAAACCGTCGATTTCCAGCTTCGCCAGGGCCACCTGGTTGTGGTGCAGGTTTCAGTTGCAAACACTTCGTTGAACGCCGTAATCGATCGCATTCCAACACCAGCGTTGATCGACGGGTTCCGGTCCCCCATCCTTCAAAAGGACGGCCTGCTGAGGTTGACTGCGCTGAAACTGAAGGGCATTCAGTTCGACTTCCAGCGGAGCGTCTTGAGTTGGGCGAAGTAAGAAAACCTCGTCTATGTCTTCGGCGGCCATTCCTGAGCGCCATGAATGACACGGGCAATTTCGACAAAGTCGTCTCCTACCCTGTAGACGGCGACAAACGGCAAGGGAGCAAAGACGAGTTCGCGGGTTCCCGCAACCCGTCCAATGCGGCCACGGTTGGGAAACTTGGATAACGCACCAATTCCGTCGTAAATGAGCTGTGCGATCCTTCGTGCAGCAACTCGGTTATCGTCGCGAATGCGTTGGAGGGCGGTCTCGAAGTCATCTGCAGCCTCGGGAGACCACCGAACTCGCATCAGGATTGGAAGAGCCTTTCAACGCGCTCGCCCATCTCTTCGTGGGTGATGTGTTCACCGCGGTCGAGCGAAGCTAGTCCCTTCTCGACGGCCTCCACAAAAGCAATGTCATGCTGCAGAAAAGAATCGATGGCTTCCCGGACTACCTCTTCGGCATTCCTACCGGTCCGCTCGGCGATCTGTCCAAGTTGGGCCTGTTCTTCGGGTGTCAACCGAACTTCCATGACCGACCTCCTGCGTCCTGTCTATTCTCATCGGCCGAGGTTTAAACGCGCAAGGTCAAAGTCACGGTAGCGACAAACCTGGCAAGCGAAAGCAAGGAAGGTATTGATCTTAGGGTACCGGCACCCGTTCCTTCAGTTCTTCAAACCAATTCAGGACGATGTGGATCTGTCGGGGCGCCGCCGTTTGACTGTTCTTGACCATCAGGAACCTGCTGCCATCGAGGTCGATGTCGTAGTCGGTCACGTTTCCGTTGCCGATTTCCCGATAGATATCGGTGAACAGCTCCTCGGAACGTCCCGGCATTCCGTCCTGGCCGATCTCGACGCGCACCATGCTCGTGCCGTCGCGGTAGAAGAGCTCATCTCCATCGACACCCCACACGGGTGCCCAGCCGCCCCCATAGGATACGCGGGCCTTTTGGCCGGGATCCGCCGGGAAGGGCATCACGTAGACCTCAGTATCGCCCTGCTCGTCGGACACATAGGCAATCCACTCCCCGTTCGGTGAAAACATTGCACCCCGTTCGTCCGCCCCGGTCGAAGCGAAACCGCTCACCTCCCCATCGTCTAATGACAGTGTGAAGATGTCCTGCAGACCAGATGTCCCCTGCTCATATTCATGGAACGCCAGCCACCTGCCGTCCGGGGACCAGGAAGTTGCAAACTGAGGTCGGGCCCGGTCGAGCAGACGAACGGGCTCACCGCGTGGATCCACGCGCTTGACGAAGATATCGCGGGCTTCGGTCATTCCTGAAGAAAACGAAAGAAGATCGCCGTCCGGGTTCCAATGAGGTAACCCGTCCAGTCCAGCAGAGAAGGTTTCCTGCCTGGGTACGCCAGCTTCGATGTCGTGTGTCCAAACGTCGTCACCGCTTACGTATGACACCATGGACCCGTCTGGGGACAGGACGGGAAAGTTGTAGTCGCCCGGTTCCGCCGTGAGAGTTTCTTCCCTACCCTCGCGGTCGACCCAAACCAGATCTTTTGGTTGCGGGGCGCGGGGCAGATACACCGCGGTGCCGTTCTCAGACAGGTCGAAGTGCTGCCCCACATTCTCAATCACCGGTACCGAACCGCCCGAGACTTCCAAGTTCTGGGCATCGAACGGTACTGCCAGCATTGTGGATGCCAAGTTGTTGTAGATGAGATGTCCGGTAGGCGCGTATCCTCGCGCCCGCCCGTCCTCGACGAGCAGCGTCTGTTTGCCCGTCTCCAGTTCCTGCGCCCAGATCTGCCGACCGCTGGGGGCCTCAGTCGACGCCCTGTTGAAGATCAGGACCTTACCGCCGGGCAGCATCAAGGGATCCAGTCCGTCCTGCACGATCAACTCCGGCGTCCCACCATTCGACGAAACAGCCATGATCGTTTCACCTTGACCGAAGTAGATCGTTTGGTTGGTCCAGTCCAAACCCGAGGGAAGCGATGCGTCGCACAACGGCATCGGCGTCCCGCCCGTGACCTGGATCTTCTTCAGTTGGTTGTTGGCCCAATACGCGATCCACTGGCCGGCCGGCGAAAACATCGGGATCTGTGGGTCTTCCTGAGTACCCAGAACCGGGTGGGCGTCCTCGGAGCTGATGTTTCGTAACCACAACTCACCGTTATCGACGTAGACGATGGTGGAACCATCCGGAGACACGTCGATCAGGATCCGGCCCGCTGCATCGAACGCTAGTCCTTCGCTCAGGGAGTGCGAAAAGCGCACAACCGGAGGCGAGGCTGGCTCTTGCTGCAGGATCAAGGTCGCAGCGACAGCGAGGACAGCACCTGCGACTGCAGTCCCGATCAATGGCACGACGGACCGGTGCGCTGCCGGGGCCCCGACGACGGGCTGAACAATCAACCCTTGCGGATCCGCAAGGACTCTCTGAATATCCACCCGTGCATCGGCAATATCGTGCCACCGAGTTTTGACGTCCCCGTCGAGGCACCGCTCGAGAAGTTCGCGAATCTTCGGGTGGATGTTCGCCGGCAGGCTGTTCCAGTCCGGCTCGCTTTCGAGAACCTTGGCGACGATGTCGGAGAGTGTCTCCCCACTAAAGGGGCGGCGACCCGTGAGCATCTCGTACAGGACACACCCGAACGCCCAGATGTCGGTGCGCTTGTCCACGACCTCTCCGCGCACGTGTTGTGGACTCATGTAGGCCGGTGTGCCCTGGATGACTCCCGCTCTTGTTCGGAGTACCGTTTGTGTCGATAGATCGCCTTCTCTTGTGTCGCCAGCAACGGCCTTCGCCAACCCGAAGTCCAGCACCTTCACGTTGCCGTCCGGAGTCACTTTGATGTTGCCGGGCTTCAGGTCGCGGTGGATGACACCCTTCTCGTGGGCGGCTTCGAGAGCTTCGGCTGTCTGTAGGGCAAGTTTGAGGGAGTCTTCGACCGGCATGGCCCCACGCTTAAGCCGATCCGCCAGTGTGTCGCCTTATAGTAGGTCCAGCTCGAGATCTAGGAGAAGAAGGAGAGAAGAATGGGAGATTCGCCGCCGTCGACGCTGTGGGAAATGTGGTAAAAGCGGAGCGTTTTTTGCGAAGCTTTTTCCAAGCCGCTGTGGATATGCGAGCGCGTTTTTTAGCGCGGATATCCACAGGGGCGGCATTTCCCACAGCGCACCGGGCGATTTGAAAAAGTCGGATAATGGACGGGCGTGTTTTCAAGATGCGCTCCGTCCCGCTACGAATCAGTGTCGCCCACCGGGTCGAAACGGTTAGTCGAAGAGTTTCGAGCGGGACGGAGTGCTTTGGTCCGACATCGCATACTCAGATGCCGTCCTTAGAGGACTCACTATAAGGTTTGCGCGGGGCTAAAGCCAAGCGTGCGGGGAAAAACGCACCACAGGCCTGAATAGGAAAGGAGTCGGAAGAGATGGAACTGGCAGCTTACGTGGGGTTGGACTGGGCCGATCGAACACACGCCGTGTGTTTGGAATCGGCGGACGGATCCGTGATGGAAGAGTTGGAGTTGGAGCAGAAACCGGAGACGATCCACGCCTGGATCGGCCAGCTGCGCGAGCAGTTCGGTGGACGGCCGGTTGGGATTGCAATCGAGCAGGCGAAAGGCGCGCTGATTCATGCCTTGATGATGTACGAGTTTATTGTCCTGTATCCGATCAATCCGAAAGCGGTGGCCCGGTATCGGGACGCGCTGGCGGTCAGTGGCGCAAAGGATGATCCATCCGATGCGCGGCTGCTGAAGGACTTCTTCAGAAAGCATCAGGCGTGTCTGCGACCCTGGATTCCGGAAGACGCCCAGACGCGAACCATTGACATCCTGGCCCAACACCGCCGCACCACCGTCGAGGACCGCGTGCGGCTGGGGCATCGGATTACGACGTTGCTGAAATCCTATTTTCCACAGGCCCTGGACTGGGCCGGTGCGCTCGACACAATCCAGGCCTGCGACTTTCTGATGCGGTGGTCCACACTGGCCGATGTGCGGAAGGTCCGACCTGAGACGTTGCGGAAGTTCTATTACAGCCACCGGTGTCGCAGCCGGAAACGGATTGAAGAGCGGATTGCCCAGATCCGTGTCGCACGGCCCCTGACGGACGATCCGGCCATCGTGACCGGTCTGAGCCTGGCGATGCGAGCCACCGTGGTCCAGCTACGGGCCGTTATCGATGCGGTGAATGAGTTTGATCGCACACTGGCGAACCTATTTGCGCAGCACGCCGATCACGAACTGTTTGAAAGTTTTCCGGGCGCCGGCCCAGTCTTTGCGCCTCGCCTGCTTGTTGTGATGGGAACGGATCGGAATCGATTCAAGTCCGCCAGCGATGTGCAACGGCTCGGCATCGCACCGGTCACGGTCAAAAGCGGCAAGATGCACTGGGTGCATCATCGTTGGGCCTGCTCGAAGTTTTTCAAACAGACGTTCCACGAGTTCGCCCAGCTGTCGCTGCCGTACTCCCCATGGGCCCGGGCCTACTACAAGCGTCAGCGGGGTCGCGGCAACGGGCATCATGCGGCGGTGCGCGCGCTGGCGTACAAATGGATCCGGATCATCTTCCGTTGCTGGAAAGAACGCCGGCCCTACGACGAGTCGCAATACGTGGAGGCTCTTCACCGGCACCGTTCGCCTTTGGCCGAACTCTTGGCTTGACAGACTTCCTCAGATGTCTTCGACGAGTTCCAGAACGAGGAATCGCGTTCCGTTTTCTTCTTCCAGACCGTAGATCGCGGCGATGTTCGGGTGGTTCAACGAGGCCAGAAGCCGGGCCTCGCGCTCGAACCGGGCGAGACGTTCTTCGTCACCGGCGAACTCTTCAGGAAGCGTCTTGATGGCAACCTGGCGTCTGAGTTTGGTGTCACGTGCCCGCCACACCTCGCCCATGCCGCCTTTGCCCAGCAGGGACAGGATTTCGAAGGCCCCGATTCTGCGGCCCTCCATCGTCGGTCCGTTCACCTGAGCGAGTTCTCGGGCCTCTCCTTCCATCGCCGGTGTTTCCATGAAAGCGGACTCGGACTCCTCCGCGAGCAGCGATTCGACTTCCCGGCGCAGGGCCTCATCACCGGCACAAGCCTCGTCCAGAAACGCAGCCCGTTCCGGTTCCTCGCGTTCCAGCGCGCGGTGAAAGAGATCCTCGACCTGGCGCCATCTGTCCGCCATCGCGTGGTCCTTGTTCGGTTCGACCGATCCTGGTGTGAATGCGGTTTGGAGGTTGGACGGATTATAGCACCCTTCGGACTCCTGACAGGCACGCCAAATCCTTTGGAAACTGAGTGTTATGTGTCTGCGGGAATGTGATCGACCGTCTGGCCGGCCATCGCGACTTGCGCATAAAAGGACTATGCGTGAGTTGCGGGTCGAAATAGCGCCGGCTTGCGCACGCAGGACGCGTGACGGGCAGGGCCGACAGCGTCACGCACTCGATAGCCAGCCTTTATGTCGGGGGCTTCTTATAGATTTCGCTGCGGTGACCGATCTCGTGGACGATGATCAGCTTTTCCTTATGAAGTGGTTCGTAGACTATCCGATAGTCGCCTTCGCGATACTTGAACAGTCCCGCGAGGTCGCCTTTCAATGGCTCGGGAGTGATCTCTTCAAAGTGCTCGGCCAACCATTGAATCTGATCAACTATTCGACGAGCCGTCGGCGGATCGAGTTTCTTCAGTTGGCGGCTGGCGTTCTTGAGGAGACGAGCAGCAAACACTACTAAGCCAGTCTCAGACGACTCGCAACGCTCTCAAGTGATTCGCCCCGTTCACCTTCCTCGACTGCACGCTTCTGTCGCAAAAGTCGCCTGCGGACGTCGTTGCGCACTGCCAGATCCGCATCTGGATCGCCCAACAGCTCTACCAGCTTCTCCTCGACCGTCGAGTTGATGAGCCGGCGGAGTTCCTCGGTCGTCATTTCTGCCACGGTCTTGGCCATCACTCATTCCTCAATAAGCCCGATTATAGCGTGCCCGGCACCGATCCATGTCCAGCTTTGCGGGTTGGGCTACAAGGAATCTCCCACACCCGTTCAACTTTCCCATTCGGTTCTCGTTTTCCCCGCGAGCGCACATCGCGCTGACCGACCGGGGGGCGCCATGGCACGACGGGACAGGTATTGCTACGAGAGGAAGGAGTTGGACGCAATCAAGCAGTCACCTGGATCACTTGGGGGGTGAACCGCTCCTGGAACCCCGAAACGATGCTTTCCAGCACGATCCACTAGGGGGGGCGATGGAGAGAGCCGAATCTAGCGAGAATGCTCCTCAAGGTCCACCCACCAGTTCACGACGACGTTGATGGGAAGATCACCGAGTTCCACTCCGGTCCTGAAGATTAGAAACTGTTGACCGTCCGCCCTGACATCGTACCCGCCACCGGGATTACCTAACGTAAACAACTGCTGGGGCACGCCAGCTGAAAAGGTTTCTCCGGTTCGAACCTCCACTGCCATCATTGCACCTTCGGGAGAAACGAAGAACAGCTCTCTGCCGTCGCCTCTCCATCGGGACTGGTCACCTCCATCGATGGATACCTTGGTTTGACCTGTCGCGGGCGGCACTGGCTGGACATAGATCTCATTCCTCCCGGACTCCCTCGAAGTGAAAGCGATATAGTCGCCGGCCGGGGAGAACTGGCCATCGAAAGAAGGTCCGTTGCGAGATCCCACTTCGATGGGTTCGTGGTCTTGAGCGACGGAGGCTAGGACAATAGTCCCATCGTCGTGGCCAAGCAAGTACCGTCCGTCAGCTGACCAGGAAGAAGGAGCGCTGAGGGGCGAGAATTGCTCTTCCCCGCTCCCGCCGACCTCAACGAAGAAAGCCGAATCCGGGTGATGTCGAAACGCGAGCCGGGAACCGTCTGGGGACCAGACGACATTAGTATGTCGTTCCAGATAATCGAAGGTGATCCGAGTAGAGTTCCCTCGGGTAAGATCGGTCACCCAGACGTCCCTGTTTCCTGCAATACCAGCCACTGACAACCCATCTGGAGAGAGACGCGGAGTCCCTACAGATATTTCGGGAGGAAGTGTGCTCAATTCCGTGCCGGATCGGTCCACCCACGTTAACTGACCAAACGCCCTTAAACCTCCGGTCTGATAAGCCAGAACGCCGCCAGGAGAAACTCCAACCGCGGGCATCAACGGTGGGTTTGCCACCGTGGCGATGTTGGGGACGAGAACGACGGCGTCTCCGCGTACTGTTCCTGAGGTCGATTCAAACTCCTGCGCGAACAGATCCGGGCCCCGCATGAAGAGCAGGTACGTCTTGCCTCCAGGGGTCGGGGCCAAAATCGGCGCACCAAGTGCGTCTTCAACCACCATTGTTTTTTCTGCCGAATCCGATGAAGCGAGCTGAATCGAGTTTCCGCCACTACTGCCGACACGCACCAGAAAACGCTTGCCGTCGGCCAAGAATGTCGGAAAACCGATTGCCCCTTCACCCTTCGCATCATCAGGTGAAGCCCAAGGCACAGTGGCTCCACCCTCTGCAGACACCCGATTCACCGACCTGCCTGATCCTACTATGAAGAGAATGTCCCCGGTCTGGCTCCAGGTCCCATGCCATGGGCCACCGACATCCGCAAGATCACGAGGCGAGCCTCCGTCAAGGTCAATCCGCTTGAGCTTGAACCCACGGCCTGCTGAAGAAGCGAACGCGAGGGAACGTCCGTCGGGAGACCAAAAGGGATGAACAGCGCCCTCAGTACCCTCAAGAGCCCGACTCTCAAGGCCATCGATCTGGCGCAAGTGAATACGAGCGACGCCGTCGGGATCCCTGACCGTGTACGCCAGTGTCCTCCCGTCCGGAGAAATTGCAGGTGGTCCCGTCGGCAACCTGCTTTCGGGGCCGGCGTGTATCTGGAAGCGTACGACTTCAGGGAACGGATCCGGCCGGGCCCAGAGTAAAGCGAATACCAACGCCGCGATTCCAGACACCCCCACGGCCACTCTCAAGAGGGATTTCGACCGGGAATCCCGCGCAACGTGCGAAAACTCTTCAACAACTGAACTTCCCGTCGAAGAGGACTGGACCTGTGTCAGTTCGTAGCGGACATCCCCAATATCTCGATATCGATTCTTCGGATCTCTTTCTAGACACCGACGTAACAGCGACTTCAACTTCGGATGGATGTGCAGCGGCAGGCGGTTCCAGTCCGGCTCGCTCTCGAGAATCTTGGCGACGCTGTCGGAGAGCGTTTCCCCACCAAACGGGCGGCGACCTGTCAGCATCTCGTACAGAACACATCCAAACGCCCAGATGTCGGTACGCTTGTCCAAGACCTCACCACGCACATGCTGCGGACTCATGTAGGCCGGCGTCCCTTGGATGACTCCCTCTTTTGTTTCGAGCGTTTGCGCCGACAGGTCTGGTCGTCGTGTCTTACCGGCAATGGCCTTCGCCAGGCCAAAATCCAGCACTTTCACTTTGCCGTCTGGCGTTACTTTGATGTTGGCGGGCTTCAGGTCCCGGTGGATGACACCGCTCTCGTGTGCTGCTTCGAGTGCGTCAGCGATTTGGACAGCGATATTGAGTGCGGACTCAACAGGGAGGGGGCCGGCAGCCAGGAGCTCGGCCAAGGTGTCCCCTTCGACGAGTTCGAGGACGAGGAAGCGTGTGTCGCGGTCTTCTTCCAGTCCGTAGATCGAGGCGATGTTCGGGTGGTTTAACGAGGCCAGCAGCGTGGCTTCGCGCTCGAAGCGGGCCAGTCGCTCTTTGTCGTTGGCGAATTCTTCGGGGAGGGTCTTTACGGCCACCTCACGCCGGAGTTTGGCGTCACGCGCCCGCCACACCTCTCCCATCCCGCCCCGGCCCAGCAGCGAGAGGATTTCGAAGGTCCCGATTCTGCGTCCTTCCAGACCCGGCCGGTTCTCCTGGGCCAGTTCCCGCGCCTCGCCTTCCATCGCCGGTGTTTCCATGAAGCCGGACTCGGCCTCCTCAGCGAGCAGTGATTCGACGTCCCGGCGCAGGGCCTCGTCGCCGGCGCAAGCCTCGTCCAGAAACGCAGACCGATCCGGCTCCTCGCGCTCCAGCGCGCGGTGAAAGAGTTCCTCGACCTGGCGCCACCTGTCCGCCATCGTGTGGTCCTCGCCCTGTTCGACCAATCCCGTGGTGTGAATGCGGTTTGAATGTGGGACCAGTATAGCACCTCTAGAACTCCTGACAGACACCCTTAAACCCTTTGAACGCTGAGCTTTGACCGTCGACGTGCATGTTCTCGGGCGTTCTGGCCGGCAGACGCGACATCAGTACCAACAAGAAATTTCCTAGAACGTTCAAGTTTTCCCATTCGGTTCTCGCTTTCCCGGTAAGCGCACATCGCGCTGAAGCACAGGGAGGCAGCGATGACACGATTGGGACACGGTCTTTTCACTTTGATTCTGGTTTGGACTTCGAACGCGGGTTTGCTTCGATCGACGGCCTTCGCCGAGCCGAACGATGCGGGTCGAACTCTGATTCTGCAGGTCCTGAACACCGCTGGGGTCCAAGACCAAGTGCTGATCCACGCTAGGGAACACGCCGAACGCATCTACCGGCACATGGGAATTCAGATCGTCTGGCGGATGGACGGTGACGAAGGAATGTCCGAGGGGAATGCGATCGAGCTGACCATCGTGCTCCTGCCTCCACACCTTGCCGGCCCGTTCGAACAGGCAAGCGCCTGCACCGGTTTCGCCGTCGGCAACGACGGCCGGGGCGCTCGCCGGGCGTATGTTTTCTCTCGCCGCGTCAACGATCAGGCCGACCAGGTGCTCCGCAAGACGCACGTTCCGAACTTGAAAACCGCCCGGGGGCTCGTCCTTGGCCATGTCATCGCGCACGAGGCCGGGCATCTAATGCTGCCGCACGGTTCGCACAACACCAAGGGGATCATGAAGGCCCGCACGGATCTGAAGAGCTGGGAAAAGGCGTTCCAGGAGAGTCTGCTGTTCACGTCCGAAGAGGCGGAGTTGATCCGCGCGGCGCTGCCGGCTCAAACCGCGCAGTGATGAACGTCGGGGTGGGTCAGTCCTCGCCGCCTTGTTGCTGTTTCAAATGGCGCTTCAACCAGGCCTTGGCCAACCTCCAGTCGCGGAATACCGTGTCCTCGGAGACCTTCAGCGCCTCGGCTGTCTCCCGCACGCTCAGGCCGGAGAAGAACCGCAACTCGACAATGCGCACTTTCCTCGGATCGACTTCGGCCAGAGCGTTCAAGGCATCATCGATCGCGATCAGGTCCTGGGGTTGATCCGGGGCCCCAACCAACTCCTCATTCAGTGTCACGGGCGGTACGCCCCCGCCCCGTTTCTGATATCGTCGCCGCCGGGCGAAATCGACAAGAATCCGCCGCATCAGCTGGGCGGACACGCCGAAGAAATGCGCCCGGTTCTGCCACTCGACGCGTCGGACATCGACGAGTTTCAAGTAGGCTTCGTTGACCAGCGCCGAAGTCTGCAACGTGTGCCCTTGACGCTCCCCGACCATGTACATATGAGCCAGGCGGTGCAGCTCCCGTTCGACGAGAGGCATCAGTCGCCCCAAGGCGTCCTGGTCCCCGTCACCCCAGGCCAACAGCAGCTTGGTGACTTCCGCCGATGCAGGTTTCGTCACTCGCGTCTTCTCACTATCAGAGGGTCCGCCCCTTCTCGCCGGCCAAGAACCGAAGGTCTGCGACCACTTTTCGGTGTGATGAAAAGCTCAATATATACTGTAAACCGTGGAAACACCCGACACGAACCAGGCTCATGAAGTTGCGATACGCGCGGCACGTCAGGGCGGCGAAGTGGCTCGGGCCCGCCTTGGCGAACCTGGCTATCTGAAGTGGAAGGGCCTGCGGGACGTGGCGTCCGAGGCTTCCCTGGAAGTTCAGGAAGCGATCGTCTCGGTCATTCTGACCGAATTTCCTGAGGCCGGAATCCTGGCCAGAGAAGGACCGGAGGACGCGCCCATGCCCGTGGACGCTCCCCATCTCTGGATTGTGGACCCCATCTGCGGCAGCCTGAACTTTGTCCAGGGCATCCCGTACTTTGGCGTTTCGGTGGCTCTACGGTCCGAGGGCGCCATCCGCGTCGGCGTCGTTTACGATCCCTGTCGGGACGAGCTGTTTGAGGCGACGACCGACACCCCGGCGATCCTGAACGAGGGGAAGATTGTCGTTCAGCAGATATTGGAAGGCACCGAAGCCTGGGAGAGCGCAATCGTTGGAACGGATTGGCCGCGGGGCGGTGAGAGCCGTGAACAGACCAGACTGATCCTGGGACTGATCGCAGACCAGGTCAACCAGTGCACCCTGATGGGCTCGCCGGCACTGGGACTCTGCAACGTTGCCGCCGGCCGACTGCACGCTTACTGGCATCTCGACTTGACGATATGGGACGTTGCGGCGGCCAGCCTGATCCTCAAGCGTGCCGGTGGAATACTGACCGACGCCGATGGTCTCACCTGGCTCTGCTCCGACGGGGGCTACATCGCAAGCAACGACGTGATCCACGGCTCGGCCCTCAACTGTATTCAGGCGGTGACGAGTCTCCCCCGACCCGACCGCACGAACGCAGTCCAGAAACCGGAACCTGACTAGCCGGGAGTCGTAGTTCGTGTAGGGGCGGTCTATGACCGCACGGCTGCCTGCGTTGTCATGAGTTGTGCGGTCATAGACCGCACCTACACCGGGTTCTGGGCGACATCCACCTTAAGCTCCTGTCCTTAGGATAAGGAGGGGAGGATGCGCCGCAGGCGCAGACGGGAGTCTTCTTGGTCAACACCACCCCGGCGCTTCGCGCCACCCCTCCTCATCTGAGGAGGGGAGTAGGCTAGTTCACGCGGCGTGCTTGAGCCGGCTGAGGTGTGCCACGCACCTGTTCCATCCCGTAGAAGTGCAGCCCTTCGGCTTCCAGCCTGTTCAGTTTTAGTCCTTCGAAGTCGACGCTTTTGATCGCAACCGCAGCCACCAGCTCCCGGATGCGCCGATAGCAGGCACGTGCATCTCCGGGTTCGTCTTTGAAGCTGAAGTTGCGGCGATTGTTGTGGTCCATACAGATCGCGGAACGCGAAACGACTCGCAGGTTCTCCACTTGGATGGGAAGGTCTATGGGGGCCGTGCCCATCCTATCGGGGTGGCTCGAGTCGAGCAGCGTTCCAGAGAACGTGAACGTCACGACGCCGTCGGCGAACTCCACCTCCGTGAATTGTCCGTCTAGCTTCATGACCTCTCCTTTCGCCAATAGCAAGCCTGGCATAGTCAGGGATAGCGCCAATAGTAAGATCGTCGCTTTGAATATCGAGTAGTTCATGTCATGACTTCCCTTGCAGTCCGTATTTAACTTTTCCGTTCGACGACTACCCGTCCAATTGGTAAGCACTACTTTTCCATTGCCGCCCCTGGACCTACACGTCTCTCAGGCGGACTCCCCTCCTTAGGATAAGGAGGGGTGGGTGCGCCTCAGGCGCAGACGGGGTGGTTTTCTTAGACTTAGATGCGCTGCTGGCGCGGACGGGGGAGTTTTCTTGGTCAACACCACCCCGGCGCTTCGCGCCACCCCGGGCTCCCCTCCTTGGGATAAGGAGGGGTGCACCGCAGGTGCAGACGGGGTGGTTTTCTTTATCCGAGCCCCTGCAGGATTGTTCGCTCCACCATGTTCTGGGCGATGTCCACCTTGTAGGCGTTCATACTCATCGGGCGCGCGACGGTACGGATCAAGGCGGCGGCCTGCCTGGCGCTGCTCCTGGCGTTTGTGCCCCGAAGCTGGTCTTCGATCACCGTGGCCCGGTAGGGGACGGGCGCCACACCGCCCAGGACGATGCGACCCTCGTTCCAGGTGTCGTTGTCCGCCGTGAATGCCGCGGCGACCGAGACGAGGGCAAAGTCATAGACCTGGCGGTTCTTCAGTTTCATCCAGGCCTGCTTCGTACCTTGGGCAGGAGTGGGTATGAACACCTCCATCAGCAATTCGTTGTCCTGGAGGACGTTTTCGCGCAGGATGTCCTGGCTCGGACTGATGAAATAGTCGTCGAAGGGGACCATCCGTTCGCCGTCAGGCCCGGCAATTCTCGCTTGAGCGTTGAGAGCGAGCAGGGCCGTGGCCGTATCGGATGGATGGACGATGTAACACTGATCGCTACCGATGATGGCATGGTAACGATTGTCGCCGCCGACGGAGAAGCAGAAGTCGCCGCCTTTCTTCAAGCAGTCGAAATCCTTCCCTCTGAAGAACCAGCAGCGCGGCCGCTGGTTGATGTTGCCGCCAAGCGTGGCGAAATTGCGTATCAGCTTCGAAGCCACGCTGGCAGCAGCATCGGTGAGAAGCGGGAACCGTTCGCGGAGTGCCTCGGATTCGACGATCGTGGACAGGGTCGTATTGGCCCCGATCGTGGCTCCGTTTTCGTCGACAGCTATGCCCTCGAGTTGAGGAATCGTCGTCAGGTCGACCAGCGCCTCGGGCAGGGGCATGCCGTCTCCCTCCACCCAGTCCTTCATCACGCCGGAAACGAGATCGCTACCGCCCGCAAGGACTTTGGCCTTGGAACCGAGCCTGTCTAAAGTTTCGACCGCTTCGCGAACTGTCGTGGGTTCGTGGAGTTCAAAGCTCTTCATCTCGGTTACCTCACGTTCCTGAGTTGGGCGAACAACTTTTCCCGTGTTATCGGCATGTCGTCCATCCACACTCCGACAGCGTTGTGGACGGCCGCCGCCACAGCCGGCGCGGGGGGAGACATCGGGGGTTCGCCGATCCCATGCGCACCGAAAACTCCGTATGCCTTGGGTTTCTCGATCAGGATGACCTCGATCTCTTCGGGCACGTCCAGGATGCTCGGCGCCCGGTAGTCCAGCATGTTCGCATTCAGCGGCAACCCCGTCCCGGAATCGACCAGCAGCTCCTCGTTCAGCACGGCGCCGAGCGCCATGACGACGCCACCCTCGATCTGTTGTTCCAGCGCGAACGGGTTGATCGCCCGTCCCACGTCGTGGGCTGCCACATACCTGGTGACGGTGACCGTTCCCGTGCCGGTGTCGACTTCCACCTCGGAGGCATGAGACGCCCAGGCCGTTCGCTGCCAGTCGGTGTCCTGCCTGTAGATTGCCCGGCCGAGGATGGAGAAACCGGCCGACTGCACCACGACCCCCAGGGGGAGTCTCGTGGATGGATCCGCCTTCACAAAGACCTCGCCGTTCTCGATGTCCAACTCCTCCGGGGTGATCTGGAGTTGCTCGTTGCGCCGGCTCGCGTCCCTGATGAGTCTTTCGGCGGCGTATCTCAGAATCTGGTTCTTGGCATCGACGGCCGCTTCGTACATGCCGCGACCGCCGGTGTTGGTCTGCCGGCTGCCGCTCGTGCTTCCCGTATCGGTCGTGTTGTCGGTGTCCACATACGGAGCAATGCTGACCGTTTCCAGGGGAACGCCGAGCGCCTCGGCGGCAATCATGGCCATCTGTGTACGCTGACCGGGTCCGATTTCTGTAGAGCCGGAAACGCACTGCACGCTCCCGTCCGTGTTGACGATCACCTGACCGGTTGCCGGGTTTGTTCCGCCACCATGGCTGCAGGCGTGGGCCGAGAGGCCGATGCCATGGTAGACGCCGGGCCGCAGCTCCCTGGCACGGGGAGCGTGCCAGGTCTGCGCCCAGTCGATGCGGTCGGCGGCGGCGTTGATGCAATCCCGGATGCCGGGGTTGCTGAACGGCCGGCCCGTATCGAGGTTCCCTTCCTCGTTGAGATTCTGGAGCCGAAGCTCCACTGGATCCATGCCGATGGCATCAGCCGCCCTCTCGACCATCATCTCGAGGGCGAAGGTTCCGTTCGGATGGCTCACACAACGGTAGGGTCCGGACCGGTAGCTGTTTGTGAAAATGTCGGTCGCCTCGAGTTTCAGGTTCGGGATCGAATAGAGGTGCTGCATCGGATACCACGCCCCGTTGGCACCGCCCCCGCGCTGGGCTCCGACGTTGGCAAACACCCGGAATTGACCGAATTGAATCTTTCCTTCGCGGTTGACGCCGAGCCTCATTTCGTTACGGAATTGCGGTCGGTGCGTGCGCGTGATGAAGTCTTCCTCCCGGGTGTACATCGTCTTGATGGGACGCCCGGTGATCCGGGCCAGGATGGCTGCATGCACTTCGGCCGCGTCGCTACGCGAGCGATAACCGTAGCCGGATCCCATGTATCCGGGCTGGATCACACGAATGCGGTTCGCGGGAATCTTCAGCGCCTGGGAAAGGCTGGCCCGGGTGCCGTGTGCATGCTGGTTCGTGTAATACACGATCAAACGATCCTGATCCCAGTACATCAGGGAGTTGGTCAGCTCCAGCGCCAGGTGCTGTTCCGTGGATTTTGTCAGGACCTCATCGATCGTGGTGTCGGCGCGCGCACCGTCCGGTTCTCCCCGAACCAGGGGCGGTGTCACAGAGATAATCGTCCCGTCTTCCGTGTTGTCCCATTGCTTGAGAGCGAACGGCCCGGCTCCCTCCATCATGCCCAGGGTGGCCGGAAGGGTCTGGTAGTCGACCTCGATCTCGCGGACGGCTTCATCGGCGATGTGTTCGCCTTCGGCCGCCACGACTGCCACGGGCGCTCCCACCTGAAACACCTCCTCGTTGAACAGGTAGCGGTTCGGGGGTCCGCTTCCCAACCGCACGTCCCGGTACTCGGCCGGTAGGTTGCCGCGGTGCAGCACCGCCACCACGCCCGGCATCCGCTCCGCCCTCTCCGTCCGGACGCTCGTGATCCGCGCATGGGGATACGGGCTTCGAAGGGTCCGGGTAAAGAGCATTCCGTTCATCCGCATGTTCTGGACGTATTGGCCGAGGTTGGTGACCACGCCCAGACCGTGCAGGCGAGGAACCGGCTTGCCGATGACCCCGAACTGTTCCGGCTCTTGCTGAGGCGGCGGGCTCGGAGGGACGGCACGAGGCGCCGGCACACCCAGGTTCGAAGCATAGAGCTCCATCACCGGTTCGACCATCTCGGCGTATTCCCCGACCAGCTCGTTCCACTCCGGGTCGTCGGCCAGGGTTCGCCATTCGGCGTCCGTCAAGCGGGCCGCGTAGGTGGGGTCTTGAACGACTCGCAGGGCGTCAACTTTTTGCTCCATGTCGTTTCCTCCTTAGTCCGGCCTCACGGCGTGGCCCAGTTCCTCGAGGATCTGTCGGACCCTGGCTTCATCGAGTCTGGCGGGATCCCAGGTGGGCGTGATCGTGCGTTCGGTCCCCGACACGTCCAGGATGCCAGGCCTCAGAGCCAGTTCCGCGGACAGTTCGTCATACTCCTCGATCGTGCCCAGCGCCGTTACGTACGAGAACTGCTTGGACTCTCTCCCTCCGGCGACCTCGGTGGGCGCGGGCTCTTCACCCGAAATCAACGGCGCGGCGTATGTGATCTGCTCGCCCCGCAGTTGGGCTGCCGCTTTCCTCACCGCGTTCAGTATCTTGGGGTATTCGCCGCAGCGGCAGATGTTGCCCGCGAGCGCTTCTTTGATTTCTGCCGTCGTCGGGTTCGGGTTGTCCTCGAGCAGGGCGTAAGAGGACATGATGAAACCGCGCGTGCAGATGCCGCACTGGAAACCGCCTTCGAACCAGAAAGCGCGCTGAAGCGGATGCAGCCCCTCGACACCCGGCCCATCCGCGAGGCTGGCCACGGTCACGATTTCCTGGCCGCGGCCGCAACGCGCCGTCAGCAGAGCACACCCGTTGACCGCCCGGCTATCCATGACCACCGTACACGCGCCGCACTGGGCGCGGTCGCAGCCAAGGTTGCAGTTGGATAGGCCCAACTGGTAATTCATGGTCTCCCATAAGCTCTCCCGCACATCGACCGTGACATCGTGCTCTTTTCCATCGATGTCGAGTGTCACTCGGCGACTCGTTACAGGATCGGCCGGGGTGGATTGGGTCGCTGTCGCCGGTTCGGGAACCAGGGCGGCGAAGCCGGCGCCGCTCATGACACCGACCGCGACGGCGCCGGTATTGCCCTTTTTCAGAAAGTCGCGCCGCGTCATCGTCGGCCGCCCTTCTTGAGGTTGGGCCGAACCCGGTGCTTCCTGTTCCTTCAGTTTGGATTCGGAGCACTCCTTATCTTGTGCCATTGCGTCTCCTATTGAACCTTCGCCAGACATAGTGGTTGCTCCACGGTGGCAGCCCTACGTCGCTGCCTGGATCAAGACCGTATTCAGAACCTTTCGTTTAGCGTTTTCCGATTCTATGCCCGGCGTCCTACCCGGTCAACGCGGAATGACCAGGTGGACAGCCTGAAAGACGTGATTCCTGGCGTCCACAGACCAAGTGGCCTGTAACAATGCTATCGGCACCATCGCCGATGGGTCTTGCGGGCGAGGTCGCGGAGGGAGACGGAAAGCGATGCTCTTTCATCGGTGACGGCTTCCGACAAAGAGATCGCCCGCAACCCCCATCGGCCCGAAGGGTTCGGCCCAACGGCGCCGTCTTCGGTGTCGTAACGCCCTCGCAATGAAGCAGCATTGGCTCGGGCGTCACTCCTAGAATCCGACGCCGTTCGGCCGAACGCTGGTACCGATAGCACTGTTACAGGTCACTAGTGTCCTGTGCAGCTACCGTTCAAAACCGGCCCGGGGGGCGATTCGCCTACCCGATCTCTGTTTACTTCTCATCCACATGGTCGTAAACTCCCTTCGGGTTTGATTCGTAGCGACGCGCCTTTGAGGCAGGACGCGTTAAAGGGACGCACCACCCCTCGGACCTGAATCCTCAGCATCGGCTCCTATGAACATCCTTCTTTACAACCCCGATAACGGGGTCACTCGGAACTTCATGCCGCATCTGTGGATGTTCCTGCTGAAGTCTCTGACGCCCCCGGAGCACCGGGTGTTTCTCATCGACGGTAACGCTCGGCCGATGTCGGAGGCCGAGCTGGCCTCCTACGTCCGAACCAACGAAATCGAGCTGGTCGGAATCGGGGCGATGACCCGCATGGCAGCACGCGCATATCGGGCAGCGGACGCCATACGCGCGGCGGGAGCCAAAGTAGTGTTCGGCGGTCCGCACGTCACCGAAGTACCCGACGAACCTCTGGGACGGACTGATGAGCCGAGACACGCGGATGCCGTCGCGCTGGGAGAGGCCGATCAAACCTGGCCCAGGATCGTCGAGGATGCGGCCCGGGGACAACTACAGGAGATCTACGCGCCGGTCGATGCGTCGGGAACTGAGATCAAGCCGGACCTCGCCCAGTATCCGAAAATTCCCTGGGACACTCTCGACCTGGAGCAATTCAACCTGATCCCCCCGGCAGGGCGGTCTGTGCTGCAGAAGCTCGGTGCGTCGTGGAAGACCCTGCATATCGTTCCGATCGAGTCCGGCAGGGGATGCCCCTATGGATGTGATTTTTGTACCGTGACCGGCTTCTTCGGCGATTCAATCCGGTTCCGCTCCAACGAAAGTGTCGTCAAAGAGCTGTTGCTGCTGAAAGAACGGGCGAAACGAGACCGCGGCAAGATCGCGGCTTTCTTCATCGACGACAACTTCGCGATCAACGTAAAGCGAACCAAGTCATTGCTTCGAGAGATCATCGCGCGGGATGCAGTACTCCCCTGGGTCGCGCAGATCAGCATCAACCTCCTGCGTGACGAGGAACTGCTGGATTTGATCGCCGCCAGCGGCGGACGTTGGATCTTCATCGGAATGGAGTCGATCGATCCCGCCAGCCTGAAGGAGGTCAGCAAGGGCTTCAACAAACCGGCAGAATATGAAGGCATCCTGAACCGTCTGGCCGATCGCGGCCTGTATGCGATCACCTCCTTCATCTTCGGAATGGACGGCGATACGCCTGGAGTCGCAGGTCGGACCCTGGACCAGATCGAGAGCTGGCCTCCCGGTCTGCCCGTCTACGGCCTGCTCACCCCGTACCCGGCAACACCACTCTATGATCGATTGGCCGATGAGGGCCGCTTGACGCGCCCGACACACTGGCTCGATTTTCGCCCGTTCAGGATGGCCTTTACACCCCGAAGCCTCACGATCAGCCAGGCCGAAACCGAAGTGCGCAGTGCGTGGCACCGATCCTATTCCCGCTCCGGCATCACCGCGGGCCTGCGGAAAATCGCCCATCGTCCGTTCCACGAGCGAGTGATGCTGTTCTGCGCCTCCCTCGCGTTTCGAGGCATCTATTTTCCACAGATGCGAAAGGCACAGTGGTTTGCGCTACTCCTGCAGCACTCCCGCAACATCGTCGGGCTGGTCGTGGAAGGCCTGCGCTTGAGTCTGAAATCGAAGCGCCACCGGCCCGAAGAAGGCTCAGCGGTGGAAGCTCCCCAAATGTCCTTCAGCTCGGAGAAGGGCGAAGCTCCGCTAAAGCCCCATCTGCCAGGATTTGATCGCCTCGAACGGGTAGATCAACATCACAATATTCAGCCACAGACCGTCTCGGATCCAGAACGCCAGCACGACCTCGGTCGCCGCAAACAGCACGATAGAACGGCGTAACCCCAGGTAGACGCCCAGCAGAAAGCCCCCCGTACAGATCGCGATGTCCGACAAGGAGTTCACGATGGTGTCTCCTTCGTACCCGAGGGCTATCGTCGCTTCACGGTAACGTTCGATGATGAAGCGGGAGTTCTCGACGACCTCCCAGATAGACTCCATGAGAACGGTCAGGCCAACCTGCCACTCTGGAGAGAGTCGCCCGGCCGCCAGCGTCAGGAGCCAGAAGAAGGCCAGGCCATGGAGCAGGTGGGTGAAACTGTAGGGATCGAGGAGATGCTGCGAATTGTGCGGGCTGTTGATGTCGCCTGCCCAGAGGTACAACTCGCCGCAGGAGCACAGCCACAGACGACCCTGGCTATTAAGCTGGAGGGCGGTCAGAACGAGGAGGACCACAATCGCCGCACTCAGCCAGAGCCTTCGCTGGCGGGAAGTGAGTTCGGCTGGCATTCAAGGACCGATTACGATCCCCCAGGGGCCGTCTCCTGTCGTTACCGTTGCGACAACCTCCAGCGTTTCGGTATCGATGACCGCGATCTCGTTACCCAGACTGTCCGCCGCGTAGAGCTTCCGGCCGTCGGGTGTCAAGGCAATGCCCCAGACCCGTTCCCCGGCGGGGATGTAGCTGATCGCCTCACCTGTCTCCAGGTCGACCACGGCGACATCCGCTCCGAGACCATTCGACACGTAGGCTCGGCTGCCGTCGGGTGACAGCACGATGCCGTTGGGTCGGGAACCCGCCCGAAGCTCGATCGAACCGACAGGCTCATGGAGGCGGGCGTCGATGATCGCAACGCTCGCCCCATCCTCCGAGGTGACATACGCCCGCGATCCATCCGGCGAGAATGCAATACCCTTCGGTCGGGGCCCGGTATCGAACGACCGGGTTTCGTGAAGCGCCTGGCTGTCGATGACGGTCACCTGATTCGCAACTTTCGAGGCCACGTACGTCCAGCGACTGTCCGGTGATGTCGCGACCGCCTCGGGTTGGGCTCCGACCGTCACCTTCGTGAGGACACGAAGGCCCGCGACGTCCACGACCGAGGCCGTCTCGGCATTACCGTTCGCCACAATGGCGTATTCGCTGATTCCCAGGAAAGAGAAATTCACGGGTTCCGACCCCACGTCGAGCAGACGCAGGACTTTGTACGAGCTGAGCGCGATGATGGCGAGTTTCTCCTCGAAAGGTGAGATAAGGTCATCCGGCGGTCGGGAGAGCGCGACGTAGAGCCCCCGTCTGCTGGGCAACAACTGAATCCCCCGAGGGCGAGAGCCCACAAAGATCGAGTCCACGACCGAATCGGTCGACGTGTCGATGATCGTGATCGTACCGTCACGTTCGTTGGAGACATACGCCCGCTGTGCGTGCGCAGTCCCAGCAAAGACGAACATCGCGACGGGCAGCGCAACCGCATACCGTACGAATCGCTTCAACCCGGCATCGGCGGACAAGCGTTCTTCATGCTGCATGTTATCCTTCCGGCCGCATCAGGATACAGCCTCTGACGGTCGGGGCGCAATCGAGCACGCCGGCCGAGGCCGGTGACGTTTGGCCGTCACTCGAAATACAATATGCGCTGCAATTAAACGTGCCAGGAAGACGGCGTCAAGGAGTTCCGAATGAGCAATGAGAATCGCACGAGAATTCAACCGACCGAGAACGGACCATACATCGTGGAAGGAGCCGGCAGCTTGCGAAGTTTCTCCGACGGCAAGGTGCATGAACGGGGCGATCGCGCTGCCCTGTGCCGGTGCGGCGCGTCGGGCAACAAGCCATTCTGCGATGGCTCCCACAAGCGAGTGGAATTCTCGAGTGCCAAGGAACCCGACCGGATGGCCGACAGGCGGGACAACTATGAGGGCAAGGGGATCACGATTCACGACAACCGCGGCGTGTGTGCTCACGCGGCAAAATGCACCGAGGGTCTAAAGACCGTCTTCCGCCTGGGCACGGAGCCCTGGATCGATCCGGACGGAGCTCCCGTCGATGAAATCATACTGACGATACGCGGATGTCCCTCAGGCGCGCTGAGTTACTCCACGGAGGGTGAAGAGCACCGGGACCATGGTGGCGATCCCGGTATCGCGTTCGTGCCGAACGGTCCCTACGTCGTGACGGGGGGTGCCGCTCTTGTCGGCGTCGAACTGGGCGAGGGTGCGACGACCGACCATCTGACGCTGTGCCGGTGCGGGGCGAGCAAGAACAAGCCGTTCTGCAACGGCGCCCATTGGAACGTGAAATTCGACGAAAACGCAGCATCCGCGACGGGCTCCCGAGAGGGGTAGGCCCCGACGCCTTGCCACTCAGAGCCCGAAACGCACCCGAAGGATGTCCCTCCGCGACAGGACACCCACGATCTTGTCGTCTTCGACGACGGGCAGCCGGCGCCAATTGTGACCGATCATCAGTTCCCGAGCTTCATCGAGGCTGGTATCGGGACTCACTGAAGACACGCCCTCGGTCATTATCCTCGCGATCGGCACTTGTTCGCCGACATGATCGAGCGCAAGCAGCAGGTCGAATTCGGTCACGAGTCCGACCATGCGAGATTCTTTGTCAACGACAGGGGCGCCGCTGATACCTTTTGTGACGAGCAGCTTCAAGCCATCCAAGGCCGAGTCTGATTCTCGAACGGTAATCACCTGGGTGTTCATGGCATCACGAACCGTCATTGCTAGCCTCCCGAATAAACTCCGATCACCTCACCCGCGTCCTTGTAATATTGAAACTTCGCACTTCGATGTCCTTCTACGATTGCCAACTCGCCGGGGCCGATTCGAATGCGAACGCCCGAATGGACGGCCCGGCTCACGATGATCCGGCACTCAGAGAGCCCGTCGCTTTCCTTTTCCAGTTCGGCCAATGCCTCAGCGCTCTTTTCCTCGCTGGCTTCGTGGCTCGCAGCCAACTGATCCAGGCGGCCATGTTGATCCGGCTGGGCGAGCTCCTTGATCTTCCCGATCTGGGCCTTGACAGCTGCTGTCCGCTTGATCTGGGCCTTGAGTTTCGCTTCCTCCAAATCCTTCAGAGGGGTCGCGCCGGCGGCGATGAGGGTGGTGGCAGATTCGTTTTCGTGTCCGGCCTCACCGACCTCGATTCGTTTCTTTGCCTGCAGGCTCCCGCCCACCACGCGTCCGGAGCCTGGGACGACGATCGAGTCGCCGGAAACGACGGTGCTGTGCACTGCTTCCTTCAAGATCGTGACGCTGGCATCGCTCTCCAGGTAGGACCCGGTGACATAGCCGACCTTGAGCTCCCCTCCCGCCGAGACCCGGCCGCCACGGATCACGCCCTGACGCACCGTCACGGTACCGGCAGCCTTTACCTCGGCGGAGTCCACGACACCTCCGACCGACACGTCCCCCTCGGCCCGAATGTGAAACCCGGGCAACACGTCACCTTCCACGGTCACAGAGCCCTCGCATTCGACGCTGCCCATCTGGAAATCGAGGTTTCCCAGGACTCGGATGAGTTCCGAAACTTCGATCCGATCTCCCACAAAACGCAGGTCGCCGGCGCGAATTGCGCGCAGCTCGGTGCCTCCGGCTGTCAGGGCCGGGCCGGATCCGGAGTTGAGGCTCGCCTTCTTTCCGGGTTCCGCGTGAAGTTCCTCGCCCCGAACGTTCTTTCCGGGCGTCCCCTCCGTCGGTGGGACGACACGAGCGATCAACTGCTCTTTTTCGATGGGCGTGAACGAACCGCGTTCGTGATAGTCGATGCTGCCCGACTCACGCGCGACACCGACATCTTCCCTGTCGGACTCGACGGCCATTTCTATGCTGCCGTCATCTCCATTGACAGCGGGCGTGCCCCTGGCCACAGCCTGGCGAAGCCTTCCACCCGGCGGCGCCTTGCTGACGGAGTCGACGAACTCGGCGCAGAGGGCGTCGTCGATGCCGTGGCTGACTCCGGCTTCGTCCAGGAGCTGTTTGATTAGTTCGACACTGAGCGATTCCTCCTCCTGTCGCTGCACTTCGACAACCGCTTCCATTCGGTCCCTGTCTACTTTAACCTCGATCGACACTACGCTGACGATGGCATGCCACCGTCGGCGAGTCAACTAGTGGCCTGTAACGGAGATATCGGTACCAGCGTTGCGGTGGAACGGCACCGCATTCTAGGAGCCGACAACCCGTGAGAAGCGGGTCTTACAATGAAATGGTAGCGGCAACGAAGACCCGACCGTTCCGCCGCAACCCTCCGGGCCGATGGGGGTTGCCGTCGATCTCTTTGTCGTTCGTCGTCATGATGAAACCGCATCAATTCCTCTTCTCTCCTCGACCTCGACTGGCAAGACCCATCGGCGATGGTGCCGATATCTCCGTTACAGGCCACTAGCCGCGGGAATCGGCCGGTCGGCGTCCGCTCGATCTCCGTTCGGAAGAGATGTCAGGGCTGGAGTTACTTCGGGATTTCGCCTGAAGGTGGGCCGGACGCTAGCAGCCCGTGGCAGAAGTCTGATGGCTCGCGTTACGGCGGCGTTGCGCCAGATGGTAGGCGCCGCGCCGAAGGCGATGCTGGCACATCGTTGAGGCGTGGCAACAACGCAGATGGTGTGACGCCGCCGTAACCCTCCGGGCGCACGGGGGTTGCGGTCGGATACTTTGTTACTCGTCGTCATGATGAAACAGCATCAATTCCTCCTCGCGCCTCGTCTCCGCCTCGCAAGACCCGTGCGCGCGAACCATCAGACTTCTGCCACGGGCTGCTAGAATAGACTATTGGAGAAACACCGATGCCGAACGAACACAACCCACCGTCGGGTTCCACTCCGGCCTCGTCGCGGCGATGGACCGTTCTCGCCATCGCCCTCGCGACAATTGCGATCGGAGCTGGCGCATGGACTCTCAACGAGGTGCGGGGATTGCGCCGGCAGATGGCGGCATTGAACCAACACGTCGAATCGGTCGCGGTCGAGAGCAGGACAGCTGCAGGGATCGCGCAGGATTCCGCCGCCGCCGCTTCGGCCGCACTGCAGCGGGCGAGCGACGCCGCTCGGCGAGCGGACGAAGCCGCTGGGGCACGGCGGCAGGCGGAGGACGAATCGGCCGCAGCCCGCGACGCGGCCGAGGCTGCAAACCGGGATGCCGATCTGGCGCGCCGGGAAGCAGCCACGATCCGCGAGGAGCGTCAGCGAGAACTGGACCGTCTGTATGGAGCTTTGAGCGAGATCGCAGAGACTCGGCGGACGGCGCTGGGGCTGGTAATGAACCTCGGAAGCGACGCCGTCGAGTTCGATTTCGATCGGGCCGAACTCCGGCCGCAGAACCGCGAGTTGCTCAGTCGCATCGCGGGTATCCTGTTGACGTCACCCGGCCATTCGATCTACGTCTACGGCCACACCGACGATGTGGGCTCGGACGTCTACAACCTGGATCTGTCGGAGCGGCGCGCGCGTGCTGTCACGGATTACCTGATCGAAGCGGGTATCGATCCGACGATCATCAGCGCGAAGGGATACGGCAAATCCAGCCCCCGGGTGGCCGAAGCAACGCCGGAAGCTCGCGCAAGAAACCGGCGCGTCGAAATAGCGATCGTCGATATCACACTGGAATTCACAGGCGAGGTTCCTCCAGGCGGATGAGGGATATCCGGTCCCAGATCACCTATGTCCGAATCGCACAGCAAGACTTCAGTCCGCCAGCTCCGAAGCGAGCTGGACAATTTCCAGGACATCGCCGGAAACATCACGCCGCTGCCGGGTGAGATTCCCAGGCTGGCTGGAATCGACGTCTACGGCGACACGATCCCTCTCAATGGAGTGGTCGGCGGCGACCACATCATTTACGTCGATTTCAAACAGCGATACGACATGGAAGCCCGTATCCGCCAGGCTGCGGCAGACGGAAGAAGCGACGTGGTCGCAAACCTCGAACGATGCCGCAGGATGGCCGGGATCGCGCTCATCGACGTTGCCGGCCACAAGGCCACCGACGCGCTTCTGGCGGCCATGATGCACCAGGCCTTCCTGTTGGGTGCCATCTATGAGCTCGACATGTTCGGTCACATCACGAAGCACCTCTTCGAGAACCTGAATACGAGATTCTACGATTCCTCCAGCGTGAGAAAGTTCGTCACGATGATCTACGGCGAGATTTCCGAAGACTTCACCTTCCGATTTCTGTCCGCGGCCCATCCGCACTCCGTCGTATTCTCGAGCGAGCAGGACCGGTTCATGAAAGTCCAGGAGGACCTGGCTGTGACGTTTCCACCGATCGGAACGCTCCCGTCTCAGGGGTTGATCGACAGTCGGACGACGCGTAGCGTTCTCGGTTTCAAGGATCAGTACCAGCTCAACGAGTGGAAACTGATGGGAGAGGGCGACATCCTGCTGCTCTACACCGACGGTCTCGCTGAGCATACTAACGGGACGGAAGGCTACTTCCCCGATCATCTCGAGCGGACCCTGCGTGAAGCCAAGGATCGGTCGGCCCGCCAGATCTACGATGCGATCACGGAAGACATGATCGGTTTCGGAAAACCGTCGGACGACATCAGCCTCGTCGTCTTGAAGCGGGAGTAGAAAGGCCTCTGCGCGTCGCCAAGCTCCACGCTCTCTGATCATTTCTCCCACTGCTGACGTTTGACTCCGGAGGCGTTTTCGCCATATAGAGGAGAGGCATGGGCAGTGAAAGCAAATTAGTCCTGGCGCTTGGACTCGCCTTGCTGGCCGGATGCACCGAGAAGCCGGTATTGGAGTTACAACAGGTCGAGGAGGCTTTCGCCCAGGCGTTGGATGCCGAAGCGGATATCTATGCGCCCGATGAATACGACTTCGCGTTGATGAATCTGGAAAGTGGAGAGATTGCGATCAAGGAACAGGAGGCCACGCCACCCTGGCGCCGGGACTACGGACCGGCGCTCGACCTCCTCGAACTGGCATACGAGCAAGCCGGTCAGGCCGCAGCTCTCGCGATCGCAAACAGGGACCGTGTATTTCAGCAAGCCCAGACCGCTCTGCCCGAAGCCGAACGCCTGTTTCAAACCGCTTTGGAGACAGTCGAGGAAGCGCGGAGGGGTCCAATTACGAGACGGGATCTCCAGACATTCGATGATGAACTCACCGGCACTTTCGCGACGCTGACGCGGGCGCGGGAGACTTTCGATGCCGGGAACTACCGGGACGCCTTCATACTGCTTCAAGAAGTCCAGGAAAGATCCGTCGCGCTTGAATCAAGAGCCGGTCAGATCGCGGAGCTTCGAGATCCGCCAGGCTAGCCTGCCCTCCCTACTAGGGCCATCCGTCACGTTTCTTGCCGAGTTATAGCTAAGGTCGCTCGATTCGGGCCAGCACCGATTTGAAAGCGGGCGTTCCCGAATGTTTGTCGACGCGCTTTGGCACGAGCACATTGGCTTCGGGGTAGTACATGGCAAGGTTACCGGCCCGGATGTCGACTATCGCGACTACGACCTCGAGACGACCCGCTTCGGTAACGACCGCGACACGATCGCCCTCGGCCAGGCTCATCCGACCCGCGTCCGCGTCGGCCATCATAACCACATCGCGGCGCGTGTTTCCGCGGTACAGGTCCTCTTCCTCGTAGACAACGGTGTTGAACTGCCCCTCCGAGCGCACGGTCATCAGGCGGAACTCGCCCTCAGCTGGACTAAAATCCGACAACGGTGTGACGTGAAAATGGGCTTTGCCATCGGGTGTTGAAAATGTCGGTTCGTGGAAGGTCCGGCCGTTGATCTGGAATTCGTGGAAGGTCCGGCCGTTGATCTGGAATTCACCACCCCGTCCGTCGATCTCGCCGATCGCTTCGTAGCCGGGAACGGTCGCCGAGATCGCCGCACGCAGTTCGCGATGCGAGCGGAGCGCCGTCCAATCGAACCGGTCTTCCGGGAGAATCCGCTGCGCCAGGGACGCGATGATTTCGACCTCGGAGCGCATCTCGCTTCCCGCCGCCGGAACACCACCTGCCGACAGGCGCACAAAGTTGAACATCGACTCCTGCGTCGTCGCCTGCAACTCCTCATCACGCGCAAGCGCCGGGAGAATCATCGTTCGATTCCCGCGGCCATGGACGTGGCCTTCGTTGAGCTTCGTCGACACATGGATGGAAGTAGGAATCTTCCGCAGACTCGCCGACGCCCAGTCACGGTCCGGGTTGCTCGCAAACAAATTTCCGCCGAGCAGGAAAGCCGCCCGGATCCGGCCTTCGGATGCCGCTTCCATCGAACGGAATGTATCCATGCCGACACCTTCGGCTGGTTCGATGCCGTAGAGTTTCTCGAGCCGGCCGGCGAACGCCTTTTTGAGTACCGGCGTGACCCCGACCGAACCAACGCCCTGGACGTTGGAGTGGCCACGAATCGGCAGAAGACCGCTTCCCGGTCGGCCCAGCCAGCCTCGGGCCAGGGCCATGTTCGACAGGGCAAGGACGTTGTCGACGCCATGCGCATGATGGGTAAGTCCCATCGCCCAGCAGAACACGCCGCGCCTGGCTCGGATGAGCATCTCGGTGGCGACCTGGATCTCGGAAGATCCGATTCCACAAGAAGCCAGCAGGTCGCCCCAGGACTCGGCTTCGATATCCGCTTTGACCGCGTCCCATCCGTCCGTGTAGTTACGCACGTAGTCCTGGTCCACACCGCCGCGCTCGAGGATCCCTTTCAGCAGAGCTTTAAAAAGCGCGACGTCGGAACCCACGTGAGGCTGCAGGTACAGATCGGAAACCGTCGACCCGAACAGCATGCTCCGCCAATCCGACGGAACACGAAAACGTGTCAACCCCAGCTCGCGCAGCGGGTTGACGACGATCACACATCCGCCGCGCCGTCGCAGCCGAACCAGCTGGCTGATCAGCCTGGGGTGATTGCTGGCCGGGTTTGCGCCCGCGATCAACGTCAGATCCGCCTTTTCCAGGTCTTCGAGCACGACCGAAGCCGTCCCCGAACCGTAGACTCGAGAAAGGCCGACCCCGGAGGCATTGTGGCAGTAGAAGGAGCAGTTGTTTATGTTCGGCGTGCCGTAGGCGCGTGCCACGACCTGCATCAGGAAGGCCGCCTCATTGCTCGACCGGCCTGAGGAATAGAAGAACACCTCCTCGGGTGACGCGTCGCGAAACGCCTCGGCCGCAAGGTCGAGGGCGGCATCCCAGCTGATGCGCCGGTAATGCGAGTCGCCGTCTTCGGCGATCATGGGAAAGGCAATTCGGCCCAGGCGTTCGAGCTCAGCGGAAGTAAGAGTTTCCAGATGGGCAAAGGGGTAGGCATGAAGCAGACTCTCCGAAATAGGCCCCTGCATGTCGCCGGCCTGAGCCTGCAGAGACTTCTTGCACACCTCCGGAAACCCACCAGACTCGTTCACCATCCCGCCACTCCGACCACCCATCCCGAGCGCACAGGTCTTGCAGGTGTTACGGGTGCGCATACGCCGGTAGAACTTCAACAGCCCGCCCGTCTCCAGGCCCTTCCGGACGGCGTAGTCGATCGCGGCCCAACCTCCGCCGGAGGATATTCTAGGCTTCGCCATGGCCGTCTTTCTCCGCCGGGCGGTTCAGGTTGATCAACTCGTCCCAGTCATCGGGAACCGGCATCGATCGAGTAGGCAATGCGTCGAGAAGGTGTTGCATCTTCAGATCGTCGTCACGGATGTGCCGCAGGACGTCGTCCCGAGCCGCCGTATGATACAGGCCGAAGAGCGGATGATAACGGTCGGATCGATAGACGACGGCCCGGACATCTTCGTTTCGCGCGTCGACCAGATTGCGAGCCCACGCGAGGCGGATTCCAACCCAGTCGCAGGCCGTAAGAAAGAGCCACTCGGCGGGACCGGCATCCTCGAAGGCCGCCAGGAGCCCTCCCATCGGTCCCTTGTCGGGTATCGAATCATGGATGGTCCTCAACCCCAGGTCATCATAGTCCCCTGCCGACCTCGCGACGACAGTCATGGAGGACGCCAAGTCGACCAGCTCGCGCGCGACCCGAACAAGCAGGGGCTGCCCCTCGATGAGCGCCCGGGCTTTGTCGCTTCCGTAGCGTCGGCTCCGACCTCCGGCAAGAATGTATACCGGCACGGTTGGACTTCGCACATCGTTGCGCTCCGAAAAGTGTGCGGTCATAGACCGCACCTACACTTGCCTGACACTACATTCACTCACGCCGTATCTTTCGCTAGGGTGTAGGGGCGCTCTATGAGCGCACAAAAGTCTCACCAATCGAAACGTGTGCGGTCATGGACAGTCATAGACCGCACCTACACCTTAGCCCGGTTAGGGTATTCTACCCCGTTGAAATCCTGGGTCTGAATCAACCGCCATGCCAGAAGACAGCGTCCCGTTCGTGCCGGTGGAGTTTCTCCCAGCGAAGGAAAAGCCTTCGGACCGACGATTCGGCCGAAGACTTCAGTGTCGCATCCTGCGCACGCCGTTGTGCTGGGATGTAAGAGTTATTAGTGAAGCCCGAGGACGGTCAAGTGGTTTTTCGGTATCTGTAGATCACAGAAGCTCTTAGGCCATTTTGGGATTCCCAGAACTGGTCCGTGTACTCGCCCGGTTCTTCAGGAAGAACGCCACGTACACAGCGATCAGAACGACGAGACAGAACTCACCCAGTCGATTGTAAGTGTCGATGATGCGCTCACTTCCCCAGCCGTACTGGAAGGCCAGGGTGTTCATGTCTCCGCCGGCATCTCCTTCCCCGAAGATCGATCCCCAAGGAATCTGCGCTTCACCGGCGCGAATGCGATGCCATTGGATGAAACTGTCCCAGAACGTGCTCGCGGCGATGACGAGTACGGGGTAACGCCAGAAGTCCCAGCGCCACCGATCCGGCATCCGGAAATAGAAGGCGGTCATGAGAAACGCGCTGAGGTAGAACTCCCCGCCGATTCCGCCGAAGGTGATCCACAATTCGATCGTCAACGGCGAGACCATCCAGGTCATGTAGAACTGCAACAGCAGGAATACGCCCGCCAGCCCCATCGCCCAACGGAGCCGTTCCCGCCAGGCGGTGTGGAACAAGACGGCGAGCAGGAAGGCCAGCGCGATATAGACGATCGTGGATCGATCAAACTGAACACTGGTCCACCCGAAAGGGAGCGGCAGCGCTCGACGCCCGCTCAGCCAGGCGACGGTCGCGTGGCCGAACTCGTGGGTCCACACGTGAAGCGGGACGAAGAAGAAGACGAACGGAGTGGCGTTGATGACGATTGCGATGAAGAACGCTGAAGGCAGCGCAAACCGGTGGCTGAACGGGTTGTCGAAGGAAAGTCGATCGAACCGCTCGGCAGACTCCTCGAGAGTATTGACGTCTGTCTCCGGCTCGCCTGGCAAATCTCTGTCGCCGCTGTAGGGACCCAGGAAGCCATCCAGTTCGCTGGCTTCGAGCCACATCCCGCCGCACCTGAGACAGACGTCGATCACGACCGTGCCGGTCTCGCGTTCCTCCAATTGCACAGAGCAGGACGGGCACTGAAGCGGGTCGGAAGACCGTTTGCTTGATGAGGTGTCCGGTAACTGATTCACTGCGAGGAGAGACTCCCGGAAGTCCGGGTCGTCAACAAGTTGTTCGAGACTCTTGAAGGCTACGAGACTGGTGTGACTGATCCAGAGGCCGTTGCATCCGGAACAGGAACCGACGTACAGAGGGCCGGAACCATGGTCGGTCAAGTCGTGATGGTCTGCGGGACAGAGCATCTGGAGTCAGTAGGCCGTAGGTCGTAGGCCGTTGCTGGGAAGTGCGCTCATGGAGCGCACTTCCCAGAAGGCTCGCTCGTCAGATGCTTCAACACTGCACTCTGGTAGCTGTCGCGGGCCTTTCGAAAGCTGGCTCCGTTGTTTGCGAGGAAACGGCCGATCATTAGTCGTTCGAAAGGAACGTCGAGGCCGCAAGCGAAGGAATCGTCTGCGCAGCAATCGTCCGGCGAGACGATGTCGGAGCGGACGGATTCGAGGCTTTCCTCATCGATGGATGGAGCGTACGCGATCGCGGTCGCCATGTACCCGTTCTGGTCCATCGCCCATCGCCTCGTGGGAGACTCATCGGACCCTTGCAGCTCAAACCGGTCCAGGTAGGCGAGCTCGGCAGCTACAAAGACCGAGGTCACCGAGCGTAATTCGGCAAAGCGCCAGCTCTCGCCTCTTCGGACGCGGCCGGCCATCAGGCCGTCCCAATAATAGAAACGGGCGCCGGTTCCCAGCTCAACCCGGATGTCCTGCCAGAGGCGGCTGTCGGCAAACGGGATGACCGGATCGACGTAGTAGTGCAGCTCGCCACCGGTCTCGACTGCGATTCGAAGCGAGTGGCATGCCGGCGCAATGCCGGAAGGATGGACCTTCATCGCAGACTGCGAGGTGACCAGGGCCCGGGCACCGGCTTCGACGTGAATCCGCGCCTCCAGCCGATCGCCTCCGAACAGGCCAGCCGTCGAGTGCATCACGATCACACGAGCCAGCGGGGAGGCAGGAGAATAGTGCGGCCGGGTCACCTTGAACGGGGCTTCGTGATACAGGCAGCCCAGGACGGTACGGCCACGTCGGGCGCTCAAGCGAATGTCGAGACGGCCAGACCGCCCGACTTCTCGAAGCGGCAATGGGCCGACGCCCCGCTCACGCTCGGGAGATGGAAGAGGAAAGCTCAACATCTTCGAAAAGAACTTCGCGCCGGATCCAGGACACGACGCCGTCGACTCCTTCCTGCACCTTCAAGTTCGTGAACACGAACGGCCGGTCGCCACGCATCTTCCGGGAATCACGGTCCATGACCCCCAGATCCGCGCCGACATAAGGCGCCAGATCGATCTTGTTGATGACCAGGAGATCGGAGCGCGTGATGCCCGGGCCGCCCTTCCGTGGGATCTTGTCGCCGCCCGACACGTCGATGACGTATATCGAGGCATCGACCAGCTCGGGTGAGAAGCTCGCAGCAAGGTTGTCGCCCCCACTCTCCAGGAAGAGAAGCTCCAGGTCCGGAAACCGCGCAACCATTTTCTCGATGGCCTCGAAGTTCAGCGATGCATCCTCGCGGATCGCCGTGTGCGGACATCCGCCGGTCTCGACCGCCATCAGCCGATCCGGTGTAAGCGCTTCGCTACGGACCAGGAACTCCATGTCCTCCCGGGTAAAGATATCGTTCGTAACGACTCCCAGGCGGTAGTCGTCGCGCATCTGCTTGCACAGGCAGTCAACGAGCGCCGTCTTCCCAGAACCGACGGGGCCCCCGATTCCGATACGTACTGGCTTTCTCATTACATTACTTCTCCGGTTCCAGGCGAGCGGTCCGTACGCTCTGGTAGTGGATTAGAGACGCTTTCTCCTCCGCATCGACACCAGGAAGGCCGTAACCACCAGATACATGATTACACCGTAGATCCCCGGCGTCACGGCCAGTTCGCGGCGACCGAGAATCGTCGTGGCGACGACGAGCGCTACTGCCACGTTCTGCACGCCAACTTCCACCGAGATCGTGACTCCCTGTTGTTTGTCCAGACGGAAGATCCGGGCCAGCAGGTAGCCTAACGACATCGTCATGACTACGAGTCCGAGCGTCGCGAGAACCATGCCGAAAAGGTTGTTCGCCAGGAAATCGACCGACGTGAAAGTTCCCACCGAGACCATCGCGATCATCACGAGGAGGGTGAACAGGCGCAGCGATCTGCGCCATGCGGCTTCGATGGCAGGAGCCCACCGCTTGAAAGACATTCCGATCGACATGGGCAGTATCGTCAACAGGAACAGCCGGATCATCGTGTCCAGCACCGGCATCGAGAATTCCTGTCCGCTGCCGGCATGAAGCCTCAGGCCCGCAGACACGATCAACGGAACGGTGACGGTCGTGAGGCTGCTCGACAGCGCTGTCAGCGTCACCGACAGGGCAAGGTCGGCGCGGGCTACGAACACGATCGCGTTGGACGTCACGCCACCGGGGCAGGCCGAAAGAATGATCAGACCGATCGCGACCGCGGAGTCCATCGGAACTACGACGGTAAACATTAACGCCGTCGCAGGCATCAGAACCATTTGCCCGACGAGACCCAGGATCACGGGCTTCGGCTTGAAAGCCACGCGCTTGAAGTCTGCGCCTTCGAGCGTCGTTCCGAGAGCGAACATGATCGTGATGATGCAGAAGGGGAAGAAGATCTGGTTGACGAGGGCGGTGGTGTCCATGCGGATGTGCTTCTTCCAAACTCAAGACCGGAAGAGGCGGCTGTAGAGATAGCGGTGTTCCATCTGGGCAACGTCCATCATCGGAACGAACGACGTCAGGCATCTCGAGGGGTTTCGCAGGATTTGGTCCACGACGCCCGGGACGCGCCCAAGCACGTCGCTGAGAACTCCCTGTATTTCCTGCTGCCCGACAGGGGCAAGCCTCAATGCCGCCGACGCAGTTCCCGACAGACGGGAGTACGCAAATGCGAGGAGCGCTTCCTTTTCGTCGAACCCCAACGCACGGAACACGGCGCCGTGCACGAGAGCCACGTTTCCATGGCACTGCCCGGACTCGATTCGCTCCAGCAGATCTTCCAGACCCCGACCAGGATGGAGCTCGACGCACGTTCTCAGCAGACGAAGGCCCAGCGATCGGCTGCTGGCACGCGTTTCTGATGAAGGCCTCAGCGCGGTCAGTTCGCGGTCCAACCGCTCGAGCCGCTTCAAGTCATCCGGGAAAGCTTCCATCGCCTGCAAAAGCGCGGGCCCCTCAGAATCCGCGAACACCGCGTCGAGATAGTGCTCGAGCCAGATGCGAACATCATCCGCGTCGACAATCTCCTCACGCTGGGCAGCCGTCTCCAGCCCATCGGAGAACGCGAACGTCCCGATGGGGAAGAGGCCGTCGCTCAGTTGGAGGATTTGGAGAATTTGATTCGAATCCAACGGCGTTTTTCTCCAGAACGGTGTAGGTGCGGTCTATGACGTCTATGACCGCACATCTTCTGACTCGACACTTCTGTGCGCTCATAGAGCGCACCTACACTTCCAGGTACGTTTCGGCTCAGCCAACACCCGGGGGCGGGGCAAGCCCCGTCCCCCTCACTTTGGTTCTCTCGCGGTTCGTTTCGCTCAGTGTCTGTGGTGTCCTGACGCAACCGTTGCCGGGGTGAAGGGTCGCTCGTCCTCCCTGTATTCTACGTGCAGCTGTTCGAACAGCCTCCGGACTGCCCGGTCCTGCAAACACACCAGTTCCTTGTCACCGATCATGAGCTTCTGATGCCGGTTTCCGATCTGGTAAGCGAAATAGGCCCACTCCTGTTCGGATCGGGGCCGGACGACATACACCGCTTCGGCGGCCTCCCGGACAACAACAACGACGCGCTCTTCTTCCAGCAGCAGACAGTCCCCGTCTGCAAGCGTTGAACCCGGATCGAGTGAGATCGCGAATTCGATACCGTCGTCGGCCCGCCGCCGACCGTGTGTCTTCTGGCGATCTTCGAGTGAAAGCGTGATCGTGGTTCGCCGGTAAACGGCCGGCTCTCCCTCAAGGGCGGCCTCGGGTACGACGTGCTCAACGACCGTCATGTCAGAAGAGGAAGTAACGCTGCGCCAGGGGAAGGACTTCGGCAGGATCGCAGGTCAGCAACTCGCCGTCGGCTCGCACTTCGTAAGTCTCGGGGTTGACCTCGATCTCGGGTGTCGCATCGTTCCATTTGAGATCCTTCTTGTCGAGTGTTCGGCAGCCGCCGACCGGATCGGGTCTGCGCCGCAACCCATCGAGTGCGTCGGTCTCCACGCCGGCCAGCGAGACAAAGTGCACGGAAGTCGAATCGAGCGCCTGGCCGTGATGCCCGAACATCGGTCGGTAGACATAGGGCTGTGGCGTTGGGATTGAAGCGTTTCCGTCCCCCATCGCCGATCCCGCGATGAACCCACCCTTCACGATAACCTCCGGCTTCACGCCAAAAAAGGCCTGCTTCCACAGAACCAGGTCCGCCATCTTCCCGACCTCGACCGATCCAACCGTTCCGGCAATGCCGTGGGCGATCGCCGGGTTGATCGTGTACTTCGACACGTAGCGCTTGGCCCGGACGTTGTCATTGTCACCGCTTTCGTCGACACGTCCCCGCTGCTTCTTCATCTTGTCGGCTGTCTGCCACGTCCGGCAGATGACTTCGCCGATCCGGCCCATGGCCTGAGAGTCGGAGGCCATCATGCTGAACGCGCCCATGTCGTGCAGGATGTCCTCGGCCGCGATCGTTTCGGCTCGAATCCGCGAGTCGGCAAACGCAACGTCTTCAGGGATAGATGCCGACAGGTGGTGGCATACCATCAGCATGTCCAGATGCTCGTCCATCGTGTTCCGCGTGAATGGCATCGTTGGATTCGTCGACGACGGCAGGACGTTCGATTCGCCGCAGAGGCGGATGATGTCGGGAGCATGGCCGCCCCCGGCGCCTTCGGTGTGGTAGGTGTGGATCGTTCTTCCCTTGAACGCTGCGATCGTGTCCTCGACAAACCCGGCTTCGTTGAGCGTATCGGTGTGGATCGCGACCTGGACATCGAACCGGTCTGCTACGGAGAGGCACTGGTCGATCGCCGCCGGTGTCGTCCCCCAATCCTCATGGAGCTTCAGACCGAGAGCGCCGGCTCGGATCTGCTCTTCCAGAGCTCCTGGCAGCGAAGAGTTCCCCTTCCCGAGGAAGCCAAAATTCAGGGGGAATGCCTCAGACGCCTCGTACATGCGCCGGATGTTCCACGGGCCGGGCGTGCAGGTCGTCGCGTTCGTCCCCGTCGCCGGTCCGGTGCCGCCGCCGATCAGGGTCGTGACGCCGGAATAGAACGCCTCGGGAATCTGATTCGGCGATATGAAATGGATGTGGGCGTCGATACCGCCGGCCGTGACGATGCGTCCCTCGCCGGCGAGGATCTCCGTGGATGCGCTGATCGCCATCCCTTCGGTCACGCCATCCATGATGTCGGGGTTCCCGGCCTTGCCGATTGCGGAGATCCTGCCGTCGCGGACGGCGATGTCGGCTTTGAAGATACCCGTATGATCCATAACGAGGGCGTTGGTGATCACGAGGTCGGGAGAGCCGGCTTCTCGGGACGCCGACGCAGACTGTCCCATACCGTCGCGGATGACCTTTCCCCCGCCGAACTTGACCTCTTCACCGTAGACGGTGTGGTCCGATTCGACCTCGATGAACAGGTCGGTGTCCCCGAGCCTCACCCGATCGCCGGTAGTCGGCCCAAAATGCTCCCCGTAACTGGACCTGTCGATCTTCACTCCGGTTTCCTCTCGAAGGCAGCGGCGGCAGCAAGGGCACGGGCCTTCACCTCGGCATCATCCAGCTTGCCGTTCACCAACCCGTTGATCCCGTGCATCACGCGGTCTCCGGCCAGCGCAACAAGTTCCACCTCCCGCGTGTCGCCCGGCTCGAAGCGAACCGCAGTTCCGGCGGGAATGTTCAAGCGCATCCCGTAGGCCTTCGCGCGATCGAAGGCAAGCCACCGGTTGGCTTCGAAGAAATGGCAGTGGGAGCCGACCTGGACGGGTCGGTCGCCGAGGTTGGAAACCTGCAACCGGACGGTATCCCGGCCCGCATTTGCGTCGATTGGCTCGTCTCGGAGCTGGTATTCGCCTGGAATCATGGAATTCCCTAGGTGATCGGGCGGTGAATCGTGACCAGCTTCGTACCGTCCGGAAAGGTTCCTTCGACCTGAATCTCGGGAATCATCTCGGGCACGCCTTCCATCACGTCATCGGCCTTCAGGATCGTCCTTCCGAACTCCATCAACTCGGCGACCGTCTTACCGTTGCGGATCTCTTCCAGGACTTCCGACGTGATCAGCGCTACCGCCTCCGGGTAGTTGAGCTTCAGCCCGCGGCCGCGGCGTTTGCGTGCGACTTCCCCGGCGGTAAAGATCATCAGCTTCTCGATTTCCCTTGGCGTCAGATGCATGGGCTACAGTCGAACCTGTGGAATGAAGTGTGAATACTAGTCACGTTGCCTGCGGGAATCAAGGGTTGTGAGCAAGCAGTCGTCGATCGGAGTCAATACCGAGTTTTCACTAGTCAGTCTTCGGCCGGGAAGCGCTCGACTAGACGCCTGTTGCGGTAGGCAAAGATACGTGCCAAGTCGCGTGCGACAAGGAATCGATTCGCGACAACGCCGCCCCAGACTGCGTAACGGACGTGATCTTCGACCATGGTGCCACCGGCGGTCGGTCGGAAGTGGTGTTCGTGGATCCAACTTCGATAGGGACCGCGGACCTGTTCGTCGACGAAGAAATTCGGGGGATCCCACCTTGTTATCCGGCTCCGCCAACGCAGAGGCAGGCCGCGAAGGCGCAGGTAGTAGTCGATCTCGGTGCCCTCCGCCATGGCGATCGGGCGTGGCGTCAGGATTCGGAAGTGCAGCCACTCCGGGGTCAGATAGTCCAAGTTGGCCGCGTCGGAAAAGAAGTCAAAGATCTCGTCCGACGTTCTTGGAATCCAGATTTCGTTGCGGAATTCGAACGTCTTCACGGTTGACGTCGGAAAGGCAAGGTCTGATCCAGCATCTGTCTGATCGTCTCCGCTCGGTTTCGGTTCACGTTCAGATCACCGTAACCCAGCCTCGATGCAGACCGCATATGGATGGTTTGTTCGTCGTCAACGAGCAGGAACTCCACGTCATCGACAAACCTGAAGATGAACGTTCGTACCTCAAAGTGCATGTAACCCGACGATTCGCCCACGATCGTACTTCGCGGAAGCGACGACACGCCCGACTTCAAAGCCGTCCAGGCCTCTTCGGGAAGTCCCTGGAATCGGAAAGGCTCGATGAAATGGGCCGAATCGTCGGGTGGGGCGAGGCTGGACACACAATTCGGACTGTTCGGACACGGCAGCAAACCCCGCTCGGAGCCGGATGGTGGTTCAGCCGACGACACGACAACAACGAGAACCCCTCCGTAGCCGATGACGGCAAAGATCAGAATGCCTGCGAATATCTTCCTTGCCAGTCTCACAGCTGGTTCAACAACATCAGTTCATCCGGATGCGGACTAAGATACACCTGGTCCTGAAGGTACCCGATCCGAAGCCGCCGCATATGCTGCCGCAGCAGCGTCACGGGAACGATCAACGGCGTCAGCTCAAGCCTGTAGCTGTCGATTGCCTGCTTCAGTTCCGCGCGATCTTCCGGGTCGATCTTATCGGAAACGAACACGGCCATGTGCCGCAACACGTTCGCGTGATTGCGTCGCGCGGGCGTTCGCTTCATGACCTCGGAGAACTCCGCCCAGTAGGCGTCTGCGAGCTGACGCATGCCCGGATAATCCTTCGCGCGACCCAGTATGGCGTCCAACCGCCGCAAGCCCTGTTGACTGTGGGCCATCACCACGAACTTGTGGGCGGCGTGGAAATCCACCAAGGCCTTTCGTGTCACTCGGCCGAGGTCCTGCCAGCGCCGGTGTGCAAAGACCCGAGACACGAAGTTCTCGCGTAGCCGCGGGTCGTTCAAATGCCCCTCTTCTTCGACCGGCAGAGTCGGATTCGCTTCCATGAATGCTGAAGCGAACAGGCCGCGGCCTCTTCTGCCCGAAACTCCCTCTTTGAAGATCTTGACCCGCTCGATGCCGCAGGACGGCGAGCTGCGCTTGAAGACGTACCCGGAAAGATTCTCGCCCGACAGCGCCCGCACCCGCGCCCGGGCAAAACGTCGCATCCCGACCGTGTGGTCCCGGCCGGTGTTCGGCGCTACCATTCGAACCTCGCCATCAATGTCGACCAGCCGCAGGAAATCCCGGGGTATCGACATCCCCGCTTCGACTTCCGGACAGACCGGCACCCATTGGACATATTTCCCGAAACGGTCGACGAGGAAGGTATCGCGCTTGTGGCCCCCGTCATAGCGGACCCGCTCTCCGAGCAGACACATCGAAATGCCGATACGGACGCGACACGGTCGTTTGGGTGTCATTCCGCCGGTTGAGAGCCCGTTGGGATGATGATCCAACCGACCAGATAAGCGATCAGGAAGGGTATCCCGCCGGTAGCCAGTCCGAGGAACAACAGGGCGACTCGAACCAAATTCGAGTCGATGATGTAGGCTTCCCCGATTCCGCCGCAGATGCCGGCAATCTTCTTGTCGGACTCGGAACGAAACAGTTTTTTCAAACTCATCTCCTTGTTTGAAACCAGGTCTCCCCCTGGCTGCAATCCTTCAATAAATATACGTGCTGGAGCCTCATAATCTTGCGGTGCTTCCACAGAAAATCTCTTATAAAGGGCATGAGCGATTCACCGATCGTGCAAGCTGACCTTGCGTCCGAAATGCTAATACGCCATGCAACGCGACAGGATGTTCGGGCCATTGCCGAGATTAATGCGGTGGCACTGGCAGGATCCTACAAGGGATTCGTGCCAGATGCATACCTCGACGCGCTCTCGGTCAGTGGCTACGTGAGGCGGTGGGAACGGGCACTGGAACGACAAGTCGGTAGATCCGCTGTTCACGTCGCCGAAGAAGACGGTGAGGTCACAGGTTTCAGCGCGTTTGCTCCGACCTTGGATCCGGATCAGGATTCAAAAACGTGCGCCGAACTACACTCGATTTTCGTCCGCCCCGAATCCTGGGGAATGGGAGTAGGAAAACTCTTACTCCGGAGCTCGTTAGAAGAAATGAAAGCCCTGGGGTATGAACGCGCCAGCCTGGCGGTCTTGGTCCAGAATGAAAGAGCCCGACACCTGTACGAGTCGGTAGGATTTCATCCGGATCGTAGCAGCGTCGAAGAATTGCGCGAGGGGGATCAGGTCTGCCAGATCGAGATGATTCGTTACCTGGCGGATCTATCTTAGAGGTGTAGGTGCGGTCTATGACGTCTATGACCGCACATTCTACTCGATCGAGGGGGGTGGCTGGGACCTCGTCCGACAGCGATTGCAGATTGGTCATTGGACGATTCCGCATTGGAAATTTGGAGATTGCAAATTGCTCGATTTCTTATTGGTCGGAAATCTGAAATGAAACAATCTCCAATGAGCAACCTGCAATGTGGATTCTTTCAAAGATCGCAATTTGCGATAGGTGTAAGTGCGGTCTATGACCGCACATTCTTCGAAGCGAAACACGTGTGCTCATGGAGTGCACCTACAGCCGATCCTAGATTGTCGCTGTCTCCGGCACCGAAGGCTCTTCGGGGATTTATGAGTGCACACCGCTCGAATCGAAGGGCTGTGCGGTCGTAGACCGCACCTACACGCCTTACTCCTCGCGCAACGCGACGACCGGGTCCACTCGGGTCGCGCGGACGGCGGGGACGATCGCGGCCATCAGGCCGACGAGCACGACGACGAAAACGGCCGAAACATACGTCGGTGGGTCCGTTGGCTGGACCTCGTAGAGCAGGCTCTGGATCAGGCGAACCAGACCGAAAGCTCCGACCAGACCGATGGCGGTGCCGATCGCGACAACACGCAGCGCTTCACCGACGATAAGCTTGAGCGTCTGGTCCCGGCCCGACCCCAGGGCCATGCGGACGCCGATCTCCATCGTGCGTCTTGCGACCGCGTACGAAACGACGGCGTAGATGCCCACGGCGGCGAGCACGACGGCACTAAAGGCCAGGCCGATCAGCAGCGCCATGTTAAAACGGGGCTGCGCGATCGATGTCGAGAGCAACCGCTCGATGCTGGCGGACTCGGTGATCGGTTGCTGTGGGTCGATCTGGAGAATCTGTGATCGAATCGTCGAGATCATGCTGTTCGCGTCGCCGGTCGTGTGGGCTACGACATGCATCTCGGGCTGGGGAAACACGTTGAACGGGACAAAGATTTCGGGACCGGCTTCGGCCTGCAGGCCTTCGTGGCGAACGTCGCCGACGATACCGACGATCTCGATATCGCCCATCATCGGCACCGCGAGAACCTGACCGAGGGGCTCGACCTCCCGGAAGTACAGACGGACCATCGTCTCGTTGATCAGCCCACCACGGCGCGCGTCTTCCCTTCCGTCGAACTCGTCCAATACGCGGCCTCTGATGAGCGGGATGCCCATCGCCTGGAAGTAGCCCGGTATGACGATGCGGGTTCCGGCGCGCGGTCTCTCGCTGGGTGAAGCAATCTCCTGGCCCGGCGGTGTAAACGGGAGGTTGAAGTCGGTTCCGACCGCGCTCATTGGCAACGCCGAGACGGCTCCGGCTGATTCGACGTCGGGCAGCGCATCGAGACGCCCCACCAGGTCGCCGTAGAACTGTCTCATCTGCTCACGTGCGGGGTACCGCGCCCGGGGAAGCGACACGACCGCGGACACGACGTTGCTCTTCCGGAATCCCGGATCCGTGTCGAGCAGGTGAAGGAGGCTGCCCACCATCAGGCCGGCGCCCACCAGCAGGACGACCGCAAGGGCCACTTCAGGCCGCGACCATGAAGTCGCTCAATCGCCGCACCCCTCGGCTGATCGAGGTTCCCCGGCCCGACGCCTGCAGTACTTCGATCAGATCCGGTCGCATCGTTCGCAATGCCGGCACGACTCCAAAGATCATTCCAGCCACAAGGGATACGAACCCCGTGAAGATCAGCACCGCGACGTCAATCTCGATAGCATTGGCTCTGGGGACGCTCGCCGGGATGAGCTGGCGCAGCCCGTTGACACCCCAGTAAGCGACCCCCAGACCGGCCGCACCGCCCGCCACAGCAAGGAGCAGCCCTTCCGCAAGCGAAAGACGCAGCAACGCGAACCCGCGAGCGCCGAAAGCGGAGCGGATGGCAAACTCGCGACTCGACTCCGCAGAGCGTGCCAGGACCAGGTTGGCCACGTTCACGCAGCCGATCAGAAGAACCAGCGTAACCGCTCCGAACAGCATCCAGAGCATCGTCCGAACGTCGCCCACCAACTGATCGTGCGAAGGCACCACTGTCGCTCCCCAGCCGGTGTGGGAATCCGGGTTTTCGGCAGCGATGTCCGCCGTGATCGCGTTCAGTTCCCGACGGCCCCCCTCGAGGGTCGCACCCGGCGCCAGATGGCCGATGACCTCATACATGCGGTGGACACGCGGTCTCTGGAAGTCCTGCAGTATCTGGACCGGCATCCAGACTTCCGCGTCCGCATCGGCCGGGGGGAACTCAAAACCTGCGGGCATGACGCCCACGACGGTGTAGGGCTGACTGTCGAGGCGAATCGTCGATTCGAGCACACCGGGATCGCTTCCGAACCGGTTGGACCAGGCGGCGTAGCTCAGGATCGCGACCGGTGCGCTGCCGACGGTTTCTTCTTCGTCGACGAAAGCGCGGCCGAGAAACGGGCTCACGCCAAGCGTGCGGAAGAGCGACGGAGAGATTTCGAGCGTGACGATGCGTTCGGGATCGCTGTCGTCTTTCGTCAGTGTGTGACCGAGGTACCGGTAGGCCGCCATCTCGTCGAACGACCGCGATCGCTCTCGCCAGTCCAGATATGTGGGCACCGAAACGCTGACCTGGTCGAGACCCTGCGGGCGGTTGTTCTCGAACACCGTCACGAGTCGATCCGGATCGCCGTAAGCGAGTGGCCGGATCAACACGGTGTTGAGCAGGGTGAATATCGCCGTGTTGCAACCGACAACGATCGCCAGAGTCGCCACGATCACCGCCGTGTATCCAGGTCGGTTCCTGAGCGAACGGAGCGCCGCCTTGAAGTCTCGGATCATCGGTTCTCCCGCGGGCAAGTTTACAGCGTTAGGGTGGCGACCTGCCACGAGGAAAGGCTGAATCGAGCCGTGACCCTCAGTCCGACTCGCGGAGGCCAACTCCGGTGCGGCGCGGGAAGTCTTCAGGCGAGTCCTACCGCGAGAGGCCCGACCAGAAGCAGGGACTGGCTAAAGCGGTCGTGAGAGGGGTGAACCGCAACGCCGGCCTCCCGTTCGATCGCATCTGGACTGCTTCGATGCACGGCCCCGCTCAGTAGAGCCTTTTTCTCGAGTAATTTCTTTCGATCCGACTTGAAATCCTCCTCGACAGGCATACATTTAAGGTGCGGGACTCCCTCTGGAGAGGCAACTAATCAAGAACATGGAACAGTTACTGGAAATCGCCGAGGGTGATCGGCCCGACGACGACAGCGAGCAGTTGTCTCCGATCGGAATCGATCCAGACCTTCGAGACAGCAACCCCTGGGAGCTCGGGTCTTTCGAAGACGAAGAGTCGGCCCGCGATCGGCTCGAAGTCTCGCCGGACGCGGCGGGAGGTTCCCTCGATCCGGTGCGGATGTATCTCAACCGCAGCGGTACCGTACCCCTGTTGACCCGCGCCGGCGAACAGCAGATCGGACGCCGGATGGAATGCGGACGGCGCGACGTCCTGACCGCCATGTCGCGGGCCCCCTTGGTGATCGAGGAGATTATTGAGCTCGGAAAGAGACTCAAGAACGAGCCCCAGATCGTGCATCGGGCGTTCGTATGGCGAGAAACGCAGCTGTCGGACGAACTCGAAGAGCGCTGCAGTGATCGGCTGGAGGTCATCGCCGAGATCGCCCGACAGTACCGCAAGGTGTCCCGCCTCCACGCCAGAGTCGATGCGATGCCCAAGAGGGGGAAGGCAGCCGAACTCCGCAGGTTGAAGTGGAAACTGGGGCGGGCCTCGGTGCTGCTGTCGCGGAAGTTTCGGGGCTTGAACCTGTCCAAGAACGAGCGTACCCGCCTCATCGACCAGGTTCGCACGGCGGCCGAGGAACTGTCCGGCTTGGAGAGGAATCTGGAAGACCTTCAGGTTACAGGGAAGAGTGCCAGCGTCCGGAAGAAAGTGCGGGCCACCCGGTCGGCCATACGAGAGATCGAGAGAGAGTCGAAAACCGACGCGAGAACGATCCGGCGCGTATACCGAAAGATGGAAGCTGCAAAGCTTGAGATCGAACAGGGCCGCCGACAATTGATCGAGGCGAACCTGCGTCTCGTGATTTCCATCGCGAAGAAGTACATCAACCGGGGCCTGCACTTCCTCGATCTGATCCAGGAGGGAAACATCGGCCTGATGACCGCGACCGAGAAGTTCGACTACCGTCGCGGCTACAAGTTCTCCACGTATGCCACGTGGTGGATCCGCCAGGCGATAACGCGAGCGATTTCCGACCAGGCCCGAACGATACGAGTACCGGTCCACATGATCGAGACCATCAACAAGCTGACACGCACCTCCCGCACGCTCCTGCAGGAGCTCGGCCGGAAGCCGACCGAGGACGAGATCGCGGCGAAAATGGAGATTCCCGTTTCGAAGGTCGAGTTCATCCGCCGGTCTGCGCAGACGCCGATCTCGCTCGAAGCCCCGATCTCCCAGGAGCAGGACTCGCCCATCGGGAAGTTCATCTGCGACGACAGCTCTCCCTCACCCGACGACAAGGTGGTCGAGGCAAGTATGAGCCGCGTCACCGAGGACGTCTTGAGCCGGCTCGATCCGCGCGAGCGACGGATCATCCGTCTGCGTTTCGGCCTCGAAGGCGGCCGGGAGCACACGCTGGAAGAGATCAGCCAGATCTACGACCTGACGCGTGAACGCATCCGGCAGATCGAAGCGCGGGCGCTCCGGAAACTCCGGCACCCGAACTACAACGCGTCGCTGAAGCCCTTTCTGGTCAGCAAGAACTAGCAACGACTTAAACCGGAACGCGGTTAGGGCGATCGTTTAGGCGATCGTCCTCTTAATCGTTTCGAATTCGTCCTTGCTGATTTCTCCTTCTGCGAATCTACGCTTGGCAATCTCCGTCGGAGAGTCGCCACTCTTCGGCGTCCCAGCCTGGCCGGGCATCCGACCAAACCGGAGGACGCAAACGACCATCACCAGAAGAAAAAGCAGCGGAAACAGCCAGAAGCCGCCTCCGAAGAATTCATGCATCGGCCACATCGGTCTTCCCTCCTTCTTTCGCGGGAGCCGGTGCCGTTTCCCTTGTGCGCCCCTCAGGCATCACGAGGGAGAGCATCTCTTTGTTCTGTACCTGTATCTGGTTCACGCCAGACATGATGACCTTTCACGGTCAGTTGTCGGGCATGTGGTCTAGCATCCGACCCACCACATTCTCAGGTAGCTGAGCGATGCGTTCGCGCCAGCGGGCCGGCATCAGGTTGCGGCCCAGGATGACACCCCCGGCGACGATCGGCACGACTACCAGTGCTTTTCTCATTGCACTCTCCTTTCTTCCTCCCGCCCGACTCCGCATGTCGGAATCTCTCTCGAAATAGACCGCACTCTTGATTCCAAAGAGGCCCGGACTGGATTGAGGGTAAACCATTCCCGCGAAAGCGATTCCCCGGCTTGCCGGAGGTTTGCGAAGGGAGTGGAAACTCTCGACTGGACAAAGAGTCAAAAACGGAATGCGGGAACCCGTGCACGGGGACGAACTGGCCGCCGGCGTTTCGGCTGCGGGCTGCTAGCTGGCAACCAGCGGTTCCTTGTTTCTTACTCGTTACTCGTTACTCGTCACTTGTCACCCGTCACTCGTCACTTCTCCCCCACTTTGCCACTTGTCACTCCTCACACATCACCGTAACGTAGTCGCGTGCGCATCGGCGTCGACGTCGGCGGGACCAATACGGACGCCGTCCTGATGGACGGCGCGAAGGTACTCGCTCTTTCCAATTCTCCGACCACCTCAGACATCAGCGGCGGAATCGTCGCAGTGGTCCGGGAGGTCCTCGAACAAGACAGTGTTTCCCCGGATCGGATCGTCGCCGTGATGATCGGAACGACCCACTTCACCAACGCTTTCGTCGAAGGCAAACGGCTTCAGGAGGTGGGCACGCTCAGAATCGGCCTCCCGGCGGGGAGAGCCATTCCACCAATGGTGGATTGGCCGGATAACCTCCGCCAGGCGGTCGGCCCGCACATATACCAGGTTCACGGCGGCTACCACTTCGACGGACGGGTGAATTCTCCGTTGGACGAGGAGGCAATCGCTGGGGCGGCAGCGGATATGCGTTCCAAGGGCCTGCGGGCAGTCTCCATCGCCGGCATATTCAGCCAGGTCAACGCGGCTCAGGAGGAAAGAGCGGCCGAGATCATACGCGACAAGCTGCCCGAAGCACAGGTCACGATGTCGAGCCGAATCGGACGGATCGGCATGCTCAAACGCGAAAACGCCGCGATCATCAACGCTGCCCTTCGAGAGCTTTCGGCTGAAGTTATCCTGTCGTTCCGGAACTCGCTGGCGGCGCTCCGAATCGATGCGCCCTTCTACATCAGCCAGAATGACGGCACCTTGATGAACGCCGACTATGCGAACGAACACCCCGTGCTCACTTTCGCCTCCGGCCCCACGAACAGCATGCGGGGTGCCGCCTACCTTTCGGGATTAAAGGACGCCGTCGTCGCCGACATCGGTGGAACCACGACCGACGTGGGGATGCTCCACCAGGGCTTTCCGCGAGAATCCTCCGCCACGGCTCACATCGGTGAAGTGCGAACCAACTTCCGCATGCCCGACGTCCTGTCGGTCGGCCTCGGTGGAGGCAGCTACGTCCGAGGTGGAGCCTCGGTAACGGTTGGCCCCGATTCGGTCGGTTACAGGCTCCTCGAAGAGGGTCTGGTCTTCGGAGGGGACACCCTGACGGCCAGCGATCTCGCGGTCGCGGCCGGAACGGCGCGAATGGGCGATCCGGAGCGCGTGAGACATCTCGACCGCGAACAGGTTCAGGGCGGTCTCGACGCGATCCACAGCAAACTGGAAGAAGCCGTCGATCGCATGAAGACAAGCGCCGCTCCCGTCCCGCTGATCCTGGTCGGGGGCGCCGCCGTCTTGATCTCGCGGCCGATTGCGGGAACCAGCGAGATAATCGTTCCAGAAACGCTGGGGTCGCGAACGCGATCGGTGCAGCAATCGCCCAGGTCGGTGGAGAAGTAGACCGGGTGGCCTCATACGACGAAGTTGGTCGAGAAAGCTCGATCGCGCAGGCAACGGCTGACGCCCGCGCGCAGGCAGTGGAGGACGGCGCGGTCGCGGATACTGTCCACGTCGTCGACGTCGAAGAGATTCATCTGCAGTACATTCCCGGAGGAGTCGTCCGTCTCCGCGTTCGCGTCGTGGGTGACCTCCGGCTCGGCTAGCAGCCTGTGGCTGCTCGAGAATCTGGTATGGAAATACATATCGAGGACATGCCGGACATCGGTCGTGGAGCGGCGTTCCTTGGCACGGGAGGTGGCGGGGACCCGCACATCGGCCGGCTGCTACTCCACGTCCGTCCTTCTGGCGACTATCTTCACGAAAATCGATCGATGGAAACTGACTATCGGCGCCGGCGTGATCGGGACCTTATTCGCGGGCATCGGGATTCTGGAACACTTTATCTCGTTCCTGCTCTTTCTGGGCATCGCAATCCCGCCTATCGCCGGCATCTACGTCGCCGACTTCTTCTTCGTGCGCGCCCAGGAATACGACACCGCGACTCTCGAACGCGAACCGCCGATCGCATACCCGGCGTTCGTCGCGTGGCTTGGCGCTTCGGCCGTCGGGCAGGCGTCTGCCAACGAGGCCTTCACGATGACCGCCATCCCTTCCTGCGACGCGATCCTGGTGTCGTTCGCACTCTACCTCTTCCTGAAGAAGGGAATCGGTCTCGGATCAGGCGAACTCAAAGTTGGTTGAAGACAGGCGGACGGATTGCTGATTTTTTGTGTGAATCCCATGGTCGCGGTGATAGGGTGGCGCTGAGAGGTCGGGTCCGCAATCTCGGACCAGAACCCCAACCAAAACACGATGCGCCAGGGTTTTCTGCCAGCTTTGTTGCTCTCGTTCCTGCTGATCCTCATCGGAGCAACGGATCTGGTCGGACAGGCACTCGTTTCCGCTCGTCCCCAGCTCCGGAACTTTCCGAAAGATCTGGCCCACAACTCGATCGGACTTTTCTCGCGCGACAACCTGCACCCTCTTCTAATCGGTACAGGCCTCACGGCAGCGGCGTTCGCGGTCGACGATTCAGTCGATAATTTTTTTGCCGGCGGGGAACGGTTGGGACGTTTCGAGAAGGTCGGGGAGCACGCGGGCCATCAGCCGATCGTGTTCACCGCCGTCGGCGGCCTTCTGACGATCAGTCAATTCACCGGAGACGCCCGATTCGCCAGGTTCAGCTACGACCTCGCTCAGGCCCAGGCGTTGAACGGCCTGATGACTTTCGGCCTGAAACACGCGATCGGGAGGACCCGCCCCAGTGGCGAGAACGATCTGTCCTTTCCATCCGGCCACACCTCGACGGCGTTCACGGCGGCCACCGTATTCGGTCATCACTATGGGCCCGCAGGGGCCATGGTGGGTTACGCCGCGGCAGGCTTCGTCGCCGCAACGCGAATGGATGCGAGCAAGCACCACCTGAGCGACGTCGTCGCCGGGGCGACAATCGGCTATATCGTCGGACGGACAGTCACGAGAGGGCAGGAGCGACGAGCACGCAGGCTCGCCTGGATGCCTCTCGTCTCGCCAGGCACACGGACCGTTGGCCTGGCCGTCGGCTGGCGTCCTGGGAACTAGCCCGGATTATTCGTGGTTGTCGTCGCGAAGCGGTGGAGACGCCGCAGAGACAAGGCGCGCGACCGAGGCCCCCGGAGGCGTATATGACAATACGTCGAGGAGGCCGACCGAGCGCAACGCCGTATCTGCGAGTGTATCCGCCGCTGCAGTAGACAATTCATGAATAATCCGGGCTAGCCTTCCCCCTCTCCAGGCGTTGCTTCAGGCGCCCAAGGTCTTTCATCACATTCCCGCGCACCATCCGAGGTAGGAAAGGACCGCCCAGTCTGAAAAAACCCCTGGGCTCACCACTGACACGGATCCGCATCAGGGTATTTCGACCCGCGCCCTCGAACTCATAGACAACCATCATCGGAAACGGGGTGCTGGTCGTCATCACGACCTTCTGGTCCGGTTCCATGTCGATCACCTCGAGGGTGTAGCTGAAACGGCGGCCGAGGAAGTTGGCAACCCGGGCAACCCTGGTCCCGATGGCGACGGGACCTTCGGTCAGCTTCTTTGCCTCGACGACCCCGCCGATCCAGTCCCGGGCGTTCGCCGGGTCGGTTGCGAACGCGGCCACCCTTTGACGGTCACAATCGATCATCGTTTCGATGAAGACGTTGACGCCCATGGGAGGACGATACGTCAGTTGCGGTCCGGGATCACAAAAAGATGGATCGATCGAACAGGACGACGGCACTGGTCCGTCGAGTTGACAACTATTATGAAGCAGCCGGCGGGATTTCAGTGCTTCCCGCGATCGGCGAGGCCGACATCTGGGGCGTTCGACTGCTGGGACTCGAAGTGACCGAGGACGAAGATGGATGGGGCAACGCCAACATTCGGTGTGTCGACGGAAATTACTTCAAAGCCCTCGATGTGGCGCTTCTGGAAGGGCGCCTGCTCGACGAGGGGGACCGTACGGGTTCAGAACCCGTCGTCGTGGTCAGCCGGGCCTTCAGCGAAACTTACTTTCTGGACGGGGACGCACTGGGACAAGCTGTCATGCTCGGCGGCATGCAGCCGCCGCGGAGGGTCGTGGGAATCGTCGGGGACACGCGGCAGAACTACATGGAGCCGGCGCCCCGAACGGTCTACGTTTCGATCCGGTGCGGGTCCTGCGCGGGGAGTGATCGGGTAGTGGATCAGTTTGGAAACGGACCCAGTAACCTGTAACAGTGCTATCGGTACCAGCGTTCGCCCGCATTGGACTCCAAACCGAACATGTGGTAAATCTGCTTCGACTGGAACAACCAGCGGGAGCCACATGTACTCGAAACTGACGATCTTCCTGGTCCTCTTTGTTGCGCTTGCAGGATCTCACGCCCGCGGTGTTGCCTTGGAGATTCAGGAACCTACCGATCAAGCTGTGGATGGCCATCCCACCGTCTGGCAGGGCGTCTACACGATCAACCAGGCGGCCCGCGGTCAGGCGGAGTACCGAACCCACTGCGGTAGGTGTCACCGGGGCGACGTCGACAGCGGGAATCGAGACGCGCGGCTGATCGGCGACGCCTTCATGGAGCGGTGGCGGGAATACGACCTGGAGAGCTTCTTCGGGTTTATCAAAGCCTCCATGCCGCGCCGCAATCCCGAGAGCTTGAGCGACGAGACCTACGTCGACATAGTGGCCTATCTCCTTTACCTGAATGAGTTTCCCCTTGGCCACGAAGAACTCGGGATGGGCACGCTCGACGGCGTTCGGATCGAAGGGGCGGACGGGCCACGGCCGGTGCCCAGCGGCGCGCTGGTCCAGGTCGTCGGCTGCCTCAGCGAGGACATACTCGGGGGCTGGACGTTGAGCGACAGCGGCGAGCCGGCCCGGACCGACAGCTCATACAGTTCCACGGCGGAAGAGATGGAGGCGGCGATCCACCAGTCCCTGGGTGAGCTGACATTCCGCCTGCAGAGCCTGGACTTCCTGAAAGACTTCGACCCCGCCGAGCACATCGGCCGCAAGATGCAGGCGAAGGGCTACCTGATACGGCAACCCGAGCGAGCTCGGATCGATCTGACCTCGATGCAGGCCGTGGCGATCAACTGCTCGAAGTAGTCAGTAGTCAGTTGCCGCCGAAGCGGCGAAACCGCCAATTCCCCCCTGCTTACTCCCGCATTGCGAGGAGGTTCCCTGATTCGTACCGACGGAGGCCATGGTAGAAGACGCCCGTGCCGGTTGCCTACGGACCGCGTACACCTACCCCATTCTGCTAACATATTCGATCGTTCCCCTCAGTCGCAGCCCAAGCACAGGAGAGGAGAGAGTCATGTCTAACGAAGATGCGCGGGGTCGTTTTATCTGGTACGAACTCCTGACCAGCGATCCGGATGCCGCCATGGATTTCTACACACGGATCATCGGTTGGGGAACTCAAGCTTTCGATGGTGCCGGCATTCCATACACGACATGGATGGCGGGTGAGACTCCGATCGGCGGTGTCATGCAGCTGCCAGACGATGCGGTGGCCGAAGGCTCTCGTCCTAACTGGCTGCCTTATGTCGCCGTACCGGATGTCGATCAGAGTGTTGCCCGCGCCACTGAACTGGGGGCCAGCACCTACGTTGAGCCGACAGATATAGCAGAAGTCGGACGGTTTGCGGTCATCGGCGATCCCCAGGGGGCGACATTCGCCGTCTACAGACCGCTCGGCGACATACCGGGCGATGATCCTCCGCCAAAGCAAGGCGAATTCTCGTGGCACGAGCTGATGACCACCGACTACGAGGCCGCCTTCGCTTTCTACTCCGATCTGTTCAGCTGGGAGAAAGCCGAGGCAATGGACATGGGTGAAGCAGGCATCTACCAGATGTACGGCCGCAAGGGCGTAACGCTGGGCGGGATGTTCAACAAGCCGCCGGATGTCCAGGCGCCTCCCCATTGGATGCTCTACATCCACGTCGCGGATGTCGACGCGCTGGTTGGCGGGATCAAAGATGCAGGCGGTCAGATCCTGAATGGACCCATGGACGTGCCGGGCGGAGACCGGATCGCCCAGTGCCTGGACCCACAGGGCGCGGCGTTCGCGATTGATTCGAAAGGCAACCAGTAGACGGTCACTTCCGAACTCGTCAAAGACATGAATGACAGGATCCAACAGGCCGAAACAATCGGTCGTTTCTTCCAGATCAGTCCCGACCCGATCGCGCTGTTGGGTTCGGATGGACGGTTCATCCGGGCGAACGAGGCCTGGCAGGCGAAGCTTGGGCTGTCCCCGCCGGATCTGATCGGTCAGGAGTTCGTGGACCTGGTTCACCCGGAGGACCGGAGACGGGTCCAGCCCGTAATTCATGGTCCAAAGGCCGATCGCCAGCCCGCATCCTTTGACCTCCGGTTCAGATCGAAAGACGGCCGCTACCGGTGGCTCGACTGCCACTTCACGCCGGATCCGGAAGCCGAACGCATCTTCCTTGCGGGAAGAGTCATCCCGCACAAGCATACGATCGGAGAGAACGAAGCCGAGACCTACAGAAACTTCTTCGAAGACTCGCTGGACGGCCTCTATCAAACCAGCCCCGAAGGACGCTTCGTCATGGCCAACGACGGCCTGGCGCGGCTGACCGGCTACAGTTCGCCGCAGGAGCTGATGGAAACGATCACCGACATTCCAGGCCAGTTGTTTGTCACGCCAGCGCGCCGCCGGGAGAGCATCGAGGAAGCCGAGCGCGAAGGCGACACCGTCAGCTACGTCGAGGTCCAGCTCTACCGCAAGGATCGGAGCAAGGTCTGGGTGTCGCTGACCGGTCGGATCGTGCGGAACCCGGACGGATCTACGCATCACAGAGAGGGAATCATGCGGGACGTCACGGCGCAGAAGGCCGCCCAACAGGACCGGGAACGGCATATCGAGGCACTGGAAGACTCTAGACGCCGGCTCGAGGCCCAGGCGCAAGCCCTGGCCGAAGCACGCGATGCGGCCGAAGCGGCGACCCGCTCGAAAAGCGCCTTCCTCGCGTCGGTCAGTCACGAGATACGCACACCGATGAACGGTATCCTGGGCTTTACGAACCTCCTGCTGGACACCAAGCTCGACGAGGAGCAGAAAGATTACGTCGACACCGTTCGTGTCTCGGCCGATGCGCTGCTCGCGCTCATCAACGACATCCTGGATTTCTCGAAGATCGAGGCCGGCAAGCTCGATTTAGAGCGCATCGACTTCGATCTCGCGACGTTGGTCCAGGAGGTCAGCGATCTCCTCGCGATCAAAGCGGAACAGAAGGGACTGCGGATTGACACGCACGTGGATCACGCTCTGGACGGAAGCGTCAAGAGCGATCCGGGACGACTGCGCCAGGTGTTGACGAATCTCGTGAACAACGCGATCAAATTCACCGACAAAGGTGAGGTCGTCGTCCGGGTTGAACCGACGAGCCACGCAGACTCGCGCCAGTGGGTCCGGTTCGTCGTTCGCGACACGGGCATCGGTATCCCTGAAGAAGCAATCGATCGGCTGTTTCTGCCGTTTTCCCAGGTCGACGAGTCACTAACGCGGCGGCACGGAGGCGCCGGGCTCGGCCTGGTAATCTCCAAGCAGTGGGTGGAACGGCTGGGTGGAACGATCGGTGTGGACAGCCTACCCGATGTCGGTTCCACATTCTGGTTCGAGATTCCAATCGATGAAGCCGACGGGGTGAAATCAAGCTCTGCTCCCGAAGCAGCAACGCAAAGCGAAGAGGGAGCCTCTCCCCCTCGGTCGCGCGTCCTGGTGGCCGAAGACAACACGGTCAACCAGAAGCTCATCGTGAAGATGCTCGAAACCATGGGATACCGGGCTGATTGCGTCGCCAACGGTAAGGAAGCCGTGGAGGCCGTCCGTACAATGCCCTACAACCTGATCCTGATGGATGTCCTGATGCCGGAAATGGACGGGCTCGAGGCGACCGGAGAGATCCTGCGGAGCAAGAACGCCCACGATCGTCCGCTGATCATCGCCATGACCGCCAACGCAATCAAAGGCGATCGCGAGAGATGCATCGCAGCCGGGATGGACGACTACCTGTCCAAGCCGATCGATAAAGGCGACCTGGCAGCGATGCTGGAACGCTACGACAAAGACTGAGGTCGGTATCTCACTCCACCATGGCAGACAAACCTATCGGGTTCTCTGCCGAGATCTACCGGGTCGGCATGAACTTCTGTGTCGACGTCCCGCCGGCACTCACCTCGCAATGCCAAACGCGGGGTTACGCGCGCGTTCGCGGAACGCTCAACGGCCGGGCTCTCGAGGTGACGTTGATCCCGCGAGGCGAGGGACGGCACCGCATGTTCGTCAACGGTGCAACCCGCAGGGCCGCCGGCGTCAAAGAGGGCGACGTGGTTCGCCTCTCGCTGTCGCACAACCCGGACCCCGGGAAACTCCCCATACCGGCCGATCTGGCCGATGCCATGCGGAGAGCGAAACTGCCACTCCGCGTCCTGAATGAACAGCCTCCGGGGCGCCGACGGGAGATTCTCGTCTGGCTCTCGAGGGCAAAGCGTGTCGAAACTCGAACCCAGAGGATCGAGCGCATCGTCGAGCTGATGGGAGATTACTCCCGACGCCCCTCCTGAGTACTAGCAGCCCGTGGCAGAAGTCTGATGGTTCGCGCGCACGGGTCTTGCGAGGCGGAGACGAGGCGCGAGGAGGAATTGATGCTGTTTCATCATGACGACGAGCAACAAAGTATCCGACCGCAACCCCCGTGCGCCCGGAGGGTTACGGCGGCGTCACACGCGGGCGTTGTTGCCGCGCGACATTTCTCCGGACCCGCAGATCGGTCGGCACGGCGCCTACCATCTGGCGCAACGCCGCCGTAACGCGAGCCATCAGACTTCTGCCACGGGCTGCTAGGAGTCTGCGCGGCAGAAGGACCGGAATTGGGCGGATAGAGATCGAAGATAGGACATGTCACGAACATATCGAACCTATATCCCAGAACAGAGCCTGCTGCTGCCGCCGTCGCTGAGAGATTGGTTGGCCGAAGATCACCTGTCGTACTTCATATCGGACACGGTGGACGCCATGGATTTGAGCGCGTTTGAGCAGCGGTATGGAACGGACGGACCGGGCAATCAAGCGTACGATCCGCGGATGATGGTGAAGGTGTTGATCTACGGGTACGCGACCGGGGTGTTCTCGTCGCGGAAGATCGCGGCGAAGTTGACCGACGACGTGGCGTTCCGGATGTTGGGAGCGGAGAACTTTCCGGCGCACCGTACGATCTCGGATTTTCGCAAACTGCATCTTGAGGAGTTCGGGAACCTGTTTGTGCAAGTGGTGATGATGGCGCGGGAAGCGGGACTGGTGAAGATGGGAACCGTGGCGGTGGACGGAACCAAGATGCGGGCGAATGCGAGCAAACGCAAAGCGATGAGCTATGAACGGATGAAGAAGCAGGAGACCGAATTGGGCGAACAGATTCGGGATCTGTTGAACCGGGCTACGGCGACCGATGAGGAAGAAGACCAGCGATACGGCAAGGACCGGCGCGGAGACGAACTGCCCGATGGGTTGTCGACCCGCAAAAAGCGATTGGCCACGATCCAGGCAGCAATGAAACGGCTCGAAGAACGTCAGATGGCTGCGGACCAGGAAGCGGGACGGGAACCGGGAGACGACAAACCCGGATGCGGAAAGAAGCCATTCAAACGCCCCATGGGCGAGCCCAAACCGACGGCCCAGGACAACTTCACAGATCCGGAAAGCCGGATCATGAAAACCTCCACTGAAGGGTTCCAGCAATGCTACAACGCGCAGGCGGTGGTGGATTCCGAGGCCCGGATCATCGTAGCGACAACGGTGAGTTCCAATGCGTCCGACGCGGGACAGTTGGAACCGACCCTGGATGCGTTGAACAACAACCTGGGAGAGCATCCCGAACGTGTACTGGCCGATGCGGGATATCGATCCGAGTCGAATCTAGGGATGTTGGAACAACGTCAGATTGACGGGTATGTTGCCATGGGTCGCGAGAAGAATCTGGCCGATGTTCCACTCCCACCCAAAGACACTGCTGTTGGCCGGATGATGAGAAAGATGAAAACCAAGCGTGGGCGCGACCGCTACCGGGCCAGAAAGCACATTGGCGAGCCGCCCTTCGGGTGGATCAAGTCGGTGCTCGGATTCCGACAGTTCAGTCTACGCGGTTTGGACAAAGTGACCGGTGAGTGGAACCTGCTCACTCTGGCGGTGAACTTACGGCGGATGAACGGGATGATCGAATGGGCATAATCCGGAAAACCGGAACCCAGCAGACCCGATACACGGCCAATTACTGGTATCCGTACAGCTCTGAACTCCTCGTATCGGAAGAATCGATGGGTTCTCCTCCGAAGACCCTCTCAAATCCCAATAAATTCGAGTTCTTCGCGCTCTGCCGCGCAGACTCCTAGCCCCCGTTAAGGAATGTTAAATCGCCACGACTCGGAAGTTTTGATTCACCCGAAAACTCGCCTGACGCGTCCAAACACTGCATGGAGGGCGAAATATGATTTCAAAGATCACACGGACGTTTTTGATGGTCATTCTGACTGTCTTCCTCGCAGTCCCTGCCGACGCATCCGACGACAAGAAGAAAAAGAACTCCGACGTCGAGAACATCGGGAACCGCAACATCAACAAAGGAAGCATCAACTTCTCGTCCATCGAGAAGGAAATGGCTCTGGGCCGACAGCTCGCTGCCGATGTGGAACGAGAGGCGAAACTCATCGACGATCCGACCATCACCGAGTACGTCAACCGCGTGACTCAGAACCTGGTCCGCAATTCCGACGCCGAGGTTCCTTTCACCGTCAAGGTCATCGATTCGGATGAGATCAACGCGTTCGCTCTGCCCGGCGGATACCTCTACATCAACACGGGATTGATCCTGGCGGCCGACGAAGAGGCGGAATTGGCGGGGGTTCTCGCGCATGAAATCGCCCACGTGACCGCCAGACACGGCACCGAGAACCAGTCGAAGGCCACGTTGATCAACTACGCAACGATCCCGCTCATATTCCTCGGCGGTGTCGGCGGGTATGCCGCCCAGCAGGTTGCACAGTTTGCGATACCGATGACGTTTCTGAAGTTCTCTCGTAAAGCCGAAGAAGAAGCCGATTTCCTGGGGATCCAGTACCTGCACGCTACCGGCTACGATCCGAGCGCGATGATCAGTTTCTTCGAGAAGATCCAGGCAAAGGAGAAATCGAAGCCCGGCAGCATTTCTGGCCTGTTCGCCTCACACCCGGCGACGGAAGATCGGATCAGCAAGACCAAGGGACACATCGAAACGGTTCTTCCCGGGAAAGACAAGTACGCGTTGACGACCTCAGAATTCGACGACGTGCAAGGCCTGCTGGCCGCTCTGGATAACCGCACACCGGTCGTCGATGAGCGTCGTCCGAGCCTGCGGCGGAGAACGCCGCGGCCGGGCGTTTCAGAGGATGAAGAAACCGTCGTGACCGAGTCCCCGGACGATGATGATCGGCCTGTGATGAAGAGGGGCAAGGGGTAGAGTTCTCAGTGGTCAGTGGGCAGTGGTCAGTGGGCAGTGGTCAGTGGGCAGTGGTCAGTAGAGGATTGGACGAACCGGCCTCGACATCGTCATTGGCTGGTACAATCCAGATCGGTGGTCAGAAGCTTTCAGGAATGCAACCACGTTGGTTCCTGGCCACTGGCCACTCGTCACTGACCACTTCTTCATTCTTCCCGAGCGTACCAATCTCTGATCGTGCCCCAGATCTCCTCGGCCGTTTCGGCGTAGGAAACCAGGTCCGCATCCCCCGGGGAGACAACTCCCTCTTCCTCCAGGAAGTCTGCCTTGAAAGCACCCCGCCAGAACTCTTCTCCGACCAGGACAATCGGCATCGGATCGATCTTTTTGGTTTGAACGAGCGTCAGAGCGTCGAACAGCTCATCGAAGGTGCCGTACCCTCCGGGGAAAGCAACCAGAGCCTTTGCTCGTTTCAGGAAGTGAAGCTTGCGCAAGGCAAAGTAGCGGAACTGAAAGCACAACTCCGGCGTGATGTAAGCGTTGGGATGCTGTTCCTGCGGAAGCGTGATGTTCAACCCGATCGTGGGCCGGCCGGCGTCGAACGCGCCCCGGTTGGCCGCCTCCATGATTCCAGGTCCCCCGCCGGTCGTGATGATGAAGTCCGAAGGCGCGGCGGTCTTGCTCGACGCGCTGACGACACGCCCAAACTCTCTGGCCACGTCGTAGTATTTGCTCTTCGCCAGTACTCGTTCCGCGACGCGCTGCTTCCGCTGGAGCGCGGCATCGGACGGGACCGCTGCCGCCTCGACCTGCAATTGCTCCACCTCTCGACGAGCCGTGGTTGGCTTGACGATCCGAGTTCCACCGAACACCACGATTGTCGATTCGATGTTGTGCTCTTCGAAAATCAACTCGGGCTTCAGGTACTCGAGCAGGAGGCGCACGGGCCGCAGCTCATCCCGGTGCAGGAATTTGTAATCGTTGTCGGTACGGATGTAGGCGGGGCTCTCGAGGATCCTGCGGATTCGCTCGGGTGCATCCGGATCTTCGATCGCAGGATCGGACCAGAAATCGGACTCCGGTTCGATTCCAGGTTCCACGACGGGTTCGTCTTCGTCGGGATCGGTCGGCTTGGAGGGCATTTCTCGTTCTCCCCAAAAGTCAGTAGTCAGTAGTCAGTAGTCAGTAGTCAGTAGTCAGTAGTCAGTAGTCCAGTAGTCAGTAGTCAGTAGTCAGTAGTCAGTAGTCAGTAGTCAGTAGTCAGTAGTCAGTAGTCAGTAGTCAGTAGTCAGTAGTCAGTAGTCAGTTCGCGTATGATCCCACAACTTCTGACTCGTGACTCGTTACGTTCTCTTTCAGATTACTGACCGCTGGCAACGACAACGCGGCCGCTGGCCGCTTATGGGGAATGACAACGCGGCCGCTGGCCGCTTATGGGGAATGACAACGCGGCCGCTGGCCGCTTATGGGGAATGACAACGCGGCCGCTGGCCGCTTATGGGGAATGACAACGCGGCCGCTGGCCGCTTATGGGGAATGACAACGCGGCCGCTGGCCGCTTATGGGGAATGACAACGCGGCCGCTGGCCGCTTATGGGGAATGACAACGCGGCCGCTGGCCGCTTATGGGGAATGACAACGCGGCCGCTGGCCGCTTATGGGGAATGACAACGCGGCCGCTGGCCGGGAGGGTACCGAACCACCCCGTCTGCGCCTGCGGCGCAGCCACCCCTCCTTAGCCAAGGAGGGGAGTAAGAGGGTGGGCTTGACCGGGAAGCGAACCACCCCGTCTGCGCCTTGCGGCGCATCCACCCCTCCTTAGCCAAGGAGGGGAGTAAGAGGGTGGTTACTCAATACGCAGGGCGACCAGCGGGTCGACGGTGCTAGCGCGGTGGGCCGGCAGGAACGAAGCCAGCAGGGAGACCAGGGCGAGGACCATCGAGACCGCCACGAACAGGGGCGGGTCCAGCGGGTTGCGGAAGTCCGCGATGCCGGCCTGCATCAACACGCCGACTCCGTAACCGCCAGCCAGGCCGAAGGCCAGGCCAAACATGGCGATGACACCTCCCTGCCCGAGGACGAGCCGGTAGAGGGATCCGCGATCCGCGCCCAGCGCCATACGGAGACCCATCTCGTGGGTTCGCTGTGCAACCGAAAAGCTGACGACTCCGTAGATGCCGAGCGCCGCCAGCAGTAGCGCCATAATCCCGGAACCGGCAACCAGGCCGGCAACGAGGTTGCCACCGGCCTGATTCAGGCGGATGTCCTGCTCGATCGGACGAATCGGGCTGATGGGGAGGTTGATGTCGGCCTGCCTTATGACGCCCCGGAGGGTCGGAGCCACTGCATTTGGCTCACCGCGGGTGCGGACCAGGAGCACCATGCCGGGCTCGGGTGCCTGAGAAAGCGGGCGGTACACCACGGGATGGGGACGAGACGCGACGAACTGATTCTGAACGTCGCCCACAACGCCCACGACGGTGAGCCATCCCTGATCGGTACCCTCAACCCGTATGCGTTGACCGACGGGACTGCCTTCGGGCCAGAAGGTTCGAGCCATCGTCCGGCTCACCAGTGCGACGGGGACCGAGTCCGCTGCGTCCTGGGCGTTGAAAGGGCGGCCTTCGTGCATCCGAATCCCGGACACCTGAAAATAGTCCGGACTCACCACAAGGTGAATCGCCGCCGGGACCGCTTCATCCTCAAAACTTGTGCGCCCTTCGATCGCGATCGGGGTGTCGGGACTCTCGCTCAAGCCGACGACCGGAGCGGCGCTGCCGACCCCGGCGCCCGCCACACCCGGCAGGGCAGCAACGTCGGCGACCAGGTCCCGATAGAACGTCTCGACCTGACGCTCTTCCGGATAGTCGTAATCGGGAAGCGACATCTCGGTGACAACAAGCCGTTGGGTATCGATACCGAGGTCTTTCTCGTGGGAATCGGCCCAGAATTGGACCAGCAGCCCGGAAGCAACCAGGAGCATGACGGACACGGCGATTTCAGCTCCGACCAGCAAGCGCTGCAGACGGGCTCGGTTGATGCCCCCCGTACCGCTACGCCCCCCCTGCTTGAGGGTGGAGCTCAGATCCGCTTTGGAACCGTGGATAGCCGGGAGCAGGCCGAAGAACAAGGTGGTGGCAACCACGAGCCCGCCGTTGAAGAGGAACAGGCCCCAGTCGACGTTGAGCCCCCGTGCCAGAACCGCCACCGACGGTGAAGCCGCGAGGTAGGAACGGAGATAGCTCACCCCCCAGAAAGCCAGGACCAGCCCCCCGATTCCGCCCATCAGGGCGACGACCAGGGCCTCGGCCAGGAGCTGGCGCATGATCCTTCCCCGCCCGGCCCCCAACGCGACGCGGACGGCGATTTCATCCTGGCGCCCTGCCATCCTGGCGAGGAAGAGGTTGGCGATGTTCACACACGCGATCAGGAGAAGGAACAGGACCGCACCGTACATCAGGACAGCAAAGACACCTGCATCCTGGAGGATGTCGTCGGCCATCGTCACCGCGAGCGCCCCCCATCCGCTGTTGGTGTCGGGATAGGCCTCGCCGAGCTGTGTCGTGATGACATCGAGTTCGGCCTGGGCCTCTTCGAGCGTCACGCCGTCGGCCAGACGCGCGGTCACGTCGAGTGTTCGATCCGCTCGATCCGTCACGGCGGTCATGTCCATCGGAATCCAGAAGTCCAGTGGAGTTCTATAAACGAAGTCTTCGGGCATGATGCCGACCAGTGTGTGACTCTGGCCGTTCAGCGTGATTACACCCCCCAGCGCCCCTGGATCCGCGTCCAGGTATTCGACCCAGAAATCATTGCTGACGACGATGACCTGCTCGGCCCCGGCCGACCCGTCGCCAGGCCGAAACCCGCGCCCCCGGTCGGGCAGCACTCCGATGACTTCGAACATGTTCGGCGTGGCGATATTCCCGGAGATAAGAACCGGTTCGCCCCGCCCTGTCATGTTGAACTGCTCGGTGTCTTCCGCCCCGATCGCTGCAAAGCGTGTCGAGCGGTCGCGCCAGTCGATGTAGTCGGCCAGCGACACCTCGCTCCGGTCGATACTCCGGGAAGGATTCATCGCACTCACGAACGCCACACGGTCCGACTCGACATGCGGGAACGGGAAGAAGAGGATCGTCCTGGAGATGCTGAAGACCGCGGTGTTGACTCCAATCCCGATGGTCAGCGTCAGAACGGCGATCAGCGCCAGTCCCGGGTTTTTCCGAAGTGCTCGAAACCCGAACCTCATGTCTTGCCAGAGAGAGTTCATGAACCTGCCTCCTGCGAAAGTACTTACGACAGGTATGACGACAATGTTCGGCTGAAATTACCGGATCATCCAAGACTCCCGGACCTGAACCAGATCCACTGGCGTCGCGGGGGCGCAAGAATTGCAAGCGCCAGCACCGCTGGTACGTCGAGGAGTCCAACTCGGCGGAGCGGATCGCCTGTTCGGCCGGTTTCTCCGGAAGAATGAGGCCTTCGGTCCCTGAACTCACTGCCCCGCGATTCTTGGTGGCTCGAACCCTCGGCCCACGTTGAACCCGGATTCTTCGGCCGTTCGCCCCTTGGGGGAATCGGTCCGGATGTGTTAAGGTGGGCAGGTAAGTCATACAGAACAAACGCCTCCGGTGGAGTCCACAGAAGGCTCGTGAGGAACGCTCTCGTCCACGATCGGACTCCCGTCGCGAATCAAGACCGTAAGCACGCTCGGAGCCCGGCCATTCTGCAAACCGGCCATAAAAAAAACGCCCGAGCAAAAAGCGTCTAGTAGCTACATTTTCGGGGCCGGGTCCGCTATGATGGGCGACCCCGCAATTATTTCTTCGACGAAAGGATGCCTGTGAAAGAACGGAGTGTGAAGCCGAACAAGTACCGCGCCTAC